>NZ_CP107905.1 GCF_036014015.1 Streptomyces sp. NBC_00457 | reverse complement strand
CCTCCGGCAGCCGAATACTCGCTTCGCTCGTTTCGCGCGTCCCCGCGCGAATTGCCCCGCCTCCGGCGGGTGTTATGGAAATTGGCCTCCGGCCATTTTCCATAACGGCAGCCTCCGGCACGGAAAAGAGCGGGAAAGGGGTTTGTGCCTCCGGCACAAATCGAGGGTGTCTATTTTGTTTTATGGGTGGAGTGTTGGGGTTTTAGTTGACGGTTGGTCATATACCTTCGAATGAGCGGGCTTAGGGGAATCTCCGATTCCCTTAAAGATAAGGCATTTGATTTGTATTCCGTGAGGAAAAGTAAATCACGGAATACCAGGGAAAGGCAACAGAGCCCCTCCGGGGCCCAATTGCCCGTGTGCGGATGGAGGGTTGGGGCTGCCTCCGGCAGCACCCCGCCCACTCCCCCACCCCGCGCGACGGCCACAGGCCGACGCGCCGCACAAGACACCAGCCGCGCCCGATCCCCGAAGCCGCCGCGCCGACCACGCCCGCCCCCACCCCCTTCTCTTCTCATTCGGGCAGGGAGCAGCGGCAGCAGAGGGGATGTCAGCAGACGCACCACGCCTGATTGTTGGGATGACCAGGGGTGACGCGGAGACCCCCAGGAGGCCGCGCAACACCCAGCGCAACCTCTACCGCAACACCATGGCGCAACATCCAGCGCAACCCGCAGCGCAACAGGGTTCCATCCGAGCGAAAGAGACACTATTATTTGAAGTCCTGGGGGAGGCGACCCCCGGGAACCGCAAGGGACCAACGAAGGGGAAAGACGTGGAACTGACGATCACTGACGGGATCGTGCGCGGGGTGCGAGGCGCAGACGCGCCCATGACTGGGCTTGCAGTGCAGGCCCGCACGATCGCTAACTTCCTGCCCCTGCTGTGCTCGCGAGCAGGAGTGACGATCGTGCACAACTGCGACCGGAATTACACCGGAATTCGGTTCGAGACCAAGGCCGCCGGTCCGGTCGTGCTGGAAATGCCGACGGGTGAGGAGCCGTACCGCCTGGTTCAGGAATTCATCGACCCGGACGAGTCGGGGCGCATGGAAGTTGAGTTGCGGCGATTCCCGCAGATCTACAAGCCCCACGGAATCGCGCACATCACGGCCGAATTCCTCCGGTCGAACGGATTCCTGAAGTAATCCGCACGGGGGCGCCCGGTTGGGGCGCCCCCTTCCACCCGGCATCAAGGAAAGAGGAAGGGACCATGGAGAACACGCGGATTGCAGAGCAGGCCCGGGAAGCCGGAGCCCCGCTCACGGACGCCGAGAAGGAGCAGGCCCGTTACGCGCTGCGGGAGATGGCGCGCAGCGAGAGGGACCCGGACGCTCTGAGGGTGTCTCCCGAACAGCTGGACGTGGTCGGGTCGTTCTTCGAGTTGGGTTGGGCGATGGGTGTGCGCACCGGCCACACCGGCCCCGCCATGGCCGATGTGCCGGTCGACCGGGCGACGGTTGACCGCGCGTTCATGGAGCTGCTGCTGTCTGAGCGGGTGGCGAATCAGCTTGCGCTCTCAGTAGCTCAGATCCTTGACCCACAGGACGCCGGACCGGTCCTGTGGCAGAAGGTCAGGTATCACGGGAGCCTGACACGGCGTCACGGCCTCTACTGGGTACAGGCGATCAAGGCGCAGGCCGGACCGGTGGGAGCGGCTCACACCGTCCGCTACGACCTGTGCAAGGTGATCGGCGCCATGCCGGTGCCCGCTGTCACGAACGTACGACGGCAGAGCCTGACGCCGCTTCCCGAGTTCCGCGCGCCGATGGTCTAAGTGTGCAGGTCAGGGGTGGGTTCACTCACCCCTAAAACACACTATTATTGCAGTTGTTCGGGGGGCGGTGGCCCCGCCCTCCGACCCGCAGAGACCAACAGCGAAAGGGAACACCGCATGACTCAGCAGTTCGCCGAGCGCGCTACGAACGTCGCCCCCACAAGCGCCCGTAACGCCGACCTGTCCGACCTGGTCAGCATCCTGGAGGACGGACAGCGCCGGAAGCTGGACGTCATCGCCCCCGCGTCCGCGCTGCGGATGCGCGAGGGAAACGTGCACGTCGAAGGCGTTGAGGCCCAACTCAGCGCGCGCGGCGTGACGGCCGTAGACGGCATCTACCGGCCCACCGCCGTTGCCGACGAGGGGATCTCTGACAAGCTCCGCATCCCGCTGGCGTACCTGCGCCGCATGCGCGCGGAAAACGTCCCGCTGCTGGACGAGAACGTCAACGCGTGGCTTCGTGAGGGGCCGGAGCGCCGTTTCATGCTCCGCGCGTTCCGGGGCGAGAACGGCCCCGGCATGCCCGGTGAGGGCGTGGCCCGCGCGCTGCTGTCCGACAGCTACAAGCTGATGGACAACCTTGACATGCTGCTGGCCGCCCTGGACGGGGTGCAGAAGTCCGGCCACCCCACCCGGATCACGGGGTGCGACCTCACCGACCGCCGCATGTACGTGCGCGTCGAGTCCGAAGCGGTCGCGATCCAGGCCCGCAACCTGCTGCGCGGCTACCGCTCCCCGTTCGACGGCCGCAGCGGTGACGAACTCCCGATGATCTCGGCGGGGTTCGTCATCACCAACAGCGAAGTCGGAGCGGGGGCGTACACCATCACCCCGCGTGCGGTCATCCAGGTCTGCCGCAACGGTCTGACCCAGACCAAGGACGTCATGCGCGCTGTGCACCTCGGAGGCAAGCAGGACGAGGGCGTTGTGTCCTGGTCCGGCCAGACCCAGCGCAAGACGCTGGAGCTGATCACATCCAAGACCACCGACGCCGTGCGCACGTTCCTGTCACAGGAGTACGTCGAGGCCAAGGTGTACGAGATGGAGGCCGCCGCCGGTAAGACGCTGGACGAGCCGACGAAGACGATCGAGCACGTCACCAAGTCGCTCAGCATCGGCAACGAGGCCAAGGACATGATCCTTGCCCACTTCGTCCGGGGCGGGCAGATGACGGCCGGGGGTGTGATGCAGGCCGTCACGTCGACCGCGCAGACGCTCGCCGACGCCGACCAGGCCGCCGCCCTGGAAGCACTCGCGGTACCCGCCCTCGCGGCCGCCGCCGCGCACGGCTGACAGACCCCCGTGCGGGCCGGGCAACTCCCCCAGCCCGGCCCGCACGGGCCCGACCGACCCAGAGCCCGGAGCAGCGCCCCAGCCCCGCAGGGAGCGCCGAGCGCTCCCGCCCCGGCCCCTGCCGCGTAGCGGCAGCACGATGCGTCGGCGCAGCCGCCCGCGCGCCCAGGACACCCGTTGTGCCCAGGGGCGCAGTGCGGCCGGCCTCCGGCGCCCACCGCCCACCGCCCGCCATGCAAGGAGTCCTCATGCCTGCACGCCCGGAGCTCACCCACCCCGGAGACGACGCCATCGCAGCCGCCATGAGTCGCACCCTCACCGCCCTTTCCGCCGTGTTCCAGGCACTCGGAGACGGTGAGCACACACTCAACCTCGTGGCCGAGCGGACCGACCACGCATTCGTCACGGGCCGAACCGATCTCTCCATCGGCATGGAGCCGCTCCGCCTGGCCGTCCTGGACGAAGAAGAGTTCTGCGCCCTGCGCATGCTGCTGGTGTTCGCGCTGGAGGGCAGCACGATGCGCAGCGCCGTCCTGATCGCCACCACGGCCGCCGACCCCAACCCCCGTGCGTGCGGCTGGTCCATACGGGACGGGTGGCTTCACCCCATGGACACGGCCGCGCTCCAGGAGGCCGTCATTCCGTGCCCCGACGTCGCCGCTGTCAAGCGCGAGGTCTACCCCGCCCCCGTTCTCCTCCAGCTCCCCGACTCCGACTTGGAGGACCCGCATGCCTGAGCCGGAGGTTCCGCGGCCCGACGACGACGCCCCGGCGTCCGGGGCCGCCATGGGCCGCGCCCTGCACGCACTGACCGCGTTACTCCCGGCCCTGGGCGAGGGGAGCCACGAACTCAACATCACGGCCGACCGTACGGACGGCACGGAAGCGAGCGCCGACCTGTACGTCTCCGTCGAGCCGGGATCATTGCGCGTGGATCACTCCGATGAGGAGTTCGTGCAGTTCTTCATGCTGCTGACGTTCGCCCTGGACAACAGCGTCCGTGACGCCGTCCTCGTCGCTACGACCGCCGACGCTGGCCTACGCGCGTGCGGCTGGGACGTACGGGCCGGATGGCTGCACCCCATGGACACCCACGAGTTCCACGTAGCAGTCACTTCCTGCTCCGCAGACGACCCCGCGCCGCCCGTGCTGGTCTGCCATGCCCCCGTACTGCGCCACCCCCACCGATCCACCGGGGAGCGCTCATGAGCGACAAGCCCGCTGCCACGCCGGACGGCTACTGCACCAACACCGAGCCGGTTTCCGGCACGACCGAGCAAGTCAACGGCCTCGCACTCGGCGGGAAGTTCGTCAAGATGCACGGCCGCCGCTACGCGGACTGTCCGTGTGGCCGCCTGACCGACCGGGGCAACCTCCGCCGACACAAGCAGCCGCAGGAATAGCCCCACAGACGCCGTCCACGCTCCTCCCCGGTACGGGGGCGTGGACGGCCCGCCCCGGCCAGCGCGCCACTGGCCGACTGCCGCCCCGACGCTCGCCCCCTCCCCTTCGCCGAGCGCGGGGCGGCAGGCCCCCCGGCCCACCCCGTCGAGCCCCGAGGAGTCGCAGCCCATGACCAGCCTGAGCCTGACCATCGACACGCCCGCCGGCCCCGTGCGCGCCACCGCCGGCCCCCGCGACGCCGACGCCGTCGTGTTCGAGCTGGGCGGAGCGATGCGCGGCAGCGTGCACGTCACCGGCACCACCGACCCCCACCACTGGGACCAGTTCACCGCCGTACGCGCCTGTCTCGGCCCCGTGAACGCCTTCAAGACCACCGCCCCCGACGAGGACCTCCCGCGACTCGCCAACGGCCGCACCGGCTACCACGGCAGCCTTACCCTCTACCGCGACAGCCTCGACCGCCCCGAGGTCTCGGTATACCCGCTGTTCTCCGCCGCAGATCACCCACCGTCGCAGAAGACGGCCGCGGTACTCACCGCCGTCTTGCGCGGGTGCGCCGAGCACGTCGAGCAGCGCGCCGACCTGCCCGCGATTCTGGAGGCCTCCCGGCAGCGCGATACTCCCGGCCTGCTGCGCTTCCTCACCTGGTCCGCCTCCTACCACCAGGCCGAAGCCGTCCGCCTGGAGCGCGAAGCCCGTGCCGCGCTCCCCGCACGGAAAGCCGCCGAAGCCGCCTGGCGGACCGCCGCACAGTGGCTCGCTCTCTCCCCGCACCCGGTCCTGCTGCTGGTGCTGGCCGACCGTCCCGACTCACTGACCCAGAAGGTCAGGGGATTGCAGTGGTGGGCCCCCTACTGCGTCGACGCAGCCGCTGAAGAGCGCGAGCGCGCCCACCGCACCCAGGAGGAAGCCGACTCTCTGCGCGCCCAGCAGCGCAGGCGCCCGCGCGGCCACCGCCCGTACCTGGTCGGCACTCCCTGACACCCGAAAAGAAGCGCAGGTCAGGGGTGGGTTCACGTCACCCCAAAAGACACTATTATTAGTAGTGCGAGAGGGGGCGACCCGGATCGCCCCGCCCCCTCTCGCACCCGGAAGCCGAGCCGAAGGAGCCACCGTGCCTGAGGAGTTCACGTTCACCGCCAACACCGGCTCGTACGGCTACCGCGTCCTCGACCGCCGAGAGCGCGCCACCTGCTACGGGGTCGCCTGGTACCACGCGGACTGCCGGGCATGGGTGGCCGAGTATCCCGGCAACCGCCCCGGCAGCGGCGGCGGCATCCCCGGCTTCGCCAGCCGCACGTGGGCCGCGCGCTTCCTCTACCGCTACCGCAAGCCCGAGCCGTCCGGGCGCCCCTGACCCACCGCCCCGCACCCCAGACCGACACCGCCAGCCCGACGAGGGAGATGTTCTGACCATGCGTTGGCTGATGAGCCTTGGTGAGCGCACCCGCCCCGACGCACCGACCTACGCCGAGGCCCCCGCCCCCGACCAGGCGCGCGCCCTGGCCCTGGTCGACGACTTCGCCCACCTCTTCACCGTCCTGAAGGAGTGGCGCCAGGAATACGGCGAGGAACTGACCGCCTGGGCCGTACAGGTGGAGGCCGACGACGTCGAGAACCTCCCCGCGGAACTCATCGAGCAGTGGGAATGGGAGGGCGCCCCGGTCCGCCTCGACACCGAGCGGGGCGGCTACGTGAAGGTGTCCGACTACCGCGACGTTCCTGTGCGCCCGGGCGTCAGCGCCCGCACCACCACCGGGCTCCCCCTGTGGACCGCCGCCCCCTGACCCGTCCGGCAGGCCGCCCGCGCTGCTCACCACCCCCTTGGAAGGAGAAACCGTGTCCGCCGGACGCCACTTCGGCCTGGTCATCAGCCGCATGCCCCGCCTGACGTACGCGGCAACGGTCCTCGCCTCTGCGGACTGCCGGTTCGTGTGCTCGACCTGCTACACGGACTGCTGGGCCATCTACCGGCTTCACGGCGAGACGGTGTGGATGTGCTCGGGGTGCACCGACCTGAAGGACAACGGCCTGACGCCTGGCCCCCGCAGCTTCCACACTCAGCCGCCCCGTCCACTCCGGGTGGGTGAGCAGCTGCGCAGCCCGGAGGGCGTGTGGGAGGTCACCAGCTTCCGGCGGGTCTGGACCTGGGGAGGGCGCCGCCTCCAGCAGCAGGCCTGCGTGTATGTCGTCACCCGTGAAGACGGTCACAAGGAAGAGTGGCGGGGCCACGACATGGCCGACTTCCACCTGATCCCGGCCGAGTTCGAGCACATCACCCGGTCGCGCTGCAACGAGCTGGGCAGCGTGCTCACGGCCGCCGGCCTTTCCTGGGCCGACAACGGACACCGGGCCACCCCACGGCGTCTGACCTACACCGTCACCGGCCCCCGCGGCCGCCAGTGGTCCATCCGGCCCGTCCCCGGAATCGACTTCGACCCGTGGCAGCCCTCGAATCTGTGGCGCGCCGTCCGCGCCACCCCGCCCTACCAGAGCCCCGTCATGTCCGCCCGAGCCCTGGCCGACCACATCCGGGAGAGCCCCGCGTGAGCGGCCAGCTGCACCCGTGGCGCCCGGAGGACTTCGACGACCAGTCCGAGACCTGCGGCGCACCCCCAGGCCAGCTGTGCCGCCCAGGGTGCGACACCGGATATACCGCCGAGGACCCCGCCGGGAGGCCGAGCTCCGCGACCAGGGCGCGAGGAACCACGCGCCCGGCACCACCTCCAGCCAGCCGAAGGAGTGAACAGACTGCCATGACACGCGAGTTGACTACGCAGGAGCAGGTGGACGCTTTCGCCGCCGAAGTGGCGCGGGAGCTGGGTACGCACTGCCGGACGGCCAAACTCACGGGCTACGTACGCGGCATGGGACGGCTCATCATCGACGGCGAGGGCCGCGCCCTGCGCCTGTGCCAGCCCGACGACCGCCGCCCCGATCGCCTGAAGATCCACGCCACGGACGAGACCAAGATGATCGCGCCGTCGATCGGAGTCACAGCCAGCAGCGCCCGCCACGTGGCACGCGAGATCACCCGGCGGCTGTATCCCTTGCACGCCGAGGCCGCGCAGCAGGCCGCCGAACTCGCCGCACGGCAGGAGGCGGAGGAGAGCAGCCGACGCGCCGTCACCGAAGCCGTGGCCGCCGCACTCCCCGGGGCCCGGGTCGACGAGCAGTACAGGCGCACCCGGATCATCTGGCAGCACGACACCAGGCCGCCCGACGAGCGCGGCCCCGTCCAGGTCGACAGCGTCACCGTGGTCGTCGGCCCCTCTGGTGAGGGGGCGCAGGCCGAAGTGTCCGGGCGCCCCAGCTCCGTGATTTCCATGCTGACCGCGTTCACCCAGGCGGTCCGGGAGTAAGAAGCGCAGGTCAGGGGTGGGTTCCCCTTAAACCAATTGACACTATTATTAGAAGTCGAGAGCGGTTGCCGCCCCATCGGGTCCCGTCCAGCCTCCGCAGACCCTCCCAGCCCGGCCCCCAGAACGAGGCCGCGCCCCGCCCGACCGGGCCGAAGGGCGCGGCCCTCACAACCGCACACCGAGGTGCTGTAGCTCAGTTGGTAGAGCGCGGATCTTATAAGTCTTGAGGTCGTGGGTTCGAGTCCCGCCAGCACTACTCCAACGCCGTTCCACATGACTGGAGTTGTGATGACCGACACCGAGGTCACCAAGAAACCCGAGACGCCCGCCAACGTGGCGTCTGCCGTCCTGGACGCCATCGAGGCGCAGCCCAATGTCTTCAGCATGGACCACTGGGCATATCTGCCCGAGGCCCTCCGGCTGGCCCCCGAAGAGGCTCCGGCGTGCGGTTCCCAACTGTGCGCGGCCGGATGGACGGCGCGCCTCACCGGCTGGACGCTCGTGTCCCTGCCCGACGAGGAACAGACGGAGGTCACCGGCACGGACGACGACGGTGACGAGTACGAGACGCTGGCCAGCGTCTACGCGGAGCGAGGCGAGGAGCGCCGCCTGATCTGCGACGTTGCCGCCAAGGCGCTCGGCCTGAAGCCCAACGAGACGTTCTGGTACGTCGACGCGCCCACCGCCTTGAAGCGGCTGCGCGAGATCGCCGGACGCTGACCCACCATCACCCGGCCACCGCACCGGCGGCCCCAAGCCTGCGTAGCTCAGCGGTAGAGCGGCTCCACTTGTGGGTGGTCAGGGGTTCAAATCCCCTCGCAGGCACGCACCTACCTGACCGCCCCTGGAGGCCGCGATGGCCGACACCGTCAGCATCCCGTCCGAAGTCGCCGAGGCGTTCACCGACGCCTGGTGCAACAGCGTCATCACGTCCGACGTCGCCGCCAGCCTCGGATGCACCGAAGCCGACACCCTCGCCGACGTGCTCCGTGCCCTCGGTGCCGAGCAGGCCGCCGACGAATGGATCGACGCCCACGCCGAGGACGACGAGCCGGGCGACCACCACTTTCAGGGGACCGTGCCCGCAGGCGCCTCGCTCGCGGCCGACGGGATGCACTGGAGCCCCGCCCCTGCCGACACCCAGGACGAATCCCTTCAGTCCGCCCACGAGAAAGGCGTGCACGTGACCCACACACCTCAGCCCTCCCAGTGCAGCCGGGACGAGCCCCACGCTGCTCGATCGTGCGCGGGAGACAGGACACACACCGACCGCCAGACCACGCGCCGCGTTCTGCGGCGCGAAGTCGCCGGCACGATCGGCCTGCTCACCGACGAACACGACTTCCGTGCCATGCGGCATTACCGCACCTTCGCCTTCGCCGACTTCGCGACCTACCTGGAAGCGGTCGAAGACCTTCTCAGGAGCCGCGCGTCCCAGGGCGCCCACACCACGGTCGCTCACTTCGACCCGCAGGAGTACGCCGACTTCTGCGCCGACACCGGTCTCGACCCCGACAGCCCGTCCAGCCGCGCCCGCTTCACCGCCGAACTCGCCACCATGGGCCCGGCCCTCCCGTACGACGGCCAGCCTTTGGCCGACCTGATCCCGGCCCTGGCCGACGAAGCCGTCCGCCAGGCCACTTGGGAGTACGCCTCCATGCTTCTGGCCCGTCTCGGCGCCTGCACCTGCTGCGGCGAGGACATCGGTCGAACGGCCTTCGCCCGGTCCTCTAGCCTGCTGGCCCGCATCCTCGACACGGCCCGACCGGGCCACCGACACCTCGTCTGCAGCGTCTCGGCGGCACCCGAAACCCTGGTCGCCGTCCTTCACGCGGACACGGACCCGGACGGCGCGAGCCAGCTCGACGAGGCCGAGGCCCTCGAATTCACCACGGTCCTCGCCCTCGGTCTGGCGACCGGGAGCCCCGGCGGGCTCGTCGTGCGGACCACCGCCCCGAGCGCCCCGGACCAGGTCTACGGCTGGCGACTGCGCACAGGAGACTTGCAACCCCTCACCGCGGGCGAGGTCTTCGACGCCTACTGCACCGACGCCGAATCCGGCGGCCTGGTCTCCCCGGAATCCGACGTCGACTACTGCGTGCCGCCGGACCTCGGGCCGGACGCCACGCCGCCGACCCACCGGCACTGAGAGGCCCAGGCACACCGTAAACGAGCAAGTCAGAGGGGGGTTCACGCCAACTCAACTCACACTATTATGGAGGGTGAGCCCGGGTCGTCGCCGCGCCGGTATCCCACCCGCCAGGGTGACGGCCCGCCCTCTTCCCCCGTTTCCAGTTCTCAGGAGCTTGCCGTGCAAGGGAACCCGATGCCGGTCATCGACTGGTACAGCAACAAGGCCTACCAGTGCCCGCGTTGCCGCCACGACACGGTCGCGAGCCCCTCCCGCTGGGAGGTGTACACCTGCTGCAACTGCGCCACCCGCTTCGCCCGCTTCCCCCGTCTGCAACGCCTCCTGCGCCACGTCGGCGTCACCTGCGAGTTCTGCACGGAGC
This sequence comes from Streptomyces sp. NBC_00457, assembly GCF_036014015.1. Lineage (NCBI taxonomy): Bacteria > Bacillati > Actinomycetota > Actinomycetes > Kitasatosporales > Streptomycetaceae > Streptomyces > Streptomyces sp. NBC_00457. The sequence goes on along the minus strand of NZ_CP107905.1, from coordinate 10,792,217 downwards.
GCCACCCTGTACTCGTCGACGGCGAGCCCTTCGGGTTCCTGCGCTGCCGCCACAACGGCGTCGGGATGTACACGGAGCATCAGTTCGAGGCGTGGCTGTACGACACGGACGAGTTCGCCGACCACCGCGACCGTGTGCTCTACCGCAGCACCCGCGCGAGCCGCGCCGAGGCCATGGCCGACCTCGCCCACTGGCGCAGTATGTTCGGCCCCATCGAGGACGACCTCAGCCCCGTCCTCGCCGTCGTCGCCGACGAGCAGTGCAACAAGTACGGACCGGACGTGACCGGGGAGCAGCGCGACGCGTTCCGCGACGGCACGCTGGAGGTCTACGGCGTCGGCGCCCTGCGCGCCTTCACCCCGCCGCACCCCCGGCGCGGGCAGTTCTACGCCGACACCGCCACCTTCACCTGGGGCCTGATCGCCCCGTCCGGCCTGGAAGGCATCTACACCAGCGCGGCACCGAAGTCGCTGGCCGCGCACGCACCGCAGCTCTGACCTACCGCGCGCGGACGCGCACGCCTCCCCATTTGCGCAGGTCAGGGGTGGGTTCACACCCTCCCCGCTTACACTATTATTAGTAGTGAGCCCGGGGTGCCGTCACCTCCCCCACTTCCTTCACCAGGCGACGGCACCCTCCCCACTTCCAGCCCCAGGAGTTGCCATGCTTCGAACGCTGCGCCGCGCCCTGCGACCGGCACGTCTGCGCATGCCCGCCCGCCGGTTCGCCGCCGGGATCGCGGAACTGCCGCCCACCGCGCGCGAAGCACTCGGCACCGACGTCACGGCCGGGGAAGCCATCGCCTACAACCGCGTCCGTGTCGCCACCGCGACCGCCGTCGCCCTCTACCGCAGCGGATACACGCTGCCGATGACCGACGACGAGCTGGACGACGCGGTGCTCGCCCTGGACTTCCCCTACTCGGTCCCGAGCGCGGAGACCCGCGCGTCCATCCGTGCCGCGCTCGCCGTCCTGGACGCCGACTACACCGTCACCGTCACCCGCTGACCAGCTGCCCGCCCCGGCCGTGGGCCGCCCCGACCAGGGCGGCCCACACGGAAGGAGCCCGGTGTTCCTCGTCGTACCCGACCCCGCTCACGGACTCGTCGCCGCCCCGCAGTCCTCTGACGACCTCACACCCGCCACCGAACAGTCCCTCGCCGACCAGGGGTTCACCTGGAACAGCGAGATCGAGGCGTACACCCGCCAGACCGGCCACAACCCCGCGGCCGTGGACGACACCGCCGGCATGCTGCGCGAGCTCGGCCACTACGTCTTCTCCTCCCACAAGCCGCTGCCCAGGAGCTGACCGCCGCCCCGGCCGGCCCCCGTCCCGCAACCCTCCCTTGTGCAGATGGAGTTCCGCCATGTCCCGACGCCGCACCCAGCCGCAGCGGCCCGTCCGGTATGCCGCCGCAGAGCACGAGGGACGCCACCAGGTCGTTGACCAGCTCCACGGGTACGCGCTCAGCAGCCACGCTACCCGCGCGGCCGCCGAGGAGGCGGTGCACGAGCTGACCACCAACCCGACGGCCGCGATCGAAGCCGTCGAGGAGCTCGACGCCGCCCAGACGGGCCCGGCCGCCCGCGAGCGCCGGATCCTGCGCCGGTACGGGTACGCCTGGAGCCTGCGCCAGGACGAAATGCTGTCCCTGCGCGGGGAGTTCAGCCATGACCGACTGGAGACGCTGATCTCCGGCGGCCATCTGGCCATGGTGTTCAGCCCGGCCGGTCTGCCGTACTACACCACTCCCGAGCGGTACGCCCAGCTGTCGCCCCGCTGGATACGGGACGGTGACGAGTCGTTCCCGGCCGCCGACGCCGCCCGCCTCGAACGCCCCCGCCCCGCCCTGGAGTTGCTGCCCGCGCGCAAGCGCTACGAGCCGTGCGAGGCGCACGGGATCAGGCTGTGGCGGTGCCTGATCTGCGGGCCGCGCGAGCGCTTCGAGTGCCAGTGGGGCGAGTGCACCGCCAACCGCGTCACGGCCTACTGCGAGCGCTGCGTGCGCATGGACCCCCGGCGCACCTTCCCGCTGCCGCCCCGCCGAGAGCACGACTGGCCGTAAAGCGGCAGGTCAGGGGTGGGTTCACCTCACCCTGAAAGACACTATTATTGATGTTGTTGGTCCTGCGGAACACCCCGTACGGCGGGGCCGCCGCCCCGCCGTACGGGCCCCACCCCGCCGCGCACCCTCAACCGCCCCAATGCGCCGAACAGGCAAGGAGAAGGAGAGCCCCATGGCCACCGCCGTCTCGACCCAGCCCACCGAACCCGTCACGCACGAGGAGGAAGACGCGCCGCAGATCGTCCTGCTCGACCCGGCGCAGGTGGTGCGTGACGAGCAGAACGCCCGCGAAACCGACACCGAACCGGACGAGGAGCTGATCGCCTCCGTCAAGGAGATCGGTGTCGAGGAGGCCATCAGTGTCCGGCCCCGGCCCGACGGCACGTACGGCGCTTTCAAGGGCTGGCGGCGCGCGCAGGCACAGCAGATCGCCAACGACACCGCCGAACAGGACGGCCGCCAGGTGCGCAGGATCAAGGCGCACGTGCGGGAAGACCTGGTTGGCAAGGACGGCTGGACCCGGTTCCTGTCCCTGGTCGAGAACACGCACCGCGAGGAGATGAGCGAGCGCGACATCCTGAAGTCGCAGGAGCTGGCCCTGATCGACATGAGCGACGTCGAGCGCCGCCGGGCCACCAGGGCTCTCGGCGTCGGCCGGAACGCCGCCAAGCAGGCCAAGGCGGCGCAGAAGCTCGACGACGCCACCCTTCGCCGGGCAACGGCCGGAGGCATGGACCTGGAGCAGATCGCCCAGCTGGCGGAGGTCGAGAACGTGCGCGGCGCGGAGCGCCGTTTGCTGCGCGCGCTGGAGCGCGACCGTGAGGAGGGCAACGGCGGGCGCGGCCACTGGGACCAGGAGATGGCGCTGCTCAAGGCCGAGCAGGCCGACGACGACGCCCGGACCAAGGCCGAGGAAGCCCTCAAGACGGCGGACATCCCGCTGCTGGGGCAGCCGGGGTGGGGGCAGAAGGACACGTCCAAGCCGCTGGTCGAGCTGACCACCGGGCTGGGCAATCCGCTCACCGAGGACAACCACAGGAACTGCCCCGGCCACAGCGCCCGGCTCGATGACGAGCACCAGCCCGTGTGGCACTGCTCCGACCCTGCCGCGCACGGTCACAAGGTCCGCCCGCAGCCGAAGAAGCCCAGGACGGAGGAGGACGAGGCCAGGGCGGAGGAGCGCCGCAAGGTCATCGCCTGCAACCGGGCCTGGAAGGCCGCCGCCGGTCCCCGTCAGGACTTCGTCGCCCGCCTGGTGCGCCAGAAGACCCTGCCGGATGCGGCCCGCGTCTTCGCGCAGGAGGTCGTGCTCACCCTCCCGTACTTCTACAGCTCCTGGACCGACAAGCACGAGTCCGAGACCGTCGCCCGCTTCCTGGGCATCAAGGAGCCCGAGCACGCGGACCTGACGGATACGGCGGTGCAGCTGCCCAAGGCACGCGTCGTCAACGCGCTGTTCGCGCACGTCGCCGCCGCCTGCGAGTACGACATCCGCGAGCCCAAGACGTGGTCGAACCTCACCGTGCGGCAGGCCCGCTACCTGCTGCTCCTCGAAGCGCTCGGTCAGGACGACAACGGCAGCTACCGGCTGTCCGAGGTCGAGGACGAGGCGGTCGCCCGCCACCGGCCCGCCCCCGCCGCCTGACCGAACCTCCCCGCAAGCTCCGGCCGGGCACGCCCCTGCCCGGCCGGTTCCCCCATCCCCGCGTCACAGAGAGGCGAACCAGCATGACCGTCACCATGGACGAAGTCCTCGACTTCATCGGCCAGTTGCCGGATGCGATCAAGGTCTCGAAGGTCCAGGAGGCCTCCGCGAGGCGGCTCCGCGCGATCGACAAGGAGGCGTTCGCCGGACTCGTGGCCGGACGCCGGGCCCGCATCAACGAGTCGCTGCGCCCGGCCCTGCTGCGCGGTCTCACCGGCACCGTGCAGGAGCGCAACCGCACCGGCACCCGGGCGGGCTTCCTGCTGGACGAGGAATCCACCCGCATCCTGCGCCGCGACCCGCGCAACACCAAGTACCGCATCCCCGAGGACATGACGCGCTTCCGGCTCCCGGGCAGCGGCATCCCCGTCGCCTGCCTGGACGAGATCGAGGACGACTGACCGGGCCTGACGGCGCCGCCCCGGCATCGGGGCGGCGCCCGCCACCCGCCGATCAACCGGCCGGGCCCCTCCCAGCCCGGCCCGCACGTGAAAGGCCGTCATGACTGACCAGCAGGCACCCTCCCCCGGGCCGGACAGCGACGCCCCGGACAGCCCCGTGACCCTCGCCGTGCTGCGCGACCTGGTCCGGACAGACTGGAAGCACCTGCCCGGAGACACGCTCGTCGTGCTCTCCCAGGACGCCGAGGGCAACCTCTTCTCGCCCTTCTCCTACTACACCCGCTCCCGGTACGCGCCGACCCACACCGACCGCCTGGGCGACGTCTACCCGATGCCGGAAGAGCTGAAGGAGGACGAGGACCTGCGCGAGTTGTACGCGGACCGCATCCCCGACACCGCCGTCCCCGCGCTGGTGCTCTTCCCGCTCGGCTGAGCGAACGCCCACGGGCGGGGGCGCCCGCATCCGGACGCCCCTCGCCCGCAGGCCGCCAACTCCCCTTTGCCCGGGGCCCTTTTCTGGTCTCGGTATTCACGAAAGCGATGTGTCACCGCCATGTCCGCCCCAGCACTAGCCCCCAGGGAAGGACCGCAGGCCCCGGTGCTGGTCATCAGCGACAGCACCGACGACGATCCGGTCGGCCTGCGGACGTGCCCGGTCCCCCGCCTGCATCTGCCGTCGCCCCTTTTCAGCGCCGAGGAGTACCGGCGTGCCCCGCTCGTGCTCCTGGACGACCGCAGCTACAGCGACTTCACGCTCCGCCACGTGCCGCACCGCCGGGGACTGATCGTCGTCCTGGTCGACCCCGACGACGGCACCATCTACCCCCGGGCCGCCGCCATCGGGGCCGAGGCCGTCATCCGGGCCGGAGACAACCTCAGCTGGCTGCACCTGCGCCTGCACGACGCCACCGAATGCCGCTACGCCCACTGGGAAGCGCTCCTGGCCGGCGGCCCCGCCGACCCTCCCCCACCGGCCAGCAACTGACGCCGGGCGCCCGGGCCCCGCCGCGCACTCCCGCGATCCGAAGGAACTGACCCATGCACGCGATACCCCAACGCTGTGCCCACCGGCCGCTGGCGGGCGGGCTGGTGGTGCCGTACGTGACCCTGATCAACGACGGCCACGCGGCCTTCGGTGTCCTCGACGCCGACAAGACCATCAACGCCTTCCGGCGCCGCCTGTGCCAGATCTGCGAACACCCGCTGGACGAACGGTGCTTCCTGCTCGTCCGCCCGGCCGACGTCCTCAAGGGACGCTCCCCGGAACCGGCACTGCACCCCGAGTGCCTGCCGTACACCGCCGACCACTGCCCGATGCTGAACGGCACCGCCACGCACTACCGCCGCAGCCCGGTCCTGGCCAGCCACCCCGCCGGACGGCCCTGCACCGATCCCTCCTGCCTCTGCCTGTCGCGCACGACGGGCGAGGGCCCCACCGCCCGCAGCGGAAGCCCTGCCGACCGGTACGAGGCCTGGATGATCCACACCCGGAACTACCAGCTGGTCACGCTGCCCGAGCGGCCCGATGTGCCCTCCGGCATCAGCCTCGACGTGCCTGTCCTGCGCCAGCGCGTGCTGCGCACCGCGACTCTCACCCCCGACCAGCAACACCTGATGGACCTCTGGAACGCCCTGATGGACGGGTCCTGACCGCCCCGTTCCACACGGAAGGAAACCGCCATGCCGATCAAACCGGACCCGGCCACGCCCGCAGGCGGGGCCATCATCGACCTGGCCGACCTGATGGACGGCCTCCAGGAGCGCACCGGCGAATGGCCGGGGGCGGACACCGTCAGCATCCTCGAAGGGTGGCTGAGCCGCTTCAGCTTCGCCGTCGACGAGAACCTCGCCCCGCAGGTGACAGGCCGCGCGTGGGTGCTGCGCCAGTGGGACCGGCACAGCGACGATGTCACGCTCTGGTCTGACGAGGCTTCCGCCCTTGCCTCGCTGGCGCAGCACGTGCGCAATGCCTGGGACGACGTGGCGGGCGAGGACGGCGTCCCGTTCCGTCCGCCCGCCGACGACCGTACGGCCGTGGACCTGTTCTACGAGTCGAGGGAGGACATCGAGGGCTACACGCTGTACGACGCGGACATCTCCCGCTGCGTGATCGCGCCCCGAAATCCCAGCCTCTCGGACGCCGAGGAGTGCGCGGAGGCGAACAGCGCGGCGGTGTTCCACGCGATGCGGGGGCCTGACGACGAGGGCCTGCCCTGCATGGAGATCGCGGGCATCCTCGTGTTCGTCTACCTCGACGCCGACCGCGGGGCCGTACGGGTCTCCGTTCATCTGGACACCACCGACGAGCAGCTGGTCCGGGCCGACGGCACGGTGCCGCTGCTGGTGGAGATCGAGGACGCCACGGTGTTCGACAACCTCACCCCGCCGCCGGCCCCAGCGCCGCCGACCGGGTGGAAAGCCCGCTTCCGGCACCTCACCCGCCGTACCGCTCTCTCCGGCGGCGGTAAGTGCCGGCAGGGGGGTTGACCATCCCCCGAGAAACACTATTATTTTGAACAGGAGGTGTTCGCATGGCCCCGTCCGTCACGCACGTGACCGGCACCATCGCCGGTGGCGTGGAAGTCCGGTTCACCCAAGACGGCATTGCTGTCTGCCGGTTCCGTCTCACCGAGACCCCCACGCAGTGGGATGCCGCCGCGCAGAAGTGGCGTGATCTGGACCCGATTCCCTACATCTGCACCGCCTGGCGGGACCTGGCCAGCAACGCCGCCGAGTCGCTCGCCGACGGGGTCAACGTCCTGGTCAAGGGGCGCATCACCGGGGTCAAGGACGACTCTCTCTACCTGAGCATCGACGACCTCGGCATCAGCCTGCGCAAGCGCATCGCCTACACCGAGACCAGCCTGCCCAGTCCGATCGCCGCCCGCAGGTACACGGCACCGCCGGCGCCTCAGCCCGCCGCCGCGTCCCGACCGGCCACCGGGCCGGGCGGCCCGCCCGCCTGGTGGGAGCAGAAGCCGTCCGCCAACTGGTCCTAGCCCGGCCCGTCCACGGCAGCCGCCGACGGCACTCCCCTTCCCGTCGGCCGCTGGTCCCTTCTCCCTTCGCCCGCCCCGGCGCGGCACCGGTTCGCCTGCCAGTGCCGCGCCCTGCCCGAAAGGCCGGCCGCCCATGCCCGCACGCGCCGTGTCCGAACGAGCCACACGCGCCGCGCTCGCTGCCCACTTCGCCCCCGGCCAACTCGCCGCCGACCTCGATAAGTACATACCGGCCGAGGCGTGGGACCGGCGCGTCCGCGACGACGGCAACGGGCTCCTTGCCTCCTACCGGCCGCGCGAGGAGCTCGCCCAAGCAGAGCTGACCTGCCCGTTCGTCATCCCTTCGGACGAGGAGTGGCCCACCGCCCTCGCCGACCTGGGGCCTGCCTGCCCGCTGGGCCTGTGGGTCCGCGGCCGCGAGCGACTGCCGCGGCCGACCGGCAATGCCGTCGTCGTGACCGGCAACCGGGTCCCCACCGAGCAGGCCGTCACCCGCGCGCACGACTTCGCCACCGCCCTCGCCGAGGCCGGTCACACGGTCACCGCCACGCTCGCCTACGGCGTCGACTCCACCGCCCACCAGGCCGCCGCCGAGGCGGGCCGGGCATCCCTCACCGTCCTGCCGCGCGGCCTGGACGGCACCCACCCCCACGCGCACGCCCCGCTGCTGCGCTCCGTCCTCGACGGCGGCGGCGCGGCGGTCAGCCTCTACCGGCCCGGCACAGCAGCCAGCGGCGCGACGCTGAAGGCCAGCGCCGTCGTGCTGGCGGCGCTCGCCCGGGCAGTGATCCTCGTCGAGGCCCTGGACCACGTCGAGGCGATGTACGCGGCCGAGACGGCCGTCGACCTCCACCGGCCCCTGCTCGCCGCGCCCGCCACCGGCGATGTCCGCTCCAGCGGCAACGCCCGCCTCATCGACGGGCAGCTCGCCGTGAACAGCCCGGACCCCCGTCTCCCGCTCGCTCTGCCCCACGCGCGTGTGGCCCGCGCCGGCGACGTCGCGGACGGCGACCTGCTCCTGGCCGCGGTCGGGGAGCAGGGAGCCGACTACTTCAACACCCCCTACATCGCCCACCCCGAGCCTTTCGACCCGTCGTGCGGCTGCGGCGTGTGCTGCCTCGTCACGGAACCCGGCGAGGTGGTGGTGCTGTCCCAGGGCGATCCCTGGGAGTCCTGCGATCCGTGGCCCGCCGACGACCTCCTGCTCATCGTCTCCGCCCAGCGGCTGACCGGCCGGCCCCTCGAGGAGTGAGAGCCGCCATGCCCCGTCCGACCTACACGCCGCCGCTGCCCGGCCTCAGCTCCGACGACAACCTGGACACCGTCATCAACTGGGGTGCCGGCGCCGACAGCACGGCCTACATCACCAAGATGCTCACCGCCCCGGAGGCCCACGGGATCGACCTCGACCGTACCGCCGTCCTCTACATGGCAGCCGGCAGCGAGTGGCCCGAAACCCGGCTCCTGGCCGATATCGGTAATCCCGGCTATTGAATCTTGCGGAATGGAGGGTGGGGGGCCTTCTGCGAGATGCGACAGGTGCTAGTCGCCCGTTGCGCCCGGAATGCCTTCTCCCTCTTCCTGCTCGCCCCAGTATTTGCGGCTTTCTCCCAGGTTGCCGGAGGCGTAGTCCAAGAGCTCGAACGGTGGCATCCAGGCAGAAGCGAAGGCAGCGTTCATGTAGATCGTGAGGGGGAAAATGATGTCGCCCTGTGGCATCGGATCGACCAGGTGAAGGTTCGTTCCTTGTCGGGATGGCCGGAGAGCCTGCCCGTCAGGGCTGACCCAACCGAGGTAACCCTTGTTGAGAAGCCAGATGGCGTCGGGCCGCTCTGCAGGATCGTGATCGTCGCACCACTCAGCGAAGTGGGTGCCGAGAGTCTCTGGTGCGATGCTGTCGAAGGCGAAGATCATGCCGACCGTCGGGAAGGGCTTGAAGTCGGCTGGCATCAGTCGGTTCTGGGCGCCTGGGCTCTTCTGGTATGCGGATTTTTTGAGGGCCTTAGCCTTCTTGATCTTTTCGCAGTCCTGGACCAGTTGCTTGCCGTCAAGGAAGGACTTGACTTCGATGAGTCCGTATACGCACTCGTTCGGCACGATCCGGTAGTTGTTCATGTCGAGCAAAGGCGGCGTGCTTCGGTCGCAAATGAGGATGTCGCACTGACCTGACCTTTTGCCGTCGACTGAGATGATCTCGGCGTTGTGGAAGGCGCGAAGGTGGCCCGGCAGGTAGCTCTCCGTGAAGTCATGGAAGACGCCTTCGCGGGCAGTCCCCTTTCCCGTGTTATGACTGAATCCTCCAGATAGCTGGAAGTCTTCCTTCATGCGTTGGGCGATCGAGTGCAGAGTCTCTTCTAGAAAGTTCCCACTCATCCCTTGATGGTATGTTTCGCACCTTCAAGTTGCATGCCCCCAGACCTACAGACATCTTGCTTAGCCGTCCACGACCCGGGCAAGGTCCTCCTGGACCTGGACCTGGCGGTCGCGCTCGGCGGGGACTGCCTCGCCGACGTCGCGCTGCTGCGGCCCGAGCCGGCCGTGTTCGGACCGGTGGCCTCCGACCCGGCGGTCTCCCGCCTGATCGACACCCTCGCCACCGTCGGCGGGAAGGCACTGACCGTGATGCGAGCCGCTCGGGCCGAAGTCCGCGGCCACATCTGGTAGTTGGCTGCAGGTCGGGGTCGGGCTCCGGACGCCGACGGGCGGGTAACCGTGGACCTAGGCGGAGTGCTGGTCGTCGCGCACTCGGACAAGCAGGACGCCACCCTCGACCTGGAAGGAGACCTACGGCACCACCCGCCGATGGGTTCGTCGACCACGGACCGGGCAGAACCGGCGAGGCCGTCGCGGCCCTGATGAGACAGGCGTAAACGTACCTCGCGCCGCCCTGCGGATAGCGCACCATGGCGGCTACACAGGGATCCAGGACTGTCGGATGCCGCGACAACACAGGGTCAGCTTCCGTAGACTGACTAAGAAGGCACTCTCACTCTTTCGAGGAAGCCGTTCTCGTTCTTCAACCATCGCTCCGCAGCATCTTGGGGGCACAGGATGGAACTCCGTGAGATAAGCAATCCTCCCGAGTACCCCGATACCTATTGGGCCGCCGGCGACGAAGCATACCAACTTCTGGAACCACCAGGCGAGAAGCGAACATCCCGCTTGCGCGCGAATATCAACCATAATCTTCTTCTGCATCGCCGCCTGTTTCTCGCAGACACAAGTATGTTGGTGAGCCCTTCAATGTTCACCCTTCTTCGCGATGAGCGCTACGGCTCTGGCTATCAACAACTGTTCCGCGATGGGCTGATAGTGACCGCCCTGCGGGCGGAGGCCAATAACTATGCGGAAGTCGCCGAGATAGTAATAGAGAGGCGCCACTTCGTCGCCGAGATGGAGAAGGAAAGGATACGAGAATCGGCAGCCCTCCTAGACAGTCTCAATCCGCAAATCATCCGTACTGACACTCGCGACAAGATGCGAGCGATAGGGGACGAATATCTCCTGAAACCGGAGTACTGGGTATCCCTTGGCGTACCCGAGCAAGTAGCAACTGAAATGATCGATATCGTCAGCCGGAAAATTGAAGAGCGCCACATTGGGTCTATACGGCAAACCGAATTTTGGGAGTACGTTCGCGACAGCCTCGTCAGGCCTGATCAAGTGGCACTGGCGCAACAAATTCGCGTATACATGACTATCGCATCCCTGGGCACTATGGCTAAAGGAATGGGACTGCCTCCAACCTTTCCTGCGGCTTACGGACGAAGCGTTGACCGGCTCTACGGCACACACACTCCATGGCGGCATCGACCTTCCGACGGGAAGATGGAACTACTGGAGCCGTTCGAGGAGAAATCTCCGAGACGCCTTGACGAGGAACGTAACATTCATGAGATAGCAGCACTTCTAGGCGCAGATGAAATCTCCAAAATACGCCGCAGGTCGGAGCATCAGAAATTCCTCAGAGACCTCCAAAAGCACAGCCAAGAAGAGAGCGATTCTGCCGCATTTCGCATCGACCGAGCCATGCAAGAATTCAGGGACTCTCTGGAGGTGAGTACGGGCGAGTTTCTAACGGAATGGGATCATCAAAGAGTAAGCTGGCTGTGGGAGACGCCGAAAGGTCAGCTCACTCGGGTTCCCATCCCTGGAGCGGTCGGAACTATCGCCGCCAGGGTAAATGAACTAAGTCAGGCAATTCCGGATAGCGCACATCTGCTTGGTTATGGGACTGGCGCGTCCGTGGGTGCAGCTCTGACCCTTTTTACTTTGAAAAGGGCGAAAAAAATCAAGAACCGCAAAGAGGACTTCCGGGAGGCGACGGGCGAATTCTTGCGTGATCCCTCGATAATCCCCGAGCTCCGAAGTGACGGCTTCATCGAAATGAGCCTATTTGGCTCCATTCCTTATCAGTTCCGCGCCCATTAGGGCGCCAACTCATCTCGGTTATGGAGGGGAGCGACCAATGGGCCGCGATCCTCCTCCTAAATCGGGGCGGCAGTGCTGCGACGGGAAATCTCGGCAGCGTAGTCAGCTCGGGTTGAACCAGCCTCTTTGGTCCACTTCTCAGCGTCATCGCGGAGCGGGGCGACTGGCCCTGGCTCGGCCGTGCCCGCACGTGCACGGGCCCGTGGAAGACGAGGATGGTGTACCAGGCGCTCACCCCGCAGGTCCGCGCGCTCAGGAAAGAGACGGACGGCCCGCTGATGTTCGCCAACGTGCTCGGGATGCGGGCCGAGGAGAGCCCGGACCGGCGCAATCGGGAGGTGTGGCGCCGTACGACCGACAACTCGGCCCGGGTCGTCGACGAGTGGCTGCCCGCCCACCAGGTGAGCACCGAGGAGGTCTGGGAATGCACGATCAGTGCGGGGCTGCCCTACCACTGGTGCTACGACTCGTACCCCGGCGCCAAGGACCGGCGTGGTTCCAGTCGCTGTTCGTGCTCGGCCTGCACCCTGGCCAACCACCGCGATCTGCTGCTGACCGTCGGGCGCCGCCCGCGGCTCGCCGAGCTGTGCGCGCTGGTCGAACGCGTCCGCCAGGTGCCGTTCAATCCGAACATCACCATGGCCGAGCTCATCGCGCTGTCCCGTCGGCGCGACGCCCCGGACCCTGGCGTCGAGGTTGAGGAGACCGAGGACTTCGAGCGGATGGAGCGCGACGTCCACGCTGCCCTGCGCAAGCCGCCCACATGGGACTCCAAGGCCCGTACCGGGCCGGGCGAGCTCCTGCACAGCGCCGCCGGGTGCGATGGCTGCAGCTGAACCACCAGGCCGGCGCTCACCCCCATCCGGGGAGGGATACTCAATGACGATGACGACGACCCAGCGCATCCTCGACCTCGCTGCTGCGGCACCGGCCAGCCACGGCGAGGACCTGGTGCTGCTCCTGGGCGAGGCGAACGAGCTGTACCAACAGGGCCTGCAGGATCTGCACCGGGAAGTGGCAGCACGTCTCGACGGGCTGGCCACCGCGGACCTGATGTCCGCCGCGGACACCGCCGGCATGCCATGTGATGCCTCGCAGGGCCGCGACGAGGTGATCCTGCTGCTGGCCCTGGTCGAGTGGGAGATGACGCCGGCCGCCATGGCGTACACGGAGATGGCCGAGGCCGCCGCACGCCGGGGTGTCTGCCTGATCCCCGAGGAGTAGCCGTGGTCCGTGAGGCGGGCCGTCAGGGAGAACCCTTGGTCCGCGTACTGGACCCCCAACCCGAACTCCTGCCATTATTTGTTTTGCGCGCCGGGCAGGCCGGCTCGCTGCTGACAGGACGGACGGTTCTGCCATGACCTCGCGCCGTGTGCCTCGCCTGGCCGACGCTGCCGAGATCGCGGCTGAACACGGCCTGACTTCCGCGAGGATCACCGGCCTCTACACCGAGCGTGCGGAGAACTCGGTCGGCATGACGTTCCCGGAGCCTGTCGACATGCGCGGCCGCGCCCGTCTGTGGGACCACGCGGCGGTCACGAAGTGGTTCGCCCACCGCGCGCCGGCACGCCTCCAGGGGCACAAGCCGCCCGCCCGTGATCCGGAGGAGCTGCTGAACGCGGCGGACGCCTCGAGGTTCCTCGGCTACAAGAACCCCAACCAGGTCACCACCTTCGTGCGCGACCACCCCGGTTACTTCCCCGAGCCGGACGCCATCGAAGAGATGGGCACGGCCGAGAACCCCTACCGCCGGCAGCTCTGGAAGGTGGCGACCCTGCAGGAGTGGATGGCCAGCCGGCCCGGCCGCGGAAGGCGAGCCGGAGCCAAGCAGGCGCCGCCCCTGCCCGAGGTCTCCGCCGACGGTGATCCCGACGAGCTGCTGGGGGCGAGCCAGGCGGCCGCGCTGCTGGGGTACAAGAGCGTCGGCTCCTTCTCTAGCAGCCTGTCCCAGGGCAACCTTCCGCTGCTGAAGACCACGGACGGGGTTGCCGAGAATGCCGGGCGCCAGAACGGACGTCGGCGGTGGACGCGCCGGCGCATCCTCCAGCAGGCCGCCCAGCGGTCCAAGAAGTAGTACCCGGCGGTGAGCGGACCTCCGCGCACCGCCCCATGAACGCGGCGCCTGGTTTTGGGAGTTGGTCCCTTGCGGGCCGGGTGTCGCACGATGGCCGGCATGGCGTGGTTCGCCACCACGCCCCGCAGCAGCAATGCGGACCGGCCATCGCTCATCTTCCAGCACCTGTCGTTGAGCTCTGACACGATCGCGGGTCCTCCTGAGCGCTCGCGCAGTCGCGTGGTCAGGGCTGTGGAGCCCCGACCACGAGAGTGTTCCTGTGTTGTGACCGTGGTCGGGGTCTCGTGGTCGGGGGTTGGGTCGAGGGCTGAGGGTTGCCTCTTCTCCATGACCCGTCCCACATCAGGTGCTGCTGCGGCCGCCGAGTTGGCCCCCAGCCCCGCTGAACCGCTGCGTCTGCAAGTCCTGACCGCGCTCGCCCTGCACCGCATGGCCACGACCGGCCAGTTGCGCCAGATGCTGCGGCCGGACAGTTCCCGCCAACTGGTCTCCCGCGGGCTGAACAAGCTGCGTTCCACGGGCTTCGTCGACCTCACCCCGCTGCCGGACTCGGACCGGTCGCGTACGCACGCCTGGTACCTCACCCCGGAGGGGGCGCGTCTGACCCGCGATCTCCCCATCCTGCGGGGGCGGCCGCCGTACCCCATCACCTCGACAACCGCAGCGTCGCTGAAGACACCGCACACGCTCACGGTCGTGCGCGCCCACCTGCCCTTCGCGGCAGAAGCCCGTCGGCTCGGGCATGAGCACGGCCCGTGGGACTGGACCCCTGAGGTTGCTCACTCCATCGGTGAGGGCGAGCGGCTTGTGGCTGACGCCGTCATGCACTACACCGTCGTCGACGGCGAACACCGACGGAAGCTGCGCGCGTTCGTGGAAGTCGATCGCACCACCATGAGCAGCGAGCGCCTGGCCGTGAAGCTGATCGAGTACGCCAGGCTGTTCCAGTACGAAGCGCAGCCCGTCGGCCGCCGCAGGCCGACCACCACCGGCCCGGCATGGCTCCGCTGGTACCCCGTCTTTCCCCGCGTGCTCTTCATCCTCACCGGCGCCTCCCGCACCAGGCTGGAACACCGGATCAGCGACCTGAAGGCGATGGTCGCCCAACACCCGCTCGTTGCAGCCCTCTCCCGCGAAGTCCCACTTGGCGCCTGCATGCTGGACGACATCGAGGAGCGCGGCCCGTCCGGGTCCGTGTGGGTGCCATTGACCGGGGGCGAACCTCGCCCATGGACCGACCTGTAATCACGTCTACTGACCTTGAAAGCGTGGTGTCGTGAGGGCTGACGGCTGGTGATCCCAGCGGTATGCCGTCTTTATGAGGTACGCGCAGGGTGGCGGGCTGACCGCTGAACGTCGGGCGTTTCGTGAGCGGTTACGGAGAGAGGCCGCCGAACGCTTCGTCCGGGGTGACGACAATGCCGTCGTCGCCCGTGATCTGCGGGTCACCGTCCGCTCGGTGCAACGCTGGCGGAAAGCGTGGGCCGAAGAAGGTCCGCGAGCACTGGCGTCGAAGGGCCCGGCGTCGCTGCCGCTGCTGAGCGACGAACTGTTCGTGGTGCTGGAACGTGAGTTGGACAAGGGACCGGTCGCGCATGGCTGGCCGGACCAGACCTGGACTCTGTCGCGCATCAAGACCCTGATCGGGCGCCGGTTCCACAAGAGCTACACGGTCCAGGGCGTCGCGGCCCTGCTCAAGCGGCACGGCTGGACCTGCCAGGTCCCCGCCCGCCGGGCGCTTGAGCGGGACGAGGAAGCGGTGGCCGGCTGGGTGAAAGAGACCTGGCCGCGCGTGGAATGACCGCGGCGGCGCTCGACGCCTGGCTCGTGTTCGAGGACGAGGCCGGCTTCTCGATGACGCCGCCCACCACCCGCACCTGGTCCCGACGCGGGCACACGCCGATCGTGCGGGTCCGTGGCCGTTCCCGCCGCCGCTTATCGGTCGCCGCCCTGGCCTGCTACAAACCCGGGCGGGCGTCCCGGCTGATCTACCGACCCCGCCCCGACACCCGGCCGGACGGACGCAAGAGCTTCGCCTGGACCGACTACCGCGATCTCGTCCAGGCCGCTCACCACCAGCTCGGTGGCCCGATCGTGCTGGTGTGGGACAACCTCAACACGCACCTGACAGCGGGGATGCGCCGCTACATCGCCGAGCGCGACTGGCTCACCGTCTACCAGCTGCCTGCCTATGCGCCTGACCTCAACCCAGTCGAAGGAATCTGGTCCATCCTCCGCCGGACGACACTGGCCAACCGCGCGTTCGCCGACCCGGAGGACCTCATCGCCGCTGTCCGGCAGGGCCTACGCCTACTCCAATACCGCAGCGACGCACTCGACGGCTGCCTCACCGGCACCGGACTTCGCCCCACCCCGCCATGACGACATCACGCATTCAAGGTCGGTAATCACGTCCCCCTGCGGAACAGGAGGGTACCGCCAGACCAGCGAACGGCACGGCCGCGGCGTAAGGGCGCCGTATTGGCAAAGTGAGCTGTGGGATCCATGTGTGCTGTGTCAGCGTCTAGGGCTCTGAGGACACAGGGGGGCGAATGACCAACGAGGAACAACGGCGGGTCAGGCTACGACTGGCCCGCCGTCGCACCACGCCGGACCGGGTACGAGCGCGGGTGCGACAGGAGCCACTCCAGCCCCAGCCTGACACCGAGCCGGAGCCCCAGCCGGAGTCTCGGCCTGAGCCGGAACCGCGATCGGCGCGAAATAGGTGGTGGCGGCGCGTGGCGGAGCGCGTCGGCAGGTGGAGGCGGCGCGTGCCATGGGTGCACGTTGGGGCCGTCTCGGGCGCGATCACTGCGATCGGCAGCCTGGCGTTCACGGGCGTTGCCACGTACTTCAGCGCGGTGGTGGCTAGTGATCAGCTTGAACAGTCAGAGAAGGCCGCCGATCAGCAGGCGAAAGCCCAGGCTGTTCAGGTGGCCGCCTGGGACGAGGCACCTCAAGGTGAGCAACCGCGCGTGAGCGTGATGAATCGTTCGGCAGACCCCGTCACCACTGTGACCCTCTACTTCGCTCTGGATGTGCACGGTGAACACGGAGGCGACATCGACTCCCTGTCCTACGAGATCAAACTGACGAGTGTTCCCCCCTGCACTGTGAAGACAGTCGAAGCCCGTCAACTGAGAATGGTGCTTCCCAGAACCGACAACGCCGGGGGGCACGAACTCAACGAGCTTCCCAAGGAAGCAACGCTCGTCGTCCGATCTGTCCGCCTGCGCTTCGCCGACCGTTCCGGCAAACGCTGGTCTCGCATCGACGGTCAGTTGATAACTGACAACACAGGCGCGTCGCAGGTAGGCCCTGACAATGTGGGTGCGTTGGTTGGGCGCCTGAAGGAGACAGCCGCCCCATCTTGCGGGGCGGAGCGGCACCGACTGAGGGGGAGCGCTGGCCACGGCGAACCCCGGTCGCCATCGGCGACACCAGCGCCCTCCCTGCTCTGGATGGCTGTTCCGCACCCAGCCGCGGGCCATGTTCGGCGACCGCGCTGCCGCCGTCCGAGTCGTCGAGGAACCCGACTCTTGACGCCCCACCCTGATGCCCGGTCTACGAAGGCACTGACACCCGGCCGATCCACGCACTCGAGTTGGTCCCGCTCGACTCCCTGACCGGCATCGGATTCAGCGAGCTATGCGTCAAGCTGTGCCGGGATGGATCCCGGGAGCCGGTTCCTACATGGGACCCAAGTCAGCCATCGGGCTATGAGCAGTACGGGGTCCCTCTCCGATCGCCTGACTGGACGCACAACACCGAGTCCGAACCACGCCAAAGATTCGGCGTCGACTCGGGACAGCCCCACGTCGACGAAGACGTTGCGGGCCACGTCCCCAGCTGAACTTGCCAGCTCTCGCAGTCGGGACGGGCGCTCCTCATCCGGCTCGTCATCCGCTGCTTGGCCGAGACGCTGGGCCAATTCGTCGACGAACTGCTCCGCGGTGGGCCACTGGCCGACCAGACGCCGGGCGTTCCCCGAGACGCGTTTCACGTACCAGCCCTCGGGGCCGCCGAAGGTCTTCCCGAGTTCGATTAGGCCATCGCACCTATCGGCGGATGAAGAGAAAACGATGATGGTTCACCCAGGTTTGCACCGACATGCGGCGTGGCCCTGGAAAGGTGGTTCCAGGGCCACGGGCCTCGTCCCCGGCGGGCGACTCCAGATTACTGATCGTTCAGGTAATACGGGCCCCAGGACGAGATGGAAGCCCCAGAGATGATGCGCCACCGCAGCATACTGCCGGTACCGTCCCACCGTTCGGTGGTGTTCTCGTAGAAGTCTTTGTTGCACACACCCCACTGCCCGACATTGAGTTGCGTAGTCGTGCAGTTGCCTTGGCGGTACAGTTCCCACCCGCCGTTGGTCATGTACAACCAGTTCTCCCACTGCATGTAGGCGGGCGAACTGGCGCTGTGGTTTCTCACCCACAGCTGATCGCCGTACTTCTTGAAGCAGGCATCCAGGTAGGAGTTGGAGTAACAGCTCATGCCCGACGGCGGTGAGCCTGGCACAGCCTGGTTGTAGTCGTCGGCTGCGTTGGCCGGCGCACTACTGATCACGAGTGTGAGAGCAGCAGCAGAAACACAGACGGTGGCTAGACGGCGACCAACACTGCGCGCACGCATAGGCATTCCCCTCTTCTGGGTCGTAACGGTTTCAGATCGCCCGTTTTCCCATGATCGGGTTGTCATAAGCCCTGGAGGGCTCGCAACGACCTTCTCCAGTCTGGTATTCGGGCAGTCGCTCGGATAGTCGGCCCGGCCGCTCCGTGTGCGGATGGAAGCGGGGGACATGCGGACCGGACAGCGAGACAAAGACTGACGGGGGAATGCCAGGCGGCGCAATCAGAGTTTTCTGTCCCGGACAGCTGACACTCTGTCCGGCCTGGTCACTCGCCTTGTCCGGATCCTGTCCGGATCCTGTCTGACGAGCTTTGCGCCGGACGCATCCGCCGTGAAGTCGTGGCCGACGAGGTCCGGCACCTGGCCGGCTGCGGCCTGCGTGAGGCCGAACCTCCTCGGCCGCGGCTGGCAGGGCACCAGGCCCAATTCACGTATGAGGCGGCGGACCAGCTCCGGGCCCGCGGCGACGCCCAGCGGTCCAACTGGGCCTGGATACGCCGGTATACACCTGCAGACGGCGACGGAGGGGTGAGCACGTGACTACCGAAGATGCGGGAACCTTCCCCGCACAGCAGGAACACGCCGGCCCCCTGCGGGGGCCGGTGGTGGTCGCAGTCGAACCCAGCATCCCGCCTGAACCGGACATGCCCGATGATCTAGGTCGTGGTCATCGGCCGCCGACCAGCACGAGTACCCCACTCGTCACGCACACCAGACCCGCGACCTGCGACTTCACGATGCACACCACTCATTGCCTCGTGCGACGACTCGCCTCTCAGTGTCGTTGAAGGAGCCGCCCGTGCGGCCAGGACAGGGGCAGGGTCGCCGCCTGCGAAGGCTCAGGTGCACGGGGCTATCAGCCCGCCCGGACCAGGAAACGCTGATCCGCCGCGCCGGTGCAGCGTTCCTCGATCGCCTCGGCGCCCGCAGTGGTGTCGTTGTCGACGATGCCGATGCACCCGCTGCTGGTGGCCGGACGCAGCCGGAAGGTCCCGGCAGTGGGTTCCAGGCGGAAGAGGGTGCCCTGCGCACAGTTCCGGCGGGGTTCGAGCATGCCTTTGAGCTGGTCCTCGCCCATGACCGTCAGGCATCCCTTTCCCAGCTGGGGATGGTGCCACTGGATGCGGTAGAGCCCCGCACCTGTCGGTTCGAGGTAGGTGCGCGGCACGGGGGCCTGGGCACAGGGGAGTTGGACGGCTACGGCGCTGTCGTAGGCGCCGTCGCGGTCGCGTCCGTCGGTCAGGCAGAGATCGGGCGTGCGGACGGGGTGGATGGTGACCCAGCCGTCGGCGGGAGAAGCCGGTGTCTTTGGCTCGTCGGAGTCGCCGGGGAGCAATCCCCAGGCGGCCAGGGCCAGGAGCGGGAGCGCGGTCGCGGCGGCGGCTGTGCGGGTCCTGGTCCGGCGGGGCCGCACGATCGCAGCCGCTTCGGCTTGCGGATGAGCATCGGTTTCGAAGTCGGGCGCAGGGACAGGCGCGGCAGTCGTGTGTGTGGTGGCGATCCGGTCCCTGGCGTCCAGCCAGGCGTCGACCCGCTCGCCGTCCCCGCAGGCGCGGACGAATGCGGCCAGCAGGTCGGGTCGCGGCAGGCTTGTCCGTCTGAGGATGTCGGCCAGCGTGCTGCGCGCCAGCACGTCGCCGTTTCGGGCGGCCTGCTCCTCCAATTCGCGATAGGTCAGCCCTGAACGCTCCTTGAGCTGCTGCATCGACTGGATGAAACCGGCAGCGTCTCGGGCTTCGTACGGCGACAACTCCCCCAGGTTCCCCATGAACGTCATCTTGCTGTGGCTTTGGCAGGAGGGACAACGGCGGAATCCGCCATGCCCGGCTGTCCGGGACACGATTCAGACAAGGCCCTGACCTGCCCGGACAGCCCATGTCTGTCCGGGACAACCGATGGCCGTTGCCCCGGCCGTGGGCGCCAGCCAGCCTTACGGCTTGTCATCAGCCTCTGCCTTCGGGGCGTTGCAAGCCTGCCCTGATAAGCGAATCCCGCAACACGATGCATAGGAGAAGATCTGATGCGCATACGCCTAGCAGCCGCCGCTACTGGCGCCGCTGCGATCGTAGCCCTCTGCGCCCCCGCCGCGGCACAAGCAGCTGTGCTCCCGTCGTCGGCTTCCGCCCCTTCAGCTGCCGCACCTTGCTCGGGCTATCGGGTCAATCAGGTCACAGGCGAGTCTCGCTGCATTTCTGGCTCATGGGGCATTTCTCACCGAGTAAAGGTCTACTGTCTCAACCCCCGAACCGGCGACCACGTGGTGACAGGACCATGGGTGGGTAGCACCAGCAGGTCTAGGGCTACGTGTCCGAATTTGGAATACGCCAGCGATATTTGGTCGGAGTGGGAATACTAAAAAGGTGAGGCAGCCTGGCGTAGTGGCCTGCCTTGTGTGGCGCTCCAGGTAGTCCCGTTGGGCTCCCTCGTACCGCACTGCGACGCCGGCAGGAGCCAGGCCGACGCGTTCGCTAAGGAGTTCCTCACCCCCTCCACGAGGATCGCCCCCTGCTGCGCCGCCTTGACCTGGCACGCTCGCCGACCTGCATAGATTCTGGGGCGTCAGCGCTAAGTCCTTCATCTACCGCTGCCGGGAAGTCGCCATGCTCTCCGACGCCTGTCGCGGTGCCGCCGGAAAGCGTAGTCGGCGGCACCGCAACAGGTCCTGCCCCGGAACAGTGGAACCTGCGACCACCCGACGCGATTGTCAAGCCACCGGCCTGTCCATCATGACTCTGCAGGGAATTGAAAAACGCAAGACCGAGGCTAGGACGCCGCTGATGGGCCATCGAATGCATGAGAACAACGCTGACCAGAAAATCACTGTCCCTCACTTAGTGAAGTTCCTGCAAGCAGAACAGGGAGAGAATGAAACCTCAATTAGATCAGACGCGATGGGTTCTAGCCTTCGACGGGGCATGTAATACATGCTCTGCCATCTCCGCATCTGTGTCAGAGGCAAGCGCCGGGAAGCTTGAGGTGATGCCACTGGAACATGACGACGTCCAGCGTTGGCGACACAGGAGAATGGGCGCGGACCCGAAATGGGCGCCTACATTGCTGCGAGTGAACGGCGACAAAGTAAAAGCCTGGACAGGCACCGCCATGTCATTCACACTGGCCAGGCATCTCGGTCCCCAGGTGACGGTACGGGTGCTGCGAGCACTGGGAAGACAACGCCAGGGAACCAGTGGGAAGCCTTCAGAGGCATCTGGCCCCGAAATGGGGCGCAAGCGATTCCTTCAGCTGAGTGGTGGCTTGGGCGTCGCAATTGGGCTGACCCTGACCGGTCGGACTCCCGCCTTCGCCCAATCGAAACGTACCGCGGCCGACGCCTGGGTTACAGCAAACATGGACCGTCTGCCGCGCACGTACGAGGAGATCGTCCGGCACACAGTCCCTTACCGGAAGGCAATCGTAAAAGCCCTGTCCCCCGAGGAACGAACCGCGGTCTGGCTCAGGAACATCGATCACTACCGCCGAGATCACCCCCACGCGACAGCCGCTCAACTCCAGGTCATGGATGATGTTTCCGCCCTCGCTGCTCGCGTCTTCGTGTCACCCGGCGATCACACCGAGGAGATGCGCAGACTCAGTAAGCGGGCCAAGGAGACACTAGGTTTGCAGGAAGCTGAAGCTATGGCCATGCGTATCGGTCCTGCTGACCCGCCAGCAATCCGGGGCCCGTCTGCCTATTGTGATTGTTCAACCCAGGACTGCGTTTGCTGCGCCGGCGGCTACTACTGCTTGCGCGGAGGTTGCACCGTTATTCCCTCCGACTGCGGTTTGTTCTGGATGTTCGATTGCAATGGTCGATGCGGATGATGAGGTCGGGGCCATCCTCGCCAGCCACCAGAGCGATGAGGAATCGCCCCAAGTACTGCCACCGCGGTCACGTCCGCGGGAGTGGTGTGTTGACGGCCACTCGGTGATCTCACTTCGAAGATCAGCCGGTGGCCGTTCATCTATGCGGGCACCATCCCCAATGCCGGAGCAAACCCCCGGATCAGGTCGAACCCGTACACCATCTCCATGGACGCAACCGTTGTGACACGGCCTCTGAGCTTGTCTTCGGGCGGCATTCGCAGCCGACGACGCAGGGTTGAACGTGATAACTGGCGCAGCGCACCGACATTGCCGCCGGGCCAGGGGTCAGAACCGGGCTTTTACGCCTGGTGGAAGCGCGGGGGCAGCAGGCCATCGCCCGGCCAGAGGTCCTGCTCGGCTACGAGGCCGGTGAGGAACTTGGTGACCTCGGCCAGGACGGCGGCGCGGTCCGTCGGCCCGTAAGTGGTCGACTGGTCGGCTGCGGTGTCGTAGGCGCGCACGTGGTTGTTCGGCCCGGCGATGATGAGGGCGCGCGCGATCTCGGGGAGGCCGAGGCTGAGGGCGTCGCACTCCCTGGCGTGGACGAGCTGCAGGAGGTCGGTGGTGACCTTCTCCCAATCGCCGACCTTCGGCCAGTCGGCGCCGCCGCCCAGTTCGTGGGTGAGGGTCGAGAGCGGGATGATCTCGCCCGGCTTGCGTCTCCGGGTGAGGCGTTCGTGAATCCGGGCGCCGTCGGGCTGTTGCACCTGGGGGTGGAGCAGGGAGGCGGCGGCGACCACGGTGGTGTTGATCTCCCGTGCGCCATCGCCAGGGTAGTACGGCTCGTGGGCGAAGAGCAGGTAGACGTCCGTGGTGCGGACGGCGTCGTCGGCCTGGGTTTGCGTCATGGGTCGGAATCCCTTCAGCGGTGAAGTGTCGGGTGCGGGTGAAGGTGTTGGCCGTGTCGCTGGTTCGAAGCCGGGCGGGAGCGGGCCCAACGGGCCGTCGCCACCGTGGGGCTGGTCGGCCTCGCCGGAAGCCAGCTCGGCGCGGGTGCGCTCCACGGTCTGGGCGACTTGGTCGGCGAGCTGGACCATCAGCCGTTCCCGGTCGCTAAGGCGAGTCGAGGCCGAGCGGGTGTCCTGGTTCTGGAGCAGGTCGGCGGCGTCCCACAACAGGTGGTGGCCGATCTCGGCCGCCCGGCGCAGGTCG
The DNA here is from genome assembly GCF_036014015.1 of Streptomyces sp. NBC_00457. Lineage (NCBI taxonomy): Bacteria > Bacillati > Actinomycetota > Actinomycetes > Kitasatosporales > Streptomycetaceae > Streptomyces > Streptomyces sp. NBC_00457. Next base: position 10,768,890 of record NZ_CP107905.1, on the reverse strand, counting down.
TAGCGGTCCCTGCCAGCGGCAGCCTGGACGATGTAGGTGTGCAGGGCAGCGAGGCGCTGGAGGTACTGGCAGGCGGCGTCTCCTTCGACGCTGCGGACGTGTTCGCGGGCCCGGTCGTCGAGCCGGTCGGGCAGGTGCTCGGTGAGCAGCGGGGCAAGCAGCATCGCCGGCAGCACGAGGTCGGTGGGGATGCCGCGGTTGAGGGCGAACAGGGCGGCGAAGAGGCTGATGACGGCCACGAGAACCGCGGAGAGCCGCAGGGATGCGGGGCTTGTACTGGTCAGGGCGGGGCGCCTGGTCAGCCAGCGCACGGCCAGCCGTTGTGTCATCGTCGCGCCCGGGGTGAGCACCCCGATCTGTCGAGGGAGGTCGGGCAGAGTGCCGTCACCGGGCACGGTCCAGGTCAGCCAGCCCCACCCGGTGCGCTCGCACACGAGCACGGGCTCGCACGTGCCGGTGCACGCGGTGTCGCGGCAGACGTGGCCGGTCAGCAGCGCGCGGGATCGTTCTTCCTCCCACCGTCGCGGATCGCGGGCGAAGGGACGGAGAGGCTGCTGGGGTGCCGTGCGCGGTGTGTGGAGCGTGTCCGTCATGAAGTGCTCGCTTCCAGAGGATCGATCAGGGCTGAGGCGCATGTGGTGCAGCGGCCGTCGCCGTCGGGGTGAGCCCGGCGGGCGGTGGGGCCGGGGCAGGTGCGGCACGGCGACCAGCCGAGGCAGGCCGGGCAGAGGTCCTCGCCGGGGGCGGTGCCGGGCCTGCCGCAGCCGGCGCATTCGACGAGGGCCCGGTAGGTCAGGGCCTCGCTCACCGTGCGCGCGGCCGCGGACCTCGCCGATCGCGGCGGCATGTCACGCCACACGGGCATGTCGTGGTGATCGGCGACCGTGGCGGGCGGTGGGTATGCCTGGGCGGCGCGCAGGCGGGCGGCGATGATCGCGCCGACGGTGGTGCGGACCGGCTGTGGCAGAGGGCGGCCGCTGATGACGTGCTCGAGCTGCTCGCGCGTCCAGCCGGCGTCCAGCATCGCGGTGACGGTCCGGCCCTGCTCGGTGAGGACCTGGTCGGTCAGCAGCAGCTCGGGGCGCCGTGCGCCGATCGCCAGCAGCAGGCGAACGCCCGGTTCGAGGTCCGCGGGCTCCGATGCGGTCGGGGCCGTCCGCGGCGCCGACGGCGCCGCGCGGCGCGGTCGTGGTGCGCAGGCGCCGGGAGGGAGGGGTCTGGTCTTCTGCTGAGTGGTCTTCTTACTGTTGGTGTTCTTAGTGGACCGATCAGCCAACGTAGGGTCATCCAATGGTGGAAAACCCGACTCTGGCCCGGACCTGGTGTTTTGCAGGGCGGGCAGATCGGTGATGAAGTACGCGGCCGCACCGAGGGTGCCGTCCAGGTCGCGCTCGCGTTCGCGGACGAGGAAGCCGTGCTTCTCCAGTTCCTTCAGCCCGCTCTTGACGGCTGACTCGCCGTCGCGGCCCCGGCGGGCGATGTCGGTGACGGTCATCCGCCAGCCCTCCCGGTGCGTGGAGAGCAGTCCGAACAGGCCCTTGGCCTTGAAGGACAACTGGGCGTCGCGGAACAACGCGTTGGCGATCTGGGTGAACTGATCGCCGGCCATCACCCCCCGGCGGATCCCCGCCCCGAAGCGGCCGGCCGCCTCGGTCTCGGGGGCCGTGACCACCACGTCGGCTTCGATCAGCGCGATGTCCAGGGTGGCCGGGCGGTCGGTGATGCAGTAGACGATCTCGCCGAGGGTGCCGTCCGGGCGACGCAGGCGCTCACGGATCAGGTAGCCGTGCGCCTCCAGCTCCTTCAGGGCGGTGCGGACCGCTTCCCGTCCGTCCGGGCCCAGGCGGACGAGGTCGGCGATCGTCACCTGCCAGCCGCTCCGGTGCGTACTGACGTACCCGAAGATCCCCTTGGCTTTGAACGACAGCTGGGCGTCGCGGAACAGCGCGTTGGCGATCTGGGTGAACTGATCACCGGCCATCACACCCCGGCGGATCCCCGCCCCGAAGCGGCTCACCGCCGTGCCCCCGACGCCGGCTGCGCGCGGTAGCCAGGACGGCGCACCGGACTCGCCGAGGTGGGGCAGCCGGTGAGCCTGGGCGTGGAGGCGGGCGTGTGTGCCATGCCGCCAGCTCACCGGCCGACCCCGACCAAGCTGGCGGCCACCAGCCCCGACCATCGGTCACGATCCGGCAACGCAGCCGTCTAGCTGCCGTGGTCGGGTTCATGGTCGGGCCGACCACGCGGGGTCAGACCCGGCGGGCACCCGGTGCGCACGCCCGATTGCGCAGCCCCGAACGAGCAGTGCGCACGGGTGCGCAACCGGTCGAGGGTCGTGCGCAGTCGCGTGGCGCTAAGCGGCTGCGCAGTCCGCCCGAGGGTTCCTGACGTTCGGGTGCGCAGGTCTGGATGGCGCAGCGCGCAACTCCGCAACCGTCCCGGGCGAATGCCGTCTGCGCATCGGTGTACGGATCCGACGGCCGCGCGGCATGAACGCCACGCAGCAGGCGCCAGCAGTAGGGCTCGTGCCAGACAGGGTGAGCGGTTGCCAGCTCGCAGCTGACCCATGGTCGGGGTCATGGTCGGGCCGACCATGACCCCGACCATGGCCTTCGTGTCCCCATCGTGACCGTGGTCGGGGACTTGTGGTCGGTGGTCGGGTCGGGGTCGGCCGGTTGCCTCGGGTCAGAAGCAACAACTCGCTCTGACCTGGGAGTTTGGAATGTCTCCTGCCAAGCAGGCAGCGGAGGAGCACGCCGCTCCTCCGACCGCTGCGGGGGCTCGGCTGCAGCAGATGCGGCGTCGGGTCCGTCTGGGCCGCCTGGGCGTGTGGGCCGCCGTGGCGGCCGGCCCCATCGCGCTGGCCGTTGCTGTGGCTACCCCAGCGACCGTGGTCCGTGCCGCCTCCGCGGCGAAGCCGGCCACCACCGTGAAGACGACCGGGGCGGCCAACCCGGCCGGGTATGCCACGGTGTTCCTCGACGCGTGGCTGCGCAGCCGCGCAGGCGCCGAGAGCACTGCGCAGGCCCGGCTTGCGCAGTCGATGGGCCCGGACGTTGATCTGCCCGAGGCGTCGGATGCGCAGCCCGGCCCGGAGTCGGTCGTGGCGGTGCGCAGTGCGCAGCAGACCGGCAGGGCGTGGTCGGTGACGCTCGCTGCGCAGTACGCCGACGGCTCGGTGCGCTACTTCGCGGTGCCCGTCGTCGCCGACTCCGGCGGCGCCTCGTTCACCGTGTCCGGCGCCCCCGGGGTGGTCTCCGGCCCGGCCCGCGCCCAGGAGGCGCAGTCGCCGTACACGGTGACCGTCCCGACGGACAGCGATCTGTCGTCCGCGGCTGGGGAATTCCTCGCCGCGTATCTGGCGGGTGCCGGTGAGGTCGACCGCTACCTCGCGCCCGGCGTGAGTCTGTGGCCCGTCTCCCCCGCCCCGTACCAGACGGTCACGGTCCAGCAGATCCTTGCCGCCGACCAGGCGGCAGCTGCCGAGTCCGTCCCGGCGGACGGGACCCGGGTGCGGGTGATGGCCCAGGTGGAGGCCCGTGACAGTTCAGGGCGGTGGCCGCTGGCGTACGAGTTGACGCTTAAGGCCCGCTCGGGCCGCTGGGAAGTCGCCGCTCTGGAGTCCGGCACCGCCCGGGCGGGGGGTGCCGGGTCATGACCGGTGTGGTGCTCGCTGGGAGGCTCGACGACCTCGGTGACTCGTGGATCACGATGTTCGAGAACTGGGCGACCAAGGGCCTGCAGGCCGGATTGCTCGTCCTCGTCGTCGTGATCATGGTCCAGAAGTTCAGCCTGAAGGCCGGGATCGGTGCGCTGATTCTGATGGTGATCGCGCTCGGCCTGTACAACTCGCGCAACGACCTCGCCGACATGTTCGAAGACGAGGTCAAGAATCCGTCCAAATCGGCGCCCACAGTTCCCGGCATCGAGCAGGGTGAGCCGCCGGCCGCCCGTGAACACTCCGCAGGCGTCGGAGGCTGGCTGTGAGCGCCACCACCGCCGTACGGATGGGCCGCTTCTACACCGCAGCCCGCCGCCACCCGTGGGTGCTGGGCAAGGTGGCCGACTGGCGTATCCCGCTCGGCCCGTTCACACCCGCGCAGATTCTCCTCGCCGTCGTCGGCGGCTTCGTTCTGGTCAAGACGATTCCGTGGTGGTCGTGGATGGGGCCGGTCCCCATCGCCGCCTGGCTGCTGGCCATTTGGGCGGTGCGTCGCCAGAAGATCAAAGGGCGTGCCCCGATCCCAGCGGCCCTGGGCTGGCTGCTGCTGTGCTGGCAGCCGCGCGGGGGCCGGATCGGCGGCCGCGCGGCCCGCGACCACGCCGCCCGCCCTCTGATCGGCGGCTTCGTCATCGAGGGCGCCGCCCCGGCCGCGCCCCTCGCCACGGCTCCGCAGCCGCGATCGTCGGCCGGGCGTTCGCCGCGCCGGGCACCGGCACGGTCTCGGTCGGGCGATCGCCCGGTGGCCGTCGGCCCGGCGCCGGTGAGGCCGGCATCGGGTGTGCAGCAGTTGCTCGCGCTCGCCGAACAGGGGGGTGCGCGGTGAGGGTGCCGATCCGTCACATCGCCGGGCATCTGGTGTGGTCGACGCACGGCAGCGTGTGGGCCGTCTACCGGCTGCACCCGGGCCCGGACCGTCAGGGCCGCCATGAGGAGACCGTGCAGGGCACCTATGTGCCGGCCGCTGTACGGGAGGAGCAGCTTGCCAAGATCACCCATTTGGTGCGGTCCCTGTCGGGGGCGCCGCGGCTGTTCGGCCTGTGCGCCCGGGTCGATCCGGGTGAGGTCGCGCTCCGCATGATCGAGGGCATCGAACCCGCGGATGCACCGCGGGGCCAGATGCACCCGTGGGTGGAGAACGTCGAGGCCACGCTGGATCTGCTGGACGGGCAGGAGATGCACCGCCGCACCCTGTGGCTGGCGGTCCCGCTCCAGACCGACGGCGCCGGCTTGCAGATGACCGCTCAGTTCGGCGCGCTGTGGGCCGAGATCGCCCCGGCGCTGGGCATGCGGCCGACGCCAGTGGCGCGGCGGGAAGTGACCGCGTACCAGGAGCAGGCTGCACGGGTGGAGGCCGCCCTCGCCGACGGCGCCGCGTTCCGCCCCGCCCGCCCGGCGGAGATCGTGTGGATGGTCCAGCACGCGCTGCACCGCGGGATGGACGAGCCGCTGCTGGCCGAAGCCGAGAGCAGCGAGCTGTTCGGCGGGCAGGTACGCGAGGGGGTTCTGCACTCCCCCAGCTACGCCGATCTCGGGCAGGTCCGCCTCCAGGAGGGCGGCATCGACCCGGACCTCGACGACGTCGACGAGCTCAAGAGCACCGACCAGCTCACCCGGTCGGGACGCAAGGCGTGGTGGCGAGTGAACACGGCCTCGCCGCTGCGCCGCCGATGGCTGCAGATCGAGTCCGACGCCGGCACCGGCTACCAGGCGCAGTTGGCGCTGGCTGAGTGCCCGCCCGCGGTCAGCGTGGATGCCGCCGATCTGTTCGCTCAGCTGGAGACGCTCGATTTTCCTGTCGACTACACCGTCGACCTGACGCTCGTGCCTGCGGAGAAGGCGCGGGACCAAGTGCGGCGCAAGCGGAATGAACTCGTCGACCAGGCCGACCAGTACGACGCCCGGCCGACCGGCATGCCCGCCTCGCTCACGGACGCCGCCCGCGACCTGGGCGAGCTGGACGCCCGCCTGTCGCGCACCTCGGTCGAGGTCGAGGTGCAGTCCGTGACCGTCCTCACGGTGTGGGGGCCGACCGCCGCGATCTGCGACGCCCGCGCCCGGGCCTTGGCGGCCCTGCTCGGCGGCGCCGACTACCGGGCCGTACGCCCGGCCGGACTGCAGGAGGCGCTTTTCATGCTCGGGCTGCCGGGCACCACACGGCCGGGCGTAGTGCGGGAGTTCACGCAGCACCAGGTCTCCGAGGACTGGGCGTTGGGCGGCGCCTTCACCATCGGTGAGGTCGGCGACCCCAACGGCATGTTCCTCGGCATCGACCTGGACTGCGGCACCACCCGCCCCGTCATGATCAACGTGGCGGACGCGCCGAAGCACGACGCCAGCGCCTCCCTGGGCATCGTCGGTGATCTGGGGGCCGGGAAGAGCGTCCTGCAGAAGCTGATCGCGGAGGCGGTGTGGGCGCGCGGCGGCTGCGCGATCTGCATCGACCGCACCCCCATCCGCGAGTGGGCGACCTTCGCCCGTACCGCCGCGAAGGGCCGTGTCCAGATCATCGACGCCGCCCAGGCCGAGGTGTCCATCGACCCCTTGAGGATGTTCGACGGGCCCGAGGGCCGCCACTACGCCCTGTCGTACCTGACCTTGCAGCTCGGCATCGGCCCGATGAGCACCAACGGCGAGGTCCTGCACCACGCCGTCGAGAAGGCCGCCGCCAGCGATGCCCCCTCCATGCGCCGCGTGCTGAAGGTCCTGGAGGAGATGGCCGTACGCGAGGTGGGCAAGCGGCAGGACGCGGCGTCCGCGCTCGCCGGACTCGTCCGCGTCGTGGCCACCAACTCCCTGGCGGCGATGGTGTTCGATCCCACCCTGCCCCCGGTGCGGTTGGACGCCTCAAGCACCTCCGACATGATCGTGATCACGACCGCGGGTCTGAAGCTGCCGCCCAAGGCTGCGTTCGCCAACCCGGAGGTCCTGCACCAGCAACCGCTGGAAGCCCTGATCGGGCGTGCCGTGCTCTACCTGATCGCGGCGCTCGCCCGGCAGACCGCGTTCGAGGACCCCGAGCGGTTCACCGCGGTTGTCGCGGACGAGTTGTACTGGCTCACCTCGTCGGCCGAGGGCACCGCGCTGGTCCACGAGATCCTCCATGACGGCCGCAAGCACGGTGCCGGCCTGCTCGCCGCCTCCCACGACGCCGAGGAACTCGGCCCCGACCGCGGGCTGATGGCCTACCGGGCGCTCGCACGCACGGCCGACCGTGGACGCGCCCGCCGCGGACTTGAGTTCGTCGGCCTCGACCCGAACGACGCCGAGCTGCTGCGGCTGGTTACCACTGGCCTGTCCCCCGTCGGCCAGCGCGGCCGCGAGGGGGAGTTCCTGCTGGCCTGCCCACGGCAGAACACGGGCCGGATCAAGGCCGTCATCCCCCGCATCGAGCGGATCACCACGTCCATCGCCACCACACCGGGCCGCCGTACTGCCGCGCGCGCTGCGCATGCCTCCAGCGATCCCGCCACGGCACGACCGAAGGAACACGTCTCATGACCGCGTCTTCTTTCTCCGCATCCCGCGCCCGGCTCCTCGCCACCGCGGCGAGTGTCCTGATAGCCATCGTCCTACCGGCCGCCCTGCTCGCCCTGGTTGTGGGGGCAGGCGTGCCGGAGCCGTGGTGGCCGCGCACCGAACAGGCCTTCGCCGCCGACACTCACTCCGCATCCGCACGCCAGGATCCGTGCGATCTGATCGCGGGCCCGGCCAAGGAGTACTGCGAGCGCGGCGCCAACTCCGCCACGTCTTCGGCGAACGCGGCTTCCCGCGACGGCGCGAGCGCGGCTTGGATGCTGATTCCACCCGCTGCAGGACTGGCTGCCGTCGTCGTGTGGCGGCGCCGGGGCACTGCCGGACACGGGCGGCGCTGAATGTGGCGCCCAGACCGCGGCACACTCCGCTCGGCCGGTGTCGTCGTCCTGCTCACCGGCGTGTTCCTCCTGGTCAACAGCCAGGTCGTATACGCGGCGAGCAGCAACAGCGAGACCGGAGACCTCCTCGCGCCGCTGAACATCACCTCCTCCGAAGGGGTGCCGATCAACGGCTACGAGCTGAACGCCCAGGGCGGCTCCATCGTCAGCTTCAAGACGCAGTCCCTCGCCTTCGCCCTGTCCGGCCTGTTCACCCTCATCCGGCTCCTGGTCGGACTGGCGGGGTGGGCCATCGAGGTCGCCTTCCGGTTCCCGCTGCTGAAGATCCTCACCGCTCCGGCGCAGAAGGTCGCCGACGCCTACAACACCGTGGTCGTCGACGCCCTCGGTCTCAAGGGGCTGCTGCTGGCCTGGGGTTTCGTCTTCGCCGGCTTCATGATCGTGCGCGGCCGGGTCGGCCGCGGGCTGGGCGAGATCTTCCTGACCCTGCTGATCGCGGCGTTCGCCGCGTCCACCTTCGTCCGCCCCGACTACCTGCTCACCCAGAACGGACCGCTGGGGCAAACTCAGCAGGTGGCCGCCGAGGTCGCCCAGGAGAGCGTCAACTCCTACGACTGGGGCGGCAAGCTCGCCACCTTGAGTCCGTGCGACGGCATGGCCGGCATGCAGGAAATCAAGTGCGAGGAGCTTCAGGCCGCAAAGCCGGTGTCGGCACAAGACGTGGCCCGCCCGCTCCAGGACTCGGTCACCAACGCAATGATCGTCAAGCCCTACATGCTGCTGCAGTACGGGCGCATCCTCGACCCGGCCAAGAAGTCCGACCGCCAGGCCTACGCCGTCCACCTGAAGTGGGTCACCGGCGGCTACCAGGCCACCAAGGACAGCGACGCCAGCGGCGATGAGGACAACGGATGTGACCAACTCGCCCCACCCGCCCAGAAATACTGCGAAGAACGGAACGAAAAGGAGGAAGAGAAGAACACCTGCAGCCTCCTGGACGGCCAAGCCTACGAAGTCTGTATGCGGGACACCGGCGGGGGCAGTGGAGGCGACGATCCCTGCAACCGGATCAAAGGGCCGGCCAAAGCCTACTGCGAGCGCGGCGGCGGAGTCGCTGCGGACGATCTGCCCGAACTCACCCCCGGCGGCGAGCTGCTGAACTCGACCAACGCTGTGGTCAGCAAGGAGGACCGCGAGTTCGAGGCATTCCTCGGCGATTTGAGCGACTCCGGCGACGTCGGCAAGGCCTGCGCCGCGTACGCCAAGCAGCCCACCTGGTGGCGGGTCGGCGGCGCCTTGCTGATGCTGCTCGCCGCACTGTTCGTCTGCGGCATGCTGCTGTCGTCCGCGATCGTCCTGCTCGGTACCCAGGGTGTCTGCGCCGCGGCCGCAGCCGCCGGCGGCGTCACGTTCGTCGCCGCCATGCTGCCCGGGCCCCCACGGCAGTCGGTGTGGAGGTGGCTGTCGATCTGGGGCATTGCGATCCTCGCCATGGTCGGCATCTGCGCCTTCATCCCGTTCTTCGGCATCGCCATCGACGCCACGATCACCGACGGCCCGGACCTGATGGTCGAGCGGATCCTGCTGATCGACGTGCTGGCCATCGCGGGCGCGGCCGGCCACCGCCGCCTGCTGACCGGCATCGGCTCGTTCGGCCGTCGCATGGCCATGCGGATGCGCTACGCCAAGGTCGGCGGCACCCACCTGCCCGGTGACACCTCCGAGCTCGGCGCCGCGCTTGCCATGAACTCCCCAGCTGCGATGGGCGGTTACGGCGGCGGGCTGCGTGCCTTCACGGGCGGTGGAGGCGGCCGGTACGGGATGCTCGGTACCCGCCAGCGGCTGATGGGCGCGCTCGCCTCCTTCGTCGATGGCGCGGGGATGCCGGTGGACACCGGCGGCGTCCTCGCCGATGCCACCGCCGAAGCCGGACGTGGTCTGGCCCCGCTCACCGCGGCGGCGGCCGTGGGCGGGCTGGGCGCACGGCTCGGCGCGAAGGGTGCGCACTGGCTGCTGATCGGCCGTCGGCCGGACAGAGAGCAGCTGGCCAAGTGGCGCAAGCCCACCGCCGGCGGGGACCCGAGTTCGGGCGGCCCGCCGGATGGCGGCGACGGTGGTCCCGGCGGTGCGGGGCCGCGCCGGCCGGGAGGTCCGCCCGACCGCTACCGCAACGAGCAGGGCCAGGTCGTCGACCGCAACACCGGCCAGGTGCTGCACGACCAGGACACCGACCGCACGCTGCTGTCGACGCGCGCCCACAACCGGCTGGTCCGCTTCCGCGGCTACCGCATCCTGAACCGCGGCGGCCGGACCGCGTACGGAGCGACGTACGGCCTGCCCGCAGGCGTCCGCCGGGCACGGTCGGGCGGCTCGCGCTATGCCCAAGATGCCCGGCAGCAGGTGCGGGTGTGGGGCAACACTGTCCGCGAAGACGGCCGCGCCTGGGGTGACACGGGGCGTCATGTGGCCCGGGTTGTGCGGGAGAGCGATGACCGCGGCGGGCCAGGCCCCTTCATCAGCCGCCGCCTGACCAGGACATCGTCGGCGACCGCCGCCCCGGCGGCGTCTCCTCACCGGCCCGATGCCTCCCCTCGCACCGCACGGCCCAGCGCACCGTCTTCGCGCACCAACCGCACTGCGGCCACGCCGCCTGCCGGCCCGCCTCGCCGCACTGGCGGCAGTGACGCAGACGGTTCCGCTGGCATCACCAACCAGGAGCGGATGCGACAAGCAGAGGCATTGGGTGAGATGCGCGAACGGTGGCGCTCCGAGGACGGTGACGACGAGTGAGGCCGCCTGGCCGTCGCATGAGGCGGTGGGTATGTATCGTCGCACTGCTGATGTTCGCCGCCGTGTGCTGCGCCGTGCCGGCAGGGAACGCGATCAGCGCGTACGTCGCGCTGAAGACGGGTGCAGGCACCGGCGACGGCGGGATCGCCGAAGGCGGCACGGCAGCGGACATCCCACCGCGCATGCTCACCGCCTACAAGAAGGCGGTCCAGCAGGTCGGGAACTATGTGCCGAAGTGTCAGGGCATGCGCTGGCCGATCCTCGCCGGGATCGCCAAGGTCGAGTCCAACCACGCCGTGGGCCGCAACGTCGCCGGCAACGGAGACATCCGCCCGAAGATCTACGGGGTGCTCCTCAACGGGTCCGGGGCCGGTGGCAACACCACCGTCTTCCCGGACACCGACGGCGGCAAATGGGACGGCACCTCTCAGGGCGAGCGCGCCGTTGGCCCCTTCCAGTTCCTGCCGTCCACCTGGTCGACCGTCGGCGAGGACATCGGCGGCGACAAGACCGCCGACCCGCACAACGCCGACGACGCCGCCCTCGGCGCCGCGATCTATCTGTGCGGCAACGGCCGGGACCTGACCCAGCGTGACCAGCTCAAGGCGGCGATCCTGCAGTACAACCACTCCAACACGTACCTCTCGAACGTGCTGGGCTGGATCGACCAGTACACGGCGGCCGCCAAGGACCCAGGCCTCAAGAACGTGTCCAGAAAGATCCGCACCGTGCTTGATGCGGCTCTGTCCCAGCGGGGCGTGCCCTACTCATGGGGTGGCGGCAACACGAACGGCAAATCGACCGGGATCTGCTGCTCGCCCAACGGGTCCAGCGGCGAGCACATCAACGGCTTCGACTGCTCTGGGCTAACCCAGTACGCGTACGCCAAAGTCGGCATCCGGCTGCCGCGGGTCGCATCCGCCCAGGCCGGTGCTGGCCAGCGGATCCCCGCCCGCCTGGGCACATCCGCCCTCAAGCCCGGCGACTTGGTCTTCTTCGCCTACGCACCCGGCCGCGATTCCACGATCTACCACGTCGGCCTCTACACCGGCGGCGGACAGATGACCAACGCCGCCCGCCCGAACACGGTCGTCCGCCTGGACGCGGTCGACGCAATGTCGGGATACGCGGGAGGAGCCAGACTGCTGTGACCTCCACCCCACGCTCCCCACGCCTGCTGCTGATCATCACCGTCGCGCTCGCCGCTGGCGGGGTCGTTCTCCTGGCCCTCCCCCACGGCAGGACGGTGCCAGTCTCGGCGACACCGCCCAGCGTGACCGCGTCAGCGGATTCCCCGTCCAGGGCTTCGTCCGCGCCGGTTCCGAACCGTACGCGCTCCGCGCCCACGACGCCGGCGGCACCCGAGTCCGCGCTGCCGCCGCACGGCGAAGGCCCGGCTGGCGACCGAGCCATCCAGCAAGTGCTGGAGAGGGCCTGGCCCGCCGACCTTCCCGCCGTCGACGAGCGTCAGTTGCTCACCGCCGGCCGCGCCCTGCTGCGCGCGGACGCCACCGGGATCGGCCGCGCCAGGTGGCCCGGCATGTTCCGCGGCTCCGGGCGGGCGGTCGCTCCGGCCTTCGCCACGGCCCGCTTCCGAATCCAGGCCGCGATCGCCCGCCGCGACGGCAGCCCGGACACGGCGGTCGTGCACCTGGTGTGGGCGGGTGCCGACCGCGGCGGCACCTACACCGACGGCCGCATCACCGATCTGTTCTTCACCCGCACCGTCCGGAAGGGGGAGCCGACGTGGACTCCGCAGCCTCATATCTGAGGGAACAGGCCTTCGACGGGGCCACGGGCCAAGTATTCGGCCTGATCACCGGGCTCGTCGAAGCCGTCGCCTGGCTCTACGACCACTGGTACCTGCTCGCCCTCGCCGTCGCCGCTCCCTGGGGTGTGGGCGAGATGGTGGTACGGCGCCTGGCGGAGCGGGCCGTTGCCGAGCGGATGGCCCTGGAGCTCACCCCCGCCCGGCACTTCGACCCGGGCTTGGAGGAGATCTTCCGCCGCGGTGTGCAGCTGGCCCGGGCCTCGACGAGCATGCCGTGGTGGGCGCCGCGCCGGTCGAAGACCGTGCAGATCAGGCTGCGCGCGGACGGCTCCAGCACGCTGCGCTACCGCATCGAGGGCCCCGCTGGGGGCGAACGGCTGCTGTCTATCACCCCGTTCGGGCCGAACGTCACCGTCGACCGCGCCCGCCCGATCGTGGACAAGCCACGCGATCACGTGGTGCGGGCGGAGTTCATCCTGCGCGGCAGACTCACCGCTCCCCTGCGGGAGGTGCCACTGGAGCCCGACCCGCTGCAGCCCCTGGTCGACGCCGTGTCCGACCTGCGGGCCGAACTGGGCGACCTCGCCGAGATCCGCCTCGACATCCAGCGCGCCCCCAAGTGGGCCCTGCGCGCTCGCCGTCTGCAGCTCATGAGTACCGCACGCCGCCAGGAGCGCCGGGAGACCCAGCGCGCGGCGCGCTGGGTGCGCCAGGACGCCACCGGGATCGAAGACTCGCTGGCCTGGAACCTGCAGGCGCTAGTCACCGGCAAGGACCACTCAGCCGGGCGGCGACTGGTGATGCCCCCGGTGCCGCGCCGGGTTGACCGGTCCCAGGCCCTCGGCAAGCTCGCCGAGGACGACCACCTCGTCCGCGTGCAGCTGCTCGTGATGTGCGCGTCGAACGTCGAAGGCCGCGCCCAGGCCCGTCTCGCCCAACTCCAAGCGGGGTTCGATGTGTTCGGCGGCCGCTCTCGGTGGGCCATGCGCGGCTGGCGGCTGGGACCGTGGCGGTTCGGTGCCGATCACTGGCCCACCCGGCGCAGCTTCGAACGCCGCTGGGACTTGGGGCAGTGCCAGCCGCCCCGCGCGAACTGGGTGCGGCTGGAGGAATTGACCGGACTGCTCAAGCCGCCGACCGTCCACTGCCGGCTGCCGCTGCTTCCCGGTGACTTGCCGACGTTCGAGTTCGGGAATCCTGAGCTGTTGCTGCAGGGCATCTACCGGGGACCGGACGGCCGCAGGCGTCTGGTCGCCACCTACACGGCCCAGACGCTGTTCGAGTGCGGAGTGGGCAAAGCCGGTGGCGGGAAGACGGAACGCGCGCTGGCGCAGGCGATCGGGTGGGCGCACGCCGGCGGCGGATTGATGTTCCTCGACCCACACCGCGACTCCTGGCCGCGCGCCGCGACGTTCCTCGCCCACGACCACCTAATGCAGAAGATCGCGCTGATCGACCTCAACGCAGCAGGGCCCTCACCGATGTTGAGCTCGTGGAATCCGATCGCCATGCACCACGGGCCGGCTCCGCACGACGTCGTCGAGGCGGTCACCGACGCCTTCGCCTCCATCCTCGGCTGGGACGACGCCGCCGCTCCCCGCGCGCTGACCATCCTCACCTCGTGCCTGGCCGTGCTGGTCGCCATCAACCAGGCCGCCTGCCAGGCCGGACGCCGCGAAGACCAGACCACCGTCTTCCATGTGCGGTCCCTGATCTCCGACCCCGGCTTCCGGGCTGCGGCGCTGGCCGCCATGGCGGACCGGCTGGACGAGGAGACACGGGCGTGGTGGCGGACGGTGTTTCCGACCTTCCCTCCGGACGCGTTCGCCGTCGTCCTCAACCCGCTCGCCCGGCTGGCCGCCAACCCGGTCACCCGTGCCTTTCTCGGCCAGCCGGTCGGCGTCTACAACAGCCGGGCCGCCATGGACAACGGGCTGATCGTGTGGGTGTGCCCGGCCGGGAACGGCCCCACCGACCGGCTGCTGACCGCGCTCCTCGCGCGGGACCTGCTGCGGGCGGTGCGCTCGCGCCGGGACACGCCCGAGGAGCAACGGCGGCTGTTCCGGCTGTACTTCGACGAGCTGATCACCCTGACCGGTGCGGCTCCGGAGACCATCGCGTCGATGTTCGAAGACTTCCGCAAGTTCAGGGTCACCGTGCACGGCATGACGCAGCTGCTGGGCCGTCTGCCGGCGCCGGTGCGGATGTCGTTGACGCAGAACGCGTCCACGCTGGCGTCCACGGCCGGTTCCAAGACCGCGATCGCTCCGATCACCGCGGAGTGGGGGGACAAGCCGAGCGCGGACGAGGTCGCCGCACTCGACCGGTTCGAGCACTACATGACGCTCACCGTCGACGGCCGCCGTGTTGGGCCGGTCCGGATCACCGGTCCGCACCTGGACGAGGTGTTCGCCGACTACGCCCGACCCGGCGATGTCGCCGCCCTGGAGCGTGCTGCCCGCACCACCGCCGGGGCAGTGCCGCTCGGCGAGCTCACCGCCACCGCTGCCGACCAGCAAGGCCGTGTCAGCGCATTCCTCGCCCAGCGCGCTCCCGCTGCCACAGCGGACGTACGAATGAGCAAGCACTCGGACGGATATCAGTGATCCCAATCCCGTGCGACAGGTCCTGTGGGACGGTCCGCTCCGGTCAGAAAAAGGCCGGCATCTTCCAGCATCTCAACGCCCTGCTGGGCGCCGCGTCCGCGAGGACGAAGGCCGCTGGCCCGAACCGACCGCGATGGTGATCGACGCGCAGAGCATCAAGACCTCCACGCTCGGCTGGCTGATGCTCCACCGCCGCCTGGCCTGCGACTACGAAGCCCTCCCGACCCACTCCACCGCCATAATCTACATCGCGATGATCGCCCTGATGGCCCGCCGCCTCACCAAGGAATCTGCACCAACCTGGCGAGGGCTCTGATAGTTCGTCAAAGATCCATCTCGGGATGAAACATCGGGAGGAAACGAGGTCTTACTGAGCGTTGATCCTGTCTCGGATGCTCATACGGCGTCCGCACCGGCGGGTTCCCAGAGCTGGATCGGGGTGCCCTCCGGGTCGCTGAGCTCGGCGAACCGGCCATTGGGGTAGTCCTGCTCATGGACATCGACCTGGATGCCCGCGCTGCGCAGCTGGGCCACCATGGCATCGAGATCGCGAACCCGGAAGTTGATCGCCCACTGCTGTTCGGGGGTGCGGAAATGCTCCGATCCGCTCGGGAGCGGGGCGAACACAGTCGGCCCAGTCTCGGTCTCCCAGGACCGCTCATCGTAGGTATCCGGTGGGCGTCCTACGCCGAGGTGAGTCTCATACCAACTGGCCAGTGCCTCGGGGTCGCTAGCACGGAAGAAGATGCCGCCGATGCCTGTCACGCGTTCCATGCCGCCATCCTGCTCTGTCGGCCCGCTCGCAGCCCATGGATTGAGTCTTAACGTTCCGGAGTACGGCGGAGCTACCGAGTCACAGGCTCGACCCACCGGGGCGACTCGCGACGGACTTCATGCCCACCCAATGATCATGTTCGAATGCGTGCTCCTCTTGTCCGGTTCGGTCGCAGCCCAGTGTGCTCAGCTCGCCGGCGTGGTCGTCACAGACACATTCGGCCTTCCCTTTTGGGCGAGGTCAGGAGTTGTCGGAGGTGAGTGCGGCGACCACCCGGTTGATCATGTCCTCGTCCGTGGTCAACGGGGTCGGGGTGTAGGACAGGACGAAGCGGAGCCGGAGGTCGAGAGTGGAGAACACGCGGGTGCGGTAGCCGTACATCTCGCCGGTCTTTCCCCAGAACGTCACGCCGTTCACCGTGGCCGTCTGCAGGCCCATGCTGTAGCGGGCGGGACTGCCGTCCTTCAGCATGCGGACCTCGGCCGGGGGAAGTGTGCACAGCTTGTCCATCGCCCGGGGCGGCAGCAAGTCGCCGGAGAACAACGCCTGTTGGAAACTGAAGAGATCGTCGACGGTGGAGACCAGTTCGCCCTCGCCCCATGTGCTGGAGGGGTTGTAGACGGTGGCGTCGCGCAGGGAGCCGTCGGTCATCCGTAGATAGCCGTGGACATGCGGACCGTGCAGGCGGGGGTCGTCGCCCGGTAGCAGCGTGCGCGTGAGGCCGAGCGGTCGCAGGACGCGGCAGCCGATCGCCTCGCCGTAGCGTTGTCCGGTCAGCTTTTCGATGAGGAGGGCGAGGAGTACGTAGTTGATGCCCCGGTATTCCTGTTTGGTGCCCGGGCGGAACTTCAGCGGACCGTGCGTCACTGTCCGCACCCACTCGTGCGGCGTCCAGCGGTCGAACCGGTGCCTCAGGGCAGCCTCCGGCGTGCTCGTGTCAGGGATGCCCTGGTGGTCGGGGATTCCGCTGGTGTGGTTGAGGAGTTGGGTGACGGTGATGCGAGGGAAGTCGGAGGGGAGCAGCCCCGGAAGGTAGCGCCCGATCGGTGCGTTCAGCTCCACGCGGCGCTCTGTCCACAGCTGGAGTACGACCGTGGCCACGAAGGCCTTGGTGACGCTGCCCGCGCGGAACTTGTCGTCGGGGCGTGCGGCACGCCCGGTGGTGAGGTCGGCCATGCCTGTGGTGCCGTACCAGTGGTCCGTGCCGTGGGCGGCACGTAGTTGGGCGGAGGTGGCCGGCGGGTGGGAGAGGTCGGAGATCGCCGCCTGTAAGGCGCCGGTGTCCAAGCCGGCGTCCAACTCCTCAGACCTGGCGGAGTCCGCCGCCGCCCGGGAAGCCGCACTTCCGGCCGCGACCAGCACGGCACCGGCCACAAAACCACGGGCCAGAGAACGTCGGGAGATCGACTGAGAGTTCATGGAGCTCATGCTGCCGACGGCCTCGTACCCCGGGTATCCGGGATGTCCCCCTGGTATCCCTAATCCAACCCGTACCTGGCGGTACTCAAGTTAATCCAAGAACGTCACAGTGAGTCGACATCCTTTCGGTGTACGCCGCTGCCCCGCAAACGTCGGACCCCGTTCCGGAGTCTCGACGCTCACGAAAGGCCGCAGATCACCGACATCAGGCAGGCCAAACGACTTGCAGGCCATGGTCGACCACCATCCACTCGTGGCCGAGATGGCCCGCGAGGTGCCGCTCGGAGCGGTCGTCCTGAACGACCTCGAAGAGCACGGCCCCACCTCTGACGTGTGGGTGCCGCTGGCCGGCGGGGGACGACGGTCCTGGACCGAACAGTGACATCCCCGCTCCGGTTGGCTGCAGAGAAGAACGCTCTTTTCAGGGCAGTTGTCCCCGGTAGGTTCTGCCTCCTCGCCGCGGCAACCGGGCCGGGGTGTCCTCGGGGGTCGCGATCGTCTCGGCGGCCAGGTGGAGTTCGGCCCGCACGGTCGCGGACGACAGATCCAGGGATAGTGCCCTGCCGCACTTGCTGAGCCGGTCGGTGAGCGTACTGCGGCTCAGGCCTAGCTCGGAGGCAGCGGGCGCTGTGCGGCCGCGGTGTTGGAGCCAGCAGCGAAGGGCGATACGCAGCGGCTTGTCCAGAGGTCTGAGGAGGGCGGTAGCCCAGTGATGGGCGTCGTCGGGGCCGAGTAGATCGGTGGGCAGCGGGGGGTCGGGAACAAGGCGTACGGATGTGCTGACTTGTGGGGAAGGTACCGGGGCCCGCAACGCCAGCAGGAGTTGTGCCTGCACGGTGGGGTTGTCCAGGTCGGCAGCCAGGGCAGTGCCGATCCAGCGCAGGCGTGCACGAACCGTGCCTTCGGACACGTCGAGCACTGCTGCGGCGGCCTGAGCGGACCCCGACCGCAGGTATGCCTCCAGCGTCCGGTGCTGCTCGCGGGTGAGGGGCGTAAGGACGGCGGCGGACCAGCGGGCGAGCCGGTCGGCGGGCACGGCGCGGAGCAGCCCGTGCGAACCCAGGAAGGTCGCGGACGCCAGGCAGCCGGGAGTTGCGCCGTGCCGCGCGTTGCCGGCCTCGGCCCATGCCGTGGCGACCATGTCCAGCGGCAATGGGTCCGAGACGCCGCCGACCAGTTGATGGCGCTCTACGATGCGCGCGACGTAAGGGCGGGCCACGTGGCGGTCGTGGCCGAGGCCGTGGAGCGCGACGACCGCCACCTCGGTTCCCTCCATACACACCAGCATGCGGGGGGCTTTGGAAGTCACGCTGGGCTGCGCTGCTCGCCAATGAGTCTGATAGGCGGCATGCATCTGCGGACCGGCCAGCCGGAACACCGTCGCGTGGGTGGCGGCGGTGCCCAGCACGTCGGTCGCCAGATGGGGCTGGCCGCTCAGCAGGAGATGCAGGACGGCGGTGTGCAGTCTCTGCTCAGCGTGGCGGGTGTCCTCCGCCCGGCGAACCCGCGCCCGCATTCTGAGCAGATCGACGCAGGTCCGCGCGATCAGGTCAATGCGCGATACGGGCGATGCCGGGCCGGGACGGATAACGAGGACGCCACCGGTCATCTTGCGGATCGTCAGGTGCGGGTGCAGGCGG
This sequence comes from Streptomyces sp. NBC_00457, assembly GCF_036014015.1. Taxonomy (NCBI): domain Bacteria; kingdom Bacillati; phylum Actinomycetota; class Actinomycetes; order Kitasatosporales; family Streptomycetaceae; genus Streptomyces; species Streptomyces sp. NBC_00457. Next base: position 10,750,293 of record NZ_CP107905.1, on the reverse strand, counting down.
GGGTGCGCGGCGGCACGCACCCCTTCAGGTCCGGCGGTGTCTGGGGTGCTGCAGACGACGCCGCCCGTGAGGTCCGCCAGGACCGCCGAGCCCTCGGCCAGGACTGCGGCTTCGGCAATGAGCTGGGCGTCCGAGTGGGCTGCTGCCCGGGTGAGTCGTCGCACCACCTGGTATCGGGTCAGCTTCACGGGGCGGGCAGGCATGGGCGGCCCGGCACGGCTCGTCGTCATCGGATCCGTGCGACCCCGCCCCAGCCCGCGCGGTCGGTGAGCGTGCCGGTGTTCGCGTCGGGGCGCCAGCGCGGCCAGCTCGTGAACCCGGGTTCGACCAGTTCGGTGCCTTCGAAGAGTTCGACGGCCACCGACGGCTCCCGGAAGATGTAGGGGATCGCACCGGAGCTGTTGTACTCGTCCTGCACCGCTTGGTGTTCCTGGTCTGCGGCGGTGGAGTGGCTCAGTGACAGGTAGCTGCCTGGGGGAAGCTGCTCGACCAGCCGGCGCACCAGACCCCTGGCTTCGGTCCAGTCCTCGATGTGGCCCAGCACGTCGTTGATGACCAGGGCAGTGGGCTGGGTCCTGTCCAGCGTCTTGGCCGCGCCGGTTAAGACGGCGTCCGTGTCGCGCATGTCCGCCTGCACATAGGCGGTGGCGCCCTCGGGGGTGCTGGTGAGCAGCGCATGGACGTGCAGCAGCACGATCGGGTCGTGGTCGATGTAGACCACGCGGCAGTCGGGCGAGATCCGCTGTGCGACTTCGTGAGTGTTGTTACTGGTCGGCAGCCCGGCACCCAGGTCGATGAACTGCCGGATCCCTGCCTTGGCGAGGAAGGCGGTGGTACGTCGGAGGAAGTCCCGCGATTCCTTGGCGAACGGGACGATGTTGGGGTACTTGCTGCTGTAGGCGTCACCGGCGGCCTGGTCGGCGGGGTAGTGGTCTTTTCCGCCCAGCCAGTAGTTCCAGACGCGCGCACTGTGCGCGACGGACGTGTCGATCGGCTGATGCGGGCGAGTCGGTTCGGTCATGTCAGTACGTCTTTCGATTCGTTGGGATGGGGTGCGATGACGCAGGTGTGGTCCATCAACAAGTGATATGCTGACACCGCGTGCAGGCTGTTCAAGACTTCGGCTGTTCCGCGGAGATCTCCTTCACGGACTACGTGGTCGGGGATCTCCGGTACGTCGACCCGGTACAGGGTCACGGTCGGCATGCCGGTCATGGGGTGGCAACGACCGTCGAGTGGGTGAATCTGCAAGGTCACATCGGGGCGCTCGACGGCTGCCCTCAGTGCCTGCCGCTGCTCGGCCATCACATCTTCGTCGCCTACGGACGTATGCAGCGCCGCGGCGGACATGATGGCCCAGATGCGGGTGTCCTGGTGACGCAACCGCTTCTGGCGTTCTATGAGCAGCTCAGTCCGTCGGTCCTTGTCCGCGGGGGACAGGTCAGGTCTGCGGACGTTTTCGACGGCGCGGGCATAGGACGGCGTACGTAGCAGGGCAGGGACGAGGGCCGGCTCCCACACGCGGATGATCCGGGCCGCGGATTCCACGCTCATGAGGTCCAGCTGCCATGAGTCCATGACAGACCGCCACGGATGCCACCACCCGGGGAGGTTGGCAGCCGCGAGCTGCCCGAGGAACGCTTCGATTTCGGCCGTGCCCGCGCCGTACGCCGTGAGCAGGGCATGGACCTGACCTTCGTCCAGGGAGGTCTCGGCCTGCTCAATGCGGCGCACTGTTGCGGTGTGGGCCCCAAGTGCATGGGCGGCCTCGCCCCGGGACATCCCGGCCGCCTCACGCAACGTTTTGAGCCGGGTGGCTAGAACCAGGTGCGCGACGGTCCTTCCAGACCTTGCGCGAGCCACAGCATCCCCTTCCGGCACTTTCTACAACCTGCGGGTAGTGCAAACTCTGTACCTTGCAATCTCCGTTCACAACCCTTTGAGTATGTCTAACCCGCCGCAGCCGGCGCGCAGTTGGTAGGCGACGGCATGCCGCGAGATCGCGGTCGGCCGCCGACGGGGGCTCCGTTCACATACGTGCCGTCGCACCGGCCCGGGAGTAAGTCGGGTGCGGTCGACGTCTATGGGGACAGGATCGGGAGGACGCATGGACAGACGTGATCTGCGGCAGTCGGCCCCTGGAGGGACTTCCGTCAGCAGGAGGGACGACGGCGCCGGATCCGGTTCGGCGGCTATGCGCGCCTGCACGATGTAACACGCACAGAGGTGGCCGCCCTCGGAGGGAACGGCCACCTGGCGACTCATCCGAGTCAGGCACACCAGGTACAGACCCATCCATCACTGGGGTGCTCCGGTCGGCGTGTTCGCGGCACGCCGCTGGGCTCAGGATAGACCGGCTCACGCACAGGATCGCGACGTCCTGTGCCGTCCGGCCGGATCCCGATTCTGAGCCCGGGGTGCCCTGCCCTCACCCAAGGATGTGACATGCACACTACACACTCGAGTGCTGCGGGCCATCCCCCGCCCGCCGCTCCCGGCACTGCACGCCGCGCCCCGGCCCTCCGGCCCACGCCACAGCCCCCTAAGAGGCCACCGACCGGCACCGACCGGTGACTTCGGTGCACAGCCGCAGCTCATACCAGCCTTTGCTCGCCCGGCAGCCGGCTTGCCGCGCCGCGGTGACCGACGGTCATCCAGCCGACGCACCCTGACGTCCGGAGGGCGTAACCGTGCACACGACAACACGCCTCGTCGACCACTCCGTCGGCGGGCCCGTCACTAACGAGCCCCGCCATGCCAGGCTCGCCGCCCACCTGCCCCAGCACCTGGGCCTGCCCGGCAACTCCCCTGCAGCCGTCGCCACATGCCAAGCCCCGGCCAGAGCTCGGCACGCACTGCGGGAAGCTGACGTCCCCTCCGTGCACTCCCCGAACCACCAACTGGGCAACACCTTCGAGGACCTGGTGGAGACCGGCGGCAAGAAGGAGGGCCAGCAGCTGGCCCCCACCAAGGAGTTCACCAAGAACTACACGAACCGCACCAAGGTCAAAGAGGCCAGCTTCGCCACGGTCAAGCACTTCGACGGGAAACCGGCGCACCCGAAGGTGTACGCGCTGCGCCTGGCCGACGGCGGCGTCCTCGCGCTGTTCCCGAGCGCCTACACCATCGAATACCTCCACAAGCGGTTCATGAACGGCGGCAGGATCATCCCGGGCCCGGCGGAGGCGGTCTACAACAGCGAGCGGCGGCCCCTGATCACGGACGAGTATCAGGGCCAGGCCCTCGCGACACTGACCCTGACGGGCAAGCCAAAGGTGCTCACCCACAGGTACACGATGGCGAACTCCCGATGAGACCCGCCCAGACATCCTCGCCGCGCATCCCGCAATCGCTGAGGCAAACGTTCGCGACCCTCGACGAGTGGGCCCACAACCGCGACCAGCGCTTCGCACGGTTCCTCACCAAACGGCTGGCCGAGGCCGAGGCACTCGGCTGCTGCCTCGCAGAACTCAAGGCCCTGGCCGGCGTGCAAGACGTCTTCGCCGAATGGCTCGCCCAACGCGACCTCGCCACCGAGGACACCGACGACCTGCACCTTAACCAGGTCAGCACCCTTGGCTGGGCGTTGCGCAGCGTCGCTCACAGTATCTGGGCCGGCCATCCCGAGTGGGAACTGTCCTTCCATCCCGCCGCAACCAAGCCGCCGATCGACCCGCTGACGGCCTTGCTCGGCAGGTGAGCGGAGGCATCCAAGTCACTGAGATCAACTCGCCTAGCGCACTGGGAAGTTGCCTGGCATATGCGTAATCTTCTCGCTACGCAAACGCACCACCGCGGCTTGACCGTGCCGCGGATCCGGGCTGCCGTGCACCGGTGGCAACAGCGGCCATGTCATACCGCGCTCCACGGGGAGGCTTCGTGAAACGCCGCGCACACCACTCCGCTGTTCACTTCCGAAAGACCGCCACCGCGTCCCTCGCACTGTGCGCCGCGCTCGCACTGACCGCGTGCAGCTCATCCGACGGGAAAGACGAGGCGAGCGACGAGTCACCGACGGTCACGCAGTCGCCGACAGCTTCTGCCAGCGCTGATCCGGAGGAGACCGCGGTCCTCGCCGCGTACACCCAGTCCTGGGAAGCCCAGACCAAGGCCTACGCCAAGGCGTCTTCCGCAGGCACCGACTTGAGGAAGACCACCACTCTGCGAGCCCTGGGGCTCATCGAGCAGGACCTGAAGACCATGCGGAAGGCCGGGCAGGTGACGATCGGGAAGCCGATGATCCGCCCGCGGGATCCCAAGATGACCGACGGTGAGATTCCCAAGGCCACCCTCACGGACTGCGTCGACACCACGAACTGGACGCTGATCGACAAGGCCACGAAGAAGAAGGTCCCACTGCCGTCAACGCGGCTCGTCAAATACGTCAGCACCGCAAAGCTCGAGAAGTGGGGAACGAAGTGGATGGTCACAGAGTTGACCGCTCAACCGCAGACCTGCTGATACGGCGCCCCGCCCTACTCGGTGCCGCTCTCGTCTTGGCCGCCGCGGGCACCGCCCAGGCCGACGACGGTCCCGATGTCGGTGCGGGCAAGTGCCAAGTCGTCAAGTTCTGTGTCGATGTCAGCGTGCCCGGCGAGACCGGCGGGGAAAACCAGCAGGCCAGCTCGCAGGGCAGCGGCGGCGAGAGCAAGTTGAAGTGCGGGTACACAAAGATCGACCCGGAACCGCCGGTCAGTGCGAAGGAGCTCTGGAAGGGCGCCGACCCGAAGAAGAGCGACCTGTACTTCTACTCCTGTTCGGACGGCGGCCAGAACAACCCCGACGGATTCATCACCGTGCCGAACGGCCAGCCCCCTCAGCAGCAGGCGAATCCTCAGGAGCTGGCGCAGCAGGCAGTCGACTCCATGACGCTGCTCCGCCCGGACATCGCCAGCCCCAAGGCGGCCGGCAAGTACACCGTGGGCGTCCCGATGTGGATGTGGGTCAACCAAAGCGCCACGACGTTTGGACCGAACACCGCGTCGGCCACGGCGGGCGGGATCACCGTCACCGCGACCGCAAAGGTGTCGAAGATCGTGTGGCAGATGGGCGACGGCTCCTCCGTGACCTGCAACGGCCCGGGCACGCCCTACGAGGCATCGGAAGGCATGACCCAGTCGCCGACCTGCGGACACGTGTACTCCAAGACCTCGGGCGGCTCCCAGGGCGGCAAGTACCCGGTCACGGCGACCTCGACGTGGACGATCGACTGGCAGGGCGGCGGAGCGGCCGGCCAGCTCACCGAGATCCGGCAAACCAACGTGCAGGTGGCGATCGGCGAGCTGCAGGTCGTCAGGTAGCGCCGCGGAAGGACGAGACGTTGAGCAGGACCCAGGATCGTGTAGAGGCAGTCAGCTCGAACGGGGTCCCCCACCAGGGACGTGGGGCCGGGCCCGTCGCTCCCCCACGGGTGTCGGCCCGCCGTCGCCGACCAGGTGTCATCGCCCTGTCACTGGCTCTGATCGCCGCCGGAGGAGCGGGGGTTGCCGTCCTGCTGCTGCAGGTCGGCCACCGCACCGAGGTGGTAACCGTGGTCCGCACCGTCCAGGTCGGCCAGGTCGTGACCGAAGACGACCTGGGCACGGCTTCGGTGGCCCTGGACCCGGCCGTCAAGTCGGTGCGCGGCACCGACCTGGACTCGATGGTGGGGAAGCGGGCCGCTGTTGAGCTCAAGCCCGGTTCCCTGCTCGCCCCGTCCCAGGTGACGAAGGACTCGCTGGTGAAGGCTGGTGAGCAGTTGGTGCCGATCGGGCTGAAGCCGGAGCAGGTGCCGGCCACGGCACTGATTCCGGGCCAGAAGGTGGATCTGGTGCACGTCCCGGCCCAGGGCCAGGCGGACACAGGTAAGACGTCCGGCACCCTGCGGGAGACCATCACCGGACGGGTCGTGAAGGCCTCCAGCGCCGCCCCCGGCACGGGGATCGTAGTCGTCGACGTCGCCACCACCGCGCAGGAGGGGCCGACGGCCGCCGCGTGGGTGGCGGCCGGCACCCTGCGCCTGAACCTCGCGGCCCCGGACGGCAGCTGATGGCTGTCATCGCGCTGGCCGGGTGCAGCGGCGCTCCTGGCGTGACCACGAGCGCGCTCGCTCTGCTGTTGTCGTGGCCGCTGGAGCCGGGCCGGAGGATGATCCTGGCCGAGTGCGACCCGGACGGCGGGGCTGTGTTGCACGGTCTGCTGCAGGGCACGCTCGGTGACCGGTACGGGCTGCGCAACATCTCGGTCGCTGCCCGCAAGGGCGAGTTCAGCGACGCGTTCTGGCGTCAGCTGATCGACTTGAGCAGCGAGGACGGCAAACAGGTCTCGCCGCGCGACCGGTTGCTGCTGCCGGGCATCACCGACCCTGCACAGGCGGCGAGCCTGGGCTCGGTGTGGAAGGTGCTGGCGCAGATGTTCCGCGGCATCGATGCCGAAACCGGCCACGACGTCCTGATCGACCTCGGCCGCCGGGGGGCGTATGGGCCGTCCGGTGTCCTGGCCGAGCAGTCCGACGCCGTTTTGGTGGTGATCCGCAACACTCTGCGCTGCCTGCAGGCCGCTCAGGCCCGGGTGAGCGAGCTGGAGGAGCGCGTCGGCGACGTCGGGCTGATTGTGATCGATGAGGGGCCCTACCCCGCGGGCGAGGTGCAGCGGGTTCTGCAGGTGCCGGTGGTGGCGACCCTGCCGTATGCGCCGAAGGATGCCCGCGTGCTGTCCGACGGCGCCGAGCAGACGCGTCACTTCACCAAGTCGCCGCTGATGAAGGCGGCCCGGACAGCCAGCAGCGTGCTGGTCCAGCGGGCCGCGATGCGGCGGGCCCGCCTCGATCCGCGCGGCGCCTTTGCCACGGGGGAGGTGACCCGTGCGCGGTAGGCCTCTGCACGCCGATCCGACCGTCGCTCCGCCGCCCGGCCGCCCCCAGCAGGCCTGGCCCCGTCCGGCGAACGGAACACCGGCCGGAGCTGCCTCGAGTGCGCACGCGCTCGGCGCCGCGGCTCCGCAGGTCAGCGTGGATTACAAGGTCGCCCGGCACATCGCTGCCCAGGTCGCCAAACAGCGCGAGGAGTGGCTGAAGACCACGCCGGACGTGGACCGGGCCAGCGAGGAGCAGCGCTGCCTGGACTGGATCAACGAGGCGGTCGCGCTGTGGTCGGACGCCCAGGCGATGGCCCCGCACGAGGACGAAGCCCTGCGACGCGCTGCCTATGACCTGCTCTTCAGGGCCGGCCGGTTGCAGCCGTATCTGGACGACGAACGGGTTGAGGACATCATCATCCAGGGCCCGGACCAGGTGTGGCTCGACTACGGCGACGGCGAGCGCCGCATGGTCGGCCCCATCGCGGATTCCGAGGAGGAACTGCTGGAGCTGCTGCGGGAGTTGGCCCGGGGCTCCGGGCACAGCGAGCGCACGATCTCCACGGCGAACCCGACGCTCGCACTGTCGCTGCAGGACGGCTCCCGCCTCCAGGCGATCACAGGGCTCGGGCCGATGACCTACGCGGTCATCCGCCGGCACCGGGTCTCCCACGCCGATCTCGACGACCTGGTCCGGCTGGGCACGATCGACCCGATCCTGCGGGAGTTCCTCGGCGCCTGTGTACGCGCCGAGAAGAACATCATGATCGCGGGGAAGCAGAAGGCCGGGAAGACCACGCTGCTGCGGGCGATGCTCAAGGAGTTCGACCCGGAGTGCCGCTTCGCCACCGTCCAGACCGAGGACGAACTGTTCGCCCACGCCAACGGCTACCACCGCCAAGTCGTCTCCCTGGTGGGCCGCGAGTCCAACGGTGAGAAGGACGTCACCGGCCGCGGCGCCGGTGAGGTCACGCTGCTGGACCTGATGCACCCGGCGCTGCGGATGTCGCTGGAGCGGATCGTGGTCGGCGAGGTCCGTGGTCCCGAAGTCGTCGCCATGATGCAGGCACTGACGAACGGGTCGGGCGGCAACCTGTGCACCATCCACGCGCGTCGCCCCGACATCATCTTCGACCGGATCGCCGAGCTGTACGCGCTCGCCCAAGGCAACCTGTCCGAGCAGCTCGCCTACCGGCAGACCGCCAACGGTCTCGACTTCATCGTGTACGTCGACATGACGGACGAGACGCAGATCGGCGGCCGCCGCCACCGCTACGTCTCGCACGTCCTGGAGCTCACCGGGATCGGCGAGTCCGGCCGTCCGGCGACAAACGAGATCTTCTCCCCCGGCCGGGAGTTCGGCGAACTGCGGGCAGTGCCACGCATGGACCCGGGCTGCATCGACGATCTGCGCCGGGTCGGCTTCGACTCCACGCTGCTGCAGCACCCGTACGGGGCGTGGGCGGCGCCGCTGCCGTTGAAGGTGGGGGCGGGCCGATGACGCTGTTGTTGGCACTGCTGAGCGGCATGGCTGTCATGGGCGGGCTGATCGGTGTGGTGGCAGGCGTCGTGGGCACCACGGCGCCGCGCAGGCCGTCGCTGAGGCAGCGGTGGAAGGTCCTGGGCGCGGGGCAGGCGGAGGATGTCCGGCTGCGGCGGCGGACGCTCGCGGCGGCCGGGGCCGTGGTGTCCGTTGTGGTGTGGCTGGTCTCGGGAAACTTCGTAGCCGGTGCGATGCTCGGCGCAGCCGTGGTGGGCGTGCCGTGGCTGATCACGCCAGCGCAAATCGTGCAAGAACGCATCGGCCAGCTGGAAGCCCTGAGCGAGTGGACGCAGCGCCTGGCCGGGCTGCTGCGACTGGGCATGGGCCTGGAACAAGCGATGATCACCAGCCGGAAGGGGGCACCGGAGGAGCTCGCCGAGCAGATCGCGGGCCTGTCGGACCGGCTGCGCCTGGGGTGGCGGCCCGAGGAAGCGTTGCGGGCCTTCGCAGACGAGCTGGACGACATCACCGCGGACAAGGTGGCGGCCGCGCTCATCCTGTCCGTCAACGACCGCGGCCCGGGCCTGGCCCAGGCACTGGAGGACCTCGCCGCGACCGTTCGCGACGAAGTCGCCGGCAAGCGGAAGGTCGAGGCCGACCGGGCCAAGTCCCGCACCACGGTGCGCTGGATGACCTTCATCACCCTCGGCATCGTCGTCGCCGGGTTCTTCGTGCCCTCCTTCACCCGCCCCTACAACACGCTACTCGGGCAGCTGGTGCTGGCGGTCCTGACCGCAGGGTTCGTCGGCACGCTCGCCCTGATGAGGTCGCTGGGCATCTTCCGCCGGATCGCGCGCTTCCTGGAGGCCGATCCAAGCAGCACGGTGCGCCTGCCCGCGCTCTTGGTGGAGACGGATGTGCCGGGCGAGCGCGAGGTTGAAGGGGTGAGCTCGTGAACCTGTTGCCTGCAGTGGTCACCGGCGGCGTAGTGGGCGCCGGCGTCGCCCTGTTGGTGCGTGAACTGCTGCGCCCACAGCCCGCCTTGGCCGCGGCGCTGCAGCGCAGTGCCCCGGGCCTGTTGACTATGCCGGAGCCGGAGCCGGAGCTGGACCGGGACGAGGTCTGGGGCCGGTGGCTGCTGACCCGCCTGGGGCGCCTGCCCGCAGTGCGTATCCCCGCCAAGAACCTGGCGCTGCTCGGGCAGGGGCCGGGAGCGTTCATGCTGAAGAAGGCCGCGCTCGCCGGGCTCGGCCTGCTCTGTCCGGTGCTGGTCTCCATTCCGTGGATCATCGCGGGTGTTTCCCTGCCGTTCTACGTGCCCGCCGTCGCCGGGCTCGCCGTCGCCGGGCTGCTGTTCATCACCCCCGATCTGGTCGTGCGGGACCAGGCCAAGCGGGCCCGGGAGGAGTTCGCCCACGCGCTGTCCGCCTACCTGGACCTGGTGGCGCTCAAGCGGGCCGCGGACGCGGGCCCAACCGAGGCCCTGGAGAAGGCCGCCGCGGTCGGCCGCGGCTGGCCCTTCCTCTACCTGCAAGCAGCGCTGCGGCGCGCCCGGCTGGAGAAGATCCCGCCGTATCAGGCACTCGAGGACCTGGCGCACGAGTACGACCTGCCGGTCCTGGAGGACGTCGCCGACATCATGCGCGGCTCGGCCACCGACGGCGCCGCCGTCTACAAAGCCCTGCGGGCACGGACCGCCGCGCTCAACACCGAACTACTCGCCGCGCAGGCCGCCGAGGCGAACGCCGCCAGCGAAAAGATGACCGCCCCCGGCGCCCTGCTCGCCGTGCTGGTCATGCTCCTGATGGCGTTCCCCGCGGTGATCCGCATGCTCACCGTCTGACCGAACTGATGCAACGCACAGCACGAACTCTGTGGAGGTTCCCCTCATGAAGCACACCGCAGCCCGCAGCTTACGCGCCGTCCGCTGGCTGACGTCCCGCCTGGAAGACGGGCTTGGCGAAGCCGGCCGACGGCCGGACCGGGGCGACATCAGCATCACCACCGTCATCATCTGGGTCGCCGCGGTCGCCGGCGCTGTGGCGATCGCCGGCACCATCGCCATCGTGATCAACAAGTACAACGTCAGCCTGTCCGGCATCTGATGGTCTCCGGCCGGCTTAAGGACTGGTGGCGCGGGCGACGATGGCGCGACGACCGCGGGGACGCATCCATCCAGATGGCGATCGTCTTCCCGTTCGTGCTGCTCGCCACCATGGCGGTCATCCAGGCCTCCATGTGGTACTACGCGCGGCAGATCGCCCTGACGGCCGCCCGCGAAGGTGCCACCGCGGCCCGCTCCTACCAGGCCACCCCGGCCGACGGCGCGGCCCGGGCCCGCGATGTGCTGGGCCGCGTGGCGGGGGACAGCCTGATCAACCCCGGCGTCTCCACGGCCGGCAGCACCGCCGAGCGGGTGCGGATCCAGGTGACTGGGACGGCCCAGTCGATGATCCCGGGCGTCGACGGCCTGCAGGTCAGCCAGTCGGCCTCCGGCGCCGTGGAGCGCTGGACGACCCCGGGAGAGTGAACGTCGTGCCAAGGACCCGGTGGGGGGTGGCCCAAGGGGATGCGGGCAGCGTGGCGATCGAAGCGGCCATCATCTTCCCTGCGCTGATCATGTTCGTGTGTATGGCGATCGCCGGCGGCCGCCTCATCACCTCCGGCGCGAAGATCAACGCCGCGGCCGAGGACGCCGCACGAGAGGCCTCCATTCACCGCACCGTGGCCGCCGCCCAGGACGCAGCCCATTCGGCCGCGAACGAGTCACTGACCGACCAGGGCATCAAGTGCGCCTCCAGCAGCATCACCGTGAACACGGGCGGGCTCAACGTGCCCGTCGGGCAGGTAGGGACCGTCACCGTGACCGTGAACTGCACGGTCAATCTGTCCGACCTCCTGCTACCCGGCGTGCCCGGGGCTCGCACCTTGGAGTCCACCGCGACCTCGGTAGTGGACCAGTACCGGCAGCGGGGGAACTGATGATCTTGCAGCAGGTACGGGGGCGCACCCGCATCGGGTTCGACGACCGTGGTGGGGTCACGGTGTTCGTCGCGGTGTGCGTGGTCGCGCTGATCGGCATCGTCGGCGTGGCCGTCGACGGCGGTGGCAAGATGCGCGCCACCGAACGAGCCGACTTCGTCGCGGGGGAGGCCGCCCGGGCGGGTGGGCAGGCCATCGACCCTGCCCAGGCCATCACCGGCGAGGCGATCGTCGTCGATCCGCAGGATGCGCAGGCCGCAGCCCAGGCGTACCTGCGCTCCGTCGACGCTGCGGGCACAGTGGCCGTGTCCGCCGACGGCAAAACGCTCACCGTGACCGTCAACGGCTCGTACGACACGAAGTTCCTGCCCGTGGTCGGGGTCGGCTCGATGCCGGTGACCGGTCACGCCACGGCCACCCTCCTGCACGGCGTCGCCGCTCCCTAAGGACCATGATGCGCACCAGCCACTCCCCCGCCGCCCGAGGTCGCACCCTGGCCAGGGTGCTCAAGGCCGTGTGCAGCCTGCTCGTCCTGACCGGCGCGGTCGCCGGGCTGCCGCTCGTGCTGGCCTGGGCCAGTCCGGTGGTCTGGGATGCCGGCCGCGACGACCTGGCCCATCTGCTGGACCGGCAGGACACCGGCGCAGCCTTCCTGATGCTGCTCATCGTGGTGGGGTGGATCGGCTGGGGGCAGTTCGCGTTCTGCGCGATCCGGGAGCTGGTCGCGCAGTTGCGCGGCCGGAGTTGGCACGCACCGCGGGGGCTGGGCTCCTCGCAGCGGGCCGCGGCCGCGCTGATCGGGAGCATCCTGGTCCTCCTGCCGACGAGTTCGGCCCTTGCGTCCTCCCCCGCCCAGGCCGCACCAGCCGTCAGCGCCACCCACGTCCCCGGGCAAGCCCAAGCACAAGAGACGACCGAGGCAGACACCAGCTCCGCATCGACGGCGAGCACGCCAGCCTCCCGCACGACGTACACGGTGCGCGAGACGCGGCCAGCGGAGAGCCTGTGGGGCATCGCCGAGCGGGAGTTGGGCAACGGCGAGCGGTGGCGGGAGATCGCCGACCTGAACGAGGGCCGCCCCATGGTCGACGGCCAGGTCTTCCACGCCAACGGCTTTCTGCAGCCCGGCTGGCAGCTTCAGATGCCCTCAACCGCCACAGCCGCGGGAGGAGTTCGTACGCAGCTGGATGACAGCACCCCGGCTGCCGACGCAAGCGGGCACGCCGTCACGGTCCACTCGGGCGACTACCTGTCGAAGATCGCAGAGGAGGAGCTCGGCGACGGCAGCGAGTGGCCGAAGCTGTTCGAGGCCAGCCGGGGCAAGCCGCAGCCGCACGGCCTGCCCGCCATCTCCGACCCGGATGTCATCTACGCGGGGCAGCAGGTCATTGTGCCCGGAGCCCAGTCCGACCAGCTGGGCCAGGGCCGTGACCTGGGTGATGAGCCGGGCAGCCAGGAGACCACTCCCCCGGCCGCCCAGAAGCCCGACGACACACAGCAGCCGGGCGCGGGCACGGATCAGGCACCCGCGCCGAGCCAGAGCACCGCGCCTGCACCGCAGTCGTCGGCCCCCGACACGCCGGCCAGTCGCCCCGCCCAGCAGCCCGGGCAGGAACAGCTCTCCCCTTCCGCTCCGGCCGCCGCCGTGACGCCCGACCCCAGTGCCGCATCATCTGCCCCCGCACGGTCGGCGCCAGCTGCACCGTCCGGCACCGTGGCCTCCTCCCCCGCCACCACGGCGTCCGAGACCCCAGCATCGGCTCCGGCCAACAGCCACCTGAACCTGCGCACCGTGCTCGGCGCCAGCGCACTGCTGGCCGCCGCCGTCACCGGTGCCCTCGCCCTGCGCCGGACACTGCAGCGCCGCCGCCGCAAGCCCGGCGAGACGATCGCCATCGCCTCGGAAACGTCCACGGCAGAGGCGCAGTTGGCGGCGGCCGCCGAGCCGGACGGCGCAACCCGCCCGGACGCGGCGCTGCGGACCCTGGCCCACCACGCGGCCCAGCAGGAGAAGGACACCGTGTTCCTGCCGCCGTTGCGGGCGGCCCGGATCGGCGCCCGCACGGTGGAGGTGCTGCCCGAGGACCTCGCTCACGAGCCGCAGGCGCCCTTCGTCTCCGGGCAGGGCGGATGGTGGGTCCTGCCCGCCGATGCCGTGCTCCTGGACGAAGAGACCGCCCGCGAGGTGCCCGCGCCGTATCCCGGGCTGGTCACGATCGGCCGCACCGCGGCGGATGACCTCCTGCTGCTCAACCTCGCGCAACTTCCCGCACTGCTGCTGGACGGCAACCCGCTTCACATCACCGAGGTGTGCACCTCGCTCGCCCTGGAGCTCGCGATGAGCCCGTGGGCGGGCGACATCGAAGTCGTCACCGTCGGGTTCGGCGAGGACCTGCCGCAGTTGCTGCCCACCGCGCGGATCGCCCACATGCGGCAGGCCGCGCACGCGCTGCGCGATCTGAGCGAACGGCTGCTGGAAGCGCACCAGATGCCCGAAACCCAGCATCAGCCGTATCTGCTGCTGTGCGCGTCCTCTCTGGACACGGACACGGCCTGGCAGTTCGCCGACGTCATCGACAAGGCGGGCACGGTCCCCGTCACGCTGATCGCCCCGGCGAGCACGGCGGCCGCGCACTTCCCCGAGGCGGAGATCCTCAACGCCTCCCTCAGCGAACCGCAAAGCCTCGACTACGCCGGCACCGACATCACGGTGCAGCGCCTGGAGCACGCCGCCTACCTGCAGATCACCACGGCCCTGAGGGTGTCCGGACAGCCGTCCCACCCGGCCGAAGGCCCCTGGCAGGACGTCCCGGACGAGCCCGACAGCCTGCAGCAGCCCGAGCAGACCGTCCCGGAGGAGTCCACCGCGCCCGCCGCCGCTGCCACCAGTCGCGCGACGGCGTCGGCGGACCCGAGCGGCGAGGTCTTCCCGGCCTTGCTCGCCGCCACCACCGATCCGTCCGGGCTCCGCCTCCTGTCCTCCGCCGCGTCGTCGACCATGCCTGCCGACGAACCCGACGCAGTCGTCGAAGCAACAGCGCCTCCGGCCCCCGCACCCCCGGCGGCCGCGGAAGCCGCCGAGGCGGACGACCAGGAGGACTCCGCCGAAGAACCCACGGCGGCGGAGGCAGAGGAGTGCGAAGCGCACGACCTGCACGCCCCGGAGATCCGCGTGCTGGGCCCCGTCGAGGTGACGGACGTGGACAGCACCGGCCACGGCCCGCGGATGGCGCAGCTCGCCGCGTTGCTGTTCTTCCGACCCGGGCGAAGCTCCGACGTACTGTGCGCCGACATGGACCCTCTCAGCCCCTGGACGGCGAGCACCCTCAACGCCCGGCTGCAGGGCCTGCGTCGCTCCCTGGGCAACGATCCGGCCGGCAGCCCCTACGTACCGCGCCGCAAAACCGGCGAGGACCCCTACCGGCTCGCCCCCGGCGTGCACTGCGACTGGATCCGCTTCCTGCAGCTCGTCGAAAGGGCCCTGCCGATGGGTCCGTCAGGCCTCACCGACCTGGAGAGGGCGCTGACTCTGGTGCGCGGCAAACCGTTCGGCGGCAAACCCCTGCCCTGGGCCGAGCCCTACCAGCAGGAAATGATCACGCGGATCATCGACGTCGCGCACACCGTGGCCACCTACCGCACCCCCGCCGGCCCCCACCGTGACCTCAGCGCGGCCCGCCGGGCCGTCGCGACCGGTCTCGACGTCGACGACACGGCGGAACTGCTGTATCGGGACTGGCTCCGGATCGAGCATGCTGCCGGGAACCGGCAGGGGCTGCACACCGCAATCACCCGCGTCCAACAGGTCAACCGGGCACTGGACTGCTCACTCGAGACGGAGACCGAGGACCTCATTCGCGCCCTCCTCACCCGGACCTCTCCTGCACGAGCCCAGGGCAGATGAATGACGAACAGGGGACGATCCGCTGCCCGCACGCAGCCGGAAAGAGACGACCACGACGTACAGCACGTAGTGGGAGAGGGGTACGGGTGGCCGCGCCGGTGCAGCTGACACGGACGCACCGGGTTCTGATCGGCGTGGTCGTCTTCGGTGCCGTCGTCATCGCCGGCATCGGTTTCGCGGGTTCGTACGCCGCTGTCCGCGAACTGGCCCTCCAGAAGGGCTTCGGGGACTTCAGTTACGTCTTCCCGATCGGCATCGACGCGGGCATCTGCGTCCTGCTCGCCCTGGATCTGCTCCTCACGTGGATACGCATACCCTTCCCGCTCCTGCGCCAGACGGCGTGGGTGCTGACGGTGGCGACGATCGCCTTCAACGGCGCGGCGGCCTGGCCGGACCCGCTGGGTGTGGGCATGCACGCGGTGATCCCGGTCCTGTTCGTGGTCTCGGTCGAGGCCGCCCGCCACGCGATCGGCCGCATAGCGGACATCACGGCGGACAAGCACATGGAGGGGGTCCGCATGACGCGCTGGCTCCTGGCCCCCGTGCCCACGTTCCTCCTCTGGCGCCGTATGAAGCTCTGGGAGCTCCGCTCCTACGACCAGGTCATCAAGCTCGAGCAGGAACGTCTCGTCTACCAGGCCCGCCTCCGCTCCCGCTTCGGCCGCGGCTGGCGCCGCAAGGCCCCGGTCGAGTCCCTGATGCCCCTACGCCTCGCCAAGTACGGCGTCCCCCTGGCAGACACAGCCCCCGCAGGACTGGCTGCAGCAGGCCTCGCACCGACTTTCCGACCCCCTGCCGAGCGCGCCGGCGCCTCCACCCCGCCAGAACACGCCTCCCTCGAGACACCGGCGGTCCCTGACCAGCAAATGACCAAGCCGGACGGAGCAAGGCCGCGACACGTCCCAGCCTCCGCGCCCAAGCGGTCACCTGCCCCTCAGGAGTCGACCGAGGACGCCGTCGACCGGTTCGCCGAGTCCTACCAGGCGTACATTGCGCAGTTCCACGTCGAGCCGACCGCCGCGCAGTGGGCCCTCTGGCTCCGCGACGCGTACGGCATCTCCACCGCAGCCGGTGCCCCGCTCTCCGAGGAACAGACCCAGCCCCTGCTCCGGGTACTCCCACGGCGCGCTGTTCCTCAGACCGAAGAGATCGCCGTCTCTGAAGAACCACAGGCAGACTTCGTCATGAGCGGCAAGGAGCGCGAGTTCACCGGCATCGGATCACCCGCCGATGAGGCTGCCGCCGATCCCGGCGGGCAGGCCGCCGACGAACTCCCGCAGGAGGAGCATCCCGAGGCGGCACCCGCCGGTATGGGCGCGCAAGCCGCCACGGAGCGGCGCGGCCTGCAGGTGAACACCCCCATCGATGCTCCGCTGCCAGGCCACGACGACGTAGCCACGAAACGAGCGGCCCTCACCACCGTCGACCGCTACTACCTCGTATGGATGGAGTGCCAGGCCGGGCAGGGCGAGGAGCCCACGGCCGAGCAGCTGTCCGCCGCTCTCGCCGCGAAGGGCATGTACGGCCGCGGCCGAAAACCGGTCAGCCCCGCCAACCTGCGCCGCTACCTCCTGCCCTTCCGCCTGTACAACGTCTGGGCCCAGCACCGGGCGCACGGCCCACAGCCCTCGCTCAACGCCATCGCCCAGGAATGCGCAGCCCGCGGGATCACCGGTCAGTACAACAAAACCATCACCACCGATCACCTCACCCACGAAGCCGACGACTTCGAACGACGCTGGCAAGCTCTCACCCACCACCGCACCAGCACGCAACGGTAGGTCCGCGAGCGCACGCCGCCTGCGCATCGGCTGCATCAAGGTGAAGATCAATGACGGTACGAAGCAGCCACCGCGAGCCACAGCACGAGTCCGGTGGGGCCGGTTGCAGCCGTCCCTCCATAGGCGGGGTCATCTCAAGCCGTCACGATGGGGCCCTCAACGGCGTCACGACCACGCTGGCGGCTGTTTCTTCCGGGCAACGCTCGGAGTCGTTGCCGCCAGTTCGGCCGCTCAACCGTTTAATCTTGCGACGCTCGAACTTTTGATCTAGCGATGCTGGAAGGAAACCGTGTGAGCGGGAACTTGGTGCGGGGATTAGCGGTGGCCTCTGCCACTGCGGTCACCACTGTCGGCGCCGTTGCGGGAGCTGCCCAGAGCAGCACCGGCCAGTCGGTGAACGACACCGAAACGACAGCGAGCAACTCGACCCTCCTCGCGGACTTACCCGCGGGGCAGCAAGTTCAGGTGCAGACGGCCGCTCTGGCTCAGCAGGCCGACTCGCAGGCCATCGCCGCGGACAACAGCGCAAGGAAGACCGCGGCGGAGTCGGCCCGCAAGCAGGCCGCGAAGGCCGCGATCGCCAAGCAGCAGGCAGCCAAGCAGCAGGCCCTCAATGACGCCAAGGAGCGCCAGGAGGCGCGGCAGAAGGCCAGTCGATCGTCGACGGACTCCTCGGCGACGGACAACTCCAGCCTCGCGACGCAGTCCTCGTACACCACTGCCCAGGTCCGGGCTATCGCGCAGCAGATGGTGCCCAGCGATCAGTTCCAGTGCTTCAGCAACATCGTGGACCACGAGTCCGGCTGGAATTACAAGGCGGTCAACCCCTCTTCCGGGGCCTACGGTCTCGTACAGGCCTATCCCGGCTCCAAGATGTCGTCTGCCGGAGCCGACTGGCAGACCAATCCGGCCACGCAGATCAAGTGGGGCCTGAACTACATGAACGACCGCTATGGCAGTCCGTGCGATGCCTGGCTGTTCTGGCAGGCCAACGGTTCCTACTGAGCCGATGCCGTTGAGGCGGCTCAACCCTGCGCAGCTCCTCACCGTTCTGCGGTGAGGAGTTGCCCCATGTGTCGGTCGGGACGGGTCCAGAGGAGCGGTGGGGAGAGACGTGAAGGGGATGAATCGTGTTGCGAGTGCCTCGGTTGTGAACGGTCACGATATTCCCCATGGGACAGTTCATGAACTTCCCCATGGGGATCCCGGAGTCGCTTCCGTGGGCAATGGTCTCGGCAGACGTAGTGACACACTCTCAGGGCCATCCGATGGCTGGGGGTTGGTGCGCTGGGGTGCTCAGTAGCCGACAGTGAAGCGGCGTTGGACGAAGCGAGGTAGTTCCGCCTCGTCGACGAGGGCGACGGCTGCGTCCTCCGCGGAGATGCGGCTGCGTCCGTCCGCGTCGAGGATCGTCTGGTCACTGCCGACGCGGAACCGGCCCGTACGTTCCCCGGGTGCGATGTCCTCCGCGGGGCTGAAGTAGGTCCATAGCCGGTTGGAGAGGCGAAGGACGTTCAGGGCGTCCCGGTGGCCGCGTACTGCGGCGGCGTACTCCCGAGGCAGGCCGATCGCGTCAAGGGCTTCGTTCAGGAGTTCGTCGGAGTCGGCTCGTACGACTCCGGGTTCGATCTCCAGGCTGCCGGCGCCGCCGATGACGATGAGCCGTGTCCGGGAGTGGGTCTCCAGCGCCTTCAGGAGTGCCTGCGCGGCCGTGGCGTAGACCGTGGGATCGGCGATGGAGCGGGCCACGGTGTCAGCGATGTCCTGGGCTGCGTTTCCGGGCTGGAATCCGCTGATCAGTACGTCGAGGCCGGGTATGGCAGCGGCGACTGCATCGGCATCAAGGACGTTGAGGCTCTTCCAGGTGATGTCCTTCCGGTTCTCCTCGATCCGGGTGGCGTCGCGGCTGAAGGCCGTGACCTGGTGGCCCCGGCCGAGGGCTTCGGTGACGACACGACTGCCGATGGTGCCCGTGGCCCCGATGACTCCTAGGTGCATGAGCTCTCCCCTGGGTAGGTTCCGCTGACCATACTGCACGGCACGCGGAAACTATACGCCATGAAGTAAAAATACGGCGCTCAAGTTTGTGACGCTGTAGAGTGAGCGGCCATGGGAAGCGTGGGAAGCATCAAGGGGCGCCGCGAGCGGCTGCGCGCCGAGACGACCGCCGAGATCAAGAAGGTCGCGCTGGAGCTGATGGCTTCGGGCGGGCCCAACGCGATCACCCTGAGGGCCATCGCGCGCGAGATGGGCATGACGGCCAACGCCATCTACGGATACTTCGCCACTCGTGACGACCTGGTCACCACGCTGATCAACAACGTCTACACCTCGCTGGCCGACACCGTGGACGCGGCTTGGGAGGCCGCCCCCGCGCATGACCCGGCCACCCGGATCCAGGCATGGGCCTGCGCCTTCAGGGACTGGGCGCTGGCCAATCCCGAGGGCTTCCGCCTCATCTACGGCGATCCCGTCCCCGGCTACCAGCCCCCCGAGGGGGGCGCCGCACCGGACGCCGCCCACCGCGTCTGCACCGGGATCACCGCCCTCGCGGCCGCCGCCTGGCCACAGGCCGAACTCCGTTACGCGGACAGCGACTTCGACTGGTCCGACTTCGACCCAGGTCTACTGGACAAAGTCCGCCCGGCCTTCCCCGAGCTGCCCCCGGCCGCCGTGGCCCTGGCCCTGCGCATCTGGAGCCACCTGCACGGCCTGGTGTCACTGGAGATCTACGGCCACCTACAGGCGCAGGCCCTCAGCCCGGAGAAGTTGTTCCGCGAAGAACTGGCCCAACTCATCCGCTCCTTGGGCATCGCCCCGCAGAAGTAGGAGCCTTGCATGCCCAGCCACCCGTAGTGCACCGTCACCGCCCCGCAGGTGGTCAAGCGCCATGAGGACATCGAACCCATCGGCCCACTCACCCGCACCAACGGAAACGTTGCCCCAGCGGGGAATAACGTGACGCTCAAGCTGCCGATGATGGGGAATTCCCGAACTCCACGGGAGGGTGAGGCCGGCGGTGACGGCATCGAGGTCGAGGCACAGGCCCTGCGCGAAAGCGAGGACGGGGGCGGGTGCGTCTCGTTCGACCTCGCGAACCCACGCCAACAGCTGATGGCCACGGCGGTGTTGGAGCAGGTCATGGAAGGTGCGGGCAAGGTCGCAGGCTCGGGCGATGTCGGGGCAGGCCAGGCGAACCCTCAGGAGTTCGTCTTCCTCGTGGCGCTCCAGGGTGCCGCGGGGCAGCATGATCCATTTGGTGATCTTGCGTGGGCTTGGGATAGCGCCGCGGGCGGGTTCGACGGTGCCGGTTCGAAGGCCGGCGGCGTAGCGGCGCACGGGCAAGTCGCTGCCCTGGTAGCCGCGTTCCCGGACCTCGCGGTAGAGGTCGGTCGGGCTGGTCACGCCGCTGGTGAACCGCTCGGTCAGGTACTCGGTGAAGGGCTCCAGCACGCCCTTGGGACGCCCCATCCGGGCGGAAGCCAGCAGCTCGTCGAGGCCGGTGTCGCGGAAGTGGCGGACGGTCTTGCGGTCCAGGTGCAGGCGGCGGGAGATCTCGGAGACGGACCATTCTTGCCCGAGCAGACGGTGGATGTCTGAGTAACGGTCGACGGTGCGGACAGCGATCTTCGTGGGTGGCAGAGTCGGCGGAGGCAGGGGATTGATGATCCGCCGGGGCTCTGCAATGCGGTCGCCTTCGGCCTGTTTGCGCAGGCAGGAGCGGTGCTGGTGGCACGTCTTCTCGACCGCGGAGGAGAGGTTGTTGAGCAAATGCCCGCGGTCGGCGACCTCTTGGGCGCCTGACGCGGCTTCGCGCACAGCGCTGGAGTAGGCGCTGGCCCGGTCCCTGCAGATGATCTCCGCGCCGGAGTGTTCGCGCAGCCAGGCGGCGAAGGTCGCCGCGTCCCGGTCGGGCAGGACGTCCACCACCCGGGCCGCCTCAATGTCGACCAGGACAGTGCCGTAACGCCAGCCCTTCCGGAAGGCGAACTCGTCGACTCCCAGCACCCGAGGCGCCTGTTCGGGCGCCACCGGGGCCGTGAGTAGCCCCAGCAGGTGGGTACGGCCGGTAGGCAACTGGAGGACCCGGCACAGGCGTTCACCGGGACGGCCGCCCAGGAACGTCGCGATGCTCCGCATCCATCGCCGAAGGCCAACGCTGTGGCGACGGTACCGCTCGCTCAGATCCGGGACCTGCTCGACGAATGTCCTCCGACGGCATGAGGCCCGGTCGCAGAAGAACCGGCGCACGCTGAGCCAGATCGCCAACGTCCGCCCCATCACAGGGCGTTCAGCTACCCGCCGCACATACCGAGAGTGCACGCGACGTCCGGGCTAGCCGCAGTCCGGACAGACTGGTGACCGCCCGCACGACGACGCCTCGACAGAGACTCTCTCCGCAGTGACGTGCACCGCGGTGACACGCACATCGATCCCGGGAAACAGCACATCCTCGATCGCCACGGCCCCCATACCTGGGCAATCCCCACGAGAAACGTTCCCGCAGTCGCACGACGACCTGGGGATTCACGGAATCGCGGCCAGAACCAATTACGCGATCGTCCACAGCTGCAACAGCTCTCCGGCGGCCGGCTGGACTTCGCCGCCAACTTCGACATCGTCAACCTCGCCAGCCACGCCCGCCGCAGCTCGCGCACCCTCTCCGGAGGGGAGACCTTCCAGGCCTCACTCGCCCTCTCCCTCGCTCTGATGGAGATGCACGGCCGCAGCCGCACCCGCCTGGAGAGCCTCTTCCTCGACGAAGGCTTCGGCACTCTGGACACCGCCTCCCTCGACAGCGCCCTGCAGGTCCTGCGCACCCATGTCGGCAGCGACAAGCTGCTGGCCGTCATCAGCCATCTGCGCCCGGTCGCCGAGACCGTGCACGACGTGCTGTGGGTCGAAAAGGACCACCACGGCTCCCGGGCCCACTGGCTGAGTGCGGCGGACCGCGACACCCTCATCCGCGGGGACCTTCACAACCTGACGGACCTGGCATGACCACCGTGCGCGCCCGCGGCCGTACCGCGGGGCGCAGTGCACCGACGCCTACCACGTCCTGTTGCATATGCGGGCCGCCGGCCAGGCGCATAGGGAAACCCGCCAGCGCACGGCGCCCGGGTGGGCGGTCCTCCGCGGCATCAGGCTGATCAGCGTCGTTTCGAGCACGAAGGCTCACGCACTCTCGTCGCGTTCAGGCGGCAGCAGGAGGCGGACTTCAGCGCGTCGGGCGGTCGACGCCCGGCTCTCGCGGCCGCCAGGGGGACGCTCTGTCTCCGGAGCGTCCCTCACACTGTCGAGCGCCTCCTCAAGGCTGTCGCGTATGTGCTCCATCTCTGTCTCAACAGCGTCCTCGGCTACGACGATCTCCGCACCGATCTTGCGAAAGTCGGCATTCACCAGCTGTGACCCGGTTACTCCATGGCGTCCTGCCTGAGCCATGCCAGCGATGCTCAGCAGTGTACGGAGCTTTGGTCTGATTCCCCCTTTTATCATCGTGCGCAGTTTCTCCAGCCGCTCAGCCGCCGTTCCGTCCCAGCTCTTGGATCTCGACTCCTGTCTCAGCCGCTCCTCCAATTCTTGACGCCACTCGTCGAGCATGTGAGCGGCCGCCTGAACACCATCGAGCAGTACTTGGTAATCCCGTGCGCGCATGGCAGATCCGAGGTTGTCGAGTGCCTCCTCCACCTCTCTCAGTTGGCCCTCAAGGAACTGAGACAGCGGGACTTCACCGGTGGCCATGTTGCGCGCCCTGTGGGATGACGTCAGCCAACCTCGTCCGGCCACAAACGCTGCCCGTATATGCGCAGTCGTCTTCCGGCCTGCTGCACGCGGCGAAGCGTTTCGCCGGGCGATGAGGCATCGCCGAACTGGGACAACAGGGCGCCGGCATCTCTCAGTTGGTTGCGCAGCAGTGTGGCGCGTCGATCGGTGAGAGCATCCGCAAGATCCTCGGCTTGCCGGCGCAGGCTCACTGCCATGAAGCCCAGCCGCGCGGCGGACGCGTCGTGCGGGAGGCGCTCGATTTCACGTACGAGTGCGGCCAGTTCTGCCGCGGCTTGGTTATCTGGTGGTGGCGGAGTGAGCGGGATGACTTCGGCCAGGCGGTCGGAGACCGCTGTCTTTGGCTCGCCCTTGCCCAGTGGGGCACGGCCTGTTGCGCAGGCCTCGGTTGGAGATGTGGTCCAGTCTTCTTTCGGCGTGCCCGTGCCGCCTACGAAGGCGCGGGTCGCAAGGGCAGCCACTTCCAGGAACCACCAGCGGTCATGGTGAGCCATGCCAGGACGGGCGAAGAAACGCAACGCGCATCCGACAAGGACGAGATGGTTCTGTTTCTTCCACGCTTCGCGATCACCGTGCTGCGCTGACCCGTCCTCCGCCGCGGTGTGAATGGCCTTTGCGACGGTCCGGTACCCGACCATGGGCGGCGATGCTGCACAACGTCCGGGGGCCACCATCAGTTCGGCGAGCCCGCTGCGGATCGCGGAATGCGGCACGAGAGACGGCAACCACTCGGCGGCGATGGACAGCAGGAGCCTCATGGGGTCGAGCGAGAGCGGCCCAGTGGTCGAGTACCGGCCCAGATCGATGAGCTGGAATGCGTGCTCCTCAACCTGCCCAGCCTCCGTTCTCGGCAGCAGTACGTTGCGCACGTGCAGGTCCCCGTGGCTGCTGCCGAGGAACACGGGGACGGACGCCTGCCAGTCCTGTTTCGCCCCCTTGAGAAGTGCGAACGGATTGGGAAGCGGAGTCTGCCGCCCGGGAATCCTGATCAGTTCCGCCGGCGCGACGGTGTCGATGCCCTCTTCGGACAAGAACGCGCGGACGGCAGGGTCCTCGAGTCGTTGGCCGAGGAATCTCTCGAGGAACCTGCTGGGGATTTCGTCCACTGGGTCTGAACCCAAACCCCACTCAGTGATGATCGCTGTCACGAGGGTGGCGCAGTACCTGTCGAACTCCTCGTCATCGACGAGGTCAACGAGCCTGGGCGCCCTTTCAAGGGTGAGATCGCCCAGCACCACCCGTTGCAGGTGGATCCACCACGATCCCTCGCCCGCCAGCCTGCCGGATGGCTCCTCCAGCTCCACGAGATGAGCCGAGCGAAAGGCCTCAGGGCCCGAACCCATGGCGTCCCGAACGTTGTTGGTCTCCACATGCGCATCATCAGGCGGCACCAGCTTGACGATCAGGCGATCCCATTTTCGCGGCTGCCGGTGCGGTGTGCGGTGCACGACGGCGACGTAGGCCCCGCTGCCCCCGCCGGAGAGTGAGCGCTGGTAGCGCAGGTTGAAGGTCTGATCATGGAGCCAGGACTCAAGCTGCCGGATGACGTGACGGAACTCTTCGTCGTCGCCTCCGTGTTCCGAGCGCCAGCGCTCGCCCCCCTGGAGCCTGCCGATTCTGTCGGTCCTGACCATGGACCGGCCCCCCTCGGTCTGAAGATCTCGTCCCAAGGGCTCCGAGTATCGCGACCCCCCTGCCCCCTGACAATCGGCTCGGCGTGATCTACCGTCATCCCTCGGCGGTCTCCCAGCAGGAGGAACGCATGACGCGACCGACGCGACGCGGAAATGGTTCAGGGGAGCAAATGCCGCAGCCCAGCGAGAAGTTGGCTCTCTTACGATGGCATCTTGACCGGTACGACCGGCTCCGCGCCTCCACAGCATCCCGCGCGTCAGTCGTACTCAGCGCAGGCGCGATCCTGTCGGCAGGAAATGCAGTCGTCCTGGTACGCCTCATCGACGGGACAGATCCCCCGCTCGACACTACTGTGGCCCTGCTCTTCGGCGCGGGCCTGCTGACCAGCATCGGACTCGTTGTCCTGTCCCTTATCTTCGCCACCGGCGTCCTCGTCACCCCGAAGGCCAGCAGGGAGACCTTCACCGACGGCCACGACCTGCCCCTCGCCCTGACCTTCAACCCGTCAGACACGGTGCGGGAGTTGAAGACATATGCCGCGTTCAGGACGGCCGTCGCCGACCAGGGCTATGCGGCGATGCTCGAAGCCGCACAGGTCGAACTCTGGATCGGCATCCGCCAGCACCGCCTCCGCTACGTCCGACTGCGCTCCGCCGCCCGGGTACTGCGCTGGGCGGCAGTCGCGTTCCTGGTGTCTTTGGCCGGTTTCGTCATCACCGTGCTGAGCAAGGCGCCCTAGTACCAATGCCGTGACTCTACTGGTGATGTTGTCTGGGTCATGCGACGGCTGCGCACAGCGCGTGGTACGGCGGCGAGTTCTGGGGTTGCTGGACACCCAGTCGGAGACCCGGGTTGCTTTACGTGGTTGAGGGGTTCGGGTCGTTGGATGCGGACTGCGCGGGTGCCGGTGTGGGTGGGCTGGGGCCAGGTGTGGTGTTCGGCCCGTTGGGCGTTTACACGCGCCTGCAGTGGCTCGTTTCCCCAAGTCGGCAGGCCACGGAGGGCGTTTAAACGCTTGCGATCTACGCAGCCGCCTTCTGTCGAGCAAGCTCGCGCGCTCGCTCGTTCAACTCTCGCGCCCTCGGGTTGCCCAGGTAGGGCCGGATGCGTCGGCGCATGATGCCAAAGTGCTCGTCTGCCCGCGCGGACGACAAGGCCGCGTAGTCGTCGAGGAACAAGCCCCACGTCTCGCATGCCGCTTCGAGGTGCCCGATTTCCAACTGTCGTTGCGCAAGTAGGCCGTTCGCGTGCGCGCTGCCTTGTTTCTCCATCGGGGGCCGTGCGCGGTTCGATGCCCTCATGGCCTCGATGGAACCCGGCACGTCGCCGAGGGCGTACAGGACGCTCGATCGGTGGAACTCATACGCTGCCCGGTCGTAACCGCCCACAGCGTCCCGCCTGTTGTCAGCCTTCG
Organism: Streptomyces sp. NBC_00457; assembly: GCF_036014015.1. NCBI lineage: Bacteria > Bacillati > Actinomycetota > Actinomycetes > Kitasatosporales > Streptomycetaceae > Streptomyces > Streptomyces sp. NBC_00457. The sequence goes on along the minus strand of NZ_CP107905.1, from coordinate 10,724,476 downwards.
CCAGAGCGTCTTCCGTCTCTCGGAGTCGCGCGAAGGCTAGCCGCCGGTCCCCCACCAGGGCGGCCCCATGCGCCTGTTGCCCGCGCAGGAAGGCTTGCAGTCGGGGTCCGGCTTGAGGTGCGGCTTCTGCAGCCGAATCGGCAAGTTCGAGGGCCTTGTTCGCGTGCTTCAGGTTGGCGGCCTGAAGGGCCATGCCGCGCAGGGTCCGGCAGTAGGTGACCTCGTCGCTGCCCGCCCTGGCCAGGCCGAGGGCCTGGCGGTAGTACCGCTGTCCAAGGCCGTGAGCCTTCTCGTACATGGCCATCCAACCCGTCAAGTAGACGAGATCGGATGGGTCATGTCCCGCTGAGTGGTGTAGTCACGGCAGCTGTTTCGATTCCGGTTGCGACGTGATCTGCGGTTCGGGCGGGGTCGGCGTGGTGAGGAGATCGGCCATGGAGGCTTCGGAGAGGTAGCGGCGGTCGAAGACCTGCCACTCGTCGTGGAGTTCGGCCAGGACCGCAGCGGCGAGTCGGTCCAGGGCTGCGGGGTTGGGGAAGACCTGGACGACATCGGCCCGTCGTTTGATCTCCCGGTTCAGCCGTTCCAGCGGGTTGGTCGACCAGATCTTCTTCCAGTGCGCCGGCGGGAAGTCAGCGAACGCCGTGATGTCCGTCGCCGCCTCCAGCAGCATCTTCTTGACCTGCGGGAACTGCCGTCCGAGCATGTCGGCTACCACGTTGAGCTGGGTGCGGACCTGCTCGCCGGTGGTCTGGGCGAAGACGGTGCGGATGGTGGCGGCGACCATCTCCCCGGAGCCCCTCTCGATCACCGAGAACACGTCCCGGACGAAGTGAACCCGGCAGCGTTGCCACGCCGCACCCAGGAAGACGGTGCGGATCGCGGCCACCAGCCCGCTGTGGCTGTCGGAGATGACCAGCTGGACGTTCTCCAGGCCACGGGCCCGCAGTGAGCGCAGGAACTTGGTCCAGAACGGCTTCGACTCACTGTCGCCGACCATCAGGCCGAGGATCTCGCGGTGCCCGGTGGCAGAGATCCCGGTGGCGATGACCACGGCCTGCGAGGCGATCCGGTGATTCACCCTCGCCTTGCAGTACGTGGCGTCCAGAAATACGTAGGGGAAGACGGTGTGATCCAGCGGCCGTTCCTTGAACGCGGTCAGTTCCTCGTCCAGTTCGCCGCAGATGCGGGAGACCTCGGACTTGGAGATCCCGGAGTCCGCGCCGAGTGCCTTGACCAGGTCATCGACCGAGCGAGTCGACACTCCGTGCACGTATGCCTCCATCACCACGGCAAACAGCGCCCGGTCGATCCGGCGCCGGCGTTCCAGCAGGGAGGGGAAGAACGACCCGGTCCGCAGTTTCGGGATCTTCAGGTCCAGGTCGCCGGCCTGCGTGGTCAGCAGACGCTCACGGTGCCCGTTGCGCCAAGTGGTGCGCGTCGCCGTGTGCTCGCCCGGGGCCGCACCGATTGTCTCGGTGGCCTCGGCCTCGATGAGCTCCTGCAGGATGCGCTCGCACGCCACCCTGATTGCTTCAACTCCATCCGCCCGATGTAGTGACTCAAGCAGCCGCATGAGCTCAGACTGGGACAAGGCCATCGCGTGCTCCTCCGGTTGAACTGCCCGTTCACCAGGGAGACTTGCGCGATGGCCTGCCCTTGTTCAGGGAGCACGCACGGTCAGCGGATGCACGCCCCGGGGCGGACACCGCGCGTTCCGGACCACGGCTCGGCTACACCACTTCACGGGACACGATCATCGGATGCTGCGGCGCGCATGTCGTTCTTGACAGCTTCGGTTCCGTCTGCCCGCAGGTAGGAGGAGACAGAGTTGACGATGAACGCGGCGGCCATCGGGCGCGCGTGAGCGCCCCCGAGTTCGTCGAGGATATCGGCGATCTTGTCCGTCATGCTGCGGACAACGGCCACGTCACCGGGGCCAATCCTGACGGTTCGCCCTGCGGCCTGGTGCTCAAGTCGGTCTAGCCTCACGCTTTCACCAAGTGGGGCGTCCGAGGCTTGATCAAATAAGCGGAGAGTGCTCCTGACCTGCAACGATGGGACTTGTCTAGGGTCCTGTTGGCTGCACGGAAAGAAGCACTCTCCAGGTGAAGAAGCGTATCGGGTCGTACCCGCACGTCCGCATCGAGGGCGGCGGCCGGGCGGTGGTCTCGCAGGCCGGGGCGTGCTGCTGGTCGAGACCGTCCGCAAGGCCGGTTTGGACACCGCGATATCAGCGGTGCTGACGCCGTGGCGGAAGGCTCGGGCGGTGCACGACCCGGGCAAGATCCTGCTGGACATGGCCCTGGCGGTCGCGCTGGGCGGGGACTGCCTCGCGGATGTCGCCATGCTGCGGGCCGAGCCGGCCGTGTTCGGGCCGGTGGCCTCCGACCCGACGGTCTCCCGCCTCATCGACACCCTCGCAGCCTCCGGAGAGAAAGCCCTGCGGGCCATCCGTGCCGCGCGGGCTGAAGTCCGCCAGCACGTCTGGCGGTTGGCCGACAGGGAAGCGCCTGATGCGGGCGGGACGGTGACCGTGGACCTCGACGGGGTGCTGGTGATCGCGCACTCGGACAAGGAGGACGCCGCACCCACGTGGAAGCGAACCTACGGCCACCACCCGCTGATGGGGTTCGTCGACCACGGAAGCGGCGGCACGGGTGAACCGGTCGCGGCCCTGCTCAGACCGGGCAACGCGGGATCGAACACGGCCACCGACCACATCACCGCCGCCCAACTGGCCCTGGCCCAGCTGCCGAAGAAGTACCGGCGCGGACGCCGGACCCTGATCCGCACCGACTCCGCGGGCGGTACTCACGACTTCGTCGCCTGGCTCGCTCAGCGGGGACGGTGGCTGTCCTACTCGGTCGGCATGGTGATCACCGAGCAGGTCCACCAGCAGGTGCTGAAGGTTCCGGCATCGGCCTGGACGGCGGCCGTCGAGACGGACGGCGAGATCCGCGACGGCGCCTGGGTCGCTGAACTCACCGGCGACGTTCTGGACGGCTGGCCCAAGGGCATGCGGCTGATCGTCAGGAAGGAACGACCGCACCCCGGGGCCCAGTTGCGGCTCACGGATGCGGACGGCATGCGGCTGACCTGTTTCGCCACCAACACCTCGGGCCGACCGATCGCCGAGCCCGAGCTCCGTCACCGGCTGCGGGCCCGGGCCGAGGACCGCATCCGCGCCGCCCGAACCACCGGCCTGCGCAACCTGCCCCTGCACCGCACGGCCCAGAACCGGATATGGCTGGAGATCGTGCAGATCGCTCTCGACCTGCTGGCCTGGATGCCGATGCTCGCCCTGACCGGCAAAACCAGACTCTGGGAGCCCCGCCGACTACGGCTCCGCCTGTTCACCGCAGCGGGACAGCTCGTGACCACCGGCCGTCGGCGAATCCTCCGCCTGGCCCGGCACTGGCCCTGGACCGATCACATCACCGCAGCCCTCGATCGGCTCACCCAACTGCCCGACCCTGGCTGACCAGCAGATTCCCCGTCCCTTCGACAGCACCTCAACACCCGGAGCAGTGGAATCCGGCGCCATCCCAAGGCGACACTCGGGTCTTCGGCCTGCACAGCCTCAGCCCACGGCACAAAACGGCCCACCGACTCCGTCGGCGGACCGTCACGAAACTTCGAGGCTAGACACCCTCCCCCGCGCGGTTCGCAAATCTCCTGCGTATCCCCGCCGGGCGGGGGAGGGCCAAACCCCTTGTAGCTCAGTCAGGAAGAGCAACACCAAGTGTGTGAATCTCAAACCCTTCCTTGGGATTGATCTTTGAACAGATTCATACGCGGGAGACCCCAGTTCGAGTCCGGGCAAGGGGACTGCTCGCCCCGGTGGAACACGGTCCAGGACAGCCCGAGCGCCCGCCGGGGCGGGCGCAACGCCCCGTGGGGTGGTCTGTGCCCACGTGCTGAACTCGTCTCCGCCGTCGCCCGGCCACCGCCGGGGGCCAACTGCCGCCATGCCTGCTCTCACGAAAGTTGAATAGGCTCCCACCCGTAGGGACCCAAGATCCTGTCCACTTCGTGCCGTTCCGCGAAGGGTGACCAACAGCGCGGGCAGGGAAGGCTGTCAGTGCCGCAGCGTACGGTCAGTGAGCACACCGTCCATCTGGACGAAACCACGGCTCGGCGACCATCGACTGTCAGTGGGCGCGGGTACAGTGCCCCCGCGCATTTGCGGGGCAACGGATTCCGCCCACTTCACTGGGTGAACATCCGGCAAATCAACCCAAAGTTAACCGCTCGGGTGTGCCTTCCCTCACCCTCTAGAGTGTGTGATGTGCGTCACTCAAAGGGTAAAAAAGGGGTGCCAACCTGGGCTGTTACCGGATAAGCAAGATCAAACTACGCAGATCAACATGTGGCTACACGATGCACAACCACAACAACGCAAGGCAAGATGGGGGCATCGCCGTACCCGAGTGTGATCGTCGCCACAAAGGCGGCCTCTGGCTTGCGTACGCGGCGGTAACCGCATTCGGAAATACGGAAGGCCCCACCCGACGCCGGCCAAGCATCCAAGTGAGGCCCTCCCTCAGCACTCCGTCTGCAGCGCGGCCCCGACCATTAGGTCGGGGCTCTTCGCGTTACATCGGCCCGTAGTCCCGCACGATCTTGTAGACCGTGAAGACGACCGGCCCCAGCCAGCGGACCGCCCGTCGGTGCGGCGGAATCCGCTTGCTGCAGCAGCGGCAGTGCCCCTCTGGCTTCTCGTTCTTGTCGGCCATCGGGATCTATCACCCCATTCCGTGGGACCTACGGATTTCGTAGGTCCGGTGGTTGGGTCCACATCCTTCGTGGACTCCGCGGGAGGCACGAGTGTTCGCGGACCCCTGGGGTGACTGATTGCAGAGCAGCGTACCCGCACGGTGCGGAATCCGTGGGGCCGTCAACTTCCCCTCGCCGCAAGGCGAGCGAGGCACCGCGTGCCGCGACGGACGGCTGCACGGGGCACGCATCCTCAACTTCGCGCGATCACGGCACTCTTACCTGCAACGCCCCCTGGGCGTACGTCCGGAACGGAGTGCCAGTTCCCTTTGAAGGAGTCGCCTATCTCACACAGGAATGCCAGATTCCGAGTGAACCGTCAGGCTCGAACGACCGTATTAATATGACTAGTTGGGTCACGCGGTTGCGGAACATGGCACCGATGCGGGTACAGGGCTCCCGCCGAGCCCGGTGCCACAGCTACAGGTCATGCTGGCGGACGGCCGGCCGGGGGAGTTCGGCAAGAACGGCGTTCGCCGCGTCGGTGAAGCGCTGGAGCTGGTCGCCGGACTCGTCCTTCAAGTGGTTCCAACCCTCCATGTCGAGGGGCTCGTACTGGGGCACGGACTCGGGCACCAGCCTGTGCGTCATGTCGTCGTACATCGCCCGGACGTACGTCTGGACGGTCTTCTGGAAGTCGGTGGCGGCCGGCACGAGGGCAGGCACCATCAGCCGGATGTGCGCGACCGTGTTGTCCAGGGCGGCCATATCCTCGGTCATCCCGCGGTACAGCACATCTCGGGTGCTGTCGTGCAGGTCGTGGCGCACGCGGGTGCTCGCATCCCTGTCCGCCCGGACGGCGTCCACCCTCGTTTCGACCTCGTCGAGCTTCAGGAGGGTCTTGGTGGCCTGCTGGAGGAAGCGGAGGCAGGCGTCGGCCCGTCTGTCCCGCAGCCAGTGAGCGTGTTCCGCCACCGACTGGTCGAGTGCCTGCTGCCGCATAGCTTTCGTGTTCATTCGGGACGTCAGCAGCCCGCCCCCGATTGCCGCCAGCGACACCACGCCCGTGACCACCGAGGCCGCGACAGCCGCCATTCCCGCATCCATGGCCGCCATACTGCCGTGCTGTCGCGCCCTCTGCGGCGTAGGCCGGGCGATCGCCCCAACGCCCGCCGTAGCTTCCGGTTCATCCCGGAGCTCGATGTTGTCCCGGAAGCCGTTGGGGACGCGGCCGCGGAAGGTCCGCGGGAGGCGTGTCACCGAATGTGGCCACCAGCGCGCAAGACCGCCTCCAGCGCCGGGTACCGGTAGAAGCTATCTCCCTCCTCGGCCATGGACTGAACCTTAGAGAGGAAGGAGACAAACTCCGCGGGCTGCGCCAAGCCCAGATGCGCCGTGTTACGGAAGAGCGCCACGGCAAGGTCGGGCATCTGGGCGGCGGTGCGGCACTCGTGGTTGCCCGCCCACGTCGTCAACGCTGCCCGGAGATCGTCGATGCCGAGGAAGACGCCGTGCTGGACAAGGAGTTGACCAGCTTGCTCCCCGGTACGCCAGCTTCCGGCTACCTCGATGAACCTCAGCACTGCGGGGACGAAGTACGGGTGGGGACGCGTTGCCACCACGTTCATCCGATGCAGCTCGGGAAGGTCAGCAAAGCGTTGTTCGAGCGCGGGAATTCGTTCCCTCGCGTAGCTGCTGCTGACGACCGCCAGGCTTGCTGCGATGTCGGCGCGAAGAGGTTCCCAGGTGGCAGAAGTAATGCTCCTGGTCAGCAAACCTTGAAGCCGCTCACGGAGTGGTTCGTCCACCATTTCCCAGAAAAAATCCTGGTCACAGAGGCGGATGAGTGCGCGAAGCTGTGTCTCGCCGTCGAGTGTCTGGAAGTTTTCACGCTGTCCAGCTATGGCGGAACGGACAAGCTCTCTGTCGCGTTGCGCGAACGCGAACAGCACGAGGGCGGACCTGTTGGCGTACTCGATGGCCGCCAAACGTCCATTGGGATCGAGTTCGCGTAGGGCGTGCTTCGCGGCGAGCTTGGCGATGTTGCTGCGGGCAGCTTTGCGTACGCGGTCGAAGAAGTTGGTCTGGATGTGGGACACCACCGGTACGAACGAGGGGTCGCAGGTGTAGTCGAGAAACGCGTCCAAGATCTTCCCGCCCTGGGTAGCGGGATGGGTCAGCAGCGTTGCCAGCGCGACCGCGAGGTGTCCGCGGGCGACTTCGGGGCGAGGCTCGTAGACCTCGCTGAAGCTGCGTAGTGACGGGTGTACGCAGAGGTTGCGGTCTTCGCGGATGCGTTCGAGTTCTCGCTGGCCGATCGAGTCGATCAGCTCGAAGTCAACTGCCTGGGTCAGCAAGCTGGCTTCGATGTTTTGCATCGCGCGCACGCCGTCGGGCGTGATGCCCTTTTCCCGTGCACTCATAATTTCGGTGCGGAATGCGATTGCCCCGGCATCGCCGTTGTCGGCGAGTTGGATGAGTTTGGTGATGATGTCCGCCGTGACCGCCGTCCAGGTTGCGGCGATGCTTGCGCGGATGGCGCCGGAGTTGTAGCAGCGCCATGCTTCCTCTGCGAGCGGCCGCGTGTCCGGGTTCCGGACTTGCGCTATCAAACTTTCCAGGTCCGCCACCGGCATCTCCTCGTAGTCGCACCCGAGTGTCCCAGGAAGTGCCCGGCCGAAGTTCGACACCCGACGACCGGTACATCTGATCGATCGGCACCATGATGGAGGGCCTCGTCAACGCGGGCCCTTCATTTCGTGCGTCACATATCGACTCCGTGTCCGCTGACTTCGACGGCCGGTGCCTCGTGCCCCGGTTCGGGGCGCTGGACCACGACGGGCTCGTCGCGGCAGGTGCGCTCGGCGCCTCCATCTCGCGAGTGCTGTTAGTTCTCGTGGGCAGAGCCACATGCCTAACTTGCCTTACGCCTCTCCAAGACGTTGACCTGTAGAGACACTTGACAGCACTAGATAACGACGACCCACGCTAAAAAGGGCCTGACACGCCCCGATATCGGTCGGCGGTCGCACGGCGCCCGACCAAGGGATGATGCAGGGGTGGGGGCCGCGACCAAAGTTGCAACAACCGCTGGCCAATCCCATGTTTGAGCTACTTGCGGACGCGGGAGACGTCCCCCGATCTGGCCGTAGCTGGTCGACGAGCGGCGTAAACACCCACCCGGTCCCGAACGGGCTCCTCCGGCAGCGGCAACAGCAGCGGTCGCTTGGCCTCGAAATACTCGTCGATCGTCCCCGCCTGGGCCCGGTTCCGCACCTACGGTTTGGTCAGACCGGCAGGCACCAAGCGGGTCCGTCGGGCTCCCCAAGCCAGACACGTTGCGTGCCGTCGGCCCCCACGGTCATACCGAACTCGGACTGTGGGGGTGCTCCGGCAGCCTGCCAGATGGTGAGGGCGTCCTCTACGGCGTCCCACAGGTGCAGGGGGCCGTGCTGGTGCACCTGCCACCCGTTTCCGGCGGGTTCGGTCCATGCCTGTGAGCCGGTGGCGACGTCTACGAGGATCACGCCGTCGCCGGTGGTCATGAGTTCGGCGGAGGGCGCGGCGAGCTGAGCAAGGAACTGTCCGGTCCAGTCGTCGAGAAGGCCGGGGTCCAGGCGGGCGGGGCGGGTGTTGCCTGGGTGCTGGTAGTAGGTGGGGCGTGGCGGGCGTTCGTGGGGGCGGGCGAGCATGTAGCCGATCTGGTCCCCGGCGAAGTGGCCGGTGGCGGTGCCGTCGTCGTGGACGGTGAGGCGGATGAGGCCGGAGGCGAGCATCCACCCGCTGATGGTGGTGGTGATGGTTCCGCCGTCGCGTACCTGGTACAGCCAGGCGGGAGGGATGTGCCGGACGGCGCAGGTCGCAACGATTGCGTCGTAGTCAGCGGCGTCCTGGTGCCCGGCGAGTCCGTCGCCGGTGATGAGCGTCGGGGAGTATCCGGCGGCGTGGATGTGGTCGGCTGCGGCAGCGGCAAGGTGCGGGTCGTATTCGATGGAGTACACGTTCTTGTCGCCGACGCGGTGACAGAGGATGGCGGTGGAGTAGCCGGTGCCGGTACCGATCTCCAGCACCTTGTCATCCTCGCGGATGCGCGCGAGGTCGAGCATGCGCACGATCAGTGAGGGCAGGGTGCTGGACGAGGTGGGGCGGCCGGCCAGCGGTCCGGGGGCGTCCGCGGCGGCGGTGCCGTCGATCTGGGTGACCCACGTGGTGTCTTGGTAGACGAGGCGAAGCCATTCGTCGTCGCCGGTCGTATGGCGGTGTACGGGCTCCCACTGGGTGCCGGACGGGCGGAACACCGTGTCGTCGAGGAAGAGTTCGCGTGGGACCGCTTCGAGAGCATCACGCCATGCGGAGTCTTCGACAGGGATGGCTGCGGCGAGGGTGCGGCGGAGCTGGGCCGGGTCGTCGGTCATGTGTGGCCTCCGTGCTGAAGCTGATCGGCGAGGGCGACGGTGATCGGTGCGGTGATGTGGTCGGGGAACCATGCCCATTGGCCGTTGGGGTTGCACTCGTACCAGTGCCACCGGCCATGGGCGTCGAGGCCGAAGTCGAATGCGCCGAAGACCAGGCCGAAGGCGTCGAGGTAAGCGCGTACCCCTTTGGCGACCTCGGGCGGGACGGTGATGGGGGTGTAGGTGAGCTGGTCGTAGTGGCGTCGCCAGTCGACACCGGGCGAGCCGTCGATCCGGACGGCGAACAGGTGCTCGCCGACGGCGGTGAGGCGGATGTCGGCGGTCTTGGCCACACGTTGCTGGAAGAGGTGCGCGGTGTGCCGTATCCGGTCGTCGATCTGGGCGGGGGTGACGTCGTCGATCCACACCGTCAGCGCCCGGCCGTCACCGTCGTCGTAGTCGGTTTCCCGCAGCGGCTTGTACAGGACCGGCCCGTGCTCGGCCGCGAACGCGCGGGCCTGGTCGGGGTCGTTGGTGATCAGGGTGGGAGGCACGGTCAGCCCGCAGCGGGCAGCCGTCGCCAACTGCGCCGGCTTGTACTCCGCGTCCCGGTTGCGCCAGGGGTGATTCAGGTAGTGGGCGCCGGGGAGGGCGGCGAGGATGCCGCCGAGCCCATAGCGGGCCTCCTGCACGGCCCAGCGGGCGGTCTGCTCACTCATGGCGAGGTCGGCGGTGTAGGGGGTGGGCCGCCGCCAGTACACCGAGCGCACGCTGTCCAGGTCGAGACTGCGCGTCTCAGTGGTCAGGGTGCCGCCGGGCCCGTTGCTGTCGAACACTGCTGCCGCGGTGACCGTCGTGGGGAAGTCTCCGGGGTCCAGGCGTACCACGGGCACGCTGCGCCGGTTGAGTTCGGTGATCACCTCGTCGGCTGTTGCGTCGTCCAGGCGGGTGACGACGAGGACGGGCGGCCCACCCGTGGCCATCAGTCGGAGTCTCCCTGCTGGTCGCTGCCCTGGTCCGAGTTGCCGTCCATGCTGGTCTTCGTCGTTGTCTCCTTCGACGTCTCCGACCGCTTGTGCTTGTCCAGCGTCGGCACCAGAGTGCCGTCGGGGTCCACCCACGCGGCGGTCTGCGTCTCGGGGTCGATGACCGCGCGGGCCGCGGGCAGGACTTCAGCGGGAGGGAACGGCTTCATACGGCTGACGCCCCAGGGGGTGACCTGATCGTCCGACGCTATGGCCTGCATGGGTCTCCTCGTCTCGGTCGCTCCTACGGTGGCACTCGCCGCCTGGTGCTGTCAGGACGGCAAAAGGGCCCGCCCCCGGCCGCGCGGCCGTCTTGCCGGGAAGTCCGCGCCTCTGGACGCCAGGGGCGGGGGCTCGGGGGTGCTCAGTGGCTGGCCGCGTCGATGAACCACGGCGGTCAGGGCTTGGCGGTCCGGTGCTCGGCCCAGGCCTGTGCCGCGTGCTGCATCGGCTTGGCCCAGTTGTCTGTGCTCTCGCCGGCGATCGAGTCCCACAGTCGGCGCTGGACGCGAGCGAGCGCGTCAAGGCCGGCAGGCGGGGCGTCCTGCCATGCTGAGTGCGCGGCGGCCTCACTCTCGGCCTGGCCGGGGGTGTGGCCATGGGCGATGAGCCACAGCAGCCACAAGGCGGGGTCGATCCATGCCGCGCCGGTCGACGCCCACCCCCAGTCGACGAACAGGGCTCCGCGGTCCGTCATGAGGACGTTGTGCGGGTTCCACTCGCTGTGGAGCAGGCGGTTTCCGGTGAACCAGGACAGATCTGCGGGGTCGTCGACGTAGGTCCTGAGCCGGTGCGGCATGGTCTTCAGGTCGACGTCCGGGGCGGGTACGTCGGCCAGCCTCGCCATGGTGGCCATGACCGCCGGCAGGTCGGGGGAGCCGGGCGTGAAGTCGGCGTGTCCGCCCTCGATGTGTTCGAAGCCGAGGACACTCCACCCGTCCTCTTCCACATGCCAGTGGAGCTCAGGCGCGATGTCCCTCACGTACGGGCCGACGTCCGCTTCCCGCTTCTGCGTCCAGACCCACGGGTGATCGAGCGGGAGACCTTTGACGAACAGCGTGCGATCCGCCGTGCGCACGCGAGCGGCGATGGCGCTGTTGCGACCCGTGCTCACGGTCTCGACGCCGGCAATGGGACCGCTGGCCTTTTCGATCAGCCGCAGCACGGCGTCCGGTAGCTCGGTCAGACGCGGGGTGGGCATCAATCCTCCAAGAGGTCTGGTCGGGGCCGTGCGTGAGCACGGCCCCGACACAGTGGGTCAGTTGTACGGGTTGTCTTCGCCGCAGCCCGGGACGGTGCCTACGGTCAGCGCTTCAACGTCCTCGACGAGAACGATCGCGTCGGGGTCCTCGACGACGGGCTCCGGCCTGCGTATCAGTTCGATCATGACGGCGGTCATCTCTACCTCGTTCCGTGTTGGCAGTAGTGCTTCAGTGGTGCCTTCGCCTCCTGGAAGACCTTCGCCATCGGCCTGCACACCCGGCACGTGCCGGACAGCGTGCAGCCGCTGCATCCTCCGGTGCGAAGCATCAGGGACTCGGCTATCTCGCCGAGCCGGGTCAGACCCTCCACGCCTTCGGCGATCAGGTCGATGTTCGGTTCGCGGCCGACCTTGCAGATCGAGGCCCGCCCGAACGGGTCGGCATGGAAGAACGTCACGCCTGCCGGGCATCCGGTGAACGGGGCCCGGTTGGTGAGGTACTGGGGTGACTGCGACGGCAGCGGCTCCGCGGTTCCGTGGATCGTCGGCGAGATGTTCGCGTACTCGCGATACGGCACGCCGAGCTGCTTCGCCCAGGCCCTCATCGTGTCGAGCTCGTGCACGTTGCCCTGCACGATGATCAGGCTCAGGTCGATGTTCAGACCAGCGTCGACGGCCTTGTGCAAGCCGGCCCGGAAGCGGCCGAATGCGCCGCGCCTGCGTGTCACCGCGTCATAGGTCGTGGCCGTCGCGCCGTACACGCTCAGCGTCAGCTTGGCCGGCGGATACGTGCACAACAGGTTCAGGACGTGGTCCTTGTGCAGCCGGGAACCGTTCGACAGGACCTCCAGCTGCATACCCAGCTCGTACGCGAGTCGATACGACTCGGGGAAGTCCGGGTCGATGAGCGGTTCCCCGCCGGTGATCTGGAGCCAGATCACGCCCGCGTCCCGCATGACGGCCAGCAGCTTCCGCTTGCCCTCCATGTCCAGGCCCTCGAAACGCTTCCTGCCGAGGTAGCACATCACGCAGTCGAGGTCACAGCCCAGGTTGATCTCCCACGTCGCCCGGCTGAACTCGAACAGGCACGCCTCCCGCATCAGGACGACCTCGCCGAGCCTTCGGCCCGCCAAGTCCATCTGCCACTGCGCGCGTACGGCGTCAACAAGCCACCGGGGCACGGTACTGGGCACCGACGCCAGGGCGAGCAGCTCATCGAACTTGGCATACGGGAGCTGCACGGCTTTGGTACTACCCGGTCGCAGGATGAGGCGCCGCTCTCCGAACGGTGTCGCAACGAGCTCGTGCATGTCGTCTTCCCTTCGTCACGGCTGGGGATGGATGCGGAGGGTCCATGCCTCGGGGTCGGCGATCTCGTCTGCTGTGGGCAGGAGCGACAGGTCCTTCCAGATCCGGTTGACGAAGCCGACGCCGTGCGCCGCCATGGCGTGGCCGATGAGCTGGGCCCCCTGCTCGTAGCCTTCACGGCTGGGGCCGAGGCGGCCGATGCCGGGGAACGAGCTGTGCAGGCGGTAGCGCCAGGACTTCCGTGCTTGCCGGTGATCGGCCGGCGTGCCGAAAAGCCGCGTGGTGACTTGCCGGTCGACCCAAGTGGCGTGCCCCTCCAGGACAGTTGAGACACTGCGCGGCGGTGCAAGGATCTCCCGCTGCTGCGGGAAGAAGCTCTTCCAGACCGTGCCGCTGCGGGCTTCGTCCTGGAGGTGGTGGACCAGTTCATGCGCGACGACCTGAAGGAGCACGCGCTCGTCGGCCAGTGCGCCGCCGTGATGCAGGGCCCTCGGGGCGATGACCGTCCGCACTGGCCGTCGGCGGCCTTCTGGGTACTGGCGAGCACCATGGGCCAGACCAGAGCCGGGACGAAACCCGTGATCTTGAGCCCGGTGCGGGCGGCATCGATCTGTTTCGGCGACAGGTCCAGGTCGGCGATGTCGCGGGCGAGGACGCGGTGCAGGTTCTGCCGGTACTCCTCCCGCCACGCCTTCGGCGTCAGCAGACGGAAACGGACCCCCTCCGAGGGGAGAGGGAGGTCGGTTATCTCCTTCACCGTTGGCGCCACCCGGTGAAGAATCGCGGAGATCTGATCGGCCAGGTCAGGGTGGCCGCGGGTGTCGTCAAGAACGGTGAAGCGGGTCGGGGTCACTGAAGTCCTGTCCAGAGAGGTAGTTGGGGTAGTGGGTCGAGTGCACAGGGCCCGGTGCGAGGTGAGTGACCTGCCGTGGGGAAGCAGTCGGAACCGCTCTCCCCGCGCCGGGTGTCTGTTCTGCCCAAGGCGAGCGCTTGGGCCTTGGGCGGCGAGGCACAGGCTGTCGGGGGTGTTGGTGCGGGGAGCACCCCGCCGCGGCGAACGCGGCAGGGGTCATCAGCACCGGCAAGCCAGCGCTACACGGGATGCCCGGTGAGCACTTCTACGTCGCCGCCGGCCAGCGCCCGCAGCGCCGCGTGCGTACGCGCCGCCGTGAACGGTGTCAGGTGCTCCTCCAGCTCATCCGGGAGCATCCACCGCACGCCCTTGATGCTGCCGCCGCCGAACATGAACGGCGCGTCTACGTCGAGGACCCCGCAGTCGAAGAGGAAGTTCACCCCCTCCTTCGACAGATGCGTCTCGTGCTGCTCGTCGGGCATGTGGTGCACGCCCAGCAGGCGGCCGGGCTGGAGGTTGATGCCCAGCTTGGTGCGGACGTTGCGAACGAGGCCGTCGCGGATGGCCTCGTTCTCCTCCACACAGCCGCCCGGGTGGAACCAGGGCGTGCGCTCCTCGCCCCTGAGGTCGGCTTTCGCCTTCTCGGTCATAAGTACCGCACCGGCGGGATTACGGATGATGCCCAGCGCCCCCAGGCGGCGCGGGGGTGGGTCGGTGAAGTGGTCTCGCTCGGTCTGCATGGGTCTCCTCCTCGGTCACAGTGGATCTTCAAACCCGGCCGGGGCGGGCGGAGCTACGAGGCGCCCCGGCCGGGGGCTTGTGGGGCCTCGCGCGGGTCTCCCGCCCCTCGGGGCGAAGGGACGGGAGAGGGCCGCTTAGTTCGAGGGCGAGCGCTTGGGCCTTGGGGACGCGGCGCGGCGCGCACCCGTAGAACCGCGCGTGCCCGCCATCCCCCGTGGTGGCCCCGGCTCATCCGCCACGGGGGCGACGCGGACGAGCCGAGGCCACACCCCCGGAGGCACGATGCGGGTGGAGCCTCCAGGGGGCTCACAACCGGCAGGGGAGGCCGGCCGCGAGTCCTATCCCGCCAACGACGCGGCGTCGGCAGGGCGGTGATCGAGGAAGTAGGCGAGCGCTTGCCGCATCAGCCGGTCCAGGCAGTCGCGGCACGCGTTGAACGGTGCGTGTTGCCCGTCCCAGGTGACCGGCCCGAGCCAGATCACCGGCAGGTCCGTGCACTCGCAGCCGAGCCAGCAGTCACCGATGACCCATTGCTGCGTCATGGGGACGCACCTCCCGCCGGGTGTTCGGCGGGCGCCTTGACGATGGCGAGCAGTCCGCGCCGTTCGGTGGCAACGGCGGGGCAACTGTCGGTGTGCCGGTAGCCGCGGGTACCTCCGCTCGCCTCCGACGCGAACACCGCCTCTTCGAAGCCCTCGCCGTCCTCTATCGACCCGGAGCAGCCGCCGCAGATCTTCCGGCGGACAACCTGCTCGATCTCGTCGGCGCCGGTCGGTTCGCCGAGCGGGCCCGGATGCTCGAGGAGCGTCAGCAGCGCGCGAGCACACGTGGCGACCTCGTACACGTAGCGCTCGCGTTTCCCGGCGCCCGGATCCATCGCGAGCGCCTGGTGGGCGCGGACCAGGCAGTGAACCGCCACCACCCGCATGCTCGAACGCATCCGCGCCGTGATCGCCGTGACCTTGGGGACCAGCAGTCCGACGTGCCCGGTGATCTGCTCGCACGTCTCGTCGAGCTGCTGCCCGGTCGGGAGGTCTGGCGTCCCCAGAACGCCGGTGTACGCCGCGCGGATCGTCTGCGCGTCGAGCTGCGGGGAATGTGAGGGCGCTAAGGCCTCAACAGTCACCGACCGACTCCCTCACCGCGAGCCGCCAGGCCGGTGATGACCAGGCTCTCCACCTCGTCCAGGTAACAGAGGTCCCCGGCGGTGTCCATCGGAAGGGACCAGTAAGAGCGCCCCTTCGGCTCCGTGAGGGCGATGTGCGGGACGCCGAGGTAGTAGGTCCGGCCTCTGAGGCGTTCCACCCCGGGGGCCTTCCGGTTGGTCCAACGCCATTCGGAGGTCACGGGCACCAGTGCGTAGTAGTGGTGGGCATGGATGTCCATGAACATCGCTCCGCCGTCGAAGAACCGGCGGAGGAAGGCGTCCACCTTCTCCAGTTCCTCCGTCCGCGCGGCGCCCCACACGAGGTGGGCTGGGATGCGTACGGCGGAGAGGGTGGCGCCGCAGGTGAGGAGCGCGATCCCCTGCTCCTTCCACTCCGCACGTGCGCGGGCGCGGTCTTCCGCGGCCGTGAGGAGCCAGTGCGTGACGCCGAGTTGCCGCTCCCCCAGGGTCGTCAGCCCTCTTGCCTCGAGCGCGCCGCCGTCCTCGTGCGGCCCGGCGTCAGTGGGACCTGAGTTGGCTTGAGCGGCGATGTTCTCCCGCGAGGTTCCTACTTGGGTCATGGTGGGGCCTCTTCGTCGTCTCGGTGCCCGCTAGATCGCACGTGAGGTTGGGAAGTTCTGCGGGGCCGTGCACAACAGCTAACCCACCGTCACCAGGGGTCGTATATGACGAAGTTGGTCGGGCTGCCTGCGCCGAGACTGACGAATTGACTTGCCCTTTACCCTCCGACGCAGTCGGCACCTTCTACCGTGAATCCATGGGGGAGACCCGAAACGAAGCCTTAGCCGCCTGGCTCAAGGCTCACGGAATGTCGGTCGCGGAGCTGACCGACGCCGTCAATGTCGCCGTTCAAAACCTCACCGGCAAGCCCGGCGCCACGTCGGAGCGGACTGTGTTCCGGTGGCTATCCGGCGAGAACAAATGGCCGCAGGAGCGCCAGCGCATCGCGTTGGAGATGATCACCGGCCTCACCATCACGGCCCTAGGGTTCGTGCCTCGGGGGAAAGCCAAGACCGTCTCAACGCCCCCACCCGCACCACCGGAGGACCCTTCAGTGCACCGCCGCCGTTTCGTCGGGGCGGCCACCGGCACCGCCGCCGCCGTCGCCGTACCCCTCGCCAGTGCAGCCTCCCGCCCGTCCCGCGTCGGCACCTCTGACGTGATCCGGCTCCGCGACGCCGTCGAGAACCTCGTCGAGCTGGACGCGGAACGCGGCGGACACACCGCACTCGAACGGGCCGCCCTCGCGGGGGCTGACGAAGCCATCGACCTACAGAAGCGGTCCACCACACAGCGCGTGCGGCAACGTCTTTTCGCGCTCGCCTCGGACTTCACCGCAACTGCCGCCTGGTCCATGATCGACGCCGGGCAGCCGGACGACGCTGGCCGACACCTCGACCGTGCGCTCACCCTCGCAGGCATGGCCCAGGACTCCGATATGACCATGCAGGTGTGGAATCTGAGGGCCATGCTCGCCCGGCAGCGCGGCTACTACGCCGAAGCGGTCGCCGCCGCCCAGGCAGCCCGGGCGACGTCCATCGTCCGCCGCAGCCCGATGCATGCCTCCCTCGCCCACGCCCGGACTGCTATCGGTCTCGCTCACTCCGGGGAACACCGCGCAGCTCTGCGCTCCCTTGGCCACGCCGAGGACGCAATAGCCAAGGCGGACTTGTCGATCCCGCTGCCTATCTGGATGGCCTTCTACGGGCCCGCGGAGCTGTACTCCATCACCGCGATCGTGCAGGACGTCGTCGGGCACGCGGCGGAAGCCGAGGCCGCTTCCTACAGGGCGCTCGCTGCCTTGCCCGAGGGGTACCGCCGCAATCGCGCGAACACCACCGTGCGCCTCGCCCTCGCCCAACTCCATCAAGGGGATGTGGAGCAAGCAGTCACCACCAGTGGTGAGGTGTTCGAGATCATGGCCGGTGACCCGATCCCCGGCCGCATGCGTCAAACCCTCGGCGACTTCCAGCGCGACCTCATCACCCTGGCTCCCTCCGAGCACATCGCGCACGAATGGATCGACCGCTACCGGACTGAATGGAGCACCCCTTGACCACGGCAACCGTCGAACTCCGCCACTACGGGCACGACGATCTACCGCAGATCCGGCAGACTCTGCTTGATGTGCACGCGGACGCGTACGCGGATGAGATGGAAGACGAGTTCAACCAGCGGTTCCCCTGGTTCGTCGACCATTGGGGCGGAAACCCCGGGTTCTCCTGCGTCATCGGCTACGACGACGGCGAACCGGTCGGCTTCGCCTACGGCGCCCCGGCCACCCCTGGCCGGGAGTGGTGGCGCGAGCACGTGGCCCCGGCGCCGGCGGATGACTCGACGTTCTCCGTGTCTGAGCTCATGGTGCGCCCGAAGTGGCGAAAGACCGGCACGGCCGAGCGGCTGCACATGGCCCTGCTGGAAAACCGGCCGGAGGCCCTCGCCGTCCTCCTGGTCGACCCCGACCACCCCAAGGTGCAGACCCTCTACGAGTCGTGGAACTACCGGAAGGTCGGCAACCGCCAGCCCTTCCCGGACTCTCCGAACTTCGCCGTCATGCTCCGAGAGCTCCGCCCTGCCTGACCACCCGCGGCCACCACAGCGAACCCGCTCCCACTGGGGCTGGCCGTCCAGACTGTCAGGCGTTGTACCCCTGCTGCCGCACGCCCGGTGCCCACTTCGCCGCGGCCTCCACGAAGCATGAGCGACAGAGCGGATTGGCGCCGCTGCCGTAGCGCTTGCACTTCGCGTAGCACTTGCAGCACAACCCCTCCTCGGAGGAGTCCCACACTGCCGACGGGTAGCGCTGCTCCGGGGTTTCTACGGCTGTGGCCATGGGTGCGTCAGTTCTGCTCAGGCGAGGGCATCGCCTCGAACAGAATAGAACAGCGTGGCTTCGGCCCTGTGTCAGTGCCGCGCCGTACCGTGGACGCCATGCCCCACCCTCCCCGGCCTCACGGCCAGGACGCCTGCCCTCGATGAGCTCAACGACCGCATACGCCGTCTCCTGGACCAGCCGCCCTCCGCCGAACGCACCGCGGCCTATGAACGGCTCCTCCGGCAGTGGGCGGACGCCCGCCAGCCGGCATCCTTCGTTACCGCCGCCTGACGCACGAGCGCCCCGCCGGTGGGTTGGCGAATTCCAGGGGTCGTTGCAACATAAGCGATCAACTGGCCGTGGCCAGGAGCTTAGGGAGACGCTCGGCTGGGGTTTCCCAGCCGAGCGTTGTGCGTGCACCCATGGACGGAGATGCCTTCCGCCTGATGTCCCACGGTTACAACGGCGGACACCAAGCGGCGAGTGACCACCCGTCAGCAGGTGGGGCGCCGGGAGTGCAGGATCACCGCGGCGCCACCGCGCTCGGTCGCGGGTCGATGTCCACCGGCTCGAGGGACGAGCCCCAGGTGTAGGTGCCGGAAAACGGCAGGCGCCATTCGAAGCCGTATGTGTGGCCCGAATCCGAGGAGTCCTCGGGCGCCAGCGACGTCTTGTGGGAGTAGTACTTGTGTTTCGGGTCCAGGCAGTCCCGCCAGGTGTACCACCCCGCATCGACGAAGAGGCCCCTGGCTGCGGCGCCGGAGGCCACGGGCTTCATCTCCCCGCCCCACCTGTACTCGCCGTCTGCCAAATAGATCCGGCGTTGGGTGCAGCTTTCAGGCATGCCGTTGCGTGGCTCGTGCGTCAGAAACTGGGTGTAGGTGTTGTAGGCCGTCGGTGCCGGGACCGCCACGGCGTTGCCCGGCGTGCTGAGGACGGTCACGCCGAGCAAGGCCATGACGAATAACGCAATTCGCGAAGTTCGCGCCACGATCGTTTCCTTTCCGAGAGGACGGACCGGTGCGCCGGGGAATTGAGCCACGGGAGATTCCCCGGCACCCACGCCGCCGGTAGCTGCGGATGTTTCCCGCCTCAGGCGACATCCCTAGGTGTAGCGCAAGCCTGCCGGGACGGGTCCCGACCCGGGATTGGTGCTGCGCGCCGGCATCGAGGCCTGGGTCAGCTTGCAGCCCCCGACTTCCTGTCCTCGCGGATCTCGAAGTCCATCGCACCCCTTGAACTGGGGTGTTGCGACGACCACTAGCACTCAGGTTGAGGACACGGGCCGTTCGCATGTCCCGCTTAAGGGTTGATCCTCCCGCGACGCTCAGCCGAACGTCACGCCAACCGTCACGCTTCTTCAACCCGATGACCAGCAGCGAGAGTTGTGACACAGCTTCTCAACCTCAACACACTGACTTGACAGGGAACGAGGAATACGGCCCGGCCGTCGAGGGCGAGTGGGCCGTCCCGGGCACCGCCCAGGACCGGTACACGGAGTGGGTCGGGCTCTACGGCACCGACCCGGGCGTGGTGATCCGGCTCATCGAAGAGACCGACGGCCCCCAGCGCGTGCGCAAGACCTGGACAGTCCAGGGCAAGGTCGAGGGGCAGGCCGTATGACCTGCCAGGGCAGGCTTAGACTCGAACGAGGTGAGGCCCTGGGCCACCGAGCGCTCAGCGAGCGGCGGTGTCACCTGAGTTCGACGGAGTACGAGCCTCCGGGGAACTCCCATCCGTCGGTGCCTTCGCCGATGTCCGCCACAATGACGTCGTCGACGAAGTGGTCCTCGAACTCGTCGTCGGTGAGCTCGCCAGCAGCCCAGAGTTCCTCGATCCCGCCCCAGTCGCCCCTGCTCGCGTCGATACGCAGGGGTGCGGCCCGCCGTGTGCCGCGCTCGCGTTCGTCGTCGCCCGTCTTGACGACGCCGCTGATCTCGAACTGACCGTCCTTGACGTGGTCCGGAATCGGGTCAGCGGGGACGATGGCGACGTTCTCGTACGCAGTGTGGATAAGGTCGCGGTAGCTGCGGCGGATGTTGTACTCGGGATCGGACAGCCAGTTGAGCAGGGTCTTGGGCGTCACGTCGAGGCTGGCCTCTTCCAGGGCCTGGTATCCGCGGTGGGTTCCGGTGAGCTGGCTGAGCTGGGCGTGCCAGTGCTTGGCGGTGTACGACGACAGCCGGTGCCGGGGCGTGACTTGGGAGCGCAGGAGGTCGTTGAGGGCGGCGCCCAGGGAGCCTCCGCGGCCGGTGGGTCCGGCCATCAGTCGTCACCTTCGGGGATGATCTCGCCGGGCTGGATGTACTTGGCCTTCACTTCGCCGAAGCCGGTCCCGATCGTGTACGTGGCGGGCGGCGTGCCGTCAGGCGTCCAGAAGACGGCCGCGTCGACGTTGCGCAGGGCGATGAGCGTGTGCCCGTCCTGGACGGCCCGGAAGGCTACCGCCCAGTGACGCACGGACGCCTCGGCGACCATGCTCATGCGCCAGTCGGGCCGCCAGAACGGGGAGCGTTGTTCCTCCCGCTTGGGCCACAGCAGCCGCAGGGCGATGGACAGCCGGGTCTTGTACGCCTTGTAGGGGTCACCGCCGACCTGGACGAGCTCGGTCCGTGCCTTGCGGGTGGCCTCGTAGAAGGGCTTGAAGAGGGACTCGTTGGCCTTCCCGGTCCATGAGTCGTGGATGGTCGGCGCGGCGCCGAGGTGGCCGTCGCGGACGAGTTTCTCGAGCTGCTTGATGTGGGGGGTGGTGACCCACACGCGGCCCTGATCGTCAGGCCGCTCGATGATCCGGCCCAGGGGGTGCGGCATGTCGGTGCGGGTCCACTGCGGGATGTCGATGAGGTAGATGCCGGCGTGGGTCTTGTCGAACGCCTCGAGGGCGCCGGTGTGCAGGAGCTTGTTCGGGGCGAGAGGGACGGCCGAACAGGCCGACGGGTAGCTGCCGTTGCGGTCGATCAGGCACATCACGCCGCCGCCGAAGGAGTCGGGCACGTCGAGCCTGTCGCGCCGGACGCGCTTTCCGTTTTCCCTGGTGTGGGCGACGCGCGTGCTGGTGACGTCGGGGTGGACCCAGCGGGGCTCGCCGTCCATGTCCTCGCTGATCAGCGGCCACGGACCGTTGTCCCGCTCCTCAAGGCGGATGACTTTGATCGGGTGCATCTTCGAGCGGTCCACCGCGTCCTTGAGGATCCTGAGGGCGGGGAAGACCGCGTCCTCGGGCTCGTCTTCCTCGTCCCCCGGTGCCAGGCCGTCCTCGTCGTCTTCCTCGGTGTCTTCTACGTTGGCGTCGTCCGGGACGTGCCCGGTGCTCGCGCCGGACTGGGGAGCGGCAGCGGCGGGCTTCCCGGCGGTGGCGTAGGCGCGCAGCGCGGCAGCGAGGCGGCGTCCCTCGGCGGTGTCCGGTAGTTGCAGCGGCGGCGCAGCCACTTGGGCCAGGGACGGCCCGAGTTCCGTAAGGGCTTCCTGGTCGCCATCGGTCAGTGCGGTGCGCAGCGCGGCCAGTACATGGGTGACGGAGGCTGGCAGCCCCTGCTGGGCACCGGACGTGTAGGGAAGCGCCGCCTCGGCCAGCTCCTGCTCCACCGCACTGGCCAGGCTCCGCGCAGGGCCTTCGCCGCCCGTACCGCTGGCGGGGGCGATGCCGGCGTCGAGGAAGCGGGCGTGCAGCAGGTCGGGGCGCAGGTACGCCGAGCCGATCGCCCCGAAGTCGCGTTCCGCGACCGTCACCTGGACCGTGGAGGGGTCCTCGGCCGGCGCGAGCGTTACCAGGATGTCGGCGTCCAACAGGCTCAGGAGCGTGGGATCGTCGCTGTCCACAATGGCGAGTACGGGGACGTGCAGGGAGCGCGCGAGACCGGCCAGGACCTGGGAGGCGTCAGGAAGGCGGTTCCCGGACAGCGGCAGGCGGGCGTTGTGGGCGGCCTGGAACCGGTCCACGACCACGAGCGCCAGATCCTCGACGTGTGGGGCGGTCTCCGCGATGGCCTCAGCGGTCAGGTCGCTGCCGTCGTCGATCAGCAGCACAGAGGCCTTCTGGCGCAGCTGCTGGGCAACCTGCTGCTCGTGCTCGGTGAGGTGACCCTGCTTCAGGCGCGGGTAGTCGCCGCCGGTCTCCGCGGCGAGGACCCGGCGGAAGATGTCGGCCCGGTTCGGACCCGACGCCGCGTACAGGACCTTGCGGTGGTCGACCAGCGCGGTCTGGCGTGCGGCAGCCAGCCCCAGCAGGCTTCCGCCCACGTTCGGGGCGGCCGCGACGAGCATCAGCCGGCCCGGCTGCAGACCGCCCGTCGCGGCGTCCAGCCCGGGCAGCCCGAACGTGGGGCCGCTCGGGCTGGAGGTGAGTACGGAGCCGATGGCGTCGCCGAGCGTGGCGAGCCTGCGGGGCGTCCTGTCGCGGTCCGGGTTGCCTTGGCTGTTCACCGCACCTCCTGCGGGCGCCGCGCCGGTGTGCGCGGCCGTGTCGGACGAGAGGGCACCTGAGGCGGTGTCGACGGGGAGCAGTATCGCGACCGGCGTGGTGTTCCGCCGGAGCACCTGCGGCTGCCCCTGAGCCGCCCGCGTGATGAGGTCCCCGAAGTCCTTCTGCGCCGCGCTCAACACGTGGGACGGGAACGCCTCGGCCTGCCGGGCTGCCGGAAGCCGGTCCAACGGCGCGAGCAGAGCGCGGTCCTGCCGCTTATGGATCAGCGTCGTGACCCCGTGTTCCTCGGCACGCTTGACCAGGGCGTAGAGATCCTTACGGGCCTCGGTCGCGTTCACCGCGTTCTCGGCCTGCGGCGCCTGACTCACGCACCCTCCCAAATACTCAACTCCCCACCATGATACCAGAATCCACTCATTTTGATCAGCTAAGTCATAACGTTCTCGGGGTAACTAACTCATTTATGAGGCTCTTTGATGTGAGTTGACGTCGGCCTTGGCAATGCTGATCGACAACCTGACGTGGCCCGGCAGGCAGTGACCTGACGCCGGAGCCGATGAGGAAGGGGACTGCCTGCCATGCCCGGGCGGCCCTCCTCGGAGACGTCCTCAGGGGACGCGGCGAGATTGCCGAAGCCTGGCTCCGCCGAGCGGCAGAGAGCGGCGACCTCGACGCAGCCACCAGCTACGGCGTGGCCTCAAGATTGAGAAGTGGCCCCATGCGGGGAGAGCCGGAATGACCTTGCTGTGGTGCTGTGGAGGCGCCTGACGGATGCGAGTCCCGAGCCCAGGCTGATCTTGCTGTGCGGGCTTCCTGGCTCCGGGAAGACAACGCTGGCCAAACGCCTGGCGAGAGAGATTCCAGCGGTGCGCCTGTGTCCGGACGAATGGCTGGCGGATCTCGGTGTCGATCTGTTCGATGAACGAACGCGCGACCGGCTTGAGGGGCGGTTTTGGGAGCATGCCCAGGACCTGCTGAGGCTCGGACAGACGGTGATTTTGGAGTTCGGTTTCTGGGGGCGTTCTGAGCGGGATGACAAGCGTTTGGCGGCGCGCGCACTCGGGGTTCCCGTTGAACTCCACTACCTTGCCGTGTCGATCGATGAGCTGTGCCGCTGCCTCGAAGTCCGCAGCCGGGAGGGTGAGCCAGGGACCGTCCCGGTCAGCCGCGAGCTGCTCGAGGAGTATGTGAAGCTCTTTCAGGCGCCCGACGATGACGAGTTGGGTCTTTTCGACGACCTGCCTCCGAGACGACGTGGATGACCGGACCCTTGTGATGCAGTCCGACCCTCCGGGGGCAGACCCAAGGTCGGCCTGCCGCGGCGTGCCCGGCGTCGTTTCGCTCTTCCGGGCCCGCGCCCCGGTCAGTCTGGTAAGGCGCCAGGTCGGCCCACGAGGGGTTGTCGTTCTCAGGTCAGCGTTCGATGAGAATGTTCGTGGCCACCGCGTCGTGCGTGACCCCCGACGGCTGATCCGGGTCGGAGGGCCACCAAGGAGCCGTGACCGCCGCCCGCAGTACGGCGCCGACGTCGTCGGACCTGCTTGGCTTGGCGTCGGCCGGCAGAGCGAGGCGGATCCGCACGGTCCGCGATTGACCGGGCTCGAGCTCGAACTCGTCCGTCTCCACGTGTGTTTGGCCTGTCAGGTCGGCCCAACGGCCCTCGCGGTTGATCGACCAGTGCACTTGTCGCATGGATTGGCTGATCTCTCCGGGGGCGAGGGAGATCGCGATGCGGAGGTGGGAGCGAGTGAGCTTGCCCGCGGCGTTGCGCACCCGCACGTACCACTCCACCGGCGTCCCGCCCTCGGTCGCCCGGAGTATCTGCGGGACCTTGACGGTGAGATGCGTGGGGTCGACGGAAAAACGCAGGCGCGTCGCGGATGCTGCCGGGTGGATATCCGCATAACCGGCATCCTTGGCCATCTCCGCGGCCACCGTGGTGGTCACGGCAGGAACCTTTCCATCCACGTCGTCGATGCGCTGGTCAGCGGTGAACAGCCGGAAGTCGAGCTCCGTCCGTGCCTTGCCGCGATACGACAGCGGCACGATGGCGGCGAACTCTCCGTTGTCGTCCTGCTCGTTGGTCCACTGCAACGGCACATCATGCCAGGAACCGTTCTCGCGGATCTGGAGTTCGTCAGGGACGGTCCCGATGTAGAGCGCCACATGGCGTCGCTCGGCCTGCCCAGCGGTGAGACCCGCGACGGAGAGGTGGAGGGGCAGAGGCGGGCCCCCGGGGACCAGGGTGTTGCCGTCCGCACTGAGATGAATGACCGGGTGAGGTGCGGGTGTGGGCCCGCTCGCCGACGGACTCTTTACCGCCGACGCGGACTTCTGCTCCCCGCACCCGGCGAGCGCCGTCATCGCGACAGCCGAGGCAGCCAACATGAGCGCTACAGCCGGTCTGGGTATTCGCGTCACGGTCAGTCCTCCGTGGCGGACTCTATCGGCGGCAGCGACCGGTAGGCAGGCCATCAGAGAATACGGGCGGACGCGGGGACCGTGGCACCGCGGACCAGGTGCCATACCGTCAGACGGTCAGACCGACAGCGAGACCTCACCGGGCACCACGAACGGCGCCGCCAGCTCCCGCAGCCCACCCACCCCGGTCCCCGTTAACGGGCACATGCGCACCACGATGAGCGCCGGCTACG
This sequence comes from Streptomyces sp. NBC_00457, assembly GCF_036014015.1. Classification (NCBI taxonomy): domain Bacteria; kingdom Bacillati; phylum Actinomycetota; class Actinomycetes; order Kitasatosporales; family Streptomycetaceae; genus Streptomyces; species Streptomyces sp. NBC_00457. The sequence goes on along the minus strand of NZ_CP107905.1, from coordinate 10,699,175 downwards.
CAGCTCGCGGCCGCGGTGGCATCCACGAGCTCCTCGTCATCGAGACCGCCCGGGCCACCGCCGACACGCTCACCACCCTCCACGACGATCTCGCCACCGGAGCGGGCGTCTCGGGGACGGCCGCCCGGCGGCGATCCACGCCGCCGCCCAGGCCTCGACGTTCGCCGGGTCCATCCGCACGCACCGCCAATCCCGGGACATCCTCAACAACCCTGCCCTGACCGTCTACGACAACCCGCACGCGTTCCTGATGTGCGTCTACAACCGTGATCGTGCCCTGTGCCACCGCTTGGACATCGCTGACACCCCGAGCCTGAACCGGTGCCGACCGTCCTGCGCGAACATCGCGCGCAGTGGCCGGCACGCCGACGAACTCCTGCGGCACGCCCGGGCCTTGGAGAAACAGGCCGCCCCAGAGACGGTGCCGGGTCCGCTCGCCGACCGGCTCACCCAACGCGCCGGGCGCCTACGGAAACTTGCCGACCGCCACGATCAGGACCGCATCCACTTCCAGGAGCCGACATCATGAGCCCCGCCCCCAGACGAACGCGACCGCATCCGTGCCGCGATGGAACGCATCCTGGGCGATACCCCCGAGCACTCCAACGGCGCCCTGACGATCGTCGCGCTCGCGGTCGAAGCCGGTGTCCCGCGCAACGCACTCACACAACGGCACACCGACCTGAAGAACGAGTTCTACGACAAGGTCCGCGCCCGAGGCGGCACCCCGGACAGCGAACAGCGCCTTCGCAAGCAGGTCCGCCGGCTCAAGGAACTACGCGCTGCTGACGTGGAGGAGATCGCCCAGCTCAAAGCCGACGTCGAAGCCCTTGTCGGTGCCCTGCACCAAGCGGCAGCCGAGAACCAACTCCTGCGCCTACAGCTGACAGACCGTACGGCCGTGCTCCGTCCGCTGCCCTCTCAGCGTGAACCGGCGGCCGCCCGCTCGGAGAGCAGGCAACCCGAGACCCCATTCGAGCAGTGAGGCGCAGGCGGTGCCTGTGAACTCCAACTACTGCGGCCCCACCGGGACGCCCGGCGGGGCCGATGATCGTACCTGTCAGGACGACGCGGCCTCAGGCTCAGAAGGCTGCCTTGGCGTTGGTCGACGAGAGGTCGCTCAGGTACCGGAAACGGAACAGGGTGCCGTCGTTGACGTCACTGGCGACCACCGTCCAATTGTCCCACGGGACCTGCGTGTAGTTGGACTGGCAGTAGTTGAGTGTGTAATCGCTCTTGTAGAAGCAGACCTTGACGGACTTGCCGGTGTTGAGCCGGAGGTTGATGTCGGCGCAACGACTCGTCGTCTTGTAGACGGTGGGGGAACTCGGCTGGTAGTACTCGCCGTCCGGCTTCGTGAAGGTGACGGCTCCGCCGAGGCAAGTCGTCGCTGCTCCAGCACTGGTGGCCGCGACTAGGCCCAATGCCGTTGCTTTAGCCTGCGGGCGTACGCTGCTGCGTAGTGCTTCCCGGGGGTGGTGCGGGTGTCTGCGGATGTCGGCGAGTTATCGGGGCTGGGGCTGCTGACCTGGGTGTATCGGCCTGGGTTGGTGGATCGTGTGGTGGCCGCTTGCGGTCGTGGCGAGCAGCGCAGACGCCTGCTGCCAGCTCGATTGGTGGTGTATTTCGTGCTCGCCCTTGCCCTGTTCTCGCCGGCCCCGTATCTGGAGGTGATGCGGCATCTGGTCGAGGGCCTGCGGAGCCAGGGCCTGCTGGGCGAGTGGCGCATCCCTGCGAAGTCGTCGCTGTTTCGGGCTCGCCAGCGGCTGGGATCGGAGCCACTGCGGGTGCTGTTTGCCACGACCGCGAAGCCGATGGGCACCGAGACCACGCCGGGTTGCTTCTGGCGAGGGCTGCGGCTGCTGGCAGTGGACGGCACCTGCTGGGACGTGGCCGACAGTCCGGCCAATGAGGCCGCTTTCGGCCGTCCCGGAAACAGCCGCGGCCACGACAAATCCTCCTTTCCTCAGGTGCGGATGGCCTGTCTGATCGAGGTGGGCACCCACCTCGTCCTGGACGCGGAACTGGCCGGCTGCCGCACCGGTGAAGTCACCCTGGTGGGCCGCCTTCCACGCTCCTGCCAGCCCGGCGAACTGGTCCTGGCAGACCGGGAGTTCCTCGGCGTGCCGCTTTGGCGGGCCTTCACCGACAGCGGTGCCGATCTGTTGTGGCGGGTGCCCGCCAACCGCATCCTGCCCGTCGAGCGGCAGTTACGGGACGGATCCTGGATCTCCCGCATCCACGCCCACACCGACCCCGCGCACCGTGATCCGGTCACAGTGCGGGTGGTGGCCTATCAGCTGCACGGCACCAGCCGCGAAGGCGAGAACTACCGGCTGGTGACCACACTGCTCGATGCCCGTCGCTACCCCGCCCGCCAGCTGGCTGCGCTCTATCAGGAACGCTGGGAAGCGGAGGCTGTCTTCGCAGAGCTCAAGACTCATCAACGCGGCGCCCACGTCGTGCTCACCAGCAAGACACCCGACGGAATCCTGCAGCAGATCTGGGCCCACCTGCTCGTCCACCACGCGCTGCGTGAGCTGATGGTGAGAACCGCGGCCACCCGGGGCCTGGATGCCGACCGGATCTCGTTCACCGAAACCCTGCGCTCCGCCCGGCGCAGTGTGACCGTCACGCCGGGCAGTTTTTCCCCCTGAACTGCTGGTCAGAGCCCTTGTCTTGCTCCAGCACGACCTACTCGAACGACTCCTGCCGACCAGACGCCTGCGCAGTCAGCCCCGCGTCGTCAAACGCAAGATGTCCAACTACCGGCTCAAACGGGCCGGACACCGCACCTGGCCCCAACCCACCCAGGCCGGTACCCGAGCAGTCCGCATTCAAAGACCCCAACCCGCAAACCCGTAACGCAACGGCATTGCGACTAGGCCGTGTTTGAGATGTTGATCAAGGTCGTGAAGCGATCATGGAATGCCTCGGGGTGATCTGACGGGCGGCCAAGGGCAGTGGCTGGAGCCGCTGTTGCCGTCAAGGGCGCCTTCCTTGCGCCTCTCAGGTCGAGGGGAGCACTGACGCGCCCGCCTTGGCGACGATCTCCTGCAGAGCCGCGACGTGCTGGTCGAAGGCCGCCCGGCCGACGCTGGTGAGCCTCGCCGACGTGCGCGGCCGCTTTCCGACGAAACCCTTACGGATCTCGATGTAGCCGGCGCCCTCAAGCGTCGTGAGCTGTTTCGACAGGGCGGAGTCCGACAGGCCGGCGCTGTCGCGCAGGAACTGGAAGTCCGCCCACTCGGTGGCCGCGAGCAGGGAGACGAGCGAGAGCCGGGTGGGTGCGTGGATCAGCTCGTCGAACTTGGGCGTGATCACCGTCGGCTCCCGGACCGGTTCGCGAGCATGAGGCCCTGACGGTACCGCGTGTACGTCGGTCCACCGACGACAAGGATCACGGCGGTGATCGAGGCACCAATGGTCGCGGCGTACGAAACCCCGGACGCCTTCAGGATGAGCGTTGCCGCCAGCGATACGCCGACGATGACCGCCGCGAAGGCTAGGTCCGCGGCCATGATACGGGGGCCGAACAGGCTGTTGTGGGGCTGGGCGCTACGGACCGAGCGCAACGCCACCAACCCAACTGTGGTGAGCACACCGGCCACGAACAAGGCGGTGGCCATCCCCTGGACGAGACCACCTTGGGTGGTGTCGACGACCGCTGCGAACGCGACCATCAGGAAGGCGATGGCCCCCCAGAACCAGCGGGGAAGGCTGGCCATCCGGATGATCTGCTCCTGCCGCTGGTCGATCTCGGTGAGCGCGCGCGCGGCCTCTTCCGGCCGTACCTGGTCAGTCATTTGCCCTCCTCGCAGTACTTTCCTGCAAGGAAAGTAGCGTGGAGTTTCCCAACCGGCAAGTACTTTCCCAGCAGGCATCGCTGCCGTTACTGAGCTCTTCGGATTGTTGTCGGGGGCAGTGACGTGTGGTGATCCCTGCGGTAGGCCCGTGGTATGCGGTACGCACAGGGTGGTGGGCTGACCGCGGAGCGGCGGCGGTTTCGCGAGCGGATCCGGTTCGAGGCTGGTGAGCAGTTCGCTCGTGGTGAGAGAACCGCGGTGATCGCGAAGGACCTGCGGGTAAGTGAGCGGTCGGTGGAACGCTGGCGTCGCGCCTGGCGGCAGGGCGGGATGGCCGCGCTCGCCTCCGCTGGACCGCCGAAACTGCCCCGGCTGACCGATGAGCAGTTCGCCGAGTTGGAGAAAGAGCTGGCGCGGGGGCCGGCCGTGCACGGCTGGGAAGACCGGCGCTGGACCCTGGCCAGGATCAGAGTGCTGATCGCCCGGAAGTTCAGGCTGGACTGCTCGTCGGCGGCGGTGTGGCGGCTGCTGCACCGGCACGGCTGGTCCTGGCAATCTCCCGCCCGCAGAGCCCTCGAGCGTGACGAGCAGGCTGTGGGCCTGTGGAAGAAGGATGTGTGGCCGCACGCGGAATGACTGCGGCGGCGCTGGGCGCGCGGTCGACCGGGCTGGGGCCGCTTTTGGGCCCCTGCGTGCGGCCCGGACGTGGGAGGAGTCGATCACCGCCCGCGACCAGTCCAGCTGGTTCTTCGAGCGCAGCTTGTTCAGCAGTAGCTGGTGCAGTTGGTCCCAGACGCCGGCCTCGTTCCAGGCCGCCAGGCGGCGCCAGCACGTCATGCCCGAGCCGAAGCCCAGTTCCTGCGGGAGGTACTCCCACTGGATGCCGGTGTGCAGGACGAACAAGATCCCGCACAGGGCTTGACGATCGGGCACTCGAGGTCTGCCCTCGACCTGCTTCGGGGGCGGCTCGGGCAGCAACGGCTTGATGAGCGACCACAGTTCATCCGACACGATCCAGGGTCGTGACTGACGCTTCCCCATGCCCACATCAACGAACGATCAAGCGGACAGTCACATGAACAACCCGCTTTTGTTAGAGCCAGTAAGCGCGTCTGGAGGCGCGGGCGCTCTCGTGATCTCGTTGGGCACTGAGGACGGCGCGCTGATCGGTGCATCGTCAGGACACCGCCCACGCGCACGGACCGGCAGCCCGGCTCCGCGGCGGAGGGGGCAGGCCGAGCGGTGGTGTGCCCGCTCCCTGGCCACCGGCACGTCCGTGGCTTTGCACGCTCACCCGCCGCCTGCACGAGGGGAGTCCCGGCAGGCGCGGTAACCAATTCGGCTCCACACTGAAGGCTGTGACCGTCCCTCACGAAACGCCCCGGGACCGAAGCCGCCGGGAAGGGGGAACGTTCACTCCGACTACGCGTCTTTCCCGCAGCCTCCAGCGAGATCCGGTCCGAGAACGCGACATCCAGTCACCTGGGAGGCGCTGTGCCCCTCATAGCTCTGTGCCTGCCCGCGCTGATGATGGCTTTGATGCTTGCGATGGGGATGCTCGAGGACGTCGTGCTCCGCGGCCCACCGTCTCCTCCGGAAGAGACGGAGCGTCCTGAGGCCACTGCACACGAGCCCGGGCCTTGAGTCGTAGGACTCGCTGGACCCTGACAACTCCACAGACTCCGTTCACTGGACTGACCGGGAATGCTCACCGGATGCCTGGCCGGAATCTGGTGCTGGTGCAGCAAGTCCGAGGGCGTCCCTGCGTGTGGCGACGTCATCGAACTGTTGGATGAGTTCCCTGACACGGTGTTGCGTGGTGGCTTGCGTGCCGATCTGGCTCTGCGCGCGGAGGAGTTCACCGTAGATGGCTCCGTACCTTCCGCAGAGCATGATGGATTCCTCGGCGCGGTCGTGCAGGCCAGTTGCGTAGGGCGCGGCGATGGTCACCGCGGCGAGGCAGGCCAGTGCGGAAATCACTACCTGTGCTCTGAAGCGGGAACCGTCGGCGATGACCGGCCAGGCGGCGAGCCCTGTGATGATGCTGAGTGTGGCCCCAGCGATGTGGTACACGCGCGCCCTGTGCAGCAGACGAACCGATTCTCTCGGCGTTCGTTTCACCCAGTAACGAGCACGTACGGCGCTGCTGTCGAGCTGGCGCAGGATCGTGCCGTCGACATGCTGTACAGCGGCACGACTCTTCTGTTGTCTGACAAACGTCAACAGCACATTAATCACTCCCGTACTCGTCCGGTAGTGATTCCACAGTGCCGTCAGTTGATCGCGCTTTTCCAATGCAACGCGCCGGTTCCCGGGTAATGGACGCTCCCAGCCGCCGATCAGCTGTATGCCCGCGTGCATTTGCGGTCACTGCGGGGTGGGCGCATAGTGTGAAACGAGCCAGCTGGGTGTTTTCAGCTGAAGGAAGTACTGTGCGCCGGAGCCCCGGCCCGATTACGGCGGGCCGGGGCTCCTGGTGACGCATCGGTGGGACGGTCACATCCCGCGGCGCCTACTTCGGGGTCGGTCGCTGCGCGGTCCCTTAGTTGTCGATCACGCGGAAGCTGCCATCGCCAGTTCCGTCACCAACTCCGAAGCTGGAGTCACCAGGCAGGACCACGGCGACGGGGTTGCCATTGTTGCAGTTGGTCCCGTCGAAGAACTCAACGACCCTGTCGGTGTCGTTGGCGATGTTGAAGGTGCCGGTGGCGAGGGTGTTCAGGTTGGTCACGCTGACGCAGGCTCCCGGGTCGTCCGAGTACGTCCGCTCGTTGATCTGGATCTTGCCGTCGTCCTTCTTGTGCCCGTCGTGGTCCTTCTTGTAGCCGTCGTCCTTCCAGTCGTGGTCGCCGCCGCCACCGAGGGGGGCCGAGGCAGGACGGGCGGACGAGGCGGACTGGGGGGAGTCCGCGGAGGCGTAGGTAACGCCGGTGACAGTCACGGCCACGGCAGCCGCAGAGGCTGCGATCAGGGCGACGGTACGCGTCTGCATATCAGTTTTCTCCTTCTTGCAGGGAAATCGGCTGATCTGCCGATCTGGAAATGAACCTACGGACGTCAATTTCCGACGGCATCTCGAAGATCACTAACGTGTGACGCGCAGCCGCCAACCGGACGCACGCGAAAGCACCTGACGAGCAGTCCGAACTTCCCTGATACCTCGTCAAATAGCTGCAATTGCAGGAAGTTTGGCGAGGAGATTAAGCCAAGCCGGTGAAAGAACCGGCGGCCCTTCACCCTGTCGGAACATCGGAAGCATGTCGGACGTTGACACCACCTCAGAATCATCACCTGACTGCTTGTCAAGGACGGCAGGCTGCCTCGCGAGTCTCACCGAGGCTGAGGACTGGCAGGAGGGCCCCGATCAGCTCTGATGCGATGCACTGACAGGCGGGGGGTGCCGGTCCGGACTGCGAGGGGAAACTGCACTCCCGCCACCCGTCGCGCCGCCAGGCCATGGGCACACTGGCCGCTGGCGTCGCGGGTCCTGGAGCGGGAGGGAGGCCGTTGCGGCGCCGCGGCGGACCGCTCGCGCCGGCCAGGGACGAGCATGCACGCCGACCGCGCCGATCACCGGGGACAGGCTCGGCTCAGCGTCCGTCGCACGCTCCCCGTTCCGGGACAGCAGCAGCGCAAACGGCCATACGGCCGTCAGTACCGAGCTGCCAGATCGTGTCCCGTGAAGTGGTGTAGCCGAGCCGTGGTCCGGAACGCGCGGTGTCCGCCCCGGGGCGTGCATCCGCTGACCGTGCGTGCTCCCTGAACAAGGGCAGGCCATCGCGCAAGTCTCCCTGGTGAACGGGCAGTTCAACCGGAGGAGCACGCGATGGCCTTGTCCCAGTCTGAGCTCATGCGGCTGCTTGAGTCACTACATCGGGCGGATGGAGTTGAAGCAATCAGGGTGGCGTGCGAGCGCATCCTGCAGGAGCTCATCGAGGCCGAGGCCACCGAGACAATCGGTGCGGCCCCGGGCGAGCACACGGCGACGCGCACCACTTGGCGCAACGGGCACCGTGAGCGTCTGCTGACCACGCAGGCCGGCGACCTGGACCTGAAGATCCCGAAACTGCGGACCGGGTCGTTCTTCCCCTCCCTGCTGGAACGCCGGCGCCGGATCGACCGGGCGCTGTTTGCCGTGGTGATGGAGGCATACGTGCACGGAGTGTCGACTCGCTCGGTCGATGACCTGGTCAAGGCACTCGGCGCGGACTCCGGGATCTCCAAGTCCGAGGTCTCCCGCATCTGCGGCGAACTGGACGAGGAACTGACCGCGTTCAAGGAACGGCCGCTGGATCACACCGTCTTCCCCTACGTATTTCTGGACGCCACGTACTGCAAGGCGAGGGTGAATCACCGGATCGCCTCGCAGGCCGTGGTCATCGCCACCGGGATCTCTGCCACCGGGCACCGCGAGATCCTCGGCCTGATGGTCGGCGACAGTGAGTCGAAGCCGTTCTGGACCAAGTTCCTGCGCTCACTGCGGGCCCGTGGCCTGGAGAACGTCCAGCTGGTCATCTCCGACAGCCACAGCGGGCTGGTGGCCGCGATCCGCACCGTCTTCCTGGGTGCGGCGTGGCAACGCTGCCGGGTTCACTTCGTCCGGGACGTGTTCTCGGTGATCGAGAGGGGCTCCGGGGAGATGGTCGCCGCCACCATCCGCACCGTCTTCGCCCAGACCACCGGCGAGCAGGTCCGCACCCAGCTCAACGTGGTAGCCGACATGCTCGGACGGCAGTTCCCGCAGGTCAAGAAGATGCTGCTGGAGGCGGCGACGGACATCACGGCGTTCGCTGACTTCCCGCCGGCGCACTGGAAGAAGATCTGGTCGACCAACCCGCTGGAACGGCTGAACCGGGAGATCAAACGACGGGCCGATGTCGTCCAGGTCTTCCCCAACCCCGCAGCCCTGGACCGACTCGCCGCTGCGGTCCTGGCCGAACTCCACGACGAGTGGCAGGTCTTCGACCGCCGCTACCTCTCCGAAGCCTCCATGGCCGATCTCCTCACCACGCCGACCCCGCCCGAACCGCAGATCACGTCGCAACCGGAATCGAAACAGCTGCCGTGACTACACCACTCAGCGGGACATGACCAGCTGCCAGGCGCAAGATGCCGCCCGCGCCTCCAGACGCGCTTACTGGCTCTAACAAAAGCGGGTTGTTCATGTGACTGTCCGCTTGATCGTTCGTTGATGTGGGCATGGGGAAGCGTCAGTCACGACCCTGGATCGTGTCGGATGAACTGTGGTCGCTCATCAAGCCGTTGCTGCCCGAGCCGCCCCCGAAGCAGGTCGAGGGCAGACCTCGAGTGCCCGATCGTCAAGCCCTGTGCGGGATCTTGTTCGTCCTGCACACCGGCATCCAGTGGGAGTACCTCCCGCAGGAACTGGGCTTCGGCTCGGGCATGACGTGCTGGCGCCGCCTGGCGGCCTGGAACGAGGCCGGCGTGTGGGGCCAACTGCACCAGCTACTGCTGAACAAGCTGCGCTCGAAGAACCAGCTGGACTGGTCGCGGGCGGTGATCGACTCTTCCCACGTCCGGGCCGCACGCAGGGGCCCAAAAGCGGCCCCAGCCCGGTCGACCGCGCACGCCCGGGCAGCAAACACCACATCATCACCGACGGCCAAGGGATCCCGCTCGCGGTGTCTCTGACCGGCGGAAACCGCAACGATGTCACACAACTACTGCCCCTGTTGGACAAGATCCCGGCAGTGGCCGGAGTCGTCGGTCGGCCGCGCAGACGGCCGGACATGCTCTTCGCCGACCGCGGCTACGACCACGACAAGTACCGACGGCTCTTGCGGCAGCGCGGCATCACGCCCGCGATCGCCGAGCGTGGCCAGCCGCACGGGACGGGACTGGGCACCTTCCGCTGGGTCGTTGAGCGGACGATGTGCGCCACGAGGCGCTCTGTTGTATTCCCGGCTCAGCCGGGAGGAACTCGGAAGGAGGTTCCTGGGCCCGATGACTTACCTGGATCCGAAAGGTGAAGGGGACAACAGCATGTCAGCAAACCAGCAACTGGGCTCAGTTGTCAGAGACGGTGTGCTGGGGAGGCCCGCGCGATATGGCGAAGACTGGATTGTTTGAAGCCCAATCTCCAGCAGATGCAAGTTCTCATCCGCCGGAAGGACAGCTGAAACCGGTGCCGCACTCTGCACGGGGTTCGATCGTGCCCTCGTGCACCTCCGGCGTGCGGAGCGATGCCCAGCGAGGACATTCAAGGAGATGAGTGGGACGCCTACGTCGCGCTAGAACGTACAGACAGAGACGAACGTGGGATCGCCTACGGGACGCGAGTCCTATGGCGACGGAGGCCCCGTAGTAGTCGCCGGAGTAACGACCGGCCGGGGAGGACGGGAAAGCCGTCCACAGGGCGAAGGGGGCCAGGTGACTCGGACACTCAGACCCGGGAGGTATGCGAAATGCAGATCGCCGCAACGGCGTTGTGTGTCCTGCGCGAGCAGCCTGAATCGCTCACGCTGTCGTCACTGGAGAGCCGGATGATCGGGAAACCATCACGTCCGGTTCGGCGGGAGGCCGCGCGGAAAAGGACCTGCCACGGCAGACACCTCGCCGCGCGGCCGACCCGTCCTCCTGGCTGCACGGTTTCCGCCGCTTACGGATCCGCTGGGAACGACGCGACGACATCCACGAGGCCTTTCTCGGACTTGCCGTCTGCCTGATCACCCACCGGCACGTCCAGAGGCTTTGTTAGGGCCAGTAAGGCCTGGCATCACAACCGGGAGACCGACGATGCGTTCTGGCAAGTGCCCCAGCCCCGTGTACGAACCGGCCCTGCGGTAGGGCCAGGCAGGTACCAGACCCGCTGCTTTGAGGCTGGCCCCGGGCAGAGGGCATCACGCGAGAGGAACAACCGGCTCCGCCTGTCCGTACTATCTCAACACCAGGCACCTTGCGGCAGCAACGGCGCCCCTGCAGCGCCGCCAGCACAAACCAAGAGGATGCGGCACGGCATGAAGCCGTCCCGCAGAGCCTGTACCACGGCCGCAAGCCGAGAAAGGGTCAACACCATGTCCGAGAGCACGACCACCACCACTGAACTGACATCGCACTACATCGCCCAGGTGACCGGCGACCTTGAGCGCAACCTCAAGGAGCAGGAACGCATCGGTGCGGAAATCACCGCCCTGCAGCAGCAACTGTCCGCCCTGCAGCAGGACCACACCGTGCTGGTGAACATGCAACAGGCACTCGGCATCCCGGAAGCACCGGCTGAGCCCGCGGCCGCGCCCGAGAGCGCCGCAGTGCCCTCTCCCCGGAAGAAGACCGACGCCGGGCAGATTGGCAAGCCGAAAGCCAGGAGGACCACGGCCGCGCAGGGAAGCCCGACGGCCAGGAAGTCCGCCGCCAAGAAGCCCCCGGTCAAGGCTGCGGCCGCCGCGAAGACAACACAGCCCACCCTGGTGGAACTCATCCGACGCCACCTCACCGAGCAGGGCGAACCGCGCTCCGCGGTGGAAATTTCCACCGCGCTCAGCCAGGCCCATCCCGAGCGCGGAATCAAGCCCAAGGTCGTGCGCGTCACCCTCGAAGGGCTCGTGGCCAAGAGCCTGGCTCAGCGCACTAAGCAGGGCCGCTCGGTCTTCTACACCTCCCCCGAGGCACCGGAGCCGACAGCTGCGCTTCCGGCCGAGGAGCAGCCCGAAGGCGCCGACCGCTGAAGCCACTCAGCAGCCGCACCCCATCCGGCTGCTGGGCCCGCAGGACGCGGTGCCCGGCTGCGACGCAGCACCCTTGAGCGCAGGCCGAATCGTCTCGATCACAACTGGTCTCCCGTTTCCTGTTTCGGTGCGAAAGCGCGGCGTAGGCAGGCGGGTCACGTCACGGGCCAGCAGCTCCCAGCTGATCGGACGGTTCAGAACCTCGATGATCTCGTTCAGCTGCATGGCTCGGTTCCTCCTTCTCAGCGCAGTTGCTCGGCCAGTCCGACGATGATGCCCTCCGGGCCGCGGACGTAGCAGAGCAGATAGCTGTCCTCGAACCGGGCGATCTCGCCGACGAGTTCGGCGCCGTGCGGGCGCAGGCGGGCAACGGTGTCCTTGAGGTCGTCGACGGCGAACATGACACGGTGCGTGCCCGCAATGTTGTGCGGCCGGTTGCGCGGCCCGGCGCTGATCACCGCGGGGCTGCGGTACTTCGCCAGCTCGAGTCGGCTGTGACCGTCCGGGGTCCGGACCATCGCAATGTCACAGCGGACGCCGTCGAGTCCGGTGCACTGGTCGGCGACTGGGCCCTCGACCTCCGCCCTGCCCTCCAGCTCCATACCGAGTTCCACGAAGAACGCGATGGCGGCATCCATGTCCTCGACGACGATGCCGACGTTGTCCATCCGCTGAATCGCCATGCCGGTTCCTCCTTCTTCCTCGTGCGGCCGATGGTGGCCGCTGATGTCCCTGGGACGGAGCCGGTGGCACGTTCTCGACATCCGCAGACCGCCGATGCGCTGCTTCCTAGACCTGCGTCAGGAACTCGACTCCGGACACCAGACGGAGGGCGACCTTGACCCGGTGACCGGCTGACCAGCCGTGGACGCCGCTAGAGACGGAATGGTCGGAGGTTCCCCTCTCGCCCGACACGGCCCGACCAAGACCGGTCCGGTCATCGGTCACCCGGGCGGCCGATGGGCAAGGTGGAAGGCATAGTGCGTGACGTGAACACTGCCAGAGCTGATGCTGACCACCTCCCGGTTGAACAGCAGCACGTGGCTGCCAGCAGGAGAGGCGGCAATGCCCTTGCGGAGGGAGCCCCCGTACTGCCGGTTGAGGAGTCCGCGCGAGGTGAAGTCGCCGTGAGAGCAGGACCACCGCGATGCCTGATTCGTCGACTGTTCGCCTCCGCCGCTGGGCCATCCCGCCGGCACAACGCTAGACGCGGGCACTGACAACAGGGCGGTGCCGGCCCGGCCAGTGCCGCCTTCAGGGTGCCCTGTCCCGAAGCACCGGAGTGTGCGGCGGGTCAGTGGCCAGGGTGCTGGGAGTACGTACGGGCGGCGTACCGGGCGGCGGTGATGGTGGGCGCGTTACGGCGGGCGGCGAGCCAGGCCAACGACGAGGCGGACGGGGACAGTCCGGCGACGTCCACGTACCGGACGCCGGGGCGGGGGAAGAAGTCACGGGCGGCGGCGGGGAGGAAGCACATGGCCTCGCCGGCGGCCACGGTGTGGAGCAGCGCTTCCATGTCGGGGACGACCGGCCCGTACTTCACGGGGCTGCCGTCGGGGCGTGGGTCCACCGCCCAGAAGTCCCGCCACACCCGAGGTAATCGCGGTGGCATGCGGACCACGGGACGGTCGGCGAGCTGCTCCAGCGCGACCCGCGGCAGGGCGGCCAGGGGGTCGTCGGCGGGCAGGCAGGCCACCCGTGGTTCGGAGGCCAGGTGATGGGTCTCGATACCGTCCGGAACGGGCGGGCGCAGGAAGACCACATCGACTTCCTGACGGAAGAGTGCATCGATGTGGTCGACGAAGTTCGGAGTGACCACCTGGATCTCCATCCCGGGTTGCCGTTCCTTCAGAATCCGCAGGACGGCCCGCGTGTGCGGCATGGCGGCCTCGGCCCCGATGGTTCCCACGGTGAGCCTGGCGGAGAGCTGACGGGACTGCGCACCGGCGACACGGCGGAGCCGGTCGATGCCCGCGACGGCCTTCCGGGCTTCGGGAATCAGCGCCTCTCCGGCCGTGGTGAGTTCGACCGTGCGACTGGTACGGCGGAAGAGTTGCACCTCCAGCCGCTTCTCCAGGTCGCGGATCTGCTGGCTGAGAGCGGACTGGGAGATGAACACGCGCGCCGCGGCGCGGCCGAAGTGCAGCTCCTCGCCCAGCGTCAGAAACAGCCGTAACTGGTGAACGCTGGGTTCCGCGGCGCCCACGAGCCTCGCTCTGGCCCCCCTGCCTGGCGCCATAACGTCCTCCTTATCGTGTGGCGAGGAATCTCCATGATCGAACCCGCTGACAACCATGGCCCCCTCCTGCATCCTTCTGATGTCGCCCGAAACGCCGGAGGAACCGGCGGACACGGGCGATGTCCTTGCAATGTCCGCACGACGGCAACAGGCACTGTCTGCCGGGCATCTCGCATGTCGCACGTGTTCCTCCGGCACCCCGTGCCCCGGCCTCGACACCGGTGCTCGCCACAGGAGAAGAGCATCACCAGCTGGACATCGTTCCGTTGGACCAGTCGTCAAGGAGTTTCATGGGTAAGAAAGTCAGCAGTCCGCTGCGCATCGCCGCGGCCGTCGTCAGCGCCGTTGCCCTCGCCGGCACGGCGCTCACCTCAACCGCCCAGGCCGCGCCCGCGGGAGACGTCTCCGCCATGGCATGCGGCTACTACGAGGCGGGGGGCACCGCCTACTACGGCCACTGCGGCACCAATCGCATCATCATCGAGATCGATCTGGACTGGACCACGACCGAACGCTACCAATGCGTCGGACCGGGTGAGACCAACCTCGGCAGTACCGACGACATCGACTTCGCCCACTACGTCGGGGACTGCTGACACACAACGGCAGTCCGCCAAGGCGGTCGACACCGCCATATGACACAGCGGAAACACCGCGGTGCCATATGCATCACCGCACGTGCGGACCGGGGAGGCGGGCAGGCCGACGCAGGCCGCCCGCCTCCCCCACCCGGCCGCACAGCACGACCACCACCGACCACGGCAACAGGTTTCGAGGACCAGTCATGCGCGTTCGTACTGTGAGCATCGCCGCCGTCTCCGCCGCCGTCGCGGCGGTCTTCGCTTCCGCGCCCAGCGCCTCGGCCGAACCGGACCCGCCGGGCTGCCCCCGGGGCTATTTCTGTGCCTGGCAGGGTCCGGACCGCACAGGCCCCATGGTGGTGCGGACCGCGGGGAACTGGAGCGGGTGGGCGTACTACCAGTCGTTCTTCAACAACGGCTACCCGTCCCCCGGTTACGACCACGTCGACATCCACTACGACTGGCAGGGGCTGCAGGACAAGTTCTGCGTCCACTACAACCCCGGCCCCGGCACGTACAGCGGCAATGTCTCCCCAGGCGTCGTGATCACGGGAGTCACGTGGCGCGGGGAGTGCTGACGCGCGGCCTGACTGACGTCGCGAGGCCTCTGGTGGCGCCGTGCCGGGCAATCAGCGCGAGCGACGCCGCCACTCTCCCCCGGCCCACTGAGCCGCGGTGGCCTGAGGCGATCACCACCCGGATCGGGATCAAGGTTTCCAGGTGCGCAGGAAGGAGGTGATCCGGCCTGCGGTGCAGCGCGGGTTGTTCAGCTCGTGGGCGAGCGCAGTGAGTTGTTCGCGGGTGGGGTTGACGGGGATGTTGCTGGCCTCGAGGTACATGACGGCGACGGCGCAGGCGACGGTGAGGTTGGAGCGCTCCAGCCAGCGGCAGCGGCCCAGGGTGTGCACCAGCGCGGCGGCGCGGGCGTAGGCGCCGTCGTAGACAGGGGTGTCGAGGAGTTCGCCGCGGTGGCGGGCGACGGCAGCGATGGGGACGCCGTAGTCGTCGACGCTGGGGTCGTGGTGGCCGGCCCGTTCCGCTACTTCGAGGATCCAGGATTCGTCGACGTGCAGGATCACGCGGCGGCGCCCGACTGCGGGTCGGCGTACGGCGCGTCGAGCTGCCGCTCCAGATCGTCGAGGAATGTGCCGTGCTCGTCGATGAGGCGCTGGGCGGCCGCCATGCCGGCGGCGCGGGCGCCCGTGGTGTCCTCGATGATGAGGCGCTCCACGTACTTGTTGAAGTCGAGCCGACGGGCGTGCGCGGCGGCCTTGCCAGCCGCGAGGACGTCCTCGTCCAGCCGGACCTGTGTCTGCTTCTTCGTGGAAGTCACACCAGCATGGTAGCAGGGTGGTAGCAGTCCAGGGCGCACCGCCGGGCCGTGGAGGCAGCGATGTCCCGTACGTCTCGTCGAAGCAGTCGTAATGCTCCTGGAACCACCACTGCCCCAGCTGCAGCAGCCCGAGGGACGCGACCATGGGGGCGTGGCCGAGCGCGTTGTCCGGCGGGCCGCTCGGAGTGGGCGGCAGCGGCACCTCGGCCACGAGTGGGCACGCTGGCCGCCTCGGAGCGCCATAAACCCCGCATGCGACCGCACCCAGGAGCCGCTGGTCAGCCTGCGCGCGGCCGTGATCCTCCTACTGGCCGTCCATGTTGCCGTCTCCGCGGCAGTGCTCACCCTTCTCTCCGGCAGCCCGTGGCCCGCCGCCGTGTTATCGGCTGACCTCCACCGTGGGGTGGCCGAAAGGCCGCCGTTGCGCAGACTCCTCCGTATACCCCCACAAGCGCGGAGGGCAGAGTCGTCCAGTACGACAGCCACGAGGGGGAGTTGGATGTCACTGGACTGGAGGATCACCGTCACCACTGTGGGCGGGGTGGCCGCCACGCTGATCGGCGTGGTGACCGGCACAGTGCTCAGCAGCCGCAGCAACCGCATGCGCTGGGCACGCGACCAGCAGATCGCCGAGCAGCAACCGGTCCAGATAGCCGCTGCTCTCGGTCAACTCACCGCCGGAAAGCGCGCTGACGGTGGCATCGAGCTGTGCAGACATACGAGCAGGGTGCCGTCGTTGGGCGCGCTCCAGGCTGTCTTCTTGGCCTCCTTAGCAAGGCTGTCCGTCCACTTATCCAGCTCGCGTTTATTGATCCCGCTGCGGGCCACATTGCCCTCCTGTCGCACGTGCTTGGGCGACAGGGTACGGGTGGGCACCGACAGCCCGGCCGTCAGTGAGATTGCGGCGACGGCACGGGCATGGCCGGTGAGCCGTCAAGATGGCCAAGAGCCTCGAAGGGCTGGTCCACGGGTCACGGTGCGGGCCATCCCTGTCGAGTCAGTTCCTGCGGGCGGGACAGGCGGCGAGGGCCGTCCACAATCCGTTTGCAGCTCGTCGACACCCCGGGGCGGGCTCCGTGTCTCCGCTCCGGCGAGACGCATGCGCACCATAGGCGGCCTTACACGCCTGCGCCGGGACCGCGAGTTCCGCGGTCCCGGCGCTTGTGGAGGGCAGTTGATCCGTCACGGGCACACTTTGGGTGGCGTGGGCGTCGTGCCGATCGTGATCGACACCGAGGACCCCCGTACCAGAGGGGTACCCGCGGTGGGGTTCTGACTGCTCACCCTTTGTACGTTGTTGCAGTCGACGGCACTGCCCACGCCGCCGAGCATGTATCCCGCGTTCGACAGCGCCTGCCTGGCCTGAGCCCGGGTGTCGCCGGTCAGGTCCGGGACGAAGGTGACGCCGGTGACCGAGGCCGTGAGGGATGCCAGGTGCCTGGAAAAACCAGTGTCCGACGACAGGTCGAGCACGGTCACGTCCCAGGTGGCGGTGCCGGTGAAGCCGATGGGCACCGACCGCGAACCGCCGGCGACCGGGAAGATCTCCGTCGACGGGTTGAAGCCCGGTCCGCTGATCTGCAACGCGTTCTCGGAGGAGCAGTTCACGCCGGTGGCGCTCCACTGCACTTGGGCGTTCTGCCCGAACACCACTGGTGATGGCGCGACCGTGATCGAGGCGGTCGCAGTGAGCGCGCAGTTCAGCCCCGGGTCGTCCGCGTGCGCGGGTGTCACGGCGAAGGCGGTCGCCAGCAGCGCCACCACAACCAGCACCCCGGCCTTGGGCGACCGCGCCCACCGGCCTGCCCGCCTCCGCAGCCAGGTGGCCATCCTCCCGGGCATCTGGTGGTGTGCCACATTCGATGGTTGTTCCATGATTCCCCCTTCTTGACGTGCGCGGCGCTCCGGCTGCGGTGGATACTCCCGACCGGCCGGAGATGCACGTGGTCCACGAGTCCGTCTACCAGGCCCTCTACGTCCAAAGCCGCGGCGAACTACGCCGTGAGCCTGGCCCGCGCCCATTGAACGAATGTTCAAGGCGCCGGCCGATGCGGCCATCACCAGCGTCCCGAAGATCTTGCTGCGTGCCTTCACGATGTCCTTCTCTCTATTGGTCTGGACCGAACGGGCCGGTGGGTCTGGCCTGGGTCCATGCGCGCCGCAGGTGCGCTACGTCCGGTGGCGGCAGCCGTGGCTACGGTCGGTCTGCTGATGAGCGTTGCGCGGCGGCGGAATGGGTAGGGAATCCCGGACGATCCCGGCGGTGTGGGCATCAACGTGCCCGCCGTTCGCTGCTGGGAGCCCGATTGTGGACAGAGCCCCTGACGTCAGCCGTGGTCATGGCTGCCGGCGGCTCGGGTGGTGTGGACAGCAGTCCTTGGAACTGGCGCAGCGGCGACCGTCGGGTAGCCGAAGCGCGGGTCCGTTGCCGATGGCGAAGAGCGTGCTCAGCCAGCCATGAGGCTCGCGCCTGGCGCCGGCATGCTGGTGCGCTGAGCGGCTGCCAGGGCGGCAACGGCGTGGTGTGGGATCAGCTTCAATGCTCCTTCGAGGGTGCTCAACCAGCGACCGTTTGTGGCTGGTGCCAACCCTGAGCCAGAGCGGGCTATCAGACATCCGTGCCCGCCACGGACCCGAGGATTGCGTGGTGGCATCCGTGCTCGGCACCGATGCGCTGCACCCAGGCATGCGAGCACGCTCCTTCACGCAGATCCATCGGGGACCTGCACCCAAGAGCGTGGACACCAATGACCACAGCAACCGCCGCCGCGACGATCGACGAGGCGAAACTCGAGGCGTTCGTCGGACAGGCGGTGCTTGACATGAGGGCAGCCATCTCCCGGCTGCTGCTGCACATCGGCGACCGGCTGGGCCTTTACAAGGCGATGGCCGGCGCCGGGCCGATCACCTCGTCCGTGCTGGCGCAATGCGTCGATACCACTGAGCGCCATGTCCGTGCGTGGCTCGGCAACCAGGCAGCCAGCGGCTATGTCGTCTACAACCTGGCTGGCGGCGGCACCTATGAACCGGCGGAACAGGCCATGGTCGTCGCGAACGAAGACAGCCCGATCGTCCTCGGCAGCACCTTCGAGACCATCACGTCGTGCTACGCCGACCACGAGGTATTCGTCGACGCATTCCGCACCGGCGCGGGCGTCGGCTGGGCAGAGCATGACCGCTCCATCACCGGACGGCACGCTGTTGCTGGTCCAGCCGAACGCCGGCGACGTACTGGAGCAGAACCTGAACCCGGTCGGACGAACCTATGACGGCCCGTCCACGGTGATCTGCACGCCAGGCTCGCCGGCCCAGGAAGTCGGACTGGGACTGGGTGCGCAGGCCGGTGAACGCCGACTGGCCGCCGTGCTGCGCGAGGTCGGGTTCAGCCACGTGCGGCGGGCGACCAAGACCCCGTTCAACATCATTGTGGAGGCCAGGCCATAGCCGTCGCACCCATCCTCGCCAGCTCGGACTCGCCACGTGCTCGTTGCTCCCCGCCGAGGAAGACGAGCGCCCGGGCCCATTGGTAGCGGCAGCCGGCACCCTCCAGGGCAGCGGCCGCGGCGGTCAAACCGTCGCGGCCGACGTCTCCTGAGGCCAAGACCGCCGCTCGGTCGACGATGGCGGTGGCGATCGGGTTTCCCACCGTCACCAGGCGCGCGCGCTGTATGCGAGCGGCGGCGTCCTGGTGCCCGCTGAGGGCTGCTGCCTCGGCCCACACGGCGGCGTACCAGGTACGCCACACGCTGTCGTACCAGTCCGTCAACTGCCCCGGAGGCGTGTGCAACACCTGCACCGCCTGCTGGGGCAGACCGCGGTGCAGCAGGAGCAAGGCGTCGAAAAATTCGCCGTACCGAAGCGGTGACGGCGAGCGGCCCGGCGTCCCGAGGGCATCGATGATGTCCAGCCACACAGCACGGGCGTCGTCGTCCCCGCGCAGTCCGTGGACCGTCGCGGCCGCATACGCGGCGCTCCTGAGATTGCCCGCACGCGGCCGGCCGGCCCGGCCCCACCCCTCGCGGAAACGCTCCGCCAGCGTGATCGTCTCGTCCCAGTCGCCCGCGAGCGCCGTGACGACGAGCATCCGCCTGGTCGCCAAGTGGCCCTCCTCACGGTAGAACGGCAGGTCCCGCAGGCGCTCGGCATGTCTCCTCGCGGCTCGTAGGTCACCGGCGGCGACGGCGCAATGGTCGGCCATGCCGAACCCGTCGAAGAACTCCAACCCGGTCGTGGCCGTCACCTGCAGCGGGGCCAGCAGCTCGGTGCGCCGCATCGCGCTGGCCGCCGCGGCTCGGACCTCGCCGCGGCCCAGCTGCACCGCGGTGAGCTGGTCGAGCGCGGCGCTCTCGATCAGTGGGTCGTCGATGCGGCGGGCCAGCGTGAGCGCGCGCTCGATGAGCTCGAGGGTGGCCGGATCGGCGATCGCGCCGTTGCACGCCTCGGCGGTGAGCAGGCGCGCCTGCGCAGCCAGGTCGCTGTCGGCCAGCGTCCACGCCTCGGCGATCAGCGCCTCCACCTCTCCGGCCGCGGGCTTGGTCTCGATCAGCCCCGGGGCGCGGTTGATGAACTCGGCATTCCGGGCGAGGTCACCAGCCGCGCCAACCCGATCACCCGCTCGTATCGCTGCGTCGGCCGCAGCCCTGCGCAGCCGCAGCGCGTCGTTGCCGAAATGCCGAGACTCGGCGGCACCTGCCGCACAGCGCAAGGCGCCGGCGGCCAGCAAGTCGTCCGCGGCGAGCTCGGCCGCCTGCTCGTAGCACCGCTGCGACTCCCCGGGCATGCCCCGGGTGAAGGCCAGCTCGGCCAACCCGATCGCCAACCGGTACCCCTCGGGACGGTATTCAGTGTTGCCGGCCGCCCAGGCCAGGGCACCCCGCAACTCGTCGGCAACCCGATCGAACGCCCCTCTCCAGGAACCGGCGAGTTCGCGGGAGGTGACCTGGAGATCTGCGCTTTCATCCAGACACCAATTGAGGTGGCGCGAGAGTGCCTGGTCCGACTCGCCGGCGTCTTCGAGCCGATCTGCGCCGTACTCACAGATCGTTTCCAAGGCGCGGTAGCGAGTTCCACTCGGCTCCGCGATCGCGATCAGCAAGCTCTGGTCGGCGAGCCCGGCCAGGATGGTCGCCATGGAGCCGGCCGGCTCCGGCGGCCAACCGGCCAGAACCGTCGCCGCAGCGCCGGCGGTGAACGGGCCGGCGAAAACCGAGATCCGGCGCAGCACCGCCTGATCGGGTTGGGCCAGCAGCGCGTAACTCCAGTCGAGCGTCGCGCGCAACGAACGGTGCCGGTCATCGATCCGTGGTCCGCCGGTCAGCAGCCGCAGCCGGTTGGCCAACCCGGCTTCGAGCCCATCAAGTCCGAGCGACGCGTACCGGGCAGCGGCCAGTTCTATCGCCAGCGCCATGCCGTCCAGGCACCGGCAGACGGCGGCGATGCGCTTGTTGTCGTCGGACGTCAGCAGGCTCCCGCCGGCCGAGGCCCGCCCAACAAACAGCTCGACCGCGTCACCGGGGCCGCTGTCGTCGGCTTCGACGGACATCCCGGGCACCGCAAACACCCATTCGAAGGGCACCAGCAACCTGGCCCGGCTGGTGGCGAGCACCGCCAGCCGGGGGCTGCCGGCCAGTAGCCGTTCCAGCAGGACCACCACGCCGTCCAGCAGGTGCTCGCAGTTGTCCAGCACGAGCAGCGTTTCCCGGCCGGCCGTCCAGCCCAGGACGTTGTCCGTCGCTGAGCGGCCCGCACTCTCCCCGAGGCCCAGCGCGTCCGCAATCGCCGCCGCGATCACCAATGGGTCGACTACGGGTACCAGGTTGACGTACCAAACGCCGTCGGCGAACCGATCGTTCGCCTCAGCAGCGACGCTCAGGGCCAGGCGGGTCTTGCCGACCCCGCCCGGTCCCACAACCGTGACCAGCCGATGCTCGCGCAGCGCTTTGCTCAGCGCCGCCCGCTCGGCCACCCGCCCGACAAACGGCGTCAACGGCGAGGGCAGCGCCGCGACTGCGGCCGGCGCGCCCTCCGGATCAGAGAGCAGGTTCGCCGATACAGCAGCCAGGGCACGGCGATCGTCCACCTGTAGCTTGCGCAGCAACGAGGAGACATGACTTTCAACGGTGCGGATAGAGATGAACAACCGAGCGCCGATCTCGGCGTTGGTCAAATGTTCACCGAGTGCGGCAAGGACCTCGGCCTCACGGACCGAGATGCCTACCTCGGGAGGTGTCCTCTGATTGGCCACGTTCAGATTGTGCACGGTGGTCGGCCGGACGTGCCCCGCCAGCCGAACGAAAACCACCATCGCGAAGCCCTGAAAGCTACCGGCCGCGAGGATGACCGCAGGGGCGGCCTGACCTGGCTGCCCGGCTTTAAGTCAAGGGGGATAACTCATGCGCACTGTTGCTCGTCTGTCCGCCGGCCTGCTGGCCGCCGTGGCACTCACCATGGGCTTCGTATCCGGCGCCTCCGCAGCCGAGCCCGGCCGCACCGCACCCACCAAGCCGCTGCCCTGGGAGGCCTCCCATCTCCCCGCCAAAGCCGGAGAGTTCACCACCCTCTGCGGGGGCCTCTGCCCCGACAGGCCGTTGCCCTAAGTAGCGCCGATGCTGGCTGCAGTTGCGGCCAAGTCGACGGCGGCGTTCCTTCTATGGCGCCGCGTACGCGAGCACAGCGGCCAGGACGCCCACGGTGAGCTGCAGAGCGATCCGGAGCGGTGCGGGTGCACGGCGCCGCCACGCCCCGTTGGGCAGCGGTGTGTTGGTGGATCGGGTCATCGTGTCAGCGTCCCGTGGGTGTCGGGTGCGCGGTGGCCGGGAGCAGGGCGGTGGCGGCGCGCACGGTGGCGGGCAGGCAGTCGTGGACCTCAAGTTCGGGGCGGGCGTGGCGGAGCTGTTCGACCACGTCCAGGCGCCGCTCGTAGGCGGGGTCGGTGCCGACCGCGATCGCCGCGCCCTGGGCGGTGTGTGCTCCGAGCTCGTACAGGGCGATGGGCTGCACGGCGCCTGCGGGGAACCAGAACAGGATCACGTCGGAGGCGGCGAGGGCGGCATGTTCCCAGGCGATCTGCTCGCGCGCGGCGGCCGGTTCGTGGCCCGGGAAGGAGGAACGGCGGGGGTTGAGGATGTGCGCCGTGCTGGTGGCGAGCAGCTGGAGGGCTGCGGACAGCTGCCAGTTCCGCACGCCGGTGATCCCGCCCGCGATGAAGACCGTGGGGGCGGTGGCGGTGTAGGGGGCGGGGGCCTCGGTGTAGCGGTCGGCGTACGGGGTGAGGCCCGGGTGGTGGTCGGCGGCGATCGCGTGCACCAGGTCCCGGGTGAGGGCCTGCGCGAGGGGATCGCCGTCCGGGTAGGCGCGCAGGACTTCAGCTATGCGCCACTGCTCCGCGTCCCGTTCGGTGAGGGCCGGGCGGAGCATCTGCGTGATCGCGGCGGCCGTGATGACGCCTCCGTCGCCCAGGCGGTCCAGGCCGCCGTCCGCGCTGGCGCCGGCGGACAGGATGCGCGTGCGGTGTTCCTCGGTCGGCTCCGGTTGCCACCGGCCGTGCAGGTAGTCGGTGGCCAGGGCGTCGGCGAGGTGCTGAAGATCCGTCACGCCGCTCAGCGTACGGACCGGGCCGGGCGGGCTGTAGCCCTTCCCGGAAGCCGACGGGCGGCCGGGTGCTGCTGGCGCTGAGGTGGGTGGTCGGCGGAGGGTGATCGCATGAGTCGTGCTGGCCAACACCGGTGCCCGGCGACGTGGCGTCCCGGCAGCCCAAGCGCCCGCGCGGCGGGCTACGACTTGGTCGTTCGGGAACGGCGGCGGGTGCCGGTCAGGGAGATCCTGTGACCACCAGGGCCCCGTCTTCGGCCCTTCGGGTCTCTCTGAGTGTCAGGAGCGGAGACAGGTAGAGCAGCTCACTGCCGCGGTACAGCTTGTACTGGTACCACTTGGCCCGCTCCAGGTCGCGCCGCTGTTGCGGGTCGCCATCGGGCAGGGTGAGCTCAACGAACCCTTTGCCGCCGCGCACGACGCCCTGGGACGTGATGCTCCCGGCGATGGTCACCGTGGTGATGTCGGTAGTGACCTGGACGGTGTCACCGTGCATCGGGATGGGTCCGGGAAACGCTCTCATGCCCTCACTCCCGCGAGAGGCACTTCGGCGATCGGGTTCCACACGATGTGGGCGCCGTCGTGCCACTGTTCAACGAGGTGCAGCCGGTCCGCGACCACGGTCCCGGACAGCGGGTGCCCGATGTCCGCGAGCGCGGCCTTGAGGGTGGCCGCGTCGACGTCTTCAGCGCCGTCTGCGGTGTAGGCGAGGGAGATGTGGGGGTAGCGGCTCGGGGCGGCCTTGAAGGCGGCTCCGGTGCGGGCTGTCGCCTGGGTGAGGGTTTCCACGATCTCGTTGAACGGGCGTCCCGGCCATCCGCTGATCTCCACAGCGACGTTGCCCACGGCGGGCCGGTCGAATGTCAGGGTGAAGGGCTGCACTGTCTGGGCGTAGCTCCCGACTTCCTCGAGGAGCGCGTCCACGTCGACGCTGGTGACGCTCAGGCCGACGGCGTGCAGGACCGTGCAGTGCATCCACTGCACCGGCACGTTCTGCAGTCCCGGCGGGGCAAGTCCCTTGTTGTAGGCCCTCATTCGGAATGTCCCGTTCGGACGTGGCGACCTGCGCTTCTCTCGGCTGTCTCATTCAGGAGCCACGGCATTCTGTCTCACGATCTTGTCCCGGGGGTTCGTCTCATCCCCTGCTTCCAGATCGGCCAGGAACGGTGCAAGACTGGGGAAATTCTCAACGCAGACCGGGCAGCCGGTTCCGGCGCGCGGGCGCGGTTGCTCCGTCTGCAGTCCCGCGCCTATATCGATGCCCCTCAGCCCCCGGGCGGTTCCCTCGATTCTGCGTCACCGCGCCTCGATATTCAGTGTCTCCACCGGAGTTCGGGGCATAACTCCAAGGGAGTTCGGGGGGGGGGGGGGGACGGAGGACACATGGACAGGGAGTCGCAGAGAGCCGACCGGACTGTCTGGACCGACTGGGCCGACGCGGACCTGGTGGCGGCCAACGCCGAGGGTAGGGTGACGCCTGCTCAGCGGGCGATGATCATCGGCAACTCCCGTGTCCCGCTCGTCTGGTGGCCTCTGCTGATCGTGGCCGGGTGGGTATTGATCATCGCGGGCTTCGTGCTGGCGGTGCTGGCCGTGAACGCCATGGACCACGCCGACGACCGCGGCTTCCTCGGCTCCGTCTTCGCCTTGGCCTTCGTCGTCATCTGTGTGCTCCTCCTTCCGGCGATGGTGATGGTGATGGGAGGGTTGCTGGTGGCCGAGGGCGGGAAGCGGTGCGAGAAGCGCCGTGAACACCGTGAGCTCCGTCGGTGGCGCCGCCGCAGGGCCGCCGCCCTGGCCGCTCCGCGGATCGGCGCCGCGATGGGCCGGATCGTCCAGGTGGCGGAGCAGGCCGATGAGCGGCGCGAGGCGCGGGTGGGCGAGCAGCCGGTGCCGGTGGCCGAGGGGGCGCCGCCGCTGCCGCCGCCGGGGCCCTACCGGCTCTACTGGCTGGAACCGATCAGGCGCGGCGCGGGGCCGCTGCTGCTGTCGGCGGAGCCGGTCGACAGCGAAGAAGCGGAGCCCGTCACCGAGCAGGGGGCCTCGCCCGGTATCCGGCTGGCCTAGGCGCTCGGCTTTACCCCGCAGGACCTGGCGGCCAACCGGGCGGGCCGCCTGTCGCTCCGGCAGCGCCGCCGGGAACACATCGGCGTCGGGCGTGGCACCGCGTTCTGCGGTCTCCCTTACCTCCTGGTGGCGACGATGCTCCTGTGGACCGGTTCCCTGGTGCGCGTCGGCGAGCAGGCGTGGGTGTGGTGGTGCCTGGGCTGCCTCGCCTGGGCCCTGCTCGGTGACAAGGCACGACGGGACAGGAGTTGTCCTGTCGAAGGGCGTCTGACAGGTGGAGAGCCGCTGACCTGCTGGGGTGCCAGGTCGTTTGAGATCGCCGCGGGTCGGTGTTCTCAGTCAACTTGGCTTTCGCGGAAGTCTCGCTCCCGATAGCGGCAGAATCACCGGTAGGCCGAGTGCCCCCTCGCGACTGTCAGGGGGAACCACGCGAACCCGGAGAGAGCAGACCGCCATGACGCGCTACCTGCGGCCACGGGCCCTCCTGCTCGGTGCCGCGCTCGTCCTCGCCCAGCCTGTCCTGGGCCCGTCGACCGCCCGCACCGCGACCACCGGGTCCGGCGTGGACTGTGACCGGATCTGGCAGACGCCGGAGGACAACGGCACGTTCTACGAGACCAACCGCACCCGCATCGATCCCCGTCCCGGCCACGGCTGGCGCGTCGGCTCCCCGCAGTCGGCCGGGATGGACCCGGCGGTGCTGGACGCCGGGCTGCGCCGACTCGGCCGGGAGCGGTCGGTGTTCAGCGCGCTGGTGGTGCGGCACGGCCGGCTGGTGGCCGAGCGGTACTTCCACGGCAGCCACAGGGGCCACAGCAACAACGTCCACTCGTCGTCCAAGAGCATGCTCCAAGCCCTGATCGGGATCGCTGTGCGGCAGGGGTTCATCGGCAGCGTCGACGACCCCGTGCGCCGGTACCTGCCGGAGTACTTCGCCGACGCCCCGGCCGCCAAGCGGCGGATAACGCTCCGGCACCTGCTGACCATGACCGCCGGGTGGCAGTGGAAGGAGGACGAGGCCGAGTACACGGTCGAGAAGCAGCGCGACTGGGTGAAGGCGATAGTCGACCGGGACCTGGAGCACGAGCCCGGCAAAGCGTTCAACTACAGCTCGGGGAACACGCATCTGCTCTCCGCGGTGCTCCAGCGGGCCAGCGGCAGCAGCACCTGCGGGTTCGCCCAGCGGTACCTGTTCGATCCGCTCGGGATCACCGCCGAGCACTGGGGACGGGACCCTCAAGGGGTCTACTCGGGTGGCTACAACCTCTACCTGACGCCACGGGAGCTGGCAAAGTTCGGACTGCTCTACCTGAACAAGGGGCGGTGGCAGGGCCGGCAGGTAGTCCCCCGGGAGACAGCCGCGCAGTCGATGCGTCCGGTCACCTCCGCCGGCGACGGGTTCTCCTACGCGCACGGGTGGTGGAACCGCCGGATCGGCGGCCGCGCCACGCCGTTCGCCTGGGGGCACGGGGGCCAGTACATCTACCTGCTGCCCGCAGAGGACATCGTCGTGGTGGTCACCGGGAACACCCGCGAGGGTCACGAGAACGTGGACGTCGACCTGCGCACGTTCCTGGAGCACGAAGTCCTCCCGTCCGTCCGCGCGGGCGGGTGAACGGCAGCCGGTGGAGGGCTCCTACGAGCCCGAACAGTGCCTCCGGCCGATAACCGGCGGAACTCGCGGACCGGCAGCCCATCCGCCACCTCGTCCACCAGCAACCGGCCCCAGTCGGCTGCGACCAGCCGCGGCCGTCGGCATTCCGGTAAACGGCCCGGGCCGGACGCGAAGCGCCGCACCGGAAGTACCGACTCGAACGGGACCCGACTCCTCCCTCACGCCGCACGACACGTCCTCGACGAGCACGGCATCGACGAGCCCGTCCAGTGGGCGCCCCAGCTCCCCGACCATGCGCTGCACGGCCTCCAGCTGCCTGGGCCTGACCCGCACAGCATCAGCCCTGAACGGCTCCACCAGGCCGTGCCCGGCAGCGACTTCTCCATAGCCCAGCTCGCCCGCACCCTGGAGACGACCACCGCGCATGTCGTCCACCTGCTCTCCGAGCACCCGGTCGACTGGAGCCCGCCCCGCTTCCGCCGCACCCAGCACACCGCCGCCCGGGCAGCACAGTGGCGCCGGTGGTACGAAGGCGACTGCCTCTCCCTCCAGGCCATCGCCGACCGGGAGGGGACCAGCCTCGCCACCGTTCGTCTCGCACTCCTCAAGGACGGCACTCAGCTCCGCCCCGCCGGGTCCTATCCGGGCCGCCCGAGGCGGAGGTGATCTTTCCGGGCGAGGGACGGCGGTGCGTGCCCCTCGGCTGTCGGTTGCTGGAGCTGCGGCGGCGATGCGGCTGCCCCGTTGCTACTGGAAGCGGCAACGGGGGACTTGGACAAGCAGTCATGCCCGCACGGTCCCGAGGCCGCGGGCCCTGGGCCCCATCGCCGACAGATGCTGGAGCAACCCGTCCCGCGCTTCGCAGCTGACACTGGCATCTCGGGCACCACGACCTGAAACATGCTCGCCAAGCACTGGCAATCCAGCGTTCACCGAAGGTCCGTCGACGCTGCAGCCGAACCTCCGTGAGCCGCAGCCTGCGCGTCTCTCTGAAGTCATGAACAAGATGATGCTGCAGGTGGTGTGCATGCTCTCGGTTGCCCTGACCAGCACACGCTCCGGACTTGGCCTGCCGCGAGCGCAACTCTATGTCTCTTGCAACGACCCGCGCCCGGTCGTGTCGGGAGAGATCGACGATCTGGATCCTGTATACGGATCACCGTCAACGTGGCCTATCCAGCCATTGCGGGGGTCTCACCCTGTGAGACCCCTGTGTGACCAGTCGGTGACGCTCAGTGCTCCCGAATGCGCCTGCGAGCAGGGAAAACGCTTACCACCGCCCTCCATCGGGACCCATGAGGCAGAAGCGGCGCTGAAGCACTGCGGGCACCGCCATGCGGGTTGCAAGGAGGCTCAAAATCGCATGCCTTTGCGCGGATCATGTTTGTTAGCGTGATCCGCGTCGAAAGATTGAGTCGAAAGACACCGCCCAGGGATGATGAATTTCCATTACCGGGCGATGGCACGTCCGCTGGCGCATGCAGGTCTGAGGGGGCCCGGGTTCTGCACGAGGAAGTCATCACGTCGGGGAAGCCTTCATAGACCGCTACAGAGGACCCGAAATTCTAACCCGTGTCCTCTGCCATGACGCGCCACCTAGCACCTTCCATTCCACGTCAGAAATATCTGACGAATCACTCTGTGCTCATTCGAGTCATCGCTAGGAGCAAAGAATATGGCCGAGCTTGCAATCGTCGGAAGCCAGGATGTCGACGCCAGCGAGTGGCTGGACAACGCCAGAGAAGTCCAGCTGCCGACGCGCGACAGTTCGGTGAAGGCGACCGTCGGAACCTTAAACGGGTACGAGCTGATCGTGATGCCCCGAAACAGTTCCGGACGCCCCGTTCCTCCGCATGCGATTGACTACCGAGCCAACATGGACGCGCTGTCACGGGCAGGCGTCCGGATGGTGCTCACCACGGCGATGGTCGGGACGCTGCGGCATTCGGTCCCGAACGGGAGCATGCTCGTCCTGGATCAGTTCATCGACTTCACGAAGGACCGGCAGTTCACCTTCTTCTCGGATGACCGGTTCGGCTTCGCTGACATGACCGAGCCCTACTGCCCAAACCTGCGGGCACACATGATTCGTGCAGGAGAAAGCCTGGGGCTCCACATGGCCCCGCGGGGCTGCTGCGTGTGCGTCCCCGGGCCGAGGTTCGAAACCCGGGCCGAGGTGAGGATGTTCGCGCAGCTCGGCGGCGACGTCATCGGCCACACCAACGGGACCGACTGCATTATGGCGCGAGAGGCGGGCATGTGCTTCGCGACCTTCGCCGGCGTGATCACGCTCGGCGCGGGTCTGTCGGACCACGACATGAGCGCGCACGACTGGCACGAACCGCGCAGGCAGCATGCCGCCCGGTTCAGGCAGATCGTGGCCGAGATGACCCGGTCGCTGCGCGACAGCGGCTCCGATGCCCATGTGCACTGCCGTTGCGCCACGGCCGCGCCAATCGAGAAGTAGCCGGGATTCGTCCGATCGGCCAGGGAGAGAGCCAGGGCCTGGAGTAACCGCTCCGGGCCCTCGCCGCCTCGTTGGTGAAACGCTCATGCGCAGGGAATGGGAATGATACGCACCCCTCATATCGTGTGGGACTGGAACGGCACCTTACTCGGTGACGGCCGCATCATGATGCGATCGGTCATCGCGGCCTTCGCCTGTGCCGGCCTCCCTGCTGTCACCATCGAGGATCACCGCAAGCACTTCACGAGACCGATACCCACCTTCTTCGAAAGACTGGCGAAGCGTCCCCTGAGTGACGCCGACCACCGTGCTATCCAGCAGTTTTTCGAGGCCGCTTATCGGGAGCTGGCGGTCCATCTGACATTGTCGCCTCACGCCAGCGAGGTGCTTGAAAGGTGGGCGGCAGTCGGCCGGACGCAGTCTCTGCTGTCGATGCATCCCCACGAGAAACTGATTCCGGAGATTGAAAGGTACGGGATCAGTGACCGCTTCATACGCGTCGATGGTTACAAGGGCTACGGGGCGGACACAAAGGCAGAACACCTCAAGGCCCATCTTACCGCCCTCGGGGATCCTTCTCCCGATGACGTGATCTTGATCGGTGATACCGTTGACGACGTACTGGCCGCGCAGAGCGCAGGGCTGAGATGTGTCATCTTCCATGACACATTAAATGCCCTACAGGACCTGCGCCAATTCGACCGTCTCACGGTGCCAGTCATCCGGACCCTCCCGGAAATCCTCAAACACTTCGAGTGTTAGCGAAGAGCCAGCACGACCGGCCAGAGATGAAACGACTTCAATCAGGTTCTACGCGGCGAGGGGCGGAAAATCAGTGGTTGCGAACGAGGATTCAGTGAACAGGGACGACGGGGGGCGGACCGCCGTAAGCTCGGTTGTCGTCACCGGATCTCAATCGGAATCCCGCCCGTCATCCAAACTCCATGTGGCGCAGGTTCAGGCCGCCGTGGAGAGGGTGTCCCTGCGTGAGGGTCGCGGAGCCGGTCCGCTCTCCGCAGCCTTCCACCTCCTCGACATGTGCTCCAACCTGGAGAGGGCCGTCGACTGTCGTGACCTGTCAGCCGTGGGACTGTCGGTTGCCGGCCTTTACACGACGAGTTCGCGGATAGCCGATGTCTACGGAGTGACCCTCAAAAAGTCGTATCAGGACCTCGGTCACAATGCGACCATCAGTAAACTAATCGAAGACCGAAGGTCGGCAGGGAGAAACCAGAAGGCGGCAGCGCTCCTGACGCTAGCCAGGACGTCGTTGACCGACATCATGCGGAACATCGCTCTGTACGGCTACGGCTACGGAAGCGCCACGCAAGACGCCCTCAAGCCCCTGTCCGAGGTGGTAGCAGAATTCCAGATATCTCTGCTGGATATCGGCGTCTGCCTTGAGCTGGATCTCGCAGAAGTGCTTGAGAACGGTTTCCACGACCGCGCCCTCAACGCGTTCTCCGGAGGAGAGCACAACCCTAGGCATGCGGCGGCCGTGAAACAATTCGCCCCCATCGCTAACCGCACCTACTGCCCTTTCGCTGTCACAGCCAACCTGTGGGGCGCTCCCGAGTACGACCGATCGTTATCGGTGGCAGAACACATCAGGTCTTCCGTTGGGTTGCTCCATCACTTCACTCGCGCCGCTCTCCGTGAAAATCTGGACGGGTTCATCTACTCTTTCCCCGCCGACGGCTTCTGCCAGGACATGAATCAGCTGGGCGGCCTTCTCCGCACAGTCATCGAAACCTTGATGCAGTGCGACCAGGCAAAATCCCGGTCCCTCCAGGAGGAGGACTTCCTGAAGGACAAGTGGCGCTTCTCGTTTGACGGCGAGGACTACTTCGTACCGGTGTTCGCGCCTCTCTATGGCCCCGGCCACAACCGTTTCACCTACGAGGTGCGAGACAGGATCTTCATCCTCCTACAGCCCAACAGCTCATTTCATCGCCGGATGGGAGGAAAGGGGCGTGAAATTCGAGGGCAGATACGGCAGCGATTCCGGGACGGATTCCAGCCGTACGACAATTCCAAGGAACCCGAACCCGGAAGATTCCTGCAGGCCGAGGACGGTCGCGCCGAATCACCGAAGTGGTATCAAGTAGACGAAGCATAGTTAGGACCACTGACACAGTGCGAAAAGTTCTATTCGCTAGCACGAATTCAATCAAGCTGGAAGAGGCCAAAGAGGTCATCCCTCAGATACATGGGATAGGTATCGGAATAGACGAGATCCAGGCCCTGACCCCGGACGAAGTCGTCAGACACAAGCTAGAGCAGGTCCTCAAGCTGTCCTGGGACGATCCGGTGATAGTCGAAGACACGGGTTTGGAGATCGACTCCTGGAATTCACTTCCAGGTGCGCTCGTGAAATGGTTCGTCGACGGCATGGGGGCGCGCGAAATCGCGCGCTTGACCGCACTCAAAGGGGAAAACTGCGGAGCTGACGCCGTAAGCTCGGTCGGCGTTGGATACAACGGGGAGGTCCAGGTATGGACCGACCGCATCCGGGGGAAGATCGTTGCTCCGCGTGGTGAATTGGGAGGCTGGACCCCCATATTTGAGGTCGAAGGGTCAGGAAAGACCCTGGCCGAGATGAGCTTCTCGGAGAGAATGTTCGTGACCATGCGCAGGCGGCCGCTGGAAAAAGCAAACGCGTGGCTGAACGAGAAGTTCGTAGCCTCGGACAGATAGCCACCAGGAGCTCCTCGAAGCACGCGAAAAGATGAAGGACACCAGCTCTGGCAGGATGGAGAATGCAGTGACCTCAGAGCGCGTCCCCCTCGTGATAGACACCGACCCCGGCATAGATGACGCTTTCGCAATCACCCTGGCCGCCCGCAGTCCCTACGTGGACCTACGCGCCGTCACCACCGTGTTCGGGAACGCGGCCGTAGACCAGACCACGCGCAACGCCCTTAGAGTGCTTGCAATGTGCGGCCGCGACGACGTACGAGTGGCCAGGGGAGCCGAATGCCCACTCGTCTACCCGCACCCCCACTGCGCCGAATACGCCCACGGCAAGGACGGCCTCGGAGGAGCATCAGAATCGCTTCCCGCCCCACAAGGGACCGAGCAGGCCCGCCCCGCCGTCGAAGTACTGGCCGGCGTCCTGAAAACCGCACAGACACCCGTGACGATCGCGGCAATCGGGCCCATGACCAACATCGCTCTGCTCCTGGCCGTGTACCCCGAGCTCCGCTCCCGCATCGGCCGCCTCGTTGTGATGGGCGGGGCGGCATCAGGCGGCAACGTCACCGCGACAGCCGAATTCAACGTGTGGAGCGACCCCGAGGCAGCCCGACGCGTCCTGGTCGAATCGGACGTGCCGACGACCCTGGTGCCCATCGACCTGACACACCGGGCCTGGGTGGACGACCGCTGGCTCAAGACTCTCGCCGCTTCCGGCCCCGCCGGTGCCTCCCTGGTCTCCGTCTCCACCCCCTACCGCACCCACTACCAGCGGGAACTCGGTGTGGACGGCCTCGTGCTGCATGATGCAGTCGCCGTAGCCGAGGCGATCTGGCCCGGCACGCTGAAGTGCCGACGGCTGGCGGTCGATGTCGTGTGCAACTCCCCGGCTGCACGCGGCGCTACCGTCATCGACACCCGCTCCGGATACGACAACGAACGGACCGGACGCGAGATCGATGTGGCGCTCGACGCCGACATCGACACACTTCGCGACCTCCTCCTCGACAAGCTGAGCGGCGGCCTTTCCTAACCGCCCACACACGCACTGACCCGGCTATCCAGGGACACCCACCTGGCTGTGGCCCCACGCGGCCACTGTCGGCCCGCATCGTTCCAATCGCTTCGGTCGAGGCACCTGTACAGCCCTCAGCCGCCTCCGCTACGTTGATGATCAGAATCGGGCTCGTCGACGCGTTGGTGGCTGGGTGGCGCGTCTCCTCGACGTGCCCGATGGAGACATCAGTGTCCTACCGCTCTCTGCTGCGTGTAGCAGGCGTCGGCTTCTTCCCCCTGGGATTCCTAGCCCGCCTGCCGTACGCGACATCAGCCCTTTCCACCCTCATCCTGCTCCAGGCAGCAACCCACAGCTACGCCTTCGCCGGACTCGCCAGCGCGGCCCAGAGCATCGCCATCGCCATCGGCGGCCCGCTCGTCGGGGCCCTCGCCGACCGGTACGGTCACCGGACCGTCGGAGCTGTGGCCGCGATCGCCAACTTCGCCGCCTGGGCCGCCCTACTGGCCGCGACCCACGGCAGCCGGGAAAGCATGTTCGCCGCGGCCGCTCTCGTCGGCCTGACCCAGCCTCAGGTCGGCCCCCTCGTCCGGGTGCACTGGTCACGACTGGTGCAGTCCCGCAACAAGCACCACCTGTTGTCCGCGGCTCTGTCCTACGAGGCATCCGCCGATGAACTGAGCTTCGTCGCCGGCCCCGCGTTCGTCGGGCTGCTCGCAGCGGTCAGCCCCCTCGCACCCGCCATCGTGACGATGGCTCTGATCGCAACGAGCACCCTCCCCTTCGCCCTGATCTACGCCCACCGCACCACCCACCAGCAGCCCTCGGGACAGCAGGACAAGCCGCACCTGCCACGCCGTCCGCTGGCCGTCATGTTCCTGGCGATGGTCGCCATGGGAGCGATCTTCGGCGCCGTCCAGACGGCCGTCACCGTGTACGCCGACACGACCGACGAGCCCGGCGCCGCGGGTCTCCTGTACGCCGAGTTCGGCATCGGCAGCGCCCTGGCCGGCTTCGCCTGCGCCTGGCTCCCGCAGCGGTTCTCCCTGCGCGCCCGCTACGTCTGCTTCGCCGCGGCACTCTTCGTCGGCATGATGGTCCTCTTCTTCGGCACGCAACTGGCCTCCCTGCCCGCAGCCGTCGCGTTGGCGAGCTTCACCGTCGCTCCCTACATGATCAGCCTGTACGCGTTGACCGAACGGCTCGCCCCCGCAGAACGGGCCGCGGTCGCCATGACCATCCTGTGCGCCGGAGGCCCCCTCGGCACAGCCGCCGGACAAGCCGTCTCCGGCGGCCTTGCAGAAACTCACGGCGTCGAAGGTGCCCTCCTGGTCGTTCTCATCGTCGCAACGGGAGCACTCCTACTCGCACTTGCGGCATTCCTGGCCGACCGCCAGCGCAACATCTGGATCATCGACGCTATCCCCGCGAAGAACCTGGTGGCTCAAGAATCTTCCGAACAGCCGCAGAACGCCCATTGAGCGCCGGGTGACACCTCTCAAGTGCCGTGGTGCATGCGGTCGGCGAATCTATGCCGACCGCATGCGCCCTTGCGGGCTTCCCACCTTCACGGGGGGGGTGACTCGAGGTCCGGGGAATTGGACACGCGCCTGAGACTGGCGGGCTTGACCCAGCGTGAGACACCGCTTGAAGTAGCAGGTCACGGGAACACGCATCGGACGCGAGTTGCGAGATCCTACACTCAGCCTAAAAGCACCACCGGCACCAGGCACCTTCACCGTATCCATCCGCCACGACAGCCGCTGTTGGTGTGCGGCTGCACTCATCCCTTGGCGCCTTCCACAGCGGCATCGCGGGCGCGGATGCCGGCGGTGCGGTGGTGCTCTCTCCGGCTGGGCAGAGCGGGGTTGAAGACGGGGGCGGCGCGGCGGGTCCAGGGCGGGGTGGCGTCGAGGATGAAGGTGACGCGGTCGGCGAAGCGGGGCTCGGGGACGGGGATTTCGACGCCGGGGTGGCGGCGCTGGCCACGGGTGACGGCTTGGGCGACGTAGTTGGTGATGGCGTCGGCGCGGTGGGTGCGGCGGCGCTCGCCGGGGGCGGTGAGGTGACTGAGTATGCGCAGGACGGTGTGGACGCTGGCGTCGAAGGTGAAGTGGTGCAGGGGCGGGACTCCGGTGACGGTGAGGGTGTCGGAGTCGGTGGCCGCGTCGAGGCCGGTCTGGTCGTACCAGAAGGCAGCGGCGTGAGCTTCGCCGCGGGCGTGGTGGTGCAGGGAGAGGCAGTAAGCGGCGGGGGTGTTGCCGGCGCCGGCGGCGTACTGCCACCAGAATCGGGCCCCGTCGTCGACGCCGGCGAGGTGGAGTGCGCAGCCCAGCAGCCAGGCGCCGGAGGGTTCGGGGAGCTGGTCGGTGAGGAACTCCAGCGCGCCGGGGGCGACGGTGGTGACGACGATTTCGCAGAGGTCATCAAGATGCCGGGTGGCGGCGTGGTCGCCGGCCGCGTCCTCGGGCAGCGGGGCTTGTTCGGGGTCGGGATCGAGATACGGGGTGTCCTCGTAGGCGACGGTGTCGGCGGGGACGCGGGGGTGGTGGTGGAGGCGGGCGCGGGCGAGGAGGGCGTCGACGGGGGTCATGGCGGCTGGGTTCACTCCCGGGTGCTGGGTGGGCTGAGCAGGCATTCGAGGGCGGCGCGGGCGTGGTGGTCCACGGCGCGGGCGATGGCGGGGCTCAGGCCGAGGATGTCGGGGATCTGGTGGTCGGGCATCTCGCACAGGTAGCGCAGCACCGCCACGTCCATCTGGTCGTGCGGGAGCCGGCCGATCGCATCGAAGAGATCGACAAGTTCGCTCAGGACGACCAGGTGGTCGGGCGCCGCGTCGTGGACCTCGGCGGTGGAGAAGACCGCGGTGCGCAGGTCGGGGGCGCCGTCGGGGCGACGGTGGGCGCGCGCCATGACGCGTGAGCGCAGCAGGTGCCAGGCGTAGCGGTTGATGTTCTCGCTGGTGGCGGCCTGACTCCAGCACAGCCACAGGATGTCGAAGGTCTCCGCCACCACCCAGCGGGCGCGGTGTTCGGTGAGCAGGAAGGCGCGCGCGTAGGCGGTGTAGGTGTCGGCCACCGCCTCGGTGAACGCCTGGTGGGCTATCGGCGGGGCCTCCGGCTGCACAGCGACCTGCTCGATGCACTGTGCGATCCAGCCGGGCGGCTTCTCCGCCTCGCGTGCCGCCGCGCTCCACAGCCGGCGCATCGGCTGCACAGGCAGCCCCAACGCGCGGATCACACTGAAAGTGATCTCCCAGGCAGGGTAGTAGCCGTTGCCGCGCAGCAGTTCGCTGATACGGGTCTTGGAATAGCCGGAGCGGTCGACCAGGTCGCCCAGGGTCAGGCCACTGGCAAAGAGGAAGCCACGCACCGGCTCGAGCCAGGCCCGGTGCGACAGACCCGCATCCTCGGAGATCGGGGCCGGCTTGCGGCCCCGCTTGCCGTAGGCCTCCGGCGGGGGCGGCTCGCCGGCGTCGGGGGACCAGATCATCGGGGCGGCTCCTGTCCGCCGCCTGCTGCGGCGGGCCCTGCGGGAGACCCGGACCCGTCAGGCGCGGTCAGGGCCTGAACGATCTGCTGCACGAGCAGGCCCAAGGACGGGAGCAGAGCGGCCACGGCCGCGACCTGTCCCAGCACGGTCATCACCGTGCTCCACGTGAGGACCGCCACCAGAACAGCAACGGTCACCACCTTCTTACTCGACATCGCATCGGATTTCTGTGAGCGGGGTTCACATCAACAGCCCTCCCCGACAGCGGTGCTGAAGCGCCGTCAGGAAGGCGACGCCAGCATTACGTGCCCGCCCCGCACCCCGCCACGTGATCATGGACTTACGGAACAATGCAGGGAAAGAGCCGGGCCCCGCTACCCTCACCCCGCGGGCAAGAACGACAGATATTTCAACCCTTTGAGGGTGAAACGTCACTTCTGCCCACGCCCCGTCGCGCATGCCGCATCATGGAAACCTGGGGCGCCACTCGACGCCGCACCACCGTGCGGTCCCCTGTGCTGAAGAAGGACCCAAGAGGGGACCGCACGGCGCCTCCCTCAAACCCCGCGCTCCTGCGAGCACACGCCCGGACAACGGCCCTCACCGACGCAGACGCGGGCGATGCGATCGGTGTCATGGCTCTGGTGACGGACGAGGCTTGCCTGGGCGAGGCGGCCCTTCGTGGCGGTGTGCACGGGTCTGGCGGTACGGCGGTACGCCCGGACGTGACGGTTGGCGGGAAGGATTCGGCAGGGCTCAGATACGAGGCCAGTCCTGGCCGGCGGTGACCTCGCGTGCGATGCGACGCCACTGGCCCTCCCGGCCGGGCAGGGGCCAGGCCCAGGTGGGCTGTTCCGCGGTGTTCAGGTCGTGGAGGAGGCGCACGAGCTGTGGGCCGGCGGTGGCGGCGCCATCCGGGACGGCGGGACCGTGGACGGCTCGGAGTTCGGCGAAGCGTGCAAGTTCGTCCTCGTAGAAGCCCACGGATTCATCGATGCGCGCGGCCAGGTCATCGCGCGGCACCGTGCGGTGCAACTGCAGCAGCGGAGGCTCGACGGACTCGGCGATCGCCGCTGCAAGCCGCGCGTGACCGTCGAGGATCAGATGGCAGTCAAGGCCGCTGACCCACCACAACAGGACGGGCGG
Organism: Streptomyces sp. NBC_00457; assembly: GCF_036014015.1. Lineage (NCBI taxonomy): Bacteria > Bacillati > Actinomycetota > Actinomycetes > Kitasatosporales > Streptomycetaceae > Streptomyces > Streptomyces sp. NBC_00457. The sequence continues at coordinate 10,661,445 of NZ_CP107905.1, read as the reverse complement.
GAGCGTCCCTTCACGGGCCTGTTTGCGGTACGCCTTGACCCGGCTGTCGCCGGGACCGGGCATCGGGCGCAGCGGAAGGACCTCCCATGAATGGGAATGAAGAAACCAGTCGATGTATCCGTCCGGATGGCCATCGACGAGCATCGCGCTCCAGTACTCAGCATGGGAAGCGTCAGCGTGGCGCCAGCGCCGGAGCGGACTCTCACACGAGAGCAGCCATCGGCCCTCGTGCAACGGGCTGTCCGGCGAGTCGATGAGGTACTGCGCGAATCGGTGAGCCCACCGTTCCGGGCTGCCCGCCAGAGCGCGCCCCACATCCGCACGCAACGGCGGGACGAAGGAGCGGTACTCATCCGTGCGCCAGAAGTCCACGCCCTGGAGGTGTTCGTCGACAATGGCGAGCAGTACAGGCTGCGACAGTTGGGAGACCAGCAGTCGCAGCCCGGCACTGAACACGCACAGCCCCGGCGGGTGGCGGTCCTCTATGTCCAGGGACAGGCCGATCCACGTGCCGCCGTCCCGCGTGACATCGCTGCGCTGCATGCCGAGAGCGTAGACGGCCGCTGCGGGTGGCTACGGCGCCTTCATCCGTCCGGCCCCACCAAGGCGACTCCAGCGGGCCCCGGTTTGTGAAGCCGGCTCCGAGGCGTCTTCAGTCGGCCCCGTCCGTGACCGGCTCGGGGGACAGAGTGGGGCCGCCTCAAGCCGCCTGGGCCAACGTCGTCCGGCTTGCCGGTGGTTATATCTAGCTCGCTGGGTGTGACGGCGCGGAGGTGAGCGTGTCCCAAGCGGCCATCGCGCAGGTGATGACCGTTTCCAGCTCGGCGCGAGTGGCGCCGTCACGGGCTTGTACGGATAGGCCTTGCACCACGGTGGTGTAGTAGCGGGCGATGGCGTCGAGGCTGGCGGGCGGCACGGCGAGGTCGCCGTCGGTGACGCCGCGGGCGAGCCGGTCTTTGTTGGTGCTGAGCATGTCGCGCCGGAGGTCGGCCAGGAACTCCCGGACCGCGTGGTTCTCAACGGCGCCGGTGGGCGCGGCCAGGATGAGCATGCAGCCGGGCGGCGCGTCCGGACGGGTGATCTCATCGGCGGCGGCGCGCAGCATGGCGTGGAACGCGGCGCGCGCGGTCGGCTGTTCGCGCAGCGCGCGCCTGGGCCGCTCACCTGAGGTCGTGCCGTAGAGCGCCATGACCTGCCGGAACAGGTCCTCCTTGCTTCCGAAGCACGCGTAGATGCTGGCCGAGGCGATTCCCATGGCCTGGGCCAGGTCGTTGAGCGAGGTGCCCTCGTAGCCCCGTTCCCAGAACAGCTCCAGCGCCTGGTGCAGGGCGGTGTCCGGGTCGAATGTGCGCGGCCTGCCGCGAGTGGCCATCAGAATGCCTTTTCCTCATTTTTGTCGTTCGATCAAGTTTACCTTGACCTGCTTCGGGGGCTATGAGCGCATGGCTGGTCGTTCGATAAACAAAACAGAGGCGATCATCATGAACATTCCCACGATCATGCGTGCGGCAGACGTCGCTGAGCGGCCCGCAGGACCTGCGCCTGATCGCCGACGCGCCAGTACTGAGCCCAGGCCCGGGAGAGGTCCTGATCCGGGCCACCGCATCCGGCGTCAACTTCGCCGACATCCAACGCCGGGTCCCTCGACATGTGCCCACCAGCTCAATACGCGGGGATCATCCTGAGGCGCTCGCCAGGTTCGCGACAAGGCTGCCATCTAGCCCGGTGCCTCAGGCTGCGTGTCGGCCCGTGCCGCAGATGCGACGATTACGTCATTGCCCGTGGCGCGCCCCCGTCGCCACGGGCTCATCCACGCCAGCGGTCGCTCCGGCCCACCGGCCCCCGTCGAGGCCGGTGGCGGCCATCACGTGTCGCAGCTGCGGCGAGCGTGCAGCGGTGGCGGGCACTGCGGCGGTCCGTGAGAGCTGGTTCGGCCGGATGTGGAACGTTCGACTGGCGACCTGGTCAAAGACTGCGGAGGGCGGCTCCGGGTGCCGGCGCGTGGGCGCCTGCGGACCTGGAGCCGCCTTCGTCACTGACGTCGGGAGCCGCTCGTGCGGCGGGCGTCGGTGTCAGCCGAGTGCCAGGCGACCCGCCCGAGGGGGACGATTTTCTCCATGCCCTTCCCCGGTGGTGTGATGGCGTCGGCGGCCGCGCAGAGGCCTCGACGGGCTGACGCCGTCAACACCGCCGCGCGGCACACGTCTTAAATGCGTAGAACTTGTTGTTGCCGGTGAATCCGGGGATGTTGCTGTAGCCGGAACCCCAGAAGACGGTGCCGTTGGCGATCGCGGCTCCCGCGAGCACAGATCCGCCGGAGGCGAAGCTCCAGAGGATGGTGCCGGTGGCGGCGTTGAGCGCGAACATGTTGTTGCCGGCACCGGCCATCGAGGGGGCGAACACGACGCCGTTAGTCACGGCCAGCGGCCCCTGATCCGAGGCTCCGCCCGGGTCCGGGGTCTGCCAGAGGATTCTCCCGGTCGCCGGGTCCAGTGCGCTCCATGAGCCGTGACTGGTTGTCTGACCCGATGGCTGGAGGGTGTAGGTCTGGCCCTGGTAGTTGGATATGGCTACGTAGATCCGGTTGCCGTCCGTAGCGGAACCCCACTGGATCCCGCCGAGTGGCCCGCCTGGCCCAACCTGGGTGGCCCACAGGACCGCACCGTTGCGGTCGGGGTCGAAGGCGGCATAGAGGCCGCTCTTTTGGCCAGCGCCGAGGACAGTCTTGGGGCCGCTGGCCGTTTGGATGGTGAAGAGGTTGACGCCGCTGCCGAAGTCGTAGTCGGAGCCTGTCGGCTGAGGGCAGTTCGGTCCGGGGGGCCCGGACAGGCACGCCAGATTCCAGTCGTCACCGTTGGACAGGCGTTGTGACCACGCGACCGACCCGTCCGTCATATGCAAGGCGACGATTGAGTCGAAATGGTCGTCCGGGGACAGGCACGATTCCTGAGTGCCGCCGCTGCTGATGCAGGACGTGTAGGCAGGCGCAGTCGGCGTGCTGTAGTTGTTGCCGGTGGTGGTGTACACGACACCCCTGGCCGGGTCCGGGACGACGGTGCTGCTCCAGACGGCGCCACCGGTGTATCCGGTCGGTACCGTGGAGGTCTTCCACTTCAGGGCTCCCGTGCTCGCGTTCAGCGCGACCACGCTGCCGCGGAAGCTGCAGCAGGGGTAGCTGGGGTTGTCGGCCGCGGTCTCTTCGGTCGAGGAGACCCCGACGTAGAGCACGCCCTGGTAGACGATCGGTGATGCGGTGTCGATCGCGTATGGATGGGTGTCGAGTTGGGTCTTCCAACGGAGGGCACCGGTGGTGATGTCGATGGCGAGGAGCCAGGCGCCTTGCTGGGTGCCGATGTACATCGTGTTGGTGCTCGGGTCGACGTAGGGCGTGGTGCGGGAGACCACCTTGGCGGGCGGATTGGGGAAAACGCCCGGCAGATAGTCCGTCAGGATGTCCCGGGACCAGATGAGCCGGCCGCTGTTGGCCTTGACCGCGTACAGGTGCCCGGACCAGTCGGGGAAGTACACGGAGCCACGGGTCACGGCGGCACGCGCCGACACATCGCCGCCGGTCGTGAACGTCCACTTCTTTGCGAGGGTGCCTGCGTTGGTCGTCGTGATCTGGCTGTGCTGATCGACCGGGACGCTCGCCGTGTTGTTGGGATTTTGGCCGAACATCGGCCATTCTTGGGCCTTTGTCACCGCGGTGGCCGCGTCCGCTGTGGTCTTCGGGAGGCTATACACCGTCGCTGCCGCCAGGGCCAGTACCGCGAGGAAGATCCCAGTTCGACGGCGCCACCATCGTGGTTGCGTGTCGTACCTTCTCGTCGCCGATGCAGGTCGGTCTGTCATGTTCCATCCCCCCGTTTTGCTGAGTTGCTTGTTGTTGTGTCGGCAGATGCCGTCGCTGGTGAGAGGTGCATGTGCGGGAGCGGTTTCGCGGTTTCAGGCCACTACAGGCGGACGCCGCGCACGTGGACCGCGTGGCCTGGTGCGCGGCGCGGCAGAACCGATGGAGCCCGCCGAGCGGGCTGAGGTGATGTGAACGCGGGCTCGGCTGAAGGAGCAGTTGCGGGCGGTGCCGATGGCGGGTGCCAACGGCGCGGTGCGCGCCGGAGTTCGGCGGTTGACCGGTCGGCGTCGGAAGCTGGGTGAGGTGCGGGAGCACCCGCAGCCCAGGCCTGCTTTCCCGCCGAGGGCCGTCAAGACGCAGCGGACGCGTTCTTCCCCACGGTCGGGAAGAGCGCTCATCGCCGCGATCGCCTCAGGTGAGGCGATGGTTGCTTCCAAATATGGCCGCAGCGGTCTCATCGGGCTGACAGGTGATGCCCAGGTCCTCGGAGCGGCAGCGGCGGGGAGCCGGGAGGTTCGCAGCCGACCAGGGAGCGCACCGTGCCGCCGGCCCGGCGCCACACCGGGACGCTGCACGATCATCGCTGGCGACCGCTCACGGCCACGGCGCATCCGGTGACCGGGACGTCGCAACCGGGTACCGGTGCCCTTGCTTGCTCCACGCCCGGCACAGCCCGGCGGGCGCAGGCACCCGCGGGAGATCCTTCGTTCGTACCCCGTGCTTGCCCGGGATGGGCGGACCGCCCCCCGGGGGGGGTGGGGCGGTCCGGTTGTTACGACTCTCTGCTTCCCCCTGCCGTTGTTGCCCAGCTCACGCCGGGGGCGCTCCCTGCGCGAGTTCGGCGAACTGGCGCTCAAGGATCTTGTCCGGGCCGTTGCGCCACATGTCGGTCATGGGCGCCATCGTGGCGTCGGGGAAGATGTCCTCCTCCCCCTTGTCCACCGCGTCGAAGATGGCCTGGGCGGCAGATTCGGGGGACGACTTGGGGATGGGGAGTTGGCGCGTCATGTCAGTGTCGATGGGGCCGGCCAGGACCGCGTGGACACTGACGCCCTGCCCGGCCAGGAACGCGCGCATCGTCCTCGTCAGGGAGAACAGGGCCGACTTCGAGATCGAGTAGGACGGGAAAGGCGGCAGGGGTGAGAGCGCGGCCGCCGAGTTCATGGTGATGATGGCGCCGCCGGAACGGACCAGGGCGGGCTGGAACGCCTGGGTCACGGCGTTGGTGCCGTGAAAGTTGACCGCCATATGGCGTTCGAGAATGGCGGGGTCGAACGGGATGTCGGGAAGCATGATGCCGGCGTTGTTGATGAGGATGTCGAGCGACTCGACCTGTCCGGCGGCCGCCTGGATCTGTGCGGCGTCGGTGATGTCCAGCGTCAGGGGCGTCACCCGCGCGTCGGCGTCGGCCAAGGGCTGGCGCGTGCCGGCGTAGACCCGTGCCGCCCCCCGAGCGAGGGCCTCGGCGACCAGCGCCTTTCCGATGCCGCGATTGGCCCCTGTCACCAACACAGTCTTGCCTTCGATGCCCATGCTCTTCTCCCCTGTCAGATGCCGTGGCGTGCGGTGGTGGGGCCTGGCCTGAGGGCCCCTGGTCCTGCACCCGCTCGCCGACATGGCCGTGCAGGCGAGTTCTGTATGACCGGGCCAACTTTCTTTGTCGATCGACGAACAAATCGTCCCATGGCGTTCTGGCGCGGGTCAAGGAGATCTTGTTCGATCGACAAAGAATGTGCGCGGAACGATCGGGAGCCTTCGCACTCTTCGTCGGTGTGGCGATGTGCATGAGTCCCTTGCCGGCTATTGCCAAGACGCCCCCTCGGACATGAATCTGCTGCACCGAAATATCGGGCAGTTGACCATTGCCGCGGGCGTGATCGACGACGTGGTCGGATGGTTGCTTCTTTCGATCGTCTCCGCGATGGCCACGACCGGCGTGAGCGGTTGGACGGTGGCGTCCTCGGTGGGCCTGCTCGCGCTCGCCGTCCCGGTGGCCGGTCACGCAGGCAGCCCGGCATCCGACTGGGCGTCAGTTCTTCGGCCGGGGACCACTGGAGGCCAAGGGCGCCCGACTGCTCAGGCCCGGTCGGCATCTCAACACACGGAAAAATGGCGGAAGTTCAGGGGTGGCGGGCACCTGGGGCGCATATGAGCGCGATGCTGAGTCCCAGGAGGACCCGCGCTCTGAATCCGGCGTCGGAGGTGTGAGATGCGGAGAGTGCGCGACCACACGGTGGTGGCTCCCCCACGCGCCTACTGGTCACCGGGGAAGCGCTGTGCAGCTAGCTTCAACCCCCTCTCCACGCAGGGCGTATCGGTTGAGGCGCTCGAGGCGCGAGCCCTGAGCCGATGCCTCGCCGCGGCGGCGCCAACCTCGCCCGGCGCTTCTTCCGGATCGCCGTCAGGAATACCACCGTGGCCTGGCAGCTCGCCGTGGGCGGTGACCTGTCGCTGCCCGAGGTGGCGGGGCCGCGCCCGCTCGGGTGCGGGTCGTCAACGCGTACGTCGGTCAGCTGCAGGCGGCGGGCGCCCACGATCCCGCGGTCACCGAGCAGTTCTGCGGGTGGGCGCGCTGGTCGATCCGCCTTGGCGTCTGCGGCGGCCCGCCATGGTGCTGCGGGTTGCCCCCAGCCGACTGCGCCGCAGGCTCGCCGACAGCCGCCCCGCAGGGAATATCCGTCACACCGAACGAAAGGGTGGCCCCATGACGACCTCGTCCATTCGCGAACGTGAGCTCCGCGTCGCCGGCATCCGCACCGTCTTGCGCGAGTCCGGCCCGGCCGACGATCGCGAGGCCGTCGTCTTCCTCCACGGCAGCCCCGGCTCCAGCGCCGACTGGATAGGACTCCTCGACAGCATCGGCGGCAAGTGCCGCGCAGTGGCATGGGACGCCCCCGGCTTCGGTCGAGCCGCCAAGCCGAGCGACTTCCCGCACGCTGTCGAGGGGCACGCCGCCTTCATTGGCACGGCCCTCGACACCCTCGGCATTGACCACGCCCATCTCGTCGTCCACGACTTCGGCGGCCCCTGGGGCCTCACGTGGGCCGCCGCCCACCCCGAGCGCTTCGCCAGCGCCGTGCTGATCGATACGGGTGTGCTCTTCGGCTACCGCTGGCACGCCCTGGCCCGGATCTGGCGCACACCGGTGTTGGGGGAGCTCTTCATGGCTACCGCCACCAGGCCCACATTCCGTGCCCTTTTGCGCCGCGGCAATCCGCGAGGCCTTCCGCGGGAGTTCATGGACCGCATGTACGACGACTTTGACCGCCGCACGCGCCGCGCCGTACTGCGCCTCTACCGGGCGACCGATGCCGCGGCAGCCACAGGGCCGCTCTCCGCCGTGCTGCGGCCGTTGCGCCGCCCCGCACTCGTGATCTGGGGTGCCCACGACCCGTACCTGCCCGTCGCGCAGGCCGAGATCCAGCGACGTACCTTCCCGGACGCCGAACTGGTGATCCTCGATGAGAGCGGGCACTGGCCCTTCATGGACGCACCAGAGGCCGTCGCCGCCGCGGTGACGAAGTTCGTCCAGCATGCGGCCGGGCACTGACCCGCTCTCTTCGCCGCATCGCATCGCCCGGACCGCTCCTCCCGACGGTCTCAACCACCAGCACCCCGCCTGCCCTGACCCCACCTGTGGCCCTCCGCCCTCGACACGGACCCGTGGACATGCCCGAAACACTCAGGGAGTAGTCCACTCCCCCTACGGAGGCGGAACATGGAGCGGACCCATATCACTGCCACGCCGTTCCGCTCGCGAGAGGACATCCGCCATGCCGCACATCGCCATCGACAACGATCAGCCCGGGATCCGCGGGTTGATGATCCAGCGGCCGGACACCGCCGCCCCGCTCAGCCAGTTAGCCGAGACGCTCCTGCGCTCCCCCCTGTCGCTTCCGCCCGGGGAGCGGGAGTTGATCGCCGCTTACGCGTCCCACCTCAACTCCACGCCCTTCTGCTCCGGTTCGCACGGGGCGTTCGCCGCCGCCCAGCTCGACGGCGGGCACGAGCTCGTCGACGCCGTGCTCGCAAATCCCGACACCGCGCCGATCACACCGCGACTGCGGGCACTGTTGCGGATCGCAGCCGAGGTATGCGGGCCGGTACGACCCCTCACGGCCGACACAGTCGCCGCCGCGCGGGCGACCGGCAGCGACGACGCGCAGATCCACGACACCGTCTTGATCGCCGCCGCGTTCTGCATGTACAACCGCTACGTCACCTGCCTCGATACCGAACTTCCGGACGATCCGGGCTACTTCGAGGAGGGTGCGAAGCTGATCGTCGCCCAGGGGTATGCCTCCGAGACCTGAGACGCCCGCCCACGCCGCGTCGAAACCGTGGGGGCACCGGCACCTGCTGCACCGCAGCCGGCCACCGGTGAAGTCGGTGGCGCCGAGGGTCATCAGTGGGGGCAGCGAAGACCGGCTGGCGCTGGGCGTGTACGACGAGATGCTGGTCGACCAGATCACCCTGCCGCAGGCCGGACCGATGCGGGTGTGGTCCCCTACCCGGCACGGCGTGCAACTCGCCTCCGAGTTGCACGGGCGCCGGCCATCGCGGACGGTGTCCGATCCGAGCCCTTCTCCAGCAGCCTGTCCCAGGGCAACCTGCCCTCCTCAACTGGCACGGAACCTGATCCGGAACCAAACACCAATCACAGGACCAAACGCTCAGTAGGCCCTGCACGCCTCGGGGGAGGCAGATGATCGTCGTCACGGCATACCCAAGACCGGCAAACCAGGCAGCTCGCGATCGCGCAATGACTATGGATGCTGCCGTTGGTTCAGCAAGTTGAAAGAAACCTCCTGCCCGGGTGCCGCCTACGCTCCGAGGGCGAGGGACGTACGTGCCCCTGTGCGCGACTCGTTCATCTGACGGCGGAAATCGAGGGAGTCTAGTGTGGCGCGCAGTGAAGAGCTATCGGTCTCCCACCAAGATCTTGGAAAGCAGGCAAATCCTGTCGGTGGAGTGGCGATTGAACAACGCTGGCTTATCCTGCTACTCAGCATTGGTGCAGGATTTCTACTGACGGTGGTGTGGTCCGCAGAGTTTGTGGACAAGACGATCGGTGGCAATGTCGCAAGGACCGTGCTCGGGCACGACCCGGAAGCCCCGATCTCCGGTGCGATGGCGGGTATCGTCTTCGCGTTCACTTCGGGACTCGCTGGCACGTTCACCGCTTGCAATATCGCAGCTTTCGGTGCGGTCGCCCCTCTTCTTGGCGCTGCTGGTAGCCGGTGGGGTCGTCTGGTGCAGTCGCTGAAGCCGTTGGGCTGGATGTCGCTTGGCATGCTCGCGGTGTCTGCTGTCTACGGTGCGGTGGTCGGGATCGTAGGTACTTCGATGCCGCAGTTCTCTCAGGCCGAGAACATGCCGGGAGTCCTGTCCGGCCGTTCGGTGCAGAGCATGGTGGCGTTCGGCATCGTTGGATTGGCGATGCTCTACATGGGGCTGAGCTCGCTTGGGTTTCTCCGCGATCCGTTCCTGCGCCTGCACAGTCGGTTTCCCTATGCGCAGACAGTGTTCATGGGCGCATTGATCGGTGGCTTCCTCATCGGGCGCCCTTATCCACTCTTTCGGCAACTGTTTCGGGACGCAGCCGAGAGTGGGAACCCGTTGTACGGCGCAGCGGCGTTCATGCTGCAGTCGGTCGGGAACATTGCGATCATGGCTGTGATTTTCATCGTACTGGCCGTGGCCTCAGGCGCCCGCTTGCAGACGTGGATGGCAAAGCCTGGGCGCGCGGCCGTGTTCATGGCGGTCACCCTTATCGTTGCTGGTGCCTTCACGTTCTTGTATTGGGACGTCCGCTTGCTCGCGCGCCGAGAGATTATCCCTTGGTATCCGATCGCTCCGTGGGCTGCGTAAGTGTGTGACCTGAGGTGTGCTGGCAACACCACCAGCCGCACATGGCTTTGAGCGATTCCGTGGCCTCAGCCCGTCCCGGCCCTGTCGACTGCCCTGTTCGACCTTGACGCGACGCTGTTCCGCTGCGAGTTGACCGACGACCAGCTTCCCCGCCGCCGTCCCCGGGCCGGGCCGACATCCTGGCCCAGCAGCGGGCTCAGGTCCCGGCACCGGGATGGTGGAAACGATGTAGCACTCGACCCGGCACGCCGTACGCGGAAGCAAGCCCGGCACCACTTTCAACCACTCATCCGAACCCCGCCGCGTACGGAGACCACCGTGGCCCCACCCCCGCCGATCGCCGCGCATGCGCTGCTCGTCTTCCTCTTGCAGGTCGGGCTGCTGCTCTCGGCCGCGCTGCTGCTCGGCCGACTGGCCAACCGCCTTGGCATGCCGGCCGTCGTGGGCGAGCTGTGTGCTGGGGTGTTCTTCGGGCCGACGGTGCTCGGCCATCTCGCGCCGTCCGTGTCCGCGTGGCTGCTTCCCCATACCGCCTCGCAATTCCACCTCCTGGACGCGATTGGGCAGATCGGTGTGGTGCTGCTCGTCGGCGTCACCGGCATCGAGGTCGATTTCCGGCTCGTGCGGCGCAAGGGCAGCGTCGCGCTCCGGGTGGGTGTCGCCGGACTGGTGATCCCGCTGGTCGCCGGAGTCATCGCAGGGCTGGCGGCGCCGCGTTCGCTGCTGACCGGCTCGGTGAATCGGGAGGCCTTCGCACTCTTCGTCGGCGTGGCGATGTGTGTAAGTGCCCTGCCGGTCATCGCGAAGACGCTCTCGGACATGAATCTGCTGCACCGCAATATTGGGCAGTTGACCATTGCCGCGGGCGTGATCGACGACGTGGTCGGCTGGTTGCTTCTTTCGATCGTCTCCGCGATGGCCACGACCGGCGTGAGCGGTTGGACGGTGGCGTCCTCGGTGGGCCTGCTCGTGCTCGCCGTCCTGGTGACCGCGAGCGTCGCCCGCCCCCTCGTCCGCGGTGCCTTCGCACGGTGCCAGCGCTCACCCGAGAATGGCCCGACGATCGCGACCGCCGTCCTGGTCATTGTGCTGAGCGCGGCCGCGACCCAAGCCATGGGCTTCGAGGCGGTGTTCGGCGCCTTCCTCGGCGGCCTGTTGATCGGCTCGGCGAAGATCGCGGACCTCGGCCGACTGGCGCCGTTACGGGCGGTGGTGGTGTCGGTGTTCGCGCCCCTGTTCTTCGCCACCGCCGGCCTCCGGGTAGACCTGACCATCCTCACCCGTCCGGTCCCGCTGCTCGCCGCGGTGGTCGCGCTGTTGATCGCGGTGGCTGGCAAGTTCGCCGGCGCGTACTTGGGTGCGCTGTCCAGCAAGTTGACCAGATGGGAGGCGCTGGCCCTCGCTGGCGGGATGAACGCCCGCGGAGTCATCCAGATCGTCGTGGCCACGGTCGGGCTCAACGTCGGCGTCCTCGATACGACCACATACACCATCGTGATCCTCGTGGCGATCAGCACTTCGCTGATGGCACCGCCGATCCTGCGCCGTGCAATGCCGCACATCCTGGTGACCGAGGAGGAGAGGGATCGGCGGCGGGCACTGGCTGTGTTCCGCGACCCGCGCCCAAGTGTCGACCCTGACTCCGAACCTGCCTGAATCCCGATCGGCCGGACCCGACGCGAGAGTGCAGCAGGGGTACCTCTATGTCTTCGCCAAGCGAGGCGTGGGGTTCTGGGTTCGTGGCGGGTGCTGTCGCGGAGTGTCGCGAACAGCACGTTGATCGGTTGCCGGGCGAGCCGGAGGCTGGCCTGTATGTGAGTCTTTCCTCTGCTCCGGCACTTGTCGTAGTAGGTGCTGGCGGCGGGATCGTGCAGAGCGGCGAACGCGGACAACATCGAGCGATTGAGTTGCCGGTTGCCGCCTCGGGGGGCGTGTTCGCCGTGGATCGAGGTGCCCGACGGCTTCGTGGTTGGAGCAAGGCTGTGATCTGGGCTTCCGTCGCCCTTCGCTGTTCGTGGACCGCGCGCCGGGCGAGCGGACCAGCGAGGGGATCACGATGTCGAGTGTGCCGGTGCCCGGAACGACGACGGTCTGCTCGTCGAGGGCCTCGGAGATGTCGTCGATCAGCCGCTTCGCCATCCGGGGCGCCTTGGGCCGGATCACCTCGATGAGCCTGCGGCGGCCACCTTTTCGCAGCGCGGCCGGGGATCCGTAGCGTTCCAGCAGCCAGGTGACGCGTGATGGTCGAGCCAGGGATCCGAGGGCGCGCTCCAGGCTGAGGGCGAACGGAACCAGGCGTCACCCGGACGTGGTACCGCCCGACAGCAGGTCCTCGTACCCGTTGCTCACCATCGCCTTGCGCTGGAGGTCCGCGTGCACGCGCTGCAGTTCGCCGAGGAAGTCCGCCGCACCGGCGACGGGCAGGCGCACCGGCCGCTCGCTGCTGGGGGTGTCGACCAAGGCGGCTATCGCGTCGGCGACCTGTTGGTTGTCCGGCAGGCCCGGCTCGTCGACGAGGTGCCCCTCGGCGCGGTCTGCCAGGTCGCCGTATTCGGCGAGGCGGCGGGCGTCCTCTCGCCCGAGCTTGTCGCGGTAGCGGCGGTAGTAGCGCACGCCGTTGGGGTCGGCGAGGTCAGTGTCGTACGCTCCGGGCTCGAGGATGACGAGGTCCACGCCGGACCGGCGCAGCTCGTACCGGCTGGTCTCGGCCATCGCCTCCATGGCCCACTTCGTGCCGACGTAGGCGCCGATGAAGGGGAGGACGATCCGGCCGAGCGCTGAGGTCGTCTGGACCACCAAGCCCTCCCCTTGGGCGCGCATGGCCGGCAGCACGGCGCGGTACATGCGCAGCTGGCCGAAGACGTTGGTGTCGAAGACGGCACGCACGTCGTCGATCGTCATCGTCTCGAGGATCGCGGGATAGAAGATGCCTGCGTTGTTGGCGAGGACGTCGATCCTCCCGGCGCGCCGCAGGACCTCGCGGACGCCGCGCTCGACGGAATGGTCGTCGCGGATGTCGATATCGACCACCTCGAGGGCGAGGTCCTCCTTGGCCGCAGCAGTGCGCAGCTCCCGCGCGGGGCCAGCGTTGCCGTTGCGGGTGTCGCGCATGGAGGCGAACACGCGGTGGCCCGCGCGGGCCAGGGTGAGCGCGGTTAAGTAGCCGAAGCCGCTGCTGGTGCCGGTGATCAGCGCTACCTTGATGCGGTCATCTAACGGCTTTTGCGTCGTCGCCATGGAATCCCCCGATGTGATGGCTGCCTCGACCGCTGCAGCCTGCCACCCTCCACCAATGATCCGCAACAGGAGTGTGCGAATTAGGACGACGGAATCAGCCGGGCGGAGAACTTATGACGATCATGTCGCAGTACTTGCCCGGGAGAACGCCGTCGGCTCGTCCCGGCGCCCGTGCCAGATATGCAGGTTGAAGAAGAACCGGTAGCGGCATCCGGCGCGGTAGCAGACCACGCCGGCGACGTTGACCCATAATCGGCGGGATATCACCCGGCCGCGGGCACCCTCCATGGTGCTGCCTGCAGCCGCGGCGGTGCCGGCTGGCTGGGCCGACGAGCAGCCACTGGGGCGGCTATGACGTCGTAGTTCCGGCTCTGGCACAGATCTTGGGGAGGGGACACGGAAGGTCATCGCGGTGTTCGATTGCGAGGGGGTGATCTCGCGTGAGACGGCGTACGCTTCGCCATCAGACAGACGGTAGTGACGCTCCATCAGGTCTCTCCGGGCCTTCACGGTCGTCGACTGCGACCGGTGACTGTGCTGGTTATGCAGGCCGATTCATCGTTCTGGGACTCGCTGCTGTTCGACGGGATCGACGACGTGGACATCGAGGCGGTGAACGCTGTCTTCAGTGCCGTCGACGCAGTAGCGAGAGACCGGGCGGCGGGCGCAATCTGTCCGGACTGCGGTGGGTTCTCGGAACGCGTGCATGACTCCTACCAACGCAAGTTGAGGGATCTTCCGCTTGGTGGGCAGGGTGTTGTCATCTGCGGGTCCGGCGCTTCATCTGCGGCGACGCGAACTGATTCGCGCCGCACCTTTGCCGAGCCGTTCGCGCAGCTGACCGTTTCGCACGCGCGCTTCACCACTCGCTGTCGAGCCGCACTCGCTCTCCTCGCCTACCGGTCGGCGAGGAGAGCGGATGCGCGCCCACCATGCCCTGGTCCACGGCCTGTTGAGCAAGGGGATGGGGCTCCGTGTCATCGCCCGCCACCTGACTGAGGGCGGCATACCGTCCAGCAGTATGCGCGCGCCGCCCGCCGGCAGGACATGGTTACCGGACGCAGTTCCCGCCCCAGCCGCCTCGACATGTACCAGCCCTACTTGCAACGCTGTATCGACGAAACCAACGGCACGATCACCATCATCGAGTTACGCGAGGGGCTGCAGCCTGAGCACCTCGATGACTTCGTGTCAGTCCGGAGAAATAGCGGTACAGGAGCCCGACCGCTTGTGATTGCCGGATGTGGCTGAACGTGCTCTACGATCCCCTTCATGGCCCAGAAGGTAGTCACAACATATGTGGATGACTTGACCGGCGAGGAATCGTCGGAAATCGCCACGCACAGCATCCTCATCGACGGAGCTGGGGTCGAGATCGACCTCACGGATGAGAACTACGAGAAGCTCCTTGAGCTCTTGAATCCGTTTCTCCATGCTGACGGCGCTCGGAGGATTCGCGGTGCCGCGAAGCTGAAAGGGAAGTCCAAGGCGTCGACTGGCGGCAGGGACGACTCGTCGGCGATCCGGGCTTGGGCGAAGGCAAACGGCTTCGAGGTCAGCGATCGCGGTCGTGTTCCGGCCTCCGTCCGCGAGGCCTACGAAAAGGCTCGCTGACACTCGTCCAGTAGATGGTGGCCCCCGCTGTTGCGGGGCTACCGGGCATCTCGCGGTCAATGACCGCACCCGTAGCACACACGAGGGCCGCTCGAAGCTCACACCAAGTTGCCCTGCGATCTCGTGCATCGTCCGAACTGGCATCTCGGCCGTGATATCACCGCAGCAATAGGGAGTTACAGTAGGCAGTCGGCGGGACTGGCCAGGCAGCGGTGAAGATGGCCAAGCACTACGGCACGACGGTGATCGCCACCGCCTCGCCGGGCAAGCACGAGACGGTGCGCGCCGTGGGCGCCGATCACGTCCTCGACTCGCGCGGCCCGACCTCGCCGCCGACGTACTGGGTGGACCGGCGGCGTGTCACGCCTCCTTGGTACGCAGAGCGTGGAAGCCGCCGTCGTAAAACAGCAGGGCGTCGTGCTCGTCCCGGACGCCCATGTCGAGGACTTCGCCGACGAAGATGGCGTGATCGCCGCCGTCGTAAGTGGCCGTGAGGGAGCACTCCAGCCAGGCGAGGGAGCCTGCCACGACGGGGGATCCGGTGAAACGGCCGGGTGACCATTCGATGGGGGCGAACTGTTGGATGCCGCGAGGGCGGCGGCGGTCGGCGAAGTAGCGCGCCAGATCCTCCTGGTGCGTTGAAAGCACCGACACTGCGAACGACTTGCGATCGAGGACGGCCTCGTGCATGGCCGCCTCACGGAGCACGCAGATCAGCACGAGCGGCGGGTTCAGAGACACCGATGTGAACGAGTTCGCGGTCATGCCGTGCGGCGTGGCACCGCCGGTCGTCACGACGGTGACGCCGGTTGTGAACCGGCCGAGGACGCGGCGCATGCCGTTTCGATCCAGCTCAGTATTCCGGTCCAGCCCGTCACTCGGAACTCGTTCGCCAGATGTCGCGAGTCCCGTGACGGACGCTTGGTCGGAGTGGGCCATGGCGTCAGTCACTGTTCACGACGTCGGCGAGCACGAGCGGCCGGGGTGCGGGAGCGGCCGCGCTGTAGGGCTCCAGTGCCTTGCGCAGCGAGGCGGGCACCTTGGCCGGACGGGTGTCGGTGTTGGGGCCGCGCATGCACGCGATCCGCTGCCGCCCCCGCGCGACCAGGTCCTCGAGCCCGTCGCGCAGTCGCACGTAGTCGAAGGCGAACCCGATCTGGGTCTGCGTGAGGTCCTCCAGGCGCATCCGGATCGACAGTTCGTCGAATGCGGTGATCTCCGCCAGGTACTCGCATTCGCACTTGAGAGTGAACAGCTTGAGATCGTCGCGGATCTCGTCGAGCACGTCGGGCGCGTGCTCGCGCAGGAACATCTCGCGGCACCGCCCCTGCCAGCTCAGGTAGTTGACGTAGTAGACGTTGCCGACGAGGTTGGTCTCCTCGAACCCGACGAGATGCCGGTATTCGTAGTACGGTCGCGTGATCATTTACCGCTCTCCTTCGACTCCGTCAGCATCGTGAAGACCACAGGTTGGGCGAGCCCGCGCAGCGTCGTGGGGAACGTCGCGATCCGGGCGGCACCCGAGCGCAGTACGACCCAACGGTCCGCCGTCGGCTCGGAGACCTCGACCAACCCGGCGCGCACGTGGCCGGTCTTGCGCAGGCATTCCTGCGCGCCCCAGATGCGCGTGGCGGCGATCGACAGGTCCTCGCCGCGCTCGCTGGCGACGAGTTCGGCCAGGGCGAATCCCTCCGCGCCGAGCAGGTCGGTCCACTCCTGCGCCGACCGCTCCACGGCCTCCTCGACGTCGCACCCGACTACCCGCTCCGCGGCCACCGCGAATGTCACGCCCGCACCGTGCGAGGAGGAGACCTCGATCCCTCCGTCGGCCTCGGGCCTGCCGTCCGGCCGGTAGCTGAGGGACGGCTCGCGGCCGAGCGCAAGGCCGAGCGCCCGTACGGTCCTCCCGCGCCGACCGGCCACGTCGCCGGTGGCCTCGCCGCCGTCCGGCCAGACGGCCGTGCGGAGCGCGGTCGGCAGCACCGTTGCGGACCGGCGCTCGAGGTACGGGCCCAGCAGCGCCGGCGTCCATGGTCCCGCGCCGTCCTGTTTGCGGACGGCCTGGAGCCGCAGTCCCTCCCAGCGTTCGACGAGCGCGCCCGCCGGGTCGCGGACGTCGAGGTCGTACACGTACGTGTCACCGTCGCGGGAGCGTTCGGCGGCGTGGAGCGTGACCCGATCGAGCGTGCGCATGCGGGCCGGATCGGCGAGGTGGAGGCGCTCTATGGCGGCGGGCAGCAAGGTCGCGTCGGGCACGCAGCACTGGATCGCGTGCATGAGCGCGTCGCGTGTGCCCGGGTCGGCGAGGACGAGGTTGGACGGCAGGAACCCGCCGAACCACGGCTTGGCCGCCGCGTTGGAGAGGTCGGCCACGCAGCGCTTCGCGGCCAGGTCTCGGTAGCCCAGGAGCCGCTGGAACCGGTCGCCCTGGAAGAGCACCGGGCCGTAGAGATCCTCCATCGGCGCTAGCGGCACCCGGACCGCCGCGGGCGCCGCCGGGGGCGCCGTGTCGTCCGGTGCTGGCACGTCGAAACGGAGGGTCGCCCGGAAGTGATCCGCCTGGAAGGTGGTCTCGTCGCTGCGGATCACCGCCTGCACGGTGCCCTCCTCGGTGACGAGTGCGGCGATCCGGATCGTGGTTTTCCCGTCGACGGGGACGACGATGGGACGGAGGAACTCAACATCCTCGAGCACCGGGGGGCCGGGTCGGCCGGTCAGCGCAGCGGCCGCCTCGGCCATGGCCTCCATGCCGAACACTGCCGGGAAGAGCAGATCGCCGTCGAGCAGGTGGTCGGCGAGGTAGAGGTCGTCGTCGGCGGAGAGGTCCGCGTCGACGACGAGCTCGACGCCGGGATAGTGCACGCGGGGCCGGTCGACGAAGCGCAGCAGCGGCAGCTCGCGCGGCTCGAGCGTGATGGTGGGCAGGCTCTCGGCGCGGCCCATGACCACGACCGAGGTGGGCGCATGCGGGTCGGCGAGCAGTCGCCGGAGGACGGCGACGCCTTCATCGGGCGGGATCGGCCGGATGCCCTCGCGCATCAGTGACTCCAGCACGCCGAGGCGCTCGCCCATGCCGGTGCCCGACCAGACTGACCACTCCAGTGCGAGGCAGCGGCAGTTCGGGTACTCGTCGCGGATCCGGTACGTGAGGTCGGTGAGCCAGTCGTTGGCCGTGGCGTAGTCCGCTTCACCGCGCAGTCCGGCTCGGCCGATGATGCTGCCGAAGGTGACCAGGAGCCGGAGCGTGGCCGGGTCCGTGGCGGCGAGCACGGTTTCCAACCCTGTGATCTTCGTCGCGAGTGTGCGCCGGAAGGAGGACTCGTCGAGGTTGGCGAGCGCGTGTGGCACGTTGCGGCCGGCGCCGTGCAGGATCGCCGTCACCGGCCCCAGCGTCCGGCGGACCTCATCGACCGCTGACTTGACCTCGTCCGCGGAGGTGATGTCGGCGCGCACGTACCGGTGACTCACGCCTGCGGCGGTCATGCGGGCCAGGTTCGCTGCGAGCTCCTGGTCGGCCTCCGGGGCGGAGCGGCCCATGAGCGCGATCGCCGTGCCGGTGGTACGCGCCAGGTCGAGCGCGCATTCGGCGGTGATGCCTTTGCCGCCGCCGGTCACCAGCAGCACGTCCTGCGCGCCGAGGGCGGGCGGCCCGCCGGGTCCGTGCCGCGCCGGCAGTGGGCGGAGCAGCGGGATGCGGCGTGTTCCGGCCTCGTCGTACACGGTCTCGCTGAAGCCCGCGGTCGCGGCGATGTCGGCGACGATGCGCGGCACGATCTGCGCCACACGCTCGGCCGGCATCGGCTCCGGCAGGGGCAGGGTGACCAGGGTCGTGGCGACGGTGGGGGCCTCGAGGTGGAGCGTCTTGGCGAGACCGGCCGCGCCCCGCCGGTCGCCGACGATGACGAAGCGTCCCGGCGCGCCGGGTGAGAGGGCGCCGCGCGCGGCGGCGAGCATCACTGGCACGTGGCTTTCGTCGCAGCCGTACGGCAGGCAGAGCAGCACCCCGCCACCGAGCCTGGCCTGCCGCAGCGCGGTGTGGAGGGCCGGCGCGAGGGGGTGCCTGTCGGCGGCGAACAGCTGCCAGTCACCGTCGGCCGGCGCAGTGACCGCCGGCCCGGGTTCGGCTGGGACGAGATCGACAGAGAACGCGCGCACCCAGGGGCCCGCGCCGGTGATGTCGGTCGTGGCGTGCTCGTCTCCGGCGCGCGCGGTCTCGCGCAGTTCATCGAGCATCTCGGCCAGTTGCGCCAGCGTCGACGTCGCGAACGCCGAGGTCGCCAGCGGCGTCGTCAGGCCGAGTTCCCGGGAGGCCTGGGTGACGATCTGCCCGACGGTGATCGAGCTGAGGTGGAGTTCGTCGATGGCGTTGCTCTGCGCGCTCACCGCCTCGAGAGGCAGCTCGGCCCGCTCAGCTGCGAGTCGCCGCAGGACGGCCAGCGTGTCGACGCCGTCTCCCGCTGTCGGCGCGTCGGGAACCTGCGCCACGGGAGCCTGCGCAGCGTCAGGTGCTGCGAGAACTGGCAGATCGAGACCCGGCAGATCGCTCTCCGGCGCCGATTCGCAGGGGCTGGCCAGGAAGCGCAACTTCTTGTCGAGCGGGAACGGCCGCGTGAAGCGGTCGCGGAAGAGCACATGGTGGCGGACGGGCGCGCCGAGCGCATACGCGATGCCCACCGCGTGCAGCAGTCCGGAGAGCGACATGCTGTCGGCCTCCAGCGACACCGCGGGCACACCGGGTGCGATCTCTCCGGCAAGGCTTCGCAGGATCCTGCCGGGCCCGACCTCGATGAGGAGGTCGACCTCTTCGGCCATCGCCCGGACCGCTTCAGTGAAACGCACCGGGTCGAGAACCTGACGGGTCAGCAGGGCGGATACTTCGGTCTCGGCCGGCAGGACGGCGCCGGTGACCGTGGAGACCACGGTCCGGGCGAGCGGTGCGAAGGACTCGCCCCGCAGATGGTCGCGGAACGCGGTGGCCGCCGGGGCGACGGCCTGTGAGTGGAACGCGTGGGAGACCGGAATCCCGGTTGCCGAGTAGCCCTGGCCGGCGGCGCGTTCGCAGACCCGCTTGACGGCGTCGGCCGGTCCGCTGACGACCGTCTGCCGGGGGCTGTTGTAACCGGCGATCACGACCGGCTCGCCGATGAGAAGTGGGACGACCGCCTCCGGTGGCGCGACGACGCTCGCCATGGCGCCGCCGCCGTCGCTCGCCTGCGCCATGATGCGGCCACGCGCCGCAGCCGCGCGGAGCAGGCCGGCCTCGTCCATCGCGCCCGCCCAGTGAAGTGCGGTCAGCTCGCCGAGGCTGTGGCCCGCGGCCGTGACGGCCTCGATGCCGAGGCTGGCCAGCACGCGCAGGCCCGCGACGGACGAGGTGACGATCCTCGGCTGGGCGTTCTCGGTGGCGACCAGGTCGGCGCTGGAGGGCATCGGCAGGGTGCGGTAGAGCTCGTCCACGTCGGCGAACCGCCGCCGCAGCGCTCCGCCGTCTCCGCGTCGGCCTGCTCCCTGCCCGGGGAAGAGGAATCCGATCCGCGGCGGCCGCGCGGAGGTGCCCAGGAAGACGCCGCGCGTGACGTCGAGGACGGATCGGGCCCCGTTGTCGAGCATCGTCAGCAGGGTGGCGAAGCGCTGGCCTGCCTCCTCGGGATCGCCGGCCACGATCGCGGCGCGGAGCGGACGGTCGCCCAGCTCGCGCTCGAGTGTGGCCGCGAGGTCGCCGAGTTCGGCGAAGGAGAGCCTGCCGCACAGCTCGGCCAGCTGCGCGACACGACCGCGCAGAGCCGAGAGATTCTCCGCGTCGACCAGGAGCAGCTCGACGTCCTGCCGGGACCGCGTCAGCGTCTCGACCGTCGGCCCGAGCCCGGCGTCGGGAGCGCGGTCGGCGTGCTCCACGACGACGTGTGCGTTGATGCCTCCGAACCCCATCGACGAGACGCCGGAGCGGACGGGGTAGCCGACCGGCCACGGCTCCGGCTCGAGCGGCACACGCAACGCGGGCCGCTCCCCCGTCAGCTCAGGGTGGGGGTCGAGGTGGCCGGTGGCCGGCGGGATGACCTCGTGGTGCACGGCGAGGATCGCCTTGATGAGGCCGGCGACGCCTGCAGCCGCCTTGGTGTGGCCGATGTTCCCCTTGATGGTGCTGATCGCCGCCGCCGGCGCCGCGGGGTCGGCGGCGCGGCGCGCCTCGCTGAACGCCCGCAGTTCGGTCGCGTCGCCGACGGCGGTGCCAGTGCCGTGGCCCTCGAGGTAGGCGACGGTCTCGATGCCGTATCCGGCGGCGTCGTAGGCGCGCCGCAGCGCGAGCCGGTGTCCGGCGGCTTCGGGCCGGGTGATGCCGCCCTTGCCGTCGGAGGAGTAGCCCCAGCCGGCGAGCGTGGCGTATCGGCGCAGGCCGCGCGCGACTGCGTCCTCGTCGCGCATGAGCACGAGCATGCCGCAGCCCTCGCCGGGCCAGAACCCGTTGGAGGCGCGGTCGTACACGCGCATCTCGCCGGTCGCCAGGGCGCCGGTCTTGGCGAAGCCGATGACCTCGAACGGGTCGATACTCAGGTCCACGCCGCCCGCGATGGCCACCTCAAGCTGGCCGGTCGCCAGGGCGTTGGCCGCGGTCGCCACCGAGAGCAGCGAGGAGGAGCAGGCGCCGTCGACGGTAAAGCCGCCGCCGTGGAGGTCAAAGTGGTTGCAGACGCGTCCCGCGATGGTGTTGGCGAGGCCGCCAGCCAGGGTGTCCTCATCGATAGGCGGGAAGGCGCTCTTGTAGCGCGTTTCGAGCCCGGCCAGGAACGTGCCGAGGGCGGCGTCGTCCCAGCCCTGCTCGCGCAGGGCGGCGCCGACCGTGCGGCGCACGTACGGCCAGCGCAGCCGCATGAGGTTGGCGCGGCTGAATTCACCGGTCAGGGTGTTGCCGATCACGACGCCGGTGGCCGACCGCGGCAGCCCTTCGGCGCCGGGGAAACCCGCGTCCTGCAGGGCGCGCGCCGCGGTGTCCAGTGCCAGCCAGTGGGTCATGTCCGTGGACCGGAAGGTGCTGCCTGCGACCCGGTACCGGATGCGGTCGAACTCGAAGCCCTCGAGGACGGCGGCCTTGCGCGTGTAGAAACGGTCGGGCGCCGCCGGGTCGGGTGAGTAGTAGTCGTCGAGGTTCATGCGCTCGTCCGGCAGCCGGCGGAACGCGCGCCGACCGGCGAGGACGTTCTGCCAGAGCTGCTCGGTCGAGTCCGCGTCGGGGTATCTACAGGCGATGCCGACCACGGCAATCCGGTGACCGCTCATGCCCGCATCGCCCCCGTCGTCTCCGGCACCCGAGCCGGCACCTCCCCGTTCACCGTCGTGGCGTCGGGCTTACGCCTGGACCGCAGGCGCTGGACGAAGGAGGCACCCCACCAGCCGAGGCCGCGGGCGGCGCAGACGATCGTGAGCGCGATGAAGAGGGTGTAGGTGATGTCGAGTTCCATCAGGATCCCGTAAACGAACGCGACGGAGCCGCCGAACATGAACTGGGCGCGCCCTGACATCGGCGTCGTGCCCGGGTCGGTGATCATGTAGTTGGTGAAGAGGACGAACGCGACGCCCGTCATCGAGCCCAGTGCGGAGAACAGCGCGACATCCCAGATGCCGTGCCGCACGAAGGCCTGGATGGCAAAGCCGCCCATCCAGCCGACGATCAGCGGCACCTTGCGGGTGAGCATGGTGTTGAGGACGGTGCCGGCCGTGGCGATGATGAGCGCGATCATCACCCGGAAGAACGTGTTCGCGTTCTCAGTGAATTGGTACGGCGGCGCAATGCTGACCCAGCTGAAGCAGACCAGGACCATCGTGATGCCGAAGTTGGACGGGTTCATGAAGTGCCGCATCCGCCCGTTGATGGGCGCCTGGAACGCGTGCTTGCCTGCGACGCCCACGAACACGCCGAAGATGACAGGCAGGATCTGGTTGTTGGCGTAGAGCAGCATATTGACGGCGAGGGCGGTGATGTGCGCCGGTAGGAGGAACTCGTACAGACCGCGCACTCCCCCGCCGAGGAACCGCGGACGCCGCTGGTACGCCCACGCGCTGATCAATTCGAACGTGATCTCGGTCGCGTAGCCCGTCAGCAGGGCGAAGACCGGCCACAGGTAGGGCTGCTCGAAGCCGAGCAGGGTGTAGCCGAACACGTTGAAGACGGTGATCGACATAGCGAAGTTGCGCAGCGCGAGATACCGCGGATCAGGCTTCGGCTTTACGGGCTTGGCCGTCGCGCTCGACGGAGCGGTGTCGGCCTGAGAGGGGTGCGCGACAGCGGTCATCGGCTCGAAACCTCCTGGGCGGTGTCGGTGAGCATGAGGGTGTGGACGCCGGGCTTGAGCTTCAGCGCCTGCTGGTGGAGGCCTCCGTCGACGTCACGCCACTGGAGGTCGACGGACACGGGGCCGCTGTACGAACCGATCCCGAAGTGGACATCGAAGCTGCGGAAACCGACGTGGCCGCCGCCGCCGTCGAGCTGGGAGATCTGGGTGCCCTGCGGCGTCGTGATCTTGACCTGGGCGCCGTACGCGGGCGTGCCGATGGCCGCGAGGCCCTTGCCGGCCTTGGCCGGATCGGTAGACGGACGGTAGAGCTTGAGCTCGAGCGAGTTGCCGCGCTCCGGCGCCCGGTTGGCGTAGAACGCCGGCGGTCCCCACTGCCGGGCCACGGCGAAGTCCAGGGTGCCGGTGCCGGTCGTGTCGCCGGTGGCGACAGCGCGGGTCGGGGTCGGCACCGCAAGGCCCAGCTCGGAACTGATGTTCACGTAGGTGCCGCTGGAGTTCTTGGCGTAGAAGGCGAGGGCCTCGTGGCCCGAGACATCGTCGCCGGGCTGGAAGTTGGGCCACATCGCCGGGTTGCTCAGCAGGACGTCGTTCTCGGTGGCCGCCTCCTGCAGCCAGTTCCACCGATTCTCGGTGCCTTTGATGAAGCCGGTTGTCTGGATCACGTCCTGTTCGCCGTCGTTTCGGAAGTCACCCGTCTTGACGTCCCAGCACCAGCCGGTCCACGCCAGGCCGTGCTGCTGGGCCTCCTGCGTGAACGGGGCGACGCCCTTGCTGAGCTGCTGCCTCATGTCGGCGTCGTTCGCGGCCTTGTTGATGAAGAGCAGGTTGCTCTCCTGCAGGCCCCAGGCGACGTTGATGTTGGGGACGTAGAAGTCGAACCTGGCATCGCCGTTCAAGTCGGCGAAGTCGACGCCCATGCCCTTGAAGGAGCCGTCTCCGACCACGAACGACTTGGGAGTCGTCCCCGTGCGCCGGCCCTTGGCCTCGCTGAATTTGATGTGGCCCGGGGTCGATTCGTTGTACAGGAGGTGGCCGTGGCCAAAGTCGTTGGCGATATAAGGTTCCGGCAGGCCGTCACCGGTGAGATCCGCCCCGGAGATCGCGAGCGTCCAGCCCGTCGATATCTCGAACGGGATCGCACCCTCCTCCTTGACGTAGTCGACGGTCGGGTGGGGGCCCGAGGTCGCGCCGTTCCAGCGCAGCACGTGGTCACCGCCGGCGTTGTCCCCGGACGAGAGGCTGTTGGTCATCGAAACGTTCTTCAGGCCGTTCGGGTCCAGCACGTCCGAATCGGGGAAGTAGTTGCCGATGATGATCGAGGGGTGCCCGCTGCCGTCGAGGTCCGCGACGTAAGCGGCGTCGGTGTTCCAGCGCGGGCCGTGGTACTTGCCGTCGGACGACTGCGAGGGCACGAGCTCCTGCCGCACGTACGCGCTCGGCGAGGGCGTCGTGGCGGTCGACTTCGGCAGGAACAGGATCGGGGTCCGTCCCCAGTACGTCACGAGGAAGCCGATACGGCCGTCGCCCGTAAAGTCGCCGGCCGCGCAGCCGGTCGGCGCCATCGTGTTGTCGTACGGCAGCGGCGCCGGGTTCAGCGTGAACGGCGTGAACCGGTCGGCCGCCGGCGCGGTGGGCGTGTACGTCACGATCACCGAGTTCGTCCGGGTGTCTACGATGCACATGCCGTTCGCGCGGCCGTGGCCGGTGACGTCGTTGATAGCGACGCTCGCCCCGACCGCCGAGATCCAGGAACGGATCTTCTGGTACGCCGGGTTCACCTCCCGGATCGTGTTCATGGGCTGGTCGTTGTAACCGGGCGGCAGCGCGATGGGCAGTTCCTGGAACTTGTACTGCGCGGCGGTCTGCGGACCGCCGGACACCGTGACCGCATTGCTTGCGCCGAAAAACAGCGACACGCCGACAACAAAGGCCAGCACTCCCGGCACCAGCCGACGAAGACGCTTACTCAGCCTCACTGCGCTCTCCTCTCGAAACAACGGTCATAAGGTGCGGGGCGTCTCCTCGGATGGGCAGCCGGACACGTGGCCCGAACACCACGCAGTCGGATAAGGCTGGGTGTGAGGCCTCGAATGTGTTCCGTCGCACGCGGTCCACGCCCGGCACGGCCCGCTCAGCCGATCCCGGTCGGCGAGGCCGCGCTCCGGGGGGCCTCGACGCCGTCGAGCTCGGCCGGTTCGTCCACGGAGGGCACGAGCGCCGGAACCGGCGTCACGAGCTCTCGGTGCGCATCGAGTGCCGGCGCGGCGTGGCGCCAGTCACTGTTGTCGGCGAAGAAGACGTCGCGCAGGGCGGAGAAGCTGCGCCGCCACCCTTCGCGCGCCTCGCCCAGCACGAAGGCCGCACCGTCACGTGCGTACGTCATCAGCGGGAAGGTGCAGTTGTCCCGGTACACCGGGTCGCCGTGCATCCGGTACCACGTGACGTGGCGGGCACCGGGGATCAGCGTGAACGTCGCCGTGGCGGTCTTCTTGGGGTCGCCGAAGCCCATGTAAGGCGGCAGGAAGTCGATCGCGCGGAACCGGGCGAAGATGCGCTCGCTCGCCTCCCGGTGGGTGATCTGGCCTGCGATCGCGGCGTCCATGTCTGCGCGCGAGGCCCGCGCCATGTCGACGACGCCCGGCAGGTGGCTGCCAAGCACGCCCATGCGGCTCGGCTCGGTGGTCTTCTCCAGGTACGAGCGGTCCTTCGTCTTGTGGTAGCGCATCAGCAGCGACAGCGGACCGAACGTGCCGAGGAGGCTCCCCATCACCCAGTTGCGGTTCCACGCGTTCCAGGTGTCGTAGCTCGCGAACGAGTCGTACGACCCTGACACGATCGTGTCGTAGTGGTCGAACCCGCGGTTGACCACGTCCTCCATGAACTTGAACCGTTCGACCGCGTAGTCGTTCTCCTCGACGGCTTTGAGCAGCGACTCGGCGATCAGGTCGACCGCAGCGATGAGCACCGACATGCCGCTCGAGTAGAGCGGGTCGATGAACGCGGCCGCGTGCGGGAGTTGGATCAGGCGGGGCGCGATCAGGTGCGGCGAGGAGTACTGGATGCGGCCCGACCTGACCCACGGCCGTGCGGCGTTCGCCTCGGCGAAGTGCCGTGCAATCGTCGGGTAGGCGGAGATGATCCGGCGGAACTCCTCCTCCGGCGTCCCCTGCGGCTCAGGGTGCTTGCGCCGGTCGAGCATCAGGCCCACGCTGGTCAGCGGGTTAGTGGCGTCGCGGTGGTTGCTGAACGGGATGACCCACATCCAGCCGCCGTCAAAGACGTGATGCATGGTGGACTGACCGAGCGGCGAGATCAGGCCGCGCCGACCCTTGGGGTCCAACAGCAGATCCGCGCTCTTGACGCCCATCATGTGGGTGTAGATGGTGCGTGTGTCAGTACGGAAGCGCGGCACTTCGTCGCGCATGCCGAGCTGGTCGGAGACCATCGACCGCATGCCCGAGGCGTCGATCAGGAGCTTGGCGCGGTACGTCTCGCCGGAGGCCGCGCGCAGTTCGACCTCGTCGTCCCCGAAGGTGATGTCGGAGATGCGCGTCTGGGAGCGGAACGTCGCCCCGTACTTGACCGAGAGCGCCGCGAGGAAGGCATCGGTGTCCTGGCGGAACAGATGCGAGTCAGGGCCGACGGGCGGTGTCAGCGTCCCGAACTGGTTGATCTCCTCGGGGCGGTTCTCCTCGCCGTCACGGTGATACATGAAGCCGAAGGAGCGCTTCACCCCGCAATTACTGCTCACGTGTTTGCGCAGCTTGTGGAACGTGCCGATCCACCCGATCTCCGGGACGCCGTATTTGTTGGCGACGATACGCAGGCGTAGGCCGGTCTCCGGAATCAATGACTCGCCGATGGTGAACCTCGGATGGCTCGCTCCCTCAAGCAGGAGAGTCGAGACTCCGTGCCGGGCGAGGATGCACGCGAGCATCGAGCCGCCGATTCCCGACCCGAGGATTGCCACTTCATATCGCTGAGTGCCCATGGGTTCCCCATAATCGCGGTGTCCGTGGATGAGTATCCGTGAGAGCGCCTGCCCGCCGTCACCAGGATGGCCCCCGGACCTGCGTGGGGGCTTCTCTTGCCTTGCCGTCGCTAAGGCCGCCGGCGCCGAAACAGCGCAATCCTGAAGATGCCGAGCCTCGCAAAACCGGTCGAGGGCAGGAACGGAGAAGCAGACCTTGCGAATGCGTTTGATATTCGCCATTGACGACCGCGCCGCGCGGTCGCTATGCGTCGTTCCAGGAAGAACACATGCCCAATGCCGTCACCGAACCCTCGGTGATTCCCGGCCCGGAACATCTCCGTTCGTTAACCCCGATCATGCATGAGGGCCCGTCAGTTTGCTGATGAGCCCTTTCGTTGAGAGCGGAGATTTCGGCTCGTGGGCAGGTTGATGGCCCGGCTCTCGTGCCGGGTGGGCGCCGGTTTCACAGCCCCGGGGTGATGTTGTGCTCGTAGCACGCCGGCACGGATCGGCACGCGGAACGGCCCGGCGCCCTCAGACGTCGGGGCGTTCGGCTACCGGCTTTCGGTGAGCGGGCCAAGCGGCGTCGGTGGCCAGCAGCTCGCCGGTGATCTCCTCCAGACTGCGGCGCTTGGTCGCGAGTCCCATCCACAGGACCAGGCAGCCGCCAGGAGCAGCGGCACCGCGCCGACGACCGCGGTCACCGCGATCGAGGGAACGGTCGTGGCAACGACGGTCGCGATGATCAGCACCCTCGCCGAGTTTGGTCATGCTGGCCGCGAGGCCCGAACCGCGCGAGCGCAGCGCGACGAATGACAGCGTCGCCGGCTTCATGACGTCGATCGTGATCGCGATGGCGCGGACCACGAGCGGCGCGACGTGTTGAGCGCGTATCGGGGCGTCGTCGACGGCTGTGACACGGATACGCCGCGCCGACTTCTTGATTCTCGTCCCCGCGCGGGCAACACGCCGTACAGCACCGCGACCAGTCCGACGGCGATGAGCACCAATTCTGTGATCACGGCGGCGTTTCCGGCTGCATCCCGGACATGTGGTTCTGCATGTCGCGCGCCGAAGTTCATCGGCAGGTGCAGCGCGGCACCCGCTGTGCACGCGAGCACGCCGAACCAGAACACCGCAGGGTGCTCGAACTCCCCCCGGGCACGCCCGAGCACCCTCAGCGCCATGAGCATTCCTCACTGCCAGTCGAACACTTCTGAGCAGACTAAGGACCGCGGCGGCCCGCGCCTTCTTCCAAATTGACCCGATCGCGAAAAGGAGCCGCGGTGTCCGTCAGTCCGCGATCCACGCCGCGTGCAGACCGTGCGGCACTCGCACCGGCAGACGCACGACCGCTGCCGGCTCTCCAGTGAAGTCGGCCGTGTCCAGAACCACCAGTTCGCTGCGGTCGTCCGCCGCGTCGTAAACGAAGCTCAGCAGCCAGCCGTCCGCCTCGGCGGCGTCGGGACGGCGCGGTACGAACACCGCCTCGCCTGTTTCGTGGCCCGGCCCGAACCGGTGGGTCTCCGTACGGCCGCCAATGAGGTCGTGACGGAGGAGTCCGGGGCCGGCGAGGTACCCGCCGCTCTCGCACGGGGACATGGCGACAGCGAAGCCGTACCGATTGTGTGAGCCCTTATATCTGTCGTCGATCCTGGGGAACTCCTCGACGTACTCTTCGAGCTGTTCCTCGACGACCGTGCCGCTGCGCGGGTCGACCGTCCACCGCCAGAGCGTGGGAGCCGACTCGCCCGGCCGGAGCGGCTCGCGGTCGAAGACCCGCGCGTGGCGGACGAGGTGGATGACAATCCGGTTCGCGCGCTCGTAGGCGTTGACCGGATGGAAGACGTAGCAGGGATCGACATTCATCCAGAGCACATCGGGCGCATCGGCCTCGCGCGGCAGCACACCGATCCTGGCCTCGTGATCCGGTCGCCACCTGTACGGGACGCGCGAGCCGCCGGCTGCGGCGGCCGGATCATAGGCGACGGGGAGGTCGTAGAAGATCGCGTAGCGTTCGGTCAGCGAGAAGGCGTGCATCATCGGCGGACTCTTCACCGCGATCGGCAGCGTTCTGCGTACCGTGCCGTCCGCGCCGATGACGAGGTAGAGGACGTACGGCGGCTCGTGATAGTAGGCGACCGCGAACATCTCCCCAGTGAGCGGATCGATCTCCGGGTGGGCGGAGAACCCGGCCGAGAGCGTCCCGTCGAAGTCGACGCGGGCCGCGGTGGCCAGATCGGGGTCGATCTGGATCGGCAGCACACCCCCGTCGCCCAGCGCGAGGATTCGGCCCGCGTGCCGGACGAGGTTGCCCCCGGCGTCGTCAGACAGGCCGTGGCGCGGTCCCGGCGCGGGCAGCTCTCCCAGATGGGCGCAGACCCGGTCGGTCCGGAGCCATCTGTTTCGGTACCACTCCGCGCGTCCGTCCCGGATACGGATCGCGTGCACCATGGGCGCCCCCTCGAACGCGTGGCGACGCGCGTCGGGCACACCCAGAGGATTCGGTCCGATGCGGGCGAACGTGCCGTTCAGCTCGGGCGGCAGTGTGCCCATCACCTCCGGCTGGAACACGGTGGCCTCACGGGAGACCGGCCGGTAGCCGCCTACCTGGGTATACGGTGCGCCGCCCATCCCGCCTCCGTTACACATCGGCGTTACGTAACATTGTTACACTCACCCTTCTGTGCGACCATGTCAAGAGTGAGCCCTCGACAAGCCGACCCTGAAGTGAGCGCGAACCTGATCCTGGCCGCGGCTCGCCTGCTGAGCGAGGAGGGACCGAGCGCACTGTCCACCCGGCGGCTCGCCGCTGCCGTGGGCACCTCCACCACCGCGGTGTACACCCACTTCGGCGGCATGGACGATCTGGTCAGGGCCATGGTGCACGAAGGCTTCCGGCGTCTGAACGACCGGATGACCGAGGTCGCGCAGACCGACGACCCCGTCGCCGACGTCGCGGCGCTCGGATACGCGTACCGCGCCAACGCGATCGAGCATCAGTACCTGTACTCGATCATGTTCGGCGGAGCGAGCCTCGGCGGCTTCGCACTCTCGGACGACGAACGACAGCACGGCCGCTACACGCTGCAGACGCTGGTGGGTGCCGTGGACAGATGCATGGCGGCGGGCCGGTTCTGCGCCGACGACCCGACTCGCGTGGCGCACCATATGTGGATCGGGGTCCACGGGCTCGTCACGCTGGAACTCGGCGGATACCTCATCGAGCCCTACGACGCCGACGCCTGCTTCCAGACAGTGGTATGCAGCATGCTCGTGGGCGCCGGCGACGACGGCGACAAAGCGGCGGCGTCGATGAAAGCCGCTGGCGCGCGCCGTGGTTGAGCGGTGCGCTCAGCCCGGTCGGTTGCCGTGCTTGCACTCGACTAGGCCGACGCACGTGCCGCGCAGAAACCGAAGTGTGCGGGCCGAGGCCCCCGGGTCCCGACCGGGTCGATGACGTCGCCAACCAGCCCGCGCACCGCCGCCTAGGGCAGGCCTGTTAACGGTTCGGGAGTCCCGCAGTGTGCCCCTACCTGCGGCAGCATGAAGTCCAGGTCCTCACAACATGCGTCCAGCACCGCGCCGTGCCGGCCTGCGGGCCACTACCTCGACCTGGGCGGAAGACGACGCTGTGTGGACACCTCGCCCATTCCTGAGATGCGATCCGCGGCGCCGAGCAGTTGCCGGTGTCTTCCAGCCGGGCAGTGGGAATCGGGCAAGCTCCCATTCCAGCTAGTAACTGGAGGGGCGGGGACGACGGTCGAGAGCAAAGAGCAGATCCAGCAGAAAGCCGGATGCTGCCGGCGGCGCGGAGACGGGCCGCGAGCGAAGGCCCGTCGCGGTCGTTCTTGACCGAGCAGTAGAGGGAGTTGGCGGAGGCATCGAGCCACTCGCCCGTCTCGTGGAAGGCTTCATCGGCACCGAGCCGCGCCTTGCCGGCCAGGATCTGCCCGATGCCTCCGCCGAGCCGGTCGAGCACGATCCGGGCGCAGGCGAGGACGTACCGTTCGAAACCAGGCATTCCGGCGGTGCGAAAAACACGGGGCGGCTCCGGACGTAGAGGTCGTGCAGCGCCCGCAGGATTACACGGCGGGGAGGGACGTACAGCTGGACGAAGCGGTGACGCTGACGCTGGAAGCACTGGAGATGACGGTCGGTAACCTCGCCGTCCCCACAGCGCACGCGGCCGCGTATTTCGCGCCAGGTGTATACGGATCTCGGCCGGACGGCCGTTCCGGCTCGCCGTCGGTGGCGTTCACTCTGCCTCCCTGCCACGACTGAACGAGCCCGAGTAATGGGTTCACCAAACGGAATCACTCCCTCTCCCTTTCCTCACCGAAGGCGTCGGCACCGTGGCTTGTGAAGGCAGCCCTGATTTCCTCACCGGAATCACATATTCGGATTGCCCGGCCACGCCATTAGCCACTTGCCATTTGCGGTGATCGAATTGGACAGCGGCCCGATACGACTGCCCGCCGGGGTGGACAACCGGTCGCGGGCGCAAAGGAAGAGGGCTCGCCACCACCGCCCGCCTCCGGCATCGAGGCCTCGGTCGGCCTCTCCAAGCGCAGCGGCGCTTGCACGCCGCTACGCGCATCCGGGGACGCTGCGCGCCGCACGGGGCGCAGCTCGCACAACGGCACCGCACACCGGCGGCCCGGGGCACCCCGACAGGTCTCCCGCTTCCCGGAGACCACCTTCGTCTCTCATGAAGTGGCTCCGGAGCCAGCTCGGCGAACCGCGCGTCCTGATCCAAGCGCGCCACGAGCCCGGCAGCAACTCGCGGTGCTCGCAAAACAATCTGACCAAATGTCACATAGGACACTCCGGTAAATCGCTTCACAAGAACCACCTGAATACCCCGACGGTGCAAATCCGATACAGGCAACTTCAAAGAAGTGTTGTCGCGCGTGACATGCGCATCATCGAACCGCATCTCAGAGGCTGCCCTGGATGGGATCAGCGGCCGATCACGGGGTAGCCGCATCGAGACAACGGGGGCTCCATATGGAGGTATCGAGACTGGCGGTCGAACGCGCGATAACGACGATGTGGGATCACTACAGTGAACCACTGTCCTTAGACGAGATTGCCGACACCGCCGTATTAAGCAAGTTCTACTTTTCGCGGGTTTTCCGCTCTCTCACGGGCACGTCGCCGGGGCGCTTCCTGACCGCGATCCGCCTCTACAGCGCGAAGAACTTGCTGCTGGAGACGTCGCAGAGCGTAACTGACATCTCCTATCAGGTGGGCTACAACAGCCTAGGAACGTTCACCACCCGGTTCACTCGGAGCGTCGGTGTCTCGCCGACCCGCTTCCGGTCGCTGTCACACAGCGGCCTGCCGCCACTTCCGCGCTTCGAGACGGACGCGGGCCGCCGATCCGGCGCGGTGCAGGGCACGGTGGTGCTGCCACCGAGCAGCACGCCGCTGCGCGTCTATGTCGGCGCATTCGGCAGCCCCATCGTCGAGGGGATGCCAGTCTCCTGCGACATCCTCGAGAGCCCCGCCTACGGCTGCCGAGTGCTGAAGTACCAACTGAGCGGAGTGCCCGTCGGTCAGTGGTACGTGCGCGCGGCCGCGGTGGCGGTGCGCTGGGTCGACGTCGACCCGCGCCCGTGGGCCCGCTATCCCCTCTTAGTGGGCGCGGGCAAGCCGATCGCCGTGCGGGCCGACCAGAACGTCAATCTCCGCATCCCGATGCGCGCCGTGGACAAGACCGACCTGCCGATCCTGCTGGCGTTACCAGAGCTCGACAACCGGCTCCTTCCCGAGCCGAACCCGGCGCCTCAGCGGGCCCCGGAGACCGCAGCGCGTTGACGCGGCGTCATGACGGCAACCAGAGAGTAGGCGCGCCAACCGGCGGGTTGACACGATCCCACTCAGATCTCCAGGTATCGATCCGCCCAGAGGAGAGAACGATGGCCAGTGGTTGGCGAGCGCTCAGAAGGCGGGTTCTGACGCCGAGCACGTCGGAGGCGAGTCTTTCGGTCCGTGGCTTCCACGTAAAGAGCCCGCCCGCGCGGCAGATGCTGGAGACGGTCGGCGAGACCTTCCTCACCGGGTACGCGTATGCCGCCGAGGCGCGCGTGCCGGCGGAGGCCGAGGAGCGTCTCGAGGAGTTGCCGTGGCAGTTCCGCGGTTTCGCCTACGAGGGCGCAGGCATGGGCTTCGCGATACGCGACGGCCTCCCGTTCGGAGGCCGCAACGTGAGCCGGTTCCTTGAGGGCAGGGCCAGGGACCATGTGTACATGGTCTACGTCGGGGTGGGCTGGGCCATGGCCCGACTGCCGCGGTTCCGATGGGCGAAGGTGTCCGCAGCCGCCGCTGATCCGCTGCTGCGCTGGCTCGTCCTCGACGGGTATGGATTCCACCAGGCCTACTTCCACACCGACCGGTACGTGCGCCGGCAGTATCAGGAGCCGAACTTCCCCTGGCCGGCGGGCGGCCCGTCCTCGTACGCGAGCCGGGTGATCGACCAGGGCATAGGGCGGGCGATCTGGTTTGTCGGCGGAGCCGACCCTGAGATGGCCGCCGACCTGATCGACGCGTTCGACGAAACCCGGCGGGCCGACCTCTACAGTGGCGCCGGCCTCGCCGCGACGTACGCGGGTGGGGTGGACAAGGAGGAACTGCAGGCCTTCATGCGGCGCGCCGGAAACCACATGCCGCAGGTCGCGCAGGGTGCTGTGTTCGCCGCAACCGCCCGGCTCCAGGCCGGCCTTGTGACGGCGAACACCAGGCTGGCGACCGACCTGCTCTGCGGCGTCACGCCGGCTCAAGCGGCCGACCTGGCCGACACCAGCCGCACCGAGCCTTTCGGCGACTCCGACGTCCCCACCTACGAACTCTGGCGGCAGCGCATCACCTTGGGGCTCGCCGAGCTCCGGCGGGCCGTTTCGTGACGACCATGAGGCCTGCGGTCAGGCGGGCCGGCCGTCGGATCCCGGGGCCGCCGCGTGCCTCCACACTCCCCATCCTCGCCAGGATGGTGCGGAGCCGTCTCGATGTCATGGCGTGGGCCGCCGCCGAGTACGGCGATGCTGTTCGTCTGCCTCTGGGCCCCAAGACGCTCTACTTCTTCAACCACCCCGACCACGCCAAGCACGTCCTGGCCGACAACGCCGAGAACTACACCAAGGGTCTCGGCATGATCCACGCCCGGCGCGCCCTCGGGGACGGCCTACTCACCAGCGACGGCGAGGTCTGGCGCGGGCAACGCAAGACGATCCAGCCGGTCTTCCAACCGAAACGGATTGCCGGCCAGCTCGGCGCCATCAGCGACGAGGCAGAGCGGCTGGCCGCGCGGCTCAGCACGCAGGTCGGCCAGGGCCCGGTGGACATGCGCGCCGAGATGACCGCGTTCACCCTCGGCGTGCTGGGGCGCACACTGATCGACGCTGACCTCGGCGAATTCGAGTCGCTCGGCGACTCGTTCGAGGCCGTCCAAAACCAGGCGATGTTCGACGCCATCACGCTGGGCACGGTGCCGCTGTGGCTTCCGCTGCCCCTGCAGATGCGCTTCCGGCGGGCGAGACGGGATTTGCAGCGCGTTGTCGACCGGCTGGCCGCCGATCGCGCCGCACGGCCCGCAGGCGACGATGTCGTCTCTCGGCTGATCGAGTCGGTCCGCCATGAACCCGACCGACGCGTCGGACGGGTACGTATGCGCGACGAGCTGGTCACCCTGCTGCTCGCCGGCCACGAGACCACGGCCAGCACACTGAGCTGGGCGTTCCATTTGCTCGACGAGCACCCGGAGGTGTGGGAGCGCCTGCACAACGAGGCCGTCGCGGTGTTCGGACACGGGCCGTTGACCATCGAGAGCATGCACGGGCTCACGTATACGACGCAGGTTCTCGACGAGGTCATCCGCCTCTATCCCCCGGTCTGGCTGCTGCCGCGCATCGCCCGCGCGGATGACGAGATCGGCGGATTCCCCGTCGGCGCCGGCTCCGACGTGCTGCTCTGCCCGTACCTGCTCCACCGGCACCCGTCGTTCTGGACGCAACCCACGCGCTTCGATCCGGAGCGGTTCACCCCCGCCGCGTCGGCGGGCAGGAACCGCTACTCCTACATCCCGTTCGGCGCGGGACCGAGGTTCTGCGTCGGCAACAGCCTCGGCATGATGGAGGCCACCGTCGTACTCGCCACGGTTGCACGCGATCTGCGTCTGACGAAGGTACCCGGATACCGGGTGGCCGGTGAGGCGATGCTGACCCTGCGCATCCGCGGCGGCTTGCCGATGACGGTGCGCGCGGTGACCTGACGGGGCTTCGCAGACACGGAACCGGCCGGAGCGGATCATCCGCTGCGGCCGGTTCGTGCCGTGCGGCTACGCGCGCAGCCAGTCCGCCGTACGCTCGCCGATCATGATCGAGGTGAGGTTTGTGTTCGCGCGGACGGTGTTGGGCATCACCGAGGCGTCGCAGACATACAGGGACTGGAGCCCATGCACCGCGCACCGCTCGTCGACGACGGTCGAGGGATCCTCCGCCGGCCCCATGCGCACCGTCCCCACCGGGTGGTAGGCGCTGTCGATGCTCGTCTTGACGTACTGCCGGATCATGTCGTCGTTGTCGATCACCGCCTCGCGCAGGACGACGAAGCCTTGCGCCAGCCCGCGGATGCCCGGATGGTTGGCCAGGCGCCACGAGGTGCGCACGCCCTCTACGAGCAGGTCGAGCTCCCGGCCGCCGTCTGCAAGGAAGTTCAGCTCGATCCGCGGCGGTGCCAGCGGGTCCGTGGAGGTCAGCGCGAGTGTTCCGCGGGAACGCGGCCGCTGCGACACGACCATGACGCCGAGGATCATCGTCGTTCCCGAGAGCATCTGGAGCTCAGGGAAGTGCGCCAGGTCGAAGTGGTTCACCATGTAGTACTGCAGGTCGTTCGTCTCGTCGGAGCCCGTCGCGGTGGTGCGCAGGATCTCCTGTAGGAACGGGCCCGACGGGTCGCAGACTCCGGGGCGCGGCGCGAGGAACGCGCCGGTCCGCTGGTGGTCGACGAGGTTCGCGCCGACGCCC
The DNA here is from genome assembly GCF_036014015.1 of Streptomyces sp. NBC_00457. NCBI lineage: Bacteria > Bacillati > Actinomycetota > Actinomycetes > Kitasatosporales > Streptomycetaceae > Streptomyces > Streptomyces sp. NBC_00457. The sequence continues at coordinate 10,625,580 of NZ_CP107905.1, read as the reverse complement.
GGCAGGTCGGCGCGGCTGTCGATGCCAAGCCGTCGCAGCTCCGCGGCGGGACCGATGCCGGATCGCATGAGGATCATCGGCGAGGCCACGGCGCCGGCCGCAAGGATCACACGCCGCGCGCTGATCGTCTCGTACGCGCTGCCGGCCACCGAGGCCGTGACGCCGACCGCGCGCGCCCCCTCGAACACGATCCGGTCGACGACCGTATGGGCCCTGATGTCCAGGTTGGGGCGGCCCCGTGCTGGCGTCAGGTAGGCCATCGCGGTGGTGACCCTGTCCACCCGGTCACGTCGGTTCGATGGGATCGGGCCGACGCCGGTCGCCTCGGGATGGTTGTGGTCCTTGGCCTCGGGGAAGCCCGCTTCGAGGCAGGCCTCGACGAAGGCGACCTGCCCCGGCACCAGCTCGTCCGCGCGCCAGCGGCGGATCGGGTAGGGGCCGCCCTGGCCGTGGTACTCGCCGCCGAAGTCGAGGTCGTCCTCCAGGCGTCGGAAGTACGGGAGCACCTCGCGCCAGGACCACGCCGGGTTTCCGGCCCGCGCCCACTCGTCGTAGTCCGCGGGAACACCGCGCAGCGCGACTGTGGCGCCGACGGCCGAGGAGCCGCCGGTCACCTTCCCGCGCGGAAAGCGGATCCTGCGCCCTTCGTGGATGTCCGCCTTGAACTCCCAGTCGTGGTCCTGAAAGGACATCGCGTTGCCGGTGCGGATGTCGTCAGGTGTCTCCTGCGACGTCAGATAGTCGGGGCCGGCCTCGATGAGAAGCACACGGCGCGACGCGTCCTCACTCAGTCGCGCGGCGAGCACGGCGCCAGCCGACCCGGCGCCGACGACGATGTCATCGTATTGAGGCGTCATTCATGATCCTCGCTGACATGGGCTGCGGGAAGCGCGACGCGACACGGGCACACGTCGCCAGGGACGCAGGTTCTGAATCCCTCTCGTCAAGCGTCGCGTCGGCGGCCTCGGCGGACTACTCCGGAGTTGCCCGGCACTGTTCGCCCGCGGGGCACGGAGCGAGAAGCGCCGGCGTGCCCGCGGCGTCACTCTGGTCTCGACAACGCCGCGAGCTCCGGTGCCGTGGCTCGAAGGAGGCTGCAGCATGTCAGAGAACCCATCGACGGCAACACGTCTTGAGGAGGCGCCGGTCGGGGTGAACGCCATGATCCCCAATACGGCGCGGATCATGGACTACCTGCTCGGCGGGACCGCGAACTTCGCGTCTGACCGCGCCGTCGGCGACAACGCGTTCGTCAACTGGCCGGGTGAGCCCGGCGGTGTCGAAGGAGTGCGCATCGACCTCCACGCGGCGCGCAACGCCCTCGGGCGCATCGTCGGATACCTCGCGGGCGAGTGCGGGATACGGCAGTTCCTTGACTTGGCCACCGGGCTGCCGACCATGGGCAACACGCACGAGGCCGCGCGCGCGGTCGCGCCCGGCTGCCGCGTCGTCTACGTCGACAACGAGCCCTCTGTGGCGTCCCACGGGCAACACCTGCTTGCCTCCGACCCGGACACCGTCTTCCTCGACGCGGACTTCCGCGATCCACAGGACATCCTGCGCAGGGCCGCCGCGACGCTCGACTTCTCCCAGCCCGTCGGGCTCATTCTGTTCGGCGTGCTCCATTTCATCGACGACGCCGACGGGCCCGAGCGGATCCTGGCCGAGCTGCTCGCCGCCGTTCCCTCCGGCAGCTATCTGGCGCTCTCCCACTTCGCCAAGGACGACGAGGACACGGCGTTGAACGCGATGCTGACTGAAATGGACAAGCAGACGGGCGATTCCGTGGTGCGCCGGACCCGATCCGATGTCTCGCGGTTCTTCGACGGCATGGATGTCGTGCCGCCCGGAGTGGTGGAGACGGAGCTCTGGCGGCCGCCGCAGGGCGCCTCGGGGCCCAAGCCGCTGCCCATGTGGTGCGGCCTCGCCCGCAAGCGGTGAGGGGCGGGCATGTCGGCACCGGAGATCTATGACGACATCATCGTGGGGGCAGGCAGTGCCGGCGCCGTGCTGGCCGCCCGCCTCAGCGAGGACCCCGGCCGGCGGGTGCTGCTGGTCGAGGCCGGGCGGCACTACGCCACGCAGGCGAGGACCCCGGACGACATCCTGGACGCCAACGCGATGTCGCTCGTGAAGCACAGCTGGGGGTTCACTACTCAGCTCACGCGCAACCGCCGCGTCATGTTTCCGCTCGGGAAGGTCACCGGCGGCTCCTCGGCCGTGGGCAATACGGTCGTGATCAGGGGAACGCCGCAGGACTACGACGAGTGGGCGCAGCACGGCAACCCGCTGTGGGGCTGGGAGCACGTACTCCCGGTTTTCCGCGCGCTCGAGGACGATCTGGACTTCGGCGACCGTGACGTCCACGGCCGCGGCGGGCCGGTGCCCGTCAGGAGGTGGCGCCCCGAGGAACTGACGGACGTTCAGCAGGCGTTCCTCGAGGTCTGTCTCGCTGCCGGCCACCCGTGGGCCGAGGACCACAACCACCCCGAGTCGACCGGCGTCGGACCGATCCCGTCGAATCGGCGCGATCCGCGGATCCGCGTGTCGACGGCGATGTCGTACCTCTGGCCGGCGAGCACGCGGGAGAATCTCACGATCCTGCCCCACGCCCTCGTCGACCGGGTCCTGTTCGAGGGAGAGCGCGCGGCGGGCGTGGTCCTGTTCGCAGACGGCGGCCCGTATCAGACGATCCGTGCGCGGAGGGTGATCCTGGCGGCCGGGGCGGTCGCATCGCCGGCGATCCTGCTCCGCTCGGGGATCGGGCCCGCGGAGGACCTGCGCGCGCTGGGCGTGCCCGTGCGGGCGGACCTGGCCGGCGTGGGTGCGGGGCTGACTGACCAGCCGCGCATCGGCGTGTTCATGACGCCCAAGCCGGGCTACGAGAACGAGGGCAAGTCGACCGGGCAGATCGTGACCCGCACGACCGACGACCGGTTCAACGACCAGTACTACGCGATGGTCAACCGCTTCGATCTCACGCTCCACTTTCCCGAATTGCGGCGGGTCGCCGGGGCCAGGGCGGTGTTCGGCGTGATGGTCGTGCTCCGTCGGCAGCACTCGCGCGGCCGGGTCACCCTCGCGTCGTCGAGCCCGTACGCTGCTCCCCGCGTCGACCTGGGGTATCTCTCCGACGAGCGCGACTACCGTCTGCTCGCGGAGGGCGTCAGGGGCTGCTGGGAGTTGGCGCGCTCACCGAAGATCTTCAACAAGGGTGAGCAGCTGGTCGGGCTGGACGAGCGCGTCATGGACGACGACGAGGCCCTGCGCGACTACATCGAGAGGGCTGTGGACAGCGCCTACAACCCGGTGGGCACCGTGCGCATGGGGCCGGCTGACGACCCGGGGGCGGTTGTCGATCAGCGCTGTGCGGTGTACGGGGTCGAGAACCTCCATGTTGTGGACGCGTCGATCATGCCCAGCATGGTTTGCGCCAACACGCACCTGAGCGTCGTCATGATCGGTGAACGGGCGGCCGCACTGTTGCGCGGCTCCGCGTGATTCGAAGCAGGACCGAACCTTTTGATTGCCACAGGAGGCGGGCAGATGTGCGGAATTACCGGCTGGGTGGCGTTCGACCGCGACCTCACGCGCGAGCGCAAGGTCCTGGATGCGATGACCGAGACCATGGAGTGCCGGGGTCCTGACGCCTGCGGCACGTGGGTCGACCGGCACGCCGCTCTCGGCCACCGGAGGCTGGCCGTGATCGATCTGGCCGGCGGGGTGCAGCCGATGACCGCACACACCGAACAGGGCGATGTGACGCTCGTCTACAGCGGCGAGGTCTACAACTTCGTCGAACTGCGCGAGGAGCTGACCCGGCAGGGAGAGCGCTTCACCACTTCCAGCGACACAGAAGTGGTCCTGCGCGGCTACCTGCGCTGGGGAGCGGCGCTGGCCGATCGGATCAACGGTATGTATGCGTTCGCCATCTGGGACGCGCGGGACCAGAAGCTCGTGATGATCCGCGACCGCATGGGGATCAAACCGTTCTACTACTACCGAACGCCCGACGGCGTCATCTTCGGTTCGGAGCAGAAGGCCATCCTGGCCAACCCGCTCGCCAAACGCGTGGTGGACGCAGATGGGCTGCGCGAGACACTGTCATACGCCTTTACGCCGGGACACGCGATCTGGACGGACATACGGCAAGTGGAGCCCGGCACCATGGTCACCGTCGACGACGCCGGCGTGCACGAGCGCACCTATTGGCGGATGGAGACCCGGCCGCACACCGACGACGTGGACACCTCCGTCGGTCGGGTTCGCGAACTCCTGGACGACATTGTGCGGCGGCAGCTCGTCGCCGACGTGCCACGCTGCGTGCTGCTGTCCGGCGGGCTCGACTCCGGCACGCTCACCGCGCTGGCCGCGGCCCATCTCGGCGGCGAGCGGGTGTCGACATTCGCGGTCGACTTCATGGGTCAGGCAGAGAACTTCAAGCCGGACGACCTGCGCGACACCCCGGACACACCGTTCATCCGCGACGTCGCCGAACATGTCGGCTCGGAGCACACCGACATCGTGCTCGACCCGAAGGCGCTGGCCGACCCCGACGTCCGCAAGGCCGCGCTCATCGCGCGGGACACGCCGATGGGGGTCGGCGACATGGACTTCTCGCTGTACCTGCTCTTCAAGTCGATTCGTGAGAAATCGACCGTCGCCCTGTCCGGCGAGGCGGCGGACGAGATATTCGGCGGGTACAAGCACATGCATATCCCCGCCATCCAGAGCGCACGCGCGTTTCCGTGGATAGCCGTCAGCGTGGGCCCGTTCGACAAGGACGCCACCGGGCTGAACCCGCAACTGGTGTCGCAACTGAAACTCGAAGAGTATCGGCTGGACAGGTACGAAAGCGCCGTCGGGGAAGTCGGGCGGCTCGACTCCGAGGACGACTTCGAGTACCGCATGCGGGTCATGATCTATCTGCACCTGACCCGCTTTATGCGGTACATGCTCGACCGCAAGGACCGAATGAGCATGGCAGTCGGACTGGAGGTCCGGGTGCCGTTCTGCGACTATCGGCTCGTCGAATACGTCTACAACGCGCCCTGGTCGTTGAAGACCTACGACGGCAGGGAGAAGAGCCTGCTGCGTGGAGCGATTAAAGAGATGCTTCCGGAGTCGGTCGCTTGGCGGCCGAAGAGCCCGTATCCGTCGACTCAGGATCCCTATTACAGCCGGGAGCTCCAGCTACAGGGCAAGGAATTGCTGACGCGCCGCGATCACGAAGTGTTCGAGTTGGTGGACCGGGGCTGGCTCAAGGCTGCGACGGAGCGCGACCCGGCCGCGATGGACCGGCTGACGCGGCTGGGCCTGGAGCGGGCCCTCGACCTCGACGTGTGGCTGGACGTCTACCACCCCGAACTCAGGCTTCCATAACGCCGGTCGACGCGATCGGCGAGGCGACCAGGGATGCTGCGCCGCGTCCGGAACCCGCCCCGGTCTTTGCGTAGCCGGCCCGCGACGGTCACCGGCCTGGAGTGCCCGGCAGGATGCCGATGACGGTGCGGTCAGTCGCGTGCGGGAAAGAAGCGAGCCCGGTGCAGCCGCCCGGTAGCCGGACGGCTGCACGGTCATGCGGATACCAGGCTCCGAGGAGACAGCGGAATCCTCGATACAAGCACAGCAGGGGCAGTGCGGGCTCGTTGGATTTCTGCGCCCGTTGTCCAGCACCGAGCACGCAGGCTGCGGTAGCCGAGGCCGCCGTACAGCGGCAGACCGTCATCAACCGGTTACGAACGGCTCACCACTCAAGTATGAGCACCAGCCCGCCAGGAGGCTCTGGCCGCAAGGAGAGCCTCCATGAGACCCGGGACTTGCATGTCCTGCGCTGTGCCCGGCAGCCCGAGCTGAGGAGATCGCGGTGTACCAGCAACATCTGCTTCCCTTCGCGGGCTCTCTCGGCTGGAGCGCTCTCATCGCCGCAATGCCGATCATCACGCTCCTTCTCTTGCTCGGCGTCTTCCGCACCAGAGCGTGGGTAGCCACGTTCAGTGGGCTCTCAGTGAGCCTGGCCATCGCATTGTTCGTGTACACCATGCCAGTCGGACAGACCGCCTTGGCGGCGAGCCAGGGCGTCGCCTTCGCGCTGTTCCCGCTGGCTTGGACCTTCACCACGGCGATCTGGATTTACCAGATGACCGTTGACAGCGGACACTTCCAGGTGCAGTGGCGTGCCCTCGTCCGGATCACTGATGACCGTAGGATCCAGGCCTTGCTTATCGCGTTCTGTTTCGGGTCGCTGCTGGAAGCACTCGCGGGACAGGGCACACCCGTTGCGATCACTACGGTGATGCTGCTGGCTGTCGGATTCAGCCCATTCCGGGCGGCGAGTACCGCACTGGTGGCCAACACGGTTCCGGCGGCCTTCGGGCCGCTGGGCCTGCCCATCACCACCCTTGCAAAAGTCACCGGACTGCCTGTGGACGACCTGGGCTCGATGGCTGGACGGCAGGTCCCCGTCATCGCACTCTTCGTTCCGCTGCTGTTAGTGGGCATCGTCGACGGGCGCCGGGGACTGGGCGAACGCTGGTGGCCCGCACTGGCCTGCGGACTAGCCTTCGCGCTCGCGCAGTTCGTCGCCTCGAATTACGTCTCGATGCCCCTGGCCGACATCGCCGCCGCACTGGCCGGCGCTGGCGCTGTGATCGTGACCGCCCGGATCAAAGTGACCTCCCCCGCATCGGTGCCGGTCATCGCCGGAGGAGCGGTCGACCTTCCACCCCCAGCGTTCACGGAGAGGCAGCGGCCGCCCCACGATCGCACGGCCGCTCTGCGCGCCTTCGCACCGTATCTGATCATCGTGATGACATTCACGCTGTCACAACTCCCGCCAGTAAAACGGGCGCTGGAGTTCGCCACCGTCGCGATCGACTGGCCGGGCCTGCACCTGCGCACCGCCTCGGGCGCCCCTTCCACCCTGTCGGTATTCAAGCTCAACTGGCTCTCCGCTCCGGGGAGCCTGCTCCTGGTGTCCGGCCTGCTGACCATGATGGTGCTCCGCATCCACCCGCGGGCGGCTTGCTCCGCCTATGTCCGTACCTTGGGCCAGTTGCGCGAGGCAGTCCTCTGCGTAACCGGGCTACTTGGGCTCTCCTTCGTCATGAACGCCAGCGGGCAAGCCGCCACACTGGGCACGTGGATGTCCGGTGCCGGCCCGTTCTTCGCGGTACTCGCACCGGTCCTGGGGTGGCTCGGCGTTGCCCTCACCGGCTCCGACACCTCATCCAACTCACTCTTCGGCGCACTTCAGGCCACCGCTGCACAGAACACCGGGCTCTCGCCAGTCCTGGTCACGGCCGCCAACGCCTCCGGAGGAGTGATCGGCAAGATGATCTCACTGCAGAACCTGACCATCGCTGCCGGCGCCGCAGGGCTGACCGGACGCGAAGGCGACCTGTTTCGCAAGATGCTGGGCTGGAGCGCTCTGCTGCTTATCGGAATGTGCCTACTCGTCGGTCTGCAATCCACAACCCTCCTGTCCTGGATGGTGCCGTGACCCTCGACGCGCCTGCGGCCCACAGCCACCGGCTGCCTTGACTACGGAGTGGAGGGACGCCGCGCCCGCTGGGCACCGACAGGCACAAGGTCGTTCTGCCGGACGTGACGGCCTACAGGAACGAACTCTTCGCGCGTTCCCGGCTGACTCCGACCTGCCAAGCGGCACGGCGTGGAGGCGTCTCTGACCGAGGACTGGGACGCGGCGCTCCGCAAGGCCGGCTTTGACTCGTCGGCGTCGACGGCGTGGCTCATCGAAGGGCTGCTCTGCTTCCTCACCGAGCAGGCCGGGGACGAGCTGCTGGCCACGGTCACCGCCGGTCCGCACCCGGCAGCCGGATGTTCCTGGACCACCTGCCGTAGAAGGCCCGGGAACTCCTCGAGGCTGTGGTGGCTTCGGGCGCGCAGTGGCTGTCAGTGCGGGACGACCTCGGTCTGTGGCTGGCCGGATCCGGCTGGCAGACGCGGGTGTACGCCGGCCGCGACCCACAGACCGGGTACGGCAGGCCCGTGGCCGAACCCCGGCTGCCGGCTGGTCTCGGGCGAACTGACCTGACCCGCGGCGGCCTGATCCGCCGGAAAACGCTGTGCCCCGTCCCGGTCGGCCGGGACGGGGCACAGTCATATCAGCCCGTGATTACGACTGGCCGGGCCCGACCGACGGGCTGTTGCTGTAGGCCGCGAGCAGCCACTTGCCGTCCTTCTTGGCAAGCACCCAGGTCGCGTACACCGTCCGCTCGGGCGGGGCCTCGCTCTCGCCGGGGATCAGAATGCCTGTTTCGCTGATGACCACGGCCGCGTCGTCGTTCAGGAGCCGGACGTCCAGCACCTTGTCGGACGACCGCGTGCCCTTCAGCGGCCCGTTGAAGGAGAACGCCATGGCGTCGCGGATGCCTTGGCGCGACTTCAGGTACGAGCCGGGCAGGACCGCAGTGGCGTCCTCGAAGTACTCGGCGACGAAGGCGTCCGGGTCGGCGTTGTTCCAGGCCTCGTAGACGCCCTTGACGACGTCGAGGATGGCGGCCTCTTCCAGCTTCTGCTCTTGCGTAGTCAAGATCCTTGCCTCGCTTCGTTCGTGTGTGCTTACGGATCACCGCGGTCGACGGCTCAGAGAACCGATCGCGGCCGGCCACGTGGAACGGGATCGTGTGCACCGGCGCTCTGTGGGAGAGGATTCGCGTCGCCGGTAGAGGAAGGCGCAGGCCTCGTCTCCTTTCTGCGTGAATCAGTCGTTGACCGCCGGAACGGCCGATTCCACAGGCTGGACGGCCGGGGCGGGGGCTGGGGTGAGAGCGCGGTGGCTCGGGTACGCCAGCGACGCGAAGATGCCGACCGCCGAGAACGCCGCACACAGCCCGAGCGCATGGCTGAAGTTGGTGATGAAGGTCTGTTGGGAGGTGTAGTTGCCCGTGTGGGCGAAGACAGTTGCGGTGAACGCGACCCCGAAGACGCCGCCCAGCTCGCGCAGCGTCGCGCTGGTACCCGAGGCGATGCCGGTCTCGTTCGGACCCACCGAGGTCATTACTCCGTTCGCAACGGTCGGGAAGACGATGCCGATGCCCACGCCGGCGACGAGCAGCCCTCCGATGACCTCGCCGAAGCTCACGCCGGGCTCGGCGACCATCGCCACCCATCCGAACCCGATCGCCTGCAGGGCCATGCCCACGGCCATGAACGGGCGGTTGCCGTACTTGTCGGCCATGGGGCCGACGACCGGGGCGATGAACATCGACACACCCGTCCAGGCGAGCAAGTGCAGGCCCGCCTCGAGCGGGGTGTCGCCGAGCCCGACCTGGAGGAACTGCGCCATCAGGAACAGCGCGCCGAACAGTGCCGCGTACATGAAGAAGGTGACCCAGCTCGCCGCGTTGAAGGCACGGTTGCGGAACAGGTCGAGGCGCACCATCGGCATGCGCCTGCGGCTCTCGACCACCAGGAACACTGCCACGACGGCCGCTCCGGCGATCAGCGAAAGGATGACCTGCGCGCTGCCCCAGCCGACGCTGCTGACCCGCACCAGCCCCCAGGCCAGGAGGAAGAAGCCGACGCAGGCCAGGGCCAGCCCGTAGAGGTCGAGGGGCTGGCGCGGACCGTAACTCTCTTTCAGCCGCGACAGCGAGAGCAGGCCTGCCGCCACACCGATGGGGACGTTGAACCAGAAGATCCAGTGCCAGCTGAGCCCGTTGACGACCGCACCGCCGAAGACCGGCCCGATGGCGACCGCGAAGCCCGAGACCGCGCCCCACATGCCGATAGCCGCGCCCCGTTTCTCGACCGGGAAGGCGTCGCTGATCAGCGTGAGCGAGATGGGCATGATGATGGCGGCGCCCAGCCCTTCGCCGGCGCGGGCCGCGATCAGCACGCCGACGTTCGGGGCGAGCGCTGCCATCGCCGACGTCAGCGCAAAGACGACGAGGCCGACTGCGAACACCCGAACGCGCCCGAAGCGGTCCGCCAGCGCGGCCGCGGGCAGTAGGAGGCAGGCGAAGGTGAGGACGTAGGCGTTGATGGTCCATGTGAGGTCGCCGAGGTTCGCGTTGAGGCTGGTGCGTAACGCCGGCAGGGCGGTGGTCACGACGAGGGCGTCCAGGGCGGCCATGAAGACGCCCACCGAGCTGAGGGCCAGCGTCCAGCCTTTGTGGGGTGCTGCTGCCCCGGATTCGGCGGATTGCATGGGTGTGCTCACTCCTTTTGGAGGCTCTGCGGCCTGCGGCGACAGCTATCAACCACACTACTTATTTGGATCAGCTGATTCAATTTTTGAACCGCCAGCCTAGGGGTGCCCCGGAGCGCGCACAACCTGTTCCACCCGACTGCAGCATGGAGAGGTGGAGCTTCACCTGCTGTTCAGCACCGAAATCTGCAGGCTTTGCTACTTGATCAGGGATCTGATCAAGCGCTCGTCGCCGCCGAGCGTCACACGCCCCGCGTCGACGGCGTCGTCGAGCGTTTCGTCACCGGTGATCAGCATCTTGAGGGTGCGGACGTCGGTCTGGACGACCGCGTCGGGCTCGTAGGCGGCGGCGCGGGCGACGTCCAACCCGGCGTCGCTGAAGCGCAGGATGAACCGATCGTCCCCGACGCGCATGTCGCAGGTGCCGGTCACCGGCGCCCCGGCAGCAAAGATGAACTTGGCCTGGGAGCGCAGGGACAGCAGGAGCGAATCCAGGGTCGAAGGGGCATGCCGATCCCAGAAGGGCGACTCCACCGCCCAGTTGCCCAGCGCGAACAGAACGGGCTCCAGGGACCGGCCCCAGTCGGTCAGCTCATACACGGGGCCGCTCACCGGGGCACCCGCGCGGTACTTGCGCAGCACACCGATTTCCTCAAGGTCGCGAAGTCGGATCGTGAGGATGTTCGAACTGGCGCCGCAGAGGGCGGTCCTGAGGTCGCTGAAGCGCTTCGGCCCGAGCAGCAGCTCACGCACCACCAGAAGGGCCCACCGCTCCCCCACGAGGTCCAGCGCGTGGGAAACCGGGCACCCTTCGCCGTAACTGCGCTTCTTGTTCATGCTTATACCATAACTCCGTTACGTTTTCGGGCCTTGGGGCGATCGGACCGGCGGCGGGAGTCTCCCCTCGTCACAGATCCCGCTGCTCGTGCACCAGTGATGCCCATGTCTCAGTGGGCTGATCCGGCCGCGGCGCCGACGACCTCGGCGAGGTAAGCGGCGGCCTTGTCGGGGTCCGTGAACCACTCGAGGAAGTCGTTGGGGTCGTCGAAGGCCTCGGTGTAGCGGTTCGCGATCGCGGGGAACTGGCTTGCGGCCCCTAGGAGCTCGAGCATGTGCGGGGGCGGCGGCTGGAGCATGATGTTCGTCCACTCGGTGGTCGCGCGCCCGTGCTGCGTCCAGAACGTCTCGAAGGCGCGCTCCATGAACGCGCCGTCGAAGGGCCGGTCTCCGTGCTCCAGGATGGCGTCGAGGTAGACGGCAGCGAACTTGGCGGCCATGTTCGACCCCTGCCCCGTGATGGGGTCGTTGGCCACGACGACGTCTCCGATGCCCAGCACGCGGCGGCCGGAGGGCAGCGTCGCGACCGGATGACGGACAACGGGGGCGAACCCGCCGCGCAGCGTGGCGCCCGCGTCGGTGAGTTCCAGTTTGCTGTACTGCTCGCGCGTCCACGGCACGTGCAGCTCGAGCAGCTCGACGAAGCGCTCCAGGTGCTGCTGGGGCGACTGGACGTCGCCGAACACGTCCAGCGGCCCGCCGGGTATGGCCTCGAAGAACAGGATGTGGCAGGGACCTGAGACGGTCAGCGCCGGCATCACGATCATCTCGCCCTTGCCCGGCAGCATGTGGAACTCCACTGTGTGGTCACCGGGATCGGCCGGATCGGGCTGGTAGCCGTTGACGTAGACGACCGAGAGCATCCGCTGCGGCGCCGCATACGGCGATCGGGACGCGTCGCGCTCGAACTGTTCGGCCAGTCCGTCCTTGCCGGCGGCGACGATGACGAGGTCGTACACGCCCGCCCACGTGTCGAGGTCCGCGGCAGTGGCGGTTTTGATGATCAGGTTGCCGCCGTTCTCCACGAACAGCCGCAGCCAGCGCGACATCTTGAGCCGCTGGTCGATGTCGGCGCCGGGCTTCTTCAGCGGGCTGGTCCAGTCGACGACCGGCGTGGGTCCCTCGGCGCCCACCATAAAGCGGGTGAAGGGGGTTCGGGGCGCCTGTCCGTCCCAGAAGTAAATTCCGAGATCGCGCTCGAACTTGAGCGTGCTGTCGAACTGAAACTGCGACGACATAATGTTGCCGTGCTCGATCTCGTCAGCCGTGCGCGCCGACATCACGGTCACGTCGTAGTCGTGCCGCTGCAGTCCGAGGGCGAGTTGCAGCCCAGACTGCCCGGCGCCGACGATCAGGACTTTGCGCATACCGAGCCACCCTCTCTCTTCTCGCGGTGACGCAAGGGTTCCTATTGGCGGTTCGTGTTCGTCTCAAGTGTCCTCATGCCGGGCGCAGCCGCCTTCTCTCGTTTTGCCCACAAGGGCCGCGACGGGAATTCGGTTATTCCGACGCGTGTCGGCTAGGGCGTCGGAAAGAACGTGCGGACGAACTTCTCCCAGGCCCGCTCCCCGAAGATCACGCGCTGTGGCCGCAGCAGCCGCACCGGTATGCCGAGGCGGTAGCGGATCCGCGGACGGCGCACAGTGATCGCCTTCTCGACGAGGGCGGCGACGTCGCCTGAGCGCAGCGACAGGCGGCCGCGGCCCTTCGGATGCTCGACCTCCCGGTAGGCGCCGTGCCAGACGACGAAGCGCTCCCAGAAATCGCCGTACGGATCATTGTCCGTGGAACCGGGAGCGAGCCCGAGGTCACCCACGGTGGTCGGGACGAACGCGCCAAGGATGGGCGAGGGCTCGATGACCACGACCTTGATGCCGAAGCGGCGCACCTCCAACCGGAGCGAGTCGCCGATCGCCTCGAGGGCGTGCTTGGTGGCCTCGTAGTAGCCGCGCCCTGGGGTCGCGAAAAGCCCGAAGATCGAGGACATGATGACGATGCGGCCCGATCCCTGCTCCCGCATGCCCGGCAGAACCAGTTGCGTCATCCGGGAGAGCCCGAAAACGTTCGTCTCGAACTGGCGGCGGACCTCCTCCATCGGGGTCTGCTCGATCGTGCCGTTGAGGCTGTACGCGGCGTTGTTGATCAGCACGCCGACCGCGCCGTGCTCGGCGGTGATCCGGTCGACGGCCGCGATCATCGACTCCTCGTCGGTCACGTCGACCCGCAGGGTGGTGATGCCCTCCTGCGCCAGGTCCTTGAGACCCTCCAGGCTCCGGCCGCTTGCGTAGACCGGCCATCCTGCACGGTGCAGCCGGAGCGCGAGGGCCCTGCCGGTACCCGACGAGAGCCCGCTCAGCGAGGAGACGCCGGTGATCAGAACCGCGCGGGACGGATTCATGGTCGGCCCCGCCTCAGTCGGCCGCGGCGGCCGCGGCCGATTCGGAGTCGTGCGGCAGTTCCTGCTGGGATATGCGGCTTCTGGTCACCGTGGTGCCGAGCCCGAGACCGTCCACCAGGCGGGTGATGAAGTTGAACAGCGCCGCGCAGAAGAACGCCTCGAGCAGTTCGTCGGTGGTCCAGCCGGCGTCCAACGCCACCTGCCAGTCCTTGTCGGTGATCCGGTAAGCGCTGTGGCTGAGCTTGGTCAGCAGGTGCAGCAGCACCCGGGTGCGCTCGTCCACCGGAAGGTCGTCGGGCGAGTCCGCGGCCTCGATCGCATGGGCCAGTTCCTCGCTACCACCGAAGACCTGCAGGAAGAAGTTGTGCGTGCCGACACAGTACGGGCACTGGTTCACTTTCGACGTCCAGGCGGAGATCAATTCCCTGGTCTGCCGGGGCAGCTTGCCGTGGTTGAAGACGCCGTCGTAGCCGGCGAGCATGGTCTCGAGCAGTTCCGGCTTGGACGAGACCAGCCGGAACATGTCGGGCACGAAGTCCAGCGAGGTGACTTCCTTGGCACGCTCGTAGAGCTCTGCCAGACGTCCGGTCGCGTCCGCCTCGTCGATCAGCGGAACGCGGACTCCCGAATTCCCATCCATCTGCACACCTTCCTTCTTATGAGCCAACCGAAGTGCGTGGCATGTTCCTTCGGCGGAGCACGGGCATCGCCTCCGCCTGGAAGTCGAGTTCCGGATCGAGGCCCTGCACGATTCCCTCGACCACCAGAAGCGAGAGCAGCGGGAACGCGAACTCGGGCACCGGATACAGTCCGAAACGCCGCTGGAGATCGAAGAGCCGTCCGGCGAACTTCGCCAGATTGAATTCACCGGACCGGGCCCCGGACGACTCTGTGACGAGTTCGGTGAGGCCCGCACGGAATCCGTCGAGATCGCAGCCCTCGGCGATACTCGCCGCGCTCTCGATGATGATCTCGGCGCAGAGCGGGCCGTTGCCCATGGCCATGTTGATGAAGAAGTCCGCGAACGAGGCGCGTACCGGGCCCGACAGCTTGATCACAAAACCAGCGTCGACGATGACCAGGGAGCCGTCGTTGTTGATGTAGAGGTTTCCTGGGATCAGGTCGCAGTGCACCAGTCCGTCCACGAAAAGCATCTCGTAGACCACCGACATGACCCGGCGCGCGGCGACCTTGCGTGCGTCCGCGGAGAGCGACTCCGGCGCCGTACGGGCCAGCCCTTCCACGTACTCCATCACCAGCACGTCCTCGGAACACAGCTCAGGCAGCGGTGCCGGGATCCGAATCCACTCGAACTCGCTCAGGTTCGCGCGCAGGTCGCCGAGTGCCACGCGCTCCGCCGTGAAGTCCAACTGGCGCAGGATCGCACCGCCCACCTGCGCGTGCATGACCTTGAAGGGCATTGACCGCAACTCTGGCAGCTGTTGCATGGCGCCCATGGCCAGCGCGGTCAGCCGGAAGTCCCGCCACATCACGCGGCTGATACCCGGCCTGCGCACCTTCACCGCCACCTGCCGGCCGTCGAGGGTGACGGCGCGGTGGACCGTCGCGATGCTCCCGGTGGCCACCGGCGTCGAGCTGAATTCGGCGAACGGCCATTCCCGACCCTGGTACGCACGGCGCAGAACGCCCTGCAGGCGGGCCCACCGAGGCGGAGGCGTCGCGTCCGCCAGCCGACCCAATTCCGCGCACACGTGCTCCGGCAGAAGATCTCGTCGCGTGCTGAGCAACTGGCCGATCTTGATGTACGACGGCCCGAGCGAGGTCAACAACGACGAGAGACGCTCGCCCGCTCGCGCCCACTGGCGCCGCCGCAGGCGCGCGCCGAGTGCAGCGGGCCCGAAGACCACGGCATAGCCGAACACGGTGCCACCGACCCGGACAACGCGAAGCGCCGTGCCAGGTAGTTCCGCGAGAAATCCAGCCGATCTCGCCATGTCTGTCCCTCCCGCCCACGCGATGGGCAACGTAAGCCGCACGGACAAGCGCGGCCCATCACGATCGCTGACGTAGGAAATCGTCGGCGTGCGAGGAGGTGAGCGACTACTCCGAGCGTGCCCTGCCCAGCACGCTCGTCGGCCCGTCCGCCGGTTTCGCGGCACGGCCGTAGCGCACGACGTCGGCGGCACATTCGAAGAACTGCGCCGCCTGCCGCCGCGCCACACTGGACCTCACGAACTGGCGGGCTTCACGCGACGGGAGGGCGGGAGGGTGATGGGAACGCGGTATCAGACACACCGGGCCATCGGGGCGACGAGGATCACGCCCGAAAAGTGGCGCGCGGCGCGCGCCGCGGTCGAGGACGTCGCCGACCGCTTCAGCGCCTTGGTCGAGTACGCGGATCCGCAGGCCATGGCGACGGCCGACTGGACCGTGATGGATACCGCGGCCCACGTCGCCGCCATCTCCTGGCTCAACACCTCCGCAGTGGTGTCTGATGACACGCCATTCCCGATGCCGGGAATGCGAAAGCAGATCGCCGCGACCACGGTCGACAACATCCACGCCGGCCTGAACTCGGCGCTCTTCCGCGCTTACCCGGAACGCGATCCCGGCGAGGTCGTGGGCAGGCTCCGTTCCTCGATCGACGAGATCCTGCGTCTGACCGCCACCGCGGACCCCACCAGGACCATAAGCTGGCTCGGCGGTTCGAAAGTCCCCCTCGCCGGCTTGGTGGCCCACCTGACCAACGAGCTGCTCCTGCACGGTCGCGACATCGCCCGCGCCGTCGACCTGCCTTGGCGTATTCCGCATGAGTACGCGGCGCAGTTCTTTGAGCTCTTTCTCATCGAGATCGCCCGCAACGGCGCCGGCCACATCCTGGACGACGACAGACCGGTGCACCAGGGTCGCATTGCAGTGGAATTCCGCTCTGACTACACAACTCCCGTCACGATGGTTCTGGATACCGGTGCAGTCTGGATCGAAGAGCCGAGCCGCGACAACGACGTGCGCGTCTACTTCAAGCCCGCCGCCCTGAGCCTCATGCTCTTCCACCGCATCCCCCGCGCCAAAGCAGCGATGACCGGCTCACTGCGTGTCTGGGGGCGGCGCCCCTGGCTCCTCGCCCCATTCCTCCGCAAGGTCCGCCTCCCGTAGGCCGTACTTGAGTAGCTGTTGTCGTGCCGGACTTGAGCGGTGTCTGTCGAGCGAGGGTTCCCGGTTGGGTGATCTTGCCGTGGCGGCGGCATGAGGGCAGGGTCTGCTGCGTAGCTCGTGGGTGTCGAATCCATGGAGTGTCAGGCAGCCCTGTTGTCTCCGTCTTCTGTGCTGGTGTCCGGGGGTCCAACTCGGCCGTTCTGTTGTGTGATTGCCTTGCGCACGTGTACGGCAGCGCTGGCCGACCGGCCCGACAGACGGCGGGCCGGTATCCGTCGGAACTGACCGACGCCGAAGGGGCCGGGCCGCGGAGCCGACCGCCGGGGGAATCGACTCGCGGCCGGTCAAAGCGGACGCCGTCGTCGGAGCGGACAGCCGCAGGTTAACGGCGGCAAGCAGTTCAGATCTCCGCGTGATCCTGTCGGGCAGAGGGGCCCGAGCCAGTGGAACCGGCCGGGCGGTGCAGGAGGTCGACGCGGTTCGAGGTGTGACGGCGAGGCCGGGACGGAGGCATGAGGTGCCGCTTGGCGAACAGGGCCAGCAGGCCGTAGCCCGCAAGTAGCAGCACAACAGTGAGAATCCATTCCTGGGACCCCCCTGGGCGGAAAACCCGGCCGGGAGTTCCCATGTCTACGGCCTTGACCTGCTGGCCGTTGTAGAGCGATCCGCGTCCGCTGCTGGAGAGGGTTACCCTCGTGTGCCAGACGGCGCCGTCGCGCGACCGGAACGTTCCCGACCAGCCGCAGCTCTCATGCCCGGGGTGGCTGACGCATTCGAGTCGGACCGCGGTGAAGGTTCCTGGTTTGCCGTCGGCCGTAGCGGCGAAGAGGGCCTTGCCAAGATTCGGTAGCGAAACGTACAGCAGCAGGCAGCCGGCCGCCAGGATCGCGAGGGAGGTGACCCGCGAAGGCCTTCGGCGGGTTGCAGTGGCGGCCACGGCTCGCTATGCCGGTTCCGCAGCGCAGGTGCAGCGCGGAGCAGAGGCTGCCTCCTTCGCCGGCCTACTGTGCAGGATCATGGCAACCAGCATCGGCATCGTCACCACCGCGTTATAGAACAGGTGAAGCTCCACTCGGGGTGCCACCAGTTGGATGATGCTCGTCGGGACCGCCCGCCCCGCCAGATACGCGCCTGTGAGTGCCTGGATCAGCAGCAACAGATGCTCGATGTGATGCCAGAACTGCACTCCGAGCGTGATGTTCCACCATGTGCGGGCGGTGCCGGTAAATCCAGGCCGTAGCAGCACGAAGCCAGCCAGCATGATCAGTGCGTAGCCATAGTGCATCCACTCCGAAGTGACCAGCCACGGAAAGGGAATGCCCAGCACACCGCGGGCTTGCGGTGCCGACCAGCCCCAGATGTAGATCTGGACCGCCTGGGCGACGTGCTCCGCCCAGTGGACGAGAACGATGATCAGGAACACACGCAATCCGGTGCGGTGAAGTCTGCTGTTGAGGGCACCGAAAGTGCGTGCCTGGTGGGCATGCGCGCTGGCCGTCATGCGTGATCCTCCAGTTCTGAGTCTGGGACGAAGCCATCACAGCAGCACCACGCAGGCAGGGGCTTCTTCGTGGGTGCGCAGTCGACTTCGGCGACCGTCGCTGGCCACGAGGAAAGATCGTCAACTTGCCTGGCACCGGGGCGACTTGTGTGGCAGGCAGACGCAAACAAGCGGCCGGCCGTCGCTCACCAGCTGCCCGCCCAACGTTTCACCAACGGGATGCTGCGACAGTTGCATCCCGATCACCCCGTCAGGCGGGACGCCGCTGCTGTCGTTCTGCCGGCACCGGAGTCGTGGTCGACACCTACGTTGCCCGAACCGGTGTTGCGGATGACCTCCACCCGCCCGGCCACAGGCGGCCGCCCGATCTGCTCTCGCTTCTTCGCATCCACGCTGATCGCCGGCTCACCGTCGGCATGGCGGTGCTGCTTGACCTGCTCGTTGATGTAACGGAACTGGGCATCTCCGTCGGGATGCTGGCTGCCCTCGACGGTCTTGACGTTCGCCTGCGGACTGAAGCCTTCCTGCCCGAGCAGCCAGCCCACCGTCGATACGGACACCGGTGCCCGAACACGACCGCAGAGCAACGGCCCGGCGCCCGCCTCGAGTTCTGCCACACCCCGGCGCCCGGTGGTCTCGCTGACCGCGGCAACTGCGTACGTACGCAGGTCGCCGTGCTCGAGCAGCCGGACCTCCGTCGCCAGAGGCAGACGTCTCTGCCACTCGTTCAGGTGCTGCAACAACACCGAACCCGCACCGGAGCTGGGAACAGGTCTCCTTCGGGGCCGTCATACTCCCCCGCGGCACGGCGCGGTCGCGGTTTTGATTGCCCCTGCCTGCCGCACGCCGCACCGTTCCGTGCGGCCCGGCGCCGCGAAGCAATGACCGGCACCCCCTTCAGGACTGGCAATTGCTCCCTGACGGCGAGGGCCGCCCAGTCGGGGGCAACCCCCATCCCCGGACGAGCGGCGCGTCTTCAGCAGGCCAGCGTGTGTCGCCGAGGACGTCGCGGCCGCTGGCATTCGGCTGCCGGACATTGTGGTCCTCGGCGACGTCGTGGGTTCGCGCTCAGCCGAACGACGCGATGAGCTCCAGCGTCCGCGCGTTCTCCTCGTCGGTTCCGAAGAGCGTCGCCATGAACTCGGTGGCGCCCGCGTCGGCGTACCGCCGCAGCTCGCGTTCCACGGTCGCCTCGTCGCCGGCGATCGCGACGTCGACCGCCGTGGCGACACCCTCGCGGTCGAGCATCGCCCGGTAACTCGGCTCGCCACCGGTGCCCACGGCCGCGTAGATGGTGCCCAGCAACTCGCGCCGCGCTGACGGGTCGTCGGACACGCAGACCGCCAGGCCGACCACGACGCGCGGCGCCGGACGTCCGGCCTCGCCAGCAGCACGGGTGATCGTCGGCACCACATGGTCGGCGATGGTGCGCGGCCCAGTGAATTGCGTGACGGTGCCGTCCGCCAGCTCGCCCGCCAGCCGCAACATCGCCGGACCGAGCGCAGCTACCATCAGCGACGGCGGCGTCGCAACGGGCACGTCGAGCGCACCGACGGCCGTCAGTGTCTCGCCGCGGTACTCGACGGGCTCACCGCGGAGCAGCGGCGCCAGGGCCGTGACGTACTCGCGCACGTGCCGCACCGGCTGGGCGTAGGAGTATCCGTAGATCCCCTCGATGGTCGCACGGTGGCTCGGACCGATGCCTAGCGTCAGCCGCCCGCCCGTCGCGCCCTGCACTGTGAGTGCCTGCCCTGCCAGCGCCAGCGGGTGCCGAGGGTAGGTCGGCACGACGGCGGTGCCCAGCTTGATGCCCGGCACCTCACGACCGGTGACGGCAAGCGTGGTCAGCGCGTCGCCCCCGAAGACCTGGGGCAGCCACGCCGTGCTCACGCCCGCCTTCACCGCCGCCCTGACCTGTCCGACCACGCCGTCAAGCGTCAGCCCGTGCGTGGTGACAAGCACACCACTCCGCATATCAGCGCTCCTATTCATCCCCAACTGCCGCTTCGGCTCACGCACTCCGCCTGCGATGCGTCAGATGTGTCGACGCAGTCCGGTCATGCACGTCGGCAGGATCCACCGACGGCCCTCGCTCACCGCACAGCGTGCGCGTCTGGGTGCTGGTTTTTTGCACTACATAGGAGCCTAGGCGCTCCATCGAGATAAGACTTCGTCGAGATTTCCGCATTCCACGTGGCGCTCGGCAGCACTGATGGGCTGGGATGGAGCTTCTTCGGCAGCCGATGCTTACCACCGAGGAGAGAATATTGCGTTGGTTTACTCAGGTTGAATTCGCAGTGTCCGGCGGGCATTGCCATCGCCAGATCAGCGGCTTCATGCTTCAGTTTCACCCCTGTAAGAGCGGCTACCGGTAGTTCGTCAAATCTGGGTGTTCCTCTCGGTGTCCCAGCAGAAGATGGTGCTGAAGATGGTCAAGGCCTTGGCTGCCTGGGCCCGAGGGGCGACGAGCTCTGAGGCCAAGCCAAACAAGGTGAAGTCGTGCATGGCGAAGCCCCAGGTACCGATGCCTGCGAGGTGATAGGAACCAGCACCATGTCCCAGGCCGCAGCCGGGTCGAAGCATCGACGTCGTCGACGAGGCGAGGGGTAGCGCCAGCGGTTTGGTTGAGAGCGACATGCGGCGACCAGATCAGCACCGCGAGCTGCACTTCGCCGTGACATAGGCCGTCTGGCTCCGGGCGGCCGGGCTCACGGTGCCTCTGATCAGCGCCCCACGCATTCCCTGCCTCACGCCCTCCCCAAAGTCGTAAACTGACGCATCGTCGCTTGATCGGGGGCCAGTCAGTCGTGGGTACTCAAGCTGTGGGGCCAAACTTGGTTGGGCGCACATACGTCCTAAAGGTAAGCGCTACCGACATACAGGAGCGCTCCACTACCTGCGGGATGGGCGGGGCCCTGAAAGTACGTCCGGACGTTGTCAGCCCAGAGTGGCAACGTCGAGGAGACTACAGCCGTCCTTTCCTTGGGCGGGTAGTTCGCGAGATCGCGTGCGCCTTGCACGGCGATCCACGAGTCGATACTTGGGAGGGAACACAAACCGCCATCCATGAAAAGCTGGCGGCTGTGGCCTTGCATCCCGCGACGCGCCCGTACGTCGAACACGCCATCGCGAATTACCTCGAAGCGCACGATGTCTTGGCGTCCGAAACTCCCAACCTGGAGTTTCGTTGTTTCGACCCAAAAGTCTTTCCCGAGCCCAACGGAACACTCACCGCTTGGGCCCCCCTGTACGAATCCCCAAACGGCGTAAGAGAAGTTCGGAAGCTCCGCCTAGGTAGTATCAGGGAGAAGCCACGGAGCCCGGACCGTTGGACTCTCGTAGCTGCGCACGTAGCTGGGCTCCTCCCTCCCCAAGGGGCAGTGTCGCGCATCCGAGTCGTAGAGATTGGGCTGAGTGACGCCTCACACCAAGTTCTTTTCGAAGCCACTCCTGAGGTAGTTCGGTCCCGCTTCACAGAACTCGCACTGCCTCACCTACTGAAGATCATCAGCGCTAACACCACACACCCCGGCACCTTCTGCAAGGACTGCAAAATTGCTGGCTGCTGCGGAGCGCTAGATAAGTGGGACGGCTTTTTGGGGCAAGCGACCCCCGGAGCAGCGACTCGATCCGTAAGTGCTAGGGATATTGAGGTCTACGAAACTTGCCCCACCCAATGGTTCCTTACACATTCGCAATTCTTGCCACGGGAGCCCACTTCCGGCCCCGCATCAAATCGCGGACGACTTGTTCATGAATGGATCGCGAGCGCGCACTCTAGAGCAAAAAAGTGCACCCCCGAAGAAGCTGGAGAGTTCCGCGACTCCAACACTTTCACTGGCAGCATGTCAGAGGAGGAGTACGGGGAAATTCAGCCCTTCCTCGCGCAACATGTACAGAACTGTCCCGTCGAAACGGGGAGTCAAATCATCTCGATCGAGGCACCGCTATACGGGTATGACGCTTCAGCCGATGTAGTGATCGCCAGCACACCTGACATGGTGTTCGTCGACGCTGACGGCTCTCTGGTAATTCGGGAAAGTAAGACGACTAACCGAGATATTCCCGAGGACGACGCCGAAGCATTTGATCGATTTTTCGCATCTGCTTGGCTTCTTAACCTTTTCGCCAGTGGATATAGAGGGCCTTACCAGAGCACCTCGGCCCGCCTCGAACTAGAGGTGATCTCAGCAGATGATGGCAAAGTCTTCACGTGGGACCTGAACGATTCAGGTGTTCTCCGCATGGCCAAGAAGGAGGTTCGCCAACGGGCCAAGGATTGGCACAGAGACACCACTTGGGAAGCCACTCCGGGAAAGCACTGCGCCTGGTGCCCAGTTAAGCGCTGGTGCCCAGAAGCCGACAGCGAAAACGTGGAGGAAGCCGATACATTGGAGTGAGTACCATAAAGTGAGGCACTCCGTGTTGGGCACCTCCACGGAGACGGGTGCGAAGGCTGCCTGGCGAGGCTACGCTTGTCCGGATACTCCCGTGCATGTGCGGGACGCAACGGGACAGCGAGGAGGGGGAGTTGGACGATCTGGAGCGCCCCTCCCCCAAGGCGATGGCCCATCGTCGACCGAACCTCCAGCCGCGGTCGAAGGTTCAGCCGTCGCGCCGCGAGGCGATAGAAAACCGTCCGAAGCGCTACGCTCCCGTGACCCTGGCCTGGTGCGACACCGGCACCCTGCTGTCTCTTGGCCGGCAGCCAGACACGCTCAACAAGGTGCGAGGGCTCTACGGTTCCACGCTGGTCGTCACCTACGCCGTGGCCCGGGAGATTCGGGCCATGGCGAATATTCGTGGTGCCCGGCGAACCCATGAGAACCGTGAGCGGTGCGAGAGCGCCGACTCGATCGCCGCGATGCTGGACGCCGGAGACATCCCGGAGCACCCCCTCCTCCTCACCGAGGAGACCGTCCGGATGATCGACCGCGTGCTCGGCCAGCTGGACGCATTCGAGGAGCGACAGAACTCCATCTTCGGCCGAACCGACGACGCGGTGCGTTCTTCTCAGAAACATACTGGCGAGGCGCACAGCATCGTGAGTGCCATGCTCACGGTCGGCCACGGCGCAAGCACCGTCCTTCTCACGAACGACAACGGCGCGATGCGCGTGGCGGAGCAAAATAACGTTGCTTGGAAGCACACGGGCCAGCTACTTGCGGAACTCGGGTGTCAAGACCCGCTCTTGACACCCGGAGAACTGCTTGCGGACTTCAACTACATGACGTCAAGCTTCGCGACTGTTCCCGCAGAGGTGCGACCGAGCAACGCCGAGTTCTTCACCTGTCACCGAGATGGCGACAGGTGCCCTCGCTGCGACGTCCAGCCTTAGGTGCCGACCAAGTCCCATCCGGCTGATCGCAGCTGATCCATCGCCGCTGCCTGGTCCCCATCAGCAATCACATCGGCTACTGCCCTCAGGGGGATCAACCCCGCAGCATAAGCATTCAGGGCTTGCTGTGTAAGACGGTCAGACGGGAAAGGATTTCCCTGGTTACCTTTGACCTCGAACCAGTTTTTCTCGTTACCAGAGATGCGCATTAGATCGGAGACTCTAGCTTCCCTGCAGGCCACAAAAGCAGGACTGATTGAAATGTCCTTAATGGTCTCCTGCAATGCATACATCGAGGCATCGCGACTGACGCCGTATGTAAGCATAAGATTGGTTACGAGTGAAGCCATCTGCTCAAATTGGGAGACTTTTCCACTTCTGCTGTAAGCGCACTGCACCGCTTCTTCAGGGAGCAGGAAGTTTCGCGCGAAGGAATCAGCAATGCGCTCAGCGCGCCTATCGTCATCTAGAACGGCACGGTCAATGACGATGTGCCCCGAGTCCCTTTGCAGAATGTGGCTCAGCTCGTGAGCGAGAGTGAATCGCTGCCGCGCCCAATTATCCTCGCAGTTGATGAGGACAACCCATGCCGAGAAACCATCCCAATCCTCAGGAACTGAGATGCCATGCACGTCTGTCGGGAGAGGACGATACTCCACGGGATAACCCAAGCTCTCAACGAGGGCCGTAAGGTCCTCGACCGGCTCCAGGTCGTCTATATCGAGGAAAGCCCGCAGGCGAGATGCGGTTTTTTCACCAGCTTCTCGATAGCTCCAAGATTTCGACGGAGCGAACTTAGGTAGAGGTATAACAGGTTCTTCGTGGCCCCAATCACGTGTCAGACGATCGACGGAAAGGAGCTTCGCGGCATGTGCAACATCGCTGCTGACATCGCGAATTCCCTCTAGTTGACCCAATCTGAAGCTAACTCCCATGGAAGGAGACTTTGCTTGCAGCAACGTGCTGG
Source organism: Streptomyces sp. NBC_00457 (assembly GCF_036014015.1). Taxonomy (NCBI): domain Bacteria; kingdom Bacillati; phylum Actinomycetota; class Actinomycetes; order Kitasatosporales; family Streptomycetaceae; genus Streptomyces; species Streptomyces sp. NBC_00457. The sequence goes on along the minus strand of NZ_CP107905.1, from coordinate 10,601,248 downwards.
GCGGCACTTTGAAGAACGCACCAAGAGCGGTTGCCTCGTACAGGGAAGGCAACCGCGAACCTGTTACGAGGTCGTCCAAATCAGCCTTCGATCCGAGAAGCTCGATCAGTTGCGCAAGAGGTGCCTTCGCTTCGGAAATTAGGGACTGAAAAGTCGCGGCGAAGCGCTGTTCGAGCGTCTCACCCACTTTCATCACCGCCCCTTCTCATGTGCTGGCAACTCCCTGCGCAAGGCTCAGACATGGCCCATCTACCACTACCCAGTGTGGCAGATGTCTTGCGATCACACAGCGAGAGCAGCAGGACTGCCGCCCTTCGCCCCGTGCAAAGAACACTATCGCCAATCACTGACAGTCACTCTCTGTAACTTTTGTTGATGTGCATACATCGGTCGTGGCTGGCAGCACGTGCCAACTGCGTCGCTTCCCGGAGCGATGGTTAAGGCTCATTGCCATGGCTGCGTTGAGTAATCGTCCGTGAGGCTCACCCGCCCATGGCGGGCTCGCTGGCACTGAACCGCTCCGGGTCTGTTGGAGGCTCGATTCCCTGAGAGGATCGATGGCACGTCCGTCCCCCTACCCGCCCGAGCTTCGTGAGCGCGCAGTGCGCATGGTCGCGGAGATCCGCCCGAGCTACCCCACCGAGTGGGCCGCGATGAAAGCAGTCGCAACCAAGCTGGGGATCGGTGCGGCTGAGACGGTGCGGACATGGGTCCGCAAGGCCGAAGTCGACGCCGGGCAGCGGCCTGGCGTCACGTCCGAGGAGGCCGCGGAGATCAAGCGGCTGCGGGCCGAGAACGCCGCACTCCTGGCCACGCCTCCTGAGCCCGCTGCTGTGGCTGGTTGACATTGGCTGGGCGGGTGGTGGCCGTCGGATGACAAAGTCCTCGTCGTCAGGCTTGAGCAGGCGGGGACGGCCGCCCGCCCACTAGGGTCCAGACAGGTCAGGCCGATCTCGTTGAACCGGTGGATCACATCGCGGACGGTGTCTTCATCGGCCTGCACCAGCTGGGCGATCACCGGCCCCCGGTTCCCGCCGGCCGAAGCCAGCAGCATCATCGCCCGTCGGTAGCGCACCGAGTTGGTACTGCCCCGGCGCACTGTCTACTGCAGCTTCTGCCCCTCCTGGTCGGTCAGTCTGCGCACACAGACAGACTCGGCCACCGCGCCTCCAGCAGTCGGATCCGACATCCCCGCACATCCAACCGCCACGACCACCAACCCGGCGAACCAACGCGGTCACAGCACTAGCAAGCGGGCCAAGCTCGTCCTCGACGCCCTCGACATGGCGCTGTGGCGCGGCGACCGGGCCTGAACCCCCGCTGGACCGGGGCTGGTTCATCATTCGGACGCGGGCAGCCAGTACACGTCTTTCGCGTTCACCGCGCATCTCCTGGAGGCCGGCATCGACGCCTCGATCGGCACCGTCGGCGATGCTCTGGACAACGCGCTCATGGAATCCCAGATCGGCCTCTACAAGACAGAGCCGCCCGCTGGGCCTGCAGCGAAGCGCCAGCCCCACCGTGTATCTGATGGCTGTCTAGCTTAGAGATCTCGTCCGCGAGTCGTGCGTAGGACAGCAGGGTCTGCCACTCGATATCCACGCCCAGCTCAGCCAGGGCGTCCAGGATGTCGCCGAGATCCTTGGCGGCCGGTGCAGCGCGCGGCACGCACCACCCCATCTCCGCGATGAGGCTTCGGGCGTCTGTGAGACCGTTTGTGTCCCGCTTCGCGGGCGTCGCGGCCCCCTCCGCCTGTTTGTGCTCCTGGACAGCGGAACCTGCGTTCAGCACCTTCGCGATGACGTGATCGGGGTCATTCTGCTCCACGGTAATGGCGTCAAGGATCTCCTTGGTGGCACTGACAGATAGGCGACCAACGCCAATGAGCGCACGGATCAACCGGAGCCGGTGCAGATGGTGTTCGCCGTAGTCGGCCCAGGTGGCTGTGATCCGTTCGCCGGGAAGGAGGAGTCCGCTGCGCAGGTAGTACTTGATGGTCGCGATGGATACCGTGCTTCGCCGACTGAGCTCGGCCAGCCTCATGGCACCCACTCCATTCTCATTGGCCCGCCCACCGACGGTGCAAGACCATCACCGCATGCTCGGCTCGGTCCACGATGCAAGGACCTGTTGCAGGAGACGCTGCTGCGGGCGTGGCGGGCCTTGACGACCGGTACGAGGAGCAGGCGGCCGACTTGCAGACTCGGCTCTACCGGATCGCGACGAGCATCTGCCTCAACGCGCTCGGCACACGCGGCCCCACGCCGTTCCCATCCGGCCTGTCGCCCTCAGCGACGACCCCGGCGCCCCTGTCCACGGCGCCGTCAACGGGCAGCCTGCGCTCGCCGCCGCCTAGGTACGTGATGAGGACGGCGCGCCCCACCTGGCCACCCTGCAGGTGTCTACCGTGACCGCCGGGGGGCATCAGCACTGGGCACGATTTGACGCCTGTGACACCCATCTCTCCTTCTACGCATCCAGCCGGCCCTTAAGCTGCGCCGACGGATAGATGCCCTCCCAGACCTGGTGTTCGGAGGTAAACCCCATGGCCACCAGGCAGTTGATGAGCATCCCGTGCGCCATGAACGTCGTCGTCTCGTCGATGTCGGCGCCGAGCGGCAGATGCACCGTGTGCCACAGCCGCATCCATCCGCTGCGCACCGCCTCGCCGAGCTCGCGATCTCCGGCCTGCTCAGCAGCGGCCACGGTGACGTACGTCTGCATCTGCACCAGCAGCCGCTCGGGCTGCTCCGCGATGACCGTGGTGTACGCGTTTGCCATGGCGTGCAGGGCCTCTTCTCCCTCCAGCCCTCCGGCGGCCTCCTCGAGCGTGCGGATGGTGTCCTCCATGCACCGCTTGGCGGCCGCCAGAAAGATTGCCTTCGCGGATGACACTTTCGCGCCTCTCCTCTGCACTCATCCTGACCATGTGGCTTCGCTCTGACTGCCGCCGCTCGCGCCCGCTTCCTGCGCCTGCTCCATGAATTCATCCGCGCGGTGGGACAGGGCGGCTAACCGCGGCGCGTGATGATCGTTGGCCATGTCTTGAGGCGGGTCGGAACATTTCCGAATCCAACCTCCTGCTACATCCAGCATCTCGCCGCCGGTAATTTCACCCTGCGACTCCCCTACTGCGGATCCGGTCATCCGTTGCAACTTGCGTGCATGCTGTCGCCGGAGCCGGTTAGGTGCGACGCCGAACATTGCCGAGAATCGGGTCGTAAACGTAGTTACGCTACCATACCCCACCTGGTGAGTTATTTCTGTGACACTCAGCGTTGAGGACTCAAGCAGATATTTGGCCCGCTGCATACGCACAAGGGACAGAAATTTTATGGGAGACATCCCTACTTGACGCTGGAATACGCGACAGAAATGATAACTGCTCAACCCGGCGATTTCTGCGAGATATGCGAGTGAGAGTTTCTCTCCATAACGCTGCCGAATCACAACAAGTGCTCGCCCAATCGGCTCATCAATCTGATCCTTGAATGCGAATCCAAATACTTGCCCATTCGACCCCTCCCCCTCTCGACTTAAGCACTCAAGCCATGAGGCATCATCCGACATGGCCTGCCGCCCGCCTGGAAACTCGCTTAGTCGAGCTGGCAATTTTTCGTGGTCTCGATCGAGAGGCGGTTTCATGAGCGCTCCGCGCCGGCGACACATTCGATGGCTCGGCGTAGGGCATGCGTTCGCGCTGTTCCGGGCGGTGTCGCCATTGCTCCTCCAGACGCCAGCTACCGCGCCGAATACCGCGACGCGGTGGGCGCGCCGGCTGGGCGTGGTCACGCCCGGCCGGATGTGCCGAAGGTCCTGGCCCACCGCGCAGGTTGCGCCCCCTCAGGCCGGTCTCTTCGCTAACGGAAGCCTAGGCGCTTCATCGAGATACGGCTTCTTCGATATTGCCGTGCACCGCGATTACCTAGAACCTGGCGTGCATCGAGGTGAGGTCCCGCGCTGGCCTCCTGAGGGCACTCACCTAGTGTTACCCAGCCTGGTGCCGAAGACCAGCGGCTCGATAACGCACGCGCTGAACGCCTTTCGAGCGCGCGTTAGCCACCAGCGCACCGTCTTCTCTTTCCTTGCCCATCCCCGTGGGCGGCCAGAGGCGGCGCCTTAAGCCTGGCAAGGCAGGAGAAGGCATCGGGTCGCATGGTTGTCATAATGCAGAGACAGACCGTGTCAGTAATGGAATCTATAGTTCTAGCGGAATAGGCGGCTCCCAGGATACCTCCCGAAGCAGATAGATGACGGCCAGCGGCCGCAGGGAGTCCTGGTTCGGAAGAAGACTTTCCAGGAATCCTATGGGGCAACACGCGAGAAGTGCGAATAGGGCACCGCCCACCACTGTGGGAGCCAATGTGAGCCGCGGTCGGCGAGCCCACTTGTGTGAAGCAGGGGAAATCATGGCCGTTGCAGAAGACCGGGCCAGCACCGGTGCCCACTGGGATTCGAGCACCCGCTGGCCTTCTCGGGCAGTGCGTTCACGTGCACCTTCGGCGTGCCGGTACATCTGCCGATGCACCCGGCCGGCGCGGCAATGAGGTACTACCTCGACGGCATGGAGCCGGACCTGCCGATGACCCTCGGCACGGTACTGATCGGCGCAGGTCTGCTCGTGCTGCTGTACTGCCTTGTGCCCGCGCGGGAGCAAAGAGATCACCGCCGGGTCGACGGCTGTCCCGTCGACTGCCGTCTCCGCGGCCATCGCCGCAGCCCCGCTGCCGTTGGCGGCAGTAGCACTCCTGTGTGCCGGCTCGGAGACCAAGGCGCGTCGCCTCGAGGACATCAGCCACGACTTGAGGGCCAGCCGGTCCTCGGCTGCGACGCCAACACGACCCACGCTCGGTTCCACGAAGGGGTGATCGATGCTGATCTGCGTAACTGGTGGCACCGGCTTCGTCGGCGCCCACTCCGTCGCGGCCATTGCCCGCACCGGCGCACGGATGCGGCTGCTGGTCCGCAACCCGTCCACAGTGGACCAGGCGCTGCGCCCGCTGGGCGTGACCCCAGCCAGCCTGGAGGTGGTGGTCGGTGACGTCACCGACCGGATCGCTGTCGCCAAGGCAGTGGACGGAGTTGACGCGGTGCTGCATGCGGCAGCGGTGTACTCCTTCGACAGCAGGCGGCGTGCCGAGATACGCAGGACCAATGTGCGTGGCACGCAGCTAGTGCTGGGCTCCGCCCAGCGCGCCGGGGTGGACCCGATCGTCTATGTGTCCACCGTCGGCGCAATGTTCCCCACCGCCGACAGCGTGATCCGGGCAGACTCCCCGCTCGGCATGCCACGCGAGGCATACCTCGCAAGCAAGTCGGTTGCCGAGGCAATCGCCCGCCTGCACCAGGAAGAGGGAGCACCAGTGGTGATCACCTACCCGCCAGCGCTGCTCGGCCCACACGATCCGCGCCTGGGCGACCAGAACACCCGGCTGCAAAACGCCCTGCGCGGCTTGCTGCCCATCTGGCCAGGCGGCGGCTTTCCCGTGGGCGATGTCCGGGACACCGCCGAAGTTCTTGCTGCCCTGCTTGCCAAGCCGGCCGGGGTGCGGGAGCGGCACTTCGGCCCAAACCGCTATGTGACCACCCGTCAATATGTTCAGGCTCTCCGGCAGGCAACGGGCCGTGCACTCCCGGCGAAGTTCCTGCCGGCTCGCCCGATGCTGCCGTTCGGGATGCTCACCGACCTGCTGCAGCGAATCTGGCCCTGGCACATCCCTGCTGAGTACGGCGCCCTCTATACCTGTGCACACGCCACGCCCGTTGACGCGAATGCATCCACGTACGGCATCGCCCCACGGCCGATCGCCGACACCGTAGCCGACAGCGTTCGCTGGCTGTACGAGTCGGGGCATGTGTCGGCCCGACAGGCCGGCCTGGCGAGCAAAATCCTTGAGGAGCCCTAGGCATGACGGCGAATCAGCATCCCGACCCCTTCTTCAGCCTCGCCTACCGCTCCTGCCGCGAGAACATAGCCCGGCTGGCACGAGCACATCCCGAGAAATCGGAATGGCCGGTGCCCGCCTGCCCCGACTGGAGCGTGCGGGACGTGGTCGCACACCTGCTCCAGAACTGCCGGAGGGTCGTCGCAGAAGTGCCCGGTGACATCAGTCCACCTGTGGCTCCGCAGCCGAACACTCCTCTCGTGCACCTGCTCACCGCCTGGGAGGAGTTGGACGGGGTACTGGCCCAGGTACTGGAGCGCACCCCCTGGCTACGCCGCGGCATGCTGCTGCTGGATGCGTTCTCTCATGAGCTCGACATCCGCGGCGCCCTGGGCATACCCGTGCCTGACGACCATCCCGCTTTGGCTGACGCACTGGAACTGGCCACGATGGGCTTCACGATGTCGGTGAATGCGCATCGCCTCCCGGCGCTGCGCATCGAGACGCCCGACCAGAGATGGCTCGTCGGCGCGGGCGACCCTGCCGCGACTGTGCGCGGAGAGAGCCTGGAGGTGTTCCGTTCCCTTACCGGGAGGCGCACCATCCCGCAGATCCGCGGTCTTTCCTGGAGCTCGGCGCCCGAATCCTGGCTGCCTGCCTTCACATGGGGTCCCTTCACTCCACCGACTCAACCGATCGAGGCCAGTGCGGGAGCAGTGGAGCAAGGGCCTTGGTTCCTGCCGCCGTCCCTGAGCCTAAGAGGCGTTCTCTAGCGTGCAGCGAGGCCCCCGGATGCACCAGATTGCTTTGCCACCGCATTCCGGCCGAAGTGCCGCTCACGCCCCCTAGCACCGTCCACATAGGCAACGCTGGGGACGTGAGCAGCATCGTGGCCGGTCATAAGAACGTGCGCCATGCGCAGGGCGGGATCCGGAGCCGAATCACCGTGCTTATGAGGAGAGCGCAGGATCAGGCAGTACCCACGGGTCGAGACGTACACCCTGCGCGGCGACAACATGCCCCGGCTAGACCGCAGATGCCCGCCGATCCTCTTGTCTCTTCGCTGGAAGCCTTGCTCCAGAGGGGCAATTGCCCGGCTAGCAGAAGGAGAGGGTGCTGGCATGAACAGAATTGCCATCGTTGGCATGGCCTGCCGCTATCCGGATGCGGCATCTCCCCAGGAGCTGTGGGAGATTGCCGTCGACGGACCTCGTGCCTCCCGCTGGCTCCCCGATGTGCGTATGGGCCATTGGGACTGCATCAGCTCCGATCCGGCACTGCCAGACCCCTTCTACGCCCACGATGCGGCCGCTCTCGAAGGTTTCGCGTCCAACCGCACCCCCCACACGCCGGCAACCACCGCGTACCGGTCACCCGACTCCGCCTTCTGGCTCGCCCGCGACGCCCTGGGCCGCGCGTTTCTCGATGCGGACCTCCCAGCGGGCGAGGCGCTCGCGCGCAAGACCATCAGCGTGGTGATCGGCAGCACGCACAACGGCGAACCTTCCCGCGCCAACGAAGTGCGGCATCCTTGGCCCTACGCGCGACGGCTAGTGGTCGGCGCCCTCGAGGAGATGGGCTGGGACAACGTTCGCATCGCGGAATTCACAGCGCGCCTGGAGGCGCACTACCACAGGCGCTTCCCGCCCACCGGCCAGGACACCGTGGCCAGCGGCCTGTCCAACGCCGTCGCCGGACGCATCTGTAGCTACTACAACTTCAACGGCGGCGACTACAGCGTCGGTGAGGCCTGCTCCCCGTCCCTGATTCCCGTCACCACAGCTGGGTCCGTCCTGCTGAGCGGGGTCGCCGACGTGGTCGTTGCGGGCGGTATCAATCTGTCCATCGACCCTTTGGAGATCATCGAGTTCGCCAGGGCTGGGGCGCTCGTCAAGAACGAGATGCGCCTGTACGACCGCTACTCAAACGGGCTGTGGCGGGGCGAAGGCTGCGGCATGGTAGTCCTCATGCGTGAGGAGGACGCGATCGCCGCCGGCAACCGAATCTACGCGAGCATCGCGGGCTGGGGGATTTCTTACGACGACCAAGGCGACATCACCCGACCCGAGGTCAGCGGTCACCACCGCACATTGCAACATGCCTATGAGCAGGCGGGGTTCGGCATCGAAACCGTGCCTCTCTTCGAGGTCGACGGCACCGGGACCAGTGTCGGCGACAGCACCGAGTTGACGGCGCTGTCGCAGTCGCGGGCCGCCGCGGGAGCACACACGCCGTCCGCCGCCATCAGCTCCATCAAGGGAACGATCGGCCACACCAAGGCTGCGGCCGGGATCGCTGGTCTGATCAAGGCGGCCATGGCACTGGACGCACAAATACTTCCACCGGCCATGGGTTTTACGAATCCGGGCGAGCTGCTCACCGGCAAGCGGGCCAATTTGAGGGCGCTGCACGGAGCCGAGGCTTGGCCTGCCAAGGCACCGTTGCGAGCGGGAGTTTCCGCCATGGGTCTTGGCGGGATCAAGACGCACGTTGTACTTGAGAAGACCGAACCCAGGTAGCGCATGGCCCTCAGTCGAGGGTCCGGGGCGACCAGAGACATCCTCGGACCCACCGGGTGCTGCATCGCCGCCTGGACAGGGGCTGCGGAGTCGCAGGTGCCGGACGGTTTGCGGGGGGTGTTGTCAGTGGTGGCAGGCAGGATGACCGGCATGACGACACCAGCTGCAGTGATCGTGGATGCCGCCGCTTACGCGCAGGCGGTCGAGGACGCGGTGAAAGCGTCGGCCGCCTACTACCTGGGCGGTACCTCGGTGCTGGACGACGACGCCTACGACCGGCTGGTACGCGGCATCGCCGCCTGGGAGGCCGACCATGCCGACCAGGTGCTGCCCGGCTCGCCGATCGGGAAGGTCGCTGGCGGCGCCGTGGAGGGCGATGTCCCGCACACGGTGGCTATGCTGAGCCTGGACAACGTGTTCTCCCGGGAGGAGTTCACCGCCTGGACCGCCTCGCTGGCCCGCCGGATCGGCCATGACGTGGCGCAGTTCAGTGTCGAGCCGAAGCTGGACGGGCTCGCGATCGCCGCCCGCTACACCCACGGCCGGCGACGGGATGGCCGGGGAGGACGTCTCACACGCCATCGGCACGATCGTCGGCCTGCCGCAGGAGCTGGCGGATTCGGTCACGGTAGAGGTGCGCGGCGAAGTCTTGATGACCACCGCCCAGTTCGAGCACGCCAATGAGGTTCGTACCGCGCACGGCGGCCTGGTGTTCTCCAACCCGCGCAGCGCTGCGGCGGGCAGTCTGCGTGCCAGGGACCGCGCCTACACCGTACCGATGACGTTCTTCGGCACGGCCTGCAGAAGGCACGCGCCGCCGCGGTCCCTTGTAGCCGTCTGCCGGGCGTTGCCGGCATGCGCAGCCGAGTTCAGTCGACCGGGTCCGGCAGCCACTCACCTTTGCGCATCACCGTGCGGCCAGGAAACTCGTGAAATCCGTTCCATACCTGAATGCGGCGAGGGAGCAGCCGGATGTAGAGGTAGCCCGGCATCTTCCGTGGGTCATGAGAGACAGCGGCGTAGCGGTCGGCGACGTCCGTGTCGACCTCTGGAACCGGCACGAGACCATCGAGAACGGTATCGACCATCACCACATCGGACGTGGTGCCCACTGCCATGCGTGCCCACCCGGTCTCCCGGAGGTTTCGGACGGTTTTGCTGCTCGCGCCGGTTGCCGTGACAATGGCGTCGTTGTCGCCGACGAACGCCACCGGGATCAGATGCGGTCTGCGGCGCCCACATGTTGACAGCCACATCTGGGACTCCTGCTGAAGCCGCAGGCGGGCGGCAGCGAGGCGTTCGTCATGAGTACGGGGCGTTGGCATAACGGGGTTTCCTCCTGCGCAGCGGCCTGGCCGGCAGGCATGCGCCTTCTTTGCGTTGGGCGGTGGGCGGGGAGAGCGCCGCCGTGACCAACGAGCACCCCGACATCACGTCACCGGGCCTCCGGCCCCAGGAGGTGCCGTCGCAGACGCTGATCAAAGGCCCGGCCACCGTCCGGTCCGGCGCAATGCCGGACAGTTCGCGGGCGGCAGGTCTGCGTCACGCGGATGCGCGCGTACGTCACCGACGCCGAGGCTGGCACCGGCAACGGGGTTCGGGCGGCAGCCGAATCCCCCTATGCCTTGCGCAGGGTGTGTCCCCCGATCTGGCGACGTTGCCGCTGCTGCGTCGTGCCGGTCAGATCCGCCAGGAGCGGATGCGGTCGGCGGCATCGTACCCGTCGGCGCGGCCGGCGTCGATGTCGCGGGCGAGGTCGATCAGGGCGCCGTAGGGCGCATCGATGGCTTCGGCAGCGGCGTCCATATACGCCACGACGATCGCGGCGCCGTACAGGGCGTTGCGGGCGGGGAGCGGGCGCAGCCGGATGATGGCGTGCATGAGGGCGGCTGCGCGCCAGGCGTTGTCCACGGTGACGCCGACTTGTGGGGTGTTGACGCGGTGGCGGGCGCTGGCGGCCACGAGGTTGGAGAAATCGTGGACCTCGGGGTGCTTGGGCAGCACTTCCGCCTGGCGTTCCAGGAGCCAGCGGATGTCGATGTGGAGTTCCACGTCAGGCGGCCCGCTCCTGGTGTCCGGAGGCGTCCAGCCGGGCTGGGGTGTCGTCGGGGAAGGCGGCGTCGAATGCGTCCGCGTTGGCGGCGACGAAGGTGCGGAACACCGCTGCGGCGCGGTCCAGGCGGGGGTCGCGGACTGCGTTTCGCGCGGCCTCGGTGATGAGGGCGGTTACGGTGGTTCCCTCGGCTTCGGCCTGTTCTTGCAGCTGGGCGTGGAGCTCTTCAGGGACCCGGATTGTCACTGACTTCGACATACGCTGAGCGTACAGCAAGTTGTACAGCAGAGCAGGTGGATCAGGTGGAACCGGCTCCCGACCAGGTGGTGGTCGGTGGTTGTTCTCACTCGGTTTGGCAACCTCACTGGCCGCCAATCACACCTTTCTCGTGGAGCCCTTGAGGCGGCGCGCCATGGCGTGGGCCCGTTCGGTGGGGCGCTCCAGGAGGGGGCCGCACAAGGCATGGCATGGGGGTGCCGACGCATTCCAGGTCGATGGCGGTGCGGAACCGGGGTGCGCCGTGAGCAGCGCATGCTCGAACTGTGTCAGGGCGCCCGCGGTCGCGCCGAGGGCGAGCAGCGCGTCCGCCCCCTCGCCCGCGTCCTGACGGGACGCGGGCGCTGCCGGGGTCGGCCCCGGGGGTCCGGCATAGCGTTCACTTCCATTCATTGCAATGAATGAAGCAGGCGCTGTTGCATTAGGTTCAGAGTTGTTGCAACGATTTCTAGGCTTTTACCTGCACTGATTGCGAATGTGCGCAACTATTATGTTGCCTGATTATTGAATGCAACGTAGCGTTTCCTTCGTCAGAAACTGCGAGCCGAAGGATCACTCCATGAAGCAGTACGCCACCTCCGGCCCCGTCTCCGTTGTCCTCGACATCCCCGCCGGGCACATCCGCCTCGTCGCGGCGGAGCGGACCGAGGTCGGCTACGGCGACGGCGTCCTGCGGGTCAAGGCCGCGGCGGCGAAGAACCGCCTCCTCGGACCGTCCGGCTCCCTCGAGGTGACCATCCGCTGCCCGCCGGCTCCCACGGCGAGGCGAAGGCGTCCGGCGCCGAGTTCCGCGGCGCCGGACGCCTCGGCGACGTCGCCTTCGAGGGCGCTCGCCTCACCCTCCAAGCCGGCGGCATCACCGTCGGCGCCGGCTTCACCCTCCACGCCACCACCCAGCACGGCGACATCACGGCCCGCAGCCTGTAAGGCCCCTGACGCCCCGCCGGAAAGGAGCACGCCCATGACGTCGCCACGCGCGCGCCGGCCCGGGCCGGCGACGCCGGCCGGTCCCGGACCCCTCGCCTCGTTCCTGCGGTTCACGCTCTTCGGGGGCGGCGTCGGAGTCCTCTGCAGCTTCGCGGTACCGCTGCTGGCCCTGGCTATGCCCTGGGCGGTCTCGAACGCGGTCATCACCGCCGCCTCCACCCTGCTGTGCACCGAACTCCACGCCCGCTACACCTTCGCCCAAGGGCGCGGCGCCGGCTGGCGGGAGCACGGGCAGTCGGCGGGCTCGGCCGCCGCCGCCTACCTGGCGACCAGCATGGCCGTGTACGTCCTGCATCTGGTGCAGCCCTCCCCCGGCCTGCTGACCGAGCAGATCGTCTACCTCGGCGCCTCGGGCCTGGCCGGCACGGCCCGCTTCGCCGTCCTGCGCCTGTACGTCTTCGCCGCCCGCCGCGGCCGGACCACGCGGCGGCCCCTGACGCGGCAGGGGCCGGTGGCCGCGCCCGTCCTCGCGGCATAGGCCGTCCCCCCGGTGTGCGACAAGACGGTGACACAAGCCGCCAGGCCGATCGAACCGCCCACTGCAGCGAGTTGAGAACACTGGCGGCCCTGGCCATGATCCAGCGCGCGCCGGCGGGCTCGCCGTCCGCCCGGAGCCGAGCGGGATCTGCGCGGGAGGCAACCACGGGCCGCACAGCGTGAGTTCACCCGGCTCACCGGTCCGTGAGAGGCGGGTCCGCAGTCCGGGAGAGCGGCCGCAGCCGCGCGCCGGTGCGGGCCATGGGCTGCCCTCGGGAACTGGGCCACCGGCCCCGGCTCACCGGCCGTACAGGCATCGCCGACGGCTGAAAGCTGCGTCTGGCGCGACGTCACACCGCGCTGGGAACATGCCGGCAGGTCAGAGTCGTTGATCTCAGGTCCCGCTGCTGAAGACCGCGAACCGAGGAGTGCCTTGCCCGACACGTCATCCACCGCCGCCGTGTCCCCTCTCCCGCCGCTCACCGCCCAGGCAGAGCACCTGATCGAGCTCGGGGTGCACGAGCTCGCGGGGATACCCGCCGACGCACTGCGTACGTTCACCAAGGACGCCGGCAGTGCCGGCAGCGATGCCCTGCTCGCCGTCCACCCGGACCGCGCCCCCGCCTCCGTCCTCGCACCGCTGCTCCGCCACGACGGCAAGCCCGGCTTCGTCGTCACCGACATGCCCGACGTCGACCGCTTCGCCCCCCACGCCGTCGAGCTGCCCGACGCTCCCCTCTACCTCGTCACCGGCCTCGACCGCGGCGACCACCTGGCCAACTGGAGCCCCGACGAGGCCCTGCCCGCCCTGTCCAAGGAGGACCGCACCCCGCTGCTGCTCACCGAAGGCATCCACTGGGTGCTCCAGCAGCCGGCCGTCCTCGAACGCAACCGCTGCTTCATGACCATCGGCTCCCGGCTGCGCAAGGCGAACGGCACCCTGGACGCCCGCACCCCGGCGATCTGGATCAGCAACGGCACAGGGCGGGACGGATCGAAGCGGCGTAACGCCCCGAAGGTCGGCTGGTGCTGGTGGGGCAACCGCCACACCTGGCTGGGCTTCGCCTCCGCCACGAGCCGCAGGCACTAGCTTCCCCACCAGCAGGCGGCCCGCAGCCTGACGCCGCATCCGTCGGCGCCCCTCGCTTCGCTCGGCGAGCGGTCCGCGTTCGAAGCGGGCGTCAGGAGCCGTCGGCTGGATTGCGGTGTCCTCAGCGGACGCGGGGGGACGTGCGGCGGCTCAGCGGGCCTGGTTCGCCTCGCGGATGATCGCGTAGGCCTCGGCCACGGGATCCGGGCGCCCGGGCTCGTCGGGATTGACGACGAAGTGGATCTCTTTGACCCGTCCTTCGAAGACGTCGAGTGCCAGGGCGTTGAGGATCTTGCCGTTGCGGTCGCGGAAGACCGCACCGGGCCGGCCGTTGACCAGGCGCTCTTCCAGCGTGACGCCGACGTGCAGCAGCGCAGGAACGATCGCCGCGAGCAGCCGGGCCACGTTGTGGGCGCCGGCGGTGCAGGTGGGCCAGGGCAGTGGCTCGCGGCCACCGTCGCTGGCCAGGGCGATCGCGGCGACGAGCTGGCGGCAGGCGGCCTGCGAGCACCCTAGGGCCGATGCGATCTCGCGGATGCTGCACCCGAACGCCTCCCGCAGCACGAAGACCGCGCGCTCGAGCGGGGAGAGCCGCTCGAGCACCAGCAGGGCCGCCGTCAGCAACGAGTCGGCCAGCTCCACCGGCCGCTCGGGGTCCTGGCGAAAGCCACCCGGCAGCGGCTCGGCGGGCCATGGCCCGCCGTGCCCCTCCCGGCGCAGGCGGGCCGAGCGCAGGGCATCGGTACAGATCCGGGTGACCTCGGCCGCGAGATGGCCCTCGGTCGACGCGGGCCGCGTCGGGGTGGCGGCCCAGCGCAGCCAGGTCGCCTGGACGGCGTCGTCCGCCTCGCGCGCACTGCCCAGGATCCGGTGGGCGATCGCGAACAGCAGCGGCCGCAGCTCCTCGAACTCCTCGGTCCGTCTCACACCGGCTCCTCCTTGACATTCCTGCGGGCTCCCGCTCGCTCCCGGCCGCCGCTGGCGGCCGCAGTCATCCGGTCTGTGCCGGCCGCGCGGAAGGGGCTGCGCCGTCGCCCGGGCATCGCGCCCGCCCCCGGGGGGAGGCGGTCCGGACGGCTGTCCCACGCGGTGCGCAGGCAGTGGGGAAACGGGTCGTGGACGGCCGTCGCCCCGGTGCTCAAGGCGGGCGTGCCCGCCGTCGGGGGATGAGAGCGACGGGCACGCCCAGGGGGGACTTGCGGGCTCCACCCTAGGAGCGGCAGGCCGGCAAGTCCCGTACGTGCTGCGGAACTTCGAGCTCAGTTGCGGCACGGTTCCAGACCGGGCGGCCGCGTACCTGGGTGAGCAGGGTGTGCGGGCAGGCTGGGCCGACTGCGTGCGGGGTCAGTGGCTGCGTGGGGCGACCAGGCCGGATTCGTAGGCGTGGGCCACGAGTTGGGTGCGGCCGCGGGCGCGGAGTTTGGACTTGGCCCGTTCGATATGGGACTTCGCGGTCAGCGGGCTGATCACCATGTGGTCGGCGATCTGGCGGGTGGAAAGCCCCTGCGCGACCAGGGTGACGGCCTCGCGTTCCCGCCCGGTCAACTCGGCCAGGCCGGTTGCGGCGGGGATGCGGTGCGGCTGGGCGAAGAGCCGGTTGATCACTGTGCGGGTGACGCAGGGGGCGAGCAGGGCGTCGCCGCGCGCGATGACGCGTACGGCGTGCACGAGGTCGTCGGGCGCGATGTCCTTGACGAGGAATCCGGCGGCGCCGGCGCTCAGCGCGTCGAAGACGTCGTCGTCGAGGCCGTAGCTGGTCAGGATGACGACACGGACCCGGGCCAGGGCCGGGTCGGCGGCGATGCGGCGGGCCGCCTCGATGCCGTCGAGGACGGGCATCTGGATGTCGGTGAGGACGATGTCGGGCAGGTGCCTGCGTGCGAGTTCCAGGGTCTGCTGCCCGTGGGTGGCCTCGGCCACCACCTCGATGTCGTCCTCGGCGTCCAGGAGCGCGCCCAATCCGCTGCGCAGGAGCGGCTGATCGTCGGCGAGCAGGATGCGGATCATGCCGCGCAGTCCAGAGGCAGTCGGGCCCGGAGCAGTTCGGCCTCGAGGCCGGTGATGCGCTCGCCCGCACACCGAAGGCCGCAGCGGGCTGTCCCCGGCCGCTGCTCGAGGTCATGCCGGGTGCGTCTGAGTTCCTGCCCGGCTTTTTGCTCGCGCCCGGTCGCTTCGAGCAGGTCGTGCCGCTGCTCTTCGGCGTCGTGATGGCCGTGGCTGCCTGCGACCGCGTCCGTCACCCGTGCGCGGGTGTCGCTGTCCTGGCAGGGGAACGCGGTGAACACCGCCCGTTCGGCGATCGCCCTGACGTTCAGCCGGCCGTGTTCGCGGCGGAGTCGACTGATCGTCGTCCCGGCCTGGGCGGCCGTCCGGACCTGGCGTCCAGGGGCAGCGCTGTGCGCCGCGGGGGCACTGGTCGTCATGCTGCTTCACCTTCCGTCGTTGATGTGGCCGGCTCCTGGGCCCCCAGTGCGGTGGCCCTGTCCGACGCACATGCGGCGGGCCGCCCGGACGGGCAGTGGTGCGCAGTGGTGCCGGGGGTCAGATGGCGCCGGGGGCGTGTGCCGCCGGACCGCGGGGAGCGCGGGGGCGGCTCACCCAGCGGATCGTCTGGATCTGGCCGTCGAGGAAGTCGAACGCCAGGGCGCTGAGGACCGTGCCGTGGCGGTCGCGGAAGACTGCGCCGGGGCCGTGGTGCACCTGCTGCGGCTCCATGGTGACGCCGATACGGACCAGCGCGGGGGTCATCGCGGCCAGCACCCGGGCCACATACTCCGCGCCGACGATGAGCCCCGGCCAGCGCAGAGCCCTGCCGCCGCCGTCGCCCGCCCGCGACACGGTGGCGGCGAGCTGGTCGCAGGCCGCCTCCGAGCACCCCAGGGCTGATGCGATCTGCGACAGGTCGCACCCGAAGACTTCCCGCAGGACGAAGACCGCCCGCTCGAGCGGGGGCAGACGTTCCAGCAGCAGCACGGCCACCGCCGACAGCGACTGGGCCGGCTCCACCGGCTGATCCGGGTCCTGGCCGGCGCCGCTCATCAGCGGCTCGAACGGCCGCGGCCCGGCGGACGTGTCCCGCTGGACGCGGGCCGAGCCCAGCAAGCCGGCCGAGATCCGGGTGACCTCGCCCGACAGGAACGCCTTGCCCGGCACGGGCAGCGTGAGGGCAGCCTCGTAGCGCAGCCAGGCCTCGTGCACCGCGTCGTCGGCCGCGGCCTGGCTGCCCAGGATCCGGTGGGCGATCGAGAACAGCAGGGGCCGCAGCTCCTTGAACTCCTCATTCCGGCTCACCCACGCCCCTCCTTGAATCCAGGCCGCCGCGACGGACACCGCACCTCCCGGCAAGCGCTCCGGTCCGCCGTGCACGCCGCCGCCCGCGGCCGGCCGCACCAGGGCCTGTCCGGCCCGCCGCGGGGTATCCGCCTCGGCCACCACTCCCCCGCCCACGCATGCACCAGCCGGCCACGGCTTCGCGCGGCCGGCGCGCGGCGTACGGGAGCGAAGCCCGACAGGACGGGAACTTAGGCATGGGCAGGCAATGACGCCCGCCCGTCTCCCGGAGGGGGTGTGGGGCGAGCGAGCGCAGCATCGTGCAGAACCACCCTAGGGGCGGCACCACACCCCCTCCCGCAGCTCCTACGGAACCTCGAGTTCCCTCGGAGCGGAACTCGAGTTCACGCCGCCGACGGTTTGTTCGTCCGCATCCTCAACGGCCCCGTCAACGCGGCGTGGCCCGACCGTGTGGGAGCCGGTGAAAGACGGCGGGCGGCTTGCGAGGGGAGAAAGGGCTGCGTACAGATCGGTCTCCGCATCCGCAAAGACCGCGCATGACGCGGCAAAAAGCCGCTCACCACTGGCCGATGGCCGGCGCGCCTGTCTCGTGCTGCCGCCACATCCCGGTGAGGCGGGCAAGCCGCTGCGCGACGGCGAAGCCGTGCAGCGCCGCCACCCTTGCCGTCGCTGATCTCGAACGCCGTGGCGCCCACGATCCGGCCCCCGGGCACGACGAGCACGGCGGGCCGGCCGTTGACCTGCCCGAGGCGGATCGCGGGCGAGCCGCCGGCCAGGCGCCGCTTCGCGGGCGTAGGCCTAAAAGCGGACCGCATCATGGTGGCGGCCCGCTCGGAGCTCTCGTAGCGCCACAGCGTCCTGGACAGGCCCGCGCCGTCAAAGACCGCGGTCCCGTCGTCGGTGAGGAGCGCCACCAGAGGTTCGGTACGCCCCGAGGACGCGGCGGCAAGGAACTCCTCGAGGACCGTGCGCGCGGACGCCGGGTCCACCTCACCGCCGCCGCGGCGCGCGGCGGCGATCCGGCGCCGGGCCCGGGGGACGTACGGCCGGCTCGCCCACTGCGAGATGTCGAGGATTGCCCGTTCCACCGGGGAGAGCCGCTCCACCAGGGTCGAGGCCGCGAGCGTCACCGATGCGCGCTACTCGAAGGTGTCGGCCGGGCCGGGCATCGGATCGCCGTCGACAAGCGGCTCGGCATCCAGGCGCCGGCCGCGCGTTCCCGGCGCACCGGCGCCGAGCGGAGCCGGTCCAGGCACAGGGTGGTGACGGCTTGGGGCAGCCACGCCTGCGGCACCTTGATCCGTTCCCGGTCGGCGGCGTGCCGGTGCAGGGACGCGTCCCGTCTGCCCGGCTCGACGGCGTCGGCCGCCGAGCCGGGCAGACGGGACGCGAGCGAGGCCGGCCGCGGCCGGCCTCGAAGCGGTCAGCGACGGCGCTGTCCCTGCGGACGGCCTTATGCGGCGGCATTCCCGGGCGCGGCGGCAGCGGCCGGGGTGGCGGCGGCCGTCGTGGCGGCGGTCAGGCGGCGCTTGCGCTTGGGCATGCCGAAGGTCGGGTGCGCAACGCCCCACAGGCTGGCCTTGAGGACGCCCGTCTTGAACCGCGCGGCCTTGCGGCCGCCCATGAACCAGGACTTCGCCCGTACGTCGCCGTCGACCATCTGGAAAATCGCGTCGTGCCGGCCGAGGCTGATCTGGTTGCCGATGTAGGTCTTCTTGACGCTCGGAACCCGGCGTCCGGTCAGCCGTGCCACGATCGCGTCCGTCGCCTGCATGTTGGTATGTCCCGCCGAGGCGCAGGACATCGGCAGCGGCCGGCCGTTCGCGCCGATCGCGTACGCGCTGTCGCCCGCGGCGTAGACGTCCGGGTGCGACAGCGAGCGCATGGTGTCGTCGACGATGATCCGGCCGTCCTCGGTGACCTCAAGACCGGCGGCGGCCGCGAGGGGGTCGACGGCGAACCCGGCCGTCCACACGGTCGCGTCGGCCGGGAAGGAGGTGCCGTCGCCGCCGACCGCGTACCGCGCCTGGACGGCTTCGATGGTGGTGTGCTCGTGGACGGTGATGCCGAGGCGGTCGAAGGCTTCGTGCAGGTGGCGCCGGGCCCCCGGGCAGAGCCAGGCTCCCGGCTCGCCACGGGCGGCGAGCGCCACGCACAGACCGGGACGCGACTCGGCGATCTCGGTGGCGGTCTCGATGCCGGTCAGGCCCTCGCCGACGACCAGCACGGTGCCGCCGGGGCCCAGACTGTCCAGGCGGGCCCGCAGCCGCAGCGCGGAGGCCCGTCCCGCGACGTCGAAGGCGTGCTCGGCCACCCCGGGGACACCGTGGTCGGCGACCCGGCTGCCGAGCGTGTACAGCAGCGTGTCGTAGCCGAGCTCGCCGTCACCGTCCTCGCCGGTCACGGCGACGGTCCTGCGCTGCGGGTCCACCGCCCTGACGCGCGCCACGCGCAGCCGTACCCCGGTGCCCGCGAACACGTCGGCGAGCGGCACGGTCGCATGGTCCCGGCCCGCCGCGAGCTGGTGCAGGCGCATCCGCTCGACGAAGACCGGCGCAGCGTTGACGACGGTGATCTCCGTGTCGGCCGGCGAGAGGCGGCGGGCCAGGCTCCCGGCGGCGAAAGCCCCGGCGTAGCCGGCGCCGAGGACGAGGATGCGGTGCTTCATGGTGAGGCTCCTGTCTGAATCGCTTGCCCCCTTGAGCGGGACAGCGCAGCGATTCCTGACAGGAGCCGGGTATGAGGTGGGTCACACGGGCCGGTGCGGGTGGGGTTGGGAACTGCTGCCGGTGTACTGAGCGGGAGTGACTTTTGGTGAATGTGAGTGAGTGCCGGGGCCGGATGTGGCTGGCTGCCGCCCGGCGCCTGCGCGGGGACGGTCTTCCTTGCCTCGGGGTGCGTTCTCGGTCTCCGTTCGTCGGGAGGGGAACTGGAGTTCCTGGGTCGAATGGGTGACCTTTGCGGGTGGTGCTCGTTGACTGCCGTGACGGATCTTCGACCGGGCAGGGGTGAACGGGTGGGCGGGCTGCGGGAGCTGGCGGCGTCGTTCGTGGCGCCCGGTCCGGCCGGGGTGGCCATCCGGGACCGGCTGCGGGTGAGCGAGTCGGATGCGGCGGTGCTGGCCGAGGTCGGTGTCTTCCTTGGTTCGCTGGCTGCGGGTGATCTCGCGGAGCGGTCCCGGCAGGGGCTGGCGCACGATGCGGCCGGGTGGGCGGTGCGCAAGCGGGAGCTGACGGGGAAGTCATCGGCGCGCTGGGCGGGCAGCATCACCAGGGCCAGCCACGACCAGTGGGCGCTGGCGAGGCGCGGCCAGGCCGCCCACCTGACCTGGCTGCGCGGGCAGATCGCCGCCATCGAGGCCCGGCTGGCCCGCCCGCTGGGCGCCAAGGCGGACAAGCGGGAAGGGCTGGCCCGCGGGTATGCCTCCCGTGCCGAGTGGCATGCCAAGTCCCGCCGCCTGCACGCTTTGCAGGACCGGCTGGCGGTAGCGGAAGGGGACTGGGCGGCGAGCCGGGTGCGCGTGGTGCGCGGCGGCAAGCAACTCGCGAACACCCGTCACCACCTGCAGGCGGCGGGGCTGAGCGAACAGGACTGGCGGGCACGCTGGCAGGCGGCGCGGATGTTCCTGGCCGCGGACGGGGAGTCCGGCAAGCGGTTCGGCAACGAAACAATCCGCGTCACCGACACCGGACAGCTCTCCCTCAAGCTCCCAGTCGAGCTGGCCCACCGGGCCAACGCCCCGCACGGCCGGTACGTGCTCGACGCGACCGTACGGTTCCAGCATCGCGGGCAGGAGTGGCGCGACCGGATCACCGCGAACCGGGCGGTGGCCTACCGCCTCCACCACGACGTTCTCCGTGGCCGCTGGTATGTGACCGCCTCCTGGCAGCGCGCCGCCACCCCGGTCCTGCCGCTGCAGGCGGCGCTGGCCCGCGGGGTGGTGGGAGTGGACATGAACGACGACCACCTGGCCGCCTGGCACCTCGATGGGCACGGCAACCCGGTCGGGGAGCCACAGCGCTTCTTCTACGACCTCTCGGGCAGCGCGGACCACCGGGACGCCCAGATCCGGCATGCGCTGACCCGGCTGCTGCACCACACCCAACGCTGCGGGGCCACCGCGATCGCCATCGAGGACCTCGACTTCGCGACGGAGAAGGGCCGGGAGAAGCACGGCCGCAACAAGCGCTTCCGCCGCCTGCTCTCCCGCCTCCCCACCGCCAGACTCAAGGCCCGGCTGATCTCGATGGCCGCCGAACAGGACATCGCCGTCGTCGCGGTGGATCCGGCGTACACCAGTCGGTGGGGTGCCCAGCACTGGCAGAAACCCCTGACCACTCCAACGCGACAGATTTCCCGGCACGATGCGGCAAGCATCGCGGTCGGGCGACGCGCCCTCGGGCATCCGATCCGGCGACGGACGGCACCGCCCCACCCCGACCGGAGTGATCGCGGTGGGCATCGGACCGTCCAGGCCCGACCGGAGACCCGAAGGCGTGAGGAACCCCGCCCCCACCTGCCCGGACCACCCACCGGATGCGCGCCGCCCGGCGGTGGAGCGAAAGCGGGGAACCAGGGTGCCCAGCACCGTTCGGGGCACCCGGCTGAGCATGAGTCCTGGCACCAGGACTCACTCCCACTCAGTCTTTAGGAACGGTCCCCCGCGGGCGCGCCTGAGCCGTCCGGAAACAGGCAGCGGCATCACCCGCACGGTGAAGCGGACATCCGAACCAGGTCTTCGACCTGCACACACACCGATGATCCGGCGCGGATCC
Source organism: Streptomyces sp. NBC_00457 (assembly GCF_036014015.1). Taxonomy (NCBI): domain Bacteria; kingdom Bacillati; phylum Actinomycetota; class Actinomycetes; order Kitasatosporales; family Streptomycetaceae; genus Streptomyces; species Streptomyces sp. NBC_00457. The sequence goes on along the minus strand of NZ_CP107905.1, from coordinate 10,579,895 downwards.
GGCCACGGTCCGGCCACCGGGAACGGCCGTCCGCGACCGTCGTTTCGGACCCGGCAACCGCCGGCCGGCGACCGGACCGGGAGAGCCCGGGCCCGCCAGGCTCCGGCCCGCACCTGCGGCAGCGCACACCCCGGGCCCGGTTTCGCGGCGCCCCGGGGTGCTGTTGCGGCCGGCTAGGCGGCCGGCCGTATGGCGAGCGCTGCCCCGCTCACCAACAGGCGGTGCCTGCCCCTTCGCTCCCGGCCCGGCGCCGGCCGGGAGCAGGGCGCGGACGGTGACCGGGGGTGTCCGCCGCTGCGGCGGGCGGGCCGTGTGCCGGCGCCCGCCCGCCGCAGTACGGTCAGTTCTTGACCTCGCCCTTGACGTGCCGCTGCACGAATTCGTAGGCCAGGTCGCCGAACTGCTCACCGAATTCGACGGACCGCTCGACCGTCTTGCGGAAGTGCACTCCGCCCCACACCCGGCTCGCGGCGCAGTCCTTGACGAACTCGGTCCAGGTGGGCCAGTAGATTTCGAGGTCGCGGGCGGGAGAGAGCCCCGGCTCCACCAGCGTCGAGCCGGCCTTGACGGTGAATCGCCAGTCCAGCTCGTCATCGCCGAAGAAGCGCCGCGCCGCCTGCGCCTCGGCGGAGCAGATGGTCGTGGAGCCGGACGGGTACTCGGCGTGGTCCCCCACGTTCAGGTAGGGCATCCACTCGTTGGCGGGAATGTCGTTGACCGTCCCCTGGCCGGGGCCGCCCCAGGCCGTCACCCGGCGGTTGCCGTACACGTGCCGGACCGCGCTGATCGGCCGCACGGCGTCGTACTTGATCTTCTGGTGCCAGGCGACGATCAGCGGTTCGAACGTCGACAGCAGGTGGGTGAGGAAGAAGTGAGCCCAGCCGTGCACGCCCAGCTCGCGGTTGTGGCGCCGCGCTATGAAGATCGTCGAGTGGCCGATGCCCCACACCTTGTTGTCCATGATCTCCGCCATCACCTTCTGCTCGTCGGTGAGATTGGCGGAGGCCTCCAGGATCTCGTCCACCGACTGCTTGTAGGCGCGGGGCCGGGTGTGGTCGATGTGCAGCGGCGGGGCGAGCTCGAACCGGCTCGGGTCCTTGAAGGAGTAGGGCTTGACCTTGCGTATCTGCGGGGTGATGAAGTTCTGGACGGTGAAGATGCCCATGTCACCCAAGCCCGCACCGAGGCGGCGGCGATGAGTGGTCACCTGCGGCTGCCAGCGTGAGGGGTTGACCAGTTCGAAGGCGGTGTTCACGGGCCGGTAGCCGGTGTAGTCCGCGTAGGGCCTGGGGTTGTACCGGCGGCCGCCCTCGGTGCCCAGCATGTTCATGCCGTCCCGCTTACGGGCCGCGATGACGCCCTTGCCGGCGAGGTTGCCGATGCCGACCGGACTGGTCGGGTTCTCCGACTCGTCGTCGGGGTTCAGGCCGAGCGTGGTCATCAGCTGCCGGATGGCCGGCACCCGCTCCGCCACCACGGCTTTGGCCACTTGGTACGTGGCGTGGATGAGGGCGATGTTCATGTTCCGGTTGGTGGCGGACTCGCTGGAGGGACGGCGGCCGACCCGGGTGTACACGCCGACGGCGGTCGGGTGGTACGGCGCCACCGCGTCGAACCAGGCGATCGTCGTCAGGTGGTTGACCCAGAGGAACATGGTCACGTCCATCGGGGCGAACACGGCCGCTGCGGGCGACTGGCCGGCGTTCTCGTCGCTGGGCTGGAAGAATTCGATGTAGTTGCCGGTATCGAAGTCGAAGTCGACGGGCGCCGCCGCCGCGGTGGACGAGCCGGCGGCTGCCGATGCGGTGGAACCCACGGTGGCCAGCGCCGCGACCGAGGCACCACCGATCAGCAGCGACCTGCGCTGCGGCGAGAAGCCGGGGACGGAAGAACGTCCGGACGTCGTCATGCGTTGTGTCCTTTTCTTCAAGAAGGAGAGGTCTACACGTCCAAGGCGAGGCCGCTGAGAACGGACCATGCCCTGGAGATCAAGCCGGGCCCCTTGCTGTCCCGGGCACCCCTCACCACATCGAGACAAGGCGGCCCCGAAGCGGCTGAGAGCACTGCGTCTTGCACCACACAGCGTTGATCAGGCCCGCTGCACGCGGACCCCGGACCGACTAGCTCCCTGCGACGTACTGATCCACGGCGTTCTGCGCTCTTCCTGAACCGGCCGGTGAACCGAAACCCACCAGCCGGCCACGTGCTCCCGCACCACTCGCAAGACCATACGAACCACGCGATGAACGACCAGCACACGGCACCGCGGGCGCCACACAGACGACGCTCCCCCTGCCGTCCGAGATGGCCAGCACCTCGACGTTCACGCGAACTCCCCCTGTCTCGTGCCCGAGCGGTCCGGTCACTCCGCAGGCGTCAACGGATGCCAGTCCGGCGGCCACAACACTAAAAACAGGACAGCCGGTCTGTCAATACCAAACCGCACGCCCCGTATTTATCGCCCCAGAGGCCGGGAGCATCACCGGCCACCGGGCACCAACACCCCTTGCCTTCCAGCAGAGTTCAAGTCAGTCGGAAGACGTCCTGCACGGAACGAGACCGGGGGGCACCGGGGCTGCCGGGCAGGTACCGGCTTGCCGGGTCCGGGGCGGCACTGTCCACCCGTGCCCGCTCGCCTCGCCCGGCTTCACGGCCTCGCCCTCACGGGCCCCGCCGCCACGATGACGCCGCCCCCGGCGTCCTCGAGCACACGTCCAGCGATCACATCGGCCGGCCCTGCCGCCCCCTGGACCGGGCATCCGGCACGCCCAGGCCCCAGCCACGGCCCTCGACGCCTTGGCCCACCAGGCCAGCTGCTCCTCCCACCGTCCCCCCGGCGCGTCCGGCTGCGTGGAGGGTGACCACGGCGGCCGGGCAAGCCCTGGGCGAGGGAGGGATACGCCGGGGAAGCCGCCCAGCACAGCCAGGCCTCCCGGACCGCTTCCTGCGCCTCGCTCTCGCTGCCCGGTATCCGGTGGACGCTCGCGATCAGCGGCGGACGCAGTTCCCCGGACTCCCCGGCCCGGCTCACACCGGCTCTCCTCCCTTGACATCCCGGTGCATCCCGGTGCATCCCGGTGCCGCAACGAAGCCACGCAGTTCCCCGCCGGACTCCTCCAGTCCCGCCAGGTCACGGGGGCACCCGCATCGGCCGCTGCCCGGCGCACACAGCCGGACCACGGCAACCACCCCGACGGCCCGCACACGTCGACGCACCCCGGGGGATGAGGGCGGGCGGGTGCGGATGCGGACGCGGAGAGGACACCCGAAGGCTCCATCCCCGGCAGGGGTGAGCCACATGTCCCGTACGGGCCAGGGGACTTGTGGCCGCCGGGCAGTCGCGGTCCAGCTCACACCGCCGCACCGGGGCTTTGCACGTCCTGCTGTTCCTGCTGGGCGGCGTACACCGCGAGGAAGACGGCCAGCCCCCGCACCCCGCCACCGCCCGGCCCCCACCCGGTGACCGGGACACTGCGCCCCCACCCCGTCGACAGCGCGCCGTGCGTGCGCAGCGCGGCAGCGGCCAACTCGCCGGCCGGGCTGTGGCAGTGGCCTGGATCGGCGCAGGTCATGGCAAGGGCCTCGGCCCAGGCCGCGGAGGCCATCTCGGCGTTGCACACGGGCAGCTTCGGGTTCGGCACGGCGGGACTCCTCGGCTTCATCGCCCGGTCGGCTCCGGTGATTTCCTGGTGCGGCAGTGGTGCAGGCGGTGCCGTGTGCGGCAGTGCCGCCTCACACCGGGGAAGCGGTTAATCGGCGCTGACGAAGGGGACCGGCTGCGGACGGAAGGGATCAGCGCCGGTGTCTGACGCAAGGCCCTGCGTCTGCGGGCCTGCTCGTCGGGGACCGGGCGCCGGCGCGCCGGGACAACGGCGAAGGGGTGGTGGCCGTCCGCCGTGACGGTCTGGCCGGGTTCACGGCGATCAGGTACGGCTATTTCTCCACCTGCCCCACATCCAGCGGGCGGCGTGACTCGGCCCGGTGGACGGGCACCGGCTGAAGCTGCCGGCCGGCCGGCAACATGCCGGTGGCGCGGGGGGCGGCCACCCCCAGGAGCGGACTTTCCGGCCCAGACGCCTTGCCGATCCGTGACTTCGAGTGGCCGATAACCACAAGCGCAGCCGCGATGAGCACCAGGTTCTTCAGAATGTACTGCCCCTCAACCGTGCCGATGGCATACCCCTTCCAGGTATGTTCCGGGAAGATGAACAGCGGAGTGAATGTTCCCGCCATATGCCCGAGCAGCACCACGATCGTCGGCCTGAGCGCCTTCCCGCTTATGAGCAGTATCCCGATAATCGATTCCAGCCCGCCGGTCAGAAGGGAAGCGGCTCCTCCTTCGATGATTCCGAACGTCAGCCGCTCTACGGTCTCCTCGACCAGTGATTCCGCTGGACTCATTCCCGGGAAAAGCTTAGGAGCTCCGAACCAAAGGAAGATAACCCCTATGGAGATCCGCAATGCAGCGATCCCGAACGAGGCGCCAAACCTCTCGAGAGAGCATACAATAATTCCATAGATGCGCATAACACCAGGCCTCCTTTCGCATGTATTCTGATTGACGCCCCCTGGGCGTGATCTGAACTGTTCGGTCGAAGATGCTGGATTTCTTCTGGGGAGAATCTGCGCAACGTCTGCGCTGTGGCACGGCAGGACGCGCCACGCGCCCGCTGGGGCGTGGCGCGTCCTGCCGTGCGCCCTATCCGGTGGTGCCGGCGGGTGCCCCGGCGTCCGCTCCGGGGTCGGATGCGAGCAGGAAATGCTGTACGCCGGGCTGCCACTGGTAGTACGACTGCAGTTTGTGGTACTCGCCGTTCGGCGACGCCGTGATGGCGTAGACGAACTGACGGTCGGCGGTGCTGTACGGGGCCTTTTCCACGAACTGCTTGATTTCTGGTTCGATCTGAACGGGGAGTGTCATCGGATCCGTCGTCATGGCGGCGTACGTGATCCGTTCGATCTTCGGGGAATCCCAGCTCAGAGTGGTGTAGATTCCGAACCCCTGCCCGCCGAGCTGCAGCATCCGCTCGCTCGGATCCGGCATTCCGATCTCGCGGAGAATCGACCGCATCCCGTCCGGCTCGAAGCATTCAGCGGGTATCCTGCCGAAGTACAGATTCACCGATCGGTGCGAGTAGTCGATCCCGATCAAGGTGACGATGTCGGCCAGGCCGTGCCTCGTGAAGAAGTCGAGGTTCTCGGACAGGCTGCGCGGCATCGACGGGAGGCCGGCAAGCTCGGACAGCGACTGAACGCCACCCGTAGGGAAGAAGGACCACGTCTTCTTGAATCCGCCGACGACACCGAAGTCAATACCGCAGCTGCCGATGGGGAAGTTCCGGTGGATTTCTCCCAGGAGAGATCCTACGGGGTGGCCCGTCTCCGCGATGAGACCGTTCGACAGGGCGACCGCATACGGGTCGAGCTCCTTGGGGAGCATCGTGAAGCGGCACTCGAAATCTCCTGCATTGCGTGCGCCGGTCGCTACCCTGAAAGCAATCACGGACTGCGCGAGCATATCCCCGTACGCGGTCATGATGGGCCAGACCTTGTCGCTCGAGCAGGTTACGTTCGCCAATCGAGCTGATTCCTCGATGACCGAGTAAAGGTCTGCCAACTCGGCGGATTCCGACATTCGTCCTCCACTATCGATCCGACGCCTGTTTTTGAATGGTGTTCTCTCGGGCCGGGGCCGATTCCTGCGGGCACCCGAGCCGTGCCGACGGCGCCCCCGGCCTGAGGCCGGGGGGCGCGGATTGAGGCCTGCGCGGGCGCAGCCGGTATCCGGGGCCTTCGCCGGTGTCCTGGTCCGCTGCGGCTGGACCCGATTTGGGCCGGGTACGGCGCACCGGGTTACGGGAAGGGTTTTTCACCAGTTCCTGCTCATGGCACGGCCGGGCGGGACAGTGCCACATGCCGCGGCTCCCGGGCGGTCTGGGCGAAAACGCCACCGCACGAGGATGTTGAACAAGGAAGAGAATCTGTGCCATACGCGGCACGGCTTCGGTCTCGCCGGTACAAGCCGGCGGCTACGGGCTCAATCCATGCCGCACAGAATTTGGGCAGGGAGAACTTGCTGAAATAGTGACATGGGTGACGCCTCCATGCCAAGAGCCCTCAAAGTGACCTGGGTCACTCGTCAAGCTCAAGCAGGGAGGCGCCTGAGAGCGACTCCGCCGGACCACGGCGGTTCGGCACGTCACAGCGTCATGCCGCGCTCCAGCACTGCCAGTGCCCGTTCGACGGTCTCCAGCAGGTCTCCCTCCTGGCCCCGGTTGACCCAGTCCAGCATCACTTGGGCGAGTGCGCCGACCATCGCGCCGACCACGACCCTGAGCTCCAGGTCGTCCTCCGACCGCCCGGTCCGCTCCGCCAGCGCCCGGCAAAGACGCTCGACGTTGTGGTCCATGCCCTCGTGCATCTGCGCCCGCAGCGCCGGAACCTGGCCGATGAGCTGCAGCCGCCGCAGCAGCAGCTCATCGGTGAGTTCCTGGGACAGCATGCGCATCGAGCCGACGATCGCCTCCCGCAGGGAGACCAGGGGCGGCTCCGCCGCCGGGCGCTCACGAAGGGTCTGGTCCAGCACCAGGGCGTCGGCCATGAGGACGATGTCCTCCTTGGTGGCGAAGTACCGGAAGACGGTACTCGGGGAGACCTCCGCGCCCTCCGCGATCTGCTCGACGGTGGTGCTGTCGTAGCCCTGCTCCGCGATGAGCCGGTAGGCCGACTCGCGGATGGCCTGGCGCGTGCGCACCTTCTTGCGTTCGCGCAGGCCGAGGCCGGCCTCGTCGGCTGCGGCTCCCCGCCCCTGGCCGGGGGCGGGATTCTTCGGGGACCGGGCGGCGCGGCGAGTTGCTGGGGAGGACATGGGCGCCATTGTCATCCACTGCTGTCCGCGGGGGCCAACTCCGCGGCGTCCGGCATCTCGTCCTCCTTCTTCTGCTGCGGCTGCTTGTGTTCCGGGAGCCGGGCCGCGACGAGCACGGCGATCAGCAGCGCTGCGATGCCGCAGATGAGCAGCACCGTGTTCATCCCGGAGACGTAGGCCTCGTTCGCCGACTCCGTCAGCTGGGGCAGGCTCAGCTGGTCGGCGACACCGTGCGCGGCGACCACCGACTCTTCGGCCCGGTCGGCGGCCGCCGCGGGCAGCCCGTCGGTGTCGATCCCGTCGATGAACCTGGTGCTCAGCACGCTGCCGAGGACCGCGACACCGATGGCACCGCCGACCTGGCGCAGGGTGGAGAGCAGCCCGGTGCCGCTGCCCGCACGGTCCTGGGGCAGCGCGCCGATCGCGCCGTCCATGGCCGGCACCATCGCGAAGCCGAAGCCGAAGCCGGTGATGGTGAGCCACAGGGCGGTGTAGCCGTAGCCGTCGGAGACGTCGGTGCGGCTGCCGAGCAGCATGGCGACGGCGAACAGCACCATGCCCAGGGTGATCAAGGGCCGGGAGCCGAACCGCTCCATCAGCTTCGGCGCCTGCTTCCCGACCACGATCAGCCCGATCATCAGCGGGGCGATCCGCAGCCCGGTGCCGAACGGGTCGTTGCCCATCACCGCCTGCAGGTACTGCGGCGTCACGAACAGCAGGCCGGTGACCACGAGGGTGGCCAGGACGGCCACGAGCGTGTTCCAGCCGAAGGCGCGGTCGCCCAGCAGACGAAGGTCGAGCATCGGGCGCTCGGCCCGGCGCTCGCGCAGCACCAGCCCGACGAGGAGCACCACGGAGCCGACCAGCGTCGCCACGACCAGCGCGTCACCCCAGCCCCGGGAGGGTGCCTCGATGACGCCGAACACCAGCGCGCCGAGGCCGAGGACACCCAGCGCCGTGCTGAACACGTCGACGCGCGGGGCCGACGGATCCCGGGTGTCGGGGATCAGCATGCAGACCGCGATACCGATGGCGACCAGCGGGATGTTGAGCACGAAGATCGAGCCCCACCAGAAGTTGTCGAGCAGCCAGCCGCCCAGCAGCGGACCGAGCGGCATGCCGATCGACGCCCCCGCCGTGACCGCGCCGATCGCCTTCGTCCGCTCCGCGCCCTCAAAGAGCGAGGGAATGACGGCGAGCGACAGCGGCATGATCAGCGCACCGCCGGCGCCCATCACCGTACGGGCAGCGATGACCATGGCCGAGCTGTCGGCGAACACGCCCATGCAACTGCCGATCATGAAGATCACCAGTCCGGTGACCAGCAGCTTGCGCCGGCCGAAACGGTCGCCTAACAGGCCCGCGGGAAGCATGCAGGCGGCAAAGACCACCGCGTACGAATCCACGATCCACTGCAGTTCACCCGTGCTCGCCCCGAGGTCCGCCGCCATCGTCGGCAGCGCGACGTTCATGATCGTCAGATCGAACCCCAGGACGAGCACGCTGACGACGATGCCGACGAGGGCCCACCGCTTCGCCTTCTGCGAATCCACCATCACCCCTCCAGAGAGAGTGTCTATCTTTAGGGAGTCGCCTACTTTTAGATAGGCGGCACTCTTTCGGTAGTGACTGTCACAATAGCGGCTGCGGCACCCGGGCGCCACCCTTCGTCACCTCTTCGCGGCCAAGGTCCGAGGGCTCCGGCACGCTGTGTGCAACGCGGCTGGCGGCAGCCGGTACGGGGTGCGGTGCTCGAAGGGCGTGCCTCGCGGAGCGTCGCCGGCCGCACGCCGGTCCCCAAGCACGCGACGGGGCGGCGGGCCGTATACCGGCACCCGCCGCCCCGACAAGGAGCCTCAGTGCTTGACGTCGCCCTTGATCTGCTTCTGCACGAACTCGTAGGCCAGATCGCCGAACTGCTCGCCGAAGACGACGGACCTCTCGATCGTCTTCTTGAAGTGCACGCCGCCCCACACCCGGCTGATGGCACAGTCCTTGACGAAATCGGTCCAGGTGGACCAGTACAGCTCCACGTCCTTGGCCGGGGAGATCCCCCGCTCCACCTCCGTCGAGCCGGCGGGAGCGACATGCCTCCAGTCCAGGACGTCGTCGTCGAAGAAGCGCCGTGTCGCCTGCGCCTCGGCGGAGCAGAGCGTCGTGGAGCCGGACGGGTACTCGGGGTGGTCCCCCACGTTCAGGTAGGGCATCCACTCGCTGCCGGGCATGTTGCGGACCGTTCCCACACCGGGTCCGCCCCAGGCGGTCAGCTTGCTGCGGCCGTACACGTGCCGGACCGCGCTGGACGGCCGCACGACGTCGTACTTGTTCTTCTGGTACCACGCGGCGATCAGCGCGTCGTAGATCGCCGTCGAGTTCGTCGCGAACAGGTGGACCCAGCCGTCCAGGTCCAGCTCGTGCGCGCTGGCCGCCGCCTTCCCCGACTGGCCGATGCCCAGCAGCTTGTTGTCGAAGAACTCCGCCTTCACCTTCTGCTCGTCGGTGAGATTGGCCTGCGCCTCCACGACCTCGTCCACCGAGCGCTTGTAGGCGCGCATGTTGGTGTGGTCGATGTGGTTGGGCGGGGCGAGCCGGTACTTGCCCGGGTCCTGGTAGGAGTGGGGCTTGACCAGTCTCATCTGCGGGGTGACGAACTGCTGGACGATGAACACGCCCTTGTCGCCCGCGCCCTCGCGCAGGTTGCGGCGGCGGTGGGGCCCGCTCTGCGGCTGCCAGCGGGAGGGGTGGACCAGCTTGTAGGCAGAGTTCACGGGCGCGTAGCCGGTGTAGTCCTCGTAGGGCCGGCCGTGGTACTCGCGGCCCTCGTCGCCGAGCATGTTCATGCCGTCGCGCTGGAAGTGCGCGACGACGGCCTTGCCGGCGAGGTTGCCGATGCCGACCGGGCTGGTCTTGTCCTGCGACTCGTCGCCGGGGTTCAGGCCGACCGCCTCGAACAGGGTCTGGAACTCCGGAAGCCGGTCCGGGATCAGGCCCTTGACCACCTGGTAGGTGGCGTGCAGGCCGGCGATGTTCTTGTTCCTGTTGGTGGCGGCCTCGCCGGCAGGACGGCGGCCGAGCCGGGAGTAGAAACCCACCGCGGTCGGGTGGTACGGCGCCACCGCGTCGAACCACCCGACCGACGTCGCATGGGTGAACCGCATCAGCAGGGTCACGTCCATGGGGGCGACGAGTTCCTCGAAGGTGTTCCGGTCGGACCTGGCGATCAGGTCCCGGATGAAGTTGCCGGACTCGAGGTCGAAGTCGATGGGCGCCGCTGCCGAGGCGGCGGACGCGCCGGCGGCTGCCGTTGCGGTGGAACCCACGGTGGCCAGCGCCGCGACCGAGGCACCACCGATCAGCAGCGACCTGCGCTGCGGCGAGAAGCCTGAGACGGAAGAACGTCCGGACGTCGTCATGCGTTGTGTCCTTGTCTTCAAGAAGGGGCGGTCTGCACGTCCAAGGCGACGCCGCTGAGGCAGGACATGCCTTGGAGATCGAGCCGGGTCCTTGCTGCCCCGGGCACCGGTCACCGCGTCGAGACACGCGGCCTCGAAGCGGTGGTCGGCGCTGTGGCCGCTCGTGCGCCACACACGTTGATCAGGCCCGCTGCACACGGGCCCCGGACCGGCTAGCTCCCCGCGGCGTACTGATCCACGGCGTCATGCCCGCGTCCCGTACCGGCCGGGAATTGGAAACCCCCGGCCGGGCCGCTCACTCCCGCACCCCCCGCAGGACAACGCGACGCACGCGGCGAACGACCTGCACACGGCACAACAGACGCCACGGAGACGACGCTCCCCCTGCCGTCCAAGGTGCCCAGTGCCCCGACGTCCACGCGAACTCCCCTGCCCTGTATCCGAGTTGGCCCGGTCATTCCGCGGCACATCAGCGGATGCCAGTCCGGCGGCGACAACACTAAAAACAGCGCAAGCGGTCTGTCAATACAAAACCGCGCGCCCCGTATTTCTCCGCCGTGGAAACCAGGCACAACACCAGGCCACCGGCCCCCCACACCCCGCGCTCCCAGCAATATTCGAGCGTTCCCGGAGCCGTCCTCCACAGATCCCGGGACCGGGCGAGAGGCAGTAATGCCGTCGCGCAGGGGTCAATAAACAGGGCCTCGGTCGGTTTTAATTCGGGCCCGCCCGCCATCCGCCCCGGGCCGTGCCGGCAGGTCCGGGGGCGGCCGCGCCGCCGGATCCCGGTCCGCCCCAACGGTCCGGGACCCCGAGAAGGTCCGGGGTGCCGCCCCGGACTCAGACACTCATCGGCCGGCGAGCCCTCTAGAACTCCTGCTTGTGGATCGCCGACAGAACCTTCCGGTGCAGTGGCGAGAGCTGGTAGTACGACGCGACATCAAGGCATTCTCCATCGGGCGTCCATTTGACACCCAGGAGGTTCACCCGACCGCCCGGGTAGGTATACGGGGCGTTCTTTGCGAACTTCTGGATTCCCGGCTCGACGTGCACGGGAAGTGTCGACGGGTCCACGCCGCGGGCCGGCGGCGGGGCGAAGCAGAACCGCACGATCCTCGAAGAATCCCAGCCGAGGGTCACATTGACCCTGAACGCACCCCGAGCGAACTCCAGCATCCGTTCGTCCGGATCCGGCAGGCCGGTTTCACGAAGCATCGACAGGATGTTCTGCGGTCCGCGGCATTCATCCGAGAGCCGGGTGAAGTACAGATTGATGGTGTTGCGCCGGTAGTCGAACGCGATCATCGCCACGTCATTCAGTCCATGACGGGCGAAGAAACCGAGATTGCCGGCCACGGCGGGCGGCATGGACGGGATGTCGGCAAGTTTTGACACCGCCTGCAGGTCATGAGGAAAGTGCGCATAGATCTTCTTGAAGCCGCCGGCGACTCCACAGTCGATCATGAACTCGTTGACAGGGCACCGCTGCTGGACTTCCGAGAGCAGGGCCCCCACGGGATGGCCGGTCTCCGCGACAAAGCCCTTCGCCAGAGCGAGGGCGTACGGATCGCCGACCTCTGCAGGCACGTTGATGGTGTAGTCGAGCTCCCCTGCGTGGCGCTCGCCGGTCTGCACGGTGAGCGCCACCCCGGCCTGCGCCAGTGCCTCCCCGTCAGGAAAGTACGCGGTCAGGATCGGCACGACCTTCTCCCGTGAGCAGGCGGCCCCCACCAGCCGGGCTGATTCCTCGATGGCCGAGTACACCTCGTCGACCACGGTGACTGCAGACATTCGTCCTCCAAGTGTCGATCCAACGCTCTGCTGCTGAACTCAGCCGGCACAGGGCCTTCGCACGTGCCGTGTGACCGCGGGTTCCGGCGGGGCCCGGCAGGGGTGAGGCCGCGTCGCCGGTCATCGACGACGGGTGGGTGAACGGTCCGCGCCGGCTGATGCGTCGGGGCCGGCCGGCGGCCCACCGCAGACGCCGCCGGACGCGGTGTCCGCCGGCGATGCCCCAGCGCTGGTCCGGGGGCGCTCATTGGGCTGCCGCACGGCGGTCTCGGGTCGGGCCAGGCGTGCGGAAACAGTGACACGGTGGCCATCTCGCGCCAAGGGCACCGGAGGTGCGGCCCCTTCACGCGCGAGGGAACGTCGAGCCCGCCTCCAGCGGCAATCCGCCCGGCTCCTGCCGGGCGGCATACCCCGCGCTGCGGCCGAGGCGAAAGCCGTGGGCGGTCCCTTTTCGGTGTCCTGGAGAACTACCGCGGCTGAGGGACCATGAGAAGCCGGCGGGGATGAAGCGTGGTCTCCGCCGCTTTACGGATCCGGCTGCCGGCCTCGACGGTCAGCTGCCATTCCTGCACCACCGCACCCAGGAGGATTTCAAGTTCTTTCCAGGCGAACGATTCCCCGATGCACCCTTTCGCACCCGTCCCGAAAGGGATGTACGAGGCTTCGTCCGCGGCCGGCCGCGTCGAGAGCCACCGGTCGGGATCGAACCGGTGCGGGTCCGGGTAACGGACGGGATCTCTGTGCAGCAGATACGAACTGAACAGCACGTGGGTGCCCTCGGGGAATGAACGCTCACCCAGCCTGACCGCCGTAAGGGCCCGCCGGCAGGTGATCCACACCGGCGGGTAGAGCCGCAGCACCTCCATCAGGAACCGGAGGGTGTAACTGGCCGGCCCCCGCCCATGAGCCGGTGCGACGCCTCCGCCTCCCGCCTGCGCCATGTCCTTGAGGACCTTCTCCTCGATCAGGGGTTCCTCGGACATCACATACAGCGCCCAGGACATCACCGATGCCGTGGTGACCGTGGCCGCCGTCAGCAGCATGACCGCCTCGGCGCAGACCTGCTCCGCGGTCAGCGGGGGGGTGCCGTCCTTTGCGGAGTCCGACACAAGTGCCGACAGATAGTCCGTCCCGGAGCCCGGCGAGCGCAGCGGGCCGGCTATGCAGGAGGCGAGCAGTGCGCGGACGTCCTCCCGTGCCCGCCCAAGCCGCTCGGACGACCTCTGCCGCTGTGCCCGCGCGGCCGCCTTTCCATGGAGCGGCCTCCTGATCATTTCCCAGGACAGCGCGGCAAGACGCTCACCGAGAACCGCCGACCTGTCCGGCGGCAGGCCGTGGAGAAGAGTGCTCAGGGCGATTCCGGCGGAAACCCGGCACATCTCGGCCTGGATGTTCACGGCCTGCCCGGGACGCCACGAGGTCACCGCGGCACGGGCGATCTCCCGCATGACCGGGGCGTAGTCGGCGACCGCCGCGGTCCGCAGGTGCGGATGGGCCAGTCGCCGGTAGTGCCGGTGGACGGACTCGTCCTGCGCGAGGAGCCCCGCCCTGCTGAGGTTCCTGGCCTTCTGGAAGAGTTCGCCCTTTCCGTAGTTCTTGCTGTCCTTGACCAGGATGCGGTGGACCAGGGCCGGGTCCGTGACGAACTCCGCGCGGGCGCCGTCCACCGTCACCGTGCGGATCGAGTGGCCCCGCAGGAGATGCTCCAGCCGGCTGAAGTGAAAGACTGCCGATTCCATGTGACGGCCCGGGCTACGCGGCGTCTGCGGCAGGGTCGGCCGACGGCATCAGATCCAGTCGGCTGCGCGGCTGGAACCGGTAGTACGACTGGAGTTTGTAGTACTCCTCGCCGGACTTCGTCATGGCCGCGTAGACCATCTTGGGGTGGTCCACGCCGTACGGGACGCTCTTCACGAATCGTTCGATCTTCGGGCCGAGCCGGGCGGGCAGCGACAGCGGATCCTGGGTCTTCACGCTGAAGGCGATCCGCTCGATCTTTGAAGTGTCCCAGTTCAGCGTGGCATAGAACCCGAATGCCTTCTCGCAGAACGTGAGCATCTGTTCGCTCGGATCCGGGATTCCTATGTCCCGGTGCATCGACAGGAGGGCCTGCGGTTCGCGGAGTTCGCCCGGGAACTCGGTGAAGTACAGATTGACTGTCCTGCTGTGGTAGTCGATCCCTATCACGTCGACCCTGTCGTCCAGGCCGCGGTCGGCGAAGAAGCCGGCATTGTCGGCCAGGCTGCGGGGCATCGACGGAATGCCGCAGAGCTTCGGAAGGCTCTGATACTCGCTCTCCGGGAAGTACACCCAGATTTTCCTGAATCCGCCCACGACCCCGAAGTCGACGCCGTAGAGGTCGACAGGGCATCGCTGCTCGATGTCCGAGACCAGCAGCTCCACGGGATGCCCGGTCTCGGTGATCAGGCCGCACGACCGGGCGCGGACATACGGATCGACGTGCGTGGGCACCGTGAAACGGCAGTCGAACTCTCCTTCATGGCGCTTGTCGGTCGCCACCCGGAAAGCAATCAGAGCCTGCGGGAGTACATCCTCGTACGCGGTCAGGACGGGCCAGATCTTGTCACGCGAGCACGTCACGCCGAGGAGCCCGGCCGATTCTTCGACGTCCGCATAGAGATCTGCCAGTTGCGCGGTTCCCGACATTCTTCCTCCAAGCGTCGATCTCGGCGTCTGGTGCAGGCTCAGGTGTTCCGGTAGGCGCCGCGCACGGCCATGTCTGTCAGTTCGTGGCGCCACACCGGGGCGACGGGCGCGTCGGCGAGGGCCGCGCAGCCCCGCTCGACGAGGCCGGCGATGTGCTTCTCGACGTGCTCGGGAACACCGGTGTCCAGCAGGCGGCGGCGCACCTCGTCGGGGCTGTGTCCCCCTTGCGTGATCAGACAGCGGATGCGCTCGTCGCGCTGCATGGCCCACCCCAGCAGCAGCGTCATCTTGTGCCGGCGGAAGTCGAGGCCGGCGGGCTTGCCGGTCTGCGCGGCGTCCCCGAAGGCGTCCAGCAGGTCGTCACGGAGCTGGAATGCTTCGCCCACCGCCTCGCCGTACGCGGCGAAGGCGGCAGCGAGGTCGGGCCGGCCCGCCGCGCTCGCCCCCATGACCAGCGGCCGGTGAATGGTGTAACGGCCGGTCTTGATCAGGGCGATCAGCCGGGAGAGCCGGGGATCGACCGAGAACTCGGCGGCCGCGGCGATGTCCAGGTACTGGCCGATGGTCACGTCGGAGCGCAGCCGGTGCCACTGCGCGAGCAGTGCCGGCGGCGCCTGGGACACCAGCTCGTCCGAGTAGACGAGCGCGAGGTCGCCGACGAGGATGGCCACGCCCTCGCCGAACCGGCGTGACTCGCCCTGCCAGCCCCGGCTCTGGTGCCGCTGGGAGAAGACCGTGTGCACGGTCGGCTTTCCGCGCCGCCGGCCGGAGTCGTCCAGGACGTCGTCGTGGACGAGGGCGGAGACGTGCAGCATCTCCAGGCCCGCGGCCGCCGCCACGATCCCGGGATCGCCCGGATCACCGCCGGCGGCGAGATGGCCGGTGATGCAGAAGGCGGGCCTGATCCGCTTGCCGCCCGCGGCGACCAGATCGGACAGCGCGTCGACCGCGACCACCGCCCGTTCATCCACCTCGGCGTAGCGGGCGCGCTCGGCGGAGAGAAACGAGCTCAGCCGCTGCTCCACCCGCTGCAGCAGGTCATCGGTGATGCTGCGCACGCAGGCAGCCGGCTCCTGACCGGTGCCGGGCCAGGAGGTCACCTCGGTCACTGAATATCTCCTTGGGCAGGAGGAATGAGCACGTGAGGCGGAGTGCGGAGTGCGGCGCATGAGTGAGCCCGGCCGGGCAGGACGTGCCGGCCGGGCAGGCCCCGGGCTCTGCACCGCGGCCCGGCTCACGCCGGCTTCAGCGGGGTGAGCAACGATCGGCAGCGAGCCGGCAGTGGCGCACCGGCCGGCCGGCTGCGCCGTGTCCGCGACGCCGCCGCGGCCGGCCGGGTCGGCGCACGGGTCGCGCGGGTGCGCACCCGCGCGGGTCCGGTTCCGTGCCCTTTGCACACCGTCGTTGCACCGGGCCCTCCCTCCCCCATGGCAGCGGCAGCCGGGCCGGATGGCCGGCCTGGGAACACCGCTCAGCAGCACGCCGGCGGTCCCGAGGCCGGCCCGGCAGCAGAATCCGGCGGCGTCCTTGGGTGTCCGCCTACGCCGCCTCGGACCGGCAGGTGGCTGCGTGGCGGGTCACGCCCGCCGCTCCCGCTCCTGTTCGAGCCGGCGGGCCAGGGCGAGCCGCTGCACCTTCAAGGTGGCGGTCCGCGGCAGTTCGGCCTGCGGGATCTGGACGGGGTCGGCCAGCTGGGGGAAACCGGCGACGGCCGCGCGCCAGCGGCCCCGGTCCAGCGGCTGGTCGTCGACGGTGCAGATCACCGGGACCGCCTCGCCGCCCGGGCCCTGCACCACGACCAGCTCGCTCAGTTCGCTCAGCTCGCCCAGCACCACGTCCTCGATCTCCAGGGAGCTGCGCACCCCGGGGATCATGTCGACCTCCCGGTCGAGCATGTGCAGACAGCCGAACCGGGTGCGGTAGCCGACGTCGCCGGTGCGCCACCACTGGCCGTTGCGGTTGGCGTCGTAGCGGTCCTGCTCGGCGAAGTAGGTCTTGGCGATGCCGTCCCAGGCGACCTCGATGAAGCCGGGGCTCTGCTCGGACGGCGCCCTGCCGTCCCGGCTCACCACGCGGATCCTCGCGGCGCCGTGCGGCATGGCCCAGCCGACGCAGCGCCCGTTGGCCTTGTGGGCGGAGTGGCGGAAGTAGGCGCGGCCGACGGCCGGACCGACCTCGCTCTGCCCGTAGATCTGGAAGAACAGCGCCCCGCGCCGGTCGGAGGCCTTCAGCAGCCGGCTCATCGTCCCGGGGTGGATCGCGTCGAAGGTGCTGCTGAAGACCTTCACCGACCCGAACGGCGCTCGCGGGTCCTCGGCCAGCCCCTCCCACTCCATCAGCGAGTTGGGCAGCGCCTCGATGAAGGCCGGCCGGTGCTCGATGAGCTGCTCGGCGACGTCGGCGGGGTCCGACTCCCGCATGAGCAGGACCGGGTACTGCTTGAGCAGGGCCAGGGACATCGCCGCGACCATCCGCGAGTGCACGAAGGGCACGTGGATCGCGACGGTCTCCTTCTTCCGCATCAGGGACAGCAGCCGCCACTGCGGTACCAGGCGGATGCCCTGGGTGCGGGGCGTGTGCACCACGAGCTTGGGAATCCCGGTGGTGCCGGAGGTGTGGGTGATCACGGCGGCCTCGTCGATCGGCCGGACCACCGGCCTGACCCGCGGCGCCCCGGCGAGCTCGGCGAGCGGCAGGGCCCCCGGCCGGTGGCCGCTGGAGGAGATCACCCGCTGGGTGATCTCCTCCAGCGGCACCTCGGCGAGGACGTCGAGCTTGGCCGCGTCGGTGAGCAGGGTCGGCCGGCCGACCCGCTCGAGCAGGACGGCGACGGTCGCGGCGTCCAGGGCCGGCGACAGGTTCACCACGACCGCGCCGATGCGGGACACCGCGGCGGCGAGCATCCAGTGGTCGGCATTGGCCCTCTTGTAGAGCACGACGCGCTCGTCGGGCCGGACACCGGCCGCCCACAGGCGGCCCGCCAGGTCGTCCACGTGCTCGGCGTACTGAGCCACCGTCAGGCGCCGCCCCGCCTCGGGCAGGACGTCCAGGTCGTGGTCCAGGCTGATCGGTGTCGAGGGGTTCACGGCCGCGGCCATCTCCGGCAGCAGGCCGATGTGCAGACCGCGCTTCTGTATCGATTTGTAGGCTGTGGAGCCCTTCATGGGGACTGTCTCCTTCGGGGGCACGTCGCGAGGTCAACGGCGCACGGTGCTCGATGCGGGGCAAGGGGGGCGTACGGACGGCTCGTCAAAACTGCCTGGAACAACGGCCCGCCCCTGTGCCGCAGGGGCCTAGGCGGCGCGGCCGACGGGCCGTGCGTGGGTGCGCACCGCGGTACGCAGCACCTCCACGACCCGTTCGACCTGGTCCATGGTCAGCTCGGCGTGCATGGGTATGCCGAGATTGCGCCGGAAGAGATCCGCCGAGACCGGGCACACCTGCTGGGCCCCGAACGCGGGCTGCAGGTGGCTGGCCCAGGTGCCGTGCAGGCAGCCGATTCCCTGGGCCCGCAGGTCGGTGGCGACCGCCGCGCGGTCCACGCCCGGATCCAGCGTCACCAGGTAGGACTGCCAGGCGTGGGTACGGTCCGCCGGTACGTGCGGCACCGTCAGGAGTTCCTCGCCGGCGAAGAGTTCGGCGTAGCGCGCGGCGACGGCGCGCCGGCGCTCCAGCAGTTCCTCGATCCGGCCGAGCTGCACCTCAAGGATCGCCGCGGCGATGTCGGACAGCTTGAAGTTGTAGCCGATCTCGGTGAACTGAGGGATCGGCAGGCCGATGACCTGCGCCTGGTCGTAGATGCTGCCGATGCCGAAGGAGGAGAGCTGCCGCGTGTGCGCCCCGATGGCCGGGTCGGTGGCGATCAGGGCGCCGCCCTCCCCGCTGGTGGCTCCCTTGCGTCCGTGGAAGGACAGGCAGGCCACCTCGGCCAGCGCGCCCGCCTCACGCCCCTGGTAGGTGGCGCCCACCGCGCAGGCGGCGTCCTCGACGAGGAACAGCCCGTGGCGGTCGGCGATCGCCTGCAGCTGCGTGTAGTCCGCGGGCAGTCCCACCGTGTCGACGGCGATGATGCCCACCGTGCGCGCCGAGACCAGATCCGCGACCGCCTCGGGGTCCACGGTGCCGGTGTCGGCGCGTACGTCGGCGAAGACCGGCGTGGCGCCCACGTACCGCACCGCATGGGCGGGTGCCGGGAACGTGTAGTCGGCGACGATCACTTCGTCGCCCGGCTTGACGCCGAACGCGAGCATCGCCAGGTGCAGTGCGGCGCCGCAGTTGCTGACCGCGACCGCGTCACCGGCACCGTAACGTTCCTTCAGCCGGGCCTCGAGAGCCTTGCCCTTGGGGCCCTGGCCGGCCGGCCAGCCGGAGGCGAACACCTCGGCGACGGCGGCCAGTTCCTGCTCCCCCAGGCTTGCGTGCACCAGGGAAATCTTGTCCATGTCGCTCATCTCCGTTGCGCTCCGCGCTCCGTTGCCGACGGGGAATCGAGAAGAGGGGGCGGGTCGAAGCGCAGCGGCGTGATCTGACTGACGTCATAGCGCCGGCGCATCTCCTCGATGGCCTCTGCGTCCGGCGGCCCGCCGGCCGACCAGATCTCGGCGATCTCGTCGAAGTAGAGCTCGTGAATGGGTGAGGGGAAGCACTGGAACAGCATGCGCGCCGGCTGGTCCGAGGCGTTCCTGAACGCGTGCGGCGTTCCCGGGGGAACGAACATGCTGGCCCCCTCGGTGGCCCGGACGACCCGGTCCCCCTCGGGCGACTCCCACTCGTGCCAGCTCTCCTGCGTGCGCGTGATGGGCTCGAAGGCCAGCAGTTGCAGCTCCCCCTCAAGGACGTAGAAGAACTCCTGCGCATCGCTGTGGACATGGGCCCCGACATCGAACCCGGGCGGCACCACCACCTCGAAGATCGATATGGAGGAGCCGTGCGCCTCGGTGGCCTTGAAGGTCACTTCCTGCGCCTTGGTGATCAGCTTTCGCCCCTGACCGGGCGGGAGAATGAGACCAGTCATACAGGGCTCAGTCCAATTCGCCCGGTGCGTCGACGCTCCAGCGGCCCAGCGCCATCTCGGCGGTGATGCCGGGACCGAAACCCGCGATCAGACCGGTGGCGTCGGGGGCCGGGGGGTCCTCTTCGAACAGCCTGCGTGCCGCGTCGAACACGACCGCGCTGGCGATGTTGCCGTATTCGGTCAGGGTCGACCAGCTGTGACGGAACACCGTGCGGTCGACCTCGAGGAACTTGGCGAGGTCGTCCAGGATCCGCGGGCCGCCGGCGTGGACGATGTAGAAGTCGAGGTTGCCGGCGTCCCAGCTGTGGTCCTTGGCGAACTCCCGCAGCACCGGGGCCAGCGGCTCCATCGTGCCGGGCACCCGCCGGTCCAGCTGGAAGTGGAAGCCGGTGTCGCGCACCGCGTAGGAGATCCAGTCCTCGGTGTTGGGAATGAGGTAGGAGGCGTTGCGCTCCAGTTCGATGCCGACGCCGCCGCTGCCGCGCACCACGGCGGCCGCGACCGCGTCGCCGAACAGCCCGTCGGACAGCAGCGAGCCGATGTCGTCGGCGTCGGGCTGGTAGCACAGCGAGCACAGCTCGCAACTGACGATCAGGACGTTGCTTCCCGGGTGGGCCGCGCAGAAGTCGTGGGCGCGGTTGACCGCCGCGCCGCCTGCCGCGCACCCCAGCTGGGCGATGGGTATCTGCCGGGTGTCGTAGCGCAGTCCCATCCTGTTGATCAGCCATGCGGTCAGCGACGGCATCAGGAACCCGGTGCACGACACGTAGATGATGGCGTCGATGTCACGGGCCGCCACATCGGCGTTCTCAAGGGCCTGTTCGATGACCGGGGGGCACCACTTCTTGGATTCGGCCTCGTAGATGCGGTTGCGTTCGGTCAGCCCCGGGTGGCGCAGTGTCTGCTCGATGGGCTGCACGATATGCCGCTTCAGCACCCCCGTGTTCCGGATCAGCCGGAGCGCCAGAGGAAGCTGCGGCTTTCCTGCATGAGCTTGTTGGGCGAACTCCAGCGTCTCTTCCATCGTGATGACGTGTTCCGGCGCGCTCACCGCGGGCTTGCATAGCCTTGGCATATCTGGGGTCTCATTTCTCGAGAGTCTGCCTTCTGTGCGTGCAGAATCCGCGCACAGCTTCCGAAGCGGTTCTCGTCAGGTCGTTACGGCGGAGGCGGGTGCGGGGCGGCCGCGGGCAGGCCGCACCGCACAGAACGTGCCGACCACCGCGATCACTTGGGCAACAGGCGCGGCACAGGGCATGCCGGATCAGCGCCGGCGGCGCTTGCGCACTGAGGCAAAGCCGCAGGGCGCAAAGCGCCACGGCGCGTTGAGGATGTGATGCGAGAGGGAACCTGTGCCGCCACCTGGCACGGACGTCGGTCTCACCCGTACGAAACGGTGACTACGATGCTCAATCCACTGCCCCAGAACAGTTTTTGGGCAGGGAGGGCGTGCTGGAATAGTGACACGGGCGCACTCTCCGCGCCAAGACCGCCCCAAAGTGACGTGGGTCACGCCGAGTTGGGCTCAAGTGGCGCACAAGTCGATTTCTCCTGCGCCACCGGTGCCCTGCCGGTTCTGTAGCGCCCGGTTGAGAGCATCGCCGTTAGCCATGCAACGACTGGACGCGGAGGGCGCATGTCTCAGCAAGCCGAGGAAGCCGCCGCCGGACGTAAGCGATCCCCCGGGGCGCCGTCCCCGGCGACGGGACGCGATACGGCCGGCGGGGGCCCGGCGCTGCGCCGGACCGGTCTCCTCGTCACGTTCATCCTCGGCGCCCTCGCCGCGGTGCCGCCGATGTCGATGGACATGTACCTCCCGGCCCTCCCGGAGGTCACCCGCACCCTGGGCTCGACCGCCACGACCGTCCAGCTGACCCTCACCGCGTGCCTGGCCGGCATGGCGCTCGGGCAGCTGGTGGTCGGCCCGATGAGCGACAGGTGGGGACGGCGCAGGCCTTTGCTGGCCGGACTGCTCGTCTATATCGTCGCCGCCACGATGTGCGCCTTCGCGCCCACCGCCGAGGTGCTCATCGCCTTCAGGCTGCTGCAGGGCCTGGCGGGGGCGGCCGGGATCGTCATCGCCCGGGCCGTCGTACGCGACCTCTACGACGGCCTGGCCATGGCCCGGTTCTTCTCCACGCTGCTGCTGATATCCAGCATCGCCCCGATCGTCGCGCCCGTCATCGGCGGACAGGTCCTGCACGTCACCAACTGGCGCGGCATCTTCCTCGTCCTCGCCGTGATCGGCATCGCGCTCACCCTGCTCGTCTGGCGCCGGCTGCCGGAGACCCTGCCCGCGGAGCGGCGGCAGAGCGGCGGGGTACGCGCGGCCCTGTGGATCATGCACGGGCTGTGCGCCGACCGGATCTTCACCGGGTACCTGCTGACCAACGGCTTCGCCTACGGAGCGCTGTTCTCCTACATCGCCGCCTCACCGTTCGTGATCCAGGACATCTACGGGGCGTCCCCGCAGACCTTCTCGCTGCTCTTCGGCCTCAACTCGCTCGGCCTGATGATCGTCGGCCAGATCAACGGCAAGATCCTCGTCGGCCGGGTCCGCCTGGACAAGACGCTCGGGTGCGGACTGGCGCTGCTCACCCTCGCCGGGGCGGCGCTGCTGCTGGTGACGCAGGGCGCCTTCGGCACCGCGGGGGCGGTGCCGATCGCCGCCTGCCTCTTCGTCATGATCTCCTCGCTGGGCCTGATCCTGCCCAACACCAACGCGCTCGCGCTGATGCGCACCCCGCACGCCGCGGGGTCCGCCTCCGCGCTGGTCGGCACGTCGTGCTTCCTCATGGGAGCGATCGCCTCCTCACTCGTGGGGATCGCGGGCAAGCAGACGGCGGTGCCGATGGCCTTGGTCCAACTGGGCAGCGCACTGGCCGCGTTGGTCTGCTTCCTGGCGGTGTGCCGCCCCTGGCAGAACCGGGCCGCGGTGAAGGCACCGCACTGACCGCCGCTGCGCGGGCGTGACCTTGACCGCCTGCCGGAGCACGGGTGCTCCGGCAGGCGGCCTTGTGACGGGACCGGGCACGGTGACCGCGGATGCCGCACGGCCCGGCGCCCTGTCGTGTCCGCCGGCCGCGGCCCCGGCGACGCAGGGCGGCAGTGCGGGACGGCGGGTGCGCCTGGACGACGGCGTCGCCGAGGCCGGCGGGCGTTGGCTGCGCTGGGCGGGGTGCAGCTGTGCGTGGGGTGGCTGCCCCGGGGGTGGGTCGCGCAGCCCGGCGCTGACGGGGTGCCGCCTGCGCCCACCCGTGCCGCCCCAGGCGGCACGCATGCCCGCAGCTTGGGCGGGACGGTGCGGCCGGCCCCGCACGGGGCGCCGCGGTGGCAGCCGGGTGCGGTGGAGGGTCGCACGGCACCGGATCCGCCGCCGCAAGCCCTAGGCACCACCCCCGACGCCCCAGCCCCCGGCCCCTTCCGGCGCCCCGGCGCGCGCCCACGCGTGTGCCCGGTCAGCCCGCCGTGTTGCGTTCCGGTGGCAGGATCAGGGTGGGTTCCAGGACGACGCGGGTGGCGGGCTCGTCGCCGGCCGGCGTCAGCGCGGGCCTCACGCCGCGCTGCTGGCGCCACCCGGCCTGGGCGGCCACCACGGCGACGTAGGGGATGACGACCCCGCCGACGAGGGCGCAGACGCCGACGGCGGGCCAGCGGTTCCAGGTGAGGGCCATCAGGACCACACAGGCGGTGCGCACCAGCATCGCCACGATGTAGCGGCGCTGGCGCACGCGCAGATCCTGCGTCAGGCCGGTGCGTGCCCGGGTGATGGATGCGGCGCGGGGTCCGTCCCGGCGCCATGGGGTGGGGCTCATCGGGCCTCCGTGGATGCTGGGGCATGGGCCGCCGGGACGAGGGCAACCGGCGGGGCCGGCGGTGAAACGACGGCGGCGCGGGTGACCGTCCCCTGATCACCCGCGCCGCCGTATCCGGCCCGGTCCTGTGCGTCGCAGACCGGGTCAGTGCGGTTCCTGGTCCGGCTCCCGCTCCTCGCCGGCGGCCTGCCTGCCGGTGTCCAGGGGCCCGCCTGCCGACGGGCCGTGTCCGTTGGACGAGCCGTGTCCGTTGGACGGGCCATGTCCGCCCGGCGAGTGGCCGGAGTGTTCCAGGGCGTGCCGCATGTCCTGCGGTGTCGGCTGCGGGATCTGGTTGCCGTACAGCCAGCGGCTGAGCCGGTGGCGCAGCATCTCCTTGCGGGCCTGCGGGTTGGGCACGCCGCCGTTCTCCGGTGCGGGGGCCGGCACTGTCTCGCGCACCTCCTTGGACAGCAGGGTGTAGGCCTGGGGGCGGTCGAGGGGCGCGTGGACCTCGACGAACTCGCCGTGCGGCAGCCTTCTGATCTTTCCGGTCTCGCGGCCGTGCAGGAGCTTGTCGCGGTCGCGGCGTTGCAGGCCGAGGCAGATCCGCCGGGTGAGGACGTAGGTCAGTGCCGGGACGACGAAGAATCCGATCCGCACCGCCCAGGTGATCTGGTTCAGGGACAGATGGAAGCGTTCGGCCAGGACGTCGTTGGCGCCGCCGAAGAACAGCACCAGGTAGAGGGCGACGAAGGCGCAGCCGAACGCGGTGCGGGTGGGGTGGTCGCGGGGGCGGTCCAGGAGGTGGTGTTCGCGTCTGTCGCCGGTGACCCAGGCTTCCAGGAACGGCCACAGGGCGATCACCGCCATCATGACGGTGGGCAGGATGACGGCCGGCAGCAGGACGCCCATGTTGACGGTGTAGCCGCCCGGGACGACGAACTCCCAGGCGGGCATGGCCCGCAGGGCGCCCTCGAGGAAGCCCATGTACCAGTCGGGCTGGGAGCCCTGGGAGATCTGGTCGGCGCGGTAGGGGCCGTAGGTCCACACGGGGTTGATCTGGGCGATGCCGGCCATCAGCGCGAGCACGCCGAACACGAGGAAGAAGAACCCGCCGGCCTTGCCCGCGTACACCGGCATCAGGGGCTGGCCGACGACGTTCTTCTCGGTGCGGCCCGGTCCCCGGAACTGGGTGTGCTTGTGGTAGAAGACGTAGATCAGGTGGACGGTGACCAGGGCGACGATGATGCCCGGGATCAGCAGGATGTGGAAGCTGTAGAACCGGGGAATGATGTCGTGTCCCGGGTATTCGCCGCCGAACAGGAACAGCGTCAGATAGGTCCCGACCACCGGGATGGCGAGCGTGACGCCTTCGGCGATGCGCAGACCGGTGCCCGAGAGCAGGTCGTCGGGGAGCGAGTACCCGACGAAGCCCTCCAGGGTGACCAGCACGAGCAGCGTGAAGCCGATCAGCCAGTTGGCCTCGCGCGGCCTGCGGAACGATCCGGTCAGGAAGTGCCGCAGCGTGTGGATGCACAGCGCACCGATCATGACCAGCGCCGACCAGTGGTGCAGCTGGCGGATGAACAGGCCGCCGCGCACGTCGAAGCTGATGCGCAGGGTGGAGGCGTAGGCCTGGGACATCGGGATGCCGTGCAGCGCTTCGTGTGACCCGTGGTAGACGGTCTCGGTCATGCTCGGGTCGAAGAACATGGTGAGCCAGGTACCGGTGAGAAGCAGGACGATGAAGCTGTAGAGCGCTATCTCGCCGAACATGAACGACCAGTGGTCGGGAAAGACCTTGCGGATCAGGAACCGGAAGTTGTAGATCCCGAGCCGCGAGTCCGTCCAGTCGGCGATGCGCTCGCCCGCCGGCGGTGTGGTGCGCCCCGTGTGCGGCGCCCTTTCGGTCGTGCTCATACCCGCGCGCCCTCCCCCCGCCGCTCGGCCGTCACAGGCACACCCCGTCCGGCCGGTGAACGGCCGGGGGCGGGGGCGGCCTGCGCGGCGTCAGCGGGCCCGTGCCCTGGAGCGGGTGAAACGCTATCCACGGGCGACCGGGCCGAACAACCGCGCTCAAGTCATACTCAAGTGGCAACTCAAGTGATTCTTGAGCGAGTTGTGGGACGTGCGAGGACGAGTCGGCCTTCCCGGTAGGCAACAGGCCCGGTTTTTCAGCCCGTTGGGTGGTGGGCGATCGCTCGTGGCCGCTCAAGTGAGCTGCTGCGTCGGACAGTTGCCTCACCTCTGCCATGCGGCGAGCGTATGACCGTGCTTTATCGGCCCGCGACGGCGCCGACGCGCCACAGGCTCAAAAGCGGCGTACGCGCGGCGTGCTCACGGCCGCTGCCGGCCGGCCGGCGGCGGGGGCGGGCGTGGCCGGGGTGGCGGGACGGCGCGGGCGTGCCTGGGGGCCGTGGGTGACGCTGGACGGCGTCGCGGGCGGCGTGTCACGGCGGGGGCGCAGCGCCGCCCGCAGCGCGCGCGGGCGCAGGGCGGCGGGCGGGGCGAGGCTCTGCTGCAGGTGGAGCAGCAGGGCCGCCGCGTGCGGGTCGGTGGTCGCGGCGGCCGCGAGCCGGGACGCGTAGCGCCGGCCGAGCCGGGCGCGCAGGGTGGCCGGCGGGTCCTGGCCGGTGTCCGCCGGGCCCAGGGTGCGGGCGCTCGCCTGCCAGGCGGGGGCGAGGCGGTGGGCCAGGGCCCGGCGCAGGCGGTGGCTGATGCCGACCGCGGTGCCGTGCGCGGCGAGCAGGTGGTCCAGGACGAGAGCGCCCTGCACGGCGAGGGTCATGCCGTGGCCGTGGGCCGGGTCCAGGGTGGCGAGGGCGTCGCCGACCACGAGGAACTGGTCGGGCCAGCGGCGCAGCTTCTCGTAGTGGCGCCAGCGCTGCCCGGTGCGGCTGCAGCCGTAGACGGGGCCGAGTGGGGTGGCCGCCTCGATGAGGTCGCGCAGCAGCGGGTGGCGCAGGTTGCCTGCGGCGCGCACCAGTGCCGCGTGGCTGGTGGGCGGCGGTGTGCCGTCGCCGGTGCTCAGCGACACCGACCAGCGGCCGCCTTCGACGGGGTGCAGCATGCCCTGGCGCGGGTCGCCGGGCGCGGCCATGAGCACCAGGCTGGTGAAGTCGGCGACGTGGCCGACCGGCGCCGCGAACAGGGTGGTGGCGTACGCGGTCCCGGCGCCGGCCACGGATTCGGCGGGCGGGTCGTAGCCGAGCTCGGCGAGCCATTGCGGGGCGCGGGAGCCTTGTCCGGAGGCGTCCACCACGAACTCGGCCGGCAGCAGGCGCCGGGGCGTCCAGCCGCCCGGGGCCGTGCGGTCCCGGCCGCGTGCCCAGACGCCGGTGACGGTGTCCTGGCGGCCGCCCTGCAGGGCGACGACCTCGTGCTGCGGCAGGAAGGTCACCCTGGGGTCGGCGCGCAGCCGGGCGCGTATGGCCGCGTCGATGAGGTCGCGGCCGGCGCTGTACATCGACAGGCCCGCGTCGAAGCGGGGCAGCCAGCCGGCCGGGCCGAGCAGCAGCATGTCCTTCGGGATGCGGACGTGGACGGCTCCGGCGCGGGTGAGGTCACCGCGGATGCCGGGGAACAGTTCCTCCAGGCCCTGGTGGGCGGCGGTCATGAGGCTGTGGGTGTGCCGTGCCTGGGGTACGCCGCGGCGGCGGCCCGCTCCGGTGGGCAGCCAGTCGCGCTCGATCACGGTGACGTGGTCCATGAAGTTGGCCAGGGCCCGCGCCGCGGTGAGCCCCGCCAGGCTCGAGCCGATCACCACGGCGTGGCCGTGGCCGCCGCCCCCGCCGACCACACGTGCGTCCCGTTTCAACTCGGCCGCCTCCCCTGTGTGTTGTGGTTGCATCATGCGGCGCGGGGCGGTCCGCGCGGCCGGGTTCGGCGGCGCCTCGAGCGGCCTTCGAGGCGGCCGCGAGGAGGACTCGAGCGGGGGCGCCGGGCACGGTGCCGCACGGGCGGGCGCCTTTGGGGCGGGCGACCAGGGCGGACGGGCCCGCGCCCGCCCGTGCTCCACGTCGGGCAGGCACCGGCCGGGCCGGTGCGTACGACGCCGGCCGCCGTGGGCAGCGGCCGGTGCCCTCGGCACAGCCGGCCCGCGGGCCCTCACAGCCCGCCCGCCCCCAGGCGTTCGGCGTGCACCGGCCGGCGGCCCGGTGCACGCCGGACGCCTGCGGGCCGGCCGCCGGTCAGGGCGCCGGGGGCCGGGCCGTGCCCGGTGCGCCCAGTGCCCGGTCCACCAGCGGGCCGGCGGCGCCCGTGTAGCCGGCCGGGTCGAGCAGGGCGGCCGCCTCCTCGCGGCTGAGCACTCCGGCCAGCTGCGGCAGGCCGGCCAGCACGTCGGCCAGCGGCAGGCCGGTGCGGGAGGCGAGCATCGAGGCCTGGGTGAGCAGTTCCCTGGCGGCCGTCTTGCCCAGGCGCGGCGCCAGGACGGCCGAGACGCGCTCGGAGACGAGCTGCCCGCCGGTCGCCGCGAGGTTGGCGCGCATCCGCTGCGGGTGGACGGTGAGCCCCCGGGCGAGTTCGACGGCCGTGTGCGCGGCGCCGCCGGTCAGCCGCAGGGCCTCGCGCAGCGGCTGCCACTCGGCGTGCCACATCCCGGCCGAGCGCTCGTCCTCGGTGGGCAGACACTGCATCAGTACGGTGGCCAGGGCGGGCACTTGCAGGCCGGCCGAGCGGATCAGGGTCGCGAGCACGGGGTTGCGCTTGTGCGGCATCGCCGACGAGGCGCCCCGTCCGGCGACCTGGGGCTCGGCCACCTCACCGACCTCGGTACGGGTGAGCACCAGCACATCCGCGGCGATCTTGCCAAGAGCCCCGGCCGTGTGGGCGAGTGCGGCCCCCAGGTCGGCGACGGGGGTGCGCAGGGCGTGCCAGGGCAGGACGGGGGCGGCCAGGCCCGTCTCGTCGGCGAAGGCGGCGCCCAGGTCGTCGAGGACGGCCGCGGGGTCCGCGTCCGCTCCCGCGTACTGCAGATAGCCGGCCAGGGTTCCGGCCGCGCCGCCGAGCGCCACCGGTAGCCCGCCGTGGGCGATGCGTTCGAGGCGCTCGGCGGCGTCCAGGACCAGCCGGTGCCAGCCGGCCGCCTTGAGGCCGAAGGTGGTGGGCACGGCGTGCAGGGCCAGGGTGCGGCCCGCCATCACGGTGTCCCGGTGCGCGGCCGCGAGGCCGGCCAGCGCGGCGGCCACGGCCCGCAGGTCCGCGACGATCAGACGCAGCGCCCGCGCGGCCACCAGCATCGCCCCGGTGTCGAAGACGTCCTGGCTGGTCGAGCCGCGGTGCACATACTCGGCGGCCTGCTCGGACCGCTCGGCGACCACCGCGGTCAGCGCCTTGACCAGGCCCACCACCGGGTTCGCGGTCTCCCGCGCGGCCAGCGCCAGTTCGCGGACGTCCAGCAGCTCGGCGCGGGCGGCGGCCGTGATGACGCGGGCCGCGTGGGCGGGCACCGTGCCGCAGCGGGCCTGGGCGCGGGCCAGGGCCGCCTCCGCGTCGAGCATCGCCTGCAGCCAGGCGCTGTCGCCCACGGCCGCCTCGACGGGGGTGCCCGCCCGCACCGGTGAGAGCAGCCCGGCGTCCAGATGGGCGGACAGCGTTCCGGTCCGCGCGGATGCGTGCACCACGCTCATGCGCCTGCCTTCACGCTCGGGGCCGCGATGGCGGCCAGGGCCGCACGGTCTGCAGGAGAGATGCCCAACTGCTCTGGCTGCTCCGACTGTTCTGACTGCTCTGCCTGTTCTGGCTGCTCTGGCTGTTGTGGCTGCTCTGGCTGCTGTGACTGTTGTGGCTGTTCGGAGACGACAGGAAGCCCGGGCAGGGCGAGGACGGCCGCGGCGATGGCGTCGGAGTCCTCGAGGGTGACCGAGCCGACGCCGGGCCTGATGCCCGCGGCGGTCACCCAGTGCACGGACTCGGTGGGCACCCCGTAGGCGAAGCGCCGCGGATGCGGGACGCCCCGGGCGTCGATCAGGTGGTAGGGCCGCTCGGACACGGCCAGGCCACCGGTCTCGTAGTCCGTGCCGCCCGCGGCGCCGGCGCCGGGGATGCGGTACGGGCGGCACTGCCCGGTGCGCAGCAGCTCGCTCATCAGCGGGTCCGCGGTGCGCCGCAGGTCGATCTCGGGCAGGCGGGCCTCGATGAGGACGGTGGCCCGCACGGCCACGTCCGGTATCTCGCTCGACGTCCCGGTGAAGCAGGGGCCGAGCGGGTCGTGCGGGTCGGCGGTGACGCGCAGGCCGGGTCCGGTCACGTCGAGGATGCCGGCGTCCATGAGCGCGGCCATCTCCTCGATGCGCAAGGCCGGGGGGCCGATGGACAGATAGGCGTTGAGCGGTGTGTACCAGCCGTCGAGGTCGTCGCGGTGGGAGGCGGCGGTCAGGCCGGCGTGGTCGATGGCGAGCCGCAGCTCGTTGCGCAGGTCCCGCAGGACGTCGAGGGCGGCCTTGACCGGTCCGCTGACGTTGCCCTGGCGGGCCAGGCGGACATCGTCGTCGAGATGGCCGCGCAGCCAGCCGCGGAAGGCGGCCTGGTCACTAAAGACGCGGCTGCCGTAGGGGCGTGCGATGCGCTGCCAGTCCCAGCGGTCGGCGGCCTTGATCCCGGCCGCGTCCAGGAGCGCGTCCTCCTCCCGGCCCGGTTCGGCCTCCAGGTAGTCCTCGGTGAAGTCGTCGATGAGGTCGGGCAGTTCGCCGCGGGCCGCGAGCAGGGCCGCGTAGTAGACACCGCACACCTCCTTGGAGATGAGCGGCCACAGGTCGGCGGCGAAGTCGATGGCCGCGCTGTCGGGGGTCCGGGCGCGCAGCGCCTTGATGTAGTCGGCGGTCAGCAGCCGCGGGTAGTAGCGGCCGTGGGCGCCCTTCTCGTTCTCGCCGCGCGCCTGGTAGGGCACACCGCGCCGCGAACCCGCGTACAGGCGCGGCTCGCGGCCCGAGGGCCGGTAGACCAGCCGGCCGCCCGTGCGGGTGAAGACGCCGCCCCGGCCGTGGGTGAACAGGGCCAGGTAGTCGAAGAAGTTGAGCCCGAGTCCGCGCAGCAGCACCGGCTCGCCGGGCCGGATGCCCGACAGGTCCGCGTCGGCCGGGTTGGACGGGGCCAGGTAGGTCAGCCCGCTCGCTTCGGCGTATTCGGTCAGCTCCCGCTCGGTGTCCGAGGGCTGCACCGGTACGTGGCCCTGGGCCAGGACGACCGCGGACAGGCCGGTCAGCCGGGTGCCGTCCTCGAGGACGACGCTCTGCCATCCCGCCCGCCCGCCGCGGGCGGCGTCGTCCTCGAGGGCGACGGCGCGCACCGGGTGCGTGCGCACCCTCACGTGCGCGGCGGCGTTCGCGACGACCTGCTGGAACGCCCAGGTCAGATAGCAGCCGTACAGGGCACGGGTGGGGTAGGTGTCGGGGCTCAGCCGGCGTGCCTCGGCAAGGACGCCGTCGTCGTAGCCGGCCTGCGGGGTGGCCTCCAGGGTGTGCGAGACCAGGGCCTTGGCCCACTCGTACAGGCTCGGCCCCTCGTCCAGCGGGCCGTCGATGCGGACGCTGGCGTCGGTGTAGACCGTGACCTGGCAGGACACGGTGTTCATCAGCAGGTGCCGGGACTGCGTAGGGCGCCACACCCGTCCCGAACCCGGTGGATCCGGGTCGACGACGTGCACGGTGACGGTGTCCCAGCGGGGCGACTTGCGTTCCTGCGCGCAGAGCCGTTCCAGTACGGAAAGGCCCCGCGGTCCTGCGCCGACGAGGCAGACCTCCAAGTGCGCCGATACCGGATCGTCCAGGGCATACTGACCGGCCGCCGTCACGGGCGGCCCTGAGGTGCGTCCGACGCTGACTGCGCGTTCGCCTCCATGCGTACCGTCCACAGTGCCTCCTTCCTCCGCCACGGTGGAGGCAGGCGCTCAACCAGGGCTTGGACCCGGATGGAGACCGGCTTGAGGAGCGGGGCCGGCGTCCTGGGGGCGGTCCCGATTCCACCTCCGCCGGGCCGCGAACGGGGCTGTATCGGGACTCCAGCACCGGTTTGTACGTTCGTCGAAAAGCATCACCGGACCTTCCTCGGGCCACCGTCACGCCGACGTGATCGGGACGTGGGAAGGGACCTTGAGTTCCCTTGCGGCCGCGATCGGCTGCGCATGCGGGACTACACACGCCGGAATCACTGAAAGCCGTTCCGGCAGGGCGGAAAACGGAGGGCGAGCCGCCCCCTGAAGGAGATTCAATGGTTCACCCGTGCCTCAGAAAACACACCCATGAAAGCAGCGCCGCCACCGGGTACTTTCTCTGCGCCCCGTGTATCAGCCAGACGGAACGCAACCTGCGCACCATCCCCGGGCTCCACCAGGAGTGCCTGCACCAGGTATCGACGACATCCCGGCGGGGCAACCCCACGAAAGTGTCGGGCAGCCGCAGGCGGGATCATCTGAACTTCTCGGTGCTCGACGCCCGGTACAACATCCTCGCCACGCTCGAGTCCTGGTCGGAAATGGTCGCCGAAAAACTCTCGACCGCCGCCCCGGAGCGTTCCGCACCCCAGTTGGCCCGGTTTCTGGCACGGCACCTTCAGTGGCTCGCATCCCAGCCTCCCGCGGCCGACTTCGCCGACGAGATCGAGGGCCTCGTCGCTGAATTACGCAGCACGGTGGACCCCGACCCCACCAGCCTCCACACACTGATCCGCACGTGCGTGATGGAGAACTGCGGCGGGACGATCAGCGCCCTTTCGAAGAGCAGCAGGAATGCGCGGAGCAGGAACATCGAGTGCTCCGCCGGGCATTCATGGGAAATGCATGAATGGCTGAACCTGAGGAAGCTCATGGAGCAGCAGCGAAAGGGTGCCGACGCATGAGGAAACCGCCGCGTCACCGGCTCGTTCCCACGAATGTGGCAGCGCTCGCCGTGGGGGTGTCCGAGGCGACCATCCGGAAGTGGGTGAGCCGCGGGAAGATCACTCGCTACGGCGCACCGCACTGCCCCTCGGAGTTCGACATCGAGGAGCTCACCCAGATCGCCCAGCGACGTCACCCCGAGCCCGCCGCAGCGGGCGCGCGCCGCCCGGTGACGGCTCGGCACTGAAAACACCCCCGGCCCGGACGCCACCGGGCCGGGCAGCCGCGTATTTCCGGCCGCCGGAATTCAGCAACTGCCAAAAGCACACCCGCTTTCCGCGGTCTCGATCCGAACGAAAGAGGGCCGGGCATGGACCGGAGCCGGCACCGGCGAAAGCACCGCCGGGGCAGTGACTTCTTTTCGGTGATCCCCCGCGAAACCCCCGCATGCGAGCCCACCCCACCCGAAGTGACCCACGTCACTTTCTGGCGGTCTTGGCGGGCGGGCGGCACCGTGTCACTATCAACGCACGTCCCCCCTGCCCGAAAACTGTTACGGGGCGGTGGATTGGGTGACGTGTCCGCGCGTGAGCACCAGCGGGACCGGGCCCCTGAGCGTACGGCACCGGCTTTCTTCCGAAAAAGCCGTCGATGCCTCCTCACCTCACCACGTTTCACCTCACCACGTTCCGTGCTGCGCGCCGCGGCTGCCTCCGCGTGCGGCCCGGTGAGCGTGCTGATCCCTGCAACTCCTGATGCAAGGAATGACGTCCCGCTGCATTCCTTCCGAGAAATCTGGACGATGCGATCTCAATGCAGAAACAACAAGGGGAGCTGAGTGCGTTGACTCTACCGACCTCAGTGGAGGGGGTATCGGAAAACCATCGGGCTCGCTCCGTCGGCACCGGCCGCGCCCACGCCAAGGCCGTCCTTTTGGGTGAGCACGCGGTCGTGTACGGGACCGCGGCGCTCGCTCTGCCGGTTCCGCAGCTCACGGCCACGGCGAGCGCCGGCTGGTCCTCCCACGCCTCTGGCGCGCGGGGCGAGTTGTCGTTCACGATGACCGGCTCCGCGTCAAGGGCGGTGGTGACGCAGGCCTCCGACGGGCTGCGGCGGCTGGCCGCCGCCTTCACCGCCCGCATGGGCGTGGCGGGCCGGCCCCACCTCGACGTGATCCTCGACGGCGCCATCCCGCCCGGCCGCGGGCTCGGCTCCAGCGCCGCGAACTCGCGGGCGATCGTCCTGGCCCTGGCCGATCTCTTCGGCCGGGGCGTGAGCGAGAGCGCGGCGTTCGACCTGGTGCAGACGGCCGAGAACGTGACGCACGGCCGGGCCAGCGGCGTCGATGCCATGACCGTCGGCGCCGCCGCCCCGCTGCGGTTCCAGGCGGGCCGGGCACGGGAGTTGAGCATCGGCTGCGACGGCCTGTTCATCATCGCCGACAGCGGCACCGCGGGCAGCACCAAGGAAGCGGTCGAACTGCTGCGGGCGGGATTCGAGCGCCGGGCAGGAGCGCGGGAGCGGTTCCTGCGCCGCGCCGCGCAGCTCGTCGAGGAGGCCGAGCAGGCTCTCGCCGCGGGCGAGGCGGCCGAACTGGGCCTGCGGCTCACCGGCTACCACGAGCTGCTGCGGGCGGCCGGCCTCAGCACCGGCCGGATCGACGCGATGGTCAAGGCCGCGCTCACCGCGGGCAGCCTCGGCGCCAAGATCACCGGGGGCGGGCTGGGCGGCTGCGTCCTGGCCCTGACCCAGCCGGAGCAGGCCAGGCAGGTCGCCCGGCAGCTGCACGACGCCGGCGCCGTCCAGACGTGGGTCGTGCCGCTGAGGAGGCTCGCCGACCATGCGCACTGAACAGCCGGCCACGCTGAAGCCGCCGCAGGAACAGGGTGCCGCACCGGCGGCCACGGCCGTCGCGCACCCGAACATCGCGCTGATCAAGTACTGGGGCAAGCGCGACGAGCAGCTGTTCCTGCCCCAAACCGACAGCCTGTCGATGACGTTGGACATCTTCCCCACGACCACCCGCGTCCGGCTCGCCCCCGAGGCGGAGCAGGACGCGGTCACCCTCGGCGGCCGGCCCGCGACGGGTGAGGCCGAGCGGCGCATCGTCGCGTTCCTGGACCTGGTGCGCGAGCGCGCCGGGCTGAGCCGGCGGGCCGTCGTCGACACCGAGAACACCGTCCCCACCGGGGCCGGGCTCGCCTCCTCGGCCAGCGGGTTCGCCGCTCTGGCCGTCGCCGCCGCCGCCGCGTACGGGCTCACCCTCGACGCCACCGCGCTCTCGCGCCTGGCCCGGCGCGGGTCCGGGTCGGCCTCGCGGTCCATCTTCGGCGACTTCGCCGTCTGGCACGCCGGGACGGCCACCGGCACGGCCACCGAGGCGGACCTGAGCTCGTACGCCGAACCGGTGCCTGCCGCCGGCCTCGACCCGGCGCTGGTCATCGCGGTGGTCAACGCCGGCCCCAAGGCCATCTCCAGCCGTGCGGCGATGCGCCAGACCGTCGACACCTCCCCGCTGTACGAGCCGTGGGCCCGCTCCAGCACCGGCGACCTGGCCGACATGCGGGCGGCGCTGAGCCGCGGCGACCTGGAGGCGGTCGGGGAGATCGCGGAGCGCAACGCGCTCGGGATGCACGCGACCATGCTGGCGGCGCGCCCGGCGGTGCGCTACCTGTCGCCTGCCACGCTCACCGTGCTGGACAGCGTGGGGCAGCTCCGGCGGGACGGTGTCGCGGCCTACGCGACGATGGACGCCGGGCCGAACGTCAAGGTGCTGTGCCGGCGCGCGGATGCGGAGAAGGTGGCCGCGGTGGTGCGCGGCGCCGCCCCGCAAGGTTCGGTGCACATCGCCGGGCCGGGGCCCGGTGCCCGCCTGCTGAACGAGGGCGGATGATGACGGGCCGGCGACCGGTCGTGCGGCGCGCGCCGGGCAAGCTGTTCGTCGCGGGCGAGTACGCGGTGGTGGAGCCCGGCAACCCGGCGATCCTGGTGGCGGTCGACCGCTACCTGACCGTCACCGTGTCCGGCCGGGCCCACTCCGGCGTCGTGATCTCCTCCGACCTCGGCCCGCGCGCGGTGCGCTGGCAATGGCGCGCCGGCCGGCTCGACGTGCACGGCGAAGAAAAAGAAGACGACGCCCGGCGTGGGCGTGGCGCGCTGGCCCATGTGGTGTCCGCGATCGAGACCGTGGGCGCGCTGCTGGCCGAACGCGGCCTGCCCATGCCCGCGTTGAGCGTCTCGGTCCACAGCGACCTGCACGAGGCGGGACGGAAGTACGGCCTGGGCTCGAGCGGCGCGGTGACCGTGGCGAGTGTGGCGGCCGTGGCGTCGTACTGCGGTCTTGCCCTCTCGCGCGAGGCCCGGTTCAAGCTGGCCCTGCTCGCCACGGCCCGGCTCGACCCGAAGGGCTCCGGCGGTGATCTCGCCGCCGGCACCTGGGGCGGCTGGATCGCGTATCAGGCACCCGACCGGGACGCGGTGCTCGACCTGGCCCGCCGCCGGGGCATCGAGGAAGCGCTCGCCGCCCCCTGGCCGCATTTCGCCGTCCGCCGGCTGCCGCCCCCCAGCGGCCTGTGCCTGGAGGTCGGCTGGAGCGGAAAACCG
The DNA here is from genome assembly GCF_036014015.1 of Streptomyces sp. NBC_00457. NCBI lineage: Bacteria > Bacillati > Actinomycetota > Actinomycetes > Kitasatosporales > Streptomycetaceae > Streptomyces > Streptomyces sp. NBC_00457. The sequence goes on along the minus strand of NZ_CP107905.1, from coordinate 10,543,927 downwards.
GCCTCCACCGCGTCCCTGGTGTCCGGCCTGCACCAGCTCACCTGGCGGGGCAGCGCCTTGCACCGCACGTTCATCCAGACCACCACCGACCTGGTGCGCGCCGCGATCGGCGCGCTCGAGGCCGGCGACGGTGCGGGCCTGCTGCACCAGATCCGGCGGGCCCGCCACGAGCTGGCCCGCCTCGACGACGAGGTCGGCCTCGGCATCTTCACCACCGAACTGACGGCACTGTGCGACGCCGCCGAGGGCGTCGGCGGTGCGGCCAAGCCCTCAGGGGCAGGCGGCGGCGACTGCGGCATCGCCCTGCTGGACGCCGGCGCCCCCAACGACATCGCGCACGTACACAGGCGGTGGGCCGCGGCCGGGGTGCTGCCCCTGCCGGTGCGTCCCGCCCTGGAAGGGAACGAGGAATGAGCGCTTCACGCAAGGACGACCACGTCCGGCTCGCCATGGAGCAGCAGCACGCGCACAGCGGACGCAACCAGTTCGACGAGGTGTCGTTCGTCCACCACGCCCTGGCCGGCATCGACCGGCCGGACGTGTCGTTGGCGACGACCTTCGCCGGCATCACCTGGCAGGCGCCGCTCTACATCAACGCGATGACCGGCGGCAGCGCCCAGACCGGCGCCATCAACCGGGACCTGGCCACCGCCGCCCGCGAGACCGGCGTGGCCATCGCGTCCGGTTCCATGCACGCCTACTTCAAGGACCCCTCCTGCGCGGACACCTTCCGGGTCCTGCGCAAGGAGAACCCGCACGGGTTCGTCATCGCCAACGTCAACGCCACCTGCTCGGTCGACAACGCGCGGCGCGCCATCGACCTGATCGAGGCGAACGCCCTGCAGATCCACCTCAACACCGCCCAGGAGACACCGATGCCGGAAGGCGACCGGTCGTTCGGGTCCTGGGCGGCGCAGATCGAGAAGATCGCCGGACACGTCGACGTCCCCGTGATCGTCAAGGAGGTCGGCAACGGCCTGAGCCGCGAGACGGTCCTCGCGCTGCCGGGCCTGGGCGTGCGGGTCGCGGATGTCAGCGGCCGCGGCGGCACGGACTTCGCCCGCATCGAGAACGGCCGGCGCGAACTCGCCGACTACGCCTACCTGCACGACTGGGGGCAGTCCACCGTCGCCTGTCTGCTGGACGCGCAGGACGCCGGTCTCCCCGTGCTGGCCTCCGGCGGGGTCCGCAACCCGCTCGACGTGGCCCGCGCCCTGGCCCTGGGCGCCCGCGCCGTCGGCTCCTCCGGCGGATTCCTGCGCACCCTGATCGACGGCGACGTCGCCGCGCTCGTCACGCAGATCTCGACCTGGCTCGACCAGCTCGCCGCCCTGCAGACCATGCTCGGCGCGCGCACGCCGGCCGACCTGTCCCGCTGCGATCTGCTGGTCCGCGGCGAGCTGAGGAACTTCTGCCTCGACCGGGGCATCGACACCCGGCGGCTCGCCCAGCGGTCCAGCTCCATCGACGCCCTTACCGAGATGACGGGAAGCACACCATGACTGAAGCACACGCGATCGCCGGGGTCCCGATGCGGTGGGTGGGGCCCCTTCGCGTCTCGGGCAACGTCGCCGACACCGAGATCCAGGTTCCGCTGGCCACCTACGAGTCGCCGCTGTGGCCGTCGGTGGGCCGGGGGGCGAAGGTGTCCCGGCTGGCCGAGAAGGGCATCGTCGCCACCCTCGTCGATGAGCGGATGACGCGTTCGGTGCTGGTCGAGGCGCGTGACGCGCAGACCGCGCTGACGGCCGCGCGGATGATCGAGGCCCGCATCGACGAGCTGCGCGACGTGGTGCGCGGGTGCAGCCGGTTCGCCCAGCTGATCGGCATCCGGCACGAGATCAACGCCCACCTGCTGTTCATCCGGTTCGAGTTCTCCACCGGCGACGCCTCCGGGCACAACATGGCCACCCTCGCCTCCGACGCGCTGCTGGCGCACCTGCTGCAGACCGTCCCGGGCATCTCCTACGGATCGATCTCCGGCAACTACTGCACGGACAAGAAAGCCACCGCGATCAACGGCATCCTCGGCCGCGGCAAGAACGTGGTCACCGAACTGCTCGTACCGCGCCAGGTGGTGGCCGGCGTCCTGCACACGAGTGCCGCGAAGATCGTCGAGCTGAACATCCGCAAGAACCTGCTGGGGACCCTGCTGGCCGGCGGTATCCGCTCGGCCAACGCCCACTACGCGAACATGCTGCTCGCGTTCTACCTGGCCACCGGCCAGGACGCGGCCAACATCATCGAAGGCTCCCAGGGCGTCGTCATGGCCGAGGACCGCGACGGCGACCTCTACTTCGCCTGCACCCTGCCCAACCTGATCGTCGGCACGGTCGGCAACGGCAAGGGCCTGGCCTTCGTGGAGACGAACCTGACCCGGCTCGGCTGCCGGGCCGACGCCGCGCCCGGCGAGAACGCCCGCCGGCTCGCCGTCCTCGCCGCGGCCACCGTGCTGTGCGGTGAACTCTCGCTGCTCGCGGCCCAGACGAACCCCGGTGAACTCATGCGCGCACACGTGGCGCTGGAACGCGACAACACGACCGTAAAGGTAGGTGCATAGGCATGTCCCTCTCCATCGGAATACACGACCTGTCGTTCGCGACAGCCGAGTTCGTCCTGCCGCACACGGCACTGGCCGCCTACAACGGCACCGAGATCGGCAAATACCATGTGGGCATCGGCCAGGAGTCGATGAGCATCCCGGCCGCCGACGAGGACATCGTGACCATGGGGGCGGCGGCCGCCGCGCCCATCATCGCCCGGCACGGCAGCGACCGGATCCGCACGGTCGTGTTCGCCACCGAGTCCTCCATCGACCAGGCGAAGTCGGCCGGTGTGTACGTCCATTCCCTGCTCCAGCTGCCGTCGGCCACCCGCGTCGTCGAGCTGAAGCAGGCCTGCTACGGGGCGACGGCGGCCCTCCAGTTCGCCATCGGCCTGGTACAGCGCGACCCCGCCCAGCAGGTCCTCGTGATCGCCAGCGACGTCTCCAAGTACGAGCTGGACAGCCCCGGTGAGGCCACCCAGGGCGCGGCGGCGGTGGCCATGCTGGTCAGCCTGGATCCCGCCCTGCTGCGCATCGAGGACCCCTCGGGCCTGTTCACCGCCGACGTCATGGACTTCTGGCGGCCCAACTACCGCAACGAGGCACTGGTCGACGGCCACGAGTCCATCAACGCCTATCTCCAGGCGGTGGAGGGCACCTGGAAGGACTACACGGAGCAGGGCGGCCGCACGCTGGAGGAGTTCGCCGCGTTCTGCTACCACCAGCCGTTCACCAAGATGGCCTACAAGGCCCACCGCCACCTGCTGAACTACTGCGGCTACGACACCGACAAGAACGACATCGCGCGCGCCATCGCACAGACCACGGCCTACAACACCGTGATCGGCAACAGCTACACCGCGTCGGTGTACCTCGCGCTGGCCGCGCTGCTCGACCAGGCCGGCGACCTGACCGGCAAGTCCGTCGGCATGTTCAGCTACGGCTCCGGCAGCGTCGCCGAGTTCTTCGCCGCCACCGTGGTCGCCGGCTACCGCACGCACCTGCGCACCGAGCACAACCGCGAGACGATCGCCCGGCGCAGGCCCGTCGACTACACCGGCTACCGCGCGCTGCACGAGCGGTCCTTCCCGACCGACGGCGGCCACCACGCCACCGAGGCGCAGACCACCGGACCCTTCCGGCTGGCCGGGCTCAGCGGCCACAAGCGCCTCTACGAGACGCGCTAGCGGCGTCTTCCGCACCCGTGCGTTGCGTGGGCAGCCTGCGTCGGCTGCCCCCGTGACGGGTCAGTCATGGCCGCCTACCCGCCGGCCTTTCACACCTTGTGTTCACAGACCCATGGAAGGGAGGGCACGCGCATGAGGGATGTCAAGAACCTCGGTTCGGGTGCCGACGGGCCGGACCGGATCGTCGGCGCCATCGATGTCAGGATTCTCGGTACGGGCGCCTACGTGCCGGAAAGGATCGTCTCCAACGACGAAGTCGGTGCGCCGGCCGGGGTGGACGACGCCTGGATCACCCGTAAGACCGCGATCCGCGAGCGGCGTTGGGCCGCCGGCGGGCAGGCCACGTCGGATCTGGCGACGGCCGCGGCGCATGCCGCGATGGAGTCGGCCGGCATCACCGCCGAGCAGTTGTCCGTGATCGCGGTCGCCACGTCCACGCCGGACCGGCCCCAGCCGCCCACGGCGGCCTATGTCCAGCAAAACCTCGGCGCGTCCGGCACCGCGGCGTTCGACGTCAACGCGGTGTGTTCCGGCACCGTGTTCGCGCTCTCCGCGGTCGGCAGCGTGATCCTGCGGCGGGGCGGCTATGCGCTGGTCATCGGCGCGGACGTGTACTCGCGCATCCTGAACCCGGCCGACCGCAGGACGGTCGTGCTGTTCGGGGACGGCGCCGGCGCGATGGTCCTCGGCACGACAGAGACGGGCCCGCTCGTCCGGCATGTCGCGCTGCACACGTTCGGTGACCTCTCCAGCCTGATCCAGGTGCCCGCGGGCGGCAGCCGGCTGCCCCTGGACCAGGCCGGACTCGACGCGGGAGCGCAGTACTTCGCGATGGACGGGCGGGAAGTGCGCCGCTTCGTCGTGGAGCAACTGCCGCAGCTGGTCAAGGGCTTCCTCCACGAGGCCGGTGTCGAGCCCGCCGACATCAGCCACTTCATCCCGCACCAGGCCAACGGCGTCATGCTCGACGAAGTCGTCGAGGACCTGGCCATGCCCCGCGCCACCCTGCACCGCACGCTGACGCACTACGGCAACACGGGAGCCGCCTCCATCCCGATCACCCTGGACGCGGCCGCCCGCGCCGGCGCCTTCCGCCCGGGCGAGCTGATCCTCCTGGCCGGCTTCGGCGGTGGCATGGCGGCGAGTTTCGCGCTGGTCGAATGGTGAAAGGGCCCTGGAAAACGGCTCAAGAGACAGTTGCACGGGCGCCCGGCGGCCTTTGTTGCGTCCTATTCTCCTCTCGTCGTGCTCCCTTCGGTGCCGGCACCTCCACATGCGCAACGGATCCCTGCTTCGGCATAAAGGAAGTGGCACATGATAGGCAATCTGAAGCCCCTGGAGATCGTTCTGATCATTGCTCTCATCGCGCTGCTTTTCGGCGCGAAGAAGCTCCCGGAAATGGCCCGGTCGCTCGGCAAGTCCGCTCGCATTCTCAGGAGTGAGGCCAAGGCGATGAAGAAGGACGACGAGGCGACGGCGGACCCGCACCATCCGGCACAGGCCGCGCCTCGCACCCTGAAGGCCGCGCCCAGGGACGTGACGGGCTCGGTTGCGGTGACCGAGCCGCACCGCACCGTCCACAGCTGACGCCGACCGACGGCCGCCGCACGAGAGTGAGGAACGCGGGGTGCTCACCACTGCCCGCAAGCAGAAGAACGCCGGGGGGCGGATGCCTCTCGCGGAGCACCTGCGTGAGCTGCGCAACCGGCTGCTGACGTCCCTCCTGGCGGTCCTGGTCGTCACGGTCGTCGCCGCTGTCTTCTACCAGGAACTGATCGACTTCCTGCTGAGGCCGATCCTTGACTCCGTGGGCTGTGTGGACGGCTCGCTGCGGCAGGCGAACGGCGAGCCGTGCGCCGACATGACGATCAACGGCCTCATCGCGCCCTTCTCGATCGCGCTCAAGGTCTCGCTCATGTCCGGCGTGGTCCTGGCATCGCCGATCTGGCTGTACCAGCTGTGGGCCTTCCTGGCTCCCGGCCTGCACACCCGCGAGAGGACGTACGCGCTGACCTTCGTCGGCGCCGGTGTGCCGTTGTTCCTCGGCGGTGCCGTGCTCGCCTACGTGATTCTTCCGCAGACCGCGACCGTCCTTTTGGGCTTCACCCCCCAGGACACCAAGAATCTCCTCCCGGTCGACGACTACCTCGACCTGATCACCCGCATGGTGATCGTCTTCGGGCTCGCCTTCGAGCTGCCGCTGCTGCTCGTGCTGCTCAACATCACCGGAGCGCTGACCGGGAAGCGGCTGGCCGGCTGGTGGCGCGGCATGCTCATGGGCATCGCCCTGTTCTCCGCGTTCGCCACGCCGACCGGTGACCCGCTGACCATGCTGTCGCTGGCCGCCCCGATCGCGCTCCTGTGCGTCATCGCGCTGGTCATCTGCCTGCTCAACGACAGACGCCGCGCCCGCAGCGACCCCGACGCCGGCCTCGGCGACGACGAAGCGTCCCCCCTCGGCCCGGGCCCGCAGGACGTGGGCGCGGCCGAGCCGGTCGGTGCCGCACCGCACGTCACCGCGCAGGCCGGCCCGGACCAGGGGCGGCGGCTGACCGCTCACGGCGACGTCACCTGACGGGCCGCAGCGGTGCCGAGCAGCTCCCAGCGCGCAGACGAGCCAGGCGGCCCCGGGGCCCGGGCGGCCCCGGGGGTCACGCCGTCCGCCCCGGCCGCCCTGCCACGACCTGTCACGACCTGTACCGCCGGGTTCGCCGTGCTGCGTCCCGCGGTCTTCGCGGCCGGGCGAAGACGGCGGCCCGCCCGAGCACGCAGACCTCACGGGCACGAAGCGCGTGAAGGCCGCTTTGGCCGCCTGGAGAGTCGAAGCGTGCTGTGCGCCGTGCGCGCAAGCCGGTCCACCGCCCCTGACACGAAGGTTGCAGCCATGTCGCTTGTCCTTGACACCACCGCCCAGAACCTCCTGTTCCGCGAGGCCCGGACCGCGAACACGTTCACCGACGAGCCGGTGACCGAGCAGCAGATCCAGGCGATCTACGACCTGGTCAAGTACGGTCCGACCGCCTACAACCAGACCCCGCTGCGCATCACCCTGGTCCGCTCCGCCGAGGCCCGCGGCCGCCTGGTGGAGCACATGGCCAAGGCCAACCGCGCGAAGACCGCCACCGCCCCGCTGGTCGCGGTCCTGGCCGTGGACAACGAGTTCCACGAGGAACTGCCCAAGCTGCTCCCCCGCCTGCCGCAGGTCAAGGACCTGCTCTACGCCGAGCGCCCGGTCCGCGAGCGGTCCGCCCTGGTCAACGGCGCCCTGCAGGCCGCGTACTTCATCATGGGCGTCCGCGCCGCCGGCCTGGCCGCCGGCCCGATGACCGGTTTCGACTTCGCCGGCGTCCAAAAGGACTTCCTGGACGACGACCACAGCCCGCTGATGATCGTCAACATCGGCAAGCCGGGCCCGGACGCCTGGTTGCCGCGCTCCCCGCGGCTGGACATCGGCGAGGTCATCACCACCGTCTGACCGGCCGGCCCCGGCGGCGGTCAACTGCCGTCGGGGACACGCCCTTCGGCGGGGTACGCCGGCCACAGCTCACGGGCGAGCTGCCGCTCCGTCGCAGAGAGCGGCAGGTCCGCGCGCACGCGCTCGGGGTGGGCGGGCGGCGGCCCGTGCCGGGCGTGCGCGAAGGGATCCTGCGTGTACGCGGCAAAAGAGTATTCGCCCGCCGCGTGATAGGCCTCGATGCTGGCGTACATGGCCCCGAAGGTCACCAGGGATCGCCACAGCGGGCGCAGGCAATGGTCCACCACCGCCTGCCGGCCGCGACGCAACAACCGTTTCATGACCGCTCCCTGTACCTTCGCTCGCGGCTGTCTTTGCAGGCTGTCAAGGTCCACTCGCACATCGGTCGAGGATGCCCGGGCCGCAGCAGCGGGCCGCGCCGCGCGAGCCGTCCCGGCACGTCAGTCGATGCCGCGCACGACGTGGGGCTCCCAGGTGTCGTCCTCGTCGATTCCGGCCAGCAGGAGCGGCGGCACGTGCGGCAGGGAAAGATCCCTGCGCTCGTTGGGCATCCTGCTGCCCTCCTCTTCGGTGTCGTACATCTGATCCTCCTGTCCGGCCGGCTCACGTGGGGCAGCGGCCGGGCCTGTAGGGCCCTCGGCCGTGACGCCGGCGCAGCAGGCCTGCTCCTGGGGCCCGGCGGCGGGGCGCACACCGGGCGTACGCCGCGGCCGCGTGGGCCCCGAGGGCCGCACCTGTGGGGCAGCGGTGGGCCGTACCTGCGGGGCAGTGCCTAAGACTCCCGACGGGGCCGCCCATGCATCAGCCACCCTGCACAACGTCGCACGAGAAACGCTCGAGGAACGGTGGGGAAACGGCGGGCGGGCACCGCCTCGCCGGCCACCGGGCGCACCGCGGGTGCGGCTGCCCCGCATGCCGCGGCGGCAGGGCACGCGGTGCTCGGGCCCGGCCCTCCTGCGGGGTGCGCTACGCGCCGTCGGCGTCCAAGGGCCAGCCGGTGGCGGCGTTCAGGGCTGCGGCCAGTTCGCGGGCCCGCTCCCACTCGTCTGCCGTCGCACCGGCGAGTACCACCCGCGGCGGGCGGTGGCCGTCCGCCGCGATGCGCCGGGCGATGTCACAGGCGCGGGCACCGGCTCCGGAGAATCCGCCGAGCAGCAGAAAGGGGCCCTGGCCGAGCGCGGTGAGGGCGCCCGGTGCGCCGCCCGGGCCGGCGTCGGCGGGGAGCACCAGCAGTTCCTGGGGGCCCTCATAGGCGTGGGCCAGCAGGTCGTAGCAGGTGAGGGGGGCGCCCGGCGGCGGTATCAGGCAGATCGTTCCCGCCTGGTCCTGGCGCGCCGCGCGCAGGGTGATCCAGGGGGTGTCCTGGCCGTCGTGGAGGGCGTCGGCCATGAGGGGGGCGGTGCTGGACTCGAGGAGCTGCAGGGCTTCGTCGACGGTGGTGGACTCGTCTGCCCACAGGGGAAGTTCCCGCAGCAGCAGGACGCTGTGCGCCAGCAGTTCGCCGGCCGCCTCCTCCCCGAGCTGGGCCCGGTCGTGGACCTCCGTGAGGACCAGGCCGCCCGCGCTGTCGTGGTGGGCCAGCAGCCCGACGGGGAGTACGGAGTGGGCGGGCAGGATGCCCGGGAACTCGGCCCCCAGGCCGTGGGCGGCGAGTTCGGTCTCCAGGCCCTGCACCGGATGGGGCGGGTCCTCGAAGGCGATGACGGTGTCGGCGTGGGCGCTGCTGTGGCTCCAGGCGCGGATCCAGTCGGCGGGTACCCATTCGTATGCGGACATCTCCAGGGCGCGGTCGCGCAGTTGTTGCAGCAGGTGCGGCACCGGGCCCGCCGGGTCCACCTCGACGGTCATGGGCAGCGGGTTGCGCAGCGGCCCCGGTATCCGGGCCGCGCCGTCCAGCGGTATGCCGCGCCCCGACACGGTCACCGCGAAACAGACGGGGGCCGCTTGGGTGGCGCCGGAGGCCCAGTAGATCAGCATGGCCCAGACGGCCTGCAGCACGCTGCTCTCGGCGGTGCCCCAGGTGCCGGCCCAGCGGGCGAGGCGGGCGGTGTCGGCGGGGTCCAGGCGCAGCCGGGCACGGCCGGCGCCGGTCAGGCCGGTGGCGGCGGGCCGGCCGGGCCGTGAGGCCGCGCCGTCGGGGGGTGCGCTGCGCGCCCAGAACCCGCGGGCGGGCTCCGGGTTCTGGGCCGCGACCCAGGCCGTGTAGTCGCGCAGGTCGGGGCGGCGCTCACCGCCGGGCAGGGTGCCGCCGGCGAGGTAGGCGCGGTAGAACTCGCGCAGCAACAGGTGCGCGCTCCAGGTGTCGAGCAGGGCCCGGTGGTAGCTGACCAGGATCCGGGTGGGGGCGGGGGTGGTGTCGGGCGGGGTGTGCTGCGCGTCCAGCAGGGTCAGGCGCAGCAGTGCGGGGCAGTGCAGGTCGAAACCGCGCAGCCGGTCCCGCTCGAGGAAGGGGTGCCAGTCGTCGTCGCTGACGGCCCGGCGGGTGATCTCGGGCACGACCCGGTCGTGCACCACGAGCAGCGGTTCGCCGCCGCCGGTGAACGCGGTGCGCAGCACCGTCTCGCAGTCGAACACCGACTGCCAGGCCGCGGCGAAGCGGGCGGCGTCGAGCGGGCCGTGCCAGAGCCATACGAGCTGTTCGACATGGCGTCCGGTGCCGGGCCGTCCCGCGCCGCCGGTGTACAGCGCCGACTGCTGGGGGGTGGCCCGCAGGACGAGCGGAGCCGGGGCGGCGGGCGCGTCGGCGAGCTCTCCCAGCAGTTCTCGCAGCAGGTCCTTGAGGGCGGCCACCGTCGTGTCGGTGACGCCGTGCGCCGGGGCGGTGGCCCAGTCGAGAGTGATGTGCAGCCGGCCGTGGGCGACCTGGGCGCGGACCTCGATGGGGTGTGCGGGCCGGCCCGGTGTGCTGCCGTGCGCGGGCCGGGCGAAGCCGGGCAGCAGTTCGCCGGGGCCGGGCACGCTCAGACACGTGGGGGCGGGCGGCAGTTCACGCAGCCGGCGCCGCAGCAGCGGATCGGGGCCCCACTCGCGGCAGGCTCCGAAGCCGGCGCCGCCGGGGGCGCCGCCCGCGCAGTCGGCCAGGGGGCCGGCCAGCGCGGTGAGCTGGCCAAGGGCGTCGAGGCCGGGGTCCGGTGTGAGATGGACCGGGTAGGGGTCGGCGAGCCGGCCCACGTGCTCGCGCAGGCCGGGCCGGCCGCTGCGGGGGTCGCCGCGCAGGTCGAAGCTGACCTCGTCGGATCCCTGCCAGCGGGCCAGGGCGAGCGCGAACACGCCGGTCAGCACCTGTGCGGGGGTCAGCGCGAGCCGCCGGGCCAGGACCTGGACGATCCGCTCGGTGCGGTCCTGGTCCAGGACGAACCCGGTGTGGCGGACCTGGCCGGGCCCGGCGCCCGGCCCGGCCGGCGGGGCGGACTGGGCGGGCGGGGCGGGCGGGGCGGGCCGGTGGGAGTCGCCCGTCCGCAGCCTGCGCCCGGCGACCAGGCTCCAGTGCCGCGCCTCGGCGGGGTCATGGGCCAGCTCCCGCAGTTCGCCGACCCAGTCGGCCAGGTGGCCGGGCCGGCGCCGGGGCCGCGCCGGACGTCCGGCGCCGGCCGCGTCGAGGGCGGCGCTCAGGTCGTCGAGCAGGACGGGCCAGGACGCGGCGTCCACGGCGAGCTCATGCACGACCAGGGCAAGCCGGTCGGCGCGCGGTCCGGCCGGACGGCGGTCCCGGGCGAGCAGCGCCCGCAGCTGGAGGCCGGCGCGCACGTCGAGGGTGCGGCCGGTGAAGTCCACCGCCGCACCGAAGCCGGCCTCGTCGGTGAACTCCCTCTCCACCAGCGGATCCGGCCGGCCGGCCGGCCCGTTGCCGGCCCGGGTGGTGAGCCAGCCGTCCGCGGCGAGGCGGGAGCGCAGCTGAGGGTGGGCGGCCAGGACGGCGCCCAGGGCCTCGCGCAGCGCGCCCGCGTCCGGTGCGGCGTCCGTTTCGAGCAGCACCGTCTCATAACGGTGCGCCCCGCCGGATGCGAGGAGGGCGCGCTGGGCGGTGGTCAGCGGGTGGTCGGCGGCGGGCGGCGGCTCGGTGAGCCGGTCGGCGATGCGGCCCGAGACGAGGGCGGCGGGCCCTGCCTCCGCCGCCCACAACCGCAGCGTGTGGTGGTCGGGGCCGTGCCGCAGCAGCTGGTGCCGCGGCACGGGCCGCTCCCGGCCGTCGGCGATGAGTTCGCCCAGGATGTGGTCCAGGGCGGCACGGTCGAGCGGCCCGCGCAGCTCGAGGTCCCACCGGCTCGCCTGCGGGGCGGGGCCGGGGTCGACGAGCACGGAGATCGGCGCGTGGGGGCAACGGTGAACAGTCATGGTGGCCGGGGTGTGCGGTCCGTCGCGGGGCCGGGTACCCTTCTCTCCTTTCTGCGGGCGCTGAACGGGCAGGCAGGCTCCTAGAACGGCCCGGCCGCCGTGCCCGCCGTGCCCGGGGCGGCGGCACTGTGGAAGGTCACGCGCAGGCCCGAGGCGGGGTGGCAGGGGTGGATGCGGCGCGGGCGGCGCCAGGCGGCGTATACGTGGGCCGGGCCGTACTGCCTCTGCCTCATGACGGCCTCCTGGCCTGCCTGACGTCCACAACGGTCGGGTTCAGCACGCTAGTTGCCGCACCGCCCCGGCGTCCGTTTTCCCAAGCGGGTGTGCAGCGGGGGCCGAGCGGTGCCCCAGCCGGCAGGGCCGGTGCACCCACCCGCCGGGGCGGGGGCGGGCCGACGCCTGCCCCGGCCCGTCGGGCGTTGCCTCACGAGGGCCGGGGCAGGGGACGTGGACGTTCAGGGGGCGGCTACGGTGAGGGGGGCCTGGGCCTGCGGGCCGGCTCGCTCTCGGGGCCGTTCACCGCGTCGGCGACGTCTGCCGCTTCTTTGCGCAGGTCGAAGCTGTTGCGGATCTCCTTTAGCCCCAGTTCGTCGCTGCCCAGCTGCTTGCGGATGAACGTTTTGGGATTCAGGTCCTCGAAGGTGACGTCCTTGAACTCGGGGCCGAGTTCCTCGCGGATGTCCTGCTGGGCCTGGTCCGAGAAGGCACGGACCTTCCGGATGATCCTGGCCGCGTCCTGGATTACCTTCGGCAGCTTGTCCGGGCCGAAGATGAGCACGGCAAGAATCGCGAGCATCACCAGCTCAAGCGCGCCTATGTCATTGAACATTGCAGCTCCTCGCCGTGTCCGGGCAAAAAGCCACGGTACGGGGTAGCCGAGGAGGCACTGCTTTCTTTCCGCCGCGGCTCGACTGCATTCCAAGTATTCCCGCAGCACATCGCGGTCGTCGCCGTTCGCAGGGCTGCTTTGGGGCGCGGCCGCCCGCCCCTCGTCGCCGTCACAGCATGCGGACGGCGCTTTCCGCATGCTGCTTGGCCAGGGTCAGCAGGGCCAGGCAGTTCTGGCCGAGCGCCTGGCGCACATGCCAGCGGGCGTGTGCCAGGCCCGCGTCCTCGCCCAGCACGGCGGCGATGTTCTCCTCGCGCAGCACGACGCTGTGCTGCGCGAGGACGGTCACCCCCGTCTCGTCCGGGACGACGGACCATTCGCCGGTGTGTGCCTTCAGCAGGGGGGAGGCCGCGGTCTCCTTGTAGATGATGCGGCCCGCGTGCGGGAAGCAGATCCGCACCGAGTCGGCGCTGTGCGCACCGGACTCGGTCAGCGTCTTCACTTGCATGCGCTGCACTCCGGGCGCGTCCTCGGTCAGGTCGACCCGGGTGACGTGCGGGACCAGCTGGGGCCAGGCCTCGGCCCGGTAGAGAAAGTCGTAGACCAGTTCGGCCGGGCCGTGGATGCGCACCGAGTCCTCGAAGGACAGGACCAGTTCGTCCAGGCGCGTCCACCGCTCGGCGAAGGCCTTCACGTCGGCGAGCTGGGCGCGGCTGTTCGCGCCGGTGGCGCGCTGCGCCCACGCCACGTCGTCGGGCCGGTCCCCGGTGACGCTGAAGTCGTACCGCAGCTCCAGCTCGCTGCGGTGCGGGCCTTGGGAACGCACGTTCAAGGTGCCGCCCAGCGAGTTGAACGGCGACGCGGGCAGTTCCTGCCGGAATTCCACGCGGCGCTCCACCGGGTCCAGGTGCCGCCACGAGGTCCAGGATTTCAGCTGGCCGTTCATGAGGGACCACATCCTCAGCCACCCCCGTTCGCCGTCGAACTCCAGCTGCTCCACATGGATGACCGGGGAGAAATACAGCGGCCACTTCGCCGCGTCGGTAATCAGCGCGTAGACCACACCGGCGGGTGCGGACACGTGCACCGTGTGCGCGGTCTTGTCCGCGAGCTCAGCAGACATCTGAACACCTCTCCTTGCCTTACGCCGACGGGGACGCAAACAGAATTTTCAGACGGCCGGACGACACCGCTGATGCACGAGGGGGTGAAGCGCTGCCCCCGTATCCGCCGGCTGACGTGCCTCGCACGGTGATGCAGGGGGGTCGCAGGCGCCCCTGGCCCGCACCGGGTGACCGCGGCGCGGGTTCAGCCGACGGGCACGCGCTGGCGGGCGAGGCGGCCGGCGACGCGGCAGGCCCGGCCCAGCAGCCGCGGCAGTTCACGGCCGCCGCGTACGAAGAAGTGACGCCCGGGGACGGTGCGCGAGCGGACGGGCCCCTGGGTCCACTGCCACCAGCCGTCGGTGATCGTGGGCGGCGCGAGCGGGTTCGCCTGCGAGGAGACGACGAGGACCGGTGTGGTGAGCGGGCCCGTGGAAGAGGGTGTGCGGGCCGCCTCTTCCAGGGCCTTGGCGAGCTCCAGGTCGGCGCGGAGCACCGGCAGCATGGCCCGCAGCACGATCCCTTCGTCGCTGCCGGGCGGCACGGCGCCCTGGCCGCCCAACAGGTGCAGCACGTCGGCGTCCGTCGCCCCGCGGACATCCGGCAGCGCGGAGGGCGTGTGGGGCGGCGGGCAGGCACTGACGGCAAGGAGCGCGGGGCCGGGCACCCCCGCCTCGTGCAGGGCGCGCGTCACGGTGAGGGCAACCAGGGCGCCCAGACCGTGCCCGTACAGCACGTACGGGCCGCAGCGCGGGCCGGTGAACGGGGGCAGCAGATCGGCGAGCAGCGCCTCATGCGTGGTCACCCGGGGTTCGGATCGCCGCCGTTGCTCCCCCGGCAGGGAGACCGCCCTCACCTCCACCCCGGGTCCGGTGCTCTCGGCCCAGCCGTCGAAGACGGAGACACCCCCTGCGGAGTGTGCGAAACAGTGCAGTCGCACGGGCTGTTCGTCCGACATGGCATCCTCCTTGGCCTCCCCCCTGGGGCGCAGGGGTGCGGTTCGAGAATCGCCGGAGGGCCTCAAGCATCCCTGGAGAGCGGGCTGAGGCCCGCGCGAAGGCGAGCGGGCGCGAAGACCTCCGGTGCCAGGCGACGTGAGAGACCCTCGATTCCGACGGGAGCCTGGTTTTGTGCGGCCGCCGGAGCCCGTACCCGTCGGGTAGTCCGCTTCAGCAGGGGGAAGCACGCCAGGATCACGCATGAACGCGTAGCTCACCGGCCCTTCCACGGTGGAGACGGGACTCGGTGTCGGTGGAACGCCCAACGAGCATCTGGAACGAACGCCTCGTGACCACAGATCGCGCATGTCCCTGGACACCGGGATCGGCCGGCACCTTCCGCGCAGCAGCGTCTTGTTACGGCTCGCCGGCTTCGACTGGCCCACCCGGCCACCAAGTGAATGAGCCCGGAAAACCTCGGCAGGTCATCGGGACGGCGGTGCGCACGGATCCCCCCAGGTGTCCCGGCACGCGAGGGCCGTCACCCGGTGCAGCCGTCCGAGTGCGCCCGCGCCCCGTCCGAAACCTGCGGTGCACCGCCTCGCGCACGCGTCTGCCGCCCTGCGGGTGGCCCACCGTCCCGGCGGCAAAGGGCCGCGCCGGCTCGGGACATGGACGGTGCGCCCACCACCACGGCCGGGCGGTACGGGGCGTCAGACCGGGTGCCCGGGCTGCGGCCGTTCGCCGCTGCCCGGGCAGGCACGCCCGGCCTCCTCGCAGATCCCACCGTGCTCGGGCCGCCAGGCCTCTGACTCCGGGATCACTCCTAGGCGCTGAGTACGGCGCAGGCCCCCGCTCCGGCCGGCCTCAGGCGGCATACAGGTCGAAGGTCGAGCTGCGCCGCTCTCCGGCGACGACATCCAGTCGCGGGTCGACGGCCAGCATGGCCTGGTGCAGGCGCTGCACCTGCGGCGAGGGCTCGACACCCAGCTCGTCGATCAGCCGGTTGCGCAGTTGCCGGTAGACGGCGAGGGCCGAGGCCTGCCGCCCCGACCGGTACATGGCCACCATGGCCTGCGAGTGCAGCCCTTCGTGCTGCGGGTAGCGCGCCGTCAGCTCGGCGAGTTCCGCGATGAGTTCGGCGTGCCGGCCGAGCCGCAGGTCGGCGTCGATGCGCCGCTCGACGGTGCCGAGCCGGCTCTCCTCCAGGCGCATGACCTCGATGGCGAGGATCGGTCCGACCCGTACGTCGACCAGCGCGGGCCCGCGCCACAGCTCCAGCGCCTTACGGAAACGGGCAGCCGAGGTCGCGTCGTCCCCGGTCTCGAAGGCTGACCTGCCTTCGGTGACCATGCGTTCGTACTCGTGCACGTCGACGCTCTCGGGCGGTATCTGCAGCAGATAGCCGCCGTGGCGGGTGGCGAGCACTTCCTTGGCCGTGCCGGGGGCGTCGGGCCCCATCGCGGTGCCCAGGCGCCGGCGCAGCTGGAGGATGTAGGTCTGCAGCGTGGTGAGCGCGCTCTGCGGCGGCTCGGTTCCCCAGATTTCCTCCATGAGCATGGGAACGGGCATCACCCGTCCGGGGTAGAGGGCCAGCAGGGAAAGAATCTGCCGCGGCTTTCCGGCCGTCGGGACAATCGATCCCCCATTGACCTCGGCACTCAACGGACCCAGAACCTGAATCTTCACTGCTTTCCTCCGTAGCTCGCCGAGTTCCTCTCATGGCTGAATTCCGTCACCGTCAGCACACTAGCCAACATCGCGCCACACCCTCCTTTCTTCGACCAGAGCTCGAGGAGGTTTCAGCGGAACACCTGGATCCGCACAATTGCGTCCGGCGTATCACGGGATGCTCTTCCCGGCCGCCCTTCCCATGGAGTTTTTACTGCAGAGAAACCGAATGTGCGGAACTCGAAATTCCGTCTGGCGGGCATGTCCCGTGGGGAGGGGTGTCACCGGTGCGCACGCGTCAGGGGAAGAGCGCGCGGTTTCGGCGCCGCCGGTGACGGCCCGCAGGTGTGCTCAGCGGCCCGGGTGCGGGGCGCCCGGCCACGGCACGGGCAGGGCGGCGCACGCCGGGCGCGGCGCGCGTCCTGGCTTCGGCGCTCCGGGACGTTTGCCGGCGGCGAGGCGGCCCCCGGCGGGTCGGGCGGGCCGGGCTGCGGTGTCCTTGTGGGCGGTCAGGACCATGACGGCGAAGACGGTGGCGGCCACGGGGTGAGAGCCGGCGTACGGTCCGTGCGGGCCGCAGCTTCCGGGCCACTGCCGGATCCTGTGCGGCGGCCGGCGTGTTCAGGCCGTTGCGCCAGGGGCGGCGGCGGACCCCCGCGGGCCGGGCGGCAGGGAGAGCAGGGAGAGCTCAGCGGTCTTAAGGGCGGGTGCCTGCCGCTGTCCGGGGCGCCGGCGGACCGGGGCTCCCCCGCAGCACGCAGGCGTCCGGGAACGGGCCCTCACTCAACTCGTCGCGACGAGCCGCTCCTTGGCCGCGCCGGCTGCCGCCGGCTCGGGGCTGGCGGTGAGGACGGACCGCTGCAGGCGCTGCAGCGCCGCGGACGGCTCCAGGCCGAGGTCGCGGACGAGCGTGACCCGCAGCCGCTGATAGGCCTCCAGGGCCTCTCCGCGCCGCCCCGAGCGGTACAGCGCGAGCATGAACTGGCCGTGCAGGCTCTCGTGGGTGCGGTAACGGTTCACCAAGACCGTCAGCTCGGCCAGCAGTTCACGGTGGCGCCCCAGCCGCAGGTCGGCCTCGATGCGCTGGTCGAGAGCGCACAGCCGGCTCTCCTCGAGGCGCTTGATCTCCGTCTCCAGCTGCTCCCCGACCTGGACGTCCGCGAAGGCGGTGCCGGACCACAGCGCGAGCGCTTCGCGCAGCTGGCGCGCGGCGCCGGGGAAGTCACCCGCGTCCATGGCCCGGTATCCCGTGCCCGCGAGCCGCTCGAACAGGCGGACATCGCTGGGGCCGCCGCCGCTGGCCAGCAGATAGCCGCCGGGCATCGTCACCAGCACCTCCTTGGCGGTGCGCGGTGCGCCGGGTCCGTGCGCACCGCCGCGCTCGTCCTGGTCCAGGGCCACGGCGATGAGTTCGCGCAGCTGCAGGACGTACGTCTGCAAGGTGGTGCGGGCGCTGCGCGGCGGGGTGACGCCCCAGAGCTCCTCGATCAGGGCGGCCACGGGCACCACCCGGTCGGCGTGCAGCGCCAGCAGGGCCAGAACCTGGCGCGGCTTGGGAGCCGTCGGCGTTATGGAGACGCCGTTCTCCGTGACGGCCAGTGCCCCGAGTACCTTGATGTCCACGCGATCTCCCCTGTCTTATGCACGAGCTCCGGTCATTCCGTGGCCGCCAGCGGAGGCCACTCCGGCTCCTCACCCAGGGTAAAAACAGCACGCGCGGTATGTCAATACCAAACCGCGCGTCCTGTATCTCTTTGGTCCCGAGTCGAGGTCATGCACTCATTGAGCAGGGCAAACGCTTGATCTCCGGCGGGACTCAAGGTGTTCGCGGGGCATCCTCGAGGGCTTCTCAAGGGAAAGCAGGGAGGGCGTGACCGGGATCCGGGCATTAAACAAACCTCTTGGTATGCAAATTTTGGGGGTTCACCTGCGCGGACTGCTCCTGCGCGGGGACGGCGTTCAGCAGGTTCGAGCCCGCGCACACCAGCTGGTCCCTGGCCTGCCGGCCGGCGAGCAGCGGCAGGAGAACCTCCCACAAGCGGGTGACGCTGCGGCGGGAGAGCCAGGAGGCGTCCTCGCCGCCGAGGATCTCGAAGCCCGCGGTCGCGGCGACGATGACGCGGGCCCCGTCCGCGGCGGACACGGCGGGCGCCAGAGCGCCGCTGCGCTCGGCCCGCCCAAGGCTGTCCTCGACCCAGCGCTGCCACTGCCTGCGCAGGGAGGGCCCGCCCCGGCGCGCGACGTCGCCGGCGAGTTCGAAGCCGGCGCGGACCACGATGTCGCGGGCGAGGCTGTCCATCAGAGCGTGCGTGGCGTCCACCACCGTCTGCAGGGAGTCGCCGTGGCGGGCCCGCGCCGCCTCGGTGATCCGCCCGACGGCCTCGGCGGCCTCGGCCCGGACCGCTTCGGCGAGCCGGTTCTTGCTGGCGAAGTGGAAGTGCAGCGCTCCGTTGCTGACACCGGCCCGGCTGCTGATGGCGCTCAGCGACGCGGCGACAAAGCCCTCCTCGGCGAACACCGCGGCCGCGGCCTGGATCAGCGCGTGCCGGGTGCGGGCCGCTCGCTCCTGTTTGACCATGTGCTGTCTCCTACAGAAGGCGGGAGGCCGAAAGCCGGCACCGCACCGGCGTCCCACGTCCCGTGGGCGTAGTGCTACTGCGGGGGATTGCCGTGCTTGCGGGAGGGCAGGTCGGCGTGCTTGCTGCGGAGCATGGCCAGGGAGCGGATCAGGACCTCGCGGGTGGCGGCCGGGTCGATGACGTCGTCGACCAGCCCGCGCTCGGCCGCGTAGTAGGGGTGCATCAGCTCGGCCTTGTACTCCTTGACCATCTTGTGCCGCATGGCCTCGGGGTCCTCCGCCTCGGCGATCTGGCGGCGGAAGATGACGTTCGCGGCGCCCTCGGCGCCCATCACGGCGATCTCGTTCGTCGGCCAGGCATAGGTCAGGTCGGCGCCGGTGGACGCCGAGTCCATGACGATGTACGCGCCGCCGTAGGCCTTGCGCAGGATCAGCGAGATCCGCGGCACGGTCGCGTTGCAGTAGGCGTACAGCAGCTTCGCGCCGTGCCGGATGATCCCGCCGTGCTCCTGGCCGACGCCGGGCAAAAATCCGGGGACGTCCAGCAGGGTGAGGAGCGGGATGTTGAAGGCGTCGCACATCTGGACGAAGCGTGCGGCCTTCTCCGACGCCTCGATGTCCAGCACCCCGGCCAGGCTCTGCGGCTGGTTGGCGACGATGCCGACGACCTGGCCGTCCAGCCGGGCCAGCGCGCAGATGATGTTGCGGGCCCAGCGCTCGTGGACCTCGAGGTACTCACCGTCGTCGACGATCTCCTCGATCACCTTGGCCATGTCGTAGGGCCGGTTGCCGTCGGCGGGCACCAGGTCCAGCAGCACGTCCGAGCGCCGCTCGGCCCGGTCGCCGCCGGGCGCCTTCGGCGGGGCCTGACGGTTGTTCTGCGGGAGCATCGACAGCAGGTAGCGCACCTCCGCCAGACAGGTCTCCTCGTCGTCGTAGGCGAAGTGGGCCACGCCGGAAGTCTCGGCGTGCACGTCCGCGCCGCCCAGGCCGTTGTGGGTGATCTCCTCGCCGGTGACCGCCTTGACCACGTCCGGGCCGGTGATGAACATCTGGCTGGTCTCGCGGACCATGAACACGAAGTCGGTCAGCGCCGGGCTGTAGGCCGCGCCGCCCGCGCACGGGCCCAGCATCACCGAGATCTGCGGGATCACCCCCGAGGCCCGGGTGTTGCGCTGGAAGATGCCGCCGTAGCCGGCAAGCGCGCTGACGCCCTCCTGGATGCGGGCGCCGGCGCCGTCGTTCAGCGACACCAGCGGCGCCCCGGTGGCCAGGGCCATGTCCATGATCTTGTGGATCTTCTCGGCATGCGCCTCGCCCAGCGCGCCGCCGAAGATGCGGAAGTCGTGGGCGTAGACGAAGACCGTGCGGCCCTCCACCGTCCCCCAGCCGGTGACCACACCGTCCGTGTACGGCTTTTTCAGCTCCAGCCCGAAGCCGGTCGCCCGGTGCCGGCGCAGCTGCTCGACCTCCCGGAACGAACCCTCGTCCAGCAGCAGCTCGATGCGCTCCCTCGCGGTCAGCTTGCCCCGGGCGTGCTGCGCCGCGCTCGCCTTCTCGCTCGGCCCGGCCAGCGCCTGCTCACGGATGCTGTGCAGTTCCGCCACGCGCCCGCGCAGATCGGTGGGCCCCGGTCCGACGGGGGCCGGGGCAGTCGTCATCGCCATGTCAGGTGCCTTCCTGGGACAAGACCGTCAGGCCCCGTCCCGGATCGTGACAGCATAATAACAAACCGCATGCGCGGTTTCTATTTTGGATCCGGTGAACACGTGGAGGAGATCACCACCGGCCGTCAGCGCCAGCCGTCCGGCGCCGCATAGGCGTCCGGCGTGCGCCACCACCGCATGGCGGCCGCCGGCGGCTGCCCGGGCTCCTGCCCGGCACCCGCCCGCAGCGCGAGCAGCACCGCGACCACGGCGGCCAGTTCCGCCTCGTCGGGCCGGCCCCGCTCCACCCTGATCAGGACTTCCCTCCCGTCCATCCGACCGCTCCCCCTTCGCCTCGGGCCTCAAGGACACGGTCGGACAGACCGCTCAAGAATGGCTTTGAGCTCACTTGAGGTACCGGGCGGGCCGCCCCTCTCACCGCACCGGCACACCACAGCCGTCACACGGCCCGGCGTGCGCGGACGACCTGCGCGTTGCGGGCGGGTCCCGAGGCCGCCGATGATCGGCTCCACATGTGGGAATGGACCGTTCCATATCGCACCGGGCGGAGTGCCGCGTTCCTTCTAGAAATTAAACCGGGTGGTATGTATCTTCGCTGTCCTGAGAGGCTCCGCCACTGACATTCAAGCCAAAGCGGCTCAGGGGGAATCATGTCTGCGAGCACGTTCCACAGGAACCGCGCGATACGCGGCGCGGCACACACCGAGAACGACACCACTGCCACCGGGGCCGGCGCCCTCCCCTACCGGTCCCTGACCACCACGGTCCCCAAGGAATTCGTCCACCGCGCGAGCGTCGCCGAGGTCATGCTGACGGACTGGGCGCGCGCAGGCGAGGACCGCTTCCGCCTCGCGGCCCAGTGGCCCCGCGGACACAGCTTCTTCGTCAACGTGGACGGCTGCCACGACCCGCTGATCGCTGCCGAAACGATCCGCCAGGCCGGCATTCTCCTGGCGCACACCGAGTACGGGGTCCCCCTCGGCCACCACTTCCTGGTGAGCGATCTCAGCGTGGCCGTCCGCCCCCGGCACCTGCGCGTCGCCGCGGCACCCGCCTCGCTCGAACTCGACGTCAGGTGCCGCGACATCAAACAGCGCGGCGGCACGGTGCAGGGATTCAGGATCGAGGTGGACATCTACCGCGACGGCCACCTCGCCGCCACCGGCGGCGGCGCGCACACCTGCATCACCCCCCGGGTCTACCAGCGGCTGCGCGCCGCCCGCGTCCCCGACGGCACCCGGCCCCCGGTGATGGCGCTGACGGCCCCGGTGCCCCCGCAGACCGTCGGGCGCATGTCGCCGACCGACGTGGTCCTGTCCCCCACCGGCACGCCGAACCGCTGGCAGCTGCGGGTGGACACCCGCCACCCGGTGCTCTTCGACCACATGGTCGACCACGTGCCCGGCATGATGCTCTTCGAAGCCGCCCGCCAGGCCGCGGCCGCCACCCTGGGACATGCCTCCCTGCCACTCGCCGTCACCAGTGAATTCCACCGGTACGTCGAACTGGACACACCGTGCGTGATCGAAGCGCGCCGCCTGCCCGCGGCCGGCCCGGGCCGCGAGGAGTCCGTGCTCGTGACCGCCCACCAGGACGAGGCGGCCGTCTTCCGGTCCACGGTGACCATGGCGCCGCTGCCCGCCTAAGACACCCGCCGCCCGTGCCCGGGCCCGGCACGCCGCCGGGCCCGGGCACGCCGGACGGCTGGCTGCGCGCCGTAGGGCGGGTTCTACGCGCCGCCGGACGGCACGGTTCTGCGCGCCGGAGGGCGGGTTCTGCGCGCGGCCGGAGGGCGGGTTCTGCGCGCCGCAGGCCCGCGGGTTCTGCGCGCCGCCGGAGGGCGGGTTCTGCGCGCCGCGGGCCCGCGGCTGCGGGCCGCGGGCCTGC
Organism: Streptomyces sp. NBC_00457; assembly: GCF_036014015.1. Taxonomy (NCBI): domain Bacteria; kingdom Bacillati; phylum Actinomycetota; class Actinomycetes; order Kitasatosporales; family Streptomycetaceae; genus Streptomyces; species Streptomyces sp. NBC_00457. Next base: position 10,521,712 of record NZ_CP107905.1, on the reverse strand, counting down.
GGCGCGGTGCCCGCGTGCCTGCTCAGGCGGGCAGCGGCCCGAACGCCGCGAGATGTGCCTGGGCCCAGGCACGGAAGGTGCCCGCCTCACGGCCCGTCACCCGCCGGACCGTGTCCTGCACCCCGGCCTTGGCCCCCGCCCTGAGCCGCCCGGCGCTCTGAAGCAGCGCCTCGACCACCGGCGCCGGATAGCGCCCGGCCAGCGCGGCGCGTGCCTGGCCGGGGCTGAGCTCCTCGAACCTCAGCGCGACACCGAGCAGCTCGCCCAGCTGCCGCGCCTGCTCGGCCGCGGTGAGCGCCTGCGGCCCGGTCAGGGTGTAGGCGCGCTGGGCGTGCCCCTCCTCCACCAGCGCCCGCACCGCCACCTCCGCGACGTCCGCGGGATCCACACAGGCGTGGGCCGACTGCCCGTACAGCGCCCGGACGGTGCCCTCCGCGCGGACGGACGCCGCCCAGGACAGGCAGTTGGACATGAACGCGCGCGGACGCAGCAGGGTCCACTCCAGGCCGGAGGCGCACAGCCGTTCCTCGCCGGCACGCTGCCACCGGGTGATGAGATCACCCGCCTGCCCGTCCAGGACGGCCGCCGCGGAGAGCTTCACCACCCGCTGCACTCCGGCCATTTCGGCAGCGCGCAGGAAACGGGCGTCGTCATCGCCGCCCACGCGGGTGGTGACAAGAAACGCCGCCCGTACACCCGCAAGAGCCCGGGCGAGCGAGCGCGGATCCCCGTAGTCCCCGGCGACCGTCTCCGCCGTCGCCGCCGCCCCCGTGACCCTGGCGGGATCCCTGGCCATGATGCGCACCGGCAGGTCGGCCGGAAGCCGCCCCACCACTTGACGCCCCACCGTCCCCGTGCCGCCCGTCACCAGGATCACCGCGGCCCCTCCCCCGTCCGGCCGGGGGACAGCCCCCCGGCACACCATGATCCACTCAACGCTCTTGGCCTTCCTGCCGCGACGGTTTTGAGCACCTCATTGAATGCCGTACGGCTGGAGGGGGTACGAGAACCCCCAACCGGCTGTAAGATACAAACTGTGCGGTTTTTTCTGGGCCTCCGGGGCTCACCGAACAAAGGAGGCCGAACGTGGTGAAACAGGACCGGGCGATCCGGACCCGGCAGGTGATCCTCTCGGCGGCGGCCAAGGCCTTCGAGGAACACGGCTACCAGGCCGCGACCATCAGCGAGATCCTCGCCACCGCCGGCGTGACCAAGGGAGCCCTGTACTTCCACTTCCCCTCGAAGGAACACCTCGCCGAGGGCGTCCTGCACGAGCAGGACCAGCGGCTGCCGATCCCCGACCGCGCCTGCAAGGTACAGCAGTTCGTGGACACCATGGTCCTGCACGCCTACCTCCTGCAGACCGACCCCATGGTCCGGGCCGGCGTACGCCTCGCCCTCGACCAGCAGGCCCAGGGCCTGGACCGCAGCGGGCCCTTCAGGCGCTGGAGCGACATCGGGATCGAACTGCTGGAAAAGGCCCAGGCCCAGGGCGAACTGATGCCCCACGTCATCCCGGCCGAGACCGCCGACGTCGCGGTGGGCGCCTTCGCCGGCGTCCAGGCCATGTCCCAGGCCCTGCACAACTACCAGGACCTGCCACGCAGGGTCGCCGCCCTGCTGCGGCACCTGCTGCCCAGCGTGGTGGTCCCCTCCGTGCTCGCCGCCGTCGACCTCACCGAGAGCAGGGGGGCTGCGGTACAGGCCGAACTGGAGGCCCTGCGCCCCCGGCCGCAGCCGGCACCGGTCAGCTGACCGCCCCGGCGAGCACACCCCCGGCCCCCGCCCCCGCACCGAAGTACGCCGTCAGGGCGGCGGCCGGCCCGCCCGCCCCCGACGCCCAGGCGATATAGCCGTCGGGCCGCACCAGCAGCGCATCACACGACAGCTGGGGCACCGGCTCGCAATGCACCACCCGCAGCAGGGAGGCCCACCCCCGGGCCTGCTCCGCATACCGGCCGGCGCCCCGCTCACCGAAGAGCAGCAGCAGCGGCCGCCCCCCGCCCAGCAGACCGATGACATCGGCCGGACCCTGACGGGTCACCAGCCCCACATTGTGCAGAAACCTTCCCTCCCACGGCGGGCCCTGCGCGCCGCGCCCCGGCAGCACCGTGTCCTGCGCACTGACCATCGACGCCAGCACACCGCTCTCCCCCTGGCCGGCCAGCAGCTCCCCGAACAGCTCCCGCAGCGGATCCAGTTCGGGCCCCGGCCGCATCAGGGCGAGCTGGGCCCGCGCGGAGTCGATGACCCGCCGGGCAGCGGGCCGGCGCTCGGCGTCATAGGTGTCCAGCAGCCCTGCGCCCGCACTGCCGCGCACCGTGAGCGCGAGCTTCCAGCCGAGATTGACCGCGTCCAGCAGACCGGTGCTCAGCCCCTGCCCGCCGATCGGGAAGTGCACATGCGCCGCATCCCCCGCCAGCAGGACCCGCCCCCTGCGATACGACGCCGCCAGCCGGGAGAAGTCACTGAACCGGCTCAGCCACCTCGCCTCCCCCATCGCGATGTCCCGGCCCGCGATCCAGCCCACCTCCCGGCGCAGCTCCTCCACAGTGAGCGGCACACGCCGCTCAAGGTCCGCGCCCTCACAGTTCAGCGTCCGCAGACGCACCACACCCGACGCCACGTCCTTGGCGACGATCCAGCCGCGCGGCGTGCGATGCCACCCCGCCCCCAGAACCCCCGCCCCCTGAACACGGACATCGCCCGCCATCGCCGACACGGTGGCCGGGTACGTCCGGGAGGCGAAACCCGCCTGCTCCCGCACCAGACTGCGCGCCCCGTCCGCCCCCACCAGATACCCGCCCGTGCAGATCACCCGCCCGCGCGGCCCCGCGGCCGTGACCCGCACCCCACCCGGCCCCTGCCGCACCCCCGTCACCCGGTACCCGCGCAGGATCCGCGCACCGGCGGCCCGCGCCCGCTGCTCGAAATGGCGCTCCAGCTCCTCCTGCGCACACTTCAAGATCGGCTCCGGCTCCGCGGCCGGCGCCGAAATGGCCAGCCCCGCAATCCCCGCGAAATGAAACGCACTGCTCACCCGCGCCGAACCGCCGCCCTGGTCCGCGCCGCCGCCCTGGTCCGCGCTCACCAGCCCGGCGAGATAACCCCGCCGCACCAGACACTGCACCGTACGGGCATGCAACGTCGTCGCCTTCGGCCACCGCGACACCCCGCGCTGCGACTCCACCACCACCGTCCGCACCCCGTACCCCGCCAGCTCACACGCAAGGACCATGCCCACCGGCCCCCCGCCGACGATCACCACCTGCGCCCGCATCCCCCGCACCATCTACGACCTCCCCCAGTCACGGACCAGCACACAAGCCAAGGAAACAGCAGCCGCGGCGCACGAAGACTTAAGCGGCCGCCCCCGTCCAGAACAACTCCGCACCCCCCACAGGGAGTTGAGCTGCCCAGCTCACCCATGCACACGAACGAAAAGAAATATACCGGTTGGACGGTTCTTTGCAAGGCATTGACACCCCCACCCCCACCCGCCGGCCCCCCACCGGCCACACGCCCGGAACACTCACCCCGCCGGCCCGGCCCGCCACCACCGGACCCGGACCCGGACCCGGACGCGGACGCGCAACACCACCCATGACACCACCCGCGCCACCGCCTGCGCCGGGGACGGCACCCAACCCCGCCCCGCCCCCAGGCAGACGGACCCAGCACCCCGCCACCCGCCGGCCCGCCCTCCCCTCCCCTCCCCTCCCCTCCCCTCCCCTCCCCTCCCCTCCCCTCCCCTCCCCCCGGCAGACGGCACCACAGTCCCGCCCCGCCGGCAAAAGAGGCACGCCGGGCCGCAGGCCCCACACAGCGGCCGGCGCCGCGCGGCAGTCCTCGATCCGACGGCCGCGGCGGGAGCACGAAACGGACCCGGACCCGGCTCCCGGCCCGGCCTGCCCTGTCCTGTCCTGTCCTGTCCTGTACGAGCCCGCGCAGGCGCGTCCGCGGAAACGGACCCCGCACGTGAGCGGCGTGCGGGTGCCGGCGCCCGGCTTCGCACGGCGGGAAACGCCTCTGCGGCCACGTCGCCGCCTGGCACAAGGAAGGCATCTTCGACCGACCCGACGGCCTCCTGCGCCGGTCGGTGCGCGAGGCCGGGGGCCGCACCCCCCCGGGCCGAGCGCCTGCGTGGTGGACGCGCGGAGCATCAAGACCTCCGCCAGCGTCCCCGCAGCCGGCCCGGGCACCGACGCCGGCCAGAAGACAGGAGGCCGAGGGCGCCGCCTCGGCGCCGACACCCTGGCCTGCTGCCGGCCGTCCGGGTGAGCGCCGCCGGCGTCCGCGACACCACCGGCGGCATCCGCCCGCTCCCACAGACCGCCACCACAGGCGCGTGACCAAGGCGCGGGCCGGCACCGGCCATCGCACCGAAGCCACCGGCCACGGCGCCCGTCTGGGCACCGGTGTCCAGGTGCGTTCCACGCGATCGGCGCCACAGGGTTCACGGTGATCCCCCGGCGCCGGAGGGCGAGCGCAACTGCCGGCCGGCTCCTGCACCACCGCCGCCCCGCCCGCGCCACCCGCCCCCACCGCTGTGAAGCCGTCCTCCACATCGCAATGACCGGCCTCACCATCCGGCAGCGCACCCACGAATCCACCCCGAACCGGCGCCCCACCTGAACCCCGAACCCCGGACTACCGGTACGCGAATCACCGACGCCGGTCTGACATTTATTTTTACCTGCGACCAGCCGCACGGGCACGGCACCCCCGAATTTCGCCACCCCGGCAATTCAGGCGCCGGGCAGCCGGCATGCCGAGAAGATTCCTTCCCTAATGCATGCCGAGTGACTTTCGAGCGGCGGCTGATAGGGTCACGGACACGAGGTTCCTTAGAACGAATGATCGATATCGACTGCTGGGAGTGCTTGATGCCCGAAGGCATTGAGAAAAGAGATGCATACGGCCATCGAGGAAACAGCCCGACCGGCCGGTGCGACGTTTTCGCGCCCTAAGGCCTGACCGATTGGTGTCCACCTGCGAGGGTGGATTGTCGGCACACGTGGTGTCATCTTCCGTCTCCAGGACAGCACGGCCAGGAAATCGTGACACACCCTGGCACGGAAGCACTGAATTGGCTGCGGGATCGCCGGCGGTGCGCGTTTCCGGCGTCAGCCGGCCGACGGGCCGGCCCGTGGCGCGAGTTCGAAAAGTGCAGGCGGCAATTCGCCCCTGAACGAGCATCGCGGGCACGCCTGACCGGGGACAACGGAATGTGAGCGTTATCCAAGACATCCTCAAGCCCGTACCTGACAAGCTCAAGCCCGCTGAGGCCAAAAGGAGCCTGCGACCGCATCCTTCACGGGCGCCCCTGCCAGGACACCGGCCACAGCGACCCCGCCATCCGGTCAGCACGCGTTTCCTCATCACGTGGTGGAAATCCAGCTCCTCAAAGAAAGGAGGCGCACCATGGCGGCATCCGGACGAAGACCCGCTCCCGTATCAGCCTTTTCACCACCGCACAGGTCGCCTCTGCCCGGGGACGCCGGCGGCGCCGCGGCGCTGAGCCTGGGGACCGGCGAAACGGCCGCCGCCCAACAGGGCGACAAGCCGCCCCAGACCGGCTTCGGTCCCGGCGCCGGCAGCCACACCGCAGGGACCCGGCCCGGCGCAGAGGACCAGGACACCCAGGGGACGGGCCCTGGCGCAGATCGCCGGCCCCCTGGACAGGACCGTCATCCTCTGCAGGGCCCACGCCGTCCTTGTTCCGTGGCGCGACGCGGTGGCGCCCTGCCACCCGGCCGCCGCCGGCGTGCCCGCCCCAATCCCCCGCCGCCCCTGCGGCGGGCCCACCAACCGGACCATGAACACCGCCTGTCCGCCTGCCCCCTCCAGGTGACCAGGGCAAGAGCGCACCAGCAGGTGCCGGGCGTGCGGAACCTGTTGGCCGCGCCCGGCCTGGACCCCAAGGACGCGCCGGAGAGTGCGGCCAGCCCGGCCGGCACCGGCAGCGCCGCCGGCACGGCCGCCGTCACGGCCCGGCCAAGGCACGGCATGCATGCCCCCGAAAGGCCGGCCGGCCGTAGTGCTTGCGGCCGTAGTGCTTGCGGAACCCTCGCTGCCCAGCCTCGCACCGGCAGCCGGCGAGGGGCCCGCACGCAGGCCGCCGCGCCGGCGCAGGACCAAGGGACCCGGGCATCCTGGCAGGCCGGCGGTCCGCCGCCCCGCGGACACGGCCGGACAGCCCATACACCCTCACCGGCCCGCGCCCCGTTCCCCCGGCGCCCGCCCGCTCCCACCGGCCACACCCGCGTCCGCGCCCGGCAGACGCCCGGTGGACGAGACCGGGCAGGCGCCGGCCTCACTCACCGACGCGCACACGGTGCTCGTCGGTGCTCTTCGGCCGCACGCTGCGGGGCACCGCCTGCGTGTCTGGCGGCGGGCACCGGCAGCGCAGCCCGCCGCCGCGCTCACCTTCCTCCCGCTCCTGTGGCCCCCAGAAAGCCCACAGGGCCCACGGCACCGCCCTCCATGCCACCTCCATGCCTCTTCCTTCCCCTTTTGAGAGACCGACAAGGAGCATCATCATGACGACGTCCGGACACACTCCCGGCTTACGTTCCCCGCTGGGCCGCCGGCCGCTGCTGGTCGGCGGTGCTTCGGCGGCTGCGCTGTCCATGCTGGCCTTCTCCCGTACCGCCGGTGCCGCCACCGGCGAGAAGACGGCCGCCATCGACTTCGACCTCGACAAGGACAACTACGTCAAGTGGTCCCAGCCCACCGAAGCGCCGGTCGGCCAGGAGGGCAGGCTGGCGCTCATCGGCCCGATGGACGTGACCGTCTTCCTGTGGACGAGCCGCGTGGCGATGCTGGCGGCCTTCGACGCGCTGGCGCCCTACCACGAGACCGCGGTCGGCATCTACTCCCAGATCCCCCGCCGCCCCTCCAGCGAGTCCGCCACCAACCGCAACCTGAACATCGCCACCCTCTACGTCCAGCTCGGCATCTGGAAGCGCCTGCTGCCGCAGTTCACGGGCGGCCTGCGGGAGCTGATGACCGGGCTCGGCCTGAACCCCGACGACGCGTCGGAGAACCTCACCACCCCGGTCGGTATCGGCAATACGGCGGCCAGGGCCACCTGGGAGGCGCTGAAGAACGACGGCATGAACGTCCTCGGCCACGAGGGCGGCCGCAAATACCACCCCGCGCCGTGGGCGGACTACACCGGCTACGTGCCCGTCAACTCGCCCTACAAGCTGGTCAACCCCTCGCGCTGGCAGCCGCAGCTGGGCCCCCACAACGGCCGCCGCGTCGGCGGCGGCCCAGGCGACATGGGCATCTTCGTCGCCCAGCACTTCGTGACCCCGCAGATCGCGCTGACCAAGCCCCACATCTTCCGCCACCCCGCCCAGTTCAAGCTCGCCGCGCCCCGCTACAGCGACCACACCAACGCCCGCGCCTACAAACGCGCGGTGGACGAGATCGTGGAAGCATCCGCCTCCCTCACCGACGAACGCAAAGCCCTCGCCGAGATCATGGACAACAAACTCTGGGGCATCGGGCACCACTCCCTCGTCCTGGCCCGCAAGCACGACCAGAACAACGAGATGGGCGTGCACGGCTGGGTCCAGTGGTCGCTCCAGCACATCCTGGCGACCTTCGACACACTGATCGCCGCCTGGCACCACAAGGCCGCCTTCGACGCCGTGCGGCCCATCAGCGCGGTCAGGCACGTGTACGGCCGCAGCAAACTGACCGCCTGGGGCGGCCCGGGCAAGGGCACCGTCAACGACCTCCCGGCACACGAATGGGCCGGCTACCTGCCCACCAGCGACCACCCGGAATACCCCTCGGGCAGCACCTCGCTGTGCGCCGCCGCGGCACAAACCGCACGGCGCTACTTCGGCTCCGACGACCTGGACTGGACGATCGACTTCCCCGCCGGCACCTCACGGGTCGAGCCGACCATCACCCCCGCCAAGAACGTCACGGTCCACTTCGCCACCTTCACCCAATTCAACAAGGCATGCGCCAGGAGCCGGGTGGACGGCGGCGTCCACTTCCGGGAGACCACCGAGAGGTCCCTGGCCTTCGGTGAACAGTTCGGCGACCTCGCCCACGAATTCATCCAGCGCCACGTCAACGGCAACACCAAAAACTGACCCCCTTGCGCCGGCGCCGGCACAAGACCCCCCGCCCACGGCCGCCCCGCCGGCGGCCGAGCGGACCCTCCCCGTCCCGCGAAAGACGCCCGGGCCACGCCCGGTCCGCGGACATCAACTCCCCACAGCCCACGACCCGCCGGCCCGCCCCGATCCGGACTCCGCCCGGACTCCGCACACAGCGGGCGCGGCGGGCGCGGCGGGCGTTGAGGATCCCGCGGTTCCGCCTCACCCAACAGCGCGCCGGGACGGCGCCGACCTGCTGCTCCCTTCAGCGCCACACCGGCCCCCACCGGCCGCGGAATGGCGAGTTCCACCCAATCTCCACCGACTCTCAAGCGAGACTGACTACCATTTACTTATGGCTGTCAAAAATCGCCGGCCGGCACTGACGGGCCTGACAGGGCCGACGGGCCCGACGGGCCTGACGGGTCTGACAGGTGGGACGGATGGGGCGGTCGGCATCCCCGTCACCGGCTTCGGCACCCGAAGCCGGTGACCAGCCAGGGCGGCCGCACCGCATGAGCACCCCGCACCGACCGCGCAGTCGCGGCCCCCCGCATCCGCGCGAGTGCCCAGCCCCGGTACAGGCCCACACCCAGGGCCTGGACGGCCCGAACCTGCCGGTAAAGGAGCTGCCCGACACCATCAGGCGCCGCTTCGGCCCCGGCAGGGCCGCCACCACCGACAGGCGGGGCGCCGGGGCGGGGGAAACACCCCCGACGCGACCGCCCCAGGCCGGCACCCCGGCCGCCCTGCGCCGGCACCGCCGGCGCCGGCACGGCTCGCGCCGCACCACAGGGCGCCACCCCGACCCGACTGCACCGATCCTGCACGCCCCTTTTCGAGAGGAATCCATGAGTACGAACCCTGCACAGGCGGCACCCCCTGACGGGAGCGGCGGGGGCGTGCCGGATGCACGTCAGCTGCGCGCGATCCTGACCGCCGTCTCGATAGCGCTGATGGCCGTCATCGCGTCCGTGGCCGGACTGATCGTCGCCCAGACGCAAATGGCCGTCGAGTTCGACGCCTCGCAGGACACCGTCCTGTGGATCATCAACATCTACACCCTGGCCCTGGCCGCGCTGCTGCTGCCGCTCGGCGCGATCGGTGACCGCCTGGGCCGCAAACCCATGCTGATCGCCGGACTGGCCCTCTTCGGCCTCGCCAGCATCGCCGGGGCCCTGGCCCCCACCGCCGAGCTGATGCTCGCCGCGCGTCTGGCCGCCGGCATCGGCGCAGCAATGATCATGCCCATCACCCTGGCCGTGATCACCTCCACGTTCCCCGAGGAGCAGCGCGGCAAGGCGATCGGCGTGTGGACCGGCGTCGCCGGAGGCGGCGGCGTCCTGGGCATGTTCCTCTCCGCCTTCCTCACCGACGTCGCCGACTGGCGCTGGCTGTTCGCCCTGCCCGTCGCCCTGGTGGCCGTGGCCCTGGCCCTGACCCTGAAATCGGTGCCCAACTCCCACGAGCGCTCCCCCCACGCCTTCGACACCGTCGGCGCAGTGACCTCCACCGTCGCCGTCGTCGGCCTCATCTTCGTCCTGCAGGAAGGACCCGAGAGCGGCTGGAGCCAGCCTCTGACCCTGGCCGGCCTCGCCGTCGGCCTCACCGCCGCGGCCGGATTCGTGTTCTGGGAACTGCGCCGCCAAGGCGCCGCACTGCTGGACGTACGCCTCTTCCGCGAGCGCGGCCTGTCCGGCGGCTCGATCACCCTGGTCGTCGTCTTCGCTGTCCAGGGCGGCGTCCAAGTCGTCCTCTTCCCCTACCTCCAGGCCGTGCTCGACTGGTCGGGACTGCTGTCCGCGGCGGCACTGATGCCCCTGGCCATCGGGATCATGACATCCGCCAACGTGGCCCCCAAAATGGCCGCACGCATCGGCCCCCGCTCCACCATGGCCACCGGAATCGCACTCACCGGCGCCAGCCTCGCCCTCATGGCCCTGTTCGTCTCCGTCGACGACGGCTACCTGAAAATCCTGCCCGGCATCATCCTCATGGGCATCGGCATGGGCCTGTCGATGGTGCCCTCCACCGAAGCCCTCACCCGCTCACTGCCCCAGGAAAAACAAGGCGTCGCCTCCGCCCTCAACGACGTCACCCGCGAATTCGGCACCGCACTCGGCGTCGCCCTGCTCGGCGCCATCCTCACAGCCGGCTACCGCAACGCCATCGACGACCGCCTCGACAACATCCCCGAAAAAACCGCCGACACCGCCCAAGACGGCATCGCCAACGCCATCGAGGCATCCACCAGCGCCGGCCCCCACGCACCAGACCTCATCCACGCCGCACAGCAGTCCTACGTCGACGGATGGCAGCAGTCCATGTGGGCAGGCGTCGCCATCATGGCCGTACTCCTCGCCTACATCCTCCTACGCGGCCCCCACAACACCACCCCCACCCAACACCCCCCACACCCCCAACACCCCCGACAAGACAGAAGACACCGAAATGGCCACCACCCGATAACAGCCGCCCACACACGCCCGCACCACACAACACCGCCCAACCAGCACCCCCAACACACCGCCCGTCCACAGGCACCCGCACGACACCGATCCGGAACCTGACCCCGGCGACGGACCACACCCCACCGGGCACAGACCATCCCCCACACCAGCACACGTGTCCCAGCCGACGCGGAGCACAGCAGTACACGGCAGCACAGGCGCAGACACCGGCCACGAAAACCACCGACACCCACCACCCACCCACCACCCCCACAACAAACGCTCCCCGCCCGCCGGCAGGCGCTCCGCCCGGCAGGCGGGGAGCACCGCACTACGACACGCCCGCAGCAGCAGCCACCCACCAGCCCAAGACACCCGCCGGCCACCCGACAGTGCGGTGAAGCTCAAACGACAGGTGCGTCAAGCCCAGTTGGCCGGTTCGGCAAGGGCATAGGACGAGGCGATCCTGTGGTTGTCATGCAGGACCGTCAGCGTCCGCGGGCCGCTCGGCGTCCCATCGCGCCAGGCGGTGCAGTAGATCCCGCTGGACCAGCGGATCGTCCGCGAGGTGGACGGCAAGACGGTGATGCCGGTGCGGCTCACCGTCCTCGTGCCGTTCAGCCACACCTCGAACGCGCCCTGGCCGTCGCCGGCGAGCTTCAGCCGGGTGACGATCCTGATCCAGGTGCCCCGCAGGCCGCTGACCGACCCGGCCGTGCCCCTCATGCCGCCGGAACCGCCGAACTGGATCGTGGACCCGATGACGAACATCAACAGCCAGGGCCCTTCGGGGTCCTCGGGCGACCACTGCTGGAAAGTGACGTTCTGGTCATGGAACCTCCAGTCGGACGCGAGACGGATCGCCTGACCGTAGCAGCGGTCCTCGTGTGGAACACCCGGTACCTCGACGCCGCCGTTGCCCAGCTTCGCGCCGAGGGCCACGACGTCAAGGGCGAGGACGTCGCCCGCCTCTCCCCGCTCAAGGACCGGCACGTCAACTTCCTGGGCCGCTACCTGTTCAACATCAAGGCCAGCGGCCCTGGCAAAGGCCTGCGCCCCTTCCGGGACCCGGACGCCGTTGAGGACGACGCTGCCGACGAAGACTGAGCACCCGCTAGGTGTTCTGGGATGGAACCGTCGACGCTGACCGCAACCGGGTCGGGGATGAACTCGACGACCGCGCAGCGGCACCAGGCGGTCACCTCGGGCCCAATCCGCCTTGCTCTCGCTGTCGATCTTGGCTGCTACGACGGGCTCCGCATCATCGGGCAACAGGTGCCGGTCAGTGAGGCCGTCCAGGGCGACGGCAACCCGCCCGACGTCGAGGGGCGTGCGGTTCTTCGCCCCACCCCGGGTGCGGTCGGCGAGCGCGATCACAAGGTCACCCTCACAGGCTCCCGCGCGGCGTCGATAGGCCGGGGCCGTTCCTCGAATGTGAGGTTGGAGGAGCGACAGTTCTCCCGAGCATCAGGCCGTCCTGCCAGCTCAATCCGGCAGCGGGCACCCATATCTGCGGTGGGTCAACGATCCGTCGTTGTCATCCCCGGTGCGCCGGTCCACCACCGGCGAGTGTCCCTGCCGTGTCAGCTGGCCGACCAGGATGGATCCCACCACTCCGGTCCCGCCGACGACGGCAACCTTCCTACTCAGGCTTAGCTTGTTCTTTATCTACCAGGACCTGCCAGGCTTGCCGATGGCCTTGAGGGTCTCGGGCCGTTTGACGGTCTTGCCGACGTCGTATCGGGGTGCCCGGTGTTTGTTCCTGGCGCCAGGTGGCCGTCCTGGGCCGGCGCCTCGAGGTTTGGGAACACGGGTCGGGCAGGCGAGGTGAGCGCGGATGTTCCTGAACCCCCGGCGGACCCGGGCAGGGGTGAGCCGGTCGGAAGGGGTGGGTTTCTCCCAGGGCCGGCGGAGGTCCTCGGCGAGGGGCCGGGCGAGCCGGAGCTGAGTGTGAGCGACGATCAGGATCCAGGTCCAGCGGTCCGCCGCCTCGGGAGTACGGAGCTTCGGAGTGGTCCAGCCGAGGGTCTGCTTCGCGAAGCGGAAGGTGTGCTCCAGGTCGAAGCGGCGGAGAAATGCCTGCCAGAAACGGTCCACGTCGTCCGGAGTGACGCCGGTCTTGGAGGACCATAACCACACCGGCGGGGCATCACGGTCCTTCGACAGATGCTCGACCTTCAACCGGATCAACGTGCCCTCCACCAAGGGCAGTTCACCATCATGGTCGAGCCATGAGGAGCGGTGGGTGAGCCTTGGGTGGACCCGGTCCCATGCCTGCGTCTGGGCCTTGCCGTAGTTGGTCGTGGCGGTGACCGTGGTGATCGTGGGCTCGGGCCAGGTCTCCGGCTTGGCAAAGCGGAATTCCGGACCGTGCTTTGGCGGCCGGCCGCCCTTCGGGTCGTAGACACGAGGCGGCTTCGGCAGTCTCATGACGCGGTCGGAGCGGACCCGGCCGACCAGCTCGACCGGCAGATCGCGTAGGACCCAGGCCAGGCGGGTGACGTCGTAGCCGGCATCGCTGACGATCACGATGTCCGGGTCTCCGGCCCGCCACTGACCCGCGGCGATGAGCCGTTCAACGATTCCCCGCAGCTGGGCGGCGGTGACCGCGGTGGCGTCGTCCACCGGTCCGAGCCGGACCGCGTCCAGGATCGCTGTCCAAGAGGTGGCACCCGGCTCCAGGACGGCGACGAAGGAGTAGGGCCAGCCCGGGATGAACTGCGACGCCGTCTTCGCCCGGCCATAGACATGGCAGAACAGCCGCTCGGCCGAGCACGGCGCGTCCGAACGAAGCCATGGCGACACATCGACGGCCAGGACCAGACGCCCGCCGTCGAACCGCGGCAGCGACAACCCGGCCAGCACCGTCCGCACCCGGCCGACATCGATCCGGCCGTGGTTCAGGCCTCCGTACATCGCTCCGTGCCCACGCCGATGCTCGGGCAGCAGCGTCAGGTCCACCGGGGACTTCACTGCCCCGTCCGCACACAGCACCGCATCCGTCAGCTCGAACAACTCGTCGCGCCGAGCGGTCAGACACTCGTAGAACTCGCCCCGGAAGCGTGACGCTTCCGCGAACGCATCCCTCCGCACACCATCAGGCAGCAGACTCACCCTCACGGCCTTCGTCTTGGTCACGTGCACCTTGGTCGGAGCACAGGATCAGACGAAGGCCGCCCCCACGTCCGGCAAACCCTCAGGTGAGCGACTCAGTACGAGACACCGTTCGAGGCCGGAAGAAAAAGAACAAGCTTAGACACCGTTTCTTATGGCCTGATCGTCCGTTGAACCGGGCATGAGGGATTTGGTTGAGCGGCTGGTGCCGGAGGAATTGTGGGTGCTGTTCCGGCGGGTAGTGCCGTCGATAGAGGTGAAGCGCCCGCAGGGCGGGGGCCGGCGGCGGGTGGGTGACCGCGAAACGCTCGCTGCGATCATTTTCGTGGCCACGTCGGGCTGCACCTGGCGGCAGTTGCCGCCGGTGTTCGGACCGGCCTGGCCGACTGTCTACCGGCGTTTTGCCCAGTGGAGCCGGGACCGGGTATGGGCCCGGCTCCACCGCGTGATCCTGGACGAACTCGGCAGCCGAGGTGAGATGGACTGGTCGCGGTGCGCCATCGACTCGGTCAGTGTCCGGGCTGCAAAAGGGGGCCACTGACCGGACCGAATCCGACCGACCGCGGCAAGTTGGGATCGAAGATCCACCTCATCACGGACCGGAACGGTCTGCCGCTATCGCTGGGAATCTCCGGCGCCAACATGCACGACAGCCTTGGCCTGAAGCCGCTCGTGCGCGGGATTCCGCCCATCCGCTCCCGCCGCGGACCCCGCCGCCGACGCCCTGCCAAGCTCCACGCCGACAAGGGCTACGACTACGACCACCTGCGCAAATGGCTCCGTCAGAGGGGTATTCGCCACCGCATCGCCCGTAAGGGCATCGAGTCGTCCAAGCGACTCGGCCGTCATCGCTGGGTGGTTGAGAGGACCGTGTCCTGGCTGGCAGGCTGTCGGCGCCTGCATCGCCGCTACGAGCGGAAGCCGGAGCACTTCCTCGCGTTCGTCGGCATAGCCGCAGCCCTCATCTGCCACCGCCGCATGGCCAGGTCGACCGATCGCTAGCGGGTGACGTCGCCCCTGTCCCCGCTGCGGGCATCACGGCTGACGGCATCGGCAAGCCGCTTCTTCCACCTCTTCTGCGGCCGGTTCTCCCTGTCGATCAAGAACCGTGCCGTCTGCGCCGGGTCGTAAGAGGGCCGACCCACCTGATGGATTTCCCAGTAGCGGGCTACTCGACGATCCAATTCTGCCAGGTCAGTCCGATCGGTCCGCGCCAGAAGTACCGGGCCTCTCCAGCCTTTTGGAGCTGTCAGGGCCACGATGCCCCCGCCTGGGGTGTAGGCCGCTGTGTACTCGCCCTCCGCAACATCGATCGCCTCGAGCCAGTTCGCTGCGTGGACGAAGGACGTGAAGACGCAAAGGTCTTCCGTTTGGTCGAAGACGAGCACGGTGTCGTTGGGAAGCTCCATACCGACCATCCTGGCAGCCAGGCCGATCAGGCTGCCACCAAAAGAAACGATGTCTAAAAGAGCGTTTTGTCCCGGCGAGGTTGTTTGGTGGCGCTTCGGGCGGCGAGTGGATATGAGACCGGTGAGGCGAGCGTGCTCAAGGCGGGCTGTGTGACAGCAGACGCCGCATCTCTGCCCGTTTAGGTCGAGTCGCTCCTGTCTGATCCCAAGGCGCCCCCGATTACCGCCGTTTGCGCCCTGGGGACAAGCCATGTCCGACGGTACTAACGAAACATGCCGCCACACCGCCCCTATCCCAGCGATCTCTCCGATGCCCGCTGGGAGTTGATCGGTCCCGCACTCACCGCCTGGCGGGCCGAGCGCAGAGGCAAGGGCCTGGACATCGGCCGCCCGCCCGAGCACGATCTGCGCCGCATCATGGACGCCATCCTCTACGTCGACCGCACCGGGATTCCCTGGCGGTACCTGCCGCACGACTTCGCACCGTGGGAGACGGTCTACGGCTACTTCGCCGCCTGGCAGAAGGAGGGCATCTTCGACCAACTCAACGGCCTCCTGCGGCGCCTGGTGCGCGAGGCCGAAAACCGGGATGCCGAGCCAAGCGCCTGCGTGCTGGACGCGCAGAGCATCAAGACCTCCGCCAACGTCCCCGCGGCCGGCCAAGGCATCGATGCGGGCAAGAAAATCGCAGGCCGCAAGCGCCACCTCGGTGTCGACACCCTCGGCCTGCTGCTGGCCGTCTGGGTGACCGCCGCCAGCGTCTCCGACAACACCGGCGGCATCCACCTGCTCTCGCAGATCGCCACCACAAGCCCCCGCGTGACCAAGGCGTGGGCCGACACCGGCTATCGCACCAAAGCCATCGACCACGGCGCCCGTCTCGGCATCGATGTCCAGGTCGTCCAACGCGATCCCGGCACCAAAGGGTTCAAAGTGATCCCCCGGCGTTGGGTGGTCGAGCGCACCCTCGGCTGGCTCATGCACCACCGCCGCCTCGCCCGCGACTACGAGAGGCACCCGCACCGCTCCGAAGCCATAATCCACATCGCAATGATCGACCTCATAAGCCGTCGGCTCACCCGCGAATCCACCCCGAACTGGCGCCACACCTGAACCTCGAACCAAACAACCTCGCCGGGACAAAACGCTCTTTAAAGCGGTCGCCGAACTCGAGCGCCTGGGCTACACCGAACGCCTCCCGGACCCCCACGACGCCCGCATTCGCCGCGTCACGCTCACCCCCCGCGGCCACGAAGCCGTCGCCGCCGCCCGCCATGCCCGGGCAGCACTAGAAGAACGCCTCCGGCAGCGCTTCGGCACCACGGCCCTCGACGCCGCCCGCGCTCTGCTCGCCGACCTCCTCGACACCCTTGGAGGCGCTGCGGCCGTCCAGCGCCGCGAGGTCAGACCGCCCCGCTAGCCGAGTCCGATGTCTTCAGTGGTCGTACGCAATCAGCGAGCGTTTGACCGTGGCTCCGGTGTTCCAGTTGTGCCAGATCGCGGTTACCAGGGCGAGCAGGCGTTGGGCGGTGCGGGCGAACACACCGGCTGGGGTTCTGCCGCCGTGCTGTTCCAGGCTGAGCTGGCCTTTGAGCGTGTCGATGACGGCTTCGATCCATTGGCGGACACGGGCGATCTTGCCGAAGCGGGCCGGTTCGTCCTTGCGGTCCGGCCGTACCAGGTGGGCTCCGAGCCGGTCGGTGACGAAGGCTTCGAACTCCCGGCCGGCGAAGCCCTTGTCGGCCAGGATCACCTGCCCGGCCCGGACCAGGCGGTGGTCGCGTTCCAGCAGCGCGGCCATCACCTCCTGTTCCCCGAGTTCAGGGTGGGCCAGGCACCAGGTGACGGGCATGCCTTCGGCGGTGGTGACCAGGTAGAGCCGGAACCCCCAGAAGAAGCGGGAGTGGCTACGGCAGTAGCCGTATCCGGCGTGCCCGGCCAACTCGGAGCGCTTGACGGCCTCGCGGGAGGCCGCGCAAGGCAGAGGGGTGGAGTCGATCAGCCGGAGGCTGTCGTGCCAGGTCGGCACCTGCCGGGCGAGTATCTCGATCCCGTGGCTGACCAGCGGTCCGGCGGCGTTGAGGCGCTTGTTGTAGGCCGACTGCTGGGGCAGGTAGCCGAAGAGGTGTCCGAGCCGGGCATGGGCGAAAACGGATCCAGTGCCGTGTGGAGGAGAAGCCGAGCAGGACCTGGGCAACCGCCAGACACAGCAGTTCGGCGTCCGTGAGTTTCGGGGGCCGTCCGATCCGGCGACAAGGCGCCACGTGGTCGTCGATGAACACGTAGAGTGCCGCCAGAAGGGCGTCCAGGTCTGTCTTCACACACTCACCAACGGGCGTCCTTCGTCATGGTCGCGACCAGCACACTCATCGGACTCGTTCATCTAGGGTCTGTTTTCAAAGTGGATCAAGGTCGTGTCATGATCACGTCTCATGGCTCGGGGTGATCTGACGGATGCGCAGTGGGCGGTGCTGGAACCGCTGTTGCCGAAGGGCATCAAGCCCGGTCGGCCGCCGGTGCACACGAAACGGCAGCTGATCAACGGGATACGGTTCCGGACTCGTACGGGCATGCCGTGGCGGGACCTGCCCGAGCGGTACGGGCCATGGGAGACGGTGTACAGCCTCTTCCGGCGCTGGCAGCGCGACGGCACCTGGCACCGCATCCTCGAACAGCTCCAGGCCCGCGCGGACGCGAAAGGGTTGATCACCTGGGACGTCTCGGTGGACTCCACGATCACCCGCGCCCACCAGCACGTGGCGGGCGCCCGCAAAAAGGGGATCTGCAGATCGAGCCGCCTGGGGGCGTCTTCGCCGAGCCCGACGACCACGGGCTCGGGCGCTCCCGCGGCGGACTGACCACCAAGCTCCACCTGGCGGTCGAGCAGGCCCAGAAGATGCTGTCCGTCGTCATCACCGCCGGCCAGCGCGGCGACTCCCCGCAGTTCCAGGCGGTCCTCGAAGGTATCCGTGTGCCCCGGCTCGGGGCGGGCCGTCCTCGCACCCGGCCGGACAAGGTCCGTGCGGACAAGGCGTACGGGTCGCGGGCGAACCGGGCCTACCTGCGGCGACGCAAGGTCAGCTGCACGATCCCGGAGAAACGCGACCACATTGCGAACCGCAAGAAGCGGGGCTCCCGCGGAGGTCGGCCCCCGAAGTTCGACAAGGCCGACTACCGCGAGCGCCACGCGGTCGAGTGCGGGATCAATCGCCTCGAGCGCCACCGTGCGGTCGCCACCCGCTATGACAAGCTCGCCGTCCGCTACGAAGCGACCGTGCTGGTCGCGGCCATCAACGAGTGGCTGTGACCAGTATCAGCAGGGCTCCCGACCTTGTGGGTGAGCCTCAAGAAGACATCGCAGCGCGGTCAGACTCGCTACGGAGAACACAGAATTCGTTGCCTTCAGGGTCTGCGAGGACGGCCCAGCCCGCGCCATCGGGTTCTCGGCGATCGGCGACGAGGGTGGCACCGAGGCTCAGCAGCCGCTTGACCTCCTCCTCGCGCGAGGTCTTCGGGCGCAGACACAGGTGGATCCGGTTCTTGACTGTCTTTGGTTCTGGCACCTGGTTGAAGTGCAGCAGCGGGCCCTCCGGCAGCATCACGTCAATCTCCGGGTCGCCCGGTTTGTCCTCTGGATGCAGCAGACAACCGGTCACCTCGCTCCAAAACTGGGCCAGCTCATAGGCATCCGCACAGTCGATCGCCACGTTCTGCAACACCGAGACCATGCACGTGAGCCTGCCCGAGCACCGGCACACCGTTCAAGCTCCGGTGTCACACGACACCAGCACTTCGAAACACGCCCTAGGTGGGCGAGGGCAAGACGGGCGGGAGGCCCGCCCCGGCAATGCCTGCCAGGCGGCCCAGGACGGGCAAGAGTGACACGAGTCGGGTAGCGGGATGACTGTCCCAGCAGGCAACGGCTTCCCGAATCTGCTGGACTAGGCCGCGTTTGGAGTCGTGATCCCTATTGCGATGTGCTCGTGTTGGCCGATACTCGCGGTATGCAGATGGTGGTCCACCCCGAGTCAGGCTTGAGCAAGGCCACTTGGACGGAGCGGGACCTTGACGCGATGTCGTTTGACTCGTGCCAGATCCACGCCCTCGCCGTCACCGACGACGAGGGCCCGCCCGACGACCTGACCCCCGAGGAGTTCCTCGAGCAGGACGACATCGATGACACCGCACCGTCGGCCCTGCAACTGCACCTCGACCTCGATTACATCGTGCGCCGGGTCGAGCCGCCGTCGCCCTGGCGGGACGTCAAGTTCTGGGTCTCACCGGCCACGCTGGTCTTCGACTGCATGGGGCCGATATCCGGCGACCTGCGCTCCATCCAACTGCCGCTGCAAATGAGGAGGCTGCAACAGGTAGGGCCGACGCTCCCCCGCAGTGAGAGGCGGTGGCACCTGGAGGGCACCGGCTTCCTCCTGAAGTTCAGCGCCTGGAGTTTCACCCTTCACCTGCGCCAACCGCCGCGATACGGCAGGCGAGTGCTACGGATGGCCGACCGCGGAGGGATCAGCTTCGAACCGCGCTCTTTCACCTAGTGTCCTGCGCCAGAGATCCGTCGGCAGAGGCGGGCGAGGGAGTCGAGGATCTCTTCGGCGGTCTTGGTCCAGATGAACGGTTTAGGGTCTTCGTTCCAGTCCTTGACCCAGGCGCGGATGTCGGCCTCGAGGGCTTGGATGTTCTTGTGTGCGCCGCGGCGGATCATCTGGTGCGCGAGGTAGCCGAACCACCGCTCGACCTGGTTGATCCACGAGGAGCCGGTCGGGGTGAAGTGCAGCTCGAAGCGCGGGTGTCTCGCCAGCCAGGCCTTGATCGCTGGAGTCTTGTGGGTGCCGTAGTTGTCCACGATCAGGTGGACCTGCAGCTGTGCGGGCACCTCCTTGTCGATCCGGATCAGGAACTTCTTGAACTCCGCAGCCCGGTGCCGACGGTGCAGGGCGGTGATGACTTCACCGGTGGCGACGTCGAAGGCAGCGAAGAGGGTGGTCAGCCCGTTGCGCACGTAGTCATGGGTGCGCCGCTCGGGCATGCCCGGCATTATCGGCAGCACCGGCTGGGACCGGTCCAGGGCCTGGATCTGCGACTTCTCGTCCACCGACAGCACCACCGCCCCCTCGGGCGGGTTGAAGTACAGGCCCACGACGTCGTAGACCTTCTCCACGAACAACGGGTCGGTCGACAACTTGAAGGTGTCCGCCAGATGCGGCTTGAGCTGGAACTGCCGCCAGATCCGGCCGACCGTGGACTTCGACAGGCCGCTGTGTTGCGCCATCGATTTCCGCGACCAGTGGGTGGCGTTCTTGGGCAGTTGTTCCAGCGTGGTGACCACGACGGCTTCCACCTGATCGACGCTGATGGTGGGCGGCCGGCCCGGTCGGGGCTCGTCGACCAGTCCGTCCAGCCGCTGGGTGAGGAAGCGCCGCCGCCACTTGCGGACCGTGTCCGCGGCCACCCGCAACTCGCGGGCGACCGCGACAATCGGCGGTACTTCCGGCCCCGCGCACGCCAGCACGATCCGCGCTCGCAGGGCCAGGGCCTGGGCCGATGTTGCCCGACGCGTCCACCGCTCCAACACCGCCCGCTCGTCATCAGACAGCAGCAACGGCTGCAGCTTCGGGCCCCGACGAGGAACTGACGCACCAGCAGTAGAAGTCACACACCAACTAACGATCAACTACTGGCGCAGGACACTAGTAGTGCTTCGTTAGGTTCTTGTTCTGGTGAGGGGGCGGCCGCAGGTGGTGCAGGTGCCGTCCCAGCACCGCAGCAGATCCTGTAACGCGTCGAGGACTTGGTAGAGACTCAGGCCCCTGTGCGGGCTTTTTGGGTCGTAACGCCGCAGGGTGAGGAAGGCCTGTGCGGCGGTGACGAGGGTGACGTGGTGGTGCCAGCCGCGCCAGGTGCGGCCCTCGAAGTGGTCCAGGCCCAGGCCGTGTTTGAGTTCCCGGTAGTCGTGCTCGATGCGCCAGCGCATCTTGGCCCCGCGCACCAGATCGGCGACGGGAGTGGTGGCGGGCAGGTTGGTCATCCAGTGAGCTCTTTCAGCGGTGCCGTTCCAGGGTGAGGACGGCGGAGGAGAGTTGACGACATTCGATTCGGGCTGCAATCGGGCCCTACGGAAGATCCGCCAGGACTTCAGTCGTGCGACGCCGCGCTCGACCGGTGCGCGTGCAGCGGACAGGGCGCGGTTGACGGTTCGCTGCGTTGGTGTGAGGTCGCTGCCCGGCGGCCGTCTCAGGGGCGTCGTCACCCACGGGCCGGCTCCGATGTAGGCACGGTCCGGGACGCCCTGGCGCTCACAGATCCGGATGATCCGGTGGGCGCGGGCTGCGGTCAGATCGTGGGCGCGGCCGGGCACCGCGGGCGAGATCCACAGCAGCCGTCCGGCCGGGTCGGTCACCAGCTGCACGTTCACCCCGTGCCGGCGGTGCTTGTGGGAGTAGTCGGCACGACTGTCGCCGACCCGGTCGCATTCGGCGAGGGTGCCGTCCAGCAGGACGTACTCGGGATCGGCCTCGCGCAGGGTGCGCAGCAGCCCGGGCGCGCGGTCGGCCAGCAGATCGATGACCGCTCTCGCGTAAGCGTGGGCGGTGCCGACAGCGATACCGAAGCCGGCCGCGATCTGCGTGAGGGTGTCGTGCCGGCGCAGGTACACCAGACCGACCAGAGCACGCTGGTGCGGTGGAAGCTTGCAGCGGCGGTCACCCTCACGGGTGACGATGAGCATCGTGATCCCTTAAGAATGGTTGTGGTCCGGGAGGACTGGGTGTAGCTGATGGTGACCTGCCGTTGATGGCTCCGAGTGAGTGGCTGCCCGGTTCTCCGGGACGCTCCGGCCGCTGATTGAGAACTGCGGTCATCGCTGGTTAAGGGCTTGGCGGCGGAGTGTTCCCGGACCCTGAAGGCGCTGCTTCCTTGGGAACGGAGCGATGACGGTGACGGAACATCATGAGCAAGTCTGGGTCGGCATCGACGCCGGCAAGGCCCATCACTGGGCTGTCGGAG
The DNA here is from genome assembly GCF_036014015.1 of Streptomyces sp. NBC_00457. NCBI lineage: Bacteria > Bacillati > Actinomycetota > Actinomycetes > Kitasatosporales > Streptomycetaceae > Streptomyces > Streptomyces sp. NBC_00457. Next base: position 10,499,599 of record NZ_CP107905.1, on the reverse strand, counting down.
TCAACGCCACCGGAGAGAAGGTACTTTCGAGGAAGGTCGTCAACGGTGAAGACGAGATCCTGGACCTGATCGTCGCAGCGTGCGAGATGGCCAACGAGGTGCGATGGGCGGTCGACATCTGCGGCCGGGCCTCGACGCTGCTGCTTGCACTGTTGATCGCCAACGGCCAAAGCGTGGTGTACGTGCCTGGACGCACGGTCAACCGGATGTCCGGCGCTTACCGCGGCGAAGGGAAGACCGACGCGAAGGACGCCCTGGTCATCGCCGACACCGCGCGTATGCGCCGGGACTTCACACTCCTGAGCCTCCCGGACGAGACCATGGCCAACCTCCAGTTGCTCACCGCGCATCGAGCCGATCTGGTCGCCGACCGGGTACGACTGATCAACCGCCTGCGCGACGCCCTGGTAGGCATCTGCCCCGCTCTGGAGCGCGCCTTCGACTACTCCGCCGCCAAGGGACCGGTCGTCATGCTCACCGAGTACCAGACCCCGGCCGCCCTGCAGCGAGCCGGCGCCAAACGCCTCGCGGACTGGCTGGCACGACGTACGGTCCGCAGTGCAGCCGATGTCGCCGCCCGCGCGGTCGAGGCAGCCCAGTCCCAGGTGACTGCTTTGCCGGGCGAAAAGCGAGCCGCCAAACTCGTGTGCGACCTCGCACACCAACTCCTCATGCTCGACGAATGCATCAAAGACACCGACCGGGAGATCCGCGAAGCCTTCCGCCTTGACGAGCGCGCCGAAGTCATCGAATCGCTCCCTGGCATGGGACCCATCCTCGGGGCCGAGTTCCTCGCCATCGTCGGAGACCTGTCCAGCTACGCAGACGCCGGCCGCCTGGCCGCCCACGCGGGACTGGCCCCGGTGTCACGCGACTCCGGCCGCCGGACCGGCAACCACCACCGGCCCAAGCGCTACCACCGCCGCCTGCGACACGTCTTCTACATGGCCGCCCAAACCGCCATGATGCGCCCCGGACCCTCCCGGGACTACTACCTCAAGAAACGCGCCGAAGGACTGATCCATACCCAGGCACTGCTGGCCCTCGCACGCCGCCGAGTCGACGTCCTATGGGCCATGCTCCGTGACAAGAGGCACTTCACGCCCACCCCACCAGCCACCCAATCGGCTTGACACCGTCATTGAGACTCACTCGACGAGCTTGTGAGGCAGGTCGAGTGCGGCAGGATAGGCAACCAACAGGGCTCCTGCGCCGGTGGGTTGAGACTTCGAACACCTCCTCCAACGGCACGGGAGCCTTGTGCGTTGCGGGCACCGACGCCGTCATCCGATCAGTAGCCACGCTGAAAAGGCTCCCTACCTTGGTGGTGGGGTCGGTCCCGATCATTCGTAGGATCGGGAGTCCCCAGGGGTCCGGGTGTGGCTCAAAAGGCTCATGCCGAAGGTCGTGGCTTTCAGTGATTGGCCGCCCGGGTCCCGCGACGACACGGCCACTGATTGGGATACGCGGTTCAGTCGCTTCGTAGGGACACGCTGGCGTGGTCGTCTGCTGGGACCAGGACAGCGACCTTCGAGGAGGCAGAAGTTGCCTGAGCTGTGGGCGGGAACGGACGCGGGCAAGGCCGAGCACCACTGCACGGTCATCGACGCTGACGGGGTGAAGGTGCTCTCGCGACGCGTGCCAACAACGAGCCCGAACTGCTGGAATTGATCCGGAATGTGCTCGAGTTGGCCAACGGATCGCCAGTGACCTGGGCGGTGGACCTCAACGCAGGAGGAGCCGCACTGCTGATAGCCCTGCTGGCCAGCCGGGGTCAGCGCCTGCTCTACATCCCCGGCCGCACGGTGCACCACGCCTCCGGCTCCTACCGCGGCGACGGGAAGACCGACGCGAAGGACGCCTGGGTGATCGCCGACCAGGCCCGTATGCGCCGCGACCTCCAGCCGCTGCAGGAGGGGGACGAGATCGCCGTCGACCTGCGGATCCTCACCGCCCGCCGCTACGACCTGGCCGCCGACCGCACCCGAGCCATCAACCGGCTGCGTGCCCAACTGCTGGAGTTCTTCCCTGCGTTGGAGCGTGCCTTCGACTACAACGCCTCGAAGGGCGCACTGGTTCTGCTGACCGGATACCAGGCCCCCGCTGCCCTGCGGCGAATCGGGAGGAGCCGTCTGGCCGGCTGGCTCGCCAACCGCAGCGTGCGCAATGCCGCGGTGATCGCGGCTACTGCGGTCGAGGCTGCCCACGCCCAGCACACCCAGGTCCCCGGCGAGAAGACCGCGGCCGCCATGACGCACACACTGGCCCGCGCGGTCATGGACCTGGACGCCGAGATCGCGCGCGTTGACGCGCCTATCGAGGACCGGTTCCGCCAGCACCAGCACGCCAAGACCATCGTGAGCATGCCCGGCATCGGCACCCTTCTGGGCGCCGAGCTGATCGCCAGCACTGGTGGCGACCTGGCCGCATTCGGCACCCCAGCCCGCCTGGCCGGCGTCGCGGGCCTCGCCCCGGTTCCCAAGGACTCGGGCCGGATCAGCGGCAACATGCGCCGTCCGCACCGCTACCACCGGCGCCTACTACAGGTCTTCTACCTCTCCGCACAGGTCGCTGCCCGCAGCTGCCCCACCTCCCAGGCCTTCTACCAGCGCAAACGCAGCGAGGGGAAGACGCACAAGCAAGCCGTCCTCGCTCTGGCCCGACGCCGCCTCGACGTCCTATGGGCCCTTATCCGCGACCAACGCACCTTCACCACCGATCCGCCCGCACCCCGCCACGCAGCGGCCTGACCACACCACAGAACGTCAACTCACGCCTTGACAAACCACATTGGGAATCACTGTCCGGGAGATGTTCTCGCGCTACGAGAACGGCGGATACGTCACCCCCGAGGGCACCCTCGTCGGCCTGCGCGTCCACGCCGACGCCTGCGTCACGGCGTTCGTTCCGCGGTCCAACTACAACGTGCAGGCCAACGGCCCGTACCCGGAGACCGGCTGCTTCGAGCCGCCGTACGGCCACTGAGGGCGGTGCGCACGGGGGTGGCCGACACCGACTGGGATGGAGGCGCTGGATCGAGGGCCCTGACGGGACGATCACCGCAGCGCTCCAAGTCGGCCAAGTACGCCTTGTATCAGCTCTGTTGAGTACAGGCTCTGGCACGGCCTGAGTACGCGTACTCAAGATCCGGCGTTCACCGCCCGCCACAGTGGAGGCAGACCGAACAACCGACAGGAGACGACCGTGACCTCCAGCGCCAGCCGCCCCCGCCCCGCTTCCCGACATCTCCGGCTCGGCGCCGGCGCGCTCCTGGGAGCCGTCGCAGTCGTCGCACTCAGCGGCTGCTCCGCTCTCTCCCTTCAGGAGGCCATCTGCAGCGACGGCGAGTACCCCGTCATGACCATCGGGGGCACCGGCTCCGCGTGCGTCAAGGATGACGAGAAGGTGCCGGAGGGGTACACGCGTTACCCCGAGGGCAAGGTGCCGCAGCAGGTCGACGACAAGTGGGACGTGTACTGGCGCACGCACACTGTCGACGAGAAGGGCGGCATCGTCGACGCGTCGGACACGGAGTGAGCGGTGGTGGCCGGCTGCAAGGCACTTCAAGGTGCTGGCTGCTGCGCCGCGTACACAACCGCCTGATCGAAGATGGCACGCCTCTGGCTGGGGACAGGCGTGCCGCGCTCGTGGGCCGCGGCTGATCGTCGACGTGGCGGAGCAGATCCTCCGGCTCCGGGTTCCGGGAACCGCGGGGGTCCATGACACGGGTGCAGCCGGTATTTCGGGCTGGCTGCTGCAGGCCGTGGTCATCGTGTCGGGCTCGTGGGTCACCATGGCCTGGGCGCGCGGAGTTCGGGGCTCCAGACGATGTAGGCGCCCGTGGCACGCGGTGACCGCCGAGGTCGCGGGTCGCGGTGCCGGGTAGCCAGCCACGCGGGTCTGTACTTGCGGACAGCTTCCTCGCGCCGGTCAGCAGCATGATCGCGTCCTCCAACGGCCCAGCCAGGAGCCGATGTGCGCTGTGGTACGGCCTCCGCCGCGAGGGCGGGCCGCGCTTCGTCGTGCCCTCAACCACTCCTGGGTCCCGCCGAGCGGAAAGCACTTTCCCAACTCCTCGAGAAACCCTAAAGCGTCCTGGGCAAATCAACACCTCCCCCGACCCCCACACTCCACGCTCAGGAGGACCCTCAATGAGTCCACGACGACCCCAGGAGCTCACCCAGCACGCACTCCGCCCCTGGCGCACCAAGGTAGTCATGGCCGCACTGGCAACGGCCGTGCCGTCCGGCCCCGGCATCCCGGCAACAGGTGGCGGCGGCCGAGATCACCTGGAACCTCGAGCGGGCGAGCAACCCCACTCAGGACCAGCTGACGGCGTACCACCTCATCACCAAGGCCATGAACGCCGCGGTCGCCCGGTACAACAACCTGAGCGACCTGGGCAAGAGCATCACCGTCCGCTACGACCCGTAGCGTGCCGACCGTCGATGGGAACATCAAGGGAATCATCCGCTTCGGCAACCGCAGCTACATGACCGAGCGGACCACGCTGCACTAGATCGCCCACACCATCGGCGTGGGCACGAGCTCGGGCTGGTCCAACCTCGCCGGCGGCGGAACCTGGCGCGGCGCACAGGCCACGGCACTGGTCAAGCAGTTCGACGGCTCGGGCGCCACGCTGTCCACCGGTGGTGGGCACTTCTGGCCCTACGGCCTGAACTACGAAAACGAGTTCTCGAACACCGCGGCCGACCGGCCTGAGCAGCGCCGATCGTTTCGGGAACGTTGGGCGGTCCGGCGGCACATCGTCGCAAAGCCGCGCCTGAGCTGGGGAGTTGGCCTCCTTGGCGAGTTCGCTGCCCGGAAGCTCTGGATTCAGGATTCTCTGAATCCATGATTTCATGTACCGTCATGTCTGTGCTGAAACTCGCCTCCGACACCGACGCGCTGGCCCGCTTCGGCCGCGCGCTCGCCGACCCGATCCGCTGCCGCATCCTGCTCGCCCTCCGCGAGGCGCCCGCCCATCCGGCCGACCTCGCCGAGCGCCTGGAGATCTCCCGCACCCGGCTGTCGAACCATCTCGCGTGCCTGCGCGACTGCGGCATCGTCGTCACCGTCCCCGTAGGCCGACGCGTCCGCTACGAGCTGGCCGACGCCCGCCTCGGCCACGCCCTGGACGACCTGCGCGGCGCCGTAGTGGCCGTCGAGGCCGACCGGACCTGCCCGGACGCCGACGAGAAGGACTGCTGCTGATGGCGGTGCAGATATCCGTCGGACCCGCCCCGCAGCGCCGCACCCAACTCGCCCGGCGTATACGGCTCCTGGTCGCCGCCACCATCACCTACAACGTCATCGAGGCGTTCGTCGCGATCACCGCCGGTACGACCGCCTCCTCCACCGCCCTGATCGGCTTCGGCCTGGACTCCGTCATCGAGGTCTCCTCGGCCGCGGCCGTCGCCTGGCAGTTCTCCGCCCGCGAGCACCACGTCCGCCAGGCGCGCGAAAAGACCACCCTGCGGATCATCGCCGTCTCCTTCTTCGCGCTCGCCGCCTACGTCACCGTCGACTCCGGCCGCGCCCTGACCGCCGCCCGCGAGGCCGCGCACTCCACCCCGGGCATCGTGCTCGCCTCCCTGTCCCTCGCGGTGATGCCGTTCCTGTCCGCGGCCCAGCGCAAAGCCGGGCGTGAACTCGGCTCGGCCTCGGCCGTGGCGGACTCCCAACAGACCCTGCTGTGCACATACCTGTCCGCAGTCCTGCTCGCCGGGCTGCTCGCCAACTCCCTGTTCGGCTGGACCTGGGCCGACCCGGCCGCCGCCCTGATCATCGCCGCCGTCGCGGTCAAAGAAGGACGCCAGGCATGGCGGGGCGACGCCTGTTGCTCCGTGCCGGCCGGCCTCGCCGAGGCAGCGGGGCGGGAGACGGGCGACCGGGAGGGCTGCGCATGCGGCCCGGAGTGCTCGTGCCACGGACCCTGCGCATAGCCCACACACAGCGCTACAGCAGTCCACCTCTCAGGCGGGCGATCAGTCCACATCACCGTGGCTGCCGATGAGCTCGACGATGTTCCCGGCATGCCGCCCGCATCAAGCAGGCCACTGAGCCCCGCTACGACGGAAACTGGCCGTTTCGCCACGAGGTTCGACCAGTGGCAGTGGTGACGAGGCATACCGCTCCCCCAACGGGCTGGGCCGGCGGGCTACCGGCCGACCGCAGGCGCACCCGGACGCTGCGGTGCCCCGGGTACGGCCGGCGCGGCAGGCCGGTTGCGGACCAGCATGATCGCGGGCACCGCGGCGAGGACGAAGAGCACCCCCGCCATCGCGACGTAGAGGTACACGCCAGTCGCCGTGCTCACCAGGGCACCGTCTGCAGAAGTCGCGGCAGTTCGGGTCGCTCTGAGCACCTCGCCGCCGGCGATGTTGAAGACGACCGAGCCGAGAGCGAGCACGACCGACACCAGACCGGCGATCGTGCCCTGCCGCTCGGGCGCTACGAAGCTGGTCGCCAGGTTGTACCCGGAGGCGCCGATCGCGCCGGCGGCCATGCCGACCACGGCGCCGCAGGCGATCGCCATCGGGAGTGCCGATACGCCCGCCAGCATCGCGAAGGTCCCCGCTGTTCCGACGGCGATGCCGCCGAGGAGGGGCAGTGCGGGACCGTACCGCCCCGCGATCCATCCGGCGCACGTACCGCCGATCACGATGCCGGCATTGGGCGTAGCGAGAAGCACCGCGATCGACTCTCCGTCGCCAAGACCGTAACCGAGCCCCAGGTCGGGGGGCACGTGCGCGACGACACCCGTCAGCTGCAGCAGGCTTCGGAACGAGCCTGCTGCCAGGACCAGAGCCAACAGCGTCAGCAGGATCGGGCGGGAGAGTGCCCGGATGTCGATGATGGGTTCGTCGACCCGCAGCGCGAGGAACGCCCAGCCGGCCAACGCGGCGGCACCGGCCGCCAGCAGCGTGATCATGCCCCCGGACAGCCATCCGAGGTCTCTCCCCAGACTGATGTAGGCGAGCACCGCGCCGAGTCCGCCGCCGAGCAGGAACGCCCCGCGCACGTCGACCCGGCCGGTGCTGCGGATCGGCGACTCGGGAATGAAGGAACGTACGCAGAGCGCGGCCGCCGCAGCGAGCAGCGCCGCCGTGATGAACACGCTGCGGTAGCCGAGCTCTTCAATGACGGGCTGCATCAGGTACGGCTCAATGACTCCGACGATCGACGAGCCGGACGTCACGAGCCCGACCAGGGCCATCGCCACCCGCGGGGTGCAGATCTGGCGTGCGAGGGCCACCGTGAGGAAGACCGCGGCGAAGGCGGCGCCTTGGAGGAAGCGCCCCACCAGGAAGATCCAGACGTTGGAGGCAGCGAGGCAGACCAGCGCTCCTGCGCAAGAGAGGAGCAGCGTGCCGATGAGTATGCGGCGCTTGCCGAAGAGGTCGGAACTCTTCGCGAGCAGCGGCGACCAGATGGCCCCGGCCAGCATCGCGCTCGCGTTCAACCACGCGACCTGGTCGGTGTCGAGGTGCTCCAGTAACTGGGGCATGACCATCATGGGCGAGCCGATGGCCACGTCGGCCAGGACGTTGGCGAGGGTGAGAACGGCCGCCCAGATGATGAGCCGCTTGCTCCAGCGATGCTCTTGGGTGCCGGGGACGGGCTTTTCCAGCGTGTCTTCCACTATGCATTCGCTCCAGCGGATGGGGGTGAGGTCCCGGGGAACATGCGGACGCCCCGTTCCGGGACTTACCGAAGGTCATTGGGCGTTGTCCGCATGACGCCCGGGAACCGGAAGCCAGTCACATCGCGCCGGGTTCAGGGCGCACCGGTGCCTGATGCCCGCAGTGCCTTGTTGCGGGCGGCAATCGCAGCCCAGGTCGTCGGCAGCATGCGGTCGCGACCGCCGTAGACACGGTCCTGGGCGAACGTGACATAGGGGCGCTGCCGGGCCTCGTACCGTGCGAAGGCGGTGGTGTGGTCATTGCCGCACCGTTCGAGTTCCTCGGCGAGGAAGCGGGCGCCGGTGAGTGCGAGTGAGGTGCCCCGGCCGGACAGGAAGGCCGGGCTGTATCCGGCGTCCCCCACGAGGGCGACGCGGCCTCGGTGCCAGGTGGGCAGGTGGATCTGGCTCGCGGAGGTGAAGAAGAAGCCGGGATCGGCAACGGCCGCATCGAGCAGCTCCGGGATCCGCCACGAGCGGTAGCCCGCGAAGGCGTCGATGAGGATCTTCTTCTGGGCGTCCAGGTCGTGGTGGTCGTAGTCGATCCGTTCCGAGCGGAACTGGAAGACCGCAACGGCTTTGCCGTTGTACCGGAAGAGGCCTGCCATCCGGCCAGGCACGTTGTAGATCGAGTTGCGCATCGAGTCGGCGCCCTCGGACTGCGTCTCGCCGGGGTGGTCGGCGAGGGCGAAGTAGACACCGAGGTGTCGGAGGTAGGCCTCCTCGGGCCCGAACACCAGCCTGCGTACCGCGGAATGCTGGCCGTCGGCACCGAGCACGAGGTCGTACCGCCCGGTGCTGCCCGAGGCGAAACGCACGTCGACGCCGCCGTCGACGCCGCCGTCGGTCAGTGTCTCGATCGAGTCGCCGAAGCGGATCGCCGCGGTGTCCGGGAGGGCGTCGGCGAGGATACGCACGAGGTCCTCGCGGAGGAGCTCGATGTCGTCGTCGGAGTCGCTGATCTCCGCCATCGGGATCCGGGCCACCGGCTCGCCGTCGCTGTCGACGAACTGGGTGAGCTCGGACATCCGGACCCGTTGTTTCTGGATCTTCGCGAGCAGTCCCATCCTGTCAGCGGTCTCGATCGCGTCACCGCGGATGTCGATGGGTGTGCCGGTGAGTCGGAGATGGCGGCCGTACTCGACAACGGTGACGTCGTGGCCGCGGGTGCCGAGTTCGAGTGCGCAGGCGAGTCCGGCGATACCGGCTCCGGAGACAAGGATGTTCACGTGTGTGCGCTCCAGGTTTCGCTGAGGTGGGTGGGCGATCGAACCGGCTGCCGCTCGCCGGCCGGGCAGACGAACCGGCGGAGCGGTGGGGTGGGGTGGGCAGGCCGCTGACGTGGCAGTCCGACGACTAAAGAAACAAACTGTCGCTTTTAGCGAGCCTACTTCCCACTGGCTTGCACCGCAACGCCGCACCTGGCGACAATCGGCACCCGAGCCAGAACAGGAGGTGAGCGCGGCGATGGCCAACGGGACCGCTGACCGGCCGCCTGCCCGGCGCCCCGGCGGCCGCAACGCGCGCGTGAGAGCGCAGATCCTCGACGCGACCGTCGAACTCGTGGCGCGCGACGGCATCGCGGGCTTCCGCTACGAGGAGGTCGCCGAGTTCGCCGGCGTGCACAAGACCAGCGTCTACCGCAACTGGCCCGACCGCGAGGAGCTGGTGGTCGAAGCCCTGCTGCGCTACGCCGAGGATCTCGCCTCGGTCGCCGACACCGGCGACATCCACCGGGACCTGGTGGACTTCCTGCTGGCCCTCGCCGGCGGTCTGGAAACACCGTTCGGCCGGACGCTCGAACAGGCCATCCAGCCCGCCCGCCACAGCTCCACCGTCCAGGCGCTGACCAGGATCCTCGACCAGCGCGTGGCCGCCATGCAGCGACGGGTGGACACCGCCGTCGAGCGGGGCGAACTCCCCCAGGTCGACAGCTCCTTCCTCGGCGAGATGATCTCCGGCCCGGTGCACCTCATCGTGAATCGCGGCATGCGCCCCTTCACCCGCACGGACGCGGAGCGCATCGTCGGCGTGGTGCTCGCCGGAATCCGGGCCACGGCGCCGCGCACCTGAGCAATCGCCCTGACCGCGCCGTTCAGGCCGAAGTCAAAACGCCCGTCACGTCCACACTCGACACAACAAGCCGAAGTGCCCGACCCGTTCGCGCGTGCAGGGAAGCCATCCGCCGACGGGTTCAGGAAGCACCGCTTCCACGCCGACGGGCCGGCCCCAGCCGCCCAGCCCGCCATCGCACCCGCATCAGCTCGGCCGGGACATCGTACGCATCCATCTGACCGCCCCACTACGGGAGTTCATCGAAGCGAACGCCGATCGGCTCACGGTGTTCCAGCTGCAGGTGCCGCAGGTCCGCCCACCTCCAGACGCGGCCAGTTGGCGAGGTCACGCAGCAGCTGGCGGTCGTGCGTGGCGACGACGACGGCGGCGCTCGTGTGGCGGATCGCGTCGGTGAGTTCGTCGACCAGTGCCGGTGACAGGTGGTTTGTCGGTTCGTCGAGCAGGATCAGCCCGGGCCGACCGGCCAGCGCCAGCGCCAGGTCGAGGCGCCGCTGCTGCCCCTGCGACATCCGCCCGACCGGTGTGCGCATCGCCTCGGAGTCCAGCAGACCCAGTGCCCCGAGCGGGACGGCCTCGGCTTCGCGGAGCACCCCGTGGGCCACCAGTCGGCCAACGTGGCGGGCGTGCACTTCGCGGGCGGTGAGTCCTAGGTCCTGGTGGGCGGTCTCCTGGGTGACCCGGACGATCCGTGCGCCGTTCGCCGTCCGGACGTGCCCGCCGGTGGGCTGGAGCGAACCGTCCAGCACTGCGAGCAGCGTGGACTTCCCGGCACCGTTGGGTCCGGTGACGAGCAGCCGGTCACCGCCGTCGAGGGTGAGGTCGACCGGACCGGCCAGTCGGCCTTCGACGGCGATGCCGTACGCCCGCAGCTGCGGCGCACCCGGGCGGACATCGAGGTCCGGCCACCGCAACGGCGACGGCGGCTCCGGTACGTCGATCCGGTGCGCCTGAAGCGCTTCCTGCTGCCGGTTGAGGGACTGCACGACGCCCGGTGCGCGGGACTGGCGCTGGTGCTTGCCGGTCCCCTTGTCCGGCCGCCAGCCGGTGGAGAGCCGGTCGCGGGCCTTCGACACCGCGTCCTTCAGCCGCCGGTGCTCGGCCAGCTGTTCCTCGTGGTCCTGCTCCCAGCGCGCACGCTCACGACGCCGGGCGTCCTGCCAGCCGTCGTAGCCGCCGGCGTACAGACGCGGCCTCCCGTCGCGGGTCGGGTCCAGGTCGAGGAACCGGTCCGCGACATCGCGCAGCAGTGCCCGGTCGTGGCTCACGACGGCAAGGCCGCCCTCGTGCTCACGCAGCCTGCGGGTGAGGAAGTCCAGCCCGTCCGCGTCCAGGTGGTTGGTGGGCTCGTCGAGCAGCAGGACGTCGTGCCGCGCGCCGAGCAGGCACGCCAGCCGGACTCGGTAACGCTGTCCGACCGACAGCGTCGACAGCGGACGGTCGCGTTCGGTGCAGGCGCCGAGGGCTTCGAGGGCGACATCGACGCGGCGTTCGGCGTCCCACGCATCGAGCCGGGTGGCGGCGTCGAGCGCGGCGGCGTAGCGGTCGTCGGCAGCGGGATCGCCGTCCGACATGGCGACGGTCGCCTCGTCCAGCGCGGCGAGAGCCGCGAGCGACGCGGCCAGCGCCTGCGACGTCAGGGTGCCTACGGTCGCGCCGTCCCGCGTGGACAGCTCCTGGCGGGCCAGACCGGTCGTACCGGCACGGTGCACGCTGCCCTCGTCGGGCGTGATGAGTCCGGCGAGGACGTGCAGCAGAGTCGTCTTGCCACGGCCGTTCTCGCCGACGACGGCGACCCGTGACCGGGCGGAGACCGTGACCGAGACGTCGGTCAGGACACGCCGGGACCCGCGGGTGACGGTGACGCTCTCGGCCCGGATGTGCGCACTACCGCCCGCCTCGACGGGCAGGGACATGGTTTCGGGGGTCGGATTGAGGTTCAACGGATGCTCCGCAGCTCGCAGTCGAGCCGGGCAGCAAGAAGTGGCCGCCCGGCGGGAACCGGGACGGCGAGCGCTGATTCAACAGGGAGAAGGCGCCGCCGTCAGCGGGCGGAGCGAACCTTCTGCGACCAGATACCTCGTGCCATGACGATCACGATAACAGCGCCGGTCGCCTCCGGTCCTCCGGGTTTCCGGCCTACGAGACCCCGTGACGCCAGCCATTCCCGATTCCCCGGGCTCGGGATCCGCGCAACTACCTCTTCCGCATCAGGCCGTGAACCAAGCGGCGAAGCCCCCGTCGTATGATCACCACGCCCTCGGCGGGCGGGGAGAACCGCATCACCAGCGGGATGAGCGTGTACCCGGTGGGCTCCTGCGCGCCGTTGCACTCGCACAACTGCGACGAGCACGTGACGGTCATCGAGGGCGAGGCGGAGGTCTGGGTGGACGGCGAGGTGACCAGGCTGGAGAGGTTCGACACCACCTACATTCCCTCACCGGTCCCGCATCTCTTCCGCAACATCGGCGTCATCCCGCTGCGCATTCTGTGGGTGTACTCCTCGGGCCATGTGACACGGACGTTCACCGAAACCGGCAGGACCGTGCAACACCTGTCGGCCGAGGACCAGATGGGCAAGGACTGATCACCAACCGGTCACCGGGACGTCGCGTACGCGGAGGCCGCGGCCCGGGACCGCGCGAGGGCCACGTAGCCGACTTTGGCGGCGAACAGCCCGCGGCCGCACAGCAGGGCACGGTGACGCAGCAGAGGGTTGGTTCAGCGCCTCCCCCATGCGCAGGGCGACACTGGAGGGCGGAGAATCCTCCATCGCTCACGCGGCACGCGTAGCCCACGCAGATGTCCGCGGCCGGGCGCGCGTCCGGGATCGGCGCCGGCTCGATGCCGGCGGCAGGGCGGCTGGACCATCCCGGCGCGCGATGCCGGCGGGGCGTCGGCGACACTGTGGGCGTGGAGTACGTGTCCCGAGTGCCGCGACCGCCGCTGGACGGGCTGATCGACGACCTTTATTACCTGGAGGGTGCGTCGCCGTACGCTCGGTTGACGCTGCCGCCGTCGCCGGCGGCGTTCCTCATCGTCAACCTCGGGGCGCCGTTCCGCATCCGTGCCGGCACCGACATCGAGACGGCCGAGTACGCCGATGGCTGCCTGGTCACCACGCCCACCCGCGCGTTGGAGTTCGGCTACCCACTCCGGACCCGGTCCGTCGGCGTGCACTTCAAGCCGTGGGGGGTGGCACCGTTCCTGCCGATGCCTGCGAGCGAGCTGTGCGACCGGCCGGTGACGACAGAGCAGGTTTGGGGCCGGTCCTCCGTTGCTGAGCTGCGAGACCGGCTGGCCATGGCGGACGGACCGCACGAGATGCTGACGCTGCTCGAGGAGGAGCTGATGCGACGGCTGTGCGAGACAGCCGGCCTGGGGCTGGTCCGCCATACCAGCAGCGTCATCGCGGCGACCAGCGGGGCGGTCGCGATCGGCGACCTGAGCGTGGCAGCCGGTGTCAGCAGCACTCACCTTGCACAGCGGTTCAAGGAGCTCATCGGCGTCACGCCCAAGCGGCTGGCCCGCAGCTACCGCTTCGCCTCCACCGTGCTCTCGATCAACCCCGCCGGACCGATCGACTGGGCCGATCTCGCCGGTGGCGCAGGCTACTTCGACCAGGCCCACTTCGGCCACGAGTTCCGGGCGTTCACCGGGCTCACGCCGACCCGGTACGTCGAAGTCCGGCGGCGGTTCCTGCGCGAACATCCCGGCCACGCGCTGGACGGCTGGCCGCTGCCGGCCGATTGATTTCTTACAAGAGCGACAGCTCACGACACGCTAATTTGGGGCACCCCAAAGCAGAGGAGAGCCCCGTGGGCAAGGTGGTCATGTACGCCTCGGTGTCGGTGGACGGCTTCGTCGCGGACGAGAACGACCAGCCCGGACCGCTGTTCGACTGGTTGACCAGCGGTGACGTCCCGTTGGACGAGAGCGGCTACGTGAAGGTGTCACAGACGTCCTACGACTACACCCGGCCGTACTGGGACCAGATCGGGGCGACAATCGTCGGCCGCCACGTCTTCGACATGACGGACGGCTGGGACGGGAAGCCTCCGGGCGGGGTCGACCACGTGGTCGTCGTAACGCACCGGCCGGAGCCCGAGGGCTGGGACCCCGAGGCGCCGTTTCACTTCGTCGACGGCGTCGAGGCAGCCGTGGCCAAGGCGCAGGAGCTTGCGGGTGACCGCATCGTCGAGGTCGCCGCCGGCGACGTCGGTGGCCAGGTGCTTGCCGCGGGCCTGGTCGACGAGGTGCGCATGGACGTCGTACCCGTCGTGCTCGGGTCCGGCAAGCGCTACTTCGGGTCGGTCGACGCGCAGCACCTGTTGGAAGATCCTGACGTGGTGATTCAGGGCAACCGGGTGCTTCACCTGCGCTATCGGGTGCGCCGTTGACCGATCTGAGCGGGTACGCGAAGAAGATCGCTGTCCCTGATCGGGCAGCCGACGCCGGTCCGCCCCAGCACCTGCGGGCAGACCAGCAAGATCCACCTTGCTGCCGTCCGCAGGTGCCGACCGCGCGTTCGTCGGTGCCCCGTCGTCCTTCGGCGACGAAGAGGTATCGCTCATGTGCCAGCACCTCAAGGGCACCGACGAGCAACCCGACCGCCGGTTCACGCTGACGTTCTGCGCCTGGGCCGACCGCGACACGGCGGGCACCGTGACCATCGTGCACCTGCCCTCGCCGGAGCCAATGTCGCTGCCGGACGCGGCAGAACTCACCAGTGCGGGGCGCGACGACGCACTGGTGCAGATCGCGGATGTCTCGTCTGAGTAGGGTCGGGGACTGGCGCGGTGGCTGACGCTCCGTTCCAGTCCCCGACCCAAAGGGCCGTCTACATGTCCAGCAGCCTCGCTGGACCCGTACCGCCGCGCACCGGGCGTGCTCATCGACCCCGATGACCTTCACACCGTTCAACCGGCCGGGATCAGCTGACCCAGCTGCAACCTTTTGCCGGTCAACTCCACGATGCCGGTGGTTACGTCACCCACCGCTCTGGCGAGCGGCCTTGCGAAGCGAGTCCCACAGGGTGTCGATGTGGTCGGGCAGCGTCGTCGTCGCGCCGATTGCGACGCGAATCGCGAAGTGACCGTTGACCGATGTGTGCGTGAGGAAGGAATGCCCTTCGGCGTTGACCGCCTCCATTGCCGCCTTGGTGGCGGCGTCGTCGGGGCGACCGCCCCGGTCGACGAGGTACAGACATACGAGTGCCAGTGACGGCGGGGCGGCCAGGGCGAAGCCCGGCTCGCTCTCGATCCTGGCGGCCAGGGAGTCGGCCATGGCGACGTGGCCGCGGATGCTTTCGCGCAGGCCTTCCAGTCCTGCGCCGTGCACCACCGACCAGATCTTCAACGCACGCATACGACGGCCCAGCGGAACCTGCCAGTCGCGGTAATCAACGACTTCGCCCGATTCCGTCGCAGCGTTACGCAGGTACTCCGGCGTGATGGACAGCGCTGTCGGCAGCACGCCGGCATCCCTGACCCACATGAACGAGGCGTCGAAGGCGGTGTAGAACCACTTGTGCGCGTCGGTGCAGAACGAGTCGGCAAGGTTCACGCCGTCCAGGAGCCAGCGGAACTCGGGACACAACGCCGCGACTCCCGCCCACGCGGCGTCGACGTGCACCCAAGCCTCGTACTCACGCGCTGCCAGGGCGACGTCTCTGACGGGGTCGATGGCACCCGTGCCGGTTGTGCCCACGGTCGGACAGACCATGACCGGCCTCTTTCCGGCGGCTGCGTCCTTGGCCAGCATGTCTGCCAGGGCATCCGCCGACATGGACAGCGTGCCCTGGGTAAAAGGGACGATCCGCAGTGCTCGCGCACCGAGCCCGGCCACACGCACGGCCTTGGCCAGCGACGAGTGGGTCTCGGCAGTGACGTACACCGTCTCGGTGCCGTCCACGCCGCGTTCGCGCCAGTCCGGGTTGCTGCGCTGCAGCGCGGCCAGCAGCGCAGCCAATGATGCCGACGAGGCCGAATCCTGCAGCGAACCGCCTCCGCCCCCGGCGAAAGTGAACTCGCCACCAAGGCCCAGCGCGTCTGCCAGGCCGTCGAGCAGGACCTGTTCGATCTCCGTCCCGGCCGGCGATGTTGACCAGAGCATTCCCTGCGCTCCGATACCGCCCGATGCGATGTCACCGAGGAGCGACAGCAGTGACGCGTTCGCTGGGAAGTAGCCGAAGAAGCCCGGATGCTGCCAGTGGAGCGACGAGGGAACGACCACGTCGTTCAGCAGGGCGATGAGATCATCGCCCAGCGCCTGGGACGGCTGCTCAGGCAGTTCACGAGGAAGCTGAGCCTTCACGGAGCCCGGTGAGACATTCGGCTGCACGCGCAGGGAAGGGAGCGAGGCACGGTATCGGGCAACCCAGTCCACCAACTGGTGGCCCTGGCGGCGGAATTCATCTGGCTCAAGATCAGGCATGCTCTGTCCTATGAGGTGGTGATGGTCATGACGAGGGCTGGACGCCTACCTGGGCAATCAGGTGCCCAGGGTGAGGTGGCCGGTACCGGATTCAGAGGGCCTCGATGCCGTCATACCGACTGGTGTCACCAGAGCACGTCCGTCTACAGTTGTAGATTAATAGCTCCAACGTAGTCCCTCATGCGGTTACTGGGAAGGGGGGCGCCATCTGGACCTCTCTCACGCGACCGGGCAGGGCAGCTGCTCACCCCCGCTCCGTGCGCCCCTCCGCGAGAAGGTGACGTAAGAGATTCACCAGGTCACAGGCCTGGTCTACCCGTTGGTAAGGTGTCACCATGCCCAAGATCGTGGACCACGATGCGCGGCGCGAAGAGATCATCGAGGCTGTCTGGCGCCTTGTCGCGCGGCGAGGATTCGCGGCGCTGAACATGCGGGATCTCGCCGCCGAAGCAGGGTTCACCAACGGTGCGCTCGCACGGTACTTTCCGACCAAAGCAGCCATTCTGCGGGCGGCGCTGGAGCGCGCCAACGCAGCCACCGAGCAGCGGGCCGCCCGCACCATCGCCGGCGTCGACGGCGTGGACGCGTTCCGCAAGTTCTGCGTCGAGATCATGCCCCTGGACGACGAGCGTCTCAATGAGGCCCGCGTTGTCATCGGCTTCTGGAACTACGCGGTGGCCGATGAGGAACTGATCGACGTCTACGACCAGGCAATATCGCGGTGGCGCGATCAGATGCTCTCGTATCTGCGCACTGCTGCTGAAGCAGGAGAGATCAACCCGTCCTGCGATCTCGATGCGTTCTTGGACCTTGTGATGGCCACGCTGATGGGACTCCAGATCAACGCGATCTTCGCGGCTCGCCTGACCACACCCGCCCGCCAGTTGCGGATACTCGACGGACTCATCGCGGGGTTGCAGACCAGCACCTCATGATCTGAGCACGCGGGCCAGGGCTGGACAGAGAGGGTCGCCCACAGCGGAAACTGCGGCAGTCCGAACGCCTCAGCAGCTCGTCCTGCAGACGCACGAAAGGGCGAGGATCCGCTGCCGTCTCCTGGAGCGATGACGTTGGTGATCAGCTCTGTGCGAAACCGCCCATGGGCACATCGGCGGCTGACGGCCGAGCGCTCCCCCACCCCGGCCTTCGTACAATTTGGGACCGAACGGTAATGTCGATCCAGTGCGTCGCAGGACGTCGAAGGGGTGTGCCCGTGCCCGGCCAACGATCCATCACCGAAGCCGAGAAGCTGGCCGATGCGAAGCTCGGCGGCATCCCGATCCGCCATGAGCAGATGGCTGTCGTGGCCAACATCTACCGGGCGGCCTCGGCGGTCCGGCAGCATCTGGAGAACTCCGTACTCCGCGGATCCGATCTGACCTGGACGGCGTTCGTCGTGCTGTGGGTGGTCTGGGTCTGGGGCGAGTCGGAGACCCGCCATGTGGCTGAGGAAGCGGGGATCTCCAAGGGCACGCTCACCGGGGTCGCGCGCACGCTGGAGGCGCGGGGGCTGGTGCGGCGGAGCGGTCATCCCACCGACGGGAGGCTGGTTCTGCTCAGCCTCACGGACGAGGGCGAGGAACTGATGCGGCGCGTGTTTCCGCAGTTCAACGAGGAGGAGGCATTCGTCGCCGAGCAACTCGACGACGAGGAATGCCGCAGCATCGCGGACGGACTACGGCGAGTTGTGCTCCAGGTCGAGGAGCACGGCGAGGCACGTCGGCGTGCCCTCCTGAATGGTGCCGAGCCCGCCCTGCGTCGCAGTGGCCGCCGTCCGAAGCCGAAGGCGTGAAGCGGAGCCCGCGCAGCGGGGGCAGGACTCAGCGGGAGTCCGCCGCGATGACGGCCGGCATCGCGCTCGGTGTCAGGGACGCATCGGTCCAGGTCGTCTTCCCTGTCGGGGACCAGCAGATGTCCCGGCGTCGCGTCAGCTGTGCCGGCGGAGCGCCCGCCCTCGTTCGCGTCCCCTCAGGTACGCGGAGGTGTGGCCGCCATCGGACACATCGACGACGAGCCCCGCGGTCCCAGCCTTCCGGCGGCCGGTTCTCGTGCTGTCAGTGGCGGTCGCGTGCGGCGCCTACGAGGGCGTCGAACAGTCCCTGCTGGGCGGGGTCTTCGTGGGCGGTGTCCTCGGGGTGCCACTGGACGGCGGCGAACCAGCCGGGGACTCCGGGCAGTTCGAGACCTTCCACCGTGTCGTCGGCGGCCCGGGCGGTGATCGTGAGGCCGGCGCCCGTACGGTCGACCCGCTGATGGTGGTAGCAGGAAGCCTCCACCTTCTCGGCGCCCGTGGCCTGTTCCAGCAGCGAACCGCGCCGGATCGCCACCGGGTGCACGACATGGCGGTGCTCGCGGTCCGGGCCGCCCATGTCCTGGTGGAGGGTGCCGCCGAGGGCGGTGTTGACGACCTGGAGACCGCGGCAGATCGCGAGCAGGGGCAGGCCCAGGTCGATGGCCTGGCGGGCGACCTCCAGGTCGAAGCCGTCCTGGAGGTCGTCGACGTCGTACACGCTGTCGTGGGTGTCGGTCGCGCCGTAGCGGTACGGCGCGAGGTCGCCGCCGCCGGGGAGGAGGACGCCGTCGAAGCGGGCGAGGCGGGCGGCCACGCCGGTGGCGGTGGGCTCGGCGGGGTGGATGGTGGCCGGTTCGCCGCCGGCCCGCCAGACCGCCTCGACCAGCGCGCGGGCGTTGACCTCGGCGGCGTAGCGCAGCGCGGAGGTGGAGGCGGCGAAGCGGGCGGGGATCGCGATCAGCGGTCGCTCGGGCGTCGTCACAGCTGGATCCAGGTGGTCTTGAGTTCGGTGTACTTCTCGATGGCGTGGGCGGACTTGTCGCGTCCGTTGCCGGACTGCTTCACGCCGCCGAAGGGCACGGTCAGGTCGCCCTCCTCGTAGCAGTTGACCCAGACCGTGCCGGCCTTCAGCACGCGTGAGACCTGGTGGGCGGTGGACAGGTCGGAGGTCCACAGCCCGGCGGCCAGGCCGTACTCGGTGGCGTTGGCGAGCGCGACGGCCTCGTCGAGGTCGTCGAAGGTGAGCACGGACAGGACGGGGCCGAAGATCTCCTCACGGGCCAGCCGCACGCCCGGGTCCACGTGGTCGAAGACCGTGGGCTGCAGGTAACTGCCGCCAGTGTCGGCGAGTGTGCGGCCGCCCCCGGCCCGCAGCCGCGCGCCCTCGTGGAGGCCGGTGCCGATGTGGTCCAGTACGCGCTCCAGGTGGCGCTCGCCGACCAGCGCCCCCATCTCGGTCGCCGGGTCGAGCGGGTCACCGATCCGTAGTTCCCGGGCCCGCGCCACGATGGTGTCGGTGACGCGCTCGGCGATGGAGGAGTGGACGAGCAGCCGCGAAGGGGCCGTGCACATCTCGCCCTGGTTGAAGAAGATGCCCCAGGCGGCGGTGGCGGCGGCCTTCTCCAGGTCGGGTGCGTCCGGGAGGATGATGTTGGGTGACTTGCCGCCCAGCTCCAGCCAGACGCGCTTGAGGTTGGAGTCGGCCGCGTACCGCAGGAAGTGGCGCCCGACGGCGGTGGATCCGGTGAAGGCCAGCACGTCGACGTCCGGGTGGAGGCCGATCGCCCGTCCGGCGGTGGGCCCGTCGCCGGTGACGACGTTGAGCACGCCCGGCGGCAGCCCGGCCTCGGTCGCCAGTCGACCGAGCAGCAACGCGGACAGCGGCGAGTTCTCCGACGGTTTGAGCACGACGGTGCAGCCGGCCGCGAGCGCCGGAGCGACCTTCCAACTCGCCAGTGTGAGGGGGAAGTTCCAGGGGACGACCGCGCCGACGACGCCCGCCGGTTCGCGGGTGACCAGGGCGAGCGCGTCGGGCGCGGTGTGCGGCGACTCGTCGGTGAGCTTGTCGGCCAGCTGCCCGTACCAGCGGAAGGTGTTGATCGCGGCACGCAGTTCGATGTCGTACGCGTCCGTGATCGGCTTACCCATCTCCAGGCTGACCGTCAATGCCAGCCGGTGACGCTGCTCCTCCAGCACATCGGCGATCCGCAGCAGGATCCGGCCCCGGTCGGCAGGTGCGAGGCGTGGCCACGGCCCCGAATCGAAGGCCCGGCGCGCGGCGGCCACGGCGGCGTCCACCTCGGCAGTCCGGGCGTCGGCCACGTGCGCCAGCACCTGCCCGTCGCGGGGAGAGACTGCCACGTAGGACTGTCCGCCCCCGGGTTCGTCGGCGCCGTCGATGTGGTGCGCGCCGGACAAGTCCAGTGCCTTGGCGCGGCGCAGCCATTCGTCGTGGGTGATGTCCAGCATGCGTGGCCTCCAGCTCACAGCATAAAGTTTGATCCCAAACAACAGACCATCGACGGTGCCGACGCCCGCAGCTTGGTCGACGGCTTCGTGGAACGGGTGGCGTAGGCGGCCGACTGACGGCCTCTTCACGCACCCCGGACTCGGGGCCAGCCCTCCCCCGGCCCGGAGAGGTCGGTGTGGCCGGTACGGGCCCGAGGGGAAGGGCAAGCGCCGGGCCGGCCACACCGCAGGGGGCGCGGGTTCAGCCGTCGGCCGTCGTCCTGCCACGGGTCGGCCGTGCTCCGATGACGCCCAGGACGAGGACCGCCGGGACGGTGAGCTCCAGCCACATCGCCGTGTCCTGGTCCCCACCGATGAGGGTGGTGAAGTTGGCCAGGATCAGCCAGATGGCACCGGCGATGCCGAGCGCACCCAGGACGGGGGCGATCAGCGTGTTCCAGGGGCGCGTGTCCAGCCGTTCCCGGCGGAAGAACACGACCACCGAGACGGAGGTCAGGAAGTACAGAAGCATGACTCCCAGCACGGCGACTCCGCTGAACCAGGAGAAGAGGCTCAGCACCGGGTCCCTGCCCAGCAGCGCGAAGGGGATGACCAGAGCGAGCGAGATCACGGTCTGCACACTGCCCGCAACCCAGGGCGAGTGGCGTCGGTTGATCGCGGTCAGCCCTTGCGGCAGCAGACCGTCGCGGCCGAGCGAGAACAGGTAGCGGTTCGCGGAGTTGTGGAAGGCGAGGACGCCGGCGAAGAGGGAGGTGGCCAGCAGGATCGGCAGCGCGTCGCCCGCCCAGCCGCCGAACTGCGCGGTGATCGGTGCGAAGACCCAGGACGTGGCGTCGCCGCTCTCCAGCGCCTTCTCGGCGGCCGCGGTGGCGTTCGAGGCACCATGGGCGGAGACCAGCATCCACGAGGTGAAGGCGAAGAAGACGGTGACGACCACGACGGACAGGTACGTGGCCCGGGGGACGGTCCTACGGGGCTCCCGCGCCTCCTCGCCGTAGATCGCGGTCGCCTCGAAACCGAACATCGACGCTACGGCGAACATCAGCGCCACGCCTGGCGCCCCCTGTAGGGCCGCGTCAGGCGAGAAGCTGCGGGCGAAGCCCAGCCCCTCCGGGCCGCCGCCCTTGAAGAAGGTCACCAGGGCGAAGACGAACAGGATGCTGAACTCGGCCAGGACGAAGACGGCGAGGATCTTGGCGCCCATCTCGACCCCGGCGGCACCGAGGATCTGGACGATCACCATGGTGACCAGGACCCAGACCCACCACGGCGCGTCAAGCCCCGTGTACTGCGCGACCAGGCCGCTGACGATGAAGCCGTACAGGCCGTACATGGCCGCCTGGACCGCGCAGTAGGCGAACAGCGCGACGCCTGCGCTCCCGGAGCCGATGCGGCGGCCGAGCCCCTTGCCGATGTAGGTGTAGAAGGCGCCCGCGTTCACGACATGGCGCCCCATGGCGACGAAGCCGACGGAGAACAGCAGGATGACGGCGCCGACCGCGGCATACGCGGCGGGCGCACCCGCGCCGTTGCCGATGGCGACGGCGATGGGCACGGCACCGGCTATGCCGGTCAGCGGCGCCTGCGCGGAGAGGACGAAGAAGACGATTCCCAGAACACCGAGGGAATTGGGTTTGAGCCGGCCTGCAGCGGGGGGATTCTGCACGGTCTGTGTTGGTTCGACCGTCTGACTGTCCACGCGGATCACCTGCCTGGAAGGGAGAGGGGTTTCGTTTCGAGCCAAACGAGTTGCCTCATAGTGGGCTGGAACTATCCAGATGACAAGGGGTTGAGTGGCTTTTTTAGGGAGGTGGACGAGGCCCCGGGCGCCAAGCGCCCGGGGCCTCACAGCAGGCAGGTCGGCGAGTCAGTCGCCGCTGTCGCCCGCACTCTCGCCATCTCCGTCGGCGTCGAGCAACCGCAGCAGGGAGCGGAGCTCCTCGATGGCCGCGTCAGTGACCTCGGGTCCTCCGCCCAGGACGAGCTGGTGCAGGACGAGACCGTCCAGGGCGGCGAAGACCAGCCGCGTCATCGCACGGTTCGCGCCCTCGGGGAGTATCCGGGACAGCTCGCGCTCGGTGGCGTCGAAGTACTCGTCGTACAGCCCGCGGATCAGCGGCAGCAGCTCGGGCCTCCGCCGGGATTCGAGCAGCAGCTCGTACTGGAAGACCTGGGTGTCCGGATCGGCCGTGACCATCTCGGACACTCCGGCCGAGAAGTCCGACACCTTGCCGGTCCCCGGCTCGACCGCGCTGACGCTCAGGCTGGTGCGTACGGTGTGGGCGAGCGCCTCCTCGATCAGCGCGTCGCGGGAGCCGAAGTGGTGGACGACCAGACCGTGGGTGACTCCTGCCTCCTCCGCCACCGCGCGATAGGTGAGCCTGCGCAGACCGCCCCGGGCCACCACCCGCACGGCCGCGTTGAGCAGGGCCTCCCGGCCCTCCCCGTAGTTCAGCCGCTTGCGCGGCCTGCGGCCCTCCGGGGTCTTGGCGGCTTCGGTCATGGGTGCGACCCTACCGGCCCGTACCTGTACGGCGGCGTCGTCCCTACGGCTCCGCCTACGGTGGGCATCAGCGCTTGGGGGGCCGGATACCGCGGAACTTCCAGTCGCCGCCGAGCGCGGTGGACAGGACCTCTTCCGATTCGGTGGGCTGGGCTCCGACGTCCGTACGGATCGAGGCGGGGCCGGTGACGATGTGGTTGGTGAGCCGCCCCAAACCCTCGACCTCGACCTCGACGACGTCGCCGGGCTGGACGGGGCGGGAGTTGGCCGGGGTACCGGAGAGCAGTACATCCCCGGGGTGGAGGGTGATGGTGCGGGCGATGTCGGCGACGAGGTAGTGCATGTCCCACTCCATCTCGTCCGTCGAACCGTCCTGTGCGAGCTCGCCGTTGACGTACGTGCGCAGGTACTTGCCGTGGAAGTCCCAGTCGGTGACCAGGCCCGGGCCGAGCGGACACAGGGTGTCAGAGCCCTTCACCCGCAGCATCGAACCGGCGTCGGTGTCGCGGAAGTCGTGCAGGCCGTAGTCGTTGGCGACGGTGTAGCCCGCGATGTACTCGCCCGCCTCGGACGGGGAGACGTTGCGCGCGGTCCGGCCGATGACGATCGCCACCTCGCCCTCGTAGTTGAGCCATTTGCAGCCCTCGGGGCGGACGATGGCGCCCTTGTGGGAGTTGAGGGCCGAGGTCGGCTTGTGGAAGTACGTCGGTGTCGGGGTCAGCTGGATCTGGAACTCGTCGACCCGGCTGCGGTGGTTGAGGTGAACGGCGACCACCTTGGACGGCACGACCGGCGGCAGGTGCTGGGCGTCCTCGATCTTGACCCGGCGGCCGTCCCCGGCGACGAGTTCGTCACCGTCACGGACGGTCTCGACGGCGGCTCCGTCGAGGAGGACACGGCGGTATTCGGGCATGGCGGGCCTTTCTAGGAGCGGCTGTGGGGGGTGGGCGGGGAGGCGGGTGCGGGCGTGCCGGTGCCGGTCCAGTCCTCGCCGGGGCGGTCGAACCAGAGGTGGACCTGGCCGGTGCCGATGGAGTTCTCGTACTCGCCGTACTGACGTGCCTTGGCGACGCATGCCTGCTCGCCGAGGGCGCCGGCCATCATCAGGTAGTGGTAAAAGCGGGCCTCGGGCTTGTACTTCCAGAACTCGTCCATGGTGTCGAGGACCTTGTCGTGGCGGCCTTCCTTGAACCAGGCGATGCGCTCGAAGTCGGCCTCGCGGGCCTCGGGCGTGAAGATGTGGACGGGGTCGCTCGACTCGTGGTCGCGAAGCTCGCGCAGCGGCCAGAAGGTGTGCGACAGCGCGCCGGAGGCGATCAGCAGCACGCGGCGGCCAGGGGTGGCGGCGATACCGTCCGCCAGGGCGCGGCCGAGCCGCAGGTGGTCCTCCATGTCGCCGGTCTGGCAGACGCCGATGGTCACCCATCGCTTGTCGGGCAGTCCCTCGCCGAGGAACTTCCACAGGTTGGTGGTGGCGTAGTAGACCGGCAGGTACTCATCGTCGATCGCGGTGATCCAGGTGCCGTGCTTGTCGGCGAACCGGGCGATGTTGTGGGCCAGTTCCGGATCGCCCGGGAAGTCGTAGGGCATCCGGCACATGCCGCGCGGCAGTTCCTCGGAGGTGAACAGTCCGGCCCTGCGCTGCTGGGCGGTGACGACGAACTCGACGGTGGTGGCCCAGTGCGAGTCCAGGACCACGACGGTGTCGTAGTCGTCACTGTCGAAGACGTCCTCGCGGAGCTGTCGCAAGCCGGTGACGAGGGTGATCTCCTTGCCCGCGTTCAGCTCCAGCCGGTCGGCCTCCGGCAGCACGATGGTGGGGACGTGGGCAAGCAGGCCCGCCCCGACGATCTCACCCATGGTTGCTCCATCCGTTCGGCGCGGTGACGGTGTTCTTGACGTCGCAGTAGAAGTCGAAGCTCCACGTGCCGCCCTCGCGGCCGACGCCCGAGTGGCGGGAGCCGCCGAAGGGCGCCTGAAGGTCGCGTACGAAGAAGCAGTTGACCCAGACCGTGCCCGCGACCAGCTGCGCGGTGACCCGCTCGGCACGCTCGTGGTCGCCGGTGACGAGGGTGGCGGCCAGACCGAAGCGCGTGTCGTTGGCGAGGCGCACCGCCTCTTCCTCGTCGCCGAAGGTCTGGAGCGTCAGGACCGGACCGAAGACCTCCTCCTGCACGATCTCCGAGTCCTGGGCGACGTCGGTGAGGAGGGTCGGCTCGTAGTACAGGCCGTCCTTGCGCTTGCCGCCGATGACCGCGCGAGCCCCGTCCTCCAGCGCACGCCGCACGAAGCCGTCGATCTTCTCCAGCTGGCGCGGGTGGATGTTGGGGCCGAGGTCGGTGGCCTCGTCACGCGGATCGCCCTGCCTGAGCCGGCTCGCCTTCTCCACGAACCGGCGGGTGAACTCGTCCGAGACCGTCTCCTCGACGAGGATGCGGGTCGCAGCCAGACAGACCTGTCCGGCGTTGTCGTACTGCTCCACCGCCAGGTCCACGGCGAGGTCGAGGTCCGCGTCGGCGAAGACCAACAGCGGTGATTTGCCGCCGAGTTCGAGGCTGAGGGGGGTGAGGTTGGCAGCGGCCGCCCGGGCGATGTGCTGGGCGGTGGGCACGGAACCGGTGAAGCTGATCCGGCGGACATCCGGGTGCGAGACAAGAGGGTTGCCGACCTCGGCGCCGTATCCCTGCACGACATTGAGGACACCGGCCGGCAGCCCGGCCTCGGCCGCGATGTCGGCGAGCAGGGAAGCGGTGAGCGGGGACCACTCGGCGGGCTTGAGGATCACCGTGTTCCCGGCGGCCAGTGCCGGGGCGACCTTCCAGGTGGCCAGCATCAGCGGGGCGTTCCACGGCGTGATCAGCACGCACGGGCCCGCCGGGTCCCAGCTCACGTAGTTGGTGTGGCCGCGGGTGGCGAAGTCCTCGTGCTCCAGCTTCAGCAGCCAGTCGGCGAAGAAGCGGAAGTTGTGCGCCACACGCGGCATCACACCGCGACGGTGGGAACGCAGGAGGGCGCCGTTGTCGAGCGTCTCGACATTGGCGAGGTCCTCGATGCGCTTGTCGACTCCGTCGGCGATGGCGTGCAGGATCCGGGCGCGCTCGGCACGCGATGTGGCGGCCCAGGCAGGAAAGGCGGCGCGAGCGGCGGCGACGGCGGCCACGGCCTCCGTCGCCGTGCCCCGGGAGATCTCCCCGAGGGTGCCCCCGTCGATCGGCGACACGTCGGTGAACGTCTCGGCGGACGCCACGCGTTCGCCGCCGATCCAGTGCCGGGTGTCGACGGCGACGCCGGCCACCGTGGTGATGTGTTCGGTCATGTCCGGTCTCCAGGTCTTCTGGTGCGTAAGGGGGTTACTCGGCCTCGGAGGTGCCGGACTCCAGCAGTCGGCCGCCGTCCCAGACGACGCCCACCTGCCGGTAGTACGCGGCGATCGGCTCCCGGATCTCCAGCCGGGCCAGCTCTTCGGTCGGCGCCTCGAACAGCTCCAGTTCCGCGTCGCCGACCCACGGCTGTCCGGCCTCGAAGGACGCGGCGCCGGTCTCGATCAACTCGTCGAGCGCGAGGCCCTTGCCGTTCTCTATGGAAGGCAGCCAGCGGTGGTGAGCCATCGGGTGGCCGTTGACGAAGCCGTTGGTTTCGGACGGCTCGCGCAGGGTCACCACCGTCTGGGCCAGGCGTCGGTCGGCGGCGGCGAGGGTCGCGCCGAAGCGGGCCCCGGCCTTGATGCGCGGGGCCGGACCGTAGGGGTGCGGACGCGTCTGGTGGATCGAACCGAGCTTCTTCGGGTAGCCCTGGTGCAGCCCGCGGGCGATCGCGAAGTCCTTGTCGACCCAGATATGGACGCAGCGCGAGTACGTCTGCCCCTCGTACGAGCAGCGGACGACCGCGAAGGCCTCCTTGTACTGGGAGCGCACCGGGTCCAGCAGCTCCTCCTTCGTACCGGAGCAGGACTGCCAGTCGGCCCAGATCAGCGCGACCGCGCCCGGGTCCTCCTCGGCGAGTTCCAGCGGAGCGGGCAGCAACTCCCGTACGCGCGCGGGATCGGTGCGGTACTCGATCGTGAGCAGGTCCCCGGAGTAGTGCCAGGGCGGCGAGGGGATCAGGGACGACGAACCGGTCGCCGTCTTGGGGTGGAAGTAACCACGGACGCTGGCCATGACGTTCGTTCCTTACGCGGTGAGGACGGGCTGCTTGAGCAGCTGGGCGCGGTAGCGGGCGGCGCCGGTGGCGACGGCGTGGCCGCCGAGGGCGACGACGCCGACGAGCTGCCCGCCCTCGGTGTGGTAGCCGACGAGCATGTCGCCATCCGGATCGCCGTCCAGGACGCGGATGTCGGCGAGGCCGAGCACGGGGGAACCGAAGGACTGCAACCGGAAGTCGTGCTGGTCGCTCCAGAAGGTGGGCAGCGGCGCGAACGGCGCCAACTCGGCTTGCACACCCGTGAGATGAGCCACCAGCGCCTTGGCCGCGTGCTTCGCCGTGTCGCTGGGGATCGACCAGTGCTCGACCCGGCGCGGTACGCCGTCGTAGCGGGCGTTGGGGAAGCGGGCGACGTCGCCGACCGCGACGACGTACGGCAGTCCGCCGACCCGGAGCTGCTCGTCCGTGAGCACGCCGTCGGTCAGGTCGAGACCGTTGCCGTCGAGCCACTCGGTGTTGGCGACGGAGCCGACCGACTCCACGACCACATCGGCCGGGAGCACCGTCCCGTCGCTCAGTACGACCCCGGTGACGTGCTCCTCGCCCTCGAATCCGCAGACGCCCGCACCGAGAGCGAAGCGCACGCCGCGCTCCTCGTGCCGCTCCAGCAGCGCGCGGGCCGGCAGCTCGCCGAGCGGTCCGACCATGGGCAGCGGCAGCGGGTCGACCACGGTGACGTCCGTGACGCCGAGGCCGACCGCGGTGGCGGCCACCTCGCAGCCGATGAACCCGGCACCGATGACGACGACCCGGGCGCCCGGCCGGGTCAGCTCGGCCCGCAGGGCCTGAGCGTCACCGAGAGTCCGTACGGTGTGACGGCCGACCGCGGGGCCCTCGCAGCGCAGGCGCCGGGGACGCATGCCCGTGGCGACGACCAGTCCGTCGAAGGGCAGTTCCTCGCCGCTGTCGAGCACGACGACCCGCTCGGCGAGGCGGGCGCTCGTGACGCTCGTACCGAGCCGCCACTCCACGTCGGCCGTGCTCGCCTTGGGAGTGAAGGCCAGGGACTCGAAGGGCGCCTTCCCGGCCAGCACTTCCTTGGAAAGAGGCGGCCGGTTGTACGGCATGTGGGGCTCGTCACCGATCACGGTGATCGCGCCGGTCCACCCGGCGCCGCGGAGTTGTTCGGCCGCGCGCAGGCCGCCCATGGAGGCCCCGGCGACGATGATGCGCTGCGTCGTCATGCCGCTCAGTCCTCGATCCGGATGGCCTGCAGCGGACAGACGTCGGCGGCTTCCTCGACCTCGTCGCGCAGCGTGTCGTCCGGGTCGCTGACGTAGGCCAGCCGTCCGTTGTCGTCCAGCTGGAAGACATCGGGGGCCGCGAAGACGCACTGTCCGTGGTCCTGGCACTTGTTCATGTCGACGACGACCTTCATGGCCGGTCCTCCTGGAAGGTGAGTGCGCCGGGGCGGGCGGGAGAGAGGGGGAAGCCGCGGGATGGGAGGGCCCGGCCTGTGGCCGGGCCCCTGGCCAAAGGGGTACGGGAGAACCGAACCCCTGACTCGTTTGGCTTCAAACAACATAGGAAGCCGCCGCGCCCTGGTCAATACCTATCCAGATGGATAAATTCTTTGGTGCACCCCCTTGCGGGAAGGTGGCCACCTCCATACCGTTTGGCTTCAAATGATTGACCGGGGCTTCACGACCGCGGCATCGCCCGGCGCCCCGGCTCCAGTCTTCGCTCCGCCACCCTCCCCCCGGGCCCGAGGCCCGAGAGGTGCCCGAATCCGCCGAGGAGACATCGGTGAGCGCTCACGACACCCCATCCGTCCGCCGGCACCAGGACCGGCTCGCCGCCGAGGGCATCGACGTGGTCCGGGTGACCTATCCCGACCTCATCGGCACCGACCGGGCCCGCGACGTACTGCTCGACCACCTGCCGTCGGCCTGCGAGCACGGCCTGGCCTTCTGCCGCGCCGTCTACCACACCACCCCACGCGGCGACGTCGTCGCGATCCAGGGCGGCATCGAGGCCGGCCTGCCCGACATCTCCGTGCGACCGGATCTGAGCACCCTCGCACGGGTGCCCTGGGAGCCCGGCGTGGCGTGGTGTCTCGGTGACACGACCGACCCCGCGACCGGCGGCCCGTCCGCGGAGTCGCCGCGCGATCTGCTGCGCTCGGTGCTGGCCCGGTGTACGGACGCGGGTCTGAGCCCGATCCTCGGCCCGGAGCTGGAGTACTTCCTCCTCGAAGAGGACGCCACCGCGCCGAACGGCTGGCGGCGCAGCCCCGCCGTCACCGGGTCCGTCTACACCGCCGGCCTGCGCGCCGACCCCGACAACCACCTGCTGCGTACCCTGCGGCAGCTGCGCGACCTCGACATCGGCGTCATCACCGGCAACCACGAGTTCGACGGCGGCCAGTACGAGATCAACCTGACCCACTCCCACGCCCTGGACGCCGCCGACCGCGCGTTCCGCTTCAAGGCCGCTGTCAAGGAACTGGCACGCAAGGAAGGCAAGCTGGCCACCTTCATGGCCAAGCCCTTCAACGACTCCGGCGGCTCCGGCTTCCACCTGCACTTCTCCTGCGTCGACGCCGAAGGCCGCAACGTCTTCGACGCCCCAGCCGGCGCCTTCGGTCTCGCCGACAACGCCCGGCACGCCCTCGCCGGCCTCCTCACGCACGCCCCGGCGCTCGCCGCGCTGCTCAACCCGACCGTCAACTCGTACAAGCGCTTCGGGCCCGACACCCTCGCGCCCTGGCTCATCAACTGGGGCCTGGACAACCGAAGCGCCATGGTCCGCATCCCGCCCGAGCGCGGCTCCGGCGCCCGCCTCGAAGTACGGCTCGGCGACGCCAGCGCCAACCCGTACCTCGCAATCGCGGCTCTCACCGCCGCCGCCCTGCTCGGCGTCCAGGAGGGCAAGGAGCCCCCCGCACCGCTGGAGGGCTACGGCTACGACCTGGAGAAGTCCAAGGTCCTGCCGATGAACTTGACCGCCGCGCTCGACGCCCTCGAAGCCGACGAGGCGCTCGTCGAACTGCTGGGCAAGGACTTCACCGCGTCCTTCCTCGCCTACAAGCGCGACGAGGCCGAACGCTTCCAACGACACGTCACCGACTGGGAGTTCGCCGAGTACTCCTACCACCTCTGAGCGCCCCTCCAGGAGCACACCATGACGAGCACCCTGAAGACCACCGACACACACCACGCCCCCGACGACCCGATGCCGCTGGACGAGGTCGACCTCGCCGACAACGACAAGTTCCTCGACGGCGTCACCCCCTGGCGCATGCTCCACACCCTGCGCCACCAGGACCCGGTCCACTGGCAGCCGGAACCCGAGCCCAACCACGGCTTCTGGGCCGTCACCCGGCACGAGGACATCGCCCGCGTGGGACGCGACCCGCAGACCTTCACCTCCACCAAGTTCGTCAACCTCGAAGAACTCGACGACGACCAGATCAAGAAGCGCGCCTCCATCCTGGAACTGGACGGCGTACGCCACCGCGCGATGCGCAGCCTGCTGCAGCGCCAGTTCGGCCAGGGCGTCATCAACGAGTACGCCGACTTCCTGCGCGGCCTGACCGCCAGGACGCTGGACACGGCCCTCGCCAAGGGCACGTTCGACTTCGTCGCCGACGTCTCCGCCGACTTCCCCATCAACGTCCTCGCCCGCCTCCTCGACGTCCCCCCGGGGGACAACCAGCAGCTCATCGACTGGGGCAACCGGATCATCGGCAACACGGACCCTGACTACGCCGATGTCCTCCTCCACAGCCAGGAGAGCGAGCAGTACAAGGACCTGCCCTTCCGCAGCCCGGCCTCGCTCGAGGTCTTCGAGTACGGACGGGAGTTGGCCCGCCGGCGGCGGGGCGGCACCGGCACCGACCTGATCTCCAGGCTCGTCAACCAGACCCCGCGCGACGGCGTCCCGCTCTCCGCGCAGGACTTCGACAACTACTTCCTGCTGCTGGTCGTGGCCGGCAACGAGACCACCCGCCACACCATCTCGCACTCCGTGCTGGCCCTCATCCAGCACCCCGAACAGTTGGCCAGGCTCCAGGAAGACCCCTCCCTCATCCCCGTCGCCGTCGAGGAGTTCCTGCGCTGGGCCACGCCCGTCTACCACTTCCGCCGCACCGCGACACGAGACGTCGAACTCGGCGGCAAGCAGGTGAAGGAGGGCGACAAGGTCGTCATGTGGTACGCCTCCGGCAACCGCGACGAAGAGGTCTTCGGCAACCCGTACGACTTCGACGTCACCCGCCAGAACAACGACCACCTCACCTTCGGCAAGGGCGGCCCCCACCTGTGCCTGGGCAACCTGCTCGCCCGCACCGAGATCCGCATCATGTTCGAGGAACTGATCCCACGCCTCGCCGGCATCCGCCTCGCCGGCGACGTCCCCCGGGTCCGCTCCAACTTCGTCAACGGCATCAAGAAGCTGCCGGTCGAGGTCACCCTCGCCTGACGGCCCGTACAGAGGGCTGTGGCCACCCCCGGCCGGAACGCTGGGTGGCCACAGCTCTGTGTGTTTGAAGGATCTCGTCCGGGGCCACACCCTCGTCGACCCATCGCATCAAGGCGATCATCGCGGCTGCTGAAGGTGAAGGACCCGCGGGAGGCCGGTTGCCCGGAGCAGTTCAACACGGACGGCTCGCACGACCTGAAAGAAGGTCACGCGCTTCGAGAGCTACCGCGGTTTTCCCTCTCGCGCCCGCTTTCTCGTTCTCCTTCACGAAGAAGGCGGGCGCTTTTTCTCAGGACCTCGATCGTTTGCTGCTGCTCGCGGTTCTCCCGCCGTAGCCGCTTGAGCTCCTCGCGCTCGGCACTGCTCAATTCGCCGGGAGTGTCCTCGCCCTGCTCCGCCTTCGCCTTGCGGCACCAGCTGCGCAGGGACGCGGAGCTGATGCCGAGTTCCCGGGCGACCGCCGTGACCGTCTTGCCCGAGGAGTCGACGAGCACGATCGCGTCCGCTTGAACTCTTCGGTGTACCGCTTCGTGTACTTGCTTCCCACCTGGCACTGCTTCCTCTCGAACCTCAGATCCCAGTCTCCTGGTGTGCACGATCAAGGGGAAGGTTCACCGCCGTCCACCCTGGAGCGGCGACAGCCAAAGAGCTGTCAGTGGCCCGTGGCAAGATCCCAGGCATGACCTTCATCCACGAACGGCTCGTTCACGAGATGGCCAACGAGCACGGCGTCCCCGGCGCTGTCGCACAGGAGCTGATGGAGCGCTCCCGCCCGTGCGTCTATCTGGTCCTGCGCGAGGAATTGCCCCCCGCCCAGCGGGAGGGCGCTCGGCCGGCCGCCCGCACGGGCGGGCTCCCCTCGTTGCCGCACTCAGTGGGCTGGCCCGAGGGGAAGAAGCCTCTCGTGCTGACCATCGACTGCGCGGCCCTGCCCCACGATGCTCTGGACATCGAACTGCCCGCCGACGGGCACTTGTTGTTCTTCACCTCCATCGAGTACGAGCCGGAGTCGTCCGTGGTACTCCATGTCCCCGCCGGAGTTCAGACCACGGAGCGTGCCGCGGCGTATGAACTCGACGGTGAGCAAAGGCAGGTGAAGGTCTATGAACCACGCACGCTGTATCCCGTGACCGGACTGACCCTCCACGAGGACTGGCGAGACGCCCCGGAGACTCGCTCATTTGCGGACAGCGACGGACAAGAGGAAGTACTGGACCGTTTCGAGAACGCCGTCCTGGACAGGGCCTCCAGCGGAGCCCGGCACCGAATCTGCGTTCAGATCGGCGGGTTCTCCGACCCTTGGGACATGGCACCGGACGACGGTGACCTCGTGCTCCTCGCGCAAATAGCTGGGGAGGCGATCGACAACGATGTCCCCACTATGAACCTGATCGTGGGCACCCCGAAGGACATCGCTGCCCAACGGTATTCCGAGCTCCAGTACGAACAGCAGACCTGACTCGGTGTCGGCGAACCTCCACGCCTTCACCTCGCCGACGCTGACCAATCGCGTGTTGCTCATCTGACTCTGGAGCAGGCCACTTCAGCGAGGACGGCGGGGGACACGAAGATGACTGCCAGCTTCTACGTCTCCACCGGAGCACCTGCAGCTTCGTGACACGTGACGTGCGCATGTGAGGTCGCTCCGCAAAGAGCGGCTCGAGACGAGAACCCATGTCCGATACCCCGGACACCGGACAACCTGAAACCCCGGCCATAACTTCGTTTCGTACCGTCGGCCCGCCCCAACCGCCAGCGTTGGGACGAGCTCGGCGAGGGCGACGTCGACAGGGAAGTCCACCTCATCACCTCGTGGGCTCGGGCGAGAGCGAGGACGAGGTCGATCCACGCCCGCTCGGCCTCGGGGGGCGTGCTCGGCCCGGTCTCTCACGTCGAGGAGAGCCGACCGTTCGCGCAGCGTCTCCTCCCAGTCGCCCTTGACGCCACTGCGGGTCCGGCATACGGGACCCGATGACGCCGGCCATACCCGATCCCGGGCCTCCGGTCCGCGCGCCTACCGCTTCCGCACCAGACCGTGAACCAAGCGGCGAAGCCCCCGTCGCACGCGGGACGGACGCGATCGAAGTGGGCGACGGTCCTCCCCACCCACGTGACCCGCGTCGCCAGGGTTTCGCCCCCAGTGAGCGTCAGGCGACAGGACCGGTGCCTTGCGTTCCGCCTGTGCCCGAATCTCAACGTGCGCTTCGTGAGCAGTGATGCGGAACGCCTCCTCATAGGAAGCCAAGGCCGCGCTCATCGCCCCGCCCGTGAGACCCCGACGGCGCATACGCAAGGCCAGCCACGCGAAGAACCCCAGAACTGCGGCAAGGCCGGCGATCAGAGCCAGGAACGGTAAGAACGCATCCACGGCCGCGACTCTACTGGCCCGCCCTCGTCACTGGCCCACCCTTCCGTCGACACACTCCCGCAACAGGTCGGCGTGACCGCAGTGGCGGGCATACTCCTCGATCCGGTGCACCATCAGCTCCCGGACCGATGTGCCGTCCTTCCCCAGACGCTCCCCCAGATCCGGGTGCTCGGCCAGCGCGGCGTCGGTCGCGGCCTGCTCGCGCGCCAGATCGGCGTACGCGGCCTCGACCAGGGCCTGGTCGGCGACGGCTCCGTGGAAGTCCGCGTCGCGCTCGCCGTACAGCTTCGGCAGCGGATCCCCGTCGCTGATCCAGTTGCGCCAGTCCCGTTCCACCTCGGCGAGATGCCGGAGCAGGCCGAGCAGCGACATCGTGGACGGCGGAACCGAACGACGGGCCAGCTGCTCCGCGTCCAGACCCTCGCACTTCATCGCCAGCGTCATGCGATAGCCCGTCAGGAAGTCCAGCAGCGTCGCCAACTCCCCATCCGGACTGGCTCCTTCGCTGTTACGGGGGTCGTCGTCCGGGTCAGCCCACATGTCGGGATAGATGGTTGCCTGGCTCCAGCGCGCGGGTTGGTCATCCATGCGTGCCATCTTCGCCGGTGAGGGTTCGAACTCGCCAGTGCAATTGGGCTTGAAGTGATCTTGGCGGGAATGTTCCACGCCTCCGGTAAACCCGCGCTGACCTGAACAGCAGGGCCGACTCGGTCCGGTCACGCACGCAGTTCCGCACCACGCGGCGCACTGGCAGGTCCCACGGCGATGTGGCGAGCGCCGCGGCCGGTCAGCCGAAGAACACCTCGAACTCGTCGTACAGTGACGAGTCGACCCTCTTGGGTTTCGCTGTGGCGTCGGCGAGGGGGAGGCGGACGATGCTGGTGCTCCGCAGGGCGACCATGACGCCGAAGTCGCCGTCCTTGACCGCGTCGATGGCGTGCAGCCCGAAGCGAGTGGCCAGCCACCGGTCGAAGGCGCTCGGGGTGCCGCCGCGTTGGATGTGGCCCAGGACTGTGGT
Source organism: Streptomyces sp. NBC_00457 (assembly GCF_036014015.1). Lineage (NCBI taxonomy): Bacteria > Bacillati > Actinomycetota > Actinomycetes > Kitasatosporales > Streptomycetaceae > Streptomyces > Streptomyces sp. NBC_00457. The sequence goes on along the minus strand of NZ_CP107905.1, from coordinate 10,464,635 downwards.
GCGGGCGTCCTTGCCGGTGCGGTCCGAGATCTCCCGGGTCAGCCATTCGCCGATGCCGGACAGCCGCACATGGCCGTACTCGTCCAGCGTCTGATCCTTGAGGATCATCTGTCCCTCTTTGGGGACTGCCCCTTCGGCGACCACGACGATGGGCGCGTAGTTGATCTTGAATCGGCTCTTCACCTGTTCGCAGACGTCATCGATGTCGAAGGGCCGCTCCGGGATGAGGATCACGTTGGCGCCGCCCGCGATGCCGGCGTGCAGGGCGATCCACCCGGAGTGCCGCCCCATCACCTCCACCACCAGGGTGCGCATGTGCGACTCGGCGGTGGTGTGCAGCCGGTCGATGGCCTCGGTCGCGATACCTACGGCGGTGTCGAAGCCGAAGGTGTAGTCGGTGCCGGACACGTCGTTGTCGATGGTCTTCGGCACGCCGACCAGATGGATGCCCTGTCGGCTCAGCTCGGTGGCAGCACCTAGCGTGTCCTCACCGCCGATCACCACGAGCGCGTCCACGTCGTGCTCGGCGAGGGTGTCCCGCACGCGCCGCAAGCCGTCCTCGCGCTTGAAAGGGTTGGTTCGGGAGGAGCCGAGGATGGTTCCGCCACGGGGGAGGATTCCCCTCACACCGGCGATGTCCAGCGGCATGACATTGCCCTGGAGCAAACCGAGCCAGCCGTCCCGCACGCCGACGAAGTCGAAGGCGTATTCCTGGACGCCTTTGCGGACGACGCTGCGGATCACGGCATTGAGGCCAGGACAGTCGCCGCCACCGGTCAGAACTCCGACCCTCATGGGCTTCCTCCCATCCGCTGATCGCCCCGCCTCACCGCAGACCGCCCCCTTCCAGCCTCCCTCCATTCGATCCGCAGTGGCCACTCGACGTGCGCAAGGGCCGGACTCCTGCGTGATTACCCAAAGAGACTGTCTCACTACGGATGGTTATCATCAGGACTGCGCCGACCCTGGCGGCGGTCCACAGAATGGAGCACCGAAAAGTGAAGCTTCAGCGGAAGAGCGGGCTGCGCATGCCGGCGGTCGGCTCGGCGGTTATCTGTGGCGCTCTGCTCCTGGCGGCCTGCGGCTCGGGCGGCGGTTCCCGGCCCGCTGGCAGTACGCCCCTGGCTGCCTCGCCCGCCGTCACGACGGGTGCCGGCGGGGTCAAGTGCGGCAAGGCGGCCGCTGTGTCGGCTTCCGGCTCGACTGCGCAGGAGTTCGCGATGCAGTTCTGGATCAAGAACTACATGCGCGCCTGCCCCAACACCCGGATCAGCTACGAAGGCAACGGCTCGGGTGCCGGACAGACTGATTTCCTGAAGGGCAGGACCGCCTTCGCGGGTTCCGACTCCGCGCTGAGCGCCACCCAGATCACCGAGTCCAAGAGCGTCTGCTCCGGCGGTCGAGCCGTCCACCTGCCGATGCTCGGCGGCCCGATCGCGATCGCCTACAACCTGCCAGGGGTCAGCAAGCTGGTCCTGGATGCCCCCACTCTCGCCAAGGTCTTCGACGCGCAGATCACGAAGTGGAACGACCCCGCGATCGCGAAGCTCAACCCCGGTGCCAAGCTGCCGTCGACACCGATCCAGGCGTCCCACCGGTCCGATTCCTCCGGCACGACGGACAACTTCACGTCCTACCTGAGCGCCGCCGCACCGAGTGCGTGGTCGTACGGGCACGACAAGGTGTGGATGGCCAAGGGCGGCCAGTCCGCCAAGGGTTCCTCGGGCCTCGCCGAACACGTGAAGAAGACCGTGGGTGCGATCGGCTACGTCGAGCTGTCGTATGCGATCGCCCGCAGCATTCCCACGGTCGCGATCGACACCGGCGCCCCCGCTCCGGTCGCCGCCAGTGTCCTTACGGCCTCCAAGGCGCTCGCCGATGCCGAAATCGCCGGTGCCGACGACGACCTCGTGCTCAAGCTCGACTATGCGACCAAGGCCGCGGGCGCCTACCCGATCGACCTGGTCACGTACGAGATCGTCTGCGACAAGGGCAACAAACCGGCGACGTGGTCCACCACCAAGGCATTCCTCACGTACATCGCCGGCCCCGAGGGCCAGGAGGACCTGAGCTTCCAGGGCTACGCGACGCTCCCGGCCACCATCGTGAACAAGGTCCGCAGCAAGATCAACAGCCTGTCCTAGGGTGATGGAGCCAGGCCGGCAGGGCTTTGCGCCGGACGAGAGTCTCGCCCCAGGAGGCTGGTGGCTCGCGGGGAACTGGTTTCGCGGTGGGCTTCACAGCAGGCCCAGCTCGTGGGCGCGCAGGGCGGCCTGGGTGCGGTCGCGGAGGGCGAGGCGGCTGAGGATGCGGGAGATGTGGTTCTTGACGGTGCCCTCGCTGAGAAACAGCTGCGTGGCGATCTCCCGGTTGGTCCGGCCGCGCGCCACGAGCCGCAGGATGTCGATCTCGCGCGGGCTGAGGGCGACCACCGGGGCCGGGACGGGGGCAGGTGGCGGCAGGGCGGCGGCGAGGCGGCCGGCCACCGAGGAGTCGAGCTGGGTGACTCCGGCGTGTGCCAGGCGGATCGCGTGGGCGAGTTCGTCGGCCGGCAGGTCCTTGAGGAGATAGCCGCTGGCGCCCGCCCGCAGCGCCTGGACCACGTACTCCTCGTCGTCGAACGTCGTGAGCATCACGACCCGGCACTCCGGCGCCCGGCCGCGCAGCACGGCGACGGCCTCGACGCCGTCCAGCTCCGGCATGCGTACGTCCATCAGCACGACGTCGGGCCGTAGTTCCACCGCCTTCTCGATGGCCTCCCGCCCGTTCACCGCCGTGCCGACGACCGTGATGCCGGGCCGGATGGAGAGCAGCGACGCGATGCCGTCGCGGATGAGCTGCTGGTCGTCCACCACCAGCACCCGCACCGTCGTCGGCTCCTCGCTCACCGCTCGCCTCCACCCCGGGGAACGACGACCGTGAGCCGGGTGCCCTGGCCCGGGCTGCTGTCGATGTCCACGCTGCCTGCCACGAGGTGCACCCGTTCCTTCATGCCGGTCAGGCCGAATCCGGCGGTGGCCGTGTCCGGCGTGAAGCCGCAGCCGTCGTCGGCCAACGCCAGCCGCGCGCCGTGTTCGGTCAACCGGACGGCCACCGACACCCGCGAGGCTCCCGCGTGGCGCAGCGCGTTGGTCAGCCCCTCCTGCGCGGCCCGGTACAACGCGGTCAGTTCCGCCGCGCTGTATCCGTCCTCGTCGCCGCTCACCTCGACGGTGACGCACGGTCCCGTACCGCTGTCGCGCGCCCAGCCCTCGAGTGCGGCTGACAGTGACGGGCGTGCGGCCTCGTCGCGCAGCGCGCGCACGGACTGCCGTACGTCGCCCAGCGCGAGCTTGGCCGAGTGCCTGGCCTCGGTCATCGCCCGTCCGGCGGCGTCCGGGTCCAGGGTGCGGAACTCCGAGGCGATCTCCAACTGCACCGAGATGGCCGTGAGATGGTGGCCGAGGCTGTCGTGGATGTCCCGGGCCAGCCGGTTGCGCTCGGTCGCGGCGGACAGTTCCGCGACCCGCGCGGCGTACTCCTGCAGTTCACGCCGGGTCCGCTGTTCGCCGACGGCGACAGCCGCCATCGAGATCGCCAGCACCAGGCCGATGCCGAGCATGAGCAGGTCGGACACGTACTCCATGTCGCGGTACCAGCCGGGGGCGGTCAGCAGATAGCCGGTGAGCAGTCCGGCCACGCACAGCGCCGCCAGCGCGAGCGCGACCGTGCGGCCGAACGCGAAGTAGGCCGTGAACGGCAGCAGCACGAACAGCACTTGGGACAGTTCCGAGGCGTCCAGGGCGACCACGGCGGCCGTCAGGCCGAACCGGGCGAGCAGGAGCGGCACCCTGGCCTCGCTCCACCGGCGCCCCACCGCTTCCACTGCGAACAGGGCCGCGAGCCCCGCCACGAAGCCGGCCGTGCGCCAGGACACCAGCACTGGACCGTTGCCCAGATCCGCCGCCAGGTAGTAGAGACCGCCGGCGAGCACCGCGCCGTACAGCAGCGGCGACACCCACGGGACCGGAACATACGCCGCCATGCACACCCCCCACCCGCCCGATGCTGCCGCCAGGCTAGGCCGGGTCCATGCGCGGGGCGACACGGACGGGAAGGCTCCGGTCAGGTATGGCCGTTCGGCACATGCCGAACGGCACCGGTGCCGCCCGTGCGCTGGTGACTTCCAGCGGCCGCTTTCGCCGCTGTGCACCTCCCTCCGCCGACCCGTCACTCCCTAGCGTTGCGGCCCTGACCTGCCCCTCGACGAACCGGAGTGGTCCACATGTCCTCGCCGATCAGCACTGCACCGGTCTCCACCCGGCTCACCCGCCTCGGCGCCCTCTGCGGGGCGCTGTCCGGCCTGCTCATCGCCCTGCCCTCACTGGTCGAGGCGTTCACCGGGGAAACCGCCGCGACCAGCTTGCTTCTCGCCCTCTCCCCCGCGTTCTCCCTGCCGTTCCTCAGCGCGCTCCACCAGCGGCAGAGCCAGGCGACTGGCCGATTCGGCGAGACCGCCTACGTCGTGAACCTCATCGGCCTCGGCCTGTTCGGCGGGGCCGCGTTCACCTCGAACCTCGTGCTGTTCTACCTCGACGACGCGGTCATCGACGCGGAACTAACAGGCCCCACTATTCCCGCACTCCTCGGCTCGGCCGTTGTCTTCGCCGTGGGATGCGCCCTGTTCGGGGCGGCGACGATCCGCGCCCGCAGGTTCCCCAAGGTGCCGTCATGGGCGTACGCCGTCGCAGTACCGCTGCTCGCGTTTCTGACCGCGCTGCCCGAGTCGGTGTTCACGAGCGCGCTGCACATCGTCGTCGGTGCCACGTTGATATGGCTCTCGACGGCGCTGTGGCAGTCTTCCCCGACGACGGACCGGGCCGGCGTTCCGCGAAGTGATGCTCGCGCTGCCTGACGGCTCCGCGCAGAACCACTTCGAAACCCGCGCGGGCTGATGGATGCCCGCTTCGACCGGCTCAACATGCTCCAAGGTCACGCTGCTGCCCAGCAGCGAGATGTATGCCCAGGCCTACCGGGTGAAGTGGGGGCTGGGCGCGAGGTGGCGGGTCAGGCTCGCCGAGGTCGACGCGAAGCGTGCAGGACTACGGCACCCACGCCAGGCCGGTCATCGCGCTCAGTCCCGTCATCGCATCTCCCCGCAGCCGGGAACACCTCCGACGTTAGACCTGTACCTAAGTGATCGGACTCGGAAATCCTTCGAGGATTGACATCGGGGCCCGATTCCACCTCAGTCCGTTCATGGTCTGGGGTGGCGAAGTGGAGCTGGCAGGCACAGTCGAAGGTTCCTCAGGGTGCCGGTGAACCCGTCATCGGCACCCACCGTTCCTGGGTTGTCCGCGTGGAGGCGGTCGGTTGGCCCAGCTGGGGCTTCTCGCCGGCGTGCAGATTTAAGATCAGCGCCAGAGCCCAGAACACACTGACACCCGATCTCCGCCTCACCTACACGGGGAAGATCCGGGTTACGGGGTTCGGCGCGTGAGGCGCGTCGCGCCGGCTCGTTTGGCGCGGACGAAGGTCAAGGTCAGGTCGATGCCCTCGATCTCACCGAGCCACTGTTCCTCCTCAGCATCCCCGTCGGCATGGCCGTGCGAGTCGGCGCGAAGACCTGGTCGAGGCCGAGCGACACCCCAGCCACCTCGACGTGCACGGCGCATCACCCGCACCGGCGGACTGATCGCCCTGGTCTACGGCATCACCCGCGGCGGTGAGTGAAACACGCAGCCTCGGCGGCTCCACCAGCCCAAACCGCCATACAGGTTGACGCCTTGACCGAGCCTCACGTGAGCCGTCAGCCGACCGCGACGAAGACCGAGAAGCCGGGCCGACCTTGCCGGTGATGCGGATTTGTGGAAGTTGACAAGTCCGCCTGGCCGGCGGCCGGCAGATCTGCGCGGAATCACGAAGACGCCGCCACGCCCGGTGCACCAATCTGGTGCACCGGGCGGAGCCGTCCGTGCCTTCGAGCGCAGGAAACCGGCGAAGGGTGTGCGCATGTTCGAGATGACAAGGCGACACAGACCCTCAACGAGATGGCGTCGGCAATGGCGGTTGCTGATGGTGTTGTTGATCGCCGCCGTGGTGCCGATGTCCGGTCCGCTCGCGGTGGCCTCCTCTGGTGCGCCTGCCTCGGCGGATACCGGGACCTTGCGGATCTCCGCAGTGTTCGACGACGGCTCCGCGCTGCCCGACACCGCCCTCGTGCGGATCAACGACGTCGATGCCGGCGCCACCGATGCGTCGGGAACGGCCACAGTTGCCTGGTCCGCGGGACAGGCGAACGTGAGCGTCATCCTCCCCTCCCTGGCCAAGGGGTCGGCCTCGGCAACGGTGGTCGCGGGCGAGACCACGGATGTGCGGGTAGTCCTGTTCGACGGTGAGGATACGTACGAGCCCAGCACCCTGACGATGGACGAACTGGTCAACGGCGGCCTGGACGCCGCGACGCCATCGGTGACGCTGCGTTTTCGGCGGGAGTCGGATCGTGCCGTCGTCCCGATGGCATCCGTGCAGATGGTCACCCTGGAAACCCCGGCCGACCCCGAGCAGGACCTCACCGCGCTGTTCGGTGTCGCGCGGGACGGCGCCGTCGTCGCCACCGACGTACCCAGGCTGACAGGCGTTCTGGCGTCGCTGTCTTCCAGCGAGGCAACGCTGACCGTTCAGGCCGTGGACGCGGCGGGCCTGTCCTACGCGGAAGAGGTGTCCTTCGCGCCCGGCCTGTTCCGGGTGACGGTCGCGTTGCAGGCCCCGCCGTCCAAGCCCGGCCTGCCGCTGGCCGGAGTACCCGTCGCGGTGCGGTTCGGGACCGTGGACACCACCATGACCACCGATGACGCCGGGCGGCTCGTGCTGGACCACGTACCGACCGGACCTGTCACGGTCGGTGCCAGTGTGTTCGTGGACGGCCTGTGGTTCGGTGGCGCCGCGGAGTTCACGGCGGCGGCGAACGGGGCCCTGACGCTGACGATGCGCGCTCCGGCGGACGTACTGGCGGGCGTGGCACCGTGGAACCTCACCACGGACGGTGCAGCGAGCGCCGACCGGGCGACGTCGTCGGGCGAGCACGATGTGAAACTCCGCCAGGATCACGCCGCAGCGCGGGCGAACACCCTGAATGTGTTTGCCCCACAGGCCGCTAACGTGGACGCCACCAGCGCGGCGGAGAATGTGCCACAGGTCCGCAGCGCCACCGCGACGGTGCCTAAAGGCACCTCGCAGATCATACTCGGTTATCAGGTGCAGAGCGCGGAGTACCCGCAAAACGTGGAAGCGCGGAGTCGCTATAACGACACGTGGGGCGTCAGCCTGCTCGGGCCGGCCGGACAGAATCTATTTTCGATCAGCAGATCGGTGAACTCACAATTGACGACTCCGCCGATCTGGCGGTTCGACCCTTTCGACGGTGGCATTACCGGAGGGATCAACCAGTATATCGATGTGTCCGCGCTGACGGCGGACTCCGCTGCCGTAGTGACCCTCACGGTGACGGCGACCAATATTGGTGCACCCGGCGGGAAAACGAAGGTCTCCGCGGACCTGAGCTCCGCCTCGTCGACGTTGGCCATCAACGGCATCCGAAAGGACCGCGTCCCACAACCGGCGACGGGCCGTTCGGACCGGTTCAGCATCCCACGTCCCGGCGCGGCGAACACCTTCCAGCGGACCTTCGACGTCGACTACAGCAAGGCGGCCAATGTGACCGCCACCCGCGCGAAAGTGGAGCTGCTGGACGCGAGCAACAACGTGCTGCAGACGGTGACGGACGCGGCGGTCGGTGAGCCGGAAGTCACCCAGGTCGATGCCGACACCCTGCGGGTTCGAGCCACGTTCGGGGGCGGAGCGCAATCCAATGTCGTCGGCACTCCACCGCCGGCCGACAGCATCCGGTACCGCGTCACGCTGACCGGACAGCGGACCAACGGCACCGCGGTCACCAGTCCGGCACAACTGTCCGAGGAGTTCCACCCACTGTGGCGAATGCCCGATGGATTCGACCGGTACAGCACCAGGGACCCGGGCGGGGACGACTGGGCGTCCCAACAGACCTACGACTGGTTGGTGAGCAACCGGCAACTGGTGACGCGAATCAATGACATATCCGGAGAACACGGGCGCAACATCGGTCACCAGACACACCTTGAGGGCCGGGACATCGACCTCTTCCACGTCTACCGTTTCCCGAACAACCCACAATTCAACGGAACCGTCAACTTCTACCGGTTGGTCGAGGACACTCAGGCCGCATTGACCGGAAACGCGGAGTCACGCGACCGTGTCGCGGCATGGGTCACGCAGACCCGGGCGCGGTTCAGCGCCTTGATCGCCGACGACGATGTGCAGCGAATCTATTACGCGATCGGTCGGTCGATCACCGGAAAGGGAGCCGCCGCTCCCGCGCTACAGCAGGGCTGGGCCCGGACATTGCTGGAAACGGGCAGTTACACCAATGCCGCCGGGCAGACGGTGAATCTCGGAACCGGTGCCTGGCCCGATGCCGGAAACGCGAAGATGAGATACAACGTAGTCCACGACAACCACTTCCACCTCACGCTGGTCGAGTAAGCCGCCGAGGCAGCGCGCGGGCTTGCGCCGGGGGCCTCTGTGTACTGGTCACGGCCCTGGCGCGCGGAGTGGATCGTTGATTGCCGTTCGGATCGGCGTCGTTGGACGCTGATCCGAACGCGCTGCGCGGAATGGTCCGGCAGCCTACGGGAGGCGCGCGGCGGTCGGCGACGACTTCGAGGCTGCCGTGGCTGGCGCGCAACTCCTCGGCGACGGCGCTGAGGGGCAAGCCAGGCTGGGTGGCGGCCCAGGCGGCGGCGATCGCCAGGGCCAGCGGGAGCCGGGCGCATCGAGTGATGATCTCAGCCACGGCGTCCGGTTCGGCGGCAACCCGGTCTTCGCCGAGGCTGTAGGCCACCTGTGCTCGGGCCTCGGCCCCGGAGGGCAGGCCCAGGGCGATGGGGTGGGCGCCTTCGGCGGCGACCAGGCCCGAGAGCCGGATGCGGCTAGTGACCACGGCCAGGCAGCCGGGAGGGCCGGGCAGCAGCGGGCGGACCTGTTCGGCGTCGCGGGCGTTGTCCAGCACTACCAGCACCCGCCGCCCGGCCAGCAGGCTCCGGTGCAGACCCACCCGCGCCTGAAAGTCCACCGGAATGCCCTGGGCCGGCACGCCCAGCGCTTCAAGGAAGCCCCGCACCGCCTGATCCGGCGTCACCGCCGCCCCGGACGGGTCGAAGCGGCGCAGGTTCACATACAGCTGGCCGTCCGGGAAACGGTCGGCCACCCGGTGGGCCCAGTGCACCGCCAGCGCCGTCTTGCCCACCCCCGCAATCCCCGACACCGCCGTGATGACCACCGCAGCGGGCCGCTGCCCGGCAGCGGCCAGGATCCCGTCCAGCCGGGCCAGCTCCTCCACCCGGCCGGTGAACCCCCGTGCCTCCAACGGCAACTGCGCCGGCACCGCCCCAGCGGGCCCCACCGGCCGACGGCATACAACCGGCCGCGGGCGTGGTGGCATCGCCGCGCAGGATCGCCTGATGCACCTCGGCACCCGGATCCGTACCCAGCTACTCGACCAGCCGCTTCTGCAGGTCGGCGAAGCAGGCCAGGGCCTCCGGGCTGCGCCCGGCAGCGTGCAGTGCCCGCATCAGCGCCACAGTGAGCGGTTCGACGAGCGGATGCTCGGCGACCAGACCGTCCAGCATGCCGATCACCCCGTTCGGTTTGCCCACGCGGAGCTCGGCCTCGGACCACGCCAGCACCGCCTCGATCCGCTGCTGCCCCCAGCTGTGCCGGGTGCGCTCGACCCACGCACCGGCCAGGCCCGCCAGTGGCTCACCGCGCCACAGCCCGAGCGCCTCGCGCAGCATCAACACCCGCTCGGCATCCGTGCGATCCGCCGCGCGGGCCTGGTCAAACAGCCGCCGGAACCGGTGCACATCGACCCGGCCAGACGGTACATCGAGCAGATACCCGCCGCACCCACGCCGCAGCTCAAGCCCTGCAGCAGATCCAGGCTCGTTCGACCCCACGATCGTCCGCTCCCACCAGCACGCCGCCGCGACGGAGCGAAAGGGGCCCCACCGACCAGACGAACCGGACGATCGGGCCAGGTAGGCGCGGAAACCGCGGGAACTGTAGGCCTTGTCCGAGATGACCTGGTCAGGCCTGCAGCGCGGTCGTCCGACGCCGCTGCGCGGGACGTGGATACGTTCCAGGAGGGGCCGGGCACAGATGCTGTCGTGGCGTTGGCCGAGTGTCAGCAGGATCGCGAGGGGACGGCCACGGCCGTCGCAGGCCAGGTGGATTTTGGTGGTCAGTCCGCCTCGGGATCGCCCGGGGCAGCATCGGGCAGCACGACCTGGAGATCGTCATGGCTGTGGCCCAGAACTACGAAGTCCACCGCGAGCCGGTCGGCAAACGCATTACCGCCCGCATCGCCCTGTCCGACGACCCCGTTCTCCTCGGGCCGGCCCACGCCCGGCAGAACGCCTTCCAGCGCCTCGCCCGCTGCTGCGAACGCCGCCCTCCCGTCATCGCGGCGCGACAGCCCCGGGGCCCCGGGGCACGAAGCTCGATCCGTGGCGAGGATGCCACTGCGGCAACTCCGCGGCCGGCGAACGTACGTAGCCGATTGCGTAGTTCTACTGATTTCTTCAGCGTCCGCTTAGGAAAGGGTCTTGATCGAGGGTGAACCGTGCGACCGGAAAGCCACTGAGCACAGGTCAGGATGATGACGTTGCTGGAGTCTGCAGGAGACCGGGTACGGTGGCTGGTCCGCGCCGTCACCCCGACGGGAGGTGGCCGGCCGGCTCGGTATGCCGCCGCTCCGGTCACCGCCTTGCTGGCGGCCGTCGCGCTGCTGACGGCCGGCTGTTCGGGCGACAGAGACGGCACCGACGTATCGGCCGCCACGCCCTCCGCGACCGGCACTGCCACCGCTGCCCCGACCACCCCGTCGGCCACGCCCTCCCCGCCCTACCCGACCAACGCCAAGGGCTGCCACCCCAACGGGGAGTGGACGACGGAGCAGATTATGAGCTGGGTGCGAATAGCGGCCGATGCCCCCGCCGCAGGTGTCGACACGTCCAAGGACCCGGTCAAGATCGTCGAGAGCGTGGCGGGCTACACCGGCCCGCTCTGCGAAACGGTCACCGTTCAGGTGGAGTTCTGGAAGCTCACCTACGGCTCGGCGGGCGCCGGAGGGTACACGCCCGGCGCCACGGAGGCCCCGCCTGACTACTTCTTCGACATGGACTCCGTGAAGCGGACCGAGCTGCGCGTCGACGGACGCAAGGAGCACCTCGTGAAACCGCCGGAGAAGCTCTACGCCGACGACCGCAGCGTCTGCGTGGGCGCCCTGGTCGCGGTGTACGTCGGCAGGCCCCTCAAGAGCAAGGAACTGCCCGAGCAGATCAGCACCGAGTCCGGGGGCCTCAACATCGCCGGCGGGAACGTGAAATTCAGGACCGATCGGGTGGCCGAGTACCAGCTGTCGCCTCCAGCGGCGCCGCACGTCTGCAGCCCCGAGGGCAAGCCCACCGCCGATCCGTACGACGTGCCCGACACCACGGGTGTGCCCGACCCGCTGTACCCGACGCCGACGTTCAGCTTCGACGTGAACGACGTCCTGCGCTCCCCGAGTTACGGAGATTGAGCATGTGGGGACCGGCGACCGACGGGGCCGTGGATGCACGAAACAGCTGGTGGGGGCGGATTGATCGACCATCGGGACGATCCGGACAGGTATCTGATAGAGGGAGGCTGCTATGAGTAAGCGGGAATTGGGGCCGTATCCAGGTCTGAGATATGCGCACATGGTGTCCAAGGACGTCCACAGCAGCCATGTCGTCCGCCAGTTTGCTCTCTATCCGATCGACATCGAGCGGCCGGAGAAGGGCCGGCGGGTGGAGGCGCTGGAATGCGGGAGCTGCCAGAAGCCGCTGAAGTTCAAGGTGCTCAGTGTCGCGGCGACCAGGAGCCGCCGGTGGGCGTGGCTGGTGCTGGGCCTGGCCGGGGTAGCGGCGGCGCTCGGGTTCGGGGTGGCGATCTTCGCAGTCGGCGGGCAAGTGGTCGAGGAGGGGGCCTCCAACCCGGTGGGGCCGCTGGCGCTGGGCTTCCTCGCCGGGTTCCTTTCCGGGACCGTCGGCCTGAGCTACTGGCGGTACGAGGACGGGGTGCGCGGGCCCGGCTCGCCGCTGATCTCGTTCGGTGCGCACGTTCTCCGGTGGCCGCCCAGCTAGCGCGACCCCCTGGCGAGATACCTGATGTGCGAACCAGACACCACCGCAGGACCAGGCCCTCGTTAAGCTCAGGTCATACAGTTGCGAACCCCTCAAAGCCAAGCTGACCTGCAGCGATACCCTCGAAGATCAACTTATCCAGGAAACTCGGGCCAGGCCTGTCGGTTCGCCGAGAGGTGACGCCACCGGATGCAAGCCCGCGGCGTCGAGTCCGCAGCAGGCCGGACAGGAAGCGGAGGACCTGACTGTCGAGATCAGTTTCGGTGGGTACAACCACGCGAAGTTCCGCGCGGACAGGTTGATCTTGGTCGACAGCCGTCGATCGTGCGCACCAGCCGGCCGTCGCGCGGGTTCCAGATGTGTATCGCGCCGTCCCGGCCCGCCGAGGCCAGCAGGCCGCGCCCCGAGCTCCGCACCGTGCACAGTCCGTACACCCAGCCGCGGCGACCGGTGAGGGAGGCCATCCGCGCGCCTCGGTTCTCCAGATCCCAGAGCCGGACGACCCCGTCCCGGCCGCCGGACGCCAGCAGGGGCCTGCAGTCGACGTCGACCTCGCACAGCGTACGGATCCAGCTGCGCGAGTCCGTGAGGACCGCCGTATCCTCGCGCGTGGCCCGGGTCCGCGAGGCGGATCACCTTGCGGTGCCCGGAGTACGCCACGAGTCTCCGGCCGCCGACCGTGACCTCGCAGGCCGCCTCGAACGACGGCCGCACCTGGTACCGGCCGTCCGATTGCCGGTCCGCCCACGTAGATCGGTCACGCAGTTTCCGCATCCGGTCGGCCCACCCGTCCCACCCGGACGAGGGTTGCCCGTCCCGCGCTGATCGCCGCCCACCCGCTCGGGCCGGCGGCTCGCCGTCGACGCGTAGCCGTCGACACGGTGTGAGATCGAGGACACGAAGCCACAGGTTGTCAGTGGCATACGACAGGATGTGCGGGGGCACCAACTGTCGCGGGGGCGTGAGGGTATGACGACGGAACGGACACCGCTGGTCGGCAGAGAGGCGGAACTCGCGCGGCTCGACCGGCTGCTGGCGGAACTGGTGGGGGACGTGCCCGGCCGCCCGGCGGTGCTGGACGTCGGCGGTGAGGCGGGCATCGGCAAGAGCCGGCTGGTCCACGAGCTGTGCCTGGCCGCGACGCGGCGCGGGGCGGCGGTGCTGCGCGGCAGGGCGACGGAGTACGAACGTCACATCCCGTTCCAGCCGTTCACCGACGCCTTCTCCGACCTCGCCCCGGAGGCCGTCGAATCCTTCCCGGAGGCTGCCGAGGTCGCCCCGGTGCTGAGCGGCGCTCCCCGCAGCACGGACCGCTTCCACCTGCACCGGGCCACCGCCGCCCTGTTGACCCACGCCGCGGCGTCTGGGCTGGTCGTGGTCCTGGACGACATGCACTGGGCGGACGCCGCGTCGCTGGAACTCCTCGACCATCTCGTACGGCACCCCGTGCGCGCCCGCGTCCTGCTGGTCCTCGCCCGCCGCGACCGGCAGAGCCCCGCGCCGCTTGCGGCGACCCTCAGGCGCGGCACGGAGACCGGCGCGGTACGGCGGACGGTCCTCGGCCCGCTCGGCGAGCGGGACTGCGTCGAACTGCTCACCCCTGACCTGGCCCCCGACCAGGCCGTACGGCTCTTCACCGCGAGCGAGGGCAACCCGCTGTACCTGCTGACCCTGCTCCAGGCGCACCGCGAGGGCGCGTCGGTGAGCCGACTGTCCACGACCGGCCTCGGGGCGCTGCTGCTCGACGAGCTGACCCCACTGACGCCGTCGCAAGGCCGGCTCGTCCAAGTGGTTGCAGCTCTGGGCGACCACGCCACGTCCGCGCTGCTCGGCCCGGTGACCGGCCACGAGCCGGGGCAACTGGCCGACGATCTCGCCGTACTGACCCGGCGCGACCTGCTGCGCACCGGCACGCATGGGCGGATCGCGCTGCGTCACCCCGTGCTGCGCAGCCTCGTCCGCGACGGCACCGACCCCTGGCAGCGCACGGAGATCCACCGGCTCGTGGGCGCCGAACTCGCCCGGATCGGCGCCCCGTTGGCCGAGCGGGCGCACCACGCCGAGCAGTCGCTGTCCGACTGGGACACTCGGGCGGCGGCGGTGCTGGACGAGGCCGCCGAGCAGGCCGCGCAGACGGCGCCCGCGAGCAGCGCGCACTGGCTTGAGGTGGTGCTGCGGCATCTTCCGCACACGCCGGAACACGCGGCCAGACGGCGCGAGTTGATGCTGCGGCGGGCCCGGGCGCTGGGCGTCGGCGGTCGGCTCCGGGAGAGCCGGGACCTGTTGCACCAGGTGATCGCCCTGCCCGACCCGGGCGACGGGACGGGGTCGCGGGCGTCTGCTGTCGTGCTGTGCGCCGTCATGGAGCGCCACCTGGGGCGTTACTCGGAGGCGGTCGCCCTGCTCCGCCGCGAGTTGCACCGCACTGATCCCGCGCCGTCGCTCGCCGACCAGGTGGCGCTGGGCTTGGAGCTGGGCTCCTCGGCCCCGCACGACACCTCGTACCCGGCGGTGCGCTCCGAGGTGGCACACACCCTGGAGGTGGCCCGCTCGCTCGGGGACGAGACGGGGGTGGCGGGTGCGCTGAGCGTCGCGGCGCTGGGGGAGGCGTACGAGGGGGAGACGGCCGCGGCGGACGACTTCACCCGCCGGGCGGCCGCCCTCGTGGACTCGCTGCCGGACGGCGATCTGACCGGCCTGTGCGAGCCGTTGGTACGGCTGGCCTGGGCGGAGGCGTTCCTGGAGCGCTTCGCCGACGCCGAGCGGCACGCCAATCGCGGCCTGGCCATTGCTCGCCGCACCGGGCAGATCTACCTCCTGCCCCACCTTCTCCTGTGCAAGACACACGTGCGCACCCAGACCTGCCGGCTCGCGTCGGCGGTGGAACTGTCCGAGGAGGCCGAGGACATCGCCCGCGGCATCGGCAGTGACGAACTGCTCGCCTTCGTCCTCGCCACCAGGGCCCACGCCCTGGTCGACGCCTGCCCACCCGGCGATCCGCGGCCACTGGCCACCGCCGAGGAGGCGGTGGCCGCGGCGGGTCTGGGCGTCAACTGGTGGGCGTCCATCGCTTGGTGTGTACTCGGCTACGCGGCGCTGACTGCCGGCGACCCGGCTCGTGCCCGGGAGGCGGTCCTGCGTGCCGGCGGCCCCGGCCTGCGGCGAATGCAGCCCTCCATGCGTCCGCTGTTCGTGGAGGTCCTGGTGACCGCCGCCGTCACCATGGGTGACCTGGACGCGGCGAAGGAATGGGCCGAGCGGGCCCGCGAGGAGGCCGAGCGGCTCGATCTGCCCGTGCAGCGCGCCTCTGCCATGCGCAGCGCCGCGCAGATACGCCTCGGTCTCGGTGACGACAAGGCGGCGGCGGACCTGTTCGTGGCGGCGGCCGACGAGAGCGCCCGCAGCGCAGCGGTGTTCTGGGAGGCGTTCTCCCTGCTCTTCGGCGCCTCCCTGTCGGCGGCGGACCCGGGCGGCTCGCGGCGCGGGCAGGCGGCCTGGCACCGGGGGCGGCGGCTCGCCGTGGCCGGGGGCTCCGCGATGCTGACCGGTCTTGCCGAGGCGGTCGGCCCGGCGGTGGCCGCCGCCGCTGACAGGCCCGAGCGTGGCCTCGCCGAACTGACCTCCCGCGAACGGGAGATCGCCGACCTCGTCGCCGACGGCCTCACCAGCCCGGCGATCGCCGAACGACTCTGCCTGAGCCGCCGCACGGTCGAGACCCACATCTCCCGGGTCTACCGCAAGACGGGAGTCTCATCGCGGGCAGCTCTGGCGGGCCTGATGGCGGGACGCACGCCGAGGCCTTCCTTGGGAGGATGAGCCACGCACGGTTCGAGGGGCGGCCACACGCACGGAACTCCCCATAGGCCGCCGGGCGTAGTGGCGTACATAGACCCGATCAACCAGACGCACGTGAGCGAGCCGGCCTGCTCGCGATCGCGGCCGCCGACGATGCCACCGTGCTCGCCTTCCCGTAGCTGCTCGCCGACCGCTGGGCGACGGCCACGGCGCAGACGACGCGGGACGCTGGTCAGCCGGGCGTACGACTGCGCTGCCGACCCAGGCGCGGACGCGGCGAGCGGAGGTGCGGTGAACCATTCGCCCCTTCGCTCGCTACCTACCTTCAGGCGAGGAGGTGAGCGGATGGTGCGGCCCGGGCCGGGCAGTGACGAGGCGCTGTTGCGTGCGGTAGCCGTTGGTGACGTGAGCGCGCTGACCCACCTCTACGAGCGGCACGCCGGCGCGCTGTTCGGCTACCTGTACCGGCTGGCCGGCGACCGGATGACCGCCGAGGAGATCCTCCAGGACACGATGCTCGCGGTGTGGCGTTCAGCCGCCGCCTTCGAGGGCCGCTCGAAGGCGACCACGTGGATATTCGGGGTCGCCCGCCGCCAGGCGCACAACCGGTTACGCATCCGGTCCGGCCCGGAGACCATCGGCGTCCCCCCGCTCGATCGGCCCGACCAGGGCGCCGGCCCTGACGAGTTGGCGATCGCGGCGGCGGGTGGCACACCGGTGGCCGCGGCCATCGACCGGCTGCCCGACCACCACCGCGACGTGATCGCCCTGGTGTTCGTGGCCGGCCTGCCGCTCGCCGACGTCGCCGAGATTCTGGCGATCCCTGTCGGCACGGTGAAGAGCCGGCTGCATCACGCCCGGGCCGCCGTCGCCGCCGCGCTCACCGCCCAGGAGGTGCCCGAATGAACGAGATGCTGCCCGCGTACGCCGCCGGCTCGCTGCGCGGCGCGGACCGCGACCGGGTCCGCGCACACCTTGCAGGCTGCGCGCGCTGCCGCGCCGACCTCGCCGCCTGGCGGCTGATCGCGGATACCGCGACGCCGGGCGACGGGGCACCGGAGCCCGCGCGGATGGTGCGGGCCGTGCTGACCCGCAGCGCGATCGAGGGGCCGGCCGACCCACCCGACGGCGGTAGCTGGACGAGACGCCTGCGGTACGCCGCCGCGCTGGTCGTGGCCGAGGCCCGGCTGATCCGGCTGGCCGTGCCCGTCGCCTCGGCGCTGGTGCTGGCGCTCGGCGTGGTCATCGTCCTGGTCCAGACGGCGGCCGTTGAGCGGCCCTCGACCGGTGCCGACGTGGTGCTCGCGCTGGTCGCCCCCATCGTGGCCGCGGCGGGCGTCGCCGGCACGTACCGATCACGACGCGACCCTGCCGCCGAGTTGGTCGCCGCCACCCCGACGGCCGGCCCGCTGTTGCTGCTCGTGCGCCTCGCGCTGGTGTTCGGCTACGACCTGGTGCTCGCGGTGGCGGCCTCGGCCGCGCTGACCTCCGCCGAGGCGGGCGGGGCGGCGAGCCTGAAGGCGCTGATCGCCGCCTGGCTCGGGCCGATGGCGCTGCTGTCTTCCGTCAGCCTGCTGGTCGCCGTCCGGTTCGGGCCGGACGTCGCGCTCGGCGCGGCCATCGGGCTGTGGGCGGTGCGGGTGCTGGCGGGCAGCGTGTTCGCCCGTGACGGCTGGGCGGCGGGGTTCATCGTGGACGTCTGGTCCACGAACGCGGCCGTCCTCGCCGTGAGCGCCGTGTGCGGGATCGCCGCGGTGGTGATGGCCGGGCGTCCTGGTCCCTACGGCGGTGAACCGCACGGCGGTTGGCGCGCTACCCATCCGATGTGAGATCACTTTCGCTTTGGCAATATGAGGCGCGCCGGGCCGGATGGGCGGCCCTGCTCGGTCCGCCGATCGCCGTCGTGCTGGGCGTCTCGGCCGCGCTCGCCAACCCCCGGCCGGGTGACACGACGACGGCCCGCATCCTGCTCGGCGCCCTGGAGATGGCGGTGCCGCTCGCCGCCGGTGTCGGCTGCGCCTCGCTCGTCGGGCGGGATCCGGCCGTGGAACTGCAGCTTGCCGCGCCCACGCCGTACCGGGTCACGCTGTTGCGGCGCATGGCGATCACGCTGGGCTGGGCCGCGGTGGTCGCCGGGCTGACGGCGACCGTGCTGATCGCGACCGGCTGGTGGGCGCGCTGGCCGGCCAATCACGGGCCGTTCGCCGGGCAGCTCACCTGGGCGGCGCCGACGGCCGGCCTGGGGGCCGTGGGCTTCGCAGCGGGTGCCGTATTCCGCAGCCCGGCGGCGGCCGGTGCGGTGGTCACCACGCTGTGGGCGTTGCAGCAGTTCTTCGCCGGCCTGGTGCAGCAGCACCTGCCGGGGCGGCTGCTCTATCTGTTCGCCACGACTCGCGGCGCGGTGCCCGGCGACTGGACTGGGAACCGGCTGGCGCTGCTGGGCGCGGCGGCCACGCTCATCGCGCTGGCACTGGTCGTGCTGGCCCGCTCGGAACGGCTCATCGGCGAGGAGGAAGAATGACCGGCCAGACCGCGCGCACGCTCGGCGCGAGCCTGAGGTACGAGTTCCGCATGCAGGTCCGCAAACGGTCGGTGTGGATCGTGCCCGCCTTGACCGTCGTGCTGTTCGTGCTGATCGGCGGCAGCCTGCTGCGCGACCTGTTCGGACCCGACCAGCGGCCGGCCGAGGCCAGGACCGCCGTCGTCGGCCTGGCGGTCCAGCTGCACGCGCTGCTGTCGATCGGGTACGGCTGCCTGCTCGCCGATCGGCTCATCCGCGACGACCGGCTGCGGGTGGCGCCGATCCTGGACGCCGCTCCCGCCCGGCCGGGCGCCCGGCTCGTCGGCAAGTACCTCGGTGCGGGCGCCGCGACGGCCGTGCCGATCCTGGCGGTGTACTTCGGCTTCGCCGCGGCGTACGCGGTGTACGCCGGCGCCCCGCATGCGCTCGGCTGGGCGCTGGCCGCATGCGCCGTGGTGATCGTGCCGGGCCTGCTGTTCGTGGCCGCCTTCGCGCTGGCGGTACCCCTGATCATGCCGGCGCCGCTGTTCCGCGTGATCTTCGTCGGCTACTGGCTCTGGGGCAACGTAGTCCCGCCGGACATGATGCCGACGCCCGCGCGGACCCTCGTCCACCCGCTCGGCGGCTACCCGCTCGACGCGCTGCTCGACTTCCACGGCATCGACGGCGACGACATCTGGGCCGGCCCGATGCCCGGCGCCACGCTGAACTTCCTGCGGCCGGACCCGACGCCGACGACCGCCTGGCTGTCCATCGCGGTGCTGCTGCTGCTCGCGGCCGCCGCGCTCGCCGGGGGGCACGCGGTGCGCGCCCGCCGAGCTTGACACCACCCCAACGAACGACGAACACAAGGAAACGCGATGCGGATCGAGATCTCCGGCCTGACGAAGACCTACCGTGGCGGGGTGGCCGCCCTCGACGGCCTGGACCTGGTCGTGCCCACCGGCATGTTCGGGCTGCTCGGCGCGAACGGCGCCGGCAAGACCACGCTGATGCGCATCCTCGCCGGCCTGGTACAGCCGACATCCGGCCGGGTCACCGTGGGCGGCCACGACCTGAGCACGGGCGCGGGGCGCACCGCCGTGCAGCGCGGCCTCGGCTACCTGCCGCAGGACCTCGGCGTCTATCCCGACCTGACGGCACGCCAGTTCCTGGACTACGTCGCGCTGCTCAAGGGCATGGACGACCGCACGGAACGCCGCCGACGCGTCGGGGAGCTGCTCGAAGTGGTCGCCCTGACCGGGGACGCCGACCGGCGGCTGCGCGGCTTCTCCGGCGGGATGCGGCAACGGGTCGGCATCGCCCAGGCGCTGCTCGCCGACCCACAGTTGCTGATCGTGGACGAGCCGACCGCAGGACTCGACCCGGAGGAGCGGATCCGCTTCCGCACCCTGCTGTCCCAGTTCGCCGGCCGGCGCACCGTGCTGCTGAGCACGCACATCGTCGATGACATCGCGCAGGCCTGCCGCGAGGTGGCGGTACTCGCCAAGGGCCGGCTCATCTTCCGCGGCACGGTCGACGAGCTGACCCACCGCGCGCGGGGCCGGGTGTGGTGGGTCGTCACCGACGGGCCACCGCCGGCCGAAGGGATGGTCGTGTCCGCGCTGCCACACGAGGGCGGCATGCGGTACCGGGTCGTGGCGCCCGCGGCGCCGGGTCCCCGGGCGCAGCCGGTGGAGCCCGCCCTCGAAGACGGGTACCTCGCGCTGACCACACGGTGACACGGTGAACCGCACCCGCCGGGCGGGGCCCGGCTTGACGGGCCGCCCCAACGGCCCACCGCGCCCCTACGACCGTCAATCGTGGACGACGTCCGCAGTCCTGGCCCGCGTTCCAGCGTGGACGACGGACAGCCCTGAACCGTGTCCATAATGTGGGCTCCAGCGTCCAGCCCGGCGCCTCGGGCACAGCCTCGATGAACGCGCCAGTGCGAGCGGGGCGGGCCGAGCGAAGGGCGGCACACAGACCTCCAGCGGGGACCTTCAGGCTAGGGCGCCTGCCCCACGGGTCTGCGTATGCGCCTTACGTTGCGATCGTTACGGTCGGGGAGTCTATCGAATGACTACTGCGGGCTCGACTATGCACGACGCCCCGCCGACCGGACCGTACAGGTCTGGAGGCGGGGCGAGACGGCCAAGCCTCCGGCCGGTGGGTCACCGGCCGGGGGCTTCTTCGTGCGTCGTCAGGCGGGAGTGATGTTCTCCGCCTGCGGGCCCTTCTGGCCCTGGGTGACGTCGAAGTTCACCTTCTGGCCTTCCTGGAGCTCACGGAAGCCCTGGGCGGCGATGTTCGAGTAGTGGGCGAAGACGTCGGGGCCGCCGCCCTCCTGCTCGATGAAGCCGAAGCCCTTTTCCGAGTTGAACCACTTCACAGTGCCTGTAGCCATGTGCCTGTCTCCTTCGAGAGGACTCGTATCGGGCCCCGCACCGTGCGGGACCCGGAGGTGATCGCCCTGGTCCGGAGAGGCGTTGAACAGCAAAAACGCCCGTGACTGCGAATCACGGGCGAACGGGACTTCGGAACCACGACTGCTGATCATGACGTTACACCGGCTGGTGACGCTCGGCCAGAGAATCACAGAGTTGATCTCGCAGCTGTTACGGCAGCAGGGCCTCAGACGGCTGTCCGCCGCTAAGGGATGTCCGGCGGGCCACATGGCTGCCCCATCGAACAGGCCCCAGGTGGGCGTCACCTCCGGCGCGTCCGCCCCTTTGCCGCCTATGCGCGGTCGAAACTGGCGCAGATGCTCTTCGGCTTCGAACTTGACCGGCGCCTGCGGGTCGTCGGCAGCACGGCACTGAGCGTGGTGTCCCACCCCGGCGGTGCGCTGGTTGCCCTGACCCCGCACGCCCGTCCGTGTCCTGGTTGAGAGTGACATGCTCGGTGGTCAGGGAAGTGATCCGGGACGGCGCCGCGCACCACGACGAATGGTGCGCGGCGTGAGCGCTGCGGGGACGACCACACGCCGGTCGGGCTCGTCGTCAGGTCAGCAGTTCCTGACGCACCGCGGCCTTCAGGTCGGCCAGCGCTTGGCGGTAGAACCGGGGGCCGTAGGAGACTCGGGCTACGCCCAGCGCACTGAGCTTGGCCAGGTCGAGCACGTCCGGCCTGGTGTTGGCGTTGATCGGCCCGGGCAATTCGGCGACCAGGGTGGCGAGGTCCCGCTCGTCGCCGACACCGATCGGGTAGACGCAGTCAGCCCCCGCCTCCAGGTAGCGGCGGCCTCGGCGGACCGCTTCCGCGACCCGCTCCTCCTCGGCCACCCCGGCTCCCGGCAGGAAGGCGTCGACGCGCGCGTTGACCACGATGGGTACCCCGGCGTCGTCCGCGGCGGCGCGGAAGGCCGAGAGCCGCTCGGCATGCGCACCGGCGTCGACGAGTCCGCCCGCGAGGTGATCGGTGTCCTCCAGGTTGCAGCCGACCACGCCGATCTCCAGCAACCGGTCCACCAGTTCCCGGGGCCGCAGTCCGTATCCCGCCTCGGCATCCATGGTGACCGGGACCTCCACCGCGCGGGCGATCCGGCCGGCTGCGGCGAACATCTCCTGCCAGGGCGCGCCCTCGCCGTCGGAGTAACCGAGCATCTCCGCGATCGCGGCGCTCGTGGTTGCCACCACGGGGAACCCGGCCTCAGCCATGATCTGGGCGGTGGCCGCGTCCCACGCGTTCGGCAGAACGAGCATCTCATCGGCGTGATGCAGTTCGCGGAGCCGAACGGCATACGCCTTCAAGTCAGCGGTCATGTGTCTCCTTCAAGTCGTGCGGACGCACTGTCAATCGGTGATCAAGCCGCCGGTGAGGTTGGTGATGGCCCCGGTCATCGCGCTGGAGCGGTCCGAGGCGACGAAGGCGGCGACGTTGGCGATCTCGGCGACAGTGGGCAACTGTTTGCGCAGGGTCAGGTCGGCCATGCGGCCGCGGAAGGCGTCGCGGCTGATGCCGTAGGCGGCGGCGTGCAAGCCGTACACCTCGGTCAGCTGCGGCGTTTCCGGCATCCCGGCCGCGTTCAAGCAGACGACTCGGACGCCGTGCGGTCCGAGTTCGGCGGCCAGCCCACGGGACAGAGCTTCGATCGCCGCCCATGCCGGTGCCATGCCTCCCATGAGTGGGACGGCCGTCCGTGACGGGCTCGCCGTGAGCGTCACGATCACGCCTGCCCCCTGCTCGGTCATCCGACGTGCGGCGGCTCTGGCGGTCAGGAAGTTGGCGCTGGAGTAGGTGGCGATGGGCAAGTCGAAGGCGTCGGGCGGTAGATCGACGATCCTGGTGCCGTCAACTACCCGTCGCTAAAGCGACGGGCTTGCACAACGGGCATCACTGGCGGTGATGCTGCGTTTGCGTCCAGCCCCACCCCGGCGCGTGCGCTCCGGTGATGGGGCAGGGGCCGTTGACTGGGCCCCGGGTCGCCACAACTCCCACGCGCGGGCGCGGATGTTGCGGGAGCCGTTCCGGTCTGCGTGATCAACGAATACGCAGTTCCGGCATGCGAACCAGGCCTGCGAGACCCGGTTCGACCTGTCGATGTTCCCGGGCATGAACGCCCGCGGTTCCTCGCAAGAATCACGCTGGATGCCCGTCTGGGGCAGGCTGATGGCGTTGAACGAGATGTCGAGCGAGCCGGCGGTCCGGACCACCGCGTCGGCGTGCGCTTCGACGGCGCCCTCATCCAGCGCATCCACCGCGGCAACCTCGGCGACGCCACCCGCAGCGCGGATCTCATCGGCGGTCACCTCCAGCGCGGCGCTGGTGCGTCCGGTGAGGAAGACCCGTGCTCCCTCCGCGGCGAAGGCCTGGGCGACCGCGCTGCCGACGGCACCGCCGGCTCCGTAGACGATCGCGTTCTTCTTTTCGAGCAGCACTATTAACCTCCGGTTGTCAGGTGGCCGGCACTGCGTCGAGCAGTGCCGCGTTCTGGCGCTCGAGTGCCTTGACCGCACCAGTGCGCCAACTCTCCGCCAGCGCCGCCGACATGGGGTCGGGGAAGATTTCGTCCTCACCGTTCTCCACGCCATCGACGATGGCTCGCGCGACGGCCTGCGGAGAGGTCTTCGGGATGTCCCAGTCGCGGATCATGTCGGTGTCCACGGGGCCGGGCAGGGCCGCGTGCACAGTCACGCCCTGCCGCTTCAACAGGGCGCGCAGCGACTGTGACAGGGAGAACGCCGCCGCTTTGGAGATCGCGTACGCCGGAGTGATCGGCACCGTGGCGAGTGCCGAGAGCGACAGCACGTTGACGATGGCTCCCCGAGAACGGGTCAGCAATGGCAGGAAGGCCTGGGTGACGCCATAGGTGCCGAAGAGGTTGACGGCGAGGTGTTGTTCGAGTATGGAAGGATCGCTGAGGTCGTCGGGGAGAGCCACGCCGGCGTTGTTGATGAGGACGTCGAGCGAGCGCACGCTCTCGGCGGCTGCCCGCACCTGCGCCGCGCTCGTCACGTCCAAGGTCACGGGAGTGACCCGCTCGTCCGGATGAGCCACAGGCCGGCGCGTGGCGGCGTAGACCCGCTTCGCGCCTCGCCGCAGGGCTTCCTCGACCAGAGCCTGCCCGATACCGCGGTTGGCGCCGGTAACCAAAACGGTCCTGTCTGCGATTGTCATGCCGTTCTCCCGATGGATGCGGACCGTCCACTGCGGCGGCTGCCGCTGCGGACACGTTCACTACGAGAGACACAGCGCCCGCCCGAAATTGGGCGCATCGAGAGCGACCAGTTCCGCTGCCCGCCGGTGTCAGTACGACGGAGGATCCAGACGGAGGTGGCAGATGGAACTGCTCCAGCGGGCGCGTGCCGGTGACCGGGACGCGTTCAGTGCCCTGATCGAGCCGCACCGGAGCGAACTGCGGGTGCACTGCTATCGCATGCTCGGTTCGTTGCAGGACGCCGAGGACGCGTTGCAGGAGACGCTCCTGGCAGCGTGGCTGGGCGTCGACGGCTTCGAGGGGCGTTCGTCCCTGCGCACCTGGCTTTATCGCATCGCCACGAACCGGTGCCTCAACCTGCTGCGCTCGGCCGGGCGGCAGCCGGTGACCGCTCCGGTATCGGTATCGCTGCCGGAGCCGAGCCGCCTGGGTGAGGTGCTCTGGTTGCAGCCGTATCCCGACGGCCTGTTGGAGGAGTTCTCCGATCAGGCGCCGGGACCCGAGGCCCAGTACGAGTCCCGCGAGGCGATCTCGCTCGCCTTCGTCACCGCGGTCCAACTCCTGCCGCCGAACCAACGCGCCGTGCTCCTGCTGCGCGACGTGCTCGGGTACCGCGCCCGCGAGACCGGCGAGCTGCTCGGACTCACCGAGGACGCCGTCACCAGCGCCCTCAAACGCGCCCGCGCGACGATGAACGCGACGCGCTCCCCCGTCCCGCCACCGCCCTCACCCGGCGGACCGGAGGAACGTGCGCTGCTCGACCGCTTCGTCACGGCCGTCACCCAACTCGACGTCGACGCGCTCATCGCGCTCATGACCGACGACATCTGGGTACGGATGCCGCCTCTTCCGCTCGAATACCGTGGACGCGACGACGTGCACCGCTTCTTCAGCGTCATCCGCACCCTCCTGGGGCGGATCGATCTGATGGTGCCCGTCCGGGCGAACGGCCAGCCCGCGTGGGGCGAGTACGTGCGCGACCAGACCACCGACGGCCTCCATCTCGCCGGCGTCATCGTGATCGGGCTCGCCGGCGACAGGCTCTGCGAGTTCACCCGGTTCGACACGGCGGTGGCACCGTACTTCGGCCTGCCTCGGACACTCGACTAGGGAGCGTATCGAGTCGTGGGATGTGATCTGGCGGTTCAAGACCGGCGGGCAGTGGCGGGAGATCCTGCAGCAGGAGTTCGGCGCCTGGTCGACCGTCCACAACCGCTTCCGGCAGTGGCGTGACACGGG
The DNA here is from genome assembly GCF_036014015.1 of Streptomyces sp. NBC_00457. Classification (NCBI taxonomy): domain Bacteria; kingdom Bacillati; phylum Actinomycetota; class Actinomycetes; order Kitasatosporales; family Streptomycetaceae; genus Streptomyces; species Streptomyces sp. NBC_00457. The sequence continues at coordinate 10,439,197 of NZ_CP107905.1, read as the reverse complement.
CGTCTTCGAGGCCCTTCGCCGGAATGGCAGATCAGGCGCGCCCAGATTGCGGGACCGTGACCCGCTGGAGCCGAACCACTCGTGCCAGACCTGCCGCAGCGTGTTGTAGGACCGGACGTGCAGGGCGGGCCCGTAGATCTCGCGTACGTACTGATGGATCAGGCGGGTACGGGTGGGCACGCCGGAGGCAGTGCTGCGAACGTGCGGTGGCTGGGCGGTTAGGCCGTGTCTGACAAATGATCTCTGCGAAGCTTCGGTGTCCGAGCCCGAAGGAGGGGTCATGGGGATTGAGCTGGAACTGCACTCTGGGCGACCAGCACGAAAGAGGTCGTCCCGGGACACCTTGCTGCGGGGTTCTTACGAGCACGGTCAAGCGTTGTCGAGGGTGCTGAGCACCCTCGACCGGCATGGCTCGGGCAAACTCGGCTGGGTGGATCCGTACGGTGACACGCTGTTCAACGAACAGGAAGCTCAAGTCGCCTGCCAGGAAGCCGTCGCCCTGGCACAGGGGTGTACGGACGACCAGCAGAAGGCGGCTCTGCTGGACCTTGCCGAGCTCCTTGAAGTGTGTGCGTCGACGCCAGGCAGCTACTTGTGGTTCATGGGTGACTAGCCATACCTGATCATTGCTCTTGTGGTTGGCCAGGGTGAGTTGACGGATGTGGCGTGGGAGCGGACAGGCCCGCTGCTGCCTCGCCTTGATGGTCGTGGGCGGCCCTGGCGGGACCACCGCCAGGTGGTGAACGGCGTGCTCTGGCGGTTGCGGACCGGGGCACCCTGGCGTGACCTGCCCGCGCGTTATGGCCCCTGGCAGACCGTCTACGAACGCTTCGCCCGCTGGGAGATGGACGGAACCTGGGCGAAGCTGCTGCAGCACGTGCAGGTCAAGGATGATGCGGTGGGCGCGGTGGAGTGGACTGTGTCGGTGGACTCCACCATCAACCGTGCTCACCAGCACGCCGCGGGCGCCCGCAGAAAGGGGCACCGGCTCAGGACGAACACATCCGACGCCTGGCCAGGCGCTCGGCAGGTCCCGAGGCGATTGACCACCAAAGTCCACCTCGCGGCCGACGGCCGCGGCCTGCCCTTGGCCATCGTCGTTACGTCGGGCCATGTCAATGACTCAACGGTGATCGACACGGTGCTGGACGCGGTGCGAGTGCCCCGCCTGTCCGCAGGCCGCCCCCGTCGCAGGCCCGAGAGTCATCGCCGATAAGGCGTATTCGTCTCGCACTGACCGCTTCAGGTGACACGAAAGACCGGCCAGCCGATCTCGGTGCGCCACGCAGCGGGATCGCTTGTGTCACGGAGGCCGACAACGTAGACCTCCCGCACCGGCCCGGCCACCGACATCGCGTTCTCCACCACCCAGGTCCCGAGTTCGCCGTACGTGACCTCGATGCCGTCGTGCTCGCCGATGTGGGTGGTGACGGCCAGTTCCGCGGCCGGCAGAATCTTGGGGTGCACGCGTCCGGTGCGAGGTGGCGCAGCGGTCGGCAGGTAGACGACCGCGTGACCGCGCTCCTGCTCGAAAAGGGCGTTGTCGTAGCTGCCGCCCGGCGGTCCGGTCACGGCGGCGCCGACGGCCGCCTCCAATTCGGCCATCGCGCCTGCGTACCAGGTCGCGACGTCGCGATGCCCGACTACGGCCTCCACCGCCGCGACCGTCCGGGCGGGCTCCGCACGCAGCTCGACGTCGATCGGCGCGGGGTCAGGCCGGAGCAGGCGGCGCAGCGACACGACCGCGGCCCGGGTGCGGTCGAGCGCGTCCTCGAGGCGTTGCAGGTGGTCCGCGACCAGGGCCGCCCGGACACCGGGGTCGGGGGTCCGCAGGATCCGCTGCACATCGCTCAGGGGGACGTCGAGCTCGCGGAGCCGGTGGATGACCTGCGCGGTCGGGATTTGGTCGACGCCGTAGTAGCGGTAACCGGTGGTCTCGTCCACCACGGCGGGTTCCAGCAACGCCGCCTCGTGATACCGACGCAGTGTCCGCACGCTCAAGTGGGTCAGCCGCGAGAACTCCCCGATGGTCAACATCCCCTCATTCTGAACGCTCCCCCTGGGGGAGAGTCCACGGCTTGACCCTCCCGCGCCGTGAGGTCACACGGTGGGCTCATGACACAGCACACCGATCTCCCGTCCGATCTGCTCCCGACCACCGTGCGCGAGTTCTTCGCCGCCCACGTCGACCGCGACGCCGACACCGCCACGTCGTTCCTCGCCGAGGATGCGGTGGTCGTCGACCAGGGCGAGACCTTCCGCGGCCGAGAGGAGGCCCACGCGTTCCTGCGGGACGCCGGGTCCGAGTTCGAGTACACGACCGAGCAGATCGGCGCTCGCCGCGTCGATGACACCCACTGGGTGGTAACCGTGCGGCTCGAAGGCACCTTCCCGGGTGGCGTCGCCGAGCTCGACTACCGGTTCGCGCTGCGCGATGACCTCGTCGCCGAACTCGTCATCGCCAACCACCCAGCCTGACCGAACCCGCGCCACCTCGATCTTCAGTGGAGAGAAAAATGTCTAGTTCAGATCGCGATCGTCTCGACGGCCGCCGGGCGCTGGTCACGGGCGGTTCGAAGGGCTCGGGCAAGGCCGTTGCAGAGAGACTGCGAGAGATGGGTGCCGACGTGTACGTGACGGCGCGAACGATGCCCGACGGGTACGAGCACCCTGACCGATTCATCGAAGCGGACCTGTTGACAATAGAAGGCACCAACGCCGTGGCCGCTCGAATCGCAGAGGCAGGCGGCACACTCGACATCCTGGTGCACGTCGTCGGAGGAGCGTCGACGCCGTCTGGTGGATTCGCGGTCATCACCGATGACCAGTGGCTCACCGAGCTGAACCTCAACCTCCTGGGAGCGGTACGGCTGGATCGAGCTCTTCTCCCGGCAATGATCGCGTCCGGGTCGGGCGTGGTACTGCACTTCACCTCGATCCAGCGCGAACTGCCCCAATACGACGCGTCCTTGGCCTACGCAGCAGCGAAGGCCGCGCTGCGCACATACAGCAAGGGACTTGCCAATGAGCTCGCGCCGCGCGGCGTACGGGTCAACGCAGTCAGTCCCGGCGGAATCGAGACCGAAGCCTACGAAAGATTCGTGGACCGGATCGCCGAGGGCAACGGACTCACACGTGAAGCAGCCAAGCAGACCATCTACGACTCCCTCGGAGGAGTACCCCTGGGACGATTCGCGAACACCGAGGAAATCGCGGACCTGGTCGGGTTCCTGGTCTCGGACCGCGCATCGGCAATCGTAGGCGCCGAGTACGTGATCGACGGCGGCACCGTCCCGACCGTCTGAGCCAGGCACCGGCTCCGAGTAGCCACCCGCGAACAGCTCGATCCGACGGCGGAACCCCCTCCTTCACAAGGAGAACTCTCACACGCTGCTCGGCAGCACCGAGAAGCGCGTCGACGACGCCGTCGACGCGCTTCTGGCACTCGCCTGGTCGTCGAGATCGCATCACGCGGCTCCAGCCCGGCTGCGTGTCACCAGTCTGCGTGTGCGCGCTCAGGTTGACCCACCAGATGGCGGGCCGCATCGGCCACGTGACATTTATCGATGACCCGTGAGCTGGGGCAAGGAGCACCCAGTTGACTACCGCAGGGAGAACACATGACCACACACATCACAGACCGGTCATCCGCCCAACCGGTCGGACCGCCCGTGTACGGTCCCGGGTTATGCGGTCCGCGCCGGGTTCTTGAGTATCTCTGTCAGGGCGGAGATGCTGTGGTCGCCGTAGCCGGCCTCGACGGCTCGCTTCAGCAAGTCATGGAAGGGCTTGTGCCACTCCATGTCGAGGTTCGCTTCCTTGCCGAGTTCCTCGTCATGCGCGGCTCCAGACAGGAACAGACTTACCGAGGACGCGGGCTTGCTGTAGTCGCCGCGGTCAATCTCCTCTGCGAAGACCGGCAGTACCGAGTTGATCATCTCGAACCACTTGGTGCTGAACCGCACCATGGAGGCCACCTCAAGGCCACGCGCCTGCACCGCTGCCGCGCCCTGGAAGAAGCCGACGAGCGCAGGCAGCAGGGTGCCACCCACCGCCATCTCGTACAGGGCAGCGAGATCGGCGTCGGTACCGAGGTAGACGGTGTCACCGCCCAACACCCGCAGCGTCGACGCGAACTCGTCGAAGACGGTGTTGTCGCCGCCGTAATACAGGAGGGTGTCCTTAGCTCCGACGGCGGACGGCACGTTCTTGATCGCCCCGCCGAGGTAACGCGCGCCGTGCCCGAGCGCCCATTCGGCCATCTGACGGGCACCGGCTGGCGAACCGCTGTTCAGGCTCACAAGGGCCCGCCTCTTGAGCGTGGCAGTGGCCGGTTCCAGGGCCTCGATGGTGCTCTCGTATGTGGTCAGGCAGGCGATGATCAGCGGACTCGCCGCGACTGCCTCATCCATCGTGTGCGCGTGAACAGCGCCCTTGGACACGAGCGGCACGGCCTTCGACGCTGTCCTGTTCCAGACGGTGGTCCGGTGTCCGGCGTCAATGAATGCCTCAGCCAATGCGCTGCCCATCGAGCCCAGCCCGACGACGGTCACGGGAGTGCGATGGTGCCCGGTCATACGTTTGCTCCTGCCTGATGCCGATGCATCTGAAGCGTGAAACGGGTCGAATAACTGGCATCGCACGGAGTTGCTGCCCTCTCGGTGCGGCGCCTGATCCATGCTGCGGCGGCACCAACTTTTCTACAAGTACCTACAATTCTGTCTGGTACCCACAGTTTTGTTAGGGGAAGTGCTGGTGCGGAAGCAGAGTTACACCTGCGGCCTGGACGCGGCCATCGACGTCATGGGAGGGAAATGGAAGGGACTGATCCTGTTCTGGCTCGGCGAGGGGCCGCTGCGCTTCGGCGAGTTGCGCCGAACGGTGGTCGGCATCAGTGAGCGGATGCTGATCCTGCAACTGCGGGAGCTGGAGGCCAGTGGCCTGGTGCACCGCGAGGTCCATCACCAGGTGCCACCGAAGGTGGAGTACTCACTGACCGAGTTCGGTCACTCGCTCCTTACCGCTCTCACCCCACTCGGCCAGTGGGGCGAGGACCACATAGAGCGTCTCGAAGCCCTCCGGTGAGCCGGGCACATGGGAAGGCAGTCGAGATCACCGCGGCGACGCCTCGGCCTCTTGACCTACTGCCCGGCCCTCACAAGGCACCCCATAACTGATCTTGATGTGCGACGTTCCCGATCGTGGCAGGTGTGATCACAGCATCGGAGACGTCATGGATAGCCCCGTTCACAGGACTTAGCGCACGGCTCTTCACTCGTCTGGTGGCTGCAGTGCGCCGCGAGAAGGCGGCTGCGCCTATGTGGGGGCGGCCGTGGAAACTTCCTCTGGAAGACCGAGTGCTCCTCGTGACCACCTATTGGCGCACCAACCTGACACTGCGCCAACTGGCCCGCTGTTCGGCATTTCGAGGTCCGCGACAGACCGTGTCATCGACCACCTCGGGCCGATGCTCGCGCTCCAGCCACGCAAGCGGTTCCGCAAGGACACCGTCCTCATCGTGGACGGCACCCTGGTGCCCACGCGTGATCACTCGGTGGCCGAGCAGCCGAAGAACTACCGGTACTCCACCAACCACCAGGTCGTCATCGATGCCGACACCCGGCTCGTCGTCGCCATCGGCCGGCCGGTCGCGGGTAACCGCAACGACTGCAAGGCGCGGGCGGAATCCGGCGCGAAGGACACCGTCGGCGCGACCACGACGATCGCCGACGGCGGCTATCCAGGCACCGACCTAGTGATGCCGCACCGCCGCCGCAAGGGCGAGGAACTGCCCGCTTGGAAGCAAGCGCACAACACGTCCCACAAACAGGTCCGAGCACGCGTTGAGCACGTCTTCGCCCGCATGAAGTGCTGGAAGATCCTGCGAGGTTGCCGACTCAAAGGCGATGGTGTCCACCACGCCATGCTCGGCATCGCCCGCCTGCACAACCTCAACCTCGCCGGATAGACGGCAGATGCCCACGGACGCCATCGCACCCTGACCACGTCGGAGATCAGTTACGGGACAACCCTCAGCGACACCCGCGAGCAGACCCGGAGCGATTCACTTATCGAATTGTCTCGTGCCGTGCCGCGCAGGCTGCGCCCGGCGCCTCATTCGGTGAACTCCTGATAAGAACGCACCCGGTCGAAGCGGGCCGCCGCCAGGTCCTCCCGGCGGATCATCAGCCGGGCATTGGTGTATTTCTCGTCCTGCACGCTGAACTGAGCCAGAGGCAGCCACTCGCGATACACCTGCTGCTTACGCTCCTCCCTGGCCTTGCTGGAACTGTCCTCCCCGGGTGGTGCCAACTCCTCGGCGATCTCGTCTTCGCAGTCCCATTGCTCCCCCCACGCGTGGCCGCCGACCTGGACGCCTTCCCAGTACGGACCAACCGGCAGAAAACGCAGCGTCAGGTCCATCAGGACAGCGGCATGCGGGTGGTCCGCCGGCAGTCCCGGCTTCTCTATGCCGTAATCGGGGTCGAACCCCGGAATGTCGATCCGCAGTGCTGCCCGCAGTTCGACACGCTCGTGCACCGGGACCGGCCTTTTCTCCGCATGAGCGTATTCGGGAACGGCACGCTGCTCGGCCAGGCCCAGGTCGGGAACGTGAACCACTCGAACGAATCCGAGAGCTTCCTCCTCCCCGGTGCAGTGCTTACTGCGCGGATCCTGGGAATACAGGTAGAACAGTTGCAGGAGACCGGTGGCCGGCAGCGTGAACGGCAGTGCCTCCCGTAACCCCTCCCAGGGCAAGGCCGCCAAGTCGATGGTGACAGCCAACGGGAAGGGCTCGGCCTCGACGTCGTGGTCGTTGCCGTCGGCGCGCGGCCACGCCACACCGTCGGGAAGCACCGGCAGTCCACCCACCCATCCGGCGACCGGTCCGGGTCCGGGCCCCAGACGTAGGCAAGGGCGTCCATCCGCCAGGTACGCGTCGACATCCGCAGACGAGACGCCCTGCTCGATCGCCGCCATCCGGAAGGCTCCGTAGAGATCCATGGCGGAAACAGTACGGGGGCAACTCCCGCCCCTGACACGGCCATAGAGAATAAGGATCACCCTCACCGGTCCCGATGCTGTCGTGTGTGCGGGGAGTCAGGGCGTCTAAGGAATCACCGTGCCGGCGATACGTGGTTTGCCTTCGTCGGCCGCGTTCCAGGTTTCCATGAACACGAGATAGCGGTGGCCCGGAGTCAGCCCGGTGGCATGGGCCGACGATGCCGTGGGCGGGTAGCCGAGGACTCTCGACCAGACCGACGGGGTGTCCAGGTCGTAGATCCAGAGCGCGTAGCGGGTGATGGAATCCGCGTACGGCCCCGGAGGCGGGGTCCATCTCACGTCGATCACTCCGGCGAGGGCGGTCGCGTGGATGGTCGCCGGTGGCTGTGCCGTGGTGGGTGGGCCATGCCTTGGACGGGTGCCGACCAGGACGACTTGAGGTCGTCGCCGGCTGAAGCCCGTACTCTCACCTCGTATGTGTGGCCCTCGTAGGGCTCGTTGGTGAACTGCCAGGACAGATCCCAGCGGTTGGCCTGCGCGGCGGGGATGGCTTCCTGCCAGGCGGCGTCCGCGTCGAGGGTGATGTCACGCCACTGGATCGGCGTAGCTGGGCGCGCCGAAGACCTTGGGCCAGGTCACGGTCACACCCTGCTGGGTCCCGTCGAACTGCAGCGAGGTGGGGGTGGCGATCTGCCGGGTGGGCAGGGTGTCCGGCACCGAGGGCGCCGCGGACCCGATCCCGAACTCGTCGTGCAGTGTGGTGCCCAAGGCTCGGGCGATGCGGTACTCGCCCAGCGCGTTGGGGTGCAGCCCGTCGTACGTGGTCGCGTTCGGGTCGCAGCCGTAGGCGCCGTCGACGTCGGCGAGCGCGACCGGTGAGGCGTCGGTGTCCCACTCGGGGATCGCCTTGGCCAGGGCCGCGTTGTAGTCCGTGGTGCGGTGGGGGACGTTGGCCAGCACGATCCGCACGTTGGGGTTGGCCGCGCGGGCGTTGGCGATGAAGTCCTCCATGGTGTCGACCAGTTCGACACCGACGAAGAGCCATCCGATGTCGTTGAAGCCAAACTCGACCAGCAGCGTGTCGGGCAGTTGGTTCTTGGACTTGAGGTCGTTCATCACCGACGTGACGGTGCGGACGTTCTGGCCCAGCTGCCGGCCCCACATCGCGTAGTGCACCGACCCGCCGTTGACGAAGCCCGATGCGGTGTCGCGGGCGGAGGCTCCCGTGAACTTTGCCGGTGCCGGCTCCTGCAGGGTGTGGCTCACGCTGTCCGCCAGCTGAGGAGGCTCGGGTGGACGGGGTCGTCCGGCTTCATGGTGTCGGTCAGCGGACCGACGAACGTCGCGGGCACCTTCTGCCCCTGGACCCACTCCCAGAGCCGGTAGCGCCAGGTGTGGTCGCCCTCGTAGCCATTGCTGATCGAGTCACCGACGATCATCACGTTGCCGAGCGGTCCACCGGGCGCCGGGTCGTCGGGCGCAGGGTCCTCGGGCGCCGGATTCGGGTCGCCCGGAGAGCCCTCGTCACGGCCGTAGTCGAACTCGATCAGGACCTTCTTGATGTCGGTGCAGACGGGGCGCTGGTGCCGTTGGTCGAGCACTGCTGGGTCCACTCGGCGGGAACGGCCCTTTCGAGGTTGCCCGCGAAGGAGGAGTCCTTAATCCCGATCGAGGCGCTGCCGAAGTCGTGGGTGAACGGCGTGTCGCGCAGTCCGCTCGGGAAGCCGAGGTAGGAGACCAGGGGCGAGCGCCGCCAGGTGTCGTAGTGGTTCTCAGGCGGCTCGTCGCCCTCGGTGGCGAAGCGGAAGGCGTGGGTGAGGCCGCCGTCCTTGTGGTGCACGATCTTGGGGTGGGTGCCCTCCCAGCGGACGTCCTCGGCCTTTTTCGGCGTGGTATGCGCCGTGCGCCGACGCGGCCACGTACTTGGCCTGGCCGTCCTGGACCCAGACCGCGATGTGTTCCCAGTCGTGGCGGTGGCCGCCGACGTCGGCCACCTGCGGGACCGCGACGTCCTTCTCGAAGTAGTAGTCGTAGAGATGGACGCACCAGCCGGAGTTGCACCGCTGGCGGGAGTAGGCGTTGGTGTTGTCCAGGTCCGACGTGTCGCGGCAGTCTTCCGAGGGGCCGGTGTAATTGTGGTCGAGGGCCGGCTGCCACTTCAGGTCCGCCTTGGTGGCGTTCTGCGGGAGCGCGTGCGGTGGCTGGGCGGTGGCCGCGGGTGAGGTCGGGACGAGGACGGCGAGCGTCAGCAGGGACGCCGTGATCACGGATGCGATCAGGGCATTCGGTCTGAGCACAAGAGAACGTGACCGGAGCTTTCCGGCCACGCTGAATAATCTTGCAAGACTGGGCTGCCTGTCGGTTCGGGAATTTCGCGACAGTTTTCCCAGCAGTCCCGCCTGCACGTCAAGTGAACCCTTGGCCCAAGCTCCGGTAGCGGTGGGAGCCCTCCGCTCAGGCGACGGAGTCCTCCGCGGGTCCGTGTCGAGGCGGCGGTCGCTCGGCGGTCTCCCAGGCCGGTGCCGTGCTCCTGGTCGGGAGTAAGGGCAGGCGATGGGCCGCAGGAGATGGCCTGCTCGATGCGTCAGAACGCATGCGTGGCAGTCAGGCCCGCGCAGCCTCACATCCGGGATCTCAGCACGTCGACCTCACAGCCCGGCGCGAAGGGGTCGAAGCCGTGCTCGATCAGCCAGCGAACCCCCAGCAGGCTGCGCAACGACCACCACGCGTGGATCACCTCGAGGTCGATGTCGGTGCCATAGCCGGCGATGACGTCGCCGAGGTGCTCCTCATGTCCGAGCGTGAAGGTGGCGAGGTCGTACAGGGCATCACCCTGACCCGCCTCGGACCAGTCGATGATGCCGGTGACCTCGTCGCCGTCCACGAAGACGTGCGCGATCTGCAGGTCGCCGTGCGTGAACGCCGGTGTCCACGGCCGGAGCGCGGCCTCGGCGACCTGGCGGTTGCGGGTGACCAGGTCGGCGGGCAGGACGCCGTTCGTCACGAGCCACTCGCACTCGTCGTCGAGTTCGGCCGCCAGCGCGACGATGCTCCGCCCTGCCCGGCCGGGCCGGGGCGGCAGGGGCGCTTCGTGCAGCCTCCGGATGGCGGCGCCCGCCGCGGCCCACGCCGCCGACGACCCGGTCGACGGCCCGCCGAGGCGCCCAAGCGTCGTCCCCGGGAGTGCGGCGATCGCGAGCACGGGCGGCTTGCGCCACAGGACCTTCGGGGTCGGGACCGGCGCGAGGGACATCGCCTCGACCTCGACGTCGATGCGCGCCTGATCGGCGTCCACCTTCAGGAACACGTCACCGACGCGCAGAGTCGCGCGCTCGGAATGGGCGACGACGACTTCGACCTCATCCATGGGTGACCAGTATCCCGGGGGTGATCGCCTACGTCGCTGGGTTTATCGCATGCCATGACGTCGCTGACCGCGTCCCGCTACACGGTGAGTTGGACAGCCGCTGCCGCCGGCGCAAGTACTCACGGATCTCGCGGGAGGAGTGCGCCCGATGGCGTGATCATCCGGTGCCGTTGACATGCCGTCCGGATACGAAGCTGTCCCGCCGGCAGAAGGCCGTGAACAAGGCCCACGCCTGGATCCGCGGCCGCGGCGAACGCGCCGTCGCCGCCCTTGAGGCCTGGAATCCTGACCAAGTTGCGCGGCAGCCCCTCCCGGACGGCCGAGGAGGTGCGGGCCATCATCGTTCTCCACCCCGTCGAAAGCCCGACCTGCCAAGGATGAGAAGCGCTCAGCCATGCCGACCGACCCCAGTGATGAGTTTTCGCGTCCGCACCCGTCACACCTACGACGGGACACAACGAGGCGGAAGGATGACGTGATGAGTGCGGACACGCGGCTGGAGGGGTGGGACGTGAGCGGGTTGGGCGAGGTCGATGAGCCGGCGTTCTCGGAGCTGGCGGAGCGGCACCGGCGGGAGCTGCATGTGCACTGCTACCGGATGCTCGGGTCGTTCGATGACGCCGAGGACACCGTGCAGGAGACGTTCCTGCGTGCCTGGCGGCGGCGGGAGACCTTCGAGGGGCGGTCGACGTTCCGGGCCTGGCTGTACCGGATCGCCACCAACGCCTGCCTGGACCTGCTCGCCAAGTCCCGCCCGAAGCCTGCGACCGGCGGCGAGGTGCTGTGGCTGCAGCCCTACCCGGACCGGCTGCTCGACGAGCTGCCCGCGGGCGACGCGGACGAGCCGGAGGCCGTCGCCGTCGCGCGGGAGACGATCGAGCTGGCGTACCTGGTCGCGGTCCAGCACCTCGCGCCACGCCCGAGGGCCGTGCTGATCCTGCGGGACGTGCTCGGCTGGCCGGCGAAGGACGTCGCGGAAGCCCTCGGGGACTCCGTCAACTCCGTGAACAGCGCGCTGCAGCGGGCCCGCGCCGGCATGCGGGAGCACCTGCCCGCCGACCGGCAGGACTGGACCGGCGGTGAACAGGACGCCGGGACGCGCGAGCTGGTTCGCCGCTTCACCGACGCCAGCGTGGCCACGGACATCCCGGCACTCGCCGCGATGCTCCGGGACGACGTCCGCTGCTCGATGCCGCCCACGCCGGGCCTGTACGTCGGCCGCGACACGGTCGTGAACAACTGGGTCGAGGACGGCTTCGAGGGCATGAAGGGCCTGCGCGCCATCCTGACCTCCGTGAACCGGCAGCCCGCCGCCGCCTTCTACCTCTGGCAGAAGCAGGAGGGCGCCTACCTGCCGCTGACGATCGACGTCCTGCGCGTCACCGGCGGTTCGATCAGCGAGATCGTCACGTTCCACGACGACCAGTTCCCGCGGCTCGGGCTGCCCGAGCGCCTGCCGGCGGACGGCACTGAGTAGTCCCGGTGCGGACACTCGCTCTGCGCGGTGGCGCGCGTGGCTTCGACCGTGAATGCTGACGTCGTTCGGCCGTGAAAGTTGACGGCGGTTCGTGGCCTCGGGCCGGCTGGATGTTGGTGAATTCTGACGGCAGTCCGGATGGTGTGGGGATGGCTTAGCGGGCGAGTTCGCGGCTGTGAGCGAGGCGGTAGGACTCGGTGCCGGTCTCGAGGATGTTGCCGCCGAAGGTGAGCCGGTCGACGATGGCGGCGCAGAGTTTGGGGTCGGTGAAGATCTTGCCCCAGCCGGCGAAGGGAGCGCGGGTGCCGACGGCGCCGCCGTGGGCGTTGCAGGCGGGTGTCCACCAGGCTTCGTGGATCGGGGTGAACTGGCCCGCGGCCCGGGCCTGTTCGAGGACCGTGGCGCCGGGCAGCGCGCCCGGTTTGCGCAGCAGCGCTTCGAGATAGTGATCGAGCTTGAGCCGTGATCCGCTCTTGGTCAGCTGCCGTTCGTGGTGGGCGATCTCGGTGCGGCCGTCGAACACCACGAGCTCGGAGGCGTGCAGCGGGACCCGGACCTGGCGGCCGATGAACCGGGTCGGGACCGAGTAATGGTTGGTGCGGAAGGTGATCTGGGAGAACCGGTCGACCCGTGGGGTGAACCAGCGGCCGGTCTCGAACGTCTCGACGGGCAACGGCTTCAACGACGGCCGTTCGACGGCGAACAGCTCGCCGATCGTGCGGGGACGGGTCCCGATCCGCCGGCCTCGTCGGCAAGAGCCCACTCGTCGATCAGCATGTTCAAGTGCGCCAGCGAGTCGATCTCGGGGACGAGAACGAAGGGGCTGCGCCGAAACCAGCCGATCTGGCCCTCGACGCCGCCTTTCTCGTGGGCGCCCTCGATTCCCGGCGTTCAGTAGAACGGCTCGATGCCATATTCTCCGAACCTACTGCCGAGCCTTACTCGTGGCCACGATGTCGATGGCGACTCGGAGCTGTGTCTCCGCATGCCCCAGTAGTGCGCGGGTGATTGCAATCGCCTGGATGACGCTCATGCCGCGCTCGGCCAGGAGGGCCTGGACAGCCTCCATTCCATCGCTCTCAAGGACGGGCCGGGACTCCTCGACAAGGGCGGCCCAGCGTGCGGCTTCCTCTGGACGTAGTCCAATCACGTGGTCAAACACGACTGCTTCCTTCCCGTGTTGAGCCGATGGGTTGTACTCACGTCTCGTCGGAGCTGATTGCTGCGTTCAGGCCCTTCACGGCGTCCTCGTACTGGTGGCGGTCGAAATGGAACGGACCGAATCCGGAGTAATCGCGTGTCTTGCGGTGGGGCTGTTCGAAGGAGTCCCAGGTCACGTGGTCAGGAGTCGCGGTGATGCCGGTCATCAGCGACCGGCATCCCCACTCGCCGCGTTCGCAGCCGAGCACAGCGGCGGTGCTCCTTCACTGAGCACATTCACCTTGCCACCGCAACCCCGCGAGTGACACTACTTCTCACGAACAACTTCCCAGCTAACCAGCCGGTGACATCCACAGACGGACAACTGACAACCCACAAACACCGTCAGAGCCATCCTTGCGAAAACCATTGGTGCCCGGCTTGCTCCGCTGATGGACTGACGTCCTACCGTGAGTCTGCCGCGTGACGGAGGTAGTGGTTGTGACAGGCTATGGCGTGCTTGCCGAGGTGTATGAATGGCTCATCTCGGATGCAAAGTTGCCTCCAGCCGAGTTCGCTGCGTCGTTCGACGACGTCCTCAATCTCCTGCCGTCGAACGCTCACGTCCTCGACTGCTCGTGCGGAACCGGACAGTTGGCGGTTGGCCTCGCCGGTCGTGGCATGCAGGTTGGTTGCGTCCAGGGAGATGGTGTACGGGTTCGACCTGATCCGGGGGTTTGCTCCGGCATCGGGATTGTGCCCGCATAGATGAACGGCCACCGGCTGATCTTCGAAGTGTCGAAGCCTCGAAGGAGATCAGCACGATGACCGCACCAGACAGTCTGCCCCTGCACGCCCTCGCCGAAGACAACCTCGCCGCGGCGAGTCCCGATCTGCTGCGCGCGATGGTCAAGACATTCGCCGACGCACTCATGTCCGCCGAAGCCGATGCCCTCTGCAACGCCGAATACGGGCAGGTCAGCGACGAACGCGTCAACCACCGCAACGGCTACCGCCCGCGCGAGTGGGACACCAGGGCCGGGACCGTCGAACTCGCCATTCCCAAACTGCGTCAGGGCAGTTACTTCCCGCACTGGCTCCTCGAACGCCGCCGACGGGCCGAGCAGGCTCTGATCAGCGTGGTCGCCACCGCCTACCTGCTCGGCGTCTCCACGCGCCGGGTCGAGAAGCTCGCCGAGTCCCTCGGCGTCACTCAACTGTCGAAGTCCCAGGTCAGCGCGATGGCCAAGCACCTGGACGACCAGGTTGCCGCGTTCCGCAACCGGCCCCTGGACCAAGGGCCTTACGCGTTCGTCTGGGTCGACGCGCTGACCCAGAAGGTCCGCGAGGGCGGCCGGATCATCAACGTCCACGCGCTGATCGCGGTCGGCGTCAACTCCGACGGCCACCGCGAGATCCTCGGCATCGACGTCGCCTCCAGCGAGGACGGTGCCGGCTGGCTGGCCTTCCTGCGATCCCTGGTCGCGCGCGGTCTGTCCGGCGTCCAACTGGTCGTCTCCGACGCCCATGCCGGCCTGGTCAACGCGATCGGCGCCACCCTGCCCGGCGCGAGCTGGCAGCGATGTCGTACGCACTACGCCCGCGCGCTGCTGAGCCAGGTCCCTAAGTCGGCCCAGCCGTGGGTGGCCACGCTGCTGCGGACCGTCTTCGAACAGCCCGACAGCGACGCAGTCCAGGCCCAGATGCGGCACGTCCTGGACGCTCTGGAGGCCAAGTTCCCCAAGGCCGCAGCCCACTTGGACACCGCCCAGCACGAACTCCTGGCGTTCACCGCGTTCCCGCGCGAGATCTGGCGGCAGATCTGGTCGAACAACCCGCAAGAACGCCTGAACAAGGAAATCCGGCGTCGCACCGACGTGGTCGGCATCTTCCCCGACCGCACTGCGCTGATCCGCCTGGTCGGCGCGGTCCTGGCCGAGCAGAACGACGAATGGACCGAAGCCCGCCGCTACATGGGGCGCGAACTCCTCGCCAAGGCCCGCCTCCACCCGATCGAGTCACAAACCGACGACACCGTCGTCCCGACCGAACTCACCGCCTAGCCTCAAAACGAGATCACCGAGTGGCCGTCAATACACCACTTCGGCGGACGTGACCTGCAGGTTGTCGCAACTGACGCCAGCGAGGCGATGGTTCGTCGGACTGGAGAGTTGTCTGAGGAGTTCGGGGCATCCGTCCGGGCCGTACGGGCGAACTGGGAAGAGTTGCCCGACCATTTCCAGGACAACACGTTCGACATGGTGTTCTGCGTTGGCAACTCGCTTCACCATGCCGCGGGCGCGACAGGCAGGGGTGCTGCTCTGGAGTCGATGTCACGGCTTCTGCGCCCCGGCGGGCGCTTGGTACTCACATCCCGCACTTGGGAACTCGTGAGGGCGAGAGGTTCCCGGCTGGAGATCAGTGACCGACTCGTCCGCCGGAACGGTCGCGATGCCGTCGTGGTCTACCGCTGGGAGATTGCGCCGCATTGGGAGGAGGAGCACCACATCGAGATTGCGATCGCGCAAGTTGATGCGACCGGGTTGGTTCTTGTCCGCTCGGAACTGCTGTCCTGCTGGCCCTACCGGTACGAGGAACTCGAAGTCGAGCTGCACCGGGTCGGACTCCAAACGGAACTGAGCACGTTCGATCTTGAGGCCGAGAACTACATGGTGGTCGCGAGCAAGGTATAAACACCGGACTCTCAGTCCCTGGCCGGACCGCGCGGTTGCTCGCAGGACGCTGCGCCCTCTCATCGGTGCGGGTTCAAGTGGTCAACGCAACGCCTCGGACGAGGAGTGCTCGTCGATCAGACGGCGGTAGATCCGGGGGGACGGTGTGGCGCTGTTGCAGCGTGAACGGATCCAGCTTCGACGGCCGCGCCGAAGCGGTTGTCGTGCGTGGCTGCGGCCAAGCCGAGGTCAGGGCCTTGTTGACCGTGCTCCAGGTGACGCCGTACATGCACTGCAACGCCCGGTTCGACATGCCATCGCGGGAGTCGCGCCGCAGCGTGGCGTACAACTCGGACTTCGACTGGCCAGGCGGCCCCGATGGTGACGTCAGAATTCGCGAACATCTTTCTGGGCCATCACCTGGTGCCGTCAGCTTTCACGAACAACTGACGTCACCAACTACCGACAGAACCACGCGCGTGTCGCGGTGGTCGCGGCGCAGTGGTACGACGCGTTCCGCGTCGTCACCCGCGGGCGGGTGCAACTGGCGCTGCGCGACGGCGAGCTGGGGCCGGTCTCGGACGCGACGCCGGGTTCTGGCTCCCCGGGACCGGCGTCCGCGCCCTGCGAAGCCCCGGCCGTCGCATGGCGAGGGTGCGCGTCGTCACCCTCAGGGCCAAGACTGTCACATGCCAGTCAACCCCCGTATGCCCGTTGCCGAATGGGGGAGGAACGACGCGAGCGGCATGATGACACCGGGGTCGTCGCGGGCCGGCATCCGGCCGGAGCAGCCACACTCACCAACTCCGCGGGCTCGCCGGCACCGGCTTCATCGGCACGCTCGCGGCGGTGGTGGCCACCACCTTCACAGCGGCGCTTGCCCAGGCCGTTGGCGTGTCGGCTTCGAGGCCCCCGACGGTGGCGAGCGTTCCCGCTGTCCGGGTTCGCCGTGGTGACCGGCTTCTTCTCGGTCATGGGCATCGTCATTGCCGTCGCTCTTCTTCGTTGGAGCGCCCGCCCGCCGAGCGATTCGCGTGGACAGCGATGTCGCTGCCCGCGATCTCGCTGGTCCCGCCCCTACCCTCCGGGGCAAACAGCGCCGCCACCACCTCCCTCCTCGGGCTGCACCTCGTCCCTGCGACGGTGATGATCCCCACCCTGGCGCGGAGCCTCCGCACCCGGGCCGATTGACGATGTGAAGCGGTCCACCGCCGAGCACCTGGCCTGGCTGATGGCAGAACGACAGATGGTGGATGGTGGACACCGATTGATCTCGGGAGGGCTACGACTTCGCCGGAGCGCCCGTCGTTGACCAGCGCCGAAGCGGCCTTCGACTGATCATGTGCTCCACCAAGGATGCACGTGACCATGACGAAGGCCGTAAGGGTGAGTCTGCTCGCCTTGAGCAGGGGTCGTCGGGGGGAAGGACCTCACGAGACGGTGGACGTGATCAGCAAGCGCGGCGTCGAGTTCCGCCAGGCGCCGCTACGGATTCGTACGCGTGAGCTCGGGCTCCTTCTCCACGGGGGCCGACGGCATGCCCCCTTCCCCGGGCTCGGAACCACTCTCCGCCGCTGCGCCCGCAGTTCGGCCCTTGCCCGGAAGCAGGAGGGCCACGGTCACGGCGCCCACGCCCAGGATCGCCGCGCCTACCAGGCTGGTGTGAGCTACCGCGTCCGCGAAGGACGAGCCGACCGCGTCTGCCATCTGGTGGGCGCCGTTGGCGAGTTGGTCGGCCTGCTCCTGGAGTTGTGCTGCCTGCTGCGGGTCGGTCGCCCGCGCGGCCTGCTCGGCGAGCTGTCGTGCCTGGTCGCCGATTCCCTGGGCGACCCCGTACCCGGCGGCGACCGAGTCCTGTGCCTGGCTCAGCGCGTCGGCCGGGAGCTTGCTGCCCGCGGTCGCGTCCGACAGGCCCGACGAGTACGAGGTCGACAGCAGCGAACCGAGGATGGCGATGCCGATCGCCCCGCCCAGTTCCTGCGAGGTGTCGTTGACCGCGCTGCCCACCCCCAGCTCCTCCTCCGGGAACGTGCCCATGATCGCGTCCGTGCAGGGGGCGAGCGCCAGGCCCATCGCGAGCCCGAGCGTGATGAGGGGCGCCACGAAATCGCCGTACGACGACGACTTGTCGATCTGGGTGAGCAGCGCGAGTGCCGCGGTGCCGCCGACCATGCCTGCGACGATCACCGCCCTCCTGCCGAAGCGCGGGGTGAGGTAGCCGGTCAGTACGGAGCCTGCGAAGACCGCGGCGGCGAGCGGCAGCATGCGCATGCCGGTCTCCAACGCGTCGTAGGCCAGGACGAACTGGAGGTGCTGGGTCACGAAGTAGAAAGCGCCGAAGACCACGAGGAGGAACAGCACGACGGCGATGTTGGCACCCGTGAACGCGCGGTTCGCGAAATGACGCAGGTTGAGGAGGGGGTGCGGGTGGTGCAGCTCCCAGAGGACGAACGCCACGAGCCCCACGACCGCGACGACCGTGCCCGTGACCGCCTTGGCGCCCCAGCCGTGCGGGGCTTCGATGAGCGTGAAGACCAGCGCGGCGATCCACACCACCGACAGCAGTCCGCCGACGTAGTCGATCCGTGGCGCCTGCGTGGCCTTGGACGGCGGTACGAGGACGAAGGCGCCGACGATGGCGAGGGCGATCACGGGAACGTTGATCAGGAAGGTGGACTGCCAGCTGAACCTCTCCAGCAGCATGCCCGCGAACAGCGGTCCGGCGGCGATGGCGATCCCGGCGGTGCCCGCCCACAAGGTGATCGCCTTGGTCCGCTCGGCGCGCGGAAAGGTCGCGGCGACGAGGGAGAGCGTGGCGGGCATGATGAGCGCCGCGCCGACACCCATCACGGCACGGGCCGCGATGACCCCCGCCGCGCTGTCGACGAGTGAACCCCCTATGGCTCCGCCGCCGAACAGGACGAGCCCCAGAACGAGCGCGCCGCGTCGGCTGTACTTGTCGCCCACCGCGGCGAACAGCAGCATCAGGGCGGCGTACGGGACGGTGTAGCCGTCGATGACCCACTGCAGGTCCGTGCTGGACAAGCCGAGGTCCTGAGTCATCGAGGGAGCCGCGACCGTGAGGGCGGTGTTGGCCATCACGATCATCAGCAGGCTCAGACAGAGCACGAGCAGCGCCCACCAGCGCCGGGCGTAGGGCCCGTTCATTCTCTCGACCGGTTCGTTCATGAACACACGCATGGAGGGCGGTCCTTTCGTGAAGGGGATCCGTGCAGTCCCCCGAGGGCAGGGGTGGGTGCACGGAACGAAGGGGAGGCAGCGAGCTTCCGTTCGACAGACTTTATCAGTCGACAAAGTCGAAAGATCTAGTCAGGGATCACAAGACTGGTGTGAGGTGGGTCGCACGGCGGCGGTGGTTGCGTCCCTGTGCCGGCAGGTTGTCTGCCCTCGGGCGGGTTCCGTCCTGCAGAAGGACTCGGCCGGTGACCGATGAGTCTGCGGCGCACTCGCGGTCTACCTGCGAAGAGGCAACCGCCCCGGGACAACGACACTGGAAACGACGCCATGAGGGAGACCGAGGGTCCTGTGCAGCGAAACGTCATCATCTTCCATGGAACGGGCGCGAACCCGGAGGTCTGCTGGTATCCGTGGCTGGGCCGACGACTGGCCGAGCGCGGGTACGCCGTCGAGATACCGCATTACCCCGACCTGAACCAAGAGCCCATTGCCACGTTCCTGCCAAAGGTGCTGGCCAACCATGTCTTCGACGAGCGCACGGTGTTGGTCGGTCACTCGGGAGGCGCCGCGCTGCTGCTCGCGGTCCTTGAGCACATCGACGTGACGGTGTCCCAGGGCGTCCTCGTAGCCGGGTATTCCACACAGCCCAACGCCCGAGACGAACCCGTCCTGCAGACCAGCTATGACTGGGCGGCGATCAAGGCCCATGTTCGCGACCTGTACTTCATCAATTCCCGCCACGACCCGTACGGCTGCGACGACAGGCAGGGGCGCGCATTGTTCGAGCGGCTGGGAGGCACGCAGATCGTCCGCGATGACGGGCACTTCGGCGACTACGACCAGCCGTATGAGACCTTCGAGTTGCTCGACAGACTCATCGGCTGATCGTGACGGCCTCCAACAACGCCGCCGACGCCCGCCCGGCGATCGGCGGTGAGCGGCGCAGTGGACCCTTCCCCGGTACTCGGGACCCCTCCCGACCCCTGTGCGGCATGGTGGCGTGTCGTATCCCGGTGGTGAAGGGTGAGTTGATGGCGGAGGAGAGCGGGAGATCACGGACGGCGGGGAGTCGTTGTTCCTGGAGATCCTCGCCATTCCGGCTCTCCGCGACGACCCCCTCCCCCGGTGCCTCGTCTCCGAGTCGATCAGGCCCGACTGATGACCCCCGAGCAGTTCAAGGATGTCGTCGCGGTCCTGGAGAACCCCCTGTTGGGCGAGGCGTCGCGGGCGACGCTGACGCTGCGTCGGACGTACCTGGAGCACCGATTCGGCGGCGGCATCGGGATCGGTGACGCCCGCGGCGGGGTGGCCGCGGGGAGACACGAAAACGAACTGGCCGCTGACAGGGGTGGAGAAGATGCTCAGTGCCGACGAGATCGCCCGCCTGGCCGAGCGGGCCGGTCTCCGGCGCGACGACGGCTCCCGCGGGTGGCGCGCGCGGCGCGCCTGGCGGCGGCTGGTGAGCGCGTGCGCGGCCGGGGATGCGGCGGCCCAGGTGGCCGTACAGACAATGGAGTTGACGGACACGGACGTGTTGGGGCTGCTGGCGGCGGCACCGGCCGAGCCCGCCGCCCGCGCCGCCTACCTCGTCCTGATCGGCCAGGGTGCGCAGCACCAGGCCCTCGATCCCGACGGCTCCCTGCTGACCCTGGCCTACCGGGCGGCTGTTCCCGAGGTGCGTGAGCGGCTGCGGGCGTACCTGGCCGCCGAAGGCGGCACCGAGGTGATCCGGGTGGTGGTCACCGGCGAACAGCGCGACCGGCTCGCCGAGATGTCGTACGACGAGCTCGACCACCTCGGCCACCACCTGGCCGAGCGCCGAAGCTGGGACGAGCTGCGCCGCCTCGTCCTCGACCTTCCCCTGGCCAAGGCCTCCGCGGCAGCCCGGCTGCTGCCCGCCGGGGAGCGCGGAGCGGGGGCGGCGGAGGTTCTCTCGGATCCGTCCGTGCCGTCGCCGGGACAGCTCCGGGCCTTGGCCGAACGCTTGCCGCGGCGGCGCTTGATCCGGCATGACTTCGTCGGCTCGTACCAGGGCGCGTCGTTCTCGCCGGACGCCTCTGAACTGGCCTTGCAATACTCCCGGCCCACACCGTGGTCCACGGATGTCCACGCTGAGATCCTCCGGATAGGGACTGGAAAAGTCACGCGCCATTTCACCCGGCACATAGTGACTGGACCGGTGGGCGGCAATTCGATCCTGCACCTCGGAGACGAGATCCTCGTCAGGGAGAAGACAAGCAAGCATCTTCGACAGATCATCCGGATCTTCCCCGAGCGCGAGACCGTCGGCCCGCCGGCCCCCGTATCCGTCATGCGAAGGTCGAGCGGCGGCGCGGTCATGCTCTGTCCCGAAGGGTTCGCCTTCGCCGACCGCCATGCCCAGGATCTGAGGTATCTGACGATGCCGCAGTTCGGCGAGAACGGAGCGTACGGCCGGCTCAGCCACGAGGGCGTCTTCGGGGGTCTCACCACACTGCCCACAGCCCGGCTCGTCGCGTTCTGCACGAGGGAGCATGCCTTCGTGGCAGACGAGGACGGCGACCTGCTGCGCGCGATGACGATGCCCCGGGAATCCGTCCGGTTCGACCCCGCGCTCTCCTTCTTTTCCCCCGACTCACTGGCGGTGCACCACAAAGCTGCGAGGCCCGAGCATCCGGTGACCCACGTCTGGGAGTTCAGGCCGGACGGCACCCTGCGTGACACCGCCAGGCATTGGGGCCCGATCCGGAATGGGTTCCTCCCGCACGGGTGGCGCAGCAGTCTCGTCCTCGACGACGCCTTCGCCGAACGCATCCATGCCGTCGACGGATCCTGGGTCGACAACGGCGCGCACTGGCTGCAGCTCGACGCCAAAACCGCCTCCGGGCGAGCACGGCGCGCTCTCATCGCCTTGTCACCGGGACAGGACATGTACGTCACGGAGGTCAGCCGCGGCAGGCAGGCCGTCGAAGTGCACAGCCCCCACCTCTCCTCCGCTCGCGAACTCCTGGAGCGGCCCCTGCTGCACGCCACTCCCTCGGACCTCCATCTGATCCGGGAATTGCGGAGCAAGATCGGCGCCCCCGACGTACGGGCGGCTCTCGGCCTGCTCTCGGCCTGTCTCACCGACCGCTTCGGCGGCGACATCGCCCTTGGCGCCACGGGCTCGAGCCCCTTCGGCGGCCCGCACGACATCGCCCTCGGCGAGGACGGGAATCGGTGAGCCCGATGCGCACACGCACCGCCGCGCGGCTGCTGAGGCTGCCCCTGCGCCATGGCCCCCTGCGGAGGCGAGCCCTCGACACCGTGTGGCAGGCCTGGCTCGGCGCACCTGATCCGGCGCTGTGGACCCTGCTGGAGAGGCGCGGATGCGCGGCGAGCGGAGCCGAGCCCTCGGCGCACGCCCTCAGCCGGCTCGCGCTCGGCGACGAGGACGTGGCACTCGGCCCGGAACTGCTGGTCAAGACCGCCACCCGCTTCGACCACCCGATCGGTGAGCGGGCCCGTGCCCACCTGATCGCGTTGAACGATGCCGAGGCCGTCGGCCTGTTGTGCCGTACGGCACTCACCTCACCCGAGGCCACGGCCTTCTGCGTCACGCACCACCTGGCTCCCGCCGACGAAGTGGAACGCGCCGCCTTCTTCCTGCGGACCGGGCAGCACGAGCAGTACAGGGCGCTGGACCCCGACGGGGCCCTGCTGGCGCTCGGCTACCGCGGCGCGTCGTCCGAGGAGCGCAGGGCCCTGCTGGAGACGGTGACGGAGACGGGTGACATCGCTCTGCTGCGTGTGCTGGCGGGCCGGCACTCCGGCCCCGGCGGCTTCGCCTCGCTCGGCGAAACGGAACGCAGGCGGCTGCTGGAGCAGTTCGCGGCCCGTCGTGACTGGGACCACTGGTGGCAGCTGGTCCAGCTGATGCCACTGCTCGACGCCGTGCGGGCGGTCCAGGATGCCGGCGCGGCCTGGCGACCGACGGGCGACGACGACCTGAGGGTGTTCGAGGCGTTGCGGGGCGCCGAAGCCGCTGCCTTGGAGGCGTGGACGCGTGACGGTCTCGGTGACGGGTCGTCGCGACTTGTTCCGGCCCGCATCACCATGCCCGGCCTCGGCGAGCCGGTCACCATCGTCCACGACATGGATTTCGCACCGGACGGCACCCAACTCGCCGTCGCCGGACGCGTGGGCGACCGCGGACTCGCCGGGATCATCGACCTCGGCAGCGGGCAGTTGTCGCAGCGGTATCCCGACGCCGCGCGCCCGCTGGACCAGGTGGCGCACCTGGGAGCCGACACCATCATCGCAGTCGACGCGGAAGAGCCCGGCGACATGCACCATCCCAAGCGGATCCACCGCTTCGCCCCGGACGGCGTACGCCCACTCGGCTTCGCGGCCACCCGGATCAAGAGCCTGCAACGCGTCACCGGCGAGGGCGCCTTCCTCGTCTCCTTCGGACAGATCGACGGGTTCCGCTGGCAGGCGAGCGTGTCCATGGGCGACCGTGACGGCTCCCTCGCCGACAGCGGAATCCTCGACGGACTGCCCGACGTCGTCCCACAGATCATCACCGTGGGTCCCGGCGGTCATCGGATCGCCATGGTGAACACCGACACCGCCGTGGTAGCCGACCGTGAGGGAACCGTCGTGAACGTTCTGGACAACGGGCCCAGGAGCACTCGCCCGAGGCCGCTCGCCGCCATGTCGGACACGGTCCTCATCCGCGCCGACGACCTGCGCGGCACCCTGGACATGTGGCACGAACCGCTCGTGTCCACCCGGGCACCGGTGTCGAGAACCGTCTGGTCGTCCACGACGTCCCTGTACGGCCTCGCATGGTCACCCGCGCTGAACCGGTTCGTGGCGATCGGGAGGCCCGACCTGTCGCTGTTCTTGTGGATCCTCGACATACCCGAAACCCGCGACAGCCCCCTGCCCGACGACCTCGTGGCCCGTCAGGTCGGCCTCACCGGCCACCCGGGCAGCGTGCGACTGTCGCCGAAGGGTGACGTCCTGGCCTCGCTGGACTCCGTAAGCCTGACCCCGACCGTCGAGCTCTACTACCTGCCCCTCCTCGCCCTGCGGCCACGCGTCGTACGGCCCATGGGCCTGATGAGTCTCCAGGATCTGTCCGACGTGACCGCAGCGCTGGAGAGCCCCGCCCTGGACCACACATCCCGGCCGATTCTCCGCGCGCTGCACAGCTGCCTGGAACACCGATTCCGGCACGACGTGGGGATCGGGCAGACAACGGACGCGGGGGACTTCGAGATCGAGCTGGGCGAGGTGTGAGGACAATGGTGCTCAGCACGGAAGACGCAGCCCGGCTGGTACGTCAGGCCGCGCGGCGGCGGGCGAACGGTGCCCGCGGACTGTGGACCCGGAGGGCGTGGCGGCGGCTGGTGCGGAGGTGCGCCGCGGGCGATCCGGCCGCGCAGGAGGCAGTGCGGGCCATAGCCGCCGAACTGCCCGACACCGATGTCCAGGAGCTTGTGGCCGTAGCCCCGCAGGAAACCGCCGACGCCGCCTATCTGGTCCTCATCGGGCAGAGCGCCCAGTACAGGGCACTCGATCC
This sequence comes from Streptomyces sp. NBC_00457, assembly GCF_036014015.1. Classification (NCBI taxonomy): domain Bacteria; kingdom Bacillati; phylum Actinomycetota; class Actinomycetes; order Kitasatosporales; family Streptomycetaceae; genus Streptomyces; species Streptomyces sp. NBC_00457. The sequence continues at coordinate 10,414,790 of NZ_CP107905.1, read as the reverse complement.
GGACGGCTCGCTGCCGGCCCGGGCCTATCCGGCGGCGGCTGCGCAGGCGCGGGCGCGCCTGCGTACGGTCATGGCATCCGAGGGCGACGCCGAGGTGATCCGGGTGATGGTGACCGGCGATCGGCGCGACCGGATCGCGGAGATGTCCACCAACGAGCTCGACTACGTAAGGCATCAGCTGGCGCGGCATCAGAGCCGGGACGAACTGCGCCGGCTGACGCTCGACCTTCCGCCGGCCGAGGCAGCCGAGGCCGCCCGTCTCCTGCCGGAACGGGAGCGCACGGGCGGCGCGGCCGACTCGCTCTCGATGCTCGCGGAGCGCTCTCCCGAGCAGCTACGGGCCCTTGTCGGCCGGCTGCCGCGGGTCCGCCTGATCACTCACAGCACTCCCGGGAACAGGCTGCCGGCATCCTTCTCGCCGGACACGTCCGAACTGGCCGTCACATCCGTGGTCCGGCAGGCGGCGCAAGAATGGCCTCATGTGGAAATGGTCCGGAGGTGCGGGACGCGCTCGATTTGCTGGGGGCCTGTCTGGCGGACCGCTTCAGCGGCGACATCGCGCTGGGCAAGGGATCCAAGTCGCCGGGGAGCGCCACCGACATCGCCCTGGGCGCGCGGAACGGCGGGATGAGGCCGATGCGCCTGCAGACCGCTTCCTTCCTGCTGCTGATCGCCTCGCCTCGCGTCCCCCGTGGCCGGCGTGCTCTTCAGGTCGTCCTCGGCGTGGCGGACACCGGTGATCCCGCCGCTCTGCGGGCCCTCGCACGAGCCGTCGAGCGCCATGGCCACGAGGTGGTGTGGCGGGTCTGGCTGGCGGCAGCGAAGTCCGGCGGGCCGGCCCGGCCGTGGGACTCCCCGGCACTGGCCGGACTGACGGCCGATGTCTCGACCGTTCCCACCTGGGTCGTCGACACCGCGTGGAGCGCCTGGCTGGCGGATCCCGACCCCGCCCTGTGGTCGCTCCTGCGAGGGTGGAACCGTCCCGCCTCGGCCGCCGCCGGCTCCCGCACCCGGAACCTCAGCAGACTCGCGCTCGGCGCCTCGGACCTGTCCCCGGATCCGCTCATGCTCGCCGGTGCCGCCGCCCGCTTCGACCACCCGATCGGCGAGTCGGCCCGCGAACGGCTGCTCACAGCGGCCGACCCCTTGGCCGTCTCCCACTTCTGCGCGACAGCGGTCGAATTGCCCGACGCGCTGGAGTACTGCCTCACCCACGGACTGGCCCCGAGCGACGAGACCGAGCGCGCGCTGTTCTTCGTCCGGACCGGGCAGCAGGAGCAGTACGAGGCACTGGATCCCGACGGCACGCTGCTCGCCCGCGGCTACCGCGCCGCCGGGACGGAGGAGCGGACGGCGCTGCGGACCGCGATGGCGGCCATGGGCGGCGTCGACATGCTGCGGATCCTGGCCGGACAGCGTTCCGACCGGCACGAATTCGCGACGCTCGCGCAGGCCGAACGTGACTTCCTGGTCACGCAGTTGACGCGCAGGGGTGACTGGGAGCGGCTGTGGCGGTTGGTTCCGCTGATGTCGTTGCCGGAAGCCGTCGACACCGTCGACCGGTTCGGGACATGGCGGCCCCCCGTTGAGGCGGATCGCGAGTTGTTCGAGGCCCTGCGTGCGGCGGACGCATGGGTGGTCGACGACGGCCTCAGGGCCGTGTCCGTCCTGCCGTCGAGCATCGAGCCCGTAGCGGTCGACTTCACCCAGAGCGTCGGGACGGCTCCCCATGCTCTCGACTTCTCCGAGGACGGGCGTCACCTCGCCTTCGTCGGACACTCCTTCGCGGGCGTACTGGATCTGCGCACCCGGACGGTCACGCTGATCCAGCGCGGCTTTTCGCACCGGCTGTCCGCAGTGGCGCACCTGGCACCGGATGCCTTCGTCGTCGTCGAGGACGATCCGCGTGCTGTCGGATCCGCGCAGGCGCAGCGGAAGCTCCACCACGTCGACCGGCGCAGTGTGCGGCAGCTCGGCTCCGCGGCAGGCCATGTCCGCGGGCCACAACGCATCGCGGATGAGCGGTTCATGGTGGTGGCGGAGCAGGACACCACAGGGGCCTCCGCGTCGTTCAATGTCTTCCTGGGCTCGGGTGACGGCCCCCCGGCCAAGACGCGGTTGCTGCGCGGTAAGAACGACTTCTCTCCGCGGGGCACCGCCGTGGCCCCGGACGGGCGGCGCGTCGCGGTGTTCGGCGCGAAGGACATCGTGGTTGCCGATCTCGCCTCCGGTGCCGTCAACGTGCTTGACGTCCCCCGGAACGGAGGGCTCTTCCAGGCACAGGCCGCCCTGTCGCCGTCCGCGCTGGTCCGCGTCACCTTCTTCGGCGAGCTGAACGTCTGGCACGATCCGCTCACCTCCGCATCCCCGCCGGCCACGTCGCATGTCTGGCCCCACGACGACCTCCCGACCGGGCTCGCCTGGTCATCCGCCCTGCACCGGTTCGTGACGGTCAGGGACGGGCACGTGGAGCTCCTCGCCGTACCGCCGGCCCCCGGCCTGCGCTTCCCCGACGATCTCGTGCCCCAGCGGATCCAACTGGTCGGCGCCCTGCGCTGGAAACCATGCGTACGGCTGTCGCCCCAGGGAGACATGCTCGCGGTCGTGGGTAAGGGGCCGACCATCCACCTCTACGACCTCACGCCGCGCGCATCGGCCCTCACCGGCCCCATGGGTGCCCTGAGCCGCCAGGACTTGGCGGAGGTGGCCGGGCTGCGGCGAGGTAAGGGCCTCGGGCACACCGCCCGGCAGGCTCTGACCCTGCTGCTGGCCTGCCTGGAGCACCGGTTCCGGCACGACATCGGGATCGGTGACGCGGTGAGCCAGGCGATCGTGTCTGACTTCGACATCGGGCTGCGTGAGGAGTAGCGCAGTGGCCGAGGGAACCATCGCGGAGCACGTCGGCCTCACTCGTGAACTTCCCTTGGAGGTACGCAGATCGTGTCGGAGGCGGGCACACGTTGAGCTGGCTACCCTGCCCCGACGCGGTCGCCCGCATCGCCGCGAACAGCGACACAAGGGGGATGCCGGGGCGGAGTGCACCCCTGTCACACTCCGGCTCCGGCATCGCGCACTCAGCGCTCGGTGGCCGCCTTCAGCCTCTTGTAGGCCTCATGGTCGGGCGAGCCGTCGGCGTCCTCGATCCAGCCGGACCCGGCATCGAAGAAGTCCATCTCGACCACCTGGATCCCGGGGATTCCGGCGATCCCGGGGAGGGCCTCGCGGACCTCGTCGATGCACCTGCCGCGGTGTTCCGCGGTCCCGCGGTCCTCCTCGTCGCCGCCGTACTCGGCGAAGATGTGTGGCTTGGAGGCGTAGTCGTACCTGCCGTTGTGCTTGGCGGATTCGTCCGTCAACTTGACCCGGCCCTGAAGGACCGGGCTTGGAGGTAGTGCCCAACTGGCTGCTGGGGTGGACTCCTCCGTCCAGACACCCCTTATGGGGTGGCAGGGACGCGTGACTCACGCCCCGCATTCCACACTCTCTCGCCACGGGTGGCGATGTTGTGGGAAGCATTCCGGTCGGCGTGGGCAACGACCCCGCACCCCCGGCAGATGAAAAGCCCCTGGTCGACACGGTTGCGCTTGTCGACGTGGCCGCACTCGGCGCACGTCTGCGACGTGTACGCGGGATCAACGAAGACCAGGGGCACACCGGCCCGCTTGGCTTTGTAGACGATGAAGTCTCCGAGCTGGGCGAACGCCCAGGAGTGGAGTGCGACCCGTTGGGGCTTGCGGAGCCGTACCCGGTTGCGGATGCCCTTGAGTTCTTCGAGGGACAGGCCACGCCCGGTGCGTTCAGCCTCGGTCACGATCGTCCTGGAGATGATGTGGTTCTGGTTGGCAGCGTGCCGCGCCTCTTTGCGGGCACGAGCCTTGAGCCGCCGCTTGGCGCTCTTGGTGCGTTTCTTCTGGAGCTTGGCACGCAGGGCAAGCTGTCGCTTGCGGTACCGGTTGAGCCCCCGCCCGGCCGCGAGGTAGCCGGTGGAGGCAGTGGCGATGTTCTCGATACCGAGGTCCACGCCGATGAAGCCGTCCGGCTCGTACTGCTCGGCCTCGGGCACCTCGCAGGTGGCGACGAGGTAGAACACGCCGTCGCGCTCGATCAGGTCGGATTCGCCCTGCCGGTGCGCCTGGAGCATCTTGAGCGCGTCGGCGGAGCACACGAACAGCACGTTCTTGACCCGGCCGTCCACGGTCCAGATGGACACGGTCCGCTGGTCGTACTGCCAGCTCAGGCACCGGTCGTCATACGGCTGGGCTGCCTCGGGGCGAAAGGTGATGGGCTTGGACTCGGCCTTGCGGCGACGCCTGGAGCCTTCCTTGCCGAGGTTGCCGGCCCGGATGTTGGCCTTGAGCGTGGTGTACGAGTCGCGCACCTTCTTGATGACGTGTTGCGCGGCCTGTGCTCCCAGCCCACGGGTTTTGAGTTCGGCGTAGGTGTGCTTGCGCAGCTCGTACTCACGCGGCGCGCCGTGCTCGAACGCCACCTCCGACACCCAGTTCGCGGCGTTATTGACCGTGCCCAGGGTGCGCTCAAGCGCGGATGCCTGCGCGGCGTCCGGCTTGAGCTTGACCTGCGTCACGATCTTCACGGGCGTGATCGTAGCATTGATCTATGTCACCACGCTGGGAGCCAAACCTCGATATTCGCAGGGGCCGTAGCGTTGTCTACACCCTGCACGCGCACTTGGTCTTCACCCCCAAGTACCGGCGCGGACCGTTCACGGACGAGATCCTCCTGCGCTGTGAAGAAGTCATGCGCGACGTGTGCACCGACTTCGGCGCAGAGCTGCGGGAGTTCAACGGCGAACGCGATCACGTCCACCTGCTCGTGCACTACCCGCCCAAGGTCGCCATCTCCCGACTCGTCGGCTCCCTCAAGGGCGTCTCAGCCCGCAGGCTCCGCCAGGAGTTCCCCGGCCACATCCGCAAGTACCTGTGGGGCGAACACTTCTGGTCCCCGTCCTACTTCGCCGCCTCGTGCGGGGGCGCCCCGCTCGCCGTCATCAAGGAGTACATCGAGAACCAGAAACGACCCGGCTGAGGTCAATAGTGCAGACCCGTGCACCCGTGCAGGTCAGCAACTCAGGGCGGCTTCACCGCCTGCCGTGGGACGGGAAAAATCGAAGGTGCCAGAGCCTTGATGACCTTGGAACCGATCTAATTGCGCGTCAGAGCAATGTTAAGAAGCGCTTCCTCCCGGGCGTGAACGCCCGGGGTTCCGCGCTAGGTCACGCTGAACCACTTGGTCCGCTCGATCATGCGCTTCGGAAGATCCTCCGCCTTGTCGCCCCGGTCGATGTAGGGGTCCTGGCCGACGATGTCCACCTTGTCGTTGCCGGGCCACAGGCTGTTGTAGTGCTTCTGGCGGTCCGGGTTGCCCTGGACGACCCAGGCCAGTTTCACCTTGCCGGCGCCCGCGTCCTCGCGGGCCTGGACGACCTTGTCCCACATGTTCTTGAAGTCGGCGTACGTCCAGCCCGGACAGGGCTTGACGGTGGGGCAGTGGTCCCGCCAATCGAGTTCCGGTTCGTGCACGACGGAGAGCCAGACCTCCGGGCAGCGCTCGCCGCAATGGTCCTGCAGCCGGCCCATGGTCTGCCGGAGCATGTCGCCGCTCACGGTACGAGCCCAGCTCCCGCCGTTGTCCGGGTCTTCATACGGACGCCAGGACAGGTGCAGCTTCTTGCCCGCCTTGAGCGCGGCCTTCTCGGCCTGTCCCGTCGGGTTGTCGGCGAGCGGCGGCGCGCCGCCCGCCGGGTGGTAGCCGCGCCAGTGCCCCTCGAACGGCCCGTAGAGGTCTTCCGCCTGCTGCATGCGCTCGCCCCAGTCGCCGTCCTGGCCGGGGTGGTTGCGGAAGTGGCCCCGGGCGGGTAGGTCGGCACGGGGTGTGCCGCCGCCTTGGCGCCGACCGGTGCCACGGTGCCGGCGGACGCGGGAGCGGCGATGCCGAGCGTGGCCGGAAGGGTTGCGAGGGCGGCAGCGGTGGCCGCGCCGGCTGTACGTCGGCGGATGGTGCTCGGGGTCCTCATGTCGTGTCCTCGTCCTTCGGCTACGTGTTGACGTTGCGCCATGCGGCCCAGTCGCAGAACCCGGGAGGCCCTTCGTCCGCCGTCAAGCAGATCCGGAACCAGAATTTCCGCCCCTCCTTGAGGTTGTACTTGCCGCCGTGGGCCGCGCACCGGTAGGGGTCCCACGGGTCGCTGGCGCCCTCGTTGACCAGCTTGTAGATCAGGTCGCCGCGGGTGTCGGAGTCGATGTACTCGTAGACGTAGCCGACGGCGGCCAGTCCGTCGGGCTGCCGGTCGTATACGTAGGTGCAGTCCGTGTTGGTGTTGAAACGGATCTGCCCGCCGGGCTCGCGGTCCTCCGTCTCCATTTCGTGGACCTTCAGGACGCCGGCGTCGCCCCCCGGGGCCGTGGTGTCCGCGTGGGCCTGTGTGGAGGTGGCGACTGCCAGTCCGAGTGCGGCGGCCAGCACCCACTTCGCTCGTGCTCTCACTTCATTCGTCCCCCTGAGGTGTCTTGCGGATCTCGTGAATGGTGGTGCGGGTCTGTCCGTATCCAGCGCCCATTGGGGGGCCGGAGTCTCGACTGTCGGGGCGGCGAGCATTGTCCGTAAGACCAGTTCACGGGAATGGACAACCGGGCGCCGCTACGGACGGGGGCGTTCCGGTGCTCCGTGACTGGCGGTACGCCGCGTTCCCCGGGGCCGGAGCGCCGCCTTGTCCGCCCGATCAGAGGGTGCCTAGCGTGGACGCCGGGCTCGTCGTGAAGGGGACGGGAGACGGGGGTGCCGTGACGGGACGTCGGGAGAATTCTCTGGACCCGGCAGCGGGGCCGGTGGCGCGGTTCGCGTTCGAACTGCGCAAGCTGCGGCAGAAGGCCGGAGACCTCACCTACCGGGACATGGCACGGAAGGTGCCTTACGCCACGGCGACTCTCGCGCCGGCCGCCACCGGCGTGAAACTGCCGTCGCTGCCCGTCACGTTGGCCTACGTGACCGCGTGCGGTGGGGATGCCGAGGAGTGGGAGCGGCGCTGGCACGTGGCCGCGGCGGCCGAGCGGGCGGAGGTGCTCGACGACGGCGACGCCGTACCGCCCTATCCCGGCCTGCGGCGTTTCCAACCGGAGGTGCACGCCATGGTCGACACCCGTCTGAGCCTGCCGGACGGCGGTCGACGCCCGAGATCGGGCCGTCGGCGGTGCCGGCGACGTCGGGTGCAGCCAGAACGGCCTGGCCGTCGAGGGTCCAGACAGGCCAGGCCGATCTCGTTGAGCCGGTGGATCACATCCCGGACGGTGTCCTCGTCGGCCTGGACCAGCTGGGCGATCACCGGGACCGGGTCCCGCCGGCGGAGGCCAGCAGCATCATCGCCCGGCGGAACCGCACCGAGCTGGTACTGCCCCGGCGCACGAGCTGCTGCAGCTTCTACCCTTCCTGATCACTCAGTCTGCGCACCCGCACAGGCTCGGCCACCACACCTCCAGCGGTCGGAACGGACGTCACCGCCCATCCAACCGCCATGACCGCCAGCTCTGCGAACCTACGCGGTCACTGCACTAGCTGACCTAAGACGGCGTGATGCCGAGTCGCTCCGCCAGCTCGTGGGCGCTGACGCCGTACGTCTCCCGGACCCGTACGCCGTCGGGGCCGACGTCGAAGACGCCGTGGTCCGTGTAGACGCGACTGACGCAGCCGACGCCGGTGAGCGGGTAGGTGCACTGCGGCACGAGCTTCGGCTCGCCGGAGCGGGTGAAGAGCGTCATCATCACGTAGACGTCCTTGGCGCCGATCGCGAGGTCCATGGCGCCGCCGACGGCGGGGATGTCGTCGGGCTTGCCGGTGGTCCAGTTGGCGAGGTCGCCGTCGAAGGCGACCTGGTAGGCGCCGAGGACGCAGACGTCGAGGTGGCCGCCGCGCATCATCGCGAAGGAGTCGGCGTGGTGGAAGTACGCCGCTCCCGGCAACTCGGTCACCGGGACCTTGCCGGCGTTGGTCAGGTCGGAGTCGACCGCGTCGCCCTCGGCCTTCGGGCCCATGTTGAGCATGCCGTTCTCGGTGTGCAGGACCACCCCGGAGTCGGCCGACAGGTGGTCGGCGATCTTGGTGGGCTGTCCGATACCGAGGTTGACGAAGGAACCGGCCGGGATGTCCCGTGCGATGACGGCGGCCAGTTCGTCCATCGAGAGCCGGTGGTCGGCGCGCACCTGATCGCTTGACGTGGTGGTCATCGGGCCCCCTGCACGGTGTAGTGACGGGCCGCCACCTGGACGACCCGGTCGACGTAGATGGACGGGGTGACGACGGCCTCGGGGTCGAGCTTTCCGGGCTCGACGACCTCGTCGACCTGGACGATGGTCGTCGTCGCGGCCGTGGCCATGACCGGTCCGAAGTTGCGGGCGGTCTTGCGGTAGACGAGGTTGCCCATCGTGTCCGCGACGTGCGCGCCGATCAGCGCGTAGTCGCCCTTGATGGGGTACTCCAGCAGGTACTTGCGGCCGTCGATCTCCCGCTCCTCCTTGCCCTCGGCCAGCGGCGTGCCGACCGCGGTCGGGCAGTAAAAGGCGCCGATGCCGGCACCGGCCGCGCGCATCCGCTCGGCGAGGTTGCCCTGCGGCAGCACCTCGAGCTCGATCTTCCCCTCGCGGTAGAGGCCGTCGAAGACCCAGGAGTCGGCCTGGCGCGGAAAGGAGCAGAGCACCTTGCGCACCCGGCCGGCGGCCAGCAGCGCGGCCAGCCCCACCTCGCCGTTACCGGCGTTGTTGGACACGATCGTGAGGTCCTTCGCGCCCTGCCGGATGAGCGCGTCGATCAGATCGAACGGCATCCCGGCCAGGCCGAAGCCGCCGACGAGGACGGTGGATCCGTCCTCGATGCCGGCGACCGCGGTGTCGGCGCTCTCGACGATCTCCGCCCGGCTCATCGGTCCGCCCCCGTGACGTCGCAGTTCTCGAGTACGACGGCCAGGCCCTGCCCGACCCCGATGCAGATCGCGGCGACGCCGTAACGCTGCCTCGTCTCGCGCAGCACCTTGGCCAGCGTGGCGAGGATGCGACCGCCTGAGGCGCCCAGAGGGTGCCCGATCGCGATGGCGCCGCCCTTCTGGTTGACGATGGCGGGGTCGACCTTCCACGCGTCGAGGCAGGCGAGCGACTGCACGGCGAAGGCCTCGTTGAGCTCGACCGCGCCCACCTGGTCCCAGCCGATCCCGGCCCGCGCCAGCGCGCGATTCGCGGCCTCGACCGGTGCGTAGCCGAAGGCCTGGGGCTCCAGCGCCATCGTGCCGCGGCCGGCGATACGGGCGATCGGGTCGGCCCCGATCGTGGCCGCGGCCTTCTCGCTGCCCAACAGCACTGCGGAGGCACCGTCGTTGAGCGGGCTGGCGTTGCCCGCGGTGATGGTGCCGCCCTGTTCCGGGGTACGGAAGACGGGCTTGAGACCGGCCAGCACCTCCGGTGTGGATCCGGCTCGGATGCCCTCGTCGCGTGTCAGGCCGACGCCTTCGACCGGCACCACCAGGTCGTCGTAGAAGCCCGACTCCCATGCCTGGTGGGCGAGTTGGTGGGAGCGGGCGGCGAACTCGTCCTGCCGTTCGCGGGAGATCCCGAAGCGCTCCTGGAGCTGCTCGTTGGCTTCGCCGAGGCTGACGGTCCACTCCTTCGGCATCCGCGGGTTGACCAGCCGCCAGCCGAGCGTGGTGGAGACCGCGGTGACGTCGCCTGCCGGGAACGGCTTCGCCGACTTGGGCAGTACCCACGGCGCACGCGTCATCGACTCCACGCCGCCGGTCAGCACCACTTCGGCGTCGCCGGACTCGATGGTCCGGCTGGCCGTCATGGCCGCGTCGAGGCTCGAGCCGCAGAGGCGGTTGACGGTGGTGCCGGGCACGCTCACAGGGAGTCCGGCGAGCAGCGCCGCCATGCGGCCGACGTTGCGGTTCTCCTCGCCGGCGCCGTTGGCGTTGCCCCACACCACGTCGTCGATCGCGGCAGGGTCGAGGCGCGGTACCCGGGCGAGCGTCGAGGTGATCGCGGCGGCGGCGAGGTCGTCGGGGCGGACGCCGGCCAGCGCGCCGTTGAAGCGGCCGAACGGCGTGCGTGTCGCGGCGTAGATGAAAGCGCTCATGGCAGCGACGCTAGTCCCGGGCCGCGATATTCTGAAGTACGCATATCGGAGCTGATTGATATGGACGACATATGGATCTGCGTCACCTGCGGTACTTCGTGGCGGTGGCCGAGGAGCGCCACTTCGGTCGCGCCGCCGAGCGGCTCCACATGGCCCAGCCGCCGCTCTCCCAGCAGATCCGCCAGCTCGAGGCCGAGCTGGGCGTCGAGTTGCTCCACCGCACCACACGCCGCGTGGACGTCACCGAGGCCGGCCGGGCCTACCTCGAGCGGGCACGTGCGATCCTCGCCGACGTCGACGAGGCAGCCCACCACGCACGGCTCGTCGCCGCCGGCTCGGTGGGCCACGTCGCGATCGGGTGCGTGGGCTCGGCGACGTACAGCCTCCTGCCCGCGCTTTCGCGGCGGCTTACGGAGGAGCTTCCCGGCGTCGACTTCGCCTTCCGCGGCGAGATGCTCGCGCCCGACCAGGTCGAGGCGCTGCGCACCGGCGCGATCGACGTCGCGCTGCTGCGCCCGGTGGCAGCCGACCTCTCCCTCACCGTGCACACGCTGCGCCGGGACCGGCTCGTCGTCGCCGTACCGGTCGACCACCGCCTCGCCCGCCGGAAACGGTTGCGGGCAGCGGACCTGGCGGGTGCCGACCTGATCGTGCACTCCGCCGACCGCCGGTCGGTGATGTACGACGTCGTGCTGGGCCTGCTGCGCGACGCCGGCGTCGAGCCGCACATCCGCCACGAGGTTGGCGAGACCTCGACGCTGGTCACGCTGGTGGCCGGCGGTCTCGGCGTCGCGATCGTGCCCGAGCCCGTGACCGCGTTGGCGCTCGACGGCGTCGCCTACCTACCACTGGTCGGAGCCGACGCACGCGTGGAGCTGGCCGTCGCCCACCGCGCCGATCGCTCCGAGCCGCACTTGGTGCGCACCGTGGGGATCATCCAGGCGATGTTCTGAGACGTCCGCTGACGCCGGACAGCCCCCGGCCTGGCGCGACAACCTGCCCTGGCGATGTCGGACGGCCCGGTGGGCGCCGGACTGCGGAGCTGCCGCCCCAACGGCCCGCAGCCGAACCAAAGGGTGCGTCGGAGTAGCCATACCCAGGTCGCGACGACGGCTGCGACGCTCGACAAAGACGCCGTACCGCCCACGAGGAAGACCTACGCAACGATCTTCGCGACGGAATCGCGAGCCTCCTGCGCGATGCGATCGTCAGTGGTGTCGTCCGCTCCGCCCACGCCGATGGCGCCGATGACCTCCCCGTCGGCCGTCACGATCGGCACGCCGCCGGCGACCGGCAGAAGGTTGGAATCGACCAGATGGGGAGGCGCCACCTGCATCTTGGGGGACGCGGCGAAGGCCGCGAACTTGGCTGTGGGGACACCGCTCACGGCCGAGGTGTAGGCCTTGCGTCGCGCGGTCTCCACGCCGAGGAGCCCAACGCCGTCGTCACTGAGCAGAACCTTCGTGACGCCACTTCGGTTGACCACGACAGCGCACACCTTGTGCCCTTCGGCCCTTCCTGCTTCCAGAGCGGCGAGTGCGGCGCCGTGCGCGATCTCGTAGCTGAGGGGCTCTCGCATGGAGCGGTTCCTTCCCTTGACGACCGAAGAGTCATCGACCGGCCGTCTTGCGCGGTCTTCTCGTGCGCCCTCGGTCCAGGCGTTCGCCACCTAGAGGCGCCAGGAGCTCGCTCAGTATGTCGCCGCCCTGCACGAATGTGAAGGGGGGATCGCATTCACATCAGGACGCCAGGGCTCACCGCGCAGCCGTGCCGAGCAGGTACAGACAGGCGACGTCCACCAGCTCGTCGGTGAGCTGACGCCACGTCATGGGCCGGTCGGACTCGAACAGTTCGCCGTACAGCACGCGGTTCTGACAGGTCCCGTAGATCAAGCGATAGACGACATCCAGGCGCACCTCTGGCTCCGACGCGTCGATCGTCGGCACGATCGGCTCCAGGAACTGCCGGAAGACACGGCCGGCATCAATGGCAGCCTCGGACCCGACCCGAGCCACTGCGGGATCGGTGGCGCCCGCAGCCAAGAAGACGCGCATCAGGCGCTCGTGCGCTTGATACGTCTCGGTGAGTCCGGCGACCGCCGAGGCGACCAGCGCGGCCGGATCCGTGCGCAGCGGAGTGAAGCGGCGAATGATGTCGGCGCGAAACTGATCGATCATGTCGTGCTGCAAAGCCGCGATCAGACGGTCCTTGTCGCCGAACCGCCGATAGACGCTGCCCACCGAGACGCCCGCCCGGGAAGCGACGGCCGCGACGGTGAGCGCCTCGGTACCACCCTCTTCGAGCAGGGCCGTGCCTGCCTCCAGGATCCGCTGCTGGGTCAGCCGGCTGCGCGCCTGTTGTGCCGGCGGCAGATCGAGCGACGGTTCGGTACTCACCGCCCCAGCGTATACACCGCCGACTCCCCCTCCGGCAGCCCCGGTACGCGGCACCGCCTGGCCGCGATCGGCGGTGCACCTGGGCGGCATCCTGCTCAACCAGGCCTTCGGCCGGTCGACCACTCCCCCGGCCGACGAGCACCTGAACGTGACCCTTGACGCACTCGAAGGAGAAATGCGAATGTGAATTAACAATCCTATTCGAGGTCGCACATGACGGTGCCCTCGCAGGTGATTCCCCCACGCCCCTGCACGCGCCACCGACTGTGCGTCCGAGCCGCACGGGAGACAGAACGATGACCACCACTTCAGAGGTCGACACCGGCACGGCCTACGGTCGCCCGAAACCCTCGTACAACGCCCGTCTGCGCGAGGTCGGGCCCGGGACGCCCATGGGCGAGGCCTTGCGCCGCTACTGGCACCCGATCGCCAGCTCGGAAACGCTGATCGCCGGTGCCCTGCCGCAGAAGACCCGCGTACTGGGCGAGGACCTGGTCGTGTTCCGGGACGGGCAGGGCAATCCCGGTGTCGTGATCGAGCGCTGTACCCATCGCGGCGCCAGCCTCTTCTACGGCCGGGTCGAGGACGACGGCATCCGCTGCTGCTACCACGGCTGGAAGTTCGACGTGCAGGGCCGCTGCATCGAGCAGGCGTGTGAGCCGGGCCTGGGGCGCAGGCGCGACGCCGCGCGTCAGCCGTGGTATCCCGTGGCGGAGCGCTACGGCCTGGTCTTCGTCTACATGGGCCCGCCCGAGCTCAAGCCCGAACTCCCGCGCTACGACGCACTGGAGGACCCCGCCGAGGACGAGAGGTACTTCGCCAGCTGGCCGGTCCCCCACGCCTCGGTCCTCGGTATGCCGACGGACTTCAGCTGGCTCAACATCTACGAGAACTCCGCCGACCCGACGCACGTCACCTGGCTCCACTCCACGCACAGCGGGTACCAAATGATGGGCACCGGCACCTTCGGCTACCCCGAGAACTTCTTCGACCCGGCCCTCATCGCCGACCGTGTGACGTACGCGCGTACCGACCACGGCCTGAAGTACACCCAGCGATTCGAGATGGAGGGCGAGGACGGCCGGGTCACCGAGTACGGCTTCGCGGTCGATCAACACCTGCCCAACGTCTTCGGCCTGCCGGACTTCGTGCAGGTCACGCCCGACATGCGGCAGGACCAGTTGCTGTGGGTCGTGCCCTCCGACGACACCAGCCACCGAGTCTTCTTCTCGATCCGCACGAACGATCCCGAGCGCATGGTCCGTTTCGTGATCGGCATCACGCAGAACGGCAAGCAGAACCACGAGCTGACCGACGAGGAGCGCCAGCAGTTTCCCGGTGACGCGGAAGCCCAGGGCTCGCAGGGTGCGATCACGCTGGACTCCGAGGAGACCCTGGCCACCGGAGACCGCGGCGTCGTCATGCTGCGTCGCATGCTTCTCGCGATGGCCGACGACGTCGAGGCCGGGCGCGATCCGATCAACATCATCCGGGACGCCTCGGAGGTCCACCATGTGGAGACCGGCGTCTTCACCCTCGGCAAGCCCGCGACGGGTGACAACGCCGACGCCCCGGCTGCCGCCGGCATCTGAGCCAGAACCATGAGCAACGAGTGGCTCGACACCATCGTGGTGGCCCGGCGCGACGCGACTGCCCGGATCGTGGTGCTCGATCTGGTCAGTCCCGACGACGTCGAGCTCCCGGAGTTCGCCGCCGGCGCCCATGTCGACGTACTGGTGGACGGTGCCGCCGGGCTGGTCCGCCAGTACTCCCTGTGCGGGCCGCCGCACGACCGCGCCCGATACCGGCTGGCGGTGCTGGCCGAGACGGCGTCGCGCGGCGGCTCGCTGGGGATGCACCGGCTTCGCGAGGGCGACAGGCTGCGGATCTCCCGTCCGCGCAACAGGTTCGGAGTCTCGGACCAGGCGCGTCGCCATCTGCTGATGGCCGGCGGAATCGGCGTCACTCCCCTGTTGGCCATGGCACACGAGCTCGAAGTCAGGGGCGCGGAGTACACGTTGCACCACTTCGCTCGAAGCCGGCCGGATTCGGCGTTCCTCGACGAGTTGGAGCAGAACCCCCGCGTTCGGCTCCACTTCGACGACGGCCCGGACGACCAGCGCTTCATCTCCGCCACCGACCTCGGTCCGCCCGACCCCGACACGGCGATCTACGTCTGTGGCCCCGGGGGCTTCATGGACTTCGTGATCTCCATGGCACTCGGAGCGGGATGGCCCGCCGAAGCGATCCACAAGGAGCGCTTCGCACCCGTGGAGGACGCCGCCGCCCACACGGCCGGCGGGACGTTCAGGGTGCGGCTGGCCAAGACCGGCGGCGAGTACGAGGTCAAGGACGGCGAGAGCGTCCTCGACGTCCTGCTCGCGGGCGGCGTCGACGCCCCCTACTCATGCCAGCAGGGAATCTGCGGCGAGTGCATCGTGCGCGTACTCGCCGGAGAGCCCGACCACCGCGACGACATCCTGACCGATCGCGAGCGCGCCGACGGCATGTTCACCACGTGCTCGTCCCGAGCACACTCACCGACTCTGGAGTTGGATCTATGACCACCACGTCCACCGCAACCACCAAGGCCGTCGAGGCGATCGAGCAGCTGGAGGCCGCATGGCTCGTGGCTCTCGTCGAGGGCGAGAAAGCGTTGATCCCCCTCATGCTCGAGGACAGCCGCGTCGTCCATGGCCCGGTCGGGAGGGTCGACGACCGGGAGACCTGGGCCCATTTCCATGTGACCCGCCGCCGCTCGGTCTCCGCGAAGGCCACGGAGCTCGAGATCACGGTGCGCGGCAACACCGCGATCACCACGTGCTTCCACGAGATGTACACCGTCCTCGACGAGAGCATCGCGCCGTTCCCGATGCAGGAGGTGGTGACGAAGGTCTGGGAGGAGACCGCGGAGGGCTGGCGCCTGGCGCACATGGTCATGGGCAGGCGGTTTCCGCCGGTCTGACGTCCCGGGAAGAAGGCCGACGGCATGACCCTCACGCCGCTGTTCGATGAACGGACAAGAGGGTTCAGGGCGTGCCGCCGGTCCTGGAGAGTTCGAGATACATGGTTCGTGCGGCGATCGCCCTGCGTGTTCATGCGGCGATCGCCGCTGTTGTGGAAATGAGGCAGCACATGTCAGCCACTGAAACCGATGCACCCACGACCGGCGCGGTCCGGACCAGCGACCTCCTCATCGCGGGCGAGCACGTCGCGGCCAGGGACGGCCGCTACTACGAGACGACCGAGGCCCTGACCGGTGAACCGATCGCGCGGGTCGCGGCGGCCTCCGTCGAGGACGTCAATCTCGCGGTGGACGCGGCGGCGGCCGCCCTCCCGGAGTGGTCGGGCCTTCCGCCGGCCGCACGGCGGTCGGTTCTGGAGCGTGCGGCGGTCCTGCTCGGCGAGCGCACCGACGACATCGTCGCCACGATGAGCCGCGAGATGGGCGCCACGCTCCCCTGGTGCGGCTTCAACGTGCACGTCGCGAAGGGCATGCTCGTCGAGGCGGCGGCCCAGGCGTACGCGGCCGTCGGCGAGGTCATTCCGTCGGACGTGCCCGGCCTCACCGCCCTCGGCGTGCGTCAGCCGGTCGGCGTCGTCGTCGGCATCGCACCGTGGAACGCACCGCTCATCCTCGGCGTACGCGCCATCGTGTGGCCACTGGTGTGGGGCAACACCGTCGTACTGAAGTCCTCCGAGCAGACGCCGCTCACCCAGGCCGCCATCGTCCAGGTGCTGCACGACGCCGGTGTGCCCGCCGGAGCGGTCAACCTCATCAGCAACGCGCCCGAAGACGGTCCGAGCGTCGTCGAGGCGCTGATCGCCCACCCTGCCGTGACCCGCGTGAACTTCACCGGATCCAGCAGGGTCGGCCGTATCATCGGCGAACTCGGCGGTCGCCACCTCACCCGTGTAGTGCTCGAACTCGGTGGCAAGGCGCCTTTCCTGGTGCTTCCCGACGCCGATCTGGAGGAGGCCGCCGCGGCGGCCAGCTTCGGTGCCTTCATGAACCAGGGCGAGATCTGTATGTCGACCGAGCGCGTCATCGTGGACAGAACTGTCGCCGACGAGCTCTCCTCCCGCCTGGCCGAGCGTGCCGCCAAGCTCGTCGTCGGCCCCCCGAGCGACCCCACCTCACAGATCGGTCCGCTGGTCCACGCCACCGCCCGCGACCACGTGGTCGAGCTGATCGAGGACGCCCGTGCCAAGGGCGCCCAGGTCCTGACCGGCGGCACGTCCGACGGCTTGTTCGTGCAGCCCACCGTGCTGCGCGGGGTCACGCCGGACATGCGTATCTACACCGAGGAGACCTTCGGACCGGTGGTCTCCATCATCGAGGTGGATTCGACCGACGAAGCCGTCGCGGTTGCCAACGACACCGAGTACGGGCTCTCCGCCGCGGTCTTCGGCAAGGACGCGGCCGCGGCGCTCGACGTGGCTCGCCGGATCAAGTCGGGCATCTGCCACATCAACGGCGCCACCGTGCACGACGAGCCTCAGATGCCCTTCGGTGGTGTCGGTGCCAGCGGCTGGGGGCGGTTCGGGTCCCGTGCCGCGCTGGAGGAGTTCACGGAGTTGCGCTGGATCACCATCCAGTCCGGGTCCCGGCACTACCCGATCTGATGACTCACGACGACCACCACGAGATCCGTCGGCTCGTCGAGAACTGGGCGCTGTGGCGCGATGCCGGGGACTGGGGCCGCTTCGCCACGGTCTGGCATCCGCGCGACGGCTGGATGAGCGCCACCTGGTTCCAGGGAAGCGCCACCGACTTCATCAAGGCCAGTCGTGAAGGCTTCGAGAACGGAGTCTGCATCCTCCACTTCCTGGGTGGCCACACCGCGGACATCGTCGGCGACCGGGCCATCGCCCAGACGAAGATGACCATCAACCAGCGCGCGAGCATCGACGGAGTCGAGGTCGATGTCGTCTGCACCGGCCGCTTCTATGACTTCCTCTCCCGCCACGAGGGGCGTTGGACCCTCGTCCGTCGGCAGCCGATCTACGAGAAGGACCGGCTCGACGTCGTAGACCCCGCTGCCTCACTGGCGTTGGATCCCGAGCTCCTGGATCGGTTTCCGACCGGCTACCGGCACTTGGGCTACCTGCAGAGCAAGGCGGGTTTCACGGTGAAGGACGGGCTTCCCGGCCTCACCGGCACAGCAGTCGAGCAGCTCTACGGCGAAGGCAAGCAATGGCTGGCGGAGGTCTGATGAGGTTTACCCACGAGACCCTTCCCCAGCGGGTGGTGTTCGCGGCCGGGGAGTCGCCCGTCGCCGTGGCGGCGGAGGTCGAGGCGCTCGGCGGTTCCAAGGTCATGTTGATCGCGTCGGACCGCGAGAAGGAGCTGGCCGACCCGATCGCCCAGGAGATCCCGGTCGTACTGCGTCACGAAGAGGTCGTGATGCACGTACCGGTCGAGGTCGCAGGGCGAGCCCTCCGGGCGGCCGTCGACGCGGGCGCGGACATCCTGGTCAGCGTCGGCGGCGGCTCGACCACGGGTCTGGCCAAGGCCGTTGCGATGAGCACCGGGCTGCCGATCGTCGCGGTCCCCACCACGTACGCCGGCTCCGAGGCGACCAGCGTATGGGGCCTGACCGAAGGCGAGACCAAGACCACCGGTGTGGACAACAAGGTGCTGCCCGCGTCTGTCGTGTACGACGCCGGTCTGCTGACCACGCTGCCCGGCGAGATGACCGTGGCCAGCGGCCTGAACGCGATGGCGCACTGCGTGGACTCGATGTGGGGGCCGCGTGCCGATCCGATCGACCGGGCGCTGGCCCAGGAGGGCATCCGCGCACTGGCGACCGGCCTGCCGGCGGTGGCCGACGACTCGGCCGGCGTCGAGGGCATCGAGCAGACGCTGTACGGCGCCTACCTCGCTGCTGTCGCGTTCGCCTCGGCCGGCTCCGGGATGCATCACAAGATCTGCCACGTCCTCGGCGGCATGTTCAACCTCCCGCACGCACAGACCCACGCGGTCGTGCTGCCCTACGTACTGGCCTTCAACGCCCCGCACGCCCCCGAGGCGGAGGCGCGTATCGCCCAGGCCTTCGGCACGGTCTTCCGCACCGAGGCGGCGAGCGCAGGCCTGGCCGCCCTGCGCCAGGTGCTGGACGCGCCGAGGGCGTTGCGCGACTACGGCATGCCCGAGGACGGCATCGCCAAGGCGCTGGTTCCGATCACGAAGGCGATCCCGGCCGACAACCCGACCACCGTCACCGACGAGAACCTGACCGCGCTGCTGAGGGCGGCGTGGGCCGGCGACCCGATCAACTGAAGGAGGCCGTCATGGCTACCTACGTCAATCCCGCCTCGGCCCAGGCCGGTGCCCGCGGCACGATCTACCGCGAGGTGTCGCCCAAGCAGCAGGCGGTCGAACAGCAGCTCGTCGACAACGTCGTGGCCTCCTTCGACGCCTGTCAGGACCCGCGGCTGCAGGAGCTCATGACCTCCCTGGTCAAGCACCTGCACTCCTTCATTCGCGAGGTCCGGCTGACCGAAGAGGAGTGGGGGACGGCGATCGACTTCCTCACCCAGGCCGGCCACATCACCGACGAGGTCCGGCAGGAGTTCATCCTGCTGTCCGACACCCTCGGCGCGAGCATGCAGACGATCAACGTCAACAACCAGGCATACAAGGGCGCCACCGAGGCGACCGTCTTCGGGCCGTTCTTCGTCGAGGACTCCCCCGCGATCGAACTCGGCGGTGACCTGGCCTTCGGTGCCCCCGGCGAGCCCTGCTGGGTCGAGGGCACCGTCACCGACACCGACGGCACCCCGCTCGCCGGCGCGCGGATGGAGGTGTGGGAGGCCGACGAGGACGGGCTCTACGACGTGCAGTACGACGCCGGCAAGCGCGCAGGCCGGGCGCACCTCTTCTCCGCGGCCGACGGAAGTTACCGCTTCTGGGGCCTCACCCCGACGCCGTACCCCATCCCCGACGACGGGCCCGTCGGCAAGATGCTCGACGCGGTCGGCCGCTCACCGCTGCGCGCCAGTCACCTGCACTTCATGGTGTCCCACGAGGGTGCGCGCACGCTGGTGACCCACATCTTCCCCGAGGGCGACCCGATCGGCCGCAAGGACACCGTCTTCGGCGTGAAGGACTCACTGATCAAGCGGTTCGAGCGGCAGCCCGCCGGTACGCCCACGCCCGACGGCCGCGTCATCGACGGCACGTGGAGCCGGGTGCGCTTCGACATCGTGCTCGCCCCCGCGGGCGTATGACCGTGCCTGCCGCTCCGGCTTGAGTCCGACTTCAGTCCGACTTGAGGAGGCAGTTCTTGCCGCGGAGGCGGCGCGCAGCGTCGAGGAGCGCTGCGAGGGAACCTCGGTTCCCTCGCAGCGCTCCTCGACTTCGTGGGCGGTTCGGAGCGGTCGCTCATGCCTCGCTCTCGTCGCCACCGAACGGAGCTTCACCATTCATGACGCGCTCCTCCGGAGGAATGGGTGCGAGGCTCACGCGCACGTCGATGCACGTCGGCCGGCGGGCCGCGAGGGCGGTCTCGATCGCCGGGCGAAGCTGGTCCAGCTCTGTGACGTCGACGCCGTCCGCACCGAGAGCTCGCGCCACGCCGCTGTAGGAGCCGTTCTCCAGGCGGTTGTTGGTGACGCGGTCCTGTCCGTAGAAGAACTGCTGGGTGTGCAGGGTGGCGCCCCATGCCTGGTTGTTGAGGACGATCACCACGACCGGCAGTCCCGCCCGGACCAGGCTGTCGAACTCGGCGAGGCTGTAGCCGACCGCGCCGTCGCCGGTGACGAGGATCGTCGCCTTGTCGGGGGTCGCGTACTGCGCTCCCAGAGCCACGCCGAAGTTGCACCCCATCGAACTGAGGTAGCCGTGCCCGAGGTAGTGGGCCAGTGGAGCGAGCGCGATCGTCTCGGAGAGCCACAGTTCGGTCAGTGCGCCGTCGACGAGCACGGTGGCCCCGTCGGGAACACTCTCGGCGATCGTGCGGACCGCGAGGTACGGGTGGATCGCGTCGTCCTCGTGCTTCTCGGTCTCGGCGGCGAGCGCGGACCTCCGGACGGCCGAGACGTCCCGCAGGGTCCCCAGCCATTCGCCCCGCCCCGAGGGCACGGGGCTGTCGCCCAGGCGCTCGTTCAGCAGGCCGATCGTGCCGATCGGGTCGGCCTGGATGCCGAGTTCGACATCCTGCAGCCGACCGAGCTCACGGCCGTCGGGGTCGATCTGAAAGATCCGCGCGCTCTTCGGGAGCAGTTGACCCGTGCCGAACCCGGTCGTCATTCCGAAGCGCAGCCCGAGCAGCAGGACCAGGTCGGGCCGCTCGTCCTCGGGGACGGTGGCCAGGGTCTGGACGAGACCGACCTGCCGCTCGGACCCGACGATCGCCCCGAGGCCCTCCCAGTCGGAGAGGAGGGGCACTCCGGTACGGGCGGCGAAATCGTGCAACCGGGCCCGTGCCTCGGCGGTGACGAAGGACTTGCCGACCAGCGCGATCGGCCGCCGGGCGGTGCTGAGCGCCCCGAGGATCTGGTCGACCGCGGCGGCGGAGGCGATGCCGGTGCCGTCGATCTCGACGCGGTAGTCCTCGACCTCATCGACGTCGACCGTCTGGCGCAGGACGTCCCAGGGAATGTCGAGGAGCACCGGGCCCTTGGGCTCCGACTGCGCGGTGCGGATCGCCTGGGCGACCAGGCGAGGGATCAGGTCGGCACGGGTGACGCGGTGCGCGAACTTGGTCACCGGGGCTGCCATGGCGACCTGGTCGAATCCGGCCTGCTGGTCGTTGGTCTCGTCCCTCTCGAGAGGACCGGAGCCTGCGATGTAGAGCACGGGGGTGCGGTCCAGATAGGCATTGGTGATGGAGGTCAGGACGTTGGTGAAGCCGCCACCGGCCGTGACGACGGCGACGCCCAGGTCCCCGGTGACCCGTGCATAGCCCTCGGCCGCGTGGCCGGCGTTCATCTCGTGGCGCACGTCGACGACCCGAAGCTTGGCGTCCAGTGCCTCCTGAAGAATGGGGTCGATGTGTGCTCCGGGCAGGCCGAAGGCCACGTTGACGCCGGCTCGCTGCAGTGTTCGCACGACGAGCCCACTACCGGTTGCGGGTGCCATTCGATGGTCCGCCTCTCTGGACGCACTCAGGGTTGCGACAAAGGTCGCGGGGACAGGGCCGCATCTCGGCCGCCCGTAGGGAGTCTCGGGCGTGGCCTGGGCGACGACAACGACTGTGTTCGTTGGACGGTCAATGGCTTGTTCGGTGTCGAAAGCTCGAGACCCCGTCGAGCGGACCGTTCGCGGAAGCGATGTGGGGCTTACCGGCAGCCCCTCAGCGGTTCACATGTGCCTCCCGGGGCGCATTCACACCGAGGCTGAAACAGCGACCTCGGGGTCGTACTCGTAGATCCAGCCGTTCGCCCTGAGTGGGTCGGCCTGCGAGTACGCCAGGTCGCGCGCCTGCTGCTCCGGGCCGTCCGGAAGGTGGTTGATGTGCGACCTTCCGTGCGACACCTCCTGCAGGCGTGCCGTGCGGGGGCGACGCAGCTCTTCGTAACGCCCCAGCGCCGCGATCGGGTTGTCCGGTGCCTCCGCGAGGCAGAGGGCCAGGACAGCTCCGTCCTCGATCGCCTGGGCGGCGCCCTGGGCGAAGAACGGGAACATCGGGTGGGCCGCGTCGCCCAGCAGGGTCGCGTTGCCGCGGTTCCAGTGGTCGAGTGGCTCCCGGTCGAGCAACGCCCAGCGCCCCGGCGTGTCGGCCGACCTGATCAGCTCCACCAGACGCGGATCCCAGCCGGCGAACTCGTCGAGCAGTTCCTCGAGCGTCGCGGTGGCCGTCCACGACTCGACACTGCTCACCCCGGCCGGAGCGAAGGCGACGAGGTTGACGTACTCCTCGCCGGAGACCGGGTAGTGCACGAGGTGGCGGTCGGGGCCGATCCAGAGGGTCTGGGCGCGCCGCCTGGCGAAGTCGGGGGCCTTCTCCGCCGGCACGAGGGCCCGGAAGGCGCAGATGCCGGACTCCCTGGCCTGGGTCGGCCCGACGACGGCGCCGCGCACGCGTGAATGGACTCCGTCGGCGCCGATGAGGATGTCCGGGCGAACGGTCTCGCCGTCCTCGAACCACAGGACCGCCTGGTCGCCTTCGAACTCGACCGAGACGCAGCGCTTGCCGAGATGGACCGAGTGCTCGGGGACAGCCGACCTCAAGGCGTCCAGCAGGTCGGCACGGTGGGCGGCGTAGGTGTGCTCGCCGTACAGGCGTATGCACCCCTCCTGAAGGTTCTCCGCGGAGAGGACGGCACCGTTCTCCCAGCGCCGGAACTCCCAGCCGATCTCCATCCGGACCGCGCGCTTGACGAACCGGTCCAGCACGCCGAGACGTCGTAGCAGGCGGGCGGCGTTGGGCGCGATCACCAGGCCGGCACCCACTTCGGTCAGGGCGGCCGCCTGCTCGTAGACGTCACTGTCGAAGCCCTTGTCGCGAAGGAAAGCCGCGGCGGCGAGGCCTCCGATGCCGCCACCGAGGATCGCGATCTTCGGGCCTGGTCCCGTACTCGTCATGCTCTTTCACTCCCGTGGACCTCGAGCGAGGTGGTAACTGGTTGCCTTCAAGAGTCCGGCACAATGCGCGCTGAAAGAACGGCCAAATTCATCCAACGAACATTGAAGGTAGGGTGACTGGGGTCACGCGTGATCAAGGAGAGGCCCATGCCTCGTGCGAACGAGCCAGGACGCACAGTCAGTTCTCGACTATGGGACCTGCTGTTTTCCTTCGACCCCAACAACACCGAGCTGAGCCTCGCCGACCTGGCCCGACGTACCGGCATGCCTCACGCCACCGCCAGGCGTCTCACGCTGGAACTCGTGGAGGCCGGCGCGCTGGAGCGCACCAGCGACAACCGGTTCGCGATCGGTCTGCCGCTGTGGCGACTCGGGACCCTCGCACCGCGTGCCGAGACGCTCCGCAGCGCCGCGCAGCCGTTCGTGGAGGACCTGTACACGGCTCTTCGCCAGCATGTGCAGCTGGCGGTCCTCCAGGGCGACCAGGCCGTGATCATCGAGCGACTCTCGGCGGTCAACGCCGTCGGTCTGACGTCGCAGGTCGGCGGTCTTCTGCCCTTGCACTGCTCAGGTGTCGGCAAGGTGCTGCTGAGCCACAGCAGTCCGGCCTTCATCGATGAGGTGTTGGCGGGGAGACTCCAGCGCTTCACTCCCAGGACGATCGTGGACCCAGCGGAACTCCGTCGCGAACTGGCGTCCTGTCGCTCGACCGGCACGGTGGTCGTCAAGGAAGAGCTGAGCGAAGGGGCCGAGTCGGTCGCGACGCGCATCGTCGACGGCCGCGGCCAGGTCGTCGCTGCTCTGTCCGTCGTGGTGGCCGCGGGCTCGATCAAACTGCAAGCGGCCGTTCCCTCCCTGGTCGCGAGCGGACTGGGACTGTCCAGGAGCCTCGGCTGGCGGCCGGGCGTTCCCATTCGCACCTCGTAACCCTTGGCGGGGCGAAGAGACCGGCGCGTCATGCCGGCGGTTGCCGCAGGGAGAGCTGCATGTGGCCGAGGCTCCGTCCCTCGTCGGGGAGCACGAGTTGACGCTGCTCCTCATCGCCCTTGGTGATCGCTACCAGCCATGCCGCCTCCGCCTGAGCGACCGTGTCCGGCGTGCGGACGTCGTTCGTGCTGGTCGGCACTGGGTACGACATGGTCATTGTTCGACTCCTGTCCGAGTGCGTCTGCTGATCGTTGTGAACCTTGTACGCCGTGGCCCGCCGCGACTGCTGCTCCTGAGGAGGAGGTGGAGTCGCGGCGGACGGTCCGGTTGCCCCTGGCCGAGCTGCCGTCCGTGTGCGGGTGCTGCACGTTCGTCAGGCGGTCAGCCGACGAGGGTGTGCGGGTCGTCGTCGAGATGAGCCTGTTCCAGGCCGCCGCGCGCCCCGACGAGTACAAGTGCCGCCGCCACGAGAGCAGCCACGCCACCGAGCACATATGCGAGGGAGTAACTGCTGCTGAGGGCGTCGAAAGCGACGTCCTTGAGTGGGTTGAAGGGCACGACCTGACCATCCGGCAGGGTGATGTCGGCCGGCACGGAGTTGGCGCCGAGCGGGCCCGATTCCACGGCGTGCACTGCCGCCTCGAGCTGCGGTCTCTGATCCGCGGGAGCATGGGCCGCAGAGGCCTGGAAGGCCTCGTAGGCGCTCCTCAGTTCGGGATCGCCGGCCAGCTTGCCGGCGATCTCGTCGGCGGCCCGGCCCAGTGCGACAGCGCCGGCGATCGCGGGGCCGAGGGCGAACCCGAGGTCCCGGAACGTGCTCGTGACACCGCTCGCCATACCGGCGAGGTGGTTGGGCAACGTGTTGACCGCGACCGCGGTGATGGAGGCGAAGGCGAGTGCCGAGCCGACGCCGGCGAGAATCAGAGGCCCGACGATGGCGCCCAGGGACCGACTGGTCGCCGGAACGCCGGCGAACCACAGCCCGCTGGCGCCGATGAGGGTCAGGGCTGTGCACAGAACCCACCGGGGGTTGTAGCGCTCGAGCAGCTTGGAGGTGAGGGGCAGCAGTACGAAGCCGATGCCTCCGAAGAAGAGGTAGGCGACGGAGCTCTTCAGTGGGCTGAATCCCTGGATGGTGGTGAGGCGGATACTGGTGCCGTACATGATCACGAGGAACGCGAACATACCGATCAGGGTGACCACCGAGTTCATGGCGAACGCGCGGTTCCTGAACACACTCAGGAGAAGCAGCGGCTCGGCCGCACGGCTCTCGGCGAAGACGAACAGCACGAGGAAGACGGCCGCGACGATGAACGCGCTGACGATCTGCGAGCTCCCCCAGCCGCTCTCGGGGCCCTGGATCACGGCGTACATCAGCGCGAACAGGCCGAGCGCGGCAGTGATCTGACCCGGCCAGTCGACGGATCGGCCCAGAGGCGAGGCGGAGTTCTGGGCGAGGGCCAGCGAC
The DNA here is from genome assembly GCF_036014015.1 of Streptomyces sp. NBC_00457. NCBI lineage: Bacteria > Bacillati > Actinomycetota > Actinomycetes > Kitasatosporales > Streptomycetaceae > Streptomyces > Streptomyces sp. NBC_00457. The sequence goes on along the minus strand of NZ_CP107905.1, from coordinate 10,389,337 downwards.
AGAACCACGCTCACCGCGGCGATGACAAGGACACCGACGAAGGCCCAGCGCCAGTTCGCGTTCCCGGCCCAGCCGAGTTCGACCTTGGCGGCGAGGCCTGCCAGCAGCGGCCCGAGGAAGCCGCCGACCGAGAGCGCGGTGGCCCAGATCGCCACGCCACGCGCGCGGGTGGCGGTGGTGTGCGTACCGGCCGCCACCATGGCGAGGCTCGTCGGGAAGACGGCCGCGGCCCCGATGCCGTTGAGGACCTGGGCAAGGATCAGCAACGTCACCCGAGTGTCGGACGAGGATCCCTCACCCGGCACCAGGACCGCGAGAGCCGAGCCCACGACAATGAGCTTGCAGAACACCGTGCCGCTGAGAGACGTGAGGGCGGCAAGTTCGACGGTGTCCTTCTTCTGTTCAATGGGCGGCACGAACGGTGTCTCCGTGCTCGGCGCGGTACTGGCACGGCAGGTCCAGGACCAGATGACGCACGGTCTCGCCGCGGCCAGCCTGCCCTGCACGGGTAGAGCTGTCGCCGACACTCGTCAGCAACCGGGTGTGGTGCGCGAGATCGTGCGCGTCACCTACGGCGACGCGACGGCCCAGGTCTTCCTTCTCTCGGCAACCGCAGCTGTCCTCGCGGTCGTCGCTGCCCTCCTGATGCTGCCGGTCAGGCTGCGCAGCAGTCTCGACCTTCCCGAGGAAATCGTGTCCACTCCTGAGCTTGTTCTTTATCTTCCGTCCGTGTCATAGGGCGGGGAGGGAAGATAAAGAACAAGCTCAGCCTGCATCTGGCAGAGCAACGCCTCGGCCCGCGCTGATCGCCCGTGCGGCCGCCGCCCCCGCTCTGGTACCACGCCTGTCACTGCTGCTGGTCCTGGCCGAAACCGCGATGGAGCTGCTCAACCTCAAGAGCCCCAACGCAGTGCGGTACACCCTGCTGACCGGCGGATCCCTCCTGCTCGCCGACGATCTCGGCCACGGGATGACCATCGAGCACGCACCGAGCACCGCCAACACCTGGGCGCAGTGCCTCCTCGTGCTCATCACCACGGACATCTACTGGAACAGCGCCTGGCAGAAACTGCGCTACCCACAGTTCCGTACCGGCCTGTACCTCGCCCAGTGGGTTCACGACTTCACACAGGTCAGGCAACAGCTGCCGTACCGGCGCCAGTTCGCCGTACCCGGCCTCGTCCGTCGCCACATGGGCAACCTCACCGACCGCGACGTGCAACGGTGGCGGCTGATCGCAACCGCCGTCATCGTGGCAGAGATCGCGCTGCCGCCGGCGCTGCTCGTCCCCGCGACAATGCCGTACGCGGTCGCCGTCGGCATCGGAATGCACGCGGCGTTCACCTGCCTCAAGCCGCGCCAACTCATCACCTTCTCCGCCTCGTGAAACGACACTCCGAACGGCGGAACGCAGTCGGCCTCCGCCGCGGGGACGTTCGTCACCCGCGCCGAGGTCACCGTCCGATTCGACTGCCACCACCACGAGTTCACCGAGTTCTGGTCCATCGCCCAAGGTCGCGGCACCGTCCTCATCAGTGAGATCGAGCACCAGGTCTTGGCCGGTGACATCCCCTCCAGCGCCGTCGGGCAGAACCACGACATCCTCGGCATCTCCGAGGAGATGCACGCCTTCTACCTCTCCGCCGAGTTGCCGCCCGGAGCTCCCTCTCATCATCTGCACCGGTCCCCCGAGGCAGCGCTCAAGCGCCCCGTCGGCGATCAGCGGCAGGCGGCGGCTGCATTCCGGACGCGAGATCGCTCTGTGGCGTGCTCAGGAGGTCGGCGTGCGCGAGATCGCACGGCGCCTGGGGCGTTCGCCTTCGACGATCTCGCGGAAGGGCTGATGGCGACTCTCCCACCTGCATCCTTCGGCGATTGGCCGGGGCATTAGGGCAGGAGGAGTACTTTGCCGGTCTGTCGTTGGCTTTCCAGGTACGCGTGGGCCTCGGCCGCCTCTTCCAGGGGGTAAGCGCGGTCGATGATCGGGGTGATCTTCTTGTCTGCAAGCAGTTGCAGGCACAGTTGCTGGTCCCGCAGGGTGGCGCCGCGCACGCTGGCGATTTTCACCTGCTGGCCGATAACGGCGAGTGCGTCCAGTTCGAGGCGGGATCCCTGGTCGGTCGGTGTGCCCAGGACGATGACCGTGCCGCCGAGCCGTAGACAGGAAAGGGAGAGCTGGAAAAAGTCGTTGCCGCCGACGCAGTCCCAGACGGCGTCGGCGCCCAGACCGCGCGTCAACTCCCTGACCTGTGTCGGCAGTCGGGGATCGGTGGAGTGCCGGATGTGGTCGTAGCCGAGGCTGGTGAGGGCTTCGCCGCGGTCCGGCTTGGTGGTGGTGCCGATGACGGTGGCTCCGCTCAGCTTCGCCAGTTGGGCGCAGGCGATCGCCATCCCGCCGCTGGCGCCGGTGATGACCACGGTGTCGCCGGGGCCGACGGGTGCCTGCCGCGCACAGTTGAGCGGGGTGGTGTAGGTCCACATGGTGGCCGCGGCTGTCTCGAAGTCGACGCCGTCGGGGATGGGCAGGATCGCGTCCTGGCGACGTACGACGTACTGGGCGTATCCGCCGAAGACCTGGTGTCCGGGGTAGGCGGTGTCGATGCACAGGTTTTCGAGTCCGCGTACGCACAGGGCGCAGTTACGGCACGGCGGGTGCGGAAGCTGCACCACCCGGTCGCCGGGGCGCCACCTGGTGACGTTCTCTCCGGTGGCGACGATTTCACCGGCCGCGTCCCGGCCGAGCTGGAACGGCAGGGGCCATGGCGGGCGTCCCGGGAGGGGCTGCGGCAGGTTGCCCGCGCGATAGCGCAGGTCCCAGCTGTTGACGGCTGTGGCGTGCACGCGCATCAAGATGTCGTCGGGGCCGACCTCGGGGATCGGCGCCTCTATGTACTTGAGCACCTCGGGCCCGCCGTGTTCGAACAGGCGGACCGCCATCATGGTCTGTTCCACTTTCACGTTCCTTCAGATCGTTACGCGGTTCATCGCAGGCTCTACACGGCCGCCTGCACCTCACGTACCAGACCCCGCGAGCGGACCGAGGCCAGGCTGCTTACCAGGAGGCAGACCAAGACACCGAACAACCCGACGATCGGCCACTTGGTTTCGGGGCGGATGAATATCAGTTCGAAGATCGCCCCGCCGCGTTCGGGACGGACGGCGGCGTCGGGTTCGCGAGCAGGTCTACGACTGAGCACGGGTCCAGCGCACTCGACGTTCGGCGCAACCGGATCGGCCATGTCGGCGGACAGCAGTCGGCTGCGGAACAGACCCGCGAGCACGCCACGAAATCCGGCGCCGTCCCCGCACAGGCCGTGCGCAGGTCGGCGGTTCCCTCACGCAACGCATACTCGCCGAGCGTGTGTCCAGCCGGATCCCGGTGCCCGCGCTCCTCCACAGGGAGGAGTACGGAGCAGGGCTGAACCGGACAGCACGGTGCGAACCGCCGTAGTCAAGTGGCGCACAACAGGGTGATCGACGGCGGTCGAAGGCGGGACGAGGAGAGCCTGCATGTCGCCCAGGCAACAGCCGCCTCATAAAACCCGTACCACTCGGCGTATGAAGCCTCCGTGAAGCCAGTCGCTCCCTTCTTTCGACCGAGAAGCCGGTGGTGCCTCCACGGAGGTCGTCGGGACCGACCGATTCCGAGCAACGGAGAAGCTAGGGGAAGCAAGGGCTGCAGCCAGCTGCCGTCGACTCCGCGGTCCGAACTGTTGGCGCGGACAGCTATGCCTGCGGCTGGACCTGGCCGGGGCCGACGTGCGGCTCCTCGATCTCCGCGAGCCGCAGGGCCTGGGAGCCGCCGAACTCCTCGTACAGGACGGCCTTCATGCCTGACGCTTCCCGTCATGTGCGTAACGCTGCCGTGGGGGATTTCGGACGACGCCTCCATTCTCGACAAAGCAGGCGCCACTCCCCCTGTCCCTTCGTAGAGTTCCGGCCGGCCGGAAGAACAGAGGGAGTTCGGGACGGGACGACGCCGCTGGTGGCCATGGCCGCGATCGCCGATCTGGTCCGGGCGTCGCCTGCCAGGGTCCTGCGGGACGCCGGCCGTGGCACGTGCCGCGAGCAGCCGCACGCACCCTCGCCGTCGCCGGAGGCGGCGAGGGCGCACTGAGTGCACTGCTCGGCGTCCTTCGCGACCGCGACCCGCTCACCACCGCCGCTCCGGGAAGGGCCGATGGAGTCAGCGGGAGACCAGAGGCACGCCTGCCCCTGGGGCGGGTTCCTGCGGCAGGCGCAGGGTGAACGTTGCTCCCTTGCCCAGGCCATCGGATTCCGCGGTGATGTCTCCGCCGTGGGCTCGGGCGATGCCCCGGGCGATGGTCAGACCGATGCCGCTGCCGCCGGCGGCAGCGGGTCGGCCGGGATGCTTACGGCGTTCGAAGCGGTGGAAGATGCGCTGCAGGTCGTGTTCGGCGATGCCGACGCCGTCGTCCGTGACGCGGACGATCACGTGGCGGACGGGCGACGGTTCGGTGTGCACGGACAGCGCCACATGCCCGTGCGGATCGCATGCGGCCAGTGCGTTGCCGAGCAGGTTCACCAGGACCTGGGTGATCCGGTCCGGGTCGCAGAAGGCGCCGACGGGTGTGCCTGCGTCCACGGCCAGGGTCACCAACTGGTCGTCGTACTGGGGGCGCAGTCGCTCGGCCGTGGTCCTTGCCACCGTGGCCACGTCGGTGGGCTCGCGGTGCAGGTCGAAGGCGCCCTCCTCCGACCGGGACAGGCTGGAGAGGTCGCCCGCCAGGCGCTGCAGCCGGTCCAGGTCGTCGGCGAGGGAGGCGAACATCGCCTCATCGGGGACGAAGATGCCGTCGGCCATGCCCTCGATCTGGCCGCGCAGGAGGGTGATGGGGGTGCGCATCTCGTGGGCGACCTCGGAGATCAGCCGGGCGCGGCGGCGTTCGGTGTCGGCGAGGGCTGCCGCCAGCGTGTTGACGTCCTCGACCAGCGCTGCCAGGCCCGGCTCGCTGGGGAGTTCGAGGATGTCGTCGTAGTGCCCCTCGGCCAGCCGACGCGTGGCGGCGCGTACCCTGTCGAGCGGACGCAGCAGAAACCGGGACAGGGCGACGGACACCGGGAAAGCCGCGGCCAATCCGAACCACAGACCGACCTGCAGGACCACGTCGCCTTCGACGTCGTCAAACCCGAGCCACACCTCGATCAGCGCGCTGATCGCCGCCATGGCCAGCAGCGCCAGGAGAAGCACCATCACGTGCGAGAGCACCAGCCGGTTGCGCAGTGACAGACGGTGGTAGGCCGGGAAGCGGGAGGGCGGCATGGGCGGGTGTCCTTCCTGGCCGCTAGGCGGGGCGTCCGACGAACCGGTAGCCGATGGTGCGCACGGTGCCGACGAACCGGGGTGCGTTCGCGTCGTCGCCGAGCGCTCGCCGCAGCGTGCGTATGTGTACGTCCACAACGCGCTCGTCGCCGAAGAAGTCCTCGCCCCACACCTGGGTCAGCAGTCCGCGCCGGGTGAAGACCCGCCCGGGGGCCCGGGCCATGGCGAACAGCAGATCGAAGTCGAGGGCGGACAGCTCCACCGTCCGGTCGGCGTCGGCGAGGACGGTCCGTGTCTCGGGATCGACGGTCAGTCCGTCGAAGCGCAGTACGTCGTCCTCATGGGCCGCGTCGGACCGGCTGTCGGTGCGCCGAAGGATGGCGCGTACCCGTAGTGCCAGTTCCCGGGGACTGAACGGCTTGGTGACGTAGTCGTCGCTGCCGGTGGTGAAGCCGATCAGGCGGTCGATCTCCTCGTCGCGGGCGGTGAGCATGATCACCGGGATCTGGCTCGCCTCCCGGATGCGGCGCAGGACCTGGAATCCGTCCAGCCCGGGGAGCATCACATCGAGCACCACGAGGTCCGGCCGGTCACGGGTGACCGCCTGCATGGCGGACGGTCCGTCCGCGGCTTCGACGACGTGGAACCCGTCCGCCTCCAGGTAGCCGCGCACGGTCATGCGGATCTTGGGTTCGTCATCGACGACCAGAACGCGCTGCGTGCTCATCGTGCTCGCTTTCCATCGCCGAGGTGAGGAGGGGAAGGGAGGGGAAGCCGTCATGGCTGCGGGGCAGCCGCGGCATGGAGGCAGAGAGCCTCGAATGCGGCCAGCGTACGGTGTCTGTCGTGGTCGGCGACGGCCTGCGGGGAGGCCAGCCCGTGCGCCGTGATCCCCCTCTCCGCACTGGTCGTTCCCACCGGCCTCCGCCGCCGGGCAGATCAGGCACCGGCTTCCCCCTCCTGCGTCCGCGCTCGCCCGGCCCCCGACGTCGATCCGCCGATGGCCTCCCCCGTCAGCCGGCGTCGTCGGCCTTTGCGCAGAGCCCCGTCCGCGCCCCTCGGCGAGGCAGCGGGCGGAGGGCGGGGCCGGGCTGGCGTACGGTCGCGGTTCAGCGAGAGGCAGCGCGGCGTATACGCGCCCGCAGTTTCGGGAACTGACCGAGGGCGTTGTCCCGCTCGAGAGCGATCCGCTGGCGCCGGCTGTAGACCTCGTCGACGGTCGGCTCGGGGTCGCCTGCCTTGAGAATCGGCAGTCTGCCCTTGAGGAAGGGCATCGTCTCGACGTTGTCCGCCGCGTAGAGGTGTCGGGTCGCCGGCCAGTCGCTGCCGAACATGATGTGGTCGGCGGGCACCAGCGACGACAACGGCTCCAACTGCGCGGCGGTGAACGCCTGCGCGTCGTCGAAGAACATCCGCTTGAGGTAGGTGAGGGGGCCTTCCGGCAGCACCTCGTTGAACGGCGGGAAGGCCGAGTGCCGGGTCGCGAGCCGGTAGGCCAGGAACGGCAGCGCCCCGCCGCTGTGCGTGAAGTGCCAGCGGATGTTCGGGTAGTCCCGCAGGACACCGTTGTAGATCAGGCTCGTCATCGCACGGGTCGCGTCGAAGGTGTACTCGAAGACGTTGTTCCCGGCCGGGATGTCGGGGCCGAAGCAGAGCTTGGGAGCCGGGTTCGTCTCCGGACCCGTCGGGTGGACGTAGACGTAGGCACCGCGGTCGTTGAGGATCTCGTACAGCGGCTTGAAGGAAGGATCGCCCAGGTAGGTGCCCTTGTAGTTGGTGAGCAGGCAGATGCCGTCGAGATCCAGTTCGCCGAGCGCGCGGTCCACCTCGGCCACCGAGCCCTCGATGTCGGGCATCGGGGTGACCGCGAAGATCCCGAACCGGTCACCACGGGTCTGTACGAGGTCGCGGGCCCAGTCGTTGACCGCGCGGGCGGTGGCACGCCGGTCGTCGACCGGGCCGACGGTGACCTGGAGGTCGCCGAACGACAGGACACTGGCCTGGATCCGGTACTGGTCCATGAAGGCCACGTGCCGCTCGACCGACCACGGACCGTACGCCCCGGTGATGGCGCCGAGGAGGCCGTAGCGCTTCAGGTAGTCGTTGTACACGTCCGGTGAGTAGTGCGCGTGAGTATCGATACGCCAGTTGCCCTTCGGCAGCCCCGGCCCGGACGATGCCTCCTCCTGAGAAGCCATGGCGGCCGGCACCGTGGCCGCCGCCGCCGTGACAAGCGCCGCGGCCGATGCGCCTTCGATCATCCTTCGACGCGAGATGTTCCGTCGATGGTTCATTTCCAGGTCTCCTCTGGTTCTGTGTGCGAGTCAGGTCGTATGTGCGTACGACACGGCGTCGTCGCCAGGTCGGCAGGGCCTACGCAGGAGGGCGATGCTCCCTGCGGTCGTGGAGACCGCTCCCTCTCCCCGGGCGCGTGTGCGCGCGGTTCAGGCCGATCGGGGAGCGCAAGCGGCCAAGTCGCCCCTTGGCCGGCCGGTTGTCGCCAGCAGGTCGATCCGGCGCTCAGGCGTGGGAGCCCCACGGCGCAGACGTAGCCGCGTCGGCCGGCAGTCGGCTGTGGAGCGGACCCGCGAGCAACACCGCCGAACAGGCTGGCGGCTCCTTCATGCAGCGCGTCATCGCCGGCCTCCTGCCCAGCGGGGTCCACGTGCCTGGCCGACCGCCAAGACCAAGGAACGTGCCGATCACGACGGAACCGGACAGCGCGGTGCCAACCGCCGTAGTCAGGTGCCGCACAGCAGAGTGATCAACGTTGTTCACCGGCGGGACGAGGGGTACGTGCATGACCGCCAGACAACAGGCGCCTCATAAAGCACCTACCGCTCAGCACATGAAGCTTCCATGAAGCCAATCGCCGCGCTGGCGCCCGTGCGGTCGAAAGCCTCGTACCAGTGGCCGTACGGGTGCGGGGCCTCGCTCAGGTCGGTGGTCGGCCGCACCGGCTCGGCCGGCCAAGGCTCGGCAGTAGCGCCTGGCGACAATCGCGAGACGGGTTGCACGAGTCCGCTTTCGGTGACTACTCCCGGGAGTCCTGCGGTGCGTCGGCGCGCTGCAGGGTGGTGAGCCACTGAGCGACGACCGTGTCGATGAAGGCGTCGGTGACCTGGCCTCGGTCGAGGAAGAGCCGGGCGAGGACGGGCCCGTACAGCAGGGTGAACTCGTCTTCGCTGATCTGGATGCCCGCAGGCTCCAGCAGCTTGTTGAAGCCGGCGTGGCGGTCTTCGCCGATGCGGACGAGCGCCCGGGCGCTGTCGGGGTCGTGGTCGGCCTGGGCGGTGACGGCCAGGGCCGCGGCTCGCACGGCCGGCACGCCGACGCCCGCGCGCAGGCTCTTGAGCCAGGCGGTGGCCACGTCACGCACGTCGCTGCCCGGTTCGGGGTAGGTGCCGAGGTCGGGGCCTTCGAGGACGAGGTCGAAGAGGAGTGCGGCTCGGGTGGGCCAGTGCCGGTAGAGGGTCTGGCGGGTGACGTCCGCCCGTTCGGCGAGCAGGGCGTAGGTCAGCCCGGCCGGTCCAACCTGTAGCAGCAGCTCGCGCGCGGTGGCCAGGACGTGGTTGCGGGTCCGCTGCACGCGCGGATTGCTTTGGGCCGGTCGGCGGCGGTGGGCGGGCTGCGTCATGCCGCCAGCCTACCGGCACATCATACGGCGCGTGTGATTGACGTCACAGGCCCAAATCATACGTTCCGTGTGATAGACCTGAGGAAGTAATCACACGCATTGGATGATTCTTGCGTGCCGACCCACTCGAAAGGCAGACCGCCATGACACCTCGCAACCCGATCGAACCCACGTTCGCCCGCACTCGCCTCGGGTCGGGCCCCGGGCTGCTCCTCGCCCACGGCGCCGGCAGCAGCCTGGCCGGCACCTACGGCCCCGTCCTGGAAGCCCTCGCCGCCCGCCACACCGTCGTCGGCATCGACTACCCCGGCAGCGGCGACACCCCCCGCTCCACCACCCCGCTGTCCGTCGACGACCTCGCCGACCAGCTCATCGCCGCCGCCGACGCGGAAGGCCTCGACCACTTCGCCGTATCCGGCTACTCCCTCGGCGGCCCAGTCGCCATCCGAGCCGCCACCCGCCACCCTGAACGCGTCACCGCACTCGTCCTGACCGCCGCCTTCCCGCACCGCGACAACCGGCTCGCCCTCGCCTCCTCGGTCTGGAGCAAGATCGCCGCGTCCGGCGACCGCGAGCTGCTCGCCGAATTCCAGCTCATGATGGCCCTCGGCACCCAGGCACTGGAATCGATGCCGGCCGAGCAACTGCAGCAGACCCTCGGCTACGTCGCCGCCGGTGCGGCCGACGGCAGCTCCGAGCAGACCGACCTCGTCGGCCAGGTCGACGTCCGCGACGACCTCGCCGGCATCACGGTCCCCACCCTGGTCGTCTCGACCACCGACGACCGGCTCGTCTCCACCGCCCTGCACCGCCACCTCGCCGAGACCATCCCCGGCGCCCAACTCGCGGAAATCGCCACCGGCCACCTGCCGATGCTGGAGCGGACCGAGGAGTGGCTGCAGCTCATCACCGACTTCCTCGACAAGCATCACGCCTGAACGCAGACCACAGGAGGGGCCACAGAGCCTGGCCCCTCACCCGGACCGATCACAACTCACCACACGCGAGTTCATGGAGGAATCATGCTCAGCTTCGGCCAGCTCGACGAGTCCACCCACTTCCACGACCAGCAGAAGGAGAAGGCCGGCCCGGTCACCATCATCAACACCTTTGTCGCCCCGGAAGGCAAGGAGGATGAGGTGGTGGCCGCCTGGACGGGCGACGCGGAGTACATGAAGAAGTCGGGGAGCCTGCTCTCGGTGCAGCTGTACCGGGGTATCGGCGGCAGCCGGCTCTTCACCAACGTCGCGGTCTGGAAATCCACCGAGCACCTCCGTGCGGCACTCGGCACGCCGGAGTTCGCCTCGCACCTGGGGCGCTACCCGGCCGGCACCGTCGCCTACCCGCACCTGTACCGGAAGTTCGCGGTCGAGGGCATCTGCGAAGGCGAATGACGCGGCAGGACGTACGCGACGACGCATGGTGCCGGGTCGACGGTGATGGCGGCGGCGAGCGCCGTCACACCGCCTCGACGGAGTCCGCCTTGCCACGGACGACATCCCGCAGCCGCTTCTTGTCGATCTTGCCGACCTTCGTCAGCGGCAACTCGTCCACGACCAGCAGGTCTTCGGGGAGCTTGTATCGCGCCACCTGCATCGCAGTGAGGGCGGCACGGACCGATTCGAGGCTCAAGTGGGTCCCCGGCTCGACGACCACGACCGCGCACACCCGCTCCCCCACGTCGGGGTCGGCCTTCGCGACGGCCGCGACGCGGGCGACACCGGGCAGGCGATAGATGAGGTTCTCGACCTCCTCGGCGGAGATCTTCTCGCCGCCCCGGTTGATGAGGTCCTTGTCGCGTCCTTCGACGACGAGATTGCCCGACGGGTGCAGCCGGACGACGTCACCGGTGCGATACCAGCCGTCGGGGGTGAACGCGCGGGCGTTGTGCTCGTCGGCCCGGTAGTAGCCGCGTGGGGTGTACGGGCCGCGGGTGAGCAGGGCGCCCATCTCGCCGGGCGGGACCGGGTTGTCGGAGGCGTCGACCACGAGGATCTCGTCGGCCGGGCACATGGGGCGCCCCTGCGTCTCGATCTTGATGTCGTCGGGGTCGTCGGGGCGCGTGTAGTTCAGCAGCCCCTCTGCCATGCCGAACACCTGCTGGAGTGTGCCGCCGAGCACGGGTTCGGCGCGGCGGGCGACCTCCGGCGCGAGGCGGGCGCCACCCACCTGCAACAGCCGTAGTGCGGGCGGGGCGGGGTGTCCGCCGGAGGCCACCGCGTCGATCCAGCGCTGGACGACGGCCGGCACGGCAGCGGTGGCCGTCACGCCCTCGGCGGCCATCAGCGGCAGCACTTTGCCGGGTTCCGGGGTGCGGGCCAGGACGACCCGGCCGCCGTTCATGAGGGTGCCCAGGATGCCGGGGCAGGTCAGGGGAAAGTTGTGCCCGGCGGGCAGTGCCACCAAATACACGGTGTCGGGGCCGAGGCCGCACACCTCGGCGCTGCGCCGCGCGTTGTACTCGTAGTCGTCATGGGTGCGGGTGATGAGCTTCGGCAGTCCGGTCGTACCGCCGGAGAGCAGGAAGACGGCGATGTCACCGCTGTCGGGGGCGAGTTGATCGAGCCTCGCCCGTGCGGCGGCCGGGTCATCGGCCGGTTCGGCCAGGGCGCGCAGGTCCGTGGCGTCGGTGCCTGCTGTGCCACCCGCGACGAGCAACAGCCGTACGCTCGAGGTGGCTTCGGCGACTTCCCGCCCCAGGGCCTTGTGGTCGAAGTCGCCGAGTCGGTCCGGTACGGCGATCGAGGTGACCTCGGCATGCGCGGCCAGGTAGCGCAGTTCGTGACCGCGGTGCGCGGGCATCGCCATCACGGGAGCGATTCCGGCCCGCAGGCAGGCAAGGGTGAGTGTGACGAACTCCCAGCCGTTGGGCAGCTGGACGAGCATCGCGTCACCGGGGTTGAGACCACTGTCCAGCAGTCGGCAGGCCAATCCGTCGGCTCTGTCAATGAGTTGACGGTACGTCAGGCGAATGTCGCCGTCCACGACGGCCACCGCGTCATCGTAGGTCTCGGCCCAATCGTGGAGGTACGAGCCGAGCGGCCTGCCACGCCAGTACCCGGCCTCGCGGTAGCGGTCGGCCGCCTCCTTGGGCCAGGGGACGAATCCCTCACGCGTCATCGGATCCTCCTTGATCCCGGGGGTCACGCAGCAGCAGTACGGCGTCGAGCGCGACGACGTCGCCGTCGGGCAGGACGCGCAAAGGGTTGATCTCGCACTCGGCCACGGCGTTCTCGGCGGCGAGGGAGGCAAGGGCGAGCAGCACGTGGGTGAGGCGCGCGCGGTCGACCGGGGTGGCGCCGCGCGCGCCGAGGAACATCTCGCGGGTGGTGAGTTCGTCGAGCATGGCGTAGGCCTCGTTCGCGGACAGCGGCGCGAGCCGTAGGGAGACGTCGCCGAGGATTTCGGCGGCTGTTCCCCCGGCGCCCAGGGCCAGCACGGGGCCGAAGACCGGGTCGCGGCGTACGCCGACGATGAGTTCGGGACCCGCGGGGGCCATCTGCTCGATCAGCTGCGCGGGGCTCGCGGGCAGGCGGGCGAGGGCATCGTCGAGCTCCTCGTGCGTGCGGACGCCGACCTGGACCCCGCCGACTTCCGTCTTGTGCAGGATCTCCGCGTCGAGGATCTTCACGACGACCGGTCCGCCGAGTTCGTCGAGAGCCGCGTGCGCCGCGGCGGGGTCGGCGCACACGCGCCGCAGCGGCGTACGGATCCCCATGTCCGCGAGGATGCCCTTGGCCGCGTGCTCGTCGACCGGACCCGGCAAGGGAAGGGCGGGTGCGTCGGAGGCGGTGCCGACGGTGGCTTCCAGGCGGGCGCGGGCCGCCGCGTCCTCGACGAGCGCGCGCACCATGACCGATCCGGAGGCAGGTGTGGCCGCGCAGGGGATGCCGGCTTCGCCGAGTTGCCGGCGGGTGACCCGCGCCTGCTCCACGGGTCCGCCGACGACGGCGACGAGCGGGGTGGCGGTACGGGCGGCGGCCAGCGCGGCCGGGAGGTCCACGGCGGTGGGTTCCAGCAGCCCGTACACGGCGGTGACGTCGATGCCGGGATCCTCCGAGACCCGCTCCACGACCTGCGTGATCGCGGGTGAGGGGCGGCCGGTGTCGACGGGATTGTTCAGGTAGGTGAGGGCGGGGAGCAGTTCGCGCAGCTCCTTCACCGTCCGTTCGACCAGGGGTGGCACCTGGATGCCGTGGGAGCGCAGGTCGTCGGTGAGCAGCAGTCCGGGTCCGGCCTGTGCGGTGACCAGGCCGATGCCGGGGCGTGGGTGAGCGGGGAGCCGTACCCGGCTGAGCGCGGTGACGGCGTCGACGAGGTCGCGTTCGTCGTCGACGAGGACGGCCCCGGCCTGGCGCAGGGCCGTCCTGGTTACGCGCCAGGAGGTGGCCAGGGCGCCGGTGTGGGAGCGGGCGAAGTCGCCGATGTCGCTGCGGCCGACGACCAGGGCCACGACGGGGACACGACCGGTCAGGTGGCGTACGGCCTCGGTGAGGCGGCGGCCTTCGGCGGCGGTCTCCACGTGCAGGGCGACGGCCCGTACGCCGTCGTCCTCGGCGAGGTGACGCAGGACGTCGGCCTGTGTGACGTCCAGGCTGTTGCCCAGCCCGACCCCGAGGCGCAGGCCGATGCCGGCCTCGGCCAGGGCGAAGGCCAGCGCGTGGTTCACGCCGCCGCTCGCGGCGACGACCGCCACCGGGCCCGGCTCCAGATCGGCCACGCCCGGCACGAAACTGGCCGTGAGCCGCCGGTGGGGGGCAAGGAAGCCTGACGTGTTCGGTCCGAGGACACGGATACCGGTGTCCTCCACCACCTCGGCCAACGCCTGTTGGTGCCGCGCACCGTCGCCGCCGGCTTCGGCGAACCCGCCGGCGCACACGAGTGCGGCGCGGGCCCCTGCGGCCGCCGCCTCGCGCAGTGCGGCGGCGGTCACGGCGGCCGGAATGCAGGAGACGACCAGGTCCGGAGTGATGCCGTGGGCTTCGGTGGCCTCGCCGATGGTGCGGAAGAAGCCCTGAACGGGGTCCGGGCGACCGGTGTTGACCCTCATCACCGGGCCGGGGAAGGAGGCGAGCGAGTCGGTCATCGCCGCGCCGAGCTTCCCGGGCGTGGCGGAGGCGCCGAGCACGGTGATGGCTCGTGGTGCGAACAGCGGGTCCAGGGCGGTCACTTGACGCCTCCGACGAGGTCGGCACGGCCGGACAGGAGGAGCGTGGTCGCGCTGTCGTCGTCGTACGGGCCGATGACCGCGGCGGGCAGGCCGTGCGCGAGACGGGCCTCCTCCGCGACCAGCACACGGGTCAGCCCGGTGCCACCGCGTACGCCGACGAGCGGGACGCCCGCCCGGGCCGCTTCCCGCACCCGGTCGAGTGCGAGGGGCAGCCCTTCTTCGGTGTCCGGGGCGTCGATCCACACTCCGGCGGCGGAGGACCGGCCGCTGAGCGGCACCATCGGGATCTCGGTGCCGTCGCTGCCGGTCAGCGCGCCGTCGGCCGCCGTGACCCAGCGGGAGGGGAGCCGGAAGGGCCCGCCGCTGTACGGCGTCCGAAGCGGAGCCGCCCCGTTGTGGGCCTGCCACCATGCGTCGACGCGGTCCACGTACACCGCGTCGCGCACGGCGAGTTTGCCGCGCGGGATGCTGCGGCTGAGGAAGTGGAAGGCGAATCGCGTCGGATCGTCGAACGAGCGGACGTAGCGGCCGAAGTGCTCCCACCACGACAGGCTGGGCCGCGCCGAGTTCTGGATCCTCTCCACCTTGGGGCGGCGGCGTCCCTCGTAGATGTCGAGTGCCTTCGGCACGCTGTGCGGCGCCTCCCCCAGTGCCTCGGCCAGCGCGACCGCGTCCTCCATGGCCATCTTGGTGCCGGAGCCGACGGAGAAGTGCGCGGTGTGCGCCGCGTCGCCGAGCAGCACCCACTTGCCGCGCCGCCATGAACGGGCCCTGCGGGTGGCGAAGTTGGACCAGCGGGAGTTGTTGCCGACCAGTGGATGCCCGTCGATCTGCTCGCGGAACAGGTCTTCCAGGTAGCTCTTGGTCTTCTCGTCGCTCGTGCCCGGAGGGGTCGACGGATCGAAGGCGTCGAGTCCGGCCTTGGCCCAGGAGTCGGCGTCGGTCTCGACGATGAAGGTGCTCAGCGAATCGCTGATGGGGTAGGCGTGCGCGGCGAACACACCGTCCGGGCCGTCCTGGTGGACGAAGGTGAGCCCGTCGAACATGTAAGTGGTGCCGAACCAGATGAACTTCGCGCTCGCCACCTCGGCGGTCGGTCCGAAGTCGTCGGCGAACAGCGTGCGGAAACGGCTGTTGGCGCCGTCGCACACCACGACCAGATCGAAGTCGTCCAGCTCGGCGGAATCGCGGACCTCGTGCTGGAAGCGCATCTCAACGCCCTCGGCGCGGGCCCGTTCCTGCAACAGGCTCAGCAGCGTCTTGCGTACGACGGCCGCCATGCCCATGCCGCCGACGCGCTCCCGTGCGCCGTGCACACGGGCCTCGATGTCGTCCCAGTGCCGGCCGTGCTTCTCCAGCGCCTCGCTGAGGACGGGGTCGGCGGCGTTGATGGCGTCGAGGGTGGCGTCGGAGAAGACCACTCCGAAGCCGAACGTGTCGTCGGGGCGGTTGCGTTCGAAGACCACGACCTCGGCGCCGGGCCGGCTCCGCTTGAGCAGGGTGGCGAAGAACAGTCCTCCGGGACCTGCGCCGATGCAGGCAACTTTCATGGCTTTTCCTTCGCGCTCACAGCCACGCGGGCAGTTTCGGCAGGGGTGCCCCGCCGGTCGGGTACAGAGGGCCGGGCACGGGCCGTCCGGTCGCATAGGCGGCCAGGCTGGGCAGGTCACCGCGCACCGCGACCGGCTGCGCGCCGCCGGGTGTACCCAGGAGCCAGGTGCGGTCGGCGTCCTCGGCCCGCAGCTCGACGGGGTGACAGTCCGGGCGCGTCCGGAAGGTGGCGGCCACGTCGTCAACGAGCGCCACGCACACCTCGTGCGGGACGTCGTCGAAGGTGGTGAGGTTCAGGTCGACAGTGTGGACCCACACCTCGCGCACTCGCATCCAGGGCACGTGGGAGGCGGGCACCTCGCGTCCCCGCGCCGTCCGCACGGTCGCGCCCCAGCACTCATCCGGCAAGCCGGCGAATTCCTGGGCCAGTCGTCCGTCGGCCGCGAGGAGGTCCTCACGCAGTTCGCCGGCCGGTTGGCGGGCGCCGTCCTCGATCTCGTTCGCGCGCCGGTCGGCACTTGCGTACATCGGTGTCTCGACACCCGTACGCGCCCAGGTCATCAGGTTGACGAGCGCATCGGCATTGCGGGCGACGTGGGCGACGACGTGGGCCCTGCTCCAGCCCGGCAGGTACGAGGGCCTGGTGAGTCCCGAGTCGGTCAGCCAGTGCACGGCGGCTTCGAAGGCAGCCGTGCCCTTGGCCGCCCGCTCCAGCATCGCGGCGGGGCGTGCGCTCACCGCGTCTCCCGGCGGCAGGTGTTGCGGCACTCGCCGATCCCCTCGATCCGGGTGACGAGGGCCGAGCCATCCTGGAGATAGCGGGCGGGCTTGCGGGCATGGCCGACCCCGCCCGGAGTACCGGTGGCGATGACATCGCCGGGCACCAGCGTGATGATCTCGGACAGGTACGCGACCAGCGTGGCCGGATCGAAGACGAGGTCACCGGTGTCGGCCTTCTGGACCGTGTCGCCGTCGACCTCACAGGTCAGGCTCAGGCCCTGCGCGGCGACCGCGGGGTCGTCGGCGGTCACCAGCCACGGCCCGATGGGGGTGGTGGCCTCGAAGGTCTTGCCCTGGTCCCACTGGGTGGTGCGGTACTGCCAGTCCCGGGCGGTGACGTCGTTCAGCACGGTGTACCCGGCGATCGCGGCCCGCGCCTCCTCCGTGCCGGCGTGCCGGACCTCGGACCCGATGACGACGGCGAGTTCGGCCTCCCAGTCCATCTGTGTGGACGCAGCGGGCAGGGTCACGTCGTCGTACGCGCCGACCAGCGCCCGCGCGTACTTCGAGAACAGCGTGGGGTGCGAGGGGAGTTCGCGGCCCATCTCCAGAATGTGGGTGCGGTAGTTGAGGCCGACGCACACGACCTTCTCCGGCGCGACGACCACCGGGGCGTAGTCCAGGGCGCCTTCGTACGTTTCGCCGTCGGCGTTCGCGGCCCGCGCGGTCCAGTCGCCGTGGCGCAGGAAGGCCACCAGATCGCTCTCGCCCAGGTCCACTGCGTTGTTCTCGTCGACGCGGACGGCGCGCGTGATGCCGTTGACCCGGATGGTGGCGAGCTTCACTTGTGTTCTCCTCGGGCGGTACGGGCGAGGCCCAGGGCCTCGTAGACGGGCTCGTCGCTGAACCGGAACAGGTCGACCTGGGTGCGGGCGGACAGCGAGACCTCGCACCAGGACGGGACGACGAACAGGTCGCCCTTGGCTATCTCGAAGACCTTGTCGCCGACATGGGCGACCGCCTCGCCCTCGAACACCTGCCAGACCGCGGAGCCGACCGTGCGCACCGGGACGGTCTGGGTGCCGGCCCGCAGGCGGCGCATCTCGGTGCGCATCGTGACCAGGGCGTCCCTGCCGGTGGTGGGGTTGGAGAAGCGCACTCCGGCGTGCCCGGGCTCCAGCACGCCGGGGACGCCTTCGTTCTCCAGCTCCAGTTGTGCGGTCAGGGCGGCGTCGGTTTGTTCCCAACGGTAGGCGCCCAGCGGGGAGTTGGGCTGGTCGGGCTGCCCGATCGGGCGCAGTCCGGGGTGGCCCCACAGTCGCTCGCCGCGCGAGCGCTCGGGGGTTTCACGGGTGGAGAGTTCGTCGGGGCCGAACTCGAAGAAGCCGGCGTCCAGTTGGGAGACGAGCGGGATGTCGAGGCCGTCGAGCCAGGCCATCGGCTTGTCGGTGACGTTCTGGTGCTCGTGGAAGGCCCAGCTCGGCGTGAGCAGCAGGTCACCGCGCCGCATCGCCACCGCGTCCCCGTCGACGTTGGTCCACACGCCCTCGCCTTCGACGACGAACCGGAAGGCTCCCTGGCTGTGGCGGTGTGAGGGGGCGACCTCGCGCGGGCCCAGGTACTGGATCGCGGTCCACAGGGTCGCGGTGGCGTAAGGAAGGCCCGGCAGGCCGGGGTTGGACAGGGCCATGGCGCGGCGCTCGCCGCCACGCCCCACCGGTACGAGCTCTCCGGAGCGCTGTGCGATGGGCAGCAGCTCCGCCCACCGCCACAGGTGCGGGACCGCGGCAGGCTGCGGTGACATCGGCATGAGGTCGTCCACCTGCATCCACAGCGGGATCAGGCCCGCTTCCTCGAAGTCCGCGTACAACTCGTCGAGCAGCTTGCGCTCGGTCTGTTCGCTGGTGGTGTCGGTCACGGAAACCTCCACGTCGTGTGTACGGCGACCCAGGAAGAAGCGCCCATCTCTTGGCGCTGATTCAAGACGCTACGCCGATGTTTCCCCCTACCGGAATCCTTTGCGTCTAGGATTCTGCTATGGAGAATTCAGTGGACCGCTCGCCCAGCCCCTCGTATCCGGTGAGTGCCGCCGGCAACGCCCTGCGCGTCGTCCGGCTGCTGCACGAGCTCGACGAGCTGCGGGTGATGGACGTCGCGGACCGGCTCGGTGTCGCGCGTTCGACCGCTCACCGGATCCTCGCGATGCTTGTCTTCGAGGGATTCGCGGCGCAGGACCGCCACAAGGTGTACCGGCCTGGACCGGCTCTCCAGGCGATCAGGGGAAGCCAGGCGGCCCCTCCCCCGGACTTGATCACCATCGCCCACCCCCACCTGCGACGGCTGGCGGACGCCGTCCGCGAGACGACCCACCTGATGGTGCTCGACGGCAACGGCACCCGCTTCCTGGACGGCGTGGAGGGCCCCCAGGCGCTGCGCGTCAGCTACCGCACCGGCACCCTCCTGCCCGCGCACACGACCTCGGGTGGCAAGGCCCTGCTCGCGACACTCCCCGCCGACCGGCTCCGGGCCCTCTACCCCAACGGACTCCCCGAGGACCGGGCCAAGACTCCCAAGGACTTCGAGAGCCTGATGAACGAACTGGTGACCGTCCGCCGCCACGGCTACGCCCTCAATCTCCAGGAGAGCGAGCGCGGCGTGCACGCCGTCGGCGCATGCGTACGCGACCGCACGGGCACCGCCGTGGCCGCCGTCGCCGTGGCGGCTCCGTCGGTCCGGTGCACCCGCGCACGGCTCACGGAACTGTCCCGGCCACTGCTCGCAACCGCGCAGGACATCGGCCAGGGACTGTGAACCGCGGCGGCGTGCGGCACCGCCAGACCACGGGTGCCGCACGCCGTACCTTTGGAAGCGGTTACGCCTCAAGGACCGGGTTGTTCACTTGTCGTGTCCGGTCACCTCTAGGGACGGTGCCCAGCGCGGGATCTCGCCCTGTCCGGAGACCAGGCGGATGTTCTTGCTGTAGCCGTACTCACGCAGGGTTTCCGCCGCGGTCTCCCGGCCGAAGCCGCTCGCACCGACACCGCCGAAGGGCACACCCGTGAAATTCCGGTTGTAGTTGTTCACGAAGACGAACCCGGTGCGCAGGGCGCGGCTGACCCGCAGCGCGCGCTCGGAATCCGGCGTGAACACCGCGGCGACCAGGCCGAAGTCG
This sequence comes from Streptomyces sp. NBC_00457, assembly GCF_036014015.1. Lineage (NCBI taxonomy): Bacteria > Bacillati > Actinomycetota > Actinomycetes > Kitasatosporales > Streptomycetaceae > Streptomyces > Streptomyces sp. NBC_00457. The sequence goes on along the minus strand of NZ_CP107905.1, from coordinate 10,369,803 downwards.
GTGCCGTTGGCGATCTTGACGGCCTCGTCCTCGTCGCGGAACGGGATCATCGAGATGACCGGGCCGAAGATCTCCTCCTGCGCGATGCGCATGTCCGGGCGAACGCCGGTGAACAGCGTCGGCGCGACGTAGAAGCCGCCTGCCAGCTCCGGGTCGTCGGGGAGCGGCGCCTGCGCCGCGATCGTGGCACCCTCCTGGACGCCGATGTCGATGTAGTCCAGCACCTGCTTGCGCTGGGCCGCGGACACCATCGGTCCGACGTGTGTGCCGAGGTCGGCGCCGTTGCCGACGCGCAGCCGCTTCACCGCGTCGCCGTAGCGGCGCGCGACCTCGTCGTAGATGTCGGCGTGCACCAGGACGCGGGACGCCGAGGTGCAGGCCTCGCCCTGGTTGAAGAGGCCGCCCTCGATCGCCCAGGGCAGCGCCTGGTCGAGGTCCGCGTCCTCGAAGATGATGAACGGATCCTTGCCGCCGAGCTCCATCAGGGTCGGCGTCAGGTTGTCGGCCGCGGTCTTGATGACCGAGACGCCGGTGGTGGGCGACCCGGTGAACGAGATTTTGCCGACGAGCGGGTGGCCTGCGAGCTGCGATCCGATCGAGCCGGTGCCGGGAATAATGTGGACCACGTCGTCGGGCAGGACGGACTGGATGATCTCCACCATGCGCAGGGCCGACAGCGGGGCCTGCTCCGGCGGTTTGATCACCACCGCGTTTCCGACGGCCAGTGCCGGGGCCAGCTTGCTGGCGGTGTGAATCGGCGGCCAGTTGAACGGCACGATCGCGCCGATGACGCCGTAGGGCTCGAGCACCGTGATGTCCAGCAGGCTTCCGCCGTCGTTGACCTGGCCGGGCATGGAGTCGCACAGGCTCGCGAAGAACTCGAAGATCCCGATCGCCGCGTTCACGTCCATATGGCGCGCCTGGGTCAAGGGCTTGCCGTTGTCACTGCACTCCAGGGCGGCGATCTCGTCGGCGTGCTCGCGCACCGCCTGGGCGATCTTCCGCAGCCAGCTGCCGCGTTCGCGGGCGGTGCGGGCCTTCCAGGAGAAGTGCGCGTCGTAGGCCACCTGAACGGCCTGGTCGACTTCCTTGTCGCCGGCGCCCTGCACGACGGCCAGGGTCGCACCGGTGGCGGGGTTGTCGACGGTGAACTGATCGGCGGCGTCCTCGGACGACCACCGGGTGCGGATCGCACCTTCGGGTTGTGACGACATTGCCATGGTCGTGCTCCGCTCAGGGGTTTGCTTCGGTGTGACGACTCGCCCATCCATGCGGCGGCCGCCGGTGTATGACGGCCCCTCAGGGCTTGAGAACGATCTTGCCGTTCGTGTGCCGGCGTTCCAGTTCCCGGTAGGCGTCGCGGACTTCGTCGAGCGGGTAGACGCGGGCGATGGGAATCTCCAGCTCACCGTCGGCAATCAGCGCGGCGAGTTCCCCGAGGACGTCGGCGCTTGCCGCCGCCGCGGTGCCCTCGGCCTTGGTGCCGTGCTTCGCCGCGCCCCGGAAGTCGATGATCGTGTTGATCCGTTCAGCGGGTACGCCGAGTTCCAGCGCCAGTTCGATGTAGGGGGCGCCGAAGGTGTCGATGAAGGCGTCGATCGTGCCGTCGGCCGCGGCGCGGACGCGCTCGCCGACGCCTTCTCCGTAGGTCACCGGGATCGCTCCGTGCCGGGCGAGCCATGCGTGGTGGGGCTCGCTCGCCAGACCGATGACGGTGGCCCCGGCCAGCCGAGCGAGTTGCACGACGAGAGAGCCCACCCCACCGGCGGCCCCGGAGACGACGACGGTCTCGCCACGCCCGACCTCGACGGCGTGCACCGCCGCGTACGCCGTGCTGCCGGCGACGAAGAGCGCGCCGGCCTGCTCCCACGGGACGCCGACCGGTCGGGGGGTGAGGTGGTCCTCCTCCACGATCACGTACTCGGCGTGGCTGGCCCGGTTGTCGGTGAAGCCGATCACCTCGTCACCGACGGCGAATCCGGTGACTCCCGCGCCGAGTTCGTCGACGATCCCGGCGAGGTCGCTGCCCTGGCCCGACGGGAACGTCGCCGGAAACCTGTCGTGGAAGAACCCCTGCCGGATCACGGCCTCGCCCGGATTGATCCCGGCGGCCACCACCTTGACGAGCACCTGCCGTTCACCGGGCGTGGGGCGTGGCGCGTCGACCACGTTGAGTACGTCTATGCCCCCGTACTCCGCGAATCGCACTGCTTTCGGCATCGTGGCTCCTCTCATCGCACTGCCGGGAAAAGGGAGTGGGGACTACGCGGACTGTCGGCCGTTCACAGCCCCAGCAGGCGGTCGGCGTTGCCGTGCGCGATGCGCGCGAGGTCGGCCGGCGCGTACGGTGCGGAACGCAGGAACTTCACTGCCTCGGCGCTGGACTCGAAGGGGTAGTCGATGGCGAACAGCACCCGGTCGACACCGACGGCATGGACGGCTCCCAGCAGTGCGGCATGCGACATGACTCCGCTGGTGGTGACGTACACGTTCTTCCGCAGGTAGTACGAGGGCAGGTGCTTCACCCTCTCCTCGACGGGCACGTGGGGGTAGCGGCTGTCGAGCCGGGCCATCTGGAACGGCAGCAGCTCGCCCATGTGCCCCAACGTCACCGAGGCGCGCGGGAACTCGTCGAACACGCCGCCGTAGATCAGCCGGAGCGCGTGGGCACCCACCGTCGCGGTCCAGCCCCAGGTCGGCCCGACCAGCACGGAGTACCCCTCGAAGACACGCCAGTTGTCGACCGGGATGACGGCCGGATGCAGATACAGCGTCACACCGAGACGCTCCAGCCCGGCCCATACCGGCCTGAACCGCGGCTCGTCCAGGTAGTGCCCCCGTACGTGGTCGTTGTACAGCACGCCCTTGAGCCCGAGTTCCTGCACCGCCCGGCGCAGCTCCACGACCGCGGCCTTGGGGTCCTGCAGCGGCAGGACCGCGAAGCCCGCGAACCGTTTCGGATGCGCGGCGACCATTTTGGCCAGATGGTCGTTGACCCGTCGTGCGACGGCCACCGCCTCCGCCGGGTCCTCGATCACTTCCAGGCCCGGCGTGGAGTACGAGAGGACCTGGACATCGACGCCGTTGGCGTCCATGTCCGCCAGCCGCAGCTCGGTCAGGTCGTCCAGGCGCCGGAACCACTCGTGCTTGATCGCCTCCGGCACGTCCATGCGCTGACGGATCGCCGCCTCCTGCCGGATGGCTCCAGGGATGGAGAACGCCTCTTCCACGGCCACGATGCGCATCTTCTTCTCCTTCTTGGCGTTCCGGTCGTCCTTCGAGCCGCCGGCCGCCGTGGCGGCACGGCTGCCCGGCACCGCGTCGGCGGCGAGCGCGGGTTGTCCCGCGGCCAGCCCGCCGACCACGGCGGCTCCTCCGGCAGCGGCGGTCGCGGCGATGAATCTTCGCCGGGTGGCCGCGGTCGGGGGCTCGGCGGGCGGAGTCACGGCTTGGACGGGACGTTCGTTGGACATGTCCGCTCTCCCTCATTGGTGGCGCGGTGATTGTCTGGACGTGCCGATCGCTGTCGCGCTCCGCGAAGGTGCGCGTCGTTTCCCCCCGGAGTGGTCCGACGGCCCGGGTCAGTCCGTCAGTCGGTCTTCTCGCCGCTCTCGGCCAGGATCCTGTCGCGCACGCCGGCGAGGGCTCCCGCCATCGCGCCCGCGGGCCTGCCGAAGGTGGTGGCCGAGAACTGGGCGGGGCCGGTCTTGGCGGTGAAGGAGTGCGGGTAGGCGAACTCCCGGAGTCCCTCCTCGCCCTGCTTGCGCCCGTAACCGCTGTCGCCGCGGCCGCCGAAGGGCACGGCGGGGTTGATGGAGAAGACCAGGGCGTCGTTGATGCTGGTCATGCCGACGCGGAGCCGGCGGGCGATGTCCTCGCCGCGGTCGCGGCTGAAGACGGCGCTGCCCAGTCCGTAGCGGCCGCCGTTGATGTGCGCGACGGCCTCCTCGGTGTCGGTGACCTTGACAATGGCGAGTGTCGGTCCGAACGTCTCCTCCGCCGCCGCCAGGGCGTCGGGGCTCACGCCGACGAGGATGGTGGGAGAGACATAGCGCTCCCCCACTGCCTCGATGCCACCGACAGTGGCTGTCGCACCGCGGTCGAGAGCATCCTGGATGTGCTCCCGGATGATCGGGATCTGGGTGGGCAGGGGAACAGGGCCGATCTCCGCGTCCTCGCCGCTGCCGACGCGTACCTGCTTGGCGAGGTGGCTTATCTTCTCGACGAACTCGTCGTGAACCGACTCGACGACGTAGGCCACTTCGAGACTGATGCAGCCGTGTCCGGTGTTCTGTATGGCGCCCCAGACGACGTGCTTGGCGGCTTCGTCCAGGTCGGCGTCCTCGGCCACGATGACGCCGTCCTTTCCGCCGAGTTCCAGCAGAACGGGGGTCAGGGTCTGCGCGCACTGGGCGGCCACCGTCTTGCCGGTGTTGACGCTGCCGGTGAACGCGAGCTTGTTCAGGCCGGACTCGATGAGTGCCTGGCCCGTGGCCCCGAACCCGTTGAGGCACTGGAGGACGTCGGGGAAGTCGGGGACCGCGCGCTGCCAGGTCCGGACGAGCCACTCCCCGATGCCGGGCGTGATCTGGCTGGGCTTGAGGATGGCGGCGTTTCCGGCCGCGATCGCCTCGACCAGGATGGCCCCCGGCGTGAGCAGGGGGAAGTTCCACGGGCCGATGACACCGACGACGCCGTAGGGCTGGTATTCGACCCACGCACGCTGGTTGGGCACGGTGCGGCTGCCGGGGACCTCCCGGCGTCCCAGCACGCGCTCGGCGTTCTCGACGGCGTACTGCACGTGCTCCAGAATCCCGAGCACCTCCACGCGGGCTTCGTCGAGCGGCTTGCCGTTCTCGGCGTGGATGAGAGCGACTCCCTCCTCGCCGCTGATGGCCATCTCCCGCTGCCACGCGCGCAGTTGCCGGGCACGGCCCTCGAATCCGAGGTCCCACCAGGGCCCGGAGACCGAGCGGGCGGCGGCGACGGCCGCGGCCGCCTCCTTCTTGCCGGCCGCGGGGTACCGGGCGAACTCCGCCCCGGTGGCCTGGTCGACGGTGACCACCTCGCTCCCGTCCTGTCCGATGACTCCGTCACGCGTGATCGTTGGAGTGTTGTTGGTCATGGGTCTCTCCCACTTTCTTGCGACCGCCTGCGCCCGAGCGGCACCCCGAGGGTGGTGGGCAGGTGGCGGACGCCGTGTTCGGCGCGATGAAGGGCCGCCGTGTGACAGCGGGCGCGCGCCGAGATGAATGGCTTCGGCGATGGCTCGAAGACCTTGGCAAGTACTAGATTATCAAGTCACTGACTAGTGTCAATTGTTTGACAGTTGGTAAGGAACTTGTGAATCAGTCGGTCAGGTCGAGGGCGGCACGGACGATGCTGTCCGCGTCGATCCCGTGCTCGCGGTAGACGTCCTCCAGCGATCCGGACTGCCCGAACCGCGTCACGCCGAGGGAGGAGACAGGCACACGGTTGACGGTGGCCAGGAAGGCCAGGGTGTGCGGATGGCCGTCGAGGACCGTGACCAGAGGTGTGGCGCGCTCGGCCGGGAAGACCTGGTCCAGCACCCAGGACTCGGCCTGCTCGTGGCCCTGCCTGGCACGCACCGCCCGGTACAGGAGATCGGGACTGGTGACACACACCACCTCCGCCGGGACCCCGACCTGTGCCAGACGATCAGCGGCCGCCAGCGCCTCCGGCAGCACCGCGCCCATCGCGGCGATGGTGACCTTGGCTCCGTCGGCGCGCAGCAGGGGATACGCCCCTGCGACGACCTGGCGCCGGCGCCGCTCCCGGGCGGCCGGGTCATCGGGCACCGCGGCCAGCGTCTGGTCGATCGGCCGCGTCGACAGCCGTACGTACGCGGAGCTGCCGTCCGGTCTGCCGAGCCGAGCCGGGCCAGGCCGGCGAGCAGCGTCCATTCGGCGTCGAGGGCGAACGCCGGTTCGTAGGTGACGCAGCCGGGCTGCTCCAGGCCGATGGACGGGGTCTTGATCGACTGGTGCGCACCGCCTTCCGGAGCCAGCGAGACCCCGGAGGGTGTACCGACCAGAAGGGACTGCCCGCCGGCGTAGATGCCGAACGACCAGGGTTCCAGGGCGCGTTCGACGAAGGGGTCGTACAGCACGCCGATCGGCAGGAGCGGCTGCCCCCACTTGCTCCAGCAGGCACCCAGTTCGCCGATCAGGCCGACGAGGTTCGTCTCGGCGATGCCCAGTTCGATGTGCTGCCCGGACGGCTTTTCCCGCCAGTGCAGGATGGTCTCGGCGTCGTCGGAGAACCAGTCGCGCCGTTCGGTGGACGACCACACGCCGACCTTGTTCACCCACCCGCCGAGGTTCGTGCTGGAGCTGACATCGGGGCTGACCGTGACGACCCGTGCGGCCGCCTCCGGGGCCGCTCTGGTCAGGTCCAGCAGAAGCCGGCCGAGCGCTGCCTGGGTGGTCGCGATCCCGGACGGTGTCCGCCCGATGTCGACGGGCACGGCCGGCGGCGCGTGGTGCGCCGGCTCGCTTCTGCGCAGCCGCCCGGCGGTCCGCCGGCACAGCTCATGGGCCGCGCTGTCCTCGTCGAAGGCACGCCAAGGATCCGCCGGGTCGGTGCCGAGCCGCTCGGTGAGCTCTCGCATCTGCTCCTCGGTCAGCAGAGCCGAGTGGTTCTGCGGATGTCCCTGGCTAGCCAGCCCGTAGCCCTTGATGGTGTAGGCGAGGATCGCCGTGGGGCGGCTGTCGTCGATCGCCGAGAAGGCCGCGTCCAGCGCGGCCAGGTCGTGGCCGCCAAGGTTGGCCACCGCGTCCACCAACGCTGAGTCCTCGACCTGGCCGACCAGTGCGCGGATCCGTTCGGCGCCGGGGCCTTCGGGCAGCCGCCGGCGCAGTTGCCCGGCATCGCACCGCAGGAGTCGCTGGTATTCCGGGTTGGTCATCGCGTCGATCCGCCGCCGCAGTTCCTCGCCGCCCGGCCGGGCGAACAACTCCTCGAGCCGCCGCCCGTACTTGAGTGTGATCACCTGCCAGCCGGCCGCAGTGAACATGCCCTGCAGTTTCTCGGCGGCGATGTCGGGCACGACCCGGTCCAGCGACTGCCGGTTCAGGTCGACGACCCAGACCACCTCCCCCAGCTCGCCGACAGCGGGATCGAGCACCGCCTCCCACACCGCGCCCTCGTCCAGCTCGGCGTCCCCCACCAACGAGAACTGCCGCCCGGTACCCACGTCGCCGACCGTGGCGTTGACATAGCGCCGCGAGAGCGCCCCCCAGACCGGCGCGGTCGCGCCTATGCCGACGGACCCGGTCGAGTAGTCGACCGGGTCCGGATCCTTGGACCGGCTCGGATAGCTCTGCAGGCCGTCGAACTCGCGCAGCCTCGGCAGATAGGACGGGTCCAGCTCGCCCAGCAGGTAGTTGATCGCGTGCAGCACGGGCGACGCGTGCGGTTTCACCGACACCCGGTCCTGCGGCCGCAGATGCCGGAACCAGAGCGCCGTCATGATCGACACCATCGACGCCGACGACGCCTGGTGCCCGCCCACCTTGAGTCCCGAGGGGTTCGCGCGGACGCGGTTCGCGTGGTGGGTGATCGCCGACGACAGCCAGAGCACCCTGCTCTCCACCTCGTGCAGAACGCCGAAGTCGTCCTGGGTGTCCGGCGGCGTGGTTACTGGGCTGCTCATGACTGACCAACTCCTGCGGTCGGCGGCGACTTCGGAGAGGCACCCGACCATCAGCGCGTGAGCGGTTCACTCAACCCGCTCTTGAACTGGAGCCAAGTTAGTTATGAGGCATTGATCCAGTCAATACTTAGGACAACGGCGTGGAACCTGTCGTGTCATTCTCATGACTCAGCGCCAAGAGTTGAGATAGTCTCGCCGGGGCGGGCAGGAAGCGATCACCTGCCCGCCGGTCATGACCGCCCTAAGCGCGCGGAGCCGCGTAGCGAGCCGCGAGTGCCGGCTGGTTGCCGCCCGAGACGAAAGCGGTCTCCGCGGCGAGCAAGGCGTCCAGGGCGGCCTCCTGACCCTCCAGGCCGGGGGCACAGACGGTCTCACCGAGGCGCAGCCCGGCCAGGCTGGCCGACGCCACGTCCTCGGGCGTCATCGCCCAGGGGATGTTGCGGCCGGCGCCGCCATTCCACTCCGTTGCCACCACGCCGGGGCACAGCACCTGGACGCGGAGCGGGGTGTCGGCAAGTTCATTGGCGAGGGTGCGGGTGAAACCCAGGGTGGCGGCCTTCGCGGCGACGTACAGGGTGCGCCGGGGCGCTCGCGGGTCCGTGACACCCGCACTGAAGGCGAGGAGCGAGGCGACGGTGACGATGGCGCCTTCGCCCGCCGCGAGCATTCCGGGAAGTGCGGCGTGCACCAGCCGGACGGGAGCGACGGCGTTGAGGGTGAGCAGGCGGTCGATGTCGGCCGACTCGACATCGGTGAGCGGGGCGTAGCCGCCGGCGCCGGCATTGCTGATCAGCGTACGTACGTCCCCGGCGGCCAGGCGGTCGGTGACAGCGGTGATGCCGTCGTGGGTCATGAGGTCGGCGGGCAGCGCCTCGACGGCTGCCCCATGGGCGCGGAGTTCCCCGGCGAGGTCGGCGAGCCGGTCGGCGCGTCGCGCCACCAGGATCAGGTCGTGGTCGTCGGCCAGGAGCCGGGCGTAGGCGGCGCCGATGCCGGAGGAGGCGCCAGTGATCAGAGCGAGGGTACGAGTCATGGGGCCAGTGTTATTCAGATGGTGGAGCAGCGTCAAACGCTTGATGATTATGAAGTGTCGTATCCTTCTCCCGTGATACGAAACAATGAGGAGCTCATCGAGCCCAACGCTCTCGACCGGGTGACCTGGGCGTTGCGCCGCGCGGAACTGGCGGTACTGGCACTCAAGGAGCAGCGGCTGCGCCCGCTGGGCCTGGCAGCCTCGCACTACACCCTCCTGATGTCGGTGCACTCCGACCCGGGGCTGACCGGCGCCGAACTGGCCCGCCGCCTCAACGTGACCCCGCAGGCCGTCGCGTCACTGGTGGCGCGACTGGAGAGCCGCGGGCAGCTGGAGAGACGTGAGCACCCGCGACACCGGCATGTGCAGGAGCTGCACCTCACCGACGCCGGGCGCGAGGTCCTGCGCGCGGCCGACAAAGTGATCGCCGACATCGAGCTGCAGATCACCGGTGGTCTCGGCCCGGAGGAGGCAGTGCAGCTGCGGGGGCTGCTCGACCGGGTGGCCGAGACTGTTCGCGAGGACTGAGCCGCTGCAGGCCTTCAAGAAGGACCAGCGGTCAGGCGCTTGGCTGTGATCAGGCGTTTGACATATGACCAGGTGTCGTATTCTCGCGGCGTGAGACACGATGATGAGGGGCTGATCGCTGCCGACGCACTCGACCGGGTGACCTGGGCGATGCGGCGGGCGGAGTGGGCTGCCCAGGCCTGGAAGGATCAGCGGCTGCGACCGCTGGGTCTCGCGGCCGCGCAGTACACCCTGTTGATCAACGTCCATTCCGATCCCGGCCTGACCGGCGCGGAACTGGCCCGCCGCTTGAACGTCACCCCGCAGGCAGTGGCCGACCAGGTGGCCCGCCTGGAGGAGCGTGGCCAACTGGAACGCCGACCGCACCCGCGCCACCGTCACGTGCAGGAGCTGCACCTCACCGACGCCGGGCGCGAGATCCTGCGCGCGGCCGATGCCGTGATCGTGGAGATCGAACAGCAGATCGCCGAGAAGCTCGGTCCCGAGAAGACCTCGCAGCTGAGGGCACTCCTCGATGAGGTGGCTGACGCGGTCCGGGCGCATTGACCGGTCCCTTTCCAGAGGAGGGGAAGCGGGCCCGTGCCCGGCTGCGCCGAGCGCGCTGCTCACCGCTCGTGCTGTTCCGCGCTTCCAGCGGCGCGTTCCGCCCCTGACCGAAGGAGAACCGGTGGGCGCCCCCACACTCGATTCCCTCGACCTCCAGATCATGCAAGCGCTGCAGCTCGACGGGCGCGCCCCGTTCAGCCGTATCGCCACCGTCCTCGGTGTCTCCGACCAGACCGTCGCCCGGCGGTACCGACGGCTGCGCAGCACCGTCAACGTGCGGGTGCTCGGCATGACGGACGAGAACCGCCTCGGCCGCCAGAGCTGGCTCGTACGCATGCACTGCACCCCAGATGTGGCGGAACAGCTCGCGGACGCACTCGCCAAGCGCCCGGACACGCTCTACGTGAATCTCATCTCCGGTGGCACCGAGGTCGTCTGCGGCATGAAACCACGCAGCCGCAAGGAGCGGGACGAGCTGCTCTTCGACCGGCTCCAGCGCACCCCTCAGATCGTCACGGTGACCGCCCACTGCCTGCTGCACTCCTTCTACGGCGGCCCACTCGGCCGGCTGAACAAGTCCAACGCGCTCAGCCCCGACCAGGAGGCCGCGCTGCGCCTGCCGCCTCCGGTGCCGCCGGATGCGCCCGTCATTCTGGACACGGCCGACAAGGCGCTGCTCGCGTTGGTCCGCCGCGACGGCCGGGCCACCCTCACCGACTTGCAGAAGGCCACCGGCCAGTCGGAGTCCGCGGTCAAACGGCGGCTCGAAACCCTGCTCTCCACCGGCGTGCTGTACTTCGACGTGCAGTACGACCACGGGCCTCTCGGGCAGGACGTCGGCGCCATGCTCTGGCTCACCGTGGCACCCCACGCGCTCGCCGAGGTCGGCCGCAGCCTCGCCGCCCACCCTGAGGTGCACTTCGCGTCCGCCACCACGGGCCAGGCCAACATCGTCGCCTCCGTCCACTTCCGGAGCCCCGACGAGCTGTACACCTACCTGAGCGAGAAGATCGGTGCCCTCAGCGGCATCCAAGCGGTGGAGTCGGCGCTCATCCTGCGCCAGCTCAAGCAACTCACCTACGAACCGAGCCGCTGACCCCGGCACGCGATCGCGTAGAGGTCGGCGTGTGGTGGTCCAGGACCCGCGGGAGTGCTGGTCCCGGACCACGTGCGGGCGCCTTCCCGTCCCCACGGACGCGCCCCGTACCGGTACCGGCCGCTCCATGCCCTCGCTGCGGCCCGGTCCGGTACGTTCTGCGGCCCTGCCTCGCGGACGGGCCCGCCGATCAGGTGGCCGGCTCAGCTCTCCGGATGCGCCAATTCCAGGTCGAGCTCACGTCCCGGCCCGTCCACGGATATCGGCGCGGCAACCGGCGGATAGCCGCCGGCGATCACCGAGTACTCGCCCGCGTCCAGGTCGGCGAAGGCATAGCCACCGTCGGATCCGGTGGTCGCCGTGCCGATCACGTTGCCCGCCTTGTCCACGAGCGTGACCCGCGCGTCGGTCAGCGGCCGGCGATCGGCGCCCGCCCGCACGGTGCCCCGAAGGGCCGCCCCCGGCCACAACGCCACGTCCAGCCGGGCGAGTCGAGGGCCGAACACCCGCACCGGCAGAGCGGCGGGCCGGAATCCCGCCGCGGTCACGATCACCGTGACATCGCCTTGCGGCAGCTCTCCGAACGCGAACGCGCCTGCCGCGTCGGTCGTTTCGGCGGCCAGTGCCTCTCCCCGCGCGTCCGTCACCGCCACCGTCGCACCCTGCACGGGCGCCCCGTCTCCGGCGGTGACGACCGTGCCGGCCAACCCGCTGTTCGCGGACAGCAGGACATCGTGCGACAGCGGCTCCTTCCCCACCACCAGGGTGGACGCCTGCGGTTGGTGGCCCTCCGCCGCCGCGATCAGCACGTACGATCCCGCGCTCGGTGCATCCAGACGGTAACGGCCTCCGGGATGCGCCACGGCCCGGCCCAGTTGTCGCCCGCCCAGTGAGATCAGCGTCAGCGTGGCTCCCTCGACGGCCTCCCCGCCCGTCTCGAGTATCCGGCCGTACAGGGCGGGACCTCGTCCGTCGTCAGGGACGAACGTGTCACCACCGGCTGCGGAGCCGGCCGCGCCGAACTGCTGATCAGGCCCACCCGACCGCCCCCGAGCGTGGGCACCGACCAGCACCGGCTCCGGCTCGAACTCGGACTCGACGGAAGGCCCGGCGCCCTCGGGTGCAACCTGATCAGCAGAGCCGGCGACAGGTGCCATGGTGCGCTGCGGAGTCCGCAGCAGTACCGCGCCGACGAGGGCGGCGGCCAGGGCCAGGCACGCGGCCACGATCAGGCACAGGTAGAGGCCGTCGAGGAAGGCCTCACCCAACGCGCCCATGGCCCGGCCGGTGTCCTGGCCGAGGTCCACGCGGGCCGCCGCTCCCAGGCCGCCCGCGTCCACGGCGTCGGTGATCCGGTGGGCGACGGGTCCGGTGAGGCCGACGTCGCGCAGGTGGCCGGGCAGGGTGTCGGCGCTCTTCGTCGTCAGCAGGGTGCCCAGCACGGCCGGGCCGAGCACAGCGCCGACCTGGCGGAAGGCGTTGTTGCCCGCCGCCGCCATACCGGCCAGGTGGTGCGGCACCGCCGCGACCGCCGTGGCGGTCATCGGGGTGATCACCAGTCCGAGACCGAGGCCGAGCAGGGCCAGTCGCCAGACCAGCGGACCGAAACCGGTCCCGGCGTCGATCGCGGTCAAGGACAACAGCGACCCCGCGGTGACCAGCAGACCGGTCGTGATCATGAATCGGGGCGGGATCCGGTGCATGAGGCGGCCCGCCAGGGCGCCCACGACCAGGGACATCACGCTGACGACCAGCAGCCGGTAACCCGCGTGCAGGGTGTCGAGGCGCTGCACCAGGCCGAGATAGAGACTGAGGACGAAGAAGAAACCGATCAGCCCCAGGAACGTGATCATGGCGATCAGGGTCGTCGCACTGAAGGCCGCGCTGCGGAAGAGCGACAGGTCCAGCATCGGGCTGGGGCTGCGCCGCTCGACCAGGACGAAGGCGATGGCACCGGCCACGGCCAGTGACAGGGCCGCGATCACCCGGCCCTCGGTGAACGACGCGGCACCGCCCTCGATGACGCCGTAGACCAGCGCGGTGATCGTCACCGCCGCGGTGATCTGGCCGGGCCAGTCCAGCCGACGCTCACCGGGCGCGCGGGAGTCCTTCACCAGGGGTGCCGCGACCGCCAGGGTGATGGCCGCCACCGGTATGGCCGGCAGGAAGATCCAGCGCCAGGTGGTGTGGTCGAGGATCACACCGGCGATCAAGGGGCCGACGGCCAGCGCGGCCATCAGCGAGGCCGCCCAGAGCCCGACGAACGTGCCGCGTTTGCGCGGGTCGGGTACGGCATGGCTGATCAGCGCCAGTGTCGACGGCAGCAACGCGGCCGCGCCCAGCCCGGCGCACGCCTGACCGACCCACAGAACCTCGATCGACTGCGCCGACAGCGCGATCACGGCTCCCGCGCCTGCCAGCGCTAGGCCTGTCAGGTACACGTTCTTGCGGCCGTGTACGTCACCGAAGACCCCGGCGGTCAGGATGAAAGCGGCCATGGGGAGCTGGAACGCGGACGAGACCCAGGTCAGTTGAGAGGTCGACGCGTGCAGCGCGCTCTGGATGGCGGGCAGGCTCACCGAGACGGTGGTCACCGGCAGATAGGCGACGAACATCCCGAGACAGGCCATGACCACTGTGGCCACCTGCCGTTCTCGTGGCTCGTTCACCGATGGCGCGACGTTCACGAAACTCTCCCTTGTGGCGCGGCGGGGCCGCACTCGACTGACACGTCGACACCTTCCGGCCGCTCCTGCCTCCCGAGCCAGCCACGGTCTCCAGATCCCGGAAAACCGACATCCGGAGCGGTCTCGCGAGGGATTTCCGACGGGCCGACGGCTTTGGAGCGCATGAGCGGGCGTCACCCTAAGGTCGCTGCCACCGGCAGCGGCGTACCGCGGTCGTGGTACAGGCAGTGAACGCCGCAGGGCGACGCGAAAGCAGACCTCCTTGCACGAGCCTTGAGGCCTAAAGCAACCGGAGGTGGATTGTGATCGAGGTGAACGACCTCAGTAAGAGGTACGGGGACAAGCTTGCGGTCGACACATTGAGCTTCACCGTGCGCCCTGGAGTGGTGACCGGATTTCTCGGGCCCAACGGGGCGGGCAAGTCGACGACGATGCGGATGGTCATGGGGCTGGACCGGCCGACGTCCGGAACCGTCCGCGTCAACGGCCGCTCCTACGAGCAGCACAAGGCCCCGCTGCGGGAGATCGGGGCGCTGCTGGAGGCGAAGGCGATCCACCCTGGACGCTCGGCGTACAACCACCTGCTCGCGCTGGCGGCGAGCAATGGCATCGGCAGGCAGCGGGTGCTGGAAGTGATCGACATGGTCGGCCTGACGGAGGTGGCCCGCAAGCGGGCGGGCGGCTTCTCGCTGGGCATGGGGCAGCGGCTGGGCATCGCCTCGGCGCTGCTCGGCGATCCGCACATCGTCATGCTGGACGAGCCGGTCAACGGCCTCGACCCCGAAGGCGTGCTGTGGATCCGCAACCTCCTGAAGGACCTCGCGGACCAGGGGCGGACCGTCTTCGTCTCCTCCCACCTGATGACCGAGATGGCGTTGATCGCAGAGGACCTCATCGTGATCGGGCGCGGGCGGCTGCTGTCCGCGGGCCCGCTCGCCGACTTCATCGCCCAGTCCGCCGGCCGGAGCGTACGGGTGCAGTCGCCGCAGGCCGCGTCCCTGCGTGACCTTCTGGTCGGTGACGGCGTCTCGGTCAGCAGCAGCCGGCCCGGCGTGCTGGACGTCCAGGGGCTGGAGGCCGCCGAGATCGGCGAACGCGCCGCGGCCGCCGGGCTGGTGCTGCACGAGTTGTTCGTTCAGGAGGCGTCGCTGGAGGAGGCGTTCATGGAGCTGACCCGCGACTCCGTCGAATACCACGCCACCACCGCCGAGTTCGCCACCGCCGGAAGGACGAGCCGATGAGCACTACCGCCCTCGACACCCAGGACGCACAGAAGACGACCGGGACCGCCGGTCGGCATGCGGGCGGTCAGCAGGTCACCTTTCCGCGGGTCGTCCACATGGAATGGATCAAGCTGCGGTCGCTCCGATCGACGCTCTACACGCTGGCGATCACCGTGGCCCTGGTCATCGGCTTCGGGCTGCTGTTCAGCAGTGTGGTCGGTTCGGGAGAGGGCCCCGGAGAGGATGATTTCGGTGACCCGACCTCGATCAGCCTGGGCGGCGTGATGCTCGCCGCGCTGGCCGTCGCGGTGCTCGGGGTGCTGATGAGCGCCGGCGAATACGCCACCGGATCCATCCGCGCCACGCTGGCCGCGGTCCCCTCGCGCCTGCCGGTGCTGTGGGGCAAGGTGACCGTCTTCGCCACGGTGAGCTTCGTGCTCATGTTCGTCGCGGTCCTGGGGGCCTTCCTGGCCGGTCAGTCGGTCCTGTCCTCCCGCGGTCTGGAGACCACAGCGCTGTCCGATCCAGGGGTGTTCCGGGCGCTTGTCGGCGCGGCGGTCTACCTCACCGGAGCCGGGCTGATCGGACTGGCGGTCGGCGTCCTGCTGCGCAACACCGCCGGAGCGATCACCCTCGTGGTGGGCTCACTGTTCGTGGTGCCCGGCCTGATCCAGCTGCTGCCGAGCAGCTGGAACGACGCCATCGGCCCGTACCTGCCGTCGAACGCCGCGAACGCGGTCATGACGGTGCGGACGGCCGGCGACTCGCTGTCACCCGGGTCCGGGCTCGCGGTGTTCGCCGCCTACATCGTCGTGCTCCTGGCCGGCGCGGCCGTACTGTTCAAGCGACGCGACGCGTGACCCCGGTCGCCGTGGGCACTGCGTCGACCCGCACGTACGCCTTGCACTAAGGAACGGTGAAGCCGTGATCGGACCGGCGTCGCTGCAACGGGTCACCGGCGCTCACCCGCGCATGCTGGACGCCGCCCTCGCCACGCTCGTGGGCGGTATCGGCCTGCTCCCCCTGCTGTTCGGACGGTGGCCCGACGGCGTACGGCCGTCGGGCGCCGACGCCGTCGCCGCGGCGGCCGCGTTCCTGCTTCTGCTGGCCCGCCGCCGCGCGCCGCTGCCCGTCCTGGCGCTGACAGTGCTCGGGGAGGTGGCCTTCACCGTCCTCGCGTCGTACCCGTCACGGGTGCTGAAGATCGCCGCGTTGATCGCGGTCTACACCGTGGCCCGAACGGTCCGCCGGCGGACCGCCTTGATCGCCGTCTCGGGCACGGCCCTCTCCCTGTACGCGGTCATCACCTATGCGACGGATTCGGCCGCCGGCCCGGAGGCCGGCGCCGTGTTCGCCTGGACCGGGATGTTCGCCGCCGTCGGGGCCACCGTACGCACCTGGCACGCCTACGCCGCCGCGATGGAGGAGCGAGCGCTGCGGGCGGAGGCGACCAAGGAGGAAGAGGCCCGCCGCCGGGTCGCCGAGGAGCGGCTGCGCATAGCGCGGGAGCTCCACGACGTGATCGCCCACCACATCGCCCTGATCACCATTCAGGCAGGGGTCGCCGGTCACTTCCTGCGGGGCCGGCCGGATCAGGCCGAGGTGGCGCTCGGTCACATTCGTGAGGCCGGCCGAACGGTCCTGGACGAACTGGGCCCGCTGCTGCACGTACTGCGCCAGTCCGGTGACGAGACGACGGACGAGACGCAGCCGATCGAACCCGTGCCCGGCCTGTCCCGCCTCGGCGGGCTCCTCGAATCGCTGACCGCCGCCGGGCTGAGCGTCCGCCAGCGGCAGGCCGGCCACCCGCGTCCCCTGCCGACCGCCATCGACCTGGCCGCCTACCGCGTCGTCCAGGAGGGTCTTACCAACGCGCACAAGCACGGCGCGGCCGCCGAGGCGGACCTGCTCGTCGACTACGGACCCGACGAACTGCGCATCCGCATCACCAACCCACTGGACTCCGGCCCGAATCCGGCGTCGGCCGCGACGGGCACCGGACATGGGCTGACGGGCATGCGCGAGCGCGCCCAGGCGGTCGGCGGCAGCCTCCAT
Organism: Streptomyces sp. NBC_00457; assembly: GCF_036014015.1. Classification (NCBI taxonomy): domain Bacteria; kingdom Bacillati; phylum Actinomycetota; class Actinomycetes; order Kitasatosporales; family Streptomycetaceae; genus Streptomyces; species Streptomyces sp. NBC_00457. The sequence continues at coordinate 10,352,960 of NZ_CP107905.1, read as the reverse complement.
GCCGGTGCGGACGCCGACGGTCGTTTTCGTCTCGCTGTGCGCCTACCGCTGCCTACGGCCGGACCACCGACCGACACTCGCACGTCGGACCGACCGGCCACGACCCTGCCTGCGACCGCCGCCGAGGGGAGGCAGGGATGAGCATCCGCGTTCTGCTCGCCGACGACCAGGCCCTCGTCCGCGCCAGCTTCCGCATGCTCATCGAGTCGGAGCCGGACCTGGAGGTCGTCGGAGAGGCGGCGACGGGCGAAGAGGCGGTCGCGCTGGCCCGCAGCAGCCGTGCCGACGTCGTGCTGATGGACATCCGGATGCCGGACATGGACGGCCTCGCCGCCACGCGCGCCATCTCGGCGGACGCGGACCTCGTGGGCGTCCGGGTGCTGATCCTGACGACCTTCGAAGCCGACGAGCACGTCTTCCACGCGCTGCGTGCCGGGGCCAGCGGGTTCCTCGGAAAGAGCGTGGAGCTCTCCTACCTCCTCGACGCCATCCGGCTGGTCGCCCGGGGAGAGGCGCTGCTGTCACCCAGGGCGACCAGGACACTCATCGCGCACTACCTCGCCTCACCCGACAGGACGGGCACTCCGCCCCGGGAGCTGACGGCCCTGACCGACCGCGAGCGCCAAGTACTCGTCCTTGTGGCCACGGGCCTCTCCAACGACGCCATCGCCGAACAGCTCCACATCTCGCCCTCGACCGCCAAGACCCACGTGAACCGCATCATGACCAAGCTCGGCGCCCGGGACCGCGCCCAACTCGTCGTGATCGCCTACCAGACCGGCCACGCCCACCCCGTCGCATGACTGGTCCACGCCAAGACTCCCGAGCCATCCGGCGGGGACGCCCCATGCTTGCGTGGTCGACGTCTTGGACAAAGCCGTCGGAGATCGGCCTCGTAGTTCCCATCCGCCCCCTCCCGGCGTGGGCGTGGGTGCCGATGCGCGTCGCACCGCCGGTCGGCGTCTGTCTGGGGGTTACGGCGTCGGCGCCACCAGGTCGGGCAGGGGCTGCGCGGGACGGTGGATGGGGCCGGTGCCGTGCGACAGGGGCAGGCCCGTGCCGCGGTTGGCGTGGGCGATGATCTCCGCGGTGATGGATATGGCTGTCTCCTCGGGAGTACGGGCACCGAGGTCCAGGCCGATCGGTGAGCGCAGCCGGGCCAATTGGTCCTGGGAGATGCCGGCTTCCCGGAGCAGGTCGATGCGGTGCTCGTGAGTGCGTCGCGAGCCCATCGCGCCGACGTAGCCGACGGGAAGGGTCAGCGCCAGACGCAGCAGGGGGATGTCGAACTTGGCGTCGTGGGTCAGGACGCAGACGGCGGTGCGGGCGTCGGTCTCGGTGGCCGCGAGGTAGCGGTGGGGCCAGTCGGTGACGATCTCGTCGGCGTACGGGAAGCGGGCCCGCGTGGTGAAGACGGGGCGGGCGTCGCAGACGGTGACCCGGTAGCCGAGGAAGCGGCCGGCCTGGCTGAGGGCGGCGGCGAAGTCGACGGCGCCGAAGATCAGCATGCGGGGGCGGGATGCGTGGGTGTGGACGAGGACGGTCAGGTTCCGGGGGCAGGTGGCGGTGTCGCCACCCACTTCGATGCGGGCTGTGCGGCCCACTCGCAGCAGCGCACGGGATTGCGCCACGACCTGCCGGTAGTCGCTCCCGGAGCCGAGCGTGCCGTCGTGGGGCCCCTCGCCAGGGACGTGGAGCGTATGGCCGACGAGTTCGTCGGGGCCGTCGACGATGTGGGCCACGGCTGTGGGGCGCCCCGCGAGCACGGCTTCGAGGGCGGCGACGAGGTGGGGCTCGGCAGCGGGTTCCACGCACTGGACCAGCACCTCGATCTCGCCGCCGCAGGTCAGGCCGACGGCGAAGGCATCGTCGTCGGAGTAGCCGAAGCCGGCGCGGGCGGGCGGGCCGCCGTGTGCCAGGACGTGTCGGCACAGCTCGTAGACCGCCGCTTCGACACAGCCGCCGGAGATGCTGCCGACCGCGGTGCCGTCCGTGTCGACGGCCAGGGCGGTGCCGACGGGCAGAGGCGCACTGCCGCTGACGTGGACGACGGTGGCGAGGGCGAAGGGGCGGACCTCGCGGCACCAACGGTGCAATGTGTCCGCGATGTTCAGCATGGCGGGCTTTCCTTGAGTTGGGTGACTTCAGGGGACCGCCGCCGGCCCTCGGGGGGAGGAGGACACAGCGGCGGCCCTGGTGCCCGGCGGTGTGGCGCAAGGCCGCCGGGCGCTGGTGGGAGCGCCCTGATGGGCCGACCGGCCGCCCGGGTGCTCAGAGCAGTGCTTCGGCGGTGATGGGCAGCTCGCGGATCCGGCGGCCGGTGGCGTTGAAGACCGCGTTGGCGATGGCGGGCGCCACTCCGACGATGACGATCTCGCCGAGTCCCTTGACGCCGATCGGGTCGGCCTCGTAGTCCTCCCCCTCGATGTAGATCGCCTTCATGTCGGGCATGTCCGCGTGGGTCGGCACGAGGTAGTCGGCGAGATTGGCGTTGACGATCCGGCCGTCTCGGTGGTCGGTGACCGTGTGCTCCAGGAGGGCATGACCGATACCGCCGGTCATGGCCCCGATGGCCTGGCTGTCGGCGAGCCTCGGGTTGATGATCCGGGCGGCGTCGTACACGCCGACCATGCGCCGGACCCGTACCAGGCCGAGGCGGGCGTCGACGGCCACCTCGGCGAAGGTCGCGGCGTAGGCGTAGAAGGAGAACTTCTCCGATTCCGGCGCCCCGGCGTACGAGCCCATCCCTTCGAGGTGGGTGAGGTCGTTGCGGGCCAGCAGCCGCTGGTACGTCTCCCCGCGTACGGGGTCGTTGCTCACGTACAGCCGGCCGCCGCGTACCACCACATCGGCGGGGTCGACGCCGTGCAGCGGTGAGTCCTCGTCCTCGACCGCGAGCGTGATGGCCTGCTTGCGCACCTTGTCGCAGCCGTCCTGGACGGCGGATCCGACACTGGCCATGGTCTGCGAACCGGCGTGGACGGGGGCCGGGGGCATGAGGGAGTCGCCGAGCCGAAAGGTCACCTGACGCATGGTCAGACCGAGGGCATCGGCGGCGACCTGGGTCATGGACGTGGCCGTGCCGGGGCCCATGTCGCTGGTCGAGGACTGCACCAGGGCGGTGCCGGCGGCATCCAGCCTGACCGAGGCCTGGGCCTGGCTGCGCTGGGTGTCGTAGACACCGGCGGCCATGCCCATACCGATGAGCCAGTCGCCGTCACGCGTCGAGCGGGGCTTGGGGTTGCGCCGGTGCCAGCCGAACTCGCGGGCGCCCGCGCGGTAGCACTCGCGCAGGCGGCGGGTGGAGAACGGCAGATTGGTGGACTCGTCGGCGGCGGGTTCGTTGCGCAGCCGCAGCTCGATCGGGTCCAGGCCCAGTTCGTGGGCGAGTTCGTCCATCGCCGTCTCGACGCAGTAGGCGCCGCTGGCGTAGCCGGGACCGCGCATGAACCACGGGGTGCTCACGTCCAGCGGGACATGGTGATACGCCTGGCGGACGTTGGGCGTGCTGTAGAGCATCTGGCCGGGACCGAGAACGTGCTCGCTGTGCGTTTCGTAGCGGGAGCTCTCGGTGCGAACGTCGTGTGCCGACGCTGTCAGCCGGCCTTGCCGGTTGCCGCCAAGGCTCAGTTCGTACTCGTATGCGGGCCGGCACCCCACGCCGAAGTACAACTGCCTGCGGGTGAGTACGAGTTTCACGGGGCGTTTCACTTCGCGGGCGGCCAGGGCCGCGATGACGACGTGCACCCAGGCGCGGGCGGCGCTGCCGAAGGCGCCGCCGACGAACGGCGAGATGACGCGGACGTTGCCCGGCGGGATGCCGAACTCACCGGACAGGGTGCGCATGGCGCCTTGCACGTTCTGGGTCTTGTCCCAGACGGTCAGCTGGTCACCGTCCCAGCGGGCGACGGTGGCGGCCGGCTCTATCGGGTTGTGGTGGTTGCGGGCCATCCGGTACGTCAGGTCCAGCCGGACCGGGGCGGATTCCAACGCTTCGTCGGCGTCGCCGCGTGCATAGGTCTCCGGGTCGTCGGCGGGTTCGGCGACGCTGATGTCGGTCGAGACGGGCTCGGCGTCGTAGGAGACCTCCACCAAGCTCGCGGCGTGCTGGGCGGTCTCCAGCGTGGTCGCCACCACGACCGCGACGGGCTGCCCGAAGAACCGGATGCGGTCGTCCTGGAAGGCGCGCAGCGGCCGCCCCGGCGGGAATCCCCCTTGTACGGGCGGCATCTTGGGCGCGTTGAGGTGACTGATCACCTTCAGGACGCCGGTCTGGGCTTCGGCGGCGCGGCTGTCGACGCCGGTGACACGGCCCCGGCCGACGCTGCTGTCGACGATGACCGCGTGCACGACCCCGTCGGGGCTGTTGTCGGCGGCGTACTTCGCTTGCCCGGTCACCCTCAGCCGTGCGTCGACCCGGGGCACCGCCGCACCGACCGCTGCCTGTGGCTGGCTCACTTGGTGCCTCCTACGGTGCGCAGCTGGCGTTCGACGGTGCGTTTAAGCAGCTCGGCCTTGAAGCCGTTGTGCGTGAGGGGGCGGGCCCCCTCGGCGGCTCGCTCCGCGGCGGCCGCCCACAACGACTCCGAGGAACGCTCACCCACGAGATGCAGCTCGACGGCGGGCAGCTTCCACGGCACCGTGCCCACTCCCCCGGCGGCCACCTTCGCCTCCTGGATCACGCCACCGCGCACATGCAGTGCGACGGCGGCCGAGGTGAGCGCGAACTCGTACGACTGACGGTCGCGCACCTTCAGATAGCCGGACCTCAGCGGGCGTGGAAGCGCCGGGATCTCGACCGCCGTGATCAACTCACCTTGTCTGACGGCCTGTTCTCGCTGCGGGGTGCTGCCCGGCCGCAGCAGGAAGTCGGCGAAGGGGACTCGACGCTCCCCGTCCGGACCCAGCAAATGCACGGTCGCCTCCAGCGCCGCGAAGGCCACGGCCACGTCGGACGGGTGGGTCGCCACGCACTCGCCGGAAGTGCCGAGGATCGCGTGCGCGCGGTTGAAGCCGTGCAGCGCGGCGCAACCCGAGCCAGGCTCACGCTTGTTGCAGTCGGCCGTCACATCCCGGAAGTACGTGCACCGGGTGCGCTGCATGATGTTGCCGCCGATGGTCGCCATGTTCCGCAACTGAGCCGAAGCACTCAGCTCCAGCGCCTGCGAGATGACGGGATACAGGGTGCGCACCTTGGGATGGGCGGCGGCCTCGGCCATGGTCACCAGGGCGCCGATGCGCAGCCCCCCGCTCTTGGTGACGGTGACCTCGCGCAGCGGCAGGGCACTGATGTCGACAAGCGAGCTGGGCCGTTCGACGGTCTCCCGCATCAGGTCGACGAGGGTGGTGCCGCCCGCGATGTAACGCCCGCCGCGCCGAGCGGCGTTGAGGGCCTCTCGCGTGTCCGCGGCCTTGGTATAGGTGAAGGGGTGCATGGAGTTCTGCCCTCATTTCCGGCCGGCAGCCTGCTCGACCGCCCGCTCGATCTTCACGTAGCAGCCGCACCGGCAGAGGTTGCCGCTCATCCACTCCCGGATCTCCTCCGGCGAGCCGGTGTGACCCTCCTGGATGCACCCGACGCCGGACACGATCTGCCCCGGCGTGCAGAAGCCGCACTGGAAGGCGTCCTGGTCGATGAACGCCTGCTGGAGCGGGTGGAGCCGGTCGCCCTTCTCCAGACCCTCGATCGTGGTGACCTCGGCACCCTCCAGCCGCACCGCCAGCGTCAGACAGGAATTGACCCGTCGCCCGTCGACCAGGACCGTACAGGCGCCGCAGGCACCGGCGTTGCAGCCCTTTTTCGAGCCGGTCAGGTCGAGATGCTCGCGCAGCAGATCCAGCAGCGAGGTGCGGTTGTCGACCGTGACGGTGCGACGGACTCCGTTGACCGTCAAGGAGATACTGCTGCCGGGCGGCGTCTCGGCGGCGAGCGCGGGCGGCCCCGCGACCAGGCCGCCGACCACGGCGGCTCCTCCTACAGCGGTGGTCGTGGCGATGAAGGTACGCCGGGTGGGCGGCACCGAGGACTCGCTGGCGAAAGTCATGGCTTGGAAGGGACGTTCGGTGGACATGTCCGCTCTCCCTCATTGGTGGCGCGGGTGGTTGTCAAAGGCGTACCGATGGCCCTGCCGCTCCGTATAGGTGCACCGCGCCCGTTGCCCCAGGCAGGCAGCTTCTCCCGGTGGCGTAAGGGCAAAGCATGGTGGCTGTGCCAGAGGACGTGTCGGATTCGGCTCCCAGGAGTACGTCGAGCGCGGCGCACCGGCCCTTCAGTCCCGGGAGGAATATCGACTCCCCCCGGTGCAGCCCGGCAAGACTGGCGGAACAGCGCGAAGCCGCCGACTCCAACGCAGCCTTCCAGCAGCCCCACACCGGGTTCGGAACACCTGCCAAGCATTCACCCTTCGCAACCATCAAGCAAGCGTTGTTGCATCAAGCACCTTTACACTCGCGATCCTCGCGAAGTCCCCTCCGGCACCTCCACCGAAAGCCAGGCGGATACCACCGACGGCCGGAATGGGGTCGGCCGAGTCGTAACCCGATACCACCGACGCAAGCCCGGACGGCGTCCGCGCCCAGCCCAAGGGGCCCGGCTTCGACGGGCGTAGCAGGAGGCTCGTGACGATCAGACGCATCTCCGCCCTGCGCATGGCAGGCCGGGTGAGCACCTCGTGTTCGCTGTCGAACTGGGTGAGCATGCCGCCCAGCAGTTCGCGCACGGCCGACGGGCCGGGCCGCGAGAGATCGAGGACCGGATCGAACCGCACGTCCGACCCAGGGTCCTTTCCGGCCAAAGCCGTCAGCTCCCGGTCCACGAACCGTCGCCCCAGACGGATGGCTAGGGACCCGGTCGGCTGCCGCTCGGGCAGGACGAGCAGCCGCTCATCGGGATTCACCACAGCGGCGACCGAGCGCGTGCTGCTCAGCTGCCGCTTCCCCACCTCCAGGGGCATTTCGCCGAAGACGCCGAAAGCCAGGAAGTACGAGGGGTCGCGTTCAGCGGAGACGTTCGCCTTCAGGCCGAGGTCGGTTGAAATGAAGCCGACGGCGAAGTCCTGGTCGGCGAACCCGTTCAGCCGGAAGTAGCCGGGTTCGGACGACAGCGCCTCGATGCCTCTCACGCTGGCCGGAGCCATGAGTGCATTGACGGAACGCATCGCCTCGGCGGGATCCGGGCATTGCGCCAGCGGCCAGCGGGACAGCAGCGTCTGCCTCATCTCTCCCCCGCTGTCATGAATGCCTCGGCCGGTTCGTACCCGTGATTCCACTCGTAGGTGGCGAGTGGTTCGGCTCCGGTGCACGAATGATCGCGGGCGTGTTGTCGCGGCCCACCGATGCGGCCGCCGATGCCGGCGATCGTGGGGATGGGGATGACGCCAGTCATGAGAGCGCTCCTGCATCAGCCTGGATCCGTCGTGGCGGCCCGTCTGTTCTCCGAACCGGCCGTCACGGTCGCGGATGATCGTGGGCACGACACGGGCCGCGGGGGCACTGATCGTGGTCGTCCCGGCTTCGTACGACACCACTGGCCGCGTACCGTACGCCAGTTGAGGCACTCGTGATGCCATGAGCGGTTGAAGCCTGAGTTCACAGGCCTCACCAACGCCCACACGGTGCTGTGGCCGATGAGCGTCGCAGGCCGTGCGCGGCCGCAGCACCGCAATGTGCCATCCCGCCCCCGAAGGAACGGGACTAACCTCGGGCGGCGAACGCGGTGGCCGCTTCCTCGAAGGACGCGGGTTCACGGCCGAGCAGCATCCGCAGGACGTTGCTGTTGCCGCGCAGGCCATGCCGGTCGTAGTCCTGCCACATGGCACGCATGTCAGGGCCCCGGGACGGATCGTCGGCGACTCCTGGCGGGAGCGGCGCTTGTGCCCAGTCGACCGTCCTCGCCTCGAGTTCCACACCTCGTGCACGTCCCGCGATGCGCAGGGCCTCGGCCGGCGTGGTGGTGGGTCCCGCCAACTCGTAGGTCGCCGCGTCGTGACCCTGCTCGGACAGAACCTTCACGCCGACTTCCGCGAGCTCACGCAGATCGATGAACGAGAACTTGTTGTGGACGTCGAAAGGCAGGTTCACCGTCCCCGCGGGAGCCCTTCCCCACGTCGACAGGACGATCTGGGCGAACATCGAGGGCTGGAGGATCGTCCAGTCCAGGTCCGAAACCCGCATGGCTGCCTCGGCGTTCGCCTTGCGCATGTGGTGGCGGAGCCCCGGGGTGTGCGGATGGAGGACGGACAGGTACACGAACCGGCGCGCGCCCGCGTGTTCGGCCGCCTCCAGCGCCCTGATCGCGAAGACGTCTTCCTCCGGGTGGAACGCCGGAGGGATCATGAACACGAAGTCGGCGTTCTTCACCGCCTGGCGGACGGAATCGGGCTCCGCGAGATCGGCCTCGACGATCTCGTCGGCGCCCAGGGCGGCCACTCGCTCACGGCCCGCCGGCCCGTGCACCACCGCGCGGACCCGGAACGGAGCCCGCCGCGCCGCCTCCAACAGGTACGTACCGCAGAGCCCGGCCGCCCCGATCACCGCGAGCAGGGGCGGCTCTTCGCTGCGTACGGCTTCGGTTTCGGACACTTTCCGGTTTCCTCTCGCTGGCTACTTGATGGCTCCGCAGAACACACTGACGGACTCGTGCCCCGGGATCAGGGATTGATCACGGGCATCCACATGGGTTCGTCACGGCGTCGTACGGCGTCGACGGCCGCCAACGCGTCGCTGAGCGGGAACCGATGCGTGATGAGGTCATCGGCGGTGAGGGCACCGGTCTCCAGCAGGCGCAGGACTTCCAGCGCGTCGTTGCGGGTACAGGCGCGGGTCCCGATGAACCGCCACATGTTCATCATGAGTGCCATCGGTGACTGCTGCAGCGGCGTCATATTGCCTCCCATGTGCACCAGTGCGCCGCCGGTCGCGACCCCGGCCATGGCCTGACCGGTGACCGGCCCGTCGGGGACGTAGTCGAGGACCGCGTGTGCTCCGCCGGGTGCCAGTTCGCGCAGCCGGCCGGCGAGCGCGCCGGTGGTCGCCCAGTCGTCGGGGAGTTCGTCCAGGGCGACGACGCTGGTCGGGATGCCACCGGACAGCCCGGCGACGGCCTTGAGCCGGTCTCTGTGGCGGCCGACGAGGATGAGCTCGGCGACACCGAAGTGCTTCGCCAGCTTGACCGTCGCGCTGCCCATGGCACCCGTCGCGGCGGTGACGACGACGGTGGATCCCATCGGCAGCTCGGCCCACTTGAACGCGCGTACCGCGTTGCCCATGGTGAGAACCTTGGCTGCGACGTCGAACCCGACGGATTCCGGCAGCGGGTCGACCAGCCAGTACGGGATGCGTACGTATTCGGCGAGCACGCCGTTGTGGTACTCGTCGTAGAGGGGCATCGCGGAGTCGTTGAAGGCGGCGTAGCCCATCATCGACTGCTGCGGGCACATCATGTCGCGGTCGGTACGGCAGTAGATGCAGGTGCGGCAGTTCAGGAAGGTGTGCGCCCGGACCCGTTCACCGACGCGGACGCCGGTGGCGTCGCTGCCGACGGCGGCGATGGTGCCGGCGGCCTCGAAGCCGAGGGTGGTGGGCAGGTGCTTGAACGCGCCCATTTTGAGCAACCGCATGATTCCCGGGGCCAGGCCTGCGGAGGCGACCCGCACGATGACATCCATCGGACCGGGCTCGGGGACGGGGATGTCCTCCAGGACCAGGGTGCTGGCGTCACGATGGGCGCGCAGGGCGAGCATCGTGGTCATGAGCGGACCTCCGCGGTGAGGGCCGCGAGCCGTTCGGGCGAGTACGGGTCAGCGGTACGGGAGGTCTTGGCGACCTGCGGAACCTCGCTGCGCGAGAGCAGGCTGACATAGTCACCTGCCTCGGTCGCGACGCTGGCGTGCGAGATCCCGAGCGGGATGCGCACGAAGTCGCCGGGCTCGAGGTCGACCAGGCCGTGCTGGGTGATCAGGGTGCGGTGGCCGTTGGCCTGGTACTGGATCTCGTCGGCGTCGAGGGTACGGCGATAGCGGCGTTCACCGCCGGGCACGGTGGTGACGAGCCCAATGCGGATGCGGTCCGTGCCGTACAGCCAGGTGGTGTCCTGGGAACGGTCGGGGCGCAGGACCTGCAGCCGGCGGTCGTCGTTGTGAACATGTTCAAGCAGCTGCTGTTCGTCGACCCCGAAGATGGTGATGTCGCGGCCGGGTGTGCCCAGGTTCCAGCTGACGGCTTCGTTGGCCGGGGCGGGCTGCCAGCCGGGAAACGGCGGGAACACCGCCTGGGACTCGCGCTGGGCCGCTACCAGCTCGGCGACCGGCGCGGGAATGTAGAACAGCAGGTGACTCGCGGCGCGGCTGTAGTTGTCGTGGGCCACGCCCCGGGGAATGCGGGAGAACTCGCCGGCCCGGTGCTCGACCACGCCGAGTTCGGTCATCAGCGTGCGTTCGCCGGCGATCTGGTAGCAGAGCTCGTCCACGTCGCAGTTGCGGTGGTAGAACGGCTGCCGGCCGTCCAGCTTCTGCCACTCGACGCGGATCTCGTCGTTCTCGTACACCCCGCGCGGCGGGGCGTACGCCTCTTCCTGGTACTCCTGCGGGTAGTGCACCACGGTCAGGGGCGGGTGCTCGTCCCACAGCTTCATGGGCACCTTGGACGGATGCGGTGGCGCCAGCAGCAGGTGCTCGTCGCGGACGACGCTCTGCAGCGGCTGGTCCGATGCCATGACCATGAGGTCCTCGTTGACACTCACGGCAACCTCCTCATTCGGGGTGGCGTCGCTTAATGCGGCTCGGGTTGTCAGCCGATCCCACTGCCCGGAACTCGGCAGGATCGAGGTCTTTTCGGAACGGTTTCGGTGCTGTCTGCGCTGTTATTTCTTTCGTCCCCAGAACATCTCGATGCCGCGCCATTCCATCAACTGCGGGCTGTCGACGGTGTCCCCGAATGCTTCGCGGACCTCCTCGCCGGACCAGTAGGGAATGTCTTCCACCGGGACCTGCTGGAACAGCTTGTCGAACCACTGCCGCAGATGGACGTCGGAGTTGATGCGCGCGGTGAACGTCGGCCCCTTCAGAACCGACTCGGCCAGCACGATGCGGCGCCCCGGCTTCATCACGCGCAGCAGGTTCCGGGCCGTCTCCGCCCAGTCGTCACAGTGCTGGGTCGCCTGGAGTACCGCGACGCAGTCGTACTGTTCGTCGGTCTTCGAGTCGGCATAGTCCCAGCGCCAGCAGCCGGTCTGGCCGTTCCGCCCGGGGAGCTTGCCCAGGACCGCCTTCCGCCCGTCGTGGATGATCTCCACCTCATCCACGGCGCCGTCCGGTCCCACGATCTCCCGCATGTCTTCCAGCCACCCCGCGGGGGCGATGCCCTCGCCGATGAGCAGGACCTTGTCTCCGGCGCGGAGTTCGAGAAGGCCATAGACGATTTCGGAGATCGGCCGGGCCAGCTCCCTCCAGATGTAGGGCAGCCCGCCGGCGATCGACACGGCGGTCCCCCATTTGTGCTGCAGGGTGCTGTCGTGGACTTCCTTCCCGAACATCTCCTCGTCCCACGGCTGGACGTGGTCCCACGGGTTTCCGCCGCCGAAACTGCTCTTGGGATCGCTGCTCACCTGAATTGCCTCCTAAGACGGGGCCGTCACCTATGCGATGGCCGCCAGAATTGACTTTTCCCGACACCGAGGAGGCCGCGGCTCCGGCATCCTCAGGATGGTCTCCACGCGTCAGGCGCAGGTGTTCGCGAGGGTGCCGATGCCCTCGATCTCGATCCGGACCTCGTCCCCGGACCGCAGGAACAGGCCTCGTTTGTGCCCCACCCCGGCCGGAGTGCCGGTGGCGATCACGTCGCCGGGTTCGAGGGTCGTCTGCCGCGACAGGTACGAGACCAGCGCGGGAACCGGGTGAATGAGCTGGGAGGTACGCGCGTCCTGGCGGAGCTCGCCTGCGACCCAGGTGCGCAGGTGCAGGTCATCAGGATCGGCGAACTCGTCGAGCGTGGCCAGGGCGGGGCCCATGGGGGTGAAGGTGTCGAAGCTCTTGGCCGCGGTGACGTTGGCGGCCCGGCCGGGAACGCGCCCCTTCTGGACATCTCGCGCGCTGACGTCGTTGCAGATCGTGAAGCCGGCGACGAACGAGTACGCGGCCGCCTCCAGCACGTCGGTGGCACGCCTGCCGATGACGACCGCGAGTTCGCCTTCGTAGTCGACCTCGTCCGGGGCCGCCTTCGGGAAGCGGATCCGCTCTCCCGGGCCGATCACCGAGGACGGGGCCTTCAGGAAGATGACCGGGTCCTCCGCCATGCCGGCGTACCCCACCTCGGTGCGGTGACCGGCGTAGGCGTAACCCACCGCCCAGATCTTGGAGGGCCTGGGGACGGGCGCGACGAGCTGGGCCTGGGCCATGGGGACCCGGTCGCGAACCGCGGCCGTGGCGATGGACGCGATGTCGAGGCCGGACTGCAGGGCCGCACCGAGGTCGGTCGCGTCGAGGTCGAAAAGGGCTACGGTCTCACCGTCGTCCTCCAGCCTGCCGATCCCCTTGGCCGTGCTGACGAGCCTGGTCACAGGGCCACCGCCTGGTTGTCCAGGCGCAACAACTCGTCCTTGGGGTCACCGGCGCGGTAGCGGGCGACGAAGCGCTCGGGGTTGAGCTCCAGGCCGGAGGGGTTCGCCGCGAAGACGGGGCCGGACATGAAGGCCACCTCCTCCTCCGTGGTGGCGAAGTTGGCGCAGGAGAACTCGACGATGTTCCCGTCCGGGTCGCGGTAGTAGAAGCTGGTGGCCTGGCCGTGGTTGGCGGCACGGTGCGGGCGCGCACCCAGGGACGCCATGTGCTCGTACTGGGTGACCAGGTCACCGAGCGAGCCGACACCGAACTGGAAGTGATGCAGGCCCGGCCCTGACGCGTCGGTCCCGATCAGGCTGTCGATGCCGAACAGCGCGAGGACCTGGCTGCTGTGCGGGGCGTCATGCACACGGAAGAAGCCCAGTCGGACATCGACCGCCCGCTCGGGCATCCCCGCGGGACGCGGCGGGGCGTCGGGGTCCGGGGTCCGCTCGTAGAACGGGCCGTGTCCCAGTACGTGTGTGTAGAAGGCGGCCATGTCGTCGTAGCGGCCGGTCTTGAGCACGAGTTCGGCTATCTGCAGCGCGACGGCCTGTGTCTCGGTGGCCGCGGGGGCGGTCGTGCTCTGGGGGGTGGTCGTCATCGTGAAGGACTCCTTGCCCGTCAGACGGTGGGGTGCAGCGGCCTCGAGGTGCGGCGCGTGATCCGCCACTCCCCGCCGGAGTGGCCGAACCGGTGAACGGTGTTGAGGACGCGATCCAAGACATAGGCGCCGTCAGGCTGCCGAACGTGCAGCAGAACCATGGCCTGCAACTCGACCCGCTCGTGGCCACTTCCGTCGTCCTCGTCGTCCTGACCGGCGACGACCTCGTTGACGAGCACATGGACGGTCTGCCGTGCGGTGTCGGCCTCCCGCGCGTTGAGAAAGCCGAGTATCTCGTCCCGCCCTCGGAAGACCCGGCCGTGTGCCTCGAACTCGGCGTCGTCGGCGAACGCACCGATCCCGGCCGTGGCCCGGCCACTGTCGATGTCGCGGTGGTAGCTGACGACCAGGGCCCGACAGTGGCCCACAGCATCGCTTCGATCGGCCGGAGACACCACGACGTTCTCCTATCTCTTGAACTGGGGTCAGCGTAGCACTGAAGCCATCTTGCCGACAGATGCCTGACCCATCTCGCCCTTCCACAAAACTGCCTGAACATGCGACTCTGACTCGGGTTCAAGAGTTTGGGGTCGCAACTGACCCAACCCGTGTTCAGGAAGGCAGGTCCCCTGTGTCTGACCGCAACGAAAGAGCCGGATCCCGGCGTGTCCTGGTCGTCGGGGCGGGCCCCGTGGGCCTCTCGCTCGCGATCGAGCTGGGGTGGCGCGGTGTGCCGGTGACGGTGATCGACCAAGGCGACGGCCGCGTGCCCTTCCCGGCGGGCGAGGCGATCTTCTCGCGCACCATGGAGCACCTTCGGCGCTGGGGCTGTGCGGAGGAGGCGCGCGCGGAGTCGGCACCGCCCACGGACTATCCGCACCGCACGGTGTTCGCCACGTCAGTGACGGGACACGTACTCGCCGAATTCGACTACGGGGTCACCAACCGGTCTCCCGGCGTGTACGGCTCCCTGACGCCGGAGGGCCCCGCGTTCCTGTCCAAGTTCTCGTTCCTGCCGTTGCTCGAACGGACGGCGCGAGGCCTGCCCTCGGTCGAGATCAGGTTCGCCACACGCCTGGAGACGTTCGACCAGGACTCCGACGGTGTCCTCGCCGTGGTGCGTGACCTGGAGAGCGGCGCCTCCGAGACACTGGCCGGCGCGTACCTCGTGGCCTGTGACGGGGGCCGCAGCGGCGTCCGGCGCGCACTGGACATCGAGTTCGAGGGCATGTTCGCGCAGGGCCAGAACTTCGCGGTGCACTTCCGTGCGCCGCAACTGTCGGCCCTGCTCCGGGAGCGGTTGGGCGGCCCGGCGGTGCAGATCCACACACTGTCGTCGGCGCGCAGGCCGTACATCACGGTGGTCAACGGCGTGGACGAGTGGCGGCTCTCGGTCTACCTGGAGCAAGAGCCGGAACCCGGGGACGCTGTCGCCTGGGTGCGGGAAGCCGTCGGTGCGCCCATCGACGTGGAGATACTCGCCGCCCAGCCCTGGAGCGGGCACTGCGTCGTGGCCCGCAGCTACCGCGCGGGGCGGGTGTTCCTCGCGGGTGACTCGGCACATCTGCTGTGGCCGAAGGGAGGCTTCGGCGCCAACACCGGGATCGGCGACGCCGTCGACCTCGGCTGGAAGCTCGCCGCGGTCCTTCACGGCTGGGCGGGCCCCGCACTGCTCGACAGCTACGAGTCGGAGCGGCGGCCGATCGCCGTCCGCAACGTCACGGAGGCGTCGAGCAACTGGCGGTCCGACTCCCGGCTCGCACCCGACGCCGCACTCGGCCGCGCGGACGCGGAGGGCGACCGGGCCCGCGGTGAGATGGGCGAGACGATCCGCCGATCGAGGGGCAAGGAGTTCCGCTGCACGGGCATCCAGCTCGGATACCGCTACAGCGGCTCCCCGATCTGCGTGCCGGACGGCACCCCGGAGCCGCCCGACGAGCCGGACGACTACGTCCCGTCGACCTGGCCCGGTTGCCGCGCACCGCACGCATGGCTACCCGACGGCAGTTCGGTGCTCGACCACTTCGGCCGCGGGTTCGTGCTCGTGGTCTCGGGGTCGGCGGACCCGTCCGCGCTGGTGGGGGCCGCGCACCAGCGTGGCGTGCCGCTGACGGTGCTGCGCCTCGCCGATCCGGCCGCGGCGAGGCTCTACGAGAGGCCGCTGGTGCTGGTCCGCCCCGACGGGCATGTCGGGTGGCGGGGCGAGCAGGCTCCGGCCGACCCCGGTGCGGTGCTCGACCGGCTGCGCGGGGCGGAGGCCGGGAATCCGGCCGCGGGTTCGGTCATGGTGACGCGGGCGGTGTCGGCGGGAGTCGCCACTCGCCAACTCTGACCACTCGCCGACTCTGGCCGTCGCAACTCCGACCGCCACAACTCCGACCCGCCGCGATCAGCGGTCATGTCCTCTTGATCGGTGAACGCCCCGCCAGGACGGACTCCATCAGGAGGCGGATCATCTCGTGTGCCGGTCTGTTCCGGTCGTTGGGCACGTTCGCGCCTTCGAACACGGCGACCACGGTGTCGCGGAGGAGCGCGGCATCGATGTCGGGGTCGCCGTCGAGGCCGCGCTCGGCCACGACCTCGTCGACCAGTCCGACGATCCAGCCCAGGAAGGTGTTGTGGGCGGCCCGAACCGCCTCGGAATGCGGAAGCCGGTCGTGCATGGCCTGGTGCAGCGGCCGGGAATAGCGCATGTCGGACAGCCCCCGCACCAGCCGGCTCAGCGGGTCGGCGCCCGCCTGCTCCGCGCTGAGGGTACGGATCTCGCGGCTGAGCATCCGGTCCATCACCGCGGCGAAGATGTCGTCCTTCGAGTCGAAGTACCAGTACACATTGCCCCTGGCCACCCCGGCGGCGGCGCTGATGTCCGCCATCGTGGTCTTGGCGTAGCCCTTGGCGAGAAAAAGCTCGGTGGCCGCGGCCAGCAGATCACCTGCCCGCTCTTCACGGGGGATCTGTTGGCGGTTCCGCGGCATCCCGGACTCCTCTGATGTGTTCAGCTCGTCTCAACTGAGTGTAGACAGCCAGCTGAACCGGCCCGACGGCAATGAAGAGTTCTTGCCGAAAGGTAGACATGGCTGTGTCCCCCTGCCTGGGGCAGGGGGACACAGCCATGTCGGTCTGCTGACCGGAGCTTCGGCGGCCGAGAGGTTGTCGGCCGAAAGCGCGGTCCGGTCGCGTCAGGGCACCAGGACGATTTTCCCGCTGGTGCGACCGGTCATGACCTGGCGATGGGCGGCAGCGGCTTCGTGAAGCGGGTAGCGGCCGGCGATCAGGACGTTCAGCCGCCCTGCCTTCGCGGCTTCGGTGAGCCGCAGTCGGGCGGCGTCCCGGACCTCCGTGCCCGGATCCGCGCCGGGCCCGCCGCCGAGGAGCTTGATGCCGGCCTGGGCTCCGCGCGCGAACCCCGCGATGGTGGCGATGCGGGAACGGTCCGCCACGACTTCAACGGAGACGTCAACCGCCTCGTCGGTGCCCACCAGGTCGGCCGCCGCGTGGACACCCTCCGGCGCTGCCGCGCGTACCCGGTCGACCAGACCGGGCCCGTACGCGATCGGAATCGCCCCCAGCTCGCGCAGCATGTCGTGCTTGCCGGGGCTCGCCGTTCCCACGACGGTGGCGCCGCCCGCCACCGCCAACTGCACGGCCAGCAGGCCGACTCCTCCAGCGGCACCATGGATCAGCACCGACTCGTCCTTGCGCAGGCCGATCGCATCGAGAACGTGTGCGGCGGTGACGCCGACGACCATCAGGCCGCCGGCCTGCTCCCAGGACAGCGCGGCGGGCTTCGGCACCACCGACGAGGCCGGAACGACGAGTTCGGCGGCGTACGCGCCGGGTGCACGATAGGCGATCACCTCGTCGCCGACCTCGACCGGACCTGCGGGACCGGTCGCGTGGGCGCCCACCGCGGTCACCACACCCGCCGCCTCGGCGCCGAGCCGCATCGGCAGTTTCGCCGGATCGGTCCCGAAGGTGCCGTCGTACATCTTGTGGTCGAAGGGGTTCACCCCGGCGGCGCGGACCGCGATGCGCACCTGGCCCGGCCCGGGGTCCGGGACTGCCACATCGATCACCGACAGCACCTCGGGATTTCCGTACGCGCTCGCCACTACTACTTCACTCATGTCACCAACTCAGTTCCGAGGGACTCATTCCCGCACCGTCGCAGTCGCTCGCGTCGTCCCGCACGGTGCTGAGCAGCCGTGCCCGCCACGAACCGTGGACTGTCATGCAGGGGTGTCGATGCTCCAGGACGTGACGAAGTCGGGTACTACCTCGACCCAGTTGGGACCGAAGCCCGGCCCGAGCACTTCGCCGCCCTCCGTGTGCAGGACCGCTGCTCCCTTGATGAGGATCCCGCGCGGCTGCCAGGTCTGCCCGTCCACCACGTCGTCGACCACCAATGCCGCCTGTGGGTTGACGGTGAGGTGACGGATGTAGAGCCGCTCCTGTCCACGCCCTTCCAAGACGCGCCCCCCGATCTTGATCACCTCACGCTCCGGATCGAAGTGGTACGCGATGGGCACCACGTGCGGCTTTCCGGACGTACCCGTCGTGGCGAGCCGCCCGAGAAGTCGTTCGCCCAGGTAAGCGACTTCCTGCGCGCTGAACCTACCCATGTCGATCTCCGTTTCGTTGGTTGGCACTCCGACGTCCACGGAACGTCTGCTCACTGCGGCAGCGGCTGCCGGTAGCGGAAGGCGAGGTCGGAACGGCGGCCGCCGGACAGTACGGCGCCCTCGGCGGCGAGCAGCGCGTCAAGTGCCGCGGACTGGTCCTCCAGGCCCGGGATGCAGATCGTCTCGCCCAGCCGGAGCCCGGCGAGGCTGGCTCGCGCCACCTCCTCGGCGGTCATGACGACGGGGACGGTCTGTCCGATGCCCTGGTGGAACTCGGTGGCCACCGGGCCGGGGCAGACCACCTGGGTACGGATCCCGGTGTCCGCGAGTTCGTGGCCCAGGGTGCGGGTGAAGGCCACGAGGGCGGCCTTCGCCGCGGCATACAGGGTGCGGCGGGGCGGACGCGGATCGGTCTGTCCCGCGCTGAAGGCGAGCAGCGAGGCGACCGTGACGATCGTGCCCTCGTCGGCGGCGAGCATGCCGGGAAGTGCGGCGCGGACGAGCTGGACGTGCGCCTCGGCGTTGAGCGTGATCAGGTCGTCGATCCTGGCCGGATCGACGTCGATGAGCGAGGCGTAGCCGCCGACACCGGCGTTGCTGACCAGGACGCGGACGTCCCCGGCGCTCAAGCGGTCCCCCACCTTGGCGATGCCCTCGCGGGTGGAGAGGTCGGCGGGAAGGACCTCCACCGCGGCGCCGGCCTTACGCAGTTCCTCCGCCAGATCCTGCAGCCGGTCGGCACGACGGGCCACCAGGACGAAGTCCGAGTCCGCCGCGAGGAGACGGGCATAGGCGGCACCGATACCGGAGGAAGCACCTGTTATCAGAGCAAGGGGCCTAGTCATGACGACATGGTAATTCAGCAGCTTGCCAACCGACAAATGCTTGATACTCATTAAGGTGCCTAAGCCTTTCCGCGCCTGAATCGGCGAACCGGAGGGGCGGATGAGCCGCGGCGGGCGCTCGGGAGATGGACCGAGGGGCCACACCGCCGTTCGCTGCGTGTCCCCTCCTGTGGTCTGCGTTCAGGCGTGGTGCTTGTCGAGGAAGTCGGTGATGAGCTGCAGCCACTCCTCGGTCCGCTCCAGCATCGGCAGGTGGCCGGTGGCGATTTCGGCGAGGTGGGCGCCGAGGATGGTCTCGGCGAGGTGGCGGTGCAGGGTGGTGGAGGTGAGCCGGTCGTCGGTGGTCGAGATGACCAGGGTGGGGGCCGTGATGCCGGCGAGGTCGTCGCGGACGTCGACCTGGCCGACGAGGTCGGTCTGCTCGGAGCTGCCGTCGGCCGCACCGGCGGCGACGTAGCCGAGGGTCTGCTGCAGTTGCTCGGCCGGCATCGATTCCAGTGCCTGGGTGCCGAGGGCCACCATGAGCTGGAATTCGGCGACCGGGCCGCCGAGGGAGTAGCCGGATACGCATCGCGGGGATGGAACAGCTCGTCATCCAGGCACGTACGGCCCTCACCGAGGAGCCCGACCCCTGGTCGGCCTTCGCCCGCTTCCTGCGGGACGTGCTGTCGGCCCAGGGGGCAGGCGGCCCGCTCCTCCCCCTGGTCGGCGGCCGGTTGCCCGCCACGGACGACAGCGCGGGCGCCGCGGACCGGCTGCGGGGCACCCTCGACGACCTGGTGGGAGGCGCGCACCGGGCAGGGGTACTTTGGACCGACTTCACCTCCGCCGACATCCCGTTGCTGCTCGAACACCTCAGCGCACGGATGCCGGTCGCCGGTGAACGTGCCGCCGCGCTCCACCTGCGGTTCCTCGACCTAGTCCTCGCCGGGCTGCGCACCTCGGCCCCCGACCGGCCCACCGCCCTGCCCGGCCCGGCCCCGCATTGGCGGAACTCAGAGAATGATATCCAGGGGAAAGTTTCTTCCCCCTCACCATGAGTGGACATCATCTCGGCTTCGGCGAATCATGGCGGAAGAACCGCCGGTGGCGGACCAAGGCCGAGAAAAGGAAAGAAGCCATGGTCAAAAATGTTTCCTTCAAGAACAAGGCAGTAAAGATTTCGGGACACCTTCATCTGCCGGACAACTTCAGGGAAGACGAGCAGTATCCGGCTCTCGTCGGTGCTCATCCGGCCGGCGGGGTAAAGGAACAGACCATCGGTGCCTACGCCAAGAGGCTCGCTGCGCAGGGATTTGTCACCGTGGTATACGACTCCTCATACCAGGGAGAGAGCGGTGGCGAACCCCGCCTCCTGGAAGACCCGACGACCCGGGTGGAAGACGCCCGCTGCGCAGCCGACTTTCTTACCACTCTTCCGTTCGTCGACTCCGAGCGAATGGGAGTTTTCGGTATTTGCGCCGGGGGCGGCTATGCAATCAGTGTGGCGCAGACCGAACGTCGCTTCAAGGCAGTGGCCACCGTCAGCGCGGCTCCCATGGGCGAGGGTTCCAGAGGCTTTCTGGGGCACATGTCCCCGGTGGCCGAGCAGATCGGAACGCTGGAAATGGTTGCCCAGCAGCGCACGGCGGAAGCGAGAGGAGGCGCACCCCTCTACGCCCCATTTGTTCCAGAAAAGCTGGATGACATCGACGAAAACACACCGGACCTCCTGCGTGAAGGATTCGACTACTACAGGACGCCCCGAGGTCAGCATCCCAACTCCAAGGGCCGCTTCCTGCCGACCAGCATGGACAAGATGTTCGCCTTCTCGGCGTTCGACCAAATTCCGGAACTGCTGACCCAGCCGATGCTCCTCATCGCAGGGAGCAAGGCGGACACAAAGGTGTTCAGCGATCAGGCCTACGAGCTTTCCAAGGGGCCGAAGGAGTTGTTCGTCGTCGAAGGTGCGACTCATATCGCGATGTACGACGTGCCCGAGTACATGGATCAGGCGGTCACCAAGATGGTGGATTTCTTCGCCGTCCTCTAGCACCGCCGAGGCCCGAGCCCACGACCACTGAGCCGGGCCGCGGCCCCCGACGGGGGAACCGCTTACCCGGAGACCGGTAGGCAGGGGAAAATTTCTTCCCCCTCACAGCGCGCTCTTCCGGTGCAAAGCTTGGTCACGAACCGAGCGAATACATCCGAGGAGCCCGATCACCATGGCCCATTCCGGTCGCCCCACAATCGCCATTGCCTTCCATTCGGGCTACGGCCACACAGCCGTCGTCGCCGAAGCCGTGGCGCGTGGCGCAGCGGGAGCCGGCGCCGAGGTGGTCTCGATCTCCGTCGACACCATCACCGACGAGCAGTGGGAGCAGTTGGACGCCGCCGACGCGATCATCTTCGGTGCCGCCACGTACATGGGTACCGCCTCCGCGGCCTTCCACGCGTTCGCCGAGGCCAGTAGCAGGCGCTGGTTCTCCCATGTCTGGGTGGACAAGCTCGCCGCGGGCTTCACCAACTCCGGCGCCAAGAGCGGCGATAAGTCCTCCACCCTGGGCTATTTCGCCACCTTGGCCGCCCAGCACGGCATGCACTGGATCAGCCTGGGTCTGCTGCCGGGCTGGGACTCGACCACGGGCAGCGAGGACGACATCAACCGGCTGGGCTTCTTCATGGGTGCCGGCGCCCAGAGCCCGACCGACGCCGGTCCGGAAGCGGTCCACAAGTCCGACATCGCCACCGCGGAGCACCTGGGGGCGCGTGTCACGCGCCAGGCCGCGATCTTCCGCGCCGGACGGGCCGCCCTCCCCGCCTGATCACAAGGCCCTCCTTCCCGTATCCGATCCCCCACCCCCACACCCCCGCAAGGAGCGCACCATGTCCGAGTCCCCCGACCTCGCCCTCATCCGCCGGGTCTACGAATCCCGGATGGCGCCCGAGGTCACCAAGGAGGTCATGGCCCCGGACTTCGTCTGGGACATCACCCCTGGCTTTCCGAACAGCGGCGTCTACCACGGCTGGGACAGCGTGGCGAAGGACTTCTTCGGCAGGACGATGCCGAACTACGAGTCGTTCGGCGCGGGTCCCGAGGAGTTCTACGCGGACGACGAAGGCCACGTCTTCGTGTTCGGGCACTACCACGCCCAAACCAAGACCGGGAACAAGGCCGACGTCCGGTTCATCCACCTGTGGACCGTGCGTGATGGCAAGGCCGTCAGCATGCGGCAGGCCGCCGACAGCCACGTCCTCCAAGAAGCCCTCAAGGGCTGAGACCCCCGACCAGGAGAACCCCCCATGGCGAAGATCCTCTTCGTGATCACCGCGTCCGACCACTGGACGCTGGCAGACGGAACCCGGCAGCCGGCCGGCTTCTGGGCCGAGGAAGCCATCGGCCCGTACCAGGTCTTCAAGGAGGCCGGATACGAGATCGCGGCGGCCACACCCGGCGGTGTGCCGCCCACAGCGGACGCGCTCAGCCTCACCGCGGATTTCAACGGCGGCGAGGAAGGCGCGCAGCGCATGCGCATCGCCCTGCGCGAGGCCACCGAGCTGGCGCACCCGATGCGCATCGAGGACGTGGACATCGACGACTACGCGGCCGTCTTCTACCCCGGCGGCTGGGGCCCGATGGAGGACCTGCCCGACGACGCCGCCTCCGGCGGGCTGCTCACCCAGTGGCTCGCCTCGGGCAAGCCGGTGTCGCTGGTGTGCCACGGCCCCGCGGCGCTGCTGGCCACCATCGGCCCCAACGGGACGTCCCCGTTCGCCGGCTACCGCCTGACCGGGCTCTCCAACGCCGAGGAGAAGCTGAACGGCCTCGCGGACCGCGCGAAGTGGCTGCTGCAGGACCGTCTCGTGGGCGAACTCGGAGCGGACTATCGCGAGACCGAGCCGTTCGCCCCGCACGTCGAGGCCGACCGCAACCTGTACACCGGCCAGAACCCGGGCTCGGCGGTCCCGCTGGCCCAGGAGCTCGTCAAGGCCCTGAGCTGACGAGGCACTGGGCCGACGCCGCAGCTGTGTGACCTCTCGGCGGTCCGGTACGCACTCCGGGCCGCCGAGTCCTCTTCCGCTTCCGCCAACCGCCGAGCTTGTGTGCAAGGCTGCAAGGCATGAATCGCAGCCCTCATCTGAACGAGCTGGGTGAGTTCCTCAAGGCCCGCCGTGCCGAGCTCAGTCCTTCCGAGGTCGGACTCCGCGGCGGGCAACGGCGGCGTGTGAGTGGTCTGCGTCGTGAGGAGGTTGCCCTTCTCGCGTCGATCAGCACCGAGTACTACACGCGGATCGAGCAGGGACGTCTCCAGGCTTCGGCTCCCCTCCTGAACGAAATCGCCCAGGCGCTCCGTCTGAACGACGACCAGCGCACCTACCTCTTCGACCTCGCGGCGAAAGAGCGGGTGCGCCCGCCTGCGTCAGACGGCCGCCAGCAGGTGGACACGCAGTTGCAGCGCATGCTGGACGATCTCGCCGCCTCCCCGGCCTTCGTCATCGGCCGGCGTACCGACATCCTGGGCTGGAACCAGCTCGCCGCCGCCCTCTGGGCCGATTTCGGGTGCTACCCGGAGCAGGAGCGCGTGTTCGTCCGGCTGCTGTTCACCGAACCCTGGATGCGCGAGCTGTATGCCGACTGGGAGGAGGTCACCCGGCTGGCCATCGCCCAACTCCGTATGGAGAGCGCGCGCTACCCCGGCGACCAGCGCCTCACGGCTCTGGTCGAGGAGCTCTCCGCCCGTGACGAGCAGTTCCGGGAGTGGTGGACGGCGCACGACGTCGCGATGCGGGGCAAGGGGGTCAAGAAGCTCCGTCACCCGGTGGTGGGCGAGCTGACACTCGACTGGAACACGCTCACCTGTGGCACGGACCCCGACCAGCACATCATCGTGTGGAACGCCGAACCCGGTTCCCCGTCCCACGACGGACTGCGCCTCCTGGCCTCCTGGGCCGCGGACCAGAAGCGGACGGCGTCCGACACCGTCGCGTAGGCCTTCCCTGCCATCTGATCCAGGGGTATGGCATCTCTCGCCAACGTCGCGGCCACCCACCGGATATCGAGTCCATCGGGCGCACGGTCCGACCGCCGACGACCATCGCGGCCGCGGCGGCGTTGTCCGCGATGGTGTCGGTGATCGCGCGCGGCACCTCGGTGCGGTAGTCGATGACCTCGAGCGCGGGGACGACGTACTCCGTGGCCCGTAGGACGTCGTGGACGCGCAGGTCCGGGCCGTGCAGGTCCGCGCCGAGCACGAAGGCGAGTTCGACCTCCAGTCTGGGCTTCATGTAGCGGCTCGCGTCGAGGCAGGCGCCGTCGCCCACGACCGTGTCGTCGGTGAGAAAGCCCTCAGAGCGGCTGCGGCTGCGCGACGTTCTACCTCGGTGATCACAGGGTTCCTCTCGGAAGGTACGGCGTGCTGTCGCGCTTGGCCGACACGGGCGGGGTCGGCAGCCAGGCCTCGCCCGGCTCGACGACGAAGGTGAACTCGAGGCTGTACCAAGGCTCGGTTACAACCGGGTCCGGTACCGGCTCGTGCTCGTGGCGCACATACGTGCCGACGAGGCTCCGCACGACGCCGAACTGGGCGTCGGTCTCCAGGATCGGGTCGTCGTGGCTGTAGAGCTGGGACGCGATCGTCTTGTAACCGGGTTTGTGGATCAGCGCGTGGACATGAGCCGGCCGGAAGAGGTGGCGTTGGAGCGCGGTCAGGAGCTCGCCCACGGGCCCGCCCATCGGTATCGGGTAACCGGAGGGCTTGATACCGCGGAAGGCGAACATTCCTTCCTCGTCGCTGAAGAACCTGCCCCGGAGATTCCACTCGGCCTGCTCGGGGTCCTGGTTCTCGTAGAGGCCGTCCGGCGACGCATGCCAGACGTCGTCTTCCGCGCCCGTGACCGCGTTTCCGTCGGTGTCGACGATCCGGCCCGTGAGAACAGCGGCGGTCCCTCGGTCGGGGAGCGGACGATCGACTCGCCGTTGTTCATCAGGGCGACCAGCGTGGACAGGCCCAGTGAACCCGCCATCAGCCTGGCCTCGTTGTGGCTGGGCGTAGTGAGCCGGCCGAGCCTCGTCACGATGTCGAGGACGGTGTCGAATTCCCTCTCGGTCAGCCGCACTTCGCGGGCGAAATCATGCAGGTGCCGCACCAGCGCCTGGATGATCTCCTTGACGCGCGAGTCGTCGGCCCGCTCCGTCTTGGCGTGTACCACCGCGGAAAGCTGGTGTTCGTCCTGGTTGATCACGTCAGCGTCTCCTCGTGACAGTCGGCCGCCGGCCCGCGGCTCGCACTGCCAGGCGAGTACCCTAAGGCCGTCAGGCCCGCACAGCGCCGCTGTCCATCCAATGGACAACGAGCAAGTGATCAGCTGTTGCGGACCTTGACGCCAGGGCGCCAGCCGAGGAGACGGGAGATGCCGAGACCGCTCGCGATCACCGACGGAAGCACCGCCTGATGCTTCACCGAGTCGGTGCGCACGACCACGGACAGCGCCGCTACGACCCGGCCTTCTGCGTTCACGATGCGCGTGGCCACCGAATCGGCACCGAGGGTCAGTTCTCCTCGCACCGTGGCCGTCCCGGTGCGACGGCAGTCGCCGATCTCCTTGCTCAGCATCTCCGGTGCCACGATGCTTCGCGACGAGTACTCCCGGAGCTCGCCCGACAGCACGGTCTCGATCAGTTCCGTACCGCCGTGGCTGAGCAGCGCCTTGCCCACCCCCGTGCAGTGGAAGCCGCCCACCCACCTGGGAGACGAGCTCGGGTGCCTCCGGCGCGGACAGTCTCTCGATGATCACCGCTTCCTGGCCCTCCAGGACCACCAGTTGCACGTGCTGGTGGAGTGCGGTGTAGAGATCCTCGAGGAACGGCTGGGCCGGCGTGCGCAGTGATTCGGTGAGCGGGGCCAGGGTCCCGAGCTGCCACAGACGCAGTCCCACCGTGAATCTGCCGTCCGGCCGCCGGTCCAGCGCGCCGAAGCCGGTCAGTTCCACGGCCAGTCTCCGCACGGTGGCATGCGGCATGCCCGTCCTGCGCACCAGGTCGGCGAGGCTGAGCGCACTGTGCCCCGGCTGGAACGCGAACAGTACCTCCAGCAGGCGGGAGCTCACCGTCCTGCCGGGCTCGCTGGTCCGGGGCATACGTACCGGCTCCTCGCTGCGCCGTACCGCTCGTCCTGCTGCCGCAGCTTAGCCGCGACTTCGAAGGCGGCCGGTGCCTTCCTGCGCCGCGCGGGGTTGACGGCCACCGTCTACGAGCAGGCGCCCGCACTCACCGAGGTCGGTGCCGGGCTCGTGATGGACCCCAACGCCGTACGGCTGCTGCGGCGCCTCGGCGTCATGGACCGGTTCCTCCACCGGGCCGTACCGCTGGACTGGGGTTGGGAGTTCCGCCACTGGACGGACGGGAGAGCGCTCTCGGTCGAGAAGCCGAGCGGTGTCTGCGAGCGGCTCTACGGAGAGCGGACCTATGTCGTGCACCGGGCCGACCTGCTGGACTGGCTCAGGGCGGCTGGTCGTCGTCGAGGTGCAGGACACGGACAAGGGTGGCGAGCACCGCCGTCGGCACGGGGGAACGCCCCTGCTCGAACCGCGTGTAGTAGTCGGTGCTGATCCCCGCGAGCAGCGCGACCTCCTCCCGACGCGGCCCCGGCACCCGCCGGGGCGCCCCGGACTCGGGCAGACCCACGGTACGCGGACTGATTTGCGCCCGGCACATCTTGAGGAATTCTCCGAGTTCTGACAAATGCGCTTTGCTGTACATAGCAGCTAGTGTCGCAGCGCCGAACTGATAACTTTGGTGGAGAGTTTCCTCCCAGGCTCGGGACAACAGCCTTTCTTTTACCTGAGCGAGGCCCTGAATGCCGGCCGGTCAGGCGACCCGGCCGGCTGCGGACGCGCCGAGCCGACGGTCGGCCCACGAAGCGAGGGTGCGCAGTCCGTCGTACGGTGACGTGCCGGGCTCGCGCGTCGCTGGCCATGACGGCCAGTCTCGCACCGCCCGGTCTTCACGAGGGGGGTAAGGATTCCTCCCCTGGATAAGTCATTCCCAGAGTGGAATTCTCCCCTTTGCGGATTCGCGCGATGGCGGGAGGGTCGATGACACGGTCGGCGACCAGGACGGACCCACGGCGAGCATTCACCCGAACAGGCGGGGCCGCCAACCCCCGGGGTCGTAATTGTTTTCCGAACGTCACCGGTATTCGGTTTTCCCATGCGGCAGGCGGAGGAGGCGGGAAAGGAATGTGCGGACGGATGAGTCCGTCGAGCCCACCTCGGCAAGACGTTGGAGAACGGCACACCATGGAACTGCTGAAGCAGCCCCCCACCACCAGGAAGCTTCCCGCCGAGTGGCGCGGTGCCGCGCCCGGCCAGTTCATGATCCACCTCGCTCTGTGGGAGACGGAGGACATCACCTGGCCGGAGCACGTCCCGGACGACGATTACCACGGCCCGCGCGTCAGCACCCGTACACCTCCCTGACGCCCCGGCAGACCCGCCACGAGTTGAGAAGGCATCATGCGAGCAACCATCATTCACGCGCCCGGTGACATCCGGGTGGAGAACGCCCCGGAACCGAAGATCACGGCACCGACGGACGCGGTCATCCGCACCGTCGCCGCCTGCGTGTGCGGCTCCGACCTGTGGAGCTACCGGGGTGTCCTGCCGGTCGCCGAGCCGCAGCCGATCGGCCACGAGTACGTCGGCATCGTCGAGGAGGTCGGCAGCGACGTGTCGAGCGTCAGGCCGGGCCAGTTCGCCATCGGCTCCTTCGTCGCCTCCGACAACACCTGTCCGATCTGCCAGGCCGGCTACCACACCTCCTGCCGGCACGCGCAGTGGGTCAACGGCTGCCAGGCCGGGTACGTCCGCGTCCCCCTCGCCGACGGCACCTTGGTCGCCACCCCGGAGCAGCCGGGCGAGGAGCTGATTCCGGACCTGCTGGCCCTGTCCGACGTCATGGGCACCGGCTGGTACGCCGCCAAGGCGGCCGAGGTCAAGCTCGGTTCGACGGCCGTGGTCGTCGGCGACGGCGCGGTGGGCCTGTCCGGCGTCATCGCCGCGAAGGAACTGGGTGCCGAGCGGATCATCGCCATGAGCCGGCACGAGTCCCGGCAGAAGCTGGCCCTGGGGTTCGGAGCCACCGACATCGTCACCGAGCGGGGCGACGAAGGCGTCGCCCGCGTCAAGGAACTGACGAACGGCCTCGGCGCCGACTCCGTCCTCGAGTGCGTCGGCACGCAGCAGTCGATGCAGCAGGCCCTGCAGTCCACCCGCCCCGGCGGCAACGTCTGCTTCGTCGGCATGCCGCACGACGTGCGGATCGACGGCCTGCAGCTCTTCTTCTCCCACGTCGGCCTGCGCGGTGGTCCCGCCCCCGTACGCGCCTACCTTCCCGACCTGATCGACCGCGTCTTCAGCGGCCGCATCAACCCGGGCAGGGTCTTCGACCTGACCCTGCCCCTGGACGAGGTCGCCGAAGGCTACAAGGCCATGGACGAGCGCCGCGCCGTCAAGGCGCTGCTGCGTCCGTGACCTGAGGCGGGGAGCCAGGTCGAGGAGACGGATCGAGGAGATCGGAGAGACACCGATGACGACATGGACGAGCGAAGAGCTCGACCGCATCGCCGACGCCGACGAGTTGGAGATCGCTCCGCGCCGCGGTGACGGCACCCTGCGGGGGCCGGTGCCGATCTGGGTCGTCCGCGACGGTGACCACCTGTACGTCCGTTCCTTCCGGGGTACGGACGGCGGCTGGTGGCGCATGGCCCGCGCCACCGAAGAGGGGCACATCCGCTCCGGCGGCGTCGACAAGGACGTCACCTTCGTCGAGGTGGCGGACCCCGAGACCAACGACCGTATCGACACCGCGTACCGCACCAAGTACGGCCGTTTCGGCGGCGCGTACGTCGATCCCATGGTGGCGGCACGCCCCACGACGCTGAAGCTGCTGCCCAGATGAGCAGGACGTGCCCGGTGAAGGCCACTGGACTCTCGCCAGTGGTCCTCCCTACTCAGGAGCAAGCCCCTTGATCGGTCTCGAACTCGTCGTACTCCTGGGCGTGGCCGTGCTGGTCGGCCAGGTGGTCGCACAGCGCCTGGGCGTCGCACCGCCCGTCGTGCTGCTGGTCGTGGGTGCCCTGGTCGGGCTGGTCCCCGCCGTGCGGCAGACGCAACTTCCGCCGGAGGTGGTGCTGCTGCTCTTCCTGCCGGTGCTGTTGTACTGGGAGAGCCTCACCACCTCCATGCGGGAGATCCGTTCGAACCTGCGCGGCATCGTCCTGCTCAGCACGGTCCTGGTGATCCTCACCGCGGGTGCCGTCGCGGTCGCCGGGCACGCGCTCGGGCTGCCGTGGGGACCGGCGTGGGCGCTGGGCGCGGCGGTGGCGCCGACCGACGCAACCGCGGTCGGCGTGCTGGCCCGCGCTCTGCCGCGCCGTCAGGTCACGGTGCTGCGTGCCGAAAGCCTCGTCAACGACGGCACCGCACTGGTCATCTTCGGCCTGTCGGTCGGTATCACCGTCGGCGAGGAACACCTCACCCTTCCGCACGTGGGCGCCCTGTTCCTGCTGGCCTACGGCGGCGGGGCCGCCATCGGCGTGGTGGTCGCCTGGATCAACATGAATATGCGACGCCGCCTGGACGATCCCCTGCTGGGCAACCTCGTCATGATCCTGGCGCCCTTCACGGCATATCTGCTCGCCGAGCTGGTCCACGCCTCGGGTGTCCTCGCGGTCGTGGTCAGTGGGCTGATCATGGCCCACGTGGCCCCGAGCCTCATCCGCGCCGAGCACCGCCGCCAGGCGCTGGCCTTCTGGCCGCTGCTCACGTTCATCATCAACGGCGCGCTGTTCGTCCTGGTCGGAGTGGAACTCCAGTACGCGGTGCGCCACTTGAACCGGTCCGACCTCCAGGACGCCCTGATCGCGGTCGGAGTGATCAGCGTGGTGCTGGTCGCCGACCGGTTCGCGTTCCTGTTCTCCTCCGCCTACCTGATCCGCGTGATCGACCGGCGCCCCGAGCAGCGGCTTCGGAGAATCAGTCACCGGTCCCGCGTCGTCAGCGGATTCGCGGGCTTCCGTGGCGCGGTGTCGCTCGCCGTGGCGCTCTCCGTACCGGAGACCCTCGACTCCGGCGCCCCCTTCCCCGACCGCGCCTTCATCGTCTTCGTCACCTCCGGCGTCATCGTGGTGACCCTCGTGGTGCAGGGACTGCTGCTGCCGGGCGTGGTCCGCTGGGCGCGGCTGCCGCACGACACCTCCGTCGACGAGGAAGAGGTCCTCGCCGACAGCACCGCAACCGAGGAGGCCATCCGGGCCCTGCCGCGACTCGCCGCCGAACTGGGCGCCACCCCGAAGGTCACGGAGTGGCTGCGCCAGGAGTACGAGGCCCACCTGGCAACCGTACGGGCCCGAGGCGCGGGCACCGACGACGATCCCGCCCTGCTGCACAACCGTCACTACACCGACCTCCGCCTCGCCCTGATCACCCACAAACGCGCGACCGTCGTCCGCCTGAGGGACTCGTCACAGATCGACGACACCGTGCTGCGCCGACTTCAAGTCGCCCTGGACAGCGAAGAGGTGCGGCTGGCCGGACGCGAGCCGGTGGAGTGAGCCGGGGTCCGACACCCGGCCTCCGCACAAGACCCGAAAGAAGGGATCCCCCTGTCATGTCCTCCGGCCTCATCGACGTCCACGCCCACCTCCTGCCCGACTTCTACGTCCAGCAGACGACAGCGGCGGGCCATGCGCATCCCGACGGCATGGGCGGCTGGCCCACGTGGTCCGTGCGAACCCACCTGGACCTGATGGATCGCAACGACATCAAGACCGCGATGCTGTCCATGTCCTCCCCCGGTGTGCACTTCGGCGACGACAAGGCGGCCCGTCTCCTCGCCCGGCACGTCAACGAGTACACCGCCGAGCTGACCCGGGACCACTCGGGCCGCTTCGGCAACTTCGTGTCGCTTCCCCTGCCGGACGTGGACGGCTCCTTGGAGGAGATCGCATTCGCCTTCGACGAACTCGACGCCGACGGCGTGGCCTTGCTGACGCACACTCACGGCGTGTACCTGGGCGACCGGCGCCTCGGCCCCATCTTCGCAGAACTCGACCGCCGCCGGGCCGTGGTCTTCCTGCACCCCACCTCGCCGGTGTGCTGGGAACAGTCGGCACTCGGCAGACCGCGGCCGATGGTTGAGTACATCTTCGACACCGCCCGTACCGTCACGGACCTGGTGATGGCGGGCGTCCTGACGCGTCATCCGAACATGCGGGTGATCGTTCCGCACTGCGGTGGCGCGGTTCCCGTCCTGGCCGACCGCATCAACGAGTTCATGAGGCTGTTCCTGCCTTCGGAGCAGGCGCCCTCCCTCGATGCCGTGCAGCAACTGCGCGGCCTGTACTACGACATGGCGGGCACAGCCTTCCCACGCCAGATCCCCGCGCTGCTGGAGCTCGTCGATCCGGACCGCGTGCTGTTCGGCAGCGACTACTGCTGGACGCCTCCCCCACTGGCCGACGCCCACATCGCGGCGATCGACGCGACCGAGTCACCGGTGGAGGGGACCACGTGGCGTTCCCTGACGACGGCCAACGCACAGCGCCTGTTCCCGGGGACAGCGCGGTGAACGACAGCCGCGGCGCACTGCGTCAGGCAGCGCCGTTCAGCGCGTCCGGCCCCGTCTCGATCCCGGAAGCCAGGGAACGCACGGTCGCGTACGCCTGGCTGCCGGGTTCGGCGGTCCACACGGCGACATCATGCGAGGTCCACCACAGGAGGACCTGCGGATCCAGTGCGCGATGGCGTCGAGGACCTCCGCGGACGACTGGACGCGGCCCTGCTCGAGCCGGGTGTAGTAGTCGGTGCTGATCGCGGCCGGCTGAACGACTTCCTCACGGCGCAGACCGGGGACCCGCCGGGACTCACTGGCGGCGGGCAGGCCGACCTCCTCAGAGCTCAGCTGAGCACGGCGCCAGTGGAGGAAGCCTCCGCGGGACAGTCGACCAACCGAACAGGGGGAGAATCTATCCGGGGATGAATCCTTCCCCCCTTCAGATATCAGGTGCGGCGTACCGTAATTGACGGCGTGACGCGAGAACCGCAGATGGGCAAGAGTCTGGGCGATGCATGCCGATGCGCTCGGCGGGTTCAGGCCTGCCGTCGCAGTACGCCTCTTCATTTCGCACCTAGCAGCAGAGGAAGAAAGCGGACTTCCTGAATTCACTCGAACGTGCTCCAGACCATTTCGCGCACGTATATGCCAGGAGCATCGAATACAAGGAGAAAACGTGCACACACGAACGCTCGGGCGAGGCCTGCGTGTCTCGGCCATCGGTCTCGGCGCCATGGGAATGTCCCAGAGCTACGGCCCGAACCCCGGCGATCGAGCGGACATGATCGCTGTGCTCCGCGGCGCTGTCGACCGCGGGGTCACGTTTTTCGACACTGCGGAGGTCTACGGCCCCTACGCCAACGAGGAGCTCGTCGGCGAGGCCCTGACTCCGGTGCGTGACCGAGTGGTGATCGCCACGAAGTTCGGGTTCCGCATCGAGAACGGTGCCTCAGTCGGTCTCGACAGCCGGCCCCAGCAGATCCGGGCCGTCGCCACGGCCTCCCTCAAGCGGCTCAGGGTCGACACGATCGACCTGTTCTACCAGCACCGCGTAGATCCAGAGGTGCCGATCGAAGACGTCGCCGGCACGGTGGGCGAGCTCGTCAAGGAGGGCAAGGTGCGCTGCTTCGGGCTGTCAGAGGCCAGTGCCCAGACCATCCGCCGTGCTCACTCGGTCCACCCGGTGACGGCCGTGCAGAGCGAGTACTCACTGTGGACCCGCGACCCCGAACCAGAGGTGCTGCCGGCGTGTGCGGAGCTCGGTATCGGATTCGTGCCCTTCAGCCCGCTCGGCAAGGGGTTTCTGACGGGGGCGGTGGACGCGTCGACTTCGTTCGCGGACGACGACGTCCGTACGAGCATTCCGCGGTTCTCGGCCGAGAACCGCGCGGCGAACCAGGTTCTCGTCGAGCACGTTGGAAAGCTCGCGCAGGCCAAGGACGCCACACCGGGGCAGGTCGCGCTCGCCTGGCTGCTCGCGCAGAGTCCGTCGATCATTCCGATTCCCGGCACGCGACGTATCACGCGCATCGAGGAGAACATCGGCGCCGCCGCGCTGCCCCTCTCCGCCGACGAACTGGCGGACCTCAACGAACTCGCTGGTCACGTCGGGGTGCACGGAAACCGGTACAACGAGCACCACATGTCGCTGGTCGACAAGTAGCCGACTGATCCCGAAGGGTTCACGGTGTTGCTCACGTCCAGATCGGGGCCCAGGCCGGTCCGCGGGCGGACGCCCGCCTCGGCCAGGGTGAACGCGCGCGGTGGCCGACTTGGCCGGCAGGGCAACGGTTGCCCCTGCCGCCCTACGCGGCAAGGCCCACCAGACCCGCGTACGACTCGGCGGTCTCGCCACCTGCAGCGCCTGCCGACCGCGAACAGGGACGCGTTCGGTGCCCTGTTGGGCGGATTCAAGTGGTCGTCGCAACACCTTGATCACAGAGGTGTCGCGTGGGAAACCATCGGGTTGGATGAGTGCCTGTTTTCGATCCTCGGTTTTGGGTAACTTTGAGCCCTAGTCTGGTCGGGTGTCCGAGGGCGCCAGGGAGGCCGCGGGACGGGTGTGCGAGGGCTGTGGTGAACGGTTGAGGCCGGGTGCTCCAGCTCGTACGAGGTTCTGCTCGGCGGCCTGTCGGGCCAGGCAGTGGCGTCGGGACCGGCGGTTGCGTAAGCGGGTAGCCGCTGAGATCGGCGGTGCTGGCCGGGCCGAGTGCCCGGAGTGTGGAGCCAGCTGGGTGGCTGGGGTGGACCGTCGTTCGAACGCGGTCTACTGCTCTCGGCGGTGCGTGACGAGGGCCTGGAGGGCCCGGAATGAATCGTTCGGCGAACGGTCACAGTGACCGCATCGCGAACGCACCCGAATCCCAACTTCAGTCATATCACGGTCAATTACGGTCATTCATTGTGATCTTAGGATTTTCGGTCCGACTCTCGGGTCTATGAGACGGTCGTGTCTCGCCACGGCCAACTGCCGTGCCCGGCCCGTGGGTTGGTGGTGAAACCATGCCCGGAGAGATCGAGACGGCCGAGGACAAGGTCGGCAGCGTCAGCGCGGACCGCTATGCGGAGATTGTGGCTGAGCTGCGGGAACTGGTCCAGGCGGCCAGCGGCGTCATGTTCAAGATCGGTGATTACGCACTGGAGATCGAGCCGATGCGGGAGCATGGCGGTGCGGTGCCGGCCGACGTCCTGTTCACGGTGAAGGACTCGCTGTTTCGTCTGGCCGAGGACATCGGCATGTCCTACTACACGGTGAGGCAGGCCCGGCAGGTCGCGTCGAAGTGGCCGAGGGACCGCCGGGTGGCGGAGGTGTCGTACACCGTCCACAGCATCCTCGCGTCGATCGTCGACGACGAGGAGCGGTTCGCGGCCATCCTCACGCCGCCGCCGGGCAAGCCGCGGTGGACGCCGGACGAGGCCAAGCGCCGCACGGGCCGTCAGGTCGTCAAGCCGGTCACGCCGCAGGAGAAGGTCAGTGCCATCCACACCCTCGCCCAGGACGAGGAGGTGGCCGCAACGGTGACCGGGGACCTGCTGCGGCGCCCGGACGTGGTCGCCCAGGTCGCGCCCGAGGACAAGGTGAGGGCGGCGGCGGAGCTGTCCCGGGAGGACGACGTTGCCGCCGCGCTCGCCCCGGACATCCTGCGCCGTCCCGAGGTCGTCGCGCAGGTCACGGCGGCCGACAAGGTGAAGGTCGTCGAGGAGCTGACCAGGGACGAGGGCGTCGCGACCGAGGTGACGACGGGGCTGCTGCGCCGCCCGGACGTCGCGTTCAAGGCCATGGGCGACGACACCGCCCGCCACCAGGTCGACCGCGCCCAGGTCGAACGGGGCCAGCAGGCCCGCGAGGACTTCGAGCGCAACAGCCCCGTCGCCCCAGCGATCCGCGCGATCGACCGGTCGGTGGAGTTCCTGGACCTGGTCACCGCCTGCCACGCGTTCGTCGCGGCGTCCGGCCGTGTCGTCCCGGGTCTGCGCGACCGCCAGCTCGGCGACGACGAACGCGTCATCATCCACGAGAACGTCGCACGTGTTCGCGCGACCCTCGACTGGATCGAGACGGCCGTGGACACCGGGAAGGTCGACGTCGACGGCGAACTGGCCCGCCTCCTGCAAGGCGAATAAGAGGTGCCGCGCGCTTCCGAGCGCAGATCGGCGGCATCCCAGCGGCACGCTGACACCATCCGGTTCGTGCTCTTCGAAGCTCGGCCGGCCGGGCTGACCTTCGTCCAGCTCATCCGCTCCAGCGAGCTGACGCCCAGCCAGGCCCGTGCGGGCCTGGCCTGCCTGCGCGACATCATCGCCGAACGCAGCTGGCCGCCCCTGATCTGGACGAAAAAGGACGGCTACCGCTTCTGCACCGACACCGCCGAACTCCAGGCATACGAACTCGCGATCGTGAGGGAGAAGCTCACCGAGATCCGACGCTTCATCACCGCCGTCGTCGGCCCGCACGCGGCCCTGCAACCGAAGGGACGGTGGATCAAGCACCTGAACACCCAGCTCGGCTCGGTCGAATCCACGCTCGACATCATCGCCGACTACATCGACGCCTGACCGGGTTGGGGCGGCCGCTCCGCGGCTCGCCCCAACCCCCCGTTCCCCGAGAGGAGGTTCACGTTGCCGCGGCGCCGCTGCTATCCGTCCGACACCTTCGACGACGAATGGGCTCTCATCGAGCCCCTGCTTCCGGTCCCGGCCTGTGAGACCTCCACCGGGGGACGCCCAGAGAAGCACCCCCGCCGCGAGGTGGTCGACGCGATCCGCTACGTCGTCGACACCGGCTGTAAGTGGAGGGCCCTGCCCAACGACTTCCCGCCCTGGCGGACCTGCTACGGCTTCATGGCCCGCTGGGCCGCGGCCGGCATCATCGGACAGATACGCGACCAGCTACGCAAACGCATCCGCCGCGAGATGGGCCGGGCCCCCGGCGCGGTCGCCACCGTCATCGACTCGCAGTCCGTCAAGGCCGCCGAGACCGTCGGCAAGGACAGCCGGGGCTACGACGGCGCGAAGAAAATCAACGGCCGCAAGCGCCACCTGGTCGTGGACACCAAGGGCCTGCCGCTGTTCGTCATGGTCACCCCGGCCGACATAACCGACCGCGACGCGGCCAAGGAAGTCCTGTTCCGGCTACGGCTGATGCACCCCGAGATCACGATCGCCTGGGCTGACGCCGCCTACGCAGGCAAGCTCGTGACCTGGGCGAAGACTCACCTCGGCCTCACTCTCAAGACCGTCAACCGCCCGAAGGACACTATCGGGTTCGTCGTCCTGCCCCGCCGCTGGGTGGTCGAGAGGTCGCTCGCCTGGATCATGCACGCACGCCGTCATGCCCGGGACTACGAACGGCTCATCCAGCACTCGGAATCACTGATCACCTGGGCCGCGATCACCATCATGACCAGGCGCATCACCCGCCGGTCCTCTCGCCGGAGCGGCCAGCCCTCCTCCCGAGAAGCCGCACGGGACTGATCGTCCTCAAGGACAGCGCCATGTCCTCGTGGTCTGCACCGGCTCAAACCGCAATGTCTGCACCGATCCTCCCATTGAAGAACCAGCTGAGACTACGTCCTGGCGATCTCTTGCCGGAGCTGATGGGTGAAGCGGCGTAGGAGATCCTCTGTTTCCCTGTGCTCGGCCCTGCGATCGTCCCTGCCCTCGCTGGGCCGGGAGCTCCAGACCCGACGCGCGAGAGCGTCGGCGAGATCGACGGTGTCGTCGGCGCACAGTAGGTAGAGGGCTGACCGGGCTTCCTGCATCCGGCTCACCAGTTCGTTGGCCCCGGCGCCGTCGTCACTCAGCCGTGTTTCCCGGAGGTAGTCGATGAGCTGGACCACGGCGGTGTTGAAGCCGACCCCGGCTTTCAGCTTCTGTTCGCGCAGCCACATGCGGTCCTGCCGGCGCGCAGTGAACCAAGACCCGAACACGGCCCCTATGAGGCCGAAGCCAGCCCCGATGGCCACGGACAGGATGTTCACCACGCTAGCTCCCCCCGACACACAGCTGACGGCAGGCTACAGAAGCCATCAAGCACCCAACTCGATGGGTGTCCGTTCGAATCTGAGCCGGGCGAACTCCACCGGGGGACTTCAAAAACAGGTACTGACGACGTTGACGGGACGTCCGGCGATGCGTTCGCCGGGCCGGGCTCCCATCCGTGTGGAGCGCGCGTTCTGGAAAAAGATCGCCGAGGCACCGGCCAGCTACACCACGGCATCCCCCTTCGCCACCCTCCTCATCGGCAACCGGCTGCTCAGCCTGCCGGGCTCCGGGAAGGAGGTGCGGCAGTTCGCCAACAGCCCCGCCCTCGTAACCGAATGGCTCGCCCTCACAGGCCTCGACCCCGACACCCGTCGACCTCGGCGACAGCGCACCCCTCCCTCTTGAAGAAGCCCTGCGCACCCGGCTGGATATCTCCCGCATCACCGCCGACCACGCGCAACCGCGGCACCGTACACAGGGCCGACTACCAACCCACCTGACCTGCGGGAATGTGGAGCGGCAGACGAGTCGGGCTGTACGCCGGGGACACTGCGAGGTCCACATGAACGGCCTCTGACCTGCGCGGATGTTCCGTGTAACCAGAGGCCGTGCACAACGCGTGCACACCGGTCAGGGCGAGATCTTCTTGAGGGATCAACCCCTGCCGCGTTCAGTGGAGGGCCGAGGGGTGCCGGGCGAGCGGTGTGACCGTGATCTCCATGTAGGGGAACAGCGGCAGGGCCCACAGGAGTTCGTTGAGCCGGTCGTTGTCGCTCACGTCGAAGACGCTGAGGTTGGCGTACCGACCGGCGCAGCGCCACAAGTGCAGCCACTCACCCGTGCGTTGGAGCTTGTGTGCGTACTCCTTCTCGGTGGCGACGAGCAGGGCGCGGACGTCGGGGTCCAGATCGGACGGAAGGTCTACTGTCATGTGGACGGCGAACAGCACGGCGCATCTCCCTCGGTTCAGGAGGCGGGATCGAGGACGAAGTCGTACGTGACCTGGTTTCCACCGTTGCCTGTGGGGCTCGGGTCGATGACGAGTTCGGGTTTGACCGCGCGGGCCACGTCGTCCTGGACGTGCTCACCGCCCTTGAAGTACAGCTGCGTGGTCAGCGGGTCGTGATCGGGTGCCGACACCTTCAGGTGCAGGTGGGCGGGGCGCCAGGCGTGCCAGCCGGCCGCGGTGATGAGGCGTCCGCAGGAGCCGTCGGTGGGGATCTGGTACGGAGCGGGCTGGATGGTGGTCACCGCGAACCGCCCCTCGTGGTCGGTGGCGATGCTGCCGCGCAGGTTCCATTCGGGGATGCCGGGGGCGAACCGGGAGTACAGCCCGTCGTCGTCGGCCTGCCACATCTCCAGGAGGGCACCGGGCAGCGGCTCGCCCGAGATGCCGGTGACCTGTCCCCGGAACAGGAGTGGGGTGCCGGCCTCGTTGTCGCGCGTCGGCAGGGCGCCGGTGCTGGGCAGCTCGGGGGCTCCGGGCACGTAGTAGGGGCCCTCGATGGTGCCCTTGCTGCCCTGCCGGGACTCTGTGGCCACCTCCTCGACGGCGTGTTCGACCCAGACGTCCAGGAACAGCGGCCACTCGCCGTCCTGACCGACGGAGATCAGCCACGACTTGAGCGCGTTGTACTCGTCGTACGTCACCTGGTGGCGGCGGATGATGTCGTGGACGGCCGTGATCAGCTCCGTGGCCAGGGTGCTGACGCGTGCGGTGTCAGTGCGCGGTACGGCCGTGGACGTGACGGCCTTGTCGGCCAGAAAGCGCTCGGTGGCCGACGCGCCGGATGCGGCGGCCGTGGCCCTGAGGGTGGTGTCGGACATACGGGGCTGGCTCCTTTGCCTGGGGTTGACGGGGCGTTTCAGCGGTCCTGGCGGTAGCGGTCGAGCTTGTCCGGGTCGATCCCCACGCCCAGGCCGGGCAGGTCCCGCACGGCGAGCGTGCCGTCCGTGATGGTGATCGGCTCGGTGAGCAGGTCGTCGCTCATGTCCAGGAAGTTGGAGAGTTCACCGGCGCGGCGGGCGGCGGA
This sequence comes from Streptomyces sp. NBC_00457, assembly GCF_036014015.1. Classification (NCBI taxonomy): domain Bacteria; kingdom Bacillati; phylum Actinomycetota; class Actinomycetes; order Kitasatosporales; family Streptomycetaceae; genus Streptomyces; species Streptomyces sp. NBC_00457. The sequence continues at coordinate 10,314,187 of NZ_CP107905.1, read as the reverse complement.
GGCGTGGGCGGCTCCGAAGGCGAGGGTGCACAGCGTGCCGAGTTGGCCGTCGATCTGGTTGCCCATCACCACCTCGGCACCCATCCCCTCGCACTGGAAGAGGACGCGTTGGGAGAGTGTGAAACCGGTTCGGGCGGTCTTGATGCTGATCGCGGTGGCATCGCCGTCCAGGAGGGAGCGCGTCACCTCGGCGGGTGTCGTCGCCGACTCGTCCGCCACGAAGGGGACCGGACTGCCGCGTACGAGCAGCCGGCGGCCGAGGATGTCGTCGGCGGGACAGAGCTCCTCGGCGAGTGTGATGCCGATGTCGTCGAGTTCGCGGAGGGCTGCCGCCGACTCCGAGGCCGTCCAGCCGCGGTTGCCGTCGGCGTACAACTCCACGTCCTGGCCCAGCACTTCGCGCAGTGTTCGGCACACCGCGAGGTCGAGACGGACGGGGCGGCGGCCGACCTTCACCTTGAAGACGGAGATGCCGTATGTGCTCCGCATCCGCTCGGCCTCGGCGGCCACCCGCTCGGGGGTGTCGAAGCCGAGCATGTGCGCAACCCGCATCCGGTCGCACCAGCCACCGAGGAGACGGTGGACGGGCTGCCCGAGCGCCTGCCCGGTGATGTCCCACAGGGCCATGTCGATGGCCGACTTGGCGGCCGGATTGCCGACCGTGCGGTGCAGCCGGGCGTGGACCTGTTCGCGGGCGAACACGTCCAGGCCGGTGAGCTGAGGGGCGAAGACCTGCTCGATCACGCCAGTCACGGACGCCTGCGTCTCGCCGTAGGTGAACGGGCGGGGTGGCGCGTCGGCCACTCCGGTCAGGCCCTCGTCGGTGCGGACGCGCACCAGGACGTGTGCGGCGGTGTGCACCTCGCCGCTCGCGAAGCGGAGTGGCTTGGTGTACGGGATGGCGTACGGGATCGTCTCGATCGCGGTGATCTTCAACGGGTGGTCTCCTCTGCCCGGCGGATCCGGATGGCCGCCTCCGTCCTGTGGGCGATGCCCAGCAGGCGGCCCACGCGGTGGGGGTGGCCGACGAGTTGCAGGCCGAGCGGCATGCCGTGCGGGTCGCGGTGGCCGGGGATGGTCACGACGGGCAGGCCGAGCAGTTGCCAGGGGCGGGAGAGGATCGGGGTGCCGGTGGCGTCCAGGCCTCGTGGGGCGGGGCCGGGGGCGGCGGGGGCGAGGATCGCGTCGGCCCGGGTGAGGAGGTCCAGTATGCGGGCGCGGGCCGTGCGTCTGGCGGCGAGTGCCGCCCGGTATTCGGTTTCGGAGGTCTTGCGGCCGCGGTCCAGGAGTGCGTTCAGGTGCGCGCTCAGGGACTCGGGGTGCTCCGCCTCGCCGGCGAGTGAGCGTGCGGCCTCGTAGGCCATCACCACGGCGTGTGTCTCGGCGAGTTCGGGTGTGCCGAGGTCGGGGCTCAGGTCGGTGGCACCCAGTGTGCGGCCGGTTTGGTCCAGCGCGTCGAGCATCGCGGGGTCGATGTCCGCGAGTCCGGTGCCGCGCCACTGCAACACCCGTACGGAACCCGGGTCTTCGGCCGTTTTTCCGTCCACGGCCTCGATCACCTCGGCCAGTTCACGAACCGTGGGAGTGAGCAGTCCCGGCGCGTCCAGGGTCGGGCTGAGCCCGGTGAAGCCTCGTGTCGGCCACGCACCGACCGGGGCGACGTACCCGGCGACTCCGCAGAACGAGGCGGGCCTGGTCAGCGATCCGGCCGTCTGCGATCCCAGGGCGAGGGGCACCACACCCGCGGCGACCGCGGCGGCCGAGCCGCTGGAGGAACCGCCCGGCGTGTGGGCCGGGCGGTGCGGGTTGCGGGTCGGACCGGGCTGGAAGTACGCGAACTCGGTGGTGACCGTCTTACCCAGCGGTACGGCGCCCGCCCGGCGCAGCCGGTCCACCAGCCAGGCGTCGTCCGCGACGATCCGCCCCTGGCGGAGTACCGAACCGCACTCCGTGGGCAACCCGGCGACATCGATGATGTCCTTGACGCCGAACGGCATGCCCCGCAAGGGGCTGCCTTCCGGTGCCCGCCGGGCCGCCCTGCGGGCACCCTGGGCGTCCACGCACACCCAGGCGCGGATCTCCGGTTCGGTCCGCTCCAGACGTGCCAGCGCACGTTCGACGCGGTAGCCGGGGTCGACGGTCATGTGCACGCGCCTTCCGGGACGAGGGGCGCGGCGTCGAGCCGGTGGAAGGACCGGTTGAAGTAGACGAGGCTGGGGCTGCCGGACCGGGTGCGGATCCGGTCGATGTCGACGAAGAGCACACTGTGGGAGCCCATGGACACGGCGTCCTTGATCGTGCCGACAGCCGTGACGAGGGCGTCCTTGAGGACGGGCACGTCCTGTGTGCGGTCCCAGACGTCCCAGGTGAAGCGTTCCGCCATGGGCACCTTTGTGGCTCCGGCGAAGTGCAGGGCCAGTTCCTGCTGGTCGGCGCCGAGGACGTTGACGCACACCCGGCCGTTGGCCCGGAAGACGTCGTGCATGGCGCTGCCACGGTTGACGCAGACCAGCAAGGTCGGCGGATCGTCGGTGACGGAGCAGACGGCACTGACGGTGATGCCGCAGCGGCCGTTCGGCCCGTTGGTCGTCAGGATGTTGACGGCTGCCGGGAGATGCGCCATCGCCTCCCGGAAATCGGACTGGTTGGGGGTCACGGCGGTGCAGGTCCTCTCCTGATCGGTCGTGCGGTTCGGCGCCTGGGGCCGGGTCCGTTCGGCTCGGCGCGAGGCCGACGGAGTCGGGGCGGCGTTCACCACAGCTCCACCACCAGTCGCGGCGACTTCGCGCGCGACACACAGGCGGCGATCTGGTCCCCGGCCGCCTTCTCCTTGGCGGACAGGCAGTGGTCGCGGTGGTCGGGTTCGCCCTCGACCACGCGCAGGACACACGTGCCGCAGATGCCCTCGCGGCAGGAGGTCTCCAGCGGTATGCCGTTGTCCTCCAGCACCTCCGCGATACTCTTCCCGGCCGGCACGGCGTAGATCTCACCCGTGTCCAGCTCGACCTCGAAGCCGTCGTCAGGCCCGGCATGCGGCTCGGCGCCCGCCTGGAACAGCTCCGAGTGGATGTGTTCTTCCGGCACGCTGCGGGCCGCGAGGGCGGTGACGTGCTCCATGAAACCCTGAGGGCCACAGGTGTAGACGTGCGCGTCGGCCGGCAGACCGGCCAGTTCCGCGGCGAGTGCCTCACCTGTCGTCTGCCGGCCGAGCCCGAAGTGGAACATGGTCCGGTCGGCGAACGCCGACTGCCCGAGCAGTGAGGCGAAGGCTGCCTCGGCCCGGCTCCGGGCCACATAGTGCAGCTTGAACTCAGCCCGCTCGCCCTGCAGTTCGTACGCCATCGCCAGCAACGGGGTGATGCCGACGCCCGCCGCCACCAGGTGGTGCTCGACCGCTTCCCGGGCGATGCCGAACAGCTGCCGGGGCGCGCCGACGGTGAGCTCCGTGCCCGGATGGGCCTTGTCGTGCAGGGCCTGGGAACCGCCGCGTGAGTTCGCCTCACGTCGGACGGCGATGGTGTAGGCGCCGGTGTCGTGCGGCGGGCCGCACAACGAGTAGGGCCGCGTGATTCCGGTGGGCCCGGTGACGTCGATGTGCGCGCCGGCCGCGTAGGGAGCGAGGGCGGCGCCGTCGGTGCGGGCGAGCCGGAGGATCTTGATGGTGTCGGTTTCGTCGACGGTGTCGGTGACGGTGACAGGGAACATCCGTCTGCCTTCGGGTCGGGTGGGGAGCTGACGGCTCTGTCAGCGCATGTACAGGCCGCCGTTGGCGTCCCAGCAGGCTCCGGTGACCGCGTCGGCGTGCTCGGCGGCGAGCAGCACGGCCATGTCGGCGATGAACCTGGGGCGCCCCAACCGCCGTACGGGAATGGACTGTTCGATCGCGGCGAGTTGGTCGGGCGGAACCATGTCGCGGACCACCGGCAGGTCCTGCGGTCCGGGTGAGACGGCGTTCACCGTCACCCCGTGCGGGCCGAGTTCGCGGGCGAACACCTTCGTCAGGGTGGCCACTCCCCCCTTCGCCGCCGCGTAGTGCGCGCCGGTCGCCGTCCCGCCGTTCTGGCCGGCGAGCGAGGCGATGTTGACGATGCGCCCGTAGCCGCGCTCGGCGAAGTAGGCGCCGAAGACCTGGCAGCCGTAGAAGGTGCCGTTGAGGTTGGTCGACACGACCGCGTCGAAGCTCTCGGGACTGATCTCCATGAGCGCCTCGGCCTTGGAGTGTCCAGCGTTGTTCACCAGGACGTGTACCGCGCCCCAGCGTTCCACGAGTTGGTCGCAGACCTGGACGAAGGCGTCTTTGTCGCGTACGTCCAGCGGGAGCCCGACGGCGTACCGGCCCTCCGGATCGAGCTCCGCCGCCGCCTTCACGGCGGCCTCCTCGTCCAGGTCGGTCAGCGCGACGCGGTAGCCCCGGTCGTACAGCCGGCCCGCGATACAGGCGCCCAGGCCGCGCGCCGCTCCCGTCACCAGTGCGACGCGCCGGACGTCCTCCCCGTGCGCGCTCACAGCAGGAACCCCGATGCCGTGACGGTGTCCTCGGAATTGACCAGCCGTACGATCTTCCGGGAGATCCGAGGGCCGCCTGGGCCGAACACGATGCGGTGGGTGACATCCGCCGCCAGGACGAAGGTCTCCTCGCGCTTGTAACCGACCAGGACCTGAGCCGAGCACACCTCGATCGCGTCCTGCTCGCGTCCGGTCACCACGAACCGGGAGACCGAGCGGACCGTGCGGGCCGCTGCCGCCGCCGAGATCGAGAGGCCACCGGTGAGACGCTCGACGCGCATCCGGCGCATCCGGTCGTCGTCGTAGACGAGGTTGAGGCGGGAGGCGAAGTCGGTCGTCTCGCGGTCGATCGGGACGACGTACTCGCCGCCCTCGGCCCACAGCGCGTCCCAGTCCTCGTAGCACCGGGCGTCCAGCAGATGCGCCTCGTACCAGATCAGCGAGACGGCGGCGACGGCGCGCGGGTCGTCGAGCGACAGTCCGATGTCCGCGAGGGCCGTGCTGAGGCTGTCAGTTGCCATCGGTCATCATCCTCTTCCACATCGCGTACGCCTCGCGCATCCCCGTCTCGTCGGTCGCGTGGGAGGTCGGCTGTCCGAGGTCGTTCGGCTTCTCCCGGCCAAGGCCCCGGTTGACCAGGATCGGCATGTCCGTGCCGCCGGTGACACCGCGCTGTACGCGGTTCCAGGCCTCGGCGTCGTCGGGGCTGCCGAAGCCGAACGGGCCCTGGAAGTGCTCGTGGATGCGGAGTCGTTCGCGGTTGACGATCTCGGGACCGCCCTCCAATCCGAGGGCCACGTGCCGGATCTCCGTCTCGGCGACCGAGAGGGGCCGCAGGACGCGGAAGAAGGCCATCGACATGGCGACGTTCGGAAACAGGTTCAAGTTGAACCCGGCACCGTGCAGCGAGCGCACGATCCGCCGCACCCGCTCCGGCGGCAGGTCCTTCGACAGTTCCTCGACGATGTGGCTGAAGCGGTCCTGAAGCTTCTCGGTGCCGTCATCGACGTCCAGGTCCACGTGCTCGGCGACGGAGACGGACACACTGTGGCCGTTGCCGAGGGCATGGGTGACCGCGGTCTCGTCGGTCATGATCGACAGCATGCTCGCGGTCTCGGCGTCCACCGAGGACATCCAGGAGCGGTGCACGATCGGGAAGTGGTACCAGTCGGTGGTGTTCTCCAGTTGGATCTTCCAGTTGCCGTTGAACCGGAACCTGTGCTCGCCCTGCACCTTGATCGGATAGCCGGCGCCCTGCTTCATGAAACGGTCGATCCACAGCCGGGCCCCGCCGAGGAAGTCCTCCAGCGGCTCGATGTCGTCGTTAAAGCTGGCGAAGATCATGCCCGCGTACGAGGCGACCTTGAGGCGTTGCAGCGGCAGGTCCTTCTTCTCGACGACGTCCTCGTAGCCCTCGGGGTACGGGATGCCGCGCAGGGTGCCGTCCAGGGCGTACGACCATGCGTGGTAGGGGCAGGTGAAGCCGTTGCCGTTGCCCTTGGGGACGTCGCAGACGCTGGCGCCACGGTGGCGGCAGCGGTTGAGCAGAACGTTGATACCGCCGCGACGGTCCCGGCTGACGATGACGGGGCGGCGGCCCACCCAGGCCGTCCTGAAGTCACCGGGCTTGGCGATCTCGCTCTCGTGGGCGACCCACACCCAGGTGCTGTGGAAGATCCGGTCCATCTCCCGCTCGAAGAGGTCCGGGTCGGTGTAGAGGGTGCCGGCAACTCGGTCGGACTCGACCAGGGAGGACACGTCGGGAGTCATCGGGCGGCCTCCGGTTCGGGAAGCGGGCGGCCGAGGCGCGCCTCGATCTTCATGTAGCGCCACAGGCCGTGCTCGCCGACCTGGACGGTGCGAAAAAGGTTGCAAGCGGCGGCAACGGTCGGCTGGTCGACGACGTCGGCGAGGACGTAACAGGTCCACGGCCAGGAGGCGGAGGGGCCGACCATGTGCTGGTCATCGTCTATGGTGCCCAGGACGCTCACACCGGGCAGCTCGTGCAACTGGGTGAGCATGGTGGTGAAACCGTCCCAGACCGTCTTGCCCTGCCCCGTGGGCAGATCGAAGAAGTTCTGGTTGACGCCGATGCAGAAGAGCACCCTCAGTGGCGCGTCGGACATGGATTCCTGCCTTTCAGAGGTAGCCGGGGAAGGGCTGCACGCCCATCAGGGCCGCGCCCGCGCCGTCGTACATGCCCTCCTGCAGGAAGGCGTGCTGGGGGACGACCGAGGCGTCGCGCAGGTAGCGCTGCATGGGGCTGCCGTCGGTGATGGCGGGGATGCCGGCGAGTTGGTAGGCGGCCCGCACGACTTCGAAGGAGGTCTTGGCGAGGTGTGCGGAGGCCAGCCGTAGCAAGCTCGCCTGTTCGACGGTGGCGGGGTCGCCTGCCTCGACGGTCGCCCAGACTTCTTCGGTGGTCTCGTAGAAGAAGGCCCGTACGGAACGGAGTTGGGCCTCGGCCTGGCCGACCGCGATGCGGTAGGTGGCACGCTCGGCGGGTTTCGGGGCGCCGGTGTAGCCGGAACGGCCGCCCTGGGCTATCACGTGGTCGAGGGCCGCGCGCGCCACGCCGAGACCGACGACCGCCAGCACCTGCGCGGCGTAGGGAACCGTCGGATAGCGGTAGAGCGGCTCGTCGACGGTGGGCCGGCCGCCGCGGACGAACGTCCACTCCTCGGGAACGACGGCCCCCTCGACCTCCAAGTCATGACTGCCGGTGCCGCGCAGGCCGATGACGTCCCAGTTCTCCGCGATCTGGACCTGGTCGGGCCGCAGCACGGCGGTCAGCGGGCGGCCGGCCTTGTCCTGGCCGGCCTTGATGCCCACGCCGAGGACGTCCGCGCCCTTGCAGCCGCTGGCGAACTTCCACCGGCCCGACACGCGGTAGCCGCCCTCGACGCGTTCGGCCGGCTGCACCGGGAACAGGCCGCCCGCGAAGGCCACATCGGGACCGTCGGCATACAGCTCGGCCTGGGTCTCCAGCGGCAGCGCGGCCAGATAGATCGCGGACGAGCCGAAGCTGGCGACCCAGCCGGCCGATCCGTCGACGGTCGCCATCCGCTCGACGAGACGGAGGAAGTCGGCGGGCGGAGCCGCGTCACCACCGAACTTCTTCGGCGTGCCCGCCCGGTAGATTCCCGCCCTCTTGAATTCCGCGATCACATCCCGCGGTATGTGTCGCTGCTCCTCGAATTCGGCCCGCCGTTCTGCGACGACGGCCAGAACCCTTTCCAGTGTCTGGGTCATAAGAAAACGCTATGCGCCGCGACTCGCCCTGCACCATCGGGAATTGGATCCACTCTCTAGGGGAATTCCCCTACATCCCTTTCCGCCGGAGGAGATCCTTCCGTACGACTCCCGCCTGCACGACGAGAACGATGTGCTCCGGCCGGCCGAGGACACCGATGTCGTGCAGGGGATCCCCGTCCACGACCACGAAGTCGGCTGTCTTCCCGGTTTCCAGGGAGCCCAGTCGGTCGTCGACGTCCAGGAGGCGGGCGGCGTTCGACGTGCCCGCCGTGATCGCGTCGAGGGGGTCCATGCCCAGTTCCACCAGGAAGGCGAGCTCGGCGAGATTGCGGCCGTGCGGGACGACACCGGCGTCCGTGCCCAGGGCAATGGGAACTCCACGGCTGATCGCATGCGCGATGTTCTCCTTGGTCACCCCGGACCAGCGGCTCTTCTTGCGGAAATGATGATCGGGCATGGCTGCCGGGTCGAGCGGGGCGAAAACGGTGGCCAGGGTGGGGACGAGGAACGCGCCGCGTTCCAGTGCCAGATCGCACAGCTCGTCCGTCAGTCCGTAACCGTGCTCGATGCTCGTGACACCGGCCCGCAGGGCGCTGTGGATACCGGCCGTGCCCTGGGCGTGGGCGGCGACGCGCTTCCCGCGGTGGCGTGCCGCCTCGTCGACGACGGCCTTCAACTCCTGGTACGTCAGGTCCTCGTCTTCGGGGTCGTCGTACGGACTGCCCATGCCGCCGGTGGCGCAGACCTTGACGACGTCCGCTCCCTCGCGCAGCACGCGCCGGGCCGCCAGCCGGACATCGTCGGCCGTGTCGGCGACCTCGGTGAGGTGGGGGGCGGCGTTCGTCCCGTCAGGCAGTGTGCAGTCGGCGTGCCCGCCGGTGTGTCCGATCACCCTGATCGCCACCTGGAGCCGGGGTCCCTCGATCAGGTCGCGTTCGAGCGCGGTGCGGTAGCCGGACGGCACGCCCCCGAGGTCGCGCACGCTCGTGACGCCCGCGTACAGAGTGGCCCGCAGCCGCTCCGCGATCTCGAACGTCTCCACCGTCCGGTCGGCGGTCAGGCCCGCGACCAAGGGACGTCCGGGGGTCATGCACAGGTGCGTGTGGCAGTCGAAGAAGCCCGGCAGCAGGGTGCGTCCCCCCAGGTCCACCGTGGTCGCCGAGGGTGTCTCGGGCGCGGTGGCGGCGGGGCCCGCGTACGTGATCAGTCCGTCGTCGTCGACGACGAGTGCCGCGTCCGGGACGGGGGCGGCGCCGGTTCCGTCGATGAGGGAGGCGTGCTGGTATCGAGTGGCCATGAAGGGTCCGTTCGTGTTCCGGCCGCCGGCAGCCTGAAGCGGAAGACCGCTCCGCGCGGCCTGTTGGCGCCGGCGGTGAGGCGACCGCCGTGGCGGGTGATGATGCGGTGGCTCAGGGCCAGGCCGATGCCGCTGCCGTTCTCCTTGGACGTGAAGACGCCGTCGAAGATCCGCTCGTCGGGTGGCAGGCCCTGGCCCCAGTCGCGGACGGAGACTTCGGCGGCCCCGCCGTCGACCGCGCGGGTGGCGATGTGCACCCGGCGCTCAGGTTGCGGCCATCGGGCCATCTCCTCAACGGCGTTGAAGGCGAGATTCATGACGACCTGGCCGATGAGGACGGTCTCGCAGCGCACCGGCAGCGGTTCGTCGGTGAGGTCGAACTCGACGGCCACCGCGTGTTCCTGGGCGCGCAGCTCGATGAAGTAGGCGCAGTCGCGCACCACCGTGTTGAGGTCGGCGAGCCGCTCCGACTGCTCCAGCCGGCCCACGTACTGCCGCAGGCTGGCCAGGATCCGCCGCGCGCGTTCGATCTGGCGGACGGCGTTGTCCAGGCCCCAGGCGACGGACTCGTCGACGGAGCCGGTGCCGGTGCCGTCGGTATCGGTGCCGTTGCCTGTACCGGTGCCGAGCCGGCCGCGCGCTCCCTCGACGAAGTTGTACGCGGCGGCGAGCGGCTGGCTCACCTCGTGGGCGATCGCCATCGCCATGTCGCCCATCGCGTTGTACCGGGCGAGATGGTCGACGTGCTGGGTGTCGCGACGGTGCTCCTCCTCGGCACGGACCCGGTCGGTGATGTCGTAGAAGAGCAGCATCCGGCCGCGCAGATCGCTCTCGATCTCGATGTGCTGGCATGTCGCGGCGTACCAGCGGGGCGCGGCGCCGGGTGCGGCGAAGCGGTGGCGGCCCTCGGACGCCGGTACGGGCCCGTCGGGGCAGTAGTCCGCGAAGTCCGCTCCCGGGAGGTCCTCACCGAGCAGCCGTACGGCCGATTCGCTGGCGAAGAGGACATGGTTCGCGTCGTCGAGGACGACTATGCCCTCGGCGAGGGAGCCCAGGAAGGTGCGCAGCCTGCTCTCGGTGCGGGACAGGTCGCGCCGCACCGCCTTCTCCTCGGCGATGTCACGGAACTGCACCATGACCACGGCCCGTCCCGGCAGGTCGACCCGGATCGCGATCGCCTCGGTCAGGATCTCCTCGCCGCGCTTGGACCGGTAGCACCACTCGGTGGCGCTGACGCCGTCCTCGACCGCGCGCCGGAGCCAGCGGTGGCCCAGTTCACGGCTGTACTGGCGGGCGTTCTTGCTCATGTCCGGTGCCTTGAGCGGCCTGAGCTCGTCGACGGGCCGGCCGAGCAGCTCGCACGCGGCCCGGTTCGCCCAGAGGATGTCGTAGGTGCGGGCGTCGTGCAGCAGGACGCAGTACTTCAGGGACTGCATCAGCGCCCCGAAGTCGGCGGGGCCGATGGCGACGGGGTTCACGGCGGTGCCTCCCGTCCTGTGACCGGCAGGCCCAGCCGAACTGTTTCGCCGACAAGCGTGGCGATGCTGTCGGTGCCGGTCTTCTCCCGGATACGGGCCCGGTGGACGTCCACGGTCTTGGCGCTGATGCCGAGCCGTGACGCGATCTGCTTGTTCGCGATGCCCTCGGCGGACAGCGCGAGCACCTCCCGTTCGCGGGCTGTGAGTCCGTCCAGCCGGGCGCGTAGCGCGCGCTGCCCGGCGGCCCGCTCGAAGCGCTCCCGGGCGGTCCGCCGGGCGGCCTGCACGACGTCGAGCAGGTGCTGGGGGTCGTACGGCTTCTCCAGGAAGTCGACGGCGCCGCGCTGCAGGGCGCGCACCGACATCCGGATGTCACCGTGCGCGGACACGAAGACGACGGGCAGCGGCGCGCCCGCGTCGTTGAGGATCCGTTGCACGTCGAAACCGCTGAGTTCGGGCATGCGGACGTCGAGGATCAGGCAGGCGGGCCGGTCCCGGTCGTAGGAGCGCAGAAAGGTTGCCGTGTCCCCGAAGCGCTCGGAGCGGATACCGACGGACTCCAGGAGCCAGGCGAGCGATTCGCTCAGCTCCTCGTCGTCGTCGAGGATGTACACGAGACACATCTCAGTCGTCCCAGGACGCCTGTGCGGTCCAGTATTCGCTGCCGTCGGCACTGATTCCGTGCTGCCAGTCGCTGGTGCGGCGCAGGGTGGGCTCGACACGGGCGGTCGCGGCGTCGGCGCCCTCGGGGCCGTCCTTCTCGACCTGCCAGTGGACCCAGTTGACCTCCCGGTCCGCCGCGTCGTGCACGAACAGGTCGACGTGGTGCCATCCGTAGTCATGGGTATCGGCGTAGCAGGTCAGGAGCATGGTGCGGTCGTTCATCGCTCCCCCAACAGCGGTGCGGTGAAGAGTCGTTCGGTGCGGAAAGCGGAGATACGGGGCTGGTCCGGGTCGAGCCGGAAGGTCACGTCGAGCCGGGCGACCATGACTTCGGTGTCCCCCGACTCGTACCGCGAGAGCTGCTGCATCGGCCAACTGCCTCGCGCCGTCCCGTTCTCCGCGTCGACGTCGACGGTGCCGGGGAACAGCAGGTGCACGTTCGAACGGAAGTGGGGGCTGGGCGGCAGGTAGGCCGCCAGCATCACGACGATCGCCTCCCGGCCCTCGGTGCGGCCGAACTTGTCGGCGTACGCGCTGCCGCCGCCCTCCCAGACCGCGTCCTCGGTGAAGAGGTCCCCCAGCTCTCCGTGCACGCCGGCGGGTACGTCGCAGAGGGCGAGGTAGCGGGTGAGGGTGTCGACCACGCGGGTGTCGGCCACGTCGGTCATGAGGCGGCCGCCTTCAGCCGTTCCGCACGCCGCTCGGCCTGCCGCTCGGGGTCGGGCACCGGCGCGGCGAGCAACAGCCGCTTCGTATAGGGGTGTTCGGGCCGCTCCGTGACCTGAGCCGCGCCTCCGGTCTCCACGATGTCACCGCGGTAGAGCACCGCCACGCGGTGGCTGATGTGCCGGACGACGGACAGGTCGTGGGTGACGAAGAGATACGCCACGCCGGTCGCTTCCTGGATCTCGATGAACAGGTCGAGCACCCGGGCCTGGGTCGTAAGGTCCAGGGCGCTGACAGGTTCGTCGCAGACGATCAGCCGGGGGTCTCGGCACAGGGCACGCGCGATGGCGATGCGCTGGCGCTGGCCGCCGGAGAACTCCCGGGGCAGTCGGCGGGCCGCGTCCTGCGGAAGGTGGACGTGGTCGAGCAGTTTCTGCACCCGGGCTTCGGCGTCGGCGCGGGCGACGCCGGTGACAAGCAGCGGCTCGGTGAGGATGTCCATCACCGTCATGGCGGGGTTCAGGGAGGTGAACGGGTCCTGGAAGACGACCTGGATGTCCTTGCTGAGCGCGCGCCGCTCCCGCTTGCCAAGCCGGGAGACCGTCCGCCCCGCGTACTGGATCTCACCACCGGTGACCGGTGCGAGACCGAGTACGGCCCGGCCCAGTGTCGTCTTGCCCGAGCCGGACTCGCCGACCAGGCCGAGCGTCTCACCGGGCGCGATGGACAGGGAGACGCCATGCAGGACACGGAACGGCTTCTTGCGGCGCCCCTTTCCCGGATACTCCACGACGACGTCGTCGAGTTCGAGGAGCGGGGAGTCCGAGGAGGCCTCGGAGGTCTGTGCGGTCATGACGTCACCTCCTTGAAGGGCCGGCCGGGAACGCGCAGTTCGCCGCGTGCGGGCCCGCCTTCGAGCGTCGAGTCGAGGAGCACGCGCGTGTAGTCGTGCTCGGGGGATGCGAAGATCTGCCGGGCCGGAGCGGTCTCCACGATGCGGCCCTGCCGCATCACCGCGACCCTGTCGCAGATGTCGGCCACCACACCGAAGTCGTGGGTGACGAGGATCATCCCCATGTCGCGCTCCTGTTGGAGCGAGCGCATCAGGTCCAGCACCTCCGCCTGGACCGTCACGTCGAGCGCGGTCGTCGGCTCGTCGGCGATCAGCAACTGCGGATCGCAGGACACGGCGCCCGCGATCAGGACGCGCTGGGCCATGCCGCCGGAGATCTGGTGCGGGTACGACCTGAACACGCGCTCCGGATCCGGGATGCCGACCCGCGCGAGGAGTTCGAGCGCCTTGGTGCGCGCCTCGGCCCGGGACAGCGCCAGGTGTTTGCGCATCGGCTCCACGAGCTGGGCGCCGATACGGAAGCAGGGGTCGAGGTTGGACATCGGCTCCTGGGGGATGTAGCCGATGCCGCGCCCGCGCAGGGCGTTAAGGGCGGCGAGGTCGAGACTCAGCAACTCCTTGCCGTCGAACGCCAGTTGGTCGGCCGTCACCTCGGCCTCGTTGGGCAGCAGTCCGAGGACGGAGAACGCGGTCTGGCTCTTGCCGGAACCGGACTCCCCCACCAGGCCGAGGACTTCGCCGCGTGTCACGGTGAGGCTCACTCCGTCGACGACGGTCTTCTCGCCGTAGGCGACGCGCAGCCCCTCCACAGTCAGGAGCCGGTCCGGGAAGGTCCCGGGAGCCGGTGCGGTGCGCACGACCGGCTTCCGCCGCTTGACGACCCGAGGTGCGGCCGTGCCCAGCGTGTCCCGCACCGCGTTGCCCAGCAGGCTGGACGCCAGGATGGTCACGCTCATCGCGATGCCCGGCCACGCCAACAGCACGGGTGCGGTGTAGACATTGGTGAAGGCATCGCCCAGCATCGCGCCCCAGCTGGCCTGGGACGCCTTGCCCAGGCCCAGGAAGGCGAGGCCTGCCTGGATGCCGATCGCCAGGGCGAACACCTGGGTCGCCTGGACAACGGACGGCGCGCTCACCACGGGCAGGATGTGCCGGCGCATGATGCGCGCGTCGCCGAGCCCGGAGACCCGGGCTGCGTCGACGTACAGCTCCTCGCGGACGGCGAGGACCGAGGCGCGGATGAGGCGGAAGACCATCGGTGCCATGATCACGCCGAGGACGATCATCGCGACGTTGAGGTCCTGTGAGACGGCCGCCATCACCACCAACATCACGATGATCGCGGGCACGGCCATGATGACGTTGACGAGCCAGCCGGCCAACGCGTCGAACCAGCCCCGGTAGAAGCCGCTGACCAGGCCGAGCGGTGCGCCGACCGCGAAGGCGACAAGGACGGCGAGGGTGCCGCCGAGGAGGCTGGTGCGGCCGCCGTACAGCAGCCGGGCCAGGACGTCCCGGCCCACGCCGTCGCCTCCGAGGGGGTGGGAGCCCGACATGGGAGCCAGCGTGTCAGTCAGAGTGCTGCGATCGGGGGCCTGGTCGGTGAGCAGGGGTGCCGCAAGACTCACGACGACGACCAGGGCCAGGACGGCCAGACAGACGACGGCCAGCGGATCACGCAGCATCCGGCGCAGCAGGCCGTCCCGTTGGGACGACGCGGTGGTCATGAGACACGCACCTTCGGGTTGAGCCAGCCGTAGGCGACGTCCAGCAGCAGATTGACGGCGACGACGATGACGACGACCACCACGACCGTGCCGAGCAGCACGGGCGCGTCGCCGCGTACGGCGGCCGAGTTGGCGAGGGTGCCGATGCCGGGCAGGCCGAACACCTTCTCCACGACGACCGCGCCGCCGATCAGACCGATGAACTGCAGGGCGAGCACGGTCAGGGCAGGCGGCGCCGCGTTGCGCAGGGCGTGCCGGAACACGACACTGCGCGTGGTCAGGCCCCGGCTGCGCAGGGTGCGGACGAAGTCGGCGCGCAGGACGTCGATCAGGGCGCCGCGCACCTGCATGGCGGTGGCCGCGGTCGCGCCGACCGCGAGGGACAGGGCGGGCAGGGTGATCGAGCGCAGCCAGCCGGTCCCGGAGGTCCCGAGGGGGACATAGCCGGTGGCGGGCAGCCAGCCGAGGCGGACGGCCAGGGTGACCGCGAGGACCAGGGCGAGCAGGAAGCTGGGTACCGCTGTGCCCAGCACGGCGGCGAACTGCACCACGCGGTCCACCCAGCCGCCGCGCAGCGCCGCCGCGGCGCCCAGCACCACGCTGAACACCGCCGCGAGGAGCATGCCGGCCACCACCACGGACAGGGTGACCGGGACCGTGTCCGTCACGGACTGGTTCACCGAGTCGCCGGTGAACCACGAGCTGCCCAGGTTTCCCTGCGCGGCCTGTTCGATCCAGCGCCAGTAGCGCTCCATCAAGGGCTGGTCCAGGCCCAGTTCGTGGCTCTTGGCGGCCACCGCGGACCGCGAAGCCGTCTCGCCCAGGACGTTGCGGGCCACATCGGTGCCCGTGAGACTGAGCAGCAGGAATGTCGCGGTGGCCACGACGACCACCAGGACGGCGCCGGCGGCGATGCGCCGGAACAGGAAGACAAGCACGGTCGGTTCCTCCTTCCGTGTGCCGGAACGGAGCGGCGGCTAGTTCGCCGGCGCGTAGTTGTAGATCGGCGGGTACTGGGAGCCGGGCTGCGGCGTCACCTTCACGTCCTTCGCGGTCGCGTACGCGTTGGCGATGACGCTCCAGGGCGCGTTCCAGGCCTGGTCGACGACGTAGGTGTTGAGTTCCTCGAAGAGGGCTTCCCGCTGGGTCCCGGTGGCTTCGCCGATGCGGGTGATGAGGTCGTCGGCCTTCGGGTCGTCGTACTTGAAGGGGTTCCAGGTCGACTTCTTCGTCAGCTCCAGCTGCACCTTGTCCCAGGCCGTGGGCGCGCCCAGCTTGAAGTACGACATCGCGTACTTTCCGGCGAGCATGGCACTGAAGATCTGGTCGGTGGGCAGGGTGTCCAGCTTGACCGTGATGCCGATGTCCTTGAGTGACTGGTTGAGCACGGCTTGCTCCTGCGGGAAGTTCGCGGAGAGGTCCGGGATGGTGAGGGAGAAGCCGTTGGGGTATCCGGCCTCCCCGAGCAGCTTCTTGGCCTTCGCCGGGTCGTACGAGTACGCGTCGTCCAGAGCGGCCTTGTGGCCGTCCTCGCCCTTGGCGAACAGCTGGGTGGTTGGCGTGCCGAGGCCGGTCTTGGCCGACTTGATGATGGCGTCCCTGTCGAAGGCGTGGTTGAGGGCCTGACGGACCTTCAGTTTGCCGAGGGCGGGCACCTTCTTGCCGGCTCGGTCCCAGATGTACAGGCCCTCGATGTCGCCGGGCTGGTAGGTGACGACGTTCAGGCCCCGGCCCTTGACGGTCTTGACCCGGTTGAGGCTGAGAGTGGCTCCGTCGAGCTGGCCGGACAGCAGGGCGTTGGTGCGCGCGGTCGGGTCGGCCAGGTACTTGACGACGATCTTGTCGTAGGGGAAGGCCTTCGCGTTCCAGTAGTCGGGGTTTCGGGTGTAGGTGTACGTCTGCCCGGCCGTGGTCGCGCCCGTGTCCAGTTTGTACGGGCCGGAGCCGACCGGAGTCCTGGGGTCTTCCAGCGCCTTGGGGCCGGCGATCATGCCGGAGACCTGGCCGAGCGCGGGCAGCAGGGCCGCTGTGGGGTGGCTCAGCTTGATGGCGACCGTGTGCGTGTCGACGACGTCGACGCCGGTGATGTCCTGGATCTCCCCGGCGGCGGAGGCCGTGCCGCTCTTGGTGTGCAGCAGGCTCTTCCTGACCGCGTCCGCGTCGAGGGCGGTGCCGTCGGTGAACTTCACCCCTTCGCGCAGCTTCAGCGTCAGGGTCGTCTGGGCCTTGTCGTACGACCACGACGTGGCCAGGTTCGGGGTGGGCTGCCCCTTGGTGTCGAGCCGGAGCAGGGTGTCGTAGACCGGCTGGTAGTACTGGGATTCGGGTCCCATGCTCGCCTTGGCCAGGTCCCACGGCGTTGCCGTGACGGACTCGGCGAGCGTGAGGGTCTTGTCGCCGCCGGCGGCCTGGGTGCCGCCTCCGCAGGCGGTCGCCGTCGCGGTCAGGAGTCCGACGCCGACGAGTGCCACTGTTTTGCGCATGATCTCTCCACCTGTCTCATGTCCTGGGTCTCCTTGATGTCCCCCGGGTCGTCCCGTTTCCGGCCGTGCACGGCCGGTCCTCCGCGTAACCCGGCCCTGGTCACGCGTACTTCGCGATCCACTCCCCGCACAGCCGCACGCTCTGTTCGGGGGTCGGCTGTGCCCCCCGGTCGACCTCGACGATCAGCCAGCCGTCGAAGTCCTCCGGCAGTGCGCCGATGAAGCCCTCGATGTCGGCGTTCCCGTGGCCCGGCTCCGACCACAGCCCCGCCAGCACCGTCCTGCGGTAGCCCCAGCCCGCTTCCCTCGCCTTCGCGGCGAGGCCGAGGTCCAGGTCCTTGACGTGGACGCTCGCCACGCGGTCCGCGTAGTCGCGCACGAGCCGTACGGCGTCCGCGCCCGCCCAGGCCAGGTGGCCCAGGTCCGGTCCGAAGGCGAGGACGGAGGCGTCGACGGTGTCCAGAACGAAACGGGTCTCCTCCTCGGTCTCCGCCCAGGTACCGACGTGCGGATGGAAGGCGGGGGTGATGCCCTCGGCCCGGATGATCCCGGCGATCTCGGCCAGCAGGTCGCGGACGCGCTCCAGGCGGCCCGGGTCGGCGAGGTGGCCGACCGCGGGACGGGCCACGCGCTCGGCGTCCTTGGCCATCCCCATGGCGAGGAAGACGGTGGGCACGCCGAGTGCCGCGTGCTGCTCGGCGACCCGTGCCGCGGTGTCCCGGAAGGTCTGCCGCTCGGTCGCGTCCTCGGTGAGGCGGACAGGGATGTAGCCGGGCGCGGGGCTGATGCCGTACTCGGCGAGCCGGACGGCGTACTCCTGCGGTGTCAGGTCGCCGGGTACGGCGCTGTGCAGGGCTTTGATGCCCGCATCGCGGACGACGCTCAACTGCCCGTCCAGGGGCGGGGCGAGCGTGGGATCGATCCAGCCGTCGGCGCTCGCGACCCACTGCAGGGGGTTGATGGCCAGGCGGTCCTGCCTGATCTTCATGGTGTGCGGTCCTCTCAGGGGGCGACAGGGGCTGCGAGGGCTGTCGCGGCGCGCGGCTCGGGGCGGGCGCAGCTGCTCTCCAGTGCGACGAAACGATTCTGCTGCTGCGAGGTCTCGAAGCTCGTCAGCACGTCCAGGATGTGGAAGGCGAAGTGCGGGTTGGCGCGGTGCGGTCCGCCTTCGGTAGCGCCGGCGAGATCCCGCACCCCGAGGCCCCGACGGTGCTGTTCGGGGGTGTCCACGGCGCCGAAGAGCTCGGTGACCGGGGTGAGCACCTGCCAGTCCGTGTCCCCGTGGCGCTTGAGGCGTACGTCGCCGTCGAAGAAGTTGGGGTTGGGCAGGGCGAGGGTGCCCTCAGTGCCGTAGATCTCGATGCGCGGGAGCTCGGTGTCCCAGACGTCGAAGCTCATCAGAGTGGTGGCGATGGCGCCGGACGCGAAGGTGAGGGTGGCGGAGGCGTGGGTGGGGACCTCGACCGTGATCTCGTCGACCACTCGACCCGGGCTGGTGACCTTGCGGGTGGGTGCGCCGATGCGGGTGGCGGCGGCCACCTGGGCGACCGGGCCGAGGCAGTTGACCAGCGCGGCCAGGTAGTAGGGGCCCATGTCGAGGACGGGGCCGCCGCCGGCGCCGTAGAAGGCGCGCGGGTCCGGGTGCCAGGTCTCGGCGCGGCTGGAGCGTACGAAGGCGGTGGCGCCGACGGCGTCGCCGATCAGGCCGGTGTCGACCGCGTGCCGGGCGGTCTGCACGGCGCTGCCGAGGAAGGTGTCAGGGGCCGACCCCAGCAGCGCCGTGCCGCGTGTGGCGGCGTCGAGGACCTCGCGGGCCTCGGCGACGGTGGTGGCGAGTGGCTTCTCCACGTAGACGTGCTTGCCCGACTCCAGCGCGGCGATGACGGTCTTGGCGTGGAACTGCGGCGGGGTGATGTTGACGACGATCTCGACGGTGTCGTCGGCGAGGAGTTCGGCACCGTCGCCCCAGGCGGCGATGTCGTACTCGTCCGCGGCCTGCTTGGCGCGGGTCGGGTCGATGTCGGCCACCCGGACCACCTCGAACTCCGGGAAGGTGCGCAGGCCTTCCGCGTAGCGGCCGAGGATGTTGCCGGCGCCCAGGATCCCGATGCGGTGCCGTGCGTGCTGCTGAGCCATGAATCTCCTGCAATCCATTGGGGGGTTGAGGGGGTGTCAGGTGACGACGAGGGGCCGCAGGGTGCGGTGCGCGATCTCCAGGCCGGTCTTGACCCGCTCCTCGGTGCCGCTCCACACCGGGTCCTCGTGCTCGACGGAGAGGGTTCCGGTGAAGCCGTTCTCGTACAGGACGTCCACCACGGCGTTCCAGTCGACCTGACCGCGGCCCGGCACGCGGTAACGCCACCAGCCGGTGTCCCAGGGGTCGTTGCGCTGTGCCGCCTTGCCGAAGAAGCCGTAGCGGTCGACCTTGCCGGGCAGAATCTGCAGATCCTTGGCCTGGGCATGGACGATGCGATCGGCGTACGGCGCGATGGTCGTGACCGGGTCGATGCCGATCCAGGTCAGGTGCGACGGGTCCCAGTTCAGGTAGAGGCCGAGGGAGAACATCCACTCCCACAGCTCCGGCGAGTAGGCGAGGTTGCCCGGGTAACCGTCGGGGTGCCAGCCCTCCATCACGCAGTTCTCGATGATGAGCTTCACGCCCTTCTCGCCCGCGTACTCGACGAGTTCGGGGAAGACCTTCTGGGCCTCGGCCAGGTTGTCCGCCACCGGACGGGTCCAGTCACGGCCGACGAAGGTGCCCACGTACGGGACGTCCAAGCCGGCTGCCGCGTCCACGACCGCCTTGAGGTGGGCGTGGATCCCGGCCCACCGCCCGGGGTCGGGATGAAGGTTGTTCTCGTAGTACGCGAGGGCGGAGATGCCGAGGTTGTGACGCTCCAGCAGGGCTCGTGTCTCGTCGGCCGCACGGTCGTCGAAGCCGGCCACCGGAAGGTGGGCCGCCTCGAAGTCCCGGCCCCCGGTGTCCGGCCAGGCGGCGACCTCCAGGGCCTCATAGCCGGCCTCGCTCGCCCAGGCGGCGATCTCGGCGAGGGAGAGGCGGGGAAGACAGGCGGTGAGCATGCCGAGTTTCATACGGTGGCCTCCAGGGCTGCGGGTGCGGAAGCGACGTCGGTCCAGGTGAGTGACGCGGCGGAGGTCAGCACGGCTTCGACGATGCGGGCCGAGCGGACGCCGTCCGCACCGGTGGGCAGGCCTTCCGGCGTCCCTCCGCGGATCGTCGTATAGGCGTCGGCGACGAAGGCGGCGAAGCAGTCGCCGTAGCCCTGCGCATGGCCGGCGGGCAGGTGGGCGAGGCGGCGCTGCTCGGACGAGCCCTGGCCGGGGTCACGTACGAGAATGCGTGCTCCGTCCGTGGCGCCGAGCCATGCGGTCTCGGGGTTCTCCTGGTCGAAGACCGCGCTGCCGGCCGAGCCGTCGAGTTCGAACCAGAGCCGGTTCTTGCGGCCGGCCGACACCTGGGACACCGTCAGCGTGCCGAGGACACCGTCGCCGGTGCGCAGCAGCACGGTCGCCACGTCCTCCGTACGCACCCGGTCCCGTGGCCCCCCGGCGCCGTTCGAAAAGCTCACGCCGGTACCGGCGGGGCGGGTGGCGATAGTCGTGCCGAGCCGGGCGGTCAGTTCGGTGAAGCGGACTCCGGCGACCCATTCGACGAGGTCGCACCAGTGCGAGCCGATGTCCGCGAACGCCCGCGACGGTCCGCCGTCCACCGGGTCGACCCGCCAGGACATGACGTCCGGGGAGAGCATCCAGTCCTGCAGATAGCTGCCGTGGATCAGCTGCCACGCGCCGAACTCGCCGCGCAGCCGACGGTCGCGGAGCTCCCTCACGAGCGGGTGGTAGCGGTACACGAAGGGGACGGCGAGCAGCAGGCCCGCCTCCTGCGCCAGCCGCGCCAGGTGTTCGGCGTCGGCGGCGGACGTGGCGAGCGGCTTCTCGCAGATCACGTGCTTGCCCGCGCGCAGGGCCGCCTCGGCCTGCCGTACGTGCAGTGCGTTCGGGGTGCATACGTGGACGACCGAGACGCTGTCGTCGGCAAGTGCCGCCGAGAGGTCGGGATAACGTGCCGGGACTGCCCACTCATCGGCGGTCCGCACGCTGCGCTCGGGGGTCGACGCGACCACTCCGGCCACACAGCCGCCCGCGGCGCGGATCGCCCTGGCGTGTACGGCGCCGATCATGCCGGCCCCGACTACCACTGCCCGCATCGAGCCACTCACGGGTGCACCTCCGTCGACGTCCGGCGACTGACCGCGGCCTGAACGCCGCGTTGCGGAACACCATCGTTTAGTTCGCCAACACAGCACAAGAGCAGCGATTTAATTCTTTTAAAGGTCTAAAAGAGGCTTAATCTCGGGAAACATGTCTGCCAAAGTCCGTTCTGATCCCTGATGACGTGGATCTATTGACGGATCCGAGGAGACGCCATTACGTTCACACGAATGCATAAAAATGATGGCTCCGCCGTAGAAGAGGCCGGGTCCGTGACCGTGCCGCTCGCGCTGCGCCGGGTACTGGGACTCGTGGTCTCCGGGGAGGCGACCAACCGGGCCGAGATCGCCCGGCGCAGCGGTCTGGCCCGGTCGACCGTGGGCCAGCAGGTCGACCATCTCGTCGGAACGGGGATTTTGGAGGAGGTCGAGTCAAAGCGGTCCGTGCGGGGCCGGCCCCCACGGGTGCTGACGATCAGCCCACAGGCCGGGACCGTCGTCGTCGTGGACATCGACACGGCGGAGTCGCAGATCGCTCTCGCCGACCTGACTCGGCAGGTGATCGCCCGGGACACGGTGGACGTCCGGATCGACGCGGGACCCCGGGTGGTGCTGGACGCGGTGACCGAACAGTTGCAGGGGCTGCTGGAGAAGCACCGGCGTGCCCCCGACCGGGTGCGCGAGGTGGTCGTCGGCCTGCCCGGACCTGTGGACTTCCAGCAGGGGTGCGCGGTGCAGCCGACAGGCATGCCCGGTTGGGACGGCTTTCCCGTCGCCGAGTATTTCCGGGAGCGGTTCCACGCGCCCACCGTGGTGGACAACGACGTCAACCTGATGGCTCTGGGCGAGGCCGCGCAGGCCGGGCTGGAGACTCCGCTGCTGTGCATCAAGATCGCGACCGGTATCGGGGCGGGACTCGTCACCGCGACCGGTGACGTGTACCGCGGCGCCGACGGAGCCGCCGGCGACATCGGCCACATCCGGGCCGTGGGCGGTGCCAGCGTCCTGTGCGCCTGCGGCAACGTCGGCTGCGTGGGCGCGCTGGCCTCCCATCGGGCGGTGCTGCGCGGCCTCGGCATCCCCGAGTCGAAGGCCGACGATCCGCTGCACGGCACCCGCGAACTCGCCCGGCGCGTCGCTGCGGGGGACCCGACCGCCCTGCACGCCGTGCGCCAGGCCGCAACGGAGATCGGCGAGGTGGTGGCCATGCTGGTCCACATGTTCAACCCGCGCACCGTGGTGCTGGCCGGACCGCTCAGCGAACTCCGCGACGACCTCGTCTCCGCCGTACGGGCTGCCGTGTACCAGCGGGCACTCCCGCTGGCCACGCGCAAACTCACCATCACCGCGACTCAGCTCAAGGGCGGCTCCGGCCTGCACGGCGGCATCGCCCTGGCCACCCAGGACGTCTTCAGCCAGGCAGGCATCGCACGGCTGCTGGTCGAGGGGCAGAAAGCCGGCGGATAGTGCGTTCGGTGGCCGTACCGGCACGACCGATGCCACGGCCGCGAGGAATCCCGTGCTCAGCGGCCGTGGCGCGGCGCACTCCCTCGGGAAACCAGCCGCAGCGTTTCGGCGACCGTCCCATCGGACAGCGGGAACCCAGCCGCCTCAAACGCATGAGACGGGGGACGCGTTCGCACAGGACCGCCAATACGAGCGTGTCGAGGCCAGGCTCGCGGTGACCTTGCGGAACACGGTATCGACCGTGGACAGGTAGTCGCTCGATTCGAGGTCGGCGGAACTCACTGCGGACCCGGCCCACGCTGTGCACCTATTCGACCATGAGGTGCGTCGGCGCCCTTGCCATGACGACGGCTGCCCCGTACATGCTCCGCCAACTGCCTCGATCGACTCGCCCCGATACGGAGTTCTTTCCGCAGGGTCTCAGCCGAAATGGGGCGCTGATGCAATTCTCGATGGCGGCCTGCCTGTTCCAGGTCGACGCCATCTCGGGATTCTTCAGGTCGCGGAAGATCTCGTCGGCGTTCGGGGAGAGGCCGTCCTCGATGGTCACGAAGTCGAGCAGGCCACGCTCGGCCTCCGCGACCAGATCGGCCCAGTAGGCGGCAGTGAACAGGTCCCGGGGGCGGGACACCGGCTCACGCCAGGAGGCGGGATGCCAGCCGGCGCCGTCCAGGGCGACGGCAAGGTGCAGGGAAGAAGGGGGTGTTGAGGACACGAGTGGGTGCCTTCCTGGAAGTCCTTACGAGATCTGTACAACCGGATGGCCTGTGTGTTGGTCGCGGAGGTGTGCAGCAGGGTGTCCCCCCGTTCCCGGATGCTCGCTTCGCTCACCGGCCATGGCGACAAGCCGCCCTCGGTGCCGGTGCCGCTCACAGGGTGCTGAACAGGTGTGCGGCGTTGCGTAGGGCGTGCGTCGCGATCCGTTCGCCGAGGACGAGACCGGCCTCGTCGGCCGAGCGGGTGTGGATGCCGGAGTACACCCGGGCATCCACGTTTTCCTGGGACAGTCGGCTCCAGGAGGTGTAGGTGCGGGTCACGCCGGGGGCGGTGGGGCTGGTCAGCTGGAAGGGCGCCGTGCGTGGCCCGACGAGCGCCGAGAGGACCGCTTCCGCGGCGCCCGAGTACGTGTTGTGTCCGCTGGGGTGGTCGGGATGGGCCGGCGTGGCGTGCAGCGGCGTCCATGCGGGGTCGGGATCGGTCGAACCGGTGCGGATGGCCGTGACCGGGCGCCACCGCAGATAGGCGTACTTGGTGTCGGAGGTGGCGATCTGCGTGTCCACCAGGGCGACGTGGAACAGGGCCACGAGCCTGGCGCGTCCGGCGCTGGAATGCGGTGACCGGGCAAGGGCCACCCGCAGTGGCTCGGTGTACAGCGTCAGTGAGGAGCCGAGCCAGAAGGTGGCGGTCTCTGTCTGCTTCTCCGTGCGTACGGTGCTGTCCACGGCCCCATATGCACGGACTTCGGCCAGATCTGCGCGGTAACGCGCGGAGTCCAGGGCGGGCGGTGCGGGCAGCCGGTACTGGTCGGCGCTGTCCAACAGGAAGGGCCGGGCGAGCCGGTTGCCGTACTGCGCGGCCGGGGCGTGGTCGGGCGGAGTCGGCTGCCACACTCCAGGGGCCGCCGGCGGGACGGTGAACGGCGCGTTGACCGAGGCCGGGTCGAGGCCGTCGCCCTCGCGGGCGGCGAGCACCAGCCGCGCCTGGCGGGCACCGGCCGCCACGCCCTGCGACTCGGCCGGTCCGTCGGGAACGCCCTGCAGAGTCGTGCGCAGAGCGGCGTCCAGTTCCTGAGTGCGGGAGGGGACCAGCGCCACCAGGGCGTCGTGCACGGCGGACGCCAGGGCCGCGTCCTGGAAGTCGCCCCGGTCGACGCCGGACGGCACCTGACGGGTGGCCCGGGCCGCCGCGAGCCAACTGACGGCCCACGTACGGCTGTTCGTGATCTGCGTCGGGGCGCCGCCCGCCGCGAGGGTGGCCGCTGTCGTGTCGTACCAGTCGAGCGCCACGGACGAGCGATTCTGCTCCTCCACCACGGCGGTAGACGCGGCGGACGGGACGGTGAGGGAGGCGGCCAGCAGGACGGCCGAGCCCAGCGCCACCAGGACGGGGCGGACGGGATGACGGGTTCTGAACGGGTTCACGTGTACTCCTTCGCGGACGTGCGGATGACCGGTGGTGCTGTTGACCCAGGGAAGTGAGCGGTGTGGTGAAGTCGCTTCCGCGGCTTGGGTGTTCCGGAGGTCGTCGTGGTGTGCGTCATCGGACCGGCTCGGTGTCTCGGGCGTAGCGGCCGGCGGGGCGAGGCAGGTCGAGGTGGTCGCGGAGCGTGCGGCCGGTGTAGTCGGCGCGGAACAGGCCGCGTTTTCGCAGCGCCGGTACGACGTCGTGGACCACGGCCGGCAGATCGGCGGGGGCCGAGGTCGGGAGGAGGTGGAAGCCGTCGACGCCGGTGGCGGCGTGCCAGTCGGCGAGCAGTCCGGCGAGGTCCGCGGCGGCACCGGTGATGCGCAGCTCGGCGGGCGGGAGGGCTCCGGGCCCGGTGCCGCCCCCGAGATCGACCGCCACACGTACCAGCACCCGCAGCGTCTCCGGGTCGCGTCCGGCATCCGCCGCCCGGCGCAGCAGCGCCCCGCGGGCGAGCCGGGCCGTGGAGGGCTGGTCGGCGTCCAGGAAGACGACGTCGGCGTGGCTCGCGGCCAGTTCCCACTGCCCGTCCGAGTCGTGCACGTCGACGGCGATGGCGATGGGCGGTCGCCCTTGTGGTGGGCGGGGGACGGTGGAGGGGCCCGGGACGGAGAAGTGAGGGCTCTCGAAGTCGATCTGGTGCGGTCGTTCGCGGTCGAGGAAACGGGCGGTGGCGGCGTTCCGTAGGTCCGCGTCGTCCTCCCATCTGTCCCACAACCCGATGGCGGCCTCGGCGGCGTCGGCCGCCTCCGCCCACAACGCGGCCACGGGCGCGGGCTCACGGCAACCCACGGCGCGAGCCTCTGCCTCGATGGTCGAGACGTCGACCAGCCAGCCGGCCCGGCCCTCGCTGACGAAGTCGAGCGTGGCCAGGGCGGTGGAGATGTGGAAGGGCTCGGCGTGGGTGGTGGACACCGTCGGTATCAGGCCGATCCTGCTGGTCAGTGGCGCGGCGCGGGCGAGGATGGCCACCGCGTCGAGCCGGCCCGCGCTGTCATCGGGCGGTGGGGTGGGAGTGTCGCCGACGGCGACGAAGTCCAGGGCACCTTGTTCGGCGAGGCCGATCAGGTCGGTCCAGTGGGCGGCGGTGAGGGACGCGGCGGCGTGGTCACCGGTCCCGTTGAGTTCGATGGAGACGTGTAGTTCGCGGGGCATGGCCTCGTGTCCTGTACTCCTGTGCGAAGGCAGGGGTGCGCAGGCGTCGTACGGCCTGCGCACCCGGTCGGCTACTGGTCGGTCTTGGGCAGGCCGGGCGGGTTGATCTCCGACTTGGTCACTGCTTCGTCGGACAGGCCCCAGCGCTTGAGCGCCTTCGCGTAGGTGCCGTTCTCGATGACGTGGTTGAGGGCGTCGGCGAGCGGCTTGACCAGGCCGCTGTCCTTCTTGGTGGTGGCCGCGATGAGGCCCTGGAGGGTTGCGCCGGCGCCGGAGTAGGTACCGACGACCTCTGTCTTCCCGGTGGTGGCCGCGTGGTACGCGGCGGTCGG
This sequence comes from Streptomyces sp. NBC_00457, assembly GCF_036014015.1. Classification (NCBI taxonomy): domain Bacteria; kingdom Bacillati; phylum Actinomycetota; class Actinomycetes; order Kitasatosporales; family Streptomycetaceae; genus Streptomyces; species Streptomyces sp. NBC_00457. The sequence continues at coordinate 10,287,889 of NZ_CP107905.1, read as the reverse complement.
GTTGGGACCGAGGTAGACGTCGATCCGGCCGGACTGGAGGGCGAGGTAGGTGTCGCTGTCGTTCTGGTAGTACTTGATGTTCACCGGCTTGCGGCCGGCCTGCTCGTTCTCCTTGCTCCACTCGACGAGCAGCTTCTCTTGGTTGGTGCCGCTCTGGACGGCGACGGTCTTTCCGGCCACGTCCTTGGGCCCGCTGATCTTCAGCCCGCTGCCCTTCTTCGCCTCGAAGCCCAGGTTGTCCTGGCGGTAGGTGGCGAAGTCGTACTTCTCCTTGCGCTCCTCGGTGACGGTGATGTTGCTGAAGCCGGCGTCGTACTTGGCGCTGTCGAGGCCGACGAAGATGTTCTCCCACGAGACGGCGTGGAACTTCGGCTTGAGGCCGAGCACGTCGGCGACGAGGTGGGCGATGTCGGGCTCGATGCCGATGAGGGTCTTGTTGTCGGTGGCGTGGAAGTTCAGCGGCGCCGCGCTCCCGGAGGACTGGACGAGCTCCAGCGTTCCTCTCTCGCGGATCTCCTGTGGGACCTCGGCGGCTATGGAGTCGACCTTGTCCGTGGTGATCCGTTTCTGGTCGGGACTGATGTTGATTCTCATCTTGCTGCCTGACGTGGCGGCGACCTCGGTCGTGCCGCCGTCGTCGGGGTTGCTGCACGCGGCGAGGACGAGGGCGGCAGCGAGTCCGAGCGCGGCTGCGGCGGTACGGCGGGTGATCGAGGTGGACATGGTCGTGCTCCTTGCTTGCGGGAAGGGGTGAGGGGTGGTCAGTGGGCCTTGGATCAGAGGACCTTGGAGAGGAAGGCGCGGGTGCGCTCGTGCTGCGGGTCGTCCAGGACGGCCGTGGGCGGCCCCTGCTCCACGACGACGCCGCCGTCCATGAACACCACGGTGTCGGCGACCTCGCGGGCGAAGCCGATCTCGTGGGTCACGACGATCATGGTGGTTCCGGTGCGGGCCAGGTCCTTGATGACGTCGAGGACTTCGCCGACGAGTTCCGGGTCGAGCGCCGAGGTGGGCTCGTCGAAGAGGAGCACCTTCGGTTCGAGGGCGAGCGCGCGGGCGATGGCGACGCGCTGCTGCTGGCCGCCGGAGAGCTGCCGCGGGTAGGCGTCGGTCTTGTCGGCGAGGCCGACCCGGTCGAGCAGTCGGCGGGCTGTCTCCTCCGCCTCCTTGCGCGGGCGGCGCAGCGCGGAGACCGGGGCCTCGATCAGGTTCTCCAGCACGGTCAGATGGGGGAAGAGGTTGAAGTTCTGGAAGACGAACCCGATGTGGGTGCGCTGCTTCAGGACGTCCTTCTCCTTCAGTTCGTGCAGCTTGTTCCCGGAGCGGCGGTAGCCGATGAGTTCGCCGTCGATGCTGATCCAGCCGCGGTTGACCTTCTCCAGGTGGTTGATGGTCCGCAGCAGCGTGGATTTGCCGGAGCCGGACGGCCCGACGATCACGGTCACGCCGCCGGCGCGCACCTGAAGGTCCACGCCGCGCAGCACCTCCAGCGGGCCGAAACTCTTGTGGACGCCGTGGACGTCCACCATCACCTCGCTCATCGGCTGTCTCCCAGAGGCTTGAGGGGTACGACGGGCTGGTTGCGCTGGGCCGCCGCGGCCCGCAGGTCGCGGACGAAGCGCCGGGCGCGCTGGAGCGGGGTGGGCGGCGGGGTCCGGTTGGCGCCCCGCGCGTAGCGGCGCTCGACGTAGTACTGGGCGACCGACAGCAGGGTGGTGAGAGCGACGTACCAGGCGGTGGCGACCAGCAGCAGCGGGATCACCCGGCCGTTGCGGCCGTAGACCACCTGCACCTGGTAGAACAGCTCGCCGATCGCCATCACGTAGACCACCGAGGTGCCCTTGAGCAGGCCGATGATCTCGTTGCCGGCGGTGGGCAGGATCGCGCGCATCGCCTGCGGCAGCACGATCCGGCGGATCTGCCGCAGCCGGGGGATGCCCAGTGCGGCGGCGGCCTCCAGCTGTCCGTGGTCGACGGCGATGACGCCGCCACGGACGATCTCGGCGGCGTAGGCGGCCTGGTGGAGCGTGAGGCCGATGATGGCGGCCCCCATGGTGCCGATGATGCTGTTGCTGTCGACGGACCAGAACACCGGGCCGAAGGGGATGCCGAAGCCCAACTCCTCGTACAACGCACTCAGGTTGAACCAGAACACCAGTTGGACGATCATCGGGATGGACCGGAAGATCCAGATGTAGGTCCAGGCGACGGTCTGCAGCACCGGGCTGTGCGACAGCCGCATGAAGGCCACGACGGTCCCCAGAAGGAAGCCCAGCACCGTTGCGTAGGCGGTGAGTTGGAGGGTCACCCACACTGCCTGGACGATCGTCTCGGAGAAGACGTAGTCGCTGAAGACGCCCCACTCCCAGACGGGGTTGGTGGCCAGCCCGTGCACGAACTGGGCGACCAGCACGATCACGGCGACGGCCGCCGCCCAGCGGGCGTAGTGGCGGGCGGGTACGACCTTGAGCGAGGCCGGATCGTCCGGGGCGGGCGGGGCTTCGGGGCTGGTGCCCGGGGTGGCCGCACCGGGCGGCGCGGTGTCGGCTGTGGATGCCATCGTGGTGTTCCTGCTCAACTCTCAGGTGTACTTGGGTGGGTTGATACGCGACGTGACGTTGAGGTGCTTCTCGAACGGCAGTGGGCCGATGGTTTCCGGGTCGGCCTCCGTGTCGAACAGCGGTGTGTAGCCGGTGGCCAGGTACAGGCCGCGGGCCTCGGGCTGGCGTGGGCCGGTCGTCAGGTAGATCCGCCGGTAGCCGCGTGCGCCCGCCTCGCGCTCCAGCTCGGCGATGACACGGCGGGCGAGGCCGCGTCTGCGGTGCGCGGAGTGCGTCCAGATCCGCTTCAGCTCGGCCGTGGTCGGGTCGTACCGGCGGAAGGCGCCGCCCGCGACGGGCTCGCCGCCCTCCAGCAGCAGGAGGAGCTGACCGCCGTACGGCTCGGTGAACTCCTCGTCGGGGTAGCGGGAGATCTCGGCGTGCGCGTCCTTGCCGTAGCGGGCGGAGTACTCGCGGCCGAGTTCGCGCAGCAGGGGCTCGACCCGGGGGTCCGAGACGGGCACCTGGATGACCGTCAACTCCGGTGCGGACGTCATCCGTTCACCGCCGCCGGGGTCTGCGTCACGCGTGCCGCCCGCTCGGCGTCGCGCCTGGCGACCTCCTCGCGGACGATCGGGATCACGTACCGGCCGAAGTCGATGGCATCGCCCAGCAGGTCGTAGCCGCGGGCGGAGAGGATGTCGACGCCGAGGTCGTAGTAGTCGAGGAGGGCCTGGGCCACGGTCTCCGGGGTGCCGACGAGGGCGTTGGAGTTGCCGGCTCCCCCAGTGGCGGCGGCCGTCGGGGTCCACAGGGCGCGGTCGTAGCGCTCCCCCGCCTCGGCGATGGCGATCAGCCGCTGTGAGCCGGTGTTCTGAGGCTGTGCCGACCCGTTGTGGCGCTTGGTGATCGCCTCGCCCTTCTCCTTGCGGGCCTTGATCGCGCCGACCGTGCGGTGGGCCTTCTCCCAGGCCAACTCCTCGGTCGGGGCGATGATCGGGCGGAAGGCGACCTGGATACGGGGCACGTCGGTGCGGCCCGCCACCTTCGCTGCGGCCTTCACCTGCTCGATCTGCTCGGCGGTCTTCGCCAGGGGCTCGCCCCACAGGCAGTAGATGTCCGCCTCGGCGCCACCGGCGGCGTACGCGGCGGGCGACGAGCCGCCGAACGAGACGTTCGGGCGGGGCTGTTGGACCGGGAAGACGTCGCTCACGAAGTCGTGGAAGCGGTAGTGCTCGCCCTCGTGGTCGAAGGGCTCATGGGTGGTCCAGATCTTCTTGACGACACGGATGTACTCGCTGGTGCGGGCGTAGCGCTCGTCCTTGGTGAGGGTGTCGCCCTCGCGGCCCTGTTCGTGGTCGTTGCCGCCGGTGATGAAGTGCACGGTCAGGCGGCCCTCGCTGATCTGGTCGAGGGTGGCGAAGGTCTTGGCGGCGTAGGTGGGGTAGGAGACGTTGGGCCGGTGGGCGAGCAGGATCTGCAGGCGCTCCAGCCTGCTCGCGATGTACGCGGCGGCCGGTGCGGGATCCGGCGATCCGGAGCCGTAGGCGAACAGCACCCGGTCCCAGCCGTGGTCCTCGTGTGCCCGGGCGAGCCGGAGCGTGTAGTCCTTGTCGAATGCGGCGCCGGAGCGCGGCGTGGTTTCGGAGCCGTCGTTGGTGGCGGCGATGCCGAGGAACTCCACGGGCATGGGGGTGGCCTTTCGGGAGCGACGACCGCACGCAGGCATGGCGGAATGGCCTTGCGTGGAGGCATGAGTGACAGACCGTCAGGAAGAGGACGGTTCGGTGCAGGCGTGACGACGCAGGGCGTCGGGAGAGGCGGGGTTGCGGCAGCGCGCGTGAAGGGAGAACTCGGCCCGCGACGGGGTCACCGAGGGAGGGAAGGGCCGGTCAGACGGCCCGCTGCCGAGTCAGGCGCAACACGCCGCGGACCACACCCGACCGAAGTCGATGTGGTCGCGCGAGACCAAGCGCTGCTGGGCATTCATGCGGTCAATTGAGCAGTACATCGTGCTGTTCGTCAAGCAGGGCCTGAATGCCGGACCGCCTCGACCTGCCCTCTCCCACGCGTTGTTGACACATCAGTGCTGTGGGCACATACGATCGACGGCGGATCGGCTCCGCGATGCGCGGCAGCCTCTCCGGCCGCGTTGAGGGACGCGGCGAAGGTGACGACGCCGAGCCCCGGCCGCACCGTATGGACGCAGCGCCTGTGCCGTTGCGCTCCCTGCGAGTGCCCCGAGGGTCACCCACGCCCGCGATTCCCTCCCCCGGAGAGCCTCCCGATGGTCACGTCTTCCGAAGTCACGCCGACCCCTGCCACGAAGCCACCGAATCGGGCGGGCGCCCTGCTGCTCTTCGCGATGGTGCTCAACTCCGTTGTCCGCAACCGGGCTTACCAGTGGGACGTGGTGGGCCGGTACCCCACTCCGCTGCAACGGCCGCGCGGCCACCTGACCGCCCTACGCCACCGGCCGAACGCGGCGACGGCCGCCGGCGCCCGCCCGGTGATCGGCGGTGACCGGTGAGCACCACCCCTTCCACGGCCGTCCTGGTCGTCGTCGGCGCGGGGCCGCGCGCCACGGGGCTGCTGGAGCGCATCGCCGCCAACGCACCCGAACTGTGGGACGGGACACGGGAGTTGCGGATCCACCTGGTGGATCCGCACCCGCCCGGCCCGGGACGCGTCTGGCGACACGAGCAGTCGGCGCTGCTGCGGATGAACTCCATGGCCGAGGACGTCACCATGTTCACCGACGAGTCGACCACCATCGAGGGCCCGGTACGGCCCGGCCCCTCGCTCGCCGAATGGGCCGCCCAGTTCGCCGACCGGATCCCGCGTCACGCCCCGTACACCGAGCCCGCCGACCCGGAGGTGCTCGCCGAACTGCGCACGCTCGCCGGGACGGACTTCCCCACCCGCCGTGCCCAGAGCGCCTACCTGGACTGGGTGTTCCGCAAGGCCCTCACAGAGCTGCCACCGTCGGTCACCGTCGAGTGGCACCGCACCACCGCCACCGCCGTCACCGGCCCCTCGGACGGCCCGCAACACGTGCACCTGGCCGAGCGCACCTCTCCGCTCACCGCCGACCTGGTGGTTCTCGCCCAGGGACACATCGGCTCCACGCCCAGCGCCGAGCACCGCGACCACGCCGCCTTCGCCCTCCGCCACGGCCGTATCCACCTCCCGCCGGAGTTCTCCGCCGACGCCGACCTGTCCGGACTGCGGCCCGGCGAACACGTCCTCCTACGCGGCTTCGGGCTGGCCTTCATCGACCTGATGGCACTGCTCACCGAAGGCCGCGGCGGCAGCTTCCGCCCCCAGGCCGACGGCACCCTCACCTACCTCCCCTCGGGCCGCGAGCCCGTCCTCCACGTCGGATCGCGGCGCGGAGTGCCGTACCACTCCAAGACTCGCTACCGACTCCAAGGGCCCCGCCCCCCGCTGCCGCGCCACTTCGGCCCCGAGGCGGTCGATGCGCTGCTCGCCGGGGGACGCCCGCTGGACCTGCGGCGCGATGTGTGGCCGCTGATGGCGAAGGAGATCGGCTTCGGCCACTACCACGAGCTCTTTCGCGCCCATCCCGGGCGCACCGCTCTCCCCTGGGCGGACTTCATCGCCGCGTACGACCGTCTGGGCTGGTACGACGACGACATGGCGGCCCTCGTCGCCACGGCGGTGCCCGATCCGACGGACCGTCTGGACTTCGAGGCTCTGGACCGTCCGCTGGACGGCCTCGTGTTCCCGACGGCGGACGCGTTCCAGGATCACCTGCGCGAGCACATCGCCGAGGATGTCGCCCGCCGCGAGGACCCGGGGTTCAGCGCCGACCTCGGAGCGTTCCTAGGACTGCTCTCCGTCTACGGCCAACTGCCCGGCCTGGTCGCCGCGGGACGGCTGACCGCCCGTTCCGTCGCCGAGGAACTCGACGGCTGGTGGCACGGCTTCTTCAGCTTCCTGGCCTCCGGCCCGCCCGGCTTCCGCCTGCGCCAACTCCTGGCGCTGTCCCGGGCCGGCATCGTCCACTTCCTGGGCGCCGGTGTCCGGATCGGCACCGACGAGTCCGCCGGCACCTTCACCGCGATCAGCCCCACCGTCCCCGGCCACACCACCCACGCCACGGCCCTGATCGAGGCGTACCTGCCGGGCCCCTCCCTCGACCGCAGCGAGGACGCCCTCCTGCGCGACCTGCACCGGACCGGCGCCCTCAGCGAGGAGGTCATCGCCGACCTCACCCACACCCACCGCTCCGGCCTGCTCGCCGTCTCCCCCGCGGACGGCCACCTCGTCGACCCGTCCCTCGGCGACCTCCACCCCCGCCGCATCGCGCTCGGCGCCCCCACCAGCAGCCGGGCCGTCGCCGCCTTCGCCCGCCCGCACACCGACGCGCCGGCTTTCCGCCAGAACGACGCGGTCGCCCGCGCACTCCTGCGCACGCTGAGAGCCACCGAGGCCGAGCCGGCGACGTCTCCGGTGGACGGCCGACCTCTCAGAGTGTGAGACCTTCCCTACTTTCCCTATGGAATTACTAGGGAAGCCTTGACGGCGTTCACCGAGGGTGCGCAGGATGATGCACATGTCCCGTAAGCAGCAACGACTCGTTCGTCGCCGGCATGTCGACTTCGGTCACGTCGTCAGTGCCGCCTGCTGTCGCCCGTAAGGCACGCGAAGTCACCCACAACGCCTGACGGCTCGACACACTTCTGAGGGACAACCGCCATGACCACGGCACTTCCGGCCCAGGCCACCCCACACGATCCGCGGCTCTCCGACACGCCCCGTCTCCGCCTGGTGGGCGACACCGCGCAGAGGGGCCTTAGGGGACACACTTCCGCGCCGCTCGTCGGCTACCTCCTGCTCGTCCCCGAGGGCACCGATCCGGCCGAACTCTTCGTCAAGGACAGGCCGCGACCTGAGATCCGACCGGTCGCCGCCGCGGACGCAGCGGACCCGGCCCCTGCCCGGCGCACGGGAGACGACGCCGTCCGCATCGATCCCGCGCGCCATGTCGCCGAGGTGGACGGACGCGAACTCGACCTCACCTACCTGGAGTTCGAGCTGCTGGCGCGTCTCGTTCAGTATCCCCACCACGTGCATTCGCGCGCTGGGTTGGTGGCGGCCGTCTGGGGCTACGACCACGTCGGCGACGGCCGCACCGTGGACGTCCACATCGCCCGCCTGCGCCGCAAGCTGGGCCAGGCCTACCGACACCGGATCGTCACCGTTCGGCGCGTGGGCTACAAGTACGTGCCCGATCAGCAGGGGAGCCCCGACGCCGCGCCCTGCGGCCGACCTTGAGGAGACCACTTCCATGGGCCTTGCCTCCGCGCCGTCCCGCCCCACCTCGCCGTCCGACCGAACCGGGCACGGCCATGCGCACTGGCTGCGCGTGGCCCGCGAGGCGGCGGACGACCTGGCCACGGACGCGGTGGCCAGGGAGCAGGCGGGCAAGGCTCCGTTCGACGAGGTGTCCCGGCTGCGCGAGGCGGGACTGCTGACGCTGCTGATGCCGGCCGAGTCCCCGGCAGGCGGCCCGGACTGGCTCACGGCTTACGCCGTCGTCCGGGAGATCGCCACGGCCGACGGCGCGATCGGTCAACTGCTCGGCTGTCACTACTTCTTGTCGTGGAGCGCCCGGTTCTTCGCCGGGCCCGCTCTCGCCGCGCAGACGGAAGAACGGTCCGCGGCCGAACAGTGGTGCTGGGGCGGCGGTTTCGCGCGTCAGGAGCCGCCTCTGATGCTGGTCAAGACCTCCAAGGGCCTGGTGCTCGACGGCCGGCAGAGCTACACCACCGGGGTCCTGGTAGCCGACCGTCTCGCCGTGCGCGCCGTGCGGGAGGACACGGGTGAACCACTCGCCGTCGTGGTGGATCCCACCCGTCGCGGTGTGGCGATCGACGGGGACGCCGACACCTTCGGCCACCGGCTCGCGGCCGGCGGCAGCGTGGAGTTCGACGACGTACGGGTGGGTGCCGAGGACGTGCTCGGCTCCCTGTCCGCGGACGAGGACTTGCTGTCGCCCCGGGCCGCCCTGGCATCTCCGGTCGGGCGTCTGTTCTCCGCCCAGCTCCTTCTCGGCATGGCCGAGGGAGTGCTCGCCGAAGCCCGTGAGTACAGCAGGACGGGCCGCGCGGCCTGGCTCCCCGACTGGCCGGCCGGTACCCCGCACGACCCGCAAGTGCAGACCGCCTACGGAGAACTCACCGTCCTCACCCGCTCCGCGTCGGCACTCACCGATCAGGCACTGGAAGCCGTGCGCGGCGGGCTGGAACGCGGCGAAGACCTCACCTACGACGAGTCCGCCGACATCTCCGCACTCGTGGCCATGGCCGAAGCCGCCGCGGCCAGGGCGGCGCAGGAGTCCACCACCCGCGCCCTCGACATCATCGGCGCCCGCTCCACGTCCGCGCGGCTGGGCTTCGACCGGTTCTGGCGCAATGCCCGGACCCACACCCTGTACGAGCCCGTCACCCACCGGCTCCGCGATGTCGGCCACTACTTCCTCAACGGCGCTCACCCTCCGTTCGTCCTGCCCGCCTGACCGAGAGGCGGGGACGTGGGTGGCTTCGGGGACGTCGGGGACGTTCGGGGAGACCGATTGCGCAGTTCCTGAGGGTCGGCAGTGGAGAGCACGGCGGCGATACTGGCCGGACGTTCGAATCAGAGGGCTGCCGTGACATGGTCAACAGGGCTGGCAGGTCTGGCCGTCGGCCTGCTCATCGCGGTGGTGACCGCGCCGGTGGGCGTTTCGGGAGCGGTGTTCCTGCTTCCCGTGCAGTTGAGCGCACTCGGGGTGCCCAGCCCCGCGGTCACGCCCACCAACCTGCTGTACAACGTGGTGGCCGGCCCCGGCGCCCTGCTGCGCCACCACCGCGAGGGCCTTCTGTACAGCCCGCTGACGCGCCGCCTGGTGACCGGCACTCTGCCCGGTGTGGTCATCGGCGCCGTGGCACGGGTCTTCGCCGTCCCGGGGGCCACCGCGTTCCGCCTTCTGGTCGCGGCTCTGCTGATGCCGCTGGGCTTGTGGCTGATCGGGCGCACCCTCCAGCCCACCCGGCCGGCCCAAGCCGCGGAACCCTCTCCTCGAGCCGTCACCGGACTGGCCCTGGTCGTCGGCGTTGTCGGCGGGATCTACGGGATCGGCGGCGGATCCATCCTCGGCCCCGTCCTGGTCGGCCGGGGCATGCCCGTCGCCCGGGTGGCACCGGCCGCCCTCGCCTCCACGTTCGCCACCTCCGTGGCCGGTACCGCGGCCTTCGCGCTGTTGTCCCTGACCGGCTCCGGTGACATCGCCCCCGACTGGTACCTCGGCCTGGCCTGCGGTCTCGGCGGACTGATCGGCGGCTACCTCGGGGCACATCTGCAACCTCGGCTGCCCGAGACCGCACTGCGCCTCCTGCTCGGCACCCTGGCCACCGCCCTCGGTGCCGTCTATGCCGTTCAGTCACTGTGCTGACGGCCGGGGCCGGCACAAACGGCAGTCGCCACGCCACCCCCCATCCGGAGAATTGTGAACGCCGCACTTCATTCGCATGTCGGCCCATTGAGAATGTGAGACGTATACGCAAGCGACATTGACCCGGCTGGATTTCGCTGCAACTCTCGTGATTGTGAGCAAGTCCGAGAACCTCGCCGCGCGCCTGCACGTCGATCTGCGACGTCAGGCCAGCGCCATCTGTGCCGTCGGCCGCTGAACAGGCCGAAGGGCATCGTTCTCCCGCTCCATTTCACGTCGAACTGACGCGGCCTCATTTCCCTTTTGGAACGGGCGTGCCTGCGTCCCCCGATTTCACGTCAGTCCCCATTCCTTTGAACAGGAACTTTCCATGGCCACTACGGCATCGACCCGACGCCAATTCCTCTCCCTGCTCGGTCTTTCGGCGGTGGCCGTGAGCTGCGGCACGTCCGCGTCCGGGGCCTCTGCCGCCAAGAACCAGACCAAGACCCTCAGATACCAGGGCTGGGCAGGCCAGGTCATCTTGCCCGAACTGGCCGAGGACCTCGGCTACTTGGAGGATGTGACGCTGAAGTGGGTCGGTAACACGATCAGCGGTCCGCAGGACATCCAGACCGCGGCCACGGGCCAGGTCGACTTCGGCGGCGCGTTCAACGGCGCGGTCGTCAAACTGGCCGCGAACAACGCCCCCATCAAGTCCGTCATCAGCTACTACGGCGCCGACAAGTACGCCTACAACGGCTTCTACGTCCTCGACGACAGCCCGATACGGTCGCCCCGGGACCTGATCGGCACGAAGGTCGGGATGAACACCCTCGGCGCCCACTCCGAGGCCATGCTGGACATCTATCTACAGCGCGGCGGCCTGTCCCGGGCGGACATCGGCAAGGTCGAGCCGCTCGTGGTGCCTCCGGTCAACACCGAGCAATCGCTGCGTCAGAAGCAGATCGAGGTCGCCGTACTCGGCGGCATTCTGCGCGACAAGGCACTGGCGGCCGGTGGTATTCGCCCGCTTTTCACGGACTACAAACTGCTCGGCGCCTTCAGCGCCGGCACGTATGTGATGACCGACCGATTCCTGAACCAGAACCCGGACACCGCCCGGACCTTCGTCACCGCCGTGGGACGAGCCATCGACTGGTCCCGTTCCACTCCGCACGACGAGGTCGTCGCCCGGATGACCGAGATCGTGAAGAAGCGCGGCCGCAACGAAGACGCCGCGCCTTTGAAGTACTGGCGCTCCTACGGCGTCGCCGAGAAGTCGGGCCTGATCACCGGTGAGGAACTCAAGCCGTGGATCGACTGGCTGGTCGAACGCGGTGACATCCAGAAGGGCCAGGTCACGTTGTCGGACCTCTATACCAATGAGTTCAACGGCAACCAGAAGTCGTCCTCCGCCACCGAGAGCGGGAGCTGATCCCATGCCGGAATCCACCACGCAGTCCACGACGCCCAAGGTCGTGTTCGAGGACGTACGGAAGGACTTCCCCGTCAAGGACCGCAGGGGGTATGGGCAGACCACCCGGTTCACCGCCCTCGACGGCATCGACCTGGAGATCGCGGCCGGTGAGTTCGTCGTCCTGGTCGGTCCCAGCGGTTGCGGTAAATCGACGCTGCTGGACCTGCTCGCTGGCCTCGCCCGGCCCACCGCCGGGCGGATCCTGCTGGACGGCCGACCGGTCACCGGCCCGGGCCTGGACCGGGGCATCGTCTTCCAGCAGTACGCGCTGCTGCCGTGGCGCACGGCGCAGGGCAATGTGGAGTTCGGTCTGGAGGCCACCGGCGTCCCACGGCGCCAACGACCCGCCCGCGCCCGGGAGTTCCTGGACCTGGTGGGTCTGTCCGGCTTCGAGAACCGCCATCCGCACGAGCTGTCCGGCGGAATGCGGCAGCGGGTGGCGATCGCCCGCAGCCTCGCCTACGACCCCGATGTGCTCCTGATGGACGAGCCGTTCGCCGCACTGGACGCCCAGACCCGGGAATCCCTCCAGGACGAACTGCTGCGCATCTGGCAGCGCACCGGCAAGACCGTCGTCTTCATCACGCACGGCATCGACGAGGCCGTCTACCTGGGACAGCGCGTCGCCGTCATGACGTCGAGACCGGGCCGCATCAAGCAGGTCGTGCCGGTCGCCTTCGGCTCCCGTACGGCGACGGACGACCTCCGCTCCAGTTCCGAGTTCGCCCGACACCGGCACGAGATCTGGTCGCTGCTGCAGGACGAGGTGGCCAGGGCCCAGCAGTTGGAGAGGGAGGCGGTTTCCGTATGAGCACCACATCCGGCACGGCCACCGAGAAGAGCACGGCGCCGGACTCTGTGAGCACCGCAGGGCCCATCCCTCGCCCTCCCTCCGCCACGCACGCGGCGTCCACGCCACCGGGCGCATCGCCGTCGGACGAGCGCCGAATCGCCCCTGCGACGGCCCGGTACCGCCAGGCGGCCCGCCGACTGCCGAATCTGCTGGTCAAGGGGGCAACCAAGTCCGCGGCGATCCTGGCTCTGGTGCTGCTGTGGGAGACGGCCCCGCGGTTCGGCCTGGTCGACCGGACCTTCCTGCCGCCGTTCAGCGAGGTCGCGCGCGCCTGGTGGGAGCTGGCCGTGAACGGTCAGCTCGCCGACAACGCGCGTGCCAGCCTGACTCGTTCGTTCAGCGGATTCGGTATCGCCGTGGCCGTGGCCGTGCCGCTGGGCCTGCTGATCGGCTGGTACCGGCCGGTCGCCGACCTCCTCGGCCCGTTGCTGGAGGTGTTCCGCAACACCGCCGCGCTGGCCCTGCTGCCGGTGTTCGTGCTGCTGCTGGGCATCGGCGAGACGTCGAAGATCTCCATCGTGGTGTACGCGTGCACCTGGCCGATCCTGCTCAACACCATCAGCGCGGTCCGCAACGTCGACCCGACCCTGCTGAAGCTGGCGAAGTCGATGGACCTGCCCGCGCCCCGGCTGTTCCAGAAGGTCATCCTGCCGGCGTCGGTGCCGGTGATGTTCACCGGCATCCGGCTGGCCGGAGCGGTGTCCATTCTGGTGCTGGTCGCCGCGGAGATGATCGGCGCGAAGGCGGGCCTCGGCTATCTGATCAACGCCTCCCAGTACAACTTCGCGATCCCGCAGATGTACGCGGGCATCATCACGATCTCCGCCATCGGCGTTGCCTTCAACCAGTTCCTGGTCGCCGTCGAGCGGCGGCTCAGCTCCTGGCGCGCACCCGCGGGCGACTGACCCGGCCGCCGGCTCGTCCCACCGCCACCCGGTTCCGTCGCAGGGCCCCGCTCGCCTCCTGCCCCGCTCGCCTCCTGCCCCGCCCGCCTCCCTGCCCTTTGCGTCTCACCGCCCCCGATCCGAGGAACCCCATGCCCGCGACCAGCCCCAGACGCCCGCATCTCAACGCCTACCTGGTGAACGCCGGCCACCACGACGCCGCCTGGCGCCACCCGCGCACCCAGCCCGAACGCGTCACCGACCTGCGCTACTTCCAGCAGCTCGCGCAAACCGCCGAACGCGGCCTGCTCGACTCGGTCGGCCGACGCGCTGTACGTCGCGCCCGTGACCCGCCGCCTCCCCGACGACTCCACCGCCCGCGACGAGGACCACCTGGCCCGCAGCAGCCTGCTGGGCAGCCGCTCCCCCGGCTCGCTATGGGCCGTCGGCCCTTCCCTCGGACAGCCGGGAGCCAAGGAAACCTCCCCACCCATCGCCTCCTGACGACCGCCCACTTGATCACCTCCTCGCCGGTCAGCTCCCGACCGGCTGAGGGCCTCCTGAAAGGAACCCCGCCACATGACCACCAGCACCGGCTTCGACGTCCGCAGGATCGGCGGCCGGATCGGCGCCGAGATCCTCGGCGTCGACCTCTCCACCGATCTCGACCCCGCCGTCGTCACCGAGATCAACTCCGCGCTCCTGGAACACAAGGCGTTGGTCTTCCGCGACCAGCGGCTGGACGACGCGGGCCAGCTCCGCTTCGCCTCCCTCTTCGGCGAGCTCACCACCGCACACCCGACCGTCCCCTCCGTCGAGGGCAGGCCGAACATCCTCCCCGTCGACGGCGACGAGGGCATCCGCGCCAACCAATGGCACACCGACGTCACCTTCGTCCGCACGCCCCCGAAGGCGTCCACACTGCGCGGCATCGTGATCCCTCCCTACGGCGGTAACACCCTCATCGCCAACGCGGCCGCCGCCTACCGGGATCTCCCGGAGCCGCTGCGCGAGCTCGCCGACAAGCTGTGGGCCGTACACACCAACGACTACGACTACGCCGCCCCGAAGAGCGAGAAGGCCGCCGAGTACCGCAGGCGGTTCGTCGCGCGGAAGTACCGCACCGTGCACCCGGTCGTCCGCGTCCACCCCGAGACCGGGGAGCGCGGGCTGTTCATCGGCGGCTTCGCCCAGAGCTTCGTCGGCCTCGGTCCCTCCGACTCCCGCGACCTGCTGCGCATCTTCCAGTCGTACGTCACCCGGCCCGAGAACATCGTGCGCGTGGCCTGGACACCGGGCGACCTCGTCCTGTTCGACAACCGCATCACCCAGCACTACGCCCCCGACGACTACGGCGACCTGCCGCGCCTGCTGCACCGGGTGACCGTCGCGGGCGACGTCCCCGCCGGCGTCGACGGCACCCTCAGCCACGTCCTCGAGGGCGACGACGCCTCCCACTACACCCCCGCCTCGGCCTGATGCCCCGCGGTCGCCGGGCACGGACACCCGTCCCTGCCCGGCGACCCGGCCGCAACGAACGCCGACCGAAGAGCCGTACGGGACAATGCACACATGCGGATCTCAGCCAGAGCGGACTACGCGGTACGTGCCGCACTGCAGCTCGCCGCTTCACGGGACGACGGGCCGCTGAAGGCGGAGGCCATCGCCGACGCCCAGGACATCCCGCACAAATTCCTCGAAAGCATCCTGAACGACATGCGCCGGGGCGGTCTCGTCCTCAGCCAGCGCGGCGGCAACGGCGGCTACCGGCTGGCCAAGCTCGCCGAGTCCATCAGCATCGCCGATGTCATCCGCACGGTGGAGGGACCGCTGGTCTCGGTGCGCGGGGTCCGTCCCCCGGACCTGTCCTACACCGGCCCCGCCGAGTCACTGCTCCCCCTGTGGATCGCGCTGCGATCCAACGTGCGCGAGATCCTCGAAGGCGTGTCGCTCGCCGACGTCGCATCGGCCCAACTGCCCGCCGATGTCTCCGCGTTGACCAACACCCCGGGCGCCTGGGTCAACCCCTGACACGCGCCACCATCACCACCGATCCCGAATAGCGAGATCTCGGCGTCCATCATATGAACAACCCCTTGGGGTGGACGCTCCCTTCTGCCACGATCCCCATCAGTCAGGTAGGAAAACTAGGGATCGATGGGGTGGGGTCGTCATGCGAACGCGCAACCGCACGCACTTGTTGCTGCCCCTCCTGACCTCGCGCCGCCACATCGACTTCGGCCGTACGTCCAGCGCCATCTGTCGGCTCGTCTGAGACTCCCCCGCGCCCGCACGCACCGCCGGTGCGCCGGCGTGCACCAGCAGGCTCCATGCCTCCGTGCCGTACGTCCCTGAACGCCTTCCCTGAGAGGACACCTCCGTGTCTGCCGCAAGACCGCTCACCACCCTGCGCACCTTCGCCGCCCTCGCGGCGCTCCCCCTGATGCTGACCGCCTGCGGCTACGGCGCCGAGTCCACCGACGACGGCAAGCAGACCGAGGTCGCGGCGGACGCCAAGAAGCTCTCCACCGACGAAGTGAAGATCGGCTACTTCCCCAACCTCACGCACGCCACCGCGCTGGTCGGCGTCCAGGAAGGCCTACTCCAGAAGGAGCTCGGCGGCACCAAGATCAAGGCGTCCACCTTCAACGCCGGCCCGTCCGAGATCGAGGCGCTGAACGCCGGCTCCATCGACATCGGCTGGATCGGCCCCTCCCCCGCCATCAACGGCTACACCAAGTCGAGCGGCAAGAACCTGCGCATCATCAGCGGTTCGGCGTCCGGCGGTGTGAAGCTCGTCGTCAACCCGGACAAGATCAAATCCCTGAAGGACGTCAAGGACAAGAAGATCGCCACCCCGCAACTCGGCAACACCCAGGACGTCGCCCTGCTCAACTGGATCTCGGAGCAAGGCTGGAAGGTCGACGCGGAGAGCGGCAAGGGCGACGTCTCCGTGGTCCGCACCGACAACAAGATCACGCCGGACGCCTACAAGTCCGGCTCCATCGACGGCGCCTGGGTGCCGGAGCCGACCGCGTCCAAGCTCGTCGCCGAGGGCGGCAAGGTGCTGCTGGACGAGGCCGACCTGTGGCCGGACAAGAAATTCGTGATCACGAACATCATCGTGCGACAGGACTTCCTCAAGGAGCACCCGGACGTCGTCGAGGCCGTGCTGCGCGGCTCGGTGAAGACCAACGAGTGGATCAACGCCAACCCGGACAAGGCCAAGGCCTCCGCAAATGAGGCGCTGGAGGAGCTGTCGGGCAAGGCCCTGCCCGCCGAGGTCATCGACCCGGCCTGGAAGTCGATCACCTTCCTCGACGACCCGCTGGCCGCCACCCTCAACACCCAGGCGGAGCACGCGGTGAAGGCCGGCCTGCTGGAGAAGCCCGACCTCAAGGGCATCTACGACCTCACGTCCCTCAACAAGGTCCTCAAGGCCGAGGGCAAGGACCAGGTCGCCGACGCCGGTCTCGGCGCCGAGTAGCCGAGTAGCCGAGTAGCCGAGCAACTGACAACCGCATCCGATGAGTTCCCAGGAGGTGACGACCATGGCCACGACCACGACCCTCGCCAAGGCCGCAGACGACGCCGCGACGGCCGCACACGCCGCCCGGATCGAGCACGTCTCAAAGTCGTTTCCAGGCCCCGCCGGACAGCAGCTCGTGCTGGACGACATCAGCATCGATGTCGCGCCCGGCGAGTTCGTCACCCTCCTGGGGGCCTCGGGCTGCGGCAAGTCCACGCTGCTGAACCTGGTGGCCGGGCTCGACGCCCCCACCACCGGGTCCATCACCACGGACGGCCGACCGGCCCTGATGTTCCAGGAGCACGCCCTCTTCCCGTGGCTGACCGCGGGCAAGAACATCGAACTCGCCCTCAAACTCAGGGGCGTCGCGAAGCACGAGCGCCGCGACAAGGCCGAGGAACTCCTCGAACTCGTCCGGCTCAAGGGCGCGCACGGCAAGCGGGTGCACGAGCTGTCCGGCGGTATGCGCCAGCGCGTCGCCCTCGCCCGCGCGCTCGCCCAGGAGAGCCGGCTGCTGCTGATGGACGAGCCGTTCGCGGCGCTGGACGCCATCACGCGGGACGTCCTGCACGACGAGCTGACCCGGATCTGGGCGGAGACCGGGGTGTCCGTTCTCTTCGTCACGCACAACGTGCGCGAGGCGGTGAAGCTGGCGCAACGCGTCATCCTGCTGTCGTCGCGGCCCGGCCGGATCGCCCGCGAGTGGACGGTCGGCATCCCGCAGCCCCGCCGCATCGAGGACGCGCCCGTGGCGGAACTGTCCGTCGAGATCACCGAAGTACTGCGTGGGGAGATCCGCCGCCATGGCCAGCACTGACACCGGCGTCGACGCCGAGAAGAACGGCTCGTCGACAACCGGGGAGCCACAGGACCGGCAGGATCTGGCCGGGCTGGAGGCCGGGCTCGATGCCCTGGACTCGGTACAGGGCGGCCGCACTCCACTGCGCGAGACCCTGATCCGCAAGGTGCTGCCGCCCATCACCGCCATCGCACTGGTCCTGGTGGTCTGGCAACTGCTGGTGTGGGCCAGGATCGTCCCCGACTACAAGCTGCCCTCACCGTCCGCGGTGTGGGACGAGGTGACCAACGCCTGGCTGCAGGGCACGCTCCTCGACTACATCTGGACCAGCGTCTCGCGCGGCCTGCTCGGCTTCCTGATGGCACTCGCCATCGGCACGCCGCTGGGCCTGCTCGTCGCCCGGGTGAGGTTCGTCCGCGCTGCCATCGGCCCCATCCTCTCCGGTCTCCAGTCGCTGCCGTCCGTGGCCTGGGTGCCTCCCGCCGTGCTCTGGCTGGGCCTCAACAACTCGATGATGTACGCCGTGATCCTGCTCGGCGCGGTCCCGTCCATCGCCAACGGCCTGGTCGCGGGCATCGACCAGATCCCGCCGCTGTACCTGCGCGCCGGGCGGACACTGGGCGCGACCGGACTGCGCGAGGCCTGGCACATCGTGATGCCAGGGGCGCTCCCCGGCTACCTTGCGGGACTGAAGCAGGGCTGGGCGTTCTCCTGGCGCTCGCTGATGGCCGCCGAGATCATCGCCTCCTCGCCCGACCTCGGCGTCGGTCTCGGCCAGTTGCTGGAGAACGGCCGCAACAACGCCAGCATGTCCCAGGTGTTCCTCGCCATCTTCCTGATCCTGCTCGTCGGCATCGCCATCGACCTCCTCATCTTCAGCCCGCTGGAGCGGCGAGTGCTGCGCGGCCGGGGCCTGCTGGTCACCCGCTGAACGAACGGAAGCACAGCGATCGGGGCCTGCCCGGCGAACAGCACGTCATGACCGGCTGACCACAGGGCCTGGGCGGCTGAATCATCTCCCACCTCCGGCCACGCCCTGCCTTTCCAGGTGCTCCGCGTCAGCTCGGTGGCCGGTGCGATCACCGCGCTGCTCACCGTGAACCCGCCCCTGACGCCCAGCGCGTGATGGCCGGCCGGACCGGCGCTTGACCTTGCCCCTGAGGGCAAGGTTTAGCGTTGAGCGAGGTGAACGACATGAAGATCAGTGAGCTCGCACGTCAGGCCGACGTGACGACCAAGGCTGTGCGGTACTACGAATCGCTGGGGTTGATCACGCCCGAGCGCCTCGCCAACGGCTACCGGAACTACGACGAGGACGACGCACGCCTCGTGCGGGAGATCAGGACACTCCACCTGCTGGGGATTCCCGTCGAGCGCACCCGGCCGTTCCTGGAGTGCCTGGCGGCCGGACGTCTGCACGCCGACGACTGTCCGGCCTCGCTCGCGAGCTACCGGGAGGCCATCGACGAGCTCACGGGACGCATCGAGGCACTGACCGCTCGCCGGGCGACGCTCATCACCAACCTGACCACCGCCGCCCACCGGGGCAGCAGCGTCAAGCCGCCGGAGCGGACCGGAACAGGAGGCGAGGACTACCTGACACTGCCCGCCGACCTGCCCGCCCCCGAGGACGACGCCGCCGCGGACCACCTGCCCGGCACGAAGGCGCCGCGGCTCTCCCTGCCCAGCACGGCGGGCAAGGAGATCCGGCTGGACGCGCTCGGCCCCCGCCGCACGGTGATCTACGTCTACCCCCTCACCGGCCGCCCCGGCACCGACCTGCCCGAGGGCTGGAACTCCATCCCCGGAGCCCGTGGCTGCACCCCCGAGACGTGCGGCTTCCGCGACCACTTCCAAGAGCTCCTCGATGCCGGCGCGGGCCGCGTGTACGGGCTGTCCAGCCAGGACACCGACTACCAGAACGAGGTCGTGGAACGGCTCGGGCTGCCCTTCGACATGCTCTCCGACCCGGCTCTCGGTCTGGCCGACGCCCTCGGCCTGCCCACCTTCCAGGCCGGCGGGATGCGGCTGTTCAAGCGGCTCACGCTCGTCGTCCGCGACGGCGTGATCGAGCACGCCTTCTATCCGGTCTTCCCGCCCAACGAACACGCCCAGCAGGTCCTCACCTGGCTGCGCGAGAACCCGCAGTAGCCCCGTCGCGAGGTCGCATTTATCAACATTTGTACGAAAGGCTGACCATGTACGTCCCCAAACCCTTCGTACCCGACGAGACCGCGGTCCGCGAGCTGCTGACCAACCACGGCGCGTCCGACCTGATCACCATGACCGAGCAAGGCCTCCTGGCCACCTTGCTGCCCTTCGACTACGACCCGGACACCGGAGAGCACGGCGCGCTCATCGGTCACATGGCACGCGGCAACGACCAGTGGAAACGGCCGGTGCGGGGCGAGGCCATGGTGATCGTCCGCGGGCCCGAGGCGTACATCACGCCGTCGTGGTACGCGACCAAGGCCGAACACCACCGCGTGGTGCCCACCTGGAACTACATGACCGCGCACGTGTACGGGCAGCTTGTCGTGCACGACGATCCGGCCTGGATCGAGGCACAGATCCGCCGCCTGACCGACCGCCACGAAGCCGGCTCCGCCGAGCCCTGGTCCATCGACCAGGCCCCGGCCAAGTTCGTCGAGCGGCAGTTGCGCGCCATCGTCGGTGTCGAACTCGCCATCAGTCGGATCGAGGCCAAGTTCAAGCTCAGCCAGAACCAGCCGCAGGAGAACGTCGAAGGCGTCATCGCGGGCCTCGAAACCCGAGGCCACACCGGCGACGCCACGGTCGCGGCAGCGGTCCGCGCCCACAACCGGCAGGCCACCACGTCCTGACCCACACACGACGGCACCGCGCCGGCACCGGAGGCCGACGTCAAGGTCCCCACCTCCTGCCGGGAGTGCACCTGCGGAACCTGCGAGACCAACGTCCTGGCGGGCGTCGTGGACCACCGCGACTCCGAGGGCTGTTCGGGCCACCGATGGTCCTGCTCAGTACGGAGAACGAGGACGGCAGACCGGTCGGATCAACGCGGGCCGGACAGGACGTGGGCGGTGCCGGGCAGGCTCTTTGTGGTTGCAGACGTGGACTTCTTCGGGGTGGCGGTGACCACGGCAGCGCCTTCCCTGCAGTGATCGGTCTTCTCCGCCGCCGTCATGGGGCGGGAGACCCAGTCGACGACGCCCATCTCCTGCGGGACGGGACCGGTGGCGGTGAAGTCACGGACGTACCAGATGTAGTGACCCCATTTGCGGTCCTTGTACGTCACCGTGTACTCACCTCCCGCGGTCTGCATCTTGGTGTTCCGGTTGACCCAGCCGACCTCCCCCGCGGGGACGGTGAGGTCCGTCTCGTCGGTGACTCGGGTCTCCCAGCTCCACTCGTGTCCGTAGGTGGTCTGGAAGCTGAGGCTGTACTCCCCGCCGACCAGGGCATTTCCGATCTTGTAGCTGGCTCCCAGCTCGACGCTGAGCGAGTTCTTGCCGCCGGTCGCGTCCGTCCAGGTCATCTTCTTCACCTGCTCGATGCTCGTGCAGTTGTACGCCCGGGCCACCTCGTGCGCCCCGCCGTAGCTGTAGGTGACGTCGCCCTTGTGCTCGAACTTGCAGGTCGCGATCTTCTCGTCGCAGTCCGCGAAGAGCTGGGCGGCGGTCGGCGACTCCGCGTAGTTCCACTGGATGGAGCTGGTCCGGTCGTCCACACCGTCCCCGACCGAGAGCTGACCGCCGATCTGCCAGCTGGTGGAGTCGCCCTTCAGCTCGGGGTCGGCGAAGTGACGGGCCTGGCAGTCGTTGAAGGTCTGGTACGAGCTGATGGCGTCGTTGAACTCGGCGGGCACCTGGTCGACCTGGAAGCCCGGCCCGTCGGGGGTGCACTTGCTCTCGGCGGTGAAGCTCATGGACTTGCCCGTGTGGTCCGAGTCCAGGTACTCGGTGCCGATGACGACGGCCGGCTCCTCATCGGCCCGCAGCTCGGCGGCGGTGCCCGCGACGTCGATCTTCTTCTGGAAAGCCGGGTTGGCGACGGCCGCACGGACGTCCAGCGGAGCGTCCTTGACCCGGCCGTCGGTGGCTGCCGCGATGGCCGCGCGATAGGTCGGGAAACATTGCACGGGACCGCCGGATATATCGACGGTGCAATGTGATCCGGCTGCCTGCGAACCGGGCTCGGTGGTGGTCGCCAACGCGGTGATCGGCACGGTAAGGGCCACCACACTGGTGCCCGCCGCAGCGATGATCACGGTC
Organism: Streptomyces sp. NBC_00457; assembly: GCF_036014015.1. Taxonomy (NCBI): domain Bacteria; kingdom Bacillati; phylum Actinomycetota; class Actinomycetes; order Kitasatosporales; family Streptomycetaceae; genus Streptomyces; species Streptomyces sp. NBC_00457. The sequence goes on along the minus strand of NZ_CP107905.1, from coordinate 10,266,113 downwards.
TTCTTGGAACGGCTCTTCATCCGGTGCTTCATCTGCGGTTTGCCTCTTCGGGCCAGGGGATCGCCGACCAGCCGCACGAGCAATTGACTGGGCCAGTGCTTACGGGCAGGGAGGCTAGTCCAGCGCATCAGGAGGCTTCTGAGGCTTGAGGGAAACCTGAGGTGCCCGGGACCAAGTCGGCACCGTTTTCCGGACCTTGGGCCGCCCGGAGTTGTTCCAGGAGGCCGCCGAGGTCTACCGAATCGCCTCTGCCAGGTCTGAAAGCAGAACGTCGCCCACCAACTCCTCGACCACAGCGGTGCCGTGTTCGGTCATGGCGCGGGTCAGTTCGGGGTCCCAGGGTGCCTCGGTGAGGCGGCCGGGCTGAGGGCCATGGGGTGTGCGGGCGACCGCGGCGCGGTAGTCCGCCGCCGTCATGCGCCAGGGGCGGGCCGGCGTCTTGTCCAGGAGATACGCGGCGATGCGGATGCCTTCGCCGTCGAAGTCGCCGTGGTAGCGCAGGATGGCGCCCTGGTCCGCGAGGAGACGGAGGACGTGGATGGCCGCGCTGTTGGGCCAGCCGGATGTACACACGAGCGGCGGACAGTCCGGGCCGAAGCGGCGTACGGCGAGGGCCAGGATGCTGGGGTTCTCCACGGCGTGGACGACGGGTGGTGGCTCGGTAGCGAGGGTGAACTCCCCCGGATTTCGCAGTTGAGCGAGGGTCAGGCTGGCGGCCTGTCCGGTCTCGGCACAGACACGGGCCACACGGGCGAGCGGGCCTTCACCGGCCGGGCGCAGTCCACCGACGAGAACGGTGGCGGACAGGTCGTCGTCGGCGACGCCCGCGCGAGTCCACAGAGCGCGCCGGTCCGCCGTGGATTCCGGCGGAGCGGCGTCGTGGAGGGTCGCCAGAGCACGCAGAACGAGGGTCGACAGGCGGGTGCCGTCGTCGAGTGCGTGGGAGTCGCCCCTCAGGACCCGGGCAGCGAAGACGGGCAGGGGCTCAGCCTGAGCGGGAAGTTCCGCGAGCACGGTCAGTGCGTCGGCGAGCAGGGTTCGGGTTCGTTCCGTGGAGCCGCCGACCAGGCCGGCGGCTCGGCATGACGCGGTCCAGTCGGCGAGCGCGGGCTGGGCCCGCACGGTGTCATGACCGTCCAACCATGTCCACAGCTGGGCCCGTTCTCCTTCCTGGCGGCGTCGTTCGCCGGCACGGTCGTCGAGGGGACCGACGAGTTCGGTGACCGTTTCGCGCACCGTACGGCCGCACAGGTCGGTGACGGCCTCTTCCACGCGGGCCAGTGGTATGGAGGGGCGAGGGTCCGGCAGGCGGTCCAGGCCGAGGAAGTCGGCGAGGGCCTCGCGCTGGGCGTCGTCGAGCGGTCCGAGGCGCACCCGTGTGACGGGGCGGCCGGAGGACAGGCGATGGTGCAGGGTGTGCCAGAGCGGGCGGAGTTCGGGGCGGCGCAGGGTGTGTTCGCCCGGGGCGGGTTCCGCGTGGGTCATCCCGCCTCCAGGTCGATGCCGTTCCAGACGAAGCGGGCGCTGGTGACCGCGTCGTCGTCCCCGTCGGTGAGGAGTTGGTGGACGGCGATGCCGGGCAGTTCGCCGTAGGTGCACCACTCGTGGTCGGAGGTGACCATGAGGTCCAGGTCGAGTGCGGTGAGCAGGGCGAAGACCTGTCCGCGGTTGACGGTGTCGACGCCGACGAAGACCTCGTCCAGCAGGATCGGCCGGGGCGCCAGGGGCACGGCCTCGTAGTGGGCGGCGACCGCGGCGAACAGCGGCAGGTGCAGCGCGATGGCCTTCTCTCCGCCGGAGAGCGCGCCGTGCAGCTTCTTGGTCAGCGGCTGCCAGCCGGTCCCGTTCGCCCGGTCGAGGCGGACGGTGAAGCGGTGCCAGGCGGTGTAGTCGAGCACCTCGCCGAGCTGTTCCTCCCAGCTCGCGGCCGTGTCGCTGCCCTTGGCCTCCTCGATACGAGCGCGGAAGAAGGCGTGCAGGGCCTCCCGGTCGGTCTCGGTGACCCGGCCGGGGTCTTTGAGCAGCATCTGACGGGCGGTCCGGGTGCTGTCCGGAAGATCAGGACGGACGTCCCAAATGAGTTGGACGGCGACGTTGGAGGCGGTACGGACCCGCTCCAGGTGTCCGTTCATGCGGTCGACGAGTTCGCCGGCCTGACGGATGCGGGCTGCGAGGTGGCGGCGGATGTCGCCGGTGAGGATCTGGTCGAAGAGGCGTCGCTCGGCGGTGGTGATGTCGTCACGGCTGCGGTCCCGCTCCTGAGTGAGCGTGGTGAGCAGGCCCGTCGCCCCCACGCGTACGCCGTCCAGGGTGGCGGTGAAGAGCTGGATGTCGTCGTCGGGTTCCAGGTCCAGGTCGGCACGGGCGCCGAGGCGCCGGCGAGCCTCGTGCACCGCTTCGGAGAGCCGGGTCGCGGCGTCGCCCAGGTTGCGTGGGGCGTGCGGGATACCGGGCCACTTCGCCGCTGTGGCGCGGGCGGCCTCCAGGGTGGCCTTGGTGCCGTCCCCGGCACCGAGTTCCGGTGCGGTGCCGGCGTCCTCGGCCAGCCCGACCAGGCACAGGTGCCGGAACCGGTGCGCCGCACCGTCCCGGGTCGCGACGGCTTGTTCCCGTCGTTCGGCGTCCTGACCGCTGGTGGCCCGCAGTCCTCCGATACGCCCTTCCAGGTGCAGCAGGAGGTCGGCCGCCCGGGCGGCCTCCTCACGGCAGCGGCGGAGTTCGGCGCGCGCCTCGCCGACGCGCGCCACGATCTGTCGGTAGTCCTCGCCGACGGTGGCCTCCACCGCTTCCAGGCGTGCCTTCAGCCCCGCGGCCTCCGCTTCCGCGGCAGCCGCGTCCTGGGCCTGTTCCTCGGCGGCCCGGCGCGTGCGGTCTGCCTGCACGGCCATCTGGTGGGCCCTGTCGGCGGCGGCGGTCGCGGTGAGGCTGGTGTCCACCCAGGTGTCGGCGGTGTCCCGGAACTTGTCGATGTCGGCGGAGAGTTCACGCAACCGGTCGCGGTCGGTGGGCAGTCCGTGTTCCGCGGCCCGCCGGCTGAGCGTGCGCAGCGCGCCCGCCACCTCGGTCTCACACCGGGCCAGGTGCGCGGCCGAGTCGCGCACTACGTCGTCCCGGGCCGCCACTCTCTCCTCGGCTCGGTCCCAGTCCCGCCGGCGGGCGTCGAGTTCCCGGTGGTCGGGTCGGGCTGCACGGTCGGCGTCCAGGCGGGCGCGGCGGGCGTCGAGGCCACGCAGCTCGTCGTCGAGGGCGGCGAGGGCAGCGTTCGTCTCGCTGATCCGCTCGGTCAGTTCACCGATCTTGCGTTGCCGGGCCCGCTGCCGGGCGAGGGCGCCGACGTACGCGGGTTCCGGCTTGCTCCACGTCCCGGTGGCGAGCGCGAGACGCCAGGCGCCGTCGGCGGAGACGGCCGCGGGGTGACCGCCGGGCAGAGAGGTGCCGTACGCGACCCCGGCGAGGATGCGGGTCACGGTGTCGGCCGGGACGGGGATGTCTTCCTCGGGCCTCAGCACCTCCAGCAGGCTGGGCCCCGGGGCGGTCACGGCCAGAGCCGCCTCGGCCCGGGTGTCGTGGCCCGGCAGCGTGATCCCGTCGTAGGGGCTGACCCAGGCGTCCAGCAGGCCCGACGCCTGGAGTGCCGCCTCCACCGCGGCCTGCACGGGCAGCGGGACCCCTTCACGGAAGCCGACCAGTCGCCACAGGGGTGCTCCCGCCGTCGCCGTGCGGACGGTGGTGCGAGTGGAGGGGGGTGAAGGCGGCAGGTCGGTCTCACCACTCAGCCGTCGTACGTCCCCTTCGAGTCGGGTCCGCTCGTCCAGCAGTCCCTGGCGTGCGGCTCGGGCGGTGCCCTCCGCGGTGGCGATCTCCTGTTCCAGCGGGCGTGCGGAGGCTTCGGCCAAGGCCCTCACGTCGGCTTCGGCCGCCGCTGCGGCCGCCAGTTCGTCGAGGTCGTCGATGCGTAGTTCCGTGCAGCCCTCGGCCCAGCCGAGCAGCCGTTCCGTCTGCTCGGCAACGGCCGCGTCCCAGGCGCCGGACGCCTCGTCCCGCCGGGCGATCGCCTCCGCGAGTCGCGCACGGGCCTCGTCCAGCAGGTCCTCGGCGGCGCCCCGGTCGCGTACCGCGCGATCGTGCTCGTCGATCGCCTCGGTGACGAGGGTGATCTGCTGCCGCCGGGCCGTGACCGCGCCCCGCAGCAGCCGACGGGTCTGCGGGGCGCCGTTCTCGCCCCTCGTGCGGGTGCCGCCGGAGTCCTCGGCCCGACGGTCCCCCGCCTGACGCCTCGTGCCGTCGGGGACGGGCACGGCGAGATCCGCGTCGAGGATGGTCTTCACCTCGTGATGGATGGACTCCATGCCCACCGCCCGGGCCGACCGGCGTGCTTCCTCGGCGGCTTCGCACGCGTGCGCGTCGAGTGTGCGGGCGTGACCCGCCGCGTCGTCGGCGTGCCTCCGGTCCTCCTCGGCCCTGGCTCGAGTGGCCTGGGCAGTGGCACGCTGCCGCCCGGCGGCGGTGACCGCGTCCTCGGTGCGCCGGCGGAGTCGGTCGAGTTCCTCGCCCTGCTTGTACGCGTCGCTCTCGCGCAGCCCCTCGACGGTCTCTTCCAGGGCGTGCGCCCGCATCTCGTGTTCGTCGCGCCGGGCCTGGGCCGACTCGCGCTCCGTCAGCGCCTGTTCGAGTTCCTCGGCACTCTGACGGGCGGCGCGGGTGAGGTCGTCCATCTCGGTGGTCGCCGAGATCAGCGCGGCCGAGGCAGCACGCAGAACCCGTCGCGCGTAGGCGCGCTGCCGGGATGCGACCGTCTCGGCCGCCGTCACCTCCTCGTCGAGCCGCTTGAGGTGTTCGCGTTGACGGTCCAGTCGCTCGAAGCCCTCGGCGAGTTCGGCGACTTCTCCCTCACCCAGCGGAGGCAGAGCACGGGACAGCAGGGTGGACAGCAGGGACGGGTCGAGCCGTTCGGACAGTTTGGGCTGGCGCAGCTGGAGCAGGGCGGAGAGCAGCGACTCATAGCGCTGCTCCCCCATGCCGGCGAAGAGTTCACGCCGTACGGCGGTGCGATAGTCGGTGGCCGAGGCGTGTACGTCGCCGCGGTCGCGCAGGGTGTCGACGAGGGCGGCCCGCGTCAGTGGCTGTCCCGCCTCGTTGACGAGGAGCACGCCGTCGCGGTGGGCGATCCTGGAGCCGGTGGTGAAGTAGTCGGCGTGTACCCCACTGGTGTGCACGCTCGCCTGCAGGCGTGCGCCGCAGCCGAACCACCGCTCGGTGCCGTCGTCGCCGACGCGGTGGAACTCCATCCATACGTACCCGACGCGGGTCTTGCCGGAGGCGCCTTCGCCCAGCAGGTTCCAGTGCATGGTGCGTTCCGAACCGCCGAACGTGGAGAGGCGGTTGGGGCGGAGGCTGGCGTCGAAGAGGAACGGGAGCAGCAGCTCCAGGGCCTTGGACTTGCCGGAACCGTTCTGGCCGCGCAGCAGCAGGCGGCCCTGGTGGAAGGTGAAGGTCTCGTCGTAGTAGCGCCAGACGTTGAGGATGCCCGCGCGGTGCGGCTGCCAGCGGCTGCGGGAGGCGTCCGCCGCCCCCGTCGGCGGCCCGGCCGTTTCGGTGGGCTCCGCCGGCCGTCGCGGGAAGGCAAGCTCTGTCACGCTCACCGCATGTCTCCTTCCTGTTCAGGTCCGGGCTCGTCCTCCGGGACCGAACTCGTCGTCTGAGTCAGGCGGTAGCGGTACGCGGCCGGGCACGCGACGAGACGGCCCCCGGTCCTGCGGGCCAGACCGACGTCACGCAGTACGCGTACGGCGTCGTCGGACAGCCGGGCCGCGCCGTCCTCGGACTGATACGCCTTGGCCCAGCGCGGGAAGCGGCGCAGCAGTTCCGCTCCGGCCTCGGCGAGTTGCTCGGGCAGCATCCCGGCAGGCGCGGCGCAGAGCGGCTCCAGAAGGAGCAGCGCGGCGACCCGGGCAGTGGACGTGTCGTCGGGAAAGCGGACGTCGGTGGCGATCCCGTCCGGGTCGACGAGGAGATATCCCTCGGCTCGTTCCTCCAGGAGGAAGCCGGCCTGTTCCACCGAGCGGCGCAGAATCTGCCGTCCGGTCAGGGAGGTGACGTACGCCAACTCGTCCTCGGCGAGGTCCGCCCGGTACAGCACGGGGTCGTCGAAGAGGCGGCGCAGCACCGAGTGGCGCAGTCTCAGGTTGCGTTGCGCGTCGGTGACGGCGGTCTCGCTGTGCGCGTCGTCGGCCGTCCCTTCGACGGCCGCGCCGCCGTAGCGGCGTTCCCGCGCAAGGCCCGTGAGAAGTTCCTCGAACCGCGCGGGCACCTCGTCCGGGGGCACGGCGAGTCGGGAGGCTCCGACGGGCGCGGCAGGCAACCGCATCAGCAGCGTGGTGTCCACGCGGTAAAGAACCTTCGCCTCCGCGGACTCGACGTACGCCTCGGTCGTCCCGTCCACCGCGCGCAGCACGTCGTACGACTCCAGCAGCTTCAGGACGTCGACGAACGCCGTCCGCTCCGGCCGGCGGACCGGGTCGAACGCGGCCAGCGCCCGGTCGGCAGCCGTCGCCTGCACGACACGGTCGGCGAGCATGCCGATGGTCGTCATCGGCATCGACAGCAATTCCGCCGCGGCCACGCACAGCAGGACGTAACGCCGGCGGTCGAACGGGGCCCGGCCGGAGCGTGCCCTGCGGGCCGGGCGGGAGTCGTCCGGGTGCGCGCGGACCTTGGTGAGGCGGGCGTACCCGCGGCGGGGTTCCACGACCAGGCTCCAGCCGCACGTGTAGTCGAACCACTGGGCCAGCGGCTCGCGACGGCGTCGTACCAGTTCGAAGCCGGCGGGTTCGGCGGTCTCGGTCAGCAGGGGGCGGGCCAGGAGCAGGCGGATGGCGCGGGCGACCTCTTCCCGTTCCGCGGCGGCCAGTTGGTTGGCGAGTGTGCTCATCCCGCCGCCTCCCGCCGCGCGACGCGGAAGGCCGGGAAGGCACTCGCTCCGCCCGCGGCCGTGATGTGGACGACGTAGTCCGGTCCGGTCAGTGTGCCCTTCGCGGTGTGCAGTACGGCGGTGCGCTCGTCCGGAGGCGGCGACAGCGCGATCTCCACCCGGCCGTCTCCCGTCGTGGCCCGCCGCAGACCGCCCGCGTCCTCCCGGGCGCACAGGGCCCGGCCCAGCAGGTCGAGCAGGCGGTCGAAGACAGCGGGATCCAACGCGCCGAAGGAGGAGAGCCGCACGGGTCCGTCCGTCTCCAGCATCTGCCAGGCGCGCGCGAGTTCCGCTCGCTCCGCTCGGGCCCGCTCAGCGCGCTGCGCCCTGATGGCCGCGACGTCCCGCACTTTGGCCGTGCGTGTGAAGCGCTCCGTCCGTCCACTGGTCCGCAGCAGCGCCGACACCGCCACGGGCGGGGCCTCGGACCAGGAATGGGACGACGGGATCAACTCCGGGTCGGGGTGGGCGAGGTGAGCGTGGCGCGCCGGGCCCAGCCCGAAGGCCGCCGACCACAACCGATGCAGATCCTCCTCCGCGGGAGCCGCGGCGAACCAGCGCGCCAGTTCCCGGAAGTCCTGCACGGCGCTGGAGGAGCGGCGCCGTGACTCGTTGATCCGTTCCAGGACCTGCAGGAGCGAGACGATGGCCCGCCGGGCGATGTCGTGCAGCTGCTCGATCCGGGGCCGCGCCCCGTCGTCCGGCAGGAACCACGCACGCAGGCCCGCCCACCGCGCCCGCCTGCTCTCCAGCCAGGCAGCCGCCGGATCCTCACCGGCCACCGGCGGCAACTCGGCACCACGGAGGGCTCGTTCGCGCAGCACGACGATCCCCCGCTCCTCCACCCGGGCCACGGCGCCGGCGACCGCCTGCCCGCGCCGGTCGAGGTTGACCAGGAACTCCTGCAGATACGCGACGGTGGCGGCCTTGACCTCCCGGAACACTTCCAGATCCGCGCCCTCGGCGCGCAGGAGTCGTTGCAACTCCCCGTTGAACGCCTTGGTGTTCTCCACCAGAGCGTCCAGATGCCCCTCCAGCTCCCGAAGCGTGCTGAAGATCCGGCGATCGGCCGAGGCGGGTTCATCGGAGAGCAGGCACAGCTCGTCGAGCCGGTCGGCGATCGCCTCCAGCACGGCCGTCTGCAGCGCGCCCGTGGAGGCGAGAACCTCGAGCGCGTGCCGCACTCCGGCGAGAGCGGCCTCGCCGCGGCGGGTCAACGAGTAGTGCAGATTCCGCCGTTCGTACTCCTCCGCCGTGCGGTAGTTCTCCGCGTGGTTGTGCACCACGTCCAGGAGCTCCCACTGCACCAGTTTCCTGAGCGCCTCATGCAGTTCGTCGTCCTCGACCGCCGCCGCCCAGCCCACCCCGCGCAGTCTCTCGCGCACCGCGTCGATCCCCAGCGCCGTCTCCAGGTGCTCACCTGCCACACCGAATGCGTCCAGCACCGCCCCGTACAGGTCAGACCTCTCCACCGTCGTGAACCGGAACATCTCCGGTGGCACCCTGCGCACGCCTGTCGACCTCCCCTGCCGCCTCGGCGGCTCCCGGATCTCCACGGTAGAGGGCGGCTCCGACATTCATGGGCGAGTCCCAGAACAGGGGATTCATCCGGCGAGAATCGGTCGGACGGCCTCGCGCCGGCCGGGTCTGCGTGGAGTCGGCGTCCGGACAGACGCCGATGTGCTCAGGCCACGCGGCCGGTCTCGCAGGCGGCGAGCAGCGCGCGGACCGCTTCGACGGCGGTGCCGGTCACCGACGGGTCCGCTCCGTGCCGAGGGCGCGCGCTGAGCCGTACCGGAGAGACGGCGGGCAGGCCGTCGACCGGGGTCAGGCCCTCGGGGGACTGGCCGCCGGGCACGGCGAGCAGTGCGGCGCCCAGTCCGGCGCGGGCCGCGTCCAGGACGCCGGCGAGATATCCGGCCTCGGCGACGACGGTGGCCGGGGTGTGGTCGGCGGCCAGCGCGGTAAGGGCGCGGCGGCGGATGACGCACGGTTCGTTGATGGCGACCAGCGGCAGCGGGGCGGGGGCGACCGGCGGCTTCCAGCCGGGGGCGGCGTACCAGCGCAGCGGCAGTCCGCCCACGGGGCTGCCCGCCGCGGCGGTCGCCTCGGTGACGTAGACGGCGAGGTCGAGCTCCCCGCGGTCGACCGCGTCCGTCAGCCGCGCCGAGCGGTCGATCCGCACGCGTACCTCGGCGCCCGGTCGCACCTCCCGTACGGCCTCGGTGAGCACCGGGAGGATCTGGTCGGCGCCGTGCTCCGTGGCGCCGATGACGATGGTTACGGCTTGCGGGCCGTCCTCGCCCAGCAACCGGCGTACGGCCGCGTCGTGTGCCGCGACGACCAGCCGTGCCTCCTCCAGCAGTTGCGTGCCATGGGCCGTGAACCGGGTCTTGCGGCCGTCACGTTCGACGACGGGACGGCCGAGCGTCTTCTCCAGCCGTCGTACGTGCTGGCTGACCGCGGACTGGCTGAGTGCCAGCGCACCGGCGGCGCGATGGAAGCCGCCGTAGTCGGCGACGGCGATCAGGCTGCGCAGCGCCACGATGTCCAGGACCGGTCGCATGGGCGCAGGCTAGCACCGATCGATTATGGATCGTGATCGGTTTTGATGGCGAATCGTCGTTGGACGTACGGCTTTCCCCTCCTGCATGCTGGGCGCATGTCGCGTACAGCCAACGCGTCGGCCTGCGGGCCGCGCCCCCACAGCACCGGACCCCGGCCGTCGGCCGTCGGGTCGGCGGTGTGCTGCGGTGCGGGCACCCGGCTGACGCGGCGGCGGGTGGTCGACCTCGGCCGCGCCGTCACGATGCGCTGTTGCTGATCAGCGCACGCGCAATGCTCCGTTGAGCCACACCCGGTCCAGCTGATCCCGCACGCCCGTCTGCTGCGGGCTCTCCACGCATGTGCGCCTCACACTTTCCCCGCCCACGGCACAGCCGCATCCCGTTGGCCCCTGAGCCCTCAGATGAATCGAGTCAGCATGAGCTCTCCTCAGCCTGTCCACGCCTGGGACGAACCAGAGGGAATCGCCCCGCGCGGCACCCTCGTCGTCCTCCCCGGCCGCGGCGAACACGGCGGCGTGTACGAGCGGTTCGGCCGCCGCGTCGCCGCCGACGGCTACCGCGTACGGGCCCTGACGGATCCGTCCCCCGACCCGGAGCCGGTCACCGACCAGGCCGCCAAACTGCTGCGCGACGAGACCCTGCCCAGTCCCCGGGTGCTGGTCGGCTCCGACGCCGGGGCCCTGTACGCGGCATCGCTCGCGGCACGTGGCACACCGGGCCTGGACGCGCTGATCCTCGTCGGACTGCCCACCGCACCGCACGCCACCGCACCGGTGCCCGACTGGGAGGCCGAACTCGACCAGCGCACCGCCTGCCCCACGCACCGGGGCAGGCTCACCTCCGACGACGCGTTCCGGCGCGACGCTCTCACCGCCCCGGCCCCCGCCGAACTGCCCGCCCTGGACGGCATCTCCGTCCCCGTCCTCGCCCTGCACGGCACCGACGACACGGTCAGCCCGCTCCCGGAGGCCGCCCGCGCCTACCGCGCCCTGCCCGGCGTGGAGCTGGTGAGCCTGGCCAGGACCCGGCACGACGCCCTCAACGACATCACCCACCGCACAGCCGCCGCCACGATCGTGCTGTTCCTGGAGCGGCTGCGGCTCTCCCCGGACCTCGCGCCCATCGCCGTACGGGAAGACCTCGCCGTGCGGGAGGACCTGGCATGACCGTCCAGGTGTTGACCGACGTGGCCGAGCTGCGCTCCCTCCTGCACAGCAGTGATCCGAGCCCCGTCGTGCTCGACGTGCGGTGGCAACTCGGCGACCCGCACGGACGCGAGCACTACCTCAAGGAGCACATCCCCGGCGCCGTCTACGTGGACCTCGACACCGAACTCGCCGCCCCGCCCACGCCCGAGGGCGGTCGCCATCCCCTTCCCGACCCCGCCGAGTTGCAGGCGGCCGCTCGTCGCTGGGGCCTGACCGCGGGCCGCCCGGTGGTCGTGTACGACGACAACGGCAACACCGCCGCCGCCCGCGCCTGGTGGCTGCTGCGCTGGGCGGGAGTCGAGCGGGTGACTCTGCTGGACGGGGCGCTGGGCGCCTGGCGCGCGGCCGGGTTGCCGACGGAAGCCGCAGAGCCCGAGCCCTCCTCGCCGGGCGACATCGTCCTCACGCCGGGTCGGCTGCCGGTGCTGGACGCGGACGCGGCGGCCGAAGTCGCCCGTGACGGTGTGCTGTTGGACGCCCGCGCGGCCGAGCGGTACCGCGCCGAGAGCGAACCGGTCGATCCGCGCGCCGGGCACATCCCCGGTGCGCTGTCCGCCCCCACGGGCGACAACCTCCATCCCGACGGAACCTTCCGCGACGTGGAGGAACTCGCCGTGCGGTTCACGGCGCTGGGTGCCGATGACGCGACCGAGGTGGGGGTCTACTGCGGTTCCGGCGTCACGGCCGCCCACCAGATCGCGGCGCTCGCCCACGCCGGCATCCCCGCCGCGCTGTACCCCGGCTCCTGGTCCGCGTGGTCCGCCGACCCCGACCGCCCAGCCGTGCTGGGCGAACGACCGTACTGAACTGCCCTCCCCCGTCCCCACGAGAGGCCGAGCCATGCCTGCCCCGAACACCGCTGTATCCGGAACCTCCCCACCGACACACGCACCATCACCGCATACGGACACACCGGCCCCGTCCCTCACGAAGACCGACCGCCCCGCAGCCCCGCGAAAGCCCCGCACCCTTCGTGTCCCCCGTGGTGTGCGACGAGCCGCCGGCCCCGTCGGTCTGCTGCTGTTCTGGTTCCTGGCCAGCACCACCGGAGTGCTGCCCGAGTCCGTACTGGCCTCACCCGTCGACGTCCTCCAGCGCGCCATAGACCTCACCGGCACCGGTGAACTGCCGCAGGCCATCGCCGCGTCCGGGCGCCGTGCCGCGATCGGGTTCCTCATCGGTGCGGCCGTCGCCCTCGCGCTGTCGCTCACGGCGGGACTGTTCCGGCTCGGCGAGGACGTCATCGACGCGTCGATGGGCATGTTCCGGGCCATCCCCTGGGTGGGCCTGATCCCGCTGTTCATCGTATGGTTCGGCATCGACGAGACCCCGAAGATCGCGCTGGTCGCGCTCGGAGTGACGTACCCGCTCTACTTCAACATCTACGGCGGCATCCGCTCCGCCGACGCCCAACTCATCGAAGCGGGGCGGATGGTGGGGCTCGGCCGCATCGGTCTGATCCGGTACGTGATCCTGCCGTCCGCGCTGCCCGGAGCGCTGGTGGGTCTGCGGTACGCACTGTCCACCGCCTGGCTCGCGCTGGTCTTCGCCGAGCAGGTCAACGCGGACGCCGGCATCGGCTACCTGATGAGCAACGCCCAGCAGTACTTCCAGACCGACGTCATCGTCCTGTGCCTCGCCGTCTACGCCGTACTCGGGTTGCTGTGCGACTTCGCCGTACGGCTGCTGTCGCGGCGGCTGCTGGCCTGGCGGGCCTCGTTCGACGGCGAAGGAGCGTGACGGAGATGACCGCGAGTGTGGAGGTCCGCGGACTGACCCGCGCCTTCGACGACAAGACCGTCATCGACGGGCTCGATCTGACCATCCGCCAGGGCGAGTTCGTCGCCCTGCTCGGCCACAGCGGCTGCGGCAAGTCGACGCTGCTGAAGTCCTCGCCGGGCTCGACAGCGAGACCGAGGGCGAGGTGACCGTCCCGGAACGGCGCTCGGTGGCCTTCCAGTCTCCGCGGCTGATGCCCTGGCTGCGCGCGTGGCGCAACGTCGTGCTCGGGCTGCCCGGCTCCCCGGACCGGGCGCTCGCCGAACGCTATCTGGCCGAGGTCGGCATCGAGGAGTACGCGGGCCGCTGGCCCAAGACCCTGTCCGGAGGTCAGGCCCAGCGCGTCTCGCTGGCCCGCGCCCTGGTGCGCGAGCCCGAACTCCTGCTGCTCGACGAACCGTTCGGCGCCCTGGACGCGCTCACCCGCGGCAAGGCACAGCGGCTCGTGGCCGATCTGTGGCAGCGGCACGGCTGCTCGGTGCTGCTGGTCACGCACGACGTGGAGGAAGCGCTGCTGCTGGCCGACCGCGTGCTGGTGATGGACGGCGGGCGGATCGCGTACGAGGCCGAAGTCGGCCTGGAGCGGCCGCGCGACCTCGGCTCCCCCGACTTCGTACGACTCCGCGGCGAACTGCTGCGTCGCCTGGGCGTCCACGACGCCTCGGCACATCCCCTGGAAGAGGCATCCGCATGAACCCCGTCCACCGCATCAGCCGGCGTGTGCTGAGCTCCGCACTCGTCCTCACCGCGCTCCTCGCCACCGCCGGTTGCGGCGGGAACAGCGAGGCCGCGTCCGGGGGCTCTTCGTCGCGGGTGACCCTGACCATCGGCGACCAGGCGAAGAACCTGCAGACCCTGTTCGACGCCTCCGGCGCCCTCAAGGGGACGTCGTACGACGTGAAGTGGGCCGAGTTCGAGGGCGCGGCACCGCTCTTCCAAGCCGTGCAGGCGGGCGCCGCGGACACTTCCTACGCCGCCGACCTCCCCACCCTCCAGGCCCTCTCCGGCGGTGTGCCCGTCAAGGCGGTGGGCGCGCTGCACAACGACGGCACGCACACCGGGATCGTGGTCCGCAACGACTCCTCGGTGAGGAGCGTCAAGGACCTCAAGGGCAAGAAGGTCGTGGTGTCCTCGGCCAAGGGATCCATCGCCGAGTACCTGCTCGCGCACGCGCTGCAGCAGGCCGGGCTGAGCTACGACGACGTCCAGGTGCAGTACCTGCTGCCGACCGACGCGCAAGCCGCGTTCACCTCCGGCAAGGTCGAGGTCTGGGCCACCTTCGGCGTCTACAAGGCCGTCGCCGAGCAGCAGGGCGGCCGGCTCCTTGTCAACGGCGCCGACGGGCGTGTGAGCGGCTACGGCTTCATCGGCGCCTCTGAGAAGGCCCTGTCGAGCAAGGGCAAGAAGGCCGCAATCGCCGACTACCTGCGCCGCCTGGACAAGGCCCTCGCCTGGTCGCAGAAGCACCCCGACGACTACGCCAAGGCCATCCAGCAGAACAACGGCGCCTCCCCCGAGGTCGCCAGGACACTCGTGAGCCAAGCCAACAGCGAGCTCCTGCCGGTGAGTTCCCAGGTGGTCGACGCCGTGCAGAAGGTCGGCGACACCATGCACGGCATCGGCGTCCTCACCCCGAACCCGACCGTCGCCGACCACGTCGACACCAGCCTCGTCAAGGAGTGAGCCCCGCCATGCCGGTCGAGTTCATCAGCGCCGTCCACCCCAACCCCGCCACCGAGGACGACCCCACCGCGGGCACGGGCATCGACGTCGACTACGCCCGGCATTACGCCCGCGCGCTGGACGACGGCGGCTTCGACTACACCCTCGTCACCTACCACTCCGCCTCCCCCGACGCCCTGCAACTGGCCCAGTTCGTGGCCCACCATACCGAGCGCATCAAGCCCGTCCTCGCCCACCGCCCCGGCGTGATCTTCCCGACCCACGCGGCCCGCGCCCTGGCCACGCTGGACCGGATCAGCAAGGGACGCCTGGCGGTCCACATCATCTCCGGCGGCAGCGACGAGGAGCAGCGCCGCGAAGGCGACTACCTGAGCAAGAGCGAGCGGTACGCGCGCTCCGACGAATACATACAGATCCTGCGTGACGTGTGGGCGGCCGACGGGCCGATCTCCCACGAGGGCCCGTACTACCGCTTCGAGGGCTTCCGCTCCGACGTCACCCCCTACAACGGCACCATCCCGATCTCGGTGGGCGGCTCCTCCGAGGACGCCTACCGGGTGGGCGGGCGGCAGGGCGACATCTTCGGGCTGTGGGGCGAGCCGCTGAAGGAGACCGCCGAGCAGATCGCCGCGGTCAACGCCCACGCGGACGCCGCCGGACGCCCGCACCCCCGCATCTGGGTGTCGTTCCGCCCGATCATCGCCCCCACCGACGAACTGGCCTGGGAGAAGGCCCACCGCATCCTCGGCTCCATCAAGACCAACCACACCGAGCGCGCCAAGCAGCGCCACTATCCGGCACTCGGCCATGGCACCCCCGCCAACGTCGGCTCCCAGCGACTGCTCGCCATCGCGGAGCGCGGCGAGGTGCACGACCGCTGCCTGTGGACCGCGCCCGCCGCGGCCACCAACGCCGCCGGCGCCTCCACCGCGCTGGTCGGCTCGCCCGAGACGGTCGCCAAGGCGCTGCTCGACTACGTCGACATCGGCTGCGAGCTGCTGTCCGTCCGCGGCTACGACCCGCTCAACGACGCCATCGACTACGCCCGTCACGTCCTCCCGCTGGTCCGGCAGGAACTGGCGCACCGGGCCGCCTCGGGAGCCGCCGCGTGAGGCGGGCCGGGCCCGCGCTCGCACTCGCCGCGCTCCTCATCGTCGTACTCAGCGCCTGCGGTGGCCCCGCGGGCGCGGACGACGACGGCGATACGGTCACGCTGCGCGTGGGCGCGACGGGCTGGCAGCGCGAGGAGGCGCTGCTGAAGTTCGCCCGCCTCGACGACACGCCGTACCGGGTGCGATGGAGCCTCTTCCAGGGTGGCGACAAGCAGTTGGAGGCGGTCCGGGTCGGGGCACTCGACGTGGCCGGCTCCAGCGAGATCCCGCCGGTCTTCGCCGCCGCCGACGGCAGACCCAACTTCGACGGCAGACCCAACTTCAAGGTCGTCGCCGTGCAGCGCGGCACCACACTCAACCAGGAAGTCATCGCCCCCAAGGGCTCGGACGTCACCTCGATCGCGCAGCTCAAGGGCAAGAAGGTCGGCTACGTCAAGAACACCACCGCCCACTGCTTCCTCTACGAGCTGCTCCAGCAGGCGGGGCTCGGCTGGGACGACATCACCGCCACCCCACTGGAACCCGACACGGCGCTGGTCGCGCTGAACGGCGGCTCGATCGACGCCTTCGCCGGCTACGGCAACGCGATCACCGCCGCCCGTCAGCAAGGCGGCAACCCCGGGCTGAGCCGAGACAACCCCCTCGAACGCCACTTCCGAGACGTCCAGTGCGCCCGGGTGCACGCCCCGCAGGAGGACGTGGCACTGCTCACCCTCGGCAGCCGAGCACTGGAGGCCACCGGATGACCCTCACCCACCCTGCCGCCGCCGACACCCTGTTGACCGCCCTGAGCCGCGACCTGCCGGGAGACGCGCTCACCACCGCCCCCGAAGCCACCGCCCCGTACGCCGCCGACCGCTCCGGCAGCCGCCCGGACGGCGAGCCCCTGGCCGTCGTGCACGCGGCGAACGCCGAACACGTGCGAAGGGCACTGCGGCACGCGCACGCGCTGCGGGTGCCGGTGGTGCCGCGCGGGGCCGGGACCGGACTGTCCGGCGGCGCGAACGCCGACACGGGCACGGTCGTGCTGGACCTGTCGCGCATGAACCGGATCCTCGACCTGGACCCACACGACCAGATCGCCGTCGTCGAACCGGGCGTCATCACCGCCGAACTGGACCACGCGGCAGGTGAGTTCGGGCTGCGCTACGCGCCGGATCCGGCCAGCGCGGCCATCTCCACCGTGGGCGGCAACATCGCCACCAACGCGGGCGGGCTCCGCTGCGCCAAGTACGGGGTGACCCGGGACGCCGTGCTGGGCCTCGACGTGGTCCTCGCGGACGGCACGCCGATACGGACCGGCCGGCGCACCGTCAAAGGGGTCACGGGCTACGACCTGACGGCCCTGCTCACCGGCTCCGAAGGCACCCTGGGCGTGATCACGGCGGCCACGCTACGGCTGCGCCCACTGCCGGAGTCGACGGCCACCGTCGCCGCGTACTTCCGCACCTTCGCCGAGGGCGCCGAGGCCGTGTCGGCGCTGACCGCGGCCCGGCTGGAGCCCGCCATGGCCGAGCTGCTGGACGGGCCGGTGCTGGGAGCCGTGGACGACGCGCAGGGCACGGACCTGCGCTCACGCGGCGGTGCGCTGCTGCTTCTGCAGTGCGACGGACGCGCGGCACAGGCCGAGGCGGACCTGGCGGTACGGCTGCTGCGCGGGCGCGCGACATCGGTCGAGACCACCGCCGACCCGGCGGAGGCGGACCGGCTGCTCACGGCCCGCAGGCTCGCCCTGCGCGCTCTGGAACGGCTGGGCCGGGTGCTGATCGAGGACATCGCGGTGCCCAGGACCCAACTGGCCGCCGCAGTACGGGAGATCACGGCCGTCGCCGAGGGTCACGACGTACGGATCTTCACCCTCGCCCACGCCGCGGACGGCAACCTCCACCCCATCCTCGTCCTCGACCCCGACACTCCCGGCATCCCTCACGCGGCCTGGCAGGCCGCGGGCGACATCTTCACCATCGCCCTGCGCCTGGGCGGCACCCTCACCGGGGAGCACGGAGTGGGCACCCTCAAGCGGCGCTGGCTCGCGGACGAACTCGGCCCGCAGCAGCACGCGTTGCAGCAGCGCATCAAGGCGGCCTTCGATCCGCACCACATCCTCAACCCGGGCAAAGCCCTCTGAAGGAGATCCCTCATGGCCACCGTTCTCTCCGTTTCCGGCAGCCCTTCCCCCACCTCCCGCACCGCCCGCCTCCTGCGCGACCTCGACTCCCGGCTCACCACGCAGGGCCACGACGTCGTCCCCTTGGACGTCCGCACGCTCCCGCCCGAGGCCCTGCTGCACGCCGACTTCGGCCATCCGGCGATCGTCGAAGCCACCGCCCTGTTCGAGCGGGCGGACGGGATCGTCATCGGCACCCCCGTCTACAAGGCCGCCTACTCCGGACTGTTGAAGTCCCTGCTCGACCTGCTCCCCCAGTACGCACTGGCGGGCAAGACCGTCCTCCCGCTCGCCACCGGCGGCACCACCGCCCACGTCCTCGCCATCGACTACGCCCTGCGCCCGGTCCTCGCCTCCATGGGCCCCGCACACATCACCCCGGGCTGGTTCGTCCTGGACAAACACATCGAGGTACGGCAGGACGGCGGCATCGTCGTCGAGCCGGGTACGAGGGAGGCGCTGGACCAGGTCACCGACCAGTTCTCCGCAGCCCTCAGCGAACGCCGGCCGCTGGGGGCGGCGGCGTGAGCGACAACCGGCGGCCGTCTCGCCTTTGACGCGTACGTCAGGGATAGGCGTCTGCGCGCCGGCCCCGGCCGCCAGGGCCGACAGCACATGGATCGCCACCGTACGAGACGATCAGTGCCGTCCCCGGCACAGCCCCCTTCGCGACCGGCGTCAGATCATGGTCACCGGATGCCGCACCACCGCGTCGCCGGGTGGCTCATTTTGGGGCGGGCATCCGGGAGGGTGGGGGTTTGGAGCTGGGCGGGCCCTTCGTGAGGGAACGGATTTTCTTGCGTCGAATGTGTGACCTTTACTGTCGGGTCTCGTTGGATGTGGTGACGGGATTTTCGGGCGGGGCCGGGCAGGGGGTGGCGGGGTGGGTGGGCTGCGGTCACCGGCCAAGTCGTTCGTCGTGACCGGCCCGAGCGGTGTCGCCGTGCGGACCCGCCTCAAGTGTCTGACGCCGCAGGACGAGAAGGTTCTCGGGCTGGTCGGCGCGCATCTTGGTTCGCTCGCCTCGAAGGATCTCAAGGCCCGCTGCGCAGAGGGTCTGGAGCATTCCGCGGACGCGTGGGCCGTGCGCAAGCGGGAGCTGACCGCGGTGTCGTCGTCGCGGTGGGCAGGCAGCATCACCAAGGCCACACATGATCAGTGGGCGCTCGCCCGTCGCTGCCAGTCCGCCCACATCCAGGGCCTGGAAGCGGGCATCGCCACGATCGCGCACCGGTTGTCGCTCCCGGTCGGGGAGAAGGGCAGCAAGAAGGCGCCGGGCGGCTACCGTTCCCGTCAGGAGTGGCATGCCAAGACCCGCCGCCTGCATGTCCTCGAAGACCGGCTGGCCGCCGAGCAAGCCGACCGTAAGGCAGGGATCGTGCATGTGGTGAGAGGCGGCAAGCGCCTGGCCCGCTCCCGCCACCACCTCGACACCGCCCAGCTCACCGAGGACCAGTGGCGCAGGCAGTGGGAAGCCGAACGCTGGTTCCTCGCCGCCGACGGCGAGTCCCAGAAGCGATACGGCAACGAGACCATCCGCGTCAGCCCTGACGGCGAGGTGAGCATCAGGCTTCCCGCATCGCTGGCAGAGCTGGCGAACGCCAAGCACGGCCGCTATGTGCTGGCCGCCCGTGTGAGCTTCCCGCACCGGGGACCGGAGTGGGCCGACCGCGTCGAGGCGAACCGGGCCGTCGCGTACCGCATTCACCTGGATGTGGCACGCGGGCGCTGGTACCTCACCGCGTCCTGGCAGTACGCACCGACGCAGACGATGCCGCTTCAGGCTGCCCTGGCCGAGGGCGTGATCGGCGTGGACACCAACGCCGACCACCTCGCCGCCTGGCGCCTCGATGTGCACGGCAACCCGATCGGCAGCCCGCGCCGCTTCTTCTACGACCTGTCCGGCACCGCGCAGCATCGCGACGCCCAGGTCCGTCACGCCCTCACGCGGTTGCTGAACTGGGCGAAGACCTGTGGCGTCACAGCGATCGCGGTGGAAGACCTGGACTTTCGTGCGGAGAAGACCCGGGAGAAGCACGGCCGCAAGAAACGCTTCCGACAGCTGATCTCCGGCACGCCCACCGGGAAGCTCCGCGCCCGGCTCACGTCGATGGCCGACCACACGGGCATCGCGATCATCGCCGTGGACCCGGCCTACACATCCAAGTGGGGCGCCCAGTACTGGCAGCGCCCGCTGACCTCGAAGAACCGCACCACCACTCGCCACGACGCAGCCGCCGTGGCGATCGGAAGGCGCGCCCAGGGACACCCGATCCGGCGACGGACGGCACCGCCCCACGACGACCGGAGTGATCGTCGTGGGCATCGGACCGTCCAGGCCCGACCGGAGGTTGCCGGGCGTGAGGAAACCCGCCCCCGCATTCCCGGACCACGCACCAGATGCGTGCCGCCCGGATGCGGAGCGAACGCGGGAGACCAGAACGTCCAACACCGTTCGGGGCGTTCGGCTGAGCATGCGTCCTGGCAACAGGACTCACTCCCGCTCAGTCTCTAGGAACGGTTTTACCCCGCGTCTGTGGCGGACGCGTCGGCCGGGGCGAGGTTCGGTCCCGGCGTGTCGGTGCCGTCCTTGCTCTTTCGCTCGTCGGCCTTGCGCCCGCGCTCGTCGCGCTTGCGGTCGCGCTTGTCCTTGGCGTCCTGCTTCCTGATCTCGTCGACCGCCTTCTCCATCGCCTTCAGTTCGGCCCGCACGTCGTCGGCGGGGCGGCGTTCGAGGGTCGCGCCGTAGCGCATGGCCAGCAGGTTCATGGCCTCCGTGTCGGCCTCCTCGACGCCGGCCAGGATGACGGTGCCGCCCGGCGGGACATGCGGCGTGAAGGCACCGACGGCTTCGGTCGCTTCGGTGGCCCGCTTGTAGTCGTGTCCTCCGCCGATCAGCGCACCGATGCCCCAGCCCATCAGCAGGCCGAGGGGGCCGCCGAGGATGCCGACGAGTGAACCGACCAGCGAGCCGACCGCGGTGCCGCGTCCGGCCTCGGTGTCCATGCCCTCGGGGAAGTGGACGGTGCCGTCCTGCGTGCGCTCGATCAGGACGGCGCCGCGGACCTCGGTGGTGGCGGAGTTGAGGTGCTTCAGCTCGCTGAGCGCGTGGTAGGCGGGGGCGCGGTCGGCGAAACGGAGGGCGATGGCGTTCTCGGTCGTGGTCACAGACATGAGCTGTCTCCTTGGAGCCTCAAGGGGTGGGTGACTTGCGGGGTCCGCTGCCGCGGGCTCCGCGCCACCTGTGAGACAGTATGTATCAGAGCAAGTTTGTGAGTCAAGTCGTCTCACAAACTGCTCGGAAGGAGAGGTGCCCCATGTCCCGTGCGAACGACGACCCCCGCGCCCGCCGCAGCCGTACCAGCGCCCTGGCCGCCGCCACCGAACTCCTCGCCGAAGGAGGACCGGGACACATCACCCACGCCGCCGTCGCCGCACGGGCCAACGTGGGCCGCGCCACCGTCTACCGGCACTGGCCCGACCTGCGGGCACTCCTCATGGACACCCTGACCACCGCCGCCCATCCCGTGCTCCCCCTGGGCCACGGCCCGGTCCGCGACGAGTTGGTGACGCACCTTCAGCAGCAGACCGACTGGCTCAACCAGCCGGTCTCCGCTTCCGTCATCGCCACCGTCATGGAGCGCGCGGAGCGGGACCCGGACGTACGAAACCTGCGCGACGAGATGGTCAGCCGCGCCGGCGAGCATCTCACCGACGCGCTCGCCGCCGCCGTCGCACGCGGTGAACTACGCGCCGGCATCGAAGAACACACCCGGGACCTGGTCTCCCGAATCCTCGGTCCCCTGCTTTTCCAGCGCCTCATGCTCGGTACCCCGCCGGATGGGGTGACGGTGGCCGACACGGTCGACGCCGCCCTCGCGGCCTGGCAGCCGAACACATGACAGTCGCACGCAGTCCGACACCGAGCGGTTCGAACAGCAGCCGACCGGCACATCGACACCTCACGCGCCCGGCCTCATCCCCGGGCCGCACCGTCGACGGGCGAAGCCGACGCTCAGACCGGGGATATCACCTCTGCCGCGCCGCTCAGTGCCCAGCGATCACCTTCACCATCACCACGCCTGAGCCGATCGCCGCGTCCAGCAGCGCCGCCATGCACGAAGGCAGTACCCCACCGCCCATCCGCAGCCCGCCGGCGAAGCCCCAGACCGCCATCGAGGCGACGTCCACGCCGACCGCGATCCACAGCGCGGTGGACAGATCGAGTGCGCCGACCGCTGACAGGGCGATCATCAGGAGCGGGCCCACGGCGCAGCTGAGCAGCGGGCTGCTGACGAACAGCAGGTGCCGTACCTCGCGGCGGTTCGCCAACCGTTGGTGAACGACGCGGTGGGCCTGCATGTCGGCCACCAGCGTCGCCAGCCACAGGCCCACCGCGGTGCCCGTGACGTACCAGGCCGCCGTGCCGTGCTGGGTATGCGTGTTCTGCGCCAGGCCGACCAGCACGGCGAGCATGGTGATCACCGCGTAGATCCGTTCCTTGAGCCGCTCGCCCAGGACTTCGAGCTTCTGGGCAGAAGGTTCCGGGGAGCCGGAGGCCGACGGTTGTTCGGCGTCGAGGTCGGACATGCCGGAACCGTAGCGGAAGGATGTTGCGGTCGAATCGTCGCCGGCGGCTCCGCATCGGACGGTTACGCGTTCGGCAGCCAGGGTGCGAGCGCGGCGTCGACCGAGCTGATCACCATGTCCTTGTCGAGTCGCGCGCCGAGCATGAACCGCTGGAACAGCAGGGGGCCGAGAATCCGGGAGACCAGTTCTCTGGCGTGTTCCTCGACGCCGGGGCGGAGTTCGCCGAGTTCGACGGCGGCGGCGAGTGCCCCCGCGAAGTGCTCGTCGGCGTGGCCGAACATCTCTTCGCGGATGCGCCGTACGTCCTCGTCCCGTTCGGCCCGTTCGACGACGGTGGCGATGACCGATACGGCGACGGGCTGGTTGAGCCAGTCGGCCATTTGCTCCAGCTGGGTCACCAGCTGGTGGCGGACCGGGCCTTCGTCGAAGGTGAGCAGGGGGCGGACGTCGTTGGCGAGGGCGTCGAAGAGGAGGGTCTGCTGGTCGGGCCAGTGCCGGTAGACGGTGGCGCGGCCGACTCCGGCCCGTTCGGCGACGGCGGCGTGCGTGACGCGTTCGGGTCCGCCTTCGACGAGGAGTTCGGTGGCGGCGGTCAGGGCGGCGGCGCGGCTGCGGCGGGCGCGGGGGTCTTCGTTGGTACGGGACATCGGAACTCCTCTTCCCAGCCTCTCTGAGACAGCTTGACTCACAGATGTTCTTCGATACATACTGTCTCACAGATGAGGGAGACCTCGCCAACCCGGGCACCACCGGCCGTAGGTCGGGATGCCTGCCGACCCCAGGAGTGAGCTCATGACCGTGAACGAGAACGCCGTCGCCCTGCGCTTCGCCGACCGCGCCACCGCCTATCAGGCGCTCAGCGACCTGAAGCACTTCAGCCCCGCCACGACCGAGGTCCGTGCCGCCGTCCTGGTCGAGCGCCTCGAGGACGGCGCGGTGCGCGTCCCGGAGGGCATGGACACCGAGGAGGGACGGAACACCGCGGTCGGCGGGCTGGTCGGCTCGCTCGTCGGCATCCTCGGCGGACCCCTCGGCGTGCTGATGGGCTGGGGCGTCGGCGCGCTGATCGGAGGCGGCCACGACTACAAGCGGGCCGAACGCGGCACCACCGCCGTCGGTGCCTTCGCCCAGCACGTCCCGTCGGGCGGCACAGCCATCCTGGCCGAGGTCAGGGAGTCCGACACCCACGCCCTGGACCAGCTGGCCATACGCTACGACGCCATCCTCGAGCGCCGCCCGGCCGACGCCGTACGCACGGAACTCAAGGCCATGGAAGAGGCCGCCGAGCAGGCGAGGAAGGAGCAGGCGAAGCAACGGCGCGACCGCGAGCGCGCCGAGAAGAAGGCCAGGAAAGGCGGAGCGACACCGCCTCAGGAGGCCACCGCCTGACCGGAACAGGCGCCGCAGACGCGGGGCTGCTCCCCCCTGCCCCGTACGCGAGGGCGGGCCGACCCTGGCCCGCCCTCACCGCATTCGCCCGGCGCCTGTCCGACAGTTGCCCGTCGCATGGCCGTCCTGTGGCTGACGCGTGCGGCTCACTGCCCGGTCGGCGCCGCCGATACCTCAGCGCCGTCCGGCCCTGTCTCACCGGGCTGGACGGCCGGCGTCGTCTCGGGGTCGTTGTCGTTGTCGTCGGCGAGCTTCTTTTCCGGGAGGACGAAGGCGAGCACGAGGCCCAGGGCGAACACCGGGACCAGATAGCGGAACACCGGTGTCAGGGCGTGCTGGTAGGCCAGGACCACCGCGTCCTCGATCTCGTCCGGGAGGGAGTGGACCAGGGCCGGGGTGATCGAGTGGGTGTCGCCCACGGTCCCGGTGGCGTCAGCGGGCAGGCGCGCGGCGAGCTGGTCGGTGAGGCGGTGGGCGAACAGTGAGCCGACGACCGCGGTGCCGAGAGTGGAGCCGATCTCGCGGAAGAAGTTGTTGGCGGAGGTCGCGGTGCCCACGTCGGAGGCGGGGAAGTCGTTCTGGACGGCCAGGACCAGGGGCTGCATCGTCAGGCCGAGACCGGCGCCCAGCAGGAAGACGTAGACACAGACCAGGACGAGTGGGGTCTCGGTGTTCAGGGTGGACACCAGCAGCGCGGCGACGCACACCAAGGCCGTGCCGAGGATGGGGAAGATCTTGTAACGGCCGGTGCTGCTCATCAGCCGTCCGGACGGGAGGGCGGTGGCCATCATGCCGACGACCATGGGGATGAGCAGCAGCCCGGACTCGGTGGCGCTGAGGCCATAGACCATCTGCAGGTACGAGGGCAGGTAGCCGATGATCGCGAACATGCCGATGCCGACGACCAGGAGCCCGATCAGGGTGGCGATGTTGAAGATCCGGCTGCGGAACAGCCACAGCGGGATGATCGGCTCCGCGGCACGGCGCTGGGAGACGAAGAACAGCACCCACGTCAACAGGCCGCAGACAGCCATGCCGATGATGAGCGGATCGGACCAGGCGTACTCCGTGCCGCCCCAGGTGGTCACCAGGACCGTGCACGTCACCGCGGTCGCCATGAGGGCCAAGCCGACATAGTCGAAGGCGACCTCGACGGCTCTGCGCGGCAGGCGCAGCGCGAACGCGCCGACAGCGAGGGCCAGGGCGCCGACCGGCAGGTTGATCCAGAAGCACCAGCGCCAGCCGATGCCGTCGGTGAACCAGCCTCCGAGCAGCGGTCCGGCGACCGCGGAGAAGCCGAAGACGGCGCCCATCGGGGCCATGTATCTCGCACGCTGTCGCGGCGGTACAAGGTCGGCGATGACCGCCTGCGAGGTGATCATCAGTCCGCCGCCGCCCAGACCCTGCACAGCCCGGCCGATGATCAGCCAGGTCATGTCCTGCGCAGCCCCCGCGATCACGGAGCCGGCGAGGAAGACGCCGATGCCGCCGAGGAACAGGAACTTGTGGCCGATCAGGTCGCCGAGGCGGCCGTAGACGGGCATGGCGATGGTGGCCGCGAGGATGTACGCGGTGGTCACCCACGCCATGTGGTTCACGCCGTGCAGTTCGCCGACGATGGTCGGCAGCGCGGTGCTGACGATCGTCTGGTCCAGGGACGAGAGCAGCATCGCGGCCATGAGGGCGGCGAATATGAGGCCGAAGTGGCGAGGTGTGCCGGAGGAGTTGTGTTCCTCCGCCTCTACGACGGGGGGCGAGTCACTCAAGGGGAGCTCCTTGGGGGATGAGTGAGGGCGAAGGAGCCCGTGACGGCCCAGGGGTTCCACGTAGCGTTGGACGTACGGAACCGGGGAGTCGTCCTCGTCACCGGGAGGGCTCCTGGCTCCCCCAGCTCTCCATGCCGGTGCGCACGCCGCGGTCAGGGCGAGCGCGGCGATCAGGGCCTGCGACCGCCTACAGAGCCGCTGTTCACGCCCCATCGACCGCCTCGATGGCTACGCGGTCGACGCGGCAGGCCCAGGCGTGCGTACGCGTGCGGTGTCGGCACACCGGCGGTGGGGACGGTCGGTGCGGGTCAGCGTGGGCGCAGGCCGTCGATGAGGAGAGTGCAGACGGCCTCCAAGGCTGCGTCGCTCTCTGGGGCCTGCCACTGGGCGGCGTGGACGGGGTGGTGATAGCCGATGGTGGCGTCGAAGACGGCGCGTGCCGTCGCGGCGGGGTCGGCGGAGGTGAAGTCACCGCTGCTGACGCCGTCGGCGATGATGACGCGCAGTTGCTCGATCAGGTCGGCGACGTGGTCGGCGACCGCGCTGCTGTGTTCGGCTGCCAGGACGCGGTAGGTGGCGAAGAGCTGCGGGTCCTCGGACGTCACGGCCCGTTTGGAGGCGAACAGCGCGGTGAGCCAGGCGCGCAGCCGCTCGGGCGCTGCCAGCCGGGTGTCGGCTGCGACCGCCGCGAGGTCGCCGTGCGAGCGGCTGATCCAGCGCCGGGTGACGGCTTCGCGCAGTGCCGCCTTGGACGGGAAGTGCTTGTAGACGCTGGCGTGGCTGACGCCCAGAGCGCGCGCCACGTCCAGCACCGTGGCCTTCTCCGGCCCGAAGCGGCGTAGCACGTCCTCGGTGGCGGCCAGGACGGTCTCGGCGTCCAGCGCCGTACCCGAACGCATTCAGCGCTCCCCGTCCTTCATGCCCGGCGCTCCGCGGTCCCCGGCCACCGCGGAGACCGGCACCGCCTGCTCGATCGACGCCAGCTCCTCCTCGGTCAGGACCAGCCCGGCCGCCGGCAGCGCCTCGTCCAGTTGCTGCCGCGTGCGCGACCCGACGACGGCGACGATGTCACTCAGCTCGCGGCCCTGGGCGAGCACCCAGGCAATGGCCAACTGGGCCGCCGTGGCCCCGCGGGCATCGGCGATCTCGTGCAGTGCCTGGACCAGCTTGAGGTTGCTCTCCACGTTGCCGTCCTGGAAGCGCGGCATGAACGCCCGGAGGTCGGTCGGTGAGGGGGCCTGCCGCGTCCAGTTGCCACTCAACAGCCCGTAGGAGAGCACCCCGTAGGCCGTGACAGCGATGCCCAGTTCCCGGCAGGTGTCCAGGACACCGCCCTCGATGCCGCGGCTGAACAGCGAGTACTCGACCTGCAGATCGGCGATCGGGTGAACCGCGTGAGCCCGCCGGATCGTCTCCGAACCGACCTCCGACAGTCCGATCGCGCGCACGTGACCGGCCTGCACCATCTCGGCGATGGCTCCGATCGTGTCCTCGATCGGCACCGTCGGATCGAGGCGTCCCGGCCGGTAGATGTCCACGTGGTCGGTGCCGAGCCGCCGCAGCGAGTAGGTCAGATAGTTCTTCACGGCCTGCGGGCGCCCGTCCATGCCGACAAAGTTCCCACCAGGATCCGTCAACGCGCCGAACTTCACGCTGAGAACGGCCTTCTCCCGTCCCCCGGCGGACAACGCCCGGCCGATCAACTCCTCGTTGTGGCCCGTTCCGTAGAAGTCGCCGGTGTCCAGCAGAGTGACTCCCGCATCGAGCGCAGCACGGATGGTCGCAATGCTCTCCGCCTCATCCGCCGCAGTGGTCCTGTTCGACATCCTCATACAGCCCAGACCGAACGCCGAGACCTGCGGACCACCGGTCCCCAACTGCCGTGTCTCCATGACTCCTACCTCCCGGTGAACAAATACCCGACACCTTCGCGCAGCCCGTGACGGCTCCTGGAACCCGTGCATCCGTACCACTGATCTTACAAGGTTGAAGTAACAGATTTCAAATCTTGTAACCCCGAAACGTGCCGTCGACTGGAGGAGAACATCGCCGCCCAGGCCATCGAGCTCGACGCCGCCACTGCGCTCCCGGGAGAGCGGTTCCCCTCGCCGTTCCGGACGAGCAGTCGGGCGGGCCGACGCACCGTTCCGCACCACACTGTGGTGGTACGGCGCCAACCGCCCCGGTACGATCACCCGCCCCGGCGGACGACGCCGCAGCCGCGGATCGCCGACGCCACTTACAGGGAGTCCGAGACCATGACCACAGCACGGGACCTGCTCATCGTCACCCTGGACTCCGCCGCCGACCGCCCCACCGAGCAGGGCGACGTGTCGCTGGCGCTCGCCGGAGCCGAACTGCTCGACCTCGCCGACGCCGGGGCCGTCACCCTGGACGGCGACCACATCGTCCCGGGGCCGCAACACGACCTGGACGACCGTTTGTTGAGCGAGGCGGTGGCGGCCCTCGTGCGGCAGGCGCCGTACGAGTCCGTCGAGGAGTGGCTGTGGCGCCGGGGCCGCGGCCTGCACGCCGCGTATGTCGCCGCCCTGGAGACGGACGGGGATGTCGCCCGGCCACGCCGTCGCTGGAGCCCCCTGCGCAGCGACCGAACGGCCGTGCCCGACTCGCCGGCCCGGAGCCACGCGGCCGAGCGCTGGGCGTCGGGTGAGCCCGTCCTCGCCGGTCTCACGGCCGCCGTCGGGATGCGTGACGAGCCGTCCGAGGACCTCGCTGACCTCACCGACGACGCGGTCGTCACCGTATTGGCGGCCGTGAGCGACGCCGTGACGGAGCTGGCGGCCGAACGGCAGCGGCGAAGCATCGAAGACGCGGCTTTCGACAACATCTGGCGAGGGCCGTGACCCGCCCGGCGATGACCGGCGGACGTCGGCCATGATCATCAAGTCCCGGCCGCGGACGTCGACTACCGCGGCAGCCGCTCCCGTTCAGGAACTGGAGCGCTGCAAGTCGTAGTCGTGTGCGTGCGCGGAGCGGTGCTGAAGCCGGGCGGCCAGTGCCGCGACGTCGTCCTCGGCGTTGCGGGCGTCGAGGCGGGCGAGCGCCGTGTCGAGTACGTCCTCGACCCCGGCGGCGGCCGAGAAGCTGAGACCGGCGAGCCGGTGCAGGGACTGGTCGATGTCCTCACTTCGGCGCTCGACGAGTCCGTCGGTGAACAGCATGAGTGTCTCGGAGGGCTCCAGCCGGTACGTCGCCGGCTGGTAGCCGCCGAGGCCGGTGCCCAGAGGCGGGCCGACCGGCACGGGAAGGAGTGCGACCCGGCCCTCTCCGTCGATCACGGCCGGCGGCAGGTGACCGGCACTGGCCAGGGTCACCAGCCCGCGGACGGGGTCCACCCGCGCGATGAGGCAGGTGGCCGGGCGGCGGTCCGCCTCCCTGGAGGCGATGTCGTCGAGCTGGCGCAGCACGCGATGCGGCGGCAGGTCGGAGGAGGCTATGTACCGCAGGGCCGAGCGGTAGGCTGCCATGTCCACGGCGGCCTCCAGGCCGTGCCCCATGACGTCACCGACGACCAGGAGCGTACGTCCGAAGTGCAGCCGGACGGTCTCGCACCAGTCACCACCGACCAGGGCCCGCTGCCCCACGGGCAGATAGCGGATGGCGACGTCCAGGTTGGGGTGCGGCCGACCGGGTTCGGCGAGCAGCGCACGCTGCAGCTTGCCGACGATGCCGCTCACCGCGTCGTGCTCCCGGGCATGCCGGATGTTCGAGGAGGCGTGTTCCGCGAGGAACTCCACCAGCTCTCCCTCGGCACGCGTGAACGGCGCACCCTCACGGGCACACACCAGCAGGCCGTACTGGTGCCCGCCGGCGGTGAGCGGCACGCACAGCGCCGGCCGGAAGCCGTCGGAAGCCGCATGTACGATCCCGTCCTCCCCCAGCGCCGCCGACTCCCCCGCGACAGCTGTCGCCCACTCGACGCCGGGCAGCACCGCCGGGTTCCCGCACACGGCCTCGTACTCCGAGCCGCCCCCGCTCCGCACCCGCAGGATCGCCGCCGCGGCGCCCACCTGGCCGGCGACCTCCCTGGTCAGCTCCGCGCAGGTGGTGTCCTCGTCCAGCGTCGTACCGATCCGCCCCGCGGCCGACCGCAGCGCACCCAACAGGGACGGCGCACCCACGCCTCGCGCGGGCACACCGCCGCGACCGCCGGCCTCCACGGCCGCCGGACTGTGAAACGACTCGAACCACTGCGGCACAACCACCACCCTAAGGGCGTTGCAAATCGGCCAACGTAACACCCGGGTTTCATTATATCGAACACACGTTCGCATGGATGCGGCCACCGGCCGCCGACAACCATGTGAAGACGCCGTCCGCCGCTCAGTAGCCGGGTGGGATACGGTCCTGCGGCCCGTCGGCAACCTCTGCCGCGCCGTCGTCCCTCTGCGCCCGCTCGGCCACGGCCGGGTCGGCCGAATCCGAGATCAGCTCGGCGATGCGCAAGGTGCACTCCCACTCCGTCAGCCTGCCTTTGATCACCACCAGGTAGGACTCCTGATCGGCGAGGCGGTACACACGGCGCCGCTTCTCGACGATGTGCTGGCTCGGCACATATGTGTGGACCGCAGCACGGAGTGCCTTCAGTGCCTGGTCCTTGGTTTCCTGCCCATGGCAGATGAACTCGGTCTTGTATACGTCGCTGGAGTACTGCGCGACGACGACCCAGTTGCCCATGCACTCCCCCTCGGAGCCGTCACGGTCGGTGTTCCTCAACGGCCGTGAGGAGCAAGTGTCTCCCCGAAACGGGCGTCGGCGGTGGGGGCACGGAGCGTGCCGCCGTTGAAGGACCATGAGCGGTTGGTGGACAGGCCGCCGCTGGTGCCGGGGAAGGCCCAGACGCGGCCGTCGCCCGTGTCCTCGCCGGGGGCGGAGGCGATCAGGCTGGTCCTGAGGTTGCGGTCGGCGTCGATGAGCCGCAGCGCGCCGCCGAACTGGTCGGCCTTCTCGGGGGTGCCGGGGACGGCCCTGGGGCTCTGGCTGAGGGTGCGGATGCCGTGGGTGGTCAGGCCGGTGGCGGAGCCGCGCATCACCCAGACGGTGCCCGCGTCGAGGGCGGTGCCCATGTCGTTGCCCGGGGCGCCGATCGCGACGTCGCCGTAGCCGTCACCGTCGATGTCACCGACGCTCACGGCACCCCCGAAGCGGTCGCCGACCCGGTTGACGCCCGGGACGCCCGGCGAGTTCTGGGTCCAGAACTGCCTGCTGCCCAGGCCGCCGGGCCCGCCGAGGTGGACATAGATGACACCGGCGCCGGACGGGTTGCCCGCGGAATCGCGCTCGCTGGGCGAGCCCACGACGAGGTCGGCGTAACCGTCCTTGTTGACGTCGCCCGAGGCACCGACGGGGCCACCGCCGGAGATCTCATAGCGGTCCGCCCACCCACCGCCTCCCCCGGACACGTAGACCGCCCTGCCGTACACGCCCGCCTGGCCGTAGCTCCCGGTCCCGAGAATGACGAGGTCGTCCGCGCGGTCCTTGTTGTAGTCGCCCATGGTGAGCGAGGCGGGACGGAAATCCGCGGGTACGAAGTAGGACAGCGCGGTGTAGTCCGAGGTCATGACCCGGCCGTAGGGCATGACCTGGAAGCTGAAGGCCCACAAGGTGCCCTTGGAGATAATGGCGACCGACGAGTCGACGATCTTGAACCATCCGGCGGCCAGTCCCATCCCGAAGCGGTTGCCCGCCACCGGGGTGATCTCCCGCAGCCATCGGCTGTCGGTGGCCTGCAGCCCGGTCGCGGAGCCGAACAGCACGGTGGCCGAGCCCGCGTCGACGGCGGAGCCGACGTCCTTGCCGGGGGCGCCGACGATGAGGTCGTCGTAACCGTCGCGGTCCACATCGGCCGTGGCGGTGGACTGCCCGAACCGGTCACCGCTCTGCGCGAGACCTTCCACGCCGGGGGTGCTCATGCTGAAAGTCGCCCGCCGGGAGGTGGAGAGGCCGGTCGCCGAGCCGTACAACACGGCGACGTAGCCGGCGCTCTTCTTGCCGCTGACGGTGCCGCCGGGGGCGGAGACGACGAGATCGCGGTAGCCGTCGCTGTTGAAGTCGTCGTGGGTGATGGGCGCGGGGGCGGCGGCGGTGGCCGACGTGGTCGTTACGGTGATCGTGGCGCCGATCGTCAGCAGTACGGTCGCCGCGGCCGTGGCCGTCGTCCGACTCGTCCTGCGTCTGCTGGTGGGTCGCTTGCTGCGCACGATGCGCCTCCCGGGATCGCGGCATGGCCGGGCGCGGAACGGCGGGGGCCGGCGAGGGGCCCGTCCCCGCCGTCGCCAGTTGGACCCGGCAGCGGGCCCAAGGGTTGCGCCACACCCAGCGCTCGGAGACGGGCACGCCGGGTTGGTCCGGGAGGCGGTCCGGGGAAACCCACCAGCGGCAGCTCGGGCGGGCTCCCCGGACCCGACCTCACCGCGCCGAGGGCAAACCCCACAGCCAGGCCGTGATCGCCCTCGCCCGTCGCAGAGTCAGCGTCCTGTGGCTGCCGATCCGGTACGGCCGGCCGACAGCTACCTCGCCGGTCTCCACTTGCACTCCTCGATGATCTGGATCAAGGACCTCACCAGGACCACCCGATGATCACGACTCGATATGCCCCTGGGTGACGCGCTGAGGTGCCGGACGCCAAGGGCGGGCAGGAGTTGAGTCAGCGGTCGACCAGCCGTGGACGCGGGGCCTCGCCCGTGGATTCCGCGTCGGTGTCGTCGGTGCCGACCGGGCCGCGGGGAAGCATCCGGTCCAGCCACTTCGGCAGCCACCAGTTGGTCCGGCCGAGGAGTGTCATGGTCGCCGGTACCAGCACCATGCGTACGACCGTGGCGTCGATGAAGATCGCGGTGGCCAGGCCGAGCCCGAACATTTTGGTGGAGGGGTCCTCGGCGACGGCGAAGGACAGGAAGACCGCCACCATGATGAGGGCGGCCGAGGTGATGATCCGGGCGGTGCCCGAGACGCCCTCAACGATCGCCGTGCCGTTGTCGCCGGTGCGCAGGTACTCCTCGCGTACGCGGGAGAGGAGGAACACCTCGTAGTCCATCGACAGGCCGAACAGGATGGCGAAGAGGAACGCCGGGATGAACGACACGATCGGAACCGTCGCTTCCAGCCCGATGAGTGCGCCTCCCCAGCCCCACTGGAAGACCGCGACCATGATGCCGTAGGCCGCGCCGATGCTCAGCAGATTCAGCAGTACCGCCTTCAGCGGAACGAGTATCGAGCGGAAGACAAGCATCAACAGCAGGAACGACATCGCCAGCACGGCGGCGACGATCACCGGCAGGCGTTGGCTGGTGCGTTGGCCCACATCGGACAGGCTCGCGGCGGCGCCGCCGACGTGGGCCCTGGCCGGGCCGTGCCCGATCGCCGTGGGCAGCACGTCGGTGCGCAGCCGGGCGATGGTGTCGGCCGTGGCCTTGTCCTGAGGGCTGGTGGTCGGGAACACCACGAGGGTCGCGATGCCGGTGGCCCGATCGATGTGCGTCGGCGCGACGGATGCGATGCCCGGATCCGCCGCGACCGCCCCGACGAGTTGGTCCAGCACTCCCGGATCACCGGCGGGGTCCGCGGCGATGACGAGGGGACCGTTGGTGCCCGGGCCGAATCCCTCGGCGACGAGGTCGTAGGCCCGGCGCTCGGTACGGCTGTGGGGC
The DNA here is from genome assembly GCF_036014015.1 of Streptomyces sp. NBC_00457. Taxonomy (NCBI): domain Bacteria; kingdom Bacillati; phylum Actinomycetota; class Actinomycetes; order Kitasatosporales; family Streptomycetaceae; genus Streptomyces; species Streptomyces sp. NBC_00457. The sequence goes on along the minus strand of NZ_CP107905.1, from coordinate 10,233,212 downwards.
AGTGAGCCGTCGTCGGGCAGGCCGACGCGCAGGCCGAGCACGGGCAGCGTCGCCGTCAGCAGCAGCGCCGCGGCGCCGACCGCGTACGGCACCGGGTGCCGGCTGACATGCCCGATCCAGCGACGCCACCCGGCGGCGTGGGCGGCGCCTGCCGCCGGGTCCCGCCGCCGTGCGAGTCGGCCCGGCTTCCTGGTCTGCAGAGCCCGGCCGATCCTGCCGGCCCGGGCCAGGCGCGGGCCCGCCGCGCCGAGGAAGGCCGGCAGCAGCGTCACCGACGCGAGCACCATCGTCAGGACGACGATCGAGACAGCAAGCCCGCCCACCGTCATGAACGGCACGTTCGCGACCGCCAGACCGAGGATCGACACGACGACGGTGCCGCCGGCGAAGACCACCGGCCGCCCCGCCGTCGCCACCGCTCGTCCGGCCGCCGCCTGCGGATCGAGCCCGCGCGCGAGGTACTCCCGGTGCCTGGCGAGCACGAACAGCGCGTAGTCGATGCCCACTCCGAGCCCGACCATGCTGCCCAGGACCGGTGCGAAGGTGGGGACCTCCGTCACCCCCGCCAGTACCGTCATCGTGGCGACCCCGACGGTCAGCCCGAAGACCGCCATGCCGATCGGCAGCGCGGCGGCGACGAGCGAACCGAACGCCAGGAACAGGATCGCGGCCGCGGCGAGGAGTCCGATCAGCTCGCTCGCGCCGCCGTCGGAGCCGGAGAAGGCGTAGAAGAGGTTCCCGCCCATCTCGATGCGCAGCGGCAGCTCGGCGCGCAGCCGGTCGCCGAGATCGACGAGGGCGTCGAGGTCTTCGGCCGACAGCCGGCTCTGGTCGGGGTACTGCACCCGGACGACCGCGATCCGCCCGTCGGCCGAAACGAGGCCGCCGCGCACGGCGGTGTCCCCGCCCGCGTCGAGCGCCCCCGCCGGGTCGCTCGTGCCGAGCACGTGCGGCAGCCCTTTCACCTCGGCCCGCAGCCGCGTGAGAGCGGTGCGCGCGCCGTCGTCGTCGAAGAACGTCCCACCGCCGTCGAGGGGGGTGACGACCACTTGGGCGGTCATCCCCTCCTGGCCGGTGCCTGCCCGCTCGATCAGCTCCGCGGCCCGCTGGGAGTCCAGTCCCGGAGCGGTCAACGAGTCCGCGGTCCGCCCGCCGAACGCGACGGCGGCGAGGACGGCGAGCGTGGCGGCGATCAGCCATGCCGCGATCACCCGCCAGGGATGGCGGGCGGCGCTTGCGCCCAGGCGCAACAGGGCTTTCGAGAGCATCGGGTCCTCCAACCACCTCGTCGACCGTCCGTGTACGGCCGCCGATGCCGAGGCTCGTCGCCACGGCGCTCCGCGACATCGGCCCGCGGGCCGCGGATCCGTCGGCCCCGGGGTGGAGTGACGACCCGTCCTTTCGGCCGATGCGCTGCGCCCCGCGGTCCCTAGGCTGAGAACCGTGCTCCGAGACGACCTGCGAACCCTGTGGACCGAACCCCGGCCGCCCGACGCGCCCGCCCGGGTGCGGCGGGACTGGGCGCTGCTCGCCGCGGGCCTTGCCGGTGTGGCGCTGGAGGCCACCCTGCGCGAGAACGTCGTGTGGCGGCCGGTGGCGGTGGTGCTCACCGTATGGCTGTGCCTGCTACTCCTGTGGCGCCGGACCCGCCCGCTGGCGATGGTGACGCTGGCGTTCGGCTCGATAATCCTGCTTCCGGTTGCCTCGCTCGTCGCCGCACCGCGCGAGCCCGTCGGCCTGGACACCGGCGCGGTCGTGCTCGTGCTGGTGTACGCGCTGCTCCGGTGGGGATCGGGACGCGAGATCGTGCTGGGCGGCGCGGTGATCCTCGCGGTCGGCGCGCTGTGTGTCGTCACCTACGAGAGCCCGGTCGTCGAAAAGGTCGTGGGCTTCGTCTTCCTGCTGCTGCCCGGCGTGGTCGGGGCTGCCGTGCGGTTCTGGGGGACCGCACGCGAGCGGCAGTTGGAGCAGGTGCGCTCCCGCGAGCGCGAGCAGCTCGCCCGGGAACTGCACGACACGGTGGCCCACCACGTGTCGGCCATGGTGATCATCGCCCAGGCGGGCCGGGTGCTCGCGGGCCCCGACCGGTCCGCCGCCGTCGATGCGCTGGAGGGGGTCGAGGAGGAAGGGGCGCGCACGCTGGAGGAAATGCGCGCCATGGTCGCCGCGCTGCGCGACCGCGGGGTCGGCGCCGAACTGGCGCCCCCTGCCGGAGTCGCGGATCTGGAGCGCCTGGTGCGCACCCCGGGTGGTCGCCTCAGGGTCGACCTGGGGCTCGACGGCGAGCTGGACGCGCTGCCCCCGGCCGTGGACGCGGCCGTCTACCGGATCGTGCAGGAGTCGGTGACCAACGCGCTGCGCCATGCGGTCGACGCGACCGACGTCGTCGTCCGGGTCGCCGCGGAACGACACATGGTGCGGGTGAGCGTGCGCGACAACGGCCGGCGCACCGGCCGGGGTCGCGAGGGATACGGACTTACCGGATTGCGCGAGCGCGCGACGCTGCTCGGCGGCACACTACGAGCCGGCCCGGGTACCGACCGGGGCTGGCATGTCGACGCCGAACTGCCGAGCGCGAGGAGCGAGAACGGTGTCCATTCGCGTCCTCGTCGCTGACGACCAGACGATCATCCGCACCGGGTTGCGGATCATGCTGAACGCCCAGCCCGGCATCGAGGTGGTCGGCGAGGCCACCGACGGACAGGAGGCGGTACGTCTGGCCCGCGAACTGCGCCCCGACGTCTGCCTGTTCGACATCCGCATGCCCGTACTCGACGGGCTCGAGGCCACCCAGCAGGTCGCCGGCCCGGGCGTCGCCGACCCGCTGGCCGTGGTCGTCATCACCACGTTCGACCTCGACGAGTACGTCTACGGCGCGCTGCGTGCCGGCGCCCGCGGATTCCTCCTCAAGGACACGGGACCAGACCTTCTGGCCCAGGCCGTACGGTCGGCGTCCGGCGGTGAGGCGCTCATCGCGCCCAGCGTCACCGTCCGTCTGCTCCAGACATTCGCGGACCTGCCCGCCGGCCGGCCCGTGGCCCAGCCGGTCTCCCCCGTCACCGCCCGCGAGGAGCAGGTGCTCCTCGCCGTCGCTCGCGGGCTGACCAACACCGAGATCGCCGATGCACTGCACATCAGCCTCAGCACGGTGAAAACGCATCTGGCCAGCCTGATGGCCAAACTCGGCGCCCGCAACCGGGTCGAGATCGCGATGTGGGCCTACGAAACGCGCCGTATCCTCCCCGGAACCTGAGCCGGGTGCCGGGCCATGCCCCATGAGTCGCCGCCCGGACATCAGTGCACCGGTCGGCTCACGTCGGCTCCACCTGCCTCACCCGCGCGATGATCTGGATCAAAGACCTCACCAGGACCACCCGATGATCACGACTCGATATGCGGCCTAGTTCGGGTGATCAGCAGACCGCCACAACCAGCGCAGAGCATCTGGGAGCAGGACACCACCGTGGTTGGGGCTGTGGCCGCCATCGCCCAGGACGAGGCGGAAGTCGTAGCCGGCTTCCGCGAGTGCCGCCGCGACCCGCAAGTTTTCGGCGAGCCAGTTCGCCTCGGGCTCGTTCCAGCGCAGGTCGCGATGGCCCGCCTGCAGGAAGATGCGCAGCGGCTTGCGGGGGACGCGGGGAATGACGTCGGGGTACGGGTTGCCGCCCGGCATCTGCGCGAAACTGGACAGGTACCCGATGACGCGGCGGAACTTGTCCGGGCGTAACCACGCCGCGGTGAAGGCGCAGTTGCCGCCGCTGCTGCCACCGCAGATGCCCCAGTGATCGGGGTCCTCGGCGATCGAGTAGCGCTTGCTGACCTCGGAGACGATCTCGTTCAGGAGGAAACTGACGTACCGATCGTCGAATGCGTCGTACTCGGCGTTGCGGTTCTTCGGATCTTCGGCGTCGGGGAAGATGCCGGGGTCGACGAACACGCCGATGGTGACCGGGATGTCACCCCGGTGCATGAGGTTGTCCAGGACGATCGCCCCGCGGACCTCACCTGCGGGATCCAGGTACCACCATCCGTCCTGGAACAACATGAGTGACGCCGGGTTGGCAGGGTTGTAACTCGCCGGCACGTGGACCCAGAACTTCCGGGACGTGCCGGGGTACATCGCGCTGTCGTTCCAGTCGAACTCGATCGTCTCCCCGACGGGCACGTCCGGCTGTGGAGCCGAGTCGGGGCCATGGGCGTAGCGAACGTCCGACTGGTCAACCGGAATTGGCCGGTAGGGCACCTCTGTCGTCACGCCGGCCAACCTAGGAGAGATCGCGAACCGTCTCCAAGGGGTTTAGGGCCTGCCTCGCGTGATGTGCGGCTACGGCCATGACGAGGACGGACACCAGGACGATGCCGGCGCCTACGTAGAGCGGTGCGGTGTAGCCGAGGCCCGCGGTGATGGCCAGGCCTCCGAGCCAGGCGCCGAGGGCGTTGCCGAGGTTGGACGCGGACACGTTGGCGCCGGCGGCGAGGGCCGCCCCGTGGGCGTAGTCGGTGACGCGGGTAATCATGCCGGGGACGCCGGCGAATCCGAACAGGCCCATCAGAAAGACCAGGATCACCGAAGCGGTCGCGCTGCCCGCCAGCAGGCCGAACGCGGCCAGGGTGATGGTGAGTCCGAGCAGGGCGAGAACCAGGGCGCGATCACGGTCGCCGTCGGCCGCGCGTCCGCCGATCAGGTTCCCGACGACCAGGCCGACGCCGTACACCATCAGCAGCCAGGCGACATCCGCGGAGGAGAACCCGCCGACCTCGGTGAAGGTGTAGGCGATGTAGCTGAACGCGCCGAACATCCCGCCGTAACTGAGCGCGGTGGCTGTCAGGGTCAGCCAGACCTGCCAGGACCGGAACGCACGGAACTGGGCCCGCAAGCCGATGGGCGGCATCGGGGCGGAGCTGCCCGCCGCGGTCGGAGGTCGCGTTTCTCCCGCCCCGGCGGGGACGAGGGCGACGATGCCCGCCAGGGCGAGTACGCCGATTCCGGTGACCGCCCAGAAGGCCGCTCGCCAGCCCCACCGCTCACCGACGAGCGCGCCGAACGGCACGCCGAGCACATTCGCGACGGTCAGCCCGGCGAACATGACCGCCACCGCACGGGACTTCCTTTCCGGCGCGACCAGGCTGCGAGCGACCAGCGAGCCGATACCGAAGAACGAACCGTGGCAGAGCGCGGCGACGATCCGCCCGAGCAGCATCACCTCGTAGTCAGGCGCAACCGCCGACAACAGGTTGCCGATGACGAACAACCCCACCAGGCCGACCAGGACCCCCTTGCGGGGCAGCCGCGCCGTCGCCGCGGTCAGCGCGATCGCGCCGACCGCGACACTCAACGCATACCCGGAGATCAGCCGGCCCGCCGCCGCCTCGGACACCCCGAAACTCGACGCCACCTGCGGCAGCAGCCCGGCGATCAGGAACTCGGTCAGACCGATGCCGAAGCCGCCGAGTGCCAGCGCGATGAGTCCACTCGGCATCCGTCGCTCTCCGATCGCGAGCCCAACCAGTCATGAGGCAGCGGGAGTTCCGGCCGTGGCCGGCCCGCTGTGCCATCAGAGGAACGGAGTTCGGCAGGCGCTGTCCATGGACTCGACGACTGAGCGCATGCACTTTCACTTGGATTCGATGCGGCCCAATGGATTGCCGCTCGCCGTCAACGCCGTGCGGGCTGCCGGCCAGCTGGGGTCCTGCGGGTCGAGCGCGCTGCGAAGGTAGGCCCAGGTGAGCCGTTGGATGAGGGCAACTCGTTGGGGGTTCTCGTCCGTTGTCTCCTTGGCTTCGTAGCCGGGGATTCCGCCCAGCGAGTGTTCGGCCCCGAACACGGTGAGCAGGCTCTTGCTGCCGGGACTCAAGAAATAGGGGTCGGCGCACCAGTCCGGCCCCCGAACGGTCAGCGGCGAGTCGTCCTGATCCCCCGCGACCACGAGGGTCGGCGTGGTCATGTCCGCGAAACTCGGGTTCATGAACGGGAAGTGCTCGGCCGCGAACGGTGTCAGGTCGGCGCCGCCCTGTCCGGCCGTGGCGAGCAGTACGCCCGCTTTGATGCGCGAGTCGGAAAGGTCCTCTCCCTTCTTGTTCTGCTCATCGAGGACTCGCAGGCCCAGCAGATTGCCGGCGGTCTGGCCGCCGAAGGAGTGGCCGGCTGCGGCGATACGGCTTCGGTCCAGGCGGCCGCTGAGGCCCGGCACGGCGGCTTCCAGGAGATCAAGGTGGTCGAGGATGCGCTTCATGTCCTCGACTCGGTAACGCCAGATCCGTGGTGTGCGGGGATCGTCCGGGGGAAGGGCCAGGGTCCTGGAGTCGAGATGCGTGGGCTGGATGACGACGAATCCGTGAGCGGCCCAGAAGTCGGCCAGCGGTCCGTAGCCGTCCAGCGATGAGCCGAAGCCGTGCGAGAAGACAATGAGGGGCAGTTCGTGTCCGGCCGTCGGGGCGGACACGCGCACGTGGAGGTCGTATCCACGGCCCGGCGCCGGCAGCGGTATCGGCTTCACGGAGACGATGGGAGTGGGCGCGCTCATGGCTGGATCCATGGTTGCCCTGGCTGATTCGGCCATGGGGCGGCCTTCCTTTCAGCAGTTGCGCGGTTGACGTCCTGGGTCTGGCATCATGAAGAAGTGGGACAGTGTCCCGTTTAATAAATACGGGACACTGTCCCGTTTAGCAAGCAAGCACGGCAGCGAAGGGAAGGGTGCGGTGAACGAAGACGAGCGGGACGCAGGACGCGCAGCGCGGCCCAAACGGGCCGACGCCCGGCGCAACCAGGAGACGCTGCTCGACGCGGCCGCCGCGGTCTTCGTCACGGCAGGCGTGGAAGCGCCGATCCGCGACATCGCGGCCAAGGCCGGGGTCGGAACGGCCACGATCTACCGCCACTTCCCGACGCGGGCGGATCTCATCATCGCCGTCTACCGCCACCAGGTCGACGCCCTCGCCGAGGCCGGGCCCGCCCTGCTCGCGAGCAGCGCGACTCCCCACGCCGCGCTCGGGCAATGGATCAACCTCTTCGTCGACTTCCTGGTCACCAAACACGGGCTCGCGGCCGTCCTGCAGTCCGACGACCCCTGCTTCGACCCCCTGCACTCCTACTTCCTCGACCGCCTCGTGCCTGTCTGCACCCAGCTCCTCGAAGCCGCCGCCGACGCCGGTGAGATCCGCCCCGGCCAGGACGCGTACGAACTCATGCGCGGCGTCGGAGGGCTGTGCGCGGGCGCCGGCGACAATCCCCGCTACGACGCACGCCGACTGGTCGAACTCCTCATCGCCGGGCTGCGCCTACCGGGGTGACGGCGGCCGTGCGTCGCGATGTGGGCCGTGACATCGTGGGGCCATGACCATCGAGGTGCGCCCGGCTTCGGTCTTCGAGGATGTCCGTACGCTGCTCGGTCCCAAGTCACCGGGCGCCAACGTCTGCTGGTGCCTGAGCTACCGGATCCCGTCCAAGCTCAACAACGAGCTGCGCGGACCGGCCCGCGGTGAGTACGTCGCCGACCTGTGCCGCGGGAAACCCGCTCCGGGAGTGATCGCCTACGACGGTGAGGAACCCGTCGGCTGGGCCGCCGTCGCGCCCCGATCGGACACCTCCTTCGCACGCAACCGCAAGATCCCGCACGTCGACGACCTGCCCGTCTGGTCGCTGTGGTGCATCCGTGTGCGCCCCGGCCACCGGAAGAAGGGCGTCTCGCACGCCCTCATCGCGGGCGCGGTGGAGTTCGCCCGCGCTCACGGCGCACCGGCGATCGAGGCGTATCCTCTCGACAACGGCGACGCGAGGGTCGACATGACGATGGCGTACGCCGGGCTGCGGAAGAACTTCGAACGCGCCGAGTTCGTGCACGCCGCCGACACCACCTCGGTGCTGGCCGGTCATCCCCGGATCCTGATGCGACTCGACCTGCGCTGACCGGTCAGCAGGGCAAGCAAGGAGCCCTCACTCCCCCATGATCTTCAGCGAGGCCCACAAGGCGAGGGTGGAGGCCAGCAGGGCGAGGGGGACGGTGAGCAGGCCGAGGAGCGTGAACTCCTTGAGCCTGACGTCGTGATCATGATGGTGGGCGATACGCCGCCACAGCAGCGTGGCCAGGGATCCGGCGTAGGTGAGGTTCGGGCCGATGTTGACGCCCAGCAGGACGGCCAGGATCGCGCCGGGCCCGGACGGTGCGGCCAGGGGCACGAGGGCGAGGACGGCGGGCAGGTTGTTGATCAGGTTCGCCAGGAGTGCGGCGAGCGCGGCGATGCCCAGCAGGGCGGGCAGCGTGGTGCCGTCGGGCAGGACATTCCCGAGAGCCCGGCCCAGGCCGTTGTCGACGACGGCCCGTACGACCACACCGAGGGCGAGGACGAAGGCGAGGAAGGGCACGTCGGCGGAGCGTACGATCGCGGCCGCAGTCGTGTGCCGGCGAGCCAGGGCACGTACGGCCATCACGGCCGCGCCGGCCGCCGCAGACCAGGCCGGGTCGACGCCGAGTGCGGAAGCCACGACGAAACCGGCGAGGGTGGCGGCGACTGTCACCAGCGCGAACAGGGGCAGCTCCGCAGGCTCATCCGACGCCGTCGGATCGGTCGGCGCGTTGAGTTCGGCGGCGAAGAAGCGGCGGAAGACGGCGTACTCGACGGCGATGGCCGCCAGCCATGGCAAGGTCATCAGCAACGCGAAACGTGTGAAGGTCAGCCCCGTCGCCGTGAAGGCGAGCAGGTTCGTCAGGTTCGACACCGGCAACAGCAGGGACGCCGTGTTCGACAGATGCGCGCCGGCATAGACGTGAGGGCGCGGCCGGGCCCCCATCCGCGCGGCGGTGGCGAACACCACCGGCGTCAGCAGGACCACGGTGGCGTCCAGACCGAGCACGGCAGTGATCAGCGAGGCGAGAGCGAAGACCGCGCCCAGCAGCCTGTGCGGTCGGCGGCGGGACCAGCGGGCCATCCATGTCCCGCAGGCGTGGAAGAGGCCCTCGTCGTCACAGAGCTTGGCGAGCACCAGTACGGCGGCGAGGAAGCCGATCACCGGCCCGAGCCGGGCCGCCTCCTCCCGCACTTCCGCGATCGGGATCCCGCCGGCCGCGACCACGATGCCGGCCGCGGGTACCGCGAAGGCCGCCTCCGGCCAGCGGAAGGGGCGGACGACGGCGCACACCAGCACCACGACCAGCGCGGCGACCGACAGGGACTCGAGCAGCACGGCATCGATCATCCACGTGGCGCGTCAGGACCGGGTCACCGCCCCGTCGCAGGCCGCCGGGCTCGGCTCGACCCGGCCGCTCACCTGGGGCCGCGCGGCACATCGGGCGGAGGGCCGGCTGTTCGACCACGGCGACGGACACCCCGTCGCCGTGAGAGCAGCGCAGGACGAGCGCGCGTGGCAGGACGTCTCCCCATGCGAGGCACCCTGTTCCGGGCCGCCCCCTGAGGACCGCCCGGAACGGAAGGCGGCAGGTCAGGCGCCGGCTTCCGCCTCGACGGCGGCAGCGCTGTCGACGTCGAGTCCCGCGACCAGGCCGCGCAGGACGGGGCCGTACTGCGGGTGGGCGAGGCCGAACGCCATCTGGGCGACCAGGTAGTCGGCCGGGTTGCCGGTGTCGTACCAGCGGCCCTTGATGACCTGCCCGTAGACCGCGCGGGTGGCGGCGTAGGCGTTGATGGCGTCGGTCAGGTAGACCTCGCCGGTCCTGTGCTCGTACCAGCGACGGGTCTGTTCGCGCAGTTCGTCGATGATGCCGGGGGTGACGACATAGCCGCCGATCGCGGCGTACGACGAGGGGGCGGCGGCCGGCTCGGGCTTCTCGACCAGGCCGGTGATGCGGAGCTGGCCGTCGCCGAGGTCTTCCTTGACGATGGGCACGCCGTAGCGCTGGGACTCGGTGGGGTCCATCGGCAGGAGCGCCAGCACCGGGCAGCCGGTCTGCTCGTACGCGCGGATCAGCTGCTGGGCGCGGGGGACCTCGGCCACGAAGACGTCGTCGGGCCACAGCACCAGCACGGGCTCGTCGCCGAAGGCACGGGCGGCGTTCAGCACCGGAGTGCCGTTGCCGTACGGGCCGTACTGGTCCAGGTAGGTGATGTGGCCCCGGCGGGCCAGCTCGGCGACCTCCTCCACCGCGTCCGCGTAGGCCGGCTTGCCGTCGGCGCGGAGTTGTTCGACGAGGGCGGGGTTGGGGCGGAAGTGGTCCTGGATGAGGCTCTTGCCGCCGGAGACGACGATGGTGATGTCGGTGATACCCGAGTCCACCAACTCGCGGACGGTGTGCTCGATGACCGGCTTGTCGCCGACCGGGAGCATCTCCTTCGGTGTCGCCTTCGTCAGGGGCAGCAGACGGGAACCGAGTCCGGCGGCCGGGATCACGGCCCTGCGAATCGTCGGGGACATCAGGTCTCTCTCGGTCGAGCGGCACACCGCACCGGCCGGCACGGCACACGCCGACGCTACCAACGCCTCCGCCGCCCCTGCCGCTCGCCCGTCCCGCCGATCACCGCCTTGAGCTGGGGGGCTGTCCGGCCTCGGCGGCAGAGGGCGGTGAACGTGTGTTGTCGTCGTCGGCCGAGGTCCGAAGAAATCGTGCAGGAAGCCTTGACCGACGCCCTCAAGGCGCTCACAGTACGGGCTAATGCGCATTACTGATACGCATTACTGATACGCATCAACAGCCCGGACATCGGTCGTGAGCGGCCGGGTGGGGAGCATGGTGGAGCAGCCCAGGAAGCGGTCACGGCGTGGTCGGACCCCCACCGTGGCGGGACGCACGTCACGACCGCGGCAAGCGGAGGTCGCCCGACTGGCCGGGGTGTCCCAGGCCACGGTGTCGCTCGTGCTGTCGGACAAGGCGCAGGCCTCGGCGATCTCCGACGAGACACGTCAGAGGGTGCTCGATGCCGCCCGCAGTCTTGGCTACGCACCGGATCCCGCGGCTCGGCGCCTGGCGGCGGCCCGCAACAACCTGCTCGGCGTCTTCAGCTTCACGGCCACCTTCCCGACGGACGTGCAGCACTCGTACTACCCCTTCCTCGTCGGCGTGGAGCGAGAAGCCGCCGCGCGCGGCTACGACTTGGTGCTGTTCACGGGGTCGAGTTCCGGTGGTGCCGGGGCGGCCGGGCCCGAGGCGTTGAACCGGGTGCGGCTCGCTGACGGTTGTCTGTTCCTTGGCCGGCACGTCCCGCTCGCCGAGCTGAAGCGGATGGTCGCCGACGGGTTCCCGGTCGTGCACCTCGGGCGTCGCGAGGAGCTGGAAGGACTGTCCTGGGTGGGCGCCGACTATGTGAGCGCCAGCAGCGAAGTGGTCCGGCACCTGGCGTCACTGGGGCACCGCCGCATCGTCCTGGTCCGTGAGGACGATGACGCGCCCGCCTCGACGGACCGTCAACGGGGCTTCCTGGAGGGGCTGGAGGCGGCCGGACTGGCCGGCGGGCCCCAGGCCGTCCTCCGCTGCGCCGATCCGCAGCGCGACCTCACACCCGAGAGGCTGGGCCGATGGCTTGCCGAGGGCGTCACCGCCTTCGTCGCGGAGGAGACCGACACCGGGGCCGCCTGGCGCGCTCTGCGCGCAGCCGTGGACGAAGCCGGCCTGACCTGCCCCGATGATCTCTCCCTCGCTCTCCTCGGCAGCCCTCCGCCCGATCTCGTCGAGGGTCCGCAACCCACCGGGTTCGACATCCCCCGCCACGAGTTGGGCGCGGCCGCGGTCCGGTTGCTGGCCGCACTCGTGGCCGACGAGCAGGCCGAAGAACCCCTGGTCACTTGTGTGTTCCGGCCAGGTGCGACCACCGGGAGGCCGCCGGAGCGCCGTTGACCTCCCCGCACCGAATCCACCGAGTCGACTGAGTCCACCGAATCCTCCGTGGACCGGAACAACCAGCAAGGAGAAGCGTGATACCCGAAGCGGACATCCTCATCGTGGGCGGCGGACTCGGCGGCGTCGCCGCGGCGCTGGCCGCCTGCCGGGCCGGACGCAGCGTCGTGCTCACCGAGGAGACCGACTGGATCGGCGGACAGCTCACCTCGCAGGCCGTGCCCCCGGACGAACACCCTTGGGTCGAGCAGTTCGGCACCACCGCCTCGTACCGCCAACTCCGTGAGGGCATACGGCAGTGGTACCGGCAGTGGTACCCGATGCGCTCTCAGGCGCTGGCGCTCAAGGATCTCAACCCCGGCGCCGGACGCGTGAGCAAACTCTGTCACGAGCCGCGGGTGGCACTGGCCGTGCTGGAGGCCATGCTCGCGCCCCACCGGGCCGCCGGACGGCTGACCGTCCTCACCGACCACCGGCCCGTCACGGCGGAATCCGACAACGATGTCGTACGGGCCGTGACGCTGGAGCACCGGTACGACGGCACCCGCGTCACCCTCGCGGCCCGATACGTCCTCGACGCCACGGAGACCGGTGAACTCCTCGACCTCGCGGGTGTCGAGCACGCCTGTGGTGCCGAGGCGCGCTCCGAGTACGACGAGCCGCACGCCCCGGACCGGGCCCAGCCGCTCAACCAGCAGGGCATCACCGTGTGCTTCGCGCTCTCCCATCACGAGGGTGAGGACCACACGGTCGACCGTCCGGCGGACTACGACTTCTGGCGCGCGTACCGGCCGGACTTCTGGCCCGGACCGCTCCTCGGCTTCGGGGCCCCCGATCCGCGCACCCTGGAACCCGTGTCGCGTACCTTCGTCCCCAACCCGGACCACGACCCGCTCGCGGTGAGCGCCGACCAGAGCACGGACGCGGGCGACAAGGAACTGTGGGGCTTCCGCCGCATCCTCGCCCACAGGATGCACCGCCCCGGAGCCTTCGACTCCGACATCACCCTCGTCAACTGGCCACTCAACGACTACTGGTTGAAGCCGCTCGTCGGGGCCGGAGCACAGACCGGAGCCGAAGCGGTCGCCGAGGCACGGCAGTTGTCCCTGTCGGTCCTGTACTGGCTGCAGACCGAGGCGCCCCGCCCGGACGGCGGCACCGGGTTACCGGGCCTGCGCCTGCGCCCCGACGTGACCGGCACCGCCGACGGCCTGGCGAAGGCGCCTTACGTCCGCGAGTCGCGCCGTATCAAGGCCGTCACCACCGTCACCGAGCACGACGTGGCGATCGACCTGGTCGGACCCTACGGCGGCACCAGGCACCGGGACTCCGTCGGAGTCGGCGGCTACCGCATCGACCTGCACCCCTCGACGGGCGGTGACACCTACATCGACATCGGCTCGGTGCCCTTCGAGATCCCGCTCGGGGCACTGGTGCCGCGACGGGTCCGCAACCTGCTGCCGGCAGGCAAGAACATCGGCACGACACACATCACCAACGGCTGCTTCCGGCTCCACCCGGTGGAGTGGAACATCGGCGAGGCCGCCGGTGCGCTCGCCGCCCACTGCCTGGCCGAGGACGTCGAACCGCACCAGGTCCAGGCCGAGGACAAGCGGTTCGAGGAATTCGCCCGCCGGCTCGACCGCGACGGAGTACAGCGCCACTGGCCCGACGTACGCGGCTACTGACCCCGGCACACACGGCGGCCCCGGACGCCGAACCGCGCGCGTGAGCAGGAAGGCCCCGGCTTCCCCTGCCCCGCCCGCGACCACCCGAGCACGACTTTCACAGCACAAGGAGGTGCTGCGACATGACCCATCACCGCATCCGCGTCGGCATCGACGTGGGCGGAACCTTCACCGACGCCGTCGCCGTGGACGCCACGACACTGGGCCTGCTGGGCCAGGTCAAAGTCCCCACCAGCCACCATCACGAGGACGGAGTCGCCCACGGCATCGTCGAAGCACTCGGCAGGCTGCTCGAACAGGTCGACCGCGCTCCCGCCGACATCGCCTTCCTGGCGCACGGCACGACCCAGGCCACCAACGCCCTGCTGGAGGGCGATGTGGCCACGGTCGGCCTGATCGGCATCGGCTCAGGACCGGCAGCCGTCCTGACCCGCCGCCTCGCCGCGCTGGGCCGGCTCGAACTCGCCCCCGGCAAGCGGCTTCCGCTCGCCTACGCCCACGTCGCCGACCCGGATGACGCGACCGCCGTACGTACCGCGGTCGAGGAGTTGAGGGGAGCTGGCGCCCAAGTCCTCGTCGCCACCGAGCCGTTCGCCGTCGACCGGCCCGAAGGGGAGCGGTCCGTACTGGAGGCGGCCGGGCCTGCCGGGCTTCCGATGACGGCGGCGCACGAGATCACCTCGCTGTACGGGCTGCACAAGCGGACCCGCACCGCCGTCGTGAACGCGGCCATCCTGCCGCGCATGCTCACCACCGCCGACCTCGTGGACGCGTCCATCACCAAGGCGGGCGTCACCGCACCGCTCATGGTCATGCGCTGCGACGGCGGGGTCATGGCGCTGGACGAGATGCGACGACGCCCGCTGCTGACCGTGCTGTCGGGCCCCGCGGCCGGAGTCGCCGGCGCCCTGATGCAGGAGCGGATCAGCGAGGGCGTCTTCCTCGAAACCGGCGGCACCTCCACCGACATCAGCGTCGTACGCCGTGGCAGGGTCGCCGTCCGGCACGCCACGATGCTCGGCAAGGCCTCGTACCTCAACGCCCTGGACGTGCGCACCGTCGGGGTCGGCGGCGGCTCGATGGTCCGTATCGACCGGACCGGCGTCCAGCAGGCCCGAGTCACAGGCGTCGGGCCGCGCAGCGCCCACATCGCGGGACTGCCCTACGCCTGTTTCGCCGGCCCCGACGACCTGCGCGACGCGGCTCTCGCCACGGTGGCCCCGATGCCGGAGGACCCGGGTGACTACGCCGTCCTGGACGCGGCGGGCGGCCGGTACGCCATCACCATGACCTGCGCCGCCAACGCGCTCGGCCGCGTCCCCGAAGGGGACTTCGCGCGCTGCGACCAGGAGGTGGCCAGGGCCGCGATCGCCCCCCTCGCCGCCGTCCTGGGCGTGGACGTGCCGACGGCCGCGGGCCGGATCCTCGACGCGGGCGTGACCCAGGTGAGGAAGGTGGTGGACGGGCTCGTCCGCGACTACCGCCTCGACCCCGACACCGCGGTGCTCGTCGGCGGCGGCGGAGGAGCGGCCACCGTCACTCCGCACGTGGCGGCGCTCAGCGGGATGGAGGGCAGGATCGCCCGGAACAACGAGGTCATCAGCCCGATCGGCGTGGCCCTCGCCCTGGTGCGGGAGCAGATCGAGCGGATCATCCCCGGTGCCGGCCAGGAGCAGATCCTCGCCGTACGCGCCGAGGCCGAACAGGCCGTCGTCGCCCAGGGGGCCGCGGCCGACGGGGTCGAGGTCGAGGTGACCTTCGACCCGCAGACCAGCACCGTGCGCGCCATCGCCACCGGCGCCACCGAACTGCGGACCCAGGACCGCGCGCACAGCACCGACAACGACGGACGCCTCGCCGCGGCGGCCGCCAGCCTCAAGACCGACCCCGCCCGGGTCCGCGTCCTCGCCGGCACGCCGGCCCACACGGTCTTCGGCACGGAGGTGCGCCGCCGAATGAGGGCCACCCGGCGACCCGTACGCGTCGTCGACGCCGACGGCGTGGTGCGCCTGCACGCCTCCGACGCGCGCGTGGCCGCCACCACCGTGGCTGCCGCCCCCGAACTCCTCGCCCACCTGGTGCGCGAGGCCACGTCGTACGGCGACGGGGGCGTCCGCGCCCCCGCGCTGCGCCTCCTCCTCGGCTCCCGCATCGCCGACCTCTCCGGAGTCCTCGACCCGCAGCCCCTGCTCGCCCTGGCCCGCAGCGAGATGCGTGACCGCGCGGCCGACGAACCCGTGGTCGCCGTACTGGAGGTGCGGTCATGACCGGCTCCCGCGCGGGACGGGTGGTGGGACTCCTCGGGCCCGCCGCCGATCCGGCCGCGGACGACCTCGACCTGGCGGTACGCCTGCTCGCCGCGACGCCCACGCACGAGGGACGTGAAGGTGCCCGACTGCGCCAATGGGCCCAGGCCGCCGACGCGTTCGGCGCCACACTCGACCCCGGCCCGTGCCGCGCCCGGATCGTCGAACGCGGCGACGGACTCGAGCAGTTACTGCTCGCCCGCTACACCTCGCGTCCCGCCACCGTCGAGTTGTACACCGACACCATCGAACGGGCCGAGACGCTGATCGACGAACTCGGCTGGCGCTCCTGGTATCCCGTGGGATCCGTGCGTGCCGCAGCCCTCGCCCATGAGGCCGCGCACGAACTGCTGCACCGCAAGGAGACGAAGGCCGCCCTCAAGGAAGCGGTCGGGCACATCGCCCTGCGAGTCGGCCGATTCCGGGTCCTCGGCCATGTGGCGGGGGCCGAGGAGATCGCCGCCCACGCCTGTGCCCGTACGGTCTGCGGACTCGGCCGCAGCCCCCTGCTCCTCACCGCCGCGCTCACCGCCGCGGTGACCGCGCCCGGAAGGGAGAGATGAACCATGGGTCTCGTCATCCTGCTCGTCATGGCGGCGGGGGTCGCAGCCATGCTCACCCGCAGACTGCCCACGGCCTTCGCGCTCGTCCTCCTCGCCGTCGTCATCGCCTTCCTCGCCGGCGCGCCGCTGACCGGGAAGAACAGCGTCATCGACACGGTTCTCCAGGAGGGCGCGCCCACGCTGGCCGCCACCATGATCGCCATCGTGCTGGGTTCGTGGCTCGGCAAGCTCCTGGAGGAGACGGGCGTCGCCGCCACGCTCGTCCGCAAGATCGTCGAGTTCGGCGGTGACCGCCCGGTCGTCGTGGCCCTCGGGGTGCTGGCTGTCTCCGCCCTCGTCGGGACCGTCACCGGTTCCGCGCCTGCCGCGATGCTCGCCGGGCTCATCGGTATCCCGGCCATGATCGCCGTGGGCATCCCCAAGGTGACTGCCGCGGGGACCATCCTCATGGGCATCGCCGTGGGCATCCCGTTCGAACTGCCCCTGTGGCAGTTCTTCTCCACGGCTCTGGAACTGCCCGTGCCGACCGTCCGCGGGTTCATGGTCAAGCTGTTCCCGTTCGCCCTGGTGGCCGCCGTCCTCTACGTGTTCGTCGAGTCGCGCCGACGCGGCGTGGAACACACCTGGTCGCTCAAGTCTCTGCAGGAAAAGCCCCGTTCACCCAGCCGACGGGAGAAGCTGGGCGACGCCCCCTGGTACGCGCTGCTCACCCCGGCCGTACCCTTGATCCTCGCCCTGGGCTTCGAACTCGCCATCATCCCCTCCCTGTTGGCCGGCGTCCTGTACGCCCTGGCCACCACCACCCGGCCCCGGGACATGAACAAGCGGCTCCTGCGCACCCTGTACGGCGGATTCGAGGTGGCCGCCCCGCCGATCGCCCTGTTCATCGCCATCGGCATCCTGCTCGCCGCGGTGAAGCTGCCCGGTGCCGTCGACGCACTCGAACCGCTGATGAAGGCGGTCAGCCCGCACAACGCCGTGCTGTTCGTCATCGTCTTCACGCTGCTCGCGCCGCTGTGCCTCTACCGCGGACCGCTGAACGTCTTCGGGCTGGGTGCCGGGATCGCGGGCGTCCTGATCGCCACGGGCATTTATCCCGCCGCGGTCGTCCTCGGTATGGCCACGTCGTACAACCAGGTCTTCGGCGTCGCCGACCCGACCAGTACGCAGACCGTCTGGGCCGCCCAGTATGCGGGAGTCTCCCCGCAGCAGGTCATGGTGCGCACGCTCCCGTATGTGTGGGCTGTCGCCCTCGGCGGGCTGTGCGTCACCGCGGCCACCTACCTCTGACGTTCCCTCTCCCCTTGGAGCCGACCATGCATGAGCGGTTCGACCGTCGTCTGTTCCTGCGCACCACCGCGGCCACCGGCGCCGCCCTCACCCTCGGCGGACTCTCCGCCCCGGCCGCGTCCGCCGCCCCCGGCGGATTCCCCGACTACACGTACGTCCGCACGCTGCTCAAGCCGTCCCAGCTGAAGTACAACCCGACGGGCGAGATCATCTTCCCGTGCATCCGCGGAACGGCCGGACGTCTGGCCAGTCCCCTTGCGAAGTACTACCTGTACTACGGGCCGCACGACGCGCCCGGTGGCATCTGCCTGGCCTACGGGGACTCCCTGGAGGGCCCCTTCACGGAGTATCCGGACAACCCGATCGTCTCGAACAACTGGCAGCCCCACTACTCCGTCAGCCATGTGGCGTCCGCCCACGTGATGTGGAACGAGAGTGCCAGGGAGATGTGGCTCTACTTCCACGGAGAGAACACGACGACGCGACTGGCCCGGTCCAAGGACGGCGTCAACTTCACCTACGACAAGGTCGTCCTGTCCACGTCGATGCTGCCGAGCGGCACGACCGAGACGTCGTACGCCCGTGTCTTCCCGCACGAGCTGCCGTCCCGCGGCGCCCACTACGTCATGGTGTTCATGCTGAACAACACCACCAACCACCGTGACATCCACTGGGGTTGGTCGGCCGACGGGCGCACCTGGAGCTACGACCAGCGCCCGCTGGTCCGTCACTCCGACGTCGGCGCCGTCAACATCGGCGGGCCCCACCTGCTCCACCGCAACAACAGCACGTACGTCGTCTACAACAAGGACAAGGCGAGCGGCGGCGACATCATGATCACCGAGGTCGGCAACGACTTCAGCAAGCGCGCCCACCTCGGCGTCTTCTACAACTCCCGCAACGCGGCCCCCGACAACGGCCGATCAGCCTCCCCGACGTTCGGCACCGACGGCGGCGTGGCGTACATGATCTACGAGGCGGGGGAGCGCCTGGCCGGTTCCATCGCGATGGCCCGCGCCTGACGCGGGCACGCGTGGGCGGAGTGAGGACTCACTCATTGACGGAGTGAGTCCTCACTCCGTACTCTCGTGGTCATGACGGCACCCAAGGAGAAACAGTCCACCCGCCGCCGCGCCCCCGGCATGCTGCCGGAGCAGCGCCGCGCGATGATCATCCAGACCGCTATCCCGCTGATCGCCGAGTACGGCGCCGCGGTGACGACCGCGAAGATCGCCCGCGCCGCGGGCATCGGCGAGGGCACGATCTTCCGGGTCTTCGCCGACAAGGAGGAGCTGCTGCAGGCCTGCGTGGCCGAGGCCCTCTCCCCCGAGCACGCGGTCCGCGAGCTCGGCGCGATCGACGTATCCCAACCGCTGCCCGACCGGCTCGCGGAGGCGGCCGAGGCGCTGCAGGCGCACATGGACCGGATCGGCGCGATTCTCGGCTCGCTGGGGCACCGCGGCGGAAAGCATCCCGGCACGGTGCGTGGCGCGGGCCGCGACGAGTCGATGACCCGTACCCGTGCGGCCCTCACGGAGCTGCTGGAACCCGACAAGGCCGCCCTGCGCCGGCCGCCGGAGCAGATCGCCGCCCTCTTCTTCGGGCTGCTCTTCACCCAGCCGCGCACGGATGACGAGCCCGATCTGACCCCGCAGGAGCTGGTGGAGGTCTTCCTGCACGGGGCGCTCTCGGGGGGCGCCAAGTGAGCGCGCGGAGAAGGCGCCTGGGGGTTACGGCCCTGGCCGTCCTGGCTCCCGTTTTGGTGTGGCTGGTCGCGGACCCGCTGCTGGGGCACCGGCTGCGGATCGCCGACGGCGAGCAGACGCTCGACATCGGCGCCGTGCCCGTGGCGGTCGTCGCACTGCTCGCGTCGCTTGCCGGCTGGGGCCTGCTGGCCGCTCTGGAGCGGTTCGGGGCGCGGCGCGCCCGCGCCATCTGGACCGGGGTGGCCGGCGCCGTACTCGCCGTGTCCTTCCTGCCGTTCACCGGCGACGGCATGGACGGCGGCACCCGGTTCTCCCTCGCCCTGATGCACCTGGCGGTGGCGGCGGTGCTGATCCCGGGGCAGGGCGGCAGGTCCCCCCGGGGCGGGAGTGGGTGCCATCAGGGCTGACCGCCGGCACCAAGTACTCTGCGGGGCCGCGCACGTGTGGCCCAGCTGTCGACCTGGCCGACCTGCGCGGCAGCTCCACTCTGTGGGACGTCTCCGAAGGGGACACCGCCGAGGACGCCGCCCACGCGTGGCAGGACCGGGTCGACGCCATGCGCGCCGAGGTCGTCCGCCGCCAGGCCGCCCAGGTGACCGAAGCCCAGAACACGCCCGCGAGCGCCACAGCGATCACCGGTGAACGCGTCCCGTACTGCAACGACTGCCCCGACGGCGTACCGCAACACTCCCGCGCGATCCACCTGCCGGACCAGGACTGGGTGGACCGAACCGTCCGCGAGTACGGACCCGATCACCCGTACGTCATCGCCAAGGTGCACGCCAAGTTCCGAAGGGCGGTGGAGGCCTCACCATCCCCGTGACCTGGGTCGAATCAGCGCAGCAGAGCGACGATCCGACCGGCGTCGGCTAGCACCGCCTGTGAGCAGCTCGACAGCCGAACAGAGCCGCTCGTGGGTCCCGGTTGGCCGGACGAGGGCGAGACTTTCCCCGTCCGCGAGTGCCTGCTGATCGTCCTCAACGAGGAGTGGTGGCACCGCATGTACGCCGAGCGGGACCTGGCGGTCCTTGAGGAACGGGACTGACCTCGCGGAGCTCCTCTTTCCCAGCCGGGTGATCGAATGGCGCGGGCCGTGGCCGTGCGGCTTGTCTCCGGTGCGGGACGAGGAGTCTGACCGACGTCCGCGAGGTGGCCGCGATGGCCACGTACGGGCTGGGACTTGATCCCGGTCCAGGTCCGACTCGGTGGCGTCGCCTTCGAGACGTCACTCTTCTGCAGGGACGGCTGCTACCTGCTTCCGCTTAACGACGCAGTGCGAATCTCAAGAATCCTTATCAATGGGCCAGGGGCGTGAAGATTCGGGTGCTGTAGGTCGCGGCTGCGGACACCATGACCTGTGTTGCACAGGTCAGTCCGGGTCCTTCACCGCAGGCTCAGCCTCTGGCAGCGCCGGATGGTCTGTCGGGTAGAGCCCGGCCGCGAAGCCGTACACCACATCGCCTCCGCGCGGCAGTTGCGTGTAGTCGTTGGCGAGTTCCAGGACCCGCGTCCAGAACTCGCGGGCCTGCTCCCGGGGAATCCGTACGTGTCGCACGATCGAGGAGAGTTGATCTGCCTGGTGTGCGGGAGCCGACTCGGTCGCGGCCGTGGCGAGATCGTTGTTGCAGTACGGCGTGGTGTCCCCGTCGGTCGGACTGTTGATCGTGCCGACGCGGAAGATGCGCGCGGTGCGGCCGTAGTAGCGCTCGTCGATGGCTCGCACCCGGCGGGTCCGCACGACCTTCAGCAGCTGGGCTTCCGCCAGGGCGCTCACGTGGTGCGCGACCGTGCTCTTGGGGCGGCCGAGTGCGGAGGCCAGTTCGCTCACGGTCGCGGCGCGTTCGAGGAGCAGCTCGAGGATGGCGTTGCGCAGTGGGTTGGCCAGCGCGCGGAGCTGGGCCGGGGCTGTCACATCTGTGACGTCGGCAAGGTCGTAGTCGGGGAGGCGGGTATTGTTCGACACCTCTCGATTATTCTAAAGTTCCGGATCATTCGCTACCCGCAAGGCAAGGGGTTCAGGCATGACAGAGGTCGTACTGTTCCATCACTCGCAGGGGCTGACTGTCGGAGTCGTCGCTTTCGCCGACGAACTCCGCGCGGCCGGGCACACCGTCCACACGCCCGATCTCTTCGACGGGCGAACGTTCGGTTCCCTCGAGGAGGGCATGGGCTACGTGGAGCAGGTCGGGTTCGGCGAGATCACCGAGCGCGGTGTCCGCGCGGCCGAACTGCTGCCGCGGGACACCGTTTACGTCGGCTTCTCGCTCGGTGTGCTGCCCGCACAGAAGCTGGCGCAGACGCGGGCGGGCGCGCGGGGCGCGCTCCTGTTCCACGCTTGCATCCCCCTGTCGGAGTTTGGTGCGGCATGGCCTGATGATGTGCCGGTGCAGGTGCATGCGAAGGAATCCGATCCGTTGTTCGCCGAGGACATCGACGCTGCTCGCGCGCTCGTCTCCGACTGCGCTGACGCGGAGATATTCCTGTATCCCGGAGACCAGCACCTGTTCGCGGACAGTTCGCTGCCGTCCTACGACCCGGACGCTGCCAAGCTCCTGACCCAGCGGGCGATCGAGTTCCTCGGCTCGCGCTAGGTTGGCGGGTCATGCGCAAAGCCAGAGGCGAAGGGCTGCGACGGTCACGGTGCCGTGAAAGACGTACGCCCTCTTGTCGAAACGCATGGCCACTGCCCGGTTGGCCTTCAATCGGTTGATCAGCCGCTCGATTTCGTTCCTGCGGACATAGCGTGCCGCATCGAAGCCGGTGGGCCTGCCGCCGTTACTCCCACGGCGTAGGCGGTGGGCCTGCTGATCTCGGCGTTCGGGGATGGTGTGCTTGATTTGCCGACGCCGCAGGCAACGGCGGTTGCGGCGTGATGAGTACGCTTTGTCGCCGCTGAGGTGGTCGGGCCGGGTGCGTGGACGGCCGCCGTCCGGCCGGGGCGCACGAATGCGCTCGAGAACCGGGATCATCTGTGGGGCATCGCCCCACTGACCGGGGGTTACCAGCATGGCCAGAGGCCGCAGACCGCCCTCACCTGCCAAGTGAATCTTCGTTGTCAGGCCGCCGCGCGAGCGGCCCAGCGCCTCATCGGGACAGTGCTGAGCAGGCCGGGTGCGCTTGCCGGGTTCCGCGGCGCCTGCTTGCGTGCGCCGGCGGCCGCTGGGCAAGCAGGATCCGATGCAGATCGTCGAACACCCCGGCGTTGATCCACCGCTTGATCCGCCGCCAGCACGTCATGCCTGACCTGAAGCCGAGTTACTGCGGAAGGTCTTCCCAGCCGATCCCGGTATGCAGCACGTACAAGATGCCCTGCAGGCACTGCCGATCCGGCACCGGCCGCGGACCGGGCGCCTTCATCGGGCCACGGCGGAAGCATCGGCTCGAGAAGCTCCCACAACTGATCATTGAGCTTCCTCGAGTTGGCCACCGAGCAGGTGAGGGTCCTCGAAGCGCAACGAGCGAGGCTCCCGGGCTGTTGATCGAGATGTCTGACGTCTCAACCACGCTGCTCGGGGGCCTCGTTGGTCATCTATCCTGCCGCACTCGACCTGCCCCATGCCCTCGTGGAGTGGGTCACGATGCTCATCGTCACCCGCGAGGGTGACCGGCGCTGCAAGCTCCGCCCGTCCCAGCGCGCGACGGTGGCACTGGTGTACCTGCGCGAACACACCACTCTGGCGAAGATCGCTACTGGGTTCGGGATCAGCGAGTCCACCGCCCATGCCTACACCAGTGCGGTCATCCACCTCCTCGCCGAACGCGCGCCGGGTCTGCTGAAGGTCCTGCGCGAGACCGACCCCGACTTCGTCCTGCTGGACGGCACGCTCGCCGTGCGACCGGGTCGGCGACGGACGGGCCGACTACTCCCACAAGCACCGCCGGCACGGGGTGAACGTGCAGGTGGTCACCGATCCGGGCGGCCGACTGCTGTGGCTCTCACCCGCACTGCCCGGCCGGACTCACGACCTGACCGCCGCCCGCACCCACCGGATCATCCGCATCTGCGAACGCCAGGGCGTCCCCATCCTGGCCGACCTCGCCTACCAGGGCGGCGGCCCGTGGGTAACCACGGGCATCAAACGCAGGCCCCCGCAGGAACTCACCCTCACCAAGACGCCACTCAACCGCGCGCTATCCGCGGCACGGGCACCGGTCGAACGAGGCGTCGCACACCTGAAGTCCTGGCGTATCTTCCGCAGATCCCGATGCAGTCCCAACCGCATGACGTCAATCGCCAAAGGCCATCCTCACCCTGGAGCGGCAACGCTGAAGAAGCTCATTTAGCAGAGCGCGTGAGCAGCTCTTTAACGTTCGTCTCAGGTTCGCTCGGTAGGAAGTAGGCATGCGGATAAGCGATGCAATCCGTATGCAGGAGGCTAGTGATGGCAGTCGACGCAGCACCATCGGGGAAAGCGCAGCCCGGCCGGTTGCGGTTCGAGGCGGCCATCAGGGCGCTGGCGACGGCGTTCCCTGTCGCCGCATGCGAGGTCACACGCCGACAAGAGTGCGGGGCCCGCCGCGGCCGGCCCGCACAGCGCGCACGCGGGCGGTCGTCAGCTCCACCACAGCCGCTCCGCACCGGCGAGCGGTTCCTCGACCTGAGCGCTGCCGCGGTGCGCGAGCAGGACGCGAAGACCCCCTGAAGCATCTCGCAGACGGATGCCGTACGGATACCTCACCACACAAACGCCTGAAGAGAGGGACTGACATGAAGCCCATGGGACGCCGCGGCTTTCTCACCGCCAGCACGGCACTTGGCATTGGTGCCGGCTTGTCCACGCACGCCATTGTCTCGGAAGCGAGCGAGAACGAGACTTCGGACAAGACTTCGGACATTTCACGGCGGGACCAGGACCTGCCCTTCATCGGCACGGAGGAGACCTTTTCGACTCCCACGTTGTTGAAGCTGAACTCCATCAATCAGGATCACATAGCGTTCCTTGAGGAAATTGGTCTTTCGGATCTAGGCCAACGCCGCATCGGCGATATGGATGCGGGGGGACTCAACGTTCAAATCCTCTCTGCTCATACACCCTCCGTACAAAATGTCCCTGGGCAAAGGGGCATCGACCTTGCCCATCGTCTTAACCGGCAACTTGTAGACGGGCCAATCGCCAAATATCCGGGCCGCTTCAAGGCTTTCGCCACCTTGCCCTTGCAGAGCCCGGAGGCGGCGGCGGACGAACTGGAACGCTCGGTTCGGGAAGATGGCTTCTTGGGCGCACTGACCAACGGACACATCGCGAAGAAGTATCTCGATCATCCCGATTTCGAGCCTGTGCTGGCACGTGCCGTTGCTCTCGATGTGCCGATCTACCTGCATCCCGGCTATCCAGCTGACGAGGTCTTCAAGATCTACTACAGCACCACACGGTCTAAATACACGGAAGAGTACCAAGACTACATTTTCAGTGGGTCTGGATATGGCTGGCACCAGGAGGTGCTGACCCAATGCATTCGGATGATCACGTACGGGGTTTTCGACAGATTCCCCAAACTGAAAATCATCATCGGCCACATGGGCGAAGGTCTTCCCTTCTACTACGAGCGGATCGTCAATGACATGGGCGAGCCGACCAAAGACTCGCTCGAGAAGCCCATCGGGCAATACTTCCAGGACAACTTCTGGGTCACAACCAGCGCATTCCCCCAGACCGAACTGCTCGATCTCCTGCTGAAGTACATAAGCGTGGATCGAGTGATGTTCGCAACCGACTACCCGTTCGCGGACATAAAGGAGCAGACCGACTGGTTCCGCGGAGTCGATTTGCCACGCGAAGACAAGGAAAAGATTGCGTTCCGAAATGCGGAAAAACTGTTCGGAATGAAAGTGCCCGTGAAGTGACGCGCCAGCGTCGGCAGAAGTGGAGAATGCTTTGGCTATAAGGCGAGAGTACAGCCAAAGCATGCGATGCGCGGCTGCCGCATCACGCGGTCTTCATACAACGGCGGATCGCATGCTCTTCTAGAGAGATCGAAGTGTCGCGCTAGTTCGCTGTAGGCAAGCAAGACGAGCGTAGTAGCGACTCTCTTGAGATCCTCAGCGCGCTGACCCGCCTTGTGATTAACCTCGATCTTTCGTGACAGCCCATCAGTTCAACTGGTGAGCAGTTTCGGTTTGTTGGGTTGATTGCGGGCAGGGTGGTGGCCCGGTTGCCGCGTCGGGTGGGCGCCGGGCTCCCGCGTCCCCCTCTTCTACTTCGGCGCCGTCCACGCCGGTCCCGCCGAAACACTGCCAGCCGAGGCCGGGGGTCTTCGCGTCCTGCTCGCGCACCGCGGCAGCGCCGCCCGGCGGCACCGCGTACACGATGGCGTGGTGTGCGATGGCGACGTTCTCCGGCGTGAACTGGGTCCCGGTCAGGAACGCCGCCTTGGTCAGGCCCGGATCGATCATCTGGCACCGGTACTCGTCCGTGCCGCCCTCCGGCGGCGCGGGCGTGTAGGCCTCGGCCATCTTCCGGTCGACGAACCGCTCGCCGGCGCGCAGCGGCTGCGGTGGAGCCGATGACCCGCCCGCGTGCGCGCTGTGCGAGCTGGGCGCGGCGGGCGCCGCACTGTTGTCGGCGTCCGACCCGCAGGCGGCGACAGCGAACGCCGTCGCCAGCGCCATGGTGGCCGCCCCGAACCTCCGCAGTGGACTTCCAGGTCTCGTCATAGCCTGAACGCTAGGCCCGATTCCGTCCTGTTTTCGTCGTACTGCGGTCGTCATCTTCGGGAGGGAGGTGGTACCACGGTACTTCTCTCCGGAGCGCCGTTCGACACCCGCACGAGAATCAAGGCCCGTCGCAACTGGTCCCGAAGTCACGCCCACGAAAGTCCGTCGGCGATGGACGGGAGCCAAACTCAGCTCAGAACCGACTTCTACGCCTGCCTGACCCCGCGGGTCGACGCGCTGTTCGAGCTCACCGACGCGGTGCTCTGTACTGATGGGCCGGTACGAACCCTGGTCGGGTTGTCGTTGCCGCCCGAGCACCGGCGCGGGCACGGCGCGTCGTACGACGCGCCGAACAAGGGCTGGATCGAGGTCGAACGGCTCCGTGGCGTCCTCACAGGGCTGCCGCTACCGCGGTGCGCGGGCTGGCGGCTGGTCCTGGCCGTGGACGTCAGCGCCCGGCTGTGCCCGGACGCCGCCATCAGCCCCGACAGGTTTCTGTCACGTCTACGGCCGCGGCAAGAACCAGGCCCAGCTGATGCGCGTATCGGACCGGTCGATGCTGAAGCTGATCCGAGTTTGGCTGCGGATGGGAATCCTGGAGGGCGGGGTGACGTCCCCGACCGGCGCGGGGAACCCCGCAGGGCTCACCGAGTTCCCGTTGCTGGCCAACATCGCGCTGCACGTGCTGGATGAGGCATGGCAGCACGAAGGCCGCCGGTTGGGGACGTTGGTGCGCTACTGCGATGACTTCGTGGTCCTGTCGCCGACCAGGCAACGCGCCGAGCAGGGGCGTGAACTGGCGGCGAAGGTGCCGGAATGCCTGGGGATGCGACTGCATCCCGAGAAATCCGGCATCGTCTGCCTTACCAAGGGCGGACAGGGCTTCGAGTTTCTCGGCTTCCACCACCGGAAAGTGGAATCGTGGAGATGTCGGGGCAGGTACTACCTGCAACGCTGGCCCTCGGCACGAGCGATGCGTGTACTGCGGGACAAAGTCCGCGCGGCGACCGCGTGTTCGAAGGCGACGCGGCCGGTGTCCGCTGTGGTCGCCGACCTCAACCCCGTGCTGCGGGGCTGGGGCGCGTACTTCCACAACGGGAACTCCGGACGGAAGTTCAACGCCGTCGGTAGCTACGTCCACGAGCAGCTGGCGATCCTCGCCAGCCGCAAACATGGCCTCAGGGCTCGGAACTGGACCACCCGATTCACCTATGGGTGGATCACCCGGCTTGGGTCTATCGCTTGACCGGGACCGTGCGCAGGGCGACGGTGCATGCCAGTCGGTGAACGATGTCGGAAAGCCGTGTGCGGGAGAACTGTGCGCCGTCTGACTCGGCGCCGGATCGCCCCCCAAGGGGGCCGAGATTCGGAAGGAGGTGACCTCGGGGCCACCCGCCTTACCTGAACGGGAAACCGCGATGGAACACCAGCATGGCGGGAAAGCACGGAACGCAGTGAAGGCGTCGAAGGCGTGGCCGTGCAAGGCCCGCGTGACAGGGCGAAGGCCATACTGCTTGAAGCCAAGTTCCCAGCGGTGCAACCGCACACCCTGCGACACGACGCCTGAAGTCGCAGCCACCGGCATCGGACGATGCGGTGTTGTCGTCTCAACCCTTCCGGTCGGTGGGCGGCAGGCAACGAGCCTGCTCAAGTGACCTGCCGCCGCGGGCCCTGATGCGACCCGACCCGCAGACCAGGGCGCTGTGGGAGATGTTCTCCGACCTGATGGACCTCGACGACCACCACCGGTACGTCGCCGCCATGCTCGCCGGCATGGACGTCCGGTACGACCTGGGCGACGACCACCGGTTCGTCGGCACCCTGTGCCCGCACATGAAGTTGACGCTGGAACGGCCCGACCTGGACGTCGTCACTGCGGCAACCCGGTCGGCGGACCTGCTGCGTGAGGGTCGTGGGCTCCTGCTCGACCTCGTCGACCGCGCGGAGGTCCGCGACGCCGCGGCCGCGTGGACCGGACGGGTCAACACCGTCACCGCCCGCACGGACCGGGTGGACGTCGACGCGTTGCTCATCCGGCCCGACGGCTGTGTCCCCTGGGCCTTGCCTACCGGGCAGGACCTCGACGCCACCACGCTGGTGCGTGCGCTGGGCACATGGTTCGGCCAACCGGCCTGAGCACCGTATTAACAGTCGTCTCAGGTTCGCTCAGTAGGAAGTCGGCGTCAGATAAGCGATGCAACCCGTATGTAGGAGGCTAGTGATGGCAGTCAACGCAGCGCCGTCCGGGGAAGCGCCGGCCGGTCGGTTGGCAGGCCGGTGGGTGCCATGGTTGGTGATTGGCTTGTGGCTGGTGCTGGCGGTGGGCATGGTGCCGCTGAGCGGAAAGTTGAGCTCGGTCACCACCGACAGCGCCGTGGACACCCTGCCGGCCAGTGCCGAGTCCACCAAGGTGGCGGCGCTGGACGACAAGCTCCCCGGTGGTGAGGACAACACTTTCGTCTTCGTGTACCACCGCTCCGGCGGCATGACCGACGCCGACCGCGCAACGGTCGAGCGCCACTACGACACCCTTACCAAGAAGTACCCGCCGAAGGGGACAGCGGAGGCCGGCGAGGACGACGAGGGCTCACCGATGAGCCGCTCCGCCGACCGCGAGGCGATGGTGTTCACCCTTGACGTGAACATGTCCTACGGCCCACCGGAGGACCTCGTCGGCCCGGTACGTGACGCCGCGAAGGACCGCCCCTCCGGCCTGGAACTCGACGTGACCGGCCCGGGCGCGATCGACGGCGACATGGATGCCGTCTTCGACGGCATCGACACGCAGGTCCTCCTCACCACCATGATCGTCGTCACGCTCCTGCTCATCATCACCTACCGCAGCCCGGTGTTGTGGATCATCCCCTTGCTGGCTGTCGGCGCGGCCGCACTGACCTCGATGGGCACCGTCTACCTGCTCGTCAAGGGCTTCAACATCGTGGTCAACGACCAGAACTCGGCGCTGCTGACGATCCTGGTGTTCGGCGTCGGCACGGACTACGCGCTGTTGCTCATCGCTCGATACCGGGAGGCACTGCACCACCATGAGAACGTCCGGGTCGCGATGGTCCACGCGCTACGCGGCGCGGCGCCGGCCATCATCGCGTCCGCGGCCACCGTGGTCGCCGGCCTGCTCTGCCTGCTCGTCGCGGACCTGAACAGCACCAGCGGGCTGGGCCCGATCGGTGCGGCCGGCATCCTGTGCGCGCTGGTGGCCATGCTGACGCTGTTCCCGGCGGTGCTCGTGGTGCTCGGCAGGCGGGTCTTCTGGCCGGCCATCCCGCGGTTCAGCACGGCCGTGGAGGAGAAGCCGGGGCTGTGGGGACGGCTCGGCACCGCCATCAACCGCCGCCGGTGGGTGGCGACGCTCGGCTCGCTCGGAGTCCTCGGCGTGCTCGCCCTCGGGCTGGCGGGCAACACCGGCGCCCTGCGGGAGCAGGACCAGTTCCTGAACACGCCGGAGTCGGTCAACGGCTTCACCGTTCTCCGCGAGCACTTCCCGGAGCTCGGCGGCCAGCCGATGACGATCTTCACGCGGCCGGCGCACCAGGAGCGGGTGCTCGACGTCGTCAAGGACACTCGCGGTGTGGCCGGGGCCGTCCCGGAGCAGACCATCGGTGGCTGGGCCAACATCTCCGTGACCCCGAAGGACGCGCCGGACACCACCGCGGAGTACGAGACGATCAAGCGGGTACGCACCGCCGTGCACGCGGTGAGCGGGGCTGAGGCGATCGTCGGCGGGCCGAGTGCGGAGAACCTCGACACCGAGGTGACCACCGTGCGCGACGAGAAGCTGGTGATCCCGCTGGTGCTCATCGTCGTCCTGATCATCCTCGGGCTGCTGCTGCGTGCGATCCTGGCCCCGCTGGTCCTGATGACCACCGTGGTCATCTCATTCGCCGCGGCCTTCGGCGGC
Source organism: Streptomyces sp. NBC_00457 (assembly GCF_036014015.1). Classification (NCBI taxonomy): domain Bacteria; kingdom Bacillati; phylum Actinomycetota; class Actinomycetes; order Kitasatosporales; family Streptomycetaceae; genus Streptomyces; species Streptomyces sp. NBC_00457. The sequence continues at coordinate 10,203,305 of NZ_CP107905.1, read as the reverse complement.
AGCGTGTTCTTCTTCGACACGATTCTCGGGTTCAAGGGCATCGACTCTTCGGTGCCGCTGCTGGCATTCCTGTTCCTGGTGGCGCTCGGCGTCGACTACAACATCTTCCTGGCCAGCCGGGCCCGGGAGGAGACCCTGCGTCTCGGCACCAGAGAGGGCATGCTCAAAGCCCTCTCGGCCACCGGTGGCGTCATCACCTCGGCAGGCCTGGTCCTGGCGGCCACGTTCGGAGTCCTCGCCACACTTCCGCTGGTGATGCTGGTCGAGGTCGGATTCCTGGTCGCCTTCGGCGTGCTGCTCGACGCCCTGCTGGTGCGGTCGGTCCTGGTGCCCGCCCTCACCCTGCTGATCGGCCGGCGGATCTGGTGGCCGAGCCGACTGTCCCGTCCAGCGGCGGAGCTGCCGGACGGTCAACACTCGCTCGCCAACGACGCGGAGCCCGCGCTGCAACGGTGAGCGCGGCGGCACGGACGAGATCCGGGACGGGCCCCCAGGCCCGTCCCGGATTTTTTCATGGACCCGACGATCGCCGCCCTTTGGTCCTGCGCCGTGCGGCCGGGGCTGGGGTCGGCGCACCGCGCGGTGTCCTGCCCCGACGGTGAGCCGCGCGGGGCCTTGCCCGAGGGCCGCCATCCCTTGTCCTGCGCCGCGCCGCCGGGGCTGGGGTCCGCGCACCGCGGTGTCCTGCCCCGACGGTGAGCCGCGCGGGGCCATGCCCGAGGGCCGCCGTCCCTTGTCCTGCGCCGCGCCGCCGGGGCGGGTCAGCGCGCCGCGGTGTCCTCCCCGGTGGTGAGCCGCGCGCTCGGGGCGGGCGGGGCCGCGTCCGGAAGGTCGACTCGAAGCAGCGCGCCACCGCGTGCGGACCGGGCGACGGTGACCCGGCCGCCGTGGGCGTCGACGACCCGCTGCACGATCGACAGCCCCAGACCGGATCCCGGCAACGCCCGGGCGCTGTCGGCACGGTAGAACCGGTCGAACACCCGCGGTACGTCGGCGGCGTCGATGCCCGGCCCTGCGTCGTCGACCTCGAGCACCGCCCACGCGCTCTCGGCACGGAGCCGGACCTGGACCGGCTGGTCCGCGGGGGACCACTTGCCGGCGTTGTCGATGAGGTTGAGCACCGCCCGCTGGAGCGCAGCGGGACGCCCGCTCACCCACACGGAGGTCACGTCGAGCGCGACCTCGATGTCGGGCATGCGGGAACGTGCCCGGGTCGCGGCGGCCACCACCACGTCGGCGAGGTCGAGCACCTCGGTGTTCTCGTCGCTGACGTCACCGCGCGCCAGGTCGGTCAGCTCGGCGACAAGGGTGCTCAACTCGGCCACCTGGGCGCCGAGATCGTTGAGCAGCCGGGTCCGGCTCTCCGCCGGCAGTGCGCTGTCCAGGGTGCCGCGCTGATCGAGCCGGATCAGCAGCTCGGCGTTGAGGCGCAGGCTGGTGAGCGGGGTCTTGAGCTCGTGGGCGGCGTCCTCGGCGAGCAGCCGCTGGGCCTGCCGGGAGTCCCGGAGCGCGGCGAGCATGTCGTTGATCGACTGGATCAGCCGCCGGATCTCCCCACCGCCCTCATCCGGGATGTCGGCGTCGAGATCCCGGGTGTGCGCGACACGTACCGCGGCGGCGGTCAGCCGGTCGATCGGTGCCAGCCCGGTCCGTGCCACGGTCCGCCCGACAACGGCGCCGCCGACCACGCAGAGCAGCCCGATCAGCAGCATGCCGAACCCGAACTGGTTGATCGGGCTGTCGTCGGCGACCTGGGCCACCTGGACCGCGCCGTCGCCCGCCCGCAGCGTGTAGATGAGGTAGCCGTCCTCGTCGCTGTCGTTCGACTCCATCAGGTCGGCCGACCCGCCCTGCGCCACGCGCCCGGCGTGCTCGCTGACCGGGGGCAGCGCCGGTTGGCCGGCCGGCGTCCGGGTCGAGCCGTCGGGCAGGATGACCCGCACCAGCCGACCGGATCCGGGATACGGCGGTAGCTGGACCTGCGCCAGACCGGCGCGCTCCGCGTTCGTCGCCAGGACGCGGGAGTCGGCGCGCAGCTGATTCTCGGCGGTGTCCCGCAGCTCCCAGCCCAGTAGCTCGCTGGCCACCTGGAAGGCCACGAACACGCTGACCGCGATGGCCGTCGCCGCGATCACCGTCAGCCTGGCCCGCAGGGACCGCCGGCGCCACCATCGGGTCAGCCGGCGCGGTTCCCGGCCGGCGGGCCTGCTCACGGAGGAGTCTCCCGCAGCACGTAACCCAGGCCGCGCAGCGTGTAGATCAATCGCGGCTCACCCTCGGCCTCCATCTTGCGGCGCAGGTAGCTCACGTACACCTGGAGGTTGTTGGCGGTGGCGCTCATGTCGAAGCCCCAGATCGCCTCGAACAGCGCGTCGCGGGTCAGGACCCGGGTCGCGTTGCTCACGAGCACCTGCAGGAGGGAGAACTCGGTCCGGGTCAGGCGCAGCGGCCGCCCGCCCCGCCACGCCTCGAACCTGTCGGGATCGACCCGGACGTCGGCGAACGACAGGATCTGCGACTCCTCGTCGCCCGGCGCGCGGCGGCGCAGCAGGGCCCGGACCCGGGCCAGCAACTCCTCGGTGGCGAACGGCTTGGGCAGATAGTCGTCGGCGCCCGCGTCCAGCCCCGCGACCCGGTCGAAGACCTGATCCCGGGCGGTCAGCATCAGCACCGGCAGATCCCGACCCGCCGCCCGCAACCGCCGGCAAGTCTCCAACCCGCCGAGGCGGGGCATCATCACGTCGAGGATCAGCAGATCCGGCGCGTCGCCACCGACTCCGTCGAGCACGGCGAGACCGTTGGCGACGGTGCTGGTGTCGTAACCCTCGACCTGGAGCACCCGCTCCAGCGACTCACGGATGGCCGCCTCGTCATCCGCGATCATGATCCGCACGCCGGCCCGCCCCCTTCCGGTCGATGTTTTTGCCGCTCATTGTCCCCGATCAACCTGAGGCCAGGATTAGAGCGTCGCCGCTGTGGTGCCCGCGGGCCGTGCTCTTACGGATGCCTGAGTGGTCCGCGCCGTTAATTCGTCGGGGGTAGGGGCCAGCCGGTGGGGTCGTTGAGGTAGAGGCCGCAGACGCAGTCGAGGGCTTCTTCGGGGCTGCCGGCGGGTAGGCCGCTGGGCAGGATGTCGTCTTCGTATCCGTCGCGGCCGGCCAGGTAGATCGCGAAGCTCCAGATGCTCGCCGAGCCGTTGTATCGCAGCCGGTATGGCGGCAGGATCGTCCCGTCGCTGAGGTGCCCGTCGAAATAGGCGAGCACGCCTCGGTAGCGCAACCTCAGCGACGAAGAATCCGCGCTTCCCGGAGCGTCCGCCGCTGCCCGGTACGTCAAGGTCGGCGCCGACCACGAACGACGGGTTCTGTTCCATGCGGGCCGGCGTGAAGGCATGCCCGCGCCGCCGATGCCGACGAAGTGCATACGGCTCAGGTCGACCGACCCAGCGGTCGACACGTCAGGCTTGATCCTGGGGACTGCGGTTTCTGTCATGAAACAACCTCCTCCAAGGCGGCCCCAGCCGCCTCAACTGGCGTTGAGCGCCTACGCACTGGAAGGCGCACGGAAACCGTCGCGCTCAGCCCTGCAAACCGTCTACGACCTGCCGTGTTGCGAACACATTCGCAACACGATCACACGCCTCACCCTTGTCACATCCGCCTGGGCAGCACGCCGTGAGGGCACCGAACTACGCGCTCGCCCTGGCTCTCTCCGAGGCTGGATGGAACAACAGCGAGACGGCCCGTCGCATCAACGCCCGAGCCCGGGAACGAGGACATCGCAGTGTTGCCGTTGACCGCTCCCGCGTCAGTCGATGGATACGGCACGGTGAGAAGCCTCGGGCGCCCGTGCCTCAACTTCTTGCCGACTTACTGGCAGAGCACCTGAAGACGCCATTGAGCCCGCACAGTGTTGGTATCGGCCCTGGCCGCAACCTGCTCGTCCCCTTGGATCCGGATGAGCGTCGGGCCCTCGCGGCGAGTGCCGCGGCCGCGAACATGCCGCTCGAGCGCTACACGCTTGCGCTGATCCGTGACGGCCTCGCGCGAACGTCGCGCCCCGGCAAACACGTTCCCGTTCCAACGGCTGTCCCAGGTGTAACAGAACGCGGTCGTTGACGTTCCGGGAGTGAAGGGGGTTGCGTTTCACGTCAACCCCGCAGTGATCCGGAGGAACGGTGACGACCGCGATAGCTCCCCTTCCGCCCGAGACCAGCCGCTCTCAACTGCAGGAGAGCCTGTTCTCTTGGCTCGAGCCCGAGACGGCACCCCAGACGCCCGAACCTGAGCAGAAGACCGCTCCCCCGCCGGAGCCGCCGGCCGTCGAGGAGGAAGCTCCGGACCTCTCGCATGTCTGGGTCGTGGCGGCCGAGATCGAGGTCACCCAGAAGATCGCGAGCGTTGCCGACTACCGAGGCAGCTTCAAGGCCGCCGAGGGCCAGCGCGTGGACGCACTCGAGGTCTGTCGCAAGGGCTGCCGCCGCCCCTACGACGAGGGGGCGACGACTGCGCCGCCAAGATCGACAACACGCACCTGATCGGCAGCGGCCAGACCAAGCGAGCCAAGCGGAAGATCCCCACTCCGCCCGCGAACGCGCGGTTCATACCTACCTGCGGTTGTGGCGCGAAGCGGAGCCCGAGTTGGTGGACGCCAACGGCTGTACGGGCGTGATGTCCGACGAGACGCCCAACCGGTCGCGTTCATGACCGCCCCGTCCCGCATTCCTTGGCTCGCGTTCCGCTTCGCAACGGTCAACGAACGGTCAGCTCCGAATCCGCCGCCATCAGCGCGACAGTTTTCCTGACGCGCTCCAGCGCCACCGACCTCTCCTGGTCAGACATGCGGGCCGGTCCGTAGGTGATCACGGGGGCGAGGACCTCGTAACCGACGAACTCCAGCATGCCGCGGTGGATATGGAACAGGAAGTCGTCCATCGCGCCGAAGGCGCCACCGGGGCGGAACGACTCGCTCGAACCGCCCGTCGTGAACAGCAGCATCGCTCGTTTCCCGGCGAGTGCCGCGTCACCGAAGAGCCCGTGGTCGCCACCGAAGACCGCGCCCATCACGAAGACCCGGTCCACCCATCCCTTGAGGATGGCCGGCAGCGAGAACCACCACAGCGGGAACGACAGCACGAGCAGATCTGCGGCGAGCAACCGATCGAGATGGGCCTTTACGGCCGCGTCGAGCGTCCCCTCCCTGACCGCGCGCTGCTGCTCGGCCTGTGGCTTGAAGAGGCCCTCCACCGGCCCGAACTCCTCGCGCGCGAGGGCCGGGGCCCATGCGTCGGCATAGAGATCGAGGATGTCGACTCGGTACCCGGTATCGCGCAGAGCCTGGGCGGTGGTCGCCATCTGGGCGGTGCTGAACGAGTGGGGCTCGGGGTGGGCGTGAACGATCAGGGCTGTGGGAGCAGCATCGAAAGTCGACATGACGAGATCATATCGACGTATTGCGATGTGTCAATCAGAGGGTGGTGCCGATCGCTCGCGCGACCTGCGCAAGCCGCTCTTCATCGCGCCGGTAGTGGGTCCACTTGCCCACCCGGGTGGAGTGCACGAGCCCCGCCCGTTCGAGCGTGCTCATGTAGCTGGAGACGGTCGACTGCGCGAGTCCCGCCTTCGCCTGGATGTGCGTGACGCACACACCCACCGACCGGCGGTCAGCGATCGGCTCGTACTCGCTGAAGTGCTGGTCGGGGTCCTTCAGCCACTGCATGATCTGCAAACGGGCCGGATTGCCCAGGGCCTTGAACACCTCGATCAGATCACTTGACCCCGATGCCACCGCCGCGGCCATGCGTCACCTCTCTCGCCGGAATACTCCGACACACCACGATATCTCGATGTCTCATCGTGGCCCGGAACACTGTGTCCGGTCGCACGACCGCGACCAACCCTTCACGGTTCCCGCGTTGCCCGTGTCAGCGTGCTCGCAACAAACTGGCTGCCACGCGCGGACAAGGGAGATCACGCGATGGCGGAGACCACGGGCGGTGCCGACAAGCCGACCCCGAAGGCCGCTCTGGGCCGACGTACGCTCCTCACTTACCTGGTCTCCGCCCCCACTCTGACCGTGGCCACCGGCCTCTCCCCCGCGACAGCCGCTGCTGCCGCTCCCACCGCGCCGACGCCTCCTTCGCTCGCCGAAGCGGTCGACCTCGGGGATGTGTTGATCCTTGCCGGTCTGCCCACGGCTCATCTGCTGGTGCTGACCGTGGACGAGGAGGGCGCGGTCCACTTCCGGCTGCCGCGGGCGGAGGTCGGGCAGGGCCTCACGACCGTTGTCGCGATGCTGGTGGCCGAGGAGATGGACGTGCCCCTTGCCGCCGTCTCGGTTCATCTCGACGACGCGCGGCCCGAGTTGCTGTTCAACCAGCTCACCGGCAGCTCGAACTCGATCAGGTCGCTCTACGACCCGGTCCGCCGGACAGCCGCCGCGGCCCGGGCCCGCATGGTCGAGGCGGCGGCGCGACGGTGGGAGGTGCCGGTGGACGGGCTCGTCACGCGTGACGGCGTCGTCCATGGGCCGGGCGGACGTACGGCCTCGTACGCCTCGCTCTCCGTGGCCGCGGCGGCGAGTGAGAGCGGCGCCGCCCCCGGCCTCTCCCCCAAGCCCGCGTCCGAGCACGCGCTCGTCGGGACGCCGACCTCGCGGATCGACAGCCGCGCGATGGTCACCGGCCGGATGCGGTACACGCTCGACCTGGATGTCCCGGGCGCGCTCCCGGCGATGGTGCGACGGCCGCCCACTCTGGGCGGAACGGTGGATGCGGTCAGGAACGAGGCCGTCGTACGGGCGATGCCGGGCGTCGTCGATGTGGTCGTCGTCCCCACGGGTGTCGCCGTTGTCGCCGAGACCTTCGGCCAGGCACTCGACGGGAAGGACGCGCTCGATGTCACCTGGCACGGCGGGACGGTCGACGGCCTTTCCGACACCGACATCCGCGCCGAACTACGGGCCGCCGCACCGCCGTTCGTCCTGCCGCCGCTGCTCACCAAGCGGCTGGACGCCGAGTTCGACTTCGCGTTCGTCAGTCACGCACCGATGGAGACGAACTCCGCCGTCGCCGACGTACGGTCCGACCGGGCGACCGTCTGGGCCGGGCTGAAGTCGCCCGTCGTCGCCCAGCAGACCATCGCCGCCGCCGTCGGTCTGCCGCAGGACAAGGTCACGGTGCATGTGGTGCAGGGCGGTGGGTCGTTCGGCCGTCGGCTGTTCTTCGACGCGGCGCTGGAGGCGGCGCTGGTGTCCAAGGCGAGTGGCCGGCCCGTCAGATTGATGTGGACCCGCATCGACGACATGCGCCACGGCCGTATGCGCCCGGCCAGCCACCACCGGATCCGGGCCACCTACACAACGGGCTCCACGGGCCAGGTGCTCAGCTTCCGGCACCGGGTCGCGGCCGTGGAGACGGACTTCCGGCACGGGCTCGGGGAGATCCTCACCGCGTCGGGGGCGCAACTGCCGGGCGGCAACGAAACCTTCGCCCAGACGCTGTTCTCCACCACGGTCCACTCGCCGTACGACTTCGGGCTCACGAGCCAGACCCTCGCCGAGGTCCCGCTGCGGATGCCGACCGCGTCCTGGCGCTCGGTGTACTCGGCGAACACCCGCGGCGCGGAGGAGGTCGTCGTCGACGAGCTGGCGGCGGAACTGGGGCAGGACCCGGTGGCTTTCAGGCGCAGGTTCCTCAAGACCGACGAAGACCGGGCGGTGCTGGACCGGGCCGCCTCGGCCGGGGAGTGGGGGCGTGCGATGGCGGACGGGTTCGCCCAGGGCATCGGCTTCCACGCCGAGTACAAGTCGCGCACGGCCTGTCTGGTCGAGATCGACGCCCGGGACCCGAAGGCCCCGCGCGTGACGAGAGCGGTGATCGCCGTGGACGTCGGGCGGCCGATCAACCCGCGCGGCCTCGAGGCGCAGATGCTCGGCGGGCTGACGGACGCGATCTCCACGACGCTGACCGCCGGACTGCACATCGACAACGGGCTGCCCCTGGAGGGCAGTTACTCGCAGTTCCACTATGCGCGGCAGCGGAATTCGCCGACCGACGTGCAGGTCATCGTCATGCCCGCGCACGGCGAACCGGGCGGGGCGGGTGAGCTGGGCGTCCCGGCCGCGGTCGGCGCCATCGCGAACGCGTACGCCCGGGCCACCGGCACATGGCCGCGCAGTTTCCCCGTCCACTTCCCCGTCGACTTCGAACCCTTCCCGCGCTGAGGCCCCCACCACAGGCCCGGCCCACACCGCGCAGGAGCGCCCGCATGCCCCAGCACACCTTCACCGTGAACGGCACCTCCGTGACCGTCGACGCCCCCGCCGACCTGCCTCTGCTGTGGGTCCTGCGCGATCTGCTCGGCATCCGCGGGCCCAAGTACGGCTGCGGCATCGACGTCTGCAAGGCCTGCACCAGCCATCTGGACGGCGAAGCCGTCAACCCGTGCGTGGTCCCTGTCTCCGAGGCCGCCGGACGCCAGGTCACGACCATCGAGGGCCTCGCCGACGGAGAGCGTCTCCATCCTGTGCAGGAGGCCTGGCTGGAGCAGGACGTCCCCCAGTGCGGTTACTGCCAGCCCGGCCAGATCATGGCCGCCGTCGCCCTGCTGAAGAGGACCAGCACCCCCACCGACGCCGATATCGACGCGATCGACAACGTCTGCCGCTGCGGGACGTACTTCCGCGTCCGTGAGGCCATCAAGCTGGCGGCGGCGAAGATGGCGGCGGCCGAGACGGGCCGGTGATCAGCTGATGTGGGCGGCGATGGTTCGCGCGCACACCAGGGACTCGGAATGCGTCGTGTCCACCTCCAGGTCGTAGACCACACCCTCGTGAACCACATCCGCCTGCGACGCGGCCATCCCCTGGATGCGATCTCCGCGTGCGACCTCCCGGCCTGCGGCGACCGCGCTCTCGCACCTGACGCCGACCCACAGCACGGCCAGTCCGTCCACGGTCTTCTGCCACCGCTCCTGGGACCCCGCCCCGCCGAGGAACACGTCATCGATGATGACCCTGGCGCCCGCACGGGCCATCGCCGCGACGCCCTCCATCCACGCCGTCTGCAGCGCCATGAACTCCGCCCCGACGCTCACCCCGCCGTCCGCGGCGAACACGATGCCGTCGTCCGACGCCCGCATCCTCGCGGGCAGCGCGTCGACGAAGGAGTCGCACCCGAACGCCAGCCACGGATCGGACAGTTCGGCCTGGAGGCACCGTACGATCCCGGACTTTCCCGAGCTCGAACCGCCGTTGAGAATGATCATCTGAGTCGCCACCACGCCACGGTAGGGCGCTCCCCGATCGGCATGAAACGGATTTTGGCGTTGCTCGGCGGGGATCACCGGTCTCGCTGCTGGTCCGGCGGTGGCCGGGTGCGGGGAGTGTCGCCGGCCGTGAGGTGTTCCAGTACCTCGACGAGGTCCTGGCAGGCCCGCTCCACCGAGCGTCTGGTGTGGTGCTGCTCGGTGATGACGGCGGAGAGAAGCAGAGCCGTGAGGGCCATCGAGCCGTTGAAGGCCTGGAGTTTGATCATCACCTCGACATGGGTGAGGTGTGTGAAGGGGCCGGTCTGGTCCGTCGCCGCGATGGTGGTCGTGGTGGAGGCGAGGAGGGCGCACAGCATGCTGCCCGCCAACTGGAAGCGCAGGGCGCCCCAGATCAGGAGTGGGTAGACGAGGAAGAGCATGCTGATGGTGCTGTAGGCGGCCAGGGGGACGAGACCGCAGGCGATGAGGGCCAGCCCGGTCGCCTCCTTCCAGCGGGCGGGGCTCGGCGGCCGGCGCACCGTGTGGAGCAGCAGCAGAACGGGGGTGACGAGCAGGACTCCCATCGCGTCGCCCACCCACCATGCGAGCCACACCGGCCAGAAACCGGGCGCATCGAGTTTGTCCGTGAGAACGAGCAGACCGACGCCGACACTCGCGCTGATCAGCATGCTGGCCAGGGCCCCGAGGAACACCAGCGCGACGCCGTCCCGCAAGCGGCTGAGGTCCGTCCGGAACCCCACCCTGCGCAGCAGGAAGTACGCGCAGAGCGGGGCCGCGGTGTTGCCGGCCAGTGTCCCGATCACCGCGGGCTGCAGCGAGGTGATCGACAGGACCACGAAGAGGACCCCCAGGGTGATGCCCGGCAGGGCACGGATCCCGAAGATCAGCAGGCAGGCCAGCGCGACACCCGTGGGCGGCCAAATGGGTGTCACCACGGCGCCCTGGACGACGAGCTGCCGCATGAGGCCCAGCCGCCCCGCGGCGAAGTAGCAGGCGGTGACTGCCAGCGTCTCGAGGGCGTAGAGGGCTGGTCGCCGTAGATCATGGATAGCCACCACAGCAGCCATCAGACAACGAGGCCGCTCTCTCGGCGAGCCGAGGAGGAAGCGGTGCTCTCCCCTACTGGCGGCGTACGTCTGCCGCGTCGTGGCCTACGACCAGTACGGCCGCGTCGTCCTCGTGTCCGACCCGCTCGGCCCCCTTGATCACGGCGGCGGCGAGCGAGCCGGCGTCCATGCCCGCGACGGCGGCGACTCCCGCGAGCCTCACCACCTGGTCGAGTCCGTCGTCGAGGCTCAGTGAGGGTCCCTCCACCACGCCGTCCGTCATCAGGACGAACACTCCTCCCGTGCTGAGCCGGTACCGGGTCACCGGGTAGTCCTGCCCCGCTTCGATGCCCAGAGGTGGTCCCCCTTCGTCCTCGGCGATGCCGGACTTCCCGTCCGCGGTGGCCCACACGCACGGGATGTGCCCGGCCCTGGCGCTCTCCAGCACTCCGGTGGACGGGTCGAGCCGCATGAAGGTACAGGTCGCGAAGAGGTCGGCGCCGAGCGACAGGAGCAGGTCGTTCGTCCTGCAGAGAAGCTCCCCCGGCTCGCTCGTGACCGAGGCGAGCGCGCGCAGCCCCACCCGGACCTGCCCCATGAAGGCGGCGGCCTCGATGTTGTGGCCCTGTACGTCGCCGATGGACAGGCCGATCCGTCCATCGGGCATCCGGAAGGCGTCGTACCAGTCGCCTCCCACGTTCAGGCCGTGAAAGGCGGGCGAGTACTGGACGGCCAGGTCGAACCCGGGCGCGACCGGCATGTCTCCGGGAAGCATCCCGCGCTGCAGGGCGACGGCCAGCTCCACCAGGGAACGCTGGAGCTCGGCTCGCTCCCGTGCCTGAGCGGTCAGCGTCCTGAGCCTGGCCAGCAGTTCGTCGGCGTCGTCGGTTGAGTGATTGCGGGACATCGACCGCTCCGGAAATTTGGCGTCCCTTCGGGCATTAAAACCTATGTGCCCCATTTGTGTGATGTCAGCTCCTCGGGGTGGTCGCGCCGCCGGGTGGCTGACCGTCGCGTGCGGGCGCCCGCACGGTGAGAGGCAGGATCACCGGCTGATTCCGCCGAGGCGGGCGCCATGGCCCGAAGACGGCCTACCCCCGCCGGGCCCCGCCCGGCACAATGGGCGCTGCCCCGCCTCCGGTACGCGCAGCGCGGCGGCCCCATCGCACCAGCACCACGGGCACAGCACAGCCCACCTGGCGACCGGTGGGGCGTGCCCGAGCCTGACCGACCGTCTTCGGGGAGATGTGGGTATGAGAGCACGGCGTACGACCGTCAGACGCTCACGACTGCTCGCCTCAGTACTGAGCCTGCTCGGCGTGGCAGCCCTCTTGGTGTCCGGCACCAGCGCGACGGCCGCGCCCACGGCCGGCGCCGGAGTGTCGACCGCGTCGGCGTCGAGCGCGGCTTCGGCCGTCGAGTCCCTGGGGATCGACGGGACGGCCTGGGCCGTCGACGAGCGCACCGGGAAGCTGCGGGTCGTCGCCGACTCCACGGTCACGGACACCGAACTCGCCCGACTCCGCCAGGCCGCCGGGCGTTTCGCCGGTGCCATGACCCTCGAACGGCTCGACGGCCGGTTGCGCACCCTCCTGTCGGGCGGCGACGCCATTTACGCCGACGGCGGGCGCTGCTCGGCGGGTGTCAACGTACGCAGCGGATCCGCGTACTACGTCGTCACGGCCGGTCACTGCACCGACGGCACCACCACCTGGTACACCGGTCCCGCCATGGACACCGTCGTCGGAACCACCACCGCAACCAGCTTCCCCGGCAACGACTTCGGCGTCGTCCGGTACTCCAACCCGGCCGTACCGCACCCCGGGACCATCGGAACCGTCGACGTGACCGGGACAGCGACCGCCTACGTCGGCCAGCGCGTCTGCACCCGGGGCGCCACCACGGGTGTCCGATGCGGCCTCGTCACCGGGCTGAACGCGACCGTCAACTACGGTGGCGGCACCATCGTGTACGGGCTGATCCAGACCAGCATCTGCGCCGAGCCCGGCGACAGCGGAGGCCCGCTCTACGCCGGCGACAAGGTCATCGGCATCCTGTCCGGCGGCTCCGGGAACTGCGCGACCGGCGGCACCACGTACTACCAGCCGATCCAGGAAGTGCTGAGCGCCTACGGCCTCTCTGTCTACTGACGGGGCATGAGGCGTCGCGGCGGAGTTGTCATTCGTGCCGCGAACAGAATTCGGCGTTCAGCTTCTTGCCATGGCATGGTCACAAGTGGTCAGCAGTGTGCCTTCCTATCCCAACGGTCGTCATTTGGAGGGCACATGAGCACGGACGGGCACCAACACCGGCTGGACAGACGCGGACTGCTGCAGGCCGCGGTCGTGATCCCCGCGGCCGGTGCCGTGGTCACCGCGGCCGAGGCGCGCCCGGCGCACGCGGACTCGGCTGCCCGCGGCAGCGGATGGTCCCACTTCGACACCGAGAGCCCGCGGTTCGCGCTCGCGGTGCTTCCCGACACGCAGTATCTCTTCGACGCCGACAGCTCCGACCCGGAGCCTCTGCGTGCCACGTTCCGTTACCTCGCCGCCGAGCGGGAGGAGGCGAACATCGCCTTCATGACCCACCTCGGTGATGTCACGGAGCACGGCACCGAGCAGGAAATTGCGCTGGCCGCCGACACGTTCAGGGCGATCCACGGCAAGGTGCCCTACAGCGTCCTGGCGGGGAACCACGACATCCGCTCCTCCACGGACGACCAGCGCGGCGACTCCGCGTACCTCGCGGCGTTCGGTCCGCGGCGCTACGCGTCGATGCCGACCTTCCGCGGCGCGTCGCCGGACGGCTACAACAGCTACCACGTGCTGCGTGCGGCGGGCCGCCAGTGGCTGATCCTCGCCCTGGACTGGCGGGTCTCGGACAAGGGCCTGCGCTGGGCGCAGGGCGTTCTCGACGCGCACCCGACGCTCCCCGCCTTCCTGACCACACACGACCTCGTCTGGTCGGACGGCGACGGCGAGGCCCAGCTGTCGGACAACGGCAGGCGTCTGTGGGACGGTCTCATCCGCGGCAACGACCAGATCTTCCTGGCGTTGGGCGGCCACTACTGGCCGCCCGGGCGGACGGTTCTGACCAACGACTCTGACAACGATGTCCACCTCCACATCACCAACTACCAGGACCGCTACTACGGCGGCGCCGGCATGATCCGCACCTACGCCTTCGACCTCGCCCGCGGTGTCATCGACGTCGAGACCTTCTCGCCGTGGTTCCTCGCCCGCGGCCCGGAGAAGCGGTCACCGCTGGAGGCGGAGACGATCGAACTGACCGGCCCCACCGACCGGTTCAGCCTGGACATCGACTTCGACGAGCGCTTCAAGGGCTTCGCCCCGATTCGCGCGCCGAAGCCACGTCCGGCCTCCGCGGTCATGCCCCGCGGCACGGTCGCGTACTGGCGCTTCGACACCTCCGGGACCTCCGTGGCCGGCACACCGGGCGCCCCCGTGGCCGACGGAGCGGTCGTACGCGATCTCACGGGCAACGGCAACGATCTGACCGTCAGCCGCCTGCACTCCAGTGGACCCGAGGCGCTCACCTGGTCCGCCGACCATCACCCGGGCCAGCCGGCGCATGCCAGTCTCCGCTTCGACGGCGGCAAGAGTCCGGACCGCGGTGCCATCCTGACGACCGCCGCGCGTGCCGCCGTGAACAGCGCGAAGTTCACCCACGGCTACACCATCGAGACGCACCTCATGCTGCCCGAGCCCTTCGAGGGCGACCACAGCTGGATGGGCATCCTGAGCTGGGAGGGCCGCAACGGCGACGCGGGCAAGACCACGGGCTGGTCCCCGCTGGAGCCCACCTGCAGTCTCAACCTGTCTCCGGAGCGGTTTCTCCAGTTCGTCGTCTACCCGTACAAGCAGGACGCCGACCCGACGTCGTGGAGCCACGCCGTGCCGGTCGGCCGCTGGATGCACATCGCCCTCGTCAATGACGGCCGGCGGACGGTGATGTACGTGGACGGCTCGAAGATCGCCCGCAATCCCACGCAGCCGTCGACAGGCATCACCACGCTCAGCAAGCCCTTCGTCATCGGCGCGACACAGTTCGACGAGCGGTTCGGGCAGGGCTTCTACGGATGGATCGGCGACACCCGCATCGTCAACAGGCCGCTGTCCACTGAGGACTTCCTGACGCCGTTCGACTGAGCGGCGTACGACCGCCACGTCCCGGTCCCGGCCGGGGCGTGGCGGTCCGTGCCGTTCACGGGATCTCCTGCTCCGCCCAGATGATCTTCCCGTCGGCCGTGTACCGGGCGCCCCAGCGACGGGTGAGCTGGGCCACCAGGAAGAGACCGCGGCCGCCTTCGTCCATGCTCCGGGCGTGTCTCAGCCGCGGGGCGGTGCTGCTGGCGTCGGCGACCTCGCAGGTGAGGCGGGCGTCGCGGAGCAGCCGTAGCCGGATGGGCGGCGCGGCGTGGCGGATCGCGTTGGTGACCAGCTCGCTCACGATGAGCTCGGTCGTCATGGCCAGATCCGCCAGCCCCCACTCCTCCACCCGGCGGGTCGCCCGCGCTCGGATGTCGGCGACGGCTGCCGGGTCCGCGGGCACGTCCCACGAGGCGACATGGTCGGCGCCCAGGCCGTGGGTGCGGGCCAGGAGAAGGGCGATGTCGTCGGGTTGGGGCACGGGTACGAGCTGCCGCGCCGCGGAGGTACAGAGCGTGGTGAGATCGGAGGCCGGCCGGGCCAGCGCGTCGCCGAGCCGGACCATGCCCCGCTCCATGTCGCGGTCGGCATTCTCGACGAGGCCGTCCGTGTAGAGACCGAGCAGGCTGTTCTCAGCGAGTTCGATCTCGGCGGACTCGAACGCCAGTCCCCCCAGCCCGAGCGGCGGCCCGGCGGGCAGTTCGGGGAAGGAGACCTGGCCGTCGGGGGTGATGACGACTGGCGGTGGATGGCCGGCCCGGGCCATCGTGCAGCGCCTGCGCACCGGGTCGTAGACGGCGTACAGACAGGTTGCCCCCAGGAAGGCGGTCGCGCTCTGTACGGCCGCGTCGTCGTCGCTCTTCGGCTCGCTCAGCCGGAGCACCAGGTCGTCGAGGTGCGCCAGCAGTTCGTCGGGAGGCATCTCCATGTCGGCGAGGGTCTGCACCGCGGTGCGCAGCCGGCCCATGGTCGCCGCCGCGGTGATGCCGTGCCCGACCACATCGCCGACGACGAGCGCCACGCGGGCGCCGGACAGCGGGATCACATCGAACCAGTCGCCGCCCACCCCGCCCGTCGGGTCGGCCGGCTGGTAGAAGGAGGCCACCTCCAGCGCGGTGCCGCCCGTCAGCGCCTGGGGCAGCAGACTGCGCTGCAGCGTGACCGCCGCCGTGTGCTCGCGGGTGTAGCGGCGGGCGTTGTCGACGCAGAGCGCGGCGCGTGCCACCAGCTCCCGGGCCAGCAGGACGTCGTCGGGCTGGAAGGAGACGGGATTGAGCGACCGTACGAACGTGGTCAGGCCCAGGGCGGTGTTCCGCGCGTGCATCGGCACGGAGATGAGGGAATGCAGCCCGAACTCGCGGATGCTCTCCGCTCTCGCCGGCTGCTCGGCCATCCAGACGTCGTCGGACGGGTCGAGGACCGGGATGAGGATCGGCTCGCCGTCGAGGAAGAGCCGGGCGTCGTGCGACGGGGGAAGGAAGTCCACCCTCTCCCCGACCCGCGCCACGGCCTCGGGACAGCCCTCTCGCACCGAGCTCAGTCCGGCGCGTCGCATCCTCGGCGTGGCGGGTGCCGGTCCCGCGTCGGTCAGCCAGGCCCCGTGCCCCTCGGTGCTGAGGACGGGCTCCAGAAGGTCTACGACGACGAAGTCCGCGAAGCGGGGAACGGCGAAGTCGGCCAGTTCCTGTGCCGTCCGCAGCACGTCGAGCGTGGTGCCGATGCGCGTTCCGGCCTCGTTGACCATCGACAGGAGCTGGCGGGCGTTCCATCGCTCGGTGACGTCGAGGACCATGTAGCAGACTCCGGTGACGGAGTCCTCGGCGTCCACCAGGGGGAAGAACGACGTGGAGTAGGCGTGCCGGCGGTGGGGATCGGCCCAGCTCCATCCCACGTACTCGTAGTCGGTCACCGGGACGCCGGTCGTCAGCACCTTGCGCATCAGCCCCTCGATGGTCTCCGCCTGCAGACCGGGCAACAGCTCGCTCAGCCGGCGGCCCAGCCGCTGCTCCCGGGGCACGCCGCCGAAGCGTTCCAGCGTGTCGTTGAGCCAGACGTAGCGCAGCTCGGTGTCCATGACCGCCATGCCGACCGGCGAGCGCGTCAGGAATCCGTCGAGGACGGACTGGCCGACCGTCCATTGCGGCCGCCGCTCCCGCGCCGAGAGCAGGAAGCACTCGTCCTCGCCGATACGGAAACACGCGGAGACGCGCAGGTCGACGTCGAGGGACCGGCCGTCACGGTGCCGTACGGGGATGAGGCCGCTCCACCCCATTCCGGCGCGGCAGCGGTCCGCGACACCGGCGACACGTGCCGGATCCCCTGGCATCGCCAGCAGCCGCGCGGCGGAGCCGCCGACCACCTCTTGTGCCGGGTGGCCGAGGAGTTCTTCGGCGCCCCGGGTCCAGCCGATCACAATGCCGTCGGCCGCTACGACCGCCGCCGCGTCGGTGGACGCGTCGAGCAGGTCGCGCGGCCCCGCCGGTGTCGGCTGCTCATCGGAACCATTTCGCGCAGAATCCATGGGCTCACCCTCTACACGACTATGTTCCTGCTCGCCCGCCCGATGCGCACGGCCCCGGCCGGGGGCAGCATGGAAGTGCCGGTCGCTGGTACCCGGTACGGCCGGCACAGGTCGGTACGTCCTGCCGGCCGCTGGAGGAGGGCCGATGACAGCCGAACCCTTCCCGTCCGACGGTGACGAATACCGCCCCGAGCCGCCCCGGCCGACCGGTCTGCTGGATGTCCTGAGCGTGGCGGCGGTGGTCGTCGACGCCGACGGGCGCATCGTGTTCTGGACCCCGCAGGCGGAGGAGCTCTTCGGCTACACGGCCGAGGAGGCCCTCGGCACGTACGCGGCGCGACTGTTCATCCACCCCGAACACCTCGAGGTCGTGGCGAAGCTGTTCTCGGACGTGCTCGAGACCGGCCGGAGCTGGGCGGGCGCCTTCCCCGTCCGGCTCAAGGACGGCAGCACGCGCCTGACGGAGTTCCGCAACATGCGGCTGCTGGACGATCTCGGAGACGTCTACGCGCTGGGCATCGCGGCCGACCACAGCTTGCTCCAGCGCGTCGAGACCGATCTGGCCCTGTGCGAGCGGCTGATCAACCAGTCCCCCATCGGGCTGGCTCTGATGGACCCGGACCTGCGGTATCTCCTGGTCAACCCGGCCCTGGAGCGCATCGACGGCATTCCCGCCGAGGACCACCTCGGCCGGACGCTGCGGGAGACCCTGCCCCTGCCCGACATCGACACCATCGAGTCCGCGCTGCGTCAGGTGCTCACCACGGGCACTCCGCTGCTCGACCACTACCACGTGGGCCGTCCACCGGCCGATCCGGAACACGAGCACGCCTGGTCCCTCTCGTTCTACCGGCTGGAGGACCCCGGCGGCCGGGTCCTGGGGGCGGCCACCTCGGTCGTCGACGTCACCGAACGGCACCGCGTGGCCGCGGAAGCCGACCGGGCCCGGCGGCGCCTGGCCCTCATCGCCGACGCCTCGACGCGCGTCGGCACGAGCCTTGAAGTGGAGCAGACCGCCCAGGAACTGGCGGAGGTCGCCACCGGAGCGCTCGCGGACGTGGTCGCCGTGGACGTCCTCGACTCGGCGCTGGCCTGCCGGCGTATCCGCAGAACCGACAACAGCCCGGAGTACTTCCGCGCCCTCGCCCTCAAAGCGGCCCACCCCACGGTGGCCCTGCGCGCCGCCGACCCTCCCGGCGACCTGACCGCCTACGACGGTGACCGGCTGGTCACGCTGTGCGTCCACACCGGGCGGCCGATCCTCGTCGCCCATGTCGGCGACCACGATCTGCCGCGCATCGCCCGCGACGCCGAAGCGGCCACGCTCCTGGCGCAGGCCGGCGTCCACTCCTATCTCGCGGTGCCGTTGATCGCTCACGGCGAGGTGCTCGGCGCGCTCGACCTCAAGCGCACCGGCAATCCGCTGCCCTTCGACGCGGACGACGTCGTCCTCGCCTGTGAGCTGGCCGGCCGTGCCGCCGTGGCCATCGACAACGCCCGCTGGTTCCAGAGCGTGCGCAACACCGCCCTCACCCTCCAGCGCAGCCTGCTGCCCGACCATCCCCCGCACCACACCGGTCTGGAACTCGCCTCCCGCTACCAGCCCGCCCAGGCCACCAGCGAGGTCGGCGGGGACTGGTACGACGTCATCCCCCTCAGTGACGACAAGACCGCCCTGGTCGTGGGCGACGTCATGGGCAACGGCATCGACGCCGCCGCCACCATGGGCCGGCTGCGCACCGCCACCTGCGCCTACGCGGACCTCGATCTCGCTCCCGGCGCCGTCCTCCAGCACCTGGACAAGATCACCTGCGATCTGGAGCACTACATCGTCACCTGCCTCTACGCCGTGTACGACCCGCGGACCAGGCAGTGCATCATCGCCAACGCGGGCCACATGCCACCGGCGCTGGCCGGCCCCGGACACGCCCCCGCACTCCTCGATCTGCCCTCGGGAGCCCCGCTCGGGGTCGGCGGCATCCCCTTCGAGACCACCACGGTCGAGCTGAGCCCCGGCGATCTGCTGGTCCTCTACACCGACGGCCTCGTCGAGACCCGCCACCACCCGATCGACGAGCGCCTGAACGTCCTCCTCAGCTTCCTCGACGAATCACACCGCCCGCTCGAGGAGACGTGCGACCTCCTGCTGTACGGCCTGCGCACCTCCGACGACCACGACGACGTCGCCCTTCTGGTGGCCCGGGCCGTGTGATCGGGCCCCCTTGGGGTACTGATCCGTTCGGTCACTACGATTGAGAGCCTCAGACAACCATTCGACCGGCTCGGTCGGTGCGGGCCGGTCGAGGTCGCCGATGCCAGGGTCCGCTCCCCGGGCTGCGGTGATCTTCCTTTCCAGGAGGACCCTCCCGCATGTTCCGACGTATTGGCAGCGCTGTCGTCCGACATCCCGTCTGGACGATCGCGGCATGGCTGATCGCGGCGGTGGCCATCGTGGCCACCGCCCCGAGCCTGCCGTCCACCAGCGACGAGAGCAGTTTCCTGCCCAAGAGTTACGAGTCCATCAAAGCCGCAGACCTCCAGGAGGAGGCGTTCCCCAGCGCCTTCACCCCCTCCGCGATCGCGCTCTACCAGCGCACCGACGGCGGCAAGATGACCGCCGCCGACCAGCAGGACGTCGCCCGGATCACCACCGAGCTGGGCAAGAAGAACATCGACCAGGTGCAGAAGGTCGTCCCCGGCCAGCCGTCCGAGGACGGCAGGTACGCCCTGACGCTGGTTCAGATGGACAGCAAGAACGCCGGTACGCCCAAACAGGCCGACGCGGCAAAGGTGTTACGCGAGGACGTCAAGGAACTCGCCCAGGGTACCGATCTTGACGTCAAGCTCGGCGGCTCCGCAGCACAGGCCCTGGACCAGCAGGACTCGTCCAAACGCGGCGAGGCGCTGATCGGCATCGGCACCTTCGTCATCATCCTGGTGACCCTGCTGATCATCTTCCGGGCGCCGATCCTGGCCGTGCTTCCCCTGATCCTGATCGGCGTGGTGTCCGCGATCGCCAACGGGCTGATCGCGTACGCCACCAAGCTGTTCGACCTCCAGGCCAACAGTTCGATCTCGTCGATCCTGATCGTCGTGCTCTTCGGCGTGGGCACGGACTACTTCCTCTTCCTGATCTTCCGGTACCGCGAACGCCTGCGCACCGGTGACGAACCCAAGCAGGCCATGGTCAACGCGGTGGCCCGGGTCGGCGAGGCCATCGCCTCGGCCGCCGGGGCGGTCATCATCGCCTTCCTCGCACTCGTGCTGTCCACGCTGGGCTTCCTCAAGCAGATGGGGCCGGCGCTGGCCATCGCGGTGGCCGCCACCCTGGTCGCGGGCCTGACCCTGATCCCGGCCGTGGTCTCGCTCATCGGGCCGAAGGTCTTCTGGCCCTCCAAGTCCTGGCAACGGGAGCCGGAGAACGCCCGTTTCGCCGCCCTCGGCCGGGGTGTGCAGCGCCGCCCCGCGCTGACCGCCGTGGTGTCCGGTCTCGTCCTGCTCGTACTGTCGCTGGGCACGTTCGGCTACAAGGCGACGTTCGACCTGGCCTCGGGCTCCATGCCCGAGACCAAGGAGTCCATGGTCGTCCAGGACGAGATGCAGAAGGCGTACTCGGCCGGTGCCGCCGCGCCGACCGACGTCTACCTGTCCAGCACCGACGGTGAGCCGCTCGACAAGGCCGCGTTCGACGCGTACACGAAGAAGCTCGGTGCCGTGGACGGCGTCGCGAGTGCCCGTATGACGCAGGTGAACAAGGAAGGCACCACCGCGGACTTCACCGTCACGCTCCAGTACGAGGCGTCGACGGACAAGGCGATCGACGCGGTGGACCGCGTACGGGATGTCGCGCACTCCGACGCGCCCGAGGGCACCGAGGCCCTGGTCGGCGGCATGTCCTCGATCTACAAGGACATCGACACCGCGGTCAACCACGACTACCGGACGGTCTTCCCCGTCGCCGCGTTGCTGATCATGGTCATCCTGGGGCTGCTGCTGCGCAGCGTGGTCGCCCCCTGGTATCTGATCGCGTCGGTGGGGCTCGGATTCGGCGCCACCCTGGGCGCGACGGTGTGGATCTTCCAGGACGGGGCCGGGCATTCGGGCCTGATGTTCATGCTTCCGGTGATCATGTATCTCTTCGTGGTCGCCATCGGCACCGACTACAACATCCTCATGATCGCCCGGCTCCGTGAGGAGGCACGTGAGGGCCGCGAACCGCGCGAGGCAGCCAACATGGCGATCAAACACGCCGGTCCGACCGTGGCCGCCGCGGGTGTCATCCTCGCGGCGACCTTCGCCACGATGATGCTGGCGGGCAACTCCCTGCTCACGGAGATGGGGTTCGCCGTCTCCTTCGGCATCACGATCGCCGCGTTCGTCATGGCGATGTTCTTCACCCCGAGCCTCACCGCGCTGATCGGCCACGCGGCGTGGTGGCCGGGGCACGGGGACCGGGCGGAACCGGCGGCCGACGCGGGTAGCGGCACCGCACCCGTCACCTCCGGTGCGGAACGGGAGGCGGCGGCTGAGGATCCGGCGGGGCGCCTGCGCTAGGCGCTCCGCGCGGGGTCCTGCCGCGATGGGCCGTCGCTCGTGTGCGGGTCCGTCGTGGCTGGTCGCGCAGTTCCCCGCGCCCCTTCGGGGCCCGGGCAGGCGTACGGTCGTCAGCCGAGCGCCACCGTGCGTCTGTCCCGGCGGGAGGCAGCCAGTTCCAGGAGGTCAAGCCAGTTGTTCCGCAAGCCTGCTCTCACACCCGCACCGACGCCGCCACCGGCAGGTGGTCGCTGCCGGTGGCCGGGAGGGTCCAGGCGGATCGCGGCTCCACACCGCGTACGAGGATGTGGTCGATCCGGGCCACCGGGAACGAGGCCGGCCAGCTGGCACCGAACCCAGCGCCCGACTCGGCCTGCGCGGACCGCAGTTGGGAGGTGAGCTCGGACAACGCCCGGTCGTCGGTCGTGCCGTTCAGGTCGCCGACGAGGATCGTGCGGGCGAGCGGCTCGGCGCGCACGGCGGCGGCGAGTCGCCGTGCGGCCGCGTCACGTGCGTCGGAGGTGAACCCCGAGCCGGCGGTGAAGCGGACGGACATCAGATGGGCGACGAAGACCGCGACCGGCCCCTCGGGCGTGCGGACGGTGGCGCGCAGCGCACGTGGCCAGGGCGCGATGTCGACCGCACGGGCGTCGGCGACCGGATACCTGCTCCACAGACCGACCGTGCCCTGCACGGAGTGGTACGGGTAGGTGCCGGCCAGCGTTCTCTCGTACGCCGCTGTCGACGGGCCGCCCAGCTCTTCGAGAGCCACCACGTCCGCGCCGGAGGCGGCCAGGGCACGGGCGGTGCGCACCGGCCGCGGATTGTGTTCGTTGACGTTGTGCGTCACGACGGTCAGGTTGCCACCGTCCTCCCGCTTGTCGACGAGTGTCCCGCAGAAGAGCGAGCACCAGACGACGGCCGGCAGCAGCACGGACACGGCGGCGGCCCTGGACCGGCGGGCCAGGGCGCACAGGAGCAGCAGCGGCACGGCCAGACCCGTCCAGGGCAGGAAGGTCTCGACGAGGCTGCCGAGACGGCCGACCCGGTTGGGGACGAGGGCGTGGCCCAGCATCACCAGCGTGGCCAGGCCCGCGAGCGAGCCGAGGACCAGCGGCGGCCGCCGGACGCCGGTGTCCTCGTTCCGCGGGCGGGTGGAATCGGGTGCCGGCCGGGCGGGCGCGGTGTCGAGGGAGTTTGTCACGGCCGTCTCACCGTGTTCCGGGCGAGGTCATCGACAGCCATCGCCGTACGCTCTCGATCAGCGCGTGGCTCGTGGCGAGAGCGGCCCGCAGCCCCTGCCGGGGGTCGGTGCCGGCGCGCTGGTGCAGCACCACTCCGAGGATCAGCCGGTCCCGGCCGTCCTTGTCGGACGCGGTGGCCGCCCACATCAGGGCGCCGCCGGCGGGAGTGCTGGAGCCGGTCTTGAGGCCGATCACGTTCGCCGTGCCGAGCAGGGTGTTGGTGTTGCGGATCGTCCCGGGGACACCGGGCACGGTGGTGCTGGGCATGGCGACGATGGTCCGGAACACCTCGTCGCGCATGACCCGGCGGGCCAGCCTCAGCTGGTCGGCCGAAGTGCTGGTGGTCGTGGGTTCGATGCCGCTGGCGCCGGTGTACGTGGTGTGGCGCATGCCCAGGTCACGGGCGGCCCGGTTCATTTTCGTGACGAAGGCCTCCTGCGAGCCCGCGTTCCAACGGGCCAGCAGCCGGGCGATGTTGTTGCCGGAGGGGATCAACAGCAGTTCCAGCAGCTGTCGTTCACTCAGCCGCATACCCTCCCGGACCGGCACGTTCGACTCCACGCCCGAGACGGACTCGTTCGCGGCGGACCGGTCGACGGTGACGAGGGGGCCGTCCTCGCCCGCGCGCAGCGGACGGTCGCGGAGGATCACGTAGGCGGTCATCACCTTGGTGACGCTGGCGATCGGCACCGGTGTCCGCTCGCCCCGCGTACCGAGGTCACCATGGGCGCCGAGGCCCTCGACCACCACGCTCGTCTGCCCCTCCGTCGGCCACGGCAGCGAACCCGCTCCGGTTCCCGGGCTGTTGCCGGAAGTGGGCACGGCGATGGCGAGGACCGCCAGGGTGAGCAGTGCGGTGGCGCCCGCGGCGAGGCCGGCCGTGAAGCGCCGCCCGGACCGGTCGTGCCGGCGGGGCGGGAGCCATGAGTCGGTGGACCACAAGGGCTGGGCCCGGCCTGCGCCGGGCTCTCCGGAAAAGGGAACCGGTGACATGGGAGGGACACCTCCAAGGGGGCGGGTGCGCGGCGTTCACGCACGTCGACCACCTTCCGCGGGGCGGATCTCCGCTCGGCTCCGGCCACGGATCGGGCACCGCTCGGCCGGGCATCCGTTCGGTATCGGCCGTTCGGCGTCAGCCCGCGGGCGGCAGCCGGAGGGTGGCGAGCGCCCCGCCGTCGGGAGCGTTCGCGAACTCCAGCGACGCCCCGATGACTTGGGCCTGCCCCAGCGCGATGGTCAGCCCGAGGCCGTGACCGTGGCCGCGCTCCGAGGCACCCGTGCGGAATCGCTGCGGGCCGTCCGCGAGCAGCTCCGCCGGGTAGCCCGGGCCGTGGTCCCGTACGGTCACGGTCGTCCCGGCCACCTCGACCTCGACGGGCGTGCGGCCGTGCCGGTGGGCGTTGACGACGAGGTTGGCGACGATCCGGTCGAGCCGGCGCGGATCGGTCTCCGCCGACCGGGCATCGGCGGCGGTGAACCGCGTGTCCAGCCCGGTGCGGGCCACGGACTCTCCGACCATCTCGGCGAGCGGTACGGGCCTGAGTTCGGCCCGCTCGGCGCCCGCGTCGAGCCGGGAGATCTCCAGCAGGTCCTCCACCAGTGTCCGCAGATGACTGAATGTGCCACGCGGAGATCAGCGGCGACAGGTTCAATGGTCTGCGGAATGGCCGATTTGGCTAACCGGCGATCGTCGGCTATGTTGCCCCGCCTCCGCGCCTCTGGCATCCAACTGCACACAGGAACAGCAGGCCACAACCGCACTTCTCCCGACCGCTCTAGTGTCCTGAGTCGTTAGTTCGTTGGCAGTTGCGGGGAGGAGATGCCGGGTCCGAAGCCGTTGTTGTTGGAGTAGTCCGATCGCGAACGCAGGGTGCTGCGGAGCTGAGTGCGTTGGCGGACGGCGGTTCCTCCCTTGGCGTCATCGGGTCGACACACGACGGATCTTGACCCTCCGATGAAACCCAGAGCCGAGCCGTCAGCGGCGACGGAACCAGCGGCGGCGCTTGGGTTGTGGCTTGGGTTGTGCCGCGCGGAATTCCTCGAGACGGGTCACGTCTGCCGGGGTGGCCACCGTGTCGAAGGCCGCTTTGGCTTCATCCGCGGTTTCGTCGGTAAGGATTAGGCGGAACAGTGCCGTGCCCGAGAGAAGAGCGGCGCCGGCCCGGCTGTCGCCGTCGGCGGCGAGGCTATAGAGGGCTCGGACGACCGGCATTGGGTCCCTGAGGTCGGCTAGCCGGGCCCGTACCCGGCCGTCGACGCGCTCGTCCTGGAGAAGGAATGCCTCTCGAACTAGGTCCTCGGTGAGTGGGAAGTTGTGGTAACCCCCGACGGACGTACCGCTGCCGCGTGTCTGTCGAAGTGCCGAGATCGCCCGCCATCGCACGGATTCCTCCTGGTCAAGAGTCATCACGAGTAAGGTCGCCTCGATCTCGGGGGACGCGGCGACGTGGGTGAGGCCGCGGATAGCAGCCCAGCGGACCTTTTCGTTGTCGTCGTCGACTGCGGCGAGGAAGGCCGTCGCGGGCACCTCTCGTTCGGCGGCGAGATCAGCAAGCAATTCCAGGAGGTTGACCCGTCCTTGCTCGGTCTCCTCGGTGTCGAACCTAGCGATCACCTGCCCCGGTGTGACGCCGTATTCGATGGCGACCGCCGCGATCTCGTTGGTCATCCTGCCGTTGCGGACCGTGATGACCAGCCCGTCCATGAGCGCGTCAACCGGATCGGCCGCGTGGATGTCCCGCAGTGCCCTCGCCGCGTACCAGACACACGCTTGGTCGCGAAGCGCCGCGACAAGAACGGGTGCAGCGCGCTGGTCACCGAGCGCACGTAGGGCCTCCACCAAACCCTGCCGCAGCTCGTACGGGTCCCTGTACCCGCGCAGCTCGAGCAACCCGGTCGGCTGGTCTCCGACGTAATCGGCACGCCACGCGTCGAACTCGGCCTTGGCCGCGGCGAACCTGACGAGGTAGTCGGCGCGGTCGTCGAGCAGCTGCTGCAGCCGTGCCACGAGCACGGGCACGGCGTCCGGTCCGATCTCCGTCAGCCGTGTGATAGCGCTGTCCCGCAGGCTCGAACCGCCACCCCAATCATCACCAGTGTGCGTGTTGGCGAGGTTCTCAATTAACTCGTTCAGCTCGGACACGGGCACCACCGTAACGACAGGTACGCGGGACCGGTCCCGGCGTGGCTTCAAGCTGCCGTGCGCTTTGCCCCCGGCTCCACACCGTCGTCGACCTGCAGTCAGTGCCACGCGTGGGACACACCGGTCGCCAGCCGACCCTCGTGTCCTGAGCCGGTAATTCGTGTGCAGTATGAGGCGAGGGTCTCGAGGATCTCGTCGGCGGTCTTGGTCCACACGAAGGGTTTGGGGTTGTTGTTCCACTCGTTGATCCAGCCGCGGATGTCACGTTCGAGATCGAGGACGCTGTGGTGGGCCGAGCGGCGGAGCTTGCGGCAGGTCAGCTCTGCGAACCAGCGCTCGACGAGGTTGAGCCAGGACGCGGAGGTGGGGGTGAAGTGCAGGTGGAAGCGGGGATGGCGCAACAGCCACTTCTTGACCACTTCGGTCTTGTGGGTGGCGTAGTTGTCCAGGACCAGATGCAGGTCCAGATCCTTCGGTACAGCGGCGTCGATGGTCTTCAGGAAGCGCAGGAACTCCTGGTGGCGGTGGCGCCGGTAGTGCTGAGCGATGACCGAGCCGGAGACGATGTCCAGGGCGGCGAACAGACTGGTCGTGCCGTGACGTACGTAGTCGTGCGTCATCCGCGCTGGCGCCGTCGGCACCAGCGGCAGCACCGGCTGGGTGCGGTCCAGGGCCTGGATCTGCGACTTCTCGTCCACCGCCAGAACCAGGGCATTCTCCGGCGGGGAGAGGTAGATGCCGACCACGTCACGGACCTTGGTCACGAACTGTGGATCGGTAGAGAGCTTCCAGGTCTGCACGATGTGCGGCTTGAGCCCGAACGCCCGCCAGATCCTCGAGACCGCCGACTGAGACATGCCCGTCGCCTCGGCCATCGACCGCGTCGATGGCCGAGGCGAGTCACCCCTCGGCGGAGCCTGATCGAGTGTCCTCGCGACCAGACCCTCGACCTGCTCGTCGGTGACCTTCCGCGGCGCCCCCGATCGCGGCTTGTCGACCAGACCCTCCAGCCGGTCGGCAGCGAACCGCGAGCGCCACTTGCGCACCGTCTCCCGTGAGACCCCGAGCTCCTGCGCGACCTGCGCGTTCGGCTGACCTTCGGCGCACGCCAGTACGATCCTCGACCGCAACACCAGGGCTTGCCCCGCCGTCCGCTTACGCACCCAGCCCCGCAACACTCTGCGTTCGCGATCGGACAACTCCAACAGCAACGGCTTCGGACCCGGCATCCCCCAACCCCGCAACTGCCAACGAACTAACGACTCAGGATACTAGGTTTACTTCCTTCGCCGTGTTGTTCCAGTCCTTGCGGGACTTAATATGTCTGCCGTCGGCGAATCGACATGCCCCCGAGGGCTGGGCCTCGGAAGCCAGACAACACGAGAACAGGGCAGGCGCCTTCTAAGCGCTTGGCCGCAGGTTCGAGTCCTGCCGGCGGTCACGAACTGCACCTGGTGCACGCGGTCAGCGAAGAGTCGTCCTCGCATCCCGCGCCCCGGGAAAGCAGATCACCGCCCCTTCTGCGTCTCACCGTGAGCGTGGAGCGAGACGCTGCCCCGTTGCCACAGGGCCCAGGAAGCAGGCCCTCATCCCATCCACGTGTAACGCAGCACAGAACAGGAGGAGCAGATGCCCAGAACCTTAGCCGCCGTTCTAGAGGCACCAGGTGCCGCTTTCGCTCTCCAGGAGATCCAACTCGACGAACCGCACCCGAACGAGGTGCTGGTTCGCATGGTCGCAGCCGGGCTGTGCCACACCGACCTCACTGTTCAAGCCGGCCACCTCCCGTTCGCCCTTCCCGGTGTGCTCGGTCACGAGGGTGCCGGAGTGGTCGAACGCGTCGGCAGCGATGTGACCCGAGTCAGGCCGGGCGATCATGTCGTCCTGTCCTTCACCTCCTGCGGGCGGTGCTCCCACTGCCGCGCCGGCCACCCCGCCTACTGCGCGACCTGGATCCCTGCCAACATCTTCAACGACGGAGTCCGCACAGACGGAACCCATCCGCTGAGTCGCGCCGGGCAGCCGATCGGCGGGCGATTCTTCGGCCAGTCCTCCTTCTCCGCCCATGCCCTGGCCGACGAACGCAGTGTCGTGCGTGTTGACGACGACATGCCGTTGGAGCTCCTCGCCCCCTTGGGCTGCGGTATCCAGACGGGTGCCGGGACCGTACTGAACGTCCTCAAGCCGTCTCCCGGCAGCTCGCTGGCCATCCTTGGAGTGGGCGCGGTGGGCCTCGCGGCACTGATGGCGGCAGCCCTCAGTCCCCTGGGTACCGTCATCGCCGTGGACAGGGTCGCATCCCGCCTGGCCCTGGCCAAGGAACTCGGGGCGACGCACACGGTGAACGCGGCCACCGACGACGTGTCCGCGGTGGTTCGGGAATTCACCGGCGGAGCGGGCCTGGACTACGCGATCGACACCACGGCGAACATGACCGTCCTGCGCTCCGCGATCGACTCCCTCGGAACGCTCGGTACCTGTGCGGTAGTCGGCGCGGCTCCCATGGGGACCGAGCTGCCCGTGGATGTGACCGACATCCTCGCCGGCAAGAAAATCGTCGGAGTGACGGAGGGCGACGCCGATCCGGAGGCTCTCATCCCGCTGCTCACCGGCCTGCACCGGCAGGGCCGCCTGCCCCTGGACAAGCTGGTACGCCAGTACTCCATCGCCGACATCAACACGGCGGCGGCCGACGTGCACCGCGGCGAGACCATCAAGCCGGTTCTGGTCTTCGACCACGCGTGATCGGCCGGGGCATGCCCCTGCGGCCTGGGTTCCAGGAGTCGTTGCAACACCCCAGTTCAGAGGATGCGATGGGCTTCGAGATCCGTAAGGACCGGACGAAGCCTCTGGGCAGGGAGAAGCTCACCCGGGAGCGGGAGGCGTACTCCCGGCTCATGCAGCAGAGTGTGAGCAGCCGGCAAGCGTGCCGAATCGTCGGGATCGACAAGCGGACCGGCCAGAAGTGGCGCAACGGGCGTCACGCATACGGAAACCGGAAGGCGCTGCCACCGATCAACGCGGTGGCAGCGCCTTCCGGCCGTCCCGGTAGTTACGCGAGGAAGACCTGACCTTCCCCAGGACTTCGCCGAGCGGCGCGAGGACAACTACCGCGAGCTGCGCAAGCCGCTGCATGCGGCCGAGTTCGTCGACGAGCTGCGCGAGCAGGTGGCCACCGCGCTGACACTGCTGAACGGCCGGCTGCCCAAGCTAAGCTGGCTGGACATCGCCGAGCGGAACTCCGGGGCGATCCGGCTGACTCCGACCGCGGCCCAGCCCGAGCCGCGCAACCTGCGCCGGATCAAGGACGAGGTACGGCGCCGGTGGGGCGTCGTGCAGCTCATCGACATGCTCAAGAAAGCGGTGCTGCGCACCGGGTGTGCCGCCGGCACGAACACCGGGATCAAGTCAGTCGCCTCCGGCGGCCACGGCCATACCGAGGACGAACTGCGCTACGTCCGCTACCTCTCGGTGGAGTCCGCCCGCGCCATCGCCGTGAACATACGAACGCCACCTTCGCCGCCCGCAGCACCGAGTTGTGGGGCCAGGGCTCACCGAGTGGCTCTCGCGCCACGGCGGCCGCGGGGGTGCTGATCTACTGGCACGTGGAGAAGAAGTCCCTGGCCATCCACTACCAGCTGATCAACTGCGCCGCTTCCGAGGTGGCCGCGATGGTCGAGGGCGCGATGCAGCACGGCACCAGCATGGTGGTCGAGGCCAACTACACCGACAGCCATGGCCAGTCGGATGTCGGGTTCGGCATCACCCGGATGCTGAACTTCGACCTGCTGCCCAAGATCAAGCGGATCAACATGCCCGTGGCCGGGCCTCGCCGTCATCTCGCCTGGCGCGATACTGGAACGTGGCTGCCCCGGGCCCGCGCCTGGGCAACGGTCCTGGTCTCGCCCGCCTGGTGGCGGCTTTCCGGCGCCGGCCATGTCACTCTGCGATCCCGAACGCGCCATGCGCTGCGTTCTCGAGGAGGCCACCGTCTCGGCCTGACCGCCCGATTCGAACCCTTCGCCGCGGATTGAGCCGGGAGCCTCACGTCATTCTTGTGTCCGACCCACCCCAAACCGAGCGGTCGCAGTTGGCGAGGAGGGCTGCGAGTTCTTGTGCGGCGAGCAGGGTCGGATAGCGGTCCTTGATCCAGTGAGGGCGGATCCGGACGCGGGCGACTTCGGCGAGGATGTCGAGCCCGGTCTCCTCCCTCCTGCCGTTCGGAGTCGGGGGCGACATGCCCTCGAAGCTGTGGGCCCAGACGACGCAGGCGTGTGCCAGGGCGGTGCGGCGGGGCCCGGGAGCCGCGCCGAACAGATCGTGCAGCAGGGCGAAGGCGGTACCGTCAGCGGGGGTGTCGTGGAGCATCGCGGCAATTTCCTGCTCGGCACCCTGGGCGTGCTGTCTGATGCGCTCGGTCAGCTGGTCGAGCGCACGGTCGAGGAGTGTCCGGTCCGGGACTGGGCTTGTGAGGAGTGCGGGATCGAACAGGATGTGCGCGGTCGCTTGGTCGGCGATGTTGAGTTCGACCGCTGCCTCCTCGATCGTGCGGCCGGTGGCTGCCGCGAGGTGGGCGACTCGGGCGCCGGCTTCGTGGCCGTAGAAGGCGGCGACGATTGCGGACAGGCCCAGGGAGCGTTCTGGTTCCATGGGGTGGTCAGGGCGCATGCCGTGCACGCAGCGGTCGGTGAGCAGGCGGGCGGCCGCGGTGAGCAGGCCGCAGGAGTCCAGCAGGTTGGCAGCGATGACGGTCTCCCAGACGTTGAGGTCCGGATCAGCGGCGGCCATGGCGGCCGTGACCGCTTGGTCGTTGCCGCGGACCTGGAAGCCGATCTGGATCACGGTCTCCGGGACGACAGGGTTGACCTTGCCGGGCATGATCGAGGAGCCGGCTTGGAGTGCGGGTAGGACCAACTCGCCGAAGCCGCCGCGCGGGCCCGAGGCCAGCAGCCGGAAGTCCTGGGCGATCTTCGCGAGCTGGACGGCGGCGTTCCTGATCGTCGCGGCCACGCTCAGGTGGTCACCGTGCTGCAACTGGGCCAAGGGGGCGGAGGGGGCGCGTACCGGTAGCCCGGTCACCTCCCCGAGGTGTCGGTGTACGGCTTCGTTGAATCCGGGTGCGGCGCCGACGCCGGTGCCTACGGCCGTGGCACCGAGGGGTATCGAGAGGCATTCGGCGGCGCTGGCGTGCAGGTCGCTGCCGAAGCGGGTGACGGTATGCGCGTATCCGCGGAAGGTCTGACCGAACGTCACGGGCAGCGCGTCGCGCAGGCACGTGCGGGCCATTCGTACCATTCCCCCGTGGGCGGCGGCCCAGGAGTGGAGGCTCTCGGCGAGAGTGTCCACGGCTTGCGCGGCGGCGGTCAGCTCGGTGTGCAGGGCCAGATTGAGTGCGGTCGGCAGGGTGTCGTTCGTCGACTGGCAGGCGTTCACGTCGTCGAGTGGATGGACAGGCCTGCCGAGCAGTTCGGCCGCCCGCCTGGCCAGCAGCTCGTTCAGTTCCATGTTGAGGCCGATGCCGCCCCCGCCGGTGAGGAGGTCGGCGGTCAGCAGCGATGTGTGACGCCCGGCGATTACCTCGTCGGCAGCTGTCGTGATCGCGGCAGCGAGCTCTGCTGAAAGCACACAGGTGTCGGCGTTGGCGAGTGCGGCCGCCTTCTTGACCTGTGCGTAGGCGACGGTCAACGCGGGCTCGCTG
The DNA here is from genome assembly GCF_036014015.1 of Streptomyces sp. NBC_00457. Classification (NCBI taxonomy): domain Bacteria; kingdom Bacillati; phylum Actinomycetota; class Actinomycetes; order Kitasatosporales; family Streptomycetaceae; genus Streptomyces; species Streptomyces sp. NBC_00457. Next base: position 10,171,683 of record NZ_CP107905.1, on the reverse strand, counting down.
CCCCAGGGGCGTCCCCGCTGGGGCAGCAGCCGGTGCGCTGCCGCGTTGTGTGTTCCGGTCACCGGGCGAAGGTCGCGACCGCGATCAACTCGGGGCCGGTGAGATCGGACGGGTGCGATGTGACGTTGTCGTAGACGCCAGTGACGGTGAAGCCTGCGTCGGTGAGCAGGGCCCTCAGCTCTGCGGGGAAGAACTGCCGCAGTCGCACGTAGTCGTCCTCCTCGGAACCGTCGGCGAACGTCCAGTGTCGGCGGCGGGTGAGGAGCTGGGAGCTGCGGTCGAGGTCGTAGTCGGCGTGGCCGGTCGCCTGCACGCCCGCGGTGTCGATCGTGAAGTGGCGGCGCAGGGTGTCCCAGGCGTAGCCATTCACGGTCTCCAGCAGGAGGCGAGCGCCTGGGGCGCAGTGCGCCGCCAGACGCTTCAGTGCTCCGACTATGTCACTGTGGGAGTGCAGGTTCGACAGGGGAAAGCCGAAGCTGATGATCAGGTCGAAGGTGGTGCCGAGGTCGAAGGTGCGCATGTCGGCCGTCACGAATGTGGGTCCGGGGTACGTTGCCGACGCGTAATCGATCATCGTGGGCTGGAGGTCGATGCCGGTGCACTGGTGCCCGTCGGCAGCGAGCATCGCGAGGTCCCGACCAGTGCCGCAGCCGATGTCGAGGATCCGGGCCGGAGCGCGTCCGAGGCCCAGCATCTGGCGGCAGCAGTCGAGATAGGAGCGGTCGGGGCCGTGGAAGACCTCTTCGTAGAGCTGCGGTTCGCGGTACAGGTAGTTCCAGATGGTGGCGCCCGGACGTGCGGCAGCCTTCGTGGCCAGCCGCGGCTGCCGGTCGGTTCCGATCATTGTGTTGTTCTCCACGATGTCCCTCTGATCCTTCCCTATGGCGGTATGCCCTTGTATGTCTGTTGGCTGGGGGTTGTTGAGTGGGGTGGATGGTGGTCGTTGAGCGAGACGGCGACCGCTCGAAAGCCGTGGGCGAGGCCCTGGACGTCGTCTCCGCGCCGCTTGGCGAGCACGTTCGGTTGCGGCGTGGTTTCCGTCGGCGCTGCCGCACGTCAGGGTGCCGGTGGGCGCGTGTACGGCTCGTTGGCATCACCGCTTCCTCCGCCTGCGCCCAGTGGCGCCATCTGCTCGGGGGACGGCAGGAGGGCGACCGGCTCACGGAGGGTGATCCGGGCCCCGTCCTGAACGATGCGGCGGTAGGCGAACAGCAGCACAGATCCAAGTAGGACGCCGACACCGATGATCAGGTCCGTCCAGGTGCCGTACCCGGTCAGCGACGGGTACGCGACGCCGAAGCCGACCAGTACCGCGTTGAAAACCATGAGCACGGCGGCGATCACGACCCATGGCGTGCCGACCTTGATAGGTCGCGGCCAGCAAGGCCGGTCCCGGCGCAGCAGCAAGAACCCGCTGAGTGCGAAGACGTGAGACAACACATAGCCGATGTTGCTCAAGTAGAGGATGGCCAGGTTGCTGGAGACGAACAGCACCAGGAGCACGTTGACCACCATGTCCACCGTCATGGCGCGTGACGGGACGTGGTGTTTGTTCAGATGGAACAGCTGCCTGATGGTCATGTCGTCGCGGGCGATCCCGTACAGCGCGCGGGAGGCGTCCGCGGTGGAGGAGATCATCGACAGCAACAGGCTGCCGATCAGCAGGACGAGCATCATGTCGGCCATGCCGCTGCCGGCGATCTTGGTGAGCGCGGGGATGTAGAACTGCCCCTCGGCACTGCCGGCATCAGGCACGCCGGTCGCTCCGCCCAGTCCCAGCGGGAAGAGCAGGAAAACTCCCAGTGTGAAGGCTGCCGAGCTGCGCATCGCTTTGGAGGTGTCCCGTCGGGTGTCGAGGTATTCGGGGGCGAAGGTCGCGCACACCTCCGAGGTGTAAGCCGACCAGGCGCACAGAAACAGGTAGACCATCGCCAGCTTGATCCCGGCGAAGCCGTGCAGACCCCACGCCATGTTCGAAAGGTGCCAGTCCCCGGTGAAGTAGGGGGCGATCATGATCGCGGCAAGTGGAACCATCAGGCCCGTGCCGGTGACGTAGGAGATCCAGACCGCGGGGCGGATACCGAAGACGTTCACTAGCCACACCAGCACGATGCAGCCGATCGCGATGATGTGGGACAGGCCCACGTGGACCACCCCGTCGAACACCGTCCAGGTGGTGTGAGGGAACCACCGGGCCTGAACCAGGTTGCCGATGACCTTGCCGAAGACCGACAGCACCACCGACCAGCCGATCCAGTAGCCGAACGCGGCCAGTGGGCCGATCAGTGAGAACCTGGCGCGCCAGCCTTCGTGCGCGTACAGCGATATGCCCCCGGGCTTGTCCGGGAACATGCACGCCATCTCGGCGTAGATCCAGCTCTGCAACAGCCCGATGCCCGCCGACGCTGCCCACAGCGCCACCGCGCTCCACGTCCCCAGTGCGCCTATCGAGAAGCCCAGCGCCGCGACAAGGAAGCCCGGATTGCACAGGGCGATGGCGAAGCCGTCCCACCAACGCAGGACCTTCAGCAACTGCCGCTTTTCCACGGCCCTTTCAGTCATCTGCGCACCTTTCCGGGCATGGCGAAGCCTCACGGCAACGCGTCATGGTTGTGTGGCACATCCAGTTGCGGACGACGGGTGTGCCTGTGCTACCCAGGACGGCTCTCCCGCAGGAACTCGGCTACTAGAAATCCGAGTTCAACCGACTGGGCCGCGTTCAGGCGCGGATCGCAAGCCGTCTCGTACCGAGTGCCCAGGTGATCATCGAGAATTTCCTCCAGATCGCCGCCCAGGCATTCCGTGACATCGTCCCCGGTGAGTTCAAGGTGGATCCCGCCCGGGTGTGTTCCTTCTTCCTTGTGCACAGAGAAGAATTCTGCAATCTCGGTGACAATATCTGCCAGGTGGCGCGTCTTGTGCCCGCTTTTGGATATGAATGTGTTGCCGTGCATCGGGTCGCACGCCCACACCGGGGTGTGACCGGCGTTCCGTACGGCACGCATCAGCGGTGCCAGTACCTTGTCCGCTCGGCCGGCCCCGAGGCGGCTGATCAGCGCCAGTCGCCCAGCCGTACGCTCAGGGTCCAAGCGTTCGCACAGGGCACGCAGTTGATCAGGGGTGGTGGACGGGCCCACTTTGACACCGATTGGGTTGTCGATGCCGGACAACAACTCGACATGCGCACCGTCGAGCTGGCGCGTTCGTTCACCGACCCACAGCATGTGCGCGCTGGTGTCAAACCAGGCCTCCCGGCTCTCGTCATACCTGATCAGCGCTTGTTCGTAAGGAAGCAGCAGGGCCTCGTGCGAGGTGTAGAGCTGGATCCGGTGCAGCTCCGCATGCAAGCGGGTGTCCACCCCGCATGCGGACATGAAGCGCAGTGCCCAAGTGATGTCGTCGGCCGCGTTCTCATAGCGCTGACCAGCCGGGCTGCGCCGAACGAACTCCTGGTTCCAGGCGTGAGCTTGCCCGAGGTCAGCGTAGCCACTGCGGGTGAGAGCACGCAGGACGTTCAACGCCGCCAAGGAGTGGTAGTAGGCGCGCAGTAGGCGGTCCGCGTCGGGGCGGCGGGCCTCTGCGGTGAACTCCGGGCCATTGACGATGTCGCCGCGGAAGGCGGGCAGTTCCACTCCGCCCACCACCTCTGTGGGTCGGCTGCGTGGCTTGCCGAACTGGCCCGCGATCCGGCCGACCTTCACCACCGGCAGTCCGGAACCGTAGGTGAGGAGGAGAGCAACCTGCAGGATCATGCCCAGCTTGCTGCGTACGCCCCCCTCCGTACACGAGCTGAAGCGCTCCGCGCAGTCGCCGGCTTGGAGCAAAAAGCCCTCCCCAGCAGCGACCTGGGCGAGCGCCTGCCGCAGGTCGGCGATCTCGTCCGGTAGGACGAGCGGAGGCTGCATCGACAGCGTGTCCGACACCCGCCGCAGGTGCTGTGCGTCGGGCCACTCCGGCTGCTGCTTCGCGGGACAGGAGCGCCAGGAGGACGGGCTCCAACTGGCTGGACGTGGCTGACTCGCCGTGTCCGCCGCAGCCGAGAGGGGAGCCGTGAGCGACGGGTGCATACCGCTGACTGTCATGGGGCCAGTTCCTTAATCACCGTTGCGGGGTCTTTGGCCCGCATGAGCAGTTCCCCGGCGAGGACGGCATCCACGCCGGGCTCCGCCAGGCGCCGGGCGTCCTCGGCATGGCGGATGCCGCTCTCGCCGACGTTCACCTGCCGACTGCCGATGCGGTCCCGCAGGCGGCCGGACGAAGCCCGGTCGATCGTGAAGTCGCGCAGGGCGCGGTGGTTGACGCCGATGATCTGAACGCCGACCGAAAGCGCGGTGTCCACCTCGTCGGCGTCGTGCACCTCGACCAGTGCCTCCATGCCCAGCTCACGAGTCTGGGTGAGGAGTTCTGCGAGGCGGTCGGTGGGCAGGGCCGCGACGATCAGCAGCAGGGCGTCGGCGCCGAAAGCACGTGCTTCCATGACCTGATACTCGTCGACGATGACATCCTCGCGGAGGATGGGAATGTCGACCGTTTCCCGGGTGGCGAGTAAGTGTTCGGGGCTGCCGCCGAAGCCAACCTCATGGGTGGGGATGGAGGAGGCGCCGCCGATCTCGTAGGCCCGGGCAAGTTCGGTGGGCCGGCAGTCATGGGTAAGCGAGACGAAATCAAAGGGCTCCGGCGCCGCACTGGCCAGCACCGACAACTCGGCGTCGCTGCGCAGCTTTCGACGGCGCGCAGTTTGTTCCACGGCCTGGGCCACAAGCTCTGCCAGCACGTCACTCACAGTGCCGCTTCCGCCTTGCCGAGCCGTACGGTCACCCTGCACATCCGCTTCACCGTGGCCATCGCTCGATTTGCGTGTCACACCGCCTCCCGGTAGTTCCAGAGTTGCCAAGATCGCGGCCCGGACGCAGTCCGTGATCAGTGGGGGCGAAGCGATACGCCATGCGGCTGCCGTCGCGCAGCTCCATGCCCCGGGCCGGGAGGGCGCGCGCGATACCCGGTCGGTCGAGGGCCTCCGCCATCGGTTCGACAAGGTGCGGGCTCGGTACGCCGAGGTGCGTAACGGGGCACCAAGATCAATACGAACGCCGAGTTCCTCCAGCACGTCCGCCCTGCCACATGCCGAGGACGCACTGCGATTGCCTCGGTCGGCGACGCGTACCCCGCAAGCAGCCGCCACCAGCGCCGAGGCGGTGGAAATGTTGAAGGTGCCCGGGGCGTCTCCACCGGTACCGCAGGTATCGGGTACGTCGCCCTCTGATTTCACCGGAGTTGCGAACTCGCGAGCTGCATGGGCCATTCCAGTCGGCTCGTCGGCGGACTCACCATGGACCGCAATGGACAGCGCGAATCCGGTGATCTGAGCTGTAGCTGTTGTGGCCTCTCCGCGCATGATTGCGCGCAATGCCTCGGCAGACTCCAGCTTCGTCAGTCTGCGCCGGGCGAGTATTCGCAGCAGGCCAATCATCGCCGAACTCCAAGAAGTTTGCGATCAACTGTTTACCGTGGGGGGTGAGTATCGACTCGGGGTGGAACTGAACTCCGCACGTCGGGTGGTCGCGGTGACGTAGGCCCATGACGATGCCTTCGTGACGCACCAACGCTGTCTTGCCATGCACCGGCTCACCGCGCACCACGGATCCGCCGAAAGCGTCGGCGATACACTGGTGACCGAGACAGACACCAAGGATCGGGAGGCGCCCACTGAGGGCACGGACCGCCTCGACGGAGATGCCCGCCTCGGCCGGGGTGCACGGGCCAGGGGATATCACCACCATCCTGTACGAGGCGAGTTCGGCAATGGTGGTGGCGTCGTTGCGGAACACCGAGGGAGCAGCGCCCAGCTCGGCGAGGTAGTGCACGAGGTTGTAAGTGAACGAGTCGTAGTTGTCGATCACCGCGACGCGCGGGCGGACTACGAACTTCGGACCTGCGTCGGTCACCATCACGCCTCTGCCTCCGCACGCACGACAGCCGTGATCATCGCGCGGGACTTGTGCAGGGTCTCGCGATACTCGGAGGCGGGGTCGGAGTCAGCAACGATACCCGCGCCAGCCTGGACATATACATGATCGTCAGCGACGACCATGGTGCGCAGGGCGATAGCGAAGTCGAGGTGGCCGTTGAAGCCGGCGAAGCCCAGGGCCCCGCCGTAGACACCGCGCTGCTGGGGCTCCAGTTCAGAGATGATCTCCATGGCCCTGATCTTGGGAGCACCGGAGAGCGTGCCGGCCGGAAAGGCGGCGCGCAGTGCGTCCAGTGCCGTGCAGCCATAAGCCAGTTGGCCGGAGACTGTAGATGACAGGTGCATCACGTGCGAAAAGCGCTCCACCTCCATCAGTCGCTCCACCTGAACCGTGCCGGGCTCAGTGACCCGCCCCAGATCGTTACGACCAAGGTCGACGAGCATGAGGTGCTCGGCTCGTTCCTTGTCGTCGGCGAGTAGTTCGCCCTCCAGCTCGCGGTCCGTCTGCGGGTCGGGATGGCGGGGCCGGGTACCAGCCAAAGGGCGCGTCACCACCCGGCCGCCCTCTGTCTTGACGAGCACTTCGGGCGAGGCGCCGATGATGTGCCGCCCCTCTCCGAGGCTTAGGTGGTACATGTACGGCGACGGGTTGGTTGCCCGCAGGTGCCGGTACAGGTCCAAGGGTCGGGTGCGCAGAGGGCGGCTCATTCGCCGGGAAAGCACGATCTGGTAGGCATCGCCAGCAGCGATGTAGTCCCGGGCACGGGAAACCCGGTCAGTGAACTCTTCTTCGGTGAGATTGAATGACCACCCGATCAGAGGATCACGGTCGTCAACACCGGTGCGGTACATCGGGCGGCCGGCAAACCCGCCGGCTGGGCCGGCACTGCGCAGCCGGTCACCGAGCCGCACGATGCGGGCCACCGCAGTGTCATAGTCCTCCGCTGCGGGGCGATACAGAGTGATGAGCAGGACACGTCGGGTGGCGTGGTCGAAGACGACCAATTCGTCAACGGCCAGAAAGCCCGATTCCGGCAGACCCGTCGGCATGCCCTCTGCGACAGGGAGTTGCTCAAAGTACCGTGCGGCCTCAAAGCCCAGGTACCCGACGACGCCGCCATGAAACGGCGGCAGTCCCGGCACAAACGCCGCTGAGCGGGCAAGCCACGGTTCGACTGCGGCCAGCGGATCGCCTGGGGCCAGCGAGAACGGTACGGGACGGTGGCCGACGTATGAGTAGCGGGCAACCCCCCCAGAGACAGGCACGCTCTCCAACAGGAAGCCCGGCTCGTCGGAGTCGCACAGCACCGAGAAGGCGGTTATGGGGCTCATCTCGTCACTCAGGAACTCCTGGTAAAGAGGCACCACTTCGTGGTCCAAGCCCAGGGCGGTGGCAGTAGCACGATCCGGCACAGTGGCGCTTTCCAGCGCCACATTCCGATTGACGTCTTCGTCGAGATGGGTGGTCATATCGCTTTCCTGAGTAGAGGCGATCCAACGGATCGACACGCCGAGAGGGGAAAAGAGATCTTCGTCATGGTGGTGGCGTCCCCCCTTCATGGGCCGAGTGTCCCGGGTTGTGACGATGAATGATCCCGGCAACGCCACGCATCACGCGCTCCCCTCTCTGATGCCGACTCACGGAAGGACATCGAGGTACTCCTTGACGTCCCATTCGGTCACCGCGGCACAGAACCGCTCCCACTCGTCGTTCTTGTAGTGGTGGAACACGCGGTACATGTCGCCGGGCAAGGCCTCTCGGACGACTGTGTCGGTCTCCAGAGCGCGAAGCGCGTCGCCCAGGTTCAGGGGGATCTTCTTGACCTTCTTGCCGCTGGCTATCGCGTCATAGATGTTGCGCTCTTCGGGCGGCCCCGGGTCGAGATTGCGCTGGATCCCGTCCTGCATTGCTTTCAGCAGCGCCGCGAAGGACAGGTAGGGGTTGACCGCCGAGTCGACGGAGCGGTACTCGAACCTTCCGGGGGCGCTGATCCGCAGCGCGGTGGTCCGGTTCTGGAACCCCCAGTCGGCGAACAGCGGGGCCCAGAACCCCGCATCCCAGAACCTGCGGTAGGAGTTGACCGTCGGAGCGGTGATACACGTCAGGGCTTCCAGGTGCTCCAGAACTCCGCCGATGGCATACAACCCGGTCTTGCTCGGCAGCCGGGGGTCGTCCCCTTCGGGGAGGAAGACGTTCTCGTCTCCTTGCCACAGGGAAATGTTGTGGTGGCACCCATTCGCGGACGAACCCATGAACGGCTTCGGCATGAAGCACGGATACAGGTTCATCTCCCGGCCTACCTGGCGGCATATCTGCCGGTAGACGGTGAGATTGTCCGCGGTCACACCGGCGTCGTCGAATGCGAAGTTCAGCTCCAACTGGCCCGGGGCGTCCTCATGATCACCCTGGATCATCGTCAGCCCCATCGCCTCGCCGTACTCGATGACTCGATGAATCACAGGCTGCAGCTCGGCGAACTGATCGATGTGATAGCAGTAGGGCTGCGTCTTGCCTTCGACGGACGGGGTACCGTCCGGATTGAGTTTCAGCCACATCATCTCGGGCTCGGTGCCCATACGCAGCCGCAGGCCAGTCTCACGTCGGAAGTCTTCGTGGATCCGCCTCAGATTGCCGCGGCAGTCGGAGGTCAGGAAGGCACCCGGCTCGTCTTCTTCCTCGCGGCCTCGGAACAACGTGCAGAACACGCGCGCGGTGCTCGGATCCCAGGGGAGGATCCGGAACGTCTCGGGTTCGGGAATGCCCACCAGCTCCCGGGCCTCGGCGCCGTACCCGATGTACTCCCCGGAACGGTCGGTGAACAAGTTGGCGGTCGCGCCATAGACGAGTTGGAAGCCCGTGTCGGCGAACTTCCCCCAGCAGTGCGCGGGAGCTCCTTTGCCCAGCACACGTCCTGTGACCGAGACGAACTGGAAGTATATGTACTTGACGTTGTGCTCGTCGATCAGCCTTCGGACCCGTTCGACCTCCTCGCTCCGCCCCTGCCGGTCGACGAATTCTTCGAGATCCGTACTCACGTTGACTCCTAGATGATCGATTCCGTGCAGCGGGTGTCCATGACAGCGGGCGAACCGAGGGCGATGAGTGAGCGTTCTTTGGTCACGCCGGGTTGTGCAGCGCGTGTCACAGGCTCGCGCCCTGTGCGGCCGACTGGGCCTCCGGGACTTTTGGTGTGTGCGGCCGGGTGGGCCGGCGGGCGAGGCGGTGTCCGGGGTGGTCGTCGCGGAGCCGGACGACACCGGGCCCGTACAGCTTCTCGCGCAGCGCGGACCCTTCGTACTCGCTCCACATCACGCCGCGGTGCTGGAGTTCGGGGACGACGAGCTCGATGAAGTCGGCGATGTCCTGGTACTTCACCGCGTGACCGACGTTGAACCCGTCGACGCCGGTCACCTCCATCCAGCGGATGAGTTCGTCGGCGGCCGTGCCGGGCGAGCCGACGATGGTGGGGCCGGAGCCGACGATGCCGATGAACTCGGCAATGTCGCGGGGCGTCCATTCCTTGTCGGGATCCAGCTGGGACAGGTCCAGCCCGCTCCAGCCGCTGTAGCGGGCCATCGCACCGGTGTCGCTGACCAGTTCGGCGATGGGACGCGTACTTGGCCCGGCCATGGACATGGTGTTGACGAAGACCACCTCGGCGTGCTCAGCGGCCGGTCGCTGTCCCCTGGGCGAGCCGTCGGCCTGGAAGATGGCCGGGGTGCGCGGGGGGACATCTGCCGGTCGACGCCCAAGTTGCGGGCCGCGCTGTCGGAGTAGGAGGTCGACGCAGTCACGCCGAAGCCCGGGTTGTCGGTGACGCCGGCCATCGCCGAGATCAGGAGCAGCGGGTCGTTGGCCGGAAGCTGCGCCGCGTCCGCGAGCGCTTCGGCGACACTGCTCTGATACACGTCGTGGTAGCCGGCGTTGCCGGCGAAAAGGACGCCGTCGAACCGGGCTTCTTCCAGCAGCTTGGCGTAGTCGTGCCAGTACCACAGGTCCGTGTAGCGGTAGCCCCCGGTCGCTCTCATGGCGCCACAGTCCTGCGGACACGTGAGCCGGGCCCTGGAAATCGAAGGCGAACAGGAGTATCCGCCGAGAGGTCATTGCCCTTCTCCGTTCGAGGGTGGTGTACGTGAGTTGTGGTCGGGCGATCCGCGGATCAGGGACGCCGCGTCCCTCGGCGGCGGTCGTCTCGGTCGCGCGACGGCTTCATGCGAGGAGTGGGCGCAGCACGGTGTGTGCCCAGGCGCCGAGCCCGGTGGGAGTCGTCGTCAGGAGGGAGCGCTCGTCCTCGGGGGTGAAGTCCTCCCTCAGACCGGCGGGCATACCCACGAACCCCTCGACCTGCTTGGCGCCGAGTCCTCCCTCCAGGAGCGTCTTGCGAAGGTCGTCATCGCTGATCTCCACGGCCTTGACCGACCTGCCGGTGGACTGCGAGACGATCTCCGCCACCTGCGCGAACGTGAGGTCGCACGGCCCGTGGACAGCCTGTACCTGCCGGCCTGACCACCCCTCATGGAGCAACCTGGCGGCGGCGACGTCTCCGATATCGCGCGGGTCGACCCAGGGCATCGAGTAGTCGAGCGGGAACGTCGTGGCCAGGACGCCCTGTTTGAGCTGGTCCAGGCTCAGCAGGAGATTCGAGAAGAAGTACCCGCAACGCAAATGAGTGACTGCGACGTCCAGCCTGTCGAGCTGCTCCTCGGTCCGGGCGAGTCCGTCGATCTCGCCGACGCCGTGGCGCTTCTCGGCGCCCACACTGCTCAAGAAGACCGTCCGGCCGATGCCGTTGTGCTGGATGGCGCGCACGGCGTTGCCCCCCATCGAGGCATACGCGGCGACCGGGTCCGGGCCGGGGGTGGGAGGGGCGACCCAGAACAGCGCGTCGACGCCCTTGGTGGCCTCGACGACCGCGTCGGTGTCGCGCTGATCGCATCGCACGGCGTGGACCTTCCCGGAGACTTCGGGGCTCAGCTTCGAGGGGTCCCGGAGCAACAGCGTGGGCCGGACTCCTGCCTGGATCAGCAGCTCGGTGACGCGTGATCCCACCTTGCCGGTCGGCGTCGTGACGCCAATCTGCATGACAGTTCTCCCCTTCATCCACAGATAGAACGGTCTTGTCGCCGTTCGGCCGCAACGGCAGCGTCACGCGCTCCACAACAGTCGGCCGCCCTGAATCGCGGCTCCGGAACGGATTCCTCGCTCGCCGACGCGGTCGGATCCCGCGCCGAGTTCAGCTCACGACAGGTCCGCTGGGCGGCGTCGTACGGCATGCCAGTGAACGCCGCCCGCCGGCAGAGGGGCTTGTACAGCTCCGGGTACGGCTCGTGCAGCCGCCTCTCCGGCGCGCGGCGTTCGAGGAACGACGAGTCGGCCACATGCGCAGAGAGCTCCTCCAGATTGCGCAAGGACAGTTCCGCCGGCACGTGACCCGCCGGGACCCGCGATCCGCTGTGCTCCTCGACGACGCCCTCCACCACGGCGGCGCTCTCGTCGCGGGCCGCGACTGCTGCTCGCTCGTCCCACGCCTCCTCGCGCTCGAAGACATCCACTTCCACGCCCTGCTTCCGCAGCGGCATGGCCAGTGTGCGACCGACCGGGCCCGAGCCGGCAATCGCCACCGCGCGCCCGTCCCACTCAGGCATCCTGCTCCTCCAACGGTGCCCGGCTCGCCGACGGAACCACGCCGGCCACACGGAAGTACTCGAACATGTGCTGAACCCATTTCGTATCCGCCGGTGGGAGGGGGCATCCGACGTCAGCGAGAGCGCGACGGGACTTCTGGTTGTCGAACGAGATGTCGCCGAGGCGCATCGCTCCCTCCCGCATGAGGGGCACCAACGGCCCGAGCCCTCGTTCCTGGCCGTCGGCCTCGACCCGCCGCTCCAGTGCGGCCATCCACTCGGCGTGCGGGACCGGGCGCACCACGTACCCCTCCGCGCGGATAACCCGAAGGATCTCCGCCCAGGCGAGCCCGTGCGGGTGGAACAGATGCCAGTTCTCGTTGTCCGCCTTGTCCTCGGACAACCGGACGACCGCCCTCGCCACGTGGTCCACGGGGAGCAGGTCGACGGCCGGCATCCCGGCAATGTCCTCCGGGTAGCAGCCGAGGACCGCGAATCCCCGCATCTGGAGCCAGAAGAAGTCGTCGTGCCGGCAGGCTCCGGTACGGCTGTGCCCGCCGACGCGACCGACGCGGTGCACCGTGACCGGCAGGCCGAACTCCCGTGCCCGCAGCGCCAGATGCTCGGCGACCCATTTGCTCTGCGAGTATCCGATCCCCAGCGATGCGGGATCGCCCGGCACCGCATGCTCCTCGACCAGGCCCGCCGTGGAGTCCGGCGGGAAGACACCGAGCGTCGAGACCACTCGCAGGGGCGTGCGGTTGACCCCGCAGAATTCGAGCAGCCGCCGCATGCCGTCGACGTTCGTGTGTTTCACGGTCCGGTACGGGACGACGAAGTTGATGTGGGCGGCCGCGTGATAGACCTCGCTCACCCTGCGCGCCCATGCCTCGTACTCCTCCCCGAGGCCGAACCGAGGCCGGGACAGATCGCCGGGACAGATGTCCACCTCGTCGATCCTGGAGGTGTCGAGCGCAAACTTCCGGAACGTTGCACGGAGACGCTCGCGCCCCTCCTCCTCGCTGGGAGCGCGGATCAGACAGGCAACGCGGTGGCCAGTGCGCTGCAGCTCATCGAGGAGATGGCTGCCGAGGAACCCGGTCGCCCCGGTGAGCAGCACCGTCCCGTCCACCGGCCGGTGCCGCTCCCCCACGACGAGGTCCCGCAGGCGGGCCTCGTCGCGCAGGTCCGGAAGGTCATTGGACCGGCCGTCGCCGAGGCTCCGCACCATGCCGCGCACCGTCGGCGTACTCAAGAGCACCGAGAGCGCGACGTCGGTGCCGAAACGCTCCTTGGTCAGCCGGTGCAGCCGAGCGGCGAGCAAGGAGTGCCCGCCCTGCTCGAAGAAGTCGAGGTCCGGTGCGGCGGGCCGGTGCCCGAGCACCTGGGCCCACAGCTCGGTCATCGCTTCCTCGGCATCGCTGAGGACCGCACCCGGCCCCACCGCACCCTCGTCGCGGGAATCCGGCGGAGCGTCGGCCTTCAGCAACGCCTCCAGCGCCCGACGGTCGGTCTTCCCGTTCGACGTCAGCGGGAAGGCTTCGATGCATGTGACCGTCCGGGGGATCATGTAGCCGGGCAGGACGGCACCGAGGCGCTCCCGCCAGTCCGGCGGGAGCGGCGCGTCGCTCTGCGCGAACGCGTGCAGGACACGGTCACCACCCGCGGGAACGACGATCACCGCCGCCGCGTTCACGTCCAGCTCCCGCTCCAGCGCGGCCTCGACCTCACCCGGCTCGACGCGGTACCCGCGGATCTTGACCTGATCGTCCGCCCGCCCATGGAAATGCAGACGCCCGTCCGCCGCAAGCACGACAACGTCCCCGGTGCGGTACATCCTCTGCCCCGGGACGAACGGATCGGGGCCCATGGCCCGGCTCGTCTTCTCCGGCAGGCCGATGTACCCGGGCGAGACGACCGGTCCCGCCACGCACAGTTCCCCCTCGACTCCGAAAGGGGCACGCTGGGCCGCGTCGGCGTCGCTGAGCACGTACGCGTCGACACCCGCGACCACCCGGCCGATCGACGGGAGGGTGGGCCACGTGCCGGGGTCCGCCGGGAGGCGTTCCTCGCTGCACAGGTGCGCCTCGGACGGGCCGTACGCGTTGATCAACCGGGCCTGCGGGTTCCGCCGGAACATCTCGCGCAGGTCGTCGGTGACCACCAGCCGCTCGCCAGTGACGTACACCTCGCGCAGGTCCGGCAGGCGCCTCGCGGACGACCTCAAGACGGCGGCGAGCTCGCGGAGAGCGACGTAAGGGAAATACGCCCGCTCGACGCGCTGCCCGGCCATGAACGCGGCCAGTTGCTCGAAGTCGGTGCGGGCACCGGCCGGTGGGATGATGAGTGTGCCTCCGGTGCACAGGGCCCCGAAGACCTCCAGAGTGAACACGTCGAACGCCGGCGGCATGTACTGCAGGGTCCTCATCCGGCGGCCCGAGGAGAGGATCTCCTGGTTGCGGACCAGATTGGCCAGCGTGATCTCCGGCAGCGTGACTCCCTTGGGGCGTCCCGTCGACCCGGAGGTGTAGACGATGTACGCCGCGTCCTCCGGCGTCTTGCGTCGGCCACCGGGAACCGTTTTGTCCCGTCCAGCCCCGAACATCTCGACGACCTCAAGGCCCTCACGCAGCTCCACACCCGCCATGTCGGTCCCGGCCGCGCGCACCAGGATCTTCGCGCCGCAGTCGTGCAGGGCGAACCTCAGCCGCTCCGGCGGATGGTCGGCGTCGAGCACGACGTAGCTGCCGCCGGCACGGAGGATGCCGAGGATCGACACCACGAGGTCGGCACCTGGACGCATCAGCACCGCGACGGGGGCACCGTCGCGCACTCCCCGGTCCGCGAGTCCCGCCGCCACCGCCTCGGCCCGCCGTGCCAGCTCGGCGTAGTCCGTCTCCACGCCGTCCGTCACGACCGCCGGATCATCCGGTGTCGCCTCGGCGCTCGCGGTGAACAGCTCCGCCGTCAGCTCGGTGCCCAGCTCCGGCGCGTCGGCCCGACGGGCGCAGAACCGGGCGATCGCCCGTTCCTCCTCCTCACCGGTCCAGCGCAGGTCGTGGACCCGCGTATCCGCGTCGTTCAGCACGCTCGCGACCAGCGTCCCCAGACGCTGGGCCAGATACTCGGTGAAGCGCTCGCCGTCGTCCGCGGCCGTCGTGTGCTCGACGTTCAGCGTGTAGTGGTCCGGCGTCTCGTCCACCCAGATCGCCAGATCGTATTTCGCTCCTCCTGGCACGTGCTCCCAGGTATCCGCGCCCCACTCGCGCAGGTCCAGCCTGCGGGACCCGGACGGCATCACGGTGATCATGGCGCTGAAGGGGTCGCCGGTACCGCCCAAATCGGCGCCGGACGCACGCAGGCCGCCCACCACCGCCTCCAGTGGGGTGTGCCGGTGGCGGAGGGCGTAGAGGATCTCCTTGTTCACGTCGCAGAGCACCTCGCGCGCGGTCATGCCGGCACTCAGCCGGTGCCGGAGCACCAAGGTGTTGGTGATGTGCCCGAGGACCTCGGCTTCTTCGCTGTCCCGCAAGGTGAACGGGACACCGAGGAGGACGTCGTCCTGGCGAGTCTGCCGGTGCAGCAGCATGAAGACGAGGGCGACGAAGAACATGGTGGTGGTGAGGGACTCGGCGCGGCAAAATTCGCCCACCCGCGCCGACAGCTCTTCATCGAGGACGAACTGCCGGGTCACGTGGCGCGGAGGGCCCTCACCCGGCAGGCCGATCGGCGGCGGGGCCGGCGCGTTCGCCAACTTGTTCCGCCAGTAGTCCATCCCCTCGTTCGTCAACCGCTCGGACCAGCGTGCGTAGGACTCGACGGCCTGGCGCCGCGCCGGCACGACCGGCTCGTGCCCCCCTGCCAGCGCGGTGTAGGCGGCTTCGAGCTGGCGGAGGTAGGGCTTGAAGGACATACCGTCGAAAACAGTGTGGTGGATGTTGAACACCAGCACACTGCGGCCCTGGGCGACGAGGCGGAGGTGCCGCACCCGGGCGAGAGGGCCGGCGGACAGGTCGAAGGTGGTCCCGGCGACCTCCGCCACCTGCTCGGCCACCCAGTCGTCGGGGGCGGGACCGGCGTGGTCGCGCACGTCGACGAGCGGTTCGAGCGCCTCGTGCACGATCTGGCTCAGATCACCGTCGGCGTTCATCTCGAATGTGGTGCGCAGCGCGGAGTGGGCCCGGTGCACGGCTCGTAGCGCCTCGATAAGCAGGGCATGGTCCAGCGACGTCTGCAGGCGCAGCAGCAGGGGCTGGTTGTACGCCGTGGGATCCGCGCCGTGGACGCTCGCGAACCACATGCCGGGCTGGGCGGGCGAGGCGGGGAAGCGCCCTGCCCCGGTCGCCGGCTGCTTGGTCGGAGCGGTCATGTCAGTCCCGGCCTCGCTTGGTGCGGATCAGGTCGGCGACCCCGCGCACGGTGCCGGCCTCGACGATCTCGTCGGGTGCCAGGGCGACTCCCACCACGTCCTTGAGCCGGGCGCCGAGGTCGATCAGATGCAGCGATGTGACCCCGCTTTCGAGCAGACCGTCGTCCAAGCCGATCTCCTCGCCGTCGCGGACGTCGCGCAGTGTGGAGGCCACGACGGCGGCGAGCCGGTCCTGCGTCTCCTCGCCCCGGGACCGGCCGGTGACGCGGGCCGCGAGCCACGACGCGAGCTCTTTGCGGTCGATCTTGCCGTTCGCGTTGAGGGGGAGGGCGTCGAGGACGAGCACCTCCGACGGGACCATGTAGTCGGGCAGGCGCCCCCGCAGGTCCTTCAGCAGATCCCGCTCCACCAGGTCATGGTCGGGCTCGGGCACGCACCACAGCGCGAGCCGGTCCGCCGCCCCGTCGCTGGGCATGGCCTGCGCCACCGCCCGCTCGACGCCGCGCACCGTCTCGGCGGCCAACTCCACGTGCCGCGGCTCGACGCGGAACCCACGGACCTTCACCATCTGGTCCGTGCGGCCGGCCAGCACCAGCTCGCCGTCCCCGGTCAGGTTGGCCAGGTCACCGGTGCGCAGCAGCCGTCGACCCTCGTGGCGGACGAACTTGCGCTCCGTGGACTCGGGGTCACCGAGATATCCCAGCGCGAGGCAGTCACCCGCGATGCACAGCTCGCCTATCTCGCCGGGCGGGCATTCCTCGAGCGACTCCGTCCGCACCGATATCTCGACGGCCGGCAGGGGGCGCCCGATCGGGATCTCGGCGGTGGAGAGATCCTCCGGAGTGACCCGGTGCAGCGTGGCGATAGCGGAGCTCTCCGTGCACCCGTAGGCGTTGAACAGGTCACCGGCCATGACGCCGAGCGCACGCTCGACGTACCGCGTGCAGGGGAAGTCACCGCTGACGATCACCGATCGGACCCGGGCGACGACCTCCGGATGGTGCTCGACGAGCAGGTTGAGCAGATCCATGGAGAGGTTGAGCACCGAGATCCGTTCGCGTTCCACCAGCCGCGCGAGAGCGCCGAGATGGGGCATGTCCTGCGGGGTGACGGTGAGCCGGCCGCCTCGCAGCAGGCAGATCCAGATGTCGGTGGTCGAGGCGGCGAAGGTCGGCTGCGCGAGTTGCAGGAACCGGTCCTCCGGTCCCGGTGTGAAGCCGGCGAGGTGTCGGGAGAGCCGTGCGATGCCCCGATGGGCGATGACGACGCCCTCGGGCTCGCCGGTCGAGCCCGAGGAGAACAGGACGAACGCGGGCGCGTCCGCGTTCACCCCGCACCGCACGGGTTCACCGGACGCCGCCGTGGCCGAGGAGAGCAGGTCGTCGATCGGGATGCAGGCCCCGCGGATGCCGTCGGCCGCCTCGGCCCCCGTCACCGTCAGGGACGGCTCGGCGATGCGGCACATCCGTGCCTTGTGGTCGGCGGGGTGGCGGGGGTTGAACGGGAGCACCACGAGGCCGGCCTTGAGGACACCGAGGAAGACCTGAAATGTCGCAAGGCTGCGGTCGACGTGCACCCCGACACGCTCGCCCGGGGGGAGACCGCGGTCGCGCAGCACCCGCGCTATCCGATTGCTGTGGGTGTCCAGTTCGGCGTACGTCAGTGTCGTACCGCGGTCGGAGATCGCTTCGCGCGCGGCGTGCTCCCGCGCTGTCCGTTCGAAGGCGTCGATGATCGTCTCGGTGGTGGCCTCGACAGTGCCGGCGGCGACCGTCGCCGCGGTTCGGAGCGGCGTGGCACTCACTGGGTGTGTCATCGCGTGAAGTCACCCTTCCGATTCTCGGGGGATTCCTGCAGACCCAGGTGGACCTGGCTGACGCGGCCGAACGGCGTCGCCGGGTCAGCCAGGTTCAGCGGCAGGTCGAAGTGGTCCCGGTCGGCCATCGACCGTGCGGTCACCGGGACTCCGAGGGCATCGAGGTACGCCGCGTCCCGCTGGAGGCACCCACGCGCAAGCGGCATGGCCGTCCCGGGCTCAGCAGGTGCCGTCATGCCGCACCCGCTTTCCGCTCGCCGTCGACCCGGACCCGCCCCGTGACCCGCACCTGCGCCACGCCGTTGCGCACCGAGCTGGTGCAGCGCAGAACCGCCTCGGTACCGTGCCGCGTCACTTGGCGGACCGTCACCGGTGCACCACGGTCGCCGGAGTCCAGGCCCAGCGCCGTGAGGCCCAGAGCGGAGGCCGCCGGGAGGCAACCGGGGTCCTCGGGGATGCCGAACCCAGGGGCGAAGACGCGTGCCAGCACCTCCCTGCGGTCCGGGTCCCATCGGAAGAGCGTGAGATCGGTGAGGCCCAGGTCCGCCATCTGCGCGGCGTCCGGAGCGGGCAGCGCCCGCGGATCGTCAAAGACGCGCAGCACGGTGAACCCCCTGCCGACCCCGCTGGCGCGCGGCGTGCCCTCGTAGCCGCGGAACACGGTGGGATCGGCCGGGATTTCGTGGTCCACGACCGGCCCGGTGAACGGCACTTCGACCTCCCGGCCATCGGTCCTCAGCCACTGGCACCCGGCCTCGTCGGTCCGGCCGACCTCACCCGGGTCGAGATACCCCCTGCTGACCAAGAGGGCGGCCACACCGGCCAGCGAGTGCGTGCCGAACGGCGTCTCCCCACCGGTGTTGAAAATGCGCGTCGCGAAGGTCCGCTCCGTCCGGGAGCACGCGCTGACCAGCGCGCTCTCGCACGACTCGTCGGTCGTGCGCGCGTGCGCGGCGGCGTACGCGACCGCGTCGGCGTCACACGGTCCGTCCGGGACGAGCACGTCGAGCGCGCTGCCGCGACCGGAGGCCGTGCCGAACATGTCCACCCTTGTCACGTGCATCGTTCACCCAGTGACTGCTTGGCGGCGAAATCGACGATGACCTGCTCGTCGCCCTGGTAGGGCGGTTCGGGGCGAGGCCAGTGCACGACGAGGTCGGTGAAGCCGGCCTCCTCCAACTCGCCGGCGGCGTCCTCGTAGGCGGCCACGGACCCGGTGATACCGCCCACCGACGCGTCGGCCACGAACAACCGGCTCAGCGTGGCGGGGTCTCGTCCCTCGCGCTCGCACGCCGCGTCGACGCCGCTCATCTGCTCCCGCAGGACCGGCATGACCTCACGCAGCGGCCTCATGCTGAAGTCGGAGGGCGGGCCTGAGGTGACCCAGTACTGCCCGAAGCGCGCGGCCAGCGCGATGCCCCTCGGCCCGGTCGCCGCCACCGCGAAGGGCAGCCGCCGCCCGTCCTCGGCCCGTGGGCGGAAGTTCGCCCCGGACGCCGTGTACCAGGCCGATGCCTCGTGCGCAGTGCCGCGGACCAGCAGGGAGTCGAGCATGCGGATGAACGCGTCGAACCGGTCGGCGCTCTCCTGCGGGCGGAGTGCCGCCCTTCCGAGAATGCTCGCGTCGTACCCGGGCGCGCCGGCACCCAGCCCGCAGATCAGACGTCCCTCGCCGACGTCATGGACGCTCACGAGTTCCTTCGCGAGCACCACGGGGTGCCGGAAGTTCGGGGTGGCCACCAAGACGCCGAGTCCGATGGAGCGGGTGACCGTCGCCGCGGCGGTGAGCGTCGGAATCGCGCCGTACCACCGGCGATCAGCCAGCCAGCGCCACATCAGGTGGTCATAGGTCCAGGCGTGGTCGTATCCGAGCTGCTCCACGCCCCGCCACCGCTCGGCCGCCACCTTCCATTCGTGCTCGGGAAGCAGCACGATGCCGTGCCTCATGCGCCCACCCCCTGGAGCTGCTGTCCGGCGACCAGTCGGGTCGCCTCGTCGAGAGTGCTGAGCACGCGGGGAACCAGCGTCATCGTGCTTCCGCCGGACGGCCCGGTGACGACGGGATGATGGTGCCCGTCGACGTTCGGGTACAGGCCGTTGTGTGCCAGGTCCGCGCCCACCTCCGCGACGCGCACGCGGAGAGGACGGATGAACTGGGCGCGGCTGATCGGGCGACGCACCGTGAGGAAGAAGCTGTCGTACAGCTCCTCTTTCTCGCGGGACACGGTCGCACTCACCGTCTGCGCGGATTGCTGAAGCAGTGAGCGCCCGTTCGGCACGAGATGGGCGGCGATGTAGTCGTGGGTGGCGGCGTTCCTCGCCACGGCATCGGCGAGGGATGCGCACAACGGGTTGTCCTGCCAGGGCAACTTGCCCCGGAAGATATGGCGGACCGGCCGGTAATCCGGCGCCCAGGTGCCGCTGAAGGCCGGGTGCTGCAGCGACATACGGTGCCGGATATGGCTGTGGTAATGAGCTCGCGGCACCGTTGACGAGTAGAGCAGCATCGCACTGTACGCATCCACGCAGACGGCCAGGGTATTCAGCTCCGGAGCGCTCGGCATGTTGTCGCGGCGGTACCCGATGATGTCGTACATCGCACGCCATAAAGCGAACGAGATCTGATGTCCCGTGATCCACCGATACCAGAAGATCCGCTCCGGGTCGACCGGGTGCACACCAAAGATGCTGTATTCCGGAATGCCCGGCTCCACGGTGTCGTCGTCGAGGATCTCCTCACTCGACGGCTCGAACTCCTGCCCTGGTGCCGGCAAGAGCAAGGGGCGCAACTGCAACGCGGGAGAGTCGATCTGGCCCGGTCCTATCAGCCGCCCGTGTACGTCGTTCATGTCGCTGCACCCGAAAAGTAGATGAACTCCAGCTCAAGGCCGTTGGGATCCAGGACGTAGAGACTCTGCATCCCGTCGTCGTCGGTCACGATGTCCGACGGCGGCTCGTCCCGCCTCCACTGGATGCCGTGCCGCTCCCGGACCTGCCACCAGCGCTTCCGAAGCTCGACGAGGTCCTCGTGGCGGTCCACGGTGATCCCGATGTGCTGGAACTGATAGCCGAGCTGGTCGGGCCCGTCCTGGGTGTGCCCAGCCCGGTCGAAGACGTGCAGCCGCAGGTCCCCCACCTTCAGCTCGACCAGCTTCTCGATCCCCGGGAGACGCGAGTGAGTGAGCGGCGAAAACGTGCTGAGCGACCACTCCACCGTCGCCTCCAGGAACTCCTCATACCATCTGGTCGTGGACTCCACATCATCGGTCTGAATGGCGACATGGTGAATTCTCGGCGTGATGGCAAGCGCGTTCATCGGAGCCCTTTCGTCACGGAGATTCGACCGGCGTATCGCTCCCGTCACTAAGCGAGTCAGTGTGTCCGATCCCCTCTGGACGGGTCGACCAGCCAGCACTGTTAAAGTCTCCACAACCGACGGCGTCAGGGAAATCAGAGGATTCTCAAGACAGTCTTAAGAGTTTTAAGGCGCTGTCGGGTGACCATTGCCCCACGATGTTTCGAGCGAATGTCTTGCTGATCTGCACGGAACCACCAGGCGGCCGTCGTCCGGGAGGCAAGGCAAGCTGGCTGGTTCTGCACACGGGCACTGAGCACTGGGCACAGGGCGGCGTCGTTCAGGTGGTGTGGCCGGGTTGATGAGGCTTGGGTGCAGATCTTCTGGGGGTGCCTCGTTGGGGGTGATTCGCAGAGGTTCGGGATGTAGCTGGTCTTGCCGACTTCCACCGTCGCCGGGGTCGAGCCCGCCGTGAGGCGTGCGGGTGCTGAGCGAGGGTGGGTGTGGTGTGCCCTCGTTGTTGGAGGCACTGGAGGCCAGGCGGGCTGAGGAGCGGCTGGCGCGGTTGCAGATCGCGCGCGAGACGGTGGAGGAGGTGCCGGCCGCGCCGTCTTCGCCGGTGCCGGACGCGGATGCCGCGGGTGGGGGTGCCGGCGGGGTCGCTGTGGCGCTGGTGAAGGCCGAGGCAGAGCTGGACGTGACGGTGATGTCACCGGAGTACCGGGAGATCATCGCTTTGTTCGCGGCCTCGGGGGCGGCGATGCGCTGCAAAGAGATCTGCCCGCACCTGGGTCTGGGGACCGAGCCGCGGCATGTCGAGGGGATGCGCTCGAAGCTGAAGAGGCTCGTGGAGCGCGGGATCCTGGCCGAGCCTTCTTCCGGGCTGTTCAAGGTCGACGGCAGGAAGCAGGGGTGGTGAGCGTGGTCGGGCCGGCCAGGGGTGCGCTCGCGGCGCGTGAGGACGCCTTCGCCGTCTCGGCGGGTCCGTTCGCCGCGGCGTGTGCAGAGCCGGCGGCCCCCGAGGCGGCGGTGATGACGCGCGCGCAGTTGGAGGATCTGCTGGGGGCACGGATGCGCGAGGTCACCCGGCAGCCTGTTCCAGGACCACCTGACGTTGCGGGCCAGGGACGAGGCGCGTCGTGCAGAGATCGTGGACAGCGCCGGTGTCGGGCGCTCGCGGATCGAGCGGGGCCGGCGCCGGATTCTGGCCACGGTGTTCGGCAAGGTCACCGTGGTCCGGATCGCCTACCGCGGCACCGGGGTGGCGGACCTGCACCCGGCCGACGGGGTGCTGAACCCGCCGGACGGGATGCATTCGCACGGGCTGGCCAGGCTCGCCGCGATCGAGTCCGCCCGCGGCAGCTTCGCCGACGCCTGCGAGCGGATCAACGCCGTCACGGGCGCCGGCATCGGGCACCGGCAGGTCCCAGGAACTCGCTGTCAGCGCCGCGGTGGACATTGACGCGTTCTACGACGCCCTCGTGCCGACTCCCTGCACCGACGCCACGCCGCTGATCTTGTCCGTGGACGGCAAGGGCGTGGTGATCAGGCCCGAAGCGCTGCGTGAGGACACCGCGAAGGCCGCGGCGGCCAAGGGCGGCAACGCGATGAAGACCCGGCTGGCGTCCGGGGAGAAGCACGGCAGGAAACGGATGGCCACCCTGCGAGCCGTCTGCGATGCCGAACCCGCGCCGCGCACGGTCGACGACATCATCGCCGGCCCCGACCGGCAAGACACCGACCACGGCGCGGCGCCCGAGCGCCGCCAGGGGCCGAAAGCCCGGTCGAAGTGGTTGTGCGGCTCGGTGACCGACACCGCCGCGCAGGTGGTGTCTGCCGTGTTCGACCAGGCAGAGCACCGCGACCCCGCCCACCGCCGTTGCTGGGTCGTCCTGGTCGACGGTGCCCGCCATCAACACGACCTCATCAAGGCCGAAGCATGGCAGCGCGGCGTGGACGTCCACATCATCGTCGACCTCATCCACGTGCTCGAATATCTGTGGCGAGCAGCCTGGTGCCTGCACGACAGCGGCGATGCCTCCGCCGAGAGCCGGGTCGCCCGTCACGCCCGGGTCCTGCCGGGCGGCGGCGTGCAGCAGACCGCCGCCGCACTCGAGGAAGCCGCCCGCGCCGCCCAACTGCGCGGCGCCCAGCGCAAGGGCATCGACGAGGCCGTGAACCACCGCCTGGACATCACCGGCGTCCGCTGGGGCCTGTCCGGAGCTGAAGCCGTGCTCAAGCTGCGTGCCGTCCGCGCCAACGGCGACTTCGACACCCACTGGGCGTAGCACCAGCAGCAGGAGTTCATCCGCAACCACCAGACCCGCTACCGCGACCAAGTCATACCCACCACCTGATCGACTGCACCCTCATTGGATCTGCACCCATCCGTCTTAGCCGTCATGGCCCACGCCGACGACCTCGAACTGTGGGCCGGAGGCACCCTCGCCCTCCACACCCGACACGCACCCGTCGTCGGAGCCGTCCAGTCACACGACCCCATACGCGATGCGGGGGCGAAGGCCGGCTCCTCATGGCCGACAAGGGCAAGGTGACCTGGAACGGTGCCGACCTCACCGAGGTGGACCCGGACACTGTGTGGGCGCTGACCGGCCTGGTGCCGCAGTACTTCGCGCAGTGGCCGCTGCGGGTTCGCGAGAACATCACCCTGGGCCAGCCCCGCACCGACGGCGACGGCCCGGTGTGGGAGGCGATCGACGCTGTGGGCCTGCGCAAGGCGGTCGCAGACCTTCCTGACGGGCTCGACACCCTTTTGGCACGGGAGATCTTCAGCGGGGTGGAGCTGTCCGGCGGGCAGTGGCAGCGCGTGGCCTGCGCCCGTGGCCTGTACCGGCTCCCGGACCTGTTGATCATGGACGAGCCCACCTCGCAGGTCGATCCGGAAGGCGAGCACCGGGCGTTCGAAACGCTCAAGGCGATGGCCGCGGACCGCACCACGGTCGTTGTGACGCACCGGCTGGAGAACACGCGTGTTGCCGACTCGATCATCGTGATGAAGGAGGGCCGGATCACTGAACAGGGCCGCTACGAGGACCTCGCCGCCGCCAACGGCACCTTCGCCCAGCTGCTCGCACTGGCTGCTCGCACTGTCCCAGGATCGATGACCCATGGGTGCCGCCCCATCCGTGGGCGGCACCCCCACCGCCCGTACTTCCGACCGCCTGGCCCAGGCACCTCCCGCTTGCCCTGCTTGAGCCAACTCCCCAAGACCGTAAGGAACACCGTGGTCCCTCCTGTCCCGCCGTCCTCCGACTTCACTTGGCCGACGCAGACCGGAGGCACAGAGCGATGAAGCCCGAAGATGCTGGTAGTTCCGGCTATCAGAAGTTGGGCAATGAGGGGGCCGTCGTGCTGCCACCAGAGTTCGGCGATCCGCATCCCCCGGTGCGTGGTCCCGACCAGTACCGCCAGCCCGGGCTCTGGTTCCGGCTGGCCCGCGTCGGTCAGGGCTTCCCGGACCACGCGGACGAGCCAGCTTGTGGCCGCCCGGAGCAGTTCATCCACACCAGGGCGCAGCCGGTCCGGCACTTCATACGCCGCCTCCGCGCGGTACCGGGACGCGTCGAACGTCGAAATCGGTACCAGGCCGGGCTGTCCGGAACACAATGCGCCGTGGATACCGGCGACAGTGTCCCCCCAGAGCGCATACCGCGCTCATCCCGATGATCTCCCAGCTCATGTCCTGCCCTCCGGACTACCGACGGGACCGCCAAGCTGGCGGCGGAGGCGGAAGCGGGCCAGCTTGCCGTTGGCGGTGACAGGGAGTTCGTCGATGATCTCGACCCGGGACGGCCTCTTGTACGGTGCCAGGCTGGCGCGCAGTGCCGATCTGACCGCCTTACGGACCTTGTCCGGGTGGGCCGGGTCCCGCGCCACGACATACACCGTGGCTTGTTCGAGCCCGTTGGGATCCGTGCTGCCCACGACCGCGCAATCAGCGACCTCGGCGATTCCTCGGACCACGCGCTCGATCTCGGCAGGCGCGATCTTGTATCCGCCGAGCAGGAGCATGTCGTCGGCGCGGCCGACGTGGCAGATGTCGCCGCTGGTCGCGCGGAACGCGATGTCACCTGTGTAGACGCCGCCATCGGCGAACGCGCGGGCGGTGTCCTCGGGCTGGTTGAGGTAGCCGAGCGCGGCCGACTCCGTAGTGATGTGCAGCCGGCCGGGGATCTCGTCGCCGAGCGGCCGACCCGCGTCGTCGCGAATGGTCGCGGTCACCTCGGGAACCGGGAAACCGATCGATCCGGGACCGGGGGCCCCGCCCTGCCCCACGGCAGCCGCCACGACCATGTGCAGGACCTCGGTAGCGCCGAACCCATTGATCAGCGGCACGTTGAACGCTTCGGTGATACGGGTGGCCAGTTGACCTGGCAGATGCTCCCCGGCGGCCACAGCCAGTCGCAGCGAACCGGTCTCGATCGCCTTGCCCTGTTCCGAGAGATGGAGCAGGCCGTCGTAGAGCCGAGGCACGGAGAACAGCACGGTCGGCCGGTATTCGTCGAGCGCCGCCGCCACGTGGTAGGGGTCCGCCTGACCGTCGAGCAGCACCGAGCTCGCGCCCGCGGCGTACGGGTACAGCAGCGAGTTCCCGAATCCGTATCCGAACGACAGTTTTGCCGTGGACAGCACGACGTCGTCCGGAGTGAGCTCCAGCATGCTGCCGACGCCGCGCAGGACCGCGTTCACCGCCCGCAGGCAGTGCCGTACGCCGCGGGGCCTGCCGGTGCTGCCGGAGGTGTACTGAACCAGCAGCTCATCGGTTTCGCGGAAGGCGGCCGGCGGGAGCGTGGACTGGTCCACGCTGTTGGGGCCGAGTTCGGTGAGCAACCCGACGCGCCCGGCCGCGCGCATTTCCGTGTCGATCACGCCCAGCTCGGCCCGCAGGGCCGCCTCGTGCTCGGGGGTGACGTTCAGCTCGGCGAACTCCGCCTCGCTGTCCCGCACGATGAAGCCGATCTCCTCAGGCCGGAGCGTCGGGTGCAGCACGATGGGTACGCACCCGTGCCACCACAAGGCGAGTACGGAGGTGATCGCTGCGATGCAGTCGTCGGAGACGACGACCGCACGGCAGCCCGGCCGCACCCCCGCAGCCCGCAGACGCCCGGCGTATTGCGTCACCGCACCCCGCATGTCGGCGTAGGTGACCTCACCGACCCTGCGGTCCACGCCGCAGCGCCGGTCGCCGGCATGGCCGAGTAGCAGCAACTCGACCGGGTTCGCAATTCCGGTGGTGGCCTTCATGGCACCCGCTGCTGGTCGCGAAGCAGCCGCATCACGTCACCGACACTGTCCATCTCTGCGGCATCCGCCGGGGTGAACTCCGCGCCGCAGGCACGCTCCAGCGCCACGATGAATTCCGCTTTGTGGAGCGAGTCCATCTCGAGATCCACATAAAATGACTTATCGATCCCGACATCGGCAACGTCGATCTCCAGGATCCTTGCCACCAGCTCCTGCACATCCCGGTCGGTTAACACGACATCCTCCTCTGCTTCACCGATTTTCCATCGGAGTGTGTTGGCGACAGTCTGGGCGCGGACACGACGGCCGGGTCAGCGCGTTCAATCCCGCTCAGCGCCTGGCCGGCATCACCGTACCTGCGCTGTCCGCCCGGCCAATGCTCAAGGAACGGCCGGAGACGGTCAGCTGATTCGCCCTGGATATGCGGCGGTGAGTTCATTTATGCTCCGCGGACCGGAGACGAGGCAGCCGACGATGCCAGAATGTCCTCGATCATCTGTGGCGGGACGGTGGCATCATCGAACCACCGGCCGCCGAGCGGCCGGGGAACCGGCATGATCTGGTCGTTCGTATAGGCCAGGACCTTGCGGTTGTAGTTACGAATCTCGTCCCGGAGTTCGGCCGGCATCTTCTTGTCGAGCAGCAGTGCTCGTTCCATTTCCCCGAGCAGCTCCCGGGTCTCCTCAATAGTCCCGAGAACGGCCTTGCAGAAACCGGACGGGAGCACCCCGTACTCACCCTTGATCTCCACCAGGCGGGCGATCGCCTCGTAGGAGACGTCCTGAAGCTGGCGCCTGTCAAGCCAGCGTGTTTCGTAGTTCAGCCGCCGATGCCACAGTGGCTCGACCATGGCCTGGCGGTGTTCTTCCAGCGTACGGTGGTGGATACGGTAACCGTGCTTTTCCGGTTCTTCGAAGAACTGGCACCCCGGGTCCAGGAACGGCACCATCGGGCAAATGAGCGGAAGGGCGCCCCACCCTCCGAACTTGCGGATGAGTCGCTCGGAGTACGCGATCGTGTCCATCACCGATTGCCGGTCCTGGTGTGGCATGCCGATGAAGAACCAGATCATGATGCCTTTTACACCGGCATCCAGGGCACGAGGAATCCATTCCTCCATCTGCTCCATGGTGTAGTTCCCGCGACCGGCCGCCTTGCTGATCTTCAGGTCGTGGGACTCCGGGGAGAGCATGATATAGGAATCTGTGGACTCGCCCATCTTTTTGAGAATGTCGGATGGCGTCAGACTGAACTGCTCGAAGTGGACGCTCTTGTATCCGAGTTCTTTCACGGCGTCCAGATACTGGTGCATCCGCGTTCGGTTCTCGGAATAACACTGGAGCGCGTATATCGAGGTGTGCTTCGCCGCCTCTTGCATGGTGCGGAGCTCTTCGACGACGAGGTCGTTGTCCTTCTGCACCAGAGTCCTTTTAACGCCCATGATGTTGCGGTAGGCGAACCGTGACCCGCCGCACCAGCCGCAGTCATGCGCGCAGCCGGTGTTGGGTAAGGTCATGATGAGCTTGGACGCTGACGGCCCTCCGTCAGCCGCCTCGCGGTAATACGACCAGTCGTTGCGCACGTTGTTGTAGTTGCTGTCCGGCGTGTGCGAGAAGCCGGTGGATTGGACTTCGCCGTCGACCTTGTACAGCAGGTTCGGAATGGAGCGAAAGTCCCTGTTGCCCTGCCGGACCCTGGTGACCAGCTCGGTGACCGGGTCGAGAGTGTCGTAACCCTGAACGACCACGTCGACGCTCGGGTACTCGATCAGTTCTTTGGCGTAGTAGGTCGCCGAGATGCCGCCGAAGATGGTGAGAGCTTCGGGGTGCACTTCTTTCACGAGGGCCGCGAGTTCGACCGAGCCGTGACAGTGCGCCATCCAATGCAGGTCGAACCCGAAGATCGGCGCCTCGAAGCGGGCGAGCAGTCGTTTGACATCCAGATCAGGATGCATGAGCATTAACGAGGCGACATTCACGATCTTCGTGTCGAACCCGCAGTCGGCCAGCCGCTGCTTTATCGAGAACCAGCCGATTGGGTAAATCTCGTAGACCGAGGTGACATTGACGCTGTCGCTGTCGCTCAGATAAGCGAACAGCATGTCGTCGCGCTCGCGGAAGTCGTAGACGCTGGGCGCATGCAATAGGAAGAGATCGGCCTCGAGTCGCGACGTTGATAGCTGATCCGTGATAGTCATCCAGACCCTCCCTTGGTCCACAGTTCGCCCTGCAAGATTGAGCCGGGCACATCCGAGCGCAGCAGTGGGCCTCGCCGGTGAGAGAGAAGCGTCGCTCGCTCTCGGGGCTCACACAGCCCCAACGAGGCGGCCGCGCGCATCAGGCGGGATGCGGCCTGCGGTTGGCTGCCCTCACGCTGACAGCGGCGGCATCGGCTGCGACATCGCTCGACGCGACGTCGTCATCGTCACGAAGATTCGATTCGACCGGCGTATCGCTCCCGCCGCTAAGCGAGTCAGTGTGTCCGATCCCCTCTGGACGGGTCGACCAGCCAGCACTGTTAAAGTCTCCACAACTGACGGCGCCAGGGCAATCAGAGGATTCTCAAGACAGTCTTAAGAGTTTTAAGTCGCTGTCGGGCGACCATTGCCCCACAATGTTTCGAGCGAATGTCTTGCTGATCTGCACGGAACCACCAGGCGGCCGTCGTCCGGGAGGCAAGGCAAGCTGACTGGTTCTGCACACGGACACTGAGCACTGGGCACAGGGCGGCGTCGTTCAGGTGGTGTGGCTGGGTTGATGAGGCTTCAGGAGTCGGGGGAGGGCTGCGGGATGGTCGCCTGGGGCCGATGCGGAGGCAGGCACGGCTCCCGGTGATCATGAGGTGTCGAGTCCCTGATCACCACGACGGAAGACCCGGCCTGCCCGCTCATCCTCGCCCATCCCGGGCCCTCTGGGCCAACACACCGACGCCGCACCGGCCGCACCCAATGACCTTCCCAGCCTGCTGACCCGCGTGGCTCAGGTGCCCGCCCCCCGCCGATGTCAGGGCCGGCGCCACCCGCTCGCCTTCGTCCTGTCCCGGGCCGCCTGCGCGGTTCTGGCCGGAGCGAAGTCCCTGGCCGCGATCGCGGAGTGGGCCGCCGACGCCCCGCCCGCCGTCCTGGCCCGGCTCGGTGGCCCGTGCCGGGAACCTGACCGCGGCCCCGTCACCCCGGCCGAGGCCACCGTGCGCCGCGTCCTCCAGCGCATCGACGGCGACGCGCTGGATACGGCCGTCGGCAGCTGGCTCGCCCGGCGCGAGCGCACCGCCGCCAAGGAGGCGGCAGACGGAGAGGGGCCCCTGCACTGCCTGGCGGTGGACGGCAAGACCGTGCGCGGTGCCCGCCGCGCCGACGGCACCCAGGTCCACCTGCTCGCCGCGATGACCAGGACCGGCCTGGTCACCGCACAGCGCGCGGTGGACGGCAAGACCAACGAGATCACCGTCTTCCGGCCCCTGCTCGCGCCGCTCGACCTGCACGGCACGGTGGTCACGTTCGACGCGCTCCACTCGCAGATCGCGCACGCACGCTACGTCGTCGAGGACAAGCGCGCCCACTACATCGTGCTGATCAAGGGCAACCCGCCCACCCTGCACCGGTGGCTGTAGGCCCTGGCCGTGGCGGGAGTTGCCGCTCCTGGACTGGACCCGGGCCACCGCGCACGGCCGCGACGAGATCCGTCGGTTCAGGCCGCCGCCGTCACCGGGATCTCGTTTCCACACGCAGAGCAGGCCGTGCAGATCGTGCGCCGCCGCCGGATCGTCACGACCGGCGAGGTCACCCGTCTACGGCGTCACCGACCTGACGGCGGAACAGACCGACGCGACCGAGGCCGCGCAGCGCGTCCGCGACCACTCGGGCATCGAGAACAAGATCCACCACGTCAGGGACCCCACATACGCCGAGGATGCCTCCCGTGTGCGCACCGGCACCGCACCACGCGCCATGGCACCCCTGCGCAACCTGGCCATCGGCGCACTCCGACTCGCCGACCACACCAACATCGCTGCCGGACTCCGCCACCACGCCCGCGACACCAACCGCCCGCTCATCTCCCATGGCATCGCATGATCAACCCGGCTATACCCCTGAACGACGCCGCCCTGGCACTGGGCACCCGGGGCCGATCGCGCTGACCACCGGAAATGAGGCGCCACACGCGGCCGATATGCAACTTAAGAAAGCCCTGACAGCAACTTTAGGAATTCCTTCTGATCTCCAGCGGCAAGCCACGCTACGCTACTACGGCGGACAAGGAACGAATTCCACCGAGGCAGTTACCGGGGAAGTTGACGTTCCTGATGATAATTCCGAGGCGGATATGACGCCCATTCATCACTGGAAATGCTCAGGAACCGAACCGATATCGCACGTCAGGAGATGAGGCAATGACCCGCTCGGATTCCCCTGGGAACGCCGCAATCATGGGATACGACCCGGCCGAGCGGCTTTGGGGCACCGCCCAGGACAGCACGACGAGCGGGACGGACCCCTCGTTCGAGACCGTCCCCGCGCTGGACGGCGAGCTCTTGACCGACGGGGCGTCCCGGCAGGCCTGCGCCACCGACCTGGGCAACATCACCACGAGCACACCCTGTGCGGTGCTCCGGCCCCGCTCGGCACGGGATGTCGCCACGATGATCCGCTTCTGCCGTGCGCACGGGATCACGGTCTCCGTCCGGGGGCGCGCGAGCACGACCCTCGGTCAGACCCTCTCCGACGGCCTCCTCATCGACACCCGCTCCCTGGACCGGATCCACTCGATCGGTCCCGACATCGCCGAGGTCGACGCGGGCGTGGCCTGGAAGAACCTGGTCAACGCCGCGTTCGAGAGCACCCCGCGACGGACGCCGCCGGTGATCACCGCATACACCTCGCTGAGCGTGGGAGGCACGCTCTCGGTCGGCGGGCTCGGCGGGCTCGTCGGCGCGCTGCGCACCGGACTCCAGGGCGACCACGTGCGCGAGCTCGAGGTCGTGACCGGGACCGGCGACATCGAGCGCTGTTCCGCCGACCACAAGGCCGATCTGTTCGACGCGGTCCTCGGCGGCCTCGGCCAGTGCGGCGTGATCACCAAGGCCGTCGTCGAACTCGTGCCGGCGAAGGAGCGTGCCCGGACCTACCTGTTGGGCTACACCGACAACGCCGCGTTCTTCAGCGACATGCGCACACTCATCGAACGGCCGTGCATAGACCACGTCTACGCGACGCTCCAGCCGCCGGGAGCCGAGCCGACCCACCAGCTGTACGCGACCATCCTTTACGACCCCGCCGACCCGCCCCGCGACGAGGAGGCCCTCACAG
Organism: Streptomyces sp. NBC_00457; assembly: GCF_036014015.1. NCBI lineage: Bacteria > Bacillati > Actinomycetota > Actinomycetes > Kitasatosporales > Streptomycetaceae > Streptomyces > Streptomyces sp. NBC_00457. The sequence goes on along the minus strand of NZ_CP107905.1, from coordinate 10,140,040 downwards.
GGCTGACCTCTACGCCGAGTATCGACGACAGCTCCTACCTCGACTACGTCTTCACAATCGACCGCATGGTCGACCAGTGGCGGGACACCCTCGGCTGGGACCGGCTGACCAAGCCGTGGTACGACGTGTGGCTGCCCGGCAACGCTGTGGAGAACTACGTCGCCGAGGTGCACCCGACACTCACCGAGCGCGACATCGGGCCGTATGGAATCAGCCTCATCTACCCGCAGCGGCGCTCGCACCTGACGAGGCCGCACCCGCCGCGGCCGCAGCCGGACGACTCGCCGTGGGTGTACGTCGTCGACGTCAACACCACCGCCGATTCCCCTGAGACCGATCCGGGATTCGCCGAGGAGATGCTCGACCGCAACGACCGTTGGTTCGCCCGGGCACGCGACCACTACGGCGCGGTGCTCTATCCGATTGGCTCGGTGCGGTTCACAGCGCAGGACTGGCGCACGCACTTCGGTGACACGTGGCCCGCCTTCCACGCGGCGAAGGACCGCTACGACCCCGATGCCCTCCTCGGAACGGGGCCGGGCATCTTCCCCAGGGACTTGCCCGAAAAGAGCTGAACCCGGCCGAGGCCGTTGCTTCGCGGCCTCCACGTCAATATCGAAGCAGTTGGGAGTAGCCGCATGCTGCCGTCCAAGCCGGAACTCCACGGTTCCGTCGGTGCCGTCGCCAGCACCCATTGGCTCGCGTCCTCCGCGGCCATGCGCATCCTCACCAGCGGCGGCAACGCCTTCGACGCCGCTGTCGCTGCCGGATTCGTCCTTCAGGTGGTGGAACCGCACTTCAACGGCCCCGGCGGGGACGTGTCTCTCGTGGTGCACCGGGCCGGACGCGACGACGTCCAGGAGATCTGCGGCCAGGGCCCGATGCCCCACGCAGCGAGCATCGACGCGTTCAACCGGCTCGGCTTGAGCAGCATCCCGGGCTCCGGGCTCCTGCCCGCTTGCGTGCCGGGCGCGTTCGGTGGATGGATGCGGCTGCTGCGCGAGTTCGGGACCATGCGTCTCGCCGACGTCCTCTCACCAGCGATCGGCTACGCGGAGGGGGGCTTCCCCCTGCTTCCCGAGACCGCGCTGGCCATCTCCACACTCGCCCCGCTGTTCCGCGAGGAGTGGCCCGGATCCGGCGAGACCTATCTGACCAGCGGCCCCTCCCCCGCCGCCGGCAGCCGATTCCGCAACCCCACAATCGCCCAGACCTACCAGCGTCTGCTCAAGACCGCCGAGTCCGCCTCCTCGGACCGCGAAGCCCAGATCGAGGCCGCCCATCACGTCTTCTACCAGGGCTTCGTGGCGCAGGAGATCTCCGACTTCCTCGCGTCCGGGCCCATGCTCGACGCGACCGGCCGGCGGAACAGGGGGCTGCTGACGGGCGAGGACCTCGCCCGCTGGGAGCCGACCGTGGCGACCGCGCCGAGCCGTGCGTACGGCCCGTACCGGGTCTTCAAGCCCGGTCCCTGGTCACAGGGTCCGGTGTTCCTCCAGCAACTCGCGCTGCTGGAGGGATTCGACCTGCGGGAGATGGGGCAGGGCAGTGCCGACTACCTCCACACCATGGTGGAGTGCACGAAGCTCGCGATGTCCGATCGGGAGGCATGGTACGGCGACCCCGCCTTCACCGACGTGCCGCTGGACACCCTGCTCGGCGAGGACTACACCCTGCGGCGACGCGCCATGGTCGGGGACTCAGCCGCACTGACCCTCCGGCCGGGGGCCCCCAACGGCCGCACACCGTTCATCCCGCCCCTGCCCACACAGGACGACGCCGGGCCCGACTCGGAGCTGATGTCCCAACTGCGCAACGGGCTTCCGACGATTCTCCGGGCCACGACCGCGAAGGCGGACACGTGCACGGTCACCGTGACCGACCGGCACGGCAACATGGTGGCGGCGACGCCCAGCGGCGGATGGATGAAGAGCTCGCCGGCCATCGGCAGTCTCGGTTTCCCGCTCGGCACCCGGGGTCAGTCCATGTACCTCGTGGAGGGTCACCCGAATTCGCTGGAGCCCGGCAAACGGCCGCGAACGACCCTCAGTCCCACCCTCGTGCTCCGGGAGGGACGTCCGTTCCTCGCCTTCGGCACACCGGGCGGCGACCGGCAGGACCAGTGGACGCTGCAGTTCTTCCTCAACGCGGTCGAGTTCGGGCTCGATCTCCAGCAGTCGACCGAGACCACCGTCTTCCACACCGACCAGGTCCCCGCGTCGTTCACCCCGCACGCGTACCGCCCCGGGGTGCTGGTCGTCGAGGAGACCTGCGATCCGCAGACCGTCGAGGCGCTCCGCAGGCGCGGCCACGAATTGGAACTCGTGCCGGCCTACTCGCTCGGACGGGTCTGCACGGCCGGGTTCACCCCGGACGGGGAGTTCGTCCGTGCGGCCGCCAGCCCCCGCGGCAGGCACGCCTACGCCGTGTGCACCTAGCAACCGACACCGACCGACCCGTGAGAGGACGAGGGCCCGTGACGCTCACCAACAGCACGCCGCCGATCGTCGAACTGCAGGACGCGGAACAGCGGCGGGAATGGCAGAAGTTCACGCTGTCCGACCTGCCGGAGATGATCAGCGCCATGCACGTCTGCCATGCGGTGCACGCGCTGTCCGCCACCCCTCTGCTGGAGCGGTTGCGCAGCGGACCGCGGCAGCCCGGAAACGGCCTGCTGGCCGGGCTCGACCCGGACATCGGAACCGGCTTCCTGCGCTACCTGACTGGCCGGGGCATCCTCGAAACCCGTGGTGAGGAGTACTTCCTGACCCAGCTCGGGGAGTGCCTCACGACCGATGTCTCACTGGCCCGGCTCGGGGTCTACGTCGAGGCCTACGGCCAAGTCACCAGCCGGATCGGAGAGTTGCTCACCGGTGAGGCCATCTACGGCAAGGACGTCGTCCGCGACGGCGCGGCGCTCGGAGCGCACTGCGCCACACTGTTCTCCTTCTTCCACACCCCGGCCGTGCTGCGGGCCATGCGGGGACGGAAGGTCCGGCGCGTGCTCGACGTCGGCTGCGGCGGCGGGCAACTGATCGTGGACGCCTGCCTGCGCGACCCGTCGCTGACCGGCATCGGCATCGACAACTCCCCCGACGCCATCGCCTGGGCGAATGACCTGGCCAGGCGGTCCGGGGTGGCCGACCGGGTCGAGTTCGTCGTCGGGGACGCCTTCGCGCCCGAGACCTGGCCGGCCGTCTGCGCCGAGGCTGACGGCCTGTGCATGATGAGCGCGCTCCACGAGCACTTCCGGCACGGCGAGCAGGCCGTCGTGGACCTGCTGGACGAGATCTCGGCGAGGTTCCCCCATCTGAAGGTCCTGCTGGTCGGGGAGCCGGAGCTGCGCTTCGACGGCCGGGAGAACGACGACGACTTCTTCCTGATCCACGTGCTCAGCGGACAGGGGCTCCCCCGCGACCGGTCCGCCTGGTTCGACGTCTTCGAGAAGTCCCGCCTTGAGTGCCGCCAGGTCTACACACGGCCGGGCGCCGGCCCCCGGATCTGCTTCTACGACCTCGTGGCGCCACCGAGCTGAGGCCGACGCCGCACGCAACCGCCGCGGCAGTCGGCGAGACGGGGCGACGCGGCCGCGGCGGTGGTCCTGCCCGGCCCCCTGCGCGCACGACCCCGGATCAACACTCACACCCTCTGGAGGGATCCAGACGTGACCACCGCAAAGACGTCGAGCTCGATACCCGAGAGCGACGTAGAACTCTTCTCCACCACGGCGCTGATGGACCCCTACCCCCACTACGCGGCATTACGCGGCCTCGGTCCCGCCGTCTATCTGAGCGAGTACGACCTCTACGGTCTCTTCCGCTACGAACACGTCCGCCCGGCGCTCGTCGACTGGGAACGGTTCAGCTCGGCCGAGGGCATCGCGATGAACCCGACCACGAACGAAGCCATGGAAGGGTCGCTCCTGGGCATGGACCCGCCGCGGCAGCGCGAGGTCCGCACGGTCTTCACCGACGCCCTCCGACCGAAGTACGTGCGCAAGGTCGCCAGCGACCTCGAGCAACTCGCCGGTCAGACCGTCGACGACCTCGTGCGGCGGGGGGAGTTCGACGGTGTCACGGACTTCGCGCAAAGGCTGCCTGTGGACATCGTGCTCGACCTCATCGGGTTCCCCCGCGACGAACAACGCGAGGAGATCCTCGACTGGGCCCTCGGCGCGTTCAACTACATGGGCCCTTACAGCGACCACCAGGCCTCATCGCTGCCCGACGTACAGGCGCTCGCGCAGTACCTCACTACCAAGGCGACGCCCGAGAAACTGCTCCCCGACAGCTTCGGCCAGATCGTCTGGGAAGCGGTCGGCCGCGGCGATATCACCGAGAACGAGGCGTTGATGACGATGAGCGCCTACGCATGCGCCGGGGTGGACACGACCATCGCGGGTATCTCCAGCACTCTGTGGCTGCTGGCGCGGAACCCGGACGAGTGGGCCAAAGTCCGCCAGGACCCCACGACCGTCCCCGGCGCCTTTCTCGAAGGCCTGCGCATGGAGGCGCCGATACAGTCCTTCACGCGTGTGACCACGTGCAACGTGGACCTCGACGGCGTGATGATCCCCACGGGGTCCAGGGTGGTGCTCTCCTACGGCTCGGCCAACCGGGACGAGCGCCACTACCCCGACCCCGACCGCTTCCGCGTGAGCCGGAACCCTTCGGACAGCGTTGCCTTCGGCTTCGGCGTCCACAACTGCCCCGGGCGGGTACTGGCCACGATGGAAGCGCACGCCCTCTTCAACGCGCTCGCCTCACGGGTCGAGAAGATCGACCTCGCCGGTGAGCCCGTCCGCGCCCCGAACAACATCATTCGGGGCCTGGAACGCCTGCCGATCCGCGTCACCTGACGCCTGCGATGTCCGACGGGCGTCCGTCGGCGACCGAATATCTCCGAGTTCATTGCGCGTACGTCAAAGGAGAACGCGATGTGCGGAACCACCGGCTGGATCGACTACTACCGCGATCTCACCACCGAGGGCCAGGTCCTCCAGAGGATGGTGGACACCCTGGCCCCGCGCGGGCCGGACGGCGAGGGCATATGGCTGAGCCCCCACGTGGCCCTGGGCCACCGGCGCAAGGGGGTGATGGATCCCGGCAACGGCGCCCAACCCATGGTCACGCCGGAGACGACACCCGACGGAAGGCCGCTGGCCGCGATCAGCTACACAGGCGAGGTGTTCAACTTCCTCGACCTCCGCGAGGAACTCAAGGCGCTCGGTCATCCGTTCCGGACCCGGTGCGACACCGAGGTGGTGCTCCGGGCCTACCTTGAGTGGGGACCGGATTTCGTGCAGCGGCTGAACGGAATGTTCGCCTTCGCGATCTTCGACGCTCGTACCGACGAGGCGCTGCTGTACCGGGACCGCCTGGGGATGAAACCGCTCTTCTACTACCCGACCGGCAACGGCTTGCTGTTCGGATCCGAGCCCAAGGCGATCCTCGCCCACCCGGAGAGCAAGGCGGTGCTGTCGCTGGACGGGCTGCGAGATCTCCTCTCGTTCCTCCGCGTTCCGGGCCAGACACCCCTGAAGGGCATGCACGAGGTACGGCCCGGCCATCTTCTCCGGGTCCGCAAGGGACACCGCTCCGAGGAGAAGTACTGGGAACTGCAGTCCCGGGAGCACACCGACGACCAGCCGACGACCATCCGGACCGTACGTGACCTGCTGGAAGACATCGTCACCCGGCAGATGGTTGCGGACGTCCCGCTGTGCACCCTGCTCTCTGGAGGGCTGGACTCCAGCGCGCTGACCGCCCTTGGACAGAGCATCCTCGACCCCACCCGGAAGCAACGCCTCCGGAGCTTCTCCGTGGACTTCGTCGGCCAGGTCGAGAACTTCAAGCCGGAGCCGCAACGCGCGGCCCCGGACGCGCCCTTCGTGGCGGAGCTGGCACGGCACGCCGGGACCGACCACCGGGAGATCGTCCTGGACACCCCCGACCTCGCCGCCCCGCACGTCCTGAGCGCGACGTGGAAGGCCCTGGACCTGCCCTACGGCATCGGGGACCACGGCCCCTCGATCTACCTGCTGTTCCGGGCGATCCGCGACGAGTGCTCCGTCGTCCTGTCCGGCGAGGGCGCCGACGAGTCCTTCGGCGGACTGTTGTGGTTCCACGACCAGCGGGCGGTGCACGCGGACACCTTCCCGTGGCACGGGCTCCAAGAGAAGACGGTCGAGGAGCAGTCCACCGCGTTCCTCGACCGCGATCTGGTCAAGGAGCTGAGGCTTTCGGAGTACATCGCCGATCAGTACCGGACGGCCCTCGCCGAGGTTCCGCATCTGCCGGGCGAGACTGGCATGGAGCGGCGGATGCGGACCGCGACCTATCTGAACCTGACCCGGTTCATGCCCATCTGCCTGGACCGCAAGGACCGGCTCAGCATGGCCAACGGCGTCGAGGAGCGTCTGCCGTTCCTCGACCACCGCCTGGTCGAGTACGTCTTCAACGTGCCCTGGTCGCTCAAGACCTTCGACGGCCACGAGAAGAGCCTGCTGCGCGCGGCGACCAAGGATCTCCTCCCTCGCTCGATCGTGGAGCGCCGCAAGGCCCCGTATCCGTCCACCCTGGACGCAGGCTACGACCGCGCGATACTCCAAGAACTGAAGAGCATCGTCGCGGAACCGAACTCCCCGGCGCTGCCGCTGTTGGACCGGGACGCGATGCACGAGGCGCTCGACGCATCGCCCGACGCGCCGTCGTCGATGGCCAAGCGCGCGCTCCAGGACGAAACCCCCGTGCGGCTCAACTTCTGGCTTCAGTCCTGCGACGTGAGCCTCGACCTGACGGGCTGAGCCCCCGGGCCACGGATTCCCCCCCCCGCGCCCGAAACACCACCCGGCAAGCATCATCCGACAAGCAAGGAGTGCTGATGAGCACGTCGGACTCCCACCCGGCCATGGTGGGCTGGTTCGAGATCACCGCCACCGACCCGTCCCGCAGCCGGCAGTTCTACCAGGAGCTCTTCGGCTGGAGTTTCAACTCGTTCGGCAGCGACGACACGTACCGCACGATCACCGCACCCGGTGCCGCAACGAGCATGGGGGCGCTGCGCGGCGGCGGCCGGGACACCCTGTGCATCAGCGTCATCTGCTCCGACGCGGCGGCGGAGGTCCGCCGCCTGGAGCCGCTCGGCGCGGCGCTCGCCGAGCAGCCCGAGCGCACGCCCGCGGGCGACATCCACGCGGTGGTCATCGACGTGCGGGGCAACCGGCTCGGGCTGTTCGAGCCCGCCGCGCGGCGGGCTCCGGCCGCTGCTCGCGACGCCGCCCCCGTGCTGAACGCCATGGGGTTCTTCGAGATCGGGACCACCGACCTCGTCACGACGCAGGAGTTCTACAAGAGGGCGTTCGGCTGGACCACCGAACGCGACAAGGCTGTCGAAAGCGTGGCGTACTACGGCGTTGTGCCGCCCGGGGCGTCCAGTGAGATCGGCGGCGTTCTCGACGGCATGGCCGACTACGCGATCCCCGGGGTGCGCGTCGCCGACGTCCCGGCTGTGCTGGAGCGCGCCGAGGCGGCCGGAGGACGCCGGGTGATGGGTCCCGTCTCGGATGCGAACGGGGTGGTGGTCGGACAGTTCCTCGATCCCTTCGGCAACCGGTGGAGCACGTTCGCCCTGCCGACGGCCGAGTGAAGCCGGTTCGTGGAAGAGACATAGTCATGCCATTTGCCGTGTACGTGCTGGGTGTCGCGATCTTCACCCTCAACACCACCGAGATCATGGTGGCCGGGCTGATCTCCGGAATCGCGTCCGAGTTCGGCGTCTCCGTCGCCGCGGTCGGGTGGCTGATCTCGATCTTCGCCGTGGGGATGGTCGTCGGCGGCCCGTCCCTGACCATCGCGATGCGCGAGCTTCCACCGAAGCGGTCACTGATCTGGCTGCTCGTCGTCTTCACCATCGGCCAGACGATCGCCGCACTCGCCCCGGGCTACTGGGTGCTCGCGGTGGCACGCGTGGTGACAGCGCTGGCCGCGTCCGCGTTCTTCGGCGTGGCCGCCGCGGTCTGCGTGCAGCTCGTCGGCGCCGAGTACCGCGGCCGGGCGATGTCGGTCCTCTACGGCGGCCTCACCATCGCCCAGGTCGTCAGCCTGCCCGCCGCGTCGCTCATCGAGCAGCACCTCGGGTGGCGGGCGAGCTTCTGGATCGTCGGCGCCCTGGCCCTCGTGTGCATCGCCGCGGTCGTGCTGAAGGTCCCGGACCGCGGAGAGACCCAGACGCTCGACCTGCCGACGGAGATCCAGGCTCTCCGCAGCGGACGGCTGTGGGGCGCGTATGCGACCAACGCCCTCGTCATCGGGGCGGCCGTGACCGGCGTCACCTACCTGTCGCCGATCTTCACAGATGCCGGCGGCTTCTCGCGGTCGACCGTTCCCGTGCTGTTCGCCGTGTACGGCCTGGCGACCGTGGTGGGCAACGCCGTCGTGGGGCGGTACGCGGACCGCTACACCAGGCCGATCCTCGTCGGCGGGCTCACCGCGCTGACCCTCGTGCTGGCCGGCTTCGCGCTGACGCTCACCCACCAGGTACCGGTGATCGTCGGCACCGTCCTTCTTGGCCTGGTCGGGCTGCCGCTCAACCCGGCGATGGCCACCCGCGTCATGGCATTGTCCAACAACGGCACTCTGGTGAACTCCCTCAACGGGTCCGCGATCAACGTCGGTGTGGCCATCGGCCCCTGGCTCGGCGGCCTCGGGATCAGCGCCGGGCACGGTCTGTCCGCGCCGCTGTGGAGCGGCGCCGCCATGGCCTTCCTCGGGCTGCTCACCCTCATCCCCGATTTCCGGAAGCGCACCTGGGCTCGCCACGAAGGACGCCAGGAAGTCCGCGTGACGCCATGAGCCGCATGCCGTCCACCCCCCCCATGTCCCGGTGACCCCGACGAAAGGCACGACAGTGTCCTGGCCGACTCAACAAGACACAAGGACCGCCCTCGACAACGGCCTCCCGCCCCACAGCGGCATCGATCACGTCGTCATCGTGGGTGCGGGTCTGGCCGGTCTCGGCGCCGCGTACGAGCTGACCAAGCGGGGCACCCGCGTCACGGTGCTGGAGGCGTCCGACCATCCGGGTGGCCGGACCAGGACCCTGCGCGCCCCGTTCGCCGACGGTCTCCAAGCCGAGGCCGGCGCACTGACGGTGACGAACCACTGCGACGACTACACGGTGCATTATCTGCGCGAGATGGGGGTCGAGACCGAACCGAGCGACCTCGTCGGCACGGACTTCTCGTACTACCGCGACGGCACGCGCATCCGGCCGGACCAGACAGCGGACCACGCCGCCCTCCTGGGCCTGCACCCGCACGAGCGGGACCTGACCATCGAGGAGATGGTGGCCAGGTACGTCACGAAGCCGAACAAGGACATCGGCCCGGAGATCCTGGCGCCGGTCTGGAGCCTGTCGCCGCGGCTGCTGGAACTCGACCAGCTCTCGGTGCGCGAGGTGCTCGAGGCCCGCGGCGCCTCCGCTGCCGCGATCAGCCTGATCGAGCCGTACTTCCTGGAGATGCGCGGGAACGAGCTGGGAACCGCGTCGGCCATGGCGTGGGCACGCTACGAGTCGGGCCCCTGGGCCCTGTCAACGGCGGGTGCCGATTGGCGCAAGATCCAGGGCGGTACGGACATGCTGGCCCGGGCCCTGGCCGACAAGGTCGCCGATCATGTCCTCTACCGGGCGCCCGTGGTGCGGATCGCGCAGGACGACCACGAGGTGCGGGTGACCTTCCTCGACCGCAACCGGCTCCAGACACTCACCGCGGACCGCGTCATCGTCACCGCGCCCTTCGCGGGCATACGGCACATCAACCTAGGGATGGCCCGGCTGTCCCCGGAGAAGCACGCGACCATGCGCCGGATGCGGTACGCGTCGGCCACTCGCGTCTTCCTCCAGATGCGCAGGCAGTTCTGGCCGGAGAAGCAGCTGATGCTGTCCACCGACGGCCCGGTCCGCGCCGTGCGTGACGCCATGCCGCTGCGGCCTGCGGGGCGGAAGATTCTCGAGTGCTGGTTCAGTGGTTGGTCCGCTCAGGCGGTGGCGACCATGGGCCCGGAGGAGCGCATCGATTTCGCGCTCGACGAGGTCGAGCCGCTTCTGCCCGGCACGCGCGCGAACTTCGAGCTCGGCACGTCCTTCTCCTGGGACAACGAGCGGTACATAGGGGGCGCGTACGTGCTCCCGGAGCTGGGCCACCACGCGTTGATGGAACCCGCACGGCGCCCGGAGGGACGGATCCACTTCGCCGGCGAGCACACCTCCTACGAGCCCAATGGAGGGTCCATGAACTACGCGCTGGAGTCCGCCGTCCGGGTTCTCCTCGAACTGTCGGGCTCGTGATGTCGCGCGCCGTCGGGACGGCGGGCCGGTCACTGACGGCCCAGGTGGGCACCGAACCGCCGTGCCGTGAGCCGGTAGTAGCCGCCCGGGCCCGGCTGCGTCTTGACCGAATATCCCCAGCCGCGGAGCCGGTTGACGTCGCGCCGCAGGGTGCGCGGGCGACGTCCAGCCGGGCCGTCGGCTCCTCACCCGTGAACGTGTTGCCCGACTGCAGCACGACCAGCAGAGCGAGGACGCGATGCCTGACGTCGGCCATGACCGCATCGTCGCAGACAGTCGCGGCCACTCGCCGTCCACATCTGGCGGTACGGTCCTGAATATGTCCAACCGAGGGATCCGGATCCGGCGAGCCCGTACCCACAACCTGCAAGACCTCGACGTGGACGTGCCCCGCTCACAAGTCGTGGTCTTCGTCGGTGTGTCGGGCTCGGGCAAGTCGTCGCTGGTGTTCGACACAATCGCAGCGGAGGCGAGCTACCAGCTGCACGAGACGTTCCCGCCCTACCTCCGCAATCGGCTGCCGAAGTGGACGCGCCCCGAGGTCGGCGAGATCGGGGGGCTCTCCCCGGTGGTGGTGATCGACCAGCGGCGCCTGGGCGGGAACGCCCGCTCCACGGTCGGCACGATCACGGACACCTGGACCTACCTCAGGCTGCTGTTCTCCCGGGTGAGCACACCGCACGTCGGCGAGTCCAGCCACTTCTCCTTCAACGACCCGGCCGGCATGTGCCCCACCTGCTCCGGCATCGGCGAGGTCATGGCCAGCGCCGTCGACCGTTTCATCGACCTGGACAGGTCGCTGCGCGAGGGCGCCGTCCTGCTGCCCGGGTTCGCCGTCAACGGTTACTGGTACACGAACTTCGCCGACATCGGCGTCTTCGACGTCGACAAGCCGCTGCGCCACTGGAGCCGGACCGAGCGGAACGCGCTGCTGTACGGCATCGGGTCCGCCGGGTCGCTGGCGGACCGGCTTCCCCAGGGCTACCAGGGCGTCGTCGAGCGGTTCGAGCGCATCTACCTGCGCACCTCCGACGACATGAACGACCGCAAGAAGGAAACCCTCGCCAAGTTCACCCGCTCCAAGGTGTGCCCGGACTGCTGCGGGGACCGTCTCAACAAGGCGAGTCGGACGGCCACGGTGCTCGGCCACACCATCGGCGAGATGGCGCGGATGGAGGTCGATGAGCTCGCGGAGCTGGTGACGGGCGTGAGTGACGCAACAGTGGCACCGGTGGTGGCCGCGCTTACGGAACGACTCCGGGCGATGATCACCATCGGGCTCGGCTACCTCCACCTCGGCCGCGCCACCACGACGCTCTCGGGCGGCGAGTCCCAGCGGATCAAGACCGTCAAGCACCTGGGCAGCAGCCTCACCGAGATGCTCTACGTATTCGACGAACCCACCGTCGGACTGCACCCCCACGACATCTCCTCCATGACCGAGCTGCTCAAGCAGCTCCGGGACAAGGGCAACAGCGTCCTCGTGGTCGAGCACGACCCCGCCGTCATGGCCATCGCCGACCAGATCATCGAGGTCGGGCCCCTCGCGGGCGCGCACGGCGGAACACTCGTCTACCAGGGCAGCTTCCGTGGCCTCGGCACAGCCGGCACCGCCACGGCGGCGGCGCTGTCACAGCGTCGGCCCATCAAGGACGATCCGCGGACGCCGCGAGGACACATCACCGTGGCCGACGCCACGCGCAACAACCTCATGAACGTGACCGTGGACATTCCGACGGGCGTGACAACCGTGCTCACCGGCGTGGCCGGCTCCGGGAAATCCAGTCTCGCGAGCGAACTCGTCGCCCAGCACGACGCGGTCGTGATCGACCAGAAACCGGTCAGCACCAACCGTCGCTCGACCCCCATCACCTACACCGGGATAGCGACCCCCATCCGTAAGGTTTACGCACGCCACAACCAGGTCCCAGCCAGCCTGTTCAGCGCCAACTCCGAGGGCGCCTGCCCCCAATGCAAGGGCCGCGGGGCCGTCGCCACCGACCTGGCGTTCATGGAGGATCAGGAAACGGTCTGCGAGACCTGCCAGGGGCGCCGGTTCACACCCGAGGTCCTGCAGTACCGGGTCGACGGGCTGTCCATCGCCGACATCGACGACCTCACGGTCACCGACGCCATCGACCGGCTCTCCGATCGCACGGTCACCAAGGCGCTGCGCCACCTCGACGAGGTCGGCCTGGGCTACCTCCGACTCGGCCAGCCCCTCACGTCGCTCTCCGGAGGTGAATGCCAGCGCGTGAAGATCGCCAAGGAACTCCGGGACTCCACCGACCCGACCCTCTACATCCTCGACGAGCCCACTACCGGCCTGCACCTACGCGACATCGACACCCTGCTGAGCCACCTCGACAGCCTGGTGGACCACGGTCACACCGTCGTGCTGATCGAGCACAACCTCGACGTCATCCGACAGGCCGACTGGATCATCGACCTCGGCCCCGGACCCGGAAAGCACGGCGGGCAGATCCTCTATCAGGGGCCCGTCGCCGGTATCACTTCCACGGCCACCGCCGAGGCGCTGCACGAAACCGTCTGATCCCGTCGCCATGGCACCGCCCGGACCACTGCACGGCCCGCAGAAAGGGTCTTCTACTCACCCGTCCTCAACTCACCCGATACCGTCTCATTGCCGAACCTGAAGCCGATCCCGCGCACCGTGACGATCCACTGCGGGGAACCGAGCTTCTTGCGGATGCTGCTCAGGTGCGTGTCGATCGTCCGGCTGGCCAGCGACGTCACTTCCGGGTCCGTGTGGTCGTAGGCCCACACGCGCCGCAGCAGCTCGGACCGGGAGAAGATCTTCCCCGGCTCGCCCGCGAGCAGGTGGAGGATCTCGAACTCCGTGCGGGTCAGTCCGATGATTTCGCCACCGACCCGGACCTCTCGCAGATTGGGATCGATCTCCAGTTGGTCAGCGATCAGTAACGGTTGGGGTTTGGCCCGTACCCTCCGCAGCAGCGCTTCAAGACGCGCCATGAGCTCGCGACTGGGATAAGGCTTCACGATGCAGTCGTCACACCCTATTTCCAGGGCCAGCACCCGCTCGGACTCGCCCTCGGAAGAGAAAGCGATCATCGGGACGTGACTGGCCTCGCGGATCCTCTTGCACAGCGTGAGTCCGTCAAAGGCCTTGAGGTCGAGATCAATGAGCACTACGTCGACGTCGTGTACGGCGACCATTGCCTCTGCACCCGTCTCAGCCGCTTCGGTCCCGAAACCGTGGCGTTCAAGGTCCTTGATCATCGCCTCCACGGCTTCGCAATCCGCGACGACCAGTAATCGCGCTTCTTGGTCGATCACTGCTTCCTCCTGCCTTGTCGATGCGATCATGACGTGACGGCGCCTCTGAAATCGCATTCGTGGCGCGCGATGATCGCGGCATCATGGCACGTACCCCGCGCAGCGGATTGCGAACGATCCCCTTCGGCCGATGCGCTTGCCCCGCTGCCAGGCTCGTCATGGCAGCGATGGGGATGTTGAGGGTTTCATAGTGATTCGATGGTCATAACGTGAGGGAAACGCCGGGTTACATACCGAACCCCGAAGTTAGGCCTGACAGCGCCGATGATACAGCGGGACCCCTGTGGGAAAGCAGGACGCCTCGGAACTAATTGCGAATAAATCCCCCACACCGTCCGGAACGGGGGATTTCTGCGCTTCAGGGGGCTTTCAGCGCCTATCTACCCCAGCGCGTCTGAGACGTCCCGCTGCTTTGAGAGCCAGACAGGCGTCCGCCAAAGCCGGTGGCAGGTCGTTCGGCGTCGCGTCGACGACCATGACGCCATGCCGGGGGAGCTGCTCGCCTGCACGGCTTCGGTACTCCCCGAGCCGTGGCCGGATTTGAAGATCTCTTGCCGCACTCGACAGCCGCTGGAGGACGCGAACGGCACCGGAAGATTGATTGATCACGGGCATCCTTTCGTTACGATACACAAAAGATTTCGGAAAGGTATTCTCACGACACAAAGACGGTTGTTTCTCCGCCGGGCCAGTAATAAGCTATCCCTGGAATCAGGATGGAGGATTTGGAATGAGGTCATCTTGAACCAGAACTCCGACCATTCGCGGAAGAAACCGACTTCGCCGGCAGCTTCTCGACGGCCGAGGTGGACAAGTCGGTCGGCGGGCTGATCGACTTCGTCAGCCCGTCACCACCGCCACGCCCTGAGGCCAGGGCGGAGTGCCGGCGCTGGAGCGCGAGCTGCGCCAGACCGTGGACCTGCCCGGCCACCGGATGTACATCGCCGAGGCCGCGGCGACGCATCGCCCCGCCGAAGACTGCCTGCCACTGGTCAAACACGGCGGTATGTTCCAGACCGGCGCCCCTGCGCAACGCGTCAGCGTGGTGGCCCGCGGCGCCCGCCGGACCGCACAGAGACCGACCTCGGCACGCATCCGTCGGCGGCGTACGGAGACTTCCTCGCCGATTTGCCCCTGCCGAATTCTGGCGACGCCTGGTCGGGCGTCGGGATCCGGGTGGAACGCCCCGGCGCACGACCCGGCTACGCCGCCCTCGGCAATGCTGCCATGACTGGAGTTGTCAGCGCCGTCAGGTCACTGAGCGTCCCTCGAGGTTGCGGGTGAACTCCCGGGCCCTGCGGATGCGATTGCCACTCGCCTCGTGATCAGCAACTTCTCGTCCTACGACGCGTTCGCCACAACGGATCCGTCGGAAACGTAGTAGCCGGAGACATCGGCTATGTACCCCTTTAAACGATGAGTAATGATTCCCCCGAATGGAATAGGCATTACAGACTGGCCGCCAGAGGGATCTGCCGATGGAAGAATTCGAGGGTCATATCGCACATCCATGATGCGCTCTGGAGAGGAAAACCGCAGACGCTCACCGGCGACGCCGACGACCCGACCCTCGTCGAGTCGGCCACATCGACCAGTACTCGGCGAAGACCAAGTACTGGAAGGCAACCCCGATCACCTTCGACCTCGAAGGCCGCACCCCGCTCGGATGACCACCGCCCTCGGAACGGAGTCCCTGCCATGAGCCGCACCGCCGTCCCCCTGCCCGTCCGCGATCTGACCCAAATCCACGCCGACGGCACGTGGAAGACCGCCACCGGTACCGAGACCGTCACCCTGCTGGACCCGGCCTCGGAAGAGCCGCTGGGCAGCACCGTCCTCGCCGGCGCCGCCGATGTGAACACCGCCGTCACCTCCGCGCGTCGGGCGTTGGACCACGGCCCTTGGGAGCGCAGCACCCCGGCCGAGCGAGCGGATGTCCTGGAGCGCTTCGCCGATGCCCTGGAAAGGCACGCCGACGACATGAGCCGGCTGGTCACCCGGGAGATGGGGATGCCGCTGGGCTTCTCCCGGATGAACAACGTCGACGCCCCGGCGATGGTCCTCCGCTACTACGCGGGCCTGTCCCGTGGGCTGGAGCAGGAGGAGACCCGAGTCCCTGTCGGGCCCGGCAGCCGGACCGTCGTACGGCGTGAGCCGATCGGCGTGGTGGCCGTCATCCCGCCGTGGAACTACCCGGTGTTCCTGGCCATCACCAAGATCGCACCGGCGTTGGCAGCCGGCTGCACCGTCGTCTTCAAGCCCTCGGTGGAGACCTCGCTCAGCGGCGCCCTGCTGGTCCGGATCGCGCAGGAGGCCGGGGTGCCGGCCGGCGTCTTCTGCTTCGTGCCCGGCGGCGTCGCCACCGGCGCCGAGCTCGTCCGGCACCCCGGCATCGACAAGGTCGCCTTCACGGGCGCCACCTCCACCGGTCGCCTGATCGGTGCCGAGTGCGGCGAACGCCTCATCCCGGCCAACCTCGAACTCGGCGGCAAGTCCGCGGCGATCGTCCTCGACGACGCCGACCTCGAACATACCCTGCAGGGACTGGGGTTCCTGTCGTTCCTCAACACCGGGCAGACCTGCTTCGCGATGACCCGCGTCGTCGCCACGCCCGGCCACTACGACCGGATCGTCGACGGTCTCGCCGAGATCGCGCGGCAGCAGGTGATCGGCGATCCCCTGGCCCCGGCGACCACGACCGGACCGCTGGCGAGCGCCCGCCAGCGCGAGACGGTGGAGCAGTACGTGGCTTCCGGCCTTGCGGAGGGGGCCAGGCTGGTGACCGGGGGCCGTCGCCCGGACACCCCGGCCAAGGGCTGGTTCTACGAGCCGGCCGTCTTCGCCGAGGTCGGCAACGGGATGCGGATCGCCCGGGAAGAGATCTTCGGCCCGGTGGTGTGCGTGCTGCGGGCCGCCGACGAGGACGAAGCCGTGGCCATCGCAAACGACTCTCCCTACGGCCTGGCCGGGACGGTGTGGACAGCCGATCCCGAACACGGCCTGGACATCGGTCGCCGGGTACGGACGGGCACCTTCGGGGTCAACGGATACCCGCCCGACATCTCCGCCCCCTGGGGCGGCATGAAGGACAGCGGCGGCGGCCGCGAGTACGGCCCGGAGGGGCTTGAGTCCTATCGCGTCGTCAAGTCCCTCTACATCTAACTAGAGACCCCGGGGCCTCGAGCCCGCTGGCGTCGCGAGCGACTGACGGTTAGGGCGGCGCGGCGCGTAGACGGGGCGCCTGGTGGCTCATAGGCAGGCCACGGGAGGTTTCGATCGCCACGCGGATCCGGGCATCTTCGCCGGAAGCGGCCCGCGAAGGACAGGGAAGAGCGCGAACGCAAGGAGCCCAAGACTGTGGCCTCGGTGCAGACATGACGACGGAGCCGGCCTCCCAAGTCCCAGGCGGACGTGACAGGCGCCTCGGCTCACTCATCTTCACGATCTTCGGCCTCTACGCGCGGGGGGAGCACAACTGGCTTGCCGTGGCGTCCGTGGTCCAACTCATGGCGGATCTCGGGGTCGAAACCCAGGCCGTGCGGTCGTCAATCTCCCGCCTGAAGCGCCGCGGCGTGCTACTCAGCCGGCGCCACGCAGGCGCCGTCGGTTATGCCTTGGCGGACTCGACTCTGGAGACGCTCGCCGAGGTAGACGTGCGGATCTTCGAGCGCAGCCGGGCCACCGCCGAGGACGGCTGGCTCGTGGTCGTCTTCTCCGTCCCCGAATCCGAGCGCGAGAGGCGGCACGAACTGCGCACGACCCTGACCCACTTGGGCTTCGGTACCGCGGCACCCGGCGTCTGGGTCGCCCCGGGGACCCTGGCCGCGGAGACCCGGCGCACCCTGGTACGCCGCGAACTGTCCGAGTACGTCGACATCTTCACCGGCGACCACTTCGCCTTCGGAGATTTGCGGTCGAAAGTCCGCAGGTGGTGGGACCTGGACGAACTCACCGAGCCGTACGCGGACTTCATACGGCGCTACCGCCCCGTCCTCGATGCAGCCTCGTCAGGCGGTATCACTGCGCCGGAGGCGTTTCGCACGTACATACCAATGCTCACTCAATGGCGGCGGCTGCCCCACCGCGACCCGGGGCTTCCCCTGTCGCTGCTGCCTCCGGGGTGGAACGGGGTGACCGCGAGCGTCCTGTTCGACGAGCTCAACAACACGCTGAGCGCACCGGCACGCGAGTATGCCCTGGCGGTGATCCACGGGCGCGGATAGGGCACGCACTTCTTCCGTATCGACGGTGCAGGCCCTCGGGCGCGCACCCCGAGCAGCTCGGAGCCCACCTCGGCGGCGGCACGGACGACCTGGCCGCGCACAAGCATGCCGAGGCGTCGGCGGCAGCGGATGCGCAGCACGACGGGGACCAGGTGCGGGAAACGCGCCGGGTTGCGTACGACGGTCGCGAGCAGGGTGCCGTCGGCGTAGAGCAGGGCGAACGGCGTACGACGGTGCGCTCGACAGCCGCAGACAGCGGGCCACCTCGCGCCAGGAGTGAGGTTCCCCCGTCGTTCGGCAGGTGTTGATCAGCTGGTCAGAGTGGGTTGACGGGGTTTCAGGTTCACTCGTTCGGCCGCTGCCTGCTCGGCGTAGTACTTTTCTTCGAACGCGATGAGGCTGAGCCGGCCGAGTTTCCCCTGAATGCGCTGGCTGTTGTAGAAGCCGTCGATGCACTCGAAGAGCGCCAGGTTCGCCCCGGCCCGGGGGTTGAAGGGCCGGCTGCGAAGCCCCTCGGTCTTGAACAGTATCCACAGGTTCTCCGCCAGGGCGTTGTCGTGCGAACCCCCGGCCGAGCCCATCGATGGCTCAATTCCCCCCGTTACGTTTTTCGCGGTCCTGCATGAGGGCCGCCTCGTCGAAGATGCCTGCATCGATGATTCGGCCGATGCTTACGTGGTTCGTGGCGGCTGGGGAGAATCTGGGGAGAATGAGCGCCGCTGGGGAGCGCGTGGGGAGAATCGACTACGCAACGCGGCACGATCCTGAACGACACCGAAAGATCCATCTGCACAGGTCAGAGGCATCGGATACTGCATCCCCGCGGTCAGCGCCATCAAGTAGACAACTTCAGCTCGTCCCGCGGAAGGACGGCCTCTCGAGCCTGCTCCCAGATCTGCTTACAGTCGGAAGCCGAGATCGGCCCGCCTCGCATACCGGAAACAGCAAGTCGTCCTCCTGCAGACCAGCGTCACTGATCCACTCAAGGAGGAACTCGACGAACTGCGGCTGGAGGGGTATCTCCCTCGCCTCCCCATTTCGACGGACCGTCACCTTATCCCCGTCGCCCTCCGGGAGGACCACGTCACTCACGCGCAGGGCGCGAGCCTCACGTGGGAACAGAGCCTGCTAATCGCTCGGTGTACCCCTTCATGCGTACGTGAGCTGCCAGCGGGCCCGGAGCGGGCGGACACAGCGCACGGCGGGTCACCACAGCTCCCAGGCGGCGAGGCGACGTTCCTCAGCTACCGGCCTATTACGGGCCCTGACCTGCCGTCAACAAACCACCGCTAGAGGCGGGCCAGGTTCAGCGCGTTCTGCAAGGCCTTGATGGTGGCGGGACCCCAGGCCCCATCCACGGTCAGGCCGGCATTGACCATCCGGTTCAGATGCCGTTGCAGGGCACTGACCGTGCCGGGGCCCATGTCGCCGTCCACGGTCAGGCCCGCGCCGCTCCAGGTGTTGAGGTGGCGTTGCAGGCCCCGGACGGAGGCCGGGCCCCAGGCGCCGTCGGCGGTGACGCCGATCGCCCGTTGAGTGGCGGTGATGGTGGCGGGGCCGAAGACGCCGTCGACGGCCAGCCGTGCACCCTCGTCGAGGTAGGCGTTGTAGGCGGCTTCGGTGGCCGGGCCCCACAGGCCGTCCGCGGCGACGCCCACCTTGGTCTGCAGCCAGCGCACGCCGGCGTCGGTGAGCGGTCCCCAGATCCCGTCCACGGTCAGCTGCGGGCTGTGGCCGAGACCGTTGACGGCCGACTGCTGAGCCGCCACCGACCGTACCGATGACATGCCGCCGCTGGAGCTGTCACCGGTGAACGCCTTGCAGGCGGCCTCGGTGGCCGGGCCCCACAGGCCGTCCGCGGCGACGCCCACCTTGGTCTGCAGCCAGCGCACGCCGGCGTCGGTGAGCGGTCCCCAGATCCCGTCCACGGTCAGCTGCGGGCTGTGGCCGAGACCGTTGACGGCCGACTGCTGAGCCGCCACGGTGCGCACCGATGTCATCCCCCCGTGAGGGTCGCCGGTGCCGTCGGTGATCGGCAGGTCGTCCCCCTGCATGCCCCCCTGCACCCACGCCCGCAGGGCGGAGCCGGGGCACTGCGTGGACTGACCGGACAGGCCGCCGTGCCAGGTCTGGGCCAGGGTCTTGCCGGTGATCGCGTTGGCGCGGTAGTACAGGGCGCGGATGGCAGTGGCCGTGAGGGCGGTGGCCTGCCCGTCCTGGCCGATGAAGCACACGCCGATGTGGGTGGTGTTGTGCGGGGCCGCGTGCGCTCCCAGGACGTACCAGCCGCGTCCCTCGTAAACGCGGCCGGCGGTGTCGACCAGGAAGTTGTAGCCGATGTCGTCCCAGCCGTTGGAGTCCATGTGATAGTTCTGGATCTGCCGCGGTGTCTGGGTCGGCGGGCCTGCCGAGTAGTGGACGGTGAACCCGGTACGGACGCCGGGATCCACCCTCTCCACGGCGCGCGCCGGGCGGGCGCCCCACTGGCTGCGGGGCTGGATCGTCAGACTGGGGTGGGGAGCGGGCGTCGGGGGATCGGGGATCGGACCCGGGTCGAGGCTCCCGTTGCCCACGTTCGGGTAAAGGTTCCCCGGGCACTCCGAGTCGGGGTCGAGGTCCCGGTGTCCGAGAATCCGCGGTCCCGCCTGCTCGTACTGGCGCAGGTGACCGATCAGCTCGCGGATGGAGGTCACCATGGCCTGCGTCGGAGTGTCGTTGGTCTCCGCCATGCCCATGATGGCGAAGTAGTTCTGGTTCGCTCCTGGGGTCTTTGTGTCGTTGGCCGCCGAGCGGACCTTGGGTCCCCGGCCCTCGAAGATCCCGCCGTGGTGGCAGACGAGGTAGTTGTACGGGATGTCGTCGTACCCGTCCGCCATCTTCGCCTGCTGCACCTCACGGACCTGGCCGAAGCAGTCCTCGTGGTTCTCCATGTAGTAGCTGTCCCACGGCCAGGGGTAGGAATTGCCGTGGTGGTGGACGGCGACCCCGCCCAACCAGGGGCTCCACGGGTCGGTGATCGGCTTCGCCGGGGGCACGGCACCCCACGCCGACCGGGGAATGATGTCCACCACTGTCCGTACTCCTTCCGCACTGCGATTCCGATCCCGGGGTCAGAACGCGCCGATCACGCCGCCGTCGCTCCGGCTGACGGCGACCGTGGCAGAGCGGGGTCGGCCTTCCGGGGCGTGGTCGGGCCAGTTGCTGACCGCCCGCGGGTTCCGCGGGGTGGGGGTACCCCAGGCCGCGGAGCGCTCGCCGGGGTGCTGCACGTTGACGAACAGGGTCCGCCGGTCCGGGGTGAGGGCGACGCCGGTGATCTCCGCGCCGCGTGGGCCGGTGAGGAAACGGCGGATCGTCCGGGTGCCTGGGTCGGCCACCAGCAGTGCGTTGTTGCCCAGCCGGTCGTGCCCGCACTCCTGGCGGTTCTGGACGTGCCCGGAGGCGCCGGTGCGGATCCACAGCCGCCCGCCCGCGTCGAACGACAGGCCTTTGGGCGAGGCGAACATGCCCCCGGAGTCGAGCTGAACGGCGTCGTCGTAGGCGGGGTCGCCGGCGAGTACGAAGACCTCCCAGCGGAACCGCCCGGCCGCCGCGTCGCCCCCGTCCTCCCGCCAGCGGATGATGTGCCCGTAGGGATTCGACCGGCGGGGACGCACTGCCCCGGGGCGCGCGGACGCGGGGGACGCGCAGGGCGCGTGCCCAGTGCTGTTGGCGAGCGCGCAGTAGAGGCCGCCATCGCGCGGGTCGACCGCGATCTGCTGGGGGCGGTCCAGCGGGGTGGCACCGAGCGCGTCGGCCGCCTGCCGGGCGCGCAGCAGCACGTCGGCCTGATCGGTCCAGCCCAGGCGCCCGGTCAGCGGGCCGCGGCCGTGGACCAGCGGCAGCCATTCGCCCGCGCCGTCGTCGTGGAAGCGGGCGACATACAAGGTGCCCTCATCCAGTGGGCCGCGGCCCGCGGCGCGGCCGGCCCCCCAGGGCCGCGCCGCGACGAACTTGTACACGTGGCCGCCGTCCTGGCCGTCCCCGCTGTAGACGACGGCCCGCCCGTCGGCCTGCGTCACGGTCGCGCCGGAGTGGCTGAACCGGCCCAGGGCTGTGTGCTTGACCGGGGCGGAGCGGGGATCCAGCGGGTCGATCTCGACGACCCACCCGAAGCGGTTGGGCTCGTTGCCGCTGACCGCGAGGTCGAAGCGCGGGTCGGCCCGGTGCCAGCGGTGGCCGTGGCCGACCGCGCTCAGCCCGTAGCGGAGCTGTGTCTCGGTCGGGTGCCAGGCGGTGTCGTCGGTGCCGAAGACGGCGTGGAAGTTCTCCTCGGCGACCAGGTACGTGCCCCAGGGGGTGTTCCCGGTGGCGCTGCTGCCCAGGACGCCCAGGGGTGCGCTGCCCGTGCCCAGGCGGGGGTGGCCGGCGGTGACCGGGCCGGCGAACGCCACGGGTGTGGCGCCGGTCACCCGGGTGTTGCGTGGTGAGTCGACGACCTGCCAGACATCCCCCCTGCGCCGGACCTCCACGAAGCTGACGCCGACCGCGGCCAGCGCCTTGTCCACCGCCGACGTGGTGAGGTCGGCGCCGCCGTCAGGGTGCAGCAGCGCGCCGTCGGCGTACTCGTGACCGATGACGAGCATGCCGTGCCGGCTGCCTCGCGGGCCGCGTCCCAGTGGGTGGAAGGCCAGTCCGCTGTGGTGCGTGCCGATCTGCCGGGCCTGCTCGGCGGCGGTGTTGCCACCGTCCTCGCGCCATGCCGGACCGGTCGTGCGCAGCGGCTGTCCCCAGGGGGCAAGCACATGGGCGACGTAGCCCGCGGGCACGCGGACGGAATCGACGTCATCGGCAGGAACGGAGACGAAACCGGGCAGCGCAGCGCCGGTGGCGTCCGGCTCGGGCGCCGCCGCCGCCGACCCGGAGCCGATGAGGAGCCCCGCGGCCGTCGCGGTGCCGCTGATCAGGGCGCTGCGGCGGGACAGCGCGGCGGCCGGGTTCTCTGTCATGTCGGTACTCCGTCCCAGGGCAGAGCGGGTCGCCGTTGTCCGGCGCTGACGATGGTCACGTCTCCGTGAGCGCAGGTTGTGCTGCGACACAGGACGGCGAGAAGCGTTCTTTCAGGTACATGACATCCCCTTGCTGCTGGACGGTACCAGGATCGATCCGCAACGGCCGCCACTGGCTATGCGTGCACGGCGCTCGCCCTCTTGCTTGCCCCATAAGGCAGGTCGCCGGCGGTGTGGTCGCTGGTCAGGCTGACGATCCGCCCGCTGCCATGCTGCCCGCGGAACCGCAGTCCGCACTCTCGGATCAGCAGCCGGATTGCCCGGGCATTGACCGCAAACGCCAGCGGCGCTGAAGCTCACCAGGAGGGAGCCGAGCGCGGTGAATGCGCCCATGCTCACCTCGAACGTCGTGTCCCTAAATGGGATGGTGTATGTGAGATGGCTGCCGGCCATGCCCTGCTGAACGAACCCCGCCCCGCCCAGGGCCAGCAGCCCGGCGGTAATGAACATCAGGCGGCGGGCACTCTTTGTGTCATCCGGCATCCCAGGCGAGTCGGCCGGTTCATCCATCTGACGCATGACCCCATCCTGGAGCGTGCGGTCCGGGACCGGTCCCGAGTCGGCCAAGCAACCGAGGTCCTGAGCACGGGCAGTTCGACCTCGACGACGCCGCCCACCAGTGACAGGCCCTCGACTCCCTGGCCGACCAGTCACGTCCTTATGACCGTCCTTACGCCCAGGCGGAGGCACTGGTCGCGACAGCACATGTGATGGTCGACGTGGCACCCCAGCGGGCGCTACGGGTCGCCCAGCCCTCGGACCGACTCGCTCGCCACGGCGCCGGCCTGGCACGGACCGAATCGACGCGGCTGAACCTGATCGAGGCGTTTGCGCGGGCTGCGCCCCAGATAGCGCGGGAGAAGGACACGGTCATCTCCGCAGCGCGCGTCCCCTGCACCAGCATCGACTACGAGAAGATCGTCACCGAACCGCGCCTCGTTGCCGCCGTGAACGCGATCGACCGTGCGTCGGCCAAACACCTGATGGGACGAGGCCCGGGCTGGGCCGATTTCCAGGTCCGCTCCGATACCGCGATCCGCCGCCACCAGACCCTCGTGAACTGCGCGTTCAGCTTCTGCTGGAACACCTGGTTCGCCCGCCTCCGCCCGCTTCAGGCGACCCGCCACCCGGCCCTGACACACTGTCAGGGCCATTTGAGAGGGGGAGAACCGGGGTCCCAGCAGCCCCAACCTGCCTGCTGGCCCCAGGCACTGCGGGCCGTCCGTGGCTGGCTGACGCCCTGGTCCACGCTGCAACGCTACGGGCGGGCATGGTCAACGAAGCCCCCGCCCGCAGCACTCCAGGAACTGATCAACACCGTCGGCAGCGGCAGACCTCTTGATCTCTACTGCCCGGAACTCCTTGTCCCAGACACCGCCCTCTGTGTCGAACTTGTTCACGGGCAGCTTCACTTCGCGCATACGGGAGGGCTTGTTCGGATCGTCGAGATCGGTACGTCCCCAACCGGCGGCGCGTACGAGACGCCCCGGCCGCAGCTGTGTTCCCAGCGGTGGCAGGGCCGCGCGAGGCTGGTCGACCGAACTGTCGAGCACGATGAGCCCCAGGTCCGTGTTGGTCACGGTGTCGAAGTCGGGGTGGCTGTAGACGGCGAAGCGGTCGTCGGTCACCACTGTTCCGCCGGACGTCCTCGAGTCGGACCGCCCCAGGACCAGCCGGATCTTGACCCTGCCCTGCTCGGCGAACCTGGCGCAGTGCGCCGCGGTGGCGACAACGCGGCTGTGGACCAGTACTCCGCCGCAGTAGTGCGACCAGGTCCCGTCGTCGCCCTGTTGCTCGATCTGTACGACGAAGGACCGCTCGCCGTCCGGTACCGGCACTCCACCGACGATCGCCGACGCGCCGGGTGCCATGGCGAACACGGTTCCCAACGCGCAGACACCCGCGAGGGAGATGACCGCCCGTCGGCTCACTGACTTGCGCAAGGTGGACTCACTTCCGTCTGCCACCGGGCGCGGCCCCAGCGGACTCGTGGGGCGGCCGACGCCCGGCCGCCCCTTCCGACGAGGATCATGAGTCCGTCATTCCTCCGGCAGGCATCCGTCCCGTATCGCGCCGATCGCGGCCTCCACTCGGCTGTGTAACAGCGCGAGGGCAGTCAAGAGGACTTACACCAAAGGGAGTTGGGTTCGGCGACCGCGCCCCCCGGACGGGATCGCGGTCGTGTGCTCACATGCGTTCCGGTGCCTTCTGGCGTCCGTCAGCCACAGGCGGGCCTTGAGCAGGCCCTCTCCCGCACAGGCCCCGGTCCCGGGTGAGGACGTGCTCGACCGGCGCCCCCATCAGGGCATCTCCGGGCCGTCGTACTCGCTCATCGCGTCGATGAGCCAGCGCGCAAGGTAGTCGGCGAACGAGGAGCGGGGGAACAGGCGGTACGTGGGTGCCTCGTCGAGTTGCCAGAGCAGCACCGCTACCGGTCCCACCGTGGTCGACAGCGCCCGGCCGGGTCCGAAGACGCGGGGATGCAGGTCGAGCGGGCAGCCCTTCTCCAGGACCTGGCGGGCGGCCGGGCCGGTCAGTTCCAGTGTGGTGCGGTTCGCCGAGACGTCCACGACCGAGCCCGGTGCCCCGCCGAGTGCCTCCTTCAACTCGGCGACCAGGGCGGTCGCTTCGGACGGGGACAGGACGAGCCACTCGTCGGGGCCGAGCCATACGATCGCGTGGGCGGCGGATGAGGTGGTGTCGCCGCACTGTCGCGGGAGCGGCGCCCCGAGGGCCTGCTCGATGCGGTCGGCCGCTTCGGAGGCGGGGTCGACGCGCAGGTTCACCATGGTGAGGAACGGCCGCTCGGTCAGCGCGACACCGCGGGCGCCGGTGACCGTGGCGGCGCGCATCCGGTCTTCCAGGTGGGCCAGGGGGCTGCGGCGCAGGCGCACCGGGCCGGACTCGGTCAGCTCAGCCATCTCGCTTGGTCCCTTCGGGGTCGTAGAGGACGAAGTCGGCCACCTCGACGGGCACCAGGTCCTCGCCCACCGGGGCGAGCAGGGTCTCGCCGATCCTCGACCGCCCATCGGCGACGAGGGCGAGGGCGAAGGGGCGGCCGAGGGCCGGGCTGTGGTAGCTGGAGGTGACGTGGCCGAGCATCGGCACGGGCACCGTCTCCAAGGGGACGTCCGGCGCGACGAGTTGGGTGCCTTCCGGCAGCCGGGTCGTGCGGTCGGTCGGCAGCAGGCCGACCAGTTGCTTGCGGTCGGTGCGGGCGGTGTCGGCGCGGGAGTAGGACCGCTTGCCGATGAAGTCCTTCTGCTTCGAGACCACCCAGGACATGCCCGCGTCCTGCGGGGTGACAGTGCCGTCGGTGTCCTGGCCGACGATGATGTAGCCCTTCTCGGCCCGCAGGACGTGCATGGTCTCGGTGCCGTACGGCGTGATGCCGTACGGCCGGCCGATCGCGTACACCTCCTCCCAGACCTCCAGGCCGTACCACGCGGAGACGTTGATCTCGTAGGCGAGTTCGCCGGAGAAGGAGATCCGGCAGATGCGGGCCGGGATGCCGGAGGCCAGTGTGGTCTCGCGGAAGGCCATGAACGGGAAGGCCTCGGCGGACAGGTCGACGTCGGGCGCCAGCCCCGCGACGACCTCGCGCGACTGCGGGCCGACGACGGCGATCGTCGCCCACTGCTCGGTCACCGAGGTGCAGTGGACGTCGAGTTCGGGCCACTCGGTCTGCAGCCACTCCTCCAGCCAGTCCAGGACGCCTGCGGCGCCGCCGGTCGTGGTGGTCATGAAGTAGCGGTTGTCGTCGAGACGCAGGGTCACGCCGTCGTCGAAGATCATGCCGTCGGGCTTGCACATCACGCCGTAGCGGGCGTGGCCGGGCTTGAGCTTCTTGAAGGCGTTGGTGTAGACGCGGTTGAGGAACTCGCCCGCGTCCGCGCCCCAGAGCTCGATCTTGCCGAGGGTGGAGGCGTCCATGAACGCCACGCCCTCACGGGCCGCGCGGCATTCGCGGGCCACGGCCGTGTCCATGTCCTCGCCCGGCTGGGGGTAGTACCAGGGGCGCTTCCACTGACCGACGTCCTCGAACATCGCGCCTTGAGCGACGTGCCAGGGGTGGATGGAGGTGGTCCGCTCCGGGTCGAACAGCTCACCTCGCTCACGCCCGGCCAGGGCGGCGAAGGCCACCGGCGCGTACGGCGCCCGGTAGGCCGTGGTGCCGATCTCTCCCAGTGAGCCCCCCAACACCTCGGCGATCACGCCGATCGCGTTGACGCCGGACGTCTTGCCCTGGTCGTTGGCGGTGCCGAGCGAGGTGTAGCGCTTGACGTGTTCGACGCCGCGCATGCCGGCGCCGGTGGAACGCCAGACGTCGGCGACGGTGACATCGCGCTGGAGGTCGACGAAGTGGTTGTCCCAGCCGTCGTCAGGGCCCGGCACGAGCCACAGGGCGCGCACCTCAGGACGCACCTCCTCGTACGACGCCGTCGGCACCGGCACCGGGAATCCGGCCTCCGTCGCCGCCAGCGCACCGGCCCGCGCCCCCTCGGCCACGCATCCGCCGAGCGAGTACGTCCCGCGCGCCGCACCGACGACGTGTTGGTCCCGCACGTTCCCGTCGGGCACGAAGGCGACCAACTCGTTGTCCCAGCGCAGCCGCCCCTGGCGCTGGCTGTGCAGGTGCACCACCGGGCTCCAGCCGCCCGAGACGGCGAGCAGGTCGCACGCGAAGGACTCGGCCGCACCGGTGAGTCGGCCGTCCGCGTCAAGGCCCTGGACCGCGACCGAGGTGATCCGTCCCTCGCCCCCCGTGTCGACGACCGCGCTGCCCGTCAGGACCCGTACGCCGGTCGCCGCGGCGACCTCGGTGGCCCGCTCGGACAGCTTGGGGCGTGCGTCCACGACAGCGGTCACCGCGACACCCGCGGCGTGCAGGTCGGCGACCGTGTCGTAGGCGCTGTCGTTGGTCGTGCTCACCACGACCCGGGAACCCGCCGCCACGCCATACCGATTGAGGTAGGTACGGACGGCACCGGCCAGCATCACCCCGGGCCGGTCGTTGCCCGCGAAGACCAGCGGACGCTCATGCGCGCCGGTCGCCAGAACCACCTGGCGGGCGCGGATGTGCCACAGCCGCTGCCGCGAGACGCCGGCGGGGGCGTCGGCTCCGAGATGGTCGGTGCGCCGCTGCAGCGCCAGCACGTAGTTGTCGTCGTACGACCCGAAAGCCGTGGTCCGATGCAGTACGACGGCCTCGGGCGCCGCGTCGAGGGCCGCGCGCATCTCGCCGGCACCCTCCCAGTCACCGGACTGAGGCTGCTCGTCGACGAGGATCACGCGGGCGCCGGACTCGGCGGCAGCGGCGGCGGCCGCGAGCCCGGCCGGGCCGGCGCCGACGACCAGGACGTCGGTGTGGACGTACTTCTTGTCGTAGACGGCGGGGTCAGGGGTCGGGTCCAGTCGGCCCATGCCGGAGAGCGTGGTGGCGGACAGTCCGTCGTACAGCTCGACGGTTGTGGCCGGCAGCATGCCCTCGGAGCACGAACCGTCGATCTGCAACAGGGCGTTGGGCTCTTCGACGCCCGCGGCGACGATGCCGCGCGGGCGGCTGCGGTAGAGCGAGGGGGCGACCTCGACGATGCCGTTCGCCAGCATCGCGGAGGCGACGGTGTCACCGGGGTGCCCGGTCAGCTCCCGTCCGTCGACGGTGAACCGCAGCACGGTGCCGCGGTCGATGCGGCCTCCTTGCCGGAGCCGGAAGTGCTGGTCGGTCATCGGTTTCCTCCGGCAGCCTGGGGCAGTTCGGGGCGGGGCTCGTCGGGCCGGTAGGAGGCGAGCACCTCGTAACTGGCGGTGTCCCGCAGGACGTTGAACCAGCGGCGGCAGCCGGTGCTGTGCATCCAGCGCTCGGCGAAGGGGCCCTTGGGGTTGTCGCGGTAGAAGACGTACTCGGCCCACTGCTCGTCGGTGAGGTCGGCCGGGGTCTCGGGGTGGGGGACGTGGGCCTGTCCCCCGTAGTGGTACTCGGTCTCGTCACGTGGACCGCACCATGGGCAGCGGATGAGCAGCACAGTGTTCTCCTCAGTGGGCCACGGCCGCGGCGCCGTGCTCGTCGATCAACGCGCCCGTGGTGAAGCGTTCGAGGGCGAAGGGGGCGTTCAGCGGATGCGGTTCGCCGGTGGCGAGGGTGTGCGCGAAGGTCCAGCCGGCGGCCGGGGTGGCCTTGAAACCGCCGGTGCCCCAGCCGCAGTTGACGTAGAGGTTCTCCACGGGGGTGCTGCCGATGATCGGGGAGGCGTCCGGGGTGACGTCGACGATGCCGCCCCAGGTCCGCAGGACGTGTGCGCGGGCGAAGATCGGGAACAGCTCGACGGCGGCGGCCATCTGCTGCTCGATGACGTGGAAGGAGCCGCGCTGCCCGTAGCCGTTGTAGGAGTCGACGCCCGCGCCCATCACCAGCTCGCCCTTGTGGGCCTGGGAGACGTAGACGTGGACGTGGTTCGACATGACGACGGTGGGGTGCACCGGTTCGTGCAGTTCGGAGACCAGGGCTTGCAGCGGATGCGACTGCACCGGCAGCCGTACGCCCGCCCGCTCGGCCAGCACGCTGCTGTGCCCGGCCGCCGCGAGACCGACCCGGCCGGCGAGGATGCGGCCGCGGTTCGTCTCGACGCCCACGACCCGGTCGCCGTCCTTGAGGAAGCCGGTGACCTCGCAGCCCTGGATCAGGTCCACGCCCAGCTCGTCGGCGCGGCGGGCCAGCGCCCAGGCGACGTGGTCGTGCTTGGCGATGCCGGCGCGCGGCTGGAAGGTGCCGCCGAGGACCGGATAGCGGGTGCGGGACGAGACGTTGAGGATGGGGCAGACCTTCGCGACCTCGTCCGGCTCCAGCCATTGGGCGTCGACTCCGTTGAGGCGGTTGGCGCCCACGCGGCGCATGCCCTCGCGGACGTCCTGGAGGGTGTGCGCGAGGTTGAGCACGCCGCGCTGGCTGAACAGGAAGTCGTAGTCCAGCTCCTCGGGGAGCTGCTCCCACAGCTTGAGCGCGTGTTCGTAGATCGCCGCGCTCTCGTCCCACAGGTAGTTGGAGCGGATGATCGTGGTGTTGCGGGCCATGTTGCCGCCGGCCAGCCAGCCCTTTTCCAGGACGGCGACGTTGGTGATGCCGTGGTTCTTGGCGAGGTAGTAGGCGGTGGCCAGGCCGTGGCCGCCCCCGCCGACGATGACGACGTCGTACGAGGAGCGCGGCTCGGGGTTGCGCCAGAGGAAGTCCGGGTGCTCCGGCAGCGGCTCGGCGGTCATGCCGCGGCTCCGTTCAGGTGGGGGTAGAGGGGGAAGGCGGCGGCGAGTTTCCCGACCCGGGCCCGCAATTCGTCCTCGGGCTGCTCGCCCTTCAGGGCCTGGGCGATGATGTCGGCGACCTCCCGGAACTCCGTGTCGCCGAAGCCCCGGGTGGCGAGAGCTGGGGTGCCGATCCGCAGGCCCGAGGAGACCATCGGCGGGCGGGGGTCGAAGGGCACCGCGTTGCGGTTGACGGTGATGCCGACGCGGTGCAGCCGGTCCTCGGCCTGCTGCCCGTCCAGCTCGGAGTCGCGCAGGTCGACGAGTACCAGGTGGACTTCGGTACCGCCGGTCAGCACGGTGATCCCGGCCTCGGCCACGTCGTCGGACAGGAGCCGTCCGGCGAGGATCTTCGCTCCCCGCAGCGTGCGCCGCTGGCGCTCCTTGAACTCCTCCCCCGCCGCCACCTTGAAGGCCACCGCCTTCGCCGCGATGACGTGCTCCAGCGGTCCGCCCTGCTGTCCCGGGAAGACCGCGGAATTGATCCTCTTGGCGAGGCCGGCCCGGCTGAGGATCACCCCGCCGCGCGGGCCGCCGAGCGTCTTGTGCGTGGTGGTCGTGACCACGTCGGCGTACGGCACCGGGCTCGGGTGCAGGCCCGCGGCCACCAGACCGGCGAAGTGCGCCATGTCCACCAGCAGATACGCGCCCACCGCGTCGGCGATCCGCCGGAACTCGGCGAAGTCCAGGTGGCGGGGGTAGGCCGACCAGCCGGCGACGATCAGCTTGGGCCGATGGGCGAGAGCGAGCTGCTCGACCTCGTCCATGTCGATGCGCATGTCAGACGTGCGCACGTGGTACGGCACGACGTTGTAGAGCTTGCCGGAGTAGTTGAGGCGCATGCCGTGGGTCAGGTGCCCGCCGTGTGCGAGGTCGAGGCCGAGGATCGTGTCGCCGGGGTTCAGCAGCGCGAACATGGCTGCCGCGTTGGCCTGGGCGCCCGAGTGCGGCTGTACGTTCGCGGCCTCGGCGCCGAAGAGTTCCTTGACGCGGGTGATGGCCAACTGCTCGATGACGTCGACGTGTTCACAGCCGCCGTAGTAGCGGCGGCCGGGGTAGCCCTCGGCGTACTTGTTGGTCAGGACCGAGCCCTGGGCCTCCATGACGGCGGCCGGCGCGAAGTTCTCCGAGGCGATCATCTCGAGGGTCGACTGCTGGCGGTGCAGCTCGGCGTCCACCGCGGCGGCGACATCCGGGTCGAGTGCGCTGAGCGGGAGGGAGAGGGGGGAGGTGACCGTGGTGGTGGACGGGGTCGTTGCCATCTGTGCACCATCCTGAGCGTCAACTAAAGAGCAACTGATATATCAGCCTGTGCGGTAAGGTATGGGAGCTCGCCGGACAGGTCAAGGGGGCATCCATGCAGCAGCTGGCGACCGAGCCCACGGGCGAGGAGCTGTCCCTCGCCGAACGCGCCTACCGCGCCATCCGCGACCGGCTCGTGATGCTGGAGATCCGCCCGGGCGCGCCGATCAACGAGGACCAGTTGGGTCAGTCCCTCGGCGTCGGACGGACACCGGTGCGCGAGGCGCTCAAGCGGCTCCAGTACGAGCGCCTGATCACGACCTACCCCCGGCGCGGCACCTTCGCCACGGAGGTCAACATCACGGACCTGGCGCATATCTCCGAGGTACGCCAGGAGCTGGAGCCCTTGGCCGCCGCCCAGGCCGCGCGGCGGGCCACGGCCGCGGACCGGGCGGCCCTGACGGCCGTACTGCGGGAGCTGGAGCGCGTGGATTCCCGTCGACAGGACGCCGCCGACCTGATGCGTCTGGACCTTCAGGTGCACCGCGCCATCTATGCCGCCACGCACAACCCGTACCTGGAGGACACCCTCGTCCGCCACGACAACCTGGCCACCCGCATCTGGTGCCTGTTCATCGACCGCCTGCCCGACATGGCCGGCCACGTCGAGGAACACGGACCGCTGATCGAGTCGATCGTCGCCGGTGACCCCGACAAGGCGTCAGAGCTGGCCCGCAGTCACGTAGTGGGCTTCGAACGGGCCATTCGCGACGCCATCTGACGTGGGTCACGACGACGGTTGAGCTGGGCCGGTGACCTGCGTTTTCCTGCCAGGTCGGCCGGGTACCCGGCCGACCTGGCAGGCAGGGAGCGGAGTGGACAGCGGTATGGGCAGGGCGGGAGTGCCGGAGCGGGCGGCCGCGGTCGCGGTGGCGCACGGCCTGTTCAACATCGTGGGCGGGCTGCGGCCGCTGGCGCATCTGCGCGGCTTCGAGTGGGTCTTCGGGCCGAGGGGCGGATCCGGCCGACGTACCGCCTGGATGCCGCGATGCAGACAGGGTGGATCGCCGGCTGGCTGCGTGCCGCCCCCGGCAAGGGCACCGCACACGCCAGGAGTGACGCTTGATGAGGGACCGACTGCCGTCATCCCCGCCCGAGCACGAGGGACGACAGGGCACCCCAGCACACCCGACACACCAAACGGCGTTCGCACCAGGGAGGCCGACGATGAGTGAGCACACCCCGTCCCAGGCAGAGGGCGAGCGGCAGGACGACACCGCGACGGAACGGAAGACAGAGCAGGGCGATCCTCAGGAGGCGCCACGGACGACCCCTTCGCAGGCGGAGGGGGACCGCGCGGGCGAAGAGGCCAAGGAAGGGGACGCCGCGGAGTGGGAGAGCGGCTGGTCAGGACCGTGACGCGGCCGGTCTAGGGATCCTTGCCGGTCACCACGGTGGACGCGGGCTTCCGTCCGCCGGTCCCGTGAGGCATGGGCCTGCCACGCGAAGAGGTCCTTCGGGCAAGAGCCGGCCGTGGTTGACCCGGTCGCCCGCGCGGCCCCGGACGCCCACCCTGCGTCCGTCCAGCACGGCGATGTCCGACGCCGCCCCTTCCCGGCCCCGGTCCGCTCAGCCTTCGACGCCGGTGGCGGAGTGGGGCGCCCCGACGGGCTTGGACTCCGGTGAACCTCGTTGCCTCAGGTAGATGGCGAGGACGGCCATGGAGCCGACGGCGAGCAGCTCGGACTGCCAGTTCTGCAGGGTGCGGTCCCAGAAGTCCGCGGAGGAGAGGTACTCGGCCCAGGACAGGGGGGCCTGGAGTTGGCGCAACTGCTGTTCGTTGTAGGCGGCGACACCCGTGACGGACTGGGCCAGCCAGGACAGCAGGAAGATGGTCCCCATGGCCAGGCCGAGCGAGCGGGAGAAGAGCACGCCGCGCCAGTCCGTGGCCGCGGCCCATCGCGGGGAGTCGTCCCTGGCGTGTTCGCCGGTCATCTGCTCCTTGTCCGACTCGGTGCCCGCCCTGTCGAGTTCCTTGGACTCCGGTGAGCCGCGCTGCAGCAGCCAGACGGTGGCGAAGATGTAGAGGAAGAACTGCAGGTACTCGGACTGCCAGTTCTCGGTGACGTCGACGGCGAAGTCCGACGTGGTCACGTAGGCGCCGAAGCTGATGAGTGCCATGTCGTCGGTGCGGAGCTGGTTGTTGAACGCCGCGTGCCCCACCACGGCCTGGCCCGCCAGGGCGAGCAGGAACGTGCCCATGAAGAACAGGCCGAGACTGTTGTGGCGGAGGAACCGCCGCGCACGGTGCGGGGCCGCGGTGGTGCCGTTGCCGGGCGCCGGTTCCGTACTCATCGGCGCATCAGTCCCAAGGCCATGAAGTACGCCAGGCCGAGAGCTACCACCAGAAGCGTCCCTACGAACAGCGTCCTCATGGTCTTCTCACCCGCCCTTGATCTCGCACTGGTACGGCTGCTGGGACCGGGGCCGGCATCCGGCGGCGGTCACCTTCCAGCCCTCGGGGAAACGGGCCAGGAAGACGGTGTCGTGCTCCAGCACCACCCGGGCCTGGCGGCCGTACACGTCCACCTGCCGTACGGCACCGGCGGCGGGAAGCTCTTCCTCGCCGATCGCCCGCTCGCACCGGCTCTTGGCCGACTGCTCCAGTTCCTGCCTGGTGGAGGGGGCGAGCGCCGCGCACAGATCCCTGTACTGCTCGGCGTCCAGCGCCCGCTCGAAACGGGTGACGTCGGCGGTGACGCGGTCACGCCGCTCGGCGGGCGTGGCGCATGAGCCGACGGTGACGGCGACCACCGCCACCGCGATGCCTGAGGCGTACCACCGTCCTGGCATCCCGCCTCCCTGCGATCCCCGGCCGGGCCGCCCGGCCGGCCACGCGCGCAGCGCGTACGGCTCAGGGGACACCCACCCGTTCGCGCCCGCAACCGGAGCCGGCCCGATCGTGCGGCTGCGCCACAGGCCGCTGAACCCGCTCACACGGCGGACGGTGCCCGCTTCCGTGCCGCCTCCAGGACGGGGCCCGGCGCGTGACTGCACCGCCGTACGAAATACGAACAGAAAACGGCCCCTTTCGGAACGATGTTTCCATCGACCGTGCGAGACCGGTCGATGACGGTGTGTACTGTGCGACGAGTGCCTGGTCCACGGGCCTCGGACCCGCCCCTGCCCGACTTCGCATGGAAACCGATTCGATGATCGAACTACCGGACCTGGTGGCCGGCGGTCTCGCCGTCGGCACACTGTCCGCGCTCGCCCTCCTCGGCGGGCTGCTGCGATCCCGGCGTCAACAAGCCGCGCAGCGTGAGGAGATCGCCCGATTACGTGCCCAACTCGACGGCGCTCCCCTGGCGTTCACCTCCGAGGTCGAGCATCTCGCGGCACGCCGCGTCCCGGCCGCCGCACGGCAACTGGCGCATCCGCACGTCGTGGTGCCGGGCCCGCTGAATCCGCAGCACGCCGGTACGCCGCTCGGTGTCGCGATGGAGCACGTGCTGAAAGGGCTGCGCACGGAGCTGGCGGCGCAACGCACCCGGATCGACGCGGCGGCGCAGGCCGGGATGCGCGGCGCCACGCGGGAGATCCAAGCGGGCCTGTACCGGCTCCAGGACGCCCTGCGCGGGCTGCAACAGCAGTACGACGACCCGGAGTTGGCGCAGACACTGTTCCAACTGGACCACGAGAACGAGCAGTCGCTGCGGCGGGCGCAGGTCGCCGCGGTCGTGTGCGGGGCCTGGGTCGGGCTGGCCCGCGAGGAGTCGCACCTGGTGGAGGCGGTGACCGGCGGTCAGGCCCGGCTGGCGGGCTATCACCGGGTCCGGGTCCACAACCACCTGGAGGCGGGCACCGCCCTGGTGTCCCACGCGGTCGAGCCGGTCGCCATCATCGTCGCCGAACTCCTCGACAACGCCCTGCGCCACTCCGCACCCGACACCGACGTCACGGTCAGCCTGGAGCACGTCCATCACGGCGTCTGCGTCACCATCGACGACGCCGGTCTCGGCATGACGCAGGACGAACGGGCCCGCGCCCAGCGGATGGTGGCCGGCACCGAGCCGATCCTGCTCACCGACCTCGGTGACCCGCCGCGCATGGGACTCGCCGCGATCGGCCGGCTGACCCGGCAGTTCGACCTGAGCGTGGACCTCTCCTCGCCCTCCCCGTACGGCGGTGTGCGCGCGGTGCTGCTCGTCGACAGCCATCTGCTCACCCGTATCGACCCCGCCGCACAGCCGCCGGCGGCCAGCGCCCCGCGCTCGACGCGCAAGAACGTGCCCACCGCCGTTCACAGTTACGGCAGCGAACAGGACGAGGAGGCCGCCGGGTCCGGGCACCACAGCCCGGGGGACGCCGGAGGCCTGCCGCAGCGCCGACGTCGTACCCGGGCAGCCGCCGCACCGGCCGAACCCGAGCCGCGGCCTCCCGCGCGGCGCCCGGAGGACGCCGCCGCGGCGCTCGGCGCGCTGCAGTCCGGCACCGCCGCCGCACGCGCGCGGGACGACGACGCCGTACCCGCCGTGCAGCACGAGACCGAACAGACCGACCATGATGAGGGGGGAGCGGCGCGATGACCAGCCGCGATGCAGGCGAGACGGCGTGGGTGCTGGAGCCGATCCTCCAGGTACCGCATGTCGTGGCCGCCGTCCTGCTGACGCGGGACGGGCTGGTGAAGGGGTACACGGACGCGCTGGCGCAGCCGTCGGCCGAGCGGGTGGCCGCCATCACCAGCACCGTTCAGGGGGCGTGCCGGACGGCCGCGGCGGCCTTCGCCGACCGGGACCAGGCGGAGGTGCGGCAGGTCGTCATCGAGTCCGACCACGGCTATGTCCTCATCGTCCCGACGGATCACGGCACCTGCGTGGCCGCGTACGGGGACGGCGAGGTCCGCCTCGATCTGCTCGCGCACCGTGTCCACTCGCAAGTGGCACGGCTGGGCGAGAAGGCGATGGCGGCCGCGCCCCGGGGAACCGACGGCGACACGCCCGTATGACCGTCCGGCGTGGCGGCCGTCCCCTCGTACCCGCGTATCTGTCGACCGGCGGCGTGGCCCGGCCGAGCCGCCCCCAGCTGGAGCGGCTGACGGTCCTCACCGGCAGCGGGACGCCCGCGCCCGCGGACCTGCCCGCCGCTCAACTGGCCCTGCTGGAAGCCCTGGACGGCGGATCGCTGACGGTGGTGGAGGCCGCGGCCCTGCTGGAGCTGCCGGTGTCCGCGGTGCGCGTGCTGGCCGCCGATCTCGTCGACCGGGGCCTGGCGCTGGCCCGCCCGCCGATCCCGCCCGCCGAACGGTTCGCCCCCGACCTGCTGAAGAGAGTGGCCGATGGCCTCCGCGCCCTCAAGCACGACTAGCCGCACCCATTTGCCCGAGACCGCCCGCGAGTTGGTGAAGATCCTCGTCGCCGGGCCCTTCGGGGTGGGCAAGACGACCCTGATCGACTCCGTCTCCGAGATCCGGCCGCTGCACACCGAGGAGCCGCTCAGCGAGGCCTCCGCGCAGACGGACGATGTCGCCGGCGTGCGGGACAAGTCGACGACGACCGTCGCCATCGACTTCGGGCGGATCAGCCTGCCGGACGGCATCGTGCTCTATCTCTTCGGCACGCCGGGGCAGGAGCGGTTCCGTTCGCTGTGGGACGACATCGCGTACGGGGCGCTCGGCGCGCTCGTCCTGGTGGACAGCCGTCGGATCGACGCGTCGTTCGACGTGCTCGGCCTGGTCGAGGAGACCGGCCTGCCGTACGCGGTCGCCTTCAACGCCTTCCCCGACGCGCCCCGCCACTACACCGACGAACAGCTGCGCGCCGCCCTCGACTTGGAGCCGACGACCCCGATGCTCGTGTGCGACGCGCGGGACGCGGACTCCTCGATCGACGCGCTGCTCGCGCTGGTCCAGCACCTGATCGACCGCCACCCCCCGGAGCACCGGTGACCACCTATCCCCCCGCCCAGCAGGCCTTCTCCCTCTCCACCCCGGTACGGCTGTGGGAGGACGGTTTCGCGCTGGATCCGTACGGCTACTACGACGCCCTGCGCGCCCAGGGCCCGGTCGGCTGGGCCGAACTCGCCCCGGGTGTACCGGCGTACGTCGTCACCGACCGGCGGGCCGCGCTGGAGCTGCTGCACGACACGGACACGTTCTCGCACGATCCGCGGCCGTGGGAGGCCACCGTCGCCGACGACTCGCCGGTGCTCGGCATGATGCGCTGGCGGCCCAACTCCCTGTTCGCGGACGGGGCGGCCCATCTCCGCTACCGCACCACGCTGATCGACACCTTCGACGGCATCGAACCGCACGACCTGCGCGCCCGTGTCCACAGGGCCGTGCATGTGCTGGTGAGCCGGTTCGGGCCGCGGGGCGAGGCGGATCTGGTCGGCGAGTTCGCGCGGCCGTTGATGGCGCTGGTGTTCAACAGCCTGTTCGGACTGCCGGACAGCCACAGCGACCGGCTCGACGCGGCGCTGGGCCGGATGATGGAGGGCGGCGCGGAAGCGGCGCAGGGCGAGGCGGAGTTCGGCGGCTACATCATGGAGCTGATCGCCGCCAAGACCGAGCAGCGCGGCGACGACCTGCCGAGCAGGCTCCTCGACCATCCGGCCGGGCTCACTCCGGAGGAGGTCACCTGGCAGGTGTTCCTCACCCTCGGCGCCGGACACGAACCGACGGCGAACCTGGTGTCCAACGCGCTGTCCCGGATCCTCGGCAACCCGCTCTACTACTCGACGCTGACCAGCGGTTCCCGCCCCGTGATGGACGCGGTGGTGGAGGTGCTGCACCACGAGACGCCCCTGGCCAACTACGGCATCCACTACGCCCGCAGGGCCGTGACCTTCCACGGGGCGTGGATCAGGGCCGCGGTTCCGGTGGTGATCTCGTACGGGGCGCTCGCGCACTTCGCCGAGCGGGAGCGCACCGACGACCGGCACCCCCAGGACGCCTCGCATCTGTCCTGGTCGGCGGGCCCGCACGCCTGCCCGGTCAAGCAGCACACGCTGCTCATCGCCACCGAGGCGATCGAACGGCTCACCCAGTGGCTGCCCGATCTGCGGCCGGTCCTGCCACGCGAACGACTGAGCTGGCGCCCGGGACCCTTCCACCGCTCGCTGACCTCGCTGCCCGTCCGGTTCAGCCGCCGCTCCCCCGACCAGCCAGGAGATCCGTCGTGACCGTCACCGACCGCATCGCTCTCGACCCGTTCGGCGCCGACATCCCCGCCGAGAGCGCCCGGTTGCGCGCCCTCGGCCCGATCGTCCCCGTGGAGCTGCCGGGCGGCATCCCGGCTTGGGCGCCCACCCGCTACGACACGCTCAAGGAACTGATCCTCGACCCGCGGGTCAGCAAGGATCCCCGGCTGCACTGGAAGCTGTGGCCGGAGATCGGCGAACACCCCTCCTGGGGCTGGGTCCTGGGCTGGGTGGGCGTGGTCAACATGCTCTCGACGTATGGTGCCGACCACGCGCGCTTACGCAAGCTGGTCTCGCCGAGCTTCACGCACCGGCGCACCGAGGCGATGCGCCCGCGGGTGGAGGCGATCACGGCGGAGCTGCTCGACGGCCTCGCTCAGGCGGGCGCGGACGGTTCCGCGGTCGACCTCAAGGCGGGGCTGGCGCATCCGCTGCCCATGCGGATGATCTGCGAACTGTTCGGTGTCCCTGAGGAGTTGAGGGACGCCACCGGCACCATGATCGCGGCCCTCATGGACACCTCCGACCCGAGCCCGGAACACGCCGCGTTCGTTCAGCGGCAGATCGGCACCGTGCTGCCCGCGCTGATCGCCCACCGCACCGCACACCCGGGGGACGATCTCACCACCGAGCTGATCCGGGTGCGGGACGAGGACGGCGACCGGCTCAGCGACGAAGAGCTGCTCTACACGCTGCTGCTGGTCATCGGCGCCGGCTTCGAGACGACCGTCAACCTCATCGGCAACGCGGTCGTCGCCCTGCTGACGCACCCCGAGCAGCTGGCCGCCGTACGGTCCGGGAAGCTCGGCTGGGAGGCGGTCGTCGAGGAGACACTGCGGGTCCACCCGTCCATCGCCTCGCTGCCGTTGCGGTTCGCCGTCACGGACCTGACCGTCGGCGACGTCACCATCCCCGCCGGGGACGCCATCGTCACGACGTACGCCGCCGCGGGGCTCGATCCCGCGCACTACGGTCACGACGCCGACGCCTTCGACGCCGGGCGCGGAGCCGACGACCATCTGGCCTTCGGGATCGGGGTGCACCGGTGCATCGGAGCGCCCCTCGCCCGTATGGAGGCCCTCACCGCCCTGCCCGCGGTCTTCGCCCGCTTCCCCGGGCTGGAACTGGCCGTGGACGAGGGCGCGTTGCGGCAGGTGCCGTCCTTCATCGCGTTCGGCTGGCAGGAGATTCCGGTACGGCTGGGAGGCTGAGCCGGCCGCCCCGGGACCCTGCCGACTCCGCCACCCACTTCTCCAGCCACTCGACGAACTCACCTGCGCGCGCTGGCCAGTTGAGGTCAGTGAGGGCCGCGTCGCGCCCCCGCCGCGCGGCGCGCAGCCGCAGTTCGGCATCGCCGCTCAGGCGCCGTATCGCGGCCGCGGCCGCTGCCGGGTCCTCGTAGGGGACGACGAGGCCGCAGCCGTGGCCCCGGACGAGTTCGGCGGCGAGCGGGGTCGGCGTGGTGACGACGGGGACGCCGTGCGCCATGTACTCGACGACCTTGGTGGGGCGTGAGTGGCGGTAGTTGGGCTGGTCGTGCAGGAGGGAGAGGCCGGCCGTGGCGCCGGACAGCAGGGCGAGGGCGTGGTCGTTGGGCAGGAAGCCGTGCCAGCGCAGGACGCCGTCGCGGTCGGCTTCGGCGAGCTCGTCGCGTACGTCGGGATCCGCCGCGCCGATCACCTCGATCCGGAACGACGGGCCGAGCAGTCGGGCCGTCTCGATCAGGTCCAGCGCGCCGCGGGCCCGTGACAGATGCCCCAGGTAGACGACCCGGTCGTCGCCGGGCGGAGCCGGCACGACGGTCGGAACGACGGCGAGGTTCGGCACGACCGGGTGGGAGCGGCGAAAGCGTGCCTGGTAGGCGTCCTCGGCGAGCAGCAGGCGCAGTCGGCGCTCCGCGAGGCGTTCCGCCGCGCGCACCGCGAGGCGCAGGGGTGGGCGCAACGGTCCCGGCACCCAAGCCTTCATGGCCAGTGCCGCAGCCGTGTCCTCGTGCACGTCCCACACCGTCACCGGGGACCGGCCGGTGCGCTGCCACCGACGCAGGGTGCGGGGGAGGGCCAGCAGCAGTTCGGGGTCGTGCAGCAGCACCAGATCCACTTCGGGCCCGCGTTCGGCGAGCAGGACGCGGGCCGCCCGCAGTGCCGCACGGCGGCTGCGGCCCGCAGCTCGCGGCAGGTCCACCCCCTCGACGTACGGCCGCGGCGCCACCGATCGGGCGGTGAAGGGGGCCGCGTAGACGATCTCGTGGCCGCGCTCCCTCAGGGCCGTTATCTCCCGGTGCAGGATGCGGGCGTCCTCGGGGTGGTGCACGACGGTGACGACGAGTATCCGCATAGGGGCGCCTTTCAGCTCCGTGGGACGCGGCCGTGCGGAGGAGCTGCCTAGAGCTCCTCGATCCCCGGCCGGAAGATCCGCCCCCGGGTGTCGAACAGCAGTCGGGCCTCGTCGGCGAGGGCGGGC
The DNA here is from genome assembly GCF_036014015.1 of Streptomyces sp. NBC_00457. Lineage (NCBI taxonomy): Bacteria > Bacillati > Actinomycetota > Actinomycetes > Kitasatosporales > Streptomycetaceae > Streptomyces > Streptomyces sp. NBC_00457. The sequence continues at coordinate 10,098,903 of NZ_CP107905.1, read as the reverse complement.
AGGTCGTAGGCCGAGTGGTCCTGCAGCAGGATCGTCAGGTCGTGGTCCCGCGCGGCCTCGATGGCGTCGTCGACACGGGGGACGGCCACGCCGTCGACGGACCACTCGGGCACGTGGGGGTCGTGGAAGGCGATCTCCGCCTCCCGTTCCCGCAGCAGCCTGGCCACCGGCACCGCGGGCGACTCGCGTTGGTCGGCCACGTCGGGTTTGTAGGTGACACCCATGAGCAGCACCCGAGAGCCGTGCAGCGGCTTGCCGACGCTGTTGAGGAGGTCCTGGGCGCGGCGCACGACGTACTCCGGCATCCGGCGGTTGATCTCCTGGGCGAGCTCGACGAAGCGGAACTCGTAGCCGAGCGCGGAACGCACCTTGTACGACAGGTAGTTGGGGTCGATGGGAATGCAGTGGCCGCCCACTCCGGCGCCGGGTCTGAAGGCCTGGAAGCCGAACGGCTTGGTGGCGGCGCAGCGGATGGCGTCCCAGACGTCGACATGCAACTCGTGGCTGATGATGGTCAGTTCGTTGACCAGGGCGATGTTGACGTGCCGGTACGTGTTCTCGATGAGCTTGGCCAGTTCGGCCTCGCGGGTGCCCTTTGCCTGGACGACGGTGTCGACGAGCTTGCCGTAGAAGGCGACGGCGCGTGCCGCGCAGGACGGGGTGCAGCCGCCGACGACCTTGGGGGTGTCGCGCAGTTGGTGCGCGGAGTTGCCGGGATCGATGCGCTCTGGTGAGAACGCCAGGGCGAAGTCCTCGCCGACGCGCAGCCCGGACTCCTCCAGCAGCGGGCGGACGATCTCCTCGGTGGTGCCGGGGTAGGTGGTCGACTCCAGGACGACGAGCTGCCCGCGCCGCAGCCGGCCGGCGATCGTCCGGGTGGCGTCGGTCACCGCGCTCAGATCGGGGCCCCCGTCCTGGCCCAGCGGAGTCGGCACGCAGATGACCACGTTCTGTGCGCGGGCGAGACAGCGGTCGTCCGTGTACGCCGTGAATCCTGCCGCCCGCATGCGGCGGACGTCCTCGTCGGACACGTCGTCGACGTGCGAGCGCCCGGCGTTGAGCGCGGTGACGACCTCGGCGTTCCGGTCGAGCCCCACGACTCTCAGGCCGACCGAGGCGGCCTCCCGGGCGAGGGGCAGCCCGACGTAGCCGAGCCCGAGTACCGCGAGTTCGACGTCGTCGGTCTCCTCTTCGTCCCCGAGCGGTTGGCTCACCTCTGCGAGCGGTTCGGTCTCGTCGACCTGCATACGGGTTCACCCGGCTTTCAGGGCGGGAGTCGGCATCCAAGCGCGCGATAGGCATCGCGGGTCATGGCGGCGACCCGGCTCCAGGTACGGGCCCGCGCGACGATCGAGCGGGCGTTGATCCCCATGTCAATTCGCCGGGTTTGAGAATAAAACAGCCCTTCGATAACTTCCGCCCAAGCTTGTGGGGATGCGGAAGGAATGAGCTCACCGCTTGCGCCGGGCTCGACCAGCTCCCTCATCGCGGCGAGATCGCTGGCCACCACCGGCAGACCGCTCGCCATCGCCTCGACCGGCTTGAGCGGCGTCACCAGTCGGCACACGCGCTCGTCGGTGCGCGGCACCGTGAACACGTCCAACACCGCGTGGTACGACCGCACTTGGTCGTGTGGCACCCGTCCGGTGAACAGGGCGCCGCCGTCTCCGAGACCGAGCCGGACGGCCAGTGCCCGCAGCGCCGCCCGCTCCGGACCGTCGCCCACGATCAGCAGCCGCACGGGGACGCCGCGGCGACGCAGCTCGGCACCCGTATGGAGCAATGTGCCGATTCCCTCATATGGAGTAAGACTGCTGACGGTGCCGACGACGAGGTCGTCCGGCGCGATGCCGAGGCGGGCGCGCAGCAGCGCCCCGTCCGGCAGCGGGGCCAGGAAGTCGTCGTCCACCGCGTTCGGCGCGATCAGGACCCGGTCCTCGGGCACTCCACGGGCCACGATCTCGGCGCGCATCGCGGCACCCAGCGTCAGGACCAGATCGGCCTCGCGCATGCAGTACGTCTCGAGCGCGCGCCGCGTGCGGTAGGTCGGGTCGTCCGGGCTGCGCCCCGGAGCCTGCGTCAGCCAGCTCTCCTCCAGAAAGCCCCGCACCTCGTAGACCACGGGCAGCCCGTAGGCCTCGCGCAGCGCGAGGGCGACCCGTCCGTTGCCGTGGTCGGTGGCCGCGTGCAGGACGGCGGGCCGCAGCCGCTCCACCAGCCGCCCGGCCAGCTCGGCGTTACGGGCCAGCACGGCATCCTGACCGTACGGCAGCCGCGACGGCAGCAGTCGGTGCTGCGGTACGCCGCCCACGATCTGCAGCGGGCGTGCGTCCAGCACGCCCTGCGCCACCGGGAAGCCGACGCGCGTGACCACGTGCGGATCGAGTCCGTCCGCCCGCTGGGCCTCGGCGAGTTTCTGGGTGCGCACGGTGTAGCCGGCGTGCTTGAACGGCAGCCCGTTGGTGACCAGATGGAGTACCCGGCCCGGCACCGGAGCGACGGTCCGCCCGGCGGGGGCGGGCACCCGCGCCGTACCGGACCCAGTGGCGGTGGGGCCGGCGGTGCGGGCGCGGGCGGCGAGCCGCCGTTCGACGCCCGCCAAGCGGTCCCCGACGGGGGTCGGCAGCAGCCGCAGGCCGAGCAGCGCCGCCCGGACGGGGTCCTGGCGCAACTCGCCCCATGCCACGGAGGCAGCCAGACTGAGAGCTCGGGGGACATGACGTGACATACCGGCACATTAGGTCGACCGAGCGGAGAACCGACACCATGACCGGCCGCGTACTCCATGTCGTCGGCGCCCGGCCCAATTTCGTCAAGGCGGCGCCGGTGGTCGCCGCCCTGCGCTCGGCCGGATGCGAGCAGGTGCTCGTCCACACCGGGCAGCACTACGACGAACGCCTGTCGGACGTCTTCTTCCGGCAGCTGGGCCTGCCCGCACCGGACACCGACCTCGGCGTCGGCTCCGGCAGCCACGCCCGGCAGACCGCCGAGCTCCTGGTGGCGCTGGAGCCCGAACTGACCGCACGCGCACCCGCCCTCGTCCTGGTCTACGGCGACGTGAACTCCACCCTGGCCGGTGCCCTCGCCGCCGCAAAACTCGGCATACCGGTCGCCCATGTGGAGGCGGGCCTGCGCAGCTTCGACATGACGATGCCGGAGGAGGTCAACCGACGCCTGGTGGACCAGCTGGCCGACCTGCTGTTCGTCACCAGCCCGGAGGCCATCGGCCATCTCACCCGCGAGGGAGTGGACGTGGACCGCGTCCACCTCGTCGGCAACCCGATGATCGACACCCTGCTCACCCATCTGGACCTGTTCGACCCGGCCGCCGCGCGTACCGCTAACGACCTCCCCGACCGCTACGGCGTGGTCACGCTGCACCGCCCTTCGAACGTCGACGACCCCGAAGCGGCCCGGGCCGCCGCCCTCGTCCTGACCGAGGCGGCCCGCCACCTCGACCTCGCCGTGCCCCTGCATCCGCGCGGCCGGCGGGCGCTGGAGGCAGCGGGCCTCTGCGGCGCTCCCGGCGTGCACGTGCTCGAACCACTGGGATACGTCGAGTTCATGAGCCTGGTGAGGGGAGCCGCCGTGGTGATCACCGACTCCGGCGGCGTTCAGGAGGAGACCACCATCCTGGGCGTACCGTGCCTGACCCTGCGCACCACCACCGAGCGCCCGGTCACCGTCACCGACGGCACCAACCGCCTCGTCGGGCACGCCGAGTTGATTCCCGCGCTGCGCAAGGCGCTGGACGGCGAGCAGACGGCGCGCGGAGAGGGCCCACCGCTGTGGGACGGCAAGGCGGGCGCCCGGATCGCCCGGATCGTCACCAGGTGGCTGGATCACCATGACTGACCGCGCAGCCACCCGGACGGCGGAACGCGCCCACGATTACTGGGACTCCCGCCACCGCGAGCACGACGACCTCACCTCCGGCGGTCACATCGGCCTCGATCACGCCGGCAACGAGATCTTCTACGCGCGGCGGCTCGGCACCCTCCTCACCCTGATCGGCGACCTGGCCAGCCAGCGGGCACCGCTGTTCGTCCTCGACGCAGGGTGCGGCAAAGGGCACTTCGCCCGCGCACTGGCCCGCTGCGGCCACCGCGTCGACGCCTTCGACCTGAGCGAGGAGGCCGTGACCCACGCCCGCGCCGACGGCGGCGGCCCACGGTACGCGGTGTCCTCGCTCGCCGACTGGCGCAGTCCCTGGCCGTACGACGTCGTGCTCTGCGTCGACGTGCTCTTCCACGTCCTCGACGACACCGAGTGGTCCGCCGGACTGCGCAACCTCGCCTCCCTGGTCCGCCTCACCGGCCGGCTGATCGTCACCGACGAGGACATCGGGGAGCGCAGACCGCGCGGTGACTACATCGTGCACCGCCCGACGGCCGCGTACCGCGCGGAGCTCGAACCCCTCGGCCTGCGGCACACCCTGTTCGAGCCGTACGACTTCCGCGAGAACGAGGTCGGCTTCCACGTCTTCACAAGGACCCGATGATGCGCCTGACCGATCTGCTCCACCCCCACCTGGACGGCGTCACGACCGTCATCGACGCGACCACCGGCGGTGGACTGAACCTGGCGCCCTATCTGCACCTCCCGGACGGCGTCGCGCTGCGCGCGGCTGACGAAAGCCCCGTGGAGGCGGGCGAGTTGGTGCTGCTCTCGTACGGCCCGGACCCCGCTCTGCACGGCACCGAGGCCGACTGTCTCGCCGTACTGGAGCGGATGCGGCCCGGTGGGCGCGGACTCATCGTGTTCGGGCACCCCGCGCCCGAACTCCCCTACCACCGGCTCCTGGACGCCCTGGTCACCCGGCGCTGTCAGGTGCTGCGCGCCGTCCCGCTCGACTACGCCCACCTCCGCGCGGGCGCCGTGTTCGCCCGCACGGACGAACTCCTGCCGCCGCACGACTGGTTCGGGCGACCGGTACCGTCCGAGGGCCTGCCCACGGCGCTGCGGACGGCGAGCGAGTACGTCCTCGCCGACCTGGTCTCCCGGTCCCTGCGGGCCCGCGTACTGGACCTCGAGAAGGAGGTCGAGGAAGCGGAACACGGCGGTGCCGGAGTCCGGCAGGACGGGCTCGCCGACCGGCTGGCCGTCGCCGTGCGGGAGCGGGAGCAGTTGGCGTCCGCGCTGCGCGGGGCCCGCGAGCGGGTCGATGTGCTGCAGGCGCGGGTGGCCATGCTGGAGGGCTCGACCTCGCTGAGGGTCGGGCGGGCGCTGGTGGCGGCGGCCCGTTCGCCCGGGCGGGGGACGGCGCGGCTGCCCCGGGAGCTGTACGGGATGTGGCGGGGGCGGGCGAAGTCCCGGCCGCAGCCGACCGGGCGGAGTGCGCCGGGGACCGCATTGCCTCAGGTGCTCGACGGCCGGTTCCACCTCGCCCACCGTGCCCTGTCCTCGGCTCCGCGTGACCGCCTGGTCGTCGCCGGCGTGCTCACCGACCGCACGGCCGAGGACTTCGCCGCGGACGCCGTCGTGAACCGTCTGCTGCCGCACGACGGGCGTCTGCTCGTGCGGCGCACCGATCCGGACGCCGTCGTCGTACAGCTGAGCGCTTGCACGGGCGACGGCCCCTGGTCGCCTGCGGGCACCGGCCTCGCGCCGGACCTGGACCGGCAGCTGGCCGAAATCCTCACCGAGGCACGGGCGTTGGGCCGCGCTGCCGTCCTGTGGCGGGACGCCCCCGCGGCCGGTGCCCCCGGCCTGACGCAGTTCGCCTGGGACGCCGTGCTGGATACGGACACCGGCGTACGGCTTTCCTGCCTCGACCCGGAGAGGTGCGGGCGGGACGGGCTCCGGGAGGCCTTCCTACGAGACAGCACCCGGGTGCGGCTGGCAGAGCTGGCGCGACGGGTCGGCGGTCCGGACCCGCTGGCCGAACGGCGCGTCGCCGTGCTGGCCGCGCCCGGCGACCGGGACGAGGTGGCACGGCTGGTCGGCCAGGTGCTGGGGCAGATCCATCGACCGGCCGAGGTCGTCGTTCCCCGTCCGGCGGGCGGCGTCCTCGACGAGCTGACCGGCGCCGGTGTGACCGTCCGGGAAGGACGGCCCACGGCGCCCTGGGTCGCGGACTGGACCGACCTGTCCGTGGACCGTCCGGACACGCTGCTGCTGGACCTGATGTGCGCGCAGGAGTACTCCGGCGCCGACGCGGTCGGGCACACCGTGGCCGACGACGACTACCTCTTCGTACCGGTCCTCACCCCGCTCCTCGTCCGCCGGTCGCTGCATCTGGCCGGTGCACCGCCCGAGGACTGGCTGGACCTGGGGTACCGCCTGTTCGCCGTGCACGGGAAGGAGTCGTCATGAGCCGCACGCCACGTGCCCTCGTCTACGGCGATGTGGACCTCAACCTCATCGACGGCTCCGCGGTGTGGGCCCAGTCGACGGTGGAAGCGCTCTCGGCGGCGGGCTGCGCGACCCGCCTGGTCCTCAAGGCCCCCGTGCGAACGGGCCGGTTGATCGACCCGATCGCCGGGCTGCCCGGGGTCGCGGTGGTCCGCCCGCACGAGGACCGGCTGCTGCCCGCCGCGGACGACCGCCCCCTGTCGCCGGCGCAGGCTTCGCGGGTGCTCGCCCTGCTCGACCAGGACGACCCCTGCGATCTGCTGGTACTACGCGGCCGTCGGCTGGTCACGCGCGTGGTCGCCGACGGGCACTTCGACGGGCGGATCTGGGCCTACCTCACCGACATCCCGCAGTCGCCCGCCGAGATGACGGAGCAGGTCCGGGAAGATCTCACCCGCATCGCCGAAGCGTCCGCGCGACTCCTGTGCCAGACCGAGGAGTTGCGCTGCTTCCTGGAGACCTGGGTGCCCGAGGCCTGCGGTCGCTCTCTGCTCAGCCCGCCGGCCGTGCCCGACCCCGGCTTCACCGTGCCCGAACACGACCGCCCGCACGACCCCTTCCGCCTCGTCTACACGGGCAAGTTCGCGCCCCACTGGAACACCCTTCCCATGACCCGGCTGCCGGCGCTGCTCGCGGAGCGGGGCATCCAGGCCGAACTGCACACCGTCGGCGACAAGATCCACCACGACCCCGCCCGTCCGGACTTCCGGGCGGCCATGGCACGGGCCCTGGACGGCGGCACTCCCGGCGTCACGCACCACGGCGGGCAGCCGCGTGAGGAGGCCATGCGCATCGCCGCCGACTGCGACCTGGGCCTGGGCTGGCGCGACACCGCCCTCGACGCCAGTCTCGAACTGTCCACCAAGGTCCTGGAGTTCGGCGCGCTCGCGCTGCCCGTCGTCCTCAACCGCACGCCCGCCCACGAAGCACTGCTCGGCGAGGACTACCCGCTCTTCGTGCCCGGACGCGCCGAACTCCCGGACGCGGTCGACGCCGTCGCCCGTGCCGTGCGCGAGCCCGAGTCCCGGCTGCTGGCGGCCGACCGGTGCCGTCAGGCCGCCCGCCGGTACACGCTGCGGGGCGCGGCGGAGCGCTGGCGTACCCACCTCGACCGGGCCTTTCCGTCCATGCCGGCCGCCGTCGCCCGCCGGTCGCGACCGCTGCGGATCGGGGTCGCGGGCCACGACCTGAAGTTCCTCACCCGGCTCCTCGACCACTTCCGTGCCCTGCCCGGCCTGGAGGTACGGCTGGACAGCTGGCCCGCACTGGCCCGCCACGACCCGGCGGCCAGCCGGGAACTCGCCGACTGGGCCGATGTGATGGTCGTCGAATGGTGCGGTCCGGCCGCCGTCTGGTTCAGCCGCCACAAGCGGCGCGGCAGCCGGCTCATCGTCCGGCTGCACCGGTTCGAGCTGGACGCCGGCTGGCCGCGGCAGGTCGACATCGACGCGGTCGACCGGGTGGTGTGCGTCAGTCCGTACTACGCCCGCCGCACGCGGGAGGTCACCGGCTGGCCCGAGTCCAAGATCACCGTCATCCCGAACTGGGTCGACACCGACCAGCTGGACCGGCCCAAGACGCCCGGAGCGCACTTCCGGCTCGGCATGATCGGCATCGCGCCCAGCCGCAAACGCCTCGATCTCGGCATCGACGTCCTGGAGAAGCTGCGGGCCCATGATCGGCGCTGGCATCTGTCGGTCAAGTCCAAGCCGCCGTGGGAGTACTGGTGGATCTGGAACAAGCCCGAGGAACGCGAGCACTACGACGCCGTACTGCGCCGGATCCAGACCGCGCCGCTGCTCGAAGGGGCCGTCGTCTTCGACACGTTCGGGCCGGACGTGGCCAACTGGCTCCGGCGCGTCGGGCATGTGCTGTCCACCAGCGACGACGAGAGCTTCCACCTCTCTCCTGCCGAGGGCATGGCCTCCGGCGCCGTACCCGCGCTGCTGCCGTGGCCGGGCGCGGACGAGATCTACGACCGGCGCTGGATCCACGAGAGCCCGGAGGCGATGGCGGAGGCGATCGCCGCGCTCGGGGAACCGGAGCCCTGGCGGTTCGCCGGGGAGCTGGCCCGCACCCAGGTACGGCAGGCGTTCTCGCTGGAGCGGGTGGCGCGGTCCTGGACCGACCTGCTGGTGAGCGGGTGACGCGCATGGCCACCCTGTGGGAGCTGCTGCGGGACTGCATTCCCGGCGACCATGCCCGCCAGGTGACCTCGCGCCACTACCTCGACGAGGCCATGCGCTCTGCCGGCGCTCCCGACAGGGTCATCGATCTCGGGTGCGGGCGTGGCACCTCTGCCCGGCTGTTCCGCCGTCACGATCCGAAGGTGCGGTGGGTGGGGGTCGACATCCGCGACTCGCCCGAAGCGGCCCAGCGGCCGCCCGGAGACGACCCGGTGGTGTATTACGACGGCGTCCGCCTGCCCTTCCGTACGGACGGCGTTCCGTTGATCTACTCGCACCAGGTCTTCGAGCACGTCGCGCGCCCACGCGAGCTGCTCGCCGAGATCGGCCGGGTGCTGCGGCCGGGCGGACTGTTCATCGGCAGCACCTCGCAGCTGGAGCCGTACCACTCCTACAGCCTCTGGAACTACACGCCGTACGGCTTCCGGGTCCTGGTCGAGGAGGCCGGACTGACGCTGGAGGAGGTGCGGCCCTCGCTCGACGGGGTGGCGCTGATCATGCGGACCTACCACGGCCGGCCCTCGGAGTACGGGCGGTACTGGGAGGAGGAGTCCCCGCTCAACGCCGAGATCGACACCTGGGCACGCCGAAGCCGCCGCCGCACAGCCCTGGTGAACCTCCGCAAGCTCACGTTCTGCGGCCAGTTCGCGTTCCGCGCCCGCAAGCCGGGGTGAGCGGAAGCCGATCGGTTCGGCGCGTGCAGAGGTCGGACGCCAACGCACGTGGGCGGAGTGCGCCGCGGCATGCGTGACGCGCACGCCGATCCCCCCGCCCCTCGTTCAGCGACTACCGTCACGCCCAGCCGCCGGCCCCGTGCGCGCATGCTCACGCTCTGAACGCGGTGAGGCGCCACCGCGTGGCGCGCGTCCCACTGAGGGCGGCGCAGCACACCGCCGAGTTCCGAGCCTGCGCCGACACCGCCACATGACCGCATAAGCTCGGCGGATGGCGAAGTACTTCGACGTGCACCCCGAAAACCCCCAGCCGCGCACCATCGCTCAGGTCGCCGACAGCGTCCGCTCGGGTGCGCTGATCGCTTATCCGACGGATTCCTGCTACGCGCTCGGCTGCCGGCTGGGCAACCGCGACGGTATCGAGCGGATCCGTACGATCCGCCACCTGGACGACCGGCACCACTTCACCCTCGTGTGCCAGGACTTCGCGCAGCTCGGCCAGTTCGTGCACGTCGACAAGGACGTGTTCCGTGCGGTCAAGGCGTCGACGCCCGGCAGCTACACCTTCATCCTCCCCGCGACGAAGGAGGTGCCGCGCATGCTCCAGCACCCGAAGAAGAAGACCGTCGGTGTGCGCATCCCCGATCACGTGGTCACCCAGGCCCTGCTCGCCGAGCTGGGTGAGCCGCTGCTGTCCAGCACGCTGCTCATGCCCGACGAGGACGAACCGATGACGCAGGGCTGGGAGATCAAGGACCGGCTCGACCACATGCTGGACGCGGTCGTGGACTCCGGGGACTGCGGAACCGAGCCGACGACGGTCATCGACTTCTCGGGCGGTGAGGCCGAGATCGTACGGCGAGGGGCTGGGGACCTGGCGCGGTTCGAGTAAGAAGGGAGTGAGGGTCTCCCACGGGTCGCCTTAACTCTGCGTGCGACCATGGCCCGGGCCGGACCCCTCGCGCGGACCGGCCCCGCCGACTCCCCACGCAGAGAGGCAGCCCCGCCATGACCGCCGTACAGGGAACCACCGTCGACATCCCCACCGACGACGGCACCGCTGACGCCTATCTCAGCCACCCCGGCGACGGAGGCCCTCATCCGGCGGTCCTGCTGTACATGGACGCCTTCGGTCTGCGTCCGCGGCTGAAGGCCATGGCCGACCGGCTGGCCGAGGCCGGTTACACGGTGCTCGTGCCGAACGTGTTCTACCGTCATGGGCGTGCGCCGGTCGTCGAGTTGCCGGAGTTCATCGACGTCTCGTCGCGGCCGGCGGTCTTCGAGCGCCTCGGACCGATCATGCAGGACCTGACGCCAGACCGGGCGATGGCTGACGCCGGCGCCTATCTGCGCCGGCTCGCCGACAGCCCGGCGGCGGCCGACGGACCGGTCGCGCTCACCGGGTACTGCATGGGCGCCGGTCTGGCTCTGCGCACCGCCGGAACCTATCCGGAGCGGGTCGCGGCGGCGGCCGGTTTCCACGGCGGGCGGCTGGCGAGCGACAGCCCGGACAGTCCGCACCTGGTGGCCGAACACATCACCGCCGAGCTGTACTTCGGCCACGCCGACGAGGACCCGTCGCTGCCTCCCGAGCAGATCCAGCGTCTCGAGGACGCGCTGACCGCGGCCGGCGTCCGCCACCGGTGCGAGGTCTACGCCGGCGCTCACCACGGGTTCACGCAGGCCGACACGTCCGCGTACCACCGCGAGGGAGACGAGCGGCACTGGGCGGCGCTGCTCGACCTGCTCAAGCGCACCTTCTGAGGACACCGTCCTTCCGGACACGGCGGCACGCGCGCGTGCCGCCGTTTTCTGTACCAGTTGTTGACATGCCCGCGTCGCGGCGCAACGCTGAGAGCGCTCTCAGAATAGGTACAGACCAGACTGGCAGTCCCCTCAAGTGACCCCCACACACGGAGGTGGAGAGTGCTACGACGTCCAGCCCACCGATTCCCGGCCCTGGCCGCGACGGCCGCGCTGCTCGGCGCGCTGTTCGTGTTCGGCGCACCGTCACCCGCACAGGCGGTGCCCGACACGATCCCCTTGAACATCACCAACAACTCCGGCCGCGGCGAGCCGGTCTACGTCTACAACCTCGGCACCTTGCTGACGACGGGTCAGCAGGGCTGGGCGGACGCGAACGGCACGTTCCATGCGTGGCCCGCCGGCGGCAACCCGCCGACGCCCGCCCCGGACGCGTCCATCGCCGGACCGGCCGCGGGGCAGTCGAAGACGATCCGAATTCCCAAGTTCTCGGGGCGGATCTACTTCTCGTACGGACAGAAGCTCGATTTCAGGCTGACGACCGGCGGATTGGTGCAGCCGGCCGTACAGAACCCGAGCGACCCGAACCGCAACATCCTCTTCAACTGGTCCGAGTACACGCTCAACGACTCCGGGCTGTGGCTCAACAGCACCCAGGTCGACATGTTCTCCGCGCCGTACGCGGTGGGCGTCCAGCGCGCCGACGGCAGCACGAGCACGACCGGGCACCTCAAGTCGGGCGGCTACAACGCGGTCTTCAACGGACTGCGCGGACAGTCGGGCGGCTGGGCCGGTCTGGTGCAGACGCGTTCCGACGGCACCGTGCTGCGCGCGCTCTCTCCCGGTCACGGGGTCGGGAGCGGAGCCCTTCCGGCGTCCGTGATGGACGACTACATCAATCGCGTCTGGCAGCGGTACGCCACGTCGACCCTCACCGTGACGCCGTTCGCCGACCAGCCGAACACCAAGTACTTCGGCCGGGTCTCGGGCGGGGTCATGAACTTCACCAACGGGTCCGGGGCCGTCGTCACCAGCTTCCAGAAGCCGGACGCGGACAGCGTCTTCGGCTGCCACAAGCTGCTCGACGCGCCCAACGACCTTGTGCGCGGGCCGATTTCGCGCACCCTGTGTGCGGGCTTCAACCGTTCCACGCTGCTTGTCAACCCGAACCAGCCGGACACCTCGTCGGCGAACTTCTACCAGGACGGGGTGACCAACCACTACGCCCGGCTCATCCATGGCCAGATGGCCGACGGAAAGGCGTACGCGTTCGCCTTCGACGATGTCGGTCACCACGAGTCACTCGTCCACGACGGCAATCCGCAGCAGGCGTATCTCACGCTGGATCCGCTGAGCTGAGCAGCGCCGACTCGGCGTGGGCACGGAAGGTGCGGGGCGCACGCCCCGTGATGCGCTGAACGGTGTCGGTGGTGCGGTCCTCGGCCCCGTCGGCGATGGCTCTGTCGAGGCCGGCCAGGAAGGCCGCGTACTCGGCGGGCATGGTCGTCGCCAGTCGGCCACGCAACTGCTCGTACGCGAGGTGCCGGTGGGTGACCGGGCGTCCGGTCACCGCCGTGAGGGTGGCGGCGATGTCGCTGTGGCTCAGCGTCTCGGGGCCGGTGATCAGGAGGTCGGTGTTGGGCGCGGGGTCGTCGGTCAGCGCGTGGGCGGCGACCGCGGCGATGTCGTCGGCGTCGACGAAGGCGACGCGTCCCTCACCGGTCGCCGTCCAGAGCGTGCCGTCCGCGCGGATGCTGTGCGCGTGCACGTGGTCGCCGGTGAAGTTCTGCATGAACCAGGAGGGCCGCAGGACCGCCCACTCGTCGAACAGCGCGGGCAGGGCCTGGTGTATCTCTCCGGTGGCCGGGCCGCCCGCGGGAACCGCCGAGGAGCTGAGCAGCACGGCGCGGCGCACTCCGGCGGTGCGCGCCTGTTCCAGGAAGGGCAGCACGGTGGCGGCGGGTGCCGTCGAGCCGAGCGGCGGGACGAGATAGACGCGATCGGCCCCGTTGAGGGCATCCGCGAAGGTCGTGGGGTCGTACCAGTCGAAGCGGACGGCCCGGGCGCCGTCGACCGCGGTGGCGCGGCGGCTCGCCGCCACCACTCGGCGGTTCCGTGCGGCGAGTCGGGAGACCAGGCGGCTGCCGGTGGTGCCGGTGGCTCCGATGACCAGCGTGTGGGCGGGGACGGTCATCAGGCGGCACTCCGGGCGAAGTCGGCCGTGCCGTCCTGCGGCAGGGCGAGCGGGTTCCAGTAGTCGCGGTAGCGGGTGATGAGGCCGTCCTCGACGGTCACGACGGCGATGTAGGTCATCTCGAAGGGGTCTCCGCTCTTCACCAGCCGCCCGGTGGCGCGCATCTCGACGACGATCGTCGTGGGCTCGGTGGTCTGGTGGATCTCCACGGAGGGGACGTCGTGGAGGTCGATGTGCTCGGGGTAGTCGCGCATGTAGTCGGCGACGGCGGCCTTGCCTTCCAGTCGCCGCGGCCAGCCCTCGGGGGCGAAGGGGAACTCCATGACACCGTCGTCGGCCCACAGGTCGACCCAGGCGGGGATGTTCTTGTCGAGCAGCAGGGCGAGGCCGTGGCGGAAGAGGTCCGCCGGGAGCGCAGGGGTGGGCATGAGGACTCCGTCCAGTAGAATGCGGACTCCGGGTCCGCTTCTTCAACGATACGGACTCCGGGTCCGTTTTCGCAAGAGAGGACTCCCGTGCCCGAGCGCAAACCCCGGGTGGACGCCGCCCGCAACCGCGAGGCCGTACTGGCGGCGGCCGACGCGCTGTTCGCCGAGTGCGACAGCCCGGACGCCGTGACCATGGCCGACATCGCGGCCGCGGCCGGGGTGGGCAAGGCGACCCTCTTCCGCGGGTACGGCGATCGCACCGGCCTGATCCAGGCGCTGTACGCGGCCCGCCTCGAACCGCTCCGACAGGCCGTGACCGACGGCCCCCCTCCCCTCGGCCCCGACACCCCGCCGGCGTCACGGATCCCCGCCCTGCTGGACGCCCTCCTCTGCTTCAAGCTCGACCACCGGCACCTCTCACTGGCCCTGGAGGGAACGGGTTCCGACAGCCCGTACCAGGCCACGCACTACGAGTGGTGGCACGGCATCTTCCGGGACACCCTGGACCGGCTCCCCGGCTTCACCGGCGGCGACTTCGCCGCGCACGCACTGCTCGCGGCCGTACGCGCGGACCTGGTCGCCCATCTGGCCGACCGGCGGAACATGACGCGTGAGGCATTGCGGGCGGAGCTGGCCGCCTACACCAAGAAGGTCCTTACGGGCCGGGCGAGTTGAGCGCCCTCACTGTGGGTCCGGTCAACGTGTCGTAGTGCCCGCGGCGTCGGCGTACCGGCGGGCCAAGCGGGCAAAGGCGTCCTTGAGTTCGGCCGGGCCGACGACCTCGATGTCGGCGTCGAACCTGCCGATGGTGGCGGCAAGGGCAGGCCATGACCAAGAGCCCACGACGAGCCGGCAGCGGTTCGGGGTGAGTGCCTCGACCACTGCGTCGATGGTGTGGCGGGACACCTCGGCGGCGGGCAGGCCGAGGATCACCTCGCCTCGGCACGGCCAGTCGCCGGAGCCGTCGGAACCGCGGAACCTGTCGGCGACGAAGGCGGCCACGTCGCCACCGGGCACTTCGCGTGGAGTGAAGCGGGGCCCCGTGGGGGTGCGCGGCGTGATCCGGTCGGCGCGGAAGGTGCGCCAGTCCTCGCGGTCGAGGTCCCAGGCGACGAGGTACCAGCGCCCGCCCCAGGTGACGAGGTGGTGGGGCTGCACCCGGCGCGGAGGAACCGCGCCGGCTCCAGGTGCGGAGGTGTAGTCGAAGCGCAGCACTTCGCGGGCGTGGACGGCCGCGCCGAGTGCCATGAGCACCGTGCTGTCGGCCTGTGGCGCCGGGCGGGACGTGGGCCGCTCGACGGCGGTGACCTGGAGCGTGTCGATACGACGGCGCAGCCGCGCGGGCATGACCTGGCGGACCGTGGTCAGCGCACGTGCCGCGGCTTCCTCGATACCGGCACCCGTAGTGATGGCGATCTGGAGCGCGACGGCGAGGGCGACGGCCTGGTCGTCGTCGAACAGCAGCGGCGGCAGCTCCGTGCCCGCTTCCAGCCGGTAACCGCCGTCGGGCCCCTTGAACGCCACGATGGGATAGCCGAGTTCGCGCAGCCGGTCGACGTCGCGGCGCACCGTACGGGGGCTGACGTAAAGCCGCTCGGCGAGCAGCTCCCCCGGCCAGTCCCGGCGTGCCTGGAGCAGCGAGAGCAGCGACAGCAGCCGCGCTGAGGTCTTTTGCATGCTCCCCATGGTGCCCCGAGAAGCGGCCACATCCTGTCCGCTTCTGCTGCGACGGTGGTCACCGAGCGGGGCCGAGCGAGCCGATGCTCACCACCGATCGAGAGGCAAGGAGCCAGTCATGTCCGTCAACGCTGTGACCCACCTGAACTTCCGGGGTGACGCCCGCGCGGCGCTCACGTTCTACCAGTCCGTGTTCAGCGGGCACATGGTCATGGTCACGTACAAGGACGCCGGGAACGTCACGGACCCGTCCGAGGCGGACCAGGTGATGTGGGGGCAGGTGGCCGCCGACAGCGGTTTCCGCGTGATGGCGTACGACGTTCCCTCCCACCTGCCGTGGAACCGGGGCGAGAACGCGTTCTTCGTCTCGCTGCGCGGCGAGACGGCCGAGGAGATCACGTCGTACTGGGAGCAGCTCTCCGACGGCGCGGACATCGCGCAGCCGCTGGAGCCCGCGCAGTGGGCACCCCTCTACGGGATGCTGACGGACCGGTTCGGCGTCACCTGGGTCGTGGACGTCGCCACCGAGTACAGCGCGTTCTGATCGCTTGCGTCCGGGCGGCGGATCTCCGCCGCCCGGGCTGACCGAAAGCGGGTCCCATGGCCGGTTTTCGACCCCGCGTCACCTCATTCGACTGGCCTGTTTCAGAGTTAACCCCCGAACCAGCGGTAAGGGCTTGCTATTGCGTGCCATTCACACGTAGACCTTCCCTTCACAACGACCATGGCTCTGGGGGGAGTTCGAAACATGGATGGCACGGTAGATGGTTTCCGTTATGGCGCGGTGACCCCAGTGGCGGCCTATGTCATGGCCTGCCTGGGAGGGGCGCTGGGGCTGCGCTGCATCGTTCGGTCCCTGCTCGACGAAGTGTCGTGGAAGCCGGGTTGGCTGGCGCTGGGCGCCGCATCGATCGGCTGCGGCATCTGGACGATGCATTTCATCGCCATGATCGGCTTTCAGGTCGAGGAGACCCGGATCGGCTACGACGTGGGCCTGACCGTCCTCAGTCTCGCCGTCGCCATCGTCGTGGTCGGTATCGGCGTGTTCATCGTGGGCTACCGCGGCGCCAGCAAGGCCTCGCTGTCCGTCGCGGGCGTCATCACCGGTCTCGGGGTCGCCGCGATGCACTACCTGGGCATGGCGGCGATGCGGCTCAACGGCAGCATCCACTACGACGCCTTCACCGTCGCCCTCTCGGTGCTGATCGCGATCTTCGCCGCGACCGCGGCACTGTGGGCGGCGGTCAGCATCCGGGGCTTCGTCGCCAGCCTCGGCGCGAGCCTCGTGATGGGCGTGGCCGTGTCCGGAATGCACTACACGGGCATGGCCGCCGTGGGTGTCCATCTCCACGGCAACCCCGACGCCTCCTGGGCCGGCGACTCGCCGCACTCCCTGCTGCTTCCCATGCTCCTGGGGCCGTTCATCTTCCTCGTACTGGCCGGTGTGGTGGTGATGTTCGACCCGCTGCTGGTGCTGGGCGAGGGAGATTGGAGCCATGGGCAGCGCAAGAAAGCCGCCGACACGCCGAAGCCCGCGGCAACGCGCCCGGGCGACCCCTCCCCCGAAGCCCAGGACGGCCCCGTATGGCGTCGTCGCCCGGAACCCGAGGCGACACCGACACCGCCCGGCCCCCACCAGTGGTGAACGCACTGGGCCCACATACCCAGAACGAACCTCCCCTAGATCATTGATCATTGCTACGGTTCACCGGTGTCTGACTCTTCACGCGATACCGCCGAAGGCGCCGGCTGGGGCAGCGCCGAACCGGGCCTGTACCGGCGGCTGATGCCGTCCAAGGTCGAGAAGATCTCGTGGCTCGACCCGAGAATGCTGTGGGCCGCGCGCAACGGTGTGCTGGCCTCCTGGTTCGGTGACCCGACGGGCGGGACACGCAGCCGGTGGGTGGCGCAGCGGGCGGCGGCCGGAGTGCCCGCCGACAAGGTGATCAGGCGCGACGATCCGGACCGGTTCTCCTTCCAGGTGATCGGCGACACGGGCGAGGGCGACGACCCCCAATACGCCGTCGTGCCGGGCCTGTTGGAGGTGGGTCAGGACACGCGGTTCGCCGTCGTCGCCAGCGACGTGATCTATCCGGTGGGCAGCGCCGACGACTACGGCACCAAGTTCTTCCGCCCGTACCAGGACTACCAGGCGCCGATCTACGCGATACCCGGCAACCACGACTGGTACGAAGACCTCGCCGCCTTCATGCGCGTCTTCTGCGACGACGCCCCGCCCCTCACGCCCGAGCCACGGCCCCGCCCGTTCAGCCGGGCCCGGCTGCGGTCGCTGCTGTGGCACCGGCCCCGTCCGAAGGACGGCCAACGCCTCGCCGAGGCCAGGAAGTTGCGCTCCTCCCCCGCCCAACAGGCCGTCCAGCCGGGCCCGTACTGGGCGATCGACGCCGGACCGGTGCGGATCATAGGCATCGACACGGGCCTGCTCGGAACCGTCGACGCCGAACAGGGCGCCTGGCTGCGGGACGTGTCCCGGGGCCCCCGCCCGAAGATCCTCATCACCGGCTCGCCGCTGTACGTGGACGGCAAGTACGAGCCCTGCGCGATCGACGGCGGCGGCACGGTCGACGACATAGTCCGCGATCCGGCCCATCACTACGTCGCCGCGATCGGCGGCGACATCCACAACTACCAGCGCTACCCGGTGCCGGTGGGCGGCCGCACCATCCAGTACATCGTCGCGGGCGGCGGCGGTGCCTTCATGCATGCGACGCACACCATCCCGCGCGTCGACATCGCGAACGTCACCGAGAAGGACTTCCGCTGCTACCCGCTGCGCGGCGACTCCCTGGCCTTCTACAGCAAGCTGTACGGGCGCCGACTGCGCCTGCGCCGCTTCTTCACCCTCACCGAGGCCGAGGCGACGGCCGTCGTCGCCGAGCGGCTGGAGTACCGGCCGGGGCGCACGCCGGCGCCGGACGCTGATATCACCTGGCGCACCCGCCTCGTCGCCGGGCTGCTGGGCACCGGGCGTCGACCCGACCGAGCGAAACGGTTCCGCCTCCCCGTGCGGAAGATCTACACGCAGTTGTTCTCACCGAGCTCGGCGACGTACAGCCCGCCGTTCTTCAAGTGCTTCCTGCGCCTGGACGTCACCCCGGAGTCGGTACGGCTGCGTTGCTACGCCGCGACCGGCAACCGGGCCCAGGAGACCGACCCGCCGGTCGAGGACGAGGTCACGATTCCGCTGGTCTGAGGCCGGGCGACGGGAACACCGAAGGGGGCGATCCGGTTGTCATCGCGGTACGAGCTGATCGACGAACGCTGGAGGAGCCCGTGCCGCCGACCTCACGTCCCCTGTGCAAGCTCGGGTTCCTGACCATCGGGCTGTTCGACGAGGCCGACCCGCGCCGGGGCCACGAGTCGACCCTGGAGATCATCGAGCTCGGCGAGCGGCTCGGATTCGACAGCGCGTGGGTACGCCACCGCCATCTCCAGTACGGCATCTCCTCCCCCGTCGCCGTCCTGGCCGCCGCCTCGCAGCGCACCCGCCGCATCGAACTCGGCACCGCGGTCATCCCGCTCGGCTGGGAGAACCCGCTGCGGCTGGCCGAGGACCTGGCGACGGTCGACCTGCTGTCCGGCGGCCGTCTCAACCCGGGCGTCAGCGTGGGCCCGCCGATGCACTACGACCAGGTCAAGGAGGCCCTGTACCCGGACACGGCCGACACGGAGGACTTCGGCTACGAACGGGTGCGCCGGCTGCTGGACTTCGTACGCGGCAAACCGGCCACCGACTTCAGCGGGGTCGAGGGTTTCGAGGTGTTCTCGGACCGGGTGCAGCCGCACTCCCCCGGCCTGGGCCGCCGCCTGTGGTACGGCGGCGGCAGCCTCAACTCGGCGCGGTGGGCGGGCGAACATGGCATGAACTTCCTCACCAGCAGCGTCGTCAAGGCGGAAGGACCCGATGAGCCGGCGGACTTCGCCGAGATCCAGCTCTCTCACGTGCGCGCATTCCGCGCCCACCACCCCGACGGCGACGACGCCCGTGTCTCCCAGGGCCTCGTCGTCATCCCCACCGACTCGGCCACGCCCGAACAGCGCGCCAGATACGAGGAGTACGCCGACCGGCGCACCCCTCGTACGACATCACCCCAGGGCCCGGCCCGTCTGATGTTCGCGCCCGACCTCGTCGGCACCAGCGCGGAGATCGCCGAACGGCTGCACGCACACGCCGCGTTCCGCGAGGTCGACGAGGTCGCGTTCGCGCTGCCGTTCACCTTCGAGCACGAGGACTACGTGCAGATCCTCACGGACATGGCGACGAAGCTGGGCCCGGCGCTGGGATGGCAGCCGCACACCGGCTGACCTCACCAACGCCCGGGCTGGGTCCCGACGATGGGCTCGGACGGCTTGCCGTCCACGCCGACCGGTACGTCACCGGCCAGCATCACCCGGTGCATGATCCGCGGGGAATCGAGGTGGACGTTGTCGCTGGGCGCCAGGTGGATGGTGGCCCGGTTGTCCCAGAAGGCGACGCTGCCCGGCTCCCAGCGGAAGCGGACCGTGTACTCGGGCCGGACCGCCTGCTCAAGCAGCATGTCCAGGATCGCCCGGCTCTCGGCGCGGGAGACGTCCGTGATCTGCTCCAGGTAGTAGCCGTTCACGAACAGCACCCGCTCCCCCGTCTCCGGGTGGACACGCACCAGCGGATGCACCGAGGCGACCTGATGGTCCAGCAGATGCCGGACATACGCGTCGTCGCCCGGCCGGGGCTGGTATCCGACGCCCAGCCGGTGCTCGGCCCTGAGCCCGTCCACGAACTCCCGGACCGGGGCGGACAGTCCGGCGTACGCGGCCGCCAGGTTGGACCACGTCGTGTCGCCTCCATACGGCGGAACCGTCTCGGCGCGCAGGATCGTCGCGGCGGGCGGGTCGACACGGGCGCCGTGGTCGCAGTGCCAGCCGCGCAGCAGGGTGTGCCGCCTGCGCTGCAGCCACTCGTCGTGCTCCATGCCGAAGCGTCCACCGAGTTCCAGGCGGTCGGCGGTCGTCTCGATCTCCGGGACGTCGGGCGGTGAGGCCTTCCCCCGCCGCCCGAGCACGACGAGCTCGCCGAATCGCCGCGCGAACGCCACATGCCCGGCGTGATCCAGTTTCTGTCCGCGGAAGAACACCACCTTCCAGCGCAGTACGGCCGCCCGGATCGCGGCGACTTGGGCGTCGTCCAAGTCCCCGGCCAGGTCGACACCTGTGATCTCGGCTCCGATGTGACCCGCGACGGGGTTCACCTCGATACCCGCCGTGGTCCTGTCCGTCGTCATACGCGCTCCGGTGATCGCCGACATCAGCTACGCATCAGAGGGTGGCAGCCGATCACCGCAGTGGCCACCACAGCGCCTGGCGCACCCCCGGTGAAGCTCGGCTCGTAGGCCTTCGGGAGGGCTCGTATGCTTTTGGAATGGCGGAGCGGTACGAGGAGTGGGTGGCAGCCGCACCGGCGCCGCCGCTGCGGCCGTTCATCGAGCGCTACTGCGGCTACCGGCTGACGGGGTTCCCGCCGGCACTGCACCGAGGGTTGCCGTCGCGGCACATGACGTTCGTCGTCAGCATCGGCGACGACATCGACGTGGTGGCCCAGACGGATCCGGCGCAGTCTCCGCGGCGCTACGGATGCGTGCTGAGCGGCCTCCAGGCTTCGGCGGCGCTGATCTCCCACGGCGGCGACCAGGAGGGAGTGGCCGTCGAGCTCACCCCCCTCGGAAGCCGGGCACTGTTCGGCATGCCCGCGGGTGAGCTGTGGAACGTCTCGGTCGAGCTCGCGGATGTGGTCGGGGCCGTCGGCCGCGAGCTGTGGGAACTGCTCCAGGACACCGCCGGATGGGAGGAGCGGTTCGCTGTCTGCGACGCCGTCCTCGGCCGCTTGGCGGGTGACGGCGGGCCGGCGCCGGAGCTGCGCTTCGCGTGGGAAGCGGTGGTCGCCTCCGGCGGAGAGGTGTCGGTCCGTGATCTGGCCGACGAGACCGGGTGGAGCCGCCAGCACCTCGCCCGCCGGTTCCGCGGCGAGTTCGGTCTGACGCCGAAACTCGCCGCTCGGGTGGTGCGGTTCGAGCGAGCCCGGGAGATGCTGCGGCTGTCGCCGCCGTTCGTGTCGATCGCCCAGGTCGCGGCGGTGTGCGGGTACTACGACCAGGCACATTTGAACCGGGACTTCGCCGCGCTGGCCGGCTGCACGCCGACCGAACTGCTCGCCGGAGATGTTCCATCCGTCCAAGACCGCCCCGGTGACCCTGGGCCATCGTTGCCGCATGACCACAACCACGAACACGATCACCACCACAACCGCGGTCTGGCCGTGCCTCACCTACCGTGACGCTCGCGGCGCGATCACCTTCCTGACCGACGTTTTCGGCTTCCGCGAGACCGCGGTCCATGCCCGAGAGGACGACCCGTCGATCATCGAGCACGCTGAGCTGCGCCTGCCGCACGGCGGTGGCGTGATGCTGGGCACCGCCGCCAAGGACGAGTCGGCCTGGGGGCGGCGCGCGCCGGGCAACGACGCGGTGTACGTCGTGTGCGACGAGCCCGAAACGCTCTTTGACCGAGCCGTCGCCGCCGGCGCCGAGATCGTTCGCGGTCTCCGCGACGAGGACTACGGCTCACGCGGGTTCACGGTCCGCGACACCGAGGGCAACCTGTGGAGCTTCGGCACCTACCGGGGCGAGGGCGCGGAGCCCAAGGCCGACAGCGAGACCTTCGCTGCCCTGCTCAACGAGTGGGCCGCCGCGATCGTCGCCGACGACGCCGAGGCGATCGGGCGCTTCGCCACCCCGGACTGGGTGCTCGTCGCCACCAACGGCATCACGCCGGGCTCGACGTTCCTCGAGCTGGTCGCCGCCGGCGACCTGACCCACGACACCATGCACCTCAAGGTCGAGCGCGTGGCGCCGGTGTCCGACGCGACAGTGCTCGTGACGACCCGTGGCACCAACAGCGGTGCCTTCCGGGGCGAACCCTTCACCGCGGACGAGTGGGCGACCAACGTGTTCGTACGGGACGGCGAGCGGTGGCGGTGCGCGCTTACCCAGCTGACGTAAATACCCCTGACCGGGATATCGCGGCCCGCGTGTAACACAGCCGCACCGGCATGGCGCAGAGATACGGGGAGAGCGTTTCTCCTGTCGAACACAATGCGCCAGATAGGAATTCTTGTGAGCAGCACTGACCCGGTACCCGGATACCAGACGTATGACCCACACCAGAGCGGCTCGCCCCGCCCCGTCCGCAGCCAAGCCGCCGCCCGGCGGGGAGCCCTGGCTGTCTGCACGATCGTCGACCTCGCCGCCGGTTTCCTGGTCCTTTGGGTTCTGCTGTATCTGCTCGACGCCAACCAGGCCAATGTCTTCGTCGAATTCGTGCGCGGAACGGCCGACTTGCTGGCCTGGTGGTCACAGGACATTTTCACCATGGACACAGAAGGTCTGCGGGTTGTCCTCAATTATGGTCTGCCGGCCGCGATGTATTTGCTGATCGGTCACGGAATCGCCGCTCGACTGAACCGGATATAAGGAAAGGACCGGCACTGTGACACGTGACCGACGGCAAGACGATCAGCTCCCCATCTACGAGGGCCTGGTGCGCGAATGCGGCGACGTTCCGGCGGAGGCCCGCCAGGCGTCCCAACAGGTGCTGCACCAGGCGGCGGCGCTGCTCGGCCCGGGAGGGTCGGAAGCGGCCCGGCCCGAGCCGCGCAGACAGCGACAGGACTTCACCGGCTGACCGCGAACTCCCGTATCACCGTGTTCCGGAACACCGCGCTGCCGTCGATCGTGAACAGCGCCAGCCCGGTGTCGACCAGGTACGGGAAGGCCTCGCAGGAGTGCACGTACCGGCCGTCGTCGATGAACATCTCCACGGATGTGCGGTCGACGAGGACGCGCAGCCGGACCGTGCGCGCCGACGGGTCGAAGGGGCTCTTGCTCTCCTGCCAGTTGCCGGAGGCGTCGGGGTTCACCGTGTTCCGGCGGTTGACGAAGGCGTAGTCGCGGTAGATCCCGGCGTCGATGTGGCGTCCGCCGTCCGTGGAGCGGCGCAACTGGAGTCCGGCGCCGGTGAGTTGGTCCCAGGTGATCTCGGTGGTCAGCTCGTACGCCGTGCCGGTGTAGTCGAGCGGACGGGTGCCGGCGACTTCGAGGTCACCGAGGTTCACCGTGCGCGAGACGTGGTCGTCCAGGGCGGCGACCGGTCGGGAGGCCAGGTAGAACGTGCCGGAGGCGGCACGCTTCAGCGTCACCTCGCGAACGATCGAGTCCGTGCCGTTGAAGCCGTCGCAGTCGATCGTGGGCGTGGTGTTCGCGTAGTCCCAGTGGTTCAGCCAGCCGATGGCGTACCGGGCGGCCGGGTCGAGGGTGCCGTTCGCGTTCCGCTTCTCGAAGGTGACCGCGCCGTACCAGTCCCAGCCGTGGTCGAGCCACTGCGGGTCGGCGGCGTCGGGGGTGAACACGCTCCCGTCGAAGGTGCCCGTCCAGTAGGCGTACGTGCTCGGCAGCCCGGCCCCCTTGCCGTTGGCGCTCACGCCCAGCACCCACTTCCAGGTACCGTCCGCCGCCCTGATGCGGAACAGATCCGGGCACTCCAGGACGCCGATGCCGTCCTTGATGAACCCGCTGACGTACGTCCACGACTTCAGGTCGGCGGAGTGGTAGAAGCCCACCTTGTTGCCCTCGGCGAGCGTCATCACCCACCGCCCGCGCTCCTCGTCGCGGATCACCTTGGGGTCGCGGAAGTCCCGTACGCCGGGGTTGGGCAGGACGGGGCCGGTGCCGTGGCTGGTGAACGTACGGCCGCCGTCGGTCGAGTAGTGCAGGTACTGCGCCTGAGTGACCTCGTCCGGCGCCATGGTGGCGAGGACGATCACCGCTCCCGCGCCGAAGCCCGCCGTGTTGTCCGAGTCCACCACCGCCGAGCCCGACCAGACGTCGCCGTTCGGCGTGGCGTCCTTCGGCACGGCGATCCCGCGGTCGGTGAAGGCGACCAGGTCGCTGCTGGTGGCCAGGCGCCAGGCGGTGCCCGCTGTGGTGCCACCCGTCAAGTAGTCCGGGTTGTACAGGTAGTAGTAGTGGTACTCCCCGTCGATCCAGATCGGCCGCTGCGGATCGTTCTTCCACTGGTCGGGGACCGTGAAGTGGTACTCGGCGCGGTAACTGGCACAGGTGGCCGCTGGTTTGGGCCTCGCGGAGGCCGTGGGGGCGGAGGACAGCAGCGCGGCCGAGGCACCCGCGGCCGAGCCCGCGAGCAGCGCTCTCCTGGACATCGTGCGCATCACACATCGTTCCCTTCGTCGGGACGGCGGCTCATGTGATCCAGGACTGTGCGACCTAACTCGTTAAAGGTCAAGTGGTTCACGAGTATTGACAGGCTCATGCACCGCTTCGCATCATCTGGGCATCAACCCTGAACTAACACGAGTTAGGCCCGTTGGATGACTGACCCGCACGTCACTCGCCGCACGCTGTTGCGGTACGGCGCCTATGGCGCGGGAGCCGCCGCGCTGGCCGGTACCGCCGCGAGCTGGGACCGGCTCACCGGAGCCGACATTCCCGGCCGCGACGACGGCTCCCTCGTCGTCGCCACCCTCGGTCCCGCCTACGGACCGGAGGCCATACGCACACTCACCGAGGGCTTCAAGGAGGTCCACCCCGACATCAAGCTGCGGATCAACGCGGTGCAGGCCGTGGACTGGTCGGACTTCTTCGCGAAGATCCTCACCCAGATCGCCGCGGGCACCGCCCCGGACCTCGTCTATGTCGCCACCGAGGGCGTCCAGTTGTTCGCGCAGCGCCTCGGGGTCGCACTGGACCGCTGGGTGAAGCGGGACGCGGCCGAGCTGCGTGAGTACTTCGCCGACGTCCATCCCTCGCTGGTGGAGTCGATGATGTACGAGGGAAGCCTCTACCAGCTGCCGGTCGAGTTCAACGCGGCCGACATGTACTTCAACACGCAGGTGCTGAAGCGGGCGGGCGCTCAGCTGCCGCCCGCCGACTGGACGCGCGACGACTTCACCACGCTGCTGCGGGACATGAAGAAGTCGAGCGGCTCCCAGTTCACGCCGTACTTCTGGACCAACCGGCTGTGGGGCGGTGTCGTGCCCTGGCTGTTCGCGAACGACACGAACCTGCTCGCCGAGTCCAAGGCACCGGGCGGCGCCTGGCTGTGGGACTCCTTCTACCCGGCCGCCCAGCGGCAGGGACGCGGGGGCGGTTTCCGCTGGACGACGCCGCAGGCCACCCACGACCGGGTGGAGGAGGCCTACGACTATCTCGCCTCCCTCATCCAGGAAGACCTGTGCACCCGGCCCGAGGGCGGCAACGGCCAGAACCTCATCGGCGTGTTCTCCACCGGCCGGGTCGGCGTCACCCCCGCGGGCGGCTTCTGGGCTGGCGGCCTGCATCTGGCGGGCATGAAGTCCGACGGCTTCGACGTCCAGTACTTCCCCCGCTGGCGCACCCAGCGCATGCAGTACGGCGCCGCAGGCTACGCGCTGCTGCGCACCTCGAAGAAGCAGGACGAGGCATGGGAGTTCATCAAGTTCGCCGCCCGCAGGGACACCCTGATGCGGCTGTTCGAGACGAACCAGACGACCCCGGCCCGCCGCTCGATGCTCACCGCGGACCGCTACCGGGAGTCCGGCCCGAGCCAGTGGCAGGTCTTCTACGACACCCTCGACCGGTTCCCCGACACCGGGCCGATCCCCGCGCCGCCGCAGGTCGCCGAGGTCGAGCAGGTGCTGCTCAAGCACACCGGAACCGCCCTGGCCTCGCCGCGCTCGGTGCGTGGCGCGCTGCGCCGGATGCAGGGCGACCTGGAGAAGGCCATGGAGCGTGACGTATGACGAACACCCAGGTTCCTCCCGTACGTTCGCGTCCCGCGGCACCGCCGCCTTCCCTGCCCCGCCCCTCCGCCCGCGAGCGCGGCACCCGGCTGCTCGCGGCGCTGTTCCTGGCGCCCACGATCGTCGGCATCGTGGTCTTCACGGTCGTACCGATCGTCGGCTCGGTGGTGCTGAGCCTCTTCCACTGGAACGTCATCGACCCACCCAGCTTCGCCGGAGCCGCCAACTACCGTGAGGTGTTCGGCGATTCGACCGTGCTGGTGTCCTTCCGCAACACGCTCGTGTTCATGGTGTTCGCGGTCGCGCTGCAACTGCTGATCGCCCTGGTGCTGGCGCTCGCGGTGAACGGGCGGATGCCGGTGTGGCTGCGGTCGGTGTTCCGCTCGGCGTTCTTCTTCCCGCTGGTGCTGTCCGCCGCGTCCATCTCCGTGGTGATGAAGTACCTGTTCAACCAGGACTTCGGCCTCGTCAACTGGCTGCTCGGCACGGTCGGCATCGCCCCGGTGCCCTGGCTGACGTCGGAGAACGCGGCGATGGCGACCGTCGTCCTGGTCTACGTCTGGCAGCAGTTCGGCTTCTCCTTCCTGCTGTTCGTCGGCGGTCTCAACAACATCCCCAAGGAGATCCACGAGGCCGCCGCCCTCGACGGCGCGACCGGCCTGCGCAAGCACCTGCACGTCACACTGCCGCTGCTGTCGCCGACGCTGCTGGTCGCGTCGGTGGTCGGCATCATCAACGCGCTCCAGGTCTTCGAGCAGCCGTACGTCCTCACCAACGGCGGTCCCGGCGACTCCACCCGCACCGTCGTGATGGTGATCTACGAGAGCGCCTTCGAGCAGCTCCGCTTCGGTGAGGCGTCCGCGGTGGGCGTGCTGCTGTTCGTGCTGATCATGGCGGTGACCGCCGTCCAGTTCCGGCTCAGCCGGCGTTTCGTCCACTACGAGTGAGCCGGGTGAGTCCCTTGAGCCAAGCAACCCTGTCCCTGAGCCGTGCGCGGTACTCGCTCGCACCCTGGGCGCGGATCGCAGCCCTGGCGGTGTGCGCCCTGCTGACCCTCGGCCCGGTCATCTGGACCGTCTCCACCTCGCTGCGCACCCCGGCCGAATCCTTCGACCTGCCGCCGCAGATCATCCCGACCAGTCCCACCACCGAGGCCTACAGCGGAGTCTTCGACCAGCTCGACGTCTGGCTGCTCGCCCTCAACTCGACGCTGGTCACCGCGCTGATCGCCGTCGGCCAGATGATCACGGCGGGGCTGGCCGGATACGCCTTCGCACGCCTCGAATTCCGGTTCAAGAAGCCGCTGTTCGGCCTGGTCCTGGCGACCATGATGGTGCCGTTGCAGGTCACCATCGTGCCGGTGTTCCTGGTACTGAAGCAGCTGAGCCTCACCGACACCCTGCTCGGCCTGATCATCCCGGCCTTCCCGACCGCCTTCGGCACCTTCCTGATGCGCCAGTACTTCCTCGGCATGCCGAAGGATCTCGGCGAGGCGGCGATGCTGGACGGCGCCGGGCCCTGGCGGATCTTCCGCTCCGTCTACGCCCCGCTGGCCGCGCCCGGGCTCGCGATCGTCGGCGTGCTGGCCTTCAACTACCACTGGAACGAATTCTTCCGACCACTGATCCTCGAGACGTCCGGCCAGAACTACACGCTCCCGCTGGGCCTGGTCTCCCTCCAGGGCAATCTCGGCACCGGCTCCATCTCGGTCGTACTCGCCGGAGTCGTCCTCTCCATGCTCCCCGCTGTCGCCGTGTTCATCGTCGGCCAGCGCCCTCTCCGCGAGGGCATCACCTCCGCAGGAGTCAACCGTTGAGCCTCGCAGCTCCACCCCAGGACCCCAACGCCCCCCGCTTCCGGGTCCGTCCGCCCGCCAACTGGATCAACGACCCCAATGGCCCCTTCCGTTGGCGCGGCCGGTACCACCTCTTCTACCAGCACAATCCCGAGGCTCCGATCCACGCGAACGTCCACTGGGGCCATGCCTCCAGCCCCGACCTGGCGCACTGGGAGCACCACCCCCTGGCGCTCACCCCGACGCCCGGCGGCCCCGACGAGGCGGGCTGCTGGTCCGGGTGCGTGGTCGACGACGGCGGCGTACCGACGGCCGTGTACACGGGGGTCGACCGCCACCACACGGGCCTCGGCACGATCTGCCTGGCGCGGGCACTGGTCCCGCAGGACGAGACGCTCACCGACTGGAAGCCGCTGCCCGCGCCCGTCGTGAGCGGCCCGCCCGCCGGTCTGGACGTGGTGATGTTCCGCGACCCGTTCGTCTTCCGGCACGGAGGCCGCCGCTGGGCGCTGGTCGGCGCGGGTCATGGGGACGGCACCCCGTCGGTGCTGCTGTACGACTGCGACGACCTGACCGACTGGCGGTTCGCCGGGGTGCTCCTGGACGGCAACGATCCGGTGGCCGCCGAAGCGTTCGGCGACCGGGCGACGGGGTGGGAGTGCCCCCAACTGTTCGCGACCGAGGCCGGGGAGTGGGTGCTGGTGGTGTCGCTGTGGGACGGGAACCCGCACACCACGGGCTACTTGACGGGACGTCTGGAAGCTTGCGAAGAAGGGGGATTGCGCTTCCGGCCGTACACGGGAGGCCCCCTGGACCACGGTCGAGCCTTCTACGCTCCCGCCGTACTCCAGGAATCGGACCGGGCGTTGATGTGGGGCTGGTCCTGGGAGTCCCGTGAGCAGCGCGAGGTGGACCGTGCCGGCTGGGCCGGTGTCCTGACCGCGCCCCGCGTCGTCGACGTACACCCCGACGGATCGCTGCGCGTCGTCCCGGCTCCGGAACTCGAACGGCTGCGTGCGACGGAGCCGTTCATCACCGCGCCGGGCCGGGTGACGCTTCCACAGGCGTACGACGTGACGGTCACCGCCGTCGCCCGGACGACCGTGAACCTGCCGCGCTCGGCGGTGCGGCTGGACCCGGACGCGGGAACCGTGGTGTTCGACTCCGGCGAGGAGGGTTCCGCGCCGATCGTGGTGCGGGTGCCGGGCGGGGAGCGGCTGGAGGCGCGCCTCCTCGTGGACGGTTCGCTGCTGGAGCTGTTCGTCGGTGACCGGGCCATGGTCACCGAGCGGGTCTACCGGCGCCCGGACGAGGTGCCCGAGCTGGTCGTGACGGGGCGGGGGGCCTCCGTCACCGGGTGGGAGCTGGTCCCACCGACGCCCGGCTGATCACCGGGCAGGCGAGGCGCCGTGTGGTGGCGGGCGGAGTGCGGCCGGTGTCGATGGCGTCGAGCAGCAGCCGGGTGGCGGCCTCGCCCATCGCCCGGTGCGGCAGCGCCACCGAGGTGAGGGGCGGGGTCAGGAAGGCGGCCATGTGCTCCTGGTCGTCGTAGCCCACGATCGACAGCTCGTCGGGGACGGTGATCCCGAGCCGGGTCGCGGCGTGCAGGACGCCGGCCGCGACCCGGTCGTTGTAGCAGAAGATCCCGGTGGGGCGCCGTGCGGCGGGGGCGTCGGAGAGCAGTTGCTCGGCGCCGCGGTAGCCGCCGGAGATCTCGCCTCCGGTCCGTACGACCCACTCCTTGGGGACGGTGATCCCCTCGGCCCGCAACGCGTCCCGGAAACCGCGCAGCCGCTCCACCGACGCGATGTCGTTCTGCCCTCCCACCAGGGCGATCCTGCGGTGGCCCTGCTCAAGGAGCAGCCTCGCCGCCGTACGGCCGCCCGCGCGCTCGGCGGGGATGACGGAGGGCAGCGAGTCGTCCTCGGGCAGGCAGTTGGCGAGCACCGAGTGGGTGCGGTGCAGGCCCTCGGGGACGCGGACACGGCGCAGGGACATGGCGGCGTAGATGATGCCGTCCACCCGCCGGTCGAGGAGTTCGGCGACGGCCGCGTCCTCCTTGGCCGGGTCGCCGCCGGAGTCGACGGTCAGCACCAGGTGCTCACTGCTCCAGGCCGTCTCCATCGCGCCGCGCAGCAGCCGGCCCGCGAACGGCGACGAGGCGATCTCGTCGGTGACCAGCCCGATCACGGCCGTACGACTGCGGCGCAGACCGCGTGCGACCGGGTCGGGCCGGTAGCCGAGCTGCGCGGCGGCCTGCCGGATGCGTTCCTGGGTGGCGGGCGAGAGGTTGCCCTGGGCGCGGCCGTTGAACACGAAGGAGACAGCGGTGTGCGAGACCCCGGCCAGCCGGGCCACGTCCCGTGACGTGGGACGCGCGGTGCCGTTCGTCTGCCTGTCCTCGGCGCTGCCCATGCCGTCCGCCGCCCTCATCCCCCACCCGTCCGGTTGATCACTCCTCAGCGTCTCTGATCAGCTTAGTGACCCCATGCCAGACATGGCGTCTCGCATGGGATCTGCCCATCGTGGAGGGGTGGCGTGGGCGTGCAGATGGAAGCCCGCGCCCAATGCTGCTCCTCGCGGCCGGTGTCGGCTGGATGGGGGTCCCCCGGGACGGAGGCTGGGGGAGGGTGTGCTGATCGTCGCCACGCCCTGGTGCCGGTGGGCTGCGCGGGGCAGTGTCTTCCGGCCCGTTGATGCGTGTCCCTCCGGACGCTTGCCCGCCGAACCCGAGGGGCCGGTGGGGGAGGGTACCCTGCGTCGCCTGGGCGCGGGGCGTGTGGTTCGGCGCCGGGTGGGGCCAGTCTTGGACCGGTCGGCCCGGCTGATCTCGGTGGTTGGGGTGATGACCGCGGTCGTTTCGAGCTTGTCCACAACTGCGCGGATCACCATCTGCCCGGTGGCCCGGTCGGTGACCGTCTTGGCCTGGTGGGTGAGGCCGCGTGCGGCGATGCGCTGCCAGGCGCCGTGGTCACGGTCGCCCTGCCAGCCGCATCTGGCGCGGTCGGGGCAGATAGCCCATTTCCAGCCTCGTGCGGTGGGGCGGTCGGGGGCTTTGCGGTGCCGCAGTGGGGTGAGGCACTGGGGGCAGTGCCTGGAGGTGTTGCGGGGCGGGACTGTGACGACGGCGATACCTGCCTCGGCGGCCAGGTGCCGGATACGGTCGGCGATCTGCCCGCGCACCGTGTGGGACATGCGGGTGTTGTGGGTGCGGCCCATGCCCCCCGCTTCCATCGACCGCAGGTCTTCCAGGTAGATCACCGTGGCGTGGGCGGCGATGGCCTGGTCCACGCTCCAGCGGGCGGCGGCCCGGGCGAGGGCGGCGTTGAGGTTCGACCTGCGGTCCGACACGAAGCGGATCTCGTCCCGCAACACCTCGTGTCTGCCGGACAGTTCGTGCTGCCCGTCAGCGTCAATGAGCCGCTCAAGGTGGTCGGCTTTGGTGTGAAGGTGTTCCGAGAGGCGCCGGAGGCGGTGTTGTTTGGTGAGGATCCCGGCAGCCCGGAACTGGGCACCAGCCCCGAGCTGGGTGATGTGTCCGTCGTCATGGAGTCGGGCAGCGCCCGCGGACAGCAGGGTGTTCAGGCCCCAGTCCACGCCGAGGGCCACGGTGTGGCCGGTACGGCTGGTCCTGGGGACGGCGTGGGTGTAGGCGAGATCGGCGCGAACTTTCCCGCCCGTGATGCGCAGGGTGGGCAAGTGCAGCACCGCGCTAGGCGGGACCGTAGGAGGCAGCGGGACGGGACAAGCAACCCACGTCCAGTCCTGGTAGGAGCACGGGTCGGATCGGGTAGGCAGCTGCAAGCGCAGCAGCGCGCGCTGCGGATCGCCCTCGCCGCGTTCGATGGCGGCCTGCTGGCTGTCACACGCCGACAGCAGCAGCATCCGCGCTGCCCGGGGCGGGGCCTCCAGCTCGAACACATCAGCAGGCACACGGCCGTTCATCGCGACGAAGGCATCGATCTGCCGGGTGCGGGAGCGGATCACGACCGAAGGGAGATCCCGACCCCCGGGGATTGCCATCCGCACCTGGTCCCACTCCTCAGGTGTGCGCTTGCCCGGATCGCCCGGCCACGTCTCAAGGACTGCGGACGTCAGTTCGGCCCGCCAGTTGGCCGAGCGCAGAGCACGCCCGGCCTGCTCCTGGGCCATGCGCACGATCCGGTCATTGACCCTCACACCCCCGGCCGGAGCGGCCGTCCAGCCCAGTCGGCGCAGCGCCATCCACGCGCTCGACGGCAACTTCCGCCCGCTCGCGTCCGCGCCCGAGGCCAGGACGTCCACATCAGCGGCGTTCCAGTGCTCGGCCAGCAGGTCGGCGGCCATCCCCGACACCAGATCGGCGGCCCAGCCGACCCGCCGTGCCAGCACCGCGGCCGACAGCACCTCGCCCGTATTCTCCACCACGCCCGAGCGCAGTAGACCACGAGCACAGGCGGTCCGGGCCATTTCGCCCTCGCTTAGCGGCACCTTCCGCGTCACCGGCACCCCCCCTTCCCGCCCGTGGTGCTGTCATCCGATCAACGACACCCCCGCGAAAAGGTCACGCATTCGAACTACGCATTCAGATGCGAACCCGGACCGGACACACTGCACGACACCGACGAACGGCGCATCGCTACGGCTGCGAACGGAAACACACGAGCGCTCCGGTCCCCGGACGGCATCGGCCCTGCCTGCACCGACGGAAACTCCCATACTGGCTGGACGACACAGTCAACGGGAAGGTCCGACCGTGCTCAGCATCCCGGCACACACGCTCAACGACGGTACGCAGATCCCCGCCATCGGCCTGGGCACCTGGCCGATGAACGACGCACAGGCCGAGCAGGCGGTCGGCGCCGCGCTGGAGATGGGCTACCGGCTCGTCGACACGGCGACGAACTACCGCAACGAGACCGGAGTCGGCCGGGGCGTCGCGAACAGCGGCGTACCCCGTGAGGAAGTCGTGGTGACCACGAAGCTTCCGGGGCGGCACCACGGCTACGAGGAGACCCTCGCCTCCTTCGAGGAGTCCCGCGGCCGGCTCGGCCTGGACTACGTCGACCTGTATCTCATCCACTGGCCACTCCCCCGCGTCGACAAGTACGTCGACTCCTGGAAGGCCATGATCAAACTCCGCGAGGACGGCCTCGTGCGGTCGATCGGGGTCTCCAACTTCACGGCCGAGCACATCGAACGGCTGGAGAAGGAGACCGGGGTCCTGCCGGCCGTGAACCAGATCGAGCTGCACCCGCTGTTCCCGCAGGAGGACCTGCGGGCCTTCCACGCCGGCAAGGGCATCGTCACCGAGAGCTGGAGCCCGCTGGGCCGTGGCTCCGACCTGCTGGACGATCCCGCCGTCATCGGCCTCGCCGAGGCGCACGGGGTGACGCCGGGCCAGGTCGTGCTGCGCTGGCACACACAGCTGGGCGCGCTGCCCATCCCGAAGTCGGCCAGCCCCGGGCGGCAGCGGGAGAACCTCGACGTCTTCGGCTTCGAACTCGATGCCGCGCAGCTGGAGGCGCTCGCCGACCGCGCGCACCGGCGTCTGGGCGGGGACCCCGAGGTGCACGAGGAGTTCTGAGTGCCCGTCACCGGATTCTGCCCCCAACTGGCCTTCCGCGCCTCTATGTTCACAGCGGCACGTCGTCGATCGTCCGCTCACGCCGGGAGGCCGTTCCCATGCGCATGTTCCTCCGTACCGCCATAACCGGGGCGGTCGCAGCCGCCACTTTCGCGATCTGTGGCACCGCTGTGGCGACCCCGCCCGGTCCGGGGGTCACCGGAACGGTGATCGCCCGGACCACGGTCGGCGGCACCGACTACATCCTGCGAGAGATCACCATCCCGCCCGGGCAGGCGACCGGTTGGCACTACCACGACGGTCCGCTGTACGCCGTCGTGCAGCAGGGCACGCTCAGCCACCACGACTCCACCTGCGCGTCCGACGGCGTGTATCCGAAGGGCAGCACCATTCAGGAACCGGCCGGAGCGGGCAACGTCCACATCGGCCGCAATCTGGGCGACACGGCGGTCGTCCTCGATGTGCTGTACGTCCTGCCGCACGGGGCGCCGTTCTCGCAGGACGCGGCGAATCCGGGCTGCCCGTTCGAGTGATCAGACCGGTGGCAGGGGCTGTTCGGCCCAGATGGTCTTGCCGTTGACCGTCTGCCGGCTGCCCCACCGCTGGGTGAGCTGAGCGACCAGGAGGAGGCCGCGCCCGCCCTCGTCGTAGGCGTGTGCCCGGCGCAGATGCGGTGAGGTGGAACTGCCGTCGGAGACCTCGCAGATGAGGCTGCGGTCGCGGATCAGCCGTAGCCGGATGGGCGGTTCGCCGTAGCGGATGGCGTTGGTGACGAGTTCGCTGACGACGAGTTCGGTGACGAAGGCGGCCTCGTCCAGCCCCCACGCGGCCAGTTGCTCGGTGGCCTCCTGCCGGGTGACGGCCACGTGCGCGGGGTCCGGGGGCACGTCCCAGGTGGCGACCCGGTCCGCGCCCAGCGCCCGGGTACGGGCGAGCAGGAGGGCAACGTCGTCGCTGGGCTCTTCCGGCAGTACGGCCTTCAGCACCGTGTCGCACAGGGCGTCCAGGGTGTCGGTGCGGGCGGCCAGCGCCCGGCACAGCTCGGACGTGGCGTGGTCGACGTCGCGGTCCCGGTCCTCGATGAGACCGTCGGTGTAGAGGGCCAGGACGGCTCCCTCGGGGAGTTCCAGCTCCACCGACTCGAAGGGCAGCCCGCCGACGCCGAGCGGGGGCCCGGCGTTGATCTCGACCAGCCGCGTGGTGCCGTCGGGGAGGACCACGACGGGCGGGGGGTGTCCGGCGGCGGCCATGGTGAGGTGGCGGGTGACGGGGTCGTAGACGGAGTACAGGCAGGTGGCGCCGAGTTCGGCGGCCTCTTCGTCGCGGTCGTCGGACGCCAGGTGGGTGACCAGGTCGTCGAGGTGGGTGAGGAGTTCGTCCGGCGGCAGGTCCACGTCGGCGAGGGTGCGGACGGCCGTGCAGAGGCGGCCCATGGTCGCCGACGACGGGATGCCGTGCCCGACGACGTCGCCGACGACCAGGGCGACCCGGCTGCCGGACAGCGGGATCACGTCGAACCAGTCGCCGCCGATGCCGGCGAGGGAGCCGGAGGGCAGATAGCGGTGGGCCACCTCGACCACCGCCTGTCCGGGCAGTGCTCGTGGGAGCAGGCTGTGCTGGAGGGCCAGCGCGGTGGTGCGTTCGCGGGCGAAGCGGCGGGCGTTGTCGACGCAGACGGCGGCCCGGCTGGCGAGTTCCTCGGCGACGGCGGCATCGTCCGCGTCGTAGTCGTCGGGATTGGCGATACGGACGGCCACCGCGACGCCGAGCGTGGTGCCGCGGGCCCGCAGCGGCACGGCGAGCATCGAGTGGACGCCCTTGCGGTGTGGGCGGCCCGCCGGGGCCCGCGCGTTGCGTTCGGCGACCCAGCGCATGAAGTCCGGCTCGCCCGCCTGGCCGAGGACGGCCCGCCCCTCCCGCAGGGCCCGGGCGGGCGGCGAGTATCCGGGGTAGATCTCCGTGTCGCCCAGGTGCACGGCCGCCTCCGGAGTGCCTTCGGTACGGGAGCCGTGGGCGACGCGGCGCAGGACGATCTCCTGGTCCAGTGCCGTCGGGGCCTCGTCCGCCCCGAGGACCCAGTCGAGCAGGTCGACGCTGGCGAAGTCGGCGTAGCGCGGGACCAGGAGTTCCACGAGCTCTTCCGCGGTGCGCACCACGTCCAGGGTGGTGCCGATGGCGGCCGCCGCCTCGTTGAGCAGGGCCAGTCGCTGCCGGGCCCAGTACTGCCCGGTGCTGTCGAGGGCGGCCAGCGCGACTCCGGTGACGTCACCGGAGTCGTCCCGCACGGGCCACATCTCGATGTTCCAGGCGTGTTCCCGGTTGAGGGCGGGCGCGCTGGTGAAGCTCTCGTAGTGGACCGGTTGGCCCGTCTCGGCGACGCGGCGCAGATTGCTCTGGAAGCCGTGGCTGTGCTCGGCGTCCTCCACGGTCTCCAGGAAGGGCCTGCCCAGGAGCACCTCCTCCGGCACGCCCATGATCCGGCAGGCCGTGTCGTTGAGGCGCAGATAGCGCTGCCGGGTGTCGAAGACCGACATGGACATCGATGCCTGCTGGAAGGCCTGTCCCGCGAGGGTGGGTTCGGGGCCGCCGGGCCGGGCGGTGATCACATGTCCGCCGGGTGCGCCGTCCGGGCCCAGCACGGCGGTCGCCTGCACGGGGAGCGCCACGGTGGAGCCGTCACGGTGCCGCAGGACGACGGGGCCGGACAGCGCGGCCCGGGTCTGAGGCGACGGGTCCTCGGCGAGCAGATCGCGTGCCGCCCGTCCCACGACCTCCTCGGCCGCGTATCCGGTCAGCTTCCGGGCGCCTTCGCTCCACCCCGTGACGACACCCGAGGAATCGATGATCACCGTGGCGGAGGCGTGCTCCATATCGTCCAGAATGGCCCTCTTGTGGGGCCGTATCAACCGGCACCGGCGCCCCCGTGCCGGTTCGAGGTCACTTCCGGTGGTCGCGCAGCGCAGCGAGGGCGCGGTCGGCGTGGGTGTTCATGCGCAGTTCGCTGTGGACGGCCTCCAGGACGGTGCGGTCCTCGGCGATGACATAGGTGACGCGCTTGGTGGGCGCCATGGAGAAGCCGCGCTTCACACCGAACTGTTCCCGGACCGTCCCGTCGACGTCGGACAGCAGCGGCATGCCCAGGGTGTGCCGCTCGGCGAACTCCTGCTGGCGCTCGACGGAGTCCCCGCTGATCCCGACCGGGCGGGCGCCGACAGCGGCGAACTCGGCGGCCAGGTCCCGGAAGTGGCAGGCCTCGGCGGTGCAGCCGGCCGTCATTGCCGCAGGGTAGAAGAACAGCACCACGGGTCCCTCGGTGAGCAGTTCGGACAGGCGACGGCGAGTGCCGGTCTCGTCCGCCAGCTCGAAGTCCTCGACCTTGTCCCCGACCCCTATACGTCCGCTCACTGTGTGCCCCTCTGTGATTCCTGCCCGCGATCACTGGAGCGTAGCGCGGTCGCCCAGGCGTAGTTCAGGCGGTGCCCGCCGGTGTCGCTGCCTCGGGTTCCGGCTCGTCGTCGATGGCGTACGACAGGAAGTCGTCGACCATGCGGTGGAAGAGGGTGGCGAGCTGGCGCAGTTCCTCCGGAGGCCAGTCGCCGAGGGCGAGTTGCATGCCGCGGGCGCCCGCGTCGCGGATTTTGTCGATGGCCCGGCGCCCGGCGTCGGTGAGCTGGATGCGCTGAGCGCGGCGGTCGTCGGGGTCCGGGACGCGGGTGACGTAACCGGCCTTCTGCAGTTGCTGCACGGTGCGGGTGATGTGCGAGGCCTCCACGCCCAGCCGGGTGGCCAGCTCCCCGGGACGCAGCGGCTCCGAGTCGGCGATCTGGCGCAGCAGCGCCACGGCGGCCCGGTCCAGCGGCACGCCGGCCAGGGCCATCAGCCGGTCGTGCTGCCGGGCGCGCGTGCTCAGGTAAGTGATGCGGGTGAGCGCCCGCTCGATCTCGATCACTTCCGGGGACGCGGGGGCATCAGGCAGCTGTGGTGTGGGCATACGAGCCACTTTACCATCTTGTTGCGTAACTCAACTAATCTACGGCCCGTGCGAGGGCGCGTATGCATCGCGGGCGGTAGCGTCGTCAGTACGCCACGGAAAGCCGGAGAAGAGTCGTGCCCGAACTCCCGGATGTCGAAGGATTCCGCCGGGTCCTGCTCGATTGCGGGAGTCGCCGGTCCGTCACGGACATCGAGGTGCGGGACGCCGGAGTCCTACGGGGTGTCACCGAGAAACGACTCCGGAAGGAAGTGACGGGGAAGCGTCTCGGGAAGGCGTGGCGGCACGGAAAGTGGCTGTTTGTCCCCACCGACGGTGACCCGACCCTTGTCTTTCATTTCGGAATGACGGGATCACTGCGGTGCTGTGACCAGGACGAACCGATCGAGGCGCATGACCGCCTCGTCCTGACACTCGACGGTACCCGGAACCTCTGCTATCGCGATCAACGCAAGCTGCAGGGCGTGCAGTTGGCCGACGAAGCCGCCGTGAACCGAATTCTCGACGGTCTGGGCCCGGACGCCCGGGCCGTGAGCCGAGAAGAGTTTCTGGAACTGCTGTCGGAGCGGCGGGGTGCCGTCAAGAGTGCGCTGATGGACCAGTCCGTCATCGCGGGTCTCGGAAACCTCCTGTGCGACGAGATCCTCTGGCGGGCTCGCGTCGCCCCGCGACATCCGGCGCGGAATCTGGACGAGAAGACACTGCGGCGCATCCACGCGGCGATGGGTCGTGTCCTGACGACATCCGTGCGCGACGGGCGGGTGCCGCCACGCCGCTCCTGGCTGACCGGGCGCCGGGACGACAGCGAGCCGAGATGCCCCCGCTGCGGCGATCCCCTGCGTTCGAGTCGCAGCGCGGGACGCCGTACGGTCTGGTGCCCGCGGTGTCAGACCTGAACGGCGCCATGGCGCTCCGGGCAAAGGTGAGGCCGCGGGCGCGGGTCCCACCGCGTCCGCGGCCTCGTTCCCACGGCCGCTCAGCCACGGCACGAGTGCCCCAGAGCCACGCGAGCAAACACACTCCCCGCTGACTGAACCGTGTGGCGGCCTTTCCATCGCGTGCATCCCCGGGCACCGGGTACTCGGGGCGGAGCACGCTCATGACGCGTGGATCAGCCCTTCCCCCGAAAGGAGCCGGTCGTGAGGAGCGAATCCGGCGGCAAGGTCGTCGTCACGGGAGCCACCGGCAATGTGGGCACCAGCCTGGTGCGCCTGCTCGTGGAGGATGCGAAGGTCGGATCCGTGCGGGGCCTCGCCCGTCGGATTCCGGACTGGTCGCCCGGCAAGACCGAGTGGTCCGCGGTGGACCTGGCCTCCGAGGACGCCGACCTGGTCAAGGAGTTCGAAGGTGCCGACGCCGTGGTCCATCTGGCCTGGGCCTTTCAACCCACGCACGATCCGGCCGCGACCTGGCGCACCAACGTGCTCGGCAGCATCCGGGTGTTCGAGGCAGTGGCCGCGGCGAAGGTGCCGGCGCTGATCCATGCCTCTTCCGTGGGGGCGTACTCGCCGGGGCCCAAGGACCGCGCGGTGGACGAGTCGTGGCCGACGCATGGGTGGCCGGATGCCGCTTACTGCCGTGAGAAGGCCTACCTGGAGCGGGCTCTGGACTCCTTCGAGCAGCAGCACCCGGGCATCCGGGTGGTACGGATGCGGCCCGCCTTCCTCTTCAAGCGGGAGTCGGCGAGCGAGCAGCGCCGCATCTTCGGCGGCCGTTTCCTGCCGGGACCGCTGGCGCGTCCCGAGCTGCTGCCCGTCCTCCCCGACATCCCGGGCCTGCGGGTGCAGGCCCTGCACACCGACGACGCGGCGCAGGCCTACCGGCTGGCGGTGCACAGCGACCTGGGCGGCGCGTTCAACCTGGCGGGCGAGCCGCCCGTCGACGCGCAGGTGCTGGGCGAGATGCTCGGTGCCCGTCCGGTACGGCTGCCACGCCCGGCCGCCCGCTCCGCCATCGCCGCCGCATGGGGCCTGCACCTGCTGCCCGCCTCGCCCCACCTCTTCGACGCCGTACTCCGACTCCCCCTCATGGACTGCTCACGGGCCCACACCGAACTCCACTGGCAGCCGGAGCGTACGGCCGTAGAGGTGCTGGAGGAGTTCCTGCACGGGATGCAACGGGGAGCCGGCGCGGACACCGAGCCCCTCCAGGGCCGCAAAGTGGGCTGAGCCTGAGCCAACTCCCTCACGCCTGGTGGCGGAGCTGCGGCACGTCCCGCGCGTCGGCGAACGTGGTGAGGTCGTCCAGGAGCCGTTGCGTGTCCAGGGCCAGCGCGCCGAGGGCGGGGGTGGTCTCGTAGCGGCCGTCGGCGAGTACGGCGGTCAGACGCCGGTGCGCGGCGGTCATCTCGTTCAGCGCGCGGTCGCGGTCGTCGGCGCTGCCGGGGTCGAGTACGTCGCCGGCCGACCGCAAGAGGGGCGAGAGGATGCCCGGTACGCAGTCCGGAAGCGTGGTCGCGTCGTTCAGCGTACGGATCGCCGCTCGGATGTGTTCGGTGATCCTGTCCCAGGTGAGGTCCCAGTCGACCGACGGCGGTGGGACAACGGTCCGGCGCAGCTTGTGCCCCGGGTTGAAGCGGAAGCTCTCGTCCGACCAGCGTCGCGCGTCCCGCAGCTCCGCGACCACGTCGGTCAGTCGCAGGGCCCTGTCGTACCAGCCCCGCACTCGGCCGTCGTCGTACACGCCCTCGATGCCGTCGGCGACCTCGTGCAGCAACGTGGCGCAGTCCCGTGGGAGTTGGCTGCGCAGGCGGCGGACTCGGTCGGTGTGGACCGGCGGCAGCACCAAGGCGTTCACGCAGACCCCGATGGTCGCTCCGAGGAGGGTCTCCAGGAGGCGGTGCAGGATGTCGAAGCCGGCGTACGACTCGTACACGAGGACGAACAGTGCGGCGGTGGGTGCGTACAGGCCCTGAGAACCGAACCGGGTGTAGTTGCCGAGCAGGACCGTCAGGGGCAGGACCACCGCCATCGCGGCCATGGTGTTCTGGAGGAGCACGCCGCCGCCGGCGGCGAGAAGCGTTCCCGCGACGACCACCACGAATTGCTGCAGCGCGGACAGCAGGGAGCGGTAGACGGTGCTCTGCACCAGGAACAGCGCGGTCCATGGCGCCAGGAGGGCCATCGGCGCGTCCCACCACCAGCCCGCCAGCGCCCAGGCCAGTAGCGCGGCTCCCGCCGTCTTGAGGGACTGGACCGTGGTGTAGCGCTCGGGGCCGCGAGCGGTGACGCACCGGCGGACCGAGCGGCAGACGGATGTGGCTTCCCAGGTGAGTGAGTGCCACACGATGACGCTCGACTCCTTCCTCGGGGCAGCGGCGTGCGGCCGGTGGTGTTGGAGATCGCGGCGGTTTTCGGGAACGAGCAGGGCCGGCGAGCACCGGCACCGGCGCCGACGCTCAGCGGCGTACCGGCGGGCGGTCCCAGTGGCGGTGGGTGGCGATCGCGGCGGTCAGCTGCGACAGGAACACCTCGCTGGCCGGCCCGGTCGACGTCTCGGTGACCACGCCGCGGTCGGCCACGGTGCTGTCGCCGTCTCCGGCCAGGCGCAGGCCGTCCGGTTCCAGCAGGGCGACCAGATCGACGCCGCTGCCAAGGGCACCGACCGGCTTGCCGTGCCGGTAGGCGTCCCGTACGAACCGTTGGACCGTGGCGTCGCCGGCGAGTTCGGGAGCGCCGCCGCCCGGGATGACGACCGCGTCGTAGAGCACGGACGCGACCGTGGGCAGCGCCCGGTCGACCTGGTGCCGGCCGTCGTCGCTGTCGCGCACCGTGCCGTCGTGGAAGGCCAGTTCCTCGACGATCGCACCGCCGTCCTCCAGAACCTCCCGCACGGTGCCGACCTGGGCCGCGTCCACGCCGTCGGCGACCAGGACCGCGACCTGACGGGTACGGATACTGCCGTCGCCGCGGAGTTTGTCGCTCGTCATGCTCAGCGCCGGGGAGGGTTCCGGCTGCGGGGTGTCCTCCTTCTCGGGCGGCTCGACACCGATGCCCTCGGCCACGGCGGCGGCCAACCCGTGGTGCACATGGCCCAGTTGCTCGACGGTCCGCGCCCGTACCTGCGTCGACCCGACCTTGCCGAGTTCGAAACGGAAGGCGTCGATGACGTGCTGCCTCTCCCAGTCGGACATGCTCAGGAAGAACAGCGCCGCCTGGGTGTAGTGGTCCTTGAAGCTCTCGCTGCGCTTGCGGATCTTGTTCCCGTCCACCCGTTCCTGGAGATGGCTGTACGCGCTCGGGTCGGCGGCTCCGGCAAGCACCGGGCAGCCGCCGCTCAGGGAGTTGGGGCTGTAACTGGTGCCGCTGTGGATCTGTCCCTGGTGGAAGCCGTCCCGCTGGTTCGTGCGGACGTCCACGATCGGCCGGTTGACCGGGATCTGGGCGAAGTTGGGGCCGCCCAGGCGGATCAGCTGGGTGTCCAGATAGGAGAAGTTGCGGGCCTGGAGCAGCGGGTCGTTGGTGAAGTCGATGCCCGGCACGACGTTGGCCGTGTGGAAGGCGACCTGTTCGGTCTCGGCGAAGAAGTTCTCCGGGTTGCGGTCGAGGATCATGCGCCCGATGGGCCGTACGGGGATCTCCTCCTCCGGGATGATCTTCGTGGCGTCCAGGAGGTCGAAGTCGAAGGAGTGCTCGTCCTCTTCCGGCACCAGCTGCACACCCAGTTCGTATTCGGGGTAGTTGCCGGCCGCGATGTTGTCCCACAGGTCACGGCGGTTGAAGTCCGGGTCCCGGCCCTGCGTCTCCTGCGCTTCGTCCCACACCAGCGAGTGAACGCCCAGCACAGGCGTCCAGTGGAACTTCACGAACGTGCCCCTGCCCTCCGCGTCGACGAACCGGAAGGTGTGCACACCGAAGCCCTGCATCGTCCGGTAGCTGCGCGGAATGGCGCGGTCGGACATCAGCCACATCATCATGTGCAGGGTCTCGGGCTGGAGGGAGACGAAATCCCAGAGGGTGTCGTGCGCGGACGCGCCCGTGGGGATCTCGTTGTGCGGTTCGGGCTTCACGGCATGCACGA
This sequence comes from Streptomyces sp. NBC_00457, assembly GCF_036014015.1. Taxonomy (NCBI): domain Bacteria; kingdom Bacillati; phylum Actinomycetota; class Actinomycetes; order Kitasatosporales; family Streptomycetaceae; genus Streptomyces; species Streptomyces sp. NBC_00457. Next base: position 10,056,406 of record NZ_CP107905.1, on the reverse strand, counting down.
AGTCGGGAAACTTGATGCCGTCCTGGATGAAGAAGACCGGCATGTTGTTGCCGACTAGGTCGTAATTGCCCTCCGACGTATAGAACTTCGTCGCGAAGCCGCGGACGTCGCGCACCGTGTCCGCCGAGCCGCGCGGGCCCTGCACGGTGGAGAAGCGCACGAACACCGGCGTCCGCACGGACGGATCCTGGAGGAAGGCGGCCTTGGTGAACTCCGCACAGGACTGGTATGGCTGGAAGTAGCCGTACGCGCCGGCCCCTCGGGCATGCACCACGCGCTCCGGGATCCGCTCGTGGTCGAAGCGGGTGAGCTTCTCCCGGAAGTGGAAGTCCTCCATCAGCGTGGGGCCGCGTTCACCCACCCGGAGAGAGTCGTCGGTGTGATCGACCACCACTCCCTGATCCGTGGTGAGCGGGCCACCGGCGGGGTCGGGGGCGCGGTGGGCTTCGCGCTGCCGCTGCTTCGCGTCGTCGGCGGGACGGCGTTCGTGCGTGGTCATGACGGTTTTCTCCCTCGACTCTTCGACTGGGTCGGCAGGTTGGCTGGTCGGTCGTCGGGCGGTCGCCCGCTCGATCAAGAGGTCGCCCGCCCGTTCAAGCGGTCGCCCGCCCGTTCAATGCGCGTGTCCCTCCCGTAGCCGGATCTCGACCAGGCCGTCGCTGAGGCGTACGTCGAAGGCGGGCTGCGGTGCCGTGGACGGGCCGGCCACGCAGGCGCCGTCCGAGAGCCGGAACGTGCTGCCGTGCCAGGGACAGGTCACGCATCCGTCGCTGATCTCGCCCTCGGACAGAGGGCCCGAGAGATGGGCGCACCGCTCCGCCAGCGCGTGTATCTCTCCGGGGCTGTCGGAGTCCCGTACGAGCAGCACGGGCACCTCTCCGACCATCCGCCGGACGACACTGCCGCGCGGGAACTCCTCCGGGTCGCCGACCGCGTGCCAGCCCGCGTCGATCAGATGCGGCACGGCCTGGCTGTGGTTCACCCCCGCGGCCTGCCGGTACGCCAGGTGGCCGCCGAGATACCCGCCGACCGTGGCGGCCGTGAGTCCGGCGAAGCCGAGCAGCCGACCGCTCCGGCCCCTGCTGCGGGCCACGAGCGAGCCGGCGTAGAGGGCGACGGCCGCGGTGTTCGCCGCCGCGTGCACCACGCCCACGCGCTCCTGCTCGGGAAGCTGGTCCGCGAAGTCGACGGCCCCCGCCAGCGCGGCCGGGGCGGCGCCGGCGAGCCCGACGGCGACCAGCAGCCGGGCCGCGCGTTCGTTGCCGCGGGTCAGATCGAGCAGCGCGGCGGACGTCCAGGCGCCGATGGGGGTCTGCACCAGCACCGGGTGCAGGGGGTGGCCCTGCCAACGGCCGCGCAGCGCGTCCCGCAGGGGCCCGAGGGGCAGCGCGTGGACGCGCGTCCGGACGGGGGCCGCGACACGGTCGAGCAGGTCGGCGTCCTCCAGGACTTCGATCTTCGACAGGGGATTGCGCATGTGCGCCGGGTTTCCCGATCACTTCGGCGAAAACCTGGCGGCGGGCGTTCTTTCCAGCTCATCGGCATGGTGATCAACCGGGCCGAGTGCGGGTGGTCGCCGGTTCGCGCCGCGGGGTCGGCGCTCAGCCGGCCGAGGCGTACGTCCACCGCAGCAGGGCGCCGAGGCCACCCGCAGGGACGTCGCCCCTGCCCTCGCCGTCCGAAGGGGGAACGATCAGCACGTCGGCGTCGGTGACCGCCGCTGTCCGCAGCAGTGCGTCGTCGGCCCGCACGGGGAACGGGTCGCCCTCGCCCAGGATCTGCGCATCGGTTCGGCGCACCGCCACTTGGTCGGGATCGTTCCCTGCCCATGTCTCACGGGCCAGATCCGACCCGTCGGGACGAATCAGCAGCGTATCGATGCGGTGCTCCCTGACGGCTTCCACCAGGGCCGGGACGCCCTCCACCGCGTCCGCCGGACCGCCGGTGCCGCTGCGTCCGGCACGGAACCGGTCGAGCGCCTCCTCGATGCGCCGCCGGGTGTAGTCCCGGCGGGCCTGCTCGATGGCCTCTTCCAGCGCGGGAGAGAAGGAGCCGGCGGCATGGCCACCATGCTCCGTTTCCACCGTGACCTCCCGGACGGCCTCGGGCAGCTTGTCCCGCACGGCAGGCCGCTCGCGCGGGTCGCCGACCAGGACGACCAGGTCGGCGCCGGACTCCGCGTAGGCCGAACTCAGCGCTTCGGCGATCTCACGGGCGTTGTGGTCCCAGGTGTTCTCGACCTTCAGCTGGAAATGCCGCTCCGACCAGTCCGACGAGGCCGTACGGTGCACCGGCCAGCGCCGGCCCGCCACCTGCCCGGCGTCCTGCGGGCCAGTCGCCCCGCGCAGTTCGCAGTCGGCGCCGGTCCGGTCGATGTAGGCCACCAGGCAGACCGGATCCTGAGCGGAGAGCTCCAGCAGCGGTGTGAGCCGGGGCAGGGCGGTCCAGCGGGCGATCTGCCGCTGCGGCGGCCGGGAGAGACTGAGGCTGAGCACCACCTCTCCTCCGGTGGCGAAGATCGCTGTGCCGGCCGGGGCGTCCGCGGGCCGGATGCTGGTCAGGGCCTCGCGCACCGCTTGCACGGTCGCCGCGTCGGCGCCTTCCTCCCCCAGGTTCCGGCAGGCTTCCCGTACGGACAGCTCACGCCGCTTGGCCCCCGACTCGTCCTTCTGAGCGGGGTCGAAGTACACGGTGGCCCATGGGCCACGGCGCTCGAACAGTGGGGCCAGAAATGACAGCTGCACGATTCCTCCTCCTTCATCCCTGTTCCCGGGCCGGGTTCCCGGAGGACGAGGAGAGACACACGCAGCAGCCACCTCGCCTGCACCAGCTCACGGGCATGAGGGCGCACGGTGACGATGCTGACCCACAAGACCGCCCGCCGCGGCGGCGCCCTGCATCAAGTCCCCGCATAGGGTCCCCGCCGTACTCGCTGTGGTCACCTCGGTCACCTCGAAGCCCTTGACGATGCCCACGCTCGAGACTTCCCCCGTGGACTCCTCGCCGGCGTCCCGAGCGCCCTCATCACCGCCTGTGCCAGCCCCAAGGTCGGCGCCTGGCCGGGCTCACGATGCCTGCATGCCGCCGTCGACCGCGAGGACCACTCCGGTGACGTAGGAGGCGCGGTCGCTCAGCAGCCACGCGGCGGCCTCGGCGACTTCCTCGGGACGGGCCGCGCGGCGCAGCGGGGTGCTCGCGTTGAGCTGGTCGATGATGCCGGGCGATTCCGCTTCCCAGTGGCGCATCATCTCGGTCAGCGTGGTGCCGGGGGCGACGGCGTTGACGCGGATGCCTTCGGCACCGTAGGCGACGGCGGCCGACTCGGTGAGGCTGTGGACACCTCGCTTCATCGCGCTGTACGCGGGCAGTACGGGGTTGCCCTTCCAGCCGCCGACGGACGAGGTGTTGACGATGGCGCCCGTGCCCGCGGTCGTCCGGATGGCGGCGACCTGAGCGGCCAGGGCCAGCCAGACGCCCCTGAGGTTGACGCTGTACTGCTGGTCGAAGTCCGCCTCCGGCACCTGGTCCAGCGGGCCGGGCTGCCGGGTGGCGAGCGCCCCGTTGTTGAAGGCGACGTCGAGTCGGCCGTACACCTCCACGGTGCGGTCGACCGCGGCGCGCACGCTGGTCGTGTCGGCCAGGTCGCAGACCGCGTACTGAGCGGTGCCGCCCGCGGCCCGGATCTCTTCGGCTACCGCTTTGAGCTGGTCCTCGGTGCGGGCCGTGAGCAGGACGCGGGCGCCTTCCCGGGCGAACAGCCGCGCCGCGGCGGCGCCGATGCCGCGGCCGGCTCCGCTGATGAAGGCGACCTTGCCGGTCAGCAGACCCGGAGTGGCAGGGGCGGAGGTGTCGGTGGTCTGGGTGTTGTCCATGCCGTCGAGCCTGTTCCGGGCCGCGCACCCTGATCCAGGCACCGGCGGTACCTGGATCGGCTTCGCGGGCCCCGTACACACTGGGAGGCATGGATCGACGAGAGCTGGCCGGCTTCCTGCGCAGCAGGCGCGAGCGGATCACCCCCGCCGACGTGGGGCTGCCCGCCGGGCCCAGGCGCCGTACGCCGGGGCTGCGACGCGAGGAGGTGGCGCAGCTGGCGTTCATCTCCACCGAGTACTACACGCGCCTCGAGCAGGCCCGCGGACCGCGCCCCTCACGCGAGGTGCTGGCCGCTCTGACCCGTGCCCTGCGCCTGTCCGATGGTGAGCGCGCCCACCTGCACCACCTCGCCGGCGCCCCGCCCGCCCCGCCGCCAGGCCCCTGCCGCGAGGTACGCCCGAGCATCCTGGACCTGCTGCGGCGGCTGCCGCACGCCGCGGCGCTCGTCCTGTCCGCGACCTATGAGGTGATCGCCCACAACGACCTGGCGGCCGCCCTCCTGGACGACTTCTCCGCCCTGCCCCGGCACGAACGCAACTTCCTGCGCCGTACCTTCCTCGATGCGCGCGTGGGGCAGCCGCAGTGGTACAGCCGGTCCGGTATGGAGATCTTCGGCCGTACCGCGGCCCGGCATCTGCGGGCCGCCGCCGCCCGCTACCCCGACGACCCCGAAGTAGCCACGCTGGTGGACGACCTGCTCACCGGCAGCGCGGAGTTCGCCCGGCTGTGGGCCGCCTACGACATGTCGGTGGAACCCGCCCCGCACAAGACCTTCCGGCACCCCCTGATCGGTCCCATCACCCTCAACTGCGATGTCCTGGACATCACCGACCGGGACCAGCGAGTCGTGATCTACACGGCCGACCCCGGCTCCCCGGCCGAGGGGGCTCTGCAACTGCTGTCGGTGATCGGCACCCAGCGCATCGACGTACCCGGCTGACCGCAGCCTCCAGCGGTCGCTTCCCTTCCGTGCCTGCGCCGCGGCCGGCACCCTGGCGGGTCCGGTCGATCATGTGGCGGCATCCACGCTCGCCGAGCAGACGGCCGGCGAGACCGCGGACGCGGTGGCGAGGCCGATCAGCTCATCGAGTCGGTCGTGCGCCCTGGTCAGGTCGTCGATCTGGTTCCGGATGCGGTCGCGTTCGTGTTGTCAGGCTGATCGCCGGTGTCGCGATGTCCGCGGCGGGCGTCGCGGTCGAAGATGCCCATGATCTCGCAGGGGCCGCCGTCGGCGCCGATGGCGTGCGGCATCATCGTCGGGAACTCGGCCGCCTGGTTGGTCTCCATGCGGAAGCGGCGGTGGCCCAGCATCAGGATCGCGGTGCCGGACAGCACGACAAGCCATTCCCGGCCCGGGTGGGCGCGCATGCGTGACGGGTTGTCCGGCGGCGGCTCGGTCAGCCGCTGACGCATGACGCTCATGCCGGGCTCGCCCTTGATCGGCCAGCGCATCAGGCCGTGGGCACCGTGGATCGTGGGGCTGATGACGACATCGTCGGCGGCGTTCTCGACAAGCTGATCGAGGGTGGTGTCCAGGGCGCGGGCCAGGGTGACGAGCTGGTCCAGCGCGAGGCGGCGCCGGCCGTTCTCGATGCGGCTCAGCGAGGACTGGCTGAGGTGGGCGCGGGTGGCCAGTTCCTCCAGGGACAAACCCTGTGCGACCCGCAGAGCGCGGATGCGTTTGCGTACGAGGCTGTCCAGCGCGCCATCTTCTTGCGTCATAGGCAACAGAGTATGCCTTGGATGCAACTCGGGCTTAACGTCAAAGGCAGACGGCCCGGATGGGCTGGGTCCGCGCACGACAGAAAGGGCGCGAGGAGATATCCGTACAGACTTCCGCGTACATGTGCGCTGGCACTCGCGACCGACCTGACTGCCCAGGTCAGCGCCCTCGCCTCAGCCCAGAGCGGTACCGCCACCGCCTGACATCCGCAGCGCGCACTGCCGTTCCTTCCCTCCGCATTCCGGCGTCCGGGCAGAGTCCGACGCCGAACTCGCCCATGCCCTTTTGAGAGGAAACCAGAGGAATCCATGAGTACGAACCAGCCCGCACAGGGGGCCGCCGCCATAGCCGGCGGCGAGGGCGGCACACCGGACGCGCGTCAGCTGCGCACCATCCTGATCGCCGTCTCCATCGCACTGATGGCCGTCATCGCGTCGGTGTCCGGGCTGAACGTGGCCCAGACCCACATGGCCGTCGAGTTCGGGGCCTCACAGAACACGGTTCTGTGGATCATCAACATCTACACCCTGGCCCTGGCCGCACTGTTGCTGCCGCTCGGCGCGATCGGTGATCGCCTGGGCCGAAAGCCCATGCTGACCGCCGGACTTGGCATCTTCGGTGTCGCAAACATCCTGGCGGGCGTGGCCCCGACCGCCGAGGTCATGATCGCGGCCCGGGTGGCCGGCGGTGTCGGTGCCGCGATGATCATGCCGATCACGCTCGCCGTGATCACCTCCACCTTCCCCGAGGAGCAGCGCGGCAAGGCGATCGGCGTGTGGACCGGCGTCGCCGGAGGCGGCGGCATCCTGGGCATGTTCCTCTCCGCGCTCCTGGTCGATGTCGCGGACTGGCGCTGGCTGTTCGTGCTGCCGGTGGCCCTGGTCATCGTGGCCCTCGGCATGACACTGAAGTCGGTGCCCAACTCCCGTGAGCGCTCGGCCCATTCCTTCGACACCGTCGGCGCGCTGGTCTCCACCGTCGCCGTCATCGGCCTCATCTTCGTCCTCCAGGAGGGACCGCACCGCGGCTGGACCGCCCCCGCGACGGCGATCAGCCTCGCCGTCGGCCTCATCGCCGGCATCGGCTTCGTGGCCTGGGAACTGCACCGCCGAAACGCATCGCTGCTGGACGTACGCCTGTTCCGGGAGCGTGGCCTGGCCGGCGGCTCGATCACGCTGCTGGTGGTCTTCGGTGTCCAGGCGGGCATCGCCGTGGTCCTGTTCCCGTTCTTCCAGGCGGTGCTCGGCTGGTCGGGACTGCTGTCGACGGTGGCGATGATGCCGATGGCCGTCATGATGATGATGGCCTCCGGCCTGGCCCCCACGATGGCCGCCCGCATCGGCGCACGGTCGACCATGGCCGTGGGCATCGCGCTGGCCGGCGTGGGCCTGGTGCTGATGGCGCTGTTCGTCTCCGTGGACGGCGGCTACCTGACCATCCTGCCGGGCATGCTCGCCATGGGCATCGGCATGGGCCTGTCCATGACGCCTTCCACCGAGGCCATCACCGGCTCGCTGCCGCGTGAGAAGCAGGGCGTCGCCTCCGCACTCAACGACATCACCCGCGAACTCGGCACCGCGCTGGGCGTCGCCATGCTGGGCGCGCTCCTGTCCGCCGGCTACCGCAGCGCGATGGACGACCGACTGCACGGCGTCCCCCAGGGGACCGCGGACACCGCCCGCGAAGGCGTCGCCAACGCCGTCGAGGTCTCGGGCAGCGCGGGCTCGGACGCGCAGCAGATCGTCGATGCCGCCCAGCAGTCGTTCGTCGACGGCTGGCAGCAGGCGATGTGGGCAGGCGTCGCGGTGATGACCGCGCTGTTCGTCTACATCGCCCTGCGCGGCCCGAAGAACTCCACCCCCGTGGCGGTGGACGAGGCCGAGGCCGAGGTCGCCGAGGCGATCGTCGCCCGGTGATCGCGTAGGAAACACAGGCTGGCGGCGGGCATTGTCTGCCGCCGCCCTGCCCCAACTCAGCGGCGCAGGAGCATTCCTCTCGGGGCGCCGGGATAGGGCTCACCCGTGGAACGGATCTTGGCGGTTGGCGTCACCGGTGCCGGCAAATCGACGCTCGCTCAGACCTTAAGCGGTCGTCTGGGCCTGCCGTACCACGAGATGGCCGAGCCTCTCCGGATCATCGACTCACTCGGCTATCCGGAAGTCCGTGACCTGCTCTGGAACCGGGCCGACACCGTGATCTGGCTGGACTATCCCAAACGCGTCATCATGCCCCGCGTACTGCGCCGGTCCTTCCGGCGCAGCCTCAGACGCGAGGTCCTCTTCGGCGGCAACAGGGAAACCTGGACGGGCTGGATGAGCCGGGAGCACCCTGCCTGGTGGGCCTGGTCCCAACACGGGACCCGCCGCCGCGAAGTCGAGCACCGTGTCCGCGATCCCCGCTTCGCCCCTCTCGACACCCGCCGCTTCGGCCACCCCCATGACACGGCGACCTGGCTGGCATCCCTCTGACCCGGCGGGCACGCAGCTGGGCCCTACTTCCTCAACTACGGCTGAAACACGGCCCTTTCGCCGAACTTCAGCTGCCTGGTGTAGTGACCCCTGCCCCAGCCGTCCGTACGCTCCCCAGTGGTACTGATCCGTGGCCGATCGGTTCGCTGGGAGTGGAGGCTCGCCGTGCACCCTCGCCCTACCCGTCTGTTGATCTGGACAGCCCTGCTCACCTTGGTCATGGCCGTCCTGCCGGGGACCGCGACCGCGGCTGTCGGCGGCGAGGGCGGAGGTGGCAAGGGCTGGGGCGGCGCCCGGGTCGTGGCGGAGGAGAAGGTCGGGCCCCGTCTGCTCGACCTGACTGTTTCGTCGCCCGCTCTGGGGCGTACCGCCAAGGTGCGTCTGCTGACCCCGGACGGCTGGGACGAGCGGCGGAAGCACCAGCGGTGGCCGGTGCTGTTCTTGCTCCACGGCTGCTGCGACACGTATGACAGCTGGACCCGCGAAACCGACGTCGCGTCGCTGCCGCAGCTGCGCAACACACTGGTCGTCATGCCCGAGGGCGGACCGGCCGGGTGGTACAGCGACTGGTGGAACCACGGCAAGGGCGGTTCGCCGGCGTGGGAGACCTTCCACTTGCGCGAGCTGCGCCCGTTGCTGGAGCACGGCTATGGTGCCGGCCATCGCCGGGTGATCGCCGGGCTGTCCATGGGCGGCCTCGGCTCTCTGCTCTACGCCGCGCGCCAGCCCGGCATGTTCCGGGCAGCGGCGAGCTACAGCGGCGTGGTGCATCCCCTGTACGGCGACTTCCCGGCCGGACTGATGGACCTGCTGACGCAGTTCGGCGAAGACCCGCTCGCTCTGTGGGGCGATCCCGTGGCCCAGCGCGCCATCTGGGAGGCGCACGACCCGTACTACCTCGCGAACCGGCTGCGTTCGATCCCCGTTTTCCTCTCGAGCGGCGACGGCACCGCCGGCCCGTTCGATCCGCCCGGCGCCCATGACGATCTCGAGGCACTGCTCAACGACATGAACCACGTTGTCGCCGGCCGGCTGAAGGCCGCCGGAGTGCGGCTCACCACCGACTTCTACGGACCCGGCACCCACGACTGGCCCTACTGGGAGCGCGAACTGCACCGCTCCCTGCCGATGCTGCTGCACGCCCTTAAGCCGGGCCACTGACGGAGCGGGGCGGATCGGTGAGTCACTGGCGCTCCTCAGCGCCAGGGATCGAGGGCGTGCTTGCCAAGGGTCTGGCCCGCTTCGAGTTGCCGCAGCACCGTCGGCCCCTCGGCCAGGGGATGAACCTGGGGGGTGCCAGGCGGGTACACGCCTTGGGCGATGAGCGCCTCGAGTTCGACGAGCAACGATCGATAGATGGACGGGGCGGCGGCCGCCAACGCACCGATGTGCACGCCTTTCACTTGTACTTGGTGGGTGAAGATCAGGTCGTGCGTGCTGAGGTTGGCGTCTCCGGAGGCGGCGCCGAACACGACGACGCGGCCGGTGAAGGGTTTGGTGACCGACAGGCTGACCTCGAACGTGGCACGTCCCACCGATTCAAGGACCAGGTCAACACCGCCGGTCAGGCGGGTGATCGCCTCGGCCAGACCTGGGTGTGCGCGGTCCAGGACCTCGTCGGCGCCGAGCGCTCGGACGGTGTCGTGCTTGGCTGGTGACGCCGTGGCGATCACGCGCGCACCGTAGTGGCGCGCGAGGCGGACAGCGGCCTGCCCCACGCCTCCGGCCGCGGCATGCACGAGCACCACGTCACCTGACTTGACCTCGCCCAACGGCTTCAGCGCCGCCAATGCGGTCGCCCAGTTCAGCACCAGGCCCAGGACTTCGGCTTCGCTCCAGCCTGCAGGGACGGGAAGAACCCCCGCGGCCGGCATCGTCATGTACTGCGCGAAGGCGCCCGGTCCCGTGCCGACGACACGGGTGCCGAGTGGGAGCGGGCTCTCGATTCCCGGGCCGACCTCCACAATCTCGCCGGCGGCTTCAAAACCCGCCACGTAGGGCGCCTGCGGACCTCCTCCGTAGGTGCCGTGGGCCTGCATCACGTCCGCGAAGTTGACCCCCGCCGCGCCCACTCGGATCAGATACTCGCCAGGCCTTGGGGCGGGGAGGCGGTGATCTGTCGTGAGGGTCAGGTCCCTTGGTCCTCGGCGCGACCTCTGGACCAGTGCCCGTACCGTCTGCTCAGCGGTGTGTCGCCGCTCATCGATCTCCATGCACGGGACCGTAGAAGCCTCACACCGACGTCAAGGTCAAGTCGCGGTCACCGATCGGTCCGGCGAGCCTCTCGCAAGTAGGCGTCGAGAGCCGCCCGCTGATCGCTGAGACTGACGATGCGTGCGGCGAGCCGATCGCGATACCTCTGCACCTCCTGCAGGAATTCCGCGCACACCACCTCAACGTCGGCGTCAGCTTGGGCAGTGAGGTGGGGCAGGACTTCCTTGATCAACCGCACGGGCAGCCCGGACTCCAGCAGTGAGCGGATGACACGGACCCGGTCGATGGTGGACCGACAGTAGTCCCGGTACCCATTGCCGCATCGCCCAGGAACGATCAAGCCCTCGTCCTCGTAGTAACGCAAAGACCTGGCACTCACGCCGCTGACCTTGGACGCTTCGCTGATCTTCATGCCCGGACAACGTCTGGGCGTCCCGCAATCTTCCAGCGCTCCGCGCTCCAACGAAGGCGAAGACCACGTCGGCTCCAGGCGAGGGTGGCCTCGGCGAGGACCACGATGCGGCCGCTGCCGAGCCGGCGTACGAACCGCTGTCCCCATCCGCCCGTGCCGCTGACGACCACGACGTCACCGACGGGCGTCAGCCGCACACGCAGGGCGCGCCCGTCGTCCGGGTCGGGGACGCGCTCGACATGACCGGATCTCTCCAACTGCCGCACCTGCCGGGTGACATGGGATGCCTCCACGGCGAGCAGCTGGGCCAATTCCCCCAGCCGCAGCGGCTCCGCGTCGGCCAGCCCGCGCAGCAGTGCCACCGCCGCCCGGTCGAGTTGCACGCCCGCCAGCGCCGTCAGCACGGCGTGCCGCCGGGCACTGGCGTTCAGCTAGGCGGCACGGGTGAGGGCCCGCTCGATCTCGACCGTTTCCGGTGACGGGGCGACCGTCGGCGACAAGGGCGACATGCCGAGCACCCTACCCTTCTGCTTGCCTAACTCAAGTATTCGTCACCGGCGGGCAGCGGGACGATCAGGGACTCAGTGTCACGGGAGCCAGCCAGATGCCGACGACCGCGTCCGTCAGCCCGGTCGCGGCGTCGTTCCAATTGGCCCTCGGGGTGGGGGCGTTCTCGGCGAGCGCGCGCTCCCGTTCGGCGGAGACGTGCAGGATCAGATGGCGTGCCATGTCGCCGCGTTCGGCACGCACGTCGGCCGGCAGGTCGGGCAGACAGCGCCGCAGACCGTCGATGACCTGCCGCAACGTGGGTGAGCCGAGAGACTCCTCGATCATGATCTCGTACAGCGCGGGGTCGGTCATCACCTGGGCGCAGAAGCGGGCGTACCAGGTGGGGCTGCCCAGGGCCGCGAGATGTTCGGGTACGGGGCGCACCAGGCAGTCCACCCAGTCGCGTACGTCGGTGGAGTCGCCGATCTGGGCCAGCAGCCGGGACCGGATCTCCTGGATGCGTCCGTCGTGCTTGCGGACGATGGCGCGGATCAGGTCGGCCTTGGTGCCGAAGTGATAGCCGACAGCGGCATTGTTGCCCTGCCCGGCGGCCTCGCTGACCTGACGGTTGGACACCGCGTACACGCCCCGCTCGGCGAACAGCCGCTCGGCCGCGGTCAGGATCAGCTCGCGGGTCGCGTTGACCTGTTCCGCACGTATCGCCCTGCCCGCCATGATCACCACTTCACCGGGACTTCCCTCAGCCCTCCGACGGCCAGTCCCTCGAGCCGCCGCAGGTCCGCCGCATCGACGGCGAGTTCCAAACACGGAAGCCTACTGGCGCGGATGGACCTGCCGGCCGGGGCTCGCACCGCCGCCGCCCGCGGACCGCTGACGCGTCACTTCGCGGAGAGTTTCTCCAGCCACTGCTGAAGCAACGCCGCCTCCGCCGGGGTCAGTTCCTCCGGCTGTTCGGCCCGCAAGCGGGCTGCGAGGGTGGCAGCCGCCACGGGCACGGCTGCGTCCTCATGGCGTACGGCCGAGTCGCCCGGGCGGGTCAGCGAGTCGATCACGGCGTCGCGCAACCGGGCCGAGAACTGTGGATCGGGGTACTGCTCGGGCCGGGTGAGCATCGACAGGGCGGCTCCGACGTTCGCCGACATGATCACCCGGGTCGCGAGGGCGGGCGGAACGGTCAGCCGCCCGGCCGCCGCGCACCGCTCCAGGATGCCGTGCAGCAGGTCGTGCGCCTCTTTGGCCGCGGCGGGCGGTGCGGTGAGTTCGGGTGAGTACATCAGGCGGTAGTAGTTGGGGTGGTCCAGCGCGAACCGCATGTGGTTGTCCCAGCCGCTCCGCAGGTCGGCGACCGGATCGTCGCTGGGGCGGGCCGCCCGCTTGGACGCGAGGTACTGCTCGAATCCCCGGTCGACCACCGCGGACAGCAGCCCGGCCTTGTCGCCGAAGAGCCGGTAGAGCATCGGCGCACCCACTCCGGCCGCCTCGCACACGGCACGCGTCGAGACATCGGCGACCGGCGCGGCGGCGAGCAGTTCGGCGGCCGCTTCCAGGATCTTTTCCCTCGCATCCATGCGTTCACAGTACGCCATTCGTAGCATCGATACGAGTTACCGGTTACCGGCGCTACGCGGCTGTGTTATCGTCGATCCGTAATCACCGTAGCAGTGCTACGAAAGGAATCCGTCATGACCACTCCGCAGCAGACAGACCAGCGCGTCGCGATCGTCACCGGCGCCTCGCGCGGCATCGGGCGGCAGGTCGCCCAGCAGCTCGCCGCCGACGGATTCGCCGTCGTCGTCGGGTACGCGGGCAACAAGGGCGCGGCCGAGGAGGCCGTGCACACCATCGAGGCCGCCGGGGGCACCGCCGTGGCCGCCCGCGCGGACGTCGCCGACGAGGGCGAGGTCGCCGCCATGTTCGACCTGGCGGAAGCCACGTACGGCGGCGTCGACGCGGTCGTGCACGCGGCCGGCCGGATGGCCCTCTCCCCCGTCGCGGAACTCGACCTCGACGAGCTGGACGCCCAGTACCGCACCAACGTCCGCGGCGCCTTCGTCGTCGACCAGCAGGCCGCGCGCCGGCTGCGTCCGGGCGGCGCCCTCGTCAACTTCTCCACCTCGGTCGTCGGACTGCTCTTCCCCGGCTACGGCGCCTACGCCTCCGGCAAGGCCGCGGTCGAGACCCTCACCCGGATCCTGGCCAGGGAGCTGCGCGGCCGTGACGTGACCGTCAACGCCGTCGCCCCCGGCCCCACCGCCACCGACCTGTTCCTCGACGGCAAGGACGAGGAGACCATCGCCCGTCTCGCCGCGCAGCCCCCACTGGAGCGCCTGGGCACCCCCCAGGACATCGCCTCCGTCGTGTCCTTCCTGGTCAGCCCGGCCGGTCACTGGGTCAACGGACAGGTGCTGCGCGCCAACGGCGGCATCGTCTGACCCCTGCCGCGCCTCCAGCGGCTTCGCCGCCCAGCCGACAGCGCCGTTCAGGGGAAACCGGCGGGCGGGACGAGTGGCGGCGCGCGGGTCCGTCGACAACTGAGCCGTGACCACCCTGCCGCTGATCCCGCCCATGCTCGCCACGCCGGGCACCCTGCCGCCCGCCGCCCAGGACGCGCGCTGGGCCTACGAGACCAAGCAGGACGGGCAGCGTGTGGTGGTCTATCTCGCCGGGGACGGCAGCGTGGTGCTGCGCGCGCGGTCCGGGGAGGAGATCACCGGCGCCTACCCCGAACTGCGGCCACTGGGCGGGGCGCTCGGCGTCACGCCGGCGGTGCTGGACGGGGAGATCCTGGCGCTGGACGACAACGGCCGGGCCGACTTCCAGCTGCTCCAGTCCCGGATGGGCCTGGCCCACGCGCCCGCCCGAGCGGCCCGTCTCGCCGCTCGCAGCCCGGTCCATCTCGTGCTGTTCGACGTGATGCACCTGGGAGGGCGCTCCTTGCTGCCTCTCTCTTATGCCCGGCGGCGCGGGGAGTTGGAGGCGCTGGGATTGGAGGGGCCGTTCTGGTCGACGCCCGCCGCGCTGGTCGGCCATGGCGAGCGGGCCCTGCGGGCCACGCGCGAGCACGGCCTGGAGGGGCTGGTCTGCAAGCGGCTCGACTCGGTGTACGAGCCCGGGGTGCGCTCCCGGTTCTGGATCAAGATCCGGAACATGCGCAGCGCGGACGTCGTCGTCGGCGGCTGGGTGCCCGGCAAGGGCCGGCTCCTGGCCCCGGGCCTGCCCGGCGCCGTCCTGGTCGGCCAGCGGGCCGCGGGCCGGCTGCGTTACGTCGGCAATGTGGGCACGGGCTGGAGCGAGCCCGAGCGGGAGGAGCTCGCCGGGCTGCTGCGGGCCGCCGCATCGGACGTCTGCCCCTTCGACCCGGTTCCGCAGGTGGCCGGCGCCCGCTGGGTCCGGCCCCGGCTGGTCGGCGAGGTCCGCTACAGCACCCGCACCAGGGCGGGGCTGCTGCGCCAGCCGTCCTGGCTCCGGCTCAGGCCGGATCTCACACCGGAGGAGTCGGCGGCGGACCTACCGGACGATCCTGTGTGACACGGCGTCACCTCTTCCCGTCTATTGGGCTGCGCTTCACCACTGGGACGCCTGTGACCTCTTGGCCGGAAGGGAGGAGTCCGGGATGCTGAACTCCCCATTCCCCCACAGCCGTTGGGCTGCGCCCGAACCAAGAGGAGGACGCAGTGTCGTCGAAGAAGTCCGCCATACACCGCCGGAGATGGCTCACCGGCCTGGGCGGTGCCGTCGCTCTCGTCGTCGCCATCCCCACCACCGCTTTCGCGGCTCCCCCCACATCGCTGCCCGCCAACGCGGAGTCGGCCGAGCAGACGTATCAGCCCGCGTTCGACTACGACACGGACGGCTGCTACTCCACTCCGGCCATCGGCCCGGACGGCACCCTCAACGGCGGGCTGAACCCGACCGGTGCCCTGAACGGCAGCTGCCGGGACGCCTCGGACCTGAACAACACCAACGGGTACTCGCGCTACAAGTGCAACAACGGCTGGTGCGCCTACATGTACGGCCTGTACTTCGAGAAGGACCAGGCCGTCGCGGGCAGCAGCATCGGCGGGCACCGGCACGACTGGGAGCACGTCGTGGTGTGGGTGCAGAACAACGCGGTGCAGTACGTGTCGACCTCGAACCACGGCTCGTTCACCGTCAGCGCCGCCTCATCGGTGCGCTTCGACGGCACGCACGCGAAGATCGTCTACCACAAGGACGGCATCAGCACGCACTGCTTCCGCCTGGCGAACTCGAACGACGAGCCGCCGGAGAACCACGAGGGCACCTGGCAGTACCCGCCGCTGGTCGGCTGGAACGGCTACCCCTCGGGCGTCCGCGACAAGCTCGTCGCGGCCAACTGGGGCAGCGCCAACTTCGGCCTGAAGGACGGCAGCTTCAACTCCCACCTGGCCTCGGCCAAGCCGTCCGGAATCTCGTTCGACCCCAACGCCTGATCCCGGCACCGTTCATCGGCCCGCTCGTTCTCCAGGCTCCCGGAGCCACCCCGGCTCCGGGAGTCCGGGAGGACGGCACATGGCGGTCGACGAGCAGCAGCGGATCTCACGGCGGCGATTCCTGGCCGCGCTGGGAACGGCCGGTTCCGGCGCCGTCCCCGTGCGTGCGCGGGCCGCGGCCGTGGGGAACGGATACACCATGCCCTCCCTCGCCTTCGAAGACCCGGCCACCCAGCGGCGGCTCGGCGCCCTGTACGCACAGGCGCTGAAGGACCTCGCCGGCGCGCACACCGTCCCCGCCGACCCGTCGGTGTACGACAGGGCCGGACTGCTCAGCTACCCGCCCGGCACCGTCGTACGGGCCGGTGGCGGCTATCCCGCACCGCAGCGGTGGACCCGGGACGCGGCCGTCAACGCGTGGCACGCGGTGAGCCTGCTGGCGCCGGACGTCGGCCGCAACACACTGTGGTCGGTCGTCGAGCGCGGCCCGGGCGGGCTGATCGTCCAGCAGGACAACCAGTGGTGGGACCAGATCGTGTGGGTCCCGGCCGCCTGGCACCACTACCTCGTCACCGGCGACCGGGCCTTCCTCGCCAAGGCGTACGAGACATCCGTCAACACCCTCGCCGCGCGCCGGATTCGTGACTTCGACGCCTCCCACGGCCTGTTCCGCGGACCCGGCTTCATGAACGACGGAATCTCCGGTTACCCGGACCCGCCCGCCTCGGACCGCGTCCGCTCCTCGTTCGTCCTCGACCATCCGGGCACCGACCGGCTGATGTGCCTGTCGACCAACTGCCTCTACTACGGCGCCCAGTCGGCCCTGGCCGCCATGGCGGACGTACTCGGAAAACCGGATCGGGCGGCGTCCTCGCGTGCGGACGCCGCACAGCTGCGCCGGGCCGTCGACCGGCATCTGTGGCGGCCCGAGGCCGGGACGTACGCCTACCTCCTCCATGGCGACGGGCGGACGGACACGTCGCAGGAGGGCGCCGGGCTCGCGCTGGCCCTTGAGCTCGGGGTCGCGGACCGCGACCAGGCCCGTCAGGTCCTGGACACCACCCACTGGCAGCCGCACGGCATCGTCAACGTCTGGCCGCACTTCCCCCGTTTCGACGGCACCAGGCCCGGGCGGCACAACGTCATGGTCTGGCCGATGGTGCACGGCCTGTACGGACAGGCCGCCGCCGGCGCGGGCCGCGCCGATCTGTTCGGACGCGCGGTGGATCAGCTCGCCGGCCTCTTCTCCGGCTCCGGTTTCTACGAGTTGTACGACTCCGTGAGCGGTGCCGTCGACGGCGGCTGGCAAGCCGGCGGGAGCGGACGCGCCGAGCACTTCGTGTCGCAGCCCGATCAGACCTGGTCGGCGACGGCGTATCTGCGGCTGCTGCACGAGGGCCTGTTCGGGCTGACGTTCACCGAGAACGCGCTTCGGCTGCGCCCCTGTCTGCCCGAGGGGTGGGGTCCGGTGAGCCTGCGCGGGCTGCGCTACCGGGGCATGACGCTCGACATCGCCCTCACCGGGTCCGGCAGCCGGGTGCGGTCCTGCACGGTCGACGGACGCGGCGGCCAACCCGTGGTGGCAGCGGACGGGACGGGGCATCACACGGTCGAGTTCGCGCTCGAGCCCGGCGAGCTGCCCTCATGACAGTGGACGATCAAGCCGCCGCACCCAATGATGGACGCATGGATCTTCACGAAAGGCTCCCCTCGGCGATCGACACCAAGTCGCTTCTCGGTCTGTCCGAGGGCCGTCACGGGCGCGCCACCCGGCCGTTGGGCACGCGAGAGATCGCCGGCCACCTGGTGAAGTCGTACGCCATCGAGGCGCCCGGCCGCACGGTGACCGAGCGGGACGCCGGAACCGCGCTGCGGATCGCCGAAGGCCACCTGGCGCTGGGCCGGTTGCGGGGATCGCTGGGACTCGCCGTGCTGATCGTGCACGCGGGCGGCGACGGGGACTACGTGCTGGTCCACACATGGATCGAGGGATGCATGTCCGATCTCGCCGTGTTCGCAGGACCGGTGGGGCAGCCCGAGTCGCTGCGGCCGGGGCGGGCCGGACTGACCCCGTGCGTCTGGGAGGCGGCCGTGCTGTCGTACGAACGGGACGTCTACGCGCGGCGCGTCCTCGACGGCACGGGGACGGTCGCGGACCGTCTCACCGCCTGGAGCGCGGACACCGTCCAGGGCGACCTGCGGTGACTGCGCGCGTCCGACCCGCCGAGCCTGCCGATCTGCCGCGCGTGGCCGAACTCGCCGCCCAGCACGCGGCCTACGAACGCGCCACGCCACCCGCCCCCGACCTCGCCGCACGCCTCGCGGGGCTCCTCTTCGGCACCCCGGCACCGCGCCTGCGCTGCCTGGTGGCCGAACTGCCCGGCGGCGAACTGGTCGGCTACGCCACCTGTGCGCCCGAGATCTCCACCTGGGAGGGGAGCGAGTACCTCCACATGGACTGCCTCTTCCTCGCCCCGGGCCATCGCGGCCTCGGCCTCGGTCCCCTGCTGATGGACGCGGTGGTCGACGAGGCCCGGCAGCTGGGCATCACCGAGGTCCAGTGGCAGACGCCCGCGTGGAACGAAGGTGCGGTCCGCTTCTACGACCGGTTGGGCGCCCGGGCGAAGGAGAAACTCCGGTACACCCTCCGGGTCGCCGACTGACGGAGGTCGAGCCGATCGCGACCGGCGGATCACGCGGAGGGTCTATCGTGTCCGCATGCCCGTGCCCGATCTGATTCGTATCGTCTCCCGGGACTCGCCGATGGCGCTCGCCCAAGTGGAGCGTGTCCGCGCCGAGTTGACCGCCCTCCATCCCGGGGTGCGCACCGAGGTCGTGCCGGTGAAGACGACCGGCGACAAGTGGCTCGGCGATCTGTCGCAGGTCGAGGGCAAGGGGGCGTTCACCAAGGAGGTCGACGCCGCGCTGCTGGCCGGCGAGGCCGATCTCGCCGTGCACTGCGTCAAGGACGTGCCCGCCGACCGCCCCCTCCCGGCCGGCACGGTGTTCGCGGCGTTCCTGAAGCGGGACGACATCCGTGACGCCCTCGTCCATCCCGGCGGCCTCACCCTGGACGAGCTGCCCGCCGGCACCCGGATCGGCACCTCCTCGGTGCGCCGGGTCGCCCAACTGGCCGCCACCCACCCGCACCTGCAGTGCGTGCCGTTCCGCGGCAACGCCAACCGGCGGCTGGCGAAACTGGCGGCCGGTGACGCGGACGCCCTGCTGCTCGCGGTCGCCGGGCTGGAACGCATCGACCGCCCCGACGTGATCAGCGAGGTGCTCTCCCCCGAGGTCATGATGCCGCCGATCGGCGCGGGCGTTCTCGCCCTGCAGTGCCGGGAGGGCGACACGGAGGTCATCGACGCGGTCAGCGCCCTCGGTCATCCGGACACGCATCGGGAGGCCACCGCGGAGCGGATGTTCCTGCACGTGCTGCAAGGGCACTGCAACAGCCCGATCGCCGGATATGCCCAGGTCGACCGGAGTGGCGAACTGTCCCTGCGGGCCTGTGTGTTCACGCCCGACGGCAAGACCCGCCTCAACGCCCACGAATGGGCCGGGCGGCTCGACCCCGCCACCCTCGGCACGTCGGTCGCGGTGGCCCTGCTGCGTCAGGGTGCCCGCGAGATCATCGACGGCATCCCGCACTGACGCTCAGGCGGTTCCCTCTTCCGCCTGCTCCCGCAGGAAGTTGCTGACCTGGTGCGCCAGGCTCTCCCGCCCGGACGCCGTGTGCGCACCGGCCTGTCCCTCGTCGAGGCCGACGCCGCCCGCCCACAGCCTGCGGTCGGTCCACTCCTCGTCGACCCGCAGCTGGACCTGGACGTCGACCTGGCTCAGGGCGGCTTCGGGGCCCGCCGCGAACAGCACGGCGGTGGCGCGGCGCAGCGGGTAGACGTCGAAGCCCTCGATGAACTGCGAGTTGCGCCAGTCGATGAACGCGCTCTCGCCGTCGGGGCCGACCCGCACGTCGATCTGCCCGTCTTCCAGGTGGATCCCGAAGTGCCGCTCGCCGCGGTTCTCGACGGTCACCCGGACGGTGAAGTACGTCAGCCCTTCGGCGGCGTCATCACGTCCGCGCGGCGGCTCGGCCGCCCGGAGCTGGTGGACGCGGACACGCAGACCGGCCTGCTCCTCGTACTCCTGCCAGTCCCCGACCACGTTCGGCTCGTACACGGTGCACCTCTTCGACCTCAGAGAGCTGCTTCCTATCTGTGCGCTCAGCGCACTGTCAAATGAGCGGAATGGGCTGTGGCCAGCGATTTCGCCCCCTAGATCACTGATCAAGCGCTGCGCAGGAAGAATCCGCTTCCGGAGCGTGCGGCCGCCCTCTCGGGCGTGCCGCACATCACGTCCGCGGGCTAGATCAGCGGGCGAGCCGGCCGAGGAGTGCGGAGGCCGCGGTGATGCCGAGTGCGGCGGCCACGACGAGCACCGCGAAGTCGGTCGCCAGGTGTGCGTCGGTGTCGAGGAGGAGGCCGCGCAGGGCGTCGACCTGATAGCTCAGCGGGTTGACCTTGCTGACCGCCTGGAGCCAGCCCGGCATGACGGACAGGGGGTACAGGGCGTTGGAGCCGAAGAACAGCGGCATCGTGATCGCCTGCCCGATTCCCATCAGCCGGTCGCGGCTCAGCACGATCCCCGCGATGGTCATCGACAGGCAGGAGAAGAAGGCCGATCCGAGGACGACGACCGCCGCGACGCCGAGCAGCCGCAGCGGGTTCCAGGTCAGGGCCACGCCGAGCACGGCGGCGATGGCGATCACGACGACGGCCTGGATCAGCGACTTCACTCCGGCCGCGAACGCCTTCCCGGTGATCAGCGCGGCCCGCGGGGTCGGGGTGACCAGGAGCTTGTTGAGGACCCCGGCGTCGCGTTCCCAGATGATCTGGATGCCGTAGAAGATGGCGATGAACATCGCGGACTGGGCGATGATGCCGGGCGCCAGGTAGTCGATGTAGGGGATGCCCTCGGTGGGGATCGCCTTGAGCCTGGTGAAGGTCTGGCCGAAGATCAGCAGCCACAGGGTGGGTTGGACCGCGCGGGTGTAGAGCTCGGTGCGGTCGTGGCGCAGCTTCTGCAGTTCGACGGCGCACATCGCCACGACCCGGGCGGGCAGCAGGCGCCAGCCCGCGCGGGGCTCCGGGGTCTTCAGCAGCAGCCCGAACGCGGGGTCAGCCGACCCTGCGTGCGGTGCGGCGGGTGCTTCGGACATCGCGGAATCCTCCTGACTGGTCGTCGAGGCCGCTGCCGGCGATGTCCCGGAAGACGTCCTCCAGGGTGGGCAGCGTGTCCGTGCCGCGGCGGGCGGCGAGCCCCTGGCGCAGTTCCGCCGGGGTGCCGAGGGCGCGGATGCGGCCGTGGTGCATCAGGCCGACCCGGTCGCAGTACTGGTCGGCCTCGTCCATGTAGTGGGTGGTCACGAGCACCGTCATGCCGGTGGCCGCGCGGACGGCGTTGATGTGGTCCCACACGTCAGTCCGCGCGATGGGGTCGAGGCCGATGGTCGGCTCGTCGAGGATCAGCAGCCGGGGCGCGCTGACCAGGGCCTGCGCGAGTTCGAGTCGCCTGACCATGCCGCCGGAGTACGTCCCGGCCAGCCGGTCGGCGGCGTCGGTGAGGCCGACCGCGGCCAGGGCCTGCCGGACCCGCTCGGCGCGTTCGCGGCGCGCCACGTCGAAGACGCGGGCGAACAGGGCGACGTTCTCCCGGCCGGTGAGTCCGGCGTCGGCGGACAGCTGCTGCGGGACGTAGCCCAGCAGCCGTCGTACGGCCATACGGTCCTTCGCGGCGTCGTGCCCGAAGACGCGGACCATGCCGGCGGGGACCGGCAGGAGGGTGGTCATGCAGCGGATCGCCGTGGTCTTCCCGGCGCCGTTGGGGCCGAGCAGCCCGAAGCATTCGCCCTCCAGGACGGCCAGGTCGAGTCCGTCCACGGCGTTCGTGTCGCCGAAGGTGTAGGCGAGCCCGGTGCAGGAGACGGCGGCTTGCGGTTCGGCCGATGCGTCCGGGGTCATGACTCCTCGGCCTCCTCGTGCAGCTGGACGGCGAGGGTGCGCAGGGCCGGGATCGCCGCCCGGAGCGCCGCGCGGTCCGCCTCGTCGAGCCGGGCCACCTGCTGTCGTACGAGGTCCGCGCGACGGGTGCGCCATGCGCGCAGCCGGGTCCGCGCCGCGGGGGTGGGCACCAGGCGCGCGGCCCGGCGGTCGGCCGGGTCCGTCTCGCGGATCAGATAGCCCTCCGTCGCCAGCCGGTTGACCAGCGTCGACACCGAGTTGCTCGCCAGATACAGGTCTTTGGCCGCGTCCGAGATGCCGATGCCGGGGCGGGTCACGACCAGGCGCAGGAGTTCCACTTCGGCTCCGCGCAGCTGCGGTGCGGCCATCTCACGGCGCAGCCGGCGCCGGATCAGCCGCTGCACCCCGACGAGCGCGTCGGCCAGCTCTTCCGGGAAGGTCTCGTCGTCCATGCGGTCGAGATTAGCTCTGTAGCAGAGGTAATTGCTTCTCCCTTGCCTCAAGGACAGGTCAAGAGTCGATATGGACCGAATTGTTTGGATTCCCCCAAGTGGGGGAATCCACCTTTCAGTGCTTCGGACCGGAGGCACGTCCGTGGAGGCCGGGATGGGTCCCCGGTGCCTTTCGTTCCGGTCCGAGCCCGCGCCTCCCGTGGTGACTGTCCATCCAGCACACCTGCCAAGGGAGGTGCGCACGATGCGTAGCGCCGGCGGAACGACGCAGCATCCGCATGATGACGCCCCCGACACAGCGGCCGCGTTCGAACGGCTGTCGCAGCTGCCCGAGGGGCCGGCGCGCAGGGCACTGAGGGACGAGTTGGTCGAGGCCTGGCTGCCCATGGCGGAGCGGATCGCCGTCCGCTTCAAGGGGCGCGGCGAGTCCCTGGAGGACCTCTACCAGGTGGCCGCCCTGGGCCTGGTCAAGGCCGTCGACCACTACGACCCGTCGCGTGGCCGGGCCTTCGAGGCGTATGCCGTGCCGACCGTGACCGGGGAGATCAAGCGGCACTTCCGCGACCACATGTGGACGCTGCATGTGCCGCGCCGCGTGCAGGACCTACGCAATCGGGTCCGCCGTGCGGCGAAGGAGCTGGCCCACACGACTCCGGGGCGCGCCCCGACCGTCGCGGAGATCGCCGAGTACGCGCAGCTCAGTGAGGACGAGGTACGGACCGGCATGGAGGCCCTTGAGTGCTTCACCGCGCTGTCGCTGGACGCGGAGATGCCCGGCACGGACGGGTACGCGCTGGCGGACGGGCTCGGTGGGCCGGATCCGTCGTACGACGTCGTCGTCGACCGGGTGGCCGCCGGGCCCGTGCTGAGGGCGCTGCCCGAGCGTGAGCGGACCATCCTCTATCTGCGGTTCTTCGGCGGTATGACGCAGAGCCGCATCGCCCAGCAGCTCGGGATCTCGCAGATGCATGTCTCACGGCTGCTCAGCGGCTGCTGCGCCCGGCTGCACGAGGAACTCCTCGTCGAGGCCCGCTGACCGTGGCCGCGGGCCTCGACGCACACCGTTCCCGGCTCACCGCTCCGGCGGTGCGCCGGGAATCTCCGTGGGGCCGTAGCGGTCCAGACCCTCTTCCAGTTCCACCCTGATCTCCAGCGGCATGACGCCGCTGCGGCCCCAGATCAGAATGAGTTCCGCGACATTGCGCAGTTTGATGTTCGTGTGCTGCGAGATGTCCTTGAGGATCTTCCACCCCTCGCCCGGAGTCACCCGGCCGAGCGCGACGATCATGCCGATCGCCTGGTCCACGACAGCATGCGAGGCGACCGCTTCCTTGAGTTGATCGACCTCTTCCTGCAGCTCGAAGATCCGCTCCGAGCCCCCGTCGGTGGGCATGAGCACCTCCGGTCGGTTGCGCCGATCTGCCGTTTCCGACTCTACGCCTGGGTACTCGGCAGGCGCCCGGAACGGTTCCGGTTGGACACTGGGACGACCACCGGTGGGGCTGCCGGTCGAGGAGACCAGGACGCGACTGCGATGAACAAAGACACGACACTCTCCCGTGGGGCGACGGACGTCGTCTCCACCCACTCCGTGTTCGGCGCACCCTGCTGGGTGAGCCTGACCAGCCGCGATCTCGAGGCCACCGAATCGTTCTACGCGGCGGTGCTGGGCTGGCGCTGGCGCACGGCGAAGCTCGGCGACCGCTTCCGGATCGCTCTGGCAGGCGGCACACCGGTCGCCGGGATCGCCGGGATCGCCACGATGTGGCAGATGGCCGTGGCGTGGACGCCCTACTTCGCCGTGCCCAGCGCGGACGAGGCCGTGGCCCGCGCGCAGGAGCGCGGCGGCACGGCGGCGGTGGGCCCGATCTCCTTCCCGCCGGGGCGTGCGGCGCTGCTGGCCGACCGGGACGGCGCCACCTTCGGGATCTGGGAGGGCGAGCTGGTGGGCAACTGGGAGACCTGGCGCCGCTCGGCGCCGACCTTCATCCGGCTGCACACCCGCGACGCCTTCGACTCCGCCATCTTCTACGGCGAGATCCTCGACTGGGCCACCGACCGGCCAGGCTCCGTCGAGGTCCACTACGAGGGCGGCGAGGTCGTCCTGCGCAGCGGTGGCGATGTCGTGGCCCGCATCGAGTCGGGGGCGCTGGGGTCGGCCCCGGACCCCACGATCCGGCCGCACTGGCAGGTCCACTTCGCGGTCACGGACGTCGCGGCCTGCGCCCGGGCCGCGGAGCTGAACGGCGGCAGCGTGCTGTCGGAGAACGCCGAGGAGGCCGTGCTGCGCGACGCCGACGGCGCCCAGTTCACGGTGACCTCGCAGCGGGCCCGCTGACGCGCCAGGGCCTGTCCGGCGGATCAGGCCGGCTGCAAGAAACGGCACCTCCTCAGTGCAGGTGAGCGGGGGCGATGGGGGCACCTCCCGCGCGAGGTTGTTCGAGCGTGGGGGAGTCGGCAACCGACGACAACGCCGCAGATGGGCGTGCCAGACCCCGCGACGCCAGCATGATCCGCCGGACAGGCCCTGGTCCTCAGCCTGCCGAGCGGGAGGGTCGTGACAGCAGGACCAGGCTGCGGGCCTCGACGGTCATGCCGGTGCCCGCCTTGTGCTCGGACTCGTCGGGGGCGCCCGGGTCGGCGGTGTCGATCAGAGTCGTCCAGCGCTCGCCGTAGGTGACGTCCGGGAGCTGGAAGTCGACCGGCTCCCAGTAGCTGTTGAGCAGCAGCAGGAACGAGTCGTCCACGACGGGCCGGCCGCACGGGTCGGGTTCGGCGATGGCGTCTCCGTTGAGGAACACACCGACGCAGTGCGCGTCGGAGCGCCGCCAG
Organism: Streptomyces sp. NBC_00457; assembly: GCF_036014015.1. Lineage (NCBI taxonomy): Bacteria > Bacillati > Actinomycetota > Actinomycetes > Kitasatosporales > Streptomycetaceae > Streptomyces > Streptomyces sp. NBC_00457. Next base: position 10,031,451 of record NZ_CP107905.1, on the reverse strand, counting down.
TCCGCGTCCGTCATCGCCTGCGCGTCCGGCAGCAGCCACACCAGGTCGGGCACCGGCTGGCCGGCGTGGGTGGCGGTCTGGCCGCGGAAGAACCGGCGGCGGCGCAGTACGGGGTGGGCGGCGCGCAGACCGATGACGTACCGGGTGAAGTCCAGCAGGTCCCGCTGCTCCTCGGTCAACCGCCAGTCGATCCAGGAGACTTCGTTGTCCTGGCAGTAGGCGTTGTTGTTGCCGCGCTGGGTGCGGCCCAGTTCGTCGCCGTGGCACAGCATCGGGATGCCCTGGGACAGCAGCAGCGTGGCCAGGAAGTTCCGCTGCTGGCGGGCGCGCAGTTCCCGCACGGCCGGGGCGCGTGTCTCGCCCTCGACACCGCAGTTCCAGGACCGGTTGGTGCTCTCGCCGTCGCGGTTGCCCTCGCCGTTGGCCTCGTTGTGCTTGTCGTTGTACGACACGAGGTCGCGCAGCGTGAACCCGTCATGTGCGGTCACGAAGTTGACGCTGGCGCGCGGCCGGCGCCTGCTGTGCTGATACAGGTCGGACGAGCCGGTCAGCCGTGAGGCGAACTCGCCCAGCGTGTGTTCCCCACCGCGCCAGAAGTCCCGTACGGCATCGCGGTACTTGCCGTTCCACTCCGACCACAGCGGCGGGAAGTTGCCGACCTGGTAGCCGCCCTCCCCCACGTCCCAGGGCTCGGCGATCAGCTTGACGCGGCTGATCACCGGGTCCTGCTGGATCAGGTCGAAGAACGCCGACAGCCGGTCCACCTCGTGGAACTGCCGGGCCAGCGTGGCCGCGAGGTCGAAGCGGAAGCCGTCGACGTGCATCTCCGTGACCCAGTACCGCAGCGAGTCCATGATCAGCTGCAGCACGTAGGGGTGCCGCATCAGCAGGCTGTTGCCGGTGCCGGTGGTGTCGTAGTAGTGGGTCCAGTCGCCGTCCACCAGGCGGTAGTACGAGGCGTTGTCGATGCCGCGGAAGGAGAGGGTGGGGCCCTTCTCGTTGCCCTCGGCTGTGTGGTTGTAGACGACGTCCAGGATCACTTCGAGCCCGGCCGCGTGCAGCGCCTTCACCATCGCCTTGAACTCGGTGACCTGCTGGCCGCGGGTGCCGTGGGCGGCGTAGGCGTTGTGCGGGGCGAAGAAGCCGATGGTGTTGTAGCCCCAGTAGTTCGACAGGCCGCGGTCGCTGAGCACGCCGTCCTGCACGAACTGGTGCACCGGCATCAGCTCCACGGCGGTCACGCCGAGGGAGGTGAGGTGCTCGACTATCGCGGGATGGGCGAGCCCGGCGTAGGTGCCGCGCAGGTCGGGGGGCACGTCGGGGTGGGTGCGGGTGAGGCCCCGGACATGGGCCTCGTAGATCACGGTGTCGGCGTACGGCCGCTGGGGCGGGCGGTCGTCGCCCCAGTCGAAGGCCGGGTCGGTCACCACGCCGAGCATGGTGTGTCCGGCGCTGTCGGCCGGGGAGGGTCCGTTCGGCGCCCGCTCGAAGAGGGAGGCGTGGTTGTCGACCTGTCCGTCCACCGCCCTGGTGTACGGGTCGAGGAGCAGCTTCTTCGGATTGCACCGGTGGCCCGCGGCGGGGGCCCACGGGCCGTGCACCCGGTAGCCGTAGCGCTGGCCGGGGCCGACGCCGGGGAGATAGCCGTGCCAGACGAAGCCGTCGACCTCGGCGAGCGGGACCTTCCGGTGGGTGCCGTCGTCGTCGACCAGGATCAGCTCGACGCGTTCGGCGACTTCGCTGAAGAGCGCGAAGTTGGTGCCCTTCCCGTCGAAGGCGGCACCCAACGGGTAGGGGTGCCCGCTCCACGCGGGCACCCCTGCCTTCCGCTTCGCGGTCACCGGGCGTCCTCCAGAACGTCGTCCGCCGTGCGCACGGAGCCGGCGAGGGCCGCGGCGGGCACTTCGCGGGGCACCTGGAGGACCTCCCGCAGGCTCGGCGCGGGGGCCGTCGGCACCAGCGGGACGCGGGCGCCGGCGCGGGCGCGCTGGGAGAACCAGATGACCTTGCTGCCGGTGTCCGTGGCGCAGCAGCCCCAGCCGTCGCTGGTGGCGGCGAGCCGTTCCAGGCAGGCGCGCAGATCCTGGTCGGGGCGCAGATCGCGATCGTTGTCCCCCACGGCGGTGATGAGGTGCTGGCCGTTCCACCACATCTCGATCGACGTGTTCTTGTCCGTCGCGTGCTCGTCGATCGCCTTGAGCAGCATCTCGGCGCCGCCGCAGACCGGCTCGACGAGGTTTTCGAGGTCCCAGAACCTGAGGTGAGCTGCCAGGATGCGCCTGACCTGTCCGACGCGTTCCGGGCTGACTTCCACATCGAGGTGGTAGTAGCAGGCACTTGCGGTCTTCATCGTCGTTGGCTCCTCACCTGCGAAGCTCGCGCTCCTTCTCGTCCCTGCGGAACGGGCCCCGAATACGAAGCGTGAGCGTTGATCGCTTCTGAGTCACCTCAAGAGTGGGAGCGCTACGCCATTCGTGCAACACGAGCGCACATCCGAGACGGGTGAGGCACATCCGAGGTCGTTGAAGATCCAACAAGACGCTGAGTCATCGCGCGTGCACCATGTGTGAAGGCCCCGTCCGTGTGTCGCGGCCGCGATCCGGAGGTGAATCTGCGCCATGCTGCTCCCCGCCAAAGCCGAGGTGGCCCGGCAACTGCAGCGGTACCGGGCCTGGGAACGAGCGATGCTCGCGGCTCCCGCCGACCGTTTGGTGCGGGCCACCTTCGAGGACTCGGGCTACACCCTCTGCGTCCTGATGGGCAAGCGGTGCGCGCGCGAGGCCGCCGACGCCGCCGAGCGCTATCTGCGCACCGGCATGGTCACCTATCTGCGGGAACAGACCGGACGGGTCAGGCGGAGCGGTACCCGGCGGCGAGGTCCGCCGTGGCGGCGGAGGCGTTCCCCGGCGGGGAGATAGACCCGGGAGGCAGGCGGAGCCCCCTTCCGGCGCAGTTCTGAAACCACCGGCCGGGCGGCGTGCCCGGCCACGAGCATGGCGGAGGTGTCATCCCATGAGTCCGACTCCGGCCATCGGCCGCATTCCCGTCCTCGGCGTCCGTCCGGCCGTGGAGTGCGGCAGGCACCCCGCCAAGGCGGTCGCGGGGGAAACCTTCCAGGTCACCGCCACCGTGTTCCGCGAGGGCCATGACGCAGTCGCCGCGAACGTCGTCCTGACGGACCCCGACGGCCGACCCGGCCCCTGGACGCCCATGCGGGAGCTGGCACCCGGCTCCGACCGCTGGGGAGCCGACGTCACACCGGACGCGGTGGGCCGCTGGACGTATCACGTCGAGGCCTGGAGCGACCCGGTGGCCACCTGGCGCCACACCGCCCGCATCAAGGTGCCGGCCGGGATCGACACCGGCCTGGTCCTGGAGGAGGGCGCCGAACTGTATCGCCGGATGGCAGCGGGCGTGCCGGCGGACGCGGGCCGGGCGACGGTACTGACAGCCGCCAAGACGATGCTCGACGACTCGCTGCCGTCCGCGGTGCGCCTGGCGGCGGCCTTCGGGCCGGAGCTGGACGCGGTGCTGGGGCGGTATCCGCTGCGGGAGTTGGTGACGGCGTTGGAGGCGTTGCCGTTGCTGGTGGAGCGGGAGCGGGCGCTGTTCGGGTCGTGGTACGAGTTCTTCCCGCGGTCGGAGGGCACGCCCCAGCAGCCGCACGGGACGTTCCGGACGGCCGCGCGGCGGCTGCCGGTGATCGCGTCGATGGGTTTCGACGTGGTGTATCTGCCGCCGATCCATCCGATCGGGACCACGTTCCGCAAGGGCCGCAACAACACCCTCAACCCGTCTGCTGAGGATGTGGGGGTGCCGTGGGCGATCGGGTCGCCGGAGGGCGGGCACGACGCGATCCATCCGCAGCTGGGCGGCTTCGAGGACTTCGACTGGTTCGTGGGCCAGGCGCGTGCGCTGGGGATGGAGGTGGCGCTGGACTTCGCGTTGCAGTGCTCGCCGGATCATCCGTGGGTGGACAAGCATCCGCAGTGGTTCCATCACCGCCCGGACGGGTCGATCGCGTATGCGGAGAATCCGCCGAAGAAGTACCAGGACATCTATCCGGTCGCGTTCGACGCGGACATGGACGGGCTGGTCGCGGAGACGCTGCGGGTGTTGCGGTTGTGGATGGCGCACGGGGTGCGGATTTTCCGGGTGGACAATCCGCATACCAAGCCGGTGGTGTTCTGGCAGCGGGTGCTGGCGGACATCGGGCGGACCGACCCGGATGTGATCTTCCTGGCGGAGGCGTTCACCCGTCCGGCGATGATGCACACGCTGGCGCAGATCGGGTTCCAGCAGTCGTACACGTATTTCACCTGGCGCAACAGCAAGCAGGAGCTGACGGAGTATCTGAGCGAGTTGTCGGGTGAGGCGGCGTCGTATATGCGGCCGAACTTCTTCGTCAATACGCCGGACATTCTCCATGCGTATCTGCAGCGCGGCGGGCGGCCGGCGTTCGAGGTGCGGGCGGTGCTGGCGGCCACCCTGGCGCCGACCTGGGGCGTGTACAGCGGCTACGAGCTGTGCGAGAACGTTCCGCTGCGCGAGGGCAGCGAGGAGTACCTCGACTCGGAGAAGTACCAGCTCAAGCCCCGCGACTGGGAAGCGGCCGAACACGCGGGGACCACCATCGCCCCACTGATCACCCAGCTCAACACCATCCGGCGCCGCCACCCCGCACTGCGCAGGCTCAGGAACCTCACCTTCCACGAGACCGACAACGACGCCCTCATCGCGTACAGCAAACGCACGGGCGACGACACGGTGATCGTGGTCGCGAACCTCGACCCGCACCACGCCCAGGAGGCCACGGTCTCGTTGGACATGCGGCGACTCGGCCTTGACTGGCACGAGTCGGTGTCCGTGCACGACGAGTTGTCGGGCGAGACATACCGGTGGGGCGGGACCAACTACGTCCGCCTGGAGCCCGGCCGGGCTCCCGCGCATGTGCTCCACGTGGAGCGGGCGCCCAACGGAGGGTCGGCAGCGTCATGACCGTCAACCAGCCCGTCCCGGACACCTTCGAGGACACTCCCGCCAAGGACCGGGACCCGGAGTGGTTCAAGCGAGCGGTCTTCTACGAGGTCCTCGTCCGCTCCTTCCAGGACAGCAACGGCGACGGCGTCGGCGACCTGAAGGGCATCACCGCCAAGCTGGACTATCTCCAGTGGCTGGGCGTGGACTGTCTGTGGCTGCCGCCGTTCTTCAAGTCACCGCTGAGGGACGGCGGCTACGACGTCTCCGACTACACGGCCGTCCTGCCGGAATTCGGCGACCTCGCCGACTTCGTGGAATTCGTCGACGCCGCCCACCAGCGCGGTATGCGCGTCATCATCGACTTCGTCATGAACCACACCAGCGACCAGCACCCGTGGTTCCAGGAGTCCCGCACCAATCCCGACGGCCCGTACGGCGATTACTACATGTGGGCCGACGACGACAAGCAGTTCCAGGACGCCCGGATCATCTTCGTCGATACCGAGGCCTCCAACTGGACCTTCGACCCGGTACGGGGCCAGTACTTCTTCCACCGCTTCTTCTCCCACCAGCCGGATCTGAACTACGAGAACCCGGCCGTCCAGGAGGAAATCCTGGCCGCCCTCCGGTTCTGGCTGGACCTGGGCGTCGACGGCTACCGGCTCGACGCCGTGCCCTATCTGTACGCGGCCGATGGCACCAACTGCGAGAACCTCCCCGCCACGCACCAGTTCCTGAAACGCGTCCGCCGTGAGATCGACGCGCTGTATCCGGACACGGTGCTGCTGGCGGAGGCGAACCAGTGGCCGGAAGACGTCGTCGACTACTTCGGCGACTACGCGTCGGGCGGCGACGAATGCCATATGGCGTTCCATTTCCCGGTGATGCCGCGGATCTTCATGGCCGTACGCCGGGAATCCCGCTACCCGGTCTCGGAAATCCTCGCCAAGACCCCGGCGATTCCCGCCAACTGCCAGTGGGGCATCTTCCTGCGCAACCACGACGAGCTCACCCTGGAAATGGTCACCGACGAGGAACGCGACTACATGTGGGCCGAATACGCGAAGGACCCGCGTATGCGCGCCAACATCGGCATCCGCCGCCGCCTCGCCCCGCTCCTCGACAACGACCGCCACACGATCGAACTGTTCACCGCCCTGCTGCTGTCCCTCCCGGGCTCGCCGATCCTCTACTACGGCGACGAGATCGGCATGGGCGACAACATCTGGCTCGGCGACCGCGACGCCGTCCGCACGCCCATGCAGTGGACCCCGGACCGCAACGCGGGCTTCTCCACCTGTGACCCGGGCCGGCTCTTCCTGCCGACGATCATGGATCCGGTCTACGGCCACCAGGTCACCAACGTCGAGGCGTCCATGTCCTCGCCCTCGTCACTGCTGCACTGGACCCGCCGCATGATCGAGATCCGCAAGCAGAACCCGGCCTTCGGGCTTGGCTCGTACACCGAACTGCAGTCCTCCAACCCGGCGGTGATCGCCTTCCTGCGCGAGTACGAGGACGACCTGGTGCTCTGCGTGAGCAACTTCGCGCGCTTCGCGCAGCCCACCGAGCTGGACCTGCGCGAGTTCAGCGGCCGGCATCCCGTTGAGCTGTTCGGCGGGGTCCGCTTCCCCGCCATCGGTGAACTTCCGTACCTGCTGACCCTGGGGGGCCACGGCTTCTACTGGTTCCGGCTCGTCCGAGTCGCATCCCGCATCGGCCGACGCCACTGAGTGGGCGCCGAGGAAAGGACGCGTCACCATGCCGAAGACCGCATCGCTGCACCCCAGTCGTACGGCTGTCGCCGGGCCCATGGCCTCGCTCGCCGGGCTGCTGCGCGATTGGCTGCCGCGGCAGCGGTGGTTCGCGGGCAAGGACCGGCCCGTCACCGACCTCGCGCTGCTGTCCATGACGGAGCTGTATCCGGGCTGTCTGCACCTGCTGGTGCACGCCGGCCCCCCGGCCGTGCCCGCCCCCGGCGGCACCGGTGCCGCGCCGGCCGGTGACTGCTACCAGTTGCTCCTCGGTGTGCGCAGGCATCTGTCGCCGCGTCTCGGCCGGGCCCTGATCGGGCGGGCGGAGGACGGGCCGCTGGCCGGCCTGACGGTGTACGACGCGCTGCACGACCCGCGCTCGGCGCAGCTGCTCCTGGAACGGCTGCGGCATCCCGGCACGGTGGGCCCCCTGCGCTTCGAGGCCGACCCGGCCGTGGAGATCCCCGCCGGACTGCCGCCCCGGCTGCTGGACGCCGAACAGTCCAACTCCTCGCTGGTGTACGGCGACATGTACATCCTGAAGGTCTTCCGGCGCATCCAGCCGGGCGTCAACCCCGACCTGGAGGTACCGGGCGCGCTCGCCGAGCTGGGCTGCCGCCGGGTGCCCGCGCCGGTGGCCTGGTTCCGGACCACGCATCCGCAGGAGGCCACGCTCGGCGTGCTGCAGCCGTATCTGCGGGACGCGTCCGACGGCTGGACCCTGGCGCTGCACGCGTTGTCGTCCGGTGCCGACTTCACCGCACAGGCACACCAGTTGGGGCAGGCGATGGCCGAGGTGCACCTGTCGCTGGCGTCGGCCTTCCCGGCGGGCGCGCACGAGGAGCACGGCCGCACGGCGGCTGCGATGATCTCGCGGCTGGACGCCGCCGCGCACTGCGTACCGGCGCTGCGGCCGTTCGTCCCCGGTCTGCGGACCGCGTTCTCCGCGCTCACGACCTGCGACACCGGGCCGCCCGCCCAGCGGATCCACGGCGATCTGCATCTCGGGCAGGTGCTGCGCGCCGGGCGCGAGTGGTTCGTCATCGACTTCGAGGGCGAGCCGTCCCGGCCGCTCGCCGAGCGGTGCAGCGCCCAGTCGCCGGTGCGGGACATCGCGGGCATGCTGCGCTCCTTCGACTACGCGGCCCGGCAGCGCCGGCCGTGGCGTCCCGAGTGGGCGCGCCGCTGCCGGGAGGCCTACTGCGCGGGCTATGCCGCCCGTGCGGGCTGGGACCCGCGCAAGAAGCACGGGCTGCTGCGCGCCTACGAGACCGACCGCGCCGTGTACGAAGTGCTGTACGAAGCCAGAAACCGTCCGGACTGGCTCTCCGTGCCGATGGCGGCGATCGAGCGTCTCGCCGTGAGAGGAAGCTGAAGCCGTGGCCCTGCGTGACACCTCCCTCCCCGAGCCGTCCGGCCCGCTGCCGCCCACGGCCGCGCCCCTGGACCCCGCCGACCGTGAGCGCCTCCTGGCCGGCGCCCATCACGACCCGCACGCCCTGCTCGGCGCCCATCCGGTGCCGGGCGGGGTGGCCTTCCGGGCGCTGCGTCCGTTCGCCCGCGCGGTGAGCGTTGTGATCGACGGCCGGCGCACCGGCCTGGCCTCGGACGGGGACGGCCTCTTCTCCGCCGTACTGCCGCTGGACGCGATTCCGTCGTACACGCTGGTGGTCGCCTATGAGGACGATGAGTACGAAGTCCACGACCCGTACCGCTTCCTGCCCGCCCTCGGCGATCTCGACCTGCATCTGATCCGCGAGGGCCGGCACGAGCAGCTGTGGCGGGCGCTGGGCGCCGAGCCGATGACCCACCAGGGCGTCACCGGCACCCGCTTCACGGTCTGGGCTCCGAACGCTCAAGGTGTGCGCGTCGCCGGGGAGTTCACCTGCTGGGACGGGACGGCGTTCCCCATGCGGTCCCTCGGTTCGTCCGGCGTCTGGGAGCTGTTCCTGCCCGGCATCGGCGAGGGCACCCGCTACAAGTTTGAGATCACCTCCCGGTACGGTGGCCGCTTCCTCAAGGCCGACCCGATGGCCCGCCGTGCGGAGGTCCCGCCGAACACGGCCTCAGTGGTGACGGCGTCCGACTACGAGTGGGGCGACTCCAAGTGGCTGGCGCGGCGCGGGGACGTGCCCGTGCATGTGGCGCCGTTCTCCGTGTACGAGGTGCACCTGCCGTCCTGGCGGCCCGGGCTGACGTACCGTCAACTGGCCGAGGAGCTACCGGACTACGTCAAGGACCTCGGCTTCACCCATGTCGAGCTGATGCCGGTCATGGAACACCCCTTCGGCGGCTCCTGGGGCTACCAGGTCACGTCGTACTACGCCCCCACCTCCCGCCTCGGCTCCCCCGACGACTTCAAGTACCTGGTGGACGCCCTGCACCGGGCCGGCATCGGCGTGATCATGGACTGGGTGCCCGCACATTTCCCCAAGGACGACTGGGCGTTGGCCCGCTTCGACGGGGACGCGCTGTACGAGCCGGGAGACGACCGGCGGGCCGAGCATCCGGACTGGGGGACGTACGAGTTCGACTTCGGGCGCACCGAGGTGCGCAACTTCCTTGTCGCCAACGCCGTGTACTGGTGCGAGGAGTTCCACATCGATGGGCTGCGGGTGGACGCCGTCGCCTCCATGCTCTACCTCGACTACTCGCGTGACTCCGGTCAGTGGACGCCCAATGTGTACGGAGGGCGGGAGGATCTGGACGCGGTGGCGTTTCTGCGGGAGATGAACGCGACCGTGTACCGGCGAGCGCCGGGGGTCGTGATGATCGCCGAGGAGTCGACGGCGTGGGACGGGGTGACGCGGCCGACCGACAGCGGCGGCCTGGGCTTCGGCCTGAAGTGGAACATGGGCTGGATGCACGACTCGCTGGGCTACATCGCGCACGAGCCGGTCCACCGCAAGTACCACCACAACGAGATGACCTTCTCGATGGTCTACGCGTACAGCGAGAACTACGTCCTGCCCATCTCGCACGACGAGGTCGTCCACGGCAAGCAGGCTCTGGTCTCGAAGATGCCCGGCGACTGGTGGCAGCAGCGCGCCAACCACCGTGCGTACCTCGGCTTCATGTGGGCCCACCCCGGCAAACAACTCCTCTTCATGGGCCAGGAGTTCGCCCAGGGCGCCGAATGGTCCGAGGCGCACGGCCCCGACTGGTGGCTGCTGGATCCTGAGTACAGCGCGGAGGCCGACCACCGAGGCGTGCGCGACCTGGTCCGCGACCTCAACACGATCTACCGGGCGACCCCGTCCCTGTGGCAGCGCGACACCGAACCGTCCGGCTTCCAATGGGTCATCGGGGACGCATGGGAGGACAACGTCTTCGCCTTCCTGAGGTACGACGCGAAGGGCACCCCTCTCCTGTCCGTCTCCAACTTCTCCCCCGTCGTCCGCCACGACTACCGCCTCGGCGTCCCCGACACCGTCCCCGCCTGGCACGAAAGCCTCAACACGGACGCGGCGAAGTACGGCGGCAGCGACGTCACCAACCCCGGCCCGATCACACCGGAGGACGGACACCTCCGGATCACGCTGCCGCCGCTGGCCACGGTGTGGTTGACGCCGTACACCGTGTGACGCTCGGGCGGAGGCGACTTCTCCGTTCCCGGCACCACAGGCTGTCACCTGGGCTAGATTCGAGGCCGCCGATAACCGTGCTCGTCGGCGAAGTCACAGCCCGTACACAGCAGCAGGAGCAGCGCATGCGCGACTTCGCCCTCGCTCCACCGACCACCACGCCCATGACCGGCGGACTCGCCGACAGCATCTTCGAGACAGCCGACCTCCGGCCCACCCTCCCGGTGCTCGCGCGCCGCTCCCACCCCACCTCCGAGGTCTGGGAGGAGGTGACCGCCGTCGAACTCCGCGACGAAGTGGTCGACGTGGCCAAGGGGCTTGTCGCGTGCGGAATCCTGCCGGGCAACCGCGTGGCGATCATGGCGTGCACCCGGTACGAGTGGTCGGTGCTCAGCTACGCCCTGTGGGCGGTGGGCGCCGAGGTCGTGCCGATCTATCCGACGGCGTCGCGCGACCAGATCGAGTGGATCCTGCGGGACTCCGCCTGCGTGGCCATGGTCGTGGAGGACGAGCAGGCCATCATGACCGTCGGCTCCGTGTGCACGGGGCTGCCGCTGCTGCGCCACGTCTGGCAGTTGGACGCGGGGGCGCTGGACCAGCTGACGGAACGGGGCGCGTTCATCCCGCTGGCCACGGTCGACTCACTGCGCCGCATCGTGATGCCGGACTCCACGGCGGTCGTCGCCTACACGTCCGGCACGTCGGGGCATCCGCTCGGGTGCGCGCTGACCCACCGCGGGCTGGCGAGCCCCTGCGACACGCTGCTCGCGGGCTGGGGCCACACGGCGGCACCGCCGGGAGAGCAGCCGTCCGTCCTCGCCTTCCTGCCGTTCTCGCACGTCTACGGCCTCATGATCCAGGGCCTGTGTCTGCGCGGCGGAATCCTGATGGGTCACCAGCCCGACATCAGCGAGCGGGCACTCGTGTCGGCCCTGCAGTCGTTCCGGCCGACGTACTTCTACGCCGTTCCGTCGGTCTTCGAGAAGATCTACAAGAACTTCCTGCGGACGGCCCAGCAGACGGGCCGTGGCGCCCTGTTCGAGAAGGCGGCCGACACGGCACGGGACTTCGCCGCGGCCTGCGAACGGCAGCGGCTCGGCGAGGGACCGGGGCCGGCCTTCGATCTGCGGCTGCAACACGCGCTGTTCGAACGGACGGTGTACCGCAAGCTCAGAACGGCGCTGGGCGGCCGGGCACGCCGCGCGACCTCGGGCGGCTCACCGCTCAACCGCGAACTGTCCCTCTTCTACGAGGGCATCGGCATCTACGTCCACGACGGCTACGGCCTCACGGAGACCTGCGGCGGCATCACGATGCAGCCGCTGGGCCGGGAGCGGTCCGGAACCGTGGGGAAGGCACTGCCGGGCACGGACATCCGGGTGGCCGACGACGGGGAGATCCTGGTGCACGGCCCCTCCGTCTTCCAGGGCTACGTCAACAACGAGGCCGCCACCCGGGCCGCGCTCCGCGGCGGCTGGCTGGCGACCGGCGACATCGGACGGCTCGACCCCGAGGGCTATCTGACGATCACCGGCCGCAAGAAGGACATCATCATCACCAGCAGCGGCAAGAGCGTGGCGCCCGCGCCGCTGGAGCAGCGGCTGCGGATGCATCCCCTGGTCCATCAGGCCGTCGTCGTCGGCGACAACCGGCCCTGTGTCGGCGCCCTGATCACCCTGGACCCGGAGTTCCTGGCGCACTGGCGCGGCGCGCTCGCCCTGCCGAGCGACACGCCGAGCCGGGACGCCCGGGAGGAGAACGCGCTGCGGGAGGAGATCGCGCGTGCCGTGGCGGCGGCCAACAGCGCCGTGTCCCGCTCGGAGTCCATCCGTGTGTTCCGGGTGCTGCCGGAGCCGTTCGCCCTGTCCAACGGGCTGCTGACACCGTCGATGAAGCTGCGCCGGGACGCCATCGTCGAGCACTACGCGTTCGAGATCGACGCCATGTACCAGGCGCGTTCCCGCAGTTTTCGGCGCACCGCGCCGGACGAAACCGCGGGCTGGGAGGAGTCGGACAACGTGTTCCGGTGAGCTGCCGCCTACTCCCCCGTCGTCAGCCGCACGACGTTGGACCGCTCACCGAGGACGAAGGCCCGGATCCGGTACGAGGCGCGTTTCTCACCGGGCAGGGTGGCCAGTTCGGTCGAGGTGACGTCCGGATCGAGCACGGCGATCGGTTCGTATCGGGTGGCGCCCTTTCCGCGGATCTCCAGCAGGAAGCCGTCCTCGTCGTCCGACTCGTCGGTCCAGGTGAAGCGGATGCTGTCCGTGCGGTCGGCGCGGGCCGGTGCGGAGGTGGGACCGCTATAGGACCGCAGCCGGTAGTGGAACGTCGTGTGCGGTATGAGATCTGGGTGCCGGTAGGTCGTCACCTGCCGGGGCAGGTACTGCAGAACGGTGTACGGGCCGTCCTCCTCGGTGGCGAACTCCAGGACGTGGCCGGCGACGCCGGGCCGGTCGTCGTGCCAGGTCAGGACGGCGTCGGTGGGCGTCGTGAGGGCGGCCTTCAGCGGCCGGTCGGGTTCTGGCGCGTGGGTCGCGCAGGCCGACAGCGCCAGGAACAGCGCTGCCGGCACCGCGATACGTGACGTCCTGGGCATACGACTGCGTGCGCCTACTTGCGCCAGAACCGGATGCCGCTCCACTCCACGGTGGCGGTTCCGTTGCCGCTGTTGGTGCGGTAGGCGCCGAACTTGTCGTAGAAGCTTCCGCCGGGGCTGTCGTAACTGTGCTTCAGCGAGCCGTTGATGTAGGTGCGGTGCTCGTCGCCGACCGCGTGGACGGTGTTGACGCGGACGGTCGCGCCGACGGTCCCGGCGTTGGAGAGCGTGGTCCCGCCGTGCACCGCGTACAGCCGGCCGCCGCGCTCGACGGCGAGCATGAAGTACGGGCCCGAACCCGACTCGTGGAAGGTCTGTTTGAGGCTGATCCTGGTGCCGCTGAGGTCGTTGATGCGGAAGTAGCCCTCGAACTGCCGGGTGCCGCCGGTGTAGGTGGCGTAGCGCCGTTCAGCCCGTTGGTCTCCGCTCGCTGTCGAGCAGGTGAGCCGGAAGGTCAGGCCGTCGACCTGTCCGCAACCGCGCTCCTGGACGGTGTGGCTGGGTGAGACCGACTGCCAGCCGCCGGGCTCCACTTCGGCGACGGCATGCGGGACGGCCAGTAACGACGTGGCGCACACCGCGGTGGTCACGGTGAGCGTCCGCAGGCGTGGGTACATCCTGCCTCCTGGGGTGGGGGGTGATCGAGATAGTCACGTAGTCATGTATGTGAATCTCGATCCCTGTCCTGAACGAACGTCTCGGACGGTAGGACCAGACCAATCACCCGGTCAAGGCTTCGCGCACACACCTCATTCACACCCGCCCGGTGCGCCGGGGCACCGGGCGGGGCATGGTGGTCATCGACGCGTTCGTCTGCCTGCCGCACCCGGCTGGCGGAACGGCTGAAGGCACGGTGGGATCGATGAGGTGCGAACCAGTGATCCAGGGGCATACGAACCGCGTCCAGTAGGACCGCCTGGAGCCGCAGAAGGGATGGAACACCGTGACACGACCCAGGATCCTGGTGGTTGGCGCAGGTTTCGCCGGAGTGGCGTGCGTACGCCGCCTGGAACGCAAACTCGCCCCCGACGAGGCCGACGTCACCCTGGTGACGCCGTTCGCCTACCAGCTCTATCTGCCGCTGTTGCCCCAGGTCGCCTCCGGCGTACTGACGCCGCAGTCGATCGCCGTATCGCTGCGCCGCAGCAAGAAGTACCGCACCCGGATCATCCCGGGCGGCGCGATAGGCGTCGACCTCAAGGCCAAGGTGTGCGTCATCCGCACCATCAACGGCCAGATCGTCGACGAGCCGTACGACTACATCGTGCTGGCACCCGGCAGCGTCACCCGCACCTTCGACATCCCCGGGCTCACGGACCACGCGTTCGGCATGAAGACCCTCGCCGAGGCCGCCTACATCCGCGACCACGTCATCTCCCAGCTGGACCTCGCCGACGCCAGCCAGGATCCCGCCGAACGTGCCGCGCGGCTGCAGTTCGTGGTCGTCGGCGGCGGATACGCGGGCACCGAGACCGCCGCCTGCCTCCAGCGCCTCACCCACGCCGCCGTCAAGCGCTATCCCCGCATCGACCCGGCGCTGATCAAGTGGCATCTGATCGACATCGCGCCGAAGCTGATGCCCGAGCTGGGCGACAAGCTCGGCCGCAGCGCCCAGGAGATCCTGGGCAGGCGCGGGATCGAGATCTCCCTCGGTGTCTCCATCGACAAGGCGGGACCCGAGGAAGTCACGTTCACCGACGGGCGCGTGATCCCCACCCGCACGCTGATCTGGACCGCCGGCGTGGTCGCCAGCCCGCTCATCGCCACCCTCGGCGCGGAGACGGTCCGGGGGCGGCTCGCGGTCACCGCCGAGATGAACCTGCCCGGCCACGACGGTGTCTTCGCGCTCGGCGACGCGGCCGCGGTGCCCGACAAGGCCAAGGACGAGGAGGGCACGGTCTGCCCGCCGACCGCACAGCACGCCATGCGCCAGGGAAAGCGGGTCGCCGAGAACGTCCTCGCGACGCTGCGCAACCAGCCGATGGTGCCGTACGTCCACAAGGACCTCGGCCTCGTCGTCGACCTCGGCGGCAAGGATGCCGTGTCCAAGCCGCTCGGCATCGAACTGCGGGGCGTGCCCGCGCAGGCGGTGGCCCGCGGCTACCACTGGTCGGCGCTGCGCACCAACGTCGCCAAGACGCGGGTCATGACGAACTGGGTGCTCAACGCGCTCGCCGGCGACGACTTCGTGCGCACCGGCTTCCAGTCCCGCAAGCCCGCCAAGCTGCATGACTTCGAGTACATCCACTCGTATCTGACGCCAGAACAGGTACGGGCGCACGTCGACGGCACGGACCGGCAGGACCAGTGACGCCGCCGCACGTGGCCGACCGGCTCTCCTGAGCGTGGGCCCGGCGTGCGATGCTGAGGCCTGATCTTGGCAGGCGGCGGGAGTGAGTACGGCGGAGTGAGAGCAGCGGGACGAAGGGACCGGGCGCGGCTGCGGGACCTCGCGGCGGCGTCCGACCCCGGCCTGCTGCGACTGACCGCGGGACTGCGGACGGTGGGCGCCATCGCCCTCGCGCTGGCCGTGCTCGCCCTGTTCGGGTCCGACGTGACCCATCTGGTCGCGGGAGCCATGGCGGCGATGGTCGCCACCTTCGCCATCCGGGAGAAGCAGCGCGCCCCGCAGGCCGTCACGCTCGCGCTGGGCCTGCCGGTGGCGCTGGCCGCCGTGAGTCTGGGGGCGCTGCTGCACTCCCATGTGGCGGCCGGTGACGTCTTCTTCGTCATGCTGGTCTTCGCCGGTGTGTATGTGCGCAGGTTCGGCGACCGGGGCACCGCGCTCGGGCTGATCGGCTTCCAGGTGTACTTCCTGTCCCTGTTCGTCGGCGCCACCGTCTCGGCCCTGCCCGAGCTGTACGGGGCGATCGTCGTCGCCTTCCTGTGCAGCGCCGCCATGCGTTTCGTGGTGGTGCCGCAGACGGCGGCGGGGACGCTGGAGCGGCTGCGGGAGGCGTTCCGCGCCCGGCTGGCCCGGCTCGTGTCCGCCCAGCTCGACCTGCTGGACGCGGGCCCCGACGACGTCGACAAGGCGCTGGAGGACGTACGCGACGGCACGGCGCGGCTGCACGAGACGGCCATGCTGATCCAGGGCCGGCTCGACGACGGGACGTCCGACGAGACGGTGGCGCGGCTGCTGCAACGCCGGGTCGCGGACGCCGAGATCGCCGCCGAACGGCTCGGCCTGTTGCTGCTGACCGCGCGCAGCGCCGAGCGGGCGGACACGCTCACCCTGCATCTGCCGGGCGCGCCCGCCCCGACGGGCAGCCCTCTTCCGGTGCGCGACGAGGCGACCGCCACACTGCGGCGCGACCTGGACGCGCTCCGGCTGCTGGTGCTGCGGCCGGTCTCCCAGGACACCGGTACGGGGCTGTCCCACGTGCGCAACCGCCTGCTCGGCTACCGCGAGGAGGAGAACCTGCCGCCCGCGCCGCCCGCCGTCCAGGACGTCTTCCGCGGCATCGGCGAGAGTGCCCGCGCGGTCCTCGGGCTGCGGATCGCCCTCGACGGCCCGCAGGACGAGTCGGACGACACCCCGGCGACGGCCCGTTCACGCGAGGAACTCGACGCCGAGGACGCGGCCATCACCGGCGCCGAGGAGAGCGAGCCGACGGAAACAGGGCTGCGCCGCCCCACGACACGGGCGGCCGTGCAGGTGGCCGTCGGCTCGGCGCTCGCCATCGCCGGGGGCGAGCTGCTCTCCAGCCAGCGCTGGTACTGGGCGGTGCTGACCTGCTGGATCGTCTTCATCAACACGGCGTCGACGGGCGAGATCCTGGTCAAGGGCTACCGCCGGCTCCTGGGGACCGTGCTCGGCGTCGTGGCCGGGATCGTGCTCGCGGGCCTCGTCGCCGGACACACCTGGCCCGCGTTCGCGCTGGTGCTGCTGTGCATCTTCGCGATGTTCTACACGGCGCCGCTGTCGTACACGCTGATGTCGTTCTTCGTCACCGCGGCACTCGGCCTGCTCTACACCCTGCTGCACACCTACAGCCTCTCGGTGCTGCTGCTGCGCGTGGAGGAGACGGCGCTCGGCGCGGCCTGCGGGATCGTCGCGGCGGCGCTGGTGCTGCCGGTCCGCACGGACCGTCGTACGAACGACCTGCTGAAGACGGTGCTGGAGCGGCTCGGCGAGGTCGCCGAGGCCGCCATCGACCAGCTCAGCGGCGGGCCGGAGGTCGATCTGCTGGACAAGGCGCGCGACCTGGACGAGGCGCTGGCCGATCTGAGCGCGGCCACGCAGCCGCTCACCCATCCGATCACGCCCCTGCGGACGCGACGCGACACCGCGCGCTATGTGGTGGCGCTCCTGGAGACCTGCGCGTACCACGCGCGGGCGCTGGCCGCGACCGCCGAACTCCTGCCCACCCATCCGTCGATCGCGGCGGACCCCCGGCTGCGCCGGGCCGGACGGCGGATCGCGCACAACATCGAGGCCATCGCCGGGCAGGTCGCGGACGAGCACAGCACCGCCGAGGTCGAGACCGGGCCGAGCATCGCCTCGCTGCTGGAGCCCGACATCCCCGGCACTCCCCGGTTCGGCCGGGTCACCGACCGCGTGCTGCGCCATCTGCAGCGCCTGGACGAGGGCGTGGTCGGTCTGGCACGGCCCCTGAACGTGCCCGTCGGGCCGCGGTCGAAGTCGAAGAAGTGACGCGGGTCTTCAGGACAGCGGCACCACGGCGGTGATGCACTTGCCGCCCGCCGGCAGGTCCGCGACCCGTACATCGCGGGCCAGCCGCAGGACGATCGGCCAGCCGCGCCCGCCCGGCCGCTGCCGCCCTTCCGCGTCGATGGGCGGCTCGGTCACCGGCAGGGCGTCGCTGCGGTCGCAGACCGAGACCCGTACCGCTGGTCCCTCGATGTCGACCCGGAAGTCCGTGACCCCGCCGCCGTGCAGGATCGCGTTGGTCGTCAGCTCCGTGGCGACGAGCAGGGCGTCCGACAGGGCGTCGGCGCCGCACGCGGTTCCCGTGGCGCGGCAGCATTCGGTCACCACACGTTCCACGGTTCTGCGCGCCTCGGCGGGTGCGCAACTCCGCCCGGGGCGGCTCGGGGCCGACGCGCCGATGCCGGTCCAGCGATCCTCGTACATACCTCTGGCTCCTGTTCGATACGGAAAGAAGCCGGGCCCGGCTGTGTAAGAGGTCACAGTTGTTCGCCTCACCCGTGCGCATCCCGCCAAACCTCTGCCAGGGAACAGGAGTGCGGGTCGTCGCAGCCCGAGACGGGGGTACCCGGATCTCATGACGGATGTCGTGGACTCGGACGAACTGCTGCGCCGTATCCAGCGGGCCAGGGCCTACGCCGAACGGGAGAAGCGGATGTGGCGGTCGCGCAGCGACGCGCTCACGCCCGCCGATCCGGACAGGGCGCGGGACGCGGCCGTACGGACGCTGGCGTACGAGGCCGTGCTCGGGGTGCTGGACGAGATCGTCACCCCGGGCAGGCACAGCGAGGAGGGCTGACCCGCAGACGAGGGCGGATTGCCTGCCGTGCTGCCGGGAACCCGGAGACGCATGACGGCCGATCACGCACGCGCACCGGTCCTGGAGGCCTTGGACGACTATCGCCTCCGGGGGCACTTGTCGTTCACCCCGCCCGGGCACAAACAGGCTCGCGGGGCCGACCCGGCGGTGCGGGCGGTGCTGGGGGACGCGGTCTTCCTCGGTGACGTCCTGGCGTCGGGCGGTCTGGACGACCGGCTCCACCAGGGGCGGGTCCTGGAGCGCGCCGAGGAGCTGATGGCCGACGCGGTGCACGCCGAGCACACGTTCTTCACCACCTGTGGCAGCTCCCTGTCCGTCAAGGCGGCGATGCTCACGGTGGCGGGCCCGCACGAGAAGCTGGTGGTGGGGCGCGACGCCCACAAGTCCGTCGCCGCCGGACTGATCCTGTCCGGGATCGAGCCCGTGTGGGTCGATCCGCAGTGGGACGGTGCCCGGCATCTGGCCCATCCACCGTCCGCGGAGGAGTTCGAGCGGGCTCTCGAGCGCCACCCCGACGCGAAGGGAGCGCTGGTCACCAGCCCTACGCCGTACGGCAGTTGCGCCGACCTGAACGCGATCGCGCGGATCTGCCACCGGCGCTCGCTGCCGCTGATCGTCGACGAGGCCTGGGGCGCGCATCTGCCCTTCCATGACGATCTGCCGTCCTGGGCGATGGACGCGGGCGCCGACATCTGCGTGACCAGCATCCACAAGATGGGCAGCGGCCTGGAGCAGGGCTCGGTCTTCCATCTGCAGGGCGATCTCGTCCCGCCGGAGCTGCTGCGGCTGCGGGCGGACCTGCTGGGCACCACCAGCCCGTCGGCGCTGATCTTCGCGGGTCTCGACGGCTGGCGCCGGCAGATGGCCCTGCGGGGGACGGAGATCATGGGCGCCGCGCTGGAACTCGTCGCCGAGGTCCGGGCCGCTATCGAGCAGATCGACGGGATGCACGTCAACGACCGCGACGATTTCTGCGGTGCGGGATCAAGCGGGTCCGGCGAAGTCCCGTGCGGTTCGGCAGCGCCCCAAAGGGGCGCGGGGCTGTATCCATTTGCGGCTCCGCCGCGATGGGGGTCCCCCCGCTCATGGGGGGTCCCCCCGCTCGAGCGAAGCCGAGAGTGGGGGAGAATTCGAGAGTGGGGGAGCGACCAGCCACGACGCACCCGCAGACAGTGCACCGGACTTCCAGCGGAGCGCAGCCGCCGACTTCGACCCGCTGCCCGTCGTGATCGATCTCGACGGCCTAGGCATCTCCGGGTACCAGGCCGCCGACTGGCTCCGCGCACACCGCAGCGTGGACGCCCACCTGGCCGACCACCGTCGCATCGGCATGCAGATCACCCATGGCGACGACGCGCAGACCGCCGGGGAACTGCTGGCCGCGTTGAAGGATCTCGCACAGGCCGCGCCCTTGATGCCCCCGGCCCCGCGGGTCGACGTGCCGGCACCGGCGGAGCTGCGCCTGGAGCAGGTCATGACACCCCGGGACGCGTTCTTCGGACCCACCGAGGACGTTCCGGTGGACGCGGCCGCCGGGCGCGTCGTGGCCGAGATGATCACGCCCTACCCGCCGGGGATCCCGGCCGCGCTGCCCGGCGAACGGCTCACCGAACCGGTGGTGCGATACCTGGTCACGGGCCTGGCCGCGGGCATGAACCTCCCTGACCCGAGCGACCCGGGCCTGGACACGGTGCGGGTCGTGAAACCCGGGCACGACGTGAAACGGGTCACGTGACCGGCTTCCAGGTGCGCGAAATGCCCCGTGATGGTTTACGGTTCATTCATACGTGGTGACGGGGTCGACCGTATCCGTCCTCCGACACCGCCTAGAACGGCCCTGGCTGGCCTCCCCCGTCCAGCCAGGGCTTTTTCATGCCCGCCGCGGGTACTCGGGGTTGCCGTCCGCAACTGCTGTCCGCCGAGGTGCTCCGGGCGTCGGCAGCGGCTGAAATGGGCGTAGGGAAAGCACCGGATCCGATCGCCGGCGAGGAGCCCCGCGTCATGACGAAAGCGATAAAACTGCTGACCGCTCTTCCTCCGCCCCAGCGGCAGCGCCTGATGGCGCTCGCGCGGGAGGTCTCCTTCCCGGAGGACTGCCGGATCTTCGAGGCGGGCGGCCCGGCCGACCGCTTCTGGGTCATCCGCTCGGGCGCCGTCTCGCTCACTCAGCGGGTGAACTCCCTGCGGCGGGTCACCGTGGCGAGCCTCGGCGCGGGCGATCTGCTCGGCTGGTCCTGGCTGTTCCCGCCGCACGAGTGGGACTTCGGCGCGGAGGCGTTCAGCCCCGTACGCGCCTACGAGTTCGACGCGGCGGCCGTGCTCGAGCTGTGCGAGGAGGACGCCCAGCTCGGGCTGACGCTGGTGCGAACCGTGGCGGAGATCCTCGCGCACCGGCTGGAGACGACCCGGGGCAAGCTCATGGAGCAGTACGCGATGCACCGGCGAGGCCTGTAGGGCGTCAGACGCGGTAGCGGCGCAGTGCGGGCATCACGGCGGCCAGGCCCAGCATCACGGCGACGACCAGGACGCCGCCGCCCGCCACCGCCGTACGCGGACCGAAGGCGGAGCCGGCGGTGCCGTGCAGCAGGTCGGCGAGGCGTGGCCCGCCCGCGACGACCACCGTGAACACGCCCTGCATCCGGCCGCGCATCTCGTCCGTGGCGGCGGACAGCAGGATCGCCCCGCGGAAGACCATCGAGACCATGTCGGCGACCCCGGCCACGGCCAGGAACGCCACCGCGAGCCACAGACTGCCGCTCAGCCCGAAGCCGGTGATGGCCACGCCCCAGACGACGACCGCGCCGATCACCATCAAGCCATGCCGGCGGACCCGGGAGAACGTGCCGGAGAACAGCCCGCCCAGCACGGCCCCGATGGGGATCGCCGCGAACAGCAGGCCGAGCGCGAGCCCTTCGCCGTAGGACGCGTAGGTCTCGGCGGCCAGCTGCGGGAACAGGGCCCGGGGCATGCCGAGGACCATCGCGACGACGTCGGCGAGGAGCGACAGCAACAGCACCTTGTGCAGGGAGATGTACCGGAACCCGGCCCCGATCTCCCGCAGCCCGGCACGTCGGGCGGGCCGGCCGTCCAGGGGCGGCAGCGCGGGCAGTCGTACGACGGCCCAGACCGCGGCACACAGGGCGAGGGCGTCGATCAGATACAGCTCGGGCAGGCCGATGACCGGGATCAGGGCGCCGGCCAGGAGCGGGCCCGCGACCAGGCCGGTCTGCATGACGGTGGAGCCGAGGGCCTGCGCGGCGGGCAGTTCGTCCGCGGGGACCAGGCGGGCGATCGAGGCGCTGCGGGCCGGGGCGTTGAGGCCGAAGAAGGCCTGCTGCACGGCCAGCAGCACCATCAGCACCGCCACCGAGCCGAGCCCGGCGGCGGCCTGGATCCAGAACAGCAGCGAGGTGACGGCTATGCCGCTGTTGGTGATCAGCAGCAGCCTGCGGCGGTCCATGGTGTCGGCGACCGCGCCACCCCACAGCGCGAACACCACCAGGGGCAGCAGTCCGGCGAGGCTGGCGTAGCCGACCCAGGCCGAGGAGCCGGTGATGTCGTAGATCTGCTTGGGCACGGCGACGGCGGTGAGCTGGCTGCCGACGGCGGTGACAACGGTCGAGCTCCACAGGCGGCGATAGGCGGGGCGGCGCAGCGGACGGGTGTCCAGTGCCCAGCGGCGCCAGCCGCGGCGGGGTCCTCCCGCCTTCTCGGCGGCCTCGGAGTCGGAGTGGGGGCTGCTCTCGCTCGTGTCCACGGGGTCCCTGGATGCTCGCTACATCTTTCGAATCAAGGGATCACTATGGCACCACCGGCTGAGCGCACGAATCCGCAGCCTCAGGTTCCGGCGATGAGCGTCGCGCCGAGGGCGATCATCGTCGCGGCGACCAGACCGTCCAGGACCCGCCAGGCGGCGGGCCGGGCGAGGAAGCGGCTGAGCAGCCGGGCGCCGAAGCCCAGGGCCGCGAACCAGCAGAGGCTGGCGCACACCGCGCCGAGTCCGAACGTCCAGCGCAGCGAGCCGCGGTCGGCGGCTACGGAGCCGAGCAGGAACACCGTGTCGAGGTAGACGTGCGGGTTGAGCCAGGTCATGGCCAGGCAGGTGAGCACGGCACGTTTGCGGGAGCCCGCGGCCTCCCCCTCCACCGTCAGGGCGCCCGGCCGGAACACCCGGCGTGTGGCGAGTGCGCCGTAGCAGAGCAGGAACGCACCGCCGATCCAGCCGACGGCGGTCAGCGCCCCCGGCCAGGCGACCACCATGGCACCGACACCGGCGACGCCCAGCGCGATGAGTGCCGCGTCGGAGAGGGCGCAGATCGCGACGACAGGGAGGACCGCGTCGCGGCGGATGCCCTGGCGCAGGACGAAGGCGTTCTGGGCGCCGATGGCGACGATGAGCGAGAGGCCGGTGCCGAATCCGGCGGCCGCGGCGGACAGTGCGTGGGACATGGCAGCGACGCTAGGGAAAGCGCCGCCTGGAGTACAGCTAAAGATTCTTACGTATCATTAGCAGTCGTGATGACAGACCTGCCGCTCGACCAGGTACGGACCCTTCTCGCCGTGGTGGACGAGGGCACGTTCGACGCGGCGGCGTCCGCCCTCCATGTGACGCCGTCGGCGGTCAGCCAGCGCGTCAAGGCCCTGGAGCAGCGCACCGGGCGCGTGCTGCTGACGCGGACGAAGCCGGTGCGGGCGACCGAGTCGGGCGAGGTGGTCGTGCGGTTCGCCCGCCAGCTGGCCCGGCTGGAGCGCGATGCGCGCGCCGAGCTGGGCATGACCGGCGCCGGGGAGCCGACCCGGGTGTCCATCGCCGTGAACGCCGACTCCCTCGCCACCTGGTTCCTGGGCGCGCTCGCCCGCCTGCCCGCCGAGCCCCGGCTCTGCTTCGAGCTGCGCCGCGAGGACGAGGACCATACGGCGGCGCTGCTCCGGGAGGGCCAGGTGATGGCGGCGGTGACCTCCTCGCCGGACGCCGTGGCGGGGTGCTCGGTGCGGGCGCTGGGCCGGATGCGCTACGTCGCCGTGGCCAGTCCGGAGTTCGCCGAGGCGTATCGCGGTGGGCCGCTGCGGGACGCGCCGGTGGTGAATTTCGACCGACGGGACGACTTCCAGGACGGCTTCGTACGGCGATTGCCGGGGGGAGGTCAGGGGGGAGCGAGCCCGGTGCGGCACTTCATCCCCACCTCGGAGGGTTTCGCGGCTGCCGTCGCCGCCGGTCTCGGCTGGGGCATGCTGCCCGAGGCACAGGCCGTGCCGCTGCTGCGAGCGGGGCGGCTGGTTCAACTGGCGCCGGAGCGCCCTGTGGACGTGCCCCTGTACTGGCAGCAGTGGAAGCTGGACTCACCCGCACTGGCGGCGGTGGCCGACGCGGTGTCAGCTACGGCTGCTGAGACGCTTCGCTCCTGGTGACCTGCTTCGCCGCCCGATCGCCGGATTCACCTTGGGCTTACCCTCCCGGCGGCGCCGTGGAGGCGCGTACCACGAGTTCGGTGGCGAGTTCGATGTGGTGGGACTCGACCTTCTCGCCGTTGGCCAGTCGGAGGGCGGTGCGCAGGGCGGCGCCGCCCATCTCGCGTAGTGGCTGGCGCACAGTGGTCAGTGGTGGTGAGGCCATCTGAGCGAGATGCGTGTCGTCGAAGCCGACCACGCTCAGGTCTTCGGGGATGCGCAGGCCTCGGGCGCGGGCGGTCTCGATGACACCCAGGGCGATCTCGTCGTTGCCTGTGAAGATCGCCGTCGGTGGCTCTTCCAGGTCCAGCAGCGCCGCGGAACCGAGCAAGCCGGTCCCGTACGTGAATTCTCCGGTCCGGACGTAGGCGTCGGGTACCGGCGCTCCCTCCGACTCCATGGCGGCGCGGTAGCCGTGCATGCGGGCCTGGTTGCACACGGCCATCGCCGGTCCGCCGAGATAGGCGACGCGGCGGTGGCCGAGGGACAGCAGGTGCCGGGTCGCGGACAGGCCGCCGGCGAAGTTGGTCGCCCCGACGCTGTTGACCCGGCTGTCCGGCAGGTGCAGCGGGTCCAGGACGACCAGCGGCAGCCCGGCCCGGGCCAGCTCCTTCAGGTGCGCGGCGGTGTGCACGCTGGTGACCGCGATGACGGCACGGCGCCCGGCTGAGACCAGGTCCCGCGCCCAGTGCGGGGCGCGGGACGCCTTGCTGATCACCACTGAGGCCCCCACTTCGGTGGCGGAGTCCACGATGCCTTCCAGGGTCTCGGCCACATACGACTTGAGGCCCCCCTGGAACTGCACCTCGATCGTCGGGCTCGCCATCGATTCGGTATGGCGGAACACGGGCGCGAGGTAGTCGTGCTGATGCAGCAGTTCCTGCACCCGGGCGCGGGTCTGCGGCGCCACTTCACCGCGGCCGTTGACCACCTTGGACACGGTCGCGATGGAGACCCCGGCCGCTTGGGCGATGTCCGCCAACGTGGTGCGTCTGGCGTTGGGTGGCATCGGTTCCTCCAGCAGTACGTCCACCGGTGTAGTGAGCCGCACTCTACCTGCCCTTACCTCCGAAATGTTTCGGTCTCTCCCAAGACTTTTCGAGCGTGGCTGCACATACCTTGACAGGCCGTCAGCCGGAAATCTAGTTTGCACGCACAGGCACAACGAGCTGGCTCGAAAAGGGAAGTTTCGAAACGTTTCGAAAACCTTTCACCACGACTCACGAGTAGCCGGTGGCTCTCGAGTGCGGAGAACAGACATGGAGATACCCCTCTCTCGACGTACCCTCCTCGGCATGGCCGCCGCCGTGCCGGTCTCCGCGGCGCTGACGGCCTGCGGCTCGTCGGGTCCCAGCAAGGGCGGCGGCAAGGCCACGTACTGGCACCTGAGCGGCATGCCCCAGGAGGGCGTCAGGACCGGTGCGGTGGAGCGGTTCAACGAGGCCAACCCCAAGGGGCAGATCGAGGTCACCACCTTCGAGAACGACGCCTACAAGACGAAGATCAAGACCGCCATCGGCGCCGGGAAGGCGCCCACCATCATCTGGGGGTGGGGCGGCGGCACGCTGCGCACCTACGTGGAGTCCGACCAGGTCGACGACCTCACGCCGTGGTTCGACGAGAACCCCGAGATCAAGAACCGGCTCTTCCCGTCGTCGTTCGGCGCGGCGACCGTCGACGGCAAGATCTACGCGATGCCGTTCGAGAGCGTGGAGCCGATCGTCCTGTTCTACAACAAGAGGGTCTTCGACGACGTCGGCGTGGAGCCGCCCCAGTCCTGGGACGACATCATGGCCCTGGTGCCCAAGCTCAACGCGGAGGGCATAGCGCCGTTCTCCCTCGGCGGCCAGTCCCGGTGGACGAACATGATGTGGCTGGAGTTCCTGTTCGACCGCATCGGCGGCCCCGAGGTGTTCCAGGCCGTCTTCGACGGCGAGAAGAACGCCTGGTCCCACCCGGCCGCCATCGAGGCGCTGACCAAGGTGCAGGACCTGGTCAAGGCGGACGGATTCATCAAGGGCTTCTCCTCGATCACCGCGGACTCCAACGCCGACCAGGCGCTGCTCTACACCGACAAGGCCGCGATGATGCTGCACGGCTCCTGGTCGTACGGCATCCAGCAGACCGAGGGCGGAGACTTCGTCTCCGGCGACGGCCTCGGTTTCATGAACTTCCCACCCGTCGACGGCGGCAAGGGCGATCCGGGCAACTCCGTCGGCAACCCCGCCCAGTACCTGTCCATCTCCTCGAAGGCCAGCGCCGAGCAGAAGAAGATCGCGAAGGACTTCTTCGCCACCGGCGTCCTCACGGACGACGAGGTGAAGGAGTGGATCGAGACCGGGGCGGTGCCGATCCGGAAGGGCTCGGAGAAGCTGCTGGCCGAATCCGAGAGCTCCGAGTTCCTGGAGTTCGTCTACGGCATCGCCAGCAACGCGAAGTCGTTCGGCCAGTCCTGGGACCAGGCGCTCAGCCCGACGGCCGCCGAGACGCTGCTTGACAACATCGCCAAGCTGTTCCAACTGTCCATCTCGCCGCGGCAGTTCACCGAGAATCTCAACAAGGTCATCGGCAAGTGAGCGCACTCACGAGCTCCACGGGGCGCGAGGGCCGGCGCGGCATCCTCCCCTGGCTGGCCGTGCCGGCGCTGCTGTTCTTCGTCGGCTTCGCCGTCGTCCCGCTCGTCGGCGTCTTCGTGCTGAGCTTCACGACGTGGGACGGGATCGGCACCATCCACCCGTCCGGGCTGACCAGTTGGCGTGCGGTGCTCACCGACCCCGGGCTGCCGCATGCCCTCTGGGTGACGTTCCTGGTGATGGCCGTGTCCTGGGCGGTTCAGACACCGGCGAGCATTCTGCTCGGCACGTTCCTGGCGGGCCGCCAGCGCTACCGCGCGGTGCTGAGCCTGATCTACTTCGTGCCGCTCCTGCTCAGCTCCGCGGCGATCGCGGTCGCGTACCGGGCGCTGCTGGACCCCAACTTCGGGCTGGGCGCCGGGCTGGGTTCCGAGTGGCTCAGCAAGGACTGGCTGGGGCGCCCCTGGCTCGCCTTCGGCGTCGTCGTCTTCGTCGTCTCCTGGCAGTTCGTCCCGTTCCACTCGCTGATCTACCAGGGGGGCGTCCAGCAGATCCCGCATTCCCTGTACGAGGCCGCACAGCTGGACGGCGCCGGGCGGATCCGCCAGTTCTTCAGCATCACGCTGCCCCAGCTCAAATACACCATCATCACCTCGTCGACGCTGATGGTGATCGGGTCGCTCACCTTCTTCGACCTCATCTTCGTGCTGACCGAGGGCGGCCCCGGAGACGCCACCCGGGTCCTCGCGCTGGACATGTACAAACGCGGCTTCCAGGCCGACCTGATGGGGCCGGCCAGCGCCATCGCGGTCATCCTCGTCCTGATGGGCCTCGCCATCGCCCTGCTGCTGCGCCGGCTCGGAGGCCGGGACGCCGGTGAGAGCCAGCTTGAGGGAGCCTGACATGACCACCACGCTGACCGAGCCGCAACCGCAGAAGACCCTCCCACGCGAGCGGGGGCAACGCCCCGGTGCGACCACCCGTCGGCGCAACTGGCTCGGCGGTCTGGCCGGATGGCTCTGGCTCGCCGTCGTCGTCGTACCCCTCTACTGGATCCTCATCACCAGTCTCAAAGCCCGGAGCAACTACTACGCGACCAACCCGCTGGCGCCGCCGACCGACCCCACACTGGACAACTACGAGCTGGTCCTCGAGTCCGACTTCATCAGCTACTTCGTGAACAGCGTCGTGGTCACGGTCGGCGCGGTGGTGCCGGCGGTCGCGGTCTCCTTCATGGCCGCCTACGCCATCGTGCGCGGCTGGCGCATGCGGTTCCTGCGCGTGGTGAACGGCATGTTCCTCATGGGCCTCGCCATCCCGTTGCAGGCGACGGCCATCCCGGTCTATCTGATCATCATCAAGCTGCAGCTGTACGACAGCCTGCTGGCGCTGATCCTGCCGTCGATCGCCTTCGCCATCCCGCTGTCCGTGCTGATCCTCGCCAACTTCATCCGCGACGTGCCCAAGGAGCTGTTCGACTCGATGCGGGTGGACGGAGCCACCGAGTGGGGGACGCTGTGGCGCCTGGCGGCGCCGCTCACCCGCCCGGCCATCCTCACCGTGACCATCTTCAACGCTCTGACCATCTGGAACGGATTCCTGCTGCCGCTGATCCTCACCCAGAGCCCGTCCCAGCGGACCCTGCCGCTCGCGCTGTGGACCTTCCAGGGCGAGTACGGGGTCAACGTCCCGGCCATCCTGGCCGCCGTCGTCCTCACCACCCTGCCCCTGATCATCCTGTACGCGTTCGGCCGCCGTCAGCTGCTGAGCGGTCTGACCGCAGGATTCAGCCGATGATGGGCGTGGGAGGAAAGTGAACGCCAACGTGGCTGTAGAGAACGCCGCCGGAATCTCCCTCTGGAGCGACCCCACCGTTTCCGTCACCGCGAGAGTCGACGCCCTGATCGACGCGATGACCCTTCAGGAGAAGACCGCCCAGCTGTACGGAGTGTGGGTGGGCGCCTCCGATCAGGGCGGTGAAGTGGCCCCCCATCAGCACGACATGGAGGAGGCCGTCGATCTCGACGCGCTCCTGCCCGACGGACTGGGCCAGCTGACCCGGCCCTTCGGCACGGTTCCGGTCGACCCCGCCCTGGGCGCGCTCTCCCTGGCCCGCACCCAGAGACGTATCGCCGCCACGAACCGGTTCGGCATCCCCGCTCTCGCGCATGACGAGTGTCTGGCCGGCTTCGCCGCCTGGGGGGCGACGGCCTACCCCGTTCCGCTGTCCTGGGGCGCCACCTTCGATCCGGACACGGTGCGGCGCATGGCCGCCGCCATCGGCCGCGACATGCGTGCGGTCGGCGTCCACCAGGGACTCGCGCCCGTCCTGGATGTCGTGCGTGACGCCCGCTGGGGCCGGGTCGAGGAGACCATCGGCGAGGACCCGTACCTCGTCGGCACCATCGGCACGGCGTACGTGCAGGGCCTAGAGTCCGCCGGGATCGTCGCCACCCTCAAGCACTTCGTCGGCTACTCGGCCTCTCGCGCCGGCCGTAACCTCGCTCCCTCCTCCGTGGGCGCCCGCGAGCTGGCCGATGTCCTGCTGCCCCCCTTCGAGATGGCCGTCCGCGAGAGCGGTGCCCGGTCCGTGATGCACTCCTACACCGACACCGACGGCATTCCCGCCGCCGCCGACGAGCACCTGCTGACCGGATTGCTCCGTGACACCTGGGGTTTCGACGGCACCGTCGTCTCCGACTACTTCGGCGTCGCCTTCCTCAAGACCCTGCACGGCATCGCGGCCGATTGGGCCGACGCCGCCGGCACCGCACTCACAGCGGGCGTCGACGTCGAACTGCCCAACGTCAAGACCTTCGGCACACCCCTCGTGGAGGCCGTCACCGAGGGCCGCGTACCGGAAAGGCTCATCGACCGCGCTGTGCGCCGCGTTCTCCTCCAGAAGGCGATGCTCGGCCTGCTCGACCCCGACTGGAACCCCACACCGGACGCGCTCGACGGCGCGGACCTCGACGACCCGGACGCCCTGCGCGGCAAGGTCGACCTGGACCGGCCCGAGAACCGTCAACTGGCCCGGAAAATCGCCGAGAAGGCGGTCATCCTGCTCACCAACGACGGCACTCTGCCACTGGCCCGGCCGCGCCGCATCGCTCTGATCGGCCCCAACGCGACCGAGCCCACAGCGGTGCTGGGCTGCTACTCCTTCCCCCAGCACATCGGCGTGCGCCACCCCGGGACCCCGCTCGGCATCGAGCTGCCCACGCTGCGCGACACTCTCGCCGTCGAGTTTCCCGACGCCGAGATCACGGTCGCCCGCGGCACCGGAATCGACGACGGAGACCTCTCCGGCATCCGCGAAGCCGCCCGGGTGGCCGGCGAGGCCGATGTCGCCGTGGTGGTGCTCGGCGACCGTGCCGGGCTCTTCGGGCAGGGCACCAGCGGCGAGGGATGTGACGCCGAGGCGCTGGTCCTGCCCGGTGCGCAGCAGCAACTGCTCGACACCCTGCTCGACGCGGGGACGCCCGTGGTCACCGTGCTGCTCGCGGGACGGCCGTACGCCCTTGGCCGGGCCGTGGACGAGTCCGCTGCGATCGTGCAGTCCTTCTTCCCGGGTGAGGAGGGCACTCACGCGATTGCCGGGGTGCTCAGCGGCCGTATCAATCCCTCCGGACGTCTCCCGGTCAGCGTGCCGCGTGGGCCGGGCTCCCAGCCGGCCACGTACCTCGGCGCGCGGCTCGCGCACGCCAGCGAGGTGTCCAACATCGACCCGACCCCGGCGTTCTCCTTCGGCCATGGCCTGTCCTATACGCGGTTCGACTGGGCAGACCTGATCATGGACGTCCAAGAGGCCCCGACAGACGGCGAGTTCACCCTCACCTTCACTGTCCGCAACACCGGCGAACGGCCAGGCGCCGAGGTCGTCCAGCTCTATCTGCACGACCCGGTCGCCTCCGTCGTCCAGCCGGTGCAGCGCCTCGTCGGCTACACCCGACTCGAGCTGAGGCCGGGCGAGGCCCGCCGCATCCATGTCACGGTCCCGGCCGACCTCGCCGCCTTCACCGGACGCGACGGTCGGCGGGTGGTCGAACCGGGCGAACTGGAAGTGCGGTTGGCCGCGTCCAGCGCGGGTCCACGCCTGACGGCCAGGGTCACGCTGACCGGGGCCGAGCGCCACGTGGATCACACGCGGCGCCTCCACGCCACGTTCGAGCAGGACGCCGGCTAGGTGGGGTGATCGGGTAGCTTCAAGCAGCCCCGAGGCGGTGGTGACCACTCAACCGGGGGCCCGCCGCAACCCCGGCGACTCGGCGATCTCCCGTTCGGCCGCTTCGATGATCGACAGCACGGCCGCCGACGCCGCCGCGGGATCACCGGCCGCCACCGCGTCCACGAGGGCGCGGTGAGCCGGCAGCGAGGCCTCGACGGCGCCGGGTGTCTGGGTGCTGACGTGGAAGCTGTGTTCCAGCGCGATGTCGACCGCGCGACCCAGGGAGCCGAGCAGGCGGTTGCCACTCGCGTCCAGCAGAGCGCGGTGGAAGGCGATGTCGGCCTCGACGTAGCCGCCGCGCCCGGGCCTCGCCGCCGCGGCCTCCATGGCCGCCAGCAGGTCGTACAGGGCGCGCACGTCATCCGGCCGGGCCCGGTCGGCGGCGAGCCGGGCGGCCTCCGGCTCGACGATCCGGCGCAGTTCAACCGTGTCGCGCAGTAAGGCCGAGGGATCTCCGGCCTGTTGCCAGCGCAGCACGTCGCGGTCCAGGTGGTTCCAGTGCTCCGGGGCCAGCACGCGCGTACCCGTACGCGGGCGTACCTCCAGCATCCCCTTGGCCACCAGAGCCTTGACCGCCTCCCGCAGCCCGCCGCGGCTGACGCCGATCTCGGTGGCGAGCGCGTCCTCGACGGGCAGCGGCTCCCCCGGCTCCCAGGCACCGCCGACGATGCGCCGCCCCAGCTCGTCGACCACTTGCTGATGCTTGGTCCGGAAAACCACCACGATCTTCGTTCACCCCCTGGACGCCATTCATCGAATCATTTAATGATTGTCTCACCCTACGGGAACGCGCACCGGTCGGCACACGAGCCACAGGAGCGGGACATGACGGACGCGAAGACGACGAGCCGCCGCAGCCAGGCGTGGTTCGGCGCGCAAGGCCGCAGCGGGATGGTGTACCGCTCCTGGATGCGCAACCAGGGCTTCGGTCATGAGGTGTTCGACGGGCGTCCCGTCATCGGCATCGCGACCAGCGCCTCCGAACTCGCCCCGTGCAACGCCCATCTGACACGCGTCGCCGAAGCGGTCAAGCGCGGCGTGTGGCAGGCGGGCGGCTTCCCGCTCCAGTTCCCGACCATGGCCACCGGCGAGACCCTGATGCGCCCCACCGCCATGCTCTACCGCAACCTCATGGCCATGGAGGTCGAGGAGCTGATCCGGGCCAATCCGCTGGACGGGGTCGTCCTGCTCTCCGGCTGCGACAAGACGACGCCCGCCATGCTCATGGGCGCCGCCAGCGTCGACCTGCCCGCGGTCATGGTCACCGGCGGGCCGATGCTCAACGGCAAGTACCGAGGCCAGGACGTGGGGTCCGGCACCCACGTGTGGAAGTTCGAGGAAGACCTCAAGACTGGGCGGATGACGCAGGAGGAGTGCTTCTTCGCCGAAGGCTGCATGGCCCGTTCCAACGGCCACTGCATGACGATGGGCACCGCCTCCACCATGGCGTGCATGGCTGAGGCACTCGGCATGCAGCTCCCCGGCTCGGCGGCCTGGCCCGCCGTCGACTCCCGGCGGATGGAGACCGCGCAGGCGGCGGGGCAGCGCATCGTGCGGATGGTGGAAGAGGAGCTGCGCCCCTCGCGGATCCTGACCCGGGAAGCCTTCGAGAACGCCATCCGGGTCAACGCGGCCATCGGCGGCTCCACCAACGCGATCATCCATCTCACCGCGCTCGCCGGACGTGTCGGCGTCGACCTGGACCTGGAGGACTTCGACGAACTGGCCCGCGTGGTGCCGACCCTGGTCAATCTGATGCCCAGCGGCAGGTACCTGATGGAGGACTTCTGCTACGCGGGCGGGCTGCCCGCCGTCATGGCCGAACTGCTCCGGGGCGAACTGCTCCACGGCGATCAGATCACCGTCACCGGCCACGGCGTCGCCGAGAACGTCGCGGACGCCGAGCGCGTCGGCGCGGACGTCATCACCGGCCTCGACGTCCCGTTCCAACCGGCCGGGACCGGTACCGCCGTGCTGCGCGGCAACCTGTGTCCCGACGGTGCGGTGATCAAGCAGTCGGCCGCGTCACCGCACCTGCTCACCCACCGCGGCCCCGCACGCGTCTTCGACTCCCCCGAGGCGTACCACGCGGTCGCCGATGACCCGGAACTCGACGTCGACGAGAACACCGTCATCGTCATCCGCAACGCCGGCCCCAAGGGGTACCCCGGCATGCCCGAGGTCGCCAACGTGCCGCTGCCCGCCAAGCTGCTCAAGGCGGGCGTGACGGACATGGTCCGTGTCTGCGACGGCCGGATGAGCGGTACCGGGTACGGGACCGTGGTGCTGCACGTAGCCCCCGAGGCGGCCGTCGGCGGCCCTCTCGCCCTGGTGCGGGACGGCGATCCGATCGTCCTCGACGTCCCGAACCGCACCCTGCGGCTGGACGTGGCCGACGCCGAACTCCAGCGGCGCCGTGAGCTGTGGCAGACGCCCGCACCGCGGTACACCAGCGGCTACACCTGGCTGTACACCCAGCACGTCGGACAGGCCGACGAGGGAGCCGACTTCGGTTTCCTGCGCTGCAGCCGCGGCCACGAAGTCCCCCGCGACTCCCACTGAGCCACCGTCCAACACCCCGAACACCCCCGACCCACACACAAGCCTCCCCGCCCAACACCCGACCCCCGCCCGCGAACCCCGGAGACCACCAGCGTGGAATCGGCACCCGCCCGCCCTCGTCCCGCCCTCACGCCCGGCTCCGTCCTGCCGGACGACGCCGACCGGGCCGCCCTCGTCGCACGCGTATACGCCCCGGAGTGGGACGGGCCGTGTGTGGCCGCGGTGCGCGGCGAGCAGGTCGTCGACCTGACCGCCGTCACGCCCACCGTCTCCGACCTGCTGGAACGCGACGACGCGGCCACGGTGGTCCGCGAGGCCGTCGGCGACCACGCCTGGCCCCTTGACGATCTGTTGGACGCGACCGCGACCGGCCGCCGCGATGTCCCGCACCTGCTCGCCCCCATCGACCTCCAGGTGATCAAGGCGGCGGGCGTCACCTTCGCCCGGAGTCTGCTGGAGCGCGTCATCGAGGAGCGCGCGGGCGGCGATCCGGCGCAGGCCGCCCACGTGCGGGAGCGCGTCCGGCAGGCGGTGGGCGGAGCGCTCGACGGACTCCGGCCCGGGTCGCCTCAGGCCGGCAAGGTCAAGGAGCTGCTGGTCTCCGAGGGACTGTGGTCGCAGTACCTGGAGGTCGGGATCGGGCCTGACCCGGAGGTGTTCACCAAGGCCCCGGTGCTGTCCGCGGTCGGCACCGGAGCCGACATCGGGGTGCTCGCCGACTCGGGGTGGAACAACCCCGAGCCCGAGGCCGTCCTCGTCGTCGACTCGGGCGGCCGGGTTCGCGGCGCCACCCTCGGCAACGACGTCAACCTCCGGGACATCGAGGGACGCAGCGCCTTGCTGCTCTCTCGTGCCAAGGACAACAACGCGTCCTGCGCGATCGGGCCGTTCATCCGCCTGCTCGACGACGACTTCGACCTCGACACCGTACGCGGGCTCGACATCGACCTGCGCGTCGACGGCGCGGACGGCTTCGTGCTCCAGGGCAGCAGCTCGATGCGCGAGATCAGCCGCGACGTGCTGGACCTGGTGGCCGCGACGCACGGTGCGCACCACCAGTACCCGGACGGCTTCGTGCTGTTCACCGGCACGCTGTTCGCGCCCACCGAGGACCGGCACGCACCCGGCGCGGGCTTCACCCACGAGCACGGCGACATCGTACGGATCTCCAGCCCGCCGCTCGGCGCTCTGGTCAACACCGTCGTCGCCAGCGAGCAGGCCCCGCCGTGGACCTTCGGCGTGCGGGCGCTGATGCACAACCTGGCCCGGCGCGGCATGCTGTGACCCTGCCTCGACGCCACGCGGCCCGCTATGACGTCGGGCCGCCCGGCAGCCGCAGGGTGAAGACGCTGCCCTTGCCTGGCTCGCTGGCCGCCTCGGCCGTTCCGCCGTGGGCCGCGGTCAGGTGGCGGACGATGGGCAGGCCGAGCCCGCTGCCGCCCGTGCGGCGGCTGCGGGACTTCTCCGCGCGCCAGAACCGGTCGAAGACGTACGGCAGTTCCTCGGGCGTGATGCCGGTGCCGGTGTCGGTGACCTCGATGAGGATCTCGTCGCCGTCCTGGCGCGCGGTCAGGGTGACGGTGCCGCCGGCCGGGGTGTGCCTGAGCGCGTTGGAGACCAGGTTGCCGAGCGCCTGCCGCATCCGGACCGGATCGGCGTCGAGCCACGGTGTCCGGTCGATGTCGGTGCGCAGTTCGACGCCGGCCGCGTCGGCGGCGACGTGGTGGGCCGCGGCGACCTGGTGGAGGAGTTCGTCGCAGCGCACGGGTTCGCGGTACAGGCGCAGGGTGCCGGCGTCGGCGTCCGCGAGGTCCCGCAGGTCGTCGATGACGCGCTGGAGGACGACGGCCTCCTCGTGCAGCGCGGCCAGCAGGGCGGGGTCCGGGTCGACGACTCCGTCGCGGGTGACCTCCAGCCAGCCGCGGATATTGGTGAGCGGGCTGCGCAGTTCGTGGGCGATGTCGCTGACCATGGCCTTGCGCTGGGCTTCCAGGCGTTCGCGGCGTTCGGTCAGGTCGTTGAAGGCCGCGGCCAGGATGCCGGTCTCGTCCCGGGTGGTGACGGGGACGCGGACATGGCGGTCCGGGGGCTGCTGGGCCGCCGCGGTCAGCGCGCGCAGCGGCCGTACCAGCCGGGTGGCGACCACGGCGGTCACGGCCACGGTGACGGCGAGCACGAGCCCCGCGGTGCCCACGACCTTGGCCTTGTTGCCCGGGGACATGTCGAACCGCACGGCTGGGCTGCCCCCGCCGCCAAGGAACAGCTCGGCCACCGGCGCCGTATAGGGGTCGAGTTGGGCGCGACGGGCTTCGTCGAGGCAGGACTCGGCCTGCTGCATGTCCTTGACACCCGTCTTGTCGTAGCCGGACGCGAAGGACGGGCTCTGGAACGCCGTGCCGGGCTGGGCGTTCCAGAGGGCCAGGGGCAGCCGGGGATTCACGCCCGCCCGGGTCAGACAGCCGCG
This sequence comes from Streptomyces sp. NBC_00457, assembly GCF_036014015.1. NCBI lineage: Bacteria > Bacillati > Actinomycetota > Actinomycetes > Kitasatosporales > Streptomycetaceae > Streptomyces > Streptomyces sp. NBC_00457. Next base: position 9,995,767 of record NZ_CP107905.1, on the reverse strand, counting down.
GGCGAGCGTGTGGAGCTCGGTCAGTGCCTTCTGTTCCGTGCGGGTCGGCGTGTTCAGCAGGCCGTCGGCGCACTCGTCCGGCACATAGGCGGTCTCGCCCGTACCGTCCGCGTCGGCCACGACCGGGCGACCGCTCGGCGTGCGGGTCAGGGTGGTCTCCACGCCGTTGCGGGCGAAGCAGCTCTGTCGTTTCCGGGCCAGGAGGTCGAGCTTCGTGCGTTCCGCCGTGGTGAGCCGGTACGGGCCGACCACGCGCGGGTCGGTGCCGCCGCGTTGGGCGCCCCGCTCGGTGGAGGTGTCGGTGCGCAGCGGGTCCACGGTCGCGGCGGCGGTCGGTGGCAGGGAGGTGCCGGGCGGCGCCGAGTCGGCGATGGTCCTCCGGTCGGGGGTGGTCAGGGCGATACGCCGACCCGTCTGCGCCGACAACTCCCGCACGGTCGCGGCGACTCCACTCCAGTCGCGATGGGTGGCCGCGTAGCCGCTGAGCTCGGCCAGGACCTCCATGTCCGCGGCGAGGGCCTGGCCCTGTTCCTCTCTCAGCGCGCGGGTGGTGGTCGCCACGGCCAGCCATGCGGTCGCCGCCACCGAGCACACGGCGATGAGGCCGGAGGCGATCAGCAGCCGCACCAGGAGGCGCTTGCGCAGCGGGATGCGCTCGCTCATCAACGGCCGCCGCTGAGCTTGTAGCCGACGCCGAACACGGTCAGCAGCCGGGCCGGGCGGCGCGGGTCGGCCTCGATCTTCTTGCGCAGGTTCATGATGTGGACGTCGACGGCCCGTTCGGTGGAGGCGCGGTCGGTGCCCCTGGTGATCTCCAGCAACTGCCGCCGGGAGAACACGCGTTCCGGTTCGCCGACCATGGCCAGCAGGATCTCGAACTCGGCCGGCGTGCATTCCACCGGCGTGCCGTCGCAGCGCACTTCGTGCCGTACGGGATCGACCGAGAGACCCGCGGCGCGTATGACGGGATCCTCGCGCCGGTCCGCGGGCACCCGTCCGCTGCGCCGCAGAACGGTCCGGATGCGGGCCATCAGCTCGCGCGGGCTGTACGGCTTGGTCATGTAGTCGTCCGCGCCCAGCTCCAGGCCGAGCAGGATGTCGTCCTCGGCCGAGCGGGCGGTGAGCATCAGGACGGGGATGTCGTCGTCCGCGCGCAGCACCCGGCACACCCCGAACCCGTCGATCACCGGGAGCATCAGATCCAGGACGACCAGGTCAGGGGCGATCCGGCGGGCCGCGTCCAGCGCGGCCCGCCCGTCGTGGACCACGGTGGCGGTGTGACCCTCCGCGAGCAGGGAGCGTCGTATCAACTCGGCCTGCATCTCGTCGTCCTCGGCGACCAGCACATGTGCGCACACGCGGCGGATCCTAAGCGGTTCAGCGGGCCAGGGACGCGGAGTCGCCCATGACGACGACGGGGTTCAGCCGCGGGTCCAGCGCCAGCAGCAGCTCTTTCATGTGTTCCTTGTCGATGCTCACGCAGCCCTGGGTGGGGCCGTCGTGGTCGACATGGAGCCAGATTCCGCCGCCGCGGCTCGCACCGAGCGGACGGGTCCAGTCCAGGGGCGTAGTGCCGGGCTTCCGGTTGTAGTCGATGGCGATGACGTAGTCGAAGGAGCCGGCCAGCGGCTCACCCTCGAAACCGGTCCCGGACAAGGTGAAACCCGTGGAGCGGTCGTACGGCAGCTTGGTTCCGGGGTCGTCGAGCAGGCCGCCGGCGTCCGTGAGGGTGTAGACGCCGATGGGTGAGCGCAGGTCGCCGATCCGGTGGTCGTCGGTCCAGCCCTTGAGGGCGTTGTGGGCGGGCCAGCTCGCGCCCGCGTGCCAGCCGTCGGCGGCGCGCTCGTACAGGACGACGGTGGAGCGCGAGGAGTTCTTGCCCCGACCGGTCACGACGACGGCCTGCCGGGCGTCGGACGGCACCTTCGCCCAGGTCTTCGGTCCGAGACCGGGCAGCTGCCGGGGAGCCGTCTCGACGGAGATCTTGGGGGCGGGGGTGTTCGGTGCGCCGGCCTGGGCGGTCACGGTCTCGCGGTCCGGTGCGGCCGAGGCACCGCCGCCGCATCCGGTCAGGAGCAGGGACACGGCGAGCAGGGCCATGCCGGGCTTGCGTGTGATCATGGCTCGACCTTGACCAACACTTGTGAGGAACTCGTCAGGTTCTGAGCGGTGTTCGGTCACGAGTCTTCGACGCTTGCGGGTCGGGGGCGGGCTACAGCTTCACGGTAGGCGTCGCTCCGTCCATGTTTCGACCTCGTTCAGGTCACGTCGTACCGCCTTCCCCGCCGCACCCCGCAGTACGCTCCCGGCACATCCCCGTCGAAAGGCCCCACCGTGAGCGTTCGCGTCCGTCGCGTCTACGATCCGCCCGAGCCGGAGGACGGCGTGCGTGTCCTGGTCGACCGGCTGTGGCCGCGCGGCCTGTCGAAGGACGCGGCGCGGGTCGACGAGTGGCCGAAGGGGCTCACTCCGTCGACCGAACTGCGCCGCTGGTACCACGCGGGCGAGGGGTCGTTCGAGGAGCTCAGCCGTCGCTACGAGGCGGAGCTCGCCGCGTCCGAGGCCGCCGAACTCCTCGAAACGATCCGGGAATCGACCCGCAAGGGGCCGGTGACCCTGCTCACCTCGGCCAAGTCTCCCGAGGAGAGTCACGCCGCCGTGCTGGCCCGCCTCCTCCAGAACTGAGGAGACGGGCCCGAGGGTTCAGCCTGTCTGCTGTGCCGCGGCCCGGCCCGCCGCGCGCCCGGAGAACAGGCAGCCGCCGAGGAAGGTGCCCTCCAGGGCGTTGTAGCCGTGGACGCCGCCGCCGCCGAAGCCGGCGACCTCGCCGGCCGCGTAGAGGCCGTCGACCGGCTGTCCGTCGGCGCCCAGGGCGCGGGATTCGAGGTCGGTCTGGATGCCGCCCAGGGTCTTGCGGGTCAGGACGTGCAGCTTGACGCCGATCAGGGGTCCGGCGGCCGGGTCGAGGATGCGGTGCGGGGTGGCGACCCGGCCGAGGCGGTCGCCGATGTAGCGGCGGGCGTTGCGGATGCCCTGGACCTGGGAGTCCTTCGCGTACGGGTTGGCGATCTGCAGGTCGCGTGCCTCGATCTGGCGCCGTACCTCGGCCGCGTCGAGAAGCGGCTTCTCGGTCAACTGGTTCATCTTCTCGACCAGTTGGTCCAGGCTCGGGGCCGTCACGAAGTCCGCTCCCTTGCGCAGGAACGCGTCGACCGGCCCCGGCGCGCCCTTGCCCAGCACACGCTCGCGCAGGAACGCCTTGCGGTCCTTGGCCGTGATGTCGGGGTTCTGCTCGGAGCCCGACAGCGCGAACTCCTTCTCGATGATCTTCTGGGTGAGGATGAACCAGGAGTGGTCGTATCCGGCGATGTCCTCGGTGGTGCGCAGGTACTTGAGGGTGCCGAGGGTGTCGTATCCGGGCAGGCACGGGTCGGGCAGCCGGCGGCCCAGCGCGTCGAACCACATCGAGGACGGGCCGGGCAGGATGCGGATGCCGTGGCCGGGCCAGATCGGGTCCCAGTTCTGCAGGCCCTCGGTGTAGTGCCACATGCGGTCGCGGTTGACCAGCCGTACGCCGGCCCGGTCGCTGATGTCGAGCATGCGGCCGTCGACGTACGCCGGGACTCCGGTGACCATCTCCGTGGGCGCGGTGCCGAGGCGTTCGGGCCAGTAGCGGCGGACGATGTCGTGGTTGGCGCCGATGCCGCCGGTGGTGACGACGACGGCCTGGGCGGTGAGTTCGAACTCGCCGATGCGGTCGCGGTTGGAGGAGACGCCGCGGGCCGAGCGGTCCTCGGCGAGGACCGTGCCGCGCACGCCGCGCATCGAGCCCTCCTCGACGACGAGTTCGTCCACCTGGTGCCGGTGGTAGAAGGTGAGCAGCCCGTCGCGTGCCGCCTGCCGGGCGTGGCCGACGAAGGGCTCGACGACTCCCGTGCCCGTGCCCCAGGCGATGTGGAAGCGGGGGACGGAGTTGCCGTGTCCGTCGGCCCGCAGGTCGCCGCGCTCCGCCCAGCCGACGGTGGGCAGGAACGAGATGCCGTGCCCGGCGAGCCACGAGCGCTTCTCCCCCGCCGCGAACTCGACGTAGGCCCGCGCCCAGCGCACCGCCCAGGAGTCCTCGTCGTCGACGCGGTCGAACTGCGCGCTGCCCTGCCAGTCGTTCCAGGCGAGGTCGAAGGAGTCCTTGATGCCCAGGCGCCGCTGTTCCGGGGTGTCGACCAGGAACAGCCCGCCGAAGGACCAGAACGCCTGGCCGCCCAGGTTGGCGGCGTTCTCCTGGTCGACCAGGGCGACCCTGCGGCCCCGGCTGGTGAGTTCGTGCGCCGCGACCAGGCCGGCGAGGCCCGCTCCGACGACGATGACGTCGGCATCCATGGCGACCGTCCTTTTCCTCATACGGTGGTGTCGCTGCCGTCGGTCAGCAGCGCGGTGAGCAGTTGCTTGAGCCAGACGCGAGCGTGCTCGGCGTCCCGGTCAAGGAGCAGTTGGGTGGTGACCCCGTCGTACGCGGCGACCACCGCGTGCGCGGCGGCGTCGATGTCGCCCAGGACGGCGGGCAGTTCGGTGTGGCCCTGGGCGCGGGCGAGCCGTTCCGCGATGGCGCCGCGCAGCCGCGCCCGGTGCTCCAGCAGGGTCCGCGCGACGTCCGGGTCACGGGCGGCGTGCACCAGGAAGTCCGTCTTCACCAGCAGCCAGTCCCGGTCGAGCAGCAGCACCTCGGTGACGCGGTCGACGGCGGCGGGCACGTCGAGGTCCGGGCCGTCGAGGGCGAGCGCCCCTGACACCTGCTCGGCGATCAGGTCGGCGCGCTGGCGGTAGAGGGCGAAGAACAGTTCGTCGAGGCTGGCGAAGTTCGAGTAGAAGGCACCCCGGCTGTACCCGGCCGCCTCGCAGACCTCCTCGATCGAGACCCGGCCGAAGCCCTTGGCCGCGAACACCGCGAACGCGGCGTCGAGCAGGTTCGCGCGCGTGCGGACACGGCGCCTGGTCACGCGCCCGGTCGTCGCCTCCGCCACCATGGCCCGCCCTTCGTTCGATACGGAAATGTATCCGATACACGAACGTATCCAAAGGGGCGGCACCAAGACTTCACGCGTACCTATTGGAACAAACTTTCGAATAAGAGGTACGCTGGATCCATGACCACGCACCTCCAGGGCTCGCTCTTCGACCAGGCGGACCGGCTCCGGCTCGGCTCCCTCGACGGGATGCGCCGCACCGAGCTGGGCCGCGGGGCGTGGATCGACGTCCTGCCCGGGTGGCTCGCGGGCTCCGACGCCCTGTTCGAACAGCTGGCGGACGAGGTGCCGTGGCGTGCGGAACGGCGCACGATGTACGACCACGTCGTCGACGTACCTCGGCTGCTGGCGTTCTACGGCGCCGACGACCCTCTGCCGCACCCCGTGCTGGACGAGGCGCGGGAAGCACTGTGCGCGCACTACGCCGACGAACTGGGCGAGCCCTTCACCACGGCCGGCCTGTGCTACTACCGCGACGGCCGCGACAGCGTCGCCTGGCACGGCGACCGGATCGGACGGGGCGCCCGGGAGGACACGATGGTCGCGATCCTCTCCGTCGGCTCACCCCGTGATCTGCTGCTGCGTCCGCTGCGCGGCGGCGGCGACACGATCCGGCGCCCGCTGGGCCACGGGGACCTCATCGTCATGGGCGGCTCCTGTCAGCGGACCTGGGAGCACGCCGTACCGAAGACCGCACGAGCCGCGGGACCGCGCATCAGCATGCAGTTCCGCCCGGACGGCGTGCACTGAGGCGGAGAGGCGGCCGCTTCGGATGCGCGCGGGGGCTGCCTCCGGGGGACGGTGCCGGAGGCAGCCTCATCCCCTGACGGAACCCTGTCGTCCCTTGTCCTTCTCCCCCACACTGGGCCGCACTTGGGGGTCGTATGGACACGGAATCCGCGCGGACGACGGCCGCTCCCCGGCGCCGTGAACTGGATGCGCTGCGGGCGCTCGTCGTCGTCGGCCTGGTCTTCTTCCATGCCGCCCTGGTGTTCTCCCCGGACGACGACTTCTACGTCAAGAACGCCGACACGACGGACGCGGTGACCGTCGTCGCCGGGCTCGGCGTGATCTGGGCGATGCCCATGCTGTTCCTCGTCGCCGGGCTCGGTGCCCGGTACTCGATCCGCCGCCGCGGCCCGGGCGGTTTCGCCCGTGAGCGCCTGCTGCGCCTGGGCGTACCCCTGGTCTTCGCGACGCTCACCCTCGTGACCGTCCCGCAGTGGCTGCGGCTGCGCGCGGCCGACCCCGGCTACGACGAGTCGTACTGGAGCTTCTGGCCCCGCTTCTTCCAAGTCCACCTGGACCTGGCGGACTTCCCCTTCGTCCTCACCGGCGACCACTTCGAGACCGGTCACCTGTGGTTCGTCGTGCTCCTGCTCGCGTTCTGTCTGCTCCTCGCACCGGTGGCAGCGCCCGTCGCGACCGGCGCCGAACGCGCGGGAGCCGCGGTGGAACGCAGGCCCACGCTGCTCCTGCTGCCCGCCCTGCCCCTCGCGCTGATCAACTCCCTGGCCGGCATGGAGGAGGACTACGCGGGCTGGAATCGGTGGGCGTACCTGCTGTTCTTCGTCTACGGTTACGCGCTCGCCGGTGACGAGCGGATCCGTGCCGCCATGCGCCGCCTCGCCCGGCCGGTCGGTGTGGTCGGGCTCGTCCTGTTCTGCGGGACCGCTCCCGGGTTCCTGAGCGAGGACGACCCCTTCACCGACTGGACTCCGTTGTCGCTGGGCACGCGGGCGGTGTTCGGGGCGGCGGGCTGGTGCTGGGTGGTGGCGATCATGGGGTTGCTGGACCGGCCGCGGGAGCGCGAGGGGCCCGAGCGTGCACGCACCGGCCGGCTCCTGCCGTACTTCGCGGTCGCCGCGCTTCCGTTGTATGTGCTGCACCAGCCGGTGGTGGTCGCCTTCGCCTACGGGGTGGTGGGCTGGGACGCGCCGATTGCCGTCAAGTACGCCGTGATCGTGGCCTGTTCGCTGGCGGTGATCCTCGTGGTGTACGAGTTCGCGGTCCGCCGGACCAGGGTGACGCGTTTCCTGTTCGGGATGCGCTGACCCCTAGGCGCCGGACCGCTCGGCGTCTGCTTTGCTGGTGCCGTCGGACAAGGACCTCACCACTCGGGACGATCATGCGGGCAGCCGTGCAGCAAGTCGCCGACGGCACCTACCTGGTGCACGGAAGCAACACGAACTGGGTGATCCTGAGTGAAGGGGACGCCGTCACGCTGATCGACACGGGGTACCTCGGCGACCGGGAGCGGCTCCTCGCTTCCCTTGCGGAGGTGGGCAGTTCACCGGAGGCGGTGACGGCGGTACTGATCACGCACGCCCACAACGACCACCTGGGTTCCGCCGAGCACCTGCGCCGCACGTACGGCACGCCCGTCTACCTGCACGAGGCCGAAGTGCCGCACGCCCGCCGCGATTTCCTGCACCAGGTGTCCATCGGCCGGGTCCTCAGAAACGGCTGGCGTCCCGGCGTCCTGCCGTGGGCCGTGCACGCCCTGCGGGTCGGCGGCACCGCCCATGTCCCGGTCGCCGAACCGCAGCCGTTCCCGACGCGGGGGCCGCTCGACCTGCCGGGCCGCCCCGTCCCCGTCCACACGCCCGGCCATACGCTCGGCCACACCGCCTACCACCTCCCGGGCACCGGAGTGGTGATCTCCGGCGACGCCCTGGTCAGCGGCCACCCCACCTCCCGCGCCAAGGGGCCCCAGTTGCTGCCGGACATGTTCCACCACGACCGTTCTCGTGCCGTGAGCTCGCTGGAGATTCTGGAGGGCCTCGACGGCGATGTCCTGGTCCCCGGGCACGGGCCGGTGCACCGCGGTCCAGTACGTGAGGCGGCACGGCACGCACGGGAGCGCGCGCTCTAGAGTTCTGGCCATGGCATTGCAGATCAGCGCGACCAACCCGGAGCACCCCGCGCTCCTCCTCGAGCTGCCGTGGGACGTGCCGCTGGAGGAGTGGCCCGAGGAGTACCTCGTCCCGCTGCCGCGCGGCATCTCCCGCCACGTGGTGCGCTACGCCCGGGCCGGCTCCGAGGTCATCGCCGTCAAGGAGCTGGCCGAACGGCCCGCGCTGCGCGAGTACGAGCTGCTGCGCGACCTGGACCGGATCGGCATCCCCGCGGTCGACCCCCTCGCCGTGGTCACCGGGCGCGCCGACAAGGACGGGGCGCCGCTGGAACCGGTGCTCATCACCCGGCATCTCGGCGGCTCGATGCCGTACCGCTCGATGTTCGAGACGACGATGCGCCCGGCCACCATGCACCGCCTCATGGACGCCCTGGCCGTGCTGCTCGTGCGGCTGCACCTCGCCGGGTTCGCCTGGGGCGACTGCTCGCTGTCCAACACGCTTTTCCGGCGGGACGCGGGCGCCTATGCCGCGTATCTCGTGGACGCCGAGACCGGTGACCTGCATCCGCAGCTCAGCGACGGACAGCGCGACTACGACCTCGACCTCGCCCGGGTCAACATCAGCGGCGAACTGCTCGACCTGGAGGCGTCGGGGGCGCTGCACCCGTCCGTCGACCCGATCGAGTTCGGCACCGAGATCTGCGGACGCTACCGGGACCTGTGGGGCGAGCTGACCCGCACCTCCGTCTACCCGGCGGGCAAGTACCACTACATAGAGCGCCGCATACGCCGCCTGAACGAACTCGGTTTCGACGTGGCCGAGATGCAGATCGAGCACAACTCCCACGGCGACACGGTCACCTTCGTCCCCAAGGTCGTCGACGCGGGCCACCACCAGCGCCAGCTGCTCCGGCTGACCGGCCTCGACACCGAGGAGAACCAGGCGCGGCGGCTCCTGAACGACCTGGAGAGCTGGATGGCCACCCAGGACGACTACGCCCCGGGCGACCCCCTCGGCGCCCGCCCGGAAGTGCTCGCCCACCGCTGGGTGCGGGACGTGTTCCGTCCCACCGTGCGTGCGGTGCCGCTGGAGCTGCGCGGCTCGATGGACGCGGCCGAGATCTACCACCAGCTGCTCGAACACCGCTGGTACATGTCCGAGCGTGCCCAGCACGACATCGGGCTGGACACGGCGGTGGACGACTACGTCAAGAACATCCTGCCCAAGGCGCGCGAGACACTGCAGCCGACAGCCGAGTGACTCAGGCGGGCGGCACCACGGCCACCGGGCAGCCCGCGTGATGCAGGACCCCGTGGGCGACCGAGCCGATCCGTGCGCCGACGGCCGTACGGCGGGCCCGGCGGCCTACCACCATCAGCTGGGCCTGCCCCGCCACCGCCAGCAGCACCTGCCCCGCGCTGCCCATCTCCACGTGCTCCACCACCGGGACGTCCGGGAAGCGGTCCCGCCACGGCTGCACCGCCGCGGCCAGCGCCTTCTTCTCGTACGGCTCCAGGCCCCCGGCCTCGTCGAGCAGCTTCAGCGAGCCCGGGCTGTAGGAGAACACCGTCGGCAGCGTCCAGGCCCGTACGGCACGGACCCTCGCCCCGCGCGCGGCGGCCGTCTCGAACGCGAACCGCAGTGCGGCCGCACTGTCGTCCGGGTCGCCCAGCTGTCCCACGACGACCTCACGGCCCGCGGCCTCGGCGGCCGGCTCGTCCCCCGCTCGTACGAGGACGACGGGACCCGTGGCCCCGACGATGACCTGCTGTCCGACCGAGCCGAGCAGAAAGCCGACGACCCGGCCGTGGCCGCGCGAGCCGAGCACCAGCATCTCGGCGTCGGCCGCCGCGGCGGCCAGGGTGTCGACCGGGCCGCCTTCGAGCACGTCCGTCGTCACGTCGAGCTCCGGGTGCCGCTCGGTGACGGTCCGGGCGGCGGCCGCCGCGGCCTCGCGCACCCACCCGGCCTGGCTGTCGGCGTCCCCGGCGTCGATCGCCTCGTGCGGCTGGAACCGCCAGGCGTGCACCACCCGGAGCGGCAGTCCGCGACGGACCGCCTCGCGGGCCGCCCAGGCCAGCGCGGCGTGGCTCTCCTCGGTCCCGTCGACCCCTGCCGTGATCGGGCGTGTCATGCGGTTGCCTCCCTGTAGTGCGTCGCTTGGTCATCGCGGTCGCTTCGTCGGAACAGTCTTCACTACGCTGCCGGGATGGGCCTCGAATGGGAGCAAGTCAACGTGGACGCGGCCGACGCGGTCGCCCTGGGCCGCTGGTGGGCCGAGGCGCTGGGGTGGGTGGTGATCAACGATTCGCCCGAGGAGTTCGAGATCCGGCCGCGCAAGGACCGGCTGCCGGGGCTGATCTTCGCGCCCGTCCCCGAGGGCAAGACGGTCAAGAACCGGCTGCACCTCGACTTCCGTCCCGACGACCAGGAGGCCGAGGTCGCCCGCTTCCTCGCGCTCGGCGCACGGCACGCGGACGTCGGCCAGACGGGCGCGGAGAGCTGGGTGACGCTTGCCGACCCGGAGGGCAACGAGTTCTGCGTGCTGAGCTCGCGGCGCCGCTGACGGGCTCCGGCATCCCGCATACCTGAGCGAAGCGGGACGATCGAACATACGATGGGCGGGAGCCGGCGCGGCGGCACGGGGTCGCCGTACCCGGCATCCGATCGCTCTCGGGGTGGGAGACGTATGGCACAGGCCGCCGACGCAGCGCGGACCGTCATCATGACCGTGGACGACGACCCGGGAGTCTCCCGTGCCGTCGCCCGCGACCTGCGGCGCCGCTACGGCGGGTCGTACCGGATCGTGCGCGCGGAGTCCGGCGAGTCCGCACTGGACGCGCTGCGTGAGCTGAAGCTGCGCGGCGATCTGGTGGCCGTGCTCCTGGCCGACTACCGGATGCCGCAGATGAACGGCATCGAGTTCCTGGAGCAGGCGCTGGACGTCTACCCGGGCGCACGGCGGGTGCTGCTGACCGCGTACGCGGACACGAACGCGGCGATCGACGCGATCAACGTCGTCGACCTCGACCACTATCTGCTCAAGCCGTGGGATCCGCCGGAGGAGAAGCTGTATCCCGTCCTCGACGATCTGCTGGAGGCCTGGCGGTGCAGCGACTACCGGCCGGTGCCCAGCACCAAGGTGGTCGGGCACCGCTGGTCGGCGCGTTCCTCGGACGTACGGGAGTTCCTGGCCCGCAACCAGGTGCCGTACCGCTGGTACTCCGCCGACGAACCCGAGGGGCGGCGGCTGCTGACGGCCGCCGGGCAGGACGGGCAGCGGCTGCCGGTGGTGATCACCGCGGACGGCACGCCCCTCGTCGAGCCGGACGCGCCGGAGCTCGCCGCCCGTGTCGGGCTGGCGACCACGCCGATGGCCGACTTCTACGACCTCGTGGTGATCGGGGGCGGTCCGGCCGGGCTGGGTGCGGCCGTGTACGGGGCCTCGGAGGGGCTGCGGACCGTGCTCGTGGAGCGGTCGGCGACCGGTGGGCAGGCCGGGCAGAGTTCGCGGATCGAGAACTACCTGGGCTTCCCGGACGGCGTCTCGGGGGCTCAGCTCACCGACCGGGCGCGGCGGCAGGCGGCGAGGTTCGACGCCGAGATCCTCACCGCGCGCGAGGTGACGGGGCTGGAGATCAACGGCGCGGCACGGGTCGTACGGTTCTCGGACGGGTCGGCGATCGCCGCGCACAGTGTGATCCTGGCGACCGGCGTGTCGTACCGGCAGCTCGAGGCACCGGGCTGCGACGACCTGACCGGCTGCGGGGTGTTCTACGGCTCGGCGCTCACGGAGGCGGCCTCCTGCCAGGGGCAGGACGTGTACATCGTCGGTGGCGCCAACTCGGCGGGGCAGGCGGCGATGTACCTGGCCCGGGGCGCCAAGTCGGTCACCCTGCTGGTGCGCGGGGCGGACCTGTCCGCGTCGATGTCGCACTACCTGATCCAGCAGATCGACGAGGCACCGAACATTTCGGTCCGCGCACAAACCGTCGTCGAGTCCGCGCATGGCTCCGACCACCTGGAACAGCTCACCCTGCGCGACACGCAGACCGGTGAGACCGAACTCGTCGACGCGCAGTGGATGTTCGTGTTCATCGGCGCCGCTCCGCTGACCGACTGGCTGGACGGCACGGTGCTGCGGGACGAGCGCGGGTTCATCCTGGCCGGGCCCGATCTGACCCCGGACGGGCGGCCACCTGCGGACTGGGAGCTGGACCGGCCGCCGTACCACCTGGAGACCAACATTCCCGGCGTGTTCGTGGCGGGCGACGCGCGCGCCGAGTCCGCCAAGCGCGTCGCGTCCGCCGTCGGAGAGGGAGCCATGGCCGTGATGCTCGTCCACCGGTATCTGGAGCAGTCGTGAGCGGGCAGCCGATGCCGTGCAGCCCCGCGGAGATCGGGTCGCTGTTCCTGTTCGAGAAGCTGTCCGCCGAGCAGCTCGGACAGCTGTGCCGCGCGGGGCGGGTGGAGAAGTTCGAGCCCGGGCCCGTGTACACCGAGGGCGAGCCCGCCACCTGCTTCTACGTCATGATCGAGGGCACGGTGGTGCTCTCCCGCCGGGTCGGCGTCGACGACGTGGAGGTCACCCGCACCTCCCAGCGCGGGGTGTACGCGGGATCCATGCAGGCGTACCTCGGGGACCGGGTACGCCAGGTCTACAACAGCTCCATGCGGGTCACGGAACCCACCCGGTTCTTCGTGGTGCCCGCCGAGGAGTTCGCGGCCTTCATGCAGCAGTGGTTCCCCATGGCGGTCCACCTGCTCGAAGGCCTCTTCTTCGGCTCGAAGAACACCCAGCGGGCCATCGGGGAGCGCGAACGGCTGCTGGCACTCGGGTCGTTGTCGGCGGGTCTGACCCACGAGCTCAACAACCCGGCAGCGGCGGCCGTACGAGCCACCGCGACGCTCCGGGAGCGCGTGGGCAAGATGCGGCACAAGCTCGCCGTCATCGCCCAGGGCTCCTACTCCCCCGAGGTCATGGCGAACCTCATCGACATCCAGGAACGCACCGCCGAACGCGTCGCCAAGGCACCCGTGCTGACTCCGCTGGAAGCCGCCGACCGGGAGGACGCCCTCACCGACTGGCTCGACGACCACGACATCCAGGAGGGCTGGCGGATCGCGCCGACCTTCGTGCAGGCCGGCATCGACACCGACTGGCTCGACCAGATCGCGGCGGCCGTGGACGAGGAGATCCTGCCGAACGCGATCGGGTGGCTCAACTACACCGTCGAGACCGAGCTGTTGATGGACGAGATCAACGACTCCACCAACCGCATCTCCCACCTCGTCGACGCGGCCAAGCAGTATTCGCAGCTCGACCGGGCGCCCTATCAGGTCGCCGACGTGCATGAACTCCTCGACAGCACCCTGCTGATGCTCTCGGGCAAGATCGGGGAGCGGATCAAGGTCGTCAAGGAGTACGACCGTACGCTCCCGAACATTCCGGCGTACCCGGCGGAGCTCAACCAGGTGTGGACCAACCTGATCGACAACGCGGTCCACGCGATCAACGACGCGGGCGGCGAAGGGACGTTGACCGTGCGGACGGCGCTCCAGCACGAACGGTTGCTGGTGGAGTTCCGTGACACCGGGCCGGGCGTGCCCAAGGAGATCCGCAGCCGTATCTTCGACCCCTTCTTCACCACCAAGCCGGTGGGCGAGGGAACCGGGCTCGGCCTGGACATATCCTGGCGGATCGTCGTCAACAAGCATCACGGCACGCTTCAGGTCGAGTCCGAGCCGGGCGACACGCGCTTCCAGGTGCTGCTTCCGCTGGTCGCGCCCGCGAACGACATGCCCGAGGAGGCCGTATGACGAGCGACAACATGATCGACCCTGCTGTTCCGCCCAGTGGCATGGGATGTGTGGAGTGCGACGAGGTCGGCGGGTGGTGGTTCCATCTGCGGCGGTGTGCGCAGTGCGGGCACATCGGTTGCTGCGACTCGTCGCCGGCGAAGCATGCGACCGCGCATTTCCGGGAGACCGGGCATCCTGTGGTGCGTAGTTTCGAGCCGGGTGAGGAGTGGTTCTGGAACTATGCGACGTCCGAGATGTATGAGGCGGGGCCGGAGCTGGCACCTCCGGTGAGTCATCCGGCTGATCAACCGGCGCCGGGTCCTGTGGGGCGGGTTCCGGAGGATTGGGCTCGGGTGTTGAAGGGCTGAGCGCCTACTAGCTCGGGGGTTCTGTTTCGTGGCGGGTGCGGGTTATCTGTGGCTTGTCGCGCAGTTCCCCGCGCCCCTATAGGTCGGACCAGGTGCTGTCAGTGCCTCGTGCCAGGATGAGGGTGTGCTGGAGAACACCGCGTTTACCTCGCCCATTGTCGGCCGGGAGGATGAGCTGGCTCGTCTTTCCAGTGTGCTGGAGCGTGCCCGGGGTGGTGAGGCTCGGGCTGTTCTGGTCGCCGGGGATGCCGGGGTCGGGAAGACGCGGGTGCTGGACGAGATCTCCGGGCGGGCCGCTGCCGCTGGGATGACCGTGTTGACCGGGCATTGTGTGGATCTCGGTGACGTGGGACTGCCGTATCTGCCGTTCAGTGAGGTGCTGGGGGTGCTGGCCGCTGATGAGCGGTTCGCGGGTGTGGTCGCGGCGCATCCGGCGGTGGAGCGGTTGCTGGGGGGTGGGTCGGACGACGGTGGGCGGGTGCGGCTGTTCGAGGGTGTGGCGGGGCTGCTGGCCGATCTGGCGGATGTCGCTCCGCTGCTGCTCGTGCTGGAGGATCTGCACTGGGCGGACCAGTCCTCGCGGGATCTGCTGAGGTTCCTGCTCAGCCGCGGCATCCTGCAGCGGGCCGCGGGCGGTGCGCCCACGCATCGGCTGGCGGTGCTCGCTTCGTACCGGGCGGACGATCTGCATCGCCGGCATCCGTTGCGTCCGCTGCTCGCCGAGCTGGTGCGGCTGCCCGCTGTGGAGCGGCTGGAGCTGCGGCCCATGGCCGATCCCGACGTGGCCCGGCTGGTGCGCGGGCTGCGGGAGCGTCCGGTGCCGGACACGACGGTCCGGCGGATCGTGGAGCGCGCCGAGGGCAACGCCTTCTACGCGGAGGAGTTGCTGGCCGCCACGGACGCGGAGGCGGGCGGGGTGCCCAGCGGGCTGGCCGATGTCCTCCTCATCCGTTTCGAGCAGCTGACCGACACGGCCCAGCAGGTGCTGCGTACGGCCGCCGTCGCGGGGCGGCGGGTCGAGCACGATCTGCTGCGGGACGCGGTCGGGCTCCCCGAGGACGAGCTGGAGTCGGCGCTGCGGGAGGCCGTGGAGCGGCAACTCCTGGTCTCCGGGGACGGCGACACGTACTCCTTCCGCCATGCCCTGGCCCGGGAGGCGGTGTACGCCGACCTGCTGCCGGGTGAACGGGCGCGGCTGCACGGTACGTTCGCCCGGCTGCTGTCCGGCCAGGGGCACCGCGCGGAGACCGCAGCCGAGCGCGCCCACCACTATCGCGCGAGCCATGATCTGGCCGAGGCCCTGGCCGCCTCGCTGGAGGCCGCCGACCACGCCCATCGGCTCGGTGCTCCCGCCGAGGAACTCAGGCACCTGGAGGCCGCCCTCGACGTGTGGTCGTCGGTGGACCCGGCCGCGCGTCCCTCCGGCGAGGGCATCGACAGGGTGACGCTGACGCTGCGGGCCTCCGCCGCGGCGGCGCACGCCGGGGAGTCTCACCGCGCGGTCTCCCTCACCCGTGCCGCACTGGCGGGCATCGGCCAGGACCCGGACTCCGAGCTCGCCGCCCGGGTGCGCTACACGCTCGCCGGGAACCTGATCAGCGTCGACAACCTGACGGCGGCGTTCGCGTACAGCAGCGAGGCGCTCGCTCTGATCCCCGCCGAACCCGCCACGCGGACCTGGGTGTGGGCGGCGGCCACCCATGTGATGGCGGCCCGCCAGGTCGGCGAGACCGAGGTCGCGCTGCGGGTCGCCCGCCAGGCGCTGGGCATCGCCGAGCAGTTGCGGGTGACCGACGCCCAGGCCGACCTGCTGATCTCGCTGGCCGGGATCGAAGGCGGCGGCCGACGCACTCCCGAAAACCGCGCGCGGCTGAAGGAGGCCCGGGAGCTGGCCCGTAGTTCGGGAAACGCGCCGGTGGAGCTGCGTGCCCTGTTCAACCTCGCCATGGGCTGTTTCGAGTCCGGCGCTCTGGAAGAGTGCCTGCCTTGGCTGACCGAGGGCCTGGACCGCGCCCGCCGCGCCGGTCTGCTGTCCTCGCCGTATCCGCTCGAGATGCGCTATCTCCACCTGCTGGTGCTGTACACCCTGGGCCGCTGGGACGAGTGCCTGCGCGCGGCGGCGAGCGACGCCGCGGTGCTGCCGACGGCCGGCGGCTATACGGCGGGTCCCGCGCTGAACGTCGCCCTGGCGCGCGGCGACTTCAAGGCAGCCGACCGTGCGCGCGCCCTGCTTCAGGGGCCGTTCGACTGGATGGCCACGCTCGTCGCGGGAATCGTGCTGACGGATGCCGCCGCGCTGCTCGGCGATGCGGACGAGGCCGTGGCGCGGATGCGGTCCACCGTCGCGGCGCTCACCGATGAGGTGGGCACGCCGCCCGACGTGACGGTCCGGCTTGCCGCGCTCGCCCTGTCCGCCGTCGCCGATTCGGCCGTCGATCTGCGCCGCACCGGCGACGAGGCCGGGGCCCACCGCCGGGCGCAGACAGCGGGCGAGCTGGTGGAGTTGGCGCGGGATGTGGCCGGGCACGGCGACGAAGGCATTCCGCAGGGCCCGGAGGGTCAGGCCTGGCTGGCCCGGGCGGAGGCGGAGTGGGCGCGGGCCGTGTCCGGTGCGGACGCGGAGGCGTGGGGGAAGGCGGTGGCCGCGTTCGACTACGGCGACCCGTATGAGCGGGCGCGCTGCCGACTGCGGTACGCCGAGGCCCTGTTGGCGGCCGAGCGGCGCGAGGAGGCGGCCGTCGAGGCGGGCGCGGCCCGGGAGACGGCCGCCGAACTCCGCGCCACTCCGCTGCTGGAGCACGCGGACGACCTCATACGCCGCGGCAGGCTGGCGGGCAGTGACGACCACGCCGCGTCACTGCTCACCGCCCGCGAGCAGGACGTCCTGCGGCTCCTCGCCCTCGGCCGCAGCAACCGGCAGATAGGCGAGGAGCTGTTCATCACCGGCAAGACGGCGAGCGTCCACGTCTCCAACATTCTCGGCAAGCTGGGCGCCGCGAGCCGCACCGAGGCCGTGGCGATCGCCTACCGCCGGGGCCTGATCACCCCGGAGCCGGCGTCCGGCTGACCAGCCCGGTCAGCCGAGCAGCCGGGCCAGTTCGGTGCCGCCCAGCAGGAAGGCGCCGACACCGAAGTCCGCGGTGGTGTCGTACGTCACGGGCTGGCTGGACTCCGGGCGGTGGCCGGCCTGCTGGACGTACCCGAGGAAGCCGTCGGGGTGGACGGCGGTGGTGACGAGGCCCTGCCAGGCCCGGCACACGACGGGCAGGTGCGCGGCCCGGTCGACGAGCCGGGCGCGGAGCGCGTAGGCCGTGCCGTAGAGGAAGAAGGATGTGCCGCTGGTCTCGGGCCCGGGGAGGTGGTCGGGGTCGGCGAGGTTGACGTTCCAGAAGCCGTCCGTCCGCTGCACCCGTGCCAGCGCGCGAACGAGCCGGATCAGCGTCTCCCGGTATTCGGCGGTGTGGGGTTCGCCCGGCGGAAGGGCCTTGAGGGTCTTGGTGTGGCCGCCGGCGACCCAGCCGGTGCCCCGGGACCACACCACCGGCTTGCCGGAGGGCGAGAGGATCCCGCCGGGCAGGAACCTCTTGTCGCGGTACCAGAGACCGGTGGCCGGGTCGTACAGGCCGGGCCCGCCCTCGATCCTCTTGGTGTGGTCGTAGAGGGAGTACAGCTTGGCCCGGTAGGCGGGGTCACCGCGCAGGACACCGAGGCGGGCGAACGGCGGCATGCCCATGTGCAGGGCGTCGTCCCACCACCAGTCGTCGTTCTTCTCGGGCTGGTCCGTGTAGACCATGCGGTGCAACGACTCCTCGATGGCCGCGAGTTTCCGCTCCTCGGGCTCGATCGCGTAGAGGTCGAGGTAGGCCTGTCCGGCGTTGTGGTTGTCGGCGTGCCGGGTGGTGACCCCGCCCTTGAGGCCGTAGGCGTGCTTCTCCGCCCACTCCTTGGCGTAGGCGAGGTAGCGGGGCGTGCTGGTGAGGCGGTGCAGGGTGAGCAGGCCGCTGAAGAAGGTGGCGTTGGCCCAGCCGTTGTCGCCGGGGTCCTGGTGGGCGGTGATCCAGTGGTCGGCGACCCGGCGCAGGACGCTCACGACCTCCGCTCGCGACGGGAGTGCCGGGGCCGGTGCGGCCGCTGCTCTCGTCGTCGGCAGGAGTGTCGCGGTCGCCGTGAGGGCGGCACCGCCGGTCAGTAAGCGACGTCGGTTCATGAGTCGGCTCCTCTCGGGTACGGGTTTCACGCGCAGTCGAGGTCGTCCAGGTCCACGGCGTCCGCCATGGCCTGCATGCCCTTGTCGTTGGGGTGCAGATGGTCGCCGTTGTCGAAGAAGGGCAGGATGCGCTCGGGGTCGTAGGGGCTGCGGAGGATGCGGTCGAAGTCGGTGACGGCGTCGAACTCCCCGCCAGACCTGATGAATCGGTTGACTTCCTGGCGTACGGCCTCGGCCGCCGGGTCCCATTCCGACCAGCCCTTGAACGGTCCGACGGTGGCGCCGACGACGCACTGCCCGGCCGCGTGCGCCCGCGCGATGATCTGGCGGTAACCGTTGATCAGGTCCTGGGCGGTCACGCCCGTGTGGGCCTTGATGTCGTTGACGCCCTCGAAGAGGAACACGGTGCGCACGCCCGGCTGGGACAGGACGTCGCGTTCCAGCCGGTTGAGGGCGCTCTGGCCGAGGCCGTCGGCCAGCACCTTGTTGCCGGAAATCCCTTCGTTGGCCACGCCTTTGACGCCCGTGTCCGCCTGCAGCAGCCGGCGGGCAAGGTAGTCGGGCCAGCGGCGGTTCAGATCGGTGGTGGACTGCCAGCCGTCGGTGATGGAGTCGCCGAGGGCGACCACCGCCGCGGAGCCGGCACGGACGGAGACCGCGTCGAGGTAGAACCACGAGCCGGTCGTGCCCGTCCAGTTGGCGGCACCCTCCTCGGCGGTGTGATCGCCCTGGGTCGTGTACGACGTCGCCATCGCCATGCCGTGTCCGGTCGCCGGGCCCGCCGCGTCCGGCGTATGGATGCTGATCACCAGGTCGGTCGCGGCGGGCAGCTTCCCGGGCAGGGGGTCGCTGAGCACGGTTTCTCCGGCCGGGACGGTGACGGACCGGGCGCCGCCGAAGGTCAGCCGCCGGTTGCTGCCGCGGACCAGTTCGGCACCCGTCTTGCGGACTCCCGCGTAGGCGCTGTCGAAGGTGATCGGCCGGTCTCCGAAGGCATTGGAGAGCCGGATCCGCAGGTCGGTGCCGGCGGCACTGGTGTGCACGACGAGCCGGTAGCCGCGGTCGGCCACGCCGTCGCCCAGGCGGTCCGCGCTCGCACCCCAGGTGACGACCTCACGTGGCCGGTCGTCTGAGGCGTACGCGGGGGCGGTCTGCACCGCCAGCAGGAGTGCGCAGACGACTCTGGCGATCACCGGGCCAGGTCCTTCAGCGTCACGGACTGCCCCGGCTTCAGCTTCACCGTCCGGGAGGCGCCGCCGTACGCCACGGTCGTCGTCCGCCCGCCCATGCTGCGGATGCGCACCTGGGTCGGTGTGCCGTCGGCCCAGCGCAGGTCGACGACGAAGCCGCCGCGTGCCGGGGCCCCGGTGAGGGAGCCGGACGCGGACCAGGCGTCGGGGAGGGCGGGGAGGAGCTCCAGGTGGCCAGGGCGGGAGTACAGCAGCATCTCGAGGATCGCGGCCGGTGTACCGAAGTTGGCGTCGATCTGGAAGATGCCGCGGCCCTTGTCCACCTCGTAGATGTCGAAGAGGTTGAACGCGGTGCCGTTGCTGCCGCCGGTGGACGGCCGGAGGTTGTTGACGACCAGCTGGTAGGCCTTGTCGGCGTCCTTGAGGCGGGCCCAGCACAGGCTGCGCCAGGCGTTGGCCCAGCCGAAGCTGTTCATGCCGCGGGCGGTCAGTTGGGCGGTGGCTCCGTCGACGATCTCCTGGGGCGTGGAGCCGTCGGGGCGGATGCGGTCGCCGGGGAACAGGCCGACCAGCCCGGACAGGTGCCGGTGGGTGGTCTCGCCGAGGTTGTCCGGCGACATCCACTCCTCCAGCCAACCGGTCTTCGGGCTGACCTGCGGCAGGTAGAGCCGCTTGCGCAGACCCGCGATGGTGTCCGCGTAGCCGCTGTCCCGCCGCAACTCCGCCGCCGCGACACAGAAGGTGCCGAACAGCGCCCACACCAGCTCCTGGGCGTACGTGATGCCCTTGGCGTCGAGCGGGCCGTGCTCCGGCGACCAGTCGCTGTCGGCGATCAGCACCTCTGTCGTGGTGCCGGGGAGGGTCGTGGTCAGCAGCCGCGCCTCCCAGAACTCGCAGGCGCCCTTGAGGAGCGGATAGATCTTCGCCAGATAGGCCCGTGACTGGGTGTACTCGTAGTGCTCGTACAGGCTGTTGCACAGCCAGGCGTTGCCCGCCGGGTGCCACCACCAGCCGCCTCCGCCATAGGGGTTGGTGGAGATGGCGACGGTCCAGCCGGCGATCTTGCCGGTGGAGTTGCGGTAGCGGTTGCGCGGGTCGTTGAAGAGGGTCTGGGTGAGCTTCGTCCAGGACGGGAGCTGGGCGAGGCAGTAGTCGGTGAAGGCGTCGAAACACCGGGACAGGCCCGCCCGGTCGGCCATCCAGTAGTTCATCTGGAGGTTGATGTCCGTGTGGTAGTCGCCCATCCAATCCGGGTCGTTGCCGTCCAGCCACAGGCCCTGGAGGTTCAGCGGCAGGCTGTCGCGCGAGCCGGAGATCATGAGGTAGCGGCCGAACTGGAGGTAGGCGGCCTCCAGTTCAGGGTCGGGTTCGAGGTCGAGGGCGCGCGCCTGGAGGCGTTCCCAGGTGTCCATCTCGCGCTGCGCGGCCGTGGACGTGCCGAGCGAGAGGTCCAGCTGTCCGAAGAGGGCGCGGTAGTCGGCGATGTGGGTGCGCCGCAGGGTGGCGGCCGATTCGGTGGCGGCGTCGCGGACCTTCGTACGGGCCAACCGCTCGGGATCGAGGGACGGGTTGCGGAAGTTCGCGGCGGCGTCGGGCGCGTAGTTGGTGCCGCCGCTGACCACGACAGTGAGGTCTTTGCAGCCGGAGAAGTCGATGCGCGTGCCGTTGACGGTGACCTTGCCGCCGCTGCCGTGGGCCTTCACTGCGGCGCCGTAGCGAAGGCCGTTGGCAAGGGTGGCGCCGAACGACTCGGCGGTGGTGGGGGTTTCGCCGTGGGTGCCGGTGAGCGTGATCATTCCGGTGTAGTGGCCGCCGCCGCTCTGGGTGAAGTGCAGGACGATCACGTCGTCGGGGTGGCTGGCGAAGATCTGGCGCCGGTAGGTGGCGCCGGAGCGGACGTAGGAGCTGGTGATCAGGCCCTGGGCGAGGTCGAGGGTGCGGCGGTAGCCGGAGACGGCGCCCAGGTCGTGGTCGGGGATGTCGACGGTGAGCCTGGCGAGCAGCGTGAAGGAGCCGAAGTCGGCCCGCCCGTAGGGGAATTGACCGTCCGCGTCGAGCGTGTCGTTGAGGCCGCCGGTCCACATCGTGGCGTCGGTGATCAGCAGCAGCTCGCGGCCGGGGTCGTTGCTGGCGAGCGCTCCGAGGCGGCCGTTACCGACGGGCAGGCCCTGCTCGATCAGCGAGGCCTCGTCGCCGGGGGCCTGCCACCACAGGGAGGATCCGGCGTACTGCGGGACTTCCGTGGGGCGAGCGGGTGCGGCGGTGGCGGTGAAGGTGGGCAGGGTGCTGAGGGCGACGGCGGTGGTGAGGGAGAGGAGGGTCCGTCTGCTGGGGTCGTTCGGACGGGGATTCATGGCGGCTCCGGATGCGGGGAGGGGCACAAGGGCCTACTTCTGTACGTCGATCCGGTCGATGTCCGGCGCGTAGCCACTGGAACCGCTGTCGAACGTGAGCGTGTTCGCCCCGGCCTTCAACTTCACCGGCACATGGACGCTGTTCACCGTGGACCAGTCCCCCGTGGACGCGAACTTGTGCGAGACGGCGCCCCCGCCGTTGGCCGAGACGGCGACCGAACGGGAGTCACCGCTGATGTAGGCGACCTTGATCTGATAGGTGCCGGCCTTGGCCACGACCACGTCGTTGACGGTGAGCTTGCCGCCGCCGTAGAGGTTGCCGACCTTGCGGCCGTCGGAGCATGCGGAGCAGTCGGCGACGGAAGCGTTGCCGCTCAGCGTGCCCGCCTCGGCCTCGTAGCCGGTCCACGCCAGGGCGGTGCCGCGCGGGGTGACGGTGAACAGCCGGGAGCCGTGGGCGGGCAGCGCCTGGGTGATCTTGTCGGTGTGGGTGCCGAGGCTCTCCCTGTTCCACACGTCGCGCACGGCGGCCTTGCCCTTGAAGCCGAGGGTCGACCAGTTCGCGGTCACCGAGGCCGGAGCGTCGGACAGGTTGAACAGGGCGACGGTGTACGTCCCGTTGGGGTTCTCCGCGGCCCACACCTGCTGCGGGTCGGAGGCGGTGACCGGCCGGGCGGGCGGCGTGTCGCCCTGGTTGATCGCGATGACCTCGCGGTTCGTCAACAGGGACAGTCCGTAGGAGTCGAGCCTGGTCAGGTCGTCGCCGGTGTAGAACGGGGACTTGGCGATCGCCCACAGGGTGGCGTAGCTCTGCCGCTCGGCATTGGTGAGGCCGTCCATCTCGCCGTTGCCGACGTTGAGGGAGTCGAGGTCGTTCCAGCCGCCGGGGCCGGCGTGGTCGGTCCAGGCCGGGGTGTCGTCCCAGCGGTCGTCGACGGAGTTCTCCCAGCTGACCAGGGTGTTGCAGTAGCACTCGACGTCGGTGTCGATGCGCCAGCCGTTGGAGTACTTCTTCCAGTCCTCGACGTGCCCGTAGTCGAGGGACCAGGACAGCTCCAGGTGGATCGGGCGGCCGGCGGTGGCGATGGCCTTCTGCCAGGCGGCCACGTCGGGGACGTTGTCGTAGTTGTCGCCGCTCTTGAACGAGCCCGGCCCGACGCCGTCCAGCTTCAGGAAGTCGTAGCCCCAGTCGGCGAACAACCGCGCCTGGGAGTCGATGTACTTCTGCGCGCACGGGTTGGTGAAGTCCAGCTTGTAGGCGCTGTCCCAGCCGTTGGTGGTGCGCAGGTCATCGTGGACGATGTCGGCGGTGGTGCAGCCCTCGGCGTTCCAGATCGGGGACTTGCCGTCGTTGTACGCCTCCTTCTCCAGTCCCACCGGGAGGTAGATGCCCGCCTTGAGGCCCTGGGCGTGGATGCGGTCGGCGACCGCCTTCATGCCGCTGGGGAAGCGCTGCGGGTCGGCCTGCTGCCGGGCGTACTCGTCGAAGCGCGGCTTCCACGACCAGTCGCGCCACCATCCGGCGTCGATGTTGATGTACTCGTACCCGGAACTCCTCAGCTTCTTGGCCATGGCGTCGGCCTGCTTGATGACGTTCGCCTCGGTGAGATAGCTGTAGTCGCCCTTCGGGTTGAGACCCGGGTACTTCGACGACTGCATGCTCCAACTCGTCCAGCCCATATAGGGCTTGTCGGCAAGTGTGGGGGCTGCCGTCTCGGCGCGGGCCGCGGGGGCGGTCGTCGCGAGGCCGGCGGTGAGGGCGAGCACGCACAGGGATCTCAGGGCGCGTGCGGGCATGACGGAGTACGAGGATGACCGCATGGGTCGTACCTCCTGGGAGTGGGTGCGGGTGCGGGTGGGGGTCAGTTCGTGTCGGACCTGATGAAGGACTGGATCGCGGTGGCGGCGGCCCCGCGTGCCCATTCCTCGAAGGGCAGCGGGCGGGTCTGTACGTCGCACTGGGCGGCGGAGCCGAAGGCGGCGGCGGTGAAGGCGTCACGGATCTGCTCGGCGAACAGGTCGTAGGCGGCCAGGCCCTCGCCGGAGATGATCACGCGCTCGGGGCCGAGCAGGTTGGCCACGGTGGCGATGCCCCGGCCGATCGCGGCACCGGCGCGGGCGTACGCCTCGCGTGCTCCGGCGACTCCTTGGTGGGCCAGTGCCACGGCCTGAGCGGTGTCGGCGACCTCGATGCCCGTGCTCTCGCGGATCTGCCGGACGATCGCCGCGTCCCCGGCGATCGCCTCCACACAGCCCCGGTTGCCGCAGTGGCAGAGGGGTCCGGCCGGGTCGACGGTCACATGGCCGATCTCACCGGCCACGCCGTGCGCGCCAGCGACCACCCGGCCGTGCACCACAAGTCCGCAGCCGATGCCGGCGCCCACGGTCACCACGGCGAAGTCTGACAGCCCGGCGCCGGCGCCGAACCACTGCTCGGCGACAGTCAGGGCGCGCACGTCGTTGTCGACGGTGACCGGCAGTCCGGTAGTCATGGCGGCGAGTTCGGCGAGCGGGACGCCGTGCCACTCGAGGAACGGCGAGTAGCGGACGACGCCTTCGGCGCGGTCGACGTCGCCGGAGACGGCGATGCCGAGCCCGAGGACCGGAGTACCGAACTCGTCCGCCTCGACGAGGAGTTGCTGCACCAGCTCCGCGATGGAGGCCAGCACCGCCTTGGGGTCGCGGGCGGGCGGCGGCATACGGCGGGCGACACGGATGCGGCAGCACAGGTCGGCGAGTACGCCGATGATCTCGTCGCCGGTCAGCTTGATCCCGATGAACAGTGCCCGTCCGCCGTCGACCCGTACCGGGTTGGCGGGCCGACCGAGCGCGGGGCGTGCCTCCGCGTCCGCGTCCTCCACCAGGTAACCGGCCTCAATCAGCGGCCGTACCGCCTTGGTCACCGCAGCGGCGGAGAGTCCTGCACGCCGGGACAACTCCAGCCGGGTGAGCGGCCCTTGGGAGAGGACGGTGGTGAAGACCTGGGAGGCGGCGGGGGTGTTGACGGGGAACGTCTCGGCTCGAGCGATCGGGCGCATGGCCGGGAACCTAGAACTGTTTTTTTCCGTCGTCAATAAAAGAAGCAGGATTGGGGTCTGGGACCCGGCAGCCGGGCGTGCGTCGCGCGGCTGCCGGTGTCGTGTCAGTGCCTGTCGGCCGGTGTGTTGGCCTTGGTCACGTTGACGGCGGCCCAGGCCCGGTTCACCGTCTTGTACTCCGTGCTGTTCAGCCCGTGGAGATCCTTGGCCGCCTTCAGGGTCGCGGTGCGCGCGCCGTGGAAGTCGGTCGTGGAGACCATGTAGCGGGTCAGGGCGCGGTAGAAGATCGCCGTGGCCTTGGCGCGGCCGATGCCCTTCACCGGCAGGCCGTCATAGGTCGGCGAGTCGTAGGTGACGGTGCCGATCCGCTTGCGGCCGCTGCCCTCGGCGAGGAGGTAGTAGGCGTGCGAGGACACACCGGACCCGGCGTGCACCTCAGCGTCGTAGACGGCCGGTGACCAGTAGTCGATCGCGCCCTCAAGCACGTCGAGGGAGGGGCGGTCGAGGCGGCGCAGGAACTTCTGGTCCAGGCCGAGCTTCTCGCCGACGAGATAATTGGGCGGGTTCTTGGGGTTGTTGGCGCTGAACTCCACGGCGGAGCCGAAGATGTCGGCGAGGGACTCGTTCAGGGAGCCCGCTTCGCCGTACTGATTGCCCTGGGCGTCCACGCGGGTGGGCTCCAGGCGGGCCGTGGCGTCGACGACGCCGTGGGTGAGTTCATGGCCGGTGACGTCGAGGACGACGAGCGGCTTCTTGAACATCTCGCCGTCGCCGTCGCCGTACAGCATGCAGCCGCAGGTGGGGTCCCAGAACGCGTTGGCGACCTTGTTGCCGAAGTGGACCAGGGCGCGGGCACCCTTGCCGTCGTTCTTGATGCCCTTGCGGCCGAAGGTCTTCTTGTAGAAGTCCAGGGTCTTGGTGATGCCGTACTGGGCGTCGACGGCGGCGCTGGCGCGGTTCGCGACGGTGCCGTTGCCCCACTTGTTGGTGGAGCTGGTGAACGTCTTGCCGCGGGCGAAACTCGTCGGCACCGCGCCCTTGGCGTCCCGCGTCTCGGTGCCCCAGCGGCTGGGGTCCTTGAGGACGTAGCTGGTGCGGCCGGTCCGGGTGGTGGTCAGCGCGACCTTGCCGGCGAAGAGGGACGTGCCGGTGCCGGTCGCCGGTGCCGGGTAGCGGGCGGCGCCCGGCGCGGGGGTCGCGGCGAGGGCGCTCGGCTCCGGGGCGGTGCCGGTGGCGGGGTCGAGCGTCTCGCCTCGGTCCCGCAGGGTGTCCACCAGGTCCGGCGACAGGAACTCTTCACTGTCGGGCGTGTTGCTGCGGACCTTGCCGGTGCGGGCGTCGATGACGACGGTGCGGGAGCCGCCGCCGTCCGCGGTGTCGCTGCCGCTGACGTGCACCTCGTAGGCGAGGGCCGACGCGCCACGGCGGGCGTCGACGACGAGTTCGACGCTCTTCACCGACCCCTGGGCGACATCGGCGGCCTTCTTCTCCGCCTGACGGTCGGTCACTCGGGCCTCGGTGGCGGCGGGAGCGACGCTGTGGTCCGCGGCCCGGGTGACACCGGCGTACTTCAGGCGCTCGGTGAGGTGGACGACGAGGTCGCCGCCGAGGACCGGCATCCCGCGGTGCGCCCGCACGAACCGCACGTGCCGGGCGCCCTCCGGGTCGATCAGCACGTCCTGAGCGCGCAGTTCATCACCCGGTGCGACGCCGGTGGCCGCCGCGTGGGCGAAGGCGGCGGCGCGGGCCGCGTCGACTATGGAGGAGGCGGAGGCGGCAGAAGCGGAGGTGGGCTCGGTCTCCGTGGCCGGGCCCGCGAAGGCCGTTCCGGTGAGCCCCGTCGCGGCGGTCGTCACGGCGACGGCGACCGCCAGGCTGCGTATGTGAGCTCTGCGCACTTGAGGGTTCCTTCGTGCGAAGGCGGCCGGGGTCACCAACCGCCCTGAGGCATGGCGCGGTTGAGACGCCATGGGGGCTGGTCGGGCCCCCGGTGCGCAACCCTTCCGGATGAGTCATGTCCATGTAAAGCACGAATCGTCGGTTACATACGTTTCATGGCGATACGGTTCGCATCCGGGTGCGTCGCCAGTGGAGAGGTGATGGGACGCACGGAGGTTGCCCGGTCTCGATGTGACCGATGTCGCATCGACCGCGAGCGGGGCCTTGGAACAGCCCGATGCTCACTTCGCCCTGCCGTTCACCTCCGAGGGGGAACCCGCGCGACCTGGTGGACGTTCTCCGGACAACCCCTACCGGGGCCGGATCCACGACCATCAGGGCGGCGTCATGAGCGAGTTGGTCCCCGGAGGCAATCTGCCCCTCCCGGGCGGCGCCGTGAGCGTCCAGGTGCCCGGCCCCTTCGACGTGTCCGCGCTCGTCACCGACGACAGCGGGAAAGTCCGGGGCGACGCCGATTTCGTGTTCTACAACCAGCCGTCCGCGCCGGGCGCCCGGCTGCACGGCCACACGCTCACCGTCGACCCGCCCGGCCTGCGCACCGGCGCCACGAAAGTCACCGTGGTCGTCAGCCCCGCCGAGCCCGGCACTCCCCTGGGCCGCCTGCCCGCCCCCACCCTCCTGGTCACCGGTCAGGGCGGCCGGCTGATCGCCCGGTTCGCCCCGCCGCGGCCAGGTCAGGAGACGGTGCTGCTGCTCGCGGAGATCTACCGGCGCGGCAGCGGGTGGAAGCTGCGTGCGCTCGGGCAGGGGTACGCGGACGGACTGGCCGGACTCGCCCGGGACTTCGGGGTCGACGTCACCGAGGACAGCGCGCCCACTGCGGCACCGCCGGCCCGCTCCGGCACGGCGCCCACGTCGCCGTTTCCCGCGCCGCAGCGTCCCGCCACCGCGCCACACCAACGCGCTGCCGCGCCGCACCGTCCCGCCACCGCACCACATCGGCCCGCTACCGCGCCGCCTACTCCTTTCCCTGCACCACACCGCCCCACTGCCGCACCCCTCACCCCCTCCGCCACGCCACCCCGCCCCTCTCACCCGGCCCCCGACCCCGACCCCAACCCCGACGGCTTCCTCCCCCTCGTCAACTCCGCACGCGCCAGGGCCGGTTCGCCGCCCGTTTCTCTCGACGCGCGCCTGACGTCCGCCGCGCGAGCGCACGCCTCCGCCATGGCCGCGGCAGGGCAGCTCGGTGTCGAAGGCCGGGACGGTGTCTCCGTCTACCAGCGCGTCACCGCGACCGGATTCACGTATGTCACGGTCGGCGAGCACCTGGTCTCCGGGCCGCGCACGCCCGCCGAGTTCGTGGACTACTGCCTGGGTTCGCGGGAGCCCAGCCGCACGCTGCACGACCCGGCGTTCACCCACGCGGGCCTGGCGTACGTCACCGGGGGCCGCTCCGGCGACACGTACTGGACCGCGCTGTGGGCCAGGCCGCTGACACCGCAGGAGCTGGCACGGACGGCGGCAGACGTCGTCGAGCTCACCAACCGGGAGCGTGCCGGGGCAGGTCTGCCGCCGCTGGCCGTGGACCCGGTGCTCACGACCGCGGCGCAGGCGCACAGCGCGGACATGATCGCCCGGGCGTTCTACTCGCACACCTCGCCCGACGGCAGCCAGCCCTGGGACCGGGCCGCCGCCGCGGGCTCCGCCCGGCGCTCGATCGGCGAGAACATAGCCTGCGGCCAGCGCTCCCCGGCCGAGGTGGTGGAGGGCTGGATGAACAGTCCGGGACATCGGGCCAACATCCTCAAGCCCACGTTCACCCACATCGGCGTCGGCTTCGCGGGCGGCGGCGCGGCGGGCACGTACTGGACGCAGCTTTTCGGCGCCTGACGTAAACCCGTGGAAGAGCCATGCCCCGCGATCTTGGCGGAAGGACCGGCTCCGGGAAAGGATGCCGATATGAAGGGTGATCTGTTTTCCAGCGAGCACATGGTCCAGCCCGCCGCAGCGCCGGGCATGACGATCGAGAACGCCAAGTGCATCAAGTACGCGGTGAACGGCGAGATGATGGCGCGTCAGGGCGCGATGATCGCCTATCGGGGCAACCTCCAGTTCGAGCGCAAGGGCCAGGGCATGGGCGGGATGCTCAAGCGCGCGGTGACGGGCGAGGGGCTTCCGCTGATGGCGGTGCGCGGACAGGGCGAGGCCTGGTTCGCACACGAGGCGCAGAACTGCTTCGTCGTCGATGTGAACCCTGGTGACGAGTTCACCGTCAACGGCCGCAACGTGCTGTGCTTCGACGCGTCACTGTCGTATCGGATCGCGACCGTGAAGGGCGCGGGCATGACGGGCGGCGGCCTGTTCAACAGCGTCTTCTCCGGGCAGGGCAGGCTGGGCCTGGTGTGCGACGGAAACCCGCTGGTCATCCCGGTCTCGCCGCAGTATCCGGTGTACGTCGACACGGACGCGATCGTCGGCTGGACCGCTGGCCTGCAGACCTCGCTGCACCGTTCGCAGTCCATCGGGTCGATGCTGCGCGGCGGTTCCGGGGAAGCGGTGCAGCTGATGCTGCAGGGCCAGGGCCATGTCGTCGTGCGACCGAGCGAGCTGACACCGCAGAAGGCGCAGCAGCACTGAGACAAGCGAAAACTCAGGCGATGCCCTGGCCCCTGGGCCAGGGTTCCCTCACTGCCGCCGAGCGGGCTGGGCGGCCCGATGAGGCGGCGCGCTCGGGACTCGCGGTCGCCGAGGCGCAGCGCCGGCTGGGCCGGGAGGGCGACGCGGACCGGGCGTGGAAGGCGAGTTATCGCGCGGCCCGGGAGGCCGGGGATCCCGCAGCGATGGCCTGGGCGCTGTGGAGCGGCGGCACCCTGGCCCGGCAGCGCGGCGCGTTCACCCTGGCCCGGCGGCTTCTGGAGCTCGCGGCCGAACTCGCCGAACTGGCCCGGGCGTCGGAGCGGACAGGACTGTGGCGCGCGCGGGAGATGGTGGCTCGGGCGCAGCGGGAGTTCGGGGGCGCGGAGGGCGTACGGTGACGGCGCGCGGCTTGGTGGTGGAGTCACCGTCCTCGGCGTACGCCGTCGGGAGAGCGCCGTCGACGAGGTGCGGTCACTGATCGGCTTCCTGGTGCGGCGCGGCCTTTGATACCGAGTTGACCTGCGCCACGTCTCGGGTGAGGGTTCGATGCGGACGCGGACTCAGTCACCCGCGCCGAAAGGTGATGGTCATGATCGGGATCACGGACATCGAGGCCATCGAGGCCGCCGCCGCACGGATCGCCGGACACGTCGTCCGCACCCCCACCGTGCCCAGCCCGGGCCTGTCCGCGCTGCTCGGCGCCCCGGTCACCGCGAAGCTCGAAGTCCTGCAGCGCACCGGGTCGTTCAAGGCCCGGGGCGCGACGGCGAAGCTGCTCTCGCTGAGCGAGGCCGAGCGGGCCGCCGGGGTCGTGGCGGTCAGCGGCGGCAACCACGGCATCGCGCTCGCGGTCATGGCCGCCGCCCTCGATGTGAAGGCCACGGTCGTGATGCCGCGCTCGGCGCCGGCCCATGCCGTCGAGACCGCCCGGGACGCGGGCGCCTCGGTGCGGCTGACCGATGACATGGACGGCGCGTTCTCGCTGGTGACGCGGCTCAGGGACGAGGGGTTGACCCTGGTCCACCCGTTCGACGACCCGGTGGTGATCGCCGGACAGGGCACCGTCGGGCTGGAGCTCGCGGACGACGCCGGAGAACTGACCGATGTCCTGGTGAGCGTCGGGGGCGGTGGGCTGATCGCCGGTGTGGCGGCGGCGCTGCGTGCCCGCCGGCCCGGCGTGCGGGTGTGGGGAGTGGAGACCGAGGGCGCGCAGGCGATGTCCGAGGCGCTGGCGGCGGGCGGACCGGTACCGGTGGCGCTCTCGTCGATCGTGTCCACGCTCAGCGCCCCGTCCGTGTCGCAGCTGACGTACAACCATGTGTCCGCCCTGGTCACCGAGGTGCTCGTGGTTCCGGACCGGGAGGCCGTGCGGGGCGTACTCGACCTCGCCGACCACGCCAAGCTCTGGACCGAGCCGGCCGCCGGATGTCTGCTGCCCGCGGCCCGCCGGGTCCTGGGGCGGGTGGGCGAGGGGGCACGGCTCGGTCTGGTGGTGTGCGGCGGCAACGCGACGACCGGGGACGTGATGCGGTGGACGGAGCGCTTCGGTCTGCGCTGAGCGCATCCCGGTCGAATTCCCCATGGAATACGGCATGTTCCGCACACCTCGGGCGCAAGACGAAAGAAGGTGACCAGAGTTGCGGATTCGTTGAACGCACACCAATGCACCTGTCGTACCTCTCTGAGAAGGGTGAGAGCCAGGGGTTCAGCGAGGGATGACCATGGTCAAGGCGCACGTCTCCACACACGAGTTGGTCGCCGGAAGGTACCGCCTCCTGGAAGTCCTCCATCGCGAGACGAACCGCATCTGCTGGTACGGCGAGGATGTCGAGGCCTCACGGCCCTGTCTGCTCACGCAGACGGTGCTCCCGGCCGACTCCGACGGGGAGACCGTGCGGCGGGCCACCGCCCGGGTGATCCGCATGTCCGAGACCATGGGGATGCTGCGTCCGGGCAAGGTGGCCACGGTCGTCGACGCGATCGAGGAGAACGGCACCCTGTGGACCGTCACCGAGTGGATCGACGGCATCCCGCTGGGGGAACTCCTCGCGCAGGAGGGCACGCTCAACTATGTACGGGCGGCGCGGATCGGCCTTGAGCTGCTCGACGTGCTGGAGGCGGCGCACGGCGAGGGCATCACGCACGGCGAGCTGAGTCCGGGTCAGGTGTTCGTGCGGGAGCGGGGGCCCGTCGTGGTCACCGGCTTCGGCCTGGCCGGCGCGACCCTCGTACCGCGCGTGACGGCACCGTCGTACGCCTCCCCGGAACAGGCCCGTGACGAGCGCATCGGCCCGGCCGCCGACCTGTGGGCCCTGGGCGCGCTCCTCTACACGATGCTGGAGGGCCGCCCGCCCTTCCGTGAACGGGACCGGCCCGAAACGACGTTGAAGGGGGTCGACAAGCTTCCGCTGCGCACACCGCTGCGCGCCGGACCGCTCACCCAGCTGGTGCAGGGGCTGCTGCGCAAGAACTGCCGGGAGCGGCTGACCCGCCCGGTGGTCCGCGAGGCGCTGGTCCGTGTCCTGAGCGAAGACCCCGAGACGGTCGCACGGTCGGCGTCGCGGCCCCGGCTGCGCGGGGTGTACGCGGCGGCCCTGCACGCGAGTGAGGGGTGGAGCCGGCGCACCATGGTCGCCGGGACGGCGCTGGCGGTCGTCACCGTGTCCGTCGCCGTCCTCGCCGTGTCCCGCCAGGTCTCCGACGACGACAGCACGTCCGAGGCCGGTACGGCACCCCGGCCACCGGCTTCGGCCACCGCCCCGGGGCAACAGGCCCCCTCGCCGTCCGTGACACCGTCCCCCACCCCGACGCCGACACCCACGCCCACGCCCACTCCGACGTCGGCGTCCCCCTCCCCCACGGGCACGCCCCTGCCGCCCGGCTTCAGCCGCTACCACTCCCCCAAGGGCTTCTCGCTCGCCCTCCCCGAGGGCTGGAAGCCACTGGAGACCACCCGCCAGGCCGATCTGGCGTACCGGGTCGTCCTCGGCAAGGACGGCGACCCGCGCACGCTCGCCGTCACCTACAGCGAGGCGGTGGGCCCGGATCCGGTCGCCGTGTGGCGGGACGACGTGGAGCCCGCGTTGAAGCAGGACGACGACTACCGGCGGATCGGCGACATCCGCGCGACGACGTACCAGGGCCGTGAGGCCGCCGACATCGAGTGGCTCATCGACATCGATGGCACGCACGTGCGCACCTTCGGCCGCGGTTTCCTCATCGGCGAGCACCGGGGCTTCTCCCTGCGCTGGACGACCCCGGCCGCCGACTGGGACGACGACGCCAACCGACAGGCGCTGGACACCTTCCTGCGGACCTTCCGGGTGCCGTCAGAGTGACGCGCGGGGTGCGCGCATCGTGCGCAGCGCGCCCTGGTGCAGCGGCTGCGTGGCCCACCGCGCGGTGAACGTGCCGTCGGTGAGCGAGCACGTCACGACCAGGTGGTGCGGTGTCTCCAGGAAGGCGATGTCCACGACGAGGGTGTCCGCGTCGCTCCACCCCCCGCTCACCGCGAGGGGGACCGGCTCCTCGACGACGGTCCAGCCGTCGTCGCCGATCGGCACCTGCAGCGGCTGCCCGTCGTCGGTCAGCGCCAGGTTCCGGCCCTCCGTGATGTGTACCGCGGTCAGTGTCGGCTGGGCCTCGCACACACCGCCGTGCGGCGCGAAGTCGACGGCGGACCAGGCCTCCGCGCGCTCCGGCGGTGCCGGCTTGCCCGCGGCCGGCGGCAGCGCGAGCCGCGCCAGCCGCGCCGCGAGGGCGGCGTCGCGTTCCTCGCGGCCGGGCAGCGGTGTGGGTCCGAACGCGGGCAGCAGACGCTTCCAGACCAGGTTCAGAAGCTTCTGCATCTGCTCGGTCGCCGCGGTCGTCGCGATCACCGCGTCGTGCTCCGGCAGCACCAGGCAGAACTGGCCGAACGCCCCGTCGCCACGGTAGCCGTGCCGGGACATCCAGAATTGGAAGCCGTAGCCCTGCTGCCAGTCGATCCCGCTCGTCTCGACCTCGGTGTTGGAGATCTGCGCCCGCGTGGCCTCGGCCACCCACGCCTCGGACAGCAGCCGCTCGCCCTCCCACACGCCGCGCTGCAGATACAGCTGGCCCAGCCGGGCGACGGCGTCGGTGGTGGCGTGCAGTCCGCTGAAGCCCAGCTCGCCGCCGGACCTGTCACGCAGCCATGCCGTCTCGCCGATGCCGAGCGGATCGAACAGCCGGGGCCGCAGAAAGTCCGTCAGCGACTGACCGGTGACGCGCCGCACGATCGCGCCGAGCGTGTACGTGGCGGGCTGGTTGTACGCGAACACGGTCCCCGGATCACCGTCCGGCGGCAGCAGCAGGAAGCCGCGCACCAGGTTCTGGTGGTCGAGCGCGAGAGCGGGGTACAGGGTGTCGGCCCCATGGCCGCTCGCCATGGACGCCACATGCCGGACGAGCATCGCGCGGCTGCGCGGATCGGCGATGTCGGCCTCGAACTCCGGGAAGTACGAGATCACCGGGGCGTCGAAGTCGAGCAGCCCCTCGTCGGCGGCGAGCGCGGCGGCCGCCGCCGTGAAGCTCTTGCTGAGCGAGTAGAGGAGATGCGGGCGGTCTTCGGTGTACGGCGCCCACCAGCCGGACGCCACGAGGTGGCCGTGCCGCATGATCATCAGGCTGTGCGGCTCGATGTCCGGGGCGGCGTCGAGGGCGTCGAGGAAGGCGTGGACGCCGGATGCGTCGACGCCCTGGGCGGCGGGTGTGCTCTGGGGCAGCGGGCGAACACTCATGCCCGCATCCTCTCCCGGCCGGGCGCCGTGATCGAGGGGTCTGCCGAGGAACGGGAGACGAGACACACGGGGCCGAGGCCGGGAAAAGCCTCGTCATGAGCCCCTATAGGCTTCCTGTCGCACCTGTTCCAGCCCCGGCAACACCTTTCAGGAGAGTCACCCGTGACCCTGGCGACCGTCCCGTCCGAGACGTCCCCCGCGCCCCTGTCCGATCTCGTGGCGCGGGACGCCCGCGAGTTCGGGGTCTACGCACGGACCGGAGGCTGGGCCTTCGGCCTGATGGTGGCGCGCAGCGTACGGCCCGGCGGTCAGGGCGCGGACGAGACGCCGAAGGTCTCCGCGAAGGAGTTCGCCGAGCTCGCCGGCTGCTCCGCCGACCGCGTCATGCGCTACTACAAGGCCTGGGACCGGGCCGCGGACGACGGTCTCGTCCCGCACTTCGAGGAGCTGGCGCCGGGCCAGGAGGTCGAGCTGCCCGACGCGGACGTATGGCTCAGCTACTACGTCTCGCGCAACAGCGCCGCCTCGGAGCGCGGCACCGCCATCACCGAGGCGGCCGAGGCCGAGGGCATCCGGCCGACCAAGGCCCTGGAAGTCGCGGAGAACCCCACCGCACTGCGCGCCGCGATCCTCGCGGACCCCTCCACCGCCCAGGCGGCCCGCCGCGCACTGCTGGACCGCGTCCGCGAAGACCCGGAACTCCAGGCCGAGTTGGCCCGTGACATCGTGCGCACCGACGACCTGAAGAAGGCCGTCGCCGCCGAGAGCAGGTCCGCCGACCGGATCGGATACGTCCGCCAGATCGCCGAGTCGGGCCAGATCAAGACCCCCGCCGGGCAGACCGTCGACGCGCCGGTCGACGTACGCCAGGAGGCAGAGCGCCATCTGTCCCTCATCGACGAGCTGGACGACGCGGAGGACCCCGGCGAGTGGGCCGGCGAGGCCTACGACACCATGAAGTCCCTCGTCGCGGAGACCGTGGAGGCCGACCCCGAACTGCGCGTTCAGGAGCGGCGGACGAAGTTCTACAGCAGTCTCCAGCGGGCGACGAAGGTGTTCGAGGAGCTCACCTTCGACGACGTCGACGCCCAGGACTTCTACGAGGACGACATGGTCCAGCAGTTGGAGGAACTCCAGCAGGCGATCAGCACATGCATCGTGGCGCTGCGCGGGGCCCGTGGGGACGCTTCCTGATCACGTTTCTGATCGCACAGGGTGACAGGCCGGCTCTCACCGTGCCGTGTGGCGGTGCCGTGTCCACCACGGCACGCCGAACCAGCACAGCAGGTACCACGCCACGATGCCGGCGACAAGCCACGGCACATAGTCGTCGTGGCCCGTCGCGACCCTGAGGATCAGCAGAACCGCGGCGGTCATCGTGGCCAGCAGCAGCAACAGACCGACGAGGGTCAGCCGGGAGGCCCATTCCACTGCCTGCGGCTTGATGCGCCGGCCGGCCACGAGCCGGTGCAGGGACACCGGGGCGATCAGCGCCCCGGTGGCGGCGGCGCCCAGGACGACGGTGACGATGTAGATGTTCTCGTCCGTGGTGTCCAGCTCCACGAACCTCGGGGCGAACACGACCGTCAGCAGAAAGCCGAACAGGATCTGTACCCCGGTCTGCGCGACCCGGACCTCCTGGATCAGCTCGCCCCACTTGCGGTCGGCCCGCTGCTCCGGGGTCTCGTTGCGCCCCCAGTCCTCAGTGTCCGCACTCCTTCTGGTGTCCGCACTCTTTCTCGTGACCGACAAGGTTCCTCCCTGATCGATCGAACCCGCGTCTGTCTCGGACCCCGAGTGCCCAGATTCGCGCGGTTCGATCGGTCAGGGCGGCACGCCCTTGCTACCAGCGGCTCTCCACCTGGTCCTTGATCCGGCGGTCGTAGAGCTCCCGGATCGCGGTGAGCGTCTCGGCGGACAGCTCCGGCAGCTCGGCGGCTGCCGCGTTGGCGCGGGCCTGTTCGGGCGAGCGGGCGCCGGGGATGACGCTGGTCACGCCGGGTTGCTGGATGATCCAGCGCAGCGCCAGCTGGGCCGGCGTGTACCCCTCCGGGGCCAGCGCGGAGAACTCGGCTGCGGCCTCCACACCCGTCTCGAAGTCGACGCCGGAGAACGTCTCGCCCTGGTCGAAGGCGTCTCCGTGCCGGTTGAAGGTGCGGTGGTCGTTCTCGGCGAAGACGGTGTCCTTGGTGTACTTGCCGGAGAGCAGCCCCGAGGCCAGCGGAACCCGGGCGATGATGCCGACGCCGGCCTCCCGCGCCGCCGGCAGCACCTCGGCCAGCGGCTTCATACGGAACGGGTTGAGGATGATCTGCACGCTCGCCACGTTCGGGCGGGCGATGGCGGTCAGCGCCTCGGCGCAGGTCTCCACGCTCACTCCGTAGGCGGCGATCCGCTCCTCGGCGACCAGAGTCTCCAGGGCGTCGAAGACCTCGTCGGTGGAGTAGACGGGCGTCGGCGGGCAGTGCAGCTGCACCAGGTCGAGGCGGTCGACGCCGAGGTTGCGGCGGGAGCGGTCGTTCCAGGCGCGGAAGTTGTCCAGGACGTAGTTCTCCGGGATCTGGTCGACACGGCGGCCCATCTTTGTCGCGACCAGGATCTGCGGATCGGGGCGTCCGCGCAGGAACGTGGCGATGGTCTGCTCGCTGCGGCCGTCGCCGTACACGTCGGCGGTGTCGAAGAACGTCACCCCCGTCTCGGCCGCCGCCTCCAGCACCGCCAGGGCTTCCCTGTCGTCGACGTCTCCCCAGTCCGCACCCAGCTGCCATGTGCCGAGACCTACGACGGATGCCTGCTGACCCGACCTACCGAATACGCGCTCTTCCATGGCGTCAGTCTGTCATCCGTGATCAGCGCGCGCGGAACGGGTCGGCTCGTCCCCCCGTTACGGTGCACGGGACGCACGCCGCAACGGGGGGATCGTCTGTCACTTCCCGCCGCGCTCCTCCGGCAGGGTGCCCGTGCGGGCCACGTCGGCGTACCACCGCGCGCTGGCCTTGGGGATGCGCTTGCCGGTCGGGTAGTCGACGTAGACGGCACCGAAGCGCTTGCTGTAGCCGTAGCCCCACTCGAAGTTGTCCAGCAGGGACCACAGGAAGTAGCCCCGGACGTCGACGCCGGCCACGATCGCCCGGTGCACGGCCGACAGATGGCAGTGGAGGTAGGCGATGCGTTCGGGGTCGGCCACCTCGCCCTCCGGGTTCACGTAGTCGTCGAACGCGGCCCCGTTCTCGGTGATCACCAGAGGCATCGCGGGGAAGTCCGTCTTGAGCCGCGTCAGCAGGTCGTACAGCCCGCTGGGGTCGACCGCCCAGCCCATCGCGGTGGTGCTGCCCGGAGGCCGGTGGAAGGCGACGTTGTCGGCACCAGGCCAGGGGCTGTGCTCGCTCATCCCGTGGCCGTCGGAACCGTGACTGGCCTCGCCGGTGGCGGCGGAGACGAGCGTGGGTGTGTAGTAGTTGACGCCCAGGAAGTCCAGCGGCTGGTGGATCGTGGCGGTGTCACCGTCCCGTACGAAGGACCAGTCGGTCAGGCTCTCCGTGTCCTCGATGAGATCCTGCGGGTACTGGCCTTCCAGCAGAGGGCCGGTGAAGACGCGGTTGGCCAGTGCGTCGATCCGCCGGGCCGCGTCGAGGTCCTCGGCGGCCTCGGTCAGGGTGCGGACGTGGTGGATGTTGAGGGTGATGGACGCCTGTGCGCGGGCGGGCAGTTCGGCGCGCAGTGCCTGAACGGCCTTGCCGTGGGCGAGGTTGAGGTGGTGCGCCGCGCGCAGGGCCGCGACCGGGTCGGTGCGTCCGGGCGCGTGGACGCCCGAGCCGTATCCGAGGAAGGCGCTGCACCAGGGCTCGTTGAGGGTGGTCCAGGTCTTCACCCGGTCCCCCAGCGCACGGGCTGCCAGCGTCGCGTAGTCGGCGAACCGGTCGGCGGTGGCGCGCACCGGCCAGCCGCCGGCGTCCTCCAGCTCCTGCGGCAGGTCCCAGTGGTACAGCGTGACGACCGGCTCGATGCCCTTTTCCAGCAGTGCGTCGGTCAGGGCACGGTAGAAGTCGAGACCCTTTTCGACGGCCGGGCCGCGGCCCGTCGGCTGCACGCGCGGCCACGACAGGGAGAACCGGTAGGCGCTCACGCCGAGGTCGGCCATGATCGCGACGTCCTCGCGCCAGCGGTGGTAGTGGTCGGTGGCGACGTCACCGGTGTCGCCGTTGCGCACCCTGCCGGGCGTGCGCGAGTAGGTGTCCCAGATCGAAGGGGTGCGTCCGTCCACGGAGGCGGCACCCTCGATCTGGTAGGCGGCAGTCGCCGTGCCCCAGGTGAATCCCTGCGGGAACCTGATGGCGGTGGTGTTCTCCGGGGCGGGCGCGACGCGTCGGGTTGCGGTGGTCACGTGGGTCCTTCCAGATGTACTGCGGGGCGGAAGCGGCGAATTGGGGTGGCGGGCGTCGAAGGGCCGCGGCAGCGGGGGGACGGTGAGGCGCTCATCCCTTGACCGCTCCCTGCATGATTCCGCCGACGATCTGACGGCCGAAGACGATGAACAGGGCGAGCAGGGGCAGCGTGCCGAGCAGCGCGCCCGCCATGATCAGCGACTGGTCGCGCACGTATCCCGCGCTGAGCTGAGTGAGGGCGACGGGCACCGTCGGATTGGTCATGTCGAGCACGATGAACGGCCAGAAGAAGTCGTTCCACGCGTGCACGAACGTGATCATGAACAGCACGGCCATGGGAGGCCGGGCGATCGGCAGCACGATGCTCCAGAAGATGCGCAGGGAGTGCGCACCGTCCACCCGCCCGGCCTCGACAAGTTCGTCAGGCAGCGCCTCGGACAGGTACTGCCGCATGAAGAACACGCCGACGGCGCTGACGAGCGTAGGGAAGATGACGGCGGGCAGCTTCTGGCCCCAGCCCAGTTCCGTCATCATCATGAACAGCGGTACGACGCCGAGTTGAGGCGGCACCATCATCGTGCCGATCACGAGCATCAGCAGGATGTTGCGGCCCTTGAAGCGGAGTTTGGCGAACGCGAAGCCGGCGAGGGTGGCGAACAGCACCGTGGACAGGGCGATCACGCCGGCCACGATCAGGCTGTTGAGCATGGCCTTGCCCAGCGCGGCGTCCTGCCAGGCCTTGCCGAGGTTCTCCAGGAGGTTGGGGCCTGGCAGGAACGGCGGAGGCGTCTGGGTGACGCGCGTGTTGTCGGTCGACGCCGCCACCATCGTCCAGTAGAGCGGGAACAGTGAGAACAGGGCCGCGATCCCCAGCAGGATGTAGGCGACGGGACCCGCGTGGTGCTGACGTCCGGCACCCGGGTGCCGGAACAGTTGGCGGCGCCGTCCGCCGGACGGGGTGTCCTTACGGGCCTTCTTCGCGACCCCGGGGCGCGCGTCCGCCGTCTGGACCGGGATGCTGTCTGTGGTCATGGAAACCTCCCGGTCAGGCCTTGCGCGCCATGACGCGCTTGACGACTTGCTGGACGACGAACACGACGATGAGCAGCAGGAACATCGCCCAGGCGACCGTGGCGGCCCGCCCCATCTGGTAGTTCTTCCAGCCCTCCTCGTACAGCAGCAGACCCAGCGTCTGGTACTGGTTGTCCGCTCCCCCGGTGATGCCGTTCGGACCCTGGCCGAAGATCAGGGGCTCACCGAAGAGCTGGGTGGCGCCGATCGTGGACAGGACGATGGTGAACACGATGGTGGAGCGGATGCCGGGGACGGTGACCTTCAGGAACTGCTGCCACCGCGAGGCACCGTCGATGGCGGCGGCTTCGTAGCGGTCGCGCGGGATCGCCTGCATCGCGGCGAGGTAGAGCAGGGCGTTGTAGCCGGTCCAGCGCCAGATGACGATCGAGGAAATGGCCGTCTGCGCGGCCCACTTGTTGTTCTCCCAGTCGATGTTGTCGACACCGACCAGGCTCAACATCCAGTTGATCATGCCGAAGTCGCGTTCGAAGAGCATCGTGAACACGAGGGCCGCGGCACCGACCGACGTGGCGTACGGCGTCAGGGCGGCCACGCGGAAGAACGTAGAGCCGCGCAGCCGGTAGTTGAGCAGGTGTGCAAGGCCGAGCGCCATCAGCAGCTGCGGCACGGTCGACAGGACGCCGATGGTGAAGGTGTTGAGCAGCGCGTTCCAGAATCGCTCGTCGTCCCACAGCGCCGTGTAGTTGTCGAAGCCGACCCACTCCATGAGGTTCAGGGTCGACAGTTCGACGCGGTGCAGGGAGATCCACGAGGTGTAGATGAGCGGGTAGAAGCTGAAGGCGGCGAAGACGACGAAGAACGGGGCGACGAAGGCGTACGGCGCGCCCCGGACGTCGAGACGGTGCAGCAGCGTACGGCGCCGCTGACGCTCGGCGCCGATGCCGGGCGCACCGTCTGGTGGAGTCGAGGTGGAGATGGCCACCGGAAGGCGTCCTTCCTGGAGGGTGAGGGAGGCGGGCAGGGGGCGGGCGAAGTCCCCTGCGGGTCGGCAGCGCCCCGCAGGGGCGCGGGGAACTGCGCGACCAGCCACGACGGCGCCGCAGACGATCAACGGCATATCGCGGCACTGCAAGCGGAGCTTCAGCCGGCGGCCTTCTCGATGCGCTCGTCCGTGGTCTTCCACGCCTCGTTCGGCCTCTTGTTCTGCGCCTCGATCAAGGTCAGCCCCTGCGAGAAGATGTCCTTGATGGTGCCGTCCTTGCGGCCGAGCACCTGCTCGTCGGGGATCTCCTGGGCCGCGGCGCCGAAGATCTTCCCGATGGGCGCGCCGCCGAAGTAGTCCGACTTGGCGTCGACCACTTCGGGCATCTTCAACGCGGTCTGCGACGAGGGGAAGTTACCGATCTCCTTGAAGAGGAAGGCCTGCTGCTCGGGGGCGGTGAGCCAGGCGACGAGCTCCTGCGCCTCCTTCTTGACGGGGCTCTTCTCCATCACGCCGAGGAACGATCCGCCCCAGTTGGCGCCCTTGGGCGCCTTCGCGACGTCCCACTTGCCCTTGTTCTTCGGGCCCGCCTTCTCGCTGATGTGCGCGAGCATCCAGGCCGGGCAGACGGTGCTGGCGAAGGTGCTGTTGGCCAGACCGGGGTCCCAACCGGGCTGGAACTGGCGGAGCTTGGCGGTCAGATCGGACGTGGCCGCCTCGGAGGCCAGCTTCCACGCGTCCTTCACGACAGGGTTGGTGGCGTAGACCAGCTCACCCTTCTTGTCGTAGAACTGCTGGGAGTCGCCGTAGATCATGGCGTTGAACAGCCCGCTGGAGCTGTCCATGAAGGCGACCTTGTCGTCCTTCGAGTTCTGCTTGAACCGCTTGCCCGCGTCGACGTACTTCGACCAGTCGCCCTCCCACAGCTTGGCGACCTCGTCGCGGTCGGTGGGCAGGCCGGACTGCTCGAAGAGGTCCTTGCGGTAGCAGACCGCCATCGGGCCGATGTCGGTGCCGAGGCCGATGACCTTCCTGTCCGAGGCGGTGACCTGGCTCTGCTTCCAAGGAAGGAAGTGGTCCGTCCCGGCCACGCCGGCCAGGTCGACGAACTTGTCCTTCTGGGTGTCGGACAGTTCCTTGGCCCGACCAATCTCTATGCCCTGGATGTCCTTCAGCCCGCTGCCGGCGGCCAAGTGGGTCTGCAGGGCGGTGTAGTAGGTCTGCTCGTCGCCCGCGACGTCCGCCTTGATGACGACGTTCGGGTGCTCCTTCATGTACTTGTCGAGCAGCCCGGTCTCTTTGAAGCCCATGACGCCGAACAGCCCCATGGTGATGGTGACCTTGTCGCCGTCCCTCCCCCCACCGGTCCCCCCATCGCTGCTGCCCCCGCAGCCCACGACCAGACCGAGAGCCGACGCGGCCGACACGGCGGCCACGACCCTCGTACGCAACTTCCTTCGGAACTTGTCCATTTCGTCCTCCATAGCGGCGGCGCTGACGCACCGGAGTTCGAGCCCCACGGACCGCTCCGTAGGCGCGATTTGTCCGGTGGGCACGTTCCCAACTGATGGTGGGAACGTGCCCACCTAGGAGCCCGCAGCCTCGCCGCCCCAGAAGGCGTCTGTCAAGAAGTTGAATCCACTTCGTTGCGGAAAGATGTCATGGCCCCGAGCCCCGGACCCTGCGGGCGCTCTCCTCGGGTCTGGCACAATGCGCAGGTGAAAGCCGTCCGGACCGCGCCGAGCGAGGGAGGCGTCATGGGGGACAGACAACTCCCGACCATCAAGACCGTGGCCGCGCGCGCCGGTGTCGGACGCACCACGGTTTCACGAGTCATCAACGGCTCCGAGCTCGTCAGTGAGAAGGCCAGGGCCGCCGTGCTCGCCGCCATCGCCGAGCTGAACTACGTCCCGAACTCGGTTGCCCGGGGACTGGTGACGAGCAGGACGAACTCCGTGGCCCTGGTGATCCCCGAGTCGGAGAGCAGACTGGGCGCGGAGCCCTACTTCTCGGCGGTCATCCGCGGGGTCAGCACCGCCCTCGCGGAGACCCGCACGCAGCTCCAACTGGTGCTCGTACGCGACCAGGCCGAGCGCGACCAGCTCACCCAGTCGGTTGCGGAGCGGCGTGTCGACGGGGTGCTCCTGGTCTCGGTGCACGAACACGACCCGCTGCCGGGGCTGTTGGAGGACATGGGACTGCCCACGGTGCTCGCCGGGCGCCGCTCCCCCGACGAGTCGCTCAGCCACGTGCACTCGGACAACACCGGCGGTGCCGCTGCGGCCGTCAACCACCTCCTGACGCGAGGGCGGCGGACCGTCGCCACCATCAGCGGACCGCTCGACATGGACGTGGCGCGCAGCAGGCTCCAGGGCTGGCGCGAGGCCCTCGAGAAGGCGGGCCACGAGGTCACCGACCGGCTCGTGGCCTCGGCCGACTTCACCGAGGAGGGCGGCGAGGCGGCGATGCGTTCACTCCTTGAACACGTCCCCGAGCTCGACGCCGTGTTCGTCGCCTCCGACGTCATGGCTGCGGGGGCACTGGCGGAGCTGCGCAGGCAAGGCAGGAGCGTCCCCGACGACGTGGCCGTGGTCGGATTCGACGACTCCATCATCGCCCGCCACACCAATCCGCCCCTCAGCACCGTGCGTCAGCCCGTCGAGGAGATCGGCAGCATGATCGCCCGGATCCTTCTGGAGGAGATCGGCGATCCCGACGAGCCGCGTCGGCGCGTCACGCTTCCCACTGAGC
This sequence comes from Streptomyces sp. NBC_00457, assembly GCF_036014015.1. Lineage (NCBI taxonomy): Bacteria > Bacillati > Actinomycetota > Actinomycetes > Kitasatosporales > Streptomycetaceae > Streptomyces > Streptomyces sp. NBC_00457. Next base: position 9,952,477 of record NZ_CP107905.1, on the reverse strand, counting down.
TCGTCGTACGCGAATCGTCATGAGCGCGGACGCCCCGGCCGCCACGCCACCGACATCAACGAGACGATGAAGCCGCGGCAGGACGTACGGCCGGTCTGATCAGGCGTCCGCCGTACGGCACTCCGGATGGCCCCAGCCCTGCGCGTTCTTGGCGATGGGCTCCCCGGCGGCGTACGAGCGGCCGCACACGCAGCGGCCCGCGAACTTCGCCTTGATCGTGCGGGAGGAGCTCCCGGCCTTGCGCGGCCGGGCCGCGGCGGCCGCCTTGCGGCGCGGGGCGCCGGAGGCCGGGGTGTCGGGTGAGGGCGGCGGTTCGGGTGAGCCGAGGTCGCTGCCCGCGGGTTCCTGGACGATCGCGGCCTGGCTGGCGGCCCGGTCGGCGAAGTCGTTGAGCGGGTCGCCGTCGACCTGGTGGGCGGGGACGTAACGGAAGTCGACCTTGCGGCCGTCGAGGAGTGCGTCGATGCGGACGACGAGGTCCTGGTTGGCGACGGGCTTGCCGCCCGAGGTCTTCCAGCCGTTGCGCTTCCAGCCGGGCAGCCAGGTGGTGACGGCCTTCATCGCGTACTGCGAGTCCATCCGGATCTCCAGCGGCACGTCCGGGTCCACAGCCGTCAACAGGCGTTCCAGCGCGGTGAGTTCGGCTACGTTGTTGGTCGCCTTGCCGAGCGGCCCCGCCTCCCAGCGGCTCGGGGTCTCGGCCCCGTCGGCGACCACCCAGGCCCAGCCCGCCGGTCCGGGGTTTCCCTTCGAAGCCCCGTCGCACGCGGCCACCAGTCGTTCACGCATGTGCCGATCATGCCATGGACAGGCTGGGCTCTGAATGTGGTGTGGGTCAGACGTCGGTGAGCCCCGGCATCTCACCCTGGATGGTCGTGGTGTCGATCACCGAGAAGTTCGCGCCCTGCGGATCGGTGAGCGCCGCGAACCGTCCGAAGGGGCTGTCCATCGGCCCGAACCGCAGGATCGCGCCGAGCTTGGTGGCCTTGGCGACGGCGTCGTCGCAGTCGGCGACAGCGAAGTAGACGTTGATGTACGGCGGCACCTCGGGCGGGAAGTCCTCGGTCATCTTCATCCGGCCCAGGGCGGGGTTGCCTGCGACGTTGTAGACCCGGAAGTCCATCTCGTCGTCGTCCATCTGCTGGGACGTGTACGGGAAGACGGCGGGGAAGAACGTGTCCGACTTCTCGGGTTCACGGGTGAAGATCTCCGCCCAGCAGAACGCGCCAGGCTGGTCCATCGGCGCCTCGAACCCCTCGTGGGTGCCCGCCTGCCACACGCCGAACACGACGCCGCCGGGGTCGCTCGCCAGGCACATGCTGCCGAAGTCGCCCACCGCCATCGGCTCCATCACCACCTGGCCGCCGTTGTCACGGATCTTGGCGGCGGTGGCGGCCACGTCCGGCGACGCGAAGTAGAGACACCACTGGGACTGGTCTTCCTGGCCGGGCATCGGCGGTACGACGGCGGCGACCGCCTTGCCGTCCACGTAGGCCTGGGTGTAGTTGCCCAACTCCGTCGCCTCTTCGCCGAACGTCCAGCCGAGGACGTCGCCGTAGAAGCTCTTCGCCCCCTCGACGTCGCTGAACATCGCATCGGCCCAACAGGGGGTTCCCTCAGGTTGTACCGCCATGACTGCGGCCCTCTCGGTGTGTTGGCTTGTCCGAATCGGGTGGGTTGGCTGTCCGGATTCTCACGCTATCCACCCGCCGGCCGAACCGCGCGCCGAATGCGTGACTCCGCTCCGGACTGGAGGGGGACGGGGTCGTGGAGCGACCAGCGCCCGTCGAGGAGGGGCCCCTCCGGTTCGTGCGGAGACCGGTGCCGGTGCCGGGGGCGCCGCGTTCAGGACCGTAGGGCCGATGAAGGAGAGGGGGAGCAGGTCGTCGACGTACGACGTGTCACTCTCGGGTCGGCGACGGAGTCCGGCCGGAAGCGTAGGCGATCGCCGTTGCGAGACGGCCGGCGTGCGGCTCCGCGACCGGCCGAAGACGACACGTAGCAGATCCGGCACGGGCGCGTGCGGCGACTTCGTCATCCCCGCACCGCACCGCCCGCGCCGGACCTCCCCCTGGGTGGCTCCCCCCTTGAACCCTGGGCGATTACTGTTCTACCTTCGCCACATGGTCGGGGCATCAACGCCCGCTCATCGGCGACACAACGCCACGAGCGGCGGATGGGCCGGTGATGTGGAATGCGTCCGCACCTCGCGCTGATCGAGGACGACCCCGACTTCGCACTGATGTGCCGTTCCTATCTCGAGCGTGAGGGCTTCACCGTCATCTGGGCGATGGACGCCCGCGCGGGCAAGACCGTGCTGTACGAGGCACGGGTCGACCTGGCCGTACTGGATCTGGGACTGCCGGACGGCAGCGGCCTCGAACTGCTGCGCGCGCTGCGCTCCACCAGCCGTCTTCCGGTGATCGTGGTGACGGGCCGTGGCGCGGAGGCCGACCGCGTGGCGGGGCTCGAGATCGGCGCCGACGACTACCTGGTCAAGCCGTTCTCGCAGCGGGAGCTGGTGGCCCGGATCCGGGCCGTGCTGCGCCGCTCGCAGCCTCCCGAGACTCCGGAAGTCCTCCAGGTCGGGTCGTTGCGCATCGACACGGGCGCCCGCCAGGCCTCCGCCGACGGCACGATGCTGACACTGCGCCCCAAGGAATACGCGCTGCTGGAGGTGTTGGCCGGCGCTCCCGGGCGGGTGTTCTCGGCGGAGCAGCTGCTCGAACAGGTCTGGGGTGCCGCCTGGCAGCAGTCCGCGACCGTGATCGAGCACGTGTACCGGCTGCGCGGCAAGCTCGCGTGCCTGCCCGCACCGGCGCCGCGGATCACCACCGTCCGCGGCTACGGCTACCGCCTCGACCCCTGAGAGCCGCCATGCCGCCGACCGGCCCGGACTTCCAGAGGCTCTTCGACGCCACGGTGTCGCCGCTGCTGGTCCTCAGCCCCGACTTCACGATCGTCGAGGTCAACCGCGCCTACCTGGCGGCCACCCGCACCGGGCGGGAGATCGTCGGGCGGCCGATCTTCGAGGTGTTCCCCGACAACCCGGACGACCCTTCGGCCGACGGCGTCGCCAATCTTCGCCGCTCGCTGGAGACGGTGGTGGCGACCGGCCGTACGGACGTCATGGCGTTGCAGCGGTACGACATCCCCACGGGCGACGAGGGAGCGTTCGCCGAGCGCTACTGGAGCCCGGTCAACACGCCGGTCATCGGTGCGGAGGGTCAGGTGACGCACATCATCCACCGGGTCGAGGACGTCACGGAGTTGGTGCGTCTGCGCCGGACACGGCCGGCGGCGGCCGAGGGCATGGAGATCGACCTGTTCGTGCGCGCCCAGGAGATCCGCGAGGCGAACGAGCAGCTCAGCCGGGCCAATTCCGAACTGGACGCGGTGGGGCGGCGGTTGCGGGAGGAGCAGCGGGCCAAGGACCGGTTCATCGCCACGCTCTCGCACGAGCTGCGCAACCCGCTGGCAGCCGCGACCGCGGCCACCGAGCTGCTGGCGCTGGACATGCCGGACGGGCATCCGGCGCTGTCGGTGCTGGAACGGCAGTTGGGCACGCTGGTGCGGATGAGCAACGACCTGCTGGACGGCACCCGGGCGGTGACCGGCCGGCTGGAGCTGGTGCGCGAGCGGACCGATCTGCGGTCCGTTGTCGACAGCGCGTGCGCCGACATCCGTGGCCTGTTCGGGCACGAGGACCGCACGCTGGAGGTCAGCCTGCCGCCGGGGCCGGTGCTGGTGGACGGGGACCGGCTGCGGCTGGCCCAGGTCCTGACGAACCTGCTGTCGAACGCCCTGAAGTACACCCCGCCGGGCGGCCACACCGAGGTGCGGCTCACGGTCGAGGAGGGCCAGGTCCGGCTGACCGTGCGGGACGACGGCATCGGCTTCGACCCCGGGCAGGCGGAGGACCTCTTCGGGGTGTTCATGCGGGCGGCCCCGGTCGGCCCCCGCAGCCCGGAGGGCCTCGGGCTGGGGCTCGCGGTCGCGCGGACGGTCATGGACCTGCACGGCGGCACCATCTCGGCACACAGCGACGGGCCCGGCAAGGGCGCGACGTTCACGGCGCTGATGCCGGTGGCGGACACCACGGCGCCGCAGCCACCGCGCCCGCTGTCCGCCGTCCGGCCGCCCCGGCGTCATCTCGCCGTCCTGATCGTGGAGGACAACACCGACCTGGCGGCGACCTATCGCACCCTGCTGGAACGACAGGGCCACCATGTCACCACCGTGCACACGGGCGCCGACGCGCTCACCGCCACACAGTCCGACCTGTTCGACGTCGTTCTGTGCGACCTGGGCCTGCCCGACATCGACGGCTACGCGGTCGCGCGGGGCGTGCGGGCCCGGCCACACGGCAAGCGGATCCGGCTGATCGCGGTGTCGGGCTTCGGCCAGGGCATCGATCGCGCGCTGTCCCGCGCCGCCGGTTTCGACACGCACTTGGCCAAGCCGCTGCCGCTCACCGATCTGCTGGAGCAACTCGCGCATCCATGACATGTGTCTTCCCCCTCGGGCCGGGCTGTGCTTGCCTGGGGAGCCGCTTTTCCGTGTCCGGGGCGGGAGTTGCTGTATGCGGAGACCGTGGATCGTGGGGGTGCTGCTGGCCGGGGTGCTGCTCGGCGCGTGCGGGGATCCGGCGTCCGAGCCGGAGAAGGCACCGCCCACCCCCTCCGCGCCGGGGGGCACGACACGACAGCAGGCGCCGGCCACACCGACGACGCCGGTGAAGGCTCCCACCGTGCTCTACCTCGGCGACTCCCTGGCGATGGAGAACCAGAAGGTGCTGGGGCAGGAGCTGCGCAAGGACCTGGACGCCGAGTACACCAGTGCCCCGTACTCGGGCACCACGCTCTGCGACTACCTGGAGGGCACCAACAAGCGCTCCCTCGTCCCGGACGCGCACAAGGCGGCCGCCCTGGTGCGTTCCCTGCGCCCGGACTACGTGGTGCTGCAGTTCTGGGGCAACGCCTGGGGCTACACCTGGTGCATGGACGGGATCACCCACGCGAAGGCTCCGAGCACGTACTTCGCGCGGTACACCGCTGACGCCGAACGCCTCACCGAACAGATCGCCGCGGCCGGAGGATCCGAGCGCCCGCGGATCGTCTGGGTGTTGCAGGGACCGGACCCGATCACCCCTGACCGGGTCCGGCGTGTGAACGGCATCTACGAAGAGCGGGCCGCCGCTTCGGGTGACGTCGTCGCCGACGCGGGCAGGACCGTCAGCCCGGCCGGCGCCCGCTACACCTGGACCAAGTACCTGCCCTGCACGCCGTACGAGCGCGAGCACCCCGACTACTGCACCCAGCCGGGCGGCGACCGGACCGAGCTGCATTTCGGCGACGACTATCTGCACTTCTGTCTGGCGCCCACGACCTCCACCCCGAAGCCGTGCCCGGTCCGCTCCCCCGGCATCCTGCGCATCGCCCGGGAGATCACTCGGGTGATCGGCGAACGAGCTCGGTCTCGATGAGCCGGTTGAGATGACGGCGGGCGTCCGCGGTGCTGAGCGGGGGTGCCTGGCGCAGCCGTTGCAGGGCGAGTCCGTCGGCGAGAGCGGCGAAGCGGGCGGTGAAGCCGTCGAGGTCGTCGCCGGTGAACTCGCCGTCGGCGACGCCCCGTTCGGCCAGGGCGCGGATCTGCCGGTGCCAGGCCTCGTACCGCTCGGCCTGCCCGCGGGCGAAGGCCTCGTCCGTCGGGCCCCCTTCAACCGAGGCGCCCGCGTTCCAGTACTGGAACCACATGCGCCAGTGCCGGTCGGTGTCCTCGGTGAACAGCGCGTCGACGAGCAGCCGCAGCGCCTCGGCCCCGCCGGCCGCCTGCTCGGCCGCTTCGCTCAGGTCGCTGTAGTAGCGCTCGATGTGCAGCACCATCGCCTCGGAAAGGATCTCCTGCACACTGCCGAAGTGGTACGTGACGGTGCCGACGGAGACTCCGGCCGCGGCGGCCACGTCCCGTACCCCGACGGAGGCGTAGCCGCGCTCGGCGATCAGTGGGACGGCGGCCTCGACGATGAGCCGGCGGCGCACCTCGGTGGGCTGACGGGTACGGTCGGCGGCGGCGACGGCACGGCGCGGGGACTTGGCGGCCTGCGTGGGCTTGGCGGGCGTCATCCGGAAGTCCTCGGGGTGGTGCGGTGCCATGCGCGCTCGGCCACTGTCTCTCCGTTCGCCCGGGTCTCGATGCGACTGTCCATGATGAAGTCCGCGGCCGTCGCACGCAGCTCCGTACGCGCCATGATCTCAGCGTCCCAGTCGTCCCCGCGCCGCAGCCGGATGTGCCACTCCGACACCGCCTGCGCGGACAGCGGATCGTCGCCGCGGATCCGGTACGTCTCCCGTGCGCTCTCCTCGTAGCGCAGCCCGTCCGGATACGTCCGCGAACCCCCGTAGTTGGGGTCGACCTCCAGCGTCCACTCCCCCTTCGCCACGTCATGCGTGACGAGCCGCTCGGGCGCGGGTGCGGCGGGCCGGTCGTAGGTGACGTCGAGCGGCGGGGCCTGCTCGGGCTCCTCGAAGAGGATCGGCGGCCCGGGGGCGTCCTCGCGTACGGGCAGCAGTACGGCGCTCTCGGCCGGTACGACGCGCAGTTCGCCGCGTTCCCCGTGCGGCCACACCCACGGCCAGTAGGCGTCGGAGACGGCGACGCGGATGCGGTGGCCGGGCGGGAAGGCGTAGCCGATGCCGGTGAGTTCGAACTCGACGTCCTCGTACGTCCCCGGCACCCACTCCACGGCCCGGTCACGGCCGTGCCTGCTGAGCAGGTTGAGCACGCCGCGGGTGACGAGCGTGGACGAGCCGTCGGGTGCTGTGTCACACAGACGGACGACGACATGCGCACGCGGCGTCGCGCTGTCCAGCCGGAGCCTGACCCTCGGCCGCCCGAGGATCTCCACCCGCTCGGCCAGCGGCTCCGAGTCGAAGCACACCGAACGGCCGTCCTCCGCACGCTGGTCCGGCGGCAGATCGCTCGCGTTGCCGAACGGGAAGAAGCGCCCGGCGTCGAGGCCGGTGTGGAGCGGAGACCGTACGACGACGGGCTCGGCGCCCGCACCCAGAACCCGCTCCTCGAACGTGACGTGCGGCGACGGCCAGTCGGTCTCGCCCACCCAGCGTCCCGGCATCACGTCGTACGAAGTGGCGGGCGGCACCGGGTCGTTGACCCAGGCGCGCAGCAGCGGCTCCCCCATGACGCCCGTGTCCGTGCCCTTGAGGTGCTGGTCCCACCAGCGCAGGGTCTCCTGGAGGAAGCCGATCGCCGGGCCGGGCGGGAGGCCGCGGTCGGGGTACTGGTGCGACCACGGGCCGATCAGCCCTCGTACCCGGTCGGCGGGCATGTGCTCCACGAGCCGCAGCACGGTGTCCCGATACGGGTCGTTCCAGCCGCCGACCGCGAGGACGGCTGCGTCGATGGCGCCGTAGTCCTCGCAGACGCTCCCGTGCCGCCAGTAGTCGTCGCGCCGCTGATGCTCCAACCAGGTGTGCAGGAAGGGTTCGAGGGCGTCCAGGCGCTCGCGCCACATCGGCAGCCAGCGGTCGGTGCCGACCTGCGCCGGGTCCGGCGGGCGGGAGGCGAAGGCGAGCATGGTGCCGGCCCAGGCGAGCATGTCGATGCCGAGGACCGCACCGCCGGTGTAGTGGACGTCGTTGTCGTAGCGGTCGTCGGTGGAACAGACGGTGACGATCGCCTTGAGCGGCTCCGGGGCGAGCGCGGCGATCTGGAGCGCGTTGAAACCGCCCCAGGAGATGCCGAACATGCCGACCTTGCCGGTGCACCAGGGCCGCTCGGCAAGCCAGTTGACGACATCGACGCCGTCGGCGAGTTCCTGCGCGTCGTACTCGTCGCCGGGGGTGCCCTCGCTGTCGCCGTGGCCACGGATGTCGACGCGGACGGAGGCGTAGCCGTGTCCGGCGTACCAGGGGTGGCGCTGGGCGTCTCGCGGGGCGGTCCAGTCGCTCTTGCGGTACGGGAGGTACTCGAGCAGCGCGGGCACCGGGTCGGACTCGGCATCCGCCGGGCGCCAGATCCGGGCGTGCAGCCGGGTCCTGCCGTCCCGGGTGGGGATCCAGACGTCCTCGCGGATCACCTGGCGGTCGAACTGCTCGCGGTACCTCACACAACTCCTTCCAGTGCGGTGGAGCGCCAGCGGCGGACCCGGTGGCCGTCTCCGAGGTCGGTCCAGACGTCGTCCGGTGCGGCGGCGTCCTCCCAGTCGGGGGCGTTCTCGACGAGGGGCTGCGCGTCGGGGTCCGGTTCGAGGGCCGCGGCCATCAGCCGGCGGGTGTACGGGTGCCCGGGGTCGGCGAACACGGCCTCCGTGGGGCCCTCCTCGACCACGACGCCGTTGCGCAGCACGACCACCCGGTCCGCGATGCCGCGTACGACGGCCAGGTCGTGGCTGATGAACAGACAGGCCAGATCGCGTTCCCGGCGCAGATCGTCGAGCAGCCGCAGGACGTCGGCCTGCACGGAGACGTCCAGCGCCGTGGTGATCTCGTCGGCGATCAGCACGTCCGGCTCGCCCGCGAGCGCCCGCGCGATACCGATGCGCTGCCGCTGGCCGCCGGAGAGCTGTGCGGGCAGCCGTTCGGCGAGGGCCGGGTCGAGACGCACGTCGGAGATGAGCTGCCGGGCGCGCTCGGCCGCCTCACCACGGCCGCCCGCCGTGCCGAAGTACCGCAGCGGCCGCCGGACCGCGTCCCCCACCGAACGCCGCGGGTTGAGCGAGGTGTCCGCGTTCTGGAAGACCAACTGCACACGGCGGCGCAGCGCGAGCGGCCGTTCGTGCGCGGGCCGGGCCAGGTCTCCCGCCTCGTGGGTCATCGTGCCGCCGGACGGTGTGCGCAGCCCGGCCAGCGTCCAGGCCAGGGTCGACTTGCCGCTGCCGGACTCGCCGACGAGGGCGAGGACTTCACCGCGCCGGACGTCGAACGAGACGCCGTCCACTGCGCGCGATGCGCCGTAGTCGATCGTGACGTCCTGCGCGCGGACGGCGACCGCGGCATCGACGGGCACCTCCGCCTTGGGCCTCAGGTCCCGCTCGCCCGCCTCCCCGACGACGGCGAGCCCGGCGTCGTCTAGACGCGGGACGCTCGCCAACAGGCGTCGGGTGTACGGGTCTTCGGGCGCCCGGAAGAGTTTCCGGGTCGGTGCCGCCTCCACGACCTGCCCCGACCGCAGCACGGTCACCTCGTCGGCCATGTGCGCGACCACGCCCAGGTCGTGGCTCACCAGCACGGCCGCCAGGCCGAGTTCGTCGCGCAGCGCGGCGATCAGGTCGAGGACACCGCGCTGGGTGACGACGTCGAGGCCGGTGGTCGGCTCGTCGAGGACCAGCACCCTCGGGCGGGCCGCGACGGCCATGGCGATGGCGACGCGCTGCTGCTGGCCGCCGGACAGCTCATGCGGGTAGCGGCGGGCCAGCTCGGCGGCGCGCGGCAGCCGGACCTGTTCGAGCAGGTCGACGACGGGGACGTCACCGCCGACCTCCTCGATCTGCTTCCCGACGCGCATCGAGGGGGTCAGCGCATGGCCCGCGTTCTGGGCGACCATGGCGACCGTCCCACCGCGCAGCCGCCGCAACTCCCGTGCGGGCAGGGCGAACACATCGGAGCCGTCCACCCGCACCGAGCCCCCGGTGATCCGGGACCCGTGCCGCAGATGCCCCAGCAGGGTCGCGGCGACGGTCGACTTGCCGCTGCCGGACTCCCCCACCAGCGCAAGGGTCCGTCCCTCGGCGACGTCGAAGGACACCTCGTGCACGACGGGCACGTCACGGCCGCCCGAACGGTACGCCACGGACAGGGAGTTCACGGAAACGATCGGGGGCGCATCGTTCGGGGTCGCAGGGTTCGGGGTCATCACAAGCCCTCCCTGATCCGGTCCACGCCCCACGCCTTGGACAGGCCGTCGGCCGCGAGGTTGAGCCCGACCACGAGCGTGGCCAGGGCGATGATCGGCGCAAGGCTCGCCATCGGGACGACGGTGATGGCGGTGCGGTTCTCGGCGACCATCAGCCCCCAGTCGGGGGTCGGCGGGTCGGCGCCGAAGCCGAGGAAGGACAGTGAGGAGATCAGCAGCACGACCCAGGACGCCCGCATCGCGAACTCCACGCACACCACGTCCGTGATGTTCGGCAGCACCTCCCGGCGCAGGATCGACCAGGTGCCCTCGCCGCGCGCCCGGGCCGCGGTCACATAGTCGGCGGGGACCACCGCGAGGGCGGCGCCGCGCACGACCCGGACGATCTGAGGGACGGACACGATGGCGATGGCCAGCACGATGACCACCGGGCCGGTGCCGAGGGCGGTCACGACGACGAGCAGCGCGAGGATCGACGGCACGGACAGCAGGGCGTCCAGGACCCGCCCCAGCACGTCGTCGAACCAGCCGCCGCGCAGCGCCGTCGCGCATCCGAGCACCGTGCCGAGGGCAACGGTCAGCACGGTGGCGGCGACGGACACCCCGAGCGCGTACCGGCCGCCGTACAGCACCCGCGTGAGGACGTCACGGCCGTATTGATCGGTGCCCGCCCAGTGCTCCCAGCTCGGGCCGAGCAGTGCCTCGGCAGGGGTGTTGGCGATGGGGTCGTAGGAGGTGAGAAGCGGGGCCAGCAGGGCGATCACCACGTGTACGGCGACGATCGACAGGCCGATGAGGGCGACGCGCGACGTGCGCAGGGTGCGCCAGGCGCGGGCGGCCACCGGGGCTGCCGGGGCGAGAGCGGTCATCGGGTCCTCCCGCGCGTGCGGAGCTTGGGGTTGAGGGCCATGGCGCCGAGGTCGGCGGCGAGGTTGCAGACGACGTAGACGACGGCGCTGATCAGGGCGATGGCCTGGATGACGGGCAGGTCCCGGTTCTGCACCGACGAGAGCATCAGCTTGCCGATGCCGGGGTAGTTGAAGACGTTCTCGACGACCGCGACTCCGCCCGCGAGCCAGGCGACGTTGAGGGCGATGACGTGCAGGGTGGGCAGGAGCGCGCTCGGCAGGGCGTGCCGGGTGACCACCCGCCAGGTCGACAGGCCTTTCAGACGGGCGGTCGTGACGTACTCGCTCGCCATCACGTCGATCACCGACGTGCGGGCCATGCGGATGATGTACGCGGCCAGGACGACCGCGAGTGCGAGAGCCGGGAGCCAGACCGCGGGCAGGAGTTGGCCGACGGTGGCGTCGGGGCCGTAGAGGACGACCGCCGGGAACCAGGGCAGCGCGATCGAGAAGCACAGCACCAGCACGGTCGCCACGACGAACTCGGGGACGCTCATGCCGACGAGGCTGACGGTGGAGATGACGTGGTCGGGCCAGCGGTCGCGGTACAGGCCCGCGAGGATGCCGAGGACGATCGATCCGGTGACCGCGAAGAGGACGGTCACCAGCGCTATCAGCGCCGAGTTGGCGAGATACGACGACACCTCGTCGCCCACGGACCCGCCGGCGACGAGGGACGTGCCGAAGTCACCGTGCACGGCGCCCGCGATCCAGTCCGCGTAGCGCTCCCAGGCGGGCTGGTCGAGCCCGAGTTGCTTGCGGAGGGCGGCGACCGCGTCCGGGGTGGCGTCCCTGCCGAGGACCTGGGTGGCGACGTCGCCGGGCAGAGCCTGGACGGCGAGGAAGACCAGCACGGACGAGAGGAAGAGTGTGCCGAGGGCGGCGGCGATGCGGCGGGCCAGGAAGGAGAGCATGCTCAGGCTCCCTTCAGACCGATGGCGAGATAGTCGAACTCGAAGCCGTACTCGGCGTATCCGCGCACCTTCCGCGAGATCCCGACGAGCCGGTCGGCGAACATCGGGGTCATCGCCCCGCCCTTCTCGATCACCATCGTCTGCGCCTGGCCGTACAGTTCACGGCGCCGAGCGTCGTCCGTCTCGGCGCGCGCCCGGTCGAGCAGGGCGTCGAAGTCCTTGTCGGACCAGGCGGTTTCGTTGTAGCTCGACCCGCTGCGGAAGATCTGCGTCAGCAGCTGGTCGACGGGGCGGCCGGTGTACCAGTAGGTGGCCATCAGCGGCTTCTTCATCCAGATCTGCGTGTAGTACGAGTCCGCCGAAGCCGTCTTGACGCGGACGCGGATGCCGGCGCGTCCGGCCGAGTCCTGGTAGGCGAGCGCCATCGGCGTGAACAGGGGGTCGTAGGACGAGGTGTAGAGGTCCACGGCAAGACCCTCCTGGCCCGCCTTCTTGAGCAGGTACTTCGCCTGTTCCGGATCGTGCTTCGGGTGCGCGGCGATGTGGGCCGGGTCGCTCGGCGGCACCGGGTTGTCCCAGCCCGCGGTGCCCGCGCCCTGAAGGGCGACCTTCACCACGTGCTCGGGGTCGTACGCGAGCTTCATCGCCTGCCGGACACGGACGTCGGTGAAGGGCTTCTCCGTGGTGAGCATCGGCAGGACGTACCACTGGGCGTTCTGCACGCGCGCGATGGTGGCCCGGTCGGAGGCGGCGACCACGCGGGCGGTCGCGAAGTCGAGGTTGGTCTGGGAGAGCAGGTCGACCTGGCCCGCGAGGAGGGCGTTGGAGCGGGCGGACATGTCGGCGACCGAGTAGAAGGCGATGGCGTCCAGGACCGGAGCGCCCGCCCAGTGGTCCGGGTACGCGGTGACGCGGCCGGGGCCCGCGGGGGCGAACGACTCCAGCTTGAAGGGGCCGGTGCCGATGCCGGTGCGGCCGATGGACTTCGCGCTGCCGTCGGGGACGACGTAGCAGTTGTAGTGCGTGAGGAGGCTCGGGAACTCGGCGTTCGGGGTCTTGAGCGGGACGACCAGGGTGTGGGGGTCGGGGGTGCGCAGCCGGTCCGGGTCGATGAGGGGCGCCAGTACCGCCGCCTGTGGGGACGCGGTCGCCTCGTCGAGGATGTGGCGGAGCGTGTAGGCCGCGTCGGCGGAGGTGAAGGCGCGGCCGTTGTGGAAGGTAACGCCCTTGCGGAGGCGGAAGGTCCAGGTGCGGGCCTTGCTGTCGGGCTCCCAGGACTGTGCGAGGTCGGGGGCGAGGTGGCCCTTGGCGTCCATGCGGACCAGCCGGTTGTAGAGGGCGCCCAGGTATTCGTACGCCGACAGGGCGCTCGCCGGGTCCAGCGTCTCGGCATCCGAGGCGGGCGGCCGGGCGATGCGCAGGGTGCCGCCGCGGTCCGGGGCGCCCTTCGCCGCGGCGGACGGCAGGACGGGGGCGGACGCGGCCCCCGTGCAGCCGGTCAGCAGCCAGGAGGCACCGAGCGACGCCGCCGAGGCCACGCCTGCGGCAAGCACCGAGCGCCGTCCCGGGTGGTGGATGTCGGACATGTACCGACCGTCCCTCTCGCTATGCGTTCAGCATTCGTTCAGCGGAACGATTGAGTGGAGTGCGTGAACGATAACGAGGGGTCGGTTTCCCGCCAACCCCTCGGGCGCGGAAATCAACCGGAATTAACCGGCGAAACGTGCTGGTTACGTGCGGGAGGAGGCGCCGCGGGGCGGCGAAATCGTTGGACAGCGGGGGCCGTTGACCAGTGGGATGGCGCCCATGTGTGCCCAGAAGATGCGTCCGGACGAAGTGGACATCGACGCCGCCCTGGTGAGCCGGCTGATCGCCCGGCAGTTCCCCGAGTGGGCGGGGCTGCCCGTGGCTCGGCTGGAGTCCTCCGGCACCGAGAACGCGATGTTCCGGCTCGGCGACGACCTGGTGGTACGGCTCCCCCGGCATCCCGGTGCCGTCGGCGACGTGGAGCACGAGCAGCGCTGGCTGCCCCGGCTGGCGCCGCTGCTGCCGACCCCGGTGCCCGAGCCGGTCGGGCGGGGTGTGGCGGGCGACGGGTTCCCATGGGTGTGGTCGGTGTTCCGGTGGCTGGACGGGCGTAATCCGGCCGTCGACGCGCTCGACGATCCCGAGGCGCTGGCCGGGGAGCTGGCGGCGTTCATCGGCGCCCTGCGCCGCGTGGACCCCACGGGCGCTCCGATCGGCTACCGGGGGATTCCGCTGGCGAACCGGGACGCGCCGACGCGTGAGGCGATCACCCAGCTGGCGGGCGCCGTCGACACGGACGCGGTGACGGCGCTGTGGGAAGCGGCCCTGCGGGTCCCCGCGCACGCCGGGCCGCCCGTCTGGGCGCACGGGGACCTGTCACCCGGAAACGTGCTGGTGGCCGACGGACGGCTGAGCGCGGTGATCGACTTCGGGACCCTGGGCGTCGGCGACCCGGCCGTGGATCTGATCGTGGCCTGGAATCTCCTGCCGGCGTCGGCCCGCCCCGTCCTCCGTCACGCTCTCGGTGTCGACGACGCCGAGTGGGCGCGGGGCCGGGGCTGGGCGCTGTCGGTCTCGCTGATCCAGCTGCCGTTCTACTGGGAGACGAATCCGCCGCTGGCGGCAAACTCACGGCATGTGATCAAGGAGATCCTGGCCGAGGCCGGGTAGCGGCGGACCGGCCGCCGGGTGCTCGGCGACCGGTCACCGCGCTGGGTGCCCTACTCCCCCGCCGCCGCCTTCTCCAGCGCGGCGATGTCGATCTTGCCCATCTTCATCATGGCGCCGATCGCGCGGGTGGCCTTCTCCACGTCCGGGTCGGTGGTCAGCTCGATGAGGCGGTCGGGGATGACCTGCCAGGACAGGCCGTACTTGTCCTTCAGCCAGCCGCAGGGGCCGGGCTCGCCACCGCCCTCGATGAACTTGTTCCAGTAGAAGTCGACCTCTTCCTGGTCCGCACAAGCGATCATGAAGGAGATCGCCTCGGTGAACTTGAACTGCGGGCCGCCGTTGAGGGCCACGAACCGCTGGCCGTTGGCCGTGAAATCGACGGTCATCACGGATCCGGCGGGCTGCATGGCGCCCTCGGTGTAGCGGGCCACCTTGCCGATGCTGGAGTTCTTGAAGATCGAGACGTAGTAGTGGGCGGCTTCCTCGGCCTGGTCCTCGAACCAGAGACACGTGGTGAATCCGTCGGTGGCCATGTGTACCTCCTGGGGCATGGAACGCGGTCACCTGTATCGACCGGTCCTGTCTCCAGAACTCATCGGTCGGGCGGCGGATTAATCCACGTGGCCGTTACACGGTCCCGGCATAGCATCGCGAGCATGACATCGACGCCCGCCGACGGCATCCGTCCCTTCCGTATCGACGTCCCGCAGAGCGACCTCGATGATCTCCACGACCGGCTCGACCGCACCCGCTGGCCGGACATGCTTCCGGGGGTGGGGTGGTCGTACGGCGTCCCGCGCGACTACCTCCAGGAGCTCGCCCGGTACTGGCGGCACGAGTACGACTGGCGTGCGGCCGAGGCTCAGCTCAACGAGTGGCCCCAGTTCACGACCACCGTCGACGGCGCGAAGGTGCACTTCGCGCATATCCGCTCTCCGGAACCGAACGCCACGCCCCTGATCATCACGCACGGCTGGCCGGGCTCGATCGTCGAATTCCTGGACGTCGTAGGGCCGTTGACGGATCCGGCCGCACACGGGGGCGATCCGGCCGACGCGTTCCATGTCGTCGTACCGAGCATTCCGGGGTTCGGGCTTTCGGGGCCCACTCCGGACACCGGCTGGGAGGCGGGGCGGGTCGCCGACGCGTGGGCCGAGGTGATGACGCGGCTCGGCTACGAGCGGTTCGGCGCGCAGGGCGGTGACTGGGGGTCGGCCATCTCCCGCGAACTGGGCCGCGCCTACCCGGACCGGTTGATCGGCGTGCACCTCAATCTGCTGCCGGGCGCGCAGGCGACCCATGAACCGACGGCCGAGGAGCTGGACGCGCTGAGCCCCGAGGAGCGGGAGCGCACGCTCGCCTCCTGGCGCGGCTGGAGCGCCTGGTCCCGCGAGGGCACGGGGTACGCCGTCCTGCAGTCCACCAAGCCGCAGACCGTGGCGTACGGGCTCACGGACTCCCCCGTCGGCCAACTCGCCTGGATCGTCGAGAAGTTCCAGGAGTGGACGGACTCGGCGGAGCTGCCCGAGGAGGCCGTCGACCGGGACCGGCTGCTGACCAACGTGATGCTGTACTGGCTGACCGGGACCGCCGGTTCGTCCGCCCGGATCTACTACGAGCGCGCGCACGCCCCGGCCGACCGGGCCGGAGCGCCCAGGCAGCCGTCGACCGCGCCGACCGCGCTCGCCCTCTTCCCCGCCGAACCGCAGATCGCGCTGCGGCACAAGGGGGACCGCACGGAGAACATCGTGCGGTGGACGGAGCTCGACCGCGGTGGGCACTTCGCCGCGATGGAGGAACCGGATCTGCTGGTCGAGGACGTGCGGGCGTTCTTCCGGCAACTGCGCGAGAAGGGTGACGGCTGACCGTAGGCGAGCAGGGCTCTGCCCACGGCGAATCTGCCACGGGCAGAGAAATCCCCGGTGAGGGGCGTTCCCGGCCGAGAGTGGAGAGCGCAGGCCACTGCGACTCGACCCATCGACGTCTACAACGCGACGTCGATGGGTCGACATCTCGACATCTCGACTAGGAGCGCGCCGATGTCTCCACTCACCGCCGGCCGGGGGCCGGACCTCATGCCACGGGCCGAGGAGGGCGACACCCCTCCAACCCGCCTCGACGACCACCTCGCCGCCCAACTGCTCGGCCAGCGCATCGTGTTGCTGGGCACCCAGGTCGACGAGGTCTCCGCCAACCGGATCTGCTCACAACTGCTGATCCTGTCCGCCGAGGACCCGCGCACGGACATCAGCCTGTACATCAACAGTCCGGGCGGCTCGGTCTACGCGGGCCTCGCCATCTACGACACGATGCGGCTGATCCCGAACGATGTCTCGACGCTGGCGATGGGTTTCGCGGCGAGCATGGGCCAGTTCCTGCTCTGCGGAGGCACGCCCGGCAAGCGGTACGCCCTGCCGAACGCGCGGATCATGATGCACCAGGGGTCGGCGGGCATCGGCGGCACCACCGCCGACATCGAGATCCAGGCGGAGAACCTGGACCACAGCAAGCGGACCATGGAGCGGCTTCTCGCCGAGAACACGGGCCAGACACCGGACACGATCGCCCGGGACGGCGACCGCGACCGCTGGTTCACGGCCGAGGAAGCGATGGAGTACGGCATGGTGGACCGGGTCCTGGAGTCGCTCGCCGACGCCCGCCCGGCCGCCTCGAAGCGACGGATGGGGCTGTGACATGGCGAACTACACGATTCCGTACGTCGTCGAGCGGACGGCGCACGGCGAGCGGTCCTCCGACGTCTTCAGCCGTCTGCTGTCGGAGCGGATCATCTTCCTCGGCACCGAGATCGACGACGGCGTGGCCAATGTCGTCATCGCGCAGCTGCTCCATCTGGAGTCGTCGGCGCCGGAGAACGAGATCGCGATCTACATCAACTCGCCCGGCGGCTCGTTCACTTCGCTGATGGCGATCTACGACACGATGACCTACGTGCAGGCGCCGGTCTCGACGTTCTGCGTGGGCCAGGCGGCCTCCACGGCGGCCGTACTGCTGGCCGGAGGGGATCCGGGTCGGCGGTTCGTGCTGGAGCACGCGCGCGTGCTGCTCGGTCAGCCGGCCAGCGGCGGCAGCCGGGGCGCGATCTCCGATCTCGCGCTCCAGGCCAAGGAGATGGTGCGGATCCGTTCCCAGGTGGAGGAGGTGCTGGCCCGGCACACGCACCACGACATCGCGACGCTGCGCGCGGACATGGACCGCGACAAGGTGTTCACGGCCGAGGAGGCGGTGGCGTACGGATTGGCCGACGAGGTGGTGAGCCGGCGCCTGGTGGGAGTCTGAGGCGCCGGTCCCGTCAGGCGGCCAGGCAGAGGCCGTTGTACGACGACATGCCCGTGGCCCGGCTCCGCGTGAGCTCACTCTGCGCCAGCGAGAGCAGATCGCCGAGGCCCAGGCCGAGGGCGTGGGCGGCGGCCGCGAGGACCTCCGAGGAGGCCTCCTTGCGGCCGCGCTCCACCTCCGACAGATACGGCATGGAGATACGGGCGGCGTCGGCCACGTCCTTGAGCGTCCGCTCCTGCGCGAGCCGCTCGCGCCGCAGCACGTCGCCGATCAGGTCGCGCCAGAGGGGTTCCTTGGGTTCCTTGGGGGTGGCGGGCGCGAGGGGACGAGCGCCGGTCTCCGGGCGCGTCACCGACGGGCGCTGGGACTGCGGACGCTCGGCTGACGAGTGCTCGGCCTGCGGGCGTCGGGCCAACGGGCGCTCGACCTGGGGGCGTTGGGCCGATGGGCGTTCGAGCTGGGGGCGTTGGGCCGATGGGCGCTGGGCCGGCGGGCGCAGAGGGATCACGCGGGCTTGGTTCGGCGCTTGGTTGCTCACCTTCCCAGATTAAATTCCCTCGACTCCAGGGGAAGGGATCAGCATTCCGCCCTGGGTGGAATCGCCGAGGCGGAGGGTGGACGGCCGCTGAACCCACCTGCCCCACACCACTCAATTTCCGCCGCCCGGCGGCCAGATGGGCATGCGGCGTGTGGACCGGGGTACCCGCTTATGAAGAACCGAGCCGGAGTCGCACATGACCCGCGTGGGGAGAGGACGACATGGACACCGCCGTGATGCGGTCGGAGGCAGAGGTCGAGCAGACCGCCGGGACCAGCACGGGGATCGGACCACTGCCGGACATCGAGAACCCGCGGACCGTGGCTCCGCGGGACGCGCGGGAATTGTCCCGCCAGTTCTTCCAGCGCCTGTCGGAACTCGACGAGGGCACACACGCCCACCAGTACGCGCGCAACACACTCATCGAGATGAACATGTCCCTCGTGCGGTTCGCGGCCGGCCGGTTCCGGGGCCGCGGGGACGACATGGAGGACATCGTCCAGACCGGGATGATCGGCCTCATCAAGGCCATCGACCGGTTCGAACTCAGCCGCGAGGTGGAGTTCACGTCGTTCGCGCTGCCGTACATCGTCGGTGAGATCAAGCGGTTCTTCCGGGACACCACCTGGGCCGTGCACGTACCGCGCAGGCTGCAAGAACTGCGCGTCGACCTGGCCAAGGCACGCGACGAACTCGCCGGCCGGCTCGACCGGGAGCCCACCGTCGCCGAACTCGCCACGCTCATGAACATCGACGAGGACCAGGTCATCGAGGCCCAGGTCGCCTCCAACGGCTACAACTCCGCGTCGCTGGACGCCGCGCTCACCGGCGACGGCCCGGAGGACGGGGAGGCGGTGCTCGCCGACTTCATCGGCGTCGAGGAGGACGGGCTGCGGCTCGTCGAGGACTGCCAGTCGCTCGCCCCGCTGATGGCCGAACTCAGCGAGCGGGACCGGCAGATCATTCATATGCGGTTCGTGGAGGAGGCCACGCAGGCGGAGATCGGCGCCCGGCTGGGCTGCTCCCAGATGCATGTGTCCCGGCTGATCAAGCGGATCATCACGCGGCTGCGGCACGGCATGCTGGGCGAGCTGGGCTGCGCCTGACCGCGTCGGGCCGTCAGTCGCAGCTCAGGCCCACCACGACGCGCACGCGCTTACCGACCGGCACGCGCTCGACGGCGACCTCCGTCGCGAGCGCGTGCACTATCTCCAGCCCGTGCCGGCCCACGCGCTCGGGATCCCGGGGGAAGCGCCGGGGCAGCGCGGCGCTGCTGTCGTAGACGCACACCGACACCGCGGTGTCCGTGCCCTCCAGCTCCAGGATGTACGGCCCGTCGCTGTGCCGGTCGGCGTTGGTGACCAGTTCGCTCACCACCAGGAGCAGGGCGCCCTCGGCCCGCTCGTCGATCTCGGCACACCACTCGGTTCTGAGCTGATCGAGGAAGAACGCGGCGAAAGACCGCGCCTCGGCGATACAACCCGGCTCGCCGGTGTAGTGCGCCGCCCGCCGAAGTGGTTCCACGGGCACGTCGAAACCAGTCGCTACCACTGCCCCGTCCAGGTTGTCGATCATGCGTTTCTCTCTCGGAAGCCGGGCTCGCCGGACGCTGCTGCATCAGTGCTCGTACCCCGAGTGGCGCGCGGCAGTCCCCGCAACCGCACAGCCGGTCAGCCGGCGGGCGCTTCCGGTGCGCTCGTGGGGCCCGAGACCGGCGGCGGCTGGGCCGGCGAGGTCTCGGGGGACGGCGGTTCGACGCTTGTCTCAGGCTCCGAGGTCGTCGGTTCGGAGGGCGGGGACTCGGGGCTGGGGGTCACCGAGGAGGGGGCGGTCGACGTCGGCGGGCACTCGGTCGCCCCGTCGGCGGCCTTCGAGTCGCAGGGCGACGGCGAGGTCGGCGTCGACACGCTCACCGAGGGTGAGGGCCGCGCCGGCGGGTCGGTCTTCCGGTCCTTCTCGCCGGTGTCCCCGCGGTGCCGGGCGAACCAGTCGCCGCGCTCGGGGTCGTACACGACGAAGATGTTGATGACCGTCGTCGCGGGCGTGACCACGACGACGTTCGAGGGCCGGTACGACGGCCAGGAGTCACCCGTCTGCCGCGGCATCGTCCGCAGGGCGACAGGTGGGGTGAGCGGGTTGCCGCAGGCGCAGCGCACGCGGGGCACCCCGCGGTCGTCGACGAGGACGGCGGTGCCGGACTGCAGGACGGCCTGGTAGCTGGTGGCGGCGCCGTCGCGGTAGCCATGGTTGGTGACGCGGGTGTCCATGCGCAGCTGTACGGGGGTGAGTGAGCGCAGGTAGGCGGGCACGCCGGACGAGTCGACGCCGGCGACGGAGGCGAATGCCCGGTTCTTGTCCGGGTCGGCCCCCAGCGCCTTGATCTGCTTCTCCACGTCACAGCTGGCGACGTCGCGCGTGCCGCCGTACAGGCCGGGCTCTCCGCCGTCGACGCCGCGCACCGCGTTCGAGGGCGCCGACTGGGAGGGCGACGGGGAGACCGGCGGGGCCGAGCTGTCGGTCGCCGTCGACTCCGTGAAGGGGTCGGGGCCCGTCTTGCCCGCGGCCTGGAGGAAGACCTCGCTGCCCTTGCCCGAGCCGCCGTCGGGGCGGCTGAGGACGACGGCCAGGACGACGGCAGCCACCACGACGGTGGCCAGCACCGCGATACGGGGCACCGACTTCCACCACGGCCGACCGGATTCGGGCGTCTCACCGCCACCGCCCGGCTGGGACGGCGGTCCCGGGGGCGGCGGCTGGGAGGGCCCCGACAGTGGACCGGAGGGTGGTCCTGTGGGGCGGTCCGAGGACGGCGGTTCGACGCTCACGAGCTCTTCTTCCTGACGTGAAATGTCAGTGTTGGCGGGCAATCATGCAATTTCTCCGCAACATCCTCATTGTGTGCCCCGGTGCGGTGGCCCCCGCAAGCCGACGCGGACGGACCTCCCGGCGGGCGAGCTCACCGGCTCCTGCTTAGCGTGGCAGCGTGAGCGCTCGTACCCCCTCCGGCCAGGCGGTCGCCCGTCACGGCTGGGTCCAGGCCGTCGCCGTCGTGCTGGCGGGGCTGATCGCGATGGGAGTGACCGCCGCTCTGGGACTCTGGGCGGCCGGCGCGGCCGATCTGCCGGACGGCGCGTTCCCCCGGGTGGTGGCGGCGACGGTCGTCACGGCCGTCGGCGGGACCATCGAGCTGTCGGGCGACGCGGGGGGCCTGGCCGACAGTTCGGCAGGGCTCACCGTGATCCCGCTGTCCGTCACGCTCGCCGGGGCCCTCGTCCTCGCCGCCGGTTTCCTACGGCCGCTGCGGCACCGGGCGGTGGCAGGCGCCCGGGAGCTGGCGGGCTGGGCGGGCCGGATCGCCGCGCTGTGGGTGCTGGGGCTGCTCGGCCTCGCCCTCGCCGCGCGTCAGACCTTCACGATCACCCTCGGGGACGACACGCTCGGGGAAATCGGCGACCTGTTCGGCATCACGCCGAAGGTCGGCTTCGAGACCGATGTTCCGCTGACGCTCGTGTTCGGCTTGCTGTGGCTGGCCGGTGTGCTGGTGCTGGCGCTGCTGGTCGCACACGGAGCACCACTGCCGCCCCGGCTGCTGCGCTTCCAGGAGTCGGTGCGCCCGGCCGCGTACGCCATGGTCGTCCTGCTCCTCTCCTACGTCGCTCTCGGCCTCGTCATCGCCCTCGTCACCGCCGCGACGCGCGGGCATGCCGCGGAGACCTTCGCGGTGATCCTTCTCGGTCTGCCGAACCTGGTCTGGCTCGCTTTCACCATCGGCCTCGGCGCTACCTGGCAGGGCCAGGTCGAGGGGCCGTTCGGGCTGCCGATGCCGCATGTCCTCGACGAGGTGCTGCGCGGTCCGGACGTCTCCACCCTCAACCTGAGCACGCTCGCCGAGCAGGACGGGCGGGTGTGGTGGCTCGTGGTCGTCGACGCGGTACTGCTGCTGGCCGTCGCGTTCCTGATGGCGGCCCGTTCACCGCGCCGGATGCGGGCGTGGCAGCACGCGGTGCATCTGGCGGTCGCGCTCGCCCTCACGGTTCTCATGGTCTGCCTCGTCGGCCGGATCTCCGCGCACTACGGGCTGTCCGTACTCGGCATCGGCGACCTGGGCGGCGATCTCGGCGGGGAGCTGCTTCTGCGGCCGGAGTTGTGGTCGGCGCTGGGCTTGGCGCTGCTGTGGGGGTTGGTGGCGGGTTTCCTCGGGGCGTTGCCGGCAGGGCGGGTGCGGAGGCGGGGGCAGGCCTGACGCTGTTCTTCGGCTGCTGCGCCGTTGTGGCTGGTCGCGCCCACGCGGCGGTAGCCGCAAGTCAATACAGCCCCGCGCCCCTTTGGGGCGCCTCAGTTCCGCGCTCCAAAGATCGGTGCCGTCCACCGCGGCGGCTGCTTCACCGCCCTCAGCTCTACCTCCGTCGCCGGGTGACCCGCCTCCACCTCACCTCGCGTAGCGACCCGGAGCGCAGTGACGAAGGCCAGGCACGTGTCGTACCGGTCGTCGGGGCTCTTGGCCAGCGCCTTGGCGAACACCGGGTCCACGAGAGGGGCGAGGTCCGGGCGGGAGTCGGTCAGTGGGGGCGGCTCGTCGTACTGGTGGGCCCACAGCAAGGCCATGTCGTCGTCGCGCCGGAAGGGCGGGCGGCCGGCCAGGCACTCGTAGACGACGCAGGCGAACCCGTACACGTCGCAGCGTCCGTCGACGGGTTTGCCGGAGATCTGTTCGGGGGCGACGTAGTCGAGGGTGCCGACGAACTGGCCGACGGTGGTGAAGCCGGTCAGGGACAGGGACTTCTTCGTCAGGCCGAAGTCGGTGAGGTAGACGTGCTCGGGGTGGTCGCTGTCGGTGCCGCGGGAGACCAGGATGTTGCCGGGTTTCACATCCCGGTGCACCAGGCCGTGCTCGTGGGCCGCGTCGAGCGCCGAGGCGATCTGGGCGGCGACGCGCAGGACGGTCGGGGGCGGCAACGGTCCCTGGCGGTCGAGGAGATGACGCAGATCGCTGCCGGCCACGTAGCGCATCGCGATGTACAGGACGCCGTCCGTCTCGCCCGCCTCGAAGACCGGGACGATGTGCGGGTGGTCGATCGCGGCGGCCGCCCGGGACTCGTGGGTGAAGCGGCGGCGGAACGTGTCGTTGCGGGCGAGTTCGGGGGCGAGGAGCTTGAGGGCGACGGTGCGGTCCAGGCGCAGGTCCCGGGCGCGGTAGACGACGGCCATGCCGCCGCGGCCGATCTCACGCTCGATGCGGTAGCCCGCGACCTGCCTGCCGATCAGTTCGGAGGGGCGGCCGGAGAAGAGGCTCGTGTCACGTGCCATCGGGTGTCACCACCTGCGTCGGGGCGTGGCCGGCGGCGCGGGGCGCGTCGTCCGTCGCGAGCGTGCTCGCCCGCACCCCGTCCGCGTAGACCCACCGCGCATTCTCGACGTCGTACAGCCACACGTGCTCCCCGTCGACGACGATCCCGACGCGCAGCCCCTGCGTACGGCTGCGGAAGGCCTCTCCGTCGAGGGTGCCGGCGGCGAGTTCCCCGACCGCGGCGCGGTAGTGCGCGAGGGTCTGTTCGGCGTGGGCGAGAAGGGGGCGTGGGTCGTCGCCGGGGGTGAGCGGTCCGCCGGGCAGGGGTGGATCCTGGGGTACGGCGACCAGGCAGCGGCCGTCGACCCAGGCCGACCAGCCGTTGGCGCACAGGACGTGGCCCCAGTCGCCGCGTCGCTCGACGAGTTGCACCGGGAGCAGTGGGTCGAGGGCCACGCTGGGCCGGGCGGGGTCGGGGGTCTCCCAGGCGGGCATGCCGTGCTGCGGGACGACGTGGGTGGGGCGGAAGCCGGTGGTCGCCGTCATGGCCGCCTACTTCCGCATCACGACGGGTTCGTGCCGACGCAGCAGCCGGGACACCGCGTAGCCGAAGACCGCCGACAGCACGACCAGCATGCCCACGTTGAGCAGCCACACGCCGGCCGAGTGCTTGAACAGCGGGTCGCCGGTGAGTTCGCCGGGCACGATCCGGGCGAGGCCCACGGTGCCGGCCATGGCGCCGAGCGCCCACCGGGAGGGCACGATCCAGGACAGCTGCTCCAGGCCGGGCACACCGTGGAGTTTCAGCAGGGCGCCGCAGAAGACGACTTGCACGATCGCGAGCAGCACCAGCAGCGGCATCGTCACCTCCTCCTTGCGCACCAGTGCCGACACGAGCAGGCCGAGCATCATGGCGGTGAAGGCGAGCAGGGCGACGGCCACCGTGATCTCGATGAGCGGCGGCATCAACACGCCTTTTCCGCCGGGCGCGTTGAGGTCGACGCCGAGCAGCGCGACGAGGGTGAGCACGATCGCCTGGAGGACGGTGATCGTGCCAAGCACGACGACCTTGGACATCAGGTACGCCGATCTGGACAGGCCCACGGCTCGCTCGCGCTGGTAGATGACGCGTTCCTTGACCAGTTCGCGTACCGCGTTGGCCGCGCCGGTGAGGACGCCGCCGACGCACAGGATCAGCAGGGCGTTCATCGCCGTCTCCTGCGTCAGCTTGCTGCCCGCCAGTGCGCGGGCCATGGCGCCCATCACGAACGGCAGCGCGATCATGATGGCGAGGAAGGTGCGGTCGGCGCCGAGTGCCGCGGAGTACCGGCGGATCAGGGTGCCCAGCTGGGCGCCGCGGCTGCGCGGCCGGGGCGGCGGGGCGACGGCGACCGGGGCGGAGCCGTCCAGCAGGGGCTGCGCGGTCGCGTCGGTGATGTACCGGCGGTGGAGGGGCGAGGCACGGAAGTCACCGGCCCAGTCCCGGTCGGTGTCTCGCTCGAACGCCTCGAAGGCCTCCGGCCACTGCTCGAAACCGAAGAAGGCGAGGGCCTCGTCGGGAGGTCCGTAGTACGCGATCCTGCCTCCGGGCGCGAGCACCAGGAGCCGGTCACAGACGTCGAGGCTCAGGACGCTGTGGGTGACCACGATGACGGTCCGGCCGTCGTCGGCGAGGCCGCGCAGCATGTGCATCACCGAGCGGTCCATGCCGGGGTCCAGACCCGAGGTCGGCTCGTCGAGGAAGAGCAGCGACGGCTTGGTCAGCAGTTCCATGGCCACGCTGACCCGCTTGCGCTGTCCGCCGGACAGACTGTGCACGGGTTGCCGGGCGCGCTGCTCCAGGCCCAGTTCACGGATCACCTCGTCGACCCGGTCCCGGCGCTCGGCCTTGGCGGTGTCCTGCGGGAAGCGCAGTTCGGCGGCGTAGGACAGGGCGCTGCGGACGGTCAGCTGGGCGTGCAGGATGTCGTCCTGCGGGACGAGGCCGATGCGCTGGCGCAGTTCGGCGTAGTCGCGGTAGAGGTCGCGGCCGTCGTAGAGGACGGTGCCGTGGTCGGCGGGGCGCTGGCCGGTCAGGGCGTTGAGCAGGGTGGATTTACCGGCGCCGCTCGGGCCGACGACCGCGAGCAGGCACTTCTCCCCCACCGGGAACGACACATGGTCGAGGAGTGTCTTGCGGCCGCGGTCGACGGCGACCGCGAGGTCCTGTACGTCGAGGGAGACCTCGCCGGTGTCGACGTACTCCTGCAACTGGTCGCCGACCAGGCAGAACGCCGAGTGGCCGATGCCGACGATGTCACCGGGGCCCATCGGCGCGCGGGTCACGGGCAGGCCGTTGAGGAAGGTGCCGTTGTGGCTGCCGAGGTCGGCGATCTCGTAGCTGCCGTCCGGGAGGGCACGCAGTTCGGCGTGCCGGCGGGAGACGACCAGGTCGTCGATGACCAGGTCGTTGTCGTCGGCGCGGCCGATGCGGACGGTGCGGCTGGGCAGCGGCCGTACGGTGGTGGGCCGGCGGAAGGTGCCGGTGCGGTTCGGCATGGAGACCGCGGAGGGGCGCTCCGGGGCCGGTGCGGCGGGCCCGACCAGGAGGGCACGGGGGCCGTCGGAGGCGTTGCCGAAGCGGATCTCGCAGCCGGGGCCGACGTCTCCTGCCTCGATACGGCGGCCGTCGGCGTAGGTGCCGTTGGTGCTGTGCTCGTCCTCGAGGGTCCAGTGGCCGTCCTCGGCCCGCAGCACCGCGTGGTGCCACGAGACCCGGGCATCGTCGATGACGATGTCGCTCAGTGGATCGCGCCCGACGTGGTACTCGCGGCCCGGACTCATCACCGTGGAGCCGGTGTCGGTCTCCAGGACGAGTTCGGGCGCCGTCGGCGCGACCGGCCGCTGCACCATGCCGGAATTCTATCGATCTGTTCAGATATGCGCGCGACGCGGAGGCTTCAGGCGACCGGCGCGAACAGGGCCGCGGCGGTCCGCTGCATACGCAGGGCGTCCACGGACTCCGCCAGCAGCTCGTACTCGGTGGTGTCATCGCTGACGGCCACCCTGATTAATCGCCCCTCGGCCAACGCCTCGGCGATCAGTTCCTGCTGGTCCACGTCACGGCACCAGCCGCGGAGCACGGCGGGCACGTCGGCCACCGTGTCGGCGACCGGGACGAGCGCGCCGGGCGGCAGATGCTCCGCCTCGGGCTGCGGATCCAGCCGGTCGGCGATCCACAAGGCACGGTCACGCAGCCACCACAGGGCGAGGGCGAGCGTGGGAGCCCGGTATGTCCCTAAGGGCACACCTATGCGCCGGCCGGCGCAGGTGCCGTACCCCGTGACATGGCACAGGAATTCGTCGTGCACGATCCACTCCCCGTTCGTTCCGCTCGCCGGCCGGCCGTTCCTCGCTTTCCTGCGGCTCTGGTGCTGTGCGTGGCTCGTGCGCGGTGCGTGACGGATGTTGCGCCGACTGTGAAGGCCCCTGGAGTCGAGTATGTTCACGACTGAATCACTGTCACCATGAATTTCCGGCCACTCTCCTGGCATATTCAGGGCGGCCGTTGGCCGAAAGGCGGCGGGCGCGGCCATTACCCGCGGGGTAATCGACGGTCTCCTCCGAGCCGGGCATGGTTGCGGTACCCGGTCACCGCGACCGTGATCCGGGCTCCGACCAGCACGTACGACCTCGATGGAGGCTGATTCCGCATGCCCGCGAACACCGACCGTTACGAGAGCGCCGTCGCCCGCTACTTCGAGGCCTGGAACGCCGTCGAGCCGGAGGAACTGGCCAAAGCGGTAGCCGCCGCCTGGACAACGGACGGCGGCTACACCGACCCGCTCGCCGACGTCAGCGGCCACGAGCAGATCGCGGCCGTGATCGCCGCGGCCCACGAGCAGTTCCCCGGTTTCGCCTTCCGACCGCTGGGCGCCGTCGACGGGCACCACGACACGGCGCGCTTCTCCTGGGAGCTGGTGAACGAGACCGACGGGGCGGCGCCCGTCGCCGGCTCCGATGTGATCACGCTGGCCGCGGACGGCCGCATCCGGTCCGTGCTGGGCTTTCTGGACCGGGTGCCCACCGGGGCGTGAGGCTCGCGGTGGTCCTGGTGAATGCGGCGGCGGTTCGGCAGCGCCCCGAAGGGGCGCGGGGCTGTATCGATGTGCGGCTCCGCCGCGTGGGCGCGACCAGCCACGACGGACCAGCAGACGACCGGCGACCTCAGTGCACGGCTCGCGGAGCGCTCAGCGCGTCGATCCGGGCCAGTTCATCCGCGTCGAAGTCGAGGTTGCGGATGGCGCCGACGCTGTCCTCGATCTGCTGCGGGCTGCTCGCGCCGACGAGTGCGGACGTCACCCGACCGCCGCGCAGGACCCAGGCCAGGGCCATCTGGGCCAGGGTCTGGCCGCGGGACTTGGCGATGTCGTCGAGGTCGCGCAGCCGGGCGACCAGATCCCCGGTCAGCGCCTCGGACTTCAGGAACGGACTGTCACCGGCGGCCCGAGAGTCCTCCGGGATTCCGTCGAGGTAGCGCGCGGTGAGCACGCCCTGGTCCAGCGGGGAGTAGGCGATGGAGCCGACCTGCAACTCGTCGAGGGCGTCCAGCAGACCCCCGTCCTCGGGGCGGCGGTCGGTCATCGAGTAGCGCGGCTGGTGGATCAGCAGTGGGGTGCCCAGCTCACCGAGGATGCGGGCGGCCTCACGGGTCTGCTCCGCCGAGTAGTTGGAGACGCCCACGTACAGCGCCTTGCCCTGCTGCACCGCCGAGTGCAGGGCGCCCATCGTCTCCTCCAGGGGAGTCTCCGGGTCGGGGCGGTGCGAGTAGAAGATGTCGACGTAGTCCAGGCCCATACGGGCGAGGGACTGGTCGAGCGAGGAGAGCAGGTACTTGCGGGAGCCCCACTCGCCGTACGGACCGGGCCACATCAGGTAGCCGGCCTTGGTCGAGATGACCAGCTCGTCGCGGTAGGCCGCGAAGTCCGCCTTCAGGGCCTCGCCGAAGGCGCTCTCGGCGGCGCCGGGCGGCGGGCCGTAGTTGTTCGCCAGGTCGAAGTGGGTGACGCCGAGGTCGAAGGCGCGGCGCAGGATCGCGCGCTGTGTCTCGACCGGGCGGTCCGGACCGAAGTTGTGCCACAGGCCGAGCGACAGGGCGGGCAGCCTCAGGCCGCTGCGTCCGGTGCGCCGGTAGGGCATGTCCGCGTAACGGTCGGTGTGTGCGGTGTACAACGCGACTCCAGAGGGGTTGGCGCGGGTTTCCTGACTACCTTTGTCCACTTCCACTCTTTCGCGACCTGGGGGCATTGGTCCAACAGAAGAATCCGATGGAATTCAGCGGATAGGCTTCTCAGTCATGGAACTGCGCCATCTTCAGCACTTTGTCGCGGTCGCCGAGGACCAGCACTTCACCCGTGCCGCCGAGCGGCTGCTGGTGTCCCAGTCCGGCCTGTCCGCCTCCATCCGGGCGCTGGAGCGGGAGTTGCAGACCCCGCTGTTCGTGCGGACGACGCGCCGGGTGACGCTCACCCCGGCCGGGCGGGCGCTGCTGGTCGAGGCGGAGCGGATCCTCGCCCAGGTGCGGGCGGCCCATGAGGCGGTGGCCGCGGTGCAGGGGGTGCTGCGCGGCATGCTGGCGCTCGGGTCGGAGCAGTGCATCGCGGGGGTGCATGTGGCCGGGCTGCTCGCCGCGTTCCGGGGCCGCCACCCGGACGTGGAGATCTGCCTGCGGCAGGCGGGCTCGGGCGCGCTGGCGGAGGAGGTCGCGGCCGGACGGCTCGATCTGGCGTTCACCGTCCGGACGGCGGGCGAGGACACCGATCAGCTGCGGGCCGTGCCCCTCACCAGCGAGCCGATGACGGTGCTGTGCCATCCCGGCCACCGGCTGGCGGCGACCGGTACGGCCGTGACCCTGGAGGAGCTGGGCGGCGAGGTCTTCGTCGACTTCCACCCGGACTGGGGGCCGCGCCGCACCACCGACGCCGCGTTCGCCGACGCGGGCGTACGGCGGACGGTCGCCCTGGAGGTGAACGACGTGCACAGCCTGCTGGACATGGTCGACGAGAACCTCGGCATCGCCGTCGTACCGCGGCATTTCCGGCACAAGCGCGAATCGCTGACGGCCCTGTCGGTGAAGGACACCGACGAGATCGTGTACGAGACGGTCGCCCTGCTGCCGCCCGCGCAGGCCACGAGCCCGGCGGCGCGGGCCCTGATGGCTCTGCTGGAAACAGAGGGCGCGTGACGGACGGCGATGCGCGATGGTGGAGCCATGCATGCCAAGGACATCCTCATCGACGCGTACGACCGCATCCAGGAAGAAGTCCACGCCGCCGTCGAGGGCCTCGGCCCCGACGACCTCAACGCCCGGCCGTCCACCGACGCCAACTCCATCACCTGGCTGGTCTGGCATCTCACCCGCGTCCAGGACGACCACATCGCCGACGCCTTCGCGCTCGACCAGGTGTGGCTCACCCGGGACTGGCACAAGACCTTCGGTCTCGACCTGCCGCGCCACGACACCGGGTACGGGCACTCGTCGGCCAAGGTCGCCAAGGTGCGGGTCGACTCCGGTGAGCTGCTGACCGGCTACTACGACGCCGTGCACGAGCAGACGCTCGGGGCCCTGCGTGGGCTGGCCGCCAAGGATCTGGAGCGCATCGTGGACGAGCGCTGGGATCCGCCGGTCAGTCTGGGCGTCCGGCTGGTCAGCGTCCTGTCCGACGATCTGGAGCACGTCGGACAGGCCGCCTACGTCCGGGGACTGCTTCAGAGCAGGTAGCCCGGCAGGACGACGTCCTCGATGAGGGCCTTGCGCTCGTCGAACGGGATGAACGCGCTCTTCACGGCGTTCACCGTGACCGTGCGCAGGTCCTCGACACCCCAGCCCGCCTCTTCGACCAGCAGGGACATCTCCCGGGTCATCGTCGTGCCGGAGACCAGACGGTTGTCGGTGTTGAGGGTGACCCGGAAGCCCAGATCCTTCAGGGCGGTGATCGGGTGGCCGGCGATCGAGGTGGCGGCGCCGGTCTGCAGGTTGGAGGTCGGGCACATCTCCAGCGCGATACGGCGGTCCCGTACCCAGCCCGCGAGACGGCCGAGCTTGCCGTCCACGATGTCCTCGGTGATCCGCACGCCGTGGCCGATGCGCTGGGCGCCGCACACCTGGAGGGCCTGGTGGATGCTGGGCAGCCCGTGCGCCTCGCCGGCGTGGATCGTGAACGGGACGCTCTCGCGACGCAGATGCTCGAAGGCGGCGAGGTGGTCGGCGGGCGGGAAGCCGTCCTCGGCGCCGGCGATGTCGAAGCCGACGACTCCGGCGTCCCGGAAGGCGACGGCCAGGTCGGCGGCCTCGCGGACGCGGTCGAACATCCGCATCCCGCACAGCAGCGTGCCCATCCGGACCGGCGTGCCCGCGGCCGCCGCCTTCGCCATGCCGGCCGCCAGCCCCTGCTGCACGGTCTCGACGACCTCCGGCAGGGTCAGCCCGCCCTTGAGCATCAGCTCGGGCGCGTACCGCGTCTCGGCGTAGACCACGCCGTCCTCGGCGAGGTCGAGGACGTACTCCTCGGCGGTGCGCAGCAGTCCCTCGCGGGTCTGCATCACGGCGAGGGTGTGCTCGAAGGTGGCGATGTAGCGGACCAGGTCGCCGGAGTTCGCGGCCTCGAAGTACCAGGCGGCGAGGGCGTCGGGGTCGGTGGTGGGCAGGGTGTGGCCGACCTCGTCCGCCAGCTCCACCAGTGTGGCGGGGCGCAGTCCGCCGTCGAGGTGGTCGTGCAGGACGGCCTTGGGGAGGCGGCGGAGAGCGGCGGCGTCTATGCGCGTAGATGACATGTGCGGTGGTTCCTCGACGTTCGGTTGAGCGGGGTCAGGCCGCGGGCTGGAGCAGGTCCCAGCGGTTGCCGTACAGGTCCTGGAAGACGGCGACCGAGCCGTACGGCTCATGCCGCGGCTCCTCCAGGAAGGTCACGCCCGCCGCGAGCATCCGGGCGTGGTCGCGGGCGAAGTCGTCGGTGTACAGGAAGAACCCGACGCGTCCACCGGTCTGGTCACCGACCCGCCCGCGCTGGGCGTCACCCTGGGCGCGCGCGAGCAGCAGCCCGGTCCCCTGCGTGCCGGCACCGGGTTCGACCACGACCCAGCGCGAGCCGTCGGGGCGCGGTGTGTCCTCGACGAGCCGGAATCCGAGGGCCTCGGTGTAGAAGCGGATCGCCTCGTCGTAGTCGTCGACGACGAGGGTGACCAGGGCGATGCGTCTCATCGGGGCCTTTCGGGGAGCGGGCCGGGGCGGGGTGCCGAGGGGTGGTTGACGCGAGAGGTTATACGTAAAACCCCTGGGGCGCCAGTCGGCGCGTACGGGCGTGCGGGCGGCCCGATCGGCAGGTGAGTCAGAGCGCGGCGCAGGCGTCTCCGATCGCCTGGTCCAGGATCGTCAGGCCGAGCGAGAGTTCCTCCTCGGTAGCGGTCAGCGGTGGCGCGATGCGGAAGACTCCGCCCATGCCGGGGAGCTGGACGATGTTCATGTGCAGGCCGAGTTCGAGGCAGCGCCGGGTGACCCGGGCGCCCAGTTCGTCCGAGCTCCGCTTCGACTCACGGTCCACGACGAGTTCGAGCCCGGCGAGCAGCCCCCGGCCGCGGATGTCGCCGACGACCGCGTGGCGCCCGGCGATGTCCTGAAGTCCCTGACGGAGGAACGCCCCGAGCGACCGGGCGCGCTCGTCGAGCTTGTCGCCGGTCAGCACGTCGAGGACGGTGTTGCCGACGGCGGCCACCAGCGGGTCGGACACATGCGTGGTGAAGAACAGGAACCCGCGGTCGTACGCCTCCTGCTCGATCTCGGCGCTGGTGACCACGGCCGCGAGCGGGAGTCCCGCGCCGAGCGTCTTGGACAGCGTGAGGATGTCGGGGACGACACCGTCGCGCTCGAAGGCGTACCAGGTCCCGGTGCGGCACAGTCCGGTCTGGGCCTCGTCGAGGATCAGCAGCATGCCGCGTTCCCGGCACTTCTGCTGGAGGGCCGCGAGATACCCCTCCGGCGGTTCGATGATGCCGCCCGAGCTGAGAATCGGTTCTACGAGGCACGCGGCCAGGCTGCCGGTCGACTGGGCGTCGATCAGGTCGAACGCGAAGTCCAGCTGGCGGCGCCAGTCCAGCGAGCCGTCGGCCGTGGTGAAGTCCGGCCGGTAGGCGTTCGGCACGGGAATGGCGAAGTTGCCGGGCGCGGGCGGGCCGTAGCCCTTGCGGCCGGTGCTGTAGGTGGCGGAGGCGGCGGCCTGCGTCATGCCGTGCCAGGACCGCGCGAAGGACACGATCTCGTGCTTGCCGGTGACGAGCTTGGCCATCCGGAGGGCGGCCTCGTTCGACTCGGCGCCGGTCGTCAGCAGCAGGACCTTCTCCAGCGGTGCGGGCAAGGTACCGGCCAGCCGCGCGGCGAGGTCGACGACGGGTCGGCTGAGCATGCCGCTGTAGAGGTGGTCGAGCGTCGCGATCTGCCGCTGGACGGTCGCGACGATCTGCGGGTGGGAGTGGCCGAGGATCGCGCTCATCTGGCCGGAGGTGAAGTCGA
The DNA here is from genome assembly GCF_036014015.1 of Streptomyces sp. NBC_00457. NCBI lineage: Bacteria > Bacillati > Actinomycetota > Actinomycetes > Kitasatosporales > Streptomycetaceae > Streptomyces > Streptomyces sp. NBC_00457. The sequence continues at coordinate 9,919,419 of NZ_CP107905.1, read as the reverse complement.
GGATCTTCCGGCCGTCCGCGGTGAACAGGAAGCTTCCGGCGGCGCGGACGATGATCTCGCGGGTGAACTCGCCGCCGTAGCGCATGAGATGCCGCTCGGCATCGGCCCAGAAGGCGTCGGTGGACGGGAGGTCGATGGACGGGACGGAGGTGGTCGAAGCAGCCATGCCTCCGACGCTAGGTCGCGGTCGAGCGACACGTCCATCTCACAATTCCGCCCTTCCTGTTCGGTGTTTCCGCACAGCGATCCGCATCACAATGGCGGCGTGATGAACCCTTGGAGGCTGCGACTGCTGACCCAGCTGGACGCGCTGGGCACCGTCCGGGCGGTCGCCCAGGCCGCCAACCTGAGCCCGTCGAGCGTGTCCCAGCAGCTCGCCGTGCTGGAGACCGAGACGCGAACCCAGCTCCTTGAACGGACGGGCCGGCGGGTGCGGCTGACCTCGGCCGGGCTGATCCTCGCGCGGCGGGCGCGGGTGATCCTCGACCACATGGACGGCGTCGAGGCGGAGTTGCGCGGTTTCGGCGAGGAACCGGCCGGGCTGGTGCGGCTGGGCGCGTTCCAGAGCGCGATCCACACCATGGCCGTACCGGCGGTGACCCGTCTGGCGCGCGAACATCCGCACCTCGACGTCGAGTTGCGCGAGTTGGAGCCGCACGCCAGCATGCCCGCACTGCGGGCGGGCGACGTGGACGTCATCATCACGACCACGGACGTCGACGAGTTGCCGTTGGGTCCGGACGTCGATCTTGTACCACTGGCCACCGACCGGATCCTGCTGGTCGTCCCGCCCGGGCATCACGCCGTCGGCCGTGGCGCGGTGGACCTCGCGGCCCTGTCGGACGAGCCGTGGGCGTTCGACATGCCGCAGTCGTACATGGCCAATCTCGCGCTGCGACTGTGCCGTCAGGCACGGTTCGAACCCCGGGTGGTCTGCCGGTTCAGCAACTACATGATGACGCTCCAGCACGTCGAGGCCGGGTTGTCGATCGCTCTGCTGCCCGGCCTGGCGGTCGACCACAGCCGCTATCGCGTCGCCACCCGCGAACTCGCGACGCCGGTGACACGGAACATCACGGCGGCGATCCGCCGCGGCGCACCGCCTCGTGCGGCGGTGCGCGTCGTGCTCGACGTACTGCGTGACCATACGGCTCCGGGAAGCGCCCAACTGCGCGGGCCACGCGATGTCCGGTAGTCGGTCGGGATCACGCCCGGCCCGCCCCGTGGCGGCGGAGCGGACCGGCCGGTGGTCAGCGGTTGGTGGGGACCGCCGCTACGGGGCGAGGGTCTCTCCGAAGCGGGCGTCGGGCGAGGGGGCGCTGAGTGTGGCGCCGTTGAAGGACCAGGATCCGGTCGCGGTGGGGCCGTTGGCCGTACCGGGGAAGACCCAGGCGGCGCCGTCGTTGGTGTCCTCGCGGGGCGCGGAGGCGAGCAGTTCGGCCTTGCCGTCCTTGTTGGCGTCGATGAGCCGCAGGGCGCCTCCGAACCAGTCGCCGTTCTCGTTGTCACCGGGCACGGACGGTGTGCTCTGGCTGAAGCTGGCCAAGCCTCTCGGCGTGAGCCCTCCAGCACTCCCCCGCATCACCCACACCGTGCCCGGGTCGGTGAGGGTGTTGATGTCGTTGGCGGGAGCGCCGAGCGCGGCGTCGGCATAGCCGTCGCCGTTGACGTCCGCCACGGTCACCGCACCGCCGAAGCGGTCGCCCTCCTTGTCGTCGCCGGAGGCGCCGATGGTCGTCTGGGTGAAGTGCTGGTCGGCCTCCGGTCCGCCCAGACCGTCGGGTCCGCCGAGGAAGACGTCGACGGTGCCGCCGTCGAGGAACATTTCGATCTGCTCGTGCCAGTCGGTGGGAGAACCCATCACGACGTCGGCGTAGCCGTCGCGGTTGATGTCACCGGTGGCGCCGACCGGGCCACCGCGCAGACCGCGACCGTACGTCAGCCCATCGGGGCCGCCCCGGAGGTAACTGGCCGCGCCGAACGTCTCGACGGGATTGACCGATTCGTAGGTGGTGAAGGTGCCGAGGAGGACCAGGTCGTCGTCGTTGCCGCTCTTGTCGTAGTCGCCGGGGGTGAGGCCGGTGGGGGTGAAGTCCTCATTCCACCTCCAGTTCACGGGAGTGGCCCGGACGGTGTGTCCGCCGTCGGCGCCGGCTTCGAAGACGTAGGTCTGCAGGGCCTTGCTGCTCAGGAGCGCGAGTTCGGTGCCGGAGCCGTGGAAGCGGCCGGCGGCCAGGCCCAGTCCGAAGCGTCCGCGGGTCGTCGGGGCACTGTCCTGCAGCGTGACCGCGCCGGTGGCCCGCAGCCCGCTCGCGGAGCCCCACAGCACGACCGCCGCCCCCGCGTCGACGGTGGTGCCGATGTCCTTGCCGGGCATGCCGACGACGAGGTCGGCGTAACCGTCGCCGTCCAGGTCCCCGGAGGCGGTGGTCCGTCCGAAGCCGTCGTCGGTCTGGGCGAGACCCGGTATGCCGGGGGTGCTCATGCTGAACGTCGCCCGGCGGGCGGAGGACAGGCCGTTCGCGGACCCGTACAGCACGGCGACATAGCCGGCCCCCTTCTGGGCGCTGACCGTGCCACCGGGGGCGGAGATCACGGCGTCGGGGTAGCCGTCGCCGTTGAAGTCGTCGTGGGCCGCCTGCGCGGCCGCGGGCGCGGCGGGCGCCGGAGCGGCCGTCGCGGTGATGGTGGCGCCGATCGTCAGTAATACGGTCGCGGCGGCCGGCCCGGACAGCAGGCCCCTTCGTATGACGGAGGTTCGGGTGGTGGAACGCGTACTGCGCACGTCGTGGCTCCTGGGATCTCGGCATGGCCGGTCGGGCGCGGAGTCGCGGGGGTGCGGCGGGGGCCCGTTCCCCGCTGCCGCGAGGTTGGACCGGAGACCGGGCCCAAGGGTTGTGCCCTATCGCACCCGAACGCCCGAATGCCGCTACGGTCACCGCACCGAGCCCAGTGGCATGACCCGGCGATACGCCTGCACCGCGATCACCGCGACCGCGAGGTGCATCACGAGCAGGGCCACCACACCGATCACCTCGCCCTCGTCGAACAGGAAGAAGTCCGGAACGAGCGATATGACGACGACCGAGGGGACGAGTCGGCGAAGCAGGCGTTCGGGATCCTGGGAAAGCCTGCGGACGATGCCCCATCCGACGGCTCCCGCCAGCACACTCAGCGCGGTCAGGAAGACATACGACGGGGGCTCCAGCGGGTTGAAGTCGTCGGGCGCGCTCATCGCGTGCGCCAGCACAGCGATCACCGCGTTCACCAAGGAAGTGAGCAGGAAGGCGAGGAAAACACCGCCCGCCACCACCATCGGGGCCCGCCGTGAAGGGAGCGTCTCGGAGACATCGGAGACAGGGGACATGGCAACTCCAGTTCGTGAAAGGGGAGATGGTCAGCTCCTGGGACTGCTGGTCGCGTCCAGGCCCGGCAGGAGACGGTCGGAGTCGACGTCGCCACGGCTGTCGGACGCATGCCGACTCGCGGCGATCAGGTAGGCGAGGGCTGCCACGAAGACCAGCAGTGCGGTCCAGTCGTTCAGGCGCAGGCCGAGGATGTGGTGGGCCTCGTCGACCCGCAGGTACTCGATCCAGAAGCGGCCGACGCAGTAGGCGGCGGCGTACAGCGCGAACGCGCGCCCCCGGTCGAGGCGGAAGCGGCGGTCCGCCCACACGACCAGGGCGGCCACACCGAGACACCACAGCGACTCGTACAAGAAGGCGGGGTGGTAGGTGGCCAGGTCGGCGGTGGCCTCGGGCCGGTGCGCGGGGTCGATCTCCAACGCCCAGGGGAGGGTGGTGGCCCGCCCGTAGAGCTCCTGGTTGAACCAGTTGCCCCAGCGGCCGACGGCCTGGCCCAGGGCAATGCCGGGGGCGACCGCGTCGGCGAACGCGAGCAGGGGAACACCGCCCCGGCGGCAGCCGATCCAGGCTCCGATGGCACCGCCCGCGATGGCGCCCCAGATGCCGATGCCCCCGTCCCAGACGAAGAGGGCCTTGAGCGGATCGCCGTCCTTGCCGAAGTACGGCTCGCTGGACGTGATCACGTGGTAGAGGCGGGCACCGACCACACCGAAGGGGACCGCCCACAGGGCCACATCCGTCACGACGGCTTTCTCTCCCCCGCGGGCGGCCCAGCGGCGGCCGCCCAGCCATACCGCCGCGGCGATTCCGAGGATCAGCATCAGTGAGTAGCCGCGCAGCGGGAGCGGACCCAGGTGGATCTCGCCGATGGAGGGGCTGGGAATGAAGGCCAGGGGCACTGGTGGTTCCTCACGGGGTGCGGTGGAGCTCGGGCGGCCGGGTGCGGGGCTGATCTTCGCCGTCCGCACGGCCTGGCACATCGACCGATCGACGCATCCTCCGCCCACCGATCGGTCGATGCGTTCGCACAGGACGACTGATCCCCCGGCTACTCGGCTGCCCGTACGCTGACGACCATGGCGCTGCAGCAGGCATGGGAGAGAGCACGGTGGAAGGCCGTGGGCCAGCACACCTTCTTCGCCGTCGTGCTCGCCCTGTCCGTGCTGGGTGCACTGGCCGGGACGGACCTGACGACCGGCACGGCACTGCTGCGGATCGGCCCGGCGGTGGGACTCGCCGCCTGGTACGCGTACTGGATCGCGCTGCGCGGCGGCGCCGGTCGCCCACCGCTGCCCTACCTCGTCGGGGCGTTGGCGGCGTGGATGGCCATGTCCGTGGTGGATCCCGCGCTGCTCCCGGTCGCCGTGGCCGTGCTGACGCCGTACTGGCTGCGACGGGCCTGGTGGTCGGCCGGCGGGGTGCTGGTGCTGGGCGGCGCCTGGTCGTGGCAGCGCTTCACCACGGACGGTTCCGCCGACGCGCGCATACTCACGGGCTGCGTGCTCGGTGCCGCGCTGGCGGTCACCATCGTCTGCTACGTCGCCGCCCTCGACCACGAGGGCCACAAGCGCCAGCGGCTCCTGGACGAGCTCACCGCCACACAGGCGGAACGAGCGGCAGCGGAACGCCAGGCGGGCACCCTGGCCGAACGTCAGCGCCTGGCCCGAGAGGTCCATGACACCCTGACCCAGGGCTTCGCGTCCATCGCCATGCTGCTGGACGCCGCCCGCGACGACCTGTCGGCCAACTCCCCCGCGGCCCGCCGCGTCGAGCAGGCCATGCGCACGGCCCGGGACAACCTGGCCGAGAGCCGCCGCCTCGTACAGGCCCTTCGCCCGGCGCCACTGGACCGTACGCACCTGGCGGACGCGGTCCGCGAACTCACCACCCGACTGACGGAGGAGACCGGCATCGAGGCCTACACGGTCGTGACCGGCCAACCGGTCGCCCTGACTGCCGGCAGCGAGGGCGAGTTGCTGCGGGTCGTGCAGGAGGCACTCACCAACGCCCGGCGGCACGCTCACGCGGTGAGCGTGTCGGTCACGCTGTCCTACCTCGGAGACACCCTGGCCGTCGACATCCAGGACGACGGCACCGGTTTCACGCCCGTAGCACGGCATGCCGGCATCGGGCTGATCACCATGCGCGAGCGCATCGCCGCCCTGGACGGCACGTTCGCGGTGGAAAGCGGCGTCGGCGAGGGTACGACCGTCGCTGTCACGGTGCCGCTCCCGGTCGCGCCTTCGGTGACCGTCCCGGCCGACCCTTCGGCCACCGAAGCCTCGCCTGTGGCCGGTACGGAGCGGATGGCCCCAACACCATGAGCACTTCGACCTCCCCTCCGATCCGCATCCTCCTCGCAGACGACCACCTCGTCGTCCGCGAGGGGCTGGCCGCCATCCTCGCCACCCAGCCCGACCTCACGGTCGTCGGCGAAGCAGCCAGCGGTACCGAGGCAGTGCACCAGACCACCTCACTCGCACCCGATGTCGTCCTGATGGACCTGCAGATGCCCGGCATGGACGGCACGGCCGCGACCGCCGCCATCCGTGCCACCCAGCCCGAGGTGCGGGTCCTCATCCTGACCACCTACGACACGGACGCCGACATCACCGCAGCCGTCGACGCCGGCGCGGTCGGCTACCTGCTCAAGGACACCGGACGACACGAACTGTGCGAGGCCGTGCGTACCGCGGCCCGGGGAGGTGCGGCACTGTCCCCCACTGTGGCCGCCAAAGTTCTCGCCCACATGCGCGGTGACCGGGCTGCCGGGCTGTCCGGCCGGGAACTCGAAGTTCTGTCGGCCGTGGCCCGCGGGCAGAGCAACAAGCAGATCGCCCGCGCCCTGCGCCTGTCCGAGGCCACGGTCAAGACCCATCTGCTGCACATCTACGCCAAGCTCGACGTCGCCGACCGCACCGCCGCCGTCACCGCCGCACTGGGCCGCGGAATCATCCGCATCGACTGAACACCGCAGGGCGTGGTTGCGGCCCCGGTGGTACCCGGGACGCTGCCGACGGGACGGAAATACGCGAGCCCTCAGCCGACGCGATGCACACTTCGGCTCGGCACGGGATATCTCCAGGAGACGCATCCCGACCGGCTGTTCGCGGAGTGCAGTCACTACTCGGAACTGATCTTACGACGAGCGGTCGGTGTCGCCGTCGGGGGTGGCGTGGGCCAGGCCCGTGCGGTAGGCGATGACGACGAGTTGGGCCCGGTCGCGGGCCTCGAGCTTCGTCATGGCGCGCTGCACGTGGGCGCGGACGGTGAAGGGGCTGAGGAACATCCGCTCGGCGATCTCCTGGTTGGACAGGCCGGTCGCGACCAAGGTCACCATCTCGCGCTCGCGCGGGGTGAGCACGGCGAGTTGTTCGGGGTCGTGCGGCGGGGCATGGTCCGGTGTGGCCAGGAAACGGGCGACCAAGGAGCGGGTCGCGGCGGGGGACAGAAGAGTGTCGCCGGCGGCGATCGTACGGACGGCATCCGCCAGGTCCTCGGCTCCGATGCCCTTGCCGATGAAACCGCCGGCCCCCGCGCGCAGCGCCTGAGCGACGTGCTCGTCGGTCTCGTACGTGGTCAGGATCAGGATGCGGCTGGCCCGCAGTTCCGGGTCCGCGCAGATCTCCGACGTGGCGGTGAGACCGTCCACTTCGGGCATACGGATGTCCATGACCACGACATCCGGGCGCAGTTCCCGGGTGAGCCGCACCGCCTCCCTGCCGTCGCCTGCCTCGCCGACGACGGTGATGTCGTCGGCGGTGTCGAGAAGCATCCGGAAAGCACCGCGCAGCAGGGCCTGATCGTCGGCGAGGAGCACGCGGATCGTCACGACGCATCCCCGGTCTCCGCGTCGCCCGTCCGTCCGTCGCCTGTCACTCCGTCGGTCATTCGTCCCTCGATGGTTGTCGCTCCGTCAGTCCTCCGCGTCGCGTCTTCGGCGGGCGGGAGGGGCAGTTGGGTGGAGACGAGGAAACCGCCCTCCGGGCGCCTGCCCGCGGAGAGTTGTCCGCCGACCGCGGTGGCACGTTCACGCATCCCGATCAGACCGTAGCCGGGCGGTCGGTCCGGCACCTTGGACACACTCGGTCCCGCGGACGCGGTCGACCCCGTGCGGGCACCGCTTCCGTCGTCGGCGACGGTGATGGTCACGCGATCTCGGTTCCAGGCGAGACGCACCCGGGCGCTACCGGTACCGGCGTGCTTGGTCACGTTGGTCAGGGCCTCCTGGACGATGCGGTAGGCGGTGAGGTCCACTCCCGGCGGCAGCGGTCTGGCCGTGCCCTCCTGGTGCACCGACACCTCAAGACCCGCGCGGCGGAAGGACTCGAGGAGCGTGGGAAGCCGGGAAAGCCCGGGCGCCGGTTCGGCGGGCGCGGTCGCGTCCCCGGACTGGCGCAGCAGACCGACCGTGGCCCGTAGGTCGTCGAGCGCGTCGCCGGTGGTCTTGACGAGTTCCTTCAGGCTCTTGCGGGTCTGCTCCGGGCGGGCGTCGAAGAGGTGGTCGGCGACCGTGGCCTGCGCGTTGGCCAGGGTGATCTGATGGGCCACGAGGTCGTGCAACTCCCGGGCGATGCGCAGCCGTTCCTCGGACACTCTCCGGCGCGCCTCGCTGTCCCGGCTCTCCTCGGCCCGCCGCGCCCGCTCCTCCACCGCGGCCAGGTAGGCCCGCCGGTTCTGCGCCGAGTTACCGAGTACGCCGGCCACCAGCGGGAACGCCGCCACCGCTCCCATCCTGCTCGCGTCCTTCCACGAGTTGGTCCCGAACGGGATGGTGGAGGCGACCAGCATCGCGGTGAAGATGAGCAACACCGCGCTCGCCGCGCGCCGTTCCATACGCACGGCGCATGCGTAGGCGGTGATCACGGCGGGGGCCACGATGAGCGGGCTCAGCAGGAGACCCGACGGCGCGGCCAGCATCCCGCTCACGGTGGTGACCGCCATGGCGGCAAGGGGTGTCCTGTGCCGCAGGGGCAGCACGGCACAGGACACCACGGCGATGAGGTAGGCGGCAGCGGGCGGCGGAGATATCGGCTTGTCGTCGACCTGCACCACGCCGCCGAGCAGGCAGAGCGCGAACGCCGTCGCCGTGATCGCCGCCTCCCGCCACCACGTGCCGCGTGGTCGCGGGCCACCGCCGCCCGTGTTCGTCATGGCCGGCTCAGCGCTGGTGCCGGCCGACGGCGAGCGGCGTCACCGCTGTGTCCGGCTCGGTCGCGGAGGCCGGGACATGCCTGCTCAGTTTCTCGCCCTCGATATCCACATTCGGCAGCACACGGTTCAGGATACGAGGCAGCCACCAGGCCCGGTGGCCGAGCAGCGCCAGGACCGCGGGCACGATCGCCATCCGGACCACGAAGGCGTCGAAGGCCACGGCGGCGGCCAGACCGACGCCCATCGTCTGGATGGTCGGGTTGCTCATCCCGATGAACCCGGCGAACACGCTGACCATGATGATCGCCGCCGCGGCCACCACACGTCCGCTGTGCCGGAACCCGTTGACGATCGCCTCGCCGGGCGACACGCCATGGACGTAGGCCTCCCGCATCCGCGTGAGGAGGAAGACCTCGTAGTCCATGGCGAGGCCGAACACGATGCCGATGATGAGAATCGGCATCAGCGACATGACCGGTCCGGTCTGCTCGATGCCGATCACGTCTGCCGCCCAGCCCCACTGGAAGACGGCGACGAGGACGCCGAAGGCGGCGCCCACCGACAGCAGGAAGCCGAGCGCGGCCTTGACCGGGACCAGGATCGAGCGGAAGACCACCATCAGCAGGAGCACCGCCAAGCCGATGACCACGGTCAGATACGGGATGAGGGCATCGGACATGGCTTCCGAAATGTCGATGTTCAGCGCGGTCTTGCCGGTCACGTGGACGCCGGCACCCGTGTCGGCCTCGACGCCGGAGACCGCGCCCCGGATCGCGTTCACCAGGTCCTTGGTCTCGCCGCTGTTCGGCGCGGTCTGCGGCACGGCGGTGAGGACGGCCGTGTCCTTGGTCTCGTTGAGAACCGGATCACCGACCGAAGCAACCCCCTCCACTCCCCGTAGGGTCTTCGCGACCTGGTCCGTGGTGGCCAGGGCGTCCGCGGAACCCGAGGATGAAGACGTGTCCACGACCACGGTCAACGGGCCGTTGAAGCCGGGGCCGAAGCCTTCCGACAGCAGGTCGTAGGCACGGCGCTGGGTGGTCTCCACCGACTTGGACTCGTCTCCGGGCAGCCCGAGTTCGAGGCTCAGCACCGGCAGGGCGACGGCGCCGAGACCGAGTCCGGCGATCATCAGCACGGGCACGGGCCGGCGCAGCACGAACCGCGCCCAGCGGGTCCCGAGCCCTGGCCGGCCGGCCGCGGTGGGCACCGGGTGCGGGCGACCGCTTCCCGGCCGGGTGGCCTTGCGGACGGCGCGGGACAGTATCCGCCGGCCGAAGAAGCCGAACAGCGCGGGGACCAGGGTCAGTGCGACGAGGACGGCAAGGGCCACGGCGCCCGCGCCGCCCAGGCCCATCTTGGTGAGTTCGGGGATTCCGACGACCCCCAGCCCGACCAGGGCGATGATGATGGTCGCGCCGGCGAAGACGACGGCGGATCCGGCCGTGCCCACCGCCCGGCCGGCGGCCTCCTCCGGCTCGCTGCCCTGGGCGAGTTCGTCGCGGAAGCGGGAGGTGATGAAGAGTGCGTAGTCGATGCCGACGGCAAGGCCCAGCATCAGCGCCAGGATGGCGACGGTGGACGTCAGGCCCAGCGGAACGGCCAGCGCGGAGACCAGGCCGAAGGCGATGGCCACGCCCACGAAGGCGGTCAGCAGCGACAGTCCGGCCGCGACCAGCGACCCGAGGGCGAGGATCAGCACCAGCGCCGCCACCGCCACACCGATGATCTCCGTCGTACCGCCCGGCGACTCCTCCGATTCCAGCGCCGAGCCGCCGATCTCCACGGTCAGCCCTGCGTCCCGGGCCTGGCTCGCGGCGTTCTCGAGGGCGCTCTTCGTCGGCTCGGTCAGGTCGACGGCGTCCGCGGTGTAGGTGATCGTGGAGTAGGCGATGGTGCCGTCCTTGCTGACAGCGCCGGTCTCAAAGGGGTCGGTGGCCGACGCGACCTGATCGCCCCCGTCCAGCGAGCCGAGCGTGTCCTCGACGGCCGCCTTGTGCTCCCTGGCCGTCACCCGCTGCCCGTCCGGGGCCCGGAACACCAAGCGGGCCTCGGCGCCCTGGGAGTTGCTCTCGGGGAAGCGCTCGTCCAGCAGGTCGAACGCCTTCTGCGACTCGGTGCCGGGCATGGAGAGGTCCTCTTCCTCCGCGGCCGGCGCCAGGGCGGCGGCGAGCCCGGCCAGCACCAGGACGCCCAGCCACAGACCCAGTACGCGCCGGCGCCGCCGGAAGGCCCACCGTCCGATCCGGTAAAGAAATGTCGCCACCTGTTGATCACTCCAGACACCGCTAGGCAAGGGGAATACGCGAGATTCACGCGCCACCCACACTTCCCTCCGGCGCCCCCGGCGGGCATCGTCCCCCGCCGCCGTCTTCCCCTGGTGCACCCGCACCAGCCCGCACGTGTCCTGGTGCCTATGCACCACAGGCCGACTTGGGCACGCCGCGCGAGGGAGACGCTGGCGGTGTCCGAAGCCGACGCGGCCGCCCCCGCGCTCGGCCGCACCGGCAAGGTCCACCTGCTGACACGACCACAGGCTCTTCGGCAAAGGCGTCGGCCGGGCTGCTCAGCGCACCGAAGCGACCGCCGGCTCCAATCTCCGTACGCGGAGCCGGTCGCGCCGTACCAAGGGCCGCTCGATGAGGACGTACGAGGCGAGGGCCGCCGCGATCGTCGCCGCGATGCCGGCGGGGAGCAGCCGGTCGCCGTCCACGCCGAGGTCGGAGAGCAGGCGGATGACGGGATAGTGCCAGAGGTACAGCCCGTAGCTGAGGTTGCGTCCGACCCATGCCAGGGCGGGCACCGACAGCAGACGGGAGGGCCACGTCTGCGGGCACAGGTCCAGCGTGGCCACGACGACGGCCGACAGAACGGCGGCGGCCAGCAGTCCGACCGTGTACCACACGGGGTTCCACCCGCTGGGTTCGGTGATCGGGATCTGCCAGGCGATCAGCCCCAGCACCGCGAGCGCGGGCCAGCACAGCCGTGCCGCCCATCGGCGCAGCAGCGCCAGCCGGGGGTCGTCGGCGCGCAGCCGGGCCAGGACCAGGGCAAGCAGCGCCCCGGCGAGGAGTTGGTCGGCGCGGGTGTCGGGGCCGTTGTAGATGCGGTGCGCCGCCGTCGGATCCCAGAGCGCCAGCCGCCAGAGCACCGGCAGGACGCACAGTCCCGCGACGCAGACCAGGGCCTTCCGCGCCGTCATGTGCCGTAGCAGCACCAGCAGCAGGAGCGGCCAGGCCAGATAGAACTGCTCCTCCACCCCCAGGGACCAGGTGTGGCTGAGTGGCGCGGTGAGGTCGGAGTACGGCCCGGCCTCCCCGGCCCGTACGAGATTGACCACCGAGACCGCGGCCAGCGCCGCCGCCATCCACGCCCCGTCGAACAGCGGCAGCGGGAGCGCCACGGACAGCAAGGCGGTGACCGCGCACATCGCCAGCACGGCCGGCCCCAGCCGCAGCCAACGCCGCCGGTAGAACGGCCCCAGGCCGATGCGACCGGTACGTGCGAACTCGGCGACCAGCAGCCGGGTGATGACGAAACCGCTGATCGTGAAGAAGACGTCCACCGCCACCGAGCCGCCGGGCACCCAGTCCGGCTCCACGTGATAGACGATCACCAACGCCACCGCGACCGTCCGCAATCCGTCCAGCCCCGCCACCCGCCCACCACGCAGCGCCGACGAAAAGCCCCGCCCACCGCCTCTTCGCCGTTCCGCCGACGACGCGACGAGCGGCGCCGCCGCCTGCTCGCCGGGGCTCTGCTTGGTGTCCTCGTCTGCCGTGCTCGGATGGGAAGTGCTCATGACGGCGGCGCCTGCCCAGTTGCTCCGAGCTCACACAAACTCTCAGGTTCCCCACAGGTTCAGGGCAGCTTTCCGGCCGCCGGAGCCGGCTGAGTGGGCCGTACTCATCAGGCGGACCCGAACTCCCGCTCGTGTGCGGAGCGGTCCGCGGTCCGCTCCGCGCGTCGGGAGCGGGTGAGCGCGCGTCGGCCGAGGGCCATGGCGATCAGTCCCAGTGGGATGGCCCCAACGGCTCCCACCATCCCGTTGCCGGTGCCGGGACCGCCGCTGGAGGTGGCCAGATGCAGCACCGCGAGGGCGGTGCCGACCAGCCCCACCGCCATGGCCGATACGGCGCCGGTGTGTGCGTTGCCGGTGCTGATACGGCCGGCGACCCGGGCCAGGGTCAGCCAGCCGAGGGCCACGCCGATCAGGCCCACCCCGAGGGCCAGGTTGGCCCCGGTCCGTCCGTCGCCGATGACTCCGCCCTCGGCGGCCACCATCAGGGCATCTGCTGTGCTCATGCCGCTCTCCTCCTTCTTACGCGCTTCTACTCGCGTGCTTCTTCTTACGTGGCGAATTGCGAGGTTCGCTGTTCCTTGAGCGTGCCTGCCGACCGCGCCCCGGTCGTCCGGCGGGCGCGGTCTCTTCGGACTGCCGCGGATGCGGCAGGCGGCGGGCAGATACCGCGATTGCGGTAGCCGACCGCTCGTCCGCCGGCGGGACTCGCCCGCGGCCGCGTCCGGCTAGGGTGCGCGCATGGACACACGGCGTTTTCGTGTCCCGGCCGGTGCCATGGACTGGGCGATCGCCGTCAGCGTGGCGGCACTGCTGCTGGGCACCGGGTTGGCCGGTCAGCACCCGACCGGGGAGCGCGAGCTGATCGGCTCCGTGCTGCTGGCGGCCGGTGGTCTGGCGCTGGTCGCGCGTCGCAGGGCTCCGATTGCCGTACTGGCGGTCACCGGCCTGTGCGCGGTGGGCTACGAGGCCGCCGGTTTCGACGTACTCGCCGTCTCCTACCTGGTCGCGGTGTACGGCGCCGTACGGGCCGGGCACCGGGCCCTGACGGTGGCGGCATCCGTGGCCCTGCTCGTCGTCCTCCCCCTCACGGCCCTCGCCTTCCGTGACGGGCCCGCGCGCGAGGCGTTCTCACAGGCCCGGAACGTACTCGAGATCGCCTGGCTGATCGCCGCCTTCGCCGCCGGTGAGGCGCTGCGGCAGGCCGAGCGGCGGGCGGACGAAGCCGAGCGCACCCGGGAGGAGACGGCGCGGCGCCGCGCCGACGAGGAGCGGCTGCACATCGCGCGGGAGCTGCATGATTCGCTCACCCACCAGATTTCGATCATCAAGGTGCAGTCCGAAGTCGCCGTCCACGTGGCCCGCAGGCGGGGCGAACAGGTGCCGGAGCCCCTGCTGGCGATCCAGGCGGCCGGCCGTGAGGCGACCCGGGAGCTGCGCGCGACCCTGGAGGCTCTGCGCGACGACGACACGACGCCGCCGCAGGGCCTCGACCATGTGCCGGAGCTCGTGGAGCGCGCCCGTTCGATGGGCCTGGACGCGACGCTGACGATCGAAGGGCAACGGCACGACGTGCCGGCCGCGGTGGGCCGTACCGCCTACCGCATCGTCCAGGAGGCGCTGACCAACACCGCCCGGCACGCCGGTGCGACGACCGCGGCGGTCCGGATCGACTACCGGCCCGGCACCCTTGCCGTCCAGGTGGACGACGACGGCAAGGCCACGCCCGATGACGCCCCGGCGCCCGGCCTCGGGCTGCTCGGCATGCGCGAACGCGTCACCGCCCTCGGGGGCCGGCTGCGCGCGCAGCCGCGTTCCGAGCACGGCTTCACCGTCCAGGCCGAACTCCCCGTGGAACGAGGATCATGATCCGTGTCCTGCTGGTCGACGACCAGCCGCTCATCCGCAGCGGTTTCCGCGCACTGCTCGACCTCGAGGACGACATCGAGGTGGTCGCCGAGGCCGCCGACGGCACGGAGGGCCTGGCACTCATCAAGGAGCAGTTGCCCGACGTCGCGCTCATCGACATCCAGATGCCGGTCATGGACGGCATCGAGGCGACCCGGCGCATCGCCGCGGACCCCGCCCTGGCCGGTGTGCACGTCGTCATGCTGACCAACTACGGCATGGACGAGTACGTCTTCGAAGCGCTGCGCGCCGGTGCCGCCGGGTTCCTGGTCAAGGACATCGTGCCGGAGGACTTTCTGCACGCCGTACGGGTCGCCGCCCGCGGCGACGCCCTGCTCGCCCCGTCCATCACCCGCAAGCTGATCCACCGGTACGTCACCCAGCCCCTCCCCACCGCCGGCGCCGCGCTCACGGAGCTGACCGGCCGGGAACGCGAGGCGGTCACCCTGGTCGCACAGGGCCTGTCCAACGACCAGATCGCCGACCGCATGGTGATCAGCCCGATGACCGCGAAGACCCACATCAACCGGGCGATGACGAAACTCCACACCCGCGACCGCGCCCAACTCGTCGTCCTCGCCTACGAGTCCGGCCTGGTCATCCCGCGCAACCACTGACCTCCGCGCATGTCCCGGCACTTGGACCCTCCCAAAGGAGGGTCCAGGTGTGGTGTCAGCAGTAGAGGTTGCCGCCGGGTGAGACGCCGAGGATCGAGGTGAAGCGGTTGTAGTTGTCGACGCGGCTCTGCACCTGGGCCGGGTTCTTGCCGTCGCACTCCAGGGAGCCGTTGATGGAGCGGATCGTCTGGCCGAAGCCGGCCTGGTTGACCATGGCGTTGTGCGGGGTCATGGTGCCGGGGCCGGACTGGGTGTTCCAGTACCACAGGCCGGTCTTCCAGGCCACAGCCGCGTCGTTCTGCACCAGCCAGGGGTTGCCCAGCAGATCCAGGCCGAGCGCGTCGCCCGCCGCCTTGTAGTTGAAGTTCCAGGACAGCTGGATCGGGCCGCGCCCGTAGTAGGCGGCCTGGCCCGCCGGGCAGCCGTAGGGCTGGCTCCAGTCGCAGTAGTGCGGGTAGTTGGCCTGGTTCTGCTCGACGATGTGGACCAGCCCGCCGGTCTCGTGGCTGACGTTGGCGAGGAAGGCGGCGGCCTCCTGCTTCTTCACCGTGTCGCTGCCGGTGTTGGCGAAGCCCGGGTAGGCGCTCAGCGCGGCGGTCAGGCCGCTGTACGTGTAGAACGAATTCCGGTTCGGGAACATCTGGTTGAACTGCGCCTCGCTCACCACGAAGGTGGCGGCTGGCGTGTCGGAGCCGTTGTCGCAGGCGTACGGCTCCCAGTACCAGGTGCTGATGATCGGGTCGTAGCCCGGGTTGGCGTGCTCGGCGATGTACGCCTTGCCGTCGGTGTAGCGGACGATGTCTCCGGCGTTGTACGACCGCCCGGCCACCCAGCTCGGGTAGCTGGAGCACGCGGCGGCAGACGCCTGGGCGGCGGGGAGGAGCACTGGCGCGCTCGCGGCTAAGGCGAGAACGGTCAGTGCGGCGGAGATAGGGCGCCTCGACACAGGATCAACTCCTTTGCGAAGCACGGCCGTCCCCGACAAGGCAGGGCGGTGCAGAGCCTTGAGCGCACGTGCCGGCGGGGCCGGCCACGGCGTGGGGGCGGCCGTGGTGGGGGGTGAGGAGGCACACTCAACCGCATTGGTCTGTACCAGTCAAGGGTGTAGACCAGTCAACTCCCCGAGCACTCCTCGCCACTCAGCCCCGCCCCCTGCTCGAAGGCCCCGTCAAACGTGAGCGGACGCGTCGAGCGTCGTGGCCAGTCGTTCCAGCAGCGCCCGCAGCAACTCGCCGTCCCCCTCGTCGAGGAGGGCCGGCCAGTCGGTGCGGACCGCCCGGTCGACGCGCCGCCAGTACTCCAGTCCGCGCGGGGTGAGGTGGGCGAGTATGCGCCGGCGGTCGAGCGGGTCGACGCGCCGGTGGACGAGGTTCTGGTCGACGAGCTGATCGACCAGCTTGGTCAGCGTCGGCGGCGGCAGGAACGCGGCCTCCGCGATCGCCGTCATGTGATGCCCCTGCCCGTCCGCGAGCAGCGCGAGCACCCGCCAGCCGTCCAGCGAGCAGCCCTCCTTCTCCAGAACGGCCTGCAGCCGCCGCGCGGCCAGCCGCTCGGCCCGCGTCAGCAGCTGCATCAGGTCATGAGGCTGACGTGCGGCAGAGGTAGGCATCGTGCTCCTAGGGCCTGTCTTTCGGATCATCCCGGGGCCGCGGGGTCTGGCACGCACATCTGCCGCGTTGTCGTCAGTCTCCCCCACTCTCGGCTTCGCTCGAGCGGGAGGGACCCCCACCGGCTCCGCCATGACTCCCTCCTCCGTCTTGCAGCTGCACGCCCCAGACCCCGCTCACCGGCGCTTGCCGGGCTCCGCCTCTCGAAGTCGGGCTGCTCCGAAAGACGGGCCCTGTCACGGGGTGCGTACATCGTATGAGACGGACTGGAGTTCGCCAGGGCGACCCGGAATCATGACGCCATGTTCCGGCACGATCTCCCCGCACCCGACTGGTTCACCGCCGACGACTCCACACTCGGCGTGGCCCTGGTCTTTCCGTTGCAGGGGCCGGCCGGGATGTTCGGGCCGACGTGCGAGCTGTGTGCGCGGCTGGCCGCGGAGGAGGTCAACCGGGCGGGCGGGGTGCTCGGCAGGGAGCTCAAGTTGCTGCCGGTCGACGGGGGCGCGGCGCCGCGCGAGATCGCCGACCACCTCGAGGCGCTGGTGGACCTGGGCGTCGTACAGGGCGTCACGGGCTGGCACATCTCCTCGGTGCGGCAAGCGCTGGCGCCGAGGATCGCCCACCGTGTGCCGTACGTCTACACCGCGCTCTACGAGGGCGGCGAGCACACCTCCGGTGTCTTCCTGACGAGTGAGACGCCGCGCGACCAACTGCGGCCCGCGATGAGCCTGTTGGCGCACGAGCGGCGGGTGCGGCGCTGGTTCGTGGTCGGCAACGACTATGTGTGGCCCAGGCGTACGGCACGGGCGGCCCGTGCGTACGCCCGGGACTGCGGCTCGAGCATCGGCGGTGAGGTCTATCTCCCGCTCGGCACCCACGACTTCGAGCCGGTACTGCGGCGGATCGAGCACGCGGACGCGGACGGCGTGCTGATGCTGCTGGTCGGCAGCGACGCGGTGCGCTTCAACCGGGCGTTCGCGGCCTACGGTCTCGACGCCCGCTGTCTGCGGCTGAGCACCCTGATGGACGAGAACATGCTGATGGCGAGCGGCCCTTCGGCCACCGCCGACCTCTACAGCACGGCCGGGTTCTTCGCCTCGCTGGCCAACCAGGACACGCTCGACTTCCACGGGCAGTACGCGGGCCGGTACGGCGTCGAGGCGCCCGCGCTCGGCAGTCTCGGCGAATCCTGTTACGAGGGCGTACTGTTGCTCGCCGCGCTGCTCAAGCAGGCCGGGACGCTGGACGTGTCCGCGATCGGCGCGGCCGCCGACACCGTGTCGTACGAGGGTCCGCGCGGGCTGCTGCATCTGCGCGGCAGCCATGTGCGGCAGCGGATCTACCTGGCGCGCGCGGACGGGCTCGACTTCGACGTGCTCACGGAACTCGATCTTCACGGTTCCCACCCTTGACATGCCCGCGCCCCCACCAAGATACTTCCCACAGAAACTAATTAGAATGCCTCGGGCGAATTGTGAATTCGGTTTCTCAATACCGGTCACGCTCCCTCGGGGCGTTTTTTGTTGCCTCGGGGAAAGTCCGGTGAAACATCTTGGAAACAGGGTGACTTGAGGCTGTGGACCGCTTCGGGAGGTCGCCTCCCGCCATCCCCGAGGGGGTTCTTTTGTCCACGGTTTCACTTGTTCTCCGACGTCGTCTCATCGCCGGCGGCGCCGCGCTCGCGGCGGTCGTGGCCCTTTCCGCGTGCGGTGCGAAGACCGACGCGGCCGGCTCCTCCGACGAGGCCGCGAAGGCCGACGTCAGCGGTGACACGGTCAAGGTCGGCCTGCTCAACTCGCTCTCCGGCACCATGGCGATCAGCGAGGTGACCGTACGCGACTCGCTCAAGCTGGCGATCGACGAGATCAACGCCTCCGGCGGTGTGCTCGGCAAGAAGGTCCAGCCGATCAGCGAGGACGGCGCCTCCGACTGGCCCACCTTCGCCGAGAAGGCGCAGAAGCTGATCAGGGAGGACCGGGTCGCGGCCACCTTCGGCTGCTGGACCTCCGCCAGCCGTAAGGCGGTCAAGCCGGTCTTCGAGAAGAACAAGTCGCTGCTGTTCTACCCGGTGCAGTACGAGGGCCTCGAGGAGTCCCCGTACATCTTCTACACGGGCGCGACGACCAATCAGCAGATCGTCCCGGCGCTCGACTACTTGAAGAGCAAGGGCCTGAAGAAGATCTACCTGGTCGGCAGCGACTATGTCTTCCCGCGCACCGCCAACAAGGAGATCAGCGCGTACGCGAAGGCCAACGGCATGACGATCCTCGGCGAGGACTACGCGCCGCTGGGCTCCACGGAGTTCAGCACGATCGCCAACAAGGTGAAGGCGTCGAAGGCGGACGCCGTCTTCAACACCCTCAACGGCGACTCGAACGTGGCCTTCTTCAAGGAGTACAAGTCGGCCGGTCTGACCGCGAAGTCCATGCCGGTCGTGTCGGTGTCGATCGCCGAGGAGGAGGTCAAGTCGATCGGCGCCCAGTACCTGGCGGGCCAGCTGACGGCGTGGAACTACTACCAGACCACCCCCGGCGCGGCGAACACCGAGTTCGTGAAGGCGTACAAGGCCAAGTACGGCCAGGACAAGCCGACCAGTGACCCGATGGAAGCCGCGTACACCTCGGTCTATCTGTGGAAGGCGATGGTCGAGAAGGCGAAGTCCTTCGACCCGGAGAAGGTGAAGGCGGCCTCCGACGGCATCACCTTCGACGCGCCCGAGGGCAAGGTCACCGTCGACGGCGCCAGCCAGCACATCTACAAGACCGCCCGCATCGGCGAGATCGGCACCGACGGACTGATCAAGGAGGTGTGGAACTCCGGCAAGCCCATCAAGCCGGACCCGTACCTCAAGGGCTACTCCTGGGCCTCCGGCCTGTCCTGACCGACCGTCACCGTCCGTGGGCCCTGCGGGGCCCACGGCCGCCGTCTCCCGGAGCCGCCGTATGACCGTGATCCTCGGTCAGACCTTCACCGGCATCAGCATCGGTGCCGTCCTGCTGCTCATCGCGCTCGGCCTGTCGCTCACCTTCGGCCAGATGAACGTCATCAACATGGCCCACGGCGAGTTCATCATGGCGGGCGCCTACACGACGTATGTCCTGCAGAAGTCCATTTCCGGTGCGGGAATTTCGCTGCTGGTCGCGCTTCCCGTCGCTTTTCTCGTCTCGGGAGCGCTCGGCGCTCTCCTGGAATGGCTGCTGATACGCCGCCTGTATCTGCGGCCACTCGACACACTTCTCGTCACCTGGGGTGTCTCGCTGATGCTTCAGCAGCTCGCCCGGGACATTTTCGGGGCGCCGAATGTGCAGACCCGTGCGCCGGACTGGCTGACCGGCAACATCACGGTCATCGGCGGCGACGATCCGCTCACCTTCGCCAACAGCCGCCTGTTCATTCTGGCGTTGGCGATCGCGGCGGTGGTCGCGCTGTCGCTGACGCTGCGGCTGACGCCGCTGGGCCGCCGGATCAGGGCCGTCGTGCAGAACCGGGACCTCGCGGAGGTGTCCGGCATCTCCACGTCCCGCGTCGACCGCACCGCCTTCTTCATCGGCTCCGGGCTCGCGGGTGTCGCCGGGGTCGCGCTGACGCTGGTCGGTCCGATCGGGCCGACGATGGGCACCAACATCATCATCGACGCCTTCCTGGTGATCGTGGTCGGCGGCATCGGACAGCTCAAGGGCAGCGTGATCGTCGCCTTCGTGCTGGGCGCGCTGCAGTCGGTGCTGGAGTACTCCACCACCGTGAGCGTCGCCAAGGTGCTGGTGCTCGTGGCCATCGTCGCCTTCCTCCAGTGGCGGCCCCAGGGGCTGTACACGCTGCGGACGAGGAGTCTCGTATGACCGTTCTGAACGGGCGCGCCCGCGCATGGGCCGGATTCGCCGGCGCGGCCCTGCTGCTCTTCGCCGTCGCCCCGCTCGCCCTCTCCGACTTCCGGCTCGACCTGCTCGCCAAGTACCTGTGCACGGCGATGGTCGCCGTCGGCATCTGCCTGGCATGGGGCCGCGGCGGCCTGCTCACGCTCGGCCAGGGTGTCTTCTTCGGACTCGGCGGCTACGCCATGGCGATGCATCTGAAGATCGCCGACGCGGGGCCGGGCAACCTGCCCGACTTCATGGCGCTGTACGGCACCGCGACCGAACTGCCCTGGTGGTGGCAGCCGTTCGCGAACCCCGTCTTCGCGCTCGCCGCGACCGTGCTGCTGCCGATGGCCGTCGCGGCGATCCTGGGCCTGTTCATCTTCCGGCGCCGGGTGAAGGGCGCCTACTTCGCGATCCTCAGCCAGGCCCTCACCGCCGCCTTCGCCATCTGGCTGATCGGCCAGCAGGCCACGACCGGCGGCACCAACGGACTCACCGACATCCAGGGCTTCTTCGGCTACGACCTCGACGACCCGCTCAACCAGCGGACCGTGTACTTCATCATCGCCGCCTGTCTGCTCGCCCTGATCGCGATCGCCCGCCAGCTGATCCACAGCCGGTACGGCGAACTCCTCGTCGCCGTACGGGACTCGGAGGAACGGGTGCGCTTCCTCGGGTACAACCCGGCGAACGTGAAGCTCGTCGCGTACGTCGTCGCGGCCGGCATGGCGGGCCTCGCGGGCGCCCTGTTCGTGCCGGCCGTCGGCATCATCTCGCCCGCGATGATCGGCATCGTGCCGTCCATCGAGTTCGTGATCGGCGCGGCGGTGGGCGGCCGGGCCAGTCTGGTCGGCGCCGTGCTCGGCGCGGTCGGCGTGGCCTGGGCCAAGACGGCACTGTCGGAGGAGTTCCCGGCGGGCTGGACCTACTTCCAGGGCCTGCTGTTCATCGTGGCGCTGGCGTTCCTGCCGGGCGGTCTCGCCTCGCTGGCGGGCATCGTGCGACGGCGCCGCAAGGCTGTTCAGCAGACACCCGCCCTTCCTGTGGGAGAAGCAGCATGAGCGAGCTGTCAGGACTCGAGATACGTCAACTGCGGGTGTCCTTCGATGGGTTCACCGCGGTGGACGGTGTGGACCTGGAGGTCCAGCCGGGTGATCTGCGGTTCCTCATCGGGCCGAACGGCGCGGGCAAGACGACCCTCGTGGACGCCGTCACCGGACTGGTGAAGGCGGAGGGCTCGGTGCTGTTCGGCGGCGCGGAACTGCTCGGGCGGAGCGTGCACAGGATCGCCCGGTCGGGGATCGGCCGTACCTTCCAGACGGCCACCGTCTTCGAGGAGTTGACGGTGCTGCAGAACCTGGACATCGCGGCGGGCGCGGGCCGGAGCGTGTGGACCATGCTGCGGCGCCGCAAGGACGTGCCGGAATCCGTCGCGCGGGCACTGGAGACGGTCGGGCTCTCCGACTGCGCGGACTCCCTTGCGGGGACGCTGGCCCACGGGCAGAAGCAGTGGCTGGAGATCGGCATGCTGCTCGTGCAGGACGTACGGCTGCTGCTGCTCGACGAGCCGGTCGCCGGGATGAGTCACGACGAACGGCAGGCCACCGGCGAGCTGTTGGAGCGGATCAGTGAGGAGCGGACCGTCGTCGTCATCGAGCACGACATGGACTTCATGCGGTCCTTCGCGCGCAGCGTGAGCGTGCTGCACGCCGGCAAGGTGCTCAGCGAGGGCACGGTGGCCGAAGTGCAGGCCGATCCCAAGGTGCAGGAGGTGTACCTCGGGCACAAGGCGACCGAGGACGCCGCCGCCGTCGTACAGGAGGCGTGATGCTCGAGATCGACGACGTCCGCGTCGGCTACCACCGCAGCACCGTTCTGCACGGCGTCTCCGTGGACGTACCGAAGGACGGTGTGGCCGCCGTGCTCGGGCACAACGGCGCGGGCAAGAGCACACTGCTGCGCGCGGCGGTCGGACTGCTGACCCCGGCCGGCGGCACGATCCGGCTCGACGGCGAGGACATCACGCGCCGCAAGCCGCACGAGCGGGTCGCGCGCGGGATGGCGTACGTCCCGCAGGGCCAGCAGGCGTTCCCGCAGCTGACGACCGCGGAGAACCTCCAGTTGGTCGCGGACGGCCGCAAGCGCGGGAAGGCGGCCGTCGCCGAGGCGCTGGACCTGTTCCCGGCACTGCGCACCCTGTCGAACCGTCGCGCGGGCCTGCTGTCGGGCGGCCAGCGGCAGCAACTGGCCATCGCCCGCGCCTTGGTGACGGAGCCTCGGATCCTGCTCCTGGACGAGCCGACCGAGGGCATCCAGCCGTCGGTGGTCGCCGAGATCGAGGAGACGATCCTGGCGCTGGCCGCCCGGGGCGGGCTGTCGGTGCTGCTGGTGGAGCAGCACGTCGGCTTCGCGATGCGGGCGGCGCAGCGCTACTACGTCCTGGAGGCAGGGCGTGTCACCTCGTCCGGCGAGGGCGGCCAGGACGCGGAGGCGTCGGTGCGGGAGGCGTTGAGCGTGTGATCACAGGGCTCGCCGGACGCGTTCGAGGTAGGCGCGTTCGGCCGGGTTCTCGCTGAGCGCGATCGCCGCATCGTACGCGGCGAGCGCTTCGGCTGTGCGATCCAGGCGGCGCAGCAGGTCGGCCCGTACGGCGTGGAAGACGCGGTAGCGCGCCAGGTCGAGGGCGTCGACGAGGGTGAGCGCCGCCGCGGGGCCGCTCACCTCGGCGACCGCGACGGCCCGGTTGAGGGCCACGACCGGGCTGGGGGCCAGCGCCATCAGCTGGTCGTAGAGCTGCAGGATCTGGCTCCAGTCGGTGGCGTCGGCGGTGGTCGCGTCGCTGTGCACGGCCTGGATCGCAGCCTGGATCTGATAGGGGCCCGGCTGGTTACGGCGCAGACAGCGGCGGACCAGTGCCTGTCCCTCCGTGATCAGGTCACGGTCCCAGCAGTCGCGGTCCTGCTCGGGCAGCGGCACCAGCGCACCGCCTTCATCCTGGCGGGCGGTCCGGCGCGACTCGATCAGCAGCATCAGGGCGAGCAGGCCGGTGACCTCGGGCTCGTCCGGCATCAGCTCGGCCAGCAGCCGGCCCAGGCGTACGGCTTCGGCGCACAGCTCCGGTGAACCCTCGTACCCCTCGTTGAAGATCAGGTAGGCGACGGCCAGAACGCCGTTCAGGCGGTCGGGAAGGTCGGCGTCGCGGGGCACGCGGTACGGGATCCGGGCGTCCCGGATCTTCGCCTTGGCCCGGACCAGGCGCTGGGCCATGGTCGGCTCGGGGACGAGGAAGGCGCGGGCGATCCGGTCGGTGCCGAGCCCGCCGAGCAGCCGGAGCGTGAGGGCGACCTGAGCCTGGAGCGCCAGCGCCGGGTGGCAGCAGGTGAAGATGAGGCGAAGCCGGTCGTCACGCACAGGTCCCTCCTCGGCCGGTGTATCGGCGGCGTGCAGCAGGGCGGCCTCGGCGTGGCGGGCTTCCCGGGAGGATTCGCGGCGCAGCCGGTCGATCGCCCGGTTGCGGGCGGTGGTGATGATCCACCCGGCGGGGCTGGGCGGGACGCCGGTTGCCGGCCAGCGCTGTACGGCCGTGGCGAACGCGTCCTGGACCGCTTCCTCGGCGAGGTCGATGTCGCCGAGGAAGCGGACGAGGACGGAGACCGCGCGGCCGTACTCCGCGCGGAAGACGGCCTCTACGTCAGGAGCCATCGGCCTCGGCTTCGTGCATGAAGGGGCGCACCTCGATCGGCAGCGTGGTCGCCAGCGCCGCCTTGCGCCCCCACTCCAGGGCCACGTCCAGGTCGGACGCCTTGATCAGGCAGATGCCGCCGAGCATCTCCTTGCCCTCGGCATACGGGCCGTCCGTGACCAGGACGTCTCCGTCGTGGGGCCGCAGCACGGTGGACGACTCCGGGCCGTGCAGTCCCCCGGCGAACACCCAGGCGCCCGCCTCACGCAGCTCCTGGTGGAAGACATCGAGCCTCTTGCCGATCTCGGCGAGGATCTCGGGGGCAGGTGGCTCCCCCACCGGCTGCATCACGCTGAGCAGGTAGTACTTCATGACGGCCTCCCAGGCATCGTCGCGTTCTCTCACCTCCTACACGAACGACGGGCCCCCGCATCGACACCCCGCGCCACGACACCGGAAGAATCTCGTCCATGACCACCACACCTCACCCGCTCGTCACCCGTGCCCGACAGCTCGCCGCCGAGGTCCTGGCGCCTGAGGCGGAGCGCGTCGACCGGGAAGGCATGCCGGTGAGCCATATCGAGGCGGTCAAGCGGTCCGGGCTGCTCGGGGTGAGCGCGCCCGAGCAGTACGGCGGCTCGGCCGCGCCCGCCGCGGTGGCCCGGGAGATCGCGGAGATCCTGGCCGGGGCGTGCTGCTCGACCTGGTTCGTGCAGACCCAGCACTACACGCCGGTGAAGCTCCTGGCCGACTCCCGACTGCCCGTCCGGGAGCGGCTGCTCAGCCCGCTGGCGACCGGTGAGCTGCTCGCCGGGATCGCCTATGCGCACGTCCGCGCCTTCCCGCGGATCCCGGTACGGGCGACCGCCGAGCACGGTGGCTGGCGCTTCGACGGCACCGTGCCCTGGTACACCGGCTGGGGTCTCAACGACGTGATGCTGCTCGCCGGTGTCACGGACACCGGCGAGGTGGTGTTCGCGTTCACCGAGGCACGCGAGCAGCCGGGGCTGTGCCCGTCGGACCCGATGCGGCTCGCGGCACTCACCGCCGCCCGTACGGTGTCGTTGCGGCTGACCGGGCTGTGGCTGCCCGACGAGGCGGTGGTGCTGCGCACGCCGCACGAGAAGTTCGCCCAGATCGACCTGCCCCGCGCCGCCAACACCAACCCGGCCGTCTTCGGGATCACGGACGCGGCACTCGCCCTGCTCGACGCGGATACGGAGGCGAAGGAGACGGCATCCGCTCTGCGCGCCCGCCTCGACGAGGTACGTGCTCAGGCGTACGCCCTCGCCGATCACCCCGTGCCCCACGAGCACATCGAGGAACGGCTGGCCCTCAAGACACGGGCGTACGACCTGATGCGCGCCGCGACGACCGCCGCGATCGTCGCCGGAGGCGGACGCGCCATGGACCTGCGCAGCCCGGCCCAACGGCTGGCGCGCGAGGGGATGTTCCTGCTGGTGCAGGGGCAGACGGCCGGGGTGCGCAGGGCGCACCTCGACCGGCTGTCCGGCTGAGGTTCAGCTCGCGAACGGGACCTGCGCCACCGGTGCGGCCTGGTCGTCGTACGGATGCCGCCACAGCCCCCGCCCGGCGAGCCGGGGCAGCACCCCCTCGCCGAACCAGTACGCCTCCTCCAGGTGCGGATAGCCCGAGAGGACGAACTCGTCGATACCGAGCGCGTGATACTCCTCGATGCGCGCCGCGACCTCGTCGTGGCTGCCGACGAGGGCGGTGCCCGCGCCGCCGCGCACGAGCCCGATACCGGCCCACAGGTTGGGGTGGATCTCCAGGCCGTCCCGGCCGCCGCCGTGCAGCGCGAGCATCCGCTGCTGCCCCTCGGACTCGCTGCGCCCCAGCCCGGCCTGGACGGCCCGTACGGTCTCCGCGTCGAAGCCCTCCAGGAGCCGGTTCGCCTCCGCCCAGGCCTGCGCGGAGGTGTCACGGGTGATGACGTGCAGCCGGATACCGAAGCGCAGTGTGCGGCCCTGCTCGGCGGCCAGTCCCCTGATCCAGGCGATCTTCTCGGCGACCTGGGCGGGCGGCTCGCCCCAGGTGAGGTACACGTCGGCGTGCCGGGCCGCGATGTCGCCGGCGATGGGCGAGGAGCCGCCGAAGTACACCTCGGGCACGGGGTCCGGCACGCGGGCCAGCTTGGCGTCCTCGACGTGAAGGAACTCGCCGTTCAGATCGACGGTCTTGCCGTCCCACAACTCCCGTACGATCTGCAGGAATTCACCGGTACGGCGATAGCGGGCGTCCTTGTCGAGGAAGTCGCCGTAGGCCCGCTGCTCCTGACTCTCGCCGCCGGTGACGACGTTGAGGAGCAGCCGTCCGCCGCTCTGCCGCTGGAAGGTGGACGCCATCTGCGCGGCGAGCGTGGGCGAGACGAAGCCGGGCCGGAAGGCGACCAGGAATTTCAGGCGCTCGGTGTTCTGGCTGACCATCGCGGTGGTCAGCCAGGCGTCCTCGCACCAGGCGCCGGTCGGCGTGAGCGCGCCGACGAAGCCCAGGTCCTCGGCGGCGCGGGCGATCTGGCTCAGATAGCCGACGGTCGGCGGCCGGTCCCGTCCGGATGCGGTGGCGGGAGAGCCGTGGCCGCCGCCGACGACATGGCGGCTGTCGCCGTTGGTGGGCAGGAACCAGTGGAAGGTGAGGGACACCGGGATCTCCGATCAGAGGTGCTGGCCCCGTTGCGGAATGCTTTCGGGCATGCCGAATTCAATGAGTGCACGGGCACGGGGAATTCAGGCGAGAAAAGAAAAAGGCGCGGCGGATCGCGGGGAGGTGATCAGGACGCGGCGCAACAGGAGGCGCTGGAGACACGCGCGAGGTCGACATGGCGTCGCCGCGTGAGGTCCAGTCGCATCGTCATGCTCACGATCGTGGCAGCCGCTCATCGACGCCGTCAAGGTAAACCCGAGCCGGTCCCGTATCGCGGACTGCCCGGACCACTACACATAAAGAAGAAATAAGCGCAGAATAGGTGTGCGCGGCGCTTACCGCACACCGCACCAGACGCGGTCAGGCCTGTGAAGTCAAAGGAGACGAGTCATGGCCAACGTCTCGCCCACCAGAGGTGACATAACCAGCCACCCTGATGCATCCGAAATGCGGGATCGCTACGCCCGTATGCTCGGCGGTCGCGATGTGGCGCTCGTGGACGGACCGGTGTTCCTGCTCGGTCTGTACTGCGCTGTATCCCCCTGGATAGTCCACTACACGACCAGCCAGCCCGATCTCGTGCCCCACAACCTCGTGATCGGCATCGCGATCGGCCTGCTGGCTCTCGGATTCACCCGCGCTCCGGAACGCATGTACGGCCTGAGCTGGGCCTTCTGCGCGCTCGGCGTGTGGATGATCGTCTCGCCGTGGATCGTTGGCAGCAGCCCCGATGCCGGTGTCGTGTGGAACAACATCATCATCGGCGCCCTGGCCGTGATCCTCGGGCTGACATGCGCCGGTACGGCGGCGAGGAGCGCCCCGAGGCCGTAGACACCGCAAGGAAGGAACGAGTACCGGGCCGGTCCGCGTCACGCGGACCGGCCTTCGCTGCCCTCTCAGTGGCCGGGCACCGACCAGGGCTCCTGCGGCAGCGGGCTGCCGGTCTCCAGGAGCGACTTGAGGTTGGACAGCACCGCCGGCCAGCCGGAGGAGACGTCGGCCAGCTCGCCCTCGTCGGCCAGGTCCTCGTGGGTGACGGTGAGCTTGACGATGTCGGCGTGCGGCTGGATGTCGAAGGTGACCCGGGAGTAGGTGTCCTCCTGCCCCTCCTTCTCGGGATCGCCCCAGCTGGTGATCAGGCGGTGCGGGCGGTCGCTCTCGACGACCTTGCCGACGACGTCGGCGATGCCCGAGCCATCGGTGCGGACATGGGCCCAGCGGGAGCCGGGGCGCCAGTCGGACTCGTTGCGGTGACCCCAGTAGGCGCCGGTCAGGTCGGCGTCGGTGAGGGCGTCCCAGACCTTCTCGGGCGTGCTTTGGATGTAGATGACATACACATAGCTCGGCTTGTCGGTCATGGCTTCCTCAGCTCGTCGCTTCAGGGCGCCGAGCGCACGAAGGCGCGGGCGCTCGAACTTGTCGATCCACCGCTCCTGGATCTCGTGGAGCGGGACCGGGTTGAGGTAGTGCAGCTTCTCCCGCCCCCGCCGCACCGTGCTGATCAGGTTCGCGGCCTCCAGGACGGCCAGATGCTGGGTCACCGACTGGCGCCTCATGTCGATGCGTTCGCACAGCTCGCCGAGTGTGAGCCCGTTGTCCTCGTGCAGCCGGTCCATCAGCCGCCTGCGCGTGTCGTCGGCCAGCGCCTTGAAGACCCGGTCCATCGCCGGGTCGCTCTCTGATCGCACACTCAAAGTTATGCAGGCAATTGCCTGCATGTCAACAGACGGGCGCGCCGCGTCACAGCTCCAGGCTTCGTGACGCCGACGCGACTGTCTCCGCCTTAAGCGGGAACTTGCTCAGCAACGGGGGTCTCGACAAAGAGGGGCGGAAATGGAGATCTCGGGCATCATCAGTGCCATTGTCATCGGCATCATCATCGGTGTCCTGGGGCGGCTCGTCGTCCCAGGTCGCCAGCGCATCGGAGTCCTGTGGACGATCCTCGTCGGCATCGTGGCCGCGCTGATCGGTTCCGCGCTCGCGAACGCGTTCGACGTGGGCGACACGGACGGCGTCGACTGGATCGAGTGGCTCATCCAGATCGGCCTGGCAGCGGTCGGCGTGGCCGCGCTGGACCGGACGAAGGTCCGCCGCTGAGGATCGGACCCGGGCAGGCAAAACAATGTCGGGACGCGGCTGCTTCCTGAGGCTGCCGCAGCCGCGTCCCGCGCAACGACGCGCCCTTGAACAGCCGCGCCGGAGGGCGAACACGGCCGCGGCCGACGCGCGCCTCACCGGCTCGCGAGCCACTCCCGGTACCAGGTCAGCGTGGCGTCCACCGTTTCCTCGAGCGGCGCCGGAGCCGCACCGAAGGCCTGCTCGAAGGCGGAGGAGTCCATGATCTGGGGCTCGGTGTGCTGGTAGAACATCTCCGCGTACTCAGCCATGAACACCTCGTCGAACGGGCCGAAGGGGCGGGGTTCGTCGATCGTCACGATGTTCAGCGGGCGGCCCACCCGCTGCTCGATCATGGTGAGGATCTCGCGGGTGCTGACCGCGGGCGCCGTGGGCAGATGCCAGACACGACCGTCGCCCTCGGGGTGCTCACCCAGGGTCGCGAGGCCCGCGGCGACGTCGGCGACGCTCGTGTAACTGTGCGGCAGGTCGATGTCCCCGAGCCCGGGAACCTCACCGCCGGTGAGCGCTGCGGGGAACACCGCTCCGCCGAGGCTGGAGTTGACCACACCGGGTCCGACGAAGTCGGCGGATCGCCCGAGGACCACCCTGGCCCGGCCCTCGCGGTGCGCGGCAAGGTACTTCTCGTCGAGTTCGGCACGCATCCGGCCCTTACGGCTCGTCGCCTTCCACGGGGTGTCCTCGGTGATCACCGCTCCCCCGGTCTCGCCGTACGGATACAGCGAGTCGAGTACGACCAGCCGCGCACCGGCGGCTTCCACGGCCCCGAGGACGGCGTCCTGGACGCGGGGCATCACCTCGACCTGGAGGTGATAGGCGACATTGACGCAGTGGTACGCGACGACGGCACCGGCTATGGCCTTGCGCGCACCCTCGGCCGTGCTGACGTCGGCGGCGTACCGCTCGACTCCCTCGATCGCGGGCCCCTCGCCCTTGCGGTCGACGAGACGCACGGAGTGGCCGCGGCGTGCCAGTTCGCGGGCGAGCGCGGTTCCGGCGGGGCCGGAGCCGAGGACGGCGTGCAGGGCGCGGGGCTTCTGAGTGCCAGACATGATTGACCTCTCTTCTTCGTGATTGACCATCACTTCTGTTAGAGACTGTAACTCTTTCGATTGACCATCACAAGAGTGGGATACTCGACCCTTCGTTAAGGTGTGTCGCGACGTCGAGAAGGGAGTCGGCCGTGGCCGGGAGCACACAGAGCCCGAGGGCGCGTTATCGCGAGCAGACGCGGGCTGAGATCAAGGAGATCGCGCTCCGGCAGCTGGCCGAGGGCGGTACGGGGGCCGTGGCGCTGACGCGGATCGCCAAGGAGGTGGGGCTGTCGGGGCCGGCCCTCTACCGCTACTTCGACAGCCGGGACGCGCTGCTCACCGACCTGATCCGGGACGCGTACGCCGATCTGGCCGCCGCCGTCACCGAGGCCGCGGAGGCACTGCCCGCGACCACCTCACCGCGGGCGCGGCTACGGGCCCTGGCGACCGCATGCCGGAACTGGGCGGTCGCGCAGCCGCACCGCTATCTGCTGATCCAGGGCACGCCCGTCCCCGGGTACAGCGCGCCCCCGGAGACGGTCGACAGCGCGCGGGCGGTGCTCGGACCGTTCCTGCCCGCCTTCGACGGGGCCGAGCCGTCGTCGGCCGTACGACCTGTGGTGACGCAGATGAAAGCCTGGGCCGACACGGACCCACCGGTATCGGAATGGGTACGCCTGAATGCGCCCGCCGTCGACCAGGGGACCGCGCTGGCCGGTGCCATGCTCGCCTGGTCGCACATGCACGGGGTGGTCGGCCTGGAGGTGTCCGGTCAGTTCGACGGCATGGGGCACGACGGGGGCACCCTGCTCACGGCCCAAATGGACTCGCTGGCGGACACGTTCGGCCTGGCCTGACCGCCCTGACCGCCGACGCGCGCTACGGCACGTACACGTACGGCGTCGTGGTGCTCAGCGGCTGGAAGCCCAGCCGTTCGAGGATCGGGCGGCTCTGGCTCATGGCGTCGACCTGGAGATACCGGTACCCACGGTCCACGGCGGCCCGCGCCCGGTGGGCGACCAGCGCACGGTAGATGCCACGGCCGCGCCACTCCTCGACGGTGCCGCCGCCCCACAGCCCGGCGAACCGGTTACCCGGCACCATCTCCATCCGGGCCGCGCTCACCGGTGTGTCTCCGGCGAGGGCGACGACGGCGACCACCGAGTCGGGGTCGTCCGTGAGCCGGGCGAGCAACTGGTCCCGCATCCGGGTGCCGTCCGTGCCGAAGGCCTTCTCATGCACGTCCGCCACGAGGTCGACGCCGGCCCGGTCGGTCACGGGAAGGATGCGGATGCCCTCGGGCGGCTCGGCGTCGAGGTTCAGATCGGCGACCTCGCCGATCATCAGCGTCTCCTCCGGCTGGGCCGTGAACCCGGCGTCTCTGAGCCGCTGCCCCAGGTCGACGGGCAGATCGTGGCCGTAGAGCTTCCACTCGAACTCGCGGCCGAGGCCGGAGAAGTACGCGATCTGCTCGGCGATCGCCGCGTCCGCGCTCGCCTCGTCGAGGTCGGACCACACGACGCCGTTCCAACCCCGCGGCGAGGACACCTGGCGCACCACGCGTCCGGCACGCTCGACCCGGGCGTCGGGAGTGTCCGGCTGGGCACCTTCACGCATGGCCCGGTCGAACAGGGCGAGCACACCGACATGATCCATGTGTTCACTCCAGCACCGGGATGCCCTGGTGGCAACCGCTTTAGCGTTCCGATACGGCGACATCCCGCTCACCGCGTCCAGATACGCGCTCAGCCGGTCTTGGGTGCGGGCCAGGCAGTCGATCCGGGTCTCGATGCGGTTTCGATGTGGCCGCGCGGCAACGCGGCGGCAGGATCGCGCGGATCCATGCCGGCCGCCCTCGCCACGGTGGCGCCCGGCCGACGGCACGCCTTCCCTGCCGCGCTCCGCCGACCCTAGGCTGCGGTGTGAAGATCACGTCGCGGGAGAGGTCGTACGCCATGGTCGTGAAGGACACCGAACTGCCGTATCTGCGTCGCTGTGTGGAGCTGGCGGCCGAGGCGCTGGGGGCGGGTGACGAGCCGTTCGGCTCGGTTCTGGTGGACGCGGGCGGTGCGGTGCTCGCCGAGGACCACAACCGGGTGGCCTCCGGCGACCGCACGCGGCACCCCGAGTTCGAGCTGGCGCGCTGGTCCGCGGCGCACATGACCCCTCAGGAGCGGGCCGCCGCCACCGTGTACACCTCCGGCGAGCACTGCCCGATGTGCGCGGCCGCGCACGCCTGGGTGGGCCTCGGCCGCATCGTGTACGTCGCCTCGTCCGAGCAACTCGCCTCATGGCTGGCCGAGTTGGACGTCCCCGCGCCTCCGGTGCGGACGCTGCCGGTCAACGAGGTGGCGCCCGGCGTGGCGGTGGCCGGCCCCGTGCCTGAACTGGCCGAGGAAGTACGGGAATTGCACCGGCGGTTCCACCGCGGGCGCGGCTGACACGCGGCCCCACCGATCACGGGTCCGGTGGGGCCGTCCGTCACCGGGACGTCCCGGTCAGTGAGCCGCCTTGCCGCGGAAACGCCGGTACAGGACCGCTCCGCCCAGCATCAGTGCGGCGCTGCCCGCGACCGCGGGGAGCATCCCGTCGGATCCCGTGTCGGCGAGGGCCGCCACGGGGGCCCGTGGAGCGGACGGGACCGCCTGGGGAGGAGTGTCCGGCACGGCCGGCTTGGGGGCCGGGCGCGTCGAGGGGCGGTCGGGCCTGCCGCCCGAGGTGTTCACGGACTCGTTGCCGGTGGCCGCGTTTCCGGCACCGACCACGTTCACGGTGTTGCCGCTGACGTTCACCGGGAGGTGGACCGGGAGCTGCACACCGTTGCCGGACAGCACACCCGGCGAATCCTTTCCGCGGCTCTCCGCGGCGGCTCCGCCGGGATTGCCGCCCCGCTTCTCGCCCCCGCTCTCGTTGGCGCACTCGTTGCCCGCGGCCGGATTGAGGAGCCCCACCACGTTCACGGTGTTCCCGCACACGTTCACCGGCACGTGCACCGGGAGCTGGATCGTGTTGCCGGAGATCAACCCGGGCGAGCCGGCCGCGGCACCCTCGGCCGCGGAGTCGGCGTACGCCGGCACTGCCACTGCCATCGCGCCGGACGCGGCGGCGACGGCGATCACACCGTTTCGGGTAACCCGTCTCATAGGTTCCCTGCCTTCCAGACATGGTCGCGAGCACTCGCCCGCACCGGATAAAACGCAGGTGAACCATCCGAGTTATGGCTTATCGGCCTTTCACCCCATCGAGCGTCACTCTTATCGAACTTGCGGCAAAGCCGCACGATGCGCCGAGGGGTGCACAGGCTAGGGCACTCCATGCGATCTGACTCGTCCGGAGGCGTCGGTTCCGGGGGCCGCCTATCGTGATCGGAGGCGCCAATACCGGTCCCCGGCGAGCGCTTCTGGAGGCATGCATGCTGGCCAAGCTGACGACGCGCCTCAGACTCCGGCGCTCCACGCTGACCGGCGCGGTCGGGCTGGCCGTGCTGGCGGCGGGGCTGCCGGCGGTGGCCGTACGCGACACCGAGTCCGACCTGACACGGTTCTACCGGCAGAAGGTCGTCTGGACGAAGTGCGAGAACAAGTCGATGCCGAAGGACCTCCAGTGCGGCAAGGTCACCGTCCCCCTCGACTATGCGAAGCCGAAGTCGGGCACGCTCGAGCTGGCTCTCGCCCGCTACCGGGCCACCGGCAAGTCGCGCGGCTCGGTGGTGTTGAACTTCGGCGGTCCCGGCGGCCCCGGGGTCCCCCAACTCGCCTTCGGCGGCGACGACTTCATGGAGCTCACCGACGGCTACGACGTGGTCTCCTTCGACCCGCGCGGCGTCGGCAGATCCTCCCCTGTCAGCTGCGGCGACGCCTCCGACGAGGCCTCGGAGGCGATGGACACGGACACGGATCTCACGGATGATCCGCGGGCGGTCCTCAAGCAGTTGAAGCAGGCGGCCACCCAGTGCGCGAAGCACTCCGGCCCCGTGCTCCCCCACATAGGAACCGTGAACGCCTCCCGCGACCTGGACGTCATACGCCAGGCCCTCGGCGACAAGAAGCTCAACTACCTCGGCTTCTCCTACGGCACCCGGCTCGGCGCCGTGTACGCGGCGCAGTTCCCGGACAAGGTCGGCCGGCTGGTGCTCGACGGCGTGGACACGCTCACGGAGCCGCTCACCGAGCAGGCGATCGTGGGCGCGGAGGGGCAGCAGACCGCGCTGGACGCCTTCGTCGCGTGGTGCGCCGAGGACGACGTCGCCTGTCCGCTCGGGACCGACTCCCGCACCGCCCGGGAACACGTCGTGTCCCTCGTCGAGTCGCTCGACGAGGATCCGGTGCCGACCGACTTCGGCGACTCCTTCACCGGGCAGGACCTCGTCGCCTCCCTCAGCCAGGCCCTCTACAGCAGGGACATGTGGCCCACGCTGGAACGTGCCATCGCCTCGCTCGTCGAGGACGGCGACGCCCGGGGCCTGCTCGCCCTCACCGGCGGCGGCATGGCCCGGAACGACGACGGCGGCCTCGCGGACGAGGAGGACGTCCCCTTCGACAACCTGCCGGCGGCGTTGATGGCGATCAACTGCGCCGACGACCCCGACCGCCCGACCGCCGACTGGATCACGAGGAACCTCGACCGGCTGCGCGCCGAGTACGAGGAGGCGTCCCCCGTCTTCGGCGAGTACCGCCTCACGGAGGTGCTCATGTGTTACGGCCGCCCCAAGGGCACCGACTACATCCGCAAGAAGGTGCGGGACGTCGACACCCCGAAGATGCTCCTCGTGGGCACCCGCGGCGACCCGGCGACGCCGTACCGCTGGACCACGGAGACGGCGAAGCGGCTGGGCTCCTCGGCCGTGGTGCTCGACAACAGGGGCGAGGGCCACACCGGGTACGCCTCCTCCAAGTGCGTGCACAAGAAGGTCGACAACTTCCTGCTCTACGGCTCGCTGCCCGCGGGCGGCAGCTCCTGCGGCTCGGATGACGACGACGACTGAAGTCCGGGTCAGAGCCTGACAGCGAATCACCCGTGATGTCCGGCCGAGTTACCCCAAGTGCCCGATCGGTGAATCGGGCCTATCGTGCTGATATGGAGCACGCACTCAGCCCCGCGACCCTCACCGAGCTGCGCCGTCCGCGCCCTTATCCGGCGGTGTCCGTGCTGACGCCGACGCACCGCCGTGAGCCGGAGAAGGCCCAGGACCCGGTACGGCTGCGCAATGTCGTGGCCGCGGCCAAGAAGCAGCTGGAGTCCGATCCCGCGGTCAGCCGGGACCGGCGTGCCGAGGTCGAACGACAGCTCGACCAGGCCCTCGCCGAGGTAGACCTCACGCATGCCGAGGACGGCCTGGTGATCTTCGCCGCGCCGGGTGAGCACCAGGTGTGGTCGCTCGCCCGTCCGGTGCCCGAGCGGGTGGTGCTGGCCGACACCTTCCTGACCCGCAACCTCGTCTCGGCGCAGGCGGCCGAGCGGCCGTTCTGGGTGCTGTCGGTCTCCGCCGACCGCGTCACGCTGTGGAGCGGCGGCACGGACCGCGTCACCGAGGTCCGCACCGGCGGTTTCCCGCTGACGCGGTCCTTCGACAACTTCGACGCCGAGCGGCAGGAGCGGATCGGCGATCTGCCGAGCACCTTCCGCGACGAGGGCACCCGCCACTTCCTGCGCGACGCCGACACCGCGGTGAGCGCGGTCCTCAAGGACGACGCACGCCCGCTCTACATCACCGGCGAGCAGGCGGCGCTGTCCGCGCTGGACGAGATCGGAACGGTCACCAAGGACGCGGTGCACATCCCGCACGGCGGCCTCGCGCACGGCACGCACGAAGCCGTCTGGCAGGCGGTCCGGCCGATCGTCGCCGCCCAGGACCGCAAGAGCACCGACGAGGTCGCGCGGGAACTCGAATCGGCGCGCGGGCGGCGGGCGTTCGCGGCCGGCCTCGACGAGGTCTGGCAGAACGCCCGCGAGGCACGGGTGCGGCTGCTCGCCGTCGAGGAGAACTACCGGGCGACGGTCCGCGACGACGGCGATCACCTGATCCCGGCCGAGAGCGGCGACCTCGACGCCCGCGAGGACATCGTGGACGAGATCGTCGAGCAGTGCCTGGAGACCGGCGCCGAGGTCCGCTTCGTACCGGACGGCACGCTGCGGGACGCCCAGGGGATCGCGGGCGTGCTGCGCTACTGACGCTCCGGCGCCTGTCGCGTCTACCCTTCGCCGGGGACAGTCGGCGACAAGGGAGTGCGCACGTGGGAGACCTGTTGGGCGTGGCGGTACTGGGTGCCGGGCACATGGGGGCCGACCACATACGTCGGCTTGAGTACGTGGTGAGCGGCGCGCGTGTCGCCGCCGTGGCCGACCCCGACACCGCGCGGGCCAAGGCGGCGGTCGCCGGAATCGACGGGATCGCGGTGCATGCCGAGACGGCGGCCGCGCTCGATGCGCCCGGCGTCGACGCCGTACTGATCGCCTCGCCCGGCCCGGCACACGAGGAGGCACTGCTCGCGGCGTTCGCGCGCGGCCTTCCGGTGCTGTGCGAGAAGCCCATGGTGCCGGACTCCACGGGCGCACTCCGCGTCGTGGAGGCGGAGGCGCGACTCGGGCGGCGGCTGGCACAGATCGGGTTCATGCGGCGGTACGACGCCGAGTACCGGCAGCTCAAGTCGCTGCTGGACGACGGGCGGTTGGGGCGTCCACTGATGCTGCACTGCATCCACCGCAATGTGTCCTCCCCGCCCGGCTTCACCTCCGCGATGCTGATCAACAGCTCGGTCTCGCACGAGATCGATGCCGCCCGCTGGCTTCTCGGCCAGGAGCTGACCGCGGTGACCGTGCCGCGTTCACGGTCCTCCGCCGACGCCCCCGAGGGGCTGCTGGACCCGCAGTTCGTGCTTTTCGAGACCGAGCACGGCGCTCTCGTCGACGTGGAGGTCTTCGTCAACTGCGGCTTCGGCTACCAGGTGCGCTGCGAGGCCGTCTGCGAACGGGGCAGCGCCCGGGTCGGCGAGGGGCACACCATGCTCGTCACCGCCGACGGCGGGGCGCGCGAAGAGGTCCCGCAGGACTACCTCGTACGGTTCGCCGACGCCTACGACCGCGAAGTGCAGGCCTGGGTCGACGCCACCCGGCAGGGCCGGGTCGCCGGTCCCGCCGCCTGGGACGGCTATGCGGCCTCGGTGGTCGCCGAGGCCGGGGTCCGGTCCCTGGAGACCGGCGACCGCACGACCGTGGACCTCGCCCCACGCCCGGACCTGTACGCCGGCCATTGAGGCTGTCAGACACTCCCGAACAGCGCGCTCAGCCCGCGGTCGACGGCCGCGCCGACGTCCTCCTGCCCCGACGCGACCACGGCGTACGTCCGCAGCAGGAAGCGACGCAGGGCGGGCGTGCGGAACTGGAGCAGCGCCAGCCCGTACGGCGAGTGGAACTCCAGGATCGTCCGGTCCCGGCCGCACGGCCAGATGTGCACGTCGCCACTGCCGGCCGGGCCGCGCAGACCGGCCTCCAGCAAGGCCCGCCCGAAGGTCCAGGTGACGCACTCACCGTCGAGTGCGGCCTCGGGCGGGAAGTCGATGTGCACGGCCAGCGGGTCCGCGACGGTATAACGAAGGGTGGCGGAGACAGGAAGTTCCTCCCCATCGGCGGTGATCAGGAGGGCGCGTGCGGGCTGCTCGAGGCTGATGTCCATCGTCGGTCTCCACTGCGGGTGAGAGGTCGGCCCGTTGTGCCGGTGTCTCTTACGACCCCGCAGACGCCGTTTGCATTACGGGAAACCCGAAATCAAGGGTGTGACCTGCATCACATCCGAACGGTCGACCCCACCCATAGAACAAACACGCGTCGAACACGTAGTTGAACGTCGACCCGAACCCGTCGACCATCAGTCAAGTCACGTATGCCGCCTACGGCGCACCCCCTCGGCGACGTACTCCATTCGCACCGCGCAAGCAGGCCATGAAGACTGTGGCATATGCCAGAAGCACCACCGGATCGTGTGTTGCCAAATCCCTTACAGCGCGTCGCGGGCTGTGCAACAGTCGTAGCGGTCCCTCCGTCCGCCTTGCTCGTACCGTCCCCCCTCGGAGTGCCTGATGCCGTCCCATCTCTCCGCGGACCGCCCAGCCGCCCAGCCGCCCGGACGCGGCTCGGTCGACGCGCTCATATCGCAGACGCGACGGCTCAAGGGCGACGTGGACGCCGTACGGCGGGACGCGCAGAGCGAAGGATCGGATCCGCAGGACCGGTGGCAGCGCGCCCTGTACGACCTGGCACTGCACCAACTCAACGACCTGGACGCCCACTTGGCGCAGTTGCGGGAAGGCCCGCCGCCCGTGCCGATGGCGTCGGAGCCGGTGTCCGCGGTCCGTGCCGTGCCGCCCGCTCCCCGGCGCGACTCGCTGCTCAGCCGGGTCGGCAGCGCCGAGTGGAACCTGCTGACGGACGAGGCCAGTTGGTCCGGTGAGCTCTTCCAGATCCTGGGCCGCGACCCCGCCGCTCCCCCGCTCACCCTCGACGAGCTCCC
This sequence comes from Streptomyces sp. NBC_00457, assembly GCF_036014015.1. Taxonomy (NCBI): domain Bacteria; kingdom Bacillati; phylum Actinomycetota; class Actinomycetes; order Kitasatosporales; family Streptomycetaceae; genus Streptomyces; species Streptomyces sp. NBC_00457. The sequence continues at coordinate 9,881,087 of NZ_CP107905.1, read as the reverse complement.
GTCCCTGGTGTTCGACGAGGACCGGCCGAAGCTGACGGCGATGGTCACCGACTGCCTCGTCGACGCGAAGCCGATCGACGGGGAGTTCCGCGTCGTACGCCCGGACGGCGACGTACGGACCGTGCACATGATGGGCGAGCCCGTGCTCGACGCCGACGGCAGCACCGCCTCGATGTGGGCCGTGCTGCGTGACGTCAGCGAACTGCGGCGCAGCCAGCGGGCGGTGAGCGAGACCCGTGACTCGCTGCAACGCCACCGGCAGCATGCGCAGTCCGAGCACCGGCTGGCGGTCGAGTTGCAGGAGGCCGTGCTGCCGCCGTGGCGCGGTTCCCTGCGACTCCCGCACCAGGGCGCCGAGAGCCTGGATCTCGCGGCGCACTACCTCCCCTCGTCGACGAGCGCGTTGATCGGCGGTGACTGGTACGACGCGATCCAACTGGCCGACGGCGACACACTGTTGAGCGTGGGCGACCTGACCGGACACGGCGTCGCCGTGACGTCCGGCATGGCGATGCTGCTCGGCGCGCTGCGCGGGATGGCGATGGCGGGCACCGAGCCCGGCCGGCTGATGTCCTTGCTCAATCAGTTGCTCGACGCCACCGTGCAGCCGGCCCTGGGCAGTGCCGTCTGCTGCCGCTACCGTCCCGCCACCCGCACGCTGTCCTGGGCGCAAGCAGGACACCCCGCCCCGCTGCTGTTCCGCAACGGGACGGGGCGCCCACTGGACGCGCCGGACGGCGTCCTGCTCGGTGCGACCTCGGGCGCCGCCTACGAGCAGGCCGAAGTGACGCTCGACGCGGGCGACCTGCTGATGCTGTACACCGACGGGCTGGTGCCCAGGCGCAGCCGGGATGAGGCCGTGCATCGGCTCCTCGACCTGGCCCCCCGCTTCCGCGAGGCGCGCACCGCACAGGACTGCGTACGGACGGTCGTGGAGGAACTGGGCGAGTTCGAGCGCGAGGACGACGCCTGCGTGCTCATCGCCCGGGTGGCCGACTGACACCTATGCCCGTGCGCTGTTGCCGCTCTTCGGCTTCGGCAGCGCGAGCTTGATCTCCTCTCGCAGTTCGCTGATCCTCGGATAGCTGGAGTACTCGGCGGTGAGCCGGTACATCTGGCGCAGCCGGTCCCAGGTGCGATGGGAGGAGTTGGAGCCCATCGACATCAGGGCCAACCGCGCGTACCTGTCGGCCTGTTCGGGGTCGTCGGAGATGAAGCAGGCGGAGGCCATGGACAGATAGTCGAAGATCTTCGACCGCTGCCGCCCGTCGACCCGCAGGGCCAGGGCCTTCTCCGCATAGTGCCGGGCGTGCACGGCCGCGCCCGGCTCGTGCTCGGCCAGCGTGCGGTAGGCCAGGGCCTGCATGCCGTACAGGTCCTCCTCCTTGAACATCTGCATCCAGCTCGGCGGCGGCACATCGCCCCGGTCGGAGACGAAGAGATCCTCCGCCTGTCCGAGGGTGCGGCGCATCGCCTGCCCCTTGCCCATCGACGCCTGTGCCCAGGCCTCGATGGTGTACAGCATCGCCCGGGTGCGCGGCAGCACCTCTTCGCCGGAGCCGGACTGGGCGAGCTTCATCAGGTCGAGTGCGTCGTCGGGCCGGCCCAGGTGCACCATCTGGCGAGCCGCTCGGGAGAGCGCCTCCCCGGCGCGGGGCCGGTCGCCGCCCTCACGGGCCGCATGGGCGGCGATGACGAAGTACTTCTGGGCCGTGGGCTCCAGGCCGACGTCGTGCGACATCCAGCCCGCGAGAACGGCGAGGTTGGCGGCGACGCCCCACAGGCGCCGCTGGAGGTGATCGGGGTGACGGTAGGCGAGCATGCCGCCCACCTCGTTGAGCTGACCCACGACGGCCTTGCGTTGCAGCCCGCCGCCGCGGGCCGCGTCCCAGGCTCGGAACACCTCGACCGAGCGCTCCAGTTCCTCGATCTCCTGCGACCCGATGGGGGCGGCCTCATAGCGGTCGAACCCAGCGGGGTCGGCGTGCAGGGGATGGTCGATGTCGGGAGCGTCGGACGAGAGGGTCGGATCGGTGTGCAGCCAGTCGTGCATGGCGCTGCTGAGTGCTGATCCCGCGGCGAGCGCGGCACCCGCGCCCACCAAGCCGCGTCGGTTGAGCATGAGGTCCATTCCCGTGAATTCGGTGAGGACCGCGGCAGTCCGTTCGGGCGCCCACGGCACACCGTCGGGATGTTCCACACTCCCGCCGCTCTGCCGTTTCCCCGTACGCCCGTGCCGGACCAGACCGAGGTCCTCGATGGTCACGACACGGCCGAGACGCTCTGTGAACAGGGCCGCCAGCACCCGCGGCACGGGATCGCGCGGGATCTCTCCCATGTCGATCCACCGCCGCACCCGGGAGGTGTCGGTCGACAGCTGGGGGTGGCCCATGGCCGCCGCCTGCCGGTTGACCAGCCTCGCGAGTTCACCTTTGGACCAGCCGGCCAGGCCGAACAGGTCCGACAGTCGGGTGTTGGGTTCTCCGCTCACGTCAAGCCCCCAGGTTCTCGGCTGAGTTGACAGTAGCCCGGTGAGACTTGCCGGGCGACTATTCGCCAGGGTTCGCCAGGGTGCGCCAGATGGTGTGCCACTGGGCGACGGGTGTCAGGTAGGAACGCGCCACCCCGACCCGGTTGCCGAGGGACATTCCCCAGGGTGCACCCGAGGGGCCGGGCCGGGTAGCGCATTGTCGTCGCAGGCACACGAAGGGATCTGTTTCGCCCATGTACGCAGCATCGTCCTCCGTGTCCGCCCCGCCCCGGTCGCTGCGCCCCCGCCCTGCGGGCAGCGGCCCCTACCTCGACCCCGCGCGTCCCGCGCCTCCCCGGCTCGGAGCGGGCCGGCCGCCGCGCGCCGCGGGGGTCGGCACCCAACCGCTCAGCGGGAGACTCGACTTGTCCGGCCCTCAGGGCACGCAGCTGCGCACGGCGGTCGCGTCGGTGCATCGCATCTGCCCGGAGTTCGCTCCGGTCCAGGTCCTGCGCCGCAGCGGACGATCCGTCCTCCTCGTGGGGACGACGGGGCGCAGCACGGCCGTCGCGAAGTGTTTACTGGACCACTCCCCAGCGTGGGCCGAGCGCATCCAGCACGAAATAGCCGCATACCGCTCGTTCGTCCGGCACCGCCCGCCCGTGCGGGTGCCCCGGCTGATCGCCGCGGACCCGGACAGCTGCACGCTCGTGATCGAGCGGATGCCGGGGCGGGTGGCGGCCCTCCAGCGGCACCCGGCCGAGGCCCCGCCGCGTGCGGACATCAGAGCGGCACTCGGCGCGATCTGCCGGCTGAACGCCTGGCGGCCACCGGCGGGCACCTTCGACGCGCCGCTGGACTACGCGGCACGCATCGCCCGGTACCACGAGCTGGGTCTGCTGACCGACCGGGACATGGGCGATCTGCAGAAGCTGGTGCACGGCATCGCGCACTCGGCGGGACGGCAGGGGATGGGCCAGTTCTGCCACGGCGACGCTCTGCTGTCGAACATCCTCCTGTCACCGGCCGGTCCAGTGCTGGTGGACTGGGAGCACGCGGGCTGGTATCTGCCCGGGTACGACCTGGCGACGCTGTGGTCGGTCCTCGGGGACGCACCGGTGGCCCGGCGGCAGATCAGCCAGATCGCGCAGTCGGCGGGACCGGCCTCGCGGGACGCCTTCCTGGTGAACCTGATGCTCGTCCTGACGCGTGAGATCCGTACCTATGAGACGGCCGTGCAGCGTTCGATGCACGACACGACCCCGGCGGCACCGGGAGTGGCCCACCCGGGTGCTGCGCCGTCCGGCGAGGAACAGCGGCTGCTGCTCAGGCGGCTGCACGACGACTGCCAACTGGCCCGACGGGCCGTGCGCGCGGCGGTCGGCACTCGCTGACGGGGACGGCGATCCGCGGTGCGCCCGGGACACCGGCGTACCGCGGATCTTCGTATGGGCCGCATTCCACCGCCGCGAAACTCCCTACACCCTACGATTACACGATAAAACGCCTCTCTCTGGGCATGATTGACGGATCGTCGGCAGGCCGGTAGCACAGACGTACGCCCGGCCCCCGCACGGCTCATCGCACTCGTCCGTCCCAGGAGGCTGTTTTGCGAGGATTCGCCACCGCTCCCGACCGAGGCCGTCGCAGAGCCGCCCAGGCCGTCGCCGCCGGGGCCCTCATCCTGCCGCTCCTCGGCGCGGCACCCTCCGAGACGTCGGCAGACGGGTTGCAGCAGGCGTTCGCCGCGGCTTCCGCCCAGTACCACGTGCCGCAGAGCGTGCTCCTCGGCGTCTCCTTTCTCCAGTCCCGCTGGGACGCGCACGGCGGGGCGCCGAGCGTGGCAGGCGGCTACGGCCCGATGCACCTCACCGACGCCCGCACCGCGCTGGCCGCCGAGGCCCCGCACCACAGCGAGGGCACCGAGGACGCCCGCGGCGACAGCGCCCGCGCTCCCCTGCTGCCCACGACCGAGGTGCCGGCAAGCACCGAACTCCCCGCCCGCCTCACGACGTTGACGAAGGCGGCCGAGCTGACCGGCCTGGCGGCCGAGAAGCTGCGCACGGACCCGGCGGCCAACGTGGCGGGCGGTGCGGCACTCCTGGCCGCCGCCCAGAAGGAGCTGGGCGAGCCGCTCAGCGACGATCCGGCGGACTGGTACGGGGCGGTGGCCCGTTTCCCGGCCGCCGACGACCGGGCGACGGCGGCGGCGTACGCGAACGACGTGTACGACGTGCTCCGCACCGGCGAACGGCGCACCACGGACACGGGGCAGCAGATCACCCTGGCCGCCCGGCCGGACCTGGCCCCCGAGACCGGGCAGCTGGACCGGGCGGGGCTGCGGGACGCCTCGGCCGCGGAGACCGAGTGCCCCACGACGGTGTCCTGCGAGTGGATCCCGGCGCCGTACGAGCAGTTCGGCGAGGGCGACTACGGCAACCACGACCTCGGCGACCGGCCCGCCTCCCAGAGCATCGACTACATCGTCATCCACGACACGGAGGGCGCGTGGGAGGGTGTGCTCAACCTGGTGCAGGACCCGACCTATGTGTCGTGGAACTACAGCCTGCGCTCCACCGACGGCCACATCGCCCAGCACCTCAAGGCCAAGGATGTCGGCTGGCATGCCGGGAACTGGTACATCAACTCCAAGTCGATCGGCCTGGAGCACGAGGGCTTCCTGGCGAACCCGGACGCCTGGTACACGGAGGCGATGTACCGGACGTCGGCCCGCCTGGTGAAGTACCTCGCCGCCAAGTACGGCATCCCGCTGGACCGGCAGCACATCCTCGGCCACGACACCGTGCCCGGCCCGACCACGTCGGCCATCCCCGGTATGCACACCGACCCCGGCCCCTACTGGGACTGGCAGCACTACTTCACCCTGCTCGGCCGCCCCTTCGGCACCACCGCGCGAGCCGGCGCGGGCCTGCTGACGATCCTGCCCGACTACACCGCCCACCGCCCCGCCTTCACGGGCTGCGCGGCGCAGGGCAAGCCCTGCCCGGCCCACGGCTCCAGCGCGGTACGGCTGCACTCCCAGCCCGACGAGAACTCCGCCCTGATCAAGGACATCGGTCTGCGTCCCTCCGGGGACGCCTCGACGATCGACGTCAACGACATCGGTTCGCGGGTCTCCACCGGCCAGCAGTACGCGGTCGCGGGCCGGCAGGGCGACTGGACGGCGATCTGGTACCTGGGCCAGAAGGCCTGGTTCAAGAACCCGAAGAAGCAGCCGACGGCGGTGAACGCCTCCGGTGCCGTCGTCACCCCCAACGCCGGGCTGGCGCAGATTCCCGTGTACGGACGCGCGTACCCGGAAGCGGGGGCGTATCCCGCGGATGTGCCCGCGCAGGCGGTGTCGCCGCTGCCGTACAAACTGCTCGCGGGGCAGAAGTACGTGGTGGGTGACAAGGTGCCGGGCGAGTACTACTACGCGGTCGGCTTCGCGACGGACTCGCACAAGGTGATCGTCGGGAAGGATCTCTACTACGAGATCCAGTTCGGCCACCGGGTGGCGTACGTGCGCGCCGCCGACGTGCGCGAAGAGCCGGCCCGGTAGGCCGTCAGCCCTGCTGGAACAGCTCCGCGGGCAGCGGTTTCAGCAGGGCGTACAGGTCGTCGGTGATGGGGCGGTCCCAGGCGGCGATGGTGACCAGGACCTTGTCGCTGCGGTCGAACTGCACGCAGGAGATCCGGCTCTCGGAGAGCTTGAGGCGGCGCACGATCAGCAGGTTGTCGCCCTGCATGACGGGCACGTCCTCGGCGCCGACGACGGTGACGTCCTCCTCGTTCTCCAGCGCGAGCAGCAGCTGGGCCACCTCGAAGGGGATCTCGTCCTCGGCGACCTCACGGGCCGGTGAGCCCTCCGGCAGATTGCCGATGATCATCGCCGGACCGCGGCCGCCGAACAGGTCGTAACGCAGGAAGACGCCCTGGCAGGTGCCGTCGGGAGCGGGCAGCAGGCCCGCGCCCAGGTTTCCGGGCCAGTCGCCCGGGTCCATGGCCAGTACGTCGAAGTCGGGCCCGGCGGGGGTGGCGCTGCGGCGGCGGAGGAACGACATGCGGTCAATGGTACGTGGCCGAGGGACCGCATATCGATACAGCCCCGCGGCCCTTACGTGGGTCGACGTTCACGCCGGGCCCCTCTGTCGGCAGTCCGTCGACAGCAGGCGCATCCGGCGGAGGCGAGCAGGCCGGTCGAGTGGTTCAGTGCCGTCCGCACGCAGACCGGTGGGTTCGGCCAACGCCTCGCCGACGGCGGCGAGTTCGCTGTCGCGTGCGAAGGGGACCTGCTGCCGCGTGAGCGGGCACGCACGCCTCGCGCAGACCACCGACCGACCCTGTCCGCGGCCTTCTTGTGCTCATTGGTCCCGACGGAGATTCACTCCTCGCCCGGCGTCGGTGGCACCACCGCGATCGGGCTGGTCGCGTGCAGCAGAACGGCCTGGGTGACGGAGCCCATCATGCGGGCGGGGGCGAGCAGACGGCGTCGGTGGCGGCCGACGACGACCAGCTCGGCGTCCTTGGACGCGGCGACGAGGTGGTCGGCCGCGTCGCCCGGCGCCACATACGGCTCGACGTGGACCTCCGGATGCCGTTTGCGGTGCGGGGCGAGAAAGCCCTCGGCGAGGACGCGGGTCTCGTTCTCGACGGCGTCCTGGTCGATCACGGGCGGGACGAGTTCGCCGAGGGTCGCCCAGGTCTGCAGGGGCCACGGATAGGCGGCGACCACCTGGAGGCGGGCGCCGCGCAGGGCGGCCTCGGTGAAGGCGAAGTCGAGTGTCGCCTCGTCGGGGCCGTCGACGTGCAGGCCGACGACGACCCGCGGGCCCGGTCCGGCCGGGGCGCCGTCATAGACTTCGCGCCCGGGCCGGGGCACCACGACGACCGGGCATTCGGCGTCGCGGGCGGCGGCCATGCCGTTGGAGCCGAGCAGCAGACTGGCGAAGCCACCGCGGCCCCGGGAGCCGAGCACCAACAGCTGGGCGGCGGCGCCCAGTTCGGGCAGCGCCGCACTCGGGGCGCCCTCCAGCGCCACGTACTCGGCAGTGGTCCGGTCGGCGACATACGCACGGACCTGGCCGAGCACGGGATCGACAGACGGATCCGGCGGCCCGGCCGCCAGGACCTCGGGCTGGGTCCACATGGCGTACTGCCGCACATGGACGACCCGCAGCGGTGCCTCGCGGCGCCGGGCGGCGTCCAGCGCCCAGTCCAGGGCGCGCAGACTGTCGTCCGAGCCGTCGACCGCGGCGATGACCGGCAGGGTGCTCATGGTTCCTCACCTCCGGAGTGCGACCTGCACCTCCTGGGACCAGCCTCGCTCAGGCATCGGCCCCGGAGGGTGCTCAGGGTCGCGTGTCCGGAAAAACGGGCGGGACACTCAAGGCCCGGTCCCGCCCGCCCCGGCTCAGGTGAGGTCGAATTCGCCCTCCCGCGCACCTGACACGAACGCGCCCCACTCCGCCGGCGTGAAGATCAAGGAGGGGCTCTCCGGGCGATCGCTGTTGCGCATGGCGATGAAACCCTCGACAAAGGCGATCTGTACGTCCCCCAGCCCGCGGCTGCTGGAGTGCCACTCGGCGTTGCTGAGGTCCAGCTCCGGCTTGTGCCAGCCCGTGAGCGGGTGGTCCTGGATGGTGCTCTCGGCCACGTCCGTGCTCCTCCCGATTCGTCGTCCGCGGGCCAGCCTAGCGATCGGTTCCGAGTGCCAACAGGCCACGTGAGCGGGACCTTTCAGGAGTCGGGCGGCAGCGACCCCACGAGCCACATGGAGAAGAACTGGGATCCGCCGCCGTAGGCATGCCCGAGCACCCTGCGAGCCCCCTCCACCTGGTGCTCACCGGCCAGTCCGCGCACCTGAAGGGCCGCCTCCGCGAAGCGGATCATGCCGGAGGCGCCGATGGGGTTGGTCGACAGGACTCCGCCCGACATATTGACCGGGAGATCCCCGTCCAGTTCGGTCACCCCGGACTCGGTGAGCTTCCAGCCCTCGCCCTCGGCGGCGAAGCCGAGGTTCTCCAGCCACATGGGCTCGTACCAGGAGAACGGCACGTAGATCTCGGCAGCGTCGATGTCCCGGCGCGGGTCGGCGATGCCGGCCTGGCGGTAGACATCGGCCGCGCAGTCCTTGCCGGCCTGCGGCGACACCGCGTCCTTGCCTGCGAACAGCGTCGGTTCGCTGCGCATGGCGCCGCCGTGCATCCAGGCGGGCGGCCGGGGCGCGCGGGCCGCGCCCGCTCGGTCGGTGAGGATCATGGCGCAGGCGCCGTCCGAGGACGGGCAGGTCTCCGAGTAGCGGATCGGGTCCCACAGCATGGGCGAGGCCTGGACCTTCTCCAGGGTGATGTCGTGCTCGTGCAGATGCGCGTACGGGTTCTTCAGCGCGTTGCGCCGGTCTTTGTACGCCACGAGCGAGCCGACGGTGTCGGGCGCGCCGCTGCGCCGCATGTACGCGCGCACGTGCGGCGCGAAGAAGCCGCCCGCGCCGGCCAGCAGCGGCTGCTGGAAGGGGATGGGCAGCGACAGGCCCCACATCGCGTTCGACTCGGACTGCTTCTCGAAGGCCAGGGTCAGCACGGTGCCGTGCACGCGCGCGGCGACGAGGTTGGCCGCGACCAGCGCAGTGGACCCGCCGACCGACCCCGCGGTGTGCACGCGCAGCATGGGCTTGCCGACGGCGCCGAGTGCGTCGGCGAGGTACAGCTCCGGCATCATGACGCCCTCGAAGAAGTCGGGCGCCTTGCCGATCACGACGGCGTCGACGTCGGCCCACCTCAGCTCCGCGTCGTCGAGCGCCCGCTGCGCTGCCTCCCGCACGAGGCCCGCGATCGACACGTCCCGGCGTGCCGCCACGTGCTTGGTCTGGCCGATGCCTACGACGGCCACGGGCTCCTTGCTCATCGGGGATCCCCTTCGAGTACGGCGACCAGGTTCTGTTGCAGACAGGGGCCGGACGTGGCGTGGGCGAGGGCCCGGTCGGACTCCCCGCGGTGGATGCGGGCCGCTGCCTCACCGATCCGGATCAACCCGGCGGCCATGATCGGGTTGGCGGCCAGGGCACCGCCGGACGGGTTCACGCGGACGCTGTCGTCGAGGCGGAGCGCCTTGCGCAGGACGACCTCCTGTGAGGTGAACGGCGCGTGCAGCTCGGCGGTGTCCACGGTGGGGGCACCTCCCATGCCCTTAAGGCCATGGGGGAGTTCGAAGGCGCCCGCCTTCTCGGCGGCCAGGCGGGTGGACGGGGAGTCGGTCAGGTCGCGGACGCCGAGTCCGTGGGCCTCGATGCGGTGGTCGATGCCGCGGATCCAGGCGGGCCTCTCGCACAGCTCGCGGGCCCGGTCTCCGGCCGCGAGGATCACGGCGGCGGCGCCGTCGCCGATGGGCGGGCAGTCGCCGGTGCGCAGGGGCCGTACGAGATAGTCCCCGTGCGGCACCGAACCCCTCAGCTGCGCATGGGAGTTGTCGGCAGCGTCCCTTCGGCTGCGGGCGGCGACCCCGGCCAGCGCGGGCTCGTCGGTGTGGCCCGCGTCGATGAGCGCCTGCGCCTGGAGCGCGGCCAGGGCGACGGAGTCGGGCCACAGGGGTGCGACGTAGTACGGGTCGAGTTGCCGGGTCAGGACGTCGCGGACGGAGCCGGGCGAGGACTTGCCGTACGCATAGACGAGCGCCGTGTCCGCGTCCCCGGCGAGGAGTTTCGTCCACGCCTCGTACAGCGCCCAGGCGCCGTCCATCTCGACATGCGACTCGGAGATCGGCGGCCAGGCGCCGACGCCGTCGAGGGCGAGGGTGAAGGAGAAGGCGCGGCCGGCGAGGTAGTCGCTGGATCCGGAGCAGGTGAAGCCGATGTCGGCGGTCTTCAGGCCCGTCCGGTCGAGCACCTGGTGCAGGACCGGCATGAGCATCTCCACCTCGGAGTGCTCGTCGCTGGTGCGCCGGTGGTCGGTCTGGGCGAAGGCGACCAGTGCTATGTCACGCATCACAGGAGCTCCCTGTAGGTGTCGTAGTCCGCGTCGGCTTCGCCGGTCGGCCGGTAGTGGTCAGGGAAGCGGGACCCTTCGGTCCACACCGGTTCCACCCGCAGGCCCATGCGCACCTGGTCGTAGGGGATGCCACCGATCCGGCCGTGCAGCGCGAGGTCGGCGCCGTCGAGGGCGATGTGGCCATAGACGTACGGCACTTCGATGTCGAGGTTCTTGGCCTTGATGTTGACGATGCAGAACGTGGTCACTGTGCCGTGCGGACCCACCTCGACCTGTTCCAATGTGGCCACACCACATGTGGGGCACGCACCCCTCGGCGGGACGTACACCTTGCGGCAGCTGGGGCAGCGCTCGCCGACGTTGCGGTGTTCGGACAGGGCCTTGATGTAGGCGGACTGGGCACGGCCGGGTGAGTAGGTGTAGTCGAGGCGGGCGGGGGCGACGATGCCGGTGACCATGTCCTCGAACTCACCACTACAGCCCGCCAGTTCGGCCGGGGCGTGGCCGTCGAACGGCTCGAAGCAGGCGATGTCCGTGATGGCGCCGGTACGTTCCTCGGCCCAGCGGACCCGGACGCGCATACCGGTGTGCACGGCGTCGGGGCCAGGGACGTCGAGGGCGTGCAGGAGGGCCGTGTCGGCACCGTCGAGGCGGACGAGGGCCCAGGCGAACGGCGTGCCGAGGGGCTGGCCGCGGCGGGGGGCGTGGTTCCAGGCCCAAGTGGTGACCGTGCCGGTGGGGGCGACCTCGACCAGGTCGCGGATCTCCTCCGCGGTGACGGGGTCGTACTCGACGGGCGGGACGAGGGTGCGGCCGTCGGTCGTCCGCACGCCGAGGACGACGCGTTCGCGCAGACCGGTGAGGAAGGCGCTCTGGACGGGGCCGAGGGAGCGGGTGAAGGGGAATTCAAGAGTGAGCGGGGCCTTGAGAACTTCGGGCATCGGGGGCTGCCTCCTTGGGAAGCCGACGTCTGTGAGGGCGCCCCGAAGGGGCGCGGGGCTGTGACATTTGCGGCTCCGCCGCGCGGGCGCGACCGGCCACAGCGAACCCGCAGCTGTGAACCGGCCTCCGGCGGGGTGTCTACGCCCGCCTGTAGACCGGCGGGCGTTTCTCCGCAAAAGCGCGGGCACCCTCCCTCGCATCGGCGGTGTCGAAGATCGGCCAGCCGCGCTTGAGTTCGGCGGCGAGCCCGTCGGCCTCGGTCATCTCGGCGGTCTCGTACACCGACGCCTTGACGGCCTCGACGGCCAGCGGGCCGCAGGCGTTGATCTGTTCGGCGATCTCCAGGGCCTTGGTGAGGGCCGTGCCGTCCGGTACGACGTGCCCGATCAGGCCGATACCGGCGGCCTCCGGGGCGCTGTAGGGCCGGCCGGTGAGCAGCATCTCCAGGGCGTGCGTGCGCGGGATCTGGCGTTGCAGCCGGACCGTCGACCCGCCGATCGGGAACAGCCCGCGTTTGACCTCGAAGAGCCCGAAGGTCGCCGACTCGCCCGCGACCCGGATGTCGGTGCCCTGAAGGATCTCGGTGCCGCCCGCGACGCAGTGGCCCTCCACGGCGGCGATCACCGGTTTGCGGGGGCGGTGATGCCGCAGCATCGCCTTCCAGTGCAGGTCGGGGTCGGCCTTCAGCCGGTCCCGGTACTGCTGCCCCTCCATGCCTTTCCCGGCCAGGGCCTTGAGATCCATGCCCGCGCAGAACGCGCCGCCCGCGCCGGTCAGCACGATCGAGCGGACCTCGTCGTCCTCGTCGGCCGCGATCCAGCCGTCGTACAGCCCGACGAGCATCGGCAGCGAGAGCGCGTTCTTGGCCTCGGGCCTGTTGAGCGTGAGCACCAGTGTGGCGCCTTCCCGCCGGATGGCGAGGTGTTCCGTCCCACCCATCGACCGTCTCCCCTCTCACAGAACGAGAACAGGTTGCAGGAGGCGGGGAAGCACTTCAAGAGTTTTCTGACAGTCAGTCAGATTTATTGTGCGCGGACCCTTCACAGTTGTGCCGCCCTTTGCTCTGATGACCGGCAGCCGGTGGAGGGCGAGGGCAGGAGGAGCGGTGGAGTACAACCTTGCGGACCTGTTCGAGTCGGTCGTCGACGTGGTGCCGGACCGTGAGGCGCTGGTGTACATCGACCAGCCCGGCACGGGGGCGGAGCGTCGGCTGACGTATGCGCAGTTGGACGCGGCCGCCAATCGCATCGGGCACCATCTGCTCGACAGCGGGATACGTCCCGGCGAGCACCTCGGGCTCCATCTCTACAACGGCGTCGAGTACCTGCAGACGCTACTCGGCTGCCTCAAGGCGCGGATCGTGCCGGTCAACGTCAACTACCGGTATGTGGAAGAGGAGTTGGTCTACCTCTACCGCGACGCCGATCTGGTGGCTCTCGTCTTCGACGCCGAGTTCGCCGACCGGGTGGCGGCTGCGCTGCCGCGGGCGGAGAAGGTGCGGCATCTGGTGCGGGTGGGTGCCGGGGGCACGCTGGGTGTGCCCTTCGGCGAGGTCGAGGCCGCCGGATCCGCGGAGCGCGGGTTCGCCAAGCGGTCGGGCGACGACCAGTTCATCATCTACACCGGCGGTACGACCGGGATGCCCAAAGGCGTGATGTGGCGCCAGGAGGACCTGTTCTTCTCCGGGCTCGGCGGCGGCGCCCCGACCGGTGAGCCGGTCAAGAAGCCGGAGGAGCTGGCCGAACGGGTCGCGGCGGGCGGCGACGGGATCACCTTCTTCCCCACTCCCCCGCTCATGCACGGCACGTCCACGCTGACGGCGTTCGTCGGCTTCCACTTCGGCCAACGAGTCGTACTGCACCGCAAGTTCGCACCCGAGGAGGTGCTGCGCACCATCGAGCGGGAGAAGGTCACCAGCGTGTCGCTGGTCGGCGACGCGATGCTGCGACCACTGATCGACGCCCTGAACGGCCCCATGAAGGGCACCGACTGCTCGTCGATGTTCAACGTGTCGTCGTCGGGAGCGATCATGTCGGACACGGTGCGGCGGCAGTTCCAGGCGCTCGTCCCGAATGTGATGCTGCTCAACAACTTCGGCTCCTCCGAATCCGGCTTCAACGGCACGGCGACGGAGGACTCCGGCCCCGAACGCGGCTTCCGCATCCGTGTCAACTCCCGTACGCAGGTGGTCGATCCGGCCACTCATGAGCCGGTCGCCGTCGGCGAGGTCGGCCGCGTCGCCCAGTGCGGGCACGTCCCGCTCGGCTACTACAACGACCCGGCGAAAACCGCCGAGACCTTCTTCGAGAAGGACGGCGAGCGATGGGTACTGCTCGGCGACATGGCCACCGTCGACCAGGAGGGCGTCGTCACGGTCCTCGGCCGCGGCTCGCAGTGCATCAACACCGGGGGCGAGAAGGTGTACCCGGAGGAGGTCGAGCAGGCGCTCAAGTCCCATCCGGATGTGTACGACGCACTGGTCGCCGGGGTGCCGGACGCGAAGTGGGGTCATCACGTCGCGGCGGTGGTGCAGTTGCGCGAGGGTGCGCGCGCGCCGTCCCTCGACGACATCCAGACGCACTGCCGTTCCCAGCTGGCCGGCTACAAGATCCCTCGCCAGCTGGTGCTCACGGATGCGATCCGGCGGTCGCCGAGCGGCAAGGCGGACTACCGGTGGGCGCGGGAGGTGGCGGTGGCGGTGGACCGGTGATCCGGTGGGCGCGGAATCTGTGATTCCGTGGATTGCTCGCTTGAACAGCAGGTGACGTGCGACCGTATTGATGGTGGCGGAACGGGTTTCGATCGGATCCGGTCCGCCGCACCATGTGGTTTCGCACGGAAGGACCTTTGTGTCTCAGCACGTCACTCGTTCTCGTCAGCTGCCGGACGCCGAAGACGGGACGGCTGAGACCGGGACGACAGACGCCCCCTCTGATACGACGGATACGACGGACGCCCCTGCTGAGGGGAAAGCCGGCTGGTTCGGCTGGCGCCGGAAGTACCCCCGTACGGCCCATGGCGTGACCGTGGGCACCACCGTTCTGGCCGGTGTCCTCGTCCTCTTCGCCCTCCTCATGCCCAACCGGATCGAACGCCTCAACCCCAGCGCGTTCCTGCGTATCCCCGCCGAGGGCGTCCTGCTCGCCGGACTGCTGCTGGCGCTGCCGCCCAGGCCCCGGCGGATCATGGCGGTGGTCTCCGGCGTGTTCCTGGGTCTGCTCACCATCCTGAAGTTCGTCGACATGGGCTTCTACCAGGTGCTGGCCCGCCCCTTCGACCTGGTTCTCGACTGGATCCTGCTCGACGACGCGACGGACTTCCTGCGCGAGTCGTTCGGCCGCACCGGCCAGGTGCTCGCCGTGGTCGCGGTGATCGTCCTGTTCGCCGCCGTGCTGGTGCTGACCACGCTCGCGACGGTGCGGCTGACGAACCTCATGGTCCGCCACCGTCCCACCGCCGCTCGTACGACCCTGGTCCTCGGCACCGCGTGGATCACCTGCGTCACCCTGAGCGTGCAGGTCGCCGGCACCGACCTCGCCACCAAGGGCAACGCCGAGTTCCTCGGCAACCGGGTGGAACAGGTGCGCGCCGGCCTGCGGGACGCCCGGGTCTTCCAGCAGCAGGCCGCCGTGGACGCGTTCGCGAAGACTCCGCCGGACCAGCTGCTCACCGGTCTGCGCGGCAAGGACGTCCTGTTCACGTTCATCGAGAGCTACGGCCGGGTCGCCATCGACGACCCGGCGATGGCACCGCAGATCGACGCGGTCCTCAAGGAAGGCACCCGCTCCCTCGACGCGGCCGGATTCGCGTCGCGCAGCGCCTGGCTCAAGTCACCCATCACCGGGGCCGGCAGCTGGCTGGCCCACTCGACCTTCCTGTCCGGCCTGTGGATCAAGAACCAGCAGCGCTACCGGAGCCTGACCACCAGCGACCGCATGACCCTCACCAACTACTTCGGCAAGACCGGCGCCTGGCGCACGGTCGGCGTCGTGCCCGGGGTGCGGCGGGCCTGGCCGGAGGGAAAGTTCTTCGGCCTCGACCACATCTACGACTCCGAGCACCTCGGCTACCACGGCCCCTACTTCAGCTGGACGCCCGTGCCGGACCAGTTCAGCATGGAGGCCTTCGAACGCCTGGAGCACGGCCGAAAGGACCGGCAGCCGATCATGGCGGAGATCATCCTGGCCTCCAGCCACAACCCCTGGGCCCCCGTCGCCCGCATGATCGACTGGGACGACCTCGGCGACGGCTCGGTCTTCCACGAGATCAAGAAGGACGGCAAGGACCCCAAGGAGGTCTGGAAGAACCCGGAGAGCGTTCGCACCGAGTACCGCCGCGCCATCGAGTACTCCCTGCGCAGCACGACCGAATGGGTCGAGCGCTACGGCGACGAGAACACGGTCCTCGTCTTCCTCGGCGACCACCAGCCCGTTCCGACGGTCACCGCGGGCGATCGGAGCAAGGACGTGCCGATCACCATCGTCGCCCGCGACAAGAAGGTGCTCGACAGGATCGAGGACTGGGGCTGGACGGACGGCCTGAAACCCGCCCCGGACGGGCCGCGCTGGGGGATGGACGCCTTCCGCGACCGCTTCATGACGGCGTACGGGCCGCGGAACTCCGGGTGAAGACGTCCTCGGCACCGAGGAACGCCTCCACCGCCGCGAGGAACTCCGCCGGCCGGGTCTCATGCACCAGATGCCCCGCGTCGATGGTCACGAGCCGGGCGTCGGGGATCAGTCCGGCGAGCGCGGCGATCTGCTCCTGCGGGATCAGGCTGGTGGGGCCACCCCCGATGAGCAGCGTGGGCATGGTGATCCGCCCCATGTGGTCCCACCACACTGGATCGGGCGCGTTGCGCTGTTCGTCGGTGGCCCGCACCATGGCCCAGTCGAACGGCAGCTCTCCATCGGGCCGTTCGGCGGGCGGCCGGGGCGGGTCGAGCGGGATCGGCGCGGGCACGTCCTCCAGGACGAGACGCCGTACGACGTCCGGTTCCGTCTGCGCCAGCAGGTAGGCGATGGCACCACCGAGCGAGTGGCCCACCACATCGACGCGGTCGATGCCGAGGGCGGCGAGGAAGGCGCGTATGTCGTCACGCATCGTCGCGTAGGCGTACACGTCCGTGCCCGCCCCCGGCTCCGTACCCGGCCAGTCGCTGCGCCCGTGCCCCCGCAGATCCGGGGCATAGACCCGGCGCGGACCGGCCGCGAGCCGTCCGGCGACCGACGCCCAGTCCGCCCCGTCGGCACCGCGGCAGTGCAGCAGCAGAACAGGAGGCGCCTGTTCCGGACCCCAGGCGCGGTAGGCGAGGGTGATGCCGTTGGCTTTGACGGTGCGCAGCTCGATGTCCATGCCGGGCACGCTAACCGGCGGAGCACCGCCCTCTCCCCCTGCTCTGCCCACAGCCGAGCCGCACCGGGCCACGCCTTCCAGGAGAAATCGGCGGCACAGCTCTTGCCTGAGGTCAGATGGCCTGGGTTACTGATCCGGAGCGGCTCGACCGAATGATCGGTCGCCCGGATTGACGCGGTTGTGTGAGGGAGTGCGCACATGGCGGATGCGGCGGAGAACCTGCTGGACTCGGGGGAACGGCTCGACGCGGAGGCGCTGCGGGCGCTGCAGCTGGAGAGACTGCAGGCCTCGCTGCGGCATGCCTACGCTCACGTGCCTTTCTACCGGGAGTCCTTCGACAAGGCGGGCGTCCATCCGGACGACTGCCGCTCCCTCGCCGACCTGGCGCACTTCCCCTTCACCACCAAGGCGGACCTACGGGAGAACTACCCGTACGGGATGTTCGCCGTGCCCCTGGACCATGTGCGCCGCATCCACGCCTCCAGCGGCACCACCGGACGCCCCACGGTGGTCGGCTACACGGACAACGACCTGTCCCTGTGGTCCGACATGGTGGCCCGGTCGATCCGGGCGGCGGGCGGGCGGCCCGGCGACATCGCACATGTGGCGTACGGCTATGGGCTGTTCACGGGTGGCCTCGGCGCCCACTACGGTGCCGAACGACTCGGCTGTACGGTCATCCCCGCGTCCGGCGGCATGACGGCCCGCCAGGTCCAGCTGATCCAGGATCTCAAGCCAGGGATCATCATGGTGACGCCGTCGTACATGCTCACGATCCTCGACGAGTTCGAGCGGCAGGGCGTGGATCCGCGCGGTACCTCGCTGCGCGTGGGCATCTTCGGTGCCGAGCCCTGGACCGAGCAGATGCGCCGGGAGATCGAGGAGCGGTTCGCGATCGACGCCGTCGACATATACGGGCTGTCCGAGGTGATCGGGCCGGGCGTGGCCCAGGAGTGCGTGGAGACGAAGGACGGGCTGCACATCTGGGAGGACCATTTCTTCCCCGAGGTCGTGGATCCGATCACCGGCGACGTGCTGCCGGAGGGCGCCGAAGGGGAAATGGTCTTCACCTCGCTCACCAAGGAGGCCATGCCCGTCGTCCGGTACCGGACCCGGGACCTGACCCGGTTGCTGCCGGGGACCGCCCGCGTGTTCCGGCGGATGGAGAAGATCACGGGCCGCAGTGACGACATGGTGATCCTGCGCGGCGTCAATCTCTTCCCGACGCAGATCGAGGAGATCGTGCTGCGCACGCCGGGTGTCGCACCCCATTTCCAGCTCCGTCTCACCCGCGAGGGCCGCCTCGACGCCCTCACGGTGCGCGCGGAGGCCCGCGCCGATGCCTCCCCCGAGACCCGGGAGGCCGCCGCGCAGGCCATCGCCGCGGCCGTCAAGGACGGCATCGGAGTCTCGGTCACCGTCGAGATCGTGGACCCGGAGTCGCTGGAGCGCTCCGTGGGCAAGATCCGGCGGATCGTGGACCTGCGCGCCAAGTAGGCGGCTCATCGGCGACGTGTGTACCTCGCGCCCTGTCTTCAACTCTCGTACGCACCAACACCGTTGACGCTCTGTCTGCCCGTCACTAGCTTCTGAGAGCGCTCTCACATCCACCACCGCTTCCTTGCAGGGAGACCCCATGACTCCCGTACGAAGACTCCGGACACCGAGACCCCGCACCCTCAGACGCCCGGCCGCCGCGCTCACCCTGACCCTGCTCGCGGCGCTCGCCCCGCAGTCGGCGTCCGCCGCCGAGCCCGCCGACCCCGCCGTCACCGCGACCATCTGCAACAAGTACTGCGACGCCCGCGACCCCGCCCTCTCCCCCGGCGACCGGACCCCGGTCACGGCGAGCATCCACGGGCGGTCGATCGCCCTCCACTTCGACGACGCCGACGCGATGGGCTGGGCGTCCATCGGCAACGGCAACCCGGGCGACGAGGTGTGGCTGGACCGCTCCTTCGACGGCGGGCGCACCTGGAGCTCCGGAAGCAGGCTCGGCAACACCGCCGTCCCCGCGGGACAGCGAGGCTGGCGCACGCTCATGTACAACGTGGACGACTGGAACAACCATGGCGTCGGCGCCCTGCGCGCCTGCGGCAAGGCCGGGGACCGCACCGAGATCGCCTGCACCCCATGGGCCCGCACCACATGGAACGCCGGCAACCGGCGCACCGCCGCGGCCACCGGCCTGATGACGTTCTACAACTACTCGACCGGCCTGTTCGACACCACCGGCTGGTGGAACTCGGCCAACGCGCTGAACGCCGTGATCGACAACATCCGTGTGTCGGGCATGAGCAGTTACTCGTACGCGATCTCCCGCACGTACGACCTCAACCTCAACGCCCAAGGCGGGCAGTTCCGCAACGAGTACATCGACGACACCGGCTGGTGGGGGCTCGCCTGGATCGCCGCGTACGACCTGACCGGCGACAGCCGCTACCTGAACACCGCCCGCGCGGACGCCGATCACATGGCGGCGTACTGGGACGGCACGTGCGGTGGCGGGGTGTGGTGGAGCACGGCGAGGACGTACAAGAACGCCATCGCCAACTCCCTCTACATCCAGCTCAGCGCCGCCCTGCACAACCGCATCCCGGGCGACACGACGTATCTCAACCGGGCCCGCGCCGGCTGGTCCTGGTTCCAGGGCACCGGCATGATCAACGCCTCGAACCTGGTGAACGACGGCATCGACCTGTCCACCTGCCGCAACAACGGCCAGCCGGTCTGGTCGTACAACCAGGGCGTCCTGCTCGGCGCCCTCACCGAGCTGCACCGGGCGACGGGCGACGGCGCGCTGCTGACCCGGGCACGGCAGATCGCCGACGCCGCGACCACGGCCTCCTCGCTCCACACCGCCGACGGAATCCTGCGCGACCCGTGTGAAGGCGGCGACTGCGGCGGCGACGGGCCGTCGTTCAAGGGCGCGCACGTGCGCGGTCTGGGCAAGCTCAACGCGGCGCTGCCGGACCGTCCCTACACGGCGTATCTGCAACGCCAGGCGGACCGCGCCTACGCGAGCGACCGCAACGCCCTCGACCAGTACGGGCTGCGCTGGTACGGGCCGGTCGACAAGCTGGACGCGGCTCGGCAGCAGAGCGCACTCGATCTGCTCAACGCGGCGCCGTGAGGCGGGCGTTCAGCTGATGCCCGACAACGTTGTCCGCGCAGGGTCCGGCCTCTGCGCGGGGGGCGTTCCTCCCCGCGTCACCAAGACCCTGGAGCGATCACCGTGCTCAGACTCATACCACCCTGGCGGCACATCACAACGGCCGCAGCGGTGCTGGCACTCGCCGTCACCAGCCTCTTCGCCTCCGGCGCGGCCCCCGCCGACGCCGCCACGAGAGCCTGGACCCCAAAGCCCGCACCTATGACGACGCCGTGGACCGACCAGGTCCCGGTCGACAACCCGCTGCCGGAGTATCCGCGCCCGCAGCTGACCCGGCCCGACTGGGCCAACCTCAACGGCATCTGGGACTTCGCCGTCACCTCCCGCGACGCCGGACAGCCCGCCACGTTCGGCGAGCAGATCCGGGTGCCGTTCGCGCCGGAATCCGCGCTCTCCGGCATCCAGCGGAAGATCACCCAGAACGACAAGCTCTGGTACAAGCGCACCTTCACCGTGCCCTCCGACTGGAGCAGCCGCCGCGTCCAGCTCAACTTCGGCGCCTCCGACTGGGAGACCACGGTCTGGGTCAACGGGCAGCAGGCGGGCGCCGTCCACCGGGGCGGCTATGACGCGTTCTCGTACGACATCACACCTCTGCTGAACGGCGGCACCAACACGATCGTCGTCTCCACGTACGACCCGACGGAGACCGGCGGCCAGGCCGTCGGCAAGCAGCGCATCCAGGACGTCACCCCGCACGCCGGGCGCAGCATCTTCTACACCGCCGCGTCCGGGATCTGGCAGACAGTGTGGCTGGAGCCCATGGCTGTCGCGCACATCACCCGGCTCGACATGGTCCCGAACCTACAGAACAGCACCCTGCGGGTGACGGTGCGCGCGGTCGGTGCGGACGGCGCGAGCGTCCGGGTCACGGTCGCGGGCGGCGGGAGTGCCGTGGGCACGGTCGGCACCGAGTTCTCCGTGCCGGTGCCGAACGCCCGCCTCTGGACTCCGGAGGACCCCTACCTGTACGACGTCACGGCCGAGCTCACGAGCAGCGCGGGCGCCGACAAGGTCGGCTCGTACGCGGGTATGCGGTCGATTTCGGTGCAGAACGTGAACGGTGTCCAACGACCGGTCCTGAACGGGCGGTTCGTGTTCCAGTCCGGCACCCTGGACCAGGGCTACTGGCCGGACGGCATCTACACCGCGCCCACCGACGCGGCCCTCAGATACGACCTGCAGAAGCACAAGGACATGGGCTTCAACATGGTGCGCAAGCACATCAAGGTGGAGCCGCAGCGGTGGTTCTACTGGGCGGACAGGCTTGGGTTGCTGGTGTGGCAGGACATGCCCTCCATGGACAACGGCAAGACCCCGTCCGCCCAGGCCCGTCCGCAGTGGGAGAGCGAGTTCCGCGCCATCGTCGACCAGCACCGCAGCTCCCCTTCGCTGATCATGTGGGTCGACCAGAACGAGGGCTGGGGCCAGTACGACCAGGCCCGCATCGCGGACATGGTCAAGGCGTACGACCCCTCGCGCCTGGTCAACAACATGAGCGGCGTGAACTGCTGCGGCGCCCAGGACGGCGGCAACGGCGACGTGATCGACAACCACAACTACGTCGGCCCCGGCAACACCCCGACGGAACCCGTGCGTGCCTCCGTGCTCGGCGAGTACGGCGGCCTCGGTTTCCGCGTGGCCAACCACGAGTGGTACCCGGGCGGCGGATTCTCCTACGAGGACCAGCCCAGCCTGTCGGCGCTCAACGACCGGTTCGTCGGACTGCTCGACGGCATCCGCGAGAACACCATGTCCGCGGGCGGCCTGTCGGCGGCCGTCTACACGCAGATCACGGACGTGGAGAACGAGGCCAATGGCCTCCTGACCTACGACCGTCAGGTGGTCAAGGTCGACGAGGCCCGCGTCCGCGCCGCCAACCAGGCGCTCATCGCGGCGTCCCGCACGGTTGGACCGACCGTGAAGCTGCCGCTGGAGCAGTCTGTGTCGCTCCGGGTCACCACGCCCGGCTACACCGACCGCTACATCCGCCACCAGGACGGGGTCGGCCTCACCGAGGTCGTGAACTCGGGCAGCACGGACCTGCTGAAGGCGGACGCCACCTGGAAGGTGAAGCCGGGGCTCGCCAACCGGCTCTGCTACTCCTTCGAGTCCCGCAACTACCCCGGCGAGTATCTGCGCCACCGCGAATACCGCGTCCGGCGCGACGCGAACGAGAACTCGACGCTGTACAAGGAGGACACGACCTGGTGCCCGGTGCAGGGCAGTGGCGGCATCCGGCTGTCGGCGGCCAACTTCCCGCACCAGTACCTGCGGCACATCAACGCCGAGCTGTGGCTGGCCCAACTGGGCGGCACCCACAGCTGGGACAACCCGGCGGCCTTCACCGAGGACACCACCTGGGCGATCGAAGCGCCCTGGGCTCCCTGACCGTTCGGAAAGGCGGGTACGTCATGTCAGCGCGCAGACATCGCCTGTGGACCGGCCTCCTGGCCCTGGCCCTAGCCGTGGCCGGCTTGGTCGCCCTGCCCACGCCCTCCCGCGCCGCGACGGCGGTCTGCGCGCTGGCGTGCGACACGCTGGACCCCACGCGGGCGCAGAAGGACACCTTCCCGGTCCCGGACCGGAACATCAACGGCCGGATCCTGCGGCTGCACGTCTCCGACCCCGACAACATGGCGTGGGCCAGCATCGACAATGGCGTGACCGGCGACTCGGTCTGGCTGGACCGGTCCTGGGACCGGGGCGCCACCTGGGAGCCCCTGCTCGGCAGGGCGAGCATCCCCGGCACCTGGACCGGCACCCGCACACTGATGTTCAACATCACCGACCCGGTGGGGCACCGGCGCGGCTGGATCCGCGCCTGCGGCGACGCCGCCGCCGTCACCTGCACCGACTGGGTCTACCCAACAGTGTGCGACGGTACGTCCTGCGACGGGGCCGACCCCGCCACGGCGTCCGGTGACGACACCCCCGTACCGTCGACGACTCTCTTCGGCCGCACCATCAGCCTGCACCTCGACCAGCAGAACGGCATGGCCTGGGGCGTCATCGAAAACGGCGCCGCGGGCGACGAGGTCTGGCTCGACCGCTCGTGGGACGAGGGCGCCAGCCACCCCGAGGGCTCGTCCCTCGGCCGTACGAGTGTGCCGTCCGGGTCCGCTTCGACCTGGACCGTCATGTTCGCCACCCGGGACCCGCGCGGCCTGCTGTACGGCGGTGCGGTCCGTGCCTGCGGACGGGAGGCCTCCCACCAGGAGGGTGGTTGCACGGCCTGGGTGAGGCCCGCGCCGACCCGGGTACGTGCGGCGGCCGACGCGCTCATGGCGTCGTACCACACCAACGAGGGCTGGTGGCACAGGAGTTGGTGGAACTCGGCTGTCGCGCTCACCTCGTTGATCAATGTCGCCGAGCGCACCGGGCGGCACGACTACGACTGGGTGATCGCCCGCACCTTCGAGCAGAACCGTGGCGCCTTCCCGGCGGGCGCGCGCAGCTCGGACGCGATCGAGGGCCACTTCATCAGCCGCGCCGTCGATGACGCGGCCTGGTGGGCGGCGGCCTGGATCACGGCATACGACTACACGGGCGATCGACGCTATCTGGAGGAGGCGGTCACGATCACCGACTACGTCCACCAGTTCTGGGATCCGAGCACCTGTGGTGGCGGCGTGTGGTGGGACCGTGAGCGGACGTACAAGAACGCCGTGACCAACGGGCTGTACCTGTGGCTGACCACGTCGCTGCACCAGCGGATCGGCGGTGACACGGTGTGGGGCAGCCGTACGGCCACGGCAGCGGACTGGTACCTCGCCAGCGGGATGATCAACTCCTCGGGCCTGGTCAACGACGGGCTGACCGCGGGCTGCGGCAACAACGGCCAGACGGTGTGGAGTTACAACCAGGGTCTGGCCATCGGCGCCTTCACTCAGCTGTGGCGGTCCACCGGGGAAAGGCGATACCTGAACACGGCCAGGCGCCTGGCCGACGCCGCGATCTCCTCGCCGGCGCTGACTCGCGGCGGGGTGCTGACCGAGTCCTGCGACATCGGTTCGAACTCCTGCGACGACAACCAGAAGCAGTTCAAGGGCATCTTCATGCGGCACTTCGCCGACCTGGCGGATGCCACCGGGTCCGCCGCCTACCGTGTGTACGCCCAGAGACAGGCCGATGCGATCTGGGCCAACGACCGGGACTCCCTCAACCGCCTCGGTCAGCGCTGGTCCGGCGCCGGCCCCAACCGGTCGGACTGGCGCACACAGGCGAGCGCGCTGGAAGCCTTGGCCGCCGCGGCGCGACTCCAGAGTCAGAGTGAGGTTCCGCCGAACCGGTCCCTCAGCTCCCGTTTCAGGATCTTCCCGCTCGCGTTGCGCGGCAGCTCGTCCACGAACAGGACCCGCTTCGGGGCCTTGAAGTGGGGGAGCTTGTCGCGGGCGTGCGCGATCAGGTCCTCCTGCGTGGTCTCACCGCGGCGGACGACGACGGCGGTGACGGCCTCGATCCAGCGCTCGTCGAGCAGGCCGATCACCGCGACCTCGGCGACCGCCTCGTGGGTGTAGAGCGCGTCCTCGACCTGCCGTGAAGCGACCAGCACGCCGCCGGAGTTGATGACGTCCTTCACCCGGTCGACGATGGTGAAGTAGCCGTGGGCGTCCCGCACGGCGAGGTCGCCGGAGTGGAACCAGCCGTCGCGGAAGGCGTCGGCGGTCTCCTCGGGCTTGTCCCAGTAGCCCTCGCACAACTGCGGGGAGCGATAGACGATTTCGCCGGGCGTTCCGTCGGGGACGTCCTTGCCGTCCTCGTCGACCACGCGGGCGTCCACGAACAGCACGGGACGGCCGCAGGAGTCCATCCGGCCCTTGTGCTCGTGGGGTCCGAGGACGGTGGCCAGGGGGCCGATCTCGCTCTGTCCGAAGCAGTTGTAGAACGCCAGCTTCGGCAGCCGCTCCCGCAGCCGTTCCAGTACGGGCACCGGCATGATCGACGCCCCGTAGTACGCCTTCCGCAGCCCGCCGAGGTCACGTCGGTCGAAGTCCGGGCGGTTGGCGAGGCCGATCCACACGGTGGGCGGCGCGAACAGGCTGTCTACGCGGCCCGCTTCGATCAGGTCGAACAGCCGGTCGCCGTCGGGCGCGTCGAGGATGATGTTCGTCGCCCCTGCCGCGAGGTACGGCAGCAGGAACACATGCATCTGCGCCGAGTGGTACAGCGGCAGCGAGTGCACGGGACGGTCGCCGGCGCTGAGGTCGAGGGCGGTGATCGCGCTGAGGTACTCGTGCACCAGCGCCCGGTGCGTCATCATCGCGCCCTTGGGCAGGGCCGTGGTGCCGGAGGTGTAGAGCAACTGCACCAGGTCCTCGGAGCGCGGCTCCGGGCCGTCATACTCGGGGGCCTGTGCCAGCCGCGCGAGCAGTGAGTCGCCGGCGTCTCGCAGGGGCACCGTACGGACGCCGTCGGGGAGCCGGTCCGACAGGCCGGGGTCGGCGAGCACCAGCGCGCTGCCGGACTGGCCGACGATGTACGCGAGGTCGTCGCCGGTCAGGTTCTGGTTGACTGGTACGTGCACCAGGCCCGCCCGGGCGCAGGCCAGGAAGCCGATGAGGTAGGCGTCGGAGTTGTGGCCGTAGGAGCCGACCCGGTCGCCGGGGGCGAGGCCCTGGTCGCGCAGGACGCTCGCGGCCCGTGAGACGGCCTCGTCGAGTTCCTCGTACGTCCAGGCGCGGTCGCCGTACTCGACCGCGACGCGCGCCGGGGTGCGCCGGGCGCTGCGCCGCAGGATCCCGTCAACCGTACTGCCGTGTCCAGACGTCATGACACGTGATCCTGGTTGTGCCGCTGCCGGAGGTCAAGGCACATGCCCGTCGGTACGCTCAACCGCTCCTTCCCTCAATGACGTTGGGAGGCACGATGCGCACCCGCTTCAGACGGCTCCTCGTCGCGGCCGTCGCTCTGCTCACCGCGACCGCCGCCCTGCCGGCAGCCTCGGCAGAACGGCAGAGTCCGCAGTAGCATCCCTCGCACGGCGGTCTGTCCGCCGTGATCCGCTACACCGAGTACGGCATTCCGCACATCGTCGCGAAGGACTGCACGAACCTCGGCTTCGGTACCGGCTGGGCGCAGGCCGCCGACCAGGTGTGCGTGCTCGCCGACGGGTTCGTCACGCTGCGCGGCGACCGCTCGCGCTTCTCCGGGCCCGACGCGGCCACCGACTTCTCGCTCTCCGACGCCTCCGACAACCGCGGCAAGGAAGGTGCCCGAGCTCATCGCGGTGAGAGCAATGAGGACGCCCTGCTGCCACCGGTGCTTGGTGAAGCAGATGTCCGCCTGCTTCTCATGGGTCTTGTGGCTGTAGACCACGCGCCCGAAAGCCTCTCGCGTCTACGCCAGAAGGTACGGGTCGCGGTCAGGCACCGCATCGCTCTCGCGTGTCAATTCGTTCCTACTCGGTCGAGGACTCCTGGACATGCGCCTGAAAGTCAGTTGCACATCTTCTGAGTATGGCGGCGACACTGACACTCCGACCGACTAGAGCTACCTCCCGTTCAGGCCGCGCTCGATCCGGCCTGCCCTGCGGCCATCTCCTGCTTCGCGCAGGTAGCGGAGAGCGGTGGACACGATGCCGCAAGGCCGCTCGCGCTCCTTCTCCGCGGCGGCCCCGCGAAGCTCCTGGCTCCAGGCCCGGGCGAGAGCGAGGCTCAGAGCAACTGGTACTGACCGGGCGGACCGGGGGCGGACCTGGCAGCTCGCCGACGCCTGTGCCGCGTGCGCGGTGGTGATTCCGTAGGCGGCGACCATCCCGGAGCCCCCCTGTGTCGTGCGACGGTACGGCCCGCGAGTCGCCGGCGGCCGGCCGTTGCTCTCGATCACGCGGGGACCGCTCGCCGTCAGCCGCAGCTCGACCTGAAGCACCCCCAACTCAGGCCCAGAGCCGGACCTCGGCGGCCACGACCCCTTCAACAGGCCGCTCGACCTACGCGGCATCGCCTAATGGGAGCTGTTGGGTCGTAGAGACTCGATGCCGTAGCCGCCAGTAGGTGAGCACTTTCGTCGCCGGAAGCATTCGACTTCTGAGGTCAGACCGTGCCCCTGCTGGTCGGCCGGGAGGCCAGACCGTTGATGGGGTGGCGTGCCCGCCGGGCAGTGGGGCGTGAGCACTGGATCCATTAGGCCACGTGCCGTGCCTTCCGCAGGCTGCAAGGAGCGAAGCACCTGACCAGGAGGACGAGTTGCTGCTGATCGGCGACGACTGGGCCGAAGACCACCATGACGTCGAGGTCCAGGACGAGGCAGGCCACAAACTCGCCGCGGCGAGACTGCCCGAAGGTGTGGAGGGGATCGGGAAGCTGCACGAGCTCCTCGCGAAGCACGGTGGCGGGGACCTGGATGCCGCCGAAGTGGTGGTCGGGATCGAGACCGACCGCGGCTCCTGGGTACAGGCCCTGATCGCCTCCGGCTACCAGGTCTATGCCATCAACCCGCGGCAGGTCGCCCGGTTCAAGGAACGCTATGCCTCCTCCGGCGCCAAGAGCGACAGGGGAGACGCGCACGCGCTGGCCGACATGGTCCGCATCGACCGGGCCCAGTTGCGGCCGGTGGCCGGGGACAGCGAGCAGGCGCAGGCCGTCAAGGTTGTCGCCCGCGCCCACCAGACCTTGATCTGGGAACGCACCCGCACCTTCCAGCGGCTGCGCAGCACGCTGCGCGAGTACTTCCCCGCCGCCCTGGCTGCCTACGCGGACCTCACGTTGAACAGCACGGACGCCTTGGAACTGTTGATCAAGGCGCCCACCCCGCAGACCGGGGCGAAGCTGACCCGCACGCAGATCCATGCCGTCCTGGCCCGTGCCCGCCGGCACAACCGGGACGCGAAAGCGGCCACGATCCAGGCCGCGCTGCGCGAACGCCAGCTGGGCCTGCCCGAGCCGGTCACGGCCGCCTACGCGGCCACCGTCATCGCTCACGCCCGGCTGCTGATCGCCCTGAACGAGCAGATAGCCGACCTGGAAGGGCAGGTGAAGGCCCATTTTCTGAAGCACCCGGACGCTGAGATCTACCTCTCGATGCCCGGCATCGCGCACGTCACCGGCGCCCGGGTGCTCGCCGAGTTCGGAGACGACTCCACCCGATACGCATCCGCGAAGGCGCGCAAGAACTACGCCGGCACCAGCCCTATCACCCGGGCCTCCGGCAAGAGCCACACCGTCCAGGCCCGCTACGTCCGCAACAACCGGCTCGCCGATGCGCTGCAGACCCAGGCGTTCTCCGCCCTGCGGGCCTCGCCCGGTGCCCGCCGCTACTACGACAAGCAACGAGCCCGCGAGGCCGGCTACAACCCGGCCCTGCGGCAGCTCGACAACCGTCTCGTCGGCATCCTCCACGGATGCCTCAAGACCCGAACCCTCTACGACGAAGCGACCGCCTGGTCGCACCACGCCTACACCCCTGCCGCTTGACATCAAACGACATGGGGTGCCTGACCTGCACGATCACCCGCAAACAGGACTTTGAAACGACCCTGCCTCATGCCTCCCCCGTCAGGCACGAGAAGACACCGCGGGAGAAGCAGTACCTGCATGTACTTCACCGCATGACCCTATTGAGCCCGGGAGGGCCGATGCTCAGCACTCCGAACGCGGACAAGGCCTGGAAAGCCATGACGAGGTCATTCCCGACCCCAGAGGCGCCAGACCAGTATGCCGCCCCCAGCAAGGCAGAGAGGACGGCTTACGCCGTGCTGCTGCATGGACCGGCTGCACACTCAGGCGGCACCGACGCGAGTCAGTGGCTGCTGCTGCGCGACAACACAGCGAAGCGCCCGTAACCGACGCACCAGCAGCAGCCACACTTCAAGAACGCATCAGTCGCCCGAGACGCCGTCGAGGCAGTCCCGCACCGGCCCGTACAGGCCGCGCGGAACCAACCTGCGGACAATCTCCAGGACCGTTACGGCCTGATCGGTAGCCGTGCTCAGCAAGACACGGGTCTCCCAGGCACACGCCTGTTGGCCTCCTGCTGCTCGGTGATTCGACACCAACGAGCTGTTCAGGAGGCCCTGTCCGTATGCGCCTGGTGAGCACCGCTCCACCTTCGCGGGCGGATTCACTTCCTCGGCTGCGCGGGGTCGTCGAACCGCCATCCCCGGTGGGCGCACCTGACTTGGTGGCCACGGCAAGAACGGTGCCTGGAGGTGGGCCTGGGAGGCGGCCGCCGACTGCCTTCGCTGGGGCGAGTTGGCGTCTGTCTGGTGCATCCCGTTTCGTGAAGATTTCGCTATCGCATGGATCCGGCCAAAATTTTTGAGCGTCCGTCGCCGTCCCCGTGATCGTGAACGGCCTTGAAGGGCCGTCGGACACCGCATCTGGGACCTTGAGGTCAAGACTCGGTGGTGTCCACGATGAAGCGGCGACTGAGACTGATCTCGTTCCAGAGCAGGCCCAGGTCGGTGGTCACCGTCACTTCGTACTCCCCGTCCCGCAACGCCCCCAAATCGATAACCCGGTGGTTTCCGACCCACAGGGTGGGAACGATCTCGCCGTTCAGCCTGGCCTCGACGTTGCGCAGCGCCTCGCTGTGCAGCTCCTGGTCGACGCTGCTACCGACCGTTTCTACGGTGTCCACCGTGAGCGTGGCTTCGGAGAGCGCGGCGGCGTTCAGCACGCCGTTGCTGGGGATGCCGCGTATCCGGAGCTCCGGCTGGTTCACCGCGTTGGACACTGCAATGCCGCCGATCGTCAGGGCGGTGGCGACAGTGGCAACCAGGAGTGCGATGAGCATCCTGCGCAGGGACCGGGCTCGCACAGGGTCCGATGTCTTCAGGGCCAGTCGCATCGACACGTCCTTTTGGAGTTGCTGCTGTGGGTCGTCGGTTCCGCCTCTTCGTCCCGCCGTGGCCTTTGCTTCGGCCTCCTGCACCGGCTTGAGGACGGACGGGCCCGAGGACACGGACTCGCGGCTGTCCGGCGACGCTGATAGTGCCACCTCAATCGTCACGGAATCCAGTTCGCCCTCGCACGCGTCACGGTCTCGTAAGCGAATTCGGCAGGCCGAGGGCCTGGGCGTCGGAGGTAGGTGGGACGGCGTAGCCGAGGCAGCCGCAGTACTCATCACAGCGGGAGTCTTCGGGCGCCGCGGGCGGCACGCTTTGGTGGACGCCGCGCGCATGGCCGCAGCCCGTGCGGGCGCAGGGTGGGTAGTGCTGGTTGTCGTGGCGGTAGGCGGAGAGGCCGACCTGGTGGATCGTCTTGCCGGTGCCGAGGGTGGGTTCGGTGTCGGCGTAGCAGCCGCCCCAGCCGCGGTCGTGGGTGAAGGCAGAGGTGCCGGCGAAGTCGAGGGCGCCGCAGCGTCCGCAGCGGTACTGAGGGCAGCCGTGCTCGTCGGACGGGATGGGTTCGCCGGTGCAGCAGTCGATCTTTAGGGATTCACGGTAGGCGGCGTCGCGGGTGGCTCAGGCGGTGCGTTCTGCTTCGCGGGCGGAGTTGCGGTTGAAGTTTCCCCAAGGCCGGGTAGTTGGCGTATTTCCGCTGTCCAGCACATACAGGGAGTCACGCGGCGTGCCGGCCACGACCTTCCCGCCGCGCCCGGCGGCCTGGTCATTGATCATGTTTAGCCAGGTCGCGCCGCCCCGGCGGCCAAAGCACTTCAGGTTCGGCCGCGCGTACACGCTGGGGACGGGCACGACGAACCGCATCCCGTCCACCGAGGCGACCAGATCCCCGCCCCGCACCTGGACGAGGCCGATGGACGCCTGGTGCCCGATGAGGGCGGCGTTCGCGGCCCGGTACGTTGGCCAGCCGCAGATACGTCTGGTCGAGGGATAGACGCCCATACTTCAGCGCGTCCACGCCGCCCATCACCGGCGTGTAGCTGACGTTGCAGCCGTGGGCGACCAGCAGCGCGGCGATCGTGACGTGCAGGTCTTTGAGGCGGGCCTCGCCGCCGGTCACCGAGGTGAACGCCTGGTCGGCGCCGGTCCAGGAGAACACCTCCAGCAGCACCTCCGGCAGGTCCACACGCGGCAGCATCGCGTTGACCGCCGCCCGCAACTCCAGCAGGGAGGCCGGTTCCGGCTCCGGCTCCAGGGCGGCGAAGTGCAGGCGGCCGTCGTCGTCGAAGACGATCTGTGCGTTGTCGGGGACACGGCCGGCGACCTCCCGGTACGTGCCGTCCAGCAGCACGGCCCGCGCCGCCAGATGCTTCCCCGCTTCCCCGGGCAGGTTCAGCGAGGCCAGCACGGTCAGCCGCGCCTGCTGCCACGCCTCGCCGGCCAGCAGCTTCGCCCGCGGGTCACCCCACTTTGACGAGTTACGGGCGAAGACCTGCTTGCTGCGCAGCATCCGGTGCAGGTGCTCAAGCACTCAGAACGTGTGCGCCTTCCAGTCCACCGTGCCCGGCTCCAGATGCGGCGCCGATAGCACGAGACGCCGCCCCGACCCGCTGAGCAGGCCGGTGTCGATCTCGGCCGGGCCGACCTTCTTGCGGCCCATCAGCTCCGGCAGCGACAACAGCGCGCTCAGCACGGCCTCGCCCTCCGGGGTGGCGGCGAAGTCCACCACGGTGACCAGCAGCTTCAAGAACGGGCGGACCGTGCCGAACCGGTTGACCAGCATGGCCCGCCATGCCTCGTCGGCGTCGGAGTCCAGTGGCGGCGTCAGCTCGAACAGCGCAGCGATCGCCGCGACCAGCTCGTGCCGGGGCACCACCTGCTCGATCGCCGCCCACATCCCTTCCAAGCTCTCCACCTTCGGCGGGGCGATATCCCCGGTGTCGGTGTCGACCTGCTCGCTCGTGGTGTCGAACACGACCTGGAAAGCGGTCGCCAGCTTCGCCGACGCCCGCTCCACCCGCGGCAGGGTCTTCAGCTTCTCGCGCTCTCGCGCTCCGCAATCGCCAGCAGCTTCGTCGCGATCAATACCCCCAGCAGGTCCAGCGCGTCGTCCACCGCCCGCGAGGTCAGGTAGACCGTGGTGGCCAGCAGCGTCGCCAACCGGCGGGCGTCGGAGTGCCGGCGCAGCAACGACGCCTTCCCGTCCACCCCGTACCTGGACAGCTCCGCCAGCCGCCGCGGCGGTATCCGCGACACATCCACGGCGCCCATCCCGAACGCGGCGATCTCCTCCGCCCGCTCCAGCGCCCGCTTCATCTGCGGCCCCGAGACTCGCACCGGCCCCCGGCGCAGCCGGTCCAGCTCCGAGACCCGCTCACCGGGCGGCACCGTCAGCAACGAGTCCAGCACGGCCCGCTGCCCGGTGTTCAGCATCCCGTAGAGGGTGTCCCACAGCCGCTGGTTCGCGTCTCCCGCATCGAGGCCACCAGCCTCGTCAGCGTCGTCACCCCCGGCAGCAGTACCCACCGCTGACGCAACCAGCCGACCGCCGCGTCGAACAACGCCTTCGGCCCCTCGCCCGTCGTCCAGGCCCGCGCGTCCACCCACTCCCGCAGCTCGCCCTCCGCCTCGGCGAACTCCCGGTACTCCAGAACTCGCCGCAGCTCGCGCACGTGCTCCAGCCGGGTGTTCTCCCGCTCGCCGTACTCCTTGAGCACCGACGGATCTCCGATGACGAGCTGCTCGGCGAGGTAGTCCACGACCTCCGGCGGCACGTCCGCCGGATCGTCCAAGAACACGCCGAGTAGCGCGCGGTCGTGAGCTGGGCCGC
Source organism: Streptomyces sp. NBC_00457 (assembly GCF_036014015.1). Taxonomy (NCBI): domain Bacteria; kingdom Bacillati; phylum Actinomycetota; class Actinomycetes; order Kitasatosporales; family Streptomycetaceae; genus Streptomyces; species Streptomyces sp. NBC_00457. Next base: position 9,848,549 of record NZ_CP107905.1, on the reverse strand, counting down.
GAACCCCAGGCGATCGTGGGCCCGCCTCTTGGGCTCGATCAGCTCCCTCTCTGCGTCGTCCAGGAAGAAGAACCGCTCCAACTCCGTAGGGGACGGCGCCCCACGATACGCCGCGTACGCGGCAGCCTGCTCATCCGTCAAAAACTCGACCGGCACCCCGGACCTCCAAACAGTCGATCAACACGACTGCCGAAGATTCATCCCTCATAGAAGCCCAGGTCAAAGCCCTCATTGAGGCCGGACAGGCTTACCGCCGGCTTTCGTTCCGATGTTCCTCAACCCCCGTCTTGCCGGTGGGCCGCTCAACCGCGGTCCCCCAGGCGAGCAGAGCGAAGCCCAGGGCGAAGCCGAGCATCGTCCATACGCCGCGTGGCCAGAAGATGTGGCTGTCGACGAAGGACCAGCCCGCCGCGAAGAGCACCACCGTGCCGGGAAGTACTCGGACGCCGTGCTTCGGGAACAGCGCGACCGCGGTGGCCGCGATGGCGCCGATGAGGGCGTAGGCGCCGGCCTGCCCCAGCGCCTCACCCGTGTCGTAGAGCGGGCGCTTGACGGGTCCGAGGCTCGCTGTCTCGCCGACGTGCTCGACGGCGGTTCCGGCCGCGATGCCGGCGACCGCATCGAGGCCTGTGTAGAAGGCCGCGTAGACGAAGGCACCAGCCCAGGCCACCACGGTGGCGAAGCCCGCGAGGCCGAGTCGGGGCCGATGCCACAAAGGAACCAGGAGACCAACGGCGAGCAGGGGAAAAACCGGCAACAGTGCGATGTGCAGCTGTGTCCAGTCCGCGGCTGTCGATCTGGACAGCCCGTGCGGATGCGCGATGCCCGCCGCAGCCAGCACGAGTGGGGCGGCGGTGACGAGGGCCATGCGTCGGATGGTCGACATGCCTGGGAGCGTAGGTGCGTGAGGTCACCCGATACGGCCGCGTAAGAGTTCCGTAAGACGCTTGCCGTCCTCAGACCGAGTGACTCGGTGATTCGAGAACAAAGGGCTTTCTGGGCACGAGGACCCGCGCCCGGCGAGGAGGTTTCGTCGCCTGCCCGCCGCCAGGAAGCCCTATCGTCCTGCCACCAGGACCGTCTTACGAGAGTCTGACACGGCCATCGTTCCGTATCGGCGCACCGCTCCCACAGCTCACTCTGGTGCCGTCCGCAGTCGTGGACCGCATCACGCCGACACAGAGGAACGAGACACGAACATGCACAACAACCGCAAAACCCACCGTCGCACGAGCCGGTCCGCCGACATACAGGGCGGTCACCGGGTGAAGTCCAGGACACGGCGCATCGTGATCGGCGGCGGGGCCCTGGCCATCGCCGGGGCCGCCACGGTGGCCGTGTCCCTGGCCTCGGCGAGCCAGTACTCCGGGAGCGCTGCCGGGGCCGACCACGCGGTCTTCGTCCAGGGCAACGAGCTGGACGGCAACACCATCCATGTGTTCGCGCGGGACGACGACGGCAAACTGAGTCCCTCGGGGACCTTCGCGACCGGTGGCCAGGGCGGTGACCAGGTCGAAGCGCCCACCGACTCGCTCGCCTCCCAGGGCTCACTCGTCTACGACGATGCTTCAGGCATGCTGCTGGCCGTCAATGCAGGCAGCGGCACGGTGACCTCTTTCCGCGTCGAAGGGCAACAGCTCAAGGACCGGCGGGTCGTGGACTCCGGCGGCGAGTTCCCGGCCAGTGTCGCGGTGCACGGCAGGGTCGCGTACGTCATGAATGCGGGTGGCGAGGGCAGCGTCCAGGGCTTCAGGATCACCAGCAAGGGGCTCAAGCCCCTGAAGGGGTCCCACCGTTCCCTGGGCCTGAACAACGAGGACATCCCCCGGTTCGACACCTCGCCGGGCGAGGTCGAGTTCGCCCCGGACGGTCGCACTCTGATCGTCACCACCAAGGGCAACAACACCGTCGAAGTCTTCCCGATGAAGCGCAACGGCCTGCCGGCCGTCGCCAAACCGGTCGTCAACAAGTCGGCCGGCGGCGTGCCGTTCGCGATCAGCTTCGACAGGACCGGGAAACGGATGCTGGTCGCCGAGGCCGAGAAGTCCACCGTCACCACGTACAAGGTGAAGCACGACGGCAAGCTGAAGGTTCTTCAACAGCCCCTGGCCAGCGGCCAGGAGGTCCTGTGCTGGCTGGAGCGCGCGGGCAACTACTTCTACGGCGGCAACACCGGCAACTCCACCGTCACTGGATACCGCATGGACAAACAAGGCAAGCTGGCCCTGACCAACGACGTGGGCATCGCCACCCCGCCATCCGCCAACTCGCAGGGCGTCATCGACCTCGCCGTGTCGGAGGACGAGAAGTTCGTGTACGTCCAGAACGCCGTCTCCGGCACCGTCGACGGCTTCCGCGTCGAGGCCAACGGTGCCCTCACCAAAGTCACGACGGCCGAGGGCCTGCCCGCCTTCGACGAGTCCGGCATGGAGGGCATCGCCGCCGTCTGACACACGGGCTCAGAACGCACCAAGGTGACACGACGTCAGCCCGACCGCCACGCACACAGGGTGTCACCGTCAGGCGACCGGACTACTGACGCGGACACAACCGTCACGGGGAGTCTGTCGAGGCCCGGAGGCTTCCGCGGTGGTCCGAAGGAATCCTCCAAATCGGAGAGTCACCTTCCACAACGGCAGCCCCGGGCCCTGAACTGGGGCTTCTCATGGAGTGGGTGGCGTTGAACGAGCTTGCGCTCTCGCATACGCGGCACAGCGGCCAGGTGCTCACGCCCAGCGGTGCTGAGCGACGCGGCGCCGGTTGCAGCCCCGGTCAGGGGCCGCCGACGAGGCGAGGCACGGCAGACGATCCAAGTCGTGCGCGGCCCTCAAGTGGGACCCGAGTCCCTGGAACCAGCCACCCCACCATCTCGACATCATCGCCGCGACCTACTCGGCGGACGCCCCGTACGGGAGACCGGTGTACAACGTCCACTTCGACAGCCGCTCACTGGGCGGATTCAACTGGTCGTCGCAACACCTCCATGGTGAAGGAGCGTGTTGTGGCGCAAGGAAGAGCGCGCGCGGCCATTCAGGCCGGTCGTCCGCCGCTGCGGTCGCCGGGACGTCCCCCGGTCAACTGGCGTGCGGAGAAGCAGCAGTTCTGGCGGAAGATCGCTGAGGGGCTGTCCAGTGAGGACGCGGCGGTCGCGTGTGGCGTGTCGCAGCCGTTGGGGCCGCGGTGGTTTCGTGAGGGTGGCGGCATGCCGCCGATCAGCCTCGCTCCACCGTCGGGACGTTACCTGTCGTTCGCCGAGCGTGAGGAGATCGCACTGCTGCGGGCGAAGAAATGTGGGGTCAGGGAGATCGCTCGCCTGATGGGCCGTTCACCGTCGACGATCTCGCGGGAGCTGCGGCGCAATGCGGCAACGCGCGGCGGTCGCCTTGACTACCGGGCCTCGGTCGCGCAGTGGCATGCCGACCGGCAGGCCCGCCGGCCCAAGACGTCCCGGCTCGCCAGCAATGAGCGGCTCCAGCAGTACGTACAGGACCGCCTTGCCGGCGCGATCAGCGCGGCGGACGGCAGCGAGATCCTGGGTCCGCAGACGCGCTGGATCGGGCGACGGCACGGCCGTCGACAGGACCGGCGCTGGGCGACCTCCTGGAGCCCAGAGCAGATCGCCCGCAGGCTACCGGTCGACTTCCCTCATGATGAGTCGATGCGCATCTCACACGAGGCGATCTACCAGGCCCTCTACATCCAGGGCCGCGGTGGTCTGCGCCGCGAGTTGGTGGCCTGTCTGCGCACCGGGCGGGCCCTGCGCGTTCCCCGGGCCCGCACTCGCGGTCGTGGCAAGAAGTTCGTCACGGACAAGGTCAAGATCAGTCAGCGGCCTGCTGAGGCTGAGGACCGGGCGGTCCCCGGACACTGGGAAGGCGATTTGATCATCGGGACGGGTCGCTCCGCGATCGGCACGCTCGTGGAGCGCAGCAGCCGCTCCACGCTCCTGGTGCACCTGCCCCGGCTCGAGGGCTGGGGTGAGAATCCGCCCGTGAAGAACGGCCCCTCGCTCGGGGGCTATGGCGCGATCGCGATGAACACAGCGCTCACCGTCTCGATGACCCAGCTGCCCCGAGCAGCTACGCAAAACCCTCACCTGGGACCGCGGGAAGGAACTCTCCGGCCATGCCCAGTTCGCCCTCGATACCGGGACGAAGGTGTTCTTCGCCGATCCCCACTCGCCCTGGCAACGACCGACCAACGAGAACACGAACGGGCTGCTGCGTCAGTACTTCCCGAAGGGCACCGATCTCTCCCGGTGGTCGTCCGCAGACCTCGGAGCCGTCGCTATGGCGATCAACAACCGGCCCCGCAAGACCCTCGGTTGGCGGACGCCAGCCGAGGTCTTCGAAGAGCAGCTACGCTCGCTGCAACAGCCCGGTGTTGCAACGACCAATTGAACTCGCCCAGTACACGTCTTTCGCGTTCACCGCGCACCTCGTCGATGTCGGCATCGACGCCTCGATCGGCACCGTCGGCGACGCCCTGGACAACGCGCTCATGGAGTCCCAGATCGGCCTCTACAAGACGGAGTTGATCAAGCCCCGCAAGCCCTGGCACGGCCTCTCCGACGTCGAACTCGCCACCGCGGAATGGGCCGACTGGTTCAACAACCAGCGTCTCCACACCGCGATCGGAGACATCCCGCCTCACGAGCACGAAACCAACTACTACGCTCAACACCAGCCCCAACCGGCGGCTGGAGCCAACGTATAGAGCCTCCACCGATCCCGGAGCGCTTCAGACGGAGACCGGCGGCCCTGTCATGGAAGATCCCGGGCAGATCGATTCGTCTGCGCAGGAGGAGTGATCTTCTCGGCTAGGGGAAAAAGCCGTAAAGGTGCGAAGTGGTCGTTTGCGGTGCCTACGTGCATCCCGGTTCGTTCGGCAGGGTTTTCTTGTCTCAGGGGTACCGCGACTGTCGCCTATCGGGGTGCAATGTTGGGATTCAGGCCTTTCGCGCCCGCATCGGTCAGAAGAGGCACGCAATGGATCCATGGCTGATCTGGTTGATCACCGCAGCTGTGCTGGCTGGGGCGGAGATCTTCACCCTGACCGCTGCGCTCGGAATGCTGAGTGCGGCCGCGTTGGTGACGGCGGGGTCTGCCGCGGTCGGGCTGCCGTTGCCGTTCCAGTTCCTGGTGTTCACCATCGTCGCCACGGTCACCGTGGTGTTCGTGCGCCCCATTGCGGTGCGCCATGTGCTCCAGCCCCAAGTGGCGCGATTCGGTGTGGACGCACTGGTCGGCAAGCCTGCCCAGGTCGTTGCGGAGGTGACGGGCCTGGGCGGCAGGGTCCGCATCGACGGTGAGGAGTGGACGGCCCGCGCCTACGACGAGACGCTGGTGATTCCTGCCGGCAAGACCGTCGACGTCATGGAGATAAGCGGCGCCACCGCGATCGTCTACCCACGGGATTGAAACCATGGACGCGTTCTTGATTGCCGGCCTGATCGTCGCGCTGATCGCGGTGTTCACCGTGGTGCGGGCGGTCCGTATCGTGCCCCAGGCGCGCGCTCGTAATGTCGAGCGGCTCGGCCGCTACCATCGGACCCTGAATCCCGGCCTCAGTCTCGTGATCCCCTATATCGACCGCGTTCATCCGGTGATCGATCTGCGGGAGCAGGTTGTCTCCTTCAAGCCGCAGCCGGTGATCACCGAGGACAATCTGGTCGTCGAGATCGATACCGTCCTGTATTTCCAGGTCACCGACCCGCGAGCGGCTTTTTATGAGATCGCGAATTTCCTTCAGGCGGTGGAGCAGCTCACCGTTACCACCTTGCGCAACGTCGTGGGATCCATGGACCTGGAGAAGACGCTCACCTCGCGGGACACCATCAACAGTCAGCTTCGCGGGGTGCTGGACGAGGCCACCGGAAAGTGGGGACTGAGGGTCAACCGGGTGGAGATCAAGGCCATCGACCCTCCGCAGTCCATCAAGGACGCGATGCAGAAGCAGATGCGGGCCGAGCGGGACAAGCGGGCCGCGATTCTGGGGGCCGAGGGGCAGCGCCAGTCGCAGATCCTCACCGCCGAAGGCGACAAGCAGGCCGCGGTCCTGCGCGCGGAGGGCAACCGTACCGCTGCGATCCTCCAGGCCGAGGGCCGGTCCCGGGCCATCGACGAGGTGTTCCAGGCCGTGCATCGCAACGATCCCGACCCCAAGCTGCTCGCCTACGAGTACCTCCAGATGCTGCCCCAGCTCGCGCAGGGCTCGGGCAGCACCTTCTGGATGATCCCCAGCGAGGTCACCGCCGCGCTCCAGGGCGTGTCCCGTGCCTTCAGCGAGGTGCTCCCGCAGTCGCCGGCCACCCGCGAGAAGCCCTCGGACGACATGGTGGCCCAGGCCGCCAACGACAAGGCTCAGGCCGAGGAAGCCGCTGCCGCGGCCCTCGCCGACGCTGCCAAGGCCGAGGGCGTCGCCCCCGACGCCCTCCCGTCCAACCCCGATGGCCGTGGGTGACGATTACCGGGCAGCCATGACGTTCATGGGCCGACGTGGGGCGTGATCGCCTGAAAGTCGAGGGTGTCGGGCCGCTCACCGTCGAGCCGTGTTCGCTGACGCTCCAGCGGCGTGGCGACTCCAAACAACGGTGGCGGCGGTGGATCCGGCGACCTGCGCGACACCGTCCTTCGGCAGGATGTGCGTGGGGAACGAGCGCGTGAATCCAGGGCTGGTCGTTCCTTGGCCGTCGACACAGCGGTGGTGCGCCCTCCGGTGAGGTGTAGATACATCCGCGAGCGGCCGAGGTCTGCCCCGACGCAACCGCCGCGGGCTTGGATGCGCTTGTGAGGGGCTCCGACGACAGGGCGCCCTCCCCCACCGACCGACCCGGGAAAATTCAGGATCCCTCGGGCCAGCCGAGCAGCTGTGCGCCGAGGACAGCGACTTGCAGTGTGAAGCTCTGCTGCGGGTCGTGGACCGAGTATCCGGTCAGTTCTTCGACCCGGTCGAGGCGGTAGGTGACGGTCCGCACTCCGACGTGCAGTTCGCGTGCCGCTGCGGTCGCCACTCTGTCCGCCGCGTAGTACGCCGCCAGGGTGCGCAGTAGCGTGCCGGGGCCGGTGCGTGCCTTCCGTATCGGCTCCAGGACGACGTCGACGAGGTCGGCGAGCGCGCTCCTGTCCCGGATCAGCACCTGGTAGACGAGAAGGTCGGACGCCCGGTGCACTCGACCGGGAAGTTGCAGGCGTTGGCCGATCTGCAGTGCCTGCCGGGCCTGCTCGAAGGAGCGGACGGCGCCGCCGGGCCCACGTTGCGGGCGTCCGATGCCTACCCGCCAGGCGCCGTCGGGCCTCAGGCTCTCCATGACGCGCGTGACGAACTCCTCAACGGTGCCGCGCACGTCGGGCACGATGCACACCAGCAGACCGTCTCTGGTCGTCACGAGCATGTCCCTGCTCGCGGGGTCAAGGCCGACGATGGACTCCACCTGGCGGGTCATCGGGCCGCCGTCGACGAACGGCTGCGGGCCCGCCGCCACGATCACCACATAGCTGCCGGCGAGTCGCAGGCCGTACCGTTCGGCGCGCCCCACCAGCGTCTCCACGTTGCGCCCGTCGAGCAGGTCGTCGACGAACTCGCGCCGGAACGACTCTTCCTGGCGCAGCGACCAGCGCTGGGCCCCTTCGTACCCTTCCGCCACCGCCGTGATCGCCGCGTCGGCGGCGCGGAAGACGGCCTCGCCGATCCGGCGCAGCGCGTCCGCGTCCGCGGCCTCCCGCACACCGGGCAACGTGGGCCAGGCGAGCCACGTCGCACTCAGGTAGAGATCGACGACACCACGCATGGGCACGTTCTGCTCGGCCGCGCGGGCGCCGATGGAGCGTCGGCGGCGGAGCTCGTCCGGGCAGAGCCGTCCGCCCGTGCTGATCTCCGCGAGCACGGGCAGGTATTCCTCCAGGAGATCCGCCGGTACGCCGCGCGCCTCTTCGCTCGCCCGTCCGACGAGGTCTGCCACGCCGGGCGGCTCCGCGCCGGCGGAGGCCGGCGGTGTTCCCCCTGTCGTGGCGGGCTCGATCCTCTTCTCATGCGGTGGCACACCAGACAGCTTGCTCTGTCGCGCGCCGAACCACTACCGGCTGTCCGGCGGGAGATCGGTGCTTGCGGCGTGGCGAAGCGCTTCTTGCCGGTCGTCGGCAAAGAATGTGGGCCACTGATTGACCACGTCGGACGTTGGCCATGTCCACGAAGTACCAGATAATCGTGGTAATCGAGTTGCCCGTACCGATGTTTCGATGACGGGAGACACTCATGCATGCCGCCGATGTCATCGAGACGTTGCCGACCGCGCTCCCGGACGACGACATCCTTTCCGCCGTACAGATGGTCTCCCGACACGGTCTGCCCGGCCTCGTCGTCGCCGACGAACGGGGGGAACTGATCGGCTGTATGTCGTCGGTCGACCTGCTTCGGGCGGCGCTTCCCCACTATTTCCTGGACGATCCGGGCCTCACCCGCGTCATCGACGAGGGGCATGCCGACCGGATAGCAGCGGCGATGGTCGGCACCCGCGTCCGTGACGTCCTCACCTGGGGTCCGCCGCGGATACCGAGGGTCGGGCCGCGGGCGACGGCGGTGGAGATCGCCGAGTTGATGGTGCGGCGGCAGTGTCCGTTCGCCCTGGTCGAGCGGGAAGGGGGCGGGATCCTCGGGATCGTCACCGCCAACCGTCTGCTCGGGCTGCTCGCCGCCGCGGCCGAGGGCGCGCCCTGATGAGCAGAGATGTGCACCTCGAATGGTCGCCGTCGCGGGAGCCCGCCGACGGCCTTCTCGGCCGGTGCACACAGGCGGTTCTCGATCTCCCGCCCCCTGCGGGGTACGCCCTGCCGCCCGTCGGCGCCCGGCACGTGAAGGCAGGGTCCACCCAGCAGATCACCGTCCTCGGCACCCGGCCGACCGGTCGGCTCGAGTGCGAGGGAGCCGTGTGAGCCTGCTCGACCGCGACTCCACCAGCGCCGCGAGCGCGCAGCAGCACCCCCGGCGCAACAGCACCATGCGTTTCCTTCGAACCGCCCCGTTTCCCGTCGTGTTCTGGCTACTGCTCTCCGGACACTACGAGCCGCTGCTGCTGGCGCTCGGTGCGCTCTCGGTACTGGTGGTCTGCTGGCTGACTCGGCGGGCCCGTCTCGACCACCAGAGCGTGACGGTCGCCTTCGCCCTGCGCCTGCCGCGGTACTTCCTGTGGCTGAGCGGGAGAGTGCTCGTCTCGACGTACGCGGTGGCGCTGAAGGTGTGGTCGCCGCGGCCGGACCTGAGTCCCGTGGTGGAGTCGACCCCGGCATCGCAGCTCCCGGAACTGTCGCAGGTGGTCTACGCGAACTCGATCACGCTGACCCCGGGCACACTGTCGCTGGACGTCGAGGCGGACAGCATCGAGGTGCACAGCCTGGAACGGGCCGGCGTCGACGAGCTCCGCGAGGGCCTCATGCTGAAGCGGGTGCGGCAGACGGAGGCGCGACGATGATCTTCGCCGTCATGGCGGCGCTGCTGGTCACCATGGTGCTCACGCTGCTGCGCACGTTCCTGGGCCCCGGCCTGTACAACCGCATCCTCGCGATCAACACGTTCGGCACCAAGACCGTGCTGTTCGTCGCGGTGGCCGGCTTCCTCTTCGGCCGTCCCGAATTTCTCGACATCGGGATCCTCTACGCGCTGGTCAACTTCGTCGCCACTGTCGCGGTGCTCCGTCTGACCCACTACCAGGAACTCGTGAGCGACACGGAGGGGGGTGAAGGAAGGTGAGCGTCCTCGAAGTACTGAGCGGCGTGCTGCTGGTCGCCGGTGCCCTGGCCGTGCTCACCGGCGGGGTGGGCATGTTGCGCTTCCCGGACTTCTACACCCGCATCCACGCCGCCGGCATCACCGACTCCGCCGGAGCCGGGCTGATCCTGCTGGGGCTGCTGCTGCGGGTGGACGCCTGGGACACCGCGGTCCGCCTGCTGATCATCCTGCTGTTCCTGGCGCTGACCAGTCCGACCGCGACGCACATCCTGGCGCACGCCGCACGACGGGACGGCGTGCCGATGTGGCGGGAAGGTGACCCGCGCCGGTGAGCACGACCTTCACCCTGATCAACGTATCGCTGCTCGCCATCCTCACGGCGACCGCGGTGACCATCACGCGGCTGCGTGCGCTCTACGAGGCCACGATGCTGGCGGCGTTGTTCAGCCTGGTCACCGCCTGCCTCTTCGTCCTCCTCGACGCCGTGGACGTTGCGTTCACCGAGGCCGCGGTCGGCGTCGGCATCAGCACGGTGCTGCTCCTCGGCGTGCTCGCGCTGACCCGCTCCTGGGAGTCCGTCACCCCCCGTCGGCGGCGCCTGCCCGGCGCGATCGCCGTGCTGCTGGTCGGCGGCACGCTCGGCTACGCCAGCCTCGACCTGCCCGAGTTCGGCAGCGCCGACAGTCCTGTGCAGCGCCACCCGGTCACGGAGGTGTATCTCCACCAGTCGCAGGAGGACATCGGCATCCCCAACACGGTCACCTCGGTGCTGGCCAGTTACCGAGGGCTCGACACCCTGGGCGAGCTGGTCGTCGTCTTCACCGCTGGACTGGCCGTACTGTCGCTGCTCGGCCCGCTGGCACGCCCGGAGCAGACCCGGCCGACCGCGGACTTCCATCTCGCCGACTACCGCGTCATCCGGGTCGTCAGCGGCGCCCTCATGCCGTTCATCCTGCTGTTCGCGCTCTACGTGCTCTTCCACGGCGACTACGGCCCCGGCGGCGGCTTCCAGGCCGGCGTGATCTTCGCATCCGGCTTCGTGCTCTACGGCCTGGTGTTCGGCCTGGACCGGGCGCAGCGCGTGGTGCCGCGCGCCGCGCTGTGGTTCCTGGTCTCGCTCGGCCTGGTGCTCTACGTCGGGCTCGGCATCACCACCATGCTGCTCGGCGGCTCGTTCCTGGACTACGACGTCCTCGCGAGGCACCCCGAGACCGGGCAGCATCTCGGGATCCAGGTCGTCGAGACGGCCATCGGCATCACCGTCGCGTCGGTCATGACGACGATCTTCTTCGGCTTCGCGGGCCGGGGGGTGGTGTCGCGGTGATCGCGTCCCACTACGTCTACTGGACGTTCTTCGCCCTGATGCTGATCGGGCTTTACGTCGTCATCAGCCACGGCAACCTGCTGAAGAAACTGATTGGCCTCAGCCTCTTCCAGGTCGGGGTCTTCCTCTTCTACATCGGCCTCGGCAAGCGGGACGGCGGCAGCGCGCCGATCATCTCGGACGACGTCGAGACCTACTCCCACCCCCTGCCGCAGGTGCTGATCCTCACCGCCATCGTGGTCGGCGTCGCCACCCTCGCCGTGGGACTGGCCCTGGCCGTGCGCATCTTCGAGGCGTACGGCACCGTCGAGGAGGACGAGGTACTCGAACGCGACAGCGCCGACCGCGTCGCCGAGCACGACCGTGAGCGCGCCGCCGAGCACGACGGCGGCGGAACATGACGGGTCAGCTGCCGGTGCTTCAGGTGGCGGCCCCCCTGCTCTGCGCGCCGCTGTGTGTGCTGTTGCGGTCCCGGCTCGTGGCGTGGCTGCTGTTCCTCGCTGCTGCCTTGTCCTCGCTGGCCTGTGCCGTCTGGCTGGCCGAGCGCGTGGACCGGAGCGGGGCGCTTCGATATGCGATGGGCGACTGGCAGGCGCCGTACGGCATCGAGTTCGTGGTCAACGGCTTCAACACCCCCGTGCTGCTGCTGGTGTCGCTGAGTGCCGTGGTCGTCGCTGTCTACAGCCGTCGCAGTGTCGAGGCCGAGCTCGATTCCCGGCGTGCCCCGCTGCTCTACGCATGCCTGTGTCTCGCCCTGGCCGGGCTGCTGGGCCTGGCGATCACCGGGGACGTGTTCAACGCCTTCGTGTTCCTGGAGATCAGCTCCCTGTCGACGTACACGATGATCGCCATGGGGCGTCGCCGACAGGCGCTGCTGGCCGGCTTCCGTTACCTGGTGATCGGCACCATCGGGGCGACGTTCCTGCTGATCGGCATCGGCCTGGCCTACGCGGTCACCGGCACCCTGAATATGGCCGACCTGGCCGGGCGGCTGACCGGCGGTCACGACAACCGTGCGCTGCAGGCCGCCGTGGTCTTCGTCTTCGTCGGCCTCGCGGTCAAGATGGCCGTCTTTCCGCTGCACGCCTGGCTGCCCGCGGCCTACGGGGAGGCGCCGTCCGCGGTGAGCACGTTCGTCGCCGCTACGGGAACCAAGGTCGCGATCTACGTGTTCTGCCGGTTCGCGTTCACCGTCTTCGGCGCGTCGCTGGTGTTCGGGTCGATGCCCGTCGACCGTATCGCCCTGCTCCTGGCCTGTCTGGGGATCCTGGCGGGCTCCGCCGCCGCGTGCTTCCAGGACGACCTCCGGTATGTGCTGGCCTGGTCCAGCGTCGCGCAGGTCGGCTACATCGTGGCCGGAGTCGGACTGGCGACCACGGCCGGTGTGTCCGCCGCGTATCTGCACATGATCATGCATGCGGTGACCAAGGCCGCGCTGTTCGCGATCGCCGGGCTGCTGTTGCTGCGGCTCGGCTCGGTGCGGCTTTCGGCGTTGGCCGGGATCGGGCGCCGGATGCCCTGGACGTTCGCCGCTTTCGTGGTGGCCGGTCTCGGCCTGGTCGGGGTGCCGCCGACTGCGGGCTTCGTCAGCAAGTGGGCGCTGGTGACGGCGCTGATTGAGCGGGACCAGTGGCCCGTGCTCGTGGCCATGCTGGCCGGCTCGCTGCTCGCCCTGGTCTATATCGGTCGCGTCGTCGAGGTCGCCTGGTTCCGCGAACCGCCCGACGGGGCAGAAGCGCGTCGCTCACCGGCGTCGATGGTCGCGGCCATCTGGTTCCTAGTCCTGCTGTCGCTCTACTTCGGGATCGACGCCTCTCTGCCGGCCCACCTCGCCGACGCCGCGGCCGAGGCGCTGCTCGGCAAGGGGGGTGGCTGAGCTGACCGCCGCCTGGACCTCCCCCGACCGGGCCGCCGCCCTCCCGGCCGCGGTGGCCATTCCTCTGCTGACCTGCGGTGCCGTGCTGCTCCTGCGGCACCGCCCCCTTGCACGGGAAGCCACTTCGGTGGCCCTCGGCCTTGCACTGGCGGGCGTGGTGCTCGCCCTGTGGCCCGTGGCCGACGACGGGTTGCGCTTCGAGCTGTGGACGTGGCTGCCCGGCCTGTCCCTGGAGTTCGCGCTCGAACCGCTGGGCCTGCTGTTCGCCTCGGTCGCCGCCGTGCTCTGGCCGGTCACCACCGTCTACGCCGCCGGTTACCTGCGCGCCGCGCGGGAATCCGCCCTGGACAGGTTCTTCGCCTTCTTCGCGCTGACCATCGCCTCCGCGATGTGGATCGCGCTGTCGGCCAATCTGGTCACATTGCTCATCGGCTACGAGCTGATGACCCTGGCGACCTGGCCCCTGGTGGCGCACCACGGCGACAAAGAGGCCCGGCGCGGGGCACGCACCTATGTGGTGGTCCTGCTGGTCACCTCCGTCGGACTGCTGTTGCCCGCGATCGTCTGGACGTGGGTCCTGGCCGGCACCACCGACTTCCGGCCCGGCGGCATCCTGGTCGGCCAGGCCGGATCCGGGGTGCTCACCCTGCTCTTCACGCTCTACCTGTTCGGCATCGGCAAGGCGGCACTGATGCCGGTGCACCGCTGGCTGCCCGCGGCCATGGTGGCCCCCGCCCCGGTGTCGGCGCTGCTGCACGCGGTGGCCGTGGTCAAAGCCGGGGTCTTCACGGTCCTCAAGGTCACCGTGTACGTGTTCGGCCTGGACACCCTGCGCGAAAACGGCGCCGCGGAGCCGATGAAGTGGGTGGCCTCGTTCACGCTGATCGCCGCCGCAATCGTGGCGATACGGTCCGACAACCTAAAGCGCCGGCTGGCCTACTCGACGGTCAGCCAGCTCGCCTACATCGTGCTGGCCGCGACACTGGCCCACGAGGTCGCCGCCGCGGGAGGCGCCCTGCACATGGTCACCCACGCGGTCGGCAAGATCACCCTGTTCCTGTGCGCGGGCGCGATCGCCGTCACGGCGGGGAAGACCCGCGTCAGCGAGCTCGACGGGCTCGGCCGCACCATGCCGTGGACGTTCGCGGCGTTCCTGACAGCCTCGGTCTCGATCATCGGCCTGCCTCCGACAGGCGGCACCTGGAGCAAGTGGCTGATGCTCCTCGGCACGGCCGAGGCGGACCAGGTCGTACCGCTCGTGGTGCTGCTCGTCGGCTCGCTGCTCGCCGTGGCCTATCTGATGCCGATCGCGGTGCGCGCGTTCCTGCGGCCGCCGCCCGACCTGCCGACGCACGGTGAGGCACTGCTCGTGATGACCGGGCCGCTGACCCTGACCGCGTTCGGCTGCGTCGCGCTGTTCTTCGGCGCGGACGCCGTGCTCGACCCCCTGGCCAGGACCCTGGAGCTACCGTGAGCGACGACCGCCGCCGGGCCGATGACGACCGCGAGCCCGACGACCGCCGCTGGCTGGACGAGCCGCGCAACGTGACCCGCATCGTGTACGCCCTGGCCCTGCTGTGCGTGCTGGCACTGCTGGCCGACCTCTTCTACACCAAGCACCCCCACTTCTCCGTCGAACGATGGTCCGCGTTCTACGCCGTTTACGGCTTCGTGGGCAGTGTCACCCTGGTCCTCACAGCCAAGGCGCTGCGGCGGCTGCTGCGGCGCGACGAGGACTACTACGAGCCGCCGGAACGGGACCGGTACGAGTCGGCTGAACGGGACCGCGACGATGACTAGCCCCGCTCTGCTGCTGATGCTCGGCGCGGCCGGTGTGCCGTTGCTGCGCGGCCTGCCGCGTCGCGTCCTGATGCTGCTGCTGCCGGTGGCGGGCCTGGTCATGCTGTGGCTGCTGCCCGAGGGCCCCGGCGCCACCTTCGCGCTCTTCGGCCTGGAGCTGATCCCGGTACGGATCGACGCCCTGTCCCGCCTGTTCGCCACCGGTTTCCTGGTCGCCGCCCTGTTGACCTCGATCTACGCCCTGCATCTGACGGACCCCCTGCAGCAGGCGGTCATCCCGCTCTACGCCGGCACCGCGATCGGCGGCGCGCTCGCCGGTGACCTGGTGACCCTGTTCGTGTTCTGGGAGCTCGCCGGCCTGTCGTCGGCCTTCCTGATCTGGGCGGGCCGAACTGAGCGCAGTTACCGCGCGGGGATGCGCTACCTGGTCGCGCAACTGCTCTCCGGGCTGCTGATGCTGGCCGGAATCGCGCTGCGGGTCCAGGCCGGCGAGGGCATCGAGTTCGGCTACCTCGGGCTGAACGGCCCCTCAGACACCCTGATCCTCCTCGCGGTGGGCATCAAGTGCGCCTTCCCGCTGCTGCACGCCTGGCTGACCGACACCTACCCCGAGGCGACGGTCGTCGGCGCGGTGGCCCTGTCGCCGTTCACCACCAAGCTCGCAATCTACGTACTGGCCCGCGGCTTCCCTGGCACCGACCTGCTGATCTGGGTCGGCGCCGCCATGACGGTCTTCCCGATCTTCTACGCCGTGATCGAGAACGACCTGCGCCGGGTCCTCGCCTACAGCATGATCAACCAGCTCGGGTTCATGGTCGCGGGCGTCGGCGTCGGCGGCGCCCTCGGGATCAACGGCGCGAGCGCGCACGCCGTGGCGGACATGGTGTTCAAGAGCCTGCTCTTCATGGCCATGGGCGCGGTGCTGCTCCGTACGGGCACCACCAAGGGGTCTGAACTCGGCGGCCTCTACAAGTCCATGCCCCAGACGGCGGTCCTGTGCATGGTCGGCGCGGCCTCCATCTCCGCCTTCCCGCTCTTCTCCGCTTTCGCCACCAAATCGATGATCATGGAGGCGGTCGGACAGGAACACCTGACCGTGGTCTGGCTACTGCTCCTCTTCGCCTCGGCCGGCGTCTTCCACCACGCCGGCATCAAGATCCCCTACTTCGCCTTCTTCGGCCACGACCGGGGCCACCGAGTGGCTGAGGCCCCGCTCAACATGCGCGTGGCCATGACGCTGGCCGCGCTGACCTGTGTAGGCATCGGGGTGGCGCCGAACCTGCTGTACGAGCTGCTCCCACACCCAGTGGACTACCTGCCCTACACGACCGCACACGTGGTCAACCAGCTGCAACTGCTCCTGCTCGCCTCGATGGCCTTCACGCTGCTGGTCCGCACCGGCCTCTACCCACCGGAACTCCGCTCGGTCAACATCGACGCCGACGTTCTCTACCGCCGGGTGCTGCCGCACACCTGGCACGCGCTGTCCCGCGCCGTCCCCCAGCTGCGCCGCACCCTCGGCCCGCCTCTACGCCACCGTGGCGGGAAACTGTGGAGCGCGACCACCCGCCCATTGCGTCCGGAGGCAAAGCTCGCGACGCCGTGGCCGACCCACCTAATGGTCTGGTGGGCCGTCTTCCTGCTGGGAACCGTGCTCTTGCTGACGCTGCTGTAACGTGCCTGGCCGCTTACAGAAACGCGTCCACAAGAGGCCGAGCAGAGTGCTACGCGGCGACCGGCGAGACCGCGGAAACGCCCGCGGCCAAGAAGCTGTTTCAGATCCGGCGATCTGTGACGTTCTGTACGGGATAGGCCGGTCGGTGGAGCTGGTCCGGGTAGGTGTGAGCCGCGTGGACGTCTCCACGGCCAGCACGGCCCGCATCGTGTACGAGGGCGATCCGCAGGGGTGTGGCAGCAGGGGAGAATGAGGTCATGCCAATGTGCAAGAAGTGTGGTGCGCGAAAGCGCCGTTGGCCCCGTTCCTGCTCTGAGTGCGGTTCGGGGTCGGGCCGGGCGACCGCGGCCGAAGGCGCCGCCGACGTGGCCGTGCCAGCAGGACTGTTCGAGTGGGTCTGGCGGGGAGTGACGACAGTTGTCCGGCTAGTGCTGCGTCTGTTCAACTGATTCGTTCCTGCCAGGACGAATACCACGGGCAAGCCAGTGAGCGCGGCGATCGTCCCGGCGCCCCAGCCCGGGTGGCGGGTCCAGAACCACTCGGCCGGGAGCATCACGACCGGGGCGGTGACCGGCAGTTGCCGCTCTCCAAGCAGGACCAGAACGGCACAGGCCAGAACGCACACAATCGAGCACGCCACCATCATCCAGGCGGCCTCGCCCCACGTCACCGAGCGTGTCTCGTGCACCACGTCTCCCTCCCCTCTGGCTACTCTCCCCTCCCTGCACCACCGCCATGGAGCCACAGTCGGCCATCCTGCGGTCATGCCGGTCCCCCGCATGATCGGCGCGTGCCGGGCTGTGATCGCCGCGCCAGCCCCTCCGTCGGCAAGAAGCGGCGTGCTGTCGGCAATGCTCCGTATCGCAAGCCGTTCATCCCGTCGGCGGTCGGCCGCCCCCCTCCAGCAGGTGCCGTACGTACTCGCGCAGGAGCCCGCCGGTGTCGGTGTCGTCATCGACCTGCATGCCACGGCCTCGGCATGCTCTCTTCAGGTGTTCCCTGAGCCATGCGTCGGCAGGAAGGTCCCAGCACTCCTGGTCAATACGCTCGGCGGAAAGACCCCACTCGATGATGCGCTGTTCCCACTGCCGCAGATCACCCGCGACCTGCTCGGCCACCGTGCAGTGCGGCGAGCGAGACCGCAGCCGCGCGGGAAACGGCTGCGTCAGCAGCGCATCCACGGCGTAAGCGAGCGGGATGACGCCCCGCTCCACCGCGCGACCATAGACGGCCAACTCCTCCATATATGCGGCCAGTTCGGCACGCGAGGGAGATTCCGCCACAGCCCCGCCCCTCCTGCGCCAAGGACCCACCGGATCCACAGCATTCATCCTTCGGAACCATGTTTCGCAGCAGTGAGTGTGGAATGCTCCCATCCCCCGCACCGGACCACAACGTCCCGGTCCGCCCGCGAGGAGCGTCGGACGGGCACGGCACGGCGTCACGGACCCACCCTGTGGCGCACGTCACGTAAAGGATTTGTGAGGTTTCGGACAACCCTTTGTGTTCGCTGCCGGTCATGTCTGCGCACACATCGGTCACTCCTGCCTCTGAGGTTCGCATGAGGCTTCGCCGTTCCCTGGCCCTCGCCGCCGCGACGGCCGCCATAGCCCCGGCTGTCCTTCTTGCGGCACCGGTCGCCTATGCCACGGACGACAGCCCGTCGCCGACGGTCAGTGAGACGGCCCCGACCGAGGAGGAGTCCACGCCCGCGGAGGACGACACGACGCCGACCACCGACGAGACGACACCGCCCGAGGACGAGACCACCCCGGCCGAGAACGAGACCAGCCCGGCCGCTTCAGACTCCGCGTCGCCCAGCGCCTCGGCCACCGTGTCGGCCTCCCCCTCCGCCTCCGCGACGACGGCGCCCGCACCGGGCCCCGTGGAGTGCGAGGACGGCGAGGACGTGAAGTTCGACGACGACCTGCACACCGGCCTCTCCGGCCTGCCCTCGAAGATCGTCGCGGGCAGCGGCTTCCACGGCTTCAAGCTCGACGTCAACAACACCGGCACCCACAGCTACCAGCGCGTAGATCTCGGAGTCTTCGCCGCCCAGGTCGACGAGGACGACTTCTTCATCGACACCAGCTACCTCACCCTGCAGTTCAAGGACCCGGCCACAGAGAAGTGGGCCGACATCTCCCTGGACGGGAACGACGAGGGCGCCGGCTACCTCGGCTACACCGACGTCAAGGCCAAGGAGTCCTTCTCCATCGACCTGCGCCTGGCCGTGGACAAGAAGGCCCCGGCCGGCCTCGGCTTCGCCATCAGCATCGGCATGTACGCCGACGACGAGGGCAACTGCGTCTTCTCCGGCGACGACAGCTTCTACGAGTTCGACATCCTCGCTGCCGGCTCCGCCCCCGGCGACGTCGACGACTCCAAGCCCCAGGGCGGCAGCAAGCCCCTGCCGACCAAGCCCGTCGGCGACACCCAGATCGACCCGCAGGGCAACCTCGCCAACACCGGCGCCGGCTCCATGCTCCCGACCATCGCCCTCGCGGGCGGCGCTGCCGTCGCTGTCGGCACCGGCGCAGTCTTCCTGGTTCGCCGCCGCAAGACCGGCAGCACCGGCATGGCTGCCTGACCGTCGCCTCAGCCCGAAGGGGCCGCGCCCGCCATCCGCGGGTGCGGCCCCTTCGCCGTGCTACTCCGACGGACAGCTAACTGCCCGAGCACACTGCATCCTCGCAGCACGTCCGCCGGTCGCGGCAAGGTCGGCCGTACGACCCTTGCCGCCCAAGCGAGCGAAGCGCTCGACGCCCTCTCCGACGCGATCGCGCCAACCGCCTACAGGCTCCCCTCACTCAGACAGGCCGCCGATCACCCGGTCAGCGCGGCTCCGGCGATGGGTGCGATGGCGCTGACGATGGTCACGGTGCCCCAGCGGTCGGGGACGGGAGTGGCCTGGTGGCGAAGCAGAGATTGCCACCCCTCCTCACGCTCTTCTGACGGCCCTGATCGTGTCCGCGGCCAGCGCGCGGATCGTGGGCAGTTGGGCGTACAGCTGGTCACCGGGGCATTGGGTGTTGTAGCCGTCACGGTGGCCGTGGATGGTCGGGAAGCTCAACTGGGCGCCCTTGGACCAAGTCTTGCCGAAGTAGTTGCGGCCTGCGTCGCCCGCGGTGAGGGTGGTGATGCCGTTCGGTTTCACGCCGTGCAGGCTGAGTTTCCACCCCGCGAGCTCAGACACCGCTACCAGGGCTGCCTGGCTCGGCACGACGCTCGTGTAGTTGCCCAGGACCGCGATGCCGGTGGTCTCCGTGTTGAAACCGTAGGCGTGGGCGCCCATGACCGGCTGGTCGACGCCGCCCTTGCGGCCCTCGTAAGCCGTGCCGCACTTGTCGACGAGGAAGTTGTAGCCGATGTCCTTCCAGCCCAACTGACTGACGTGGTACGTGTAGATCCCCCGTACGACGGCCGGGGCGTCGGCGCAGGTGTAGTCGTTGCTCCCGGCGGTGTGGTGAACCACTGCCGCCTTGACCTTCTTACCCGGCAGGTAGCCGGGTGACCCCGGACTGATCGATTCATCCGCACCCCACCCGGCACGCGAGGTGATGAGCGGGCGTGCTGCGGTCCCGCCGGCCGGTACTCCATGGGCGGCGGCGGGCGGAAGCCACGCGGACGCTGGGGTGTCGGGTTCGCCCGGACCGGGATCGATCAGGTCCAGTCTCAGCCCCTCGGGCAGGGCGGAGACTGCGGCGGGGTCCGCGACGATGCGTACTTCGCCGCTGTTGGACGGTCCCACCCAGACCGGGTCCGTGCCGCCCCGCCGGGCTGTTTCCTCTCCCCGACTGCCGTCTCCGTCCAACCTCAGCCAGCCGGACCACTGCCCCGTCGCGACGGCCTTGGTTCGGATCTCCACAGTGGCGGCGAGTCGAGCGGAGGGATCGTCCCAGGTGACCCCCAGCATGCTGAAAGGGCTGGTGCCGATTGTCCCTGGCGAGACGACACCGTACCGATCGGGCATGATCTGCACCGTATGGACCGCACTCGGCGTCCCGGTGGGACCTGGATCTGCTGACTTGGCGTGGCCATAGGCGGTCGGCACGAGTAATCCCTGGGCGGCCAGTGTCCCCGACAGGGCTGTGGCAACGATGTGCACTCGGCTCCCCACCAGCTGTTCCCCTTGTCCGGCCGCTTCTTAGAGTTCGGGCAGCGAGTGTGGCAGCCATCCGGCGATCATCAGTTAATCGACACGGATGCGCCGTCGACGATCACGGTCCATCTCCCCGGGAGAGTGAGGACCGTTGGGTCGGATGGTGTATCAGTCCTGGCCGACCCTGCCGCGTCGTCGCCACCTCTGGCGTTCGGACATTTGTCACATGTGCACCACTGGCAGGTGATGGGTGGGTCAAGGCCGGGCTGCCATGATGCTGCCATGCAGCCGTGCAGGAGAGCAGCGCGTACTGGCCGAGGCTCGGCCACGGCGGATGAGGGCGGGCCGCGATGACGTGGTCGTGGGGCGGGGGCCCACGGGGTTTCTGGGCATTGCGGTTGAGACGCGACCGTCCGCAGGAGCGGAACCAGCCGATGGAGATCGTGCTGCACGACGGCCGGGAGCATATGGTCGGGCGGCTGCGTTTCCGCGTGTGCCCCGCATGCCGTACAGGGCGGATCCACGACGTCTGGATCGATGAAGATCGGCAGCGGCAGGGACTGGGCCGGGAGGCCCTGCACTCGCTGCTCGACCTACACCCCGGCCACGGGTGGAGCACCACACTGCAGTCCCGACAGGGCCGGGCCTTCTTCACGGCGATGACTCGGGAGACGTCCACGGACTTCCCCGCCGGTGGCGCGTTGTGCTGCCATCTCAGAGGGCGGTTCGGGCAGTTGGTGCACCGCTTGACCGGTTGACGTTCGGTGCCGCAAGCCGTGCATTCACTACCCGGTGACGCGTCAGTTGCAACGTAACCGGGTGCATGCTCCTGGCCGTCTGCGACGATGGATCTTGCCCTGCGGGAGCGCGAGATGAGGACGACCTGTCCTACCCCTCAGTTGCGGGGAGCAACCGCCCGGTGCTGGAGGGGACGTGAAAGAAGAGAACGGTCGGCTCGCCGTACTGTCCGGCCTGCCGTTCGTCATGATGGCTACGGTGGCCGTGGTCGACGTCGCCATCGGGCCGACGGTGGGACTGCTGCCGCTCGTGTCGTTGGGACCGGCCTTTGCTCCGCTCGTCGGTGGCTGGCGGCGCACCGCGTGCATCGGTGTGATCGCGCTGGTGCTCACCGCCGGACTGGGCTTGTACGACGATCTGTTCGACCGCGTGCGCGGCTATGTGAGCATCGCCTCGGTCTTCGGCGTCACTGCGGCGGGACTCGTGGCCGTGTCCATGCGTGAGCGCCGGGAGGCGGAACTGGCCAACGTGCGATCGATCGCCGAGGCGGCGCAGCTGGTGCTGCTCAAGCCGGTGCCGCGCCTGGCGGGGCACCTGCGGGCAGCGGTGTCGTACATGTCCGCTGTGGCTGAGGCGCGCATCGGCGGAGATCTGTACGAGGTGGTCGCCTCGCCCCACGGCGTGCGGGTGATCGTGGGCGACGTGCAGGGCAAGGGACTGGAGGCGGTGGAGACTGCGGCCGTGATCCTGGGGGCCTTCCGGGAAGCCGCCCCGGACGAGGCAGACCTGTCCGAGGTGGGACGCAGGCTGGAGCGGGCCGTCAACCGGCAACTGGAGGACGAGAAGTTCGTGACCGCAATCCTCGCCGAGGTGAGGGGCAACGAGGTCACCTTCCTCAACTTCGGCCATCCCCCACCCCTGCTCGTCCGCACCGCTGGTGCCGTGCTGCTTCCCGAGCCGCCCGCGTACGCGCTGCCGCTCGGCCCACGGCGTGACCGAACCGGAGCCGTTCCGCACCGCCTTCGTTCCGGGCGACCAACTGCTGCTCTACACCGACGGGATCACCGAGGCACGGGATGCCGAAGGCCGTTTCTACCCTCTCGCTGAACGCGCCCACTTGCTCAAGGAAAGCGATCCGGAAGCCGCCCTGGAAACCCTGCGGCAGGATCTTCTCCAGCATGTCAACGGCCCCTTGCAGGACGACGCTGCCATGCTCTTGCTTCGCTACCGGTGACGAGTCACCTCACCGAGGCACACACCGGCTCCCCGGCAGACGCCCACCGCTCCCGCGCTGATCACCGACTTCGCCACGCCGCTGACCAGGGTCGGCATGTACGCCCTGCTGCGTGCCTGGACGCTGCTCTTCGCCCGCACCGGCATGTGGACCCAGTCGGCGTGCGTGGCGATCACCGCCGTGCCGAATCGTCCAGGGAGTCACTCCCTCAGCCTGGTGCTTCTCTCGGCCTTCTCGTCGTGCACGGACTTCGGGCAGTCCGGGTTGTGGCAAGGGCCGGGCTTCCACAGCGGGACGAAGATTCCCATCGTCTTGTGACGTGTGATCTCCGCGGTCACGGGGCTATTGCACACGGGGCAGACATGTCCGGTCCGCTGTGCCGTTGCGCGCTCGTCGCTACCCATACCTCAAGAATAGGCTCCTTTTGCAAGAAATTGGAGATTTCTTTACGAAAGGAGTTCGGGGAAGTCGCGGAGCGAACCTGACTGATTCACCGCGGAACACGCAGGTCAGCTCTCTGGCGGTGGGTCGCTTGCGTCCGGCGTCTCCTGCACAGGGGGCTGTTCGCCGGCCGAGCCCGAGGCATCGCCGTTCTCGTCCCGGTGAGCGGAGGAAGTCCCTTCCTGGATGGTGGGGCGGGGATGCCGAATGCTCAGTGCGACGGATACAGCCAGGACTACGACGATGACCGCCAGGCTGACCGGTGACGGGATCTCGGGGATGCTGTTGCTGAACAGCTTGTGGGAAGCCTGGAGGATCAGCTTCACGCCGATAAAGGACAGGATCAGCGCGAGGCCCGCGCTGAGGTAGTGGAACCGGTCCAGCAGCCCGGCGAGCAGGAAGTACAGGGCGCGCAGGCCCAGGATGGCGAACGCGTTGCTGGTGTAGACGATGAAGGCGTCGTCGCTGACCGCGAGGACGGCGGGCACACTGTCCACGGCGAAAACGAGGTCGGCCGCCTCGATCGCGGCAACAACCGCGAGCAGCGGTGTGGCGACCCGCTTACCGGCTTCTCTGACGAAGAACTTCATCCCGGCGTACTCGTCCCGAACGGGCATGACCTTGCGCAGCAGCCGCACGGCGACGCTCTTGCCCGGGTCGAAACTGCCCTCTTCCTCCTTGAAGATCTTGTAGGTGCTGTAGAAGAGGACCGCTGCGAAGGCGAACAACACCGCGGTGAACCGGCTGACCACGGCCACCCCAGCGGCCAGGAAGACGCCTCGGAACACCAGCGCGCCCATGACGCCGAAGAACAGCACACGGTGCTGGTAGGCGCGCGGCACCTTGAAGTAGGCGAAGATCAGCGCGAAGACGAACAGGTTGTCGACCGACAGGCTCTTCTCCAGCAGCCACGCGGTGGTGTACTCCACCCCCGGTGTGACGCCCAGCACCAGGAAGACGACTGCGCCGAAGACGAGGGCAAGACCGACCCACACCCCGCTCCAGGCGACAGCTTCCTTGAACCCGATGACATGCGCCTCCCGGTGCGCCAGCAGGTCCACGGCCAGCGACACGATCACGGTGACGGCGAATGCCGCCCAGAGCCACAACGGCACATCGAGCACGAAAGCCCCCTCAGCGAGCGGGGGTGCAAGACTTCCTCTGCGAAGAGTGTGACGCACCGGTTCAGGCTTGTCGCCCACACCCGCGCGACCGACACCAGGGCTGGGCCGTCCGCCCATAGGTGTCGGTGTTCGAGCACCTGTGTCGGGCAGCGCCGACTGGTTACCGGTGAAGGAGACCGGCGTAGCTGTCACGTGCCGTCCGCAGCGTCTCGATCTCGACGCGGCTCGATTCCCGCACCATGCTCGCAGCCCGGTTTCGAGCATGTCCACGCAGTCCGTAGCCGACTGCTGAAGGTCCACCGGGGGCAGTCCCGGTCGCGCGACTCGCTGTCGTCACCCCCCGAACGTGGCGACCGCGTCGACGCCGGCGTGGTGCAGAACGCTCTACACCGCGCGCCGGGCTCCGCGGATATGGAACACGGCGGGTTCCGGCAGTGTAGTGATCGGCCATCAGGCCCGTAATCCGTCGGTCGCCGGTGATCACTGCACGAGTTGCGGTACCCGTCACACGTCATGATCAACGATCAAGAACTCGACGCCTTACCGCCGCCCATGTACGAGCTCATCAGGCGGAACGGGTGCGTGATTCGGCACGGCCGGCGTCGACCTCGGTCAGTGAACCGTTGCACACGTCGTAGACGAACCCGCGGACTTGGTCGGTGTGCAGTATGAATGGGGTGTGCCGCACCCTGGCCACCGAGGTTCGCACGCTGGCCTCGACGTCCCGGAAGGTCTCGAGCGACCAGGTTGGCCGGAGGCCGGTGTCGTTCTCCAGTTCGTCCTTGAACTCGTCTTCGGTGAAGGTCGCGAGGCCGCACTGGGTGTGCTGCATGACGATGACCTCGCGGGTGCGCAGCTTGCGTTGGCTGATGGAGAGCGAGCGGATGATGTCGTCAGTCACGACTCCGCCGGCATTGCGCAGGATGTGAGCTTCGCCGTGCTTCAGCCCGAAGACATCGAACACCTTGATGCGGGCGTCCATGCAGGTGACGATCGTCAGGTGCAGGCTCGGCACCGGAGTGATGATGGTCGGCGTACCCGGCCGTGGCGAGTCGACGTTACGCCGCAGCAGTTCGTCTATGGCGGTCATGGCCATCTTCTGGTGGTAGATGGTCACGGCCGCTTCCTCGCGGCACTTCATATCCCCATGCTTGCGTTCCTGCCCTTGATGAAAACCCGCTGAAGGTCCCCTCGGCAAGGGTGTAGGTGGTCATCACGGCGTTCAGCCAGCTGCCCGGCGCCGGGAACACGGCCCTCTGCTCGCGGCGTCCTCTCAGGTCACGGTGGTGCCGGAGAGGGTCGTGACGCGGCCTTCCCCTGGAATCGACGTTCACGCGACAGCCTCGAAGCACATGAGCCTGCCCGCGCCCCATCGACTCATGGCGCGCGCTCGACCGCGGCGCAGCCGGGGCCCGCCGCATGCCCTCAGTGGCTGCTGATCGCGCAACGAAGTTCCTCAGAGGGCGTCGACGCCGCTTGTCGGTGGCGCGTTAACCGGTCCCAGATGGCGATCTTTGGTCTTGTATTGACTCGATCTATACGGCATCTTTACTCGCGGAGTGCCGGGAAGCCTGGTCGGCAGCTCGGTCCGCCATGGGCCGAGGTTTCCGCATGCTGTCGACCTAAGAGTGGGGCCGATGTTCCAGCGCGTCGCCAAAGAGATCCTTTCCGGCCTGACTGTGGCGATAGTGGCGCTACCGCTGGCAATCGCCTTCGGCATCACGGCGACCGGCACCTCCGAGGGCGCCCTGGTCGGACTGTACGGCGCGATCTTCGCCGGATTCTTCGCGGCAGTGTTCGGTGGCACTCCCGGGCAGGTGACCGGCCCGACCGGTCCCATCACTGTCGTCGCCACCGGAGTGATCGCCGAGCACGGTCTGGAGGGCGCGTTCCTCGCGTTCATCATGGCCGGCGCGTTCCAGATCCTGTTCGGCCTGTGCAGGCTCGGGTCGCTGATCCGCTTCATACCCCACCCTGTGGTGTCGGGTTTCATGGGCGGGATCGCGCTGATCATCATCCTGGGCGAACTGGACCAGGTGCAGAGCAGTTTCCTGGTGGTGGCGGGCACGATCGTGCTCATGCTCGTTTCCGCACGAGTGATCAAGTCGATTCCGGCGAGCCTGATCGCGCTCGTGATCACGACTCTGGCCCTGCGGCTGGCGGACTCGTGGCTGCAGGACGTGCGCGTCGGGCCGGTTCCGCTCAACACGGCGATCGACTACATAGGCCAGATCCCGGAGTCGATACCCTCGATCACTGTCCCCGACTTCAGCGGGTCGCTGCTCCTCACCCTCGTCCTGCCCGCGCTCAGCATCGCCGTGCTGGGCTCCATCGACTCGCTGCTGACGTCGGTCGTCATGGACAACATCACCGGTAACCGGCATCGCAGCAACAAGGAACTCATCGGCCAAGGCCTCGGCAACGCCGCCAGCGGGCTGTTCGGCGGCCTGGCCAGCGCCGGCGCGACCGTCCGGTCCGTCGTCAACGTCAGGAGCGGCGGCCGCACCGCGCTGTCGGCGGCCACGCACAGCGTCATCCTCCTCGCGCTCGTGGTCGGCCTCGGCGCCGTCGTCCAGTACATTCCGCTCGCGGTGCTGTCAGGGATCCTGATCGTGACCGCGGTCGGCATGTTCGACTGGGAGAGCCTGCGCAAGGCGCATGTCTCTCCGCGGGGTGACGTCGCCGTGATGTTCGCGACGATGGTCATCACTGTCGTCGTCGACCTGACCGTGGCGGTCGCCGTCGGCGTCGCCCTGGCACTCGCCGTCCACGTTGTGAAGTCGCGCCGCCACAAGGCGTCAGTCGTGCACGACGGCTTCGACACTTACCGCATCGAGGGGCCGCTGTCGTTCCTGTCCGTCGACCATGTCTTCTCCACCCTGCGCGACGACCGGTCGAACGTATCGCTGAGCCTGAAGGACGTGGAGTACATGGACATGTCCGGGGCGAAGGCGCTGCTGACCTTCATCGATCACTCGCACAGGTCCGGCGTCGAACTCGGCATCAAGGACCTGCCCCCGCATGTCGAAGAAAGACTGATCGCACTCGCGGACGAGGAGCAGCGTCACAAGCTGAGGGCCGTTGTCGAAGACCGCCTGGCCACAGAAACCACCTAGGGTCCGTCTTCAAAACAGATCTTGCCCAGCGCAAGAGCGCGGAAAGCGTGACCGCTGCTTCGTAGAAGGTGGCCGTCTTCTCGCATCTCAGGGCGATGCCGCGGAAGCCGTTCAGCCGGTTGAAGCAGCGTTCGATGGTGTTGCGTCGGCGTTAGGTCTCCCGGTCGACTGGCGGCCGTCCGCTGCGGCTGCCGCGGTTGTGACGGTGCCTTTGCTGGTCGGTCTTCTCAGGCATGGTGTGTGCTATGCCGCGCCTGCGCAGATAAGCGCGAAGGCCGCGGGAGCTGTAGGCCCTGTCCGCGACGACCTGGTCGGGACGACCTGGTCGGGACGACAGCGTGACCGGCCAAGGCCGATGCGAGGGACACGGATCCGCTCCAACAGGGTGCGCGCGCAGATGCTGTCGTGACGTTGGCCCGGCGTCACGAGGATCGCCAGGGGGCGCCCGCGGCCTTCGCAGTCGAGGTGGATCTTGGACGTCAGGCCGCCTAGGGATCGGCCGAGGGCGTGATCGTCCGGTTCGTCCCGCCGGTGCCGCCCCCCTTGTTTTCGGCCGGTAGCGGAGGCGCGTTGGCGAGCGCGGACGATGGAGGAGTCGATCTGGACTAGCCAGTCGGTGTCTCCCGCGGCATCGGCCTGGGCTTGGATCTGCTGCAGAGCGCGGGTGAACGCACCGTCGAGCGCGTAGCGGCGGAACCGCGTGAAGACCGTCTTCCACGGACATTAGCGTTCCGGCAGGTCTCGCCACGAGATCCCAGTACGGATCTCGTGGACCATCCCGTTGATGACCTGCCGGTCATCAACGCGCGGCCAACCCATGGCGGCCCGTAGTACCAACGGAGCGAGTAACTCCCATTCACGATCGCTGAGTTCATGGCGACGCAGTTGTCGCATCACCCGAGTACATCCAGTACGCGGGCAATGCTTCGCCTTCTGAGTCGGCACCCGGAGCCGGGGGGTGTCAGAGCTCGCGGCCGGCGGTGTGTGCGGGGTTGTACGCGAGTTCCAGCTCGCGCAGCATTCGGGTCAGGTCGGCCGGAGCCGCTGCCAGGCGGACCGGGGTGCCCGCGTCGTCGAGTTCGGCGACGTGCCAGCTTCTGCTGATCGCCTCCTCATCGCCCTGAGCCCGCCGCACGTTCACGACGGTGAGCCGCTCCACCGGGATTGGCCTCTCCGCGAACCGGCCGGGGCCGCCGTGGGGCACCACCGCGGGCGGGCCGTCGCCGAGGACGATGTGGGTGCCGAAGCCGTGCGGGTTGTAGTCGGTGTGGTCCAGGTAGCGGGCAGCCAGGAAAACCTCTCCCCGCACGGAGGGTGTCCGGACCGCTCCCGTCTCCCCTGGTGTACGGATGCGTGTGGCGCGCCACACCCAGGCGAACAGGCCCAGACTCACCAGCGAGCCTGTTGCCCACCACATGATCGGCGTGCGCGATGAGAACAGGGTGGTGGGGTGGAGGTAGCACAGCGGCAGCAGCCACACGGCGGTAACGACCAGCGCGCCCGCGAACGGCAGTGCCGACGGGAGCACCTCGTCCTCGGCCAGCCGGCGCCCGCGCCGGCGCATCAGCAGCAGGGCTCCCGGGTACGCCGCCCCCAGGCTCAGCCCGGCCGCGATGACGGCCACGTCACCGGCGGGCGTCATGTGCTCGCGCCAGACGTGCCGCTCGCCGGCGACCACCCTGATCCCACCACGCCAGAAGGTCACCTCGGCCCGGTCACCGGCCGCGAACCCCTGGGCGCCTTCGTACGAGACCCTGACTCGCCCCGCCGGCGCGCCGTCAGCGAAGTACAGCCAACTGGGCTTCTTGCCCCCCTGGGGCTCGGCCCGCGCGATCACGGCCGGCACGGTGGTCAGGCACTCGCCGCGCACCGCTGCGGGCGTCTCGGCGGCACACGGCACGGCCGCCTCCCACTCCCGCTTCTGCGCATTGGCGCTCGGCACTGACCACGCGGCCAGACTCGCACCCGCGAGCAGCAGCACGCACAAGGCCATCAGCCACCGCCTGCCACGCCCGGCGGTGCGGTACGACACGACGGGGAGATGCATCGACTCCGGCGCGCCGTAGCAGCGGTGCAGTGCTCGGAGCGCCTCCACCTCCGAGTCGAACGCCGGGTCGTCGTATTTCGCGGTCTGTGGCAGGGGCAGGCGCAACTTGCGTCCGCCGCGCAGCACCAGGTCGACGCGACGCACATCGCCGTTGCGCACACGCTGCAGTCGTATGTGCAGGTCCGCGACCTGGCTCCACGGCACGCTGCGGCGGCGCAGCATCATCCGGGAGTGCACGCCGTACGCGTCGGCGCGCACCTGAGCTGTGGCCCAGAGGAGCAGCACAACGGCCATCAGCACCACCGTCAGGCCGACAGTCATCCACAGGACGAACCACTTGCCCCAGCGTTCCGTGGGCAGCAGCACCGTCAGGAACGCCCAGATCCCCATCACGGCGCCGAATCCGGCGAAGACCCGGCCGGGGCGGCTGATGAGGGGACGGCAGGTCATGTCGGGCGCTTCGGGCATGCGGATGATCCTGCCATCCTCGGAATCGCATAAGCATGTGCGGTGAGCGGCAACGCCCTGGTCACGGACATTGCCGGGCTGCGGCAGGCGCTTCCTGCTCGGCAGGCCGGCAATAGCCCGGGATACGACGTCATCCGGCATCCGAGCGTTCCCGGCACATCCAGCTGCGGGTTGTCCAGGATCGGCAGGACCGAGCTGGGCCATCCGGCAGTCAGCCCCTGCCCGACGTGCCGCTTCCAGCGGTGGTCAGGCGCTCCGCGCTGGCCGGCTGGGCGGGATACGACCAAGCCAGCTCCGTCCGGGCGATCACGGGAGGGTCTGGCCTTCGAGGGCCCAGCGGATGACCGTTTCACCGTTTCCGCGATGGAAGGACTGCTGTCCTGGCGTGCTGGTGTGCCACGATGGCCGCCAGGAGGCGTGATGCAGTATGTGGGGCTGGGGGCGCTCATCGCGTTTGCTCTGGCTGTAGCGACAAGTGGTGTGGTCGAGCTTCTCACCGGGTGGATCCATCCATGGGAACGCGCCCGGGTCCTGCGTCCCGTGCCGCATGGAATCGGTCAGGTGCCGACGGGAAGCGCCCTCTGCTGTTTCTTCAGTGTGATGGCCTTCGCCCCATCAGGGAACACGCTTCTTTCGCTTCTGGCAGCGAGTGCTGGGCTCTTCGTCGCTGGAACCGTTCTGGTCAGCGTGTCCCGATTTCCGTGACCGCTAACGCCGCTCATGACCGGAGCCAGATGACGATGGCTGCGGCAGTGACTGTGCCGAGAAAGACGTAGCCGACCCTTGTCGTAGCAAGTGGCCACGGCCGCGGCTGTTTCAGCTGATTGATGGCCCGCTCGGACGTGTGCAACTGATGATCAACGATTACGCCTGGGTCGTGGTCTTCTGCTTGAGGCGTTCGTAGGAGGTCTGGCCGCCGAGGCCGCCGTGCGGGCGATGGTAGTTGTAGTACTCCTCCCACTCGCGCAGCTTGTCGTTGAAGACCTCGGCGTCGTCGATGATGACGCCGTCGAGCAGCCGGTAGAACTCCTCGGCGTCGATGCGGTGGGAGCGTTCAACCTTCCCGTTCAGCCGGGGTGTTCGCGGCTTGATGTAGGTGTGCGCGATGCCCTTGTCGAGCACGTGCCAGTGGAAGGCGGACTGGAACTCGGCGCCGTTGTCGGTCTGGATGACCTCGACCTGGAACGGCAGGCGCTGGATGACGTAGTCGAGGAACTGGATCGCGGTGGCCTGGTTCAGCGTTGGATAAATCCGCAGGACGCGCAGGCGGGTGCAGTCGTCGATCGCGGTGAACTGGAAGTACCTGTTGCGTCCGCCGCGGCGCCCCGGGGGCATCGAGGCGAGGGGTTCGATGAATTTCACGTCGATCTGGACGCGGTGGCCGGGCAGTTGCTTCTCGTACCGCTTCCATCTGCGGTCGTGGCGCTTGTAGCGCTGGGAGGCCGGCAGGCGGCCCATGTCCAGGCGGTTGAGGATGCGCCAGACGCCGGACTTGCTGATGGTGACGTCGTGGTACCGCTTGAGGTACATGGCGATCTTCTCCGGGCCGAAGTGGTAGTTCTGCCGCAGATAGATGATCTTCCCGACCACCTCGACGTGCGTCGCGTTGGGGCTGTGCTTGGGGGCCTTGGAGCGTGTGCGCAGGCCCTCGACGCCCTCAGCCTGGTAGCGGCGGTACCAGCTGTGGTACGCCTGCCGGCTGATCCCGAAATACCGGCAGGACATCGCGACGTTCCCGCTTACCTCTTCGACATGGCGTATGACCGCCAGACGCCGCTTGGCCTCACGGTCGAGCGGTGGGGTGGTGGGGGTGGACTTCGACATGTGGATCTCCGTAGTGATAGGAGACCCAGGTGTCAACGATGATCGTCAGTTTTAGACCGACATACCGCGGCCGTGAACTCGCCGTCCCCCACCGGTAGCCGTGAACGCACGGGTGCCGCCGGGCACCGCGGTCCTGCTACCCCTCTCTTCTCGCATCGGCCCTCCGCAGCGTCTATTCAGCGCCGTTCACCGGTTCGAGCCTGGCCACTTCAAATTCCACCCGGACCTCGTCGGCCAGCCGCAACGCACCCAGGAAGGCGGTGTAGGGCTTGATTCCCCCAGTCGATTGCGTGACAGTCGCCCAGCCGCGCAACAGACCGTCGCCGTTCCCCTTCCCGTGCACCGCCACCGGGTGGCTCCGGCCCTTGATGGTGAGTTCCCCGGTGATCTCAAAGGACTGCGGCGTTCCCGTGATGCGGGTGGAATGGAAGATGATCGTGGGGTGCTCGGCGGTGTGCAGCAGGGCCTTGTCCCACAGCGTCCGTTTGATCTCAGTCCGGTCGTTGTCGGTGAGCGCCTTCTGTCCGCCCGTTCCCTCCCGGACCTCCAACGAGCCCGTCTCGACCGTCACCCTCACCGACGACCTGTCCGGGTCAGCCACAACCACCACCGCCTCCCCGGACCATCGGGGGGCCTCAATAGTGAGGTCGTGTCCCGCCCTGCGGCCCAGACCGGCGCGGCCGGTCCTGATCAGGAGGCGGGCGGTCGACGGGCCGAGCCGGTACGTACCGTCTGTCAGCGTCACAGCGCCGAGGGTATGGGGCGGATGCTGGCCGAGTCGTCGAGGCAGCCCGATCGGCGTGTCCCCTGTCCACCCGCCGAGTTGGTGGCCGTGCGGACGGCTCAGGTCACGATCATCACGTCCCTGCGAGGGGCACGACGACGGCGCCCTCTGCCCATGGAGAGGAGTCCGATTACAGGTCTTGGCCAGGGGGCACCAGGCCGCCGTGCACCGCTGTTAGGTCTTGAGCATGGCTCCGGCACGCGCCAGGGCACGGCCCTGGCCGAGCGGGGAGCCTCAGCAGATTGCCGGTTCGCCCCAGCTCGGCCGGGTGATGACGGGTCCAGAAGAGCGAAGTCGTCCTCGCGTACCAGATCGAAGCGGAGGGTGAGCGACACCAGTGACTCGCGCTTCCGGCTGGCCGGGGGCGGTGGCGGTGGCGGTGAAACAGCCTGCGGCCATACCGGCCGTCGGCACCTGCGGTACGTAGGCACCGTTCACCGTCAGCGACAGCTCGTAGGACACCGGCGTCCTCCCAGTGGACGACGAAGCCACCGTGGACGAGGCCGAGGTGCCGCAGCCGGTCAGCGCGGCGGCCCCGGTCAGGAGACCGACGGCGGCGACCGGGAAGCGGGGGCGCGGCGGATCACGCCGTCTCCTCCTCTCAACTCAGCCGCCCAAGAGAGTCTCGTTGTTTCCTGCCCTGCCGGACTCGAACGCCTCACCGCCAGGTCGAACGATTCGCGGTGCTCATCTCCCCCATTGCTGGGGACCACCCCTGAGATCTCCCGCCGCACCAGCGTTCCCTGGTCGGCCGGTGTACCCACACAGGCCCGCGCCATTATCCGGACGACTCTCGCCGAGCTGCCGGCCACCGTTCGCTGGCACGATCCGTCGGCGAAGTCGTCCTCAACTCCCCCTCAGGAAAGCCTCAGAACTCCACCAAGCGGGAGCGCGGTGGCAGGCCCGATGATCGAACGGTCGGGGTCCGCCTTGGCCCGGGAGTTGACGGCGGAACTCGTCGGCAAGAGGCACCGTCGGCTGATCGCTTAGTACTTCGGTGACCTGGAATCGGCCATCCCACACAGCTTCGTTCGTCCCGTGCCCCCGTGCGCAATCCAAGGGGACGGGGCACGGCAGTTCCTGCGAAGCGCCCTTTGCCCCGTCCGCACCGGGGAGCAGCCACCGAAACCCGCACGACCATGCCCGGAAGCCCCCTCGCCTACAAGGCCGGAGGTCGCCCAGCAGGGAACCACCGGCGGATCCGACCAACACAGCAGACGGAGAAACGGAATCTCGATGATCTACAACAGCAAGTACCCGGACGTCACAACCATCGATCGCCCTCTCCATGAATGGGTGCTCGGCGACGCCATGCGCCGTGGAACGCAACCGGCCATGGTGGACGTGTCCAGTGGACGGACCCTCACCTACGGCGAGTTGGCTGCGCTGGTCCGCAAGCTCGCGGCGGGCCTTTCCGCCGAGGGCATCGGCAAGGGCGACGTGGTCGCGCTGCACTCGCCGAACACGGTTCTGTTCCCCGTGGTCCTGTACGCCACCACCACCGTGGGCGGGACAGTGACCACGCTGTCGCCCCTGGCCCTCCCGGCGGAGATCGCCAAACAGCTGGTCGACGCAGAGGCGCGCCTGATGGTGAGCGTGTCGGCGCTGATCGAGACCGCGCGAGCCGCGGTCGAGTTGGTCCGGCGACAGACCGGCCGGGACATAGAGATCCTGGTCTGCGACACGGCCGACGGCCACCGCCCGGTGCTGGGGCTGCTCAGCGACGGCGACGTGCCGGCGTTCGAGCTCGATCCGGCCGTGGACGTCGCGGTGCTGCCCTATTCGAGCGGCACGACGGGCGTGCCCAAGGGCGTGATGCTGACCCACCGCAACCTGTGCACCAATCTTGAACAAATGAACGGTCTGCATCGGATCGACGAGAACGACCGCGTCATCGCGATCCTGCCCTTCTTCCACATCTTCGGGCTGACCGCGTTGATCAACAACGCGTTGCACCGTGGCGCGACCGTGTATGTGCACTCGCGGTTCGACCTCGACGCGTTCCTGACCAGCCTGGAGCGCGACCGCATCACCCACGCCTACGTCGCCCCACCGGTGATGCTCGCGCTGGCCAAGCACCCCGCGGTCGGGAACCTGGACCTGTCGCACCTGCGGCGCATCATCTGCGCGGCGGCGCCGCTGGACGCGGGGGTACAGGCGGCTGTGGCCGACCGGTTGGGCGTGGAGGTCGGGCAGGCGTACGGCATGACCGAACTGTCCCCCGCCTCGCACATCCACGCCGACAGCAACCGGGACGAGCCCGTCGCGTGCGTCGGGCACCTGCTCCCGTCGACGCAGGCACGCCTGGTCGATCCGTTCACCGAGCTGGACGTGGCGGCGGGCGAGCCGGGCGAAATGTGGATCCGGGGCCCGCAGGTGATGAAGGGCTACTTCGGCCGCCCGGAGGACACCGACGCGACCGTCGACGCCGAAGGCTGGCTGCACACCGGGGACATCGGCCGGGTCGACGAGGACGGGAACTGGTTCATCGTCGACCGGGTCAAGGAGCTCATCAAGTACAAGGGCTACCAGGTGGCGCCGGCCGAGCTCGAAGCCATCCTCGTGCAGCATCCCGGCATCGCCGACGCCGCCGTGATCGGCGTCAACGACGAGGAGGGCAACGAGACACCCAAGGCGTTCGTGGTGCCCATGACGGGAGTGCCGATATCCGCCGCCGCGGTGATGGCCCACGTCGAGGGCCAGGTCGCGCCGTACAAGCGGATCCGCCGGGTCGAGTTCATCGAGACGGTACCGAAGGCGGCCTCCGGCAAAATCCTCCGACGGCAGCTGCGGGAACGGGAGCCGGCGCGTCCCTGAACGGTAGGCCGTGCTCGCGGGGCCCTGCGCCTGGGACGATACGGACGCACTCAACTCCTGCAGATTGAAGGGATGTTGTAAAGTTTTCGTGTGGGCGATGCGGTTTACAGGTTCGGGCAGTATGCGTTGGATGCGGACCGCCGTCGGCTCAGCCATGACGGGCAGCGGGTCGACGTCGAGCCCCAGGTCATAGAGCTCCTGTGCCACCTGGTCGAGCACCGCGGCCGTGTCGTGCCCGAGGAGGAGCTGCGCGACTGGTTGGGGCACGGGCACGCGGTCAGCGAGGCCGCACTCGCCACCGGGCTGCGCACGGCCCGTCGCGCGATCGGTGACAGTGACGCACGGCAGCAGATGATTCGCGCCGTGCGCCCGCACGGCTATCGGTTTGTCGCCCGTGTGACGATGGCTTCCACCGCTTCGACCGCCACGCCCACGGCCCCCGGGGTCCCGGCAGGGGCGGAGGCAGACCACGAGGTCATCCGGTTCTGCCGGTCCGCCGACGGCACCCGTATCGCCTACGCGCTCACCGGCGAGGGCCCGCCCCTGGTGAAGACCGCCAACTGGCTGACCCACCTCGACCTCGACCGGACCAACCCGATGTGGGCGCACTGGTTCGACGGTCTCACCCGCGGCCGGCAGCTCATCCGCTACGACGAGCGGGGCTGCGGCCTCTCCTCATGGGACATGGGCAGCTTCACCCTCGACAACCTGGTCGCCGACCTCGATGTCGTGGCCGATGCCGCCGGCCTCGACCGCTTCCCCCTGCTCGGCGTGTCACAGGGCAGCGCGGTGGCGGTCGCCTACGCCGCGCTGCGCCCCGAGCGGGTCAGCCATCTGATCCTCACCTCGGCCTATGCCCGGGGGCAGCAGATCCGTGCGGGCAGCGACGCCGAGCGCGATGCCGCCGAGGTCGACCTGAACATCGCCCGCGCCGGATGGCGTTCGCAGGACAGCAGCTTCCTGCGCTACTTCGCCTCCCAGTTCCTTGCCGACGCCACTCCCGCGGAGTGGGACGCGTTCGCCGCCTACCAGCGCCAGACGACCTCGCCCGCCAACGGCCTGCGCTTCCTGGAGGAGTTCACCCGTATCGACGTCTCGGGCATCGCTCACGACGTCACCTGCCCCACGCTGATCATCCACTCCCGCGACGACGCTCGCGTTCCCGTCGCACAGGCCCTGGAACTGGCCACGCTCATCCCCGACAGCCGGCTGATCCTGCTCGAAAGCCGCAACCACCTGTTCACCGCGGACGACCCCGCATGGCCCACCTTCCTCACCCACCTGGACAACTTCCTCTCCGAGTAGCCCGGTAGACGAAACGCCTGCGCCGACGAGAGGGCCCCGCGCGGCGCGGTGCACGGCCGTATCGGCGACTGCGTGCGGATGCCGGTCCGCGCTCCGGTGGGTGTGGCGGTCGCACAGTCCGTGGCCATGCCGGGAAGAGATGAGCGACGGGCGAGGGCCCACCGGCACAGCGTCGGCCGGTGGGCCCCTGTTGCCCGCCAGGTGACGGTTACTGCTGGATCTCGGTGACGTCGGATTCGGTCAGGATCTTGGGGTCGATCCCCATGTCCTGGGCGGCCTTGATCTCCTCGTCCGAGAACTTGCGGGCGACGACGATCTTGGTGGCGTCGAGGTGCGGGAAGGTGCGGCCCACGTAGCTGCCGGAGTTCAGCTTCAGGTTGGCGCTGGTGACCAGGGTGCCGTCGCCCCGGATCGGGACCAGCAGATGAGTGTCGGTCCACAGTGCGCCGGCATGGTCGGCGGGCACGTCGTACGACACGCTCACCGCCTTGTTCTCGAAGGTGGACACGCTGTAGCGCGAGGCGTACCCGAGTTCGAGGGACGCGCTCACCGTGGCTTCCGCGTAGGAGCTGGCCCCCATGCCGAAGGGCTTGGCCGACGCCTCCACGCCCGCGGTGACGCTGACGGAGATCCCGACGTTCTGCGAGAACTCCTGCCCCCTCTCCTCCGAGACGCCTTGCTGGATCTCCTCGAGGATCGTCCCGCTACCCGAGCCCCGGTAGTCCACGTGGCGGACGAGATCGTACTGACGCTTGCGCAGGATCTTGTAGAAGGGTGAGTTGGCCACCTTCCACGCCTCGGTGCGCCCATCGTCCTTGACCATGTGGTACGGCACGGTCACGGTCCGGTCGGTGACGATCGACTGGGCCGGGGGCGGGTTGTAGGACGTCAGGGTCATCTCCGGGGCGTAGCCGGTCTTGTCGACGGCGGCCGGCAGGTCCAGCACCCAGGTCACGGCCGTCGGCGCGTGCGGCGTGTCGGGTCCGCAGCTGAAGGTGGCGGCCGGCAGGAGCAGATGCTCCTCGGTGTCGTCCGCCGGGAACAGCGGGGTCGTGACGGCCCAGAGGGCCTCCCCCGATCCATTTACCCGAAGCGGGAGCCGGCCGAGTTCGCCGCGGCGTACATAGGCGCGTCCTTCGTGCACCTGCTTGACGCACACGAGGCCCAACTCAGAGACGCGGGGCTTGACAGCCCCCGCGCTCGTGTGCATGGTCACCACGTCTCCCAGGGCGACGTAGCCGGCGGGCGGGACGGGCCGCCAGATGTCGGCGTCGCGGGACGTCCAGGGGTCAAAACGGCCCACCTTCTGGAAGTCCACGGGCGGCCGAAGCAGGTCCTGGCCGGAGGAGAGGTCCTTGACCAGGAGCCCTCCGAACTTGCCCGGCCACGTCGTCGAAAATGCATTGTTCGCGAAGACGGCGCCCAGGGCGCGCCATTGCCCGTCCCCCGCGGGGACTCCAGCCTGGAAGAACGAGTTCGCGTGCCACTGCGTGGTGTAGGCGACCTCCAGGTCGCCGTAGCGCTGAGTGATCATGTGTCTGGGTTCCCCCTGTGGTGTTCCGAAATGACGTCCGTGAAGCCGTCGAACGGCTTCACGGACGCCCATGGTCTTGCCGGGCCGGCACCGCGCCGGCCTGTGCGAACGGTGTGCGACTAGCCGATGACGATGTCGCAGTCGGCCCTGCCCCGGGCGGCGATGTCGGCGAAGTCCGCCTGAACGGCGGGGTCGTACGCCGCCGAGCTGATGCTGCGGGTCTTCTTGCCGGGCACGGCCTTCTTCCCGGTCGAGTGCGAGACCTCCGCCGCGTCCCACGTCAGGTCGCAGGTCCAGTGGAACGTGCGGACGAGCAGGTGCGAGTTGTGCCCGCTGCCCGCGATCGACCAGTTGCCGTCCGCCTTCACCACGAAGCTGA
The DNA here is from genome assembly GCF_036014015.1 of Streptomyces sp. NBC_00457. Classification (NCBI taxonomy): domain Bacteria; kingdom Bacillati; phylum Actinomycetota; class Actinomycetes; order Kitasatosporales; family Streptomycetaceae; genus Streptomyces; species Streptomyces sp. NBC_00457. The sequence goes on along the minus strand of NZ_CP107905.1, from coordinate 9,810,238 downwards.
CACTGCCGTTGACGCCCCGGCTGCTGTCGCTCGCGGCGAACGTGATCGACTGGCCGTCCGCCGCCACCGTCTTGGTGGTGTCGTTGGCCTGCGCCGGAAGCGTTCCCAGCAGCAGGGAGCCCAGCCCGGCCCCCGTCGCGATCAGCAGCGCCAGCCCCCGGCGAGTCCGGGCCTGGCCGGACGTCCTGGTGTTGTCGAGTCGCATCTTCTGTCCTTCTCTCTCGCGTGTGTCCCGTGTCTGAGGTGAGTACCGGGCCGAGGTAGCTGCCTCCACGGCTGCTCCTCGCCCCGGCACCGCTCAAGCATCGGGTCCGTCGGCGGGCCAAGGCTTGGTGGAGGTCTGAGGCATATCTGAGGGCGGGCTGAGGACGGGCTGAGGGCGCTTCCCTCAGTGGGCGAGCCGGGTTGATGGGGCGCGCGTGAGCACCACGTCCGGCGAGCCGGACGCAAACGGGGTGTGTGAGGCTGCCGGGATATTCCTTCTGCGCACTGCAAGCCGCGACGCCGAACACCGGCAACAGCAGACAACCCGAGATCACAACACGGGCCTACGGGGTGGGCTGATCACTCATCCCCACCATCAGCCCGCACCGGCGACACGGGGTGATCGGCACATGGTGCCGCAGCCCGCCCGTAGGCCGGCGCCGGGAGATTCGGACGTCGCCGTCACGGGGGAAGATCGCGGCCGCCAGCTTCGCCGCCCCGCGTGCCAGGCCGCCAGGCCAGACTTCGTCGGCCCGAGTCGCTGATGACGCGGTCACGGCCGTCCGGGGCCTGACGGCCGCCCGGCGACTCCTCGGCTGCCGGATACCGAGGCCCACGCGGCTCACGCGGTCAGGAAGGCGTCGATGTGCGACAGGAACTCGTCCCAGGCCGGTTCGAACGCGGTGAGCAGGTGGCTGCGGCTCTTGAGCAGGACCAGCCGGCTGTCGGGAATGAGAGCGGCCAGCTCATTGGCCTGCGAGACCGGCACCCGCTCGTCGTCGCGGGAGTGGAGGATCAGCGTCGGACAGGCCACCCTGTGGGCAATTTCGGACACGTCGATCCGGGCGAACTCCTCAAGGAAACGGACCCCGTTGGACGGCGAGGTCGTCTGCCGCTGGAAGGCGGTGAACTCGTCCCAGTCCTCCGGTGTGCCATCGGGCAGGAACTGGGAGGCGAAGACCCGCAGGAATCTGGGGTCCTGGTGGATCCATCCCACCCGGGCCACATCCAGGTCGAGGGCCGCCTCGGCGCTCTCGGTCTCGGTTCGGGCCCGGACCTGCCGTCCTCGGGCGTAGGCCCCGGCGAGGATCAGCCGGCTGACCCGCTCCGGATGGCGTACGGCATAGGCCACCGCCACCGCACCGCCCTGCGACACCCCAAGCAGAGGGAATCTGTCGAGCCCCACGGCATCGACCACGGTCTCCAGGTCGTCGACCCAGCCCTCGAACGTGAAGCCGGGCACCACCCAGTCGGAGAGGCCGCACCCGCGCTCGTCGTAGCGGATCAGGCGGCGGTTGCGGGCGAGCCCGCGCAGCCAGTGCGACCACACGGGGGTCGTCCACTCCAGGTCGAGGTGGGTCATCCAGTTGGCCGCTTTGAGCAGGGGCGGGCCCGAGCCGACGGACGCGTAGGCGATACGGGTGCCGTCGCCGGCCCGGCAGAACCGGATGGCCTGACGGTCGGCGCCGAGCGGTTCGCCGACCGCTGTCGACTTCACAACATCCCCTTGGCCGGGGCCGGCGGACGCCTCCGCCCCGAGGACCGCAGCCGCAGCCGCAGCCACGAACTGGTAACCCCGCCGGTGCACTGTGCGGATCACCTGCTGCCGGCTACCGGTGTCCCCCACGGCCAGGCGTACGGTCCGAAGCGCCGTGGTGAGCGCGGCCTCGCTGACGAAACGATCCCCCCACACCTCGTCGAGCAGCTCGTTCTTCGGGACCACCCGGTCCCGGTGCTCGACCAGGTGACACAGCAGGTCCAAGGCCCGGGGCTCGACATGGACCGGCTCGCCGGCCCGGCGGAGTTGGTGACGAGCTCTGTCCAGCTCATACTCCCCGAAGCGATATGTGTCCCCCACCATTTTTGCAGCGTACAACCCTCATCAAACAACGTACACACGAACGATTCACATGCACGCCGACGGCTTCGGTATCGGCTTGGGTTGCACGAGTCGCGCGGCCAGGTCGACACCCACCCGCCACCTCGCGTCAGCGCCCGGCACGTTCGAGGCTACGCGGGCAGCTCACGCACCTGGTTGTCGTCCGTCACCTCGTACACATCGATCCTCAGCAGTCGTCGCACGTGCGCCGGGACACGCTCGGCTGCCCTGACCGACGACGAGGGGACGACCAGCGCATACCGGGTGTCCGGTGAGCCGCTGGTCATACGGCGCAGGAGCTGTCCGTAGGCGATGTCGGCGTCGATGCCCTTCTCGCTGGTTCGCCCTTTGGCCTCACAGACCAAGCGCTCCTTCCCGCGTACCGCTTCGAGGTCGGTCCAGCGGTCCGTCGGGTTCACCGGTGTCCAGCCCTGGGCCAGGAGCCAGGTGCGGAAGGCGTCCGTGACCCGGTCCTCGTCACTGTCGCGCGCCAGGATCCTATTGAGTGCCGCGAGGTCCGACTCCGGGTTGCGGCACAGGCGGCCGCAGCTGTCCGCGTCCAGGTCGGCAGGACGGACGACGACAAGTCGCAGGCCGTGGGCAGGAATTTCGGTGTCGCGTCGGCCGTCGTACAGGGCCCGCTGCTCGCCTCGGTGGACGCCGCTGACGGTCAGCCGGTCTGGCTTGTCGAAGTGCGGCATGGGCTGGTCGTGCTGCAACTCGCGGTACTCAACGACGAGTTGGTGTCCCGGCCAGTAGGCATCGACGGGAAGTCCGGCACGCCTGCCACCGGCCCCCGGATCGCCCAGCAGCCAGTCGAACTTGTGCTGCGTCAAGGCTGTCTCGCCCAGTACCTGGTTGCACAGGTCGACGACGTAGGCCTCGTCGCTCTCGTCTCTGGTTCCCATGGCCGGGCATGATGCCACCCGCTGCCGGCACACTGCGCGACACGTGTTGCTTGTGATGCTTTGCCTTCCATGGCACTGCGGGCGCCGTGTGGGCGTTCAATGGCGGTCGTCACCATTCCGGGGACGTGCGGACCGTGGGGCGTCGGGGCTCACCCGCGACGGCGGACGTGCGGGCCCGGTCTGGCTGTTCGCCGGGCCGGGCCCGCGTGCAGCGCCACTTCCTGTCGGATCGTTTCAGGTGGATTGTGTTTGTTCACGCCGCGCTCGGGTCGTGTCCGGTGAGTGCGGCTGAGGTTGCTCCGGTGTCAGACGGTAGCCTTCCTCCTTCCTGTCGTCCGCGCCCCGCGGAGCATGCGAACGCCGAGGATGACCGCGCCGACGATCACGAGGGCTGCCCCGGCCAGGACGGCCAGCGCTGCGGTGCGGCTAAGCCCCAGGATCGTGCCGCTCTTGGCCGAGGCCGCGCCCACGTACGGTGCCGGCAGGCTGAGCCCCCGGCAGGCGGACGGGACCGCGACGGCTTCTGCGCCGTCGGCGACCTCGAACTGGAAGGCGTTGCTCTGTGTGTCGCCGTCGGCGGACGTGACGGTGTAGGTGAGGGTGTTGACGCCCGCGCGGAGCGGGGTGACCGCGGCGCAGGTTACGGAGTCGTCGGCCACGACGGGCTGCCCGACGGGCACAGCGGTGCCGTCGGGGCCGGTCAGGTTGATTTTTGGTGTGGTGCCGGACTTCAGTCGGCCGAAGGTCAGCGAGACGACATCGGCACCAGGGGCGACCTTGGCGCCTGGTCCCGGTGTCGCGTTCTGCAGCGCGGTGTGGGCGTACGCGGGTGTGCCGCCGAGGAACAGCAACACGCACAGGCATCCCAACAGGCCGGCCGGCGCCCTCAGAAGTCGAAGTCCGCGCATGCTATCCGGTTGTCCATCGCGTCACGGGGGTGGACGACAAGGGCGACCGCTTCCTCGCCGGTCTTGCGGGTGTTGTTCACCGTCGTCATGCCCATACCGGACTTGTCGGCGGTGAACATCAGATGCACCTCGTTCGGTGGGGTGGTCGCACCGCCCTTCTCGAACTGGAAGTGCTCGCCGCCGTTCTCGGCGGAGCACTGCTGGGCGTGCAGGTGCGCCATGTAGGCGTCACCGGGCTTCAGACCGGTCAGGGAGACCGTCACCGTGGTGCCCTTCGGGCTCTGTGCCAGCCAGACCGTGCCCTTGACGTCGTCCAGGCCCGGCGGTCGGGTGTCGAGCAGCTGGAAGGTGCCTTTGACCACGTCTGCGTCGCGGATCTTGTCGGCGGGGGTGGCCGAAGGATCGCCCATCGCCATGTCGGCCATGTCACCCATGCTCTTAGAGGGCGAAGCGGACGCTGCCGCGGCGTCGGCGGACGTGTCCGACGTGTTCTCGGCGGAGTCGCCGCTGCAGCCGGACAGCAGGGCGGCCGTCGCCGTCACGGTGACACAGGCGACGGCGAGACGGGCGCGAGGTCGGCTCGGCACGGCCGTGGACGTCAGTGCTCCCACCGCTGACACGGTGTCAGGCAGGGGAGGGCGGCCGGAGGTGTGTTGATACATAGGGAAACTCCCGATCGTTTGCGGGAGGCCGGGCCCGAACGGCGACGCGATGCGCACAGCAGGCACCGCATCGCAGGCGGCGGGCACAGCCCGGAGGAGAGACAACAGGCCGACGCGCATACGGGCACGCCGACCGTCCGCCTGTCCCCCCGGCCACGGCCACCACCGGGAACGGACCGAATTCAGGGCCGTGTGGCGAGCAGCGGATCGGGAGACGGGCGCGTGACTACGGACCAGGCCGATGGCGGTCCTCTGCGTACGAGGGCGTGCCTCAGCAGGACGGCTATCGGCTGCGGTCGTTCCCTGCCTACGGCGACGGCCCGGCACGACGGAGCCTCGATCTCGCAGGCGGTGCGGAAGAGCACGCCACAGACCCGGCGCAGCGGTGCGAACAGGGCGGCTGCCAGGGCCCGACCGATCCGGTGGACCGCCGTCTCACCCCGCCACAGCCACAGCCCGCACACCACGGCGGCCAGCAGATGTGCCAGCGCCATCCCGACTGAACTCCCGTGCGTCACAGGGGACATGAGGGAGGAGCCGGAGCTCTCCCCCATCACCGCGGAATGCGCCCCGTGATCTTGCGCGGCCAACCCGGAGTGGGAGACCCCCGCCCCGTGATGCATACCGGACATGCCCTCCGCCCCCGGCACGCCGGTCGAAGCAGCCGACGGACGGACCAGCCGGTGGGCGAGGCTGAACAGCACGTGCAGCAGCCCCTGCGCGACGACCGTGGCCCCGACGACCGTCACGGCACCACGTTCCCGGCCGGTCAGCCACCAGGCGCCCGACGCAGTGCCGGCGAACGCGACGCCCACTGCCCACCAGGGCAGGACGTCGCCCGACATCAGGGCGTGGCCCAGTGCCGTCGTCACCACGCACACGGCCGCGAAGACCCCCGCCCGCGCGAGGCGCAGGGCATGGGTGTCGTCCTCAGTCGCGCCTGCCACGCGGCACCCCCGATTCGCTCCACCGCGACTGCGGTGCATCCGGGGCATCGGGCAACTCCTCAGGTCCGTCGGGCTTCCCGTTCCTTACGGCTGGCCGGCCGAGAGCGTTCAGGCACGTGCGGACCGGCGGTCCTGCGCCCGTCACGGCGGGGACGCCGGCTGGTCCGGCACAGCCACCTCGCCCGACGACTTCGCCTGCCCGGCCCTCATGGGGTGATCTTCACGGTCTTCGACACGGTGACCTGGTCGACGTCGGAGATACGGACGGTGGCCCGCATCGTCCAGGTCCCGGCGAGCGGGAGATTCAGCGAGTCGCTGCCCCAGTAGCCGCTCTGATCGACTAGTTCGGCGTCCAACGGGCCGACGCGCTGCGCGGACTGGGTGAAGGTCAGGCGCAGTTCGGGGATGGCGATGACGCTTCCGTCCGCGCCGAAGACCACTGCCTCCACTACGTTCCGGCCGACCCGGCCCGGTTCCAGGGTGATCTGCACCTTGCCGCTCCCGGAGGGGGCGCCCGTGTCGAACGGGACCACCGCCAGGGTCACGTTGGGCCGCCCGACCGTCGTGGAGACCGCCGCGGACTCGGTGGCGGCCCGCCCCGGCTGGCTGCCCGTCAGCACGGTCGTGACCGCGAGCACCACGACGCCGATCACAACCTCAGCCAGCACCGACCTGCGCAGGCCCCGCCGCTGCGCCTCAAGGTCGGGATCGGCCGTGTCGGGCCCCGTCGCTCCCTCGGGGGGAGGGCGGTGCTCGCCGCCACCCACGGCGACCAGCACCGGTGCCTCCTGGGGCACGCGCAGCAGCCGCTCGGTCCAGTTCCGGGAGTAGGACGCCGCCAGCAGCATCAGCGCCACGGCTCCGATCTTCAGGGCGAGCGTCCTGCCGTAGGGAGTGGTGAACGCCTCCCAGGAACCGAGCCCTCGCCAGGACTGGTATACGCCGGTGGCCGCCAGAACGGCCACCGCGCCGAGGGCGAGCCGGGAAAAGCGCGCTACCGCGGCCGACGCTAGCGGGTCGTCGGTCGGCGCCCGGAACAGCACGACCAGCAACACCGCCAGACCGCCGAGCCACACCGCCATGGCGAGCAGATGCAGCACGGGAGAGACGATCGCCACGGGCACCTGGATCCCGGCGGAGGCGTGCTCGGCCGCCGCCCACGTCCCGGCAAGGCCGAGAGCGAGGGCGAGGGCGCCTCCTGCTGCGGCCGTGCCCCGGTCTGCGTGCCACTCGGACCGGCCGCGCCTCAGGAGCAGGGCCACCAGCAGGAGCAGGCCCAGGCGGACCAGCAGCGCGATGCCCGGTCGGCTGTCGACTGTGCTCAGCAGCAGCTTCGGGGCGAACACCCCGGCCAGCCCGTCCCCGCTCGCGTACGGCCCGCGCACCACCAGCAGCGCGACCGTCGACAGCACCAGCGCCCACCACCCGGCCAGAAGGGGCCTGCGCACCATACGTAGGGCCAGGGTGCCCGGCCGACAGACAAGGACGAACACGACGACGCCGATGAGCAACGCCAGGCCGGCGTAAGCGACGTAGCGGCCAAGACCGTAGAGCACGTCGACGGTCGGGTCCACGGCCGGCTCGGCAACGGCATCGGCCCGGGTCTGCGAAGGCTCACCGATAGAGAAGGTGAACGCGCCGGAAACAGCGTGGCTGTCCGCCGACAGAACCCGCCAGGAGACGGTGTACGTGCCCTCCTACAGGCCGCCGGACGGACGTGCTATCGGCGGGCCGGGCGTCGGCCGCGGCCCCGGTTCGGCTGCTCTGTGCGGATGCGGCGCCGCTCGCGCCGCTCGCGGCGGTGGTGGACGGGCCGGGGCGGGCCGCGTTCGATGCCGCGGCCTTCAACTTCAGGACGGGGGCGGGCTGTTCGGGCTCCTCCCCACTTGTGGGCAGCTCGATCCAGCGGAAGATCTCGCCGTCGCCGTAAGTCTCGACGGTCTTGAACACCAGTTGCTCGGCATCGGGCAGCTGCCGCACCCTGATCTTGTATGTGGCGTCGACTCCGGTCTTGAGGGCCGGTCCTACGACGGTGTAGCCGTCGCCGGCGGTCTTCAGCTTCCAGCCCTCGGGCGCGTCGGTGAGCGAGACGTCACCGGGTGCGATGCCGTCGGGCAGGACGACGCGTAGCCGGGTGAAGCCCGCACCTTTGGACTCGGCCTCGGAGACGAAGGTGAGGGTGACGTTCTCGGCGAGGGCTCGCGGGGTGTCGGCCTCGACCTCCGCGTGGGCGGAGGCGGGACCGGCCAGAGTCAGGACGACCGTCAGCGCGGCGGCGCTGGCAGCGGCGACACGGCCTGCCGTGCGGGCAGCGTGGTGTACGGACACAGAGATGCTCCTAGCGGGGAAAGCCGGGCAGCCCGATGGGGCGGCCCAGGTGAGGGACGGCTCAGGACGTGGGTGTGTCCTGGCGGTCCCCTGCGCACCATCGCGTGCCCCAGGAGATGTGTCTGTGTCCGTGCGGGAGGCAGCGAGCATCCTGTGACCGGAACGGCGGGCAACGGGCGGACCTGAACTCCGCCCCGCAGCGTGCGGACCCAGGCGCATACCGCAGCCACAATGCCCCGCAGCGCACGGGCGATGCCCAGCGCGGCCGCCACGTCGGCATCGGCCCGGTGCAACAGCCAGGCCACCGCCAGTGCGGCGAGAACGTGGACGGCGGTCAGCGCGGCAGAGGCGTGATGCCAGGCGTACCCATCCACCCCGGCTACGGCCACATGACCGGGCATGCCGTGAGCGGCGTGGCCGGCGTGGACAGTCCCGGCCGGGTCATGCTCACCCGCGATCTCCAGCGCCAGATGCAGCGAGCTCTGCATTGCCAGGGCGCATCCGAGGGCCGCGGGGAGTGAGAAGCGCCGACGAACGACGGGCCACACCACGACGAACTGCGCCCCCGCCAACAACATCACGAACCGCCACGGCGCCGCCCCCCTCGGCGACCGCCTGATGCCCCAGGGCGGCGAGCACACCGCCGGCCAGCGCGAAAATCCCGGCCCTGACACAGGCCGTGGCGCGACTCGCCTCGGGCCGACCGGGGCGGTCGTCGAAGGACGTCGCGTTCTCGCCCTGGATGATCGCCTCTCTCAGCTGCGGCAGTCACGAAGCCGTACCGCCACGCCTCACGGGGGATACGGAAGCGCCCTCGGCCGCGTTCAGCTCCAGAACCATGACGCAGTTCCGAATCCTGCCGCGGACACTCCAGAAAACGGCTATGACCAGCAGGAATGCCCGCCCCGATGCCGGCAGACGAGGCGCCTGCAACGTAAGACCCCTGCCCGCTCTGCGATGTGCTCCCGATGCGACAACGGCTTGGCGCAACCGCACGATGAAGGCCCAGACGCGACGCCACGCACGAGAACCGACCGAACCGATCACTATCGAGGAGATGACATGGCGGACGAAATCCCTCCCCTCGTGAAGCCCTCCCGTTTCAGACGACGAGAGGGCTTGTGGGGTGAATGCCTGGCCGAGTTCCTGGGGACGTTCGTCCTCATCGCGTTCGGCTGTGGTGTGGTGGCCATGACGGTGGCAGCGCTGCCGGGCTCCGGCCGCACGTCGGGGCCGACGACGTTCTTTCTCGGTGTCGGGGACTGGCTGCTGATCACCTGGGGCTGGGCCATGGCCGTGGTCTTCGGCGTGTATGTGGCAGGCGGTGTCAGCGGCGCGCACATCAACCCGGCCGTGACCCTGGCGTTCGCGGTGCGGCGCAGGTTCGCCTGGGTCAAGGTCGTGCCCTACATGGTGTCGCAGGTGGCCGGGGCGTTCGCGGGTGCGGCTCTGGTGTACGGGGTCTATCACGACGCGATCAGCACATTCGACCACGCCATGACGGGCCCGAAGACCAACGGGCACACACTCGCGTCCTTCTCGATCTTCGGCACCTTCCCCGCGCCGTACTTCCACGGCGGCATCTGGGGACCGCTGGTCGACCAGATCGTCGGCACCGCCTTCCTCGTCATGCTGGTCGTGGCGATCATCGACCTGCGCAACACCGGGGTGAAGGCGAACCTGGGTCCGCTGCTCGTCGGGTTCGCCGTCGCGGCCATCGGCATGTCCTTCGGAGCTAACGCGGGATACGCCATCAACCCTGCCCGCGACCTCGGGCCGCGCCTGTTCACCTGGGCGGCCGGCTGGCAGGAACTGGCGATGCCGGGCACCCTGGCAGGCTCTTTCAGCGGCTACTTCTGGATCCCCATCGTCGGACCACTTCTCGGCGGGGTGATCGGGGTGCTGGTGTACGACCTGTTCATCGGCGACGTCCTGCACCTCCGCGCCCAACGGGACGCAACACCCGAAATCGGCCGGACACGTCCCGTGACGGCTGCGGACGACGAGTGACCGCCCCCGGCCGCCGGGGTTCGGTCCCGGCGTACACGCCATGCCCTGCTGTCAGGGCGCTTCGGGACGCACCGGCTGGTTCTCGCCGTGCCCGGTGTTCCACGCGACGAACCTATTGACGCAAGAACGCGACACACAGCGGGCTCTCCCCGAAGAGGCCGGACAGATCGGCCTCGCCCCTGCTCGACACGGGAACCCCTGCCGGCGCCACCAGCGCGGCGCGGCGTGGCCACATGGCCGTTATCGCCGTGGCCTCGTCACGGCGACTCCTCCGCCGCTCGGCACACCGGGCAGGTCAGCTGTCGGGCGGGCCAGTCGTGGATCACCTTGCCCGGACTGGCGGGCCCGCGAAGCAACTTGCTCTCCGCACGGACGTGGTCGACGCAGACGGCCGCACCGCACACGTAACAGACGGCAACGGCGACCTCACTACGGCCCTGCTGGACGCATTCATAGCAGTTCATGGACGGACCTTTCGCCCAAGGACGCTGCCGATGAGAGGCTGGGGCGCCGGTATTGGTCATCCTCCGTCGCCAACCTCTTCGCTGTCGCGGCAGACGTCGTCCGGTGCCGCGCGGAGTTCCCCCGAAGATGCCTCCCAAACGCGGTCAGATCATCGATCACCTCGCCCCGTGCGGCGAGCGGGATCACCGCTCGCCAGTGCCGAGCTCCCCAACCAGGTCCGACTCGCGAAGCCGCACATGCGTGCCAAGACGAACTGCACGCCGGACAGCCCGAGGGCCTCACACCATCCCACTGTGGACGGGAACAAGGGCCTTGCTCTGCCAGCGCCGGGGCGTCCCCGCCATGTGACCGACAGGGTCAGGCCAGACCGTTCGACGAGTCACACCGAGGGAGTGCGGAGGGGCAGCTGACTGGGAGCGCGCCCTGTACGCAGTCGACGCAGGCGGAGAATCCGAGGCTCAGCCGACGCCGCCGTGCACGGGAAGGGGATGCCTCACCACGGGGCGGTGGACAGGGCAGGGCGCCGATCCAGCGGGCGTCGCCGCGCCATGTGTACAGCGCAAGCGCCGAGGCACGGCTACGGCCAGGCGTCCGCCCCTCCACTCCGCCATTCGATCAATGGTGTAGTCCCGGCCTCCTCCTGCTCCAAAGCGATGCCGAGCTGACGCACCACCGCCAGAACGTCCACCACGCTACGTGCCATGCCCACCAGCTCACCCCTGACCGACACTTGGCGACCGCCACTACCGAAGGGGCTGTGCACCACCACGGGAGCCGCCCGTCCCCGCTCGCCTCCCGGCGGCCGCGGGCAATCCCAGGGACCCAGCCCCGGCCCTGCGGATCGTGTACGCCTCGTCATGGACGCATCCGTCATGTGCCGATGCTCTCCCCGCGTGTTCATCCCACCCACGACCGCTTCCAACAAGTTTTGCACAATGCAAAAGAGGTGTTGACCGACACGCACGTGAGGACGCCGACGGGCGCCCAGGGGTCGACCTCCACGGAGAGCACACGCAGGCACCCCTGACATGTTTTGCATAATGCAAACGTGAGGAAGGGGAAGCAATGAGTGCAATCCGCACGGCCGACGACGAGAAGCCCAGTACCGTAACCGCAAGCCGCTTTTCGCCCGCGAGAACGTACGAGGGTTGGCGCACCTCGTCGTGGGCGCTGATGCTCCTCGCGGTGGCCATCGGCGCCGGCGCCGGCGTGGGCTCGGTGGTCTTCCGCTGGTGCATCCAGACCTTCACTCGCCTCTTCTCCGGCCATGCGGACTACGCGGCATTCCCCGGCTCGCACAATCCGCACGTGCCGTGGCTGGGCCCGTACTTCGTGCTGCTCGCCCCCGTGCTGGGCGGCCTGCTGTACGGGCCGCTGGTCAACCGGTTCGCGAAGGAGGCGCGCGGGCACGGGGTGCCCGAGGTGATGCTGGCGGTCGCGCAGCGCGGCGGCAGGATCAGCCCGAAGGTCGCCGTGGTCAAGACGCTGGCCTCCGCCCTGACCATCGGCTCCGGCGGCTCGGTCGGCCGCGAAGGGCCGATCGTACAGATCGGCTCCGCGCTCGGCTCCACCCTGGGGCGGGTGACCAGGGTGACCGAGGGGCGGATGAAGCTGCTGGTCGCGTGCGGCGCGGCGGGCGGTATCGCCGCCACCTTCAACGCACCGCTGGCCGGGGTGTTCTTCGCCATGGAGTTGATCCTGGGCACCTTCTCCGCGGAGGCGTTCGGCGCCACAGTCCTGGCCAGCGTCACCGCCAGCGTGATCGGCCGCGCCGCCTTCGGCGACGTGGCGTTCCTGAACCTGCCCGCCTTCCACGTCGACCATCTCGCCCAGTACGCACTGTTCGCGGTCCTGGGCGTCATCGCCGCCGTAGTCGGAGTCGGCTTCTCGCGGTTCCTGTACCTGGTCGAGGACGCCTGCGACTGGGCCTGGCGCGGACCGGAGTGGCTGCGCCCGGCAGTCGGCGGACTGGCACTCGGCCTGGTGCTCCTGGCTCTGCCGCAGATGTACGGCGTCGGTTATCCGGTGCTGGAGAAGGCCACCGGGGGCGGCTACGCGATCAGCTTCCTGCTCCTGCTGCTGGCAGGAAAGATGCTGGCGACCAGCCTGACCATCGGCATCGGCGGCTCGGGCGGAGTGTTCGCGCCCAGCCTGTTCATCGGGGCGATGCTCGGAGCGGCGTACGGCATCGGCGCACACAACCTGCTGCCCGGCACGGCCGGAGCCGTGGGCGCCTACGCGCTGGCCGGCATGGGTGCCGTCTTCGCCGGCGCGTCCCGCGCGCCGATCACCGCCGTGGTGATCCTCTTCGAGCTGACCGGCCAGTACTCGATCATCCTTCCCCTGATGCTGGCGATCGTGCTCGCCACAGCCGTGAGCCGCCTGCTCTCGCGCGACACCATCTACACGCTCAAGCTGCGCCGACGCGGCGTCGACCTCGACGGCCCCGCCCACGGTGCCCTGATCGGCGCCCAGCACGTCGGCGCCGTCATGGATCCCCTACCCACGCCCCTGCCGTCGTCCACCGCTCTGTCCGACGCCGCCGACCTGCTGAGCCTGTCCGGCCATGGCGCGCTCCCGGTGGTCGACGACACTGGGGGCTACATCGGTGTCGTCACTGCCCAGGCAGTCGCCGAGGCACTCGCAGAACAAGCCGACACCGCGCCCGCCCGGGCCGGGCAGCTCACCGAGCCACCCGCGCCCGTGACCGTGGACCAGCCCCTGGCACAGGCTCTCCACGTCCTGCTCTCGGCGGCGGGCACCGGGGTGCCGGTCCTCGACACCGCGCACGGCAGGCCGGTCGGCTGGCTGAGTCACCAGAGCGCTCTGCGCGCAGTCCACACGGCGGCCGCGTAGTCACGTACCAGACGAAGTTCACCCGACCCGGACGCCTCTTTTGCACTGTGCAAACTTGGGTAGGGGTGACCGCCCTCGCCCGCTCCTCCGCCTCCGAACTGCCCGCACGCTGACGCGCTTCAGCCGCGTCGGGGCTCGGTGTCGGGGTCCGGCCAGGCGGTGTCGTCCTCCATCAGGTCCAAGTCCGGCGGCACGAGCGTCGTCGACTCCACCAGCCCTCTGAGCAGGTTGTGCAGCAGGGCGTTGTTGGAGGGGCGGCCGTGCGATGTGCCGGGCATCAGCGGGTACTGGAAATCGGCGTGGTGCAGGCGGCGGCATACGGCCTCGATCCGGTGCTCGATCCGGTGCTCGGTCCAGTTGCCGTCCGGGCGGAGGTAGGCGAGTTGCCTGGCGGCCATGGCGTACGTCAAGGGCCGCGGGTCCTCCTCGTACAGCAAGTAACGCTGGCCGAGGACGACCAGCAGCAGGCGTTCGTCGTCGTCGAGCGGCCAGGTCACCGGCCGTACGTCTCCGCCGTGGCGGTGCGAAACCGGCCACGGGCCATCGTGGCCCGTCACGTATAGCTCGACCAGGTGCTCGCGGTAGCCGGAGCCCGTCACGAACAGCGGGGTGTAGCCGGTGGCGAGCGGGATCGGCTCGGAGCTGAGGTGCATCATCCGACCGCGGGGCAGCCGCACGAGCTGCTGCCCGGTGTTGCGCAGCCACCACGAACCCTGACGGTAGGTCAGCTCACCGTGGCGTCGGCTCACCCGCAGGTCGTCCACACCGACGCCCAGGTCCACGTCCGGCTTCTCGCCCCGCCCGAAGCGGACCGTCAGGCCCTGCCTGGGTGGTGCGCTGAGGTCGCAGTCGACGGTGCGCGCGTGCAGGGTGCCGGGCGGGGAGGGCGCGACTCCGCGCGCGAGGCTGGCGGAGGGGGGCATCGGTGGTTTCCTCGGTCCGTCGGTTTTCTCGGCACACGCACGTGCGTGCTCACCAGGGTCCGCATCGGCTCCGGGACCCCTCCCCACAGCAACCTCATATAACAGACATGCCCACGGCCGGGGCTCAACGGCGTCGGCAGGAGTATGAGTTGAGAATCAACCCGGTCACCGACGCCGAACTGGCCGAGGCATACCGGGCCAACGCCCTGTTCGACGCGCACCGCGACGACCCTGAGTTCGGCCATCGCCTCCTTGCCGACGAGGTCCGCGCCGCGGGCGAGGCGATGGCGGAGCGCACCGCCTGGCGGATCTGCCGGGACAACCGCTGGTGGAGCACCTTCGGCAAGCGGACAGGCCGCGGCAAGAACGCCAAGGCCGGGCCGCCGGTCCACGACGACAAGGTGCGGCGGGACTTCACTGCCACGGCGCCGAACCGGCTGTGGCTGACCGACATCACCGAGCACTCCACCGGCGAGGGGAAGCTCTACCTGTGTGCGGTCAAGGACGTGTTCTCGGGCCGGATCGTGGGCTACTCCATCGACTCGCGAATGAAGTCCCGCCTCGCGGTGATGGCCCTTCAGTCCGCGGTCGCCCGCCGAGGTCTTCGAAGAGCAGCTACGCTCGCTGCAACAGACCGGTGTTGCAACGACCAATTGAACTCGCCCAATTCCGGTCCCGAAAGTTCGTGTCCACTCTCGCCCGGCACGGCCTGGTCGGCTCGATGGGCCGGGTCGGCGCGGCCGGCGACAACGCGGCCATGGAGAGCTTCTTCGCGCTGCTGCAGAAGAACGTCCTGGATCGCCAAGTCTGGAGCACCCGACAGGAGTTGCGGATCGCGATCGTGACCTGGATCGAACGCACCTACCACCGTCGGCGGCGGCAGAGACGTCTGGCCAGATTGACCCCTGTCGAGTACGAGACCATCATGACCCCACCCGCAGCCCTGGCTGCATAAACCCCGCTGTCACCTGATCACGCAGCAGTCCCGAGTGCGGGTAGGGGATGAGCCGGAGCGGTCGCCGGCCTCGCCACCGCGGCCTGAGCACAGCGCGCAACCGGGCTCCACCACACCACGACACACCATCCCGGCATCGGCCCTGGAGCAACCACATCACCGCCGCCCTCGACCGGCTCAACCAACTCCCGGACCCAGGCTGACCAATGGACGCCCCGCCCCTTCGACAGCACCTCAACACCCAGAGCAGTGGAATCCGGCGCCATCCCGAAGCGACACTCGGGTCTTCAGCCTGCACAACCACAGACCACGGCACGAAAACGGTCCACCGACTCCGTCGGCGGACCGTCACGAAATTTCGAGGCGAACGGAGTCCTATCCTTGCGGGTCAACGGCACCTTTCTGCTATCGGGGTGTCAGATCACCCAATGCGCTGAATATCCAGGGTTAGCAGCCAGGTTGACCAGCGTCTTTCTCCACGCCCCCTACCTTGGCCAACTCCAATGACAGCGCCTGGCTGACCAACCTCGACCAGCAGATCACCGGCTATGAGCGGGCCTTCGGCCCGGTCCGTACGGTCGCTTCCGTGCGGACCCGTGGCGCCGTCGCCGATGTCGCGGACCTGGCGGCGAAGGGCGGGCTCACCGTCCGGGATCTCCAGCGGCAGCAGTTCGCGAACCGCTCGACCGCCGGTGAGCTGGCCGCGGCCGACGCGGCACGGGCGTGCGCGGCGCTTCCCGGCCGACTCGCAACGAGCAGCAGGGGTACAGCAGTTGACGTGAGCCGGGCCTGCGGTGTGCTGAAGTCCTGGGACCGCACGATGAACAGCGACAGCCGGGGTGCGCTGCTCTTCGACCGGTTCTGGCGCAAGCTGCGCGCCGCCGTGCCGTCCGCGCAGCTCTGGAAGGTCCCGTTCTCACAGGCCGACCCGGTCGGCACCCCCCCACACGCTCAACACCGACGCACCGGGCTTCACCACCGCCCTCGCCGACGCGGTGGCGGAGCTGCGCGCGGCGGGCATCCCGCTGGACGCGCGGCTCGGGGACCACCAGTACGTCGTACGGAAGGGGCAGCGCCTGCCCGTGGGCGGTGGCACCGAGTTCCTGGGGGTGTGGAACAAGATCGAGGCCGTCTGGGACACGGCGAAGGGCGGCTACCGGGACGTGTCGTTCGGCGCCAGCCACATCCAGGCCGTGGGCTGGGACGGCAGCCGCTGTCCGGTGGCCCGCACGCTCCTGACGTACTCCCAGTCCTCGAACCCGAACTCGCCCCACTTCAGCGACCAGACCCGGTTGTTCTCGGGTGAGAAGTGGGTGACCGCGCGGTTCTGCGAGAAGGACATCGCCTCCTCGCCCGCCCTGGGGGTGGTGCGGGTGACCGAACACCGGTGACGGCGATGTGGGTCCGTCCCACATGGGGCGGACCCACACCTCCCACCCGTATGGAGTGGCCGCTCACACCGGACGCGTCCGCCCCTCCCAGTACGGATCCCGCAACCGCCGCTTGTACAGCTTCCCGTTGGGATCCCGCGGCATCTCCGCGATGAAGTCGACGCTCTTGGGCCGCTTGTAGCCCGCGAGGTGCTCGGCGCAGTGGTCGAGGATCGCGGCGGCGAGGTCGGGGCCGGGTTCATGGCCGGGGGCCGGTTCGACGACGGCCTTGACCTCCTCGCCCCAGTCGTCGTGCGGGATGCCGAAGGCGGCGGCGTCGGCGACGGCGGGGTGGGCGAGCAGGGCGGACTCGATCTCGGCGGGGTAGATGTTGACCCCGCCCGAGATGATCATGTCGATCTTGCGGTCGCGGAGGAAGAGATAGCCGTCCTCGTCGAGGAAGCCGAGGTCGCCGACGGTGAAGAAGTCGCCGATACGGTTCCTGCGGGTCTTGCTCTCGTCCTTGTGGTAGGCGAAGCCGCCCGTGGTCATCTTCATGTAGACGGTGCCGAGTTCGCCGGGCGGCAGCCTGGTGCCGTCGTCGTCGAAGATCGCGAGTTCGCTGATGGGCCAGGCCTTGCCGACCGTGCCGGGCTTCTTGAGCCAGTCCTCGGCGGTCGCGAAGGCACCGCCCCCCTCGCTGGCGGCGTAGTACTCCTCGACACAGTCGCCCCACCAGTCGATCATGGCCCGCTTCACGTGGTCGGGGCAGGGCGCGGCGCCATGGATGGCGTGCCGCATGGACGACACGTCGTACGACCGCTTTGTGTGGTCCGGCAATGCGAGCAGCCGGTGGAACTGTGTCGGGACCATATGGGTGTGCGTGCACCGGTGGGTGTCGATCAGGCGGAGCATCTCCTCGGGCGTCCACTTGTCCATCAGGACGAGACGGTGGCCGATGTGCAGGGACGCGCCCGCGAATTGAAGGACGGCGGTGTGGTAGAGCGGCGAGCAGACGAGGTGCACGTTGTCGTCGAACGGCTGGATGCCGAAGATGCCGAGGAAGCCGCCGAGATAGGACTCTTCCGGGAGCTTGCCGGGCAGGGGGCGGCGGATGCCGCGGGGGCGGCCGGTGGTGCCCGAGGTGTAGTTCATGACCCAGCCGAGCGTGCGGTCGGCGGGCGCCGACTCCGGTTGCCCGTTGAGGAGTTCGGCATACGGCCGGAAGCTCTCGACCGTGCCGACGGCGTACCGGTGGGAGGGCGCAAGGCCCGCCTCGTCGGCGGCCTGACGCGCGGGTCCTGCGAACCGTTCGTGGGCGAGGAGCACCTTGGCGCCGGAGTCGGCGACGATCCAGGCGATCTCGGGGCCGACGAAGTGGTGGTTGATGGGGACGAGGTAGAACCCGGCCTGGGTGGCGGCCAGATACGCGGTGAAGAACTCGGGACCGTTGGGCAGGACGACCGCGAAGGCGTCGCCGCGTTCGAGTCCGGCGGCGCGCAGGCCGTGCACGAGTTGGTTGGCCGCGGTGTGGAGGCGGCCCGCGGTCCAGGGCTCGCCGTCCGGCGCGATGAGCACCGTACGGCTGGGGTCTTCGGCGGCCTGGGCCCAGAATCCGGTGGTCACGACTGTCCGCTCCTTCCGGCGATGCGGTTGATGCGGTCGACGGCCTGCTCGAAGCCTCGGGTGAGGTCGTCGAAGACGGCCTGGACGCTGCGTTCGCTGGTCATCCGGCCGACGATCTGCCCGACGGGCGTGCCCAGCAGCGGTTCGACCTCGTGCTTCTGGATGCGTGAGACGGCGTCCGCGACGAGCAGCCCCTGCAACGGCATGGGCAGGGTGCCGGGCCCGTCCGGGTCGTCCCAGGCGTCGGTCCAGTCGGTGCGCAACTGGCGCGCGGGTTTCCCGGTCAGGGCGCGGGAGCGGACGGTGTCGCCGGAACCGGCGGCGAGCAGTTTGCGGGTGAGGGCTGCCGAGTGCATGTCGGCCTCTGTGGTGGTCAGCCATATGGAGCCCAGCCACACACCCTGCGCGCCGAGCGCCAGAGCGGCCGCCACCTGCTGTCCGCTGCCGATGCCGCCCGCGGCCAGCACCGGCAGCGGGTCGACGGCCTCGACGACCTCGGGGGTGAGGACCATGGAGGCGATCTCGCCGGTGTGGCCGCCCGCCTCGTAGCCCTGTGCCACGACGATGTCGATGCCCCCCTCCTGGTGTTTTCTGGCGTGGCGAGCACTGCCGGCGAGCGCGGCGACGAGGACGTCCTGGTCGTGGGCGCGGGCCACCACGTCGGCGGGCGGGGAACCGAGGGCGTTGGCGAGCAGCTTGATCGGATAGTCGAAGGCGACATCGAGCTGGGTGCGGGCGACCTGTTCCATCCATCCGGTGATGCGCCAGCCGGACGCCTCGCCCTCGGCCAGCTCCGGCACCCCGTACTTGGCGAGGGTGTCCCGCACGAACTGCCGGTGCGTGTCCGGGATCATCGCCTCCACGTCGGCCTCGGTGACGCCTTCGACCTTCTTGGCGGGCATGACGACGTCGAGGCCGTACGGCATGCCCTCGACGTGTGCCTCGATCCAGTCGAGGTCGCGTTTGAGGTCGTCGGGGGCCGTATAGCGGACCGCGCCGAGCACCCCGAAGCCGCCGGCCCGGCTGATGGCCGCGGCGACGGCGGGGAACGGCGTGAAGCCGAAAATGGCGTGCTCGACTCCCAGTTTCTTGCTCAGCTCCGTCTGCATGGGCGCAGGATGCCGCAGTCCTCCGGACGACGGAAGGCCTTTTCTGACGTTCCGTCAGATCTTTTCTCACCTACGTCCCGTTGACACCCGACACGCCTGACATAAAAGTTTCACTGCGCAAGGGCAATCCGGAAAGATACTTTCAGGTGGCTCAGCGGGAGGTTGGTCGATGACCGAAGAGGCAGTGCCGGGCAGACAAGGCGGACTGACCCGCCGTCAACTGGCCCGACGGACACTCGCCGTGGGCGGGGCGCTGGCCATCGCCCCGTTTCCCGCCGGCCCCGCCGAAGCCGCCGTACCGCATGGCCGCCACCCCACTCTGCGGCACGGCTCCCCCGAACGTGCCGGTCTGCTCCCCGCCCACCTGCGTCAACTCGTCACCGACGCGGAGGCCTTCCTCGGCCCGTCCCCCAAGTACCCGTGGTACGCGGGCGCCGTGCTGCTCGCCGGGCGTGGCGGCACGGTGGCGCTGCACGAGCCGATCGGCATGGCGGTGCGCTACTCGGCGTACGACGAGAAGACGGACACCGGCGTCGAGTTCCCGGCCGGGCAGCAGCTCGCCATGGCCGAGGACACCGTCTTCGACCTGGCCTCCGTCTCCAAGCTGTTCACCTCGATCCTCGCCGTGCAGCAGATCGAACGGGGCGCCCTGGAGCTGGAGGCGAAGGTCGCCTCATATCTCCCGGAGTTCGGCGCCGCGGGCAAGCAGGACATCACCATCCGCCAACTCCTCACCCACACCTCGGGGTTCCGCCCCTGGATCCCGCTCTACAGCGCACCGACGTACGAGGAGAAGCTCCACCTCATCTGGAACGAGGCGCCCCTCAACCCGCCGGGCAGCACCTACCTCTACTCGGACCTCAACCTGATCTCGCTCCAGCTGGTCCTGGAGCACGTCACCGGCCGCACCCTGGACACCCTGCTCCGCGAGGAGATCACCGCCCCGCTCGGCATGCACCGCACCCGCTACAACCCGCCCGCCTCCTGGAAGCCGAAGATCGCGGCGACGGAGGACGCGCGCAAGCCGTGGTCGGGGCTGGAGCGAGGCCTGGTGTGGGGCGAGGTGCACGACGAGAACGCCTTCAGCCTCGGCGGAGTCGCCGGCCACGCCGGAGTGTTCTCGAATGCCTGGGATCTCGCGGTCCTCGGCCGGACGCTGCTCAACGGCGGCACCTACGGCCGGGCCCGCATCCTCGAACCCGAGTCGGTGGAGCTGATGTTCACCGACTTCAACACCGCCTTCCCGGGCGACGAGCACGGTCTCGGCTTCGAGCTCTACCAGCACTGGTACATGGGCGCGATGGCCACTCCACGCACCGCGGGCCACACCGGCTTCACCGGCACCTCGCTGGTCCTCGACCCGACGACCGACTCCTTCCTCGTCGTCCTCGGCAACTCCGTGCATCCCGTGCGCAGTTGGCGCTCCGGCTCCGCACCCAGGGTCGCCGCCGCGAACAACCTGGCACGCGCCGTGCCCGTCCGCCCGGTGCGCGGACGTACGGCCTGGTTCTCGGGCATGGCGATCAACACGGCCGCGACACTCGCGCTCCCCGCCCTCGACACCACGGCAGGCGCCGCACGGCTCGGCTGCGCCCTGTGGTGGGACACCGAACCCCGTGCGGACGTCCTCGTCCTGGAGGCCACGACCGACGGTGGAGCCACCTGGCAGCCCCTCCCCTTCACCACGACGCGCCACGCCGAGGAGCCGCAGGAGCATCCGGCCGGTTCCGTGACCGGCTGGTCGGGCCGTGTCTGGCACCGCCTCACCGCCGGCCTCCCGTCCGCGCGGCAGCTCTCGCTCCGCTGGCGCTACACCACCGACCGGCTGTACGTCGGCCGTGGGGCGTACGTCGACGGACTGTGCGTGCGGACAGCCCAGGACGTCCTCTTCGACGACGCCCGCCCGGCGGACGCGGCCCGCATCGAGGCGACGGGCTGGACCAGGTCCGCCGACTGACGCCGGCTCAGCCCGGCACGTCCAGGCGCTGCGTGCCCACGACCGACAGCAGCCGCAGCGCCTCCTCGGACCGCGAGCCGGGCGTGGCGGTGTAGATGACGACCCGCTGGTCCAGGTCGGTGATGTCCAGGACATCGCAGTTGACGGTGACGGGCCCGACCAACGGGTGGTCGAAGGTCTTGCGGAGCGTGGGCGGGGCGATCACGCAGTGCTCGGCCCACAGCCGGGCGAACTCCTCGCTTCCGGCGAGGAGTTCCTCGATCAGCCCGGTCACTTCGGGGTCGTCCGGGTAGCGGGCCGCGGCGGCACGCAGGTGGTTGGTCGCGGACGCGGCGAACTCGTCCGGGTCCGAGATGCCGTACAACGGCCGCCCGTCACGGTTCGGGGCGAGGAAGGCACGCCGGAGCAGATTCCGGTCGCGCCTCGGCAGCGCGGAGAAGTCCTCCATCAGTGCGGCGGCCAGGTCGTTCCAGGCGATGACCTCGTGCGTCGCCGAGATCACGAACGCCGCGGCCTGCGGCAGCCGGTGCAACAGGTCGACGATGCTCTGCCGCGCCTCCCGCGAAGGACCGGGCCGTGGCGCGGGCGGAGTTCCGGCGAGGTGGTGGAGGTGGTCGCGCTCGGGGTCCGACAGGCGCAGGGCGCGGGCGATCTGGGCCAGCACCTCGCGGGACGGGTGCGGGCCGCGTGCCTGCTCCAGCCGTGTGTAGTACTCGGTCGAGATGTACGCCAGCTGCGCCACCTCCTCGCGGCGCAGCCCCGGGGTCCTGCGGCGCGTCCCGGCGGGCAGGCCCACGTCGGCGGGGTTGATGCGCTCGCGCCGGCTGCGCAGGAAGTCGGCCAGTTGTCGTCGGTCCACGCTTCCAGTGTGCGGGGGAACCGGGAGCCGCAGCCAGGTACCAGCGGTGCCTGGATGGGCTCGGCAGCCGGGCGCAGGCTCGACACCATGGACAACACACAGACCAGCACCACCCTCACGACCTCGGGCCTGCTCACCGACAAGGTCGCCTTCGTCACCGGAGCGGGCCGCGGTATCGGCGCCGCGGCGGCCCGGCTGTTCGCCCGCGAGGGCGCCCGGGTCCTGCTCGCGGCCCGCACGGAGTCCCAGCTCAAGGCGGTCACGGAGGAGATCCGGGCGGCCGGCGGCACCGCGGACTACGTCCTGTGCGACCTCGCCGACGCGGCGAGTGTCCGGGCCGCCGTCGACCGGGCCGTGGAGTTGTACGGCCGTCTCGACGTGGCCTTCAACAACGGCGCGACGGCGCAGCAGCCCGGGCCGATGGACGAGCTGTCGGAGGACGACTTCGACCTGGTCAGCGCGGTCAACTTCAAGGGGCCGTGGCTGTCGATGACCGCCGAGATCGCCGCCATCCGCGCCACCGCCGGACGCGGGGCCATCGTCAACAACTCCAGTGTCGGCAGCCTCATGGGCAACCCCTGGCTGCCCATCTACGGCGCGGCCAAGCGGGCGGTGAACAGCCTCACCGCGTCGGCCGCCATGACGTACGGCCCGGAGGGCATCCGCGTCAACGCGATCGCGCCCGGCACCACGCTCACCGAGATGATCTACGAGTGGGACGAGCGTTCCCCGGGCATCCTCGACCAGCTCGTCGATGGCACCCCGCTGGGCCGTGCCGCCGACCCGGACGAGGTCGCCCAGGCCGCGGCCTGGCTGCTGAGCGACCGCGCCTCCTACGTCACCGGCACGGTCCTGCGCGTCGACGGCGGCAGCCGGTCCTGACCGGTCAGCCGACCGGGCTCTCCAGCACCGCCATCGCCGCGTTGTGCCCGGGCACCCCGCTCACCCCTCCCCCGCGCACCGCGCCCGCCCCGCACAGCAGCACATTGGCGTGCCCGGTCTCCACGCCCCAGCGGCCGGTGCCTTCCTGGGCGTACGGCCAGGCGAGGTCGCGGTGGAAGATGTTGCCGCCGGGCAGCCGCAGGTCCCGCTCCAGGTCGAGCGGGGTCTTCGCCTCGATGCAGGGCCGCCCTTCCTGGTCCGTCGCCAGACAGTCGGCGAGCGGTTCGGCCAGGTGGGCGTCCAGCTGAGCCAGGGTCGACTTCAGCAGTTCGTCGCGTACGGCGTCGTTGTCCCTCGCGAACAGCCGGGCCGGCGTGTGCAAGCCGAACAGGGTGAGCGTCTGGTAGCCGCGGTCGACGAGTTCCGGCCCGAGGATCGTCGGGTCGGTGAGCGAGTGGCAGTAGATCTCGGAGGGCGGGGCGGCGGGCAGCTCACCGGCGGCGGCCTGGTCGTGCGCGGCGGCCAGTTGCTCGTAGCCCTCGGCGACGTGGAAGGTGCCGGAGAACGCCTCGCGCGGGTCGACGGAGCTGTCGCGCAGCTTCGGCAGCCTCTTCAGCAGCATGTTCACCTTGAGCTGGGCGCCCTCGGCGGGGGCGGGCGGCTCGTCTCCCATGAGGGTGGCGAGCGCTTGCGGTGAGGCGTTCACCAGGACGTACCGGGCGGCGGCGACGCCTTCGCCGTCGGCCGTCCGGTAGGTGATCTCGGCGGTGCGACCGTCCGTGGCGATCCGTTCCACCTCGTGGCCGGTGGCGATGACGGCGCCCGCGTGCCGTGCCGTGGCGGCCAGGGCGTCGGTGAGGGCGCCCATGCCGCCGACGGGTACGTCCCAGGCGCCCGTGCCGCCGCCGATCACGTGGTAGAGGAAGCAGCGGTTCTGCCGCAGCGAGGGGTCGTGCGCGTCGGCGAAGGTCCCGATCAGGGCATCGGTGAGGACGACGCCCCGGACCAGGTCGTCGGTGAAGCGGTCCTCGATGGTGACGCCGAGGGGCTCCTCGAAGAGGGCGTGCCAGGCCTCCTCGTCGTCGACGCGGCGGCGCAGTTCGTCGCGGGTGGGCAGCGGTTCGACGAGCGTCGGGAAGACCCGCTCGGCGACGCGGCCGGTCAGGCCGTAGAACCGCTGCCAGGCCCGGTACTCGCTCTCGCCGCCGGTGAGCCGGGCGAAGGCCTCCCGGGTGCGCCGCTCGCCGCCGCCGACGAGGAGCCCCGTGGGCCGGCCGTCGCGCTCCACGGGTGTGTACGACGAGATGGTGCGCCCGCGTACCCGGAAGTCCAGCCCCAGATCCCGCACGATCTTCTTCGGCAACAGGCTGACCAGGTACGAATAGCGCGACAGCCGTGCGTCGACGCCCGCGAACGGGCGGGTGGACACGGCGGCGCCCCCGGTGTGGTCCAGCCGCTCCAGCACCAGCACGGAGCGTCCGGCGCGGGCCAGGTAGGCGGCGGCGACGAGGCCGTTGTGGCCACCGCCGACGATGACGGCGTCGTAGGTGCGTCCCTCGTGTGCAGGCATGGTTCTTCGTAACACGTGATGATCTACGTCGGCCAGAGGCGTGCCGCGCCGGGGTCAGGGTCCGCCGGACGCCCGCTGCTGCCGGAGCACCGCGACCCTGCGGTACAGCTCGACCGCCTCGGCGCCCCGGCCGAGCTGTTCCAGGCAGTGGGCCTCGTCGTTGCGGCTGGCGAGGGTGTCGGGGTGGTCGGCGCCGAGGACGCGCTCGCGGGCGGCGGCCACCCGCCGGTATTCGGTGAGGGCGTCGGCCCAGCGGCCCAGCCAGCCGAGGCCGACGGCGACCTCGCGGCGGCTGACGAGGGTGTCCGGGTGGTCGGGGCCCAGCACCCGCTCGCGGATCGCGCATACGTCGCGCGACTCGGCGAGAGCTTCCTCCCAGCGGCCGAGGCGGCCGAGGTTGACGCCGAGGCCGTGCCGGGCGCGCAGGGTCTCGGGGTGGGCGGGCCCCTGGACGCGGGCGCGGTCGTCGATCAGCTCCCGGTACAGCTTGAGGGCGTCGGCGCTGCGGCCGAGGCGGCCGAGGCTGATGCCGACCTCGTAGCGGGCGGCGAGGGTGTCGGCGTGGTCGGGGCCGAGGGCCTGGGCGCGGGCCTCGGCGACCTCGACGTAGGTCTGCAGGGCTTCCGGCCAGCGGCCCAACTGGCCGAGCGCATAGGCGACTTCGTAGCGCGTGACCAGGGTGTCGGGGTGGTTCGCGCCGAGTACCCGGGCGCGCGCGGCGGCCACGTCGCAGGCCATGCGGTACGAGTCCTCCAGGCGCCCGAGGCGGCTGAGGTTGAAGGCGAGGTTGTGGCGGCAGCGCAGGGTGTCGGGATGGTCGGCGCCCATGGTGCGCTCCCGGGCGGCGAGCACCGACGTGTAGACCTGGTGGGCGTCGAAGTGCCGCCCCAACTGCCCCAGGACGTACGCCATTTCCTGGCGCACGGCGAGCGAGTCGGGGTGGTCGGCGCCGAGCACCCGGGTGCGGGCCGCGGCGACGTGTTTGTACTCGCGCAGGGCGTCGGCGGCGCGGCCTGTGCGGCTGAGGGTGAAGGCGACCTCGTAGCGGCTGGCGAGGGTGTCGGGGTGGTCGGGGCCGAGGAGGTGTTCCCGCTCGGCGGCGACGGCGCGGTGCACCTCGCCCGCCTCGGCCCAGCGCCCCAGCCGCCCGAGGCTGAGGCCCGCGTTGTGCCGGCCGGCCAGCGCGAGGAGGGTCTGCGCGGAAGGGGCGGGCGGCTCGTCCGGCGCCGGCTCCTCGACCCGGCCGGTGACCGGGCGCGCGATCCACTCGCCGGTGAGGCCGGCTCCGGCGTCCGGGGGTGTGGTGACGATGCCCGCGCCGGTGGCCTTGTGGCCGGTGGTCATGCCGCGGGTCCAGGACGGCAGCCGGGTCTCGCGGGGCGCGGGCTCGGTCGGGCGGAGTTCCGGCTGCGGCGTCACGACGGTCGGCACATACGTCGGTGTGGTGCGGCCCGCGTCGATCCTGCGGACCAACTCGCGGGCGTCGTGCGGGCGTTGCTCGGGCCGTTTGGCCAGCAGGTCCAGGATGACCTTCTCGAAGTACTCGGGCAGCTCGGCGCGGTGACTGCGGGGCGGCTGCGGCGGGGTGTCCCGGTGGCCGATGAGGATCGCCCAGGCGTCGTCGAGGTCGAACGGCGGGGCCCCGGTGGCGATCTCGTACAGCACGCAGCCCAGCGAGTACAGGTCGCTGCGCCGGTCGACATCCGTTCCGCTGATCTGCTCCGGCGACATGTAGTGCGGGGTGCCCATGGCGATGCCGGTGCCGGTCAGCCGTGAGGTGAAGCCGATGTCGTGGCCCAGGCGCGCGATGCCGAAGTCGCAGATCTTCACCGTGCCGTCGGTGAGCCGCACGATGTTCGCGGGTTTCAGGTCCCGGTGCACGATGCCCTGTTGATGGGTGTAGGCGAGCGCCGCGGCGACCTGGTCGGCGATCTCGACGACGTCCGGGACGGGCAGCGGATGGTGCTTGTTGTCCTCCAGGAGCTGACTGAGGTTGCGGCCCTCCAGGAGTTCCATGACGAGGTAGAGGATGCCGTCGTGCTCGCCGAAGTCGTGGACGACGGTGACGCCGCGGTGCTGGAGCGCGGCGGCCACCCGGGCCTCGCGCCGGAACCGTTCGCGCAGGACGCGGGTGAAGGACTGGTCGTGGGAGTGGCCGAGAGGCTTGAGGCACTTCACGGCCACCAGCCGGCCGAGCGACTCGTCGCGCGCCCGCCACACCTCGCCCATGCCCCCGCGCCCGATCAGGTCGAGCAGCCGGTACCGGCCCTGGATCAGCCTGGTCTCCGCCATCTCGTGCCGTCGCCCCCGTCGATGGTCGCCCCGCCCTCTGTGTCACGGATCCCCGCCGACGATCGTCGGCCCCCTCCTCCGTGACACTCCCCTTGTCGCTCGTCCAGTATGGCGACCTATCGTCCGAGTTTGTACGGTGCCGGGCGCGAGCCGGGGCCGAGGCGGGCCATCGCACGGAGGATGTGTTTGGGCGGGAGCTGCCAGCGCACACGTGCGGGAACACAGCGCAACATGGTGCCCGTGGCACGCAACTGCCGGGTGACCACGGCGGGTTGCGGGGCCGGTCTGCCGTACAGCTCATGGGCGTACGGCGGCAGAGCGGCGTACGCCAGTTGTGCCACACGCCGCCACAGCAGTTCCCGCGCCGGTATGAGCAGGGGGTGCGCCGGCGGGCGGAGGAGGAAGTCGTCCACCTCGCGTGCTTCGGGTCCGGCGGCGAGTTCGGGGCGCACCTTCTCGAAGTAGGCGTCCATCTCCGCCCGGTTCGCGGGGACGGCGTCCGAGTCGAGGCCCACCAGGCGGGCGCTGACCCGTTGTTCGCTGATGTACCGGTCAGCCTGAGCATCGGTGAGGCGGAAGCCGGAGCGGCGCCCAACGTGCAGGTAGGAGTCTATTTCGGCGCAGTGCACCCACAGCAGCAGCTCGGGTTCGTCGACGCCGTACCGCTCGCCGGTGTCCGGGTCGGTCGCCCCGAGCATGCTGTGGATCTTCCGCACCCGGGCGCCCGCCCGCTCGGCCGCCTCGGTGGTGCCGTAGGAGATGGTGCCGACGAAGTTGGCGGTCCGCAGCAGCCGGCCCCACGCGTCGTTGCGGAAGTCGGAGTTCTGCATGACGCCGCGCACCGCGCGCGGATGCAGTGCCTGGAAGTAGAGCGCGCGGATTCCGGCGACCCACATCATCGGGTCGCCGTGCATCTGCCAGGTCACAGAACCTGGGCCGAACAGACCCGGATCACCCGTCATGCCCGCAGACTAACGCCGTACCCGCGGCATCCCCAGACCGATCCACGAGATGATCTCCCGCTGGATCTCGTTGTTGCCGCCGCCGAAGGTGAAGATCACGGCGGAGCGGTAGCCGCGTTCCAGCTCGCCGTGGAGGACAGCGCCCGCGGAACCCTCCTTCAGGGCGCCCGCGGCGGCCACGATCTCCATGAGCCAGGCGTAGGCGTCGCGGCGGGCCTCGGAGCCGTACACCTTGACCGCGGAGGCGTCCTGCGGGGTGAGGGTGCCTTCCTGGACTGCGCTCACCATCTGCCAGTTGAGGAGCTTCATCGCGTCGAGCCGGGTGTGGGTGCGGGCGAGGAGGCGGCGCACCCAGGGGAGGTCGACGACGCGGCGGCCGTCGGCGAGCTTGGTCTCCATCGCCCAGCGCTGGACGTCGTGCAGGGCGCGGATCGCCATCGTGCCGTGCGCGGCGAGGGTGACGCGCTCGTGGTTGAGCTGGTTGGTGATCAGCCGCCAGCCCTGGTTCTCCTCCCCCACGCGGCGCGAGAGGGGGACGCGGATGTTCTCGTAGTAGCTGGCCGTGGTGTCGTGCGAGGCGAGGGTGTTGATCAGGGTGCAGGAGTAGCCGGGATCGGAGGTCGGCACCAGCAGCATGGTGATGCCCCGGTGCGGTGGCGCGTCCGGGTCGGTGCGCACCGCGAGCCACACCCAGTCCGCGGTGTCGCCGTTGGTCGTCCAGATCTTCTGGCCGTTGACGACATACGCGTCGCCGTCCCGCACCGCGCGGGTCTTCAGCGCGGCGAGGTCGGTGCCCGCGTCGGGCTCGCTGTAGCCGATGGCGAAGTCGATCTCGCCGGAGAGGATCTTCGGCAGGAAGTACGCCTTCTGCTCGTCCGTGCCGTACTGCATGATCGTCGGGCCGACGGTGTTGAGCGCCATCAGCGGCAGCGGTACTCCGGCCTGGGCGGCCTCGTCGAAGAAGATGAACTGCTCCATCGCGCTCAGGCCGCGGCCGCCGTACTCCTTGGGCCAGCCGACGCCGAGCCAGCCGTCGGTGCCGAGGCGCCGGATCGTGTCACGGTAGAACCGTTTCTGTGCGGCCGGGTCGGCGAACCGGGCCTGGGCGTGCCGTGGCGCCAACTCCGCGAAGTAGGCGCGCAGTTCGGTGCGCAGCCGCTGCTGCTCGGGCGTGTAGTCGAGATGCACGGCGCCTCCAGGCTTCCCCAGGCCGGTCCTGACGGCGCACACCGTAGAACGTGTTCCAGAAATTGGGAATGCCGAATCGCGAATGCCTGGGCTGCCGGCAGGGCGTCAGCCGAGGCTGGCGAGGAAGTCCGTGCACGCCCGCGCGCAGTCCCGGCACGCCGTCGCGGCCGCCTCGGCGTCCGCCTGTTGGTCGTAGAGGTGCGCGCACTCCAGGCACACCGCCCGGCACCACTCCAGCTGCATGCGCACGCCCGCCTCGTCCTGGTCCTGCTGCTCGGACAGCACACGGCAGGTCGCGTCGCACACTTCCGCGCACATGATGCCCTTGCGTCGTACGAGTTCCTGGTTCTGTGTCCCGTCGGGGTCCAGGAGGCTGGCGCGCAGAGCACACGCGCGTGCGCACTCGGTGCACGCCTGCGCGCATGCGAAGCGGTCCTCCAGGAACCGGACGAGTTCCTGTTGGGATGTCGTCACACCAAGCGGGTAGCCGGAGCCGGACGCGCCAAACCCCGCATGTCCGGTTCACGGCAGGCACCCCGGGTACTCGCGCGCCATGAGCACCCCATGGACCGAGATCGCAGGGACGGACCTCGCCGTCAGCCGCGGCGGCGCCGGCGCCGGGCTGGTCCTGGCGGGCGTCGTGGTCGTGGCACTGCTGCTCGGCGCCGTCCGGCTGGGCGCCCGCGTACGTCAACGCGAGCCTGCCCCGCCGCGTCCCGAGGAGCAGCCGAGGCTGCCGGACGGGGGCCCGGTCCGTGAGGTCCTGGAGAACCGTGAGCCCAAGCGGGTGCCCCGGGGCCGGCACCGTCTGACGCCGCACCGGCTGGACGGCCACGGCACCGGGGCGACCCGGCCGGGCCTGCCGCACCGAGGGAAGTGAGAACCATGGCCGACTCCGGCCGCAGCACCCTCCCGCTGCCCGACTACGACCATCTGCCGATCGGCGGCCTGGAGAGCCGCGTGCGGTCACTGACCGCCGAGGAGGTCGAGACACTGCTGTCGTACGAGCGCGCGCACGGCGACCGCGCTCCGGTGACCGCCGTCCTGACGGCCCGACTGGAGCAGTTGCGCGCGGGCGCTGAGCCGACGTCCGGCGATCCGGGCGCCCTGCGCCCCGAGCAGCGGGCACGCCACACGGGCTCGCCGGTCTCGCCCGCCACCTCACCGGAGCCGTTCGGCCCGCCGCCGCATGGGACGCCGGACCAGCGGGGTAGGCCGAAGGCCGACCGCGGGTGAGCTCTTCGCTGGATGGGCGGTTCGTTGGCCGCGGGCCGGTGGGGGCTGGTCGCGCAGTTCCCCGCGCCCCTTTGGGGCGCGGTTGCGCACCCGTTAGCTGACGCGGTTCACGTTCTCCCGGTCCTCCGCGTCCTCGCTGGCCGTGCCGGCGAACCAGGCGTCGAGGATTTCCTTGAGGAGGGGTTCGGAGGTCAGGCGCAGGCTGAGGGCGAGTACGTTGGCGTCGTTCCAGCGGCGGGCGCCGTCCGCGGTGTAGGCGTCGGTGCACAGGGCCGCCCGTACCCCCGGCACCTTGTTCGCGGCGATCGACGCGCCGGTGCCGGTCCAGCAGCACACCACCGCCTGGTCCGCCGTCCCGGAGACGACGTCCCTGGCCGCCGCCTCCGAGCACACCGCCCACTTCGGGTCGTCGCCGGCCTGTAGCGCCCCGTGCGTCACCACCTCGTGGCCGCGCGTGCGCAGCTCCGCGACGAGGGCGCGGGCCACAGGTTCGTCCATGTCCGAGGAAACCGAGATCCGCATGATCCGGAGCCTACCGGCGGGCCGGTCCCTCAACGGCAGTCCATGAGGACGTCCGATTCCTGCCATCCGCTTCCCGAGGCGAGGGCGTCGAGGTGGGCCTGGATGTAGGGCTTGGCGACCGTGTCGAGTTCGCCGTCGACGAAGGCGGGCTGGACGTTGACCTCGAAGACGACACCGCCGTTCTCGACGGCCAGGTCGACGCCGGCGAAGGGCAGTCCGACCGACGCGGTGGCGGCTACGGCGAGGTCGGCGAGGCGGGTGGGGAGGTCGGGCGGGGCGATGGGGACGGGGGTGGCGCCCTGGCAGGTGTTGCAGGGGGTGTCGAGTTCGGGCTGTAGGTGCTCGCGGGCGTGGATGACCCGGCCGCCCAGGACGAAGACCCGGAACTGGTGACGCCGGCCGTCGGCGGTGATGTTCCCCGCGTCCCGGGACAGCAGCCAGGCGGTGCGGCGATCGGCGTAGAAGGCGGCGGCGCGCTCCAGCTGATCGCCGGTCGTGAGGTGGAAGACGTCGTTGCCGCCGGTCCCGACCACGGGCCTGGCCCAGACGTCCCGGCCGAGCCTGTCGAAGGCGGCGGCAGCCGCGTGCGGGTCCGGCGCGGACAGGACGACGGTCTCCATGTGGGCGATGCCGTCGCGCCGGAAGCGCTCCATGGTGAGGTCCTTCTCCGTCGCGGTCCGCCAGGCGGCCACACCGGCGCCCAGGGTCACCACGTCATGGCGGGCGAGGAGGCGCTGGAAGTCGGCGAGTGCGCGGCGGCGGTGCGGCGGGATCTCGTACAGGACGACGATGTCGGGCACCAAGTGCAGTTCCCGCTCCGGGACTTGGAGGCATAAGCGGTCTCCGCCGCGTACGCCGATGCCGGTACCGCCGGCGGCGAAGTGCCGGGCGTCGAGCCGGACCGGCGGGGCGCCGGTGAGCAGTTCCACAGCCCGGGCGAGTACGTCCCCGCATCCTTCGGGCGAGGTCGGGTCGGTGATCAGGGCGATGCACGGTCGGGACACAGCGGCCTCCAGCGGTACTCGACGCGCACGGGCGCCGCGCACCGGCGGTGATGCGGCCCGGACGCTGTCACGGGTGTCGTTTCGCGCGGGGCGGTCATCGGCACCCGTCGCTCTTCACGCCGTACCGGTCTGCGAGCTGCGCCGGAACCGGACGGTGGCCGGGCCTGGATAGCCGGTGACCACGAGGTGGGGCTCCGCCCTGCCGTGTCCGTGCCGCAGGGCTGTGGCGCCACACTGTAGGCGCGCGGCGGGAGCCCGTGCCAGGGCGCACGAGCAGCCGCCTCCTGCCCCTGCCTCTGCGCCGTCCGCCCCCTGCCGTGCGCCCTTCCGGCGACGGCGGTGGCGTCGCGTCCGTGTCAGCCGACGGGCACCGCGTGCTCGGGGCCGCCGAGCTTGGCCCGCTGGATCTGCTCGTAGACGTGTGCGCGCAGTTCGGCGAAGCGGGGGCTGGAGCGGGTGTGCAGTTGGTCGCGTTCGTCGGGGAGGTCGATGTGCAGGTCCTCCTGGATGACGGTCGGTGACTTGGACAGGATGATCGTGCGCTGGCCCAGGTAGACGGCCTCGTCGATGTCGTGGGTCACGAACAGGACGGTGACGCCGAGTTCGCGCCACAGCCGGCGGACCAGGTCCTCCAGGTCGGCGCGCGTCTGCGCGTCGACGGCGGCGAACGGCTCGTCCATCAGCAGTACTTGCGGCTCGTACGCGACGGCACGGGCGATGGCGACGCGCTGCTGCATGCCACCGGAGAGCTGCCAGGGGTAGGCGTGGTGGGCGTCGCCGAGGCCGACGACCTCCAGGGCGTGTCCGACCAGCTCCGCCAGGCGGGCCTTGCCGAGCTTCTTGCGGCGCAGGGGCAGGGCGACGTTGTCGAACACCGTCATCCAGGCGAAGAGCGAGCGGCCGTACTCCTGGAAGACGACGGCCATGCCGGGCGGCGGTCCGGTGATCGGCTTTCCCTGGAGGCGCACTTCGCCGCCGGTGGGGTCGAGCAGCCCGGACATGCACTTGAGGAGCGTGGTCTTGCCGCAGCCGGACGGGCCGACCAGGCAGACCAGTTCGCCCGCGTCGAGGGTGAAGGTGATGTCGCGCAGCGCCTCGACGGTGCGGTTGCGGCCGGAGTAGGTCTTGTTCAGGTGTTGTACGTCGAGCATGGACATGGACGCCTCCGTGGGGGCCTGTCGGTCAGGAGTCGCGCTGGGCACGGCGCAGACCGTGGTACCAGGCCAGGGCCCGGTTCTCCGCGAACCGGAAGAGCAGGGAGAGCAGGAAGCCGAGCAGGCCGAGCAGCAGCACGCCGCTCCACATCTCGGGGATGGCGAACGAGCGCTGGAACTGCACGATGGTGAAGCCCAGGCCGTTGCTGGAGGCGAACATCTCGCTGATGACCATCAGGATGATCCCGATCGACAGCGCCTGGCGCATACCGGTGAGGATCTGCGGGCTCGCCGAACGCAGCACCAGGTGCCACAGCCGGGTGGGGCCGGTGATGCCGTACGACCGGCATGTGTCGCCGAGGACCTCGTCGACGGCGCGGACGCCTTCGACGGTGTTGAGCAGGATCGGCCAGACGCAGCCGCTGGCCACGACGATGATCTTCATGGTGTCGCCGATGCCCGCGAACAGCATGATCACAGGGACCAGTACGGGTGGCGGGATGGCCCGGAACAGTTCCAGGACGGGTTCGAGTACGTCCCGCAGGACGCGGTGCGAGCCGACGGCCAGGCCGAGGGCGATCCCCACCGCCGCGGCGAGCAGATACCCCGCCGTGAGCCGGAGCAGGCTGGGCAGGACGTCCGACATGAGCCGGTCGGCGGTCCAGACCTCGGGGAACTTCTGCAGGATCGTGGAGAGCGGCGGCAGATAGAAGTCGGTGCTGCCGGCGCTGGTGAGCCACCACACGGCGAACAGCACGGCGGGCAGGGCCCCGGCGAACAGGGCGCGGCGGGCTGCGATTCGGACGGTCATCGGGACTGACTCTCTCCGCGCTGGGACTGGTGCCAGTGCAGGACGCGGTGCTCGACCGCCCGGGCGGCCAGGTTGACGGCGACGCCGATCAGGCCGGTCGTCAGGACGAGCGCGTACACCTCGGGCACGGCTCCGGAGGTCTGCGCGACGGCCAGCTGCTGGCCGAGGCCGGGTGCGCCGATGACGAGTTCGGCGGTGACCGCGAGCACGAGAGCCACGGTGGCGGCCAGGCGTACGCCGGTCATGACGTACGGCAGCGCGGTGGGCCACAGGACGTACCGGATCCGGCCCCAGGTGCCCAGCCGGTAGCTGCGGGCGGTGTCCTGGGCGACGGGGTCCGCGTCCTGGAGGCCGGCCAGCACCTGGACGAGCACCTGCCAGAACGACGCGTACACGACGAGGAGCAGTTTCGAGCGGAGGTCGGTCCCGTAGAGCAGCACCGCCACGGGGATCAGTGCCACGGAGGGGATCGGGCGCAGGAACTCGATGGTCGAGGCGGTCGCCGCGCGCAGCACCGGTACCG
The DNA here is from genome assembly GCF_036014015.1 of Streptomyces sp. NBC_00457. Taxonomy (NCBI): domain Bacteria; kingdom Bacillati; phylum Actinomycetota; class Actinomycetes; order Kitasatosporales; family Streptomycetaceae; genus Streptomyces; species Streptomyces sp. NBC_00457. Next base: position 9,776,128 of record NZ_CP107905.1, on the reverse strand, counting down.
AGCCGATGACCACCCCCGCCGCGACTCCGGCCAGGACGGCGATGGCGAGGCCGATCCCCCAGCCGGTGAGGGTGTCGCCGAGCGCGCTCCAGAAGGTGCCCTCGCCGAGCAGGTTCCAGAAGGCGCGGCCGATGGTGGAGGCCGGGGGGAGGTAGTCGGCGGAGACGAGCGGAGTGCGCGGCAAGACCTCCAGGACGGCCACCAGTCCTGCCAGACCGGCAAGTCCCCGCAGCACCACGGGACTTGGGGCCGGGCCCCGCCGTGCGGCCGGCGCTGCCGGCCGCGAGGCGTACGTCGTGGTCATGAGAACAGCGCTCCGATGTCCGGCTTCTTGCCGCCGAAGATGCCGTCCTGCTCGCCGAGCCCGGCCAGCTTCTCCAGGGAGGCGGTGTCGACCTGGGCGGGCCAGTTGGGCAGCGTCAGCTTGGTGAGCACATCACCGCTGATCTTGGTGTAGGTGGTGAGGATCTGCCGTGCCTCGTCGGGGTGCTCGGAGGCGTACTTCAGCGACTCGGTCATCGCCTCGTTGAACTTCTTCACCAGGTCCGGGTTCTCCTGCGCGATCTTCGTCGAGGTGAAGTAGGTCGCGACGGTGAGCTTGGGGTGCGTCTCGGCGAACGGCGAGGCCACCGCCCGCGCGCCCTGGGCCTTGGCGATGGTCTGGGCGGGCTCGCCCATCCAGGCGGCGTCCACGCGTCCGCCGTCCAGAGCGGCCGGCATCTGGTCGAAGGGGATCTCGACGAACTTGACGTCCGCGGGGTCACCGCCGGCCTTGCGCACCGATTCGCGGACGGTCGTGTCGCCGATGTTCTGCAGGGTGTTCACGGCGACGGTGTGCCCGGCGAGGTCCTTGGCCGACTTGATCGAGCTGTCCTTCTTGACCATGACGGCGGTGACGTCGGCTCCCACCTTGCCGTTGGAGGCGGCGCCGTTGACCACGGACTTGACCGGAACGCCCTTGGTCTGCGCGAGCATCAGCGACGTCGTGTTGCTGAAGCCGAACTGGAACTGCCCGCTCACCACGCCGGGGATGATCGCGGCGCCGCCCTGGGCGGTCACCATCTTCAGTTCGATCCCCCGGCTGCTGAAGAAGCCCTGCTTCTGCCCGAGGTAGAGCGGCGCCACGTCGACGATCGGAATGACACCGACCGTGACCTGCGTGGTCTTGCCGTCACCCGCGGGCGAGGCAGCGGAACTTCCGGAGTCCGACGAGCCGCACCCGGCGACTGCGGCGACGGTCACTACGGCGAGTGCAAGCCCGAGTATGCGCCTTTGCATGGGCTCCTCCTTGAGGAGAACGAGATGAGTGCCGCGCGGGGGAAGTGGACGGGCGAGCCGGCGAATTCCGTGCGGCGAGAACGGTGAGGGCGACAAGCGCGAAAGCGACCGGCGCTTCTCTTTCAGCGGTGAGACCTGCGGGACCAGAGGGGCTTCGGCGAAACCCCGGAAGCTGATGTTGTGCACTTTCTTGACGCCCGCAATCTACACACCTACCTTCGCCGTGTCAGGCCCCCCGACCGAGGGAATTTGTCGATCTCCGTCCTCGCAGTACCCGCGTCCACGACAAGGAGTGCCGACCCGTGAACCACCGCTTCCGCACGCGTACGCTCGCGGCCCTCGCGGCACTGCTGCTCGCCGCCCCCTTCGCGCCGAACCCGGCGCGCAACGCCCCGGACGACGGGCCCCGCAGGTGACGCCGCACCGCCTGCTCGCCGCGTGGCCGGCGACCGTACCCTGGCTCGGATGAACGTGAACGCCGAGCCCCAAGGGGACCTCCAGGACCCGCCGGACTCGCCCGACTCCCCGGCCCGTGCGGGGAGTTCCACAGCGCGCCCGCAGTCGCTTCTGCTCGCCTTCTTCGGCAACCACGCCCTGGACGAGCACCCGCTCTGCGTCTACTCGGGCAGCATCATCGACGTCCTCGCGCGGGTCGGCGTGGGCGAACAGGCCGTCCGTTCCACGCTCACCCGCATGGTCAACCGCGGTCTGCTGGTGCGCCGGAGGCAGGGGCGCCGCATGTACTTCGGCCCGACCCCGCTCGCCACCCAGATCCTGCGGGACGGCGGCCGGCGGATCTGGGAGACCAGCGCCGTCAACGACGACTGGGACGGCACCTGGACCCTGATCGGCTTCTCCCTCCCCGAGTCCTGGCAGCGCCGGCGCCACGATCTCCGCTCGCGCCTCACCTGGGCCGGCTTCGGCCCCCTCTACAACGGTCTGTGGATCGCCCCCGGTCCCATGGACGTCTCCGAAGTGATCACCGAGCTCCAACTGTCCGCATACGTCAAGGTCTTCCGCGCCCGCGCCGACGAGGCGACGGACATCGGCCTCATGGTCCGCGACACGTGGGACCTGGACTCCCTCGCCGCCCGCTACACCGACTTCACCCGACGCTGGAGCGCCCTTCCGGAGCCGGGCACCGACGACGCCATCGCCACCCGGCTGCGACTGGTCAGCGAATGGCTCCGGATCATCCGCACCGATCCGCGGCTGCCGGGACGGCATCTTCCGCCCGACTGGCCGGCCCGGCGGGCCGAGGAGACCTTTCGCCGTGTCGCCGCCGCGACCGAGACACCGGCCCGCGTGATGGCCGGCGCCATCCTGGACACCATTCCACTGGGCACGTCCTGATTCGCGGTGCCTGCGGGCCCCTGCTCCGTCGCGCGTGACCTTCGCTGCCCCAAGGTCGATACTGCCGACAGCAGGGGCTGCGACCACTACGCCACGGATCACCGGCAGACAGCGCCGGAACCCGCTTCCGACGGACCCGGACCGTTAAGATCGAGAACCGACCTCGCCCACTCTGACCAGCAAAAACATTGGCCAGACGCACACTTGCCAGCCTCACCAGGAGGTTCTCATGAAGATGTTGATCAACGTCTCGTAATTTGGTGCGGCCGCAGGTCAGGACCATGCTGAGGGCTCGTTGGTCAGCAAACTCCCAGCATGAGTCAGGAGACGTGCACGTTGGCGACCCAGCTCATACGTGGGATGGGCAGCTGCTTCAAGCTCTGCGCCTGTTCCCGCCAGACCCGATGCCCCCACCCTTACGCCATTCGCTATCGCGATTCAACAGGCCGTCAACGCGAGGAGACGGGGTACTCGACGCAGCAATCTGCGATCGAGCGGCTCACAAGGTCTACAACGAGAAGATCAACACTCCGCGTCAGCAGGCGGACCTCAAACGCGAGATCGGAAAACAACGCTTCGGGACGTACGCCTCCACGTGGCTCACCCGACAGCGACACTACGCCCCCGGTAGTGTCCGCACGGTCAACCAGGTCCTCAACAACCACGTTCTTCCGGTTCTGGAATCCCGCCGGATGAACACCTTCACCTCGACCGTCGTCGAAGACTTCATCATGTCGATGGAGGAACGTTCCGTCGGCCTGGCCGCGCAGCAGAACTCCTTCGACACGCTCAAGAAGACCCTCCTCGACGCACGTCGCCGGGGAGGCATCACCGAGGACCCGTTCGACGGGGTCATACCGCCCGAGTACATCCCTCAGAAGATCACCATTCCGACGCTGGGCGAAATCCACGCTCTTAAGACGGTCGCCAGCGACGGCCTCGTCGTCGTCATCGACCTGATGTCGGGCTGCGGTCTCCGCAACGGAGAAGCCTACGCAGCCAACCTGGAGCGGATGGTCGCGGACGACGTCTACCGGATCACCGAGCAGATCGAGGGAAAGACGCGTGAGCGGTCACGCCTCAAGCACCGCAAGCCGGGAGAGTTCCGCGAAACTCCCATGCCCTGCACCGTTCGCGAGTCGCTCCTGCAGTACGAGAAGAACCACGGCGCGTCTACAGACGGGTACCTTCTCCGGACCCAGCGGTCCGCCTATTGGGCACACACCACGCTCGAATACCAGTGGAACATTGCGAAGAAGAGGGCCGGCATTACGAGGAGGCTGACGACCTACTCTTTGCGCCACTTCTTCGCGTCGAACTGCTTGTCCAGGGGAATACCCATCATGGACGTGGCGGAGTGGATGGGGCACAAGAACATCAACATGACCTTCAAGACCTACCGCCACCTCATGCCGGCGCCGATCGGCCGAGCCGCTCGAATTCTCAACGAAGGCCTCTGAACGTGAAAGGGCCGGGCTTTTGCTCGGCCCTTTCACGCAACCTTCTGCTGCTGTGCCCATCGGTCAAGATCCGCGATCTTGAAATTCAACTTACCGCCGAAGTAGTACCTGGGGATGCCATGCCGTTGGGACTCTTCGATACATCCAACGCTCGGTCATGTCGAGATAGGCGGCCGCATCAGCGACCCCCACGTACTGGCGATCCATCCATTCCTCCTCGTCACGCTCACGGGAGGTATACACAACGTTTCCGGCCGCACCCAACGAAAGGTCGTCACGTCATCCAAGCCCGGGCACCGCGTTGGTACCACGGAACCTGTTCCGGTGCTCACAGCCTGCGGCCGGACGTCGCACACGGATCTCCGCCAGCGATGTTCCGGGGCGGGTCGACGGCGCCCAGGTGCTCGGTTGCACAGCGGTAAGCTCAAGCGGCCTGCCAGTAGATGAAGCCGAGCGAGGTGAGTCCTTCGGACCGACAGAGGCGATCCGAAGGGCCACCGGCCTCCGTTTGGAGGAGCTGGTAAGCAGCCCCATTGACCTGGCCCCAGTGCATCGCCGCCCGCCACAGCAGACGCCCCAGTCCTGCGCCGCGGTGCTCTGGGAGGACACCGAAATACTGCGGCATCAGTTGTGGGGTACCGATCGCGTCGGGACGGATCTCCATCGGGCCGATAGCGCCAGCCACACTGCCGTCCACGACGGCGGTCAGGACTGGGCCGACCGTTCCGGCCTGCATCTGTTCATAGAGAAAGACGAAGCCGTCGGATGCCATCTGCTCGGCGAAGTCGGCGAAGGTACCTCGTACGCCCGCCGGCCATTCGTCGATGGAACGAACTGGGCCATCCGGAGGCAGGCAGAGGGCCGTCCTGAAGTCCTTGAGCTGGATGCGCGTACCGCGGCCGCCCGTAGACTCGGGGCCGAGGAACTGTACGACGCGTGACTTGCTGGCACCGTGTTCGGCGGACAGCTTCTGGGCGAGCTCGGTGGCGGCGAGGACGCTGCTTGGCTCGATGCCGTAGAGGTGGACCTTGATCATGCCGACACCGCGCCGGGACAGCGTGGGGATCAACGTCTCACTGGACAGATGCACGATGCTCTCGACGAGGACGGTTTCGTCCTTGCTGTCGGACCAGCGGATGTCCTTGTCGTACCGCAGGAACCACCGATCGGTGGAGGCCGCGGTCAGGGTGTCCGTGAACAGATCCTCGGTCAGTACGGACGGGTGGACCGGCCCGATCGTCGGCACGTAGGGCGCCGGCACCACTGGACGGAGCCAGTCCCAGCGGAATCGCATTGCTTCAGGGTACTCATCTCGTGCTCAGGTCTCAGGCCCCGACGCGGATGCGCCAGGGCCTGAGGGCAGGTGACCGAAGAGGGTCAGTTCGGGTTGTCGTCGCCGGCGGCGCAGGAGCAGGCGCTGCCCTCCATAAGGGCGTCGGCGTCGACCTCGATGACGACCGCCGTGGTCGCAACGAGCGTAGTGGGCAGGGCCGGGCGGATGGCCGGCGGACGGCGGGTCTGGATCTCGACGGGAACAGGACTCATTAGTGCACCATCTCCTTGGTGTCTCCGTGCTGGCAGTAGGTGTTCAGCGGTGCCTTCGCCTCCTGGTAGACCTTGGCGAGCGGTCGGCACACCCGGCAGGTACCGGAGAGCGAACAGCCCGAGCAGCCACCGGTGCGAAGCATGAGCCGATCGGAGATCGCTCCGAGTCGGTGAAGGCCGTCGATGCCCTCGGTCATGAGGTCGATCTGGTCATCGCGTCCGATCTTGCAGATGGAGACCTTGGCGTGCGGGTCGGCATGGAAGAAGGTCACGCCCGCGTTGCAGCCCTGGAAGACCGGTCGCCTGCGCAGGTGCTCGGTGGACTGAACGAGCAGCGGCTCACCCTTGCCGGAAAAGGTCGGCTGCATGTTGGTGTAGACGTGGTGGTCGAGGCCCCAGCTTTGAACCAGGGCCACCATGGCGTCGACCTCGTGGGCGTTGTCCTCCGTCACTACGACGGACACTCGCAGGGGCAGGCCGGCATTGCGGGCCGCGGCCATGCCCCTCTGGAAGTTCTTCCACGCGCCTTTGCGCTGGGTGAGCTCGTCGAAGGACTCCTCCGTCGCGCCGTACATGCTGACGACGACGCGGTATGGCGGGCAGTCCCGGAACAGCCGCAGCAGCGCAGGTTTCCACAGGCGCGAGGCGTTGGTCGAGACCGTGAGCATCATGCCCTGGCGGTACGCGTACCGGTAGGCGCCCTCGAAGTCGGGATCGACTGTCGGCTCCCCGCCCGTGATCTGGAGCCAGAGCACCCCGGAGTCACGGACGATGTCGATCAGCTTGACCTTGTCGTCCCAGCCCAGGCCGGCGAGGGGGCGCTCGCCGAGGTAGCAGTGCTTGCAGCCGAAGTTGCAGTAGAGATTGATCTCCCAACTCGCCCGGGCGAAGGCGAGTTCGGTCGGTTCACGCACCAGGAGTGCCTCCTGGGATGCCTGGCCGTCCAGGTCGAGGTCCCATGCTTCGGCCGCGGTGGCCACCAGCCAATCGGGCACGCGGTCGTCGGCCCGGGCATATTGCCGTAGGTCCTCGTAATGCTCGGCCGGCAGGCGCACGCACGCGGTACTCCCAGGCCGGACGGCCAGGTAGCCGTCCAGGAACGGGCTGACGATCAGCCGGTGCATCCTGTACCTCTTCTCTTGAGACTGATCCCGCCCCTGCTGCGACCTGTCCTTCTGAGGTGGGGAAACCTCCAGTTCGAGCAGCAGGGGCGGGGGTATGGGGCCGGTCCAGGGCGTAGCTGTCCGCTACGCCCTGGACCGGCAGTCCTGGGAGCGGCGTTGTAGCCGGCCACTGATCAGGAGGACGGAACTCATCCGCGGATGTGGCTCCTCCGCGGCGACGGACGGCTCGTTCGCTCATCGTCCAGTGGAGCTGTTCGAGCCGGAACACACACCGTTGGCAGGCGAACAGCGGGAAGACCACGTCGGCCACCGCAATGTCCCCGACTTCTGCTACCGGAACACCGGTCTGCTCGCACTTGAAGCAGCTACCCACCTGCCAATCGAAGCGCCCCCACAGTTCCTCCGGTCTCAGCCCCATGGCATGCCTCCGGACGGCCGGTGTGGCAGTGGCTTACCGCCGGCGACAGTCACGAACAGCACCGGGCGGGCGTGCCACACAAAGGAGAACGGCTCCGCCACCAGGGGCAGCGTGAAGTCCGCGCCCTTTTCAAGGGCCGACACGGCGCCTTCCCACCACGGGTCGCTTCGGTCGACGAGACGGTCAACGAGGTACGGCCCGACGACCGAGGCGATAATGCGGATGTTGAGGCGGGCCCACCGCACGGCCGACTCAGGAGTGCGCTGCGAGGCAGACCGGATCCGCTCTCCATCGGCGTGACGCCACTCGCACCAGAAGCCCGGCTGGGGCTTACCGACGGTGCTCATGAACGCGGACGAGCGGTGAAGCAGCATGGGATGATCAGGTCGCATAGTGGCTCGGCTCCGTGTAGATCCACAACAGACGCCGGGCCACGTTGGCCACGTCGCGCATATAGACGAAAGCGTTGAAGGCCGCGGTCTCCTTCGTGGGGCGGCTCGTTAGGTCCAGTAGCCGGTAGGCCTGTCTGAACAGGTCTCTGACATCGGAATCTTCGTCGGCACCGAGCTCCTGGGCGAGGAGTTGGTTCAGGTGCTTGATGACGAGCGTCGTTCTGGTATCGATGTCCTCGCGGGTCGAGGTCCCGAGCTGCATCCGGAGGGCGGCGTCGGTGCAGTGCGCCATCAACTCTGCATCGACCGTTGGAGCCTCGGGTTCGTTGGTCACGGTGGCCACCACACATCTCCCCTCGGTGCCGCACTGCGCGGCTTCCTTGCTTGCTCGGGTTCGAGAACGACCGTAGGACTGCCGTCTTCCAACTCCCAAGAAGATTGCGCGAGTTTGCGGAAAGTCGATTGACGGCCTCGAACATGCCCTCGACCATCGAGGCGTCGCGCAAATCAGCGCAAGGCAGCAGACAGGAGAGCGCCATGCAGCTACGGTTCCTTGGTAAGAACTCCACCGTGGGCGACTGCCCGACCCTGTACGCCACGGACCGGGACACGTACCTCGTCCAGGGCTGGAAAATCTTCGCGAACGACCTGCTGATGCAACTCGACATTCCCGAGGGGCAGACGGCGGTAGAAGTACCGACGGAGCTGTTCGAGTTCCTGAAGGAGGACGGACTGGTAGCCGGCGAGTTCAGGCAGATCGAGGATCCGATCATGGTCCTCACGCCCGGTGGCACGTACGTCGTCCAAGGCCTGGAGGTCACCGACCCCGAGGCGCTGTCCCAGATGGAGATTCCGGACTACGAGACCGTGGTCGAGGTCCCCAAGGCCGCGATCACCGCCCTACTGGAGGAACCGCGTGGAGTTGATCTCCAGCGCCAAGCGCAACCGGCTCTTTGAGACCTTCACGAAGGACGCCTTCCATCTGGAGCTGAGGGACGACTACTCCGTCCCGGACGAGGACGGGCCGTTCGAGTGCTGGCTTCGGGGAGATCCGGTCGACTACTCGTACATGGAGCCGTGGGCGCAGCTCATCAAGCGCGCCTCCCAAGAGGCCAAGACCGTCCGTCGCGTGCGCGTTGTCACCGAGCCCCACTCGCCCTACATCCAGTGGGAGTACGCCGCCACTCCGCACAACGAGCAGGCTGGCGAGGAGATCCGTTGGCTGCCGCGTCACTTGCTTCCCGACGAGCTGGCCTTCCCCGTCGACGGCAACGACTGGTGGCTGTTCGACGGTCGCCTCCTGGCCGTGGGGCACTTCGACAGCGACGGCCGCGTGCTCGGCTCGGAGCTGGTCGAGGCTCCCGAGGCCGTTGCTGAGTGCGTCCGAGTCCGCGATCTGCTCTGGGAACTGGCCATCCCGCACCGCGAGTACAAGCCCTGAACCATCCGTGAGCAACCAAGCACAAGAAACGCGCGAGGCACTGGGTGCCCGGTTGCGCGGCTTCCGGAAGGATGCCGGATTCACCAGCGGCCGGGCCCTCGCACGTGCCCTCAACTGGCAAGAGTCCAAGGTCTCTCGCCTTGAGCACGGCAAGCAGAACGCCAGCGAGCAAGACATCAGGGCCTGGTGCACGGCGACCCGGCAAGAGCAACACATCGAGGACCTGATCGCCACGGTTCGCCACATTGATGAGCTGTGGCTTGAGTGGCGCCGGCAGGTCCAGACGGGCGCCGAGACCAGACAGAAGAAGTCCCTACCGGTCTATGCCAAGACCAAGGTCTTCCGGATCTGGCACCCCAACATGATCTGGGGGACCTTCCAGACAGCGGACTACGCCGCCGAGATCTTCCAACAGGCCGTCAGTTTCCTGGAGTTCCCCAACGACACAGAGGCCGCCGTCGGCAAGCGACTCGAACGGCAGCGGTACCTCTACGAGGGCAACCGGATCTACAACGTGCTCCTCGGCGAACAGGCCTTGTACTCCAACGTAGGCGGGCCAGAGGTCATGAAGTCTCAACTCGACCGCCTCCTGGCCCTGATGGGACTGCCCCGCGTGAGCCTCGGCATCGTCCCCCGTGCCGCAGCCACCGAGATCTGGCTCGGTCACGGCTTCTCCATGTTCGACGACAAGCTCGTTCTGGTGGAGACCTACTCGGCAGAGTTCTCAGTAACCCAGCCACGAGAGATCGACCTGTATGCCAAGGCCTTCGCCCTGTTGAAGCAGTCCGCGGTCTACGGCACGGCCGTCCGTGACCTCATCCTCACCGCCACCCGACATTTTGATCAGATGCCGAACGACTAGGAGAGCACCATGCCCCCTGTGACCCCAAAGTGGCGTACCAGCTCCTACACGGGCACAGAGAACTGCGTTGAAGTGGCCGACAGTGAACCGGGATTGGTGATGGTGCGGGACACCAAGGCCCGCAGTCACGGACTCCTGGCCATCCAGCCCGCAGCTTGGGCGGTTTTCGTCGAGTTCGCCAAGAACGGATAGCAAAGACGGCCGCACCTGGACGTTCACGTCGTGTCGGCAAAGGAAGTAGTCGGCCCGGCTGATGCCACGCGATCCCACGGCATCGAAGGTCCAACCGTGACCGGCTCAGCCCGTACGGCTGGAGCGGGATCTGGGGAATAGGCCTCTCTTCACCGCGATTGTCCATACGCAGTGATCAAGGTGGAGTCGGGGAGGGGCATGAGCAACCTGAAGGTCTTCAGGCTGCGAGGTGGGCGAGCTACCGAGATATCTGGGGCGTCCGTGGGGGTGGAACGCGAGCTGCAGACGCTGATCGAGGCCAACATGGAGGCCATGCTCGGTATCCGCTTCCTGGTGACCGAGTACCGCACCGGACGTCACCGCGGCCGGATCGACTCCCTCGGCTTGGACGAGAGCGGGACACCAGTCATCGTGGAGTACAAGCGCTCCCGCGACCAGAACGTCATCAACCAGGGGCTCTCCTACCTGTCATGGCTCCACGACCACCACCATGAGTTCGAGAGTCTGGTCAAGAACAAGTTCGGCGCTGAGGCCGCTGCCGAGATCGACTGGAGCAATCCCCGGATCGTCTGCGTCGCTGGGGCTTTCACACGCCACGACACCGTGGCGATCGAGATGATCGGCCGCAGGATCGACCTGGTGATGTATCGGATCTTCGACGACGTGCTCACGCTGCAGCTCGTTGCCACGATTGCCGGTGTCGCTTCTCCGTCAGGACGGACGATCCTCGACGCCCCCCGATCCTCGAGTTCACCCGCTCCCAAGTCGGTGCAGCAGTACCTCGACGAGGCGCCTCAGGACCTCAAGGACCTCTACTGGGATCTGGACGAAGTGCTCCTGTCACACGGTGACATGCAGAAGGAGACCCAGCAGCACTACATCGCGTACCGACGGATCAAGTACGTCGCCACCGTGCGCATCCAGCCGCGCCGCGCCTGATCTACCGCATTCACCTCGACCGCGGCCCCGCCAAGGGGCGGCGCAAGGGCTTCACCGAGACCGACTACGCCCGCCTGCTCGACGCCGCACACCAGCAACTCGGCGGTCCCGTCGTCTTGGTCTGGGACAATTTGAACACGCACGTCAGCCGCACCATGCGACGGCTGATCGCCGCGCGATTATGGCTGACCGTCTACCAGATGCCGCCGTACGCTCCCGAGCTCAACCCGGTCGAGGGCGTGTCGTCGCACCTGAAGAGATCCCTGGCCAACCTCACCAAACACAGCCTCGACCAGCTCGCCGTGCTGGTGAAGACGCGGCTGAAACGGATGCAGTACCGCCCGCACCTCGTCGAGGGGCTCATCGCCAAGACCGGACTCGACCTCCAACCGCCGTAGCCCCAGCCATTAAAGATCTCTAGCGGACGTGTCCTGACACCGCTCGCTTCCCAGCCCTGCTCCGTTGACCGACAACCTCGGTCACCAACGGGCACGAGCAAGGACCTTGCGGCTCGGCGTCGATCACCGCCGCGCGCCGTCGGGCGGAAGGCTCTCGCACCGTTCCCACTCGTTTCCCATCTCGACGGGTGTAGCGGGCTACACCTCCGGTTCGGGAGGGTGCTCCCTCGTGGCGACACGCTGCCGACGGAATCGTGGAGGGCGACGGAAGGGCCCCCTCCCAGCTCCCCTATGAACAAACAGGGCGCACCCCCACAGAGGCGGTTCTTCGACTTCTCGCCGTTCCTGAACCGCTGATGTGGAGGCGTATTCCGCCATGGCAACTGTCCTTTATCGCCTGGGCCGTGTGGCTTTCCGGTGGCGCTGGTTCGTCACCTTGTTGTGGGTGGCGGTGCTGGGCGCCGCCGGTTTCGCCGCCTCCAAGGCGCCTGCCGCCGCGGACGAAGGCTTCACCATGCCCGGCATCGAGTCGCAGAAGGCGTTCGACCTGTTGGAGCAGCGTTTCCCCGGCTCGGCGGCCGACGCGGCGAGCGCCCGGATCGTGTTCGTGGCACCGAGCGGTGAGAAGGTCACCGCCACCGAGAACAGAAGGGCCATCGAGCACCTCGTCGACGAGGCCGCCGACGGCACCCAGGTCGCCAGTGCCGTCGACCCCTTCCAGGCGAAGGCGGTGAGTCGGGACGGTACGACGGCGTACGCGACCGTCAGCTTCAAGACCGGCGCCGCCGACCTGACCGATGCGAGCAAGGACCACCTGGAGCGCGCCATCGACGGGGCCCGGGACGCGGGCCTGACCGTCGAGGTCGGCGGCGACGCGCTGGCCACCCAGCCCTCGGCGGGCGGCGCCGCCGAGGTGGTCGGCATCGCGGTGGCCGCTCTCGTCCTGCTGATCACCTTCGGGTCGATGGCCGCCGCCGGGCTGCCACTGCTGACCGCGATCCTCGGTGTCGGCCTCAGCATGGCCGGGATCATGGCCGTGTCGGAGGCGCTCGGCCTGTCCGAGAGCACCGGCACGCTGGCCACCATGCTCGGTCTGGCCTGCGGCATCGACTACGCCCTGTTCGTCGTCTCCCGGTACCGGGAAGAGCGTGCCAAGGGGCACCCGCCGCGGGAAGCGGCGGGTCTCGCCGCCGGTACGGCCGGTTCGGCGGTCGTCTTCGCCGGCCTCACGGTCGTCATCGCGCTGGCCGGGCTGTCCGTGGTCGGCATTCCGCTGCTCACCAAGATGGGGCTCGCCGCCGCTGCCGCGGTCCTGGTCGCGGTGCTGGTGTGCCTGACGCTGGTCCCGGCCGTCCTCGGCTTCTGGCCGAACGCCGTTCTCTCGCGCGGCGCCCGCCGCAACTCCCCGCGCTACCGCAGGAAGCAGCGCAAGGAGGACAACGGCGGATCTCGCTGGGCGCGCATCGTCGTACGCCACCCGCTGCCCGTCCTGCTGCTCGGCGTCGTGGGCCTGGGTGCCGTCGCCACGCCCGTCCTGGACCTCCAGCTCGGCATGCCCGGCGACGAGGCCAAGCCCACCTCCACCACCGAGCGCCGGGCGTACGACGCCCTGGCCGAGGGCTTCGGTCCCGGCTTCAACGGACCCTTGACCATCGTCGTGGACGCCCAGGGCTCCGCGGATGCGAAGGCGGCTGTGGCAGCGATCGCGCAGGACGTCCGGACCACGGAGGGGGTCGTGTCCGTCTCACCGGCCCGCTTCAACTCCGCCGGTGACACCGCCGTGTTCTCCGCCGTCCCGTCCACCGCACCCACGGACGAGAAGACCAAGGATCTCGTCACCACCATCCGAGACGAACGCCCCGGCATCGAGTCCAAGGCCGGCGCCTCCTTCGAGGTCACCGGCAAGACCGCGCTGGACATCGACGTCGCCGAGAAGGTGCAGGCCTCGCTGATGCCGTATGTGGCGGTCGTGGTGGGACTCGCCATCGTCCTGCTGCTGGTCGTGTTCCGGTCTCTGCTGGTGCCGGTGAAGGCCGCGTTCGGGTTTCTGCTGTCCGTGCTGGCGGCGCTGGGTTCGGTGGTGCTGGTCTTCCAGCAGGGGCACGGCGCCGACCTGCTGGGCGTGGAGTCCACCGGGCCGATCATGAGCATGATGCCGATCTTCCTGGTGGGCATCGTCTTCGGTCTCGCCATGGACTACGAGGTGTTCCTTGTCTCGCGGGTGCGCGAGTCCTACGTCCACGGGGACGCGGCCAAGACGGCGATCGTCTCCGGGTTCAAGCACAGTGCCCGGGTGGTCGTGGCCGCCGCACTGATCATGATGGCCGTCTTCTCCGGCTTCATCGGGGCCGGCGAGTCGATGATCAAGATGATCGGGTTCGGGCTGGCCATCGCGGTCCTGTTCGACGCCTTCGTCGTCCGCATGGCGATCGTCCCCGCCGTCCTGTCCCTCCTCGGTGACAAGGCCTGGTACCTGCCCCGCTGGCTGGACCGGCTGCTGCCCGACATCGACGTCGAGGGCGAGAAGCTCAGCCGCAAGGTCCCGGCACTGACGGCTCCCGCCGCCGACCCGGACGACCGGCCGCTCGCCGAGCCCGTCCCCATCGGCTAGCGGCGACCGCGCGGCCCCCTCTTGGGGCGGCCGCCTCCCGACCGGGGCCGCCGAAGCGGCGGCGGCCCCCGCGCCGCCCCCGTGGGGACAGGGGCAGCGCGATCCCGGGCCCGGTAGCCGGAGCTTCCCCCAGCTCCGGCCGCCGGGCTCGTGGACTTGGCCGGAGGCGCGGGGTGCAGCGCGCTACACCCCCGCCTCGGGAGAGCGCTCCCTCGTCCCGGCCGCCGGCCCAGGGAATCGTGGACGACACAGCAGGACGCCCCGCAAGCCCCGCTGCGCAGGCCGGACTTCACCAGCCGCAACACCCCCTCGACTGGAGCCCCGCGATGAACATCACGGTCGCCGTGGTACTGGCGCTCGCCTCCATCGCCGCCTACGCCGCCGCGGCCACGACGCAGCACCGTGTCGCCTCCGCCGACGGGCATGAGCTGCGGCACATGTTGACCAGTCCTGCCTGGTGGGCGTCGAACGCCGCCCATGCCACGGGCGCGGCGCTGCACGTCACTGCCCTCAAGTACCGTCCGCTCACCTCGGTCCAGTGCCTCGGCGCGCTGACCGTCACAGCCGCCGTCCCGCTCGCCGCCCGCGGTGCCGGACGCCGCGTCAGCCGTGGCGAACGGCACGGCATGGCGCTCGCCCTCGCCGGGTTCGCCGCCCCGCTCCCGCTCACCGCGACCGGCGGGGACTCCACGGGCGTCCTCACCACCCCGTCCGCCGTGGCCGTCGCGGTCACCGCCTCCCTCGTCGTCCTGCTCGCCCTGGCCCTGGCGGCGGCCTCCGGGATCGCCTCCGGCACCGGCTCCGCGCTCACCCGGACGGTCCTGCGCACCGACCGTCTGCCGACCTGGCAGACCGCACCGGTGGCTGTCCCGGCCGTCGCCCTGGCCGTGGCGGTCCGCTGCTGTCCCAGACCGCCTACACCGGCGGGCTCGGCGCTCCCCTCGCCACCCTCACCCTGGCCAACCCTCTGGCCGCATCGGCCATCGGCCTCACCCTCCTCGGCGAGCACATCCACGGCGGCCTCCCCGGCATCGCCCCGGCCCTCACCGGCGCAGCACTCGCCGCCCGCGGAATCCTCCACCTCGCCCGCCCCACCACCGCCCTCCCCGCAGCGGACGACGCCCGGGCCCCCGCGGCACATGGCCCCGCCCGCACTGCTCCGGCCCCGCGCCCCCCGGCGGTCGGCCGCCCTACGTACCCGCGCCTCGCGGGAGTGACCGAACTTGAAGGCAGGACCCTTTGATGGCACCTCACATCCGGACCGTACTGGTCGGCGCCCTCGTCACCTGCGGCACGCTGGCCACCGTGGTCGGCGTCGCCCGGAACGAGCACGACCAGGCCCAAGCCGCCCCCGCTGCGAAAGGCCCGTACGTCGCCCTCGGCGACTCCTACACCGCCGGCCCGAAGATCCCCGGCCAGACAGGCACCCCGGCCGGCTGCGACCGCTCCGACCACAACTACCCGGCACTGGTCGCCTCACATCTTGGCGTGGAGGACACCGACTTCCGCGATGTCAGCTGCAGCGGCGCCACCATCACCGCCCTGACCAGACCTCAGCTCACGGACCACGGCACCAACCCGCCCCAGCTCGCAGCGCTTTCGCCGAAGACCCGCCTGGTCACCCTCGGCATCGGCGGCAACGACATCGGCTTCGGCTCGATGATCAAGCGGTGCGTCACGATGGGGGTGGCGTACCAGGCCCTCGGCAGCGGCAAGTACATCCCCGAGGACACCCCTTGCAAACGGCACTACGTCGACCGCGGCACCGACGAGGTGGAGCGGAAGATCGAGACCGCGGGCGAACGGCTGGCCGGCGCGCTGACGAAGATCAACCGCCGCGCGCCCCAGGCCCGGGTCTACGTCGTCGGCTATCCGGCGATCCTGCCCGCCGACGGCACCGGCTGCGGCGGCGACCTGCCCCTCGCGCCTGGCGACATGAGCTACCTGAGGGAGAAGGAGCAGCAGCTCAACAGCGAGCTGCGGGAGCGGGCTCAGGCGTCCGGAGCAGTGTACGTCGACACGTACGGTCCGTCCGAGGGCCGCGATGCCTGCTCGGACGCGGCCACCCGCTGGATCGAACCCCTTGTCCCCAGCAGCCCGGCCGCAGCCGTCCACCCCAACGCGCGCGGCGAACGCGGGATGGCGGACGCCGTGCTGGATGTCCTCCGGTGAGCGCTCAAGACTCCTTCTGCTGATGGTCGTTGAGGTAGGCCAGCACAGCGAGCACCCGGCGGTGCCCGCTGTCGCTGGGCGGAAGGTGCAGCTTCAGGAAGACGTTGCCGATGTGCTTGCTGACCGACCGCTCGGTGATGACCAGCGTCTTGGCGATGGTGGCGTTGTCGTGCCCCTCCGCCATCAGCTTCAGCACCTCGCGCTCGCGCGGGGTGAGGGAGTCAAGGGGTGAGTCCCGGCGGCGCGTCAGCAGTTCGGTCACCACCTCCGGGTCCAGTGCCGTACCGCCGGAGGCGACCCGCTCCAGGGCGTCCAGGAACTCGTCGACCCGGCCCACCCGGTCCTTGAGCAGATAGCCGACCCCGCTCGCCCCGCCGCCGAGCAGCTCGGCGGCGTACGACTCCTCGACGTACTGGGACAGGACCAGCACCGGCAGCCCGGGGATCTTCTCCCGTGCCTCCAGGGCGGCCCGCAGGCCCTCATCGCGGAAGCCTGGCGGCATCCGTACGTCCAGCACGGCCACGTCCGGGCGGTGCTGCAGCAGCGCGGGCATGATCTCCGGCCCGCTGCCGGCCACGGCCACGACCTCGTGCCCGGACGAGGTCAGCAGCAGCACGAGCCCTTCCCTGAGCAGAGCGTTGTCCTCGGCGATCACCACGCGCACGGCAGGTCCGTCCTTGTCCACATCGGTCTTGTCCTCGTCCCCGCCGGCTCGGTCACCACACGCACGGCAGCTCCACGGCAATCGTCGTCGGTCCCCCCGCGGGGCTGGTCACGGTCACCTCACCGTCCATAGCTGCGACGCGCCGTCGGATGCCGAGCAGTCCGGTGCCGCCCTTGTCGTCGGCTCCGCCCATCCCCTCGTCCTGGACGACGGCCCGCAAACCCCTGGGGACGCGCTCCAGTTGAACGGTCGCGCGCCGTGAACCGCTGTGCTTGGCGGCGTTGGTGAGCGCTTCGGCGACGGCGAAGTAGGCCGCCGCCTCCACCGCCGCCGGAGCCCGCGGCCCCTCCTCAAGTCCGCCGTCCACCCGCATGGTCACCTCGAGCCCGCTGCTGGCCGCCAGCGCCCGTACGGCGCCGACGAGACCGCGGTCGGTGAGGATCGGCGGGTGGATGCCGCGTACCACCTGCCTCAGCTCGGTCAGCGCCTCCTCGGCCTGGTCCTGAGCGTCGGCCAGCAGCTTGCGCGCGGCTTCGGGATCACGGTCGTACGCCCGTTGCGCGAGCCCGATCCGCATGGACAGCGCAACCAGGCGGGCCTGTGCCCCGTCGTGCAGGTCCCGCTCGATACGGCGCAGCTCGGCGCCGTGCGCGGCGATCGCGTCCGCCCGGGTGGCGGCCAGTTCCTCGACCCGCGCGGCCAGCAGCGCCTGGGGCGAGGGTTTGAGCAGGGCCTGGGACCAGCGGGCCTCCAGGTCGGCGAGGCGGGTGACCAACGGCAGGACGACCGCCTCGCGGCGCAGCAGCCCGCACCACACCCCGTCGACGACCAGGCCCAGCGGCCACAGCGGCAGCGCCGCGAACAGCAGGGCTCCATAGACGTAGGAGGCGGCCATCCAGCGTAGGTCGGTGAGGGTGCCCGGGTCACGGACGGCGGTACGCAGACGCTCGCGCAGGGGGCCGGTGATCGGCTGGTACGCCTCGGGGATCCGCCGACCCGTCCAGCCGCCCGTCAGAGCGCGTTTGGCTCCGGCGATCCGGCGGATCAGCAGCACCGTCTCGGGCAACATCCACGCCCCGACCACCGCGACCGTGCCGATGGCCGTGATCAGCAACACGGTGATGAACAGGTACAGGCCGAAGGCCAGCGCTGCGGCCACGAGCAGATGGAGCGTGGCCCGCGCTGCCTGCCGGATCGTTCTGCCCATGGCGGCAAGGCTACGGCCTGGGCGAACGGACGTGATCGTTCGGGGGCGCGCGGGCCGCTGACGTCCTGGGTTCATGGCGCCGTGTACTCCTTCGCCGAGGGCTCTTCGAGGGGGAGCAAGCGCAACGGCAGTTCCGCGACGACCTCGAATCCGCACCGTGGCCGATGGCCCGCGCGCAGACGGCCTCCGGCCGCGTGGGCGCGCTCGCGCATGCCGATGGGCCCGTAGCCGCCGTGAGGGAAGGCCGGGTCGGTCGACGCCGTGCTCCCGCTGTTGGTGATGGTGATGGTCAGCAGGTCGTCGGCGTAAGTGAGCTGTACCTCGGCCGTGCCAGTGGGGGCGTGCTTGGTGACGTTGGTGAGTGCCTCCTGCACGATGCGGTACGCCGTGAGGTCCGTCCGGGCGGGAAGAGGCCGTGGTTCTCCCTCGGAGGTGAGGGTGACGGTGAGCCCGGCGTGCCGGAACGAAGCGGCCAGGTCGGGGAGTTGGGCGAGACCGACAGTGGGGGGCGAGGGCTCGTCCGGGTCGTTCGCGTGGCGCAGCAGGCCGATGGTCGCCTTGTGCTCGCGCACGGCCGACGCGGTGGTGCCGGTGAGCTCTGCGGCGATCTTCTTCGCCTCCTCGGGGCGGGAGGCCAGAGCGCGGACTACGGCACCAGCCTGCATGTTGGCCAGGCCGAGGTGATGGGCGACGACGTCGTGCAGGTCGCGGGCGATGCGCAGGCGCTCCTCGGTGACACGGTGCCGTGGTTCCTGCTCCCGGGTGCGTTCCGCGTGCTCGGCGCGGGCCCGGACGGCCTCCAGATGCGCCGTGCGCAGCCGACTGGCGGTGCCGAGGGAGGTGGGCAGCAGCAGCCAGGCGGCCGGGCCGATCAGTTTGAGGATCAGTGGTTCGTCGGCGGGGCCGGCAATCAGCGCCGTGGGCAGGAGCACCGCTATACCGGTGAAGGTGAAGGAGTTGGCCGTCTTGCGGTCGGAGCGCACGGCCAGCGAGTGGAGCGCGGCCATGAGCGGTCCCAGCAGCATGACGGTGAGAACGTAACCGACAGCGGCCATCACGGTGGCGCAGGCGATGGTCACCGCTACCGTGATGCGGGGCCGCGTACGGCGCCACAGCAGCGCGATGCAGGAAATGCCGGCCAGGAGCGCCCCGGGCCACCACGGAACCTCCAGAGCCTGGCCCGGCAGCGTGATCACGCTGCCGGGGAAGTAACAGGCGAAGGCCGCGGTGGCGACGGCCGTGTCGGCGGTGCGGGGGTGACCGCAGAACCGCCGCAGCATGCTGCTGATCATCGGTGGGAGTCCTGTGCGAGGGGAAGCGGACACTTCGGTACGGGGCTGGGAGGGGCGGCGACGGATGCGCTTGATGACGTGATGGGTGCGAGGGAGCACGCACTCGTCCCGTCCGCCGGACCCCGCTCATGCGCTCGTGCCCTGTCGTAAGAAGCCACCGCCCGGGGCGTCCAGGCCGGGTGCGCCGCCGTGTGGGAATTCGGCCGGGATGCGTTACGACGTGCAGACATTCTTCAGCGCGTCGGCCGCGGCATCGATCCGGCTGGCGTCCGGGGCGGTGTCACCGTCGAGGACGGCCTTGTTGTAGTTGGCGATCGCGTCCTTGAGGTCGTCAATCGCCTTGCCGACCTTGTCGTCGGCCGTCCCGCCGTCGACCTTGTCGAGGTTGTTCTCGATGTTTTCGATGGACTCCTCGGTCCGCTCGGGATCCTTCGCCGCGTCCAGGCCGGCCTCATGGATCGCCCGGAGGCTGTCGGCGATCGTCCCGGCGTTCCGGAGGCAGCCCAGCGAGTTGTCTGCTTTCGAGCCGTCCGCGTCATCGCATCCAGTGGCCATTCCTGTGGTGAGGATGACAGCGGCTACGGCGGTGGCAACGGAGGCAGTACGACGACGGGGTCGGCTGTCAGCGGTCATGGAGAGGTCCTGCCTTTCAGTTGCCGGGCTCTCTACTCGGGCCCGGTCTGACGGGAGAGTCCATAGCGATCAGGAGGGGGTGGTACGCACGGGCACGTACGGGTCATGAGCGCGGCGTCTCCGGGCTCGTGTGGATGCCCCACCAAACCCTGCTCGGCGGGTCACATCCTGTGCCGGACACGGGACCCGGCGAGGCCACCCACGAGGAACGACCAGAGCGACAGGTCGGCGACGGACGATCGCACGGTGGCAAGCGGCGACTTCATGAAAGTGTCCTTCGTGGGAAGGGGAGACGGCGGGGTGCACAGGTGCGGATCTGTTGTGATCTCTGGGGACCACGATCCCGCCGGCCGCTTGCCGACACGAGGGACCAGCCTCCCGAATCGATGGTGTAGTCCGCTACACCTTGGGGCCGGACGCGCCTGAGGGCCACGGGTGCTCTGTCAACGACGTTCGACGTCGATCTCAGGGATCGCTCCAAGGACACCGTCATCGGCATGTGGCCGGCACCGCTCACGCCGACGCCCTGATCCCGAACCCGAACCCTCGCGGGAATTAGTTGAGTTAGGCAAGCGGAGCGGTAGGGTGGAGCGCATGGACGGCAGTGGCGCCCGAGCGAAACCGGCACTCGCCCGGGGAGCCGGTCAGCACCTCCTACTCGTCGTCCATGAGCCGGGCGTCGCCGAACTCCTCTCCACCACCCTGGAGTTGGCGGGATACCGCACCGCCCTGGCCGGGACCGGGGGCGAGGCTCTGGAGCGGCTCGAGGAGCAGCGGTTCGACCTGATGGTCGTCGACTCGGCGCTGCCGGACATGGTGAGCCTGGCCCAGGAACGGCCCGTCGTGGCCCACCGCCCCCCGGTGCTCGTCCTGACGGAGTACGACTCGCTGGGCGACCTCGTGCCCGAACTGGGCCCGGGAGAACGGGACTACGTCACCAAGCCCTTCCGGGTGGCCGAGGTGCTGGCCCGGGTGCAGGTCCTGCTGCGGGATGCGCGCCCCGGGCATCCGCGGGACGGCACGCTCAGCTACCGCGACCTGGTCCTGGACGACACCCTGTGCGAGGCGCGCCGCGGCACCCGCACCCTGGACCTGACGCCGGCCGAGTACCGGCTGCTGCACCATCTGCTCGCCAACGCCCACAGGGTGCTCTCCAAGGAGCAGATCGCACAGTACGTCTGGGGCGACCACCGCGGCGACAACTCCATCGAGCAACTCGTCTCCCGGCTGCGGCGCAAGGTCGACCGTGAAACGCCCGGCCTGATTCACACACGCCGAGGGTTCGGTTACTGGCTCGGGCACGCCGAAGCCGAGCACTGACCTGCCGCACCAAGCAGCGCCTGTGCTTGCAACTCCTTTACACAGCAAGGCATTTGGCCACCCCGACGCGCCTGTGATCTGCGTCACGTCAGCTCTCTGTCAGGGAACTGATCGGAAGCCGTCAGCCCGCTCTGTTTGCATGTGCTCATCGAGGCCTCGACTACTTCACCCCGGCGCTCCCACTCTCGAGCGGAGCCCCCACCACCGAGGAGAACCATGGCCGACACCCTGGCAGGACCCGTTCCCGAGGCACCGGACTCGCCCCCCGAGTTCCCGATGGCCCGGGAGGCCCGCTGCCCCTTCGACCCGCCGCCCGCCCTGAAGGACCTCCAGGCGAAGACGCCGCTGGCGAAGGTGCGGCTGTGGGACGGCAGTGAACCGTGGCTCGTGACCCGGTACGCCGACCAGCGCGCCATCCTCGGCGACCCCCGAGTCAGCGCCGACACCGACAGCCCCGGCTACCCGACCAAGGCCAGTCCCGAGGGCGGCGAGGGCAAGCTCAGCTTCATCATGATGGACGACCCCGAACACGCCCGGCTGCGCCGGATGGTGACGGCCCCGTTCGCCGTGAAGAAAGTAGAGGCCCTGCGGCCCGCCGTGCAGAGGATCGTCGACGACCTGATCGACGGGATGCTGAGCCGGCCGGGCCCGGTGGACCTCGTGGAGGAGTTCGCCCTGCCGATCCCCTCCCTGGTGATCTGCGAACTGCTCGGCGTGCCCTACGACGACCACGCGCTGTTCCAGGAGAACACCAAGACGATGGTCCGCACGACCGCGACCCCCGAGCAGCGCGGTGTGGCGACCCGGGAGATGGCCGGATACCTGGCCGGTCAGATCGCCAAGCGGCTCGCCGAGCCGAAGGACGACCTGCTCTCCAGCATCGCGGGTCGGGTCACGGCCGGGGAGATCGACCACCAACAGGCCACGGAGATGGCCCTGCTCCTGCTGATCGCCGGCCACGAGACCACCGCGAACATGATCGCCCTCGGCACCCTCGCCCTCCTCCAGAACCCCGACCAGCTCGCCCTGCTGCGCGACAGCGACGACCCGAAGTTCGTCGCGGGCGCGGTCGAGGAACTGCTGCGCTACCTGCACATCACCCACCTGGGACGGCGTCGCGCGGTGACCGAGGACGTTGAGATCGCCGGCCAGGTCGTCAGGGCCGGCGAGGGCGTCATCATGGCCAACGAGATCGCCAACCGCGACCCCGCGGTGTTCCCCGACCCCGACCGGCTCGACCTCACCCGCGACGCCCGCCGCCACGTCGCCTTCGGCTTCGGCGTCCACCAGTGCCTGGGCCAGCCGCTGGCCCGGATGGAACTCCAAGTCGTGTACGGCACCCTCTACAAGCGCATTCCCACGCTGACGCTGGCCTGCGCGCTGGAGGACGTCCGGTTCAAGAACGACGCGTTCATCTACGGCGTGCACGAACTGCCCGTCTCCTGGTGACAGCTCCCCGTCCCGCGAACGAACCAAGAACCACGAGCGAAGCAAGTAAGGGGAATCCCATGAAGGTGGAGCTGGAAGCCGACAAGTGCGTCGCCTCCGGGCAGTGCGTGCTCGCCGCGATGGACGTCTTCGACCAGGACGACGACGGCATCGCGATCCTCCTGGAGGAGCAGGTCGGCGACGACCGGCTCGACGACGTCAAGGAGGCCATCGCGGTCTGCCCGGCCGCCGCCATCCGGCTGGTCGAGCAGTGAGAAGGATCGTCGTCGTCGGCGCCTCGGCCGCCGGACTCGCGGCGGCCGAGACCCTCCGCCGGGAGGGCTACGACGGCACTCTCACCCTGGTCGGCGACGAACCGCTGGCACTCTACGACCGCCCGCCCCTGTCCAAGCAGATCCTGGCCGCGGAGTGGGAGCCCGAGCGGCTGGCGCTGCGCACCCCCGACGCGCTGGCCGCGCTCAACCTCGACCTGCGGCTCGGCGTGGCGGCCACCGGCCTCGAACCGGCCGACCGAACCGTCGAGTTGGCCCACGGATCCGCCCTCCCCTACGACGGGCTGGTCATCGCCACCGGGGTCCGGCCGCGTCGGCTGCCCGGCGAGGGCGCTCACATCCTGCGCACCCTCGACGACGCGCTGACGCTGCGGAAGCGGCTCACCCCGGGCCGACGGCTGGTCGTGGTGGGCGCCGGCTTCCTCGGCGCGGAGGCCGCCGCCGTCGCTTGGCGACTCGGCTGCGAGGTCACCCTCCTCGAACCCGCCCCGGTGCCACTGGCCCACGCCGTCGGCATGGAGGTCGGCAAGGTGCTGACGAACGCCCATCTGGAGCGGGGCGTGAAACTGCGCTGCGGGGTCACCGTCACCGAGGTGACCGAGGACGGGGTGCGGCTCGCGGACGGCGAGGTGATCGAGGCCGACGAGGTGCTGGTCGCCGTCGGCTCCCTGCCCAACACCGAGTGGCTCGCGGGCAGCGGCCTGACCGTCGGGGACGGCGTGGTGTGCGACGAGTACTGCGCGGCCGCCCCGAACGTGTACGCGGCCGGTGACGTCGCCCGCTGGTACAACCCGCTGTTCGGCACCTCGATGCGCATCGAGCACCGCACCACCGCCGCCGAACAGGGCATGGCCGCCGCCCGGAACCTGCTGCGCCCCGAGGCGGGCAAACCCTTCGCGCCGGTGCCGTACTTCTGGTCCGACCAGTACGACATGAAGATCCAGGCCTACGGCTATCTCCGCGGCCACGACGAAGTCGCCCTCGTCGAGGGCGACCTGGCCGAGCGGAAGTTCGTCGCCGCGTACCGTACCGGCGACCGCGTCACCGGCGCCCTCGCCGTCGGCATGCCGCCCAAGGCCATCCGCCAGTGGCGGCAGGCGATCGCGACCGGCGCGGCGTGGCACGACAGCGTGCGCACCACCGTCACCGCAGTGGAGTCCTGACCTCCGACCCATGCGAACGCGGCGGCCGGGGCTTCGTGCCTGATCAGAGCAGAAACGCCGGGCTCGACGCCGATCCCTCGCGCAGGCACCGCCCAACGCCGTCCCATTCTCGGCTTCCCAAGCCGCCCCTCCACAACTTCACCCCCATGAGGAGAGACAATGTCCCCTACTCCATCAGGTCCGCCGTCGACAGCGTCTCCACACGAGGAGCGCCTGCTCATCGACGGAGAGCTCCGTAGCGCCGCGGGCAGCGGCACGTTCGAGGTGCTCAACCCGGCGGACGGCACCGTTCTGGGCAAGGTCGCCGACGCCGGCCGGGAGGACATGCTCGACGCGATCGCCGCGGCCCGGCGCGCGTTCGAAGAGACGGACTGGGCCGTCGACCGGCAGTTCCGCAAGCGCGCCCTGACCCAGCTCCTCGACGCGCTGGTCGAGGAAAAGGACGAGCTGCGCGAGGAACTCATCGCGGAGGTCGGAGCTCCGCGCATGCTCACCCACGGTGCTCAGCTGGAGGAACCTCTGCAGAAGTTCCGATGGCACATCGACCACATCGACCGGTTCGAGTGGGTGCGCCGACTCGACGACGCCGTCAACCGGTTCACCAACGAGCCCAGTGAGCGGTGGGTGGTCAAGGAGCCCGTCGGCGTCGTCGCCGCCATCACGCCTTGGAACTTCCCCTTCGGGTTGCTGCTCGGCAAGCTCGCCGGCGCTCTCGCCACCGGCAACACGGTCGTCGCGAAGCCCGCCCCCGAGACACCGTGGAACGCCACTCGCATCGGCCGGCTCATCGCCGAGCGCACCGACATCCCGGCCGGCGTGGTCAACGTGGTGCCGACCAGCAACCTTGACGCGGCCGAACTCCTCCTGACCGACCCGCGCGTCGACATGGTGTCGTTCACCGGCTCCACGGCCACGGGGCAGCGCGTACTCGAACTCACCGCGCCGACCTTCAAGCGCACGATGCTGGAGCTCGGCGGCAAGAGCGCGTCGATCATCCTCGACGACGCGGACCTCACGCAGGCCATCCCGCAGGCGCTCGGCGCGCTCGCCCACTCGGGCCAGGGTTGCGCACTACCGACCCGGCTGCTCGTGCACCGCAAGGTGTACGACCAGGTCGTCGCCGGCCTTGCACAGGCGTTCCAGCAGGTGTCCTGGGGTGACCCTCAGGACCAGGGCACGCTGGCCGGTCCGATCATCTCGGCCCGCCAGCGCGACCGCGTCGCCGACTACATCCGCATCGGCAAGGAAGAGGGCGCGAGGCTCGCGGTCGGCGGCGGTGTCCCCGACCGCGCGGGCTTCTGGGTGGAGCCGACACTCTTCGTCGACGTCGACAACGACTCCACCATCGCACAGGAGGAGATCTTCGGACCGGTGCTCACCGTGACCCCGTTCGACACCGACGAAGAGGCGATCCGGCTGGCCAACGCGAGCCGGTACGGCCTCGCCGGATACGTCGCCTCGGCCTCGACGGAGCGCGCCCTGCGCATCGCACGCGCCATCCGAACCGGCAGTTTCATGATCAACGGTGGCTCGTTCTCCGGCGGGGACGCCCCCTTCGGCGGTTACAAGGCCAGCGGCATCGGCCGCGAGGGCGGCCGCGAGGGCTTCGAGGCCTACACCGAGACCAAGACCATCGGGTCCGCGCTCGCGCTCCCGCTTTCCTGACGCACCACTCCCACCGACACGGCAGGCCCGCGCCCGCCACCGGGCGCGGGCGCGGGCGAGAGGAATCAGACACATGAACGACTACCTTCAGTACACCGGCAAGACAGCAGTCGTGACCGGCACCGCCTCCGGGATCGGCAGGGCGACGGCGAAGCGCCTCGTCGAACTGGGCGCGGAGGTCCACGCCATCGACCACGCGCCGACCGAACTGCCGGGGCTCGCCTCCGCGATCCAGGCGGACCTGGCGCTGCGCGACGACATCGACCGTGCATTCGCGAAGCTCCCCGAGCACATCGACGCGTTCTTCGGCGTGGCCGGAGTCTCAGGTCTCCATCATGACTACAACACCACACTGCTGATCAACTTCGGTGCCTACAAGTACATCTCGGACACGCACCTGGAGGCGCGGATGGGCGACGGCGGCGCCATCGTCTATGTGACCTCCATGGGCGGTATCAACTGGGAGCGCTACCAGGAGGAACTCGAAGGGCTGATCCATGTCGCCGGGTGGGATGCCACCGTCGACGCGATCCAAGCACTCGGTCTCAACGACCAGCCCGGGGCGGCCGCTTACCCCCTCTCGAAGCGGCTGCTGAACCTGTTCATGGCGCACAGCGCCACCGCGCTCGGAAGCCGCGGAATCCGGGTGAACGCCGTGCTCCCGACGAGCACCGAGACCGGTCTGACGTCGGACTTCGCCGTGATGGCCGGCGGGCGCGCGTCGCTTGAGTCGCGGGCCGGCCTGAACCAACGTCTGGCCACGCCGGAGGAGATGGCGGACCCCGTCGTGTTCCTCAACTCCCATGCGGCGCGGTACATCTCCGGGCACCCACTCACGGTCGACTTCGGCGCCCGCAACCTGCAACTCCTCGGCCGCACTGCCGACGCGCTGGACCGCCCGCTCATCGGGAACGCGCAGGCCACACGCTCCTAACCTCCCGTACGCCTGCCTGCCGCGGGGGTGCGCGAAGGCCGACGCCCGTCCTGGTCCGCGCGCACCCCTCTCCCCTCACGTCAGGTGAGCGTCCTGCCGTTCCAGCGCCGGCGACCGCGATGTCCGGCCTGCGCCCGTCGAGCGTGATGCACAGCAACCCGGTGACCTGAAACCCGTCGAGGAGCACAGTGAACGAGTCGACTCTCACGGAGGCGTCCCCAACGTCCCAACGGCAGGTACTGAAGGCGCTCAGCGGCCTGCTCCTCGCACTCTTCGTCTCGACCCTCAGCAGTACGGTGGTCTCCAGCGCGCTACCGAAGATCATCGAAGACGTGCACGGGACACAGACCCAGTACACGTGGGTCGTCACCGCGACCCTCCTCACCACGACGGCGACGACCCCGATCTGGGGCAAGCTCGCCGACCTCTTCAGCAAGAAGACCCTTCTCCAAGTCGCCATCGTCATCTTCGTGCTCGGCACCGTGGCGTCCGGGATCAGCCAGACGGGCGGCCAACTGATCGCCGCGCGGGCCCTCCAGGGCGTCGGCGTGGGAGGCGCGCAGGCGCTCGTCCAAATCGCCATCGCCGCCATCATCCCGCCTCGTGAGCGCGGCCGTTACAGCGCTTACCTCAGCGGCACCACCTCGACATCGACCATCGGTGGGCCGCTCCTCGGCGGTGTCATCGTCGACACCTCGTGGCTGGGCTGGCGGTGGAGCTTCTTCATCGCCATTCCGCTCGCCGTCGTCGCGTCCTTCCTCCTCCACCGGACGCTGAACCTTCCTCTCCTGCGCCGCGAGAACGTGCAGATCGACTACCTGGGGGCGACCCTGATCGCCTCCGGGGTCAGTGTCCTGCTCATCTGGGTGTCCTTCGTCGACAGCTCCTTCGCCTGGGCCTCGTGGCAGACCGCCGCCATGCTGTCCGGCGGGCTGGCCCTACTCGCCGCCGCCCTGTGGGTGGAGAAGCACGCCACCGAACCGATCGTCCCCCTCGCCATCGTGCGGCAGCGCACCACCGCCCTGGCCATCCTCGGCAGCCTGGCCGTCGGTACGGCCATGTTCGGCGCCTCGGTCTTCCTGATCCAGTACTTCCAGCTCAGCCGCGGCCACACCCCCACCGAAGCCGGCCTGCTGACCATTCCGATGATGGCCGGCATCCTGATCGCCTCCATCGTCGCCGGCCGGATGATCAGCCGCAGCGGGAAGATCAAGCCGTTCCTCATCACCGGCGCCGCACTGCTCACCGCCGGCTGCACGGGCCTCGGCGTCATCGACGACAAGACCCCCATGGTCTTCCTGGCCGTGTCGATGCTGTGTGTCGGGATGGGCGTCGGCATGACACTGCAGAACTTCGTACTCGCCGTGCAGAACACCGTGCCGCTGAAGGACATCGGGGCAGCGAGCTCCACGGTGACGTTCTTCCGGTCCCTCGGCGGCACGATCGGCGTCGCCGTCCTCGGCGCCGTCCTGGCCCGCCAGGTCGAGGACGGGACCGCAAACGGTCTCGCCTCCGCCGGGCTGTCCGGCACGGACTCGGACTCGCCGGCACTGCGGGAGATCATCCGCGTCGCGTACGGTGACGCGACGGCACACGTCTTCCTCCTCGCGGCCGCCGCTGCCCTTCTCGCCGTCATCGCCGCCGTCCTCCTCAAACCGGTCGATCTGCGCAGCAGCCTCGACCTGCCTGAGCAGACCGATGAAGCAGTGGCCGCGGCGCCCGATCCCGACCAGGGCAGCCGTTCGAGCGCGTGATGCCGAATTGCCCCGCCGCTGCCGTACCGGGAGGATCACGGAAGGCCACAGGCCGGTCGGCGTCCGGGTACCGGCCCTCGCCGACCAGCACCAGACCACCTCCGGCAGCTACCGCCTTCTGCAGACGCGGACGACCTTGCGGGTGGCGGGCGTTGACCTTCTCCATCGTTCGTGCCGCATATGACCTTGCGTATCTCGACGTCGAAGAGAGCTGCCATGGGTCATGGGCTCGTCCAGGGCCTGTGGTCACCCTGGCATGACTGTTGATCACTACCCGCCACCCTCGCCGGGCAGTCGCAGCTCCAGCCTCTCCACCGCCCGGCCCGAACCAGGAAGGCCCCCCACATGACCGCGATCACCCCCTTCCGCATCGACATCCCCCAGTCCCAGTTGGACGATCTGTACGACCGTCTCGACCGCACCCGCTGGCCCGACGAACTCCCCGGCGTCGGCTGGGAGTACGGCATCCCCCTCGACTACGTCAAAGAGCTGGCGCACTACTGGCGGCACTCCTACGACTGGCGCGTCCACGAGACACGCCTGAACTCCTTCCCGCAGTTCACCACCGAGATCGACGGCCAGAACGTGCACTTCCTGCACGTCCGTTCGGCGAACCCCGACGCCCTGCCGCTGATCGCCACCCACGGCTGGCCCGGCTCCCTCGTCGAACTCCTCGACATCATCGCGCCGTTGAGCGAGGCCTTCCACGTCGTCGTCCCCTCCATCCCCGGCTACGGCTTCTCGGGCCCCACCCGCGAGACGGGCTGGAACGTCGAACGCGTCGCCCGCTCCTGGGCGCAGCTGATGTGCCGACTCGGCTACCCCCGCTACGGCGCCCAGGGCAGCGACTGGGGATCGTCCATCACCCGCGAACTGGGCCGCATCGACGCCGAACACGTCGTCGGCGTCCACGTCACCATGATCGGCGCCCCGCCTCCCCCGGACGCCGCGCCCTTCACCGACGAGGAGCAGGCACGTCTGAAGCACGGAGAGCGCTACCAGCGGGAGCTGTTCGGCTACGCGGCCGTCCAGTCCACCCGGCCACAGACGCTCGCCTTCGCCCTGCACGACTCCCCGGTCGGCCAACTCGCCTGGATCGTGGAGAAGTTCAAGGACTGGACCGACTCCGTCGACGCGCCCGAGGACGCGGTGGAGCGCGACCAGATGCTGACCGACGTCATGGTGTACTGGCTCACCGGCACGGCGGCCTCCTCGGCTCGCCTGTACCGCGAGTCCGCCGCCTCCTGGGGCCGGCAGCCGGAACCCTCCACCACTCCGACCGGTGTCGCGATCTTCCCCAAGGACCTCAGCCTCACCATCCGCCGCTTCGCCGAAGCCACCAACACCATCACGCACTGGTCCGAGTTCGACCGCGGCGGCCACTTCCCCGCCATGGAGCAGCCCGATCTGCTGGTCGCCGACATCCGAGGGTTCTTCCAGAGTCTTCCGGGGACATCACGGTCGTCTTCGCAGGCACCTCCGGCCACAGCCTGATCACTTTCTACGCCGATACAGGGACACGACGACCCGTCGGTGACTCTCCCCCGACCTGACCGCCCTCCTGGCAGGCGTCGCCTACATCCCTGCACCGTAGCTGCGGCCGATTCGACCAGCTGGCATCCATGACTGTATTCAACGCTAGCCCTCGATAGCGAACTCATCACTCAAACTTGCGACTGAGTCTCATCTTTGCTAGCGTGTAGCACGAATGGCGGAGTGAACCCAAGGGAAGCCGCATCGACGGGCATGCCTCATCCGAGTCGTGCCGCCGAGCGCGGCCAGCGGGGAGTGCCAAATACGAGAGATCAGCACGTATGTCGACATCGACGCGAGCCCCGGGCTGGTGTGGGAGGTCCGAGATTCGGGTCGGGGCCACGTTGGCACTGCGGACGCAGCCCGCGAAGGGCCGCCCGGTCAATTACAAGGCACGGGTAGCAGCCGTGACGGAGGGCATCGAACTCCGCTGGGCCGGCGGGCTACCCATTCCGGGCCTCTTCGGCGGCGATCACGGCTTTGCCCTCAACCCGCACGACGGCGGGACGTGGGTGATCCAGCCCCTCAAGGAATGGGCGGAAGCCAAGGCCTCGGCCGGGGCAGGGCGGTGACGGTAACGCCCACGAGCGGGAGCTCATCCCGGTACCGGACACGCGCCACAGTGCCGGTGTGCTCAAAGACCACC
The DNA here is from genome assembly GCF_036014015.1 of Streptomyces sp. NBC_00457. Classification (NCBI taxonomy): domain Bacteria; kingdom Bacillati; phylum Actinomycetota; class Actinomycetes; order Kitasatosporales; family Streptomycetaceae; genus Streptomyces; species Streptomyces sp. NBC_00457. The sequence goes on along the minus strand of NZ_CP107905.1, from coordinate 9,745,411 downwards.
CTACCCGCGCCAGTTGCGCCTGCCCGGCGCGGCGAACACGAGATTCGTACACGAGAGCCGTCGAGGCTCCTGAAGGGGCTACTGCAATGAGATTTCTCCTCCTGGGCGCCACCGGCGCGACCGGCGGCCTCTTCACGGACGCGGCCAGCGCCGCCGGACACGAGGTGGTCGCCTTCGTACGCGACCCGGCCAAGCTCGCCCGGCGCGAGGGAGTGACCGCGGTCGCCGGTGACGTCCGAGACGCCGATGCGCTGACCGAGGCCATACGCGGCGTGGACGCCGTGGTCAGCACCCTCGGGATCGGCAAGGCCAAGGACCCGGCGAACCTGATCACCGACACCACACGCGCGCTCGTCCAAGCCGCCGAGGCCAGCGGCACCAAGCGAGTGGTGATCATGTCGGCGTTCGGCGTCGGCGAGTCCCTGGCAAAGGGCTCCGGGATCCTCCGGTTCCTCTACAAGGGTGGCAAGGCGAACTTCGCCGACAAGGCCGCGGGCGAGCGCATCCTCACCGCCTCCGCCCTGGACTGGACGCTCGTCTACCCGGTGCTGCTGACCAACAAGCCGGCCACGACCGTCCAGGCCATCGACCTGAAGCAGCTCGACCGCCTGCCCGGCGTGCCCAGGATCTCCCGGGCCGACGTCGCCGCGTTCCTGCTCAGCGCCGCCGCCGAGGGCTCCTGGTCCCGGCGCACCGCAGTGCTCACCAAGTAGGCCCGTCCTTCCATGGCCGTCGCCGGGAGGGCTTGCGGCGATCACTCCTGCCGCGCACCGTAATGGCCAGGCCTACCGATCACGACGGTCATCGCCCCCATGCAACGAGCCAGTTGAGGCAGCGATGCACACCACCCCCCGCCGGATCACCACCCCCATCACGCCGATCTCCTGCGCGGCGCCCTAGAGTTGGAGCGCACCGAGCACGGCGTGCTGCCGCACCGACTGTCCGCCCGGGCCCGCGCCCAGGGCGCCGACCCGCAACTGGACATGGTCGAGTCCCAGCCCTCCGGCGTACGGCTGGTCTTCCGCAGCCGCGCCACCACCGTCGAGCTCGACGCCCTGCGCACCAAGCGGACCCTTGTGGGCGCCCCGGCCCGCCCGGACGGTCTGTACGAACTCCTCGTCGACGGCCGCCTGACGGGCCGGCGAGCGTGCCGGAGGGCAACACCATCACCATCGACATGACCACCAGAACGGCGGAGCACCGCCCAGGCCCGCCCGGCACCGTGACCTTCACGGACCTCCCCGACGCTCCCAAGACGATCGAGATCTGGCTTCCGCACAACGAGACCACCGAACTCCTCGCCCTGCGTACCGACGCCCCCTCGAGCCCGCCCCCGACCCGGGCCGCAGGGTGTGGCTGCACCACGGCAGCTCGATGAGCCACGGCTCCGACGACGTCGGCCCGACGACCCCCACCTCCACTACCTCGACGGCCTCGCCCTCTCCGAGCCGACGGCCCCTTCGCCCCGATCACCCCCCCCCACAACCCTCACCCACCCACGAACCCCGCCCCTTCCTATGGCATGTGTCGTGGCCGCAAGCAGTCAGCCAGGGAGCGATCCGAAGATGGCGTCGACCTCATGCTGGAAGGCGGCCGCGCCCGGTGAGAACTCCTGCGGTGCTAGAGCGCGAGCGAGATCCGTCGCGGGCGCGTCGAGGTGCGCGGCGAGCCGACGGGCCGCCTCCGCCTCGCCGCCGGGGGCCACACCGGTCCGGACAGCCGCAGCGACTACCGCGGCCCAGGTCACGGATTCGTCGAGCACATCGCGGACGGTGCCCGGCGTACGCGGTTCGGGTGAGGGCAGGAACAGGTCGGGCACCTCCCAGCGATGGTCGCCGTGTGCGACGGTCTCGGGGGCGTCTGTGCCGGGCAGCCACACGTAAGCGGTAGTCCCGACGGGAACCTGCGCCTCTAGGTGGAAACGGCCATCGGCGCGTGTCCACTCCACGCAGGCTTCGCCGTACGGAGTGAGATGGCGGGCCGAGGCGGAGGTCAGCGCGGCGGACGGCACGGGGTGGATGGTGATCACGCGGTAGCCGGGCGCGGCGGGGGCGAGACCGGCTACCCGCCGGTGCAGCCAGTCCGCGACTGCGCCGAGCGCGTAGTGATTGAAGGAGGTCATCTCGCCGGGGTTGATGCTGCCGTCGGGCAGCATGCTGTCCCAGCGCTCCCAGATCGTGGTCGCGCCCATGGTCACCGGATAGAGCCACGAGGGGCAGCCCGTCTGCAGCAGCAGGCGGTAGGCGACATCGGCATGTCCGGTCGAGGTCAGTGCGTCGGTCACCAGCGGGGTGCCCACGAACCCGGTGCCGATACGGAAACCGCCGGTGCGTACGAGGTCCGCCAGCCGTCGGCCAGCCTCCTTGCGCTGTTCCTCGCCGGGCAGCAGTGCCCACTCGATGGCCAGGGCGTAGACGGTCTGCGCGTCGGACAGGACACGGCCTGCGGGCGTGACGAAGGCACGGGCGAACGCCTCGCGGACCTCGGCCGCCAGGGCTGCGTAGTCGTCCGCCACCTCGCTCCGGCCCAGCACGCGGGCTGCCTCGGCCACGATCTCGGCCGAACGGGCCAGGTGTGCGGTGGCGACCACGTCGGGGTCGGCCTTGGCTCGGTAGGGGTCCTCGGGCGGTGCGGTCGGGTCCAGCCAGTCACCGAACTGGAAGCCGCCCGTCCACAGCCGGTCGGGGCCGGCGAGTTCGGTCATCCGGTTCACCCAGGCGCACATGCTCGGTAGCTGCCGTTCCAATACGCCGCGGTCCCCGGTGCGTTGGTAGAGCACCCACGGCACCACCGTCGCGGCGTCGCCCCAGGCCGCCGCGCTTGGGGACGGGGTGCGCAGCACGTCCGGCACCACGAACGGGACGGATCCGTCCGGCTGTTGTTCGGCCGCCAGGTCGGCGAGCCACGAGTCGAGGAAGCCCACGGTGTCGAAGAGGAAGGCCGCCGTCGGCGCGAACACCTGGATGTCGCCGGTCCAGCCGAGCCGTTCGTCGCGCTGAGGGCAGTCGGTGGGTACGTCGACGAAGTTGCCGCGCATGCTGCGGACCACGTTCTCGTGGAACTTGTTGAGCAGCTCGTGCGAGGAGCTGAACCAGCCTGTGCGCCGCAGGTCCGACCCGATCACCACCGCCTCGATGTCCTCACCGCGCAGGCCCGGCACGCCGGACACCTCCGCGTACCGGAAGCCGTGGAACGTCAGGGACGGTTCGAGGATTTCCCCGTCGGTGCCCGTGACGAGGTAACTGTCGGTTGCCTTGGCCGTGCGCAGGGGCCGGGTGCCGAGTTCGCCTTCCTCCAGGACCTCCGCGTGCCGTACGACGACCTCGCTGCCCGGCGCGAGACCGCGGACGCGCAACCGCACCCAACCCACGGCGATCTGGCCGAAGTCGACCAGCGTCCGGCCCGACGGTGAGGTCCATACCCGCTCGGGCGAGAGCAGAGAGCTGACCCGCACGCCGGGCCCGTCCGACGCCACGAGGGGGGTGGAATCGCCCTCGATCACTTCGACTCCGCCGGTGGCCGGGCGCCGGCCTGCGCCCCGCCGCCGTAGGTCAGTGCGCTGGCCGTCGTAGAGATCGTCGGCGAGTACCTCGCTCTCGCACGCTGTCCACGTGCCATCGGTGGCGAGGACGTGCACGCGGCCGTCAGCAGTCGTGACCTCCAACTGCGCCAGCAGCGCGAGTCGGTCACCGTAGAGTGCTCGCTCGCCGTTGAAGCCGAGCCGGCCCCGGTACCAGCCGTTGCCCAGCAGGAAGTCCAGCTCGTTGCGCCCGCTGCGGACCAGGTCCGTGACGTCGTACGTCTGGTAGCGCAGCCGGTGCTGATAGGCGGTCCAGCCCGGCGTCAGGACGAGGTCGCCGACGCGGCGGCCGTTGAGTGTGGCGACGTACACACCATGAGCCGTGGCGTACAGCCGGGCCTTGACCACCTCGCCCGGCACGTGGAGTAAGCCGCTCAGTACCGGCGCGGGTGCGTGCAGATCACCGACGCCGGTCGGGCTCACGAAGGCAGCGGACCAGTCGGAGACGTCGAGGAGACCGGCCTCCATGACGGCCGGCGCTCCCCACTCGCTCCACTCCTCCTTGTGCGCGACGCGGATCCACACTCGGGCAGACTCGCGGGACCCTAGCGGCTCGGCCGGCCAGGGCACCAACACCTGCTCGCCACTGTCCACCCGGTACCTCTCACGGCTGCCGTCTCGACTGATCTCGACCTCGTACGCCGTCTGCTCGTAGCCCTCGTCGGCCTGCGGAACCGTCCACGACAAGCGGGGGGTACCAGTCCCCACGCCGAGCACGGGAGAACCGTCCGTGTGGTGCTCGAATCGAGGTGCGCGGGGAGCGGCAGCCACAACCATGCGGGTCTCCAGACTTCTCGGCAGACGGATGGGATCCGGGACGGGGGTGTACGCGTTGCCCGGTGGAAACACCCTTGCGAGCTCTCGGAATGAGCGGTGCCGAAGGGAGTCCGATCATTTGTATCGTTCCATAAGTGCCTCGACTTAGGAAGGCATCGGTGGCCGAGTCCACCGTTCTGGCGGAGCCACCGCAGGCTCCTTCTCTCAACAAACGCCGAAGGACAGCTGACTTGACCTGTCCATTCGACGCCCACGACTCTTGTCCTCGACGAAACGCCGCCTCGCGACACCAGCGCATCTTATTGACCACTCTCGGCTCCACTGCCTAGCCTCGGGATGGAACGTTACAGAGACCTGGTGTGCCCGAGAACGTTGTCCGAGCAACGGAGGCCTTCATGACTGAGCAGACAACGACCGACGCACCACACCGGCTGCGCTTCGAGCACCTTGATGACGCCGTCCTGGGCACGGATGTCGCCCGCCCACGTCTGTCGTGGCAGTTGCCCGTCGGTGCCACGCGTCAGACGGCGTACGAGATAGCGGCGGGCGAGTGGTCGACCGGCGTCGTGCGATCCGCCGAGCGCGTTCTGGTCCCGTACACGGGCCCTGAGCCGTCCGCCCGTGAACGCGTCGAATGGCGGGTGCGTGTGTGGACCGACCTCGGGGAGAGCGGCTGGTCGGCGCCGGCGTTCTGGGAGATGGGGCTGCTACGGCGGAGCGACTGGTCGGCTTCCTGGATCCGGCCCCATGAGCAGAACGTGCCCGAGCCCGGTCATCGGCCCCTCTACGCCCTGCACTCGCATGTGGAACTGCCCGGGCCGATCGTCTCGGCCCGGGCCTACGTCACGGCCCACGGCATCTACGAGCTGGTGGTCAACGGTCAGCGGATCGGCGACCAGGAGCTCACCCCGGGCTTCACCGCCTACCGGTCGAACCTTCAGGTGCAGACCTACGACCTGACCACCGTGCTGCACGAAGGCGCGAACGACCTGGGCGCATTCCTTTCCGACGGGTGGTACCGCGGCCTGTTCGGCTACGGCCGTACCTACGACAACTTCGGTGACCGCACGGCGTTCCTCGCTCAGTTCGAAGTCATCCACACCGATGGTTCCACGACCGTCGTCGGTACCGGCCTCGGCTGGGGCTCCACCATCTCCGACTCGACGGAGGCCGACCTGCTCGACGGACAGCGCGTGGTGCAGCGGCCGGGCGGTTTCCGCTGGGATCGCCGCGACTGGCAGCCGGTGCTCGAGCCGACGGATCCGCTGTGCGCCGACTGGAGCCGCCTGTGCGCGACCCCGGCACCTCCGGTTCGCCGCGTCCGGTCGATCACGCCTGCGTCGGTGACGACACTGGAGGGCGGGCGGCACATCGTCGACCTCGGGGAGAACACCAACGGCTGGATCCACCTCGACGAGGCAGGTCCCGGGTCGGAGATCGTGCTGACCCATGGCGAGGCCCTCGACGCCGACGGTGATGTCACGACCGACCATCTGCGTCCTGATATGGGCTCTGGTGTTCTGCTTCCGTTCCACCAGATCGACTCGGTGGTCTCCGTCGGCGACGGCCAGGCGTTCGAGCCGCGCCACACGACCCACGGGTTCCAGTACGTGGCCGTCGACGGACTGCCGGGACCTCTTGGCACGGCCGACCTCCACGGCGTCGAAGTCCGCACGGATCTGCGCCCCACCGGCATCTTCCATTGCAGTGACCGCCGCATCGAACTGCTGCACGAGGCTGCGGTGCGCAGCTGGCGGACCAATGCGTGCGACGTGCCGACCGACTGCCCCCAGCGTGAGCGAGCGGGGTGGACCGGCGACTATCAGGTCTTCGTGTCGACGGCGGCCTTCCTCGACGACATCGCCGGGTTCACCGACAAGTGGCTGAAGGATCTGGCCTCCGACCAGGTGTCGAACGGCATGGTCAGGAACTACGTCCCGTCTCCGGAGGCGGCTGTCGGGGGGGTCGAGGGTTCGTCGGGGTGGGGCGACGCGGCGGTTTCCGTACCGTGGCAGATGTGGCAGTCGTATCGGGATCGCGAGGTGTTGGCGCGTCAGTACCCGTCGGCCGTCGCGTGGTTGGAGTTCGTCGAGACGACCGCGCGTACGGCGCGAGCGCCGGAGCGGATCGAGGCGAATCCCGAGGCACCCGAACACGAGCGGTTCCTCTGGGACACCGGGTTCCATTGGGGGGAATGGCTGGAGCCCGGAGTCGAGATCGCCCTCTTCGAGGGCGAGCATTCGATCGTCGCCACCGCCTACTTCGCCCACTCCGCCCGTCTGCTAGCCAAGACCGCGGAGGTACTGGGCAAGACGGAAGACGCGGCACGCTGGACCGAGCTCGCGGCGAACGTCGAGCACGCCTGGGCCACCGAATTCATCGGCGCCGACGGCCGACTGGCGCGGGACAGCCAGGCAACCTACGTCAGAGCGCTGCGGTTCGGCCTGATCCCCGAGCACCTCGTGCCGTCAGCGGTGGAGCACTTCGTCGAACTGATCCGGGCCGATGGCACACACCTGTCGACGGGCTTCCTGTCCACCGGGATGCTGCTGCCGGTACTGGCGGACAACGGCCGTGCCGATGTCGCGTTCGACCTGCTCTTCCAGGACACCTCGCCCTCATGGCTGACGATGATCGACCGCGGCGCCACCACCATCTGGGAGCACTGGGACGGCATCGACGCCAAGGGCACACCGAGCGGCTCCCTCAACCACTACAGCAAGGGAGCGGTCATCGGGTTCCTGCACCAGTACCTGGCCGGCCTGCGTCCGCTCGAATCGCACCCCGGCTACGAGCGCTTCGCCGTGGAACCGGTGATCGACGACCGGCTGGACTGGGCACGAGCCACGCTCGAGACTCCCTTCGGCCTCGCGTCGTCGTCGTGGCGACGCGAGGACGGCGCCGTTCGCTTTGAGGTCGTCGTGCCGGCGGACACCGAATGCGAGTTCCGCGTGGGCGAGCCCGTCGTCCTGGGGCCGGGAACCCATGTCATCACGTTCTAAGTGCGCTGTCCTGGGGCGTGGGTAACAGGCGACATGCTTGAGCGGCGTTGAAAGAGCCGAGGGCCCCTGGGTTCGGTGTGGATGACGACATCTACAACCGGCACCCAGGAGGCCCTCGTTGTCACACCGTCATGCCCTGCTGACACCGACCTGCGGGCTGTGTCTGGCCCGGTGTGTCGTCGATGACGGCCGGCCCCCGCGGCGGGCTGCGGATCGCTTCCATGTCAGCCACAGCACCGCAGCCGGTGGGCCGGCAGCTACCGTCGGCACGGCGCCGAGGGCATGCGCGACCGCTCCAGCCGCCCCCGGCGCTCACCTCCGCGACCCCAGCCGGCCGCGTCACCAACCTCTCCGGTCAGCACACCTGGCTAGAGGCCGATGACCGGGGCGGGCCGCTCGCAGGTGCTGGTCACCGGGAGAGCGCGGCCGTGTTCGGCGGCGTCCATGAGGGTGAGCATGACGTCCAGGACGTGCGCGGCGAGTTCGGCCGAGGCGCGGTGCGGGCGCCCGGCGTCCAGGGCCTCGGCGAGGTCGGCAAGCCCCGCGCCACGGCCGGTGTCCGCGTGACCGGCGGACACCGGCAGGACGTCCCAGCCGTCGCCGCGGTGGATCTCGACGGGCCCGTCGAAGGTGTTCGGGTCGGGTACGGAGAGCGAGGCCTCGGAGCCGTGCACCTCGATGCGCGGCAGGCGCGCGGCCTTGATGTCGAAGCTCATCACCAGCGTCGACAGGGCGCCGTCCGCGTGCTCCAGGACACCCGTGATGTGGGTGTCGATCTCGACCGGGAAGGACTGCCCGGCCCTCGGACCACTGCCGATGAACCGCTCGGCACGCGGCCGCGAGGAGGCTCCCGTCACCTTCACCACCGGGCCCAGAAGGTGCACCAGGGCGGAGAGGTAGTAGGGGCCCATGTCGAGCAGCGGGCCTCCTCCGGGCTGGTAGTAGAACTCCGGGTCCGGGTGCCACGTCTCGGGTCCCGCGTACGTCATGAAGGCCGTCGCCGCCACCGGACGACCGATCAGTCCGTCATCGACCGCCTTGCGCGCGGTCTGGGTGCCGGTGCCCAGCACGGTGTCGGGGGCACAGCCCACCCGAAGTCCCGCATCACGGGCGGCGGTCAGGACGGCATCGGCCTCCTTGCGGTTCGCCGCGAGAGGCTTCTCGCCGTAAACGTGCTTACCGGCGGCGAGTACAGCCAGGGCGACCTCGGCGTGCGCGGCCGGGATGGTCAGGTTCAGAACCGCGTCCACCTCGTCACGGGTGACGAGGTCCGTGACCGAGTCCGCCACCGAGACCTGGGATCCGACCTGGTCGGCGACGGCCTGCGCACGGGCCCGGTCGAGGTCGGTGACCGCGGTCAGCCGCACCGACGTCAGCTTCTCCAGGGTCGACAGATAGGCGCCACTGATCTTGCCCGCGCCCACCATCCCGATGTTCAAAGGCTTCACCGGCTCGCCCACAGCAGTCCCCTCTCGGTCAGCGTCCGCACCTGCGGCACGTCGAAGTCGTCCGGCTTGTGCCCGATGGTCGAGACGAAGACGCGTCCCGCGCCATGGGTCCGGGTCCACACCGCGGGCATGACGGCGGGCCGGTCGTGCAGGTCGTCGGCGGGGAACGTGGTCGTGGCCAGGACGTCGATGCGCGCATCGGTCAGGACCCAGTACTGCTCGCTGTGGATCGCGAAGTCGTCCAGGCCCGCGATGATCGGGTGGTCCGCGTGCTCGGGCGACAGCTGGTAGGTGTGGTCGAGGTAGCCGGGCGGGTGCGTCACGAACTTGCCGCCGGTCAGCAGGTGATAGCCGTGGTCATGGAAGCTGTCCACGATGCCGCCGTGCCAGCCGGCGAGTCCGGTGCCGCCGCGGACGGCGGCGGCCAGGTTGTCGCGCTGCTGCGGGGTGATCGTCCCCATCGTCCAGCACTGCACGACCAGATCGGTGGCAGCGAGCCGCTCCGCGTCGTCGTACACCGCGAGGTCTTCGGAGGTCTCGACGGTGAAGCCCTGCTCCTTGAGGAACGGGACGAAACTGTCGCTGATCGTCACGGGCTGATGCCCGTCCCAACCACCACGGACGACAAGGGCCCGCCGGATTTCGCTGGTCAAGGTATTGCACACTCCCATCGGCGCCGTGCGCACAGGCTCGGCGATCGGAGGTTGGGGGAAGAGAGCCCCACAGGTGTTTTCCCCAGTGGGTGTTGCCGCTGCTCAGGAGGTCGGTGAGGCGAGTGACGTACTGCCATCCGAATGTATGGAGACCGGCGCTTCTTTTGTCAGGTGGTGCCGCCCGCCCGTGCTGTCGCTCGGGCCACCACAGCGAAAGGCGTGCGGCCCCGACGGGAAGCGCTCGGTCAGGCGGTCAGGCATTGGCCGCGATCAACCGCTGGTACCAGCGGTAGCTGTCCTTGGGTGTGCGCCGCAGGGTGTCGTAGTCGACGTGGACGATCCCGAAACGCCTGTCGTAGCCGAAGGCCCACTCGTAGTTGTCGAGCAGCGACCAGACGTAGTAGCCGCGTACGTCCACTCCTTCGGCGACGGCCCTTGCGACGGCGGCCATGTGGTCGCGGAGGTACTCGATCCGGTCGGGATCGTGTATCTGGCCGTCGGCGGACAGCACGTCGTCCTCCGCCGATCCGTTTTCGGTGATGTAGATGGGCGAAAGGGCGTCCGCGTACTCGTGACGCAGTGAGACGAGCAGCTCGCGCAGACTGTCGGGAACCACCGCCCAGCCCATCGCGGTGCGCCGAACCTCCGGGATGTCGACCGTCTCGATGCGGCAGTCCGTCGCGGTGCGCAGGGCCGGGTCGGGGCGGCGATGGGGTGCGTCACGGACCACGGTGGGGGTGTAGTAGTTGATCCCGAGGAAGTCCATCGGCGCGGAGATCAGCTCCAGGTCGCCCTCTTGTCGGAAGGTCTGCCGGGTGATCAGCTCACCCCACGTCTCCTCTTCGGCGGCTGGATAGCGCCCGCGCAACAGCGGCTCGGTCCACATCAGCTTCTGCATGGTCTCAGCACGGACAAGGGCCGCGAGATCCGCGGCGGAGTCGGAGGCCGCGGTCACGTGGCTGAGGTTGAGCGTGATGCCCGCCTCCCGGACGCCGGCGGTACGCAGCGCCCGCATCGCCAGACCGTGACCGATCAGCAAATGATGAGCGGCGGCCAGCGCTGGGGTGCCTTCGGCCGCACCGGGGGCGTGATGGGCGTCGGCATACCCCAGAAAGGCGCTGCACCCGGGCTCGTTGAGGGTGATCCAGCGGGGGATCCGGTCGGCCAGGGCGTCGGCGACCAAGGCCGCGTACTCGCCGAACCGTTCCGCGGTGTCGCGTACCCGCCAGCCGCCACGGTCTTCCAGGGTCTGCGGCAGGTCCCAGTGGTAGAGAGTCGCGGCCGGTTCGACGCCGGCGGCCAGCAGTTCGTCCACCAGCCGGGAGTAGAAGTCCAGGCCCTTGTGGTTCACCGGGCCCGAGCCGGTCGGCTGGATGCGCGGCCAGGCGATGGAGAACCGGTATGAGCCGACGCCCAACTCGCGTAGCAGCGCAACGTCTTCGGGGTATCGGTGGTAGTGGTCGCAGGCCACGTCCCCGGTGGCGCCGTGCAGTACCCGGCCCGGCTCGCGGGAGAAGGTGTCCCAGATGGAGGGCCCGCGGCCGTCCTCGTGGACCGCGCCCTCGATCTGGTACGAGGCGGTGGCGGCACCGAACACGAAGTCGGGCGGAAGGGAGGGTAATTCACTCATGCTGTCCTTACCTCTTGTTACTGCTGGAGTCGCCGGTGAGGACGGTCCGAGGCAGGTGTGTGCGTTGTCGTGGGGACGCGCTGCTGGACCGAGTCGCTTCGATGACCATAAGTCTTTGCATCGTTCCATAGAGAGTTCGGCTTAGGAAGGCGCCGGTGCCCCGCTCGATCGCGACCTGCGCAGTTTGGTCTGTCACTGCGGCTGTAGCATGGCGCCCGTGGAAGCTGACGCTGCTGAACCTGGTGCGCAGGACGACCTGCGTGATTCCAGTGGTGGCCGGGCGAGGCCGGTGCGTGCCGATGGCACCATCGGGTCCCGGCCTTCCAGGGTTCGCCGTGCAACGATTCAGGACGTGGCGCGGGAGGCGCGGGTCTCGGTTTCGACCGTCTCCAATGTGATCCGCGATGCCCCCGGTGTCCGCCCCCAGATGAAGGCCAAGGTCGTTGCGGCGATCGAGAAACTGGGTTACCGGCCCCAGGCCGGCGCCCGTGCGATGCGAGGACGCTCCTACACCATCGGCGTCATGCTCACCGAGTTCTCGGCCCCCTTCCAGACAGAGATCGCGGAAGGGATCGCAGACGAGCTGGAGCCGAGTCCGTACCAGGAGATCTTCGTCGCCGGAGGCCTCTCCCCCGAGCGCCAGCAAAGAAGCATCGAAGCCCTCGCCGACAGGCAGGTGGACGGGCTCATCGTCATCGCGCCGGCGATGGCCACCTCGTGGCTGGAGAAACTGGGATCGGGACTGCCCACCCTGGTGATCGCACGGCACGGCGGCTCCGCCCAGTACGACACCGTCGTGGACGACGACCAGGGCGGCGCGCGTCTCATGGTCGATCACCTCGTGGCCCTGGGCCACAAGCGCATCCTGCACACCAGTCATCCGGCGGGACGCCTCAAGAGGCCCTTCGTCCTGGCCCACACCGCGCGATGTGACGGCTATGTCAACGCCATGAAGCGACACGGCCTCGAGCCCGACGTCATCGAGACCACCTACTCGGAAGCAGGCGGGTACCAGGCCGCCCTGGAAGCCCTGGCCAGGCCGACGCCACCGACTGCCGTCTTCGCCGGCGCGGACATCGCCGCACTCGGCGCGCTGCGGGCAGCGGAAGAGCGTGGCCTGAGGGTGCCTCAGGACATCACCGTCGCCGGGTACGACAACATCTATGCCTCGACCATCGGCCGGGTCTCTCTCACGACGGTCGACCAGTCGGGCCACCTCACGGGCCAGATGAGCGCGCGACTCCTGCTGGAGCGGCTGAACGGCCGGACCCAGCCCGTGCACTACGTCGTGTCCCCTCGGCTGATGCCGCGTGGCACGAGCGCGGCCCCGGTACGAAAGTCCGCCCGACGGCTGCCCTGACAGGGAGAGCGAGCCGGTCGGTTCGCATCTCCACACGCCCCCACTGCCATTAGAACGGTCCACGACCTGCGCGTGACGGGAGGGGGCATACCGTTTCGCGCGGCTCGGCGTCCACCAGTGCGCCGACATGAGAGGCCCACTGTTGACCAAACCAAGCCATAGATGCTTTGACCTGCCGTTTTGACCCCCACAGCATGAGCGCGTTACAGAACCGTTACCGCGCAATCACGACGCACTCTCTTGACCGGCCTCCGCCTGCTACCTAGCCTCCACTTGAAACGTTCCATAGAGCATTTTCAGCCGGTACGCCCCTTTGACGTACACCCGGGCGTAGACGTTTCCGCCAGTACTCGCGGCCATATCCGGCCGAACTTTCCCGTGTCCGAAGGAGCCGATCATGCGGCGCACCAAAAGACTTGCTCGCGTATTACTGACCATGACGACGGCCCTGACCTCGCTGGCTGCGCTGAGCGCTTGCACCGACGCGAACACCGCGTCTACGCCCGGGGGTAAGAAGGACACGCTTGTTCTCGGTTCGACCGCGGACATCCAGGGCTGGGACCCGGCGAACCAGCCCTCCTTCCAGGGCTGGCCGGCCGATGCCGTGTACCAGACCCTGACCCGGTTCGACGCTCTGGGCAAGCCCCAGCCGGACGCCGCCACGAAGTGGGAGGTGAACTCCGACAACACCGCCGTGACCTTCCACCTGCGCGAGGGCATGAAGTTCTCCGACGGCGAACCGGTCGATGCGGAGGCCATCAAGGTCGGCTTCGATTACCAGGCATCGCACGGCGGTCAGGCCGCCCGCCTCAGCGATTACAAGGCCACCACCCCGGACTCCATGACCGTGAAGCTCACCTCGTCGAAGCCGGATCCGGGCATCGTGGGCATGGGCGGCATCAAGGTGGCGAGTCCCAAGTACCTGAAGGCCGGCAATCTGAACAAGGCGCCCGTCGGCTCCGGTCCCTACACGCTCGACGCGGCGAAGACGACCAGGGGATCGACGTACACCTTCGTCAAGAACGAGGACTTCTGGGACGCCAAGACCTTCCCGTACAAGAAGCTCGTGGTCAAGGTGCTCAAGAACCAGACCGCCGCGCTCAACGCCCTCAAGACGGGACAGATCGACGGCACCTTGATCCAGCAGTCGATGTACAAGGAGGCCATCGCCTCCGACCTCAGGGTCCTGGGGATGCGCGGTAACACCACACGGCTGCTGCTCATGGACCACAAGGGCGAAAAGATCCCGGCCCTGGGGGAACTGAAGGTCCGCCGCGCGCTGAACATGCTCTTCGACAAGAAGTCCCTGGCGAAGGACTTCTACCAGGGACGGGCCGTTCCGGCGAACCAGATCTTCCGCCCGGGATCGGACGCCTACATCGACGATCTGAAGGATCCATACCCCTACGACCCGGCCGAGGCCAAGAGGCTGATGAAGGAGGCGGGGTACGAGAAGGGGTTCACCGTGACGTTCCCCCTGTTCGGGGGCCTCGGGATGGAGGAGCTCATTCCCGTGGTGGCGCAGGAGTTGAGCCAGCTCAACATCAAGGTGAAGCAGAAGACCCTGTCCGGGCCGACCGCCGTCGAGGAGCTGCTCAGCGGTAAGTACCCGATGATCCTCTGGCCACTGGGCAACTACGGCGACTCGAAGCAGGACATCAAGGACTACGTGCTGGACGACGGCATCTGGAACGTGATGCACCAGCCCGACCCGACGGTGACCAAGCTCTGGGACAGGTTCCTCACCAGTACCGGCCAGGAGGCCAAGGAGATCCAGCAGGAACTCAACCGCTACACCATCGAGCAGGCGTGGAACGTTCCGCTGGCGTACCCGGAGGGCTTCTACGCCTACAGCCCGAAGATCCGGATCCCAGAGATGACCGACTCCAACGCCCTCAACCCCCGGCTGTGGGACTACAAGTAGGCGGGCCGGCACGAGAGATCGGATCCACAGGTGTACCGAGTTCTTCTCAGAAAGTTCCTCCGGGCCGTGACGATTCTCCTCGTCGTCAGCTTCACCACGTACCTCCTCATGTACGGCAAAGGGCCCGGGATCGTACGCGCCGTCCTGGGGCGGGAGGCCCAGGAGGCGGACATCCGGCGGGAAGTGGCCCGGCTCGGCCTCGACCGGCCGCTGCTCGTGCAGTACGGCGACTGGCTCCAGGGGCTACTCACGGGCGACCTGGGCGAATCGCTGTTCACGGGACAGTCCGTGACCTCGCTGCTTGCGACGCGGGTGCCGGTGACGCTCGCCCTGGTCTTCCTGACCTTGGTGATGATGGCCGTCCTCAGCGTCCTGCTCGGCGTCACCGCCGCCGTGCGCGGGGGCTGGATCGACCGGGTGGTCCAGTTCCTGTCGGTCCTGGGGGCGGCCGTCCCGCCGTTCGTGATCGCGATCGGGCTCGTCTTCACCTTCGCCATCGCGGTCCGAGTCTTTCCCGCGACCGGATATGTCTCCCCGGACCAGAGCTTCGGCGGGTGGATCGCCTCTGTCACGCTCCCGACGCTCGCGTTGCTGATCGGGGCGGTCGCCGGAGCAGCCGCGCAGTTCCGGGGAGCGGTCATCGACACCCTCTCCCAGGACTTCGTCCGCACGCTGCGGGCCCGAGGGATCAGTGAGCGCGAGGTCGTCTTCCGCCACGTCCTGCGCAACGCCGGCGGACCCGGGCTCATGACCCTCAACCTGGGCGTCATGACCCTCCTGGGCGGGGCGGTGTTCATCGAGCAGATCTTCGCGCTCCCCGGTCTGGGCTCGGCGGGGCTCGAGGCCTCGCTCCAGGGCGATGTGCCCGTGGTCATGGGCATCCTCGTCGTGGCCATCGCCATCGTCCTAGTCGTCAACCTGTTCGCCGACCTCGCGAACGCGGCGCTCACCCCGAAGGCGAGGACACGATGAGTGTGCCCGAGCATCTCCAGGCCTCCGGGCCGGCTCAAGAGCCGGTGTCGGCGGGAAAGGGCCGGTCCGTCCTGCGGCGGCTCATCGCCGACCCGATGGCGGCCGGCTGCCTGGCCTTCGTCACCGTCGTGGCCGTCCTGGGCCTGAGCAGTCCGTGGCTGGCCCCATACGGCCCCAACTTCACGGAACTCAGCGCCGTGAACGCCCCGCCCTTCTCCCCCGGTCACTTCCTGGGCGCGGACGCGTCGGGCCGGGACATCCTCTCCCGCCTCATGTGGGGAACCCGCCAGACCCTGCTGGCCTGTCTGCTGCTCCTGGCCGTCTCGTCCGTGCTCGGTGTCGTCGGCGGCCTCGTCGCCGGCTTCTACCGGGGCAGGGTCGAAGCCGCCGCGGACTGGGTCTCCGATGTCATCATGACGATGCCCGCGGTCCTGCTGCTCTTCGCGCTGTACGCACGGACCGGCCCCAATATCGCGGTCGCGATGATCGTGTACGGCCTGCTCGTGGCACCGTCGTACTTCCGCCTGGTCAGGTCCGTCGTGGTCGGCGTACGCAACGAGCTGTACATTGACGCCGCGACCGTGGTCGGCCTGTCCGACCTGCGCATCGTGGGCCGGCACGTGCTGTGGGCGGTGCGTGCCCCGGTGGTGATCCACAGCTCGTTCGTGCTCGCCGGGGGCATCGGCGTCGAGGCCGGGGTGAGCTTCCTCGGCCTCGGTGATCCCGCGACGCCGTCCTGGGGATCCGTGCTCCAGACCTCCTTCTCGAGCATCTACACCAGCAAGGCCGCCGTCGCCTGGCCCGCCCTCCTGATCAGCCTGTCGATCCTGGCGCTCGTCCTGCTCGGCAACGCCCTGCGCGACGTCCTCCAGACCTCGGCGCACCGCACGGCGCCCTCGCCGCGCCGGCTGAGGGAGATGATTCGCGAGGCTCGGGAGGGGGTGGAGCCGTCTGCCTCTGCAGTCCCGGCCCCGGACACCGTGCTCTCGATCCAGGGGCTACGCATCGGGTATCCAGACGGCGACAGGGAGATCCGGGAGGTCGTCCACGGCATCGACCTGGAGGTGCGGCGCGGCGAGATCCACGGACTGGTGGGCGAGTCCGGGTCGGGCAAATCCCAGATCGCGTTCGCGACGCTGGGCATCCTTCCCGGTGAGGCCATCGTGCTCGGCGGACGGGTCCTGCTCGACGGCGAGGACCTGCTGGCGAGCGACGATCGCATGCGCCGGGCGCGCGGCCGGCGCATCGCGTACATCCCGCAGGAGCCAATGTCGAACCTGGACCCCTGCTTCACCATCGGCGCGCAGCTCATCCACGGCCTGCGCGCGGTCAAGGAGATCTCGAAGGAGGGCGCCCGGCGCGAACTCCTCGCCCTGCTCGCCCGGGTCGGCATCAAGGATCCGGAACGCGTCCTCCGGCAGTACCCGCACGAGATCTCGGGCGGGATGGCCCAACGCGTCCTGATCTGCGGCGCGGTCGCCTCGGACCCCGACGTGATCGTTGCGGACGAGCCGACGACCGCCCTGGACGTGACGGTGCAGGCCGAGGTCCTCGAACTGCTGCGGGAGCTGCGGGATGAGCGCGGCTTGGCGATGATCCTGGTGACCCACAACCTGGGCGTCGTCGCGGATCTCTGCGACACGGTCAGCGTGATGCGGGACGGGCACATCGTGGAGCGCAGCGACGTGGACTCGCTGTTCGAGGATCCCGCTGTGGACTACACCATGGAACTGCTCACTTCGGCACGCCGTGTCGAGATCGCGGAGGTGTGACCGTGCCGGAGGCCGTACCGAAAGCGCAGACCGTACGGGAATCGGAGCCCGCAGGGGAGTCGGAGCCCGTACTGAAGGTCGAAGACCTCGTCGTACGTTTCGGAGGACGCCGGGCCACCGGCGCCACCGTGATCAACGGTGTCTCCTTCGACCTGCGGGCCGGGGAGACGCTGAGTCTGGTGGGCGAGTCCGGGTCGGGGAAGACCACGATCGGGCGCGCGATCCTCGGGCTCGCCCCGGTGACGGCGGGCACCGTCACGTTCCGCGGGAAGACCGTCAGCAACATCTCACGGGCCCGTCGGCGCGTCCTCGCACGGGACATCCAGGTCGTGTTCCAGGACCCGTACTCCTCGCTGAACCCGTCCATGGTGATCGAGGACATCCTGGCCGAACCGCTCCTCGCCGGCGAGGGCGGCGACGGGCGCACCGCAACAGGACAACGGGCCCGTGTACGTGAACTCCTAGACGCCGTCGGTCTGCCCGCCGACTGCGGACGGCGCACACCACGGGAGTTCTCCGGAGGGCAGCGGCAGCGGATCGCCATCGCCCGCGCGCTCGCTCTGGACCCCGCGGTCATCATCTGCGACGAACCCACCAGCGCGCTGGACGTGACCACCCAGGCCAAGGTGCTCACGCTGCTGAAGGACATCCAGCGCGAGACGGGTGTGGCGTACCTGTTCATCAGCCACGACCTCGGCGTCGTCAACGAGGTGAGCGACCGGATCGCCGTCCTCCATCAGGGGCACATTGTCGAGATCGGCAAGGCGACCGATGTCGCGACGGCTCCCGAGCACCCCTACACACGCAAGCTGCAGATGGCGGCTCCCGTCGCGGATCCGAAGAAGCAGCGACTGCGGCGGGCCAAGCGCCTGGAAACGATGGCGGCGGAGCTTCCGGCTCCCAAGGTCGGGTCGTGAGCGGCGGCGATGCGCGGGTGATTGGCGACTGCGTCTCGAGGGCGTAGTCGCGGTCTGCCGACGGTCCGCGCACGGCCCTGGGCGCGCGGGCCGTCTGAGTACACGCACCACCCACTCCCCTATACGCACCACCCTCCCCTGGACGCATTCCCCCCACCAGTACCCCCGAAAGGACTGCCATGGAGCCGCAGGACAGGTCCGAACCGAACACGACACGCGAGGGCGGAGGCTTCCCACGCAGGGCTTTCCTGCGCGGGAGCGCGGGCGCGCTCTCCGTGGCCGGGCTCGTCGCCGCAGGCGAGTTCGGTGGATTCCCGCCCCTTCCCTCGACCCCGACCGCCCACGCGTCACCGCTCAACGCGGCGAGGGGGCCGGAGGCGGCGTACATCCGCACCTGGGGCCTCGCACCGGACGGCCCCTGCGAGGCGGGGGCCGACCCGGAGTGCCGCACCGGCGAGCCCTCGGGCCTGCGCGGATCCGCAGGCGGCATGAGCGTGCCCGGTCTGGGCATCCCGCTCGGCGGCGTCGGCGCCGGCTCGTTCCACTACAACCTGTTCGGAACCTTCGGGCCGTGGAGCATGGGCGGTTCACAGGCCTCGGACTGGTGGGACATGCGCACGCTGCCCCAGGCGGCCTTCCACGTCCGTGAGCAGGTCCCGGGTGCCTCGGGCGGCCCGACCGTCAAGACGCTCGCCACGCGGCACGACCACATCGCTCCGCAGCGGGATTTCGCCGGGGTTCTTCCGCAGTGGAACCAGCTGAACCCCGGCGACGGCACCTATGCCGCGCTGTACCCGTTCGGCTGGACCTCTTACAACGTGTTCCGGTCACAGGTGTCCATGCGGTTCTGGTCGCCGATCGTGGCCGAAGAGGACGAACGCACCTCCATGCCGGTGGCCTTCTTCGACGTGGAACTGGCCAACCCCACGACGAAGGCCGTCGACCTCTCGGTGATGTTCACCTTCCCGAACGCCACTCCGCATCCGTCGGGCACGACGCGCACCGGGCTCTACAGCCGCTTCGACACCGACGCCCGGTCGGGTGTCGCCGGCGTGACGCTGGGCTCGGACCACCGGACGAACACGCCCGACTCCTACAAGTCGGAGTGGACCATCGCCGCCCTGCCGGCCACCGGCCAGAAACTGACGTACGTCACCTCCTGGAACGGGCCGGGCGACGGGAGCGACATCTACGAGCCGTTCTCCTCCACGGGCAGGCTGCCGAACAGTGCCCTGGACGACTCGGACTCGGCGGGCGCCGTCGCCGTGACCGTGCGGCTGCGGCCGGGCCAGAAGACCACCGTCCGGTACGCCCTGTCCTGGGACTTCCCCCAGGTGTACTACGACGCCGCACCCAGCGGCCGGGCCGTCTGGATGCGCCGCTACACCGAGTTCCTCGGCGCCACCTCGACGGCCACCAACGACTACGTCCCGAACTCGTATCCCTTCAAGCAGGCCTTCACCATCGCCAAGCGCGAGCTGTCACGGCACGACGACTCCCTCGCCGCTGTCGAGGCGTGGTGGAAGCCGATCGCCGAGAACCCGAAGTACCCGGTGTGGCTGCGGAAAGCAGCCCTGAACGAGCTGTTCGGCATGGTCTTCAACGCCTCGTTCTGGGAGGCGGGCCTGGTCAGCAACACCATCACTCCCGCCCCCGGCGGACCGCGCCTGGGCGCGGAGATCCCCGGCACTCACCTCTTCTACACGATCGACGGCGGAAGCGGCGGCGCACCGGCCAATGAGATGGACGTCGACAGCTTCGGGTACCTGCTGTACACGAAGCTGTTCCCCAACATCGAACTCGGGCGCCTGCGCGCCTGGTTGCAGCTGACCAAGCAGGACCGGTGGGGGCGGGTGCCCCAGCAGATCATGTTCGACACGGGTCCGTTCATCAACGCGACCGGAGCCAACCAAGGCGCCCCCTCGGCAACGTCCGAACCCGTCTTCGGCGCACCGCCTCCGGGCACCGACGATCTCGGCAAGCTCTTCGATCCCGCGGGCGGCGACGCGTTCCGGGACTGCTTCCACAAGCTCATCTACCGGGTGTACGCGCTGTACCAGGAGACCGGCGACAAGAGCCTGTTGACCTACGGGTATCCCCAGATGCTGCGGACGCTGAAGCACTCACAGTTCTTCCGCCCGCCCGGCTCCCACCTCCCGGCTGACCCGCCGTCGAACAATCCGCCGAGCACCTACGACCAGCTCCTGGTCAACGGGCACGGCATCTACAACTGCCAGCTGTACCTGCTCTCGCTCCAGATCCTGTCGACGCTCACCCCCGAGGCCAGAGCCCTGGGAGTCCCCGAGGCCACGCCCGCCATACAGAAAGAGCTCGACACCGAACTCGCGGCGGCGAAGGAGGAGTTCGAGGAGATCTTCTGGAACCCCAAGACCGGGCGCTACCGCTACTGCGACGGCACCGGCGGCATAGACGGGCGGACCGGCGACATCTTCGGCGCCAAGAAGCCGGTACTGCCGAAGGACGCGGCCTTCCTGGACGCGTTCTACGCCCAGTGCGTCGCCTCCCAGCTCGGCCTGCCGGATCTGATCGACCTGCGACGTGCCCGCCAGCACTGGCACAACACCCTGGACGCCTTCCTAGCGCCTAAGGACGCCAACGGCGTTCCCGTAGGCCCGCCGATCATTCTCGACGAGAACCTGAAGCCGTACCCGATGGACTACGCCCAGCCTGGCACCGGCCGTTTCGTCCCGGAGATCGCCGACGTGTGGCCCGGCACGACCTGGATGGCGACAGCGGCCGCCGTGCACATCGGCCGCAAGACCGGCGACGGGAAACTCATCGCCAAGGCCCTGCAGATGAGCGAAGCCGTGGCGAACCGGATCTACGACGGCGGCGCCACGACCAAGGGCCATGCCTTCGCCACACCGGAGTCCTGGTTCGTGGCCAACCCGAACATCTCCCGTTACGCGGCCTACGCCCGAGCCCGGTCCGTCTGGCAGCTCGTCGACGCACTCGACACCGTGCAGGGGAGTTCGAAGTGACGACCACACCGCCACCGCCCCAGTCGTCCATACGCCCGGGCCAGGTCTGGTACGACACGGCCGGCCACCGCATCCAGGCGCACGGCGGGTCGATCACGTACCTCGACGGAACGTTCTACTGGTACGGCGAGAACAAGGAACGGACGAAGCCCGGCAGCGGAATCTGGCACTGGGGGATCCGCTGCTACTCCTCCACCGACTTCTACAACTGGGAGGACCGCGGGCTGATCATCCCGCCCGAGCCGGGCGACCCGAACTCTCCTCTCCACCCGGCCCAGCAGGTCGACCGCCCGCACATCGTCTTCAACGCCGCCACCAAGCAGTACGTGTGCTGGATCAAGATCATGGGCGAGGGGAATACCCAGACCAGCACCGTCCTCGTCGCCGACGACTTCCTCGGCCCTTACCGCGTCGTCCGCACGGGGCTGCGCCCGCTCGGCATGAACGCCGGCGACTTCGACCTCGCCGTACATCCCGACGACGGCAAGGCGTACTACTACTTCGAGCGCGTGCACAGCGAGCTGATCTGCGCCGACCTGACCGACGACTACACGAACGTCAACGGCTACTACTCGACCCAGTTCCCCCACCCCCACCCGCCGTACGTCCGTGAGGCACCGGCCCACTTCACGCGGGGCGGACTGCACTACTTGATCACTTCGGGCACCACCGGCTACGCCCCCAACCCGTCGGAGGTGGCCGTCGCACGGACCTTCCACGGCCCGTGGACCGTGCTGGGGGACCCGCATCCCCAGGACACCTCCGGGACGTCGTACCGCTCCCAGATCAGCTCGGTGTTCAAGCATCCGCACAAGAAGGACCTCTACATCGCCCTGGCCGACAGGTGGCTGCCCCACCTGGCACCCGAGCTGGCCGAGCCGATCCAGGAAGAAATGCGCAGGCGCTTCTCCGGAGACGCGACGGAGGACGCCTCCGACACCCCTGCCGTCCTCCCCCCTGAACTGCTCGACCCCGACACTTCCATCGCGGACTACGTCTGGCTGCCCCTGCGCTTCGAAGGAGAGATGGCCTTCCTGGACTGGCACGACGAATGGCGGATCGAGGACTACGACTGACAGACGCGCCGAACAGGCGCCGCGTTGGCGGGAGATGAGGCCGGGCGGAGCACGCGAACCGCCTGCGAGCGGACGGCGCGCCACCTCGAAGTCGTGGGGCGCGCCGTCACTCGGTGGTCAGCGGTGTAGACGAGCACCTCCGGCGCGCCGAGGTCGTCCACTGCCCGGCCGAGCGCGGCCACGAGCTGGATTCGTCGTGATGCGCGGCTGCCGGGAACGGAGATGTTCTACGAACGTCAAGCCTGCACCTCCGGCTCGCCATGTGGCAGACCGCGTTGCAGCCCGGAGTGCTGTTCAGTGCCGTGACAGGGCACCCCATCCGCCTTCCACCCAAGTCGTGTCGTCCCCACACTCGGAAGACATGGATCGTGAGCAACACAGCGGCGGCACCGAGCTGGGGCGCTACCTACGCGCCCGACGGGCCCAGGTGACCCCCGAGGAGGTCGGCCTACCACCCGGTGCCGGCGCGCGTCGCACACCTGGACTGCGCCGTGAGGAACTGGCCACCCTGGCCGGGATCAGCATCGACTACTTCACCCGGCTGGAGCGCGGCAAGGAGACCCACCCCAGCCCGTCCGTCGTCGACTCCCTCGCCCGCGCCCTCCGGCTGGAGGAGCCGGAACACGACCACCTGCGCAGCCTGGCCGCGCATGCCGCGCGTACATCTCCAAAACCGCCCACCGCGCCCACCCGCTCCGTACGGCCCGGAGTAAAGCTCCTGCTGGAGGCCATGCGGCCCCAGCCCGCGCACGTGGTCAGCCGCACGGGCGACGTACTGGCCTGGAACCCGGGCGGACTGCGACTCCTCGCCGGGATGGAGGACTGGCCCGCGAGACAGCGCAACATCGCTCGCTACGTCTTCCTCCACCCCACCGCCCGCGACCTCTTCGACGACTGGGGCAACCAGGTCCGCGGCTGCGTAGCCCGCCTGCGGGCCCTGGCCGGTACCGACCCGGATGCCCCCGACCTCACCCAGCTCGCCGGTGAACTCCTGCTCAAAAGCCCGGAGTTCGCCCGCCTGTGGGAACGCTACGACGTACGCGGCCACTCCTATGGCCGCAAGACGTTCCACCACCCGGACGTCGGCGACCTCACCCTCGGCTACCAGTCCATGCAGCTGGAAGGCACCCCCGGCCACCGGCTGGTCGTGTACCACGCCGAGCCCGGCAGCACCGAGTACGACGCGATGGTCCTGCTCGATCTGGCGGCGTCCGACTCGGCGCACGCGTCACGGATCGGAGCATCGCGTACCGGGTTCGCGGACTGACACAGCACTCACCCCGGCCGGTGCGTCGCCCGCGCACCGAACCCCGGTCCGAACCACCGAAGACCGAAAGGACCAACAGCATGCGCACCACCACCCTCGGCCCCGACGGCCCCGAGGTCGGCGTCGTCGGCCTGGGCTGCATGGGCATGAGCTTCAGCTACGACCAGGCGACCCCGCGTGACGAGGCCGAGATGGTTTCGGTGATCCATCAGTCCCTCGACCTGGGGATGACCCTGCTGGACACCTCCGACGTGTACGGCCCCTACACGAACGAGCAGTTGGTCGGGCCGCCCTGGCGGACGGCCACCGCGAGCGCGCTGTACTGGCCACCAAGGTCGGTGTGCTGGGCAAGGACGGTGCGGTCACCGGCGTCGACGGCCGCCCGGAGCACATTCGTCGTTCGATCGACGACAGCCTCCGGCGTCTGGGCACGGACCACGTGGACCTGTACTACCTGCACCGCGTCGACCCGGATGTGCCCATCGAGGAGAGCGTGGGCGCCCTGGCGGAGGCCGTGTCGGCAGGCAAGGCACGCGCGATCGGCCTGTCCGAGGTGAGTGTCGAGCAGATCAGGCGGGCACAGTCCGTCCACCCGGTCACGGCGGTGCAGTCCGAGCTGTCGCTGTGGACGCGGGACTGGATGGCCGAGGTGCTGCCGTACTGCAAGGAACAGGACATCGCCTTCGTGCCGTACTCACCCCTCGGCAAAGGCTTCCTCACCGGCCGGTTCACCTCGTACGACGACCTGCCCAAGGACGACTTCCGGCGCGGCCTTGCCCGCTTCCAGGACGACGCCCTGGCGATCAACCGCGCCATCGCCGACAAGGTCCGCGAGATCGCCGAGCGCATCGGTGTCACACCGGCGCAGGTGGCGTTGGCGTGGGTGCTGGCCCAGGGCGAGTACGTCGTCCCGATCCCCGGCACCAAGACCCCCAAGTACCTGCTGGACAACGCCGGCGCGGCCGACGTGCGGCTCAGCGCCGACGATCTCGCCGAACTCGATGCCCTGCCCACCCCACAGGGCGGCCGCTACTACTGAGCCGGCGTCGGCCCAAGCACCACAACAGATCAGCGCAACAGATCTGCCCCACAAACAGCCCTACAGATCAGTCAGAGGAAGTTGGTCATGGAGCACACGCGTCTCGGAACCTCGGGCCTGAAAGTCAGCCGTATCGCGCTCGGTTGCATGAGCTTCGGCGACCCCGCGAAACGGATGCCATGGGTGCTCGACGACACGGCGGCCGAGCCGATCTTCCGGCAGACCGTCGAACTCGGCATCACGTTCTGGGACACCGCCAACATCTACGGTCTGGGCACCTCCGAGGAGATCGTCGGACGCGCGCTGCGGAAGTACACCCAGCGCGACGACATCGTCCTCGCCACGAAACTGTTCCAGCCCATGCACCAGGGGCCGGGCGGCGCGGGGCTCTCGCGCAAGGCAGTCATGGAGCAGATCGACGCCTCGCTGCGGCGCCTGGACACCGACTACGTCGACCTGTACCAGATCCACCGCTTCGACCCCGAGACACCGGTCGAAGAGACGATGGAAGCGCTGCACGACGTGGTCAAGGCAGGCAAGGCCCGCTACATCGGCGCCTCCTCGATGTGGGCGTGGCAGTTCGCGAAACTGCAGCACGCCGCGGAAGCGAACGGCTGGACGCGATTCGTGTCCATGCAGGACCACTACAGCGTGATCCACCGCGAGGAGGAACGTGAGATGTTCGGCCTGCTCGCAGACCAGGGCGTGGGCAGCATCCCGTGGAGCCCGCTCGCCGGGGGAAGGGTGACCCGCCCCTGGGGCGAGCAGGGCACGACGCGCAGGTCGGAGGAGGACCGCCAGGTCGACATGAACGGCCGGCCGCTCTTCCTCGACAGCGACAAGCCCATCGTCGACGCCGTGCAGAAGATCGCCGAGGAGCGCGGGGTCTCCATGGCGCAGATCGCGCTGGCCTGGGTGCTCAAGAACCCGGTGGTCTCGGCCCCGATCGTGGGCGCCACCAAGCCGCACCACTTGGCCGACGCCGTCGCGGCGCTCGACATCGAGCTGACCGACGACGAGGTCGACGCTCTTGAAGCACCCTATGTTCCGCGCCTGCCCATCTTTTTCTCCTGATCGGCCGGCAAGGGCCGACGTACCGACACGGGTCTGGGGTCGTCGCGCCCTGCCCGCGTGCGCGTTGCGCTCGCACTGAGACCGCCGGCACCGCACTCCCCCGCACTCGTCGCAACGGGTCTGCGGTCAGGCAATCCACACAAGGAAAACAGGAAGAGTACTCGATGAGTAAGACCTCCAAGTCGCCCTCGCCGAAAAGGGCTTGCACGTGAATCCGAAATACAAAGCGATTGCCCTGATCGCTGTTGCTGCCCTGACTATGGCAACACTCATTTACGTCAACCTGCAAAATGTGCGAGACACGGGCAGGCAAGGTTTTTCCCTTGTGGGTGATGTCGGAACGCCTGAGGTCGGACAACGGTCGAGCGAGCCGAACCGGACAGCTCAGGTGGAGTCCTGACGATGCTACGTAAGCTGCTGTTCTGGAGCTTCGCGGTGGTGTTTCCGCTCCCGCTGATTCTCACCTACGAGTTCGTGGCCACTGAACCCGACCTCCTGAAGTTCTATGTATTCCTCGGCCTGATTGCCTATACATGGTGGCTGTTGTCCATCGTGCTCAGCGTGAGACCGGCCTGGCTGCACCGTTTCGTGGGACTTCCGGCCATCTACGGCCTGCATGGAGCACTCGGCGTACTGGCAATCGCCGCAGTATATGTGCACAGTGACAACTCCTACTCCCCGAGCCACCTGGCTCGAATTCTGGGGGATTGGGGGTTCTATGGAGCGCTCGCAGTGCTGTGCTACTCGATGTTCTTTATGAGTGGGTGGTTCGTCGACAGGTCGAGACTGCTGCTTAAGGTCAAGGGACTTCTGGAGACCGTCCTCCGCCGCCAGCTCTCCGTGTGGATTCATCGACTCAACCTGGTGATCGTGGCGATGATCTGGCTGCACGCCCACCTGCTCGTGAGAGTGAATCAGTACTTCGCGTTCATGGTGCTTTTCGATCTGTACACAGTGACGGCGCTCGGCATCTATGTCTGGAAGAAATGGATCGCGCCCGACACGTATCTGATGGGGACCCTCACCAGCAACGAAACGCGCGGTGGGGCGACCCGCAGGGTGTCGGTGGGCCTCGACAGCAAAGCGGCGACCCTGCGGCCGGGCGACTTCTTCTTCCTCAGCTTCGAGGGGTTTTCTTCTGCGAGTAGGGAATGGCACCCCTTCTCGGTGACCGACGACAACCAGAAGACCCTGGCCTTCACGATTCGGCAGCACGGAGACTTCACCCGGCGTCTCGACAATGTCGAAGTGGGAACCCGCGTCCGCCTGGAGGGGCCGTTCGGCCGCTTCGAATCGATCATCCAGGGACGGGACCGCGAAGCTCCGCTCGTGCTCGTCGGGATGGGCGCGGGCGTGGCGCCGCTGCTCAGCCTGGCAGCAGCTCACCACACCACGCGGAGGATTCATCTGCTGTGGGCCGTACGTAGCGCAGAAGATGCCTATTACCGCGACGTGCTCGAGGAGTACCAGGCCGCGTCCGGTAGCCGTATGCAGGTCACCATCAGTGTCGGCCGGTTCCGCCGTGAAGATCTCGCCAGCACGCTGTCTGCAGAGGCAGTCGCGAAGGGCGCGTTCTTCATTGTGGGTCCGAACCCCGCCGTGTTGGCGAACCAACGCCTACTGCGGCGCATCGGCGTCTCAGGACGGCGAATACACCAGGAACGCCTCACCATGTAGTCGATGCGACCCCAGTTCCACGTGGCCCCAGGAAATCGCCCATGCCGACGAAACGGAGTTCACTGAGATGACAAGCACCACGCGCCGAAAATTTCTTGCACTGACCACCGTCGCACTGGCGGGAGCCGGAACCGCGGGCTGTTCAATAATAAGAGGGGCAGGCGAGGCACTCGGCGGTTCCGAAGCCTCGAAAACCGTCCCGCCATTGGATAATTCACGCACTTTGGTCGCCTACTTTTCGATGCCGGAAACCGATGACCCGAACAATATGACGGAGAACGAGCAGAACAGCACTCATGTCGTTGATAGAAAGGTTCTCGGGAACACCCAACACGTCGCTCAAATCATCGTGGAGAGCACGGGCGCCGAGGTATTCCGTATCGAGACAGCGGAAGAGTTGCCCCTCGATCACAAAACACTGTCAGATCTCGCACTAAAACAGCAAGAAGACGACGAAAGGCCGAAACTCAAAGCCCTGATACCGAACCTTGAAGAATATGGCACCGTATTCATCGGCTATCCGATCTGGTGGTACAGCCTGCCGATGCCGGTGCACACGTTCCTTGAACAGCACGATTTCAGCAAAAAGAACATCATTCTATTCACCACTCATGGCGGAAGCCGCCTGTCGGGAACTGTTGAAATCGTCACCGAAAAGCTTGCTGATTCCACTGTGATCAGTAATGCGTTCACGATCTCACGAGACGATATGGACAATGCCGAGGCGGAGGTGGGCGATTGGCTCGACAGTCTCGGGATTTCATGACGCCCGCCAGTTGCGGTCCCGCGGTCCGGGCCGAGCCCGGCCAAAAGGGATCTTTGCCCGGTTTTTGGGGGGCACTGGCACGGCGTGGAACAGCACGGCCTCCCACCCCGGCGGGCGCTCTGCTTGAGTTTTACTGACCGCCCGGCAACATCGGCACCACAGGACGCGCCCCTCACCGGACGAGCCGGGGCGTCGTCCGAATTCACGGACGTGGTGGGCCGATGCCGCCGGACGAAGTGCCCAGGTGCTCGTCTCCGGCGCGGTCCGCTTCTTCGCCGCCGACTGTGATGCGGTGACGCACCGAGGGTGCTCTCAACCGACGAACATGAGGGATGTAACGCATGCACGAACAGGACAGCACGCCGAACGGCAACTCGACCGACCGCGGCCGTCGCGGCTTCCTGATGGGTGCGGCCGGGCTGGCAGCCACCTCGGTGGTGGCCGCGCCGGCCACACTGGCACAGGCGCAAACCGCATCGTCCGAGACCGGCACCAAGGGCCCCGTCGGCCGTCGCAACCCGGTGACCGCGGCCATCACGCAGACTGGTCACCGTCGGCTCGGGTCCGGGCCTGGGTCCCTGAAGGTTTCCAGCATCGGCCTCGGCACCCAGACCATGCCGGGCAACCTCTACGGCCCCGTCACCAGCCGCAAGGACATGGTCGCCCTCGTCCGGACAGCCTTCGACCAGGGGGTGACGTTCTTCGACACGGCCGAGGCGTACGGGCCGTTCGAGTCGGAACGGATCCTCGGCGAAGCCCTCCGGACCGTCCGCGACGACGTGGTGATCGCGTCCAAGTTCGGCTGGAACATCGACCCGGACACCGGGGCGAACACCGGCCTGAACAGCCGTCCCGACCGCATCCGGCAGGTCGTCGACGGCATACTGAGGCGCCTGCGGACGGACCACATCGACCTGCTCTACCAGCACCGGGTGGATCCCACCGTCCCGATCGAGGACGTCGCGGACACGGTGAAGGAACTCGTCGCTCAGGGCAAGGTGCGGCACTGGGGCCTGTCCGAGCCGGGCCTCGGGACCATCCGCCGGGCCCACGCGGTCCTGCCGCTCACCGCGATCCAGAACGAGTACTCCATGCTGTGGCGCGGACCGGAGGAGCAGGTCCTGCCGCTCTGCGAGGAACTCGGCATCGGCTTCGTGTGCTGGGCGCCCCTGGGCATGGGCTTCACGACCGGCGCGATGAGTCCGTACTTCCCGTTCACAGAGGGAGACCGTCGGACCGCGATGCCCCGCAACAGCCGGGACAACCTGGCCGCCAACATGCCACTCGTCCAGCTCCTCCAGGAGTGGGCCGTACGCAAGGGCGCCACGCCCGCCCAGATCGACCTCGCCTGGCTGCAGGCCCAGAAGCCGTGGATCGTGCCGATACCCAGCATCACCAGGCTGTCCCACCTCTTGGAGAACATCGGCGCGGAAGAAGTCAGGTTCAGCCCCGACGAACTCCAGGAGCTCAACGCCGCCGTCGCGCAGATCACCATCCATGGTGACCGGCTTCCGGCAGCGTCCCTCGCGCTGACGGGCGTGGAAGCACCGCCCCGCTGACCGGCTGACCGGCCACACAAGCCGAACAACGCAGCACAACGTCCTCCCGTCCCCGGCCGGACTCCCGTACAACTACGGGATGTTCCGGCCGGAAGCGTATGGGTTCGGTCTGGGGGTGGCCCTGGGGGCCCTGTCACACCCCGGAACACCACTCCCCGGAACGGTGCGGTCTCCCACACGGCGAGCGACCGCAGCAGGCTGCCTTGTAGCTCGAAGATCAGGCGCTCCAGCACAGGGCATCCGCGGGTGTGCCCAGGAATCCGAGACACAGGGAGCGGACGATGAAGTACATCAAGCTGGGCGATCTGGAGGTCACCCGCATCGGTCTGAGCGCGATGTCGATGTCCCACGCCTATACCGGGGCGAGCACAGATGACGCGGAATCGATCCGTACGATCCACAGGGCGCTCGACCTGGGCGTCACCTTCATCGACACCGCCGAGGTCTACGGGCCCTTCACCAAAGAGGAGCTCGTCGGCCGGGCGCTGAAGGGGCGTCGCGACGGGGTCGGCGTCGTCCTAGCGCATCGTCAGGGAGCTGCTCGGCCCCGACGGGAAGCCGGTCGCCTACGAGCCCGGAAGCTGGGGTCGTGCCGAGGCCGACGGCCTGGTCACCGATGGCCGCTGGAGAACGCGGAGCCGGGCCGATGAAGCGATCCTGGGGATGGACAGGTCTGGCGGCGGGGGCGGCCCTGGCTGTGTCGGCGGTCTCCTGCACGCCGTCGTCGACACCCACATCAGCCCCCGCACTGTCCGCGTCCGCCGACAGGACCGCACCCACGTCAGGAGCCACCGTGCAGCCGTCAGCCGACCAGAGAGCCCGCGAGGATATCTTCGACGCTCACCGCGCCTATCTGGACGCCATGGACGAGGGAGACACCGCGGCGCTCGACGACCTGCTCGACGACGACTTCACCCTCACCCACATGACCGGCTATGTGCAGCCGAAAGCCGAATGGCTGGCCGAGATGCGGCAGGGCCGGTTCGTCTACCACACGATCGACGAGAAGAAGACGACACTCGACATCGAGGGCGACACGGCTCGCCTCGTCGCCCGGACCGTCACGGACGCGACCGTGTACGGCACCCGCGCCGACTGGCGGCTGCAACTCACCACCGACTACGCCCACAAGGGCGACACCTGGGCCACGGTCCGCACCGTGGCCACGACCTGGTGACCGGGACCTTCCGGAGGCGGATGTGACAGTGGACCGGCTCGGCATGGTCGTGCACGGCTGGCGCACGGAGGCCGTGGAGGCGGCCGGCGGTGCGTGGAGCCGCCGCCTGACGGTGGTCAGAGGAGGGACTCGGCGGTGATGGGCAGTTCGCGCACCCGTCGGCCCGTGGCGTGGAAGACGGCGTTGGCGATGGCGGGCGCCACGCCGACCAGGACGACCTCGCCGAGGCCCTTGACGCCGATGGGGTCGGCCTCGTCGTCGCGCCCGTCGACGTAGATCGCCTTCATGTCGGGGACGTCGGCGTTGACCGGGACCAGGTAGTCGGCGAGATTGGCGTTGACGATCCGGCCGTCGCGGTGGTCGGTGACCGTGTGCTCCAGCAGGGCCGTGCCGATGCCGCCGACCATGGCGCCCAGGGCCTGGCTGTCGGCGAGCTTGGGGCTGATGATGCGGCCCGCGTCGAAGACGCCGAGCATGCGCCGTACCCGCACCAGGCCCAGTCGGGCGTCCACGCCGACCTCGGCGAACACCGCCCCGTAGGCGTACATGGAGGACCGGGACTGCCCCGGGGTCCAGGACCCCATCGCCTCCAGGTGAGCACGGTCGTTGCGGGTGAGCAGCTGCCGGTACGTCTCCCCGCGGGCGGGGTTGTCCCGCACATGCATCCGACCGCCGCGCACCACCACGTCCTCCGCGTCGACGCCGTACAACGGTGATCGCGAGTCCTGGACGACGAGTTCGACCGCCTGCCGGCGCAGCTTGTCACAACCGTCCTGGACGATGGTTCCGACGCTGGCCATGGTCTGCGAGCCGCCGTGGATCGGGGCCTCGGGCATGGCGGTGTCGCCGAGCCGGAAGGTCACGTTGCGGACCGCGAGGCCGAGGGCGTCGGCGGCGACCTGGGTCATGGAGGTGTAGGTGCCGGGGCCCATGTCGCTGGTCGCGGACTCGATCAGGGCGGTGCCGTCGGCGTCCAGCCGCACCCGGGCCTGGCCCGAGCCCCGTAGGGTGTCGTAGAGGGCGGTCGCCATGCCGGTGCCGATCAGCCAGTCGCCGTCGCGGGTCGAGCGGGGCCTGGGGTCGCGACGGCTCCAGCCGAACTCGCGGGCGCCGATGGTGTAGCACTCGCGCAGCCGCCGGGTGGAGAACGGCCGCCCGTTGGACTGGTCGTTGTCGGGCTCGTTGCGCAGCCGCAGTTCGATGGGGTCGATGCCCAGCTCGTGGGCGAGCTCGTCCATGGCGCTCTCGACGGCGAAGGCGGCGGTGGTGTAGCCGGGGCCGCGCATCGGGGTCGGGGTGTTCACGTCCAGCGGCACCGTACGGTGTGTCTGGCTGACGTTGGGCGTGGTGTACAGCATCTGGCCCGGAGCGATGACGCCGCGCTCGGCGAACGTCTCGTACCTCGACGTCTCGGCGCGCAGGTCGTGGGTCATGGCGGTGAGCCGGCCTCGGCGGTCGCTGCCGAGGCGCACCGTGTACTCGTACGACGGCCGGTAGCCCACCCCGAAGTAGAGCTGCTTGCGGGTCAGCACGAGCTTGACCGGGTGTCCCGTCTCGCGGGCGGCGAGGGCCGCGATGGTGATGTGCGGCCAGGCCCGCGCGGCGTTGCCGAACGCGCCGCCGACGAAGGGGGAGATGACACGGATGTTCTCCGCCGGGATGCCGAAGTTCGCGGCGAGTTCGTCACGGGGGCTCCGCACCCACTGGGTCTTGTCCCACAGCGTGAGCCGGTCGCCGTCCCAGCGGGCGACGGTGGCGTGGAGCTCCATCGCGTTGTGGTGGTTGCGGGCCGGCCGGTACGTCATCTCCAGCCGTACGGGGGCGGATCGCAGGGCCGCCTCCGCGTCGCCGCGCGCGTAGGTCCTGGGCTCGCCTGCCGCCGGTGCTTCGGAGAGGTCGGTGGCGGGCCGCTCGCTGTCGTAGTCGATGCTCACCAGGCTCGCCGCGTGCTGGGCGGCTTCCAGGGTGGCGGCCACGACGACGGCGACCGGCTGGCCGTGGAAGCGGACCTGGTCGTCCTGAAAGACGCGCAGCCGCTCACCCGGAAGGTTCAGCGAGCCCGGGTTGGGCCTGTAGGGCAGCTTGGGGGCGTTACGGTGGTGGATCACTTTCAGTACGCCCGGCTGGGCCTCGGCGGCGCGGGTGTCGATGCCGGTGATCCGGCCCCGGCCCACGCTGCTGTCGACGACGACGGCGTGCACGACTCCCTCGGGCCCCTCGGGTTCCTGATCGGCGGCGTACTTCGCCTGGCCGGTCACCTTCAGCCGCCCATCCACGCGGGAGAGCGGCGCGCCGACTGCTGCCTGCGGCTGGGGGCTCATGCGATGTCTCCTACGATGCGCAGCTGGCGTTCGACGGTGCGTTTGAGCAGCTCGACCTTGAAGCGGTTGTGCTGGAGCGGGCGGGCGCCGTCCGCCGCGTGGCCGGCGGCCTCGGCCCAGAGCCGGCCCGAGGGCCGCTCACCGATGAGGGCTTGCTCGACGGCAGGCAGCTTCCAGGGCACGGTGCCCACGCCTCCGGCGGCGACCTTCGCCTCACGGATCACCCCGCGGCGGATGTGCAGTGCGACGGCCGCCGAGGTCAGCGCGAACTCGTAGGACTGCCGGTCCCGGACCTTCAGGTAGCCGGACGCGAGCGGCCGCGCGTGGGCCGGGATCTCCACCGCGGTGATCAACTCGCCCTGCCGCAGCGCTTGTTCGCGGTTCGGGGTGCTTCCCGGCTTGAGCAGGAAGTCGGCGAAAAGGACGGTGCGCTCGCCGTCCGGGCCGAGGAGGTGCACCCGCGCCTCCAGTGCCGCGAAGGCCACGGCGACGTCGGAGGGGTGGGTGGCCACGCAGGAGTCGGAGGTGCCGAGGATCGCGTGGGTGCGATTGAAGCCTTCGAGCGCCGCACACCCCGAGCCCGGCTCGCGCTTGTTGCAGTCGGCCGTCACGTCGCGGAAGTACGTGCACCGGGTGCGCTGCATGATGTTGCCGCCGATCGTCGCCATGTTCCGCAGCTGGGCGGAGGCGCTCAGCTCCAGCGCCTGGGAGACGACGGGGTAGGCGATGCGGACCTTGGGGTGCGTGGCGGCTTCGGCCATCGTCACCAGCGCGCCGATGCGCAGGCCGCCGCCCTCGGTGACTCTCACCTCGTGCAACGGCAGTCCGCCGATGTCGACCAGCGAGCCGGGACGCTCGACGGTCTCCCGCATGAGGTCGACCAGGGTGGTGCCGCCGGCGATGTAGCGTCCGCCGCGTTGCCCGGCGTCGAGTGCCTCGCGGGTGTCGGTGGCCTTCGTGTACGTAAAGGGATACATGGCGGGTGGCCCCTTACTTCCCGTCGGCGGCGGCCTGCTCGACCGCGCGCACGATTTTCACGTAACAGCCGCAGCGGCAGATGTTGCCGCTCATCCACTCCCGGATCTCGTCCTCAGATCCGGTGTGGCCCTCCTGGATGCAGCCGACGCCGGACATGATCTGGCCCGGGGTGCAGTAGCCGCACTGGAAAGCGTCCTGGTCGATGAACGCCTGCTGGAGCGGGTGCAGTTCGTCGCCGTCGGCCAGGCCCTCGATCGTGGTGACCACAGCGCCGTTCAGGCGAATCGCCAGCGTCAGACAGGAGTTGACCCGGCGTCCGTCGACCAGGACCGTGCAGGCCCCGCAGGCACCGGCGTTGCAGCCCTTCTTGGAGCCGGTCAGTCCCAGGTGCTCGCGTAACAGGTCGAGCAGCGACGTCCGGTTGTCCACCGTGACGGTGTGCCGACGGCCGTTGACGGTCAAGGTGACACGGCTGCCGGGTGGTGCCGAGGCGGCCGCGGCCGCCTCGGCACCGAGCAGCGACGTACCTGCGGCCAGACCGCCCGCCGCGAGGACACCGCCGGCCACGGAGGTCGTCGCGATGAAGGTCCGGCGAGTCGGTGCGGACGGGGGCTGGGTGGGGGGAAACACATCTGATGCGGAGGGCTCGGCAGTCATGCCCACTCTCTCGATGGGGGGAGATTGCGGTCTTGCTGCAGCATGCTGGGCCCGGTGGACATGTGACAGGCCGTGCCATGCCGGGGAGCGGTGAGCCGGGGTGTGACAGAGCCCCTCTCCCATCTGTCCCACGGGGCACGGCACTGTCAGACTGGGTCATTTGACCCCTGTTCCGGGCGCACGCTCCGGCGCAGTTCCGCGTACCACCAGGTCTCGCAGGCGGCCACTGCGGCCAGCAGCACCACGACGCCGGACAGCCCGGCCAGCGGCGGCAGCACGACCGCCGCCGGGAGCCAGGCGAGCAGCAGGCACACAGCGGCCAGGCGGAACGGGCCCCACACCCCGGCGGAGATACGGCCGAAGAGCAGCAGACCGGCGAGATACGTGGCGGCTCCGCCGCACAGTACGCCGGCGTAGAAGCCGCCCAGTCCCTTGCCGCTGTCGGCGTAGGCCACGACGCCCTCGACGCCGAGCGCGGTCAGCACGATGCCCGCCGCGATGGGGAAGTGGGCGTAGCCGTAGGCGTTGACCGCCAGGCTGAGGCGGGCCCGCCCCCGTGTCTCGGCCAGCCGGTGCTCCACCAGCAGGCTCACCACGTCGAAGTACAGCCACCACAGGCCCGCTGCCGCCGCCACGCCCAGAACGCCGGCTGCCAGCAGAGGCACGCCGATCGGACGGTCCGTGGCGCCGGCGGCCATGGCGATGAGTGACTCGCCGATCGCGATGATGACGAACAGCTGATGCCGCTCGGTGAAGTACGGCGCGCTGTGGATGCGCCAACTGCCCCGCCGCGACGTGAGGTAGACGCCGCCCCAGTCCACCGCGATCGCCGCCGCATACAGCGTCGTCTGCCATCGGCCGCCGATCGCTGCGCCGACGATGAGAAGGGCGGAGCCGGTCAGCACCGGCGGCCACGACACGGCGATCTGCCGCAGCAGCCCCCGGTCGCCGCGCGCCAGGTGCGCGTAGATGACGAGGTGCACGCTGCGCACGAGCAGGTAGGCACAGGGCAGCACCAGCGGCCCGTACAGCCCACCTGGGGAGTCGTCCCACGCCTCCGGGACGGTCAACGCGATCACGAAGACCCCGGCCATGGCGAGTGTCATCCCCAGCCGTACGACGCCCAGGTCGGCCCGGGCCTGGTTGCCCAGCCAGGCGTACGCCGACCACGAGAACCAGACCAGAGCCAGAAGCAGCACGCCGTGGAGCACACCGAGACCGCTGTGCTCCTGGGCCATGTACTGGGTGACGCGGGTGAGGGTGATGACGTACACAAGGTCGAAGAAGAGCTCGAACGTGGTCACCCGACTGCCGACCAGTACGGGGCGTGCCCCGGCCTGTGGAGCGTGCTCCGCACTGCCTGTGTTCCTCACTGGCCGTGCCCTTTCTCCCATGCCCGTCGCGAGCACAGTCTGATGGATAGCGCAGATGAGCGGCGTGAGGCAGGCCCTGTCACACCCTGGAACGGCGCTCCCCGGCACCACACGGTCTCCCTCGCATCGGTCGCGCACGGCACCGTGGACGCCAAAGGCCCGAGCCCGGCCTTCGACGGGTGAGAGGTACGGACAGTGGCTGTGCAACGCGTCGCCTTCGACGCCATCGGCACCCGGTGGAGCATCGAGACGGACGAGCCCCTCGCCGAGGGCGTGCGCGCGGACGTCCTGGAGCGGATACGCCGGTTCGACGCCACGTACTCCCGATTCCGGCCGGACTCACTGGTCTCCCGGATCGCCGCCGCACCGCACGGCGGCCGGTTCGAGTTCCCGGACGATGCCCTGGCCCTGTTCGACCTGTACGACCGTCTTGCCGCGGCCACTTCGGGCGCCGTCGATCCCCTCGTGGGCCGCGATCTGGAGCTGCTCGGATACGACCCCGCTTACTCGCTCACGCCCGCTCCGGCGGCGATCCGGGCCCAGGAGAGCGCCCGGGGCCGGGTGACCTGGGCTGCCGATGTCGTCCGGGACGGCGCGCTCGTCGTCACCCGGCGTCCGCTCGTGATCGACGTCGGCGCGGCCGGGAAGGGCTACCTCGTCGATCTGGTCGCGGACGTCCTGCGAGGCGCCGGCATTGAGCGGTTCGTCGTGGACGGCGGCGGCGATCTACGGCACGAGGGCGGGCCGACCATCCGGGTCGGTCTTGAGCACCCATTCGATCCGCGGCTCGTCATCGGAGTGGCGGATCTGAAGGGCCGGGCGCTGTGCGCGTCGGCGGTCAACCGGCGCGCCTGGGGCGAAGGGCTGCATCACGTGGTCGATGCCCGCACGGGTCGGCCGGTCAGGGGCGTCGTCGCCACGTGGGCCGTCGCCGACGAGGCCGCGGTCGCCGACGGACTGGCGACCGCGCTGTTCTTCACCGAAGGACCCACGCTCGCCCACGACTTCCCCTTCGCGTATGTGCGGATGCACGCCGACGGGCATGTCGAGGTGTCGCGGGACTTCCCCGGTGAAGTGTTCACGGGCCGTCGGGCGCAGCAGCAGACAGCATGACCAGCGCAATCAAAGGAGCACGACGACCCATGTCAGCCCTGCACAGGAAGATCGCGACCGCGACGCTGCTCGGAGCCTCCGTCTCCGCGGCCGTCGCCGGCTGCTCCGCCGCGGACGACGAGCAGGACGGGGCGGGCACGCGGCGGGCCACGGCCTCCTCGTCCCCGTCGGTGTCCGCCCGGAACTCCGGCTACGCCGACGGCACGTACCGTGCGACGGGGTGGTATGGGGGCCTGCCCTCCAGCATCGACGTGACGGTCACCCTCGACGACGGTGTCATCACCGATGCCGAGGTGACCCCGAACGCCACGATCCCCACCTCGCTCGACTACCAGGAACGTTTCGCCGAGGCCGTCCCGGACGTCGTCGTCGGCCGGAACATCGACGAGGTGCGCGTCTCCCGGCTGGCGGGCTCCAGCGGCACGCCGGACGGGTTCAACGACGCCCTCGACCAGATCAGGGCCCAGGCGGCACGGTGACCGGGAGGGTCACTCGGCCGACTGCTGCCGGGACAGGCGTACCTCCTCGATGTCGAGGCGCCGCTGGACCTGGCGCAGCACGGTGTCGTCGATCTCGTGCTCGTCGCGCAGCCGCAGGACGGTGGCGCGTTTGTGGGCGAGGAGTTCGAGGCGCAGCGCGGTGTAGTGCCGGTCGTGGCGCAGCGCCTCCTCGTCGTCGGCCTCTCCGCCGCTCGCTCGCAGAACCTGCAGGTGGGTCTCGTACTCGTGGCGCATGCGCTCCGTGACGGCCGCGTCGGTGCCGAGTTCCTCGGCCACCTGGGGAAGCGACTTGAGGGCCTCCTCCGTAGCGGAGGTCTCCGCGAGGTACAGCTCCTCGTCGACCGAGGTGTCGCGGGGCAGGCGGGCCCAGCGGACCACCACGGGAAGCAGCAGGCCCTGCACCACCAGCGTGGTAACGATGACGCCCGAGGTGACGAAGACGATCGTGTCGCGGTCCGGGAACGGCGCGCCCGAGTCCAGCGCGGTCGGCACAGACAGTGCCACCGCCAGGGACACGGCACCGCGGAAACCGGACAGGGAACTGACCACACGGGCGCGATAGTTCATCCGGCGCAGCCGCTGCTGCGGGCGGCGGTCGACCAGGCGGATCAGATGGACCGCCGTGAACAGGAAGGCGAACCGTGCTCCCACGAGCACGGCCGAGACGGCTCCGACCGCGATCAGCGCATGGGTTAGGTCGTTCCCGTGCAGACCGCGCACGGCTGACTGCGCCTCAAGACCGACCAGGACGAACAGGGCGCCGTTGAGGACGAAGGTCGACAGAGTCCAGAACTCCTCGCCCTGGCGACGCGTCGCAGCCCCGACCAGCCGGGGGGACGCCTGACTCATGATCAGCCCGGCCACGACGACGGCGAGGACCCCCGAGGCATGGATCAGCTCGGCCAGGAGGAACGCCGTGAACGGTGTGATGACGACCGCCACGTTGCCCATCAGCGGATCGTGGAAACGGCGGCGCACCTGGATGCCCAGCCAGGCCGTGAGCGCGCCGGCGGCGGCACCGCCGATGTAGGAGACCAGGAACAGCCACGTGACGTGGGGGAACGTCAGATGTTCCTCGCCGACCGTGATGCCCACCGCGAGGCCGTAGACCACGAGCGCGGTGCCGTCGTTGATCAGGCTCTCGGCACGCAGCAGGGTGACGTTGCGGCGAGGCAGGGACTTGGCGAGAACACCGACGGCGGTGGCGTCAGTAGGGGCGACCGCGGCGCCCAGCACCCAGGCCGGGCCCCAGTCCAACCCCAGCGCATTGGCTACGACAGCGACGGCACCCGCAGTGACGATCACCAGGGTGGTGCCCATCAGGACGATGCCGCGCAGGTCGCTGCGGATCTGGCGGAGCGAGGTCGTCAGGCTCTCCCAGTACAGCAGCGCCGGCAGGAACAGCAGCAGCACGGCCTCAGGCGGCATGTGGACCTCACGCAGCGCCGGGACGAAGCCCAGCAGCGCGCCGATGACGAGCAGCAGCACGGGCGGTGCGATGCGCAGTCGGTGGCCGATGCCTTCGCCGAGCAGGAGGGCAAGGCCCAGGACCACGATGAGTTCGAGGCCAAGCACGGTGTCTCTCCCGTCGGTTCAGGGATGTTCAGGAATCGAGGTCGTCGGCGTAGCGACGGAAGCCGTGGCGGTCGACGTGCAGGGACCACAACGTGTCGGCCAGCACGGCCGGGTCCTTCCGGTGGTGCCCGGGGATGATCGCACCGGGAATGATCAGCTGGCCGACGTGGATGCCCTCGGCGGCGAGCGTGTCGTGCAACAGATGGCCGTAGGCGCTCTCGGCGGCGAACGCGATGGACGTGCCCGCCCGGTCGGGGTGCGGGATCGCCGCTGTGCCGCCGTTGACGAGCAGGATCGTGCCGCGGCCGAGGGCGCGCATGTCGGGCAGCACCTGCTGTACGGCGGCGACCGGCCCGTAGACGGAGAACTCGACGGGCCCGGTGAGGTCCGCCGCTGTCGTCCGAAGCACCGGGCGCATGAAGTCGGCCCGGGGAACGGGGCTGTACTGCAGGATCTCGATCGGTCCGAGCGCGGTGTGCGCCGCGTCCAGCGCGGCCTGGAGGGACTTGGTGTCGTGCACGTCGGCGGAGAAACCGCGCGCCGTGACGCCTTCGTCGGCCATGTCGGCGGCGAGGGCGTCGAGCCGGGCCTGGTCGCGGGCGACGAGCGCGACCTCGTGGCCCTCGCGGCCGAAGCGGCGGGCGACGGCGGCGCCGAGGCCAGGTCCGGCTCCGACGATGGCGATGGTGGTCATGGAGTGTCCGTGTCCGGGAGTGGCCCCGTACGGGGGCGTCGGGGGGGAACAGCCCCCGTACGGGGCGTTTTCAGGCGCGGGCCGTGGTTCAGGCCAGCGTCGTGGTGTCGATGACGAAGCGGTAGCGGACGTCGGAGGCGAGGACGCGGTCGTACGCCTCGTTGATCTGCTCGGCGGGTATGACCTCGACCTCGGCGCCGATGCCGTGCTCGTCGGCGAAGTCGAGCATCTCCTGGGTCTCCGGCAGCCCGCCGATGAGGGAGCCAGCGAAGGTGCGGCCCTTCATCAGCAGGGAGAAGACGTTGACCGACAGCGGCTCGGCCGGTGCGCCGACGTTGACCAGAGCACCGTCGACGGCCAGCAGACCGAGGAAGGCGTCCAGGTCCAGTTTGGCGCTGACCGTGTTGATGATGAGGTCGAACGTGCCGGCCAGCTTCTCGAAGGTCTCCGGGTCGCTCGTGGCGTAGTAGTGGTCGGCGCCGAGCTTCTTGCCGTCATCCTGCTTCTTGAGCGACTGCGAGAGCACGGTGACCTCCGCGCCCAGGGCGTTGGCGAACTTGACGGCCATATGGCCGAGCCCGCCGAAGCCGATGACGGCGACCTTCTTGCCGGGACCGGCGCCGAAGCGCTTGAGCGGCGAGTAGGTGGTGATGCCGGCGCACAGCAGCGGGGCCGCGTTGGCCAGGTCCACGCTGTCGGGCAGCCTCAGGACGAAGTCCTGGTCCACCGTCATGCGCGTGGAGTAGCCGCCCTGCGTGAACTGACCGTACTTGTCGGTGTCGCCGAAGGTGAGGGTGCCGCCATCCTTGACGCAGAACTGCTCGCGCCCAGCCTGGCAGTAGTCACACTCGCGGCAGGAGTCGACCAGGCAGCCGACGCCGACCTTGTCTCCGACGGCGTACTTGGTGACTTCGGAGCCGATCTCGGCGACCACACCGGCGATCTCGTGGCCGGGCACGACCGGGTAGACCTGCTCGCCCCACTCACTGCGGGCGTGGTGGATGTCGGAGTGGCAGATGCCGCAGTACTTGATGTCGATAAGGACGTCATGCGGGCCGACCTCGCGCCGCTCGATCATCATCGGGGAGAGCGATTCGGTCGCGGACGTGGCGGCGTACGCGTTTGCGGTAAGCACAGTTCTCCTGTGGGGGTTGGGTTTTCTTGATGACCGGCGGCGCGGCCGGAGCCGGTCGCCGGAGTCTGCGGGAGGCCGTTGATTCAGCGGGGGTCGAGCCGCATGGTCGTGGAGCTCGCCGTGTCGCTGGTGATGGCCTGGATGATGGACGGGGCGTAGTGCCCGTACTTGCGGCGGTAGGCGGCGTCGACGGCTTCGTTGATCTCGTCTGCGTCGGTCTCGTCGGCGAGGTCGAGGAAGGCGACGTCCTTGGTGACACCCCCGGCCTCGATGCAACCCTCGTGGCGGCCGCGCGTGCCGCGGTACCAGTCGGAGCCGGGCCCGTAGACGGACCGGACGTAGATCTCGTCGCCGACGCGGACCACCCAGATGGTGCGCCAACTGCTCAGCGTGCCGCTGGAGCGCAGGGACGCGATGTCCAGTTCCTCGGCGTGCTCGATGCGGTCGAGTTCGTCGTCCGTCCAGGTCGTGGTGGTGGTCATGGGTGATGCTCCTTGCGTGATGTTCAGCGGGTGGTCACCGCTGCGGGGCGGGCCTGAGCAGCAGGCTGGCCGCGGTGGTGAGGAGGACCAGGCCGGCGGCGGTCAGCAGGCTGGTGCGCAGGCCGTGGGAGAAGGTCGCGTGCTGGGCCACCAGGGCGCCGAACACGGCCACGGCCAGGGCGCCGCCGATCTGGCGGGCGGTGTTCAGGACGCCGCTGGCGGTGCCGGCGCGCTCGGCCGGGACGCGGTCGAGGAGAAGTGAGGTCACGGCCGGTACGGCGAGGCCGCCGCCCGTGCCGACCGGGATCATCAGCAGCACCATCAGCCAGGTGGGCGCCGACGCCTGCGGGACACAGAGCAGTACGAGGCCCGCCGTCATGGCGAGCTGCCCGGTGATGATGGGCATGCGCGGGCCGAACTTCCGGGCGCACCAGGCGGCCGTGGGGCTGACGAAGGCGGTCAGCAGGGTCATCGGCAGGAAGGCCAGCCCAGTGGCCAGCGGCGACAGGCCGTGCTCCTGCTGGAGGTACAGGCTGAGCAGGAAGATCATGCCGTAGAAGCCGACGTTGAGGGCGAAGCCGATCGACGCTGAGATCGCCATCGTGCGCTCGCGGAGCAGTGGCAGCGGCACCATCGGGTTCCGGCCACGGGCCTGCGCCATGAGGAAGGCCGCACCCGCGACCACGGCGACCAGCGATGCCACCAGGACCCGGGGAGCGGTCAGCCCGACCGCGCCGGCCTCGATCGCGGCGTACGTCAGACCGCCCATGGCCGCCACCGCGGTGAGCTGGCCGGTCCAGTCGAACGGGGTGTCCGCGCGGCGCGG
Organism: Streptomyces sp. NBC_00457; assembly: GCF_036014015.1. Lineage (NCBI taxonomy): Bacteria > Bacillati > Actinomycetota > Actinomycetes > Kitasatosporales > Streptomycetaceae > Streptomyces > Streptomyces sp. NBC_00457. The sequence continues at coordinate 9,703,085 of NZ_CP107905.1, read as the reverse complement.
AGAGCGGAGAGTGTGGGCCAGCAGAAACAGGGCCAGCACGCCCACCGGCAGGTTGACGAAGAAGATCATCCGCCAGCTGATCTCACTGAGCACGCCGCCCAGTACCGGGCCCGCCGCGGCACCCACCGAGCCGCCCATCGCCCACACCGAGATCGCCCGCGCCCGCTGCGCGGAGTCGGGGAACGCCTCGCGGATCAGCGCCAGCGAGGCCGGCACGATCACCGCGGCGCCCGCACCCTGCACCAGCCGGGCCACGACCAGCACACCCAGGTTCGGTGCGAAGCCGCAGGCCGCCGAGGCGGCGGTGAACACCAGGAGCCCCGCCCCGAACGCCTGTCGCGCGCCGATCCGGTCGGTCACGGACCCCGCCGACAGGAGCAGTGCGGCGAACAACAGCGTGTAGCCGTCGACCACCCACTGCAGTCCGGTGATGCCGCTGTCGAAGTCGCGGCCGATCTCGGGCAGCGCGACGTTGACGATCAGGGCGTCGAGCGTCATCACGAAGAAGCCGAGCAGCGCGGCCGTCAGCGCCCAGCGGGCACCGGTACCGTCTGCGCGGCTGTTCTCGGTGCCGGCCGATGACCGGGTGGACGCGACGGAACTGGACACGGATGTCTCTCCTGTGAGCGAGGTGGACAGATGGTTTTCCCCGGCGGGGTCCAGCCTGCTCGGCCCGCGCGAGCGGCGGCAGGCCGTGTTGTGCCGGGGAGCGGTGTTCCGGGGTGTGACAGGGCCCCCCACGTTCTGCTCGTCCTGGGCACAGACTTGCAACAGGTGGCCTGCCACACTGGGCGCATGGCACGTGAGCAGCAGGGCGGCAGCGACGGCAGTGAACTGGGACGCTTCCTGCGCGCCCACCGCACCCGGGTGACCCCGGAGGAAGCGGGGGTGCCGATCGGGCCCGGCCTGCGCCGCACCCCCGGCCTGCGCCGCGAGGAGCTGGCCACCCTGGCGGGAGTCAGCATCGACTACTACTCGCGCCTGGAACGCGGCAAGGAGACCAACCCCAGCCCTTCCGTCGTCGACGCCCTCGCCCGTGCCCTGCGACTGGACAAGGCCGAGCACGAGCACCTGCGCGACCTCGTCGCCTGCGCCGCGCGCAGCACCGTGGCGGAGCCCCCGGGCGAGGCGGGCCGGTCCGTACGCTCCGGTGTGCACTTGCTCCTGGACAACCTGCGGCCCTGCCCGGCGTACGTGGTCAGCCGGACGATGGACATCATCGCCTGCAACCCGAGCGGGCTGCGGCTGTTCGCGGGCATGGGCGACTGGCCCGAGAGCCGGCGGAATGTGGTGCGCTACGTCTTCCTCCATCCGCAGGCGCAGACACTCTTCAGTGACTGGGACGAGCAGATCCGCGCCTGTGTGGGCCGCCTGCGCGCCCTGGCCGGCGTCGAGCCGGACGCGCCGGACCTGGCCGAGCTGGTCGGTGAACTGCACTCCAAGAGCGAGGAGTTCACCGATCTGTGGGAGCGCTACGACGTGCGCTGGCACACCCACGGCAGCAAGACCTTCCACCACCCCGAAGTCGGTGACATCACGCCCGGCTACCAGTCGATGCAGCTCGAGGGGACGCCCGGCCAGCGGTTCATCGCCTACTTCGCCGAACCGGGCACCCCTGACCACGACAGGCTGGTCCTGCTCGACATGGCCGTGGCCGAGAAGTCGCCGACGTCCTCGTAGCGGGCCCGTGTTCAGCGAGTGCGGCGGCCGAAGGTGTCGAGCCGGATGTTCTCCGGGTCGGGGCCGCTGCGCAGTCCGGTGTCGAGGGCGTCGATCGCGGTGACCTCTTCCGGGGTGAGGGAGAAGTCGAAGACGTCGAAGTTCTCCGCGATGCGGTGGGCCTTGACCGACTTCGGGATCGCGCACAGGCCGTGCTCGATGTGCCAGCGCAGCACCACCTGGGCCGCCGTCTTGCCGTACTTGGCGGCGAGATCGGTGACGACCGGCTCCTCCAGGGCGCTTCGGCCGCCGTTCGGGGCGTGTTGCCAGTAGCGGGTGATGCCGCCGATCGGCGACCACGCCTGGGTGGTGATGCCCAACTTCTCGTGCACCTCGCGCAGTTCGCGCTGGATGAAGTAGGGGTGCAGCTCGACCTGGTTGACGGCGGGCACCACCTCGGTGCTGTCCATGAGCGTGCGCAGCAGCCCGGGTGTGTGGTTGGAGACGCCGATCGCCCGCACCCGTCCGTCGGCCAGCAGCTTCTCAGCGGCCTTGTACGCGGCCACCCACGGCTCCGGCTCCAGCGGGACCGGCTGGTGCAGAAGGTACAGGTCCAGGTACTCCAGGCCGAGGTTGGCGAGGCTGGTGTCGAAGGCGCGCAGGGCGGAGTCGTAGCCGTAGTCGTCCAGCCACAGCTTGGTGGTGACGAAGACGTCGTCGCGGTCGACGCCGGAGCGGCGCATGCCCTCGCCGACCTCCTTCTCGTTGCCGTAGGCGGCGGCGGTGTCGATCAGACGGTAGCCGTCCTTTAGAGCGGCTTCGACGGCCGGGACGGTCTGCTCCGGCGGGCTCTGGTAGACGCCGAGGCCGAGGGCGGGCATCTCGACGCCGTTGTTGAGCTTCAGCAGGGGTGCGGGTGTGGTCATGATGTTCCTTCGGTGCGGGGGTGGTTCACGGCTGGACGAGGACCTTCAGCGCTGTGCGGTCGGCCATCGCGCGGTAGCCGTCGGGGATGCCGTCGATGCTGACGGTGTGGTTGAAGACCCGGCCCGGCTCGATCGAGCCGTCGAGGATGTCGGGCAGCAGTTCCTCGATGTAGGCGCGGGCGGGGGCGGCGCCGCCGGTGACGGTGATGTTGCCCATCATGGCGTCGAAGCCCAGCGGGATGGAGGTGTACTGGGCGACGCCGAGGCGGCTGACGACGCCGCCGTGGCGGACGATGCCGAGCGCGTTGGCCATGGTTTGTTCCGTGCCGACAGCCTCGACGACCGCGTGGGTGCCGTCGCCGCCGGTCAGCTCCCTCACGCGCTCGACGCCCTCTTCGCCGCGCTCGGGGACGACATCGGTGGCGCCGAAGTCCCGGCCGAGGTCGGTGCGGTCCTTGTGGCGGCCCATGAGGATGATCTGCTCGGCGCCGAGCCGCTTGGCGGCCAGCACCGCGCACAGCCCGACCGCGCCGTCACCGATCACGGTGACGGACTTGCCGGGGCCGACCCGGGAGGTGACCACGCCGTGGTGGCCGGTGCAGTACACGTCGGACAGGGTGAGCAGGGAGGGCAGGAGCGCGGAGTCCTCGCCGACGGGCAGCTTGACCAGCGTGCCGTCGGCCTGCGGGACGCGCATGGCTTCGCCCTGACCGCCGTCCACGCCATTCATGGCGTAGAAGCCGCCGTTGCGGCAGGAGGTCGGCAGGCCCTCGCGGCAGAAGTCGCAGGTGTTGTCCGACCAGACGAAGGGGGCGACCACCAGATCACCGCGCTTGAGGCCGGACACCTCCGAGCCGATGTCCTCGACCACGCCGAGGAACTCGTGACCCATCCGCGTGCCCTCCTCGGAGGGTTCCATCTGGGCGTACGGCCACAGGTCGCTGCCGCAGACGCAAGAGCGGACGACGCGGACCACGGCGTCGGTCGGGTTCTGGATCTTGGGGTCGGGGACGTTCTCCACGCGGACGTCACCGGCGCCGTACATCACTGCTGCTCGCATGATCTTTCCTCTTCAAATGGCGAGTTGACGGCGTATCAGGTGGATGGGGTCAGAAGTAGCGGCCGCCCGTCGGCACGGGCAGGGCGTCCAGCTCGGCGAGGTCGGCCGCGGTCAGCTCGACGTCCGCCGCGCCGGCGTTGTCGAGCAGGTACTTCGGGGTCTTGGTGCCGGGGATGGGGATGACGTACTCGCCCTGGGCGATCACCCAGGCCAGCGCGACCTGCGCCGGAGTCGCACCGAGGCGCCCGGCGATCTGCTTGACCGTGTCGGCGATGGCGAGGTTCTGATCGAGGGCGTCCTGCTGGAAGCGGGCCAGGTCACGGCGGAAGTCGTCCTTGGGCAGGTCGTCGTACGAGGTGAACCGGCCGGTGAGGAAGCCTTTGCCGAGGGGTGAGTACGGCACGAAGGCGATGTCCTGTTCCTTGCAGTACGGCAGCACCTCCTCCATCCAGTCCCGCGTCCACAGCGACAGCTCGGACTGCACCGCCGTGACCGGGTGGACGGACTGGGCCCGCCTGATCTGCTCGACACTCACCTCGGACAGGCCGATCGCGCGGGCCTTGCCCGCCTCCACCGCCTGCGCCAGCGCGCCGACGCTCTCCTCGATCGGCACCTCGGGGTCGACGCGGTGCAGGTAGTACAGGTCGACGTGGTCGGTGCCCAGGCGGCGCAGGCTGTCGTCGATGGAACGGCGGATGTGGTCGGGGTCGCCGTTCGGCGTCGAACGCGGGGAACCCGCCGTGCCCTGGTGGACCATGCCGACCTTGGTGGCCAGCACCGCCCGCTCACGACGGCCGCCGGCCAGGGCGCGGCCGACCAGCTCCTCGTTGGTGTACGGCCCGTACACGTCGGCCGTGTCGAGGAACGTCACCCCGAGATCGAGGGCCTGGTGGATCACCGCGACGGACGCGTCCTCGTCCCGTCCGCTGCTCATGTCGTAGCCGTACGACATGCCCATGCAGCCCAGGCCGACGACACCGACCTCGGGTCCCTTGCTGCCGAGCGTGGTGGTGCGCATGTGTCCTTTCCTCCTGGGGAGATCAGTGGGGAGTTCAGCGGGTGCTGCTGCGCGGCTGGGTGTATTCGGCGTCGCTGACCTTCTCCAGCCAGGTCGTCTCCGGTGTGCCGTCGCCGCGGCCCTCCCACAGCGCGAGGTGTTCCATGAAGGTGTCCGGTGCGGCGCCGTGCCAGTGCTCCTCGCCGGGCGGGGTGTAGACGGTGTCGCCGGGGCGGGCCTCGATGACGGTGCCGTCGCGGGCACCGATCAGGGCGATGCCGGAGACAATGTGCAGGGTCTGGCCGAGGGTGTGGGAGTGCCAGTCGGTACGGGCGCAGGGCGCGAACCGGACCAGGTTGAGCCGGGCCCGGGAGGGCTCCTGGCCGGCGTAGACGACGTCCCACCACACGTCGCCGGTGAACCAGTCGGCCGGGGCCTTGCTGGTGGGCTGTCGCTTGAGGATCTCCACGGTGCTGTTCCTTGCTGCCGTCCGTCAGTCGGTCATTCCGTCAGTCGGTGCCGGGGGTCCGCGTCTCGACGATCTCCTTGAGCTGGGTGATCGCGCTCATGGCGGTGGGCCAGCCGGCGTAGAAGGCGAGGTGGGTGATGGCCTCGACCAGTTCGTCCTTGGTCAGCCCGTTGTCGAGTGCGCGAAGCAGATGGGCGTCGAGCTGTTCCGTGCGGTAGAGCGCCGCGAGCGCGGCGACGGTGACCAGGCTGCGGTCGCGAGGGGAGAGGCCGGGGCGCTCCCAGACGTCCGCGAACAGGACGTCGTCGGTCAGTTCGACGAGCTTCGGCGCGAAGTCGCCGATCAGTTTCTGGGCGGGAGTCGGTTCCTCCGCCATGGGTGGTGCCCCTTTGATGACCGTGCTCTCGGCGGGCCCGGGTCAGTTGTGGTCGATCATGTCCATGTGGTCCTTGCCGAGGCGGTCACCGACGGCCGGGGTGAGCCGGTCGAGCCTGCTCAGCACGGCAGCGGGCAGCTCGATACCGTGGGCCGCGGTGTTCTCCTCGACGTGGGCCACACGCCGGGTGCCGGGGATCGGGACGATGTCGTCGCCCTGGGCGATCAGCCACGCCAGGCACAGCTGCCCCGGCGTGACGCCGACCTCGTCAGCGATCGCCTTGACCTCATCGGCGACGCGCAGGTTCTGCCGGAAGAGCTCGGGGTCGTTGAAGCGGGGCATCGTCGCGCGCAGGTCGATCTCGGGGTCGAACCAGTCGGTCGTACGGAAGCCGCCTGCGAGGAAGCCGTGGCCGAGCGGGGCCCACGGCACGAAGCCGATGCCCAGCTCGCGCGTGACGGGGAAGATCTCCTGCTCCGGCTCGCGGAACCACAGGGAGTACTCGGTCTGCACGGCGGCGAGGGGGTGGGTGGCGTGGGCGCGGCGGATGGTGCCGGGGCCGGCCTCGGACAGGCCGAGCGCACGGACCTTGCCCTCGGTGACCAGTTCGGCCATGGCACCGACGGTCTCCTCGATCGGCACGGTGGGGTCGACGCGGTGCTGGTAGAGCAGGTCGACGTAGTCGGTGCCCAGTCGCTTGAGGGAGCCCTCCACCGCGAGCTTCACGTTCTCCGGGCTGCTGTCGAGACCGGCGTCACGCCCCGTGTGCGAGACGAAACCGAACTTCGTCGCCAGAACGACCTGGTCACGGCGGTCCTTCAGAGCCTTGCCCACCAGCTCCTCGTTGAGGAACGGGCCGTACGCCTCGGCCGTGTCGATGAGGGTGACGCCCAGGTCGAGGGCTCGGTGGATGGCGCGGATGCCTTCCTCGTTGTCCGCGTTGGCGCCCGTGTAGAGGGCGTTGATCGGCATGGCTCCCATGCCGATCCGGGAGACGTCCAGGCTGCCCAGCTTGGTGTGCTTCATGGTGTGCTCCGTGTGGCGGGTGCCCGCCGGGTCGGTCTCGCCGGTACGGGAGATCACAGGAAATGGATCTTCAACTTCCTCCAGAGTGACGGTCACGGGCGCCCGGTGGCAGGCCGCGCTGTGCCGGGGAGTGGCGTTCCGGGGTGTGACAGGGCCCCCCACGCATATGCCATAGCGGCCATGGGGCCAGCAGACTGAACGGTATGAAGAGTGAGCAGCACAACGGCACCGAGCTGGGACGCTTCCTGCGTGCCCACCGGGCCCGGGTGACGCCCGAGGACGTCGGCCTGGCAGCGGGCTCCGGGGTGCGTCGTACGCCTGGGCTGCGCCGTGAGGAGCTGGCCACCCTGGCCGGTATCAGCATCGATTACTACAGCCGTCTGGAGCGCGGCAAGGAAACCCGGCCGAGCCCGTCCGTCGTGGACGCGCTGGCCCGTGCCCTGCAGCTGGGAGAGGAGGAGCACGAGCACCTGCGCAGTCTCGCGACCGTAGCCGCACTCCCCCACTCTCGGCTTCGCTCGAGCGAGGGGGCACCCCCAGCCGCGCCCAGCCGTACAGTGCGGCCCGGCTTGAAGCTCCTGCTGGAGAACCTGCGCCCCGGCCCGGCCTACGTGGTCAGCCGCAGCAACGACATCCTGGCAACCAACCCCGCGGGGCTTCGGCTGCTGGCGGGGATCGAGGAGTGGCCGGCGAAGCAACGCAACATCGCGCGCTACGTCTTCCTGCACCCCGCCGCGCGCGACCTGTTCGAGGACTGGCACCACCAGGTCCGCGGCTGCGTGGCGCGCCTGCGGGCACTGGCCGGCACCGACCCCGACGCCCCCGACCTGGCCCAGCTCGTGGGCGAACTCCTGCTCAAGAGCCCGGACTTCGCGCGCCTGTGGGAGCGCTACGACGTCAAGAGCCGCGCCCAGGGCCGCAAGACCTTCCACCACCCCGAGGTCGGCGACCTCACCCTCGGCTATCAGTCCCTCCTCCTGGAAGGCACACCCGGCCACCGTCTGATCGCCTATTACGCCGAACCCGCCACCCCGGAGCACGACGCCATGGCCCTGTTGGACCTGCTCGGCCAGGAGCCGGCCACCCGCACGGCACCACGCGACACCTCCTCGGACGCCGCCTCCCATGCGTCCTGAGAGAAACGCTGTGAGGGAGGGCGCCGGCGATCACTGTGGGGGGCCCTGTCGCTCCCCCGAACGGCGCTCCACGGCACAGCGCGGCCTGCCATCTTGGTCCGCCCTTCCGCAGGCTGGACTCAGGTGCCGCAGGAGCGGTTGGCACGGCTCAGAGGTCCTGTCACCACCTGCGTGGCCTGCGGCTTCACCCGGAACGGCGCCAGGCAAGGGTTCCGGCGCCGGTCAGCCGCCATGAAGGCTCAAGGGAAACGTGGAGTCATGAGCAGGAATACGCAAGAAGTAGTCGTCGTCATCGGCTCCGGCAGCATCGGCCTCGCGATCGCACGCCGTGTCGGTGCCGGACGGACCGTTCTGCTCGCCGACCACAGTGAGCAGGCGGCCACCGCCGCCGCCGAACGACTGAGCGGCGAGGGGTACAACGTGACGACCCGCGTCACCGATGTCTTCGAGCAGGGTGCGGTCGAGGCGCTCGCCGACGCGGCCGCCGCTCTCGGGCCGGTGACCCAGGTGGTGCACACCGCCGGTGTCTCACCCACCCAGGCCACCATCGAGCGGATCCTGCACGTCGACCTGCTGGGCACCGCGTTCGTCCTGGACGCGTTCGCCCGGGTCATCGCTCCCGGCGGCGCCGGCCTCATGATCGCCAGCATGGCCGGGCACCGGGAGAGCCCCTATGCGCCGGAGATCGAGCACGCACTGGCCACCACCGAGACCTCACAGCTGCTCGCGCTGCCTTTCCTCCAGCCCGACCAGGTGGGTACCACCGTCCACGCCTACGCGCTCTCCAAGCGGGCCAACTCGCTGCGGGTGCAGACCGCCGCCGTGGCCTGGGGCAAGCGCGGAGCTCGCGTCAACGCCGTCAGCCCCGGCGTCATCATCACGCCACTGGCGCTGGACGAACTGTCCGGACCCCGCGGCGAGTGGTTCGAACAGGTCCGCAAGGTGTCGGCGGCCGGACGCTTCGGCACCCCCGACGAGGTCGCCGACGCAGCCGCCTTCCTCCTCGGCCGCCAGGCTGGCTTCATCACCGGCGCGGACCTCCTCATGGACGGCGGCGTGACCGCCGCACTGCGCGCCGGGGAACTGACGATCCCCTGACCGGAGGACCAGGAGCCCGGAAAGGGCTCCTTCCTCTCACCCATCTCTCCGCGCAGGACGCGGAGGACCCCACACCACACACATCATCAGCTCAGCAGGCGGAGGAATCATGACGACCGCACCCATGACCGTACTGGTGGTCGGCGCGACGGGCAGCATCGGGCGGCTCGTCGTGGCCGAGTCGATCGCCCGCGGGTACACCACCCGCGCACTGGTACGTGACGCCGCCAAAGCCGGCCGGCAGCTCCCCGGCGAGGCACAGATCGCCGTCGCCGACGTCACCCGGCCCGAGACTCTGTCCAAGGCCGTCGCCGGGGTCGACGCCATCGTGCTGACCCTCGGATCCGACGGCACGGCCCACTCCTCGCCCGAGAGCGTCGACTACGCCGGAGTCCGCAACATCCTCGCGGCTCTGGACGGGCAGCGGCCCCGTATCGCGCTGATGACCTCCATCGGTCTCACCTCACGCAATCCCATCTACGGCCACCTGCTCGACTGGAAGCGCCGCTCCGAGCGCCTGGTCCGCGCCAGCGGCCTCCCGTACACGATCGTGCGGCCGGGCTGGTTCGACATGAACGGCCCCGACCAGCTCCGCCCCGTATTCCTCCAGGGGGATGCGCGGCGCTCCAGCAGTCCCGCCGACGGCGTCATCTCCCGCGCGCAGATCGCCCAGGTCCTGGTGGCGGCCCTCACCGCCCCCGAGGCGGAGCGCCGCACCTTCGAACTGGTCGCCGCACAGGGCCCGGCCCCCAGCGACATGGGCCCGCTGTTCGCCGCACTGGACCAGGACGCGCCCGGCGCTCTGGACGCCGCCCGGGACGAGGCCAACATGCCGCTGGAGAAGGAGCCGCAGCGAGTCCGCGATGACCTCGAAGCCATCAGGGCACTCGCCGGCGCCTGAGAGCCCGCTGCCGGGCACAGCGAGAACTTCAGCCCCTGGCACCGCTGGGATTCCTCGGTGAGAGAGGCTGTTCGGCGTGCCGGAACGGGGGGCTGACACCGATGTGCCCGCCCTGGTGGGCCGTCAGGACACCCGGAGCAGCAGGATCCGGTCGTCACTGTCCTCCGGCGAGCCCTTGCCGTCCGTGTTGCTGGTGACCAGCCACAGTCTGTCGCCGCCCGCCGCAACCACCGTGCGCAGCCTGCCGTACGAGCCCTCAAGTGCGGCTGACGGCTCGCCCGCGGCCTTGGAGCCGTCCAGCGGGATGCGCCACAGGCGTTCACCCCGCAGGCTTGCCATCCAGATCGCGTCCTCGGCGTAGGCGATCCCGCTGGGTGAGGCCTCGGCGGGAGTCCACTGCGCCACTGGATTGGTGAAGCCCGCCCGGTCGCTTCTGCCCTCGACCTCCGGCCAGCCGTAGTTGCGGCCGGGCCGGATCAGGTTCAGCTCGTCCCAGGTGTCCTGGCCGAACTCCGACGCCCACAGCTGCCCGTCGTCGTCGAAGGCCAGGCCCTGCGGGTTGCGGTGGCCGGAGGAGTACACGAGCGAGTCGGGCTCGGGGTTGCCGCGAGCGGGCCGGCCCTCGGGGGTCATGCACAGGATCTTGCCCCCGAGCGAGTCCCGGTCCTGGGCGATCGGCTGGTCCCACGTCTCGCCGGTGCTGGCGTAGAGCATGCCGTCCGGGCCGAAGGCGATCCGGCCGCCGTTGTGGTACGTCCCGGTGGGGATTCCCTCCAACACGGTCTCCGGACGGCCCAGTTGCTCGCCTTGTGGGCGCGAGGTGTCGTAGCGCATGCGGACGATGCGGTTGTCCGAGGCGGTCGTGAGGTAGGCGTACACCAGGCGGTCGGAGGCGAAGTCCGGGGAGACGGCGAGCCCGAGGAGGCCGCCCTCGCCCGGCAGGTCCTGCGCTCCCTGCACGGTGCCGGCCTCGGTCTTCCGGCCGTTGTCCGCGTCGACACGGGTGATCGTGCCGTCGTCTCGGGAGGAGACCAGCAGGTCGCCGTCCGGCAAGGGGGCCAGGCCCCATGGGGTGTTCAGTTGCTGCGTCACGGTCCGCAGGACTCGCACGCGCGAGGAGCCCGAGCCCGCGTTGTCCGTGCCGGCGGACGAAGCGGGCTCCTCCTCGCCGCCCGAACTCCCCGATGTGCAGCCCGCGAGCATCAATACGGCGGCGGCGCAGGCCGCGGCCCAGGGCGTTTTCGGAGTGGGACGGGGCACGGCGGGGTTCCTCTCGATGGCGCGGATGGGGGGCGGGGTTCAGGGGTGGTGGGACAGCGGGCTGCCTCCCGACTACGGTTCGGTAGCGCCCAAAGGGGCGCGGGGAACTGCGCGACCGGCCACGACGGCGCCGCAGACGATCGACAGGCCCTCACGCGTTTCCGGCGGAGCCCTTGGCGTCAGCTCTGCGCCCGGCCAACCGGCCACGCCTGCGCGGCCCGCAGCGCCGCGATCACACCGCCGTCGGCCAGGAGGTCGGACCCGGTGATGAAACCGGCCTGCTGCCCGAGCAGGAAGGCCGCCGCCTCGGCGACGTCGTCGGGGGTGCCGATGCGTCCGGCGGCCGACGTCTCGATCATCTGGCGGTATCCCTCGGCGCCGGGGCCGGACATCTCGTCCTGGGCCAGGGGGGTGGAGATGATGCCGGGGCTGATGCAGTTGATGCGGGCGCCGTGCTTGCCCCACTCGACGGCGGCGGCCTGCACACGCAATGCGTTGCCGCGCTTGGAGAGGGCATAGGCGGCGCCGGAGTCGCCCACCTCCTCGGGGGCCAGGAAGGGCAGGGCGAGCAGCTCGGAGACGGGGGTGCTCGCCAGCGCGTGCTCGGTGTCGTACGGGTAGGCGCCCGCCATGTGACCGGCCATGCTGGAGATGACGACACCGGCGCCGCCGGGCGCGATGACGCGGGCGAACTCGTCGAGGACCAGCGCGGTGCCGAGCAGGTCGACGTGCAGGACCTGCTCTGTGGTGCCCTGTACGGGCGAGACTCCGGCGCTGTGCACGACCTGAGTGACGGGGCCCAGCTCCGCGGCCGTGTCGGCGAGGGCAGCCACCGCGTCGGGCTGGGACACGTCGACGACGTGCGTGGACACGTCGTAGCCCGCGCCGCGCAGCTGCTCAGCGGCGACGCCCAGTGCCTTCTCGCTGTAGTCGGCGAGCAGCACCATGCGGCCGATGCCCACACGACGGGCGATCGCCAGACCGATGCCGCCCGCGCCGATGATGACCGCTACGTCCTTGTCCATCGTCTGTCTCCTGTGATCAAAAAAAGGGGGCAATAAGGGGGCTTTGTCGAGGAAGGGATCTCCTACGAGCATTCAGCCTGCTTCGCGGCGCCGCGATGTGGCAGACCGGGCTGTGCCCTGTAGCGGTGTTCAGTGACCTGCCAGGGCACCCTTCGCGGCAAGGGGCTGGTGGATGGGACCGGTGCCGTGGGAGAGGGGCAGACCGGTGCCGGTGTGGGCATGGGCGATGATCTCCGCGGTGATGGAGACGGCCGTCTCCTCGGGGGTGCGGGCACCGAGGTCCAGGCCGATCGGCGAGCGGAGACGGGCCAGGTGCGTCTCCGGTACGCCCGCCTCGCGCAGCAAGCCCAGGCGGTGGTCGTGGGTACGCCGTGAGCCCATCGCACCCACGTACCCCACGGGCAGGCTCAGGGCCAGGCGCAGGAGCGGGACGTCGAACTTGGCGTCATGGGTGAGCACGCTTACGGCGGTACGGGCGTCCACCTCGGTGCCGGCCAGGTAACGGTGCGGCCAGTCGACGACCACCTCGTCGGCGTACGGGAAGCGACCGGGGGTCGCGAAGACGGGGCGGGCGTCGCAGACAGTGACCCGGTAGCCGAGGAAGGCTCCGGCCTGGCTGAGGGCAGCGGCGAAATCGACGGCGCCGAAGATCAGCATGCGGGGGCGGGGCGCGCGGGTGTGGACGAGGACGGACAGCCGTTCGGGGCAGGTGTCGGCGTCCCCTCCCACCTCGACCAGTCCGGTGCGTCCCGCCCGGAGCAGGGCGCGGGCCTGCGCCACGACCGCCCTGTCCTCTCGCGCGCCGCCCAGGGTTCCGTCGTACGCGCTGCCGTCGCCGAGAACGCACAGGCTGCGGCCGAGGAGTTCGGCCGGCCCGTCCACCACCTGCGCCACGGCCGCGGGCCGACCCCGCCGTACCTCGTCGAGGGCGACGGCGAGGTGGTGCTGAGCGACCGGGTCCACCCGCTGCACCAGCACGTCGATCTCGCCACCGCAGGTCAGGCCGATGGCGAAGGCGTCGTCGTCGGAGTAGCCGAAACGGGCCCGTGCAGGGGCGCCGGAGTCGGCCAGGATCTCGCGGCACAGTTCGTAGACGGCTCCCTCCACGCAGCCTCCGGAGACGCTGCCGACCGCATTGCCGTCCGCGTCCACGGCGAGCGCGGTGCCGGGCGGCAGGGGTGCGCTGCCGCTGACCTGGACGACGGTGGCGAGGGCGAAGGGACGCGCCTCGCGGCACCAGTCGTACAGCGTGTCCGCGATGTTCAGCATGGGGGTCTCCGTGAGGGACGACGGATCGGGAGGGCCGCCGCCACGCGCCGTGGGGGGGGAACGATGGTCGTGGCGGCGGCCCTGGTGTCCGGCGGCTGTGCGTGGCAGCCACCGGACGGATCGGGGAGATCGGGGAGCACGACGGGGGCCCGGCTCAGCACTTGACAATTCCGGCCGCCCGGGGCTCGTGTCTGAGGTCGCGGCTCAGAGCAACGCCTCCGCTGTGATGGGCAGTTCGCGGATCCGTCGCCCGGTGGCGTGGAACACGGCGTTGGCCACGGCAGGCGCCACCCCGACCTGCACGATCTCACCGAGGCCCTTGACGCCGATGGGGTCGGCTTCGGGGTCCTCGCCGTCGAGGTAGATCGCGCGCAGGTCGGGGATGTCGGCGTTGACCGGGAGGAGGTAGTCGGCAAGGTTGGCGTTCACGATCCGGCCGTCGCGGTGGTCGGTCACCGTGTGCTCAAGCAGGGCAGCGCCAATGCCGCCGACCATCGCGCCGAGTGCCTGGCTGTCGGCGAGCTTCGGACTGATGATCCGGCCCGCGTCGTACACGCCGAGCATCCGCCGCACTCGCACGAGCCCCAGACGGGCGTCGACAGCGACCTCGGCGAACATCGCGCCGTAGGCGTACATGGAGAACCGTGCCGGTCCCGATGGCGGGGTGAAGGTCCCGAGCGTCTCCAGGTGGCCGCGGTCATTGCGGGTGAGGAGTTGCTGGTAGGTCTCCCCCTGCGCCGGGTTGTCCTTCATGTGCAGCCGGCCGCCTCGTACGACGACATCGGCGGCGTCGGCACCGTACAGCGGAGAGTCCTCGTCCTCGACGGCGATGCGGATCGCCTGCTGCCGCAGTCTGTCGCAGCCGTCCTGGACGGCGGAGCCGACGCTGGCCATGGTCCGCGAGCCGCCCTGTGCCGGGGCAGGCGGCATGACGGAGTCGCCGAGCCGGAAGGTCACGTTGCGCATCGTCAGGCCGAGGGCGTCCGCGGCGACCTGGGTCATGGAGGTGTACGTGCCGGGGCCCATGTCGCTGGCCGAGCTCTCGATCAGTGCAGTGCCGTTCGCGTCGAGCCGGACCGAAGCCTGGGCGGCGCTGCGTACGACGTCGTAGACGCCGGTGGCCACACCGGTGCCGATCAGCCAGTCGCCGTCGCGGGTGGAGCGGGGCTCGGGGTTGCGGCGGTTCCAGCCGAACTCGCGGACGCCGACGCGGTAGCAGTCGCGCAGGCGTCGGGTGGAGAACGGCAGCCCGCTGGACGGGTCCTCCTCCGGTTCGTTGCGCAGCCTCAACTCAATGGGATCGACGCCCAGTTCGTAGGCGAGTTCGTCCAGCGCCGACTCCATGGGGAAGGCGGCGGTGGCGTAGCCGGGGCCGCGCATCCAGGTGGCCGCGTTCACGTCGAGCGGCACAGAGCGGTGCGTCTGACGGACGTTGGGCGTCGTGTAGAGCATCTGCCCGACGCCCAGGACGGGCTCCATGTGCGTTTCGTAGCGGGAGGTCTCCGACCGCAGTTCGTGGATCACGGCGGTCAGGTGTCCGCGGCGATCACTGCCCAGACGTACCGAGTACTCGTACGCGGGCCGGTAACCCGTGCCGAAGTACTGCTGCCTGCGGGTCAGGACGAGTTTGACCGGGCGGTCCGTCATACGGGCGGCGAGAGCCGCGATGGTGACGTGCGGCCAGGTCCGCAACGCACTGCCGAACGCGCCGCCGACGAACGGCGAGATGACCCGCACCGACTCCCGCGAGATGCCGAAGGCGCCCGCGAGTTGGTTCTGGGTGCCGACCACGTATTGGGTCTTGTCCCACACCGTGAGCTTGTCGCCGTCCCAGCGGGCGACGGTGGCATGGGGCTCCATGGCGTTGTGGTGATTGCGGGCCAGCCGGTAGGTCATCTCCAGCCGTACGGCGGCGGACCGCAACGCCTCGTCCGCGTCGCCGCGCGCGTAGGTCTCGGGGTCGTCGGCCGGAGGAGCCTCGGTCAGGTCGGTGGAGGGCTGCTCGGCGTCGTAGGTGACCTCGACCAGGCTCGCGGCATGCTGCGCGGACTCCAGCGTGGTGGCCACCACGACGGCGACCGGCTGACCGTGGAAGAGGATCTGCTCGTCCTGGAAGGCGAGCAGCTGCTCGAACGGGGTGTCGAGGTTCGGCAACTCGGGTGCGTTGAGGTGGCTGATCACCGTCAGTACGCCGGGCTGGGCGAGGGCGGCACGGGTGTCGATGCCGGTGATCCGTCCGAGGGCAACAGTGCTGTCGACGACGACCGCGTGCGCGGTCCCGTCGGGGTCGTGGTCAGCGGCGTACTTCGCCTGCCCGGTCACCTTCAGTCGTCCGTCCACGCGGGAGAGCGGTGCGCCGACGGCTGCCTGCGGCTGAGGGCTCACTTGGTACCTCCTAGATGCGCAGCTGGGGTTCGACGGTCCGCTGGAGCAACTCGACCTTGGACCGGTTGTGTTGGAGGGGACGGGCCCCGTACTCGGCGGCAGGGGACGACAGATGGGACGGGCCGCCGCCGCGCGCCGTGGGGGAACGGTTGGTCGCGGCAGCGGCCCTGGTGTCCGCCAGCGGTGCGTGGCCGCCGCCCGGACGGTTGCGGAGAGCACCCCAGGCGGCCGTCTCGCCACGAAACCGGCTGCCCGGGGTGCTCGTATCGCGGCCTCGGCTCAGAGCATCGCCTCGGCCGTGATGGGCAGTTCGCGGATCCGGCACCCGGTGGCGTGGAACACCGCGTTGGCGACGGCCGGTGCCACGCCGACCTGCACGACCTCCCCGAGGCCCTTGACGCCCAGGGGGTCGGCCTCGGTGTCCTCCCCTTCGAGGTAGATCGCCCGCAGGTCGGGGACGTCGGCGTTGACGGGCACGAGGTAGTCGGCGAGGTTGGCGTTCACGATCCGGCCGTCGCGGTGGTCGGTGACCGTGTGCTCGAGGAGAGCCGTGCCGATACCGCCCACCATGGCCCCGAGCGCCTGACTGTCGGCCAGCTTGGGGCTGATGATGCGGCCCGCGTCGTACACGCCGAGCATCCGCCGCACTCGCACGAGCCCCAGCCGGGCGTCGACGGCGACCTCGGCGAACGTCGCCGCGTAGGCGTGGGTGGAGAACCGTTCCACTTCCTCGCCGGGCGTGTAGGACCCGTTCGCTTCGAGGCGCGTGCGGTTGTTGCGGGCCAGGAGCTGCCGGTACGTCTCGCCGCGCGCCGGGTTGTCCCTCACGTGCAGCCGACCACCCCGTACGACGACATCGGCGGCGTCGACGCCGTACAGCGGCGATCCCTCGTCCGCGACGGCCAGCCTGATCGCCTGCCGCCGCAGCTTGTCGCAACCGTCCTGAACGGCGGACCCGACACTGGCCATGGTCTTCGAACCGCCCTGCAGCGGCGCCGGCGGCATGAGGGAATCGCCGAGACGGAAGGTCACCTGGCGCATGGTCAGGCCGAGGGCGTCGGCGGCGACCTGGGTCATCGAGGTGTAGGTACCCGGCCCCATGTCACTGGCCGCGGACTGCACCAGCGCGGTGCCGTCGGCGTCCAGCCGGACCGAGGCCTCGGCCGGGTCCCGCCGGGTGTGGTAAGCGCCGGCAGCCATGCCGGTGCCGATCAGCCAGTCGCCGTCGCGGGTGGAGCGCGGCCGGGGGTTGCGGCGGTTCCAGCCGAACTCGCGGGCGCCGGTGGCGAGGCACTCGCGCAGCCGCCGGGTGGAGAACGGCAGCCCGTCGGACGGGTCGTCCTCCGGTTCGTTGCGCAGCCGCAGCTCGATCGGGTCGACGCCCAGCTCGTAGGCGAGTTCGTCCATCGCCGACTCGACGGCGTAGGAGGCGGTGGCGTAGCCGGGGCCGCGCATCCACGTCGGTGTGTTCACGTCCAACGGCACCGACCGGTGCGTCATGCGGACGTTGGGCGTGTCGTAGAGCATCTGCCCGAGCGACAGGATGGGCTCGCCGTGCGTCTCGTAGCGGGACGTCTCCGACCTCAGGTCGTGGATCACCCCGGTCACCCGTCCGCGCCGGTCACTGCCCACCCGTACCCGGTACTCGTACGTGGGCCGGTAGCCCACATGGAAGTAGAGCTGCTCGCGGGTCAGCGCGAGCTTCACCGGACGCTTCGTCTCGCGAGCGGCGACGGCCGCGATGGTGGTCTGCGGCCAGACCCGTGACGCGTTGCCGAACGCGCCGCCGACGAACGGCGAGATCACGCGCACCGAGTCCTGCGGGATGCCGAACACGGCGGCGAGTTCGTTCCGCGCGCCTTGCACCCACTGCGTCTTGTCCCAGACGGTGAGCCGGTCGCCGTCCCAGCGGGCGACGGTGGCGTGCGGCTCCATCGCGTTGTGGTGATTGCGAGCGAGCCCGTAGGTCATGTCCATGCGTACGGCCGCGGAGTCCAGCGCCGCCTCCGCGTCGCCCCGAGCGTAGCTCTGGGGCTGGCCGCCGGCCGGACTGCCGCTCATGCCAGTCGTGGGCTTCCGCGACTCGTACTCGACCTCCACCAGGCTCGCGGCGTGCTGCGCGACCTCCAGTGTCGTCGCTACGACCACGGCGACAGGCTGACCGTAAAAGAGGATCTGGTCGTCCTGGAAGGCGCGCAGCCGCCTGCCGGGCGGGTTGTACCCCCCGGGGTTGTCGCGGTACTCAAGCGTGGGTGCGTTGAGGTGGCTGATCACCGTCAGTACGCCGGGCTGGGCGAGGGCGGCGCGGGTGTCGATGCCGGTGATCCGTCCCAGGGCGACGGTGCTGTCGACGACGACTGCGTGCACGACGCCGTCGGGGTCGAAGTCGGCGGCGTACTGTGCCTTGCCGGTGACCTTGAGCCGCCCGTCCACCCGGGACAGCGGTGCGCCGACGGCTGCCTGCGGCTGCGGGCTCATTCACTCTCTCCTACGATGCGCAGCTGGCGCTCGACTGTTCGCCGGAGCAACTCGACCTTGAAGCGGTTGTGTTGAAGGGGCCGGGCCCCGTCTGACGCCTCCCCGGCTGCCTCGGCCCACAGCGTGTTGGAGGGGCGCTCGCCGATGAGGCGGCGCTCGACGGCGGGCAGCTTCCAGGGCACGGTGCCGACGCCACCGGCAGCCACCTTCGCCTCGCGGATCACGCCACCGCGGATGTGCAGGGCGACGGCGGCCGAGGTGAGGGCGAACTCGTACGACTGCCGGTCCCGGACCTTCAGGTAGCCGGACCTGAGCGGACGCGGAAGAGCTGGGATCTCGACGGCGGTGATCAACTCGCCCTGCCGGAGGGCCTGTTCGCGGTTCGGGGTACTGCCGGGCCGCAGGAGGAAGTCGGCGAAGGAGACGGTGCGCTCGCTTCCGTCCGGGCCCAGGAGGTGCACGCGCGCCTCCAGCGCGGCGAAGGCCACGGCAACGTCGGAGGGATGCGTGGCCACGCAGTCGTCGGAGGTGCCGAGGATTGCGTGGGTGCGGTTGAAGCCTTCGCGCGCGGCGCAACCAGAGCCAGGGTCGCGCTTGTTGCAGTCGGCGCTCACGTCCCGGAAGTACGTGCACCGGGTGCGCTGCATGATGTTGCCGCCGATGGTGGCCATGTTGCGCAGCTGTGCGGAGGCGCTCAGCTCCAGCGACTGCGAGATGACCGGGTAGGTGGTGCGCACCTTGGGGTGGGCGGCGGCGTCCGTCATCCGTACGAGAGCGCCGATGCGCAGGCCGCCGCGCTCGGTGACGGTAATGTCCCGCAGCGGCAGGTCACTGATGTCGACCAAGGTGTCGGGGCGCTCGACGGTCTCACGCATCAGGTCGACCAGGGTGGTGCCGCCTGCTATGTAACGCCCGCCGCGACGCCCGGCGTTGAGTGCCTCACGGGTGTCGGAGGCCTTGGTGAAGGAGAAGGGGTACATGGGGGCCGGGCCTCATTTCCCGTGGGCGGCCTGGTCGACCGCCTTGACGATCTTGACGTAACAGCCGCATCGGCAGATGTTGCCGCTCATCCACTCCCGGATCTCCTCAGCGGAGTCCGTGTGGCCTTCCTCGATACAGCCGACGCCGGACATGATCTGACCGGGTGTGCAGAACCCGCACTGGAAAGCGTCCTGTTCGACGAACGCCGCCTGCAGCGGGTGCAGCCGGTCACCGTTGGCGAGTCCCTCGATCGTGGTGACCTCGGCGCCCTCCAGACGCACCGCCAGCGTCAGACAGGAGTTGACCCGCTGTCCGTCGACCAGGACCGTGCAAGCCCCGCAGGCACCCGCGTTGCAGCCCTTCTTGGAACCGGTCAGCCCGAGGTGCTCACGCAGCAGGTCCAGCAGTGAGGTCCGGTTGTCGATCGTGACCGTGCGCCGCTCGCCGTTGACGGTCAACGAGAGTCGACCGCTGGGCGGGGCCTCGGCGGCCGGCGAGTCCTGGTCGGTCAGCGCCGATCCCGCGACCAGGCCACCCGCCGCGACCACACCACCGACGGCGGCTGTCGTCGCGATGAAGGTGCGCCGGGTGGGCACCGGCGCGGGTCCTTCGGTCAGTTCGATGGGTGAGTCCGGGAGTTCGGTGGTCATACGCACTCTCTCGCTTTGGGGGGATGCGGCGGATGCGGCGGAAGATCGGCCGTCTCGGGCTGGTACGCCACGACCGTCCGGCAACGCTGTGCGGTAGGCGCGCAGGCGCCCGTCCGTCGGTACCCGGCGGACGTGGGTCATCGCCGGAAGCCCTCCGCGAAAGCATGTTGTGGGGTGGCCCTCTACGTTCCGGCAGTGAGCCGAGATGCGGGACAGGGCCGCGGTTACGGCTGTGATCTCGGCGCAGGGTCCAGCCTGTGCCGAATGGCGGAGAGCCGCCAGGGAGTACTTTGCGTACGACTCCCGTGCCTACGTCCGGCAGTAGCAGTCAGTTCAAGCCAACGCCTGAGGCGATGGCTTGCTTGATGTTCTGGGTTCGGCGGTTCGCCGGTTCGCTATTGCGCGGGCGACGTCGACGGCTTTGAGGCCTTCTCCTGCGCGGCCTTGTCGAGGAGGACCATCGCGTCGTACTCGGGCGTGTCGGGTTCGGCGTAGAAGACGACCAGGTGCTGGCTGTTGGTGCCGTTCAGCGTCAAGCCCTGGTAGCCGAGGGCGAGTTCACCGACATCCGGATGGTGGTACGTATGGCGGCCGCTGGTGTTTCCCTTGACGTCGTAGCGGTCCCACATACGCGCGAACTCCGGGCTCTTGCTCAGGAGTTCGTCGACGATGAGCGCGAGGTCGGGGGCGTCCGGCTCAATGCCGGCCAGCCCGCGCAGCCATGCGACACAGCTGCGGACCGCGCCGTCCCAGTCGGCGAACAGGGTGCGGGCGGCGGG
Organism: Streptomyces sp. NBC_00457; assembly: GCF_036014015.1. Classification (NCBI taxonomy): domain Bacteria; kingdom Bacillati; phylum Actinomycetota; class Actinomycetes; order Kitasatosporales; family Streptomycetaceae; genus Streptomyces; species Streptomyces sp. NBC_00457. The sequence continues at coordinate 9,682,610 of NZ_CP107905.1, read as the reverse complement.
GTGAAGGAAGACGTAGCGCGCGAGGTTGCGCTGCTCCCCCTGCCAGTCCTCGATCCCGGCGAACAGGCGCAGTCCGCCAGGGTTGGCGGCGAGCAGTTCGAAGGTGCGGCCGACGACGTACGCGGGATTGGGCCGCAGGCTCTCCAGAATCAACTCGGTGCCCGGAGGTACGGACCGGCTCGGCACCGTCGTCGGCGCGGCCGCGTTCCCGTCGGCGCTCGCCGCGAGTTCTCGCAGGTGCTTGTGCTCGGCCTCCCCCAGGCGCAGCGCGCGGGCAAGGGCGTCGATCACGGACGGGCTGGGACGGGTCTCGGTCCCGCGCTCCAGGCGTGCGTAGTAGTCGATGCTGATGCCGGCGAGCGTGGCCAGTTCCTCACGGCGTAGCCCCGGGGTGCGGCGCAATCCGGAGGAGGCCGGCAGGCCGACGTCACCGGGCGTCACCCGGCTGCGGCGGGCTCGCAGGAAGCGTCCCAGTTCGGTGCCGCCGCTACCGCCACTGTGCTGCTCACGTGCCATGTCTTCCAGTGTGGCAGCCCCGTGACCCGTGTGCCGATGCACACGACGGCGAAGGGTGCCCTGTCACAGCACTGAACACGGCTGCCTGGCACAACCCGGCCTGCCATCCGGCGCGTGCGGGCGGCAAGCTGAGGGCACGCGGATGTTCCCAGGTCCGCGGCGTGCGGGCGTGGCCAGTGGCCAACGGGGTGACGATTCCCGAGGACCTGCGCGCCCGCTTGCCGATCGTGACGGCGCTGCTCATCGTGACCTCGGCAGCCGCCCACCTGCGGCGAGGACCACATCCGTACGTACGAAGGAGACCCCGATGGCGACGGCATGGACGAACGACGAACTCGACAGGGTCGGGTCGGCGGAGGAACTGGTGATCGCGTCCGTGCGCCGAAACGGTGTGCTGAGCAAGCCGCGGACCATCTGGGTCGTCCGCGTGGATGACGGGATCTACGTCCGTTCGGTGTACGGCCCCACCTCCGACTGGTTCCGCACCACGCGTTCGCGTCAGGAGGGTCACATCCGGGCAGGCGGCGTGGACAAGGACGTCTCGTTCCTCGACGCCGACCACGACATCAATGATCAGGTGGACGCCGCCTACCGCAGCAAGTACGGGCACTACGCCGCGGAGATCATCGAGGCCATCACGAGCCCCAAGGCGTCCACCACGACGATGCAGCTCGTGCCGCGCTAAGCCCGGCTTCCGAAAAGAGCCGCACCCGACACCCCGACCCGAGAACCGTCCCGCGCACCGCGCCGGGGCCTCCTGCGGCCTCCCGCCGCACTCGCACCACCTGTCCAGGAGATGAAACGTGCTCGGTCTCGAACTCGTCGTGGTCCTGTGCGCGACCGTGCTCGTGTGCCAGGTCGCAGGAGACCGGCTCCGTATCGCGCCGCCCGTCCTGCTGCTGGCCGCGGGGGCGCTGCTGGGATTCGTCCCGGCACTGCGCGAAGTGCACCTGCCGCCGGAGGCGATGCTGCTGCTGTTCCTCCCGGCCCTCCTGTACTGGGAGAGCCTGACCACCTCGCTGCGCGGAATCCGGCAGGACCTGCGCGGGATCATGCTGATGAGCACCGCGCTGGTCATCCTCACCGCCTGGGCCGTAGCGGCGGTCGCGCACGCCCTGGGGCTTCCCTGGGGGCCGGCCTGGGTACTCGGTGCGGCCGTCGCACCCACCGACGCGACGACGGTCGGCGTCTTCGCCCGCCTGCTGCCCCGCCGCAGCATCACCCTGCTGCGCGCCGAAAGCCTGATCAACGACGGCACGGCCCTGGTCGTCTACGGACTCGCCGTCGGCATCACCGTCGGCGAGGAGCACTTCAGCGTGCCGCACGTCGGATGGCTCTTCCTTCTCGCCTACGTCGGCGGAGCCGCAGCCGGAGCCGTGACCGCCTGGCTCGGCATCCAGCTGCGCCGCCGCCTGGACGATCCCCTGCTGGGGAACGTGGTCACGATTGGTACGCCCTTCACCGCGTTCCTCCTCGCGGAGGAGATCGAGGCCTCCGGCGTCCTGGCCGTCGTGGTGGCCGGGCTGATCATGAGCCAGGTCGGCCCGCGTCTGATCGGGGCGGCGGCGCGGCGGCAGGGGCAGGCGTTCTGGTCGCTGTCCACGTTCCTGCTCAACGCCTCCCTGTTCGTCCTCGTCGGCCTGGAGGCACAGTCCGCCGTCCGTGAACTGACCAGCGACGACCTCACCCACGCCCTGATCACCGTCGGGGTCGTGTCCGTGGTGCTCGTCACCGTGCGTTTCGCCTTCCAGTTCGCCGCCGTGTACCTGATCCGCCTGCTGGACCGCCGTCCGCAGCAGCGGCTGCGCCGGATGAGCCACCGGGCCCGGGTGGTCGGCGGAGTCACCGGGTTCCGGGGCGCGGTGTCACTGGCCGTGGCGCTGTCGGTACCGGAGACCCTCGACTCGGGCGCCCCCTTCCCCGATCGCGATGTGATCGTCTTCGTCACCTCCGGGGTCATCATGCTGACCCTGGTGGTGCAGGGCCTGCTCCTGCCGCGCGTCGTCCGCTGGGCCCGACTTCCCCGCGACACCTCGGCCGAGGAGGAGCGTTCCCTCGCCGATACGACCGCCGCCGAGGAAGCCCTCAAGGCGCTGCCGGAGGTGGCCGCCGGTCTCGGCACCGCCCCTGAGGTCGCCGACTGGACGCGCCACGAGTACGAGACCCACCTACGCGTCGTACGCGCCGACGACGATGCCGACGACGCCGTGGTCCTGCGCCACAAAGAGGACTACACCGCGCTGAGCCTCGCCCTCCTCGCCCACAAACGCGCCACCGTCGTCAGACTCCGCGACGAGAACCACATCGACGACACCGTGCTGCGCCAGGTACAGGCCTACCTCGACATCGAGGAAGTACGCCTGTCCGGGGCCGAGTTGAGCGACTGACGCGCCCCCAACCTTTCCTGCCACACCGCCACGCGCAACCACAGTTGCGTCCTTCGAGAAAAGTGCGATGCACCCCATGGAAACCTCCACAGCAGTCCCCACCGCCACCCGCCTGAACAAGCGGTTCAGACTCGCGGCGGCGATCGCCGCGACGGCGGCCGTTCTCGTCTCGACGCCGTCCGCGTCCGCATCCACGGCAACGGAGACATCCCCGAAGCCGGTCGTCACCGACGTGAAGACCCTCGCCACCTTCGACTTCGCGGCCGGCGACTCCCCGGAGAACGTCACCGTCAACCCGGACAACTCACTGACCGTCTCCATGCTGGGCAGCGTGGCGGGCAAGCGTCCGGCACTCGTGCGGATCGCCCCGTCCGGGCGCAGCCAGGTGATCGTCGCCGGGCAGCCGGGCGACACATTCACCGGCAACACGCGCGACCGCAACGGCACCATCTACTACAACGTGGCCTCCTCCAACTCCGCCCGGGCCGGCGTGTGGAAGCTGCCCCCCGGCGGCACCCCTCGCCGCATCGCCGCCCTGCCCACCGACGGACTCCCCAACGGCCTGGCCCTCGACCCGGCGGGGCGCACCCTGTACGCGGCCGACAGCAACAAGGCCACCGTATGGAGCGTCCCAGTCTCCGGTGGAACGGCGACCGCCTGGCTGACCGACCCCGCCCTCGCGGGAGACCCGTCCGTACCCCTCGGCGCGAACGGGCTCCGCTTGCACAAGGGCGCCGTCTGGGTCTCCAACCTCGCGAAGGGCACCCTGTTGCGGATCCCGGTCACCGCCACCGGCGCCCCCGGCCGGATCCGCACCGTGACCAGCAGCCTCACCGGCGTTGACGACTTCAACTTCCTCAACGACCGCTCCGACGTGGTGTTCGCCGCGCAGAACGGCCTCAACCAGGTCGCGCTCGTCCACCCCGACGGGACCACCGAGACCGTCCTGACGTCCAAGGACGGCCTCGCTTCCCCCACCTCCACCGCTGTGCGCGGAAACCGGCTCTACGTCACCAACGCCGGTCTCGCCGAGCCTCACGACGCGAAGGTGCAGCGCGGAACGATCGACCCCGCCGCGCTGAACTGCGACCGGACCTCCTGAACTGGCGAAGCCGGCACCCGCAGCATTATCTGCTGCGGGTGCCGGCAGCCAGATGCGAGCGGGGCAACGCAGGTCGCCCGGCGCCGATTCAGACGAGGCTTGCGCCTCCGTCGACACTCAGGAACGCGCCATGAACGAAGGCAGCGTCCTCGGAGGCGAGGTATGCGACGGCTTCGGCGATCTCGCACGGCAGGCCGAAACGGCGAGCGGGAAGATGGGCAGCGGCAGCAGCGGTCCGGGGATTACCGGCGGCCGCGACCTGAATCTCTCCGGACAGGACAGGGCCGGGGGCGACCGAGTTCACGCGATGGCGGCCCGGGCGATGTCACGGGTCTTCGCGTGCCCCGTTGCCACTTCCACCCGCGCCCCCATCCCGTACTCCGACCTTGGTCTCAGCATTGTCTTCGAGATGCCGACATGACGCCCGGTTTCACGAAGCGGGCGCTCCTACCGAAATGCGAATGCGGCGAAGGCCTCGTCGAGCAGGGCATCGAGGTCGAGGCGGCCGTCAGAGGCGGTCCAGTGTTCGACGGCGACGTTCAAGCAGTCCACCGCGGCGGCGGCGCGTACCGACGGAACCAGGAGCGAGGGCCAAGAGGGGTCGGCACGCTCGGCGAGGGCCTGGGCGATGGCGGGGCGCCAGCCGTTCTGCTTCTCCAGCGTGCGGGCGCCCAGCGCGGGCGTCCGCATGATCAGCTGGGACATCGCGAGTGCGCCGTCCGGGTCCCGGCGATGGACTTCGGTGACGGTGTCCATCGCGCGCCGCAGTGCCGTCCAGTCGCCCTCGTCGGCAGGCCGGGCGCGTAGCGCATCGGCGACCTGTTCGCCCTGGGCGTCGACGGCGCCGAGGACGGCGTCCTCCTTGCTGCCGAAATAGCGCAGGAAGGTACTGCGGGACACTCCCGCAGCCGCGGCCAGGTCATTGACGGTGACGTTGTCGAAGCCCTCACGGCGGAACAGGTCGAAGGCCACCTGGGCCAACTCGAACCGGATGGCGGCCCGCGCGATGTCTCTCGTGTTCGTACGTACTGCTCCACTCACTTCTCGATCCTACCTCTCCCTTGACCTCGGCTCGCAACGATGAGCTACAGTTCCCACTCTGACACCGAGTGTCAGAGTGTAGCGATTGACGCAAGTGTGGCGCTTCAGCTCAGCAAGGGAGAGAGTCATGAGGGGTCTGCAGGGCAAGAGGATCGTCATTGCCGGGGGCGCGACCGGCATCGGCGCGGCCACGGCCGAACGGCTCGCCGAGGACGGGGCCTCGGTCGTCGTCGGCGACATCAATCTCGCTGGAGCCGAAGCCACTGCCAAGGGCATCACCGAGGCGGGTGGCACCGCGATCGCCGTTGAGTTCGACCTCGGTGACGAGGCCACGATTCAAGCGCTGGTCTACCGGACCGTCGCCGAGTTCGGCGGGGTTGACGGGCTCTTCAACGTCGGCGCCGACCTCTCGCCGGCCACTCTGGGCCGTGACGTCGACCTGTTGGAGATGGACCCGGCCGTGTGGCGCCGCACCCACGACGTGAACCTGCTCGGCTACGCCCTGACCTGCCGGGCGGTCCTCCCGCACCTGCTGGGCCAGGGCGGCGGCGTCATCGTCAACACCTCCTCCGGCGCGGCCTGGGGCGGCGAGCCCACGCGGCCCGCGTACGCCGCCTCCAAGGCCGGGGTCAATGCGCTGACCCGCCACATCGCCTCCCGCTGGGGCAAGGAGGGCATCCGCTGCAATGTCGTCGCCCCTGGCCTGGTCATGGGCGAGACCCAGCAGGCGCAGGACGACCAGCAGTTGCAGGCCATGGCGTTGGAGTACGCCCGCAGCCCGCGCCTCGGTGAGCCCGCCGACCTGGCCGGCGCCGTCGCCTTCCTCTTCTCCGACGACGCGGCCTGGATCAGCGGCCAGGCCTGGTCGATCGACGGCGGCATGAGCCTGCGCGGCTGAGGACGGGCGCAACTCACAGCACCCGCTCCTCGATTCGAGACCCCTGCACCACCCCTATCTGTCCACTGAACTGGAGACGTGACCCATGACCAAGACCCTCGCACTCATCGGCAGCGGCAACATCGGCAGCGCACTGGCCCGTCTCGCCGTCGCCGCCGGCCTGAACGTCGTGCTGAGCAACTCCCGCGGCCCCGAGACCCTCGCCGACCTCGTCGCCGAACTCGGCGAGCAGGCGCGCGCGGCCACACCCGCCGAGGCAGCGCAGGCCGGTGACCTGGTAGTGGCGACGGTCCCCCTGAGCAAGTACGAGCAGCTTCCGGCCGCCGCCCTGGCGGGCAAGACCGTCATCGACACCATGAACTACTACCCCGAGCGCGACGACCGGATCGCCGAGCTGGACGCGGGCGAGCAGACCTCCAGCGCCCTGGTGCAGCGGCACCTGGCCGACTCCCGGGTGGTCAAGGCGTTCAACAGCATCGACTTCGTGCGCCTGTTCACCGCAGCCCGGCCCGCCGGCGCCGACGACCGCAGTGCCCTGCCCATCGCCGGCGACGACACGGCCGCCAAAGCGCAGGTCGCCGAACTGTTGGACGCGCTGGGCTACGACGCCGTGGACATCGGCCCCCTCGCCGACAGCTGGCGCAGCGAGCCGGGCACCCCGGTCTACGTCCAGCCCTATCTGCCGGCACAGCCCGAAGGACTGACCCAGGAGGAGATGGGGCGCTGGTTCTTCGAAGCCCCGAGCGTCCCGGTGCCTGCCGACAAGGTGAAGGAACTGACCGACACCGCCGTCCGGCGCTCCGCGGCCGACGCCCGCCAGACCCTCAGCCGGGACTGAACCAGGAAGCGCGGAGCAGGGACTGCGGCGGGAGGCCGACATGCGACTGGGCATCAACATCGTGGGATTCGACGACCCCGCAGGTGACTTGAAGAGGCACGGTGGGCTGGGGCCTGAGCTGGCTGCGGTCGGAGCCGCCGCCGAGGCGGCGGGGGTGGGCCGGCTGTCGGTGATGGACCACTACTTCCAGATGGACGTACTGGGCGGCGCCGAGAGCGCCATGCTGGAGTGCTACACCACGCTCGGCCACCTCGCGGCGCACACCTCCACCATGCAACTCGGGGCGCTGGTGACCGGGGTGACGTACCGTCATCCCGGCCTGCTGGCCAAGATCGTCACCACGCTCGACCACCTCTCCGGCGGCCGCGCCACCCTCGGCGTCGGGGCGGCCTGGTACGAGCGCGAACATCTCGGCCTGGGCGTGCCCTTCCCGCCGACGGCCGAGCGGTTCGAACGACTGGAGGAGACCCTGCGGATCTGCCTGCAGATGTGGGACCCGCGGGACAACGGGCCGTTCGAGGGCAGGCACTACCAGCTGGCCGAGACCATGTGCGTGCCACCGCCGGTGAGTGCTCCGCACCCGGAGATCATGATCGGCGGAGGCGGCGAGAAGAAGACCCTGAGGCTGGTGGCCCAGTACGCGGACGCCTGCAACCTCACCGCCTTCACCCACGCCGAGGTCGCGCACAAGCTGGAGGTGCTGCGCCGCCACTGCGACGATCTGGGCCGGGACTACGGGCGGATCCGCAAAACGGCCATGTACTCCGGGGACGCGCTCCGTGACGGCGACCTCGACGGCTTCACCAAGGCGATGACCGGCTACGCCGAGCTCGGCATCGAGACCGTGATCGCGTCCGTTCCGCTCGCCGGAGCCGCCCGCTGGATCGAGGAACGCGCCGCCCCGGCGGCACGACGGCTGGCCGAACTCGGCTGACGAGAGCCGTGTCCGACCGGTCGAGGCCCACCCATGGTCATGGCGAACCAAGCAGCCCGTGCCTCGGCCTCGGCCCCGGTGGACAGCGCGCCTGGAAGCCTGCCGGCTCGGTGCCTGCCCGCCGCACGACTCACAAGAGGGAGAGAAGTGTCTGATCACCAGCCCGGCAGGACACCGCCCGGACGCTACCGAGTCGCTCAATGGGCGACCGGTCACACCGGGGCACACGCCCTGCGATGCGTCATCGAGCACCCGCGGTACGACCTGGTCGGCGTGTACGTGTACGCCGACGCGAAGGTCGGCCGCGACGCCGGTGAACTGTGCGGCATGGAGCCGACCGGCGTCCGTGCCACCGGCAGCATCGACGACATTCTCGCCGCCAGTCCCGACTGTGTGTTGTACATGCCGGTGCTCGAGGCGGTCAGGACCGACGAGATCTGCCAACTCCTCGAGTCAGGCGCCAACGTCGTCACGAGCGTCACCGACTTCCACTACCCGGAGGGCCTCGACCCCGATGTACGGCAGCGGATCCAGGCCGCGTGCCAGCGCGGCTGTACATCGCTGCACGCCACGGGCTCGAGCCCGGGCTGGATCACCGAGGTCTTCCCGCTCGCGGTGACCGCCCTCCAGCGCCGGCTCGATCGCCTGACGATCGAGGAGTTCGCCGACATGACGACGCGCAACTCACCGGAGCTGCTCTCCCAGATGTTCGGCGGAGACCCCGCGGCGATGGACCTCACGCGGGTGGCCGCCAGCCTGGGCGAAGATTTCGGCACCTCGCTGCGCCAACTCGCCGACGGCCTTTCGGTACCTCTCGACGAGGTCACCGCGACAGGAACGGTGGGCACGGCGGCGAAACCGGTGAAGGTTGCCACCACGACCGTCGAGGCCGGCACGGTCGCCGCATGGCGGTTCGAGGTCACCGGCTGGCGAGACGGCAAGCCGTTCATGGTGGTCCGGCCCACCTGGTACCTCACCCAAGATCTCGAACAGGACTGGAAAGGGCAGGTGCGCGACACCGGCTGGCACGTCGTCGTCGAGGGTGACGCGCCCCTCGACATCGACATCCGTGTCACGTCCGAGAACTACGCTGCCGTCTCGCCCGGCTACAGCGCCCACATCGTCGTCAACGCCGTGCCTTTGGTCTGCGAGGCACCGCCCGGCATCAGGACCACCCTCGACCTGCCGCGGATGGTCGCGGACCTGGCCTGAACATCTTCGTGCCATCGGTCGGCAGAATCAGCCGCATGGGCAAGTGCGAGGAGTCCGCCGACGACACCGCATCGCCCCAGGCGAGGTCGGCGATGCGTCGACGCAACACAACTACGCCTGCATCGAGGCGAGTTCGACGACGGTGATGTCGGACGGAGCGCCCACACGCACCGGCGGGCCCCAGGCGCCGGCACCGCGGCTCACGTACAGCTGGGTGTCGCCGTAGCGCTCCAGTCCGGCGACCGTGGGGTTGGCCAGTTTGGCGAGGAGATTGCCCGGCCAGAGTTGACCGCCGTGGGTGTGGCCGGAGAGCTGGAGGTCGACACCGTGACGTACGGCCTCGTCGATGACGACGGGTTGGTGGGCGAGGAGGACGGCCGTGCGGGAACGGTCGCGGTCGCCAAGTGCTCTGCCGAAGTCGGGGCCTTGGCCCTCCTCTTCACCGCGGACGTCGTTGACGCCCGCCAGGTCGAAGCCGGGCAGCTCGGTGCGGGCGTTCTCCAGCGGGCGCAGTCCCAGCTCCCGTACCTTCTCGATCCACGGCTCGGCACCGGAGATGTACTCATGGTTGCCCGTGACGAAGTACGCGCCGTGCTGTGCCCGGAGCCCGGCGAGTGGTTCGACGGCCGGAGTGAGGTTCTCGACGCTGCCGTCCACCAGGTCGCCGACGACCGCGATCAGGTCTGGCTGGGTCGCGTTGATGGTGTCGACGACCCGCTGGGCGAAGCCACGGCCCAGGATGGGACCGACGTGGATGTCGCTGACGACGGCGATCCGGAACCCGTGCGCACTGCGCGGCAGTTTGGCCAGCGGAACCGTGAGGCGCTTCACCTTGGGCCCGCGGAGGACACCGTACGTGCCGTAGCCGACGGTGCCGACGGCGACGGCCGCGGCGGCCCCGCCCACGACGCGGGAGACGAAGAGACGGCGCGACGGGCCGGTGGGGGCGGTGCCGGCCGACAACGTCGGCTCCGATACGTGCGGAGGGTCCAGCACGGTGACGGGCGCGGTGCCTCGTGAGGCAGAGGCATCGGAATCGCCGCGATGCGCCGTCGCGGTCAGCGGCTCGTCGGCCGAAACGAGTTCCTCCGCGTCGGAGTCGGTCGCTTGCACTTCCGCCACTTCCGCGGACTGCGCCGTCGGGAGAATCCGCTGTCGCGCGTCTGCCCCGGCGCCACGATGCGCGAGCCACCGCCGCAGCACAGGCCGCATGGCCTCACCAACCAGCAACGCGAGCAGCAGGTACAGGAACAGCGCCAGCCACAGATACCCGGGCCAGGCCAGGATCCGCTGCAGAAGGAAAGGGACACCGTCGCCCTCCGCTGTCATGGCCGCCATCGACAGCAGGGGCCCGGCCACGAAGACGATGCTTCCGGCTCGTCGGAGGAACGCCCCCTTGGGTGTGGTGTCCCGTATGAGGCGGCGCCACACGTACCAGTGGAGTGCGCCGAACAACGCCAGGACGAAGACGGATACGACGATGACCACGACTCTGCGCAGCCCTTCCCTTGTGGTGTCCGGGGGGCGGATGCGTCCCCGGCTGTCTGTGACCGGACCTGTCACATGACCAACGGCCGCCGGTCAGCTGGATGCTTCGGCCTTGATCTGGGCCAGAGCGTCGTTGAAGCCCTTTGGGGTACCGCTGTTTCCGGCCACGCGGTCCAGGCGCACGCTGTCGATGTCCTTGCCAACGACGAGCCGTGGGACCGCGGCGGCAAAGCGCTTCTGCAGAGCGAGCGAGGTCTCGTCCGTTGCCCGGGGTGTGACCTTGACGGCGGTGATCCTGTCGTCTGCGAGGATTACGGTCACTCCGATACTCGAAGGCAGGTTCCCGTACCGGCCCTCGGCTTCGAACTCGCCGTCCTCGTAGGTCGAGGAACTCGGTTCAGCCGCGTCGTCCGAAGCGGACGGTGACCTCGCGTTGTTCGAAGCGGCCGGTGGGCTCGCGTTGTCCCCGTCCGTCGAGGCGCATCCCGTGATGGCCGCGGAGAGGGAGATCCCGATCGCGGCCGCCGTCTTCTTGCTCAGGGCTGTCATGTTCCTCCTTGTCGTGCTCTTCTCGTCGCGCTCTTCCGTACGAGGTCCGGTGCGCCGCTCAGGTGAACAGCCCGCCGTCGAAGTTCCGCGAGATCTCCGCGTGGCCGCTGGCGTACATGCGAACGTGGGCGAAGTCGAAGGTCTGCGCGAGCCGGCGCGCCTCGGTGAAGAACAGCGCCGTCGCCAGTCCGTCGGCGAGAGCGGCACTGTCGGCCACGACCCAGGCGGCGGCCACCTTCCTGGCCGGACGACCGGTGCGCGCGTCGAGCAGGTGGTGCAGCCCGTCGCCCCAGGCGCGTGTGCGGACCCCGGACGCGCACAGCGCCCGTCCCCGCAGGTGCGCCACACCGACGACGAGCTGCGGGTCGAACGGATGCTCCAGGCCGACTCGGATGGCGCGGTCCCCCGCATGGCGCAGATCACCGCTGGCGTCGATGACGAACCGTGTGATTCCGGCATCCCGGAGGATCGCCGAGACGATGTCCACCAGGTAGCCCTTTCCCACCGCTCCCACGTCGATCACAACCGGGCGCTGGGTGACGAGCGTCCTGCCGTCCCGCACGATGTCCGCCGCCCAGGTTGCCCGGCCGCGGGCGCGTTCCTGGGCCCGAACCGTCTGCGGAGCGGGTGTGAGGGAGTACGAGGCGTCGTATCCGAGGAGTTCGAGCTCACGGCCGACGAGTGGGTCGACGGCACCGCCGGTCGCGGTGGCGAGGCGGTCGTAGAGGTCGAACAGGGCCAGTGAGTCCTCCGGGAACTCGAACCGGCCCCCGGCCGGGGCGGCCGCGATCCGGGACACGAGCGAGTCGGGGCGGAAGCGCGAGTAGGTGGCGTCGAATCGCCGGATGCGGTCCAGGACCCGGCGGCGCAGACTGCCGCTCAGCGGCTCGTCGGTGTCGATCTGCCAGCCGGTGCCGATGGCGTCGAAGGCGAAACGGCTGCCTCTGGCGTCCGGTCTGCCGGCTTCGACTTCCGGTCCGACGGCGGTTGTCGGCCTGGAGCCCTCGCCCGGGTGTCGCGTGATGTGGTGGTGCACGGTTGCCGCTCCGTACGGTTCGGTGGGCGACTGCTGCCAGTGAGCAGGGCCTCGGCGGGCTGTCCGGGCGAAGTGAGCACCCGGACATTCCGCCGAGGCAGCAAGCTGCTGTGGGGGGGCCGCTTCGGCCTGCCCCGGGTGGGTGTCAACCCAGCTGGGCGCCGCCGTTGACGGTTCGGCTGCTCTGGGCGAGGCCGAACGGGCCGTAGGGGTACGGCGTCGGGCTCGGGTCAGTGGCCTTGTCGAGGAAGGCCGTGGCGTCCGCGTCGAGGTGCAGGTCGGCGGCGCCGAGGTTGTCGGTCAGCTGCTTCATGTCACGGGCGCCGATGATGACCGAGGTGACCCCTGTTCGGTCGGCGACCCAGCTGAGCGCCACCTGGGCGGGCGAGGCACCGGTCTCCTTGGCCACCTGGACGACCGCATCGACCGAGTCCCAGATCCGGTCGGCGTTGGCGTAGTTGGCCGAGGTGTACTGGTACAGCGGGTTGCTTCCGCCGGCCCGGGTGTCGGGCCCGGGCTGGACCCCGCGCGTGTACTTCCCTGTCAGGAAGCCGCTCGCCAGAGGTGACCAGGGCAGTACGCCGAGTCCGTTGTGCACCGCCGCCGGCAACACTTCCCACTCCACCTCGCGGACGGCGAGGTTGTACTGCTCCTGCAAGGTCACCGGGACCGGCCAGCCGCCCGCGCGGGCGGTGGAGACCGCGAGCTGGAGCTGCCAGCCGGTGAAGTTCGACAGGCCCGCGTAGCGGATCTTGCCTGCCCGGACGGCGGAGTCGAAGAACGCCAGAGTTTCCTCGATCGGGGTCAGCGGGTCCCAGGCATGCACCTGGTACAGGTCGACGCTGTCCACGCCCAGTCGGCGAAGCGAACCGTCCAGCGCCCGGGAGAGATGGCGCCGGGACAGGCCGATGTCGTTGACGTCGTCGGTGAACGGGAACCGGCCCTTGGTGGCGAGCACCACCCGGTCGGTGACGTCGCTCGGACGGCTCGCCAGCCACCGGCCGATGATCTCCTCGGTCACGCCGTGGTTGTAGAGGTCGGCGGTGTCCATGAGGTTTCCGCCCGCTTCCAGGAAGGCGTCCATCTGGACGAACGCCTCCTCCTGCGAGGTCTCGTCGCCGAAGGTCATCGTGCCGAGTGCAAGGTTCGACACGACCGTGCCGGTGTTGCCGAGTCGGCGGTATTCCATCGTGCGTTCTCCCTTGGGGGTCGGAGTGCGATTGAGCAAAGAGGAAAGTGACTCACTGGAGGGCTGGTTCAGGCCCCGGGCACGGGGCCGTCCCGGTGGGGCGGGACGACCCGTCGCGCCCGGGCCGTCAGTGCGCGACGACCGGGATCGCGACCTGCTGCGCGGACTCGCTGGCGGAGCCGGCCCCGCTGCGGCCACCGCCGTTGACGAGGACGAAGGCGATCAGCGCGGCCAGCGCCATGATGGCGGTGCCCCAGCCGAAGGCCACGGCGTAGCCGTGGACGGCGGCCTGCTGGGCGGCCGCCTCGGGGACGGAACCGGGAAACGCGCGTGCGGCGATCCAGCTGCTGGTGGCGCTGGCGGCGACCGTGTTCAGCAGCGCGGTACCGATGGAGCCGCCGACCTGCTGCGAGACGTTGACCATCGCGGAGGCGACACCCGCGTCCTGCGGCCGGACGCGGGAGGTGGCCAGACTCATGCCGGGCATCGAGGCCGTACCCATGCCCAGGCCGAGCAGGATCTCGGAGGGCAGGACGTGGGTGGCGAAGGAGCTGTCCACCTCGAGCTGTGTCAGGAGCGCCATGCCGATGGCGGCCAGCAGGAAGCCGGGCCCCATCAGGAAGCGGGCCGGGACACGGTTGACCAGACGGGTGCCGATCTGGGTGGACCCGATGACCAAGCAGACGACCAGCGGCAGGAAGGCGATCCCGCACAGGACCGGCGAGTAGCCCTTGTTCAGCTGCAGGAAGTAGGTCAGGAACAGGAACTGGCCGAACATGCCGATCATGGCCAGACCGATGGAGAGGTAGGCGCCGCCACGGTTGCGATCCGTGATCACGCGAAGCGGCAGGAGGGGTGCCTTGACCCGGGTCTCGACCAGGGCGAACGCGGCGAGCAGCACGACCGCGGCGACGAACATGCCGATGGTGAGGCCGGAGCCCCAACCGTCCTGCTCCGCCCGGGCGAAGCTGTAGACCAGGGCGACGAGTCCGACTGTGGCCAGCAGTGTGCCCACGACGTCGAGCCGGTCGCGGTTGCGCTGGTCCCCGCGATCGCTGATGTAGACGGTGGCACCGGCCGCGGCCACGACGGCGAAGACGATGTTGACGTACATGCACCAGCGCCAGTTGATGTACTCGGTGAGCACACCGCCCAGGAGCAGGCCGACCGCACCGCCTGCCGCGGCGATGGCGCCGAAGATGCCGAACGCCTTGGCGCGCTCCTTGGCCTCGGTGAACGCCACGGTGAGCAGGGACAGCGCGGCGGGGGCGAGCAGGGCACCGAAGACGCCCTGGAGGGCGCGGGAGGCGAGGAGCATGCCGAGGTTGACGGCGGCGCCGCCGAGAGCGGAGGCCAGGGCGAAGCCGACCAGGCCCACCACGAAGGCGCGCTTGCGGCCCCACAGGTCGCCGATCCGTCCGCCCAACAGGAGCAGACCGCCGAAGGCGAGGCTGTAGGCGGTGATCACCCACTGCCGGTTGCCGTCGGAGATGTCCAGGTCCGCCTGGGCGTGCGGCAGCGCGATGTTCACGACCGTCGCGTCCAGCACGACCATCAGCTGGGCGATCGCGATGACCGTCAGCGCCTTCCAGCGCCGGGGAGCGACTGCCCGGCGCACCGGCGGAAGTGTGACTTGCAGGCATGATGAATGGCTCGGTTTCTGTGACGGATGGAGCGAAGGGAAGCGCCGGACACCTCAGAGCGGGGACCACACTGTCGGCCGCGCGGGGCAAGGCCCACTTCCACACGCGTCCAGCGTGCGGGCCGGCGGCGAGATGTGGCAGGGCGGGCCGTGCCCTGGAGCCGCGTTCGGTGCTGTGGCAGGGCACCCCACGCGCCTTCCGCCCAGGTCGTGGTATCCCCACACTTTGAACACATGGATCGTGAGCAGCACAGCGGCGACACCCGAGGTACGGAGCTGGGGCGCTTCCTGCGTGCCTGCCGTGCCCGGCTGACGCCCGAAGAGGTCGGCCTGCCGGCCGGCGGCGGGCGTCGCCGTACTCCCGGACTGCGCCGGGAGGAGCTGGCCACGCTCGCCGGCATCAGCATCGACTACTACGCACGCCTTGAGCGCGGGACCGAGACCCGGCCCAGCCCGTCCGTGATCGACTCCCTCGCACGCGCGCTCAAGCTGGAAGAGGGCGAACGCGATCACCTGCGCGCTCTCGCGGCCCTCGCCGCCCGGTCGGCACCCGAGCCGCCATCGGCGCCCAACCGCACCGTGCGGCCCGGCGTCAAGCTTCTGCTGGAGAGCCTGCGCCCCTACCCCGCGCACGTGTTCAGCCGCACCGGCGACGTACTGGCGTACAACCCGGGCGGGCTGCGGTTGCTCCCCGGCATGGACGACTGGCCGGCCAAGCAGCGCAACATCGCCCGCTACGTCTTCCTGCACCCCGACGCCCGAGGCCTGTTCGACGACTGGCACAACCAGGTCCGCACCTGCGTCAACGGACTGCGCGCCCTGGCCGGCATGGAGCCGGACGCACCCGACCTCACGCAATTGGTCGGCGAACTCCTGCTCAAGAGTCCCGAGTTCGCCCGCATGTGGGAGCGCTACGACGTCAAGGGCCACACCTACGGGCGCAAGACCTTCCACCATCCCGAGGTCGGCGACCTGACCCTGGGCTACCAAACCATGCAACTGCAGGGCACTCCGGACCAGTGCATGGTCGTGTACTACGCCGAGGCCGGCACACCCGAACACGACGCGCTGACCCTGCTCGACCTGGCCGCCACCGAGTCCGAGCACGCCCCGAGACTCTCGCCGGACAGCCAAACCATCGAGAACGCGTGACGGAGGGAGCCGCCCACATGCACCCCTGGGGCCGGCCGCTGTTCTCCGACAGCGACGAAGCCGTCGTCGACGCTGCCACAGCCGTCGACATCGTCCTCATCGATGACGCGATCGGCTCCCTGGAAAAGCCGTACGTCACGCGCATGCCCACGAACTTCTGACAGCCCGGAACCCGGCCCCCACACGGACCCTCATGCCTTCTCACGTCACGCCCAGAAGCACGCAACCGCCGTCGCGTCCACCGGTAGGCAGCAGTTCGGAGCCCGGACTGGACCGGCGCGCCGAACTGCGGGAATTCCTCCGATCCCGGCGAGCCCGGCTCAGACCCGAGGACGTGGGGTTGCCGTCATCCGGGCGACGCCGGGTGCCGGGCCTGCGCCGCGAGGAGCTCGCGCAGCTGGCAGGGGTGTCCTTCGCGTACTACACCCGCCTGGAACAGGGCCACGGGGCCACCATGTCAGCCGAGGTCCTGGACGCCGTCGCTCGCGCCCTGCGCCTGAGTGGAGACGAGCACGCCCATCTGTTCCGCCTTGCCCGGCCGGAACTTCATGGGAATCACCACACCATGCCCCAGAGGCAGAGGCTGCGGCCAGGCATCCAGCTACTGCTGGACGCGTTCGACGGGGCCCCCGCGTACGTCTGCGGTCGGCGCCTGGACGTCCTGGGCTGGAACAGGCTCGCCGCCACCGTGTTCGGTGACTGGTCCCGGCTCCCGCCCCGGGACCGCAACCTGGCCCGGCTGGTCTTCCTCTCCCCTGCAGCACGCGACCGTTTCGCCGACCTGGAAGCCAAGATGCTGGACATCGTCAGCATCCTGCGCGTGGACGCGGGCACACACCCGGAGGACACGGAACTCGCCGCTCTGATCGGCGAGTTGACGGAGAAGAGCCACGACTTCCGACGACTGTGGGCCCGGCACGACGTGCGTCGCCGGGGCCACGGCGTCCAGCGGCTACGGCACCCGGTGGTAGGTGAACTCACCCTCGCCTTCGAAGCCATGGGGTTGCACGGCGAGGCAGATCAGACCCTCGTCGTCTATCACGCCGAACCCGGCTCGATGTCCCGGAAAGCCTTGTGGCTACTGACGGGTCTGTCGGCCCTACCCACCGAGTCGGCCTCCTGACAAGGGGAGACACGAAGCAACAAGATCCGGCCGACGTGCCGTGGATCCCGACCGACCAGCCGTACAACAGGAGTCACAGTGCAACCGTCCCCCGCCCAGAGCGCCCACGACGAAGTCACCACGGCCTTCCGCGCCTACCTGCAAGCAATGCTCGACGGCGACACCGACGCCCTGGACCGTCTGCTCGCCGAGGGCTGCACCCTCACCCACATCACCGGCTACGTGCAGCCCAAGGACGAATGGCTGTCGCAGATGCGTGCCGGCCAGTTCCTCTACCACCGGATCGAGGAGAAGAGCGTGACTGTCGAGGTCGAGGGCACAACAGCCCGCGTCTCCGGCCGCTTCGTCACCGATGCAACGGTATACGGCACCCGCGCGAACTGGCGGCTGCACATGACCATGGACTACGCCCACGAAAACGACACGTGGTCCGTGGTCCGCTCAGCCGCCACGACCTGGTGAGCCACGGAGGTCGAGGTACGTCTTGCCGACGGCCACGATGCCGATACGGTCCCCGGACGAGCGGGGGACGAAACGGTCGAGCTGGTTGAGCCGGGCGTACTCGAACGCCCTCGACAGGCGCTCGGAGAACATGCTCCGCTCCAGCCTCAGCAGGTTCCCGCCGACCAGCTTGGCGTCGGGGTGAAAGGTTCTCTCGGGCAGGTGACTGTACGTGGGCAGGACGCGCTCGGGGTGAACGGTCAGCCCTGGTTCCCCCGCCCGTAGTCCGCTCTGGAAGCGCGAGGTCGAATCGAGGCCGGCGAGCAGCTCGGCGACCGGACGGCGTCTTCTTCGCACCAGACCCCGAGGTCACTCGCACCCTTTTCCAGCCCTCGGCCACACCAAGTGATCCACGACCTGCCGAGAAAGCGACACGCGGTCCAGCACGGGACCTGATCCATGACGAACGTCACGGCAGCTCAGTCAGCCGGCAGCAGAACCACCCCGTCACCGTCGGCGTGCAGGATGTCACCGGGGGAGAAGGTCACGCCGCCGAACGACACGGGTACATCCACGGTCCCCTCACCCGCCTTCGCGCTCTTGCGCGGATTGGTGCCGAGCGCCTGAATCCCGAGTTCCATCCCGGCCAGGGCGGCCGTGTCACGGACAGCCCCGTACACCACAGCACCCGCCCAGCCGTTGTCCAGAGCGCGGATGGCCATGAGGTCACCGAACAGGGTGGTGTGCAGCGAGGCCCCGCCGTCGACGACCACCACGCAGCCCTCACCGGGGGTGCGCAGCAGTTGGTGCAGCAGGGCGTTGTCGTCGCGACAGGACACGGTCAGTACGGCACCCGCGAAGGAGCGTACGGCTCCGTACGAGGTGAACTGCACGTCGCACACGCGGAGTCGGTCGCCGTACCGGTCGGCGAGATCGGCGGTGGGGACAGGCGTCGTATACATCAGTACCTCTCACTGGCAATGCGTCACTCCAGGGCGGGCCGGACCGACCCGCACCGGACTGGGTCGGGCGGACATCGCGAGAGTCTGTATTAGATCGCAACGGGATACAATCCCGGTCGGCGGTCCATCGCAGGCCCAGTCAGGCCCGCCACCGCCTCATAGGATGAGGCGTCCCCCACTCCCGCCCGAAGAGCGCAGGTTGATGTCGCGGCCCAATCTGACCACCTCCATCGCCACCCGACTCGTAGACCTGCTGCGCCACAGCGGCCTCGCAGAGGGGGCGCACGTCACCGAGCAGTGGGCAGCTGACGAACTGGACGTCTCCCGCACTCCGGCCCGCAAAGCCATGCTCTTCCTCGTCGAGGTCGGCATCCTCCGGCGCGAGCCCAACCGGGGCTTCTTCCTCGCCCGCGGTGCGGCCACGCTGACGCGCACCGACCTTGGCGAAGGGGCGGACATCGAGGAGGATTCGTATTTCCGCATCGCCGACGACTACATCGGCGGCCGCTTCACGGGCCCGTTCACCACGGCGGACGTCAGCCGCACCTACGGACTGGCCCCCCGGCAGGCCGACCGAGTGCTGTCCCGCATGGAGTCCGAGGACCTGGTGCGGCGCCGGCCCGGCGGGCGCGGCTGGGAGTTCCAGCAGGTGCTCTCGACCGTGGAGGCGCACGACCAGAGCTACCGCTTCCGCATGATCATCGAGCCGAACGCCCTGCTGGAACCCGGTTTCACCATCGATCCCGAAGTGGCGGCCCAACACCGCAAACAGCAGGAGGCACTCCTGCACGGCGACATTCTGCTGCTTCCGCGCGCCGAGTTGTTCCACGTCAACGCCTCGTTCCACGAGATGCTCGTGAGCTTCTCGGGCAACCAGTTCCTCCTCGACGCCGCGCGCCGCCAGCACCGACTGCGCCGCCTCATCGAGTACCGGCACCAGGTCGACCGCTCCCGTCTGGCCGGCCAGGCGCGGGAGCATCTGCAGATGCTGGACATGATCGAGAGCGGCCGGCGCGAGGAGGCGGCGGCATTCCTGCGCCGCCACCTGGACAAGGTCAGGGAGATCAAGACCGGACTCCACTGACGGCTCGGCCATCAACACGCCCTCCCCTGAAGACCGTTCACCGGCGAGGGCGAAAGAGACTCCCACGAGGCCAGGCCCGGGGCGTCGGACGCTGTGTCCGACGCCCCGGGCCTGGCCTCGTTCGCATCCCGATCCCCCGCTCGAAAATTCCCGCGCTCCGACGGTTGTATCAATACGCGGCTTGAGACAATATTGGCGCCCGGCGACCACAGACCCCGTCCGGGTCACCCCGCCGCGGGCTCCGCCCCGCCCGGAACGACAGCAGGGATCATGAGCACAGACCGCACCGCCGTCCTCACCGTCGACGGCCACTCGTACCGCTACCGGCCCCTGGCCCGCCTCCTGCCGGGGGCGCGGCTCGACGAACTGCCGTACGCGGTACGGGTCCTCCTGGAGAACGTCGCCCGTCGCTCTCCCGCCGCGCTCGACGACGTCCTCGCCCGCGCCCTGAGCGGGAGCGGGGACTGCGAGGTGCCGGTGCACCCGAACCGGATCATGCTGCACGACACCACGTGCCTGCCGGCGCTCGCCGACTTCGCCGCACTGCGCGACAGCGTCGCCGAGCTGGGCGGGGGCCCTGAGCGGCTGCAGCCTGCCGTCCCGGTGGACCTGACCGTCGACCACTCGGTGATCGTCGAGGAGTACGGCCGCCCAGGCGCGGTCGAGCGCAACCTGCTGATCGACTTCCGCCGCAACAGCGAGCGTTACGCGTTCGTGAAGTGGGCTGAGCGCAGCCTGCGGAACTTTCGTGTCGTGCCGCCCGGCACCGGGATCATCCATCAGATCAACATGGAGACCCTCGCCCGCGTCGTCTGGCAGGACGACCCGCGAGACGGCGGCTTGCCGTGGCTGCACCCGGACCTGCTCGTCGCCACTGACAGCCACACCCCGATGATCAACGCCCTCGGCGTCGTCGGCTGGGGTGTGGGGGGTCTGGAGGGGCAGGCCGCGATGCTGGGCGAGCCGGTCACCATCCCGTACCCGCGGGTCATGGGCGTGCGCCTGACCGGGCGGCTCCGTCCCGGCGTCGGCGCCACCGACCTCGCCCTGACGCTGACCGAGCTGCTGCGTGCCAAAGGCGTGGTGGACCGGTTCGTGGAGTTCTGCGGTCCCGGCCTCGATGCGCTCGGCTGGGCGGAGCGGGCGGCGGTCTCCAACATGGCGCCCGAGTACGGCGCCACCTGCGTCTATTTCCCGTACGACGACGAGACCGCCGCCTATCTGCGGCTGACCGGGCGGGACGAGGAGCACGTGCGGCTCGTCGAGGCGTATCTCACCGCGCAGGGGCTCAAGCGCACCGACGACAGCCCCGAGCCACGCTACGACGACGTCATCGATCTCGACCTGGCCACGGTGGAGCCCAGCCTCGCCGGCCCCGACCTGCCGCACCAGCGCCTTCCGCTGTCCCGTGTTCCGGCATCCTTCCGCCCCACGGCAAAATCAACATCCCAACCAGCAGCCGCATTCGGCGAACCCCTGCCCGAGGGGCCGGTGGCCATCGCCGCCATCACCAGTTGCACCAACACCGCCAACCCGGCGCTGATCGTGCAGGCCGCACTGCTCGCCGAGCGGGCCCTGGCGGCCGGGCTGAACACGAAGCCGTGGGTGAAAACCTCCCTGTCCCCCGGGTCTCGGGTAGTCGAGGACTACCTGCGCGAGGGTGGGCTGCTGACCGCCCTGGAGCTGACCGGATTCCACATCGTCGGCTTCGGCTGCATGACCTGCATCGGCAACTCCGGCCCACTGCAGGAGGAGTTGGAGCGCATCGCGCAGGACGGCGGCATCGACCCGGTGGCCGTCCTTTCCGGCAACCGCAACTTCGCCGGGCGCGTCAACCCGCGGATCAGCCAGTCCTACCTCGCGTCCCCGCCCTGGGTCGTCGCCTACGCCCTGGCCGGGTCGATCCTGCACGACTTCGAACGTGACCCACTCGGCACCGATGCCGACGGCGCCCCCGTCTTCCTCAAGGACCTGTGGCCCACCGACGAAGAGGTCGCCGCGCGCGTCGCCGCGTCCGTACGTCCCGAGATGTTCCGTGAGAACGCCGCCCGCCTGCGCGAGGGCACCCCGGCGTGGCGTGACATCGAGGCCCCCGGCGGCGTCCGCTTCCCATGGGACCCGGACTCGACGTACATCCGCCGCCCCCCGCACCTCACGGATCTGCCCCCGCTCGCCCCGGAGCGGCTGCACATCGAGCGCGCCAAGGTGCTCCTGCTGCTCGGTGACGATGTCACCACCGACCACATCTCCCCGGCCGGTGCGATCCCGCTCCACAGCGCCGCCGGGCGCTGGCTCACCGAGCGCGGCGTCGCCCGGCGCGATCTCAACCAATACTCCACGCGCCGCAGCAACCACGAGGTCATGCTGCGCGGCGCCTTCACCAACGCCGCCGTCACGAACCGTCTGCCGGGCGGGTCCCACGGCGAACTCCGGGGCGGCCATGCCCATACCGCCGACCGCACCGCCGTCCTTCCCGTGCACGAGGCCGCGCCCACCTATCGCGCGGCGGGTTACGACCTGGTGGTCGTCGCGGGCCGCAACTACGGGGCGGGCTCCAGCCGCGACTGGGCCGCCAAGGCGCAGGCGCTGCTCGGTGTCCGGGCGGTCGTCGCCGAGTCGTACGAGCGCATCCACCGCAGCAATCTGATCGGAATGGGCGTGCTGCCGCTGGAGTTCACCGAGGGCGCCGACGCGTCGGCGTACGGCTTCACCGGAGAGGAGGAGCTGACCTTCAGCGGCCTGCACGACCTGCACGTCGGCGACAACAAGGTCGGGCTGCACCTGACCCGTCCCGACGGCTCCCACACTCGGGCCGCCCTGCGCCTGCGTCTCAACTCCCGTCAGGAACTCGCCTATCTCCGCCACGGCGGGCTCCTGCCGTATGTGGTGCGCCATGCGGTCGCGGCGTCCTGATGCCGGCCCCGGAGGGCCGGGCGCCTCCGCGGCCCTGATCCCCCGAGCCCCACCCCACCCCACGCGCACACGCACGCACCACCCTCACCCCCACGCCCCCCGGCGTCCGCACGTCCTCTTGCCCCCGCCGGTCTCTCGCATCAGCTGACAGCGCCGTCGCGCCCCATCCGAGAAGAGCCCCTATGCCTCCCACCCGACCCGGGACCGCCTCCCCACCCGACCCCGCATCCCGGCCGGCCCGCCGCACTGTGCTGCGCGGCGCCGCCGCCCTCGGGGCACTCGCTGCCGCCGGCAGCACGCTCACGGCGTGCAGCGACGCGGACGCCGACGCGGACGCGAAACCGGTCCCCGACTACTACCCGGCCGACTACGACAAGATCATCAACGGTTCGCGCAGCGAGCGGAAGCTCCTGATCTACTCGCAGACCTCGCAGACCAACTGGCAGCCGGTCTTCGACGCCTTCACCGCCCACTACCCGTGGCTCGCCGACATCCGCGCCACCAATCTCGGCAGCTCCGCGGTCTACGAGCGCTACTACAGCGAGAAGGCCACCGGCGGCTCCCCCGCGGACCTGCTGGTCTCCAACGGCGGCCCGCTGTGGGCGGATTACGCCACCCGCGACCTCGCCGCCGCATACCGCTCGCCGGAAAGGACCACCTGCCCGACTGGGCCGAGATCCTGCCCGGCGTCTGGGTGTTCACCACCGACGCCTCCGTCATCCTGTACAACCGCAAGACCCTGAAGGAGTCCCAGTACCCCGACGGGCTCGCCGGCCTGGCCGAGGTCGTCGAGGCCAAGCCGTCCCGGTTCCGCGGGAAGATCGGTGTGTACGACGCGACCAACGCCTTCGGCTACTCCGCCAACGAGGGCTACACCAGCGCCGTCGAGACCGGCTGGGACACCTTCGGCCGGCTGCTGCCCTTCGCCAAGGCCGACCACTCCACCGGCACCCTGGTGGAGAAGGTCGTCTCCGGCGAGTACGACGCCTCCTTCAACATGAGCGGCGGCGTCGCCATCCCGGCCGCCGAGGGCAGCAGCGGCCTGCTCGGCTGGTCGTACTACGCGGAGGGCACCCTGGTCATGCCCCGCTCCGCCTCCATCCTGAAGACCGCCCCGCACCCCAACGCCGCGCGCCTCTTCGTCGACTTCCTCCTCTCAGCCGAAGGCCAGGCCGCCGTGGCCAAGGGCGGAATGTCGCCGTACCGGGAGGGCGTGAAGCAGAACGACCACGACAGCCTCCAGGACATGCAGCGCAAGCTCGGCGCCGACCGCGTCCACGTCTATCGGTACACCGAGGTGACGGAGCAGACGCAGGAGAAGTACGTCGAGCGATGGGACAAGGCAGCGGGCTGACCGCACCCGCCCCCTCTCCGCCGTCCACCGCCCGCGTCACCCGCCTCCCTCCCGCACCCCGCACTTACGGAGCCGCCATGGCCGCCCAGAGCCAAGCTGAGATCCCGGCCGACCCTTCCCCAAGCTCTTCGAGCCGGGGAGGCCCCCCGCGCACCCCGCGCGCCGGCGAGCTGGGAGCACCCCAGTACCGTCGCCTGTTCGGCGCCGGACGCGAGGTCTCCATCCACTGGCTGACCTTCCTGCTGACCGCCGCGCTCGTTCTCGCGCCGGTCATCCCGATCCTCTTCCAGTCGCTCCGCAACCAGCCGCTGTACGCGGCGGGCGGCGCCTTCACCCTGTCGAACTACAGCAACCTCTTCACCGAGGCCGAGTTCGGCACGATCATCCTCAACACCCTCTACTTCGCCGCCCTGACCACCGTGTTCGCGCTCGCCATCGCCGTCCCCATGGCGATCCTCCTGGAGCGCACCCGGTTCCCGGCCGCCCGAGTCATCGGACAGGTCCTGCGCTGGCCCATCTACATCTCGCCGCTCGTGCTCGGCTTCGGCTGGATCGTGATCTACGGACCGGCCGGGTTCATGACCACGGTGGTGCGCGAGAGCTTCGGCTGGGTCCCGTGGAACCTGTACTCCATGCCCGGCATGGCCTTCGTGGAAGCCGTCGCCCAGGTGCCGATCGCCTATCTCTTCTGCGCCAATGCACGCGCCCCAGTGCACAAAGCGTGCACACTTGCGCGGGAACTCCCGGGAACTCGCAGGTAGAGGCGGGATGTGCCCAGACACGGGAAAGGGCCCCGCCCAGACCATAAGTCCAGGTCAGAGCCCTAATGGCAGACGAGTCGGGCTGTACGCCGGGTTATGAGCCCCGCTATCCCGCGACGAGCGTCCTGCGTGAGACCATCACGCTCTCGGAATCGGCCCCGGGCCCCTTCCAATTCACGTGCAGACACCTGTGCAGACCATCCCTCCTCTGCGCGATCGCAGCGTTCCTCAGCCACAGCCCCGGGACCGAGGGGGGCGTGTTCTGGGGCAGATCGGGAACCGCTCAGCGCTCAATCAGGGCAACGGTTTCCGCACCGCCCCTTCAAGCCGGATTACCGCCGCAGCGACGTCACAGCACTGTGACTGCACCGCTTGCCACGCGACGTGCCCCTTCCCGGCAGAGGTCACCGTCTGAGCACGGCCGGGTTCGATCAGACCGCCTATCCAGTACAGGCCGAACCTGGCGACAGGTCAGCACGGCAGACATACCCGTAGAGGACTGCGACCCTACCGGTCACTGCGCCGACCGGAACTCGCTCGCGCCGTCCAGCACGGCGCCCCTTGCCGTGCCGCAACGGATCTATGGGCTGCGCTTTGAAACTCACGTGCAGGACCGTGTTGGGGATGTCGTCATTCGTGAGCCAGCTGCAGGAAGATGGGGTGGGCCTCGCCGGTGAGGTCATTGAGGCCCCAGATGGTGGCAGCCGTGTCGGCGCGACCCTCCGGACCGACGTCCAACTCGGCTCGGATGGCGCGATGGAAACCTGCGGCAGCCGGCCTGCGGGGACAACCTGATCGCTTCGATGAATCACCGCATGGCCCAGCGGTGTGACCCGCACGCGCCCGTTGGCGTCCGCACACGTGACCCCGCGCCCGGTCAGCGTCGATACTTCCGAGAGCAGGCGTCTGGAACCGTCAACCCGTACGTCAACAGCATCTGACACCCCGTCATCAAAGTCAGCATTGAGTCAGCATCAGCCCCGCCAGAGCCCGCTTCCGACCGCCATGGACCGCCAAGATCGACAACTGACTTAACCCACTCTGACCTGCAAAGACACAGGCCAGAGACTCATCTGCTAATCTCCCCAGGAGGTACCCATGAAGATGTTGATCAACGTCCCGGAGACCGTGGTCACGGACGCCCTGCGGGGAATGGCAGCGGCCCATCCCGAACTGACCGTCGACGTGGAGAACCGGGTGATCGTACGGCGGGACGCGCCCGTCGCCGGGAAGGTCGCCCTGATCTCCGGCGGCGGCTCGGGGCACGAGCCGCTGCACGGCGGATTCGTGGGCCCGGGGATGCTCTCGGCGGCCTGTCCGGGCGAGGTGTTCACATCGCCCGTGCCGGACCAGATGGTGCGCGCGGCGGCGGCCGTGGACAGCGGGGCGGGCGTGCTGTTCATCGTGAAGAACTACACGGGTGACGTGCTCAACTTCGACATGGCGGCCGAACTCGCCGAGGACGAGGGCATCCAGGTCGCGAAGGTGCTCGTCAACGACGACGTGGCGGTCACCGACAGCCTCTACACGGCCGGGCGACGTGGCACCGGTGCCACGCTGTTCGTGGAGAAGATCGCGGGGGCGGCGGCCGAGGCGGGGATGCCGCTGGAGCGCGTCGAGGCACTCGCCCGGCAGGTCAATGAGAACTCCCGCAGCTTCGGTGTGGCGCTGAGCGCCTGCACCACCCCGGCCAAGGGCAGCCCCACCTTCGATCTGCCGCCCGGCGAGCTGGAGTTGGGCATCGGCATCCACGGCGAGCCCGGCCGGGAGCGGCGGGCGATGATGACGTCCGGTGAGATCGCGGACTTCGCCGTGAACGCGATCCTCGAGGACCTCAACCCCCGTGACCCCGTGCTGGTCCTGGTCAACGGCATGGGCGCGACGCCACTGCTCGAGCTCTACGGCTTCAACGCTGAGGTGCAGCGGGTGCTCACCGCGCGGGGTGTGGCCGTCGCCCGCACGCTCGTCGGCAACTACGTCACCTCGCTCGACATGGCCGGCGCCTCGGTCACCCTGTGCCAGATCGACGAGGAAACGCTCGCGCTGTGGGACGCGCCGGTGAAGACTCCGGGTCTGCGCTGGGGCATGTGAGTCCGGCGGGGGACACAGCCAACGCACCTACCACGCAAGGAGATCCAGTGCTCGACGCCGACTTCTTCCGCCGCTGGATGACGGCGACGGCCGCGTCCGTCGACCGCGAGGCGGAACGGCTCACCGCTCTCGACTCGCCCATCGGGGACGCCGACCACGGCAGCAATCTGCAGCGCGGGTTCACCGCGGTGACCGTCACGCTGGAGAAGGAGGCCCCGGACACGCCCGGCGGCGTCCTCACCCTGGCCGGACGGCAGTTGATCTCGACGGTGGGCGGCGCTTCGGGGCCGCTGTACGGGACGCTGCTGCGCCGCACCGGCAAGGCGCTCGGGGACGCGGCCGAGGTGAGCGAGGAGGAGTTCGCGGCCGCGCTGCGCACCGGCGTGGACGCGGTGATGACGCTGGGCGGAGCCGCGCCCGGCGACAAGACCATGATCGACGCGCTGGTGCCGGCCGTGGACGCCCTCGACGACTCCTTCGCCGCGGCACGGGCCGCCGCCGAGCAAGGGGCGCTCGCGACCACGCCGTTGCAGGCCCGCAAGGGCAGGGCGAGCTATCTCGGTGAGCGCAGCATCGGGCACCAGGATCCCGGCGCCACCTCGTCGGCGCTGCTGATCGCGGCCCTTGCGGAGGCGAACGGTGAGTGACGGCAAGCTCGTCGGGATCGTGCTGGTGTCGCACAGCGCGCAGGTCGCCGCGTCGGTGGCCGAGCTGGCGCAGGCGCTCGCGGGCGGCGGCACGGCGGTGCCCGTCGCTCCCGCGGGCGGCACCGAGAGTGGCGAACTCGGCACCAGCGCCGAACTGATCGCCGCCGCTGCCGCGTCCGTGGACCGGGGCGCCGGGGTGGCCGTCCTCACCGACCTCGGCAGCGCGGTGCTGACGGTGAAGGCCCTGCTGGCGGAGGGCGACGAACTCCCCGACGGCACACGGCTCGTGGACGCTCCCTTCGTCGAGGGCGCGGTCGCCGCGGTCGTGACGGCGTCGACGGGGGCCGACCTCGCGGCGGTGGAGGCGGCGGCCGGGGAGGCGTACACGTATCGGAAGGTGTGAGGACCCCGGGGTCCTGACTGGGCCTGACTGGGCCTACGTGAGCCCCTCTTCGACGACGGCGAGCGCCGAGCGCACGATCTCCAGCAGCTCGGCCTCCGCCGTCTCCGGGTCGATCCGCACTTCGGCGCTGCGCCAGGCGTAGCGCTCGACGGCCGCGCGCAGGGCCGCGTTGAACATCGCCGCCTGGATCGTCGGCCGCAGCTCGTCGACGGCCAGCCCGGCCCGCTCGGCGAGGGCACGGGCGAACACCGGCTCGGCCTCGTCGTAGGTCTGGAGCCAGACCGCGCGCAGTCCCGGTTCGGTGCGGGTCAGCCGGACGAGCGCGCCGAGAGTGGCCCGGTCAGGCCCGGCGACGAGGCGGTGGTCGGTCGCCAGTTCCGGTGAGAAGACCTGGGCGAGAGAGCGCCCGGGCCGCCACTCCCGCAGCCGGTCGGCGATCATGTCGATGCCCGCCGAGAACAGCGGCGACACACAGCTCTCCTTGCTCGGGAAGTAGCGCCACACCGTGCGCGCCGACACGCCGACCGCCTGACCGATCTGCTCGCCGGTGGTCGCGGCCACCCCCTGCTCCACGAACAGGTCCACCGCCGCCCGGGCGATCTCCAGCCGGATCTCGGCCTTGCGCTCCTCGGTGAGAGGTGGGCGTCCCGTGCGTGCGCTGGGGGCGGTCATGTGGTCCTCCGGCTCCGGTTGCTGCTGCGCCGAATTCTCCCTCACCACTTTATGTCACTCGAAGACATTAAGTCGTAGAGTGAGGCCGCTCGGGCGCGACGCCCCGGCACACAGCGCCCCCGCGCAAGGGGCGGCAGCCTTCTTACGCACAGACAGGAGCACCTCATGGCCGGCGGACTGGACGGGCGCAGCGTCATCGTCACCGGAGCGGGCTCGGGCATCGGGCGCGCGACCGCTCTGGCCTTCGCCGCCGAGGGTGCGCGAGTGGTGGTGGCGGACCTCAACGCCGAGGGCGCCGAAGCCGTCGTCAAGGAGATCGAGGAGGCGGGCGGCGCAGCGGTCGCCGTGGTGGGCGACCTGAGCGAGCAGGCCGTCGTCGACCGGGTGGCCGAGACCGCCGTGGAGCGCTTCGGCGGGGTGGACGTCCTGGTGAACAACGCCGGGATCATGGACCGGATGTCGGCGCTCGGCGAGGTGAGCGACGCGGAGTGGGAGCGGGTCATACGGGTCAACCTGACCGCTCCGTTCCTGCTGACGCGGGCGGTGCTGCCGCACATGCTGGCGGCGGGCAGGGGCGCCATCGTGAACACGGCCTCGGAGGCCGGACTGCGGGGCAGCGCGGCGGGCGCCGCGTACACCGCGTCGAAGCACGGCATCGTGGGGCTGACGAAGTCCCTCGCCGTGATGTACCGCAAGCAGGGCATCCGCGCGAACGCCATCGCCCCGGGCGGCACCCGGACCGCCATCGTGGTGGACGCCGATCAGAGCGCCCACGGCCCCGCCACGCTCGGCCCGCACTTCGTCAACCTCGGCAGGCTGGCCCAGCCGGAGGAGCAGGCCGCCGCCATCGTCTTCCTCGCCTCGGACGCGGCGAGCAACATCAACGGCGTGATCCTCCCGGTCGACGACGGATGGGCGGCGGTCTGACCCTGCGCTCGCCGTCCGGACACGAGCCGCGGCTTCCGGCTCACTGCCCCGCATGAAACGGGCCTGAGGGCAACGGGCCCGAAGGAAACGGGTCTTACACCTCACCGCCCCCGCACGAACTGCCGCGCCAGTCGCTCCCCGATGAGCACGGCTCCGGCATGGTCCTCGATGGGCTTCACCCGGCTGCCCTTGAAGACGATGTAGGTGACATCGGAGTCCGTGCCACCCCCGTGCGGGTCGGGGTCGATGCCCAGACCGCGGGCGGCGGCGTAGGACGCCTCGCCGATGAGGTCGCGCGGGCCGGTGTCGCCGACGACGGCGTACTGGACCCGGTCCCCGTGGATCACGGCGGCCACCGCGCCGCCGTCGACACCGTGGGCACTGTGGTCCCAGAGGGAACTGGGCACGGGCACGACGATGTACGGGAGGCTCTCGGCGTCCAATGGGCCGCCGTCGGACTGCGGGTAGGCGGTGGCGTCGGAGAAGTGCGGGTCGGTCCGGGCGTTGCAGTGCGGGCCGGGCCGGCCGTCGCAGTCGATGTCGAGGTCGGCCTTCCAGAAGACGGCTTCTTCGGTGCCGCACACCGGAATGGTCGCGGGTGCGCCGGCATCGCGGCGATAGCGACCCTCGGACACGGGGACGCAGTCCCGCACCCTGGCCAGCAGCTCGGCGGCGCCGACGTCACCCTCACGCCTCACCTCCGGCAGTCGTTCCGTGACGGCGGGTTCGGCGCGGGGAGCGGAGTACGCAGTCGGAGCGAGCACGGCACAACTGGCCGCGACCAGGGCTAGGGACGAGACACGCACGATGAGAGGGCCTCTCCTCGGGGACACTGACCG
This sequence comes from Streptomyces sp. NBC_00457, assembly GCF_036014015.1. Classification (NCBI taxonomy): domain Bacteria; kingdom Bacillati; phylum Actinomycetota; class Actinomycetes; order Kitasatosporales; family Streptomycetaceae; genus Streptomyces; species Streptomyces sp. NBC_00457. The sequence goes on along the minus strand of NZ_CP107905.1, from coordinate 9,652,409 downwards.
TCGCCCGGCCCAATCTGGTGCCGTTTCGATCTTGCGTCCAGCATTGAAGGGCCGGACGGCGCATGTCTCCGCGGATCCGACCGGGGCCGGGCGGCCGGGCCCGTATCGGCTCCGGCCACCCGGCCGCCCGCGCCGGCGCGGGATCAGCGACGACAGCGTTCCGCGCCACCGGCATGAACTCCCGACGCCGGACGGGAAGTTCAGCCGTGAGGAGCATCAGCATACGTAACCCCGCCGGGCGGCCACCAACGACCGACCTCTTGATGTGATCGCGTCATTGGCGTCATATTGGTCCGGACCATTGCGTCATGCCGCCCCTTGGAGGCAGAGCCGTGCGACACGTTCCCACTCCCCTCCTCCGGCTCGCGATCCTGGCGCTCTGCGCGCTGCCGCTGGTCACGTCCTGCGGATGGGGCGGGACGGGTGACGGTGAAGGGGAACGGCCGCCGGGGGCTCCGGTGGGCGTCACCGCCGAGGCGGGGAGCGCCACCAGTGTGCACGTCATGTGGAACGCGGTGCCGTCGGACCAGGGCATCAGCCGGTACGAGGTGTATCGCGGCACCACGAAGGTCAAGGAAGTGCCTGGTTCGGAGCACATGGTGGATGTCACCAGGCTCCGGCCGTCCACCGTGTACGTCTTCACCGTGCGGGCCCGGGACACCGAGGGGCGCCTCGGGCCGGGGAGCCGCGAGGTCCGGGCAACGACACCGCGGGCGGTGGCGGCGGACCGGATGGCCCCGACCGGCCCCGGGAGTCCGAGCGGCCGGGTCGTCGGCAGCCGGGCCGTCCAGTTGTCCTGGTCCGCGTCGACGGACGACCGGGACGTGGTGTCGTACGACATCTACCAGGGCACCACGAAGATCCACAGTGTGGGCGGGAACCAGACGGCGACCGTGGTGACGGGCCTGCGGCCGGACACGCCCTACGTGTTCACGGTCCGCGCCCGCGACGCGGCCGACAACCTCTCACCGGCCACCGCCACCATCCGCCTCACGACAACACCCGGCACCGACAACGGCCGCGGCACGGCCCCCACCGACTTCCACGCGACAACCCACCGCACCGACGGGGCGTACTACATCGACCTCTCCTGGACCCCACCCCTCACAGACGGCCTGGTCACGGAGTACCAGATCCAACTCGACGGACAACCGGCCACCTCCCTCGTATGGGGCGGAACCCCACCACGGGAAAAGGCGACGTACAGCTTCTACGCGGGACGCGAGGCCGGAGTAACCCACCGCGTCCGAATCCGGGCAAAGCTCCCGGACGGCACGTGGGGAGGCTTCTCGCCGGAGCACACGGTGAAAACCGACGGCTGAGCAGCGCCCCGAAGGGGCGCGGGGAACTGCGCGACCAGCCACAACGCACCCGCAGACAAGAGACGACCAATCGCGGCACTACCCGCGGAGCGCCCGTCACCTGACCGGGCGCGGTCCGGATGCGGGACGCCCCAGGGACACGTTGGCTGTCCCTGTGGCAGCACGGGCGTTTCCCCGACCTCGGCGGCGCAAGGGATGTACCGCCAACCGTGCCGCCGGAGGGCAGTCCACATGCGCAACAGATCGCTACTCCTCCGCTCCGGCCTGACCGTGGCAGCCGCCACCGCGCTTCCGCTTCCGCTGGCCGCGGGATCGGCCGCCGTCTCCGGGATCTCCGTGAGCACCAGCGGTTCCACGGTCTCCGTCACCACCAGCGCCTGCACCCAGATCAACGGCAGCTGGGGCACCGCCTCGCTCCTCAACAGCAGCCAGGCGAACTTCGCCCAGGGACGGCAGGCGGCGCTGTCCGGGACGAACACCCAGCAGAGCACCGCCTGGTCCAGCGTGAGTCCCGGCACCTACACCGTCATCGTCATGTGCTCGAACAACAACACCGCGGGCACCCAGTCCGTCATCGTCTCGGCTGCCACGACGCCCACGATCTCCGCCACGGCCTCGCCGTCCCGCGGCGTCATGGGCGGCATGGGCGGCGGCACCACGGACTACGGCACCCTCACCCTGGTGGCGGGCGGCGCACTGGTGAGCACCGGAATCGCCGCCACCGTCTGGTATCTGCGCCGCCGCTCGCGCCCCTCCCGGCTCTGACGGCGGACGCCGCGGGCCGCCTCACCGGCCGGTGCCGGGGAGGCGGCCCGTCGGCATGCGGGCGTACAACCGCCCGGAGCCGGGTCCGGACAGGCCCTAGCGGCAATGCCGTTGCGTTACGGGTTTGCGGGTTGGGGTCTTTGAATGCGGACTGCTCGGGTACCGGCCTGGGTGGGTTGGGGCCAGGTGCGGTGTCCGGCCCGTTTGAGCCGGTAGTTGGACATCTTGCGTTTGACGACGCGGGGCTGACTGCGCAGGCGTCTGGTCGGCAGGAGTCGTTCGAGTAGGTCGTGCTGGAGCATGACAAGGGCTCTGACCAGCAGTTCAGGGGGAAAAACTGCCCGGCGTGACGGTCACACTGCGCCGGGCGGAGCGCAGGGTTTCGGTGAACGAGATCCGGTCGGCATCCAGGCCCCGGGTGGCCGCGGTTCTCACCATCAGCTCACGCAGCGCGTGGTGGACGAGCAGGTGGGCCCAGATCTGCTGCAGGATTCCGTCGGGTGTCTTGCTGGTGAGCACGACGTGGGCGCCGCGTTGATGAGTCTTGAGCTCTGCGAAGACAGCCTCCGCTTCCCAGCGTTCCTGATAGAGCGCAGCCAGCTGGCGGGCGGGGTAGCGACGGGCATCGAGCAGTGTGGTCACCAGCCGGTAGTTCTCGCCTTCGCGGCTGGTGCCGTGCAGCTGATAGGCCACCACCCGCACTGTGACCGGATCACGGTGCGCGGGGTCGGTGTGGGCGTGGATGCGGGAGATCCAGGATCCGTCCCGTAACTGCCGCTCGACGGGCAGGATGCGGTTGGCGGGCACCCGCCACAACAGATCGGCACCGCTGTCGGTGAAGGCCCGCCAAAGCGGCACGCCGAGGAACTCCCGGTCTGCCAGGACCAGTTCGCCGGGCTGGCAGGAGCGTGGAAGGCGGCCCACCAGGGTGACTTCACCGGTGCGGCAGCCGGCCAGTTCCGCGTCCAGGACGAGGTGGGTGCCCACCTCGATCAGACAGGCCATCCGCACCTGAGGAAAGGAGGATTTGTCGTGGCCGCGGCTGTTTCCGGGACGGCCGAAGGCGGCCTCATTGGCCGGACTGTCGGCCACGTCCCAGCAGGTGCCGTCCACTGCCAGCAGCCGCAGCCCTCGCCAGAAGCAACCCGGCGTGGTCTCGGTGCCCATCGGCTTCGCGGTCGTGGCAAACAGCACCCGCAGCGGCTCCGATCCCAGCCGCTGGCGAGCCCGAAACAGCGACGACTTCGCAGGGATGCGCCACTCGCCCAGCAGGCCCTGGCTCCGCAGGCCCTCGACCAGATGCCGCATCACCTCCAGATACGGGGCCGGCGAGAACAGGGCAAGGGCGAGCACGAAATACACCACCAATCGAGCTGGCAGCAGGCGTCTGCGCTGCTCGCCACGACCGCAAGCGGCCACCACACGATCCACCAACCCAGGCCGATACACCCAGGTCAGCAACCCCAGCCCCGATAACTCGCCGACATCCGCAGACACCCGCACCACCCCCGGGAAGCACTACGCAGCAGCGTACGCCCGCGACTAAAACAACGGCATTGGCCCTAGCGGTTCTCCAGCCGCAGATGCAGTTCCCTCTCCTGGTCGCCGGACGCACCGGCGGCCTCATGCACGGAGAACAGGGAGCCGAGGGTGTCGCGGAACCGGTCGACCGCCCAGTAGCCGCCCTGCACATCGGCCTCGACGGACGACCGCAGCCGGGCCGGGCGGGCGCCCTCGCGGGCGTCGGCGACGTCGAAGGTGCCGAGCCATACCGTCGGGCGGGTGTCCGAGGCCTCCTCCGGTACGTCATCGGCGCACCGGTCGGACGAGAAGCACGCGCACAGTGTGTCGAACACGATGCGGGCGTCGTCCTTGGAGCATCCGCTGATCTCCACCGAGACGTGTTCCGGGTGCGATCGCTCGCCGATCATCATGACCGCTCCTCTCGTGGCCGCGCTGCGGTGGCGCGGGCCCCGAGTGTCCGCGCCCACCTTCAGCAAACCACCATCTCGCCGCAACGCACCACGGCCGGGGCGTCAGCTCCGCGTGAACCGGTACGTCTTGCTGTCCGTCAGCACGCAGAAGCCAGGCGAGATGACGATCACGCGCAGGGTGCCCGTACGGCGGTCGTAGTCGATGCCCTCCGTCTCGAACGTGCCCGAGCAGGAGCTGCGCAGGGGCAGCTGGCGCAGTGCCGTGACATGACCGGAGACGTCCGCCGACCCGCCCGGTGCGGCGGAGAGGTCGATCTGGAGCAGCGGCTTGGTGATGCCGAAGAGCGTGCCCGCCGGGTCGTCCGAGGAGCACAGCAGGGTCGTCGGGCCGGAGAAGTCGCAGCCCTGCACGTCGCGTACCGCGTGGTCGAGGTTGACGGTGGAGGCCTGCGGGAGGTTCGCCGACGGGGAGGTGCTGGAGTTGACGCCCGGGGTCGGGAAGACCAGCAGCCGGGTCATCGTGCCCCACTCGCCCGCCAGCATCCACTGGCCGTCGGGGGAGATCGCGACCCAGGAGTTGTTGAGCGCCTCTCCGGGGCTGAGGGCGTGGACGTACTCCGCCCGGCTCCCGTCCGGCTTCTGCACCCGGAACATCTTCGAACTGCCCGAGTCCCGCTGGTACGGCTCGATGTAGTGCCCGTCGTACGAGGCGTCCGGGTCGCCGACGTGGTTCCAGCCGCGGCCGGACACATCGGCGGGGATGGTGCCGATGCCGGTGTAGCGGTTGGGGCTGTTCGCCGGCACCTCGACCGAGGTCAGGCCCTGGCTCTCGGTGAGCGGATCGGCGCGGTCGGAGCCCACCTCGGTCCAGGTGTCCGCGGCGGCGGCGGGCGGGGCGGCGGACAGGACGACGGCGGTGGCGAGGGCGACGACACCGGTCAGGGCGGCGTGACAACGTTGCCGGGCGGGCAGGCGCATGGGAACGGCTCCTCGGTGGGGGGTGGGGGGCGGCGCTCGGCGGACAGTGTGGCGTGCGGTTGGTCGTCATGTACAGACCAATAGACGGAACAGGAGTTGTCCGTTCGACGACGGATCACCCGGTGCGGGCGGATCACTTCCCGACGACTCCGATCACTTCCTGTCGACTTCACCGGACGGCCACCGCTGTGTTGAGGGATGGTGGAGGAGGGCGACCGTGGCATCACAGAAGCGGTTGAACGCGGTAGAACAAGGGGAGTCGGCACGGGGGACGGCGTGCCGTGACACAGAACGAAGGCGGTGCGTGCGATGGGTGCAGCCGGGCCTCCGGTGGCCGAGGGCGGCGGGCCGGTGCGGCCGAGCGGGCTGCTCGACGTGCTGGGCGTGGCCTCCGTGCTGCTCGACGCCCAGGGGCGCATCGTGCTGTGGAGCCCGCAGGCCGAGGGGTTGTTCGGGTACTCCGCGCAGGAGGCCCTCGGGGAGTACGCGTCCCGCCTGATGGTGCACGAGCAGTACGCCGAGCTGGCCATCAAGCTGTTCGCCGACGTCATGGAGACCGGTGAGGGCTGGGCGGGCGCCTTTCCGGTACGGCACAAGGACGGCGGCACTCGGCTCGTGGAGTTCCGCAATCAGCGGCTCCTCGACGACCGGGGCGACTTCTTCGCGCTGGGGCTCGCGGCCGACCAGGAGACCGTGCGCGGGCTGGAGCGGGACGTGGCGCTGTCGACGCGGATCGTCGCGCAGTCACCCATCGGACTGGCCGTCCTGGACACGGACTTGAAGTACGTCTCGGTCAACCCGGCGCTGGAGCGGATCAACGGCATCCGCGCCGAGGAGCACCTCGGCCGTACGGTCCAGGAGATGCTGCCGCGGGTGGACGCCGCCGCCGTGGAGCGGGCCGCCCGCCAGGTCCTGGAGACCGGGATGCCGCTCGTCGACCAGCCCACCTTCGGCCGGACCCCGGCGGACCCCGAGGAGGACCACGCCTGGTCGGTCTCGATGTACCGGCTGGAGGACCCCCTGGGGAACGTGCTGGGAGTGGCCGCCTCGGTCGTGGACATCACCGAGCAGTACCGGGCGGGTGTCGAGGCCGAGACCGCGCGCCGGCGACTGGCGCTCATCGCCGACGCCTCCGCGCGGATCGGGACCACGCTGGACCTGGACCGCACCGCCCGCGAACTGGCCGACGTCGCCGTGCCGGAACTCGCCGACGTCGCCGCCGTAGATCTGCTCGAAGCCGTGATGGAAGGCAGACGCAGCAGCCTGGGCCCCGGCGAGGCGGCGGTGATCCGCGCCCTGGCCGTCCGGGCGGAGCACGACACCGAGGCGCTCGGCGCGGCCGACCCGCCCGGGCAGGTCGCGCGGTACGGACCGGACCGCCTGGTCACCGAGTGCGTACGCACCGGCCGGCCGGTCATGGTGGCGCAGGTCAAGGACGAGGACCTGCCGCGCATCGCCCGCTCACCCGAGGCCGCGGAGCTGCTGGCGCGGGCAGGAGTGCACTCCTATCTGGCCGTTCCGCTGATCGCACGCGGCGAAGTGCTCGGCGCCCTCGACCTCAAACGCAGCCGAAATCCGCAGCCGTTCAGCGAGGACGACCTGCTGCTCGCCCGTGAACTGGCGGCCCGCGCGGCCGTGCAGATCGACAACGCGCGCTGGTACCAGAGCGCCCGCGACACCGCCCTGACCCTGCAGCGCAGCCTGCTGCCCAGCCATCCGCGGGTCACCGGCGGCCTCGAGGTCGCCTCCCGCTATCAGCCCGCCGGGGCCACCAGCGAGGTCGGCGGCGACTGGTTCGACGTGATCCCGCTGGACGGCGGCAAGACGGCGCTCGTCGTCGGCGATGTGATGGGCAGCGGCATCACGGCCGCCGCGACGATGGGCCGGCTGCGCACCGCGACGAACACGCTGGCCGCCCTCGGCCTCGACCCGTCGGTGCTCCTCGATCACCTCGACCGGATCACCCAGGGCCTGGACCACTCCATCGCGACCTGCCAGTACGCCATCCACGACCCGCATCTGCGGCAGTGCCGGATCGCCAACGCCGGGCATCTGCCGCCGGTCCGCCTGTGCCCCGGCCGCGCACCGGAGCTGCTCGAACTCCCCACCGGGGCACCGCTCGGCGTGGGCGGTGTCGCCTTCTCCACCACGACCGTCGACCTCGAACCCGGAGACCGGCTGGTGTTCTACACCGACGGTCTGGTCGAGACCCGCCAACACCCGCTCGACGAACGCCTGGACGCGCTGCTCGATCTGCTCGACGGCCCCGACCGCCCGCTGGAGGAGCTGTGCGACCTGCTCCTGCGCACACTGCACCAGCCGGACAACTCCGACGACGTGGCCCTGCTCATCGCTCGTGCGCAGAAGCCGGTGTAGCCGCACGGACGGATGGGACTGACGGGTCGGATGGTCCGTATTCACAGGAACTGATTACCCGCGTCTTACCGGCCGCGTCCCACAATCACAGCAAGGCATGGCAGACGGACAGGGCATACGGATGCCGGGTGCTTTCTGTGAGGGGAGCGAGCCGTGACGCAGAATCCGGACCAGGAACCCACCGCCGGCGGTCCCGAGCAGCGCGGACCGGACTGGGAAGTGCTCATGGGGCCGGGCGGCCCCGAGCCGGAGCGGACACCACCGGGAGCGGCGCTGCGCGCGCGGTGGCAGCGCCGGTCCGGACGCGCCCGCGCCGTGACCGCGGCGGCGACGGTCGTCGTCCTGGCCCTCGGCGGCACGGTCGCCTACGCCGCCACCGCGTCGGGTTCCGGCGAAGGCGCCACGCCCGCCGCCGGCGGAACCGCCTCAGAGTCCTCCTCGCCCGACGACCGCCGCCCATGGCGCGGACCGGGCATGGGGTTCGGCCTCGGCGGCGAGGCCGCGCACGGCGAGGCGACCGTCAAGGACCGCGACACGGGCGACTGGGTCGTCCGCATCTGGCAGTGGGGCACCATCGAGAACGTGGACGGCGACCAGGTCACGGTCAAGAGCGAGGACGGGGCCGAGTGGACCTGGACGGTTGACGAGGACACCACGGTCTGGCACGACGGCTCGTCCGACTCGGGCGCCGATGAGCTGAAGGAAGGCGAGTCGGCGCACCTGGCCGGTACCCGTTCCGACGACGACACCCGCACCGCCGCCCGTGTCATCTCCGGCAGTCGGGACGACAAGGACGACGGCGAGGGCTGGGGGCCTGGCGACCGGCACTTCAAGTTCCCCGGTCACCGTGAGGGGAAGGACCCGGAGCCCTCGAAGAGCGGCGCCACGACCTGACCCCGCGTCAGAGAGTGCCGATCACGACATTCGCGTACCACTCCTCCGACACTGCCAGACGGGCCGTCAGACCGCCCTCGGCGAAGGCGTCGACGGCCGCAGGTGCCTGGGCCTCGCTCGTCTCGACCAGCAGACAGCCGCCCGGCGCGAGCCATCGGGGCGCATCGGCGGCGACACGACGCAGGACGTCCAGTCCGTCCGCGCCGCCGTCGAGCGCGACCAGCGGCTCGTGGTCGCGGGCCTCCGCGGGCAGCAGGGCGACCTCGCCGGTGGGGACGTACGGCACATTGGCCGCGAGGATGTCGACGCGGCCCCGCAGTTCCCCTGGGAGCGCCTCGAACAGGTCGCCCGCGTGCACGTGTCCGCCGAGGGGGGCGATGTTGCGGCGGGCGCAGCGCACGGCCGCCGGGTCGATGTCGGCGGCGTGCAGGTCGACTTGCCCGAGCGTGGCGGCGAGGGCTGCGCCGACCGCGCCGGAGCCGCAGCACAGGTCGACGACGACGGAGGCGTCCGGCGCCTGGGCCAGGGCCTGTTCGACGAGGAATTCGGTACGGCGGCGGGGCACGAAGACGCCGGGTTCGACCGTGATCCGCAGTCCGCGGAACTCCGCCCAGCCGAGGACGAGTTCAAGGGGCAGGCCGTCCGCGCGACGGCGCACCATGGCGGCCAGTTCGTCGGTGTCGCGGGCCGCGCCCAGGATCAACCGGGCCTCGTCCTCGGCGAAGACGCAGCCCGCGGCGCGCAGGGCGGGGACGACGGCGTCGTACGAGGACAGGGAAGAAAGAGGTGGCATGAAAGCCGAGAGCCTTTCGGGAGCCGAAGGGCGCTCTCGCGGTCACCTAGCGTCGGCGATCCGCGCCGGTTCGAGGGGCGAGCACCCGAGCTGACACAGTGGTAATGGGTCTCACCTCCTCAGGCGGTCAGGGCCGGGACACTCCGCGGCCGGACGGCAACATTACCCGGATCGGGCGAGCGGTTGTCACCCTGCTGCCGAAATGCAGCTAAGTTGTACTATGCAACCAGCAGGGCGAGGGAGGTTCCGTGAACGCAGCCGACGTGACCGATGAGCCGGTCGGCCGCGCCGGCGGGCCCGGTGCGGACACGGCCGTGGAGACCATCCAGCGCGAGATGACCGCTTTCGCCCGCCGCGCACGGGCCTCGGCGGGCCGAATGCACCCCGAGTTGTCGCTGGTGTCGTACACCCTGCTGGGGCACCTGGAGGAGAGCGGCGGCTGCCGCGCCACCGACCTGGCCGCGCACTACGCCCTCGACAAGTCCACCGTCAGCCGCCAGGTCGCCGCGCTCGAGCGGACCGAACTCATCGAGCGCCGCCTCGCCCCGGAGGACCACCGCGTGCAGGTACTGCACCTGACGGACGCCGGCCGGAACATCCTCACCCAGGTCACCGAGAGCCGCCGGACGGCATTGCGGGAACGGCTCGCGGACTGGCCGACGGATGATCTGGAGCGGTTCGCCGCGTATCTCGTGCGCTACAACGGGTGGACCGGGGTGGGTGCCGAGGACCGCTGACCGGGCAGGTCCGCAGGCCACGTACGGTGGACTGCGTAAGCACCCATCACGTCCGATCACGGGCCGCCGCGCACGTCCGCACGGCGGCCTGGAGGCAGCACCCGCATGAATGTCACCCGAGGCTTCACCGGACGCCCGCGCGTCGACGACCCGGGGCTCCCGCCCGGCCAGTACGACGCGGGCGACGACTGGCCCGTCCTGTCCGCGGAGGTCACTCCCGAACTGGCGCCCGCCGACTGGACCTTCCGTGTCGACGGCCTGGTGGAGGAGCCCCGCACCTGGAACTGGGAGCAGGCGCACGAGCTGCCGGCCTCGGCGTACGAGGGTGACATCCACTGTGTGACGAGCTGGTCGAAGTTCGGCGTGCGCTTCGGCGGCGTCTCGCTGGACGCCTTCCTCAATATGGTGCGCCCGCATGTGGCCGCCACACATGCCGTCGCCTACTCGCACACCGGATACACCACGAACCTGCCGCTCGCGGACCTGACCGGCGGACGGGCCTGGATCGCCTGGGAGTACGACGGTCAGCCCCTCGCGCCCGAGCACGGTGGTCCCGCACGCCTGCTGGTGCCGCATCTGTACTTCTGGAAGAGCGCCAAGTGGATCGCGGGCATCCGGCTCCTCGACCACGACGAGCCGGGCTTCTGGGAACAGAACGGCTACCACGCCCGCGGCAACCCCTGGGAGGAGCAGCGGTACTCCGGTGACTGAGACCTTCACTCCCCCGACGCGCTTCGCCGTGCCCGGGCGGATCGCCGTGAGCGACCAGGCCGCCACCGTGTGGCAGACCGCCACGATCACCGAGATCCGCCGCGAGACCCCGCACGCCGCCACCTTCCGGCTCGCCGTGCCCGACTGGCAGGGGCACCTGCCCGGCCAGCACCTGATGCTGCGGCTCACCGCCGGGGACGGCTACGCGGCCCAGCGCCACTACTCCCTCGCGTCCGCGCCCGACGACTCCGGGCATATCGAGCTGACCCTCGATCACGTCGAGGGCGGCGAGGTCTCGGGCTGGTTCCACACCGTGGCCCGGCCCGGTGACCGGCTCGAGGTGCGCGGGCCGCTCAGCGGCTTCTTCGCCTGGCCCGGCGACCGGCCCGCCCTGCTGATCGGCGCGGGGTCCGGCGTCGTACCGCTGATGTCGATGGTGCGGCACCACCGGGCGCGGGGCCTGTCCGTGCCGCTGCGACTGCTGGTGTCCGTGCGCAGTCCCGAGGAGCTGATCTACGGGCGGGAGTACGGCGCCGAGACGACGCCCGTGTTCACGCGGAGTGCGCCACACGGCGTGCCCGTGGGTCGTATGGCGGCCGCACATGTGGCCCCGCTCCTGGCCGACCAGCCTCCCGGTGGGTGGGAGGCCTATGTGTGCGGCTCCAACGCGTTCGCCGAGCACGCCTCACGGCTGCTCGTCTCAGCAGGCCAGCCGGTCGACCGCATCCGGATCGAGCGCTTCGGCTGACCGGCTTCGATCTCCCCGGCCGGCGGCCGGGTCGGCCCGCTTAGGTCACTCGATGTGGGCACTCGTAGGCGTGACGGCGAGGAGGTCGACATGCGAACGCGGGTGCGCGGCTGGCGCTGGCGGCCCAGCCCGCTGCGGCGCCGGTCGGACATCGTGGAGGCGTGGACGGTGGTGGTCGTCGCCGTCCTGCTGTTCGTGGGCGCACCGCTGGCCGGGGCCACCGCGGCATGGTGGGCTCACGGCGAGGCTCGGGACACGGCGGCGGCCCAGCGCGCCGAGCGCCGCCAGGTGCGGGCCGAGGTGGTCGGCGCCGTTTCCGGCTCATTGCCGACGGCGCAGGGCGGCCGGACGCACACGCGCCAGGTGACCGTGCGCTGGACGGAGCCGGGCCAGGGCGAGCGCACGGCCAGGGCGCTCGTGCCGCCGGGCAGCCGGCCGGGTCAGACGGTCCACGTGTGGTTCGACTCCCGGGGCCGCAGCGTCGCGCCGCCACCGGACGGCTTCGCGGTGTGGCAGCACACGCTCGCCATGGGCCTCTGCGCCACAGGCTGCGCGGCAGGCGTGGTGCTCCTCGCACATGGGGTCGTACGCCATGTGGCCATGCACCACCGGCTGGCCGAGTGGGAACGGGAGTGGGCCCGTACGGAACCGGAGTGGACACGTCGCTGGGCCTGATCGCTACGCCCGCCGCTCCGGCACATACGCGATCTGGTCAGTCGTCCGACCGCCCCCGTACGGTGTGATCACTCGCACGTCCTCTTCGCAAAGGTGGTTGTCCATGGCCCTGTTCGACCTCTCCCTGGAGGAGCTCCGTGCCTACCGCAGCTCCTCCGTGGAGCCCGAGGACTTCGACGCGTTCTGGTCGAAGACCCTGCAGGAGACGCGCGAGCACGATCTGGACGCCCGCTTCGAGCCGGTCGACACGGGGCTGACGACGGTGCGGGTGTACGACGTGACGTTCGCCGGATTCGGCGGTCACCCGGTGAAGGGCTGGCTGACGGTACCCGCGGGAGCCGACGCGCCGGTGCCGGTGGTCGTGGAGTTCGTGGGCTACGGCGGCGGACGCGGTCTGCCGCACGAGCATCTGCTGTGGGCGTCCACGGGCCGGGCGCACTTCGTGATGGACACCCGCGGGCAGGGCAGCGCGTGGGGCGCCGGCGGGGGCACCGCGGACCCGGTGGCGGGCGCGCCCGCCTACCCGGGGTTCATGACACGCGGCATCGACGCGCCCGAGAACTACTACTACCGCCGTGTGTTCACGGACGGCGTGCGTGCCGTGGAGGCGGCCCGTGCGCACCCGCTGACCGACCCGGCGCGCACGGTCGCGGTGGGCGCCAGCCAGGGCGGCGGCATCACGCTCGCCGTCGGCGGGCTGGTCCCGGACCTCGTCGCGGTGGCGCCGGACGTGCCGTTCCTGTGCGACTTCCCGCGCGCGACGACCCTCACGGACCGCAACCCGTACCGCGAGATCGGCAACTACCTCAAGACGCACCGTGGCCGCGGCGCCGACGTCCTGCGCACGCTCTCCTACTTCGACGCCGTGCACTTCGCGCCCCGCGGCAGCGCTCCCGCCCTCTTCTCGGCGGCCCTCGAGGACCAGACGTGCCCGCCGTCCACCGTCTTCGCGGCCTTCAACGCCTGGGCGCACGAGGACAAGGCGATCGAGGTGTACGACTTCAACGACCACGAGGGCGGCGGGCCCTACCAGCAGGCGGCGCAGCTGACCTGGCTGCGGTCCTACGCCTGACCTCTTCTCTCCGGTCCGACCAGTCGGTACGTTCGTCGGGCCCGGGTCGCAGCGTCGCGGCCCGGGCTCGACGTCCGAACCACGGAGGAGCCATGCCCGAGCACGAGCCACAGGTCCACGGTCACTGCGACGCCCGCTTCACGGCGGTGCGTACGGCATTCGAGGAGAACTTCCGGGACCGAGGCGAGCTGGGTGCCGCGGTCGCCGTCACGGTGCACGGAACGACGGTGGTGGACCTGTGGGGCGGCTGGGCCGACGCGGCCCGCACGCGCGCGTGGGAGCGCGACACGCTGGTCAACGTGTGGTCGACGACCAAGGGCCCGGTGGCGTTGTGCGCGCACATACTCGCCGACCGGGGGCTGCTCGACCTGGACGCACCGGTGGCCGCGTACTGGCCCGAGTTCGCGGCGGCCGGCAAGGACAAGGTCCTCGTACGGCATCTGCTGTCGCACCGCGCCGGTCTGTCCGGTCTGCGTGAGCCGCACTCGCTGGAGCAGTTGTACGACTGGGAGTTCACCGTCGGGCGGCTGGCGGCGACGGAGCCCTGGTGGGAGCCGGGGACCCGGTCCGGGTATCACGCGATGACGTACGGCTTCCTGGTGGGCGAGGTGGTGCGGCGCGTCTCGGGGCTGCTGCCCGGCGCGTTCCTGGAGCGGGAGGTGACCGGGCCGCTCGGCATCGACTTCACCGTCGGGCTGCCGGAGAAGGAGGCGGGCCGGGTGGCCGAGCTGGTGCATCCGCCGGCCGCGTCGAGCAGTGAACAGGCCGCGATCTTCAGCCAGTTGAGGCCGGAGGCGCTCGCCTCGCTGGCCAATCCCCTGGTCGGCGCGACCGAGGCCAACACGCCCGCGTGGCGGGCCGCGGAACTCCCCGCCGTGAACGGCCATGGCACCGCCCGCGCGGTCGCCGCCCTGTACGGGATCTTCGCGGGCCGGGGCGCGCACGACGGCCACCGCGTCCTGTCCCCCGAGGCGGCCGAGCGGGCGCGGGAGGGGCAGGGCAGGTGCCGGGATCTGGTGCTCGGCGCCGGGTTCGAGCAGGAGACCGAGATCGGGCTCGGTCTGTGGCTCAGTGGGCCGAACGGCTCGTACGGGCCGAACCCGCGGGCTTTCGGACATGACGGCTTCGGCGGCTCCTGCGGTCTCGCCGACCCGGAGGCGGGGGTGGCGCTGGGGTATGTGATGAACCGGATGGGGCCCCATATAGCCGACGACCCACGGAAGATGGCCCTGATCGACGCCCTGTACAGCGTGTTGTGAGACCGCGTCGCAGCGAGCGGGTTTCGGCCGAACCGGCGGGCACCCCTTCCCTGCTGGTTTAGACCAATGCTAGATGTGGTGGCGCAACGAGCCCGCACGGCTACGGTACGTCACCACACAGGAGGCGCGGCATGGCCCGCACCACCCACCATGACCATCCACTCACCGAAGGACAGCCCCTCTACTGGCGCATCGCGACGGAGTTGCTCGGCGAGCTGCGCGACGGCACCATCCCGCCCGGCGAACGGCTCCCCGGGGAGCGGCAGTTGGCCGGTCACTTCGGCGTCAGCAGGGAGACCGTACGGCAGGCGCTGGAGGTGCTCCGCCGGGGCGGCCTGGTCGCCACCGACCGCCGGGGCAGCCATGCGGCGCTGCCCGGCCCGCCGGTCGGGACCCCGCCCTCGCTCGCCTTCCCGGTCGGCGCCCGGACCACCGATCCGGCCGCCGTCGGCCGGGCCACCGTCACCTGGGAGGCTCCCCCGCCGGAACACGCCACGGCCCTGGGGCTCGCCCCGCACCGGCCGACGCTCGTCCACCGCTACGAGTCCGCCACCGCCGACGGCCACGGACGGCGTACGGCCGTGACGTCGTTCTCCGCCGTGGCCCTCACCGAGGTGGAGGAACTGGGCCGCTACCGCGACCGGGCCGACGGCGCCGCCGCGGCCCAGCTGAGGCGGGTCTACGACTGGATGCGCCAGGCGGGACTGACCCTGCACCACCGGGACTCCATCACCCGCCTCCCCGACACACCCTCGGTCCGGGTCACGCGGCAGGTGTGCGACCAGTACGCCCGGCCACTGGAGATCACCGACCTCGTCGTGGACGCCCACCAGGACGCCCTCGTCTACGAGTTCACGCTGCCCGCGGCGGGCTGAACAGCACCGGAACGCCGGAAGTAGAGCCGGAGCACGGAGCCCGCCGGGTCCAGGTCCTCGGCGACCAGGTCGCTCAACTGCCGTACCAGCCACAGACCGTGGCCCCCTGCGGCGCGCGCGTCGGGCGGCAGGTGGCCGGGGAACCCGGGGCGGGGCACCGACGCGTGGGCGCCGGCGTCGCGGATCTCACAGACGAGGTGCTCGGGGTCGCTGCGCAGCCGGACCACGCCCTGCCCACCGCCGTAGCGCACCGCGTTGACCACGGCCTCGTGCACCGCCGCCACCATGTCGTACGTCCGTTGCGCGGACATGCCGTGGCGGCGGGCGTACCCGGCGAGGGCACGGCGGACGGCCGCCGAACGGCCGCGGCAGAAGCGGATGTCGTCCGGTCCGGCGGGCAACGGGTCCGGGCGGCGCTCTGCGGTGACCTGCGCGGAGAAGTCCGCCGGGTCCGCGTAGTCGCCGCTGGGCTCGGACGAGCGGGCGCCCAGGGCGAGTTCGGGATGGGTCCGTCGTGCCGTGGCCAGGACGTTCGCCGTGAGGGTGCGGGTGTCGTACGGGCACAGGAGCCAGTGGTCGGAGGCGGCGAAGGCGACGTTCACGAGGGACTCGTAGCGCATCCATTCCTGCGTCTCGAACTCGGTGCGGCCCGTCCAGACGGGTTCGCCGACGACACGGACGCGGCGGCCCTTGTCCTGCCGGCGGCAGTAGGCGTGGTAGCGGCCCAGGGTGCGGGAGGGGTAGTCGTACCAGTCGCGGGAGTCGGCGAACTCGACGTCCCTGGCCTTGCTGCCGAGTTCCTCGGTCAGCAGGGCGATGTGATGCCCGCTCAGTACAGCCAGGACGACGTCTCCGGCGTCGAGGCCGTCGCGGAGGAAGTCGGCCGTACCCGTGAGGAATTCCTGGTCGGAGCCGTAGCACAGCGCCTGGTGCACGAAGCCCGTGCGGGTCATGGCGGCTCTCCTTGGGGTTCGATGCGCAGGCCGGGGACGCGGTCCCAGCCGGCCACCCGCATCACCCGGCGGATGTGCGGGGCGACGCCGGACAGTTCGAGGGTGCCGCCGGCCGCGGACAGGTCGAGGGCGCAGAACACCAGCAGGCGCAGGGCACCCACGTCGATGAAGTGCACGCCGCCGAGGTCGAGCCGGGCGCGGACGCCGTGCGCGGTGCGGGCCAGGGCGCGGGCCCGTTCGGCCTGCAGGGCTCGGGCGACGGCGGTGACGTTCGAGTCGTCGATCTCACCGGCGAGAGCGAGGCCAGGGGGGACGAAGGTGCGGGTGATGGACAGGAGGTCGTCGCGCCATACCTCGTCGGCGCCGACCCGGCCGTGGTGCAGTCCGGCGATCGGGGCGAGTTCGGCCTCGTCGAAGACCCGGCGGTCGTACTGGCAGATGCCGAGCACGGGCAGCGAGGCGAACACGGGGTCCAGCAGCAACTCGCTGTCGTGCAGCGTCTTGAGCCCCTGGCCGGCCTGGGCGCGCAGGATCTCGGTGCCCACACGCAGGGCGAGGAAGCCGTCGCCGACGGCGCGGCGTGCCTCGCGGCGGATCACCTCGTCGAGGTCCCACAGGCCCTCCGGCCCGGCGAGATGCCCGTCGACACAGAGCCGGCCGGCCGCGACCTCCTCGTCGACCCGGCAGCCGTGCATCTCCAGGAAGGACAGGGCGACGCCGGCCGGGATGTCCGCGGGCGGCAGCAGGAGCCCGCGGTGGCCGCTGGCCAGGCCGTCGAGCAGGAACGCGGCGAGAACGGTCTCTCGTTCCTCGTCCGTGTCGTAGCCGAGAAGCAGATGGTCGCCGTGGCGCATCTGTCCCACGGTTGTCAGAGCGGGCACGACGGTCATCCCGCACCTCCCCTGGGTGGGCCGGGACAGCTTCCACGCTACGCCGGAAGCGGCCGTCCCGTGAGGGGTTAAGGTGACCGCCATCGGTTCCGGTGAGGGAGGACGATGGCGGCCTCTGTGCAGGGCGGCAGGACCGGCAACCTGCCCGCCGAGCCGAACGCGTTCGTCGGCCGCGAGGCCGAACTCGCCGACATCGCGGGGCTGTTGGGGACCGAGCGGCTGGTGACGCTCACTGGGCCCGGAGGGGTCGGCAAGTCCCGGCTCGCCCTGCGTGCCGCGCATGCCGCGCGCGCCGGATTTGCGGGCGGGGCGTGGCTGGTGGAGCTGTCGGAACTCCGGGATCCGGATCTGCTGGTGAACGCCGTGGCGCAGGCGACCCGGTCGACCGAACAGACACTGCGGCCACTGCTGGAAACGGTCTGCGAGCATCTCGCGGGGGCACCGCTGCTGCTCGTTCTGGACACCTGCGAGCACGTACTGGACGAGTGCGCGCGTGTCGTACAGGAACTCCTCGCACGCGTAGCGCGATTGCGGGTGCTGGCCACCAGCCGGCAGCCGCTGGGCGTGCCGGGAGAGCGACTGCTCACGGTGGCTCCGCTGCCGCTGGGCGAACACGACGACGCGGTGGCGCTGTTCACGGCTCGCGCGGCGGCCGCCGTGTCCTCATTCGTGCTCACCGAGGCCAACCGGCCGCACGTGGCCGCGATCTGTGCCCGCCTGGACGGGATTCCGCTGGCCCTGGAGATCGCCGCCGTACGCCTGCGCGGATTCCCGCTCGACCGGCTCCTGGAGGGTCTCGACTCCCGCTTCGACCTGCTCGTCTCCCCCGCGCGGCCGCGCCTGGCCCGGCACCAGACACTGCGCACGGCCATCGGCTGGAGCCACGAGCTGTGCACGCCGCTGGAACGGCTGCTGTGGGCACGGCTGTCGGTGTTCGCGGGCGGCTGGGACGTCGAGGCCGCCGAATTCGTGTGCCACGGCGGCCCGCTGGACGCCGAGGAGATCCTCGCACTGCTGGCCTCGCTCACCGAGAAGTCCATCCTGACCCGGGAGGGCGACGGGGCGGCGGTGCGCTACCGCATGCTGGACACGGTCCGTTCGTTCGGCGCCGAGTGGCTCGCGGAACTCGGTGAGGAGGAGGCGCTTCGGCGGCGCCACCGGGACTACTACCGCTGGATCGCCCGCCAGGGCGAGGCGGAGTGGCTCGGCCCCGGTCAGCGGATGTGGGCGGAGCGGCTGAGCACCGAGCACGGGAACGTGCGGCTGGCGATGGAGGAGTGTCTGGCCGCACCCGAACCCGAGACGGCGCTCGAACTGGCAGGCACCCTCTGGTACTTCTGGTTCGCCTGCGGTTTCACCGAGGAGGGACGCGCCTACCTGGAGCGGGCGCTGAGCCGCACCCCCGGCGACGGCGGACCCGAGCACACCCTCGCGATCTGGGCGCACCGGCTGGTCACCGTCGTCCCGGACGATCTGGAGGCCGCAGAGTCGGTGAGCGCCGCCTATGTGTGGCTCGCGGAGGAACGCCGACTGCCCGTGCCCGCCCTGCCGTTGACCGGCGCGAGCCTGGCCGTGCGGGGCGAGTCGGCACGCTCCGCGGTGCTGTACGGGAGCGCCGGGCGGGCGCCCGCGGGTGACGGCGGCGCCGAGTTCTTCCAGCTGCTGACGCTGGCCCTGCAGGCGTATCTACTTGCCGGACAGGCCGCGTTCGAGCGGTGCGCGACAGTCGGCGAGCGGCTGCGCCAGGACTGCGCCAAGCGGGGCGAACTGTGGATGCGGGCCTGGGGCGACTTCTTCGTCTCGCTGGCCGGAATCGGTCTCGGCCATGCGGACGAGGCGGTGGGCTCCGCCCGCGAGGCACTGGCCGCCAAGTGGCGCGTGCACGACCGGCTCGGCGCGGCCGCGGTGGCCGACCTCCTGGTCGCCGCTCAGGCCGCCCGCGGCGAGGACGAACTCGCCGCCCGCCTTCTCGGCATCAGCAGACGCCTCTGGCACACCGCCGGTCTGCCGCAGCTGGGCAGCCCCGACACCACCGTCTTCCACCGCGAGTACGAGCGCCGCCTGCGCGCGACCCTCGGCGACGCCCGCTTCACCGACGCGGTGCGCGCGGGCCAGGAGCTGGAGCCGGGCGCCGCGCTGAGGCTGGCGCTGGGGGGCGCGAGCGAGGGGCCGGAGCGGTGACGCGCGGCGGGGGCGGGAGATCGTGGACGAGTTGGAAAACCCAACCGACTCAGATCGCCCGGCGGTGGGCCACGACCATCCGCACGCGCGGGCTGCCGTCCGACCGCTGCCCGAACTCGGGCAGCGCGTGCAGATCGACGTCGAATCCGGCATCCTCCAGCTCCCGCCGTACGTCCCCGAGCCGGAAGGCGCGGTAGTACATGACGAACGGCGGCCGCCATACGGCGTTGCGCACCCGCATAGCCGCGTCGAAACCCAGCAGCATCCAGTAGGCGGGGGACGTGGGACGCGGCGGCGCGACCACCGGGAAGACGAAGCGGCCGCCCGGCCGCAGCACGGAGTGGACCTGAGCGAACAGTCCGGGCACCTCACTGGGGAGGAAGTGCCCGAACGCCCCGAAGCTCACGACAAGATCGAAGGCGGGGGCGAAGGGCAGGGCGCGAGCGTCCGCCCGGACCCAGTCGACCCGCGGCCCCTCCGCCCGCGGCCCCTCCGCCCCCGTCCGCTCCCGCGCCACGGCGAGCATCCCGGCGCTGAAGTCGACCCCGGTGACGCTCTCCCGGCACACCCGCGCCAGCACGCCGACGCCCGCTCCGGTACCGCAGCACAGGTCGAGCCCGGCGTCGAACGGACCGATCCGGTCCAGCGCAACCGCGACCGCGTCAAGCACCGAATCCGGGGTCCGGAAGGGGGTGTGATCGAATTTCGGGGCGAGCAGGTCGTATCCGCGCTCGACGGACGACAGCGCCTGGACGGCGAGTTCGCGGAGACTGGGGCCTTCGGGGCTGAACATTCGCGTCAGCCTAGGGGAACGGGACGGCGGCCACCGGGCACACGAGTGCGCGACGCCCCCGACCACACGGTCGTGCCCAGCCGACCCGCCTCAGCCCGTCCTGCCGCCCCGCCGGGTGTCGACGCGCTCCCACTCTGCATCCCATTGCGCCATCCTCCGCCGGTCGAGCATCGCCCGAACTCCATAGGAACCGCCGATCACGACCGCGCCCGCGACCGCTCCGGCCAGGACGCCCGCCAGGACCGACTGGAGCCTGGCCTCACCGGGCGACACGGGTTCGGCCGCCAGGGCTCCGGCCTGGTCGGTCCAGACGGTGACCCGGGACCCGGCGGGGGTGTCGGGCCGTACCTTGGTCAGGCCCGTGCGGCTCTGACCGTCCGGCGCGGTCCAGCGGGCGTCGGCCCACACCAGATCACCGTCGGTCTCGGTCACGGTCGGCCTCTCCCCCGCGTCCGCGACGAGGACGGCCGTGACCTGCTGCCGCTCCACCCGCTGCCGGTCCAGGTCCTCCCGCACGGCGGACTGGGTCATCAGCCCCGCCGGCACCGCGCAGACGACCGCCAGGATCCACGCGCCGAGCACGAGCCAGGCCTCGACCACATCGATGCGCCGCCGGAGCGGATTGCGCCGCCACCGCCACATCCGCACCGTCGGACGCCGTGTCCTCACCATCGGTCGACACCCCCTTGCCAGCGCCGACATCCACTCACAGTGTCCCCCTGGACGGCCCTCCCGTCGCTGCGGGGATTCAGAGATGCTGAGCGCGGGGTCTCTCGGCCGGCAGACGACCGGCGTCAGCCTCCCAGGCGAAGTCCGGCGAGCCAGACGTCCGGGGTGCCCGGGGGCATGTCGTCGCGTGGGGTGACCGGCTGCCGCAGCTGTGTCAGAAGCTTGCGTACGAGGGCTTTCATCGGAACCTCCGGTGTCGGTGGGGGTCTGTCACCCCACCGACGAACCGCCCCTACGCGGATCGACACTCCGCGAGCCGCTTTTCGAGGAACCGCCGCTCGGCGTCGTTCACGACCAGTTCCAGCGCCTGTTCGTACGCCGCTGCCGCCTCGGCCGTACGACCGCTGCGGCGCAGCAGATCCGCACGGGTGGCCGGCAGCAGGTGGTACCCGGACAGCTCGCCCTCGGTCTCCAGCTCGGCCACCAGCGCCAGGCCGGCATCCGGGGCCTGCGCCATACCGACGGCGACCGCGCGGTTGAGCCGGACGACGGCGGAGGGCACGAACCGGGTCAGCTCGCCGTACAGCGCGGCGATGTCGGCCCAGTCGGTCTCCTCGGCCGTGGCCGCGGTGGTGTGACAGGCGGCGATGGCGGCCTGGATCTGGTAGGGCCCGGGGCTGCCCCGGCGCAGGGCGGTCTCCAGCAGGCCAGTGCCCTCGTCGATCTCGGCGCGGTCCCACTCTGTGCGGTCCTGGTCCTCCAGCGTCACCAGTTCGCCCACCGTGTTCACGCGGGTCGCCCGGCGGGCGTCATGCAGGAGCAGCAGCGCCAGCAGGCCGAGCACCTCGGGCTCGTCGGGCATGAGCCGGGCGAGCAGACGGGTGAGGCGGAGGGCCTCGGCGGTGAGGTTCGTGCGCATCAGGTCTGCGCCGGACGAGGCGGCGTACCCCTCGTTGAAGAGCAGGTAGAGCACGCCGAGCACGCCCGTGGTGCGTTCTGGGAGGAGGTGCTCGGGCGGTACGCGGTAGGGGATGCCGGCGTTGCGGATCTTCCGTTTGGCGCGCACCAGGCGCTGCGCCATCGTCACCTCGGGGACGAGGAAGGCGCGGGCGATCTCGGGCGTGGTCAGCCCGGCGAGGGTGCGCAGGGTCAGGGCGACCCGGGCCTCGATGGGGAGGGCGGGGTGGCAGCAGGTGAAGATCAGCCGGAGCCGGTCGTCCTCGACGCCGCTCTCGTCGTACTCGTCGTGTCCGTCGCGTGTCAGCACGGCCGCCTCCCGCAGCTTCGCCGCCCCCACCGCCTCCCGGCGCAGGACGTCCAGGGCCCGGTTGCGCGCGGTCGTCGTCAGCCAGGCGCCGGGGCGGCGCGGCACTCCGTCGCGCCGCCACCGGTCCAGGGCCTGGGCGAAGGCGTCCTGCGCGCACTCCTCGGCGAGGTCCCAGTCGCCGGTCACCCGGATGAGGGTGGCGACGACCTGACCCCATTCCTCGCGGAAGGCGGCGGCGACCGCCTCCTCGACGCCGTCCGTGGAGTTCACTCCCAGACCGGCCGTACCTCGACCGAGCCGCCGCCCAGTGCCGCGGGATGCCGGGAGGCGAGCGCGATGGCCTCGTCGAGATCGGCGACCTCGATGATGTCGAAGCCGGCGACGTACTCCTTGGACTCCACGAACGGCCCGTCGGTGAGCAGGACTTCGTCGCCCTGCACGCGGACGGTCGTCGCGTCGGAAGAGGGGCGCAGACGGGCGCCGCCCTTCACGACGTCGCGGCTGCGCACCAGGTCGATGTACTCGGTGAAGCGGGAGTCGTCGGCGATCTCCTCGGGGCTGAGTTCCTCGCCGCCGACAGGGGTGCAGATGAAGAGCACGTACTTCATGACCGGGCCTCCTCGATTCCGGCGTCGAACGGGGCCGACGTGTGCTGGTGGACGATGAGCCACCGGTCGGCCGGGAGCCGGTAGCCGGTGGTCACCCGCACGGTGCTGTCCAGCGGCTCCCCCGTGGTCAGGGTGGCCCGCATCCGCACGAGCGCGTGACTGAACGCGACGCTCTCGTCCACGCGGACCCGGAACTCCAGCACCTCGCGCTCCACGGGCCCGGTCACCGTCGACAGCCACCACTCCTGGGCCTTGCGGAAGGCGTCGATCCCCCGCTGCTCCAGACCGGCCATGGGGTGGAACGCCTCGACGTCCGGGGCGTAGCAGGCGAGCATCCGCGCGATGTCCCGTGCGCGGACCGCTTCGGTCAGTTCCGCGTCGAGCCGGCGGATCGACGTCTCCGCGTCCTCCGCATCCGACATCGGCCAGAAGGGACGAACCTCCATGGCGCCGATGGTGGCCACGGGGTGCCTGGACGCCGCCTCGATCGCCTCCTCCAGGCTGTCGCACTCGAGGATGTCGTATCCGGCGACGTACTCCTTCGTCTCCGCGAACGGCCCGTCGGTGCGCAGCACTTCGCCGCCACGCACCCGCACGGTGACGGCCTCGGCGGGCAGGGCGAGGCGGTGGCCGTGGAGGCGGGTGCCGCGGTCACCGAGGTCCTCCACCCAGGGTTCTACGGGGGCCATGCCGGAGGCGTCGGCGGTGTCGTCGCCGCAGACGAGCAACATGTATTTCATGGGTTCCTCCCGGTGCTCATGAGCTTCCTACACCCCACCGACGAACGGGCCACGGCCGAATCGACACACGTCTGTCGTTTTTCACGCGAAGAAGCCGGGGCACCGGTTGGATGGCCCCATGACCACCGACGAGTACACACGGCTGATGCGGGCCAACCAGGCCAACTGGGACGCCCGTACCCCCGTCCACCTCGCCAGCCGGTTCTACGGCCTCGACCAGGACCTCGATCCCGACCGCTGGTTCGCCGACTTCGAGTGGGAGGACCTCGGCGAGCTGTCGGGCCGCGACGTGCTCCACCTCCAGTGCCACCTCGGCACCGAGACACTCGCCTTCGCGCGGCGCGGCGCACGAGCCGTCGGCCTCGACTTCTCGGAGGCATCGGTGGCGGCGGCGACCGGCATCGCGGAGAAGGCGGGCGTCGACGTCACCTACGTCCAGGCGAACGTGTACGACGCCGTATCCTCCCTGGAGGGGCGGCAGTTCGACGTCGTCTACACCGGCAAGGGCGCCCTGTGCTACCTGCCGGATCTGGCTCGCTGGGCGGATGTCGTCGCCCAACTCCTGCGGCCCGGCGGCCTGTTGTACGTGGTCGAGTTCCACCCGCTGCTCAACTCCCTGGGGCCCAAGCCCGCTCCGGGCGAGGGTCCCGAGCTGCTGCTGCGCCATGACTATCTGGGCGGGGGCGGCCCCGTGCACCGGGACGCGACGCACACCTACACGGACGGTCCGGCCGTCGAAGGCGCCACGGACAGCTATGAGTGGATGCACGGAATGGACGAGGTCCTCAACGCGTTGACCGGTGCGGGACTGGCCGTCCGGAGGCTACGGGAGAGCGACGAGCTGCCCTGGCAGCGCTGGCCGCGGATGGTGCGTACGCCGTCCGGCTGGTGGCGGCTGCCCGAGCCGCGTATCCCGCTGCTGTACGGCCTGCTGGCCGCCCGCTGAGTCTCATCTCACAGACGCGGCAGCGCACCGGGTGGTAGGCTGCCGTCAGCACTCGTGTTCGCCGTGTGATCGGCGCCGGTGCCAGTTCTTCTCTCCAGTTCGCCGAACAGCCCACCCCTTCCCGGGTCGGAGCAACGGCTTCCTGACACCACCTCACAGCAGCGTTCGTCTGCCGTACCCGAGGTGATGTGTTCCCCGCCGCCCCGAGGCGCGTCGTACGCCCTCCGGCTCGCGGCATCTCTCCCCCTCCCTTCCGCATGTCTCATGCACCTTCCGTCCTTGAAAGGACCACCTCAATGACCACCACACTCGAACACCCTCCCCTTCAGCAGGAGTTCCCGGCCCGGGCCGCCACCGGCGTCCTCGACATCGACGCGGGCGGAAAGGGCCATCTGCGCGCCGCGAGCTGCCTGCCCTCCCCGTCCGACCTTCAGGTCCCCGCCGCGCTGATCCGCCGGCACGGCCTGCGCAAGGGCGACCTCGTGGACGGCGTACGCGGCACACAGCGTGCGCTGACCGAGGTCGTACGGATCAATGGCCGCCCCGCCGAGGAGCTGCGCGGCCGCCGTCACTTCCGTGACCTCACGCCGCTGCACCCGCGCGAGCGGCTCCGTCTCGAACACCGGGCGGCCGGACTCACCGGTCGCGTCGCCGACCTGATCGCACCCGTCGGCAAGGGCCAGCGCGGGCTCATCGTGGCCCCGCCCAAGACCGGCAAGACCGTCCTCCTCCAGCAGATCGCGGCCGCCGTCGCCGGCAACCACCCCGAGTGCCGGCTGATGGTCGTGCTGATCGACGAGCGGCCGGAGGAGGTCACCGACATGCGGCGCTCCGTGCACGGCGAGGTGTACGCCTCCACGTTCGACCAGGGGCCCAAGCAGCACATCGCGCTCGCCGAGCTGGTGATCGAGCGGGCCAAGCGGCTCGTCGAGGCCGGCGAGGACGTCGTCATCCTCTTCGACTCCCTCACCCGGCTGTGCCGGGCGCACAACAACGCGGCCGCCGCCGGTGGCCGCACCCTCAGCGGCGGCGTCGACGCGAGCGCGCTGACCGGGCCGAAGCGGTTCTTCGGGGCCGCCCGGATGGCCGAGGAGGGCGGTTCGCTCACGATCCTCGCCACGGCGCTGGTGGAAACCGGCTCGCGTGCCGACGACTTCTTCTTCGAGGAGCTGAAGAGCACCGGCAACATGGAGCTCCGGCTCAGCCGCGAGCTCGCCGCGCGCCGGATGTTCCCGGCCGTCGAGATCAACCCCTCCGGCACCCGCCGCGAGGAACTCCTGCTGCCCCCGGCCGAGTTGACGGCCGTCCGCGGGCTGCGGCGGGTCCTGCAGAACCGCGACGGACAGGCCGGCCTGGAGACGCTGCTAGAGCGGATGCGCGACACGCCGGACAACGCGACCTTCCTGCGCCGGATCCAGCCGACCCTGCCCGCCTCCTGATCCCCGCGTGTGCGGCATCCGGGTGCACACACGCGGCGCTCGGCCCGGGCAGCGCAGCTCAGAGCGGGGACGTTCCTAGGTTTCCGGTATGACTATCGGATTTAGGTCCCGTGCCGTCGTGTCGACCTGCGTGCTCTGTACGGCGGGCCTGCTGGCCCTCGCCCCCGCCGGCACCGCCGCCCACCCCGCCGGCATGGACCCGGACGCGCCCGGACCACGGCCGGCCACACCGCAGCCCGCCCTGCTGTACCGCTCCGGCACACAGGTCCGGCCGCACCCCCGCACCCCCGAACTCCCGGAGGTCTCCGCGCTGTCCTGGGTGGTCGCCGACGCACGCACCGGCGAGGTGCTCGCCGCGCACGACGCGCACCGGAAACTGCCGCCCGCCAGCACGCTCAAGACCCTGTTCGCGCTCACCGTGCTGCCCGTGCTGCCCGGCCGCGTCCGCCACCGGGTCGACGCGGAGGACCTGTCGTACCTCGGCCCCGGAAGCAGCCTGGTCGGGGTCGCCGAGGGCCGCACCTACCGGGTCGCCGACCTGTGGAACGGCGTCTTCCTGAACTCGGGCAACGACGCCGTGCACGTCCTGGCCCGGCTCAGCGGCGGCTGGCACGCCACCGCCCACCGGATGCAGGCCAAGGCCCGCGCCCTGGGCGCCCGGGACACACGCGTCCTGTCGCCGGACGGCTACGACGCCCCGGGCCAGGTGTCGTCGGCGTACGACCTGGCGGTGTTCGGCCGTGCGGGCCTGGGCCACCGGGACTTCGCCCGGTACTGCGCCACGGCCGTGGCCGCGTTCCCGGGCTCAGGCGGCTGGTCGTACGACATCCACAACACCAACCGGCTGCTGACCGGCGCCGACGGCGTGGACCCCTACCCCGGTCTGATCGGCATCAAGAACGGCTACACCAGCAACGCCGGCTACACGCTCGTCGCCGCCGCCCGCCGCGGCGACCGCACCCTCGTCGTCACGGTGATGAACCCTCAGGAGGGCGGCCGACACGCCGTCTACGAGGAAGCACGGTCGTTGCTGGACTGGGGGTTCGACGCCGCCGGGCGGGTCGATCCGGTCGGGTCGCTGGACGCGTTGCGGGCCAGACCGAGGCCGGCTCCGGAACCGGAAGCCGCGCCCGTGGTCGCCACCGCCGCCCCGGACACCGAGCCCGACTGGGCGGCGACGGGCGTGATCGCGGGTGCGGCCGTGCTGGGCGCCGCTGTGGTGGTGCTGGTGCTGCGGCGGATGGGCATCCGGCTCACGCGGGACTGACCGACCGGCAGCCACAGCAGCAGACCGAGCGTGATCCAGGCGTACGTGTTGCTGCCGAGGAATCCGTCGATGCCGGAGGCGTCGTCGAACCACAGCCACACCACGCTGGTGCACAGCACCGCGTACAGACCGGCCGCGAGCCGCAGCTGCCGGGCACGGACCAGTACGGCGAACGCGGGCAGCAGCCACACGAGATGGTGCACCCACGTGATCGGGCTGATCAGGCACGCGGTCAGCCCGGTGAGGGCGAACGCCGCCGCCCAGTCCCCGACGGCGACCGCGCGACGCGCCCGAACCGCCCATACGCTCAGGAGCACCACGACCACGGCGGCCCACACCGCGCGGTCCGTCTCACCGAGCCGGGCCAGGATCCCCTGCACCGACTGGTTCGACACATAGTCGAGGCGGCCGATCCGGGTCGTGTCCCACATCGCGTCGGTCCAGTAGAACCGTGAGGCCTCCGGCGCCACCAGCCCGGCGACCCCGGTCGCCGCGACGGCGACGACCGACGCGACGGCGGCAGCACGCCAGCGGCGGGCCAGCAGCAGAAGAAGGATGAACAGCGCCGGAGTCAGCTTGATCGCCGCCGCGAAGCCGATCCCCACCCCCGCCCACCGTCCCCGCCCCGTGGCCAGCAGCCAGGAGTCGAACAGGACCAGGGCCAGCAGCAGTATGTTCACCTGGCCGAAGCTGAAGGTGTCGCGCAGCGGCTCGAACAGCGCGAGGGCACAGGCACCGAGCGCGCAGCCGTACCAGCCGTACTTCCGCCACGACCGTCCGGCCAGGATGCGCACGACGACCGCGAGCGCCCCCAGGTTGAGCAACAGCGCCACGGCGATCGCGGCATGCAGCCCGAGCAGCGCCATCGGCAGCATGGCGACGGCCGCGAACGGCGGATACGTGAAGCCGTACGTCGTCCCGGGCACCCGGTAGTCGTAGATACGGCCACCGTGGTGGATCCACGTGTCGACGGCCCCGTAGTAGACGCGCAGGTCGAACCAGTCGCGCAGCAGCGGAACCGTCGCGGTGAAGACGATGACGACGACGGCGATGGCGGCCACGAGCAGCGCGCGCCCGCGGTCCGTGCGGGGCAGTCTCATACGGTGCTCTCCCGCAAGGGTGCCTGGGCCGCCTGATGGGCCTGCCAGAGGACGACGACGGCGAGCACGCCGCCGGAGACGGCCAGAATCAGCTCCTCGGCACCTGCCGGGAGTCCGTTCGGCATGGCGAGCAGCGCGACCACCCCGGTCACGGCCGCCAGCCGGTGCCGCACCGAGGCGCTGGGCGCCGCCGCGGCGAGGAGGAACAGCCCCCACAGGGCGTACCAGGGCCGGATCGCCGGGCCGAGGACCACGACCACGGCGAAGCTGAGGCCGAGTGCGTAGACCGGGCTGAAGCGTGGGCGGCGCAGCCATATGGCGGCGATGGCCACGGCGGTGGCCGCCAGGCCGAGCACGTGCCAGGCCGGCACGGCGAGGGGGGCCAGGTCGCCGAGGCCCAGCTCGGTGAGCACGGTGCCGGTGGCACGGCCGAGCAGGCTGGTGAGCGCCCAGTTCTGCGGGGACACCGGGGTTTTCAGGGCTCCTATCCAGCCGTATCCCGTTCCGGCCAGGGTGGTGGCCACGACCGTGGTCACGGCCGCCGCGGCGCCCGTGGTGAGCACCGACCGCACCGGACTGCGGCCCGCGCGGATCTGCAGGGCCACGACCGCGGCGAGCCCGAGCACGGCGGGCGCCTTGACCAGCGCGGCGAGCGTGACCAGGATCGCGCCCAGCACCGGCCACCGGCCGAGGGCCGCGACCAGTCCCACGCCGAGCAGGCCGAGCATGATGGCGTCGTTGTGCGCGCCTGCCACCAGGTGCAGCAGCACCAGCGGGTTGAGGGCGCCCAGCCAGAGCGCGGCCGCCGGGTCGGCGCCGCTGTGCCGGGCCAGCCGGGGCAGCGCCGCCGCCATCAACGCGACGCCGAGCAGCGCGACCAGCCGCATCCCGAACAGCCCCGCCGGAATCTCGCCCCGGGTGATGCCGGAGAGCGCGGAGGCGACAGCGAGGAACACCGGGCCGTACGGAGCGCCGGTCTGCTGCCACAGCGGCGACACCTCGTCCGCGAGCGGACCGCCGAGCCGGGCCGGGCCGTGCGCGTAGACGTCCATGTGGGCGTCGACCATCGCCCCCTGTGCGAGATAGCTGTAGACGTCCCGGCTGAACAGCGGCGGCGCGAGCAGCAGAGGCGCCGCCCAGACGGCCAGGACGAGCAACATGGCCCGCGGGGACGGCGGTTCGGCGCTGCGGATCAGCCGTCCGAGCAGGGCCCAGGCGGCTATCAGCAGAATGATGCCGAAGTACACGCCGACCAGGCCCAGGGCCGCATGCGCGGACGAGGGCGCGATCAGCTCACGGACCGGCAGGGCTCCCGCCGTCTCACCTCCCAGTGCGAGAAAAGCGGTACCCGCCAGACCGAGAGCCTGGCAGCGACGGAGATCGACGGGGAAAGCCATGGCCAACACTCGGAAAGCGTGTCAACGTCGGGTGGCCGGAAAGCGACGAGCCCCCCACCAAGTGGGGGCCGACGTGTTACCGGTGTGTGATTGTTGCAGGTCCCGGCGCTGCACAAACCCCACTTAGACCCCCCTTAGAACACTGACAGCCCCGTCAGTGTCGTGAAACGCTCCAACGCCGCTACGCCTGCCACCGAGTTGCCTCGCTCATCCAGTCCCGGGCTCCACACGCACAACACGCAACGGCCCGGCACTACGGCGATGATGCCGCCGCCCACACCGCTCTTCCCGGGAAGGCCCACTCGGTAGGCGAACTCGCCAGCCGCGTCGTAAGTGCCGCAGGTCAGCATCACCGCGTTGACCTGTTTGGCCTGGCTGCGGGTGAGGAGGCGGGTGCCGTCGGCGCGGATGCCGTGGCGGGCGAGGAAGGTGGTGGCCAGGGCGAGGTCGGCGCAGGAGGCGCTGATGGAGCACTGGCGGAAGTACTGGTCGACAAGGGCCGGTACGGGGGTGGTGATGTTGCCGTAGGACGCCATGAAATGGGCGAGGGCGGCGTTGCGGTCGCCGTGGGCGGCTTCGGAGGCGGCGACGTCCTTGTCGAAGGTCAGGTCCGGGTTGCCGCTCTCGGCGCGCAGGAACGTGAGCAGTTCGCCGGCCGCGTCGCCGGTACGGGTGTGGAGGCGGTCGGTGACGACCAGCGCGCCCGCGTTGATGAACGGGTTGCGCGGGATGCCGTTCTCGTACTCCAGCTGCACAAGGGAGTTGAAGGGGTTGCCGGAAGGCTCCCGGCCCACGTGCTCCCAGAGCGCGTCGCCCACGCGGGCGAGGACGAGGGCGAGGGTGAAGACCTTGGTGATGGACTGCGTGGAGAACGGCTGCCGCCACTCCCCCACGCCGTACACGGCGCCGTCGGGCTCCGCGACCGCCATGCCGAAGCTGCGCGGGTCGCAGGCCGCGAGCGCGGGGATGTAGTCGGCGGGCCGGCCGTGGCCGGGCAGCCGCCGGATCTCGTCGGCGATGCGTTCCAGGACCGGTGCGAAGGTCGGGGACGTCATGATCACTATTGTGCCTCCGGACCGGTCCTGGTGTGCGTGCGCAGGTCAGACGAGAGGTGAGCCGCTGCCCGCGACGACCTCCGGCCGCAGCAGGTCGGCCAGCCGCTCGGCGGGCAACAGGCCTTTCTCCAGGACGAGTTCGGCGACTCCGCGTCCGGTGGCGAGGGCTTCCTTGGCGATGTCGGTGGCGGCCGTGTACCCGATGTGCGGGTTGAGGGCGGTGACGAGGCCGATGGAGTTCTCGACGCTCGCGCGCAGCGCCTCGGTGTTGGCGGTGATACCGGACACGCACCGTTCGGCCAGGGTCAGGCAGGCGGCCCGCAGGTGCGTGATGCTCTCGGACAGCGAGTGCAGGATGATCGGCTCGAAGGCGTTGAGCTGGAGCTGTCCTGCTTCGGCGGCCATGGTGATCGTGACGTCGTTGCCGATCACCTCGAAGGCGACCTGGTTGACGACCTCGGGGATCACCGGGTTGACCTTGCCGGGCATGATGCTCGAACCGGCCTGCACGGGAGGCAGGTTGATCTCGCCCAGTCCCGCGCGCGGGCCCGACGACAGCAGCCTGAGGTCGTTGCAGCTCTTGGAGAGCTTCACGGCGACCCGCTTCAGCACACCGGACATCTGGACGAACGCGCCGCAGTCCTGGGTGGCTTCGACCAGGTTGGCCGCGGTGACGAGCGGCAGCCCGGTGATGTCCGCGAGGTGGCGCCGCGCCGACTCGGCGTATCCGGCGGGCGCGTTGAGGCCGGTGCCGATGGCCGTGGCACCCAGGTTGATCTCATGGATCAACTCGACAGCCTCGTCAAGACGGCTGCGGTCCTCGTCAATCATGACGGCATACGCGGAGAACTCCTGGCCCAGCGTCATGGGCACCGCGTCCTGCAACTGTGTACGGCCCATCTTGAGCACATCGCGGAACTCGACAGCCTTGCGGGCGAAGGCGTCCTGCAATACAGACATCGCCTGGAGCAATCCATGCACCGCGAACACCGTCGCGACCTTGACCGCGGTCGGGTAGACGTCATTGGTCGACTGCCCGAGGTTGACGTCCTCGTTGGGATGCAGGTACTCGTACTGCCCCTTCGCATACCCGAGCAGCTCCAACGCCCTGTTCGCCACGACCTCGTTGGCATTCATATTGGTCGACGTACCGGCACCGCCCTGCACCACATCGACCACGAACTGATCGTGCAACTTGCCGTCCCGGATCTCCCGACACGCCTCCACAATCGCAGCGGCCTTCTTCGGCTCCAGCAGCCCCAGCTCCTCATTCGCGAGAGCAGCGGCCTCCTTCACGGCAGCGAGCGCGTCAATCAGATGCGGATAGGCGGAAATCGCCGTACCGGTAATGGGAAAGTTCTCCGTGGCACGCAGGGTGTGGATACCCCAGTACGCATCGACGGGGACATCACGATCTCCGAGCAGATCATGCTCAAGGCGGGTGACGGCGGTCATGAGGGAAGGGTCTCCTTCTGAGGTACGGAGGTGACAGCGCCCTGAAGGGGCGCGGGGAACTGCGCGACCAGCCACAAACGGCCCGCAGTCGCCAACCAACAAGCCGCGCACATCCCTAGGCGCAAGCCGAAACAACAACAGGCTCCAGCGAGCGAACAGGCCGCACACACCCGACCGCCTGCCCACCCCCCAGCAGCGCCTCACCCTGAAACTCAGTAAGCAGCCCCGGATCAACCCCGGCCCACGCAAGCGCCGCCGCAGCAACCGGCACCCGCGCCCGGCTGGCCCCATCCGCGATCTTCACAGCAACGGCCCGCCCATCAGGAAGAGCCGCAACCTGCACCCCCTCGAACCCGTCCTTGGCCAGCAGCCCCGGCACGGCCCGCATCAACGCGGCCACATCCCGCCCTGATCCGGAAGCCATCTCCGCATGCTCACGCATCGCGTCGGCGACCCGCGCCTCGGGCGTACCCGGCGCCGCAGTCGTGATCCGCGCGGCGGCCCGAGCCAGCCCATGGAGCGACACGGAGAACAGCGGCGCTCCACACCCGTCGACGGTCACCTGAGCGATCCGCTGCCCGGTGAGATCCTCGACGATCTCCGCGATGGCCTGCTGAAGGGGGTGCGCAGGATCGAGGTAGCCGTCCAGGGGCCACCCATTGAGCCGGCAGGCATACAGCATCGCCGCGTGCTTGCCGGAGCAGTTCTGGGCGAACCGGGACGGCATGCGGCCTTCCCTGACCCAGGAGTCCCGGACGACCGGGTCGAACGGCAGGTCCGGGACATTGCGGAGGTCGTCCTCGGAGACGCCGGCCAGCTCCAGGATCCGCCGGGTCCCGGCGAGATGGCGTTCCTCTCCGGAGTGGCTGGCCGCGGTGAGCGACAGCAGCTCTCCGTCGAGCGGCAGCCCGACGCGCACCATGGCGGCGGCCTGGACGGGCTTGAGCGCCGAGCGCGGATAGAAGGCGGCCTCGATGTCACCGAGCTGGAACTGGACCTGGCCGCCGGTGCCGAGGACGACGACGGAGCCGTAGTGGATGCCCTCGATCACCCCGCCGCGTATGAGGTGGGCGACGGGGGCGTGGAGGGGTGCGCGGATCAGGGGTGCGTCCACGAGCGAACTGCTGTACATCACTGCCTGGTTCGGTTCGGCCGCTACGCGGTTCACGCGTCGGCTCCGGTCGGGGACTTGCGCGCCGTACGGCCGCGGATGGCGTACCAGCCCGCGACCAGCGCTGCGGCGATCAGCGGCAGGCACAGCACGGTGGTGCGTCCGGCGCCGCCGTCGGCGTACATGAGGACCAGGACGGAGGCGAGGAAGGCCAGCGTCACGAGTTCGGTCCAGGGGGAGCCCGGCAGTCGGTAGCCGGGGCGGGTGAGCTCGCCCTTCTGGGTCTTCTGCCAGAAGAGCAGGTGACAGATCATGATCATGCCCCAGGTCGCGAGGATCCCGATCGCCGCGAAGTTGAGGACGATCTCGAACGCGTCGGCGGGGACGACGAAGTTGAGGCCCACGCCAAGGACACAGATACCGCTGGTGAGCAGGATTCCGCCGTACGGGACCTGGCTGCGGCTCATCACGGAGGTGAACTTGGGCGCGGAGCCGTTCATGGCCATGGAACGCAGGATGCGGCCGGTGGAGTACAGGCCGGAGTTGAGCGAGGACATGGCCGCGGTGACGACGACGAGGTTCATCACGCCGCCCGCCGCCGGGACACCGATGTTGGACAGGACGGTCACGAAGGGGCTCTCGCCGCCGCTGTACTTGTTCCACGGCAGCAGCATCGACAGCAGGACGACCGAGCCGACGTAGAACAGGCCCACACGCCACATGATCGAGTTGATCGCCTTCGGCATGATCTTCTCGGGGTTCTCGGTCTCCCCCGCGGTGACGCCGACCAGTTCGACGGAGGCGTAGGCGAAGACGACACCCTGGATGATCAGCAGCATGGGCAGCATGCCGTTGGGGAAGACGCCGCCATGGTCGGTGATCAGGGACGGGCCGGGGGTGGCACCGTCGACGGGATGCTGGGTGACCAGCAGGAAGATCCCGATGCACATGAAGATCACCAGTGCGCTGACCTTGACGATCGCGAACCAGAACTCCAGCTCGCCGAAGATCTTGACCGAGATCAGATTGACGGTCAGCACGACCGCGAGGGCGATCAATGCGATCAACCATTGAGGGATGTCGGAGAACATGCCCCAGTAGTGCGCGTACGTGGCCACCGCGGTGATGTCGGCGATGCCGGTCGTGGCCCAGTTGAGGAAGTACATCCAGCCCGC
The DNA here is from genome assembly GCF_036014015.1 of Streptomyces sp. NBC_00457. NCBI lineage: Bacteria > Bacillati > Actinomycetota > Actinomycetes > Kitasatosporales > Streptomycetaceae > Streptomyces > Streptomyces sp. NBC_00457. Next base: position 9,618,224 of record NZ_CP107905.1, on the reverse strand, counting down.
CGTGTACGCCCCCTTCTCGCCCATGAATTCCCGGGCGTACGACACGAAGGCGCCGGACGACGGCCGGTACAGGACGAGTTCGCCGAGGGCCCTGACGACGAGGAACGCGAAGATTCCGCAGACCGCGTAGGCGATGAAGAGCGAGGGGCCGGCTTCGGCGAGGCGGCCGCCGGCGCCGAGAAAGAGGCCGGTGCCGATGGCGCCACCGATGGCGATCATGTTGACGTGCCGGGACTTCAGGGACTTGCTGTAGCCCTCGTCTCCGGCATCGACATGGACGGAACGTTTCTGCACGCCGTCGTGCAGGGACTGCTCGCTCACGCCTCGGGTCCGCCTTCCGTGGGGGTGTCCGTGCGCGCGGAGCGCACGATGTCGGTGAGGGTCGTCTCGACCCGGTCGAGGTGGTGGGTCATGGCGTCGACCGCGTCCTGTTCACTGCCGTCGACCAGCGCCTCGACGATCGCCCGGTGCTCGCGGTTGGACTGCTCGCGCCGGCCGCCCAGTTCGTTGAGGAACGCCGACTGACGGGCCAGTGCGTCGCGGATCTCCTCGATCACCCGGCGGAACACCGGGTTCTGGGCGGCCTCGGCGACGGCCAGGTGGAAGAGCGTGTCCATCGCGACCCACGCGGTGGTGTCCGTCTCCCGCTCCATGCGGTCGAGAAGGTGGGCCAGATGATCCAGGTTCTCCGGGGTGCGGCGAGACGCCGCGTACCCGGCGACCGGGATCTCGACATGGCGGCGCACCTCGAGGAGGTCACTGGCCGCGTAGTCGCCGAAGGTGGGGTCCTCGACCGTGTTGGCGACGACGAAGGTGCCCTTGCCGGTCTTGGAGACGGTCAGGCCCATCGTCTGCAACGCCCGCAGGGCCTCGCGCAGCACCGGTCGGCTGATCTCCAGGGTGCGGCAGAGCTCCGCCTCGGAGGGCAGCTTGTCCCCGATGGCGTACTCGCCGCGCTCGATGGCGCCGCGGAGGTGTGCCAGCACCGCTTCCATGGCACTGACACGCCGTGGAGGCTGACTGGCTGTCCGGCTGTCTGACAGGTTCACGGGAGTGATACTCCGGGCGGCGGAGGGGCGCTGTCAAGCCCGGGTGAAAGAAGAATTTCAGGGGTGTGAGAGCTGAAAGACCTCACACCCCGAAGTGTCAGCTGTTCAGCACGCCTGTCCCGAGCAGACCGAACAGCAGCAGGCCCACGACGATGCGGTAGATGACGAAGGCGTTGAACGAGTGCTTGGCGACGAACTTCAGCAGCCAGGCGATCGAGGCGTAGGCCACGACGAAGGAGACCAGGGTGCCCACGACCAGCGGGGCCGCACCGGCGCCCGTGCCGAGGGCGTCCTTCAGCTCGTAGATCCCGGCGCCGGTCAGGGCGGGGATGCCGAGGAAGAACGACAGGCGGGTGGCGGCCACCCGGTCGAGGTCGAGCAGCAGCGCGGTGGACATGGTGGCGCCGGAGCGCGAGAAACCGGGGAAGAGCAGGGCGAGGATCTGCGAGCTCCCGACGAGCATCGCGTCCTTGAAGGACGTGTCGTCCTCCCCTCGCTTGTGCCGCCCCATCTGATCCGCCGCCCACATCACGCCACTGCCGACGATCAGCGAGCCCGCGACCACCCAGAGGGAGGCCAGCGGTCCCTGGATGAGGGGCTTCGCGGCCAGGCCCACCACCACGATCGGGATCGTCGCGAGGATCACCCACCAGGCGAACTTGTAGTCGTGGTGGTAGCGCTCCTCGCGGTCGGCGAGGCCCCGGAACCAGGCGGTCATGATCCGCACGATGTCCTTGAAGAAGTACACGAGCACGGCCGCGATCGCGCCGACCTGGATGACGGCGGAGAAACCGACGACGGCGTCATCGTCCACGGGGATGCCCATCAGCCCCTCGGCGATCTTCAGATGGCCGGTCGAGGAGACGGGCAGAAACTCGGTCACCCCCTCGATGGCTCCGAGGACGACGGCCTGACCGACGTTGATGGCGCTCATGGGATCCACTTCTGGCGAGGTGACCGACAGTGCGGTGACCAGTCTTACCGCGCGCGAGTGTGGTCCCGCGTGTCACACCCATACCGTCTGGGCGATCCACACCCCGGCGAAAGCCGCACCCAGCCCGGCCACCACACTCCCGGCGACATTGGCGGCGGCGGAGAGCCCCGTCCCGGTCTCCGTCAACCGCAGCGTCTCGTACGAGAAGGTCGAGTACGTGGTGAGCGCCCCGCACAGACCGGTGCCGAGCAGCAGCTGAACGTGGGAACTCGCGGCTCCGGTCACCAGGCCGAGGATCAGACACCCGGCGATGTTCACCACGAAGGTGCCCCAGGGGAACACCGAGTCGTGCCGTGCCTGCACGGCGCGGTCCGTGAGGTAGCGGAGTGGGGCACCGACCATGGCACCCGCGACGACCAGCAGCCAGTTCACAACGCCTTCTTACCGTTCACGTCCGATTCGCCCCGTTTCTCGTTCCGCATCCCTCGCAGTACGCGCCGGGTCGCCGTCGCCGTGAGCCATACCGCCATGAGCGCCGCGAGCAGGGTCCCGGCGAGGTAGGCCAGCGCCGTGTTCAGGTGGCCGGCGTCGATCAGTTTCCGGATGTCGACGGCGTACGTCGAGAAGGTGGTGAAGCCGCCGAGCACTCCGGTGCCGAAGAAGGGCCGCACCAGGCGGTGGGCGGCCCACACGTCGGTGATCACCACCATGAACACGCCGATCACGGCGCAGCCGATCACATTGGTCCAGAAGGTCGCCCAGGGGAATCCGCCCGGCTGCGTCGGCCACCACAGGGAGGCGGCATACCGGGCGACCGCGCCGATGGCCCCGCCCAGTGCGACCACGGCGACAACGGATGCCTGACCGTGCCGGCCGGCCCGCCGTGACGTACGGAGAGGTGTGGTCTCGGGGGCTGCCACGTCGTACGTCTCCTACTCGCCGGAACCCGGGCATGCGGTCGTCGCAAGTAGGGACCGTTGGCGGCACCTGTGCCGCGGTTCGGGTACGGCGGGCCCCACCGCCGGTGCCGCGAAAAGTCAGCGCGGCCGGTGACCAGGGTAACCCCGGCCGTTCGCGCGGGTCACTTGGTGACCGGTGCCTCACACACGGCCACGCCCCGCTCCCACAGGCTGCCGAGGATCAGGTGGCCGTCGGTCTCGCAGACACTGGTGACCATGCGGAAGCGGGAGCGGCGGCGGGTGAGGTGGTGCAGGACGGTGCCCTCGTCGTCGAACGCCAGGACACCCGCCCACGCGGTCGGACGGTAGGGGGCGCGCACGGCGAGGCGTGCGGCGGCGCGGCGCACGGCGGGGGTGGCGCGGTGGAACAGGTCGAGCGGGGGGACACGCGGTCCGGCCAGGGACACCCACATCGGTCCGTCCGGTCCGGCGCGCCAGAGGTTGTCGGGCATGCCGGGGAGGTTCTCGGCGAAGGGTTCGGAGTCTCCCGCCTTCGGCCCGGTGAGCCAGTAGCGCGTGAGGCGGCAGGCGCCTGTTTCCGCGACGACCAGGAAGGACTCGTCGCCGCTCGCGGCCAGCCCGTTGGCGAACTGGAGGCCTTCCAGCAGTACCTCGGGCGTGTCCGAGCCCGGTGCCAGCCGCAGGAGACGGCCTGTTCCGGTGTGCTCGACGAGATCGCCGATCCAGTGCTCCAAGGGGTAGCGGCGGCTGGAGACGGTGAAGCAGACGCTGCCGTCGGAGAGCGCGATCACATTGCTGCAGAACCGCAGCCGCTCCCCCGCCACCGAGTCGACGAGGATACGGACGATCCCGTCGGCGAGACCGACGCGGAGCAGCCCGTGCACGGCGTCGCACACCAACAGGGCGTCGTCCGGGAGGAGTTCGAGGCCGAGTGGCCTGCCTCCGGTCTCGGCAATGACCTCGACGCGTGCGGCGAACGGCTCGGTCAGACGATCGATGCGCAGGATCCGGCCGTCCTCGACGCCGGTCAGTACCCGGCCGCGGGCATCGGCCACCACGTCCTCGGGGCCACGGCCGCCGATCGCGACATAGTGCCGGGGGACGAGAGCGGTGGGACGGTCCATGCGTTCGTGCCCTTCGCGGTCGGGGGGTGTACGCCGCTACCAGCCCTTCTCGAACATGCGCGCCACCTCGGCGATCCGCACCTCGTCGCGCCGGTAGTAGGTGCGCAGCCGGATCCTCTTGGTGCGGAGCAGGCCGATGGCGGTGAGCAGGCCGAGGTGGGTCTCCGCGACCGAGCGGGACACGCCGAGTTTCGCGGCGACGGCGGTCGCGGTGACGCCGTCCTCGACGGGGTCGCCGTGCCGCTGCGGCGGGAAGTGCGCGGCCGGGTCCTTGAGCCACTCCAGGATGTCCAGCCGCCGTTCACTGACGGGAGTCCTCAGCATCGCGCCCCCTCCGTCCTGGCCTCCTCGGACCGCGTGTGCCCACTCTTCCGCAGACCAGACCACCCCGTCCGGAACTTCGCCACGTTTGTCCGACATCGAACGCCCGTGCGCTCCCCACGGTGTCGCGCTGACACGGGCAAGGGCCCGGCCGCACACGGCGGCCGGGCCCCTTACGTCACTGGCTCAACGGTGGTTGAACCACGCCATCGCCGGGAGCGCCCTGTCGTCGTAGCCGAACAGGGCCTGGTTCTCCCAGCCGTTGCCGGAGGCCGCGTCGGTGGGGTCCCAGCCGTTGCCGTTCACCGCGGTCCAGGTCGCCTCCCAGTAGAAGACGCCGAGGCCACGGCCGTTCGGGACGGCTTCCACGATGCTGGTGATGTCCTTCATCCACCGGGTCTGCCCGGCGGTCGAGGCCGGGTAGCCGGAGACCAGCTCGCCGGCCAGGTCGATGATGTTCTCGTGCGAGTCCTCGCTGTCGAGGCGGAACGGGTAGGCCGTCTCCGCGACGAAGACCGGCTTGCCGTAGCGGGAGGCCGCGTCGTCCAGGGTCGTCTGGAAGTCGTAGAGCGAGCCGTGCCAGTAGCCGTAGTACGACAGGCCGATCACGTCGAACTTCACGCCGTTCGAGACCGCGCTGTCGAACCACCAGCGGGTGCCGGACAGGTCGCCACCCTTGGCGAGGTGCAGGGCCACCGGGGTGGACGAGTTGACCTTCTTGACGGCGTCGTAGCCGGAGTTGAGCAGACCGGCCAGCTGCGTCCAGTTGTCCGTGGAACCCTCGGACCACAGCATGCCGCCGTTGATCTCATTGCCCACCTGGACCATGTCGGCGGTGGTGCCCTGCGCCTTCAACGCGTTCAACACGTCGTACGTGTGGTTGTACACGTCGGTCCTGAGCTGGCTGTACGAGTGGCCCGCCCACGCGCTCGGCTTGGACTGGGCGCCCGGGTCGGCCCAGGTGTCCGAGTAGTGGAAGTCGACCAGCAGCTTCATGCCCTGGGCCTTGATGCGCTTGGCCGTCGCCAGCACGCGCGTCTTGTTGTTGTAGCCGTCGGCCGGGTTGACCCAGACCTTCAAGCGCGCGTAGTTCATGCCGGACGACTTGAGGATGGCGAGGGCGTCGCCGGTCGTGCCGGAGCTGTTCTTGTAGACACCGCCCTTGGCCTCGCTCTTGGCGAGCGAGGAGATGTCGGCACCATGGATCGACGTACTGGACGTACCCGATGTGAAGCTCAGGTCGTCAACATTGATCCAATTGCCCGCGTTCGCGTCACTGTTGATGCTGATCGTGCACTGGTTGTTCGTCACATTGATCGGCACGACGATCCGGATCCACCCACTGGCGGACACCGGGAGGTCGGTGCGCTGCTCCGAACTCCCGCAGTTCTTCAGGGCTATGTACGCGGAGTTCTGCCCGCCGCCCGAACGGACCCAGGCGGTCAGCTTGTGGTTGCCGTTGGTCAGCCCGGACAGGTACTGGTACGTCTCCACCTTGTAGGCGGCGGAGGAGTAGTGGCTCAGCCGGTAACTCCCGCTGTGGCCCCCGGACTCGACGTACGAGGCGCCGGTGGAGCCGTACTCCGACCAGCCGGCGGGCGTGGCGGCTCCCCCGCCGTCCGATTCGAACCCGGTGTTGGTGAGGGTGCTCGCCGCCTGGGCGGTCTGCGCGGGCAGGGCGGTGAGGGCGAGGCCCGCTGCGAGCGGCAGCAGCAGGACTCTCAGGGTGCGTCTGGGATGGAACATCGTCGTCCGTCGTCCCTTCGACATGAATGGGGATGAGATGCCCCTCACCGGGGAGGTGAGGGGTCCCCTCCGCCCGCGGCTCGTGGCACGCGCGGGCGGAGGGGAGTCGGCTCAGCCGTCGAGTCGTACGACCCGAACGGCTCCCGCGGGGACCGCGAGGCGGCCCGCGGCGCGTTCGCCCGTCAGCAGTTCGGTGCCGTGTGCCTCCAGCGGCACCTTGGCGTCGGACGGGCTGTGGTTGATGACGAACAGGAAGGTGCCCGACTCACCGGTGCGGCGCACCACTTCGACGTCGTGCGGCAGGTCGGCGCGCGGTGCGATCCGGGCGTCCTCGGTGGCCCAGCCGAGCAGGGCGTCCAGGCCGTGCGCGTCGAGGCGGGTCGACACGTACCAGGCGGTGCCCTCGCCGAGGCGGTGCCGGGTGACGGCCGGGTGGCCGGCGGTGAGGCCGTCGGCGTACGTCCACACCGTCTCGGCGGCGCCCGGCACCACGAACTCGGTCCATACGTCGCCGGTGAGTTCGGAGCCGTCCGGGCCGGTGATGCGGACGGTGTCGCCCTGCAGAAGCGGTGAGAACTCCTCGACGGTCAGGCCGAGGACGTCCCTCAGCGGGCCCGGATAGGCACCCTCGTGCACGGCGTCGTGCTCGTCGACGATGCCGGAGAAGTACGACACGACGAGGGTGCCGCCGTTCTCGACGTACGCGCGCACATTGTTCCCGGCGGCCTCCGTCATCAGGTACAGGGCGGGGACGACGACAAGGGGATACCTCGACAAGTCGGCTTCTGGATGGGCGAAGTCGACCGTGAGGTGGCGGTCGTACAGGGCCTCGTAGAAGGAGTCGGCGCGTTCGCGCGCGTCGTGGTCCTCGGTGGGGCGCCACTGGAGGTTCTGCGCCCACCAGGAGTGCCAGTCCCACAGGACGGCGACGTCGGCCTGGGTGCGGGTGCCGCGCAGCGGGCTCAACGAGTCGATGGAGGCGCCGAGTTCGACGACCTCGCGCCAGACGCGGGTCTCGGTGCCGCCGTGCGGGAGCATCGCGGAGTGGAACTTCTCGGCGCCGCGCCGGGACTGCCGCCACTGGAAGAACAGGGCGCCGTCGGAGCCGCGGGCGACGTGCGCGAGGGAGTTGCGGGCCATCTGGCCGGGGGCCTTCGCGGGGTTGCGGGCCTGCCAGTTGACACCCGACGTCGAGTGCTCGAGCAGCAGCCAGGGGGCGCCGGCGGCGACGGAGCGGGTGAGGTCGGCGGCCATCGCCAGGTTGACGTGGGTGCGGCGCCCGTCGGTGATCAGATAGTGGTCGTTGGTGACGATGTCGACCTCGCGGCCCCAGGCCCAGTAGTCGACGGAGTCGCACTGGCTGAGCGCGGTCATGAAGTTCGTCGTGACCGGGACGCCGGGTGACAGCCGGTGCAGGAGATCCCGCTCCATCACGAAGTTCTCGCGCATGGTGGCGTCGGCGAACCGCTTGTAGTCCAGTGCCTGGGCCGGGTTGCCGACCGTGGGCGCGAGCCGCGGCGGGTTGATCTGCTCGAAGTCCGCGTAGCGCTGGCCCCAAAAGGCCGTCCCCCAGGCCTCGTTGACCCCGTCGACCGTCTGGTACGTCGTCGCCAGCCAGCGGCGGAAGTGGGCGGCGCAGGAGTCGCAGTAGCAGGCCGAGACCGGGACGCCGTACTCGTTGTGCACGTGCCACATCGCCAGCGCGGGGTGGTCGCCGTAGCGCTCGGCGAGCTGTGTGGTGATGTCGGCGGCGGCGGCGCGGTAGTCGGCGTTGCTGTGACAGATGGCCGCGCGGGAGCCGAACTCGTAACGCAGGCCCTCGGCGGTGACCGGCAGGGCGTCGGGGTGGGCCCGGTAGAACCAGGCGGGCGGGGCCACGGTGGGTGTGCCCAGGTCGGCGCGGATGCCGTTCTCGTGCAGCAGGTCGAGCAGGCGGTCGAGCCAGCCGAAGTCGTACTCCCCGGGTGAGGGCTCCAGCAGGGCCCAGGAGAAGATCCCGACGCTCACCATGGTGACGCCGGCCTCCCGCATCAGCCGGACGTCCTCGTGCCAGACGCTTTCCGGCCACTGCTCGGGGTTGTAGTCCCCACCGAAGGCGAGCCTGGTGAGGCCCCTGGGGGTGGTCTCCGGCATGGATCTCTCCCGTTTTGGTCGAACATCTGGGAACGTGCACACACAGCGTCGGCGGTGCGAGCCCAACATAACCGCACAGCAACAACCATTGACAAGTGTCCGGGATGTTTCTCTACTGTGAACGCTCACAGAAGCATGGCAGGTCTTCGCGACGGGCGAGGACCCTGGTCAGGGGAGAGATCCATGCCCAACACGAAGCGCCGGCGGCTCTTTGTCAGAAGTGCAGCCACCACCGTGGCCGTCGCCCTCGGCGCGACCGCCCTCGCCGCCTGCGGCTCGTCCGACGACGACAGCCAGACCGAATCGGGGCCGGTCTCACTGACGTACTGGACCTGGACGCCCGGCATGGACAAGGTCGTCGACCTGTGGAACAAGGGCCAGGGCAAGAAGGACCAGATCACCGTCACGGTGAAGAAGCAGGCGTCCGGCGACACCTTGGTCACCAAGATCCTCACCGCACACAAGGCGGGCAAGGCGCCCGACCTGGTGCAGGCCGAGTACCAGGCGCTGCCGACACTGGTCAGCAATGACGCGCTCGCGGACATATCCGGTGAAGTCGGCGACGCGAAGGGCAAGTTCGCCGAAGGAGTCTGGCAGCAGACCACGCTGGGCACGGACGCGGTCTACGCGGTCCCGCAGGACATCGGGCCGATGATGTTCTACTACCGCGAGGACCTCTTCAAGAAGTACGGCCTGAAGGTCCCCACCACCTGGGACGAGTTCGCCGAGACGGCGCGCGCGCTGAAGAAGAAGTCCCCGGACACCGACCTCACCACCTTCTCCGCCAACGACTCCGGCCTCTTCGCGGGCCTCGCCCAGCAGGCGGGCGCCAAGTGGTGGACCACCGAAGGCGAGAAGTGGAAGGTCGGTATCGATGACGCGGCGACCCAGAAGGTCGCCACGTTCTGGGGTGACCTCGTCAAGGAGGGCGCCATCGACAACCAGCCGATGTACACCCCCGCCTGGAACAAGGCGCTGAACACCGGCAAGCAGATCGCCTGGGTCTCCGCGGTGTGGGCGCCGGGCACGCTGACCACGGCCGCACCCGACACCAAGGGCAAGTGGGCCATGGCCCCCCTCCCCCAGTGGTCCGCGAGCGAGAACGTCACCGGCAGCTGGGGCGGCTCCTCCACCGGCGTCACCACGGACTCCCAGCACAAGGAGGCCGCCGCGAAGTTCGCCGCCTGGCTCAACACCGACGGCGAAGCCCTCAACGCCCTGGCCAAGGAGGGCGGCATCTACCCCGCCTCCACGTCCGCCCAGCTCAGCGGCGCCTTCCAGACCCCGCCGGACTACTTCTCCAACCAGGCGGACTTCTACACCCAGGCCGCCAAGATCGCGGAGACCACCGCGCCGTCCGCGTGGGGCCCGAACGTCAACGTCGCCTACACGTCCTTCAAGGACGCGTTCGGCGCCGCCGCCAAGAACAAGTCGGACTTCACCGACGCCCTGAAGACGATGCAGGACGACACGGTCGCCGACATGAAGAAGCAGGGCTTCGGAGTCTCCGAGTGACCAGCGCACGCCGGACGTCGTACGGGGTCAAGGGGGCCCCGTACGCCTTCCTTCTCCCCGCAGTCATCCTGTTCCTCCTGTTCTTCGCGCTGCCCATCGGCTACGCGCTCTGGCTCAGCTTCCGCAAGGTGAAGGTCTCGGGCCTCGGCCTGGGCTCCGGCGCCCGTACGGAGGTCTGGGCCGGCCTGGAGAACTACACCGACGCGCTCACCGACAGCGAACTCGTGGACGGCGCGCTGCGCGTGCTGGCCTACGGCTGCATCGTCGTCCCGGTGATGCTGGGCCTCGCCCTGCTGTTCGCGCTGATGCTGGACTCCGACAAGGTGCGGCTCGCCCCGTTCACCCGGCTCGCGATCTTCCTGCCGTACGCCATTCCCGGCGTGGTGGCGGCGCTGCTGTGGGGCTTCCTCTATCTGCCGGACGTCAGCCCGTTCTACTTCGTGCTCGACAGGCTGGGTCTGCCGCAGCCGGATCTGCTGGATGGCGGGCCGCTGTATCTCGCCCTGTCGAACATCGCGGTGTGGGGCGGCACCGGCTTCAACATGATCGTCATCTACACCTCGCTGCAGGCCATCCCGGTCGAGGTGTACGAGGCGGCGAAGCTGGACGGCGCCACGCCGCTGCAGACCGCGCTGAGGATCAAGATCCCGATGGTGGCGCCCTCGCTGGTGCTCACTTTCTTCTTCTCGATCATCGCGACGCTCCAGGTGTTCAACGAGCCGACCACTCTCAAGCCGCTCACCAACTCCGTGTCCACGACCTGGAGTCCGCTGATGAAGGTGTACCAGGACGCCTTCGGCAAGGGCGACATCTACGCGGCCGCCGCCCAGGCGACCCTGATCGCGCTGGCCACGCTCGTCCTGTCCTTCGGCTTCCTGCGGGCCGCGAACCGTCGTACCAAGCAGGAGGCAGCACGATGAGTTCTCTTGCCGTCCGCAAGGCCTCGCCGGCCGCGGGCACCACACCCGGCACCGCCCAGGGGCCGCCGCTGCGCCGCCGTATCTCGCTCGTGCCGACGATCACGCTGCTGATCGGCGCGATCTACTGTCTGCTGCCCGTAGCGTGGGTGGTGATCGCGGCCACCAAGTCCGGCAGCGAGCTGTTCTCCACGTTCACGTTCCTGCCGGGCAGCGGCTTCGCCGACAACATCAAGGACCTCAACGCCTATCGCGACGGCGTCTACTGGACGTGGCTGGGCAACTCCGCGCTGTACGCGGGCCTCGGCGCCCTGCTGTCGACGGTCGTGTCGGCGTTCAGCGGCTACGCGCTGGCGATCTACCGCTTCCGCGGCCGGGAGACGGTCTTCAACGTACTGCTCGCGGGCGTGCTGATGCCACCGGTGATCCTCGCCATCCCGCAGTACCTGCTGCTGGCGAAGGCCGACCTCACGGACTCGTACCTGTCCGTGCTGCTGCCGCTGATCCTGTCGCCGTACGGCGTCTATCTGGCCCGGATCTACGCCACCGCCGCCGTGCCGACCGATGTGGTCGAGGCCGGGCGGATGGACGGGGCGGGCGAGTGGCGGATCTTCACCCGGGTCGCGCTGCCGATGATGGTGCCGGGACTGGTGACGGTGTTCCTGTTCCAGTTCGTGGCCGTGTGGAACAACTTCCTGCTGCCGTTCATCATGCTCAGCGACGACGAGAAGTTCCCGATCACGCTCGGTCTGTACACGCTCCTGGAGCAGGGCGCGAACACCCCGGCGCTGTACACCTTGGTGATCACCGGCGCACTCCTCGCGGTCATCCCGCTGGTCGCTCTCTTCCTGGTCATCCAGCGGTTCTGGAGCCTCGATCTCCTCTCCGGAGCCGTAAAGTCATGACCATGAGCAACGGGGGCCGGCGCAAACCGCCGACGATCCATGACGTGGCGCGCGAGGCAGGGGTCTCCCGGGGCACCGTCTCGCGAGTGCTCAACGGCGGGCACTACGTCAGCCCCACCGCCCAGGAGGCGGTCAACGCCGCGATCCGCAAGACGGGTTACGTCGTCAACCGGCACGCCCGTTCGCTGATCACCGGGCGTTCGGACTCGATCGGCTTTCTGCTGACGGAGCCGCAGGAGAAGCTCTTCGAGGACCCCAACTTCAATGTCCTGCTGCGGTGTTGCACGCAGGCGCTGGCCTCGCACGACATCCCGCTGCTGCTGATGCTGGCCGGCACGGAGGACGAGCGGCGCCGGATCACGCGGTACATCACGGCCGGTCACGTGGACGGCGTGCTGGTGGTGTCCAGCCACTCCGCCGACCCGGTCGCCGAGGAACTACGCCAGGCGGGGGTCCCCCTCGTCCAGTGCGGCAAGCCCATGGGGCGCGGCTCCAAGGTGAGTTACGTGGCCGCCGACGACCGGGACGGCGCCCGGGACATGGTGCGCCATCTGCTGTCGCTGGGCCGCCGCCGTATCGGTGTCGTGACGGGTCCGCTGGACAGCCCGGGCGGTGTCGACCGCCTGGCGGGGTACAAGGAGGTGCTCACCGAGGCGGGCGTCGAGATCGACGAGCGCCTCATCGTCTCCGGCGACTACAGCCGGGCCAGCGGCGAGGCCGGCGCCGAACGGCTGCTGGCGCGGGCCCCGGACATGGACGCCGTGTTCGTGGCCTCCGACCTGATGGCGCAGGGCGCCCTGACGGCGCTGCGCCGGGCGGGCCGCCGCGTTCCCGAGGACGTGTCCGTGGGCGGCTTCGACGACTCCACGGCCGCGACGGAGTCCACCCCCGCCCTCACCACGATCCGCCAGCCCTACGACCGCATCAGCAACGAGATGGTGCGGGTGCTGCTCGCCCAGATCGGGGGCGAGGACCCGGCGGCGGTGATCCTGCCGACGGAGCTGGTGAAGCGGGAGTCCACGTAGCGGCGGAGCGGAGCGACCGGTCAGGGTCCGGTCAGGAACCGGTCAGGATCCGAGAAGCCACCCGCCGCTCCCCCGTCCTAGCGTGACATCAGCGCCGAAAAGCCGTCGGCGCGAACCCGGCGCGAGTCGTCGGGTCACGCTTCACGGAGGAGTCCGCCATGACCGCCGGTGTCAACACGATCATCTACCCCGTCAAGGACATCGCCCGGGCGAAAGCCCTGTTCAGCGCGCTGCTGGAGGTGGAGCCGTACGCCGACGAGCCCTACTACGTCGGCTTCAAGGCCGCCGGCCAGGACGTCGGTCTCGACCCGAACGGGCACGCCAAGGGCATGACCGGACCGGTGCCCTACTGGACCGTGACCGACATCCGCTCCCGCCTCGCGGCCCTGCTGGACGCCGGTGCGGAGCTCCTCCAGGACGTCAACGACGTCGGCGGCGGCCGACTCATCGCCTTCGTGAAGGACGCGGACGGGAACCTGGTCGGGCTCCTTCAGGATCCCGCCTGAGCCGGGTTCGAGTGCCGTTCAAGTGTTGATGCATGTGCATTAACATCGGGTGTATGGCAGTCGACACGGCCGAGGCCCGGCTCGAGGAACGCTGGCGGGACATCCTGTCGGTGCACGCGCGCACAATGTGCGAGATCGACCGAGTGCTGCACCCGCACGGGCTGGGGGCGAGCGATTTCGAGGTCATCGACATGCTCGCCTCCGCCTCGCCCGAGGAGGGCGACCAGTGCCGGGTGCAGAACCTCGTCGGCCGGGTCCATCTCAGCCAGAGCGCACTGTCCCGGCTCATCGGCCGACTGGAGAAGGACGGCCTGGTGGAGCGCTCGGTCTGCATGGAGGACCGACGCGGCGTCTGGGTCGCCCTGACCGCCAAGGGCCGCGACCTGCACGCGGAGGTGCTGCCACTGCAGCGGGCGGTGCTGGCCCGGATGCTGGGCGGCTGAGGCGCGGGCCGGTGGGAGCGGCCGACCGTTCCTACCGCGACGGGCTGGAGGCACCTCAGCCGCCGAGGAACCGCACATGGACACAGCCCCGCGCCCCCTCAGGGGTTGAGGCTGCTCCCCCTCCGATACGCGGTGGCCGGGTTTGCCCCGCTCACGGACGGGCCAGCAGCGTGCGTACTCCCTCCGAGGTGAGCGTCAGCGGGTGCTGGGAGGCCCCGTCGATGGTGAGGGCCAGGTCGTCGGTGGGCCACTGTGCGGCGAGGGCACCCAGCGGTACCAGCCGGTAGCGGGAGACGAACGGCAGCAGCCCGGCCAGCTCCGGTTCCGAGGTGAACACGGGCACGGTCGGTTCACCTCCCGGGTGCTCGATGACCGGCAGCGCCACGGCGCCGGGATCGGTCGCGTCCTCGTCGCTGACGTCGTCGGGCACGGGCACGAGCACCTCGCTGCTCGCGAGCGCGTCCAGCGCCGCCGTGTCCTCGGTGTTCTCGGCCAGCACGTCCAGCGCGCGCTGGGCCGCGGTGGCGGGGGTGCGGGGTGTCTCCATGGCAGCTTCCCTGGTAGCGGCGGTCGTACGGGCCTGTTCGGAAGAGATCCGGGCTCTGCTCGCGTACCCCATCCGGAGCAGCGCATTCATCCGGGATCAGGGGATCAGCGGGATGTGGTCCGAGGGCAGGCCCAGGCGGTCGCAGCCGACGCGCCGGTACAGCGGCTCGGCCATGCTCGGGCCGACATGGGTCCAGTACGTGGCCGCGTCCCGGAAGTAGCGCTGCATCCGCTCGCCGTCGCGGGCGTGCCGGGAGCCGGCCGTGCGGAAGAGGGTGCCCTGGAGCACGTCCCAGACCATGCGCCCGGCGTTCAGGAACATCAGCGCGAGCCGGTTGTCCTCGGCGACGGTGAAGGGAGCCTCGCCGGTGGCGTTGCGGTGGCAGGTCTCCATCCAGTCCTCGGCGGTGCGGCGCAGCGCGGCCTCGGCCGTGTGGACGACGCCGAGCGCCTCGCCCAAGTGCCGCTGGTAGTCGTGGAGTTCGGAGCGCGTGCGGTCGGGTTCCAGGGCGAGGGGGCGGGCGGCGAGGATCCGGGCGTACTCGTCGGCGGCGGCGTACGCGGTGCCGACCATGATGGCGGCCAGCTCACCGTGGAAGAAGCTCGGCGCACGCCCGGCGTACATGGGGTTGCCGTGCAGCCGTGATCCGGTGCTGCCGCCCTCCACCGGCAGGTCGAGCAGGCTTGCCTCGATCGTGCAGTACGCGGGGATGCGGGCCTGTTCCATGTGGATGCTGTTGGATCCGCTGCCGCGCAGGCCGAGCACGCCGTACCAGTCGTCCAGGACCGTCCACACCGAGCGCGGGGCGACGAACAGCACCGGCGGTCCCGGCGGGTCGCCGGGCTTCTCGGGGGCGCGCAGGGTCTGGCCGACGTAGTGCGTGGAGTAGGGCGCGCCGGAGGAGTACGGCCAGGTGCCGTCGAGGACGATCCGGCCGTCGCCGTCGGGCTGTGCGACGCCGATGGGCATGACCGTGGACGCCGCCCGGAAGTCGCCGTCGGCGCCGAAGATCTCGTCCTGCGCCTGCTCCTCGAAGACCGAGGCGACCTGGAGAACGTGCGCGGCGGTGAGGGACAGGGCCCAGCCGGTGGAGGGGCAGCCGCGGGCGATCTCGGTGACCACGCGGTAGAACACGGGCAGGGCGAACTCGTAGCCGCCGTACCGCCGCGGCTGGAGGATCCGGTAGAAGCCCGCCCGCAGGAAGTCGTCGTGGGTGTCCTTGGGGTAGTGCGTCAACCGTTCGGTCTCCGGCTGGCGTTCGAGCAGCGCGGGCCGGAGCGCTGCGGCCCTTTCGATGATGTCGCGTTCGGTCAGTCCGGGTTCGGGAGCGGCGATCACGGTGCCTCCTGAGGTGTGGGGCCCTGTCCGTTCGTGACGCGATATGAGCGATTGAACACGGCAAGTGCTTCCGGGGTACCGACCGGAAACCGCCAACCAGGTGCCTCGTGCCGAATACTTCAGGGCCGCGCCTGCGTCCAGAGGTACAGGTGCCAGTCCTGGTCGTTGGCGAGAGGGTCGGCGGTGTGTGCGGCTCTGCCGTCGACGGTGGAGGGCATGACGAAGGCGCAGGTGGCGGAGCCGTCCTCGCGGTAGTTGGCCATGTTGGCGCGGAGGATCGCCTCAGCGAGCCGGTCGGTGTGGTCGGTGCGCAGATCGGCCGGCAGGCGCAGGAGGGTGACCGCGGTCAGGGCGCTCCAGTAGTGCGGGAAGACGTCCCCCCAGAGGCGGTCGGCGCCGAACCAGAAGCCGTCCCAGTGGCGGATCGCCACCCCGTGCAGCCGGGCGTGGGGCTGCGGTCCGCCGAAGGCCAGCAGCCAGGGCAGCCGTTCGGCGACGGCGTCGTGGAAGACGGGGTCACCGGTGACGGTGTGGGCGTCGGTGAGGAGGTCGACGAGGGGCGCCACGATGGACTGCTCGTAGTTGACCTCGTGGGCGGGCAGTTGCCTGCCCAGGCGTACGAACTGCCGGGCGCTGTCGACCAGTTGGTCCCGCAGGCTGTCCGCGCGGTCGGTCTGTCCCGTGGCGTCCAGGCTGTCGCACACGTCAAGGACCGCCGGGGAAAGGCCGATGGACAGGTGCAGGGCGCCGCCGAGGGCGTAGCCGCGTTCGAGGATGCGCGCGGCGCGGTCGAGGTCGTCGGTCCCGCCGCGGGCGCGGTGCCGGTCGTGGAAGAAGCGGGCCAGCCACGGCATGTCGTACAACCGGACACCGGTGTGGTGTAGTCGTCGACGACAGGCCCCAGCGGCAAGCGGCGCCGCAGGTCGGCGGCGCGTTCACGGTGCCCCATCAGCTCGATCTCGGCCTGCCGCAGCTCCTCCCGGGCGCTGACGTATTCGGCCGACTCACCGGCGAGATTGGTCTGACGCATCGCTGCCTCCGCCCAGGTGCTGTCCGACGGCCTCGATCGGCTCCACCCCACCACCGTATGCCTGCGGTACCCACACCCATTCCATTCTGGATTATCAAGTTCAGAATCTGGTAGCGTCGCCTCATGGGCAGGCCACGATCCTTTGACGAGACCGCGGTGCTCGACGCTGCGGCGGCGGAGTTCCGGGTGCACGGCTTCGCCGACACCTCGACCGAGCAGCTCTGCGAGGCGGCGGGGGTGCGGCGCAGCAGCCTGTACAACGCCTTCACGTCGAAGGACGAACTGTTCGTGCGCGCACTGGAGCGGTACGTGAAGGTGTTCCGTGAGCGCCGGGCACAGGTGCTCGCCGATGACCAGCTCAACGGGGCCGAGCGGCTTCGCGTGTTGATGGAGGACGTCGTCGAGGAGGAACGCTCAGCACGCGAGCAGGGACATGCGGCCGGATGCATGGTCGTGCAGAGCATGATGGCCCCGGACCTGCGCGAGCGGGACGAGCGAGTGGCCCGCATCCTCGATCGGGACCTGCGCGAACTCATGGACGATTTTGAAGGAGTGATCCGGGCCGGGCGTCTCGACGGCAGCATCCGTGCGGATGCCGACCCGCACGAAGGGGCCTTGCTGGTGGCGACGGTCATCTCCGGGCTGCGTGTGACCGCGCAGGCAGGTATCGAGTCCGAACTGCTGCGGCAGATCGCACTCAATGGTCTGCGCTCACTCCTGAGTTGAGAACCTACGCCCAAGTCGCCCGGCATCCGCTTGCCCACATTTTGGATTCTACGATACAGAAAGCTGGCACGCATGACCGTCACACTGATCACCGGCGCCAACAAGGGCATCGGTTTCGAGACAGCCAAACAACTTCTGGAGTTGGGCCACGTCGTCTACATCGGCGCGCGTGACGTCGAGCGAGGCGAAAAGGCTGCGGCAGCGCTCGGCGCGCGCTTCGTTCAGCTCGATGTGACCGACGACGCCTCGGTGAACAGCGCGCTGGCAACGATCGGTTCAGCCGAGGGCCGGCTCGACGTTCTGGTTCACAACGCGGGCATCCTGGGGCACGGAGTCACCGACGGTCCCACGGCCCTGCGAGTTTTCGACACCAACGCGGTGGGGGTCGTGCGCGTCACGGAGGCGGCACTCCCCCTGCTGCGCAAGTCCTCGAATCCGACCGTGGTCACCGTTTCGAGCAGCGCCGGGTCGTTCTGGGCCGTGAACAACCCCGACCGGCCGGAGTTCCACCTGCCGCTCGCGCTCTACTCCGCGTCCAAGTCGGCAGCGACCATGCTCACGATCCAGTACGCCAAAGCTCAACCGGGCATCAAGTTCAACGCGGTTGAGCCCGGCACCACCGCCACCGACATGACCGCGGCCTTCGGAATCGGAAGATCACCGGAAGAGAGCGCCAGAACCGTCGTACGTCTGGCGACTCTCGACGCGGACGGTCCGACAGGAACATTGCAGGACGAAACCGGGACATTGCCCTGGTAGGCGCGTGCGGGGCATGAGCCCGTTCGCTCGACCCACCCGAGGGCCGGCAGCAGTTTTTCCTTTCTGTGGACAAAGCGTGGACGCACAGGGGCCAAGTCCCTACGCTGAGCGTCGCTTTGCCACAGAAGTCTGCGTGAGTCGCCACCGAACAACGCAGGAGGAAGAGTGAAGCCACCCCCCGAGCGCCACGAGCCCCCCGGACACACAACCCGCCCCGTCCGTCACAGAGTTCGAAGAGCCACCGGGCTGCTGCTCACCGCCCTCCTCGGCGGCGCCCTCGTCAGCCCCGCCGCGGCCGATGACGATCCCCGGCCCTTCGCCGACCTCCCGCCGCAGGAACCGGGCGTCACCCTGCGGGTGTTCGACATCCAGTCCCCGCTCAGCAAGCTGTGCGATCTCAAGCCCGCACAGACGCCCAATGTCGACAAGCTGATTCCGACGGCGGACTGGACGTCCACCGACGGCTTCGGGTTCAGCGACAACTTCGTGTCGCAGATCATCGGCAATCTCAACGTGCCCGAGGCCGGCGCGTACGCCTTCCGGCTGATCAGTGACGACGGATCCCGGCTCTTCCTCGGCGACCAGCAGGTCATCGACCACGACGGGCTGCACGGCGCCGAGCCCAAGGACGGCGAGATCACGCTCAACGCGGGCTACACCTCGCTGCGCATCGACCACTTCGACGCGGGCGGCGGACAGCAGGTCACGCTGCAGTGGAAGCCGCCGGGGGCAACCGAGTTCACGGTCGTGCCGAACTCCGTGCTGAGCACGGACGCCGGGGTCGTCAGAGTCACGGCACCCGGACGCAAGGAGTGCGAGGGGACGTACGACACCCCGGGTGACGGGCTGCCCCTGACCGAGGTCAACCCCGGCTACACGCTGACGAATCTGCGGCCCGAGGGCTTCGAGCCGCAGGTGTCCGCGATGGACTGGCTGCCCGACGGCCGGCTCGCGATCTCCACCTGGGGCGGCAGTGAGGAGACCAAGGGCGAGGTGTACCTCCTGGACCACGTCACCGGCGACACCGGACCCGACAAGGTCACGTACAAGAAGATCGCCGACGGGCTCAAGGAACCCATGGGCATCAAGTACGTCGGCGGGAAGCTGTATGTGTCGGAGAAGCATCAGCTGACCGAGCTGAACGACACCAACGGTGACGAGGTGACGGACGAGAAGAAGAAGATCGCCGAGTGGCCGTACGGCGGGAACTTCCATGAGTTCGCCTTCGGACTGCTCTACGACAAGGGCGACTTCTATCTGAACCTGTCCGTCTCCATCAACTACGGCGGCGCCACCACCGACCCGCAGCCCGCCCCGAACCGCGGCACCACCATCAAGGTCAACAAGGCCACGGGCAAGGTCAGTTACCTGGCCGGCGGTCTGCGCACCCCGAACGGCATCGGCCGCGGCCCCGGCAACGAGCTGTTCGTCACCGACAACCAGGGCGGCTGGCTGCCCGCCTCCAAGCTGGTGCACGTCAAGCAGGGCCGGTTCTTCAACCACTACATGAACCCGGACGGCCCGTACGACGACAAGCCCGTCACCAAGCCGGTGCTCTGGCTGCCGCAGAACGAGATCGCCAACTCGCCCAGCACACCGATGCGGTTGAAGAAGGGCCCGTTCGCCGGGCAGATGGTGTTCGGTGACGTCACCTACGGCGGACTGCAGCGCGCCGACCTCGAGAAGGTCGACGGCGAGTACCAGGGCGCGGTGTTCCGGCACACGCAGGGCCTCGAGTCCGGCATCACCCGGATCAGCGAGGGGCCCGACGGTGCGATCTACACCGGCGGTCTGGGCGCCGACGGCAACTGGGGGCAGGCGGGCAAGCTCCGCTTCGGCCTGCAGAAGCTGACCCCGAACGGCAAGACCGCCTTCGACATCAAGACGATGCGCGCGACCCCGGACGGCTTCGAACTCACCTACACCAAGCCCCTGTCGAAGGAGACCGCGGCCAAACTCACCGAGGGCGCGTACTCCGTCGAGCAGTGGCGTTACGCGCCGACCCCGGCGTACGGCGGCCCCAAGATCGACGAGGAGTCGCTGCCGGTCACGTCGGCGAAGCTCTCCAAGGACCGCAAGAAGGTCCAGCTCACCATCCCCGGGCTCAAGACCGACCGCGTCGTGCATGTCCGCTCGCCGCGCCCGTTCTCGTCCACCGAGGGCGAGCAGCTGTGGTCCACCGAGGCCTGGTACACGCTCAACGCCAGGCCCGGCCCCGAGGAGCCCGTCACCACGTACGACGCCGAGTCCGGCCGCCTGTCCGGCAGCGCGGGCACCGACACCGAGCACGCCGGGTACACCGGCGGCGGCTTCGTCGACGGCTTCGGCGAGCAGGGCGCCCAGGTGAGCGTGGACGTCGAGGTCGCCAAGAAGGGCGTGTACGACGTGGGGCTGCGCTACGCCAACGGCCCGCACCCCGCCCCGGGCACGAAGACGGTCAGCGTCTCCGTCAACGGCGGCGCGGCGAAGCAGACGAGTCTGCCCTCGACAGGCGAGTGGAACCGCTGGTCGACCAAGACCGAACGCTTCGAGCTCCGCAAGGGCCGCAACACGATCACGTACTCCGTCGGCGCGGGCGACACCGGCCACGTCAACCTCGACGCGGTCGACATCCGCCGCCCGGGCGCACGGATCGACCTGTTCTCCGGCGGCAGCGTCTCCACGGCCTGGCAGCACACCGACGGCCGCAGCGCCGAATGGCCGCACACCGCCGAGAAGTCCATGGAGGTCTGCTGCGGCGACCTGCGCACGAAGCAGCACTTCGGCGACTTCAAGCTGCATGTCGAGTTCCGCGTCCCCAAGCTCCCGGACGACGTCACCGGCCAGGACCGCGGCAACAGCGGTGTCTACCTCCAGGATCGGTACGAGGTGCAGATCCTCGACTCGTACGGCGACACGGATCTCGCCAACAACGAGGCGGCGTCCATCTATCTGAAGGAGGCCGCCGACCTCAACGCCGCGAAGGCCCCGGAGACATGGCAGACGTACGACATCACCTTCCGTGCCGCGCGCTTCGACGGGGACGGCAAGAAGACGTCGGACGCGCGGGTCACGGTGATCTGGAACGGCAAGAAGGTCCACGACGACGTGGCCATCGACGGGCCGACGGGTGGAGGTGAACCCGAGTCGGCCGCGCTCGGTGCGATCCGCTTCCAGGACCACGGCAACAAGGTCCGGTTCCGCAACGTGTGGGTGGAGCCGCTGTCCTGACCGAGAAGCAGAACACCCCTCGACCCTGCCGGCGGCTCATCGGGCCGCCGGCAGGGTCTTGAGTGGCGCTGAGACTTACTCTCCACGTGCCGCATCAGACACTCGCTCATAGGCTTGGCAGGCCTACAGACGGCAGGCCCTGAACGCTCAAGGATGGTCGACATGACACTGCCCGCCCTCCCCGAGGAGTCCTTTCAGCGCGTGCTCTGCATCGTCGCGCACCCCGACGACATGGAGTACGGCACATCCGCGGCCGTCGCCCGCTGGACCGCGCGCGGGATCGAGGTCGGTTATCTCCTGCTCACCCGCGGCGAGGCCGGCATGCCGAACCCTCCCGAGGAGACGGCACGCCTGCGCGTCGCCGAGCAGCAGGCCGCCTGCGCCGTCGTCGGCGTCAAGCATCTGACGGTGCTCGAACATCCGGACGGCGTGCTCGTCTACGGCCTCGACCTGCGCCGGGACATCTGCCGGGAGATCCGCCGGTTCAAGCCGGACGTCGTACTCGGCACCGGTTACGACATCGAGACGCCCTACGGCTTCGACCAGGCCGACCACCGCGCGGCCGGGCTCGCGACGCTCGACGCGGTGCGCGACGCGGGCAACCGGTGGGTCTTCCCGGAGCAGGTCGACGACGAGGGCCTCGAACCGCACTCCGTACGCTGGCTCATCGTCCCCGGACTCCCCGGCTCCGGCGCGACCCACGGCGTCGACGTCACGGGTGACCCGCTGCGGCGCGGAGTCGCCTCACTCAAGGCACACGCCGCGTATCTGGCCGCGCTCCCGGACCACCCCGCCCCCGAGGACTTCATCCCGCAGTTCACCGCGATGAGCGGCAAGGCCATGGGCGTCGAGCACGCCATCCTGTTCCGCGCCCACGACCTGCAGGCACCACCGGAGTTCCCCACCGAAGCCGGGGAGGACTGACCTCGGGGTCACCCGGTGCCGTACCGGTAGATGTCCTCGTACTGCGTCACCTCGCCGACGAGTTCGGCGCCGTGGGCGCGATGGCGGAGTTCACGCCTGGTACTCGGTGAGGTCGATCGCGTGGACGCGCAGCGGATAGCCATACACCGGATGCGCCGTCTCTCGCTCGGGCACCATGCCGAGCTTGCGGATGATGTCCTCGGAGGCGTCGTCCCCCACCCGGCTGATGCTGATGATGCGGTCGAGGCCGCGGTCCTGGAGTGCGAACTCCAGTGTGGCGTGGGCGGCTTCGGACGCGTATCCCTGGCCCCAGAACGGAGAGCCGAGCCGCCAGCAGATGGCCACGTCGGGCTGTACCTCCGGCAGGAACTCGGGCACGGTCAGACCGGTGAAGCCCGCCAGTTCCCCCGAAGCCAGCAACTCGACGGCGAAGAGTCCGAAGCCCTCCTCGTCCCATTCCTCCTCCCACCGCTCGATGGCCTCCGCCGTGTAGTCCAGGTCGCGCACCGAGCCGTCGTCGATCCAGTGCATGACCCGGGGGTCCGCGTGGATGTCCGCCATGGGCGCGAGGTCGTCGTCGTGCCAGCGACGCAGGAGGAGGCGGGGTGTACGGATCTCGGTCATGGCGCCCATCCTGCCGAAGGCAAGGGCCTCATCGTTAATCCGGCACACGCCCGTGCCGCCGCTCGGGGACCGCAAGGCATCAAGCCGCCTGCCTCAGGTGCAGGCCGACGGCGAATCCTTTGGCCGGCCCCGGATGAGACGCGAGATCCGGCCCGTTTTCGGCACATCCGCGCGAGCCATTCCGACAGACGTGAACGTCACTGCCGCCGCCGTGGTGACAGCAGTGAGCGCGACAACCAGCCAGACACCCCCGACCGGGGCGTTCGTCTGGGGCGGGGCGAATCCGGCGGGCACCGCGTACACCACGAGCCGGTCTCCTGTCTCCGCGCCGGCAGGGCACGCCTTCCCCAGCGGGACGAAGTCCGACTCCCTGAGGTTCCGTTCGAGTTCCGTCCCGTCTAGCCGCTTCAGCGAGCACTCCCACCAGACTCGGGTGACCTTCCCCGTCGGCGCGTTCCTCTCATGCTGAACGACCTCCGTGACGACCGTGTCCACCGGCTTGCCCCACACGTCGAGCACGGCCTGGTCGAGAAACGTCAGCAACCCCACGGCCAACAGACACTCCGCGATCGCGGCCACCTCGAAGTGCTTGGGTTCAAGGTGGATGAAAGACAAGGGCACCAGTGCGAACCCCGCGGCGACGAGCAACATCCCCGCGACGGCGGCCACCGTCGGGTGAGGCCACCAGGCGGGAACGAGCACCACCGTGACCACGGCCAACCCGCACATCAGCACGGAAACGATGAACCCCACCAGCGCACCGACCACCCAAAGCCGCGGTCGCCTGCTCACCGACACCTCCCCCGTTGCCCAATCGTCCCGTGCGCTTTCCTTCCCTTCGTGCGAGCGGTCCCACCCACGTGCGGGCGACAATCCCAGTCGGGGCCCCTGTCAGAGCTGACCGGTTTCCGGGCTTGTGAGGGTTCGGCGGTGTGATCGGCGACGGTGGCGAGCTCTACTCCGGGTCCGCCTGGTGCACGACGGGTCGGACCAGCCCGGAGATGAGGTGCTCCAGCGCGACGGTGGCGATGGTGCCGGTGGCGGCGACCTCGGGCACGACGTCGCAGGCGGAGCGGCGTAGTTCGAGCCATCCGAGGAAAGCCGCGTACGCGGCGACCGCCTGGCGCCGGGCCGTGGCGGTGTCGAGGCCCAGGTCGGTGTAGAGATCGGTGAGGTAGGCGATCCGCCGCTCGGTGACCCGGCGCAGGACCGGGGCGACGGCGGGGTGATCGGCGTGGGCGACGATCGCCGGCTCCAGGCCGTTGATGTCCTCCTGCCCCAGCGCGACGGTGAACAGGGCCGTCAGCCGCTGCCGTGGGTCGGTGATATCGCCCAACGCTTGGATCAGCGCAGTGGTGTCGTCCCGCTCCCACACCTCCAGCGCGGCCGTCAGCAGCGCATCGCGATCCTTGAAGTGCCAGTAAAAGCTGCCTCGTGTCGCCTCCAGCTCACCCGCGAGCGCGTTGACCGACACCGCCCCGACTCCGCCGCGTGCCATCGCCCGCAGCGCCGCGGTCGACCAGTCCTGGGGGGTGAGGTTCCTCCTAGCCATGCCCGTACAGTACTGTATGGTCATTCCATACAAGGGTGTACGGTGCGACGGGGGGAGCAGTATGACGCTGACGAAACTCGCTGGTGGGACGGCCGCAGTCGGCCTGGGAGCGGTCGGGGCCCTGCATGGGATCTGGACCTTCTCTCCCTGGCCACTGGCCGACCGTGCCGCGTTCGCCCGTACGGTCGTCGGAGTCGCCGAAGCGGACCTGCCCACCCCGGAGTTGACGGCCGCAGTCGCGGCAGCGCTCGGAGCGGCGGCCTATGCGGTCGCGGCCCGGGCCGACCTGGTCCCGCAGCTGCCGCCACGGCGTTTGGTGCGCCAGGGCGTGTGGGGTGTCGCAGGCGTACTGCTGCTGCGAGGTTCGGCCGGCCTGGTGTCTTCCGCCCTGACCGGCCGACCGACCGATTTCACCCGCTGGGATCTGGCGCTGTACTCCCCACTGTGTCTGGCGCTCGGCGGGTTGACGGCATACGTCGCTGCCTCCACGCGCGCCCCTCACCAAGGAAGCTGACGATGACCCGGTTGATTCCCCGACTGGTGATCGGACTGACCGCAGTGCACTTCGCGGTCGCCCTGATCGCCTCCAGCACCTTCGATGACGTGGCCCGCGACGGATTCTGGAACGCCGTCCCCGGAAACCCGCAGCGCGAGTACGAGATGTGGTTCTTCCTCGCCGGCTTCGGCCTCCTCGCCCTGGGCACACTCAGCCAACGCATCGTCCGTGACACCGGCAGGCTTCCGGCCCAGCTGGGCTGGTATCTGCTGGCCATCGGCATACCGCTGCAGATCCTCTATCCCATCTCCGGCGCACCCGGCCTGATCGTGCTCGGGGTGCTGGCCCTGATCACAGCCAGGCGGGACAGCGCAGGAGAGAGCCGTCGGACACCTCTTGTCGACAACTACCAACCGTGAGCAGTGCGGTGCCGCCGGACGCGTCGCGGAGGCGAATTCTGTGTCTGTACAGATCAGAAGGGCGTGGATGGAGGAGGAGCCGCGGCTCAGAGCGGAGCGGCGTCGCCACGGCTGAGGCCCATCTTGTGGGGGCGTCCCTCCAGAAGGATCAGGGCGAGCGTGACGACCGGGTCGAGTCCCGGGTCGCTGTGCGTGTCGAGGGCACGGGCGCCATCGTTGCGTCTGAGCCGCTCGTGGACCCGTAGGACAGTGCGCTCACCTGCGGTCACCGTGAAGCGCAGTTTCGGCCAGAGCCATTGACGATGGATCCGGTACTCCTGTGACCACAGTCGCACGGTGTTCCCGAGACGCTCACCCACCTGCTGTCGGTCCGCGAACAGCAGGGGCAGTCCGTGGTTGAAGTCGACCAGCAGGCGCCCTTCGTCGATCTCCCACCGATCGGTGCCCAGCCGTATGCCCTGACGGTGATGACCGGCCTGTATCGAGACCACCGTCGCCGATGCACCGTCGATGCCGAGTGTGGTGACCAGCATGCGCATCTCGGCCCGGCCCGGCCGCAGTTCATCCGTCATCAGTGCCCTGCTTCCGCCGGGTCGTGTGGATCGGCCGGCAGAATCCGGTCGGGTACGTCGGCGGCCCGGGCCTCGGGGGTCGCGTACACCCGCAGGGTGTCACCGGTCAGGACGCCTTGGGGGTCGGCCCATGTCTCGTGGGCGCGCGGGACCAGCGTCCGGGTGGAGCCATGCACCGCGTCATGAATCAGTACGGAGACGATCCTGGTGACCAGCAGGCCCGGCCCGTACGTCTGCCGGGGATGGTCCTGGGGCCCCTCGGCCTGCACCACCAGGAACCTGCCTCCGAGCCAGTGCCCGTACGTGTCCAAGCGGGCCCCGACGCCGACCGGGACACCGTCCGCCCACACCCGTACGGCCGACGCCGCCATGTCGTGCCAGAACACCGCGCGATGCCGGTCGCCGTCACCGCCGAACCGCACATGGACCTCGAAGTCACCCCAGAAACCGTGGAATCCGCCGCAGGCCCCCGGGACCGGCCCCTCACGCTCGCCGCGCGGCACCTCCTCGGCAGCCGACGGCTCGGCAGAATCCAGACGGCAGACGAACGGCTCGCGACAGACACGGTCAAGGCGCCGCGTACACCCGAACCCCGCCGCCGCGCAGTCCCGCGGGGACGCGACGGACAGCAAAGCGGCCAGGTGCTCCCCGTACGCGTTCCGTCCGACCTGGCGAACCCGGTCCGGCGCCTCCTGCCACCAGAGGCGCAACGCCCTGCCCGGCGGCGACCGCCGCAGCCACTCTTCCCACGCCTCGTCCAGCACCACCGACACCGTCCTCCACCGCGACGACCGCAGGCGGAAGCCAGGGTTTCAGACAGACGTCGTACCCGCGAACCCGTTTACGCCGACGCACCGCCCCGATCACGGACCGCGACCTGGCCGGCGCCGGCCTGCACGATCACAGTGTCGGTGTCGACGTGGTGCAGCCGACCGCGCCGTTTCAGGATCCGGCTCGGCGGCACTACCGACACCGCACCGGTCGGGCCCATCGGCGCGGGCGTGTCTCCCGGTGTCAGGTCATCGAGCGCTGAGGACGTGCGCCCACGGCTCATCGATGTCGGACAGACCCAGCACGGCGACCACGTTGTCCAGCATTCCGGCGCCGAACCAGCGCCGCACGGCCTCGTCGTCGCCCAGCAACTGCCGAACGGTGTCAACCTGCTTGGCGTAGCACCGGCGCACGGCCTGCTCCACCAGCGGCTCGCCGACGGCGCAGTTCGCGTGCATGAGGAAACGCAGGATGTTCCGGTCCGCGACGAGCGCGGCGTAGGCGCCGCGCGCCGCATCCAACGCCGCCTGGGGCGCCAACCCTGCCCCACCCGACGCCGACGAGTGAGCAACCAGCGTGTCGGTCATGACGACGGACACATGGTCGACCACCGCCGCGAACAGCGCTTCCTTGTTCGGGTACAGGCGATAGAGATACGGCTGAGAGACGCCGACCCACTCTGCGATCTCGTGCGTCGTCGTACCGTAAAAACCCTTCTGCGCGAAGCAGTCGACCGCGGCGGCCACGATGGCCCGACGTCGTTCGTCGCTCTTCGTGCTGGTACCGGCGGCAGGCATGGGCGTCAGTCAAACACGGCTCCCCTCAGCCTCCAAAAGTCACGCTGCGGTCAGAGTCGGACGGCACGTCGTGGGGCGTGAGCGCCTCGATCGCCACCAGCGGGTTCCAGTAGTCCAGGTAGTGGGCGATGAGCGCGTCGCCATCGGTCCGGACGACGGAGATGCACGTCTGCTCGTACGGCTTGCCGGTCGGCAGTGCCGTGCCCTTCGAGCGGAATTCGGCGATCACCAGACTCGGATCGACCGTGTCGTGGAACACCAGATCGCCGAACTCGACGTCAAAGGTCTCGGGGAAGCCCCTCATGTATGCGAGCAGGGCGTCTCGTCCCGTGACCTGCTTCGGCACGCCGTCCGGGGCGTACGGGAACTCGAGCACCGCGTCCGGGGCGAACAGCTTCACCCATTCGTCGGTGCTTCCTGCGGCGGTGAGGCGCAGGTGCTCGGCCACGGCGTGCTGGGCAGCGGCGCGACGGTTGGCGTCGTCTTCCTTGGCTGTCATCTTCACTCCTACGTTAGTGGTCGACCTATAACCTACCGCACCGCCAGCCGTTACGGGCAGCCGTGAGGGAGCTGACACCAGGGGATCTCGGGCCGGTTCACGTGGAAGATGGCGTTCAGAAGAATCCGTGGGTCATGGTCAGGTGGCCAGCCCACCGGCCCGCGGCGGTCACGTCCGCCGAAGTGGTGTATTGACGGCCACTCGGTGATCTCGTTTTGAGGCTAGGCGGTGAGTTCGGTCGGGACGACGGTGTCGTCGGTTTGTGACTCGATCGGGTGGAGGCGGGCCTTGGCGAGGAGTTCGCGCCCCATGTAGCGGCGGGCTTCGGTCCATTCGTCGTTCTGCTCGGCCAGGACCGCGCCGACCAGGCGGATCAGCGCAGTGCGGTCGGGGAAGATGCCGACCACGTCGGTGCGACGCCGGATTTCCTTGTTCAGGCGTTCTTGCGGGTTGTTCGACCAGATCTGCCGCCAGATCTCGCGCGGGAACGCGGTGAACGCCAGGAGTTCGTGCTGGGCGGTGTCCAAGTGGGCTGCGGCCTTGGGGAACTTGGCCTCCAGAGCGTCCAGGACGTGCCGCATCTGGGCCTGGACTGCGTCGCTGTCGGGCTGTTCGAAGACGGTCCGCAGCAGCGTGGCCACCCACGGCTGGGCCGACTTAGGGACCTGGCTCAGCAGCGCGCGGGCGTAGTGCGTACGACATCGCTGCCAGCTCGCGCCGGGCAGGGTGGCGCCGATCGCGTTGACCAGGCCGGCATGGGCGTCGGAGACGACCAGTTGGACGCCGGACAGACCGCGCGCGACCAGGGATCGCAGGAAGGCCAGCCAGCCGGCACCGTCCTCGCTGGAGGCGACGTCGATGCCGAGGATCTCGCGGTGGCCGTCGGAGTTGACGCCGACCGCGATCAGCGCGTGGACGTTGATGATCCGGCCGCCCTCGCGGACCTTCTGGGTCAGCGCGTCGACCCAGACGAACGCGTAAGGCCCTTGGTCCAGGGGCCGGTTGCGGAACGCGGCAACCTGGTCGTCCAGGTGCTTGGCCATCGCGCTGACCTGGGACTTCGACAGTTGAGTGACGCCGAGGGACTCGGCGAGCTTCTCGACCCGGCGCGTGGAGACGCCGAGCAGGTAGGCGGTGGCGACCACGCTGATCAGAGCCTGCTCGGCCCGTCGGCGGCGTTCGAGGAGCCAGTGCGGGAAGTAACTGCCCTGACGCAGTTTGGGAATGGCGAGTTCGACGGTCCCGGCCCTGGTGTCCCACTCGCGCGGGCGGTAGCCGTTGCGGTGGTTGACGCGTTCGTCGCTGACCTGCCCGTATTCGGCGTTGCAGAGGGCATCGGCTTCGGCGGACATGAGTGCGTCGGCGAATGTCTTGACCATCGCGCGCAGCAGATCGGGACTCGCCGCGGCGAGGTTGTCTTCGGCGAGGGCGTGCAGGGGCAGACTGTCTGGTGCGGTCATCGTGCTGATCTCCTTCGAGGCTTCGACACTTCGAAGATCAGCCGGTGGCCGTTCATCTATGCGGGCACAATCCCGATGCCGGAGCAAACCCCCGGATCAGGTCGAACCCGTACACCATCTCCCTGGACGCAACCCCCGCGGCACCCTCAACTCCGCTTCGCGGACAGCATTCATTTCGCCCCTCTCCAAACCTTTCAGGCGCCCCTCCTCGAGCGGACATGGCGGCCCGACGCATAGCCACGCCCCGAACTATGTCGCCCCACCACATGTGCCCTTGAACTGCCTGTTCCTACGGTGTGCCAACACGTACCCGTCCCCACCGCACACGAGGAAGTGGCGCACATGGCCTCCGCAGTGTCCGCTCCACCACCCGCGAACCTTCGTCGCATCGTCGCCGCCAGCCTCATCGGCACCACCATCGAGTGGTACGACAACTCATTCGATCGGAGCTAGGACCTGCGGCTTTCCATGATTCCGGCCCTCGAAGTCAGCACGGAACCAGCACGGGATTGGTGGCGTGTCGACTCGGCGCCGGCCGCCCCGCTGCGCGGTTGCGCTTCACCTGACCCGATGGCATTGAGGCGTGGTTACACAGTGTCGCGAAGAGCGCTTGCGCGCCCCGGAAGGCAGGGACGCCCCTTTGGGCCGGCTTCCCTGGTACGAGCCGGGTCCGGGGGTGTGCTGACCTCACGTCAGCTCTCCCCCGAACCGCGAACCCGCACGCGGTCGTTCAGGTCGGGCTCCAAGCCGTGGGCGGCGGGGTCGGCCAGGCACTTCAGCAGGATCGCTGTCGGGTCGGCACCCAGGCCGTAGGACCGGACGGTGGCCCGCTTGGGGCGGAAGGCGTCCGGTCACGGGGTTGGCCGCGGGCGGGGCGTACGCGGGCAAGCGGTGGCTCCAGAGTCGTGGTGCCGAAGGCGGAGACCTAGGTAGAAGACTGCCGGACGGTGTTGACACCTGGGTCTCCGATCGCCGCGGAGATCTGGCATGCCCCCTTCAGTCAGAGTGCAGCAGGAACGCCAAGACCAGCGACGCCTGGCGGTCCTGCGCCACGCCGAGGAATCGAGAGGAAACATCTCACCGACCTGCCGGTACTGCGGGATCAGCCGGAACTGCTTTTACATGTGGCAGCGGCGCTACCAGGAAGAAGGCCTTGACTGGCTCCGCGACCGCTCCAGCCGGCCTCACCGTTGTCGCGGGTGCGTCGGTAGCTCCCCGGGCCGCTGGAAGGCCATCACCGGTGCGGGCCGGATATGGGTGCGATTGGCGTACACCTCCACCCGGAGCCCGAGGTCGAGGGCGTAGTCGATGTATGGCGGCAGGTACGGGGTGAGGGTCGGCCCGCTGCCGATGAACCGCGCGGCGGGGATGTCGAGTTCGGCGATGTGCGTGATGACCTGCCCCCAGTCCTGGCGGGTCGTCGCGCCGACGGAAGCCTTCGGGCCGGAGCTGGTACAGCAGTGCTCACACGTCAGCCGACGGCGGCCGGCTCTCCAGCTCGACCGAGCGGGTGCCAGCCAGCGCCGAGTTCGCGACCTGCGGGGATACCGCCGTCGTCAACAGCGGCTCCCAGTGGTGGGAGGACGCTGACCCGCCCCAGTCGCTCGAACCGACCGGCACCGTCGAAGCCGGCCCGCGGCACCACGAGACGATTCCGCCCAGACTTTGTCCTGCATGTGGAAAAAGTTGCACGCTTTCCCGCGTAAGTACTTCCCACTCTGGAAAATCATTGTTACGTTCCTCTCTGAGAGCCTGACGACGCAGACGGTGCAAGACAGGTGCAAGGGTCCCCAGACGTGGGTGAGGGGAGAGGAGCGATCGTGCGACGGATGACTGCTCGACCTGAGAACGCGCATCAGGCACGACTGCTTCGTCTGCTGCGTGACAACGGGTCCAACTCTCGCGCCCAGATGGGTGATCAGGTCGAACTGTCACGGTCCAAACTGGCCGTGGAGGTGGACCGGCTGCTGGAGACCGGGCTGGTTGTCGCGGACGGGCTGGCCCCCTCCCGTGGTGGTCGGCGGTCTCACAACATCCGGCTCGCGCCGACGCTGCGTTTCCTCGGTGTCGACATCGGCGCCACATCGATCGATGTCGCCGTGACGAACGCGGAGTTGGAGGTCCTGGGCCATCTCAACCAGCCCATGGACGTGCGGGAGGGCCCGGTCGCGGTCTTCGAGCAAGTCCTCGCCATGGCAGCCAAGTTGAGGGCCACGGGGCTGGCGGAGGGCTTCGACGGCGCCGGCATCGGCGTCCCGGGACCGGTCCGCTACCCCGAGGGCGTGCCGGTCGCGCCACCGATCATGCCGGGCTGGGACGGCTTCCCCGTACGGGAGGCCCTCAGCCAGGAACTCGGCTGCCCGGTCATGGTCGACAACGACGTGAACCTGATGGCGATGGGGGAGCAGCACGCGGGCGTCGCCCGTTCCGTGGGCGACTTCCTCTGCGTCAAGATCGGCACCGGCATCGGCTGCGGCATCGTCGTCGGCGGCACCGTCTACCGCGGCACGACCGGCAGTGCCGGTGACATCGGACATATCCAGGTGGAAC
Organism: Streptomyces sp. NBC_00457; assembly: GCF_036014015.1. Classification (NCBI taxonomy): domain Bacteria; kingdom Bacillati; phylum Actinomycetota; class Actinomycetes; order Kitasatosporales; family Streptomycetaceae; genus Streptomyces; species Streptomyces sp. NBC_00457. Next base: position 9,586,412 of record NZ_CP107905.1, on the reverse strand, counting down.
CGGGAGGGCGCGCGTGTGTGTGCGGCAACCGGGGCTGCCTGGAGGCCCACTTCAGCGGTGCCGCCTTGGCCGCTGACGCGGAGCAGGCCGGACGCGAGGGCCGGTCGGTGGAGCTTGCTTCCCGGCTCGAGACAGCGGGACGCCTGACAGCCGCGGACGTCTCGGCTGCCGCGGCAGCAGGGGACGCGGTGGCTCTGGAGCTCATCCGTGAGGGCGGGAAACGTCTGGGGCAGGTCATCGCCGGGCTTGTCAGCTTCTTCAATCCGGGACTGGTGGTGATCGGCGGCGGCGTGACCGGCCTCGGGCACACCTTGCTGGCCAGTGTTCGGACCCAGGTGTACCGGCAGTCGTTGCCGCTGGCCACGGGCAACCTACCGATTGTGCTGGGTGAGTTGGGACCGGCAGCCGGAGCCATTGGCGCGGCCCGCCTCATCAGCGACCACGTCTTCTCACCGGCCTGACCGCTGCCCGACCCCGTCGGCAACGGACCACGACTCGCGCCACGACAACCCTGTGGCGTCACTCCGCAACCCCAGTGAGGTCACGCCAAAACCCCGTGGCGTCACTCCAACCAAGCATCACCGCAACCCCACTGGCGATACCGCACACCCATCGCGCCGCAGCACCCCATGGCGCCCTCGCAACACCTCCAGCAACATCTCCAGCGCCGCCGTAGCCAGCGCATGTCGCCGTCGGCCGACTGCCACCGCTCATGGTTGCCAGGCCATCAGGCCTCCGCCCCTGCCCTGCCACGCCCCGGCGCACACGACGCCACTGGGCTCACCAGAGCTGCCCACACACCCGAACCACCCTGTCCAGCCTGCCCGCTCACGGACCACACCCGCCGAGGGGATCCTTCATGGCACCACAACCACCCCTGCTCACCATGTCCGGCATCACCAAGTCGTTCCCCGGCGTCCGCGCCCTGGACGGTGTGGACCTGGAGGTCCAGGCCGGTGAAGTCCATTGCCTCCTCGGCCAGAACGGCGCCGGCAAGTCCACTTTGATCAAAGTGATCGCCGGAGCCCACCAGCCCGACGGCGGTGAGATCACCTGGCAGGGCGAGCCCGTGACCTTCGGGTCACCGATCGCCGCCATGCGTCTGGGCATCGCCACCATCTACCAGGAACTCGATCTGATCGAGGGGCTGTCCGTCGCCGAGAACGTCTTCCTGGGGCACGAACCCACCTCAGCAGGATTCGTCGTGCGCGGCTCCGCCGCCCGAACAGCGACCGCGCAGTTGCTGCAACGTCTGGGGCACTCGGAGATCGATCCGACGCGACTCGTCGGCGAGCTGTCCGCGGCGCAGCAGCAGATCGTCTCCATGGCCCGCGCGCTGTCCCACGACGTCCGGTTGATCGTGATGGACGAGCCGTCGGCGGCGCTCGACCCCGAAGAGGTGGACAACCTCTTCAGGATCGTGGGCGACCTGACGGCCGAGGGGGTCGCCGTCATCTACATCTCCCACCGTCTTGAGGAGATCCGCCGCATCGGCGACCGGGTCACGGTCCTCAAGGAGGGCCGTTCGGTCGCGGGCGGGCTGCCTGCCAAGTCGACGCCAACCCATGAAGTCGTGGCCCTGATGACCGGGCGGAATGTGGAGTACGTCTTCCCCGAGCGGCCCGAGGCAGGGTTCGCCGCGGAGAGAGAGCCGGTGCTGAAGGTCGAAGGGCTGAGCCGGCGAGGGGAGTTCGCGCCGGTCGATCTGGAGCTGCGGCCCGGAGAGATCGTCGGCCTCGCCGGGCTCGTCGGGTCCGGGCGCAGCGAGATCCTGGAGACGATCTACGGGGCTCGCAAGCCCGACGGCGGTCGTGTCCTCGTCGAAGGCACCCCCTTGCGCCCCGGAAGTGTCCGTGCCGCCGTCCGTGCCGGCATCGGCCTCGCGCCCGAGGAACGCAAGGCACAGGGCCTGCTGATGCTGGAGTCCGTCAGCAGCAACGTGTCGGTCTCCACCCTGTCCCGGTTCGCCCGCGCGGGCTGGATCGACCGGCGTGCCGAGCGAGCCGCGGCGCACCAGGCGGTTCGGGAACTGTCCCTTCGGCCGGACAATCCCGATGCCGCGATCAGGACCCTGTCCGGCGGCAACCAGCAGAAGGCGGTGCTCGCACGCTGGCTCTTGCGAGGCTGCAAGGTGCTGCTGCTGGACGAGCCGACCAGGGGTGTCGACATCGGCGCTCGGGCGGAGCTTTACGCAGTGATTCGCAGGCTGGCCGACGAAGGCCTGGCCGTACTTCTCGTGTCCAGTGAGGTGCCCGAAGTCCTGGGTCTCGCCGACCGGGTGCTGGTGCTCCGTGAAGGCAGCGTCGTGCACACCGCGGACGCCCGGGAGCTCGACGAGCACCGTGTACTCGATCTTGTGATGGAAGGGAGCCTGACGCCATGACGCAGCCGGCCACCGCGGCGCAGAAGGATGCGCCGACGTCTGCCGCCAAGTCCGCGGGAGAGCAGGAAAGTTCGCGCCGACTCGGACTGCGGTGGGACGTGCGCACGCTGTCCTTGCTCGGAGTCCTGGCCGTCCTCGTCGCGGTCGGTGGGATCACCGCACCGGACGAATTCCTGGCGACCAGCAATCTGCAGCTCGTCCTCACCCAGGCGTCCGTGATCGGTGTCGTCACCGTCGGAATGACGTTCGTCATCACCAGCGGTGGGATCGATCTGTCGGTCGGCGCGATGGTGGCGCTCGCCTCGGTGTGGGCGACGACCGTGGCCACGCAGGAGTTCGGCTTCGCGGGCATCCTCTTCACCGCCGTGATCGTCGGTGTGGGCTGCGGGCTGGTGAACGGTCTGCTGATCGCCTACGGCAGGATGGTGCCGTTCATCGCAACGCTGGCCATGCTCGCCTCGGCCCGAGGCCTGGCGTTGCAGATCACGGACGGCAGCACCCAGGTCGTGGCCGTCCCATCGGTGCTCGACCTCGGCACCAAGGCCTCCTACGTCCTCGGCATCCCGCCCCTCGTCCTGATCTTCGCCGCCGTCACCGTCATCGGCTGGCTGCTGCTCAACCGGACCACCTTCGGCCGTCGCACCGTCGCGGTCGGCGGCAACGCGGAAGCGGCACGCCTCGCCGGCATCGACGTCCGCCGACAGCGCCTGTACCTGTACCTGCTGTCCGGACTGTGCTGCGGAATCGCCGCGTTCATGCTGATCGTGCTCGCCGGCTCGGGTCAGAACACCAACGGCAACCTCTACGAGCTGGACGCCATCGCTGCGGCGATCATCGGCGGCACCCTGCTCAGCGGCGGCCGCGGCACCATCGTCGGCTCCGTCCTCGGTGTCCTGGTATTCACCACGATCACCAACATCTTCGCCCTGAACAACCTCGAGACCGCTGTCCAGCAGATCGCGAAGGGCGCCATCATCGTCGCCGCCGTCCTGGTCCAGCGCCGCTCGCTGCACGGCGGCGACGCCTGACGCCAAGCAGCGCACCGCCGGACGGCTGCCCCTGACACCGCCCGTCCGGCACCCCCACTTCGTCCATCTGACGCACACCGCCCAGTCGAAGGGTCGATCCGCCATGGCAAGAACCCCCGCCACCAGCCGCAGAGCACTGCTGTTCGGCACCGCAGCCGTTTCCGCCGGCGCGCTGCTGACGGCCTGCACCAGCAATGAACCCAAGAACCAGGAACAGGCCGCGGACAACGCCGCCCCGGTCGCGGACGACAAGCCCGGCAAGGCCGTCACCATCGGCTTCGCCGGCCCCCAAGCCGACCACGGCTGGCTCAACGCCATCAACGACAACGCCAAGTCGCGTGCGAAGAAGTACTCCGACGTCACGCTGGAGATCACCGAGGGTTCCAACGACACCGCCCAGCAGATCGGCCAGATCCAGACGCTGATCAACAAGAAGGTCGACGTCCTGGTGATCCTGCCAGCCGACGGCAAGGCCCTCACCCAGGTCGGTCTGCAGGCCATGAGGGCGGGCATCCCCGTCATCAACCTGGACCGCGTCTTCGCCTCCCCGCAGGCGTACCGCTGCTGGATCGGCGGCGACAACTACGGCATGGGCCTCAACGCCGGCCACTACATCGGCGAACAGCTCAAGGGCAAGAAGAACGCCAAGGTCGTCGAACTCGCCGGCCTCGACAACCTGGAACTGACGCAGCAGCGCACCAAGGGCTTCGACGACGCCCTGAAGAACTACCCCAACATCCGCAAGGTCGCGCGCCAGGCGGCCGACTTCACGGTCGAGTCCGGTCAGGCCAAGATGGCCCAACTCCTCCAGGCCCAGTCCCAGTTCGACGCGCTGTGGAACCACGACGACGACCAGGGCGTCGGCGCGTTGCGCGCCATCGACCAGGCCGGCCGCGACGACTTCCTGATGGTCGGCGGCGCGGGTGCCAAGTCCGCGATGGACGCCATCAAGGCCGACAACAGCGTGCTCAAGGCGACTGTCCTGTACCCGCCCACGATGGCCGCCTCCGCCATCGATCTCGCCCGGGCCCTCGGCCAGGGCAAGGGCGTCGGCGGCCTCGCCGAGTTCGAGATCCCGTCCTCGCTGACCCTCTACTCGGCCGTGGTCACCAAGGACAACGTCGACCAGTACCTGCCTACCGGCTTCATCTGACCGGTCCGGGCACCCAGGGCCTGGCGCAGGCCCTGGTGTCCCACGAGCACACCGATGAGTCAGTGACACTCCGACGAGGAGGAATCCGTATGGAACAGAGTGACAGTCGGACGGCACCGCCGGCACTCGGCGTGGGCATGGTCGGCTACGCGTTCATGGGCGCCGCGCACTCACAAGGGTGGCGCACCGTAGGGCACGTGTTCGACCTGCCGCTGCGGCCGGTCCTGGCCGCGATCGCCGGCCGCGACGCGCACGCCGTGCGGGCGGCGGCCGACAAGCACGGCTGGGCCGCGGCGGAGACCGACTGGCGTGCCCTCATCGCCCGCGACGACGTGCAACTCGTCGACATCTGCACACCGGGCGACAGCCACGCGGAGATCGCGATCGCGGCGCTGGAGGCGGGCAAGCACGTGCTGTGCGAGAAGCCGCTGGCCAATTCGGTCGCCGAGGCGGAGGCCATGGTCGCGGCCGCCGAAGCGGCCCGTTCGCGTGGGCAGTTGGCCATGGTGGGCTTCAACTACCGGCGTGTGCCGGCCCTCACCTTCGCCCGTCGACTCATCGGCGACGGCAGGCTCGGCACGCTGCGCCATGTGCGGGTCAGCTACCTCCAGGACTGGCTGGTCGACCCCAACTTCCCGCTGACGTGGCGGTTGCAGCGAGAGCACGCGGGGTCGGGGGCGCTCGGCGACCTCGGCGCGCACATCGTGGACCTCGCCCAATACCTGACGGGTGAGGCGCTGGTCGGCGTCTCCGCCCAGACGGAGACCTTCGTCAAGGAGCGCCCCCGCCTCGACGGTGCCTCCTCGGGCCTGACCGCTTCCGGCGGCACCCGGCGCGGGCCGGTGACCGTCGACGACGCTGCCGTCTTCACCGGCCGATTCTCCTCCGGGGCGCTCGCCGTGTTCGAGGCGACCCGGATGGCGTCGGGGCGCAAGAACGGCCTGCGGCTGGAGGTGAACGGCGAGTTCGGTTCGCTCGCCTTCGACCTCGAGCGGCTCAACGAGCTGTCCTTCCACGACCAACGGGAGCCCGCCACCACGGCCGGCTTCCGCAGGATCGTCGTCACCGAGCCCGAGCACCCGTACCTGGAGGGCTGGTGGCCGCCGGGCCACGCGCTCGGCTACGAGCACACCTTCGCCCACCAGGCCCGCGACCTGGTCGAGGCCATCGCGTCCGGCGCCGATCCGATGCCGTCGTTCGCCGACGGTCTGCAGGTGCAGCGGGTGCTCGCCGCGGTGGAGGAGAGCGCGCAGAAGAACTCCGTCTACACCCCCGTCCAGGCCGTCGAGGCCGAAGTCCGGTAGAGAGCCCGCAGGAACCACGCTCGGAGGCACCATGCCACGCCCGTTCACCCTGTTCACCGGCCAGTGGGCCGATCTGCCGTTGGAGGAGGTCTGCCGTCTGGCCCGCGACTTCGGCTATGACGGCCTCGAACTCGCCTGCTGGGGAGACCACTTCGAGGTCGACAAGGCCCTGACGGACGCGTCGTACCTGGCCGATCGGCATGCCCTGCTGGAGAAGTACGGTCTGAAGTGCTGGGCGATCTCCAACCATCTCGTCGGTCAGGCCGTCTGTGACCACCCCATCGACGAACGACATCAGGGCATCCTGCCCGCCCGCATCTGGGGCGATGGGGAACCGGAGGGCGTACGCCGACGGGCCGCGGCCGAGATCAAGGACACGGCGCGTGCCGCGGCCGCCTTCGGCGTCGACACGGTCGTCGGCTTCACCGGATCGTCCATCTGGCACCTGGTGGCGATGTTCCCGCCAGTACCGGAGAGGATGATCGAGCGCGGCTACGAGGACTTCGCGGAACGCTGGAGCCCGATCCTGGACGTGTTCGACACTGAGGGCGTCCGCTTCGCCCACGAGGTCCATCCGAGCGAGATCGCCTACGACTACTGGACCACCAAGCGGGCACTGCAGGCGGTGGACAACCGGCCGGCCTTCGGGCTCAACTTCGACCCCAGCCACTTCGTCTGGCAGGACCTGGACCCGGTCGGCTTTCTCTACGACTTCCGGGACCGGATCTACCACGTCGACTGCAAGGAGGCCCGCAAGCGTCTGGACGGGCGCAACGGGCGGCTCGGCTCCCATCTGCCCTGGGGCGACCCGCGGCGCGGCTGGGACTTCGTCTCCGCCGGTCACGGCGACGTCCCCTGGGAGGACGTGTTCCGGATGCTGCGCTCCATCGGTTACGACGGGCCGATCTCCGTGGAGTGGGAGGACGCCGGCATGGACCGCCTCACCGGCGCACCACAAGCGCTCGCCCATCTGAAGCGATTCGACTTCGACCCGCCTTCAGCGTCCTTCGACGCCGCCTTCGGAGGCGGCGACAACTAGGGCTTCGAGAAGGAGCGTTCGCTCGTCGCGAGCGGCCCGGTCAAGCAGAACAGGTCAAGGCCCGGTGCCGGAAAGGCCGCCGGGCCGTTCCGGGCTGCCCGAGCACTCCTTTGTCCAGAGTCTGGAAAAAGTTCGACTTCCTTCTGCATAAGGGCTTTTCGTTGCGGACGAACCGGGCTACGGTCCCGTTCCGTGCACAGGCGCCACACGGTGTTCGACAGTGACGGCGCACACCCCACCGGCTGCACAGCTCACCGCTCGTTCGACCGGACGACGGAGGACATCCGTGCACAGCCCACGGCCAAGCGCCGCCAAGAATCCCGCACTTCTCGCCGGCGGCCTTCTCGCCGCCGACTCGCCCGCCGTAACCGCGCCCACCACGGAGCCGCACTCCTAGGCCGCGGCGAAAAGCCCGCCCCTATGCCGACGGTGGGCGGAGAGGCCAGCCCCGCCTCCCCCCACCGTCCTCCACCCACATCGGCACCTCGACATGGCAGGGAGGCAGCCCGTGAACAACGACGGGAACGACCGTATCGGCGTATGCGTCGACACCTGCCATCTCGCCACGTCCTTCGAGGACCCGGCCACGGCGCTGACCGCGCTCGGGGCGGTCGGCGTCAGCATCACCAAGGCGCAGTTGTCGGCGGCCCTGCACGCCGAGGAACCCCGTCGACCGGAGGTCCGCGACGCTCTGGCCGCCTTCGCCGAACCGCGCTTCCTGCACCAGACCCGTGCCCTCACGTCCGGCGGACTACGCGGCACCGACGACCTCGGCGAGGCGCTGGCGGGCGATGGCCTGCCCGACGACGCACCCTGGCGCGTCCACTTCCACGTCCCTCTGCACGCCCCGCCCGCCGCACCGCTCACCTCCACCCTGAACGTGCTCCAGGACGCTCTGACCCTGCTGGTAGGAGGTATGGAGCCGCGCACCCGTTATCTCGAGGTCGAGACCTACACCTGGCAGGCCCTCCCGCCCGAGCTACGCCCCCGCACCAGGACCCAGCTCGTCGACGGCGTCGCCGCCGAACTGACCCTGGCCCGAGAGCTGTTGACGGCCGTCCGCCTGAAGGAGCTGCCATGAGCAACCGCCCGATTCGCCGACCACCAACTGGCGCATGCGTACGTCCGCCGGCCCGAGGACCTGGCAGCCACCCGCGAGGCATTGACGGACCTGCAGGGCATCAAGGAAATCCTCGACGACGGCAAGAACGCCAACGGGCTCGATCACCCGCGCTCCGGGGAACTGGTCACGGTCGCCGAACTGGACGCCTGGTCCACGTTCTACTACTGGCTCGACGACGCCCGCGCCCCCGACTTCGCCCGGCTCGTCGAGATCCACCGCAAACCCGGCTACGACCCCGTCGACCCATACGCGGCAGCCACGGCCGCCTCCCCACGAGCGACGAAGAAGGTCCGCTCGCCCTGCTCTCCACCCCCCGCGCAGTGTCCGGCCGCGTCGCGGCCACCGAAGTGCAGTCCCTGCTCCTGCGGCTCGCCGACCTCTCCTGAGGCGGCAGCCGTCAGGCACCCGCAGCACCGCGACAACGAAAGAGAGAACCACTGTGACCGCGTTCAACGACGAAGGCGTCACCGACGACGCCCTGCGCCGCACACTCGGCGTCAGCCGCCGCCGTTTCCTCAGCACCTGCACGGCCGCCACCGCCGCGGCGATCGCCGCCCCGGTCTTCGGCGCCGCACCCGCCCTTGCGCAGGGCAGATCCGAAGCCGCCGTGGACGACCGGGGGCGTTCCGCTCTGGTCCCGCCGCACAAGCGCGGCATCATCCTCTACACCGTCCGTGATGCGATCGGTCGCGACCCGCTGGCCTCCGACCTGCCCTCCGGGTTCCGCGAGGTGTTCCGGCAGCTGTCGCGCTTCGGCTACCGCCAGGTGGAGTTCGCCGGCTACGGCCAGCACGCCAACGCGCCCGGCGGCGCCGATCTGGGCACTGTCCAGGGCGCGAAGCTCATGCGCTCCTGGCTCGACGAGTACGGGCTGCGGGCGCAAGGCAGCCACGGCTTCATCCCACCATCCTGGCCGCTGACCCCGTCCGACCTGGACACCTTCAAGCGGTTCCTGGAGATCGCCAACATCCTCGGCATGGAGCACATGGGAACCGGCGCCGACCCCACCAACACCCGCTACCGGGCCGACTGGGACGTGGCCGCTGAGAAGTGGAACACCCTGGGCGCCATCGTCCGCCGTGAGGGCATCAAGCTCTACACCCACAATCACGACAGCGCCTACGACTTCCTGCTCGACGGCGGCCCGCTCGACGCCCAGGGCCGGCCGACCCGCAGCTCCGGTATCCGGAAGCTGGAGTACTTCCTGAAGGTGACGGACCGCAAGAGCGTGTATCTGGAGCTGGACGTCTTCTGGGCGCACGTGGCCCAGTACAAGTTCCACACGTACACCGCCCACGACGGCTCGCAGCGTGAGGACGTCTTCGACCCTGCCGCACTCGTGGTCCGCAACACGCCCCGCTTCCCGCTCTTCCACGCGAAGGACGGCGTGGTCAACCTCCAGAGCGGACTGGGCTACGACATGGTGCCGTTCGGCACAGGCGACATCGACTACCGGAAGTTCTTCACCCGGGTGGGTGCGAAGAACTACCACAACCCGATGGTCGAGCAGGACAACGCACCGAGCGCGAGCGTTCCCGGCCAGTCCCTGGAGTTCGCCAAGGTCGGCTACCACCACCTCGCGGCCCTGCGCGCCTGCTAACTGACGAAGCGTCACCAATAGTGCCCGCCCGATGCCTTGGCGGCGTCGGGCGGGACTCCGGGCATACCCGAAAAAACAGGAAACACCCTGACAAACTTTCACCGAAGAGACTGGGACTTTGTCCTTGACGAGCTGAAAGTCGGCCCCCTAGCGTCCAACTCACGCATTTCGCCTGCCTTTTCACCCGCTGGCCGGACCAAAGGAGTTCTGAGTGCGCAACAGACGGATCGTCACCCTCGTGAGGGCGGCTGCGTTGACCGGAGCCATCGGGCTCCTGCCTCTCCCCGCAGCCCAGGCCGCCAAATCAGACCCCGTACCGCCGTCTCCGTCGGCTTTTCAGAAGGTCACCCTCAACGACCGCCCGGGCGAGCCCATGGCCCTGGCCGTCCTGCCCGACCGGCGCGTGCTGCACACCGCGCGCACCGGAGAGGTCCGCATCCACGACCCCAAGAGCGGCGTGAACTTCCTTGCCGCCGACATGAAGAAGAGCCCCGCAGGGCTCTACCAGCACGACGAAGAGGGCGTGCAGGGCATCGCCGTCGACCCCGGCTTCGCCAAGAACCACTGGGTCTACCTCTACTACTCGCCCCGCCTCGACACCCCCGTGGACGACCCGGCCACCCCAGGCGTCAACGAAGGGGACGCACCGCAGTTCGGCACGCCCGCGGACTTCGCCAAGTACAAGGGCGTCACACGGCTGTCGCGGTTCAAGCTCGTGGGCAACAAGCTCGACTACGGCACCGAGCAGAAGATCCTCGACGTGCCGGCCGACCGCGGCATCTGCTGCCACGTCGGCGGCAAGATCGACTTCGACCACAAGGGCAACCTGTTCCTGTCGACCGGCGACGATTCCAACCCGTTCTCCTCCGACGGCTACGCCCCGGTCGACGACCGCGCTGACCGCAACCCGGCCTACGACGCGCGGCGCACCGCGGGCAACACCAACGACCTGCGCGGCAAGGTCCTGCGCATCAAGGTCAAGCGCGGCGGCGGCTACGTGATACCGGACGGCAACCTCTTCGCGCCGGGCACGACGAAGACCCGCCCCGAGATCTACGCCATGGGTCTGCGCAACCCGTTCCGCTTCGGAGTGGACGACAGGACCGGCGAGGTCTACGTCGGCGACTACTCACCCGACGCCCGCAACGCCAACCCGGGCCGCGGCCCCGCCGGCCAGGGCCGTTGGATGGTCATCGACCGCCCCGCCAACTACGGCTGGCCGTTCTGCGTGACCCAGGACCAGCCGTACCAGGACTACGACTTCGCCACCCAGACCTCCAGCGGCGCGTTCAACTGCGCGAAGCCAGTGAACGACTCGCGCCACAACACCGGCCGCAGCGAGCTGCCCCCGGTCGAGGACGCGGAGATCGTCTACGGCTACGAGGCCTCCGGGGAATTCCCCGAGCTCGGCACGGGCGGCATCGGCCCCATGGGCGGCCCGGCATACAGCTACGACAAGCGGAACAAGGCCGCGAACCGCTGGCCCCAGTACTTCGACGGCAAGCCGCTCTTCTACGAGTGGACCCGCGACCAGATGAAGGCCATCACCCTCGGAAAGAACAACGAGGTCCAGAAGATCGAGGACGCGATCCCCTCGATCAAGACGGACGGCCCGATCGACGCCGAGTTCGGCCCGGACGGCGCGCTGTACGTCCTGGAGTACGGCACGGGGTACTTCGCGGAGCTGCCCGAGGCCCAGCTCTCCCGCATCGACTTCACCCGCGGCAACCGCACCCCGGAGCCCAAGGTCGCCGCGGACGTGACCAACGGCACCAGCCCGCTGTCGGTCCAGTTCTCCAGCGCCGGCACGAAGGACGCCGACGGTGACGCGCTGCGCTACGCCTGGGACTTCGATGCCGACGGGGCCGTGGACTCCAGGGAAGCCAACCCCAAGCACACGTTCGACAAGAACGGCGTCTACGACGCCACGCTGAAGGTCACCGACAGCACCGGGCGCTCGGCCTCCGCGTCCGTTCCCGTCGTGGTCGGCAACAAGGCGCCGGTCGTCTCACTCACCACCGACCCGGCTCCGCACGGCGGCACGCCGTTCCACTGGGGTGACACGGTCACCTGGCAGGTCATCGTCACCGACGACCAGCCGGTGGACTGCTCGAAGGTCACCGTCTCGTTCATCCTCGGCCACGACACGCACGGCCACCCGCTGTCCTCGAGCAACGGCTGCTCCGGCTCGTTCAAGACATTCGTGGACGGCGGTCACACCGGTTCGGACAACCTCAAGGCGGTCTTCAACGCCACCTACAAGGACACGCCCCCGGACGGCCTGCCGTCCCTCTCGGGCAGCGCCGAGGTCGCCCTGACACCGGCCGACTGACCGGCGGCGCCCACAGTGGCGGGGCGCCGCCCCTGTGGGCGTGCCCCACCACGACCGCGCGTTGGGGGCCGGGCCGCTCGCTCGATCTCGAAGCGGCCCAGTACCAGATCGGTGCAGGGCGCGCGAGCGATGTCAAGGCACACCAGGCGATCTCCACTGAGCGCCACCGGTGCTGCCCCTGCACCAGAGTTCCGCGCCAGGGCATGCAGGTGCGCCGCCGAGGCTGGCGGAGTTCCCGCTCCCGGAGCGTGGCAGCGTCGAGGCGCCAGATGTGCTCCTGATGCAGCCGTTCGCCAGGAGGCCCAGGCCCGACAGCCGCGTCGAGGTCCACACAACAAGCTCCTGGACAGACGCCGACCGGGGAGACCAAACGGAGTCCTACCAGAGCTCAGGTGGGGTGAGCCGAGTCGTCGGCTCACCCCACCTGAGATCAACGTTCGGTGGCAGGAGCCCGAACGGTAGCCGAGTCCCCATCAGCGGCGTGTCGTCGAAGACCACGGCGACGAGTTCAACGGAGTGTAGTCGGCACAACGTCAGCACGGGATAGGTGTAGAAGGGTGATGACGTGCGCTTTTAGTCAGCATCGAACCAGCACGGGAGTCAGCACGCCAGCATCAAATTGCTCCAAATAACGCAAACAGGCACCGTCTGAGTCGGCCACCGATCAAGCCCTCGGAACGGAGGCGAAGCACTGACATAGGCGCAACACGCACACCCCGCCCCCGAACTATGTAGTCCCACCACATGTGCCCCTGACCTGCAGATTCCTACCGTGTGCGAACACGTACCCGTCCCCACCGCACACGAGGAAGTGGCGCACATGGCCTCCGGAACCACCGCTCCCCCACCCCCCGGCAACCTCAAGCGCATCGTCGCCGCCAGCCTCATCGGCACCACCATCGAGTGGTACGACTTCTTCCTCTACGGCTCCGCCGCCGCTCTGGTCTTCAACAAGCTGTTCTTCCCGGATTCCGACCCGCTCGTGGGCACGCTGCTGTCGTTCCTCACGTATGCGGTCGGATTCGCCGCGCGTCCGCTGGGTGCGCTCGTCTTCGGGCACTACGGCGACCGGCTGGGGCGCAAGAAGCTGCTGGTGCTGAGCTTGTTGTTGATGGGTGGGGCGACCTTCGCGATCGGGCTGCTGCCCACGCACGCGACCATCGGCACCGCCGCTCCGGTGCTGTTGACCGTGCTGCGTCTGGTCCAGGGCTTCGCGCTGGGCGGCGAGTGGGGCGGCGCCGTGCTGCTGGTGTCCGAGCACGGTGACGCACGGCGTCGCGGTTTCTGGGCCTCGTGGCCGCAGACGGGGGCGCCCGCGGGGCAGCTCCTGGCCACCGGCGTGCTGTCCTTCCTGACGGCGGTGCTGTCGGACAGCGCGTTCGGCAGCTGGGGGTGGCGGATCCCGTTCCTGCTCTCCGGTGTGCTGGTGATCGTCGGTTTGTGGATTCGTCTGTCTGTCGATGAATCGCCGGTCTTCAAGCAGGCGCTGGCGCAGGCGGAGGCCCGCAAGGCGACCCCGGACGCGGCGGCCGAGAAGCTGCCGCTCGTCTCCGTACTGCGGCACCACTGGCGCGATGTGCTGGTGGCGATGGGCGCACGCATGGCGGAGAACATCAGCTACTACGTCATCACCGCGTTCATCCTCGTCTACGCCACCACCTCGGCCGGCGTCTCCAAGCAGACCGCGCTGAACGCTGTGCTCATCGCCTCCGCCGTGCACTTCGCCGTGATTCCGCTGTGGGGCGCGCTCTCGGACCGGATCGGCCGGCGGCCCGTGTACCTGCTGGGCGCGGCCGGAGTCGGGCTGTGGATGTTCCCGTTCTTCTCGCTCATCGACACCGGCGGCTTCGGCAACCTGATCCTCGCCGTGACGGTCGGCCTGGTGCTTCACGGGGCGATGTACGCGCCCCAGGCCGCCTTCTTCTCCGAGATGTTCGCGACCCGGATGCGCTACTCGGGCGCCTCCATCGGCGCCCAGTTCGCCTCGGTCGCGGCGGGCGCGCCGGCACCGCTGATCGCCACCGCGCTGCTGTCCGACTACGGCAACTCCACACCGATCTCCCTGTACGTCATCGGCGCGGCCGTCGTGACGATCGTCGCCGTCGGCGTGGCCAAGGAGACCCGCCATCGGGACCTGTCGGATGTGGAGCCGTCCGATGACGCGGAGCCCGCGGCGGCATCTCCGGCTGACGCCCGTACCGCCTGATCGGCTGCCGGTGCGGTGAGACGGACGACCCCGTGCGCCCGTGCGTGCGGGGCCGTCACTTCGGTGCCGGTGCCGACAACCGGTGCAGCCGCAGGGCGAGTTGGATCTCCAGGGCACGGGCCGGGCTCTGCCAGTCGTCGCCGAGGAGGCGCCCGACGCGCTCCAGGCGCTGGGCCACCGTGTTCACATGGACGTGGAGATGGTCCTTGGTGCGGGCCGGGCTCATGCCGCAGGCGAAGTAGGCGTCGAGGGTGCGCACAAGGTCGGTGCCGCGGCGTTCGTCGTAGGCGACGACCTGGCCGATGGTGCGGTCGACGAAGCCGGCGACGTCCCGGTCCCCGGCGAGGAGGAGTCCGAGGAATCCGAAGTCCTCCGCGGCGGAGCCGTCGCCGTGGCGGCCGAGCAGCCGCAGCGTGTCGAGGCAGCGGCGGCCTTCCTCGTAGCCGGCGGCCACCGCGTCCGGCCGGGCGGCGAGATTCGCCACGGGGGCGGAGGCGCCAACGGTGACCGCCTCGTGGACGGCCGTGCCGAGGTGTACGGCAGTGCGGCGGGCGAGTTCGGTGGCGGTGTCCCCCTGGTCGAGGGGCAGCAGCAGGACCGTGCCGCCGTCGCGGGCTGCGGCCAGTCCGTGCCGGGTGGCGGCCAGGTGGGAGGCGGCGGCCCACAGGCGTCGGCGGGCGGCTGCTTCCTGGTCGGCGTCGGCGGAGACGCCGTCGAGGCGGGCGGCGAGGATCACATGGGTGGCGTCGAGGTCGGCATGCAGTCTCGCCGCGCGCTCGCGCAGCAGGCGGGGGTCGCGGTCGCGGGCGTCCAGGAGGTCGTCGAGGAGTTCGCCGCGGACGCGCTGCTCGGCCTCGGCGGCGGAGCGCCGGGCGAGCAGCAGCAGGGAGGTCACCGTCGCGGCGCGCTCCAGAGTGCGCTGGTCGACGGGGTCGAGCCCGGGATGGCCGCGCAGCACGAGCGCCCCGAGCAGTTCGCCCCCGGCGGCCACGGCGGCGATCCAGTCGTCGGCGTGCCGCACGGCGTGTCCTTCGGACCGGGATGCCTCCAGGGCCTCGGCGGGTGCGGCGGACGCCTCGGTGAACTGGACGGTGCCGTCGAGGACTTCGGAGACGGCGGCGGCCACGTCGTGGACCCCACCGCCGCGCAGTACGACTTCGGCGAGCCGGTCGTGGACGTCGGAGGCGCGCTCGATGACGCCGCTGCGGTCCTGGATGATCTCGTTGGCCTTCTCCAGGCCTGCCAGGGCCGAGCGGGTCTCGGCGAGCAGGTTGGCGGCGTCGATGGCGGCCGCGGCGAGCGCGGCGAAGGAGCCGAGCAGCGCGATCTGCTCCCGCTCGAAGACCCTTGCACGCCGGTCGGCCGCGAACAGGACACCGATCACATGGTGCCCCAGCATGAGCGGCACGCCGAGGATGGCGACCAGGCCCTCGTCCCGCACACCCGCGTCGATGGTGACGGTGTGCTGGAAGCGGTCGTCCTTGAAGTAGTCCTCGGTGACATACGGCCGGGCCGTCTGGGCGACGAGGCCGCCGAGCCCCTCCCCCATCCCGAGCCGCAGCTGCTGGAAGCGGGCGGCGACCGAGCCCTCGGTCACCCGCATGTAGGTGTCGCCCTTCTCCGGGTCGTTCAGGCTCAGGTAGGCGACGTCCGTGCCGAGCAGGGAGCGGGCGCGCTGCACGATCGCCTGGAGGACGGCGTCCAGGTCGCGCAGGCCCGCCAGGTCGTGGGCCGTCTCGAACAGCGCGGACAGCTCCGCCTCGCGCCGGCGCCGTCCCTCCAGCTCCGCGCGTACCCGCAGCGCGGTCAGCTTGGCCCGCTCGAGCGCGGCGACCCACTCGGCGGGGCGGCCCTCGGCGCGGGCGAGGAGCACCGGCTGCTCGTAGGCCTCGGCCGAGGCACCGCGGGCCAGCAGCTCGAGGAAGGGTGCCTCGGCGCTGCCGACGGTCGCTCCGGCACCGGTGGCGGAGCGTTCGGCGGACTGCACGTGATCGCGGGACATGGTCACAGGATTCCCCATCGCACCGTCGCCCCGTCAGCCCTGTGGACAACCCGGCAGGCCCGCGGCACCGGCTCGCTCAGTGGGCGGTCCATCCGCCGTCGAGGACGAGGGAGGTACCCGTGACGAAGGAGGCCTGCGGGCCGCACAGATACGCCACGGCCTCGGCGACCTCCTCCGGTTCGATCAGCCGTTTCACCGCGCTGTCCTGCAGCAGCACCTCGGACAGCACGCGCTCCTCGGGAATGCCGTGCGCCCGGGACTGATCGGCGAGTTGCTGCTCGACCAGTGGGGTGCGCACATATGCGGGGCACACACAGTTCGAGGTGACGCCATGTGCCGCACCTTCGAGGGCCGCGGTCTTGGACAGGCCTTCCAGTCCATGTTTGGCGGACACATAGGCCGACTTGAAAGCCGAGGCGCGCAGCCCATGGACGGAGGACACATTCACGATGCGGCCCCAGCCCTGTCCGTACATATGGGGCAGGGCACCGCGGATGAGCCGGAACGGTGCCTCCAGCATCACGGTGAGTACCGTGTGGAAGACGTCCGGCGGGAACTCCTCGATGGGGCGGACCAGTTGCAGCCCGGCGTTGTTCACCAGGACGTCCGTGCCCGCCGCGGCGAGTTCAGCGGCGTCCAGGTCGGTGAGGTCGAGGACATGCGGCTCGACCGTGCCCGCCAGGCCCCGGGCCCCTTCGGCGAGCGCCTCAAGCCCCTCGGCGTCCCGGTCGACCGCTCTCACCTTGGCCCCGGCCTGCGCCAGCCGCAGCGCGCAGGCGCGGCCGATGCCGCCGGCGGCGCCGGTGACGAGGGCGGTGCGGCCGCCGAGGTCGAGCGAGGGAGCGTGGGGTCCCGTTAGGGCGCTGCTAGCCGTCATGCCACGACCCTAGGCAGCACCGACACCTCGCCACATGTGCTCAGCACCCATACTTCAGCTGGAGCTCATAGGGTCGAACCATGTGGGTGCGTCCGACAGCGCCTGCTTGATCCGCAGCAGTCCGAACTCGTTCAGCTCGGGCAGGGCGTCCACGTCGAACCAGCCCACTTCCAGCGACTCGTCATCGTTGACCCGCGCGTCACCGCCGACGGCCCGGCAGCGGAAGGTGATGTCCATGTACTGGCAGATGTCGCCGTTGCCATAGGTGACGGGATCCAGCGCCTGAACGAGAACGACCCGCTCGGCGACGCACCGAACAGCGGTCTCCTCGTGGACCTCCCGCACCGCGCAGGCCGCGGGCTGCTCACCCGGATCCGGAATCCCGCCGATCACCGACCACCTGCCGGTGTCGGTACGCCGGCCCAGCAGCACCCTGCCCTCGTCGTCGAAGACGATGGCGGTGACTCCGGGGAGCCACAGCAGTTGTTGGCCGGCCGAGGCCCGGATCGCGCTGATGAAGTCAGGAGTAGCCATGCGAACGACCCTAACGGGCCCGGTCGCTCACCCCGGGGGCGTTACGACGGCGTACGACTACACGTCACGAGCGCGTCGCCCGCGCACACCGGCCCCGATGGCCCAGCCGAGCCCGCCCGCGGCGAGCACGATCAGGGCGATCTCCGGGAGGATGCCCAGCTTCGTGGCGGGCGTCTCGGAGGAGCGCAGCGGCACCTTCTGGACCAGCGAGTCGGCGACGAACATGCCCGTCTTCTGAGTGATCTCCCCGTCCGGCATGATGATCGCGCTCACCCCGCTGGTCACCGGCACGGTGACGGTCCGGCTGTGCTCGACGGCCCGGACGCGGGACATCGCGAGTTGCTGGTAGGTCATCTCGCTGCGGTCGAAGGTCGCGTTGTTGCTCGGTACGGAGATCATCTGCGCGCCGTCGATGACCTCGGAGCGCACGGCCCAGTCGAAGGCGGCCTCGTAGCAGGTGACCAGGCCGACCTTGGCGCCGTCCATGGTGAACACACCGGGCTCGCTGCCCCGGCTGAAGTCCTGGCGGACCATGCTCGTCCAGTCGCTGTTGATGGCCCCAATGAGTGAGCGCAGCGGCAGGTACTCGCCGAACGGCTGGATCTGCCGCTTGTCGTAGGTGTCGATGGGTCCCTTGACCGGGTCCCACAGGATCTGCTCATTGAGGAGCTTGCCGTCCCGTTCGACGACGCCGCCCACCGAGATGGGCACGCCGATCGCCTTGGCCGCCCGGTCGATGACGGCTCGGGCATCGGCATTCGCGAACGGGTCGATGTCCGAGGAGTTCTCGGGCCACAGCACGAAGTCGGGCTGAGCGATCTTGCCCGCCTTGACCTCGGCGGCCAGCCGCTCCGTCTCGCGCGCGTGGTAGTCGAGCACCGCCCGCCGCTGGGCGTTGAACTCCAGCCCGGCCCGTGGCACGTTGCCCTGGATGACGGCGACGGTCGCGGTGCCGACCTCGGCCTTGTCGGTGACCAGCGGCCGGGCGGCCACGGCCCCGAGCACCGGGGCGGCGACGCTCAGCACCGCGAGGGCCGCGGCGCCACGCCGGACAGCGCGGGTGCGTCGAGTCTCCAGAGACAGGCGTACGACCTCGTACAGACCGAAGCCGCTCAGCACGACCGCGAAGCCGAGCACCGGGGTGCCGCCGACCGCGGCGAGCGGCAGGAAGACGCCGTCGGCCTGGCCGAACGCGATCTTGCCCCAGGGGAAGCCCTCGAACGGCGCACGCGCGCGTGCCGCCTCCGAGGCGATCCACACGGCGGCCGCCCACACCGGCCAGGCGGGCAGCCTGGACACCGCGGCGATACCCGCGCCGGCCAGAGCCACGAACAGTGCTTCGATCACGACCAGCGCGAGCCAGGGCCCGGGGCCGACCTCCACGCCGGTCCACACCAGCAGCGGCAGCAGGAAGCCGAGGCCGAACAGATAGCCGAGGCCCAGGCCCGCCTTCCAGCCGCGGCCGCGCAGCACCCAGCCGAAGACCGCGAAGGCCGGCAGGGCGAGCCACCACAGGGTGCGCGGCGGAAAACTGACGTACAGCAGCACTCCTGAGAGCGCCGCGACGGCGGCCGGAACGAGGCGCGCGAGGCGGGCTCGGCGTGAGGCGGGCGCGTTCTGCGGCTGCAGTCGGTCCGACTCGTCCACGGAGGTTGCGGTGACGGTCACTCCGGGAGTGTACGGCGGGTGACCTTGCCGCCGACAGCGCGGTCCACGGGACGGTACGGGCGTTCTCCCAGCTCGGGCCCAGCATCGTTCCCGCACAAGTCGACGCAACTCATCCACCTCGCTTTCCGGGCAGGGTGCGCGGTCCCTTCAGGGCCGGGGTGAATGCCCGCTCCCGCGTAGCGGGGCAGAGATGGAGGTGGTCGAATCGCCGCCAGGGTGATTCGGCGTCCCACCCGACTCGACAGCTCGTCGCACGAGGTGCAGCAACTCCGAGTTCACGGAGCGCTCTTCGGATGCGGCGAGTTCCTTGAGCTTGTCGTACAGGTCATCGGGGATACGGAAGTTGAAGACTGCCATGGGGTCACCGTAGCCCTAGGATGGGGTCATGGCGAGATTCCGGATGTACCCAACGAGCGAGCAGGAAAAGCAGATGCACATGCACTGCGCGCACGCCCGGTACGTGTGGAACCTCGCCGTTGAGCAGCACTCGCACTGGCGCAGGTGGCGCACGTCGGCACCTGGCTTCGCGCAGCAGTGCCGTCAGCTCACCGAGGCCCGGCGGGAGAACGAGTGGCTGGGTGCCGGGAACGCGGACGTGCAGCAGCAGGCGCTCAAGGACTTCGCCAAGGCCAAGAACGCCAAGTTCACGTCTGGGTTCGGTGAGCCGACCTGGCGCAAGAGGTTCCGTCACGAAGGCTTTCGTGTCATCGGCACCGACCGTGTACCCGAGTACAACGAAGACGGCTCGCCCAAGCTCAATACGAAGACGGGTAAGCAGGTCATGGGCCGGTCCGTGGTGGTGCAGAAGCTGAACCGCCGCTGGGCGCAAGTCAGGGTGCCCGGCTGTGGCTGGGTCAGGTTCCGCCTCAGCGTCAAGGGAAACGGCGCGAAGCTGCCCGACGCGAAGACGTTCCGGGTCACCTTCCGCAACGGGCAGTGGCACATCGCCTTCGCAGTCATCCCTGAGCCGGTCCCGGCGCCGGGCACGGGTGAGGTCATCGGCATCGACCGGGGCGTGAAGATCACCGCCGCGCTGTCGGACGGCCGGAAGCTGAACTGCCCGCAGCTCACCCTCAAGGAGCGGGCGCAGATCCGCAAGCACGAGCGACGCGCAGCACGGGCGAAGAAGAACAGCCCGCAGAAGGCAGCCGAGTACGCGAAGGTCGCCAAGCTCAAGGCGCGGGAGGCGAACCGACGTAAGGACTGGTGCGAGAAGACCAGCACCACGCTCGCCCGCTCGTACGACCTGATCCGGTTCGAGAAGCTGAACATCAAGAACATGACCCGCTCCGCGAAGGGAACCATCGAGCAGCCCGGCAAGAACGTGGCGCAGAAGTCCGGCCTGAACCGTTCAATCCTCGCCGAAGGCTGGGGCCTGCTCCGGCAGCGCACCGAAGACAAAGCCCCCGGCCGGGTCGAAGACGTACCAGCCCCCTACACCAGTCTGCGGTGCAGCGCCTGCGGATGGATCGACAAGAACTCGCGCAAGAGCCAAGCCGAGTTCGTCTGTTCCTCCTGCGGCTTCACCTGCAACGCGGACACCAACGCAGCAACCAACGTCGCGGCAGGACAGGGCGGGATCCCCCGCCCCCGGCGAGCAGCCGGTGCCGGAGGGGTGACAGCGGCCACCAGCCGATCGAGCGCCCGTGAACCTCAACCCGCATGGGTTGGAATCCCCCTCTTTTACGAGGAGGAGGATGTCAAAAATCGTTCATCAGCCGTTACGGTGTGCCGGAGCCCCTGTCGTGCGACCGCTCAGGTCGGGACGGCTGGGGTACGTCACAGGTCGGGGGACCGGGTTCGGGGGGCGGGGTGGGTTCCACGGGCATGACGTCTGCGGCCGGTCCGGAGGAGGGCGGCGACAGACGAAACGTTTCGGACGCGGCGGGTGTCGCGGCGCTCGGGGCCTGCGCGGTCTGGTCGTTGATCACAGCGACGGTGCATGGCGGCCGTCCCGAGGGTGTGCTGCTTGCCATCCTGGCGGTGGCGGCCGGCTATGCCGCGGGGCGGATCTGCGGGGCGCTCCTGCCGGTCGCCGCGCCGAGTGCCGCGGCACTGGCCGGACTGGCCTTGACGGTGGCCGTTCCACATCTGGCGCCGGGGCCCGAGATCGTCGCGCCGCTCGGCCACGCCGGCGCCACCGCCGCGGTGCTGATCCTGTCCGCCGGCTCCGCGTGCTGCGCGGCGTGGGCCGCGTCGGCTCCGCCGCTGCGGCTCGCCCTGCGCGGGCTGGCCGCCGGGATCGCGGTGACCGCGGCCGTCCTCGGCTCGACCACCGGTTTCGTCCTCTGTGTGGCGGTGCTGCTGTGTTCGCTCGCCGCGGGCCGCATGCAGCGCCGCGGCTTGGGCATCGCAGGGCTGGGCCTGGTGACGGTCCTGGTGACGGGGCTTCCCTGGGCGGTGGCCGGAAACGCGGTCCCGAACGGGTTCGCCGTATACCTGGAGGGTCAGCTGACCCGGCACCGGATCGAGCTGTGGCACGACGCCCTGCACATGGTCCGCGAGGACGCGGCCGTGGGCGTCGGCCCGGGGCGTTTCGGTGAGCTCAGCACGACGGCCACCCAGACGCTGCTGTCCGACGGCAAACCCCACTCCGCCCCGCTGCAGCAGGCCGCCGAACAGGGCGTCGTCGGCGTGGTCCTGCTGGCGGTGGTCTTCGGCTGGGTGCTGTACGCCCTGTGGCGCACTCCCCGCTCCAGTCCGGTCGCGCTCACCGCGGGCGCCGCACTGACCGCGCTGGCGGCGATCGCCGCGGTCGGCAACGCGTTGAGCTTCACCACCGTGTCCGTGGGCGCCGGCCTGCTGGCGGGCCTGGCCACGGCACGCCCGCTCACCGACGAGCCACCTCAGCGGACCTGGGACACCCGCCCGCGCGGCGACCGCCTGACGCCATGACGCCGAGGAACAGTCCGCGCGCGTGAGGTTCAGTGCACCGGTCCGGGCGCGTTCGGCCGCAGCCGGGCGCGAATGGCTCGTACGGCGGCCTCCGCGTCGTCGACTGTGATGGTGAACGTGTGGCCGTCCCACAGCCGCAGCACCACGCCCTCGCCGCGCCGTACGACGACCGCGGTGCCCTTCTCGGGCCGCCAGCGGTATCCCCAGCCGCCCCAGTGCCGCGGGGTGATCTGCGGGTCGAAGTCGGCGCCGGCGACATGGGCGAGTGGAATGCGGCGACGGGGCACGCCCATGTGCCCGCAGCGGACCTCGACGCACTCTTTGTCGAGCTTCAGATCGACGTGGACGAAGGCCAGGGTGCCGAAGAGAACCAGCAGTCCCGCGGCGATACAGCCGACGACGGCCATGACGAGCGGAGCGATACCCGATGTCCATGCCGAGTCGACGGCGAGCTCGATACCGAGCGCCATGCAGCCCGCCCCGACGAGCGCCAGCAGCCACTGGAACCGGTTCGTGGCACGTCCGGTCCAGACGTCGGGGTGGTGCGGGGCGTGCGCATCACGGGGGTGGTCCCTCATGGCTATGAGGTTACCTAGGTTTCGCTCCGCGGGTACCGCGTTGCACAGGGTGACTGCGCCAGGCGGACGTCCGCTGGAGTATTGGCGTCTGTTTTGTGCCGGTCGGTCACCGGGCGGGGCTGATCGCCTGGAGCTGCCGGCCCTCCTCGTAGGCCAGGGCGGGCGTGGGCAGCGCGCCCTCGCGTCCGCTCAGCAGCACCGTCAGGGTGCCGTTCGCGGCGGCATCCGGGGCGGGCAGCTCGCCGATCCGGCGCAGCGCCTGGGCGGCGACCGCTCCGGCGGAACCGTGCAGGACGAGCGGCGGGCGGCCGGGGCGTTGCACGGCGGTGCGGATGCGTTCGGCGACCAGTTCGTAATGGGTGCAGCCCAGGACGACGGTCGTTACATCGTCGGGGGTCAGCGCGGCGGCCGCGGCGACGGCGGCGGTGATGGCGGCCTCGTCCGCGTGTTCCACGGCCTCGGCCAGGCCGGGGCAGGGCACCTCGGTGACCGTCACACCGTCGGCGAAGTCCCGGATCAGACCGCGCTGGTAGGGGCTGCCGGTGGTGGCCGGCGTCGCCCAGATCGCGAAGGGGCCGCCACCGGCCGCGGCCGGTTTGATCGCCGGGACGGTGCCGATGACCGGAATGCCGGGTTCGAGGAGGGCGCGCAGGGTGGTCAGCGCGTGGACGGTCGCGGTGTTGCAGCCGACGATCAGGGCGTCGGGCCGGTGGGCGGCGGCCGCCTCGGCGACGGCGACGGCGCGCTCCGTGAGGTCCTCGGTGGTCCTGGGGCCCCAGGGCATGCCGTCCGGGTCGAGGGAGAGGACGAGATCTGCGTCGGGTCGCAGACGCCGTACCGCGGCGGTGGCCGCCAGCAGACCGATTCCGGAGTCCATGAGCGCGATCTTCACCCGGCCACGATAGACGATGAGCCGTATGGCACCGGAGCGGTGGGGCAGACTGCGCGGGTGAGTGCCATCGCGTGGACCGCCGCCCTATCACTGGTTGCCTGGCTGTGGCTGCTGCTGGGCCAGGGCTTCTTCTGGCGTACGGACGTACGTCTGCCGTCGCGTCGCGAACCGGGCGCCTGGCCCGCTGTCTGTGTCGTCGTCCCGGCCCGGGACGAGGCGGCCGTACTGCCCGAGAGTCTGCCGTCGCTGCTCGCCCAGGACTATCCGGGGCGGGCGGAGGTGTTCCTGATCGACGACGGCAGCACGGACGGCACCGGGGAGTTGGCCCGGGCGCTGTCCCGACGGCACGGCGGGCTGCCGCTGACCGTCTCCTCGCCGGGTGAGCCGCCCGCGGGCTGGACCGGCAAGCTGTGGGCGGTGCGCCACGGCATCGGCCTGGCACGCGCGCGTGACCCCGAGTATCTGCTGCTCACGGACGCCGACATCGCCCATGCCCCGGACAGCCTGCGGGAGTTGGTCGCGGCAGCGCACGCCGGAGGTTTCGACGTGGTCTCCCAGATGGCCCGGCTGCGGGTGGCGAGTGCGTGGGAGCGGCTCGTCGTGCCCGCCTTCGTGTACTTCTTCGCCCAGTTGTATCCCTTCCGCCGGATCGGCAAGAAGGGGTCGCGGACGGCGGCCGCGGCGGGCGGCTGTGTGCTGCTGCGGGCCGAGGTGGCCGAGCGGGCCCGGATCCCGGACGCCATCCGGCACGCCGTCATCGACGATGTGGCACTCGCGCGTGCCGTCAAGGACGGCGGAGGTCATATCTGGCTGGGGCTGGCGGAGCGGGTGGACAGCGTGCGCCCGTATCCGCGGCTGCACGATCTGTGGCGGATGGTCTCGCGCAGTGCGTATGCGCAGTTGAGGCACAATCCGCTGCTGCTCGCCGGTACGGTCGCGGGGCTCGCGCTGGTCTATCTGGTGCCGCCTGCGGCCCTGGTCTGGGGCCTGGCCGCAGGCGATGCGGGCGCCGCGGGTGCCGGTGCCCTCGCGTGGCTGCTGATGACGGGGACGTACATCCCGATACTCCGTTACTACCGGCAGCCCCTGTGGCTCGCGCCGCTGCTGCCGCTCACCGCGTTCCTGTATCTGCTCATGACGGTCGATTCCGCGGTCCAGCATTACCGGGGGCGCGGCGCGGCCTGGAAGGGGCGCACCTACGCACGTCCGGGCGCCGTCCCCGACGAGGGCTGAAGCCCGGTCACTTCCTTCCGGGCGTCCAGTTCATGCCCCATCCGTAGGCGTAGTCGACCGTCCGCTGCGGGCTGACCCCGCGCTCCGGCACCAGGTAGCGAGCCTCGCGCTGGACGACCAGGTCGCTGCCGGTGTTCGTGATGAGGACGAGGGCGCACACCGTCGAGGGGACGGTGCACTCGTCGAGCGAGAAGTCGATCGGGGCGCCGTGCTGCGGAGTGAGGGTGACCGTGGCGTGCAGGTCGGCGAAGGAGCGCGCGCCCTCGTAGACGGTCACGAAGATGAGGATGCGCCGAAAGGCCTCTTTGTGGTCGAGGTTGACGGTGAGGTTCTCGCCACTGGCCATGGCGCCGGTGCGGTCGTCGGCGTCGAGGTGGATGAAGGGGGGCTGGTGCAGCGCGCCGAAGGCGTTTCCCAGGGCCTGGACGACTCCCTTGCTGCCATCGGTGAGTTCGTACAGCGCGCACAGGTCGAGGTCGAGGTCGGAGTGCATGGCGACGGCACGGCCCAGCTTGCTGGCCCAGCCGGAGAACTGCTTGCGCACCTCCCAGTTGAGGTTCACACGCATCGCGCCCGAGGTGCCGCCCTGCTTGGTCAGCGACACCGAGGGCGACGCCTTGGTCAGCGTCACTTTGCTGAGGCTGACCGGTGCCGCGGGGGGCGCCGCAGGAGGGGGTGGCGGCGTGGTCACCGGAGCCGCGACGGGCGCCGGCGGAGTGGAGGCGGCCTGCTGCGGCTCGTCGACCGTGATGCCGAAGTCCGTGGCGAGGCCCTCGAGCCCGCTGCCGTACCCCTGGCCGACGGCGCGGAACTTCCAGGCGCCCTGGCGGCGGTAGAACTCACCGAGCACGTAAGCGGTTTCTACCGTCGCGCCCGTGCTGTCGAAGCGGGCGACCACGGTGTTCTGGGCGGCATCGCGGACCTCGATGTAGAGGTCCGGCACCTGTCCGAACGTACCGCCGTCGACGGATGCGGCCAGGACCACCGTCTCGATCGCGGGCTCCACGCGCGCGAGGTCGACCAGGAGACTGTCGATCACCAGGCCGTCGGCGTCCCGCTTGCCTTCGTGGCGCACCGCGCCCGAGGAGTGCGCCGGCTGGTTGTAGAAGACGAAATCGGCGTCGGACCGGACCTTTCCGCCGACCAGCAGCAGTGCCGACGCGTCCGCGTCGGGCACTCCCGGGCCGGAACGCCGGCCCAATTCGACCCGCAGTGCTGTCGTCGGCACCGGAGCATTCGATCCTTTAGGCATTGACATGTCCGCCCCCATCACGAGTGACCGTGCCAGGTCGTCATGCCCCGGCAGCCCATTGGGTTCTGTCCTACTCGACCAACCTATTCTCCAGCACGGCGAACACCCATGAGGAGCCCAGGAAGATCGCTGTCCAACCGCCGGTAACCTGCGCGGAACTCGGCCTTTACGGGATCCGAGCCCTCACCACCGCCCCTTTTTGCCAAGTTCGCTCGCATTGGGGATCCCGCGTCACGGCCGACACGGAAAACAACCCTCTTATCGGTCTCCCCAACCAGCACATCGTGGGCTTAACTTATGTGCCATGACCTCCCCCCGCTCCACTTATGGCGGCGGCTACTACTCCGCCTCCTTCCCGGACACTCCGATCTACGACAAGCTCGTCGCCGAGCGGGGTACCCCGCAGATCGCACCGATCCGGGTCCCCGCGGCGTACGACATGCCGGGCAACCACCTGCCCGCGCTGCCGTCGGCGCTGCCGGCTCTCCCGGCCGCCCCGTCCCAGCCCTCCTACGGCTACCCGCAGGCGCAGCAGCCGGCTCCGCTGCAACAGGCACCCGCGGCCTACATCCCGCAGCAGGCCGGTGCGCCCCGCGGCTATCCCGGTCCGCAACAGCAGCAGCCGCGCCCGATGGCGCCCGGCACGGGCTACGAGGCGATGCGCCCTGCGGCTCCCCGGCCCAACCCTGCTCCGTACCAGGACCCGTACAACAACCAGCAGTACCGCGGCGGCGGCTACTGATCCTCCACCGGAGCTGTGGGGTCCGGCTGGCACGATGGCTCCATGGGGAACGCGCAGCTGCAGTCGATTCATGTTCATCCGGTCAAGTCGGTCCGGGGCCAGGCGCCCCGGGAGGCCGTCGTGGAGCCCTGGGGCCTGGCCGGAGACCGACGCTGGGCGCTGATCGACGACGGGGGAAAGGTCGTCACGCAACGCCGGCAGCCGCGCCTGTCGATGGCCGCCGCCGAGCTGGTGCCCGGCGGCGGCGTTCGGCTGTCCGCACCCGGTATGGATCCGTTGACGGTTCCCGTCCCGGAGCCCATCGGCGCGGTGACGATGGAGATCTTCCGCGACAAGGTCGACGCGTTCCCGGCCGCCGACGCGTCGGCGCACGCCTGGTGCAGTGACTATCTCGGCGCCGAAGTGCGCCTCGTGCACATGGACGCCCCGGCCACGCGCCGGCCCGTCGACCCCGAGTACGCGCTGCCGGGCGAGACCGTCACCTTCGCCGACGGCTATCCGCTGCTGCTCACCTCGGCCGCCTCGCTCGACGCCCTCAACTCCCTGATCGCCCAGGGCGATCACCAGGAGGAGGGCCCTCTGCCCATGAACCGCTTCCGGCCGAACGTGGTGGTGTCGGGCACCGCCGCCTGGGCCGAGGACGACTGGTCGCGCCTGGCCATCGGCGAGGTCGTCTTCCGGGTCGC
Source organism: Streptomyces sp. NBC_00457 (assembly GCF_036014015.1). Classification (NCBI taxonomy): domain Bacteria; kingdom Bacillati; phylum Actinomycetota; class Actinomycetes; order Kitasatosporales; family Streptomycetaceae; genus Streptomyces; species Streptomyces sp. NBC_00457. Next base: position 9,558,885 of record NZ_CP107905.1, on the reverse strand, counting down.
CAAGAAGTGCGGGCGCTGCGTCGTGACCACCACCGACCAGGCCACCGCCGGACGCGGCAGCGAGCCCCTCCACACCCTCGGCCGGCACCGCCGCCTCGGCGGCAAGCTGGTTTTCGGTCAGAACCTGGTGCCCCAGTCCCGGGGCACGATCCGGGTCGGCGACCCGGTCAGGATCCTGGACCGACAGTGATCCGCTGTCGCCCGGCGGGCGGGAACTCGGCTCGGGGGGCGGCACGTTGGGATGGTGGGATTTCGTGAGAAGTTCATGAGAGGCCCGATCGGGGGTGATTTCGCTCTCTCTTTGACCGGGCCCCCGCGTGAACGGCTCAGCCGGGGGTTATCACGGAGCGGGAAGGGGGTGCGGGACCGTGCGAACCATCAGCGGACTCTGGCGCTGGCGGCACAACCCGCTGCGCCGCACGACCGATCTGGCCGAGGCCTGGGCCGCCCTGGTGGCCCTGCTGCTCATCCTGGTCGCCGCACCCGTGGCGGGTTGCGTGATCGGCGGTGTCGCTCAGGACGCGCTCCAGCAGTCGGTCCGGGACCAGCGCGAGTCGCGTCATCCGGTGACGGCGACCGTGGTGCGCGAGCTGAACGGCTCCGCGCTGGATACCGACCCCGAGACCTCGCCCGCGCGGGACACACGTAGTCGCGTCCTCGCCGACTGGACCGCCCCGGACGGCACCGCGCAGCACGGGCCGGTCACGGCCCAGCTCGAAGACCCGCAAGCGGGCGACCGTTTCATGCTCTGGACGGACGCCCACGGCCGCGTCATGGCCCGCCCCCTGGACTCCGCCACGGCGACGACGCACGCGGTCCTCGCCGGATTCGGCGCCACCCTGCTCACCGCGGGCCTGGTCGACGGCTCCAGGCGGCTGATCGTCTGGCGCATGGTCCGCCGCCGGTACGCCCGTTGGGACCAGGCCTGGGACCGGGCGGGCCCCGACTGGGGCCGGACCGGCACCGGCAGTTGACGGCCTTCCGGCTCTGGTCAACCCACTGCCTGCGCGCACGCTACGGTGGACCGGCCGAACTCTCTTCGGCGTCAACCCGCGCGCGAGCGAGCCGCAGGGGCGGCTGAAGCGCCCCGAAGGCGAACGAGCCATCAGTACGACCGAGGTGGGGGCACAGCAACGCCATGGCACAGGGCACGGTCCAGGTGACGCACACCGGCACATCGCGGTGGCGCCGCCGCACGGGTGAGTACGCATCGCTCGCCGCCGCCCTGGAGGCCGCGACCGACGGCGATGTCCTCACTGTCGCTCCAGGCACCTACCGGGAGAACCTCGTGGTGCAGCGGGCGGTGACCCTGCGTGGCCCTGAGGGCTCCCCCGGCTCCGTCCGCATCGCGCCCCTGGACGGTGTGCCGTTGACCGTGCGTGCCTCCGCGGTCGTCCAGGACCTGCATGTGGAGGGCCAGGACGCGGCCGCGCCCGCGCTGCTCGTCGAGGAAGGCGCACCCGAGCTGTCGGACGTGCGGATCGTCACACGGTCCGCGGCCGGCATCGAAGTACGCGGCGGCGCCCGGCCGACGGTGCGGCGCTGCACCGTCGACAACCCGGCCGGCATCGGCATCGCCGTACTCGACGGCGGGGGCGGGGTGTTCGAGGAGTGCGAGGTCGTCTCGGCCGGCCAGTCCGGGGTCGCGGTGCGCGGGGGCGCCCATCCGCGTCTGGAGCGCTGCCGCGTCCACCACACGTCGGGCGCGGGCCTGACGGCGACCGGGGAGAACTCGGCGCTGGAGGCCGTGGGCTGCGAGGTGTACGAGGTCCGCGGCAGCGGCGTGCAGATCACCGGCCGGGCCACGGCACATCTCACCGACTGCGATGTGCACCGCACCACCGCCGACGGGGTCACCCTCGACACGGACGCCGTGCTCACCCTGGCCGACTGCCGCATCCATGACATCCCGGAGAACGCGGTCGACCTGCGCTCGCGCTCCGTACTGACGCTGACCCGCACGACGGTGCGTCAGTTCGGCCGCAACGGCCTGTCGGTGTGGGACCCGGGCACCCGCGTGGACGCCAACCAGTGCGAGATCTTCGACAGCACCGGCGACTATCCCGCGGTGTGGGTCAGCGACGGCGCCACCGCGGTCCTCGACTCCTGCCGGGTGCACGACGTACCGGACGCGCTGTTCGTCCTGGACCGCGGCTCCCGCGCGGACGTCGTCGACAGCGACATCTCCCAGGTGCGCAACACGGCCGTGTCGGTGAGTGACGGCGCGACCGCGCAACTCGACGACTGCCGTATCCGGGACGCGGCGACGGGCGCCTGGTTCCGTGACCACGGCAGCGGCGGCACCCTCAACGGCTGCACGCTGGACGGCATGCAGACCGGCGTGATCGTCACCAAGGGCGCCGACCCCACCATCGAGCGGTGCACGGTCGACTCCCCCGCGGAAGCCGGTTTCTATGTGTCGGCGGGCGGTCGTGGCAGCTTCCTGAACTGCCGGGTGACGGGCAGCGGCGGCTACGGCTTCCATGTGATCGACGGCTGCCGTACGACGCTGAAGAAGTGCCGTACGGAGCGGTGTGCGCGCGGCGGGTACGAGTTCGCCGACGGCGGCCCGGACGCGGCCGCTACCGGTCCGGTCGTGGAGGACTGCAGCAGCGACGAGAGCGGGGGCTTCAAGCCGCCTGCGGCGCGCGAGACGGTGGTGCAGACGGTCAGTCAGTCGCCGGGTCTGCTGGGCGCGATCCCGGGGCAGCGCACCACCGAGCAGGAGCCGCTGGTCGCCGCCACCCAGCCCGAGAAGCCGACGCGGACCTCGAAGGCCGTCCTCGGTGAACTCGACGCGCTGGTCGGCCTGGACAGCGTCAAGCGCGAAGTGCGGGCGCTGACCGACATGATCGAGGTGGGCCGGCGCCGCCAGCAGGCGGGCCTCAAGGCCGCGTCCGTCAAGCGCCACTTGGTCTTCACCGGCTCCCCCGGCACCGGCAAGACGACGGTGGCCCGTCTGTACGGCGAGATCCTGGCCTCGCTCGGCGTGCTGGAGAAGGGTCATCTCGTCGAGGTGTCCCGCGTCGATCTGGTCGGCGAGCACATCGGCTCCACGGCGATCCGCACCCAGGAGGCCTTCGACAAGGCGCGCGGCGGCGTGTTGTTCATCGACGAGGCGTACGCGCTGTCGCCTCAGGACTCGGGCCGGGACTTCGGCAAGGAGGCCATCGACACGCTGGTGAAGCTGATGGAGGACCACCGGGACGCGGTCGTGGTGATCGTCGCGGGCTATACGGCCGAGATGGAACGCTTCCTGTCCGTCAACCCGGGCGTGGCCTCCCGCTTCTCGCGGACCATCACCTTCAGCGACTACAACCCCGAAGAACTCCTGCGCATCGTGGAGCAGCAGGCCGAGGAGCACGAGTACCGGCTGGCAGCGGGCGCCTCGGAAGCCCTGCTGAAGTACTTCACCGCGATCCCCAAGGGGCCCGCGTTCGGCAACGGCCGTACCGCCCGCCAGACCTTCGAGGCGATGGTGGAGCGGCACGCGAGCCGGGTCGCGCAGTTCGAGGAGCCGAGCACGGACGATCTGACGCTGCTCTACGCCGAGGATCTGCCCGACTCACCCTGACCCTCCTCGCCCTCCCGGCGCGGTCCGGGCAGCTCCGGCCGCAGCCGGGCCAGCAGCCGCTCGCGTTCCTCCGCGAACGCCGGGTCGGCCTGGTAGTCGGAGTGGCCGAGGATGGGGGCGGGCAGCGGATGTGTGTCCGTGCGGCCGTAGGCGAGGGGGTCCTCCAGGGCGTCGCGGTCCACCTCGGGGCCGCAGTCGCCGGCGAGGCCCACCGGGCCGCCGATCGGGTCGGTGAGGCGGTAGAGGTTGCGCCAGCAGTCGACGTCGTGGTGCAGGGAGCTGAGGGCGGCCGGGCCGAAGTGGGCCGGGAACCAGCGGCCGTAGAGGCGCTCGAGCGGGGAGCCGTACGTCAGCAGGGCGACTCGCTTGCGTGCGGACGGGGTGAGCTGCCAGGCCGCCGCGGCGGCGAGCACGCTGCCCTGGGAGTGGCCGGAGATGACCAGTCGTCCGCCGGTGGCACGGGTCCAGGTCGCGATGCGCCAGGTCAGGTCGGGCACGGCCCGCTCGGCGTAGCAGGGCGGGGCGAAGGGGTGGGCGGCGCGCGGCCAGAAGGTGCCGACGTCCCACAGGATGCCGATGGTGCGCCGGGCGGAGGCGTCCTTGTAGGCGCGTCGGCCCCAGGTGACGAACAGTATGAAGCCGAGGCTGATCAGCCAGGAGCCCAGTGCCTGGGCCGTTTCGGCGGCGCCGTGGAGGAAGGGGTGCGTCGAGCCGGTGGCCTTGCTCGGCACCTTGTCGGACACCATGGCGCCCACGAGTGCCCCGGCGCCCAGGAGCAGCGTCGTGGTGGAGATGACGGCCACGAGGAGCGGGGCGCGGTCGGTGAGTGTGGCCATGGCGCGGGTGTTCGCGATACGGCGGGTGCGGGTGGGGTCCTGCGGGTCGCCCGGCTGGTCGGTGCGCACGGCACCCAGTTCGGCGCGGCACAGCCGCCAGGTCCGCCATGCCAGCGCGCCGCAGAACACCAGCAGGACGACGAGCAGCGGCGGGATCACGGACGACTGCCAGGTCAGCAGGACCGGCGGACCGGGGATGGACGCGCGCGTGCCGTCCAGCCAGTCCGCCACCCGCTGCGCGAGGCCGCCGGACATCACCCCGCCCAGTGCGCAGGCCAGCATCGCGACGGCGGGTCCACCGAAGCCGTACATCGCGGCGCGGGGGTCGGGGTGGGTGCGGTACAGCAGGTGGGCGACCACGGCCAGGACGATGACGAGCAGGCCCTGGAGCAGGGCGATGCCGCCGAAGGTCGCGTCGCCCGGCAGCCGGCCGTCCGACTCCCAGCCCTGGCGTTCCCACCCGGCGTACACCATGGCGAGCACGAGCAGGACGAGCGAGGCGAGCGGCAGCCGTCGTACGAGGTGCTCGTCGAGCTCCTGATCGAGGCGGTTCTCGCTGCGGCCCCGGCGGCAGATCACCCACACGACGGCGAGTGCGCCCGCGACGAGCACCCCGACCAGGAGCCACCCCAGCGTGTCGAGCAGTGCGGGGCCGCCGGGCCCGCGATCGAAACGGGCCGCCGACGTGCCGACCGCCGCGGCGACCGTCAGCAGGCCAGCCGCGGTGTGCGCGGCCCGCAGCCGGGCCACCAGGCGCCGCCCGTACCAGAAGCCGGGCCGACCCAGGGCGGTGCGACTGGTGTCCTCGTCGGGCTCGACGGTGCGGACCATCGGCTGCTGGGACTCGTACGCGCTCCAGGTACGGCGCGAGAGGTACCACAGCAGGCCGGTCAGCGCGGCGGGCACCACGGCGGCGAGCGCGAGCCGACGGCCCGGCAGGCTCCACCAGCCGCCGGCCTCCGGTGACAGGAAGCCCAGCCAGGAGTGCCGTTCGGCGCACGCGGACCTGCCCGCGCACTGCCATGCCGTCAGGTCGAGGGCGACCTCGCACGCGGCCGCGACGAGCAGCACCGTCAGCGTCAGTCCGGTGAGCCGCACCAGCAGCCCGTACAGCCGTACCGTGCGGTCGCGGCCCCGGGCCCTGGGCCGCATCCAGTGGGCAAGGTTGACCACCATGAACGGCAGTAACAGCAGCCACAGGGCGCGGGCGCTGTTGCCGGAGGTGAGGTTGCACCAGACGTAGGCCTCGGGCACCGGTTCGTCGCGGTGGTCGCGGGGACCGGTCTCCGCGTCGGCGTCGTCGGCGCGGCGGAAGACGGCCGCCGTGTCGTCGCCGGTGATCCGCACCGTCCGCGGATCGTCCAGCATCTTCTCGGGCGTGGCGCCACCGACGCCGTGGACCAGCAGTTCCAGGGCGATGCCTGGTTCTCCGGGCTTCTGGGCGGGTCCGTCCGCCCCCTCGGACAAGACACGTTCCACTGTTCTCGCACTTCCCCCGTGACGCGCCGTCGGCTTCTGTCCGTGCGGGCGTAAGGATCTCCGCTCCGCGGGGACCGCACACCTGTTGTCACCGAATCTCCCCGATCCGGGTGACAGAAGGACAACGGATGGGACACGAGTGACATGCGCGCGACGGCACAGCCGGTGACACGCCGACGCCGAGCCGTGAAAGGATGGGTCGTCCACGCAGTGGGCCGGGGAGAATGTGCTTGTCGGAGTGGGTCTGCGGGGCGTGTCGGACGGCCCTTGGACGAAAGGAACCGAAGCGTACGTGAGTGAGAATCAGAACCTCCTCGCGGAGCAGCGGCGCGCCCTGATCCTGGACGAGGTGCGGCGTCGCGGCGGCGTCCGGGTGAACGAGCTGACCCGCAAGCTCGGCGTGTCGGACATGACCGTGCGCCGTGATCTGGACGCGCTCGCACGGCAGGGCGTGCTGGAGAAGGTGCACGGCGGCGCGGTCCCGGTGGTCGAGGCGAGCACGCACGAGCCGGGCTTCGAAGCCAAGTCGGGCCTGGAGCTGACGGCCAAGGAGGACATCGCGCGGACCGCGGCACAGCTGGTGGCCCCGGGCAGCGCGATCGCCCTGTCGGGCGGTACGACGACGTACGCGCTGGCGCACCATCTGCTCGACGTGCCGGACCTGACGGTGGTCACCAACTCGGTGCGGGTGGCCGATGTCTTCCACGCCGCGCACCGCACCTCGGGCCCGCGGCAGGGCGCGGCGACGGTCGTGCTGACCGGAGGGGTGCGCACGCCGTCGGATTCGCTCGTGGGCCCGGTGGCCGACCAGGCGATCGCCGCGCTCCACTTCGACGTGCTGTTCCTCGGGGTGCACGGGATATCGGTGGAGGCCGGCCTGTCGACGCCGAACCTGGCGGAGGCCGAGACCAACCGGCGGCTCGTGCAGTCGGCGCGGCGGGTCGTGGTGGTCGCGGACCACACCAAGTGGGGGACGGTGGGCCTGAGTTCGTTCGCCGCGCTGGAGCAGGTCGACACGCTGGTGACGGACGCCGGACTGCCCGCGGAGGCGCGCGACGAGGTGGCGGAGCACCTGCGCCGGCTGGTGGTGGCGGGTGAGCCCGAGGAGGGCGTGGAGGGCATGGAGGACTGACGGGCGGCGAGGCAGACACCTGACGGCACGTCAGCTATGGTGAGGCTGCCCGGTCAACGCCCGCCTCGCTGCTGGAGGTTGTCGTCCATGGCTCGCCGTCTGCGCCCGGTGGGACTCGACTTCGTCGGCTCCGCGCCGGTACGCCTGGTCTTCGTGCGGGAGATCTCCGCGCCGCCCGAGGCGGTCTTCGCCGCGCTCGCCGAGGATGTGCCGGGCTGGGTGGACTGGTTCTCGGCGGTGACGCTGGCCCGGCCCACGGGGGACGGCGCCGGGCGCGAGATCCGGCTCAGGGGCGGCACACGGTTCCAGGAGACGATCCTCGCCGCGAAGAGGCCGGAGGTGTACGCCTATCGCGTCGACGAGACCAACGCGCCGGGGGCACGTGCGCTGGTCGAGGAGTGGCAGTTGACGCCGGCCGGGACGGGTACGCGCGTGCAGTGGACCTTCGCCGCCGACGGGACCGCCCCGTTCCGCATGGTGCTGAAGCTCGCCCGCACAGGCCTGAGCCGTGCGTTCCGGGACGCGGTCACGGCGCTGGACCGGCGGCTGGCGGTGCGCTGACGCGAGGCGGCACTGGACCGGCGTCCGACAGCGCGCCTGTACACAGGCGGCACCGGACCGGCGTCCGGAAGCACGCCGACGCAAGGCGGCACTGGACCGGCGGCTGCGGGTGCGCTGACGCGAGGCGGCACTGGACCGGCGTCCGACAGCGCGCCTGTACACAGGCGGCACCGGACCGGCGTCCGGAGGCACGCCGACGCGAGGCGGCGCTGGGCCGGCGGCTGGGGGTGCGCTGACTCAGGCCGGCGCCGGATTATCCGGCTGGGTGGCGCCGGCTCAGGACGGCCAGATCCCCGTCTCCAGCAGTGACTCGATCGCCGCCGTGTACGGCGTGATGTCCAGGCCCTGCCCGGCCAGCCATACGTCCGAGTAGTACTTGTCGAGATAGCGGTCGCCCGGGTCGCACAGCAGCGTGACCACGCTCCCCCGCCGCCCGTCGGCCACCATCTCGGCGACGATCTTCAGCGCGCTCCACAGCCCGGTGCCGGTCGAGCCGCCCGCCTTGCGGCCGATGGTCTGCTCCAGGGCGCGGACGGCCGCCACGCTCGCCGCGTCGGGCACCTTCATCATCCGGTCGATGGCGCCGGGCACGAAGCTCGGTTCGACGCGCGGCCTGCCGATGCCCTCGATACGGGAGCCCCGGTCACAGGTGACGTCCGGATCGCCGGTGGTCCAGCCCTCGAAGAAACAGGAGTTCTCCGGGTCGGCGACACAGATACGGGTGTCGTACTGCATGTAGTGCACATAGCGCGCGAGAGTCGCGGAGGTGCCGCCGGTGCCGGCCGTGGCGACGATCCACGCGGGCTCCGGGAACCGCTCCAGCTGGAGCTGGCGGAAGATCGATTCGGCGATGTTGTTGTTGCCGCGCCAGTCCGTGGCCCGTTCGGCGTAGGTGAACTGGTCCATGTAGTGGCCGCCGGTCTCCACCGCGAGGCGCGCGGACTCCTCGTACATCTTGCGCGAGTCGTCCACGAAGTGGCACTGCCCGCCGTGGAACTCGATGAGGCGGCACTTCTCGGCGCTGGTCGTGCGCGGCATGACGGCGATGAAGGGCACGCCGATGAGTCCCGCGAAGTACGCCTCGGAGACGGCCGTGGAACCGCTGGACGCCTCGATCACCGGACGGCCCGGCCGGATCCAGCCGTTGCACAGGCCGTAGAGGAACAGCGAGCGGGCGAGCCGGTGCTTGAGACTGCCGGTCGGATGGGTGGACTCGTCCTTGAGATACAGGTCGATGCCCCACTTCTCCGGCAGCGGGAAGCGGAGCAGGTGCGTGTCGGCCGAGCGGTTGGCGTCGGCCTGGACCTTGCGGACGGCCTCTTTCAGCCAGCCGCGGTAGGTGGCGTCGCTGTGGTCGACGTCGAGGGTCACGCCGGTCGGGGTGTGTGCGGAGGTCTTCACGGCGCTGCTCCTCAGGGCTGTCGTCCACGGCGGTTCGCGCGGCCGTCGCACCGATCATAAGCAGGTTCCGCACGCTTCTCACCTGCATAAACGCGGCTTTGGGCACCTCAAAGGCCACGCTGGGGGTGGCATGGGGGGCGCATTCGCGCAAGTGCTGCGGGCGCCTGCTCCGACCGGGACGTGCGCACTGGTGCTCTGCGTCGGGTGGGGGCAGACTGCACCGGACGGGAGGCGGGCCCGGGCAGGACGCCGGTCCGGAACGGGACTCGGGCCCCGTCCGAGGACGCACACGGGATCGACGCACACTGGATAGACGCACACTGGATCACGAAAACGAGCCGGCCACGGCCCACGCGGGATCGCGGCCGGCACCGACGCGCACGAGGGGGCGGGACAGCATGGCGGAGCCGGAGTTCACGGCCACGGGCGTGCGGATCGGGAAGCGGCTGCGCTCGCTCACCCGGGCCGGACAGGTCCGGATCAGCGGCGGCAGGCTGGAGCTGCTCACCAGTTACGGCAGCGAGATCGACAGCGCGCCGGTCCAGGCGGTGCGCGCGTCCCGGCCCTGGTTCGCGCCGGAGGACCGGGCGCTGGCGGACCTCAACGGCAAGCGGTACCTGCTGACCCTTGGCGACCACGACCCCGCGCCGGGCGAGCCGGGGCCGCCCGCGGCACGCCGGTTCATCGAAGCGGTGCGCAGGGCTGCGGGGCGTAATCGCTGAACTACCAAGAGTTGCGGTACGGCGCTCCTTGCGTCACGCTGGTCTCACGTCACTCTGGGTTTACCGGCGATAACGCTGCGAACCAGCCCGCCGGCCATGACAGCAGGCGGCAGTCCCACGCACGCATCCTGCTGGATCCGTACGTTCGTGTTCTTCCCACCTCACGTCGGGGAGTCGCAGCCGTGATCAGTCACCCAAGCAGACACTGCACGGTGGAGCTCCAAGCCCTGCCGTCGCGGATCGGACAGGTCCGCAGAATCGTATCGGCACAGTTGCGCTACTGGCATCTGGACACCCTGATCGACCGGGCCGCGCTCGGTGTGACCGAGTTGCTGACCAACGTCCACCAGCATGCGCAGCCCGACAAGATGTGCACCGTGGAGATCGAGCTGCTGCTCGACCGGCTCATGGTCTCGGTGCACGACCACGACCCACGGCTTCCCGAGGTCGGCGACGCCGACACGCTCGCGACGTGCGGGCGCGGCCTGGCGATGGTGGCTGCCGTCAGCGAGAGCTGGGGGGTCAGGCCGGACGGGGAGTCGGGCAAGGTCGTGTGGTTCACGCTGCCGACGCCGGTGGGGGTGCGGGCGGAGGTGGGGGTGGGGGCGGCTTGTCCGCCTCGGCGGGTGGTGCGGGAGGCGAGTCGGGGTGTCCTTGCGGAGGTTGAGCGTACGGTTGATGCGGGCGTTTGAGGGGGCTGAGGGGCTTGCTTGGGACTTGTGGGGGGCTCTGTGCCAGCCGGCACACCTGAACGCCGGTGGGCCCTCGCCACCGACTGACGGCAAGGGCCCACCAACATGCACTGGTCCAACGCGCCGGCCGCGAGGGAGCCGCAGGGGGCGCGCCGGTGTCGAGAGACCGAGCGCGCGGAGGCGCGCAGCGCCGAGCACGGTCGGTCTCTCGACACCGGCATAAAGCGCCCCCGAAGGCGACCGAGCCATCCAGCACAGCGCGCGACGGTGACAGCCAGATCGCCGTTGCTGCAACGGCACAGAGCCAATGCCCTTGCCGTTACTCGGTGGCTATTGCCCTCAGTACGTCCAGGCGGGCTGCTCGGCGTGCCGGGCGTAGGCCCGCGAGGGCTCCCGCCGCGAGACCTACCAAGGCCACCACCGCAAGTTGGAAAGGCGGCAATGCGAAGGCGAAGGCGCTGTCGCTTGCGCCGTCGGAGGCCTTGACCAGGGTCCAGCCGAGGAAGGCGCCGAGGGTGAGGCCGCCGACTGTGCCGAAGGCGGCTACGAGGATGGACTCCCAGCGGACCATGGCGCGCAGTTGGGGACGGGTCTGGCCGACAGCACGGAGGAGGCCCAGTTCGCGGGTGCGTTCGTGGATCGCCAGGGTGAGGGTGTTGGCTATGCCGAGAAGCGCGATGAGGACGGCTAGAGCGAGCAGGGCATAGACGAGGGTGAGCATCATGTCGATGCCGCCTGCCGCGGACTGCGCGTACTCGTCGCGGGTCTGGACTTCCGGGTTGCCGTAGTGGTCGGCCACTTTCTGCACCGCGGCCTTGCCCGCGTCCATGCTCACGCCGTCCTTGAAGGAGACGGCGAGCAGGGTGTCGGCGTCCTGGGTGCGGTGCGGGGACCAGGCGGCGCGGGTGATGACGTAGTCGCCTGCGATCTCGGACTGGCCGTAGACCGCGCGGACGGTGAAGGTCTCCTTCTTGCCGTCGGTGAAGGTGAGTTGCGTCTTGTCGCCGGTCGTGAGGTTCTGCTTGTCGGCCTCGCTGCGGGTGAGGGCGATGCCGTCGGTGCCGAGGTCGCGCAGGGAGCCGTCGACCTTGCCGAGGTCGAAGGTGCGGTCGAGGGCGATCGGGTCGGTGACGGTCAAGGCCCGTCCCTTGCCGTCGACTTCGGCGACTCCGCGGCCGAGGCCTACGGCCGTGTCGACCTCGGGGATGTTCTGGACGGCGCCGGCGAGGCGGGGGCTCAGTCCGCTGCCGCCCGCGCCGAAGGACGGGGTGCTCACGGCGATGTCGCCGGCGAAGGACCGTGACACGGTCTGGTCCATGGTCGCCTTCAGGGAGGCGCCGAACACCGTGAACAGCGAGACCACGGCCACGCCGATCATCAGGGCACTAGCGGTCGCGGCCGTCCGCTTGGGGCTGCGCAGGGCGTTGCGCCGGGCGAGGCCACCAGTGACGCCGCGGAGGCGGTCGAGCGGTCCGCCGAGGATGCGGACGGCCGTGGAGGAGGCGACCGGGCCGAGGACCACGAAGGAGACCAGGGCCAGGACGGCGCCGGTGGCGGCCAGCCAGATGGACGGGGTCGCCAGGACGCCGGTGAGTGTCACGGCGACGGCCACGGCGGCCAGGCCCGAGCCGAGGACGGCGCGGAGGCGGGAGGCGCCCGAGTGGTCTACGGAGGTCTCGTGCAGCGCGGCCAGCGGTGCCGTGTGGCCGGCGCGTGCGGCAGGCAGCAGGGCGGAGCCGAGGCAGACCACGATGCCGACCGCGAGCGGTAGCAGCATGGACAGCGCGCTGATGACCAAGTCGCCCTCGGGGAAGGGGAATCCGATCGCCGGGAACAGTGCCTGCAGTGCGGCCGCGATGCAGATTCCGCCCGCCAGGCCTGCCAGCGAGGCCGTCACGGCCACCACGCTCGCCTCGACCAGGGTCGAGGCGGTCACCTGGCGGCGGGAGGCGCCGAGTGCGCGCAACAAGGCGTTTTCGCGGGTTCGTTGGGCGACGACGATCGCGAAGGTGTTGTGGATGGAGAAGGTCGCGACGAGCAGGGCGATGCCGGAGAACACCAGGAGGAGGGTGGTGAAGATGGACAGGAACTGGCTGGAGATCATCTCCGTGTTCTCCTCGGCCGACTCCTGGCCGGTGATGGCCTCGACTCCGCCCGGCAGTACGGGAGTCAGGCGGTCCACCAGTTCTCGCTCGCTCACGCCGGGGCCGGCCCGGACCAGGATGCTCGACGCCTCGCCGGGCCTGGCTGTCAGGTACTTCTCTGCGTCTGCGCGTGTCATGCCGGTGTAGGTCACCTGCGCCATGCCGTCCTCGCCGCCGAAGGTCGCGAGGCCGACGATCGTCACCTGTACGGGGTCGGGCGTGCGCAGGACCGTCGTGTCGCCGATCTTCAGGTCGCCGCGCTCGGCGGCGCCGCGGTTGACGACGACCTCGCCGGACTTCTCCGGGGCGCGGCCTTCGGCGAGTTCGTACGAGTTGAGGTCGGGGTCGGTGATCCAGTTCCCGGCGAGGGTGGGCGGGCCCGCGCCTCCGACGGGGTCGCCGTCCTTGCCGACGAGCTGGCCGGCGCCCTGGATGTCGGGCACGGCCGCCGCCACGCCCGGGACCTGCTCGACGCTGTCCACCAGGTCGGCGGCGACCGGCTCCCGCACGCCTTCGCTCTCGCCGGGTGTGGTGATCGCGTCGGCGCTGCGGACCACGGCATCGGTGCCACTCGTCGCGTTGCCGAACATCGTGTCGAAGCTGGCGCGCAGCGTGTCGCCCATGACGAGCGTCCCGGCCAGGAAGGCCACGCCGAGGAACACCGCGAGGAACGTACCCGCGAAGCGGCGCTTGTGGGCGCGCAAGGAGGACACGCTCAGGCGTACTGAGGCGTTCATGAGGGCACCTCGAAGGCTTTCAATCGGTCCAGGATCTTGTCGGCGGTCGGCGATTCCATGCGGTCGACCAGGCGTCCGTCGGCGAGGAAGACGACCTCGTCGGCGTGGGCGGCGGCGGCCGGATCGTGGGTGACCATGACGACCGTGCGAGCCGTCTGCCGTACGGCACGGCCGAGCAGGCCCAGGACCTCCTCGCCGGAACGGGAGTCGAGGTTGCCGGTCGGTTCGTCGGCGAAGACGACGTCGGGTCGTCCGGCGAACGCCCGGGCCACGGCGACACGTTGCTGCTGCCCGCCGGAGAGCTCGGAGGGCCGGTGGTGCAGCCGGTCGCGCAGGCCGACGACGTCGATCAGCGCGTCGGTCCACTCCGGGTCGCCCTTGGTGCCCGCCAGGTCCAGCGGCAGCGTGATGTTCTCGGCCACGGTGAGCGTCGGCACCAGGTTGAACGCCTGGAACACGAAGCCCACGCGGTCGCGGCGCAGAAGGGTGAGGCGGCGGTCGTCGAGGGAGCCCAGCTCGGTGTCGCCGATGAAGGCGGCTCCCGAGGTGAGGGTGTCGAGGCCGGCCGCGCAGTGCATCAAGGTCGACTTGCCGGAGCCCGAGGGGCCCATGATCGCGGTGAAGCGGCCGGCCGGGAAGCCGACGCTCACGCCGTCCAGGGCGCGCACGGCGGTGTCGCCACCGCCGTACACCTTCACCGCGTCGACGACGCGTGCGGCCGTACGCACTTCGGTCGTGACCGTCATGCCGCACCGCCCTTGCCCGCGTGGCGGCCGAACTGCTCGTCCAGGACGGAGAGCCGGCGCCAGTACTCGTCCTCGTCGATCTCGCCGGAGGCGAAGCGCCGGCCGAGCATGGCGATCGGCGAGTCGCCGGACGGGCGGTGGTCGTCCATCGGGCGCCACGGTCCGCGTCGGCCGCGCCAGACGGTGCGGCGCAGGAGCGTGACGGCGCCGACGACGACAGCCGCCCAGATCAGCGGGAAGAAGAGAATCCACGGGCCGGGTCCGCCGTCCCAGTTCGCCAGGGTCTGCATCTCGGTTCATCTCCCTAAAGGGGTCTTCCGGTGATGTCTCGAGACTGGCTCCGGGGAGGGGTCCGGGTCGTCGTACGGCCAGCGGCAGTGCATGTACCTCCACGGGAGTACGAGGGCTGTCTCGCGCTGCTCCCGCCACGTACCGGACTAGGCCACGGCGATGTCCACCGACGGCCGGAGCTTCGCCGCCGCGGTCAGGGCCTCGTGGGCGGGGTGGGTGTCGAAGGCCGTCAACAGGGCCGTGTCCGCAGGGCGTTGGGCGGTGGGGTAGGCGATCTGCTCGTAGGCGGCCTGGAAGCGTGGGCCCCAGCGGCGGGCGCCCAGGCGGGCCGTGCGGGAGCAGTTGTCGACCATGTGGGCGACGTCCCGGGCGTGCATGTACGGGAGCAGCGAGTCGACGGCCTCGATGACCGACTCGTTGACGATCTCCGACCAGGGATGGCCGCGCTCGGCGAACTCGTCGATCTGCGCGGTCATGGTCGCCACGAAGACACCGGCGGTGAACGGGTCCACGGGCAGGTCGCGCTCGGCTCGCCGGGACCGCACCCGCTCACCCGCCGCCCACATCGGCGAGCCGCCGATCTCGCTCATCGGGCGGGCGCCGAGGCGCCGCTCGGCCAGGATCACGCTGCGCAGCTCGGTGCCGTCGGCGACCTCGTCGTAGATCTCCGTGATGATCTCGCGGGCCGGTCGGTACGTCGCCGTGTACGCGCGGTCGAAGACGTCCCGTCCGGCCGTGTCCAGGCCCTCGCGCACCGCGCGCAATCCGGCGCGGGAAATCGCGCGGGCGATGGGGCCGGTGATGTTCTCGCAGGAGCGTTCGTACGCCGTCACCTCGTCGTCTCCGGCGAGGCGGCAGCGGGTGTACAGGCTCTCGACGATGCCGTGGACGCCGCCGAGGAGGATGGCGCGTTCGCCGACGATGTCGGAGAGGTACTCGCTGTCCAGGGTGGTGCGGAAGGTGTACGGCGAGCCGAGCGCCACGGACCAGCCGAGCGCGAGGTCCGTGGCCCGGCCGTCGGGGTCGGCGTGCACGGCGAAACTGCTGTTGATCCCGGCGCCGTTGATCTCCGCGCCCTGCTGGTACAGGCGGCGCACGGAGTCGCCCATGCCCTTGGGGCACACGGCGATCACCGGGTGTCCGGGCGGGAAGTCGCCGCCGGTCTCGCGGAGGTGGCCGAGCAGGAAGCCGTGCGAGAGGCCGATCGCGGCGCCCGGCTGCAACGCGCTGAAGATCTCCGGGTGATGGGCGGCGAGCGCGGCGTCCGCGATCAGCAGGATCACCAGATCGCTGTCGGCGGTCACCGCCAGCCAGTCGCCGAGCGTGCCGGTCTCCTCGGTGAAGCCGTGAGCGCGGGCGTCGGCGGCCGAGCGGGAGCCGGGGCGCAGTCCGACGGCGACCCGGATGTCCGTACCGGCCAGCGAGTCCCTCAGGTTGAGGGCCTGGGCGCGGCCCTGCGGGCCCCAGCCGATGACGCCGATGCGGCGCACTCCGGCGAAGGCCTGCGGCAGCAGCGGAAAGAGATGCCGGCCGCCGCGCAGGATGGTCTCCGTGCCGCCGGGGACGTCCATGGTTTCGAGCGGGAAGACGCGGGAGGTGTACGTGGTCGAGGTCATGGTGGAGTTGTAGGCTCACGGCGAACGTTGCAGCAAGCGCAACTTGTGCAGCGCGGTGTTGCGAGAAGCGAAAGGACCAGGTGGCGGGGTGCGGGACGACCATCGGGCGCTGCGGCTCTTCCTGCATCTGGCGCAGACGCTGAACTTCGGCCGGACGAGCCTCGACTGCCATGTCAGTCCGGCGACGCTGACGCGGACCGTGCAGCGGCTGGAGGCCGATCTCGGGCACCGGCTGTTCGACCGGGGGCCGCGCGGGGTGGCGCTGACGGCGGAGGGGCATCGGTTCCGTGAATACGCCGTCCAGGCGCTGGAGTTGTGGCGCTCCTACCGGGAGGAGCATCCCGATCCGGCCGAACTGACCGGCCGCCTGGCCCTGTTCGCCACGGTGACCGCCTGCCAGGCGCTGCTGCCCGACCTGTTGGCGCCGTTCCGTGCCGCCCACCCCCAGGTGCGGCTCGATCTGCGGACCGGCGACGCGGCTGCCGCGCTGGCCCGGCTCGACGAGGGCGAGGTGGACGTGGCCGTCGCGGGGATTCCGGCCAGGCTGCCGGAGCCGCTGGTGAGCCGGACGGTCGCGGTGACCGAGCTGGTCCTGGTCTCCGCGCGGGAGCGACCGGACGCGGGGCTCGACGGGCCGTTCGTCCTGCCCCACAGGGGGCTGGTCCGCGAGTCCGCCGACCGCTGGTTCCGCGCCCGCGGGACGACACCCGACGTGGCCTGTGAACCGGACGGGCATGAGGGGCTGCTGACGCTGGTCGCCCTGGGCTGCGGCACGGGCGTGGTCCCGCGTCTCGTACTGGAGCACAGTGCGGTGCGCGAGCGGCTGTCGGTGCTGCCCGCGGATCCGCCGCCGGAGCCGTTCCCGATCGGGTTGTGCGTGCGGCGGGCGGATCTGCGGCGGCCGTTGGTGGCGGCCTTGTGGAGCCTGACGGATTGAGCGGCCGGCCGATGTGGCGCACCCCGTTGTTCAACGCCGCCGGCTTGCCCTACCAGGGAATCGGACCGTCCACGTCGAAGTAGCCGCCGGTCGGACCGTCCGGGCCCACCTGTGCCATGCGGACGATGATCTCGGCGCCCTGCTCGGCGGTCTGGGTGCCGGTACGGCCGTTGAGGTCCGTCGAGGTGAAGCCGGGTTCGACGGCGTTGATCCGCATGGTCGGGAACGCCTTCGCGTACTGCACGGTGATCATGTTGACGGCCGTCTTCGAGGTCGGGTAGGCGATGGCCTGGTAGAAGTGGGCCGGTGCGTCCGGGTCGGAGAGCCGGGACAGTGAGGCCAGGCCGCTGCTGAGGTTCACCACGACGGGGGCCGCGGACCGCTGGAGCAGCGGCAGGAAGGCGTGGATGACACGGACGACGCCGAAGACGTTCGTCTCGAACACCGTTCGCATCTCGTCGGCGGTGGTGTCCGCGGCGGCGGGGATGCTGTTGTTCTCGCCCCGCACTTCGATGCCGGCGTTGTTGACCAGTACGTCGAGCCCGCCCTCTGCCTCGATGGTCTTCGCGGCGGCCTGGACGGAGGCGTCGTCGGTGACGTCGATCTGGACGAACCGGGCGCCGAGCTGTTCGGCGGCGCGGCGGCCCCGCTCGGCGTCCCGGGCGCCGACGTAGACGGTGTGACCTGCTTCGACGAGCCTGCGGGCAGTCTCGAAGCCCAGTCCCTTGTTCGCTCCGGTGATGAGTGTTGTGGTCATGGCTCCACCATCCCGCTGGACAGGGTGGACAGCCAGCGGATCCTTCTTCCTGGGACTCCCAGTACCAGGCACCGTCGCGTCCGACGCGGTTGACTGGGGGGATGACGACGACGGAACTGGGGCGGGCCCTGCGGCGCTGGCGGGACCGGGTCGCCCCGGAGACCGCCGGGCTGCCGGCCGGTGGTCAGCGGCGCGCGGCCGGGCTGCGTCGCGAGGAACTGGCCCTGCTGGCCGGGATCTCGGTCGATTACGTCACCCGCCTCGAACAGGGGCGGGCGGTCAACCCGTCCGGACAGATCGTCGAAGCCCTGGCCCGGGCGCTGCGGCTGACGGGGGACGAGCGGATGTATCTGTTCCGGCTGGCCGGGCTGGTGCCTCCGGGTCCCGACACCGTGCCCGCGTACATCACGCCGAGCGTCCAGCGGCTGCTGGACCGGCTGGTGGACACCCCTGTCGGCGTCTCCGACGCGGCCATGACGCTGCTGATGGCCAACCCGATGTACGCGGCGCTGATGGGCGATCCCTCCGGCCGGCGTGGCTTCGAACGCAACGGAGTGTGGCGCAATTTCCTCGGCGCTCCCACCCGGGTCCGGCACACTCCGGACGAGCGGCGCGCGTTCGAGATCGGCATGGTCGCCGAACTGCGGGCAACGGCCGGCCGGTATCCCGGCGACCGGCAACTGCGGCGCCTGATCGCGGAGTTGCGTGCGGGCAGCGAGCGGTTCGCCGAGCTGTGGGACGCGGGTGTCGTCGGCCGGCTCGAGGCCTCGCGCAAGACGATCGAGCATCCTCAGGTGGGCCCGCTGACTCTGGACTGCGATCTGCTCCGGGTCGAGGGCAACGATTTGCACATCCTTGTGTACTCGGCCGAACCGGGCACCGAGGCCGCGGAGAAGCTGGAGTTGCTCTCCGTTCTGGGCACTCAGTCACTCGCGGGCTGAGCGCTCCGTCGATCGTCTGCGGGCTCGTCGTGGCTGGTCGCGCCCCGCGGCGGAGCCGCATATGTCACAGCCCCGCGCCCCTTCGGGGCGCTGCCGGCTCAACCGGAGCCGCCCAGGGCCCCCAGCGGATCGTCCAGCACCGGCTGCCACGCCAGTTCCGCCGCGCCGACCAGGCTGTTGTGGTCGAGCGTGCATGCCAGGATCGGCACGCTGCCGCTCTGGCCCCACAGACTGCGGTCGGCGACGACGGCACGCAGCCGCTCCGGGTCGGCTTCGAGCAACGTGCGGTGCAGTCCGCCGAGGATGATGCGGTCCGGGTTGAGGATGTTCACCAGGCCCGCGAGGCCGAGGCCGAGCCGGTCGATCAGCTCCTCGGTGGCCGTACGGACGGACAGGTCGTCGTACCGGTTGCGGATCAGGTCGTCGGCCTGCCGCACCAGCGACATCTCGGGGCCGGGTTCGCGTCCCGCCGCGGTGAGGAAGGCCAGCGGGTCGGCCTCGACGTCGAGACAGCCGCGGCTGCCGCAGTGGCAGGGGCGGCCCTCCGGGTTCACGGTGAGGTGGCCGACCTCCAGGGCCAGGCCCGAACTGCCGGTGTGCAGGCGCCCGTCGAGGACGAGCGCGCCGCCGACGCCCCGGTGCCCGGTGGCCACGCACAGCAGGTGCCGGGCGCCGCGGCCCGCGCCGTGCCGGTGTTCGGCGAGCGCGACGAGGTTGACGTCGTTGCCCGCGAACGCCGGTCCGGTGATCCCGGCGGCGCGTACGCACTCCGCGAAGATCCGGCGGACGGGCGCGCCCACGGGCCAGGCCAGGTGCAGCGGGTTCAGGGCCAGGCCGTCCGGTTCGGCGACCGCTGACGGCACAGCGAGCCCGGCGCCCACGCAGCGCCGCCCCGTCGTGTGCAGCAGGTCGGCGCCCGCCTCCACCACGGATCCGAGGACCTTCGCAGGGTCGGCGTCGACTGTCTCGCAGCCCGGCGCGGTGGCGACGATCCGGCCGCCGAGCCCGACCAGTGCCGCCCGGAATCCGTCGGCGTGCACCTGTGCGGCGAGGACGACGGGCCCGTCCTCAGCGACGGACAGCCTGTGCGAGGGCCGCCCCTGCGAACCGGCCGCGGCGCCGGGCCGGGCGTCCACCCGGATCAGCCCCAGCGCCTCCAGCTCGGCGGCCACCGCGCCCGCCGTCGCCCGGGTCACCCCCAGCTCGGCGGTGAGCACGGCCCGGGTCGGCGCCCGCCCGGTGTGCACGAGCTCCAGCGCGGGCCCGAGCGCACCGCGCCCCCGGTCCAACCGCGTCCTCGAGGTGGTCCCTTCCCCCGCCGGCCGGGGGTCCGCCTTCCCGCTCATGACGGCGAGTCTCCCATGATCCGCAGGTCGAGGGGGCTGGGGCCGGTCCGGCGGATCAGGCCGGCTGCAAGGAACGGCACCTCGTCAGTGCGGGTGAGCGGGGGCGAGGGGCCTCGCGACGCCGGCATGATCCGCCGGACGGGCCCTACAGGCCGCTGACTCTGAGCGTGACGTTCAGCCGCCCGGTCAGGCCCAACTCGGGCGGTGCCGTGTCCGGGTACACCCGCGGCACCCCGTGGTAGGCGAGCCGGGACGGCCCCCCGAACACGAACAGGTCCCCGCTGCGCAGTTCGACGTCCGTGTACGGCCGGGTCCTCGTCTCGGTGTTGCCGAAGCGGAACACGCAGGTGTCCCCGAGGCTGAGTGAGACCACCGGCGCGTCGGATTTCTCGTCGCTGTCGCGGTGCATGCCCATGCGGGCGTCGGCGTCGTAGAAGTTGATCAGTGCGATGTCGTACGCCACAGCCGGTCCGCTCAGGGCGTCGCGCACCGCCCGGCGCCCCCATTCGCCCAGCCACTCGGGGAACGGCTTCACGGGCGCGCCGTCCCCGTCGACGACCGTGCGGGCATAGCCGTACGGATACCAGTGCCGGCCCAGGCAGACCTGTCGGGCGGTCATCGTGCCGCCGCCGGGTGTGCGGACCGTGCGGAGGCCTGCGGGCGGACGGGCCCACTCGCGGCAGGCCTCCAGCAGCTCGCGTTGGCGCTCCGCGTCCAGCCAGTCCGGTACGTGCACCGCGCCGGGCGCGATCTCCGTACGGGCTCTGGGGAACAGCTCGGGGTCCATTCCTCCATCCTGCGGCTCGCTCCGCGGGAAGCGCGGTGATGGGTCGTCTTTCGTCTGCGGGCTCGTTGTGGCTTGTCGCGCAGTTCCCCGCGCCCCTTCGGGGCGCCGACCAACCGCAGCTGACTTCACCAGGGCGCTTAGTCTTGTCGCACGATGGACGACCGTATGACTACCCCCTGGGGCGAGCTCGCGCTGGCCCGTTTCCCTGAGGACCCGCGCGAGAGGCTGCGCGCTTGGGATGCCTCCGACGACTATCTGCTGAGGTATCTCGCGGACCAGGAGGTTCCGCTGTCCGGGGCGGTCGTGGTTCTCGGCGACCGCTGGGGCGCTCTGGGCACGGCGCTCGCGGCGCATCGGCCGGTGCAGATCACGGACTCGTATCTGGGTCAGGAGGCGACCCGCGCGAACCTCGCGCGCAACGGCGTCGAGACCGGCGCCGTCACTCTCCTCACCACGCAGGATCCGCCGCCCGCCCGGGTCGATGTCCTCCTCGTCCGGGTGCCGAAGAGTCTGGCGCTGCTGGAGGACCAGTTGCTGCGGCTGGCGCCCGCGGTGCACGAGGGCACGGTCGTCGTCGGTACCGGCATGGTGAAGGAGATCCACACCTCCACGCTGCGGCTGTTCGAGCGGATCCTCGGCCCGACCCGCACCTCGCTCGCCGAGAAGAAGGCCCGGCTCATCTTCTGCACGCCCGAGGCCGCCCAGGCGCCGTCCGCCAACCCCTGGCCGCACACCTACACGCTCCCCGACGACATCGGCCCGGCCTCCGGTGCCACCGTCGTCAACCACGCCGGCGTGTTCTGCGCCGAACGGCTCGACATCGGCACGCGCTTCTTCCTGAAGCATCTGCCGTACGGCACCGGCGGCGCACGCGTCGTCGATCTGGGCTGCGGCAACGGTGTCGTCGGTACGGCGATCGCGCTGGCCGATCCCGAGGCCGAGGTGCTCTTCACGGACGAGTCGTTCCAGGCCGTGGCCTCGGCGGAGGCTACGTACAAGGCGAACGGGGTGTCGGGGCATGCTGAGTTCCGGGTCGGGGACGGGCTGGTGGGGGTGCCCGCGGGCAGCGTCGATCTCGTGCTCAACAATCCGCCGTTCCACTCCCACCAGGCGACGACCGATGCGACGGCATGGCGGATGTTCAGCGGGGCGCGGCGTGCGCTGCGGCCCGGGGGTGAGCTGTGTGTGATCGGCAATCGGCACCTGGGCTACCACCTGAAGCTGCGGCGGTTGTTCGGCAACAGTGAACTGGTGGCAAGCGACTCGAAATTCGTGGTGCTCCGAGCCGTCAAGGAGTAGGTGCCGTGGGTGTGTCCGACGATTCGGTGCGGGACTTCTACGACGAGCTGGCCCCCGACTACCACCTGATCTTCCCGGACTGGGACGCGAGCATGGCGCGACAGGCGGCGGTGCTGGACGAGCTGATCCGGCCGCGCCCGGGAGCCGGACCGCGCAGGGTCCTGGACTGCTCCTGCGGCATCGGTACCCAGGCGATCGGGCTGGCGCGGCTGGGGCATCAGGTCGTCGGCAGCGACCTGAGTCCCGTGGCGGCCGCACGCGCGGTCGCCGAAGCCGCCGCCCGTGGCGTACGCCTTCCGGTGGCCGTCGCGGACATGCGGCGGCTGCCGTTCACGCCGTCCGTGTTCGACGTCGTCGTCTGCGCCGACAACGCGTTGCCGCATCTGCTGTCGGCGCAGGACGTCGAGGCGGCGCTGACGGGAATCCGCCGGGTGCTGCGCGAGGACGGGTTGCTGGTGCTGACCGTCCGAGACTACGACGAGGCCCGACGAGCCAAGCCCACGGCGGCCCCTCCTCAGGTCTCGCGCACCGGGGACGGTGAGGTGATCACCTTTCAGCTGTGGCACTGGCACGAGGACGGCGAGCGCTACGACCTGGACCACTTCCAGCTCGTCCCGGCGGGCGACGGCTGGAGTGTGCGCGTGCGTCGCACCACCTACTGGGCGCTGACCCGCGGGCAGTTGACCGACCTGGTGAGCGCGTCCGGTTTCACGGACGTCACTTGGCACACTTCGTTCTACCAGCCGTTGCTCACCGCCCGCCCAGCACCCGGATGATCTCCGCGACCGTCCGCACCATCGCCTCCCGTCCGACACTCAGGTACTTCCGCGAGTCGACGGCCTCGGGGTGGGCGGCCAGGTACTCCCGTATCGCGCCGGTCATGGCGAGGTTGAGGGCGGTGCCGATGTTCACCTTGGCGATGCCGCCCGCGACGGCCGCGGTGAGTTCGGAGTCGGGTACGCCGCTGGAGCCGTGCAGGACCAGCGGGACGTCCAGGGCGGCGGCGAGGCGTTTGAGGAGGGCGTGGTCGAGGGTGGCCGTGCGGGTGGTCATGGCGTGGGAGCTGCCGATGGCCACCGCGAGGGCGTCGACCCCCGAGTCGGTGACGAAGGCACGGGCCTGAGCGGGGTCGGTGCGGGCGCCGGGGGCGTGGGCGTCGAGCGGCGGGGCTCCGTCCTTGCCGCCCACCTGTCCCAACTCGGCCTCGATCCACAGCCCTTGGGCGTGCGCCCAGTCGACGGCGGCCCTGGTCGCCGCGAGATTCTCCTCGTACGGCAGCCGCGACGCGTCGTACATCACGGAGCTGAACCCGGCGCCCGGCGCCTGCCGCAGCAGGTCGTCGCTCTGGACGTGATCGAGGTGCAACGCGACGGGTACGGCGGCCCGTTCGGCGGCGGCGACGGCGGCGCGGGCGAGCGGAAGCAGGCGTCCGTAGCGGAACTTGACCGCGTTCTCGCTGATCTGGAGGACGACGGGCGCGTCCACGGATTCCGCGCCGGCGATGACGGCCTCTACGTGTTCCAGCGTGATGATGTTGAAGGCGGCGACGGCGGAGTGGGCCGCTGCGGCCCGGGTGACGAGTTCGCCGGTGGTGGTGAGGGGCACGGTGAGTCCCTTCAGTCGGCGAGGATGACCGAGCGGGTGAGGTGTCGGGGCCGGTCCGGGTCGAGGCCGCGCGCCGCGGCGACGGCGACCGCGAGCCGCTGGACGCGGACCAGTTCGGCGAGCGGGTCGAGAGCGCCGGCCACCCACAACCCGCCGGTGGCCCGCACCTGTTCGGCCAGGCCCTCGGGCGGCTCCCCCAGCACCCAGGTGGCCGTACCCTGGGTGGTGATGCTGATGGGGCCGTGCCGGTACTCCATCGCCGGATAGGCCTCGGTCCACGACAGCGAGGCCTCGCGCATCTTCAGTCCCGCCTCGTTGGCCAGCCCCACGGTCCAGCCGCGGCCCAGGAAGGTGAACTGCGCGCAGTCGACGAGCCCTTCGGGCAGCGGGCCGGCGAGCGCGGTGCGGGCGTCGGCCACGACGGAGTCGGTGTGCAGGCCCAGGTGGGCGCGGAACAGGGTCAGTGCGGTGGTCGCGAACCGGGTCTGCACGACGGACCGTTCGTCCGCGAAGTCGAGGACCACGACGTCGTCGGCGACCGTCATGACGGGTGTGCCGGGGTCGGCGGTGACGGCGGTCGTGCGCGTGCGGCCCCTCAACTGCCCGAGCAGTTCCAGAACTTCGGTGGTGGTGCCGGAGCGGGTCAGGGCGAGGACACGGTCGTACGAGCGGCCGTACGGGAACTCAGAGGCGGCGAACGCGTCCGTCTCGCCCTGCCCGGCGCCCTCCCGCAGCGCCGCTGCCGCCTGCGCCATGAAGTACGACGTGCCGCACCCGACGATCGCGACCCGCTCCCCCGGCGCCGGAAGCGCTCCGCCGTGCCGGCCGGCCTCCACCGCGGCCCGCGTCCAGCACTCGGGCTGGCTGGTCAGCTCGTCCTCGACATGGGTCATGCCGTTCCCCTCCCGTGCTTTGATTGTTCTTGCAAGATATAGCTGACTTTCGAGCATAATCAAGCATGGGCGCAAGAAGGGCGTGCGCTAAGGTCACCGGAAGATCGAAGGACGGAGGGCGCGGATGTCGCGGGACGCCCGCTGGAAGGCGCTGCTGGAGCTGCTCGTCGAGCGCGGCCGGCTGGATGTCGAGGAGGCGGCGGCCGAGCTGGCGGTGTCGGCGGCGACGATCCGGCGCGACTTCGACCAGCTGGCCGAGCAGCAGATGCTCGTACGCACCCGGGGTGGCGCGGTCGTGCACGGGGTGTCGTACGAACTGCCGTTGCGCTACAAGACCGCCCGGCACGCCTCCGAGAAGCAGCGGATCGCCAAGGCGGTCGCCGATCTCGTCGCGCCCGGCGAGGCGGTGGGGCTGACCGGCGGAACGACCACGACCGAGGTGGCCCGCGCGCTGGCCGTGCGCAGTGATCTCACGTCCGGCTCCCCCGCGCTGACCGTTGTCACCAACGCCCTCAACATCGCCAACGAGCTGGCCGTACGCCCCCAGTTCAAGATCGTGGTGACCGGCGGGGTCGCCCGGGCGCAGTCGTACGAGCTCATCGGGCCGCTCGCGGACGGTGTCCTCGCCCAGATCACGATCGATGTGGCCGTGCTCGGCGTCGTCTCCTTCGACGTCGCCCACGGCGCCGCCGCGCACGACGAGGCGGAGGCCGCGATCAACCGGCTGCTGTGCGAGCGGGCCGAGCGCGTGGTCGTCGCCGCCGACTCCAGCAAGCTGGAGCGACGGGCGTTCGCCCGGATCTGCGCGGCCGACGCGGTGGACACGCTGGTCACGGACACGGCGGCCGGCCCGGAGACGGTGCGGCGGTTCGAGGAGGCCGGGATCCAGGTGATCGCCGTCTGACGCGTGGCCGATTGTCCGGACAGCGCGTACCGGACGGACCCGAGCGGCTTTGACCAAGTCCGGTGCGGCATCGCGCCCCGTAAGGGGCCCGCGGGGCTGCGTCGATATACGGCTCCGCCGCGTGGGCGCGACCGGCCCCCACCGGCCTGCGCCCGCGGCGGAGCCGCGTATCGATACAGCCCCACCGCGCCTCCAGCGGAGCGCCTAGGCTGACTGTGACGCCGTGCGAGCCGGGCCAGGGAGGCTGCGGTACGGGGCCGGGCCAGGGAGGCTGTGATGGACGGGACAGCGAGCGATCAGGGCGTACCGGGGGCTTCGCGGTATCTGCCGATCGCCGAGCACGGGCTGATCGGCGATCTGCGCAGCGTCGCCCTGGTGGGGACCGACGGGACCATCGACTGGTACTGCTGCCCGTCCTTCGACGCGCCCAGCATCTTCGCGGCGATCCTGGACACGGAGCGGGGCGGCGCCTTCGAGCTCGCCGCCTCGGTGCCGGCCCGGACCAAGCAGTTCTACTTCCCGGACACGAACGTCCTGATCACCAGGTTCTTCACCGAGGAAGGCGTCGGTGAGGTGCAGGACTTCATGCCGATCGGCCACGAGGCCGAGGAGGTCGCCCGGCACCGGCTGATCCGGCGGGTGCTGTGCGTCCGCGGCTCCATTCCGTTCCGCGCGCGGGTGGCGCCCCGCTTCGACTACGGCCGCGTCCCGCACACCGTGCGCATGGAGGGCGACGTGGCGGTGTTCGCCTCCGACGGCCTGTCGCTGGGGCTGACCGCGACCGTGCCGCTGGAAGCCGAAGGCCTGGACGCGCGCGCCGACTTCAAGCTCGCGGAGGGTGAGTCGGCGGTGTTCGCGCTGGACCAAGTGGGCGGCCCGGTGGAGCCGCGCGGCTGTGCGCGCACTGAGGCCGAGAGCCAGTTCGACGTCACGGTGGCGTACTGGCGGCGCTGGCTGTCCCAGTCCCAGTACCGGGGCCGCTGGCGGGAGATGGTGCACCGCTCCGCGCTCACCCTGAAGCTGCTCACCTACGCGCCGACCGGGGCGATCGTGGCCGCGCCGACGACGAGCCTGCCCGAGCAGATCGGCGGCGAACGCAACTGGGACTACCGGTATGTGTGGGTGCGCGACGCCGCCTTCTGCGTGTACGCCCTGCTGCGGCTGGGCTTCACCGGCGAGGCCGAGGCGTTCATGAAGTTCGTGACCCGGCACGTCAGTCCGGGCGACGGCAAACCCTCGGGCCCACTGCAGATCATGTACGGCGTCGACGGGCGCACCGACCTCGCCGAGCAGGAACTCGACCACCTCGAAGGGCACTTGGGGTCCGCGCCGGTGCGGATCGGCAACGGCGCGGCCGAGCAGCTCCAGCTCGACATCTACGGCGCGCTCATCGACTCGATCTACCTCTACGACAAGTGGGCGAAGCCCATCTCCAGCGACCAGTGGGACGACGTGTGCGCCCTGGTGGACTGGGTCTGCGAGAACTGGGACCAGCCCGACGAAGGCATCTGGGAGACCCGCGGCGGCCGTAAGAACTTCTTGTACTCACGCCTGATGTGCTGGGTCGCGATCGAGCGGGCCATCCGCATGGCCAACCGGCGCGGTCTGCCCGCCGACCTGGTCCGCTGGCGCGGGCACCGGGACACGATCTACCGGCGGATCATGAAGCGCGGCTGGTCCGAGACACGGCAGGCGTTCGTGCAGTACGAGGACAGCGACGTACTGGACGCGGCCGTCCTGATGATGCCGCTGACGAAGTTCATCGCCCCGACCGACCCGAAGTGGCTGTCCACGCTCGACGCCCTCACCCACGACCTGGTCTCGGACTCCCTCGTCTACCGCTACGATCCGCAGGCCAGCCCGGACGGACTGCGCGGCGACGAGGGCACGTTCTCGATCTGCTCGTTCTGGTACGTCGAGGCGATGGTCCACGCCGGCCGGATCGACGAGGCCCGCCTGGCCTTCGAGAAGATGCTCACGTACGCCAACCATCTCGGCCTGTACGCCGAGGAGATCAGCCACACCGGCGAGCAACAGGGCAACTTCCCGCAGGCGTTCACCCATCTCGCGTTGATCAGCGCGGCCTTCAATCTCGACCGCGCTCTCGGCTGACGTCAGCCGTCCATGCGCCGCACCAGGCTCTTGGGGCGCATGTCGGTCCAGTTGGCCTCGATGTGGTCCAGGCACTCCTGCCGAGGTGCCGGACCGTGGACGACGCTCCAGCCGGCCGGTACGTCGACGAAGTCGGGCCACAGGCTGTGCTGGCCCTCGTCGTTGACGAGCACGGAGTAGACGCCGTCGGGGTTCTCGAAGGGGTTGGTCATGCCGGTTCCTTTCGTTGGGGGTGCGTTGCCTTCGGCTCTTCGGCAGCCCGGTCCACCAGCGCGCCCAGGGCCCGGAACCAGCCCTCGGCCAGGTCCCGTACGGCCTCCTCGGGCAGTACTCCGGGTGCGTAGGTCCAGTGGGCGGTCAGTTCGGGGCCGTCCGGCAGGTCCTCGGTGAGGGCGTTGACGGTCAGGGCGTGGGACAGCGGCATGCCGGGGTCGGCCTCCAGGTCCGCCGCGTCGGCCTCGGGGGCGTACGACCAGTCCGTGGCCTCAGGGACGCCGAAGCGCCCCATGTAGTTGAACTCGATCTGCGGACGCGCGAGTTCGGCCAGCACCGGTCCGGTCTCGGGGTTGAGGTGCCGGAGCAGGCCGTGGCCGATGCCGCCCGTCGGCGCGGCGGCCAGGTGCTCGCGGACACGCGCCAGGGCCGTGTCGAGAGCGGGTCCCCCGGCGAGCGCGTCGGCGAGGTCCAGCGTGCCGGTGTCAAGGCGGACCGGCACGACGGTGGTGAACCAGCCCACGGTGCGCGAGAGATCGGCCTCGCCCGCCAGCTCCTCCTCCCGTCCGTGCCCTTCGAGGTCCACGAGGACCGCACCGCCGGACGCCGCCCCCCGCCAGTGGGCGACGGCGAGGGCGAGGGCGGTCAGCAGGACGTCGTTGACGCTCGCCCCGAAGGCGGCGGGCACGCGGCTGAGCAGGGGTGCCGTACGGTCCGCCGGCAGGGTGAGGGACAGGTGCCGGGAGGCGGCGGTGACATCGCGTTCCGGGTCGAGGGGCCGCAGCAGCGGGAGGGGTTCCTCGTCGGTCAACACCCTTGCCCACAGCGGTAGTTCGTCCTCGCGGGCGGGGTCGACGGCACGTGCGGCGAGCAGTTCGGACCAGCGCCGGAACGACAGGTCGACCGGTGCGAGCGCGGGCGTCCTGCCCTCGCTGACGTCGCGCCAGGCGGCGGCGAGGTCGGGCAGCAGCACGCGCCAGGACACGCCGTCCACGACCAGGTGGTGGATCAGCAGCAGTAGCCGTCCGGGCGTGTGAGGACCCGCGTCGAACCAGACGCCCTGGATCATCCGCCCGGCATCCGGGTCCAGGCGGCTCTGCGCGGCACGGGCGTGTTCGGCGACCGTTTCCCGGAGCATCGCCTCGTCCGCGCCCCGGACCTCGGCGCGGACCATCCAGGACGTTGCGGGCATGCTGCCCGGCGGCGGCACGTGCAGCGACCACCGTCCGGTCCGCTCCAGCCGGGCCCGCAGCAGGTCGTGCCGGTCGGTGACGGCCTGGAGCACGGCGTGCAGTCCGGCCTCGTCCAGGGCGGCGGGGGTCTGCACGAACGCGGCCTGGTGGTATCCGGCGATCGGACCGCCCAGCTCCCGCAGCGCGTGCATGATCGGCGTCAGCGGCACGGTGCCGGAGCCGTCGTCGTGGGCGGGCCGCGTGAGCTGCGCGGCGTCCAGTTCCACGGCCACGGCGGCCAGCGCGCCGACCGTGCGGTGCTGGAAGACCTGCCGTGGAGTGATCCGCAGGCCGGCCGCGCGGACCCGGCTGACCAGCTGCATGGCGACGATGCTGTCCCCGCCGAGGGCGAAGAAGTCGTCGTCAGCTCCAACCCCTGGCAGGCCCAGCACCTCGGCGAAGCGGGCGCAGAGGGCGCGCTCGACGTCGTTCGCGGGCTCCCGGCCGCCGGTCGCGAGCGTGAACTCGGGGGCCGGGAGCGCCCTGCGGTCGAGCTTGCCGTTGGACAGCAGCGGCAGTTCGTCGAGGACCACGACGGCGGCCGGGACCATGTAGTCGGGCAGCGTCGCAGCGGCGTGGTCCCGCAGTTCGGCGGGGTCGGGGCTCGGCACACCGCCGGCCGGGACGACGTACGCGACCAGCTGCTTCGTCCGCGGCCGGTCCTCGCGGGCGACGACCACGACCTGGCCGACCGCGTCGTGCCGGTCCAACACGGCCTCGATCTCCGCGAGTTCGATGCGGAAGCCGCGGATCTTGACTTGGTCGTCGGCGCGGCCCAGGTATTCGAGCGTGCCCTCGGCCGTCCAGCGGGCCAGGTCGCCCGTGCGGTACATACGGGAGCCGGGTGCGCCGAACGGGTCCGCCGTGAACCGCTCGGCGGTCAGCCCGGGACGCCCGAGATAGCCGCGCGCCAGGCCCGCCCCCGCGAGGTACAGCTCGCCGGTGACGCCCGGCGGCACGGGCCGCAGCCGGCCGTCGAGCACATACGCCCGCGTGTTGCCGACCGGGCGCCCCACCACCGGCCGCTCGCTCTCCCCGATCCGGGCGGCGAGCGCGTCTACGGTCGCCTCCGTCGGCCCGTAGAGGTTGAAGGCCTCCGTGCCGGGCAGCGCGGCCAGTTCGCTCCACAGCGCGTCCGGCACGGCCTCCCCGCCCACGCCCACCACCGCGAGCGGGCACTCACCGTCCTTGATCAGCCCGTACTCCGCCATCTGGGCCAGGAACGACGGCGTCACCTCGATGAAGTCGATGCCCTGGGCGCGGATGGCCGCGGCGGTCAGTTCGGGGTCGCGCCGCGTCTCGTCGTCGAGGATGTGCAGCGCGTGCCCGTCCAGCAGCCACAGCTGCGGCTGCCAGGAGGCGTCGAAGGAGAACGACCAGAAGTGCCCGACGCGCAGATGCCGCCGCCCGGTGCCCGCCTTGGCGAGGTCGTGCAGGGTGCGGCGGTGGCTGTGGAAGAGGTTGACCACGCTGCGGTGGCAGACCACGACGCCCTTGGGGCGGCCGGTGGAGCCCGAGGTGTAGATGACGTAGGCCGGGTGGCCCGGGTCGGGGCCGACCGGGTTGCTGCAGCCGGAGTGCGCGGCCAGTCGTACGACGGTCTCCTCCGCGTCGAGCGCCAGCCGGGCCACCCCGTCGCTGTCCGGCAGCCCCGCGGCGAGTGCCTTGGTGGTGAGGACGAGCCGGGCCCCGGCGTCGTCCAGCATGGCGAGGACGCGCTCGGCGGGCAGGTCCGCGTCGATCGGCAGATAGGCCGCACCCGACTTGAGCACGGCGAGCATCGCGACGATGAAGTCCGCGGTGCGGGGAAGCGCCAGGGCGACGATCTGCTCGGGTCCGGCGCCGTACTCGGCCAGCAGCCGGGCCAACCGGTTCGCGTGGTCGTTGAGTTCGGCGAAGGTCAGCGTCACGGGGCCCGCGACCACGGCGACGGCGTCCGGGGTGGCCGCGGCCTGGGCCTCGAAGAGCCCGGGCACGGTGGTCGGGGCGACGACCGGGAGGGCGGTGTCGTTCCAGGTCTCCAGGAGGGTGTGCCGCTCCTCGGGGGTGAGGATGTCGACGCGGCCCACCGCCTGATCGGCATCGGCGGTCATCGCGTCGAGCAGCCGGACCATCGCCGCGGAGAGCCGTTCGGCGGTCGCGGTGTCGAACAGGTCGGTGCGGTACTCGGCGGTCAGTCGCAGCCGCTGTGCGGGCTCGACGGCCCAGGCGAAGGGATAGTGCGTCGAGTCCCGGTGGTCGCGGACCTCGGTCCGCAGCCCCTCCTCGGCTCCGAGTCGGGCTCCGCCCCCGTCGGGGTACGACTCGAAGACCACGAGCGTGTCGAACAACTCCCCCAGCCCGGCGCCCCGTTGGATGTCGGCGAGCCCGAGGTGCTGATGGGCGATGAGCCTCGACTGCTCGTCCTGGAGCCGGTCCAGGAACGCCGCCAGCGTCTCGCGCTCGTCGATCCGGACCCGTACGGGAACGGTGTTGATGAACAGCCCGATCATCGACTCCACACCGCTCAGCTCCGGTGGCCGCCCGGAGACGGTCGCTCCGAAGACCACGTCGTCGCGCCCGGTGAGCCGGGACAGGACGATGCTCCAGGCGCCCTGGACCAGCGTGTTGACGGTCAGGCCGCGCGAACGGGCGAACGCGGTCAGCGCGTCGGTCGCCTCCGGCGTCAGCAGCGTGGTGAGCGTCTCGGGCACGGCCGGGACCCGACCCGGGTCGGCGGGCACCAGATGCGTCGGCTCCGCCAGCCCGTCGAGCGCCTCCGCCCAGGCCGCCGAGGAGGTACCGGCATCCTGGCGGCCGAGCCAGGCCAGATAGTCCTTGTACGGCACCGGGGCCGGGAGTTCGACTCCCGCGTACAGCTGGGACAGCTCGCCCGACAGCCGTGGCACCGACCACCCGTCGAGCAGCAGGTGCTGGTGCGACAGCACGAGCCGGTACCGCTCGGGTCCGACCTCGACCAGCATCAGCCGCAACAGCGGCGGCTCCGCGGGCTCGAACCGGCGCCGCTCCTGCGCCAGCAAGGAGGTCCACCGCTCCTCACGGGCCGCGGCGTCCAGCTCGCTCAGATCCACGCACCGCCACGGCAGTACGGCCGTATGCGGTACGACCGAGACCGGGCGCCCCGAGGACAGGTACCGGAAGCCGGCCCGGAGGTTGCCGTGCCGGTCCAGCAGCGCCTGCCCGGCCCTCCGCAGCCGTACGGCGTCCAGCGGACCGTCGATGTCGTACGCCACCTGCACGGTGTAGACGTCCGGCCCCGCGTCCCCGGAGTCGAACGCGGCGTGGAACAGCAGCCCCGCCTGGAGCGGCGACAGGGGCAGCACCTCCGCCGCATCGAACCCGGCGACCTCGGCCCGCTCCTCGTCGCTGAGCTCGAGCAGCGAGGCGTCCGACGACGCTGCCTCGCCGTCACCGTCGAGCTCACGGGCCGCGGCGGCCAGCCCGGCGGCGGTCTTGTGGCGGAAGACGTCCCGCGGGCTGACCACCAGCCCGGCCGCCCGCGCGCGTGCGACCAGCTGCATGGCGACGATGCTGTCTCCGCCCAGCGTGAAGAAGTCGTCGTCCACTCCGACGCGGCGGAGATTCAGCACGTCAGCGAAGAGACCGCACAGGAGTTCCTCGCGCGGCGTGCGAGGAAGGGTGTCGGTGGTCTCGGCCTCGAAGTCGGGGGCGGGCAGGGCCCTGCGGTCGAGCTTGCCGTTCGGGGTGAGCGGCAGCGCGTCCAGGGTGACGAAGGCCGCGGGGACCATGTGATCGGGCAGCGCGGCGGCGACGTGCGCCCGCAGCGCGGCCGAATCCGGCGTACGGCCCGGGGCCGGGACGACGTACGCGACCAGTTGTTGCTCGCGGGCGACCACACTGACGTGGGCGACGGTGTCGTGGCGGGCGAGGGCGGACTCGATCTCGCCGAGTTCGATGCGGAAGCCGCGGATCTTGACCTGGTCGTCAGTGCGGCCGAGGTATTCGAGCGTGCCGTCGGGGGTCCAGCGGGCCAGGTCGCCCGTGCGGTACATGCGCGAGCCGGGTTCGCCGTACGGGTCGGCGACAAAACGGTCCGCGGTCAGGCCAGGCCGGTCCAGATACCCGCGCGCCAACTGGACGCCCGCCAGATACAGTTCGCCCGCCACGCCGGGCGGAACGGGACGCAGGGCCGCATCGAGGACGTACACGCGAGTGTTCCACACCGGGCGGCCGATGGAGACGCGATCGGTCACTTCGATGGCGGTGACGTCGACGGACGCCTCCGTCGGGCCGTACAGGTTGTGGAGCTCGGTGGGCGGCAGGGTGGTGTGGAAGCGGGCGGCGAGGTCGGGGGCGAGCGCCTCGCCGCTGCACAGGACGCGGTGGAGGGTGGTGCAGTCGGCGGTGGTGGGCTCGTCCAGGAAGGCGCGGAGCATCGAGGGCACGAAGTGGGCGGTGGTGATGCCCTGTTCCTGAATCACCTCGGCCAGGTAGGCCGGGTCCTTGTGCCCGTCGGGCTTGGCGACCACCAGCGTGGCACCGGTGATCAGAGGCCAGAAGAACTCCCACACCGAGACGTCGAAGCTGGACGGGGTCTTCTGCAACACCCGGTCGTCACCGGTCAGCCCGTACTCGCCCTGCATCCACAACAGACGATTCACGATCCCCGCATGCGGGACGACGACACCCTTGGGACGGCCGGTCGAACCCGAGGTGTAGATGACGTACGCGGGACTCAACGGATCGTAGGCAGAGGGCAGTTCACCGCCAGGACCCTCCGGCAACCCGTCCCGGACCACACACACCGGACGGGCATCCGCCAGCATGAACTCCAGCCGCTCCTGCGGATATTCGACGTCCAGCGGAAGATAGGCCGCTCCGGCGCGATGCGTCGCCAGCAGGGCGACGACCAGCTCGACCGAACGGGGCAGGGCCACGGCAACGGTCCGTTCGGGACCGGCGCCCATCCCGGCCAGCACACGAGCGGTGCGCTCGACCCGCGCGTCCAACTCCGCATACGTCAGCCGCTGGTCGCCGAAGACAAGAGCCACCGCATCCGGCGTGCGGGCCACCTGAGCCCGGAACAGCTCGGGCAGGCTGGTCGCGTGGATCTCCTGCTCGGTGTCGTTCCACACCTCCACGACCGACCGCCGCTCCGACTCCCCCAACACCTCCAGATCCCGCACCGGCACATCCGGATCGGCCGCCACCTGCTCCAGCAACCGCACCAGACGCCCCGCCAGCAGCTCGACGGTTCCGTGGTCAAAGAGGTCGGAGCTGTACTCGATCCAGCCCTGGATACCGGACCCGTCCGGCTGCTCGATGAAGTCGAAGCTCAGGTCGAACTTGGCGCTCTCCTGCCGGAGCGGTTCGCGGTGTGCGGACAGGCCCGGGAAGTCGGGAGTGCTGCCGGGGTCGCCGAGGTAGACGACCATGACTTGGAAGAGCGGGTGCCTGGCGAGTGAGCGGGCCGGGTTGATGGCCTCCACGAGCCGCTCGAACGGCAGGTCCTGGTGTTCATAGGCGGCCAGGTCGGTGTCGCGTACCCGGTCGAGCAGGTCGGCGAAGGTGGGGGTGCCGGAGAGGTCGGTGCGCAGGACCAGCGAGTTGACGAAGAAGCCGACCAGGTCTTCCAGGCGTTCGTCGGCGCGGCCCGAGATGGGTGCGCCGAGGGGGATGTCGTCGCCCGCGCCGAGACGGTGCAGCAGAGCGGCGGTGGCCGCCTGGAAGAGCATGAACATGCTGACGCCACGCCGGTGCGCGAGGCCGCGCAGGGCCCGCGCCAGCTCACCGTCGAGGCTCAGTCCGACGGCTCCGCCCTCGTGGCTGCCCTCTTGTGGGCGCGGCCGGTCGGTCGGGAGCGCCAGCTCGTCGGGAAGCCCGGCCAACGCGTCCTTCCAGTAGGCGATTTGGCCTGCCTGGAGGCTGCCGGGGTCGGTGTCGTCGCCGAGCAGCCGGTGGTGCCACAGGGTGTAGTCGGCGTACTGCACCGGCAGCGGCGCCCACTCCGGCTCGCGGCCCTCGCTGCGGGCTCGGTAGGCGGTGGCGAGGTCCCGCCACAGCGGGCCGTCCGACCACTCGTCGCCGGCGATGTGGTGCAGGACCAGGAGCAGGACGTACTCCTGCCGCATCAGCTCGAAAACGTGGACGCGCAACGGGAGTTCGCGGTCGATCTCGAAGCCGCGCCCGGCCGCCTCGGCCAGTCGGTCGGGAAGGTCTGCCTCGGACACCTGCTCGTGGTGCACCGGCACCGCGACCTCGGGACCGTCCAGGACGAGTTGGTGGGCGACTCCCTCGTGTTCCGGGAAGACCGTGCGCAGGCTCTCGTGGCGGACGGCGAGATCCTGGACGGCGGCGGCGAGGGCATCGCGGTCCAGATCGCCGGTCAGCCGCCAGGCCGCCGGGATGTTGTACGTGGCGCCGGGGCCCTCGATCCGGTGCAGCAGCCAGAGCCGTTGCTGGGCGAAGGACAGGGGCAGCGGCTCCGGCCGGTCGAGCTGAGCGAGTGCCGGTCGTGCCATGCCTCGCCCCGCGGAACCCGCCACGCGCTCGCCGAGCAGGGCCGGTGTGGGTGCCTCGAAGACCGTGCGGACCGTCAGTTCGACGCCCAGCGCCGTGCGGACCCGGCTGACCAGCCTCATGGCGAGGAGTGAGTGGCCACCGAGCATGAAGAAGTCGTCGTCGATACCGACCCGTTCGAGGCCCAGCACGTCCGCGAACAGCCCGCAGAGGATCTCCTCGTGCGGGGTGCGCGGCCGGGCGTCGCTCGTTCCGGTCGTGAAGTCGGGGGCGGGCAGGGCCCTGCGGTCGAGCTTGCCGTTCGGGGTGAGCGGCAGCGCGTCCAGGGTGACGAAGGCCGCGGGGACCATGTGATCGGGCAGCGCGGCGGCCGTGTGCCGACGCAGTTCACCGCTGTCGGGGGTGTGTCCGGCGGCGGGTACGACGTACGCCACGAGCCGTTGGTCGTGCGCGACGACGGCGGCGTGGGCGAGGCTGTCGTGCCGCATCAACACGTCGGCGATCTCACCGAGTTCGATACGGAAGCCGCGGATCTTGACCTGGTCGTCGGTGCGGCCGAGGTATTCGAGCGTGCCGTCGGAAGTCCAGCGGGCCAGGTCCCCTGTGCGGTACATGCGGGAGCCCGGTACACCGAACGGATCCGCCGTGAACCGCTCGGCGGTCAGCCCCGGCCGGTCCAGATAGCCGCGCGCCAACTGGACGCCTGCCAGGTACAGTTCACCCGCCACACCGGGCGGAACGGGACGCAGGGCCGAGTCGAGGACGTAGACCCGGGTGTTCCACACCGGACGGCCGATCGACACACGGTCCGTCACCTCGGCGGCGGTGACATCGACGGACGCCTCCGTCGGCCCGTACAGATTGTGCAGCTCAGCCGGCAGCAGAGCACGGAAACGCTCCACGACCGCCGCCGGCAGCGCCTCCCCGCTGCACAGCACCCGGCGCAGCCCGGTGCACGCCACGGCAGTGGGTTCCTCCAGGAACATCTGGAGCATCGAGGGCACGAAGTGCACGGTCGTGATGCCCTGTTCCTGAATCACCTCGGCCAGGTAGGCCGGGTCCTTGTGCCCGTCGGGCTTGGCGACCACCAGCGTGGCACCGGTGATCAGAGGCCAGAAGAACTCCCACACCGACACGTCGAAGCTGGACGGGGTCTTCTGCAACACCCGGTCGTCGCCGGTCAGCCCGTACTCGCCCTGCATCCACAGCAGACGGTTCACGATGCCCGCATGCGGGACCACAACGCCCTTGGGACGACCGGTCGAACCCGACGTGTAGATCACATACGCCGGACTCAACGGATCGTAGGCAGAGGGCAGTTCACCCCCCGGCCCTTCCTCCGGCAACTCCTCCCGCACCACACACACCGGACGGGCATCCGCCAGCATGAACTCCAGCCGCTCCTCCGGATAATCCGCATCCAGCGGCAGATAGGCGGCCCCCGCACGCTGCACAGCCAGCAACGCGACGACCAGCTCGACCGAGCGCGGCAACGCGACCGCCACCGTGCGCTCCGGCCCCGCCCCCATCCCCGCCAGCACACGAGCAGTGCGCTCGACCCGCGCATCCAACTCCGCATACGTCAGCCGCTGCTCACCGAAGACGAGCGCCACCGCATCCGGCGTACGAGCCACCTGAGCCCGGAACAACTCCGGAAGGCTGCTCACCTCCACCTCGTGCGCCGTGTCGTTCCACACCTCGACGACCGACCGCCGCTCCGACTCCCCCAGCACCTCCACATCCCGCACCGGCACATCCGGATCGGCCGCCACCTGCTCCAGCAACCGCACCAGACGCCCCGCCAGCAGCTCGGCTGTCCCCTCGTCGCACAGGTCGGCCGCGTACTCCAGCAGCAGCGTCAGGCGGTCCGACTCGTCGACGAAGGTGAAGTGGAGGTCGAACTTGGCCATGCCGGTGTCCATGTCGAACCAGTCGGTCGGCATGCCGAGCACGTCGGGGTCGCCGTCGGGGCGGTAGTGGTAGCCGAGCATGACCTGGAAGAGCGGGTTGCGCCCGGCCGTCCGGGGCGGGTTCACGGCCTCCACGACCTGGTCGAAGGGGAGATCCTGGTACTCGAACGCCTCCAGTGCCGACTCCCGTACGCGACTGATGAGTTGACGGAAGGTCGGCTCGCCGGACAGGTCCGTGCGCAGCACGAGCGTGTTGACGAAGAACCCGACGAGGTCGTTCAGCGCATCGTCCGTGCGGCCCGCGATCGGCGCTCCGAGGGGGATGTCGTCGCCCGCGCCGAGACGGTGCAGTAGGGCGGCGGTGACGGCCTGGAAGAGCATGAACATGCTGGTGCCGGTCGTGGCGCACAGTTCGCGCAGCGCCAGGTCCATGTCGGCGGGCAGCTCCAGCCGGACCTTGCCGCCGCGCCCGGTGGGCTCGTCCGGGCGGGGGCGGTCGAGCGGCAGATGCAGTTCTTCGGGCAGGCCACGCAGGGTGTCGGTCCAGTGGGCGAGTTGGGTCTCACCGATCCGGCCCAGCAGGTCCCGCTGCCACAGGGTGTAGTCGGCGTACTGGACCGGCAGCGGCTCCCATGACGGTGCCTGGCCCCGCCTCCGTGCCTGGTACGCGGTGGTGAGGTCGGCGAGGAACGGGCGGTCGGACCACTCGTCGGTGGTGATGTGGTGGAGGACGACGGCCACCACGTGGTCGGCTGGGCCGAGCCTCAACACCTCGCAGCGCAGGGGCAGTTCCCGGCCGAGGTCGAAGGGGCGGCGCTGGGCCGTCTCGATCAGGGCGGGCAGTTCCGCCTCGGTGCAGTCGGCCACGGAGAACGCCGGTTCGGCGTCGGCCGCCGGGACGATCAGCTGGTACGGCTCGCCCGCGTGCTCGGGGAGCACTGTGCGCAGGGCCTCGTGGCGGCCCGCCACGTCCCGTACGGCGGCTCGGAGAGCGTCGAGGTCGAGGTCGCCGTGGAGCCGGAAGACCAAGGGGAAGTTGTAGGCGACGCCGCTGCCGGTGATCCGCTCGACGAGCCACAGCCTGCGCTGGGCGGCGGACAGCGGGATGCGCTCGGGGCGGGCCGCCGGGGCGACGGCCGGGCGGGCGGGGCGTCCGC
Organism: Streptomyces sp. NBC_00457; assembly: GCF_036014015.1. NCBI lineage: Bacteria > Bacillati > Actinomycetota > Actinomycetes > Kitasatosporales > Streptomycetaceae > Streptomyces > Streptomyces sp. NBC_00457. The sequence continues at coordinate 9,520,381 of NZ_CP107905.1, read as the reverse complement.
CGTCCGCGCGGAGCGCGAGCAGTTCGGCGGTGGGTGCCTCAAAGAGGTCGCGGATGGCCAGTTCGGCGCCCAGCTCGGTGCGGGCCCGGCTGATCAGCCGGGTGGCCAGCAGGGAGTGGCCGCCCAGGTCGAAGAAGCCGTCCTCGGCGCCGACTTCGGGCAGGCCGAGCACCTCGGCGAAGAGCCGGCAGAGCACCTCCTCCTGCGGGGTGCGCGGTCCGCGGCCGGTGCCGAGCGCCACGGCCGGTTCGGCGTCCGGCAGGGCACGTACGTCCAGCTTGCCGTTGTCGTTCATGGGCAGCCGGTCGAGGGTGACGAACGCGGCCGGGACCATGTAGTCGGGCAGTTGCTGCTTGAGGTCGTCGCGCAGCCGACGGATCAGGCTGTTGGCGCCGCGCGCGGCGGTCGGCTCGTTGGCGTACGGGGCGGTCCCGCCGCCCGGCCGGTACAGCCCGGCGGTGATGCCAGGTGCCCCTTCGGCGTGGGGCAGGAACACGGCGTCGTAGGTGCCGGGTTCGCGGGACCAGGTGGTCAGGACGCATGCGCCGAGGTCGTGCAGCGTCTCCGGGTCCACTCCCCCCGCTGCTCCCACGCGGGCGTCGGGGATGCCGGTGAGGCGCAGGGGTTCGGTCGTGCGGGCCAGGTCGGCCAGGTCGAGGACGGCGCTGTACTCGACCGACGGGATGTCGTGCAGCCGCAGGTCCGGGTCACCGGCGTACAGGACGGCGTCGTAGCGGTGGCGGGTGAGTTCGTTGTGGTGGTGGGCGCGCTTGGTGCGCAGGTCGACGCCGTGGCCGAGAGTGCTGAAGTAGTCGGGGTCGACGAGGAGTTCCTTCTCCAGGCGCAGGCCGCGCTCGACGGCCCGTTCCAGGCCGTCCTCGGGGACCCCCTTGGCCCGCTGGATCTCCGTCTGGAAGGTGCGGGCGAGCCGCAGGTTGCGGACGTCACCGACGAACAGGGCGCCGCCGGGGGCCAGGAGGCGCATGGCGCCCTGGATCACCGAGGTCAGGTAGTCGACGCTCGGGAAGTACTGGATGACGGAGTTGATGACGATGGTGTCGAAGTAGCCGTCGTCGGGCAGGCCGCTGAAGTCGTCGGCGGGCTGGGCGCGGAGGGTGACCTTGGCGGCCAGTTCCGGGTCCTGGCGCAGCTCTTCGCCGATCTTGCGGATGACGGGGGCGGCGAAGTCGGTGGCCCAGTAGGCCGCCGCCTCGGGGGCCAGCCTGGACAGGAGCAGGCCGGAGCCGACGCCGATCTCCAGGATCCGGCGGGGCCGCAGGGAGCGGATCCGCGCGACGGTGGCCTCACGCCACTCGTGCATCTCCTCGAAGGGGATGGGCCGGCCGTCGTACGAGGAGTCCCAGCCTGCGTAGTCCTCGGTGAAGACGGCGGTGCTGATCTCCTCGTACTCGTCGGAGTAGATCTCCTGCCACTCACCGACCTGGTCGCGCTCGGCGGCGTCCCGGTCGTCGCCGGTGAGCCGGGCGGGGACGACATAACCGACGAGCCGGTCGTCGCGGACGAGCACGGCGGCGTGGGCGACATGCGGGTGCCGGGCCAGCGCGGTCTCGATCTCGCCGAGCTCGACGCGGTAGCCGCGGATCTTGACCTGGTCGTCGGTGCGGCCGAGGAAGTCGAGGTTGCCGTCAGGGCGGCGACGAACCAGGTCTCCGGTGCGGTACATGCGCTCGCCGGGTGCGCCGAACGGGTCGGCGACGAACCGCTCCGCGGTCAGCGCGGGCCGGTCGAGATAGCCGCGGGCCAGGCCGATACCGGCGATGTACAGCTCGCCGGGCACTCCTTCGGGCACCGGGCGCAGCCAGGCGTCCAGGATGTGGGCGCGGGTGCCGCGGATCGGTCGGCCGACGGTGGGGGTGGCGCTGTCGAGGGTGCCGCCGCCGAGCGTGTTGATGGTGTACTCGGTGGGCCCGTAGAGGTTGTAGCCGTACGTTCCCTCCGTGTCGCGGAGCCGGTTCCACACGGTCTCCGAGACGGCCTCGCCGCCGAGCAGCACGAGCGGCGGGCGGTGTCCCTCCAACAGGCCCTGCTCGATGAGGAGATGGGCGTAGGTCGGGGTGACGTTCACGACGTCGACCCGATGCGTCTCGCAGTACGCGACCAGGGCCTCGGCGTCGCGCCGCAGCTCCTCGTCGCAGATGTGCACCTCATGTCCCTCGACCAGCCAGAGCAGTTCCTCCCACGACATGTCGAAGGCGAACGACACGGTGTGGGCGATACGCAGCCGCCGTCCGCCCGCCGAGGCGATGGCCGGTTCGAAGATCTCCCGCTGGTGGTTGAGCTGCATGTTGGTCAGCCCGCGGTAGGGCGTGACGACGCCCTTGGGGCGGCCGGTCGAGCCGGAGGTGTAGATGACGTACGCCGGGTGTTCCAGGCTGAAGGTCCGGCGGGCCAAGTCGCCCGGGCAGGCGGCCAGTTCGGCGGCGATCGCCGGGTCGTCCAGCAGGACCCGCGGAGTGTCGGAGGGGGTCAGGCGGGCGGACACCTCGGCGTTCGACAGCAGCATGGCCGGGCGGGCGTCGTCGAGCATCGCGGTGAGCCGGTCGTCCGGGTAGTCCAGCTCCAGCGGCAGGTACGCGGCGCCCGTGCGCAGGACCGCGAACAGCGCGACGACCATCTCCAGAGAGCGGGGCAGGCCGAGGGCGACGACCCGCTCGGGTCCGGCGCCGCGGGCGAGCAGCAGATGGGCCATGCGGTTGATGCGGGCGTCGAGTTCGGCATACGTCAGCATCTGGTCGCCGAAGACGACGGCCGTGGCGTCGGGGGTGGCCGCGGCCTGGTCCGCCAGCAGGTCGGCGATGGTGTCCTCGGGGTCGGGCACCCGGCCTTCGGCTCGCTCGCGCTCCAACTCCCGGTGTTCCGCGGGCAGTAGGGGGTCGAGCCCGCCGACCGGGGCATCGAGGTCCTGGGTGAGCCGGTCCAGGAGCAGGGTGAAGCGGTCGAGCAGGGTCTGGGCCTGGGGGCGGGCCACGACATCGGCCCGGTGGGTCAGGGTGACCTGGATGGAGCAGCCCGGGGTGACCACGAGGTTGACGGGATAGTGGGTGGCGTCGACATTGGCGACGGCCGTGGCGCCGTGCCGGTCGCTCAGCTCGGCGAGCCGCTCCTCGGTGTCGCTGTTGCGCAGTACGAAGAGCGTGTCGAACAGCCGCCGGTGCCCGGTCTCGGCCTGCAGCACGCCCAGGCCGAGGTACTCGTACGGCATCACGTCCAGCCGCTCGTCCTGGATGCGGCGCAGCAGCCCGAGCACCGGTTCGGAAGGGTCGTAGGCGATCCGGGCGGGGACGGTGTTGAGGAACATGCCGATGACGTTCTCGATCTCCGGCACCTCGCTGGGCCGGCCCGCGACGGTGGTGCCGAAGACCACGTCGGTACGTCCGGTGGCGCTCGCGAGGGTCAGGCCCCAGGCGGCGTTGAGGACGGTGTTGAGGGTCAGCCCGTGCCGCCGGCCGATCTCGCGCAGCCGCTCGCCCACCGCATCGGGGAGCGAGGCGTCCAGGCTCTCCGGGATGTCGGGTGCGAGGCCCTGGTCGGTGGCGGCGAGCAGGGTGGGTTCGTCGAGTCCGGCGAGGGCGGTCCGCCAGGCGTCGGTGGCGACGGCGGTGTCCTGGGCCTCCAGCCAGGTCAGGTAGTCGCGGTAGGAACCGGGGGCCGGCAGGGCACTCGCGTCGCCTGCGGACTCGTACACGGCGAAGAGCTGGTCGAGGAAGAGCCACGCGGACCAGCCGTCCCACAGCAGGAGGTGCCGGCCGACGATCAGCCGGTCGCCGCGCTCGGTGCCGAGCCGGACGAGCAGCATCCGGAACAGCAGGGGCCGGGTCAGGTCGAAGCGGCGGGTGCGCTCCGCGTCCGTCAACTCCCGTAGCCGTACGTCCTGTTCGGCGGCGGTCAGCTCGGACAGGTCGATCTCTTCGAGCGGGATCTCGGGATCGCGCACGATGAACTGCACCGGCTGGCGCAGCCCTTCGCTGGTGAATCCGGCGCGCAGGCTGGGGTTGCGCTCCAGAAGCACGCGTACGGCGGTGCGCAGCCGGTCGGTGTCCAGGGGCGTGGCCAGGTCGAAGGACTCGTGCACGGTGTAGACGTCGAGGACGCTGTCGTCGTACGTGGAGTGGAAGAACAGGCCTTCCTGGAGCGGGGCCAGCGGCCAGATGTCCTCGACGGGGTAGGGGCTGAGCCGGTGGACGCGCTCGGTCTCCTCGGTGGTGAGGGCGAAGGACGAACGCAGCTCCCGCGCGGCGGTGACCGGTGTGGCCGCCGCGGCGAGGGCGGCGGGCGTGCGGTGTTCGAAGACGTCCCGCGGTCCCAGGTCCAGGCCCGCCCGGCGGGCGCGGCTGGAGACGCCGATGGAGGTGATGCTGTCGCCGCCGAGCATGAAGAAGTCGTCGTCGATGCCGACCTCGTCGAGCTTCAGCACGGCGGCGAAGATCTCGGTGAGCACACGTTCGTTCGCGTTGCGCGGGCCGCGTGCCTCCGCCCGTACGGCCTGTGGTGCGGGCAGCGCGGCTCGGTCGAGTTTGCCGTTGGGGGTGAGCGGGAGGGCGTCGAGGAGGACGTAGGCGCCGGGCATCATGGGGGCGGGCAGTTCGGCGGAGAGGGCGGCCTGGAGGTCGCCGGGCAGCGGCTGGGCATCCCGGGGCGGGACGACGTAGGCGACGAGCGCGCCGGCGGTGACGGTGACCGCGGACTGGGCGACGGCGGGGTGGCGGGCCAACGCGGCCTCGATCTCGCCGAGTTCGATGCGGTTGCCGCGGATCTTGACCTGCCGGTCGGTGCGGCCCAGGTACTCGATCACGCCGTCGGCGCGGCGGCGCACGAGGTCGCCGGTGCGGTACATGCGGGTACCTGGCTCGCCGTACGGATCGGCCACGAACCGCTCGGCGGTCAGGCCGGGCCTGGCGTGGTAGCCGCGGGCGAGTTGGACGCCCGTCAGGTACAGCTCGCCCGGTACTCCGTCGGTGACCGGGTGCAGGCAGGAGTCGAGGACCCGCAGGCCCGTGTTCCACACCGGGTGGCCGATGGGCACGGTGGTGTCCGCGGCGCCGTCGTACGCGTGGTACGTCACGTCGACCGCGGCCTCGGTGGGGCCGTACAGGTTGTGCAGCGGCACGCCGGTCAGTTCCCGCCAGCGGGCGGCGGCGGCGCCGGGCAGGGCCTCGCCGCTGCTGAAGACGCGCCGCAGGGACGCGGCCCAGACCGGGTCCGCGGTGATCTCCTCGGACTGGAGGAAGGCCTCCAGCATCGACGGCACGAAGTGCAGCGTGGTGATGCCCTGTTCCCGGATCAGCCCGGCGAGATAGGCCGGGTCGCGGTGTCCGTCCGGGCGAGCGAGGACCACGGTGGCGCCCTCGCACAGCGCCCAGAAGAACTCCCAGACGCTGACGTCGAAGCTGGCCGGGGTCTTCTGGAGCACCCGGTCGTCGGCGGTCAGCTCGTACTCTCCCTGCATCCACGCGAGCCGGTTGACGATGGCCCGGTGAGTGACGACGACACCCTTGGGGCGGCCGGTGGAGCCGGAGGTGTAGATCAGGTAGGCCGGGTCGTCGGGGTGCGCCGGGGTCGGGCGGACGTCGGGAACGTCCCCGGATGGGGCGTCGAGCAGCAGGGTTTCGACGCCCGGGGATTCTGGTTGCGCCGGGGCCGGACGAGCGGCGGGTACATCCGCCGCCGGGCCGTCCAGCAGCCCCTCGAAGCCGGGAACTTCCGATCGCGCCGGAGCCGGGCCGGCACCGGGCACATCCCCCGCCGGGCCGTCGAGCGGCAGCGCTTCGAGGCCGGGGACGTCCGGGAGCCGGGTGCCGGTTACGGTGACGACCGTCGTGGCGCCGGAGTCGGTCAGCATGTGGGCCACGCGGTCGGCGGGGTAGTCCACGTCGACCGGCAGATAGGCGGCGCCGGACTTCAGGACGCCGAGCAGCGCGACCATCAGCTCGGCCGATCGTGGAATGGCGACGGCGACGACCGTGCCCGGACCGGCGCCCCGCGCGGCGAGCCGACACGCCAACTCTCCTGCGCGAGCGTCCAGTTCGCGGTAGCTGAGGGTCTCGTCCTCGTAGGCGACCGCGAAAGCCTGCGGGGTGCGGGCCGCCTGCGCTTCGAAAGCCGCCGCGAGTGTCGTGTCGGGGACCTGACGCCGCTCGCCCGTCAGGTCGGCGTCGGAGAGCTCCTCGGCCGACAGGAGTTCCAGGTCGGCGGCGGTCTGTCGCGGGTCCGTGGCCACGGCGTGCAGGATGCGGGAGAGCCGGTCCGCGATCCGGCGTACGGCCTCGGAGTCGAGTCGGCCCGCGTGGTATTTGAGGCGCAGGTCGAGTCGGCGGCCGGGCTTGACGATCAGGGCGAGCGGATAGTGGACGGCGTCGTGGAACTCGTGGCCGGTGAGCCGCAGGGTGCCGCTCGGGTCGGCGAGGCCGTTCGCATGCGGGTAGTTCTCGAAGACGACGAGGGTGTCGAAGAGGTCGCCCGCGCCCGAGAGGCCGGCGAGGCGCTGGAGTTCGGCGAGTCCGAGATGCTGGTGGTCCAGCAGCCGGGCCTGCTCGTCCTGCAAGCGGGCGAGCAGGTCGGCCAGGGTGTCGGCGGGGTCCCAACGGAAGCGGGTCGGCAGGGTGTTGATGAACAGGCCGACCATGGACTCGATGCCCTCGACCTCGGCGTCGCGGCCGGAGACCGTGGTACCGAACACCACGTCCTCCCGGGCGGTCAGCCGCCCTACGAGCAGGCCCCAGGCACCCTGGACGACGGTGCCGAGCGTCAACCCGTGCTCCCGGGCTCGAGCCGCCAGTCGCGCGGTCACCTGCTCGGAGAGCTCGACGCGGATCTGCGCGGGCTCGACGGGCGCCCCGTCGGCGGGCGTCTCGACCAGCCGGGTGGGCTCCTCGACTCCGGCGAGCGCGGTACGCCAGGCCGCACGCGCGGCATCCCGGTCGGCGGCGGCCAGGCGGCGCAGATAGGCCTGGTACGGCGCCGGTTGCGGCAGCTCGGCTGGAGTGTCCCCGTAGCAGGCCATCAGCTCGCGGTGCAGCACCGGCAACGACCAGCCGTCGGCCACGATGTGATGGAACGTCAGCAGGAGCCGGCTGCGGTCCCCGTCGAGCCGGACGAGTGCGCAGCGCATCAGGGGCGGGCGGGCGAGGTCGAAGCGGCGGGCGCGCTCGTCGGCGGCCACCGCCTCGGCGAGCTGTTCGCGGACGTCGGCGGCCTGAGCGGAGAGGTCCACGTCGCGCCAGGGCAGCTCCAGCCCTCCGGCGACGATCTGCACGGGCTGCCCGTCGCCGCGCCGACGGAAGCAGGCGCGCAGCGGGGCATGCCGGTCCAGGACGCGCTGGGCGGCCCGGCGCAACTGCTCGCCGTCCACCGGTCCCGTCAGTTCGAGGGCCTGCTGGACGACGTACGCGTCCCGGTCGGCGCCGTCGAGGACCGAGTGGAAGTAGAAGCCCTGCTGGAGCGGGCCCAGCGGCAGCAGTTCCTCGACGGTGACCGGGAACTCTCCCTGGAATTCGGCGAGTTCGTCGGCGGACAGGTGGACGAGCGGGGCGTGGTCGTCGGTGTTCTGCTGTACGACCTCTCCCGCCGCCTCGGCGAGTGCGGCGGCCGTGCGGTGCCGGAAGACGTCGCGGGAGCTGAGCCGCAGCCCGGCCCGGCGGGCGTGGACGAGGAGCTGGATGGCGGTGATGCTGTCGCCGCCGAGGGCGAAGAAGTCGTCGTCGATGGTGGCCGAGCGCAGGCCGAGCACGTCGGCGTAGGCCGCGCACAGGAGTTCCTCGCGGGCGTCCCGTGGCGGACGGCCCGCGCTGGCGGCGCCGTAGTCGGGGATCGGGAGCGCGGAGGCGTCGAGCTTGCCGCTGGGGGTGACGGGGAGCCGGTCGAGGGGGACGACGGCCGCGGGGACCATGTACTCGGGCAGTTTCTCCGCGACGTACGACCGCAGTGCCCGCATCAGGGAGTTGACCTCGCGGAAGGGCGCGGGGCGGTTGGCGTGCGGGGCGGTGCCGGACGGCCGGTACAGGGTGCCGCCCGGTAGGTCGCCGGGGGCGAACACGATGTCCAGGCTGCCGTCGTCGGCCGCGCCGTTCCAGGTGATGGCGGTCCGGTAGCCGTACCGGGCGCCGAGCGCGTGGAAGACCTCGGGGTCCGGGGCATCGGCGGTACGGCTGCTGTCGTCGAGGGCGGACAGCGCGGCCAGGTCCTCGGCGAGGCGGGCGTTGGGGACGGCGGTGACCCTGAGCGGGGTGGCGCCGCCTTCGGCCAGCCGGGCTTCGAGTGCCACCTGCCCGCTCCACGGGATCTCGTCGAGGTCGGCCCGCACCGGGGCCTGGGCCCGTCGGCGCAGCACCACGTCGTACCGGTACCGCGTCAGCTCGTTGTGGTGGGCGCCCCGCTTGACCTGGATCTCGGCGTCGAAGCCGTCGAGGGCGGCGAAGTAGTCGGGGTCCAGGAGGAGTTCGCCCTCCCAGCTGATCGACCGCTCCACGGCCGCCCGCAGGGCCTGCTTGTCCTCGGGGTCGTCCGCGCGCCGGGTCTCGACGGCCGTGCGCAGGCAGCGCAGCAGGCGGGCGTTGCGCACGTCGCCGACGAACAGGGTGCCGCCGGGTGCGAGCAGCGTGTCGACGGCGCGGATGACATCCGTGAGGTAGTCGGCGCTCGGGAAGTACTGGGCGACGGAGTTGAGGACGACGGTGTCGAAATGGCCCTCGGGCAGTCCGCTGACGTCATGGGCGGGCCGCGCGCTCAGGCGGACCCGGTCGGCGAGCTCCGGTACGGCCTCGACCTGGGTCCGCAGGGCACGTACGGCCTCTTCGGAGAGGTCGGTGCCCCAGTACTCCGCACAGCCCGGCGCGATACGGCTGAGGATCAGGCCACTGCCGACGCCGATCTCGAGGACCCGGCGGGGCGCCGAGCGCGCCGCTGGATCTGCCGTGATGGGCCGTCGTCCGACCGCGGCGCCATTGTGGCTGGTCGCGCAGTTCCCCGCGCCCCTTTGGGGCGCTGTCGAACCGTAGCCGACTTCGCCACCTAGCTCCTCGATGCGGGCGACGGTCGCCGCGCGCCACTCGCGCATCTCCTCGACGGGGATGGGCAGTCCGTCGTACATGCTGTTCCAGCCCGCGAAGTTCTCGCGGATTCCATGCTCGCGGTCGCCCTCGGATCCGGCCGCCGCGTACAGGAGTTCGTGGAGGTCCTTCCACTCCCGTACCTGCTCGGTCGTGTCGGGGGCCGTGGCGCCGTCCAGTGCTGGGACGACGTACGCGGCGAGCCGCCGGTCGCCGGGGCGGTCCTCGCGGACCACGACTGCGGCCTGGTCCACAGTCGGATGGGCGCGCAGGACGGACTCGATCTCGCCGGGTTCGATGCGGAAGCCGCGGATCTTCACCTGGGAGTCGGCGCGGCCGAGGAACTCCAGGCGTCCGTCGGCCTTCCAGCGCACCAGGTCGCCGGTGCGGTAGAGGCGTTCGCCGGGCGCCCCGAACGGGTCGGCGACGAAGCGTTCCGCCGTCAGGTCGGGCCGGCCGAGGTAGCCGCGGGCGAGCCCGGCGCCGCCCAGGTACAGCTCGCCGGGGACGCCGGGCGGGGCGGGCTTCAGGCGGGCGTCGAGGACGTAGGCCCGGGTGCCCGGGTCGGGGATGCCGATGGGCACGATGGAGCCGGCCGGGATGTCGGGGTCGCACAGGCCGAGGGTGGAGTTGGTGGTCGCCTCGGTGGGGCCGTACGCGTTGAACATCATCCGGCCGCGGGCATAGCGGCCCACCAGCTCCGGCGAGACCCGTTCGGTACCCGCGAGCAGGGTGGCGGGCGGCAGTTCGACGTCCTCGGGCATGGCGGCGAGCAGCGCCGGCGGGAGGATCATGAAGGTGATGCCGTGTGCGTGGGCGTAGTCGGCGAGCGGCGTGCCTGGCACCCGCAGCTCGCTCGGTACGACGACGAGCCGGCCGCCGGACAGCAGGCCGAGGCACAGGTCCCAGAACGCCACGTCGAAGCTGGGCGAGGCGAACTGCAGCACCCGGCTGTGCGGACCGATCCCGAACCGCTCGGTCTGCGTCGCGACCAGCTTGGCGACGCCCGCATGGGTGAGCACCACGCCCTTGGGGCGGCCGGTGGAGCCGGAGGTGTAGATCACGTAGGCGGAGTTGGTGACGGACAGTGTGCTGAGGTCCGGTCCCTGCGCCGAGTGCTCGGCCAACTCCCGAACGGTTTCCGGGGCGTCGAGGACCACGACGTCCATGCCGTCGCAGGGCGGGATGTCCGCCGCGACCTCGGCCGTGGTGACCAGGCAGACCGGGGTGGCGTCGGTCAGCATGTAGGCGATGCGGTCGGCCGGGTAGTCGGTGTCCACGGGCAGATAGGCGGCACCGGACTTCAGGACGGCGACTTCGGCGACGACGAGTTCGGCGGAACGCGGCACAGCGAGGGCCACCACGCGCTCGGGTCCGGCGCCGCGAGCGATCAGGGCGTGGGCCAACCGGGCCGCGCGCTCGTCGAGTTCGGCGTAGGTGAGGGCGGTGTCCTCGAAGACCAGCGCGATGTCGTCCGGGCGGACGCGGACCTGCTCGGCGAACATCTGAGGCCAGGTGCGCAGCGGGACGTCGTGGTCGGTGTCGTTCCACTCCCGCAGGACGCGGTGGGTCTCCTCGGCGCCGAGCAGCGCCAGTTCGCCGACGGGGACGTGCGGCCGGGCGAGGCCGTCGGAGAGCAGGGTGGCGTAGTGATCCGCCATGCGCCGGGCGGTCGCTGCCTCGAAGAGATCCGGCCGGTACGTCACCAGGACGTCGCCCGCTCGGACGTCGAGCGCCACGTCGAGGCAGCCGTCGCGCATGCCGCCGTACGCCGTGTTGAAGAACAGTCCGCCGCCCCGGGTGGGCTCCGGTCGCAACCCGTCGATCAGCGTGGTGAGTTCGATCCGGTGGGTCCGGGCCTGCTCGGTCGCCTCGCTCACGCGGCGTACGAGCTCCGCGAAGGGCGTGCCACCGTCCAGGGCGATCCGGAGGGGCAGGCCCTCATGGCCGAGGGTGATGTCGTGCCCGCCTCCGTAGCGGTGCAGCAGGGCGACATAGGCGGCCAGGAGTGTCGGGGCGTCGGCCGTGACGTCCAGCGGGCGGCTCAGGGTTCGGCGTTCGGCGTCGGGCCGGGCGGGGTAAGGAAAATCGGCGGGGAGGGGGGTCTCCAGCGGGAGGGGATCGAGTTGCCGCTGCCAGAATGCGGCGGCTGTCTCGTCGTCGGTACCGGACACACGTTCTTCGAAACCGGACACTGGTGACCGCGCCTCCAGAGTGTGGAACCGGCTCAGCCGGAGGACCACGGTGATACTAAGGTAAGCATTACCTAACCAAAAGACCCCTGTCTGGGCCGACCTGTTATCGACCACTAGGATTAAGGTCTGCCTAACCTAAGGGAGTTGCCCGTTGGAGACCGCACGGTGACGCGGGGCAGAAGGGTTCGCCCTGTTCTCCTCGTCGCATCGCTGGGCGTGGTGCTGCTCGCGCTCTGTCTGCTGTCGCTCGCCCTCGGCGCCGCCAGCATTCCGCCGGACCAGGTCGTGCGCGCGCTGTTCGGTGACGCACCGAGCCGGTTCGTGGACAACGTCATCTGGTCGGCACGGGTGCCCCGCACCGCGCTCGGACTCACCGCGGGGGCGGCGCTCGGGCTGGCCGGGGCGCTGATGCAGGCCCTGACCCGCAATCCGCTGGCCGACCCCGGAATCCTGGGAGTCACCGCGGGTGCGTCCTTCGCCATCGTGCTGGCCGTCGGCGTGCTGGGCCTCGGCTCGTTCTACGGGTACGTCTGGTTCGCCTTCGCCGGTGCGCTCGTGGCGAGCGTCCTGGTCTTCCTGCTCGGCAGGCTCGGCCGCTCGGGTCTCACCCCGGTCAAGCTGGCACTCGCCGGCGTCGCGGTGACCGCGCTGCTCAACTCCCTCACCAGCGCCATCGCGTTGACCGACCCGGACGCGCTCGACCGCTACCGCTTCTTCACCGCCGGCTCGATGGCCGACCAGGACGGGGCGACCGTACTGCGGATCCTGCCCTTCCTGGCCGTCGGCGCCGTACTCGCCCTCGCCGCCGCGCCCGCCCTCAACAGCCTGGCCCTCGGCGAGGACGTGGCGGCATCTCTGGGACGGCGGGTCGGCCTCATCCGGCTCGGCGGCGTCACCGCGATCACCCTGCTGACCGGAGCGGCGGTGGCGGCCATCGGCCCGGTCGTCTTCATCGGCCTGGTGGTCCCCCATGTCGCCCGTGCGCTGGCCCAGTCGGCGGGTATCGGCCCGGACCACCGCTGGCTGCTGCCGCTGTCCGCGGTGCTCGCGCCGAGCCTGCTCCTCGCCGCGGACATCATCGGCCGGGTGATCGCCCGGCCCACCGAGGTGCAGGCCGGGATCGTCGTCGCCTTCATCGGCGGACCGTTCTTCATCGCCCTGGTCAGACGGCGCAAGCTCGCGGAGGCATGAGGATGACGACGACCTTCAAGTCCCTTGCGGCGAAGTCCCGTTCCGCGCCGGTGAGGACCTACCGCCTGACCGTGCCGCCGCTGTCCGGCATCATCCGCCCCCGTCTGGTGGCGCTGTGCGCGGTCCTCGGTGTCGGCACTTTCTTCCTCTTCTGCTGGAGCCTGACGATCGGCGACTACCCGATCGCCTTCACCGACGTCGTGCGGGCCCTGGTCGGCTCCGGGGACCCCGGCACCGTGCTCGTCGTCCAGGAACTGCGGCTGCCCCGCTCCCTGGTCGGACTGCTGGTCGGCATCGCGTTCGGTGTCTCCGGCGGGCTGTTCCAGACGATGACCCGCAATCCGCTGGCCAGCCCCGACATGATCGGCCTCACCCAGGGCGCGGGCACCTTCGTGGTAGCGGGCATCGTGCTGGGCTGGGACGGAGGCCTCGGCACGCAGGCGCTCGGCCTGCTCGGTGCGCTGACCACGGCCCTGCTGGTGTACGCCCTCGCCTGGCGCCGCGGCACCACCGGCTACCGGATCATCCTCATCGGCATCGGCGTGGCCTGGATCTGCACGAGCGCCACCGACTATCTGGTGGCCAAGGGCGGCCGGTTCCAGGCCCAGGCCGCGCTCGGCTGGCTGGTGGGCAACCTCAACGGCCGTACGTGGTCCCAGGTCGGCCCCCTCGCCTTCGCGCTGGCGGTCCTGCTGCCGACGGCGCTGCTGCTCGGCCGGCTGCTGCGCACCCTCCAGCTGGGCGACGACGTGGCCACCGGCCTGGGCACGCGGGTACAACCGGTGCGCCTGGCCATCCTCCTCAGCGGAGTCGGCCTGATCGCCTTCGCCACCGCCGCCGCGGGCCCGATCGCGTTCGTGGCGCTGGCCGCGCCGCAGATCGCCCAGCGACTGGCGGGCACCGCCTGGCCGCCCACCGTGGCCTCGGGACTGACCGGGGCACTGGTGGTCCTCGGCGGCGACCTGATCGCCCGTACGCTGTTCTCCGGCACGGAGTTGCCGGTCGGAATCGTCACGGGCGTGCTCGGCGCGCCCGTACTGCTCTGGTTGCTCGTCCGCGCCAACCGCGCGGGTTCAGGAGGCTGATCCCATGTCGACCGACCGTATGAAGACCGATGCCGGGCCGGCCGACTCGCTGCCCCCCGCCGACCCGGACCTGCGGGCGAGCGGTCTGCGTCTGGCGTACGACAACCGCCTGGTCGTGGACGGCATCGACCTGGCCGTGCCGCCCGGCCGGATCACCGCCGTCGTCGGCGCCAACGCCTGCGGCAAGTCGACGCTGCTGCGCGCCCTGGCCCGGCTGCTGGCGCCCCGTGAAGGCGCGGTCCATCTGGACGGCAGGGCGCTGCACTCCATACCGACAAGAGAGTTGGCGCAGCGTCTGGGCATCCTGCCGCAGAGCCCGGTGGCGCCGGAGGGGCTGACGGTCATCGACCTGGTGAACCGGGGCCGTTCACCGCACCAGACCTGGTGGCGGCAGTGGTCGAAGGCGGACGAGCAGGCCGTGCAGCAGGCGCTGACGGCGACCGGTATGACGGACCTGGCGGACCGTCCCGTCGACGAGTTGTCCGGCGGACAGCGCCAACGGGCCTGGATCGCGATGGCCGTGGCGCAGGGCACCCCCGTCCTCCTCCTCGACGAGCCCACGACCTATCTGGACCTGGCCCACCAGATCGATGTCCTGGACCTGATCACGGACCTCAACCGGCGTGAGAACCGCACCGTCGTGATGGTCCTGCACGACCTCAACCAGGCCTGCCGCTACGCCGATCACGTGGTCGCCATGAAGAACGGCCGGATCGCCGCCGAGGGCACTCCGGCCGAGGTCATCACGGCTCGGACGGTGGCGGACGTGTTCGACCTGGACTGCCGCATCACCCTGGACCCGGTCAGCGGCACGCCGATGGTGATCCCGATGGGACGTCATCACCAGGGCGCGCCGCTGCAGCCGATGGCACAGGCGGCGGACTGAGAACGCGGACGCCCGTCAGGGCCGAGCGGTCAGATACCCGCCCATCGTGCGGAAGTACTCCGACGCCGCGAACTCCGTCCCGTCCTCCGTCCGCACCCGCTTGACCAGGAGTCCGTGCAGCCGCCCGGTCCGCGCCTCCGCACCCGCCACCACGACGACGCCGTCTCCCTCGCGGATGAAGATGCGCCCGGGCGTGCCGCCGTAGCAGCCCTGGGAGACCTCCGCCTCGATGATGCGGATGCGTTCGCCGCGGTGGTGGGTGAAGGCGTTGGGGTACGGGTCGGACTGGGCGCGCACCAGCCGGTCCAGGGCCTCCGCGGGCCAGGTCCAGTCGATGCGGCTGTCTTCCATCGAGCGCTTGTGGAAGAAGGTGGCCCTGCCGCGGTCCTGTGGAATCCAGCGGGCCCGGCCGGAGGCGATCAGGTCCAGCGACTCGTGGACCACGGGGGTGATCAGGTCGACGGTGCGGTGGAAGAGGTCGGTGACCGTGTCGCGCGGGCCCACCGGGATCGCCCGCTGCAACAGGACGTCGCCCGCGTCGAGTTCGGCGTTCATGCGGTGTGCGGTGACGCCGACCTCGCGTTCGCCGTTGATGAGCGCCCAGATCAGCGGGGAGAAGCCCGCGTAGGCCGGCAGCAGCGAGTCGTGGACGTTGAGCGTGCCGTGCGTGGGGAGGTCGAAGATCTCCGGCGGGAGCACCGTGCGCCAGTTGTTGGCGACGATCAGATCGGGCTCCATGTCCCGCAGGGCGGCGCGGAGTTCGAGGTCGTCGGGGCGGTTGCGCAGCAGTACCGGGATGTCGTTCTTCTCGGCGAGTTCGGCCACCGAATCGTCCCAGATCTTCTCGTACACGTGGTCGCTCTTGGGGTGGGTGACGGCCATGACCACCTCGTGATCGGACTCCAGCAGAGCCTGGAGCGTGCGGTGCCCCCAGGTCTGATAGCCGAACATGACGACCCGCATAGTCGATCCTCTCGTAGGACACACCATTGCAAGGTAAGGCTAACCTTATTTAACATCGGTGGCGCCTAGGGGAAGGGAAGTTGCGGTGAACGCACTGCACGACGAACCTGCCGCCGTCCACGACGTGCTCGGAATAGGTTTCGGGCCGTCAAATCTCGCACTGGCCATAGCAATCGAGGAACACAACGTCCGAGCCGCTCCACAGGACCGGATCCGCGCCGGATTCCTGGAACGCCAGACGGGCTTCGGCTGGCACCGCGGAATGCTCATCGACGACGCGACCATGCAGGTGTCCTTCCTGAAGGACCTGGTCACCATGCGCAATCCCACGAGCGACTTCAGCTTCCTGTGCTTCCTGCGCGAGCGCGGCAGACTGGTCGACTTCCTCAACGCGAAGACTCTGTTCCCGCTGCGGATCGAGTTCCACGAGTACTTCGAGTGGGCGGCCGCCCGGGTCGCGGACCAGGTCACGTACGACGCCGAAGTCCTCTCCGTGGAACCGGTCACCGCCGAGGGCGGCGAGGTCCGCTTCTTCGACGTGGTCAGCCGCGTACCCGGCGATCCACAGCGCACAGTGGTCCGCCGCACCCGCAACATCTCGGTGGCCGTGGGCCTGGAACCCCATGTGCCGCCCG
This sequence comes from Streptomyces sp. NBC_00457, assembly GCF_036014015.1. Lineage (NCBI taxonomy): Bacteria > Bacillati > Actinomycetota > Actinomycetes > Kitasatosporales > Streptomycetaceae > Streptomyces > Streptomyces sp. NBC_00457. Next base: position 9,504,361 of record NZ_CP107905.1, on the reverse strand, counting down.
ACATAGCCCTCTCGGACCGCATCTGGCACAACAGCGAACTGATCCCGCGCACCCGCGAGTTGACCGGCCGGAGCGAATCGGTGCACCGCATTCTGGTCCTCGGCGCGGGACAGAGCGGCGCCGAAGCGGTCGACTACCTGCACCGCTCCTTCCCCGACTCGGAGATCTGCGCGGTCTTCGCCAAGTACGGCTACACACCCGCCGACGACAGCCCGTTCGCGAACCGCATCTTCGACCCGGAGGCCGTGGACGTGTACTTCCAGGCGCGGCCCGAGGTGAAGCAGTCCCTGTACGACTACCACCGCAGCACCAACTACTCAGTGGTCGACATGGACTTGATCGAGTCCCTTTACGCCACCATGTACCGCGAGAAGGTCCAGGGCCGCGAGCGCCTCCAGCTGCGGAACGTGTCCCGCATCCGGGACGTGCGGCAGTTGCCCGACCGCCTGGAGGTCACCGTCGAGTACCTCCCCACCGGCGAACGGGAGGTCATCGCCTGCGACATCCTGGTCCATGCGACCGGGTACCGCCCGCGGGAGCTGGACCCCCTGCTGGGCCGGACCGCGAAGCTCTGCCTGCGGGACGACAACGACGCCGTACGTGTCGGACGCGACCACCGCGTGGAGGCCGCACCCGAGGTCACCGCCGGTATCTACCTCCAAGGTGCGACGGAGCACACCCACGGCCTCACCTCAACGCTGCTGTCCACGACCGCTGTTCGCTCCGGCGAGATCCTCGACTCCCTGCTCACTCACCGGCGCGGCGACGCCGACGACCCAGTTGGGCAAGATTCGTCAAGTCAGAGTAGCCTCACCTAAGTTTTCAGCCTGTCGAGCGATTCAACGGTCGTCCGATCCCGGAGGGGTGCGGGTGGGTCCTTCAAATCCGTCGGGACGTGACGTCCTGAGACGGTCGATCAAGGGGCAGCGGCGTGATGTCGCGCTCGGCTCGCTCCTCGGCTCGGGACACCAGGCGGGCGAGGTGCTGGTGCCGGTCCTCATCGGCGTCGTCATCGACCGCGCCGTCACGGATTCCGACACCGGCGCCCTGCTGCGGTGGCTCGCCGTCCTCGCCGTGGTCTACACGGGACTAGCGCTCAGCTACCGCTACGGCGCCTGGTCCGGCGACCGGGCCGCCGCGCAGGCCGAACACGACCTGCGCATCACCCTCGTACGACGCGTTCTTCATCCACGCGGCGGGGTGGAGGAGGGCCGGCTGCCCGGCGCGCTCGCCAATGTCGCCACCGAGGACGCCAAGCGGGTCGGCGCCGTCAACATGGCGCTGATGGCGGGGATTTCGGCCCTGGCCGGCATCCTCGCCTGCGCCGTCGTCCTGCTGCGGGCGTCGGTGACGCTCGGCCTGGTCGTCCTGCTCGGCACGCCGGTGCTGCTGTGGCTCGGCCACCTGCTCAGCAAGCCGCTGGAGTCCCGCAGCGAGGCCGAGCAGGAACGGGCCGCGCACGCCTCGGCCGTCGCCGCCGATCTGGTGGCCGGTCTGAGGATCCTCAAGGGCATCGGGGGCGAGTCGACCGCGATATCCCGCTACCGCACCACCAGCCGCGACTCCCTCCAGGCCACCTTGAAAGCGGCCCGCGCGCAGGCCTTCCAGAGCGGCATGGTGCTGACCCTGACGGGCTGTCTGATCGCCGCCGTCGCCCTGGTCGGCGGCCGGCTCGCGGCCAACGGATCCATCAGTCTGGGCCAGTTGGTGTCGGCGGTCGGGCTCGCGCTGTTCCTGCTCGGCCCGTTGGAGGTGCTCGCGTGGGTCAACGCCGAGCTCGCGCAGGGCCGCGCCTCCGCCTCCCGGATCGCCGAGGTGCTCGCCGCCCCGCACACCGTCGACGCCGGCGAGGGAACCCTCCCCCAGCCGGTGCGCGGTGCGCTCCGGCTCAGCGGCGTCAGCCTCGGCGGGCTGCGCGACGTCGACCTGGAGGTCGCGCCCGGCGAGTTGCTCGGCGTGGTCACGACCGACCCCGCCCAGGCCACGGACCTGATGCGCGCCCTGGCCCGGCAGACCGACCCGGACTCGGGCACGGTCGAGCTGGACGGCGTATCCCTGCGGGACCTGGACCCGGCTCAGTTGCGTACGGCGATGCTGGTCGCCGAGCACGACGCCGACCTCTTCGAGGGCACCGTCCACGACAACGTCACGGCGTCCGCCCCGGACGGCGCCGATCCGGAGCCGGCGATGGCGGCGGCCGGGGTCGCGCAGGTCGCCCAGTCCCTGCCGGACGGCGCGGATACCGCGGTCAGCGAACGCGGCCGGTCACTGTCCGGCGGGCAGCGCCAACGGGTCGCCCTGGCCCGCGCCTTGGCCGCCGACCGGCCCGTCCTGGTCCTCCACGATCCGACCACCGCGGTGGACGCGGTCACCGAGGCGGGCATCGCCACCGGAATCCGGGAGATCCGCAAGGGCCGTACGACGATCCTGGTGACCACCAGCCCCGGGCTCCTGTCCGTCACCGACCGGGTCGTGCTGCTGGAGAACGGCCGGGTCTCCGACACGGCTCCGCACGCCGACCTGATACGCCGTCATGAGTCGTACCGAGCGGCGGTGCTGGCATGAGCGACCCGTCCCTCACCCGCGAACTGCTGCCCACGGCAACGCCGGTCCGCACGCGCGCCGCGGTCCGTGAACTCGTCCGGCCGCACCGCCGCCTGACGCTCACCGCTTTCGCCGTGATGATCGCGGCGACCGGGGTCGGGCTGATCGTCCAGCCGCTGCTGGGCCGCATCGTGGACGTGGTCGCCGAGCACCGCCCGGCCGACGACCTCACCCTCCCCGTCGTCCTGCTGGTGCTGGTCGCCGTCGTGCAGGGCGGGGCCACCGCGCTCGGTCTGTCGCTGGTCTCCCGGCTCGGCGAGACGGTACTGGCGCAGTTGCGCGAGCGCTTCGTCGAGCGGGCCCTGCGACTGCCCCTGGAACAGGTGGAGAAGGCAGGCTCCGGGGACCTCAACGCCCGGGTCACCCGGGACGTCTCGGTGGTCGGCGAGGCGGTGCGCAACGCGCTGCCCGAACTGGCCCGCTCCCTGCTGGCCATCGTGCTGACCCTGGCCGCGATGGCGGCACTGGACTGGCGGTTCCTGCTGGCGGCCCTGCTCGCCGTGCCCATCCAGGCCGGGACCGCACGCTGGTACGTACGGCATGCCGTCCCCCTCTACGCCGAGCAGCGCATCGCCATGGGGTCCCAGCAACAGCAGCTCCTGGACACCATCGCGGGCGCCGGAACCGTACGGGCCTTCCGGATGGAGGAGCAGCACACCGCGCACGTGACCAAGCGCTCCTCGGCCGCGGTGGCGCTGACCATGCGCGGGGTGCGGCTGGTGCTCGACTTCTACAACCGGCTGCACATCGCCGAGTACACCGGCCTCGCCGCCGTCCTCGTCACCGGCTTCCTGCTGGTGCGCGCCGACTCCGTCTCCATCGGCACCGCCACGGCCGCCGCGCTCTACTTCCACAGCCTGTTCACCCCGATCAACTCGGCCCTCGTCCTGCTGGACGACGCCCAGTCGGCGACGGCGGCGCTCGCCCGGCTGGTCGGAGTCGCGGACGGGCCGGCGGCCGAGGCATCCGTCGGAACACCGAGTCCGTACGACCGTCCCGAGTCCGGCGCGGTGACGGTGACGGGTGTCCATCACGCGTACGAGCCCGGCCGTCCCGTCCTGCACGACATACACCTCACCCTCGCGGCCGGCGAACGCGTCGCCCTCGTCGGCGCGAGCGGCGCGGGCAAGACGACGCTGGCCAAGCTGATCGCGGGCGTGCACCAACCGACCGCCGGTTCCGTACAGCTGAACGCTCCAACCGACGGCCTGCCCGTGGCCCTGGTGACCCAGGAGACGCATGTCTTCGCCGGGCCGCTCGCCGACGATCTGCGTCTGGCGCGCGCCGACGCCACGGACCAGGACCTGCGCGCGGCACTCGCGGAGGTGGACGCGCTGGACTGGGCCGAGGCACTGCCGGAGGGTCTGGGCACAGTCGTCGGCGAGGGGGGACACCGCCTCACCGCCGCCCAGGTGCAGCAACTGGCCCTGGCCCGGCTGGTCCTGGCCGATCCGCCGGTGGCCGTGCTCGACGAGGCCACGGCCGAGGCGGGCAGCACCGGCGCCCGCCTGCTGGAGAAGGCGGCGGACCGGGCGATCGAGCACCGCACCGCGCTCGTCGTCGCCCACCGCCTCACCCAGGCCGCCGACGCGGACCGGATCGTCGTCATGGACGGCGGCCGGATCGTGCAGAGCGGAACCCACGACGAACTGTGCGCCACCGCCGGCCCGTACGCCTCCCTGTGGCAGGCGTGGTCCGGCACCCGCACACCCGTCGACGAGCCCCCCACGCCCCGTCCCAGCACCGACACAACCAAGAAGGACCACTGATGCTCGGCTCTCTCAGAGGCACCCGGCTCGCCGCGGCACTCGCCTCCGCGCTGCTCCTCTTCGCCACCGCCACGGCCTGCGGATCCGACGACGGCTCCGACACGGCGGGCTCGGAAGCCACCGAGTCCTCGAGCACCGCTTTCCCGGTGACCCTCCCGCACAAGTACGGCAGTACGACCATCAAGTCCGAGCCGAAGCGGATCGTCACGGTCGGCCTCACCGACCAGGACGCGGTGCTCGCGCTGGGCAAGGTGCCCGTGGGCACGACCGAATGGCTCGGCGGCTACAAGGGCGCGATCGGCCCCTGGGCCACGGACAAGCTGGGCAGCGCGGCGGCCCCGACGGTCCTCAAGGACACCGGCACCGGCCCGCAGACGGAGAAGATCGCCGCGCTCAGGCCGGACCTGATCCTCGCCGTCTACGGCGGGCTGACCAAGGAGCAGTACGACACCCTGTCGAAGTTCGCCCCGGTGGTCGCCCAGCCCAAGGAGTACAACGACTTCGGCGTGCCGTGGCAGAACCAGACGGAGATCATCGGCAAGGCGCTCGGCCAGGAGGCCAAGGCAAAGGAACTGGTCACGGGCGTCGAGGCCGACTTCAAGAAGGCGACCGACGACAACCCTCAGTTCACGAAGTCCAGCGCCGTGATGGCGACGCCGTACGAGGGCACCTTCGTCTTCGGCAGCCAGGACCCGCGCTCGCGTCTGCTCACGGACCTCGGCTTCACCCTGCCCAAGGACCTGGACAAGGTCATCGGTGACGAGTTCGGTGCCAACATCAGCAAGGAGCGCACCGACCTGCTGGACACCGACGCGGTCGTCTGGATCGTCTCCGACACCGCCAAGGACAAGGCCGCGCTGCGCAAGAACTCCCTGTACGCCGATCTGACGGTGGCGAAGGAGGACCGCGAGGTCTTCGTCAAGGAGAGCAGCGACTACGGCAACTCGGTCTCCTTCGTGTCGGTGCTGAGCCTGCCCTACACGCTCGAGCGTCTGGTGCCGCAGCTGGCCGCGGCGGTCGACGGCGAGACCTCGACGAAGGTGACCGAGCCGACGTCCTGACGCTCGGCCCGGATGTGCGCGGAGGCCGGTCGCAGCAGCCGACCGGCCTCCGTCTCAGTGCCCGTGCCCTTCTGCTTCTTCGTGCGCGGGCTCTTCCGCCGTCGCCTGTCCGGCGTGGACCGTGAAGGCCGCGGTGTGGACGGTGCCCGCGTGCTTGAAGTCGAGGAACAGCCGGTAGGTGCCGCTGCTCGGTGCCGTGGCCGCAAAGGAGATGTCGGGGCCCGGCTTCGTCGCGGTGGTGGGGTGCACATGGAGGTAGGCGAGGTCGCCGGAGCGCAGGGCGACCAGATGGCCGTAGGCACCCAGGTAGGGCTGGAGGTCGGTGACCGGCCTGCCGTTGCGGGACACCGTCAGCTTCAGCTCGCTCTCGGCGCCCGGGCGCAGGCCGCCGGACAACTTGACCTCGTAGCCGTGGATCCTCGCGACGTTGCTGGGCGCGGGCAGTTGCTTCGGCTCATAGGGGCCCGCTGCCGCCAGGTCCGCGCCGAGGGTGAGGTTCTTCGCGCCCTTCTTCGCCGGGGTGAAGTCGGCGAAGACGCGGTAGCCGCCCGCGCGGGGCAGTTCGACGGGGATGCTCCAGGTGCCGTCGGCGGCGCGGGTGGGGTGCAGATGGCGGTAGGTGATCAGGTCGCGTGAGGCGACGATGAGGTGCAGTTCCTTGTCGTGTTCGCGCCGGTAGGCGGTGACGGCGTCGCCGCCGACGTCCCGGATCGTGAAGCGCAGCTCGCTCCGCTCCCCCGCGGTGACGCGCGGAGTCCTCAGGTCGAGGGTGTAGCCGCCCTCGGAGATCTGCAGTCCGCCGGCCGGTGTCGCTTCATGCCCACCATGGTCGTCCCCTCCCTCCGTCGCCGCTTCGGTGTGCGTGTCGTGCCGGGCGGGCGGGCGGTCTTCCACGACCGGGGCAACGCCCTGGCCCACGCCGTAGGCGGTGCCGAAGGTGGCGGCCAGGGCGGCGGCGAACGCGGTGAGCTTCAGTGCGGTGCGCATGGTGTTCTCCGATCTCCGGATTTCTCTGCGACCGACCATACCCCCAGGGGGTATGAAGTCAAGCCTTCGACCCGCTTGCTCTCGATACCCCTGAGGGGTATACATGACGACGAAAGAAGGATACCCCGTCCCCGTATGAGTCCCAGGAGCGGATGATGGCCAGTAACCAGGTCGAACTCGTCATCGGCGGCATGACCTGCGCCTCGTGCGCGGCACGCGTCGAGAAGAAGCTCAACGGCATGGACGGGGTCACGGCCACTGTCAACTACGCCACCGAGAAGGCCAGGGTCAACTACACCGGTGAGGTCTCGGTCCCGGATCTGATAGCCACGGTCGAGGCGACGGGGTACTCCGCGCAGGAGCCCGCGCGGGCCGACCCCGAGCCCGAGCAGGTCGACCATGAGCTCCGATCCCTCCGGCAGAGGCTGCTCACCTCGGTCGCCCTCGCCCTGCCCGTGATCGCGATGGCCATGATCCCCGCCCTGCAGTTCGAGAACTGGCAGTGGCTTTCCCTGACGCTGGCGGCGCCCGTCGTGACGTACGCCGGATGGCCCTTCCATCAGGCGGCGCTGACCAATGCCCGCCATGGTGCGGCCACCATGGACACGCTGATCTCGGTCGGTACGTCGGCGGCGTTCCTGTGGTCGCTGTGGGCGCTGTTCTTCGGGACCGCGGGCACGCCGGGGATGACGCATCCCTTCGAGCTGACGATCGCCCGCGGCGACGGCGCCGGGAACATCTACCTGGAGGCCGCGGCCGGCGTCACCATGTTCATCCTGGCCGGGCGCTACTTCGAAGCCCGCTCCAAGCGCAAGGCGGGAGCCGCGCTCAAGGCGCTGCTGGAGCTGGGCGCCAAGGACGTCACCGTGCTGCGTCCGGACAGCCGCGAACAGACCGTCCCCGTCGCCGAGTTGAAGGTCGGTGACCGCTTCCTGGTGCGCCCCGGAGAGAAGATCGCCACTGACGGGACGGTCGTCGAGGGCTCCTCCGCCGTCGACACCTCCATGCTCACCGGCGAGTCCGTGCCGGTGGAGGTGTCCGCGGGTGATCCGGTCACCGGTGCCACGGTCAACGCGGGCGGTCGGCTTGTCGTCGAGGCCGTGCGGGTCGGCGCGGACACTCAACTCGCCCGGATGGCCAAGCTGGTGGAGGACGCGCAGAACGGGAAGGCCGCCGCGCAGCGGCTCGCGGACCGGATCTCCGCCGTGTTCGTGCCGATCGTGATCGCGCTCGCCCTCGGCACCCTCGGCTTCTGGCTCGGCAACGGCGCCGGACTGACGGCCGCGTTCACCGCCGCCGTCGCGGTCCTGATCATCGCCTGCCCGTGCGCCCTGGGCCTCGCCACCCCGACCGCGCTGCTGGTCGGTACGGGGCGGGGCGCCCAGCTCGGCATCCTGATCAAGGGTCCTGAGGTGCTCGAGTCCACGCGCAAGGTCGACACCGTCGTCCTCGACAAGACGGGCACGGTCACCACGGGCCGGATGACGCTGCTCGCCGTGCACACGGCCGAGGGAGCCGACGAGTCCGAAGTCCTCCGGCTGGCGGGGGCGTTGGAGCACGCCTCCGAGCACCCGATCGCCCGAGCCGTCGCCGACGGGGCGCTGGAGAAGCTGGGCACGCTGGCCACGCCCGAGGACTTCGCGAACGTACCCGGCCTGGGTGTGCAGGGTGTCGTCGACGGTCACGCCGTCCTCGTCGGACGTGAACGGCTGCTCGCTGACTGGGCGTTGGAGCTGCCCGAGGGGCTGAAGCGGGCCAAGTCCGAGGCCGAGGCGGCCGGGCGCACCGCGATCGCCGTCGCCTGGGACGGGGAGGCACGGGCGGTCCTCGAAGTCGCCGACGCGGTCAAGGAGACCAGCCCGGAGGCGATCGAGCGGCTGCGCGCCCTCGGCCTGACCCCGATCCTGCTGACCGGCGACAACCGGACCGTGGCCGAGTCGGTCGCACGCCAGGTCGGCATCGCTCCCGAGCACGTCTACGCCGAGGTACTGCCGCAGGACAAGGCCGCCGTCGTCAAGCGCCTTCAGGGCGAGGGCCGTTCGGTCGCCATGGTCGGTGACGGCGTCAACGACGCGGCCGCGCTCGCGCAGGCCAACCTGGGGCTGGCCATGGGCACCGGAACCGACGCGGCGATCGAGGCGAGCGACCTGACGCTCGTACGAGGCGATCTGCGAGCCGCGGCCGACGCCGTCCGGCTGGCCCGACGGACCCTCGGCACCATCCGGTCCAACCTGTTCTGGGCCTTCGCCTACAACCTGGCCGCCCTGCCGCTCGCCGCGGCCGGACTGCTCAACCCGATGATCGCCGGCGGGACGATGGCGTTGTCCTCGGTGTTCGTCGTCGCCAACTCCCTGCGCCTGCGGGCCTTCCGGTCCCTCGGATGACGCCCAGCGTTCACAGCCCCCTCACACTCAGGTCGTCGTAGGCTCCCCAGGGCCGCACTAGCGTCTTCGGGTCGCCCCCCGAACCGAACAAGAGTGAGGTTTCGATGTCCTCAAGGCATGTCCTCGCCGGCCTGGCGCTGGTGCCGGCGCTCGCTTTCCCGGCGGCCGCTCACGCGACGACGGCGCACACCTCCGGGGGGCCGCACCACAAGCCCTCCTTCGACCTCCAGGCCCACCGCGGCGGCATCGGTATGACGACCGAGTCGTCCCTGGAGGGCTTCGGCAAGGCCCTGCGCCTGGGGGTGTCCACGCTGGAGCTGGACACCCAGATCACCAAGGACAAGAAGGTCGTCGTCACCCACGACCGGCAGGTCAGCGCCCAGAAGTGCAAGGACACCGCGCCGCTCACGCCGGGCGACCCGATGTACCCGTACGTCGGCAAGTACATCAAGGACCTGACGCTGGCCCAGATCAAGACCATGGACTGCGGCTACCAGCAGCTGCCCGGCTTCCCCGAGCAGGAGCAGATCAAGGGCCTCAAGATGGTCGAGCTCCGGGACGTCCTGAACCTGGTCAAGCGCTACAAGGCCCGGCAGGTCACCCTGAACGTCGAGACGAAGGTCGAGGCGGGCGCCCCCGAACAGACCGCGCCGCGCGAGCTGTTCGTGCGCCGGGTCCACGAGGAGATCCACCGCTCCGGCATCGAGCGCCAGGTCACCATCCAGTCCTTCGACTGGGGCGCCCTGAAGGCGATGCACAAGCTCGCGCCGAGGTGGCCGCTGGTGGCCCTGACCAACTACGACTTCCTCCAGGTCGGCAAACCCGGAGCCTCCCCCTGGCTCGGCGGGATCGACGCCGACGACTACGACGGCGACTTCGTGAAGGCCGCCGACAGCATCGCCGGAGTCACCACCCTCTCCCCCAACTACGGCTTCCCGCAGAGCGGCAAGGTCGGCGACCCGGGCTTCCGCTTCTACGCCGACCAGGCCATGGTCGACGCGGCGCACGCCCGGGGCCTCAAGGTCGTCCCGTGGACCTGCGACGACCCGGCGACCGTGGAAGCGCTGATGGACTTCGGGATCGACGGCATCATCACCAACTACCCCGACAAGGTGCGGGAGATCATGGCCGAGCGCGGCATGCGGCTGCCCAAGGCGTACGGGGCCCGCTGACCGTCACGGTGCCGATCCCGGCCGCGAACTCCGACACCGAAGGAACTGCACATACCGGACACCCGTCGACCCACCTCCGTCGATCGAACGAGCGTGCCGTTACCATCTGAGCGCTACCTAGCTCGAAAGAGATGGATCCTGTGACTGTCACCGAGGACTCGTTCACCAACTGGAAGAACCGCGAGGAGATCGCGGAGTCGATGATCCCGATCATCGGGAAGCTGCACCGCGAGCGGGACGTGACCGTCCTGCTGCACAGCCGCTCTCTGGTGAACAAGTCGGTGGTGAGCATCCTCAAGACACACCGCTTCGCCCGGCAGATCGCCGGCGAGGAACTGTCGGTCACGGACACCCTGCCGTTCCTGCGGGCCATCACCGCGCTCGATCTCGGCCCCTCGCAGATCGACCTCGGCATGCTGGCGGAGACGTACCGGGCCGACGACCGGGGTCTGTCGGTGGCCGAGTTCACCGCCGAGGCCGTAGCCGGCGCCACGGGAGCCAACAAGATCGAGCGCCGTGAGCCGCGTGACGTCGTCCTCTACGGCTTCGGCCGCATCGGCCGCCTCGTCGCCCGGCTGCTGATCGAGAAGGCCGGCTCCGGCAACGGTCTGCGGCTGCGCGCCGTGGTCGTGCGCCAGGGCGGCGAGCGGGCCGTCGAGGATCTCGTCAAGCGCGCCTCGCTGCTGCGCCGCGACTCCATCCACGGCCAGTTCCAGGGCACCATCACCGTCGACGAGGCGAACAGCACGATCATCGCCAACGGCAACGAGATCAAGATGATCTACGCGAGCGACCCGTCCGAGGTCGACTACACGGCGTACGGCATCAAGGACGCCATCCTCATCGACAACACCGGCAAGTGGCGCGACCGCGAGGGCCTGTCCCAGCATCTGCGCCCCGGCATCGACAAGGTCGTGCTGACCGCGCCGGGCAAGGGCGACGTCCCCAACATCGTGCACGGCGTCAACCACGACACGATCAAACCGGACGAGCAGATCCTGTCCTGTGCCTCCTGCACCACCAACGCGATCGTCCCGCCGCTGAAGGCGATGGCCGACGAGTACGGCGTGCTGCGCGGCCACGTGGAGACCGTCCACTCGTTCACCAACGACCAGAACCTGCTGGACAATTACCACAAGGCCGACCGGCGTGGCCGCTCCGCGCCGCTCAACATGGTGATCACCGAGACGGGCGCCGCCTCCGCCGTCGCCAAGGCTCTGCCCGACCTCAAGGCCCCGATCACCGGCAGCTCGATCCGGGTCCCGGTCCCGGACGTCTCGATCGCCATCCTCAGCCTGCGGCTCGGCCGCGAGACCACCCGCGAAGAGGTTCTGGACCACCTCCGCGACGTCTCGCTCACCTCGCCCCTGCGACGCCAGATCGACTTCACCAGCGCCCCCGACGCCGTCTCCAGCGACTTCATCGGCTCCCGCCACGCCTCGATCGTCGACGCCGGCGCCACGAAGGTCGACGGCGACAACGCCATCCTCTACCTCTGGTACGACAACGAGTTCGGCTACTCCTGCCAGGTCATCCGTGTCGTCCAGCACGTCTCCGGGGTGGAGTACCCGACCTATCCGGCCATGGCGGTCTGACCACCCGTCTTCGTGACGGTGCCGTGTCCGGTTGCGCACGGCACTGTCACCCTGGGTATCTGGCGCGGGCGGTTGCCCGCACGGCAGGATGTCCGGGTGAAAGATCAAATAGCCCCGTCGGCCCTACGCCCGGTCCGCGGAACCGCCCTGTGCGCCGTCGCCGCCCTCGTCCTCGTCGGTGCGGCCTGGGCGGCCCGAGCCGTCTGGCAGATCCGGCTCGCGGCAGCGGGACAGCCGGCTTCCGGACCACCGGACCAGGGCGACGGCGTACACCGCCCGCTGACCGGCCTCGAGGACGCCTACCACATCGTCAGTTCCCTGGGAGACGCGGCCACGGTGGTCTGCGCCATCGCCTTCATCACCTGGCTGTGGCGCGTCCGGGACAACGCCTACGTCCTTTCGGGACAGCGGCCCCGATACGCCTGGCCGTGGATCTACCTCGGCTGGATCATCCCCATCGCGAACCTGTGGATCCCCCGCGGCCTCGTCGCCGACATTCACCGCACCGGCGTCCCCGATCGGCCGCTGCCGCGCGTCGTGAACTGGTGGTGGGCACTGTGGCTGGTCGGGTTGGTCAGCGGAGTGGGGCTGATGTACACCGACTCCAAGGACGAGGTCATCGCGCGTGCCTACTCCGATGTCGGGGTGCTGCTGGCGGCCGACGCGGCCATGGTGGGTGCGGCCGTGGCGGGCGCACTGATGGTCCGTGCCCTCACCTCGGCGCAGGAAGACCGCCGGGCTGCCCAAGGCGCCGCGCTCCAGTGAGCCGAGGCTCGAGTCGGCACGGGAGTCGCGCCACAGGTACGCCCGCCGACGGCCCCGAACAGAGGGGCCGTCGGCGGGCGGCTGCAGTCAGCTGCTCTGCTGGACGATGTCGACCATCCACGGGATGCCGAAGCGGTCCGTGCACATCCCGAAGATGTCGCCCCACATCTGCTTCTCGAACGGCACGGACACGGTGCCGCCGTCGGACAACTTCTCCCAGTACCCGCGCAGCTCGGCGTCGTCGTCGCCGCTCAGACTCACGGAGAAGTTGTTGCCCGGGTTGTTCGGCATTCCGGGCGGGGCGTCGGCGCCCATCAGGGTGTAGCCGCTCGGGGTCTCCAGCATGCCGTGCATGATCTTGTCGGCGTTGGGCGCGTCCGACTGCCCGAACTCGCCGTAGGTGTTGACCTTCAGCGTGCCGCCGAAGACCTCTTGGTAGAACTCCAACGCCTGCCTGGCGTCGCCGTCGAAGCTGAGGTATGGGTTGAGGCGCGAGGCCATGGATCCTCCCGGAAATGTGGCTGAAAGCCGATGCCAAGGACGCTAGCGCGCGGCACTGACAACGGCCCGTCCTGCAGGCCCACATGGAGCACACACGGGCACACGGGCCGACCTCAGACGAGGTGGGCGAAGACGACGAGGTTCTCCGTGTAGTCCTTGGCGCTGCGGTCGTAGTCCCCGGCGCAGGTGATGAGCCGGACCTGGGCCTGCGGGGTGTCGGCGTACACCCGCTCGTCGGGGAAGCTGTCCTTCTCGAAGGTCTCCACGCTGTCGACCACGAACGTCGCGATGCGCCGGTCGGCTCGCTTCACCCGGAACCGGTCGCCCTTCTCCAGCTCGCCGAGTTCCGCGAACACGGCCGGAGACGTCGCCGTGTCCACGTGCCCGGCGATGATCGACGTACCCGCCTCCCCCGGGGACACGCCCTTGGCGTACCAGCCCACGAGATTGACCTCGTCCGCCGGTGGGGCCTCAAGCTGTCCCGAGCGGCCGATGGCGAGAGGGGTGAAGGGCGCGTCGACCGAGATCTTCGGGATACGCAGACGGATCGGTGTGGACCGCGGCATGTGCTTTCCGGCTCGGGGCGTCGCGGAAGAGGACGAGGCCGGGGACGCCGACGACGTGGCGGCCGGTGCGGCATGGTGCGCGTGTCCGGTTCCGGACGGCTCGTCCTCACCGCCGAACACGCTCACTGCCACGACGACCAGGGCGACCCCACTCCAGAAGATCGTCGCGAGTCTGCGGGATCCCAGCGACGTGGGCGCCGTTTCGGCGTCGGTAGGGGAAGGAGGGCTGGCTGCCATCGGACACCACCTCACTCGGGCACGGCAGCGGACTCATCTCGCGATCTCGCCGGAAGGGCGAGCCGGGCCGCCACGACGCCAGGGGGACGTGCGGCGGCCTCGGCGGTCATGTCGTCGGCATCGGGCAGTCAGGCCGCGCCCTCGGGGGCCTGCTTGCGCCGCAGCGCGTACATGCCGGTCCCGGCCACGCCCAGCATGGCCAGCCCGGCGGCCGTCACGCCCGGTGAGGCGAGCGCGCCGCCGCCGGTGTGCACGCCGCCGCGCGGCTTGTGGTGGTCGGGCTTCCCGGACTGGTCGTGGTGCTCGCCGCGCCCCTCGTCGTGGTTGTGCTCGCCGCGCCCCGAGTCGTGGTCGTGCTCGCCCCGCCCCGGGTCGTGCTCGCCGCGTCCCGCGTCGCCGCCGTGCTCATGGTCGTGTTCACCGCGCCCCGAGTCCTTGCCGTGCTCACCGTCGTGCCGGTGGCCCCAGGAGTCCTCGTCGCTTCGGCCGTGGTCGTCCCGGTAGGTGTTCGGGTCGTGCTTGGGGTCCCTGGCCGAGCCCCAGTCGTCCTGGTTCACCAGGGCCAGCGCTCCGCCACCCGTGTGCATCCCGCCGCGCGGCATGTCGTGCCTGCTGTCCTTGTCGTGCTTCTTGCCGTAGGAAGAGTCTTCGTCGTGGTCCTTCTCCTTGCCGTAGGAGGAGTCGTCGCGGTCCCACTCACCTGTCGAGTCGGCGTAGGCGGGTGCGGCGATCGCGAGCGCGGCCGTGGCCGCGGCTGTCGCGGCCAGCATGCGTGCAGAGCGCATCTGTGAATCCTTCCGTCACACCCGGGCAGCTGGCGTTTCGCCAGCTGGGTGACCCGGCCTTGACGTGATCCACCGTCAGCCGAACCGGACGGTCCCACCATTCGGGGCGATCACACGGGTTACCCCGGCACCCCGGACGGCGGTATCCCGGACGCGCCCTCCCCCACCGGCCGCCGGGCCCCTACAGCCGGGCTTCGGCCGGGTCCCAGCCCTGGCGGGGCACCGAGGCGAGGAGCCGCCGGGTGTACGCGTGCTCGGGGGCGCTGAGCACGCTCGGGGTCGGGCCCTGCTCGACCACGACACCCCGGCGCATCACCACCGTCTCGTCGGTGATGTGGTGCACGACGGCCAGGTCATGGCTGACGAAGACGAGCGCCACGCCCGTGGCGCGTCGGATGTCGCCGAGGAGCTGGAGGATCTGGGCCTGGATCGACACGTCGAGCGCGGCGACCGCTTCGTCGAGGACCAGGATCCGTGGTTCGACGGCGAGTGCCCGGGCGATGGCGAGGCGCTGCCGCTGGCCGCCGGAGAGTTCGTGCGGCTTGGCGTCCGCCTCGCGGGTGCCCAGGCCGACCTGGTCGAGCAGGGCGGCGACATGGGTGTCCGTCGAGGGGTGGCCGTGCAGCCCGAGCGCGATGCGCAGGCACTGGCGGGCCGTGAGCCGCGGGTCGAGTGAGACGTAGGGGTCCTGGAAGACCATCTGGATCTCACGTGCCCGGGCCAGCCGGTCGCGGCGGGTGCGTCGTCCGCGGCCGGGTGTGCGGTCCTTTCCGTTCACCGTGATCGTGCCGGAGTCGGGCCGGGTCAGGCCGACGAGCATCCGGGCGACGGTGCTCTTGCCCGACCCGGACTCCCCCACGATGCCGACGGAGCCGCCGCGGGGAACGGTGAAGGAGACCTGGTCGGCGGCGGTGAGCCGGTCGCCGTCCGGCAGCCGGTAGGTCTTGCGCACGGCGTCGACGACGAGCAGGGGCGTGGCGATTTCCTTCACCGTGTACTCCCGGTGGCCTGCGCGGCCGGATCGAGCTGGTCGGACGGGGCAGGGACGTCGACGTCCGGCAGGTCGGGCAGACGGCGGCACGCTGCCACGCCGCCGCCCGGGACCGGGAGCGGCTCCGGCTGCCAGGTGTCGCAGGCCGGTTCGGCGTGTGCGCACCGGGGGGCGAAGGGGCAGCCGGGGAACGTGTCCGCGAGCGAGGGCGGGCGGCCGGGGATCGGGGCCAGGGGCCGGGTCGTCTCGCCCAGTTCGGGTGAGCACGCCAGCAGCCCGCGGGTGTAGGGGTGGCGGGCGTCGGAGAAGAGGCGGTGCGCGTCCTGCTCCTCGGCGACGCGGCCCGCGTACATGACGTACACCCTGTCGCAGTAGGCGGCGGCCAGGTGCAGGTCGTGGGTGATGAACAGCAGCCCCAGGTCGCGCTGCTCGCGCAGGGTGCGCAGCAGGGCGAGGATGTCGGCCTGCGTGGTGACGTCCAGCGCGCTGGTGGCCTCGTCGGCGAGCAGCAGCGCGGGCTCGGTGGCGAGGGCGCCGGCGATGACGACGCGCTGCAGCATGCCGCCGGACAGTTCGTGGGGATGCTGCCGGACGTGTCGTTCGGGGTCCGGCAGGCCTACGGCGTCGAGGAGTTCGACGGCGCGGCCGCGGGCGGCGCGCTTGTCCGTGGTGCCGGTGCGGGCCAGCCGTTCGGTCAGGAAGTCCCCGATCCGGCGTACCGGGTTCAGCGCGGAGCGCGGGTCCTGGTGGACCATGGCGACCGTGCGGGAGCGATGCTCGCGCAGCCGTGCGCCGGTCAGGGACAGGGCGTCGGTGCCGTCGACCAGGACGCGGCCCTCGGCCCGCGCGTCGTCGGGGAGGATGTTCAGCACGGCCTTGGCGGTGGTGGACTTGCCGGAGCCGGATTCGCCGACGAGGCCGACGACCTCTCCGCTGCGGACCCGCAGGGACACGTCCGCGAGCAGGGGCCGGGCGGCGCCGGGCAGCAGCACGGTCAGGTTCTCGATGTCGAGCAGCATGGCGGGCTACCTCCTGGCGCCGAGCCGGTCGGCGGCCCAGACGCCGACCACGTTGAAGGCCACCACGACGGCGGCGATGGCGGTACCCGGCACGAGTGCGGGGAGCAGGGCACCCTGGACGATCGCGGCCTGTCCCTCCTGCACCATGAGCCCCCAGTCGGAGCTGGGCGGCTGGGCGCCGAAGCCGAGGTAGCTGAGGGTGGCGAGGCTCATCAGGGACTCGCCGAACAGGACCACCAGATAGCCGGCGATCGAGCGGGCGAGGTTGGGCACGAGGTGGGCCACGCAGATCCGGGCGCCGCTCATGCCCTGGACGCGGTAGGCGTCGATGTAGGACTTGGACCGTTCGGCCAGGGCGACGCTGCGGGTGTACTTCGCGATCGTCGGGGCGAAGGCCAGCCCGAGCGCGATCACGGACGTGGTCATCCCGGTGCCGAACACGGCGATGATCAGCACGACGAACAGCAGGCCCGGGAACGCGTACATGACGTCGGTGATCCGGGAGACCAGCGTGTCCACCCAGCCGCCCCGCCACGCCGCGACCGTGCCGAGGGTGACGCCGAGGACGGCGGCCAGCAGGAGCAGCAGCAGCGGAGCGATCAGGCTCGTGCGGGCTCCGTAGAGGACGCGGGAGAGCAGGTCCTGGCCGGAGGCGTCGGTGCCGAGGGGGTGGGCGCCGGTGGTGCCGGCCAGGGACGACGACAGGTCTACGGCGTCCGGTGCGTACGGCGCGAGCAGTGGGGCGAGTACGGCGGCGAGCACCACCAGCCCGAGGAAGGCGCCGGAGACGAGCACGCCCAGGGGGCGGCGGGGGCGCATTCGCAGAGGGAGAAGGACGCCGGCGGGGACGGCGGTCATGCGGGGCTCCTCATGCTCTTGAGGCGCGGGTCGAGCAGGGGGTGCGCGAGGTCCACGACGGTGGTGACGACGATGTACGAGGTGACCATGAGCAGCAGGACCGCCTGGGCGACCGGGAAGTCATGGCTGTTGATGGCGCCGACCAGCAGGGAGCCGATGCCGCTGATCCCGAAGACGGTCTCGATGGCGACGGTGCCGGCGAGCATGCCCGCGGTGACCAGACCGCACATGGTGACGATCGGGCCCAGCGCGTTGCGCAGGACATGCCGGCGGATGATCTCCCGTTCGGGCAGTCCGGCGGCCCGGGCCACCGCCACATGCTCGGCGGTGCCCGCGTCCACCATGGCCTGGCGGGTGACCCGGCTGATGACGGCGAGCGCGCCGAGGGCCATGGCCACGGCGGGCAGGGTCAGGTGGTGGAGGGTTCCGGCGAAGCCCTCGCCGCCGCCCGTCACCGGGAACCAGCCGAGTTCGACGCCGAACAGGGCGACCAGGGCGATGCCGCCGACGAAGGACGGCACGGACGCGGTGAGGGTGGTGCCGCCGACCACGGCCGAGTCGACCCAGGTGCCGCGCCGGACGGCGGCGAGGATGCCGGCGCCGACGCCCAGGACGACGAACAGGACGGTGGCGTAGCCGACGAGGGCGAGCGTGGTGGGAAAGCGCGCCCCGAGCAGGTCGGTGACCTGGTCGCTGTACTGGAAGGAGCGGCCGAGGTCGAGGTGTACGCAGTCCCAGAGCCAGCGGCCGTACTGGACGACCAGGGGCTCGTCGAGGTGGTACTGCTCCCGGACCGTGGCGAGCCGCTCCGGGGTGAGCTTGTCGCGTCCGCCGGCCAGGAAGACGGCGGGGTCGCCGGGGGCCGCGTACACGGCGGCGAAGATCACGAAGGATGCCGCCAGCAAGGTGGCCACCAGTCCCGCGATCCGCCGTCCAAGGGCGCCGATCATGGTTGTTCAGCCCTTCTTCGCGCCGAGCCGCGCGGCCCACGGTGAGTAGAGGTACGCCATGGAGGCCGGCGGGCCCGTCAGCTCGTCGCTCAGGACGAGGACGGTCGGCATCTGGGCGACGGGGACCCACACGGCGGACTCACTGAAGAGCCGCTGGGCGTCGATGACGAGGGCTGCGCGCTTGCGGTCGTCGATCGTGCGCAACGCTTCTTCGATCTTGCTGTCGAAGGCGGCGCTGCTGAATCCGACCCAGTTGTTGGAGCTGTCGGAGACGCCGTTGTCGTAGAAGCCGGCCGGATCGCTCTTGGAGATGTACCAGTCGGCCACCAGGACGTCGATGTCCGCACGGGCCTCCTGGTCGCCGTAGAACTCTCCGTACGTGGCGGAGGGAACCGTCTTGATCTGTGCCTTGAGGCCGATCTGGGTCAGGGCGGCGCGTACGGCGTTGGCGATGACGAGGCGGCCCTGGGTGCTGTCGGTGCCGATCACGATGGGGGTGTCGGGCGCGGACTTGGCGTTCTTGACGAGGTCCTTCGCCGCGGCCAGATCCTCCGCGTCGGGCTTGGTGGGGGCGCCGGTGAGCTGCTTCTGGGCGGCTTCGAACGCGGCCTTCTCGTAGCCCCAGGCCCCGGAGCCGACGGCGGTGGCCCACGGCTGAACGAGTCCGCCGTAGCCGGACTTGGCGATGCCCTCGCGGTCGAGGGCCAGGGACAGGGCCTTGCGGACGTCGGGGTCGGCGAGTCCGCCGCGTTCGGTGGGGATGAGGGCGAGGGCGGCGGTGCTCGGTCCGTAGTGCTGGTCGAGGCCGGACTTCCCGCGCAGGGCGGCGGCCGAGGAGACGGTGTCGAGGTAGGCGCCGTCGGCGGCGCCGGTGCTCAGCGCGTTGACCATCGCGCTGTCCGCGGCCCAGCGGAAGACGACCCGCTTGGTCAGCGGCTGCTCGCCCCAGTAGTCGTCGGAGCGGGTGAGGGTGATCGAGTCGCCGGACTTCCAGCCGGTCAGCTCGTACGGTCCCGAGCAGGCGTCGCCCTGGCCGGGCGTGCCGAAGTCGTCGCCCGCCTTCTCGACCTGCTCGCGGTTGTAGACGAGCCCGGCGTCGCCCGCGAGCGCCTTGGTGAACAGGGCGTCGGGCTGCTTGAACGCGACGGTGATCTCGCGGTCGCCGGTCTTGGTCATCCGGCTCACGTTCGCGAACTCGTCGGACTGCTCCATCTCCGGCTCGGCGTGACGCCGCAGGCTGGAGAGGACGTCGTCGGCGGTCATCGCGGAGCCGTCGTGGAAGGTGACGTCGTCGCGCAGGGTCAGGACGAGGGTCCTGGCGTCCGGCCTGGTCTCCCTCGCCACGAGGGAGGGGCTCACGGACATGTCCGGCTGGAGCTGGTAGAGGCGTTCGCAGACGTTGCTCAGGACGGTGCGGCCGGCGCTGCCGCCCTGGGTGTCGAGGTCGAGGGACTCGGGTTCGTCCTCGAGCAGCCAGTTCACCGAGTCGACGGCGCCTTTGGCCGCGGCGGTGGTCGGGGTGAGCTTCAGCTTCGAGACGTCGACGTTCGCGGTGCCCTCGGCGGAACCGGTGTCGGCGCCGCTGCACGCGGCGGTCAGGGTCATCGCGCCGGCGAGGCCGACGGCGGCGAGACAGGTCGAGAGTTTCATGGCGGGGCTCCTGGGCGGAGTGGGGCTGGGAGGAGGGCGGGGAGCTTCGGCATGTGCGGGGTGCCGGGAGACCGGATCAGTTCGGGGCGTGGGGGCCGTCGTAGAGGTTCCAGGGCAGGTGCTGGTACTCGCGGTCGCAGGGGGTGCCGGCCGTGACGTGGTAGTCGCCCGCGGTGAGGTCCACACAGGAGGACACGAGCGTGGTCCAGTGCTTGATCTCGGGCGTGCGGGGATCGGCGTGGGTGCAGAGGGACTCGGGGAAGCCGAGGTGGTCCGACATCGCCTGCTTGATCAGCTTGCGGGACTCGTCCGGGCCGGTGGCCTCGCGCAGCAGACGCAGACCGTCCTCGGCGCGGGGGACGCGGACGAGCGAGTCGGGGGAGATCGGCCGGTAGTCCGCGGCGAGGGCGGCGGGGACGCCGGCCTGGTAGTGGTTGCCGTGCACGAGCAGTCCGTCGGCCGGGTACATCCAGCCGTGCCCTGCCGGGGTGGTCTCGATGTCGACGGCGAAGCCTTCACGGCAGGTCAGCAGGGCGTTGCTGGCGATGTGCGCACGGGTCCGGCAGAGCACCTCCAGTGCGTCCGTGATGCTCGACTGGTCCAGGACGCTGCGCCGGATCACGGTCTGCGGCAGGCCCACGGCGTCGTCGAAGCGTCCGCCGAGGCCGTTGGCGTTGAGGGCGATGCCCGCGGAGTTGGCGCCCTGGCGGCCGATCTGCCCGGCCTCCACCTGCATGATCACGGTGGGCTTCGGCGGCTGGACGATCCGGAGCATGACGACGGTGTCGCCGACTCCGGCCCGCCAGTCCCAGTTCTGGCCCGCCCACACATGGCCGTCGCCGCTCGCCGGGCCGTACGCGGCGAACGAGGTGCAGCCCTCGGCGGGCTCCTCCGCGGGTACGGTCGTACGCCCTTCCCGCATCCGCGCGAAGGAGTCGTCGTAGATGACCTCGCCGCGTGCGTTCAGCGCGAGCACGTCGAGCAGGTCGACGCCGGCGCCGTCGGCGATGCCCTGCATCTCCTCCAGCAGGTGGGGCGCGTAGTCACGGACGGGCTCCAGCCAGCGGGCGGCACGCGCGGTGACCTGCGGCCAGGTCAGGCCCGAGGACACCCCGAAGGCCTCCGCGTAGTAACCGAGGGCGGCGCCCAGCTGGGGGGCCACGGCCTCTCCGTACTGCCGACCCCTCTGGGACGGGGTCCCGGAGATGTCAACGACCGGAAGGCTGCGTTTCATTGAGAGGCTCCTAGAAGGACCGACGTGCCGTAACATTCGTTCCAGGTGTTCATGTTCCTGGAACGAGTTGTTCAGAGCGTAACGACGATGCCACGGGAGTCAAGAGTCGTAATGGAAATTTCACAGGCAGGCAGTGCGGCCCCGGGAGGCCTGACCCGGCTGCGGGCCACCGTCCGGGAGCTGTGGGACGAGCTGTCCGCCTCCGAGCGGACGGTCGCGCAGTATCTGGTGAGCGCCCCGGTGGAACAGGTGATGTTCGCCAGCACCCAGGAGCTGGGCACCGCGAGCGGCACCAGCAACGCCACCGTCGTACGCGCCCTCCAACGCCTGGGATACGCCGGACTGCCCGCGCTCAAGCGGGAGTTGGCCGCCGACTTCACCGCCGCCCAGGCCCCCGACGTCCGGCTCGCCCAGCGCATCGCCCATGTCGGCAAGGACCTCGACAAGATCTGGAACGACGTCTTCGACGAGACGCAGGAACGCGTCGACCAGTGCCGCCGACTCGCCGACACCAAGGCCCTGGAGCGAGCGGTCACGGTCCTGGCCGAGGCCCGCGAGGTGCTCTGCTACGGAGTGGCCGCCTGCGAACTGGCGGCACGCCACCTGTCCCGCTCCCTCGGCCGCATCGGCCGCCGGGCCCGCTTCGTCGGAGACACCGGCTTCGCCCTCGCCGACGCGCTGCTCGCTCTCGGCCAGGGCGACGCCGTCGTGATCTTCCAGCCGGGACGGCCGCTGTCGGAACTCACCGTGCTCGTCGAACGGGCCCGCGCCGTCGGCGCCCGGGTCGTCTTCGTCACCGACGAACTGAGCGAGGCTTTCGGGGACCGCGTCGACTCGGTCCTCCTCGCCCCCTACACCCCGACCGGAAGCACCAATGAAGCGCTGACCGGCCTCGTCGTCGCGGACGTCCTCCTGCTCGCCCTCACCACGCTCGACGAGACGTCAGCCGTCGAGCACGCCCACCAGCTCGACGCCCTGCGTGGCCAGTTGCTCAACCCTGGGGGGCGCACGCGCTGACGCCTTGAGCCCTGTATGCGCCCCGCGTATGTGGGTAAGAATGCGCCATAGAAGTGATCATGTGGCTGAGGTGTCCTGGCGCCTCCACCGCCGCCAACTTTCCGGGAAAGCAGGTCGGTTGCCGTGCAGTTGCGTCTGCCCACGTCCATACCCGAAGTGCAGGAGTGCCTGGCCGACGGGGCGGTGCCGATCGGCGGGGCGACTCTGGTGTGGGCCGCCTGGCAGCGGGACGGCTTCCCCGAACTGGCCGTGTCGCTGCGCGACCTGCCGGAGGCCAACACGATCGGGGCCGAGGAGCTGGGTGCGGCCGTCGTGCTGCATCAGATCGACGACCGGGTGCCGGAGGTGCTGCACCGGGCGGCGGCCGGTGTCGGAACGGGAGCGGTGCGCCGGGCGGCCACGGTCGGCGGCAACCTGGTCGGCAGCACGCTGCGCTGTCTGCTGCCCGCGGCCGTCGTGCTGGACGCCCGCGCGGTGGTGCTGGAACCGGAGGGGCTCTTCGAGACCGACCTCTCGGACGTGCTGGCCAAACACCAACTGCTGGTCGGCCTGCGCTGGAGTGCACCGGTCATCAGCGGCTACCGCAAACTGGAGGCCGAAGCGGGCGGACCGCCGCCCTTCGTCGTCGCCTCCGCCCTGCACGCCGACGACGACGGCACCCGACTGCGCGTCGCCGTCCGCGACGGCTACGAGGTCCTCAGCGGCAGCGTCCCGTGTGCCGAAGACAGCGCGGACGTGCTCGACGCCCTGCACCGCACCGACCTCGGCACACTCGACCCCACCGCGTGGGAGACGGTCCGCCGGCACGTCACCGAACTGCTGACCCGCTCCGTCAGCGGGTGATCAGGCCCCGCTCTCAGGGTCGCAGCACCCTTCGCGCCGCATCTGACGGCTGACCTCCAGCCAGTCCTGGGCAGTGGACGCCCGGTAGGGCTGCGCGGAGCCGAAGGCGTCGACCAGGTCCGCCTGTTCGAAGAGGATGCCGCCGCGCAGGACCGCGACCGTGCGGATCAGGGTGGCGAAGTCGGTGAACGGGTCGCCGTCGACGAGCGTGAGGTCGGCGAGCTTGCCCTCCTCCACCGTGCCCAGATCGTCGTCGGCGCCGAAGACCCGTGCGGGCAGCAGGGTTGCGGTACGCAGCGCGTCGGCCGGTGACAGGCCGGAGCGGTGCAGTGCGCGCAGGGCCAGGTGCAGATGCAGCCCCACCGGGACGAGCGGCTGGTCCGTACCCAGCGCGATCAGTCCACCACCCGCCAGGATGCGCCGGTAGACGTCCATCTCCCTGGACAGCGTTGCCAGTTGGGCGTCGGTGGGCGGGAGCCCCGCCTGCTGCCGTACCAGCGCGGTGTCCCACGGCGGCATCATCGCGGTGACGCGCGGGTCGTCCGCGAGCGCGGGGTCGGCGCCGAGCAGGGGCGCGGCCGTGAACGGCGTGGCCACGAGGTGGAAGCCTGCGCGGGTGTAGATCTCCACGACGTCCTGGTACGCACGCCCCGAGGCGGATGTCGCATGCCCGAACTCCAGCCGCTGCGTGGCCTGCAGATGGGTCGTCAGGTCCTGGCCCAACTGCACACCGGGGGTGCACAGATGGCTGCCGCTGCGCACCCCGAGCCGGTCGTGCCCGAAGTCGGCGGCCTCCTTCATCACCCACCCCGGGGCTCGTACGTACGTCTTCACGAAGTCCCAGTCCAGCGCGGCCCCGCGTGCCAGTGAACGGCGCAGGCCCTCGGGAGTGCGGTGGGCCCGGCCCATGCTGTAGGCGACGCGCGGCCCGTCCAGGAGTTCACCGGTGGCCAGCAGCCGGGGTCCGGCGAGGGCACCGGCGGCGACCGCCTCCCGGACGCGGGCCTGCTCGTAGGCGAAACCGCCCAGCGAGACGGCCGTCGTGACGCCGTAGGCGACTTGGAGGGCGGTCTGGCGGCCCCCGTACGTCGACTGCCAGGGGTGGGTGTGCGCGTCCCACAGACCTGGGATCACCGTGCGGTCGCTCGCGTCGATGCGGCGTACGGCGGGGCGGCCGCCGCGGTGGGGTGAGACCTCCGCGATACGGCCGTCGCGGATCACGACGTCGATGTCCTCGCGCACGTCGGACCCGGTCCCGTCCCAGAGGCGGCCCGCGTGCACGACCGTGTCGGCAGGGCGCGGTCTGCGGTAGTCCAGCGGGACGCGCACGGTACGGGACTTGCCGGTGCCGATGTCGATCAGGCGCAGGGTGCCCGCGGACAGGTACAGGAGGGTGCGCGCGTCGGCGGACCAGGAAGGGTGGTCGGCGGGCTCGGTGGTGAGTTGGCGCGGCTCGCCGTCCGGGGTGCCGTCGGGCCGGACCGGCAGCAGCCACAGCGCCGACTCGGCGACCACGGCCATCCAGCGGCCGTCCGGGGACCAAACGGGCCCGGAGTCGTAGCGGTCCGCGAGCGAGGTGTGCGGCGCGAGGGCGTGCAGGACGGCGGTCCCGGTGGTCGTGTCGACGACCCGGATGAGGTTGTAGCCCTCACGGAAGCGCTGGTTCAGCCGGTTGCGGTCGCACAGCGCCACGTATCGGCCGTCGGGCGACCAGCTGGGGCGGCCGGGCAGTCCCCCAGCTCCGAGGGGCGCGGCGAGGACCCGTTCGGCGCCGTCGGGCAGGTCGCGCACCACCAGGTTGCCGGACATGTCCAGGCAGGCGAGCCGCGTCCCGTCCGGCGAGAGCGCCGGGAAGACCCGGCCGCCCTCGGCGAGCACGGTCTCCTCGCCGGAGCCGAGGTCGTGGCGCCGTACGGCGAGCAGGCCGTCCCGGTCGTCGGAGTACACCAGCGCCCTGCCGTCGGGCGTCCAGGTCGGCGCCAGCACATAGCGGGTGGCGGGGACTTGGAGGACCTTGCGCGGTGCGCGGCCGCCCTTGGTTTCGACGGTCCACAGCGCGTTCAGCGCGGCGAAGGCGACGGAGCGGCCGTCCGGGGACAGGGCGGGCAGGTGCAGGGCGCGGACAGGACGGGTGCCGGCGCCCTCGAAGTCGTACGACTTTCCGCGGTAGCGGGGCCGGTCCACGGGCAGCGTGGCCGTGAACGGGATCTCCTCGCCGTCGCCCGGGGTTTCAGGGTCGACCAGGCGGAAGTGGCCGTCGATGTTCAGCAGCAGGCGCTCGCCGTCCGTCCAGCGGGGCGGCGCCGGAAGGACGTCGCCCGCGAGGGCGACCGGTTCGCCGTCGACGACCAGGGTGCAGGAGGCCGCGGGTGCTGCCGTGGTGCGCAGGTGGACCAAGCGCCCGGTGGGCGAGACGGCGGGGGTCATCAGCTGGGCGCCGGAGTCGTCGGTGTGCTCGGTGGTGACCGGGCCCGAGCCGTCGGCGGCCACCGACACGACGGTGTCCGCGCGGAGGGTGCCCGTCTCGGTGACGGCCGCGCGGACGAACAGCACCCGCTCGCCGTCCGGCGACCAGGTCGGGTCGAAGTCCTCCCAGCGGGCGCCCTGTCCGGGGCCCTCCTGGCCGGGGCGGCCGGTGAGCCGGGTCAGCGCGCCCGTGCGCACGTCCACGACCCAGATGCGGTACGGGGCACCGCTCACGGTGTCGCCGCCGCGCTCGGAGGCGAACGCGATCCGGGTGCCGTCCGGCGACCAGGCCGGGCCCCGGTCGTCCCACGGCCCGTCGGTGAGCTGCCGCAGCCCGGTGCCGTCGGGGCGCAGCGTCCAGAGGTGGAAGCCGCCGCCTCGGTAGGCGCACACGACGAGACGGCTGCCGTCGGGCGAGTACTGCGGGCGCGTGGGTTCGAGGCCGGGCGGGGTGAGGGCGACGGCGGGGCCTCCGGCGCGGGGGACGGACCAGAGAACGTTCTGGACCTCGGCGATCAGCCGGTCCCCGGAGGGGGCGAGGGTCGCGGAACCGCCTGTCGCCGCGGTGAAGGAGAGGGCCGTCGTACCGCCGGATGTCGCGGTCGCGGCGGGCGCGGTGACGGTGGCGAGCGCGGTGGCCGTGGCGGTGGCTTGAAGGAATCTACGGCGGGACAGCGGGCCGGAACGGGGGGCGTCCGAGGTGTCTTCGGTGTCCAAGAGAGCTCCCAGTGCACGGAGTTGGTGTGCCGGACAGGAGAGACCACTGAGGGCAACGTACGGGGCGGTGCCCGCTGACGGACCCCGCCCCGACGTATCTCAGCCGATCTTCACTCCTCAGCGCTTCTTGTACGCCGCGGTGACCTCGACCTCCACCAGCCAGCCCTTGACGGCGAGGGAGGCCACCTCCATCGTGGCGCGCGCCGGGCGGGCCTTGTTGGCGAGGAGCGGCGGCTTCGGGGCGGAGGTGCCCATGGGCACCGGCACCACCTGATGTGTTGTCAGGTCGATGTTGGCGAAATACTGCCGGTAAGCGCGGTTCCAGCCCGCGTAATCGGCGGTCTCGGTGCCGGGCGGCTTCATCAGATAGGCCTTCATCGTGATGACGTCGGCCGGGGTGAGCCCCGCGGTCGCCAAGTTGGTCTTGATGTTGCGCAGCACGACGAGCGCCTGCGCCTCGGTGACCGTGACCCCTTCGGCGCCCTCGGTGAGGGACGGGTCGGTGTAGTACTCCGGGGTGCCTGGCGGCGCCGAGGGGTTGAGCGCGGAGGGCCCGAGACCGCTGCTCTGGTACACGGCCACCTCCCCGCCCATCGCCACGCCGTTCGCGATGGCCGGGTTGGACTGGCCCTCGGGCAGCATGACGCGCACCTCCTTCGCGCCGGGCCACCAGCCCCGGGCCTCGGCGAGCGCGGTGCCGCCCGTGAGGAGCGACGCGGTCAGAGCCGTACCGATGACTGCCTTCGTACGCCGCTTCATACGGCCATCACCCTCTCGTGGATGTCGGTCACGACCTTGCGGGCCGAGGTGAACGCGCCGTGCTGCCAGGCGATGACGTGGCTGAGCCAGTCGCCGGCGAAGTACACGTGTCCTGCGGGCTGGTTGAGCAGCCGGTACTCGGGTCCGTTCTGCGAGGGCCAGCCCACCCAGCCGGCCTCGATGTGCGGGGTGCGGTGCCAGGCCACGCTGAACGAACGGTCGAGTTCGGTGCGGTACTTCTCGCCGTGGATCTTCACACCCCGGCTCACCGCCCGCGCGACGCGCTCCTTGTGCGGCAGGGCGCTGTACGCAAGGGCGTTCGCGCCGAAGTTGTAGTAGCCGATGAGGGTGCCGCGGCGGCCGAAGTGGCCGTGGGACGGGTACCAGATGGTGGCCAGGTCCGTGTCGGTGGGCGTGATCCCGCCGTAGATGTGCTCGTCGGTCTCCCACCAGCGGCTGCGGTACTCCAGGCCCACCTTGCCGACCGGTGTCGGGACCGGGTACTTCAGCGCGGCCGTGACATCCGCGCCGAGGTTGTGCTTGATGCGGGCCATGACCATGGGCGGTACGGCGGCCACCACGAAGTCGGCGTGGCGGGTGCGGGTACGGCCCTGCGCGTCCTTGTAGGTGACGTCCGCGCCGTCCGCCAGGTTCTTCACCTCCTGCACCTCGGCGCCGTACGTGATCCGGTCCCGTCCGATCGCCTCGGCGAGGGCGTGCGGGATGGCGTCCATGCCGCCCACGGGCTGGAACATGAGCATGGCCTGGTCATAGCCGAACTCGAAGGAGAAGCGCTGCCCGACACCGCTCGCGATGACGTCGGACAGTGAGGGCACCGCCCCCAGGACGGTGCCCTCCTCGAACGCGGCCCCCGGCTCGACGGAGTAGCCGCGCCGGTCGCTGCCGGTGTAGGCGTAGCCGTCCGCCTTCCCCTTGATGGCGCCGAAGTTCTGCAGGAAGGCGATCAGCCGCTCCTTGTCGGCGGCGGTGAGCTGCGCGTCCAGGGCGCCCTGGTCGGTGGCCTTGGCGAGGAGTTCGGAGACGTAGCCGAAGACGTCGGCCTTCGCGGTGCGCCAGCGCATCGGCTGTCCGGCGAGGGCGGCGCTGTTCTCGTGGTAGATGTACGCGTTGGCGTTCTGGTTGGTGAACACCTCGACGGGGACGCCGAGTTCACGGCAGTAGTCCAGCGTGACGTGCGACTGGGGCAGCCGGGCGGGCCCCGCGTTCATGTACTGGCCCTTGGAGAACGACGCGGTCTGCTTGCGCCCGTCCAGATCGGTCAGCGAAGTACCCCCGCGGACTGTCCAGTTGCGGCCGCCCGGCCGGTCCTTGGCCTCCAGGATCCGGCAGTCGTAGCCGGCCTTGCCGAGTTCGTAGGCGGTGGCCAGGCCGGCGATGCCGCCGCCGAGTATCAGGACCTTCTTCGCGCTCCGCCCGCTGAGCGCGAAGTCGCTCCTGCCCGGCGCCCGGTAGTCCGCGGCCCGTACGTCCGGCACCGGCGCGAGGCCCAGTGCTCCCATCGCCGAGTAGAGCACTCCGGCGCCGCCCGCCATCCCGACGGAACGCAGCAAGTCCCGCCGCGATGCCATGGATCTCTCCGCAGCAGCCATCCACTCCTCCTCACCCGCGCCCGTGTGCCCGGGCGCGACATCCGATCAACCCGGCCCGTGGGGGGTGAGCTACTGATGAGACCGGAGGTGCGAGATGAGCGTCCGTCAGGAGTGTTACGGGGCAATACCAATGACGTATCCGTGGCATGAGCATGCGAGTGGGGCGGGCGCGATCCGGAGCCGACCGCTGCCTTAACCTTTGGCGGGTGAACGCACCAGGGGACATGGTCGACGGACGTTTCGAACTGCTCGGGCGGCTCGGCAGCGGCGGGATGGGCACGGTATGGCGGGCCCGGGACACCGTGCTGCATCGCGAGGTCGCCCTCAAGGCCGTACGCCCGGACGCCGAGGACTCCCCCGTCGTGCGCGAGCGGGTCATGCGCGAGGCAAGGGCACTGGCGCGGCTCAACAGCCCGCATGTGGTGACGGTCCATCAGATCATCGAGGCGGACCCACACCCGTGGATCGTGATGGAGTTGATTCCGGGAATCTCGCTCCAACAGCGGCTGGCCGAGGGTCCGTTGGGCCCTGTGGAGGCGGCGCGTATCGGCCGTCAGGTGCTCT
Source organism: Streptomyces sp. NBC_00457 (assembly GCF_036014015.1). Taxonomy (NCBI): domain Bacteria; kingdom Bacillati; phylum Actinomycetota; class Actinomycetes; order Kitasatosporales; family Streptomycetaceae; genus Streptomyces; species Streptomyces sp. NBC_00457. The sequence goes on along the minus strand of NZ_CP107905.1, from coordinate 9,475,257 downwards.
CCGGACTGCGCACCGCACACGCGGCCGGCATCCGGCACCGGGACGTCAAACCCGCGAACATCCTGCTCTCCCCCGACGGCACCGCCGTGCTCACCGACTTCGGCATCGCCGCCCTCCAGGGGGCGACCGCGCTGACGGTCACGGGCGAATTCGTCGGCTCACCCGAGTACATCGCTCCCGAATGCCTCCGCGGGCGCGACAACGACCCGGCGTCCGATCTGTGGTCCCTCGGGCTGGTCCTGTATGTGTGCGTGGAGGGCGTGAGTCCACTGCGCCGCACGAGCACGCTCGGCACGCTGGCCGCGGTGCTCGAGGACCCGGTGCCTCCGCCCGTGCGCTCCGGGCCGCTCGCGCCCGTGCTCCAGTCCCTCCTGGTACGCGACCCGGCGGCACGGCCCCGCGCCGAGCACCTGGACGCGATGCTGGCGCAGGTCGAGTCCGGCACCGCACCGCACTGGGCGCCGCCGACGCTCATCGCCCCACCGACTCCGACGCCTGCCTCGACTCCGCCTCCGTCGCCCGCTCCTGTGGTGACACCCGCACAGCAGAACACCACGCGCCCCGTGCCGTCGGGCCGCCGTCGCACACCGGTCCTCGTCGCGGTGGCCGCCGTCGTGGCCGTCGGTGCGGCGGTGGCTGTCGCCCTCTTCCTGCCCGGCTCCGGCTCCGGCGACGAGGAGAAGAAGGCGGGCGCGGAGCGCGGCCCCACCGCGAGCACGCCCTCCGCTCCGGAAGCCCGCACCACTCCGAGCCCTTCTCCGACGCCCGAAGGGACACCCTCAGCCGCGCCGCCCGGGTCCGCGTCGCCCGACACACCGGCCGGCAGCGGCAGCTGGGTCGCCCAGCTCCACTCCGAACCGCTCTCCTCGGGCACCGGGGCCCGCGATCAACGCCTCGCCGTGATCCGCGAGTCGGTGCCCGAGGCCGTCTACGTGCGCAGTGACGACTTCGCCTCGCTGCGACCGGGCTACTGGGTGTTCTACGCCCCGGGCCCGTTCGCCGACGGCCAGGCGGCATTGTCCTTCTGCGCCGAGCGCGGGCGGACGACGCCGAGCACCTGCATGGGCCGCTACCTGAGCACCAGCCCGGCCGACTTCGCCCTCCAGTGCCGCCCACCTGCGACAAGCCCTACGGGCCGCTGCGCACGCACCTCCGGCTGACGGACGGGCCGCGATATCGACTCCCCCGGCATGCAACCTCCCAGCGATCCGGACCCTCATACCAGGGCAGAGGGCGAGCGCATGGAGAGGAGTGTCCGTTGGACGGTATCGAGACGTCCGCCATGGGCGCCGACGTGTCCGAGGACGGGCCGGATCGGCAGGGGGTGTCGCGCCGGGGGTTCATGGTCTATTCGCTCGCCGCGTCCACACTGACCATCGCGGCTCCCCTCGGCTGCGACGCGCCGCGGGCCGAAGGCGCGGAGCAAAAGGCCCAGGGCGCGCGCGGGGCTTCCGACGTCGTCGTGCGGGGCACCGACGAGGAGATGCTCGTCCTGGAGGTCACCGAGGCGAACAAGGTGGTCGTACGGCTGCCGCGGGTAGAGGTCGGCCAGGGCATCACGACCGCGGTCGCCATGATGATCGCCGAGGAACTGGACGCCCGGCTGATCGATGTGCGCATCCCGCTCGCCGACGCCCGCAGCCGGGGCAATCAGTACACGGGCGGTTCGAACTCGGTCAGTTCGCTGTACGGCCCCGCGCGCAACCTGGCCGCCACCGCACGGGCCCGGCTGGTGACCGCGGCCGCCCGCCGCTGGGGCCTTCCGGCCCGCACCCTGCGTACGTGGAACACCATGGTCATCGCACCGGACGGACGTACGGCCACGTACGGCTCCCTGACCGCGAGCGCGGCCGGAATCCGTCGGCCGGCGGTCTCCAGCAAGCCGAAACCGGCGTCCCGACACCGGGTGATCGGGCGTCCGGCGACCCGGATCGACGCGCGGGACATCGTCACGGGCAAGGCGAAGTACACCGGGGATCTGTCGGTCGCCGGAGCGAAGCCGACCGTGGTGGCCCGCCCGCCGACGCTCGGCGGCAAGGTCGTCTCGGTGGACTCGCGGGCGGCGCGGGCGATGCCGGGGGTCCTGAAAGTCGTCAAGGTCGACACCGGCGTCGCCGTCGTGGCGGACTCCTTCCATCACGCCTTCAAGGCCAGAGACGCCCTGCGCATCACCTGGGCTCCCGGTCCGCTGGCCCGGCTGTCCGACGCCGCGATCCGCGCCCGGCTGCGGGCCGCCGTCCCCGCGCTCGGGGCGCCGCCGCAGGGATCGACGCAGGTGACGGGCGAGTTCGAGTTCGCCTTCGTCGGCCATGCGCCGATGGAGGTACTGACCACGGTGGCCGATGTGCGGGCCGATCGCGCCGAGCTCTGGTTCTCCTCCCAGACCCCCATGGACGCACGGGACAGCATCGCCTCCGCTGTCGGCCTGCCGGCGTCGAAGGTCAAGGTCCATGTCGTGCGGGGCGGCGGCTCGTTCGGGCGGCGGCTGAACTACGACTTCGCGATCGAGGCGGCCCTGATCTCGAAGGCCGCCCGCCGGCCGGTGAAGCTGATGTGGAGCCGCGCCGACGACCTCCGGCACGGCAGGATGCGCCCGGCCTCCCACCACCGGATCCGCGCCAGCCACGCGCGCGGCCGGGTGGTGGCCTTCACCCATGCGACGGCCTCGGTGAGCGAGTCGTACGACGGACTGTCCGCGCAGGGCGCCGCGGCCCCGCTCCCCAGCGACAGCGGCCTCTACAACTTCGGGCGCATTTCAGGGGATTCGGGCTCGGTGGAGCTGGCGATGCCGCTGGGCGCCTGGCGCTCGGTGGACTCCGGGACGACTCGGACCGCGGAGGAGATCGTCGTCGACGAGATCGCCCGGAGCCTGGGCAAGGATCCGGTCGCCTTCCGTCGTACGACACTCAGGAGCAAGTCCGTCAAAGCCGTACTGGACAAGGTCGCCGCCGCCGGGAACTGGGGCCGGTCCCTGCCGGACGGCCGGGCGCAGGGGGTGGCCGTGCACGAGGAGTACGGCTCCTGCGCGGCCTGTCTGGTCGAGATCGACGCCACCGATCCGAAGCGGCCCCGGGTGACCAAGGTCGTCATGGCGGCCGACGTCGGCACGGCCGTCAACCCGCGCGGACTCGAGGCCCAGCTCATGGGCACCGCGATCGACGGCATCTCCACCGTGCTGCGGGCCGGACTGCACATCGACCGGGGCGCCGTCCGCGAGGGCAGCTTCGCCGACTTCCGTTACGCACGCCAGCGGGACGCCCCGCTCCACTTCGAGGCGCACATCCTGCCCTCCCGCCGGGAGCCCGGCGGAGCCGGCGAGCTCGGTGTCCCGGCCGCGGCCGGCGCCGTCGCCAACGCCTACGCCCGCGCGACCGGGACCCGGCCCCGCCGCTTCCCGATCAACTTCTGAGAAGGTGCCGATGCCGTCCTACTCCTTCGTCCTCAACGGCAAGCCGGTCACCGTCGAGGCACCGGCCGACATGCCGCTGCTGTGGGTGCTGCGCGATCTGCTGGACGTGACCGGCCCCAAGTACGGCTGCGGGGTGGGTGTCTGCCGTGCCTGCACCAGCCATCTCGACGGCGCGGAGATCCAGCCCTGCGTCGTCCCCGTGGCCGACTGCGCGCAGCGCGAGGTCACCACCATCGAGGGCCTGGCGGACGGCGACCGGCTGCACCCCGTCCAGCAGGCCTGGCTCGACATGGACGTGGCGCAGTGCGGGTTCTGCCAGCCGGGCCAGATCATGACCGCGGCCGCCCTGCTGAAGCGGACGACCGATCCGAGCGACGCGGACATCGACCGGATCGAGAACGTCTGCCGCTGCGGCACCTACTCCCGGATCCGTGATGCGATCAAGAAGGCTGCCACCGAGGGCTGACCGCGGCCGGTGCCGTGCTCAGGCGCACCGGTTGGCGTGCTTGATGTCGAGCACGAAGCGCTCCGGGGAGTGCAGCTTGGACGTCTTGTAGACGGGCTTGGAGTTGAAGGCGGCTCCGAAGCTGACCACCGCTTCGAAGTCACCGGTCAGGGCGAGCCCCTTGAGCTTGGGCAGATAGATCTTCAGCAGCTTGGGTCCGCGGTAGACCGACTGACCCGCCTCGTTGTGGGCTGCTGCGGGAGAGAGCTTGATCTCGAGGAAGTACTTCCCGGCGAGCGGGACCTTCTTCCCGGAGCCGTCGTAGCGGAGTTCCTTGACCGGCTTGACGGTGACCGGCGGCATGGTGCCCCGGACGTCGATGACCACCCGGTCGTAGGTGCAGTGCCCGCCCCATCGTGCGTTGACGACGAGTGCGATGGGTGGTGCCTGGGCCGCCGAGGCCGAGGCGGGAATCGTGGTGCCGGCGGCGGTGAGCAGGACGCCCACGGCTATGGCGGTACCTCTTGGACGGTTGAACATGACGCCCCCCGATCTTTCTCTTAAGGGGACAAAAGAGGATTCTCATCAGTGGTGACACCCGAGTGGGGCCGAGGGTTGTGCCGTCACTGCACTGGCTGTGCGGACGTCAGTACGCCGATCTTGTCGACGCGGTGTTCGGGGTTGCCCCTGTCGTCGCGCCAGTAGTTCCCGGCAGCGTTGTCCTCGGGCGTCAGGCAGGTCGAGACGGTGATCATGGCCTGGGTCGGGCGCTCTCCGGGACGGCCCGGCACGGCTGCCCGCTGCTCTGCGAGGGAGCGCGCGGAACGGAAGGAGGTCTCCCGCGTGTCGGTTATCTCGTACTCGTAACGCGTTCCGGCCGATACGACGGAGACCCGCTCCCCTTCGTCGAGGGTCGGGAGCAGGCGCAGTGGGCCGCCCGCGGAGAGGCGGTGGGCCGTGACGAGGTAGTTGCCGATCTCGCCGGGGCCGACCCCGCCCCGCTTGCCGTACGGGCTGGCGGCGAAGCCACGGTTCTGGATCCGTGTGCCCGGCCAGTCGTCCGTCGTGCCCTCGTACGGGACGACACGCAGGTTCTTGACGCCGATCGCCTCGATGGTCAGCCACGCGTGCTGACGCCGGTCACCGGTCGTGGGGGCGGCGGACCTGTCCGAAGGGGACGGCGACGAGGGCTGCGCCGACTTCGTCGCAGGCGTCGTCGTCTCCCTGACTCGCGTGGACTCGCCGGTCGTGCCCCCGCCGCCGGAACAGCCGAGGATCACGGCGATGCCGACGCCGGCCAGGAAGGCGGGACGAACTCGGGAACGGGCCATGGCACCCGGGAAACGAACGAGGGCCGGCCAGTCGTTCCCGCCGCGCGCTCAGACCCGCAACGTCGCCCACACCGCGTTGCCGCCGGTGAGTGCGGACCGATCGACTCCCCAGGTCTCGGCCAGCTGATCCACCAGGAACAGTCCGCGGCCTCCCTCGTCGTCGGGGCCGGGCGTGCACGGGGGCAGACCCTGGCGGGCGTGGTTGCGGTCGTGCACCTCGACACGGAGGCACCCGTCCTCAATGAGCCCGACGCCGCACAGGAAGCGGGTGCTGAGGGTGTGCCGTACGGCATTGGTGGCCAGCTCGGACAGGAGCAGGACGGCGTCCGCGCACAGCTCGCCCGGCAACTGCCACGCGGTCAGCCGCTCACTCATCGAGCGTCGGGCCACTGAGACGCTGGAACGGTGCGCCGGGAGTTCGAGCCAGTGGGTCCGGTCCGGGCCGACGGCGTCCAGGGACTGGGGGGAGGAGGTCGTGTGGGGGGACACGGGTTCGCCTTCCGTGGGGGGCGGGCGCCGCGGGGAGCGGAGGAAGGTCGCCGTGGGTACCGGCGTGTACCAACTCCCGTGGGGAACATGGGAGATCGGTGATGAAGCGCCTCACGGGTGGCGAGACGATTCACACAAGTAACTATGCTCGCACCCTAGTTCAAGCTGCAACCGGCTCCCTGATAATTTCAGTCAGCCGGTATCGGTCTGGCCGCATCATCAAGCCACTGTCAGACTCGGACTGGTGACAGTCCCTCAGGAGGTAGGGCGTGAGCGAAGGTCGTTCGGGCGCGAGCACCACGGGTGCCCCCACCGTTCTCCGCATGATCCTCGGCCGACGGCTGCAAGAGCGCCGGCTGGGGGCCGGCGCGTCGCTGGAGGACGCCGCGAAGGCCCTGCGCGTGACGCCGCTGACCATCAGAAGGCTGGAAAAGGCCGAGGTCGCTCTCAAGCCGCTCTACGTGGAGAAGCTGCTCGAGACCTACGGGGCCGACCGGCAGGAGATCGACGAGTTCGTCGTCCTCGCCGAGCGCGCCAACGAGCCCGGCTGGTGGCATGCGTACCGCGATGTGCTGCCCAACTGGTTCAGCGCCTACGTGAGTCTGGAGACCGGCGCCAAGACCCTGCGCACCTATGAGCCGCACTACGTCACAGGGCTGCTGCAGACCAGCCGCTACGCGCGCGAAGTGCTGAGCGGGGGTTTCCCGGGCGCCGGCGACGAGGACCTGCAGCGCAGAGTGGACCTGCGGTTACGTCGCCAGGGCCTGCTGGAGAGACCCGACGCACCCACGCTGTGGGTGGTCATGGAGGAAGCCGTACTGCACCGGGTGGTCGGCGGCCCCGAGGTCATGCGGGAGCAGATCGAACGGCTCCTGGAGGTCTCGGAACTGGAGCACGTCAGCGTCGATGTCGTGCCCTTCACCGCCGGTGCCCATGTCGGGGTGTGCGCCCCGTACACGTATTTCAGGTTCGAGGAGCCGGAACTGCCCGACATCGTCTACACGGAGATCCTGTCCGGTGCCATGTACCTGGACCAACGCTCCGATGTCGCGGCGCATCTCGAGGCGCACAACCGCATGTCCCTGCTCACGTCCGACACGGACAGCAGGGCACTCCTGAACCGCATGCGCAAGGAGTATTCATGACGACCGTCGATGGTCGCGTCTACAACGGAATGCCCGCGTCGGACCTCGGCGAGCAGGGCTGGGAGTCTCCGTGGAGCGGCCCCAACGGGGGCCAGTGCGTGCAGACGAAGCAGCTCGCCGACGGCCGCGTGGCCCTGCGGCAGTCGACCGATCCCGCCGGTCCCGCCCTGATCTACACCCCGGCCGAGATCGCCGCGTTCGTCGCGGGAGTCAAGCGCGGCCTCGCCGACCATCTGGCCACCGGCTGAACCCTCTCACCAGCGGGAAGGACCCGAGCCGCCCCGGCCACGACCTGCCCGGCACCCCCACGCACCACACCGAAAGGGACAGGATGACCAACCCCCACGCCGCCCGGGACATCGACACCAGCAGGCCCCACTCTGCCCGGATGTACGACTACTACCTCGGCGGCAAGGACCACTTCGAGGTGGACAAGAAGGCGGCCGAGACCGTCGCGGCGGCCTACCCCGGCATCTTCGTCTGCGCCCGCGAGAACCGCGCCTTCATGCACCGCGCCACCCGCGTCCTCGCCCAGGAGCACGGCATCCGCCAATGGCTGGACATCGGCACCGGCATCCCCACCGAGCCGAACCTGCACCAGGTGGCCCAGGCCGCGGTCCCCGAGGCCCGGGTGGTGTACGCCGACAACGATCCCCTCGTCCTCAAGTACGCCGAGCGCCTGATGCGCAGCACGCCCCAGGGCCGCACCACGTACATCGAGGCCGACGTCAACAACCCGGACGCGCTGCTGAGCGCCCCCGAGCTGGCCGAAGTCCTCGATCTGGACCGGCCCGTGGCCCTGTCGCTCAACGCCCTGATGCACTTCGTCACGGACGCCCAGGACCCGTACGGCATCGTGAACCGTCTGCTGGCCGCTCTCCCCTCGGGCAGCGCGCTGGCCCTGAGTCACTGCACCCCCGACTTCGATCCGGACACCTGGCAGAAGGTCACCGACATCTACACGAACGCCGGCACGCCGGTGCGGTTCCGTACCCAGAAGGACGTCGCCCGCTTCTTCGACGGCCTCGACCTGCTGGAACCCGGCATCACGGTCGGCCACCGCTGGCGCCCGGACGACGAGCCGAGCGCCTCGGACGCCGAGGTCAGCCTGTGGACCGGGGTGGGCATCAAGCCGTGACCGTGCGGCGAGCGGCACCTCTGTGGTGGATTCTGTAGCCGATGCCGATCGTGTGTGCCGTCGCCGTCCTGGCCGTCGCGAACCTGCTCAACAACTGGCTCGCGCGGAACCCCGTCATGTACGTGATCACCTGCGTGACCGCTACGGCCGTCCTGCTGATGATCGCCCGCTGGGACGGTCTCACCCCGGCCGAGCTGGGACTGGACAAGGCGGGGATCCGCCGGGGACTGCGATGGGCCCCTGTCGTCGCCTCAGTCGTGCTCCTCGTCCTGCTGGTCGTCCTGGCCGTTCCGGCGGGCCGGGAGGCGTTCCGGGACGCCCGGGCGGCCGACCTGTCCGTGGGACGGCTGCTGTGGGGCGTGCTGGTACGGGTGCCGTTCGGCACCGTGCTGCTGGAGGAGGCCGCGTTCCGTGGCGTGCTGTGGGCCATGATCCGGCGCCGCCACGGCACCGTGTGGGCCACGACCGTGTCATCGCTGCTGTTCGGGCTCTGGCACGTGATGCCCTCCCGCGGCCTCAACCGTTCCAATGCCGCTGTCGGCGCGGCCTTCGGAGAGGGCTCGGCAGCCGTGGCGGCGACCGTCGCCGCGGCCGTCGTCGTCACCGCCGTCGCGGGGGTCGTCCTGTGCGAGCTGCGCCGCCGCTCGGGCAGCCTGCTGGTGCCCGTGGCCCTGCACTGGTCGGTCAACGGCTTCGGCTACGCGCTCGCCTGGGCGGCGGCACGGTGGTGGCTCGACAGCTGACAGCCCTGCCCTCGGTGGATTCCTGAGGGCAGGGCTGGTCGGGCGGCGTCGGCCTCGGACGGGTCACCGGGTCCGGCGGGCAAGGCGCCGCGCGAGCAGGGGAATGATCACGGCCGCGGCCACGACGTGCGACACGGCCAGGACGATCTGGGTGGAGGTGGACGTGTGCGGGGCGGCTGCGGGGCCGACCAGGGACAGCGCGGTGAGCACCACCGTGATCACGACGAACGTACGGGCGGGCCGCTCGGCCCAGCGGGCGAGGGCCACGGCCAGGACGATCCCGGCGATCGCCCAGAACAGCACGCCCCCGGCGAAACCGCCCACCGGGATCGCCGCGGCCTCCTTCTCGCCGGGACTGGCCGCCTCCATCGGGACGCCCGCCGCCCGGCAGACGAGGCCGAACACCTCGGTCACGACGGCGCCCGCGAGGGTCGCCAGGACACCCACCAGCCACACGGGGCGTGTGCCGGCGGAGCGGGTCGTGGACGGGGACTGGGCGAGGGTCTGGGTCTGGTGCGCGGTCACGCTCATGGGAATGTCTCCTGTTCGGGCTCGGTGTGCCTTTCATGGAGTTAGACCGCGCCACGCCACAGAACTAAGCGGTCACCGGGGCACGTTCTGCGAAGTGCGTACGTACTCGAAGCGCGCGGTGGCTCCGGCCGTGTTCAGGGAGACCAGGCCGATCTTGAGCGGCTGCTCGTCGGGCAGCGTCCACACGCCGGTCCAGGTCCAGTTCCGCCCGTCCGTGCTCGTGGCGGCCCGCACCTCGTGCTCTTCGCGGGCGGAGTCGGCGTGGTACGACAGGCGCATCCACAAGGTGTCCGCGGCAGGACCGCCGAACATCGGGCCGTACGCCACCGGGGTCGGCGGCATGGTGGTGGGGCGGGCGCCCTCCTTGCCGAACTCGGTGACGTGGGTGACCCTGCCGCCGGTGTGGCTCAACGGCAGCACGGAGTGCACGAGTTTGATGTACCGGTCGTCGCTTCCGTACAGCACGAGACCTGCCTGCTGGTTGGCCGGTCCGGAGGTGAGCCGGAGCTTGGTCTCCACGGTGAAGTCGCCGGGCGGTGCGGGGCGGGTGAGCACGGAAGCGGTGTTGGTGCCGAGGTGGAGCTCGGCGTTCTGAGTCGGCCAGGACAGCACCCCGTCGCCCGTCGCGGCGCCGGCGGCCGGGCCGCGGACCCAGGTCCAGGCGGGTGAGAGGGAGGAACCGTCGAACTCGTCGCTGTAGGCGGGCAGTTGGCGTCCCGGGCGCGGGTCGGGTACGCGCGCGGTGACGGGTGTGTGGAGGCGGGCGGCGCCCACGTTGTCGGCCTGCGCACCCGTGCCGCGGGTGGCGATGCCGACCTTGCCGGCACGTGCCGCCGCCGCGGGCAGCGTGCGCGTCTGTGTGGCCACGGCGTCGCGCAGCCGGTCCGCGCTGACCTCGACGGTGAGCCGGGTGCCGCGGATCTCGGCGGCGACGTTGCGCCAGGCGTTCCACTGGTAACCGGACGGGAGGGCCGTCACCTGCTCGCCGGCGCTGACGCCCTTGATCCGTACGTCGGTGACCAGCGCGTTCCGGTCCTTGTCCAGCCAGGCGACGACGTGGTTGTCCGGGTCCACGTAGTGGATGAGGAGCCCGGCGGCACCGGACGCGGACGTCACACGCAGGTCGGCCTCCGCGCGCAGGGCCGCGGGGGCGGTGCGGTCCGACACCAGGCGGGCGGGGCTGCCGTCGGTGGGGGTGCCTGCGGTGGGGGTGACGAATCCGCCCGCGTCCGGTTCGGTCCTGGTCACCCAGCCGCCCTCGCCGTGCCAGCCCGACAGGGAGCCGTCGTTGAAGGTGCTGCCGACGTCCCAGGTGGTGACTGGCGCCCGCTCGGCGCCCTCCGACGGACCGGCGCCGGCCCGCACCACCGGCCAGCCGTCGATCCAGTCGAGCCGGTCGATGAGCAGGGGCCGCTTGCTGAGCGTGCGGTCGATGCCGGGCACGGGCTTCAGGTCCGGATCGTCCGCCGGGATGGCGTGGTAGACGAGCCAGTCCTGGCCCGACAGGTCGGTCTGCAGGGCGTTGTGCCCGGGCCCGATCCACCGGTTGCCGCTCGCGCCGAGCACCACTCCCCCCTTGCTGGTGGGTGCCATCAGGTCGACGCCCCGGTCGTCGGTGAAGGGGCCGGTGGGGCTGGTGGCGCGGCCGACCTTGACCTGGTAGCCGCTGTAGGCACCGTCGCAGCACCCGGCGTCCGAGTAGAAGAGGTAGTAGTAGCCGCCCCGCCGGACGACGAACCCGCCCTCCATACGGCGCCCTTGGGCGACCTGGGTGACCGGGCCCTCGATCCGCGTGCGGTCGCCGTTCATGCGGGCCACGCAGATCGTGTCGTAGCTGCCCCAGTAGAGATACGGCTGTCCGCCCACGTCCGTGAACTGGGCCTGGTCGATGTCGCCGGTGGCGCAGCCGCTCGCGGCGGGCAGGACGGCGCCCCGGTCGGTCCACGGTCCGGTGGGCGTGGGTGCGGTGGCCACGCCGACGGTGTCCTGGCCCGGCACCGAGTAGTAGAGGGTGTAGCGGCCGTCGGTGTAGCGGATGTCGGGTGCCCACAGCCGGGAGCCCTCGTGCCAGGCGGGCTGCGTCTCGGGCGTGAACACCTCACCGGCGTACTCCCAGTGCGTCATGTCCGCCGACCGCAGGATCGGCAGCATGCGTTCACCGGTCTCGCCCTTGCTCTGGAAGACCGGGTTCTGGGTGCCGTAGGCGTACCAGTAGCCGTCCTTGCCGCGGATCATCACGGGGTCGGGGAAGGTGTCGACGACGCCGGCGGACACGGGGTTCTGGAAGGTGGGCGGCTGGGGTGTCGCGTTGCCGGTGGGCGACAGGAGCGCGGCGAGGAGCACGCCGGACAGCGTGGCGAGGGATTTACGTCTGCGGCTCATGCGGGAGTGACCTCTCTGCTCGGAGCTGTTCGAAGGAGCTCAGGGTCGGGTCGTGGTCGAAGGCGCCGATGTCGAACATCGATGTCATCCAGTGGTGGAAGTTGTCGCCGCGTTCGCGGAGCAGGTCGTAGAGGCGGCGCATCAAGCGGTGGCGTACGTCGGTCAGTTCGGGACGGTCGTACCGGTTGACGAGTTCGTGCGGGTCGGCGTGCAGGTCGTACAGCTCGTTGACCGACTCCGGGTTGACGACGAGCTTGTAGCGGTCGTCGCGGAGCATGCGCTGCGGGTAGGGGAAGTGGTGGCCGTGGAATTCGGCGAGCAACTCGGCGGGCCACCGCGGGTGTTCGCCGCGCACCAGGGGCAGCAGGCTGCGGCTGTCGGTGGCGGGTGAGGGGTCGCAGCCCGCGAGGTCGAGGATGGTCGCGGTGCAGTCGGTGAGGGTGACGAACTCCTGCCGCACCTGGGGTGGTTGGCCGGGGACCCGGATGATCCCTGGGATGCGGTAGATGTCCTCGTACATCGCCGGGCCCTTGTCGTGCAGCCGGTGGGCGCCGGTGAACTCGCCGTGGTCCGCGGTGAAGAAGACGGATGTGTCGTCGGTGAGGCCGAGTTCGTCGAGGCGGGTGAGGATGCGGCCGATCTGTTCGTCGATGAGGGTGACGTAGCCCCAGTAGACGGCGATGAGTTTGCGGGTGGCCTCCAGCGGCATGGTGTCGAAGGCCCAGTGGGCGCTGTAGTTGCGCTGCACCGGCGGTTTGCCCTCGAAGGTCTCGGCGATCGAGGGCGGGAGTTCGACGAGTTCGGGGTCGTAGAGGTCGTAGTAGGCGTCGGGCAGCAGATAGGGCAGGTGCGGGCCGAAGAAGTGGGTGGCCAGGAAGAACGGGCGCCCGTCCGCCGCGTACTTCTCCAGCTGTTCGATGGCGCGGGTGGCGAGGTAGTGCTCGAAGGTGGCTTCGACGGGCTGTTGGAGGGGGGCCGCCAGCAGGTTGCCGGGATTGCCGTTGGGGGTGGTGCCGCGTACCGGCTCGGTGATGCGGTACGGCGGCAGGGACCGCTCCTCCAGGTAGGCGAGGTAGTCGGGGTGGTCGACGGGGTTGTGCCAGCCGGGCAGGTCGGGGCCCTCGAAGCCGTACGAGGCGGCGTTGCGGTGGGTGCCGACGTGCCACTTGCCGATGAGGCCCAGTTGGTGGCCGCGTTCGGCGAGGGCGGCGGGGAAGGTGAAGGCGTCCTCGCTCAGGTCCTCCATGTAGCCCACGTTGCGCTCGTGGTTGGCGAGCAGCCGGTGCCGGTACGGGGCCTGGCCGGTGAGCAGGCTGGCGCGGGCCGGGGCGCAGATGGCGGTGGGCGTGTAGAAGCGGTCGAAACGGGTGCCGGTGGCCGCGAGCCGGTCGAGGTGGGGGGTGTCGATGTGCGGGTTGCCGTAACAGCCCAGCGTGTCGACGCGGTGCTGGTCGGTCATCAGGAACAGGACGTTCACCGGGCGGCCGCCTTCGTGTAGACGTCGGCCGAGTAGAAGGTGTCGGCGGCGGGCGCCTGCTCGAGCTGGCCGGTGCGGGCGAAGAAGTCGCTCATGCCGTCGAGCCACGTGCCGACGGTGCCGTCCTTCGTCTTGGCGACGAGGTCGGCGGTCGTCATCGTCTCCACGTTGGCGGCATCGGCCTTGACCTTGTCCTCGGGGACCTTCAGCAGTTTCGCGGCGAGGGCGACCGACTCCTCGTGGTGCGCGGCCCGCCAGTCGTTGGCCTCCTGCAACACCTTGACGACCTTCTCGTTGGTCGCGGGCTGGACCTCGTTCCCGGCGACGAAGGCGGTGGGGAAGCTGCCGCCGATCTCACGCGTGCTCGCCACCTCGACCAGGCCGGGCACCTTCTCCTTGATGGTCGCGATCAGCGGATACCAGATCCCGGCGCCGTCGATCTGCCCGGACGCGAACGCGGAGACGACGGTCGGCGCGTCCATCACCACCTTGTCGATGTCGTCCATCGTCATCCCGGCCCGCCGCAGCGCCAGGTTGAGCACCATCTCGCCGGACGTCCCCTCGGGCACGCCGACCTTCTTGCCCTTCAGGCCGGTGAGGGAGGTGATGCCGGGCTTGACGATGACCCGGTCCGCGTACGTCAGCGTGTTGATCGCGACGATCTTCGACTTGCCGGACGCGGGCAGCCACATGGCACCCGGGCCGATATAGCCGTAGTCGAGGTTGCCGGTGCCGAGCGCCTGGATCTGGATCGGCCCGTTGACGAAGGTCTTGTACGAGGCCGAGATGCCGTGCTTCTTCCACAGCCCCTGCTCGTCGGCGACGGCCAGCAGGCTCGCGCCGTTGTAGTCGGCGATATAGCCGAACCGGATGTCCGTACCGCCGCCGGAACCGGAGCCGGAGGAGCCGCACGAGGACACGGAAAGCGACAGCGATGCGACGGAGAGTGCGGACATGAAGCCACGTCGAGTCATGCTCATGACATGAGATTCCTTTGAACGTCCTTGAGGAGTACGGGAGTTCAGGCAGCCGGTGCCTGGTGGTAGACGGAGTGCCAGACCTCGTTGCGGATCCGCGCGAACTCCGGAGACAGCCGCAGGTCCTCGGTCCGCGGATACGGCAGATCCACGTCGACGATGCGGTGGATCCGGCCCGGCCGGGCGGCCATGACGACGACGCGGCGCGCCAGATAGACGGCTTCGTCGACGTCGTGCGTGACGAACATGACCGTGCGTTTCTGCCGGGTCCAGGTCTCGAGGAGCTGGTCCTGAAGCTGCACCCGGGTCAGTGCGTCCAGCGCTCCGAACGGCTCGTCCATGAGCAGCACTTCGGGGTCGACGGCGTACGCGCGGGCGATCGCGCATCGCTGCTTCATCCCGCCGGAGAGCGTCTTGGGCAGTGCGTCGGCGAAGTCGGAGAGCCCGACCAGGTCGATCGCCTGCTCGGTACGCCGCCTGCGCTCGGCGGCCGTGAGGGAGGTGAGTCTCAGTCCGAACTCGACATTGCCGCGGACCGTGAGCCAGGGAAAGAGCGCGTACTGCTGGAAGATCACGCCGCGTTCGGGGCCGGGACCGGTGACGGGGGCGCCGTCCACGAGGACCTGACCCGCCGTCGGTTCGTCCAGTCCCCCGGCCAGGTTGAGCAGCGTCGACTTGCCGCAGCCGGACGGCCCGACGACCGTGACGAACTCCCGGTCCCCCACGTCCAGCGAGACCCGGTCGAGCGCGGTGAAGTCGCCGCCTTTCATGGGGAACGTCCGCACGACGTCCCGGAAGGAGATCTTGGCCTGTGCGATGGCGTCCTGTGGGGTGGCCTTGTGCAGGTCCGTGCTCATCGGCGCTCCTGCCATCCGGTCAGACGCCGTTCGGCGAGCAGCAGCCGGTCCATGAGGAGCCCGATCACGCCGATGGTGATCAGGCCGACGAAGATCGTGGGGATGTCGTAGTAGGTCTGGGCGTGCATCATCTCGTAGCCCAATCCCTTGTCGGCGGCGATGAGTTCGGCGGCCACGACGGTGGCCCAGGCGGCACCGAGCCCGATCCGCATGCCGACGAGCAGGAACGGGGTGGCCGCCGGGATCACCACCTTGAGGAAGATGACACGGTCCCGGGCGCCGAGCACACGGGCGGCGTTGATCAAGGTGCGGTCCACGCCGATCACGCCCTGGAAAGCGGCGACCACGCTGGAGAGGAACGCCGCCAGGAAGATGACGAAGATCTTCGATGTCTCGCCGATGCCCATCAGCACGATGGCCAGCGGGATGATCGCGAGCGGTGGGACGGTACGGAAGAACTGGACGTACGGTTCGAGCAGGCCGCGGGCCACCGGGTACCAGCCCATCAGGAACCCGACCGGGACGGCGAGCAGGGTGCCGAGCGCGAATCCGAGGAACACCCGGCGCAGACTGGCCAGCGCGTCCTCGACGAGGGTGCCGTCCTTCAGCAGGTCGACGGCCCTGGAGCCCACGGACAGCGGGCCGGGGACGTCCACGAGGCCGGTCGAGGCAGCCACGGCCCAGACGGCGACGCCGACGACGAGGGCGATCAGGTTGAGCAGGAGTGCGGGGACGGTGCGCCTGCCGCGGCGGGGCGTGGACGTCGTGGGGGTCTTGTCGGGCGCGGTGATCACGGCCATGGCGGCCTCGCCCGGTCGAGGGGTGTCATGTGTCCTCCAGGGGATCCGGGGGTGCGGGGTAGCGGGCGAGCAGGGGCGACTCGTGCAGGACCAGGGCGATGGCGCCGAGCGCGCCGCCGGACTCGCCGAGCGTGGCGGGGCGCAGGTCGACGCGGTGCCGTGAGATCGGCATGAGGTCGGCGGTCAGCGCCCGCTCGACGGACTCGAACAGGACGTCGCCGGCCGCGGCCAGCTCACCGCCGAGCACGATGACGCCGGGTCCGATCGCGTTGCACACGGCGGCCAGTACGGTGCCGATGTGGGAGCCGGCCGCGTCCAGCACGCGGTGCGCGGCGGGGTCGGCGGGGAGGGCCGCGAGCAGCGCGGGCAGGTCGTCCGCCCCGCCGTGCGCGTCGAGTACGGCGCCGACGGAGGCCACCGTCTCCAGACACCCTCGCCCGCCGCACGAACATCGGCGCCCATCCGGCTCGACGGTGATGTGCCCGAACTCCCCGGACAGCCCATGCGCACCCCGATGCAGCGAGCCACCCACAACGAGCCCACCCCCGACGCCGTGCGACAGCCGCAGATACAGCACGTCCTGATCGCCGGCCGCCGCACCCCAGGTCGCCTCGGCCAGCGCGGCGAGGCGGGTGTTGTTGTCGACGAGGACGGGGACGCCGAAGCGTTTACGGAGGAGGAGGGCGAGGTCGGTGCGGGGGGCTTGGGGGCCGGGGGCGAGGTCGGCGCGCGGGGCTTGGGCGCCAGGGGCGAGGTCGGCGCGCAGGGCTTGAGGGCCGGAGGCAAGGTCGGCGCGCAGGGCTTGAGGGCCGGAGGCAAGGTCGGCGCGCGGAGCTTGAGCGCCAGGGACGAAGTCGGCGCGCAGGGCTTGAGTGCCGGAGGCAAGGTCGGCGCGCGGAGCTTGAGCGCCAGGGACGAAGTCGGCGCGCGGAGCTTGAGTGCCGGAGGCAAGGTCGGCGCGCGGAGCTTGAGCGCCGGGGACAAGGTCGGCGCGCGGGGCTTGAGGGCCGGGGGCGGGCGTGGTGTCGGAATGGCGGGCCTCGGGCTCACCCGGCGCGACGGCGGTCGGCGGTCGTCGGACCGAAGCCTCCGCGGCCTCCACCGCCGCACCCGCGGGCTCCGCCGCCGCACCCGACGCCACGGCCACCGCACCCGCGGGCTCCGCCGCCGCACCCGACGCCACGGCCACCGCACCCGCGGGCTCCGCCGCCGCACCCGACGCCACGGCCACCGCACCCGCGGGCTCCGCCCCCGCGCCCGACGCCTCGGCCACCGAACCCGCTGCCTTGGCCACCGCACCCGCCGCCCCGGCCGCCCCGTCCTCGACAGGCCCGACCACGCCCACGCCGATCGCGCTCAGCGCGCCGAGTCGCAGTGTGCCGCCGGCCAGCGAACGCACCAGCCGCTCGGCGAGGTCCACCCGCTCCTCCCAGGGAAGGCCGGGCGCGTGCGGCTCGCTCGCCGAACCGATCACCTCGTGGGCGACGTTGACCGCGGCGACGTGCACCGCACGCCGGGCGAAGTCGATGCCGATCGCCTGCCCCGCCTCGGGGCGGAGCGTCAGGGTCTCGACCGGCCGTCCCCGCCTGCGCTCGGCGGGAGCGGGAGCCGACGCCACGACGGCTCCGCTGTCGACGAGCGCGGCGATGATGTCGTACAGCGTCGTCCGGGACAGCCCGCTGTGCCTGCCCAGCTCGGCCCGGCTGAGCGGACCGTGCCTGCGCAGCAGATCGAGTACGAGTTCCTCATGCCCCCGGCGCAGCCGTGCCAGCGGGCCGTCGTGATGCTGTGGCATGGACCACAGCATGCGGACGGCCCGCGTTTTTCGTCAACAGCCCGGAAAAAAGAATCAGAGGGCGTAACGGACGAGCCACTCGTCCTCGTTGTACGCGTCCCGCGCCGGATCCGGCGCCGTGGCCGGGTGCTCCTCGACCGTGTCCTCCAACCGAACCCGCTCCGGCAGCGCGCCGAACCGTGCACGGCGCGCCGTCTCGGCAGCGTCCACGTTCGTCTCTTCCTGGATCATCCGGTCCTCCCCGTTTCGAGCCTCACCCGTCCAACTCCTGGCGATACGGCGATGTTCCCCAGGAGCGAGCCCGCTTCCTCGACACGGCGGCCTTGAGGAGGCGACGGAAGGTGGGGCATTCCATGTGGCTCGGCGCGGGGCAGGCGGCGGCGTGCCGCAGGGAGTCACGCAGGACGGCCAGTTCACGGATCTTCCGGTCCAGCTCGTCCGCCTTGGCGGCGAGCATCTCGCGGTCGATGCGCGGCCGCCCGTCCGGGGCGAGCATGTTCGCGATCTCGTCGAGCGAGAACCCCGCGGTGCGCCCCATCGCGATCAGCGCCAGGCGCTCCAGTACGCCGGGATCGTACTGGCGGCGCAGACCCCGTCTGCCGACCGAGGCGATCAACCCCTTCTCCTCGTAGAAGCGCAGCGTCGAGGCGGGGACCCCGGCGCGCTGCGCCACCTCGGCGATGTCCAGGTCTGTCACCCCTTGACTTCAAGTGGACTTGAAGTAGAACGCTGTCATCCCGGCCCGACGAAGGCAAGCAGAGGAGACGATCATGGACGTCACGCGCAGGACCGACGAACAGGCGGCCCGTTGGAGCGGTTCCTCCGGCCACGCCTGGGTCGAGGCACAGGCGGTGCTGGACGAGTTGCTCAGGCCCTATGAGGACCTGCTCGTCGACGCGGTGTCCGCCGAGCGCGGCGGCCGTGTGCTCGATGTCGGCTGCGGCACCGGCAGCACCACGCTGGCCGTCGCACGACGCCTCGGGCCGGAAGGCCACTGCGTCGGCATCGACATCTCGGAACCGATGATCACCGCCGCTCGGGCACGCGTCGAGCGCGAGGGCACACGGGCCTCCTTCATCCTCGCCGACGCACAGGAGCACCCGTTCGAACCGGCCATCTTCGACACCGTTGTCTCGCGCTTCGGCGTCATGTTCTTCAGCGACTCCGTCCGCGCCTTCGCGAATCTCCGGCGTGCCGTCCGAGACGGGGGCGAGCTCCGGTGTATCGCATGGCGAGGCCCCGCGGCGAACCCGTTCATGACGACCGCCGAACGCGCCGCGGCACCGTTCCTGCCGAACCTCCCCGCCCGTCTGCCGGACCAGCCGGGGCAGTTCGCCTTCGCGGACCGTGACCGGGTCCACCGCATCCTGGAGGAGAGCGGGTGGACCGGCATCGACATCCGGCCGATCGACGTGGAATGCGTCCTGCCGGAGAGCGAACTGGTCCCCTACTTCACCCGCTTCGGTCCCGTCGGCCAGGTTCTGCCCGAGGTGGACGAGCAGACCCGCGCCCAGGTCGTCGAAACGGCACGCGCCGCCTTCGACCCCTTTGTGCACGGCACGGAAGTCCACTTCACCGGGGCCTGTTGGTTCGTCGGCGCCCAAGCCTGAGGTCGGGGCCGGTCACCGCGAAAAGTTTCGTGTATCCACCAACCCTTTTCGGGACCCGGGCGGTTGACGCATAGTGATGGCGCTGTTCTACGGGCCCGACGAAGGAACCAGATGACGCGGAAGAACGCCCTGATCGTCCGAGGCGGATGGGAGGGGCACCAGCCGGTCAAGGCCACAGAGCTGTTCCTGCCCTTCCTGGAAGGCAGTGGATACGACGTCCGGATCGAGGAATCGACCGACGTGTACGCCGACACCGCCGCGATGGCCGGCACCGATCTCGTCGTGCAGTGCATCACGATGTCGGAGATCACCGCCGAGCAGCTGGCGGGACTGCGCGCGGCGGTCGAGGCCGGCACCGGATTCACCGGCTGGCACGGCGGCATCGCCGACTCGTTCCGTGCCTCCTCCGACTATCTCCACCTGGTGGGAGGGCAGTTCGCGACGCACCCGGGCAAAGAGCCCTGCGAACGCAAGGGAGTTCAGGAGGACAACTACCTTCCCCACACCATCACCCTCACGGAACTCGGCCGCGAACACCCCGTCACGGCCGGCATCGAGGACTTCGACCTCTGCACCGAGCAGTACTGGGTGCTCCACGACGACCTCATCGACGTACTGGCCACCACCACCCATCCCACCCGGCCGTGGGAGCCCTGGGACCGCCCGGTCACCTCGCCTGCGGTCTGGACCCGCCGCTGGGGCGCCGGGCGGATCGTGGTGACGACACCGGGGCACAGCCTCGACGTGCTGGAGAACCCGAACGTCCGCATCGTCATCGAGAGGGGCATGCTGTGGGCGACGCGCACCGCATCGGCGTCATAGGACTCGGCGTCATCTCCCGCGCGTACCTGGACACACTCGCCGGGCATCCCGCCGTGCGCCTCACCGCGGTCGCCGACCTCGACGCCTCCCGGTCGGCCGCGGTCGCCGCCGAACGGCCCGGCGTCGAGGCGCTGACCGTCGAGGAGTTGCTGAGCAGCCCGGATGTGGACACGGTGCTGAACCTCACCGTTCCCGCCGCGCACGCCGAGATAGCCCTCGGCGCCATCGGACGCGGGAAGAACGTCTACGGGGAGAAGCCCCTGGCCGCCGAGTTCGCCGACGCGCACGCCGTGCTGGAGGCCGCCGCGAAGGCCGGTGTCGGAGTGGGGTGCGCCCCGGACACCGTCCTGGGCACCGGCATCCAGACGGCGCGGGCGGCTGTCGAGGCGGGGCGCATCGGACGCCCCCTGTCCGCCTCGGCGGTCATGGTCACCCCGGGGCACGAACGCTGGCATCCGCACCCCGACTTCTACTACACCGCCGGAGGTGGCCCGCTGCTGGACATGGGCCCGTACTACCTGGCGTCCCTGGTCCACCTGCTGGGCCCCGTGCGTGCCGTGATCGGTGCGGCAGGCCGGCTGCGCGCCGAGCGCGTCATCGGTTCCGGTCCGCGCGCGGGCGAGCGGATCCCGGTCGAGGTGGACACCCATGTCTCTGGTGTCCTGGAGCACGCGAGCGGGGCCCTGACGACGCTCACGACGAGCTTCGACGGCGTGGCCACCACCGCCGCGCCGATCGAGGTCCACGGCGAGAGCGGGACCCTCACGGTCCCGGATCCGAACCACTTCGACGGCGAGGTGCGGCTCCACGAACTCGGCGGCACCCAGTGGCACCCGCTCCCGCCGTCCGCGGGCTACGCCGCCGGCGCACGCGGCATCGGTCTGCTCGACTTCATCGCCGCCGACGGGCAGCGGGCGCCCCGCGCGAACGGCGATCTCGCCCTGCACGTGCTGGAGACGATGAGTGCGCTGCTCCGCTCGTCCGCCGAGGGGCGGCGCATCGCGCTGACGACATCCGTGGAGCCACCCGTCCTGGTTCCGCTGACGGCCGCCGACGAGTGGAGGAGAGCCCCGGCCGGGTAAGACCGTCAGTCCACAGGCCACGTGTGCGCGGGCGCGTTCAGGTGCATGTAGTCCATGTACGTCGTCGTCATCTGCCGCAGCGCCTCCCCCCGGTCCGAGGCGAGGCCCTTCTGCAGGTGGTGCACCGTCTCCGCCTGCCACAGGGCGCCGTTGCGGGCGGTGACGCAGCGCTGCTCGATGATGCCCAGCATGGGTTCGCGCCAGGTCGCGTCCATGCCGGCCAGCTCCAGGCCGCGATGGGCGAGAGGCAGCAAGCGCCGCAACACCAGTTCGGTGACCGGCACTTCGCCCATGCCGGGCCAGTACAGACGGGCGTCGATGCCGTCACGGGCCGCGGTGTGGAGGTTCTCCTCGGCGACCGTGAACGACATCCGCGTCCAGACCGGCCGGTCCTCGTCGACCAGGGCGCGCGTCATGCCGTAGTAGAAGGCGCCGTTGGCGATGACGTCGGCCACGGTCGGGCCGGCGGGCAGGACCCGGTTCTCGATGCGCAGATGCGGGCCGCTGTCGGTGACGGCGTAGACGGGGCGGTTCCAGCGGTAGATCGTGCCGTTGTGCAGCGTCAGTTCGCCCAGTTGCGGCACGTCGCCCGCGTCGAGCGCCTCCTGCGGGTCCTCCTCGTCGCACAGCGGCAGCAGCGCCGGGTAGTAGCGCACGTTCTCCTCGAAGAGGTCGAAGACGCTGGTGATCCATCGTTCTCCGAACCACACCCGCGGTCGTACTCCCTGGGCCTTGATCTCCTGTGGGCGGGTGTCGGTGGCCTGCTCGAACAGGGGGATACGGGACTCGCGCCACAGTTCCCGGCCGAAGAGGAAGGGCGAGTTCGCCGCCAGGGCGATCTGCACGCCCGCGATGGCCTGGGCCGCGTTCCAGTAGTCCGCGAACTCCTTCGGGTCGACCTGGAGGTGGAACTGGGTGCTGGTGCAGGCCGCTTCGGGGGTGATGACGTCGGCGTACATCGACAGGCGCTCCACGCCGTCCACCCTGATCCGCAGATCCTCGCCCCGCGCCGCGAAGATCTGCTCGTTGAGCAGCCGGTACCGGGGATCTCCGGAGAGGGCGGCCTCGCCCACGTCCGCCTCCCCCAGCGTCGGCAGAATGCCGATCATGATCAGGTGCGCACCCACGGCCGAGGCGCGTTCCTCGGCGTGGTTGAGCGCGTCGCGGATCGCCTGTTCCCAGGCGCCGGGGCCGCCGGCCGTGAGTCGCCGGGGCGGGATGTTGATCTCCAGATTGAAGCGGCCCAGCTCGCTCGCCCAGGCGGGGTCGGCGATCGCTTGGAGGACATCCGTGTTGCGCATCGCCGGCCGCCCGTCGCCGTCCACCAGGTTGAGCTCTATCTCCAGCCCGACCTGGGGGCGCTCGCTCTCGAAGGCCGACTCGCGCAGCATCTGTGCCAGCACATCGAGGCAGGTGTGCATCTTCTCCCGGTACCGACGCCGGTCCTCCCGCGTGAACACAAGGGCCGGCACATCACGTCCCATCGTGTCCTCCCGAGTCCCCTCGGCGGATACCTGTGCTCCCAGCGTCGCACCTCCGGCGGAACCGGGACAGTCGGCGCACAGCCACAGGCTGTACTTCGCCTCATCGGTCACAGAGCGTGCTAACCCGCTTTGCACACGGTGAGCTTGCCCGAACCCCGGCGCCGTCGACCGGCGCCGGGGTTCGTTTCCGCACCACGTGAGGTCAGGAGTGGGTGACCTTGATGTCGGAGATGCGGACCTCGCCGTAGTTCTTGCTGGAGCACGGAGCGGAGTTGCCGCAGTTGGCCTGCGTGTAGGCGCCGGCCTTGAAGTAGTTGGTGTCGCCGTCGTGGGAGATCGTGGTCTCCAGCTCGCCGTTGTAGTACACGTCGATCTCCCCGTTCTGCGCCACGAACTTGGCCTCGAACTCGGTGCCCAGTTCGTAGTCGTCGGTGACGAGGTGGTGGCGGCTGTCGTCGCCGTCGGTGATGTAGAGCCTGCTGCCGTCGAGACGGAAGACCGTGACGTCGTCGTCCCCGCCGTGCACCTGCGCGCCGACCACCTGGGGCTTCTCCTTGGGCAGCGCCATGAACGCCTCGTCGACCACGAGCGTGTGGGTGCCCTCCGTCGTGGACCACTCGGCCTCGTCCTCGCCGCCGTCGGTCATCTCCCGCAGCTCGGCGCGCGGATAGCTGGAGCCCCCGGTCGTCACGCCGTTGACAGCGGCCCGGAACCGCACAGCCTCGCAGTTGCCGCTGACCCTGAACCACGGGGACGCGGAGAAGCCCTTCAGCTGGGGCTGGGTGATCTCGGTGGGGTCCTCGTCCTCGCCGGTGGGCAGGGTCAACTTCCAGTCGCTCAGGTCGAGGACGTCGGACGGGGCCGCGCACTTGGCGGGCGCCCGCTCCTGCGCGGCCGCCGGAGCGGCGGGCTGCGCGGACAGCGTGAGCGCGGCGGTCGACACGGCCGTGATGACGCCCGCCAGCACGCTGGTCGGAGTGCTTGGCATGGAGGGTTTCCTCCCTCTCTCGGATGCTCGGTTCTGGCCGTCCCGTACCGTATGTGTCGTCGTCGGGACGGGTCCCGAAGCGCTTCCGTTTCACTGTCGACCATGGCTGAAAGCCCCAGCCATCCCATCCCCCTCGCCCTCATCGCCTCTACGCTTGCGTGCGACCGATGAAGGCTCTGGGTAGACACTGCGTACGGCCCGCCCGACGCAGTAGGTTCGATCTATGCGCACGGCCGCGGTCGTATGCGTTCTGGACTCGAACGAGGGGGAAGATCCGTGCGTTCCGGGGACGAGTTTGCCGGTCGCTATGTGCTGAGGGAGGTCATCGGCGCGGGGCGGAGCGGCGACGTGTGGCTGGCCCATGACTCGGTGGTGGGTCAGGACGTCGCGCTGAAACCGGAGCGGGCCGACGAGGACCGTGAGACCGCGGTCCGACACCTGCTGGGCGAGCCGCGCGCCATGGCCAAGTTCCGCGACCATCCGCACGTCGTGACCCTGTTCGACGTCGTGACCGTGCCGCCGGACGGCGAGGGGACGGTCACCTACTGGTTCGTCATGGAGTACGTTCCCGGCGGCGGCCTGGACCGACTGCCCCCGGTCTCTCCGGTGCGGGCGGCCCGCATGGGTGCCCAACTCGCCGACGCGCTCGCCGCGTTACACGAAGAAGGCATCGTCCACTGCGATGTCAAGCCGGCCAACATCGGCCTCAGCCGCCGCGGTGCGGCGAAACTGCTGGACTTCGGTGCCGCGTACCGGGTCGGCGGCACCGACACCATCACGGCCAACGGGCCCTTCAGCTTCACTCCGGACTTCGCCGCGCCCGAGCTGGCGCGGGGGAATGTGCCTCGGCCCGCCTCGGATGTGTTCTGCCTGGCCACCACCCTCCACGCACTGGTCACCGGTTCGCCTCCGCGCGGCGGCGAGACCGAACAGGACGGTGAGCGCTGGGCTGGCGCGGACTCGGAGGACACCGACCGCCTGCGGTACTGGAAGGCCGAGCAGGGCGTCGTCGAGATGGACGCCGACGCCGTGGGACCGCTGTACCCCGTGCTCACCGCCATGCTGCAGCGCGACCCCCGGCAGCGGCCCGACGCCCTCGAGGTCAAGCGGCTCCTGGAGGCCGTCGCCGGACCGGAGTCGGACAGCACGCAGGACACCGCCCGCCGCCCGCACCGGCGGCGCCGGCTGCTCGCCGCGGCTCTCGGCCTCACTGCCGCGCTGGTCGTGGGGCTCGTCGCCCTTCCCGACGACGGCGGCGACCGGGCCGCCGCCGACGGGGCGGACCCGAGCCAGGAGGCGCAGGGCGCCGCGCACGCCGAAGCGGCGGCCCTGATCGGCGATCCGCACACCGCCGACGTGTGCGCCCTGGCCGACCCCGCCGCTCTCGATCAGTTCGGCACCGCCCAGATCGACGTAGACTACGGGAACTTCGACCGCTGCGACATGCTCGTGACGGTCGATCCCAAGACCCGGATCGATGTGTCGATCCAACTGCGCCGGGGTTCGCCGCCCGAGACATCGAAGCCTTCCAGCACCATCGGGAAGATCGGCATCCGGGAGGAGGAGGCGGAGAGCGACGAGTGCAAGCTGCTGCTGACGTCCGACGGCGACACCGAGGACACCCTCGTCGGGATCCGCGTCAACATGGGCGACGGGTCCGTGACCGGTGGCAACGCGACGCTGTGCACGGTCGCCGACAAGACCGCTCAGAGCGCCGCGGACATCCTCGACAAGGGCCCGGTCCCCCGTCGTGACCCCGGCTACAAGCGCACGTCGCTGGCGTGGATGAACGCCTGCGAACTGCTCGACGCCAAGGCGCTGTCCGTCGTTCCCGGCCTCAAGGTCGACGTACCGGTCGTCGGGGTCGCGGACTGGAGCTGCGAGTGGTCGAGCGATGTCGACGACCTCGACGCGGAGATCGCCTTCTTCCGTGACCAGCCGAGGTCCGCGGCGGACGGCGGCGACGAGGTCACGCTCAGCGGATACCGCACGGTCATTGAGCCTGGCGACGACGGCGACAGCTGTTCCGCCTTCGTCGAGTACCGCCAGTACAGCGGCCAGAACGCCGAGACGGCGGCCGAGATGGTGCGCCTGGACGTCGGCGGCGAGCGCTCCACGGACCAGCTCTGCCAGATGGCCACCCGGCTCGCCGGCTCCGCCGCCGGCGCTCTCCCCGCGCGATGACACGGAGGGCGGGGCTCAGTGCGCGGAGTCCGGCCAGGTCGCCTCGTCCTCCATCAGGTCCAGGTCCGGCGGGACGAGGGTGGTGGACTCGACCAGCCCCTTGAGCAGGTTGTGCAGCAGCCCGTTGTCCGCGGGGCGGCCCTGCGCCTTGTCGTGCATCAGCGGGTACTTGAAGCCGGTGCGGTCCAGCCGGCGGCGTACGGCCTCGACGCGGTACTCGATCTTGCGGTCGTTCCAGCGCGCGTCCGGGCGGAGATACGCGAGCTGTTTGGCCGCCATCGCGTAGGTCAGGGGGCGCGGATCCTCCTCGTAGAGCAGATACCGCTGGCCTAGCACGACCAGAAGCAGCCGTTCGTCGTCGTCGAGCGCCCAGGTCTCCGGCCGCGCGGTCTCGGCGCGGCGCCGCGACACCGGCCCCTGGTCGTCGTGGCTCGCCACATACAGCTCGACCAGGTGCTCGCGGTAGCCGGAGCCCTTCACGAACAGGGGGGTGTAGCCGGTGGCGAGCGGGATCGGCTCGGTGGTGAGGTGCATCATCCGGCCGCGGGGCAGCCGGACGAGCTGCTGTCCGATGTTGCGCAGCCACCAGTAACCCTGACGGTACGTCAGCTCGCCGTGCCGGCGGCTCACCCGCAGGTCGTCCACGCCGACGCCCAGGTCCACGTCCGGCTTCTCGCCGCGGCCGAAGGAGATCGTCAGGCCCGGCCGGGGCGGGGCGCTGAGGTCGCCGGTGACCGAGCGCACATGCAGCGTGCCGGGCTGGGTGGGCGCGACTCCGCGCGCGAGGCTGGCGGAGAGGGTCATCGCGGTGCTCCTTGGATCGGGGGTGTTCTCGACACGCGTACGGGCGCTGTTACAGGATCCGGCATCACCTCCGGGACCCCTCCCCAAACTGCCCCCGTATAAAGGGAGCGTGCAAGGACGACGGTTCCGGGGAGGGAGCGGAACCGTCGTCCACCAGCGCGCAGACGGGGGCGACGGCACGGGTCAGTACGCCGGTTTCACCGCTCCGCCGGGGAGTTTCTTGCCGTCCTCCCGCGCGACAGTGCACAGCACATGGCGGAACCCGGCCTCCCACTCCTCGTCCGTCGAGTACCAGCCCCACATCTCGTGTCCCTCCCCGCGGGCCCAGTTGACGCCGTACTTCTCCTGGCACAGGTCTCCCTTGTCGACGCTGTCCGCCGAGCCGTCGCCCGAGGCCCACGTCCAGCCGACGATCTGCTCATGGTGCGGCTCGTCGCAGTTCACCAGGGTGTCGGTGACCGAACCGTCGTCGTCCTCCTTGGAGTTGATGCAGTCCCCCGGGCCCAGCTGGGTGACGTACACCTGGTCGCCGAACTTGCGGAAGTGGCCGAGCGGGCCGCCGATCGTGGCGTTCTTCAGGAAGAGCAGACAAGCCGCGGCAGGCGGCTCGCTCTGCCCGCTCTCGGGCGTGAGGACGTACAGCACCGGATCGGCCATGGTGCCGCGCAGCTCCGCGGTGCGCCGGGTGCACTCGGCCCGCACATCCTCGGTGCCCTCCGCCGCGACCGTGGTGATGACCTGTCCCTCGGGGTCGCCGTCGTAGCAGTCGACGAGCTTGAGGCCCGGCCGTCCCCGGTAGTCCTCGCCCTTCTTCCAGTCGGCGTCCACGCACCGGCCCGGCGTGAGCTCCTCCCGCAGCCGCACCTGCTTGCCGTACGGGTATGCGCCGCGGGTGACCGACGGGGAGGGAGTCGCGGCGACCTTCGCGTCGACGTCGGGCTTCTTCACGGGGTCGCCGGTGTCGTGGAACGCGGTGGCGCCCAGCGCGAACCCTCCGCCGCCGACCAGCACGGCCGCGAGCGCCAGCACCACGGTGGTACGCCCGGCCGGCTTGCGGGAGGCGGGGGTACGGGGCTCCTGAGTCTCGCTCGCGGACGGCTCCGACAACGGCACGCTCCCCGTCCCCGTCCCCGTCGCTGCCGCTTCCGCTTCCGCTTCTGCTTCGGCGAGCAGTTCGGCCGCCTCCGCGACCGGCATACGGTCCGCCGGGTCCTTCGCCAGCAGGCCCATGATCACGCGGCTGAGCGGATCGCTCGCGCGCTGCGGCACGGAGGGTTCCGAGTTCAGCGCGGCGAGAAGGGTGGCGTCGAGCGTGTCCCGCTCGAACGGGGCGGTGCCCTCGACGGCGGCGTAGAGCGTGACGCCGAGCGAGAACAGGTCGGACGCGGCGGTCGCCTCACCGCCGGACAGCCGCTCCGGAGCCACATAGCCCGGCGTGCCCACGACCATGCCGCTCTGGGTGATCCGGGTCTCGCGCAGCCGCAGCGAGATGCCGTAGTCCGTGAGCAGGACCCGTCGGTCGGCGACGCCCGAATGGTCCGGCGCCAACAGGATGTTGGAGGGCTTCACATCACGGTGGATGATGCCGAGCCGATGTCCGGCGCAGAGCGCGTCGAGCGCGGCGGCTCCGATCCGGGCCACCTCGTCGCTCGGCAGCGGGGCGCGCTCCTTCAGTACGGCGCTCAGGTCGCGCGTCCCCGGCAGGTACTCCATCACGATCCACGGCCGGTCGTCGGCCTCCACGACGTCGTACACCGTGATCACGTTCGGATGCTCGCGCAACTGCGCCGCCTTCAGGGCCTCCTTGCGGCCCCGGTCGGCGGGGTCGCCGAGGGCGGCCTCCGAGGTCTGCGGTACGTCGATCTCCTTGACCGCGACCTGCACCCGCAGTTCCTGGTCCTCGGCCAGCCACACGCTTCCGCCACCGCCGGAACCCAGCCGCTGCCCCAGCCGGTACCGCCCGGCGATGACCTGCTCCCGCTCCCCTGCCACCAGCGTCTCTCCCCTCGGCCGTGCGCGCGCCACCTCACAGAGCGCCCCGCCATGCTCACCCCGTCCGCCCGGGAGCCCTCCCGAAATACGGCACGAACCACGGTCGATGACGGAGCGTCAGATTCTGTGCGCCCCTCACCTGTTGATCAAGGAGCGGAACGCGGCCCGCACATCGGACGTCGACTCGCTGACATACCTGGCCGACGACGGGCCCGGGTCGATATCGCCGCTGGTGTAGTACGTGATGACCGCGGGGCAACTGCTGCCGCTGATCTGGATCTTGCGGTTGGCGACGAGCTTGCCGGTGCGCAGCTCGTAGACCTTCACCGGAAGCGCGATCTTGTAGAAGGTCACATAGGTGGTTTTCCCGGAGGACCGGGCCTGGTACGGGCAGGTCTCGACGGAGCCGCCGAAGGTCTCCTCGCCCATGCAGACCACCAGAACGGCGTCGGTGGGGTCCTTGGCTTTCCAGGAGCCGGGAAGTTTCGCCGCGTAGTCCTCGCTGTACTCGTCGTGGCCGTAGTAGAGGGCGCGGTTGGCGCCCTTGCTCAGGGGCTTGGCGCCGCTGTACTTCGCCGGGTGGGAGCAGTACTCGGGCTGTGAGTCGTCGCCTCCCGCGAGGAGACTGCGGACGTTGTCCAGCTCGATGCTCAGCGTGGCCTTCCTGGCTCCCTTCCGGGCCCTGCTCGCGAGCCCGTCGTCCGGGTACTCGTCCAGCAGCCGCTCGTACTGCGCGCGGGCCTGCCTCCAGTCGTCGGTACCCATCAGATCGTCGCCGCATTCGACGAGCGCGGCGGGCGCGGTCCGCCGGGCCGTCTCGGCGGACCGGTCGAGTACGTCGTTGCTGCTCTCGCGGTCGCGGAGCCAGTAGGTGAGGGTGACGGTGTCGCAGGGGTCCTCTGCGGGCAGGGCGCGCAGGAAGCCGTTGAGGGTCGCTTCGACCGTCTTCTCGTTGCCGGGTTCGGCGAGGACGGAGGCGAGCGTCTTGAAGCCCCGCTCCAGTGCGCCGGTGTCACCGGTCAGCGAGGAGGCCAGCTGCGCCCTGGCCGTGTCCAGCCGACGGCAGTCCTGGACGACCTCGTCACCGCGGGCGGACAGCGGGGCGTCGGCAATCCGGTGCCCGAACCACACCCTGTCCTGGGCGGCCGACACCTCTGCGCAGTCACCGCTCTCGCGAGCCTCGGTGACACTGTCGCCGATCCTCGACGCGTCGTACCGCAGCAGTCCCGCCGCCAGCAGCACCGGCAGTGTCACCGCGAGCGCGACCAGCCGCTGACCGCGCACCGAACCGCCCTGGCCGGCACTTCGGCGGGCCAGAAACCAGCCGTGGACGGTGACGGCCACCCACCACACCAGCGCCACGATCTCGTACGACGTCCGGGCGGTCGACGCGACCAACGAGACGACCACGACGGTGCCGGCGACGGAGAACGCGGCGAAGCGCCACCGCCGCAGCATCAGATAGCCGACGCCGAGCAACGAGGCGTTGCCGATCGCGACGGCCAGCGGATCGCGCGCCCTGGCCCCGTACGGCTCGGGTTCCCGCACGAGGTAGGTCGGTTCATCCATGCTGATCTCCTCCCGTTCCGTGAGGTGGCCTGGAGCGGCCCCATCCCTGCGCCGACGCGTCAGGAAGCGATGTACTCCCACTTCTTGGTGGCCGCGCAGTCCTCGAACCCGAAGCGCTTCGCAGGCGACGCGATCTCCTTCGCCGCCGCCTTGTTGATGGACATCTGCATCGCGATCAGCAAGTCCTGTCCGGGCCGGTAGTTCTCCAACTGGCCACTCAGGTCCTCGAGGTCGCCGATGTAGAGACCGAGCTTGCCCAGCCAGGCGTCCAGGTCCTTCTGGCCGGTCTCCGGCTTCGGCATCTTGCGGACCTGTGCGCGCAGGTCCTTCAGCAGGGCGACCCGTTCACGCAACTTCGGTACGTCGCCCACACCGACGCCCTCGCCGTACGCCAGGTCGCCGGTGAACCGCTCGGTGATCTCACGGCAGGTCTCGTCGGCGCTCCGGATCAACTCCTGTTTCGGTGAGCCCGGTCCGGAGGAGCACCCGGCGACGACCGGCACGACCAGCCCCATGACGGCGGCTGCGACACGCATGACCTTAGGCATGCCATCACGATGCGGTGCCTCGTCCGGGAGGGGTCCCGGACCCCTGGCCGGACGATCCCGGGCACGGACCGGCGCCGCCGGCTCCGGCCGCAGGACCAGAGATGCGAGGAGGGCACGATGACTGGCTCAGCGGACGAGAACCACCCGCCGGAGCGGCTTCCGGCCGAGCGGCCCGGACACGTCAACGGGGCCGCCGCTCTACTGATCCTTTCCGCACTGTTCAGTGCCTCCATCGCCCTCAACGACCCGGCGATGACGCAGTTCGTGTATCTCCTGCTCTTCATCACGATCGGTGCGGCCATCCGCTTCTGCCGCGGCGGGCGCTCGGCCCGTGTCGTCGCGACGGTGACGGCGGTGCTCTTCCTGTTCTTTCTTGGCCCGCATGTGATGTGGGGGCTGTCGGACCCGAGCGACCCGTTCAGTGAGGAGTACGCGATCCGGGCCATCATCGCCATCGTCTTGGAGGGCGTCGGCGTAGGCCTCC
Organism: Streptomyces sp. NBC_00457; assembly: GCF_036014015.1. Taxonomy (NCBI): domain Bacteria; kingdom Bacillati; phylum Actinomycetota; class Actinomycetes; order Kitasatosporales; family Streptomycetaceae; genus Streptomyces; species Streptomyces sp. NBC_00457. The sequence goes on along the minus strand of NZ_CP107905.1, from coordinate 9,444,171 downwards.
TCTACTCACCGCCGAGCCGCGCGTACTTCCGGTCGGCCCGGCCCCGTACCGTCCGCCGGTGAGGGGACGAAAACCAGCCAACAGGCGGTAGAACACGGGCAGGTTGGGGGCGCCGGTGCGCAGGAGGTGAGGCCTGAGGAATAGCGTGGGCAGCCACGACTGATGTTCGACGGTTTCGTGGTTGTCCCTACGTGCGCACAGGAGCGTCCATGACTGATGAGGCAGCGAACTCCGAGCAGGAGGCGCTCTCCAAGATCGACACTTCCGTGCCGCAGTCGGCCCGGATCTGGAACTACTGGCTGGGCGGGAAGGACAACTACGAAGTCGACCGGGTGGCCGGTGACGCCTTCCGCGAGATCTTCCCCGGCATCGAGACCGGCGCCCGCGCCGCCCGGTACTTCCTCGCCCGCGCCGTGCGCCACCTCGCCGCCGAGGAGGGCATCCGGCAGTTCCTGGACATAGGCACCGGGCTGCCCAACGTGGACAACACCCACGAGATCGCCCAGCGGGTGGCCCCCGAGTGCAAGATCGTCTACGTCGACAACGACCCGTTGGTGCTGGCACACGCCCGCGCCCTGCTCACCAGCACCCCGGAAGGGGTCACCAACTATGTCGACGCCGACCTGCGCGAGCCGAGCACCATCGTGCGGGAAGCCGGGAAGACGCTGGACTTCGACCAGCCCATCGCTCTGATGCTGATGGGCATCCTGGGCCACATCGAGGACTTCGACGAGGCACGCTCGATCGTGCGGCAGCTGGTGGACGCGCTGCCCGCCGGCAGCTACCTCGTGCACTACGACAGCACCAGCACCAGTGAGTCGTATGTCCAGGCCATCCAGCAGTACAACGAGGGTGGCTCGATCCCCTACATCCTCCGCAGCCCCGAGCAGATCGAGCGTTACTTCGACGGTCTGGAACTGCTCGAACCGGGCGTCGCGTCATGCTCGCGCTGGCGCCCCGACGCCGCGGCCTTGGGCCTGCCCGCGGAGGTGCACCAGTACGGCGGAGTCGCCCTCAAGCGCTGACACCTGCCGGCTGCCGGACCGTGGATCAGGTTTCCTGGAGGATGCGATGGAGGGTCGTCGGAGTCTCCTCCGGTGATTCGGCCTCGACCACCAGGCGGTTCATGACATCCCAGTAGCACTCGATCTCGGCGGGCCTGTCGGGGTAGAGCGCGGTGGTGAGCTGCTCGAGGCAGACCACGTCGGGCAGCCGGCCGCCGGGCAGCCGCAGGATGGTGACCGGACCGCCTTCCGCGGCGTAGCCGCCGGCGTGGAACGGCATGATCTGGACCGTGACCTGCGGGAGTCCGCAGATCTCGATGAGATGCCTGAGCTGGGCGCGCATGGTGCCGATGCCGCCCACCGGGCGACGCAGCGCCGCCTCGTCGATCACGGCCCAGAACTGAGCCCCGGGACGGCGGTGCAGGATCCGCTGGCGGGTCATCCGCAGTCCGACTCGCCGGTCGATCTCCTCCGCACCGGCGCCCGGGTGGGCGAGCCGGACGGCGGCACGCGCATAGTCGGGGGTCTGCAGCAGGGCGGGAACGCGCTGGACCTCGAAGCAGCGGATGAGGCTCGCCGACTGTTCGGCCCCGAGGTAGGTCTGCATCCAGGAGGGCACCACGTCGTTGTAGTACTGCCACCAGGCGGGGGTGTTGGACTCTTCGGCCAGCGCCAGCAAGGTGGCGCGTTCGGCCTCGTCGGTGACGCCGTAGAGGGTGAGCAGATCGGCCACGTCCCGCAGCTTGAACCCGTGGCGGCCGCCCTCCAGCCGGCTGATCTTGGACCGGGAGGCGCGGATGACATGTCCCGCGGCCTCACGCGAGATGTGCCGCCCCTCCCGCAGCCCGCGCAGCCGTGCGCCCAGCACCAGCCGCGGCACCAGGGGGCCCGCCGACCCGCCGTCCCCCACCGCACTGTCGGACGAGGTACGTGCGGCGTCTTTCCTACCCATCGGCATTCTCCCTGCGGTGAACGCAACTGTGCACGCGTACGAGCGCGGCAGCCAGCCATCCTAGGGGCTGTCGGGTACATGATCTCCAGATCGCGCCAACTGGCTTGCCCTGAGGGGCGCCGCCGGGTTGTGCTACGGTTTCCGCGTTGCAGTTGTGGTACCCATGAACCTATGTGCGCCTGACGGGAATGTTTCTCCTTCAGGCGCATTAGTTGTTTTCCCGGCGTCTCCGGATGGGGCCTCTGCCTACAGAAGGAGAAAGTCATGGCACAGGGAACTGTGAAGTGGTTCAACGCCGAAAAGGGTTTCGGCTTCATTCAGCAGGACGGTGGCGGCCCGGACGTGTTCGCCCACTACTCGAACATCGCGACCCAGGGCTTCCGTGAGCTGCAGGAGGGCCAGCGGGTCTCCTTCGACGTCACGCAGGGCCAGAAGGGCCCGCAGGCGGAGAACATCGTCCCCGCCTGATCGCCGCACGCGTATCCGCTCACCGGGGTCCGCACCGTCACGGTGCGGACCCCGGTGAGTGCTGTTTCCAGTGTGTTTTCCAGGAAGGCAGGCAACCGCAATGTCCCGCAGGCCCAATAAGCCGAACCGGCGCTCGTCGACACCCCCACAGCCCGCGGCGTCGCCCAGGGAATTCCGGCTGCCGGAAAACACCACCCCCGCACTTCCCGCCGTCGAGGACTTCGCCGGTCTGGACATGCCCGCGGGGCTGCTGAAGACCCTTACCGCGCAAGGGGTGACGACCCCCTTCCCCATTCAGGCCGCCACCCTGCCCAACTCGCTCGCCGGCCGTGATCTGCTGGGCCGTGGACGCACCGGCTCCGGCAAGACCCTGGCGTTCGGGCTCGCGCTCCTGGCCCGCACGGCCGGGCAGCGCGCGGAGCCCAAGGCACCTCTCGCCCTCGTGCTGGTGCCGACCCGCGAACTCGCCCAGCAGGTGACGGAGGCGCTGACTCCGTACGCGACCGCGGTGAATCTCCGGCTGGCCACCGTGGTCGGCGGACTGTCGATCACCAAGCAGGCCGGTACGCTCCGGCGCGGCGCCGAGGTCCTCGTGGCGACCCCCGGCCGACTCAACGACCTGGTGGAGCGCGGGGACTGCGTGCTCGGCAGCGTCGGCATCACAGTGCTCGACGAAGCCGACCAGATGACCGACATGGGCTTCCTGCCGCAGATCACCAAGCTGATCCAGCAGGTACGGCCCGACGGGCAGCGCCTGCTCTTCTCGGCCACCCTGGATCGCAACATCGACCGCCTGGTGCAGCGGTTCCTGACCGATCCCGTGGTGCACTCCGTGGACCCGTCCGCGGGAGCTGTGACCACGATGGAGCACCATGTGCTCCACCTCCTGGACGAGACCGACAAGAAGGCGGTCACCACGCGCATCGCCGCCCGTGACGGCCGGGTCCTCCTCTTCCTCGACACCAAGCGGTCCGCCGACCGGCTCGCCAAGCGGCTCCTGGCCGTCGGTGTCCGCGCGGCGGCCCTGCACGGCGGCCGGTCCCAGCCGCAACGCAACCGCACCCTGGATCAGTTCAAGAACGGCCAGGTCACCGCACTGGTCGCGACGAACGTCGCGGCCCGAGGCATCCACATCGACGACCTCGACCTCGTCGTGAACGTCGATCCCCCCACCGACCACAAGGACTACCTCCACCGCGGCGGCCGCACGGCCCGCGCCGGCGGCTCCGGCAGCGTGGTCACCCTGGTCCTGCCCGACCAGAAGCGCGACGTCACCCGCCTCTTGTCGGACGCGGGCATCCGCGCCCGTACCGCCCGCATAACGTCTAGTGACCCCCACCTGTCCACCATCACCGGCGCCCGTGAGCCGTCCGGCATCGCGGTCACCCTCCCGGTCCCCGAGCCGGAGACGCCGACGGCCTCCCGCCCGAACCGCAAGCCCGGCACCGAGCCCGGCAAGCGCTCCAACCGCCGCCGCGGAAACGGCAACGGCGCGGCCGGAGCGGCGACGGGCGCCGCCTCCGGGACGGCCGGCCGGACCCCGGATCGCCGAGCCACGGACACCGCCTCGACCGGTGCCGCCTCCGCCAAGACCCCCCGCCGATCGGGCCGCCGGTCGACGCCGACCGGTACCACCACCGGCACCACCGCGACCGGAGCCGCCGGCGCCCGCCGCGTCCCCGCACCCCGCAGCAGCCGGCAACGCTCACCCCGCTGACCACCTGGCGCCGGCGTTCGCCGGCGTTGTGCGACCGTCGCCGAGCACCATCGAGCGAGCGGGCCCCGAGCACAGCTGCAGCCCGGGCGCGCGCCCTGGTGGGGCTGCTGTTGCGCGTCCGGGCTGCGATGGCCGTCGAGGCCGAGCTGACGGGGGTGTTGCGACTTACGGGGCCGCTATGCGGCGGAGTACGAAGCCACCCGCCCCGCCTGTCTAGCGGGCGATGTAGGGAAGGGCGAACTGGTCGATGGCCTGCTCCGGCGTGTCGTGCCCACCCTTGTCGCCGTGCTTGCCACCGTTCGGCGCGTCCCACGAAGCGACGGCGTTGGACTGCGAGACGGCCACCGCGGTGATGTCCGTGGCGTCCTTCTCCTTCTCGTGGCCGCCCGCGAAGCTGACGCCGGCACCGAGGGTGGACAGCCCCGCGATCGCTACCGCCACGACCGCAACTCGCTGAATCTTGCGCATAGTTTGACCCTTTCTTACGTGGGCAGTTGCCCTCGCTTGGTTACGTAATGTGATCATAAGCACACAAAACGGACCGATTTTGGATCTCCGACGTATCCGCGTGCCGTGTCGGATCAGACGCGAGCCCCAAGTGCCGCTCGTGGGCCGGACATCGACGCCGGGCGCGAACTGACAACCCGTCAGGAGAGCGCAGCCGGGGGGCGCTCATGCGTTACGGCGTCAGAGTGCTTTCGCCGCGAGATCGCGAAGCCCGGCGTGCCACACCGGCTCGCCAATCACTTTTCCTTCTAATCTTCGGTCACAGTACGAAGTCGATCTTCCACGGATCGTACTCACCTCACTCACCGGAGATGACATGCACAAGCTTCACAAGGCTGCCGTCCTGGTCGCCGCTCTCAGCAGCGTCGGGCTCCTGGGCGCCGGCACCGCCAGCGCCAACGGCGGCGACGGTCACGGCAAGGGCGGCGGGAACTACAGCGTCCTGCAGAGCACCGAATGCAAGTCGCACGACCTGAACCTCGACATCCTCGGCCAGGTCGGGATCCTCAACGGCCTGCTGGGCCAGGGTCTCAACGGCGAGGGCACCTCGGGCAGCCAGGGCACCCACCTGGGCTCGGAGATGGGCTGCAGCAACAGCGCCTTCTAAACACCGTACGGTCGCGCAGGCGGCCGAGAGCAGAGAACGGATCCCGGCACCGGGCCTCAGGCCCGGTGCCGGGATCTTTCATGTCAGGAAGTCCGACAGGCCCTCCAGGAGCCGGTCGACGTCCTCGGTGTTGTTGTACGGCGCCAGGCCGACGCGGAGGCCGCCGGTGTCTGAGAGGCCGAGTCGGCGGGACGCTTCGAGGGCATAGAAGGAACCGGCGGGCGCCTGGACACCGCGTTGCGCCAGGAAGTCGTACGCGTCGGCGGTGCTGTGGCCCTCGAAGGTGAGCAGCAGGGTGGGGGTGCGGTCGGCGGCGCGGGAGTGCACCGTGACCTGCTCCAGGGCGGACAGTCCCTTGTCGATCCGCGCGCGCAGGACCCTCTCGTGCTCTTCCAGCGCCGCGAACGCGGAGGCCAGCCGCTCGCGGCGCGTACCGGTGGCGCCGGTGTCGAGGCCGGCGAGGAAGTCGACCGCGGCGCGGGTGCCCGCGAGGAACTCGTAGGGCAGTGTGCCGAGTTCGAAACGTTCCGGGACGGCGTCCGTCGAGGGCAGCAGCTTGTCCGGGTGCAGGCTCTCCAGCAGCTCGGGCCGGGCGGCGAGGACGCCGTGGTGCGGGCCGAGGAACTTGTACGGGGAGCAGACGTAGAAGTCGGCGCCGAGCTGCTCGACGTCGACCAGGGCGTGGGCGGTGTGGTGCACGCCGTCGACGTAGAGGAGCGCCCCGGTCTCGTGCACCGCGCGGGATATCGCGGCGATCGCGGGCCGTGTGCCGATCAGGTTGGAGGCGGCGGTGACCGCGACGAGCCGGGTCCGCTCGGAGAGCACGGCACGGATGTCCTCGACGCCCAGCTCGCCGGTGGCGGGATTGAAGTCGGCCCACCGGACGGTGGCGCCGGCCTGCTCGGCGGCCTGGATCCAGGGGCGGATGTTGGAGTCGTGGTCGAGCCGGGTGACGATCACCTCGTCGCCGGGCGACCAGGTCTTGGCGAGGGTGCGGGAGACGTCGTAGGTGAGCTGGGTGGCGCTGCGGCCGAAGACGATCCCGGCCGGTTCCGCGCCCAGCAGGTCCGCCAGGGCCCGGCGGCTCTCGGTGACGATGGTCTCGGCATTGCGCTCCCCGGGGGTGATCCGGCCCCGGTTCGACAGCGGCTGCGCCAGCGCGTCGGCGATGGCCTCGATGACCGGCCGGGGTGTCTGTGTGCCGCCGGGACCGTCGAAGTGCGCGATCCCGGCGCTGAGGGCGGGGAACTGCGCACGGAGAGCGGCTACGTCGTACGTCACGGAAGCTCCTGTCGCTGCTCGGGCACGGCGGGGGTTCGGCCGACCGGGACCTCGTCGAGGCGATGACGACGGTAGTTCACGACACCGCCGACGCGAACCGCCGCTCCCCGAGGAGCAGCCTGGGTGTCAGCGCGCGCTCGACCACGCGTCCGGGCGGGGTGCCAGCACCGCGGAGACCACGGCGTCGGCCGATGCCATGACGTCGGCCACGAAACGAAGGCGGCCGATGCCGAGTCGGCGCAGTGCCGGGCCGTGGTCGACGGCGACGACGAGGCAGACCGCGAGGAGGAGCACGCGCCAGAGGGCCATCACCGGGCGGCGTATCGGGCGGGGCAGTTCGGCCAGGGAGGTGTGCAGTCGCTCGCAGTGGAACGGGACATGGCGCTCCTCGTCGGCGAGGATCCGTCCCGCCACCTCCGACGTGAGCGGGTCGTCGGTGCCATCGCGCAGGGCACGGTAATAGCGCAGCGCCACCACTTCCGCGATCATCAGCACCAGCAGTTCCAGGCGCAGGCCCATGAGTCGCCGCAAGCGTACGAAGACGGTGTCGCTCCAGTGGCCGGTCAGCGTCGGTACGCCACCCGCGGCCAGCAGCCGGGCGAGCAGACGGGCGTGGTTCTGTTCCTCGGCGACGAAGAGCCGGACCGCCCGCGCGTAGTCGGCGTCACCGGCCTGGTCCGCTTTGGCGACGAGGTTGGCGCCGTCACCGTCCTCGCCGACCTGGAAGCGCTGAACGCTCGCCGAAAGCGCCGGATGCAACGTCGCCCCTTGCCCCCAGTCCGGGTCCCCTTCAGCGTTCCGGCGCTCCCGCTCGTCCTCGAACCGCTGCGTCCACTTGGCGAATCCATCCGTATGCACCCGGTCACTCCTCTTCCGGACACGGCCACCGTGCCCTGAAGAGGGACGACGCCTGACGGGCACCGAACCGTTCCCTGGAAGGCCGCACGGCGGTGGACACGTACGATCCGGGCCGGTCCCGCGGACGTACGCACCCGCCCCCGATCACACCCCCCGGTGATCGATCCCCAGCAGACTCGCCGCGGCCCTGAAGTCCGCCGCGTGGTGTCCGACCGACAGGGACCAGTGATGGCCGACGCCCGTGGCGCTCCATGCGTCGACCCACTCGCCGGGGTCCCGGCCGAAGTCGACCCGGCTGGTGGTGTTGCCGATCTCCAGGAGCGGTCCGGGGACGACGGTGCCCTCGGAGGTGACGAAGGACAGGCCGCCGTCGGCGTCCTGGCCGAGGCCGAGGAGGGTGACAGGGCCGGGCTGGACGTCGAACTCCACGCTCACACCCCAGCCGCGCTTGCCGTGGTAGACGCCCAGCCCGCGCAGCAGCGGGTCGCGGGCGCTGACGGCGAGGTGGCCGGGGCCGTCGTGGCCCATCTCCACCACGCCGTCCTCGAAGTTCAGGGCCTGGATCTCGGTGAACGAGCCGCCGGAGCCCACGCTCTGGGAGGCGAACTGGGCGACGCTGGTGCGCAGTTCGTACTCGCCGGCCGCGGGCACGCCCCGCGCGGTCAGCAAGGAGGCGCCGAGGATCATGCCGGCGCCGAGCCGCTCGTGGAGTTCCCCGCCGAGGCCGCGATGGTAGTAGGCGAGGGTGTCGAGGCCGAAGTCGTCCACGAGCCGGTCGAGGGCGACCGACACGGTCGCTCCCCAGGCGAAGTCCTCGTCCACCACACTGTCGTCGAGGGTGAAGACCTGCCGCGCGAGCGCCATGCGTTCGCGGGTCTCCGCCTCCGTCACCTGCTCCACCCGGTGCCGCAGGTCGTCGAACTCCAGCACCTCCGTGTGCGAGCCGAACGTCGTGGACAGCAGCGTGGGGTCGGTCGACACATCGAGCATCCCCGGATACAGGTGCCCCATGAGGCCATGCCGGGCGTGCCGCAGGGCCGAGCGGACGTGCGCGGCCCGGATCCACTGCTCGATGCGCCGCCAGGCGCTCTCCTGGCGCAGCCAGCCCGAGACCGACCGGAACGGGATGCCGGCCCGGCGGAAGACGTTGCCGACCTCGGGCACCGGGCACTGGCCGCAGTAGGCCAGCCAGGCGCCGGTGTCGAAGGACGCGTGGTCCATACGCTCGGTCGGCTGGAGGTCGATGACCAGGACGGGGGCGTGCGAGCGCTGGGCGATCGGCAGCACCATCGACGAGGTCAGATACGTCGTCAGGAACAGCACGATCAGGTCGCAGTCCGCTTGGCGGAGCTTCTCGGCCGCCGCCGCGCCTTCCCCGGCGTCGGAGATGAACCCGACGTCGGTCACCTCCGCGTCCATCTGCCGGAAGCGGTCGGCGACGTAACTCGCCGACTCCTTCAGTTGCGGGAGGAGTCCGGGGAACTGCGGCCAGTAGGTGCCGAGTCCGCCGGCCACGAGTCCGATCCGGGTGCGGCGCCGGGCCACCGGGGGAAGCAACTCACGCAGCCGGGCGGCCCGTTCGGCGGTGCGGCCCGTGGTCGTTGCCGTCGTGGGGGCGGTCGTAGCCATTGGCTGGTGCTCCTTTGCTCCTTTGTACGCCGACGGGGTGGGCCCCGGCTCAGGCGCTGGCGATCCGCAGGTCCTTCCGGGTGCGGTCGGCGCTGGGTGAACGCGGGACGAGGACACGGACGATGTAGGCGCCGGCGAAAGCGGCCAGCACCATGCAGGCAGTGATGGACCAGAGCAGGACGGCCGGGCTGTAGTCGACCAGGGCAGGGGTGAAGAACGCCGCGACCGCGAACACCCCGCGCGACAGGGCGTAGGTGAGGCCCTGGGTGGTGCCGCGGGTGTCGGCGGGCAGGGTGAGCTGCGACCAGACCTTGTAATTCGCCTCGCCGGCGAAGGGGTTGGAGAGCTGGTAGAGGACGAAGAAGACGAGCATGCCGACCAGGGCACCGGCGGTCAGGGACGCGATCACGAAGGCGAGGATCTGCACGGTGGCGGCCACGTAGAACAGCCGGTCGCGCCAGGGGCTGTCGGCGACGCGGACGAAGGCGATGGTCAGCAGTACCCCGATCGGGATGAAGGCCAGGTTGATCCCGGTGGCCAGGCTCTGTGAGGCGTCGCTGACGGTGACCAGCAGATAGGTGCCGAACTGGCCGAAGGTGTTGGCCCCGAGCCCCCAGGTGACGTAGAAGACGAAGGTCGCGGCCATCGGCAGCAGGGCGGCCCGCGTCCACACGTTCTTCAACGCGATGCCGTGCGGGCCGGGCGCGTCCTCCGTCTGCTGTGCGGCGGCCCGGTCCTCCTCCGCGACCTGCTCCGGCGACAGCTTCAGCCGGGAGCGGAGCAGCCAGGTGACCAGTGCGGCGAGGGCCAGTTGGCCGGTGATGATGCGGGCTCCGGTCATGCCCGTGGTGGACAGGACGAAGCCGAGGAAGATGGCCACGGTGATGCCCAGCATCCACATGACCTGGGTGAAGGCCACGAGACGTCCGCGGGCCCGGGCGGGGGCGGCGTCCGAGACCACGGCCAGGGACGTCGGCAGGTCGGCGCCCGCCGCGAGTCCCGCGATGAGCACGCCGATCAGGAGGACGATGTCGTCGGGCGCCAGCGTGATGACGAGCGCCCCCACCGCGAAGCAGAAGATGTCCCAGTTGTAGACACGGCGACGCCCGAACAGATCGGCGAGCCATCCGCCGACCAGGGATCCGACGGCGATGCAGATGGTGACGATCGCGCTGATCGCGCCGGCCATCCACACACCCATGTCGTAACTGTCGCGGTAGATGGCCAGGTTCACGGAGATGCTGACGATCAGTCCGGCGTCGAGGTAGGAGGCCATGCCCGACAGGGCCGCGGCCTTCCACAGGTGCTTGGGGACGGGTTCTTCGGCCATGATGCGACTCCGTCGTCTCGTGACATCGCGGTTCCGGGCCGGATCGCAGAGAATATAGGGCGCGAAAAACGTTCCAACAAGATGCCGCGCAGATATCCGTGGCATGTCCGCCAGGTGGGTCCGGCGCATCCACGGCCATGGCGCGAACCCTCCATGTCCCCTACCGTATTGGCCATCTAAAAACGTTTTAGGGGAAGGACCGCACCCGTGCTCTCCCCAGAACTTCAGCAGCTGTTCGAGCATCCGCCCCGCGACTTCGGCCCCACCCCCTTGTGGTGGTGGTCGGGCGCCGAGGTCACCCGTGACCGCCTGGAATGGCAGATGCGGGCGTTCGCGGACGGCGGCGTCCACAACCTCGTGGTGATCAACCTGGCGCCGACGGGACCGAGTTTCGGAGCCCGCGCCGACGAACCGGCGTGGTTCGGCGAGGAGTGGTGGGCCCGCTTCACCGACGCCTGCGAGATCGCCGCCCGACTCGGCACGCGCCTGTGGTTCTACGACCAGATCGGGTTCTCCGGCGCCAACGTCCAAGGCGGCGTCACCCGACGGCACCCCGAGGCCGCGGGCCTGGCCCTGCGCACCCGCACGGCGACCGTGCACGGGGGGACGGTCGCTCTCCGGGACGGCGAGACCCTGGTGGGCGCCTACGACGCCGGCGGCCGACGCCTGCCTGATCCGGTCGGGGTCGCGGACGGCACCCAGGTGCAGCTGGTCACCGCGGTGCCCACGGCGTTCGACTACCTGGACCCGCACGCGGTGGGCGCGTTGATGGACGCCGTCCATCACGAGTACGACCGCCGTGTGCCGGAATACCTGGGCACCGTCATCGCGGGCAGCTTCCAGGACGAACTGCCGGGCACCAACTCCTGGAGCCGCCGCTTCTCAGAGGAGTTCCGCGCCCGGCGCGGCTACGACCTGCTCGACCACCTGCCGGCCCTGTTCGGCACCCGCACCACGGACGACGCGGCGAAGATCCGCGCCGACTACTACGCGGTCCGCGCGGAACTCACCGAAGAGGCCCTGTTCCGCCCGCTCGCCGACTGGCACCGCGAGCGTGGCCTGCTCCTGGGCTGCGACCAGAGCAACCCGGCCCGCGCGGGCTACCCGGCCCAGTCGACCCAGCTCTACACGGACTACTTCCGTACCCACCGCTGGTACAGCGCCGCGGGCAGCGACCACCACGGCGACGCCAAGGTCCACTCCTCGATGGCGCACCTCTACGGCCACGAGCGCGTCTGGATCGAGGCGTTCCACTCCTCCGGCTGGGGCGGCACCCTGGAGGACACCTACGACTGGCTGCTGCCGTTCCTGCGCAGCGGCGCCAACCTCTACAACCCGCACGCCAGTTACTTCGGCACCGCGGGCGGCTGGTTCGAGTGGGCACCGCCCGCCACCGACTGGCGACAGCCGTACTGGAAGCAGTACCCGGCCTTCTCCCGGGCCGTGGCCCGGATCTGCTCGATCATGTCCTGGGGAAGCTACGAGGCCGACGTGGCGGTCCTGCACCCCACCGCCACCATGCAGTCCCTCCTCCCCCTGGACGCACCCGTCCACCACTTCGGCGACGGCCGGCTCGGCGCCCCGCACACCGACGCCGACGAGACACAGCGGCACTACCTGGACCTGTGCGGCACCAACGACTGGCGGCGCCCCCGCGCAGGCGCGCTGGATCTGCGCCGCGTCTCGTTCGACGTCATCGACGACGACTCCCTCCAGCGCGCCAAGGCCGCCGACGGCGCCCTGCGGATCAGGGACCTCGCGTACAGCGCGGTGCTGCTGCCTTCGGCGAGCGTCCTGGAGGAGAAGACGGCACGCCGGCTGACCGAACTGCTCGATGCCGGCGGACGGGTCGTGGTCGTGGGGCGGCCTCCGGTGACGGCCGCCGGTGTGGTCGGTGACGACTCGGTCGTAGCGGCGCTGGTGTCCCATCCACGGCTGGAGCGGGCGCGCGACGCCGCAGCCGGCGCGGCGGCGGTGGCCGACTCGGCCGGACATGCCACCGGCGATGTGCCGCTGCTGGTCAGGAGGAAGGGGAACGCGGCGGTCGCCCTGGTGACGGGGGCTTTCCCCGACGCCTGCGTACGTGAACGGGGCGCCCGGAACCACACCACCGACCCCTCGCGCTACGCCCGCACCTCGTCCGTCAGTGTGCGCGCCCCGGTCGCCGAGGCCGAGGTCTGGAACCCGGCGACGGGTACCCGGAGCCCGGCACGCGTCACCGTCTCCGAGGGCGGCGTGTCGACCATCGAGGTGTGCCTGGACGGCGCCCCCGCCGTGCTCGTCGTATGGCGCGAAGGCGCACCGACGAGCCGCGCGGCCGTGCCTCCGGGGTCGGACGAGGCGGTCATCGATGTCTCGACCGGCTGGCAGGGCCGCCTGATCCCCACCCTGGACAACCGGTGGGGCGATCTGGCTCTGCCCCCGGGGTCGTCCGTGGCCGAGCCGCAGATCTGGGACATGGAGTGGACCGAGTCCGAGGCGCCGGACGCGGTGTGGCGGCGGACGCGGGCCACCTACGGCAACCGGGTCCGTCTCCTGTCGCCGGTTCCCGCCGCCGACGCCCCCGAGCCGCTCGACGCCGAATCCGTCGAGCGGGTTCTGGACGGCGAGTTGCCCCTCGCGCCCGGGTGGGACGTGGCGGTGTACTCGTCGAGCCGTGGGATCCCGGAGCCGGGCGGGCTGCTCGGCACCAAGGGCCTGGTGAACGAGGAGTTCGTACGCGTCCCCGTGCCCGGCGGCGGAACAGTCGCCCGGGTCCGGGCGATCGTGGAGACCGGTCACCGGGGACCTGCCGACCTGCACGTCGCCACGGAGGCGGTCAAGCGCGTGTGGTGGGACGGCGAGTTGCTGGACACGGGCCGCGGGTATCTGGCCTCCGCGCCGGTGACGGTGGCCCGCGCTCGCCATGTGCTCGAGTACGAACTGTCCGGCGCCCAGAGCCGACCGTCGACGATCTCGGCCGCCGCCGATGCACCGCTGGGCAGTTACTTCTGCCTGTCCGAGCCGGACGGATTCGCGCCGAGGCCGCGGTTCATGCGTCTGCCCGACGGAGTGGAGCCGGACGGCCCGGTGACGTACCGCGCGCGGTTGCGCCTGCCCCGCGAGGGAGTGCGGGCGGTGCTCGTCGTGGGTGCCGCGGCGGCGGTCACCGTGCTGCTCGACGGCGCTGTCGTGGCGCGGCAGGAGAAGGTGGAGTACTACGAGGCGGACTGGGGCGCGGTGCCGATGTTCTTCCGCCACGAGGTGGCTCTCGGGGCGGGCGAGCACGTGCTCGACGTGGTGACCGACGGCGACCGGGAGGCGGTCTTCGTCGATCTGGTGGCGCAGTCGACGGCACTGGTCAGTGGCGCCGGTTGGGAGGCGGAGTCGGGCGCCTGGCACGGACGTACCGTCGAAGACACCGTCAGACGCGGCGAGTTGCAGCACTGCCACGCTGCCGTGCGGTCGCACCCCTTGCCGGACACCGAGTGGCTCGGCGGCCCGCCGGTGCTCGGCAGCCGCGTGCTCCCCCTACGGACCACCGACGACGTGCACGCCTCAGCGCAACGCTTCCGGTTCACCGTGCCCGCGGGCACGGTCTCGATCGATCTGCCGCTGGAGATTCCCGCGCGGGTGCGGGTCGGCAACGGCGCGGAACGCCCTCTCGACGGCCAAGTGCTCACGCTGGAGCGGCCGTTGGGGGAACCCACGGAGCTGGAGGTCGTCACCGCGCCCACGGCCCTCCTGCGCGCGGGCTCCGCGTGGCGCGGGCCCGCGCGGGTGCGTACGGTGCCGGCGCCGCTGGCTCTCGGGGACTGGAGCGCGCGGGGACTGGGCAGTTGGAGCGGGGGCGTGTCCTATGCGCGGGTGCTCGATGTGCCGCCTGGGCCGGACCCGGTGCTGGATCTGGGGCGGGTGCGGGGCAGCGTCGAGGTCGCGCTGGACGGGGAGGTGGTCGGCGAGGCGTTCTGCGCGCCGTACCGCTTCGCGCTGCCCGGCGCCGCCGGCCGCACCGTGCGGATCGAGGTGACCGTCTACAACACCCTGGCGCCGTATCTCGCCGAGGCGACGCCGACCGCCTGGGCCTTCCCGTCCCAGCTTCCGTCGGGAGTGCTCGGGCCGGTGACGCTGCGGACCGCGGGCCCGTGATCAGCAGCCGGCCGGTCGGCCAGGCGTTCTGCGCGCCGTACCGCTTGCCTCTGGCCGGCGCCGCCGGGCGCGCCTCGTGCGGGACCGGTGACGCTGCGGACCGCGGGCCCGTGATCAGCAGCCGGCCGGTCGGCCAGGCGTTCTGCGCGCCGTACCCCGTGCCTCTGCCCGGCGCCGCCGGGCTCGCCCCGTGCGGGACCGGTGACGCTGCCGACCGCGCACTCGTGATCAGAGGTCGGCAGGCGGCAGCGTCGAGTCCCGTACGACGAGGCCGGGCGCGAACACCCGGGTTTCGTGGACGTGTTCGGCGCGGGCCTCGATCTCGTCGAGCAGCATCTCGACGGCCGCCCGGCCGAGCTCCTCGACCGGCTGCCGGACCGTCGTGAGAGTCGTCGCCCCGAAGCTCGCGATGTCGAGGTCGCCGTAGCCGACCACCTGGACGTCCTCGGGAATGCGCACACCACGGTCGCTCAGTCCGCGGCACAGTCCCGCGGCGAGGAAGTCGTTGGTGCAGAAGACCCCGTCGGGCAGCTCGGCGAGCTGGTCCGCGATCTTCATGCCGTACGCCACCGTCATCTCCTGGGCGACGACCTGGTCACAGCGCGCCTCCCGTCGGCTGCGCACCGCCTGCCGGGCGCCCTGGTAGCGGTCGGCGCACTGGCGGATCCCGCGCTCTCCGTTGACGACGAGGATGTCCCGCGCCCCGCGGTCCAGCAGGTGCTGCACGGCGATGCGCCCGCCGGCGATGTCGTCGACGGAGGCGGAGCAGCCTTCCCGCTCCGGCATCGCGCGGTCGGCCAGGACCAGCGGGATGCCGCGATCGCGCAGCCGGGTCAGCCGTCCCGGGTCGGCGCTGAGCGGAACGACCACGACGCCGACGGCTCGCTGTTCGACGAGCATGGTGAAGTAGCCCTGTTCGCGCTCCGGCGCGTCCCCGCTGTGGCAGAGCACGAGCGCATAGCCGTGGTCGTACGCCGCGTCGGCGGCACCCCGTGCGATGCGCGCGTAGAAGGAGTTGGCCACGTCGGGCAGGACCAGCCCGATCGAGGACGAGTGCCCGGTGCGCAGGCCGGAGGCGCCGGGGTGGGGGACGTAGTCGAGCGCCGCGATCGCGCTGCGGACGCGTTCGGCGGTCTGGGCGTTGACCCGCTCGGGCCGGTTGAGCACGTTCGACACGGTGGACACGGAGACGCCTGCCGCGGCGGCGACTTCCTGAATGCGGGCGGGGCGTGCCGAAATGGCGTCCACCCCCTCGCTATGAGAGCCGTGCGACCAGGCACGACAGCGGTCCTCATGGGCGACGCAAGTATAGCGCGGCTGCGCATAAAACGATTTTCCGCACGGGTTCGTTCCCGGTGGAGGGGGCCGGTGTGCCCGGCCCCCTGCCTGGGTCAGCCGCGGGTCAGCGTGACCTTGTACTCCCGAGTCTGTGAGCCGTCTTCGCTGGTCAGGGTGGCGACGTACGCCGTCCTCGCCTCCTTGCGGACCGTCACCGTCGCATACGGGTCGCGTGCGGTGGCCGTGAGCTGGGCCCGGTCCGGGCGGTCCGTCGTCACTCGGTAGTCGGTTCTGTCGGGGTCGAAGCCGGTGACGGGAACTCCGGCCACCTCGATCGACGCTGCCCCGGCGTCCGAGGAGGCACCGGGCGCCTTGGCGTACACCTCGATCTCGCCGAGGGTGATGTAACCGCCCGGGGGTGCCGTCATGACCACGCGCACCGCGTTCACCGGTCCGCCGGCCTTCACCGGGACGTCGACGACGGGTGTGCCCTCGGTGCCGACCTCGACGGAGTCGCTCGCGTCGGCCCAGGTGCCGTCGGCCTGCCGCGCCTGCACCTTCAGGGATTGCGCGAAGCTGACGTTGCCGCCGTCCCGGTGGAAGTGGGTGACGACGCGGGTCACGTCGCGGGCCTGAGGCAACGTGAAGGTGACGGTGTCGGACGGGTTCTTCACGCCCGGCTTCCAGTTCGACCAGGCCTTCTCGGTGAGGTCCCCGTTGCGCAGCCGGTCGGCGGAGTAGCCGCTCTCGGTGAACGTGGCGCCGACGGTCACGTTCTCGTCGCGCGCGGCGTTCGTCTGGCGGGGTTCCGTGACCTGGACACGTGCGGTCGCCGGGACGGTGGTGCCGTCGGGGATGCGGGCGGTGCCGCGCAGGGTCGTCACTCCGGCGCCGTCGAAGGCGCCCTCGGGTGCCGGGTCCCAGGTGACGGGGAGGTCGGGGGCGCCGCCGTGCCTGCCGACGCCGACGACCGTGGCGGGCAGGTCGGGCCGTCCGCCGGTGTAGGTCTTGGCGCGGGCGGGAAGGGTGGCGGCGATCGTGTCGACGGTGACGACCGCTTCGGCAGGGATGGTGCGCCCGCGTACGTCGGTCGCCTTGCCCTTCACGCGGACCGTGCCGGGCGTGCGCCACCGCGAGTCGGACGGGACCTGCCACTGGACGGGGAGGGCACCACGGGCGCCGTCCCGGTAGACGGGCGTGACGGTTTCGGGGAGTTCGGGTGCGCGGCCGGGGACGGTGAACGCTTTCGCGGGCTCGGTGCGGAGCGCGGTCTCGTCGATCACGGTCCACCGCTGGTTGGCGTTGGACGTGGGCAGGTACGCCGACACGCGGGCGCCGTCCGCGGTGGACTGCCCGGCGACGTCGATCAGGCGGCCGGTGGCGGCGTTGACGAAGGTCCAGGTGCCGTCGCCGGTCGTCGACATGATCCACTGCGCTGGTGGCGCTGAGCCGCCGGCGTCCTCCAGGACGGCCTCGTTGTCGCGCACAGCGAGGCGCTTGCCTGTCGCCGCGTTGACCAGGGCGTAGCGCTCACGGTTGCCGTCACCGCGGGTCAGTTTGCGCACCGACCACAGCTGGGACTCGGCGTTCGAGTCGCTCGTGCGGATGACGACGCCGTTTCCGTCGTCGGACGGGGCCAGGGATTTGCCGCTCTGCGCGCCCTGGAGCCGGTAGGTGTGGCCGGGCTGAACGAGCGCGGCGTCCTTGTCGGTGCCGGAGACACCGTCGACGAGGAACGACGTCACCGACTTCGCCGGCACGGTGAGCGTGGCCGAGTCGTCGGTCACCTTCACCGCGGTACCCCGGACGAGCGCCCCGTCGGCGCTGGTGACCACGGGCGTCACCTTGGCGCCGGGCGCGATGTGCCGGAAGCGGGAGAGGTCCAGGGTCACGGCGCGCTCGGTCGTGCCGTTGTTGACGTGCACCACTGTGGCGCCGCGTCCGGACCCGCGGACCGCGGCGACGCTCGACCGGTCGTCGACCTTGACGAAGTGGTCGCCGGGCCGGATGTGGTGGGTGAAGTTGCGGATCGTGTGGAACTTGGTGTTGGTGCGGATCGGGCAGGTCTGTGGCGTGTCCGTGGACTTGCAGTTGAACGGGATGTGGATGCTGCCCCAGTTCTTTCCCGCCTGCGCCTGCGGGATCGAGTCCTCGACGGGCTGCCACAACACCCAGGCGGAAGGCTCCAGTTCCCGCATGTCGTCGACGATCCGGGTGGCGATGCCGAGGCCCGGCTCCATGCCGGTGAAGTCGGTGCCGGTACCCCAGGTGCCCTCGACCTCGCTCATCCAGAACTTCTTGTCCGCGGCCTTGGCACTGTCCCGGGCGCTGGTGCGCATGCCGGTGCCGTAGGTGTGCACGTTGAGCTGGTCGACGGCGGCGCGCGAGGCGCTGTCGTAGGCGTTCCAGTTCTGGACGAAGATGCCCGGGTTCGTCTCGTCCATCGCGGAGACGGTCGCGCGGGTCTTGGCGTCGGCCAGGGCCCGGCTCAGGGCCTGGACGACCTTCTGCTGGAGCTCGGGCCCGGCGTGCGCGCCTTCCTGACGGCCGCCGACGGGCCGGCCGTCGGGACCCAACTGGGTGCCCCAGTAGTTGGTGTTGGGCTCGTTGAGCGGGGCGATGGTGTCGAACCTGATGCGGTGCTTCTTCTCCAGTTGGTCCGTCACCCGGGTCAGGTAGGTGGCGAACTCGTCGACGCGGTCCGCGCGGATCTGGTCCGTGCTCGCGTCGAAGCCGCCCGAGACGTATCCGCTGACCGTCTGGAACCACGGCGGCGAGTTGCTGAACGCCTCCCAGCGGGTCACCTTGTCCTTGATCTGGTCCACCCACCAGCGCTGGTTCGTGTCGGCCGCCCAGTTCCAGTGGTCGGGGTCGCCGGGGTTCCACCAGTCCATGTCTTCCCTGGTGGTGCCCGCGGGAGCCTTCCAGAAGCCCTCCATCGTCGCGCCGGCCTTCATGTAGTCCGTGCGGACGTCGGGGGCGTTGCCGCCGCCGATGTTGTAGCGCGCGATGTTGAGGCGGAGACCGTCCTCGCCGAACAGCATGTCGACGAGCTGCTCGCGGATGGGGTCCGGGTAGCCGCCGGTGGCGTTGGCGAACCACACCAGGCTCGTGCCCCACCCTTCGAACTCCTGCTGCTGGTACGAAGGGTCGATGCGTACCGTGACCGCGTCGGCGGCGGCAGCCGGGGGCCCGGCCATGAGTCCCGCGCCGAGGGCCAGGGGAACGGTGACCGCGAGTGCCCGGACGAGGCGATGTCTGCTGGACATGGATTCCCTTCGGGAGCGAACAGAACCGCACAGAACCAATCGAGCTTCCCGAATGTTTTAGGACGGCATCCAACACGTCAACAGATACGGCAGCTTCACACCTCTTGACGCGTGCAACATCAATGAGCGTCCATATATCTAAACTACGTTTGCTGTTATGGACAGACGGAGGCTCAGTGGCCCGTCCAGGCTCAGCCCGCACCCGTCCGATCGTCACGTCCCTGGCCGTTCTGCTCACCGTCTCCGGATGCTCGGTGGCCGGCGCCGACCCCATCGGAGGCGGTCCCGGCACCCTGCGCATCGTCCTTCCCGAGGAACCCCCGACCCTCGAACCCTGCGACGCCTCACTCACCGCGACGGGCCGGGTGACGCGGTCCAACATCACGGAGGCGCTCACCGAGCGCGAGGCGGCCACCGGTCGGCTTCAGCCGGCGCTGGCCACCAAGTGGAGCCGCACGTCGGCCACTTCGTGGACCTTCACGCTCCGGCCGGGGGTCAGATTCCACGACGGTTCGCCGCTCACCGCCGACGCGGCCGCCTTCTCGGTCAAGCGCGCCACGGACTCCCGCATCGACTGCAACGTCGACGGCTACATCTTCGCGGACAGCGAGCTGACCGCCGTACCGGTCGACGACACCACGCTCAAGGTCACCACAGCGGAGCCGGACCCGATCCTGCCGCTGCGCCTGTCCTTCGTGGAGATCGTGCCGACGAGCACGGCGCCGAACTCCCGGGTGCGCGAGCCGGTCGGCACGGGGCCGTACCGGATCGACGAGTGGAGCGAGGGGCGCTTCCTGCGCCTGAAGCGCTTCTCCGAGTACTGGGGCAGGGCACCGGAGTTCAACGCGGCCACCTATGTGTGGCGGGCGGAGGGCAGCGTGCGCGCCGCCATGGTGGCCAATGACGAGGCGGATGTCGCGATCGGTCTCGCGCCCGAGGACGGGGCGGGCGACCGGGCGGTGGAGTTCGCCACCAACGAGGTGTCGTACCTGCGGATGGACGCCACCAAGCCACCCCTGGACGACATCCGGGTCCGACGAGCCATCAACTACGCCGTGGACCGCGTGGGGTTGACCACGGCGGTCTTCGCCGGCCGGCCGACCGGCCAGCTCGTCGCCAAGGGCGTCACCGGGCACAACCCCCGCGTCCGGCCGTGGCCTTACGACCCGGACCGCGCGAAGCAACTCGTGGCCGAGGCCCGCGCCGATGGCGTCCCGACCGGCAGGACCATCACCATCATCGGCCGCACCGGCATCTACCCCAAGGCCGCCGAGGCGATGGAGGTGGTGCAGGACGGCCTGCTGAAGGCGGGGTTGAAGGCAGAGATCAAGATGCTCGACGTCAACGCCTGGCTGGAGTACCTGCTGCGCCCCTTCCCGGCGGGCGACACCGGCCCCACCCTGCTCCAGGCGCAACACGGCAACCAGGCCGGGGACGCCGCGTTCACGATGGAGCAGATCTACGGCAGCAAGGGCGCCCAGAGCAGCTACGGCACCGCCGCGTTCGACGTAATGATCGAGCGGGCGGAGCTCGCCTCGGGCTCGGCGCGGCAGACGGCGTTCGCGGATGCGTTCACGTACCAGAATGACGAGGTCGTACGGGATGCCGTCATGGCCAACATGACCGGGATCCTGGCGCTCTCCCCGAAGGTCCGCTACCGGCCGGACCCGTCCACCAATGACGAGATGCGGCTCGCCGACATGCGCCGCGCGGACTGAGGGGGCGGATGTGCTGATCCTGCTGCGCCGCCGTGCGGTTTCCAGCGTCATACCGCTGCTGGTCGTCGTCCTCGGCGTGTTCTTCCTCGCCCGCCTCACCGGAGACCCCGCCAACCTGTACCTGCCGCTCAGCGCGACACCCGAGATGCGGGCGGAGTTCGCCGCCCGCAACGGCTTCGACGAGCCGCTGATCACCCAGTTCGGCGACTACCTCGCCCAGGTCGCGCGGCTCGACTTCGGCGAGTCGCTGCGCACCGCCCAGCCGGCGAGCGAGGCGGCGCTGCGGGCCTTCCCCGCGACGCTCCAGCTGGCGGGCTGGACGATGTCGCTCTCCATCGTGGGCGCCGTGGCGATCGGCAGCCTGGCGGCCTACCGGCCCAACTCGGCCATGGACCGGGTGGCGAGCCTTCTCTCCTCGACCGCCGCGAGCGTGCCCGACTTCTGGTT
This sequence comes from Streptomyces sp. NBC_00457, assembly GCF_036014015.1. Taxonomy (NCBI): domain Bacteria; kingdom Bacillati; phylum Actinomycetota; class Actinomycetes; order Kitasatosporales; family Streptomycetaceae; genus Streptomyces; species Streptomyces sp. NBC_00457. The sequence goes on along the minus strand of NZ_CP107905.1, from coordinate 9,422,978 downwards.
CGCCATCATGGGGGTACTGGTCTTCGCGGTGTCGCTCGGCTGGCTGCCCACGTCCGGTACGAGCGGTGCGGCGGCCTGGGTGCTGCCCGTGGCCACGCTGTTCATCCGCCCGTTCGGGGTGCTGGTCCAGGTGGTGCGGGGCGCCATGATCACCGCGCTCTCCGCGCCGTACGTGAAGGTGGCGCGCAGCAAGGGCGCCTCCGAGGCCCGGGTGGTGTTCGGGCACGCCCTGCGCAACGCGGCGGCTCCCGCGCTCACCGTCGCGGGCGACCTCGCTGTGGGGCTGGTCAACGGGGCCGTCGTCGTCGAGACCGTCTTCGGCTGGCCCGGCATCGGCAAACTCATGATCGACTCGGTGCTGCAGCGGGACTTCGCGGTGCTGCAGGCCGCGGTGCTGCTCACGGCACTGGTGATCTTCGCGCTCAACATCCTGGTGGACCTCTGCCACGCGCTGCTCGATCCACGGGTACGGCAGCCGGCGGCGGCATGAGTCGAGGACGGGACATGCTTCGAAAAGCAGATGGGACAGCGGCACGGCGGAACTGGCTCGCACCGCTGCTGCGGGACCGGTTCGCGTTCGCGGCGGCGCTGGTGCTGGTGATGGTCGCGCTGTGCGCCGTACTGGGTCCGCTCCTCGCCGACGACCTGGCGACCCGGCAGAACCTGCGCGCGCCCGGGCGGGCGCCGTTCAGCCTCGACCACGGCTGGGCGTTCGTCCTCGGCAGCGACTCCCTGGGCCGGCCCGTCGCCGCCCGGCTGCTCGCGGCGGCCGGGACGACACTGTCCGTGGCCGTGCCCGCCGTGCTGTGCTCCCTGATCATCGGGTCGGTGTGGGGCATGTGGGCGGGCTATCACGGAGGATGGCGCGAGAACGTGTCGCTGCGGATCGCCGACGTGATCCTCAGCTTCCCGTCACTGCTGCTGGCCGTGGTCGTGCTGTACGTGTTCTCGCCGAGCGCCGCGAACATCGTGCTGGTCCTGGCCGTCGCCCGGATCCCGGTCTATCTGCGCACCGCGCGCGCCGAGTCCGCCGAGCTGCGCAGCCGGCTCTTCATCGACGCGGCCCGCACCTTCGGCACCAGCGGCTGGGCGACCATCCGGCGCCATGTAGCCCCCTCGGTGCTGCCCACGCTGCTCACCGTGGCCGCGCTCGACTTCTGCTTCGTCATGCTGGCCGAGTCCTCGCTGAGCTTCCTGGGCATCGGCATCCAGCCACCCGATGTGAGCTGGGGGCTGATGGTGGCGCAGGGGCGGCAGGAGTTGCAGAGCGCGTGGTGGATCGCGCTCTTCCCGGGGCTCGCCATCGTCCTCACGACCGTGTCGGCGACGGTGCTCGCCTCGTGGGCCCGGCTGACGACGGATCCGGGGCAGCGGTGGCGGCAGGGGCTGCGGCGCGGTCGCCGTACGGCGGAGAAGGGTGCGGGCGCCCGCACCACCGCGGGCACCGACGGAACCCGGGGCCACGGCCCGGCCGTTGAGCAGTCGGCGCCGGACGCTCACGTCGAACAACCGGCGCCGGACGCTCACGTTGAACAGCCGGCGTCGGCCGCCACCCTCTCCGTCACAGACCTGTCGGTCGACATCCACACCCCCACCGGCCCCGTCCCCGTCGTCCGCGGCGTCGGTTTCTCTGTCCGCTCCGGCGAGACACTGGCGCTGCTGGGCGAGTCGGGGTGCGGCAAGAGCATGACCGCGCATGCCGTCGCGGGGCTGCTCGATCCGGTCGCCGAGGTGGTGGGCGGGCAGGTGCGGCTGAGCGGCGAGGATCTGCTGACGCTGGACGCGCGGGCCAGGCGGCGGCTGGCCGGGCCCGGTCTGGCCATGGTGTTCCAGGACGCGCTCAGTTCACTCAACCCCGTCATGACGGTCGGCACGCAGCTCGCGGAGCCGTTCCGGATCCACCAGGACATGTCCCGGCGGGCGGCGCGGGCCAGGGCGGTGGAGCTGATGGAGCGCGTCGGCATCCCGGAGGCACGCGCACGCGCCGACGCGTATCCGCACCAGTTCTCCGGCGGCATGCGCCAGCGCCTGCTGATCGCGACAGCGGTCGCGCTGCGCCCGCGGGTCCTGCTCGCCGACGAGCCGACGACGGCCCTGGATGTCACCGTGCAGGCCCAGATCATGGACCTGCTACGGGAGTTGCGCAGCGAGCAGCACATGGCGCTCGTCCTCATCACGCACGACCTCGGACTCGCCGCCGAGCACGCGGACCGCGTCGCCGTGATGTATGCGGGCACGGTCGTGGAGACCGGGCCGGTGGCCGAGGTGTTCGCTCAGCCCCACCACCCCTACACGCGCGGCCTGTTGGAGTCGGTACCGGCCGAACAGCACCGGGGCTCCCGGCTCAGCTCCATTCCCGGCAGCCCGCCGGACCCGCGGTCCGTGCCCACCGGCTGCGCCTTCCGCACCCGCTGTCCCATGGCCCGCGACCGCTGCGCCACCCACCGGCCACAGCTGACCGCCACGGCGACGGGCCGGAGTGCCGCCTGCCACTTCGGGAAGGAGCTCGCTGATGCGTGAGCACGGCACCCTGCTGGAGGCCACCGGCCTGGTGAAGAGCTTCCCGGTGAGGCGCGGCACCAGGCTGCGCGCACTCGACGGCGTGGACCTGACCCTCGGTCGCGGGCAGACCCTTGGCCTGGTCGGCGAGTCCGGCTGCGGCAAGACCACGCTGGCCAGGATCCTGCTGCTCCTGGAGCGTCCCGACGTGGGCACCGTACGGTACGACGGCGTCGACCCGTTCGCGCTGTCGGGTGCGGAGCTGCTTGCCTGGCGCCGCAAGGTGCAGATGGTCTTCCAGGACCCGTTCGGCTCGCTCAACCCCCGGATGTCCGCGGCGGATCTGATCAGCGAGCCCTGGCGCACCCACCACGGCCTCGTGCCCGCCGGGCAGCGTTCGGCCCGCGTGGGCGAGCTGCTGGAGCTGGTGGGGCTGCGTGCGTCCGACGCGCACCGCTATCCGCAGGAGTTCTCCGGCGGGCAGCGGCAGCGGATCGGGATCGCCCGCGCCCTGGCCCTGGAACCCGACGTCATCGTGTGCGACGAACCGGTCTCCGCGCTGGACCTGTCGGTGCAGGCGCAGGTGCTCAACCTGCTGTGTGATCTGCGGGACGAGCTGGGACTGTCGTATGTGTTCATCTCGCACGACCTGTCCGTGGTGCGCCATCTCGCCGACCGGGTCGCCGTGATGTATCTCGGCCGGATCGTCGAGTCGGGTCCGGTCGAGGAGGTCTTCGACGGGCCGCGCCATCCCTACACGGCGGCGCTCCTGTCGGCGGCGCCCTCGCCGGTGGCCGGCGGTGGGCGCGGGCGGCAGCGCATCCTGCTCACCGGTGAGATCCCCTCACCGGCGAACCCGCCGTCCGGGTGCCGGTTCCGGACCCGGTGCTGGCGCGCGCAGGACGTCTGCGCCGAGGCCGCGCCCGCCGCACTGCCGGGAGCCCCACTGCACAGCGCGGCCTGCCACTTCCCGCTGGAGGAGGCGCCCGCGGCGGTGGGCTGAGTGGCCGACGCGCTCTTCTGCTCAACTCGCCCTTCTCGTAACGTCGTTCGCGTTTGACGTGGCCGATGTGACGGAAGGGTTTTCATGGGCAGAGGTCTGCCTGCGCTGGTACTCACCGCGGTCACCGGCGCCTCGCTACTCACCGCACCCGCGAGCGCGGCCCCGCCCGGCCCCTCCGACGTGTACCGGCCGGTGCGCGGGCCGTCCGCCCCCGCCGAGTACCGCTACGCCCAGAAGACCGTGTACGGCGAGTCGATCCCCCGCCACGCACACGACCTGGCCGCGGCGCAGGCCCGGAAGCTGCCGGTCGTCGGCGGCCGCTGGAAGAACGCCGGCCCCACGAACATCGGCGGCCGGGTCGTGTCCCTCGCACTGGACCCCAAGCGCGCCGACACCCTCTACGCGGCGGCCGCGAGCGGCGGTCTGTGGCGCAGCACGGACGCCGGGGCCACGTTCCACTCGGTGTGGCCCGACAGCTGGACGCAGGCCATGGGCGCGGTCACGGCCGCCCCGGACGGCACCCTGTACGTGGGCACCGGCGAGCCCAACCCGGGCGGCGGCAGCATCACGTACGAGGGGACGGGCCTGTACCGGAGCCGGGACGGCGGCCGGAGCTGGACGCCGCTCGGCCTGCGCGACTCCGGGGCGATCAGCGCCATCACCGTCGACCCGGCCAACCCGCGCCGCATCTACGTGGCCGCGGCCGGCTCGCTCTACAACGGCGGCGGCGACCGGGGCGTGTACCGCTCTGAGGACGGCGGCGCGACCTGGGAGCGGATCCTCACCGGTGCCAACGAGTTCACCGGCGCCACCGAGATCGTGGCGGACGGCGACCGCCTGTACGCCGTGCTGTGGGACAAGCGCCGCCGCCCCGATCTGCGCACGTACGGCGGTGTCGGCTCCGGCGTCTTCCGCAGCACGGACGGCGGCGAGACGTGGGAGCGGCTGGGCGGCGGACTGCCCGCCGTGGGCCCCGACGTCGGACGCATCGGCCTGGGCGTCGCGGGCGACCGGCTCTACGCGATCGTCAACAAGGCGGGCGGCTCCTTCGAGGGCTTCTACGCCTCCGCCGACGGCGGTGACAACTGGACCCGCACACCCGCCGACGACGACCTCACCAACTCGCAGTCCAGCTTCGGCTGGTGGTTCGGGAAGGTGTGGATCGACCCCCGGGACGCCGAGCACGTGCACGTGGCCGGGGTCGCCCTGCTGACCACCAAGGACGGCGGCGCCACCTGGAGCGCCGACGACACCAGCATGCACGTCGACCACCACGCCATGGTGTGGGACCCGCGCCGCCCCGGCCGGGTCTACCTCGGCAATGACGGCGGTGTCTATCGCTCCGACGCGCGCGGCGACGGCGGCTGGGTCAAGTCCCGCCACCAGCCGTACACCCAGCTCTACAGCGCGGCGATCACCCCGCAGGACGTCACCCGGATCTCGGGCGGAACCCAGGACAACGGCTCGCTGCGCTCCTGGGGCGGGGAGAAGTTCAACGAGTACCTCGGCGGGGACGGCGAGGAGAACCTGATCAACCCGGCCGACGTGAACAACGTCTTCGCCTGCTACCAGTACGGCAACTGCTTCCGCTCCACCGACGGCGGCGACACCCTTACGTACTTCGCCGACCGGACGACGTTCCAGCGCCGCAACTGGTTCACGCCGATGGCTTTCGATCCGCGTGATCCGAAGGTCCTCTACTACGGCTCCGAAGTCCTCAACCGCTCCACGGACGGCGGCGAGACCTGGCAGACCGTCAGCCCCGACCTGAGCGGCGGCCCGGGCTCCGACCCGCTCTACCCCAACTACGGCACCATCACCTCCATCGCCCCCGCGTCCGACGGCCGCACGGTCTACGTGGGCACGGACGACGGCCGCGTCTGGGTGACCAGGGACCTGGGCGCCACCTGGACGAAGCTGGCCGAGGGGCGCCCCTGGGTCACCCGGGTGGTCGTCGATCCGAAGAACCCCGACCGGGTGTGGACCACCCACTCCGGCTACCGCTCCGGCGACCCGCTCCCCCACGTGTACGGCAGCGCCGACGGCGGCCGGCACTGGCGCGACCTGTCGGGCAACCTCCCGGCGGCCCCCGTCAACGACTTGGTCGTGGCCCGTGGCGGTGTCCTCCATATCGCCACCGATCAGGGCGTGTTCACGTCCGTGACGGGCGGCGGGCGCTGGCTGCGCCTGGGCCGCGGCATGCCGCAGGTGCCGGTGGACGACATCGAGTACGACGCGGGGCACCACCGGCTGGTGGCGGCGACGTTCGGGAGGGGGTTCTACGAACTGACCACGCTCTGAGGGCCCGCCCGCCTCACGTAGCCGTCACGGGTCCCGGACCGGAGGATGGTCCGGGACCCGTGAGGCACGATTCAGGTGACGTCCGTAGTTCCGGGACGCCGGGTCGACGACCGAGCCGTGGGCAACGGCGGTTCCGCTCCAGGGGATCAGACAGAGCAGCACCGCGGCGAGCACGCTCAGGGCGAGTGCGGGACGGGGCCGGACTCTGCGGGTGGGAGCGCTGCCATTCCATCCAACCAGCTCCTCGCAAAGCGAGCGCAACGTCCGTTTGCGCCACCCTTCCCACCCCGGCCGACCGGCGATCGACACCCTTGCCTCACCCCTACGCACGCCCTAGCCTGACTTTGTGCCGCTAATAAACAAAGCCCGAACGCACAACGCCGTGCCGGGCAACCGCAGCGACCTCACCCGACTCCGTATCGCCCTCACGGTCTTCTTCGCCCTCGACGGCTTCGTCTTCGCCGGCTGGGTCGTGCGCATCCCGGCCATCAAGGAGCAGACCAACGCCTCCAGCAGCGCACTCGGCCTCGCCCTCCTCGGCGTCTCCGCCGGCGCGGTCGTGACGATGATGGTCACCGGCCGCCTGTGCCGTCGCTTCGGCAGCCATCCGATGACCGTGATCTGCGGCATCCTGCTCTCCCTCAGCGTCGCCCTGCCCCCGCTCACCCACTCCGTGCCGGCACTCGGGGCCGTCCTGCTGGTCTTCGGGGCCGCGTACGGCGGGATCAACGTGGCCTTCAACAGCGCCGCGGTCGACTTGGTGCGAGCCCTGCGACGCCCCGTGATGCCCAGCTTCCACGCGGCGTTCAGCCTCGGCGGCATGATCGGCGCCGGGCTCGGTGCGCTCGTCGCCGGTGCGCTGACTCCGACGCGGCACCTGCTCGGGCTCACGCTGATCGGGCTGCTCGTCACCGCGCTCGCGGGCCGCACGCTGTTGCGCATCCAGCCTCCGAAACCGCCTGTCCAGCCCCCGAAACCGCCCGAGAGGGCACCGCGAGGGGAGTCCGCGCCGCGCCGGCCGGGGTCCCGTACCCGCCCCCTCGTGATCACCTTCGGCCTCATCGCGCTGTGCACGGCCTATGGTGAGGGCGCCCTGGCCGACTGGAGCGCGCTGCACCTGGAGCAGGATCTGGATGCCACGGCGGGTGTCGCGGCGGTCGGCTATTCCTGCTTCGCGCTCGCCATGACCATCGGGCGGCTCACCGGCACGCAGCTGCTCGAACGCCTCGGCCAGACGCGCACGTTGGTGTACGGCGGCACGACCGCCGCCGTCGGCATGCTGCTCGGCGCCCTCGCTCCCGCCCTCTGGGCGGCCCTCCTCGGTTTCGTGATCGCCGGACTCGGTCTGGCCAATCTCTTCCCCGTCGCCATCGAACGCGCGGGCGCCCTGGCCGGCCCCGACGGAGTCGCCATCGCGTCCACGCTCGGCTACGGCGGCATGCTCCTGGGCCCGCCCGCCATCGGGTTCATGGCGGACTGGTTCTCCCTTCCCACCGCCCTCACCAGCGTGGCGGCACTGGCGGCGGCCGCCGCGCTCATCGCCGTCGTGACACGGCGTGCGGCGGCCGGCTGAGTCGCGGGTGCTCGGCGAGGGAGTCGGCACTGCTCCTCGTATCGAGAGGTTTGCGTCGCGACGAATCGGTGAGGCGCACGAGATGTCGCGCCGCTTCGTCACAGCAGTCACTCCCGTAAGACCAAGAGCCACGGACACCACACGCCACAGCGGCGAGGCTCCGGCGCGCGAAGGGACGAAACAACGCGACGCGTTCTTCGACAACGCCAAGTATCTGGCCATCGTGCTGGTCGCGATGGGACACGCCTGGGAGCCGCTGCGTGACGGAAGCCGGACCGTCATGGCGCTCTACACGCTCGTGTACGCCTTCCACATGCCGGCGTTCATCGTCATCTCCGGCTATTTCTCGCGTGGTTTCGACGCGCGCCCGGAGCAGCTCAAACGGCTGGTGACCGGTCTGATCGTCCCGTACGTCGTGTTCGAGACGGCGTACACCCTCTTCACCAGGTGGACCGACCAGGTGCCGGACCGTCCGGTGACCTTGCTGGATCCCCTGTATCTGACGTGGTTCCTGGTGGCGTTGGTCATCTGGCGGCTGACCACGCCGCTGTGGCGATCGGTACGCCGGCCCCTGCCGGTCGCGCTCGCCGTCGCGATGCTGGCGACCCTGGCGCCGAGCATCGGCAACGACCTCGATCTGCAGCGCACCCTGCAGTTCCTGCCGTACTTCGTGCTGGGCCTGGCTCTGAAGCCCGAGCACTTCCGGCTGGTCCGGCGGCGCGAGGTGCGGATCGCGGCCGTGCCGGTGTTCCTGTGCGCGTTCGTCGCTGCGTACTGGGCGGTGCCCCGGATGACCAGTGCCTGGTTCTACCACCGTGACAGCGCCCCGGAACTCGGCGCACCGGCCTGGTACGGGCCCGTGATGACGCTGGTCACCTTCGGCTGCTCGATGCTCCTGGCCGCCTGTTTCCTCGCCTGGGTGCCGGGGCGGCGCATGTGGTTCACCATGCTGGGCGCGGGCACGCTGTACGGCTATCTGCTGCACGGGTTCGTGGCTCAGGGCTCCAAGTTCTGGGGCTGGTACGACCCCGCCTGGGTCCATGGGCCGCTGGGCGCCATCGCCGTCACCGTGGTGGCGGCCGGTGTCGTCACCGTGCTGTGCACCCCGCCCGTACGGCAGGTCTTCCGCTTCGCCGTGGAACCGAGGATCAGCTGGGCGTTCCGGGAGAACACGTTCCGAGGGAGCCCGCAGGCGGCTGCCGCACCATCCAGACATCGATCGGGTCCTGAGCCTCTACGGTGAACCCGTGGCGCTCGTACAGCCGTCGGGCGGCGCTGCCCCGCAGGACGTTCAGGCGGACGGGCATGTGATCGGCGTCGATCCGCCGCAGCAGTGTGCGCAGGACGGCCGACCCGAGCCCCCTGCCCTGGAGACGCGGAGCGAGATAGAAGTGCTCCAGCCACCGCCCGTCCTCGGCCGGGCGCACGGTGACGCAGCCCGCGAAGGCGCCCTCGGCCACGATGACCGACGTGTGCTGCGGGGAGAAGGAGTCCCGCAGCCGCTGCCGGACCCGATGCTCGTCGAACCGTCCCAGCCGCTCCAGATCCGGGCGCATCACCGTCGCCCGCAGCTCCGCGATCGCCTCGACGTCCGCCGGCTCAGCGGAACGCAGGGCCCATTCCATGGGACGGCCCGCCGTCCCACCTTGCGGTACCGCGTCCACCTGCGCACTTGTGTCCATGGCCGGAGTATCTCAAGCACAAACCCTCACCCCGCCAGTCGCTGCGTCACCCGCCACAGCCGGCGCGGCAGTTCGCCCTCCTCGAAGGCGTACACGTCGACGCCTTCCCAGCCCTCCGCCAGTTCCTCCACCAGCGTGCGGTCGAAGAAGTGCACCGCGAAGCCGCCGTGCTCGAAGATGTCGTCGCCGTGGGAGACGCCGGCGCCGTAGTGGGCGTCGCCGATGTGGCGGACGGAGTAGACGAAGGCGCCGCCGGGGCGCAGCACGCGGCGTACCTCGGTGACGAGTGCGTGGATCTCCTCGGTGGACAGGGCCATGCACAGCAGCATGTGGGCGAACACCCCGTCCTCGGAGGCGTCGGGCAGCGGCAGCGTCTCGCGTACGTCGTGGACCGTCGTCGTCACGGACAGGCCGGATCCGGCCGCCCGGGCGCTCAGTTGCTCCAGGCCCTCGGCGCTGAAATCCGTGGCGTGCACGGCGAAGCCCTCGCGGGCGAAGTACAGGGCGTCCCGTCCGTGCCCCGCGCCGAGCTCCAGCACCTCGTGTGCGCCGGTCCGCCGGAAGAGCTCGGCGGCGTACACCGCGGGGGCGGACGGCTCGTCGCCGTACAGGTCCGGATGGCCTGCGTACGTGCGCTGCCAGTGCCGCCGCTGCTCCCGAGCCAGTGCCTCGTCCTGCTCGCGCTCGCCCATCGGTACTCCTCCGTTTCGCGAAGCCCCGACGGGGCCGAGGGCAGCCTAAGGTCCACGCGCCGGGTCACCGGGGAACCCGGCGGCCCGATCTCCAGCCTCCGCGCTCTTCCCTTCGACCGCACTCCATACGGCACACTCGGCGCATGGAGACAGCCGAGTTCGTACGGATCCTGGACCGGGAGGGCCAGCTGCTGGCCTCGGCCGCCGCGGAGGCCGGCACCGACGTGAAGGTGACGACGTGCCCGGACTGGCAGGTACGGGACCTGCTGCGGCACACGGGGATGGTGCACCGCTGGGCGGCGGGGTTCGTCAACGAGGGGTACCCCTCCTATCACCCCGACGGCGGCCTGCCCGACCTCGACGGCGCCGAGCTCGTGACCTGGTTCCGGGACGGGCACCGGCATCTCGTCAGCACCCTCTCCCACGCGGCTCCCGACGTGAAGTGCTGGCATTTCCTGCCCGCGCCGTCGCCGCTCGCGTTCTGGGCGCGCAGGCAGGCGCACGAGACCACGGTGCACCGTTTCGACGCCGAGGCGGCCCGCGGTGGTACGCCGTCGGAAATCGCGCCCGGCTTCGCGGTCGACGGCATCGACGAGCTGTTGCTCGCCTTCCACGCCCGCCCCAAGAGCAGGGTGCGCACCGATGAGCCCCGGGTGCTGCGGGTGCGGGCGACGGACACGGACGACGCGGTGTGGACCGTACGACTGTCTCCGGAGCCGCCTGCGGCCACCCGCGGCGATGCCGTGGAGGCGAGCGCCGCCGACTGTGAGATCAGTGGTCCGGCGGCCCGGATCTATCTGTCGCTCTGGAACCGGCTGCCGTTCCCCGCCGTCACCGGCGACGCCTCGCTCGCCGCGCTGTGGCGGGAGAAGTCCGCCGTCACGTGGAGCTGAGCCACCGTCAGGTGGCGCTGTTCCCGGCGAGCATGCGCGTCAGCACCTCGCGCTGCACCGGCAGCACCTCGCCGTGCAGTGAGCGCCCCTTCGGGGTGAGGGCCACCTTGACGCCCCGCCGGTCCTCCGGGCACATGCCGCGCTCGACGAGGCCGTCCTTCTCGAGCCGGGCGACCAGCCGGGAGAGTGCGCTCTGGGTGAGATGGACCCGCTCGGAGATCTCCTGGACGCGGTAGGAACAGGTGCCGCCGTCCACCGCGCGTGCCTCGGCCAGGACGTCGAGTACCTCGAAGTCGCTTGCGCACAGGCCGTGTTGGTGCAGAGCGCGGTCGAGTTCGCACTGTGTGCGCGCATGGAGTGCGAGCATGTCGCGCCACTGTTCCACGAGCGCCTGTTCGGGCTTCTTCGCCGCCATAGCGCGGCACCGTAGCAGAGAAGCGGCTTTGTTGCATCGGAATTAAATGCGCTTGCATTCGATGCATGCGCATGTAGTGTCTTCCGCATGACCTCTCCGCTCACCACACCCACGTCCGACGGACGCTGGACGCCCCGGCTTTGGGGCACCCTGCTGGTGCTCTGCGCCGCGATGTTCCTGGACGCGCTGGACGTGTCGATGGTCGGCGTCGCCCTGCCGTCCATAGGCGCCGATCTCGGTCTGTCCACCTCGACGCTGCAGTGGATCGTCAGCGGCTACATCCTGGGATACGGCGGCCTGCTGCTGCTCGGCGGACGCACCGCCGACCTGCTGGGCCGGCGCCAGGTCTTCCTGATCGCCCTGGGTGTCTTCGCGCTCGCCTCGCTGCTCGGCGGGCTCGTCGACTCGGGCCCGCTGCTGATCGCCAGCCGCTTCATCAAGGGCCTGAGCGCGGCGTTCACCGCGCCCGCCGGCCTGTCGATCATCACCACGACCTTCCCCGAGGGCCCGCTGCGCAACCGGGCCCTGTCCATCTACACCACGTGCGCGGCCACCGGCTTCTCCATGGGCCTCGTGCTGTCCGGTCTGCTCACCGAGGCCAGCTGGCGCCTGACCATGCTGCTGCCCGCGCCCATCGCTCTGATCGCCCTGATCGCGGGCCTGAAGCTGCTGCCGCGCAGCGCCCGCGAGAAGGACCACAACGGCTACGACATCCCCGGCGCCATCCTCGGCACCGCGTCCATGCTGCTGCTCGTCTTCACCGTCGTCCAGGCACCGGAGGTCGGCTGGACGTCGGCCCGTACGCTGCTGTCCTTCCTCGCCGTCGCCGTGCTCCTCACCGTGTTCGTCCTCGTCGAGCGGCGCTCGCCGGGCCCGCTCGTCCGGCTCGGCGTGCTGCGCTCCGGCATCCAGATCCGCGCCCAGCTCGGCGCGATGCTCTTCTTCGGGTCGTACGTCAGCTTCCAGTTCCTGGTCACCCTGTACATGCAGTCGCTGCTCGGCTGGTCGGCGCTGCACACCGCGCTCGCCTTCCTGCCCGCGGGCGCGCTGGTGGCGCTGTCCGCGACGAAGATGGGCTCGATCGTCGACCGGTTCGGCACCCAGCGGCTCCTCCCGGTGGGCTTCGGGCTGATGGTCGTCGGGTACGCCCTGTTCCTCCAGGTCGACCTCGACCCCGTGTACGCCGCCGTGATCCTGCCGTCGATGCTGCTCATCGGCGCGGCCTGCGCGCTGGTCTTCCCGTCGCTCAACATCCAGGCCACGAACGGTGTCGACGACCACGAGCAGGGCATGGTCTCCGGTCTGCTCAACACCTCGGTCCAGGTGGGCGGCGCGATCTTCCTGGCCGTCGTCACGGCGGTGGTCACCGCGGGCGCCCCCGAGAACGCCACCCCGCAGGCCGTCCTCGACAGCTACCGGCCCGGCCTGGTCGTCGTGACGGGCATCGCGGTTGCCGGGTTGCTGATCACGCTCACCGGGGTGCGGCCCGCGCGTCGTGCGCGGCAGTCCGTGGTGGTTGCCAAGTCCACCGCGCGGGAGGTGGAGCGCGTGTCCGTACGCGACTAGGCGCTGCGCTGGCTGTGCCGCGATGGGCCGTGGGTCGTCTGCGGCTCCGTTGTGGCTGGTCGCGCAGTTCCCCGCGCCCCTTCGGGGCGCTGCCGAACCGCTGCCGACTTGGCCCGACCGCTTAGGGGAACGCCTGCCCTGCGTGCGCTCGGCGGAGCTGCTTGCTCCGTCGGGCGCACGGCTGTGACTCTTCGAACTGCCCGGCGCCTTGGGGACGTTGCTGCTGCGCACCGGGCTCGTGGTCACGCCCGTACTCTTCGCCGCCCGCGTCGTCAGTGTGCTGCTCCGCTTGCGGCAGCCGCCTCAGCCCAGCCAGCCCGGCCGTACCAGCCCCGACTCGTAGGCGAGCACGACGAGTTGGGCGCGGTCCCGGGCGCCCAGCTTCACCATCGTGCGGCTGACGTGGGTCTTCGCGGTGAGCGGACTGACGACCAGGCGGCGGGCGATCTCGTCGTTGGACAGGCCGATGCCGACCAGCGCCATCACCTCCCGTTCCCGCTCGGTGAGTTCGCCGAGGGCGTCGGCGGCCGCGGGCTCCTTGGAGCGGGCGGCGAACTCGGCGATCAGGCGGCGTGTCACGCCCGGCGAGAGCAGCGCGTCGCCCCCGACCACCGCCCGTACGGCGCGCAGCAGTTCCTCCGGCTCGGTGTCCTTGACCAGAAAGCCGGAGGCGCCGGAACGGATCGCCTCGAAGACGTACTCGTCGAGCTCGAAGGTGGTGAGCATGACGACCTTGACGTCCGTCAGCTCGGCTTCGTCGGTGATCCGGCGGGTCGCGGCCAGTCCGTCGAGCTTGGGCATGCGGATGTCCATGAGGACGACGTCGGGGCGCAGTTCGCGCACCATGCGCAGCGCCTGCTCACCGTCGGCGGCCTCGCCGGCGACCTCGATGTCCGGCTGGGCGTCGAGCAGCGCCTTGAAGCCTGCGCGGACCAGGGACTGGTCGTCGGCGAGCAGTACGCGGATCACCGGTCGTCCTCCTTGGCATTGAGCGGCAGTACCGCCAGCACACGGAATCCGCCGTCGTCGCGCGGTCCCGCCTCGATCGTGCCACCGAGGGCCGCGGCCCTCTCCCGCATTCCGGCCAGTCCGTTGCCGCTGCCGCCCGCGTCGGCGCCGGTCGCGGGCCCGTCGTCGTCGATCCGCAGCCGTAGCGCCCCGGTCTCGTGATCGAGGTGCACGCGCGCGTGCCGCGAGCCCGAGTGCCGTACGACATTGGTGAGGGCCTCCTGAACGATACGGAACGCGGCGAGGTCCGCGCCGGGCGGCAGCGGCGGGGACTCGCCCTCGACCTCGACGGAGAGGCCCGCGCTCGCCGCCTGCTCCACCAGTTCGGGCAGCCGGTCGAGGCCGGGTGCCGGGGCGCGCGGCGCGTCACCCGGCGTGCGGAGCGTGTCGAGGACCTGGCGGACCTCGCCGAGCGCCTCCTTGCTGGCGGCCTTGATGGTGCTGAGCGCCGTGCGCGCCTGCTCGGGGTCGGAGTCGAGGAGCGCGAGGCCGACGCCCGCCTGAACGTTGATGACCGAGATGCTGTGCGCGAGGACGTCGTGCAGCTCACGCGCGATCCGCAGCCGCTCCTCGTCGGCACGCCGTTTCGCCGCCTGGGCGCGCTCGGCCCGCTCCCGGGCCCACTGCTCCCGCCGGACCTTGACCAGCTCGGCCAGCGCCACGATGGCGACCACCCAGGCGGCGACGACGCCTTCCGTACCCCACGGCTGGGGCCCGTCCCCGGACGGCGGCAGCCAGCGGTACAGCCAGTGCGCGATCAGCACATGCCCGATCCAGAGCATCCCCACGGCCGCCCAGGCCGCCCGCCGATGCCCCGTGACGATGGCGCTGAAGCAGGCCAGGGCCACGGCCAGGAAGATCGGCCCGTACGGGTACCCGGCGCCGAAGTAGACCATCGCGGCCGTCGCCGTCCCGAAGACCACGGCGACCGGGTACCGCTTCCGCCACAGCAGCACGGCACAGGCCACGATCAGCAGCACCCGCGCGAAGGGGTCAAGCGCCGCGCGTTCGTCCACCTGCGCCTCAGCCGCGAAGCCCGAGCCGACCAGCACGAAAACGGTGAGCGCCACGGTGGATCGCCAGGGCCACCGGGCGCCCCGCTCCTCGTCGTCCCAGCGGTGCGCCCACGGCGGCCCGTACCGCCACCACGGCAGCGTGCCCCCACCGCGTACCCGAAGCCTGTCCATGTCCGCAACGCTAGACGCCACGCACCACCTGCGACGTCAGCCGGACGGGGTGATCACACGTACTCCCCCCGAAGTACGTCCTCCTCCGCCTTTTCCTCCCGCACCCGCAGCCGGCGCAGCCGCCTCGGCGCCCACCAGTTCGCCCGCCCCGCCAGCCGCATCGTCACCGGCAGCAGCACGACCCGGATCAGGGTGGCGTCGACGAGGATCGTCAGGGCCGTCCCGATGCCGAGTTCCTTGAGGAAGACGACGCCTCCGGTGGCGTACGACAGGAACGACAGCGCCAGGATCCCGGCCGCGGCGGTGATCAGCGGCGCGCTGCGCCGGATGCCCTCGCCGACGGCCTGCTCGGTGTCGCCGGTGCGCTCGTGTTCCTCCTTGATCCGTGCGAGCAGGAACACCTCGTAGTCCATGGACAGCCCGTACGCCACGCAGAACATCAGCACTGGGATGCTCGGCTCGATCGAGCCCGTCGGGGTGAAGCCGAGAAGCCCGGACAGATGCCCGTCCTGGAAGACCCACACCAGACAGCCGAACATCACCGACAGACTGAGCAGATTCAGCACGGTCGCCTTCGCGGGCAGCAGCACGCTCCCGGTCATCAGGAAGAGGATCACGTACGTCGCCACCAGCACGATCCCGATCGCGAGCGGGAGCCGGTCGAGCAACGTGGAGCGGAAGTCGGTCATCTCGCCCGGGTAGCCGCCGACCAGGGCAGGAGCGGGGGCCGGGGTGTCCCTGACGCGTTCGACGAAGGCGGGGACGTCGCCGTACATGGCCTGCTGGGTGGGTACGACGGCCAGGCGCACGCTTCCGTCGGGTGCCCTGAGCCGGTCCTGGCCGGGGGGTGCGGTGCGCGCCCCTTCGCGGTAGGTCCCCTCGGGTGCGTCTACCTGGAACACGCCCGGGAGACGGGAGAGTTCGGCGGCGTACGCGCGCGTGTCGGCCGGTTCGCCGAGGACGACCTGGACGGTGTCCGTGGGTTCGGCGGCGAACTCGCGGTGCACGATCTCGGAGGTGGTGCGCGAGGACGTGCCCTCCGGGAGCGTGTGCTCGTCGGGGAGACCGAAGCGCAGGCCGAGCAGGGGTGAGGCGGCGACGAGCAGGATCGTGAGCACGCCGGCGCCGGCGAGGAGCGGGCGGCGCATGGCGGCGAGGGCCGTGCGGTGCCAGAACCCGGAGGCGGGTGCGGCGGGACGCTCCACACGGTGGCCCCAGCGGCCGAGCGCGGCAGGGAGGAGGAGCACGGCTCCGGCCACCGCGATGAGCACGACGAGGACACCGGCGTACGCGAACGACCGCAGGAAGAAGAACGGGAACACCAGCAGCGCACACAGCGACACCGCGACCGTGACACCGCTGAACACGACGGTCCGCCCGGCCACGACGGTCGCCCTGACCACCGCCGCCTGCTGATCCCGGCCCGCCGCGCGTTCCTCACGGTAGCGGTTGATCACGAACAGGCTGTAGTCGACGCCGAGTCCGAGGCCGAGTACGAGTGCCAGGTTCGCGCCGAACGTCGACACCTCGGTGAAGCGCGCGAGCAGGCGCAGTCCGGCGAGGGTGCCGAGGACGGCGAACAGGCCGACTCCGACGGTCAGCAGGGCGGCCGTGGTGCGCCGGTAGACGAGGATCAGCAAAAGGAGTACGGCGGGCAGCGCGAAGGCCTCCGCGCGCAGGAAGTCGGTGCGGGCCTGCTCACCGACCTGCCGGGAGATCTCCTCCTGGCCGCCTGCGCGGACGTCCAGTTCGGGTGTGGTGCGGGTCAACCGGGGTGACGGTGTGCCGAGTTCCTCTCGGATCTCGGTGGGGGCGCCTTCGAGGTGGGCCAGGATCAGGGCGCGGCGTCCGTCCTCGCCGCGCAGGGCGGGGCTCCCGGAGTCCCAGTACGCGGTGACGTCCGTGACGAGCGGCAACTGTTCTACCTCGGCAGTGAGTTCACGGGCCGCCCGTTCGGTGCGCGGGCTGTCCACGTCGCCGTCGCGGGCCGTGACGAGCAGGGCGAGGTTGGGGTTGCCGGTGCCGAAGTCGTCGCGCAGCCGGTCACCCGCGTGCACGGACTCGGTGCCGGGGGCGCTCCAGTCCGAGAGGTCGAGGTCGTCCTGGGCGCCCGCGCCGTACGCGCCCAGGCCGAGGAGGACGAGAACCGCGCCGATCAGCACGGCGCGGCTGTACCGCACGGCGAGTCGGCCGAGCCGAGTGAGCATGAAGGCGCCTTTCTGCGGAGGCTGGTGTGCTCCCACACCGTCGGCCGGGTCGCTGGAAGGCCCGCTGGAAGATCCGCTGGAAGATCCGCTGGAAGACGGGGTGCGCGTTAGGCTCGACGCATGGGGACAACGGGGACTGCGCGCGGCCCGCACACGGCGACGACGGCGGCTTCACCCGCCCTGCGCTGCGAACTGCTCGGCCCACTGCGCGCGTTGCGCGACGGAGTGGAGATCCCCCTCGGCCCACCGAAACAACGCGCGGTGCTCGCTGTCCTGTTGCTCCAGGAGGGGCGCCCCCTGTCGTACGACGGCCTGGTCGAGGCCGTGTGGGGCGGAACGCCGCCGGTGCATGTGCGCAACCTCGTGCAGAAGTACGTCTCCGGGCTGCGCCGCGCGCTCGGGGAGGGGCCGGAGCTGTCGTGGACCGGCACCGGATACCTGCTCACCGGGGCCGAGGCCGACGACCTGCGCGAACGGCGCCGCCTGGTCGACCAGGCCCTGGCGGCACGGGACGCGGGCGAGCTGCGGCAGGCCGGTGAGCTGGCCCGGTGTGCCGAGGAGTTGTGGCGCGGCGACTTCGCCGAGGGCCTGCAGGCGCCCTACCTCGCGGCGGAGCGACTGCGCTGGGCCGAGAAACGGCTCACCGTCCTCGAAGCCCGGCTCGCCGGAGCGATCGAACTCGGCCAGTCCTTCGAGTACGTCCACGAACTCGTCCGGCTCGTGGCCGCGCACCCGTTGCGCGAGCGCCTCGTCGAGCTGCTGATGCTCGCGCTGTGCCGCACCGGCCGGCCGACCGACGCGCTCACCGCATACGAGGCCGCACGGCAACGCCTCGCCGAGGCGATGGGCGCGGATCCGGGACCCGCACTGCGATCACTGCACGAGCGGATCCTGCGGCAGGACCCGGCCCTACTGCCGCTACCGGCGGTTGCGCTGCAGTAGGGCTTGCAGCCGACGGTTCGGCAGCGCCCCGAAGGGGCGCGGGGAACTGCGCGACCAGCCCCCACCAGCCCGCAGTGAACGAACCGCCTATCGAGCGGAGCGCAAGCCCACCCCATGGGCGAGTTGAGCCACCGCATGCCGGAAGAACGTCTCGCGGTTCTCCACGACCCGGTTGAACTGGCCGAACAGCTCGAACCCGACCAGCCCGTACAGCTGGGCCCAGGCCGCGACGAGTGCGTTGACCGTCTCGGGGGGCAGGTCGGGCGCGAGGTCGGCCGTCATCCGTTCGGCCTCGGGGCGCAGCTCGGCGGGCAGCGGCGGCTTGGCGAGGCCGAGGCCCTGGTAGGCGTCGCGGAGGATGCCGATGAAGAGGTGACCGACCCGGGAGGCGGCGGGGACGGTGTCGTCGGGCGCGGTGTAGCCGGGGACCGGCGAACCGTAGATCAGCGCGTACTCGTGCGGATGCCCCAGCGCCCACGCGCGTACCGCCTCGCACACCGTGACCCAGCGCTGTGCGGGCCCGGCGTCCGCGACCTTCTCGTGGGCCGCCTCCGCGCTCTGGCCCATGGAGTTGTAGGCGTCGATGATGAGGGCAGTGAGCAGGTCGTCGCGGCTCGGGAAGTAGCGGTAGAGCGCGGAGGAGGCCATGCCGAGTTCGCGGGCCACGGCGCGCAGCGAGAGCTTGGCGGCGCCTTCGGCCGCGAGCTGTCTGCGCGCCTCGTCCTTGATGGCGGCGGTGACCTCGATCCTGGCTCGGGCGCGGGCTCCTTGTGCGGTGCTCATGCGAAGGAGTGTTCCATGTTTTCGGAGCAGTGCACACAAAAGAGAGCACTGCTCTTGCTTTGGATCACCGATCTCGGGCAGACTTCGAGAGAAGCGAGAGCAGTGCTCACAAACACGAGCGGCGCTCACCCAAGCGAGCGCCGCTCTCCCACCAAGTCCCTGGGGGCCCAGATGTCCACGTCCACCCACGTTCAGAAGCCCGGCTGGTTCACCATCAACGTCTTCAACCGCTCCGTGGCCTGGATGACGCGCCGCGGGCTCAGCGTCTGGGGCTCCCGGGTCCTCGCCGTCCGCGGCCGCAAGAGCGGCGAGTGGCGCACGACACCGGTCAACCTGCTCACGGTGGACGGCACGCAGTACCTCGTCGCACCCCGCGGCCACGTCCAGTGGACGCACAACATGCGGGCCGCGGGCGGCGGTGAGCTGCGGCTCGGGAAGAACGTGGAGACGTTCACCGCGACCGAGGTCGCCGACGACGACAAGCCCCCGCTGCTGCGCGCCTACCTCAAGCGCTGGAAGGCCGAGGTCGGTGTGTTCTTCAAGGGCGTCGGCCCGGACTCGTCCGACGAGGAGCTGCGGCGCATCGCCCCCGACCACCCCGTGTTCCGGATCACGGTCAAGAGCTGACCTCGCCGGCCTCGCCGCCGACGGGCCGGCGGTCCAGCGCGGTCAAGGCGCGCTGGGCCATCGGATGCGAGCGGACCATCTCGCCCAGCGACGTCGCCCCGCGCGTGATGTCCGTGAACGCCTTCCAGGCAGGCCGGAAGCCGGTCAGCGCCGCGTGGAAGAGACCGGGGCGCCGCTCGAACACGGTCAGCAGCCGCTTGCCGACCGCCATCTCGACACCCAGCCCCGCCTTGATGGCGAAGGCGTAGTTCAGGGCCTGGCGCCGGGTGTCCACCGCGTCGTTCGCCTCGGCGATCCGCACCGCCCACTCCCCCGCGAGCCGCCCCGACCGCAGCGCGAACGAGATGCCCTCGCGTGTCCACGGCTCCAGCAGCCCCGCCGCGTCCCCGCACACCAGCACCCGCCCGCGTGACAGCGGCGAGTCGTCGGCGCGGCAGCGCGTCAAGTGGCCGGAGGAGATGCTGGGTTCGAACCCGGCGAGCCCGAGCCGCCCGACGAAGTCCTCCAGGTACCGCTTCGTCGCCGCGCCTTCACCCCGCGCGGAGATGACCCCGACGGTCAGCGTGTCCCCCTTGGGGAACACCCACCCGTAACTGCCGGGCAGGGGCCCCCAGTCGATGAGCACCCGCCCCTTCCAGTCCTCGGCGACGGTCTCCGGCACCGGGATCTCCGCCTCCAGGCCCAGATCCACCTGGCCGAGCTTCACGCCGACGTGCGCCCCTATGCGGCTGGCGCTGCCGTCGGCCCCCACGACCGAACGCGCGAGCAGCGTCTCGCCGCCCTGCAGGACGACGGCGACCGTGCGCCGGTCCGGCACCGCCGACCCGTGCTGCTCGACCCGCGCCACGGTGACGCCCGTACGCAGCTCGGCCCCCGCCTTTTGCGCGTGCTCGACGAGCTGCTGGTCGAACTCGGAGCGGTTGATCAGGCCGAACAACATCTGCTTGGAGCGGCGTGTACGCGTGAAGCGTCCGTTGCTGGAGAACGTGACCGCGTGCACCCGGTCCCGCAGCGGCAGCTCGAAGCCGGGCGGCAGGGAGTCGCGCGAGGGGCCGATGATGCCACCGCCGCATGTCTTGTAGCGCGGCAGTTCGGCCTTCTCCAGCAGCAGGACGCGGCGCCCCGCGACCGCCGCCGCATACGCGGCCGAGGCCCCCGCGGGTCCCGCGCCCACCACGACGACGTCCCACACCTGCCGTACGTCGTCCGCCGAAGAGTTCTCGCTGCTCACGATGGTCTACTGCTCCCGATCAAGCCGCTGCCGCACCTGTCTCCCGCATCCTACGGCGGCCGTCGCCCGAGGCCGCTGTGGGAGGATCACAGCACTTACCTGTCACAACGTCGCACCCACAAGGAGCGTGCCCATGTCGTCGAATCCGGTCGCCGAGACCGTCGCCTCGCTGATGCCCAGGGCGCGGGCGGAGCTCACCGAACTGGTGGCGTTCAAGTCGGTGGCGGACTTCGACCAGTTCCCGAAGAGCGAGAGCGAGGGCGCCGCGAACTGGGTCGCCGACGCGCTGCGCGCCGAGGGCTTCCAGGACGTGGCCCTGCTCGACACCCCCGACGGCACGCAGTCCGTGTACGGTTACCTGCCCGGCCCCGAGGGCGCGAAGACGGTTCTCCTCTACGCCCACTACGACGTGCAGCCGCCGCTCGACGAGGCCGCGTGGGCCACGCCGCCCTTCGAACTGACCGAACGTGACGGGCGCTGGTACGGGCGCGGTGCCGCCGACTGCAAGGGCGGCGTGATCATGCACCTGCTCGCGCTGCGCGCGCTCAAGGCGAACGGCGGCATACCGGTCCACGTCAAGGTGATCGCCGAGGGTTCGGAGGAGATGGGTACGGGCGGCCTGGAGCGGTACGCCGAGGAGCACCCGGAGCTCCTGGCGGCCGACACCGTCGTCATCGGCGACGCGGGCAACTTCCGCGTCGGCCTGCCGACGGTCACCTCCACCCTGCGCGGCATGACCCTGGTCCGCGTCCGCATCGACACGCTCGAAGGCAACCTGCACTCCGGCCAGTTCGGCGGCGCCGCGCCCGACGCGCTGGGCGCGCTGATCCGCGTACTGGACTCGCTGCGCGCGGAGGACGGTTCGACGACGGTCGACGGGCTCACCGACGAGTCGTCGTGGGACGGGCTGAGTTACGACGAGGAGCAGTTCCGCACGGACGCCAAGGTGCTGGACGGCGTAGAGCTGATCGGCTCCGGCACGGTCGCCGACCGCCTCTGGGCACGCCCGGCCGTCACCGTCCTCGGCATCGACTGCCCGCCGGTCGTCGGCGCCACCCCGTCCGTGCAGGCGAGCGCCCGCGCGCTGGTCAGCCTGCGGGTGCCGCCGGGCGTGGACGCGGCCGAGGCCACCAAGCTGCTCCAGGCTCATCTCGAGACCCACACGCCGTGGGGCGCCCGGGTGCACTCCGAGCAGGTCGGCCAGGGCCAGGCTTTCCGCGCCGACACGAACAGCCCGGCGTACCAGGCGATGGCGGACGCGATGGCGGTGGCCTACCCGGGCCAGGACATGCAGTACGCCGGCCAGGGCGGCTCCATCCCCCTCTGCAACACCCTCGCCGCCCTCTACCCGAACGCCGAGATCCTCCTCATCGGCCTCAGCGAACCGGAGGCCCAGATCCACGCGGTGAACGAGAGCGTATCCCCGCAGGAACTGGAGCGGCTGTCGGTGGCGGAGGCACTGTTCCTCCGCAATTACGCGGGCAGCTGAGCCACTCCACGATGTCTCCCACCTCACGCCTGGCCGCCAACGGCGAGGCACGACCTCCCTCGTGACGACGCGAGTCACGGCGTCGGAATTCCGGCCTCCAGGTAGAGCGCCGCTCCGCGTTCCCGCGCGCGCAGCGCCCATCGGAGGCGCTCGTAGCGGACGGGTGGGAGCAGGTCGGCGGCCTCCGCTTCGGTGACGAAGCGCCAGTCGCGCAGTTCGGGGCCGGGCAGGAGGAGGCGGTGGGCCTCGGTGGAGTCGAGGCGGCCGCCGTCGTAGAGGAGGCGGAGGCCGCCGTAGCCGGGCGGGGCGGGGGGTTCCCAGTCCACGACGAGGAGGCGGGGTACGTCGTCGAGCCGGATGCCGGTCTCCTCGGTGACCTCGCGCATGCCCGCGCGCGCGGGCGCCTCACCGGGTTCGACGACACCGCCGGGGAACTCCCAGCCTGCCTTGTAGGTGGGGTCGACGAGCAGGACCCGGTCGTGTTCGTCGAAGAGGAGGACACCGGCGGCGATCGTCTCGGCGGTGGGTTCCGGGGTTTGGACGATGTCACAGACCGGGACGCTCCCCCTGCTGACCGCGTCTGCGATACGGACCGCGGTCTCGTACGGAGTGAGGGCGCCGGTGTCGACGAGGTGGGCGTCCGCGGTGAGCCAGGACGCGAGGGCGGCTCGGTACGGCTCTATGTGGTCGTACGACCACTGCCGTATGCGCATCTCGCCGTCGGGCAGGTCGGGCGGGACCTCCCGCCCGGCTATTCGTTCGCGCAGGATCGTTTCCGCCGGGGCGAGGAGCACATGCCGGACGCTGATCCGGCGTGCGGCGAGTCCGCCGAAGATCTCGTCGCGGTAGTCCTGGCGCAGCAGGGTCATCGGGACCACCAGCGTGCCGCCGAGTTCGGCGAGCATCGCGGCCGCCGTGTCGATCACCAGCCGCCGCCAGATCGGCAGATCCTGGTAGTCACCGACCTCGGCGAGGTGTTTGGGCGGGAGCAGATGAGTGAGTGCTCCGCCGATGACCTCGGGGTCGAAGAGCGTGCTGTTCGGGATCAGGTCGATCAGTTCCCGTGCGGTGGTGGTCTTCCCCGCACCGAACGCACCGTTGATCCAGACGATCACGGTTCCCCCTCTTCTGTTGGCCCCCTGTGGCTTGCCCGCTCCACCCTGCCACCAAAACCAGCTCCCGTTGAGGGCGCACCGACGCAGGACGCCGGTGGCCCCGACTGCGGGGACACCGGCGTCGCGCTCCGGCCGTCGGCCTCGTCAGCCGATCTTGCCCTTGCCCTTCTGCCCGTGCGGGGTGTCGTCCAGCGCCATACGGAACTCCCGGGCGAGGAACGGGTCGACGGTGCCCATGGTCTCGTCGACGTCGACAACGGCCGGACTGTGGACCACGGCCGGGGTGCCGCCGAGAACAGCCGGACCGTGCAGTACGGCCGGACCGTGGAGAACGGCCGAGTCGCCGGGGGCAGCCGGACGGTCGGGAGCAGCCGGACCGCTGGGCGCGGCGGGATCGTCGCCGTGGGCATGGGACGGCGACACAGCCGCGACGACGAAACCGGTGGCAAGGGAGGCGATGGCGAGCATGCTGCGCTTCTTCATGCCCCGCTCAACTGCGCGGACCGGGCCGGGGTCACGCACCCCTTCCCGAGGGAACCGGAACGGAGGGCATCCATGCCCGACTGGCATGCTCTGCCGTGACGGCCACGCCAAGAGCGGCCACGACAAGGAGGGCGGATGGACGAGCAGGACCGGCACATCCACGTCGAGGCGAAGGTACTGCGCAACAGCGCCGCCACGCGCAACATCCTGGCGTCCACGTTCGCCCTCGCCGGCGATCTCCCGAGCACCGTCACCGCCGGATGCGGCCTGCGTGTGCCGTACGCGATGACCTCCGCCCGCCCGGAGAGCGTCACCTGCCTGCCCTGCCGTGAACACGCCGCCCGTGAACACCTGCGCCTCGCCGAGGACATGGAGCGGCTGGGCGGCATGGCGGGCTCCACGATGCCGCGGGATCAGGTGGCCGACGCGGCGGCCTCGCTGCGCGACCTCGCACGCCGCTTCTCGAGTGGCTGAACACAGACCCACACCGCCGAACGCGCATCTTCCAACAGAGTCCGACACGTTCTACCGTGAACGCACTGATGACGCGTGCATGCCGTCATCCCACCTTTCGCTGGTTCGGAGGAACGTAACGATGCGTCACCTTCACACCCGCACAACCCGCAGAAGAGTGGTCGGAGCACTCACGGCAGGACTCCTGTGCACGGCGGGTCTCGCCGTACCCGTCCACGCCGCCGAGGACACCCACAGCGCGGCCCCCGCCCTGGCCGACGGCCTCGCCCTCACTCCGCCGATGGGCTTCAACAACTGGAACTCCACGCACTGCCGCGCCGAGTTCAACGAAGCCATGGTCAAAGGGATCGCGGACATCTTCGTCGAGAAGGGACTCAAGGACGCCGGGTACCAGTACGTCAACCTCGACGACTGCTGGGCCCTGCCGGAGCGCGACGCGAACGGCAAGCTCGTCCCCGACCCGGTCCGCTTCCCGAACGGCATCAAGGCCGTCGCGGACTATGTGCACTCCAAGGGGCTCAAGTTCGGCATCTACACGAGCGCGGGCACCAAGACCTGCAGCAACATCGGCTTCCCCGGCGCGCTGGGCCACGAGTACAGCGACGCCCAGCAGTTCGCGGACTGGGGCGTCGACTACCTGAAGTACGACAACTGCAACAACCAGGGCGTGGACGCGAAACTGCGCTACACGACCATGCGCGACGCCCTCAAGGCCACCGGGCGGCCCATCGTCTACAGCATCTGCGAATGGGGCCAGAACAAGCCTTGGGAGTGGGCGTCGGACGTCGGACATCTGTGGCGTACGACCGGCGACATCAGCGACACCTGGGGGTCGATGCTGTCGATCCTGAAGCAGAACCTGCCGCTCGCGCAGTACGCCGGTCCAGGGAACTGGAACGACCCCGACATGCTGGAGGTCGGCAACGGCGGCATGACGGACACCGAGTACCGCTCGCACTTCTCGCTCTGGTCGATCATGGCCGCGCCCCTGCTGATCGGCTCCGACCTGCGCGAGGCCTCCGACGCGACCTTCGAGATCCTCGGCAACAAGGAGGTCATCGCGGTCGACCAGGACACGCTGGGCAAGCAGGGCGCGGTCGTGTCGTCGGAGGGCGGACGCTGGGTCGTCGCCAAGGAGATGCGGGACGGCAGCCGCGCCGTGGCGCTCTTCAACGAGACCGGCCGCGCCCAGCGCATCTCGACGACCGCGGCGGCCGTCGGCCTTCCCGGCGCGGACGCCTACACCCTGCGCGACCTGTGGCAGCACAAGAGCTACAACACCGCGGGCACCATCTCGGCCACCGTCCCGGCGCACGGCACGGTCCTCGTCCGGGTCGCGCCCGACCCGCGCTGGGCCAAGTACCCGCCCGCCGTCGAACTCGGCCTGGACGGCAGCTCGTTGGTCGAGGCGGGCGAGCCGGCCGCACTGACGTCCACCGTCACCGACCTGGGACGCACGTCGGCCAAGCGCGTCTCCGTCGCGCTGACGGGTCCCGAGGGCTGGACCGTCAGGGCCACGTCACCGACGACCACCGCCTCCCTGCCGCCCGGCCGTGCGCTGCGCACCAAGTGGTCCGTCACCGCCCCCTCAGGGACGCCCTCCGGGTCGTACGACCTGACGCTCAAGGCGAGTTACCGCTCCGCGGCCGGTGTCCGCGTCGACAGCGCGGTGCCGATCGCCGTGTCCGTGGTGGTGCCGCCGCCCTCGGGGACATCCGGACTGGGTGACCTTCCGTGGTTGTCGGCCGCCAACGGATGGGGGCCGGTCGAGCGCGACACCAGCAACGGGGAGAGCGACGCGGGCGACGGCAACCCGATCACCATCGGCGGGGTCGCGTACGCGAAAGGGCTCGGTGTGCACGCCGAGAGCGCCGTCGAGTACTACGCCGGCGGTGCGTGCGAGACGGTGACCGCGGACGTCGGTGTCGACGACGAGAAGGGGGCGAACGGGACGGTCGCCTTCGAGATCTGGGCGGACGGTACCAAGGCCGCCTCGACCGGCGTCCTCACCAACGCGATGCCCGCCCAGCCGCTCACCGCCGATGTGACGGGCGCCCAGCTGATCCGCCTCGTCGTCACCGACGGCGGCGACGGCATCGACTCCGACCACGCGGACTGGGCGGACGCACAGCTGAGCTGCTGAGCCCGGCGGCGGGTCGCACCCATGCCGCCCGCCTGCGAGACACCTCGGCGGCCGAGCCCTCCCCCCGGGCCGGCCGCCGAGTGGACGTTCCTGCGAGGCCCCGCCTCACTCAGCTGAGCTGCTGACCCTGCCACCCGCCCGTACGACGACTCGGCGGCCGTGCCCCTCCTGGGCGCCCGGCCGCCGAGTGAACGTTCCTGCCGAGGTGCCGCCTCACACCCCCGCAGCGGCCGCGTCCGGCCGCTTGGCGAGCGCGGCGGCGGCAGCGCCCACCAGTCCGGCGTCGGTCCCCATCTGCGCCGGCACCACGGTCAGGCGCTGTACGAAGGAGAGCGTCGCGTAGTCGCTCAACGCCTTGCGCAGCGGCGTGAAGAGCACATCGCCCGCCTTGCCGACGCCCCCGCCGACGACGGCGATGTCGATCTCGACGAGGGTCGCGGTGGCCGCGATGCCGGCGGCCAGTGCCTGGGCGGCGCGTTCGAAGGAGGCTACGGCCACGGGGTCGCCCTCGCGGGCGGCGGCCGCCACCGCGGCGGCGGAGGTGTCACCGTCGGGGCCCGGACTCCAGCCGCCTTCGAGGGCGCGCCGCGCGATGTTGGGGCCGCTCGCGATGCGCTCCACGCAGCCGCGCGAACCGCACGGGCAGCCGTCGCCGTCGAGATCCACGCTGATGTGCCCGATGTGGCCCGCGTTGCCGGTCGGCCCGGGATGCAGCTGGCCGCCGAGGACCAGGCCGCCGCCGACCCCCGTGGAGACGACCATGCACAGCGCGTTGTCGTGCCCGCGGGCGGCGCCCTGCCAGTGCTCGGCCGCGGTGATCGCCACTCCGTCACCGATCAGCTCGACGGGCAGCCCTCCGGCGGCGGCGCGCACCCGCCGGACGAGCGGGTAGTCGCGCCAGCCGGGCACGTTCACCGGGCTCACCGTGCCCGCGGAGGCGTCCACCGGACCCGCGCTGCCGATACCGAGCGCGGTGGCCCGCCCCCACAGCTCGGACGCGGTCAGTTCGCCGAGCACCTCCTCGACGGCCGCCATCACGGTGTCGCCGTCCTCCTGTGCCGGAGTCGCGCGCTGGGCACGCACCAGGATGCTGCCGTGGCCGTCCACCAGCGCTCCGGCGATCTTGGTGCCGCCGATGTCGAGCGCAGCCACGAAGTCGGTGTGCATCTGTGTCTGATCTCCCGGTCAAGGATCGGTTCTCCCCGTCAACCACGGGAAAAGGGCGGGCCGGTCTCACGGTGGGGACGTAGGCCGGAGATTGCGGTGGACAGTCTCTCCCGCATCTGACAACGTTGTCCAGGCTCTATGCTCGACGCCACATCCTCATACATACCCATGGCCCGACGCATCCCCGTGGACGACAGGACAGGACACCGCACCGTGCCCGAGACCAGCCGCCGTGCAGATCGCCTCGCAGACCGCATCCCCGGGAACCGCTACGGCAATCGTCCGACCATGAAGGACGTCGCGGCGCGTGCGGGAGTCGGACTCAAGACCGTCTCGCGCGTGGTCAACGCGGAGCCGGGGGTCACCCCGGAGACGGAGCGCCGCGTCCAGGAGGCCATCGACGCGCTGGGCTTCCGCCGCAACGACAGCGCGCGGGTGCTGCGCAAGGGCCGCACGGCGAGCATCGGCCTGGTCCTGGAGGACCTCGCTGACCCGTTCTACGGCCCGCTCAGCCGCGCGGTCGAGGAGGTGGCCCGCGCGCACGGTGCCCTGCTCATCAACGGCTCCAGCGCGGAGGACCCCGACCGTGAGCAGGAGCTGGTGCTGGCGCTGTGCGCACGGCGGGT
Source organism: Streptomyces sp. NBC_00457 (assembly GCF_036014015.1). Classification (NCBI taxonomy): domain Bacteria; kingdom Bacillati; phylum Actinomycetota; class Actinomycetes; order Kitasatosporales; family Streptomycetaceae; genus Streptomyces; species Streptomyces sp. NBC_00457. Next base: position 9,394,872 of record NZ_CP107905.1, on the reverse strand, counting down.
GGACGGGCTGCTGGTCATCCCGGCCGGTGACGACCACCGCTACCTGGAGCCCGAGCTGCGGGCGGGCGTGGCCACCGTGTTCGTGGACCGTCCGGCCGGGAAGATCGACGCCGATGTGGTGCTGTCGGACAGCTACGGCGGCGCCCGCGACGGTGTGGCCCACCTCATCGGCCACGGGCACCGCCGGATCGGCTTCATCGGCGACATGCCCCGCATCCACACGGCCGCCGAGCGGCTGCGCGGCTACCGGGCGGCCATGGAGGACGCGGGGATATCGGTCGAGGAGTCGTGGATGTCGCTGGGGGTGACCGACCCCGAGCGGGTGCGCCGCGCGGCCGAGCAGATGCTCTCCGGCCCCTCTCCCGTCACGGCGATCTTCGCGGGCAACAACCGGGTGACGGTCACCGTGGTCCGGGTGCTCGCCGAGCAGTCCCGCCGCGTCGCCCTGGTCGGGTTCGACGACATCGAGCTCGCCGATCTGCTGCAGCCGGGCGTCACGGTCGTCGCGCAGGACGCCGCCACCCTCGGCCGTACCGCGGCCGAGCGTCTCTTCCGCCAGCTGGACGGCTCGCTGGTCGTCCCGGAGCGCATCGAGCTCCCGACCCGGCTGATCACCCGCGGCTCTGGCGAACTGCCGCCGACGGACTGAGGCGCCCGTGGACGACCGCACCCTGGAATCGCTGGGCCTGGCCGAGGCTCCGCGCGATCATCCGCTGGACTACCCCGGTGTGTGGCCGGGCGAGTCCGGCCTCCTGGACGGTGACCGGCTGCTGCCGCTCGACCGTCTGGTGTACCAGGACCGCGTCCCCGTCCTCGCGGTCGGCTCCAACGCGTGCCCTGCCCAGCTGCGGTACAAGATGGCCGAGTCCGGGATCGGCGCCCCCGTGCCGATGGTGAAGGCCCGCGTCACGGGCGTCGAGATCGGCGTCTCCGCGCATGTGAGCCGCATGGGGTACGTGTCCGCGTCGCCGTTCGAAGCGCCGGGGCGGGTGCGGGAGTTGTTCGTCACCTGGCTGGACGTCGAGCAGCTCGCCGTGGTCGACGCGAGCGAGGGCGTGCCGCTGCCGGACGGCAACTACGGCCGCGCCTGGCTGCCCGCGCCGCAGGTGCTGGTGGAGTTGGCCGACGGCACCGCGCTGCCCGGCGCCTACATCTACGTCAATCGCCGCGGCGTCCTGCACAACGGCACCGGCGCGCCGCGCACCCACCCTGGGCAGCGGGCCCTGCTCACCGAACTCCTCACGGGTTCACCGCGGTTGAGGGAGCTGTTCGGCGTCACCCCCGAGGACTTCTGCATGCGCGCGCGTGCCGACGGACGGGTGTGCGCGGCGGGGACGCGGCTGCTGGGCGAGGAGAAGCTGGTGACTTCCTCGGGGCTGGAGCGGTATCTGCCGGTTCAGCAGACCGGGAGTCCGGGGACCGGCTCGTCGTTGTTGCCGCCCCTGATGTAGACGTCACTGACGTAGACGTTCGTGTTGCCGCTGTCGTCGTCCGTCTTGGCCCACCAGACGTTGGTCCACTCGCCGTAGGTCTCCCGTCGCCCCAGGTTGGACTGGCAGTAGAAGTAGTTGGTGCCCTTGTTGAGGACTCCCACCTCGGTGCCGTCGACGTATGAGGTGGCGGTGCGCCAGACCTCGCAGTTGTACTTGCCGCCGCCTATGGACACACAGGCGGCCGTCGGCGCCGGGGTGGTCGCGCCGTTCCCGCCGTTCGCACCGCCGCCGCCGGCGCCGCCCTCCGTGGTGCCGCCGCCGGCGGACTTGCTCGGCGTGGGCGTGGAAGCCTGGCCGCCGGACGCGCCCTCGCCCTTCTCGGGCGGCGTCGTCGGGGTGCGCTTCTTCTCGTCGCCCTGCTCCGTGGGGTGGGCGGAGGCTGAGCGGTCGGCGCCGGGACTGCCGGACGCCGAGGACGTGGCACCGGCGGATGTGGTGGCGGAGGACGTGGGCCCGGCACCGGCTTCCGCGTCGTCGGTGTTGTTCAGCAGGGTGACCGTGACCGCGGTGGCCGCGAGGACGACGGTCACGGCCGCGGCGGCCAGCAGGACGCGGCCCTTGCGACGGGAAGGGGGCGACGCGGGGATGGGGCCGGTGGCGGCCGAGGCCCGGGCGGCGGACGCGGCGGAGCCGGAGCCGGGCACGCGTGAGCCGGAGCCGGGCACCCCTGAGCTGTCCCCCACCGGCGATCCGAAGCCGGGCGTCGGCGAATCCGCGTGCTCCGGCGATCCGAAGCCGGGGGGTCTGCCCTGACCCGCCTGCACCGGCGACCCGAAGACGGGCGTCTCCGAACCGGCCTGTCCCTCCTGCCCGGACCGTCCCGGCCCGTCCGCCCCCTGTGCCGCCGACCCACCGGACTCCGGCGGCCCGAACCCCGGCGGTACCGCCGGAACGCTGCGCTGTGTCTCCTCCCGGGGCGCCTCGCTCCCCCGCAGCATCGTCGTCGGTACGTCCGCCCCGGAGCCGTCCGCCACTCGCTGCAGCAGCTCCCGCGCCGCGTCGGCCTCCGGACGGCCCTCGGGGCGCTTGTCCAGCAGGAGTTGGAGGACGGGACCCAGGGGCCCGGCCCGGCGTGGCTCCGGCAGCGGTTCGGAGACGATCGCGGTGAGGGTGGAGTAGGTCGACGTACGGCGGAAGGGCGAGACGCCCTCGACGGCCGCGTAGAGCGTGGCGCCCAGGGCCCAGACGTCGGAGGCCGGGCCGGGGTCGGCGCCCTGGGCCCGCTCGGGCGCCAAGTAGTCGAGGGAGCCGACGAGTTCGCCGCTGCGAGTGAGGTGGGTCGCGGAGCCGTCGCCCGGGTCCTCCATGGTGGCGATGCCGAAGTCGGTGAGGACGACCCGGCCGGTGCGCTCCAGCAGGATGTTGCCGGGCTTCACGTCGCGGTGCAGGACACCGGCGCGATGGGCGGCGGCCAGCGCGTCCATCACCTTGGCGCCGATCCTGGCCGCCTCGCGCGGGTCGATGGTGCCGTGTTCCCGCAGCACGTCGTCCAGGGACGGGCCGTCCACCAGCTCCATGACGATCAGCGGGCGGCCGTCGACCTCGGCGACGTCGTGCACGGCCACGACTCCGGGATGGCGCATCCGGGCCGCGGCGCGGGCCTCGCGCTGCATCCGCACCCGGAGATCGGCGAGTTCGGGTCCATCGGCGTCGGTGTACGTGCGCAGTTCCTTGACGGCGACCTCGCGGCCGAGCACCTCGTCGACGGCTCTCCAGACCACGCCCATGCCGCCGCGCCCGAGTTGCGCCACGGCACGATAGCGCCCGGCCAGCAGCCGACCGGTCCCGTCCGCCTGTCCGTACTCCCCCGAAGACACCGCCGCCCCGTTCCTGTGACACGTCTGATGAGTGGTGACCAGACTAAGGGGCGCCAGTGACAACGCGGCCGGGCGGCCTCGGCTGTGACAGCTCCGCTACTTCGTCACTTGGCCAAGACCGTGAGATCGGCCCGCCTGGGCGCCGCGAAGCCCTCCAGGTCGGCACGGGTCAGCCCGGTCGCGCGGGCTACCTCGGCGATGTCCAGCGCGCCGCAGTCCAGGCCGCGCAGCAGATAGCCGCTGAGGGCCTTGGCGGTGGCGGGCTCGTCCATGACGTCGCCACCCGCCCGGTTGGCGTACCGGGTCAGCCGGGCCGCGGCCTGCTCGAAGCCCTCGCGGTAGAAGGCGAAGACGGCCGCATACCGGGTCGGGATGTGCCCGGGGTGCATGTCCCAGCCCTGGTAGTAGGCGCGGGCCAGGGCGCGCCGGGTGAGGCCGTAGTGCAGTCGCCAGGCGTCGTGGACCTTCTCGGTCGTGCCGACCGGGAGGACGTTGGTGGAGCCGTCCGACACGCGTACGCCCGTGCCAGCTGCCGCGACCTGCATGATCGCCTTGGCGTGGTCGGCGGCGGGGTGGTCGCTGGCCTGGTGGGCGGCGGAGACGCCGAGGCAGGCGCTGTAGTCGAAGGTGCCGTAGTGCAGTCCGGTGGCGCGGCCCTCGGCGGCCTGGATCATGCGGGCGACGGTCGCGGTGCCGTCGGCGGCGAGGATGGACTGGCTGGTCTCGATCTGGATCTCGAAGCCGATCCGGCCGGGCTCGATGCCGCGCGCCTTCTCGAAGGCCTCCAGGAGCCGCACCATGGCGGTGACCTGCTCGGCGTAGGTCACCTTGGGCAGCGTCAGGACCAGCCCGCCGGGCAGCCCGCCCGCCTCCATGAGGCCGGTGAGGAAGATGTCCAGGGTGCGGATGCCCCGGTCGCGGACCGGCGCCTCCATGCACTTCATGCGGATGCCCATGTACGGCGCCGCCGTGCCGTTCTCGTAGGCCTGAGCGATCAGCCGTGCCGCGCGGGCCGCCGCCTCGTCCTCCTCGGCTTCCGGGCGCGGGCCGTAGCCGTCCTCGAAGTCGACGCGCAGGTCTTCGATGGGCTCGTGCTCCAGCTTGGCGCGCACGCGCGCGTACACGGGCTCGGCGAGGTCGTCCGCGAGGCCGAGGACGGCGGCGAAGGAGGCGGCGTCCGGGGCGTGTTCGTCGAGGGCGGTGAGGGCCTGGTCGCCCCAGGAGCGGACGGTGCCGGCGGCGAAGACGTCTCCGGGGACGTAGACGGTGTGGACGGGCTGGCGGGTGCCGGGGTCGCCGGGATAGCGGCGCTCCAGTTCGGCGTCGACCGGCGCGAGAGAGGCGCTGATCTCCTCGCTGACGGCGCCCGCGAGGCTCGTCGCCACCTGCTCCTGCTGGCCCTGACCCATCCCACAGCCTCCTGTTTTCCGCTCTACGGAATCAACAATCCGTAGAACGAAGTTATCCGGGGATCTTCCCGCCGGTCAACACCACTTCCGTATCGGTCCACTCCGGGCTATCGGCATGTTCACGCCCATCTCACGTGACGGTAGAACACTTCCGTATGCACGACTCGTCCGGCAGCCCTACCGAAGGAGCCCCCGTGCCGCAGCACAGCCGAGTCACGCGCCGTCTGGGTATGAAGGCCGCGTTAGCGGCGGCGGTCGCCGTTCCGATCTCCAGTACAGCACTGTCCGGACCGTCCGCCTCGGCGGGCGAACCCCGATCCACGGGCCGTCGTCTGAAGGTCATGTCCTTCAACCTGCGCTTCGCCAGCACCACCGAGCCCAACAGCTGGGCCGTCCGCAGACCGGTGATGCGCGAACTGCTGCACCGCGAGGCCCCGCACGTCATCGGCACCCAGGAGGGCATCTTCCACCAGCTGCTCGACATCGGGAACGATCTCGGCAGCCACTACGACTGGATCGGCACCGGCCGCCTGCACGGCAGCCGGGACGAGTCCATGGCGGTCTTCTACGACAGGCGACGCCTCACGCCCACCGAGTACGACCACTTCTGGCTTTCCGACACCCCGGACGTGATCGGCTCGAACACCTGGGGCGCGGGCTTCGCCCGGATGGTCACCTGGGTCCGCTTCCGCGACCGGCACGACGGCGGACGGGAGTTCTACGTCCTCAACACGCACTTCGACCACGCCAGCCAGTACGCGCGCGAGCGCTCCGCCCAACTCATCACCCAGCGGCTCACCGCCCTCGACCGCTCCCTGCCCTTGATAGCGACCGGCGACTTCAACGTGGCCGCCCACAAGAACATCGTCTACGACACCCTGCTGGACGCCGGTCTCGTCGACACCTGGGACACGGCCGCCGAGCGCGGCCCGCTGTACGCGACCTTCCACGGATACCGGCCGCTGACGCCGAACGGCGACCGGATCGACTGGATCCTGACCACGCCGGGGGTCACGGCGCACAAGGCGTCGATCAACACCTTCGCCGTGGACGGGCAGTTCCCGAGCGACCATCTGCCGGTGCAGGCGTCGCTGACCCTGGGATGAGCCGAGGCCCCCGCGACCGTGGGCACGGTCGCGGGGGCCTCGTTCAGCGCGGCCAGTTATCGGGGGCTCAGCCCTTGCGGGTCTTGATCTCCTCGGTGAGCTGCGGGACGACGTCGAAGAGGTCGCCGACGACGCCGTAGTCGACGAGGTCGAAGATCGGGGCCTCGGCGTCCTTGTTGATCGCCACGATCGTCTTCGAGGTCTGCATACCGGCGCGGTGCTGGATGGCGCCGGAGATGCCGGAGGCGATGTACAGCTGCGGCGAGACGGACTTGCCGGTCTGGCCGACCTGGTTGGTGTGCGGGTACCAGCCGGCGTCGACGGCGGCACGCGAGGCACCGACGGCCGCGCCGAGGGAGTCGGCGAGTCCCTCGATGATCGCGAAGTTCTCCGCGCCGTTCACGCCACGGCCGCCGGAGACCACGATCGCGGCCTCGGTCAGCTCCGGGCGGCCGGTCGACTCACGCGGCGTACGGGCGGTGACCTTGGCGCCGGTGGCCTTCTCGGAGAAGGTCACGGCGAGCGCCTCGACGCTGCCCGCGGCCGGAGCGGCCTCCACGGCGGCGCTGTTGGGCTTGACCGTGATGACCGGGGTGCCCTTGGCGACACGGGACTTGGTGGTGAAGGAGGCGGCGAACACCGACTGCGTGGCCACCGGGCCCTCGTCGCCGGCCTCCAGGTCGATGGCGTCGGTGATGATGCCGGAGCCGATGCGCAGCGCGAGGCGGGCGGCGATCTCCTTGCCCTCGGCGGAGGACGGCACCAGCACGGCGGCCGGGGAGACGGCCTCGACCGCTGCCTGCAGGGCGTCCACCTTCGGGACGACCAAGTAGTCGGCGTACTCGGCGGCCTCGTGGGTGAGGACCTTCACGGCGCCGTGCTCGGCGAGCGTGGCGGCGGTGTCGGCGGCACCGTTGCCCAGGGCGACGGCGACGGGCTCACCGACGCGGCGGGCCAGCGTCAGCAGCTCCAGGGTGGGCTTGCGGACGGCACCGTCCACGTGGTCGACGTAGACGAGAACTTCAGCCATGGGACTTCTTCTCTCCTGCTTGCGAAGTGTGAGGGGGCGGTAGCGAATCGGGGCTCAGATGAACTTCTGGCCCGCGAGGAACTCAGCGAGCTGCTTGCCGCCCTCGCCCTCGTCCTTGACGATCGTGCCCGCCGTACGGGCCGGGCGCTCGGCCGCGGAGTCGACGACCGTGTAGGAACCCTCCAGGCCGACCTCCTCCGCCTCCAGGTCCAGGTCGGACAGGTCCCAGGACTCCACCGGCTTCTTCTTGGCCGCCATGATGCCCTTGAAGGACGGGTAACGCGCCTCGCCCGACTGGTCGGTGACCGACACGACGGCCGGGAGGGAAGCCTCCAGCGTCTCGGACGCGGCGTCGCCGTCCCGGCGCCCCTTCACGGTGCCGTCCTCGACGGAGACCTCGGAGAGCAGCGTGACCTGCGGGACGCCCAGACGCTCGGCGAGCAGTGCCGGTACGACGCCCATGGTGCCGTCGGTGGAGGCCATGCCGGAGATGACCAGGTCGTAGCCGGCCTTCTCGATCGCCTTGGCCAGCACCAGCGAGGTGCCGATGGCGTCGGTGCCGTGCAGGTCGTCGTCCTCGACGTGGATCGCCTTGTCGGCGCCCATCGAAAGGGCCTTGCGGAGCGCGTCCTTGGCGTCCTCGGGGCCCACGGTCAGGACGGTGATCTCGGCGTCGTCCGCGTCCTCGGCGATCTGCAGCGCCTGCTCGACCGCGTACTCGTCGAGCTCGGAGAGCAGACCGTCCACGTCGTCCCGGTCGACGGTCAGGTCATCGGCGAAGTGCCGGTCGCCAGTGGCGTCGGGCACGTACTTCACAGTGACAACGATCCTCAAGCTCACGCCGGCTCTCCTACTGCATCGACATTTCTCTGCTGCCTACTTGCAGGCAGCATAGGCGCCCCAAGCGGCCGATCCCGGTCGGGGCGGCCTGCGCTCCGACCGGAATATTACTCGTCAGTACACCCAGTTCCTGCCCGCTAAGCAAGCGCTTTGAACTGTGACCTTTGCAACGCAGCGTAACCGGAACTGGACGCTCCCGCAGAACAGTCCGGAGCCCGGTCAGTCACGCAGTGCGGTGAACCGCCCCTGGTGGTACACGAGCGGACGCCCGGGTCCCGAGGGGTCCCCGTGCACGACCTCGGCGAGCACCACGCGGTGATCCCCGGCGGGCACGCGCGCGTGCACCCGGCACACGAGCCAGGCGACGACGTCGTCGAGGACGGGAACGCCTTCCGGCCCCTCCCGCCAGGCGGTGGACGGGCCGAACCGGTCGGCACCGCTGCGCGCGAAGGTCGCGGCCAGCTCGCGCTGGTGCTCACCGAGTATGTGCACCCCGACATGGTCGGCCCCGGCTATCGCGGGCCAGCTGGAGGCGCCGGTGCCGATGCCGAAGGAGACGAGCGGGGGTTCGGCGGAGACCGAGGTGAGGGAGGTGGCGGTGAAGCCGGCCGGGCCCCGGTCACCGTAGGCGGTGATCACGGCGACGCCCGCCGCGTGCCGCCGGAAGACGGAGCGGAACAGGTCGGTCGTGGCGAGTTGAGGGGTGACCAGATCGGGCGTGGCCGTCATGGAGTGGTCCTTCTGGGGAGAGTCGGCAGCGGTCCTGTCGGTGTGCTGGGTGTTCAACGACCCGGACAGCGCGCGCTCGCGGTACGGACGAGGTCGATGTGCGCCCGTCCGAAGAGAAGGAGTTCCGAAGGCATAGAGTCAGGCTGACGATAGGTGGTGCACACAGTCAAGTACGTCTCGCCACCTGGGAGCTGGCTCACGCACTCAGACCGCCTCGCCCAGCGCCGCGATCACATCCGCCTTGCGCGGTTGACCGGTTGCCCGCCGCACCTCGTGACCGTCGGCGTCGAGGACCAGCACGGTCGGGGTCTTGAGGATGCCGAGTCGGCGTACGAGCTCCAGCCGGGCCTCGGCGTCGATCTCGACATGGGCCACACCCGGCACCATGTCCGCCACCTCACCGAGGACCCGTCGGGTCGCGCGGCAGGGTGCGCAGAAGGCGCTGGAGAACTGCACGAGGGTAGCGCGCTCGCCGAGATCCCGCCCCAACTCGGTGGCACCGAGCCGCTGTCCGTCATCTCTCATCATCTCGTCAGCATGCACACGACTCCAAAGATTCCTTCGCCCTGCCGCGCACGTCGCCGCGTTACTCAATGCTGCATTCGGGTACTAGTCGGCGGCGAGATGTACCTGGTCGTACGGAGAATTGCCGTACATGCGAAGTAAAGGCGACGTAAAAGCCCGAGGTGGATCATGGTGTCGACGTGACGAGGATCTCGCAGTTCCCAGGAACCAACACTGGCTGTCCGTGCGTTCTTGGGGCACGATCTGCGAGATGCCGTAAACCTACGGCTGCGTAACTTTCCCGCCGGGAGCCCTTTCCCTGGCAGAGAAGGAAGGGTTCACCCCGTCCATGGCAGAGCTTGTCTACCGTCCCGTTGTCGGTCTCGCCCTCACTTTGTTCAAGGCGTGGGACCTGAAGATCGACTGCAAGGGATCGGAGAACATTCCGCGCTCGGGCGGCGCCGTGCTGGTGAGCAACCACATCAGCTACCTGGACTTCATCTTCGACGGCCTGGCGGCGCTCCCGCAGAAGCGGCTCGTCCGCTTCATGGCCAAGGAGTCCGTGTTCCGGCACAAGATCTCCGGGCCGCTGATGCGCGGGATGAAGCACATCCCCGTGGACCGCAAGCAGGGTGAGGCGGCGTACCAGCACGCGCTCGACTCGCTGCGCTCCGGCGAAATCGTCGGGGTCTTCCCGGAGGCCACGATCTCGGAGTCGTTCACGCTGAAGTCCTTCAAGTCGGGCGCCGCGCGAATGGCCCAGGAGGCGGGCGTACCGCTGATCCCGATGGCCGTGTGGGGCACGCAGCGGCTGTGGACCAAGGGCCACCCGAAGAACTTCAAGCGGAGCCACACCCCGATCACCATCCGGGTCGGCGAGGCGATCGAGGCGTCCCGCGACAAGTACGCCGGCGCCATCACGCGCCAGCTGCGCGAGGCCGTACAGGAGCTCCTCGAAGCGGCGCAGCGCGCCTACCCCGTGCGACCCAAGGACGCCCAGGACACCTGGTGGATGCCGGCGCACCTCGGTGGCACGGCGCCGACACCGGAAGAGGTCCGCGCGGCCGAGGCTCGCTGACACCGCGTCACACCGACCGTCGGAGTCTCGGCGGGTCAGTCCCGCGCCGGTTCGGCGGGACGGATCCCGATGTGCGCGCCGGGGCTGAACTTGGCCAGCAGTTCGGCGAGTTCGGCAGCCGCCGTCTCGACGTCGGGGACCGGCATCGGCGCCATGCTCTCCAACAGGAAGATCGCCGAGACGGTCTCCTCGGTGAGCCGGGTGCGCGGTCCCTGGCGCCAGTTCCAGCGGCGGCAGGTCACCCCGGCCTCGTCGCACCACACGACCTCGCCGGCATCGGGGTGCTCGACGACCTCCTCGCCCGCGGCGACAGTCACGAAGTCCTCGTCGCCGGTGGCCCGGACGAGACGCATGCCGCCCTGGATGTGGTCGAGGTCCTCGCCGCCCACGGGGATCAGGTGGGCGACGCTGATGGCGTTGTAGAGGTCGACGAGCACATTGATCCGGGGCAGCCCGGCCTCCGACAATGCCCGCTTGGCCAGCGCCTCCGCCGAGTTACGGGTGCGTGAGGGCTTCGACCCGAAGGCCGTGTAGGCCTCCCGCCAGGCCGCCATGTGCGGGTCCTCGTGCGGCGGGCGCCCGTCCAGGCGTACGGCGAGCCGCCGGGCCGCGTCGTCGAGGAGCGCCGAACTGGCGTCGGTACTGGGCCCGTTGACGAGGCCGTGCGCCTCGATGGCGACGTGCGTGAACCCGGGCACGAGGGCGCGCACCTCGTCGGACACGGTCAGCGTGAGAGTCATGGTCGGCCTTGCCTCAGAGTGCGGTGGGGAGCGTCTGCCACAGGTGCGGCCGGTCGCGCGCCGCCTTGAGCGCGTTCAGCACGACCGGGTGAGGTTCAGCGTACAACACCGGATAGTCCACCTCATTGGACTTGGGCTCGGCCACGAACGCCAGCCGCTCACCGTCCAGCGAGAACTGGGCGTCCACGCCGGGTTTGTTGCCCCTGGGGTCCTGCCGATGCCAGGCGCCGTTGAACCGGACGGCGACCAGACCGTGCACGACATGCCCGTCGCCGTCGTCCGCCAGCCGCTGATAGCAGAACGCCGTCGGAATGTCCTCGGCCCGCAGCAGCGCCGCAAGGGCGTGCGCCTTGGCGTAGCAGATGCCGGTGCCCTGTTCCAGGACATCGGAAGCGCGCCAGGTGACCCGCGGATCGCCGGAGTCCTGCGAGTGCGGGATGGTGTCGCGCACGAACTCGAACGCCAGCCGCGCATAGGCATACGAGTCCTGCGCCTTCCCGGCCAGGCGGGCAGCCGCCGTCCGTACGCGCGGATGGTCGTGGTCGATGACGTCGTCGGCAGCCAAATAGGCGGACAGGTCAGGGGTTTCCTGAGTGAGCTCCATGTCCGCAGAGCATAGGAATGCGACCACCTGGCCGTCAATGAACTTTCCCTTGACTGCATATTTATGCGGCAGCAGGGTCTGCCGGTGAAAAACGGCCGAAGACCGCCGCAACCCGCCGCTCAAGCACAACCCATCTCCCGCGCCGCCGGTCTCGGTCACCGGCAGACCGTCGACGAGGGGGAACAGATGAAGCGGACGCAGACCAGACCGACACGACGTGTGAGGCTCCGCCTTCTCGCGGGGGCGCTCGCCGGCTGCGCTCTGGCAGTGGCCGAGACCGGGGCCGCGCAGGCCGTTTCCGACCAGCTGTGGATCAGCGTGCCGTCCGAGACGGTGTTGCCGGGGCCGGACGCGGACGGCGGCGCACCTGAGCGCCGGCTCACTGTGGACATCACCCACGACAACCTCGACAACGGCGTTCCGGCCGGGCAGCTGACCGTGGACGCGAGCGAGATCGCCTCCTTCGCGCAGGTGTCGTGGCCGGACAACTGCGTGCCCGAGTCGGCCGTCCAGGCGAGCTGCGCCTTCCCGGAGATGCCGACCGGGACGGCGAGCGTGACCGCCGCGCGGCTCGGGCTGCGCGCGCTGCCGGACGCGGACCTCAGCACATCGGGGTCCGTGCGCTACACGGCCACCGCCGGGGAGCTGACGTCGCACACCTCGGAGACCCTGGTCACCCTCGGCGACGGACCGGATCTCGGGCTCAGCCAGGCCGAGTACCAGCGGGGACTCAGGCCGGGCACGGACACCAGCGTGCGGGCGACGGTCGCCAACAGTGGCAACCGCGCCGTGGACCGGACGCTGCTGTGGCTCAACGCCTCCTACGGCCTGCGGTTCGAGGAGCGGCACTCCAACTGCGAGTACCGGCAGCACGAGACCGGCACATCGGCGGTGTGCGTGCTGGACGAACCGGTGGCGCCGGGGCAGGAGTACGCGCTGGTGACCGAGCTGGGCGTCGGGCGGAAGGCGCTGTACGAGCGGTTCGACCACTCCGTCGAGCCGTATGCGGACGAGAGGCTGGAAGACCTCCGCGGCGACTGGACGTGGACCCGGGGCACCGGCACCGAGCTGGACCTTCTTCCGGTGACCGCGGCCGGGGACGACGACCTCGACCTGTCGGACAACGCACGCAGCGTGATCCTCGAGGCCCGGAACACCGCGGACCTGAAACTCATCGGCAGCCGGGTGACCGGGGCCGTCGGTGACACCGTGACCGCGGGGGTGACCGTGCACAACCGCGGCCCGGCGTGGGTGGCGTCGCTGGGTGCGGGCGCGCCCGTGAGCACGGTGCGGTTCCAGGCGCCGGAGGGGACGACGGTCGTCGGACTGCCGGAGGACTGCTATGCGCTGCCGCCGTCCGAGGAGGGTCCGGCCGCCACGACGTACTTCTGCTGGACGCCGATCTACCTGCACGACAAGGCGTCCTACACCATCGGGGTCCAGTTGCGGATCGACCGGGTGGTGCGCGGGGCACGCACCACCGTCGCCACCGTCATCGACGACGCGGAGCTCGACATCCGCCGGTTCGATCCGAATCTGCGCAACAACACGACGGCCATCGTCGTCAACTGACGCACGGCGCGGCCCTCAGCGGGCCATCTCCTCCTTGAGCGCCGCCACGAACGCGTCCACGTCCTCCTCGGTCGTGTCGAAGGCGCACATCCAGCGGACGTCGCCCGCGGCCTCGTCCCAGAAGTAGAAGCGGAACCGCTTCTGCAGGCGCTCGCTCACGTCGTGCGGGAGGTGCGCGAACACGGCGTTGGACTGCACCGGGTAGAGCAGTTCGACGCCGTGCACCGCGCGCACGCCCTCCGCGAGCCGCTGGGCCATCTCGTTGGAGTGGCGGGCGTTGCGCAGCCACAGGTCCTTGGCGAACAGCGCCTCCAACTGGACCGACACGAAGCGCATCTTGGAGGCGAGCTGCATGGACAGCTTGCGCAGGTGCTTCATATGGCTGACGGCGTCCTGGTTGATGACGACGACCGCCTCGCCGAACAGCGCGCCGTTCTTGGTCCCGCCCAGCGAGAGGAGGTCGACGCCGACCGCGTCGGCGAAGGTCCGCATGGGCATGTTGAGCGAGGCCGCCGCGTTGGCGAGGCGGGAGCCGTCGAGGTGGACCTTCATGCCGTGCGCGTGGGCGTGCTCGCAGATGGCGCGGATCTCGTCCGGCGTGTAGACGGTGCCGAGTTCGGTGCTCTGGGCGATCGAGACGACCTGCGGCATGGCCCGGTGCTCGTCGTCCCAGCCATACGCCTGCCGGTCGATCAGCTCGGGGGTGAGCTTGCCGTCGGGTGTGGGCACGGTGAGCAGCTTCAGGCCGCCCATGCGCTCGGGGGCGCCGCCCTCGTCGACGTTGATGTGTGCGCTCTCGGCACAGATCACCGCGCCCCAGCGGTCGGTGACCGCCTGGAGCGCGACGACGTTGGCGCCGGTGCCGTTGAAGACGGGGAAGGCCTCCGCGGTGGCGCCGAAGTGGCTGCGGATGATCCGCTGGAGGTTCTCGGTGTAGACGTCCTCGCCGTACGCGACCTGGTGCCCGCCGTTGGCCAGGGCCAGGGCGGCGAGCACCTCGGGGTGGGCCCCGGCGTAGTTGTCGCTGGCGAAACCGCGGAGCTCCGGGTCGTGATGGCGGCGGGCGTCGGTCTTCGGAGGGTTCACGGCTTCTCGGTCAGCCACAGACGGTGTCCGTTCACTTCGGCGGCGGGCTTCTCCCAGACTCCGACGACGGCGTCGGCCAGGTCCTTGACGTCCGTGAAGCCCGCGAACTTCGCGTTGGGTCGCTCGGCGCGCATCGCGTCGTGCACCAGCGCCTTCACCACCAGGATCGCAGCCGCCGCGTTCGGGCCCTGCTCGCCCCCGGCCTTGCGGAAGTAGTCGGCCGTGGCCAGCGTCCACGCCTCGGCGGCGGCCTTGGCGGCGGCGTAGGCGGCGTTGCCCGCGGTGGGCTTGCTGGCGCCGGCCGCGCTGATCAGGACGTACCGGCCGCGGTCACTGCGCTGCAGCGCCTCGTGGAAGGCGAGGGAGGTGTGCTGCACGGTGCGGATCAGCAGCAGCTCGAGGAAGTCCCAGTCGTCGAGGCTGGTCCGGGTGAAGGTCTCGCTGCCGCGCCAGCCGCCGACGAGGTGGACCAGGCCGTCGACCCGGCCGAAGTCCTTCTCGATACGCGTGGCCCAGTCCTGGGTGGACTGGAGGTCGAGCAGATCGACGGTGTCACCGACGACGGTGGCTCCGCCGTGGGCGAAGCTGGCCGCGTCCACCGCCTCGGCCAGCCGCTCCGGGTCGTTGTCCGAGCCGACGACGGTCGCACCCGCCTCGGCCAGCCTGAGCAGCGCCGCCCGCCCGGCGGGTCCGCCCGCACCGGCCACCGCGATCACCGCACCGCTGAGAGCCCCGTTCCCCATGATCTTCGCCTCCTGAGCGTTATTGGTGCGGTCGCTCACGCGGCGACCCGCTCGGCGGTGTCCGCCGTGATGCCCCGAGTCGAGGCAATCACGTTCTTCAGCTTCTTGGACAGCGCCTCATAGAACATGCTCAGGGGAAACTCGTCCGGAAGCACGTCATCGACGAGTTTGCGCGGCGGCAGGGTCAGGTCCAGGGCGTCGGGACCCTTGGCCCACTTGGAGCCGGGGTGCGGAGCGAGGTAGGTGGAGACCAGCTCGTACCCCTTGAACCAGTGGACGAGCTTGGGGCGGTCGATGCCGTCCCGGTACAGCTGCTCGATGTCGGCGCACAGCTGGTTGGTGACCTGGGGTGCGCGCTCCCAGTCGATGGAGAGCTTGTTGTCGGTCCAGCGGACGACATCGTGCTTGTGCAGGTAGGCGAAGAGGAGCTGGCCGCCGAGGCCGTCGTAGTTGCGGACGCGCTCGCCGGTGACCGGGAAGCGGAACATGCGGTCGAAGAGCACCGCGTACTGCACGTCACGGGCCTGCGGCACCCCGTCCGCGGCCAGCTTCACGGCCTCCTTGAAGGCGGTGAGGTCGCAGCGCAGCTCTTCCAGGCCGTACATCCAGAACGGCTGGCGCTGCTTGATCATGAACGGGTCGAAGGGCAGGTCGCCATGGCTGTGGGTGCGGTCGTGGACCATGTCCCACAGGACGAAGGCCTCCTCGCAGCGCTTCTGGTCGTGGACCATGGCGGCGATGTCCTCGGGCAGCTCGAGGCCGAGGACGTCCACGGCGGCCGCGGTCACGCGGCGGAAGCGGGCGGCCTCACGGTCACAGAAGATGCCGCCCCAGGAGAAGCGTTCGGGCGCCTCGCGCACGGCGATCGTCTCGGGGAAGAGGACGGCGGAGTTGGTGTCGTAACCGGCCGTGAAGTCCTCGAACTTGATGCCGCAGAACAGCGGGTTGTCATAGCGGGTGCGCTCCAGCTCGGCCAGCCAGTCCGGCCAGACCATGCGCAGGACGACCGCTTCGAGGTTGCGGTCGGGGTTGCCGTTCTGCGTGTACATCGGGAAGACGACCAGATGCTGGAGGCCGTCCGCGCGGTGCGCGGCGGGCTGGAACGCCAGCAGCGAGTCGAGGAAGTCCGGCACGCCGAACCCGCCGCCGGCCCAGCGGCGCAGGTCCTCGACGAGGGCCTCGTGGTAGGCGCGGTCGTGCGGGAGCAGCGGGGAGAGCTCCGCGACGGCGTCGATGATCCGGCGCACGACGCGTTCGGCGTTCGCGCGCTCGGGGGCGCCCTCGGCCTCGAAGTCGATCGATCCGTCCTTGGACTGCCACGGCCGGATCCGCTCCACGGCATCCTTGAGCACGGGCCATGCCGGATGCTCCACCACCCTGACCACCGGCGGAACCCGGTCCGCCGAACCCACCTGCACAAGAATTTCCGTCATGCCCCATCCTCCACGGGAGAACCTCGCGTAAGGACACCGTATGCATACGGGGTTTCTTCCAGCAAGGGCAGCCTCGGGAAATTATCCTGCGCACACCCCACTGTCACCGAACTTTTTCCCGCCTGATGCCGTGACGGCGATTACTTCGGCCGCACGCGGGCACACATGGCACGAGCGTCGGCGCCACCCGCGGTCAATCCGCACAGGACTCGCCCACGCCCGGGTGACCGCGCCCGGCGACGACGGGCAGATCCGCCTTACGCGCCACGCCAATCCCCGGTGAACGCGCGGGTACATCACAGGGAAGGGCCATTAGGCTGCGGCCCTGCCGCGCGAAACGTCCGTGTCGTTTCCCGTGTGCCCGAGCCGCCGTCGACGGAAGCGAGTTGGAACCTTGAACTTCCTTACCATCGGTCACCGCGGAGTCATGGGTATCGAACCCGAGAACACCCTCCGTTCCTTCGTCGCCGCCGAGCACGCCGGCCTCGACGTCATCGAACTCGATCTGCACCTGAGCAAGGACGGCGCCCTCGTCGTCATGCACGACGCGGACGTGGACCGCACGACCGACGGAACCGGCCCGATCGCCGAGAAGACCCTTTCCGAGCTGCGCGCCCTGGACGCGGGCCGCGGGGAGCGCGTACCGGTCTTCGAGGAGGTCCTGGACGCGGTGAAGTGCCCGCTCCAGGCCGAGATCAAGGACGAGGCGGCGGCGCGGGCACTGTCCGAGGTCATGCACAGGCGGGATCTGCTCGCCCGGGTCGAGGTGTCCTCGTTCCACGACGAGGCGATCGCCGAGATCGCCCGCCTGGTGCCCGGCGTCCGCACCGCGCTCATCGCCAGCCGCTACGGCACCGACATCGTGGACCGCGCCGTCGAGGCCGGTGCGCGGACGGTCTGCCTCAACATCCGCCGGCTCACCCTGGAGATCGTGGAGCACGCCCGGAAGGCGGACCTCAGGATCATCGGCTGGGTGGTGAACACCCAGGACCACCTGCGGCTCGTACGGGCTCTGGAGCTGGACGGCGCCACCACCGACTACCCGGAGATCAAACGCACCGGCCGCTTCACCGCGTGACGCTCAGCCCAGCTCCTTGACCAGCAGCTCGAACTGCAGGTCGTCGCGGAGCGGAATGCCGAACCGCTCGTCGCCGTACGGGAACGGAGTCATCCGTCCCGTACGGCGGTAGCCGCGCCGCTCGTACCAGGCGATCAGGTCATCGCGTACGGAGATCACGGTCATGTGCATCTCCGTGGCCCCCCACTCCTCACGGACCGTGCGCTCCGCCTCGGCCATGATCACCTTGCCGAGGCCCTCACCCTGGAGATCAGGGCTGACCGCGAACATCCCGAAGTAGGCGTGGTCACCGCGGTGTTCGAGCTGGCAGCACGCGACGACCCGCCCGTCCCGCTCGACCGTCAGCAGCCGGCTGTCCGGCGACTTGATCACGGCCCACACACCCTCCGGATCGGTCCGCTGCCCCTGGAGGATGTCCGCCTCCGTGGTCCATCCGGTCCTGCTGGAGTCACCGCGGTACGCCGACTCGATCAGTGCGACCAGCGCGTCCACATCGCTGTCGACAGCGTCTCGGAACGTCAGTCCGTTGGCTGCGGTCTCCATGGAGTACGACTCCGATCTGCGGCGCGGCTCAGGCACCGACGAGAGTAACGCAGCCACTAGGCTCCGGGTGCATGGTGCACGTACTGAGCAGCCGGACCCTCCTGCGCCCCACCGATCCCGAGCGGTCCCGGCGTTTCTACGGCGAGCAACTGGGCCTGGCCGTCTACCGCGAGTTCGGCACGGGCCCGGAACGCGGCACGGTCTACTTCCTCGGCGGCGGCTTCCTGGAACTCTCCGGCCGCTCGGACACTCCACCGTCCCCGGCCGTGCGCCTATGGCTCCAGGTCGAGAACGCGACCGCAGCGCACGAGGAGCTACGAACGAAGGGCGTCCACATCGCCCGGGAGCCGCTGAAGGAACCGTGGGGCCTGATCGAGATGTGGGTGACGGATCCGGACGGAACGCGAATCGTGCTGGTGGAGGTACCGCCGGACCACCCGATCCGCTATAGGCCGGGTACTTGAGCGCCCCGAAAGGGGCGCGGGGAACTGCGCGACCAGCCACAACCAACCCGCAGACGCTCAACGACCTAGCGCGGCACCCCGGAAAGCGCCCACCCCCGATCGGTCCGGGCCAGCTCCCGAAACCCCGCCGAGGTCAGATGCCCGATCATCGTTCCGTCCGTAGCCCCCTCGTAGGCAAGCAGCCGATCCGCCCCACACAACCGCAGCCAATCCGCGGCCCGGGCAAGCAGCCGCCGCTCAACGCCCCGTCCGTACTGAACCGGCTCAACGTGCAGGTTGCCGATGTCGGCGAAGCCACCCGCGCGGGCGTGGCGTTCAGGGCGGGCCAACGCCGTGTCGACCTCGATGAAGCCCAGAGGAGCGCCATCGGCGTACGCCGTGAGCCGCGTACCGCACTCCCCCAGCGTGCGCTCGACCGTGACGCCCGCCCACGGCTCAGATACCGGCAGGTCTGCCACCCGCGCGATCAGGATGACCTCCGTGTCCCCCGTGTGCCGAAAGCCGGCCCGCTCGTAGACGGCACGGATGTGCGGCCAGTTCCGCGGCAGGCCGTACACGACCGGGGCAGGCAGCTCGCCGCTCGCGTAGCAGGCGCGGACACCCCAGCGGGCCAGTTGCGCGAGGCACGCGCTCATCAGCAGGTCGGCCGCCTCGTCGGGGTCCGGCCAGAACGAGGCCGGCGGGTGGCAGACGAGCCAGTCGATCTCACCGATGTCCCGGTAGCACTCCCCCACTTCGGCGTCGGCGCGGTACCGCAGTAGATGCGCGGCGGCCACGACGTAGTCGCGCTGCTCGGCGACGAGCGTCACCCGCTCGGCCACCCAAGGGTCGGTGATGAACTCGTCCGGCTGTCGCTCCAGGCTGCTGAGGACGGTGTTCACCGAGACGGAGACACCGGGGACGACGGCGGCGACATGCGCGTTGATCAGGTCGGTGAGCAGGTCGCGGTCGGCGCGGTGGAAGGGGCGCACGGTGGGCGCGGGCATGCGGGACCTCCGGGAGAACGGGTCGGGCTGGAGGCCGCCATGCGATGCGGTACGGGGCCGAGCGTACGTCGGCGGCGGCGCCGGGCACCAGTGGATTCGCGTCGGATGGCCGGGCGCCCGAGCGGGGCATAGCGTGCTGGAGGGGATCGCCGTGTCCGCCCTACGGAAGGATCGCCATGAAGCTCGACAAGCCGGTGCCCGGCGGACCCTGCTGGACCGAGCTGGGAACCGATGACCTGACGTCGGCCAAGCGGTTCTACGAGGAGCTGTTCGGCTGGCGCACCGTGACGGATCCGCGCGAGGACGCGGGCGGCTACACGATGGCCCACCTCGGCGACGCCCCGGTCGCCGCGCTGACCCCGCTGTACCAGGAAGGGCAGCCCGTCGCGTGGAACGTGTCGTTCGCGGTGGCCGACGCCGACGAGGCGGCGCAGCGGGTGGCGGAGGCCGGCGGGACGGTGCTGGTCGGTCCGACGGACGTGTTCGACGTGGGCCGCTTCGCGGTGGCTCTCGATCCGACCGGTGCCGCCTTCCAGCTGTGGCAGGCGCGGGCGTTCCCGGGCGCCGGGCTGTTCAACGCGCCCGGCGCGCTGGGCTGGGTGGAGTTGCTGACCCGGGCGCCGGAGCGCGCCGAGCCCTTCTACACGACGGTCTTCGGCTGGAGCGTCAACTCCTCCGCGCACTACACGCAGTGGGGCATCGACGGCGCCGACTTCGGCGGCATGACGACGATGGACGACAAGTTCCCGCCTGACGTGCCGACCCACTGGCTGCCCTACTTCGCGGTGGCCGACGTGGACATCAGCGCGGCCACCGCGGCGGGAGCGGGCGGCACGGTCCTCATGGAGCCGACGTCCGTACCGCACGGGCCGCGGATCGCGGTGCTGCGGGATCCGCAGGGGGCGGTGTTCGGGGTCTACCTCGCGGGGGACGAGGGCTGAGGCGCGCTCAAGTTCGTCGGTTCGCTGTCACCCACCCTCGCCTTCACGTGCTCCACCAAAGCCCCCCGCGTACACCCTTGCGCTCGTATGCGCGCCGTCTGCCCCGGGCATCCCCTGACCGAGTGGACGTGACCGCCGACCGCGGAGGTGCGTGTGCACGGACCGGGTTCGTCCGGCTGGCTGCTGGTCGTGCTGTGCGCGGCGACCGGGGCCTACTGTCTGCTGCGGATGCGCAGCAGCGTCGAGGAGCAGCGCCGTGCCGCGGGCGGTGAGGCGCTGATGGGTTTCGGCATGGCCGCGATGGCCGTACCGGCCGCGGTGTTCACGCCGCCTTCCTGGACCTGGCCCGTGTACGCGGCCGTGTTCGGCGTGGCCGCGCTGCACGCGTTGTGGGCGGCTCGGACGCACGCCCACCATCTGCACCACCTGATCGGTGCCGCGGCCATGGTCTACATGGCCCTGGCGATGGCCGCCTCGCCGGGACGGCACGGCGATTCCGGCGTCCCGCTCGTCACGGCGGCGCTGCTGGCGTACTTCATGGCGTACGTGCTGCTGTCCGGCGCGCGGCTGGTGCCCGTCGGTGCCGGTGGCGGGAGCGTGGGGTGGGGCGACCGGCCGGAGCTAGCGCGGGCCTGCCGGCTGTCGATGGGGATCGGGATGGTCGCGATGCTGCTGGCGCTGTAAGTACGGGCCCGCATACGGCCGTGGTCTGCGTCACTTCGGCGTAACAAGCCGTACCCCTGAGTGTTCCGCCGCTCATAGGGTGCACCCATGATGGTCCCCGCGGCACTGTTGCTGCTCGGCGCCCTGACCGCCGTGGTCGCCCCTCGGCTGATCGCCCGGGCCGACTGGCCGGACCGTGAACCCGTGGTCGCCCTGTGGGTGTGGCAGTGCGTGGTGGCGGCCGTGCTCCTGTGCTGTGCGCTGGCGATGACGCTCAGCGCGGCGGCGGCCTGGCAGGCGGTCCGGGGCCATGTGTTCGCGCCCGCGCCGCACGCCGTCGTGGAGGCCTACGCCTTCGGCCCCACCGGCCCCTGGGCCGCCACGACCGCGGTGGCGCTCGCGCTGGGCGGGGCGTGGAGCGCGGCGATGCTGGTCCGCGAGATCGCACGGGCACACACCCGGCGACGTCGGCGGGAGGCCGAACTCCTCGTCCGCGCCCCGCGGTTGCCCGGCGAGGAGCCCGAACGTCACCGGCTGGTCGTCCTCGAGGGCGAGAAGCCCGACGCCTGGTGGCTGCCGGGCGCGCGGCCCCAACTGGTCGTCAGCACCGCCGCGTTGCGCCGGCTGAAGGGCCGGCAGCTGGACGCCGTACTGGCCCATGAGGAGGGGCACGCGCAGGCGCGGCACGACTGGCTGCTGCACTGCTCGGCCGCGCTGGCGGGCGGGTTTCCGCAGGTGCCGGTGTTCGCCGCGTTCCGTGACGAGATGCACCGGCTGGTCGAACTCGCCGCCGACGACACGGCCTCCCGGCGCTTCGGCCGCCTGACCACCGCCCTGGCGCTGGTGGAACTCAACGAGGACCGGGGCGTGTTCGGCCACGGGGCCACCCCGCACACCCATGTGCCGCAGCGGGTGAACCGGCTGCTCACTCCCCCGGACCGGCTCTCGCCGGCCCGGCGGCTGCGGCTCACCGCGGCGGCCTCGCTGGCGCCCGTGGTGCCGGTGCTGGTGGCGTTCGTACCGGCGCTGCGGACGCTGGGCTAAGGCCGCCGGTACGAAGGATCAGGCGGCCGGAATCAACCGCGACACCGGCCCCCTCGGAGCCCCTGAATTCGACTCGCGCCCCGTCGTTCGGCGAGGATCACAGCATGCACACCCCGTCCGTCGAGTCTCCGCCCCGACCCCCCGCCCATCGCGGCGCCCTGCGCTCCGCCGCCGCCCTGGCGGCGTCCTCCCTGCTGCTCCTCATCCTGGTCGCGGCGGAGTGGGGCCCCCTGATCGCACTCGACGGCGACATCTCCCGGACCACCCACCGCTGGGCGGTCGACGACCCCGACGTCACCCAGGCGTGCCGGATCCTCACGGACTGGGTGTGGGACCCGTGGACGATGCGCATCCTGAGCACGGCCGTCGTGGTGTGGCTGATGTGGAGACACCGGGCCTGGCGGACGGCTCTCTGGCTGGCGGCCACCGTGGCCCTGGGCACCCTGGTGCAGCAGTCCCTCAAAGCGGCGGTCGGCCGGGCCCGCCCGGTCTGGCCCGACCCCGTCGACTCGGCCCACTACGCGGCATTCCCGTCCGGCCACGCCATGACCGCCGCCGTCGTCTGCGGCGTCCTGCTGTGGCTCCTCCACCACCACGGCGCCGGCCGCGTCCTATGGCGTACGGCGGTGGCGGTGGCGGCGATCTCCGTGGCCGGCGTCGGCCTGACCCGCGTATGGCTCGGCGTGCACTGGACGACGGACGTCGTCGGCGGTTGGCTCCTGGGCGCGACACTGGTGGCGCTGGCGGCGCTGGCGCACCGGCGGTGGATCGTCTGAGCGGGCTCGGCGAAGTCAGGTGCGGTGCGGCAGCGCCCCGAAGGGGCGCGGGGCTGTGTCGATATGCGGCTCCGCCGCGCGGGCGCGACCAGCCACGACGGACCCGCAGACGCTCAACGGCCAATCGCGCCCCCACATCCTCATAGGATCACCTCATGACTGCCGTGCTGTTCGATTTCTCCGGGACCCTCTTCCGTGTCGAGTCCACCGAGTCCTGGCTGCGGGGTGCGCTCACCGAGGCCGGGATCGAGCTGCCGGAGCCGGAGTTGACCGAGACGGCGCAGGCACTGCAGATGGCGGGGGCGCTGCCCGGCGGAGGCGATCCGGAGCGGCTGCCTTCGGAGGTCGCCGAGGTGTGGGACGTCCGGGACCAGAGTGCGGAGCTGCACCGGGCGGCGTACACCGGGCTCTCCCGGCAGGTGCCGCTGCCCGACCCGGGATTGCACGACGCGCTGTACGAGCGCCACATGCTGCCTGCCGCCTGGTCGCCGTACCCCGATGCCGCGGAGGTCCTGCACACCCTGAGTGAGCGCGGAATCCCGGTCGGCGTGGTGAGCAACATCGGCTGGGATCTGCGCCCGGTGTTCCGCGAGCACGGCCTCGACCCGTACATCGACGTATACGTTCTGTCGTACGAGCACGGCATCAGGAAGCCGGACCCGCGGCTGTTCGCGAAGGCTTGCGCCAAGCTCGGTGTCGAGCCGCGGGACGCGCTCATGGTCGGTGACGACCGCCGTGCGGACGGCGGTGCGGCCACGCTGGGCTGCGGGGTGCACTTCGTGGACCATCTGCCGGTGGCACTGCGGCCCGACGGCCTGCGGCCGGTGCTGGACCTGGTGGGCTGAGCCGGCCCGGACCTGGGCCGCCTCCTCGGACGATCCCCCGCGTCGCCCGAGGAGGACGGCAGCACCGGACCAGCCCGCGGAAAGGGGCAGGTCCGGACGCGCTGAGTATAGTTGGCTGCCAGCCAGTCAACGCAGGAGTTACAGCATGTCCCCGCGCAGCGCCTCGGTCAATGAAGAGTTGCGGCGGCGTTCCCGGGAGCGGCTTCTGCAGGCGGCGGTCGAACTGGTCGGTGAGCACGGGTTCGAGGCGACGACGCTGGGCGACATCGCGGACAGAGCGGGCTCGGCGCGCGGCCTGGTGTCGTACTACTTCCCCGGCAAACGCCAGCTCGTGCAGTCCGCGGTGCACCGGCTGATGAACCGCACGCTGGAGGAGGCGCTGGAGCGCGAGCCGCGTACCGAGGACGGTCGGGAGCGGATGGCGCGGGCGATCGACGCGATCCTGAGTCTGGCCCGGGACCGGCCCGTGCTCATGCGCCAGCACATGGCCGGGCTGCTGCAGGGCGAGGGATTCATGCCGTGTCCGGAGCAGCGGCGGCTGGCCGAGCTGCTGCGGGACACCGTCGCCCGCAACGGCTCACAGGACGTCGACGCCGACTACCCGATGCTGCGTGCCCTGCTGATGGGTGCGGTCTACGCGGCGCTGGTGCCGGGGGCTCCGATGTCCCTGCCGGTGCTGCGGGCCGAGTTGTTCAAGCGCTATCGGCTGGACTGGGCGCTGGGCGTCCCGCCGGACACCGAGGTGGCGTCCGGCGGGACGGGTGACACGGATCTGTCACGGTTCTTCGCGACCGGCGAGCGGCCGGCGGATCAGTCGGAGCCGACCGGTCAGTCGAAGTAGTCCGGCTGTGTCTGCACGTTGAGCTCGCTCATCCGCACCCACTTCGCCGGGTCGGTGCGCCGGTCGTTGATCTTGAGGACATCGAGTCCCTTGGCGATGTCGTTCGAGTAGATGTAGCCGTTGTAGTAGTACGCCGACCAGGAACCGGCCGTCGTGACCCGATCCGTGGTCAGCGGGCCGCGCTCGAAGTAGGCGATCTCCTTCGGCTTGGCGGAGTTGGTGAAGTCCCAGACGGAGACGCCGCCCTGGTACCAGGCCTGGACCATGATGTCCCTGCCCTTGACCGGGATCAGCGAGCCGTTGTGGGCCACGCAGACCTCGGTGTCCGCCTGGTGGCGGTCGATCTTGAAGTAGCTGCGGAAGACCAGCTTGCGCTTGTCGCCCTTGCCCACGAGGTCGTAGATGCCGTCGGCACCGCGGTTCGGGCCGATCTCCTCGTTGCAGGTGGCCGCTCCGCCGCCGCCCAGCTCGTCGGTGAAGATGACCTTGTTGGCCCGCTGGTTGAAGGTCGCCGAGTGCCAGAACGCGAAGTTGACGTTGTCCTGGACCCGGTCGATGACCTTCGGGTGCTCCGGGTCCGCGATGGAGAACAGGATGCCGTCGCCCATGCAGGCGCCCGCGGCCAGGTCCTTCGAGGGCAGCACGGTGATGTCGTGGCAGCCGGTGGTCTTCGAGACGCCGGGGTTGGTGGGCGCGCCCGGGTTGCCGCCGCCGTCGGGTCCCTCACCGGGGAAGAGGACCGGGAAGCCCACCATGGCGGCCTTCTCGGGGGCCTTGCGCGGGACCTTGATGACCGAGATGCCGTCGTGCGGTGGCTGGCAGTCGGGGTAGGTGGCGCTCGGTGAGTAGGAGGAGACGTAGACGTAGATGTTCCGGCGGTCGGGCACCAGCGTGTGGGTGTGCGAGCCGCAGGCGGTCTCCACGGCGGCGACGTACCTCGGGTTGGCCTTGTCGCTGATGTCGAAGACCTTCATGCCCTCCCACGAGGACTTCTCGGTCGCGGGCTGCGTGGTGCTGCTGCAACTGCTGTCGCTGCGCGAGGAGTCGGTGGACAGGAAGAGCAGGTCGCCGGAGACCGAGATGTCGTTCTGCGAGCCGGGACACAGCACCTGGGAGACCGTCTTCGGGGCCTTCGGGTTGCTGATGTCGAAGATCCGGAAGCCGTCGTAGTTGCCGGCGAAGGCGTACCTGCCCTGGAAGGCGAGGTCCGAATTGGTGCCGGGCAGCACGTCCTTGGGGATGTTCGTCACGTGCTGGATGTTGGCGGAGTGGACGATCTCGTCCTGGCCGGGTATCTCGCCGCTCTCGAGGGACCGTCTCACCTCGGCCTGGGTGCTCTCGGAGACCTCCTTCTGCTTCGCCGGGCCGTCCCCCGGGTCGGGGGTCGCGGCCGCCGGACCGCCCGTGAGCAGCGCGGCCAGCAGCCCGACGGCGACAGCGCCGACTCCCAGGCGTCTGTGCCGCGTTCGGGGATCGTTCAACAGGATCACTGTTTCCTCCCTTGTTCCGTTCGCGTGAGAACGGTTCATGCACGTCGAAGTATTGTCTTGTGCATGCTCATACCAACAGAGGGACACAGACATGTAATGAAGCTTTTCACTCGATCGTTTACGGCTGTCCTGGCCGCCATCGCCGTTCTGGCGCTGGGAAGTTGCGACTCCGGATCCGACGCCGACTCCGCCCCTGAGAGCGGTCCCTCGGTGATCGTGCCGGGCAAGCCCGGCGAGGCGAACCAGACGATGTCCGCCGAGGACGCCGCAGAGCAGCGCGCCGACGACGACTCCCCCAACGCCGCGGACGTGTCGTTCGCCCGCATGATGATCGAGCACCACACCCAGGCCCTGGAGATGACCGAACTCGCCCCGGACCGCGCCGAGTCGACGAAGATCAAGAAGCTGGCCGAGCGGATCGCGGCCGCGCAGAAGCCCGAGATCGAGGGCATGAAGGGCTGGCTGAAGACGCACGGCCAGAAGGAGACGGGCGGCGGACACGACCACGCCACGATGCCAGGGATGGCGACCGAGGGTCAGCTCAGCAACTTGCGCAAGGCCAAAGGGAAGGCGTTCGACCAGCTCTTCATCACCCTCATGATCACCCATCACGAAGGGGCGGTCACCATGGCCACGGAGGTGAAGGCGCAGGGCAACAACATCCAGATCGAGGAGATGGCGGACGACACGGTCGCCCAGCAGACGAGCGAGATCAACCGGATGCGGGACCTGCCATGAGCCGGAGCCGGACGCGCCTCAGCGGCGTGCGTGACGCGCCGTCAGGAATCCGGCGTCGCGGGCCTGGGCGATCAGGCTGAGCGACCTGCGCCGACTGTGGCCGGTCGCGCCCATCACCGCGAGGACGGGGTCGACGCCCTTCTCCTGTGCCGCGCGGTACTCCCGGGCCACCAGCCACTGCCCCGCGATGCCGCGCGGCCAGGCGGGCCGGGCATGCCGCGAGGCCCCCGGCCGACCGGCGGGCTCCCCGCACATCTCGGAGAGCGGGCCCTCGACCCACTCGGCGAGCACCGCCAGGTCGTCGAGGGACAGCGCCGGCTGGGCCCGCACGTCCTCGATACAGACCCCGGCGTCGGACACCACGGCGAGCAGGTCGACCTGCGCACCGTCCGGGAACGCCAGCCGAACGCCCCACCAGGACGTCACGCCGGCGTCGTCCCCAGCGGCTCCGTCTTCCCGCACTTCCCACGCGGGCCAGACGGACACCGCACCGTCCATCGGACAACGATCAGAAAGATCAAGAAAGGATGCTTCGAGCACACACGCAACGAAACCGCATGATCACATTCCATACGAAAGGACACGCACGCCCGTCCTCCGGTCAGCACCCTGTCAGCGGAGCATCCGCGGTGCGATGCTGGAAGCGTCAGCGATCTCCGACGGTCCTTCGGGGTAAGGAGTTCCGCCGTGCTTCGTGTCGCCGTCGTCGGCTCCGGGCCGAGCGGGGTCTACACCGCCCAGAGCCTCGTCCAGCTCCACTCCGACGTGTTCGTGGACGTCCTGGACCGGCTGCCGTGCCCGTACGGCCTGGTCCGCTACGGGGTGGCACCGGACCACGAGAAGATCAAGTCGCTGCAGAACAACCTCCGGGCGGTCCTGGAACACGAGCGGGTGCGCTTCCTCGGCGGCGTCGAGGTGGGCCCCGGCGGGGTGCCGGCCGCGAGGCTGCGCGAGCTGTACCACGCGGTCGTGTACTGCGTGGGCGCCGCGACCGACCGGCATCTGGGGATCCCCGGTGAGGATCTGCCCGGCAGCTGGTCGGCGACCGAGTTCGTGTCCTGGTACAGCGCCCACCCGGACGCCACCGCCGACGGCTTCGTGCTCGGCGCACGCTCCGCGGTGGTCATCGGCGTCGGCAACGTGGCCGTGGACGTCACCCGCATGCTGGCCCGCGGCCAGGCCGAGCTGAGCCCCACCGACATGCCGCAGGCGGCGCTCACCGCACTGGCGGCGAGCCGGGTGACCGAGGTCAGCATGGTCGGCCGCCGCGGCCCTTCCCAGGCCCGCTTCACCACCAAGGAACTCCGCGAACTCGGCGCCCTCCCGGACACCGAAGTACGGGTCGAGCCCGCCGAGTTGGCACTGGACCCGGCCTACGCCGACCCCTCCGGCCTGCCCGCGGCGAACCGCCGCAACGTGGAGGTGCTGCGCGGCTGGGCCGAGACCCCGGTGAAGGACGCCGACCACCACATCCGGCTGCGCTTCTTCCTGCGCCCCGTCGAACTCCTCGCCGAGCCCGACTCCGGCCGCGTGGGCGCGGTGCGCTTCGAGCGGACGCAGCCCGACACCCACGGCGGCGTGACCGGCACCGGCCACTACGAGGACATCGAGGCCCAGCTGGTCCTCCGCTCGGTCGGCTACCGCGGCGTCCCTCTGGAAGGCCTCCCCTTCGACACGACGACCGGCACGGTCCCCCATCTCGCCGGCCGCGTACTCCGCGAGAACCTCGTCGCGCCGGGCGAGTACGTGGCGGGCTGGATCAAGCGGGGCCCCACAGGCGTCATCGGCACGAACCGTCCGGACGCCAAGGAAACGGTGACATCACTGATCGAGGACGCCGACGTACTCGTACAGAAGGATCTTCCTGATGACCCGCTGACGGCACTGCGAGCCCAGGGGACCGAGCCGGTGGAATGGACGGGCTGGCAGGCGATCGAGCGGGCAGAGGCGGAGCTGGGTGCATCACTTGGCAGGGGCGTGGTAAAGCTCCCCGACTGGCAGTCACTCATGAACGCCGCACACGGCAACGCCGGTTAAGGGGCGCGGGGAACTGCGCGACCAGCCACAACGAACCCGCACCAATCCACGACGCAGCAACACACCCGAAATCAACAAACGGCACGTCCTCGCGATGTACGCCGCGCGGGATGCCTCACCGCGATCGTGCTGAACCTGCTCTTCAACCACCTTCCCGCACAGGCCGGTTCAGTCGCCGAGGCGGACGGCCTGCCGGGCGGCGGCGTCGAGGAGGGTGTCGAGAAGACCCGGGAAGAGGCCGTCCAGGTCGTCCCGGCGCAGGCCGTTCATCTTGGCGGTGCCCCGGTAGATCTGCCGGATCACGCCGCTCTCCCGCAGCACCCGGAAGTGGTGCGTGGTCGTGGACTTGGTGACCGGCAGGTCGAAGCGTGAACAGGAGAGCTCGCCGCCGTCGGTGGCGAGCTCTCGCACGATCTGCAACCGCATCGGGTCGGCGAGTGCGTGCAGGATGCCCTCCAGCCGGATCTCGTCGCGCGCCGGGTGCGGAAGATCGCGGCTGGTGGTGGCGGCGGTGGTCACGGCGGCTCCAGTTCGTCAGGCGGAACTCCATTGTACGAAGGGTCTCGTAGTTTGACACTTCCCGTACTACGATGCCTATCGTACGAGTCGTCCATCGACCCCGTGACGATTGGAGCAGCTCGCCATGAGCGCCCTCTTCCAGCCTTTCCGCCTGCGCGATGTGACCGTCCCGAACCGGGTCTGGATGGCGCCGATGTGCCAGTACTCGGCCGCACCGGAGGGCCCGGACACCGGGGCCCCCAACGACTGGCACTTCGCCCACTACGCGGCGCGCGCGGCGGGCGGTACGGGCCTGATCCTGGTCGAGGCGACTGCCGTCAGCGCGGAGGGCCGGATCTCCCCGTACGACCTGGGCATCTGGAACGACACGCAGGTCGAGGCGTTCCGCCGGATCACTCGTTTCCTGGTCTCGCAGGGCACGGTGCCCGGGATCCAGCTCGCGCACGGCGGCCGCAAGGCGTCGACCGACCAGCCCTGGAAGGGCGGGGCGCCGGTGGGGCCGGAGACGTACGGCTGGCAGCCGGTGGCGCCGAGCCCGGTCGCGTTCGACGAGCGGCACCCGGTGCCGGACGAGTTGACGGTGGCTCAGATCGGCGAGGTCGTCGGCCAGTTCGCGGACGCCGCCCGCCGTGCTCTCGCCGCCGGTTTCGAGGTCGCCGAGATCCATGGCGCCCACGGCTACCTGATCAACGAGTTCCTCTCGCCGCACTCCAACCACCGCACGGACGCGTACGGCGGCTCGTACGAGAACCGCACCCGTTTCGCCCTCGAGGTCGTCGACGCCGTACGCGAGGTGTGGCCGGACGACAAGCCGCTGTTCTTCCGTATCTCGGCGACCGACTGGCTGGAGGACGGCGGCTGGACCGCTGACGACACCGTCCGTTTCGCCGCCGACATCCAGGCCCACGGCATCGACCTGCTCGACGTCTCCACCGGGGGCAACGCCTCCGGCGTCCGCATCCCGACCGGCCCCGGCTACCAGGTGCCGTTCGCCGCCCGCGTCAAGGCGGCCACCAGCCTGTCCGTCGCCGCCGTCGGCCTGATCACCGACGCCGAACAGGCCGAGAAGATCCTCGCCAACGACGAGGCGGACGCGGTGCTGCTCGGCCGTGAGCTGCTGCGGAACCCGTCCTGGGCGCGGCATGCGGCGCGCGAGCTGGGCGGGGACGTCCATGTGCCGGACCAGTACCACCGCTCGGTCTGACCGGCTGCCGTAAAAGCCGTACGACCGCACTGGTGAGCGCGGTCGTACGGGCTGGGGTGCGGTCAGCTGCTTGCGAGGCCGAAGAAGGTCAGCACGCGAGCGGCCATACCGGGGGCGTACAGATCGGGGTGGCCGACGCCCTGGAGGCTGATGCCTTCGACGGCAGCCTGGTCACCGGTGCCGCCGTAGCGGGTGCGGGTCCAGGTGGACTGGGGCGAGTCCGTGGCAGCCGGCTCCTGACCGACACCGTGCACGTTCGTCCACTGCTCGATCTGCTCCTTGAAGTTGGGGTAGCACAGCACGTCGTCCTCGGTGCCGTGCCACACCTGCATCCGCGGCCGGGGCCCGCTGTACCCGGGATACGCGGCGCGCACCAGGTCACCCCACTCCTGCGGGGTGCGGTCGATGTCGCCGTTCGCGCACGCATGGTTCCACCCGGTGCCGTTGGCGTCGGCGAAGCAGCCGAACGGCACACCGGCGAAGGAGGCGCCCGCCTTGAACACATCGGGGTAGACGGCCAGCAGGACGTTCGTCATCATCCCGCCCGAGGAGATGCCGGTGGCGAAGATCCGGCTCGTATCGGCGTCATACGTCTCGGTCACATAGTCGACCATGGACTTGATGCCGACCGGGTCGCTGCCGCCGCCGCGGCGCAGGGCCTCGGGTGAGGCGACGTCGAAGCACTTGGTGTCACGGGTGACCGACGGGTACACGACGATGTACCCGTACTGGTCGGCGAGCGAGGCGTACTCGGTGGTGGAGTGCATCGCCGGGCCGGAGCCCCCGCACCAGTGCGGGGCCACGACGACGGCCGGGTTGTCGGCCACGTCGTCCGGTACGTAGAGGTACATCTGCAGGTTGCTGGGGTTCTCGCCGAAGCCGGTGACCTCGGTGAGCGCCGCGGTGGGTTCGTCGACGCGGGCGTCGGCCGGGGGTGCGGCGATGAGCGCTGCCGCGAGCATTCCGCTGAGCGCGGTGAGCATGGTGCGAAGTGGTCTGCGCTTGATAGTGGCAGGCAAAGTCGTTCATCCCTTCGTGATGGCGGCTCGTGGGGCTGTCGGCAGCGGGATCGGCAGAGAAGCGAGCGCTCCCGTGCGGCGACTGCGACAGTTCCCCGCTGGGCAGGGATGTCCGAATGAGTTGTGCGCAAAGCGTGGAGCAAAAGCGCCGATCTCCTGGGTGCTGTTCAGCGAGCTGACCGTCAGGCCCCTGAGCCGGGCGGAAGTCAGCAGCATGCCCAGCTCGGCGTTCCGCATCCCGCACTTAATTCACATACATGACCAGCCGCAGCCACCCGAAGGGACGCGTCCGTACGCGTACGGGCTTACCGGCTCAGCCGTACCACCGCCCGCTCCAGCTCCGGCATCACCCGCTGTCCGGTCACCGCCAGTGCGATGGCCGCCACGACGCCGGTCCAGGCGACCGGGCCCAGCGGTGTGCAGCCGAGGGCATGGCTCACGCCCGGGGTCTGCACCAGCAGGACGAGGGCGGCGGCGGAGCCGAAGGAGGTGACGCGGACCAGCGGGGAGCCGCTGCGGTCGGCCAGGGTCTGGGCGAGCTGGGTGCCGACGACCGCGCACAGGGCCATCGTCGTGGTCCTGCGGGCCGTCCCCGGCGTGAACCGGCCGATGAGCCAGGCCGCGACCGCGCCCAGACAGGTCGTCAGCGCCCGGTGGCGGATCTGCCGCATCAGCGGTGTGCCGAGCAGGGTCTTGCCCAGCGGCGCGCTGACGTCGGTCTCCCCCTCCTTCTGCGGTGTCACCGCCACCGCCATCGCCGGGAACAGGTCCGTGAACAGGTTCACCAGCAGCATCTGACGGGTGGACAGCGGCGCGGCGCCGGCGAGCAGCGTGCCGAGGATCCCGAAGCCCACCTCACCCGCGTTGCCGCCGATCAGGATGGCGATCGCGTCGGCGACGCTGTGCCACAGGGCGCGGCCCTCGACGACGGCCTCGACGAGCACCGTGAGGTCGTCGTGGGTGAGCACCAGGTCGGCGGCGTTGCGGGCGGCGGCCGAGCCGCGGGCGCTGATGCCGACGCCGATGTCGGCGGCGCGGATGGCGGCCGCGTCGTTGGCGCCGTCGCCGACCATGCCGACCACCCGGCCCGCGTCCATCAGGGCCTCGACGACCTGGAGCTTCTGCTCGGGCGCGACGCGCGCCACGACGTCCACGTCCTGCAGCATCCGGGCGCGCTCGGAGCGGTCCGCGGCGGCCAGTTCGTCGCCGGTGACGACGGCCGTGTCATCGGGCCAGCCCAGCTCGATGGCGATCGCCCGCGCCGTCTGCGGATGGTCGCCGGTCAGCATGACGGGTCGTACGCCCGCCTCACGCAGCCCGTGGACCAGGGCGGTCGATGTCTCGCGCGCCGCGTCGGCGAGCGCGAGCAGACCGGTGAACTCCAGGTCGGACAGGGGCTCTTCGCAGACGTCCGCGTCCTTCTCGTCGTCGCCCAGGCGCCGTCGCGCGACCGCGAGGACCCGCAGTCCGTCGCGGGCCAGCGACTGCGCCGTACGCGAGGCGTCTTCCGGCAGGTCGCGGCAGGCGGGCAGGACGATCTCCGGGGCGCCCTTGACCACGAACTCCCGTATCCCGTCGGCCGCGTGGCCCACGGCTCCGGCGTATCCGCGCCCGGCCTCGAACGGCCTGCCCTCGGTCTGCTGCCACTCCGGGTCGCGCCCGGCCGCGTCCAGGACCGCCTCGTCGGTGGAGTGGACCGGCTGGTCGGGGCCCTCCTCGGGCTCGGGGCAGGCGCGCACCGCCACGCGCAGGGTGGCCGAGTCGACGGCCTCGTCCGGCTTGCGGGCGGTGCCGTCCGGGTCGGTGACGCGGACGAGGCGCAGCTTGTTCTGGGTGAGGGTGCCCGTCTTGTCGAAGCAGATGGTGTCCATCCGGCCGAGGGCTTCCAGGGTGCGCGGGGCGCGGACCAGCACGCCCTGCTTGCTGAGCCGGCGGGCGGCGGCCAGTTGCGCGACCGTGGCCACCAGCGGCAGCCCTTCGGGGACGGCGGCCACCGCGACCGCGACCCCGCCGCTCACCGCCCGGCGGATCGGTGTGCCGCGCAGCAGCGCGAGGCCGGTCACGGCGGCGCCGCCCGCCATGGTCAACGGCATTGCCTTGCGGGTGAGTTCCTGCAGGCGGGCCTGCACCCCGGCGGCCGGCGGCTTGCGTGCGGCGAGGTGGACCGCGCGGGCGGCCTCGGTGTGGTCGCCGGTCTCCACCACGACGGCACGGGCCTGTCCGGCCACCACGGTCGTGCCCTCGTACACCATGCAGCTGCGGTCGGCGACGGGCGCGCGCGGGGTCGGGGCGGTCTGTTTGTCCGCGGGCAGGGATTCGCCGGTCAGCGCGGACTCGTCGACCTCCAGGCCGTCCTCCCACAGCAGGCGGGCGTCAGCCGGTACGACGTCGTCGGCCTGCAGCTCGATCACGTCGCCGGGCCTGAGGCGTGCGGCGTCGACGGTGTGCCGATCGTCCGAGTTCCCGTTGGGTGCGACGCGTGCCTTCTGCTTCTGTTCCGCGAGCAGCCCGGACAGAGCCCGTTCGGCCCGCAGCCTTTGTATGCCGCCGACCAGGGCGTTCAGGTCGAGGGCGCCGACGACGAGCAGGGCGTCCACGACCGAGCCGAGGATCGCCGACGCGGCCGAGCCGACGGCCAGCACCGGGGTGAGCGGGTCGTCCAGCTCGCCCCGTACGGCCCGGCCCAGCTGCAGCGCCCCCTTGGCCGGCGCGAACACCGGGTTGCGGCCGACGCTTTTGACTGCCTGCCGCACCTTGGCGGTCGCCTCGGCCGCCGGAGTCGGCGGCTCTTCCAGCCGGTGCTCCAGCCGCTGTCGTACGTCCTTCGCCTTCAGCTCGTGCCAGGCCACCCGCGCCCGGGGGCGTGGCGCGCGGGTGGCCGCGACGCCTACGGCATCTCGCGCCCCGGACACCAGGGCCAGCGCCGCGCTCAAGTCGACGGGCGCGTGCCGCAGGCCGGGCAGCGGCGAGCCGGTGCCGCGCCCGGACTCGCCCACGGCCACCATCAGTCCGGACAGCGCGGCGCCGGACCGGGCCAGCGTCTGCGAACACCGCCCGACCTTCCGCGCCACCGGTACGGCCGCGAGCAGCCGCCATACGTCGGCCAGACCGCCCGGCGCCACCACGTCCGCGCCCCAGGCCACGGCCGCGTCACCGTCGGCGAGCGCGACGGCCACATCGCCGGCGAGCAGCCCGGACAGGGTGTCCGTGTCATCGGCCGAGCCCGGCCGGGCCACGGTCAGGACACCGCCGCGACCGCGCAGTTCGTTCACCGTCCGGCTGAAGGACCGTTCGGCGGACACCACGTGGTCGGCGAGGGCGGTGAAGTCGCCGAGCGAGGGATCGTCCGTCACGACGACCCGGAGTCCGGCCCGCCGTGCCGCGTCCAGGACGGCCTCGGCCCAGGGGTCCGCGGCGCCGTCGGGGGTGTGCAGCGCGCTCGGGTGCAGGAACACGCTGGTGACCGTCCCCAGCTGCCGCATGCGTTCCATGTGGCGGACCAGCACGCCGGTGCGGGCCAACGCGCAGCCCAGTGCGGCGTGGAAGGCGGCGGGTCCGTAGCGTGCCGCTTTCGGGGAGCCCGCGAGGACCGCTTCGGCCGCCTCGGTGCCGTCGCGCTTCACCAGCAGTGTCACGGCCGCGCCGACCACGCTGCCCGTCTCGGCGTGGACCGCGTACTCGTGCGCCGGGGTGGTGCGTAGCGGTGGGCGCGGGAACCGCTCCGGGGACACGTCCTCCCGCTCGGGTCCGCAGACCCGGTCGTGGACCGCGTCGAACGCGGCCGCGCGTGCGAGCGCCTCCGCGAGCTGTACCGAGCGCAGGCCCGCGTCGAGCACGAGGGACGTCGGGGTGCGGCCCGCGCCATGGACCGCGGCGTTCGACACCGCCAGGATCAGGTCCATGCGGGAGAACCCGAACCGTTCGCGCAGCCAGGCCCGGAAGCGGGGGTTCTCGCGCAGCAGGGTCACCACCGCCGTGACGGCCCGGGGCGAGGGCGGCAGTCGCAGGGCGGAGCCGGCCACCGCGACCACGACGCCCGCCGCGTCGGCCGCGAGTGCCGCCGCGCTGGTCCGTACGAGGACCGGGTCGCCGGGATGCGTGAATTCCTCCGTCGGTTCGTCCACCGGCTCAAGACCGAGTTCGGCGGCAAGCGCATGCGCTTTCTGCTCCACCCGTTCGGACACGGCCGCCTCACTCACGGCCACGACCAGCCGGGTGAGGCCGCCGTCCCAGTAGGCGTAGGCCACGTCCGGCCGTTCCGCCAGCGCCGTGGCCACCTTGCGCGCCGCCTTCGCCATCCCGCCCGCCCGCCGCACCCGCTCCGGCTCGGCCGGCCGGAGCGGCAGATGGGTCCGGTGACCGGACCGCCAGGTGTGGTCACCGCCCGGCAGCGCCCTGCGGGCCACCCGCGTCATCCTGACGACCTGGTCCGCCCCTCGCACACCGGCCCGCGCCGTCCCGGCCACCGCTCCGGCGGCCACACCCACACCGGGCGCGGCCCCGTGAACCAGCAACCGCGGCCCCGCCAGCACCGCACCGGACAGGGCCGTGGCAGCCCCCGTCAGCACTCCCATGACTCACCTCAGCTCTTCGTGCTCGCGCGCTTCGACGCTGTGCTCCGGCTCTTCGGCGCGCTCTTGCCGCCGCCGGCGGACGTCGACCGGGTGCTCGACGCCTTACGGGTGCCGCCGGACGTCTTGCGGGTGCCCGTGGACGACTTTCCGCCGCGGCTGGATGTCGTACGACGGCCCGTGGCCGACGTAGTGCTGCTGCCGGCCGACCTACGACTGCTGCTGCCTGCCGTCGCCTTCCGGTCGTCTGTCTCCTCGCTCCCGCCGGGCTTCGGCTGGGTCAGCCAGACCACCGCCGCCCCCGTGAGGGCGATGGGCCATTCGACGATGCCCGCGACCCCGAGGAGCCCGGCCCCGGTGTACGCGACCATGCGCCGGCCGCGCGGGGACACGGCGCCGACCGCGTCCAGCGCGCCGTCGGCCGCCTTGGTCACCACACCGGCGCCGGGGACCCTGCGCAGCGCCGATGCGGTGTTCTGCAACGGTTCACGCAGGGGTTCCGGAAGATCGAGCGACGGCTTCTGCCGTGTCATGACTCTCGATGCCTCCCTCACAGATCGGCTCTCTCTGCACAGCCGGGTTCCCGAGAAACGGAACGTCACCCGTGCGGACGGCGGCGGGCGCCGAAGCCGCCGACCTTGGAAGCGCTCCCACGCCCTCGCGCCGTCCGGTGTGGCGCTGACCTGGGGTGTCCGAATGTGTTCCGCGCAAAGCGTTGACTAGAAAGCGCTTGCCCTCTACGTTCCGTTCAGCAGGCTGACCGGCTGACGCCCCCTCAGGCCGGAATCAGCGGCATGCCCCAGCGCAGCGTTCAACATGGCGTACGTCATTCACAGATACGACCAGTCAAGGCAACGCGAAGGGACGCACCCGCATGCGTACAGGCCCCCTCCGTACACACGCGCAAAGAACCACGCTGGTGACGGCCGCCGCTGTCGCTCTCGCGACGGCGGCCGCCCTCACCCTCCCCCAGGCGGCGGGCGCCGCCGAGACCTCGCCGGTCGGATTCGGCGCCGGCGCGACCGGCGGCGGCAACGCCTCCGCGGTCACCGTCTCGACGCTGAGCGCCTTCAAGACGGCCGTCACCGGCAGCGCGGCCAAGGTCGTCCGGGTGAACGGCCTGATCTCGCTGAGCGGTCAGGTCGACATCGGCTCCAACACCACGGTCCTGGGCATCGGTTCGTCCTCCGGGTTCACCGGCGGCGGGCTGCGGCTGAAGGAGGTGACGAACGTCGTCATCCGCAATCTCAACATCAGCAAGCCGGTCGCGCCCGCCGACGGCATCACCGTCCAGGAGTCGACGAAGGTCTGGATCGACCACAACTCCTTCTCGGCGGACCGCACGCACGACAAGGACCACTACGACGGTCTGCTCGACATCAATCACGGCGCCGACCACGTGACCGTCTCCTGGAACACCTTCAAGGACCACTTCAAGGGCTCGCTCGTCGGACACAGCGACAACAACGCGAGCGAGGACACCGGTCACCTGAAGGTGACGTACCACCACAACCACTTCGGCAACGTCTACTCGCGCATCCCCAGCCTGCGCTTCGGCACCGGCCACTTCTACAACAACTACGTGGACGGCGCCGACACCGCCTGCCACTCCCGGATGGGCGCCCAGATGCTCGTCGAGAACAACGTCTTCCGTGCGACGAAGATCGCGGTGACCACCAACCGCAGCAGCGACGTCGACGGATACGCCAACCTGCGGGGCAACGACCTCGGTGGAGCCGCCACCGAGATCTCGCGGGTCGGCAGCTTCACCGCCCCGCCGTACGGCTACACCGCGGAGTCCGCCTCGACGGTCGTCTCCTCGGTCACGTCCGGCGCGGGCACCGGAAAGATCTGATCACCCCCCAACTGGAAGAAGGCATCGGGACATGACTTCACCAGCACTTCCACGCGCCCGTCGGCGCGCACTGACCGGCACGGTGGCCGCAGTCGGCTTCTCGTCTGTCATGATCATGACACTCGGGGCGCCGCCGGCCAGTGCCGCCAGCTGGCCGAC
This sequence comes from Streptomyces sp. NBC_00457, assembly GCF_036014015.1. Classification (NCBI taxonomy): domain Bacteria; kingdom Bacillati; phylum Actinomycetota; class Actinomycetes; order Kitasatosporales; family Streptomycetaceae; genus Streptomyces; species Streptomyces sp. NBC_00457. Next base: position 9,356,915 of record NZ_CP107905.1, on the reverse strand, counting down.
GCCCAACGGCAGCCAGGGGACCTCCTCCACCATCTCCGTGTCCGGCACCAAGGACTACGGGATGAGGCAGTTCTACGGCACCGGTGACCTGGCCGGTGACGGCCAGGAGGAGGGCCAGGACCCGATCTTCGAGCTCGAGCCCGGCGCGACGCTGAAGAACGTCATCATCGGCGCACCCGGCGCCGACGGCATCCACTGCAAGGGCAACTGCACGCTGCAGAACGTGTGGTGGGCGGATGTCGGCGAGGACGCCGCGACCTTCCGCGGCGGCTCCACGTACAACGTCATCGGCGGTGGCGCCAAGAAGGCCGCTGACAAGGTCTTCCAGCACAACGGGCCCGGCACGCTGAACATCTCCAACTTCGCCGTGCAGGAGTTCAAGACCCTGTACCGCTCCTGCGGAGACTGCTCCACGCAGTACACCCGCAAGGTCAACCTCAGCAACATCGAGGTGACCGGCACGGGCTCCACCGCACGCCTCGTCGGCATCAACGTCAACCGGGGCGACGTGGCGACACTGCGCGGCATCACGATCCTCAACGACGCGAGCCGCAAGGTCGTCCCCTGCCAGAAGTACAACAACAACACCGCGGTCGGTACGGGCCCGGACAGCACCAACTGCCTGTACTCCACCTCGGACATCACTTACCGCTGACCCCATCCCCGCGGTGAAGGCGGCCGTACGGAGCGTCCCTGCACGGCGCTTCGTACGGCCGCCCTGTCATGCCCGCCGCTCCCGCACGACCTGCGTGAACTCCCGCTGGTAGTCGGCGTACGCGGCGCGCAGGGCCGGTCCGGGCCAGTCGGCGGGGAGGAGTTCCGCGGGCAGGACGGGGTCGAGGAGCAGATGACGTACGACGGCCGCGAAGGCGGTGAGCCGGTCGGCGGGGCGCTCCACGCGCGCGATGTGGCCGAGCAGGGCGTGGGCTGTGCGGGCCCAGGTGTCCAGCGGCCAGAGGGTTGACGCCAGGTCGCGTGCGGGTTGTTCGGGGCGGGCCGTGAAGGGCCGGAGCACCGTTTCGAGTTCCCGCGGGAGCGAGCGGCGGAGATTGGCGGGGCGCAGCCAGACGCCTTCGCGCAGTTCGGCGAGGCGGAGGGTGGTCAACCGGGTCCGCAGTTCGGCGCGTTCGGCGGGGCCCCGGCCCGTCGCGGTGATCACGGCCATCTCCCAATCGCCGTCCCACGCGCGCGTGCTGGGCTCCACGGCGTCGTCCTGACGACGCTGGCGCTCCAGCAGCCGCTCCCCGATGCGGTACCCGGCGTCCGTGCGCCGCAGGTCGCCGGCGGCCGTCATCCGGCTGAGCGCGGCCCGCAGGGTGGAGCCGCCGACGCCGAAGGGCTCCACCACGCGCGCGAGGTCCTTCACCGGCAGCTCGGGCGGATGGATGCCGAGGAGCAGGCTCAGGACGACCGAGCGCGCCGAGAGCGGGCGCAGGTGCAGCTCGTCTGCCTGGACCGTTCGCATGGGGACGTACTGTACGGGCCGGATCGGATCGTTGCATGATTGATACGACCGCAGAAATAGTGCAACACTCACGGTATGGCCTCGACACTCGCGCACGAAGAAGGCCCTCAGGGCCGCGCCACACACGACGTGACCAACCAGCCCCCCGCGCTGGCCCCGTACGACGCGTCCGACGACATGGCTCTGCTCGAAGGGCTGCGCCGTGAGGGTGCCGGGTGGGCCGAGGAGGGGCTCCGGCGGCTCGGGCTGCGGGCCGGGAGCGCCGAGGCGCAGGAGTGGGGCGAGCTGGCCAACCGGTGCGAGCCCGAGCTGCGCACGCACGACCGGTACGGCAACCGGATCGACGAGGTCGACTTCCATCCGAGCTGGCACCACCTGATGCGCGTCGCGGTCACCGAGGGACTCGCCGCGACACCCTGGGCCGAGGACCGTCCCGGTGCCCATGTCGCCCGGACCGCGGGCGGGTTGGTGTGGGGGCACACGGAGGCCGGGCACGGCTGTCCGACGTCCATGACGTACGCGGCCGTTCCCGCGCTGCGCCGGCAGCCGGAGCTGGCGAAGGTCTACGAACCCCTGCTGACCAGCCGGGAGTACGACCCCGGGCTGCGGGTGCCGACGGAGAAGCGGGGCCTGCTGGCGGGCATGGGGATGACCGAGAAGCAGGGCGGCTCCGACGTCCGCACGAACACGACGACGGCGACGCCCAGCGCCGAGCCCGGCGTGTACACGCTGCGCGGGCACAAGTGGTTCACCTCGGCGCCGATGTGCGACGTGTTCCTGGTCCTCGCGCAGGCATCCCCTCTCAGGGACAAAGGGGGCCTGTCGTGTTTCCTGGTGCCGCGCGTCCTGCCCGACGGCACCCGCAACACCTTCCGCATCCAGCGGCTCAAGGACAAGCTGGGCAACCGCTCCAACGCCTCCTCCGAGCCGGAGTTCGACGGCACCGTGGCCTGGCTGGTCGGGCCCGAGGGCCAGGGTGTGAAGACGATCATCGAGATGGTCAACTGCACCCGGCTGGACTGCGTGATGATGTCGGCCACGCTGATGCGCCAGACACTCGTCCAGGCCGGCCATCACGCGCGGCACCGCAGCGCGTTCGGCGCCCGGCTGGTCGACCAGCCGCTGATGCGCAACGTCCTGGCCGATCTGGCGCTGGAGTCGGAAGCCGCCACGACCCTCACGCTACGGCTGGCGGGCGCGGCCGACCGGGCCGTGCGCGGGGACGCCGGGGAGGCGGCTTTCCGCCGGATCGCCACCGCCGTGGGCAAGTACTGGGTCACCAAGCGGGGCCCTGCCTTCACCGCGGAGGCCCTGGAGTGCCTCGGCGGCAACGGCTATGTGGAGGAGTCGGGCATGCCCCGTCACTACCGGGAGGCTCCCCTGCTGTCGATCTGGGAGGGCTCGGGGAACGTCAACGCCCTCGATGTCCTGCGGGCGTTGCGCCGCGAGCCCGGCACCGTGGACGCGCTCTTCGCCGAACTCGCCCTGGCGCAGGGGGCGGACGCCCGACTGGACGCGGCCGTGAACCGGCTTCAGGACGCGCTGTCCGAGGGGTCCGAGGCGGGCGCCCGCCGTCTGGTGGAGCGGATGGCCCTGACCCTCCAGGCCTCCCTGCTGGTCCGGCACGCCCCCTCGGCGGTCGCCGACGCCTTCTGCGCCAGCCGGCTCGGCGGCGACTGGGGACACGCCTTCGGCACCCTCCCCGACGCCGCTGACCTGGACGCGATCCTGCGGCGGGCCCTCGAGTCGGCGAACTGACCGGATCGCACACAGTCACGACCCGATTCCGCTTCGTTGTCAGTGCCGTGGTGCACACTCACGACCAGTGGCACTCGCTGGGGAGGACAACGTGTTCACGGGGATCGACGAGGTCGACTGGGCCGCGCTGCGGCACGCGTACGGAAGTGCCGAGGACGTGCCCGGCATGCTGCGGGGGCTCGCCTCCGCGGACCCGGCCGAGCGGGAGATCGCACTCGACGGCATGTACGGCGCGGTGCACCACCAGGGCGACGTGTACGACTCGACACTCGCCTGCGTCCCGTTCCTGTTCGCCCTCGCGGGGCGGGAGGAGGTGCCCGACCGGGGCGGGATCGTGGAGCTGCTGGTCAGCATCGGCGGGGACGACGGCGCGGAACTCCTCGGCGACGGCTACGCGATGGCCCATACCGCGGTCCGTGCGAGCGCCGGGGTGTTCGCCCGTCTGGCCGGGGACCCGGACGCGGGGGTGCGGCGAGCGGCAGCGGGAGCGGTCGTGCGGTTCCTGGACGAACCGGCAAGGGTGCTGGGGCTGTTGCGGGAGCGGATCACGGTCGAGCGCGACGACGGCGTGCTGCTCGCCCTGACCGAGAGCCTCGGGCACTTCGCCCGACGGCACCCCGGTCAGGCCGCGGGCGCGCTGGACCTCCTGACGACGCAGAGCGCGCCGCCGTACGGTCCCGCGCTGCGGATCGCCGCGCTGGGCCAGCTGGCGGCCTGCGCCCCCGACCGGCTCCCGGCCGACCTGGTGGACACCGTCGTACGCCTGCTCAGGGACCGGTCCGAACAGCGGCCTGTCACTCCGGACGCGCCGGATCGGCCGGACACGAACACGCTCGTCGGCCGGCTGCGGCGGCTCCGCCCCTCGGACGAGGAGGGCTCCCAGCTGCTGCGCACCCTGCACACCGCACTCGGCAGCCGGGTGGAGGACCGGATCGGCCTGTTGTGCGGTCAGTTGACCAGCCCCGATCCGGTCGACCGGTGCAACGCCGTGTGGATGTCGACGAAACTGTTCAGCGAGTGGCGTGCCGACTACAGCGAACCCGTGGCGTTGATCGGTGCCCAACTGGGCACGGACGACGACCGGTTGCGCGAGGCCGCGGTGTCCACCCTCACCGGCCTCCTCGACATCGCCAGGCCTGCCGCCGACGACCTCCACGCGCTCGTTGCCTCCCGTCCCGACCTGTGGGTGCAGCAGTGGGCTCACGGCCTGCCGTCTCTGGGCGGCCCGCTCAAAGTCCTGGCCCAGACCGGCGATCCCAGAGCGGTACCGGTGCTGGCGGAGGTCCTGGCGGGGCCGGTCGTGCCGCACGACGTGGGCCAGGTGATCTCCTGTCTGGACCGGGCCGCGGCGCCGTTGGCTCCCGCGTTCCGGCGCGGGCTCGAGGAGGTCCCGCTCGAATCCCCCGAGTCGCATTCATTCGCGTTGACGCTGCTGCTGGCGCTGCGGGAGCTGCGTGACAGGAAGTGTGTGCCCGGGGTGCTGCGGCTGCTGCTCGGCCTGCCGGAGGAGGCGCGGCTGCGGGACGTGCTCGTGAAGCACGCGGCAGGGGTCCTGGGGGTGCTCGGAGGAGCGGCGCGGGAGGCGATACCGGCGCTGCGCGGGCTGCTGGACGGCGAATCCGCCGTACCGGCCGCGGACGCGCTGTGGTCCGTGGAGGCCGACGTGAAGGTCGTACTGCCCGTCCTGCTGCGGGAGTTGACGATCGGTGACGCGTATCGGCGCAGGGCGGCGGCCGACGTACTGGCGCGGCTCGGCCCTGCCGCACGCCCCGCCCTGGCGGGAGTGCGGCCGATGACCGAGTCCGACAGCGTCTGGGAACGGACGTCGGCCGCGTGTGCGATCTGGCGGATCACCGGAGTGCCGGACCCCGTGCTCGCGGTGCTGCGCTCCGTCTGGGCGGAGCATCCGTACACACGCCTCACCGTCGCCGAGTGCGTCGCCGCCATGGGACCGACGGGTGCACCCCTGCACGACCTGCTCCGGGCGGAACTCGCGTCGGTCCGGCGGCACCAGGTCCATTCCGACACATACGGCGGCCAGGATTTGGTCGACGACGAACGGCTGCTGCGGGTGTGCCGTGGGGTGTTGGGAGGCGGGTAAGGGCCACCGGCCGTAGCCTCCGGGCCCCGCCGCTCAGCCCGTGGTCCGCCCCCACAGCGGGCCGAGCAGCGCCCACTCCGCGTCCCACATCTCCATGCGCCTGCGCTCCAGCCGACCGCGCAGGACCCGGCCCCCGACGAAGGGAAGCGCCGCCGCTGCCACCCCCATCAGCGCGCCGGTCATCGCGGCCTGCATGCGGGCCTGGGACACGGTGGCGGGCCTGGTCACCAGGCGGCCCTGCGGGTCCGTCCACACGGTGACCGGGGAGCCGACGGCACTGCCTGTCCGGACCCGGGCCTGGCCGGTGTGCACGGAGCCGTCCGGCGCGGTCCAGCGCACCTTGCCCCACACCCGCTCCCCGCTGACCGTGCGCGCGTTCGTGTCGGCGGGGCCGGGCGCCCGCTCGGTGAGCCGGGCCACCGCGGGACGCCACTCGACGCGCTCCCGGGCCAGCCTGTGCTCCACGGACCGGTCCACCGCCAGACCCGCGGACACCGCCACCAGGACGGTGAACACCCAGGCACCGAGCACCACCCAGGCCTCCACCACGTCGGCCTGGCGCTTGAGCGGGTTGCGCCGCCAGCGCCACAGCCACACCTTCGGACCACGGAACGCCATCGAAGGCTTCCTCTCATGAGCGCGCGAACATCCCCGACCGTCCTTCCATACGTCGGACGGCTCGCGGATGCTCAGGGATGGTCCCCCGGGCCGACGGTCCCACGGGGCCGACGCGCTCACCGGCGTCTGACCGAACATGACCGGATCGGTCCGGGATCGGCACCGTGCACAGGGCCGTGCGCAACACCCAGCACGGGCCGCCGCACCGCCCTGACCTGCGAGACAGTCCTTTCCAGAGGTGACTGTCAGTGGTGGGGTGCAGACTGGCCGGAGTCCTGGACAAAGATGTCGCGGAGGTGTTGGGCATGACCGAGGTACTGCTCGCCGTGGGCACGCGCAAAGGCCTGTTCATCGGGCGCCGGCGCGGTGGCGCATGGGAGTTCGACGAGAGTCCCTACTTCAACGCACAGGCCGTCTACTCGGTCGCCCTCGACACCCGCGGCGACCGCCCGCGGCTGCTGGCAGGCGGCGACAGCGCGCACTGGGGTCCGTCCGTGTTCCACTCCGACGACCTGGGCCGGACCTGGACCGAACCGTCCCAGCCGGCCGTCAAGTTCCCCAAGGACACCGGCGCTTCACTGGAGCGGGTGTGGCAGCTGCACCCGGCCGCCGCCGAACCGGATGTGGTGTACGCGGGCACGGAACCGGCCGCGCTGTACCGCTCCGAGGACCGCGGCGAGAGCTTCGAGCTGGTCCGTCCGCTGTGGGAGCACCCCACCCGCTCGCAGTGGGTGCCGGGCGGCGGCGGTGAGGGCCTGCACACCGTGGTGACCGACAAGCGGGACCCGCAGGCCGTGACGGTCGCCGTATCGACCGCGGGCGTGTTCCGTACCACCGACGGCGGCGCCAGCTGGTCACCGTCCAACTCCGGTGTCTCCGCGGTGTTCCTGCCGGATCCCGACCCGGAGTTCGGACAGTGCGTGCACAAGATCGCGCAGGACTCGGCGACCCCGGACCGGCTGTATCTGCAGAACCACTGGGGCGTCTACCGCAGCGACGACGCGGGCGCGCACTGGACGGACATCGGCGAGGGTCTGCCCTCCACGTTCGGTTTCGCGGCAGCCGCACACCCCCACCGCGGCGACACGGCCTATGTGTTCCCGATCACCGCGGACGCGGACCGGGTGCCCGCCGACCGCCGGTGCCGGGTCTTCCGCACGACGGACGCGGGCAAGACCTGGGAGCCGCTGTCGGCAGGGCTGCCGCAGGAGGACCACTACGGCACGGTGCTGCGCGACGCGCTGTGCACCGACGACGGGGATCCGGCGGGCGTCTATTTCGGCAACCGCAACGGCGAGGTCTTCGCCTCGGCCGACGACGGCGACAGCTGGCAGCAACTCGCCTCGCATCTGCCGGATGTGCTGTGCGTCCGTGCGGCGGTGGTCGGTTGAGCACTCTTAAGGAGGTCGGGCGAAGTCCACTGCGGTACGGCAGCGCCCTGAAGTGGCGCGGGACTGTATCCATATGCGGCTCCGCCGCGATGGGGGACCCCCCGCTCGAGCGAAGTCGAGAGTGGGGGAGCGACCAGCCACGACGGCGCCGCAGACGGCCGACCGCCCGTCACGGTACTTCCAGCGGAGCGCTCAGCGGCCTTGGCCATCGGTTGATCGCCGTTGCCCGTACGGCAGTAGGGTGACGCCCGTGGCATCACGACCCTTGCATGAAATCGTCGAACCGGGCTGGGCGAAGGCCCTGGAACCCGTCGCCGGACGGATCGCCTCGATGGGCGACTTCCTGCGCGCGGAGATCGCGGCGGGGCGCACGTATCTTCCGGCCGGACCGAATGTTCTGCGGGCCTTCCAGCAGCCCTTCGATGACGTCCGTGTCCTCATCGTGGGGCAGGACCCCTATCCGACGCCGGGGCACGCGGTGGGGCTGTCGTTCTCGGTCGCGCCCGATGTGCGTCCGCTGCCCGGCAGCCTCATCAACATCTTCCGGGAATTGAACACGGATCTGGGGCTGTCCCAGCCGTCGAACGGTGATCTGACGCCGTGGACCCAGCAGGGCGTGCTGCTGCTGAACAGAGCGCTCACCACCGCGCCGCGCAGTCCGGGCGCTCACCGTGGCAAGGGCTGGGAGGAGGTCACCGAGCAGGCCATCAGGGCGCTGGCGGGGCGCGGCAAGCCGCTGGTGTCCATCCTGTGGGGCCGCGACGCCCGCAACCTCCGCCCCCTGCTCGGCACCCTCCCCTCGGTGGAGTCCGCCCACCCCTCCCCCATGTCGGCCGACCGCGGCTTCTTCGGCTCCCGCCCCTTCAGCCGCGCCAACGACCTGCTGATCCAGCAGGGGGGTCAGCCGGTGGACTGGCGCCTGCCGTGACCGGTGTGGGGGCCGGGGCGGATGCGGCTCCACCTGATCCCGCGCGGATGACGCCCCCGTCCGGCCGCGCCCGACTCGCGGATACGCCCGCCGGTTTCCTCGCCGTCGACTCCGGCGGCTCCGGCCTGCGCGTGGTCGTGGCGACCGCGCAGGGGGACGTGAAGGCCCAGCGGGAGTCACGAGTGCCGGTGCGGACCGGTGCGCGTGGTATCGATCCGGGGCATCTGATGGAGCAACTGGTGCCCATGGTGCGGGTGTTGGTGACCGAGACCGGCGTGCACCGGCTGGACACCGCCGTCGTCGGGGCCGCCGGGCTCTCCACGCTCGGCGCCGCCCTGCGCGCCGAACTCCCGGGTGCGCTGCGCCGGGAGTTCGGTGTCCGGACGCTCGCGCTTGTCGCCGACGGCGTCGCCGCGTATGTCGGTGCCGTCGGGCCGCGGCCCGGTGCCGTGGTCGCCGCCGGTACCGGACTGATCGCCATCGGTACGGACCTGACGAACTGGCGTCGCGCCGACGGCTGGGGGCATCTGCTGGGCGACTGCGGCGGCGGTGCCTGGATCGGCCGGGCCGGACTGGAGGCGGCACTGCGGGCCTACGACGGGCGGCCCGGCGGGTCCGCCGCCCTGCTGACGCGCGCCGAGGAGGAGTTCGGTCCGATGCCGGGGCTGCCCGGCAAGCTGTACCCCCGGCCGGACCGGCCCGCCGTCCTCGCGTCCTTCGTGCCGCATGTGGCCGCGTGCGCGGACGGCGACCCCGTCGCCGCGGGCATCCTGCGCACGGCCGCCCGGCACATGGCCGAGTCCGCGGCAGCCGTCTGCCCGCCGGACGCGGACGCACGGGTCGCCGTCACCGGCGGGCTGCTCAAGATCGGCGCCCCTCTCGTCGTACCGCTGGAGGAGGAGCTGTCCCGACAACTGCCGCGCGCTCGCCGGGTCCCGTCCGCCGGTGATCCGCTGGACGGCTCCGTGCGCATCGCGACGGACCTAGCGGCGGGCGCGTTCACCCTGCCGAGTGACGAGGCGATGCTGACCGTGGTCACCGTCAAGGGGGACTGACCCACAGACCGGCCGGAAGCCGCTGAGCACTTCTGATCCGACCGTAACTCATCAGACAAAACCGGACGGATACCGCTCACCTGCACCCTCCCCGAACAAGGGAGCCCAGGAAGCCAGTAACATGCGTCGCCATGAGCTCCCCCACTGGGCCCGCGTCCGGCCTGCCAGTACGAATGCCGCGACCTCGCCAGCCCGGGCGGCACCGCCGACCCGAGCCCCTGGCGGCTCCCGACGGCGCGCCCGCGTTCGTCCTCGCGGTGCCGGGCACGCCCAGCGCCGCCACGCGCAGCCTCTCCGAGGAGGTCGTGAGCATCGCCCGCTCCGAGCTCCCCGGCCTGGACGCGCGGATCGGCTACCTGGACGGGGACGACGCGGAGTTCCCCACGCTCACGTCCGTGCTCGCGCACGCCGCCCAGGAGCGCACGGCCCGTTACGAGCAGGCGCGCGCCGCGGGTGTGGACGCCAAGCAGCCGGACGGCCCCGTCGCCGTCGTCGTGCCGCTGCTCGCCGGGCCGGACGGCGCACTGCTGCGCCGGGTCCGCCAGGCGGTCATGGACAGCCGTGTCGCGGCCGATCTGACCGATGTGCTCGGCCCGCACCCGCTGCTCGCCGAGGCGCTGCACGTGCGCCTGTCGGAGGCCGGTCTGGCCCGCGCCGACCGCGCCCGGCTGTTCACCGTGGCGACCGCCGCGGACGGCATCGTCCTGGCCTCGGTCGGTGGTGAGGAGGCCGTGCAGGCGGCCGGGATCACCGGCATGCTGCTCGCCGCGCGCCTCGCGGTGCCGGTGATGGCGGCGGCGCTCGACCAGGACGGCTCGATCTCGTCCGTCGCCGAGCAGCTGCGTTCCTCGGGCTCGCAGCAGCTGGCGTTGGCGCCCTATCTGATCGGCCCCGAGATCGACCCGGGCCTGGTCGACGCGGCGGCCAAGGAGGCGGGCTGCTCCGCCGCCGAGCCGCTCGGCCCCTACCCCGCGATCGGCAAGCTCGCGCTGGCCAAGTACACGACGGCGCTGGGTATTGCTCCGCAGCAGGCGCAGGGCTCGCCCGTGCGGTGACGCTCCGCTGGGTAGTGCCGGGATCCGTCTGTCGTCGTTCGTCTGCGGCGGCGTCGTGGCTGGTCGCGCAGTTCCCCGCGCCCCTTCGGGGCGCCTGGGTTCAGCCGATGACCACACAGGACGCGGCGGTGACCTCGATCAGGCCGGTGGGTCGTGGCAGGCCGGTGGCCGGGTCGATGGTGAACCAGGTGATGTCGCCGGAGCGCTCGTTCGCGGCGTAGAGGAAGCCGTTCGCCGCGGTGAGGGCCCGGGGCCAGTGGCCGCCGCAGGTGACCGTGCCCACCAGATGCAGTTCCTCGCCCTCGACGGCGAACGTGGACACCACGTCCTCGCCGCGGGTGGCGGTCCACACGAAGCGGCCGTCGGGCGACGCGACGATGCCCGACGGGTAGCCGTCACCGGCCGGCTGCCCGGCCAGCACCGGGGTCTCGGCCAGCGGTTTCAGCGAGCCGTCCGCTGCGTCCCAGCGGCAGACGGTGACGGTCGGGGTCAGTTCGTTCAGCACGTACGCGTATGAGCCGCGCGGGTGGAACGCCAGGTGACGGGGGCCGGACCCGGGGCGGAGGGCGATCTCCCGGTGCACGTCGAGGCTCCCGTCGGTCAGCGTGCACACGCGTACGGAGTCCGTGCCGAGATCCACGCTGACGGCCCACCGGCCGCTCGGGTCGGGCTGCACCTGGTGGGCGTGCGGGCCCTGCTGGCGCGGTGTGTGCGGGCCGGAGCCGGTGTGCCGGAGCACGCCGGACGCGGCCGGGGCGAGGGTGCCGTCGGCGCGCAGGGGCACGGTGGTGACGCTGCCGGAGCCGTAGTTGGCGGTCAGGACGTGGCCGGCGAACAGGCTCAGGTGCGTGGGGCCGCTGCCGTCGACCGGCACCGCGGAGCCGGCCGGCTCGGGCTTGTCGCCGGTCACGCGGTACGCGGCCACAGCGCCGTCGGCGGTCTCGCTGACCGCGTAGAGCGTGTCCCCGTCGGGCGACAGGGCGAGATACGAGGGGTCGGGCACGGTCTCCACGCTGCCCAGGACGGTGAGCGCGCCGGTGTCCGGGTCCACGGCCGCCGTCACGATCCCGGCGCCTCCGGCCGCCGTGAACGACCCGATGAAGGCCCGCCGCTGTCGCCTGCCGCCGTCTGCCACCGCTGTCCCCTCTCGGTGCCCTGTGTTGTCGGGGGTGACGCTAGCAGTCGATCACAATCGGTCTAGACCAAATCGGGCGTCGTCAGGGGATTCACGTTCCGACGAGGGGCGAGCGCGACGGAGCCCGCAGCGGCTTCGCGAGGTCCGCGAGGGCCCGCTCCACGCCGTGCAGGTGGGCCAGTGCCGGCTCCGTCGCGGTGGCCTCGATGGCGGACGCGGGGACGTCGCCACCGCCGGTGAGCGCCTCGACGGCGGCCTCGACGCGCCAGCAGGCAGCGGCGAGGCGTGCGTCGTGCGAGGCCTCGGGGTCGGCGGCGACGGCGGCCAGGCCGCGGATCTCGCGGGCGCAGTCGTCGAGGAGGGCGAGCACGCGGCGGGCGCGGCGCTTGCGGCCGAGCATCGGGTTGAGCGGGTGGACCAGCGGGGCGACCGAGAGTCGTACACGGCCGAGCAGCTGCTCCAGTTCGGCCACCCGGGCGGTCGGGTCGGCGCCTTCGTCTCCGGCGAGTCGCGCGGCGGCCTCGGCGGTGCAGGCGTGGACGCAGCGCAGGGCCCGCCGGATCCAGGCGTCCGTGACGGTGTGGGTGGTGACGGGCAGCACGAAGAGCACGGCCAGGACGGCGCCGAGCGCTCCTACGCCGGTCTCGGCGAACCGCAGCGCGAGCAGCGCGGGGTCGAGGACGCCCAGCAGGCCGTAGAGCAGCTCGGCGAGCACCGTCACGCAGAGCATCATCCAGGTGTAGGACACGGCGGCCGTGTAGAAGATGCCGAAGACGCAGGCGGCGAGGAGGACGGCCGTGGGGACGGCGGCCCCGTGCAGGGGGACGGCGACGAGCAGGCCGAGGCCGATGCCGATCACGGTGCCGAGGACGCGACGGAAGCCCCGTACCAGGGTCTCGCCGCGCGAGGTGGTGTTGACGAAGACCCACCAGGTGGCGCCGACGGCCCAGTACCAGCGCTCTCCGGACAGCAACTGGCCCACGACGAGGGCGAAGCCCGCGCCGGTGGTCGCCTGGATCGCCTGGCGGGTGGTCACGCGGGCCAGGCCAGTGCCGGCCGGCGGGGTGGGCGCGGGGCCCGGGGGCAGCCGGTGCTCGTAGCACCACAGCCCGAAGCGGACCGCCGAGGCGGTGAGGACGGAGAGGAGGACGGCGGCGTACAGCTCGGGCAGCTGTCCGGGGGTCGCGTGCAGGAACTGCGCCACGAAGTAGGTCATGAACGCGAATACGCCGAGGCTGTGTCCGCGCGGGCCCCAGCGGCGTACGTACACGCCCGCGCCGACCACGGCGAGGAAGGTGAGGTCCCGGGCCACGGGCTGGTCGTGCAGCTCGGCCGCGGCGGCGAGGACGGGCAGGCCGACGGCGGGCAGCAGCACGGTGGTGACCGCCTGCCCGCGGACGGTGGCGTCGGTGACGGTGAACAGGGCGAGCAGCGCGGCGAGTCCGCCGGTGACGGCACCGGCGAGGGAGTGGCCGGCGAGGCCGCAGACGACGACCGCGAGGCCGACGCCGAGGACGGCCCGGGCGGCGAAGCGCAGCCGCAGCCGCCCCGGGTCCGGAGCCATGAACACCCTCTTCAGCACTGCTTCCCGCCCCCTTGGACAACGGCATGAAAAAGGCGCCGCGGGATCCGCAGCGCCATCGACGGGTTCATTGCAGCATCAAGGCGCACCCTGGCTCAAGTGGTGCTTGGAATGATGGACCATTGGCACAGGCATATCGGATCCGGCTCGTCCATCGACGAGCCAACGGACCAGGGACGAGGAGGCCGAGCGCCATGGCCGTGGACGAGCTCGACACCCGCATCCTGCGGCTGCTGCTGGAGCAGCCCCGGACGAGCGTGCGGGAGTACGCCCGCATCCTCGGCGTCGCCCGCGGGACCTTGCAGGCCCGTCTTGACCGGCTGGAGCGGGACGGCGTGATCACCGGGACGGGCCCGACGCTCTCCGCCGCCGCGCTCGGCCATCCGGTGCTGGCGTTCGTGCACATCGAGGTCACGCAGGGCCATCTCGACGATGTGGGCGACGCGCTGGCCGCCGTACCGGAGATCGTGGAGGCCTTCTCGATCACGGGCGGCGGGGATCTGCTGACCCGGGTGGTGGCGCGGGACAACGCGCACCTGGAGGACGTGATCCAGAAGCTGATCAGCCTGCCGGGCGTCGTCCGCACCCGGAGCGAGGTGGCCCTGCGCGAACGCGTTCCGCACCGGCTGCTGCCGCTGGTCGAGTCGATCGGCCGCGCGGCTCGGAAATGACGGTTGGCATCCTGGACCCATGAACAATCTCGGCCCGACCGCGGTCATCTTCGATCTCGACGGAACGCTCGTGGACAGCGAGCCCAACTACTTCGAAGCGGGCCGTCAGGTCCTCGCCGAGCACGGCGTCCCGGACTTCACCTGGGCGGACCACGAGCGGTACGTCGGGATCAGCACGCAGGAGACGGTGGCACTGTGGAGGGAGCGATACGGCTTGCGCGCCTCGGTCGCCGAGCTGCTCGCCGCGAAGAACCGTGCCTATCTGGGGCTGGCCCGCACCGCCACGCGCGTGTACCCCGAGATGCGCACGTTCGTGGAGTTGCTGGCCGGTGAGAGCGTGCCCATGGCCGTGGCCTCGGGTTCGTCGCCCGAGGCCATCAAGGCGATCCTGACCGGCACCGGCCTGGACGCCCACTTGCGCACCGTCGTGTCGGCCGACGAGGTCGAGCGCGGCAAGCCCGCCCCCGACGTCTTCCTGGAGGCGGCCCGCCGGCTCGGCGCGGCCCCGGCCGACTGCGTGGTCCTGGAGGACGCGGCGCCCGGTGCCGCCGCCGCGCACGCGGCCGGGATGCGCTGCATCGCCATCCCCTATGTCGCCGCGCAGGCCGACGCGCCGGAGTTCGCGACGGTTGGGCTGCTCCTGCGCGGCGGTCAGACGGAGTTCACGGCACGGGCCGCGTACGAGTGGCTCGTACGCTGAGCGCTCCGCTGGAGGTCCGGTGCGGTAGCGCCCCGTAAGGGGCGCGGGGAACTGCGCGACCAGCCCCCACCGGCCCGCAGGTTCACTTCCAACCGCTCAGGGCCGCGCCTCGTACCGCGGCTTCGGGGCAGGCTGGATGTTCTGGTTGAGGCGGAAGACGTTGTCCGGGTCACGGTCGGCCTTGATGCGGGCCAGGCGGTCGTAGTTGTCGCGGTAGCTCGCGCGGACCCGCTCCTGGCCCTCGTCCATCATCATGTTGACGTAGGCACCGCCCGCCGAGTGCGGGTGCAGGGCCTCGAAGTAGTCGACGGTCCACCGCTTGACGAGGTCGGCGTTGGCCGGGTCGGGGTCGACGCCCGCATAGACGGAGGCCCAGCGTGCCTCGCGGTAGGCCCAGGGGGTGTCCGTGGGTCCGACGTCGTGGGCGGCGCCGTCGATCGGGTAGAGGTGCATCGTCGACTGCATGGTGGGCACCTCGGCGCCGAACTTGGCGTGGAGTTCGACGGCTTCGTCGGGGATCTCGTTGACGAAGTCGGCACGCCAGTACCACTGGTGGCCCGGCGGGTACAGGCCGTCGAACATGGACTGCAGGTCGGGGTGGGGCATCGGGCCGGTCGCGTGCAGCAGGGGTGTCGGCAGGGCGTCGAGCAGCGGGGCCATCTCGCGGGCGGCGGCCTCGGTGTCGTCGCCCGTGTAGCACCACACGACGCCGGCGATCTTGCGCAGGTGGAGTTCCTCGGGGAACGGCGGGGCCGGCGGGACCGTGCCGTGCAGGAAGAAGCCGTTGAGTTCGCGGGGTGCGTTCGGCAGGAAGTCCCGGTAGGCGGTGAGGACTTCGGCGCTGTTCTCGACGGGCCAGAAGGTCGGTCCTGCGACGACCGTGCTCACCTCGTGCAGCCGGAAGAGGAACGACGTCACGACGCCGAAGTTGCCGCCGCCTCCGCGGATCGCCCAGAACAGGTCGCTGTTCTCGTCGGCGGCGGCCCGCACCTGCCGGCCGTCGGCCAGCACCAGGTCGGCCTCCAGCAGGTTGTCGATGGTCAGCCCGCATTTGCGGGTCAGGTGGCCGAGCCCGCCGCCGGTGGTGAGGCCGCCGACGCCGGTCGTGGAGATGATGCCGCTGGGCGTGGCGAGTCCGTGCGCGTTGGTGGCGCGGTCGACCTCACCCCACACGCAGCCGCCGCCGACCCGGACCGTCCGGGCCCCGGGGTCCACGTGGACGTCCTTGAGCGGCGACAGGTCGGCGACGACACCGCCGTCGACGGTGCCGAGCCCGGCTCCGTGGTGGCCGCCGCCGCGGACCGCGAGGGGCAGGTCGTGGGAGCGGGCGAAGCCGATCACTCGGGCCACGGCGTCGGCGTCGGCGCAGCGCGCGACGAGTGCGGGACGTTTGTCGATCATGCCGTTGTAGACGGCGCGGGCGTCCTGGTAGCCGGAGTCGTCGGGTCCGGTCAGATCACCGGTGAAGCCTGTCAGTTCGCGGCGTGCTGCCTGGGCGGGTGTGCTGGACATGCGGTTCCCCGTTCCTGTGTCCGAATAGAGCCGGATTCGCATGTTTCTAGTGCCATACGGCCTTCCGGGCATCCGTGCGGGTCACCCAGCTCGGCGCGAAGACATACCTACGTTTCGGGTCCCGCCAGCAGTCCCAGCTCGGCGGCACGCGCGGTGGCCTGGCGCCGGGTGTGCGCGTCGAGCTTCTCCAGGACGGCGCGTACGTGGTTGTCGACCGTGCGCACCGAGACGACCAGCCGGTCGGCGATCTCCGGGTTGGTCAGGCCCTCCGCCAGCAGCCGCATGACCTGGAACTGGCGTTCGGTCAGGCCGGCCGGGTTGCCCCGGGTGACCGCGAGCGGGCCGCGGGGGATATGGCGGACGCCGAGCCGGCGCAGTTCGGCGCGGATCAGCCGGGCCAGCGGCTCGGCGCCCAGCGTGTCGAGGGCGGCGAGCGCGGTGAGTTTGTCGGCCGGGTCGGGGCTTTCCGCGAGGGCCGCGGCATGCTCGTACGGGCAGCCCGCCGCCCGCCACAGCGCCGCCGCCCGGTGCCAGTCTCCGGCGGCCTGCACGGCGTACGGATGGTCCGAGCCGTCGGCCGGGACGCGGTGTCCGGCCTTGGCGAGCCAGTAGCCGAGTTCGGCCTGGTAGGGGCCGACCGCGAGGCGGCGGGCCTCGGCGTGGACCGGCCCTGCGACCTCGGCCACGCCCGCCCGGTCGCCGCGCAGCCACGCCGCCTCCGCCAGGGCCGCCGCCACCGGAACCGCGCGCTGCAGTTCGCCCGTGGTCACGGCGATCTTCCAGGCCTCTTCGAGGAGTTCGCCGGCGCCGGGCCTGCCGCGCCGGGTGCGGACGCGGGCGAGCACGGTGAGCGCCGGGCAGCGGGCCGGGACGAAGTCGTGCATACCGAACTCGGCCTGTTTCTCGGCGTCGTCCCAGTCCCCGGCCGCGAGCCGGCGGATGGCCAGCTCGACGTGGAGATAGTTGAGGAAGCCGACGTGTTCGGCGCGTTCGGCCAGTTCCATCGCCGGGGGCAGGAACGTCTCGGCCTCGGCGTACTGGGCGTTCTCCAGCAGGGTCCAGATGATGTTGGCGTAGGACCGGCAGGCGTGCTCGACCTCGCCCGCGGCGAGCGCGACGTCGAGGCTCTCCTCCACCTGCGCGCGCCCGCCCGGGTCACCGCCCTTCCAGCGGGCGCTGCCCACGTTGTTGAGGGCGTGCGCGAGGATCGCCTGGTCACCTGCCTTGCGGGCCAGCTCGATCGCCTGCTCGCCGTACACGATCGCCTCGGCGTAACGGTCGGACAGCATCCGCAGCTGGGAGGTGTTGCTCAGCGCGAGCGCCAGCAACCGGTCGTCACCGGCGTGTTCGAGGACGGCGATGGCCTCCCGCGCGGCCGTCTGCGCTTCCTCGGCGTCGCCGGCCCACCAGTGGATCCGGGACAGCCAGCGCAGATCGGCGCCGAGGGCGAGGGTGTCGCCGAGGGAGCGGCGCAAGGCTACGGCGTCACGCTGGGCGGTGACGGCGGAGGCGGAGTCGGCGATGGTGTAGCTTTCCACGGCGTAGCGTTCGAGCAGGTCGGCGAGGTCGGCCGGGGCATAGCGGTGCCGTTCGCGCAGGACGAGCCGGAGGTGGGCGGCGGCCTCGCGGTGGGCGCCGGCGCCGGCGGCGTCCCGGGCCGCGTCGGGTCCGTAGCGGGCGACGGCGTCACGGTCACCGGCCTGGGCGGCGTGGTGGACGATGCGGGCGGGGTCGGTGCCGGGGCGGGCGACGAGCGCGGCCAGGACGTTGCGGTCCAGCTCGATCCGGCGTGCGGCGGGCAGGGAGTCGGCGACGGCCCGGCGGATCAGCTCGTGCCGGAAGGCGACGCGCTCCGGGGTCACGGTCAGCAGGCCGCGCTGCTCGGCCGCGGCGAAGCGCTCCGCTGGATATGCGGGCCGTTCACTGCGGGCCGGCGGGGGCTGGTCGCGCCCACGCGGCGGCAGCCGCATGTCAGACACAGCCGGCGCTGCGGCGCCGTCCGCGAAGAGCGCTTCCACGAGGGTGCGTTCGACGGCCGAGGGGACGACCGCGAGCTGCTCCAGGGCGTCCATGGTGAGGGCGTCCAGTCCGCGCAGCCGGGCCAGTACCGCGTCCACGACCGTGGGCGGCACTCCCCCGACCCCGCCCGCCGCGACGACCTCGGCGACGAAGAAGGGGTTGCCCGACGTCACGTCGTACACCTGCGCCGGATCGAGGTGGCTGGCGGCGCTGAGCGTGCGGACCGCGTCCCGGGACAGCCGGGCCAGCGGCAGACGGTGCACCCGGTCGGCGCGGGACACCTGGCCCAGCAGGTGCCGCAGGGGGTGCTCGCGGCTCAACTCGTCGTCGCGGTAGGTGAGTACGAGGAGTGCGGGCAACCGCTCCATTCGGCGTACCAGAAACCGCAGGGCGTCCAGTGACGCCTCGTCGGCCCAGTGGACGTCCTCGACGACGAGCACGGCCGGATGCGGTACCCCGGCCAACTCCCCCTGCAGTGCCTCGTACACCCGATGCCGGTCGACGCCCTCCATCACGGCCTGCGCCAGTTCGGCGCCGATGCTGCCGATGAGGTCGCGGAACGGGCCGAGGGGCCGTCGGGTGGCGAGGTCGTCGCACTGGCCCACCAGGACGCGTGCGCCGCCGGGCAGCCGGTCCGGCATCGCCTTGACCAGGCTCGACTTGCCGATCCCGGCCTCCCCGAAGACGAGCGCCACGGATCCGGCCCCGTCCGCCGCCTCTTGTGCGGCCGTGGCCAGTCGCGCCAGTTCGGGCTCGCGCTCGAGGATCCCCCAGTCCACGGGGCAGATTCTGCCACTCGGGGGCGCCATCGGCGCGGCCAAATGTTCCCCCGGTGCTGGGCGTGGGCCGGAACAGAACGCTCCCGCCCCGCCGGCGCTCACCCGCCCTGCGCGCGTCGGCCGCCCCGCGCGGGGATCCTGGAGTCGGCACCGCGGACTCCAGGAACGAGGACCGTCATGGCGTACGACGAAGGACTGGCCGAGCGGATCAGGGCGCACCTGGGCCCGGACCCGGAGGTCACCGAGAAGAAGATGTTCGGCGGCCTCGCGTTTCTGCACCGCGGCAACATGGCCGTCGGGGTGAGCGGCGACGACCTCATGGTCCGGGTCGGCCCGGACGCCACCGAGGCGGCGCTGGCCCGGCCCGGCACCCGGGTCTTCGACATGACGGGACGGCCGATGCGCGGCTGGATCCTCGTCGACGGCTCCGCGCTGGCGGAGGACGCCGACCTCGGGGCATGGGTCGATCAGGGACACGCGTTCGCAGCGAGCCTGCCGCCGAAGTGAGACTTGGCTAGGAGCGGCGGCGGGGCTTGCCGCGTTTCGCGCCCTTGGCGCCACCGCCGCGGGTGGGCTTTCCCGCCGCGGGCTTGCGCCGGGCGCCGGACGTCTCGGCCCCCTTGGCCTTCGGCTGTGACTGAGGCTGAGCAGCGGGCTGCGTGCGTCCCCTCGTGCTGTTGACCGTCCGCCCGCGGACGATCCCGATGAAGTCCTCGACCAGCTCGGTGGTCGCCTCCTCGGGCCACGACAGGACGACGCTCGACTGAGGGGCGTCCGCGACGGGCCGGTAGGTCACGTCCCGGCGGTGGTGCAGACGGGCCAGCGACTGGGGTACGACGAGCAGGCCCACGCCCGCCGCCACCAGCTCGACGGCGTCCTCCGTGGTGGCGGGGCGCTCGAAGGCGGGCTGCCCGGGCGGGCGCTCCCAGTCGAAGACGTCGTCCAGGGGGTGGAACACCACCTCGTCGGCGAGATCCTCGACGGACACCTCGTCGGCGGCGGTCAGCAGGTGGTCCTTGGGGACCAAGACGACCGTCGTCTCGGTGTAGAGGGGGATCGCGCTGAAGAACGTACGGTCCACGGGGAGCCGTACGAAACCCGCGTCCGCGCCGCCTTCGCGCAAGACGTCGGATGCTTCCGCGGCCGGTACGGCGACCAGATCGAGCGGGACGTCGGGCAGGCGCTCGTTCCAGATCCGCACCCACTTGGCGGGCGTCACCCCGGGGACGTACGCGAGCCGGAACGAGGGGGTACTTTCCGAGCCTGTCACCCCGCCAGGTTACCCGGCGTGGTCGGAGGTCTCCCGCCCGGTCGTTAGTCTTGACAGCATGAAGTCGCACCAGACCACCCAGACCATGAAGCCCGCGACCGCGGCGAAGAAGCTGGGTGTGTACCTCGAGGCCACCCCCGCCGAGTTCCAGGAGGGTGTCGTCTCGCGTGCCGAGCTGAACGCGCTCCAGGCCGATCCGCCGCAGTGGCTGCGGGACCTGCGCGCCGACGGCCCGCACCCGCGTCCGGTCGTCGCGGCGAAGCTCGGCGTGTCCATCGCGGGGCTGGGGCGCGGCGGGATCACCGAGCCCCTCACCACCGAGCAGATCGAAGCCCTGAAGAAGGACATGCCCGAGTGGCTGGAGAAGGAGCGTGCCACCCAGGCCGAGGTCCGCAAGGAAGCGGCCCGCATCAAGAAGAAGAACTCCGAGCGCGCCGCCGGGACCGACTAGTCGCTACGGCGCGGTGAATCGGCGTCCCTGAATCAGTGAGCGGTACGCCCGTCCCGCCGTGCCGGGCCGCGACGATCTCCGCGGCGATGGACAGCGCGGTCTCCTCCGGTGAGCGGGCGCCGAGGTCGAGGCCGATGGGTGAGCGCAGCCCGGCCAACTCGCTTTCCGTGAGCCCGACTTCACGTAGTCGCCGGTTCCTGTCCTCATGCGTACGGCGTGAGCCCATCGCGCCGACGTACGCGGCCGGCAGCCGCAGTGCGGTCTCCAGCAGGGGTACGTCGAACTTGGCGTCGTGGGTCAGGACGCACAGCACCGTGCGCTCGTCGGTCTCCGTGCGCCGGAGGTAGCTGTCCGGCCACTCGACCACGATCTCGTCCGCCTCGGGGAAGCGGGCGCGGGTGGCGAAGACGGGGCGGGCGTCGCACACGGTGACGTGGTAGCCGAGGAATTTGCCGGTGCGGGTGAGGGCGGCGGCGAAGTCGATCGCGCCGAAGATGATCATGCGGGGTGGTGGGGTGTGGGTTTCTATGAAGAGGGTGCGGTCGTCTAGTTCGACCGTGCGGGTCCGTTGTGGCTGGTCGCGCAGTTCCCCGCGCCCCTGAGGGGGTACCAGCACAGGCTTGCCTACTAGTTCCGTCGGGCCGCTTATCACGCGGGCCAGTTCCGTTGGTTTCTCTTGCGCAGCGCGCGACAGCGCCGCCTCGTACACCTCCCGGTCAGGGGTGTCCCCTGTGATCGGCGTGACCAAGACCTCGATCACGCCGCCGCACGTCAGTCCCACCGCGAACGCGTCCTCGTCGCTGTAGCCGAAGCGTTCGACCACCGTCTTGCCGTTCTCGAGGGCCTCGACGCACAGGTCGTACACCGCGCCCTCCACGCAGCCGCCGGACACCGAGCCGATGACCGTGCCGGTGGTGTCGACGGCTAGGGCGGCGCCGGGTGGGCGGGGGGCGCTGCCGCTGACGGAGATGACGGTGGCGACGGCGAAGTCGCGGCCCTCCTTGGTCCACTTCGTCAACTCGGTTGCGAGGTCAAGCATGTCGGCCTGCCTGGAGGACGCGGTCGGGGCGGATCGGGAGGCTGCGGTGGCGTACGCCGGTCGCGTGCCAGACCGCGTTGGCGACGGCAGCGGCGGCGCCCACGATGCCGATCTCGCCGATGCCCTTGATGCCGATGGGGTCGTCGGCGTTCGGTTCCTCCTGCAGCCAGTCGGCTTCGATGAGCGGGACGTCGGCGTTTGCGGCGAAGTGGTAGCCCGCGAGGTCGGCGCCGACGTGGGCGCCCGAGGCCGGGTCCCGGATCGCCTCTTCGTGCAGGGCCATGGAGATGCCCCAGGTCATGCCGCCGACGAACTGGTTGCGGGCGGTGAGCGGGTTGACGATGCGGCCCGCCGCGAAGATGCCGAGCATACGGCGGACGCGTACCTCGCCGGTGGTGACGTCGACGGCGGCCTCGGCGAAGTGGGCGCCGTAGGAGTGCCGTTCCTTCTGTGACCGGGCGGCGATGGCCGCCGAGGTGTCCGAGCGGACGGTGATGCCGTCGGGAGGGATGGTGGCGCCCGGGACGAGTCGCTCGCGCAGTTCGTCCGCCGCCGCGGTGATCGCCCAGGCCCACGAGCTGGTGCCCATCGAGCCGCCCGCGATCATCGCCGGTCCGAAGTCGCTGTCGCCGATCAGGACGCGGACGCGGTCCGGAGTCACGTGGAGCGCGTCCGCCGCGATCAGGGTGAGGGCGGTCCGTGCGCCGGTGCCGATGTCGGCCGCGGAGATCCGGACGGTGAAGGTGCCGTCCGCCTCCGCCGTCATCGCCGCCGTGGAGGGGAAGGCGCCCGCGTGGAAGGTGGCCGCGGCCGTGCCGGTGCCGAGCAGCCACCGGCCGTCGCGGCGCAGGCCGGGCCGGGGGTCGCGGTCCGCCCAGCCGAACCTGCGGGCACCTTCCCGGAAGCAGTCGAGCAGGAGCCTGCGGCCGGCGAAGGGCAGCCCGGACACGGGACCCGTCTCGGGTTCGTTGCGGGCGCGCAGGTCGATCGGGTCGACGCCGCACTTCTCGGCCAGTTCGTCGAGCGCCGACTCCAGCGCGAACGACCCCGGTGCCTCGCCCGGCGCGCGCATCCAGGTCGGGGTCGGTACGTCGAGCCGTACGATCCGGTGGGCCGTGTGGTGGGCGTCGGCGTCGTACAGCACCCGGCCCGGCAGGGCGCAGGGTTCCAGGAACTCGTGCACCGTCGAGGAGAGGTTGAGAGCTTGGTGCTCCAGGGCGCGCAGGCGTCCGTCGGGGTCGGCGCCGAGCCTGACGCGCTGAGCGGTCGGGCTGCGGTAGCCGACCAGCGAGAACATCTGACGGCGGGTCAGGACGACGCGGACCGGGCGATGGAGGACGGTCGCGGCCA
This sequence comes from Streptomyces sp. NBC_00457, assembly GCF_036014015.1. Taxonomy (NCBI): domain Bacteria; kingdom Bacillati; phylum Actinomycetota; class Actinomycetes; order Kitasatosporales; family Streptomycetaceae; genus Streptomyces; species Streptomyces sp. NBC_00457. The sequence goes on along the minus strand of NZ_CP107905.1, from coordinate 9,334,036 downwards.
TGACGGCGGCCACCTGGTGGGCGCGGACGCCCTTGGATCCGAAGCCGCCGCCGATGTGTTCGGAGCGCACGCGCACGGAGGCCGGGTCGAGGGAGAACAGGTTCGCGAGTTCGCCCTGGACCCAGATGCTGCCCTGGTTGGAGTCGACGACTTCGAGACGGCCGCCGTCCCAGCGGGCGGTGGCGGCGTGCGGCTCCATGGGGCTGTGGTGTTCCTCGGGCGTGGTGTATTCCGCGTCCACGACGACGGCGGACCGGGCGAGTTCGGCCTCCAGGTCGCCCTTCGCGGCCACGGCGGGGGCGACGGGCGTGTCCGCCGCCGGGTACGCGTCCGGACGCCCGTCGGCGAAGGCGACGTCGTGCGGCTCCTGGTCGTAGTGCACCACGAGCGCCTCGGCGGCCTCCCGCGCCTGCTCGGAGGTCCGGGCGACGACCAGCGCCACGGGCCAGCCCGCGTGCGGCACCCGGTCGTGCTGGAAGAGCGCGACGGACGGGTCGGGTTTCATCCCCATGAGCCCCGCGTAGTCGGTCTCGACGTGCAGGGCGTTCCCGTGGTGCAGGACGGTGAGGACGCCGGGCATCGCCAGGACGGCCTCGGTGTCCATCGCGCGGATCCGGCCGCGGGCGACCGTGGACAACACCAGCCAGCCGTGGGCGAGTTCGGCGAAGGGGATCTCGCCCGCGTAGCGGGCGGCGCCGGTGACCTTGTCGCGTCCCTCCACGCGCGTGTGCGCGGTGCCGACGAAGCCCTTCAGGGGGGTGACGGTGGTCATCGGGCGGCCTCCTGGGCGAGTTCGGTCAGCACGGCCACCATGAGGTTGCGCATGAGGGTCACCTTGTATCCGTTGTGGGGCAGGGGCCGGGCCGCGGCCAGTTCGGCGTCCGCGGCGGCTTCGAAGGCGCGGACATCGGCCGGTGCGCCCGTCAGCACCCGCTCGGCCTCCAGGGCCCGCCACGGCCGCGACGCGACCGCTCCGAGGGCCAGGCGCGCCTCCCGTACGACTCCTGCCTCGACGTCGAGCGCGGCGGCGACCGAGCCGATCGCGAACGCGTACGAGGCGCGCTCGCGCACCTTGCGGTAGCGGGAGTGGGCCGCGACCGGCGCGGGTGGCAGGGTGACGCCGGTGATCAGGGCGCCCTGCGGCAGGGCGGTCTCCAGGTGCGGGGTGTCACCGACCGGAAGATAGAAGTCGGCGAGCGGCAACTCACCCGGCCCGTCGGCGGTTTCGTACGACACGACCGCGTCGAAGGCGGCGAGCGCCACGCCCATGTCCGACGGGTGTACGGCCACGCAGTGGTCGGAGGCGCCGAGGATGGCCGCGTTGTGGTGCTCGCCCTCGATCGCGGGGCAACCGCTGCCGGGGACGCGCTTGTTGCAGGGCCGGCTCACGTCGGCGAAGTAGCCGCAGCGGGTGCGCTGGAGCAGGTTTCCGCCGACGGTGGCCATGTTGCGCAGCTGCCCGGACGCTCCGGCGAGCACCGCCTGCGTCAACGCCGGGTAGCGGCGCCGGACTTCGGGGTGGGCGGCCAGGTCGCTGTTGGTGACGGTCGCGCCGATCCGCAGTGCGCCGTCGGACGTCGACTCGATGCGGTCCAGGGGCAGTTCACGGACGTCGACGAGCCGGGCGGGCCGCTCGACGCCGGTCTTCATCAGGTCGACGAGGTTGGTGCCGCCGCCGAGGAAACGCGCCTCCGGATCGGCGTCGAGCAGCGCGACGGCGCCGGAGACATCGAGGACCCGCTGGTAGCCGAACTCCCTCATGCCGCCGCCTCCGTGGTCTCGGTGCGCGCCTCGGCCGCCTGGGCGACCGCCCGCACGATCGACACATACGCTCCGCAGCGGCACAGGTTGCCGCTCATCCGCTCGCGGATCTCGTCGGCGGTCAGGGGCGGCGGTCCCGCCTCGGGCCGTACGTCGTCGGTGGCGGCGCTCGGCCACCCCGCCGCGTGTTCCTCGATCACCGCGACGGCCGAACAGATCTGGCCCGGCGTGCAGTAGCCGCACTGGTAGCCGTCGAGGTCGAGGAAGGCCTGCTGCACCGGGTGCAGCCGTTCGCCGTCGGCCAGGCCTTCGACGGTGGTGATCTCACGCCCCTCGACGGCCACCGCCAGTTGCAGACAGGCCACGGCTCGGCGGCCGTCGATCAGGACCGTGCAGGCACCGCATTGGCCCTGATCACAGCCCTTCTTGGTGCCGGTGAGATCGAGGCGTTCGCGCAGCGCGTCGAGCAGGGTGGTGCGGTGGTCGACGGAGAGCGTGTGTTTCTCGCCGTTGATGTTCAGGGTGATGGCGCTATACGTCGATGCGGGGGCTGGGGCCATGATCAGCCGTCCTTTCACAGCTCCGGAGTGCGCCGAGAGGGCGGTCCGGCAGGCAGGCGTATAGGAAGATCGGGGGTGTCGGGAGGCAAAAGAGGCAGCGCGGTACGTGGCTGGATCGGCTCTGTCACGGCTATGGTGGGAACCAACCGGACGGCTGTCCGCTTTCAGGAAAACGTACCGGACAGCTGTCCGCTTAGCAAGACCGGGCTCCTCGGCGAGCTCGCGAGGAGGCCACGGGTGAAGGAGAAGAAGGGCGCACCGCTGCGCTCGGACGCGCAGCGCAATCGCGAGCGCATCCTGGAAGTGGCGCTCGTCGAGCTGACCCGCTCCCCCGACGCCCCGCTGAGCGCGATCGCCAAGAAGGCGGGCGTCGGACAGGGCACGTTCTACCGGAACTTCCCCAACCGCGAGGCCCTCGTCCTGGAGATCTACCGCCACGAGATGCAGCAGGTCGCCGACAGCGCACGCCAGTTGCTTCAGACCCGGGAACCCGACCGGGCGCTGCGGGACTGGATGGACCGGCTCGCTCAGTTCGCCATGGCCAAGGCCGGTCTGGCGGACGCGATCCACCAGGTCACGAGTGCACCGGGCGCCGCGGCGAAGCCTGAGCCCACCCCCGTGACCTCCGCGGCCGAACTCCTGCTCCGCGCCGCCGAGAAGTCCGGCACCATCCGCCCCGGCGTCACCGCGGACGACCTCGTCCTCGCCATCTCCGGCCTGTTCACGATGGACCCCCACGGCGACTGGGAAGCACGCGCCGCCCGCCTCTTCGACCTGGTCATGGACGGACTGCGGGTGGGAGCGCCGGGGCCGAAGGACGGTTGAACAGGCCACGACCGAGGTGATGTTGGCGTCTCCCGCTGGTCGAGCGGTCCGCCGGAATCGGGACACACCGGCGCATGACGATAATTTTGTACTCTGCGTATATTGAGGGTATGCACGGGCGGATGGCCATACTCCGCGCCATCGACGACGACGTGGCCGTGACAGAGGCGCTGCGTCTCGCCCTGGAGCACGCTGTCGCCGAGCTCGGCGGGGTCGGCGGCCTGATCCACGTGGGCGGGCCCGAGGGCCTGCGCGGACTGCATCTGCTGGTGAGCAGCGGGCTGCCCCCGACGCTGACCGAACCCTGGGAGCGCGTCCCGGACACCGGAGACCTGCCCCCGGCGCGGGTCGTGCGCGAGGGAACTCGCTGCTGGCTGCCCGCCGAATCCGGCCCCGACCTCGGCGGACGTCCCGGCGCGGACCGCGGTGTGGCCACCGTTCCGCTGCCCGGACTTGACGGACCCCTCGGCACGCTGACCGTCCTGACCGCCGTACACCATGCCCCCCGTCCCACCCAGTGGACGTTCCTGCATGCCATCGCCGCCTGGGTCGCCGGACGGCTGGACCGTCCCCTGCTGCCCAAGGAGCCCGCCCCGCGTGAGCGGCAGCCCGGAGCCCTGCTGCGGCAGGCGCTCGAGGCCGTGCGTGTCGGCTCCTGGGAGTGGACCATGGCCACCGAGGAGGTCGATCTGGACCAGGCCGGACTGACCGTGCTCGGCTTCGGACCGGGCGAGTTCGACGGACGGGCCGATACCTGGATGAACCTCGTCCACCCCGACGACCGGCCGCTGGTGACCGCCGAGGTCGCCAAGGCGCTGCGCGAGCGGAGCTCCTATGGCACCGAGTACCGGGTGCGGCGCCCGGACGGCACGATCGGCTGGGTCCAGGTCCGAGGCCGGGTGAAGCTGGCGGACACCGGACAGCCGGTCGGCATGGTCGGCACCGTATGGGACACCACCGAGTCCCGCAGCGCCCGCGACGCGATCAGCCGCGCCCTGCGGCACATGAGCGACGGCTTCCTCACCCTCGACCACCAGTGGCGGATCACCTTTCTCAACGAGGAGGCCGAGCGGGTCCTCGGTGCCGGGCAGGAGTTGATCGGCCGGCTGGTGTGGGACCTGACCGCACTGCAGGTTCCCGGGCTGCGGGCGCTGTGCGAGGAGGCCGTCGCACGGTCCACGCCCTCGGGTCTCGACCTGCTGGCGCCCGGCACCGGGCGCTGGTGCCATCTGCGGCTGGTCCCGCTCCCCGACGGCCTGGCCTTCTTCCTCACCGACATCCACGAAAAGCGCGTACGGGAGGCCGAACGTGAGGCAGCCGCCCGCCTCCAGGCCGACCGGGCCGCCCGCGTCGGCGAACTGACGGCGGCGCTCGCCAAGGCGATCAGCTCGCAGGACGTCGTGGACGCGGTCGCCCGCCATGTGCTGCCGCCGTTCGGCGCGGCCGGGCTGATGATGCAGGTCATCGAGGACGGGCGGACCCGGGTCGTCGGCAGCGTCGGCTACTCCGAGGAGTTCCTCGACCTGGTCGACCACCTTCCCGTGACGGGACGCACCGCGGTCACGGACGCGCTCTTCAGCCGCACCCCGCAGTTCTTCTCCTCCCCCGAGGAGTACGCGGCCCGCTACCCGGCACTGGCCGGGCAGCCCGCTGCGGGCTCCAAAGCGGCCTGGGCCTTCCTGCCACTGATCGCCTCGGACCACCCGGTCGGGGTGTGCGTGATCTCCTTCGAGCAGCCACGCCGCTTCACCGGCGAGGAACGCACGCTGCTGGTCGCGATCAGCGGCCTGGTCGCCCACGCCCTGGAGCGGGCCCGCCTCTTCGACGCCGAGCACCTCCGCGCCCAGGAACTGCAGCGCGGCCTGCTCCCCCGGACGCTGCCGCCACTGCCGGCCTGCACCTCCGCGGCACGCTATCTGCCGGCCCGGCAGGGCATGGACGTGGGCGGCGACTGGTACGACATCATCCCGCTCTCCGGCGACCGGGTCGCCCTCGTCATCGGCGACGTGATGGGCCACGGACTGCCCCAGGCGGCCACCATGGGACGGCTGCGCACCGCCGTCCACACCCTGGCGGACCTGGAACTGCCGCCCGACGAGATCCTGGCCCACCTCAACGACGTCGTCTCCGAACTCGGCGACGACTCCTACGCCACCTGTCTGTACGGCGTGTACGACCCGACGACCGGCGCCTGCGCCTTCGGCTGCGCCGGGCATCCACCGCCCGCCGTCGTGCGGCCTGACGGCACGGTCGAGTTCCCGGCGGTGGCCCAGGATCCCCCGCTGGGCGCCGCCGACCCGCCCTTCGAGAGCGTCGAGGTCGCCCTGCCCGAGGACTCCCTGCTCGTGCTGTACACCGACGGCCTGATCGAGTCCGCCAGCCGGGACATCGACGTGGGCATGGCCCATCTCGCACGGCTGCTCGACGGGTCCGACACGGAGGACGACCTCGACCGGCTCTGCGACCGGCTCACCTCGGGCCTGGTCCCGGCACAGCAGCAGTCCGCCGACGACGCGGCCCTGCTGGTGGTGCGGGTGCACCGGCTGCCGCCCGAAGCGGTCGCCGTGTGGCCGCTGAGCACGGAGCCGCAGGCGGCCGGCGAGGCACGCAAGCTGGTCCGGGCGCAGCTGTCCGAGTGGGGCCTGGACGATCTGGCGATGACGACGGAACTGCTGGTCAGCGAGCTGGTGGGCAACGTCGTACGGCATGCCAAGGGCCCGGTCATGCTCCGTCTGCTGCGCAGCCGCACGCTGATCTGCGAGGTCACCGACGGGAGCCTCACCACGCCCCGGATCCGCCGGGCGTCCGAGACGGACGAGGGCGGCCGGGGCCTGCAACTGGTCGCGGCCCTCTCCCAGCGGTGGGGCGCCCGCTACACCGGGACCGGCAAGTGCATCTGGACGGAACAGGCCCTGACCGGCCCCGACTCCCCCGCCGCCCTGCTGACCTTCTTCGACCAGGTGGCCTGAGAGGCGGCACGCTCCACCACGGCGCTCAGGCCGCGGCGGCCCGTGCGCCCCGCACCACGTCGAAGCCCGCCTCGACGATCGCGCCGCGCACCGCGTCCTCGCCGAACTGCTCCCCTCGTACGATCACCCGGCCCGCCCGCACATCGACGTCGACCTCGGTGACGCCGGGTACCGCCACCACCTCTTCGGTGACGCTCGCCGCGCAGTGGCCGCAGCTCATGCCGATGACGGTGTACTGCTTCTCGGCCATGGCAGGTACTCCTGTCGTCCGGGATCGATGTGCCCTGAGGTACGCGACCGGGACGGGTGATGTTCAACGCCCTTACGGAGAAGGCCGGTTGAGGACCGGTGCGGCCCTCACCCCGCACCGCCCAGCGGCACGAACGCCAGCTCCTGCCAGCGGATCTCGTGCTGCTTGCGGTCCTGGACGGCCTCCACGAGCCGTGCGCCGTCCACGGTCAGCGTGGCCCGCCGGCCCGAGGCGCTGCGCAGCCTGCCCTGCAGGAGCCGCGAGTCGCCGAGTGCGGTGCCGTAGGCCAGCGAGATCCTCGGGCGTTCGTCCTCGTAGTCGTCGGCGTCCTCGCCGAACACCTCCACGACGGCGTCCCTGGCCTGGTGCCGCAGCTCCTGGAACTCGTCCTCGGGAGCGATGTCGAGCAGGACACCGCACCGGCCCGCCACCGCCGTGCCCACCGTCACCGTGAAGGGGCGCACCGCGCCGAGCCGTTCCCGCAACCGGCCTTCGAACAGGGCGAGTTCCGGTCCGGTCACCTCGCTCGCGGGCCGGTCGTCGACGACGGCCAGCGTCTCGTGCAGCCACTCGTCCTTGACCGGCGAGACGAAGCCGAACCGGGCGAGGACCGGGCGATAGATGTCGGTCACCGGTTTGATCTCGGGGAGCCGCGGGACGAAGTCCACCCTGAGCTTGGTCCACCCGTCGGGCCAGAGCCTCGCCCCCCTGAGATACCGGTCCATGAAACTCCCTCTCATCCAGCCGAATCGACGCCTTTCGTACCGCCCACCCGGTGCCGCAATCACCCACGCCCGGGGACCGGTCACGGCAGTCTGCCGCACCCAGTGCTTCGGTGGGTAACCATCGCAGTACCGGGAGTCGTCATCGAACGCCCTCCGGTTGACCGGAAGTTGACGCTCCAGCACGCCGAGCCCCAGCGCGCTCGCGCAGGTCAGCGGGGTTTCGACAGCGGCGGCGGCTCGGGCGGAGAGGTCAGCCGTCCGCGATACGACGCGAGTTGACGTCGCGGGAGTCGGGGATCAGACGTGTACACTCGCCGACCACGTCCGGTACCTTGACCTCTTGAATTGGGCCTGTCGACGCGCCCCGAAGGGGCGCGGGGCTGTGTCGATCTGCGGCTACCGCCGCGTGGGCGCGACCAGCCACGACGGACCGGCAGGCGACGCACCGGACTTCCAGCGGAGCGCTACGTCACCCCGGCAGCATCAGCCGTCGCATCTCGCCCGGCTGGACGGACACCGTGCGGTCCGGCAGGCGGACGTCGATCGGGTCGAGGTCGGACGGGGGGACCGTGATCTCCAGCCTCCCGTGTTCCAGCCGGAGCTGGATGCCCCAGTGGCCCAGGTAGTGGATGGCGAAGCCGTACGAGGACAGCTCCGGCAGCGGCACCGGGTCGAGGCACAGCGCCCCGCCACTGGTCGCCAGTCCGGTCAGTCCGCGCTGGACGAGGTCGAGGGTGCCGGCCATGGCGCCGAGGTGGATGCCCTCGCCGGTGGTGCCGCCCTGCAGATCGGCGATGTCGCCGCGCAGCGCCTCCTGGCAGAACGTCCAGGCCTCCGCGCGCCGGGCACGGGCCAGCACCCAGCCGTGGACCAGGCCGCTGAGGGTCGACCCGTGGCTGGTGCGCCGCAGGTAGTAGTCGACCGTGCGCCGCCAGGTGTCCTGGTCGAGGCGGTGGCCCAACCGGCTGAAGATTTCCTGGAGTTCGGCGGGTGAGAAGAGGTAGCCGAGCATCAGCACGTCGGCCTGCTTGGACGCCTGGTAGCGGTTGACGGTGTCGCCCTCCGCCTCCAGGATCCGGTCCAGACGCCGGATGTCGCCGTAACGCTTGCGGTAGCCGTCCCAGTCGAGTTCGGCGAGATCGCCGTAGCCCTCGAACTGGCTGATGACACCCCCGTGGAAGGGCACATGGAGGGTGCGCGACACCTCGTCCCAGTGTTCCCGCTCGCCGCCGTCCAGGCCGGTGCGCTCGAGGAGTTCGCGGCGGCGGGGTTCGGGCAGGGCGCGCAGCACCTCCAGGGTGCGGGTGAGCACCCATGCGGCGGTGACGTTGGTGTACGCGTTGTCGTCGAGGCCGGGCAGCTTCGCGTCGGGGTAGGCGTCGTGGTACTCGTCGGGGCCGACCACGCCCCGGATGCGATACCGGCCCAGGCCCTCGTCGTACACGGCCGAGTCCGCCCAGTAGCGGGCGATCTGCAGCAGCATCTCGGCGCCCTTGGTGTGCAGGAACTCGGCGTCGCCGGTGGCCTCGCAGTACCGCCACACGTTGTACGCGATCGCCGAGCCGACGTGGTGCTGGAGCCGGGAGTGGTCCGGCAGCCAGCGCCCCGAGCGCGGGTTGAGATGCAGTTCCTGGGTCTCCTCCCGGCCGTCGCTGCCGCTCTGCCACGGGTAGAGCGCGCCGCGCCGCCCGGTCGCGCGGGCCGCGGCACGGGCCTGGTCCAGGCGCCGGTGGCGGTAGCCGAGCAGGGCCCGGGACACCTCCGGGAAGTGCAGATTCAGATACGGCAGCACGAACAGCTCGTCCCAGAAGACGTGCCCCCGGTACGCCTCTCCGTGCAGTCCCCGGGCCGGCACGCCCACGTCCAGGTCGGCGGTGTGCGGCGAGAGGGTCTGCAGGACGTGGAAAAGATGCAGCCGGAGAATGCGGCCCGCGGCTCCGGGCACGTCGATCTCGGCCCGCCGCCACAGCTGGTCCCAGGCTGTGCGGTGGGCCTTCAGCAGGTCGTCAAAGCCGGAGGCCGCGTCCACCCGGTCCACAGCTGCGTCCAGCGGATCGCTGATCGCGGGGTCGTGGGAGGTGTGCAGGGCGACGGTCTTGTCCACGGTGGCGGTGCGGCCGGGGGTCAGATCGAGGTGGATCCGCTGGACGGCTCGGCTGACCTCGAGCCGCTCGGTCACCGGGACGTCGGCGGTCAGGCGGGCCGCCATGCCGATCCGGATGTCCGAGGTGCGGGTCCGGCAGCGCAGCCACACCGTGTCGGGTGCGGAACTCCCGGTGTGCACGTGGGTCAGATGGTGGCCGTCCAGATCGCGGTAGCGCGCGACCCCGGAGTTGGTCACGCCCCCGTCGAGCGCCGCCTCGACGTCGAGGGCGCCCGCGAAGCCCTCCGCGGTGAACTCTGTGCGCAGGACCGCCAGATGGGGGTCGGCCATGCCCACGAACCGCTGCTGCCGTACGAACAGGGCCTTGCCCTCCGCCAGCGCGTACCGCGTGACGCGCTCCATCATCCCCGAGTCGAGGTGCAGCACCTGCCGGTGGTCGAGGACCGTCGCCGTGTCGGGGGTGAGCCACCGGCCGCCGGGGCGGCGGAAGCGCAGCGCCAGCCAGTTCGGCAGGTTGACCATGTCCTCGTTCTCGACGCTGTGTCCCGCCACGTCCGAGGTGAGCCGGTTGTAGCAGCCGGCCGCATACGTGCCGGGGTAGTGCACCTCGTCGGCGACGCACTCCGGGAACGCGCCACGGGTGGCGAAGTATCCGTTGCCGAGCGTGCACAGCGACTCCCTGAGCCGTTCGTCCGCCGGTTCGTAGCCGTCGTACTCCCAGGTCCACGACGTCGCTGCGGTCACCGCGGTACTCCTTCCACGAGCAGTTCTGCCAGATCTCGTACGACGATGTCGGCGCCGTGCCGCAGCAGCCTCGCGCCGGTGTCCGCACCGGCGGCCCGGTCCACGCCGACGACGAGCGCGAACGCACCCCGACGCCCCGCTTCCACGCCGGCCAGCGCGTCCTCCACGACGGCGGCGTGCCCGGCGGGGACGCCGAGTCGGCGGGCCGCCTCCAGGAAGAGGTCGGGCTCGGGTTTGCCGGCGAGCCCCAGCCGGGCCGCCTCACCGCCGTCCACCAGGGCGTCGAAGAGGTCCCGGACCCCGGCCCGGGTGAGCAGCTCACCCGCGTGCCGGGACGCCGAGGCCGCCGCCACGGGTACCCCGGCCGCGCGCAGGGCACGCACCAGCCGGACCGTCCCGGGATAGGCGTCGACGCCGTGGGTGCGCAGCCGCTCGGTGAAGCGGCGCTCCTTGTCCGCGGCGACGGCCCGTACGGTCTCCTCCGATGTGTCGAGGCCGCGGGAGGCGAGGAAGGCGGCGGCACCGTCGAGGCGGGACTTGCCGTCCACGTGCCGCAGGTAGTCGTCCCGGGGATCGAAGGGGCGCCGCTGGTCCGGGTCCTCGGGCGGGTGCTGACGCAGGTAGGTGTCGAAGGCAGTCCGCCAGGCGGCGGCGTGCACCCGGGCCGAGTCGGTGATCACTCCGTCGGTGTCGAAGACGACGGCCCGTACGTCCCGCAGTGCGGGGGCGAGCGCGGGGTGGGTCGGGTCGGTCATGGCGGCTCCTGAGGCGGTGGCTCCCCTGCCGGTCCGGACATGCCCCCCGAAACCAGTGTGCGGTTCTGCTCAGTGGGCACACGGTGAACATGGTCGGCGACATGGGCGACGACATCACGGCGCGCAGGCGCGGGACGAGCGGGCACCGGCTGGTGCCGCACACGGCCGACGTGCGCGTCGAGGCCTGGGCGGAGAGCCGCGAGCGGTGTCTGGTGGAGGCCGTCACGGGCATGGTGGAGGGCTTCGCGGACGTCTCCGGGACCCGGGCGACCGGCGTGGCCCGGCTGCGGCTGGCCGAAGGCGCTCCCGAGGACCTGCTGACCACGCTGCTCGACGAGGTCGTCTTCCGCCTTGAGGTGCACGGGCAGGTTCCGGTCGACGTGGAGGCGGAGGCGTACGACGAGGGGCTCGACGTGCGGATGGCGGTCGCCGATCTCGGCGTGGTGGAGGTCATCGGCGCCGCGCCGAAGGGCATCGCGTGGGAGAACCTGCGCATCGAGCCCGGTCCGTACGGCTGGTCCTGCGCGGTGACCATCGACGTGTGAGCGCATCCGGCTCATCCCTTCACCACGCCCAGCGGCACGAGCCTGGCCACCGTCCGGCACAGCCCCGCCGTCTCGCTCGCGGCGACCACCGCGCCGACGTCCTTGTATGCCTCCGGGGTCTCCTCGGCGAGACCGCGCATCGACTTCGGCCGGACGGCGATACCGGCCGACTCCAGCCGGGTGCGCAGTTCCCTGCCCGTCACGGTGCGGGCGGCCCGGTGCCGGCTGAGGGTGCGGCCCGCGCCGTGGCAGGTGGAGTGGAAGGCGTCGCCGCCGGGCACTCCGGCCAGCACGTAGGAGGCCGTGCCCATGGTGCCGGGGATGAGCACCGGCTGGCCGAACTCCCGTAGCTCCTCGGGCAGTTCGGGGTGGCCGGGCGGGAAGGCGCGGGTGGCGCCCTTGCGGTGCACGCACAGCAGGCGCCGGGCGCCGTCCACCTCGTGCGTCTCCATCTTGGCGAGGTTGTGGGACACGTCGTACACCAGCGAGAGCTGTACGCCGGTGACGCGGCGGAAGACCCCGCGGGCCGCGTCGGACAGCAACTGGCGGTTGGCGCGGCCGTAGTTGGCGGCGGCGGCCATCGCGCCCAGGTAGGCCTGCCCCTCGGGCGAGTCGACCGGGGTGCAGGCCAGCTGGCGGTCGGGGACGGTGATGCCGTAGCGAGTCATGGCCCGGTCCATCGCCCGGACGTGGTCGGTGCAGATCTGGTGGCCGAGGCCGCGTGAACCGCAGTGGATCATCACGCACACCTGGCCGGGGGCGAGGCCGAAGGCGGCGGCGACCGGTTCGTCGTACACCTCGGCGATCTCCTGGACCTCCAGGAAGTGGTTGGCGGAGCCGAGGCTGCCGACCTGGCCGAGGCCCCGTTCCCGGGCCCGCTCGCTGACCTGCGTCGCGTCGGCGTCGGCGACCGCCCCGCCGTCCTCGCAGCGGGTGAGGTCGCGCTGTTCGCCGTGGCCCTGCTCGACGGCGTACCGGGAGCCGCCCCGCAGGATCCGCTCCAGCTCCGCCTGCCCGCTGAGCCGCCACACCCCACCGGGTCCGGCGCCGCGCGGTATCCGCCGGTCCAGGCCGTCCATGACCGCGGGCAGCGCCCTGCGCAGTTCCCGCCCGTCGCAGTCGGCCGCCAGCAGCCGCACCCCGCAGGAGATGTCGAAGCCGACCCCGCCGGGCGAGACCACGCCGCCCTCGTCCACGGCGGTCGCCGCGACGCCGCCGATGGGGAAGCCGTAGCCCCAGTGGATGTCCGGCATGGCGTACGAGGCGCCGACGATGCCGGGCAGCGTGGCCACGTTGGCGACCTGCTCCAGCGACTGCTCGGCGTCGCGCAGCAGGTCGCGGGAGGCGATCACGACGCCGGGCACGCGCATCCCGCCGTGCGGGTCGATGCGGAATCGGCAGGGGCGTTCTTCTACCAGGTCCATCGCTCCGCCTCCGTGACGCGAGGGTCCTTCGCAGTGCCTGAAATGGCACGGGGATTCTGAGTGCCGGTAAATAGCGTGTCGGAGCACACAATTGAGCGGATTAGCCTCTTGTGGCACTTTCGAGTGGACGTACCCGCTGGGGTTGTAGTGCGGGACGTCGGCTGCCGTAACGTGGGCGGCGTCGAGAGACCGGAGTGGTCCGGTCTCACCGAGAATCCGCCCCGTGCCCAGGAAAGCGACGCGGGGTCCCCGCCCCGCCCGGGTCCACACCGGGCGGACAGCGTCCGGCGGGGCGGATACCCCAGCTTCCGAATCGCCGCAGCCAGCGGCGCCACAGGCGGCAGGTACCGCACACGATGAGCACCGTGCTCAACCAGCGCACGGCCCGCGACCCAGTGACAGGCGTCCACACCCTGCCACGCACCACAGCCGCTCCCCCGGAAGCCGGGCCAGTCCCGGATCACCGAGGAAACCTCAGCTCATCTGCGACGCTCACGGAGCCCAGGAGCAGCCCGGCGAAGCCGCCCCGCCCGCGGGTGCCGAGCACGATCAGGCCGGCGTCGGTGTCCTCGCCCGCGGTCAGGACCGCCTCGGCGGGCTCCCCCTGCCCGAGGACGGTGTCGATGCGCAGCCCGGGGTGGGCCGTCGTGATCCGGGTCCGGGCGTCCTCCAGCAGATCGGCAGCGACGCCGCGGACCCGCTCGTCGGCGTCTGTCACCGCGTGCACGACCTGGAGCGCCGCTCCGCGCAGCGTCGCCTCCCGGGCCGCCCAGTCAGCGGCGAGCCAGGCCTGCGGTGTGTCGTCGACGCCGACCAGGACAGTGCCGGTCGCTTCCGTCACTCGCTTCTCCTCCTTCAGCCGGGCAGGGTGTGGGAGCCGTGCAGCGCGTCGAGGACCTCGTCGTCGGTGAGCTGGTCGAAGTTCTCGTACCAGAGGCCGACGGCCATGAACTGCTCCGGCTTGTGCAGGCAGATCACCTCGTCGGCCTCGTCGCGCAGCAGCTCGGCGGCCTCCGGTGAGCAGACCGGCACGGCCAGGACGACCTGCTCGGGCGCCTCACGGCGGACCCGGCGCAGTGCGGCGCGTGCGGTCGAGCCGGTGGCCAGGCCGTCGTCGACGACGATCACGGTGCGGCCCCGCAGGTCCACCGGGGGACGGCCGCGCCGGTAGCGCCGTTCGCGGCGCCGTACCTCCTCCCGCTCCCGGTCGACGGTCTCGGCGAGGGCGGCCTCGCTCAGGCCCAGCCGGTCCAGGGCCCGTTCGTCGAAGAGCGGCGGGTCGTCGCCGGCGATCGCGCCGACGCCCAGCTCCTCCTGGAACGGCGCCCCGATCTTGCGGACCACGAGGACGTCCAGCGGGGCGTCCAGCGCGTGCGCGACCTCGCGGGCGACCGTGGCACCGCCGCGGGGCAGCGCGAGGACGACAGCGTGCGGGAGAGCCCCTTTGTCCTGCAGGGTGCGCAGCCGCGCGGCCAGTTCCCGCCCGGCCTGCTTGCGGTCACGGAACTGCATGGCTGCTCCTTCCGGTTGCCTCCGTGCGCGGCTGCCGGGTACCCGGCCCTCCGGTCGCCCACACGGCGTGTCACCGCCGCTGTGCGCCCAGCCGTTCCACGCACCACTCCCGGGCCAGGCCGGCGACCTGCTCCAGCGCGCCCGGCTCCTCGAACAGGTGGGTGGCGCCCGGCACGACACGCAGCGTGCAGGGGGCCTGCAGTCGCCGGGCGGCGTCCTCGTTGAGCCGCAGCACCTGCGTGTCGTGCCCGCCGACGATGAGCAGCACGGGGGCGCGTACGAGGTCCAGCGCGTCGCCCGCCAGGTCGGGCCGTCCGCCGCGCGAGACCACGGTCAGGACCCGGTCCGGCCGGTCCGCCGCGGCCATCAGGGCGGCGGCCGCACCGGTGCTTGCCCCGAACAGGACGACGGGCAGTCCCCGGACCTCGGGCTCCGCGTCGAGCCAGTCGATCGCGGCGACCAGACGGCGCCCGAGCAGCGGAATGTCGAAGCGGTGCTCGGCGGTCAGCTCGTCCTGCCGGTCCTCCGCCTCGGTCAGCAGGTCCATCAGCAGCGTGCCCAGGGCGGCGGTGCGGAGTTCGGCGGCGACCTGCCGGTTGCGCGGGCTGTGCCGGGAGCTGCCGCTGCCGTGCGCGAACAGGACGACGCCGTGGGCGGGCGCCGGGACGTCGAAGTCGCCGGCGAGCTCGACGCCGTCGGCGGGCACCAGAACGGTCTGCGAGATCATCGGGGCCGGCCTTCCTCGGTCCGTAGCAAGTCCGTAGCACTCCTGACCTGGCCCGGGTATCCGTCACGCGGAGATCCACACGTCGCCCTGATACGTCCCGCCGCCTGCGGGGTACTCCGGGGCGCATGACCGGCATCGAACTCAAGAGCAGCGCATTCACCGACCACGCCCCGGTCCCCCGCCGGTACGCGCTGGAGGGGGAGAACGTCTCCCCGCCTCTGACCTGGTCCGGCGTACCGGACGACGCGGCCGAGCTGGTCCTGATGTGCGAGGACCCCGACGCCCCGTCCGGGAACTTCGTGCACTGGATCGTCGTAGGCATCGACCCGCACAGCGACGGCATGAGCGAGGGGCAGAGCCCGCCCGGCGGCACCGAACTCGTCAACGGCTACGGCCGTCCCGGCTGGGGCGGACCCCACCCGCCGCCCGGGGACGAGCCGCACCACTACGTCTTCCACCTCTACGCCCTCGCCGAGCCCTGCGTCCTCCCGGACGCCCCACGCGCCGACGACGTACGGCAGGCCGTCGAGAAGCGGGAACTCGCCGACGCCTCTCTCATCGGGCTGTACCGCCGCTGAGCGCTCCGCGGCCTGTGCCGGCATGCGGCTCCGCCGCGCAGGCGAGGTCGTGCGGCGGGCGTTGCCCGGTGGTCAGGAACGCCGTCACCGCGTCGTTCGCGCACGTGTTGGGGCCGTACGGGTAGACGCCGTGCCCGCCCTGGTCGGCCGTCACCATCGTGGCCCGCTTCCCGAACGCCTGCCGCAGCTTCTCGGCGCCGGCCAGTGGTGTCCCCGGGTCGCGCTCGTTCTGCACCATGAGCACGTTCGACGGGCCCCGGTCACCGATGCGCACCGGCGGCTCGACCCGCTTGTCCGGCCAGAAGGCGCACGGTCCGATGCCGGCCGAGGACCCGCCCAGCATCGGGTATTTCAGCCGGTCGACCGCGACATTGCGCTGATACTCCCGGACCGTCTCCGGCCAGCGATTGTCACCGCATATCACGTAAAAACGGCCGGCCATGAAGTTCTCAAAGTCCGCAATGGGCGGGCTGGGCGGCACCGGCCGGTCGGTGTCGAGCGCCTGCCAGAACTCGGCCAGCTCGGGCATGTTCGCATCGACGTAGAGGCGGTCGAACGTGAGCCCGCGGAACGATGTCCCGTCGATGCCCTGGACCGGTTTCGTCTCCAGCCGCTCGGCGAGGTCGAAGTACTTCTCGGTCACCTGCTCCGGTGTGGTGCCCAGACCGTACTCGGGGTGCGCGGCGGCGAACTCCGCGAAGTCCGGGAACCGGTCCTCCAGTCCAGGGGCGAACAACCGCATGGCCGTGACGTCGTAACCGCCGGGGCCCAGGTTGCTGTCGAGCACGATCCGGTCGCTGCGCTTCGGGAACATCGTCGTGTACACCGCACCGAGGTAGGTGCCGTAGGAGGCACCGAGGTAGGAGAGCTTCGGCTCGCCCAGCGCCGCCCGGATCCGGTCCATGTCGCGCGCGGTGTTCGCGGTGGTGGTGTGCGGCAGCATCCACGCCGTCCGTGAGGTGGCGCACTGCTCGGCCACAGTGCGCGCGTTCGCCGCCTCCCGTGCGACATCGGCCGCGGTGTGCGCGTACGGCGGGAGGTTGCCGCGGTTCTGCTGCTCCTGCGTCAGATCGCAGGTCACCCGCGTGCTGCGGCCGACGCCGCGCGGGTCGAAGCCGATCAGGTCGTAGGAGTCCAGCACCTTCTGCGGCAGCCCTGAGCCGGCGAGAACGGCCGGGTAGCCGAGTCCCGTGATGCCGGGTCCACCCGGATTGGTCAGCAGCACGCCGCGGCGCTTCGAGGGTTCCTTGCTCGCCAGCCGGGAGATCGCGATCTCTATCTGTCGGCCGTCCGGATCCCGGTAGTCCAGCGGGACTTCGAGCGTCGAGCACTCCAGAGGGGGCAAGGCGGCTTTCTCCGAGGCAGCCCTCTCCGAGGCGGCCTTCTCCGAACACGGTTCCCACCGCACGGTGTCCGGCGTCGCCGCCACCACCGAACTTCCCGGCACCGCGGTCGCCGCCGCCACCGCGGTGGCGGCGAGGGCAAGGGACAGGGTTCTGCGCATCTGATGTCCTCCTGAGGGGTGTGGGGGGCGCACGGGGCGAGGATGATCACCGTTCCGACCGCCGCGACGAGTCTCTTCGTGCGGCACCGCCGGCACATCGGCCCGGCGGCTCGATTCGCCTTCGCCCAAAGTCGAGGCGGGGATTCGACTCTGGTCGAAGGCACTTCAGCCTCCGGTCTGACTCACCGGCCGTGCGGTGTCGCGACAATGGCCAGGTGAATACAGACGTCGCGCCACGGCTCGGGTGGTGGCAGCAGACCTGGCGGCTGGCGGCAGCCGTGGGAGTGGGTGTACTGGCCTGGCTCTCCACCGGTGCGGTGCTGCACTGGCAGTCGGACGGAACGGGCTCCTGGTTCCTCACCGGTGATCCGCTGGTGGCTCTCGGCTGCCTGACTGCGCTGGTGTGGCGACGGCGGTTCCCGCTCGCCGTCGCCATGACGGTCGCGATCGCCTCGACCGCCTCGACGCTCGCCACCGGCGCGGCGCTTCTGGCGCTGGGCTCGATCTCCGCCCGTCGCCGTCCGGTGGAGATCGGGGTCGTCGGGCTGGCCTATGTGACCGCGTCACAGTTCGCCATCGGGCTCTATCCGGTCGAGAGACCGCCCGGCTCGTTGTGGTACCAGCTCGCGTTCCCGGCGCTGACCGCGGGCATCGCGGTGGCCGTCGGCATGGCGGTCGGCGCGCGGCGTGTCGAAGTGCGGTCCCTGCGAGAGCGGGCGGAGAGCGCGGAACGGGAACAGGCCGCACGAGCGGCGCAGGCACGGGCTCTGGAACGGAACCGGATCGCCCGCGAGATGCACGACGTGCTCGCGCACCGGATCTCCCTGGTCGCCATGCAGGCAGGAGTACTGGGCCACCGCGGCGACCTCGCGGCAGAGGAGAACCGTGTGCTGGTCCGCTCCATCGCCGAGGGCTCCCACCAAGCCCTGGAAGAACTACGGGATGTCCTCGGTGTGCTCCGGGCCGACCCCGACCGCCCGGAACCACCCCAGCCCTCCCTCGACCTCATCCCCGACCTGGTGGCCGACGCCCGCACCTCCGGACTGGACGTCACGCTCACCACCACCGTGACGGGGACACCGTCCGACCTCGTCGGGCGAACCTGCTACCGCATCGTCCAGGAAGGACTGACCAACGCCGCCAAACACGCCCCCGGCGCACGCATACACATCACCCTCGACGTGACAGCGGGCGACCAACTCGACGTCAGCGTTCGTAATTCCGCGGCCACCACCAAACCCGCACGATCACCGGCATCGGGCTTCGGCCTGCTCGGTCTCACCGAACGAGTCGACCTCGCCGGCGGAAAACTCGACCATCACCCCACGCCCGACGACGGATACCTCCTCACCGCACAACTACCCTGGCCGGACCCCACCCACGAAAAGAGAACCTGAGTGGACAGCGAGCGGGAGCCGGTGCGGGTCGTCATCGTCGACGACGAACAACTGGTACGCATGGCGCTGCGGCTCGTCATCGACGGCGAACCGGACCTGACCGTCGTCGCGGAGGCGGCCGACGGGGACGCCGCGATCACCGTGGTGGACGAGCAGCGGCCGGACGTCGTCCTGATGGACGTACGCATGCCCGGCCGCGACGGTCTCAGCACGACCCGGGAACTCCTCACCCGACCGGCGCCGCCCCGGGTGCTCATGCTGACCACCTTCGACTCCGACGATCTGGTGCTCGGCGCACTGCGCGCCGGAGCACTCGGGTTCGTCCTCAAGGACACCCCACCGTCGCAGATTCTCGACGCGGTGCGGACCGTCGCGGACGGCAACCCCGTGCTGTCTCCGGCCGCCACTGCACGGGTGATCGCCGCGGCCACCGGCCCGCAGTCCCCTCACGCTCGCAGCTCAACCCGCGAAGCCGCACGGAAACGGCTGTCCACACTGACCGAGCGAGAACGCGAAACCGCTCGGGCCATCGCGGACGGACTGGGCAACCCGGAGATCGCCCAGCGGCTGCACATCAGCATCGCGACCGTCAAGGCACACACGAGCAGCCTGTTCGCCAAGCTGGCCGTCGAGAACCGGGTGCAGATCGCACTCCTGGTCCGCGACGCGGAGGAATGACGTCACGCGTCTGCGGGCGCCCCGCTACCGGTTGGGCCTCGACGCGCTGATGTTCCCGAGCGGCGTTTCCGGGGCCCGTTCCACGGCCAGGTCGCCGAGGGTGACGATGCCCACCGGCTGCTCGTCCGCCACGACCGGGATCCGGCGTACGGCGTGCTCGCGCATCAGCTCGGCCACCCGGTCGATGTCGTCGTCGGGGCCGACGCTGAACACATCGCCGCTGCACACCTGGGCCACGGTCGTGTGCTCCGGGTCCTCGCCCTCGGCGAGGGCACGCACCACGAGGTCCCGGTCGCTGACGATGCCGCGCAGCCGTCCTTCCTCGGTGACCAGGACGTCGCCGATGTCCTGGTCCCGCATGAGCCGGGCCACCGCGGTCACGGACGTGAGCGGTTCGACCGTCACGGGGGTGCTGGTCATGATGTCGCGTACGTGCTGAGTCATGGCACGCTCCCTGCTTGCGTCAGCGGGTGGGATGCGCCCGGCTGATGTCGGCCAGCGCGGAACGCGGGTCGTCGGCCGTGGCGAGGTCGCCGAGACTGACGACGCCGACCGGGCAGCCACCCCGTTCGACGACCGGCAGCCTCCGGACGGCGTGCCGGCGCATCAGCTCGGCCGCCTGGTCGGTGGTGTCGTCGGGGGTCAGGGTCACCACGGGCGGGCGCGTGCACACCGACCCGACGGTGGTGGTGTCGGGGTCGCGGCCCTCGGCGAGGGTCCGGACCACGATGTCGCGGTCGGTGAGTACACCGAACAGATCGCAGTCGTACGCCACCAGCACATCGCCGATGTTCTGCTCGCGCATCAGCCGGGCCGCCCGCGCGACGGTCGTCATCGGCTCGACGGCTGCCGCGCCGGGCGACATCACGTCACGTATCTGCCAGGTCATCGGACCTCCCGGATCCACGGAGCAGGGCACGCCGCCCGCGTAGCCCGTACGCGCGGCGGCAAACCCGTCCTCGCCCCTTGACGACCGTAACCGGCGGGGGCACACTCACCGACCGCTCGCAGAAAACGCTTGCTACAACCTCGCCGCTCGCTGCGGGACCCCTGGGAGCCACGACGGAGCCACGACTCTCCAGGTCACGCACACCCCGATCGTGAATCGATTCAGTCGAACCGGATTCGACGACGGCACCGGCGAGGGATCCAACCCCCCGCACACCCCACAACCGGATCACTTGGAGAAGACGAGATGGGACGCAGAGCCGCACAACACCTCGCCGACACTCCCGCAACCGCCCCCAGAGGACGCGCCGTTGCCGCCGCCGCATGCGCCACCGCCCTGCTCACCGGAGCGGCCCTGCTCACCGAACCCGCGCACGCGGCCGCCCCGCCGCAGGTGGCGGCGGCGTGCGGTGAGGGCTCGTACCAGGCGGAGGCGGTACTCAGCGGCAGCACCTGGACCGCCCGGCGCGGCAGCAGTGTCGTGTACACCGGCGGCGACATGCGCGCCGCGATGCAGGCGGCCGTGAGCAGCCTGACGGCCGGCCGCACTTCGAAGGAACGGGTCGTCGTCCGCGGCTCGGGCTCCATCAGCGCCGGATCCCGGGTCTCCCTGCCGAGCTACACCGTGCTCGACGTCTGCGGCACGATCAACGTCACCGGATCGGGCTCCGGCGACCAGGCCCCGGTGTACGCCCGCGGCGCCCGCGACATCGAGGTCCAGCACCTCACCCTCACGGGCAGCCCGCTGTACGGCGTCTTCATGCGCAACGTCCAGAACGTCGTGCTCGGCCAGCTCGACATGCGCCTGTCGCGCGGCCTCGGCGTCCGCATCGACAACCGAGGCGACACCAGCCAGTGGACGCGGAACGTCCGGATCGACAACGTGTACGTCTCCGGCGCGAGCAGCCACGCCGTGGAGACGTACGGCGTGGACGGCTTCACCGTCGGCACGGTCACCGCGCGCAACGTGGGCGAGTCCGGACTGCTGCTCAACCAGACCATCAACGCCACCGTCACCAAGGTCGACGCGGACGGAGCGGGCACCGGCACCGGCTACGCGGCGTTCCGCATGGCCAACCGCAATGGCCGGGTGGGCAGTTCGTACCCCACCAACATCCGCGTGGGTGAGGTGATCGCGCGCGGGGGTGGGCGCGGCGTGTTCTGCGTCTCCGAGAGCGGCGGCGCGGTCATCGACCGGGTGAACATCTCCAACACCGGCAACAACTCGATCCTGGTCGAGAACTGCACCAACGTGAACATCGCCGCGCAGAGCGGCAGCGTCGCCGGCGGCGGCGAGATCCGGCTCGCGGCCCGCTCGGAGTTCCCCAACAACTCCGACATCACGATCCAGAATCTCCGGGTGACCAACTCGGCGATCAGGGAAAGCCCTTGCGGCACGAACACCACGTTCCGCAACAACACATTGGTCAACAGCAGCCAGAACATCTGCTAGGCGCAACGCTGGAAGTCCGGTGTGTCAGCTGCGGGTGCGTCGCGGCTGGTCGCTGCCGAAACACATCGGACTTCGCCGGACCCGCTCAGGCAGCTCCTCACTGGTCCCGCCGGTGCGGTCCCGTGAGCGGACCCCGGTAAGAACTCCTCACCTCACAGTCAACGCACAGCCCCCATTTCCCCTCTTGCACGGCGAAACACCCCCCACCGAGAAGGGATTCGCCGTGCGCGCACGTACGCGTCTACGCACCCACCCCGCGGGATCCGTGTTCCTCGCCCTCGCCGCCACGGGGTCCGTGCTGGCCACGCAGCTCTCCCCCGCCGTCGCCGCGGAGCCGGCCGCGACAGCCGATCTCCGCGCGGACGTCGACCGTGACGGCCGGGTCGATCTCACCGGCGACACCGACACGGCCGGCGAGGACAGTTGGACCGTCGGCCGGGGTGCCGTCACCCTGCCCAACCTCGACGACGACACCAAGCGCTGCCCGGTCACCGGCCCCGGCGGCAGCCGGTTGCCCGACGCCAAGCTGGCCGCCTGCAAGGACGCCTCCGACACCAAGGTCAACGGCGCGGCGGACGCCGCCGATCTGGCCCGGGTCCGCTCAACGCCCTTGCCGGGGCTGGCGGGTGACGCCACGGGCGGCGTCAAGGTCACCACGGGTGCCCAGCACACCCACGTCTTCCTCAAGCGGTCCGGGAACTGGGTCCTGGTCACGCCCGACACCCGGCTGACCGCCGCCGAGCTGCGCTCCGGGGTGGAGTTCGGCGTCGAGGCCACCGACATCATCCGCGACAGCGCGCAGTGGGACGGCCGTACGGTCATCCGTCTGACCGTGACCTCCGCGGGCGCCACCACCTCCGACGAGGTCACCCTGCGCGTGGCTCCGCTGCTCACCCACCACCATCTGCAGCAGACCCAGCAAGTGATGGTCACCAAGCTGGAGGGGGAACCGCTGTTCACGCGGTTCGTCGTGGGTCTGGCGAAGCAGGCCCGGCGCGCCGGCGTCACCAAGCCTCTGGTCACCTTCGACAAGTACGGCGACATCTGGGCGCAGGACTTCGTGGAGCCCGCGTACGTCGCGATGACCGGACCCGACGGGCAGCGCCAGGTCATGCGCGTGATGCTGCGCTCGGCCCAGCCGGACCGTGAGTCGGGCCGGGAACTGTTCGAGAAGATCCGCGGCCGGGACATCGGCGTCGTCCAGGTCACCGAGCGGTCCCCGCAGCGCGACTGGTCGCTCAACTCGATGGGGAACCTGGAGACCATCCCGCCGTACGCACACAATGGGCGCTCGTTCCCGGCCGGGCGGATCATCATGGGCGAGCGCAAGGACAGCGGGACCCGACCGTCCCAGGCGATGCGCACCATGCTGAAGTCCCAGGGTCTCCAGGACCCGCTGCTGCTCGACACCTCCTGGCTGGGCGTCGGCCATGTCGACGAGTTCGTGCAGTTCCTGCCCGCCGACACCCCGCGCGGCTGGCGGATCGGCGTCGCCGACCCCGACGCCGGGCTCAAGCTGCTGCGCGACGCCCGGCAGGCCGGTCATGGCCGGACGAAGATGTTCTCGGTCCCGCCTTCCGAGTACGGGCCCGCGCCGAGGGAGACCATCGAGCAGGCCCTGGCCTCCCGCCACTTGGTGGCCGACAACACGATGGCGGCACAGCGCATCGCGGCCAACCTGGAGATCCTCAAGCGCGAGACCGGAGTCACCGACGCCGAGATAGTCCGCGTTCCCGCGCTGTACACGCGCGACGTGGCGGTGTCGGCGAACGGAGGCGACACTCCCATGCCCCGCCTGACCCGTGTGGGCGGCGACAGCGCTCTCGCCAACGCGGCCAGGAAGCACGGTCAGCAGAAGTGGCTCGCCGAGGAGCCGAACGCAGCGGCGGCTCCGGAGACCGTCATGACGAGCGCCTATGTCCCCGGCGCGGTCAATGGTGTGCTGCTCGCCCGTGACCGCTATCTGGCGCCCAAGCAGTGGGGGCCGGTGATCGGCGGCAAGGACATCTTCGCGGAGGCGGTCACCGCGGCCTATCGGCGCGTGGGCATGAAGGTGTCGTACCTCGACGACTGGTACACGTACCACCTCGGCATGGGTGAGGTGCACTGCGGCACCAACACCCTGCGGGATGCCTCGGCCGCCTGGTGGGGGCAGGGCGGCTCGCACTGAAGCAACTGAAGCAGGTGATCGGCCGGCATCGCGGTGGCGATGCCGGCCGGGTGCGGTGGCTCAGCCCTGCTCCTCCGGTACCGGCCCGCTGGTTCCCCGTACCACCAGCTTGCAGTCCAGCACCGCTTCCCGCGGCTCGAGTCCGGGCTTCTCCAGCCGCTCCACCGCGAACCGCACCGCGTGCTCCGCCATGAGCATCGCGTCCTGGCGGACGGTGGTCAGGCCGACCGGCATCAGGTGGGAGAGGTGGCTGTCGTCGTAGCCGACGACGGACAGATCGCGCGGGACCTCGACGCCGGCCCGGGTCAGCGGCATCAACAGGCCCAGCGCGCAACGGTCGTTGCCGGCGAGGACCGCCGTCGGCAGCGGATGGCCGCGGTCCCGTTCCGCCAGCAGCAGCCGGCCCGCCTCGATGCCCGACTGTTCCGTGTGATGCCCGGGGATCACCCTCGTCTCGGACTCCAGCCCGTGGCGCCGCATCGCCGCCCGGTAGGCCCGCCGCCGCTCGGCCGAGCCGGGACCGCGGCCACCGTCGATGTGCACGATGCGCCGGTGCCCCAGTTCGAAGAGGTGCTCCATGGCCTGCTGTACGCCCTTGCCCTCGGCCGAGTGCACGAAGTCCACGCGGGCATGGGGGACGCGCCGGCTGACCGAGACGGTCACCGCACGCTGTCCGAGTTCGTCGAGATAGGCGGCCTCGGCGTCGGAGCCGAGCACGATCAGTGCCTCGCAGCGGTGGGCGAGCAGCGCCTCGATCGCCTTCGCCTCGCTGCGGCCCTCGGAAGCCGCGGAGAGCAGCACGTCGTAGCCGAGCCGTTCGGCCTCCGGGTAGATGCCCTCGATGAGGTCCGTGTGGAAGGTCTGGTGCACGGTGAACATCACGCCGAGCGTGCGGCTGCGCCCGCGCGCCAGCAACCGGGCCGCGGAGTCGGGCCGGTAGCCGATCTCGTCGGCGACCCGCAGCACCCGCTGCCGCGTCTCCTCGCTCGCCCCCGGCTGGTTGCGGAACACGATGGAGACCAGCGCCCGGGAGACACCCGCCTTCTTGGCGACGTCCGCCATCGTAGGCCGCTGCTTGCCCGCTGCATCCACCTGCGCACCCACCCTTCGACGCGGCCACCTTACGGTCTGCCGCGAAATCCCCCGGCAACAAACTATTGACATGACATTTGGACAGGGGTCATCGTACTCGCACTAGAGCGCGCTAGTAGCGCGCGACAGCACATCTCGATGCCCCCATCGAAAGGCACCGCCATGGCAACGGCGCCATCGCCGCTCCGCACCACCGCAGGCAACCTCTGCCTGGGCTCCGCCCCCGACTCCTGGGGCGTCTGGTTCCCCGAGGACGAGCACCAGGTGTCGTACACCCGCTTCCTCGACGAGCTGGCCGCGGCCGGCTACCAGTGGCTCGAACTCGGCCCGTACGGCTACCTCCCCACCGATCCCCTGCGGCTGAAGGACGAACTCGACGCCCGTGGTCTGCGGGTCTCCGGCGGCACCGCGTTCGGCGCGCTGCACCGGGCCGAGGTCTGGGACGAGATGCTCGCCCATGTCCGCCAGGTCGCGGCGCTGACCGCCGCCGCGGGCGCCCACCACCTGGTCCTCATCCCGCCGATGTACCGGGACGAGAAGACCGGCGCGTTCACGGAGCCGCCCGAGCTGACCGCCCAGCAGTGGGCCGGGTTCGGCAAGGCCGCCGACCGGCTCGGGAAGCTGCTGCTCGACGAGTACGACATACGGCTCGTCGTCCATCCGCATGCCGACAGCCACGTCCAGACGCAGCCGGAGATCGAGCGGCTGCTGAACGAGTCGGACTCCCGGTACACCAATCTGTGCCTGGACACCGGGCACGTCGCCTACGGCGGCGGCGACAACCTCGACCTGATCCGCCGGTTCGGCGAGCGCGTCGGCTATGTGCACATCAAGCAGATGGACCCGGAGATCCTCGCCCAGGTCGCCGCCGAGAACCTCTCCTTCGGGGAGGCCGTCAAACGCGGGGTGTGCGTGTCGCCGCCCGCCGGGGTGCCCAAGCCCGCCGATGTCGTGGCCGAACTCGCAAGGCTCGACGCGGAGTTGTTCGTGATCGTCGAGCAGGATCTGTACCCGTGCGCTCCCGAGGTGCCGCTGCCCATCGCGGTGAGCACGCGTGAGCATCTGTCCGGGTGCGGTCTGTCCGGCACGCGACGTCCGACCGTCGACCGGTAAGGGGGGCTGCCATGGACGTCAGGAACGACGCGCTCAAGACAGCCGTCACGCCGGCGGACGACGCTCCGCCGGCCGTCTCCCGCAGGCTGCGGCTCATCACGATCATCGCCACCTTCGGCGGACTGCTCTTCGGTTACGACACCGGCGTCATCAACGGCGCGCTGCCCTACATGACGGACGACCTGGGTCTGACCGCGGTCACCGAGGGCATGGTCACCAGTTCGCTGCTGCTGGGCGCGGCCCTGGGCGCGGTGACCGGCGGGCGGCTGTCGGACGCGCGAGGACGGCGCCGTACGATCCTCGTTCTCGCGGTGCTGTTCTTC
The DNA here is from genome assembly GCF_036014015.1 of Streptomyces sp. NBC_00457. Classification (NCBI taxonomy): domain Bacteria; kingdom Bacillati; phylum Actinomycetota; class Actinomycetes; order Kitasatosporales; family Streptomycetaceae; genus Streptomyces; species Streptomyces sp. NBC_00457. Next base: position 9,307,879 of record NZ_CP107905.1, on the reverse strand, counting down.
GTCGGTGCGCTCGGCTGCACGCTCGCGCCGACCACCGCGGTCATGGTCGTGGCGCGGTTCGTGCTGGGTCTCGCGGTCGGCGGCGCCTCGGTGACCGTGCCCGTGTATCTCGCGGAGATCTCCCCCGCCGAGCGGCGCGGCGCGCTGGTGACGCGGAACGAACTCATGATCGTCAGCGGCCAGTTGCTGGCATTCACCTCGAACGCGATCATCGCCCGGGTGGGCGGCGAGTCCGGCGGTGTCTGGCGCTGGATGCTGGTGATCGCCACGATCCCGGCCGTCGTGCTGTGGTTCGGCATGCTGGTGATGCCGGAGAGCCCGCGGTGGCTCGCCTCCAAGACGCGCTTCGGCGAGGCCCTTGAAGTGCTCAAGCAGGTGCGGTCGCAGCAGCGAGCGGAGGCCGAACTGGCCGAGGTGTCCGCGCTCGCGGTCAAGGAGGAGCAGGAGAAGCTCGGCGGCTGGCAGGACATGAAGGCCACCCCGTGGCTCCGCAAGCTGATGTTCGTCGGCTTCGGCATCGCGATCGTGCAGCAGATCACCGGCGTCAACACGATCATGTACTACGGCACTCAGATCCTCACCGACGCCGGTTTCGCCGCCGACAGCGCGCTGACCGCGAACATCGCCAACGGCGTGATCTCGGTGCTGGCCACCTTCGTCGGCATCTGGCTGCTGAGCCGCGTGAACCGCCGCCCGATGCTGATGACCGGTCAGATCGGTACGACCGCAGCCCTGTTGCTGATCGGCGTGTTCTCCCTTGTGCTGCCCTCCGGTGACGGACGGGCGTATGCCGTGCTCGCCATGACGGTCACCTTCCTCGCCTTCCAGCAGGGCGCGATCTCGCCGGTGACCTGGCTGATGCTGTCGGAGATCTTCCCGATGCGGATGCGTGGCTTCGGGATGGGCATCGCGGCCGTGGTGCTGTGGCTGACCAACTTCGCGATCGGCCTGGTCTTCCCGTCCCTGGTCTCCGGGATCGGGATCTCCAACACCTTCTTCCTCTTCGTGGTGGCGGGAATCTTCTCGCTCATCTTCGTGAAGCTCTACGTCCCCGAGACCAAGGGCCGCTCACTGGAAACCCTCGAAGCCGAACTCCGGGCGCGTTACGCCTAGTTAGGAAACGTTCATGACTGTACGTGTAGGAGTCATCGGCACCGGCTGGATCGGCAAGGAGCACATCCGGCGGCTCACCGACACCGTCGCCGGCGCCCGTGTCACCGCCGTCACGGACATCGACGCCGCCCGCGCCGCTCAGGCGGCGGCGCCGGTCGGCGCCCGGGTGGTGGCCGACGGCGCGGCGGTGATCGCGGCCGACGACGTGGACGCCGTCCTCGTGACGTCCTGGGGGCCGACCCACGCCGAGCATGTGCTGAACGCGATAGCCGCGGGGAAGCCGGTGTTCTGCGAGAAGCCCCTCGCCACGACCGCCGAGGACTGTCTGAAGATCATCGAGGCGGAGACGGCACACGGCCGCCGCCTGGTCCAGGTCGGGTTCATGCGCCGCTACGACGCCGGATACCGGCAGATGAAGCAGGTCATCGACGCCGGCCGCATCGGTGAGCCGCTGATCGTGCACTGCGCCCACCGCAACCCGACCGTCCCGGAGTCGTACATCTCCTCCATGGCCGCCCTGGACACCGCGGTGCACGAGGTGGATGTGCTGCGCTGGCTGCTCGACGACGAGATCGTCTCCACGCAGGTGGTCACCCCGCGCGCCACGAGCAAGCGGTTCGCGCACCTGAAGGACCCGCAGATCATGCTCTTCGAGACCGCCAAGGGCGTCCGCATCGACCTGGAGGTCTTCGTCAACTGCCAGTACGGATACGACATCCAGTGCGAGGCGGTCGGCGAGGAGGGGCTCGTCCGGCTGCCCGACCCGGCCGCGGTCGGTGTGCGCGGCGCGGGACAGCACAGCACGGAGGTCCTCACGGACTGGGTGGGCCGGTTCGCCGACGCCTTCGACGCCGAGTTCCGTGAGTGGATCGCCGCGGTCGCGTCCGGTACCGAGCCCACCGGCCCGTCCGCGTGGGACGGCTACGCCGCCACCGTCATCACCAGCGCGACCGTCGAGGCCCTGGAGTCGGGCCGCGTCGTCGCCACGGACCTCAAGCCCCGCCCGACCCTCTACGGAGGCGTCGCATGAAGATCGCCCTCGACCCGTACATGCTCCGTGCGCTCCCCATCGACGAAATGGTGCGCACCGTCGCCGAACTCGGCTACGAGTACATCGAGTTGTCGCCGCGAGACGACTTCATGCCGTTCTTCGTGCATCCGCGGGCGGACGACGAGCGGATCGCGGAGCTGAAGAACTCCCTGCGCGCCCACGGTGTCCAGCTGTCCTCCGTGCTGCCGCTGTACAAGTGGTCCTCGCCCGACGAGACCGAGCGGCAGGCCGCCGTCCGCTACTGGAAGCGGATGATCGAGATCACCGCCGACCTCGAATGCCCGCTGATGAACAGCGAGTTCAACGGCCGTCCGGAGCGCGCCGCCGAGAGCGAGGCCGCGTTCTGGCGCTCGCTGGAGGAACTGCTGCCGGTGTTCGAGCGCGAAGGCATCGCTCTGAACCTGGAGGCCCACCCGGACGACTTCTGTGAGGAGAACACCCCCGCGGTCGACCTGGTCCGCGCGATCAACAAGCCCTGGGTGAACTACCTCTACTGCGCCCCGCACACCTTCCACCTCTCGGGAGCCGACCCCACGGCCGACATCGCGGCGATGATGCGCTACGCGGGCGACAAGCTCCAGCACGTGCACATCGCTGACTCCTTCAACCACAAGGGTTCCTCGGGCCTGCGCTACATCCTCAATCCGCCCGGCACCCCGGCCCGTATCCACCAGCACCTCGACATCGGCCAGGGCGAGGTCGACTGGGACGCCTTCTTCGGCACCCTGCGGGAGCTGGACTTCGACGGCGTCGCCACGTCCTGCGTCTTCGCCTGGGAGGAACGGGCCCGCGACTCCGCGGCGTTCATGCTGGACCGCATCCGCAAGGAGCTCACCGCATGACGGCGGGCTGCCCGCGGAACCGGTAGCGGCGTTCGGGGCGCCCTGCCGCGCCGTAGCGCAGGGAGACCTCCGCGTGGCCGGTGGTGTGGAAGTACTCCAGGTAGCGTCGGGCGCTCACCCGGGAGACACCGGTCAGGGTCGCGCACTCGGAGGCGGACAGGGTGCCGGCGCAGTCGCGGAGGGTGCGCTCGATGAGGTCGGCGGTCTCCACGCTCATCCCCTTGGGCAGCGGGCTGACCGCCGGCACCGGTGCCGTGCCTCCGGCCATGACCCGGTCCACGTCGGCCTGGCTGCGGACGACCGTGGTGAGCAGCCGGCCGCGCTGGGCGGCGTACCGCTCCAGTCGGGAGCGCAGGTCCTGGAACTCGAACGGTTTCAGCAGGTAGTCGACGACGCCGCGGCGCACGGCCCGGCGTACCGTATCGCCCTCCCGCGCGGCACTGATCACGATGATGTCGCAGTCGTGGCCGGCGGTGCGCAGCCGGGGGATGACGTCGAGACCGAAGACGTCGGGCAGGTAGAGGTCGAGCAGGACGACGTCCGGGCGGAGTGCGTCGACGGCGGCGATGGCCTCCTCGCCGGTGGTGGCGACGCCGACGACGGTGAAGGGCGGGACGCGTTCGACGAAAGTGCGGTGAACTCTGGCCACCATGAAGTCGTCGTCGACGATGAGGACGCCTATCCGGTTCGGGTCGTCGGTCATGTCGCTCCTTCCGCCACCGCGTCGGTGAGGTGGCTGACGGTCATGCGCGCGGTGAACATGGCCCCGTCGGGGGTGTTGGTCACCGAGATCTCACCGCCGTGACGTTCGCAGACCAGCCGGGTCAGCGCCAGGCCTATGCCGCGCTCGCCCTCCTGGGCGGCCTTGGTGGTGAAGCCGTGCTGGAACACTTCCTGGGCGAGTTCCGGTGCCACGCCGGGACCTGAATCCCGTACGACGATCTCCACACTGGAGGCGTCCTGCCGCAACCCGACCTCGACCCAGCGTCCGCCGTCGTGCGCCGCGGCGTCCACGGCGTTGTCGACGAGGTTGCCGACCACGGTCGCCACGTCGGCGGCGTCCTCCGGGGTGAGCCGGTCGAGCGCGGTGTCGTCCGAGATCCGCAGCGTGACCTTCCGTTCGGCGGCGAGGGAGGCCTTCGCGGTCAGCAGGGCGGCGACGGCGGTGTCGCGGACCCGGCGGCTGAGGGTGATGTCCAGCGACTGCCGGTGCCGGCTCAGGGCGCGGATGTAGCGGACCACCTCGTCCTGTTCGCCGATCTGGATGAGCCCGGAGATGGTGTGCAGCTGGTTGGCGAACTCGTGGGCCTGCGCGCGCAGCAGCTCCGACGAACTGCGGAAGGAGCCGATCTCCCGCTCCAGGCGGGCTAGTTCGGTGCGGTCGCGCAGGGTGGTGACGGAGCCGAGCAGACGGCCGTCCTTGGCCACGGTCATCCGGTTCATCACCAGGACGCGGCCGTGGCGTACGACGACCTGGTCCCCCTGGTCGGGCGTGGCCCCGGCGAGGACGTCCCGCAGCCGTCCCTCGATGCCGAGCTGGTCAAGGCTCCGGCCCACGCACTCCTCGGGCAGGTCGAGCAGGGTCCGGCCCATCTCGTTGACGAGGGTCAGCCGGGCCGCCGGGTCCAGGGCGATCACGCCCTCGGCGATGCCGTACAGCATGGCCTCGCGGTGTTCGGCCAGCCCGGTGATCTCGCGGGGCTCCAGGCCGAGTGTCTGCCGTTTCACGCGCCGGGCGAGCAGCCAGGAGCCGGCCACGCCGAGGCCGCTGGCGATGCCCAGGTACGCGAGGAGGTAGGAGGACGCGCCGCTGAGGCGCTGCCACACCGTCGGGTCGGCCTCGCCGATCATCACCGTGCCGAGGTGCCGGCCGAGGTTCTGCCGCGTCGCCCCGAGGACGGGCACCTGGGCCACCAGCTCGTGGCTGCCGTCCAGCGTCAGCGGCCCCGACCAGCCGCGCCCCGCCGCGGCGCCCTCGCCGAGGGGCAGCCGGTCGCCGATCACCGTGGCGTTGGTGGAACTGACGATCCGGCCCGCGGCGTCGGCCACGGTCACCGAGGTGACTCCGGACTGGGTCTGCATGGAGTTCACCAGTGGAGCGAGGGCTTCCTGCGGCAGGGGCTGGGTGAGCTGGCTGCGCACCAGGGGCGTGGCGGCCAGTTGCTCGGCCAGCGCGGCGACGCGGCGGCCCTCCACGCGGTTGAAGGTTGCCTCGGACTGGGCAAGGGAGACGGCGGCGACTGCCACCAACACGACCACGACGATGGCGAGTTGGAGCACCAGCATCTCGCCCGCGAGGGTCTGGCGACGGAAGGTGGTGACCACGACCTGCTCATCTCTGACCTGGTGGTTCGGGTGCCGGGACGGCCCCATGATGGCCTTGGCCAGGGAGCGGGGGAAGACATCCGTCGCCGCCCTGCCGCTGACACAAAGACCAAAACCTCCGTTGGTTCCGGAAGCGAGACAGGCCGTCGCCGCCCGTGCACCATGTGGCCCACATCACGCTCCACAAACCCGCATCGACCGACAGGTGGTGGCACTCGTGCGTCTGCGCACCCCGCTCGCCCTGCTCGGGGCCGCCGTGCTGGTCCTGGTGGCACCGCCGCTGCTGACCACCGGCAGCGGCTCCGACACCGGCACGCAGATCCCGGGCCTGCGCTTCATGGTCCCCAACACCCCCGGCGGCGGCTACGACATCACCGCCAGGACCGCCGCGAAGAACGCCGAGGACGCCGACCTCACACACTCCATCGAGGTGTTCAACCTGCCCGGCGCCGGCGGCACCGTCGGCCTGACCCGGCTGGTGGGCGAGCACGGCAACGGCAAGCTCGCGATGTCCATGGGGCTCGGGGTGGTGGGCGCGGCCCGCTCCAACCACGCGCCCAAGACCCTCGCCGACACCACCCCGATCGCCCGGCTCACCGAGGAGCAGGACGTGGTCGTGGTCGCCAAGGACTCCCCGTACAAGACGATCGACGATCTCATCAAGGCGTGGAAGGCCGACCCGGGCAAGATTCCGGTCGGCGGTGGCTCCTCGCCCGGCGGGCCCGACCATCTGGCGCCGATGCTGATGGCGCGGGCCGCGGGCATCGCGCCGAAGGAGGTCAACTACATCCCCTTCGACGGCGGCGGTGAGCTGCTCGCCTCGATCCTCGGCAACAAGGTCGGCTTCGGAGTGTCCGGCGTCGGCGAGTACCTCGACCAGATCAAGGCGGGCGAGCTGCGGGTGCTCGCGGTCACCGGCCCGGAGCGCGTCGGCGAGCTCAAGGACGCGCCCACGCTCAAGGAGTCGGGCTACGACGTGAACTTCACCAACTGGCGCGGCATCGTCGCCCCGCCCGGCCTGTCCGCCGCCGAACGCGAGAAGCTCACCCGGCTCCTCGAGGAGCTCCACGACTCCCCCGAGTGGCAGAAGTCCCTGGAGCAGAACGGTTGGGAGGACGCCTTTCTGACCGGCGAGGAGTTCGGCGACTTCCTGGACGCCCAGGACAAGCGCGTGGTGTCGGTGCTGAAGGAGCTGGGACTGTGACGACGCAGACGGATACTCCCCCCGCCGAGCCGGCCGAGCGGCGCTCGTGGCTGCGCGAACACTCCGAACTCGGCGTCTGCGTCCTGCTGTTGGCGCTCGGCGTGCTGGTGCTGACCGATGCGCTCACCATGGACGTGGACATCGCCCAGCGTGGTCCCGTCGGCCCGAAGACGGTGCCGATCGTCGTCGGCATCGGGCTTCTCGTCATCGCCGCGCTCCTCGCCGTGGACGTGCTGCGCGGCGGCCGTGGCCAGGCGGAGACCGGTGAGGACATCGACCTGTCCGAACCCGCCGACGGGCGCACGGTGTTGCTGCTCGCCGGGGTGTTCCTCGGTGCCGCCGTCCTCATCGAGCCGCTGGGCTTCCCCGCCGCGGGCGCCCTCCTGTTCTGGGGCGCCGCCTTCGCTCTCGGTAGCCGCCGTATCGACCGAGACCCGCTCATCGCGGCCGTGCTCTCCCTCGTCACCTACGCCGTCTTCAACAACCTGCTCGGAGTGCCGCTGCCCGGTGGCCCCCTGATGGGAGCGCTGTGACATGAACGCCCTCAACTCCCTTCTGGACGGCTTCGGTACGGCTCTCACCCCGGTCAACCTGCTCTGGGCGGCCCTCGGTGTCCTGCTCGGCACCGCGATCGGGGTCCTGCCCGGCATCGGGCCTGCGATGGCGGTCGCTCTGCTGCTGCCGGTGACGTACGGACTCGACCCGATCGCCGCGTTCATCATGTTCGCGGGGATCTACTACGGCGCGATGTTCGGCGGCTCCACCACCTCGATCCTGCTCAACACGCCCGGCGAGAGCGCCGCCGTGGTCGCGGCCATGGAGGGCAACCCCATGGCCAAGTCGGGGCGTGGCTCGCAGGCTCTGGCAGCTGCCGCCATCGGTCACTTCGCGGGCGGCCTGATCGGCACGATCCTGCTGGTGGCGCTGGCGCCGACGGTCGCCGATCTGGCGGTGGACATCGGCGCTCCGGACTACTTCGCCATCATGGTGCTGGCGTTCATCGCCGTGACGTCGGTGCTGGGCTCGTCCCGGATCCGGGGGCTCGCCTCCCTGCTGATCGGCCTGACGCTCGGCCTGGTGGGCCTGGACCAGATGACGGGGCAGCAGCGTCTCACCTTCGGTTCGCTCCAACTCGCCGACGGCATCGACGTGGTGATCGTGGCGGTGGGCCTCTTCGCGATCGGCGAGGCGCTGTGGGTGGCGGCGCATCTGCGGCGCAATCCGGGTGAGCCGATCCCGGTGGGCCGCCCGTGGCTGGGCCGCGGGGATGTGCGGCGGACCTGGAAGTCGTGGCTGCGCGGCCCGTTCATCGGCTTCCCGTTCGGCGCGATTCCGGCGGGCGGCGCGGAGATCCCCACCTTCCTGTCGTACGTCACCGAGAAACGGCTGTCCAAGCACAAGGACGAGTGGGGCAAGGGCGCCATCGAGGGCGTCGCGGGACCGGAGTCGGCGGCGTCGGCCTCGGCGGCGGGCACGCTGGTGTCGATGCTGACGCTGGGCCTGCCGACGACGGCGGTCGCCGCGGTGATGCTGGCCGCGTTCCAGCAGTACGGCATCCAGCCCGGGCCGCTGCTGTTCGAGCGCGAGCCGGAGCTGGTGTGGGGCCTGATCGCCTCGCTCTTCGTCGGCATGGTGCTGCTGCTCGCGCTCAACCTGCCGCTGGCGCCGCTGTGGGCGAAGCTGCTGCGCATTCCGCGGCCGTATCTGTACGCGGGGATCCTGTTCTTCGCGATGGTCGGCGCGTACGCGGTCGGCGGCGAGGTCATCGACCTGGTCACCCTGCTGGTCATCGGGCTGATCGGGTTCGGCATGCGGCGCTATGGCCTGCCGATCCTGCCGGCCGTCATCGGTGTCATCCTCGGCCCGAACGCCGAGCAACAACTGCGGCGTGCCCTGCAGATCAGCGACGGCAGCGTGTCGGGGCTGGTCAACACGCCGTTCGCGGTGACGGTTTACGCGGTGGTCGTGGTGCTGCTGGTGTGGCCGCTGCTCAGAAAGCTCGTGGTCCGGCGGGGTGCCAAGGCCTGACCCATGCGGACTTTGTGGATTTTCGGCCATGGTTATGGCGTGCACCTGCCCAGACGCCGCTGCTTGGTGGCACGCTGCTTTGAACCGCGCACGCAGTAACACCCCTGCCCACCCGGGCGGATGGTCCCCGCCGCCCGGTCGTCCCCCCACCGCAGAAGGAGACCGCGTGATAGGCAGATTCCGCACATCCGGCGGCGCCCGCGTCCGCCGCAGCGTCCTCGGCGCGCTGGCCGGCGTCGCCGCCCTCCTGGCCACGGGTGTCACCGCCGCCCCGGCCGGTGCCGCCACTCCGGAACCGGGAGCGGTGCCCCTCGCGGCGCAGGAACGCGCCCGTGACTTCTGGACCCCCCAGCGGATGCGGCAGGCCGTCCCGCTCGACGTCCTGTCCGTCGACCGCTCCGACGTGACAGCCTCGACCCCGCGCCAGGGCAAGAAGTCCGTCGTCGCACCGAGCGCCCCGGCCTCCCCCGTCGGAACCCTGGCCATCCCCAACGGCGGTGGCCCCTGGACCGGCGGCGGGGCCGTGGTGAAGACCGCGGGCCGGGTCTTCTTCACCTACCAGGGCCGCACCGCGTCCTGCTCCGGCAACGCGGTCACCAGCGCCAACAAGAGCACGGTGATGACCGCCGGCCACTGTGTGAAGCTGGAGGGCTCCTGGCACACCAACTGGGTGTTCGTGCCCGCGTACCACGACGGACAGGCGCCGTACGGCAGGTGGTCGGCGTCCAAGACGCTGTCCACGCCTCAGTGGACGGCCAGTGAGGACATCAACTACGACGTCGGCGCGGCCGTGGTCGCCCCGCTCGACGGCAAGAGCCTGACCGACGTCGTCGGCGGCCAGGGCCTGGCCTTCAACACCGGCTACAACAAGGCGATGTACGCCTTCGGCTTCCCCGCCGCCGCCCCCTACGACGGCGAGAAGTTCATCTACTGCAGCGGCACCACCTACCGCGACTTCCTGCTGTCCAGCGACCACGGCATGACCTGCGACATGACCGGCGGCTCCAGCGGAGGCCCCTGGTTCACCCAGTTCGACGAAACGACCGGCACCGGTCTGCAGTCCTCGGTGAACAGCTTCAAGTACAACTTCCTGCCCAACGCGATGTACGGGCCGGTCTTCGGCGCGGACGCGCAGAACCTGTACCAGACCGCCCAGTCGTCCTGACTGGACGTTGCCGCGCGGGAGCCTACGGGCTGCCGCGCGGCCTTCGCTTCAGTGCCCCCGGAACGCCTCCTCCAGCCACCAAGAGCCGTGATCTCGCACGACCTTGGCGTCGATGAGCAGCGGGGCGGAACGTGGCCCGGCCACCCAGTCCGCTACGGCCTTCAGGTCCGCCCGCGAGCGCACGGTGACCGCCTCGAAGCCGTAGCCGCGTGCCACGGCGGCGATGTCCGTCGGCGGGAACTCGACCAGGTCGAGCGGGTGTCCGCCGGGCCCGAAGTGGTGCACCTCCGCTCCATAGGCGTCGTCGTTGTAGACGACGACCACCATCGGCAGCCCGAGCCGGCGGACCGTGTCGAGGTCGGCGGCGCCCATCAGCGCGCCGCCGTCCCCGAGCGCGGCCACGGGAAGCCGGTCCGGCCGGGCCAGCGCCGCGCCGATCGTGGTCGCCAGCCCCAGCCCGATCGCCTGGAAGGCCTGGGTGAAGCAGAAGCCGTGCTGGTCGGGCACCGACAGGTACATGCTGGGGTAGCCCATGAAGTTGCCGGAGTCCACGCCGACGACCCGCTCGCCGGGGAGGATGTCGTCGAGGGCGATGCTCAGCGTCCGCGGGTCGATCCGGTCACGGCCGCTCGTGTCCTCGTACGGCACGTCCCGCCAGCGCACGCGTGCGGCGATGTCCGCGCCGACCTCGGGGGTGCGGTAGCCCTGCCGTGGTCCGCCGCCCGCGTCGAGCACGAGCCGTGCCGTGCGTGTCACGTCGCCGGTGACGCCGAGGTCGAGCGCCCGGTGTGCGCCGAGCGCGGACGCGTCGTCGTCGACCTGGACGACCGTCGCCTCCGGGCCGATCAGCCGGCCGTGCCGCATGGTCCACATGTTCAGCGCGCAGCCCCAGCCGACGATCAGGTCCGCGCCCTGGATCAGTTCGGCGGCCACGGGGGACGCGAAGCCGCCGGACACGTCGAGCGACCAGGGGTTGCCGTGGAACAGACCGCGGGCGACGGCCGACGTCGCGAGCAGCGCGCCGTGGTGCTCGGCGAGCGCTTCGAGGGCGTCCCGGCCGCCGGGCCCGCGTGCTCCCCGCCCGGCCACGAACACCGGGTGCCGGGCCTGCCCCAACAGCCGTGCCAGCGCGGTCACTTCGGCCGCCGACGGTTCGACCGGCGCTCGTTCCGGTGGCGCGGCGGCCTGGGCCAGGACGCCGTCCGGCACGTCCAGAGACTGCACCGGCAGGGGGAGGTTGAGCAGGACGGTGCGGCGCTCGTGCAGGGCGCGACGTACGGCGGCGCAGGTCTGCTCGACCGCGTCCTCGGCGGACGTGATCCGCTCCGTGACCGCGCCGACCGCGTGTGCCAGTGCCTCCTGGTCGACGTAGAAGTTCGACTTCGGCTCGGTCACCTCCGCCGCGAGCACGACGAGGGGCGTACGGCTCTTGGCCGCCTCGGCGATCCCCGTGATGGCGTTCGTCAGGCCGGGGCCCTGGTGCACGCTCAGCGCCGGGACCGTGCCGCTGATCCGCGCGTACGCGTCGGCCATGGTCGCCGCGCCGCCCTCGTGGCGGGCGGCGACGAACCGCGCGCCCGCCGCGACCATGGCGTTGGTCGGGTGGAAGTTGCCCGACCCCACCACGCCGAAGACCTGCTCGACCCCGGCCGCCACCAGCGCCCGGCCGACCGCCTCCGCGACGTTCATGAGCGCTCCACCAGCGCGAGCACCCGTGCGGGAGCTCCGGAGCCGGTGACGATGGGCAGGGGTCCGGCGATGACGACGGCACCGGTGGGCGGCAGCGCGGCCAGGTTCCGCAGCTGGGTGAGCCCGTACTTGTCGCTGCCCATGAGATAGGAGTGGCACGGGAACATCGGGTCGAAGGAGTGGGCGCCTCCGGCGTCGGTGCCCACCGTCTCGACGCCGAGGCCGATCACCGGGGACTCCTCGGCCACCCAGCGGGCGCATTCCGGCGACAGGCCCGGGGTGTGCGGACCGTTCTCGTCCGCGTTGAGGAACGCCTCCTGGGTGTCCGAGCGGGCGTCCCAGCCGGTGCGCAGCAGCAGCCAACCGCCGTCGGGCAGCGATCCGTTCTTCGCTTCCCAGGCCTTCACATGGTCCACTTCGACGAGGAAGTCCGGGTCGGCGTCCGCTTCGGCGGTGAAGTCCAGCACGGCCGCCGGTGCGATCAGCCGCCGCGCCGGCACCGAGGCCACGTCGGCGAGGTCCTTGCCGGTGACCCAGTGGTTCGGTGCGTCGAAGTGGGTGCCGGTGTGCTCGCCGCTGCGGAAGTTGTTCCAGTACCAGGCCGGTCCCCGGTCGTCGTACCGGCTGATCTCCTCCAGTGCGAACACCGCGGTCTGGCCGAACTCGGGCGGCAGCTGGATCACCGGCGTGGACGACGACAGCGGCGATGTCAGGTCGACGACCTCGATCGAGTCGCTCCGCAGCCCGGACACCAGCGAAGCGAGGACGGACGGCTCGGGCATGGCGGCCTCCTGAGACGATGCTGGAGCCGGAACTCCACGTACGGGAACAGGAACAGGGCAGCTCCCATGGTGACAGCAGATCGCTTTCCGCTCGGCTCCGCGACCACGCTCGCCGAGCTGGAGGCGGACCCCCACCCCAGGCTGGCCCTGCTGCGCGCCCACGAGCCGGTCTCCTGGCTCCCCGCGCTGGGCGGCTGGCTGGTGACCCGGCGGGATCTCGCGCTGCGGGTGATGCGCGACGCGGACACCTTCACCGTGGACGACCCCCGCTTCTCCACCGCCCAGGTGGTCGGTCCCAGCATGCTCTCCCTGGAAGGCGCCGAGCACGCGCGGCACCGCGCCCCCTTCACCGATCCGTTCCGCCCGCGTGATGTGCGGGAGCGGTTCGCCGGGTTCGTGGCGGACGAAGCGGCCCGGCTCGTGGAGACGGTCCGGCCGCGGGGCCGCGCCGAGCTGCGGCGGGAGGTGGCCGGGCCCCTGGCCGTCGCCGTCGTCGCCGAGTCCCTGGGGCTGGTCGACGCCGATGCCAACGCGGTGCTGTCCTGGTACGACGCCATCGTGGGCGCGGTCTCCGACATCACCGCGGGACGGCCCTCGGATCCTTCCGGAGCGGCGGCGTTCGAAGAGTTGAGAGACAGCGTCGAGGCGACGGTCACCGCGGGTGTCGATACGTCGCTGCTGGTCGCGGCCGCCGAACGGCTGAAGCTGCCGGAGGTGGTCGCCAACGCCGCCGTGCTGATGTTCGGCGGCATCGAGACCACCGAGGGCATGATCGCCAACGCAGTACTCCACCTGCTGTCCGAGCCCGCTCAACTCGCGCTTGTGCGGGCCGATCCGGGCCTGGTGGACGCGGCGATCGAGGAGTCGCTGCGCCTGGAACCCGCCGCGGCGGTGGTCGACCGCTACGCCACCGCCGATGTGACGATCGGTGGGGCCGAGGTGCGCCGCGGGGATCTCGTGGTCGTCTCGCTCGCCGGCGCCAACCGTGACCCCGAGGTCTTCGAGGACCCCGACCGTTTCGACCTACGACGCACCAACTCCCGTCTCCAACTGGCCTTCGCCCACGGCCCGCACTTCTGCCTGGGCGCCCATCTCGCCCGGCTGGAGACCCGCGTCTGCCTCCTCACCCTCCTCGACCGTCTGCCCGGACTGCACCTCGACACCGCCGCGTCCACCACACCCACCGGCCTGCTCTTCCGCAAGCCCTCGGCCCTGCACGTCCGTTGGGACGCCTCGGTGGCGTGACGCCGCCTACGGGCGGGCGGCGCGGCCGATCTCGGCTGCGAGCCGGGCGTCGGCGAGATACTGCGTGATGTCGTGCGCCCGGTCCTTCCGGTTGGCGCAGAGCATGTCGCGGACGCCCTTCCAGGTGTCGCCGATCGGACAGCCGATGGCTACGGCGTCCCCCGCCGCCCACGCGTTGATCCACACGCCGACCTGACCGGGCCAGACGGGCGGGCCCGCGAGCAGCCGCCGGTGCACGGCGTCGAGTCCGAGGGGGCTGCCCGCGGTCACCAGCACCGGCACCGAGACCCGCCGGTGCAGCCGTGTGCACAGGTCGAGCGCGACGATCGTGCCGAGGCTGTGGGCGACCAGCACGATCTCTCCGTCGTCGGGCATGTCGGCCACGACGGCGTCGAGCACCGCGTCGCGTACCGGCTTGTCGTCGAGGTAGGCCGCGACGTCGCGGAACACCGTCGCGATCACCACGTCGTCGAGCCCGCTGCGCGCCGCGATCCAGGACAGCGGCTTCTGCAGTGCGGCGGCCACTCCGCCGAACAGCCTCGACTCCTCGGCGGCCACGGGCTCCCGCTCCGACGTGGGCATCCCGGCGGCCTTGGCGGCGTCGGCGAGCAGTGCGGCGTACACCGCGCGAGCGCCGGGTTCGGCGGGCGCGTACGCCTCGGCCGTGTTCGTCGCCGTGCCGAGGGCGACCGATTCGCGGTCGACACTCGTCAACGCGTGGCCGTAGTAGGGGAACCAGACATCGGTGGCCTCGATCGGAGCGAGGCCCGCCGCGGCCAGCCCGACGGCCAGGCTTCCGCACCATGCGGTGCGCAGCGCGGCGGGATCGCGGCCTTCCTGTCCACGGCCGTGCAGGAACACGACGCGCCGGCCGGCGCCGGGCCGCCCGGTGACGCCGCGCCGCTGCAGAGCAGCCGCGCCGGCCTCGGCTTGGGCAGGCAGGGGTGCCGGAGCCGCGAGGACACCTGCGGTCGGTGCCGCCTCGCTCAGCGCCGCCTCACTCGGCACCGACTGCGGGCCCAACCCGGCGAGCATCAGCTTCTGTTGGGGTGGCAGCTGGACCAGGGCGAGATGGCGCAGGATGGCGCTGACGCGTGCGCCCTCGTTGGCGACCCAGCCTTCGCCGTCCGGGTCGGGCACGCCGGCGTGGTGCAACGCGACGACCTCCCACTGGTCGTTGAAGACGGGCGAGCCTGAGTTCCCGGGCTCGGTGTCCGTGCGGTAGTGCAGGAACTGCGGCAACTGGTTGAGCAGGGCGTTGTCGCGGACGGCGATCTCTTTCGGCCGCGCGTCCGGATGGCCGACGACGTTCACCGGCTCACCGATGACGATCTTTCCCTGCTGGGCGATCAGCTTCAGCCGGCCGTGCACCGCGCCGGGCAGCGTCCCGTCGGCACCGGCCGCGACCGCGACGAGGGTGTAGTCGAGCCGGGCGTCGGTGACGAACAGGGCGTCAGGGGCCAGGTCGTAGACGGCGACCGGCTTGGGCACGCCGTCGACGTCGGATTCGAGGTCGAACTCCGCGAAGGACCCGGTCGCCGTCCTCACGTCGGGCAGCACATGGTTGTTGGTGAGCAGCAGCCGCTCGCCCACGAGGAACCCGGTGCCGAAACCGGCCCGCCGTCCGTTGTCGATGATGGAGATGCGGGCGACCGCGCGTGCCGCACGCGCCCCGCGGGCAAGGAAGTTGACGCTCTGCAGCTCGCTCGCGGCACCGAGGATCCGTTCGGGTACGCCGGCCGGCAGCACCGGGCCCCCGTCGGTCGGCACCGGCGCCAGCAACTCCGGGTCCACCTCGCCCTTGCTCAACAGCCGCTCCGCACGGGCGCGCAGCTGCTCCTCGCTGTCGACGACGAAGGGCACGCCGGTCTCCGCCTGCCGACGCCGGATGTCCTCGCGCTGCTTGGCCGTGTCCCGGTACCGCTGCGCCATGCTCTGCTGCTGTTCTGGTAGGTCCATGCGCGGATGCTCCTCGGAGGGTGACGGGTGGAACCGGGTGCCGTGACCGGCGCTTCGGGGAATCCCCAGCGCCGGACCTGTGCGGCCCCCGACGACACGGGTCGGCGGGGGCGTGGGGGCACAGGCGGGCGCCGTGGGGGGGGGAGGGGTGGGCGCCGTGGGTCAGAGGACGCCGGCGAAGCGGAGGAAGTCGGCGATCGTGCGGACGGGGCGGCCGTTCGGGAGCAATACGCCCTGCGCGGGGCTCCAGCTGGTGCGGTTGACGTACGAACCGGGGTCGTTGCGGATCTGGCCGATGACGGTCTCGGCGACGATGCGGCTGCCGACCTCGCCGAGCCGCCGGCCGAGCTCCTTCACCTCGGCCTCCTTCAGCACGTAGAACCACAGCGGGGTCCGGTCGAACAGGCCGCCCGCCTCCAGGGCCTTCTTGACCGCGTCGCTGCTGTCCTGCTCGAGTTCCGTGCGGCTGAGGGGGGTGACGCCGAGCGCTGCGGCCACTGCCTGGCCGGTGGGGGCGGCGAGGCGGTAGCCGCGCAGGAGGTTGCGTTGGGCGAGGTGCTTGAGCAGCTTCTTGAGCCGGTCGGCCAGGCCGGGATCGTTGCCCTCGCCGCGCAGATCGGCGAGCGGTGGCGCGAGCCTGGTGTCGATGAGCCGCGCGAAGCGGTTGGCGAACTGGCTGTTCTTGTCGACCATCCGGTCCCACTCCACGGGCCAGTTCGACGGGAGCGTCGTCAGCTGGCCGGCGAAACCGCCCTTGCCGGTGAACTGGAAGAGTTCGTTCAGGGTCGCCACGGGAGACCTGTCGCCGGGGCGGCCGAAGTTGCGGTTCCAGTCGTAGGCGCCGCGCACCATGCTGTGGCCGAAGCGGAAGGCCGCGACGGCGAACTCGACCGGCATATAGGTGCCACGACGGTCCAGTTCGAGCAGGTTGCCCTCCGCGGTGTCCACCCGGTCGACGACATCGGGGCGTGCCACAGTGCGCAGATAATCGTGCACGCACAACCACTGGTAGGTCCACCGCGTGAGGTCCCTGGCCCGTCGGAAGACCTCGGCGTCCGACTCGAACTCGGGCTCGTTGTCCCGCACCCAGTCGACCGCCGCGTTGTGGAACCGCAGGAACGCCACATGCAGTTGGGCCACCACGAGGTTCTCGTCGTTGCGTGTGTCGCCGACGAGCGGGGCGCGCTGGTCATCACGCGGCAGATCACGCTGGGTGTCGGCGACCGGAGGAATGGCCGCGCCCACAGCGGCGGGAACCGGCGCGAGCAGGCCCAGCCGGAACTTGATCCCGTCGTAGGGCACGGCGACCTTGCCCACGGCCGGGGGCGCGAACGGCCCGTCGCCGTAGACCGAGTCGAGGTTCAGCGTCGGGATGCGCAGGTTCTGCAGCTTCTCGATCACCTTGTCCGGCGCTATGGGCGGCAGCTTCTCGTCGGTGATGTTGATGACCAGGTCGCGGTCGGTCGCGGCCGTCAGATCGTGGTCGAGGAACTGACCCCAGTACGTGTAGATCGCCGGAATCGGCGAGTTGAGCTCCGGGTCGCGCACCTCGTCCGGGGTCTCCACCATGGCCGTGCCCAGATCGAGGAGCGCACGGACGACGGTGGCGACCTGCTTGCCCTGCGGCAGGTGCTCGGCCGGGAACTTCTTGGCGAGGTCCGGGAACAAGAAGTCGAAGGAAGTGGTGCCCACATGTGCCGCGATGTCGGTGGACTCCTGCACCACCGTGCTGCGCGTGCTCAGGCCCTCCTGGGTCTGGGCGGTCTTCTCCGCCTCCTCCGCACTGTCGAGAATCGCGTGCCCGCCGTGCGTGAGATTGGTGATCACCCGCCGGAACTGTCCCTGCTCAGCCATCCCGTGCCCCTTCCGGTCTCAGGACAGGCGAGTATTGACGGACCCTCGCACCACGGCTTCGGGGAACTCCCTACTTCCGCTCGGAAGTTGCCCCATGGCGCGCTCCGGCAGCACGGATGTCCGGAACCTCTACGCCAACCGCCGCGCCACCGGGCCCGACGCACATGGCACGTCCTACGCGCCAGGGGCTCTCCGCCCGGCCGCACCGTACGGAGGCCGCCGTAGGGCCGTCGGGACCGCCCACGCCGATCACCCTCGCGGGGGCACTCTGGTGACATGACGGACCGCCGCAGGGGAGCGGCGGGATACGGGGGCGTCATGAACGAGACAGCGATCACCGGAGTGCCGGTCAACCGGGACGTGGACGCGTGTGCGGCCGGCGGGTCGCACGGACCGTACTGCGTCGTGCCTCCCGCTGCCCACGACCGGCCCGGCCGCGTCGCCCTCGACCTGCCGGGCCCCGTCGCCCTCGTCGGCCGGACCGCCGAACGCGACCTGGTGGCCGGTCTGATGGACGCCCTGCCGCAGCGGGGCGGTGCGCTGCTGCTGAGCGGAGAACCGGGGATCGGCAAGAGCATGGTGCTGCGCCACGCCGCCGCCCGCCGCCGGGACGCCCGGGTGCTGTGGGCCCGCGGAGTGGAGTCGGAGGCGGTGCTGCCGTACGCGGTGCTCGCCGACGTACTGCTGCCGCTCCGCCACCACTTCGGCGAGCTTCCGCCGGCTCAACGGCGGGCCGTGGAGGGGTGTCTGGCGCTCACGGACGTCGCCGAACCGAACCCGTACGCGGTGTGTGCGGGCGCGCTCGGCGTGCTGGCCGCCGCCGGGGAGGCATGGCCGCTGCTGGTCCTCGTCGACGACCTGCACTGGGCCGATCCGTCGTCCCGGCAGGTCCTGCAGTTCGTGGCCCGGCGGCTGGCCACGGAGCGAGTGGCCCTGATCATGGCCGCGCGCAGCGGGCCGGAGGAGGACGGGATCCGGGAGAGCCTGCCGCACGCCGTGCTGGGTCCGCTGACGGGCGACGAGTGCTGGACCCTGCTGCGGCGCCACGCGCTCGACCGTTCGGATCCGGCGGCGGACCGGATCGTACGGCTGGCGCACGGCAATCCCTTGGTCCTGGTCGAGTACGCCGCGGCGCTGGCCCGGAGCCGCGCGGGCGGTGCGGAGCCGTGGGACGACTCGTGGGAGGCGCCCGGGCCGCTGGTGGAGCGTGCGTGGCGCGGGCAACTGCGGATGCTGCCGACGCGCAGCCGGGAGGCGCTGGTGTACGTCGCCGCCGGACGGACCCCGCAATGGCCCCTGCTGCAACGGGCGTTGGCGTCCGACGGACTCACCACCGCCGATCTGGACGCCGCCGAGGCAGCCGGGCTCGTGCGGATGCGGGACGGCGCGTGCGAGCTGCGGCATCCCGTGCTGCGGCCGGTGGTGCTGGGGCAGTGCGCCACGGTCCGGCGGCTGGAGGTGTACCGGAGGCTGGCCGCGGTGAGCTCGGGCGAACTGCAGACCTGGTACCTGGCAGCCGCCGCTCCCGGGCCGGACGAGTCGGTCGCCGCCCGTCTGGTGGCCGACGCCCGGCAGGCCCGCCGGCGTGGCGCGCCGGCCGCCGCCGCACCGGCCTGGCACCGGGCCGCCGAACTGTCGCCGGACCCCGCGGACGCGGCCCGCCGTCTGTTCGAAGCCGCGCGTGACGCCTTCCACGGCGGTACGACCCGCGATGCAGCCCAGTGGTGCGAACAGGCTCTCGCGCACAGCCGGGACCCCCTGATGACCGCGGACATCGAGCTGCTGCGGGGCCAGGCCTGCACCTGGCTCGGAGATCCCGGCCGCGCGCATCAGCTCCTGGTCGGCGCCGCCCGCACGGTCGAGCCGGTCGACCGCTCACGCGCCTGCCGGCTGTACGGGGCCGCGGTGGTGCCCGCCACGATGGACGGGCGGATGCGCGACGCATGCGACATCGCCGCCCGCTGCGCTGAACTGACGGACGGCGCAGACGACACGCAGCGCCGCCACGCCGCCGTGATGCGCGCCCGCGCACAGGCGCTGGGCGGGGACGTACGCGAAGGGCGTACGGCGCTGCTCGCGCTGCTGGAGGAGACGCGCGGCAGGACCGGCCCCGAGGAACGCCAGGCGAGCATGGAGATCGCGCAGGGCCTGTCCTGGACCGGCGACGGCGCCCTCGCCCGCCAGGTACTCGACACGGTGATCGAGGAGATGCGCCGCGACCACTCCCCCGCCCTGCTGCCGTACACGCTGCTCGCGCGGTGCGAGGTGGAGATGTGGTCGCGGTGGCCGATGGCGCGCGCGGACGCCACCGAAGCGCTGCACTGGGCGGAGGAGTTC
This sequence comes from Streptomyces sp. NBC_00457, assembly GCF_036014015.1. NCBI lineage: Bacteria > Bacillati > Actinomycetota > Actinomycetes > Kitasatosporales > Streptomycetaceae > Streptomyces > Streptomyces sp. NBC_00457. The sequence continues at coordinate 9,288,285 of NZ_CP107905.1, read as the reverse complement.
GGGCATCTGGCGATGACGGGGTACGCGCTGGTCCAGCTCGCCCGGCTGGACGCCCTGCGCGGCGACTTCGACGACTGCCGCAAGCGCGTGGCGCAGTACGAGCGCTGGTGCGGCGGTCGGCTGCGCGGCCTGTCCCTGTTCGCCGGCGGGGCGCTCGGTACGTCCGCACTCGCCGCCGGCGATCCGGAGGCGGCGCGTACGCACTTGGCGGCGGCGTTCGCGATGGCGGAGGAGATGGGGCTGGTCAACCCCTGCCTCATGCCGTGGGTCGCCGATCTCGCCGAGGCCTGTCTGCACACAGGGGAGCGTGAGAAGGCCGTCGCCGTCGCCGACTGGCTGCGGGAGCGTGAGTCCGCGACCGGTCTGGCCTGGCCGGCCGCCGCGCACGCCCGCTGCCGGGTGATGCTCGCACGGTCCGCCGAGGAGGCCGCCGACTGGCTGGCCGTCGCGGAACGCGTCCACGCCGGCCGGGAGTTGGGCTTCGAGCTGGCTCGCACACGGCTCGTGGCGGGAGAGGTCCTACGGCGGTTCCGGCGGCCCTCGGCCGCACGGGAACCGCTGCTGCTCGCCAGGCGCGCCTTCACCGCGCTCGACGCCGTTCCGTGGGCGGTCCGGGCCGAGGCGGAGGTCGCCGCGACAGGACACCGCACCGCCGTCCACGGCGACGAACCACCGCCGGTCGCCCTGCTCACCCCACAGGAACTCCAGGTCGCGCGCGCCATCGGCGAGGGACTCAGCAACGTGGAGGCCGCCGCGTCCCTGTTCCTGTCCCGCAAGACGATCGAGTCCCATCTCACCCGCGTCTACCGCAAACTGGGCGTCCGTTCACGCTCGGACCTGGCCCGGTGCCTGGCCCACGCCGGGGTCACGGGGTGACGAGGGAACGGCCGGAGCCGCGGCTCAGCCGCCGGTGCTCTCGCGCACGATGATCCGGTGGCCCGCGACATGGTCCCGCAGCGGACCCGGATCCGGCTCGTCGATGCGCTCCAGCAGCAGGGCCACCGCGGCGCGCGCGATCTCCTGCTTGTCCGGGGCGACGGTCGTCAGACTGGGCACGCTGAACCGGGATGCCTCGATGTCGTCGAAGCCGACCACGTCGAGGTCTCCGGGCACGGTACGGCCGAGCTCGTGCAGGGCACGCAGCGCGCCCAGGGCCATGTGGTCGTTCAGACACAGCAGCGCGTCCGGGGGTGACGGCCGCCGCATGAGCGCGGTCGCGGCGCGCGCGCCGTCCTGCCAGTGGTACGCCTCCACCGGCAGCACCAGGTCGGCGTCGAAGGGCGACCCGGCCGCCTCAAGAGCCTCTCGGTACCCGTCCGTGCGCAGCCGGTCCGTGCCCTGGCGGCCCCGCACGGCGCCGCCGACGACGGCGATGCGGCGGCGACCGCGCGACAGCAGATACGCGGTGGCCTCGCGGGCGGCCCGTACGTTGTCGATGCCCACGTGGTCGGTGCCGCCCTCGGCGGGCCGTTCGCCGAGCAGGACGACGGGCAGGCGCCGGTCGCGGGTGGCGAGGTCGCGGGGCAGGAGGGAGAGCGGGCTGAGGATGACACCGTCGGAGAACTGGGCGTCGAATCCGTGCAGCGCCGCCAGTTCGCTCTCGCGCACGGCCCCGGTCTGATGCAGCAGCACCGTACGGCCCCTGCGGTCGGCCTCGGCCATGACGTACTTCGCCAGCTCGGAGAAGTACGCGACGTCGAGTTCGGGGACGGCCAGGGTGATCATGCCGGTGCGGCCCTGGCGCAGCTGGCGTCCGGCGATGTTCACCCGGTAGCCGAGCGCCTCGATCGCCTCCTGGACGGCGGCACGGGTCCGCTCCGAGACATGCTCGAAGTTGTTGATCACGTTGGAGACGGTCTTGGGTGAGACGCCCGCGTACTCCGCCACGTCCTTGATCCTCGGTCTGGCCGCCACGCTGTTCATCCTTCCGCAGGCCGCGATCGTACCGACCATCACGAATCGATTTCGGGCCGGACCAAGGTCCGCTCACGCATTTACATCGATGTAAAGGGCATGGTGCCATGTGCCTCGACACTCGAGGCAAGGAGCACCATGCGCGTCCCCCAGTTCTCGGGCCTGCCCCGCCCCGACTACCCGAGGCCGCAGTTCGTGCGCGAGGCCTGGCTCAATCTGAACGGCGTGTGGCAGTTCGAGATCGACCGGTCGGACACCGGTCTCGAACGCGGCCTGCCGGCCCGCGAACTCGCCGACCGCATCCTCGTCCCGTTCTGCCCCGAGTCGGAGCTGTCCGGGATCGGGGAGACCGACTTCATGGAGGCGGTCTGGTACCGGCGCACGGTGACCGTCCCGTCCTCCTGGGCGGACTCACGGGTGCTGCTGCACTTCGGAGCGGTGGACCACGACGCCACCGTCTGGGTCGACGGCACCGAAGTCGCCCGGCACCGCGGCGGTTTCACCCCGTTCACCGCCGACCTCGGCGAAGTCGCCGTGCCGGGCGAGGAGTTGACGATAGTGGTGCGGGCCCGGGACAGCCGGCACGGTGTCCAGGCCCGGGGCAAGCAGTCCACCTGGTACGCCAACTCGCACTGCCACTACACCCGCACGACGGGCATCTGGCAGACCGTGTGGCTGGAGCCGGTCCCCCGCGACGCCGCCTTCGAACGGCCCCGCATCACCCCCGATCTGGCCTCCGGTTCCTTCTTCCTGGAGCTGCCGCTGACCGCCAACGCCCCCGGCCACCGGGTGCGCGTCACGCTCGGGGACCACCGGGGCGTCGTCACCACGGCCGAGACCCGCGCCGACCTCGGCCTCGCACCCCGCCTGGTCCTCCCCGTACCCGCCGACCGGCGGCGCGTGTGGTCGCCGCGGGATCCGCATCTGTACGACCTGCGCCTCGAACTCCTCGACGCCGACGGGCAGATCGTGGACGCGGCAGGCTCCTACGCCGGCCTGCGCTCGGTCGCCGTCCACGGAAAACGACTGCTGCTCAACGGCGAACCCGTCTTCCAGCGCCTGGTCCTCGACCAGGGGTACTACCCCGACGGGCTGATGACCGCGCCGAGCGACGGCGACCTGGTCCGCGACATCGAACTGGGCCTCGCGGCCGGGTTCAACGGTGCCCGTCTGCATCAGAAGGTCTTCGAGGAGCGCTATCTCTTCCACGCCGACCGGCTGGGCTACCTGGTCTGGGGCGAGTTCGGCGACTGGGGCTGCGAGACCGGCGTACGCGACGACAACCAGCGACCCGACGCGAGCTATGTCAGCCAGTGGCTGGAGGCCCTGGAGCGGGACTACTCGCACCCCTCGATCGTCGGCTGGTGCCCCCTGAACGAGACCTACCAGCCGCTGCACGACCGCATCACCCGACTCGACGACGTGACCCGCGCGATGTTCCTGGCCACCAAGCAGGCCGACCCCACCCGCCCCGTCATCGACGCGTCCGGCTACGCGCACCGGGTGCCGGAGACCGACGTCTACGACTCCCACTGCTACGAGCAGGACCCGGCCACGTTCGCCAAGATGATGGCGGGCCTGTCGGAGGGCCGGCCGTACGTCAACGCGGCGCCGGACGGCAGGCCGTGGTCGGTGCCGTATCGCGGGCAGCCGTACTTCTGCAGCGAGTTCGGCGGCATCTGGTGGGACCCCGAGGCCGCGGCCGAGGCGGCCGGGAACGAGCACGAGACGTCCTGGGGCTACGGCGAACGGCCGCGCACCGCCCGCGAGTTCGTCGAGCGCTTCACCGGCCTGACAGGCGTCCTGCTCGACGACCCGGACATGTTCGGCTACTGCTACACCCAGCTCACGGACGTCTTCCAGGAGCACAACGGCGTCTACCGCTTCGACCGCTCCGAGAAGGTCGACACCACGCTGCTCCGGGACGCCCAGTCCCGACCGGCGGCCTACGAGCACCGGGGCGACGGCAACTCCCGCCGCCTTCCGGCCCGTTGACACCCCGCCTTCCCGCCTCTACCGTCCGGCACGGGACTTACAACGTTGTAAGGAGCCGTTCCATGCGCGCAGGACCCCGCACAGCCCGCCGCGCAGCACTCGCCGCCGCAGTCCTGGCGCTCCTGCTCGGCTTCGTCTCCGCCCCGCCCGCCACCGCCGCCGCTCCGGAGCCCGCCGTCGCGGGAACCACGTTCCGCAATCCGCTCAACACCGGCCCGGATCCGTTCGTCACATACGCGGCGGGGGCGTACTACCTGACCGCCACGCAGGGCGACAGCATCCGCATGTGGCGCTCGCCCTCGCTGAGCACGCTGCTCGCGAGTGAACCCGTGACGGTGTGGACGGACACGGACCCCTCACGCAACCGCAATATCTGGGCACCCGAGTTCTACCGCTTCGGCGACCGCTGGTACCTCTACTACACGGCCGACGACGGCATCGACGACCACCACCGGCTGTACGTACTGGAGTCCGACGGTGCCGACCCGGCGGGCCCGTACCACTTCAAGTCCCGTCTGACGCCGCCGAACCACGCCTCGGACTTCGCGATCGACCCCGGCATCCTCCAGCACGACGGACGCCTCTATCTCGCCTACTCCGGGATCAACCAGTACCAGCACAACGGCATCAACATCGCCCCGATGTCGAACCCGTACACCGTCTCCGGCGACGCTGTCGCCATCGACGCCGCCGGTGGCTGCCCCGAGGTCCGGGAGGGCCCGGAGTTCCTGTATCGCAACGGCCGTACCTGGATGACGTATTCGACCTGCGACACGGGCAAGCCGGACTACCAGGTCTGGATGATGTCGCTGCCCGACGGGGCCGATCCGCTCGTGCCCGCCAACTGGACCCAGCATTCCGGACCGGTCTTCTCCCGCGCCGACGACCGCGGGGTGTACGGGCCCGGCCATCATGCCTTCTTCCGCTCCCCCGACGGCACCGAGGACTGGATCGTCTACCACGCCAAGACGACCTCGGCGCTGACCTACACCGACCGCACCACCCGCGCCCAGAAGATCTCCTGGAACGCCGACGGCGGCCCGAATCTCGGCCGGCCGCTCGCCCTGGGCGCGACCCAGGACCTGCCCGCCGGGGACCCGGGGTCCGGCAACCACTGGATCAACGACGACGGTCGCTCGAGCGGTGACGGAGCCGTGGCCTACACCGGCACGTGGAACTCCGGAACCGGCTGCGCCGCCCAGTGTTTCTGGAGCGACGACCACTGGAGCGACCGGGCCGGCAACACCGCCACGTTCTCCTTCACCGGCACCCGGATCGCCCTGCTGTCCGTCCGTGACACCGGCAACGGCATCGCGGCGATCAGCGTCGACGGCGGACCGGAGCAGCGCGTCGACTTCCATGGCGGGATCCGCACCGGCGAGACGCTTCAGTACCTCAGTCCCCGGCTCCCCCATGGCCGCCACACGCTGCGGGTCCGGGTGACCGGTGAGCACAACGCCCAGTCCCGGGCGTCGTTCGTGAGCGTGGACCGGGCCGAGGTGTACACGGACTGAGCGGCCCGTCCGGGATACCCCTACGAAAGGAACGCCATGCCGCGCACCCGGTTCCGTATCCTGTCGCGCCGGCTGCTCTCGGTCGTCGCGACGCTCACCCTGGCCTTCCTGTACCTGGGCACAGCCCCGTCCTCGGCCGCCGTCGGCGGTCCTGCCCTCGACCGGGACTTCCCCGATCCGGACGTGGTACGGGTGGGCGGCACGTATCACGCCTTCGCCACCAACGGGGACGGGAAGAACATCCGGCACGCCACCTCCACCGACCTGGTGAACTGGACCGTGGCCGGCGCCGACGCGCTGCCCGCCGTCGGCACCTGGGCCAAGCCGGACAGGTCGCTGGTCTGGGCGCCCGAAGTCTTCGACAACGGCACCGACTTCACCATGCACTACACCGCCCGGGACCGGGCGAGCGACAAGCAGTGCATCGGCGTCGCCCGGGCCGCGTCACCGGACGGCGCGTTCCAGCCCGTGGGCAACGCGCCGCTGGTGTGTCCGGCCGACCTGGGCGGCGCGATCGACGCGGCGTCGTACACCGAGAACGGCCGCCGCTATCTGCTGTGGAAGAACGACGGCAACTGCTGCGGGCGGGACACCTGGCTGTACCTCCAGGAAGTGAGCTGGGACGGCACACGCACCATCGGCTCACCCGTCGGCCTGATCCGCCAGGACCGCCCGTGGGAGGGGTCCGTCATCGAAGCCCCGACTCTCGTCAAGCGCGCCGGGCACTATGTGCTGTTCTACTCGGCGGACTTCTACGGCGACGACCGCTACAAGACGAGCTATGCCGTGGCCGACAGCCTCACCGGCCCCTACACCAAGGCCGCGGCGCCCCTGATGACGACCGACTCGTTCTCCGGCGCCGTGCGCGGCCCCGGCGGACAGGACGTCGTGACGGGCCCCGACGGCCGCGACCGTATGGTCTTCCACGGCTGGAGCGCCGACCGCTCCCACCGTGCGCTGTACGTCGCCGACCTGGGCTGGGCGAACGGCTATCCCGTGGTCGACGGCAGCAAGGTGATCTATCAGGCGGAGACCGCGGCGGTGCACAACGCCGTGGTCCGGGACGCGGCCGGTGCGCTGGACGGCAGAGCGGTCGGGCACATCGACCACGCCGACAGCTATGTGGAGTTCTCCGTCTTCACCCCGACGACGGGATCCCACACCCTCACGGTCCGCTACGGCAACGGCTCGCTGGACGGCGGCGGTTCCCCGGCCCAGTCCACCCACACGCTCACCGTCAACGGGAGCGCGGCCGGTGAGGTCCGCTATCCCCACACCGGTTGGGACAACTGGCAGACCGCGAGCATGAACGTCGAGTTGAAGGAGGGGTGGAACACCGTACGCCTCGGCAAGGGACTCCTCTATGCGGAACTGGACAGCGTCGAGGTGGCGTGAGGCGGTCTCTCAGGTCGCGGTGTACCCGAGCTGGCGCCTCATGTACGGCGTCATCAGCGTCTTCGCCTTGGCCAGGACGGACGTACGGCTGCCGAGGACCGCGGTGTCGCCGCCCGGCACGGGCAGCACGGTCAGTCCGTCGGCCGGGCCGAACGGCACGATGATCGGGGTGCGGTGGGCCGGCCGGTACAGACGGGGCTCCTTGCGGTGCCGGCCCGAACTGTTGAGGTAGGTGCGGATGTTGTGGGCGGCGAGGTCCGCCTGGGCGAGCGCGGCGGGGGTGATCTTGAGCTCGGTGGCGTCGTTGACGTCGCCGACCGCGAACACGTCCGGCTTCCCCTCGACGCGGAGCATGCGGTCGACCTTGACGTGCCCGGCCGGGTTCAGCCAGTCGCCGTGCCCGGCCAGGCGCAGCCAGAGCGTGTTGGGGGTGGTGCCCGTCGCCCAGAAGGAGAGGTCGGCCTCGACGATGTGGCCGTGGGCGTCGCGGTAGGTGCCGAAGTCGTTGCCGGGCGCCATGAAGGAGTCGAGCCGCACCTCGACGTCATGGGACTCCAGCCAGGCTCGGGCCTTGCGCCCGGCCCGCGCGCTGCCGGTGGCGTCGAGCAGCGCGGGCCCGGCATGGGCGAGCGTGACCCGGGCGTCCGGCCGGGCCAGCCGGATCTCGGCGCCGAGCTCGACGCCGGACGGCCCGCCGCCGACGACGAGGATGTGCCGGGCGGCGGCGATGTTCCGCTGGTGCTCGGCGAACGACTTGACCGCCTCCTCGGCCGTGGTGCCGAGGAAGCGGGCCGGTTCCGGGTAGTCGGCGCCGGTCGCGATCACCAGCACGTCGTACGGCAGCCGTTCGCCCGTGGCCAGCACCACGTGCCGCTCACCGGTCTCGACGCGGACCGCCTTGCCGACGACGACACGTCCGTGGCGCAGCAGTCGGTCGTACGGAATGAAGGGCGTCACCGACCACTCCGGGCGCACGCCGGCGCGCAGGGAGGCGATGCGGTGGAAGAAGATCTCCTTGCGGTCCACCAGCGTGACCCGTGCCGTCGTGTCCAGCCGTTTCGCCAGCCGGACGCCGGCATAACCGCCGCCGATCACCACTACGTCGCCGTCATGCACAACGAGTCTCCTGTGCCTGGTGGGGGGAGCGGGTCCGAGCGTAACGCTTGAAACCTAAAGGTTCGGCAAGGGTGTGTGGGCGTTCTGTGAAGCGTGCGACTTCGTACTCTGTGACCGTGCCGTCCTCCCGTCTGCATCGTGTCGCCGTTCTCGTGCTCGAGGGTGCGAAGCCGCTCGATGTCGGCATTCCCGCGCAGGTGTTCACGACCCGGGCGAGCATGCCGTACGAGGTGCGGGTGTGCGGCGCGGCGCCCGGTCTCGTGACGGGCGGCGACGGACTGTCGTACCACGTCGCCCATGGCCTCGACACGCTGGCGTGGGCCGACATCGCCTTCGTCCCCGGCTACCGGTTCCCGGACCGTGACGACCCGCCGCGGGCCGTCGTCGACGCGCTGCTCGCCGCCCATGACGGAGGCACCCGGCTGGCAGCCATCTCGACGGGCGCCTTCGCGCTCGCCGCGACGGGCCTGCTCGACGGCAAGCGGGCCACGACGCACTGGCACTACACGCGGGCGCTCAAGGAGAGGCATCCGCTCGTCCAGGTCGACGAGAACGTCCTGTTCGTCGACGAGGGCAGCGTGCTGACGTCGGCCGGCGCGGCCTCGGGCATCGATCTGTGCCTGCACATCCTGCGCGGCGACCTCGGGGTGGCCGCGTCGAACCACGCGGCCCGGCGCCTGGTCGCGGCCCCCTATCGCAGCGGCGGCCAGGCGCAGTATGTGCCGCGCAGCGTCCCCGAGCCGCTCGGCGAGCGGTTCGCCGCCACCCGTGAGTGGGCGCTGCACCGGCTCGACGAACCCCTCAGCCTCGAAGCCCTCGCGCAGCATGCGGCGGTCTCGCCGCGCACGTTCTCGCGGCGCTTCGTGGAGGACACCGGGTACACGCCGATGCAGTGGGTCATGCGCGCCCGGATCGACCTGGCCCGTGAGCTGCTGGAGCGTTCGGAGCGGAGCGTCGAGCAGATCGCGGGTGATGTGGGACTGGGCACGGGGGCGAATCTGCGGATGCACTTCCAGCGCATTCTCGGGACCACTCCCAGCGAGTACCGGCGCACGTTCACGCAGGGCGAGTAGCCCGTCGTACGACACTCAGGGGCTTGGCGCGATCCTTGCGAACCTTGGCAGTCACGCCACGGCCACGGACGGGTCCCGCACGCGACGCTGGTGACGAACGGAAGGGACACGATTCATGACGCGCATCGCCATCAACGGATTCGGCCGCATCGGACGCAATGTGCTGCGGGCCCTGCTGGAACGCGACAACGACCTCGACATCGTCGGCGTCAACGACCTCACTGAACCGGCCGCCCTGGCCCGGCTGCTCGCCTACGACTCGACGGCCGGACGGCTCGGCCGCCCGGTGACCGTGGACGGAGACGCCCTCGTCGTCGACGGCCGCCGCATCACGGTGCTCGCCGAGCGGGACCCGGCGCAGCTGCCCTGGGCCGAACTCGGCATCGACCTCGTGCTGGAGGCCACAGGCCGCTTCACCTCGGCGAAGGCCGCGGGCGCCCACCTCGCCGCAGGCGCGAAGAAGGTCCTGGTCAGCGCGCCGTCGGACGGCGCCGACGTCACGCTGGCGTACGGGGTCAACACCGACGCCTACGACCCGGCCCTGCACACGATCGTCTCGAACGCCTCGTGCACGACCAACGCGCTCGCGCCGCTGGCCGCGGTCCTCGACCGACTCGCCGGTATCGAGCACGGTTTCATGACCACGGTGCACGCCTACACGCAGGAGCAGAACCTCCAGGACGGTCCGCACCGCGACGCCCGCCGCGCCCGCGCCGCCGCCGTCAACATCGTGCCGACCACGACGGGCGCCGCCAAGGCGATCGGCCTGGTGCTGCCGAACCTGGACGGAAAGCTGTCGGGAGACTCGATCCGCGTGCCGGTCCCCGTGGGCTCGCTCGTCGAACTCAACACGACCGTGGCGCGGGACGTGACACGCGACGACGTGCTGGCGGCGTACCGCGCGGCGGCGGAGGGGCCGCTCGCGGGCGTCCTCGAGTACTCCGACGACCCGCTCGTCTCGTCCGACATCACGGGCAACCCCGCCTCGGCCATCTTCGACTCGGCCCTCACCCGCGTCGACGGCCGCCACATCAAGGTGGTCGCCTGGTACGACAACGAGTGGGGCTTCTCGAACCGGGTCATCGACACCCTCGAACTGCTCGCCGCACGCTGACCAACTCGCCTGGCTAGGCGTGGCGTTGGCCGCCCCCGGCGTGCGCGAGGGCGCTGGGGGTGCGGCAGCCGACGATGGCCGGGGCTTCCTGGACGAGCGTGTCGTCGGTGAGCGCTTCCACCATGAACAGCGCGAAGTCGATCCGGCGGGTCAGGTCGCTGGCCAGGACCGGGTCGCCCACATGCCGGCTCCACACGGGCAGGCCCTGGCTCTCGCCCTCCTCCAGGCTGCTGCCCCGCACCACGGTCCACCGGGTGTCGCTGGCGAACACCCGTCGGCACGCCTCCACTTGGTCGTCGAGCTCGACGGCGCGGACCAGCTTGGCCAGCGCGGCGACGACCCGGAGGCCCAGGACGAACAGCCGCGAGTACTGGTCCTTGCCGTCGCGGGTGATGTGCCAGCCGCAGGAGAAGACCAGGCGCGCGCCGGGCCGGGCGTGGTCGAGCACCGCCTGCGCCGTCCCCGACGAGTACTGCCGTACGCCCCAGGGCACCAGCACCGTCAACACCCCGTCGCATCCGGCGACCGCCCGCCGGATCACCTCGGGGTCGTTCGTGTCCCCGGGCACGACGGTCATCCGGCCCTCGAACCCGGCCAGTTTCGGCACACTGCGCTCCCGGCACACGCCGACGACTTCGTAGCCGCGCTCCAGTGCGTGCCGGACCATGTACTGCCCGAGCTTCCCGGAAGCTCCGACGATGCAGACCTTCTTCATGCGATCCCCCATGGCGCAGCCCCTTCACCGGCATGCTGACCTTATGTTGTAAGGCACGCTAGCCTTATACCGTAAGGCGGTCAAGGAGAGGGAAAGGAGGCCGCATGGACGAGAGCGGCACGGGGTCTCGGCGCAGGGCGTCGGCGCGCACCCCGCTCAGTCGCGAGCGAGTGATCCGTACGGCGATGGCGGTGGCGGACGAGAAGGGCTCGGTCACCGCACTCACCATGCGGGCCATCGCCGCATCCCTGGGCGTCGAGGCGATGTCGCTCTATCACCATGTGGCCGGCCGGGAGGACATCCTCGACGGCATGGTGGACGCGGTGTTCGGCGAGATCGACCTGCCGCCGCGCGACACGGACTGGAAGACCGCCATGCGCCACCGGGCGGACTCCGCCCGCGCCGCCCTCAAGCGCCACCCCTGGGCCGTCGGCCTGATGGACTCCCGCACCCAGCCCGGCGCCGCGACCCTGCGCCACCATGACGCCGTCCTCGGGGCGTTGCGCGCGGGCGGCTTCTCCGTGCCGATGACCGCGCACGCCTTCTCACTGATCGACAGCTATCTGTACGGCTTCGTGCTCCAGGAACTGAGCCTGCCGTTCAAGGGCGAGGCGGGGCTGGACGAGGCCGCGGGCGCCATGCTGGACGCCCTGCCGGCCGACACCCACCCCCATCTCACCGAGCTGGCCACCGAGCACGTCCTCAAACCCGGCTACGACTACGCCGACGAGTTCGCCTTCGGCCTCACCCTCATCCTCGACGCCCTCCACTCAGCGCTTGAGCGTGAAGGTGAAATCGTCGGAGAGCCTGCCGCTCAGCCGGACCGCCGAAACGAGCTTCCCCTCCGTGATCAGTCTCCCGACCTCGGCCCGTGAAAGACCGCACCCTTCAGCGATCAGTCGCACCGGCCGGACAGGAATCCGCGCCGCGAAGCGGACCGACACATCGATCACCTCGCTCACCTCACCGTCCAGGTGATCCGGTCCCCCGGTGTCGAGGCGCCAGGCGCCCGCCCAGTCGAGGGCGATGCGATTGCGGCGCCGCACGACCGGATCCTGGAGCAACTCGGCTGCCAGGACAGGGTCATTGTCATGCATCCGGTCCAGCAGTCCAGGTCGTACGGAGCGCACATGGACCCGCTCCAGGACCGTGAGCTTGGCCGTGTCCCCGCAAGCGGTACAGAGCACGAGGAGCCAGGCGTCGAGGAGCTTGTGGTGTGCGTTGACCCGGAATTTTCCGTCTGCCCGGAAGCGCTCGGACGCGCATGCGTGGCAACGGCGGAGAACGGTCGGCAGGCAGGTGGGCCTGACCACCCAGCTCTTGAGCACAGAAGTACACCGGTTTCAGTGAGAAGTCCGCAGCAAAAAGGAGCGCGGCGCATATGCGCGACGCGCGACAGATCAGCTCTCGGGAGGTCTCACAGGGTGTACAACGGCACGTCCTTGCCTGGGCGACTTGGTTCGGCAGCACGGTAAGGGCGCACGGCGGCGCTGATCCACAGGTTTTTCGACCGCCCGGGACCCGTCCCGAACTCCTCCCGGCACAGTGGAGGCGTCTTTTCCCCCGGGCGAAGGGTGAGTTGATGGCGGAGGAGAGTGTCGAGGTCGTCATCGCGGCGGACGGGACCGTGGAGGTGCACGTCCAAGGGGTCTCCGGCACGCGGTGTCTGCAGGACACCGACGAGTTGGTCCAGTTGCTCGGCGGCGCGGTGGAGCACCAGGTGCTCACCGAGGAGGCCTACCAGCAGGACGCGGCCGAGGAGCAGGACCGCCTGTGGCAGGGGTGAGCGGCCTCGGCACACCGTGGCGGCTGCATGCCGTGGTGCCCCGAAGTGCCGCCAACGGACCGGGAGTTCGGTACGTCGTCTGGAGCCAGGGGTGCGCCCTGGGCTGTGCGGGCTGCTTCAACCCCGAGACGCACAGCGGGACAAGCGCCGGCCTCGTGCGGACGGCCGGCGAGGTCGCCGAGGACGCGATCGCCGGCGCACCGCACATCGAGGGTGTCACCCTCACCGGTGGTGAGCCGCTGGAGCAGCCCGCCGCGGTGGCCGCGTTCTGCGCCGAACTGCGCGCCCGCAGCGGCCTGTCGGTGATCGTGCTGACCGGGTTCACCCGCGCCGAGATCGAGGCGGACCCGGCCCGCTCGGCGGCCGTCGCCGACGCCGATCTGGTGATCGCCGGACGGTACAACGCGCGCCTGCGGCTGGCCCGGGGGCTGCGCGGCTCGTCGAACAAGGAGTACTGGATGCGCACCGGGCGCTACACGGCGGACGACCTGGCCGCCGTACCGGAGTTGGAGATCACCGTCGGGGACGACGGGACGGTGACGTTCACCGGCATGGTCGCGCCGGTCGCCGCGGGAGGGGAGTTCTGAGTGGGCACCGTGGGCATCCAAGACGAGATCCGGCTGTATCTGCGCGCCCGGGTGGCGCTGATCGTGCTCGTCACGGTCGAGGAACAGCGGGCGCTGGACGTGCTGGACCAGGTACGGCGGGACCGCGATCCGTCCTCCGACCTCGTCACCTGGGACATCGCCGACGGACTGGAGTCCGCGTCGGGCCGCCAGCTGCCGAAGGCGGCCACCCCGCCGGACGCACTCACCAAGATCAAGGAGCTGGCGCAGAAGGAGCCGCGCCGCCGCGATCTCTACGTCCTCAAGGACTTCCACGCCTTCTGGGAACGCGACCCCGCGGTACGCCGGCGCCTGCGCAACCTCGCCCACAAGCTCGTCTTCACCGGCTCCTCGCTGATCGTGACCACGCCGGTGCGCGACATCCCCGTGGAACTCGGCGACGACGCCGTGGTGGTGGAGATGCCGCTGCCCGAGGCCGACGCGCTGCGCCGCGAGCTCGACCAGCTCATCGACAGCACCAAGGGGGTGAAGTCCACGCTCACCCCGGCGGGCCGCAGCCGCCTGGCGCAGGCCGCGCTGGGCCTGACCGCCGCCCAGGCGCGGCGGGCCTTCGCCAAGGCCATCGTGCGCGACGAGGTGCTGGACGACCGCGACATCGAGGCGGTGCTGGCCGAGAAGAAGGCCGTCATCCGGGAGAACGAGGCCCTGGAGTTCTACAGCGCCGAGGAGAGCCCTGACGACCTCGGCGGCCTGGATGTGCTCAAGGAGTGGCTGCGGCTGCGCGAGCGCGCCTTCGGCGACGCCGCCCGCGAGTTCCGCCTTCCGGCGCCCAAAGGCATCGCGCTCATCGGCATCCCCGGCACCGGCAAGAGCCTCACCGCGAAGATGATCGGCGGGCTGTGGCGGCTGCCGCTGCTGCGCCTCGACGTGGGCGCGCTGTTCGGTTCGCTGGTGGGTGAGTCGGAGGAGCGGGTCCGCAGGGCGCTGCGGCTGGCGGAGACCGTGTCGCCGTGCGTGCTGTGGATCGACGAGGTGGAGAAGGCGCTGTCGTCCGGGGGCCATGACGGCGGCACCTCGCAGCGGGTCTTCGGCACGGTCCTGACCTGGATGCAGGAGAAGACAGCGCCGGTGTTCGTGGTCGCCACCGCCAACGACGTCAGCGCCCTGCCGCCGGAGACCCTGCGGCGCGGCCGGTTCGACGAGGTGTTCTTCCTCGACCTGCCCACCGAGGAGGAACGCCGCGAGATCATCACGGTCCACCTGCGCAAACGCGGCCGTAAGCCGGAGATGTTCGACGTGTACCAACTGGCCCTGGCGTGCGACGGGTTCGTCGGCGCCGAGCTGGAACAGGTCGTCGTGGACGCGATGTACGCGGCGTTCGCCGAGGAACGCGACATCACCACCGACGACATCGCCCGCGCCGCCGACCGCACCGTCCCGCTGAGCAGGTCCCAGCGCGAGGTCATCGAGGACCTGCGCGCCTGGCTGCGCGAAGGCCGCGCCCAGTCGGCCTCCTTCGCCGAGGCGGACCGGGCGGCGGAACACCAGGTGCCGGTACTGGAGGTGTAGGCGGCGTGGGACGGCTCACCGATGAGGCCGCGCGGCAGCTCGTACGGCGGGCCGACGGCCGGCGCGCGAACGGATCCCGGGGGCTGCGGGCGCGGCGGGCGTGGCGGCGGCTGGTGCTCCGGTGCGCCTCGGGCGACCCGGCCGCGCAGGACGCCGTACGTGCCGTAGCCGGGGAGCTGCCCGGCCCGGATGTCCTGGACCTGCTCGCGGCGGCCCCGGCGGAGCCCGCCGACCGTGCCGCGTATCTGACGCTGATCGGGCAGGGCGCCCAGCGCCAGGCCCTCGATCCCGACGGGTCGTTCCTGGCGCTTGCCTATCGCGCGGCGGCTCCCGAGATCCGTGAGCGGCTGCGTACGGTCATGGCCGCCGAGGGCGACGCCGATGTGATCCGGGTGGTGGTCAGCGGGGATCAGCGCGACCGGATCGCCGAGATGTCGGAGGGCGAACTGGACTATCTGGGGCATCAGTTGGCCGAGCACCGGCGGTGGGACGAACTGCGTCGCCTCATCCGCGACCTGCCCGTGCCCAAGGCGGTGGCCGCGGCTCAGCTGCTGCCCGTGGAGGAGTATCCGGAAAACGACGCCGCACTGTTGTCGATGCTCGCCGAGCGGTCCGCCCGGCAACTCCTAGCCACCGTCGAGCGGTTGCCGGCCACCCGCCTCATCACGCACGCCACCGGTGGAAGCTATCTGGGGGCTTCGCTCTCTCCCGACCTGTCCGAAGTGGCCCTGAGATACGGGATCTGGAAGCGGGGGCAGCACAACGAGATTCATGTGGAGACACTGCGGATCGGCACGGGTGAGACGACCCATCGTTTCCGCGGAGACCCGCTGACGGATGTGGACTCCGGAAACTCGATTCTCCACCTCGGCGACGAGATCCTCATCAGGCTGGAGGACGAGGACCACCGCTTCCAGATCGTCCGGGTCGCCCCCGATCTCAGGGCCCTCGGCTCGCCCTCCGCACTGTCCGACATGCGGAGGTCGAGCGGTGGAGCAGTGCTCGTGTGTCCCACGGGACTTGCCTTCGTGGACCCGGGCGCACACACCTTGAGGCGTCTGGAGATTCCCCGGTTCAAGAACAGAGTCGACTCATTGATCGGGGCCTCCGTCAGTGACGCCTCCTGCACTCTCACGACACTTCCCGAAGACCGGCTTGTCGCGGTTTACCGCACGGAGCGGATCACTGTGGTGAACGAGGACGGAACCGTGCTCCATGAGACAAGGAGAAACGGGCCCGGGAGCGGGTTCAGCCCCGCGCTGTCCTTTCTCTCACCGGATTCGCTCGTGCTGCACATCAACAAGCACTTCCCACCCAAAGGGCTCACCGAAATATGGAAGTTCACGTCGACAGGCGCCTCGCGCCGTGCCGACTGGCACACGGGAGCAATTCCGGACCGCTGGCCCTATGAGGAATGGCAGGGAAAGCGGCTCGACGATTTTTTCGTCACACGCATCTACAACAACGCCGACGCACATCGGGTCGACCCACTAGCGCCGTGGATCCAGCACAGCCCCGAGGTCTCGTCGCCGGTCGTGAGACTCCTGGGCAGGTCACCCGGGGGAGACATGTACTTCACCGAGGCGCTGGCCTCCGGCCCCCAGCGCCTGGAGGTGCACAGCCCTTACCTGCCCGACGCGCGCGCCCTGTTGGAACGGCCGCTGCTGCACAGCACTCCGGCGGACCTGCGGCGCGTACTGGAACTCCGCCCGAAGATCGGCGACCTCGCGGTACGGGAAGCGCTCGATCTGCTCGCGGCCGCTTTGAGCGAGCGCTTCGGTGGCGACATCGCACTGGGAAGCACCACTGCCGTCCCCCGGGGCGGCCCCACCGACATCGCCCTCGGCGAACACGGAACGGCCGGGTGAGACCCGTGCGCCTGTCGACCGCCTCTTTCCTGCTGCTCTTCTCCCCGGCAGACGTCCCCCGTGGCCGTCGTGCGCTGCGGACCGTCCTCGACGCGGCGGACACCGGCGATCCCGCGGGCTTGCGGATCCTCGCGCGTGCCGTCGCCCGTCTGGGACACGAGGCGGTGTGGCAGGTCTGGCTGGAGCCCAGGGTGTCCGGCAGGCCGGCCCGGCGCTGGGACTCCCCCGCGCCGGCCGAACTGGCGGCCGACGCGTCGACGGTCCCCGACCGGGTCGTCGACGTCGCCTGGGACGACTGGCTGGAGGAGCACGACAGCGAGCTGTGGTCCCTGCTGAAGCGGTGGAACCGCCCCACCACGGTCGACGCCGCTTTCCCCGCGCACGGGCTCAGCCGACTGGCACTCGGCGACACGACCGTGTCCCTGGACCCGGCTGTGCTCGCCGCCACCGCGGCCCGCTTCGATCACCCGCTCGGCGAGCAGGCCCGTGACCGACTGCTGGCACTGGGCGTCGGCGAGGCCGTCGACTTGTACTGCGCGGCGTCCGTCGACTCGCCGGACATGCGGGAGTTCTGCGTCACGCACGGACTCGCTCCGTCCGATGAGGTCATGCGTGCCGTGTTCTTCGTACGTACCGCGCAGCAGGACCAGTACGAGGCACTGGACCCGGACGGGGCACTGCTCGCCCTCGGCTACCGCAGTGTGCCGAAGAAGGACCGGGCGGCGCTGCGGGCAGCGATGGCCGACCTCAACGGCATCGACACACTGCGGGTCCTGGCCGGTCAGGGGTCCGACGAGCACCACTTCGTCTCTCTCACCAAGAAGGAACGGACCTACCTGGTCGGACAGTTGACGGACCGGGGCGACTGGGCACGGCTGTGGCGGCTCGTCCCGCTGATGCCGCTGGCGGAGGCCGTCGGCACGGTACGCCGGTTCGGGGCGTGGCGGCCGGCCGCCGCGGACGCCCGCGAGTTGTTCGAGAAGCTGCGCGCGGCGGACCCGCTGGTGGTCGACGACGGCCTGAGTGCGGTCGCCGTCATGCCGTCGCGCATCGAGCCGGTCTCCCTCACCCTCCCCGACGGCTTCGGCGCGTTCGCCGTACATGACCTGGACTTCTCGCCGGACGGGCAGCAGCTCGCCTACGCCGGGAGCCGGCAGAGCGACCGCGGCTTCGCCGGCGTGATGGACCTGCGCCGTCGCAGCTCGCTGTTCCACCGCTCCCTCGAGTTCCGCCTGTCCCACGTGGCACATCTGGGACAGGAAACGATCGTCGGGGCCGGCGCCCACACGCATTCCGTCAGCAATGCGTTCGCGAAGAAGATCTTCCTGATCGACCACCTCGGTGCGCGGCCGCTCCCCTTCGAGATCGGCCAGGTCTCGGCACTGGAGCGCCTCGCGGGCAAGCGTGCGTTCCTTCTGGTGGCACAGCAGGGGAAGGCGGCCTCGGATCCCCGGCTCGAGGTCTTCCTCGGTGCGGCCGACGACTCACCGGCCCAGTTGCTCACGCTGCGCGGGCGAAACCTCTTCCCTCCGCGCACGGCCGTGTCCCCCGACGGACGGCTGGCGGTGCTGACCGGCAAGCGGGACGTCCTGGCGACAGACCTCGGTGACGGTACCGTCCACCGGATTCACCGCGATCCCGTGGACGAAGGGCTCAACCAGTCGCACACGGCGCTGTCGTCCTCCACTCTGGTCCGCATCGCGCGCTCCGGCGCTCTGCAGGTGTGGCACGCCCCTTTCACGTCCACGCGCAAACCGCTCACCACGCCTGTCTGGCCGGAGGGGGACCTTCCGACCGCCATCGCCTGGTCGCCGGCCCTGCACCGGTTCGTGACGGTCAGGGACACGTACCTGGAGATCCTCGACGTGCCACCGACCCGCCGCCTCCCGCTGTCCGGCGAGGTCATCCATCAGCTCATCGAACTCGTTCACGCCCGGCGCGAGCGGCCCCTCGTACGGCTGTCGCCCCAGGGCGACGTCCTCGCTGTCGCGGGCGACAGCCCGGTCGTCCACCTCTACGACCTCTCCCCGCAGAATTCGGCCCTCACCCGGCCCATGGGGTCCATGAACGCGGAGGACCTGGCGGAGGTGCGCAGGTTGCGGCGGCAGCAGGATCTCGGACCCACGGCCCGGCGCGCACTGGCGCTGCTGTCGGCCTGTCTGAAACACCGGTTCCGGCACGACATCGGGATCGGTGACGCGGCGCGAACGGCGCTCGTGGCCGACCACGAGATCGCCCTCGGCCGGGACGGAACGGAGTGAGGCCCATGCGGATACGGATCGCGGTCGTGATGCTGTGGCTGCCTCTCGGGAAGAACTCCCGTTGGCGCCACAGGGCGCTGGAGACCGTGCTCCGCGCTGCCGACTCCGGTGAGCCCGTGGCTCTGCGGGCCGCCGTGGGCGCGATCAAGTCCCTCGGCCCCGACACCGTTTGGGAGATCTGGCTGGGGACCGCGGTGTTCGGAGTCTCCCAGCGATGGTGGACGTCCCCGCTCGTGGCGGAACTGGCGAGCAGTTCAACGGCCGTGCACGACGTGCTCGTGGACGCGGGTTGGCGCGAGTGGCTCGACGAAGACAAGCCCGAGTTGTGGTCCTTGCTGAGAAGGTGGAATCGCGCGGCGACGATGTCGACCGCGACGTCCGACCCGGGGCTGCGTTTCCTCAGCCGTCTGGCGCTCGGCGACGACGGAGAGACCAGCGGCGATGAGACCGTCGACGCCCCGTCCCTCGCCCATGCCGCCGCCCGCTTCGACCACCCCATCGGTGAACGGGCCCGCGCGAAACTGCTGACCTGCGACGATTCGAGGGCGGTCGATCTGTTCTGCGCGACAGCCGTGCAGGCGGATACGCCGGACGCGGTCGAGTTCTGCTTGACCCATCACCTCGCCCCCGCCGACGCCGCGGAACGCGCCGCGTTCTTCCTGCGCACCGGGCAGCACGAGCAGTACCGGGCACTGGACCCCGACGGAGCGCTTCTGGCCGCCCATTACCGCAACGCGCCGACCGAGGAGCGCTCGGCGCTGCGGGAGGCCATGACGCGGCTCGGCGGCATCGACGTACTCCGCGTGCTGGCCGGACAACGCCATCGGGACGGGGACGTCGCTTCCCTCAACCACAAGGAGCGCGCCTATCTGACAGGGCAGCTCACCCGGCGGCGCGACTGGGACCGACTGTGGCCGCTCACTGTGCTGCTCCCGCTCGCCGACGCCGTCCGAGTGGTCCACGCGTTCGGCGACTGGCGGCCGTCCGGCGAGGACAACCGCCGCATGTTCGAGACGCTGCTCGCCGCGGGACCGGTGGCCAAGCAGGTGAAGGCCCTTTCCACCGGGTCGCCGGTCTGGGGCACCCCGCACACCCGGATCGCGCTCCGCGACCTGGACGAGCGGGCCACCGACGTCGTCGATCTCGACTTCGCGCCGGACGGCCGCGGGCTCGCTTTCGCCAGTCAAGGCAAGTGCGCCGGGATCGTCGATCTCGACAGCACCACCCTGTTCCGGCTGTATCACTTCACGGGTTCCCCCACGCGGATCGCGCAGTTGGGGCCCGACGCCGTCGTCGTCGCGGACTCCGGACGCTACCGGGGCAGGCAGCGGCCCGCCCGCACCCGGCTCCATTACTACGACAGCCAGGGCCGACAGACGCTCCGCTTCGGGACCACCCGTATCACCCACGTCCGTGAGCTGCGGCGTACCGCCGGTGACCCGTGCTTCATCGTGCTGGCCGCACAGGACAGTACCGAGGACGGCGAATGGACGCTGTTCACCGGGGAAGCCGGCGGCCCACTCGTCGACACCGGCATGCTCAGCGGCCGGAACCACCACCCGGGCCTCACGGCCACCCTGGATCCCGAGGGCCGGACCGTCGCCGTGCTCGACCAGCGGACCGCCCTGGTCGCCGATCTCGCCGACCCCACGGCGGCGGCGACCCTCCGCGGCAGCACAGCCGCGGCCGGGGACAGCATGCCGCACGCCGCCATGTCGCCGTCCCTTCTTGTCCGAGGGAACGACCAGGGCCGCGTGCAGGTGTGGCGCGACCCGCTCACCTCCGGGAAGGCTCCGGTGTCGAAGCGCCTGTGGCAGCAACAGGAGGACAGAAGGCTGATCGGCCTGTCCTGGTCACCCGCGCTGCAGCGGCTTCTGGCGCTCAGCCGGCGAGGGCTCGACATCGCGGTGCACCTGCCGCGCCTCAAAGCACTCGGCACTCCGGCATACGACGAGTGGCCGGTCCCCGGCACACGTGTCCCGAAACCCATCCCGCTCGGCAGCACCGTGCCGGGAGCCCGGCCGTTCATGCGACTGTCGCCGGGAGGCGATGTCCTCGCCATGGGTGGCGTCCTGCCGGGTCACATCGATCTCTACGCACTGTCCCTCCTCACCGTCCGCCCGTTCATCGGAAAGCCGATGGGACTGATGCGGCCCAGGGATCTGACGGCGGTGGTCACGGTGTTGGAGAACCCGGTGCTGGACGAGGAGTCCCGGACGACGCTCACACTGCTGCGGACCTGCCTGGAGCACCGGTTCCGCCACGACGTGTGGCTCGGGGACACGCACGGGGCGGCGGTCGCCGGCGCCTACGACATCGAGTTGGGCGGGTGAGCCGGGTGACGAAGACGCTCGCCGCTCCCCACGCCGCCCGGCTGACCGAACTCGCCGCGCGCCGACGGGACGACGGCTCCGCGCGCTGCGGGCCCGGCGTGTGCGCTCTCGAGGATCGCTTCGGCGCGGACATCGCGCTCGGCGCTGACAGGACGGAGTGAGGCCGATGCGGGTACGGATCGCCGTGCTGGTGCTGCGACTGCGGACAGCCCGGGACTCCCGGCTGCGCCGTTGGGCTCTGGGGGCCGTGTTGCGCGCCGCGGATTCCGGTGCGCCCCAGGCCCTGCGCGCCGTCGCCCGCGCATTGGAGGCCCACGGCCAGGAGGCGGTGTTCCGGTCGTGGCTGATGCCGTCGGTGTCCGGTGCGTCCCCGGGGCGATGGGCCTCCCCTCTCGTGGCAGGACTCCCCGAGGGCCCAACGCCCGTACCCGCCATGCTCGTTGACGCCGCGTGGCAGGACTGGCTCGATCAGGACGATGCCGGGCTGTGGTCACTGCTGAAGCGCTGGGGCCCCGCCCCGACGACCTCCGAGCTCCCATTGCGCTTCCTCAGCCGCCTGGCGCTCGGCGACGACGACGTGCCCTTGGAAGAGCGCACCCTCATCGATGCCGCCCTCCGCTTCGACCACCCCATCGGCGAACAAGCCCGGGCCTGGCTGCTCGCGCAGAGCGCCCCCGAGACCATCGACCTGTTCTGCGAGGCGGCGCTGGACTCCCCCAGCGCGGCGGCCTTCTGCGCCGAGCACCATCTCGCGCCCGCCGATCCAGTCCAGCGCGCCATCTTCTTCGTACGCACCAGACAGCTGGAGCAGTATCAGGCGCTGGATCCCGACGGCTCTCTCCTGACGCTCGGCTACCGGGGCGCCTCCGACGAGGAGCGCTCGGTTCTGCGGGTCGAGATGAGCGGACTCGGCATCCTGGACGTGGTGCGCGTGCTGGCGGGACAGAGTTCCCGGGAGGAGGACTTCGCCACCCTCTCCGAACACGAACGTGCGTATGTGGCGGAGCAGTTGGCGGACCGGCGTGACTGGGACCGCCTGTGGTCCCTCACGCTGCTGATGTCGCTGCACGAAGCGGTGCAGACGGCCGACGAGTTCGGTGACTGGCGTCCGAAGCGTGAGGACGATCGCCGCGTCTTCGAAGCACTGCGTGCCGCGGACCCGATTGACGTGGCCCGGTTCGTGGAAGGGCTGGCCGGCGTAGGTCCGCTCCGCTCCCTCCCCCGCACCCGGATCTGGCCGACCGACACCGGCGAGCATCCGATCGCGGTCCACGCTCTCGACTTCGCCCCGGACGGCATGCAACTCGCCTTCGCGGGGCGAGGGTCGAGGCACTGTGCCGGGATCGTGGATCTCGCCAGTCTGACGCTGGTGTGGCTGGACGACCACCTCCCGCATCCGGCGCAGCGGATCGCACATCTGGGCTCCGACGCCATGATCGTCGTAGCGGGCAAGCAGATCCACTACGCCGACGAGAACGGCACGCTGGCGCTCTACAACCAGCCCGGCGATGTGCGCGACGTGGAGCGCATCGCCGGCGACCGTGCCTTCATCGTGACCGCGAGAAGCCTCGAAGCGCCGGCCGCGTGGACGGTGTTCACCGGCCGCTCCGGCGGGAACCTCACCGACAGCGGCATGCTGCGCTGGCAGGGACGTATCACTCCGAGGACGGCCGTAGTGGATGCGGAGGGGCGGCTGATCGCCGTGGTCGACGAGCCCAGCAACATCGTGGTCGCCGATCTCGCCGACTCCGCTGTGAACGACTCTGCTGTGAACACGCTCATTGGCCCCGAAATCCTCAGATTCAACGCGAACTCGGCCGCCCTCTCGCCTTCCGCTCTCATCTGCGGCACCAACTCCGGCGGGCTGCATGTGTGGCACGAACCTCTCACGACCTCACAGGCGCCGGTCACGGCCCGCTCCTGGACGTACGGGACATCCCCGATCCACCTCGCCTGGTCACCCGCACTGGACCGGTTCCTCGCCGTCACGGAAACCTATCTCCAACTCCTCGACGTGCCGCCCACGCCTGACGCGCCCCCGCCCGAAGACTCCGTGTCCGAGCAGATCCCCCTGCTCTCCGACTACCAGCCCCGTCCCAGGGCGCGTTGCGCACGGGTGTCACCGCGGGGAGACCTGCTGGCGGTCGGTGGCCTGGAAGAGGGCGCCGTCGACATCTACGTCCTGACCGCCCTCGCCCTTCGTCCATGGATCGCCCACCCCATGGGCGTGATGGGCCCCGGGGAGCTGACGGAAGTGGTCGCGGTGATGGAGCACCCGGTCCTGGACGAATCGTCCCGGCAAACCCTGGGGCTGCTGCGGATGTGCCTGGAACACCGCTTCCGGCACGACGTCGGGCTCGGCGGATCGGCGGGGTCGGTGAGGCCGGGCGACCACGAGATCGAACTGGGCGAGCTTCACGGACGTAAGGGAGACGCATGACCACCCGTATCGGCATCGACTTCGGCACCGCCAACACCGTCGTCGCGGGCTGGGACCCCGAGGCGGGCCGCGGCGTCCCCATCCCGCTGCCCGGCGTCGACATGCTGCGCGAGGCCGGCCCCGGACCCACCCAGCGGGTGGTGCCCTCCCTGATCGCGTACGCCCACGACGGAACCACCCGCCGCCTGGGTATGCAGGTCACCCCCGAGATGGACGACGACCCCGGCTTCACCGTCTTCGCGTCCACCAAGAGCAACGTCTCCGGACACGCCTACGACGCGGGCCGCCCGGTCGGCGACCGCAAGGTCACCGGCCGGGAGGCGGCCACCCAGTTCCTCAGCGACATCATGGCGCTGGCGCTGCTCACCATCGAGGACGACGACCTGGAGATCGTCGCCACCGCGCCCGTGGAGTCCTTCGACGGCTACCGCGACTGGCTGGTGCGCGAGGTCCGCGAGGGCCTTCCCACCGCCCGCCTCCGCATCGTCGACGAGGCCACCGCGGCCGCCGTCGGCTACAGCGCCCGGCTCAACCCCGGCGACGCGTTCGCCGTGATCGACTTCGGGGCCGGCACCCTCGACGTCTCCGTCGTCCGGGTGCAGGAGCCCGACGAGACGGGCTCCGGCGCGGGGGTGCGCACGATCGCGAAGCGGGGCCTGGACCTGGGCGGCAACACCATCGACGCGTTCCTCGCCGAACACGCCCTCGGCCATCTCGCCCTGCCGCACGGTGACCAGATCGGCCGCAACCAGGTCTTCCGCCGCCTCCTGGCCTCCGCCGAGCGCGCGAAACGGGAGCTGGCGACCGCCGAGCAGGCCGTCATCCGCGCCGCCGACGCCCGTAGTGACCGTGTGCACCAAGTCACGGTCACCCGCGGCGAGTTCGACGCCCTTCTGCGCGACAAGGGCGTGCTGCGCCGGATCAACCAGGCCCTGCGCTCCTGCCTCGATCTGGCCGCCACCCGCGGCTTCGGCACCGACGACATCCGGGGCGTCTTCCTCGTCGGCGGCAGCTGCCTCATCCCCGCCGTGCAGGACGTCGTCCACCTGCACTTCGACCCCGAAGTGGTGCGCCTGGACCGGCCCTTGGAGGCGGTGGCCGCCGGGGCGGCCGGCATCGCGGGCGGCAGCGAGCTGTTCGACCACATCCAGCACGACTACGCCATCCGGCATGTCGACCACGACACCGGCTCCTACGAGTTCGAGACCCTGGTGGAAGCCGGCACCGCCTATCCCACCGAGGAAGCGGTCAAGACGCTCACCGTCAGGGCGGTGCACGACCGGCAGCGCAGACTCGGCCTGGCCGTCTACGAACTCGCCCACGCCACCTACCGCGACGCCAGCGCCGAGCTGGAGATCTCCTTCGACGCCGGCGGCGGCGCCCGCACCGTCACCGTCACCCCGCAGCAGCGCCAGCAGCGGTCCATGCTCTGGCTCAACGAGGACAGCCCCACCTTCCTGGAAGCCGACCCGCCGGCCACGGCCGGAGAGGATCGCTTCCGCCTCGAGTTCCGCATCGACGCCCACAAGCGCCTCACCGTCTCCGCCTACGACCTGCGCCGCCACACCCTGGTCCTGGACAGACAGCCGGTCGTCCGCCTGGCGTGAACACCCGGCTGCACCCCCTCCCGTCTCCGACCCCAAGGAATCGTCATGTCGCACTTCACCCGCGTCCGCACCGCCCTGCGCGACCCCGGCCTGCTCGTCCAGGCCCTCGCCGCGGTCGGCTTCACCACCGTCGAGAGCCACGACACGCCCCAGCGCCTCTACGGCTACCAGGGCGACGCCCGCCGCGACCGCGCCGAAGTGATCATCCGCCGCGCCCACATCGGCCGCCTCAGCAACGACATCGGCTTCCGCCGCGGCGACGACGGCACCTTCGAAGCCGTCATCAGCGAGTACGACAGGTCCCGCTACGACCAGCCATGGCTGACCAAGGTCGCCCGCGCCTACGGCCACGCCGCCGCCCTGCGCTACGCGGAGGACCACGGCTACGAGGTGGACACCGACGTACTGGAAAAGGACGGCCGGCGCCGCCTCGTCCTGCGCCGCTACACCTGAGCGTTCCGGTTCAGCGGCGGAGCCGGTCGAAGCAGAACGGTGCGAGGGCCTCGGGGCGTCGGCCGGTGCGGATGTACTCGGCGAGCCGGTGCCCTGTGGCGGGGCCCAGGGTGACGCCGAGCATGCCGTGGCCGGTGGCCGCGAAGGCATTGGCGTGCCCTGGGACGCGGTCGATCACCGGCAGGCCGTCGGGGAGGAACGGCCGCCCACCGACCCAGGGGTCACGGATCACGCTCACCAAGTCGTCCGGGTCGTCGAACCAGCGGCCCAGATAGTGCCGGCTCGCCAGCGCCACGGCGACGATGCGGCGCCAGTCGAGACGGCTGTTGTTGCCGCTCAGCTCCATCGTGCCGCCGATCCGCGTGGTGCCGCCGATCGGTGAGGCGACGGCCCGGCGCTCGCCGAAGTACAAGGTGTGCCGGGGCGCCGGGTCCAGCTCCACCGAGAAGCTGTAGCCCTTGCCCGCCTGGAGAGGCAGTCGGTGTCCCAGAGCACGCAGCAGACGGGGAGAGCGCATACCGGCCGCGACGACGACGGCCGAGCAGGGAATCTCGCCCTGGTCGGTGCTCAACGCGGTGACCCGCCCCCCTTCGGACCGGAATCCCGTGACCTCCGCGTTCTCATGGACCTTCACCCCCGCGGCGGCCAGCGCCGCACCGAGCCCGCGGGCGAAGGCCTCCGGATCGACCACGCCCTCCCCCTCCACGAGGTAGGCCGCGCGCACCTGGGGCGACAGCGCGGCGTCCAGCAGATGCGCTTCGGCACCCGTGGTGACGTCGTCGGGCATCGGATAGCGGCCGTCCGCCATCTCCTGCTGGATCGCGAGGTGATGACGAGCCTCCACCGGCGACAGGAACGCGTGCACCATCCCGGGCCGGGTCAGCGTCGTGTCCACCCCCGCATCGCGCAGGCCGTCGAAGAGGTCGAACGTGCCGCGGTTGAGCTCGGCGATCGCGGCGTAACCACGCCGGAACGCGGCCGGGGTGCTGCTGCGCCAGAACCGCCACAGCCACCGCAGGAACGCCGGATCCGGAAGCGGCCGTAGATACAGCGGTGAGTCCGGCCGCCCCAGCGAGCGCAGGGCGTAGCGCACCACACCCGGGGCCGGGACGGGCGTCGAGTGGCTCAGGCACACCCAGCCCGCGTTGCCCCGGGACGCCCCGGAGCCCAGGCCGCGCCGCTCGACGACCGCCACCGGCAGCCCGGCCGCGGCCAGGTAGTAGGCGGTGCACAGGCCCACGACACCGCCTCCCACGACCACGACAGGGTGGTCACCGACCGGCCCCGGCCTGCCGGGCACGCCGGTCATGACGCGGATCCGTACGACGCGAGGAACTCCCGGGTGCGGGCCTCGGCGGGTGCTCCGAGAACGTCCTCGGGCCTCCCCTCCTCCACGATCCGGCCGCCGTCGACGAAGACCACATGGTCGGCCACCTCGCGGGCGAAGGGGAGTTCGTGGGTGACCAGCATCATCGTCATTCCGTCCGCGGCGAGTTCGCGCATCACGCTCAGCACCTCCCGGGTGGCCTCGGGGTCGAGGGAGGACGTGGGCTCGTCGAAGAGCAGCAACTCGGGCTTGAGGGCGAGCGCCCGCGCGATGGCGACGCGTTGCTGCTCGCCGCCGGAGAGCTGGTCGGGCAGGGCGAGGGCACGGTGGGCGACACCGACCCGGCGCAGCAGCGCGACGGCACGCTCCAGCGCCTCCGGCTCCGGGATGCCCGCCTTGCGCTGGGCCAGGACGACGTTCTCCACGGCGGTGAGGTGCGGGAACAGGTTGAACCGCTGGAAGACCATGCCCACGGTGCGGCGCAGCCGGGCCAGGTCGCGACAGACCGTGCGGCCGTCCTGGTGCACCACCTCTCCGGCGACCTCGACCGTGCCCCGGTCGGGCCGTTCCAGCAGGTTGACGCAGCGCATCAAGGTCGTCTTCCCGCCGCCGCTCTGTCCGATGACGCTGACGATGCGGCCCCGGTCGATGGTCAGGTGGACGTCGTCGAGCACCAGCCTGCCGTCGAAGGACTTGCTCAGCCCGCCGATCCGCACGACGGCCTCGGGCGGCGCCGGCGATGTGGTCTGCGCGGCGGTGACTGGCTCGGTCATACGGCACCTGCCTTCACGTCGGCGCTCAGATCCTGGGCGAGCAGGGCACGCGCCGCCCGCAGGCGCCGTCGTCGCCACGGGGACAGGGGGACGCCTGCACGTACCTTCCGCTCCAGCAGAAGCAGCAGTTGGGAGAGCGGGTAGCACAGGGCGAAGTAGATGGCCGAGATGACCAGATACACCTCCAGGGCCCGGAACGTGGCCGAGGTGATGAGCCGCCCTTCGGACATCAGCTCGGCGGCGGAGACGGTGACCAGCAGCGAAGTGGACTTCAGCAGGTCGACGAGCATCGTGTTGGTCCCGGGCAGTGCCTGGCGTACGGCCTGCGGCAGGACGATGTGACTGAAGATTCCCGCCCTGCCGAGTCCCAGTGCCTGCCCTGCCTCCGTCTGCCCGTTGTGCACGCCGCTGATCGCGGAGCGGAAGATCTCGGACAGGTAGGCGGCGTAGAAGACGACCAGGCTCAGGCATCCGGCGGTGAAGACGTCCAGCCGGATCCCCGCCGAGGCCAGGCCGAAGTAGGCCAGGAAGATGATGGCGAGCAGGGGGATGTTCTTGAACAGCTCGGTGTAGACGGCGGCGACCGCGCGCAGCGGCCATGCCCTGCTCAGCCTGAGCAGCGCCACGGCGAGGCCCAGGAGCACGGCGCCGACGAAGCTCACCACCGTGTAGGAGAGGGTGCGCCACAGCGCGTCCAGCAGGTCGGGCCGGTAGTCGGACCAGGGGACTTGAAAGAGATCGGACATGTCAGCCCCTCACTCACCGATGGACGGCGGGGTCCAGTCCTGGGGCCGGTCCACACCGCGGCGCGCGGTGGCGACATCGGCGGAGGGCTTCAAGAACTGCTCGGGATCACCGCCGTACTTCTTGACGAGCTTCTCCATCTCGCCGTTCTGGTACATGGCGTCGATCTCGGCGGAGATCGCCTTCTCCAGCTTGGTGGCCTTCTGGGGCAGGTAGAAGCCGGTCTGGTAGGGCTGGAAGTACTGGTAGTCGGGCTTGGCCTCGACCTCGGCCGCTGTCGGGGGTGTCAGGTACTGGGTGTCGATCTTCAGGTCGGGCCGTTCCTTCTGTGCCGCGATGATGATCAGCGGGTCGAGGAATCCGACGTCCACGCGGCCCGCGCCGAGGTCGTCGAAGACTCCGTTGGCGTCGGGGTAGGCGTGCAGCTTGGCGTCGGGGACGGCCTGGATCGACTTGACCCACACATAGCCCTCGACCGTGCCGAGTTCCAGGCCCTTCAGGTCGTCGACGGTCTTGTAGGTCTTCCCGCTGCGGACGGCCATGGCCGGGGGCGAGTAGTACGGCGGATCGGTGAAAAGCCCCTGCTTCTGCCGGTCGGCGGACCAGGCGACACCGCCGATGGTGATGTCCACGCGGCGGGACTGCACGCCCGCGAGCATGCCGGCGAAGTCCGTCACCTGGGGCTCGATCTCCAGGCCCAGTTTCTCGGACACGTAGGTGAGGATGTCGCCGTCCAGGCCGACGATCTTGTCGCCCTCGACACTGGTGTACGGAGCGTACGGCTGTACGGCGACCTTGATGACACCGGGCGTGAGCGTGCCCAGCGCGGCGGTCCCGGCGGACACGTTCTTGGGGGCGTCATCGTCGCCCGAGCCACAGGCGGTGGCCGCCAGCATCAGGAGCATTACCGACAAACCGCCGGTGAGCGATCGTATTCGGGTCATGGCGTGGGCCTTCCGAATCAGTGCTGAGGGAGCTGAAGGAGCCCGCCGTTTCACCGCGCTGTGCCTCCGACGGGGAGGTGATTGGGCCCATACGTTATGGACAGGACCTCATCACGTCACCGGTCACTTCGTACGAACTTGCGGCCGGTATTCCTCGGCATGCTGTACGGTGCGTCCAGCCGCCGGCCGGTCCACGACCCGTTGCCGGTCCATTCCCGCGACGGGAGGAAGCCTGGTGCTGAGCCCGTCACTCGCGCAGGAGATCGCCGGGGACACCTCCGCCGTCATCGGCTTCAATGTGCTGATCACCGATGCGGACGGCATGGTCATCGGCAGCGGCGACACCAGCCGGGTCGGGTCCTTCCATGAAGCGTCGGTCGATGTGATCCGCACTCAGGAGGCCGCCACGCACAACGCGTTGCAGGCCCAGCAGCTGCGTGGGGTGCGCCCGGGTGTCACCCTGCCGCTGGTCACGGACGGGCAGGCGGTGGGAACGGTCGGCATCACCGGAACCCCTGCTCAAGTACGCCGCTTCGGGCTGCTGGTGAAGCGCCAGACGGAGATCCTGCTCAGGGAATCCGTGATGCTGCGCTCCCGCCTGCTCGCGGAACGGGCCACGGAGACGCTGCTCGCCGACATCGCGTCGTACGACCCTCAGGTCGTCGAAGGTGATTTCCTCCTCTTCCGGGCCGCTGAACTCGGCTACGACCTACGGCTCGAGCGGGTCGCGGTGGCGTTCGAGGTGAGCGTGCCCGCGACGGCCGCCCGACGTCAGGGCGCCCCGACCCGGGACATGGCGCTGGTCCGCTCGGAACTGCTCCGCACGGTTCGCGAGGTCTTCGCCGATCCCCAGGACATCGTCGCCTCCACGGCCCCCGGCTGGATCGGCGTACTGCGCCGGCTCCCGGCCCGGACCGAGGTGGCTTCCCTGATCGACGACTGCCGGAGAATCACCGACATCATCGCCGCGCAGGACGGCCTCGACGCCCGCGCGGGGATCGGCGAACCGGCCGTCTCCGTGGCCGGGCTGCACGACTCGTACCAGGACGCCCGCGACGCGCTCCGCCTCGGCGGCCGCGTCGCGGTCGACACATCGGTCCACCTGATCGCCGATCTACGCGTCCATCAGGTCCTGGCGACGGTGAGCCAGCCCACCCGCAACCGTCTGATCGAACGGGCCGCGGCACGACTGCGAGCCCAGCCGGACTGGCCGGTACTGCGCGACACGGTCACCGCCTGGTGCGAGAGCGGATTCAACCTCGTCCGCACGTCCGCCGCCCTGCACATCCACCGCAACACCGTCGTCTACCGCATGAACAAGATCGAGCAGATCACCGGTCGTCCGCTCCGTGAGCACCGCACGACCATGGCCCTGTACCTCGCCTGTCTGGCCGACGAACTGGGGGACGGCACCACGACCGCCGACGGATAGCCGTTCAATTCCCGGCGTTGCGGGCGTTGTTGACACGTCCGGTCGTCCGGGTGACGGTGCGTTCATGACTCCGTTACCCGCGCCGCCCGGTGCCGACGCCGAACTCGTCGACCGCGTACGAGCGTTACGTCCCCTCATCCGCGAACACGCCGTCCGCACCGAGCAGGAACGGCGCGTCACGCCCGAAGTCGTCGCCGCGCTCACCGAGGCGGGGGTCTTCCGGATGAACGTGCCCCGGCGGTACGGCGGTTGTCAGAGCAGCCTGCGGACACAGGTCGACGCGCTGGCCGAGGTCTCCGCCGCGTGCGGTTCGGCCGGGTTCATGGCGTTGATCCAGGCGGGGTGCGCGTACATCGCGGCGCTGTTCCCCGACGAGGCGCAGGACGAGATCTTCACCAGCCCGGACGTACGGGTCAGCGGCACTCTCATCCCGGACGCCACGGCCGTCCCCACCGAGGACGGGTACGTCGTCAACGGCACCTCGCCCTTCGCGACCGGCTGTCAGGACGCCGACTGGCATCTGCTCACCGCACGGGTCGAGTCCGGCGACGGGCCTCCCGAGATCCTGTGGGCCGCCGTTCCCATGGCCGAGCTGGAGGTCCTCGACGACTGGCATGTGACGGGGCTGGCGGGCAGCGGCAGCAACAGTGTCGTCGCCCGGGACATCGCCGTACCTGCTCATCGTGTGCTGCCGGTCGGGCCGTTGCTGGCCGGGGAGTTCCCGTCCAAGGCCAACGCGGACGACCCGTTCTACCGGATGCCGGTGCTGATGCTGTTCTGCGCGTGGACGACGCCGAACGCGCTCGGACTGGCGCGCTCGGCGCTGGCGGAGTTCCGGGAGCGGATCCACCGGCGCGGTATCACGTACACCTTCTACGAGCGGCAGAGCGAGGCCGCCGTCACGCATCTGCAGGCGGCCGAGGCCGCGATGAAGATCTCCTGTGCCGAGTTGCTGACCGGCGACATCGTCACGCTGATCGAGTCGCGGGCGGCGAGCGGGGAGCCGTACACGACCGAGGAACGGGCGCGGATCCGGGCGGGCAGCGGCTACGTGGCGCGGCTGTGCACGGAGGCCGCCGAGCTGATCGGCTCGGCATCCGGTGCCTCGTCCCTGCACCGGGACGTGCCGATCCAACGGACCGTGCGCGATCTGCGAGCGCTGAGCCTGCACTCGTTCGTCAACCCGGCCACCAACCTGGAGCTGTACGGCCGGGTGCTGTCCGGGCTCGACGCTGGAACGCCGTTCCTGTGACGAAGCGCTCCGCTTGAAGTGCCGCGCTGTGCCGTCGGCCGCCTGCGGCACCGTCGTGGCCGGTCGCGCCCGCGCGGCGGAGCCGCATATCGATACAGCCCCGCGCCCCTTCGGGGCGCTGCCGAACCCGCTTAGCCCGCCGGTACCGCCGAATCGTTCCGCAGCGCTGTGAACAGGGCCCGCGCCCGCCGTTCGTCCCATTGCACCGCGCTGCCCTTGGAGGTACGGAGATTCGGGTTGGAGACGGGCACGTTGAGCTGGCTGCCCTTCCCCGACGCGGCCTTCCGCATCGCCTCGAACAGGGACACGAGGTCGGGCAGTTCCGTGTCCTTGTCCACGATCAGCGTGTCGAGGCCCGCCTCGGCCGTGGGGACCGACTTGGTCGGATCGAGGAGGGTGGACGGCGTGACCGCCTTCTGGGCGAGCGCGGCCAGGAACTTCTGCTGGTTGCGGGTGCGCCCCAGGTCACCCTCGGCCTCCTGCTTGCGCTGCCGTACGAACGCCAGTGCCTCGGCGCCGTCGAGGGTCTGGCAGCCTCTGGGCAGGTCGGCCCCCGAGTCCTTGTCCTTCACGGCCCTCTCCAGGCACATGTCGACCCCGCCGACCGCGTCGACGACGCCCACGAAGCCGGCGAAGCCGATCTCCGCGTAGTGGTCGATGCGCACCCCGGTGTTGCGTTCCACGGTACGGACGAGCAGGTCGGGGCCGCCGAGCGAGAACGCCGCGTTGAGCTTGTCCGGTGTGGCGGGATAGCGCCTGCCGGTGTCCGGGTCGACGTACGGCGGAAGGGTCACCCACGAGTCGCGCGGCAGGCTCAGCATCGTGGTGCCGTCGGCCCCGGTATGCAGCAGGATCACCGAGTCGGTGCGGCGGCCCTCGGTCGAGCCGGTGTTCAGGTCCTGCTGCTCCTGCAGGGACAGGCCCGCGCGGCTGTCGGAGCCCACGACCAGGTAGTTGGTGCCCTCGCCGAGCGGCGCCCGGCCGGTGAGCGCCCCGAGGTCGACCTCCTGGTTGAGGCGGGTGTCGGCCCAGACGTACGTGCCGACGACGGAGAGCAGCAGCGCGGCCGACAGGACGGCCACCGTCCGCGCGACGCGGTGGCGTCGGGGGCGGCGGCGGCCGTGGCTCTGGCCGCGTCGGTCGTAGGCGCTCTGGTCGTAGCGGCCGGGGGTGGCGGGCGAGGGCATGCCGGGCAGGGGGGCGGTGCGGGTCGAGGGCGGAGGCACCGCCGGGGACGGTGGCGCGGCGCCCGGCACCGCGCTCGCCGTCCAGTGGCCTCCCGGCCGGCTGCCTGCCGCCTGGTGGTCTCCTGGATGCTCGGTCCAGTCGTTCATCCACCCGTCCCGCTGGTTCTGCTCGAAGGGTCAACGTCAACGCAGACTCTTGTACGGAACGGGACCGCCGATCTGTTCAGCGGCCGAGCCGGACCGCTTGACGCGGTGCCACTTCAGCCGGCTGCCGAGCAGCAGGGCGACCAGGGACTGGATGACGACCAGGTACATCAACTGCCGGTAGACGATGATCTGGAACGGCATCGTCCACAGCGTCCGCAGCCGCTCACCGTCGAGTCTCAGGGCGTAGCCGGACGTGACGAGCTGGACGCCGAGGAAGGCGAACCACACCAGGGCCGACTCCAGCGGATCGCGGAACAGCACCCCGTACAGCGCGTAGACGTCGATGACGGGCGCGAGGAGCGGCAGGGCGATCTGGAAGAGCGCGATGTACGGCAGTCCGCGCCGGCCGAACCGCCCGGCCGTGCCCATGCCGAAGAAGGCGCCGCGGTGCTTCCACATCGCTTGGATCGTGCCGTAGCACCAGCGGTACCGCTGCTGCCACAACTGGCGCACCGACGTGGGCACTTCGGTCCAGGCGACGGCGGACTCCTCGTACAGCACCCGCCAGCCCGCCCGCCACAGCGCCATCGTGAGGTCGGTGTCCTCGGCGAGGGTGTCCTCGCTGAGCCCGCCGACAGCCAGCACCGCGTCCCGGCGGAAGGCGCCGATGGCACCGGGCACCGTCGTCATGCACTCCAGGACCTCGAACATGCGCCGGTCGAGGTTGAACCCGAAGACGTACTCCAGGTGCTGCCATCGGGCCAGCAGCCTGCGGCGGTTGCCGACCTTGGTGTTGCCGCTGACAGCGCCGACCGCAGCGTGCGCGAGCGGCTGGATGAGCCGCTGAACGGCATCGCGCTCGAAGACGGTGTCGGCGTCGACCATCACCACGATGTCGTACCGCGCCTGCGCCAGCCCGGTGTTGAGGGCGGCGGCCTTGCCCTCGTTGGGCTTGCGGATCACCTCCACGCGCGGATCCCCGATCCCCTCGGCGATCTCGGCCGTACGGTCGGTCGACCCGTCGTCGATCACGATGATCTGCAGCGCCTGGTGGGTGGAGTCGAGCAGCGAGCGGACGGTGGACTCGATGCCGACCTCTTCGTTGTACGCCGGTACGAGCACCGTCACCGGCCCGGTCACCTCCCGCATCCAGGGCGCCCCGGGCAGGAACCGCTCCAGTCTGCGCACATGGGCCCGGGCGAACAGGGCGAGGAGCAGCAGCCGCAGCACACCGAGGCCGCCGGCGAGGCCGAGGGTCCAGATCATGGCCGTGGAGAAGGCGCGCCCGGCGGCCGTGGCCCAGATCAGCCCCTGCCCCTGCCAGCGGTCGACGGTGGAGGCGGACGAGTAGGGGACGAGATCGAGCCCCGCGGACACGGTGGTGAACCGGTCGACGTTCCGGTTCCCGAGCAGCTTCTTCGCCTCCTGGTACGCGCCGGCCGTCTGGCTCAGCTGCCTGACCGTCCCCAGCGCCGGCTTCCGCGACCCCTTGTCGGCGGCGACGAGCACATAGCCGTAGGCGGTGGCACGCCGGGCCGCCTGCCACTCGCGGCCGCACAGGGTGTCCGGTGTCGTGGTCCGCGGCATCCGCAGCAGATTGGTGTGCAGGCCGGTGGCGCCCGCCAACGCGGCCTGGGTCATGCCGAGTTCGGCCTCGAAGCGGGGCGGCGAGGCCTCGCCGAGAACAGCACCGGTGTACGTGTTGGAGCCGATCTCGTGCCCCTCGGCACGGATCCGCCGGATCAGCTCGGGGTACCGCGCCGCCTGGGCGCCCTTGACGAAGAAGGTGGCGCGAGCCCCCTTCGTGCGCAGGAGGTCGAGCAGGCGCGGAGTCCAGACGGGGTCGGGCCCGCCGTCGAAGGTGAGCGCCACGGTGCGGGGCGGCATCGCCGCCGTCTGTATCCCGCCGCGGTTGATCCCGATCACCGGCCCGCCCTTCGCCACGGCATCCGGCACGGGCGAGGTGCACGGCGACCGCGTCTTCGCGGCATCGACCTCGTGCTCGGTCCAGCCCTGGAAGAGCAGGGCGGCGAACAGGGCGGGGAGGGTGAGCGCCAGTAACAGCCAGTGGCCGCGGGGGTCACGGGTCTGCTTGTGACGGGCCTTCTGCCGGGACTTCAGCCCGGCCGTCACGGAAACCCACCTCCCCCGGGGCCATCACCTCTGCCCACGGCGGAGGTGATCTTCGTCCACTGCTCGGCGAGGCTGGGGGTACGCATGGGGCGCGAGTGTAGTTACGGGGTTTCGATTACGGGTGCACAACACCGATCTTCACAGGGGGCACCGCATGAAGTGCCCCGCTCGCGCCCCCGGCGCGGCGCAGCGCTCAGTACTCCTCGGTCTCGACGAACCCGGAGTCCGCGTCATTGTTCGCGCCGAAGGCGTCGACAGCGGCGGTGGGGTCGAATCCGGGCGGGCTGTCCTTGAGGGCCAGGCCCATGCCGTGCAGCTTCGCCTTGACCTCGTCGATGGACTTCGCACCGAAGTTGCGAATGTCGAGGAGATCGGCCTCGGAGCGCGCGACCAGCTCACCCACGGAGTGGACGCCCTCACGCTTGAGGCAGTTGTACGACCGGACGGTGAGTTCCAGCTCCTCGATCGGCAGTACCAGATCGGCGGCAAGGGCGGCGTCCGTCGGGGACGGACCCATGTCGATGCCCTCGGCGTCGATGTTGAGCTCACGCGCCAGACCGAACAGCTCGACCAGCGTCTTACCGGCCGACGCCATCGCGTCACGCGGACGCATGGCCTGCTTGGTCTCGACATCGACGATCAGCTTGTCGAAGTCGGTGCGCTGCTCGACACGGGTCGCCTCGACCTTGTACGTGACCTTCAGCACCGGCGAGTAGATCGAGTCGACCGGGACACGGCCGATCTCCTGACCGACCTGCTTGTTCTGCACGGCGGAGACATAACCACGGCCACGCTCGACCGTGAGCTCCATCTCCAGCTTGCCCTTGCCGTTGAGCGTGGCAAGGACGAGGTCGGGGTTGTGCACCTCGACACCGGCCGGGGGCGCGATGTCGGCGGCCGTGACCAGACCCGGGCCCTGCTTGCGCAGGTACATCACGACCGGCTCGTCGTGCTCACTGCTCACGACCAGCTGCTTGATGTTGAGGATCAGGTCGGTGACGTCCTCCTTGACGCCCGGCACGGTGGTGAACTCGTGCAGGACACCGTCGACGCGGACGGACGTGACAGCCGCACCCGGGATCGAGGACAGGAGGGTACGGCGGAGAGAGTTGCCAAGGGTGTAGCCGAAGCCCGGCTCCAGCGGCTCGATCACAAACCGGGAGCGGAACTCGTCGACGACCTCTTCGGCCAGGGACGGACGCTGAGCAATCAGCACGAGGTGTTGCCTCCAGTGGTTCGGCGCCCGGGGATGTGACGCCGTGGTCTCCACGAAGGATACGGGCGATACGGGTGATACGGCCTCCGAAAAGACCGGACCACCCGACTCCGTTCCTCTGCCGACCAGTCGGCGGCCCCAGTTGTCACAGGAATGGCGCCCGAGCTCCGGCAGGAACGGAGCCCGCCGATCAGCCGCTCCTACTCCTGGGCGGCAGTCATTCGGAGCGTGGCCGGGACTGGTACAGCCGGGTGTGACACCGGCCTTCGGACTCCAGTCCAGTGAGGTGCACCGCCGATCCGTGAAGCCCGACCTTGAGCGCCACGCGGCCCGTCGGCACGTCGGAGTCGATCTCCGGGTAGTCGTCGCTGGAGATCCGCAGCACCAACCGGTGTCCGGCCGCGATCCGGTAGTGCGTGGGCCAGATGTGCACGTCCAGGCCGTGGAACGCGCCCGGTGTCACCGGCGCGAGTGCGGTGTGCCCGCGGCGGTGGCTGGCCTTGAGCCAGCCGGCGGTGATTCTCGTCCGTGTGCCGTCGGGTGTCTCGTCGTACAGCACCGCGGCGATATTGCCGTCGGTGGCGGTGAACGCCGCGCGGAGCGACACACTGGCGTCTCCGGCCAGGACCAGGTCGCGCCTCAATGCCCTGGTGGAGAAGGTGAGTTGTTGGTGGCTCTGCGGCGCCTCGGTACCCGTGTCGACCTCGAAGGTGGCCTCGCCTCCGGCGCCGGGGGCGGTCCCGAGCGAGCCGTCGCCGCGCAGCGCGAGCGTCAGGGTACGGGCGCCGCGGGGCGGCCACGCGTCCCACTGGTGCCAGCCTGTGCCGATGCCGGGGCCGGGGATTTCGTACGAGGTGATGCGCGCGGCCGGCAAGGGGGCACGGGGGTCACCGGCCAGCCAGCGGTCCCACCACGCCAGATAGGGGCCGGGCCCGATGCCCGCGTGCTGGGTGCGTGGATCGCCGTGTTCCCAGGGGCCGGAGACGAGCCACACGTTCTGGGGCCGGGCGAGGTGGTTCTTGACCATGCCGTCGCGGTAGCGGTCGTACCAGCCGTTGATTTCGAGGGTGGGGACGGTCAGCCGGTCCCAGTGGGCCATGACGCTGCGGCCGCGCCAGAAATCGTCGTAGAGCGGGTGCGCGGCGTACGTCTGGAGCGTCGCGGGCGCGGTTGCCTGCTGCCAGTCGCGGATGCGGGGCGAGTAGATTCCGCCGCGATAGATCGTGTTCTCGTACCAGTCGTGCAGGCCGTTCGTCGGGATGATCGCCTTGAGGTGCGGGGGCCGGTTCACGGCGGCGAGGAGACTGGTGTGTCCGCCGTAGCTGACGCCCATCTGACCTATGCGGCCCGTGGAGGACAGGTGCCGGGCGAGCCATTCGATCGCGTCGTGGTTGTCACGCTGTTCCTGCGGACTGAAGGGGTCCACCGTGCCGGGCGAAGCCCCGGAGCCGCGGACCTGGCACACCAGCGCGTTGTAGCCCCGCTCCACGAAGTACGACGCCGCGTGTCCGAAGTGCTCCAGGTTCGCGGGGTAGGCGGTGTACTCGTACATGATCCCCGGGAAGCGGCCGGTGGCCGCCTTGCCGTCGGGGCCGGCGGGCCGGTAGAGCTGGGCGGCCAGATGGCTGCCGTCCCGCAGCGGCACTCTGACGTCCTCGCGTACGACGCCGAACCGCGCCGGACGGTCGTAGGAGAAGAACGGGTCGCCCGGCACACCGGCTGTCGCACGGACCGGCGCCGCGGATGCGGGCCGGGCGGGGGCGAGGGCGGCCGTCAGCGCGGCGGTGACACCGAGTCCGCACACGGTGCGGCGGGGCAAAGGCAGGGCCTGCCGTGTGCTTCCGGTGCCGGTCGGCTCGCGCATGTCGATGTCTCCTCACGGTGGTTCACAGGGATATGGCGCCGGTGAGCAGTGCT
The DNA here is from genome assembly GCF_036014015.1 of Streptomyces sp. NBC_00457. Lineage (NCBI taxonomy): Bacteria > Bacillati > Actinomycetota > Actinomycetes > Kitasatosporales > Streptomycetaceae > Streptomyces > Streptomyces sp. NBC_00457. The sequence goes on along the minus strand of NZ_CP107905.1, from coordinate 9,249,494 downwards.
GCCGCGGTCATGACGAGGGTCGTGCCGAAGGCCCAGCGGAAGATGAAGCGCTGATGTTCGCCGAGCTGGACTCCGCTCATGCTGACGAGGATGAACGTGGAGGCGGTGAGCGGGCTGAGCGGGAACCCGGTGGTCATCTGGCCGAGGATCGCGGCCCGTGCGATCTCCGCCTCGTCGCCGCCGAAGCCGGACGCCGTCTGGGCGAGGACGGGGAGCACCCCGAAGTAGTAGGCGTCCGGTGTGAAGGCAAGGCTCAGCGGCATGCCGGTGACGGCCACGATCGGCGCGAGGTGTCCACCCAGCGAGTCGGGCACGACCGAAACCAGCGCCTCCGCCATCTCCGTGATCATCTCGGTGCCGGTCAGGACTCCGGTGAAGACGCCCGCTGCGAAGATCATCGTGGTGACGAGGACGACGCTCTTCGCGTGCTTCTCCAGAAGGTCCTGCTGTGCCTCCCACGTGGGGTGGTTGACGAAGAGGGCGAGCGCGAAGGCCAGCGCGAACAGCACCGGCAGCGGCATGACTTCCATGACGAGCGCCACGATCAGCGTGACGGTCAGGACGGCGTTGAACGCGGTCAGCCAGAGCTGCGGGCGCCCTTCCCGCACCACGAGGGGCGTACCCGGCCCGTCCCCGGCGGCACGGCCGGCGAGCGGCCCCGCGTCGTCCTGCTCCTTGGCGGTATCCGGACCGAGCGCGGCGAGGCGGCGGCGCTCGCGTCGGCCGATCCAGTACGAGGCGAGCAGCACCCAGACGATGCCGCAGCCCATCGCCGGGAGGACGGGTGTGAAGACGTCCGAACTCTCCAGTTCCAGCGCCGCCATGGCCCGCACCGTCGGCCCGCCCCACGGGATCATGTTCATCACGCCCGCGCCCAGGCAGACCACCCCCGAGAGGACCAACGGGCTCATGCCCAGGCGCTTGTAGACGGGCAGCAGCGCGGAGACGGTGATGAGGAACGTCGACGCGCCGTCACCGTCGAGGGCCACGCACATGGTGAGGACGGCGGTGCCGACGGCGATGCGTGCCGGGTCGTTCCGGGCGAGGCGAACGACGCGGTTGATCAACGGGTCGAAGAGCCCGGCGTCCACCATCAACGTGAAGTAGAGAACGGCGAAGGCGATCATGATGCCGGTCGGGGCCACCGTGGTGAGCCCTTTGAGGATCATGTCCCCCATGTCGCCGGCGAAGCCGCCGACCAGGGCCGCCAGGACCGGCAGCAGCACCAGCGCCACCAGGACGGAGACCCGTTTGGTCATGGTGAGCAGGAGGAACAGGCCGATCGTGGAGAACCCCAGCGCTGCCAGCATGGTCGTCGCTCACCTTCTCGTACGGCTCGAGGGTCCCCCGGCACTCCCGGTGGCCCGTGCTGCGGATGAGTGTCGGAGCGGCAGCGAATCGGCGTCCAGCATCAAACCGAGATCTATCCATGCTGTTCACGCATCAATGGGCGCGTACGGCCATAAGCTCGCTCGTCATGGACAGCACTCTTCGTCAACTCAGCGCCTACGCCGCCGTGGCCCGGGTGGGCAGCTTCACCGCGGCCGCCGCTCAACTGCGCGTCTCCCAGTCCTCGCTCAGCCGCGCGGTGGCCGACCTGGAGCGGCAGGTGGGCGCTCGACTCCTCGAACGCGACACCCGGAACGTCGAGTTGACAGCCGCCGGCGTCGAGGCGCTGCGCATAGCCGAGCAGATCGTGAATGCCCATCAGTCGGGCATGAAGGAGCTGGAGCGCTTCCTGCTCGGTGAGTCGGGGACGGTCGCCGTGGCCACGCTGCCGTCGGTGGCCGCGGTCCTGCTGCCCGAGGTGATCCTGGACTTCCGCCGGCAACGGCCGCAGGTGGCCGTGCAGATCATGGACGGACTGGAACAATCGGTACTGAGCCGAGTCCTGACCGGCGACGCGGACTTCGCCATCACTACCGGTGAGCCGTCGGGGCAGCTGGAGCACCGCCCTTTGGTACGCGACCGGTTCGTGGCCGTCCTGCCGCCGGACCATGCTCTGTCCGACCGTCCCGAGGTCACCTGGGACGACCTGGCACGCGAGCCCTTCCTCGCCGTCGGCCGCGCTTCCAGCGTGCGACGCCTGACCGATGCCGCGTTCGCACAGGCCGAGGCCCGGTCGGTGCCGGCCGCGGAGGCGGGCAACGTCGCCACGGTGGGCGGACTCGTGGCAGCCGGGCTCGGGGTCACCGCGATGCCCGCCCTGGTCCTGCCCCTCCTCGGGACGGGCCCGTTCATCCACAGACCGCTCGTCGAACCGACTCTGCACCGGCGCCTCGACATCGCCCTGCGCGCGCGCCGCCCACTCCCGCCGGCGGCCGACCGGTTCCTGGAGACACTGCGGGAGTTCCGTGCGCGTCGGCACGAGCTGCCGCCCGGCGTGTCCTGGGCCTGATCTGCCGCCCCTCCGACTCATGCGTGAACCGCAAGGATTCATAGCCGTTTGTTGCTGGACTCACATGCTCACAGCTCGGCAGGCTGATTGGTGCCGCCGTCAAGCGAGTTGGGGAGCAGAGGGTGTCGATGGTGTCGATCACGGGTCAGGATGCCGGTGGCCAGGGCCAGCTGCACGGCCTCAAGGTCGTGGAGTTCGCGCACGTGGTGGCGGGTCCGCTGGCCGGCTCCTTGCTTGCCGACCAGGGCGCGGACGTCGTCCATGTGGAGCCGCCGGGCGCCGGTGACGCGGCACGGGCGATGGGCCCCACCAAGGACGGCCACCCGCTCTGGTTCAAGGTCGCCGGCCGCAACAAGCGGTCGGTCACGCTCGATCTCCATCAGGAGTCCGGGCGGCGGGTCGCCCAGCGTCTCGTCGCCTGGGCGGATGTCGTCATCGTCACTCTGCGCGCCGGCCGGCTCCGCTCGTGGGGGCTCGACTGGGAGTCCGTGCATCGCGTCAACCCCAAGGCCGTTCTGTTGCAGATATCCGGCTTCGGCGCCACCTCGTCACGCGCCGACGAGCCCGGCTTCGGCAAGGTCGGCGAGGCCCGCAGCGGCGTCGTGCATCTGACCGGCTTCCCCGATGCCCCGCCCGTGCACACCGGCTTCTCGCACGGCGACGCGGTGACCGGGCTCATGGGCGCCTACGCGGTGCTCGCCGCACTGCACCGCCGCGACCACGACCCCGACTTCGACGGCGAGTGGATCGATCTCGCCCTCTTCGAGCCGCTGTTCCGGCTCGTCGAGTGGCAGGTCATCGTCCACGACCAGCTCGGCACGGTACCCGGACGCTCCGGCAACCAGCTCGCCGTCGCCCCCGCCGCCGTCATCAACACCTATCGGTCGAGCGACGACGAATGGATCACGGTGACGTCGGCGACGCTCCGCTCGGTCCGCAACGTCGCCAAGCTGCTCGGGTTCGACGAGGCCGACTTCGCCACGCCGCAACAGCAGTTCGCCGGGCGCGCCCGCCTCGACGACGGCCTGCGAGCGTGGGTGGCCGAGCGCACGGCGGCCGCCTGCCTCGAAGCGTTCTCACAGGCCGAGGTCGTGGCGTCCCGTGTGTTCAGCGCCGCCGACATCGCCGAGGACCCTGTCTACGCCGAACGCGGCGACATCGTCACCGTCGACGACGCCGACCTCGGCCCCGTACGCATGCAGTCCGTGATTCCCCACTTCCGGCAGCGACCCGGCACCATCTGGCGGACCGGCCCCGCCCTGGGCCAGGACAACGACCTCGTCTACCGCGAGTGGCTCGGGCTGAGCGAAGACGAGCTCACCGACCTGGAGAAACACGGTGTCGTCTAACCCCGCTCCCCTCCCCCGCCCACCCCTGCGCTCCCTGCTGTTCGTCCCCGGAAACCGTGCCACGCACTGGCTTCCCAAAGCGCGGGCGGCCGGGGCGGACGCGGTCGTCCTCGACCTGGAGGACGCGGTGCCGCAGGCCGAACGCGCGGCCGCCGTCAGGCAAGTGACCGAGGCGCTCGCCCGCCGGGCCGACGGCTCCCTGCCGGGACCGGCCCTGTTCGTCCGCGTCACCCCACTCGACACGTGGAGGGCCGCCGACGAGCTGCGCGCCCTGTGCGGCCCCGGACTCACCGGAATCGTGCTGCCCAAGGTGACAGGCCCCGGCGACATCCGCTTCGCCGACCGGCTCCTCGCCTGGAGCGAGCACGAACACGGCCTGCCGCACGGCCACTTGGCCCTCATCCCCCTCCTCGAAACCGCTCGGGCCCTGCGCGAGGCCCACGCCTGCGCGACGGCCGCCGCACGCGTCGCCCACCTCGGCGCGATCACCGGGGCGGGCGGCGACGTGGAGCGTGCGATCGGTTACCGCTGGAGCCCGGAAGGCGCCGAGACGCACGCCCTGCGCGCCCGCGTCCTGCTCGACGCGCGCGCCGCGGGAACCCCGCATCCGGTGGCCGGGCTGTGGACCCGTATCGGCGATCTCGACGGCCTGCGCGCCTTCGCCGAGCAGAACCGCTCGCTGGGTTACGCGGGCATGATGGCGATCCACCCCTCCCATGTCCCCGTCATCAACGACGTGTTCGCACCCAGCCCGGCCGAACTCGCCCGTGCGGCACGACTGATCGCCGTGGTGGAAGAGGCCCAGGCGTCCGGCGCCGGCGCGGTGACGTTCGACGGGGAAATGGTGGACGAGGCGATGGCCGCCACGGCTCGGGCGCTGCTGGAGCGGCACACCGATACGCACTGATCAGAAGGCCCCGCGAAGTGAGGTGTCACCCGGGTGCGTCACGCGGATCCGCTCCCGGACGTAGCCCTTGTTCTTGTCGACCACGTTCCGCAGCGGCCGGCCCTCGTTCCTGCGTATCAGGTTGTCCAGGAACAGGTCCGCCAGGTCGGCACGCCAGCCGGTCACCTCACCCGCCGTGTGCGGAGAGACGATCACGCCTGGCAGGTCCCAGAGCGGTGAGGCGGCGGGCAGTGGCTCCTGGGCGAAGACGTCCAGAGCCGCACCGGCGAGCCGACCGTCGGCAAGGTGACGTATCAGCGCCTCCTCGTCGACCAGGGCGCCCCGGCCGACGTTGACCAGCCGGGCGCCGCTCTTCATCGCGGCCAGGACGGACGCGTCGACCATGCCGCGGGTGTCCGGGGTGAGCGGGGTGGCGAGGACGACGTAATCCGCCTCCGCCAGCGCGGTCCGCACCCGCGCTCCCGCGTGGACCAGGCCGAAGTCGGGGTCGTCCGCGCGGGCGGTGCGTCCGGCTCCGGTCACCCGCATGCCGACGGCACGCAGCATGCGGGCGACGGCGCGGCCGATCGGCCCCGTTCCCCAGACCAACGCCGTGCGTCCACCGATGCGTTCGCTGTCGCGCGGTCGCCACTCACGGCGCCGCTGGTGCTCCCAGGTTCCGGGAAAGTCCTTGGCGAGGGCGATGATCAGGCCGAGGACGTACTCGGCGATGGCCTGGTCGTACACGCCGCGCGAGTTGGTCAGGACGACGTCCGGGTTGCCGACAAGCGCGGGGAAGAGCAGCGAGTCCACTCCGGCGGCGGCCACGTGGACCCAGTCGGGCGCCAAGGCCGGGTCCTCGGGCCAGGCCGCGGCGACCACCGGGGTGATGGAGTGCCAGCACAGGACGATGTCCGCACCGGGCAGCAGGAGCGGCAGTTCCTCCTCGGTGGCGTACACCGTGTCCGCGAGGCGTTCGATCCGTGCGGGATCGGGCGGCAGGATGCCGCGGTGCAGGACGACGAGCCGGTCAGCCACGGGCGTCCGCCACGGGGATGGCGAGGTACTCGTACTCCGGGAACCCGTCGATACCGACGCGCCCGAAGAGGTGGACTCCCTCCCCGCGTTCGGCGACGACGGGTGCGGCCTGACGCAGGTGCTCGGACAGTTGGCCCATACAGCGGCGCTCCCGGGGGTTGGGAAGGTGCGGGGGGACACCCGACACCCTGTGGGCGCGGGGGCGGGAGGGTCAACGACCACGGTGTTCCATGGGCCCGGCATGTGTGGACGGTCTGTCAACCGGCGCCGGGCCGCGGAACAGACTGTCCATTCGGCGGCCGCCGAGCGAACACCGTGTTCATTGACGGTGGCCGCCCGCTGAACCAGGGTGATGGCCAACCCCGGACCGTCTCGCCCCCGCTCGGCGACCTTCCGGTCTCTCCGGTGTACAGCGACGTACGCCTTCCTGCTCGACGCACGTCCCCTCCCCGCCCCGCGTCCCCAGGAGTCTCACGCATGTCCACGACCTCAGCTGCCACGGGCGGCGCCTCGTCCCTCGACGACGCGCCCGTCACCTCCTTCCATCGCCGGATCGTGCTGGTCGCCATGGGCGGCCCGTTCTGCGACGGCTATCTCCTCGGCGTGATGGGTGTGGCCCTCGGGCTCATCACCCCCGCTCTCGCGCTCGACACCCTGTGGACCGGCCTGATCGCCGCGTCCGTCCTCGTCGGTGTGTTCATCGGCGGTGCGGTCTTCGGACCGATCACCGACCGGGTGGGCCGCCACCTCATGTACGTCCTCAACTTCGTCGCCTTCGTCGTTCTGTCGGCGCTCCAGTTCTTCGTCACCGAGGCCTGGCAGCTGATGGTGCTGCGGCTGCTGATCGGTATCGCGATCGGCGCCGACTATCCCATCGCCTCCGCCCTCACCACCGAGCTGGTGCCCCGCCGGATGCGCGGCCCGGCCCTGTCCGGGCTGGTGCTGGCCTGGTGGGTCGGGTACGGCGTGAGTTTCTGGGTGGGCTGGGCGCTGACCGGGCTCGGCGACGACTCCTGGCGCTGGATGCTCGCCTCCGGTGTCGTCCCGGCGGTGGTCTTCCTCGTCTTCCGGGCCGGCATCCCGGAGTCCCCTCGCTGGCTGGCCTCGCGCGGCCGGATCGAGGAGGCGCAGGCCGTCGTACGCAAACACCTCGGCCAGGAGATCGACACCGACGAACTGCTCGCGGAGACCCGCCAGGAGCAGCGCGGCGGTTCCGGCCTCGGCAACCTCGTCGAGATCTTCCGACGCGGCTACGCGGTCCCGGTCGTCTTCTGTTCCGTCTTCTGGATCTGTCAGGTGGCGCCCGCCTTCGCCGTCCGCTCCTTCCAGCCTCAGATGCTGTCCGCGTTCGGGGTGGAGAGCACCTACGGTTCCAGCGCACTGATCACCACGATCGCCGTGCTGGGCATCGCGCTCGGTCTGGTGGTCGTCAACCGGATCGGCCGCCGCTCACTGCTGATCAGCACATTCATCTGCATCAACGTCTCCCTGATCGCGCTCGCGGTACTGCCACTGCACTGGGCGTTCCTCGTCGTGACCCTGTTCGCGGCCTTCCAGTTCTTCGAGGCGGCCGGCAGCGGACTGCAGTTCGTCTACCCGAGCGAGCTCTTCCCGACCGACCTCAGAGCCACCGGCGTCGGCATCGCCACCGCGATGAGCCGGATCGGCTCCGCCACCTCCACGTTCCTGCTCCCCATCGCCGCCGAGGACCTCGGGGTGCGCGGCACGCTCGGGGTGGCGGTCGCGATCACCCTGGCCGGCCTCGCCGTGTCGTACTTCCTCGCCCCCGAGACCAAGGACCTGGACCTGGCCGAGGCCAGCAGCCGTTCCTGAACACCCCTCCCTCTCTTAGGAGTTCACCGCATGCGCAAGGTCGTCAGCTTCGACTGCTACCGCACCCTCATCAACTTCGACACCCGGGCCGCCACCCACGAGATCGTCAAGGACCGGCTCGCCGAGATCGGCGTCGACGCCGACCAGTTTCACCACGACGCGTACGTCATGCGCTTCCAGGGCGTCGTCGACGCCTACCGTCCCTACCGCGAGATCGTCCGCAGCACCCTGCGCAACGTCATGCTGCTGCACGGCCTGGAGTACAGGGACGAGGACGGCGAGGCGCTGATCGAGGCGATCAAGAAGTTCAAGCCGTTCCGCGAGGTCCCGGACGCACTGCGCCGCCTGAAGAGCGAGTACGACATCGCGATCCTCTCCAACAGCGAGGACGACCTCATCCAGTACGCGGTCGACGAACTGGGCGTCGAGTGGGACTACGTCCTGACCGCCGAGCAGGCCGGCGCGTACAAGCCGCTGCCGCAGGCCTTCGAGTACCTGATGCAGGCGACCGGCCGGGGCCCGCAGGACATCATCCACACGGCCCAGGGCTGGGAGTACGACATCATGCCGACCAAGCGGTACCCGGGCATGCGGCGCATCTGGGTCAACCGGTACGGCTTCCCGGGCTCGCCCGCCTTCCAGCCGTACGAGGAGATCAAGGACCTCTCCGGGCTGCCAGGTCTGCTCGGCGTCTGACCCTCTCCCGGTATCCGCTCCGAAAGGACTCCCCCCTTGAGCACCCCCACGCTCGGCCGCCCCGGACCGGTGAACGGCCGGATCTCCCACTGGTTCTCCGAACTGCCCACTCCCCGGCCGTCGTTGCCCGGCGACCGCGACGCCGATGTGTGCATCGTGGGCGCCGGCCTCACCGGACTGTGGACGGCCTACTACCTCAAGCAGGCCGACCCGTCACTGCGGATCACGATCCTGGAGGCCGAGTTCGCCGGGTTCGGCGCCTCCGGGCGCAACGGCGGCTGGGCCTCCGGTCTGGTGCCCGGAGCCCGGGACCGGCTGGCCAGGACGTACGGGCGGGATGCCGTCCTCGACCACCAGCGGGCGATGAACGAGGCCGTCGACGAGATCATCGCCGTCGCCGAACGCGAGAACATCGACGCGGACATCGTCAAGAGCGGCACCCTGCGGGTGGCGCGGACGCCGGCGCAGGCCACCCGGCTGCGGCACAAGACCGAAGCAGACCACGAGTGGGGGGTCACGGCGGCGGTGATGCTCACTCCCGAGGAGGCGGCCGAGCGGATCGACATCGCCGGAATGACGGCGGCCGCGTACACCCCGCACTGTGTACGGCTCCAACCCGCCTCCCTGGTCCGGGGGCTCGCCGCGACGGTCGAGCGGCTCGGCGTGACCGTGTACGAGAAGTCCCCGGTCACGGCCATCAGGACCGGGCGGGCGAGCACCCCGCACGGCACGCTCAAAGCCCCCGTGATCCTGCGCGCGACCGAGGGCTTCACCGCGTCCGTCAAGGGACTGCGGCGGACCTGGCTCCCCATGAACAGCTCGATGATCGTCACGGAGCCGTTGCCGGAGGAAATGTGGGAGGAGATCGGCTGGGCGGGCCGGGAGACCCTGGGCGACACCGCACACGGACATCTGTACGCGCAGCGCACCCGGGACGACCGCATCGCGATCGGCGGGCGCGGGGTGCCGTACCGCTTCGGCTCGCGCACCGACACCGACGGACACGTCGACAGCCGTACGATCGCCCAGCTCATCGACACCTTGTATGCGGTGCTGCCGCAGACCACGGGCGCCCGCGTCGACCACGCCTGGTGCGGGGTGCTCGCGGTGCCCCGCGACTGGTCGGCGACGGTGGGCCTGGACCGCGACACCGGCCTCGGCTGGGCCGGCGGCTACGTCGGCCACGGCGTGACCTCGACGAACCTCGCCGCCCGCACGCTCACCGACCTGGTCCTCGGCCGTGACTCACGGCTGACCCGACTGCCCTGGACGGGGCACCGCCCCGGCACCTGGGAGCCGGAGCCGCTGCGCTGGCTCGGGGTACGCGGACTGTACGTCGCCTACCGGCTGGCGGACCGGCACGAGGCGGGCGGACGGACGCGGACGTCCCCGATCGCCACGATCGCCGATCTCATCGCCCGGCGCCCCTGACCGGCGTCGGCAGCACGCTCCTGAGCAGCACTGTCACACCTTGCGCTGCCTCGTCCCACCCTTCAGAGTGGTCCGGAACCACGTGCCGGACCACTCGGTACGACGTCTCCCGGGAGCCAGCGCCCATGCCGTTCCTCACGGTTGCCGACGTACTGCGACTGCCGGTCATCGCCGCCGGTCTCCCCCGGGTGGCGGCCGGCGGGGAACAGCTGGGGCGTACCGTGCGCTGGGTCCACGTCACCGAACTGCTCGATCCCGCCTCCTTCCTGGAGGGCGGCGAGCTGGTGCTCACCACCGGCATGCCGTACCCCTCGGATCCGACCCAACTGCGCGGCTATGTCGACCAGTTGGCGGACGTCGGGGTGGCGGGCCTGGTCGTGGAACTGGGCCGTCGGTACCAGCAGGCGCCCCCCGAGCTCGTCACGGCGTGCCGGGAGCGCGATCTGCCGCTGATCGTGCTGGCGCGCGGGGTGCGCTTCATCGAGGTCACTCAGACCGTGCACGCCCTGATCCTGGACGCGCAGGGCGAACTGCTGCGGCGTGCCCAGCAGGTGCAGGAACTGTTCACCTCCCTCACCCTGCGCGGCGCGGAGCCCGAGGAACTCGTGCAGACCGCGGCGGACCTCGCCGGCTGTCCGGTCGTGCTGGAGAACCTGATCCACCACGCGGTCATCTGCGTGCAGGCCGGCCACCCGGGCGGACAGATCCTGGAAGCCTGGCCACGCCGCTCACGCGCCGCCGCGACGCCGGACCGCGCCGCGGTCAGCGGGCCCGAGGGCTGGCTCATGGCGCCGGTCACGGAACGGAGCAGCCCATGGGGGCGCCTGATCATGCTGCCTCTGGCCGCCGGACCGCCGTTCGGCCCCGAGCACACGATGATTCTGGAACAGGCCGCGACCGCCCTCACGCTGGCCCGGCTGACCGGTCGCCCCTCGTGGGACCGGCGTGCCCACAGCTCCGTCCTGCTCGATCTGCTGCACTGGCGCTACCGCAGCCGCACCGAGGCACGGCTGCGCGCCGAGGCTCTCGGTCTGCCCACGACCGGCCACCGCCTCCTCCCGGTCGTCGTCGACCACGCGGCGGCGCCCGGCGGCGGCACGTCGGTGGCCGATCACCTCGCCGGGGAACTGCACACCGCCGGCGTCAAGGCCTTGGTGGGGAACCTTTCCGAGCGGCGGACCGGCCTCCTCATGGCCCTGGCCCGCGCGAGCGCGTGGCGGCCGGTCGCCGAACGGGTCGCCCGCGATCTGCACGCGGTGTTCGGCGAGGACGTCGTCGTCGCGGTCGGCCCGTCGGTCACCGAACTCGGGGAGGTCACCGGGTCGTTCCGCCAGGCCGAGCAGGTCGCCGACGCCATCGGCCCCACGTCACGGGGCCGCCCGTTCCACGTAGCCTCCGATGTGGGCCTGCCGGAACTGCTGTACTCCCTGCGCGACGACGTCCGTGTCCAGAAGTATGTGGAACAGCAGCTCGGCCGCCTCCTCCGCCACGACGCACGGCACGGCAGCGACCTGCTCACCTCCCTGCGCGCCTACCTCGACGCGGCCGGCAACAAGTCGATCGCCGCCAAGCACGTGGGTCTGTCCCGCCAAGCCTTCTACCAGCGTCTGCACACCATAGAGCGCCTCCTGGCCACGGACCTGGAGTCCGGCTCCCAGCGCACCCAGCTCCACGTGGCGGTGACGGCCCTGGACGCGCTGCACGGTCCACCGATGGTGTCTCAGTGACGGCTATGTCGCTGCCCAACTGGCGAGGAGCTTGAGCCGGTCTTCGGAAGACGTGCCGGGCTCGGCGGTATAGATCGTCAGGTCGTACACCGCACGGTCGGACAGAGGCAGGTCCATGGACCGGTACACCAGTTCCAGGCGGCCGACGTCGGGGTGTTGCAGCCGCTTGATGCCGTCGTGGCGGATGCGGACATGGTGGGCCGCCCAGTGAGTACGGAACTGGGTGCTGAATGTGGACAGTTCGCCGATGAGTTCGCGCAGGGCGCGGTCGCGCGGTTCGCGCCCGGCTTCGGCGCGCATCAGCGCGACGGTGGTCACGGCGGCGGCCTCCCAGTCCACGAACAAATCGGCTGAGCCCGGATCGAGGAAGAGGTAGCGGGCGATGTTCGGACGGCCGCGCCGGTCGATGGTGCCGCTGTCGAACATCGGTGCGTGCAGAGCGCGGAACAGCGCGTTGTGGGCGATGACGTCCATGCGGCCGTTGCGTACGAACGCCGCCGACTTCGTCATGGAGTCGAGCATCCACTGGACGGAGGGCGGCACCTCGACGTCCCTGCGGCGGCGAGGTGCACTCCGGGCGGGACCGGCTGCTTGGACAAGGTCGAACAGGTACCTGCGCTCATCCTCGTCCAGTTGCAGGGCCCGGGCGACCGCTTCCAGGACGGGGACGGACGCCTGCATGCGCCCCTGCTCGACCCGGGTGTAGTAGTCGGTGCTGATGGAAACCAGCTGCGCGACCTCCTCGCGCCGCAGCCCGGGCACCCGTCGTGGGCCTCTGGTGGGCAGTCCGACCTGTTCCGGGGTGATCCGGGCGCGTCGGCTTGCGAGGAAGTCCCGGATGTCGGATCGCCGCCCGGAAGAGCGCACCGACACCGTGCGCTGGAACCCCGAGGCCCTCGACGAGATCCTCTCGAACGACGAGGACTGCCCGCCCTGTTCACCAACGCCCGCATCCTGACGATGGACCCGCTGATCGGGACCATGACAGGCGCCGGCCTCCTGTTCGTCGGCTCCCTGGGCGTGGGGGTCGGTCCCGCCATCGTCACCGCGGCGGGCGACGACGACGCCATCGTCATCGACTGCGCGGGTATGACCATCGCCCCCGCCGTCGTGGACACCGTGGCGCTGGCCGGCGGCCGTGCCCACCGCTCCGAGTACGTCGCGACGCTGACCCCGGGCAACACCCCCGACTGCCTGGTAGTGCCCGACGAGCTCGCCGCCGACGTGCCGTGCGCGGTGGCCGCGCTCATGACCCGGCCGGATCAGGTGCGCGCACTCGTCACGGCCGGCCGGTCCTGTGGGCCGACACCGACGTCTCCGGCCAGGCCGTCCGGCGGAGGACTTCTCTGTCCAAACATCGGAGGGTGGTGTAGTGCCGCTGGCGGGCGATGGCTCCGGTGTCGTTACTCATGGTGCTCCAGAGCAGGGCGGTTGACCGATCTGCTCCGGTCAGGCGGGGAGTTGCGGCAGCGTGCCGTTGAGCAGGGCGATACCGAGGCCGGTCACCGAATGCAGAGTGGCGCTGTGGTGGCGCTGGCTGGAGGTGAGGGAGGCTTCGCGCAGCGCAGTGAGATGGCGACTGGTGTTGGAGGGGGTCAGTCCGGTACGGCTGGCCAGCTCGGTGGTGCTGCCGGTGCCCTCGGCCACCGCCTGCAGCAAGCTGGTCCGTGCCGGACCCAGGATGGCGATGAGCGGCCTGTGATCGTTGTCGGCGGTGCCGGGGGAGGCCCAGTTGGGTTGGTGCTCGATGGGGTAGACGAGGACCGGATCATAGGAGGAGTCGACGAGGGCGGTGGGTGTGTACCGGCAGAAGAACGACGGCTGCAGCAACAGCCCACGGCCCTTCAGGTGCATGTCCTGATCGACGGGATAGTCGAGTTCCAGGACCGGATAGCTCCAGCGAGCCGACGTATGCAGGGTGTTGAAGACCGCGTCCCAGCCGGCCGTGGCGAGCGTACGGGTGCGCAACTGCAGATCCTTGCCGACCTGGGTGCGTATCCGCTCCCAGTACGGCGCGAGGCAGGCGGTGAAATAGCTGTCGGCGACGTCCCCGATCAGGTCGAGGAGGTGAGCCTCGCCGTCGGCCAGATCCCCCACCCAACGCGGCAGATGCCGCTGGGGGTTGAACCGGGTGTACGTCTCCAGGTCACCGCGCAGGCGGGAGCGCGGCGTCGCGCGCAGGGCCTGTGTCTGCTCGGGTAGGCCCGCACCGGTCCGCGGTGTGAGGAAGTCGCAGCTGTAGCCGACCGCCGGCGCCAGGGCCGAGAGCATGCGGGTCGCAGCCGGGACGTGGGGCACGACTTGGCGTCGCCATGCTCCGAAGAGCACGGAGGCGTCACGGCGTTGGAGACGGTGGAGGCTGATACACAGCTCCCACATCGGGTCTGGGCCCTCGGCTAATCGCGTGTGGGCCAGATCCTCTGAGGCGAAATGGATCCTCAGCATCCGTTTCCATCCTGACTTCTTCTTTTGCGGTCAAGACCCGTGGTTGGCGTGTGCCGTGACCGGCTCGGACCAGGGATATTGCGTTCTGCCGCATACTTCTACCAGCTTTCCTGGGAGTGGCTGCATTCTCTTTTCGGACAGGAAAGCATGCACAGCTCCAAGCATCCGTAAAAGGAGAGAGGACAGCCATGCGAAAGATGCTGGCCGCAGCCGCAGGATCCACGCTATTGGTGCTGGGCGGTCTCACCGCAGCGCCCGCCACGGCGAGTTCCGACGAAAGGGTGGAGCCGCTCCTCACCTGTGCGGCCGGAGATACGTGCTTCTGGGTGAACAGCAACTACGGCGGTGCCCGGGGCCGCGTCGCGGGCGACAACCCCAACTTCACGGCCTTCGCGCAGAGTCAGTGCCGCGGTGGCACCTGGAATGACTGCATCAGTTCCATCGCCAACCGCGGCAGGGAGTGCACGGTCTACTACTGGACGGACGCCGGTTACAACGGCCGCTATCACAGCCTCGGCAGGAACGACCAGGTTCCTGACTTCGGGGCGGCGCCGCCCGTCGGCTACAACGACCCGGCGTTCAACGACACGATCAGCTCCAACCACTGGTGCTCGCCGAGGTGATGAGGCGACCCTCAAGGGTCCTGTGGCTCACCGTGGCCGCCCTTGCCGCCGTGTCCGGCTGCGCCGACGCTCAGCCGGACACGGGGGCAACGCCGCTGCCGAAGCCGCCCGCGTTCAGCGGGCGGCTGAGCCCGGAGGCGCTCGACATGGTGACCCGGTCAGGGAGTTGGCCGCGGGCGCAGCAGACCCTGGATACGGCGGTCAACAAGCTCGTCCACCGGTGTATGAAGGACAAGGGCTTCACCTACCCCGCAAAGCGGGCCCCGCTGCCGACGTCGCTCGACGACACCGCCGCAGTCGTGGACCTCCCCGGCCGCAGAAGCCACGGCTATGCCATCGCCACCACGCCCGAGCAGTCAGGGCCGCCACCGGCCCCGTACTACACGGACCTGCCGCCGGACCGGAAACGCTCCTTCGACCTGGCCTTCTCCGGCCCCTCGGATTCTGGCGACGACGTCTCGACGGGCACCGGGACCGTACGAGTACGGCGGCAGGGCTGCGACGCCGAAGCCCGCCGCGACCTGACCGGCGACGTCACGGTGTGGGCCCGCATGTACTACGCCCCCGAAGCCCTCAATGGCCGCCTCGACGCCAAGGTACCCAAGGCCCGGGAATTCACAACCGCAATGTCTGCCTGGCGTTTGTGTATGGCGGCACGAGGGTTCGCGTACCGGACTCCAGAGGAGGCACGCGGCTCTCTGAATCGCCTTCTCCTGGAGAACAACGGCCGAAATGAGTCGTCGAAGGAAGAATTCCGGAAACGCGAGATTGCGGTCGCCGTGACTGATGGAGAATGCGCCATCGAGGCCGATGTCCCCGGAACAGCTGTGCGGGTTCGACGTGCACTCATCGCCACTCTTCCGAAGAAGGATCAAGCATTTTTGGCCGAATTGGCGAGTTACCAGAGCGAAGCACTAAAACGGGCGGAGGCGATCCTCCGCCGGTGACCCAGGCTCACGGCAACGGGTCGCAAGCGATGGGTCCCCAGGCCGGTGGGGGCAGGGCTTGATCAAGCCCTGCCCCCAGAGGGAGCGCGGCGTGGAACGCGCTCCCTGGTCGAGTCGTACGTGGCCATGTAGAGCTGGTCTCCGGGCGGCGCTTTGGGGGTGCCGCTGCGGGGGCGCCGTTCCGGGGTGAAGTTGGTCTCGGCCGCGGGTTGGTCATCCGCTCGCCTTCACCCCGAAAACCCACCCTCGACGGCGGAAACCTGCCCGCCCCGGCCACCACGGCTGCACCCCAGGAAACAACTGCGATCGAGGCGCACTCAAGCTCCGCCTTCGCCGCACCTGAAACCGAATGCCTGCCCGTTTGGCCCGGCCGGACATTACACCTGAGGTCGTCACGCGTCGCCCCTCAGCCGAGGAACGACAACCGAACCTGCCTGTTCGAGTTGTCCCGATTCGTGTCCACCAGGCACACCGACTGCCACGTCCCCAACTCCAGCCGCCCGCTCAGCACCGGCAGCGTCGCGTGGGGTGGTACGAGTGCCGGGAGGACGTGGTCGCGGCCGTGGCCGGGGCTGCCGTGGCGGTGTTGCCAGCGGTCGTCGGCGGGCAGGAGGGTGTGCAGGGCGGCGAGGAGGTCGTCGTCGCTGCCCGCGCCCGTCTCGATGATCGCGATGCCGGCGGTGGCGTGGGGGACGAAGACGTTCAGCAGGCCGTCGCGGTCGGCGGCCGTCTCCCGCAGGAAGGTCTCGCAGTCATGGGTGAGGTCGACGACCCGCTCCGTGGAACCGGAGGTCACGTTCAGCACGCGAGTGGTGAAGGCATCTGACATGCTTCCCATCCTCGCGCACACGACCCAACGCGCACGTCATCGGACCGGACGGGTCCGCCACGAGGGGTCCACACCGCGAGACGGGCGTTGACCGCGCGCATGTCATCTGGCTACTTTCGGCCGCATGTTGCGTTCAGCCCTGCTCACCACGCGCGGTCACATCGACCTGCTGCGGGTGGCCTCTGCCGCGTGTCGCCGCGGCTGCTGACGCCCTTCTCTCGCATTCCTCGCGCCTGCGCGCCCTCCTGCCCGAACGTCTGATGCGCTGATCCGCATCGGACGCGGTGGCGCGCATGCGCATCTCCTCACCGGCCGCTCCCCCATGAACCCATGGAGCATCCATGAGCATCAGCCATGCCCGGCCCGGCCCGCACGAACCCGATATTTCGCCTATGGGCAAGAAAGGCAGTCCCGCTTCGGCCCCCTCCCCCGACCTCGTCCCCCTCGTCCCCGCCTCCTCCCACCGCACCCGCGTCCCCCGCTGGCTGCGCCGCACCACCGGCCCACTCCTGCTGCTGGGGCTCTGGCAACTGCTCAGCGTCACCGGCGTGTTGACCGCCGATGTACTCGCCTCACCTGGCCGTATCGCGCAGGTCGGGAGTGATCTGATCGCCGACGGTTCGTTGCCGTCCGCCATGGGGACCTCGCTGCAGCGGGTCGCGTTCGGGCTGCTGCTGGGCACGGTCGTCGGCACCGGACTGGCCTTGGTGTCCGGGCTGTTCCGGGTCGGGGAGGATCTCGTCGACGCCCCGGTGCAGATGCTGCGGACGGTGCCCTTCGTGGGGCTCATCCCGCTGTTCATCATCTGGTTCGGTATCGGCGAGGCTCCCAAGGTCGCCATCATCACGCTCGGTGTGACCTTCCCGCTGTACCTCAACGTCTACGCCGGGATCCGGGGCGTGGACGCCCAGTTGATCGAGGCCGGGGAGTCCCTGGGGCTGTCGCGGTGGGGGCTGGTGCGGCATGTCGTGCTGCCGGGTGCGCTGCCCGGCGCGATGACCGGGCTGCGCTACTCGCTCGGCATCGCCTGGCTCGCGCTCGTCTTCGCCGAGCAGGTCAACGCGGATTCCGGCATCGGGTTCCTCATGGTGCAGGCGCGGGACTTCCTGCGGACCGACGTGATCGTGGTCTGCCTGGTCGTCTATGCCTTCCTCGGCCTGTTGGCCGACTTCGTCGTCCGCTCCCTCGAAAGGCTGCTGCTGCAATGGCGACCGACGTTCACCGGCCGGTGAACCCCAAGGTGAGTCCTCAGTCCCCTCAGGCCGTGCACGTCGATGGGCTGACCCGCTCCTTCGACGGGCGTGCCGTCATCGACCGGCTCCGACTCGACGTCCGGCCGGGCGAATTCGTCGCCCTCCTCGGCCGCAGCGGCTGCGGCAAGTCCACCTTGCTGCGCATCCTCGCCGGGCTCGACCGCGACATCGAGGGCACCGTCCTGGTGCCGCGCCGCAAGGCCGTCGCCTTCCAGGCGCCGCGGCTCATGCCGTGGAAGAAGGTGTGGCGCAACGTCCTGCTCGGCCTTCCGGGCAAGCCCGGCCGTGCCGTCGCCGAGCAGGCGCTCAAGGAGGTCGGCCTGGACCACCGTACGGACGCCTGGCCCAAGACGCTCTCCGGCGGCGAGGCCCAACGCGCCTCCCTCGCACGGGCGTTGGTGCGCGAGCCCGATCTGCTGCTGCTCGACGAGCCGTTCGGGGCGCTGGACGCGCTCACCCGCATCAAGGCCCAGCGTCTGGTGGGCGAGTTGTGGCAGCGCCGTGGCTGCGCGGTGCTGCTCGTCACGCACGACGTCGAGGAGGCGGTCCTGCTCGCCGACCGCGTCCTCGTGATGGACGACGGTGTCATCGCGCACGAGCAGGAGATCGACCTCGACCGGCCCCGTGACATCACCGACCCCCGGTTCGCGGAACTGCGCGCCGGGCTGCTGGAACGGCTCGGCGTCGACACCGCCGCCGAAGCCGCCTGAACTCCCTCACCCCGAAGAACGGATCCATCATGCGACGACGCCTCGTCCCCGCCGCGCTGCTCCTCCCCCTCGCCCTGCTGCTCACGGCCTGCGGCGGGAGTTCGTCCGCCAGCACGGGGTCCGACACCGACGGCAAGGGCTCGCTCACCCTCAACGTCGGTGATCAGAAAGGCGGTTCCGAAGCGATCCTGCGCGCCGCCGGAGAGCTCAAGGACCTCAACTACAAGATCAAGTGGTCCACGTTCACCTCCGGCCCGCCGCTCCTCGAAGCCGTCAACGCCAAGGCCGTCGACATCGGCGGCGTCGGCAACACCCCGCCGGTCTTCGCAGCCGGGGCCGGCTCCAAGATCAAGGTGGTGGCCGCCTGGCACGGCACGTCCCAGGGCGACGCCGTCCTCGTGCCGAACGGGTCCAAGCTGAAGCGCACCGGGGACCTGAAGGGCAGGTCCGTCGCCGTCGCGCAGGGGTCCTCCGCGCACTACCAGCTGGTCGCCTCCCTCAAGGCGGCCAGGCTGACCCTCGGCGACGTGCAGGTCAAGTACCTCCAGCCGGCCGACGCGCTCGCCGCCTTCACGTCCGGCAAGGTCGACGCATGGGCGGTCTGGGACCCGTACACCTCGCAGGTGCTCCAAGCCAAGCAGGGGACCGTTCTCACGACCGGCGAAGGCGTGACGAACGGTCTCACGTTCCAGGTGGCGGCGCCCTCCGCGCTTCAGGACAGCACGAAGACGGCAGCCATCGAGGACTACCTCGGCCGACTCCGCCGGGCCTACGACTGGGTGTACGACCACCCGGAGGCATGGGCGAAGGTGTGGGCCGAGGAGACCGGGCTGCCGTACGAGGTGGCACTGGCCTCGGTGAAGCGGACCAACGCCTCCCGGGTCGCGGTCGCCGTGGACAAGCCGCTCATCGCCTCGGAGCAGGAGATCGCCGACACGTTCGCCGATCTGAAGCTGCTCCCGCACCGGGTCGACTTCGCGGAGTTCACCGACGCCCGCTTCAACGCCAACCTGCCGCCCTCCACCGCCAAGCCCCGCGTCTACAAGGACTCCTGATGGGAGCATGATCCGGCGGGAAGATCCATGCACCCCACGCGGTTAGTAGAAGCGTGAACAACACCGAGGTAGTCGTCATAGGCGCCGGCCAGGCAGGTCTGGCCGGCGCCTATCACCTGCGGCGCACCGGATTCGAGCCGGACCGGGACTTCGTGATTCTCGACCACTCCCCCGGGCCCGGGGGCGCCTGGCAGTTCCGGTGGCCTTCGCTGACGTACGGCAAGGTGCACGGGATGCATGCGCTGCCCGGGATGGAGCTCACGGGCGCCGACCCGGCGCGGCCGTCCTCCGAGGTCATCACCGAGTACTTCGACAGATACGAGCGCACCTTCGATCTGCGGGTACGGCGGCCCGTCGATGTCCACGCCGTGCGCGAGGGCGACGCGGGGCGGCTGCTCGTGGAGACCTCGGACGGTGTGTGGTCGACCCGGGCGCTGATCAACGCGACGGGAACCTGGGACCGGCCGTTCTGGCCGCGCTATCGCGGTCAGGAGACCTTCCGGGGGCGGCAGTTGCACACCGCGCAGTATCCGGGACCGGAGGAGTTCGCCGGGCTGCGGGTCGTCGTGGTGGGTGGAGGTGCGTCCGGTACCCAGCATCTGCTGGAGATCGCCCCGTACGCGGCGGCCACGACCTGGGTCACCCGACGGCCGCCGGTCTTCCGCGAGGGGCCCTTCGACGAGGACGCCGGTCGTGCGGCGGTCGCGCTGGTGGAGGAGCGGGTGCGGCAGGGGCTGCCGCCGCGGAGTGTGGTCTCCGTGACGGGGCTGCCGTTGAACGACGCGATTCGGCAGGGGCTCGCGGACGGGGTCCTTGACCGGCAGCCTATGTTCGACCGGATCACCCCGGACGGGGTGGCGTGGAACGACGGGCGGCACGTGCCCGCCGACATCATCCTGTGGGCGACCGGATTCCGGCCCGCCGTCGACCATCTGACACCGCTGAAGCTGCGTGAGCCGGGCGGTGGGATCCGGCTCGACGGGACCCGCGCGGTCGCCGATCCGCGGGTCCATCTGGTCGGCTACGGTCCGTCGGCGAGCACCATCGGTGCCAACCGGGCGGGCCGTGCGGCCGTGCGGGACATCAGGCGGCTGCTCGCCGAGGAGCCGGTCGCTGCGTGATGTCCACGCCGGTCACGTCTTCGCCTGCGGGCGCTTCTGGAGGGAGTTGAACTCCGCCACGTTGCGCTGGTGCTCGGCGTAGTCGGCCGTGAAGCGGGTGTCGCCCCGCTTGACCGTGACGAAGTACAGCCAGTCACCCGGCGTCGGAGTGACCGCGGCGCGCAGGGCCTGCTCGCCGGGGTTGGCGATGGGCGTGGGCGGCAGCCCCATGCGCTGGTACGAGTTGTAGGGGCTCTCGATTCGCAGGTCGTCGAGGGTCGTCCGCACGGTGGAGCGGTTCAGGGCGTAGTTGATGGTGGAGTCCATCTGGAGCGGCATACCGCGTTCGAGCCGGTTGTGGATGACCCGGGCCACCTTGCCCATCTCGGCCTTGGTGGAGGCCTCGGCCTCCACGATGCTCGCGATGGTGACCGCCTGATAGACGTTCATCGCGTTGCGCTGCGCGCCTGCGGCGATCGGGACGCCGTTGAACCGCTGATGGGCCGTGTCGACCATCGACGACAGCAGCGCCTCCGGCGTCGCCTTCTCGTCGATCGGATACGTCGCCGGGAAGAGATAGCCCTCCGGGTTGCCCTCGGCGTCGGCAGGCAGCTTCAGGTTTGCCTTGCCCAAGGACTTCTTCGTGGTGCCCGGCGGCAGCTCGAGGGCCTTGTCGACGGCGTCGTAGACCTGGCCCGCGCGCCAGCCCTCCGGGATCACCAGGGACACCGGCTTGGTCTCTTCCTCGCCGCCCAGAGTGAGCAGCGGCACCGCCACGGCGGTGCCGGCCAGGACGGCCCCGGTCGCGATGAGGGCGATACGGCCCCGACGCGTCAGTCGCATGGTGCTTCGTGGCGGAGTGTTGAAGTGCATGCGCAAACCGTAACCCGCATATCGTCACAGACTACGCATATCTTCAGCTTGTCGGCTCCAGTTGGGCGTCTCTGCGGACCAGCGCCGCGTACCGGCCCTCACGACCCAACAGCTCCTCGTGCGTACCGCGTTCGACCGCGCGCCCGGCGTCCAGGACCACGATCTGGTCGGCACCCCGAATGGTGGACAGGCGGTGCGCGATGGTGAGCGTGGTGCGGTCGGCCGACAGCGCGTCGATCGCTTCCTGGACGGCGTGTTCGGTGCGGGTGTCCAGGGCGCTGGTCGCCTCGTCGAGGATGAGCACGGGCGGGTCGCGCAGGATGGTGCGAGCGATGGCCAGGCGCTGCTTCTCGCCGCCGGAGAAGCGGTGCCCTCGTTCGCCGACGACGGTGTCGTATCCATCGGGAAGCGCGGCGATGTGGTCGTGGATCTGGGCCGCCTTCGCCGCCTGCTCGAGTTCCTCGTCGGTGGCGTCCGGCTTCGCGAAGCGCAGGTTCTCGGCGATCGAGGCGTGGAAGAGGTACGTCTCTTGGGAGACGACGCCGACCGCGCGGGCGAGGGTGTCGAAGTCGAGGTCGCGGACGTCGATGCCGTCGAGGGTGACCCGGCCGCCCGTGACGTCGTACAGCCGCGGCACCAGATAGCCGAGCGTGGACTTGCCCGCGCCGGTCGGGCCGACGATGGCGAGGCTGCCGCCGGCCGGGACGGTGACGTCGATGCTGTCGAGGATCGGCCCGCTCTTGTCGTCGTACCGGAACTCGACCTCCTCGAAGCGGACCTCGCCCCGCACGCGGTCCAGGTGGACAGGGTCCTCGCGCTCGGTGATGTCTATGGGCAGGTCGAGATACTCGAAGATCCGCTGGAACAGGGCGAGCGAGGCCTGGATCTGGACGCCGGTGCCGAGGAGGCTCACGGCCGGGCGGAACAGGCCTTGCTGGAGCGAGACGAAGGCGACGATCGTGCCGATCGAGACCGCGGGTCCGCCGAACTGGAGGGCCATGCCCGCGGCCCAGTAGATGACGGCGGGCATCGCGGCCATGACGATCGTGATGACGGACATCCGCCAGCGCCCGGCCATGCTCGACCGCACTTCGAGGTCGACCAGTTCCTCGGACTCCTCCCCGAATGACTTCGTCAGCGAGTCCGAGCGACCCATCGTGCGGCCGAGCAGGATGCCGCTGACCGAGAGCGACTCGGTGACCGTGGCGGCCATCGCGGCCATCTGCTTCTGGCGCTGGGTGGTGATCTTTCTGCGTTCGTCGCCGACGCGGCGGCTGATCCACACGAACACCGGCAGCAGGAGCAGCGAGACGACGGTGAGCCGCCAGTCGAGGGCGATCATCGCGATGATCGTGGCGACCACGCTGGTGAAGTTGGCGACCAGTGAGGTGGCGGTGGAGGTGACGGTGGCCTGCATGCTGCCGATGTCGTTGGCGATGCGGGACTGGACCTCGCCGGTGCGGGTGCGCGTGAAGAAGGCGAGCGACATGCGTTGCAGCCGGCCGTAGACGGCGGTGCGCAGGTCGTGCATCACGCGCTGGCCGACCGTCGTGGAGATCAGGGTCTGCAGGACGCCGAAGACGCTGGTGAGGACGGCACTGAGGATCATGCCGAGCGCGAGCAGGCTGAGCAGGCCGGTGCGGCCCTGCGGGATCGCGGTGTCGAGGATCGCCTTCAGGAAGAAGGGAGTGGCGACGGAGACGAGGGACGAGGCGCCGACCAGGAGGCCGACTACGGCGAGACGTCCCCGATACGGACGGAAGAGGGTCAGGATGCGCCGCACCTGCCGGGGCTTCTCCTCGGCCTCGGCGGGCGGGATCGACGCGGGTTCGTGGTCGGGTTTCATGGGCTCCTACGGGTGGTGAGTCGACGGTGACGGACGGAGACTAGCTCATTGTTACCTATACTCACAATGAACGGCATCCTGATATTGTTCCCACATGACCACCCCCGATTCCGACGGTCAGCTGGCCGACCAACTGCTGCGGTTCACCCGGCGTGTGCACCGCATCCAGAAGCGGCACATCGAGCAGTCCGGCCTGGGCGTCACCCCGGCCCAGTCCCGGCTGCTGCGCACCCTCGCGCACTACGAGGCGCCGCCCCGCATGGCCGACCTCGCCGAGCGGCTGGAGGTGGTGCCGCGGGCCGTCACCTCGCTGGTCGACGGGCTGGAGGCGAGCGGGAAGGTGCGGCGGGTGCCCGATCCCAGCAATCGGCGGGTGATCCGCATCGAGTTGACGGACGACGGGCGCAAGGCGCTGGGCGAGTTGCACGGGGCGCGGAGAGCGGCGGCCGACGAGATTCTGGCGCCCTTGACCCATGTGGAGCGTGCCGTGCTCGGGACCCTGCTGGACACGTTGGTGGACAAGACGCACCACGGTTGAGACATGCGGCGGCCACCGCCCCTGGAGAGGAGCGGTGGCCGTCTGAAGGACCGCGATGCGTCAACTGACCTCGGGGGCGGGCTCCTTGGTCAACTGGGCGGGTACGGCGACGGGGGCCGGGGCATCCGATTCCGGAGCCTCGTCGGCAGCGGCGGACTCGTCGCCGTCGCCGCCCTCGGCCCTGGGCTCGATCTCTCCGCTCAGCACCTTCTTCGCCCGCTCCATGTCCAGCGCGCCTTCCCACCGGGACACGGCGAACACGGCGACGCAGTTGCCGAGCAGGTTCGTGACGACGCGCATCGAGTCCATGATGCGGTCCACGCCGAGGAGCAGGGCGACGGCCCCGGCGGGGATGGCGCCCAGCGAGGAAGCGGTCGCGGACAGGGCGAGGAAAGCGGAACCGGGGATGCCGGCCATGCCCTTGCTGGTGAGCATCAGCACCAGGATCACGGTGATCTGCTGGCTCAGGCTGAGGTCCACGCCCACGGCCTGGGCGATGAACAGCGTGCCGATGGACAGGTAGAGCGAGGCTCCGTCCAGGTTGAAGGAGTAGCCGGTGGGCAGCACCAGGCCCACGGCGTCGTCGCGGGCACCGGCCTTGCGCAGCTTCTGCATCACGCGCGGCATGACGGACTCGGTGGAGGCGGTGCCGAGCGCGAGGAGCATCTCCTCGCGGATGTAGCGCAGGAACTTCCAGAGACTGAGTCCGGTGACCATCTTGAGCGCGACGGCGAGGAGCGCGATGAAGAACGCCGCAGCCGCGTAGCACAGGACGATCAGCTTGGCGTAGGTCTCGATGACGCCGAGTCCGTACTGGCCGATCAGAACGGCCATCGCGCCGAACACCGCGATCGGGGCGAGGCGCATGATGAAGCTCACGACCGCGAAGATGATCTCTTGGGCCTGCTCGATGGCGGGCAGGACCTTCGGCACCTTGGTGTGGCCGAGGTGGAGCAGCGCGGCGCCCACCAGGCAGGCCAGGATCAGCACCTGGAGGAGCGCGTTCTCGGCGAAGGCGCCGATGAAACTGGTGGGAATCGCGTTGACGATGAACTCGGTCGTCGACGGCAGTGACCCGCCGCCCGTCTTCGCGTCGACCGCCGAGGTGTCGAGCGTGGACGGGTCGACGTTCATCCCCGAGCCGGGCTGCACGACGTTGGCGGCGAGAAGCCCGATGAGCAGGGCGAGCGTGCTCGCGACCTCGAACCAGATCAGGGCCTTCAGCCCGATCCGGCCGAACGCCTTCAGGTCACCGGCCTTGGCGATGCCGACCACGACCACGCAGAACACCAGCGGCGAGATGATCGTCTTGATGAGCCGGGTGAAACCGTCGCCGAGCGGCTGGAGATCCGCGGCGAAGTCGGGCCACAGCTTGCCGACGAGGATGCCGAGCACGAGCGCGCAGGCGACCTGCGCGAAGAGGGAGGTACGCAGTATGCGTGCGACGCGTCGCGGCAGGGACGGTACGGGCGGCGGCACGGGGACTCCTAGAGGGGGACGGCGGTACGGCAGAAGCCCCGGAGGACTTCTGCCATACGGAAAGCGACTTCCGTGCCGATCACTCTCGGGGTGCCATTGATCCTCCCGGAAACCTTTGTGTATCGGTCATGTAAATCCGCCCGCCTTGTGGAATCTCACATACCGCCGCACCTCAACAGGCGTTACGGTCCTTCGTCAGCACGCCCTGAACCGTCGTCAGCGCCCGGTCGTAGCACCCGCCCGACCCGTACAGCCGGTACCGCTCACTCGTCGTGCCGACCGCGTGCCGCTGATCGCGCGGCACGTTGATCGTGTACGTGGCCTCACCCGCGTAGGTGTCGTCGAGCCGCGACCATGCGAGGCGCCGACCCCCCTGGGAGGTGACGACCGAGGCACGGTCACCGAGTGAGAGCACCGTCCGCAGCCGGTCGCCCGCGCCGATCGTGGTCGTGCCGTCCATCGTGTACGTCCGCTCCGTGCGCGTCGTCCGGGCCGGACCGCGTCCATCGACGGTGACCGACTCGTCGTCCGTCCAGCGGGCGTCGAGACCGTCGACGCTCTCGCCCTCCGTCCAGCGGTGCACGGAGCTGTTCGCCAGCGACCGGCTGACAGTGGTCGTCACCCGGCCGTGCGAGGTGTCGACGTATCCGGCGACGGTGAGCCGATGTGCGCCCTCGGTGTCCACTCGGTGTTCCGAACCGGGCGTATGTGTCGAGGAGTCGGTGAGCTCGCCTTCCCTGTGAACGGTCAGCTTTCCGCTGACGTGTGCGCTCTTCGTGTCCTGCCAGACGAGGACGTTCACGGGAGTGCTCCAGCCGGTCTGCCCCTCGGGGACACCGACGACGGAGACCTCGACGCGGTGCGGGCGGCCGTCGTTGAGGAGGCCCGCGAAGGGTGTCAGGTCGTATTCGATCGGCTTGATGTCGAAGGCGCGCGGGCCCGGAACGACGTACCAGAGGAAGGGGTTCGACCAGCCGCCGGTCCACACCGTCGGGAACGGCGCGGCGATTCCGGCCAGTTGGCCGTCGACCTTCACCTGCACCTCGCGGTAGGGGCCGCCGTCGGCCTGGCAAGAATACGGCGCCGAGTCGGGCACCGTCAGATACCAGTACTCCTCGCAGCCGCCGCCGGAGCCGGTGGCGTACACCTCGGCGACGACGCGTTCGCTGTTGCGCGGGGTGGTGAGCGTCGAGTCGGCGGCGAGGGTGAGGACTTGGTCCGGCGTCGCAGCGGGCTTGCCCGCATAGAACGTGAGCGTGACCTTGACGTCGATGATCCCGGTGTACGTATCGTCCACCACGTTCCCGATGAGCATCTCGACGTCCTGGGCGCTGCGGAAGGTGTCGCTGTAGCGCGTGACGTCCTTCTCCACGGACCACTCGATGCCGTCGGGCGACGGCTGCGGTGTCGACGTACGGAAGATCTCGACACCGCCGAGGTGCAGATACCCGAGCCTGTCGAACTGTCGCCCCTTGACCTTGCCGTCCATGCGCAGGACCACCTTGCTCCAGCGGTCGCCGCAGCCGTCCGGTGGTGTGTAGGTGCCGGTGTACGGCGTGAAGTCGCGGAACTGTGCCTCGGCGAGGGTGACTTGGCAGGATGCGCCGGAGGGCTTGGGGACGGGTGGGGCGGCGGTGATGGGGTCGTGCCAGTCGGTGGTGCTGAACTCGGGCGGGGCGTCGGCGGATCGGGCCGGGGCCGCCGTGAGGAAGGTGCTCGCGAGGAGGGTGGCTCCTGCGAGCATGGACATGATGATCCGTCTCTTCATGGCCGGTGTTCTACGGGGAGTCGGGCGCCCCGCGCAAGAAAAAACCGTTTGCCTTCGGACACTCTGCGACGCGAACCTGTCACGGCTTGTTGCCACCCTCCCACCCTGTCCTCCTCCCCCGTCCTCCATCCCTTCCGACCTGACACGAGCCACTGGGACGTCATGCAGATTCAAGACCTTCCGTATCCCGACCCCGGTGTGCCGGACGCACGCTCGGGTCCCCGATTCCTGCGGTGGCTCTTCCGGAATCAGCTGGGTGGACAAGTGAAGTCGCTGGCCTGGGGGCTGCTGCACTTCGTGTCCGTCTCCGCGCTGCCGTTCTGTGTCGGACTCGCCATCCAGGCCGTCGTCGACCGCTCCGGCACCCGGCTGGCCCTCGCGGGCGGCCTGCTGGCGCTGGCCTGCGCCGGAAACGCGATCGGCGACACCTTCCTGCACCGCTCCGCGGTCACCAACTGGATCACCGCCGCCGCCCGTGTCCAGCAGCTGCTGGCCCGCAAGGCCTCGGTACTGGGCTCGGCGCTGACCCGGCGCGTCGCGGCCGGTGAGGTCGTGGCCGTCTCCACGGGTGACGTCGAGAAGATCGGCTGGTTCGTGGAGGCCGTGTCCCGGTTCACCGCGGCCGCGGTCACCGTCGTACTGGTCTGCGTCGCCCTGGTCGTCTACCAGCCCGCGCTCGGGGTGGTCGTCGCCGTCGGCCTGCCCGTCCTGGCGATCGCCGTGCTGCCGCTGCTGCCCCCCGCGACCAAGCGGGCGGACATCCAGCGCGAGAAGGCGGGCCGCGCCACCGAACTGGCTTCGGACACCGTCGCCGGACTGCGCGTCCTGCGCGGCATCGGCGGCGAGGAGCTGTTCCTCGACCGCTACCGCAGCGCCTCCCAGGAGGTACGCCACGCGGCCGTGCGCAGCGCCCGCATGTGGTCCCTGATCTCCGCGATCCAGGTGCTGCTGCCGGGGCTGCTGCTGATCGCGGTGGTCTGGTACGGCGTGCATCTGGCCCGCCAGGGCCGGATCACCGTGGGCGAACTGGTCACCGTCTACAGCTCGGTCATGGTCCTGACCTATCCCCTGCGGCACTTCGAGGAGATCGCGATGGCGTACTCCTTCTCGCGTCCGTCGGCCCGGCGGGCCGCGCGCGTACTGTCGCTGGAGCGTGCCACGGACACGGGCGGATCGCGTGCCGCCGAGGTGCCGTCCGGGGACCTGTACGACCCGGCGACCGGTCTGCTCGCTCCCGTCGGCCGGTTCACCGCGGTGGTGTGCGGTGACCCCGACGCGGCCGGGCGGCTGGCGGAACGACTGGGCGGGCACCCCGCGGAGGAGAGCACCTCGGTGCTGCTGGGCGGTGTGCCGCTGGACGAGCTCCCGCTCGATTCGGCGCGGACGGCCGTCCTCGTCCAGGACAAGGACCCGGTGCTGCTGTCGGGTTCGCTGCGGGAACTGCTCGACGTGCCCGCGTCCGGTGACGTGGCCGCCGAGCGGGCACTGGCGGCGGCGCAGTGCGAGGACGTTCTCGCCGCGCTCCTCCAGGGTTCGCTCGACGCCAAGGACCCGCTGGACGCCCGGATCACCGAACGCGGGCGGTCCCTGTCCGGCGGCCAGCGGCAGCGGCTCGCGCTGGCCCGGTCGCTGCTGACGGACCCGGAAGTGCTCGTCCTCGACGAACCGACCTCCGCCGTCGACTCGCACACCGAGGCACGGATCGCGACAGGCGTGAAGGAGTTGCGGGAGGGGCGCACGACCGTCGTGTTCACCTCCTCACCGCTGCTCCTGGACCGCGCGGACCGGGTCGTGCTGGTGCATGAGGACGAGGTCACGGCGGTCGGCTTGCACCGCGAACTCCTGGTCAAGGAGGACCGGTACCGGGCCGTCGTCACCCGCGAGACCGACGACGAGGCCGCCCTGAACGACGTATGGGAAGAACTGGAAGAGATCGAGGAGACAGCATGATCGGCGTGGCGCCACCGGCCTACGACCCGGCGGCACCGACGACGGCGAACACTCTGCCCGTCGGCGCCACCACGACCGTACGCGCCTATGTGGCCGAACTCTTCCGCCGGCACCGCCGAGCCTTCCTGCTCCTCATCGGCGTCAACACGGTCGCCGTGCTGGCGTCGATGGCGGGCCCGTATCTGCTGGGCGGGCTCGTGGAACGGGTGTCGGAGGAGGCGCGCGAACTCCATCTGGAGCTCACCGTCGCACTGTTCCTGGTCGCGCTGGTGCTCCACGCCGTGTTCGTACGAGAGGTGCGGCTGCGCGGCGCGATGCTCGGCGAGCGGATGCTGGCCGACCTGCGCGAGGACTTCCTCGTACGGTCGGTCGGGCTGCCGCCGGGGGTTCTGGAACGTGCGGGGACCGGCGACCTGCTGTCCCGGATCACGACGGACATCGACCGGCTGGCCAACGCGATGCGCGAGGCCGTACCGCAGTTGGCGATCAGCGTGGTGTGGGCGGCTCTGCTGCTGGGCGGGCTCGTCGTGACCGCGCCGCCGCTCGCCGCCGCGGTGCTGCTCGCCCTGCCGTTGCTGGTGGTCGGCTGCCGCTGGTACTTCAAGCGCGCCCCGTCCGCCTACCGGTCGGAGGCCGCGGGGTACGCGTCCGTGGCCGCCGTGCTCGCCGAGACGGTGGACGCCGGGCACACCGTCGAGGCCCACCGCCTCGGCGACCGCCGGATCGAACTGTCGGACCAGCGGATCAAGGAGTGGACCGCCTGGGAGCGCTACACGATGTGGTTGCGGTCGGTGCTCTTCCCGGTCATCAACGTCACCCATGTCACCGTGCTCTCCTCGGTCCTGATGCTCGGCGGCGTCTTCGTCCTGCAGGGCTGGATCGACGTCGGCCAGCTGACCACGGGTGCGCTGATCGCGCAGATGCTCGTCGACCCGGTCGGGCTCATGCTGCGCTGGTACGACGAGCTTCAGGTCGCCGAGGTGTCCCTGGCCCGTCTGGTCGGGGTCCGGGAGATCGAGCCGGACGCCGGTGACGCCGAGGTGTCACCCGACGGGCGCGACGTGCGGGCCGACCGGGTCCACTTCGGCTACCTCGAAGGCGTCGACGTCCTGCGCAAGGTGTCCCTCCAGGTCGCCCCCGGCACCCGGCTGGCGCTGGTCGGCCCGTCGGGCGCGGGTAAGTCCACGCTGGGCAGGCTGCTGGCCGGCATCTATGCGCCCCGGGACGGCCACATCACCCTCGGCGGCGCCGAACTGTCCCGGATGCCCGCCGAAGCGGTCCGCTCCCATGTGGCGCTGGTCAACCAGGAGCACCATGTGTTCGTCGGCTCCCTGCGGGACAACCTCCTGCTGGCCCGCACGAGCGCCGGCGACGCCGAGCTGTGGGCAGCGCTGGGCGCGGTCGACGCGGACGAGTGGGCGCGGGCGCTCGACGACGGCCTCGACACCGAGGTGGGCTCGGGCGGGGCGGTGCTCACGCCGGCGCAGGCCCAGCAGATCGCGCTGGCTCGCCTGGTGCTGGCCGACCCGCACACGCTCGTCCTGGACGAGGCCACCTCCCTGCTCGACCCACGCGCGGCACGCCACCTGGAACGGTCCCTGGGCCGCGTCCTCGACGGCCGCACCGTCGTCGCCATCGCCCACCGGCTGCACACCGCCCACGACGCCGACGTCATCGCCGTCGTCGAGAACGGCCGGATCAGCGAGCTGGGCAGCCACGACGAGCTGGTCGCGGCGGACGGGGCGTACGCGGCGCTGTGGCGGTCCTGGCACGGGTGAGCCGCTGAGCTGCTCGGTTCAGCAGCCGTGACCGCCGGTGCCGTCCTCGTCCGTCGACGGGACGGCACCGGTGGCCGCCTGCCCGGCACGAGGGCATGGCTGTCCCGTCCTGCGTGCGGGCCGGTCGCGTGCCCGGGCGGGGTGGCACACGGGCCCTCCCGCCGAACCCTGTCCTCTCCCTTACCTCCCGTGCCGTTGCGCGGTCCCGAACGGGGGTGGAAGGCTGGGGTTATCGGTACGGGCTCGCGGAGTGCGGCCGGGAACCGCTCGGTTCCGGTCGTGTGCGCCCCGCGCCCCGGCACGCCCGCCGCCGACCGCGGTCGGAACGGGCCCGTCCCCATCACCTGGAGGTACCCGTGAACAGCGCCGACGGATGGGGAGACGACGTCTACCAGCCCGACGGATCCGAGGTCCAGGACGACGCGGGGTTGCTGGACGTGCAGGACACCCTGGTCGACGACGGTGTCGACGACCCCCTCGACCGGGGCTGGTCTCCGCCGGACAGACCATGGGCGGTGGAGCGCTCCGACGTGACGGCCGCCGAGCGCCTGCACGGCGAGACGCTGGACCAACGGCTCGCCGAGGAGCTGCCGGACCTCACGGAGCCTGACGGGGACGGTATCGGAGACAGCCAGGGCACCGACGGGGAACTCTGGGACAACGAGGTCGGCGCCGTCCGCTCGGGCCGTCTGGTGGCCCCCGACGAAGGAGCGCATGAGGACGAGGAGAGCGCCATGGTCGCCACGGACGTCGGGATCGACGGTGCCGCGGCCTCGGCCGAGGAGGCCGCGATGCACATCGTCGACGAGGACACCCTGCCCGGCTGACCCGTCGTCCCCCGCGCCGACGATCCCGGTGCCGTACAAGGAGCCGCCATGCAGCAGGACAAGCACCCCGACTACCACCCGGTCGTCTTCCGCGACCGCGCCGCCGGCTACGCCTTCCTGACCCGGTCCACCGCCACGAGCGAGCAGACCATCGAGTGGGACGACGGCGAGACCTACCCGGTCGTGGACGTGGAGATCTCCTCCGAGAGCCACCCCTTCTACACCGGCAAGGCGCGGACCGTGGACACCGAGGGCCGCGTCGCCAAGTTCGAGAAGCGGTACGGCGGCACCGGACAGAACGGCTGACAGCACAGGGCAGGTGGGGTCGGGCTCACGGCAACCCGTGCCCCGGCCTGATGGCGGCGGGCTCAGATGAAGTTGAGTGCCGCCGCGCAGCCCACGCCCCCGAGCAGCATGAAGGCCGGCATCAGCACCTTCAGCTCGACCCAGCTGCCCGCCCGGAACCGCATGGCCTTCGGCGGGCCGATGGGGTACCAGCGCTTGCGGCCCACCGGGATCGGCCAGAGTATCGGGCAGCCGGAGACCGTCAGCGCGTCCCCGATGTCGTGCACCAGCGCGCCCAGCAGGACGGGCAGGCCCAGCCACAGGTACTCCTGGCCGGGCTCGGTGAACAGCCAGCTCGCGCCGTTGCCCGGCTCGTCCAGGACACCCGCGAGAATCCACGCACTGGTGGCCGCCAGCAGCCACACCAGGACATCGGCGCTGGATCCACGCGTCGCCCGCCACAGCAGGCCTTCGATGGCCAGCACTATGTGCGCGAACAGAATCGCCAGCACCGCCCAGCGCCCCCCGGTGATCGCCAGGACCGAGGCGCCCGCGCCGATCAGGACGGCCCACAGCCAGGTGTGGGTCAGCGTGCGGTGCCCGCCGGAGCGGCGCGGGTCGCCCTGCTTCTTCGTGGCCTTGTAGACGGCGTACGACAGCTTGTCGACGATCTCGCACAGCCCGCGCGAAAGCGGTCCGAAGGCCCGCGAGATGGTGGCCGCCTTGTGGTCGAGGTCCGGGGCGAGCGCGGCGCCGGCGCAGATCAGGGCGCCCACCAGGAGCACCGGCCACGGCATCGTGTGCCCTGTCGCGGCCGCCGCAGCTCCGACGCCTAGCCAGGCCGCGGCCCCCGACAGTGAGTGTGCTGGTCCCATCATGGCCGTTGCCCGCCCCATTCCTCGTGTGCCACTGTCCAGTTGACCGGGTGCGCTGACGCTCCGCCGGCGAGACAGCGTAGCGTTCGCGATCTTCGGGCCCGCATCCGATTCCCCCATCGGGCAGTAGGGCAGGCAAGATGGGGGCGTGACCCTCATCGATCAGCTGCCGCCGACCGCCGACCCCGACGCTCTCTATGAGGCCTTCGAGTCGTGGACCCAGGAGCGCGGCCTCACCCTCTATCCCCACCAGGAGGAGGCGCTGATCGAGGCGGTCTCCGGCGCGAATGTGATCGTGTCGACGCCCACCGGCTCCGGCAAGAGCCTGATCGCGGCGGGTGCGCACTTCGCCGCCCTCGCCCGTGACGAGGTCACCTTCTACACCGCCCCGATCAAGGCGCTCGTCTCGGAGAAGTTCTTCGAGCTGTGCAAACTCTTCGGCACCGAGAACGTCGGCATGCTCACCGGCGACGCGTCCGTCAATGCCGACGCTCCCGTCATCTGCTGCACCGCCGAGGTGCTCGCGTCGATTGCCCTGCGCGACGGCAAGAACGCCGACGTCGGCCAGGTCGTGATGGACGAGTTCCACTTCTACGCGGAGGGCGACCGGGGCTGGGCCTGGCAGATCCCGATCCTCGAACTGCCGAAGGCGCAGTTCGTCCTGATGTCGGCCACGCTCGGCGATGTCTCGATGTTCGAGGAGGACCTCACCCGGCGCACCGGCCGCCCGACCGCGGTGGTCCGCTCGGCGACCCGTCCCGTGCCGCTGTCCTACGAGTACAAACTCACGCCGCTCACCGAGACGCTGACCGAGTTGCTGGAGACCAGGCAGGCGCCGGTCTACATCGTGCACTTCACCCAGGCCCAGGCCGTGGAGCGGGCACAGGCGCTGATGAGCATCAACATGTGCTCGCGCGAGGAGAAGGACCAGATCGCCGAGCTGATCGGCAACTTCCGCTTCACCACCAAGTTCGGCCGCAACCTCTCCCGCTACGTCCGGCACGGCATCGGTGTCCATCACGCCGGCATGCTGCCCAAGTACCGGCGCCTGGTGGAGAAGCTCGCCCAGGCCGGTCTGCTGAAGGTCATCTGCGGCACGGACACGCTCGGCGTGGGCGTCAACGTCCCTATCCGCACCGTGCTGTTCACGGCTCTCACCAAGTACGACGGAAGCCGCGTGCGCACGCTGCGCGCCCGTGAGTTCCACCAGATCGCGGGGCGGGCCGGGCGCGCGGGCTTCGACACGGCGGGCTTCGTCGTGGCGCAGGCGCCCGAGCACGTCATCGAGAACGAGAAGGCGCTCGCCAAGGCGGGCGACGACCCGAAGAAGCGCCGCAAGGTGGTCCGCAAGAAGGCGCCCGAGGGTTTTGTCGGGTGGACGGAGAACACCTTCGAGAAGCTCATCGGCTCCGATCCGGAGCCGCTGACCTCGCGTTTCCGGGTCACGCACACGATGCTGCTGTCGGTGATCGCCCGGCCCGGCAACGCCTTCGAGGCGATGCGGCACCTCCTGGAGGACAACCACGAGCCGCGCAAGCAGCAGCTCAGGCACATCCGGCGGGCGATCGCCATCTACCGCTCGCTGCTGGACGGCGGCATCGTCGAGAAGCTCGACGAGCCGGACGCCTCGGGCCGCATCGTGCGCCTGACCGTCGATCTCCAGCAGGACTTCGCGCTCAACCAGCCGCTCTCCACGTTCGCCCTGGCCGCATTCGAGCTGCTGGACCCCGAGTCGCCGTCGTACGCGCTGGACATGGTGTCCGTCGTCGAGTCGACGCTGGACGACCCCCGGCAGATCCTCGTCGCCCAGCTGAACAAGGCGAAGGGCGAGGCCGTGGCCGCGATGAAGGCGGACGGTGTCGAGTACGAGGAGCGCATGGAGCGGCTCCAGGACATCTCGTACCCGAAGCCTC
Source organism: Streptomyces sp. NBC_00457 (assembly GCF_036014015.1). Classification (NCBI taxonomy): domain Bacteria; kingdom Bacillati; phylum Actinomycetota; class Actinomycetes; order Kitasatosporales; family Streptomycetaceae; genus Streptomyces; species Streptomyces sp. NBC_00457. The sequence goes on along the minus strand of NZ_CP107905.1, from coordinate 9,215,042 downwards.
TGGAAGAGCTGCTCTTCCACGCCTACGACACCTACCGCAAGAGCCATCCCTGGGTGGGCGACCACCCGCTGTCGCCGAAGTCCGTCATCCGCGACATGTACGAACGGGCCATGTCCTTCACGGAGTTGGTGTCCTTCTACGAGCTGGCCCGCACCGAGGGCATCGTCCTGCGCTACCTCGCCTCCGCCTACAAAACCCTCGACCACAACATCCCCGACGACATCAAGTCCGAGGATCTGCAGGACCTGATCGAGTGGCTCGGCGAGATGGTGCGCCAGGTCGACTCCAGCCTGCTGGACGAGTGGGAGCAGCTCGCCAACCCGGAGGAGATGACCGCCGAGGAGGCCCAGGAGAAGGCCGACGAGGTCAAGCCGGTGACCGCGAACGCGCGCGCCTTCCGGGTCCTGGTCCGCAACGCCCTGTTCCGCCGCGTCGAGCTGGCCGCCCTCGACCAGGTCGAGGAGCTGGGCGAGATGGACGCGGAGTCCGGCTGGGACGCGGACGCCTGGGGCGAGGCGATGGACAAGTACTGGGACGAGTACGACGACCTCGGCACCGGCCCCGACGCCCGCGGCCCCAAGCTGCTCGTCATCCAGGAAGAACCGCAGCACGGCCTGTGGCGCGTGCGCCAGATCTTCGACGACCCGAACGACGATCATGACTGGGGCATCAGCGCGGAGATCGATCTCGCCGCCTCCGACGCGGAAGGCCGTGCGATCGTCCGTGTCACCGACGTCGGCCAGCTGTGAGCACAGGAGAAATTCACCCATGACGAATCCGGCCGAGAGGCTTGTCGACCTGCTCGACCTGGAGCAGATCGAGGTCAACATCTTCCGGGGCCGCAGCCCGCAGGAGTCCTTGCAACGGGTCTTCGGCGGCCAGGTGGCCGGCCAGGCGCTGGTCGCCGCCGGACGCACCACGGACGGCGAGCGCCCGGTGCACTCGCTGCACGCGTACTTCCTGCGCCCGGGCCGGCCGGGCGTGCCGATCGTGTACCAGGTCGAGCGGGTCCGGGACGGCCGGTCGTTCACCACCCGTCGGGTCACCGCCGTGCAGCAGGGCCGCACGATCTTCAATCTCACCGCCTCCTTTCACAAGCCTGAGGAAGGTCCCTTCGAGCACCAGCTGCCGCCGGCCCGCGAGGTCCCGGACCCGGAGTCCCTGCCGACGGTGACGCAGGAGGTCCGGGAGCATCTGGGCGCGCTGCCCGAGCAGTTCGAGCGCATGGCCCGGCGTCAGCCCTTCGACATCCGCTATGTGGACCGGCTGCGCTGGACCGCCGAGGAGGTCAAGGACGCCGAGCCGCGCAGCGCCGTGTGGATGCGCGCGGTCGGGCCGCTCGGCGACGACCCGCTCGTGCACACCTGCGCGCTGACCTACGCCAGCGACATGACCCTCCTGGACGCCGTCCGGATCCCGGTCGAACCCCTGTGGGGGCCGCGGAACTTCGACATGGCGTCGCTGGATCACGCCATGTGGTTCCATCGGCCGTTCCGCGCGGACGAGTGGTTCCTCTACGACCAGGAGTCGCCGATCGCGACGGGCGGACGTGGCCTTGCCCGTGGGCGCATCTACGACGTGGAGGGACGGCTGCTCGTCTCCGTCGTCCAGGAGGGGCTGTTCCGGGCGCTGTAGGTCACTCTCCTCTGCGGCGCAGCCAGCCCAGCAGTCCTCCTCGTGATCGCCTGGGCTCCTCGGCCGGGGCGGGAGTGCGGGGCGGGGCGGCGGGAGGTCCCGGGTGCTTCGCCTTCGGTCGTGGTGCGGGGCGGTACCTGCGCGCCTCGTCCAGCGCCTGGGTCAGGTCCGCCCGGAGCCAGCTGATCTCGTCCGCGTCGTCCGCTGTCATGATCCGCTCGGCGAGGTGCGCGGCGGGCGATCCGGGTGCGCCGTGTGCGGGCGGTGCGGGCCGGAACCTGTTCAGGTGCGCCCGCTCGTAAGGGTCTGTGACGATCTCGGCGATCTGGACGGGGTCGAGCAGGGCGGCCACGGCACCGGCATGCTGCCAGGGGTCGTCGGCCTGCCGCAGCAGGAATCCCAGGTGACGTCCCCGCCAGTTGCGGGGCCGTAGGTCCAGGCCTGCGTCCAGTTGGTCGCGAAGGCCCTCGGGTGTTCGGCCGTTCAGCAGCTGAGCGTTCTTCTCGTCAGCCGCGAACTGACGTAGTTCTTCAGCCAGATAGAGCCAGACAATCGCTCGGTAGCGGTTGAGATAGAAGGAGACCGGGACCACCAGGCCGAGCCGGGCGAGGCGGGTGAACCTCCCCGCGGTCACCTCCATGATGCGGGCGCCTTCCGTGGCCCCTACCGCCTTGACGGCGCTGAGAAGCCTCTCCGGGAAACCCTCTTCGGCGCGAAGCCGCTCGATCTCCTGCTGGGCCACACGACGTCCCCCGCCGCCCTCGTCGGGCACGGTCCGGATGCGTCCGAGGTGCACGGCGAGGTCGAACTCGCGCCGCTTCAAGCCGAGTTCGCGAGCGGCGCGGCTTGGCGCCCAGGAAAGTCGGTGCGGTTTCGTGATGGTGTCGCCAGACATGTCTCCCCCGTGGAGTCAGCGGCTCACGCCCTGTGCGTTCGCCGTGAAAAAACCGTAGCCGGTCCGGCGGATCTCGTGGCGAGCCTGTGGATAACTCCACGGGGGATGGAATACGAGCAGGTCAGGCGTCTGATGACGGGAAGCGCTCGGGCTGGCGGGCGTCCACGCCGAGGTGCTCGCCCACACGATTGACGAGCAGGGTCATCTCGTAGGCGATCTGGCCGATGTCGGCCTCCGCGCCGCTGAGGACGCACAGACAACTGCCGCTGCCGGCCGCGGTGACGAACAGGACCGCGTCGTCGAACTCCACCATGGTCTGGCGCACCCTGCCCGCGCCGAAGTGGCGTCCGGAGCCCTTGGCCAGGCTGTGCAGCCCGGAGGAGATGGCGGCGAGGTGTTCCGCGTCCTCGCGTCGTAAGCCCGTACTCGCTCCCGTGACCAGCCCGTCGTTGGACAGGACCAATGCGTGCCGCACCTGTTCGACGCGCTCGGTCAGATCGTCCAGCAGCCAGTCCAGTCCCTGGTTCTGCGCCATGATCTGCTCTCCCCGTGTGTTGTCTCCCCCTGGCTGGAGGATCTGCCGGCCACCCTTCCGGACGACCCGGCGTCGGGGCAAGGAGGATGGGGGCATGGCACAGAAGATGACCGATGAGGAATGGCGGGCGTTCGTCTCGTACGGCACCCGCACCGGCAAGCTGTCGACCGTCCGGGCAGACGGGAGCCCACATGTGGCGCCGATCTGGTTCGTACTCGATGGCGACGACGTGGTGTTCAACACCGGCAGCAGGACTGTGAAAGGGCGCAATCTGGTCCGTGACGGGCGTGTCGCGCTGTGCGTGGACGACGACCGGCCGCCGTTCGGCTACGTGATACTGACCGGTCGCGCCCACATTTCGGAGGATCCCGCGGAGTTGCGTCACTGGGCCGCGCGCATCGGCGCGCGGTACATGGGCGAGGAACGCGCCGAGGAGTTCGGGGAGCGCAACGGCGTCCCCGGCGAACTCCTCGTCCGCGTCACGATCGACAAGGTCCTGGCGGAGAAGGACCTCGCTGACTGAGCCGAACTCCCGTATCAGCCCACGGAGTCGAGCAGCCGGGCGGTGTGCATCCGCCCGGCGTACTCGACGAGTCGGATCAGCACCTCCTTCCCCGAGTCGCGGTCGCGGGCGTCGCAGAGCACCACGGGGGTTCCCTTGTCGAGGTCGAGGGCGCGGGAGACGTCGTGGGCGCCGTATGCGCGCGCGCCGGGGAAGCAGTTCACGGCCACCACGAACGGGATGTGCCGGTGCTCGAAGTAGTCGACGGCGGGGAAGCAGTCCTCCAGGCGCCGGGTGTCCGCGAGGACCACGGCGCCGAGGGCGCCTTGCGACAACTCGTCCCACAGGAACCAGAAGCGGTCCTGGCCCGGCGTACCGAAGAGGTAGAGGGACAGGCCGGAGCGGATGGTGATGCGTCCGAAGTCCATGGCGACGGTCGTGGTGACCTTCTGATCCACGCCGTCGGTGTCGTCCACCGCCTGGCCGGCTTCGCTGAGCAGTTCCTCGGTGCGCAGCGGCTTGATCTCGCTGACCGCGCCCACCAGGGTGGTCTTGCCCACGCCGAATCCGCCGGCGACCAGTATCTTCAGCGCCAGCGGGGCGGACTCGCCGTCCTGGGCGTCGGAGTTCTCGGAGACCATCGATCACTTCTCTCGGGAGTGCCGGCAACGGTCGACGTGTGACGCCAGCATCATGGCAACTGCGGCTTCCTCTTGAGGGGTTGGACCGCTATTGGCCGGTTTCCGAACATTCATCTACAGCGCCCGCAATCCCTCGATCACCTCGCGCAGAATGCGTTCGTCGGGCAGCTGCGCCGGGGGCACCGGGCGGCTGACGGTGACGCAGCCGAGTTCCAGCAGGTCCCCCAGGAGTACGCGCACCACGCCCACGGGCAGATCGGCGCCCGCGGCGAGTTCCGCGACCGACTGGGTCTCGGTGCGGCACAGTTCGACGAGCGCGCGATGTTCGGGTCCGAGCGCGGTGTCGTCGAATCCGGGTGCGCCCGCGTCCAGGGTGACGAGGGCGATGAGGTCGAACCGCACTCCGGTGGGGCCGGGTTTGGTACGTCCGCCCGTCATGGCGTACGGGCGGACGAGGGGCCCGGCCTCGTTGTCGTACCACTGGCTGCCCTGCTCCCGCGGGGCGCCCGTCAGGTGATCGGTCATGTGCGCGGACCGCCCTCTCGGTTCATCCGGCGGGCGGCCGCGCGGCGACGCGCGGCGCCGTGTAGAGGTGCTCGCCGACGCGCTTGACCAGCCGCGCCATCTCGTAGGCCACCAGCCCGATGTCGGCGGTGACGGCGGTGAGGACGGCGAGGCAGGAGCCGTCGCCCGCCGCGGCCACGAACAGGAAGCCGTCGTCCATCTCCACCATGGTCTGGCGTACGCCGCCCGCGCCGAAGTGCCGGCCGGCGCCCTTGGCCAGGCTGTGGAAGCCGGAGGCGACCGCGGCGAGGTGTTCGGCGTCCTCACGGCGGAGGTCGGTGGACGCGCCCACGGCCAGTCCGTCGTTGGACAGCACCACGGCGTGCCTGACGTCGCTCACGCGCAGGACCAAGTCGTCCAGCAGCCAGTCGAGTTCGCCCGACCTCCCCCACTCTCGGTTTCGCTCGAGCGGGGGGACCCCCACGTCGGCCCTCATGCTCGGGTCCTGGATCATGCGGGGTCTCCTTCGCTGCTGTCGCTGCCCGCCGGGGTTTCTGGAGCGGCACCGCGTCCGGGCTGCCTGCCGCCGCCGCGCGTCCAGCCGTCGCGGTACGACGCCATGCGGTCCCGCACGAGTTCGGGTGTGCGCTCGTCCTGGCCCGGCGGAGCGGCCGGTGGTTCCGGCTCCTCGGGGCGTCCGTCGCGCAGTTGGGGGGCGAGGTTCGCCTGCCGGACGCGACGGGGAAGGTCGTCGGAGGCTTCGGAGTCGTCCGGCGGGCGGTGCAGTCGCAAGGTGGTGACTCCGGGGGGTGGTGTGTCTGCCGCGGTGTCCGCGGCGGTGGCGACGGGTGCCACCAGTGCGGGGCGGTCCGCGGGCGCGGTCACGGACTCCTGGTGCGGGGCCGGGCCGGGCACGCGCGCGTACTCGCGTTCCGCGGGTCGCTCCGCCTCTGCGGTCTTGCGAGGAGAACGTTCCTCCGCGCCGCTGTGCAGCAGGGCGGTGGGCAGCAGTACGACCGCGGTCGTGCCGCCGTACGGGGAGGTGCGCAGGTGCACCTTGACGCCGTGCCGGGCCGCGAGCCTGCTGACCACGAAGAGGCCCAGCCGGTCGCTGTCGAACAGGTCGAGGGCCTCGGACTGTTCGATACGGCGATTGGCCTCGGCGAGGGTCTCCTTGCCCATGCCCAGGCCCCGGTCCTCGACCTCCAGGACGTAGCCGTTGCCGACGGGCTCGCCGGTGATCCGCACGCGCGTGTGCGGCGGCGAGAACTGGGCCGCGTTCTCCACGATCTCCGCGAGAAGATGGGTGAGGTCGGCCACGGCCGTGCCGATGACGGCGGTCTCGGGGAGTTGTCGTACCTCCACGCGCGCGTAGTCCTCGACTTCGGAGACCGCCGCGCGGACGACGTTCGTCAGGGAGACCGGCATGCGCCACGCCCGGCCGGGTGCCGCCCCGGAGAGGATGATCAGGCTCTCCGCGTGGCGTCGCATGCGGGTGGTGAGGTGGTCGAGCCGGAACAGGTCGCTCAGCTCATTCGGGTCGTCGGAGCGCCGTTCCATGCTGTCGAGCAGGCTGAGCTGGCGGTGGACCAGGACCTGGCTGCGGCGGGCGAGGTTGACGAAGACACCGGAGATGCCGCTGGCCAGCTCCGCGCGTTCCACGGCGGCCCGCAGCGCCGCGCGGTGCACGGTGGCGAGGGCCTCGGCGACCTGGCCGGCCTCGTCCTCCGCGGCCGGACCTGGCGGAGCCTCGGCACCGACGTCGATCTCCTCGCCCGCGCGCAGTTTCCGCATGGCTTCGGGGAGCTTGCGCCGGGCGATCTCCAAGGCGCTGTTGCGCAGGCTCACCAGCTCGACCACGAGGGCGCGGCCGATGCGTACGGAGATGACGAGCGACGCAGCGACGGCGAGGAGGCCGAGCAGGACCGCGGCACCGGCCGGGGTGAGCAGACCGCGGGTGAACGGGTCGGCCCGGTCGGCGACGCCGCGCCCGGCGTCCTCCTCGATCGAGCGCATCGCGTCCTGCACGCGCGCGTGCGCCTGGTCCCAGGTGGCTTCCGGTGCCGCGTGGATCGCCCGCGCACCCGAACCGGTGGCGAGGACCTTGTTCTCGACCGCTCCCAGGGCGGCGTAGGCACTGCCCTCGGCGAGCGCCCGCCAGGCGGTGCGTTCGGGGCCGCGCAGGTCCGCGACGGCTGCCCCGGTGAGGGTGCGGCGGGTTTCGACGGCTCCGGTGAACAGCCGCATCCGCTCCCCGTCGAGGCGACCGGCGAGGCGTGCGCCGGCCAGCACGACGTCCTCTTGGGCCAATGCCTCGCCCGCGCGGGAGAATTCGAGCAGCACGCGCGCGTCCGAGCCGAGTTCGGCGTCCTGGATGCCGGTGAGGGCGCCGCCCACGGTGAAGGCCGTCGCGATGGTCTTCGTGTACTGCCGATACGTCTCGTCCCAGCCGGCGCGCCGGTCCTGTACCGCGGTGCGAAGGGGGCGCAGTTCCTCGGCGGCGGTGACGAACGCTTCCAGACGTGCGGCCACTCCGGCGGGCAGTTCCTCGCTGTCTGCGACGGTGTTGTCCTTGCCGAGCCGGAGTTCCCTCACGGCCCGGTCCGTGCGCTCGGCCAGCCGCGCGACGGCACCGCTCTGCCCGGAGGACGGATCGGTGGCGTGCCGCACGGCGGCCTCGCGCTCGGCCTGGAGTGCGGCGACGGCGTCCGCGACGGGGGCCCGGATCGCGGAGTCCACCCGCTGCAACTGCCGCAGCCGGGAGACGTCCTGGGCGGTGCTCACGGTGGCGTACGCCCAGAGGGCGAGCAGTGAAACCACCGGCACCATCAGCAGGCAGACGATCTTGGCGCGTACGGTGCGCGGTCGTATGCTCCATCGCCCCGCGCGCGCGGGTGCGTCGTCCACCACCGTGTCCACGGGTTCGTCCCGCCCTTCGTCCGCGGGCGGTCCGGCATGGGCGCGGCGCCCGCGCACGGGCGGCGGCGCGGCGCCGGCTTCAGGGGTCCTTCGGGATGTACGCATGGCCTCCTCGCTCGAAAGTCGTTCGGGGCGTGCCTGCCGGGCCTCTCCGGGGTGGACCCGCTGCTCAGCGGGCGACGCTCTCGATCGGACGCTGGGCCGAGGCGGATGCCTCGCGCTCGCCCGTCGTGGGAGACAGGGCGACGAAGGCCGAGGTCAGGAACAGATAGGACCCGAGGCCGACGGCGAGGGGAAAGATGAACTGCATCGCCGTCGCCCCGGGCAGGACCTCACCGGACGGCGTGACGTGCACGCTCACCGCGAACATCCCGGTGTAGTGCATGCTGCTCACCGCCGCCCCCATGATGAGCGAGGCGATCGTGACGGCGACCGCGGACTTGATGTTGAGGGCCGCCCACAGGGCCGCCGTGGCGGCGACGACGGCGATCAGCACGGAGAGTCCGACGAGCACCGGGTCGTAGTGGACGTCTCCGTGGAGGCGCACCGCCGCCATTCCGAGGTAGTGCATGCTCGCCACGCCCAGGCCGGTGGTGAGTCCGCCGATCAGCAGCGCCCGGCCGCGGTCACGGCTGTAGCCGACGGCGAAGACGCCGGCGCAGACGACCGCCATGGCGACGAGCAGGCTCAGGATGGTGAGCGGCACGTCGTAGTGGATGTCGGTGCCGCTGACGCTGAAGCCGAGCATGGCCACGAAGTGCATGGTCCAGATGCCGGTTCCGATGGCCGAGGCGGCGGTGATGAGCCAGTTGCGGCGAGACCGGCCGGTGGCGCCGAGAGCTCGGACGGTGCAGCGCAGTCCGAGCGCCGCGCCTATACAGGCCATGACGTACGACAGTGCGGGTGTCAGCCAGCCCAGGGCGGCGTGGTCCAGGTGTCCCATGGCCAAGGGACGCTAGGGGGGCAGGGGCGCGCGAAGGGAGCGCGTTTCGAAAGGTGCTGGAATATGACGCAGAGAGGTGTCTGAACGATCGCGTCACGCTCGAACGTGTGCGCCGCGACGTCCTCCCTGCCGGTGAGGGATCATGCGGACCATGAGCGACGACCACACACATGTCCAGGAGTTCTTCACCGCCCGCGCCGCGGACTGGGACAGCCGCTTTCCGGACGACGGCCCGGCCTACACGGCCGCGGTCGCCGCACTCGCTCTGCCCGAGGGGGGCCGGGTGCTCGACGCGGGCTGCGGCACGGGCCGGGCCCTGACGCCGCTGCGCGCGGCCGTGGGGCCCTCCGGAGTGGTCCTGGGAGCCGACCTGACCCCGGCCATGCTGGAGGCCGCCGTACGGGCCGGACGGGACCGGGACGGGCAGTTGCTGCTCGCCGACGTCGCCGCGCTGCCGCTGCGCTCGGAATCACTCGACGCGGTGTTCGCGGCGGGACTCATCGCCCATCTCCCCCAACCGGCCGAGAACCTGACGGAGTTGGCGCGCGTGGTGCGCAAGGGCGGCACCCTGGCGCTGTTCCACCCGATCGGCCGCGCGGCGCTCGCGGCACGCCAGGGCCGGCAGATCACCCCGGACGACCTGCGCGCGGAACCCAACCTGCGGCCCCTGCTGGCGCGTTCGGGGTGGCGTATGACGTCGTACGTCGACGAGGACGCGCGGTTCCTTGCGCTGGCCGCGCGCGAAGGCTGAGCCACTCGCATGGTCGCTGCCCACAGAGGCCCGACCTCCCCCGGCACGCGCGCGTGGCCGCCGTCGACGAGCGCGTTCTCCTTGTAAGAGGCGGTGCCACCTCCCGCGCCGAACTGGCCCGGCCGCGGGAGACGATCGACTCACTCGCCGGCGGTGGCTGACTGATCCGTGGGGCGCACCGGGCAGCCGCGCAGTCCGGGCACCGGGCGGGTGCCCAGTTCGTCGAGCCGGTAGCCGTTCGGATAGCCCTTGATCTCCCAGTTCTGGCGCGCGTGGTGCGGTGCCCGGCGTGGTGGCAGGAGACGGACGAGCCGTCCACGGGTCCGAACGGCGCGGCGTACCAGGGCGCGGGTGGCGGCGTTCGGCGGAGGGTAGTGGAAGGCTCGCAGCAGCGGGTCGTCGAGCAGGGCGAGGGTCGCCGTGCGTAAGAGGGGACGCAGTGGGCGTGGGTACCAGGAGGCCATCAGGGTGAGGGTGGCGTCCGAGACACGGCGCGCGTCCTCGTCCCAGTCGAAGTGGGCGTCCTCGTAGGCGTCGAGGCAGGTCTCGAACTCCTCGTAGGACTCGGGGATGTCCTGAATGCCCATGTGCCGGCCCAGCGTGCGGTAGTGGACCGTGGAGGCGACCGTCTCGTGGCGGGACAGCCTGCGCCATCCGTAGGAGTCGATCCACCGCTTGGGCATGACGACGAACGTGCACAGGACGTAGCGCATGTCGTCGTTGCTGATGTCGTAGCTGCGGTGCATCTGGTTGATCCGACGTATCGCGGTGCGGCCCTCTCCGCTGTCGAAGCCGTGCTCGACGACGGCGTCCAGGAGCAGGCTGGTGTCGTCGTAGCGTTTCTGCGTACGGTCCGTGAGTTCGGCCGTCGCGGCCAGGAGCCGGCCGATGCTGGGCACGGCGTAGGTGCGGTACAGAGCAAGTTCCAGGGAACGGGTGAAGTCCCAGGGGAACTCGTACGCCGCGCAGAGACGGTAGATCTCGGACGCGTCCTCGTACGGGTCCATCCGCCGGATTCGTTCGAGTCGCTCGAAACGCTTCACCGCGCCGTCCCCCTTCTGCCGCCGGAGCTACAACTTTACGTTGAGGAGCAGGAGATGAAGGATCAGCCGTGGCAACCACGCAGGGGGAAGGTGGTCAGCATGTTCGGGAGGGTCCGCAAGTCCGGTGTCAGATTCCTCAACGCTTTGCGCGCGGAGCGGGACACCGGCCGGGACAGGCGCACGCACAACCTGTTCGAGGCCGCCGCCGCGTATGTGTCGGCGTGCGCCGAGGACGACCAGGAACAGATCGACGAGGCCGTCGGCTGGGTGTCGCCGGAGGCGCTGTCGTTCGGGGTGAGCGAGCTGGCGTGCCGGGCCGTCATCGCGCTCGCGCGGGAACGCGACGAGTCGCCGCACACCGTGGCCCGGACGCTCCTCGGGCTGCCGGCGGCATGACGCCGGGGGCACCAGTGGTCGATTCGCCCCGTCGAGCCGGAAAACTGCAGCTCCGAGTGGGCCTGGGAGTCGTGACAACGGCCTTCCGGTCGCACTAGGGTGCGCCGTTGTACGGACCGATGGGGAGGCTGGGATGGCCGGGACGGACGAGGACGCCGTCGCCGCCGAGGACGACGCGCTCTATGTGCTCACGGCGGTGCTGCTGACGCCGGCGAAGTTCCCGAGCGTGCTGGGCGACGACTATCCGGAGGCCTGCGCGGCGCTCGGCCTCGCGCCGCTGGCCGACGGGTACGGCCTGGTGCTCGGCCAGGACGGCGACGGCGCCCGCTGGACGGTCGCGATCGACGACGTGTCGCTGGTCGCCGTGGCCATCGCGTCCTGGGACTGCGGCATGGAGTACGACCTGTCCCCCGACGAGCGCACGGTCGTGGCCGCGCTGCCCGGCTGGCCGCTCGAGGTCGCCGTCGCGGCGCCGGGTGTGCCCGCGCCGCACGATCCCGGTCCCGATGTCGCGGACCGCCCTGCACTGGTGCCGCCGGACACCAGCATCTGGGGACCGGCCCAGCGCCGCCTGGGCGCGGACGAGATCGCGCTGCAGTGGGCGACGTGGCGCGAGCAGCTCGACGACGCGGACTTTGCGAGCCCCAACGGCTCATCCGCGACGCCCGCGGACACAGATGAGGCCGAGGCCGATCAGGACGTGAAGGCCCAGAAGCAGGACGGGACCGTGGAAACCGGCAAGCCGGGCCACGGTGGCATCCGGCGTGTTCTCGCGGAGGCCCGCGCCTACGTCGACACGCCCCCGCCGCTCGGCCGCGTACGGTCGTCCTTCGCGCCGGGCGACGCACGGACCCTGCGAGCCGACGGACCCGGCTGGTCCCTGGTGGCCAGGACGGACGACATCGCCTTCGTGCTGCTCGACGAGGAGCCCGGCGAGGTCATGCCGGTGGGCCGGGGACCTGAGCTGCCGGGTCTGCTCGAGGCCCTCGACAAGATGGCCGTACGCCCCAGCTGAGCGGGCCACGACCACGGGGCTCGGCCTCGTGAGTTGCCGCGAGGCACCGAGCCGCCCGCGGACCGTGCCGTCGGCAGGCCCGCGGGCGGCGATGTGGTCGGCTCCTGTGTGCCGGCCGACCGGGATACACCGGTGCGGTCATGCCTCAGCGGCCGAGCTCCTTGCGGGTGACGCGGCGCAGCTTGCGCCGCTGCGAGGGGTCCAGCGTGAGGTACGCGGCTGCCGGGACTCCCAGGATTATCAGGAGCGCCGCCCACCAGGGCAGCCAGATCAGCAAGATGATCCCGGCTGCCACACCTCCTGCGGCGATCTTCGCGTTCTTCGACATGTGTCGCCTCCTTCGCGGCCACGGCCGCTCTCTGTCCTGAAAACGGGTCCGCGCTTCCCACGGTTCCGGAAAACGACCCTGAGACTCCCCTGAGGCCCGACCCCGAGGCACCCCTGAGATCCGTCTCCGCATGGAGTGGATACCCAGCCGGAGTGGGGAGTGACCCGGCTCACTTCGCGATCATGCCGGGCTGACCGCCTCGGTGCTGTACCCTCGGCCGCTCCGACCTCCGGTAGTCAAATTTGAGGAATAAGTCTTCACTGTGCACGTTGCCAAGAGGAGCCACCTGTTGTCGCAAGTCAACGACCCCGCCGCGAGCCAGGTCGAAGAGGAACAAGCCCACGTGTCCACTGTGTACGAGGTGCTCTCCGAGCGGCTGGCCGAGGCACGGACACGTTTGGCAGATGTACTCAAGACCCCGGCCGAGAGTGCGAGCGAGGCGCACGAGCGAGAGGTCGCCGCTGAGCGGCTGGCGAAGGAGATCGGCCGGCTGGAGGGAGCCGAGAACGGACTGGTCTTCGGCCGGATCGACTCGACGGACGGTACCGCCCTGCATATTGGGCGGCTCGGCCTGCAAACGGACGAAGACGACCTGCCTCTGCTGGTGGACTGGCGAGCGAACGCGGCGCGGCCCTTCTACGAAGCGACACCGGCTCACCCGATGAACCTGCGGCGCCGCCGGCACCTGCGCCTGGAGGAGCGCAAGGTGGTCGCGGTGAGCGACGAGTTGCTGGACGGCTCCACTGCGACCGCTGAGGATGTCGTGGGCGACGGCCCTCTGATGGAGGCCCTTTCGGCGCGGCGCACGGGCCGGATGCAGGCGGCGGTCGCGACGCTGCAGGCCGAGCAGGACGAGATCGTGCGCTCCGCGCACCGCGGGGTGTCAGTGGTCCAAGGCGGCCCCGGAACCGGCAAGACGGTGGTTGCCCTGCACCGGGCGGCCTATGTCCTGTACGCGTTCCCGCGCGCGGCGCAGCAGGGTGTGCTGATCGTCGGTCCGAACGCGCGGTTCCTCGACTACATCTCCCAGGTTCTGCCGTCACTCGGCGAGAACGACATCGTCCTGGCAACCTGCCAGGAACTGGCGGGAGTCTTCCCGGACACGGCGGAGACGCTCGATGTGGCGCGTCTCAAGGGCAGCTCGATACTGGCCGACGCCTTGGCCGAATTGGTGCGCCGTCACCAGGCTCCTGACGGAAGCTTCACCGTGCTGATCGGACACGAATCGGTTTGCCTTCATGACGACGTTGTCGCCACAGCGCGAAACACCGCCGTGGCAACCGGGGTGGGACACAACCCCGCGCGACGGGTATTCAAAAAACTCCTGGTCGACGCCATCACCGACGCGCTGGAACGGAGCACGGGCGACATCCTGGAGCAGATCGACGCGGAGGTCACCCTGCTGACCGGCACAGACCTCGACCGGGTGGCGGCGGCCGACCTGCGCCGGCTCGGATACGACGCCGCGGCTGCCACGGGGCCGGCGGATGAGTTCGACGCGGACGCCGTCCGGGCCGCGCTGTTGGACGACGATCACGTCGACAGGGCGATCGAGGAACTCTGGCCGCGGCTGGTGCCCAGCGATCTCGTGCGAGCCCTGCTGACGAACCCTGACACCCTCGCCGAGCACCTGCCCCAATTGACCGACGACGAGCGGTCAAGCCTGCTGCGCCATGCGGACGACTCCTGGACCGATGCCGATGTGCCGCTGCTGGACGAAGCAGCGAGCCTGATCGACGGTCCACCGCAACGGACCTACGGACACGTGGTCGTCGACGAAGCACAGGAGCTGACCGCCATGCAGTGGCGGATGATCGTACGACGATGCCCGGGCAAGGCGATGACGCTGGTGGGCGACTTCGCCCAGGCGGGACCGGTCGCGACAGCACATGGCTGGACGGAGGCGCTGAGCCCTCATGTCGGCTCGCGGTTCAACCTCCATACCCTGACCATCAGTTACCGCACTACACAGGAGATCCTGGAGACCACCCGAGACCTTCTCGTACGGATTGCCCCGGATCAGACTCCGACACGGTCCCTGCGCCGTGGTGAGCCTCCTCGCACCGTGCCGACGCGGCCGGATGAGCTTGCCACCACCCTCGTCCAGGAGCTGCGGACTCAGACCGAGGCGTACCCCGGCGAGCTCATCGGTGTGATCTGCGCGGACACGAGGCTGCATCAGCTGACAGCCGCGGGTATCGCGGAGCATGCGCGCATCGTGCCGGCGTCCGATGCTCGCGGGCTGGAGTTCGACGAGGTCGTCGTCGTGAGTCCCGGCGAAATCAGCACGGCCCGGCCCGGCGGGGAGAAGGACCTGTACGTAGCCCTGACTCGGGCCACCAAGAGGCTCTGCACGATCAGTGTCCAACCCGTTTGACGGACGCCTGAAGGGGCCCGCTCGGACGGTAGGTTGGCGCGTCATGAAGTATTTCGGCCAGGACATACTCACCGTCGCCGACCAGCTCTCCGAGGCGTACGCGGAGGTCTTCGGGGCGCCTCCGTGGGAGACCCGGGAGCCGGAGGCGACCAGGGTGGAGTTCCGGGAGCGACTGGAGAAGGACGCGCTTCGCCCCGGATTCCGTGCCGTACTGGCGTTCTCCGACACCGGTGAGGTCGACGGCTTCGCCACGGGGTGGATCACCCAGGCCCCGTTCCGCACCGACCGCGCCTATCCGAAGGTGACCCGACGGCTCGGCGCGGACCGGGTGAACCAACTGCTGGTGGGCGCCTTGGAGATCGACGAACTGGGAGTGCGGGCACGCGCGCGTGGCGGCGGTCTCGGGCAACGGCTCCTGTCCGCGCTCACCGCCACCGCACCTGACGGCAGGGCCTGGTTGCTGACCTGGAATCAGGCGCGCGACGCCGTGGCGTTCTACCGCCGCATCGGCTGGCAGGAGCTCGAACCGGTACCGGGCGACAAGACGGACGTCGTGGTGTTCCTCTCGACGAGCGTCCGCCGCCCCGCGTTCACCTGACAGTCGTACGGCGTTCGATGCGGGGCCCAACTCTGGCCGCTGTCGTCGAACTTGCTCCTCAGGAGGCCCTGATGTCCCCGTACGCCACCGGCCGGCGCCGCGTCCACCGTTCCCTCGCAGTGGGTGTGCCGCTGGCGGTGGTGGCCGCCGCGCTGGTGGCGGCAGGGCCGGCCTCGGGGTCGACGACCACGGCCCCGTACGTCACCCGTACGGCCACGCTCGGCGACATCCCGCTCGGCACGTTCAGCAACGCGCTGCTGCCGGGCACGGTGGCCGACGACCGGGGCGTGGACCTCGGTGGCATCGGCAGTGACATCTATCCGGCAGGCCGCAAGGGCGAGTTCTGGACGGTCACCGACCGCGGGCCCAACGGCCAGATCAAGGTGGACGGGACCAAGCGCCGCACCTTCCCCGTGCTCGGCTTCGACCCGGCGATCGTGAAGATCCGGGTTTCCGGTGACACCGTGAAGGTGCTGGACGCGATCCCGATCACCACCTCCTCCGGGAAGCCGGTCACCGGCCTGCCGAACCAGAAGGGGCGCGACGAGGCGCCGTACTCCTATGACGCGCGGACGCCCCTGACGTACAACGCGAACGGGCTGGACACCGAGGGCGTCGTGCGGGCCGGGGACGGGAGTTTCTGGCTCGTCGACGAGTACGGGCCCTCCCTGGTGCATGTCTCCGCGCGCGGGAAGGTGCTGGCGCGCTATGTGCCCGAGGGGCTGAACCTCACGGGCTCGGACTACCCCGTCGTGGAGGCGCTGCCGTCCGTCCTGCTGCACCGGAAGATCAACCGGGGCTTCGAGGGACTCGCCCAACTGCCCGGCGGTGACCTGGTGATGGCCGTGCAGAGTCCGCTGTCCCTCCCCGACGGGGACGCGGGGGATGCCTCGCGCACCACGCGGCTGCTGCGCTTCTCGCCGAAGAAGGAGGCGGTCACCGCCGAGTACGCGTACCGCTTCGACCCGGTGAACGTGGTGGACCCGAGCGAGGACGACACCTCGGAGCTGAAGATCTCTTCCGTGGTCGCCGTGGGCCGGGACCGGCTGCTCGTCGAGGAGCGCACGGACAAGGCCGCGCGGCTGCAGATCGTGCACCTGGGACGCAAGGCGAACATCCTCGGCGGCCCCTGGGACGACGACACGACCTCCCCGTCGCTGGAGCAGCTCGACGACCCGGCGGCCTCTGGTGTGCCCGTCCTGGCCAAGCGCCTGGTCGTCGACCTGGGCACGGTCGACGGCGTGCCCGGGAAGATCGAGGGCGTCGCGCGCGTGGATCGCGACACCCTCGCTCTGATCAACGACAACGACTTCGGCATGACGGACGGCACCGGCGCGTTCGACGCGAACGGCCGGCTCGTGGACAGCGGCGTCGAGACGACCGTGACGTACGTGCGGCTGCCGCGCGGGATCTGATCCCGGACCGTGAGAGTGCGGCACGCGCGCGTGCCGCACGAAACACGTCGCCCTACGGCAGGTCGACATCCAGCGACGGCAGCAGTGACTCAATGTCGCTCGGGAAGCCGCTCGGCAGCTCGCTCGGGAACCCCGAAGGCAGCGAAGGCACCTCGCTGGGCAGTCTGCTGGGCAACTGAGTCGGGATGCTCAGGGACGGCCGCGGGGTGCCGCTCGTGCTGCTCTCGGCGGGCGTCTTGTCGTCCGGGGAGTCGTCGCCTCCCGAGGCGGCCAGCACCACGGCGACGACGACGGCGACGCCCACGAGTGCGGCGATCAGGATGAACAGCGGATTGCGGCGCCGTCCGGGGCCACCGCCCGGTGGCTGTTCCGGCGGCGGCCAGTCACCGTACGACGGCGGTCCGAAACCTCCGCCCTGAGGCGGCGTCCCACCCGGAGGCCCGGGCGGCTGAGGCGGTACGGGCGGCATGGCCATACCGTCAAGCGTCGCCGCTGACCGGGGCGGCGCGCGACCCCCGCACGGCGGTTGATACGGACTCATGCCATGGATCGCATGGTTCCGGAGCATTCCGCGCGGGGACCGTCCGACAGCCGCCTCTCACCGGCACGCGCGCGTGGTCAGCCGCGCGCCCCCAGCAGATGGTCCATGGCCAGCTGGTCGAGCCGCTCGAAGGCCATCCCGCGCGCGGCGGTCGCCTCCACGTCGAACTCCTCGAAGGCCGAGCGGTCGGCAAGCAGCGCCTGCAGACCGTCCGCAGCCGTGGGCTGCGCCAGCTCGTCCAGTCGCGAGGCGCGCAGAGCCTCCTGGACCTCCGGGTCGGCACGGAAGGCGGCCGCACGCTCCTTCAGGATGAGGTAGTTGCGCATGCAGCCCGCGGCCGACGCCCACACGCCGTCCAGGTCCTCGGTCCGCGGCGGCTTGAAGTCGAAGTGGCGGGGTCCGGCGTAACCGGCGCTCTCCAGGAGGTCGACCAGCCAGAACGCGGCGCGCAGATCGCCGGCGCCGAAGCGCAGGTCCTGGTCGTACTTGATGCCGGACTGGCCGTTGAGGTCGATGTGGAAGAGCTTGCCCGCCCACAGGGCCTGCGCGATGCCGTGCGGGAAGTTCAGCCCGGCCATCTGCTCATGGCCGACCTCGGGGTTCACGCCGTACAGCTCGGGGCGCTCCAGGCGCTCGATGAACGCCAGGGCGTGGCCGACGGTGGGCAGCAGAATGTCGCCGCGCGGCTCGTTCGGCTTGGGCTCAATCGCGAACTTGAGGTCGTAGCCCTGGGAGGTGACGTACTCGCCGAGGAGGTCGAACGCCTCCTTCATACGGTCCAGAGCGACGCGTACGTCCTTGGCGGCGCCGGACTCGGCACCCTCCCGGCCGCCCCAGGCGACGTAAATCTTGGCCCCGAGCTCTACCGCCAGGTCGACGTTGCGGATCGTCTTGCGCAGGGCGTAGCGCCGCACGTCACGGTCGTTCGCCGTGAAGGCGCCGTCCTTGAAGACGGGGTGCGTGAAGAGGTTCGTCGTGGCCATCGGCACGGTCATGCCGGTCGTGTCGAGCGCCTGACGGAAGCGCTTGATGTGGGACTCGCGCTCGGTGTCCGAGGACCCGAAGGGGATCAGGTCGTCGTCGTGGAAGGTCACTCCGTAGGCGCCGAGCTCGGCCAGGCGCTGCACCGACTCGACCGGGTCGAGGGCGCGCCGCGTGGCGTCGCCGAACGGGTCCCTTCCCTGCCAGCCGACGGTCCACAGGCCGAAGGTGAACCTGTCCTCGGGGGTGGGCTGGTAGTTCATGCCGCGGCTCCCTTGCTCGCTTGCGACTCTCGCTCACGACTATTTCGTCATGGCGCTTTACAAATTAGTATGCGGAGGCATCTCTGGGAAGAGACATGGTGTCTTTCGTCAGACACGAGCCAGACATGAGCCACGCGTGAGTCGCGGAAACGTGAGCCGCAGAAAAGGGAGAGCCCGATGTCAGCAGCCGAGGGTCCGCTCGTCGTCGGCGTGGACACGTCCACCCAGTCCACCAAGGCACTGGTCGTCGACGCGTCCACCGGTGAGGTCGTCGCGAGCGGTCAGGCGCCGCACACCGTGTCCTCCGGGGCGGGCCGGGAGAGCGATCCGCGCCAATGGTGGGACGCCCTGTGCGAGGCCCTGCGCCAGTGCGGTGACGCGGCGCACGAGGCCGCGGCGGTGTCGATCGGCGGCCAGCAGCACGGGCTCGTCACGCTGGACGCCCAGGGCGACCCGGTACGCCCCGCCCTGCTGTGGAACGACGTGCGCTCGGCGCCCCAGGCGCGTCGGCTGACCGAGGAGCTGGGCGGCACGAAGTTCTGGGCCGAGCGCACCGGGCTCGTCCCCGCACCGTCCTTCACGGTCACGAAGTGGGCCTGGCTGGCCGAGCACGAGCCGGACGCGGTCCGCGCCACCAAGGCCGTACGCCTCCCCCACGACTACCTCACCGAACGCCTCACCGGGCAGGGCACGACCGACCGCGGTGACGCGTCCGGGACGGGCTGGTGGGCGTCCGGGTCCGAGGCGTACGACGAGGAGATCCTTGCGCACGTCGGGCTTGACCCGGCCCTCCTGCCCCGCGTGGTGCGGCCCGGCGAGGTCGCGGGCACCGTGCGCGACAGCCATGACCTGCCCTTCTCCAAGGGCACCCTGGTCGCCCCGGGCACCGGCGACAACGCCGCCGCCGCGCTGGGCCTCGGGCTGCGTCCCGGCACCCCGGTGCTGAGCCTTGGCACCTCGGGCACGGTGTACGCGGTGTCGAAGCGACGCCCCACCGACCCGACCGGAACCGTGGCCGGCTTCGCCGACGCGCACGGCGACTGGCTGCCGCTGGCCTGCACCCTGAACTGCACGCTCGCCGTCGACCGCGTCGCCTCCCTGCTGGGCCTCGACCGCGAGGCCGTGGAGCCCGCCACCGGCATCACCCTGCTGCCCTACCTGGACGGCGAACGCACACCCGCCCTCCCCCACGCCTCCGGCCTGCTGCACGGCCTGCGCCATGACACCACCGCGGGCCAGCTCCTCCAGGCCGCCTACGACGGCGCCGTCCACGCGCTGCTGGGCGCGCTCGACCTAGTCCTCGATGAGGACGCGGACCGTTCGGCCCCACTGCTGCTGATCGGCGGCGGCGCCCGGGGCACGGCATGGCAGCAGACCGTACGGCGGCTGTCGGGCCGCCCCGTGCAGGTGCCCGAGGCCAAGGAACTGGTCGCGCTCGGCGCCGCCGCGCAGGCGGCCGGCCTGCTGACCGGCGAGGATCCGGCCGCGGTGGCCCGGCGCTGGCGTACCGCCGAGGGTCCGGTACTGGACGCGGTGGAGCGGGACGAGGCGACCCTGGCCAGGATCTCCGGGGTACTCTCCGACGCGGCCCCGCTGCTCGAGCGGAGCGCGGAGAACCACTGAGGACGACGGAGGCATGACCGCACCGCTGCACGAGGCCCGCCCGGGAGGAACCGGGCGCGCGCTGCCCGACACACAACAGGGCATGCGCCGGCGCAACCTCGCCCGGGTGATGCACACCGTCAGTGCCGAGGGGCCGCTCTCCCGTGCCGCCGTCGCCTCGCGCATCGGGCTGACCCGTGCCGCGGTGTCGACCCTCGTCGACGAGCTGATCCGCTCGGGCCTGCTGGAGGAGCTGGGCCCCGAGCGGCCCGGCCGGGTGGGACGGCCCGGCTCGGCGCTCGCCGTCAGCCGACACGGGCCGGCGGGGATCGGCGCGGAGGTCGGCGTGGATCACCTCGCGGTGTGCGCGGTCGATCTGCGCGGAGACGTGCGGGCACGGGCCGTGCGGTACGGCACCAACCGGGGGCGCTCGCCCCGACCGGTGATCGAGGAGCTCACTGAGCTGGTGGGCCGGATCGTCGCCGAGGCCGAGCTCGAGGGCCTGTGGCCGGCCGGGCTCGCCGTGGCCGTACCGGGCCTGGTGGCGCGCGACGCGCGAACGGTCGTACGCGCCCCGAACCTCGACTGGCACGACACCGACCTCGGCGCCCTGCTGCCCGCGCATCTCCCGCTGACCGTCGACAACGAGGCCAACTTCGGCGCGCTCGCCGAACTCCGGCTCGGCGAGGGCACCCCGAGCGACTTCCTGCATGTGTCCGCCGAGATCGGCATCGGCGCGGCGGTCGTCGTGGACGGGCGACTGCTGCGCGGGACACGGGGTTTCGCGGGCGAGCTGGGGCATGTGCCGGTCCGTCCGGACGGGCCTGCGTGTCCGTGCGGGGGCCGCGGGTGTCTGGAGCAGTACGCCGGTGAGGAGGCGGTGCTGCGAGCGGCCGGTCTGGAGCTGGGCGAGGACCGCGTCGGGCTGCTCGCGGGGCGCGCCGCGGACGGTGACCCGGACGTACGACGTGCGCTGCGCGACGCGGGAGAGGCGCTCGGCATCGCGCTGACCGGGGCCGTCAATCTGCTGGACCCCGAGGGCGTGGTGCTGGGCGGCGCGCTGGCCGGGCTCGCGCCGTGGCTGCTGCCCTCGCTGGAAGCCGAGTTGGCACGCCGGACAGCGGGGCCCGCATGTCCGGTGGCCGTGTCGCGACTGGGTCCGGAGGGGCCGTTGCTGGGTGCCGCACACTCGGTCGTCCGGGCGGTGCTCGACGATCCGGCGGCCGTGGCCGAACGCGCCTGATCGACGGACGACCCAGCGGCGGCAGCCGAACTCGCCTGGTCACAGCTCGACTTCACCCGTCCGGGTGAGCGAGTTTTCCACAATCCCGGGCCCGTCCACGGATACACGGCATGCGCTGCTGCCCCACCCGTATGCGACGTACCTTGATGCACCGGTCCTTCCACCGAACGGAGCTGTGCAGCGATGAGCGACCCCCGGATTCTGACCGTGCGCCCCGAACCGGGCGAGTACGCCTGGACGTTCGGCGGAGTGCCACCCGTGGCCCGGATCGCGCCGGGCACGGTCCTCGATCTCTACACGGAGGACTGCTTCGCCGGACGCGTGCGGTCCGAGAAGGACCTGGTGTCACAGGTGTGCGAGTTCCCGTTCCTCAACCCGCAGACCGGCCCCTTCCACGTCGAGGGCGCGGAGCCGGGCGACACCGTCGCCGTGCACTTCGTGTCGATCGAACCGGCCCGGGACTGGGCCGCGTCGACCACGGTCCCGCTGTTCGGCGCGCTCACCTCGACGCACACCACGGCCACGTTGCAGCCGCCGCTTCCGGAGACGGTCTGGATCTGGCAGCTCGACCGCACCCGCCGTACGGCCCTGTTCCGGGCGCACGACAGCGACATCGAGGCCGAGCTGCCCCTCGACCCGATGCACGGCACCGTGGGCGTGGCTCCCGCCAACCTGGAAGTGCGCTCGGCCCTGGTGCCCGACGCGCACGGCGGCAACATGGACACACCCGAGATGCGGGCCGGCGTCACCTGCTACCTCGGGGTGAACGTCGAGGGCGCTCTGCTCAGCCTCGGAGACGGCCACGCCCGGCAGGGCGAGGGCGAGACCTGCGGAGTCGCCGTCGAGTGCGCGATGAACACGGTGGTGGTCGTCGAGCTGCTCAAGGGACTCGCCACGCCCTGGCCGCGCATCGAGTCGGATACCCACATCATCTCGACGGGCTCGGCGCGCCCGCTGGAGGACGCGTTCCGGATATCCCATCTCGACCTGGTGCGGTGGCTGGTGCGCGACTACGGCTTCAGTGAGCTGGACGCGTACCAATTCGCGACCCAGTGCGTCGAGTCGCCGTTGGCCAATGTGTGCGACACCAACTACACCTGCGTGGCCAAGCTCCGCAAGCAGTGGCTGCCCGCGCGCGAGACTCATCGCGGCGTGCATGCTCGGCTGCGGGAGACGGCAGGGACCCTGCGGAACTGAGCATGACTTCCTGACCGACGAAAGGCACCGCCCCCATGGAACGGGCAAGACCGCTCCCCACGCGACGCCGGCTGCTGAAGGGCGCCGCCCTGGCCGCCGTACCGTACGCGCTGCTCCCCGACGCGCGGGCCGGAGCGCGCGTCCAGGCCGTCGACCACCCGTCGGCCGCGTGGCAGCCGGCGACCAGCTCCAACTACACGGCTGCGGAACCAGCTACGGGTCGAGTGGTCGACCGCGTGATCATCCATGTCACGCAGGCGACCTTCACCACCACCCTGTCCATCTTCCAGAACCCGAAGAAGGAGGTGTCGGCGCACTACGTCGTCCGCTCGGCCGACGGTCATGTGGCGCAGTGCGTCCGGGAGTCCGACATCGCCTGGCACGCGGGGAACTGGGAGTACAACACGAACAGCATCGGCATCGAGCACGAGGGCTGGGTGGACCGGCCCGCCTACTTCACCGACGTGATGTACGAGGAGTCGGCCGCACTCACCGCGGCGATCTGCACCAGACACGGCATCCCGAGGGACCGCGCGCACATCATCGGGCACCACGAGGTGCCGGGCACGGACCACACCGATCCCGGACCGAACTGGGACTGGGCTCGCTATCTGAGACTGGTCGAACGAGCCTGACCTGCGGCTGAAACGAGCCTGACCTGCGGCTGAATCGAGCGAGACCGACCGGGCCCGAGGATGGACCGAGCGAGCCCGACCGGGGCCACACGCCTCGTTCGGGTGGCCCCGGTCGAAGTGGTTGTCCGCGGGCGCACCCGGAGTGACGATGTCCCCAGCCGCATCGCCGTCCGGGAGGCCGAGTTGACCGATCCATGGGTGGCTTTGGAGCCGGGGGCCGACCCTGCCGAGCGCGTGCGGATACTGCGTCGTGCGCATGAGACGTTCACCGAGGCAGGCACGGTGCCGCGGCCGGTGCGTGCGGTGGTGGCCGACTCATGGCGGCGTTCCGTGCGGGCGGGGGTCGGGCCCGACGGCACGGCGAGGGTGGAGCTCGCGGACGGCGACCTCGGTGCCTATCGGGCCGAGCATCCGCTGGCACGGGTGATGCCGCTGTTCCGGGAGCTCATGGGCACGTTCGCGGCGGACGGCGAGCATCTGCTCGCGGTGTGCGACGCCCGCGGCAGGCTGCTGTGGGTCGAGGGCCATCCGACGACCCGACGACGGGCGGACCGGATGAACTTCGTGCCCGGCGCGCGCTGGGCGGAGACGGCGGTCGGCACGAACGCGCCGGGCACGGCCGTCGCCGTCGACCGTCCGGTGCAGGTCTTCGCCGCCGAACACTTCATCCGGCGGGTGCAGCCCTGGACCTGCGCGGCGGCTCCGGTGCACGATCCGCGCACCGGACGGGTGCTGGGCGCGGTGGACATCACCGGCGGGGACGGGCTCGCGCATCCGCACAGCCTGGGCTTCGTCCAGGCGGTCGCTCGGGCCGCCGAGTCCCAGCTGGCCCTGCTCCCCGAGGGGCAACCGGTCGCCGACACACCCGAGTTGAGCGCGCTGGGCCGCGATGAGGCACTGCTCGTCTCGGGAGGTCACCGACTCAGGCTCAGCCGTCGGCACAGCGAGATCCTGGTGCTGCTGGCCCGCCATCCGGAGGGGCTGACCGGCGACGAATTGCTGTGCGCGCTGTACGAGGACGAGTCGGTGCCACCGGTGACACTGCGCGCCGAACTGGCCCGGCTGCGCAGACTTCTCGGCCCCGGGCTGCTGGCCTCGCGGCCCTACCGGCTGACCCTGCCGGTCGAGTCCGACGTCGCCGTCGTCGAGCGGCGCCTGGAGACCGGTGCGATCACGGCGGCGGTGACGGCGTATGCCGGGCCGCTGCTGCCCGCCTCGCAGGCACCCGCCGTGGCGCGGCTGAGGCGCCGCCTGGCCGACGGCCTCCGGACGGCACTGATCACCCGCGGCGACCCCGACCTGCTGGCCGACTGGGCACACGCGGCGTGGGGCGAGGACGACCTCGACGTCTGGCGCGCGCTGGCCGCCGTACGCCCGACCGCCGCCGTCCGCTCGCGGCTGGCCGCGCTGGAGTCGGAGCTGTCGGCACCGGCCGACCGGCCACGCGCCGACCGGCCGCGCGGGCCGGTCCGCTGACCGGACGCCACGCGTGGCCGGCTCACCTCAGCACCGGCCACGCAACGTACTCGCAACGTCCGCGTCCCTACCCTCGCGCCGAGAGCTGCCCAATGGCGGGCAGCGCAGCTCCGGGAGGCAGAGCACCATGACCCGTTACACGGCGCCCGGCACAGAGGGCGCGATCGTCTCCTACCAGGCGCGCTACGACCACTTCATCGGTGGCGAGTGGGTGCCGCCGATCCGCGGGCAGTACTTCGAGAACCCCTCGCCGGTGAACGGGCAGCCGTTCACGGAGGTCGCGCGCGGCACCGCGGAGGACGTGGAGCGGGCGCTCGACGCGGCGCACGCGGCCGCTCCTTCCTGGGGCCGCATGTCGGTGACCGAGCGGTCCGACATCCTGCTCAAGATCGCCGACCGTATGGCGGCGCATCTGGAGCCGCTGGCGGTCGCCGAGAGCTGGGAGAACGGCAAGCCGGTCCGCGAGACCCTCGCCGCCGACATCCCGCTCGCCATCGACCACTTCCGCTACTTCGCGGGCACGATCCGCTCCCAGGAAGGCTCGCTGGGCGAGCTCGACGACGACACGGTGGCGTACCACTTCCATGAACCGCTGGGCGTCGTGGCGCAGATCATCCCCTGGAACTTCCCCATCCTCATGGCGACTTGGAAGCTCGCACCCGCGCTCGCCGCGGGCAACGCGGTCGTCATCAAGCCCGCCGAGCAGACCCCGGCCTCCATCCACTACTGGATGAGCCTGATCGCGGACCTGTTGCCGCCTGGTGTGGTGAACATCGTCAACGGCTTCGGCGTGGAGGCCGGCAAGCCGCTCGCGTCGAGCCCGCGGGTGGCGAAGGTGGCGTTCACGGGCGAGACGACGACGGGGCGGCTGATCATGCAGTACGCCTCCGAGAACATCAAGCCGGTCACACTGGAACTCGGTGGCAAGTCGCCGAACATCTTCTTCGACGACGTATGGGCGCAGGACGACGACTTCCGTGACAAGGCGCTCGAGGGCTTCACTATGTTCGCGCTCAACCAGGGCGAGGTGTGCACCTGTCCTTCGCGGGCGCTCGTGCAGCAGGGCCACTACAGCGAGTTCCTCGACGCGGCCGTCGCCCGCACCGAGCAGATCAAGGCCGGTCACCCGCTCGACACCGAGACGATGATCGGCGCCCAGGCCTCCAACGACCAGCTGGAGAAGATCCTCTCCTATCTGGACATCGGCCAGCAGGAGGGCGCCAAGGTGCTGACGGGTGGTCATCGCATCGAGTACGACGGCGAGTTGGCGGGCGGCTACTACGTCCAGCCGACGATCTTCCAGGGCGACAACCGGATGCGGATCTTCCAGGAAGAGATCTTCGGCCCGGTCGTCTCGGTCACGTCGTTCGCCGACTTCGACGACGCCATCAAGATCGCCAACGACACGCTGTACGGGCTCGGGGCCGGCGTATGGACGCGGGACATGAACACGGCGTACCGCGCGGGCCGTTCGATCCAGGCGGGCCGGGTGTGGACGAACTGCTACCACGCGTACCCGGCACACGCGGCGTTCGGCGGCTACAAGCAGTCCGGCATCGGCCGCGAGAACCACAAGATGATGCTGGAGCACTACCAGCAGACGAAGAACCTCCTCGTCTCCTACTCGCCGAGGAAGCTGGGCTTCTTCTAGAGCCATGGGACAGATGTCGGCGGAGTGGAGCCAGGGTGATCCTGGCTCCACTCCTTGGTGCGGGGGTGTCACTGGAACTGTGCGAAGAACCTCCAGATCTCTGCCTTGGTCCAGGTGGTGACGCCGCTTTCGCCGCCGGAGCCGTCGACCGGACCGGGTCCATGGCCTCCGTCGAACGCGGCCCATTGGACCGGGTATCCGGCACGGCAGCCCGAGTAGGTGGTGGTGATGTGCGTTCGGCTGCCCGGCGCGGGCTCGCGCGGGCTTTGGGCGGTGCAGCCGTTGTTGGCGACGAACTTGTCGCGCAGGGACCGTCCTTGCCCGATGTTGAGGACGTTGTCGCTGATGCCGTGGATTCCGAAGTAGGCGATCGGCTGGGTGCCGCCGCTGCATCCGCTGATCTGGGCGCCGGAGATGACCGCGACGGCCCTGAAGGCGTTCGCCCGGCTGCATGCGAGTGCGTAGCTCATACCGCCGCCCCAGCTGAATCCGGTGGCGAAACGCTGTGCCGGGTTGACGCAGAGACCGCCCTCGATGCGCCGGATCATGTCGTCGACGAAGGTGACGTCCTCACCGCCCGAATTGGCCCAGCCGTTGCCGAGGCCCTGGGGCGCGACGAGGATCGCGTCGTTGTTCGACTGCTCCTGTTGGCCGTAGTAGGACCAGGCGCTCCCGCTCGTTCCACCCGAGGCGACTTCGCCGGCGGTTCCGCCCCGCCAGTGGAACGCGAAGATCAGCCGGTAGCGGTGGCTGTTGTCGTAGTTGGCGGGAACCCTGAGGATGAAGCTGCGGCTCTTGCCGCCGCTCTGGATCGTGTGCGTGCCGCTCGTCAGAGTCGGGGCGCTGCCGCATCCGCCATTGCCGCCGCCATCGGACGACAGCTTGACCATCTGCCATTGCTGGTTGGCGCCGCCCCAGTCGGAGTACTGGACGACGTTGCCGCCGTCGGCGGTTGAGGCGCCCTGCACCTCCACCGCCTTGCTGCTGGTGCGGTTGATCAGCCTGACGTGGCCCGCGTCGGAGTCGGCCAGGCGGAACTGCTGGTTGGCCCCGTTGTGGTCGGCCCACTGCTGGAGCGCGGCACCGTCCGCGGTCGAGGAGCCGGCCACGTCGAGAACCTTGCCCGAATGCCGGGCCTTGAGGCGGTAGAAGCCGCCGCCGGAGTCCACGAACTGCCACTGCTGGTTGGCTCCGTCGTGGCGCGTCCACTGGCTGACCCGCGCGCCGTCGGCGGTGGACGTGCCGGAGACGTCCAGCGCCTTGCCGCTGTTGCGGTTGACCAGGACGTACCAGGCGTTGGTGTCCACCGTCGCCGCCTCGGCGGGCGCGGGATTCACCGCGGTGAGCATGCCGATCGCGAGGGTCGCGGCCAGCACGGCGGCGATCCGGGACCACCAGCGATGTCTGCGTGGAGGGGCGGCGGGAGCCGCACCATAGGTCTTCATCGACTCACCCTTTCGTCTGTGGCAGGTCCATCAGGCGCGGGTCCAGCGCTGGTTGCTGCCGTTCGAGCAGGAGTAGAGCTGGATCAGGGTGCCGTTGGCGGTACTGCCTCCGACGGCGTCGAGACAGAGGCCGGACTGGACTCCGACGATGGATCCGTCAGAGTTGAGGCGCCACTTCTGGTTGTCGCCGCCCCAGCAGCTGTAGATCTGGACTCTGGCGCCATTGCCGGTGCCGCCGGCGTCCAGGCACTTGTTGCCGTAGACCCTGAGCTCACCCGCGGCGGTGT
The DNA here is from genome assembly GCF_036014015.1 of Streptomyces sp. NBC_00457. Classification (NCBI taxonomy): domain Bacteria; kingdom Bacillati; phylum Actinomycetota; class Actinomycetes; order Kitasatosporales; family Streptomycetaceae; genus Streptomyces; species Streptomyces sp. NBC_00457. Next base: position 9,187,224 of record NZ_CP107905.1, on the reverse strand, counting down.
GCGTCCACTGCTGATTGGTGCCGTTGTTGCAGTCCCAGAGCTGGACCTGGGTGCCGTCGGCGGTGCTGGAGTTCGGCACGTCCAGGCAGCGGCCCGAACCGACACCCTTGGTCTGTCCGGCATTCCCAGGAGGCGTGGAGGTGCCGCCGTTGAGTGCGTTGAGGACGGCGGTGTAGGCGGGCTTCTTGCTGCCGTCGTTGTTGAACAGCAGCGGCGTGTGCTGCGGTCGCCAGGAGTCGCTGTCGCGCACACCCCAGACGGTGATGCCGAGGCAGCGCGGGACGGCCAGGCAGTCGTTGGTCACGCTGGCGTAGGTGTTGACAGAGGCGCCCTGGATGTCGAGCTCGGTGATGGCCACATCCACGCCGAGGGCGGCGAAACTCTGCAGGGTGGTGCGGAAGTTGCTGTTGTACGGGCTGTCGTTGTTGAAGTGGGCCTGGAAGCCGACGCAGTCGATCGGGACGCCGCGCTGTTTGAAGTCGCGGACCATGTTGTACATGGCCTGGGTCTTGGCCCAGGTCCAGTTCTCGACGTTGTAGTCGTTGTAGCAGAGCTTGGCGGCCGGGTCGGCGGCGCGGGCCGTGCGGAAGGCGACCTCGATCCAGTCGTTGCCGGTGCGCTGCAGGTTGGAGTCGCGCCGGGCTCCCGAATTACCGTCGGCGAAGGCCTCGTTCACGACGTCCCACTGCGCGATCTTGCCCTTGTAGTGGGCCATCACGCCGTTGATGTGGCCGATCATCGCCTGGCGCAGGTTGCTGCCGCTGAGGCTCTGCATCCAGCCGGGCTGCTGCGAGTGCCAGGCCAGGGTGTGGCCGCGCACCTGCTTGCCGTTCTGCACCGCCCAGTTGTAGACGCGGTCACCGGCGGTGAAGTTGAACTGGCCCCGCTGCGGTTCGGTGGCGTCGATCTTCATCTCGTTCTCGGCCGTCACCGAGTTGAACTCACGGTTCGCGATCGACGTGTATGTCGAGTCGCCCAGCCTGCCCGAGGCGATGGCGGTGCCGAAGTAACGGCCGCTCTGCGCCGCAGCGGCACCGAGCGTGGTCTCGGCGGCCTGTGCGGGCGGCGGCGCGGCCAGCGCACCGGCCGTGCCGAGGGCGCCGACGAGCAGCGCCAACAGCAGGCCGCGGATCTTCCGGCGGACGGGGGGTCTGGGGAGGGCATACGAGCCCATGGCTTTCCTCCAAAGTAGAAATCACGGAAGGACCGAAGCGCGAAGGACTGAAGCGCAGGGGAATGCGCCGTCCGCTCCCACGCGGCAGACGGACGGGTCGGGGCGGGGCTGGCCGGAACCCGGGCAGCACGGAATCACCGGACTCCGCGTTGTTTCGACACAGGCATGGGGGTACCTCCATCGCGGCTCAGCCGGGAGACCGCCACGCGGCGTCGCACACCTCTCCGACTACGCGAAGAGCCATGCGTGGGTGCGAGCCTCACCGGAACGAAAACGGGTGGCGCGGGTGCTTTGGTGCGCGGATCTGTCGTGCGGCTGTACGCGGATCTGCCGTGCGGCTCAAATTGCTCAGGGCCAACGCGGTTCGATATCTCGAACTATGGCCGCTTCCCCAGGCGGGGTTGATGGGATGATTGAGGCGTTGACGATGGATCGTCAATACTCCCCGCACAAGAAGTTTCGGTTCCTTGTCCGAAACTTTCTGACCGAGCCGGGTGATTCCGGTCGAAGCGACGCCTTGTCCAGTCCAAAGGGGGAGGCGCTGTTTGTGGACAGATCGGCGTGAGGCCTTGACCAGAGAGCCTCGTATTCCTAGCTTGTGGCGTCACAGCATCCGGGAATTTCTTCGAAACATTCGAGATTGCTCTGTCCTCCGAGACATCCACTCCGCGGCTCACCGGGGTCACTTCACCCCGCCCCCAAAGGAGGCTCTCTGATGTGGCTTCGCCACCCGTCGTCCCCAGTCCGCCTAAGACGCTTACTCGCCGTCCTCGCACCCTTGCTGCTCGTGGCCACCTTCCTCGGCGCCCAGCCCGCCAATGCGGCGACCGTCGACCCCAACGCCTCATATGTGCTGGTCAACCGCAACAGCGGAAAGGCCCTGGACGTCTACAACCTGGCGACCAATGACGGCGCCCGCATCACCCAATGGGCCAGGAACGACCAGAACCAGCAGCAGTGGCAGTTCGTCGACGCCGGCGGCGGCTACTACCGCATCAAGTCCCGCCACTCCGGCAAGGTGCTGGACGTCCACAACTTCTCGACCGCCAACGGCGGCTCGGTCGTCCAGTGGGCCGACCTGAACGGCACCAACCAGCAGTTCCGGCTGGCCGACAGCTCGGACGGCTACGTGCGGCTCATCGCGCGCCACAGCAACAAGGCCCTCGAAGTACAAGGCGGCTCTACCGCCGACAACGCGAACATCGTCCAGTACGACGACTGGGGTGGCACCAACCAGCAGTGGCAGCTGGTCAAGGTCGGCAGCGGTAACCCCGGCCAGTGCGATCTTCCGTCGAGCTACCGCTGGTCATCGACGGGCGCGCTGGCGCAGCCCAGGGCCGGGTGGGCCTCGCTCAAGGACTTCACCGTCGTCCCCTACAACGGCAGGCACCTCGTCTACGCGACGACGCACGGCGTGGGCCAGGGATCGGGCTGGGGCTCGATGAACTTCGGCCTGTTCACCAACTGGCCGGAGATGGGCTCGGCCAGCCAGAACGCGATGTCGAACTCCACCGTCGCGCCCACGCTCTTCTACTTCGCGCCGAAGAACATCTGGGTGCTCGCCTACCAGTGGGGCCGGACCCAGTTCGCCTACCGGACGTCGAGCGACCCCACCAACCCGAATGGCTGGTCAGCGGAGCAGCCGCTCTTCTCCGGAAGCCTCCCCGACTCCGGAACAGGACCCATCGACCAGACGCTCATCGCTGACGGCTCGAACATGTACCTGTTCTTCGCCGGTGACAACGGCAAGATCTACCGGGCCAGCATGCCGATCGGGAACTTCCCGAGCAGTTTCGGCTCGTCGTACACAACGATCATGAGCGATACGAGGAACAACCTGTTCGAGGCCCCGCAGGTCTACAAGCTCCAGGGCCAGAACCGCTACCTCATGATCGTCGAGGCGATCGGCTCGCAGGGCCGCTACTTCCGCTCGTTCACGGCCACCAGTCTGAACGGCTCATGGACACCTCAGGCCGCGACCGAGAGCAACCCCTTCGCCGGCAAGGCCAACAGTGGTGCAACCTGGACCAACGACATCAGCCACGGCGAACTGATCCGCACCACCGCCGATCAGACCTTCACCGTCGATCCCTGCAACCTGCAGCTCCTCTACCAGGGACGCGACCCCAACTCCGGCGGCGACTACGGCCAATGGCCCTACCGTCCCGGTCTGCTGACACGGCAGCGCTGACGGAGTGCCACGAGTCCGGCTCTCGTATGGAGTCGGTGCGGCGGGCTCGGCGGAAGGCCGAGCCCGCCCGGGCCCGTCTTGTGACTGGACCTCGATGACGGACCGGGCCCTGCCCAGCTCGGCCTCCAGTCATTGCTGCCATACGAACGGCCCAAGCCGAATCGACGTGCCGCCGGCGTGGCGCCGACGATGGAGGGGATCCATCCGGCGGGCGCAAGGACGACAGCATGCTGCGAGACCACCCCGGCCGCGTGAGCAGGGCCGGCCACCGAGCCCTCGTGGCGGCACTCGGCTGTGTCCTGTCCGCCGTTGCCATCACTGGATGCGGCGACGACGGGGACAGCGGCTCCACGCCCGCGCCGACTACGAGTAGCCCCCGTACCGCATCCTTCTCCGGATTGCCGCCGTCGGCGCTGGCCTCCGAGGCGGCTTCGGCGATCGCCTCCGCTCATGCTTCGGCCTCGGCGGCGGCCTCCTCGGCGTCTGTCCGCGCCTCTGAGTTCGAGGCCTCCGTCGAGGCTGAGGCCGCCCGCGCCGGTGCCGCGGCGCAGGAGGCGCTCAAGGATGTCGAGGGACGCGGCAACGCGGTGTCCGAAGTCGGTATGAAGGGCCTGCCCAGGAACGAGACGAGCGGGCTGCTCGCCGTGCTGGTCACGATCACCAACAAGACGGACGCCAGGGCCTCGTACGCCGTGCGGATCGACTTCGAGGATTCGTCCGGAAAGGTCGTCGAGACGAGTTTCGTCGGCGCGGAGAACCTCGACCCGGGCGAGAAGCAGCAGCCCATCGCCTTCAGCCGGCAGCCCGCGGACGCGCAACTCACTCCCCGTCTCGCCAAGGCACAGCGGTACTGACGTCGCGCGTGGGATCGAGCCATATCGAGCCATGGAGGAGTGATGGGCAACCTGGTGGTGGTGGGAACGGACGGCTCGTCGTCGAGTTTCGCCGCGGTGGAGACGGCCGCCAGGGAGGCTCGGCGGCGGCGTGCGGAACTGCGCGTGGTGTACGCCCTCAACTGGCCGGTCAGACCCATGTACGCGCCGCTGGACACCACGCCGCTCAATCGCCTGGTCAGCGAGGCCGCGGACAGTGCGCGCGGCGTGGCCCCGGAGGTGACGGTCACGGAGGCCATGGAGCCCGGCGACACGGTGTCGGTGCTGGAGGCCGAGTCGCAGGCGGCGGAGCTGCTGGTCGTGGGTGCGCGCGGGGTGGGCGGCTTCATCGGCATGCTGCTGGGATCGACGGCGGCGTCCCTGACGGCCCACAGCCGGTGCCCGGTGATGGTGGCCCGTGAGGATTCGGCCGACGCCGGTCCGATCGTGCTGTGCGTCGACGGCTCCCCTGCGGGTGAGGCGGCGGTCGAGTTCGCCTTTGCGGAGGCGGCGCTGCGCGGAGCCGAGGTCGCCGCCTTGCACGTATGGCTCCCGGATCACGCGCCGGCCGGTACGGGCGTCGAGCCTGCGGAGCGGTTGCTGGCCCAGGCGCTCGCCGGGCACGCCGAGAAGCATCCGGATGTCCGGGTCAACCGCGAGGTGGCCAGTGGCGAAGCCCGGGAGGTGCTGATCGAGAGGAGCAGGAACGCCCAGCTCGTGGTCGTCGGAGCCCGGGGGCGCGGCGGGTTCGCGGGTCTGCTCCTGGGCTCGGTGAGTCAGGCGCTGCTGCACCACGCGCACAGTTCCGTCGTGGTCGTCCGCGGCCAGGCGTGATCAGGCGTGTCGGCGGCGAGCCGCGACACGGTGATGCTGCCGGAGCCGTAGGAGCCGTAGTCAACAGAGCAACGCACCGACAGGAGGGACGAAGAAATTGAAGGCATTCGTGATGAAGGAAATCGGGCGTGTGGGGTTCATGGAAAAGCCGGTTCCGCCACTGGGTCCCGGCGACGCGCTCGTGCGGACGACCCGGGCCCTCATCTGTACGTCCGACTCCCATACCGTCCAGGGCGGCATCGGTCCCAGGGAGGACCTGACGCTGGGCCATGAGGCAGTAGGTGTCGTGGATTCCATTGGCAGCGAGGTAAGAGACTTCCAGCCCGGCGACCGTGTGCTGGTCGGCGCCATCACTCCCGACTGGGGCGACCTGGCTTCCCAGAACGGCTACCCGTCGCAGTCCGGCGCGCCGCTCGGAGGCTTCAAGTTCGCGAATTCGAAGGACGGAGTCTTTGCCGAGTATTTCCACGTGAACGACGCCGATGCCAATCTCGCGAAAATCCCTGACGATATCTCGGACGCGGCGGCCGTCTACTGCGCCGACATGATCTCCACCGGGTTCATGGGCGCGGAGCACGGAAACATTCCGATGGGCGGGACCGTGGCCGTCCTCGCGCAGGGGCCCGTCGGTCTGATGGCGACAGCCGGGGCCAGGCTCCGTGGCGCGGGACTCGTCATCGGGGTCGAATCGGTCCCCAGCCGGCAGAAACTCGCGCGGATGTACGGCGCGGACGAGATCGTCGATTTCTCCAAGGAGGACGTTGTCCAGCGGGTCCTTGAGCTGACCCATGGGCAGGGGGTCGACACCGCCATCGAGGCGCTCGGCGCGGACGTGACCTTCCAGACCGCCGTCAAGATCACCAAGCCCGGCGGCACGATCTCCAACACCGGCTACTTCGGCGAAGGCGAATTCGTGCGCATCCCGCGCGTCGAATGGGGCGTCGGCATGGCCGACAAGACGATCGCGACGGGACTCTGCCCCGGCGGAAGACTGCGCATGGAGCGACTTCTGCAGGCGCTGCGGACAGAGCGCGTCGATCCCTCGCACATGACGACCCACGAGTTCCGCTTCGATGACATGGAACGAGCCTTCGAGGTCGCGGACAAGAAGCTCGAAGACGTCGTGAAGGTGATGATCACCTTCTAGAAGTCCTCGTCTGGAAGTCCTCTTCTAGACGCCCCCCTTGGAAGCGAGGCGGCATGCACGATCCCGATCCACCGTTCCGGCCGGTCCGCAGGCGGGAGGGTTACCTGCCGCTGGAGGACCTGGGCCTCATCGGGGACGGCACGACCACCGCGCTGGTGGGCCTGGACGGCTCGATCTCGTGGATGTGCCTGCCCCGGTTCGATGCCGAACCTCTGTTCTGCGGCTTGTTGGACCACGCACGAGGCGGGCATTTCACGCTGGCGCCGGAGGATGTGGTGGAGGCGCGACAGCGCTACGAACCGGACACCGGCGTCCTGACGACCGAACTGCGCAGCCCCACCGGCCTGGTGCGCGTCACCGATGCGCTGACCCTGCGCACCGGCGCCGACCTCACCGATGACACACCCGCCGACCGATCCGAACTCGTGCGCTCGGCGGTCGTACTGGCCGGGCACGTCCGCCTGCGAGCCGATCTGGAGCCCCGCGGCGGCGCGCAGACGCGGAACCTGTTCAGCGGACTGGAAGTGCGACCGCTCCGGCGGCCGGACCTGCGACTCCATCTACGCTCCAACCGCCCCCTGACCGGCCTGCGCAGCACACACGACCTGCACCAGGGCGAGCGCCTCGATCTCGTCTTGTCCTGGGGCCGCTTCCATCGTCACCACCGCCTCGACACCGACGCGATGCTGCGGGCGACCGCCGACGCATGGCGCCGCTGGATGACGCATTTCGCCTACGACGGTCCCGAGGAACCCCTGGTCAGGCGCTCCGCGATCACACTGAAACTGTGCGACGACTGGGCCAACGGCTCGCTGGTCGCGGCCCCCACCTCCTCCTTGCCCGCACCGATCGGCGGCATCCGCAACTGGGACTACCGCTACGCCTGGATCCGCGACGCCGCCTACGCCGTGTTCGCCCTGCGCCGCATCGGCTTCCGCGGTGAGGCCGACGCCTTCCTCGGCTGGGTTCTCGACGCCTTCGAATACAGCGGACAGCCCCGGATCATGTACGACCTGCGGGGTGGTCTGGTGCCGGACGAGGTCGAGGACAGCGAACTGGAGGGCTACCAGCGCTCGGCCCCGGTGCGCTGGGGCAACGGAGCGGCCGACCAGCGCCAGCATGACGTCTACGGCGAGATTCTGGACTGCGCCGACCAGTGGCTGCGCTCCGGCGGCGAGATCCAGACCGAGCTGTGGGCGAGCCTGGCCCATCTGGCCGACGCCGCTGAGCGGGCCTGGCGCCAGCCGGACCAGGGCATCTGGGAAGTACGCAGTGAGGGCCGGGTGTTCACGTACTCGGCCGGGCTGTGCCAGGTGGCCCTGGACCGGGCCGCACAGATGGGTGAGCGGCTCGGCCTGCCCGGGCGGATCACACAGTGGCGCGCCGCGGCCGGTCAACTGCGCCGGCTCATCCTGGAGCAGTCCTGGGACGAGGACGCGCAGACCCTCAGCGCCCACCTGGACGGCGGCGGCCTTCTCGACGCCAGCCTGCTCGCGCTCCCGCTGCGCCATGTGGTGCCGGCTGATCACCCACGGATGGTGGCGACCACCAACGCCATCGCCGATCGCCTGTCAGCGGGTGACGGGCTGCTCTACCGATATCTGCACAAGGAGTCCCCCGATGGTCTGGCCGGCGACGAGGGCGCCTTCGTGCTCTGCAGCTTCTGGCTGGTCGACAACCTGATCGGCCAGGGCCGGATCCAGGACGCCGAAGAGCTGTATGCCTCGTTGTGCGCCCGGGCGAGCCCGCTGGGACTGCTGTCGGAGCAGATCAACCCGGTCACAGGAGAGTTCATGGGCAACTTCCCTCAAGCGTTCAGCCACATCGGGATCATCGCCAGTGGCGTGAACCTCGCCCGAGCGAAGGCAGGTACGCAAGGATGATCGACCGGCTGACCGTATTCGGCGCGACTGGCGACCTCACCGCGCGCTACCTGCTGCCCGCGCTGGCCGCCCTCCAGGCGGCCGGACGCCTCGGCGACCGGCTGCAGTTGACCGGCGCAAGCAGGGAGGACTGGAGCAGCGAGCAGTACCGGGAGTGGATCGCCGCCCAGCTCGACCGTCATGGGGGACCCGGTCCGGCCGATGCCAAGGCAGCGATCGCGGCCTCGGCCCGATACGTGCGGTGCGACGTCACCGACCCCGCCGATGTCGCCGCGGCGATCGCCGGTGACGGCCCGGTCGCGGTCTACCTCGCCCTCCCCCCGGCACTCTTCCCCCGCGTGGTCACGGCGCTGCATGAGGCAGGTCTGCCGGAGGGCAGCCGGATCGTGTTGGAGAAGCCGTTCGGCGAAGACCTGGCCGGCGCGCAGGAACTCAACCGGCTGCTCGCGGACCTCGTGCCGGAGCAGGCGGTGTTCCGGGTCGACCACTTCCTGGCGATGACGACGGTCCAGAACGTACTCGGCAGCCGCCTGGCCAACCGCGTGCTGGAGCCGATCTGGAACAGCACCCACATCGCCGAAGTGGAGATCGTGTGGGACGAGACCCTCACGCTGGAAGGCAGGGCCGGCTACTACGACCACGTCGGGGCGTTCAAGGACATGATCCAGAACCATCTCCTGCAGCTGCTCTGCCTCGTGGCCATGGAGCCGCCCGTCACCCTCGGCGAGCGGGACCTGCGGGACCGCAAGGTCGATGTACTGCGATCCGTGCGGCCGCTGGCCGAGCAGGACGTCGTGCACCGCACGCGGCGCGCACGCTATCTGCCCGGCAGAATCGGCGAGCGCGACATTCCCGCCTACGTCGACGAGAAGGGCGTCAGCCCGCAGCGCCGTACCGAGACCTTCGCCGAGGTGGAACTGGAACTGGACAGCTGGCGCTGGGCCGGTACCACGTTCCGGCTCCGCAGCGGCAAAGCGCTCGGGGCGGATCGCAAGGAGGTGGCGGTGCGCTTCCGCGCCGTACCTCACCTGCCCTTCGGCCACAGCGGGGAAGCCCTGCCCAACGTGCTCCGCTTCGGGCTCGAACCGGAAGGGCTGACCCTGGATCTGACGGGCATCGGTGCGCATGCCGACGAGCTGACTCCGCTCTCGCTGACCGCGGACATGGAACCGCCGGGCCTGCCTGCCTACGGGCGGCTCCTGCTGGACGTCCTGAGGGGGGATCCCGCCCTGTCCATCCGCGGCGACGAGGCAGAGGAGGCGTGGCGGGTCCTCGAACCCGTACTGTCCGCCTGGGAGAGGGACCTTGTCCCGCTGGAGGAGTACCCGGCCGGTTCGGAAGGTCCACCCGCACGTCAGCGGTACGCGGACCGCCAACGGCAGCGAGAGGCCCTGCTCCACGGTCAAGCGCCTCCAGACAGCGCGTGATGTCCCCCAGTAGCGAGCCCCGCACCGCGTGCATCGTGGTCATGGGAGTCGCCGGCACCGGCAAGTCCACGGTGGGCCGACTGCTCGCCAAGCGGCTGGGCATCCCCTTCGCGGAGGCGGACGACCTGCACCCGCCGGCCAACATCACGAAGATGTCGGCCGGTGTCCCGCTCGACGACGCGGACCGTCAACCCTGGCTGGAGTCCATCGGCCGCCGGCTGCGCGAACGGGACGCGGCCGGCACCGGCTGCGTGGTCTCCTGCTCCGCGCTGAAGCGGCGCTACCGTGACGCGCTCCGGGCGGCCTGTCCTCACGCGTTCTTCCTCCACCTGACAGCCCGCCCCGAGTTGCTGGCGGAGCGGATCGGCCACCGCACGGGACACTTCATGCCCGAGGTGCTGCTCGACTCGCAGCTCGCCACCCTCGAGCCCCTCGAACCGGACGAGCGAGGAGCCGAGTTGGACGCCACACCCGACCCGGACACCATCGTCGACATGGCTACGGCCGTACTGCCGACTTCCTGACCCGGGTTCCCCGGCATGCCCCTACGCGGTGTCCCTCACCCGGACAGCCCGCTGAAGTCGCCGGATGCAGGCGGTGGGGGAAGGCTGAGACCATCGATACAGCGGAAAGGGCCGTGGCATGGCACAGTCAACCGGCGGGGTCCGGAAGCCCCAGAGCGGCGCAGAGCTGATGGGCGGGGGCCTCGCCCTCTTCGCCGGCTGGGCGCTGGAGTTGAGCGGGACGCTCAGCATCCTTCTCGGCGTCGTCGGCGTCACCCGCGACACCCTCTTCAGCTCGCCCGACTACACCTATGAGTTCAGCCTGACGGCCTGGGGCTGGATCCACATCGTCATCGGCATCGGGCTCGTCGCCGCCGGCCTGGGAGTACTGCTCGGCAAAGCCTGGGGCGCAGGGGCCGGCGCGGCACTGGCGGCGATCAGCCTGATCACCCAGTTCATGTTCATCCCCTTCTATCCCCTGTGGTCGATCAGCGTGATGACACTCGACCTCCTCACCCTCTGGGCATTGGCCAGGTCCACAGTGGTGGACGACTAGGACCGGCTGACCACTCGTCACTGAGAACCGAACCCGTCGCACGTGCGTGATAGCGGAGAACGCATTGACGTGCACATAAAGGCGGGGGAACGCGAGTGGGATCGACAGTACGCGCGAGAACGGCGGCAGTTGCCGTCTTGACGGCCGGGGCGCTGCTCACGTCGGCGGTATCGGCCGGCGGCCTGCCGGCGCGAGGCGTCGGCTCCGCCGCACAGGAGGGATCGAAGCCGCCGGCGACCGTCACGTTGGTCACCGGTGACCGTGTGGATGTCGGATCCGACGGCCAGGTCGTTCGGCTGGTGCGCGCCAAGGGCCGCGAGGAGCTCGGCTTCTCGGTGCGGCGCGAGGCCGGCCACACGTACGTCGTCCCGCAGGACGCCCTGCGCCTGGCCGCCGACGGCGTGCTCGACCGGCGGCTCTTCGACGTCGCACAGTTGGTCCGGGACGGGTACGACGACGCGCACCGCACCACACTGCCGCTGATCGTCGGCTACCGGCAAGACAGCGCCGGAACAAGGGACTTGACCGTCGGCGGCGACCCGTTCGCGGGCGTGGTCGTCCGGGAGCGCCGTGCGCTGCCCGCGGTCGACGGGGAGGCCTTCGAGGCGCCCAAGTCCGGTGCGCCCGCGCTGTGGGCGGCCGTCACAGGCCGCGCTTCGGCGCGTACGTCAGGAGGTACGGCCGCCCTCGCGCGGCCCGTCGCCCATGTCTGGCTGGACGCGAAGGTCCGGGGCACCCTGGCCGAGAGCGTGCCGCATATCGGTACGGCCGCCATGTGGGAGTCGGGCTACACCGGCAAGGGCATCAAGGTGGCGGTCCTGGACTCGGGCGTGGACGAGACCCACCCGGACCTCGCGGGCGTAGAGGTGGCGCAGAAGAACTTCAGCGAGTCCCCCGTGGTCAAGGACCGCTTCGGGCACGGAACGCACGTGGCCTCCATCCTCGCCGGAAGCGGTGCGAAGTCCGGCGGCCGCTACAAGGGCGTGGCGCCCGGCGTGCAGGTGCTGGACGGCAAGGTCCTGGGCGATGACAACTTCGGATCCACCTCCGGCATCGTCGCCGGCATGCAGTGGGCCGTCGACCAGGGCGCGCGGGTGGTCAACATGAGTCTGGGCGCCCTCGACTCGCCAGAGGTCGACCCGATGGAGGCGGCCATCGCCCGGCTCTCCGGCAAGGCCCTGTTCGTGGTGGCCGCGGGCAACTCGGGCGACGGTCCCCGGAGCATCTGGTCGCCCGGCAGCGCCCCCGCGGCGCTCACCGTAGGCGCCGTGGACAAGCAGGACCAGATCGCCGACTTCTCCAGCCGCGGCCCCAACCTCGACGGCACGCCCAAGCCGGACATCACCGGACCGGGCGTGGACATCACCGCCGCTCTGACCACGCAGGGCGAAGAGCCCCCGGGTGACGGCTACGTGGAGCACGGCGGCACGTCGATGGCCTCCCCGCACGTCGCGGGCGCCGCCGCCCTGGTGCTCCAGCAGCACCCGGACTGGAGCGGAGCCCGGCTGAAGGCGCTGCTGACCGGTTCGGCCAAGCCCAATCCGCTGCTGAACGCCCATCAGCAGGGCGCGGGCCGGGTGGACTTGGCGCGCGCCGCCACTGCCGTGGTCGTCTCCGAGCCCGGCTCCCTCGGCTTCGGCACGCACGCCTGGCCGCACGCCGACGACCGACCGGCTGCCAAGACCCTCACCTACCGCAACCACGGCACCCGGCCCGTCACCCTGCGGCTGAGTGCCTCCGGAGCCGACCCGTCGGGCGGCCCCGCCCCGGCCGGCATGTTCACCGTCAAGGACACCCAGCTCACTGTTCCGGCCGGAGGCACCGCGAAGACCACCGTCACCGCCGACACGCGCAAGGGCACCGTCGACGGCGTCTTCGGCGGCACGGTACTGGCGTCGGGAGGCGGCCAGCAGGTGCGTACCGGTCTCGTGGTCGAACGGGAGGTGGAGTCGTACGACGTCACAGTGCGGCACATCGACGCCGACGGCGCGAACCCGGCCACCTACACGACGATGATCACCCCGGGTGACGGGCTCGGCAGCCCCCTGGAGCTCCCGTACCGCGCGAACGGCACGGTGGTCCAGCGGCTGCCCAAGGGGTCGTACCAGCTGGAGAGCCTGGTCTTCGCCCGCGACAACGAGCTGGGCTTCTTCGTCCAGCCGGTTCTGGAAGTGAACAAGAACGTCACGGTCACGCTCGACTCCCGCAAAGCCAAGCCGCTCGCCGTGAAGGCCCCGGATCCGGCCGCGAAACTCGTCACTTCCACCGTCGGCTACTACGACCTCTCTGTGGGAGCGTTCAACTCCTGGTCCACCAACGGGGTGCCGCCGATCCGCACCGCCGCCCTCGGTCCGGCGTCCGACACGATGCGGGCCCAGTTCAACGGCGTATGGCAGAAGCCCGGCACGAACGTCGACTACCGGCTCGCCTTCAACCGCAAGGGGAGCTTCTTCACCGGCCTGAACCGCACCGTCACCCGGGCCGAGGTCGCCGAGGTGAAGCTCGGCTTCGGCGCCTCCGTCACCGGGGCGAAGGGCCTGGTCCACATCACGCCGCTGGACGACCTCGGGAGCGGCGTCGGCATACCGGACCCGGAGGAGCAGAAGCTGCCGCGGACCACCACGCACTACCTCAGTACGGCCGGGGTGCGCTGGTCCTGGACGGCCGCACAGCTCGACTCCCGCAGCGAGGTGCGCATGCAGTACACGAAGAAGGAGGTGACCTACAAGCCGGGCTCCAGCCAGGCGCTGAGGTTCAACACCGGTGTGGTCGGCCCCGATCTCGCGGCGGGCGGTCCCGATGAGCAAGGCGCCCATCGGACCGGCGACTACATCGACGCCAAAATCCCGCTGTTCAACGACGGCAGCGGTAACCCCGGGTCCTCGATCGTCACCCGCGGCTTCGCCCGGCTGGAATCCGGCGGGCGGATCCTCGGCGAGGGCCCGGCCACGGAATGGCTGAGCGCCGAAGTCCCCGCCGCCTCCGGCGTGTACCGCCTGACGGTCGAGGCGGCCCGCTCCGCCGCGGACACCTCCACCAGTACGAAGGTGGCAGGGGTGTGGACGTTCACCTCGGCCCGGCCGACGTCGGACGACACGGTCAAGCTGCCGCTGTCGACGGTGCGGCTCGCGCCGAAGCTGAGCCTGCACGGGACGGCTCCGGCGGGCAGCACGCTCAAGGTGCCGCTGAAGCTGAGCGGCGCGGCCGCCGCGTCCGGGCGGGTCGCCGCGCTGACCGTGAGGGTCTCCTACGACGGCGGCAGGTCCTGGAAGCCGCTCACCGTGACGACCGACGCGCGGGGCGCGCGCTCGGTGAGCGTGAAGCACCCGGCGATCGCCAAGGCCGTGTCCTTCCGGGTGGACCTGAAGGACACGGGGGGCAACACCGTACGGGAGACGATCACGAACGCTTACCGGCTCACTCCGTGAGGTGACCCCGAGACGGTGACCGTCACCCGCTGACGATGACCCCTCCGGCCTGGTCCCCGCACCTGCGGGGACCAGGCCGGCTCGCACTGCGCGGCAGGGAACAGCGAAAACCCGAACGCACCGGTCGGAGCGCCGTGGAACGGGGGCCGATCTAGGCTGGAAGCAGCCGCTGGAAACCAGCCTTGATGGGCAGGGCTGTCCGGACGGAGGCGTGGCGCGTGGAGATGGCCGGCAAGCAGGACGCGCCCACTGCCGTTGTCGTGGTGGACCCGGACGGCATGGTGAGCGGCTGGAGCGAGGGGGGCCGGCTGCTGCTGGGCTGGACGGCGGAGGACACCGTCGGCCACCCGGTGACCGATCTGCTGGTCGATCCCCCGCCACCCGGCTTCCCCGAGGGCTACGGCGCCGGCCCCGACCCCACGGGGTTCATCCCCCTGCGCCACCGGGACGGTTCCACGCTGGACGCCGTGGTGACGGCTCACCCCCTGTTCGGCCCCGACGCGCGCGTACTGGGTCACGCGGTGACCGTCCAGCGCTGGGGACGCCGCCCGGTGATCGCCGACCGGGCCTTCGAGCAGTCCCCCTTCGCTCTGGGCGTCTACGACCCCGATCTGCGGTTCCTGTGGATCAACGCCTCTTCGGGCCGGGTGATCGCGCACTCCGAGGAGCAGGTGCTCGGTAAGAAGTACCGCGAGGTGTTGCCCGAATACGACCGCGAGCTGTTTCCCGAAAGGGACGACAAGCCTTACACCGACAAGGTCGCCGAAGTGGCGAGGACGGGCGAGCCCGCGCGTCTCATCACCGTCTTCCACCCGCTCGGCAGCAACTACGCCAACGCCTGGGCCACCAGCATCTGGCCCGTCCGGGACGGGGAGGGCAGGGTCCGCGCGGTCGCCAACTGGGGATTCGACATGAGCGCCGAGTACTGGGCTCGGCAACGCCTGCTCCTGCTCAACGAGGCCACCCGCGGCATCGGCCGGACACTCGACGTGATCGGCACCGCCCGGGAACTGGCCAGGACCCCCGTGCCGGGCTTCGTCGACCTCGTCACCGTGGATCTCTTCGACGAGGTGCTGCGCGGAGAGGAACCGCCCGCCGCGTCCGCGGTCACCCCCGGCGAGACCATCGCGCTCAGCCGTGCCGCCCAGCACAGCGCGAGGGAGGACAGCGACCGGGCTGACGGGCCCACGATTCCGGTCAGCCACGCTCCCGGTTCCGTCGCCGCCCGCTGCATGGCCACCGGCAGGTCCACGGTCGAGCTCGCCGCTGAGCCCGGTGAGGGAAGCGAATGGGCCTTCGGGCCCGGGCTCGCCGCCGACCCGGCGCACTGGCCACCCGGCAACCCGGTGATCGACGGGTCCATCGCCGCGGAGGGGTTGACCGGCCGAATCACCGTGCCGCTCCGGGCGCGCGGCGCGCTGCTCGGTGTCGTCGCCTTCTCCCGCCGCGACCGGCCCGAGGCCTTCACCGCCGACGACCTGATCCTCGCCGAGGAGCTGACCGCCAAGGCAGCCGTCGCCATCGACAACGCCCGCCGGTACTCGCACGAGCGCACGACCGCGCTGACCCTGCAACGCAGCCTGCTGCCGCAGGGGGTGCCGAAGCAGGAGGCGGTCGACGTGGCATCCCGCTACCTGCCCGGCGGGACCGGCGCGGAAGTGGGCGGCGACTGGTTCGACGTCATTCCGCTGTCCGGCGCCCGGGTCGCCCTGGTCGTCGGCGATATCGTCGGCCACGGCCTGCACGCCTCGGCCGGCATGGGCCGGCTGCGCACGGCGGTCCGCACCCTCGCCGACGTCGACCTGCCGCCGGACGAGCTGCTGACCCACCTGGACGACCTGGTCCTCCACCTCGCCAGCGACCTCCAGTCCGCCGGCCACTTCCAGCCGACCGGCGAGTCCGGGGCCACCTGCCTGTACACCGTCTACGACCCGGTCTCCCGGCGCTTCACGCTGGCGAGCGCCGGCCATCCCCTGCCGCTGATCATCTCCCCCGACGGCACCAGCACACCGGTGCCCGCGCAGCCGGGACCGCCGCTCGGCATCGGTGGGCTGCCCTTCGAGGCCACCGAGCTCGAACTGCCCGAGGGCAGCCTGCTCGCCCTCTACACCGACGGAGTGGTGCAGAGCCGCGAGCGCGACGTCGACGAGGGGACCGCCGAACTGCGGCGGGTCCTGAACCACTCGGCCACCTCACTGGAGGCCCTGTGCGACACGGTGATGGACGCCATGCTCCCCGAACGCCGCACCGACGACGCCGCCCTGCTGCTCGCTCGCACGCACGCGCTCGATCCCCACCACGTCGCCGACTGGGACGTAGAGCCCGACCCCGCGCAGGTGCCGCGCGCCAGGAAGTTCGCCGTCGAACAGGTGGACGCCTGGGGCCTGGAGGAGGCGTCCTTCGTCACCGAACTGGTCGTCAGCGAGCTGGTCACCAACGCCATCAGATACGGCGAGCCGCCGATCAGGTTGCGGCTGATCCGCGACACGTCCCTGATCTGCGAGGTCTCCGACGCCAGCAACACCGCCCCGCACCTGCGCCGGGCCCGCGCCTTCGACGAGGGCGGGCGGGGCCTGTTGCTCGTCGCCCAGCTCACCCAGGGATGGGGCACCAGGCACACCACCAACGGCAAGACGATCTGGTGCGCGCAGACCCTCTCCTAGTCCGTCGGGATGCTGGTCCGTCAGGCTGCTAGTCCCTCACGATGCGCCACCGGTTGTCGGCTGTGCCGTTGTCCGAGTCCTGGACCGCGAACGCGCCGACAGCGGTGGAGTTGTTCGCGATGGCGAGCAGCTTGCCGCTGTGCGCGTTGCGGATCTTGTAGGTCCCGTCGCCCTGGTCGAGCAGCGTCCATCTGTGGTCGGCGGTGCCGGTGTCCGACCACTGCAGGACGGTCGCGTTGTCAGCCGTGGACATGTCCTGGACGCCGAGCACCTTGCCGCTGTGGGCGTTGCGGAAGCGGACCGCGTTTCCGTCGGTGATCATCTGCCAGTTGTGGTCGGCGGTGCCCGAGTCGTTCCATTGCAGAGCACGGCCACCGTCGGCCGTGGACATGTCCTGGATGCCCAGCACGAGACCGCTGCCCACGTTGGCGAGACGGACGGTGCCGCCGGTGTTCCAGTAGACGGTGTAGTTGTGGCCGTGCGCGTCGTGGAACGGGCCCAGGTTGACGGTGGAGCCGTTGGCGGTGGCGGTGAAGGCGAGCGAACTGCCGCTGGTCCGTGTGATCGAGGACGTGTTCAGCGAGGGGAGGGAACTGAGCGAGGAGTTGCCGTAGTTGCCGGACAGAACCACCGGGCCGTAGGTGATCGCGGCGACGTTCGCGTCGTCGTTGGCCGCTCGCACGACGATCCGCATGGGCAGGCGGACGGTGACCGTGTCGCCGGAGGTCCAGGAGCGGGTCAAGGTGGCGTAACTGCCGGGCGTGGTAGCGATGTTCTGCGCTGTGCCGTTGACGCTGACCGTGGCCCCCGTGGTCCAGCCCGGGATGCGGATGCGCATCGCCCACGTTCCGCTGACGTTGCCGGTGACGTGCAGGGTCGTGGTGTCGCTGTCCGGGTACGACGTGGTCTGGGTGACCGTGATGCCGCGCTCCGACCAGGTGAGCACCGAGGGCACGAACAGGTTCACGATCAGGGTGTTGTCACTG
This sequence comes from Streptomyces sp. NBC_00457, assembly GCF_036014015.1. Taxonomy (NCBI): domain Bacteria; kingdom Bacillati; phylum Actinomycetota; class Actinomycetes; order Kitasatosporales; family Streptomycetaceae; genus Streptomyces; species Streptomyces sp. NBC_00457. The sequence goes on along the minus strand of NZ_CP107905.1, from coordinate 9,169,560 downwards.
CGGAAGTAGATGGAGTCCATCAGCCTGGTGTGCATCTCCAGGCCCGTGCCCTGACAGCACCAGAAGGTGCCGTAGTCGGTGCTCCAGGTGCCGCCGCCCCACGCCGGGCCCACGCCGCGTCGGCCTCCCGGGTTGAGCGGGGTGAAGTAAGTGACGTGGCCGTGGTCGTCGGCCGGGTTCTGCTGGCCGATCATCTGGTTCAGCCACGCCCGCTCGTAGTAGTCGAACAGCGCGACCCGGTTCGGGTCCAGCGCGAACAACTCCCGTGTGAGGGTGAGCATGTTGAAGGTGTTGCAGCTTTCGCAGGTGTCCTGGTTCAGGTAGCCGGCGATGGCGTTCGGGGCGCGGAAGTGCTCGGCCTGGCTGTTGCCGCCGATGGCGTACGTGTGCGTGTTGACGCAGATGTTCCAGGCGTTGGTGGCGATGTCCCGGTAGCGGGTCGTCCCGGTGGCCTTGTACTCCCGGGCGGCCCCGATCCACTTGGGTACCTGGGTGTTGGCGTGCAGCCCGGCCAGCCGGTCCTGGTTGGACGCCAGCGGGTCGAACACCGCGGCGTGGTCGAACCGACGGGCGACGGTGAGCCATCGCGCGTCGCCTGTCTGCTGGTAGAGATCGGCCAGCACGGTGTTCATGCCGCCGAACTCGGTCTGCAGCATGGCCTGCATCTGCTGGCCGCTGAGCCGGCCGGTGCGCCGGTCGACCCACCCCGCCAGGGCGAGCAGCACATCGCGGGCCTGGGTGCTGCCGATGTGGCGCCATACGTCCAGCAGGCCGACGAGGGTCTTGTGGATGGTGTAGTACGGCACGTTGCCGTTGCTCAGGGTCCGCTGTTCGAGGGCGGTGAAGTCGGACTCGGGGTAGCCGGAGAGGTACCCGGCGCTGAATCCGGCGGCGCTGTTGTTGGCCTGACACTTGGCCAACTCGGCGACCATGTAGGTCGCCTTGTCGCGGCAGGCGGTGTCCCCGGTCACGGCGTACAACTGGGCCCATGCCGTGAGGAAGTGCCCTTGGACGTGGGTGCGGAAGGGGAAGTCCGGCGCGTCCCAACCGCCGTTCGTAGCAGCGCCGTTGGTGGGCAGCCGGTGGTTGGCGCGGAAGTTGTACAGCAGCCGGTCCACATCGACGAACCGCAGGTAGTTCCGCGTCCGGTTCTGGTTGTCCAGCCACCGGCTTGCGGTGAGCCGGACCTGGTCGAGAGCGAAGGGGTGCGCGGAGACCCCGATGTCGGCTCGTGCGGGCGGGACGGAAGCCGCTCGGGCGGGAGAACTACCGATGACGGAACCGGTGGCAGAGGCGGCGGCGGTGGCCCCGGCTGCTTGCAGGAGGCGCCGTCTGCTGACGGAGGAAGACATCTTGCACCCCTTTCCGTGGGGGGGAGAGGTGAACGGTGGGGCCGGTGCCGTCACCAGCCTGTCGGCAGACCGGCGATGAACGGGGTCAGCCGGTCGGCGATGAGCCGGTCGTCACGGGCCGAGTAGTGCCAGTCGCAGCCGAGGAAGTCCAGTCCCGAGTCGTCGAGGAACCAGTAGCGGACCCCGCTGTCGCCGGCGTCGTTGCGTGCCTCGACCACCTGCTGGACATGACCGGCGAACTGGCCGGCGCCGACCGCCACGATGGTCGTCCCGGCTCCGTAGCGCGTACGCAGCTTCTGGAGGAACTCGCCGTAGGCGCTGCGGTAGCCGGCCGCGAGGCTGTCGGGCGTCCACGGCTCACCGGGGTTGACGGCGGTCGAGAAGTCGTTGGTGCCGAGGTTGACCACCACGACCTGGGGTCGCCAGGTGCCCGGGTTCTGCCAGACGTCGCCTGACACGTTCAGCAGGGCACGGTCGTAGAAGGTCCGGTACGTCACGTCCGGCCGGCCTCCGTTGTAGTTGCGCACCATGCCGAGGCCCGAGTAGCCGTTGATCTGGTAGTCGGCGTTCAGTTGCCGGGCGGTGCGGGCGCCGTAGCTCACATCGGAGTTGGTGGTCCGCTTGACCTGGTCCGAGGTGCAGGTGCGGGAGGTCGAGAGGTTGCCGTAGCCCACCGTGAGGGAGTCGCCGATGAACTCGATCTGGCGGTTGCGTGGAGCCGGTTTGCTCAGTACCGCACCGCCGGACGCCGCGACGAAGCCGCCGAACGTGCTGGTGTCGCCCGGGGTGTCGTTGCGCTTGACGAGCCGGACCGTGTGCGTGCGGTCCTGGAGGCCGTTGATCCAGTGCGTGGTGTTGCCGGGCGTGACCAGCGTGGCGACGGTGGCTCCGTCGATCTGGACGTCGTAGTCGGCGGCCGAGTCGTCGAGCACGATGCCCACGCCGGTGCCTCTGACAGTGCCCTCGAAGTACACGCCGGGCCAGCTGTACTGCACCGTGTTCCCGGCGTCCTTGACCCGCCCCGCGGTGTGCGCCTGCGACAACGCGGTGGCCGCCTGCGCCGTCCCCGCGGCCCCGAGTCCGGTCAGCAGCCCCGCCATCAAGGCGGTCACAGCGGCGAGCACCCCCGTACGCCTCCCGCATCTGCGCCACGGAACCATGGATGTCATATACATGCCCTCCACCCGGGTCTCCCGCTTCCGGCGCACACCATATTGTCGAAGCGCTTCGAAGAGAACCGTCCGGGTCAAGGACGTGCGCTGTCCTCCACCTTCTCGAAGAAGAACTCGTGCTTGAGGAAGGAGACGTCGTACTCGTGGCCGGGCTGCGGCGGCAGGAGTTGGGAGGCCTGGAACAGGCGCCACCCGTCGTGCAACGCGGCGAGCCCTGTGGAGTAGGGCGGCTCGTCGCTGTCACCGGTCGTCGGACGAGTCCGGCCGGTCCCGTCGTATCGGGACCAGCCCACCACGTCGGAGTCCAGCGCCGACGTCGCGAGATAGAGGACCAGAACCTGCTGCCTCATGCGTGACTCCTCAGGGCCGGCCGGTTGGTGACGCGCGTGACCCAGTACTCGACATCGAACGAGTCGTCACCGGTCAGGGCCCGCCACAGCAGGACCCGGTTGTAGATCTCCAGTCGGGCCGCAGCCCACTCGTACCAGGGGAAGTACGTGTCGAGTTCCGCGGTCACCGCAGGGTCGTGCAGGTCGGAGGTGTCCCACAGACGCACCTGCGGCACGGTCGGGTTGAGGCGGATTTTGTACATGTAACGACGGCTCGCTGTGTCGTTGCGGCGGCCACCGTGCCAGATGCCGTGGTGCAGGAGTACGACCGTGCCTGCCGGGCAGGTCAGACGGGTCTGTCCCTTGAGGTTCTGGACGCGGCCGATGTCCGTCTCGTTGATCCTGCGCAGGTGGCTTCCGGGCACACTGAGGGTGCCGCCCATCTCGGCGGTCACCTCGTGCGGGTAGTACATGAGCTGGATGTCGAACGCGTCAGGCCGTACGTCGATGATCGCGTCGCCGTGCAGCGGCTGCGCGTGTCCCTCGTGCGGTTCGCGCACATGAACCGCGTGGTGGTCGACGGTCGGGTCGGGGCCGACCAGGCTCTCGACGGCGCCTGCGACGACCGGCAGGGCGAGCAGTTCGTGGATGAAGGTGTCCTTCGCGAACGCCCCGCCCAGCGGAGTGCCGTAGGACACTTCCGGCAGTCCCTCGGTCAAGGCCGCGATGGCCCGTTCATTGATGTCCTGGGGCACCACCCCGTCCAGGCGCAGGAATCCCTGCGCGACGAAGCGGGCCACCTGAACGGATGTCAGGAGTTGCTTGCTCGTTGGCGTGCTGACTGACGTGTTGATTGACGTGCTGGTTGACATGCGACGAACGTACGTGCCCGGTCCGGATCGGTCGTGGGCTGAAATCGTCCAGTGCTGGTAATTTTTCGTCCTCGTGAAACATGCGACGGTACGGATCGACGAGGCGCCCACCGTGGTCGGTGCCGGCATCGGGGTGCACGGTGTCTCCACCGCCCACGAGGTCTTCCGGCTGCCCGACCTGTGGCAGCTGCACCTCTACAACTACGAGGGTGCGCTGTCCCTCGGGCAGTCGGTCCACCCCATCCGCCCCGGTCACGTCAGTCTGGTGCCGCCGAACACGGAGGTGCACTTTCACTACCGGGGCAGGTCGGAGCATTTCTACGTCCATCTGCGGCTGCATGACGGCGGAACCGCGCGGTTGGTGCCGGTGATGCAGGACGCCGCGGCCGAGAGCACACGCCTGGCCGACCTGCTCCGCCGCGCCGTGACCGCCATGCCGACCTCTCCCCCGCGAGCCACGGCCGAGGTCTGGACCGCTCTGTGGCGCATCGCCGAGTTGCCGAGGAGCGAGGGCGCCGGCCGCCGTCACCCCTTCGTGGCCGCCGCACAGGCCTACGTCGAGGAACACCTGGCCGACCCGTTGTCCGTACCGGACATCGCTCGCGCCGTCGGCATCTCCCACACCCACCTGACGCGCGTGTTCCGTGCCGACACCGGCCGCACGGTCGTGTCGTACATCCGGCACCGACGCCTGCAACGCGCCCGCCACCTCCTGCTGTCCTCCACCCTGTCCATCACCGCCATCGCCGCGGCCGTGGGCATCTCCGATCTCCAGGCCTTCAACAAGGCCTGCCACCGTGAACTCGGCGCGAGCCCGCGTGACGTACGGGCGGCTGCCCCTGCGGGGCCGGACGCCCCAGGACGGTAAGTGGTGCCGGAGTCGGAGTAAGCGCCGATGACAACGTTCGGTCTCGGATCGCGGTGCGGCAGGCACGTGGCTTGTCCGCTTGTCCGCGCCTGCGCGGGACTCAGGCCAGGCCGAACCGCTCGGCGTGCACTTGCCGTTGGGGGACCTTCAGCCCGCGCAGGGCGCTGAGCACGGCCGAGGTCATCGTGGGCGGGCCGCAGACGTACACGTCGCGTTCGGTTATGTCGGGAACCATGGCACGGAGACTGTCCGGCTCGAACGGCGGGTTCCCCTCGCCCGTGCGGCCGGTGAGCAGGTGCAGCCGCCCACCGCGGGCCTCGACCAGGGCCCGTACCTCGTCGACCAGCACGGCGTCGTTCTCGCTGCGCACCCGGTAGAGCACGACGACGTCACCGGCCGGTTCCTCCTCCAGCAGGGCTCGGACGGGCGTGATCCCCACTCCTCCGGCGATCAGCAGCGCGCCGGGCCGCGTACGGTGCAACGAGGTGAACGCTCCGTACGGCCCCTCGACGAACGCGCGGCTCCCGACCGGGACATGGCGCAGACCGGCGCTGGTGCTGCCGACCGCCTTGGCGGTCAGGCGCAGTGTGCGGCCGTCGGGGGCCGCCGACAGCGAGAACGGATTGGCCGGCCACCAGCCGTTGTGCCCGGGGAACCGCCAGATGCAGAACTGGCCCGCCCTGGTCGGCAGCTTGTCGAGGTGGCGGCCGGTGATGTGCACCGACACCACGTCGTCCGACTCCGGCACCACCGCCGTGACCTCGAACCGGTGATAGGCGTTGCGCCAAAGAGGCATCACGATCCGCCCCGTGATCAGGGCACCGAACGCGAACAGCCACAGGGCCCACCAGTAGGTCATCGCGAGCGTGGAGGAGCTGAAGGTCGTGGTCTCCTGCAACTGGTGGACGAACGCCAGCCCCAATGCCACGTACAGCAGCAGGTGCACGCCGTGCCAGGTCTCGTACCGCAGCCGCCGCCTCACCTGTCGGGTGGAGACCGCGGCGACCACGACGACGGTCGCCGCGGCCAGCATCCCGAGCAGGGAGGCCGGCACTCCGGCCAGCGCGAAGAACGTCTTCGTCACCGACGCGTCATCGAGCCGCGCGTAGCCCAGCACCACCAGCGTGGCGTGGGTGAGGAGGGTCCACAGCAGAGTGAAGCCAACCCAACGGTGCCACACCGTCAACCGGTCCATGCCGATACGGCGGTCGAGCCACGGCAGCCGGGCCACCAGCAGCAGCTGGAACAGCATCAGCACGGCCGCGTGCAGGCCGAAGAACTTGGCGACCGTGAGCACCCCGTTCTTGCCGGTCCCGGCGGTGAGGAACAAGATCTCGACGATCACCAAGTTGACGACGACAAACGTCCACAGCGCCCACCGCGCCGCAACGACCGGAGGTATGGCGCCTTGCCGCACCCGTGAAACCGTAGCCTCCACCGCTTCCCCCTCTTGCCCATGTGACGCACTCGCGCGCCATGAGTATCACCCTCAGACCAGGGATTGACTGCCACGGCGGCTCCAACCAGAAGTGGACGACTCTGACCGCCGGACGACCGGGGCTCGTCGGTGGATCAGTTCCTTGCGGCTCGAGGGGCGATGTACGCCCGTCACGTCCGCGCTGCCGTCCCGACGGAGAGGGGTTCGGTGGCGCGCAGGTGTTCCCTCAGCCACTGCTCGGTGTTGCTCACGTGGAGCAGCGCGGCGGCCTGGCTGAGGGCGGCGTCACGGGTGGACAGCGCGTTGAAGATCGCCTCGTGCTCGGCGAGAGTGCGGCCGGCGGCCTTGTCGTCGACCAGACCGCGCCAGATGCGGGCGCGCAGGGTGCGGCCGGAGATGCCCTCCAGGAGGGCCAGGAGGCTGTCGTTGCCCGTGGCCGAGACGACGGCGCGATGGAAGGCCGCGTCGTGGGCGTTGAGCCGTTCGACGTCGTCGCAGGCCTCGCGCATGGCGTCCAAGTGCCGCTTCACCTCGGCCAGTTGGGCGTCGGAGATGCGGGTGGCGGCAAGTGCCGTGGCCATCGGTTCGAGGAGCCGCCGTACCTCCATGAGGTCCTGCAGGGCGACCGAGTCGCCCTGGAGCAGTTCCACCGCGCCGCCGAGCCCTTCCAGCAGCAGGCTCGGCTGGAGGCTGGTCACATACGTGCCGTCGCCCCGCCGGACCTCCAGGACCCGCGCTACGGCCAGCGCCTTGACCGCTTCCCGGGCGAGGTTGCGGGAGAGCCCCAGCTGAGCGGCGAGGTCCGGCTCCGGTGGGAGCTTCGAGCCCGGCGGCAGGGCACCGGTCCGGATCAGCTCACGGAGCTGCTCGATGGCCTTGTCCGTCAGAGACACCGCTCATCCCTCCCCCCACCGTGCCCGTGAGCACGTCCCACCTGATCAGCCCCCGAGTGACGTTGATGATACTGGGATGCCGGCGATTGCGACTTTGGTCGGCGATGCCGCTACCTCAGGACGACTGCGCACCATCTCGTGCCGCCCCCACGGTGGAACTCCGTACAACGAGGAGGCAGCGTGGCGATCTTCCGGACACGGACAAGGGCAGGCGCCGTGGCGCAGGCGGCCGTGGCGATGGGGCTCTCGGTGGCGGCCCTGCCGTCTCCGGCGGCGGCGGCCTTACCGGCCCCGACGGCGACCCCCACGCAGCTGTACGTCGCTCCTTGGGGCAAGGACACCTGGCCCGGCACCCTGGACCGGCCCTTCGCCACACCGGCACGCGCGCAACAGGCCGTACGCGCCCGGGCGCCGCGGATGACGTCGGACCTGGTGGTGAACCTGCGCGGCGGGACGTACCAGCTGAAGGCGCCGCTGCGCCTGTCGGAGGCCGCGGGCGACTCCGGCCGGGGCGGCCACCGGGTGATCTACCAGGCGTACGGCCATGGCACACCGCGACAGGAGCGGGTGACGATCAGTGGCGGCCGTCAGATCTCCGAGTGGCGGCCGGACGGACGGCTCAGGGGATTCTGGCGCGCGGACGTGGGCGGGCTCGAGACCCGCCAGCTCTACGTCGAGGGCCGGCGTGCCACGCGGCTGACGCGCGACGGTGCGGGCTTCCCGGGCACGCTGAAGACGACCAGGACCGGTTACGTCACCACCAGCACCGTCCCGCGAACCTGGCGGAATCCCGGCGACATCGAGTTCGTCTACCGTTCCGGCTATGTCGAGGGCCGCTGCGGAGTCGCGGGGGTCTCCGGAAGCGCCCGCCGGACCACCATCACCATGGACCAGCCGTGCTGGGATCTGGCCCAAGAGCTGTACGGGGGCCCGGAGTTGCTCGAAGAGCCGACCAGTGTGGAGAACTCCCCCAGCTTCGCGCCCAAGCCCGGCAGCTGGTATCTCGACCGCTCCCGGCCCGGACACCACGAGGTGCTCTACTTCCCGCGGCCCGGCGAGGACATGCGCCGGGCCAGGGTGGTCGCCCCGGTCCTGGAGACCCTGGTCACCGGCACCGGCCGTCCGGGCCGCCCCCTCCACGACATCGCCTTCCGCGGCCTGACGTTCGCGTACGCCACCTGGCTGGCGCCCAGCGAACCCGCAGGGTTTCCCGCCGCCTGGAGCATGTACCTGAGGCCCGGGAAGAGCGAAGACGCGAGGCTGCTCACGGTGCCCGGCACCGTCGCCTTTCGCACCGCCGAGCGGATCACCTTCGAGGGCAACCGTTTCACCCATCTCGGCGCCCAGGCGCTGGAGTTGTCCGAGAACAGCTCGTACAACGTCGTCGACGGCAATGTCATCAGCGACGTCTCCGACGGCGGCATCCTGATGGGAGTGGTCCCGCCCGACGAGAAGGGGACCAACCGCGGCAACCGGATCACCAACAACTGGATCCATCACGTCGGCGCCGAGTACCACGCGGCCTCCGGCATCTGGGACACCGCAACCCAGGAGACCACCATCGCGCACAACCAGGTCAACGACGTGCCCTACACCGGCATCCTCTCCGGGCCCAGCGACGACCTGCGGGGCATCATGCGCGGCAACCGCATCCTCGACAACCGCGTCTTCGCGACGAACCGGCTCCTCGAGGACGGAGGCGGTATCTACCTGCGCGGCGAACAGGGCAGCTCCTTCGCCGACGGGGCCGTCATCAGCGGCAACGCGGTCACCGACAGCAAGTACGGCGACTGGAACGTCGGGATCTACACCGACGACAGCACCAACTGGGTCACCGTGGACCGCAACACGGTCTACGACTACGTCGCCTCCATCGGCGGCTGCAGCGAGGAATGGGGTAACCGCCCCGTCCAGAACGTGCGCTACCGCGGCAACTTCTGGGACGACGCCGTGCCCGAATGGCTCGAACGACGGGACTTCCCCGGAGCCTGGCCCCCGGCCGACGAGCAGAACCCGGAGGAGGGGTGCGGAGACCCGCACCGCCTTGCCTTCACCGACAACACCCTGCTGCCTCCCCGCAACCCCGGCCCGGCCTGCGCCACCGACCCCACCTGCGCCGCCCTCCTGGGGAACGCCGGCCCTCTCCCGTCCTACCGCCAGCGCTTGGGCATGCCATGACGGCATGGCGAGTCGCGTGCGCACTGTCAGGGCATAAACATGCCATGTTTGAGAGGTCTCACATCGCATAAAATGCATCAGTAATCGGACCAACTACCTGACCGTACAGCGCCATTCATCCCTGCACACCCGTTGACATCCCAGTGAGACATGACAGACCTTCATGCGTAACAAGCGACGCCCTGCATTCGTCCGCCCCCCTCCGCATCAGGGATGTCTCCATGTCCAGTTCGATCAACAGACGCAACTTCCTGGCCGGCGCCACCTGCGTGGCCGCGGCGGCCGTTGCCGGAGGCGTGTTAGGTGCAGGCCCCGCTCAGGCGGCGCCCGGCACCTACACGCCCGACTGGGACTCGGTCGACCAGCACCCGCCGGCCCCGGAGTGGTTCCAGGACGCGAAGTTCGGGATCTACTTCCACTGGGGCGCCTTCAGCGTCCCCGCCTACGACAACGAGTGGTACCCGCGGAGCATGTACCAGGCGGGCAGCAACGCCAACCGGCACCACATCGCGACCTACGGCCCGCCGTCGGCGTGGCCGTACCACAACTTCATCAACGGAGCGCGGGACCTTGCGGGCAACACCGTCAAGTTCGCACCGAAGCTGAAGTCCGCCGGCGGGAACTTCGACCCCGACGAGTGGGCGCAGCTGTTCGTCGACGCCGGCGCCAGGTTCGCCGGCCCGGTGGCCGAGCACCATGACGGCTTCTCCATGTGGGACAGCCAGGTCAACGAGTGGAACTCGGTGAAGAAGGGCCCGGGACTGGACCTGCTGCGGCTCTTCTCCACGGCCATCCGCGCCAAGGGCCTGAAGCTGCTGGTGTCCATGCACCATGCGTACAACTTCACCGGCTTCTACGAACATGTCCCCGCCCAGACGGACCCGAGCCTCAAGAAGCTCTACGGGCAGCTGGGTTCGGCGGCGGAGAACCAGCTCTGGTTCGACAAGCTCAAGGAGGTCATCGACCACGCCCAGCCCGACATCCTCTGGCAGGACTTCAATCTCGTTGCCGTCGACGAGCAACAGCGCCTGAACTTCCTGGCGTACTACTACAACCAGGCCAACAGCTGGGGCCGCGAGGTCGTCACCACGTACAAGGACGGCATGCACGGCAAGGGCGAGGTCTTCGACTACGAACGCGGCGGTCCGGCCGATCTCACTACGCCGTACTGGCTGACCGACGACAGCATCTCCAGCAGCAGTTGGTGCTACACCCAGGGCATCGGCTACTACACCCTCCAGCAGATGCTGCATTCGTTCATCGACCGGGTCAGCAAGAACGGCAACATGCTGCTGAACATCGCGCCGAAGGCCGACGGCACCATCCCCCAGGCGCAGAAGGACATCCTGCTCGGCATCGGGGACCACCTGAAGCGCTTCGGCGAGTCGGTGTACGGGACCCGCGCCTGGACGGTGTACGGCGAGGGCCCGACGAAGATGGGCGGCGGCTCGTTCACCACTCCGCACGCCGGTACGCCGCAGGACCTCCGCTTCACCCGGAACAAGGCGGGCACCGTCCTGTACGCCACCGTCCTGGGCTGGCCCGGCAGTTCGCTGACGATCAAGACACTCGGCTCGGACCGGATCAACCTCTCGTCGCTGACCTCGGTCAAGCTCCTCGGCACCACCGCCGGCACCTACATCGACCTGCCCACGCCGGCCCAGAACGCGTCCGGACTCACGGTCACCCTGCCGTCGTCGGCGCCGTACAGTGCGGGCGCCTATGTCCTGAAGCTCGTCTTCTCCGGCACGATCCCGGGCCTGCGGCCGCTCGCCGGCGCCATCGCCTTCACGGACGTCGACTACACCGGCAACGCCGGCGTGTTCACCCTCGGCGACCACACCGCGGCCGACCTGACCGCCGCCGGACTGAGCGCGCGCACCCTCTCCTCCCTCCGGCCGGCTCCCGGCTACCAGGTCATCGGCTACTCCGGGGACAACTTCACCGGCACCTCCTGGACGTTCACCGCCGACAACCCCGACCTGCGGGTCACCGGCAGCAACGACCAGATCACCTCGCTGAGGGTCCGGTTCAACCCGGCGACGTACTTCCGGATCACCAACGCCGCCAACGGACTCGCCCTGGACAGCGGTGGCAACGTGGCTTCCGGGTCGAACCTCAAGCAGTGGACCTGGGACGGCAGTTCCCATCTGCAGTGGCAGGCGGAGGCGGTCTCCGGCGGCTACTACAGGCTCGTCAACCGTACGAACGGCATGGTCGCCGACGGCTGGGGCGCCACCGCCGACGGCTCAGCCACCCGACAGGCCCCCTGGAACGGCGGCCCCAACCAGCAGTGGACGATCACCCACCGGGGCGGCGACCGCTACTCGATCGCCAACCGCACGACGGGTCTCGTCCTGGACGGCGGCGGCAAGGTCGACTCGGGCTCCGTCACCAAGCAGTGGACGTACGGCAGCAGCGACAACCTGCTGTGGACCTTCACGGCCCTCTGATCCTCGGGACGTAAGGAGAAGAACCGCCTCACCGTTCCTCGAGAAGTCGTCGGCAACCTTTTCGGGTCCGGCGGTCACTGAGCAGTGCACCATCGGCTCGATCTTCCGAACGGACGGGTAATGACGACATCGAGGCAGGCCGCGCGGCAGCGCAGGCAGAGGCGCAGGCTCGTGTTGGGCGCCACCGTGGCGGTGACCGCCGTAAGCGTGCTCGCCTACCTGGTCATGGCGTTGCCGCAGGACCGCAAGGCCGATGCAGGGCCCACCGCGGCCACGCCCATCGCCACCACCCAAGAAGCAGCCACCCCGACCGGGACGGCCACTCCGAGCGCGACAGCGAAACCGACCGCGACCGGCACCCCGTCCCCCACACGCAGTGCGACCACCCCGGCAGCACGACCGTCACCGAAAGCCACCCCTCGGCCCCCGCGAACGGCAGCCGGCACGGCATCGACGACCGGACGCATTCAGCCGAAGACCACCTACCAAGGAGTCGCCACCGCCTACGAGGCCGCCGACGGAAACGGTGCCTGTCTGTTCGGCCCGAGCCCCGACCTCATGATCGCGGCGATGAACACCACCGACTACGAGACGTCCAGGGCGTGCGGCGCGTACGTCCTCGTCCGCGCGGCCAACGGCAAGTCGATCACCGTACGGATCACCAACGAATGCCCCCTGCCCTGCGCACCCGGGCAGATCGACCTCAGCCAGCAGGCCTTCGCCAAACTCGCCGACCTCAAGGTCGGCCGGATCCCGATCACCTGGCAGCTGCTGAGCCCCAGCACGTCCGAGACGATCTCCATCAGGTACAAGACCGGGTCCAGCCAATATTGGTGCGGCATCCAGGCGATCGGCCACCGGAATCCGGTAGCACGCCTGGAGGTCCGGACCGGCGGCGGCTGGCGGCAGCTGCCGCGCACCGAATACAACTACTTCCTCTCCGAGGGCGGCAGCGGCTGCGGCAGCTCGATCAGACTCACGGACATCTACGGAGAGCAACTGACCATCGCCGGGCTCGCGGTGCGGCCGAACGTCGTGCAACCGACCCGGGTTCAGTTCGCCCAGCACTGACCCCGCCGTCCCGTGGGCACGTGAGGTGTCGAAGCGCATCGACACCCATCTCTGCCTGGTTCCTTCTGTTCAGGCTCTTGTTTCGCACGAAACAAGTCCGTTACCTTCCCCATCAAGTGAAGCGCTTCGACAGCTTCGAGGGAAGGGCCGCGACCGTTATGTCGGCACGCAGCATCACCGACCGCCTGGGAGGCCTCGTCTTCGGCGGGGACTACAACCCCGAGCAGTGGGACGAGCCGGTCTGGAAAGAGGACGACGAGCTCATGCGCAGGGCCAGGGTCAACCTGGCCACTCTCGGCGTCTTTTCCTGGGCCCTGCTCGAACCGGAGCAGGGGCGCTACGACTTCGCCTGGCTCGACGCCCACATCGAACGCCTGCACGCGAACGGCGTGGCCGTCGACCTCGCCACCCCGACGGCACCCGTCTCGTGCACGGCAGCCGCGACACGTACTGCCTCGCCCGCCTACCGCAGCGCCGCCCGCCGGATCGCCTCCGCGCTGGCCGAACGGTACGGCGACCATCCCGCTCGCGCGCTGTGCTCAACGAGGCGTGGGGCACGGCTTTCTGGAGCCAGTGGTACACCTCCTGGGAGCAGGTGCTGGCGCCGCGTGCGACCCAGTACCACAAGAACCCGGGGCAGACGGTGGACTTCCACCGCTTCTGGGGCGACGAGATCATCGCCGCCTACTGCGAGCAGCGCGACGCGATCCGCGAGCACAGCGACCGTCCGGTGACGACGAACCTGATGCTGCCCTACTACCTGAGACTCAACCTGTGGGCGTTCGCCCGCGAACTCGACATCGTCGCCTCCGACCAGTATCCGTCCGAACTCGGCCTGGACTCCGCCGCCCACGTCGCCTTCTACGCCGACCGCTCCCGCTCCCTGGCCGGCGGTCGCCCGTGGCTGCTGATGGAGCAGGGCACCAGCACCGTCTACGACAGCGAGCAGGTGCTCGGCAAGGAACCCGGCGAGGTCCTGCGCCACAGCCTCGGCCACATCGCGCGCGGCTCGGAGGGTGCCCTGTTCGTCCAGTGGCGGCAGTCCCGGGCCGGCGCCGAGACCTGGCACTCGGCGATGCTGCCGCGCGCGGGTCCCGACAGCCGTATCTTCCGCGAGGTCACGCAGACCGGCGAGGCCCCCGAACAGCGCGCCATCTGGGCCTATCCACAGCCGGAGGACTCCCTCGACGAGGTCGCCTTCACCATGGCGAGCGCCCTCCTCGGCCGCATCCATCTCTCCGTCCGGCTCCCGGAGTTGGGGCCCGAGGCGCGTGCCCTGGTCCACGAAGCGGTCACGGCGTACAAGGCCATTCGCGCCGACCTGCCCGGCGCCGTGCCGTCCTGGTCACTGGGGCTGCCCGGCTGGGACGACCCCTGGATCGCTCTCGCTCTGCACACCCACGCCACCACCTACCTCACCGCCCTCCGGCTGTCCGAGCCGGAGGGCAGGGCGGCGCGGGTCGAGGTGCTGTATCCCTCCGCACGTCAGGCCGTTGCCGTCTGGAACGCGGACACGGCCGATCTCACCGTGACCCTGCCCACCGCGCCGTCCGCGGCGCTGCTCCGCATCACCCGCACGGAGCCGGACGCTCTCTGAGCGCCGCCCTGCCGCTGCCCCGACGAAAGGACGACCAAGGGTGCCCGCTCAGAACCGGCCCGCCCGCGCCGCCAACCCCGTGCTCCCCGGCTTCCATCCCGACCCCAGCGTCTGCCGGGTCGGCGACGACTACTACCTCGCCTGCTCCAGCTTCGAGTACTTCCCCGGCGTACCTCTCTTCCACAGCCGTGACCTGGTGCACTGGCGGCAGATCGGCAACGTACTGGAACGGCCGGAGCAGTTGCGTCTGCCGGCCTCCATGCCGTCCTCGGGCGGCATCTACGCCCCCACCCTGCGCCATCACGACGGGCGTTTCTGGTTGATCGTCACCAATGCCCAGGAGGGTGGCGGCAACCTGATCGTCACCGCGACCGACCCGGCCGGACCTTGGTCGGATCCGATCCCGGCGCCAGGCGTGCCCGGTATCGATCCGGACCTGGCCTGGGACGAGGACGGCACCTGCTGGTGCACCGTCGCCGGGGTGGCGCAGGTCCGCCTCGACCCGTCTACAGGCGAGACATACGGGACGCCGCACAAGCTCTGGTCCGGCGGCCCCGGCGCGAAGGCTCCGGAGGCGCCGCACCTGTACCGGATCGGCGACTACTGGTACCTGCTCATCGCCGAGGGCGGCACCGAACGCGGTCACGGCGTGTCGATCGCTCGCGGCCGCACGCCCCAGGGTCCGTTCGAGCCGTGCCCGGCCAACCCGGTCCTCACCCACCGCGGCACCGACCACCCCGTGCAGAACACCGGACACGCGGACCTGGTCCAAGGACCCGACGGCTCCTGGTGGATGGTCTTCCTCGGCGTACGACCCCGCGGCGGGACCCCCGGCTGGCACGTGCTCGGCCGGGAGACCTTCCTGGCTCCTGTGACCTGGGAGGACGGCTGGCCGGTCGTCGGCGAGGTCACCCTGGATCTGTCCGAGCTCCCCTGGCCGCTTTCCCCCGCTCCCGCCGAGGAAGGGCGGGACGACTTCGAGCTCAGCGGACTCGGGCCGGCCTGGATCTCCGTGCGGGACCGTCCCGCCGAGCTCTGCACCACCAAGGAGCGCCCCGGCTGGCTGACGCTCCGCGCGCGGGGCGGCTCGCTGGACGAGCCCGACGTGGTGTTCACCGGCCGACGCCAGCAGCACCTCAGCTGCCGGGCCCGCACTCTGCTCGACGCGGAGCAGGGGCGCGGCGGCCTCGCCGTCCGGCTGGACGAGCGGCACCACTACGCGATCGAGGCGTCCGGGACGGACGTACGGGTGATCGCGCGCGTCGGCTCCCTGCGCACGGTCGTGGCCGAACGCTCCGTACCCGCCGGGCCATTGGTCCTCGCCGTCACCGTCACGGACCCACCGCCTCCGCACGGACCGTGCACCGGACCCGACGTCGTCTCCCTCGGCATCGAACAACCCGACGGCACGTTCACCGAGTTCGCGGCCCTCGACGGCCGCTACCTGTCGACCGAGGTCGCCGGCGGCTTCACCGGCCGGGTCATCGGCATGTACGCCACCGCAGGCACCGTCCACTTCGACTGGTTCGACCACGAGCCCCTCGAAGACTGAACCGACCGAACGGCACGACCGGAACCGAAGGGCACGACCGACCGAAAGGGACGACAAATGAAGGACATACGGCACCCCGCACACCATCGCAGCCGCGCCCCCGGCCGCCTGGCCTCTCTGCTCCTGGTACTCGCCGTCATGCTGGGACTGGCCGGCGGCACCTCGACCGCCGCGACCGACGCCGCGGCGGAGCCGACACGGTCCACGGTCAGAGTTCCGGCCCGCGCCATGGACGCCGTCGCCGCGATGCAGCCCAGCTGGAACCTGGGCAACACGCTGGACGCGATTCCCAACGAGGATTCCTGGGGCAACGGACAGACCAGCAAGGCGACGTTCGAGAAAATCGCCAAGGAGGGGTTCCGCAGCGTCCGCATCCCGGTGACCTGGACCGACCACCAGTCCGCCACCGCGCCGTACACCATCGACGCCACCTTCATGGCCCGCGTCAAGCAGTTCGTCGACTGGGCGCAGGACAGCGGCCTGTACGTCGTACTCAATGTCCACCACGACTCGTGGCAATGGGCCTCGAAGATCACAAGCGACCACGACAACGTGATGGCCCGCTTCAACTCCACCTGGACCCAGATCGCCGCGACGTTCCGCGACGAGCCGCGCTCCTTGCTCTTCGAGGGCATCAACGAGCCGCAGTTCGAGAACGCCACGGAAGCGCAGAAGACCCAGTTCCTGAATGAGCTTCAGCTCTCCTTCCACAAGATCGTCCGCTCCTCGGGCGGTGGGAACACGACCCGCATACTGTCGCTGACCACACCGTTCGGCAGCGGCGACCAGGCCTACCTGGACGAGCTGTACAAGACGATCACCTCGCTGAACGACCGTCAGCTCGTGGCGCAGGTGCACTTCTACAGCTGGTACCCGTTCAGCGTGAACGTCGCGGGCGGCACCCACTACGACGCCACCGCGCAGAAGCACCTGGACGACTCCTTCGCCGCCATGCACCGCACCTTCGTCGCCAGGGGCATCCCGCTCTACATCGGCGAGTACGGTCTGCTCGAGTACCCCAATCACTTCCACCCCACCCGCGTCGAGCGCGGCGAGGCGCTCAAGTACTACGAGCACGTGGGCTACGCGGCGCGCAGGTACGGCATCACCACCGCCCTGTGGGACCCGTTCGCCTACCTGAACCGCGACACCCTCCAGTGGCGTGACCCGGCCCTGATGACTTGGATCAAGTCAGCCTGGACCACCCGGTCGGGCACGGCCTCCTTCGACAAGGTCTTCGTGCCGAAGTCCGGCCCGGTCACCGCCAAGTCGCTCACCCTGAACCCCAACGGCACCAAGTTCCGCGGGGTGTGGCAGGGCGACACCAAGCTGACGGCGGGACGGGACTACACCGTCTCCGGCAACCAACTGACCTTCACCGCCACGGCGTTGACCCGCCTGGTCGGCGACCGCGAGTACGGCGTCAACTCGACGCTCCAGGCCCGGTTCACCAGTGGGCTGCCCTGGAACATCGGCATCGTCACCAACGACGTCCCGGTCCTGACGAACGCCTCCGGCACCACGGAGTCGTTCGCCGTCCCCACCCAGTACCGGGGCAACGACCTGGCGACCATGCACGCCACGTACGCCGACGGCTCCAACGCCGGCCCGACCGACTGGACGCCGTACCAGGAGTTCAACAAGGCGTTCTCGCCGGACTACCCGAACGGCACGATCGTCCTGACCCCCGAGTTCCTCAAGACGCTCCGCGACGGGGAACCGGCGACGCTGGTCTTCCACTTCTACAGCGGCAGCACCGTCACATACCACGTCACGAAGTCCGGCAGCTCGGTCACGGGCACAGTCTCCTGACCGACCAACCCCTCGCCCTGGTTGCCCTCCCCGGCAGCCAGGGCACGCGTGTCAGCGGAGCCGTGCTCTCCCGGACGGTGAGGGTGGTCGCGATCTCCATTCCCACCTGCGGCACAGGGCGGATCCATCCAGGCCACGGCCGGTACGTCGTCGAAACAGCCGGACGTTCGGGTTCCAGGGAACGTACAGCGGCGCCTTCGCCGCGCCGGGCGGGTTCAGTCTGAACGGGACCGCCTGCACCAGGACGTGACGCGACCGGCGCCGGACGCTTGCGTGGCGTCCGGCGCCGGACCGTCTGGTCAACTCCCGTTGCGGGTGCAGGAAGTGGGCGGCTTCAGACGCGGGTCCACTTCTGGTTGGCCTGGCCGTTGCAGGTCCACAGGACCAACGGGGTCGCGTTGGCGGTGCCGGCGCCGTTGACGTCGAGGCACAGCCCGGCGTGGGCGTTGCGGATCGATCCGTCGGAGCCGACGGTCCACTTCTGGTTGTTCTGGCCGTTGCAGGGCCAGGTGATGACCCGGGTGCCGTTGGTGGTGCCCTGGTTGTAGGCGTCCAGGCACTTGTCGCCGAAGACGCGGATCTCGCCGCCGGCCCACGTGGTCCACAGCTGGTTGGCGGCCGTGTGGCAGTCCCACAGCAGAACCGTGGCCCCGGCGGCGGTGGAGGCGTTGTCCACGTCCACGCAGCGGCCGGAGGCGTTGCCCCGCAGACGCGAGGTGGTGGCGGCCAGCGGGCTGCCCCCGGTCACCCGGAACACGGCCACGCCGTGCGCGGGGACGCTCGCCGAGATCTGCCCGGACGTGCTGGACGTGCCGCCGGTCCACAGGTCGGTGAGGCTGAACTGCCCGCCGGACAGGCCGACTTGCGCGGCCGTGGTGGTGACCGTCGCGGTGCCCCCTCCCCGGTTGAACAGGCCCACCGCGACCGAGCCGTCGGACAGGGGCTTGGCGAAGACCTCGGTGGCGCCGTCGTCGCGCACCCTGCGCCCGCCCGCGCCCAACGTGTCCTGGTTCACCGCCAGCAGACGCGGGTTGCGCAGGATCGCGCTCACGTCGGCGGACATGGTGCGGATGTCGTTGCCGGCCATGAGGGGGGCGCTCATCAGCGCCCACAGGGCGAAGTGGGAGCGGGACTCGGTCAGTGACAGGCCGGGACGGCCGACGACCAGCATGTCGGGGTCGTTCCAGTGGCCCGGGCCCGACTGCGCGGCCAGCGGCGCGTTGACGTCCAGGACGTTGCCGACGCCCATCGGGTAGCTGTTGGTGTTGCCGTTCTGCCAGATGTCGAGCAGGTCCTCGGTCGTCCGCCACAGGTCGGCGACCTCGCCCCAGTTGTACGTGGCGCCGGTGATGGCGTGGAAGCTGTTGGGGTTGATGCTGTAGACGATCGGCCGCCCGGTGGCGCGCAGGGCGTCGCGCATGAGCGAGAACCGCGCGACCTGCTCGTCACGGGTGCCCTCGGAGGAACACCAGTCGTACTTGAGGTAGTCGACGCCCCATGAGGCGAACGTGTTGGCGTCCTGGACCTCGTGCCCCCTGCTGCCCGTCGCCCCGGGATAGGCGCCGGTCGTCTGCGCGCAGGTGCGCTCGCCCGGCACCTGGTAGATGCCGAACTTCAGGCCCTTGCTGTGGATGTAGTCACCGAGGGCCTTCATCCCGCTCGGGAACTTGGTCGGATTGGCCCGCAGGTTGCCTGCCGCGTCGCGCTGCGGGTCGAACCAGCAGTCGTCGACCACGACATACCGGTAGCCGGCGTCGCGCATACCGGAGGACACCATCGCGTCGGCGGCCTGGCGGACCTGCGCCTCGGTGATCCCGCAGCCGAAGCTGTTCCAGCTGTTCCACCCGAGCGGTGGGGTGAGCGCCGGGCTGCCCGGCGCGGCCGAGGCGGTGGATTGAGAGGAGGCCGTCACGGACGCGGTGATCGTCAGCACAGCGGTCGCGAGGAGACGGAGCAATCGTCCGCCTGATCGTCTGGGCACCTGGGCTCCTTTTCCGGTAGATCACACAAGGAGGGTCCGAAATTTCGGACGTCGTTCGGAAACTGAGAGCCCCACGGATACTAGAGAGGCGAGCGTTCATGTCAACACGTAGAGCAAACCTGCCGCGCCTTGCCCGCCAAGGGTTCGGAAAGGGTCGCATTCGCGTCCCCAGAGGGATCGAATGTTTCGAGACATCCCACGAATCATGCGAGAACCCTTGACGGCACTCACCGGCTCCCTATCATCCTGGTTGCTCGACAACTCGACTTGCGTTCGAAATTCCGAAAACGCCAGAGCCGCTCCACCGAACCCGGCAGTGCACCTCCGGGTTGCGCCACCGCAACCGCCGAGCCGCAAGGAGCACGCCCCATATGGGTATGTCATGGCCTCATCAACTCTTTTCCCGTCGTCGCGCGCTGGCGGCCGCCACCGGCCTGGCCACCGGCGCGGTCCTCCCTCTGACCGCAGCCCAGGGTCCGGCCCGCGCAGCCGCCGCGGCATACACCAACCCGGTGATCTGGCAGGACTTCGCGGACATCGACATCATCCGCGTCGGCGACACCTTCTACGCCTCGGCCTCGACGATGCACTATTCGCCGGGCGCGCCCGTCCTGCGCTCGTACGACCTGGTGAACTGGGAGATCGCCGGCCACTCGGTGCCCGTCCTCGACTTCGGCGCCAAGTACGACCTGACCGGCGCCCGTGGCTACGTCCGGGGTGTCTGGGCGTCGTCGCTGGCCTACCGTCCGAGCAACAGGACGTTCTACTGGCTGGGCCAGATCGACTTCGCCCGGACCTACATCTACACCGCCACCGCCGTCGAGGGGCCGTGGAACAGGCTGACGACGATCAGCACGCCGTACTACGACGCGGGCCTGCTCGTGGACAGCGACGACACCCTGTATGTGGCCTACGGGAACACCACCATCAGCGTGGCCCAGCTCTCGCCCGACGGCCGCAACCAGGTGCGCACGCAGCAGGTGTTCTCGACACCGTCGAGTGTCGGCACCCTTGAGGGCGCCCGCTTCTACAAGATCAACGGGCAGTACTACATCTTCCTGACCCGCCCCGCGAACGGCCAGTACATCCTCAAGTCGTCGAGCGGCCCCTTCGGTCCCTACACGATGCGGCAAGTGCTCCTCGACCTGCGCGGACCGATCCCCGGCGGTGGCGTCCCCCACCAGGGCGGGCTGGTGCAGACCCAGAGCGGCGCCTGGTACTACATGGCCTTCGTCGACGCGTACCCCGGCGGCCGGATGCCCGCCCTGGCGCCGATCACCTGGACCTCGGACGGCTGGCCCGTCGTGCAACTCGTCAACGGCGCGTGGGGCACCTCGTATCCCAGCCCGGCCGTGCCCGCCCCACCCCGCCAGGTCACCCCCATGACCGGCGTCGACACGTTCGACGGCACGACCCTCAAACCGAGGTGGGAGTGGAACCACAACCCGGACAACACCAAGTGGTCGGTGAACAACGGCCTGACCCTGCGGACCGCGACCGTCACCAACGACCTGTACTGGGCCCGCAACACGCTCACCCACCGCATCCAGGGTCCTGCCTCCACGGCCACGGTCGACCTCGACTTCTCGGCGATGCGGGACGGCGACCGGGCCGGACTCGCCCTGCTGCGTGACTCGTCCGCCTGGATCGGCGTCAAGCGCGACGGCGGCACGACGCGGGTGGTGATGGTCAACGGGCTGACCATGGACGGCAATTGGAACACCACCGGCACCGGCACCGAGGTCGCGAGCGCCCCGGTCTCCGGGGGTCGTATCCGGCTGCGCGCGGGCGCGGACATCCGTCCCGGAGCGCCCCGCCCCGGCACCTTCTCCTACAGCACCGACGGCACCACCTTCACCCGCCTCGGGCCCGCCTTCTCCATGGGCAACGACTGGCGGTTCTTCATGGGCTACCGATTCGCCCTCTTCAACCACGCCACACAGGCGCTCGGCGGCGCGGTCCGCGTCACGCGGTTCGAGCTGTCCACGCCCTGAACGACCGGCTCCCGTACCAGACCGACTCGACCTGCTGACCGACCGTGCCGGTGGGGAGCGCTTCTTGTGGGAGCGCTCCCCCGCGCTCACCGGCGCCTTCGGACGCACCCCGTCAGAAAGCCGAGGTACCCGTCATGCGCCGCAGACTCCTCGCCCTGCTGGCAGCGCTCTCCTCACTGCCGCTGGCGCTCGCCGCCGCGCCGTCCGCCCACGCGGCCGACCCGACGACCATGACCAACGGGTTCTACGTGGACCCCGCCTCCAGCGCGAAGCGGTGGGTCGCCGCCAACTCCGGCGACGGCCGGGCGTCCGCGATCAACGCCTCTATCGCCAACACACCGACGGCCCGCTGGTTCGGCTCCTGGAGCGGCACCATCGGCACGGCGACCGGCGCGTACGTGGGCGCCGCGGACGCCCAGGACAAACTGCCCGTCCTCGTCGCCTACAACATCTACAACCGCGACTACTGCGGCGGGCACTCCGCTGGCGGAGCCTCCTCGCCCTCCGCCTACGCGAACTGGATCGCCCAGTTCGCGGGCGGGATCGCGGGCCGCCCGGCCGTCGTCGTCCTCGAACCGGACTCCCTCGGGGACTACGGCTGTATGAACCAGGCCCAGATCGACGAACGCGAGGCCATGCTCACCGGCGCGCTCGCCGAGTTCAACCGCCAGGCTCCCAACACCTGGGTCTATCTCGACGCCGGCAACCCGGCCTGGGCGAGCGCGGCGACCATGGCCCAGCGGCTCCACGAGGCCGGCGTCCGACAGGCCCACGGTTTCTCGCTCAACGTCTCCAACTACCTGACCACGGCCGAGAACACCGCGTACGGCAACGCCGTCAACAATGAGCTGCGCAACCGGTACGGCTACACCAAGCCGTTCGTCGTGGACACCAGCCGCAACGGCAACGGCTCCAACGGCCAGTGGTGCAACCCCTCAGGCCGCCGTATCGGAACCCCCACCCAGCTGGGCGGAGGCGCCGAGATGCTCTTGTGGATCAAGGTCCCGGGCGAGTCCGACGGCAACTGCGGCGCGGGAAGCGGCTCCTCGGCCGGACAGTTCCTCCCGGAGGTCGCCTACAAGATGATCTACGGCTACTGACCGGGTGCGGGCCGAGGCCGGCCGCGCCTGTGGAAGGACGCTGTTCAGCTGCCCGGCGACCGGCCCGTCCAACCGCGTGCCGCGCTCGGCACCGACATGGTCGAACTGGGTCCGGCCGATGTGCGTCGGCATCCGAGCGGGCGGCAGGCTGGTGGCCACGGCGGGCGAGCGCAGCTAGATGGGGGTCCCCCCGGCCGAAGGCCGGGGGGAGGCTCCGCCCTCCGGGACGGACCGAGATCAGCGCCGTGTGCACGGCACCCGAGGCACGCGGGCGCGGCCATGCCGAAACCCGCGCCTACGTGACCTTTCGAGGGTTCCGGACGCCGTGAGCGGTGAAGGAGTCGTAGGGGCACCAAATCGTGTCCCGGCTCACATGGCATGACCGCGGCGTCGCCGACACCATGGTCCTCGTCACGGGCAGGCCGCGAAGGGATACAGGATGTTCCGCAAGGTACTGGTCGCCAACCGAGGCGAGATCGCCATTCGTGCGTTCCGCGCCGGCTATGAGCTGGGGGCGCGCACCGTCGCCGTGTTCCCGCACGAGGACCGCAACTCGCTGCACCGGCTCAAGGCGGACGAGGCCTACGAGATCGGCGAACCGGGCCACCCGGTGCGGGCGTATCTCTCGGTCGACGAGATCGTACGAGCGGCTCAGCGGGCCGGAGCGGACGCCGTCTACCCGGGCTACGGCTTCCTCTCCGAGAACCCCGAACTGGCCCGTGCCTGCGAGAACGCGGGCATCACCTTCGTCGGCCCGGACGCGGACACGCTGGAGCTGACCGGCAACAAGGCCCGCGCGGTGACCGCCGCCCGCGCGGCCGGCGTACCGGTGCTCGGCTCCTCGCAGCCCTCGAACGACGTCGACGAACTGGTCCGTGCCGCCGACGAGGTCGGTTTCCCGGTGTTCGTGAAGGCCGTCGCGGGCGGCGGAGGGCGTGGCATGCGGCGCGTGGAGACGCCGGCCCAGTTGCGCGAATCCATCGAGGCGGCCTCGCGCGAGGCGGCGTCCGCGTTCGGCGACCCGACCGTCTTCCTGGAGAAGGCTGTCGTGGAGCCCCGCCACATCGAGGTGCAGATCCTCGCCGACGGCGCAGGCAACGTCATCCACCTGTTTGAGCGTGACTGCTCGGTGCAGCGCCGCCACCAGAAGGTGATCGAGCTGGCGCCCGCGCCCAACCTCGACCCGGGCCTGCGGGAGCGGATCTGCGCGGACGCCGTGCGCTTCGCCCGCGAGATCGGCTACCGCAACGCCGGCACCGTGGAGTTCCTGCTCGACCGCGAAGGCAACCACGTCTTCATCGAGATGAACCCGCGCATCCAGGTCGAGCACACGGTCACCGAGGAGGTGACCGACGTCGATCTGGTCCAGGCGCAACTGCGCATCGCCTCCGGCGAGACCCTCGCCGACCTCGGGCTCGCCCAGGACACCCTCACCCTGCGCGGCGCCGCGCTGCAGTGCCGTATCACCACCGAGGACCCGGCCAACGGCTTCCGCCCCGACACCGGCCGGATCAGCGCCTACCGCTCACCGGGCGGCTCGGGCATCCGTCTGGACGGCGGTACCACGCACGCCGGTACGGAGATCAGCGCGCACTTCGACTCGATGCTGGTGAAGCTCACCTGCCGGGGCCGGGATCTCTCCGCCGCGATCGGCCGGGCCCGGCGCGCGGTCGCCGAGTTCCGTATCCGCGGCGTCGCCACGAACATCCCGTTCCTGCAGGCCGTCCTGGACGACCCCGACTTCCAGGCCGGCCGGGTCACGACGTCGTTCATCGAGCAGCGGCCGCACCTGCTGACGGCACGGCACTCCGCGGACCGTGGCACCAAGCTGCTGACCTATCTCGCCGACGTCACCGTCAACAAGCCGCACGGGGAGCGGCCGGCCCTCATCGACCCCACGACCAAGCTGCCGTCCGGGCCGGCCGGTGAGCCGCCCGCCGGCTCCCGGCAGCGGCTCGCCGAACTGGGCCCCGAGGGCTTCGCACGCGCGTTGCGTGAGTCGCCGCTCCTCGGCGTCACCGACACCACCTTCCGCGACGCCCATCAGTCCCTGCTGGCCACCCGGGTGCGTACCAAGGACCTGCTGGCCGTCGCCCCCGTCGTCGCGCGCACCCTGCCCGAGCTGCTGTCCCTGGAATGCTGGGGCGGCGCCACCTACGACGTCGCCCTGCGCTTCCTCGCCGAGGACCCGTGGGAACGCCTGGCCGCCCTGCGCGAGGCGGTGCCCAACGTCTGCCTGCAGATGCTGCTGCGCGGCCGGAACACCGTCGGCTACACCCCCTACCCCACCGAGGTGACCGACGCCTTCGTGCAGGAGGCCGCGGCCACCGGCATCGACATCTTCCGCACCTTCGACGCCCTCAACGACGTCGGCCAGATGCGGCCGGCCATCGACGCCGTACGCGAGACGGGGACGGCGATCGCCGAGGTGGCCCTCTGCTACACCGCTGACCTGTCCGACCCCTCCGAGCGGCTCTACACCCTCGACTACTATCTGCGTCTCGCCGAGCAGATCGTCGAGGCGGGCGCCCATGTCCTGGCCGTCAAGGACATGGCGGGCCTGCTGCGCGCGCCCGCCGCCGCGACCCTCGTCTCGGCGCTGCGCCGCGAGTTCGGCCTGCCGGTCCATCTGCACACCCATGACACCGCGGGCGGCCAGCTCGCCACCTACCTCGCGGCGGCCCAGGCGGGCGTGGACGCGGTGGACGGGGCGGTGGCCTCGATGGCGGGGACGACGTCGCAGCCGTCCCTGTCCGCGATCGTCGCCGCCACCGACCACTCCGAACGGCCGACGGGACTGGACCTCCAGGCCGTCGGGGACCTGGAGCCGTACTGGGAGAGCGTCCGCCGTGTGTACGCGCCGTTCGAGGCGGGCCTCGCCTCCCCCACCGGGCGCGTCTACCACCACGAGATCCCCGGCGGCCAGCTGTCCAACCTGCGCACCCAGGCCGTCGCACTCGGCCTCGGCGACCGCTTCGAGGACATCGAGGCGATGTACGCCGCCGCCGACCGCATCCTCGGCCGGCTGGTGAAGGTCACCCCCTCGTCCAAGGTGGTCGGCGACCTGGCCCTGCACCTGGTGGGAGCCGGTGTGACGCCGGAGGACTTCGAGGCGACGCCCGACCGGTTCGACATCCCCGACTCGGTCATCGGCTTCCTGCGCGGCGAGCTGGGGACCCCGCCGGGCGGCTGGCCGGAGCCGTTCCGCACCAAGGCGCTCCAGGGACGCGCCGACGCGAGGCCCGTACCGGATCTGACCGCCGAGGACCGCGACGGCCTGGAGAAGTCCCGCCGCGTCACCCTGAACCGGCTGCTCTTCCCGGGCCCGACGCGCGAGTTCGAGACGCACCGTCAGTCGTACGGCGACACCAGCGTCCTGGACAGCAGGCACTTCTTCTACGGTCTGCGCCCCGGCAAGGAGTACGCCGTCGATCTGGAGCCCGGCGTACGCCTGCTCATCGAGCTCCAGGCCATCGGCGAGGCCGACGAACGCGGCATGCGCAACGTCATGGCCGGCCTCAACGGCCAGCTGCGGCCGATCCAGGTCCGCGACGTGGCCGCCGCCTCGGACGCCCCGGTCACCGAGAAGGCGGACCGGGCCAACCCCGGGCATGTGGCGGCGCCGTTCGCCGGCGTGGTGACGCTCTCGGTCGCCGAGGGCGACGTGGTGGAGGCCGGCGTGACCGTGGCCACCATCGAGGCGATGAAGATGGAGGCCGCCATCACCGCGCCGACGGCGGGCCGGGTCACGCGGCTGGCCATCAACCGCATCCAGCAGGTGGAGGGCGGAGACCTGCTCGTGGAGATCGTGTAGCCCTGCAACCCCCTCGCAACCTCCCGCGTGCTGCGCTGTCGGCATGGATGAAGAGATCCCGCGTGTCGAGCTCACGCCCGCGGCCGCCGATCTGTTGCGTCGGCTGCGGCAGGCGCACGGTCCGCTGATGTTCCATCAGTCCGGCGGCTGCTGCGACGGCAGCGCGCCCATGTGTTACCCGGAGGGCGAGTTCCGTACCGGCGGCTCGGACGTGCTGCTGGCGGAGCTGGCGGTGGACGGGGTCGAGGAGCCGGTGGGCTTCTGGATGTCGAGGAGTCAGTACGAGGTGTGGAGCCACACCCGGCTGATCGTCGACGTCGTCGAGGGCCGGGGCAGCGGCTTCTCGCTCGAGGCACCCGAGGGGGTGCGTTTTCTGATCCGTTCGCGCGTAGTCGGCGCTTAGGCACCCCGGCGGTCACCGCCCTCTGTTCCAATTCCCCTGAGTCCCACGACATGTGACGAGACCTCAGGGGGCACGGTGACGCGTCGTCAGAAACGGTTCGGAGCAGGCAGATCGGTCCTCACGCTTCTCACGGCATTCGGCGCGCTGGCCGGTGCGGCCCTGGCGGGGGCGGCACCGGCCGGCGCCGTTCAGGGCGGCACCCGGATCGCGCCGGGTGTCACGTACGAGCAGTTCGACATCCAGGCGTCCAAGGGTCTGACGCGGGCGCATGTGCTCAGCGTCGACCTGCGCAATCCCAAGGTCCGGCTAGGACTGCTGTCTCCGGGGGCGGTGGCCGCCCGCGGGACCGTGTCCCGGCTGGCCGACGCCCAGGGCGCCGTAGGGGGCGTCAACGGCGACTTCTTCAACCTCACCGAGACCCAGCACCCGGGCGTGCAGGCGACCGGCGCGAGCGTGGGACCGGCGATCGCCAAGGGCAAGGCCCTCAGCGCCGCGGTGCCCAACGGCCAGCGCTTCGGTCCCGCGATGCCGCCCGGCAGGAGCACGAAGGACGTGTTCGGGGTCGGCGACGACCGGCGGGCCCGGCTGGACAGCCTCTCCCTGAGCGGGTCGATCGGCACGCCCGACGGCAAGCTGCCGCTCGGCGGGCTCAATCAGTACGCGCTGCCGGTGGGCTCGGTCGGGGCCTACACCGCCAAGTGGGGCAGCGTCTCCCGGGTGCGCGCGACGTGCGGCACGGACACCGACCGGGCCGCGCCGTGCAGTGCCGACACGTACGAGGTGACGGTCCGCGGGGGACGCGTGGTGTCGACCGCCGACACCCCGGGCAGCGGCACCATCGCCAAGGACAGCACCGTGCTGGTCGGCCGGGAGGCGGGCGCGCAGCGGCTGCGGAAGCTGTCCAAGGGGGAGCGCGTCACGGTGCAGCACAAGCTGGTGCCGGCCGGGTCCCGGAAACCGTTCAGCTTCGCCCTGGGCGGCTTCCCGGTCCTGACGGACGGCCAGCCGCTGCCCGGACTGGACAACAGGACCGCGGCGGTGCGCACGGCCGTGGGCATCGCGGACGGCGGGCGGCGGGTGATTCTGCTCGCGCTGGACGGCGCCGCCGAGTACCGCACGGGCCTGACGGTCGCGGAAGTCGCCGACGCCATGCGGAAGTTGGGCTCGGTCGACGCGTTCAACCTGGACGGCGGCGGGTCGACGACGCTGGTCGCCCGCGTTCCGGGAGCGACCGCCGTGTCCGTACGCAACCATCCCTCAGGCGGCGTGGAACGCCCCGTCCCGAACGGCATCGGGGTCTTCTCGGCCGGCTGACCGCCGCGGTGGCCTCACGGTCTCAGACCGCTGACGATGTCCGCGGTCGCCGTGAGGCCGCTCTCGATGGTCGGCGCCATGCTCGAGCTCGCCATGTAGAACCCGAGCAGCGCGCAGACGATCGCGTGGCTGGGCTTCAGCCCGCCGTGCCGCAGGAAGATCACCGCCAGGATCAACAGCAGCAGCACCACAGAGATGGACACGGCCATCGAAAACCTCCTCCGCCACGTCCGCTTCGCGGCGTTCGGCCACGAGTGTGGCGTAGCGGAGGGTTCGTCCGGGCGGCTGGCGTGTCCTCCGAACGTGTGGTGTCTAGGCCGACCGGTGTGCGTCCAGGAAGGCTTCCAGGCCGATCAGGTCGTCGGTGTTGAGGTAGTCGACGTCGGCGGCGAGGAGTTCCGTCCACAGGGCGTCGCGGGCGGGGCCCGCGATGTCCGGGGTGGCCCAGAAGCGGACCTTCTGGCCGCGGGCGTGCGCGGTCTGGACGATGGTGTGCAGCTTCTGCCGCTCGGCGGCCGGGAACGCGCCCACGCCCCGCCAGGTGAAGTTGAGCGTCCAGTTGTCGCTGATCAGCGGGACGAAGGAGGCGGGCGCGGAGGTGCCGAGGTCGGCGAGCCGGCCGTCGTAGAAGGCCCGGCGTACGGTCTGGGCCTCCATGGGGACGCGGGCCGCGCGGTCGCCGGAGATCACCGCGGTGACGGGACCGGGGTACACCCGGCCGTGCGCGTACGTGGTGAACAGGCCCTTGTAGCGCCGCAGGTGCCGGTCGAGCTCGAGGTACGTCGAGGAGCCCTCGGTCTTGATGTCGATGAGCAGCTGGAGCGAGCCGCGGTAACCCCGGTAGACGGAACCGCGGTTGGCCTTCACGCGGGACGCCAGCGTGTCCAGGTAGAGGGATTCGAGGGTGCGCGCCGGGTCGAGGTCCACCTGGTCGTGCGCGACGAGGAGCTGGTCGCCGACGAGCCAGATGTCGGCCTCGACGCTGCCGAAGCGGTGGTCGAGGGCGTCGAGGAGGGGACGGGGGTGCTCGTAGTCGTTGTGTGCGTGGGCGCGCCAGAGGGGGCGCGGGTGATGCTTCTTCTGCTCGCCCGCCAGTGCCTGTGAGGCGGGCGCCACGACCGCGCCCGCGAGGGCGGCGCCGAGGGTGAGGACTCTGCGACGGGTGGTGTGGGCCATGCTCTCTCCCCGAGGTGTTCTGAAGTGAAACCTCAGCGAGTATGCGTTCGAGAGCGGCTCAAGAAACCGCCTGAGAAAGTGAGTTGGCCGGACTGCCGCCGTGAGTTCACTTCCTTGGCCGAAGACACACCGAAAAGCCCGCCCCTGGTGGGACGGGCTTCTCTCGGTCTACTCCCAGGTGTACGTCAGGGGGCGCGCAGGTCGACCAGTTCGGCGAGCGCGGCACGGTGGCCGCCTGCGGTGCCGTACGCGATCGAATCCGCCTTGGCCCGCTTCAGATACAGATGCACCGGGTGCTCCCAGGTCATCCCGATACCGCCGTGCAACTGCAGCGCCTCCTCGGCGGCGTGGACGGCGACACCCGCCGCGTAGGCCTGCGCGACGGCGACCGCCACCTCGGCGTCCTCGCCGGTGGCGAGCGCGTCCGCCGCGTTCCGGGCGGCGGCGCGCAGGTTGACGACCTCCAGCCACAGCTGCGCGAGCCGGTGCTTGATCGCCTGGAACCCGCCGACGGGCCGGTTGAACTGCTTGCGCTCCTTGAGATACCGGACCGTCTCGGTCAACGCCCAGTCGGCGAGCCCGAGTTGCTCGGACGCGAGCAGCCCGGCTCCGGCCCGCAGGGCCCGTCGTACGGCGGGTTCGGCATCGCTCAGCCGACGCCCGCGAGCGCCCTCCAGCTCCACCCGCGCCACCGGCCGCGTCAGGTCCAGCGACACCTGCGGTACGACGGTCACGGCATCGGCGTCCACGGCGTACAGCCCACCGTCGTCCGCGGGCACGAGCAGCACGTCCGCGGCCGACGCGTCCGCGATGCCGGTCAACTCGCCGTGCAGGGCACCGTCTTCCTGTCGTACGGCCTTGAAGGCGCCGTCCGGAGCGACGTTCAGGGCGACAGCGAGGACGCCGATGCGCCGGCCGGACGCCAGCTCGGCGAGCAGGTCGTCGGCGTCGCAGGCCAGGAGGGCCTCCGTGGCGACCACGGCGCTCGTCAGATAGGGCACGGGGGCGACGGCTCGCCCCAACTCCTCCAGGACGACGGCGACTTCGCGATGGGTGGCGCCCTGGCCGCCCCGCGCCTCGGGGACGAGCAGGCCCGCGAGGCCCATGCCGTCGGCGAGGGACTTCCACAGGGAGAGGTCGTGCGGGGCATCGGACTCGGTGCGGGTGATCACGCCCGCCGCGTCGCAGTGGTCGGTGAGCAGGTCCCGGACGGCGGCGCGCAGCGCCTCTTCCTCCTCCGAGTACAGCAGGTCACGCTGTGCGGTCATCGGGCCAGGTCCTTCCACGCGACGTCCTTGTCGGTGCGCGGCTCCGCGGGCAGGCCCAGGACGCGCTCGGCGACGATGTTCAGCAGGACCTCGCTGGTCCCGCCCTCGATGCTGTTGCCCTTGGAGCGGAGATAGCGGTAGCCGGCGTCGCGGCCGGTGAAGTCGACCAGTTCCGGGCGGCGCATGGTCCAGTCGTCGTACAACAGGCCTTCCTCGCCGAGGAGTTCGACCTCCAGGCCGCTGATCTCCTGGTTGAGGCGGGCGAAGGACAGCTTCATGCCGGAGCCCTCGTAGCCGGGCTGGCCCGCGACGAGCTGCTGGCGCAGGCGTTCGCCGGTGAGGCGGGCGACCTCGGCCTCGACCCAGAGCTTCAACAGGCGCTGGTGGAGGTCATGGGTGCGCAGTTCGGGGCGTTCGCGCCAGGTCTGCGCGATCGGCCCGATCATGCCGCCCTCGCGCGGGATGCGCATGCCGCCGATCGAGACGCGCTCGTTCATCAGCGTCGTCTGCGCGACCTTCCAGCCGTCGCCGACCGCGCCGAGGCGGTGCGCGTCCGGGATGCGGACGTCGGTGAGGAACACCTCGTTGAACTCGGCCTCGCCGGTGATCTGGCGCAGCGGCCTGACCTCGACGCCCGGGTCCGTCATGTCACAGATGAAGTACGTGATGCCCGCGTGCTTGGGCAGGTCCGGGTCGGTGCGGGCGATGAGGATGGCCCAGCGGGCGAGATGGGCGCTGGAGGTCCACACCTTCTGCCCGTTGACGACCCAGTCATCGCCTTCCCTGACGGCTCGCGTGCCGAGCGCGGCCAGGTCGGATCCGGCGCCCGGCTCGCTGAACAGCTGGCACCAGACCTCCTCGCCCACCCACAGCGGCCTGAGGAACTGCTGCTTCTGCTCCTCGGTGCCGTACTTCAGGATGGTCGGCGCCGCCATCCCGAGGCCGATGCCGATGCGCCGCGGGTCGTTGTCGGGGGCGCCCGCCGCCTCCAACTCGGCGTCCACGACGGCCTGGAGGGAGCGCGGCGCACCGAGTCCGCCGAGGCCCTCCGGGTAGTGCACCCACGCGAGTCCGGCGTCGAAGCGGGCCTTGAGGAAGTCGATGCGTTCCGTGGTGGTGGGCGGGTGCGCGGCCAGCAACTCCCGTGTGCGGCTGCGCAGTTCTGCGGCGTCGGTCATGCGGCGGCTCCGTTCTCCAGGGAGGGCTCCAGGGAGGGAACGACGGCGACCCGGCCCGTCGTGGTCCCGTCGGCGACCCGCTGCACCGCCGCCGCGGCCCCCGCCAGCGGCACCCGCTCGCTCACCAGCGGCTTGATCGCGCCGCGCGCGGCCAGCTCGGTCAGCTGTTCGTGGCAGTGCTGGACCAGCTTCGGGTTCTTGGTGTTGTACAGGCCCCAGTGCAGGCCGAGGATCGCGTAGTTCTTCACCAGCGCGTGGTTGAGGCCCGGGCTGGGGATCGTTCCGCTGGCGAAGCCGACGACCACGATCCGGCCCTCGAAGGCGACGACCTTGGCGGACTGGATGTAGGCCGCGCCGCCGACCGGGTCGTAGATCACG
Organism: Streptomyces sp. NBC_00457; assembly: GCF_036014015.1. Taxonomy (NCBI): domain Bacteria; kingdom Bacillati; phylum Actinomycetota; class Actinomycetes; order Kitasatosporales; family Streptomycetaceae; genus Streptomyces; species Streptomyces sp. NBC_00457. The sequence goes on along the minus strand of NZ_CP107905.1, from coordinate 9,137,367 downwards.
TCGGCGCCCCGGCCACCGGTGGCCTCCTTCACGGCGGCGACGACATCCTCCGCGCGGCGGTCGACGACGACATCGCAGCCCAACTCCCGGGCGACAGCCGCCTTTTCCGCGCCGCCCACGACTCCGATGACGGTGGCGCCGGCCGCCTTCCCGAGCTGCACGGCCGCGCTGCCGACCCCTCCTGCGGCAGCGTGGACGAGCAGCGTCTCGCCGGCCTCCAGCCGGGCCCGCCGGTGCAGACCGAACCAGCCCGTCTGGTAGCCGATGTGCAGCGCGGCGGCCTCGGCGTCGTCCAGAGAATCGGGCGCGGGCAGCACAGCCGCCGCATCCGCGACGGCGTACTCGGCGAAGCCGCCGTACGGCAGCGCGGGGTTGGCGATCACCCGGCGCCCGTCCTCGGTCTCGCCGCAGATCTCGACGCCCGGCGTGAACGGCAGCGGCGGCTTGACCTGGTACTGGCCCCGGCACATCAGGGCATCCGGGAAGTTGATGTTGGCAGCACGCACCTTCAGCAGGACCTGGCCGTCGCCGGGCGTCGGCCGCGCCACGTCCGCCAGCCGCATCACCTCGCCCGGCTCACCGATCTCGTGCACTTGCCATGCCTGCATGCGGGGCCTCCACAGACTGCTTCGTCCGACCAGGTCCCTCGCATACTAAGCGGTCGCTTGCCGATCAGGGAACAGTCGCGTCCATCACGCCCGCTTCGGCCGCGCCCGCACATGCATCCGCTCCCCCTGCGGCCCGAACAGACTGAGAAACTCCACCGGCCCCTCCCCCGTCGACCCGAACCAGTGCGGCACCCGCGTATCGAACTCGGCGGCCTCCCCCGCGTTCAGCACGATGTCGTGATCGCCCAGGATCATCCGCAGCCGCCCCGACATCACATACAGCCACTCGTAACCCTCATGGGTCCGCGCCTCCACCGGTTCCGCCTCCTCCTGCGGCACCAGCACCTTGAAGGCCTGCAGGCCCCCGGGCTGGCGGGTCAGCGGCCAGTAGGTGCGTCCGTGCCTCTTGATCGGCTCGGCCCGCACCCGGGGATCACGCACCGCGGGCGCACCCACCAGTTCGTCCAGCGCCACCTCGTGCGCCCGCGCGATCGGCAGCAGCAGCTCCAGGCTGGGCTTGCGCAGCCCGGACTCCAGCCGGGACAGCGTGCTCACCGAGATACCGGTCGCCTCGGAGAGCCCGGCCAGCGTGGCGCCCCGCTCCTTGCGGATCCGCCGCAGCCGCGGACCGACCTCGGCGAGCACCTCGTCCATGTCGTCGTCACTCATGGAGTCCATTGCAGTTTCGGCAAATGTGTTTGTCAATGCGGCAGTGGTCGCGCGACCGTCTGGCATGGAGGTGGTCACCATGACCGAGACATACAGCGACAGATACGAAGTGGTCGTCATCGGCGGCGGCGCGGCAGGCCTGTCCGCCGCCCTCATCCTGGGCCGGGCCCGGCGCCACACCCTGGTGGTCGACGCGGGCGAACCACGCAACGCCCCCGCCGCGCACATGCAGGGCTACCTGTCCCGCGACGGCATGTCCCCCGCCGAGTTCCTCACGATCGGCCGCGAGGAGATCGCACGGTACGGAGTCGAGCTGGTCCAGGACACGGCCGTGGACGTCACCAAGGCCGAGGACTTCACGGTCGAGCTCGCGAGCGGACGGACAGTGCACGCCCGGCGCCTCGTCGTCACCACCGGCCTCAAGGACGAGCTGCCGGACGTCCCCGGCGTCGCCGAGCGCTTCGGCCGCGACGTGCTGCACTGCCCGTACTGCCATGGCTGGGAGGTACGCGACCAGGCCTTCGGAGTCCTGGCGACCAGCCCGATGGGCGTGCACCAGGCCCTGATCGTCTCCCAGTGGTCCAAGGACGTGACCCTCTTCCTGCACAAGGTCACCGAGGACGACCTCTCGGACGACGACCTGCGCAGACTGGCCGCGGCGGGCGTACACGTCGTCCCGGGCGAGGTCGCGGGACTGGTGGTCGAGGACGACCGCCTGACGGGCATACGACTCGCGGACGGTTCGACGTACGACCGCCAGACGCTGTTCGTAGCACCGCGCGCAATCCCACAGACCGGCCTGCTGGAGAAGCTCGGCGCCGAGATGAACGAGACCCCCTTCGGGACGTACCCGGTAGTCGACCCGACCGGCCTGACAACCGTGCCGGGCGTATGGGCAGCGGGCAACGCGATGGGCTTCGGCGAGCAGGTCGTGAACGCGGCGAGCGGCGGCTACCGAGCGGGCGCCACGATCAACGGGGAGCTGCTCATGGTCGACCTCGATGCAGCGCCCTAAGGGGCGCGGGGAACTGCGCGACCAGCCACAACAAACCCGCAGACGAACGACAACCCGTTTGTCGGGGTGTATACCGACGTAGCCCGTTGCAACATGGGCTGCATGCTGCTGACCCGCCTGGCCCAAGTCTCCCGCGAGGTCGCCGCCACCTCCGCGCGGTCCCGCAAGATCGCACTGCTCGCGGAGTTGTTCAGGGACGCGGAGGCGGACGACGTGCCTATCGTCATCCCGTATCTGGCCGGAAGGCTTCCGCAGGGCCGGCTCGGCGTCGGCTGGAAGGCGCTGAGCCGCCCGGTCGCCCCGGCCGCCGAGCCGACCCTGAGCGTGCGCGAGGTGGACGCCCTGCTCAGCGAACTGGGCAAGGTGTCCGGGCCCGGTTCGCAGGCGGAACGGGCCCGGCTGGTGGGTGAGTTGATGGGCGCGGCCACCGAGGACGAGCAGCGGTTCCTGCTCGGGCTGATCACCGGTGAGGTACGGCAGGGCGCGCTGGAGGCGGTGGCGGTGGAGGGCCTCGCGGTGGCGACCGGGGCGCCGGCGGCGGACGTACGGCGGGCGGTGATGCTCGCCGGGTCCCTCCAGACCGTCGCCCAGGCCCTGCTCGCGGACGGCCCGGCGTCGCTGGACCGCTTCCGGCTCACCGTCGGCCGTCCGGTCCTGCCGATGCTGGCGCACAGCGCGTCCTCGGTGGCCGAGGCGGTCGACAAGCTCGGCGCGTGCGCGGTCGAGGAGAAGCTCGACGGCATCCGCGTCCAGGTGCACCGGGACGGCGACACCGTACGTGTCTACACCCGCACCCTCGACGACATCACCGACCGGCTGCCCGAACTGACCTCGGCGGCCCTGGAGTTGAACGGCAGGCGCTTCATCCTGGACGGTGAGGTGATCTCCTTCGGCGCGGACGGGCGGCCCCGTTCCTTCCAGGAGACCGCCGGGCGCGTCGGCTCCCGCGTGGACGTGGCGACGGCGGCCGAGGAGGTCCCCGTCTCCCCCGTCTTCTTCGACGCGCTGTCCGTCGGCGACCGTGACCTGCTCGACCTGCCGTTCGCCGACCGGCACGCGGAGCTGGCCCGGCTGGTGCCCGAGCCGATGCGGGTGCGCCGGACGCTCGTCGAGGGACCCGACGACATCGACGCGGCGGACGCCTTCCTCGCCGAGACCCTGAAACGCGGCCACGAGGGCATCGTCGCCAAGGCCCTCGACGCCCCCTACAGCGCGGGCCGGCGCGGCGCGTCCTGGCTGAAGGTCAAACCGGTGCACACGCTCGACCTCGTCGTCCTGGCCGCCGAGTGGGGCCACGGCCGCCGCACCGGCAAGCTCTCCAACCTCCACCTGGGCGCGCTGGCTCCCGACGGCTCCTTCGCCATGCTCGGCAAGACCTTCAAGGGCATGACCGACGCGATGCTGACCTGGCAGACCGAGCGCCTCCAGGAGCTGGCCGTCGAGGACAACGGCTGGGGCGTGACCGTACGCCCGGAACTCGTCGTCGAGATCGCCTACGACGGTCTGCAGAAGTCCACCCGCTACCCGGCCGGCGTCACCCTCCGCTTCGCCCGCGTGGTCCGCTACCGCGAGGACAAGCGGCCGGAGGAGGCCGACACGGTGGAGACGCTGCTGGCCGCACATCCCGAGGTGACGCCGTGAGGACGAGCGCCGGCCTGCTGTTGTTCCGGCACACGGACCAGGGCATGGAGGTGTTGCTCGGGCATATGGGCGGCCCGTTCTTCGCGCGCCGTGACGAAGGGGCGTGGACCGTGCCCAAGGGCGAGTACGAACCTGGCGAGCCCGCCTGGGACGCCGCCCGCCGTGAGTTCCAGGAGGAGCTGGGGCTGCCGCCGCCGGACGGTGAGGCGATCGACCTCGGCGAGGTCCGGCAGACCGGCGGCAAGATCGTCACCGTATGGGCGGTGGAGGCCGACCTGGACCCGGCTGCCGTCGTCCCCGGCACCTTCCGGATGGAGTGGCCACCGAAGTCCGGGCAGACGCGGGAGTTCCCCGAGCTGGACCGGGTGGAGTGGTTCGGGCTCGACCGCGCCCGCGGCGTGATCGTGAAGGCGCAGACCGCGTTTCTCGACCGGCTGGCGGAGCACTCGGGCTGAACAGCGGCCTACGCGTTGCGGTCCCCCACACCGCGCGGGAAGGTCTAACCAAAGCCGCCCTCAGGAGGTCAGCCATGCCCATCGCGACGGTGAACCCGGCGAACGGCGAGACGCTCAAGACGTACGAGGCCATGGGCGCCGAAGAGCTGGAACGCAGGCTCCAGCTCGCCGAAGCCACGTTCCGCACCTACCGGGCGACCGGCTTCGCCGAGCGCGCCCTGCTGCTGCGCCGGGCCGCCGATCTCCTCGAGGAGGACCAGCAGGACATCGGCCGCGTCATGACCACCGAGATGGGCAAGCCGGTCAAGCAGGCCCGCGCGGAGGCCGCGAAGTGCGCCAAGGCGATGCGCTGGTACGCCGACCACGCGGCGGAGCTCCTCGCCGACGAGGAACCCGCCGACGCCGACGTGCGGGACTCCGGCGCCTCCCGCGTCCTCGTCCGCTACCGGCCGCTGGGCCCGGTGCTCGCGGTCATGCCGTGGAACTTCCCGCTCTGGCAGGTCGTCCGCTTCGCCGCGCCCGCGCTGATGGCGGGCAACGTCGGCCTCCTCAAACACGCCTCGAACGTCCCGCAGACCGCCCTCTACCTCGAGGACCTGTTCCACCGCGCCGGCTTCCCCGAGGGTTGCTTCCAGACCCTCCTCATCGGCTCCGGCGCGGTAGAGGACATCCTGCGCGACGAGCGTGTCCGGGCGGCCACCCTCACCGGCAGCGAGCCCGCCGGCCGCGCGGTGGCGTCCGTCGCCGGGGAGATGGTGAAAAAGACGGTGCTGGAGCTGGGCGGCAGCGACCCGTACATCGTCATGCCCTCCGCCGACGTCGACCGGGCCGCCCAAGTCGCCGTCACCGCACGGGTGCAGAACAACGGCCAGTCCTGCATCGCCGCCAAGCGGTTCATCGTGCACGCCGATGTGTACGACGCGTTCGCCGAGCGGTTCGTCGCCGGCATGCAGGCGCTCACGGTCGGTGACCCGCTGGAGGAGGAGACCGAGGTCGGGCCGCTGGCCAGCGAGCAGGGCCGGGCGGACCTGGAGGAGCTGGTGGACGACGCGGTGCGCGGCGGAGCGGCCGTGCTGTGCGGCGGCGAACGTCCCGGGCAGGCCGGCTGGTGGTACCCGCCGACCGTCCTCACCGGAATCACCCGCGAGATGCGGATCCACCGCGAGGAGGCGTTCGGCCCGGTGGCCACGGTGTATCGCGCGGGCGACCTGGCCGAGGCGGTGCTCATCGCCAACGACTCGCCGTTCGGGCTGAGTTCCAACGTCTGGACGCGCGACGGGGTCGAGGTCGAACGGTTCGCACGGGACCTGGAGGCGGGTGGCGTCTACGTCAACGGGATGACGGCGTCCCACCCGGCGTTCCCGTTCGGCGGAGTGAAGCGGTCCGGGTACGGGCGTGAGCTGTCCGGGCACGGAATCCGCGAGTTCTGCAACATCACGACCGTATGGCACGGAGCGTGAGGGTTCCGCGGCTACGATCCCCTTTGTGAACCGCGAAGTGACTCTGCCTCTGATCGTCGACGACCGCGGGACCCTGCAGGTGGCTGCCGCCGACGTCAGCAAGTTGTTGCGGACGGTGGGTGCGCGATGGCTGCACCTCGTCGAGGCCGGGCAGGAGGAACTGGACGAGGACACGGTGGCGGCGCTGACGATCGAGCTGGCCAAGCTGGCCGACCGTATCGATGTCGCCTGTATCGCGCACAGCAGCGGGGGCACGCCGTAGCGCTAGGCAATTCCAGTGATCCCCAATTTGGAGTAGTCCGGCGCGAGATAGTCGCCCCGTCGGGTGATCGTGAATGCACAACCTTCTGACCGGGGGGCGCAGGCCTTCCGGAAGGCGAAAGCAGGCACGGTTCATGGCGACTTTGTGCAGACCCTCGGTGTCCGTTCCAGAGCACGTGATCACGATGGAGGAGACGCTGGAGCTGGCTCGCTCCCGCCACTTTGACCACCCCCAACTGCCGCTGGCCCTCCGGCTGATCGAGAACACCGGCGTACGCACCCGGCACATCGTGCAGCCGATCGAGGAAACCCTGAAGCACCCCGGCTTCGAGGAGCGGAACAAGATCTACGAGGCCGAGGCGAAGGCCCGGGTCCCGGCGGTCATACAGCGGGCGCTCGACGACGCGGAGCTGCTCACCACCGACATCGACGTGATCATCTACGTGTCGTGCACGGGCTTCATGATGCCCTCGCTCACGGCCTGGCTGATCAACGAGATGGACTTCGACAGCACCACCCGCCAGATCCCCATAGCCCAGCTGGGCTGCGCGGCAGGCGGGGCGGCGATCAACCGGGCGCACGACTTCTGCACGGCCTACCCCGAGGCCAACGCGCTCATCGTGGCCTGCGAGTTCTGCTCGCTGTGCTACCAGCCCACGGACATCGGCGTCGGCTCGCTGCTGTCCAACGGTCTGTTCGGCGACGGCATCGCCGCCGCGGCGGTCCGCGGGCGCGGCGGCGAAGGCATCACGCTCGAGCGCAACGGCTCGTACCTGATCCCCAAGACCGAAGAGTGGATCATGTACGACGTCCGGGCCACCGGATTCCACTTCCTGCTGGACAAGCGGGTGCCGGCCACCATGGAGCCGCTCGCCCCGGCGCTCCAGGATCTCGCGGGCATGCACGGCTGGGACGCCGCCGACCTGGACTTCTACATAGTCCATGCGGGCGGGCCGCGAATACTCGACGACCTCAGCAAGTTCCTCCAGGTCGACCCGCACGCGTTCCGGTTCAGCCGGTCGACGCTCACCGAGTACGGCAACATCGCCAGCGCCGTCGTCCTGGACGCGCTGCGCCGGCTGTTCGAGGAGGGCGGCGCCGAACACAAGGCGCGCGGGCTCCTCGCCGGGTTCGGTCCCGGTATCACCGCCGAGATGGCCCTGGGCCGCTGGCACCGCAACTGACGAGACGACGTGAGATGACCGAAGAGACGATCACCGAAACCCTTCCCCCCGTCCGGCACTGGCCGGCGCTCGACCTGTCGGGCGTGGACTTCGACCCGATCCTCGGCCAGCTGATGGACGAGGGCCCGGTCACCCGGATCCAGCTGCCCAACGGCGAGGGCTGGGCCTGGCTGGTCACCCGCTACGACGACGTACGCATGGTGACCAACGACCCCCGGTTCAGCCGCGAGGCCGTCATGGACCGGCAGGTCACCCGGCTCGCCCCGCACTTCATCCCGGCCCGCGGCGCCGTCGGCTTCCTGGACCCGCCGGACCACACCCGGCTGCGCCGCTCGGTGGCCGCCGCATTCACCGCGAAGGGCGTGGAGCGGGTGCGGGAGAAGTCCCGCCGCATGCTGGACGAGCTGGTCGACGAACTCCTCCAGGACGGCCCGCCGGCCGACCTCACCGCAACCGTCCTCAGCCCTTTCCCCATCGCCGTGATCTGCGAGCTGATGGGCGTCCCGGCCGCCGACCGGCACGGCATGCACACCTGGACCCAGCTCATCCTGTCCTCCTCGCACGGCGCCGACGTCAGCGAGAAGGCCAAGAACGAGATGGGCGCCTACTTCGCCGACCTCATCGGCATGCGCGAGGGCAGCACCGGCGAGGACGTCACCTCACTGCTCGGCGCGGCCGTCGGCAAGGGCGAGGTGACGCTGGAGGAGGCCGTCGGACTCGCGGTGCTCCTCCAGATCGGCGGCGAGGCGGTCACCAACAACAGCGGGCAGATGTTCTACATCCTGCTGACCCGCCCCGACCTCACCGCACGGCTGCGCGCCGAGCCGGAGATCCGCCCCCAGGCCATCGACGAGCTGCTCCGCTACATCCCGCACCGCAACGCCGTCGGGCTGTCCCGGATCGCGATGGAGGACGTCGGCATCAAGGGCGTACGGATCCGGGCGGGCGACGCGATCTACGTGTCGTACCTCGCCGCCAACCGCGACCCGGACGTCTTTCCGCAGCCCGAGATGATCGACTTCTCGCGCAACCCCAACCCCCACGTCTCCTTCGGCTTCGGCCCGCACTACTGCCCCGGCGGCATGCTGGCCCGGCTGGAGTCCGAGCTCCTCGTCGACGCCCTCCTCGACCGGGTGCCGGGACTGAAACTCGCCGTGCCGCCCCGGGAAGTGCCCTTCAAGAAGGGCGCGTTGATCCGCGGGCCCGAGGCCCTGCCGGTCACGTGGTGAGACGCCGATGACGACGACGGAGGGGCTCCTCGTACCACCGGGCCACGGCCGGGTCGTCCAGACACCGGCCCAGCACGTGACCTTCAAGGTCACCGGCACGCACTCCCGGACGGCCTCCACCTTCGAGGTCCTCGTCCCTCCGGGCTTCGACGTCGGCGCCCATGTGCACACGCGCAGCGAGGAGTTGTTCTACGTCCTGGAAGGCGAGCTGGACGTACTCGCCTTCGAGCCGCGTATCCGTACCCCCGACAACTGGCAGAAGTGGGAGTCGAGTTCGGGCAACAGGGTCGTACGCGCGACCCCGGGCACGCTCATCGTCGTACCGCCCGGCTGCCCTCATGCGTTCGCAAATCCGACGGACAACCCGGCCAAGATGTTCTTCCAGGCAAGCCCACCGCCGGATCACGAACGCTACTTCGAGGAGTTGCTGGAGATCCTGGGGAACGGGGGTCCGCCGGATCATGCGGCGATCGAGGAGTTGCGGGCCAGGTACGACATCCAGCAACTGACCCCGCTCCGGCACAGGTGAGGTTTTAAGGGGCGCGGGGAACTGCGCGACCAGCCCCCACAACCCGCAGCCGCACAACTACCGAATGGACATCCCCGAGAGCGTCCGAGCAATCACCAGCCGCTGGATCTCACTGGTCCCCTCGAAGATCGTGTAGATCGCCGCATCCCGGTGCATCCGCTCCACCGGATACTCCCGCGTGTATCCGTTCCCGCCCAGGATCTGGATCGCCTGGGCGGTCACCTTCTTCGCCGTCTCGCTCGCGAACAGCTTCGACATCGAGCCCTCGGCCGCGGTGAACGGCTTCCCGTTGACCCCCATCCAGGACGCACGCCAGACGAGAAGACGCGCCGCGTCGATGGACGTCCGCATGTCCGCGATCTCGAACGCCACACCCTGGTTGTCGATGATCGGGCGCCCGAACTGCTCACGGGTCATGGCGTAGTCGAGGGCCACTTCGTACGCGGCACGGGCGGTGCCGACGGCCATCGCACCCACCGCCGGCCGCGAAGCTTCAAACGTTGCCATCGCCGCGTTCCTGACCCGCTCACCGCCGGAGGCCTTCGCCCGCGCCAGCCGCTCGTCCAGCTTCTCCTTGCCACCGAGCAGGCAGGAGCCGGGAATCCGGACGTTGTCCAGGACGACCTCGGCGGTGTGCGAGGCGCGGATGCCGTGCTTCTTGAACTTCTGCCCCTGGGACAGGCCAGGAGTGTTCGGCGGGACGATGAAGGAGGCGTGCCCCTTGGAACCGAGGTCCGGGTCGACGACGGCGACGACGACATGGACGTTGGCGATGCCGCCGTTGGTCGCCCAGGTCTTCGTACCGTTGAGCACCCACTCGTCCTTGGCCTCGTCGTACACGGCACGCGTCCGCATGGAGGCCACATCGGAGCCGGCGTCGGGCTCGGAGGAGCAGAACGCGGCGACCTTGACATCGTTGGCATCGCCGTACATCTGGGGAATCCAGGTGCCGATCTGTTCCTCGGTGCCGTTGGCGAGGACGCCGACGGCGGCCAGGCCCGTGCCGACGATGGACAGGGCGATGCCCGCGTCGCCCCAGAACAGCTCCTCCATGGCCATGGGGATGCCGAGGCCGGTGGGGTCGAAGTACTGCTGGGCGTAGAAGTCCAGGGAGTAGATGCCGACCTTGGCGGCCTCCTGGATGACAGGCCAGGGAGTCTCCTCACGCTCGTCCCATTCGGCGGCGGCGGGACGGATGACGTCGGCGGCGAAACCGTGCAGCCAGTCCCGGACCTCCTTCTGTTCGTCGTTGAGCTCCATGGTGAACTCGGCCATGTCCCCTCCAGCAGTGGCGCACTATCCTGTTACTTGCGGTAACCGCAGTCTGTTACCGACCGGTAGGAAAAGTCAACTCCTGACGGCTCGGCAGCCAGTTCGATGTCAGGAGCGTAATGAGTGTTAGTTTGCGCAGGCGTCACCGATCGAGCAGGGGGAGATCACATGGACACCACACAGCGGACCGATCAGCAGCGCTCCGCCGACCGCCGTCGGCGTGAGCTGCTGGAGGCCGCGGACAGAGTGGTGCTGCGCGACGGCCCGCAGGCCTCGATGAACGCGATCGCGGCGGAGGCGGGCATCACGAAGCCGATCCTCTACCGGCACTTCGGTGACAAGGGCGGGCTTTACGCGGCCCTTGCCAAGCGGCACACCGACGCGCTGCTGGATTCCCTGCGGGCCGCGTTGGACGCCCCGGCGGACCGGCGGGAGCGGGTCGAGGCCACGCTCGACACGTATCTCGCGGCGATCGAGGCGCGTCCTCAGGTGTACCGGTTCCTGATGCATCCGTCCGAGGGGTCGGCGAGTGACCACGGGTTCGATGTCGGCGTTCAGGCGGGGCCGCTGCTTCGGCGGATGGGTGAGGAGTTGGCCCAGGTCATCGAGGATCGGCTGGATCTCGGGCCGGGGAGCCAGCAGCTGGCTCGGGTGTGGGGGCATGGGATCGTCGGGATGATGCACGCGGCCGGGGATTGGTGGCTGGGGGAACGGCCTTGTTCTCGCGCTGAGTTGGTGCGGAGTTTGGCCGACTTGTTGTGGGGGCGGTTGGCTGCGGCGGGGGACAAAGTGGGCGGTCCGGGGTTCTGACCGTTGTGTCTCGGCTGCGGGTTGGTGGGGGCTGGTCGCGCAGTTCCCCGCGCCCCTTAAGTCGGACCAGTCGCCCTACCCCAAGAAGCTCGCGTTGCCTGTCGCATCAGTCGCCTGTAGCGCCAGCCCGTCAAGTGGTCCGCGTAGACCTTGCCCTCCAAGTGGTCGCACTCGTGCTGCAGGCAGCGTGCGAAGAAGCCCGTGCCATGAACCGTGATCGGCTCTCCCGTCATCGTGAAGCCCTCGACCACCGCGTGGTCGTACCGTTCCGTGCCCGCCTCCAGGCCCGGTAGGGAGAGGCAGCCCTCCGGGCCCCGGATCACCACGCCGTCCGCCTCCACCAGCCGCGGGTTCACGACGTGGCCCAGATGCCGTACGTCCTCGTCGTCGGGGCAGTCGTAGACGAACACCCGCAAGGGCTCGCCGATCTGATTCGCTGCCAGGCCGACTCCCTGTGCTGCGTACATCGTGGCGAACAGGTCTTCGACGAGGGCCGTGAGGGCCGGGCCGAAGTCGGTCACCTCGTGGCACCGCTCACGCAGCAGCGGAGCGCCATGCAGGGTGAGGGGCCGGACGCGCCCGTGCGCGCCCGGAATGGAGCCGTTTCGCATGGCCGCAAGGGTACGGCGATTCGGGAGTGCGAATGGATCTCGATAGGCTGACCACCACCACGTTGCCGTCAGGCAGAGGCGCGGCGCGTACGCAAGGAGGATCGAGAACTGATGGCAGGCAACTCGGACCCGCTCACGCCGCGGGCCAAGCTGGCCGTGACCGCGGGCAAGGCGGTCGCGGCGGCATCGCGTGCCGCGGGGCGCGGGAGCGGTTCGGTGATCGGCGGCCGCGTGGCACTCAAGCTCGACCCCGACCTCCTCGCCCGGCTCGCCCAGAACCTGGACGTGATCCTGGTGTCGGCGACCAACGGAAAGACCACGACGACCCGGCTGATCGCCGAGGCCCTGCGCGCCGCGGGCCCCGTCGTCTCGAACGCGCTCGGTGCCAACATGCCCGCCGGTATCACCTCCGCGCTGGCCGGTGGGTCCGACGCGCGCTACGGCGTGATCGAGGTCGACGAGAAGTACCTGGCCGGGGTGGCCCGGGACACCGACCCGAAGTGCATCGCCCTGCTCAACCTCTCCCGCGACCAGCTCGACCGCGCCGCCGAGACCCGGATGCTCGCCGAGAACTGGCGGGAGGGGCTCGCGGGCTCCAAGGCCGTGGTCGTCGCGAACGCCGACGACCCGCTCGTGGTGTGGGCCGCGTCCTCCTCCCCCAACGTGATCTGGGTCGCCGCCGGTCAGATGTGGAAGGACGACGCCTGGTCCTGCCCGTCCTGCGGTGGCGTGATGCAGCGCCCGGGCGACGACTGGTTCTGCAGTGAGTGCGGTTTCCGGCGGCCGACGCCCAGCTGGGCGCTCTCGGGCGACCACGTACTCGACCCGCACGGCTCCGCCTGGCCCATTCACCTTCAGCTGCCGGGCCGCGCCAACAAGGCCAACGCCGCCTCGTCGGCCGCCGTCGCCGCCGTGTTCGGGGTGCCGCCGCAGGTCGCGCTGGAGCGGATGTACCAGGTGCAGGCCGTGGCCGGGCGCTATGACGTGGTGCAGTTCATGGAGCGCGATCTGCGGCTGCTGCTCGCGAAGAACCCGGCCGGCTGGCTGGAGACGTTCTCCCTCATCGACCCGCCGCCCACCCCGGTGATCCTCTCCGTGAACGCGCGCGGCGCCGACGGCACCGACACCTCCTGGCTGTGGGACGTCGACTACACGCGGCTGACCGGGCACCCGATCTGCGTCGTCGGCGACCGCAGGCTGGACCTCGCGGTCCGGCTGGAGGTCGCGAACCAGCACTTCCAGGTCTGCGAGACCCTCGACCAGGCCGTGCAGATGAGCCCGCCCGGCCGGATCGAGGTCATCGCCAACTACACCGCCTTCCAGGACCTGCGCCGCCGCGTCGGCAACTGACACACAGGGGACTTTTGTGAGCGACAACAGCCTGCGGGTCGTCTGGATCTATCCCGACCTGCTCAGCACGTACGGTGACCAGGGCAACGTCCTGGTCGTGGAGCGCCGGGCCCGGCAGCGCGGCCTCGACGTGGCCCGCCTGGACGTCCGCAGCGACCAGCCGATCCCGACGTCCGGCGACATCTACCTGATCGGCGGCGGCGAGGACCGCCCGCAGCGGCTCGCGGCCGAGCGGCTGCGGCGGGACGGCGGGCTGCAGCGCGCCGTCGGCAACGGCGCGATCGTGTTCTCGGTGTGCGCGGGCTACCAGATCCTCGGCCACGAGTTCATCAACGACCTCGGCCAGCGCGAGCCCGGTCTCGGGCTGCTGGATGTGGTGTCCGTGCGCGGTGAGGGTGAGCGGTGCGTCGGCGACGTGCTCGGGGACATCGACCCGCGCCTCGGGCTGCCGCCGCTGACCGGTTTCGAGAACCACCAGGGCGTCACCCACCTCGGCCCCACCGCCCGCCCCCTCGCCCAGGTGAAGCTCGGCAAGGGCAACGGCACGGGAGACGGCACGGAGGGCGCGTACAACGACACGGTCTTCGGTACGTACATGCACGGCCCGGTGCTGGCCCGGAACCCGCTCATCGCCGACCTGCTGCTGAAGCTGGCGCTCGACGTGAACGCGCTGCCGCCGACCGACGACCGGTGGTACGAGGCGCTGCGGGGCGAGCGCATCGCGGCCGCTCAGCAGCCCGCCTGAGCTGCCTGTACACCTGGGCTCCAGCCAGGCTTTACCGGCCCGTCTGACGCTGTGTCCGCACAGGTGAGCGGGGTCGTCCAGCAGGCGGACGCACCATTCGGCCCCGCCCCTTCCTCCCGCTAGGGTGGCGGGGATCGAACCGGACAACGTGGTCCGGTCCCCGGCCCACGTTGAGAAGGTATTTCGGGCTATGCGCATTGGTGTCCTCACGTCCGGCGGCGACTGCCCCGGCCTGAACGCCGTCATCCGGTCCGTCGTGCACCGTGCCGTCGCCGACCACGGCGACGAGGTCATCGGTTTCCGGGACGGCTGGAAAGGCCTCCTGGAGTGCGACTACCTCAAGCTCGACCTCGACGCGGTGGGCGGCATCCTCGCTCGCGGCGGCACGATCCTCGGTTCCTCCCGCGTCCAGCCGTCCCACCTGAGGGACGGGGTCGAGCGGGCGAAGGGCCATGTCGAGGAACTCGGTCTCGACGCCATCATCCCGATCGGCGGCGAGGGCACGCTGAAGGCCGCCCGGCTGATGTCGGACAGCGGCCTGCCCATCGTGGGCGTGCCCAAGACCATCGACAACGACATCGCGGTGACCGACGTCACCTTCGGCTTCGACACGGCCGTGGGCGTGGCGACCGAGGCGCTGGACCGCCTCAAGACCACCGCCGAGTCCCACCAGCGTGTGCTCGTGGTCGAGGTCATGGGCCGCAACACCGGCTGGATCGCACTCCACTCCGGCATGGCGGCCGGCGCCCACGCCATCGTCGTACCGGAACGGCCCTTCGACATCGAGGAGTTGGCCGCGGTCGTCGGGGAGCGGTTCCAGGCCGGGAAGCGGTTCGCGATCGTCGTGGCGGCGGAGGGGGCCAAGCCGAAGCCGGGCTCCATGGCCTTCGACGAGGGCGGCAAGGACATCTACGGCCATGAGCGCTTCGCCGGGATCGCCCGTCAGCTGTCGATCGAGCTGGAGGAGCGGCTGGGGAAGGAAGCCCGGCCGGTGATTCTCGGGCATGTGCAGCGTGGGGGGACGCCGACCGCGTACGACCGTGTGCTCGCCACGCGGTTCGGGTGGCATGCGGTGGAGGCCGTGCACCGCGGGGAGTTCGGGAAGATGACGGCGCTTCGCGGGACGGACATCGTGATGGTGCCGTTGGCGGAGGCCGTGGAGACACTGAAGACGGTTCCCGCGGAGCGATACGAAGAAGCGGAATGCGTGCTCTGACAGTTCCCTGATCTGCCGGGTGCGGGTCGTGTGTGGCTGGTCTCGCAGTTCCCCGCGCCCCTGGGTGGGTTGCACTGGCCCCGGTCACAGGCGTGGCCGGGGTCGGTCATACCCTTGTGCGGACAGACACGCACAACCCCCACGAATCAGGAGCCGTCGGAATGGATCACAGCGGGCACGGCATGACCATGGATCTGCCGCCGTTCACGCTGGGGCGGGGTCTTCAGTGGTCGGCCGACCCGTTCTTCCTCGTCGCCTGTCTGGTGGGGCTCGCGCTGTATGCGTACGGCGTCGTGCGGCTGCGGCGGCGCGGTGACAGCTGGCCGGTGGGGCGGACGATCTCGTACGTCGTCGGTGTGCTGACCATCGCGCTGGTGATGTGCACCAAGCTGAACGACTACGGCATGGTGATGTTCAGCGTGCACATGGTGCAGCACATGGTGATCAGCATGCTGTCGCCGATCCTGATCCTGCTCGGCGCCCCGATCACGCTCGCGCTGCGGGCGCTGCCCGTCGCCGGCAAGGGGCGCAAGGGGCCGCGCGAGCTGCTGCTGGCGCTGCTGCACAGCCGGTACATGCAGCTCGTCACCCACCCGGCCTTCACCATTCCGCTGTTCATCGCGAGCCTGTACGCGCTGTACTTCACGCCGCTCTTCGACTTCCTGATGGGGTCCAAGACGGGGCACATCGCGATGATGGTGCACTTCCTGGCCGTGGGTGTCGTCTTCTTCTGGCCGATCATCGGCGTCGACCCGGGACCGAATCGGCCCGGCTATCTGATGCGGATGCTGGAGCTGTTCGCGGGCATGCCGTTCCACGCGTTCTTCGGTATCGCGTTGATGATGGCGTCCACGCCGATGGTCGAGACGTTCAAGAACCCGCCCGCTTCCCTCGGTATCGACGCGCTCTCCGACCAGAACGCGGCCGGCGGCATCGCCTGGGCGTTCAGTGAGATCCCGTCGGTGCTGGTGCTGCTCGCGTTGTTGTTCCAGTGGCACAGCAGTGAGCAGCGGCAGGCGCGGCGCAAGGACCGGGCGGCCGACCGGGACGGCGACAAGGAACTCGAGGCGTACAACGCGTATTTGGCCTCATTGAACGCACGGGGAAACTGACCGGCATTTCGTTCAGCAGCAGGGACGGAGTTCGCGGACACGTCGCTGTGGAGGCAGAACCGGGGCACCATGGAGGGGGACGGACCATGAGGAGGGTGTTGCGATGCCCGGTTCTTCGGACGGATCGACCAAGGCGATGGGGGTGCTCACGGTCGGCGGACTGGTCGTGGTGACCGCCTATACGGTGGCGCTCGGCAGTAGTGGCTGGCTGTGGTTCGGCTGGGTCGTGCTGGGGCTGATCACTCTCGGGATGATCGCCACCAAGAGCACGTGAGCGTCAGGGGCGGGTCAGCCGGCTCGCCGAGTGCACGCCCGGCTGGTACTTCGGCAGCCGGGCGGTGACTTTCATGCCCGCTCCCACGGCCGTCTCGATCACGAGGCCGTAGTCGTCTCCGTACACCTGGCGGAGCCGGTCGTCGACGTTGGACAGGCCGATGCCGCCCGACGGGCTGGCCTCGCCGGCGAGGATGCGGCGCAGGGCGACGGGGTCCATTCCGGCGCCGTCGTCCTCGATGACGACCAGCGCCTCGGCTCCGGTGTCCTGTGCGGTGATGCTGATGTGGCACTTGCCCGCGGAGGCCGCCTTGCCTTCGAGCCCGTGCTTCACGGCGTTCTCGACGAGCGGCTGGAGGCAGAGGAAGGGCAGGGCGACCGGCAGCACCTCTGGGGCGATCTGGAGGGTGACGGAGAGGCGGTCGCCGAAGCGTGCCCGGACGAGCGCCAGGTAGTGGTCGATGGCGTGGAGTTCGTCGGCGAGGGTGGTGAAGTCGCCGTGCCTGCGGAACGAGTAGCGGGTGAAGTCGGCGAATTCCAGGAGCAGTTCGCGGGCGCGCTCGGGGTCGGTGCGGACGAACGAGGCGATCACCGCGAGCGAGTTGAAGATGAAGTGGGGGGATATCTGGGCGCGCAGGGCCTTGATCTCGGCCTCGATGAGGCGGGTGCGGGACTGGTCCAGGTCGGCCAGCTCCAGCTGGACGGAGACCCAGCGGGCGACCTCGCCGGCGGCGCGCACGAGCACCGCCGATTCGCGGGGCGCGCAGGCGACGAGCGCTCCGTGCACCCGGTCGTCGACGGTGAGCGGGGCGACGACGGCCCAGCGGACCGGGCAGTCGGGCGTCTCGCAGGTCAGCGGGAAGGCCTCGCCCCGGCCCGACTCCAGGGGTCCGGCGAGGCGGTCCATGATCTCCGCCCGGTGGTGGCCGCCCACCCCGTCCCAGACCAGCACCTCCTTCTGGTCCGTCAGGCACAGCGCGTCCGTGCCGAGCAGCGTGCGCAGTCTGCGGGCCGACTTGCGGGCGGTCTCCTCGGTCAGGCCCGCCCGCAGCGGCGGCGCGGCGAGGGAGGCGGTGTGCAGGGTCTGGAACGTGGCGTGCTCGACCGGGGTACCGAGACCGACGAGGTTCTCGGGGCGGGCGGTGCGGCGGCCGAGCCAGAATCCGGCGGCGAGCAGCGGGAGGATCGCCACACACAGGCCTGCGATGAATCCGATCATGCGGTGAGCTCCGCTGGTAGTGCCGGGAAACGCCGTCGAGCGGCTGCGGCGCCGTGGTGGTTGATCGCGCCCACGCGGCGGTAGCCGCATATGTGATGCAGCCCCGCGCCCCTTCGGGGCGCTGCCGAACCGTTCATGCCTTTACCTCCGTGCGCAGCTCCTCCGGCAGATGGAAGCGGGCCAGGATCGCCGCCGTCCCCGCCGGTACCCGGCTCGGCGTGGAGAGGGACACCAGCACCATGGTGAGGAAGCCGAGCGGGACCGACCAGATGGCGGGCCAGGCGAGCAGGGCGTGGAGGGCGCCGCTGCCCGGGAAGCCCGCCATGGTCGCGGCGACGGCGACGAGTGCGGAGCCGCCGCCCACCAGCATCCCGGCGGCGGCACCGGGCGGGGTGAGCCGCCGCCACCAGATCCCGAGCACGAGCAGCGGGCAGAACGACGACGCGGACACGGCGAAGGCCAGCCCGACGGCGTCGGCGACCGGCAGTCCGCCCACCAGGACGCTGGCGGCCACGGGTACGGCCATCGCGAGGACCGTACCGAGCCGGAAGTGCCGTACGCCGCGCGAGGGGAGCACGTCCTGGGTGAGCACGCCCGCCACGGCCATCGTCAGTCCCGACGCCGTCGACAGGAACGCGGCGAAGGCTCCCCCGGCGACCAGCGCGCCCAGCAGGTCGCCACCGAGGCCGCCGATCATGCGGTCGGGCAGGAGCAGTACGGCGGCGTCCGCGTCGCCGGTGAGGGTGAGCTCGGGGGCGTACAGCCGGCCCAGGGCGCCGTAGACCGGGGGCAGCAGGTAGAAGGCGCCGATCAGGCCCAGGACGGCGACGGTGGTGCGGCGGGCGGCGACTCCGTGCGGGCTGGTGTAGAAGCGGACGACGACGTGCGGCAGGCCCATGGTGCCCAGGAAGGTGGCGAGGATCAGTCCGTACGTCGCGTACAGCGGGCGTTCGCCGCGGCTCTCGGCCTGCGAGGGGGACAGGCTGCCGTCGCCGACGCGGTCGGCCTCGGGGACGGGGGCGCCCTTGTCGAAGGTGAGCCGGGTGCCGGCGTCGATGTGGTGGGTGCCGGCGGGGAGACGTAGTTCGGTGTCCTCGTGGGCGCGGCCGTCGACGGTGCCGCTCACCGTGACCGTCAGCGGCGTGTCCAGCTTCATGTCGAGGCTGTCGTCGACGCGGACGACGCGCTGTTCGCGGAAGGTGGCGGGTTCCTCGAAGGCGCGGGTCGGTGATCCGTCGCCCTGCCAGGCGAGGACCAGGAAGAGCGCGGGGACCAGCAGAGCGGTGAGCTTGAGCCAGTACTGGAACGCCTGCACGAAGGTGATGCTGCGCATGCCGCCGGCGGCGACCGTGGCGACCACGACGACCGCGACGATCAGCCCGCCGAGGTAGTCCGGTGCGCCGGTGAGGACGGTCAGCGTCAGTCCGGCGCCCTGGAGCTGGGGCAGCAGGTAGAGCCAGCCGACGCCGACGACGAAGGCACCCGCGAGCCGCCGTACCGCCTGGGAGGCGAGGCGGGCCTCGGCGAAGTCGGGCAGCGTGTAGGCGCCGGAGCGGCGCAGCGGGGCGGCGACGAAGATCAGCAGCACCAGATAGCCCGCGGTGTAGCCGACGGGGTACCAGAGCATGTCGGGGCCCTGCACCAGGACCAGGCCCGCGATGCCCAGGAAGGAGGCGGCGGAGAGGTACTCGCCGCTGATGGCGGCCGCGTTGAGGCGGGGGCCGACGGTGCGGGAGGCGACGTAGAAGTCGGAGGTGGTGCGGGAGATGCGCAGGCCGAACGCGCCGACGAGGACCGTCGCGAGGACGACGAGGGCGACGGCGGGGACGGCGTAGCTCGAGTTCATCGGTCCGCGGCTTCAGCGGTCTTCGACGAGGCGTACGAAGTCCCGCTCGTTGCGCTCGGCACGCCGCACGTACCAGCGGGCGAGCAGGACGAGCGGTGCGTAGATGCCGAAGCCGAGGACGGCCCATTGGACGCCGTGGGCGTCGGGCACGGTCGCGAAGAGCAGGGGCAGCGGGCCGACGAGCAGGCCGAGGACGGCGAACACGGCGAGGGCGGCGCGCAGTTGGGTGCGCATCAGGGAGCGGACGTAGGTGTGGCCGAGGGTGGTCTGCTCGTCGATCTCGGTGCGGGGGCGGTAGTAGCCGGAGGTGGGGCGGCTGCGGCGTGGCGGGCCGGTGACGACGACGCGCCGTTCGGCGGGGTCCTGGTTCGGCACGGCTACGGCCTCCTCATCAGCAGGTCCCGCAGCTCGCGGGTGTGGCGCCGGCTGACCTGGAGTTCCTCGGAGCCGACCATGACGCTCACGGTGCCGGCGTCCAGCCGGAGTTCGCCGATGTGGCGCAGGGCGACGAGATGGCGGCGGTGGATGCGGACGAAGCCGCGGGAGCGCCAGCGCTCCTCGAGGGTGGACAGCGGGATGCGTACGAGGTGGCTGCCCTTGTCGGTGTGCAGCCGGGCGTAGTCGCCCTGGGCCTCGACGTGGGTGATGTCCTCGACGGCGACGAATCGGGTCACGCCGCCGAGCTCGACGGGTATGTGGTCGGGGTCGGGTTCGTGCACGGGTATGTGCGGGGCGCTGTCCCGCAGCTCGGCGGCGCGGCGGATCGCCTCGGCCAGCCGTTCCTTGCGGACGGGCTTGAGCACGTAGTCCACGGCCTTGAGGTCGAAGGCCTGCACGGCGAAGTCCTCGTGGGCGGTGACGAACACGACGAGCGGCGGCTGGGCGAACCCGGTGAGCAGCCGGGCCAGGTCGAGTCCGTCGAGGCCGGGCATGTTGATGTCGAGGAAGACGACATCGATGGCCTCGGGGCCGCGCGGGCCCGACTCCAGGGCCCGGTTGATGCGGCGCAGCGCCTCGGTGGCGTCGCTCGCACCCTCGGCGGTGCCGATCCGGGGATCCGCGTTCAGGAGGTAGAGCAACTCCTCCAGCGAGGGTCGTTCGTCGTCGACGGCGAGGGCGCGCAGCATGAACCCGGAGTCTAGGAGCAATTCGTACGCCCGCGCACGTGCTCGGGGGGACGTTTCCGCTGGATACAGTGCGGCCATGAACAGCAGGACCGATTCCTTCGACGACCTCGACCGGAAGATCATCACCGCGCTGATGGCCAACGCGCGAACCAGTTTCGCCGAGATCGGGACGGCTGTCGGGCTGTCCGCCACGGCCGTCAAGCGGCGGGTGGACCGGCTGCGGGAGACGGGGGTGATCACCGGGTTCACGGCGACGGTGCGGCCGTCGGCGCTGGGCTGGCGCACGGAGGCGTATGTGGAGGTGTACTGCGAGGGGGCGGCGCCGCCGCGGCGGCTGGCGGAAGTGGTGCGCAACCACCCGGAGATCACGGCGGCGATGACGGTGACCGGAGGCGCGGACGCGCTGCTGCATGTGCGGGCGCGGGACGTGGAGCACTTCGAGGAGGTGCTGGAGCGGATCCGTGCGGAGCCGTTCATCCGGAAGACGATCAGCGTGATGGTGCTGTCCCATCTGATCCCGGAGAGTCCGGAGGCGGGTGCCAGCCAGCCCGCACCCGAGGGCGCATGAGACGTGCGCTGAGGGCCGTAAAGACGCAGCATTCCTGCGCGGACACGCAAGCTTTGTTTCTTGTCGGGCGTATCGGTCACTTCCTAACGTGGTGTCAACCCCAGTCGGCACCCCAGGAAGCGGAGGAACCCCTCTGTGTCCGAAAGCCGTGTCCCGCGCCGGCGGCGCTTCCTCGTCTGTGAACCCAGACATTTCGCCGTGCAGTACGCGATCAATCCCTGGATGCATCCCGACGTCCGCGTCGACGTCGATCTGGCCCAGGAGCAGTGGCAGTCCCTGATCAGCACCTACCGGGCCCACGGGCACACCGTCGACACCGTGGAGCCGGTCCCCGGCCTCCCGGACATGGTGTTCGCCGCGAACTCGGCGGTCGTCGTGGACGGACGCGTCTTCGGCTCGCTCTTCCACGCACCGCAGCGGCGCCCAGAGTCCACGCACTACGACATGTGGTTCAAGGCGGCGGGCTTCGCCGTCCACCGTCCGGAATCGGTCTGCGAGGGAGAGGGGGACCTGGTGTGGACGGGCCGGTACGTCCTGGCCGGCACCGGATTCCGGACAACGCGGGAGGCCCACCGCGAGGTGCAGGAGTTCTTCGGGCACCCGGTGATCAGCCTGACGCTGGTCGACCCGTACTTCTACCACCTGGACACGGCGCTGTTCGTCCTCGACGAGGACACCATCGTGTACTACCCGGAGGCGTTCTCGCCGGGCAGCCGTGAGGTCCTCGCGCGGCTGTTCCCGGACGCCGTGCTCGCGACCCGCGACGACGCGATGGCGTTCGGGCTGAACTCCGTGTCCGACGGACGCCATGTCTTCATCGCGCCCCAGGCCGAGTCCCTCGCCGCCCGGCTGGACGACCACGGCTATGTTCCCGTCCCCGTCGACCTCTCCGAGTTCCAGAAGGCCGGCGGCGGCA
The DNA here is from genome assembly GCF_036014015.1 of Streptomyces sp. NBC_00457. Taxonomy (NCBI): domain Bacteria; kingdom Bacillati; phylum Actinomycetota; class Actinomycetes; order Kitasatosporales; family Streptomycetaceae; genus Streptomyces; species Streptomyces sp. NBC_00457. The sequence continues at coordinate 9,115,251 of NZ_CP107905.1, read as the reverse complement.
TCAAGTGCTGCACTCAGGAGATCCGCCCATGACAGCGCCCGCCCGCACCCGTTCCTCCGCCGACCTGATCCGCGCCGAAGAGCCGGTCCTCGCGCACAACTACCACCCGCTGCCCGTGGTCGTCGCCCGCGCCGAGGGCACCTGGGTGGAGGACGTCGAGGGCCGCCGCTATCTCGACATGCTGGCCGGCTACTCGGCCCTCAACTTCGGCCACCGCCACCCCACCCTGATCGAGGCCGCCCACGCCCAGCTCGACCGGCTGACGCTGACCTCGCGCGCCTTCCACAACGACAAGCTCGCCGAGTTCGCCGAACGGCTCGCCGCACTGACCGGCCTGGACATGGTGCTGCCGATGAACACGGGCGCCGAGGCCGTGGAGAGCGGCATCAAGGTGGCCCGCAAATGGGCGTACGACGTGAAGGGCGTCCCCGCCGACCGGGCGACGATCGTGGTCGCGGCGGAGAACTTCCACGGCCGTACGACGACCATCGTCAGCTTCTCCACCGACGAGACCGCCCGCACCGGCTTCGGCCCCTTCACGCCGGGCTTCCGGATCGTGCCGTACAACGACCTGGCCGCGCTGGAGGCGGCGGTCGACGAGACGACGGCGGCGGTGCTGATCGAGCCGATCCAGGGCGAGGCCGGGGTCGTCATCCCGGACGCCGGCTATCTGGCCGGTGTGCGCGAGCTGACCCGCCGCGAGGGCTGCCTGTTCATCGCGGACGAGATCCAGTCGGGTCTTGGCCGCACGGGCCGCACGCTCGCCGTCGAGCACGAGTCGGTGGTCCCCGACGTCCTGCTGCTCGGCAAGGCGCTCGGCGGCGGCATCGTGCCGGTGTCGGCGGTGGTCGCGCGCCGGGACGTGCTGGGTGTGCTGCGGCCCGGCGAGCACGGGTCGACGTTCGGCGGCAATCCGCTGGCGGCGGCGGTGGGCACGGCGGTCGTCGAGCTGCTGGAGACGGGTGCGTTCCAGCAGCGGGCGGCCGAACTGGGCACGGTGCTGCGGGACGGGCTGTCCGCGCTGGTCGGCAAGGGAGTCGTCGGGTTCCGCTCGCGCGGGCTGTGGGCGGGCGTGGACGTCGACCCGGCCCTCGGCAGCGGACGCGAGGTCAGCGAACGCCTGATGCGGGAGGGCGTCCTGGTCAAGGACACCCACGGCTCGACGATCCGCCTCGCCCCGCCGCTCACCATCACCGCCGGGGAACTCACCCAGGCTCTGGTGGCGCTGGAGAAGGTGCTGGGGGCCTGAAGGGGAGGTGGCAGGGCGCGCGGCACCGGTCCGTACGCGCCCTGCCACCCGGTCACCACACCGCCCGCGCCCCGGTCCGTCCCGAAGGGTGAAGATGGGGACAAGAGGTGGTAGACCACTCTCAGCGACAGAGAGGTCGGCCGTGGGCACATATGAGGAGCACGATCTTGCCCGGCCACGGTTCGACGTGGCCGATGCCGCGCCCCTGCTGCTCGACGCGCAGGGCGTGGTGACCGGCTGGACCGACGAGGCCAGGCGGCTGCTGGGCCACGCGGCCTCCGAGGTGATCGGGACGAGCGTGGCCGACCTGCTGTCCGCCGAGGACGCGGAGCGGATGCCGGGCATCGTCGAGCGGTGCCGCAGGGACGGCGGCTGGGCGGGCCTGCTGACGGTCAGGCGCAGCGGCGGACAGCAGGACAGGCTGATGGTGCGGATCACCGGCGCGGAGGAGCCCGACAGCCGCACGCGGTGGCTGGTGCTGCTCTCGGAGCTGGCCGGGGCACCCGGCTGGGACATGAGCCGCTCGGTGCTGGAGCAGATCGCCGACCGGTCGCCGGTCGGCATCGCCATCGTCGACACGGACCTGCGCTTCGTGTGGTCCAACGCGGCCCTGGAGCAGTACGGCGGCGGACCGCCCGTGCACCGGCTCGGGCTGCGTCTCGCGGACATCCAGCCGGGCCTGGACGCCGACGGCATAGAGGCGCAGATGCGGCACGTGCTGGAGACCGGTGAGCCGGTGGTCGGATACGAGCACGTGGGCCAGGTGCAGTCGGCGCCGCACCGGGAGACGGCGCACGTCATGTCCTTCACCCGGCTGCGCGACGACCGGGGCCGTCCGATGGGCGTGTACTACACCGTCGTCGACATCACCGAGCGCCACCGTGCCCGGCAGCGGCTGGCGCTGCTGGACCGGGCCGGCGAGCACATCGGCCGCAGCCTGGACATCTTGCGGACCGCGCAGGAGCTGGCCGACGTGGCCGTACCGGCCTTCGCGGACTTCGTCACCGTGGACCTGCTGGAACCGGTGCTGCGGGGAGCCGAGCTGACGCCGGGGCCGATCGGCGATCTGGACCGGGTGCCGCTGTGCCGGGCCGGTCAGCAGTCGGTGTACGAGAACGTCCCCGAGGCGGTCGTCCCCGTCGGCTCCGTGGCCGCCTACGTCGCCGGGTCGCCCCCGGTCCGTTCGCTCGCCACCGGTCTGTCCTGGCGCGAGGAGCGGCTCGACCCGCTCGCCCGGGAGTGGGCCACGGACATCCCGGGCGGCCGGGAGGCGACCTTCCTGGAGCTGGGGCTGCACAGCGTCGTGATCGTGCCGATCCGGGCGCGGGGCACCACGCTGGGCGTCACCACGTTCTTCCGGCGCCATCGCCAGGAACCGTTCGACGAGGACGACCTCGCCCTGGCCGAGGATCTCGTGTCGCGGGCGGCCGTCTGCGTGGACAACGCCCGGCGCTACACCCGCGAGCGCGACGCCGCGCTGGTGCTGCAGCGCAGTCTGCTCCCGCACCGGCTGCCCGAGCAGGACGCGGTGGAGGTGGCCGCCTGCTACCGCCCGGCCGACGAGCTGACCGGCCTCGGCGGCGACTGGTACGACGTCGTCCCGCTCTCCGGTGCCCGCGTCGCCCTCGTCGTGGGCGAGGTGCCCGGGCACGGCATCGACGCGGCCGCCGCCATGGGACGGCTGCGGACCGCCGTACGGACGCTCGCCGCGCTGGATCTGCCGCCCGATGAGGTGCTGGCCCACCTCGACGACCTGGCCGCCCGGTCGGCGCGCGAGGAAGGCGTCGCACCGGACTCAGGAGAGGCGGGCACCGCGGGCTCCGGGTGCGTGTACGTCGTGTACGACCCCGTCGACGGGCAGTGCTCCATGGCCGCGGCCGGGCATCCCGCGCCCGCCGTGATCATGCCCGACGGCTCCGTGACCTTCGTCGACCTTCCGCAGGGGTCACCGCTCGGTGCGGGCGGACCGCCCTTCGAGGCGGTCGAGCTGGCGCTGGCCGAGGGCAGCACGCTCGCGCTGCACACCGACGGGCTGCTGGCCCACGGGGACAACGGGGCCCTGGACGCGGGCCGGGACCGGCTGCGCCGGGCGCTGGAGAAGCGCGCGTCCTCGCTCGACCTGCGCTGCCGGACCGTGGTCGACGCGCTGTCCCCGGAGCGCCCGCAGGACGACGTGGCCCTGCTGATGGCCCGTACCCGGCTGCTGGGCGCCGACCAGGTCGCGGACTGGGACCTGCCCATGGATCCGGCGATCGTCGCCGACGCCCGCAAGGCCGCGGCCCGGCAGCTGACGGAGTGGGGCCTGGAGGAGCTGGCCTTCACCACGGAGCTGGTCGTCAGCGAGCTGGTCACCAACGCCATCCGGCACTCCGACGGCCCGGTGCGGCTGCGGCTGATCAGGGAGCGTTCCCTGGTCTGCGAGGTCTTCGACGGCGGCGCCACCGCACCCCATCTGCGTCATCCCCGCACCACGGACGAGGGCGGGCGCGGGCTGCTGCTGGTCTCCCAGTTCACCCAGCACTGGGGCACCCGGTTCGTGCCCGAGGGGAAGATCATCTGGGCCGAGCAGTCCCTGACAGATCCGCGATGAGCCACGAACCCCGGTTTATATCGTGCGAAACTGGGGTGAACCGGCGGTGAGGCGGCAGCCATGAAGGACGCGTCGATCGACTACGAGGCGGTCTTCAAGGGCCTGCCCGGAATGGTCGCGCTGCTCACCCCCGAGCTGGTGTACGCGGACGTCAACGAGGACTTCCTGCGCATCTCCGGGCGCACGCGCGAGCAGGTGGTGGGGCGCTACATCTTCGACGTCTTCCCGGAGAACCCCGACAATCCGACGTCCAAGGGCATGCACAATGTGCAGACCTCCATGCGCCGGGTGGTGGCCACGGGCGAGCGCGACACCATGGCACTGCAGCGCTACGACGTCGAATCCCCCGAGCGCCCCGGGCAGTGGGAGGAGCGCTACTGGAGCCCGGTGAACGCGCCGGTGTTCGGACCGGACGGCAAAGTCGTGCTGGTGGTGCACCGGGTCGAGGAGGTCACCGAACTCATCCGGGCCCGCGGCGGTCCCACGGGGGGCCGCGCCCGGGTGCTGGAGGCCGAGCTGTACACGCGCGGCCGTGAACTCCAGGAACTCAACGACCGGTTGCGCCAGGCCCACGCCCGCGAGCGCGAGGTCGCACTCGCCCTCCAGGAGGCGATGCTCCCCGCCCGCCGCCAGGTCGGCGACCAGCGCGCCGCTGTCCGCTACCGGCCGGCCGTCGGCGCATTGAACGTGTGCGGGGACTGGTACGACCTGGTCGACCTGGTGGGCGGCAACCGCATCGGCGTCTCCGTCGGCGACGTGGTCGGCCACGGCCTGGAGGCCGCCGGTGTCATGGGCCAGCTGCGCAGCGCGCTCACCGCCACCTCGCGCGTCGCCGACGGACCCGCGCAGGCCCTGGACGTCCTGGGCCGCTACGCCCATGTGGTCAACGGCGCCGAATCGGCCACCGCGGTCACCACGTTCATCGACTTCGACGCCCACACCATCACCTACAGCAGCGCCGGGCACCCCCCGCCCGCGCTGCTGCACCCCGACGGCCGGGTGGAGTTCCTCGACCGGGCCACCGATCCCCCGCTGGACGCCCGCCCGAGCCCGATCCCCCGACCGGAGGCCCGCATCACCTTCACCGAGGGCGCGACGCTCGTGCTGTACACGGACGGCCTGATCGAACGCCGCCGAGAGGACATCGACACCGGCCTGTCCCGCCTCGCCGACTCACTCAGCCGCCATCTGGGGGCCGACCCCGAGACCCTCGCCGACGCCGTCCTGCTGGAGCTGCTGCCGCCGGGAGGTGCCACCGACGACACGGCGCTGATCGTCGTACGGCTGTGATGGCGCAGAGCCGTACGACGATCAACTCCGGATTCAGCAGGGCGGGATGACCTGGCTCCAGTCCGCGAACCTGCCCGTCGTCAGGTAGTGGTCGTTGACGTAACCGCCCGGCAGGGCTCCGCCGGTGTCGGCGAAGAACCAGTAGCGGTTGCCGGTCCCGTCGGCGTCGACCGCGCCCGTCGTCCAGCAGTGCACGATCAACTCGTCACCGTTGTGGCCCTGATAGGACGAGCTCCGCCCGTGATCGTAGTTCGGCTCGTTGTACATGCCGAGGAACGATCCCGGGTCGATGCCGGTCACCCGGGCGCACCAGTTCTCGGGATCACCGCCGATGTCGCAGTGGTAGAGCCCCTGCTCGGGCGGCGGGGTGGAGCCCGCGCACTCCGGCACACCCGGAAGCCACGCGGGTCCCCGCAGATAGACGTTGCTGATCCAGCCGTGCTGGACGGGCAGATACGACCAGACGTCGTTGGTGACACCGCCGTCCGTCACCGACTCGGCATGCTTCTGGCACTGGACGTAGACGGTGGTGGGACCGGGGAACCGGTGGGTGATCGCGGCGTCGGTCGTCGGGGCCGTGCGCACGTTGACATCGGTCGCCCACATCTCGACCGGGGTGGTGCCGGGCGGCACTTCCGGCTCCGGCGGCGGGTGGACGATGTTGCGCTGGGCCACCGCGGCGGCCACGGCACGTTCGGCGACATCGGCCGCGACGCGTGCGCCTTGCTGGTTCTGCCACACGATCCTGGGGTTCCCGTTGGGGCGGGCGTTGTCCCGGTAGGCGATGTGCGGCGGGTTGGTCGTACCGTCGTCGATGCTCAGGCCGAACTCGGCCAGCCAGTTGCCCGTGCCGGGGCGTCCCGGCTTGTTGCACACGAGGTCGTCGGTGCGGCAGACGTCGAAGTACCGTCCGTCACCGATGAACCCGGCGAACACCGACGGCACCGACACCCGCTGCATCAGTCCGCCGCGATCGATGGTGGTGGTGGTCTCCTGGTAGTCACGGTTGAGGGTCAGCATCTGCCTGTTCTGCGCCATCCCGGCCTGGCCGTTGTGGCGGGACGCGTCCCCGATGGTGATGGCGGCGCCCACCGAGTCGGAACGGCGCTGGTCCCCGGCGACGGCCGAGTCGGCGAGGGCGTTCTTGATCACCTGACCACCCTGCGAATATCCGATCAGCACCAGCGTCGGGCGGCTCGGGCAGTCGGAGTAGAACTCGATCTCACGGACCAGTTCGTCGCGGCCCTTCCACATCGACTCCCAGTAGTCGTCGGGCCCCGGGTTGTCGCCCAGGAAGGGAGGCCACGGCAGGTCCCAGTCGATCGCCGACGCGGGATAGGGCAGATTGCGCGCGGTGATGTCGCTGTCCGGCACTCCCTGGTCGTTGAGGGCCGCGTTCACCGCCCTGACGTAGGTGTCGTTGACTCCGATGGATCCGTAAGGCGTGGTCACGCCCGGTGTCACATACTCGGCCGTGCCGTAGGCATTGATGATCACCCACGGCTTGTCGCAGTTCATCGCCGGCTGGGGCGGCGGCGGCAGCGCGGACGCGCTGTCGGCCCCGGCGAGTTGAGCCGTCGAGAACACTCCGGCCAGCAGTGCGAGGACGGCCGCCCATATCGCCCGGCGGCGTGGTGTGTGATTTCTTCCTGGTCCTGCGGCATATCTCATGCGTTTCCCCCTGGTTCGGCCCGGCACAAGGCACAGGCCTCAAACAGTCATCGCAAGGACAGCCGTCACATTCGCATCGGCGGAAGCGAAGCTCAAACACTTCAATGTGGTTCGAAATGTCGCACCGCCGCGTCACCGCGCGTCGAGTAACCGTAAGCCCAATGCGGTGGCCGCGTGGAGGACGTATTTACCGGCGCGTTGACTGTCCACCAGCCCGCCGGCCCGCAGGACGCCGATCTGGTAACTCACGCTGGCCGGCGCGATTCCGACCGCTTCGGCGACCTCGGAGCTGGTACGGCCGTCCCGCCGGGCGACATCGGCCAGGATGGCGGCCCGCGTGCGGCCGAGCAGGCGTACGACGCCCTCCCCCGTGGCCCGGGTGATGTCCAACGGGGCTTTCGCCACGGGGTAGACGAGCACCGGAGGCAGCGCGGGATCGGCCAGGGCGGTGGGCCGGCGCCAGCAGAAGAAGGACGGGACGAGGAGCAGACCGCGGCCTTCGAGGAGGAGGTCGCGCCGTACGGGGTAGTCGACCTCCAGGACGGGAGGGTTCCAACGGGCCAGCGGATACAGGCCGTTGAGCAGCGCCTGGGTGCCCCCGTCCAGAAGGGTGCGGGTGCGTAGGTCGATGTCATTGCCGACGACCGCTCGGATGTGGGGCCAGTGCGGCCGCAGCACGGCGCCGAAGTACGCCTCCAGCGCACGGGTCAGCGCGGCCAGCCCCTCGTCCCCCGGCCTGCCCAGCGTCACGGTCCAGCCCGGCAGGGCCCGGCGCTCGCCGAGCCGGGTCAGCTCACCTACGATCCGCCCACGCGGGGTGCCACGCACCAGGTCGAGCGCGTCGGACAGCTCCCCTCCGGCGGCCGGGGGTGTGAGGAAATCGGGAATGTATCCGACGCTGGGGACCAGTGTCCGTAATGGCTGCAGTGCCGCACCCAGAATCCGGTCCCCTTCCATTCTGGCGTGCACGGAGCGACGCCAATGGCCGAATTCCAGCGGCCCCTGGCCGGTTTTCAGGCGACACACACTGCAGATCAGCTCCCACAGCGGATCCGGTCTGCGGAGAATTCGAATATTCTGCAGGTCATGGGGGGTGAAATGAATGCGGAGCATTACATCCTCTTCGGCTCACGGGCATCGTCCCCGGGTGGTGTACGCCCATAGTTGTTCCAGAGCCGCAGAAGGGGCAGGACGGTTCCCGCCGGTGCCGCCTGCCCCTACACTGACAGCCCACGACGTGCCGGTTGACCTGCTAGAACACGGCGGTTGAGCCGAACCACCGGAGTGAGGAGCCACCCCTTGTTCTACTACGTGCTCAAGTACGTGTTGCTGGGTCCGTTGCTGAGACTGGTCTTCCGCCCCCGGATCGAGGGACTCGAGCACATTCCCGCGACCGGCGCCGCCATCGTCGCCGGCAACCATCTCTCCTTCTCGGACCACTTCCTGATGCCCGCGATCCTCAAGCGGCGCATCACCTTCCTGGCGAAGGCCGAGTACTTCACCGGCCCCGGTCTCAAGGGCCGGCTGATCGCGACGTTCTTCCGCAGTGCCGGGCAGATCCCGGTCGACCGCTCCGGCAAGGAGGCCGGCCAGGCCGCGATCCGCGAGGGCCTCGGCGTTCTGCGCAAGGACGAGCTGCTCGGCATCTACCCGGAGGGCACCCGCTCGCACGACGGCCGCCTCTACAAGGGCAAGGTCGGCGTCGCGGTGATGGCCCTCAAGGCCCAGGTCCCCGTCATTCCCTGCGCGATGATCGGCACCTTCGAGGCCCAGCCGCCGGGCCGCAAGATCCCGAAGATCCACCCTGTGGTCATCCGCTTCGGCAAGCCCCTCGACTTCTCCCGCTATGCCGGAATGGAGAACGAGAAGGCGATCCTGCGCGCCATCACCGACGAGATCATGTACGCGATCCTCTCGCTCTCCGAGCAGGAGTACGTCGACCAGTACGCGGCCGTCGTCAAGGCCGAGCAGGCCGCGGCGAGCGCGGCCAAGGAGCGCCGGTTCCCGCGGCTGCCGCTCGGCTGAACTCTGCTGTCGGCAAAAGCGTTTCCGAAGCGGATCCCGTCGCCCGTACGGTCGCCGTATGAGACGTGCTGTGGTGCTCGGAGCGACAGGACAGATCGGACGGCCGGCGGTGGACGCGCTGGCCCGGGACGGCTGGGAGGTGACCGCCGTCTCGCGGGGCGGCGGGCGGGACGAGGGCTGGCCCGAGGCGGTGCGCGTCGCGCGCGTCGACCGGGCGGACGACGCGGCCCTGGCCGCCGTGGTGGGCGACGGCTGTGACGTGCTGGTGGACATGGTCGCTTACGGGACCGAGCACGCACGGCAGTTGACCTCGCTCGCCGGTCGCGTCGGCTCGGCCGTGGTGATCTCCAGCGTGTCGTTGTACGAGGACGACAAGGGCCGGAACTTCGACACTCAGGGCGAGCCGGACGGCTTTCCCGCATATCCGGTGCCGCTCACGGAGGACCAGCGCACGGTCCGGCCGGGCGACGCCTCGTACAGCACCCGCAAGGCCGCGCTGGAGCGTGAACTCCTCGCCGCCGGCGACCGGTTGCCGACGACGCTGCTGCGCGCGGGCGCGATCCACGGCCCGCACTGCCAGACCCCGCGCGAGCTGTACTTCGTCAAGCGCAACCTGGACGGCCGGACCCGGCGGATCCTCCCCTTCGGCGGCGGGAGCCGCTTCCATCCGGCGAGCGTGCACACCATCGCGGAGCTGATCCGGCTGGCCGCCGCGCGGCCCGGCTCGCGCGTCCTCAACGCCGTCGATCCCGACGCACCGACGGTGGCGGAGATCGCCGGGGCGATCGACGCGGTCATGGGCGTCGAGACGGAGAGCGTGCTCGTGGACGGGCCGCCTCCGGCGCCGACCGTGGGCGACACTCCGTGGTCGGTTCCGGCGCCCGTGGTCTGCGCCATGTCCGCCGCCGAACGCGAGCTGGGCTACCGCCCGGTGGTGCGGTACGCGGAGACGCTCCCCGACACGGTCGCCTGGATCGAGCGCCGACTGGCCGGACGGGACTGGCGGGAGGCGTACCCGAAGATGTTCCAGACGTACGGCGACCTCTTCGACTACGCGGCGGAGGACGCCTGGCTGGAGGCGTGAGCAAGGGGCGGCCGGTGACTCCCGGCCGCCCCTCATGTCGTACGACTCTTTACGGCTTGGGCGTGGCGTGCGGTGCGCAGGTCACGTCGGCGCCGTCCAGCTTGCCGGTCAGCAGGTAGGTGTCCACCCGCTCGTTGATGCACGGGTTGACCAGGCTGGTCACGCCGTGGGAGCCCGCGTTCTTCTCGGTGATCAGGCGGGAGCCCTTGAAACGCTTGTGCAGTTCGACGGCTCCCGCGTACGGGGTGGCCGCGTCACGCGTGGACTGCACGATCAGCACGCCCGGCAGACCCTTGCCGGTCTTCACGTTCACCGGGGTCTGCTGCTTGACCGGCCAGGTGGCGCACGGCAGGTTCAGCCAGGCGTTGGCCCACGTCATGAACGGGTACTTCTTGTGCAGCTCGGTGTTGTCGCGGTCCCACTTCTTCCAGCTGGTGGGCCACTTGGCGTCGGTGCACTCGACGGCGGTGTAGACGGCGTTGCCGTTCTCCGAGGCGGCGTTGCCCGCGGTGTCCGACAGGTCGGGAGCGGCGGCGTCGACGAGCGCCTGGGTGTCACCCGCGACGTACTTGCTCCACACCTGGGCGGTGGGCGCCCACGCGGAGTCGTAGTACGGAGCGCTCTGGAAGAAACCGACGAGCTCGGCAGGACCGACGAGCCCGCCGATCGGGTTCTTCTTGGCCGCGGCCCTCAACTTCAGCCACTGGGCCTGGACTTCGGCCCGAGTGTCGCCCAGGTGATAGGTCGCGTCGTTCTTGGCGACCCAGTCCTGCCAGTCCTTCCAGCGCATCTCGAAGGCGACGTCCTGGTCGAGGTTGGCCTCGTACCAGATCTTCTCGCGCGACGGGTTGACGACGCTGTCGGCGACCATGCGGCGCACATGCGTCGGGAACATCGTGCCGTAGACGGCGGCGATGTACGTGCCGTAGGAGACGCCGAGGAAGTTGAGCTTCTTCTCGCCGAGGGCGGCCCGGATGACGTCCAGGTCACGTGCGGTGTTCGGCGTCGTCATGTGCGGCAGCATCTCGCCGCTGCGCTCCTTGCAGCCGGCCGCGTACTCGGCGGCGAGCTTGCGTTGGGCGCGCTTGTCGGCCTCGGAGTCCGGCACCGGGTCCAGCTTGGGCGCCTTCACGAACTCCTGTGGATCGGCGCAGGAGATGGGCGCCGAGTGGCCGACACCGCGCGGGTCGAAGCCCACGAAGTCGTACGCCTTCGCCGTGTTCACCCAGAGCGGCGCCTTGGTGGTGACCCGGCGCGGGAAGCGCAGGCCCGAACCGCCGGGGCCGCCGGGGTTGTAGATGAGGGCACCCTGGCGCTCCGCCTTGGTGCCCGTGTTGCCGATGCGGTCGACGGCGAGCTTGATCTGCTTGCCGTGGGGCTTGGCGTAGTCGAGCGGGACGGTGACCCAGCCGCACTGGATGGGCTTCTCGAGTCCCCAGTCGGCGGGGCAGTCCTGCCAGTCGATCCCGGCCTTCGCGGCACGGGCTGCGGCCAGCGACACGCCACGGGCCTCGCGGTCCTGACCGTGCCGGCTGGTCGCGCCGGCGGTGGGCGCCGCGACAGCACCCGCTATCAGGGTCGCCGTGACGAGCACTCCGGCCGAACCGAGCGCCGCAACCCGGCCTTTTGGTCGCATGTCCCTCAAGTGGGACCTCCCCGTACGTCGTTGTGATGAGTACGGGGATCCTCTCGGCTGTGTGATCCCTGAGAACAGGGTTGACGACCGTTCTTTGCCAATCCGATAACCGGATTACGCCGTTCGCTGGCCGGAACCCTCTCCCAGAACCGTCAGCGCCTCGTCCAGCACCCGGCGCAGCCGCAGCGCGTCCGGCGCGACGGCCGTGACCAGCGCGGCGGGCCCGGCGAGCGGCGTCACGGCAGCCGTCTCCCCGATGACCCGGGCCACCGCGGGCTCGGTCGCGAACTCCGGTCGTACGACGACCAGTTGCCCCACGGCCCGATACCCACCGAGGACGGCGGGCCCGTCCCAGCCTCCCGGCGCCCCGGGCCCGCACGCCAGCTCCTGGTCGAGGACGGTCCGCCCCGCGATCCGCACAGTGAGACGACTGGTGAGCCTGCCGGGTTCCTCACCGACGCGGCCGAGCACCTGTTCCTCGCGCAGCACGAGCCGGGCGCCCGCACCGAGGTCGACCTGTGTGCCGACGTACAGTTCGCTGCCGCCAGCCGAGATCAACTGCTCGGGCAGCCAGCGCAGTTCACCTCCGTCGGCGACGGAGAGCCGCACGTCGTAGCGCGCCTCGCCCTTCGCCTGCCCGGGCAGCGCGATGGTCGCCGCGGCCGACCCGACCCGCAGCCGGGCTCCTGCTGCCACGTCCGCGACCACCGTGAAGTGGTCCCCGCCGAGCGGCCCGCTCATCGCGCCGACGAGCATGACATGCGCCTGAGAGCCACTCCCCCGCGTACGCCGCAGGGCGATCGGCCCCTCTCCCTCCAGCAGCGGCAGAGCCGTACCGCCGCGTCCGTCCTCCCGGGCGCCGATCCTCGCGGTCGCCCGCACACCGGTCACGGTCACGCCCGCCACGAAGCGAGCTGCGCCCGCACCCACCCGGCGACGTCCGCCACCCCGGCCTCGCTCCTCAACGACTGGAACACGACCGGCAGTTCGGCCCGCTGCGCCTTGGCATCGGCCGCCATCCGCGCCAGGTCGGAGCCGACGTACGGGGCGAGGTCGGTCTTGTTCACGACCAGCAGATCGGCGGTGGTGACGCCGGGTCCGCCCTTCCGTGGAATGTCGTCCCCTCCGGCGACATCGATCACGAAGATCTGCGCGTCGACGAGCCCTTTGGAGAAGGTGGCGGTGAGGTTGTCACCGCCGGATTCGACGAGGATCAGATCGAGCGGCCCGACCTCGTCCTCCAGATCCTCCACGGCTTCCAGATTCGCCGAGATGTCGTCCCGAATCGCCGTGTGCGGACAGGCCCCCGTCTCCACAGCGGTGATCCGCTCCGGCGGCAACACGGCCTCCTTGAGCAGGAACTCGGCGTCCTCGCGCGTGTAGATGTCGTTGGTGACCACGGCAAGGGACAGTTCGTCACGCAGGGCACGACACAGCGCGGCAACGGTGGCGGTCTTCCCGGAACCGACGGGCCCACCGAGCCCGATACGAAGGGCACGACGGGAGCCGTCGGGACGGCGGGCGTCGGCGCTGATGGCGGAAACGCCCTCGTGAGAGTGGTCAAGATGCATAGAAGCGGCTCCAATACCAACTAGCCCGTCCGGCGTTCGAGGACGAGGCCGCAAGGCCGATACGGGGGTCTGGGGGCGAGCCCCCAGGGATGGGACGGGTAGGGGCGGCGGGGCGAAGAATCCCCTAGGACGCGAACAGCCGTACAGCCCAAGCCGCATGCACCTCCGCCCCGATCTCCAACAACGGAGCCGAACCCGCGGGCAACACCCCGACCCCCTCGTCGGCCACCCGCCGAGCCGCCTCCACCGCCCGATCCGCCACCAGGTCCATCTCGGGCGCCAACCGCGCCAGAACCCCCGTCGCATCGAACGGATCAAGACTCAACAACCGCACCGTCGCCGAAGCCGCCCCGCTCACAGACTCATACACCGAGCAGTACGCCGCATCCACAGCCCCCAACCCGGCAGCCCGCGCCGCAAGCCCCAGCACCACCGGCTGATGCGCCCCCTTGGGAAACTCCCGTGCCAGCGCGTCGAGTTCGGAAGACGGCCACGTCGCCCGAGCGGCCCGCATCAACTGCCGCCCCAGCTTCCGCGCGGCACCACGCAACGCCTCGGACGGTGTCCGCGCATCCGCCGCCGCATCCAGCGCCACCGGATCGACCCCCACCGCGGCGGCCGCCGCCAGCGCCCCCGACACCAGACCCGCCGTATGCAACCGCCCCCGGCAGAAGGCCTCCAGACTCGCCGCCCCGGTGATCCGCCCGGCCTTGACCGCGGCCTCGGCCCCGCCGGAGTGCGCATGCCCTCCGGCGGGAAACCGGCCGTCGGCCAGAACGAGGAGCGCTGCCCTGGACATCGGACCCGCCCTCAGAAGAGGAAGTAACGCTGGGCCATGGGCAGTTCGGCGGCGGCGGTCGCCTCGACCAGCTCCCCGTCGATGTGCACGGCGAAGCTGTCGGGATCGACCCGCACCTGCGGCCGTGCGTCGTTCTCCCGCATGTCGGCCTTGGTGACGGCACGCGTCGACGCGATGGCGACGAACGACTTGCCGAGCTGCAGCCGCTCCGGCAGCCCGTCCTCGATCGCCAACGGGGCGACGAAGTTGACCGAGTTGGACGCGGGCGCCCGCCCGATCGCGCCGAACATCGGCCTCGGCAGGATCGGCTGCGGGGTCGGAATGGAGGCGTTGGCGTCGCCCATCTGCGCGTACGCGATCTGCCCGCCCTTGATGACGAGCTGCGGCTTGACGCCGAAGAACGCCGGCTCCCACAGCACGAGGTCGGCGAGCTTGCCGGTCTCGACGGAGCCGATCTCGCGCGCCAGGCCCTGCGCGAGCGCCGGGTTGATCGTGTACTTGGCGACATAGCGACGTACTCGACGATTGTCCGCGCGACCGTCACCCGGCAGTACACCCCGCCGCCGCTTCATCACGTGCGCCGTCTGCCACGTCCGCATGATGACCTCGCCGACCCGGCCCATGGCCTGGGAGTCCGAGGAGATGATCGAGATGGCGCCCAGGTCGTGCAGGATGTCCTCGGCGCCGATGGTGGACGGCCGGATCCGGGACTCGGCGAAGGCCAGGTCCTCCGGCACGGCCGCGTTCAGGTGGTGGCACACCATCAGCATGTCGAGGTGTTCCTCGGCGGTGTTCACCGTGAACGGCCGCGTCGGGTTCGTCGAGCTCGGCAGCACATGCGGCTCGGACACCACGGTCATGATGTCGGGCGCGTGCCCGCCGCCCGCGCCCTCCGTGTGATACGCGTGGATGCCGCGTCCGGCGATCGCGGCGAGCGTGTCGCCCACGAAACCGGCCTCGTTCAAGGTGTCCGTGTGGATGGCGATCTGAATGCCCGTCTGATCCGCCACGGTCAGCGAGGCGTCGATGACGGCCGGAGTGGATCCCCAGTCCTCATGCAGCTTCAAGCCCAGCGCTCCACCACGGATCTGCGACAGCATCGCCTCGCGCGAGACGGTGTTGCCCTTGCCCAGCAGACCGAAGTTGACGGGGTAGGCCTCCATCGCCTCCAGCATCCGGGCCAGATGCCACGGGCCGGGGGTGACCGTCGTCGCCTTCGAGCCCTCGGCCGGGCCCGTGCCGCCGCCGATCAGCGTGGTGATGCCGGAGGACAGCGCCTCGTCGGCGATCTGCGGGCAGATGAAGTGGACGTGCGCGTCGATGGCGCCCGCCGTCACGATCCGCCCGTTGCCCGCGATGACCTCGGTCTCGGGGCCGATGACGAGGTCGGGGTGCACCCCGTCCATCGTGTCGGGGTTGCCGGCCTTGCCGATGCCGGTGATCCGGCCGTCTCGGATGCCGATGTCGGCCTTGACGATCCCCCAGTGGTCGATCACCACGGCGCCCGTGATGACCGTGTCCGGGGTGCCGTCTGCGCGCGTAGCACGCGACTGGCCCATGGACTCGCGGATGACCTTGCCCCCGCCGAACACGGCCTCGTCACCGGCGAGTCCTGGCCCGCCGGAACGATCCTCCTCGATCTCGATCAGCAGATCGGTGTCGGCCAGCCGGATCCGGTCGCCGGTGGTCGGGCCGAACAGGTCGGCGTACGCGGCACGCGAGATCTCAGGCATCGAGGGCACCTCCGGTCTCCCCGCGCAGCCCGGGCACGACACGGGCGCCGGTGAGGGGGACGAGTTCGACGTCGACGGGGATACCGGGCTCGAACCGTACGGCCGTACCGGCGGCGATGTTGAGCCGCTTGCCGCGGGCGGCGGCGCGGTCGAAGTCCAGACCGGGGTTGGCCTCGGCGAAGTGGTAGTGGGAGCCGACCTGGACGGGCCGGTCGGCGGCGTTCAGGACGGTCAGGCTGGTGACCTCGCGGCCCTCGTTGTACACAACGGGCTCGTCCGCGAACAGGATCTCACCGGGGATCATCGGCTCACTCCGGGATTCTTGGGCGCTCCGGGATTCATCGGCCGGCCCCTCAGACGATCGGGTCGTGGACGGTGACGAGCTTGGTGCCGTCGGGGAAGGTCGCCTCGACCTGGACGTCGTGGATCATCTCGGGGATGCCGTCCATGACGTCGTCCCGGGTGAGCAGCTTGCGTCCGGAGGCCATGAGCTCGGCGACGGTACGTCCGTCGCGGGCGCCTTCGAGGATGTGCGCGGTGATGAGGGCGACCGCCTCGGGGTGGTTGAGCCTGAGGCCGCGGGCCCGGCGCTTCTCGGCCACGTCGGCCGCCACGTGGATGAGCAGCCTCTCCTGCTCGTGCGGGGTCAGTTGCACGTCCCACCTCTCATCCTCGCTCCGGACCGTGCGGGTCCGGTTGCCGCGGCCACGGGGCAAAGTGCCTGGTGGCGTGGATGGGCAGGCTAGTTGGCAGGAGTTTCAGGCACGTTGTCACGAGTTTCGGGCACGTTAACCGGGCGGTGATCCATCAGGCTTCGGGCTGCGGGTCCCGTGCGCCCATCAACGCCCGCAGGCCGCTCTGGAGAACCTCGACGGGGGCCGG
Source organism: Streptomyces sp. NBC_00457 (assembly GCF_036014015.1). NCBI lineage: Bacteria > Bacillati > Actinomycetota > Actinomycetes > Kitasatosporales > Streptomycetaceae > Streptomyces > Streptomyces sp. NBC_00457. The sequence goes on along the minus strand of NZ_CP107905.1, from coordinate 9,098,721 downwards.
CCCGAACACCGTCTGCTGGGCGATGAACCCCTGCACGGCGGCGATCATGGTCCGCGCCACATGATCCGGGGGCACGTCCCTCGGCATCATCCCGGCATCCTGGTATCCCTCGACGATCCGTCCCCAGGTCAGGCGAATCGCCCCGAAGCCCTCGCGCATGACGGCGGCCAGGTCCTTGTTGCGCAGTGATTCCGCCCAGACCTGGATGATCAGCCGCGGGAACACCGGCTCGCCGTCGACGGTCAGATGGGCCCGCGCACCATAGGTCCGGCCCAGCACCGAGCCGATCAGGACGTCCGGCGGCGGGGGCGGGGTCTGCTCGGCGGCGGCCTCGAAGGACATGCGCACCTCCCCGAGCACTTCGGTGAAGATCGCGGTGATCAGCTCGTCCTTCCCGCTGAAATAGCGGTACACCGCGCCGGCCGAGAGATCCGCCTCCTTCAGCACATCCTGCATGGACGTGGCGTGGAAGCCGTTACGGGCGAAGCAGCGGGCGGCGCCGTCCATGATCTGGCGGCGGCGGGCGTCGAGGTGTGCCTGGGATACGCGGGCCATGGCGCCAAAACTAAAACGAACATTCCTTCTTGACAAGGCAGGGCATCCGCAAGACGCTGACGATACAGCAAAAACGAACGATCCTTCTTTTAAAACTCGCACCTCGCCGATCCGAGGGGAAACCCATGTCCACCGTCACCACGTCAGCCCCGTCGCAGACCCGCCGCCTGCTCGCGATCCTCGTGCTCGTCCCGGTCGTCGCGGCCCTGGCGCTGTGGGCCTTCGCCTGGCCCGCCGCCCGCACCGCGCCGCACGACCTGCCGCTCGGCGTGGCCGGGCCCGCCGCCGCGACGACGCAGGTGGAGGAGCGACTGGCACAGAAGAAGGGCGCGTTCGACGTCCGTCGCTACGCCGACGAGGCCTCCGCCCGGGACGCCATCGAGGACCGGACCGTATACGGCGCGATCGTCGTCACCCCCGACGGCCCTGCCCTGCTGACCTCCACGGCCGCGAGCCCGGTCGTCGCGCAACTCCTGCAGCAGGCGTCCGCCGACATGAACCCGGTCAGGACGGTCGACGTCGTCCCCGCCCCCGAGAACGATCCACGCGGCGCGGCCCTCAACGCGAGCGTGCTGCCGCTCGCGCTGGCCGGCATGGCGGCCGGCGCGGCGGTGACCTTCCTCGGGCTGCGCGGGCTGCGCGCCGTGGCCGCACTGATCGGCGCCGCCGCCCTGGTCGGCGTCGCGGCGACCGCGATCGCGGACAGCTGGCTGAACGTCCTCACCGGTGACTGGTGGGCGGAGGCCGGCTCGCTCGGCCTGGCCACCCTGGCCGTGAGCGCCGCCGTCGCCGGACTCAGCGCGCTCATCGGTCCCGCCGGCACGGGGCTCGCCGCCGGTGTGGTGATGCTCTTCGGCAACCCGTGGTCCGCGGCGGCCTCGGCCCCGCAGATGCTGCCGGATCCCGCCGGGACGATCGGCCAGTGGCTGCCGCCCGGCGCGGGGACGACCCTGCTGCGCTCGGTGTCCTTCTTCGACGGCGCGGCGGCAACCGGCCCCGCGTTGACGCTGACCTCGTGGGCGGCACTGGGCCTGGGCGCGGTACTGCTCGGGAACGCACTCAAGAGGCGGACGAAGGGGAACGCACCGAAGGAGGGGGCACGCGAGCTATCGCCGGTCAACTGAAAGCGCCCCGTCAGGGGCGCGGGGAACTGCGCGACAAGCCCCCACCGACCCGCACCGGCGAGCGCTACCCCTGATCGCCTCCCCGATGCTCCGCAGCAATGCCGAACCGCTGCCGTTCCCGGGGAGGCGAGGCGAGTTCACGGACAGCGGAAACCGAGCTGATCACCTGCTCATCAGCGGGCTCCAGCCGCTCGAGCCGTTCGAGGTCGGCGGCGGAGACAAGGGCGACGAGGGGCTTGCCGTGCCGTGTCACGACGACGCGCTCCCCGCCGTACACCACCTTGTTGATCAGGTCGGCGAGCTCAGCCCTGGCTTGCGTCACCGGAATCTCGTAGGCCATGCCACCAGCTTACGGGGACCCCCTCCCGCTCACTACGTACATCCTGTACGTTTTTTACAGAGACAGCACTGCCGAGGAGGGGTTCGTCATGACCCGACCGTCCGCCCGCTATGTCCTGCCCGAGTTCACGGAGCGCACCAGCTTCGGGCAGAAGACGATGGACCCGTACTCGAAGCTGCTGGAGGAGCGGATCGTCTTTCTCGGTACCCAGATCGACGACACTTCGGCGAACGACGTGATGGCGCAGTTCATGCACCTCGAGTACCAGGACCCCGACCGGGACATCTCGCTCTACATCAACTCCCCCGGCGGCTCCTTCAGCGCGATGTCGGCGATCTACGACACGCTGCAGTACGTCACCTGCGACGTGGAGACGATCTGCCTGGGCCAGGCGGGCGCGTCCGCCGCCGTGCTGCTGGCCGCGGGCACACCGGGCAAGCGGTTCGCGCTGCCGGGCGCGCGCTTGGTGATCCATCAGCCGGGGCTGCCCGAGCCGATCGAGGGACAGGCCAGCGACCTGGCCATCCACGCCGAGGAGTTGACGCGGATCAGGGGCCGCCTGGAGGAGATGCTCGTACGGCACACCGGGCGCACGCGTGAGCAGGTGAGCGCGGACATCGAGCGGGACAAGATCCTCACGGCGCAGCAGGCCCTGGAGTACGGGCTGGTGGACCGGATCATCCCCAGCCGCAAGGCCACCATGGCTCCGCCCACCGGGAAGTGACGCGCCCGTGCTCCCACCCGAACTCCCGCCGCTGCCCGCCCTCACGCGCGCCGAGGGCGAGTTGATCGACCGTTATCTCGATGTGGTCGACCTGCTGGGCCGGATCAACCCGGCGCACCACGGGGACACCTACCGCGGACTGCGCGCCGCCCAGGCGTTGGTGGCCAAGGCGACCGAGCTGCGCGACGCGCTGGCGCTGATGCACCAGCGGGGCGAGACCGAGCTGCACGCACCGACGCTCACGCGGGCGCTGCGTGTGCTGGACGGCGAGCGCCGGACGGCGCGCGTCATCGTGCCGCCGCGCTCCGACAGTTGACGCACAGTCGCCCGGACCGGGACTCAAACGGACCAAATGACGTACCCCTGTTCGGAGTAGATGCTTGTCGTTTTTTGGGACCGCCGGGGTTGCGCAGCCCACTGGCCTCCGGGGCGGGTGAGCGGTTTTCGCGCTGGTCCGGGGGTGCGTGGGGCCCTCGACATCCACCCGAACACAGGGGTGTCCACCCGAACGGGTGAGTGGTGAGTAACCCCACAAATCGCCGATTCCATTGGGTATTTCACTCACGCGTGAGTGAAGATCCGTGTCTGACGACAAGCCCCCGCCGCAGCGGCGGGGCGGTCCGGGCGGACGCCTAATCCTGCCGCCGCCCGGATGACCGGTCGACAGAAGTGGATCGGCAGGAGTGGAGGACCCAAGCACGACGGGTCGCCGGAACGGTCACGCCATGACCGGGTCGAGCAGCCCTTGGGGTGAAGCCGCGTCAGCGGCCGGGCAACTTCGCCAGCCCGAATCCGACAGGTCATCCTTCACAGGCGGCTGACGAAGGGTTGCGCATGACTGCGCTGAATCGTGTCCCGTCGCTGATGGCCCGAGCCGGTACGGCCTCGGCCCTCACTCTGGCCGCCGTGGGCGGCTCCGTCGTGGTGCCAGGTCTCTCCTCGGATGCCGCGGCAGCGACTCCGGCGACGAAGGCGCTCCAGGTCGCGGCTTCCAAGAAGGGCGCACCGTACAAGTACGGCGCCACGGGGCCGCGCCGGTTCGACTGCTCGGGGCTGACGCTGTACTCGTACAAGAAGGCGGGCAAGAGCCTGCCGCGGACGGCCGCTCAGCAGTACAACAAGACGCGCCACATCTCGGCCAAGAGCCGCAAGGCCGGAGACCTGGTGTTCTTCCACTCGGGCTCGAACGTGTACCACGTCGGCATCTACGCCGGGAAGGGAAAGATCTGGCACTCCCCGAAGACCGGGGACGTCGTGAGGCTGCAGAAGATCTGGACCAGGAGCGTCTGGTACGGCCGGGTGAAGTGACCTGAGCGACGCGGTGGCGGCGCCCTGACGCGCCGCCACCGCGTCATCCCGCACCAGGCCTGATCTCTAAGGGTCCTGCTGCACCGCTGTCGTCGTCACGGGCCGCGCCGGTACCGTCCACGGCAGTTCGATGGAGACCGTCTTGCCGCCCTCCCGGGTGGGCCGGATTCTCAGCTTGCCGCCGAACTCGGCGGTCAGCCAACGGATGATCACGAGCCCGCGGCCGTTGTCCTGCTGGACGGCCGCGGGCAGTCGTTTGGGAAAACGCGGATGGCTGTCGGTGACTCCGATGCGCAGTTGTTCGTCACGGTCGAGTTCGAGGTCCACCGTGAAGGTGGGTGACTGCCCGAACGTGTGCTGTACGGCGTTGGTGGCGAGTTCCGAGACGATGAGGCGGATGGTGTCGGCCAGTTCCGTGTCGGCCGGCAGTCCCCATTCCCCCAGGGTGCCGACCACGTAGGTGCGGGCGGCGGAGACCGAGGCGGGATCGCTCGGCAGAGTGACGGATGCTTCCAGATGGTCTGCCATGGCGACGTCGTCCCTTTCCCACGGGACCGCAGTCCGACATGGAGCGGAGGGTTCGAGTACGGTCCCGGACTGGTGCTTCGTCGCCAGACTGCCACTACCGGGCCGGTCACGGGTGCGATCCACCAAGATATGCATATATCTGTCGCTCGAAGCGGTGAACTCTGCGACGGCAGACCGTATTTGGGCGGCCCGGAAGGAGTAAGGAGGAGCCCATGCAGCACGGTCCCGCGGTACGCCGCCGAAAACTGGGCGCCGAATTGCGCACGCTGCGCACCGGCGCCGGGCTCACGAGCGGCGAGGCGGCCCGGCTCGTGGGCTGGCACCAGTCGAAGGTGAGCCGCATCGAGACCGGCGCGAGCGGGGTGAAACCGGCCGATGTGCGGTTACTCCTCGACGCCTACGGAGTGGCGGATCCCCAACTACGGGAGTTGCTGCTGGTGTTGGCGGGACAGGACGACAGTGCCGGGCGGCACCACTGGTGGCATGCGTACCGGGGCGTGCTGCCGCCGACGTACCGGGATTTCATCAGCCTGGAATCCCAGGCCAGCGCGATGCGCACGCTGGAGACCTCCGTCGTCCCGGGGCTGCTGCAGACGCCGGAGTACGCGCGGGCGGTGACCCGGGCCGCGGTCGGCGGGCTGGACGAGGACGCCGACGACCGGCTGGACACGCTGGTGGAAGTGCGCCTGGCCAGGCAGGACGTGCTGCGCTCGCGGCCGCCTCTGGCGCTGAGCGCGGTGCTCGACGAGGCGGTGCTGCACCGGGAGATCGGCGGGCCGGACGTCATGGCACGGCAGTTGGAGCGGCTGATCGAGGCGGCGCGCTACCCCCAAGTGCGGCTTCAGGTCCTGCCGTTCGCGGCCGGTGCCCACATCGGCATCACCGGGCCTTTCGTTATTTTCTCATTTTCGAGCACTTCTGATCTGGACGTGGTTGTTCTCGACCACTTGACGAGTAGCCTCTACCTCGAGCGGAAAGAAGACCTCCAGGCCTACACCGAGGCCTTCAACACCCTTCAGTTCCACGCCCTTTCGCCCGAGGACTCGTTGGACTACATCGCCGGGATAGGCGCCGGCGTGTAAGGAGGCACCATGTCTGCACTGCCTCGGAACGTGACGTCCAGTACTCAACTGCACGGTGTGCAATGGCTGCGCAGCAGCTACAGCACCGGAGCGAACAACTGCGTCGAGACGGCCCGGCCGCTCTCCGGCCCCGGGGCCGGGCTGCTGGCCGTACGCGACTCCAAGGACCCGGCCGGACCCGCGCTGCTCTTCTCTCCCGAGAGCTGGGCGGGATTCACGGCCGCGCTCCGGTGATCACACGCACCTCGCGCCCCCTCTGAATCAGTTCACGCGACGCACGGCCATGCACGCCGACTCATGGTCGCGTCTCGCCGATCACTCCCACCGCGCGCTCGATCTGGTCCTCGGAGAGGTCAGCTCGGGCGGTGAGCCTCAGCCGTGAGATGCCGTCGGGCACGGAAGGAGGACGGAAGCAGCCCACGGCGAGACCTGCCGTACGGCAGTCGGCCGCCCACCGCACGGCGCCCTCCGGGGACGGCGCGCGCACGGAGACGACCGCGGCGTCCGGACGTACCGCTTCCAGACCCGCGGCGGTCAGGCGTGCGTGGAGTTCGCGTGCCACCGCACGCGCCCGCGCCGCCCGCTCCGGCTCACGGCGCAGCAGCCTGAGCGCCGCCAGGGCCGCCCCCGTCGCGGCGGGGGCCAGGCCCGTGTCGAAGATGAACGTGCGGGCCGCGTTGACCAGATGCGCGATGACCCGGGCGGGTCCGAGTACGGCGCCGCCCTGGCTGCCGAGCGACTTGGACAGCGTGACCGTCACCACGACATCGTCCGCGCCCGCGAGTCCCGCCGCGTGCGGGGCGCCGCGCCCGCCGTCGCCGAGGACGCCGAGACCGTGGGCGTCGTCGACGACCAGACCGGCGCCGTGCTCCCGGCATGCCGTCGCGAGCCCGGTCAGCGGGGCGGCGTCGCCGTCGACCGAGAAGACCGTGTCGGACACGGCGACGGCGGGCCCGTCATGGGTCCGCAGTGCCTTGCGTACGCCGTCCGGGTCGGCGTGTGCGACGACCTGGGTGGTGCCGCGGGCCAGCCGGCAGCCGTCGATCAGCGAGGCGTGGTTGCCGGCGTCGGAGACGATGAGTGAGCCGTGCGGGGCCAGCGCGGTGACCGCGGCGAGGTTGGCCGCGTAGCCGGAGGAGAACACCAGGGCCGCCTCGAAGCCGCAGAAGTCCGCCAGCTCGCGTTCCAGTTCGGCGTGGAGCGCGGTCGTGCCGGTGACCAGGCGGGAGCCGGTGGCGCCGCCGCCCCAGGTGCGGGCCGCGGAGGCGGCGCCCTCGACGACCTCGGGGTGGCGGGCCAGGCCCAGGTAGTCGTTGCTCGCGAGGTCGAGCAGCGGCGAGTCGGCGGGGCGGGGGCGCAGGGTCCGTACCAGTCCGGCGCGGCGGCGCAGCTCCGCCTGTTCGTCGATCCAGCCGAACGCCATGACTCCTCCGGGGCTTTTGTAGGCAGTGCACAGACACTAGTCGTCGGGCCAGCCGCCCATGATGTGGCAATACCCACACGTCGAACCGCCTCTGTTGTCCGATCTCTCCTTGGCCCGGGGCGGTTCCGTAGGACAGGATCGGACCTCATGGACCTGCTGAACACGCTGGTGGACAAGGGGCTTCGGCGCGAGCTGCCGACCCGCGAGGAAGCACTGGCCGTCCTCGCCACCTCCGACGACGACCTGCTCGATGTGGTGGCCGCGGCCGGCAAGGTGCGCCGGCACTGGTTCGGCCGACGGGTGAAACTCAACTACCTCGTCAACCTCAAGTCCGGCTTGTGCCCGGAGGACTGCTCCTACTGCTCCCAGCGGCTGGGCTCGACGACCGGAATCCTGAAGTACACCTGGCTCAAGCCCGACCAGGCCTCCCAGGCGGCGGCTGCCGGGCTGGCCGGAGGTGCCAAGCGGGTCTGTCTGGTGGCGTCCGGACGCGGTCCCACCGACCGTGACGTGGACCGGGTCGCGGGCACCATCAAGGCGATCAAGGAGCAGAACGAGGGCGTCGAGGTGTGCGCCTGTCTCGGTCTGCTCTCCGACGGACAGGCCGAGCGGCTGCGCGAGGCCGGCGCCGACGCCTACAACCACAACCTCAACACCTCCGAGGCGACGTACGGCGACATCACCACCACCCACACCTACGCCGACCGCGTCGACACCGTGCAGAAGGCGCACGCGGCCGGGCTGTCCGCCTGCTCGGGCCTGATCGCGGGCATGGGCGAGTCGGACGAGGACCTGGTCGACGTCGTCCACTCGCTGCGTGAGCTGGACCCGGACTCGGTTCCGGTCAACTTCCTGATCCCGGTCGAGGGCACCCCGCTCGCCAAGGAGTGGCACCTCACCCCGCAGCGCTGTCTGCGCATTCTCGCGATGGTGCGGTTCGTCTGCCCGGACGTCGAGGTGCGGATCGCGGGCGGCCGTGAGGTCCATCTGCGCACGATGCAGCCCCTCGCCCTGCACCTGGCCAACTCCATCTTCCTCGGCGACTACCTGACCACCGAGGGCCAGGCGGGCAAGGCGGACCTGGAGATGATCGCGGACGCCGGGTTCGAGGTGGAGGGCTCGGACCAGGTGACGCTGCCGGAGCACCGGGCGGCCGGCGGGTGCCACGAGGGCGGCGGAGGGTGTGCTTCGGCAACCGACGGACCTCAGGTCAACGAGGCCCGTACGGACCTCGTCGCCGTCCGCCGTCGGGGGGCCGGAACGGACCTCGCGCCCAATGCCTGACCTGACCGTCGCCGAGCTGCTGGACCTCGACCGGCGGCACGTCTGGCATCCCTACGGGCCCATGCCGGGCGTGGTGGAGCCGCTCGTCGTGGAGTCGGCGAGCGGGGTCCGGCTGAGACTCGCGGACGACGGGGGCGAGTTGATCGACGGCATGTCGTCCTGGTGGTCGGCGATCCACGGCTACCGCCACCCCGTGCTCGACGAGGCGGCGCGCGAGCAGCTCGGCCGGATGAGCCATGTGATGTTCGGCGGGCTCACGCACGAGCCCGCCGTACGGCTCGCGAAGCACCTTGTCGACATGTCGCCCGACGGCCTGGAGCATGTCTTCCTCGCCGACTCCGGTTCGGTGTCCGTCGAGGTCGCGGTCAAGATGTGCCTCCAGTACTGGCGCTCGATGGGCCGCCCGGCGAAGCAGCGCCTGCTGACCTGGCGCGGCGGCTATCACGGCGACACCTGGCAGCCGATGTCGGTGTGCGACCCCGAGGGCGGGATGCACGACCTGTGGACCGGCGTGCTCCCGCGCCAGGTGTTCGCCGACGCGCCGCCGACGGAGTACGACGAGGCGTACGCCGACCACCTGCGCGCGCTCATCGAGCTGCACGCCGACGACCTGGCCGCGGTGATCGTCGAGCCGGTCGTGCAGGGCGCGGGCGGGATGCGGTTCCACTCCCCCGCATATCTGCGGGTGCTGCGTGAGGCGTGCGACGCGTACGGCGTGCTGCTGGTGTTCGACGAGATCGCGACCGGGTTCGGGCGGACGGGCGCGCTGTTCGCGGCGGAGCACGCGGCGGTGACACCCGATGTGATGTGCGTCGGCAAGGCGCTGACCGGCGGCTATATGACGATGGCCGCCACCCTGTGCACATCCCGGGTGGCCGAGGGCATCTCGCGCGGCGAGGTGCCGGTGCTGGCGCACGGCCCGACGTTCATGGGCAATCCGCTGGCCGCGTCGGTGGCCTGCGCCTCGATCGAGCTGCTGCTCGGCCAGGACTGGCTCGCGGAGGTCAAGCGGATCGAGGCGGGGCTGCGGGAGGGGCTGGCCGAGGCCGCGGCGCTCCCGGGTGTCCGTGATGTCCGCGTCCTCGGCGCCATCGGGGTCGTCCAGCTCGGCCGCCCCCTCGACGAGGCGGCCATGCGGGCGGCCACGGCGGCGGCCGTGCGCGAGGGCGTGTGGCTGCGGCCGTTCCGCGACCTCGTCTACACGATGCCGCCGTATGTCACGGACGACACGGACGTGGCACGGATCGCGCGCGCGGTGTGCGCGGCGGCGCGGGAGGGATGACATGCCGGTCCTGGTGATCACGGGCACGGGCACGGAGGTGGGCAAGACCGTCACGACGGCCGCCGTCGCCGCCGTCGCGCTCGCGGCCGGGAGGTCGGTGGCCGTCCTGAAGGCCGCGCAGACGGGCGTACGACCGGACGAGCGCGGGGACGCCGACGAGGTCGCGCGGCTCGCGGGTGCCGTGACGGCGGTCGAACTCGCCCGGTATCCCGACCCGTTGGCACCGGCGACGGCCGCTCGACGCGCAGGATGTGCGCCGGTCCATCCGCACGACATCGCCGAGGCCGCCGCCAAGCTGGCCGCCGAGCACGATCTGGTGCTGGTGGAGGGAGCGGGCGGGCTTCTCGTACGGTTCGACCCGGCGGGCGGCACGCTGGCGGACGCGGCGCGGCTGCTGGCGGCGCCGGTACTGGTCGTGGCGGCGGCGGGGCTGGGCACGTTGAACACGACGGAACTGACGGCGCGCGAAATCCGGTCCGGTCAGCTCGACTTGGCGGGAATCGTGATCGGCAGCTGGCCCAAGGCACCCGACCTGGCATCCCGTTGCAATCTCGCGGACCTGCCGATCGTCGCCGACGCCCCGCTGCTGGGCGCGCTGCCCGCCGGTGCCGGGTCCCTCGAGCCCGCCGGCTTCCGTGCGGCGGCGCCGACTTGGCTGGCACCACGGCTGGAGGGCGTGTGGGACGCGGAGGCATTCCGAGTGCGCGAGGCACCGTGACCCGCGTCTGCTGACCGCGACCCGCGAACGGTGGGGGGGGTGCGCGGGGCGTGTACGGGGGACAATCGCGGTAGGGCACTCCATCCGCCCAGGAGGTCGCCATGCCGCTACGGCCCGCCACCGGCTCCGGCAAGGTGTCACGGGATCCCGTGCACCATCCGCTGTTCGCCCGGTACTACGCCCGTGTCAGCGTCGCCGCCGAGTCACGCATGGGGATGGGCGCCGTCCGCGACCGCATGCTGACCGGGCTCTCCGGGCGGGTGATCGAGATCGGCGCGGGCAACGGCCTGAACTTCGCGCACTATCCGAGCGCGGTCTCGGAGGTCGTCGCCATCGAACCGGAGCGTCTGCTGCGGCAGTTGGCGGTGGAGTCCGCGCTGCGCGCCGAAGTGCCGGTGGATGTGGTGCCGGGGGCGGCGGAGGCGCTGCCGGTCAAGAGCGAGGCCTTCGACGCGGTGGTGCTGTCGCTGGTGCTGTGCAGTGTGCGGGACGTCTCGCGGGCGCTCGGCGAGGTACGGCGGGTGCTGCGGCCCGGCGGTGCCGTGCGGTTCTTCGAGCACGGCAGGGGCGGTGGCCGGATGATGCGCTTCACCCAGCGCGCACTGGACGGCACGGTGTGGCCGCGGCTGAACGGCGGCTGCCATGTGGCCCGGGACCCGATCGCCGGACTGCGGGCCGCCGGATTCGAACTCGGCCCGTACCGGCGGGTGCTGATGCCGGAGAACGGGCCGACGCTGCCGACTTCGTACTGCGTCCTGGGCACGGCGTGGCGGCCTACGGTCACCTCATAGGCTCCACTGCCGCAGTTCCTGCGCGATGTCGTGCACCGTGGCCTCACCGCTCTTGACCAGCCGGGCCAGGTCGCGGACCTGCTCCGGGGAGGTGACGACCTTCAGGCCGCTGGCGACGAGGTAGGCATACGCGACGGCGGAGGCGAACAGGGCGTTGGAGCGCTCCAGCGCGGGCACGTGGATCAGCAGTTGCAGCAGCGAGGCGGCTCGAGCTTGAGGGGTGTCGTAGACAGGGACATCGAATATCTCGGCCTCATGGCGTGCGACGGCGGCGACGAGCGCGCCCCAGTCGGTGACCTGGGGGTCTCCGGGAGTGTTCTGTTCGGCGAGCATGAGCAGCCAGGCGAGGTCGATTCTGAGATGGCTCAACGGATCAGCGGCGACCTTCGCGTGTGCCTGCGGGACGGCTCTCACGTGTGCCTTCACGGTCCGGGCCGAACTCTTCGGCGAACACGGACTCGTACTGCTTCATGAAGTCGGCGGCGGCCTCCACGAACGTGTGGCCCACCTCCCCGGTGTCCTGTCTGACCAGCTCTTCGATGTAGCGGTTGACGCTCATGCCGCGGGCCAGGGCACGTTCGCGAGCCGCGCGGGCGGTGCCTTCGTCCACGCGTACGTTCAGCTGGGTCTTCGCCATGCCTCAAAGCTAGCGCCGAAATGCTAGCGACGGCAAGGACTCACCCCAAGGGGCTCATCCCATGGGATGAGCCCGACCGGGGCCCAACAGGACCCAAGGGGGATACGAGTGTGTGCCGGATCACATTACGCTCGGCCCTGACAAGGAAGTCGCGATGTCCCGAATCGAGGAGGCAGCCTTGTCCGCTTCTGCTGTGGAGCAGGCCTCGGCCGACGGGATCGCGGCCCGCGCCCGCGGTCTGACCAAGGCGTACGGCTCAGGTGAGACGACGGTCCTCGCCCTCGACTCGGTGGACGTGGACATCACGCGCGGCCGGTTCACGGCGGTGATGGGGCCGTCGGGCTCCGGGAAGTCCACGCTGATGCACTGTCTGGCGGGGCTGGACACCGTCTCGGCGGGCCAGGTGTGGCTCGGCGACACCGAGATCACGGGACTCAGGGAGCGGGAGCTGACCCGGCTGCGGCGGGACCGGATCGGATTCATGTTCCAGTCGTTCAACCTGATCCCGACGCTGAACGCGGCCGAGAACATCACGCTGCCCATGGACATCGCGGGCAGGAAGCCCGACGAGAAGTGGCTGGACCAGGTCATCGACACGCTCGGGCTGCGGGACCGGTTGACGCACCGGCCGTCGCAGCTGTCCGGCGGCCAGCAGCAGCGCGTCGCCTGCGCCCGCGCGCTCGCCTCCCGCCCCGAGCTGATCTTCGCCGACGAGCCGACCGGCAACCTCGACTCACGGTCCGGCCTTGAGGTGCTGGGCTTTCTGCGCGACGCGGTCGACAGCCTCGGGCAGACGGTCGTCATGGTCACCCACGACCCGGGCGCCGCCGCCCACTCCGACCTGGTGCTGTTCCTCGGTGACGGACGGATCGTCGACGAGATGGAGCGGCCGACGGCGGAAGCGGTCCTGGAACGGATGAAGCGGTTCGACGTGATCCGCGGTCAGTACGACGACGCCGCGCCCTCCCAGGAGGACTGACCCCGTGCTCAAGGCGACGCTCCGGAGCTTTCTCGCCCACAAGGGACGGCTGCTGCTGTCCGCGCTGGCCGTGATCCTGTCCGTGGCGTTCGTCGCGGGCAGCCTGATCTTCTCGGACACGGTGAGCCGTACCTTCGACCGGCTCTTCGCCTCGACCGCGGCCGACGTCACCGTCAGCCCGAAGGAGAACCTCGACGAAGCACTGCCCTCCGGCTTCACCCCCACCCTGCCCGCCTCGCTCGTGGACCGCGCGGCCCGGGTCGAGGGGGCCGAGTCGGCCCGTCTGGACGTGGACGTGGAGGGCATCACCGTCGCCGACGAGGACAACGAGTCGGTGGGCCCCACCACCGGCGCCCCGACGATCGGCACCATCTGGAACCCGACCGACCGTAGCCCCGTCGAGCTGACCTCCGGTCACGCCCCCGAGGGGCCGAACCAGGTCCTGCTCGACGCGGACACCGCCGACACCAAGGACGTGGCGATCGGGGACACGCTCACCGTGATCGCCGCGCCCGGCTCGTTCAAGGCCGAGGTCGTCGGCATCGCCACGTTCACCACCACCAACCCCGGTGCCGCGCTGGTCTTCTTCGACACCGAGACCGCGCAGACCAAGCTGCTGGGCGACCCGGACGCCGGCACCAGCATCTCCGTGGACGCGGCGGACGGCGTCAGCGACCCGCAGCTCAAGCAGCGCGTGGCCGCCGCGCTGGGCACGGAAACCCTCGACTTCCGGACCGCCGACGAGCAGGCCGAGTCGGACGTGGAGCAGCTGGGCGGATTCCTCGACGTCATCAAGTACGTGATGCTCGGTTTCGCCGGGATCGCCGTCCTGGTCGGTGTGTTCCTCATCGTCAACACCTTCTCGATGCTGATCGCCCAGCGCACCCGGGAACTGGGGCTGCTGAGGGCGCTCGGCGCGGACCGCCGTCAGGTGCGCCGCTCGGTCCTCACCGAGGCGCTGCTGCTCGGCCTCGTCGGCTCCACACTCGGCCTGGCCACCGGCATCGGGCTCGCGGTCGGGCTCATCGAGCTGATGGGCCTGCTCGGCATGAACATCAGGTCCGCCGACATGGTGATCGGCGTGGCGACACCCGTCTCGGCGTACGTCGTCGGCCTCGGCGTCACCTTCGTGGCGGCGTATCTCCCGGCCAGGCGCGCGGCGGGTGTGTCGCCGATGGCGGCACTCGCGGACGCCGAGATCGCCGACGTGGGAAAGCCGCTGCGGGTGCGCGCGGTGGTGGGCGCGGTCGTCGGGGCGCTGGGCGCGGCGGCGCTGGTGGGCTGTGCCACGGCGACGGAGACGTCGTCGGCGGCCTCCCTGCTCGGCCTCGGCATAGTCCTGACGCTCATCGCGACGGTCATCGCGGGCCCGCTGCTGGTACGCCCGGTGATCCGGGTCCTCGGCGGTGCCTTCCCGGCGCTGTTCGGTTCGGTCGGCCGGATGAGCCAGCGCAACGCCCTGCGCAACCCCCGCCGTACCGGCGCGACCGCGGCGGCCCTGATGGTCGGGCTGGCGCTGGTCGGCGGGATGTCGGTGGCGAGCGCCTCGATGACCAAGTCGTTCGACGAGCAGATCGACAAGACGCTGGGCGCCGACTTCGTCGTACAGAACGCCAATTTCGTGCCCTTCCCCGAGGAGGTCACCGACGCGGTGCGCGACACGGAGGGAGTGGGCCTGGTCGTGCGCACACGGCTCACGACGGTCGCGGCCACCCTCCCGGACGGCGACCGCGTCGAGACGACCGCCGCGGCCTACGACCCGAAGCTCGACGACGTCGCCAACATCACGTACGCGCAGGGGGACTCGACCGCCGCGCTGGCCAACGGGCGTCTCGCCATGGACCTGGACTTCGCGCGGGACCACGGCGTGCGCGTCGGCAGCACCGTCCCGGTCGAGTTCCAGGGCGGACGTACCGCCGAGCTGACGGTAGGGGCGCTGACCGACCAGGACGCCGCCGAAGGGTTCGGGGCACAGGGCGGGCTGTACTTCGGCATGAGCACGCTCGAGAGCTACGCGCCCGGCGGGCAGGACTCGGCTGTCTACGTGAACGCCTCCCCCGGCACGAGCGCCGACGACCTGCGCGCGAACCTGGAGGGCACCCTCGACCCGTATCCGCAGGTGGACGTCCGCGACATCGCCGACTACAAGGAGCTGGTCCGCGACCAGATCGCGGTCCTGCTCTACCTCGTGTACGCGCTGCTCGGGCTCGCGATCATCATCGCGGTGCTCGGCGTGGTCAACACCCTTGCGCTGTCGGTCGTCGAGCGGACCCGGGAGATCGGCCTGCTGCGGGCCATCGGACTCGCCCGGCGCCAGCTGCGCCGCATGATCCGGCTGGAGTCGGTCGTGATCGCGGTGTTCGGCGCCGTCCTGGGGCTCGCGCTGGGACTGGTGTGGGGCGTGTGCATCCAGCAGGTGCTGGCGCTGCAGGGCATGCAGGCGTTCGCGATCCCGTGGACCACGATCATCGCGGTGGTGATCGGATCGGCGGTCGTGGGCGTGGTCGCGGCCCTGCTGCCCGCGTTGCGTGCATCCCGCATGAATGTGCTGGCGGCCATCGCGCACGAGTGATGGAATCGCAGTACGTACTCAAGTCGCTTCAAGCCGAGGAGAGTTCATGCCGCGGGCGTTCCGCTTCGGTGTCAGTCTGATCGCTCCTGCCCCCGCCGCGGAGTGGCGGGCCAAGTGCCGCCGGGCCGAGGAGCTCGGCTACGACGTGATCCTCGTCCCGGACCACCTCGGGATGGTCGCGCCCTTCCCGGCGCTGGTGGCCGCCGCCGAAGCCACCGAGCGTCCACGGCTCGGAACGTTCGTGCTGAACGCCGGCTTCTGGAACCCGACGCTGCTCGCCCGCGAGGTGGCGACGACGAACGCGCTGACCGGCGGACGCCTCGAACTCGGGCTCGGCACCGGCTACGTACAGGCGGAGCACGAGGCGGCCGGGCTGCCGTACGGAACGCCCCCCGCGCGCGTGGACCATCTTCAGCACACGGTCGAGGAGTTGGACCGGCTGCTCGACGCGGACGCGCGGGTGCCGTTGATGATCGGCGGCAACGGCGACCGCATGATGCGCATGACCGCCGAGCACGCGGACATCGCGGCCTTCACCGCGGCGCGTGCGGTGCCGGGGAGCACGACGGGGCAACTGCTGCCGATCTCTCCCGAGGACCTCGACGGGCGCGTCGCCCTGTACCGGCGGCTGGCCGCGGGCCGCAAGGAGCCGGCCGAGCTGAATCTGCTGATCCAGATGGTGACCGTGACGGAGGACCGCGCGGAGGTCGTGCGGCCGCTCATCGACCGGGTGCCGGACCTGACACTGGAGCAGGCACTCGACCTGCCCCTCCTTCTCGTCGGCACCCTGGAGCAGATCACCGCGCAGGTGCGGGCGCAGCGGGAGCGGTACGGGTTCTCGTATCTCACCGTCCTGGAGCCGTACATGGAGGCGTTCGCGCCGGTGATCGGGGCGTTGCGGGGCGCGTAGCCGCCCGTCCGAACAGTGGAATGTCACATGCCGCAGGATTCGGCTGTGATGTGATCACGCCATGACTGATCTGCGGATACGGGCCGCCGGCCCCGACGACCTCGACACCGTGCTGGCCTTCTGGAAGACGGCAGCCGAAGGCACGAGCATCAGCGACGACCGGAACGGCGTGGAGCGGCTGGTCGACCGGGACCCGGAGGCTCTGATCATCGCCGAGCAGGACGGCGAGCTGGTGGGCACGGTGATCGCGGGATTCGACGGCTGGCGCTGCCATCTGTACCGGCTGGCGGTGCATCCGGACCGCCGCCGTCAGGGGATCGGTGCGGCGCTGCTGGCCGCCGCGGAGGAGCGGTTCGTACGGCTCGGCGGGCGCCGTGGGGACGCGATGGTGCTGGAGCACAACGAAACCGCCCACCATGCCTGGCGCGCGGCGGGGTACGCGCCCCAGGAGCAGTGGCGGCGCTGGATCAAGCCCTTCGGGGAGTAGGGCCGCCAGGGCATCTTTGCTCGTCCTTTACTCTTGGAGGACCACTTCGGACCACTTCGGTTCTCCTTCGGTTTCCACGGAAAGGTGTGAGCGTCCGCCCATGGGCGAGCCTCCCAGTAGACGACATCGCGCGATCCTCCCCGCTCTGCCCGATCATGGGACGGGGGTGAACCGATGACCGAAGTGCTCCTCCTCCTGGTGGCGATCCTGCTGTCGCTGGCCTGCGGCGCCTTCGTCGCGGCGGAGTTCTCGCTCACCACGGTCGAACGCGGCGAACTCGAACGGGCCGCGGAGCGCGGCGAGCGCGGCGCCGCGGGGGCGTTGAAGGCCGTACGGAACCTGACCTTCCAGCTCTCCGGGGCGCAGCTCGGCATCACCGTCACCAATCTGGTCGTCGGCATGCTCGCCGAGCCGTCGATCGCCGCGCTGATCGCGGGCCCGCTGGAGTCGATGGGCGTCTCGCGCTCCACCGCGTCCTCGATCGCCCTGGTGCTGGGTACGGCCCTGTCGACCGTGGTGCTGATGGTCGTCGGCGAGCTGGTGCCGAAGAACTGGGCGATCTCGTCGCCGCTGGCCGTCGCCAAGCGCGTCGGCAACGCGCAGCGCTGGTTCAGTGCCGCCTTCCGGCCCTTCATCACGCACCTCAACAACACGGCGAACCGGATCGTGCGCCTCTTCGGCGTGGAGCCCGCCGAAGAACTCGCCTCCGCGCGCGGACCGCAGGAACTGGCCGCGCTCGCCCGGCACTCGGCCCGGGAGGGCGCCCTGGAGGCGGACACCGCCGAACTGTTCGTCCGGACCCTGAACCTCGCCGACCTGACCGCGGAGAACGTGATGACGCCCCGCGTGCAGGTCTTCGCCCTCGACGTCCAGGCGACCTGCGAGGACGTGGCGAACGCGACCCGGGCCACGGGCCTGTCCCGGTTCCCCGTCTTCCGCGGCAACCTCGACTCGGTCGTGGGCACCGCGCACATCAAGGACGTGCTGGCGGTGCCCGCGGAGCGCCGGACGCGCGTACGGGTCGCGGAACTCATGCGCGAGCCGCTGCTCGTGCCCGAGTCGCTGACCGTCGACCGGCTCCTTGACCGGCTCTCCGGCAAGCGCACGATGGCCGTCGTCATCGACGAGTACGGTGGCACGGCGGGCGTGGCCACGCTGGAGGACATCGTCGAGGAGGTCGTCGGCGAGGTGCGGGACGAGCACGACCCGCACGAGACGCCGGACCTGGCCGTCGCGGGCAGCGACGACGACGGACGCGCCCTGTTCTCGGCGGACGGCGCCGCCCGCATGGACCAGCTCGCGCGCGTCGGACTGAGGGCGCCCGAGGGACCGTACGAGACGCTGGCCGGTCTCGTGGCGCACGAGCTCGGCCGCATACCGGCCGCCGGTGACTGTGTCGAGGTCGTGGGCTGGCGACTCGACGTGGTCGACGCGTCGGGCCGCAGGGCCGCGCGCGTGCTGCTGCACGGGCCGCTGGACGACGCACACGACTCGGAGGGCGAGCGATGACCGCCGTACAGCTGCTGATCGGTTTCGCGACCCTGGTCGTCAACGCCTTCTTCGTGGGCGCCGAGTTCGCACTGATCTCGGTGCGCCGCAGCCAGATCGAGCCGCACGCCGAGCAGGGCGACCGGCGGGCCAAGAGCGTGCTGTGGGGTCTGGAGCACGTGTCCGCGCTGATGGCCGCGGCCCAGCTCGGCATCACGCTGTGCACACTGGTCCTGGGTGTCGTCGCGGAGCCGGCGATCGAGCATCTGCTGGAGCCGGTGTTCCACGCGCTCGGTGTGCCCGAGGGCGCGGGGCATGTGGTGTCCTTCGCGATCGCGCTGGCCCTGGCGACGTATCTGCACATGCTGCTCGGCGAGATGGTGCCGAAGAACATCGCGCTGGCCGAGCCGGTGCGCAGCGCGCTGGTCCTCGGGCCGCCGCTGGTCGCCCTGTCGCGGACGCTGCGTCCGGTGATCTTCACGATCAACGCCTTCGCGAACGGCCTGCTGAAGCTGTTGCGCGTGGAGACCAAGGACGAGGTGACCGCGACCTTCTCGGACGCCGAGCTGGCGCGTCTGGTCCGGGACTCCGGTGAGGCCGGCCTCATCGACGAGCGGGCGCGGGAGCGGCTGCACGACGCCCTGGAGCTGGGCCGACGGCCGGTGCGCGATGTCGTGCTTCCGCTGGAGAGTGTCGTCTACGCGCGCGTGGGCGTCACGCCCGAGCAGTTGGAGGGGCTGTCGGCCGAGTCCGGGTTCTCCCGCTTCCCCGTCGTGGACGAGGGGCGGCGCATCGTCGGGTATCTCCATGTGAAGGACGCGCTGGACAAGATGCCGCGGGACCTGCCGTTCGAGGTGCGGGAGATGCGGTCCATCGCGCGCGTGCGGGCCGGCACGCCCCTGGACGACGTACTCACCGCGATGCGGCGCAGCCGTACGCATCTCGCCGCGGTGCTGGGCGACGGCGGGCGGCTGGCGGGGCTGGTGACTATGGAGGACGTGCTGCGGGAGTTGTTCGGGCAGCGGACCTGACCGGTGTCCGGCGGGACAGGCCGACCGACCGACGGGTATGGACGCGGGATACCATCTCTGTCGCCATGCAGAAGAACCCCACTTTCACCAGCCTGGTCGCGGTCGGCGACTCGTTCACCGAGGGCATGTCGGACCTGCTGCCGGACGGCACCTACCGGGGCTGGGCCGATCTCCTCGCCGGGCGGATGGCCGGCCGCGCGCCCGGTTTCCGGTACGCGAACCTCGCGGTGCGCGGCAAGCTGATCCGGCAGATCGTCGACGAGCAGGTCGACGTGGCGGCCGCCATGGAAGCCGACGTGATCACGCTGGTGGGCGGGCTCAACGACACGCTCCGCCCCAAGTGCGACATGGGGCAGGTGCGCGGGCTCCTGACGGAGGCCGTGGAACGGCTGGCGCCCGCCTGCAAGCAACTGGTGCTGATGCGCAGCCCCGGCCGTCAGGGCCCGGTCCTCGAACGGTTCCGGCCCCGCATGGAGGAGCTGTTCCTCTGCGTCGACGACCTCGCCGCACGGCACGGCGCCGTCGTCGTCGACCTGTACGGAGCCCCCTCGCTGAGCGATCCGCGCCTGTGGGACGTGGACCGGCTGCACCTGACGGCCGACGGGCACCGGCGGGTCGCGGAGGCGGTGTGGCAG
The DNA here is from genome assembly GCF_036014015.1 of Streptomyces sp. NBC_00457. Taxonomy (NCBI): domain Bacteria; kingdom Bacillati; phylum Actinomycetota; class Actinomycetes; order Kitasatosporales; family Streptomycetaceae; genus Streptomyces; species Streptomyces sp. NBC_00457. The sequence continues at coordinate 9,078,823 of NZ_CP107905.1, read as the reverse complement.
GCGCTCGGCTACGAGCCCGAGGACAGCGAGTGGCGCACCCCGCCGCCGGCCACGGCGCCACCCGGGTGGGCCACGCGCCGGGTCGCGGACGCCCGATTCGCCAGGCAGCACCTGCTCCCGTGGATCGGCCGCCGGTTGACCGGCCGGTCCTCGGGCGACGGGATGCCGCCGAAACGGCCCGAACTGCTGCCGTACGAGGATCCGGCAACGTAAGCCGGGAGCTCCCGGGAGGCGGCTGGGCGTGACACAGGTCTCGTAGGTTCCGCCAACGGCAGCCGTGGCGCTGGCCTGCACAAAGCGCCAGTAGAATCCGGTTACGTGACTTCTGCTCCCGCCAAGCCCCGCATCCCGAACGTCCTCGCCGGACGCTACGCCTCCGCCGAGCTCGCCACGCTCTGGTCCCCCGAGCAGAAGGTGAAGCTGGAGCGTCAGCTCTGGCTCGCCGTGCTGCGGGCCCAGAAGGACCTCGGGATCGAGGTGCCGGACGCGGCGATCGCCGACTACGAGCGCGTCCTCGACACCGTCGACCTGGCGTCCATCGCCGAACGTGAGAAGGTCACGCGACACGATGTCAAAGCGCGGATCGAGGAGTTCAACAACCTCGCCGGGCATGAGCACGTGCACAAGGGCATGACGTCCCGCGACCTCACCGAGAACGTCGAGCAGCTGCAGATCCGGCTCTCCCTGGAGCTGATGCGCGACCGTACGGTGGCCGTGCTGGCGCGGCTGGGCAAGCTGGCCGGTGAGTACGGCGAGCTGGTCATGGCCGGCCGCTCCCACAACGTCGCCGCGCAGGCCACGACGCTGGGCAAACGGTTCGCGACAGCCGCCGACGAGCTGCTCGTCGCGTACGGCCGGGTCGAGGAACTGCTCGGCCGCTATCCGCTGCGCGGCATCAAGGGCCCGGTCGGTACGGCGCAGGACATGCTGGACCTGCTGGGCGGGGACGGCGCCAAGCTGGCGGAGCTGGAGCAGCGGATCGCCGGGCACCTGGGCTTCTCCACGGCCTTCACCTCGGTCGGCCAGGTGTACCCGCGCTCGCTGGACTACGAGGTCGTCACCGCGCTGGTGCAGCTCGCGGCGGCGCCGTCCTCGCTGGCGAAGACGGTCCGGCTGATGGCCGGGCACGAGCTGGTGACCGAGGGCTTCAAGCCGGGCCAGGTCGGTTCGTCGGCGATGCCGCACAAGATGAACACGCGGTCGTGCGAGCGCGTCAACGGCCTGATGGTCATCCTGCGCGGCTACGCCTCGATGACCGGCGAGCTGGCGGGCGACCAGTGGAACGAGGGCGACGTGTCCTGCTCCGTGGTGCGCCGGGTCGCGCTGCCGGACGCGTTCTTCGCCCTGGACGGTCTGCTGGAGACGTTCCTGACCGTGCTGGACGAGTTCGGCGCGTTCCCGGCCGTGGTCGCCCGTGAGCTGGACCGCTACCTGCCCTTCCTCGCCACCACCAAGGTGCTGATGGGCGCCGTGCGGGCGGGCGTCGGCCGTGAGGTCGCGCACGAAGCGATCAAGGAGAACGCGGTGGCGTCGGCGCTGGCGATGCGCGAGCAGGGCGCCGAGCGCAACGAACTCCTCGACAAGCTCGCCGCGGACGAGCGCATCCCGCTGAGCCGCGCCCAGCTCGACGAGCTGATGGCCGACAAGCTGTCCTTCACCGGCGCCGCGGCCGACCAGGTCGCCGCCGTCGTCGGCCGTGTCGAAGAGATCGTGAAGCAGCGCCCGGAAGCCGCGGGCTACACCCCGGGAGCGATTCTCTGACGCGCTTCACCGCCGAGGAGCTGGAGGCCGCCCGCGACCGTCTCGTGCCGGACGTGATCGCGGTCGGCCTCCGCGTCCTGTTCTGCGGCATCAACCCCGGCCTGATGACGGCGGCGACGGGCCATCACTTCGCCCGCCCCGGCAACCGCTTCTGGCCCGTGCTGCACCTGTCCGGCTTCACGCCCCGCCTCATGAAACCGTCCGAGCAGGGCGAGTTGCTGTCCTACGGCCTCGGCATCACGAACGTCGTCGCACGGGCCACGGCTCGGGCCGACGAGTTGAGCGCGGAGGAGTACCGCGCGGGCGGGCGACTGCTGGCGACGAAGGTGGCTGAGGTACGGCCGCGCTGGCTGGCCGTGGTGGGCGTCACCGCTTACCGGGCGGCCTTCGACGACCGCAAGGCCCAAGTAGGGCCGCAGCAGCGGACGATCGGCGATTCCCGGGTGTGGGTACTGCCGAATCCGAGTGGGCTGAACGCGCATTGGACGGCGGCGACGATGGCGGAGGAGTTCGGGCGGTTGCGGGTGGCGGCGGGCGCGTGAGGGGTCACACGGGGTCTCTGTCCGTGACCACGACGACGATGCTGACCTCGTCGGTCGTGTCCCTGTCGGCCACGCCGAGGGCGATCCAGCCGCCCGTGCCGTCCAGCCGCCACACGTCGAGTACGTCGGTCAGTACGGCGGCCGTGAACCACGGCTGGGGTATGTCCTCGCCGCGGTCGATGCGCAGCCTCAGCCCTTGCATCCCCCAAGGAGGTTGTTCACCCCACAGCTCGTTCAGCTCCAGCGCTATGGAGTTCTTGAGCGCGTGGAAGTCGCTGACGGCGTCCACGCGCAGTGAGGCGTCGCCCGTCCGCACGTCCTGGCTGACCTCTAATGTCACGATGCGGTACCCCGGGCCCGCCAGAAGCAGGTCCGACTCGTCGGGCGCAGAGGCGGACGGCCCCGCGGCGCGCAACGAGACGACCCTGGCGACGTACTTCGCAGTGTCCATGTGATCCAGTAAACCGGCTGCCACCGACAATTGGCGTGGCGTCAGGCTGCTCGTGGGTCAGGCGTCCCGGCGTCGCAGGCTCCACGCCCCCGCCGTCAACACCGCGGCCGTCCACAGCGCCGTGACCGCGAGGCCCGTCCACGGTCCCGGCGTTCCGTCGTGGGTCTCGTACAGCACGATCTGCCCAGCCCTGTCGGGCAGGTAGGCGGTGAGCCCGCCGGCCGCGTCGCCGATCACATAGGAGACGACGAGGACGAACGGGATCAGCAGCGACAGGGCGCCCACCCCGCTGCGCAGCAGGGCCGTGAGCCCGGCAGCGAGCAACGCCATGAGCGTGAGATAGATTCCGGCGCCCACGACGCCCCGCACCTGCTCCCCCACCGTGAGCCCGCTCGCCGCCGCGCCCAGGCCCGCGCGCCCGGCCAGCAGGGCGGTGAACGCGGTCACCAGCCCCACGACCAGGGTCGATACGGCGATCACCGCCAGCTTCCCCGCGAACCACCGCCCGCGCTGCGGCACCGCCGCGAGCGACAGCCGGAGACCACCCCCGTGGAACTCCGACGACACCGCCATGGCCCCGAAGGCGATGGCGGCGATCTGACCGGGTGCGGTACCGGACAGCGCCATGAACAGCGGGTCGAACTCCGGGTCGGACGTGTCGGAGACACCGGCGATCGCGGAGAACAGCGTGGTCGCCGCGAACAGAGCCAGGAGGGCCCCGAGGAGCGAGCGGAGTGTACGGATCTTCAGCCACTCGGAGTGGAGTACGGGTGCGAACGACATCTCAGGCCTCCTGCGGCTGTGCGGTGAACTCGGTCTCCGAAGCGGTGAGATCGAGATAGGCCTGCTCCAACGTGCCTTCCTCCGTGCTCAGTTCGAGGATCGGTACGCCCGAGGCCGAGGTGAGGCGGCCGATGTCGTCCACGCGCGCGTGGGGCACCGTCCAGTGCCCGTCCTCGTGCTCCACGGCGTCGTGGCCGTGCCGGGCGAGGACGTCCTTGAGCGTGGTGGCGTCCGTCGTGCGGATCCGCACGCTGGGCTGCACGCGCGCGTGGATGAACTCCCGCATCGGGGTGTCGGCCAGCAGGCGGCCCCGGCCGAGGACGACGAGATGGTCGGCGAAGGAGGCGGTCTCGTTCATCAGATGGCTGGAGACCAGGACCGTACGCCCTTCCCCCGCGAGCCTGCGCAGCAACCGGCGGATCCAGATGATGCCTTCGGGATCGAGACCGTTCGAGGGCTCGTCGAGCATGACGACCTCGGGGTCCCCGAGCAGGGCGGCGGCGATGCCCAGGCGCTGGCGCATACCGAGGGAGTACGTCTTCACCCGGCGGCGTGCCACCGAGGCGAGCCCCGTCTCCTCCAGCATCTCGTCGACCCGGCGGGACGGGATGCGGTTGCTCGCCGCCAGGGTGCGCAGATGGTCACGACCGGTACGGGAGCCGTGCGCGGCCTGCGCGTCGAGCAGGGCGCCCACGTGGCGCAGGGGTTCGCGGAAGGTGGCGTAGGCACGGCCTCCGACGGTGGCCGTCCCGGAGGTCGGCCGGTCGAGGCCGAGTACCAGGCGCATCGTGGTGGACTTTCCTGCGCCGTTGGGGCCGAGGAAGCCGGTGACGCGGCCGGGGAGGACGCGGACGGTTAGGTGGTCCACGGCTTGCCGGGTGCCGAACTCCTTGGTGAGGGCTTGGACTTCGATGCTGGTCATGGCAGCAGCCTGGCCGGTGGCGCGGGTGCGGGGCCTCCCCCGCGCGTGGAGATCGTCTCCCCCGGGCGGGGGAGGCTCGTTGTCAGTGGCGGCTGGCACGATGACGGAATGGTCCGCTTGCTGCGCCCGTTCGGCCGGGCGGTGACATACACACGGTTGCTGCATCTGTTCGTCGCCATCGTGTGGCCGTCCATGTGGCTGTTCATCGAGGAAGCCTGGTGGACCTGGGTGGTCGCGGCTGCCGCGCTCGCCCCCGTCGGTCTGGTGCCCGCGATGCGCACCGTCGAGGGGCTGCAGGCCAGGCTGTTGCTGACCGGTCACGGGCACGACAGCCCGGGCACCGACATCGTCGTCGCGCCGTCCTCCTCGTGGAGAGATCGGGGCCGCCTGGTGGTGTGGCTGGAGGCGCGGCTGCTGATCGGCTGTGTGACCTCGTTGTTCACCGTGCAACTGCTCATCGCCTCGGTGGACTTGGTGTCGGGCGCGTTCGGCGGTGAAGTCGAGGAGGGAGTGCTGTTTCTCCTCGACGGCCATCAGTGGTGGCACGTCCTGCTGGTGCCCCTGGCGTTGGCCACGCTGGCGGCGACGGTGGTCGGCTCGGGCCGTCTCATCACCGCGATCGCCCTCCGCCTCCTCGGCCCCTCCCCCGCCGAACGCCTCGCCGCCCTCGAGGAACGCACCGACCAACTGCTCGAACGCACCCGTATCGCCCGTGAGTTGCACGACTCGATCGGCCATGCCCTGACTGTCGCCGTCGTGCAGGCGGGTGCCGCGCGTGCGGCGGGCGATCCGGCCTTCACCGATCGCGCCCTCGACGCCATCGAGGAGACCGGCCGCGCCGCCCTGGAGGACCTGGAGCGTGTCCTCGGCGTGCTGCGCGAGTCGGAGCGGCCGGTGAGCAGCAGGCCGACCCTCACCGACGCCGACCGGCTGCTGGAGTCGGCGCGTGCCTCCGGGGCGAAGGTCGACGCCGAACTGACCGGTGCCGTGGACACGCTGCCGGGCCCGGTCTCGCGTGAGGGCTATCGCATCCTCCAGGAGTCGCTGACCAATGTGCTGCGGCACGCGGGCGCCGTGCCCGTCCGGGTCCGCATCGCCGTCACGGACGGCACGCTCGGTCTGGAGGTCCGCAATCCGCTGACCGCCGACATACCCGGCCCGGGCCGGGGCAGCGGTCTGCGCGGCATACGCGAGCGCGCGGCGCTGCTCGGCGGGAACGCACGCACCGGCCCGGACCGCGGTGACTGGCAGGTCCATGTCGAGCTGCCCCTGCGCTGATCTACGCTGGCCGGATGCCGGTCACCGTTCTCCTCGTCGACGACGAGCCCCTTGTCCGAGCGGGTCTGCGGGCCGTGCTGGAGGCGCAGCCCGACATCGAGGTGGTCGGCGAGGCGGCCGACGGGGCGGCGGTGATCCCGCTGGTGCGGCAGTTGCGGCCGGACGTGGTCGCCATGGACGTACGGATGCCGCTCCTTGACGGCATCGAGGCCACGCGCGCGGTGCTGCGGACGGTGGACGATCCGCCGAAGATCCTGGTGGTGACGACCTTCGAGAACGACGAGTACGTGTATGAGGCGCTTCGGGCCGGTGCCGACGGGTTCCTGCTGAAGCGGGCCCGGCCCGCCGAGATCGTGCACGCGGTGCGGCTGGTCGCCGAGGGCGAGTCGCTGCTGTTCCCGGCCTCGGTGCGGCAGCTCGCCGCCGAGTACGCGGACGGCGGCGGGAACCGCGCGGCCCGCGCCGTGATGGAGCGGGCCCAGTTGACCGAGCGGGAGGCCGAGGTGCTGCGGCTGATGGCCAGAGGGCTGTCGAACGCGGAGATCGCCGCCCGGCTGGTCGTCGGCACGGAGACGGTCAAGTCGCATGTCAGCGCCGTCCTGGCCAAGTTGGGAGCCCGCGATCGCACACAGGCGGTGATCGCGGCGTACGAGTCGGGGTTCGTCGCGCCGGGCTGATTGGGGAAATCGGGTGCGGGACCGCGCCCCGCAAGGGGCGCGGGGAACTGCGCGACCAGCCCCCACCGGCCCGCGGCGAACGAACCGCATACCCAGCGGAGCGCTCATGCACTCGCCGGGGTCCGGCGCGCCGAGTACGATCCCGCCAACACGCGCACGAGCTGGGAGGACGGACGTTGGGGCAGCTGACCGGCGGGGATCCCTCGCTGCTGCGAAGGATCAATTCCGCGGTGGTGCTGCATGCGCTGCGCGCCACGGACTGCGCCACACTGACCGAGATCACCCGGGTGACCGGACTGTCCCGGCCTACGGTCGAGGGCGTCGTCGAGGGGCTCATCGAGGCCGGACTCGTCGTCGAGAAGGCCCCCGACGAGAGTGTCGCCCGGCGCCAGGGGCGGCCGGCACGGCGCTTCCGGTTCCGGGCCGAGGCCGGTCATCTGCTGGGCCTGGAGATCGGACCGCACAGGGTCGCCGCGCTCCTGGCCGACCTCGACGGACGGGTGCTGGGCTCCATCGCCAAGGACGTCGACGAGACGGCCGCAGCGGACGAGCGCCTGGAGCGACTGCGCACCGCGGTGGCCGACCTGCTGCGCCGGGCCGGTGTCGCTCGCAGCTCCCTGCGGGCCGTCGGCGTCGCCACGCCCGGGATCGTCGAGGCGGACGGCACCGTACGCCTGGGCACCGCGCTGCCCGAGTGGACGGGTCTGCACCTGGGCGAGCGGCTGAGCCGTTCCTTCAAGTGCCCGGTGCTGGTCGAGAACGACGCCAACGCCGCCGCGGTCGCCGAGCACTGGAAGGGCGCCGCCACCGAGTCGGACGACGTCGTGTTCGTACTGGCCGGACTCAGCCCGGGCGCGGGGTCGCTGATCGGAGGACGGCTGCACCGCGGATACGGCGGGGCGGCCGGCGAGATCGGCGCCCTGCATCTGCTCGGCCGTGAGGTGACTCCGGAGACCCTGCTGTCGACGACGGACGAGCCGCTGCATCCGCTGGACGAGCAGGCGGTGGCCGAGGTGTTCGCGCAGGCCCGCGAGGGCGACCAACGCGCTCGTGCGGCCGTCGACCGCTTCATCCAGCGCCTCGTCCACGACGTGGCCGCACTCGTCCTCGCCCTCGACCCCGAACTGGTCGTCATCGGCGGCTGGGCGGCCGGACTGGACGGCGTACTGGAGCCGCTGCGGCGCGAGCTGGAGCGCTACTGTCTGCGGCCCCCGAAGGTGACACTGTCCCTCCTCGGCGAGGCGGCCGTGACCACGGGCGCGCTGCGGCTCGCCCTCGACCATGTGGAGGAGCAGCTCTTCGCGGTGGAGGGCACGGTGACGGCCCGCCGCTGACCCGCGCCGGGCCAACAACGCGTCGCGCCCCGGAGAAGCTCCGGGGCGCGCTCACGGGGTCGCACCGCGATGTCGTACGGCGCGGCTCTCAGGAGGCCCGACGTTCCGGATCCTGGTGGATCTCCACGCCGCCCGAGTCCCCGAAGGTCAGCCGACACGTGTCAGCGCGGTACGTGGCGACGGAGAGCGCGGCGGTGCGGCCCTCCGCGTTGAAGCGGGTGGTGACGACGAGGACCGGCGCTCCGGGCAGCCGGTCCAGCTGCTTCGCGTCATCCGCGCGGGCCGAGCCCAGCTCGACGGCGCTCTCCTGGCCCTCCAGCTCCAGGCGCTGCAGCTCGCGCAGCACGGCACGCGCGCGTGCCGGTCCCGACGGGGCGTCTATGGCGGAGAGGTCGGGCACCGCCGACTCCGGGACGTAGAGCAGCTCGGCGGCGACGGGCTGGCCGTGCGTCCGGCGGGAGCGGTGCACGATGTGCACCGGCTCCTGCGCGCCCGTCTCCAGGGCGGCCGCGACCGCCGCGGGCGGCACCGCGGTCGTGCAGTCGACGGGCTGCCAGGCGTCGCCGGCGGCGCCCGGCCAGGTGTGCGGCTCGGTGCCGAGGGCGACGCCGACGCGCGGCGGGGCGACCGTCGTACCGACACCGCGGCGGCGCTGCAGCCTGCCTTCGAGTTCGAGCTGTTCCAGAGCCTGGCGGAGCGTGGCCCTGGCGACGCCGAAGCGGGCGGCGAGGTCGCGCTCGTTGGGCAGGATCTCGCCCACGGAGAACTCGGAGTCCAGTGCCTCACTGAGCACGGTCTTGAGATGCCAGTACTTCGGTTCCGGCACCGATTCCAGCTGCGTGGTCCCCACCCTGTCCTCCGCGATCGCCGTGGTCCGGCGGCGTTTTAACGCCCTTGTTTATTAAAGGTTGTTGCACTTATCTGCGACCATAGGGCGGCCCCCACCCTTGGTCAAGACCAATCAGGGCGGCTATCCGGCGAGCGACCGGAGCTTGTCGGGGTTGCGGATGATGTAGACGGACTGGATGCGCCCGTCCAGTACCTCCAACTGGAGGACGCTGTCCGGCTTGTCCCCGGACAGCATGAGCAGCGCGGGACCGCCGTTGACTTCCAGGAACCGGAAGGACAGGTCCGGAACGCCGCCGCCCTTGCCTGCCACGCCGGCGATGAAGCGGCCCACCTTGTCGGCGGTCTCCAGCACGCGCACCGGGGCCTTGGCCTTGCCGCCGCTGTCGCCCACGAGGCGGACGTCCGGGGCGAGCAGGGACATGAGCCCTTCGATGTCCCCCTCCATCGAGGCGGCGAGGAAACGCTCGGTGAGATCACGACGCTGGGCGGGGTCGACGTCGTAACGCGGGCGCCGCTCCTCGACATGCTTGCGGGCGCGCCCGCCGAGTTGCCGTACCGCCGACTCGCTGCGGTCGAGCATCGTGGCGATGTCGGCGTACGGGTAGCCGAACGCCTCCCTCAGGACGAAGACCGCCCGCTCCAGCGGCGACAGCGACTCCAGGACGACGAGGACGGCGAGGGAGACGGAGTCGGCGAGCACGGCCCGCTCCGCGGCGTCCGGGACGGTGTCGCCGAAGTCGGTGACGTACGGCTCCGGCAGCCACGGGCCGACGTAGGTCTCACCGCGCGCCTTGACCTGGCGCAGCCGGTCGATGGCGAGGCGGGTGGTGATGCGCACCAGGTAGCCGCGCGGTTCGCGCACCTCGCTCCGGTCCGCGCCGGACCAGCGCAGCCAGGCTTCCTGGACCACGTCCTCCGCGTCGGCCACCCGCCCGAGCATGCGGTAGGCGACTCCCAGGAGAACGGGACGGTGCTCTTCGAAGACGTCGGTCTCGATGTCGGTGGTCACGCATTCCATCCCAACCGACACATCCGGACCTGTCCAGGCGATAACAGCGAGCCCCGGAGACCTTCCGGGGCTACCCGTCGGTAGCAACTGCTGACAAGCTGTCTACGAGCACCCGCCAGCGACCCTCGGACGAGGAGCAGTTCATGTCGGCCACCGTCTCCTTCAAGGTCCCCTCCGCCAGCGGCCCGCGGACCGCGACCCTCTCCTACGCGCGCGTGGGCACGGGCGAACCACTCCTCCTGCTGCACGGCATCGGCCACCACCGGCAGGCCTGGGACCCGGTGGTGGACATCCTCGCGACCGAGCGCGATGTGATCGCCGTCGATCTGCCCGGGTTCGGCGCGTCCCCGGCCCTTCCGGAAGGCCTCGCGCACGACCTGTCCACGATGAACGCCGCGCTAGGCGCGCTGTGCGCGGCGCTGGAGGTCGAACGGCCGCATGTCGCGGGCAATTCGCTCGGCGGACTGCTCGCCCTGGCACTCGGCCGCGAGAAGCTCGTACGGTCCGTGACCGCCCTGTCCCCGGCAGGGTTCTGGACACCGGCCGAACGGCGCTACGCCTTCGGTGTCCTGCTGGGGATGCGGCAGATCGCGACGCGGACGCCCCCGCCACTGGTCGAGCGGCTGTCGCGTTCGGCGGCCGGCCGTACGGTCCTGACGAGCAGCATCTACGCCCGCCCGGCCCGCCGTTCACCCGAGGCCGTGGTCGCCGAGACCCTCGCGCTGGCGAACGCCTCGGCCTTCTCCGAGACGCTCCGGGCCGGCTCCGACGTCCAGTGGACCGACGACATCCAGGGCATCCCGGTCACCGTGGCCTGGGGCTCCAGGGACCGGCTCCTCGTGCGCCGGCAGGGGGTGCGGGCCAAGCAGATCATTCCGCGGGCCCGGCTGGTGCGGCTGCCCGGCTGCGGTCACGTCCCCATGAACGACGACCCGGCGCTGGTCGCCCGCGTGATCCTCGACGGCAGCCGCTGAGACGGCGGTCGCCGAGACGCCAGTCGCCGACCGGCGCCGGGCCAACGCGCCCGAGCCGAGGGCGACTCCGGCGCCGACGAGGGCACTGCCGACGGCCTGCACGGGCCCGTAGGAGCCCGTTCCGACGAGGGGCGCGGTGGCGGCCGCCGCGACCGGGATCAGGCCGGAGAACAGCGTGGCGCGCTCCGCGCCGATCCGCTGCATGCCCATGTACCAGCACACGAATCCGATGACGGTGACGATCGCCGCCTGCCACAGCAGCGCGGCGGTCTCCGTGCCGTCGGGCCGCCGCAGCCATGCGCCGCCGTCCAGCAGGAGCCCCACCGCCAGGGACTCGAGCGCGGCGACGCCGCACACCGTGGCGGACAGCAGCCGCGGACCCAGGGGCCGCAGCACGGGCACGGCGAGCACCGCGAACCCGACCTCACCGGCGAGTGCGCACACCGAGAACGCGATGCCGGCGCCGTCCGTGCGCCCCCAGCCCTGGACCGTGAAGGCGCCGACCGCGACGAGCAACGCGCCGTACAGGACGACGCGTTGGGGTCGGCGTCCGTCCAGGAGGGGCACGAGGACCGCCACCATCACGGGCGCGCAGCCGACGAAGACACCAGGAACGGCCGGTTCGGCGGTGCGCTCCGCCGCGAGGACCGCCAGGTTGAAGCCGACCATGCCCAAGCCCGCGAGCAGCGCGAGGCGGGCCCAGTGGCGGGGCGTGAGCGTCCGCAGCCGGGCCGTGGCGTCCCGGCCGGTCAGCGGGACGAGCAGCAGAAAGGCCAGGCCGTAGCGGAGGAACTGGCCGCCGGCGTACGGGTATTCACCGAGGACGCTGTTGGCGGTGAAGGACCCTCCGACGAGGACACAGGCGAGCGCGGCGAGCAGGGCTCCCCGTGTGGTGGTGGCGTTCATGGACACGACGCTAGGAATGACGGCGGTCCGGTTTAAGGTCCACTTTCATGAGGCCATCGGAGACCAATCGGAGCGGGGAGCCGGCTGAGGCCGAGGGCGAGGCGCCGCCCTCGGGCGCCGGTCCGGGTTCCCCGGCCTGGGAGCTGCTCCTGCCGGCCGCTTCCGCGCCGGCACGCGCGCGTGGGCGTTCGTTGCAGGCGGCGCTGCGGGAGGCGGTGCGGGCGGGCCGGCTCGCGCCGGGGACCCGGCTGCCGTCGAGCCGTGATCTGGCCGCCGACCTCGGGGTGTCGCGCGGGCTGATCACGGAGGCGTACGAGCAGCTGACCGCGGAGGGCTATCTGCGCAGCGGGCGGGGTGCGGGGACCTGGGTGGGCGGTGCCGTACGGGCGGCGCGGCCACGCGCGCGTGACCTCGCTCCGCGCCCGCCGGGCGCCCGGGCCGACTTCGTGCCCGGGACGCCGGACCTGTCGCTGTTCCCGCGTGCCGCGTGGGCGGCGGCTCAGCGCGGTGTGCTGGCCGAGCTGCCGCACCACGACCTCGGCTATCCCGATCCTCGCGGCCTGCCCCGGCTGCGTACGGCGCTGGCCGAACTGCTCGCCCGCCGCCGCGGCGTGGTCGCTGACCCGGAGCGGATCCTGGTCGTCTCCGGCGTGGCCCAGGCGACGACGCTGCTCGGATTCGCCCTGCACGCGCGCGGGTTGACAGCCGTCGGCGCCGAGAACCCGGGCAGCCCGCAGCACGACGCCCTGTACGCAGCGGCCGGCGTCACCACCGTGCCCATGCCCCTGGACGACGAAGGGCTGGCCATCGGCCCGCTGCGGGACACACCGGTACGGTCGGTCGTGGTGACGCCGGCGCACCAGTTCCCCACCGGGATCGCCTACTCCGCGCGCCGCCGGGCCGAACTGCTCGACTGGGCACGGTCCGTGGACGGCTTCGTCCTCGAGGACGACTACGACGGCGACTTCCGCTACGACCGCGCTCCCGTCGGCGCCCTCCAAGGACTCGATCCGGAACGCGTCGCCTACGCGGGGTCGGTCAGCAAGTCCCTCGCTCCGGGGCTCCGCCTCGGCTGGCTGCTCGTACCGGAGGCGCTCGCCGATGAGGTGATCGAGCGCAAGCGCACCATGGATCTCGGCCATCCCACCCTCGACCAGGCGCTGTTCGCCCGGTTCGTGGAGCGCGGCGACTACGACCGTCAGCTGCGCCGCTGCCAACGCGCCTACCGCGAGCGGCGCGACACGCTCGTGGGCGCCTTGGAGGAACACTTCCCCGGCTCGTCGGTGTCCGGGATCGCGGCGGGCCTGCACGTCATCGCCACCCTCCCCCGCCGGTACGGACCCGAAAAGCACTTCCTCGCGCGCGTGGCCGACGCCGGTGCCACCGTGCGCCCGCTGAGGGATTACGCACACGGGACGGCGGACATCGGCGCCGGCGAGGACGTACGGCTCGTTCTGGGGTATGCCCACCTGTCCCCGGCGCGGATCCGGGCGGGCGTCCGGCTGCTGGCGGAGGGCGTCAAGGGCTGACAAGGGTGCGCCCCGCATGAGCGACCAGCCTGTTCCCTTGTTCCCGCGGCCGGTTGTTCACTTGTGGTTTGCGTGTGCGCAGCGGCGCACCAGTAGTTGTGGCATCGCACACTGACCGGATCCCGTCCCGGAGGCGCATCCATGTCACACCGTCCCTTGCCCGGCCGTCGCAGCGTCCTGCGCGGCTCCCTCGCCGCGTCGGCGGCCCTGACCCTGCCGCCCGCGCTGGGCGCGGCACCGGCCCTCGCGCTGTCCGGGCGTCCCAAGGCCGGCTGGGGGGTGCAGACGGGAGACGTGACCTGCGACTCCGGTCTGGTGTGGGTGCGTTCCGACCGTCCCGCCCGGATGATCGTCGAGACGTCGGCGACCGAGTCGTTCCGCAACCCGCGCAGATGGCACGGCCCGCTGCTCGGCGCCGGCACCGACTTCACCGGCACGACCCGGCTGCGCGGACTCCCCTCCGGCGAGCAGATCCACTACCGCGTCCTGCTGGCCGACCCCGACGACCCGCGCCGCACCGGCGAGCCGGTCACCGGCACCTTCCGTACGGCGTCCGGCAAGCGGCGCGACGGCGTGCGGTTCGTCTGGTCCGGCGACCTGGCCGGTCAGGGCTGGGGCATCAACCCGGAGTTCGGGGGCTACCGGATCTACGACGCGATGGCGAAGCTCGACCCCGACTTCTTCATCTGCAGCGGCGACAACATCTACGCCGACGGCCCGATCACCGAGACCGTGGCCCTGCCCGACGGCAGCACCTGGCGGAACATCACCACCGAGGAGAAGTCCAAGGTGGCCGAGACGCTGGCGGAGTTCCGCGGCAACTTCCGCTACAACCTGCTGGACGAGAACCTGCGGGCCTTCAACGCCCAGGTCCCGTCCATCATTCAGTGGGACGACCACGAGGTCACCAACAACTGGTACCCGGGCGAGATCCTCGCCGACACCCGGTACACCGAGAAGAACGTCGACGTGCTCGCCGAGCGCGCCCGGCAGGCGTTCTCCGAGTACTACCCGATCTCGACGCTGCGCAGCCCCGACGGCCGGGTCTACCGGGTCCAGCACCACGGCCCGCTGCTCGACGTCTTCGTCCTGGACATGCGCACCTACCGCAACGCCAACTCGCCGGACAACCAGACCACCGACCCGGTGGGCATCCTGGGCAGCGAGCAGTTGGAGTGGCTCAAGCGCGAGCTGTCCCGCTCCCGGGCGGTGTGGAAGGTGATCGCCTCCGACATGCCGCTCGGCCTGGTCGTACCGGACACCGGCGACGGCAAGCCCAACATCGAGGCGGTCGCGCAGGGTGACCCCGGCGCACCGCTCGGCCGTGAGCTGCAGATCGCCGAGCTGCTGCGGTTCATCAAGCACCGCCGGATCACGGGCACGGTGTGGCTGACCGCCGATGTGCACTACACGTCGGCCCAGCACTACCTGCCGTCCCGGGCAGCGTTCACCGACTTCGAGCCGTTCTGGGAGTTCGTCTCGGGCCCGCTCAACGCCGGTGCCTTCCCCGCGAACACGCTCGACAACACCTTCGGTCCGGACCGGGTGTTCCTCAAGGCGCCGACCACCGCGAACGTCTCCCCCGCCGGCGGCTACCAGTTCTTCGGCGAGGTCGACATCGACGGCCACAGCGGGGAACTGACGGTGCGGCTGCGCGAGTCGGACGGCACGGTGCTCTTCACGCAGGTGCTGCAGCCGGGACGCGTCGGCCAGTAGGTCCCGTAACCTCGTATCAGTGCCGCGTACCGGCGTCATCCCCTGGTGCGCGGCACTGACGTTTCACAAAAGCGACAGAAGGCTGCTTTACCCGTCAGTCACAGTGCGTTCGTGATCACGCAACACCTTTCCTTCACAGTGGCTGCATGAGTCGAGACATTTCTGATGTGACGCGTGCGCAGCACGGTCGTACGGTGCACCACTGGCGGCGGGACATCATGGCGGCGTTCCACACATGGTGGACACGACGCCACGGTCATGCCCCGCCGACGACTGATACGAGCACCCGGCCGCTCCCCACGGAGCACGCCGGGGTCCGGGAGCGTGTCCTGTGGCGGATGCGGACGACGGTGAAGGACGAACCGGGGACCCTGGCCGCGCTGTGCGTCGCCCTCGCCGGACAGCAGGTCGACATCCTCAGCCTCCAGACGCATCCGCTGGCCGAGGGGACGGTGGACGAGTTCCTGCTGCGCGCTCCCGGTGAGATCGCGGCGGACGACATCGCCCGGGCGATCGACCAGGCCGGGGGTACCGGCACGTGGATCGAGCGAGCCGACGCCCACGACCTGGTCGACGCGCCGACCCGGGTGCTCGGCCTCGCCACGCGCACCGCCCTGGACGCGGCGGAACTCCCGCTCGCACTGCGCCAGTTGCTGGGCCGCTGCACCATCCGCTCACTCCCCGCCGCCCCGCCCGGCGGCGGCCGGGCGCCCGAAGGGGTCCCGGTGGAAGGGGCGTTGGAGGACACCGTGATGCGGCTGCGGGCACCGGAAGGCGGAGTGATCACCGTGGAGCGGCCGTATCTGCCGTTCACCCCGACCGAGTTCGCCCGGGCGCGGGCCCTGGTGGAGCTGGACGCCCGGCTCGGTCCGCGCGTTCCGCGTGGCCAGGACGTCCTCACGCTCCCCGAGGGCAACGCGATCACCGTCCGCCGCGCCGGCACGGACGATCTGGAGGCGGCGACGGCGATGCACGAGCGGTGCTCGGCGCGGACGCTGTCCCTGCGGTACCACGGGCCTGTCGGTGACGCGCATCGTTACCTGCACCATCTGCTGAGCCCGCGCTTCGGCCGGACGCTCGCGGTGCAGACCGCGTCCGGGCGGATCGTGGGGCTCGGGCATCTGCTGTGGGACGGGGACGAGACGGAGGTCGCGCTGCTGGTCGAGGACGAGTGGCAGGGGCGGGGCATCGGCTCGGAACTGCTTCGGCGGCTGGTGGCGATGGCCGTGGAGGCGGGCTGCGAGAACGTGTACGCGGTGACGCAGTCGTCCAACACCGGCATGGTTGCTGCGATGCGTGGTCTGGGGCTGCCTCTCGACTATCAGATCGAGGAGGGGACGTTGGTGATCACGGCGCGGTTGGATGCTCCGCTGGGGGCGGCAGAGGGCACGGTGGGGGTGACGAGGGCCTAGGCGCCGTAGGGGTTACGGGGCGCTGGCGGCTGCGGGTTCGTTGTGGCTTGTCGCGCAGTTCCCCGCGCCCCTATCGGGGCGCCTTAGGGCGCCGTCTATGTCTCGCCACAGGTCCTCTACGTCCTCCAAACCCACCGACAGGCGCAGCAACTTGTCGCTCACCCCGGCGTCCCTTCGGTCCGTCGCTTCCACTATGCGGTGGCTGATGGATGCCGGGTGCTGGATGAGGGTGTCCACGCTGCCCAGGCTCACGGCGGGGGTGATCAGGCGGACGTCGGCGATGACCTGGTGGGGGTCGCCGTGGACCTCGAAGGCGATCATGGCGCCGCCGATGCGGGGGTAGTGGACGCGGGCCACGCGCGGGTCGGCGGCGAGGCGGTGGGCGAGTTCGGCGGCGTTCGCGGATGAGGCACGGACGCGCACCGGCAGCGTCGCGAGGCCGCGCAGCAGCAGGTAGCCGGCCAGCGGGTGCAGCACGCCGCCCGTCGCGAAGCGGACCTGCCGCAGCTGTCCGGCGAACTCCTCGTCGCAGGCGACCACGCCCGCCATCACGTCACCGTGCCCGCCGAGGTACTTGGTGGCGCTGTGCAGCACGAGCCGGGCGCCGTGTTCGGCGGGGCGTTGCAGCACCGGTGTGGCGAAGGTGTTGTCGGCGAGCAGCGGTACGGAGCCGCAGGCGTGGGCGACGGCACGCAGGTCGATTTCGGCCAGCGTGGGGTTCGCCGGGGACTCGACCATGACCAGTCCCGTGTCGGGTCGCAGCGCCGCCGCGATCCCGGCCGGATCGGTCCACGTCACCTCCGAGCCCAGCAGGCCGGCGGTGAGCAGATGGTCGCTGCAGCCGTACAGGGGCCGTACGGCCACGACATGGCGCAGGCCGAGCGAGCCCCGTACGAGAAGCACCGCGCTCAGTGCCGCCATCCCGCTGGCGAAGGCGACGGCGGTCTCGGTGCCTTCGAGGCGGGCCAGAGCGGTCTCGAAACGGGCGACGGTGGGGTTGCCCAGCCGTCCGTAGACCGGCGGGCCGTCCGGTATGGCGCCGGTGGTGGCGAAGGCGTCGATGCGGGCCGCCTCGCCCTGGCTGTCGTACGACGGATACGTGGTGGACAGGTCGATCGGCGGGGCGTGCAGGCCCTGGCGGGCGAGGTCGTCGCGGCCGGCGTGCACGGCCTCGGTGGCGAGGGCTCTCGATGCGGTGGGCGTGTCCATGAGGGAAGAGTGAACGCCGACCGGGTCACTACCGCCGAATGCCGTGCTACGTTCGATCGGTGGCCGAATCTGTCGTACTGGACCCGGTGGATCTCCAGCTGCTGCGGTTGCTGCAGAATGACGCCCGGACGACGTACCGCGACCTCGCCGCGCAGATCGGCGTGGCGCCGTCGACCTGCCTTGACCGGGTGACCAGGCTGCGTCGCGCGGGCGTCATTCTCGGGCATCGGCTGCGGCTGGATCCGGCCAAGCTGGGGCGGGGCCTTGAGGCGTTGCTGTCGGTTCAGGTCAGGCCGCACCGGCGGGAGCTGGTGGGGCCGTTCGTGGAGCGCATCCGGGCGCTGCCCGAGTCGCTGACCGTCTTCCATCTCACCGGCCCGGACGACTACCTCGTGCATGTCGCGGTCGCGGACATGGCGGATCTGCAGCGACTGGTCCTGGACGAGTTCACCTCCCGCCGGGAAGTGGCCCGGGTGGAGACACGGTTGATCTTCCAGAAGTGGGACTGCGGCCCGCTGCTGCCGCCTTCGCCACCGGCTCAATCCGGGTGACGCGCGGCGTCCCCTCGTACGAGGATGTCCGCATGTCAGAGACCAAGAGCCCGCTGCCCCGCGAGGTCGCCGACGCCTACGTCGACGAGCTCATCGCCCTCGACCCGATCACCGGCACCTTCCTCGGCGTGAAGGAGAGTTCGAGCAGGCTGCCCGACACCTCGCCCGCCGGCCAGGAGGCGCTCGCCGAGCTGGCACGCCGCACGCTGGCCCGGCTGGACGAGTCGGAGCGCCTGCCCGGCGCGGACAGTGACATCGAGCGCCGGTGCGCGCGCCTGCTGCGCGAGCGGCTCAGCGCCGAACTCGGCGTGCACGAGGCCGAGGAGAGCCTGCGTTCCGTCAGCAACCTGAGCTCCGTCGCGCACGCGGTGCGCCAGGTGTTCACCGTGACGCCGATGCAGACGGAGGAGGACTGGGCGGCGATCGCCGAGCGGCTGCGCGCCGTCCCCGCCGCGCTGGAGGGCTACCGGGAGTCCCTGGCGCTCGGCCTGGAGCGGAAGCTGTACGCCAGTCCGCGCGCCACCGCCACCTTCGTCGAGCAGCTCGGCGAGTGGGCCGACACGGACGGTCAGGGCCACGGCTGGTTCGAGCAGTTCGCGGCGGCCGGTCCCGAGGCGCTGCGCTCCGAGCTGGACGCGGCGGCCAGCTCGGCCACCGCGGCCATCGTGACGCTGCGCGACTGGATGCGGGACGTGTACGCACCGGCGATCGAGGGCGCGCCGGACGTCGTGGGCCGCGAGCGGTACGCCCGCTGGGTCCGCTACTTCAACGGCACCGACCTCGACCTGGACGAGGCGTACGCGTACGGCTGGGCCGAGTACCACCGCCTCCTCGGCGAGATGAAGACCGAGGCCGACAAGATCCTGCCGGGTGCGGCCACGCCGTGGGTGGCGCTGGCGCACCTGGACGAGCACGGCACGCACATCGAGGGCGTCGACGAGGTGCAGCGCTGGCTGCAGTCCCTGATGGACGAGGCGATCGACGCGCTCGACGGGACCCACTTCGACCTGGCCGAGCGGGTGCGGCGGGTGGAGTCGCGCATCGCCCCTCCGGGCAGCGCCGCGGCGCCGTACTACACGCCGCCGTCGGACGACTTCTCGCGCCCCGGCTGCACCTGGCTGCCGACGATGGGCAAAGACCGCTTCCCGGTCTACGACCTGGTGTCGACCTGGTACCACGAGGGCGTGCCCGGTCACCACCTCCAGCTGGCCCAGTGGAAGCACGTGGCGCAGAACCTCTCCCGCTACCAGGCGAGCGTCGGCATGGTGAGCGCCAACGCCGAGGGCTGGGCGCTGTACGCCGAGCGGCTGATGGACGAGCTGGGCTTCCTGACGGACGCCGAGCGCCGGCTCGGGTATCTGGACGCGCAGATGATGCGCGCGGTGCGCGTGATCATCGACATCGGCATGCACCTGGAGCTGATGATCCCGGACGACTCCCCCTTCCACCCCGGGGAGCGCTGGACGCCTGAGCTGGCACAGGAGTTCTTCGGCTCCCACAGCAGCCGCCCCGGGGACTTCGTGGAGAGCGAGCTGACCCGCTACCTGTCCATGCCGGGCCAGGCCATCGGCTACAAGCTCGGCGAGCGGGCCTGGCTGCTGGGCCGGGAGAACGCCCGCAAACGGCTCGGCGACGCCTTCGATCCCAAGGCCTGGCACATGGCGGCTCTCTCACAGGGCTCGCTGGGGCTGGACGACCTGGTGGACGAGCTGTCCGCGCTCTGACCGTCCACCTGGTGATCAGCGCCGGAACCCGCCCTCCGAGTCGATGACCTGACCTGTGACCCACTCCGCCTCGTCCGTCGCCAGCCAGGCGATGAGACGGGCGGGGTCGTCGGGCATGCCCCACCGGCCGGCGGGGAAGAGGGCGGCGACGGCCTCGTAGGCCTCGCCGGTCAGGTAGTCCGTGTCGACGGGGCCGGGGTTGACGGTGTTCACCGTGATCGCCTGCTCGGCGAGCGTGGTCGACAGCGAGCGGGTGATGGAGGCGAGGGCGCCCTTCTGGAGGGCGTAGGCGATCTCGCCGGGCATGCCGCCCGCGATGTCCTGGCCGGAAGTCATCATGATCACGCGTCCGCCACGAGGCCGCTCCGGTTGCCGGGCATAGGCCTGGATCAGCAGCAGTACCGAGCGGGTGTCGACCGCCCAGTGCGCGTCGAGCATCGCCGCGTCGATCTCGTCGAGCGTTCCGTCGGAGCCGCTGAGGGCATGGTTGGCGACGAGGATGTCGAGCCGGCCGCCGAGCGCCGAGGTGGCTGTGGCGATCAGGTGCGCGGGTGCCGCCGGGTCGGAGAGGTCGCCGGGACCGGCGACGACACGGGCGCCGGGATCGCCGAGTGCCGCACGCACGGACGCCGTCACGTCCTCGGGGCGGTCGGCTCCCCAAGGCATGGCGGCGTCGTGCGGCACATGGTGATGCAGATAGACACTCGCGCCGTACGCGGCGAGCCGCCGGGCCACCGCATGACCGATACCGCCGCGCCGGCTGGCACCGGTCACGAGAGCGGTGCGGCCACGCAGGGGCAGAGGGTCACGGCGCAGGGCTTCGGGGGCGGGGTGCGGGAATCGGGGCATGGTCGACCATGATGGGGAACGGGTACGCGGGGCGCATCCGATTTCTCCGGTGAGGGTGGGCGGGCGCATCCGTTTTCCCAGGCGAGCCACCCCGACCTCAGGCCAGGTGAGCCACCCGACCCGAAGGTCAGTCCCCCAGCCTCCGCAACTGCACCAGCCCCAGCCAGGTCTCCGGCCCGGGCTGCACCTGCGCCGCCCGGACCGCGTACGGCCCCGGCTCCAGGGCGATCCGCAGGTGGCCGGCCCGCTCACAATCCCCTCCGGGCCAGGCCGAGTCGAACAGCAGCACCGGCCCGGGCACATGCCAGCGCACCTCGTCCGCCCAGACCGCGGTGGCGAGAGCCTCGGGCACATGGGCCAGCAGTTCCGCCTCGGAGTCGGCCGCGCACCACCGTACGAAGGTGTCGTGGGCCGGCAGGAAGGTGGTCAAGGCCGGCTCGTCGCCCAGGACCAGGGCCGCGGAGTCCCCGACCGGGAGCAGCCCGACGAAGCCGTCGACCTCGCAGGCCCGGTCGTAGTCCGAGGCGGTCTCGTCGCCGTCGGCGCCCGCCCAGAACGGCAGCACCGTCTCCGGCACCGCTATGAGCGGCCCGCCGCCCGACTCGACCCACTCCACGACGCCCGTTTCCGCGTATCGCACCATGGCGCAGAAACCTACACGCACACGGGCCTCGCACGTCACGGTGGTTTCAACAGCCGCAGTCCTCCGCGTCCATGGGCGCCGTCAGAGGGTCGGCGGAGCGGCGTTCGCGGCCGTGCCAGGTCTCGAACTCGAAGCCCTCGCGCACCCAGTACTCGAAGCCTCCGAGCATCTCCTTGACCGAGTAGCCGAGTTCGGCGAGGGCGAGGGCGGCCCGGGTCGCGCCGTTGCAGCCAGGGCCCCAGCAGTACGTCACGACCGGCACGGACTTGTCGAGGAGTTGCCCGGCCTGTTCCGGGATGAGCGCGGTCGGGAGGTGGACGGCGCCCGGGATATGGCCCTGGTCCCAGGACTCGGTGGAACGGGAATCCAGCACGATGAAGCCCGGGTCGCCGTCGGCCGCCAGCGCGGCGGCCACGTCGGAGACGTCGGCGTGGAAGACGAGGCTCGCGCGGAAGTGGGCGGCGGCCTCGGCCGGGGTGGCGGGGGCGACGCGGAGGACGGGGTTCACGGTGGTGGTCGTCATGGACGAAAACCTACGGTCGTCGAGCCGCGCTCTGAAGTGGCGATCCCCGGCACTCCCCTTGATCGGCCGGGGATTCCCCTGCTACTCATCGCCCATGACCACGTATTCGCCGGACGCCACCGACTGGCGCATCCTCGACGTCCTCCAGCGGGAGGGCCGGGCCAGCTTCGCCGAGCTGGCCCGTGCCGTCTCCATGTCGCCGAGCGCGGTCACCGAACGGGTGCGGCGGCTGGAGGAGGCGGGCGTCATCCAGGGCTATGCGGCGGTCGTCGACCCGGAACGGCTCGGGCTGCCGATCCTGGCGTTCGTCCGGCTGCGCTACCCGACCGGCAACTACAAGCCGTTCCACGACCTCGTCGCCGCGACCCCCGAAATCCTGGAGGCCCACCACGTCACGGGCGACGACTGCTTCGTCATCAAGGTCACCGCCCGCTCGATGCGCCACCTGGAGGAGGTCTCCGGGAAGATCGGCGCCCTGGGTTCGGTCACCACGAGCGTCGTGTACTCATCACCCCTGCCCCGGCGCCCGCTCGGCCGCTGACTCAGCCGACGCCCCGCTGCCGGAGTTCGGAGCCCGCTCTGCCCTTGACGACCTCCAGCTGCGCGTGAATACGTCTGCGCAGGTCGGGGACGTGGCTGACGATGCCCACACTGCGGTCGCGTTCACGGAGTGAGTCGAGGACGTCGAGTACCTCGTCGAGGGTCTGCTCGTCGAGGCTGCCGAAGCCCTCGTCGATGAAGAGGGTGTCCAGCCGGACGCCGCCCGCCTCGTCCGTGACGACGTCCGCGAGGCCGAGGGCGAGAGCCAGCGAGGCGAAGAACGTCTCGCCGCCCGAGAGGGTCGCCGTGTCCCGCTCGCGCCCGGTCCAGGCGTCGACGACATGCAGCCCGAGGCCGCTGCGTCCGCGGCCGGCGCGGTCGTCTGAGTGGACGAGGGTGTAGCGGCCGGAGGACATGCGCCGCAGCCGTACGGTCGCGGCGGCGGCCACCTGTTCCAGGCGGGCGGCCAGCACATACGACTCCAGGCGCATCCTGCGTTCGTTGTCCGCCGAGGTGCCCGCGCTGAGTCCGGCGAGGCGGGCCACCCGGTCGTACTCCTCGCGCAGCGGCGCCAGCCGTCGTACGCCCTCCGCCGCTCGCGCGGAGAGCCGGTCGAGTTCGGCGCAGCGCCGGGCCGCCGCGTCGCGGGCGGACGCGGCGTCGCGCAGCCACTGGGCCGCGGCGAACGCGGCCCGCTCGGCGGCTTCGAGGTCGGCGGGCGGCTGCTGTGCTGCGGCAGCGGTGTCGGCCTCGGCGAGGACCGCGCGGACGGCGGCCTCCTCGGACTGCCAGGCGTCCAGCCGCCGTTGCAGCTCGCGGTGGGCCGCGTCGTCGAGCAGGGCGGACGCCGCGGCCTGCGGGGTGTCGAACCCGGCGCGGAAGGCGGACTCGGCTAGCCGGCCGTCCGCGGCCTTGAGCCGCTCGGCGCTCTCGTCGGCGATCCGGGCGGCGTCGGCGGCGTCGGAGAGCAGGGCGACCTGCTGCTCCAGCTGCGCCGACCGCGCGGCCACGCTCGCCGAGGCGCCCCGGGCCTGCGCCAACTCCTCCTCCAGCGCGGCCTTCTCCAGCTCCAGGCGCTCACGTTGCCCCACCCGCGAGGCAGCTCGTACGGCTGCCTCCTGCCGTACGGCGGTGCGCCGCTCGTGCTCCTGCTCGGCCCGGCGCAGCTCCTCCTGCCCGGAGTGCAGCCCGGAGGCGTCGCGGCGCGCCTGCTCGTACAGCCGCTCCAACTCCTCTGCCTCTCGGGCGAGTTGGTCCGTGGACGCGTCTCCGGCCTCCGCGGTGGCGGCGGCCAGGGCTTCCCGTACGAGGCCCAGGCGCCGCTCGTCCTCGGCGCGCTGTTCGTCGGCGCGCTGGTAGGCGGCGAGTGCGCGTTCCTCCGCCTCCCGGTCGACGTGCCCGGCGATCTTCCGTGCGGGAGCGGGGTGTTCGGTGGCTCCGCAGACGGCGCAGGGCTCGCCGTCGGTGAGGTGCGCGGCGAGTTCGGCGGCGATGCCGTTCAGGCGCTGTTCCTTGAGGTCCAGCCAGTGGGCGCGGGCGTCGACCGCACGCTCGGCCGAGGCGAGCGCCTGCTGCTGTGCGGCTTCGGTGTCGCCCGCGAACTGGTCCCGCTGCCGGGCCGCCCCGAGCCGCCGCTGGGCGGGTTCGCGCTGTACGGCGAGCTGCTCGGCCCGGGTCGCGGCCTGCTGGGCGGTGTCGATGCGGGCCTGGAGCGCGGCGCGGGTCGCCTCCCACTCGGCGAGCCAGGCCTCCGCGTCCTGGAGGACGTCCTCGTCGGCGCGCTCCTGACGGTCCAAGTGAGCGCGCTCGGCGACGAGTTCGGTCAGCCGGTGTTCGGCGCGGCGGGCCGATTCCAGGCCGCCCAGCTCTTCGGCGGCCCGGCGTGCGGCGGCGGCGAGTCCGCCCGCTCCGGAGTCGGCGAAGGCCTCCGGCAGCAGTGCACGCGCGCGCTGTTGCGCCGCCGCCGCGCGCCGGTGTTCGGCGTCGGCGGCCTCCCGCAGCTCCAGCGCGGGCGCCACCACCTCCGCCTTGCGGGCCCGCTCCATGCGCGCCTGCGCCTCCCGGTAGGCGTCGACGCGCTCCTCCATCAGCGCCGCACGCTCGCGTGCCTGGGCGAACCGCTGTTGCAGCCGCGCCAGTTCGCGTACGTCGTCCAGGGCGCGGTCGGCCGCGGCCTGCCCGGACTCGGCGGCCGTCAGGCGGCAGTGGGCGATCGTCAGCTGTTCGCGGGCGGTGCTGCGGGCGACGGCGGCGGCGCTCATGACGGCGTCGGCCAGTCCGGGGTCGCCGGGCGCCAGCTCCGCCAGGTCCATGGCGTCGCCCGCCGCCTGCTGCATACGGTGCGCGTCGGCCAGCAGAGCGGTGTCCTGGTCGCGCACCCTGGCCTCGGTGACGCGCCGGCGCTCGGCCAGGCTCTTCTCGACCTCCGCGAAGCGGTGCGTCTCGAAGAGACGGCCCAGCAGTCTGCCGCGTGCCTCGGCGTCCGCGCGCAGGAACCGTGCGAAGTCGCCCTGCGGCAACAGCACGACCTGGCAGAACTGCTCACGGCTCATGCCGAGGAGTTGGGTGATCTCCTCGCCGATCTCCTGGTGGGAGCGGCTGAGGCCCTTCCAGGCGCCGGTGGCGGCGTCGTACTCGCGCAACCAGCTCTGGGCTTTGTCGAGCGTCGTCCCCGCACCGCGCTTCTTCGGCCGCTCCCAGGCCGGCTGCCGGGTCAGCTCCAACCGGCGCCCGGCGACGGTGAGTTCGAGGGTCACCTCGGTACGGGTACCGGCCGCCGAGTGGTCGCTGCGCAGCGAACCGCCCTGGCGGGCACCGGGCACCGAGCCGTACAGCGCGTAACACACGGCGTCCAGGACCGAGGTCTTTCCGGCGCCGGTCGGTCCGTGCAGCAGGAAGAGGCCGGCCGCCGACAACTCGTCGAAGTCGACGGACTGGGACCCGCCGAAGGGCCCGAAGGCGGTCATGTCCAGCCGGTGCAGCCTCATCGCGCCACCTCCCGGGCAGCCCCGTCCGCGCGCACCGCGTCGAACGCGTCCCGCAGCACGGTCCGCTCGTGCTCATCGGGCCCGGCACCGCGCACATGGGCCACGAAGTCCTCGGCGATCTGCTGGTCGCTGCGTCCGGCGAGCCGCCTCGCATACGACACGTCCGGGTCCTCCGGCGCCCGCTCGGGGTCGAAAACCAGGCTCAGCGTGTGCGGGAAGCGCTCGGTGAGCCGGGCCATCGGGTCGGCCGGGCGGACCGGGTCGGTGAGCGTGGCCTCGACCCACGCCTCCTCGTGCCGGGCCAGGTCGGGGTCGGCGAGCAGTTCCTCCAGGGTGCCGCGGATCCGGGCCAGCGCACGGGGCACCGGGCAGTCGACGCGCTCGGCGGTCACCGACCCGTCGGCGGCCAGGTCGACGAGCCACATGCTCTTGCGATGGGCGGTCTCCGAGAAGGAGTACGGCAGCGGGGAACCGGAGTAGCGCACGCGCTCGGTGATGGTCTGGCAGCCGTGCAGATGCCCGAGCGCCACATAGTCGACGCCGTCGAACACCCCGGCGGGAACCGAGGCCACCCCGCCGACCGTGATGTCCCGTTCGCTGTCGCTGGCCTCACCGCCGGTGACGAAGGCGTGCGCGAGGACGACGGAGCGGGTGCCGGGGGCATGTGCGGCGAGGTCGGCGCGGACCCGGTCCATGGCGGCGGCCAGGACGGCCTCGTGTCCCGGCTTCTCCACCTTGAACTCGCCCTTGACCAGGGCAGGTTCGAGGTAGGGCAGGCCGTAGAACGCCACGTCGCCGTGGTCGTCCGCCAGGATCACCGGCGTTCCGGCCGACGAGGCATCGGTGCACAGGAAGATGCCCGCGTGCTCCATGAGCCCGGCGCCGACGCCGAGCCGGCGCCCCGAGTCATGGTTCCCGGAGATCATCACCGTCGGCACACGGAGGTCGGCGAGCCGGTGCAGGGCGTCGTCGAACAGCTCGACCGCGGCGAGCGGCGGGACCGCCCGGTCGTACACGTCTCCCGACACGACCACCGCGTCCACCTCGCGCTCACGCACGGTCGTGCCGAGGTGGGCGATGAACTCGGCCTGGGCGTCGAGCATGTTCACGCGGTGGAACGCCCGGCCCAGGTGCCAGTCGGAAGTGTGCAGAATTCTCAAGACGCCGCTCCGACCTGCATGTCTCCCCCTACTCCGCCCCGGAACCCAGCACGGCCCTCGCCGTAAGCACCGACCACGCTAACGCCTGCCGGCACCTGATCCATCACAGACCTCAGTCTGCCACCGGCATCTGGCATCAGATGACCGCAAATGTCCGCAGTTATCTGGATAGTTGCGTGACAGAAGGCGGCGATGGCGAACTCGATGTCGCACAGCGCGTCGGGCAGGTACGGCATGGGTGGATCCGGGGTTCGTTGCGCGTGCCCGTCAGCCGTGCTTGGCTCGCCCGATGGACTTTCTGTTGACGGCGAGTGGCCTGCGCAACGAGACACTGCGGGATGCGCTGCGGGACATGCTGGGAAAGCCGTTCGGATCGGCGAACGTCGTGTTCGTTCCCACGGCGTCAGTGGCCGAGCCCGGGGACCACGGGTGGTTCGTCGAGGACATGAACCGGCTGCACGGCCTCGGCTGGCGGGAGTTCGACGTCCTGGAGCTGAACGGCCTGCCCCGGCAGATGGTGCTCGACCGGCTGCTCCACGCGGACGTCATCTATGTCGAGGGCGGCAGCCACTACCACCTCGCGCGCAGCATCACCGGCAACGGTCTGGCCGACGGCTTCCTGGAGGCGCTGGGGAGCCGGGTCTATGTCGGGGTCAGCGCCGGATCAATGATCTTCAGCCGGAATCTCACCGCACACTCCGCCGACGTCATCGGGGACACCACGGACCTCCATGTGCTCGGCGCGACGACCGTGGAGCCACCGTTCGCCCTCTTCGACTGGTATCTCAAACCCCACCTGTACTCGCCGCATTTCCCCGAGCGGGACGACGCCTGGGCTGACCGCATCGCCGCGCGCGCCGACTTCCCGATCTACTTCATCGACGACGAGACGGCCGTTCGCGTCAGGGACGCCAAGGTGGATGTCATATCTGAAGGCCGCTGGCGGTTCCATCCGTGACGCAACGCGTGATGGGGACCCCCGGATGGACCCGCCGCCCGGCGTGGCTGACGGGACTGGGATGCGGCCACCACCGCCGAAGCACACAGCGGTGTGGAGGCCGCCCCGGGCAATCCCGTCATCGCCTGGAACATCCACGCCCAGGCCGCCATCTACGACACCGCCAAGCAGTCGCCCACCGCCGGCAACCGCAGCTTCGCCATCGTGCAGGGCGCCGTGTACGACGCGGTCAACGCCGTCGCCGGCCGTCCGTACGAGCCCCTGGTCAGCGCGCCCCGCAGCCGCCCCGGGGACTCCACCGCCGCGGCGGTCGCCGCGGCCGCCCACGACACGCTGCTGTGGCTCTTCCCCGGGCAGGCCGAGTCGCTGAACGCCCGGTACGACGAGGCGCTGGCCGCGATCCCCGACGGCCGCGCCGAGGACGGCGGGGTGGCCGTCGGCAGGGCCGCCGCCGCGGCGATGACCGAGAGCCGCCGTGACGACGGCTTCGACCCCACCGCGCCGTGGACCGTCGGCACCGAGCCGGGCGAATACCGGCCCACCCCGCCCGGCTACGTCGGCGTCGGCACCTGGGTGCCGAACCTGAAGCCGTTCGTCGTCCCCGACGCCGGCGCCTACCGGGTCAAGCCCCCGCCGGCCCTGACCGGCGCCGCCCGGGCCCGCGCCCTGAACGAGGTCAAGAGCCTCGGCGCGGCCACCAGCACCGTCCGCACCGAGGACCAGACCGAGGTGGCGATCTGGTGGGACGACCCCCAGATGGTCGAATGGTTGATCGCCCGGCAACTCGCCGGCGCGCACCACCTCAGCAGCCTCCGGACGGCCCGGCTGCTCGCCATGGTGTACGTGGCCTCCACCGACACCCTGATCGCCTGCTACAAGGCCAACGCGCACTGGAACTTCTGGCGCCCGGTGACGGCCATTCCGCTCGCCGGCACCGACGGCAACGCGGCCACCGATCCCGACCCGGACTGGACGCCGCTGCGGGTCACCGCCCCGTCGCCGGAGTACCCGTCGGGCCACGCCTGCTTCACCACGGCGGTCATGACGGCCCTGGGGTCGTTCTTCGGCCGTGACGACCTCACGTTCGCCGCGTACAGCCCCGCCTCCGGCACGACCCGCCACTACGACAGCCTTCGGGCGGCGACAGCCGAACTCCTGGAGGCGCGCGTCTGGGCCTGCGTGCATTACCGCTTCGCCTCCGAGCACGGGCACCGGGTCGGGCTGGCGGTCACACCGCGACGTCCTGAACCACGCCTTCCAGCGGCGCTGACACGGCCGTCCCTTCCACCACCGCCGGGAGGACAGCAGCTGGTGAGGCCCCACGGACCGTTCACTGCCGCGGCGGGCACGGCGAAGGACAGGCGGGTGGCTTCTGACAGGCAACTCAAAGATATTTGCTGACGGTTGGCACAGCAGGGAGCGTGGCACGCGAACCCGTGCCAGGTCGCTCCTTCCTGCGCCACCGGGACGTCAGGGAGCTTGACGAGGGTCGGCGGTGCGAGGAGATTGGCGGGACCGGGCCGACGGCGGCGCGGGCGGACTCCGCCTCCTGGTCCCGCCGACCGGCTCCGGTTGGGGGAATCGTGTCTGTCAGGACGCTCTTGCGGTTGGCCGCCGGGTTCACCACGGCAATGGCGGTGGCAGCCTCAACGGGGCTGGTGAGCACCGCGCAGGCATCCCCGCGCACCACCCCGGACCCGGCGGTGATCACGGACTGGAACGCCATTGCCGTACGAACGATCTTCGCCGAGGGACAACAGCCCCCGCCGGTGGCGCAGTTGTACCTGGGTTTCGTCTCGACCGCCGTGTACGACGCGGTAGCGGCCATCGACGGCCGGTACGCGCCATACGCCAAACAGCCGCGCCCCCGCCCGCACGCCTCCTCGCAGGCCGCCGCGGCGACGGCCGCGTACCAGGTGCTCAGCCACTACTTCCCGGCGTCCCAGCAGGCGTTGAGCTCCGATTACGCCACGTCGCTCGAGAAGATCCGCGAGGGCGCCGGCAAGACGCACGGCATCCGGGCGGGTAAGGCGGCCGCCGCCACCATCGTGCGGCTGCGTACAGGGGATAGCCGCGGCGCCGACGTGACGCTGGACGTAACCCCCGCGCCGGGGGTGTGGCGGCCGACGCCGCCCGCGTTCGCGCCGATGCTGGCTCCCTGGCTCGGGTTCGTCCGGCCGCTGCTGCTCAAGTCCCCGACGCAGATCCGTCCGGCCGGCCCGGACGCGCTGAACAGCACCGCCTACGCCCGGGACTTCAACGAGGTGAAGGCAACCGGCGTGGCGTCCGGCGGCACTCGTACGCCGGCGCAGACGGAGACCGCCCGGTTCTGGAACGACAACCTGCCCCGCCAGTTCCAGACCGCGTTCCGTGACCAGGCCGCCCGCCGGCATCTGGACATCGCCGACAGCGCGCGGATGTTCGCCGTCCTCAACGCGACCGCCGCGGACGCGGCCATCGCCTGCTGGCGCGGCAAGTACGACCACGCCTACTGGCGTCCGAGCACCGCGATCCAGCTCGCCGACACCGACTCCAACCCGGCCACCGCACCCGACCCGGCGTGGAGCCCGCTGGTCGCGAACCCGCCCTACCCGGACTACCCGAGCGGACACGCCTGCCTCACCGGCGCCACCACGGCCGGCCTCAGCCACCTGTTCGGGGCGCGGCACATCGACCTGACGGTGGACTCCGCCGTCACCGGCACGACCCGGCACTACGCCACCGCGGACGCGCTGAATCAGGAGACGAAGGACGCCCGGGTCTGGCTGGGCATCCACTTCCGCAAGGCGACGACCGACGGCAACCACCTGGGTCGCGCAGTCTCCCGCTGGGCGCTGTGGCACTACTTCCGTCCCGCCGGCCGGTGACCTCCCACAGCACGAGCACCTCCGCGAGGGGGAACGGGTGACACGGGGGGCGCCATGTCGAACGATTCGGCCCGTCATGACGGCACCTGCGCTTGCCTGTTATGCACTTCTTGCCGTTTTAGTCAGACGTCCCCGTACGCCTCTCCGCCCAGTTCGAACCCGGCCGTCCCCGCGGTGGCGTCGGCCAGCCACGCCCGGAACGCCTCCACGTCGGCGTCCGGCAGCCCGATGTCGATGGTGACGGCCTCTCCGTAGCGCACGTCCCGCACTTCGCGGCCGGTGGCGCGCAGGTCGTTCTGGACCTTGCCCGCGCGCAGGTGGTCGACGGTCACCGTGGCGAGGCGGAAGCGCCTGCGGGTGATCGTGCCGAGGGTGTCGAGGGCCTCGCCCACGGCACCGCCGTACGCCCTGATGAGGCCGCCCGCTCCGAGCTTGACGCCGCCGTAGTAGCGGGTGACGACGGCGACGACGTACCGCATGTCGCGACGGAGAAGCATCTGGAGCATGGGGACGCCCGCGGTGCCGCCGGGTTCGCCGTCGTCGCTCGCCTTCTGGATCGCGGCGTCGGCGCCGATGACG
Source organism: Streptomyces sp. NBC_00457 (assembly GCF_036014015.1). Taxonomy (NCBI): domain Bacteria; kingdom Bacillati; phylum Actinomycetota; class Actinomycetes; order Kitasatosporales; family Streptomycetaceae; genus Streptomyces; species Streptomyces sp. NBC_00457. Next base: position 9,048,090 of record NZ_CP107905.1, on the reverse strand, counting down.
TACGCGTAGCAGTTGTGGGTGGCGTCCGCGTGCTCCTTGCGGACGGCCGCGACGAAGTCCTGCGCCTCCTGCTCGGTGGCGGCCGGAGCGAGGGTGCACAGGAAGCGAGAGCGGTTGACCTCGGTCTCGTGCACGCCCGCGCGGGCCACTGTGCGGTATTCGTCCTGCATCGGGCCAGCCTATGTGCAGGGCACGCGCGCGTGGACAGCTGCTTCTGGCGCTACTTCCTGCCGCTACTTCTTCCCGCGCGGCACCATCATCGACGTCAGCAGGGCCCCGCCCGGGGCGAGACCCCGCCACGACGTGCCGTACCAGGCCAGGATGGCGATCGCCGACGTCGGGAACTTCACCCGGACTCGCTCCAGCGCGTCGTCGAGACTGTCGCCGGCGAGCGCGAGGACCAGTTCCTCCAGGCCGGGGTTGTGTCCGATCAGCAGCAGGGTCTCGACCTCGGCGGACACGTCGTGCACGACGGAGAGCAGGTCGGGGACGTCGGCCGCGTACAGCCGCGGGTCGTGGTTCACCGGCGGCGGGGTGCCCCACTGGGCGGAGGCCAGCTCCCAGGTCTGCCGGGCGCGGACGGCGGTGGAGCACAGCGCCAGGTCCGGCAGACAGTCGGCGTCGGCGAGCGCGATGCCCGCGGCGGGCGCGTCCCGGCGGCCTCGCGGAGCCAGCGGGCGGTCGTGGTCGGGGACGCCGTCCGGCCAGGCGGACTTGGCGTGCCGCAGGACGACCAGGCGGCGCAGGGGGCCGGTTCCGTAGCGGGCGTTCATGCCGGGGCCCCCAGATCGCGGGTGAGGTCGAGCCCGAGGAGCCGGTCGGCGTAGGCGTACGTCTCGAAGCGGGCGCCGTCGGGGAGGCCGGGCTCGGTCTCCGCCCACCGCAGGGTCGCCAGCACTTCGGGGACGTCGAGATCGTCCTCCCAGGCGGTACGGAGCCGTCCGCGCACCTCGTCGGGGACCGGCCGCGACGGCCGGTGCGCCCAGGCGGCGACGGCACTCCGCCAACGACGGAGCGTCTCGTCCGCCTCGCCGAGGGCGGCCTCGTCGAGCCGCACCGACGCCGCGCGCGGACGGGACAGCAGGGCCAGCCGCAGCGCGGCGGGGTCGGCGCCCTCGGGGGCTTCCGGCTGGACGGGGGCTACGGCGACCCGGACGCCGTCGGGCGCGCTGCCGCCCTCGGTCACCACATGGATGACCTGTGCCTCGCCCAGGCCCGGGTCGGCGTCCCGGCTGTGTTCGAAGGGCCGGATGCCGAGTGCCGCGGCGCCCGCCACCAGTTCGGCGGGCTCCCGCTCGCAGCTCAGCAGCGCCCAGACCGGTGTGCCGCCGAGTTCCAGGGCACGGACGAGCAGATCCGCGGCGAGCAGCACCCGCAGACCGGTCATGCCGGAGCCCGGCGGATGGGCCTCGACACGGGTCAGCCCCCGGCGGACGGGAGCGGCGGCGACAAAGTCGCCGGTACGGGCGTCGGTGATGCGCAGCACGGGGTGAGCGTAGGCGGACGGAGGGCCGTACGCAGGGTCCGGCGCGAAATCCGGACCCTATGGCGGGAATCAGGAGGGCGCGCGAGTCGGCCGGGAACGGGAATCACGGCGCCGCCTCACCCGTTGTGCGCTACGACAGCTCTTCTTCCATGCCCAGGAGGCCAGCGGTGTACGGCGACGCAGCGACGGTCCGCAAGATCCTCACCGAGCTCGGCGACACCTGGGCCGTGGTGGGCCTGTCGAACAACCAGGGGCGCGCGGCCTACGGCGTCGCCGACGTGCTGCAGCGCTTCGGCAAGCGGATCGTGCCCGTCCATCCGAAGGCCGAGACGGTCCACGGGGAGAAGGGATACCCGTCCCTGGAGGCGATCCCCTTCCCGGTCGACGTCGTCGACGTCTTCGTCAACAGCGATCTCGCCGGTGCCATCGCCGACGAGGCGGTCGCGAAGGGCGCCCAGGCGGTCTGGTTCCAGCTCGGCGTCATCGACGAGGCGGCGTACGACCGCACCCGGGCAGCAGGCCTGGAGATGGTGATGGACCGGTGCCCGGCGATCGAGATACCTCGGCTGGGTTAGGGTCCGGACGGGTACCAAGGCGCACTTCACCGCGAGGAACACAGATGCACGAGTCTCCCTGCTGCTCGCCGTCGGGACGCCGGCAGACGCAGCCCGTGGCGCTGTCCGCGCCGCCGCCGACCGTGACAAGTGGCGGCTCCACGGAAGGCATGGTGCCGCTGCCGGGCGGCGAGTTCCTGATGGGCGCGGAGGACAGCGAGGGGTTCCCGGCCGACGGTGAGGGCCCGGTGCGGGCGGTGCGCCTGGACGCATTCCGTATCGACTCCTGCGCGGTGACCAACGAGCAGTTCGGAGCCTTCGTCGACGACACCGGACACACCACCGACGCCGAGCGCTTCGGCTGGTCGTACGTCTTCGCGGGCTTCCTGCCCGGCGCCCTGCGCCGTGGTGCCCCGCGTCCGGAGCAGGCGCCCTGGTGGTGCGGGATCGAGGGCGCGACCTGGCAGCGTCCGGAGGGGCCCGGCAGCACGGTGGAGGACCGCGGCGACCACCCGGTGGTGCATGTGTCGTGGCAGGACGCGGCGGCGTACGCGGCCTGGGCGGGCAAGCGGCTGCCGACGGAGGCCGAGTGGGAGTACGCGGCCCGCGGCGGACTGGAACAGCGGCGCTACCCCTGGGGCGACGAGCTCAACCCGGGCGGCGAGTTCCGCTGCAACATCTGGCGCGGCACCTTCCCGACGAAGAACACGGCCGACGACGGCTACCGCGGCACCGCGCCCGTGGACGCCTTCGACCCCAACGGCTTCGGCCTGTACAACGTCTCCGGAAACGTCTGGGAGTGGTGCGCCGACTGGTGGGCCACCGACCACGCCACCGTGAACCGCGCCAACCCCACCGGACCCCGCTCCGGCACCGCCAAGGTCATCCGCGGCGGCTCGCACATGTGCCACAAGTCGTACTGCAACCGTTACCGCGTAGCGGCCCGCAGCTCCAACACCCCCGACAGCACCAGCGGCCACATGGGCTTCCGCTGCGCGCAGGACATACGTCCGTGAGGCCAGGGCATACGGCCGTGGATCGCATCGGCACTCCCCAGCGGCACCCCGGCGCCCCATAATGCACGGGTGACCTTCGCCACCCCCCACCCCAACTCCCCCGCCCCGCAACGCTTTCCGGTCGTCATCGTGGGCGCCGGGCCCGCCGGGCTAACCCTCGGCAACGTCCTGCGGGCCGCATCCGTCGACTGTGTGGTCCTGGAGACCGAGACACGGGAGTTCATCGAGCGCCGGCCGCGGGCCGGAGTCATCGAGGAGTGGGCCGTACGCGCCCTGGAACGGCGCGGACTCGCCGCGAACCTGCTGGAGCGGGCCCAGTTGCACACCGAGTGCGAGTTCCGCTTCGCCGGTGAACGGTTCCGGTTCTCGTACGGCGAGCTGACGGGGCAGCATCACTTCGTCTATCCGCAGCCGTTGCTGGTGACGGACCTGGTGCGCGAGTACGCGGATGTGCGGGGCGGCGCCATCCGCTTCGGTGTGCGGGACGTCGAGGTGCACGACCTGGACTCGGACCGGCCGTCGGTGTCGTACCTCTGCCCCGAGACCGGTCAACGGCAGGTCCTGCACTGCGACTTCGTCGCGGGCTGTGACGGGGCTCGCGGAGTGACCCGGACCGCACTGCCGGCCGACCGGACCCGGATCGCGCGGCACGACTACGGCATCGGGTGGCTGGCGCTGCTCGCCGAGGCCCCGCAGTCGGCGGACTGCGTCCTGTTCGGCATGCATCCGGGCGGCTTCGCCGGACACATGGCCCGCAGCCCCGAGGTCACCCGCTACTACCTGGAGTGCCCGCCGGGCGACGACCCGGAGAACTGGCCCCACGACAGGGTCTGGTCCGAACTGCAGGCGCGACTCGGCGCGGCCGGCGCCCCGCCGCTCACCGAAGGGCGGCTGATCGAGAAGCGCGTCCTCGACATGCACAACTACGTGGTCGAGCCGATGGTGTTCGGGCGGCTGTTCCTGGCGGGCGACGCGGCCCACCTCACCGCACCGATCGCGGCGAAGGGAATGAACCTCGCCCTGCACGACGCCTTCCTGCTCGGCGACGCCCTCGCTGCCCACCTCACGAAGGGCGACGACAGCGGCCTCGACGGCTATTCGGCGGCCTGCGTGAGCCGTGCCTGGGACTACGCCGAGTTCTCACAGTGGCTCTCCGAGGTCTACCACGGCACCTCGTCCGGCGACCCGTACCGTGCGGGCACCACCCGCGCCCGGCTGCACCGCCTCTTCGAATCACGCCTCGCGGCGGCCGCGTTCGCGGAGGGCTACCTGGGACTGAATACCAGCGGCTGACGGTTACCGAGTTCAGTCGTGCACGGGCCGGTCGCTGAGCCGGTGGTCGGCCACGTTCAGCGCCTCGTCCACGAGCCGGCGCAGATGCCCGTCACGCAGCGAGTAGATCACCCGGCGCCCCTCCTTCCGCGTGTTCACCAGGCCCGCGAGCCGCAGCCTGGCCAGGTGCTGGCTCACCGCCGGCCGCGCCGCCCCGCACGCCTCCGTCAGCGTCGTGACATCGGCCTCCCCTTCCCTGAGGGCGTGCAGCAGCGCGAGCCGGGTGCGGTCGCCGAGCAGCGCCAGGATCTCGGCGGCGAGCGCGAACTGTTCCTCGCCGGGGGTGCGCGGATGCGCATGGTGCGCAGGTGACAGGTGCATGCGTGCGCTCATACGCACATAATGGCGTCGTGGACGGGAAGATGTCCACCAGCACGCAACGGAAGGGGACCCTCGTGAGCGACGGGCACCACCACGAGCACCACGGCACCCCCCACACGCACAAGCACTCCCTTCGCCACCGCCTGACCCACCTCCTCACCCCTCACTCCCACGAGACCGCCGACAAGCTCGACTCCGCCCTGGAGTCCTCCGCGCGCGGCATGCGGGCGCTGTGGGTCTCGCTCGCGGTGCTGGGGGTGACGGCGCTGGCGCAGGCGGTGGTGGTGGCGATGTCCGGTTCGGTCGCGCTGCTCGGCGACACGGTGCACAACACCGCGGACGCGCTGACCGCCGTACCGCTCGGGATCGCGTTCGTGCTGGGCCGGCGTGCGGCCACGCGGCGGTTCACCTACGGCTATGGACGCGCCGAGGATCTGGCGGGCATCGCGATCGTGCTGACGATCGCCGCGTCCGCAGCCTTCGCGGGATGGACGGCGATCGAGCGGCTGATCGACCCGCGGCCCGTCGCGCACATTCCGGCGGTCGCCGTGGCCGCCCTCGTCGGATTCGCGGGCAACGAGTGGGTGGCCCGCTACCGGATCAGGGTGGGGCGGGAGATCGGTTCGGCCGCACTGGTCGCGGACGGGCTGCATGCCCGTACGGACGGATTCACGTCACTGGCGGTGCTGTTGGGTGCCGGGGGCGCCGCGCTGGGCTGGCAACTCGCCGACCCGATCGTGGGGTTGGCGATCACGGCCGCGATCACGCTGGTGCTGCGCGACGCGGCCCGGGAGGTGTTCCGGCGCGTGATGGACGCCGTCGACCCGGCCCTGGTGGACCGGGCCGAGCGGGCGCTGCGGGAGGTGCCGGGCGTGCGTGGGGTGGGTGAGCTGCGGCTGCGCTGGATCGGGCATCGGCTGCGCGCCGAGGTGGCGGTCGTCGTGGACGGCGATGTGACGGTACGTCAGGCCCATGCCGTCGCGGTGAACGCCGAACACGCGCTGCTGCATGCCGTTCCGCGGCTCACCGCGGCCCTGGTGCACGCCGATCCGGCGCCGGTCCCGGGCGAGGCGGATCCGCACCTGACGCTGGCCCACCACACCTGACCGTCACACCGGAACGCCCAGCCCCTCCAGGACCACGGCCCCCGGCAGCTCGGCGAACGCCTTCCCCGGCACCAGCAGCTTGCCGCGCCGGCGCCCGCTGCCGACCAGGACGTACGGCAGGTCGACGACGGCCGAGTCCACCAACACCGGCCAGTCGGCGGGCAGTCCGATCGGAGTGATGCCGCCGTACTCCATGCCGGTCTCGCCGGTCGCGGTGTCCATCGACGCGAACGAGGCCTTGCGCGCGCCGAGTTGGCGGCGGACGACGCCGTTGACGTCGACCCGGGCGGTGGACAGGACCACACAGGCGGCGAGCGTGGTCTCGCCGCCGCGCTTGCCCGCGACCACCACACAGTTCGCCGACTGCTCCAGCAGCTCCCGGCCGTAGTGCTCCACGAAGACGGCGGTGTCGGCCCACTCCGGGTCGGTGTCGACGTAGACGATCTGGTCGGCGGGGACGCTGCCGCTCCAGTGGCGTACGGCGTCGGCGACCGGGCGGGTCAGCTCGTCGAGGGAGTCGGGGGCCGGGGCGGCGGTGTCGAAGTGTCCGATGGGTGCGTCCATGACCGCACGGTAACAGGGCCGTCTCAGTGCACGGGCGGGACCGAGACCGCCATGACCATGCGCATCGGCGCCTCGCCCGTATTGCCGTACACGTGCGGGGTGTTGGCCTCGAAGGAGGCGCTCGAACCGGCCGGGACCTGGTACTCCACGCCGTCGACCGTGAGCGTGAGCTCGCCTTCCGTGACGTGCAGCAGCTCGACCGTGCCGGTGGGATGCGGATCCGAAGGGCTGCTCTCGCCCGGCGTCAGGTACCACCTCCACATCTCCAGCGGGCCGGGGGCCTCGGTGCCCGCGAGGAGCATGTTGTAGCTGCCGGCGTCGGTGTGCCACAGCCGTACGGCCTGCTCGGCGGGGACGATACGGACCTTCGGGCCCTGCTCGTAGTCGAGGAGGGTGGTGATGCTGATCCCGAGGGCGTCGCCGATCTTGACGACCGTGCCGAGGCTGGGATTGGTGCGGGCCTGCTCGATCTGGATGAGCATGCCGCGACTGACGCCGGACCGGGCGGCGAGCACGTCCAGCGTGTAGCCGCGCACCGATCGCCAGTGCTTGACGTTGCGCGCCAGGGATTGGGTCAGCAGGTCGAGGTCCGACACATTCCATCCAACATCTAGGCCAATATTCTGGATGACAGCGTTCAGTTCATTGAACTACGGTGGGGGTGCAACCGACGCACCCGACGTGTTCACCGAACTGTACTGCGAGGCTACCCGTGACAGCATTCTTCGCCCTGGCCAGCAGCCTGTTGTGGGGGCTGGCCGACTTCGGCGGCGGACTGCTGACCCGACGCACCCCGGCGCTCACCGTGGTCGTCGTCTCGCAGACGATCGCGGCCGCGGTGCTCGGCGTGATCGTGGCGGCCACGGGCGCCTGGAGCGAAGCCGGTCCGCTGCTGTGGTTCGCCGTCACGGCCGGGCTGGTCGGGCCGGTCGCCCTCCTCTGCTTCTACAAGGCACTGTCGCTCGGGCCGATGGGCGTGGTCTCCCCGCTCGGCACGCTGGGCGTCGCCGTCCCGGTCGGTGTCGGGCTCTTCCTCGGTGAGCGGCCCGGCCTGGTGCAGGTCGCGGGGGTCGCGGTCGCCGTCCTCGGCGTCGTCCTCGCGGGCGGACCGCAGCTCAGGGGCGCACCGGTGCAGCGCCAGGCCATCCTGCTCACGCTGATCGCGGCGGTGGGCTTCGGCACGGTGTTCGCGCTGATCGCGGAGGCGTCGACGACGATCACCGGTCTCTTCCTCGCCCTCTTCGTGCAGCGCGTGACCAACATGGCGGCGGGCGGCCTCGCGCTCTACGTCTCCGTGAAGAAGGGCGCCGCGGCCGTCCCGGAGGGCGGCTTCCCGTGGGCATCGCTGCCCGCGCTGGCCTTCGTCGGGCTGGCGGACGTCGCGGCGAACGGCACCTACTCGATCGCCGCCCAGCACGGCCCGGTCACCGTGGCCGCGGTGCTCGCCTCGCTCTACCCGGTGGTGACCGCCCTGGCCGCACGCGGCTTCCTCAGCGAACGGCTGCGGACCATCCAGGCGGCCGGCGCGGGTCTCGCCCTGGTCGGCACGCTGATGCTGGCGGCGGGCTGAGCGGGAGCACTCAGGCTTCGGCGTCCAGCTGGGCGAGCCTGGCCGCGGCCTCCTCGTCCAACTCCCCCAGCGCCAGCAACTGTTCGGGCGTGACGCCGTCCGGAATCGGCACCGGCGCGGGGGTCCTCAGCGGCGGCTGCCAGCCCTCACCGGGAGTCCAGCGTCGTACGACCCGGGCGGGCGCGCCCGCCACCACCGCATGGTCGGGCACCACGCCTCGTACGACCGCCCCCGCCGCCACCACGACGTTCCGGCCGATCCGGGCGCCGGGCAGGATCACCGCGCCGGTGCCGATCCAGCAGCCCGGACCGATCTCCACCGGCTCCATCCGCGGCCACTGCTTGCCGATGGGCTGGTGCGGATCGTCGTACGAGTGGTTCGTGGACGTGACATAGACGTACGGCCCGAAGTAGCAGTCGCTGCCGATGGTGACCGTCGTGTCGGCGATGACATGGCTGCCGCGCCCCAGGACCACCCCGTCTCCGATGCGCAGGATCGGCTCCGGGCCGAGATCCAGGTCCGGCATCAGACCGGCGGTCAGGGTCACCTGCTCGCCGACGATGCAGTGGGAGCCGAGGTGGATCCAGGGTTCGCCGAAGACCGTGCCGAGCGGGAAGGCGAGGCGGGTGGCTTCGCCGATGGCGCCGAAGTGGAATCGGCCGGGGCTCTCGGCCGTCACCGAACCCATGCGCTGCGCCCACGCCCAGCCCGCGTGGACGGCGCGCTGCGTGAGGCTGCGCCGCCAGGACGAGAACGTGTTCTTGCGCTTGAGCACCCGCTTACCGTACTGAGCGTTCGGTCCCCTGATGACGTCGAGGGGCTGTGATCTTCGCCCTACCAGGTGGCGGTAGCGTTCCGGTGTACCGCGGACGACAGGAGACGGTGATGACGCACAAAGCGCTGATCAAGGGCATCGGCGGCAGGGAGCCGAAGATCCACACGGACGCGTTCGTGGCGCCCACGTCCACGGTGATCGGGGATGTGACGCTGGAGGCCGGGGCGAGCGTTTGGTACGGCGCGGTGGTACGCGGTGACGTGGAACGGATCTCCGTCGGGGTGCAGAGCAATATCCAGGACAACTGCACGTTGCATGCCGATCCCGGTTTTCCTGTGAGCATCGGTGCGCGGGTGTCCGTGGGGCACAACGCGGTGGTGCATGGGGCGACCGTTGAGGACGACTGTCTGATCGGGATGGGGGCGACCGTGCTGAACGGTGCGGTGATCGGAGCCGGGTCCTTGGTCGCGGCGCAGGCTCTGGTGCCGCAGGGGATGCGGGTGCCGCCCGGTTCCTTGGTTGCGGGCGTTCCCGCGAAGGTTAAGCGGGAGTTGACGGAGGAAGAGCGTCAGGGGGTCACGCTGAACGGGACGATGTATGCGGAGTTGGCGAAGGCGCACCGGGAAGAGCACGGGGGCTAGAGGTCGTTCGCGGTCTGCGGGTGCGTTGTGGCTTGTCGCGCAGTTCCCCGCGCCCCTGACGGGGCGTTTTAGTCCCCGGCGGCTACCGGCTCCGGTTCCTTGTGTGCGATCTGGGCCTTCTTTGCCTTGCGCTTCAGGATCAGCATCGACGTGACGCCGATGAGGATGGCCAGGACCAGGCCCAGCCAGGAGAAGCGCTTCAGCCAGGACTCGGCTACGACGCCGACGTAGTAGATGACGGCGGTCGTGCCGCCGGCCCAGAGGATGCCGCCGAAGACGTTGGCGATGAGGAACTTCCAGTACGGCATGTGCAGTACGCCGGCGAGGGGGCCGGCGAAGATGCGGAGGAGGGCGACGAAGCGGCCGAAGAAGACAGCCCACATGCCCCACTTCTGGAAGGAGCGCTCGGCGGTGGCGATATGGCCCTCGCTGAAGTGCTTGGGGAACTTCTTGCCGAGCCAGGCCAGCAGGGGGCGTCCGCCCTTGCGGCCGATGGCATAACCGATGGAGTCACCGATGATCGCGCCGGCGCTGGCGCAGGCTCCGAGGATGAAGGGGTCGATGTCGCCGTGCTGGGAGGCGAGCAGCGCGGAGGAGACCAGGATGATCTCTCCCGGCAGCGGGATGCCCAGGCTCTCCAGGCCGATCACCACACCCACCAGTGCGTAGATGGCGATCGGGGGTACTGTCTCGAGCCATTCCTGGACGTGCAACGCCGCTTCCTCCCGATTCGGGTCCTGCTTCATTTCCCGGCGTGCGCCCTGCTCCGGGCGCACGCCGGGCAGCCTACCGGGTCACACTGACACCATCGCGTCCCACAGGTTGCGGGGGTTCAGCGGGTGCCAGAGGGGAGAAGCCGAGCACTTCCTGGAGGTAGAGGGTCCGGCCGAGCTGATCGGTCAACTCTCCCGCCCTATCCGCGTACCTCTCCGAGTCCCCGCAGCCGCAGATCCCGTGCCGACGCCCCGACCCACACCACACGCAGGCCCGTGCCGAGCGCCCAGTCATGGCGGTTCGGGTCCCATGAGGAGAGGGTGCGGGCGGCGACGTGCACGGTGACGCGGCGCTGTTCGCCCCGGAGCAGGGAGAGCCGCCGATAGGCGCCCAACACCCGTACCGGCTGGTCGAGTTGGAGGTCAGGCGATTTCCCGACGTACACCTGCGGCACGGCGACACCGGCACGCCGGCCCGTGTTGCGGACCGTGAAGGTGACGTCGAGCCCGCGGCCGGCGGGGCGCACGGACAGGTCCTCGTAGGAGAAGGAGGTGTACGACAGCCCGTGCCCGAAGGGGAACAGGGGCGGCACGCCCTCGGCCTCGTACCAGCGGTAGCCGAGGTGGATGCCCTCCGTGTACTCCTCACGGCCGCCGACACCGGGGTAGCGGGCGGCGTCGCGGGCGACGGGATGGTGGTCGTCGTCGACGGGGAAGGTCTGGGTGAGCCGGCCGCCGGGGTCGCAGTCGCCGAACAGGACGGCGGCCGTGGCGGCGGCGCCCTCCTGGCCCGGGTAGTACATCTGGAGAACGGCGCCGGTGCGGGTGAGCCAGGGCATCGAGGTGGCGGACGAGGTGTTGAGGACGACGGTGGTGCGCGGGTTCGCCGCGGTCACCGCGTCGATCAGATCGTTCTGGTGGCCGGGGAGCGCGATGGTGGTGCGGTCCTGGCCCTCGGTGGCGTCCTCGTAGGCGAACAGGACGACATGCCGGGCGGCGCGCGCGGCCCGTACCGCCTCGGCGACGTTCTGCGTGCGGATCGCGCCGGTGGTGTGCCGCAGCCGGAACAGCTGGCCGGTGTCCCCGCCCCGCGCGGTGATCTTCAGGGTGTGCTTGCCCTTGGTCAGCCGCAGGGTCGTGCGGCGCACGGACAGCTGGTCGGGCGCGGTGTAGATGAGGCCGCCGCTGAACCACTCGCCGTAGCCGGGCTTGACCGGGAAGAGTTCCTTGCCGTCGACGAGGACCTTGGGGCGGAGGTCGGCCGCGCCCGAGTAGTGGATGACGAAGGTCCACTCATCGGTGTCGGAGACGGTCAGTTCACCGTCGTACGTCCAGGTCTTCCCGGCACCGACACCCTGGCCCTCGCTCTTGAAGCCGGGTGAGAGCGCGGACGCCGGGAGCGGTCTGCCGTAGAGGTCCTCGCCGAGCGCGTATCTCACCTTTGCGGCCCGTCCGGCGCGCACTCGGATCGCGTCGAGGGGGCTGTCGGCGCGGTCGGGGACCACATGGGCGCTGCCGCCGCCGCTGACGAAGGGCAGTTCGCCGGTCGGGCCGATCACCGCGATGTCCCCGGCGGTCAGCGGGAGGGTGCCTCGCTCGTTGTGCAGGAGGGTCGCACCCGCCTTGGCGACCTCCAGGGCGACCGCCGCACCCGCCTTGGCGTTCCGGCCGGGGCGGGTCGGAGCTCTGCCGTCGAGCAGGCCGAAGCGGTCCATCACGGTGAGGATGCGGCGTACCGCCTGGTCGATGTGGAGCTCGGGCACGGTGCGGTTCTGCGCGGCCTTCTTCAGGGCCTTGCCGAAATAGACGTCGTCCGGCATCTCCATGTCGAGCCCGGCGGTGAGGGCCTTGGCGGTGCTGTGCGCGGCCCGCCAGTCCGTCATCACCCAGCCGTCGAAGCCCCACCGGGTGCGCAGGATGTCGGTGAGGAGAGCCTTGTTCTCGCAGGCGTAGGTGCCGTTGACCTTGTTGTAGGCGCCCATGACCGCGCCGGTGCCGGCCTGCACGGCCGCTTCGAAGGGACGCAGTTCGGTCTCGTGCATGGTCTGCTCGTCGACCCGCACATCGACGGTTGTGCGGTCCTTCTCCTGGTTGTTCATCGCGAAGTGCTTGACGGTCGCGATGAGTCCCTCGCCCTGGATGCCCTCGATCTCGGCGGCGACCAGGTCGGAGGAGAGCAGCGGGTCCTCGCTGAAGGTCTCGAAGTTGCGGCCCGCGTACGGGGTGCGGATCAGGTTGACCATCGGGGACAGCAGGACGTCCTGGCCGAGGGCGCGGCCCTCGCGTCCGATGACCTGTCCGTAGCGGCGGGCCAGGGCTGGGTCGAAGGCGGAGGCCAGCAGGACGGGGGCGGGCAGGGCGGTGGCGTGCTGGGTGACGCGGACTCCGGCCGGGCCGTCGGCGAGGCGCAGCGGCGGGATGCCGAGGCGTTTCACTCCGGGGACGTAGCCCGCCTGGCCGAGCGTGGCGGGGTCGGTGGCGCCGTGCAGCAGGGAGATCTTCTCGTCGAGGGTGAGCTTGGCGATGAGCGCCTCGACGCGGGGTGCGGCGCCCGCACCGGGCTTGCCCTGCGCGTGGGCGCGCGACGGCGGGGTGAGTCCGCCGGAGGCCGCCGTGGCGACGGCGATCGCGGCGCCCAGCAGACGCAGCGAGGATCGCCGGGAGACGGTGTCGGTCATGGGCCGTCACTCCTTCGGTGTGCGGGCACGACGGTGTGACCGCGGACGCGCGGGCGCCCGTGGCCGCATTCGCCCTCTGAAACGCACTATGCGCCAGAACCGACTTGACACTCCGTTAGACACCACGGGCGCGACGGGAAAACTGCTTGCGAGGGTGACTCGAGTCAATGAGTCACCCTCAGGGCAGGTGACCCCCCGTGATCAGTGGAGAGCGGCCTCAAGAGTCGCGACGACGGAGTCGGCCGCTGCAGACGCCGCGTGCAGGACACGACCCTCGACCGGAAGATCGCCGGCACGCGTTCCCGGCGCCTCGGCCTCGGATTCATCCCCGGCCCCGGCCTGGACAGAACGCGTCTGGTACCGCTCGGGCGGATCGTCGGGCCCCTGCTCCGAGGGCCGGTCCGGAGACTTCCGCACCTCCGGCTCGGGGGCACTGGACTCGTCGGGCGCGTCGCTCCCCGGGTTGAGCACCCACCTCTGGTCCGGGGATCCGTCCCGGTCGGTGACGACCACGTCCTTGCCCGGGCCGGGTGCGACGGCCTGCCCGTTGCGCCAGCGGAGCAGCAGCTCGCCGTGCACGGTCAGGTCGTACTGCACCTGCCCCGCGTGCACCACACACCCGGCCAGCGCGACCGCTCCCCGGTCGGCGTCGGAGCCGAGGCAGAGGGTCGGATCGGCGAGGCTGCGCAGCAGACCGTCGTTCTCGTACGACCACTGCTGCGACCCGGCGGACGAACAGGCCGCCAGTACGGCCGCCGTACCGGGCTCCACCCGGCCGTCGCGCACATCGAGGCACGCGTCGGCGGCCGGGTTGCGGAACCTGCCGTGGCCGACCCCCGACGGCCGCTGCGCGGAGGCGGACGACGGCTGGGACGCCGCGCTCGGCCGACCGGAACTGCCGCTGGGCACACCCCAGGTGGCCTGCGCGCCGGGGACACCGTTGTCTTCGGACCAGCCCTTGGCGGTGAGCACGGTGGCCAGCAGCGCGAGGGAGGTCAGGCCGACTCCGACGACGACGGCCTTCTTGTGCCGTCGGGCCGGGGTGAGGAGGCCGCCGGGTGCGGGACGGTGGCGTCCGCCGCCTCTCGGACGGGCGAAGGCGCGTGCGGCGGGCAGGTCCCGGGACCCACCGCGGCCGGGCCGTGAGTCGAGATAGCGGACCGCGCCCCAGCCGAGCACCGTTTCGGCGAGCAGCACTTCCAGGCCGCCCTCGAAATGGCTCAGCTGCTCGGCGGCGTGACGGCAGTACCGGCACTCCGTCAGGTGGCGTCGTACATCCGGCAGCAGTGCCCCGCCACGGCGAATCGGGACATCGAGGAGTCGGTTGTAGAAGCGGCATTCCGCGGAGGGCGCGAGTTCCCGGTGGGCGCGCACACAGCCCGCCCGGAATTGTTCCCGAGCCTGCTCGAGAGCGGCGGTCGCGGTGCCCGAATCCACCCCCAACAGACCAGCTGGTACGGATATGGGGTCGGCTTCGGCTTCGGTGTGCCAGAGCAGGCATTGCGAGGCCCCCGGAAGGGCTCCGAAAGCGTGCTCGGCGAGCCGCCGTCTTTCGGGCGTCACGGAGCGCGCCGCGAGCAGTCCGCGCCCACCGGTCGGTTTGCGGAGTTCGGGCAGCACCGTGGAAATGGCCTCCTCGGCGGCCCACTCCTTGACCGTGTCCCGTACGGCAGCGAGAAGGCGGGGCCGCAGCGCGCCGCCGGTGGGCCGGCCGAGCACTCGATGGAACGCGGCGGTGGCCACCATCGCCGCCGAACTCTCCGCGGAGGCCAGGCAGATGACTGCGTAGTCGTACGTCGCCCGCCAGTGCCGGGTCAGCAGCAACCCGACGGCTCGGCAACCGCCGTCGGGTCCGTTCAGCTGGGCGACGAGATTACGGTCGGACTCCCCCTGGCTCGCTCCGGGCCGCGGCGGGTACGGGGGCCGTGGGGGGTGGGGAGATTGCACTGAACCATTTCCTTCCAAGCCGCTGGACGGCAATGTGAATGACATCCGTCGGAAAGCAGGCGCCGGATTGGTGCAGACCGGAGAAAGACCCTGACCTTTACCTTCTCGCGGGAGGATCACTTTCGCACAAGCGCCTGACAGGAAACAAGAAGTTCGAGTGACCGATGTTCAAAACGCAAGAAATTCAGACTGTTACCAGCGGTATCCGCACCCGCATTCGAAAAATGCCCGGGGTATGGCCGTCAAGTTGTGTACGTCCAAAGCCGGCTGGCACACGAAATCTCCAACTTATGGCGAAGGCCCCGGGACGCGCCCGGGGCCTTCGTCTTCTTCACTACCGGCGTTCAGCCATTGGGCCGGAGCGTCCACACCACGGTCATCTCGCCGGTGACGGCGCCGTCCTCGCGCTGGATGGCGACGGTCACCGGGAACTCCGGGCGCTTGCCCTCGTCGAGTTCGGCGACGATGTCGGCGGCCGGGCGGCCGAGCGTCGCGGTGGCCCTGACCGGCCCGAGCGCGATCTTCTTGAAGGCGATCTCGGCGTTGACCGGGAGGGGTACGGCCCGCGAGAGCTGGTCCCCGAAGGCGGCCAGGACGATCGCGCCGCTGGCCGACTCGCCGAGGGTGAACATCGCTCCGGCATGCGGACCGCCGACGTGATTGCGGTACTCGCTCTGGTCCGGGAGAGCCAGCACGGCCTTCTCCGGAGTGGTCTCCAGGTACTCCAGGTTCAGGGTCCGAACCATCGGCACCGTGGCGGCGAGCAGTTCGCCGATCGACATCTGGTCTGCGCTCATGACCGGCATGTTACCCACGAGTAGCTCACGCTGGCCAGATCTGTGTGGCCGGAGTCATCACGTCCCTGACGACCGGAAACGGGTTTGGCAAGCAGGGGTCGGGGCGGGGATAGTCGGCCGGTGACCTCCGCCGCCGAATCCCGCGCCCGACATCCGCGCAGGCCCGAGTGGGCGGGCCGCAACTACAGCCTGCTGACCGCCGCCGCGGTCGTCACGAACCTGGGCAGTCACGGCGCGCTGATCGCCGCCGCGTTCGCCGTGATCGAGACCGGCGGCGACGGCGGTGACGTGGGCCTGGTGGCCGCCGCCCGCACGCTGCCGCTGGTGCTCTTCCTGCTGATCGGCGGCGCCGTCGCGGACCGGCTGCCCCGGCATCGCGTCATGGTCGCGGCGAACGCCCTCAACGTCGTCTCGCAGGGCGCGTTCGCCGTGCTGGTCCTCGCCGGCGAGCCGCAGCTGTGGCAGATGATGCTGCTGACCGCGCTGGGAGGCACCGGTCAGGCGTTCTTCAGCCCGGCCGCGGAGGGCATGCTGCTGTCCACGGTCAGCGGGGAGCAGGCGAGCCGCGCGTTCGCGGTGTTCCGGATGGCGATGCAGGGGGCGGCGGTGGGCGGCGCGGCCCTCGGTGGCGCGATGGTCGCCGCGATCGGTCCCGGCTGGGTCCTCGCGGCCGACGCCGCCGCCTTCGCGGTCGCCGCATCGCTGCGGTCCTTCCTCGACGTCGGCCACATCCCGCCGCGCGAGCCGGGCGGCGGGCTCCTCGCCGATCTCCGGGATGGCTGGCGGGAGTTCACCGGCCGGCCATGGCTGTGGGCCGTCGTCGTGCAGTTCTCCGTCGCGAACGCTGTCGTCGCCGCGGCCGAGGCGGTCTACGGCCCCCTCGTCGCCCGGGACCATCTGGGCGGGGCGGGCCCCTGGGGTCTGGCACTGGGCTGCTTCGGCGCGGGCACGGTGGCCGGCGCACTCCTGATGACCCGCTGGAAGCCACGTCGTCTGCTCCTCGCCGGCACCCTCTGCGTCTTCCCCCTCGCCCTGCCCGCCGCCGCCCTCGCCGTGCCGGTGCCGGTCGCCGCGCTGTGCGCGGTGATGTTCGTGACCGGGGTGACGCTCGAGGTCTTCGGGGTGTCCTGGATGACCGCGCTCCATCAGGAGATTCCGGAGGACAAGCTGTCGCGGGTCGCCGCCTACGACTGGTTCGGCTCGGTCGCCTTGGTGCCGCTGGCAACGGCGCTGGCGGGCCCTGCGGAGGAGGGACTCGGGCGGACGAACGCGCTGTGGGGCTGCGCGGCGCTGGTCGTCGTGGTGACCGCGGCAGCCCTGTGCGTACCGGACGTACGGAACCTGCGCCGCACCACTACACCCGTGACCAAGGGGACGCCGCGTGCGGACAACGGCTCAGCCGATGCCGAACGCCCCGTCCGGGGGCTCGGGTGACGCCACGGCGTCCTCGTCCCCGACCGGACGCGCGCCGCCGGTGAAGTGCCGTAGAGCGAGGCCGTGTTCGACGCCGGCAAGGAAGACAACGCCGGGAGCACCGCTCAGCCGATGCCGAACGCCCCGTCGGGGGGCTCGGGTGACGGCACGGCGTCCTCGTCCCCGACCGGACGCGCGCCGCCGGTGAAGTGCCGTAGAGCGAGGCCGTGTTCGACGCCGGCAAGGAAGACAACGCCGGGAGCACCGCTCAGCCGATGCCGAACGCCCCGTCGGGGGGCTCGGGTGACGGCACGGCGTCCTCGTCCCCGACCGGACGCGCGCCGCCGGTGAAGTGCCGCAGGGCGAGCCCGTGTTCGACGCGGGCCGGGAAGGCGTCGGCGGCGGTGAGCCGGGCCAGCGCGCCGATGTCGACGGGATGGTGCGCGGCGACGAGGATCGCGTTGCCGAAGCGCCGGCCGCGCAGGACGGCCGGTTCGGCGATCAGCGCCAGCTCCTGGAACACCGTGGCGAAGGTGGCGAGTTGGGAGCGCAGGAAGGCGAAGGGCGTGGCATCGGCGAGGTTGGCGAGATAGACGCCGCCTGCTCGCAGCACCCGGTCGGCCTCCGCGGCGTAGGCGACCGACGTCAGATGCGCCGGCACACGTGAGCCGCCGAAGACGTCCGCGACGATGACGTCCGCCGACCCGGCGGGCGCGTCCGCCAGCCACGCACGCGCGTCCGCGGCATGCAGGGCGATACCGGCCCCGTCCGTGAGCGGAAGCTGCTCGCCGACCAGCTCCAGCAGCGCCCGGTCGGCCTCCACGACGTCCTGCCGGGAGCCGGGCCGCGTGGCCGCCACATACCGGGGCAGGGTGAGCGCTCCCCCACCGAGGTGCAGGACGTCCAGCGGACTCCCCGGTTCGGCGACGGTGTCCAGGACATGCCCGAGCCGCCGCGCGTACTCGAACTCCAGATGCGTCGGCTCATCCAGATCGACGTACGACTGCGGCGCCCCGTCGACGGTGAGCAGCCAGGCCCGCTTCCGATCGACATCGGGCATGAGCTTGGCGATGCCGTGGTCGACCGTCCTGGTCACGGGTATGGATTCGTTCACTCCCCCATTGTGCGGTGAGTGTCCCCACCCAGGGGGCGCGGGGAACTGCGCGACCAGCCACAACGGCCCCGCAGTCCCCCACGCACCTGTGCCACCCTCAGAGAAGGGCCGTCACGGTCCCCGCCCCAACCGTCCGTCCGCCCTCACGGATGGCGAACCCGAGCCCCGGCTCCAGCGGCACCTCGCGCCCGAGCTCGACGGTCAACGTGACCGTCTCCCCGGGCCGCGCGACCCCCACCTCACCGAGGTCGATGTCCCCCACCACATCCGCCGTACGGATATAGAACTGAGGCCGGTATCCGGAGGAGACAGGCGTCGTACGCCCACCCTCACGCGCCGACAGGACATACACCTGCGCCGAGAACCGACGACTGGGCACCACACTGCCGGGTGCGGCCACGACATGCCCGCGCCGGACCACGTCACGGGCGACTCCCCGCAGCAACAGCGCCACACTGTCCCCGGCCTGCGCCTCCTCCATCGGCTTGCCGAAGGTCTCCAGGCCGGTGACCACGGTGTCGACGGAGGCGCCGAGCACTTCGACCCGGTCGCCCACACGGACCGTGCCCCGCTCGACGGCGCCCGTCACCACCGTCCCCCGGCCGGTGATCGTGAGCACGTTCTCGACGGACAACAGGAACGGCGCGTCCAAGTACCGCTCCGGCATGGGCACATACGTGTCCACGGCGTCCAGCAGCGCCTCCACGGACGCCGTCCAGCGCGGGTCGCCCTCCAGCGCCTTCAACCCGGAGACCCGTACGACGGGCGCCGCGTCACCGCCGTACCCGTGCCGGGAGAGCAGGTCACGGACCTCCAGCTCGACCAGGTCGGTCAGCTCCTCGTCGCCCGCGTCGGCCTTGTTCAGGGCGACGACGATGTGGTCGACGCCCACCTGCCGGGCGAGCAGCACGTGTTCGGCGGTCTGCGGCATGATCCCGTCGAGCGCGGAGACGACGAGGATCGCCCCGTCGAGCTGCGCGGCCCCGGTGACCATGTTCTTGACGTAGTCGGCGTGGCCCGGCATGTCGACGTGCGCGTAGTGCCGGGTGTCGGTCTCGTACTCGACGTGCGCGATGTTGATGGTGATGCCGCGCGCGGCCTCCTCCGGCGCCCGGTCGATCCGGTCGAACGGGACGAAGGACGCGGCGCCGCGCTCGGCGAGGACCTTGGTGATGGCGGCGGTCAGGGTGGTCTTGCCGTGGTCTACGTGGCCCATCGTGCCGATGTTCAGATGTGGTTTGGTGCGCACGTATGCCGTCTTGGACATGGCTGTACCTCGAAGTCTGTCGTGAAGCCTCTGTGTGGAGAGCGGGGACCCCAAGGACTTGCCGACCCTCCCCCTGCGGGGTCCGCCGGACGATCCGGAGAGGGTCAGCTTCGGGCGCCGTCGGCGGCGGCCAGGAAGATGGCGACGGCAGCCTTCGGAGCATCCGCGACTGCGGATGCTGCAACGACGAAGGCGTACCGGAACATGGCTCCGATCATTGCCGACGCTTTGCCCGACGTCGAATGATTTATCGGGGCAGAGGAGTCGGGGCAGCGGAGTCGCGGCAGCCGAGTTCAGGCTCCGTTCAGGCTCCGATGTTCTTCAGCGCCTCCCGCACCGACAGCGGCGCGAGCTTCCCCTGCTCCCGGGCCAGGAAGGCCCGTACGGCCTCCGGGTCGGTCTTGGCGTACTCGCGCAGGCACCAGCCGATGGCCTTGCGGATGAAGAAGTCCGGGTGGCCCGACTGATGCAGGCAGTAGGCGAAGAGGCGCTCGGTGTCGGTGTGTTCCTTGTAGCGCAGCTGGTGGAGCAGGGCCGTGCGGGCGATCCACAGGTCGTCGTCGGCGATCCAGGCGTCCATCTCGGTCTTCAGCTTCGGGTCGGCGGCGACCAGGCCTCCCACTACGTGGGAGGCGAGTGCGTCGACGGTGTCCCACCACGGGACGGTGCTCACCAAGTGCCGGGCGACCGGCAAGAATCCCGAGGAACAGCGGCCGATGTGGCGGCGCAGATAGTCGACGGCGAAGTAGTGGTACTCCCGCTCGGGGAGCTGCCAACAGCGCAGGGCGATCGCGGTGCAGTCGGTCTCGTCGGGGCGGGGCACGCCCACCAGGACCGTGCGGGACAGGGCGCGCCGCTCCGGTGTGCCGAGGCCGAGGAAGGGGGCGACATCCTTCATGTACGCCCGCATGGCCACGGCGCGTTCCGGGTCGGCCGCGGCGGCATAGGTGACGGTGAGCCGCTTCAGGACGGTGTCGGCAACATCGCTGCGGGGTACATTCGTTGTTCCCCCTCCTGTGACGCCCATGAGACGAACCATACGGCGATCACACACCTGGGTCGGTTAGTGTCGCCGAATGCTCGATGCCACCACCCGCTCTGGGGGCACCGCACCCACGGCCGCTCCGCCGGCCGACGCCACGGAGCTCGCCGCCGCCGTCCCCACACCGGGTGGCTTCGCCACGCGCTGCACGAGAGTGCTGCTGTCGCCGTGGTCGCGCCTGTCCCTGCTCGTCGCGCTGCTCGCGGCGGCCGGGGCGTCGGTGCTGCTCTTCGAACCCCAGAAGCTCATGGCGCAGGGCTGGCCGCCTCAGATCGGCGGTCCCACGGCGGTGGTGATCTTCGCGGTGGCGTACGGCCTGGTCACCGTGGCGTTCGTGCCGCGGCCGCTGCTGAACCTCGCGGCCGGCGCGCTCTTCGGCTCGGCCCTGGGCCTGGTCGCCGCCATCATCGGCACGGTGATCGGGGCCGCGATCTCCTTCGCGCTCGGCCGGCTGCTCGGCCAGGACGCCCTGCGCCCGCTGCTGCGCGGCCGGTTGCTTCATGCGGCGGACAGGCAGTTCAGCAGGCACGGTTTCCGGTCGATGCTGGCGGTGCGGCTGTTCCCCGGGGTGCCGTTCTGGGCGGCGAACTACGCCGCCTCCGTCTCCCGCATGGGCTACTTCCCGTTTCTGCTCGCCACGGCGCTCGGTTCGATGCCCAACGTCGCCGCGTACGTCGTCGCCGGCGCCCGGGCCGGGGCGCCGACGTCTCCGGTGTTCCTGATCGCGGTGGCCGCCATAGCTCTGCCGGCCCTCGGGGGCGCGGTGCTGGCCTGGCGCAAGCGCCACCACCTGCGCCGCCGCTGAACCGGCCGGGTCAGACCGACTCGAGGACCATCGCGTTGGCGAGCCCGCCCGCCTCGCACATCGTCTGCAGGGCATACCGTGCGCCGCGCTCCCGCATCGCATGCACCACCGTGGTCGTCAGGCGGGTGCCGCTCGCGCCGAGCGGGTGGCCGATGGCGATCGCGCCGCCGTGCACATTGACCTTGGCGAGGTCGGCACCGGTCTCCTGCTGCCAGGCCAGCACGACGCTGGAGAACGCCTCGTTGACCTCGAACAGGTCGATGTCGTCGAGGGAGAGCGACGCCCTGCGCAGCACCTTCTCCGTGGCCGGGATCACGCCGGTGAGCATGAGGAGCGGGTCGGATCCGGTGACGGCGAAGCTGTGCAGCCGGGCCAGCGGGCGCAGACCGAGTCGGGCGGCGGTCTCGCTGGAGGTGATGAGCACGGCGGAGGCGCCGTCGTTGACGGGGCTGGCGTTGCCCGCGGTGACGTTCCACTCGATCTGCGGGAAGCGCTCGGCGAACGCCGGGTCGTGGTAGGCGGGTTTGAGGCCGGCCAGGATCTCGGGGGTGCTGGACGGACGGACGCACTCGTCACGGGTGACGTCGTCCAGGGGCGCGACCTCGGCGTCGAACAGGCCGGCGTCCAAGGCCGCGGCGGCCTTGTGATGCGAGGAGACCGCGAAGGTGTCCATCTGCTCGCGGGTGATCGACCACTTGGCGGCGATCAGCTCGGCGCTGATGCCCTGCGGGACGAGTCCCTCGGGGTAGCGCTCGGCGATGCCGGGGCCGAAGGGGTCGGCGCCGGGCGGGACGTT
Source organism: Streptomyces sp. NBC_00457 (assembly GCF_036014015.1). NCBI lineage: Bacteria > Bacillati > Actinomycetota > Actinomycetes > Kitasatosporales > Streptomycetaceae > Streptomyces > Streptomyces sp. NBC_00457. The sequence continues at coordinate 9,026,153 of NZ_CP107905.1, read as the reverse complement.
CGACCACATCGGCACCCGGCTCATCGACTCGACACCGCAGGCGACGACGAGGTCGTACGCGCCCGAGATGACGCCCTGGGCCGCGAAGTGCACGGCCTGCTGGGAGGAGCCGCACTGGCGGTCCACGGTGGTCGCCGGGACGGTCTCCGGGAAGCCGGCGGACAGAGCGGCGTAGCGGGTGGTGTTCATGGCCTGCTCGCCGACCTGGTCGACGGTTCCGCCGATCACGTCGTCGATCAGCGCCGGGTCGACGCCGGAGCGGGCGACGAGGGTGCGCAGGGTGTGGGCGAGGAGCTCGACGGGGTGGACGTGGGCGAGGGAGCCGTTCGGCTTGCCCTTGCCCACCGGGGTGCGTACGGCTTCGACGATCACTGCGTCACGCATGGTGCGGGCCTCCGCGACTAAAGCAACTACATGACTACCGGTTAGTAGGAAATCCAAACTCACCATAGCCCAGAGGGTTGGAAAATCAAACCCTCCTCTAGACTGGCGTCATGGCCGCCATGAAAGACGCCCGCCCCTGCTCCATCGCCGACACCCTGGCGCTCGTCGGTGAGAAGTACTCGCTGCTCGTCCTGCGGGAGGTGTGCCTCGGCAACGGCCGCTTCGACCAGCTCGTACGCAACATCGGCGCCCCGCGCGACATCCTGGCCACCCGGCTGCGCCGCCTCGTGGACGCCGGGGTCCTGACGAAGCGGGCCTACAGCGAGCGTCCGCAGCGTTTCGAGTACCGGCCGACGCAGGCGGGGCTCGAACTGGAGCCGGTCCTGATCACGCTCATGGCGTGGGGCGACCGCCATCTCCGCCAGGACGACAACCGCCCCATGGTGATCGAGCACATCTGCGGCAATGAACTGGTCCCCGTCGTCACCTGCACCGCCTGCGCCGGCGCGGTGCACCACGAGGACCTGACGGCCCATCCGCAGACGCCCGGCTGGACGGTGTCGGGACCGACGGCGGCGTAAGCCTTCAACAGGCCGCTGTCCTCACCAGGGGTGCGCCTCCAGGTACTTGGCGACCTCGTCCCGCTCCCAGGCTCCGTCGGCCACGACGACCCGGTAGCGGCGGGTGAGGGTGTCGCCGGGCGCGAGTTCCAGTTCGTCGAAGAAGGCCCATGAGGGGGCGACACCGGCGAAGGGTTCATTGCGGACGAACCAGTGGGCGGGGTGGGCTCCTCGGTCGCCGAGGTGGTCGTTCTCGGGGGCGTGCTCGAAGACGAGGGTGGCGTGGCCGTCCGTGCCGTCGTGTTCGCCGGAGAGGGCGAGCCAGGGCGCCTGCGTGCCCATCAGCTCGGTGCCCTCGCCGTCCGGCCCGATGATCCGCCCGTCCCGGAAGGCGCGCGGGCCGCGCCAGAACAGGCCCGTATAGCCGGCCAGTTCACGCCCCGCGGTGGTCGGGCTGCCGAACCGCAGCGGCTCCTCGCGCCGGTTGGTGACCGCGGTCGTCCAGGTCAGCGCCCAGGACCCCGCGCCCGGATCGACGTCGTGCACCTCGATCCGGCGCTCCTCCTCGGCCCACAGCTCACCGTCGTACGGGTGCCAGGTCAGCCGTTCGGCGATGACGAGCCGGTCGCCGTCCGAGGAGATCTCGTCGAAGCCGACGTGCGCCATCGACCCGACCCGCTCCGGGAGTTCGAGATACCCCTCTCCGTGCACATAGGTGTTGCCGCCCCACAGATTCGCCCCGGACAGATGCGAGGCCGTGAGCGACAGGCCCTTGTGCCAGCGGTGGTCGTTGGGCCGGTAGTCGGTGACGACGGCGCCCGCGAGGGTCCGCAGCGGATGGACGTACGGCCTCGGCGCCTCCCAGGCGGCCTCCGGCCGGTACACATAGGCGAGCAGTTCCACACCGGTGACCGGTTCGGTCACGGTGATGCGGTCGCCGTACGCGTGCGTGATGCGCAGCCCGGTCACGCCGAGACCCCCTCGCCGACGATGGGGGCCCAGCCGGGAGCGCCGCCGTGCATCGCCGCGTAGTACGGGTCGCCCGGGCCGATCTCGCCCGCCTTCACCGTCGCGTCCGTGAACGCCGACTTGTAGAGCGCGGCGATCAGCTCCAGGCTCGTCCGCCCGTCGGCGCCGCTGCTGCGCGGTCGCTGTCCGGCCCGCATGCTCGCGACCAGCTCCCTCAGCTGCGCGAGATGCGAACTGGGCACGTCCTCACCGAAGTCCTGCCACCGCGCGGCCAGTTCGGCGGGCACGTCGGACGCCGGGGTGATGCGCCAGTGGGCGTTGCTGTGGCCGTAGAGGTGGGTCAGCTCCACGGTGGCGCGGGCGCAGTCGATGCGGATGCGACTGACCTCGTCGGGCGACAGAACGCTGTTGACGACGGTCGCCAGCGCGCCGTTCTCGAAGCGGACCAGGGCGGTGGAGACGTCCTCCGTCTCCACGTCGTGCACCAGCCGTCCGGCCATCGCCCGGACCTCGCTCCACGGGCCGAGCAGATCGAGCAGCAGATCCATCTGATGGATTCCGTGGCCCATGGCCGGACCGCCGCCCTCGGTCTGCCAGCGCCCACGCCAGGGCACCGCGTAGTAAGCGGTGTCGCGATACCAGGTGGTCTGGCAGTGCGCGACCAGCGGCCGCCCCAGGGCCTGCTCGGCGAGCAGCCGTCGTACATGCCGGGAGCCCGAGCCGAAGCGGTGCTGGAAGACGATGGCGGCATACGGCCCGCCGTCCTCGCCCTCCGCGGCCTCGACGGCGTCGAAGTCGGCCAGCGTCGGCACGGGCGGCTTCTCGCACCACACCCAGGCACCCGCGCGCAGGGCGGTGACGGTCTGGTCACGGTGGAGCGTGGGCGGAGTACAGATGGTGACCAGGTCGGGCCGCTGCTCCGCCAGCATCCGGTCCAGGTCGGTGTAGGCGTGCGGAATGCCGCTCTCTGCGCAGCATGCCTCGGCCGAGGCGACATCGATGTCGACCGCGGCAACGACCTCGACCTCCCCCTCCTCAGCGAGCCGCGCCAGCGCGGGCAGATGCGAGTCACGAGCGATCGCACCGGTGCCGACGACGGCAACCTTGATACGGCGGCCGGTAGCGCCCCGAAGGGGCGCGGGGCTGTGTCGATATGCGGCTCCGCCGCGGGGCGCGACCAGCCACGACGGACCGGCAGGCGATCGACGGCCCATCGCCGCACTTCCCGCGGAGCGATACGTCCCGGGTTCGGACTCGGATGCGGGCATGGACGTGATCAGCACTCCTCAGGGGACGAGCAGGACTCCCCAGGGAGCCAGCAAGCGCTTTCTCTACCGCTGCAACGTAAGCGCAGCCCCCATCGCAGGTCAACACCGTCGAACCCGCTGCCACCGCCCGGCTGCGACGCCCCTGTGCCAGGGCTGTCGGCCCGGGACGCTACGCTTCCCCCCGACACCTGTGATCACCGCACCGGCGGCTGGGGGCTCCCGTCGTTCCGGCCCGACCAGCACTTGGACTCCGTAACTTCATGTCTTGGTTTGAATCCCTCATCCTCGGACTCGTCCAGGGGCTGACCGAGTTTCTGCCCGTCTCCTCCAGCGCGCATCTGCGGCTGACGGCGGCCTTCTCGGGCTGGGAGGACCCGGGCGCGGCCTTCACCGCGATCACCCAGATCGGCACGGAGACCGCGGTGCTGATCTACTTCCGCAAGGACATCGGGCGGATCATCGCGGCCTGGACGAAATCGCTCACCGACAAGGCCATGCGCAAGGATCACGACGCGCAGATGGGCTGGCTGGTGATCGTCGGCTCGATCCCGATCGGCGTGCTCGGCGTGACGCTCAAGGACCAGATCGAGGGGCCGTTCCGCGATCTGCGGATCACGGCGACCATGCTGATCGTGATCGGCGTCGTCATCGGCGTCGCCGACCGGCTGGCGGCGCGCGACGAGAGCGGCGGCCGGCATCGCGCCGCCAAGGAGCGCAAGCAACTCGCGGATCTGAACGTGAAGGACGGCCTGATCTTCGGCGCCTGCCAGGCCGCGGCCCTCATCCCCGGGGTCTCCCGCTCCGGCGCGACGATCAGCGGCGGCCTCTTCATGGGCTACCAGCGCGAGGCCGCGGCCCGCTACTCGTTCCTCCTCGCCATCCCCGCCGTGCTCGCCTCGGGCCTCTTCGAGCTCAAGGACGCGATGGAGACCGGCCACGTCTCCTGGGGGCCGACGGCCTTCGCGACGGTGATCGCGTTCGCGACCGGATATGCCGTCATCGCCTGGTTCATGAAGTTCATCTCGACCAAGAGCTTCATGCCGTTCGTCTGGTACCGCATAGCGCTCGGCATCGTGATCGTCATACTCGTGACGGCGGGCGTCCTGAGCCCGCACGCGGCGGAGTCGGCGGGCTGAGCCCGCCCGGTACCCGTGACCAACGGCATATGGAATGAGTAGCGGTTCGGTAGCGCAGTGTCAGTGCTTGCCCCTAGGCTTGCCCGCATGCCCCGCGAATCCGTGTCCTCTGGTTCCTTACGGTCTGCCGCCGAGGTGAATGAGCAGATCCGCGCGCTGTGGATGCGCGCGGGCGGCTCGCTGTCGGCCGAGGAGCGCGCGGAATACGAGCTGTTGGTGGTCGAGTGGGCGGCCGCGATCCGTGGCGATGTGATCGAGGCTGCCTGAGTGTTCGGCGAACCGGCAGGTCACATTCCGCCCGAGACCCGCAGCACCGCTCCCGTCGCGTAGGACGCGTCCGGTGACATCAGCCACGCCACCGCCGCCGCGATCTCCTCGGCCTGTCCCGGACGGCGCAGCGGGATCCTGGCAGCCGCGCGCCGGGCGCGATCCGGGTCGCCCATGGCCGCGTGTATCTCCGTGTCGATCACGCCGGGGGCCACGGCGTTGACACGGATGCCGTCAGGGCCGAGTTCCTTGGCCAGGCCCAGGGTCAGCGCGTCCACGGCCGCCTTGGTCGCCGCGTAGTGCACATACTCGCCGGGGCTGCCGAGGGTCGCGGCGGCCGACGAGACGTTCACGATCACGCCGCTCCCCCGGGCCGTCATCAGCTGTGCCGCCCGGCGCGAACACAGCAGCGCGCCCAGCAGGTTGACGTCGACGACCCGCCGCAGGACCGCGGGGTCAGTGTCCGCGAGCCGCCCCAGCAGGCCGGTCACCGCGGCGTTGTTCACCAGCCCCGTCACCGGCCCGAGTCGCTCCTCGGCCACCTCGAAGAGCCGCGCCACATCCGCCTCGACCGATGTGTCCACCCGCACCGGCACCGACCGCCCGCCGGCCTTCCGCACTCCGTCGGCCACCGCCTCGGCGGCCTCGGCGTCCCGGACGTACCCCACCACGACGTCGTGCCCCTCCTCCGCGAGCCGCAGACAGGTCGCGGCGCCGATGCCCCGGCTGCCGCCGGTGACCACGGTGACGGGACGGCTCATTCGGTACCTCCTGGCTCGCTCACGGCATGAAGATCGGCCCAGCTTCGCAGAGGGGGTGGGGCCACTCGTACGGTCCCCCTGGTGAACGGCCCCCGAATATCGCCGCGTACCCCTTGGCTCGGCCGGTCACATGCCCAAAACTGAGCCGATGACGCAGCGTGTGGAGCTTGCCACCGTGATGGACCGGCTGGCGGTCGACGAAGTGATCACCGACTATGCGGTGGCCGTGGACGACGGCGACTGGGAGGCGTACCGGGAGTTGTTCACGGCGGACGGGCGGGCGGACTACCGCTCGGCCGGCGGGATCGAGGGAGATTCCGGGAAGATCGCGGAGTGGCTCGCCGAGAGTATGCGGCTGTTCCCGATGCGGCAGCATCTGATCGTCAACCGCCGGGTGCGGTTCGGGACCCTGGAGCAGGACGCCGGCGACACCGCCCGGGTGCAGGCCGACTATGTGAATCCGATGCGGTTCGCCGGTGACGACGGTGGATCGGCGGCTCCGGACTTCCTGTGCGGCGGCCGGTACGCCTTCTCCTTGACGCGCACGTACGACGGCTGGCGGCTGCGCGAGGTCGTGGTGCGGGAGAAGTGGCGCCGCATGCCGACCGGCGGCCCAGGCCCTGATCGGGCCGACGCGACCGACGGCCGACGCCCCTGACCGCCCCGGCGTGATCAAGTCGGCCGATGCCGTCTGTCCCGCGATCATCCGGGCGCGCACACTGGAGGGAAACCGGTCTGGGAGGCGCCGTATGAAGTCGTTCGGGCAGTGGCTCACCTCCCCATGGCGCCGGTCCGCGCTCGCTGCCCTGGCCGGCGCCCTGCCCGTGCTCGCGTTCCCCGCGCCGTCGCTGTGGTGGTTCGCCTACGTCGCCCTGGTCCCCGGGATCGCGCTGATCCGCTCCGCGCCGACCGGGAAACGGGCGCTGTACGACGGCTGGAGCGGCGGCTTCGGGTTCATGGTGGCGATGCACCACTGGCTGCTGCCGAACCTGCACGTCTTCATCTTCGTGCTCGCGGCGCTGCTCGGCGCCCTCTGGGCCCCCTGGGGGTGGCTGGTACGGCATTTCCTGGCCGGGGTGCCGTCCGCGGGCCGTATCGCCGCCGCGCTCGCCGTGCTGCCGGCCGGCTGGCTGATGGTGGAGCTGGTGCGGTCCTGGCAGGGGCTGGGCGGGCCGTGGGGCATGATCGGCTCCAGCCAGTGGCAGGTGGAACCGGCGCTGCGGCTCGCCTCGGTGGGCGGCGTGTGGCTGCTGAGCTTCCTGGTGGTCGCCGTGAACGTCGCGGTCGCCGTGCTCGTGGCGATACGCGCGTCCCGCGTGCCCGCTGTCATCGGGCTCGTCGCGACCGCGACCGCCACCTCCGCGGTCTGGATGTGGTCACCGCGCCCCGACACGGACGGCCGGATGCGGATCGCCGTCGTCCAGCCGGGCGTCGTCCCCGGCCCCGACAACCGCTTCACCCGCGAGGAGCAGCTCACCCGCGAACTGGCCGGGCAGGACCTCGACCTGATCGTCTGGGGCGAGAGCAGCGTCGGCTACGACCTGGTCAGGCGGCCCGACCTCGGGCGGCGGATCGCCGCGCTGTCCCGTGAGACGGGGACGGACATCCTCGTCAACGTGGACGCCCGGCGCTCCGACCGGCCCGGCATCTACAAGAGCTCGGTGCTCATCGGCCCGAACGGCTACACCGGCACCCGCTACGACAAGATGCGGCTTGTCCCCTTCGGCGAATACATCCCGTTCCGCTCGGTCCTCGGCTGGGCGACCTCCGTCGGCGAGGCGGCGGGCGAGGACCGCAGGCGCGGCACCGGGCAGGTCGTCATGGATGTCGGCCAGGGGCTGCGGGTCGGGCCGATGGTGTGCTTCGAGTCCGCGTTTCCCGACATGAGCCGCCATCTCGCCGACGACGGCGCCGACGTACTGATCGCGCAGTCGGCGACCTCGACGTTCCAGCAGAGCTGGGCCCCCGAGCAGCATGCCTCGCTCGCCGCGCTGCGTGCCGCCGAGACCGGCCGCCCGATGGTGCACGCCACACTGACCGGCGTCTCCGCGGTCCACGGGCCCGACGGAGAGCGCGTGGGCCAGTGGCTCGGCACGAGCGAGAGCGCCTCGCAGGTCTACGACGTGCCGCTGTCCCACGGCGTCACGCCGTACGTCCGCTTCGGCGACTGGGTGGTACGGGCCGCGCTGCTGATCATGGCCGCGTGGTGCGCCGTCGAGGGACTACGGACGCTGCGGTTCAGGCGGCACGCTCCTCGACCGCCTGTACAACCCGCTCGCACAGTTCGTGGGTGGCCAGCGCGTCACGGGCACTGAGCACCTTGCCCGCCCGCACCGCGTCGAGGAAGGCACCCGCGGCCTGCTCGATGCCGCGCTGCCGGGACACCGGCACCCAGTCCCCGCGCCGCCGCACCGTCGGCTGCCCCTTGTGGTCGATCACCTCGGCGAGATTGACCACCTGACGCTTGGTGTCCTGCCCGGACACCTCCAGAATCTCCTCGGCCGAGCCGCTGAGCCGGTTCATCACACCGAGCGCGGTGAAGCCGTCCCCGGCGAGCTGGAGCACGACGTGGTGCAGCAGGCCGCCCTCGGTGCGGGCGCGCACGGTCACGTCGTCGACCGGGCCCGGCACCAGGAAGCGGAGTGTGTCCACGACATGGATGAAGTCGTCGAGGACCATCGCGCGCGGCTCCTCCGGCAGCCCGATCCGGTTCTTCTGCATCAGGATCAGCTCGCGCGGATGATCGGCGCACTGCACATACCCGGGCGCGTACCGCCGGTTGAACCCGACGGCCAGCGAAACGCCCCGCTGCTCCGCGAGCGCCACCAGCCGCTCGGAGTCGGCGAGTTCGTACGCCAGCGGCTTGTCGACGTACGTCGGAACGTCCGCCTCCAGCAGCCGGGCCACGATGTCGGGGTGCACGACGGTGGGCGCGTGCACGAACGCGGCGTCGAGGTCCTGGGCGAGGAGCGCGTCGAGGTCCCGGTGGCGCCGGGTGCCGGGGAGGTGGAGCGTGTCGGCGACGCGGTCGAGCGTCGCGGGTGTGCGGGTCTGGAGGTGCAGTTCGATGTCCGGCTGCGTCGCCAGCACCGGCAGGTACGCCTTCTCCGCGATGTCACCGAGTCCGATGCAGCCGACCTTCACGGGGCGTGCTCCTCTGACCGTTGCCTGCCTGGGTCTTTCCCGGAAGCATACGGCGGCTGCGGTGGCCGCCAGTCGACCCCGTCGAAGCTCCGCAGGATCAGCGCCGGTCCGGCCTTCGACAGCGCGGCGATCAGGGTGTTGCGTACAGCCATGGCGGCCCGGCTGTTCGTCAGGTTCAGGCGCGCGACCCGCACGGCCTGGCGGGCGACAGCGGTCGTACGAGGCAGCCGCGCCGCCGAATAGGCAGCGAGGTCGTCCCAGTGGTGCGCGAGCACGATCGCGTCCTCGATCGCCTGGTTGCCGCCCTGGCCGAGCGTCGGGGGCATGGCATGGGCGGCGTCGCCGAGGAGGGCGACCCGGCCGCGGTGGAAGGCGGGCAGCGGGTGGGCGATGTGGTGGACGTCGTGACGCAGGACGTCCTCGGGGCGGGCCGCGGCGAGGACGGCGGGGATCGGGTCGTGCCAGTCGCCGAACAGGCGGACCAGCTCGGCCTTCTCGTCGTCTGGCGCCCGCTCCCCCGCCGGGGCCAGGGCGGCGGCGTACGCGTAGACCCGGCCGTCCTTGAGCGGCTGTGTGCCCCAGATACGGCCCCTGCCCCAGGTCTCGTGCGAGGCGGGCTCGGCGCCCGGCACGGGGATCACGACGCGCCAGGTGGTGAAGCCGGAGTAGACGGGTCCGGGGTGCTGGGGGAACAGGGTCCTCCGTACGCCGGAGTGGATGCCGTCGGCGGCCACGACCAGGTCGGCATCCCACTCGCCCTCGGGCGTGCGCACCCGTGCCGGGCGGTCGGCGTCGCCGGGGTCGGCGAGGGTCGCGGCGGCTGCCGGGCGGACGGCGTCCGGCGGGAGCTGTGCGGCGAGGCTGTTGATGAGGGTGGCGCGGTGGAGGAGGACGAGGGGGTCGCCGAAGCGGGCGGCGACGGCCTCGGCGTTGGCACGGGAGAGCCACCGCCCGCCGGGGGTGCGCAGGCCTCCGTCGCCCTGCCAGGCGGCGAGGTCGCGGATCTCGTCGCCGAGGCCGATGACGTCCAGGGCGCGCAGGGCGTTGGGGGCCAGGGAGATGGCCGCGCCGACCGGGTCGAGCGTGCGGGCCCGCTCCAGCACGGTGACCTGCAGGCCGCGCTGGTGCAGGGCCGCCGCCGCGGTCAGGCCGCCGATTCCGCCGCCGATCACGACAACCTGCGATGTCTGTGCCATGGCTCCTCCTCAGGCCTTCACTACAGGTGTAGTGAGGCGCTGCGCCGACGGTACTACAGGCGTAGTGCTGGCGGTAGGTTGACGTCCATGTCCGAACGCACCGAGAGCCCCTCCCGCACCGACCTCGTCGCCGACACGGCGCTCGCCCTGCTCGCCGAGCGCGGGATGCGCGGGCTCACCCACCGGGCGGTCGACGAGGCGTCAGGGCTCCCCCAGGGCTCGACGTCAAATCTGGCGCGCACCCGGCAGGCACTGCTGGAGCTGGCCGTGCGCCGCCTCGCCGAGCGCGAGTCACGCGTCCTGGCGCTGGACGAGATGCCGGACCCGCGAGGTGGCCGCGACTCGGTGGTGGACGGCCTGGCGCTGGCCACGCACCGCGCCCTGACCCACCACCGCGACCTGACGCTGGCCCGCTACGAGCTGGCCCTGGAAGCGACGCGCCGTCCCGAGCTGCGCGCCTACTTCGACGCCACCGGCGCGCGGTTCCGTGACCAGCTCACCGCCCTGGCCACGGCGATGGGCTCGACTGCCCCGGCGCGGCACGCGCTGTCGCTGATCGCCTGGGCGGACGGGCTGATGTTCTCGTGCGTGGCGGGGTCCTTCAGCGCGGAGGTGCCGAGCGTCGATGAAGTACGGGCGGGGTTGCGGGAGTTGCTCGACGGGATGCTCGGCGGGGCATCGTAAATCGCTGGTGGGGCGGGGCGGGGTGGGTCAGGATGCAGGCATGACCATCGAGCGCCGTGAACCCGCCAACACCGCCGACGAACGCACCATGCTGGAGGGCTGGCTGGACTACCACCGCGAGACCCTCGCATGGAAATGCGAAGGCCTGACCGACGCCCAGCTCAGGAGCACCTCCGTGGAGCCGTCCACGCTTTCCCTGATGGGGCTGGTGCGGCATATGGCGGAGGTGGAGCGCGGCTGGTTCCGCAAGGTGCTCATGGACGAGGACGCGGGGCCCATCTACTACTCCGACGAGGATCCGGACGGCGACTTCCACGTCAACGAGGAGGACAGCTGGGAGGAGGCGCACGCCACGTGGCGGGCCGAGATCGACATCGCCCGGCGCAACGCGGCCGGCTTCGACCTGGACGACCTCTCCAAAGGCAGGAGCCGACGCTCCGGCGAGCAGTTCAACCTCCGCTGGCTCTACACCCACATGATCGAGGAGTACGCCCGCCACAACGGCCACGCCGACCTGATCCGCGAGCGCATCGACGGCGGCACCGGCGACTGACGGCGGCGCCGATCACCCATGTGGGGCATCCTGCGCTGTCCGCCGCCCGAGAGGGCAGCCGACGCAGCAGAGTTGCGCGGGTGCATCGAACGTCGACCACCGCAACGCTCCTGGTCACCGTGGCTGCCTCGGCCCTCTCCGGCTGTGTGACGGTCCAACTGCCGCCCGCGTCGGGGCCCTCGGCGCCGCCCTCCCGGACCGTTCCTTCCCTGCCGGACGCCAGCGCGGAGCCGCAGATCGTGCAGGCGCCCGCGCGGGAGGCACTGGAGCGGATCGGACCGCCCCATGAGCCGTCGCCGACGGCGTCGGCGCGGCGGCCTCCCCCGCCGGCGCCGGCCCCGGAGAAACCGGCGCCTTCACGCCCGAGCCCACCGCGTCCGGCGCCGCGGCCTCCAGAAGCACCGCAGCGGCAGCCCGCCGACGTGACCCAGCCGGTTCCCAAGGACCTCGGTGATGTCTGTGACCTCGGCAGACAGTACGGCGGCTGGCCGCAGGACAGCCCGCAGTCGAGGATCTGCGAGCAGACGTACGGGCGTTGAGGGATGCCCGCGCTACGTCCCCAACCGCAGTTCCAGCCGGCTGATGGCCGCCCGCACCCCGTCCCCGTAGGGATCGTCCCCCAGGGCGTGCACCGCGCCTCGTGCCTGTCGGATGTGTGCACGTGCGGCCTCGGCGCGGCCCAGCTTCACATAGTCGGCGGCCAGATTGAGATGGAGGGAGGGATACAGCGCCCGCGCGGCCAAGGCCCCCTCGTGCTCGGCGAGCCGCTCGTCCGTCAGTTCTTCTGCCGCGGTCAACGCCCGCAGATCCCAGGCCAGTTCGTCCACGGGATCGTCCTGCGTGTCGGCCATGTAGTGCGCCAGGGTGCAGCGGTGCAGTGGGTCCCCGGTCGCGCCGATCTCCGCCCAGAGGTCCAGGAAGCGGTGCCGGGCCTCCTCGCGGTCGCCCGCGTGGTGCAGCATGACGACCTGGCCGATGCGGGTCATGACCGCATCCGGCGCCGCCTGCTCCTGTCGCTCCGCCACCGCACCCTCCCAGCCCGTCACCGATGTCGCTCTGCGACGACGCTAACCGCAGGCACTGACAATCCCGCCGAGGCGGGGCCGACCCAGGGGGACGGCCCGCTCCAGGTCAGCCGAGGTTCGGGATGCGCCAGTCGATCGGCTCGTGGCCCTGCCGGGCGACGGCCTCGTCGATCTGGGTGAAGGGACGCGAGCCGAAGAACTTCTTCGCCGACAGCGGCGAGGGATGGGCGCCCTTCACCACCACATGGCGCTGTTCGTCGATCAGCGGGAGCTTCTTCTGGGCGTAGTTCCCCCACAGGACGAAGACCGCCGGGTCGGGACGGTCGGCAACGGCGCGGATCACCGCGTCGGTGAACTTCTCCCAGCCCTTGCCCTTGTGCGAGTTGGCCTCGCCCGCGCGGACCGTGAGCACCGCGTTGAGCAGGAGCACGCCCTGCTCGGCCCACGGCATGAGATAGCCGTTGTCCGGGACGGGCGTGCCCAGCTCGGCCTGCATCTCCTTGTAGATGTTGCGGAGGGAGGGCGGGGTCCTGACTCCCGGGCGGACCGAGAAGCACAGGCCGTGCCCCTGGCCCTCCCCGTGGTACGGGTCCTGGCCGAGGATCAGGACCTTCACCTTGTCGTACGGCGTCGCCGCCAGCGCGGCGAAGACCTCCTCCCGCGGAGGGTAGACAGGACCCTTCGCGCGCTCCTCCTCCACGAACTCCGTCAGCTCCTTGAAGTAGGGCTGCTGCAGTTCGTCGCCCAGAACCCCGCGCCAGGACTCGGGCAGCATGGAGATGTCGGTCACGTCGACTTCCTTACGATGTGTGGTCGCTTCGATCCCCCAGAACCTACCGGCGACCACTGACAATCGGCGCTGCTACCGCACTACCAGCTGGTCTTCCGGTACAGCTCCCACATCATCATCATCGTCGCCGGGTCGATGACCTTCTCCAGACCGGCGATCTCCTCGTTCGCGGCCGTGTACGCCTTGCCCTGCCACAGCGGGATCAGCCGCGCGTCGTCCACGAGGATCTGCTGGGCCTCCTCGAACTCCTCGGCGACGGCCCCGCGGTCGCTCTCCTCGCGCGACCGCGGCAGCAGCTTGGTGGTGATCTCGGGGGAGCTGTACGGAGTGCCGAGCGCGTTCTGCTCGCCCACGAAGGGCGCGATGAAGTTGTCGGGGTCGTTGAAGTCGGGGTTCCAGCCACGCCCGAAGACCGGGTACTCGCCCTTCTGGTAGCCCTCCGAGTAGGTCTTCCAGGGGCGGCTCTTCAGGGTGACCGCGAACAGGCCGGACGCCTCGAGCTGTCGCTTCAGCTCCTCGAAGGCCGGCTTGGTCTGGGAGCCGTAACGGTCGGTGGTGTACCAGAGCGTGAGAGGAACCGTTTCGGTGACGCCCGCCTCGGTGAGGATGGCCTTCGCCTTGGCCGCGCTGGGGTTGCCGTAGTCGTCGAAGAAGCCCGTCCCGTGGCCCACCAGACCCCTGGGGATCATGGAGTACAGCGGCTCGACGGTGTCCTTGTAGATGTTGTGGGCGAGCGCCTTGCGGTCGATGATCTGGGCGACCGCCTTGCGGACCGCGGGGTTCTTGGCCCAGCTGTCCTTGGGGTTGAACACCAGATAGCTGATCTCGGTGGTGGGGTTCTCCATGATCTGGAGCCCGTCCTTGTCGCGGTTGACCTGGATGTCCACGATGTCCGAGGCGCCGAGACCACGGTAGATGACCGAGATGTCGTTGCTCTTCAGCGCCGTGACCAGCTCGTCCGACTGCTGGAAGTACCGGATGGTGACGGCGGAGTTCTTGATCTCCGCCAGGCCCTTGTAGTCCTCGTTGCGGGCCAGCTCGGCCTTCTCGCCGTCTTCGTAGGAGGCGAGTTTGTACGGCCCCGAGCCGGTGATGTTCCCGTCCTCGCGGAGCTTGTCCGCGGGGTACTCCTCGGGGTCCACGATCGACATGGCGGGCGTGGTGAGCACCAGGGGGAAGGTCGCGTCGGGCTGGCCGAGGTGGAAGACGACCTCGCGGTCGCCCTTCACCTGCACCCGGTCGAGGGTGGTCAGCAGGCCCGCGGGGCCACCGTTGACGTTGATCTCCTTGATCCGGTCGAACGAGTGCTTGACGGCCTCGGCGTCCAGCGCGTGCCCGTTGGAGAACTTCAGACCCTCGCGCAAAGTGCACGTGTACACGGTGCTGGAGCTGTCCGTGAACTCGCAGCTCTCGGCGGCGTCGGGTTCGGGCTTGGTCGAACCGGGCGAGTAGCCCAGAAGGGGTTGGTAGACGTTACGCATCAGCTCCCAGGAGCTGTCCCAGGCCGCGGCCGGGTCCAGGGTGCTCGGCGCGCTGGTTGTCCCCACGATGATCGGGTCCGCGTCGTCAGAGGCGTCCGAGGAGAACACACCACACCCGGTCACCATGGATATGGACGCGATCACCGCGAGTGGCGGCGAGATTCGGTTCCGATTGAACACGTGCATGCTCCTCGAAATGCCGTACACAAGTGGCCGAACGATACCGCAGGCTCCTGGAACCGCTTCCACTCGGCTGGCACAGCTCTGGGTCAGCCCGGTTGTGACGGTTTTCCGAGTCCTCGTGAGGGGTGCGGGCGGGCGCGGGAGAAGGTCGGTGAAGACCCTCACCGGCGCCCACCGCACTCTGTCAGCCGACCCCGGCGTTGAGGAAGATGCCGCCGTCGATGACGAGGGTCTGGCCGGTGATCCAGTCGGACTGCGTCGAGGTGAGGAACTCGGCGGCGCCGCCGATGTCGGAGGGCACGCCGAGCCTGGCCAGCGGGTAGGACGCGGCGGCCTCCTCCTCGCGGCCGTCGTACAGCGCCTTCGCGAACTTGGTCTTCACGACGGCCGGGGCGATCGCGTTGACCCGCACCTTGGGCGCGAACTCGTGGGCGAGCTGCTGGGTCAGGTTGATCAGCGCGGCCTTGCTGACGCCGTAGGCGGCGATGAACGGCGAGGGCGCGAGGCCCGCGACGGAGGCGATGTTGACGATCGCGCCGCCGTTGTCCTTCTGCCAGGCGTGCCAGGTCTTCTGCGCGAAGCCGAGCGCCGAGATCACGTTGGTCTCGAAGACCTTGCGGGCCACATCCAGGTCGAGGTCGGCGATCGGCCCGAACACCGGGTTGGTACCGGCGTTGTTGACCAGGAAGTCGACCCGGCCGAAGGCCTCCATGGTGCGCTCGACGGCGGCGGCCTGGTGGGCCACGTCGTGCGCCTTGCCGGCGACGCCGATGACGCGGTCGGCGCCGAGCGCCTCGACGGCCTCCTTGAGGGCGTCCTCGTTGCGGCCGGTGATGCACACGCGGTCACCGCGCGCGACGAGCGCCTCGGCGACGCCGTAGCCGATGCCGCGGCTGGCGCCCGTGACGAGCGCGACCTTGCCCGAAAGCTCGGGGAGCTGTGAAGTCATGTCCCTGGTCCCTAGTCGAGCGGTCCGCCGGCGATGTACAGCACCTGGCCGGAGACGAATCCGGCGGCCTCGCCGGTGAAGAAGGCGACCGCGTTCGCGACGTCGGCCGGCTCGCCGACCCGCTGCACGGGGATCTGGGTGGCGGCGGCGGCCTTGAAGTCGTCGAAGCCCATGCCGACCCGGTCGGCGGTGGCCTTGGTCATCTCGGTGGCGATGAAGCCGGGGGCGACCGCGTTGGCGGTGACGCCGAACTTGCCGAGCTCGATGGCGAGCGTCTTGGTGAAGCCCTGCATGCCGGCCTTGGCGGCGGAGTAGTTGGCCTGGCCGCGGTTGCCGAGCGCGGACGACGAGGAGAGGTTGACGATCCGGCCGAACTTGGCGTCCACCATGTGCTTCTGACAGGCCTTCGACATCAGGAAGGCGCCCCGCAGATGCACGTTCAGGACGGTGTCCCAGTCGGTGACGCTCATCTTGAACAGCAGGTTGTCGCGGAGCACGCCCGCGTTGTTCACGAGGATCGTCGGCGCGCCGAGCTCCTCGGCGATCCGTGCGACGGCCGCCTCGACCTGCGCCTCGTCCGAGACGTCGCAGCCGACCGCGATCGCCTTGCCGCCGGCCGCGGTGATCTTCTCCACGGTGTCCTTGCAGGCGGCCTCGTCGAGGTCGATCACGGCGACCGCGCGGCCCTCGGCGGCCAGTCGTACGGCGGTGGCGGCGCCGATGCCGCGTGCTCCGCCGGTGACTACGGCGACCCGCTGCTCAGTGGTGGACATGGGTGACTCTCCTCGGGTGAGCGACCGCTTAGTACCTTCGGTGACGTGACGCTAGAAGCCCTGGCACGCGGTGTCAACGGCAACCGCGCGCATGTGATCCATTACCCGGTCGGTCACTTCACCAACAGATCGAGCAACCGCTGCGCCTCGGCCGCCGGATCGGACGTGAGTCCGGTGTGCACGGGCCCCGGCTGGACGACCGTGGAACGGGGCGCGATCAGCCAGCGAAAGCGCCGCCCGGCGTCGTCGCCCCCGGCCTGCCCCGCGGCCTCGCCGCCGACGCAGACCCTCTCGACGGCCCCGAGGGCGGCCCGGATGCCGGCCACGTCCGCGCCCGGGTCGAGGGCGAGCAGCCGCGCCTCGTCGAGGTGGGTGCGGGCGCCGACGTAGCCCTGGGCCCGGCAGTACACCAGCACGCCCCCGTTGACGAACTCGCCGCGCTCGATGCGGGGTACGACCCGCAGGAGGGCGTACTCGAAGACGTCCCGGTCGTTCTGCTCGCCGCCCCGGATGATGTGGCGTTCGACCACATGGCCGGCCATGTGGATGTGGCGCTCGCTCACTTGCCCTCCTCGATTCCGGTGACGCGCTCGTGGACGACGGCGGCGCGAGCGAGCAGCGGGCGCGCGTAGGCCCGCCGGAGATCGTCAGGGGTGTCGAAGCCGGGTTCACCGGCCAGCCAGGCGTCCGGGATCTCGGCGACGACCTCGCCGAGCAGGTCCTCGGTGACGCGTGGCGCCAAGTCGGCGGCGGCGCCGGCGACATCGGGGGCGAAGCGGGCCAGCGCGTGGTCCGAGGCGTCGTACGGGCGGGCCGCGGAGGTCTCGGCGCCGGGCCAGTTGTGGTGCCAGATCATCGTGGCGCCGTGGTCGATGAGCCACGGGTCGCCGTGCCACATCAGCAGGTTGGGGTTGCGCCAGGACCGGTCGACGTTGCCCACCAGCGCGTCGAACCAGACGATCCGCCCGGCCTCCTCGGGGGTCACGTCGAAGGCGAGCGGGTCGAAGCCGAGGGCGCCGGACAAAAAGTCCATGCCGAGGTTGGTGCCGCCGCTGGACCTGAGCAACTCCTGCACCTGCTGATCGGGTTCGCCGAGCCCGAGGACCGGGTCGAGGTCGATCGTCACGAGCCGGGGGACGCGGAAGCCCAGCCGGCGGGCGAGTTCACCGCACACCACCTCGGCCACCAGCGTCTTGCGGCCCTGTCCGGCGCCCGTGAACTTCATGACGTAGATCCCGAAGTCGTCGGCCTCGACGAGCCCCGGCAGCGAGCCGCCTTCACGCAGGGGCGTGATGTAGCGGGTCGCGGTGACCTCTTTCAACATTTTCCCGGGCCATCCATCTCTTCAGCCTTGCAATCCACGACAGCCAGCCGCCGGCATGAAGTGAGCATAGTAACCGAGAGTGATCGCGGGTTTAATGGCGCCGCATGAAGCCGCAACCGCGTTTCACGTTGGCCGCGACCACCCTGGATGCGCCAGAGGCCCACGAACTCGCCCGGTTCTACCAGAGCCTTCTCGGATGGCCGGTGCAGAAGGAGGAACCGGGCTGGGTGGAGATCGCACCGGCCGACGGCTCCGTCGGACTGTCGTTCCAGACCGAGCCGCTGTTCACGCGCCCGCAGTGGCCTTCCAACCGATCCGGGCAGCAGATGATGATGCATCTCGACATCGAGGTGAACGATCTGTCATCAGCTGTCGAGCGGGCCCTTGACCTGGGCGCGACGGTCGCGGACTTCCAACCCCAGGACGATGTACGCGTTCTGTACGACCCGGTGGGCCATCCCTTCTGCCTCTTTGTGCGCACGGACAAGGCTGACGTGGCCGTTATGACTGAGGCCGTTGGGTACTCGGGAAAGCCGTCGGCCCGCTGACCTGGCGGGCACGCCTACTTCTCCGAGGGCGGACAAACCGTGAAGGCGCTGATCATCAACTGCACGCTCAAGCCGTCTCCCGAGCCCTCCAACACCGAGGCCTTGGCAGCCGTGGTGGGCGAGCGACTCACCGAGGAGAAGGTGGACGTGGAGGTCGTCCGGGCCGTCGATCTGAACATTGCTCCCGGTGTCGTCACCGACACGGGCGAAGGCGACGAGTGGCCACGAGTGCACGACAAACTCCTGAACTCGGACATCTTGATCATCGCCTCGCCCACCTGGCTGGGACGCCCTTCCTCAGTTGCCCAGCGTGTGCTCGAACGGATGGACGCGATGATGACCGAGACGGACGACGAGGGCCGTCCGGTCGCCTACAACCGGGTGTGCGGCGTGGTCGTCACCGGGAACGAGGACGGGGCCCACCACGTGATCAGCGAGATCTCCGGTGCCCTCGCGGACATCGGATACACCGTTCCCGGTCAGGCGTGGACCTACTGGCACCTCGGCCCCGGCCCGGGCCCCGACTACCTGGACGAGCAGCGGGGCCACGAGTGGGCCCATCGCACCGGCCGTGCCATGGCCGACAACCTCAACGGCGTCGCCCGGGCGCTGGCCGCCCGTCCGCTCGGTGCGCCCGGCTAGCCGGACGTTGCCGTTGGGTCGCGAAGTTCGTTCACCGCCGCGGCCAAGTGCGTTTGCAGCGTGTCGGGCAGCGGTTCGCCATGGATGGCCGTCAGGAGTTCTTCGGCTATCTGATGGAGTTTGGTGTTCGTGTTCTGGGAGGTGGCGACCAGTACGGCCCACGCATCCTCGGCGCTCAGCGAGAACGTGGCCATCAGAATCCCCGTGGCCTGGTCTATGACCGGGCGCGTGCGCATGGCGCGGCGCAGTTGAGCGACCTCGTTCTGCAGGTCTTCCTGACCCTCGCTCAGAGCGTCCTCCATCGGCTGGGTGCCCGCGAACAGCGGCCACGTGTCCGTCTTGACCAGGAGCCTGTGCACGGCGGGACTGGACGCCCGCATGGTGAGGAGTTTGCCTTCCCGCTCGGCACTCCGCCGCGCGGCCAGCAGGAGGTTCAGCGCCGAGCAGTCGCAGAACGTGACACCACTCAGGTCCAGCTCCACACGGCGTGCGCACCGGCTGACGGAGTCCTCCAGCACACTCCGCAGCAGTTCCTCGCTGTCCACGTCCAACTCACCGCAGACCTTGACGATCACGGTGCCGTCCTGCACCAGCGTGTGGATCGCCGGTTCGTACGGCACGGCCTCCTCCGGGTTGACCGGAGTGCCGGCTACCGCCTCGTCCGCTGCGACGGAGCGATGCGGGATCTGTAGCTGCTGCATGGCGGCCTCCAGCGGGGACGTTGGCTCCAATTCAGGCTCCCCCGCAGACCGTTACACGTCAAGGGATACCGGAAATCTGTTTCAGGTTTTTGAACGCATGAAAGCCATGTCCTAATCTGGAGGGTATGGCTGAAGCCCCTGAGCCGCACACCGGCTGGACGTTCCTCACCAATCACGCACGCGTCCTGGCCGCCATCGCCAGCGATCACGCCACCCGGATCCGCGACATCGCCGCACGCTGCCGACTCACCGAAAGAGCTGTGCAGAAGATCATCGCTGACCTGGAAGGCGACGGGTATCTCACCCACACCCGTCAAGGTCGAACCAACACCTACCGCATCCAGGCGGACACCGTCCTGCGTCACCCGGCGGAAACCGGACTCACCGTCGCCGATCTGCTCGTCTTCCTCCAGCAGCACGACCGCCGCCGCAGCGACCAGACAGTGACGTGATCCCGCGACCGGATCGGCCGGCCGACAGCATCGGCCCGCACGCCGACAGCGTGTGTCCGCGTGCGGGCCGACCGGGTACCGGTGAGCGCGGTGTCTCGCGACCAGAGGCGTGATCAGAGGGGAGCGTTCGGATCTCCGGGCCGGATCCGTCCGCGCCAGGCACCGCTTTCGCCGCCGCGGTGCTCGATGTAGTCCTTGAAGCGGCGCAGGTCCCCCTTCACCCGGCGGTCGATGACGCCGAGCATGTCCCCGCCCTTCTCGACGGCACCGGTGGGCTCGACGTCCATCGTCAGTTCCACCCGGGTGTGCGCGTCGTCCAGGCGCTGGAAGCGGACGGATCCCCGCTGCTCGGAGTCGCCGCCGATGGACCTCCAGGTGATCCTGTCGTCCGGCATCTGGTCGACGATCTCGGTGTCGAACTCGCGCCGGACCCCGCCGATCTTGGTGGTCCAGTGGTTGTGCCGGTCGTCGAGCTGCCTGACCTCCTCGACGCCCTCCATGAAGTTCGGGAAGTCCTCGAACTGCGTCCACTGGTTGTAGGCCGTGTGCACGGGGACCTCGACATCCACCGTTTCCTTGACCGTGCTCATCTCTTCCTCCTTGGCGGTCGTCTGCCGCGCCGGGCCTCTCGGCACCGTGCGCGCCTGCGGGACACCGGGTACCCATGCAGTCCGACAGGTCACGGTGATTGCCGGCCCGGTCGGCCGGGCACCCGGGCGCCGTGGCACAGCGGCCGCGGATTCTGCTGACGGGGTGGTTCGGCTTCCTGGACGGGGAGGCGACCGCCGGGGACGTGCTGGCGCTGTACCGGATGCGGGAACTGCTCGAAGGGGCGGGGCTGGACCACGACATCGGCTGGAGTCCCGGCTTCCGGCCCGCCGGACCGCATCTGGCGCAGGCTCGCCCCGAGGACTACTCCCACCTGGTGTTCGTCTGCGGTCCGCTGCACGGGCCGCAGATCGAGGAGTTGCACCGGCGGTTCGCACACTGCGTGCGGATCGCCGTGGGCGCCTCTGTCGTCGACGCCGGCAGCCCGGCCGTCACCGGGTTCCACTACGTACTGGCGCGGGACGCCCCGGGCTCCGAGCCCACGGTGGACCTGGCGGCCCGCGCGCCCCTCCCCACCCCCCGACCCGTCGTCGGGGTGATCCTCACCCACGGCCAGCACGAGTACGGCGCGCGCCGGCGGCATGCCCGTGTGGCGGAAGTGGTGACGGACTGGTTGTCCGGCCGGGACTGTGCCCGCCTGGAACTGGAAACCCGGCTCGACGTGCACGACTGGCGGCTGAGTGCGACCCCCGCCCAGTTGGAGGCCGTGCTGTCGCGGCTCGACATGGTCGTCACCGACCGGCTGCACGGGCTGGTGCTCGCTCTGCGGGCGGGAGTTCCCGTAGTGGCCGTCGACCCGGCCGAGGGCGGCGCGAAGGTGACGGCGCAGGCGCGCGCCTGCGGCTGGCCCGCGCTGGTGCCCGCCGAACGGCTCGACGCATCGGCACTGAATCACTGGTGGGACTGGTGCGCGAACTCCGGCCGCGCACTTGCCCAGAAGGTCGGTGCCAGGTTCCGGCGGGGTGCCATGCCGGACGGCGCGGACGGCCTCCTCCAAGCTCTTGCCGACGGTGTACCTCAAGCCGCCGGCTCCAGCAGCCGCCGCACCAACGAGCGTTGGTCTTGACCAACGTTTCCCCGAGCTCCGAATGGAAACTCGGTCGCTCAGTATGAGTGAGCCCTACGGGGCGAAGGAACGAACCGGACCGCGTCGGGCCGGATGCAGAAAGAAGATGAACCGCCGTGACTGTGGAAGCCAGGAAGACGTCGCCCGCCGTCCGTCGACCCGAGACAGGCTGGGCGAGGGCACGCCGCGTCCGTGGGCAGAGCATACGGACCTGTATGCGCGCGACGATCGACGGCGACGCGGGTCAGCTGCGGCGCGGGGACGACTGGAACGTCGTACGGGGCGAGGACTGAGTCACCGTCAGGTGGGCACGGACCAGTCGGTCGTTCAGAGGCGCTCCTCGTTGCGGAGCATGCGCACGACGGCTCGTTCAGGGAGGCCGTGGGTGGCAGGGATGCCGTCCGCGGCCTCCTCTCCCAGGTGGGGCAGCGCGTCGGCGATCGTCACCCCCTCTTCGTAGAGCTCGATCACCCGTGGGTTGATGTAGGAAGCCCGGCAGACCGCGGGCGTGTTGCCGAGATACCGGGACACTTCGCGCACCGCGCGGGCGATGGCACGGCGTCGTGCGGTCTCGCTGCGTGCGACGGGCTGTGAGACCGCGAGCGCCACCGCCGCCATGACGGTGGCGTGCCAGGTACGGAAGTCCTTGGCGGAGATGTCCAGGCCGGACATCTCCTCGAGGTACGCGTTGACCTCGTCGCCGCTCACGTCGTGCCAGGCGTGCCGCTCCCAGTAGGCCAGCAGCCGGTCACCGCCGTTCCTGCGCCGCAGCAGCGCCCTCAGACTGCGGCAGGCGGCGGGCTCGGTGACGGTGTGGACGAGTTCTTGACCTGCCTTGCCGGGATAGGTGAACAGGACCGCGCCGGCCCGGCAGCGAGCGTGCTCCCGGCAGCAGCGTCGTAAGCCCGTAGCTGTCGTTCATTTCGGCGTACCGGTCGCTGCCGATGCGGAAGAGCCCGAGGTCGAGCAGGCGCACAGCGGTGGCGAGGACTCGTCGGCGCGTCAGCCCCCGGTCGCTCAAGTGCCCCTCGACAACGGCCCGTAGGGCCGGGAGTGCCTCGGCGACATCCAGCACGTGTCCGTGCTTGGCCTGCTCCTGCTCGGCGCGGAACTGCGCGTGGTAGAGGTACTGCCGACGTCCGGCGGCGTCCGTACCCACGGCCTGCAGATGTCCGTTGCCCCTGCGGCAGATCCATACATCCTGCCAGGCCGGCGGAATCACCAGCGCCCGGATACGGTCCAACTCCCCCGGGTCACGCAGCACTTGTCCCTCGGCGTCGAGGTAACGGAAGCCACGGCCATGGCGTCGACGGCGATATCCGGGCTCGGTCGGCCGACTGTGGTAGAGACGCACACCAGGTCACCTGCCGATGTGTCACTGCCGGTCGGGTACCCCGGAGTCTCATCGCACATGTCACTCACGCGTCGCGTACCGGTCGGGCGCTTCGCACCAGTGATCCAGCGCGGCGGTCAGTTCCCGCCGGCGGTGCCCGCGGTCGGGTTCGTCGGTGGCCCAGGCGATATGAGCGTCCGGGCGTACGAGGATCAGCGGCGGTACGACGGTGGCGCGGCTGTCCGCCACAGCGTGGACGTCGACCGCGTCCACCACCCGCCCGTCGAGCGCGGCCGCCTCGGACGGGTCCGCCGTCAGCAGGACGAACCTCCCCGTCCGCAGCGCCTCGTACAGCCTGCTCACGCCTCCCGCACCGGACAGCGGCAGGTCGGGCGCCCGTGCTCCCGCCGACGGATGACCGCCCGGCCCGGCCGGATAGCGAATCGCGATCCCCGACAGCGCCCCCGCCACCTTGTCGGCGACGGGCCCGACACGCAGGACGGTCCGGCCGGCGAGCCCGCGCACGGCCCGCAGGGGTGGCGGGCGCAGGACGACGAGCCGGATGAGCGCCCCGGTCATGCGCACCACCCGCTGTCCGACGGGATGGCGCTCGGCTTCGTAGCTGTCCAACAGGGCGTCGTCCGCGCGGCCCTGCACGGTCGCGGCCAGTTTCCAGCCGAGGTTGAAGGCGTCCTGCAGCCCGGTGTTCATACCCTGCCCACCGGCGGGCGAATGGGTGTGGGCCGCGTCGCCGGCCAGCAGCACCCGGCCCTGCCGGTAGTGCGGGGTCTGACGCTCGTCGTTGTGGAACCGCGACAGCCAGCGGGCGTCGTGCATGCCGTAGTCGGTGCCGAGCACACGGCGGGTGTCCTCGCGCACCTCCTCCAGCGTGACGGGCGCGTCGTCGGGCAGTTGGCGGTGCCGGTACCAGGTGATGACCCGGTACCAGCCGTCGCCGAAGGGCACGACGAAGGCGAAGCCGTTCCCCGTGCCGTTGGCTGTGAGGACCTCCGCCGGGGGCTCGGCGAGCCGCACGTCGGCCAGAACCACCGAACTCATCACCGAGGAACGGCCCACGAACGGCAGCCCCACCGCGCGACGCACCGTGCTGTGCACCCCGTCGGCGCCGACCAGGTACGAGGTCCGCTCGGTGCGCACCGTCCCGTCCCGCCCGCGCAGTTCGGCCTCGACCCCGTCGGCGTCCTGCCGCAGCGAGACCAGCTCCGTCCCCGTCCGGATCTCCACGCCCACCGCCTCGGCCCGCTCCCGGAGCACACGCTCGGTCTCGTACTGCGGAGTCACCAGGACGAACGGAAACCGGGTGGGCAACCGCGCCAGGTCCAGTTCGGCCGCGCCGAACACCCGGACCCTGTCGAGCGGGGCGCCCCCGGCGACCAGTTCGTCGGCCGTCCCCCTCGCGTCGAGGACTTCCAGGGTGCGAGCGTGGACGGCGAACGCCCGCGTGAGAGAGGACTCGGTGTGGCGGCGCTCCACGAGCGTCGTCGGGACGCCGGCCTGGGCGAGTTCGGCCGCGAGGAGCAGGCCGGTGGGGCCGGCACCCACCACCAGAACGCGTATGTCCGGGGCCTTGTCGGTCATCTCCGGCCGCGTGCCCTCACGGCAGGCCCATAAACGCGCGGCGCGGTACGTGCGGCCGGGCGAGGTGTCGCGAACCGGGGGACGGGGACTCGGCCTGCGGGCAGTCGACCACGACTCGGAAGGAGCCACACCATGCGCGCACTGACCTGGCAGGGCAAACGGGACGTGCGGGTGGAGACCGTTCCCGACCCGCGGATCGAGAAGCCCGACGACATCATCGTGAGGGTCACGTCGTCGGGCATCTGCGGCTCCGACCTGCACCTGTACGAGCTCTTCGGCCCCTACCTGGATCCGGGTGACATCCTCGGCCATGAGGCGATGGGGGTGGTCGAGGAAGTGGGGCCGGACGTCCAAGCGGTCACCCCCGGCGACCGCGTCGTCATTCCGTTCAACATCTCCTGTCGCGACTGCTTCATGTGTGACCGGGGACTGCATTCGCAGTGCGAGACGACCCAGGTCCGCGAGCGCCACAGCGGCGGCGCGCTGTTCGGCTATACCAAGCTCTACGGGCAAGTGCCGGGCGGCCAGGCCCAGTTGCTGCGTGTGCCGTTCGGCAACAAGCTGCCCATCAAGGTGCCCGCGGGCCCACCCGACGACCGTTACGTCTATCTCTCCGACGTCTTGCCGACTGCCTGGCAGGCGGTCGAGTACGCGGACATCCCCGAGGGAGGCACCGTCACCGTCCTGGGCCTCGGACCCATCGGAGACATGGCCGCGCGGATCGCCCGGCACCGCGGCGCCGGCCTGGTCGTCGGTGTGGACCTCGTCGACGAGCGTCTTTCGCGGGCGAGCGCGCGCGGCGTCACGTGCTTCGACGCGCGACGCCACGCGAAGGACCTGCCGGAGGCGGTGCGCGACCTGACGGACGGGCGCGGGACCGACGCGGTCATCGACGCCGTGGGCATGGAGGCGCATGGGGCGCCGTTCGCCAAGGCGGCGCAGTGGGTCACCGGGCTCCTGCCCGACGCGGTGGCCCAGCCGCTCATGGAGCATGCCGGAGTGGACCGGCTTGGGGCCCTGCACACCGGCATCGACCTCGTACGCCGCGGCGGCACGCTCTCCGTCTCCGGGGTCTACGGCGGTGCTGCCAGCCCGATGCCGCTGCTGACGATGTTCGACAAGCAGATCCAGGTACGGATGGGCCAGGCCAATGTGTGGCGCTGGGTGGAGGACATCCTGCCGCTCCTCACGGACGACGATCCGCTCGGCGTCGACACCTTCAAGACGCACGCGATGCCGCTGGAGGACGCGGCCAAGGCGTACGCCATGTTCCAGGCCAAGGAAGACGGCATGGTCAAGACTCTCCTCAAGCCCTGACCCACCACTCGGTGGTGTGGGCGAAACCACGCTGCTCACGCGGTCGTAGGTATGTCGGCGGCCAGGGACGACGGATTACCGTCTGATGGATCCCCTGTTCATCGCCAGTACCTCGGACGGCCCGGCAGTGCTCACAGATCTCTCCCCGCTCATCGCGGCGACCACCCAATGGCTGACGCATTCCTACCCGGCGTACGGCGGCGCGCTGGCCGCGGCCCTGAGCGAGGTGCAGGCCCGGCAGGCCGTCACGGTGGCCGCGTGGCTGCGGTACCCGACGCCGACGGACGTGGCCCTGGTCCAGATGGCCGGGCCCGGCGGCTCGGCCGGCCTGGACTGGATCACCGGCGCGGACGCGACCGCGCACGACGACGCGGACGACTTCGCCTGGCGCACCTGGGTGGACGAGGTGGTGGCGAGCTGGGCGGCCTGCCTGCTCAGCGACGCCGAACTGGCCCGGCTGGCGGTCGCCGCGATCGCCGAAGGCGCCCACTCCACAGGGGTGCCCATCGAGTTCCGGCGCCTGGTGTCGCCCGACGCCCACGACCGCCAGGCGGCGGCCCTGCTGCGCCACCCCGACCTCCTCGCCCCCGTGGCCGTACTGCACCGCACCGCACTCCACGACCACCTCGACCCGGGCCAGGCCCTCATCGCCTGAGCCCCGAGGCACGTCAAGCAGCCGTGTCCAGCACCTCTCGGCCCTTGAGGTCGCCGTTCTTCGCCGGGAGGGTCACCGGGGTCCGTGTGCGGCGGTGCGGAGGACGAAGCCTGTTCCGATCGCGCCCGCGATGATGTGCGCGGCGGCCGTGCCGAAGAAGCCGACGGTCACGCCGGTCACGGCGGTGCCCACGAGCCGGCCCGCGTTGTGCACTGGCGCGCCGACGCCGATGGCGGAGGAACGTCCTCCACCGGGACGAGGTCGTTGCCCAGCAGGGCGCACGCCGGTCTGTCGACGGTGGCGATCATGCCGGTCACGGCGGCCAGGATCACCGTGGTTGCTCACAGCCCTTGGTCACAGCTCTCGGGCTGCCGGACCGCACGCCGTCCACCCGGCAGGTTCAGTCCTTCTTGCCGCGGCCCGACAGCGCGTCGCGCATGCGGTCGACCAGGCCGGCTCCCGGGGCCAGCAGCTTGTTGGCCGGCGGCTTGTCCGGGGCGGACGGGTGCGGGCGGGTCGGGGCCATCTTCTTCGCCTGACGCACCTTGTCGCCCAGGCCGTCGAGCGCGTCCGCGGAACACGCCGCGCGCAGCCGGGGGAAGAGGTTGCCCTCCTCGTCGGCGATGTGCGAGCGGACCTCGCTCATCAGCATCCCGATGAGCCGGTCGAACTCGGGATCGTCCGCGTCGCACCCCTCCAGGTCCTTCATGAGCTGCTCGGCCTTGGAGTGATCCTCGATCTCCTTGTCGGCCAGCGCGTCCCCGCCCGCGATGTGCTCCCGCACGGCCGGGTAGAGGTACTCCTCCTCGGCCACCGAGTGCCGGACCAGCTCCATCGTGGCCTGGTCGGCGAACACCTTGCGGTCCTTGTCACCGGACGGAAGTCCCTCGATCCGGCCGAAGAGCTGCTCGACCTCGCGGTGATCGGTCACCAGCTCGTCGATGACGTTTCCACCATGACCCATGTTCTTCACCTCCAGCCTCTGCGGCGGTCCGGACGGACCCGCCGCCGACTCCGAGTGCCCGCGGTCGGCGGCTCCACACGGGAGTCGCGAGTGCCTGTGAACCGGCGCATGGTGGGAATCAACGTGTGAAGACAACTGACCCACGAACTCCGTGTCATTGCGTCGCCGGCGATCGGCGATCCGGCAGGGCGGTTCTGCTCCTCAGCGCCACCGGCGACCTGTTCTTTCACTGCTGGCCACCGATACCGATCTGCAGCGGCAGGGCTGGTGGCTGAGCTACGCCGAGGAGCTGACCGTCCATCACAAGGCCTCCGTGCTGCGGGACAGCACGGCACGCAGGATCCTGGGGCTGCGCAACACGCTCTGGTTCACCTGGCTGCGCCGCCCGCTCCTGCCGGCCCTGCGGCGTACGGCCTATCTGATGGCCACGGTCCCCCGCGACGTGGCCTCGGCCCGCGCCTTCGCCAGTGCGGCGGCCGGTCTGCCGTGGGTACTGCGGCAGCGAGACCCGGTGCCGCCGGAGATCGAGGACCGGCTGACGGCACTCCAGCAGGCCCAGCGCACGTCGTCCGCACGCAGGTACGTCGGGTGAGCGCCCATACTGTCCCTACGGGCGGAGCGCTCCCCCGTGTCCGCCGCCGGACCGGCGGCCTCTGGAAGTCTCGCGTGAGGTTTCCTCCGAACGTCCCGGGCAACTCGGGCCCGACGCGTCCAGCCGGACCGCGCCGCGGGTCCCCCGTCTCCTTGGAACAGGAGCTCCGGATGACGATCAACCAGCGCCCGTCGCCTGAAGCGTCCGATCTGCGGATCGGCCTGCTCGGCTCGTACGGCGGGCGCAACATCGGCGACGAAGCGATTCTGCTGTGTGTGCTGAGTTGCCTGCGCGCCCACCGGCCGGGTGCCCGACTCGTCGTCTTCAGCCGGAACGCCGAACACACCCGCGCCCATCAGCGGGAAGCGGACGAGGTCGTCGACTGGGAGGGTGTCCCGCAGAAGCCCGTGCTCGACGCCGTCGCGGGACTGGACCTGCTGGTGCTGGGCGGCGGCGGGATCCTCTACGACGGGGAGGCGCGGCGCTATCTGCGGCTGGTGCGGGCGGCACATGAGCGCGGCGTGCCCACCTTCGCCTACGCGATCGGCGCGGGCCCGCTGCGTGAGGCGGACGACCGGGAGGCCGTACGCGGCGTGCTGCCCCAGATGACCGACGTCGTGGTCCGGGACGAGGAGTCCCGGCTCGTCCTGGAGGAGGTCGGCGTCGAGTGCGAGCTCACCGTCAGCGCCGACCCGGCGCTGCTGCTCACGCCGGAACCCTTCACCGGGCAGATGATGCGGCAGGAGGGCCTGCCCACCGATGCCCGGCTGGTCGGGATGTCCGTGCGCGAGCCCGGCCGGGCGGCGGAGAAGCTCGACGAGGACGACTACCACGCGCTCCTGGCCGATGTCGCGGACTTCCTCGCCCGCCGCCTGGAGGCGCACGTGGTCTTCGTGCCGATGGAACGCGAGGACGTGCGGCACGCGCACGGCGTGCTGTCGCGGATGAGCGCTCCGGACCTGGGCCGCATCCTGCACAACTCCTACAGCCCCGGCGAGATCCTCGGCTTCATGAGCCACCTGGACATGGTCGTCGGCATGCGCCTGCACTTCGTGATGTTCGCCGCGCTGTCCGGCCTGCCCGTGCTGCCGCTGCCCTACTCGGGCAAGGTCTTCGACTTCGCCCGCCGTACGGGGGCGCCCGCGCTCGTCGGTGTGGCGCGGGAGCAGGCCGGGCTCCTGCTCGCCGAAGTGGACCGGCTCTGGGACGAGTTCCCCCGGCGGCACGAGGACCTGAACAGCCGGGTTCAGGGGCTGCGGGCCCTGGCCCGGGAGACCTGCGCCCGCTGCGGAACCCTCCTGGACTCCCTCGACGGCGGTGCGCGCGAGACACGGCGGGCACAGGACGCCGACCTGGTCCTGACCCACGGTTCCCGGACGGACGACCTCAGGAACCACGGGATGTGACGTGCGATGCCGATCCTGGAACCACTCCGACCCGCTCGGACCGTCACCCTTCCCCCGCGTGCGGCCCGCCACGGAGGCCGCACCGACGTCCTGGTCGTCGGCGGCGGCCCGGCCGGCACCGCCGCGGCCTACGCTGCGGCCGATGCCGGCGCCGAGGTCGTCCTCGTGGAGCGCTACGGCTTCCTCGGCGGCAACGCCACCGTGGCCTTGGTGATGCCGCTGATGTCGTTCCACAACGAGCAGAAACAGGCCGTGTTCGACGAGCGCGGCGGACACGGCCGCCGGCTGCTGCCCACCGACCACGGCGAGGGCGAGCCGGTGGTGGCCGGATTCCTATGGCTCCTGCTGGACCGGCTCACCGCACGCGGCGGCTGCATCCCGCCCTCCCCCGACACCGGCTACACGGTGCCGTTCGATCCGGAGCTCTACAAACTCGTCCTCCTCGACCTGCTCGACGAGGCGGGTGTGCGCATGCTGTTCCACTCCTTCGCCTCCGCCGCGCTGCCCCTCGACGACGGCTGGCGGGTGGTCTTCGAGACCAAGTCCGGGCCGGTCGTGATCGACGCCGGCGTCGTCGTCGACGGGACGGGGGACGGCGACATCGCCGCCGCGTGCGGAGCGCCGTACGAGATCGGCCGGCCGGAGGACGGGCTGGTGCAGCCGATGACGCTGATGTTCCGCGTCGTCGACTTCCTGCAGCCGCGTTTCGCCGAGTACGTCAGCGAGCACCCCGACCAGTGGCGGGGCGTGCACGGTCTGTGGGACCTCGTCCAGGAGGCCACCGAAGCGGGCGAACTGCGTCTGCCCCGCGAGGACATCCTGTTCTTCGGCACCCCGCATCCCCGCGAGGTGAGCGTCAACAGCACCCGGGTCACCCGGGCGCTCGGCACCGACGTGTGGGACCTCAGCCGGGCCGAGTACGCCGCACGCCGCCAGCTGGAACAGATCGACCGCTTCCTGCGCGGGCGCGTGCCGGGTTTCAAGAAGGCGTACGTGGCACAGAGCGGCGTCCAGATCGGAGTGCGGGAGACGCGGCGCATCCTCGGCGAGTACCACCTGACCGGACACGACATCCTCGCGGCGCGTTCCTTCCCCGACGCCGTGGCGCACGGCGCCTACCCCGTCGACATCCACAACCCCCGCGGCAGGGGCACCGTCCTCAAGCGCGTCCCCCGGGGCAGCTTCTACGACATCCCCCTGCGCTGTCTGCTGCCCCGCGACACCGACCGGCTGCTGGTCGCCGGACGCTGTATCTCCGGCTCGCACGTGGCTCACTCGTCGTACCGTGTCATGCCCATCGCGATGGCCACCGGCCAGGCGGCCGGTGTCTGCGCCGCGCTGTCCGTCCGTCTCGGCCGCAGTCCCCGCGACGTGCCGTGCCACCTCGTCCAGCGCGCGCTCAAGCGCCAGGGCGCCCATCTGCGGCTGGAGCCCCGGGACCCCGTGCGGCGCTGACTGAGCCGACCCCAGCCGGTTCCTCGCGGGGTCCTCGGGTACCCGGACAACAGGCAATGAAGGCGACCAGAACGGACGAAAGGCCGTGAGGATGCCTCCCCTGACACAGACTCCCGCGATGGAACCCCGAGTGAGCCGCCGCGCCTCCACACGCACCGCACGCTCGCGCGGCCGGGTCCCCGAACCCGACGAGGAACCGGATCTGCTCGGCCAGTACCTGGCCCAGATCGCGGCGACCCCACTGCTCACCGCGGAGGACGAGGTACGGCTGGCCCAGCGCATCGAGGCGGGAGTGCGGGCCGCCGAGGAGCTGCGGGAGGCCGACGCCGGCGAGCGCGATCTGGCGCCGGAGCTGCGCCGGGAACTCGACGCTGTCGCCCGCGACGGCAAGGCCGCCAAGGACCACATGATCCGGGCCAACCTCCGGCTCGTGGTGGCGATGGCCAAGCGGCACGCCCACCGGGGTGTGCCCCTGCTCGACGTCATCCAGGAGGGCAACCTGGGGCTGATCCGGGCGGTGGAGAAGTTCGACCACACCAAGGGCTTCAAGTTCTCCACGTACGCGACCTGGTGGATCCGCCAGGCGATCGAGCGGGGCCTCGCCCAGCACGCCCGGACCGTACGGCTGCCGATGCACGTGGTGGAGGAGCTGCGGAAGCTCGGCAAGATCGAACGGCGCCTGCAGCTCGACCTGGGCCGTGAGCCCACCGCCGAGGAGGTCGCCCGGGAGAGCGGCTTCGCTGAGTCCCGGGTCGACTGGCTGCGCCGCGTCGGGCGGCACGCGGTCAGCCTGGACACGCCGGTCGACGAAACCGGTGAGACGGTGATCGGCGACCTCATCCCCGACACCGAGGTGCTGCAGGCCGCGGACATCGCCGAGTACCAGGCTCTGGCGCAGGACCTGCGGAGGGCCATCGGCACCCTCGCGCCCCGCGAGGCCATGATCCTCAGCCTCCGCTACGGCCTGCACGACGGAGAGCAGCGCACCCTCGAACAGGTCGCACGGCACGTGGGCCTCACCCGCGAGCGCGTACGCCAGCTGGAGAAGCAGTCCCTGGCGAGGCTACGGGCCCCCGAGACGGGACAGCGCCTGCTGACGTGGGCGAGCTGAGCCCTGCGGGAGGCGTTCTGATGCGCCGCCGACGCGCGTCCACGACGGGCTTTCGGTCGGGGTGAGGCGGGAACCCGGTCAGGGTTCACGCCCGTCCAGCGGTCAGGAGGTCGTCGTGACCGATCCGCAGCACGCCCAGCAGAACCCGGCCACCCAGCACCCACGCCCCGAATTCCCCTCTCAGGACCAGCCGCACCCCGGATGGACCGGGCCGATGGACCCGCCGCCCGACCACGGCGAGGAGAGCTACCAAGGCACCGGCCGGCTGGAAGGCCGCGCAACCGTCATCACCGGCGGCGACTCCGGCATCGGGCGGGCCGTGGCCCTGGCCTTCGCCCGGGAGGGTGCCGACGTGCTCTTCACCTACCTCGAGGAGGAGGCGGACGAGGCCCGCGAAACGTCGCGTCTCGTGGAGAAGGCCGGCCCCAAGGCGGTCGCCGTCTCCTGCGACATCCGCGAGGAGGACAACTGCCGGGCCCTGATCGAGCGTGCCGTCGGGGAGTTCGGGCGCATCGACGTCCTGGTGAACAACGCCGCCTACCAGATGTCCCAGCCCGACGGCATCGAGGCGATCCCGACCGAGCAGTTCGACCGGGTGATGCGCACCAACCTCTACGGCATGTTCTGGCTGACGAAATTCGCCCTGCCGCACATTCCCGAGGGCGGCAGCGTCATCAACTCCACGTCGGTGCAGGCCTACAAGCCCAGCCCGCACCTGCTGGACTACGCGATGACGAAAGCCGCGATCGTGGCCTTCACCCAGGGGCTGGCCCAGATGATCGTCGACCGAGGTATCCGCGTCAACGCGGTCGCCCCGGGGCCGGTGTGGACGCCGTTGATCCCCGCGACGATGCCCGACACGGCCGAGTTCGGCAGGCAGAGCCCCCTGGGACGCCCGGCCCAACCCGCCGAACTGGCTCCCGCGTACGTCTACCTCGCCTCTCAGGAGGCCAGCTTCATCACCGCGGAGATCCTCAACGCGACAGGCGGGACGCCACTTCCGTAGCCGAGTCCCTCGACGCGGTCCGGCAGCGTGCCGGACCGCGTCGGACGGTTACGTCCTGCCCGGGCCTCCGCTGCCGAACCCGCCGCTGGAGCCCGGATTCCACCGGCGGCGTTTCTGAGTCTCGCTGCGTTTGCTGCCGGACGGCTGGAGCCCGTGCGGGGTGAGCCGCTCGGTCCTGTCCCCTGCCTGGGGGACCTCGTTCTCCTCCCGCACCTCCCGGGTCTCGCGGACCGGTCCGGTGCTCGGCACCGAGGGCTGCTCATGAGGCCCCGGAGGGCCCGGTTCGCGGCGCCGTACCTTGATGCCGAGCCGTACGGCCCACACCAGGGCGCCGGCGACGAGGAGGCCACCGATGAGGACGGCGATCAGGCCGGCCGGATTCGAAGCGGCCGCTTGGTCTGGGATGGCGTATGCGATGGCGTTCATTGGGCCCGGGTACCCAGGCTCGGGCTGTAGATACTGACGGCGTCGCCCCCCTCCGACGGCGGGGGCGCCTTCCTCCAGTCGCTCTGTACAGCGCGATCTCGCCCAGCAGGAACGACCAGTGGTCGGGAAACGCCTTCCGCAGCCCGGCCCGGTGGCGCATCCAGAAGCCCTCCCTCGTCTTTCTGGGTCTGCTGTGTATCCCCGCAAGGTTTAGCCAAGACGCTTCGGGCCACTCGAATACGGTTGGAGATGGACGAAACCTCATAAACCTCACAGAAATCACATATCACGGTAGACCGCGCAAGGACGACGCCATGACGGACGACGACCGGCCCACGCCGGCAGAGGTCCTGCGCCAGGCGCGCGACCAACTCGGCGACATGACCGGCATGACTGCGGAGACCGTCTCGTCCTTCGAGAAGACGGACGGCGGCTGGTCCCTGGCGATCGAGGTCCTCGAACTCGCCCGGGTCCCGGAGACGATGAGCCTCATGGCGAGCTATCAGGTCGACCTCGATGAACAGGGACAGCTCACCGGATACCGGCGCGTCCGCCGCTACGAGCGGGGGCGGTCCGACTCGGACCGCTCCGGCGGCCGGTAGGCCGCCGCCCGCGGCGAGCCCTTCCCC
Organism: Streptomyces sp. NBC_00457; assembly: GCF_036014015.1. Taxonomy (NCBI): domain Bacteria; kingdom Bacillati; phylum Actinomycetota; class Actinomycetes; order Kitasatosporales; family Streptomycetaceae; genus Streptomyces; species Streptomyces sp. NBC_00457. The sequence goes on along the minus strand of NZ_CP107905.1, from coordinate 8,992,195 downwards.
GGTAAGGAGGACGGCAGTCATGACCGTTGTCCCGGCACAACAAGCCGGCGGAGGAGGAGGCAGCAGCAGCCTCTACGACGTACTGGAACTCGTCCTCGACCGGGGACTCGTCATCGACGCGTTCATACGTGTCTCGCTGGTCGGCATCGAGATCCTCAAGATCGACATACGGGTCGTCGTGGCCAGCGTCGACACCTATCTCCGCTTCGCCGAGGCGTGCAACCGCCTCGACCTGGAGGCGGGCCCCCGCAAGAGCCCCGGCCTGCCCGACATGGTCGGCGAGATCACCGAATCCGGCGCCCACGGCAAGTCCAAGGGCGCGCTGTCCGGTGCCGCGGAGACGATCTCCGACGCCTTCCGGCAGGCCCGTGACGAGGGCTCCTCGAAGGAGAGGGAGCAGGAGCCCCGGCCGCGGACGCGCAAGAGCACAGCCGCGCGTCGCAGGGAGAGGGAGGAAGAGGAGTGAGCACCTACGTCTACGGCATCACCACGCGGTCGCACCCCGCCCTCCCCGAGGGCCTGGACGGCGTGGGCGATCCGCCGCGGCCGGTGCGCGTGCTCAAGGAGGGTGAACTCGCTGCGGTCGTCAGCGACGCACCGGAGGACCTGCGCCCCAAGCGGCGCGAGCTCCTCGCCCACCAGAACGTGCTCGCCGAGACCGGCGCCACCGGCTGTGTGCTGCCCATGCGGTTCGGCAGTGTGGCCCCCGACGACAGCAAGGTCACCGAGATCCTCGCCGAGCGCGCGAGCCACTACGAGGAGCGGCTCAGGGCACTCGACGGCAAGGTCGAGTACAACCTCAAGGCCTCCCACGTGGAGGAGGAGGTACTGCGCCAGGTGCTGGCCGACGACCCCGAGCTGCGGGCTCTCGCCGACGCCAACCGGCAGGCCGGCGGAGGCAGCCACGAGCAGCGGCTCCGGCTCGGCGAGATGATCGCCGCCGCCGTACAGGCACGGGAGGTCCAGGACGCGGCAGCCGTGCAGGAAGCCCTCGCGCCCCTCGCCGCGGCGACCAGTCCCGGCCCCGGATCGACCGGATGGCTGGCCAACATCTCCTTCCTGGTGGAACGGGACTCGGCCGCCGGCTTCCTGGAGAAGGTGGAGGAGTTGCGCGCGGCCGGCCCGCACCTCGAAATGAGCGTCAACGGACCACTGCCTCCGTACAGCTTCGTCGAGCCGGGTCCGGACGGACCCGCCGGCACCGACGGTTAGAAGGCACATCGTGGGACTGATCTCGGAAGTGCTTCTCCTGCCGTTCGCCCCCGTGCGCGGCAGCGTGTGGGTCATCGAACAGGTGGTGCGGGAAGCCGAGCGCATCTACTACGACCCCGCGACGATCCAGGCCGAACTCGCGCGCCTGGAGAAGCTGCTGGAGGCCGGCGAGATCACCGAGGAGGAGTTCGACCGGCTGGAGGACGAACTTCTCGACCGGCTGGAGACGGCCACACACCGAAGCTTCGGAACCGACGACAGGACGACACCATGAACCGGACACTCATCGGCCTCGCGGTCGGGGCCGGGTACGTCCTCGGGCGCACCAAGAAGCTCAAACTGGCGATGGCCGCGGGCACGTTGATCGCGGGCAAGCGACTGACGCCGGGCCCCGGCGCCGTGGTGGACCTGGTCTCGCGGCAGCTCAAGGACAACCCGCAGTTCAAGCAGATCGGCGACGAACTCCGCCAGGACCTGAGCGGCGTCGGCAAGGCCGCCTCGGGCGCGCTGGTCGAGCGGCAGATGAACGCGCTCGCCGACCGTCTGCACGGCCGTACCGCCGATGTCCGCGATCAGCTCGCGGGTGTCGTGGGGACCGGCCACGACGAGGACGAGAGCGACGAGGACGAGAGCCAGGACGAGGAGACGTCACGCGAGAGCACCGCCAGGAAGGCGCCGGCGAAGAAGAGTGCCTCCAGGAACGCCTCCAAGACCGCCAGGAACGCCGCGCGCAAGGCGCCCGCCCGGAAGACGGCCACGAAGAAGACCTCGGGCGCCCGGAAGACGGCCGCCAGGACCGCCTCGCGGGCCACGGAAGGGAAAGGAGGCGGCGAGCGATGACTCCGAACCCGGCATCCACGGCCACTGACACAGCCGGCAAGGCCACCAGTACGACTCCGCTGTCCGGTCTCGCCCAGAGCGAGGCCGCCGACCGGCTCAAGGCGGAGGTGCAGGAGTACGTCTCCGCGCAGGCCGAGCGCCTGCTCGTCGGCGTCGGCCGCAAGCTCGGCGAGACCACCGCCAAGCTCAACGACATCGCGGAGGGCAACAGCCCCGGCTTCGCCAAGCTCGCACTGGACGGTGGCCGCAAGGTCACCGAGGGCAAGGGCCCGTTGCGCTCCGCCCTGGAACTGGGCGTCTCCGGGGCGAAGGACAACGTCGTCGGCGCGCTGAAGGACCTCGGCGGCGGCAAGGGCAAGCGCAAGGGCGGCGCGGGCAACAAGCCGACCGTCATCATCGAGCAGGTCGACGTCGGCGTGCCGGTGCGCACCGCCTACGACCAGTGGACGCAGTACCAGGAGTTCAGCACCTTCGCCAAGGGTGTCCAGAGCGCGAGCCGCGCGGACGACACCCAGTCGGACTGGCAACTGAAGGTCTTCTGGTCCAACCGCAGCTGGAAGGCGAAGACCACCGAACAGGTCCCGGACGACCGGATCATCTGGTCGTCGGAGGGCGCCAAGGGCACGACGAAGGGCGTCGTGTCCTTCCACCGCCTCGCGGACAACCTCACGCGCGTCCTGCTGGTGATCGAGTACTACCCCAAGGGCCTCTTCGAGAAGACCGGCAACCTCTGGCGTGCCCAGGGCCGCCGGGCCCGGCTCGACCTCAAGAACTACGCCCGCTACATCTCCCTCAAGGGCGAGGCCTCCGACGGCTGGCGCGGCGAGATCAGCGACGGCGAGGTCCTCCGCAGCCACGAGGAGGCAATCGCGGAGGAGGAGAACGAGGACGAGTACGAAGAAGTCGAGGAGAGCGCGAAGGACGACGAGCAGCCCGAGGCGGAGGACGAGGCGGAGGACGACTACGAAGAGGAGCCCGAGGACGAGTACGAGGAGGATGAGCCCGAGGACGAGAAGGCGTACGAAGACGAAGAGGAGTACGCCGAGGGCGGGAGCCGGCGATGACCACGCCGAGCCGGCTCCCGCAGCCCTACGGACACGACGGCAGCAGCAATCTCGCCGACATCCTGGAACGTGTCCTCGACAAGGGCATCGTGATCGCCGGTGACATCAGGATCAACCTGCTCGACATCGAACTGCTCACCGTCAAGCTCCGCCTCATCGTCGCCTCCGTCGACAAGGCCAAGGAGATGGGCATCGACTGGTGGGAGGACGACCCGGCCCTCTCCTCCCGCGCCCGCCGCAACGAACTCGCGCGCGAGAACGCCGAGTTGCGTGAACGGCTGGCGCGGCTGGAGGAGCTGGAGGCGGCGCCTCCCACCGCCCGGGCCGAGCGCACCCGCGAGGACGGAGGAGGGGACGCGGGATGACCGAGCTGCGGTATGTCTACGCGATCTGCGAGCCGCTCGGCGCCCCCCTCCCCGCCGGACTCACCGGCGTCGCGGGCGACCGGCCGCACATGTTCCCGCACCTCGGCCTGGTCGCCGTGGTCGGCCATGTGCCCGAACGGGACTTCGCCGAGCAGCCGCTCCGCGCCCACCTGGAGGACCTCGACTGGCTCACCGAGACCGCCCGAGCCCATGAGCGGGTGATCCACGCGCTCATGGCCCTCACCACCCCGCTGCCGCTGCGCCTCGCCACCGTCTTCCATGACGACACGGGTGTACGCGTGATGATGGAGGAGCAGGAGGCGCACTTCCGGGACACCCTCGACCGGCTTCGGGGCCACGTCGAATGGGGTGTGAAGGTCTACGCCGAACCCGACGCTGAGCCGGCGGAGGGCGACGGCCCTCCGAGCAGGCCGGCCTCGGGCCGCGACTACCTGCGGCAGCGGCGCCGATCGGTCATGGCCCGCGAGGACACCTGGCAGCGGGCCGAACGGTTCGCCGACCGGCTGCACACCGCGCTCTCCGCACACGCGGAGCGCACCCGGCTGCATCCGCCGCAGAACCCGGCCCTGTCCTCGGCCTCGGGCCAGAACGTGCTCAACGCCGCGTATCTGGTGCCCCGTCCCGCCTCCGAGGAGTTCATGGACGTCCTGGACCGCACCAAGACCGGGGAGAGCGGAATCCGGATCGAGCTGACCGGGCCGTGGGCGGCCTACTCCTTCGTCGACGTCGTCGAGGGCAGCGGTGCGGAGGCGGCGAGCACATGACCGTCGTGGAGGGCCGTGAGGTGGCCCTCGTGGACCTGCTCGACCGGCTGCTCGCCGGCGGGGTGGTCATCACGGGGGACATCACTCTGCGCATCGCGGACGTCGACCTCGTCCGTATCGACCTCAACGCCCTTATCAGCTCAGTGAACCGACAAGTGCCGTCCCCCTGGGGTGACTCGCCGTGACCGAGCGCCGTAACCGACTCGACCTCGAGCCCGACACCGTCGAACGCGACCTGGTGAAACTCGTCCTCACCGTGGTCGAGTTGCTGCGCCAGCTGATGGAGCGCCAGGCCCTGCGCCGCTTCGACCAGGGTGATCTCAGCGAGGACCAGGAGGAACGCATCGGGCTCACGCTGATGTTGCTCGAGGAGCGCATGACCGAGCTGCGCGAGCGCTACGGGCTGCGCGCCGAGGACCTCAACCTGGACCTCGGGCCACTGGGGCCGCTGCTTCCTCGAGAGTGAGAGGCGCCATGCCGCTCGGGTGTCACGCGGTCCGCGATCCCTCGTCGTCGGACTCACCCGGGTTGTCCACGACGTGCATCGCGGCCTCTTCGGAGGATGCCGCGCCGCCGGCGATACCGGCGTCTTCGGCCACGGTGTCGTCCTGCCTCTCGGCCTCTCCACCCGCAGCCGTCAGCCGTCCCGCACGCCTGTCACCGGCCTCCGCGTCGACAGGCTCGCCTTCCCCGTCAGGTACGTCTCCGATCTCGTCGCCCGGCGGCGGCTCCGTGTCGGGACGCTCGGCCCGCAGTCGCTCGTCCAGCGGGTCCCGCTCACGCTGCTCGGCGGCCGTGGTACCGCGGCGCTGCACCGCCAGCGGCCTCTCGGGCGGGGAGTAGCCCTCGTCGATCGCCGGGGCGATACCGCGGTCGTCCAGGGTGTCCTCCGGGTCCATGAGCGCGGCATCGTCCTGGACCTCCGAATCGTCGGGCTGGTACACCTCGTCGCCCATGGACTCGTCGTCGTACTCACGCTGTTCGTCGGGCATCCGGTGCTCCTCAGGCAGTCGTACGGCTCTGACTCGCTCACTGCTCGCACCGGGTTTCCGCTGGCCGAACGCGTGAAACCCGTCAGAGGCGAAGGGAAGAGCTCATGAACGACAAACGCGCACACCGAGCCGACGGCACTGCGGCTGAGACCGACCCCCGGCCCGTGGAAGGGCTGGCCGTACCGGAGGACACCTCGATGGCTCCCGGTGCGGCACCTCCCGCCGAGTCCGGAGTCTCGGGGCTCGGCGCTCCCGAGCGCGAAGCGCTGAAGAAGGGATGGGCCGTCGCGCCTCTCACACTGATCTGGATCGTCGTCGCACTCGTCGTCATCGGCCTGGTGGCGATGGTGGTCGTGCTGGCGACCTCATGATGATCGGCGTGGAGCCGGGGTCTGGCGATGGGACGAGACGGGAAAGCCCCGGCCCGTGAGTTCACAGGCCGGGGCTTCTTCGTGCGTCGTCAGGCGGGAGTGATGTTCTCCGCCTGCGGGCCCTTCTGGCCCTGCGCGATGTCGAACTTCACCTTCTGGCCTTCCTGGAGCTCACGGAAGCCCTGGGCGGCGATGTTCGAGTAGTGGGCGAAGACGTCGGGGCCGCCGCCGTCCTGCTCGATGAAGCCGAAACCCTTTTCGGCGTTGAACCACTTCACAGTGCCTGTAGCCATGTGCCTGTCTCCTTCGACGGGACTCGTGTCGGACCCCGCACCGTGCGGGATCCGGAGGTGATCGCCCTGGTCCGGAGAGGCGTTGAACAGCAAAAACGCCCGTGACTGCGAATCACGGGCGAACGGGACTTCGGAACCACGACTGCTGATCATGACGCTACACCGACTGGCGGCGCTCGGCCACTGAAACGCAGAGTTCATCTCATAGAAGGCACCGGCCCGGCCGAGGTCACGTCCGAGGCTGGGCATCCACGATGGCGTCCGGTGTCATGGTCCGAGTGACGAGGGCGTGGGCGGTCTCGGTGAGACGGACCTGCCGCCGGCTCGCGTAGGCGCTGAGCAACCGGGCCGCCTCACCGATCGTGGACCCCGCGTACTGCGCGACCATGCCCTTGGCGATCTCCAGCGTGGCCTTCGCCGCGATCACGCTCTGCACACGGGTGATCACGTCGTCGACTTGCGCCGGCTCCGTGGACCAGTGCATCAGGCCCAGCGCGGCCGAATCAGCGAGGGCCTGCGCGAGATGTACGTCGTCCTCCACGAGGTGCCCCGAGCGCTGACGCAGCAGCGTGAGAGCTCCCAGCGGGCGCTCGTGCAAACGCACCGGGATCGCCTGCAGGGACTCGTACCCGTTCTCGGTCATCGCCGAGACCAGTTTCGGCCAATGGTCCTGTTCGGTGGTGATGTCGGGAACGCTCACCGGCTTTCCGGTGCGGTAGCAGTCCATGCAGGGGCCGTGGCCGTTCTGCAGTTGCAGGAGTTCGGCGAAGGCCGCGTCCTCGTCGGTCGCCGCCATGTTCTTCAGACTGCCGTGGGCGTCCGCGATCATCACGGCCGCGGCGTCCACGTCCAGCAGGTCGCGGCAAGCGTGGACCAGACGATGGAAAAGATGCAAAGGGTCGAACTGCGCGGCATAGGTGTCCGCCAGGACGACGAAAGCCTGCGCCAGCTGGCGCTCGCGGTTCATGTTCGCCTCCCCGGCGCTGTGGTTACGGTGATCGGCACGTATACCGTCCGTTCAGTCATCGCGGAGGTCCATGCTGCGGTCGATGATCGCCCGGGCCACTTCCGTGGAGGTACGGCCCTGGGTGAAGGCCCGCGCGCGCAGGCGCAGGAGCGCCTCCTCGGCGCTCACTCCCAGCTGCATCATGATCATCCCGGTGGCCTGATGCACCTCCTCCCGGTCCGATTCCGCTCCTGCCAGCCACGTTACGACTCCTTCCGGGTCCGGGGAAGCGTGCTCCAGAGCGATGACGGCCAAGGTGACCGCGTCGGCGACCAGCATGGCCGTGCGGAGATGGCCCGCGCTCAACGAACCCGGCGTCTTCCGGTAGAGGTCCAGGGTGCCCAGCGCGCTTCCGGGGCTCGCCAGCGGCAGCGAGAAGGCAGCGGCCACGCCCGCTTTGACCGCCTGGTCGGAGAAGAGCGGCCAGCGACGCCGGTCCGGATCACGCGCGAGGTCCGACGCGAACACGGGCGCCCGCAGCCGGACCGCTTCCCGGCACGGGCCTTCGCCCAGGGTGTACTGGATCTCCGCCAGCCGGGCCGCCACGTCGTCGCTGGCGCACAGCACGACACCCATGTCCGCGCCGTCCCCGAGCACGGAGACGGACAGCCCCGAGAACGCCGGGAGGAGGGTGACACAGGTACGGCACAGACCGTCGGGCACCTCGTGCGGGGGCAGTCCGCGCACTCCCGCGATGAGCGCGTGGGCGATACGGGCACGCTCGACATCCGTATCCTGCTCCGCGTTCCCCCCGCCCAACAGGTCGTCCCCGGCCATGACCATCACCTCCCGCGGCCACTCCACCAACGGTTTCACGCGATCTTGGCACAGGCAACAGCCATGGTCAGGTCCGGCGCCGCTGATCACCAGCCGGGCCGACAGCGGATCGACAGCCCTCGACAGGGAACCGACAGCTCCGCTTTACCCGCACCTCTCGGGAGACGGGCCAGGATTTCCCCAGCGTCTGAACAGCCGGTCCTCATGGGCCGTACCTCTCGGCAGTTCACGAACACCCGGAAGGAACGTCAGCATGACCAGCGAATCAGTTCAGCCGGTGTCGGCACCGAGCCGCCGTACCGTCGTGGCGGCGGTCGGCGCGGCGGGGCTCGCCGTCGCGCTGACCGCGTGCGGGTCGGAGGACGACGCGTCCGGCTCGTCCACCGAGCAGGGCGCCGACGCCAGTTCCCCCGCTGGAGGTGGCGACGCCAGCTCCCCCGCGGCGGACGGCGGCGCCGGCGGCGCCGCGCTCGCGAAGACCTCCGACATACCGGAAGGCAGCGGCAAGGTCTTCGCCGACGAGAAGGTCGTGGTCTCGCAGCCGGCGGCGGGTGACTACAAGGCGTACTCGACGATCTGCACGCATCAGGGCTGTCCGATGACGGACCTCAAAGAGGACATCATCTCCTGCGCCTGCCACGGCAGTACCTTCTCCATCGCCGACGGCAGTGTGCAGAAGGGTCCCGCCACCAAGCCGCTGGAGGCCAAGGAGATCACCGTGTCCGGGGACTCGATCACGCTCGCGTGACCGGGCGCGGTCGTTTCCAGCAGCCCAGCACCTCGTCCGTGGTCGCGACCGTGGCGACCAATGCGAGGGTGTTGCGGATCATCGCCGGGGTGTAGTCGGAGGGCACCCCGGCGATGGCGTCCGTCGGCACGACGGCGGTGTAGCCGCGGTTGACCGCGTCGAAGACGGCATTGGGGACGGCCACGTTGGCCGAGACACCGGTGACGATGAGGGTGCGGCAGCCGAGGTTGCGCAGCAGCGCGTCGGCCTCGGTGCCCTGGACCGGCGACAGCCCGTGCAGCCGTCGTACGACGAAGTCCTCCTCGGCGACCTCGATCGGGGCCGCCACCCGGACCGCCGTGGAGCCGGCGAGCTGCTGGACGGGGAGCCGTTCGGCGGCGCGGAACAGCCGGGCGTTACGGCTCGCGCCCCGGCCGTCCGGGCGGCGTTCGGCGATCGCGTGGATCACCTGTACCCCGCTCTCGTGCGCCCCCGCCACCAGCCGGGCGACGTTGGCGAGGGCGCCGGAGGAGCGGGCCTCCTTCGCGAGGTCCGGCAATGCGCTGTCCGGGCCGACGACACCCTGCTGGCACTCGACCGTGAGCAGCACGGTGGTCACGGGGTCGAGGAGTTCGCGAAGCTGTTCGTGCGACGGCATGGTGCCCCCTTGTCGCCGACCTGATGGGGCGGGCGAGACTAGCCACCATTGCGCAGGGAAGGAAGACCGCTCATCCTTTTCTGACGTGATGTCAGAGGATCTCTCCTCTGACACGACGTGGGAGAAGAGAAGAGGGGGACACATGACCGCCACGCAGCGCCGGGGCCGGAAGATCATGATGACACCGGGCGAGCTGGACGAGTTCCTCACCAGCCAGCGCACCTGCAGGGTCGCCACCGTCTCCGCCGACGGCGCCCCGCACGTGAGCACCCTCTGGTTCGCCTGGGACGGCACCTCGATGTGGCTGTACTCGGTGGTGCGCAGCAAGCGGTGGACCGATCTGCGGCGCGACCCGCGGGTCGCGATCGTGGTCGACACGGGTGAGGAGTACGACGAACTGCGCGGCGTCGAGCTGTCCGGGACCGTCGACTTCGTGGGCGAGAGCCCGCGCACCGGCGAGCTGCGGGCGGAACTCGACGTCCCGGAGACCCTGTTCGCGCGGAAGAACTTCGGCCTTGAGGAGATGCCGCACGATGGACGCCACGCGTGGGTGCGGCTGACGCCGGAGAAGATCGTGTCCTGGGACTTCCGGAAGTTGGGTAACGGGTAGCTCCGCCGGCAGTGCCACGATGGGTCGTTGCTTGTCTGCGGCGCCATCGTGGCTGGTCGCGCAGTTCCCCGCGCCCCTTCGGGGGCGCTGAACTTACCCCAACTTCAGGGCCGCCTCCTGCAGCGCCTCCACCGCCGCCCGGATCGACGGGCGGCGGTCCGCGTCCGCGCGCCATACCGCGTAGATGTACCGCTGGGCGCCGTGCCGTACGGGCACGGCGCGCACGCCTGCGGGCATCGGGTCGCGGCCGAGGCGGGGGGCGACGCTGACGCCCAACCCGGCGGCGACGAGGGCGAGTTGGGTGTGGTGCTCCTCGGCGCGATGGGCGATGCGGGGCTCGATGCCTTTGGCGCGCAGGGTGTAGAGCAGCCACTCGTGGCAGAACTCGCCCTCGGGCCAGGCGACCCACTCGTCACCCGCGAAGTCCTCCAGGTCGACCTCGTCCCGCCCGGCGAGCGGATGTCCGTCCGGCATGGCGACGCCGACGGGATCCTCGAGGATCGACGCCTTGGCGAGACCCTGCGGCATGGGCAGCGGCTTGTTGTACCAGTCGAGGACGACGGCCAGGTCCACGTCGCCCCGGAGCACCGCGTTGACCCCGTTCTCCGGCTCCAGTTCCCGCGAGCGCACGCGCAGTGCGGGGTGGTGGGAACGCAGGGTGGTGAGGGCTATGGGGAACAACCCGCGCAGGGCGGTGGGGAACGCGGCCAGCCGCAGCTCGCCGACGACCTGCCCGCGCTGCGCCTCCAGATCGGACTGGGCGAGCTCCACCTGGGAGAGGATGCGCGCCGCGTGCTCGGCGAGGAGCCGGCCGGCGTCCGTGAGCCGTACACCCCGGCCGTTCTTGGCGAGGAGCTGCTGGCCGACCTCGCGCTCCAGCTTGGACATCTGCTGCGAGACGGCCGAGGTCGTGATGTGCAGGCCCTCGGCGGCACCGCTGACCGAGCCGTGCCGGGCCAGGGCGTCCAGCGTGCGGAGGCGCTCCAGGTTCAACATGTAAGCAATGCTACGAGATACCGTGCGAAAAATCTAGGTTGTGCTACGAGGTCCTGGTGCACCACCCTGGTCGCCATGAGCACCCCCACTCCCGTCCGCGCCGCCCTCGACTGGCGGCTTCGCTTCGGTGTCCTCGCCCTGGTCTGGGGCTTCAGCTTCCTGCTCATCAAGGTGGGCACCGAGGGCTATGCCCCCTTCCAGGTCACGCTGGGCCGGCTGGTGTTCGGGACGGCGGTGCTCGCGGCCGCGATGGCGATGAAGCGGCAGCGGCTGCCGCGCGAGCCGCGGACCTGGGGGCACCTCGCAGTCGCCGCGTTCCTGCTCAACGCGCTGCCGTTCTCGCTCTTCGCCTACGCCGAGCTGACCATCCCGTCCACCCTGGCCGGCATCTGCAACGCCACCTCGCCGCTGTGGGGCATGGCCCTCTCCCTGGTCGCCCTCTCCGAGGACCGGCCCACCCGGGTCCGCGTCGCCGGTCTCGGCCTCGGCTTCCTCGGCGTCCTCACGGTGCTCGGCGCCTGGCAGGGCTTCCACGGCCTGGACGCCACGGGCACGGCGATGGCACTGGGAGCGTCCCTGAGCTATCCGATCGGCTGGATCTACGTCCGCCGCACCCTCGCCGGATCCGACCACTCGCATCTCTCACTGACCGGCGCCCAGTTGCTGCTCGCCACCCTGCAACTGGCCGTCGTGACCCCACTGTTCACATCCTGGCCGACACAGGTGGCCGTAGGCCCGCTGCTGGCGATAGCAGCCCTGGGCACACTGGGCACCGGCCTCGCCTTCCTGATCCAGTACGGCCTGGTCGCCGAGGTCGGCCCCACCACAGCCACGATGGTCACGTACTTCATCCCCGTCATCGCCACGACCGCAGGCGTCGCGATCCTGGGCGAGACACTGAACTGGTGGACACCGGTGGGAGCGGCCGTGGTCCTGGCGGGCGCGGCACTGACGCAGGTGCGGCCGAAGGCGGGAGGTCGGGTATTTGTGGGGAGTCGAGGGGCGAGGGACTCCCGGCCTGAGGCTGAGCGCAGTCCGGGCCAACCGGCCCCTACGAAGTCAGCTCCGGTTCGACCAGCGCCCCGATAGGGGCGCGGGGAACTGCGCGACCAGCCCCAACGGACCTGCAGACGATCGACTACCCATCGCGGCACCACCCGGCGTCGCCCTCAGACGTAGCTCCGGATCGGCGCCGGCCCCACCGCTGAAGCGATCGCATCCGCCAGCCCCACCGTCTCGTCCACCGCCAGCGTCGAGACGGTGACACGGATGCCCGGCGGTGCGCTCATCCGGAAACGAGCACCAGGGGCGACGGCCCAGCCGGCATGCAGCAGGCGGGCCACCGCTCCGGTCTCGTCCGGCACGGGAATCCAGACGTTCAGACCGCTGCGCCCGTACGCGGCGACCCCGCGCTCAGCGAGCGCACCGATCAGCGCGTCCCGGCGCCGCCCATACGCCGCCGCCACCGCGCGCGCGTCCACCGCGCCGTCGGCCCACAGCCGTACGACGGCCCGCTGGGTGATCCGACTCACCCAGCCGGGCCCGAGCCGGTGCCGCCCGCACACCCGGTCGACGGTGACGGCGTCCCCGGTGAGCACGGCGAGCCGCAGATCGGGGCCGTACGCCTTGGCGACCGAGCGCACGAAGGCCCAGCTGCCGGTGACACCGGCGAGGGTGTGCAGAGGCAGGTCGACGATGCCGTGCCCGTGATCGTCGTCGATCAGCAGGACGTCCGGGTGCTCACGCAACACGGCACGCAGGGCACGCGCGCGTGACGCACTCACCGCTGCACCGGTCGGGTTCTGCGCCCGGTCGGTGACGATCAGAGCGCGCGCCCCGGCCTCGAGGACACGGCGTACGTCTTCGGGGAGCGGCCCCTCGTCGTCGACGCCGACGGCGGCGGTGCGCAGCCCGAGCGCCGGGACGAGGTCGAGCAGGCTGCCCCAGCCGGGGTCCTCGACGGCCACCGTGTCCCCGGGCTTGAGGTGGGCGGCCAGGACACGCTCGATGGCGTCGAGGGAGCCGGAGGTCACCGTGAGGGGCCCGTCCGGCACACCGCCCGCGTCCAGATCGGCCCGCACGCGACGGGCCAACTCCGGCTCCACCGGGTCGTCCCCGTACAGCACGGGTTCGCGGTCGCCCTGCTCGGCGGCCACCGCGAACGCCTTGGCCAGCGAGGGCAGCAGCGCGGGATCGGGGTTGCCGCTCGCCACGTCCCGCACCCCCTCGGGCACGTCCACCCGGAGGTACTCGCGTCCCGTGGTGGCCGGCTTGGACCGCACGCGGCTGCCACGACGCCCGGCGGTCTCGATAACCCCGCGCTCACGCAGGATGCGGTACGCCGCCGCGACCGTGTTGGGGTTCACACCCAGCTCGACGGCCAACTCCCGCATCGGCGGCAGCAGTTGGCCCGGCTCCAGCCCGCCCGAACCCACCGCACTCTCGACGCTGGCCGCAATCTCGGCTGCGCGCCGCCCACTGATCCGATATCCTTCTAGCACAAAGTCAATTATGCACTAGTGCAATAGAGGGCGCAATGCAGGGAACCCAGCAGCAGCCGACGCAACACCAGGCCGCCTACACACCCACCGACCGCACCGTTCCCACGCGCTCCGCCGACCGGGCGTCGTACGACAGGGATCTGGTGCACGCGATACTCGACGAGGCCTATGTCTGCCACCTCGGCTTCGTCCGCGACGGAGCACCGGTGGTGCTGCCCACCCTGTACGCCCGGGTCGGCGAGCGGCTCTACGTGCACGGCTCGACCGGTTCCCGCCCCCTGCGGATGACGGGCCAGACCGACCCGGGACTCCCCGTGTGCCTGACGGTCACGCACGTGGACGCGCTCATCCTGGCCCGCTCGGCCTTCCACCACTCGATCAACTACCGCTCGGTCGTGGTCCACGGCATCGCCCACGACGTCACCGACCCCGAGGAGAAGCGGGCCGCCCTAGACGCCCTCGTCGACCAGGTCGTACCCGGACGCGCCAACGACGCCCGGCCCGCCAACAAGAAGGAACTGGCCGCCACCGCCGTCATCCGCCTAGACCTCGACGAGGTCTCCGCCAAGGCCCGCACCGGCGGCGTGAACGACGAGCCCGAGGACCTCACCCTCCCCCACTGGGCCGGAGTAGTCCCCCTGCGCAAGGGCTACGACACCCCGGTAGCCGACGCCCAACTGGCCCCCGACACCAAACTCCCGGACTACCTGGCGACCCTGTGACACTGATCCACGCCCGGGACAAGCGAGATGCGGGACGGCCAGCGCCCCGAAAGGGGCGCGGGGAACTGCGCGACCAGCCACAACGAACCCGCAGTAGACCACGCACCCACCGCGGCACTCACCGGGCCGTCCCCCGCGCCGACACCCGCGTATCAGCACCGCCCCCAGCAACGGGCCCGCCAGACCCCTTCCCCGGCGCCGAAGACTGCGCAATGAACGCCCCCACCAGCACCACCACCCCACCCACAATCTGCGGAGCCGAAAGGTGCTCACCGAGCAGCACCCACGCAAGCACCGTCGCGATGACCGCCTCAAGGCAGGCCACCACACCCGCGACCTGCGGAGACAGGCGCCGCACGGACACCACGCCGGTCACATACGCAACCACCGTGGCCACCAGCACGATCCACGTGAGCAACAGACCCGCTGCGACGGGCGTCCCGTTCATGTCCGCACTGTCCGCCAGGAGCGACCACTCCATGCGCCACGGGCGGGCGACAACGGTCAGCACGGCCGCGCCGACCAGCAGGCCGTAGGCGATGACGCCCAGCGGATCAGGCGCCTCCGCGCCGGAGTCGCCGCCATGGTCGGACAGCACGAAGTACCCGACCTGGCAGCAAGCCGCGCCGAACGCGAGCAGCAGTCCGAGCGCGTCGAAGCTCAGCCCGGACCACACCTCCACGACACAGGCGAGCCCACCGACCGCGAGGACCACGCCGAGCGCCGCCGCACGCGTGACCGGCCGCCGCTGCACGAACCGCACCCAGCAGAGGACGAGGGCGGGCGCGAAGTACTCGACGAGCAGGGCGACCCCGACGGGGATCCGGGAGATCGAGGCGAAGTAGCAGGCCTGGACACCGGCGACGGCGAACAGCCCGAACCCGGCGAGCAGCGCGGGCCGCCGGCGCAGCAGCGAACGGTGACGCACGGCCAGCGGCAGCATCACCAGGGCGGCCCCCGCCACCCGCAGCCACACCACGTGGAGCGGGTCGAGCCCCGCCTCGATCAGCGGCTTGGCCGCGACACCGGATCCCCCGAAGGCGAGCGCGGAAGCGAGCGCGAGGCCGAGCCCCACGCCCTTTCCACCGCTGCCGCTGCTGCTGTCTGACGTATGCACCGGCACATGATGACAGGCGATGACATGAGCGTCACCCCCGATGACACCTGTCTCAGCGCGTGGACGGGACCCGGGTCGCCGGCCGGTCAGCCGGTCTTCGCCAAGTACCTCTCGATCCGCACGTAGAGGGCGTGCGGATCGACTCCGGCACGGTCGAGCACCTCGACCGCGCGTGCCTGCGGGTCCACGACGATGGCGGCGAGCAGGTCGATCCCGAGAGCCGGTTCGCCACCGCGCCGGACGGCGCGCTCGCGGGCGTACTCCATCGCGCCCGCGGCCAGCGGAGAGAAGCCCGCTTCGCCCGTCACCACGGGTACGGCACCGGAGTCCTCGACGGCGCCCTGCCAGCGCAGGCCGTAGCCGATACTGCGCTGCACCAGATAGCCGAGCAGCCGGGCCACTTGCGGCCCGTCCTCGAAGACGGCCCGCACCTCGGGGTCGGACTCCAGAAGCGAGTGCAGCAGATGGGCCGTGTCGATCTGCCGGTCCCCGTCCCGCACGGCCCGGCGGCGGGCACCGGAGAGCACCGACGCCAGCTCGTCACTGAGCCCGGCATCGGTGTCCGTTCGCCGGCCGCCCTGTTCTTGGGCCGCCTGCCGGGGGATTCGGGGTTGCACACCCCTACCTCATCAGTCCCTCCAGATCGGGACATCCCCGGAGGGAAGCATTTTCGCGTCCCACCGCGTCCCACAGAGAGTGGACCCGGGCGGCCCCAATCTCCTCCTTACGGATGAGATCACGCAACCGTAACGCTCCGTCGCACGTCCCCCACAAAGGGATGGAGAGCAGATACTGGCTGGTGACCCTTCCGGCCGTCGACGGCAGGCAGTACGTGTACCGGGTGTGGGCCCCGGAGGACGCACTGCCGGCCGACCTGTTCTGGGATGCCTGGCACTGCCACGACGAGAGCGCCTTCCCGCGCGCGTGGGACCTGTTCGACGCGGCGGAGATACGGCTGGCCGGCTGAGGCCGGTCCGGCAGGCCGCCTCCACATTTTCTGACGGTTCATCAGTATTGAATGTTGCAGGCCGTGCGGCTACGTTCCGCGACACCGTAGCCCGACACGAAGAGGTGGTCGCATGGCCGAAGTCAGCGCGGAGGCACGGATCGGGGCCCCCGCGGAGAAGGTGTGGGCGCAGCTCACGGACTGGTCCGCCTACGCCGAGTGGAACGCGACCCACACCGGCTTCCCCAAGGGCGGCCCCGAGACCCTCGCAGTGGGCGAGACCTTCCAGGAGAACCTGAAGCTGATGGGCTTCCCGGCCGAGGTCGACTGGACCATCGAGGAACTGGAGCCGGCCCGGGTGCTGGCCATCCGCGGCAAGGGACCGATGGCGGTCGACCTGGCCACGCGCTACACCCTGACGCCGGACGGCGACGCCACCACGGTCCGCATCGACGGCGAGTTCACGGGCGCCGCGGTGTCGTTGATGGCGGGCCGGCTGAAGGACTCCGCGACGGCCGCGCTGAACGAGTCGCTGCGCAAGCTGGCGGGGCTGGTGGCCTGACCCCCGGACGCGCGAAGGCGCCCCCGCGGATGTCTCCGCGAGGGCGCCCTGCGCCGGGACCGAGCCTGAGACCTCGTCAGCCCCCGTCAGTCCTCGTCAGTCCTCGTCAGTCCTCGTCAGTCCTCGTCAGTCCTCGTCGGCGAGGATCAGGTACAGCTTCTTGCGGGCCTCGTTGATGACGGCCAGCGCCTTCTCGCGCTGTTCCTTGCTGCCCGTCTTCCAGACCTGCCCGAAGGCCTCCATCAGACCGAAGCCGGCCTGCCGGATCTCACCGAGGACCTCCCAGTCGACGCCGCGGGAGGCCTCCTCCCAGGGCGCCTCGGGGCCCTCCTCGGCCGCGGTACGGCCGGCCTCGGTGAGCGAGAACAGCTTCTTGCCGCCCTCGGATGCACTGGTGATCAGCCCCTCGTCCTCCAGCAGCTGGAGGGTGGGGTACACCGAGCCGGGGCTGGGCTTCCACGCCCCGCCGCTGCGCTCGGCGATCTCCTGGATCATCTCGTAACCGTGCATGGGCCGGTCCTTCAGCAGGGCGAGGATCGACGCGCGTACGTCGCCGCGCCGCGCCCTCCCCCGCGGTCCGCCGCGCCCTCGATGACCCCAGGGGCCCGGTCCGCCGAAGCCGGGGCCACCCGGCCCGAAGGGCCCGAAGGCACCGCGCAGGGCCTCGAATCCGCCTCGCTCGTGCGAGCCGTGTCCACCGTGTCCACGTTCGAATCCATGGGAACGCATCGCCATCACTCCATACAGTCGTTGATCAGTCGCGATGCCTCAACGATATATCGGAATAGCTCGCCTGGCAACACCCGCCCGCCAGACAGCGCTGAAGGCGGCCCTGAAGACGGCCCGGACCAAAATCGGTCCAGCTCCCCGGAATTGGCCTTGGCCTGCCGCTTCGCACCGCGCCTAGCGTCGACGGCATGCGGATTCGAATCGTCGACGCCTTCACCGACCGCCCCTTCGCCGGCAACCCGGCCGGCGTCCTGCTCCTGGACGCCTTCCCGGACGAGACCTGGCTCCAGAACGTGGCCAGGGAGGTCAACCACGCCGAGACGGCCTTCGCCCACCGCCTGCCCGAGGGCGGCGAGGCCGACTGGGCGCTGCGCTGGTTCACGCCCGTCACCGAGGTCGCCCTGTGCGGCCACGCCACGCTCGCCACGGCCCACGTCCTGCACACCACCGGCGCGCATCAGGGCCCGGTGCGCTTCGCCACCCGCAGCGGCGTCCTGGTCGCGACGCCGGGCGAGGACGGCTCGGTCACCCTGGACTTCCCGACCGCACCGCTCACCCCGGTCGACGTGCCGGACGGGGTCACCGACGCGCTCGGCGCCGAGCCGCGCGCCGCCTTCGACACCGGCCCGAACGTCGGCGACCTGCTCCTCGAACTCGCCGACGAGAAGACCGTCCACGCCCTGGCGCCGGACCACAAGGCGCTCGCCGCGTACTCCACCCGCGGCATCATCACCACCGCCCGCGCCGAGGACCCCACGCGGGGCTACGACTACGTCTCCCGCTGCTTCTTCCCGAACGTCGGCATCGACGAGGACGCGGTCACCGGCAGCGCCCACACGGCCCTCGCCCCCTACTGGTCCGAGCGCCTCGGCGGCCCCGGCCTCACCGGCCTCCAGGCCTCACCCCGCTCCGGCCGCGTCCACACCGAGCTGCGCGGCGACCGCACGCTGCTGACCGGACGCGCGGTCACGGTCATCGACGGGGAGCTGCTCGCGTAACGGCGATACATCGACGTACGAAAGGAGGCGTAGGAAAGGGGGCGTACGAACCTGTCGTACGCCCCCTTCGAAAGCGCTCAAGCCGTCGGCAGCCAGCCCACCTTCCCAGCCAACAGCGCGTAGCCGACGAACGCCCCTATGTCGAGCAGCGAATGAGCCACGACCAGGGGACCTACCCGGCCCCAGCGCCGGTACAGGTAGACGAACACCACGCCCATCGCCAGGTTGCCGAGGAAGCCGCCGATGCCCTGGTAGAGGTGGTAGGAGCCACGCAGTACGGAACTGGCCATCAGCGCGGTGCCCGGGGTCCAGCCCAACTGGCCGAGTCGGCGCAGCAGATAGCCGACGACGATGACCTCTTCGAGGATCGCGTTCTGCATCGCGGACATGATCAGGACCGGGTACTTCCACCACACGTCGGGCAGCGCTTCGGGCACCACCGTGAGGTTGAAGCCGAGTCCGCGGGCGGCCAGGTAGAAGGCGATGCCGGTGCTGCCGATCACCGCCGCGACGGCCGCACCGCGGCCGAGGTCCGGCCAGGGCTTGGTCCGATCGAAGCCGAGGGTGCGCAGGCTTTCGCCCTCGCGCAGCAGGAAGTGCGCGACGAGCAGGACGGGCACGAGCGCCGTGGTGATCCCGAAGAGCTGCCAGGCGAGATCCAGCCAGGGACGGCCCGGCGCGGCCGAGGCGTTGAGGGTGGCCGCCTGGTCCTTGAGACCGCCCGGTTTGGTGACCGATCCGACAAAACTGATCAGGGCGGACACACCGCTCGCACCGAGCGAAAGCCCCAGAACGAGCAGCGTCTCGGAACGGAGAATTCGCCGTGAGGGCCGCTCCTGAGGAAAAGAATCAGCCACCGACCCCGCCTCCGCCTGCACACATGCCTCCAGTTGAGTAATCCCGCCTCATCCCCATCGCCGCGCCGCTAGGGTCTCGAAAGAAGTTACGAAGATCGTGCGCGACAGGCCGTTGGGGGGCGGGCGCCGTACGGGGCGTACCTCCCCTTTGCTCGCCATGTGGCCGTTTTCCGCCACGGGGTCGACAGGGAGGGGCACCACCGTCATGGGACGTCACAGCTTGCCCGATCAGTATGGGGCGGGCGGCAGCGACCCCCGTCCACGCGCCCGCCGCCGCACGGTGGCCGTCGCCACGGCACTGGTTCTCACCATCGCCGGAGGCACCGCGGTCGCCGTCCAGAGCGGGCTGCTCTCCTTCGGCTCCTCCTGCCAGGACGACCCGGTCCGGCTGAAGCTCGCCGCCTCCCCGGACATCGCCCCCGCGCTGCGCCAGGCGGCGAAGCAGGCGCGCGAGGACGACCTCACCTCCGACGGGCGGTGCGTCGCTGTCTCGGTGAGCGCACGCGACCCGTACAAGGTCGCCGACGCGCTCGCGACGGGCGAGAAGGCCGACATCCAGGTGTGGGTGCCGGACTCGGACGTGTGGGTGCAGCGGGTCTCGGCGGACAGCGGTGCGACGCAGGTGACTCTGGCGGGCACGGTGGCGTCCACCCCGGTCGGGGTGGCGATGGTGCCGGCGGCCGCGAAGTCGCTGGGGTGGCCGAAGCGGACGTACAGCTGGCTGGAGCTCGCCGGGGCCAGCCTCCAGGACGACGCCCTCCGGCTCGGCGCGGCCGACCCGGCCCGCAGTGCGACCGGGCTGCTGGCGCTCACGCAGGTGGGCGCGGCCGCCGCGAAGATCAAGGGCGGGGACACACAGGCCGCGGCCATGATGAAGACGCTGGCGCAGCGCACCTCCGACAGCGACACCCAGGTCCTGGACACCCTGCCGCGTGACTCCTCGGGCACCGAGCAGGGCAACCCCCGGCGCAACCAGGCGCTGATCCTCAGCGAGCAGGCGGCGTTCGCGTACAACTCCTCGGCCGGCGGCGCGGGCAGCCTGGACATGTTCTATCCGAAGGACGGCTCGCCCCGGCTCGACTACCCCTACACCCTGGTCGACCAGACCCGGCTGTCGACGGACGAGAAGAGGGCCGCGATCCGGTTCACGAGCTATCTACGGCAGCCCGAGCAGCGCCGGATGCTGGAGAAGTACGGCTTTAGGACCTCCGCCGACGAGGTGTCTCAGGCGCTGGTGACCAAGGCAGGGGGCGCCAGCCCGCAGCCGTACGCGCAGCCCGCCGCGCGCCCCGCCGACGAGATCGCGCTCCAGGAAGCGCTCGGCACCTGGACGATCACGGTGCAGAGCGCCCGGATCACCACGGTCGTGGACGCCTCCGCGTCCATGTCCGAACCGGTCGGCGACACCGGACAGACCCGTATGGACGTCACCAAGGCCTCGCTGTTGCAGGCCCTCGCCACGTTCACGCCCGAGGACGAGATCGGGCTGTGGGACTTCTCCACCAAGCTGGACGGCGACAAGGACTACCGCGTCCGCGTGCCGACCGAGCGGCTCGGCGACCGGGCCGGCGAGGGCACACAGCGGGATCTGCTGTCGGCGGCGTTCAGCGCGCTGGCGCCGGTGCCGAACGGGGCGACCGGGCTGTACGACACGACGCTCGCCGCGTATCAGGCGGCCACGTCCTCGTACGACAAGGGAAAGTTCAACGCGCTGGTCATCCTCACCGACGGCGTGAACCAGGACCCCGGCAGCATCTCCCGCTCCGACCTCGTCGAGCGGCTGGAGCAGCTCACCAACCCCGAGCGCCCGGTGCCGCTCATCATGATCGCCGTCGGCCCGGACGCCGACCGGGAAGAGGCCGAGCAGATCGCCAAGGCGACCGGCGGCTCAGGACACGAGGTCAGCGACCCGTCGCAGATCCACTCGGTGATCCTGCAGGCGATCGTCGCGGCGGGGGCGCGGGGGAACCAGGGCTGACCGTCGGCTCCTACCCCAGCGGCACCGCCTCCGGCAGCCCCACCGGCCAGGTGTGCACCGGCTCCCCGTGGTGCATCAGTCGGCGGTAGCACTTGGTGGTGGCCGCCAGCGCGGCCTCCCGGGACAGCCCCGACTCCAGGGCCCGGTGGAAGGTCGCCGACTGCCATGCCGCCCCGTTGACCCGGCGCCGGCAGCGCTCCTCGATCACACCGAGGTACAGGTCCCGGTCGGCCGGATCGACGCCCCACGCGTCCAGCCCGGCCTCGGCGAGCGGCAGCAGTTCGTCGCGTACGAGACTCACCGCGTCGACCTCGGTGGTGCCGCCGTAGCGCCCGCGCCGGGGCCAGATCAGGCGGGCGTCGATGCCGTGCCGGCACGCGGTGTCGAAGTTGGCGGCGGCCGCCTCGAACGGCAGCCGGGACCAGACCGGCCGGGACTCCTCGGCGAGGGCGCGGACGACGCCGTAGAAGAAGGCGGCGTTGGCGAGGACGTCCGTGACGGTCGGCCCGGCGGGCAGGACGCGGTTCTCGACGCGCAGGTGCGGGATGTCGTCGGCGATGCCGTAGACGGGACGGTTCCAGCGGTACACGGTGCCGTTGTGCAGGACGAGTTCGGCGAGTTTCGGGGTGCCGCCCGCGTCGAGGACGGCGTGGGGGTCCTCGTCGTCGCAGATGGGCAGCAGGGCCGGGAAGTAGCGCAGGTTCTCCTCGAAGAGGTCGTACGCCGAGGAGATCCACCGTTCGCCGAACCAGGTGCGCGGCCGGACGCCCTGGGCCTGGAGTTCGGGCGGGCGGGTGTCGGTGGACTGCTGGAACAGCGGCGGCCGGGACTCGCACCACAGCTCGCGGCCGAACAGGAAGGGCGAGTTGGCGCCCACGGCGATCTGCGCGGCGGCGACGGCCTGCGCGGCGTTCCACACGTCGGCGAAGCGGCCCGGCGTGACCTGGAGGTGCAGCTGGACGGAGGTGCAGGCGGCTTCCGGCGCGATGGACCTGGAGGTGCAGCGCAGATGCTCCACGCCCGCTATGTCGAGCACGAAGTCCTCGCCGCGTGCGGCCACGATCTGGTCGTTGAGGAGGGTGTAGCGGTCGACGTCGGAGAGGTTCGTGGAGACCAGGTCGTCGCGGTCGAGCGTCGGCAGAATGCCGATCATCACGATGCCCGCATCGACCTCGCGCGCTTTCCGGTCGGCATATGCCAGCGAGGTGCGCAGTTCCTCGGCGAGCCGGTCGAATACCCGCCCGGCCAAGCGATGTGGGGCTATGTTGACTTCCAGATTGAACATGGCGAGTTCTGTTTGGAAATCTCGGCTTGCGATCCTCTCCAGTACTTGCGCATTCAGCATTTTCGGCATGCCGTCGGCACCGGTGAGATTCAATTCGATCTCCAGCCCCATGAGGTTCTTCGGGCGATCGAACCGCTGCTCCGCCAGAAGCCGCTCCAGGCCCGTCAGGCACTCCCGGAGCTTGCCGCGGTACCGCTGCCGATCGGACAGGTCGAACCCGCCTGCCACGACCTTCTCCCCCATCGGAGCGTCCCTCCTCGAATGGGCGGGCCGATCAGGTCCGGCCGCCGGTGTCCCGGGTCAGGTGGGATGATGCCCAGCCGAAGCGATCGATAACGTCGCGGGCAGAGCGGGCGCGCGCTACTCTGACGGACGTGACCGGCGGCACATTCACCGGGCATGGCACATAGTGCAGTTTCCGGCACCTTGCCAACTCGTGAAAAACACCGACGAGTATTGGCCGACCGAGTCATCGGCATTTCCCGAGGTCATCGCTGGGCGACGGGTTCGGAACAGGGATGATTCCCGCTGGCCGCCGACCGAATGGCCCCTTGCCGAAGTCCCCGGAAACAGCTAGACGAAACACAATGTGAACACGTGTCGTATAAACTCCGCGAACAAGGCAGAGGGTTGGCGCCCCGGTCCGGGTTCCTGCCGTCAGGTGACGTGCGGCAGGCTTCACTCACACCCACGCACCCCCAGACCCCGGCCCCCGCCTCTCTGACCCCGTGAGCTGACAGCGCCGTCCGCCCCCGCCACGCCCGCCCTCGCGCCACTGTGCCTGTCGAATGAGAGGCGACCCACCATGCCGCTGCATGTCCCCCCGGCTCCAGCGCCCGCCCTTCGCTCCGTCCTCACCGCCCTCGGTTCCCCCACCGCGGTCCGCGAGGCCCGGACTCCCGCCCTGCGCACCGCACAGGGCACCGCCACTCCCGAACTCCCACTGCCCGTGCACGTACTCGACCGCATCACCTCCGAGGGCGTGTCCGCGACCCGGCTGGCCGGGTGGCGTTTCCTGATCCGCTGCGGCGACCGCGCGGTGGCCGCGGCCGAGACCATGCTGACCCCCGACGGCTGGGCCTTCTCGCACTTCTTCGAGGGCCCGTACGTCGCCTCCACCGAGCGCGCGCTGCGCCAGGCCGAGTCGGTGACCGGGGCCTACCAGCCCCGCCTGCTGTCCCTGCCCGGCCTGTACATGCTCACGCTGTGGCTGCACGGCGACTGCTCATCGGACGGCACCACCGGCCACCCCACCGCCACCGACCTGCTCGTCCCGCTGGCGCCGGCCCCGCCCGGCATCGCGGCCCACCGGCCGCACCGGGTCGCCGAGCTCCTCCCGATGCTCACCCACCGGGTGACGCCCGCCCCGCTGCTCGGCCAGCCCGCCTGACCGACCGGCCCCGCGAAACACCCTCGTACCCCGCCACCGGAATTCCGGGTAGCGGGGTACGACGCTGTTTGCCGGAACCCGTACGCTCGTACGCGCTGCAAAAAGCTGCAGAAACGGTTGTAGGCGCCTGGAACCCTCATCAAGCCCTATCACGCTCGCACGAGCATTACGGCGCTCTAACGAGCCGAATAGGGTCGCCTCCCCGTACTGACTAGCCCCATCCGACCATCCTGAACCACCCGAAGTGGCCGTGCAGTTGGAATGAACCCTTCGCGCGGGTGATGCGTCCTGAACCTGTGAGAAGTGGTGCCGCTAAATCCCTGCGGAATGACGCCCGTGGGGCAACACTGGGTTCCGACCGACTTAAACATACGGGGGCGGCCATGAACGAGGCTTCACGCCACAGGACAGACCCGACAACCCACTCACTCCACACGACACAGCGAAAGAACCCACCCATGTGCCAGCACCAGCCACCCTGTCCGACAGCCGAATCAGCCGACCGGGAGTCCGCCCGACTCGTCGCGCACCACCCGGAGCAGGGATGGAGCCTGCTGTGCAACGGCGTTCTGCTGTTCGAGGACACCGGTGAGCTTCTGCCCGACGGCCAGATCATCGCCCCGCACCGCACAGTGGTGATGACCGCGGCCTGAGCGGCACCGGGCGGACCGACCTCCCGCCCGGAGACATGAGGGGCCGGACGCAGACACATCCTGCGAACCGGCCCCGACGCATGTCGGGCGCCCGTCACTCCCCGTAGTCCCCCGTGCGTGATCCGGTCCACCGCACCACTTCCCTTCCCAACACCACCCGCTTTCCGGAAGACTCCTGGAAGTTTCGAGGCGTGTGTCCGGTAGGGCAGTGGCGGATGCGCAACCGGTCGACGGAGGTGGCGAATTGGCAGCACGCGAGGTCGATGCCGAGCAGGCGCCACAGGACGGGGGCAGGGTCACGATCACGGAGATCGCCCGGCAGGCGGGGGTCTCGGTGCCGACCGTGTCCCGGGTCGTCAACGGCCGCTCGGACGTGTCGCCCCACACCCGCGCCCGCGTGGAGGACCTGCTGCGCCGGCACGGCTACCGCAGGCGCCCCACGACCTCAGCCACCCGTGCCGCCCTGCTCGACCTGGTCTTCAACAGCCTCGACAGCCCCTGGGCCGTGGAGATCATCCGGGGTGTGGAGGAGGCGGCCCACACGGCCGGCGTCGGCACCGTGGTGTCGGCGATCCACGGACGCTCGGGCGGCGCCCGCGAGTGGATGCGCAACCTGCGGGCCCGCGCCTCCGACGGCGTCATCCTGGTCACCTCGGCCCTGGAGCCGCTGCTGTACGAGGAACTGCGCATCCTCGGCGTCCCGCTCGTGATCGTCGACCCGGCCGGCTCGCCCGCCCTGGACGCCCCCACCATCGGCGCCGCCAACTGGTCCGGCGGCATGGCGGCCACCGAGCATCTGCTGGCCCTCGGCCACCGCAGGATCGGCCTGATCGCCGGGCCGCCCCGGCTGCTGTGCTCCCGGGCCCGGCTCGACGGCTACCGCACCGCCCTGGAAAGCGCCGGTCTCACGCTCGACGACACCCTCGTCGTGCCCGGCGACTTCCACCCCGAGTCCGGATTCACCGGCTGCAACGCCCTCCTGGACCTGCCCGATCCGCCCACCGCCGTCTTCGCGGCCAGCGACCAGATGGCGCTCGGCGCGATCGAGGCGCTGCGCCGGCGGGGCCTCAGGGTGCCGGAGGACATGAGCGTGGTCGGATTCGACGACGTTCCGGAAGTCCGCTGGTCGGCCCCGCCGCTCACCACCGTCCGCCAGCCGCTCGCCGACATGGGCAAGCTCGCCGTCCGTACCGTGCTGCGCCTGGCCCGCGGCGAGCAGCCGGACTCGCCGCGGGTGGAGCTGGGCACAGAGCTGGTGGTGCGGTCGAGCACGGCCCCCGCTAGCTGAGCGCCTCCCGGATCGCGAAGTACGCGGGCTTGGGCCGCAGTTCCTCGTCCCAGGGCAGCGCCGCGCCCTCACCCGCGAAGAACGCCGGGATCCAGGAGTATTTGTCGGTGTAGTCCCACAGCGTGATCCCCACGCAGCGCCGCACGGCGAGGCACGCCTCGGTCATCTCCCGGTACCACTCCGCCTGCGTGGCCAGCTTGGCCTCGTCGGCGGGCACGTACATGCGCACATCCACCTCGGTGAGCGCGGTGTCCAGGCCCAGCCGGGAGAAGCGGCGGAGGTTGTCCTCCAGGGTGCTCGGATAGCCGTACTGGAGGGCGAGATGGGCCTGCAGGCCGAAGCCGTGGAGCGGGACGCGCTGCGCCTTCAGCTCCTTGACCAGCCGGTAGTAGGCGTCGCTCTTCGGGCCGATCCCCTCGACGTTGTAGTCGTTGAGGTAGAGCTTGGCCTTCGGGTCGGCCTGGTGGGCCCAGCGCAGGGCGTCGGCGATGTAGCCCGGGCCGAGGGTCTTGTAGAAGATCGTCTCCCGGTAGGTGCCGTCCTCGTTGAAGGCCTCGTTGACGACGTCCCAGGCGTAGACCTTGCCCCGGTAGTGGCGTACTTCCGTCTGGATGTGCTTCTTCAGTACGGCCCTCAGCTCGGGGGCCGTCCACTCGCGCGAGGTGAGCCAGTCCGGGAGCTGGCTGTGCCAGACCAGGGTGTGGCCGCGTACGCGCTGGTGGTTGGCGCGGGCGAGGTTCACGATCTCGTCGCCCTGGGAGAAGTCGAAGACGCCCTGCTGGGGTTCGGTGGCGTACCACTTCATCCCGTTGCCGGGGGTGATCATGTCGAACTCGGTGCCGAGGATCGCCTTGTAGGGCTCGTCGGTGAGCTCGGGGTTGTCGGTGGCGCTGCCGAAGTAGCGGCCGTGGCGCTGGGCGAGTTCGGCGAGGGTCGGCTGGTCGGGGGCCGGCCGGTCCTCACCGGCCTGGGCCGCCGGGACGCCGGCGGCCAGGAGCAGGGCGACGAATGCGCCGGTGAGTCTGAGCCGTGTGCGGGTGGTGCGCATGGTGCGACTCCTCACGGTCGATGTGGTGTACGTCCGCCGGCGCGGGTCATCCCTTGGTGGCGCCGGCGGTGAGGCCGCCGACGAGCTGACGCTCGGCGACCGAGTAGAAGGCGAGTGCGGGGACCATGGCCAGGACGAGATAGGCGAAGACCCTGGCGTACTCCGCGGAGTACTGGCCCTGGAACTGCTGGACGCCGATCGGGATGGTCCACCACGTGGAGTCGGTGAACACCAGCAGCGGAAGGAAGAAGTTGTTCCAGCTGGTGACGACGGCGAGCACGGAGACGGTGCCGAGCGCGGGCCGCGCCATCGGCAGCAGGACCCGCCAGAAGAACCCGAGCGGGGTGCACCCGTCGAGCGTGGCCGCCTCCTCCAGCTCGCCGGGGATCTCCCGGAAGAAGCCGCGCAGGATGATGATGGTCATCGGCAGCCCGAACGCGGCCTGCGGCAGGATCACGCCCAGCGGGTTGTCCAGCAGGCCCAGGGAGCGCAGCAGCAGGAACAGCGGCAGCGCCGCCACCGCGAAGGGGAACATCAGCCCCATCGTGAACAGGGTGAACAGGAACTCCCGGCCGCGGAAGGAGAACCGGGCGAAGGAGAAGGCGGCGAGCGCGGACACCGCGACGACCAGGACGGTCGTACCGATGGCGATGAACGTGCTGCTGCCGACCAGCCGCCAGAAGGAACCGGAGCCGAGGATGTCGGTGTAGTTGGAGGTCACCCACGACTCGGGCAGCCCGATCGGGTTCCGGGAGAGCTCGTCGGTGGACTTGAAGCCGGAGATGACCGCGTAGAGCAGCGGTATGCCCATGATCGCGCCGACGAGGACGAGGATGACGTGGAACGGGAGTTGCCGCGCCGGTGCCTTCACTTCTGGCCTCCCCGCATGGTCGTGGTCGCCCCTTCGAGGTCGCGGCGGAGCACGAACCTCTGGTAGGCGAGGGCGAAGACGAGACTGATGCCGAACATGACCACGCTGATCGCGCTGGCATAGCCGACCTGGTAGCGCTTGAAGCCGTACTGGAACATGGTCACGGCCATGGTCTCGGAGTGATGGTCGGGGCCGCCCGCGGTGGTCACCCACACCAGGTCGAAGAGCTGGATGGCGCCGATGACGGACAGGAAGACGCTGATGCGCAGGGTGGGCGCGAGCAGCGGCAGGGTGACGTTGCGGAAGCGCTGCCAGGGGCTCGCGCCGTCGATGAGCGCCGCCTCCGTCAACTCGGCCGGGATGGACTGGAGTCCGGCCAGGTAGAGCATCATGTGGAAGCCGAAGTACTTCCAGGTCATGACGAGGAACAGGGTCGCCATCACGGTGGAGGGGTCCGCGAACCAGGTCCCGCCGAGCCCGTCCAGGCCCACGCTGCCCAGGACCTGGTCGGCGAGACCGTCGTCCGGGGCGAAGATCATCGCGAACAGGATGCCGGTGATGGCCTCGGACAGGACGTACGGCGCGAAGAACAGCATCCGGTACACGGCCCGGCCGCGGATCCGCTGGTTCAGCAGGACGGCCATGGCGAGCGCGAACGGCAGTTGTATGGCGAGCGACAGCAGGACCAGGACGAGGCAGCGCCACAGGTCGCCCAGGAAGACCGGGTCGTCGAAGAGCCGGGTGAAGTTGTCGACGCCGACGTAGTCGGAGGGCATGCCGAAGCCGCCCCACCGGAAGAAGGCGGCGTACAGGGCGAACAGGATCGGCAGCAGGACCAGCACCAGGAACAGCACCAGCGCGGGCAGTTGGAAGCCGACCGCGGTGAGCCAGTTCAGCGTCCGCCGCCGGGCCCGCCCCCGGCCTGCCCTGACTGCCGGGGGCGGGGTCTCGGCGTCGGCGCCGGTCCGCTTGTCCGGAAGGAACGTGGAGGTCATCGGGGCCTACTGCTCTTCCTTCGCGGTCTGTGTGATCGACTCGGTGACCTGCTCGGGCGACTTGGAACCGGCGATCAGCGCGCCCACACTGTCGTTGACCTCCTGGCCGAGCGCGGGTGCGTACGCCTGGTCCAGGTAGAGCTGGAAGCCGGTGGAGCCCTTCAACTGCGCCTGTACGGCCTTGAGGTTGGGGTCGGTGAGGGCCTTCTCGGCGGCGGGCACCACCGGAATGGCGCCGGTCTTCTTGACCAGTTCCAGGTCCGTCACCTCGGAGGCGAAGAACTCCAGGAAGTCGACGGCGGCCTGCGGAGCGCCCTGCCGCAGGGCGTGTCCGCCGCCCCCGCCGAACACCTCGGTGATGGCGCCCTTGCCGCCCTCGACCTCCGGGAACGGGAAGAACCCGAGGTCGTCGCCGAGGCCCTTGCCCGCGTCCGCCTGGACCACCGGCGCCCACTGGCCCATGAGTTCCATCGCCGACTTGCCGTTGCCGACGGCGGCGGCCTGGCCGGTGGGGCTGGAGTAGGCGGCGCCGAGGAACCCCCTCTGGAACGGCTGGAGATCGACGAGTTCCTTGAGATGCTGTCCGGCCTGCACGAACTCGGCGCCGGTGAAGTCCTTGTCGTCGTTGGCCTTTTCCAGCGCGCCGGCGCCCGCGGTGCGCATCGCCAGGTACGCCCAGTAGTACATGCCGGTCCACGTCTCCTTGCCCGCGAGGGCGAGGGGGGTGATGCCGGCGGACTTCAGCTTGCCGACCGCGTCGAGGAAGCCGCTCCAGGTGGTGGGCGGCGTGGCGATTCCGGCCTGCTTGAACAGCGCCTTGTTGTACCAGAAACCGATCATGCCGATGTCGAACGGGATGCCGTACAGCCGGTCGTCCAGCAGATACGGCTTCTTCGCGGCCGACAGCAGACCGTCGGACCACGGCTTCGTGCGGTCCGTGAGGTCCTCGACGAGCCCGGCGTCGACCTGCTGCTTCAGGACGCCGCCGCCCCACGTGTGGAAGATGTCCGGCAGCTTCCCGGAGGCAGTCAGCGCCGTCATCTTCGATTTGTAGGCGTCGTTCTCCAACTGGACGATCTTTATCTTGACCTTGGGGTTCTGGGCCTCGAACTTCTTCGCGAGGCCGGCCCAGACATCCTTCGCCGGCTGAGTGGTGGAGATGTTCCACCACTCGACCGTCGTCGTCCCCGAGGATCCTCCGTCCGAGTCGCCGCCACAGCCGCTCAATGCCGTCATGCCCAGACCGGCCGCGGCGGAGGCCGCCAGGAAGCCGCGGCGGGACAGTGCCCGGTCGCCCATCATGCGCTCCTTGGGTACGGGACAGCGCGTCCACGCCTGTCCACTGGACCGAAACTTTCGGAACAATTCCAGAAAGCTTCGCTGCTGCCGCACCCTAGAGACAGCAGCCAAAGCGTGGCAACCCCTTGTACGCAGCGAATCTGCGGTCGGGGGAGAAGGCGCCCGCGTCGGGGCGGGATGGCAGCGCACGCACAGCCGCTCTGTCGACCTCGTATGTCCGCATGGGGTCAGCCCTGCCAGCTTGAACGAAACATTCGCCTTCGTCGACGAACCTTACGGAGCGGACTGCAATTCATCCTTCGAAGCGGTAACCCATGCCCGGTTCGGTGATGAGGTAGCGGGGGTGCGAGGGGTCCGCCTCCAACTTGCGGCGCAGCTGGGCCATGTAGACGCGCAGATAGTTGGTCTTGTTGCGCTGGGACACCCCCCAGACCTCCTGGAGGAGGTACTTCTGCGTGACGAGGCGGCCGGGGTGGGTGACCAGGATCTCCAGCAGATGCCATTCGGTCGGCGTCAGGCGCACGTCGCGCCCGCCGCGTACGGCCTTCTTGGCGAGCAGATCGATGGTGAACTCGTCGGTCGTGACCCGTGTCGTCTCGGCGGTGAGCGGTGCCTCCTCGGTGCGGCGAACGGCGGCCCGCAGCCGGGCAAGCAGCTCGTCCATGCTGAAGGGCTTGGTGATGTAGTCGTCGGCGCCCGCGTCGAGCGCGGCGACCTTCTCGTCGGACCCCTGGCGGGCCGACAGCACCAGGATCGGCACACGGGTCCAGCCGCGCACGGCCTTGATGACGTCGACCCCGTCCATGTCGGGCAGGCCGAGGTCGAGCACCATCACGTCCGGCCGGTGCGCGGCCGCCAGCCGGAGGGCCGTGGCGCCGTCGGGCGCCGCGTCCACTCCGTACCGGCGTGCCTGCATGTTGATCACGAGTGCCCGTACGAGCTGTGGGTCGTCTTCCACGACCAGCACTCGGGTCATCAGTTGCCCTTGGTCAGTTCCTTGAGAGCGATGTTGAGTTCGAGGACGTTCACCCGGGGCTCACCCATGAAGCCGAGGGTGCGGCCCTCGGTGTGCTGATCGACGAGCTTCTGGACCTGGCCGGCGGACAGGCCGTTGCGCTCGGCGACCCGGTGCACCTGGAGGTCGGCGTAGGCGGGCGAGATGTCCGGGTCCAGGCCCGAGGCGGAGGACGTGACCGCGTCGGCGGGTACGTCGGACGGCTTCACCTTGTAGTCGGCCGTCGAGTTGTCCTTGACGACCTTGGCCTGGGCTTCCTTGACCCATTTGATGAGTTCGGGGTTGTCGCCGGAGCGGTTGGTCGCGCCCGAAAGGATCAGCTTGTACTGGGTGTTGACCGAGTTCTCGCCCAGTCCATTGGCGGGTCGCGGCTGGAAGTAGTCCAGGCTGTAGCCCTGTTGCCCGATCAGGGACGAGCCGACGACCTTTCCGTCCGCCGTGATCTCCGAGCCGTTCGCCTTGTCGTTGAACAGCGCCTGGGCCACACCGGTGACCGCGAGCGGATAGAGGATGCCGGTGAGCACGGTCAACACCAGCAGCGCGCGCAGGCCCGCCCCGAGCAACCGGGCTGTGTTCGTGACCGAGTTGTTCATGGCGATCAACCGATTCCGGGGATGAGGGAGATGAGCATGTCGATGATCTTGATCCCGATGAAGGGGGCGCCCAGGCCGCCGAGGCCGTAGATCCCGAGGTTCCGCCGCAGCATGCGGTCCGCGCTCATCGGCCGGTACCGCACACCGCGAAGGGCGAGCGGGACCAGCGCGATGATGATCAGCGCGTTGAAGACGACCGCGGACAGGATCGCGGAGTCCGGCGAGGACAGGTTCATGATGTTGAGCTTGTCCAGGCCCGGGTAGACCGCCGCGAACAGCGCCGGGATGATCGCGAAGTACTTCGCGACGTCGTTGGCGATGGAGAACGTGGTCAACGCGCCCCGGGTGATGAGGAGTTGCTTGCCGATCTCGACGATCTCGATGAGCTTGGTCGGGTTGGAGTCGAGGTCGACCATGTTGCCGGCCTCCTTGGCGGCCGATGTACCGGTGTTCATCGCCACGCCGACGTCGGCCTGCGCGAGCGCGGGCGCGTCGTTCGTGCCATCACCCGTCATCGCGACGAGCTTGCCGCCCGCCTGTTCCCGCTTGATCAGCGCCATCTTGTCCTCGGGAGTGGCCTCCGCGAGGAAGTCGTCGACGCCCGCCTCCTCGGCGATCGCCTTGGCGGTCAGCGGGTTGTCACCCGTGATCATGACGGTCTTGATGCCCATGCGGCGCAATTCGTCGAACCGCTCCCGCATACCGTCCTTGACGACGTCCTTGAGGTGGATGACGCCCAGAATGCGGGCGCACTCCGAGTCCTCCACGGCGACCAGCAGCGGCGTACCGCCGGCCTCGGAGATCCTGTTGGCAAGGGTGTCCGCGTCCTCGGCGACCTCGCCGCCCTGCTCCCGTACCCAGGTGATCACCGAACCGGCCGCGCCCTTGCGGACCTTGCGCCCGTCGACGTCCACGCCCGACATACGAGTCTGGGCGGTGAAGGCGATCCACTCGGCCTGCGCCAGCTCACCCTGGTGCCGCTCCCGCAGCCCGTACTTCTCCTTCGCCAGTACGACGATGGAGCGGCCCTCGGGCGTCTCGTCGGCCAGCGAGGAGAGCTGGGCGGCGTCGGCGACCTCGGCCTCGGTGGTGCCGCTCACCGGCACGAACTCGGCGGCCTGACGGTTGCCGAGCGTGATGGTGCCGGTCTTGTCGAGCAGCAGCGTGGAGACGTCACCGGCGGCCTCGACCGCCCTGCCGGACATGGCGAGTACGTTGCGCTGCACCAGCCGGTCCATGCCCGCGATGCCGATCGCGGAGAGCAGCGCGCCGATCGTCGTCGGGATCAGGCAGACCAGCAGGGCCACCAGGACGACCAGCGTCAGATGGGTGCCCGCGTAGTCGGCGAACGGCGGCAGCGTGGCCACCGCGAGCAGGAAGACGATCGTCAAAGAAGCGAGCAGGATGTTCAGCGCGATCTCGTTCGGCGTCTTCTGCCGCGCGGCACCCTCGACCAGGTTGATCATCCGGTCGATGAAGGTCTCGCCCGGCTTTGTCGTGATCTTGATGACGATGCGGTCGGAGAGCACCTTCGTACCGCCGGTGACGGCGCTCCGGTCGCCGCCGGACTCACGGATGACCGGGGCCGACTCGCCGGTGATCGCCGACTCGTCGACGCTGGCCACGCCCTCGACCACGTCTCCGTCGCCGGGGATGATGTCGCCCGCCTCGCAGACGACCAGGTCGCCGATCCGCAGTTCGGTGCCGGCGACCACGGTGCCGTCGACCCTGCGGGCCACCGTGTCGGTCTTGGCCTTGCGCAGGGTGTCCGCCTGCGCCTTGCCACGGCCCTCGGCGACGGCCTCCGCGAGGTTCGCGAAGATCACCGTCAGCCACAGCCAGGCGCTGATCGCCCAGCCGAACCAGTCACCCGGGTCCGTGAAGGAGAAGACCGTCGTCAGGACGGACCCGACCAACACCACGAACATCACGGGGGACTTGATCATCACCCGCGGGTCGAGCTTGCGGAAGGCGTCCGGCAGCGACTTCAGCAGCTGGCCGGCGTCGAACAGGCCCGCCCCGACGCGGCCTTCGGGAGCCTTGTGCCCGGTCGGCGCGTCCTGGTGGGGCGCACGGGTGGGAGTGGACATGGAGTCCTCGTGATTCGTTACGTCGGTGGTCATGCCGCCAACCCCTCGGCCAGCGGGCCCAGCGCGAGGGCCGGGAAATAGGTGAGACCGGTGATGATCAGGATCGCGCCCACCAACAGGCCGGTGAACAGCGGCTTCTCGGTGCGCAGCGTGCCTGCGGTGACCGGCACCGGCTGCTGCTCGGCGAGCGAGCCGGCCAGCGCCAGCACGAACACCATCGGCAGGAAGCGGCCGAGCAGCATCGCCAGACCGAGCGTGCTGTTGAACCACTGCGTGTCCGCGTTCAGACCGGCGAACGCCGAGCCGTTGTTGTTCGAGGCGGACGTGTAGGCGTACAGGATCTCGGAGAATCCATGCGCCCCGCTGTTGGTCATGGAGTGCACCGGCGTCGGCAGCGCCATCGCGAAGGCGGTGAGGACGAGCACCAGCGCCGGGGTGATGAGGATGTAGCAGGCGGCCAGTTTGATCTGGCGAGTGCCGATCTTCTTGCCCAGGTACTCGGGCGTACGGCCGACCATCAGACCGGCGATGAACACCGCGATGACCGCCATGATCAGCATGCCGTAGAGGCCGGAGCCGGTACCGCCGGGCGCGATCTCGCCCAGCATCATGCCGAGCATGGTGATGCCGCCGCCGAGACCGGTGAACGAGGAGTGGAAGGAGTCCACCGCGCCGGTCGAGGTGAGCGTGGTCGACACGGCGAAGATCGACGAGGCGCCGACGCCGAAGCGGTTCTCCTTGCCCTCCATCGCCCCGCGGGCGAGCTCGAAGGCCGTGCCGTGGTGGGCGAACTCGGTCCACATCATCAGGGCGACGAAACCGACCCAGATGGTCGCCATCGTGGCGAGGATCGCGTAACCCTGCCTGACCGAGCCGACCATGACACCGAAGGTCCGGGTCAGCGAGAACGGGATGACCAGGAGCAGGAAGATCTCGAAGAGGTTCGAGAAGGGGGTGGGGTTCTCGAACGGGTGGGCACTGTTGGCGTTGAAGTAGCCGCCACCGTTGGTGCCGATCTCCTTGATGGCCTCCTGAGAGGCGACCGCACCGCCGTTCCACTGCTGTTGGCCACCCATGAACTGACCGACCTCGTGGATCCCGGAGAAGTTCTGGATCACACCGCACGCGACCAGCACGACCGCGGCGACGGCCGCCAACGGCAGCAGGATGCGTACGACACCACGCACCAAGTCGGCCCAGAAGTTGCCGAGTTCACCGGTACGGGAGCGCGCGAACCCTCGTACCAGCGCCACCGCCACGGCGATACCGACCGCGGCCGACACAAAGTTCTGCACGGCCAGACCGGCGGTCTGCACGACATGGCCCATGGCCTGCTCGCCGTAGTACGCCTGCCAGTTGGTGTTGGTCACGAAGGACACGGCGGTGTTGAACGCCTGGTCCGGATCGATCGAGGCGAACCCGAGCGAGCCGGGCAGGA
The DNA here is from genome assembly GCF_036014015.1 of Streptomyces sp. NBC_00457. NCBI lineage: Bacteria > Bacillati > Actinomycetota > Actinomycetes > Kitasatosporales > Streptomycetaceae > Streptomyces > Streptomyces sp. NBC_00457. The sequence goes on along the minus strand of NZ_CP107905.1, from coordinate 8,957,124 downwards.
CACCCTGGAGCCGCTGGAGGGCGTACAGGAAGAGGACGCCGATCACCGAGAAGGCCAGCACCCCGCGCAGATACGCGGGCCAGCGCATCTCCGTGTCGGGGTTGGCTCCGATCCCCTTGTAGATCCACTTCTCGACCCGCCAGTGCCGGTCGGAGGAGTAGACCCTGGCCATGTAGTTGCCGAGGGGGATGTAGGCGAGCGCCAGCGCCGCTATCAAGGCAAGCAGCTGAAGGATGCCTGCGAGTACGGGACCCATATCTGTTCTCAGAACCTCTCCGGAAAGATCAGGGCGAGGACGAGATAGCCCAGCAGGGCGACGGCCACGACCAGGCCGACGACGTTCTCGGCGGTCACAGCTTCGTCACCCCCTTGGCGGCGAGAGCCACCAGCGCGAAGACCGCGATCGTGATGACGACGAAGGCCAGATCGGCCATCGTGAGCTCCTGGAGTTGAGGTTCGGTGGGACAGGGACGGTTCGAGAGAACCGCTTTTCCGGCTGGATACGGCCGCCCTTGACGGGTCCCATACGGGGCACCGCGCGGCTTTGACGGAACTCTTACGGCGCGTATCCCGTCCCGGACATGACGCTGGGTATCGGTTCCGCCGCCACCGACCCCCGCTGCGTCCCTACAGCGCAAGAGCAACGACAGGGCTCCTGTAGTCCACTTCTTGACGTGCCACCCCACTGACCCGGCCAGTCTTAACGCAAGCTTGACGCCTCCGCCCCCTCATCCGTGGGCCCGGGCGTCACTCTCCGCTTACGCTGGTGCGGCCGTCCGCGTGATGGCCGGAATCGCACGCTGAGCACCACATCAGGAGCACGCAGATGGCCACCACGGAACAGCCGCCCAGTCGTCTGCGGGCCTGGATGCTGGAGGGCCTGTCCGACATGGGCAAGGCCGGCGCCCAGCACACTCCGCACGCCGAGCCGAAGCCGGAAGAGGGCCAGCACTGGTTCCGAGTGATGTGCCTGACGGGCGTCGACTACTTCTCGACCCTCGGCTACCAGCCGGGCATCGCGGCCCTCGCGGCCGGCCTGCTCTCACCCATCGCGACCATCATCCTCGTGATCGTCACCCTGGCGGGCGCGCTGCCGGTCTATCGCAGGGTGGCGGAGGAGAGCCCGCACGGGCAGGGCTCGATCTCGATGCTGGAGCGGCTGCTCACCTTCTGGAAGGGCAAACTCTTCGTCCTGACCCTGCTCGGCTTCGCCGCCACCGACTTCCTCATCACCATCACGCTCTCCGCCGCGGACGCCTCCACCCACCTGGTCGAGAACCCCCATCTGCACAGCGCCCTGCACGACCAGCAGATGCTGATCACCCTCGTACTCGTCGCCCTGCTCGGCGCGGTGTTCCTCAAGGGCTTCCTGGAGGCGATCGGCGTCGCCGTCGCTCTGGTCGGGCTCTACCTCGCACTGAACGTCGTCGTCGTGCTCGTCGGCCTGTGGCACATCATCACCGAAGGACACGTCGTCACCGACTGGTCGAGCGCCCTGACGGCCGAGCACGGCAACGTGTTCGTCATGATCGGCATGGCCCTGATCGTCTTCCCGAAGCTCGCCCTCGGTCTGTCCGGCTTCGAGACCGGCGTCGCCGTGATGCCGCACGTCAAGGGCGACGCGGGGGACACCGAGGAGGACCCGCAGGGCCGGATCCGGGGCACCAAGAAGCTGCTCACCGCGGCCGCCCTGATCATGAGCTGCTTCCTGATCTGCACCAGCTTCATCACCACGCTGCTGATCCCCGAGAAGGAGTTCGAGGACGGCGGCCAGGCCAACGGCCGCGCCCTCGCGTTCCTCGCGCACGACTACCTCGGCGGCGCCTTCGGCACGGTCTACGACGTCTCGACCATCGCCATCCTCTGGTTCGCCGGCGCCTCCGCCATGGCCGGCCTGCTCAACCTGATGCCCCGCTATCTGCCCCGCTACGGCATGGCTCCGCACTGGGCCCGCGCGGTGCGCCCGATGGTCATCGTCTTCACGCTGGTCGGCTTCCTGGTGACCTGGATCTTCGACGCCGATGTCGACGCGCAGGGCGGTGCCTACGCCACCGGTGTGCTGGTGCTGATCAGCTCCGCCGCGATCGCCGTGACGATCGCGGCGCGCAAGGCCGGACAGCGGAACTGGACCATCGCCTTCGCGGTGATCTCGGCGGTGTTCCTCTACACGACGGTCGTCAACGTCATCGAGCGCCCGGACGGCGTGAAGATCGGTGCCTGCTTCATCGCGGGCATCATCGTCCTCTCCCTGGCCTCCCGGCTGGCCCGCGCCTTCGAGCTGCGCGTGACCAGCGTGACGATGGACAGCATGGCGGAACGATTCGTCCGGGACATCGCCAGCCGCAAGATCCGGTTCATCGCCAACGAGCCCGATGCCCGCGACGTCGCCGAGTACCGGGACAAGATCGAGCAGATCCGGCAGGACAACGACGTCCCCGAGCAGGAGGACTTCGTCTTCGTCGAGGTCACGGTCACCGACCCGTCCGAGTTCGAGTCCGGCCTGACGGTGCGCGGCGAGGTCATGCACAACCGCTATCGCGTCCTGTCCCTGGAGTCCTCGTCCGTCTCCAACGCCCTGGCCGCGCTGCTCCTCCATGTCCGTGACACCACGAACTGCATCCCGCACATCTACTTCGAGTGGACCGAGGGCAACCCCTTCGCCAACTTCCTCCGCTTCTTCCTCTTCGGCCAGGGCGAGGTCGCCCCGGTCACCCGCGAGGTCCTGCGCGAGGCAGAACCGGACCGCGCCCGCCGGCCGCGCGTGCACACGGGCTGAGCGGAACGCCCGGTTCGCGAGGCGGACACGGGGAGGGAGTCTCGTATCCGAGGATCGCGCTGCCGTGCGCTGGGATCCATGCGCTGGGATCGCGTCAAAATGCGGCCGTACGGCGCCAGAACCCCGTCAACGACACCGCCGCCGTACGACCGAGCACCTACCGTCGGCCCATGCGACCGAGCGGACCGCCGAGCCCGGCCGGCGACCGCCACTGGCGCGGCAGCGTCCGGTTCGCGGCGGCGTGTGCACTCGCCTTCGGCACGATGGCCCTGCTGGTCGACTGGGACGCGCACACCCTCACCCCGACCCGCACCCTGCTGTGGCTCACCCTCGCCGCCACGGTCTTCGCGGTCCTCCTCCCCCAGCGCATCACAGCCGGCCCCGGCTGGCTCACCGCCCGCGGCCCGCTGACAAGCCGCACGGTCCATACGGACGCGCTGGTGGCCGTACGGCAATACGGCGACGTCTCCTCACACCTGATCCTGCGCGACGCCTACGGTCACCGCCTGGAACTCGATCCCCGCGTCCTGATCGCCAACCCCCTCCTCTGGCACGAACTCGACACCGGCGTCCGGCGCTCCTTCGAATGCGGCACGCTGTGCCGGAACTCCAAGGACTCCGACGTCCTGCGCCGGCTCCGGCACCGCATCGACGACGAGACCGCGCAGGCGGTACTCAAGGCTTCGGGGATTTCCTGAGGACGTCGGGCCGACCCCACGTCCACCACCCCCCGCTTCCCGCCCTATCGTGACCGGCATGCAGTCCTACACGATCGGCCAGGCGGCTCGGCTGCTCGGCGTGAGCCCGGACACCGCACGCCGCTGGGCGGACGCGGGCCGGATGGCGACCCATCGCGACGACAGCGGGCGACGGCTCATCGACGGACGGGACCTGGCCGCGTTCTCGGTCGAACTCGCGAAGACGGGAACCGGCGACGAGGAGACCCCGTACACCTCGGTCCGCAACGCCTTCCCCGGCATCGTCACCGCGATCAAACTCGGCGACGTCGCCGCCCAGGTGGAGATCCAGGCCGGCCCGCACCGACTCGTCTCCCTGCTCACCCGCGAGGCCGTCGAGGACCTGGGCCTGGAGGTCGGCATGGAGGCCACGGCCCGCGTGAAGTCGACGAACGTGCACATCGACCGCGCTTGAGCACAACCGGCCCTCCGCACATACGAACATCCACGCCCGCTCTCCCCCGCTCATGCGATGCGACAGGAGACTTACGCCTCGCATATGCGCCAGTATCATCGACGCATCGGAAGAGCCCGGGGACTCTTGGGAACCCTCCCCGGGAGACAGAGGGAGTGGACCTGTGATGACCCGTTCCGCGCGCCGGACCCGCCGGACCCCGCAGGCGGCCGGCGCAGCTGCCGCCCTGCTGCTGGCCCTGACAGCCTGCTCCTCCTCGTCCGGCTCCGCGGCGGATTCCGACCCCTCGTCATCGGGGTCGCCGAAGCTGTCCGGCACCGTCACCGTCTTCGCAGCCGCCTCCCTCGAGGAGAGCTTCACGACCCTGGGCAAGGAGTTCGAGAAGGACCACCCGGGCACGAAGGTCACCTTCAGCTTCGGCGGCAGCGACAGCCTCGCCGCCAGCATCACGGGCGGCGCCCCGGCCGACGTCTTCGCCGCGGCCAGCGCCAAGACGATGGCGATCGTGACGGACGCCAAGGCCGCGGACGGCACCCCGTCCACCTTCGTCCGCAACCAGCTGGAGATCGCCACCCTGCCCGGCAACCCCGACAGGATCGCCTCCCTCAAGGACCTCACCAAGTCCGGCCTGAAGGTGGTCCTGTGCGACAAGACGGTGCCGTGCGGCGCCGCCGCGGAGAAGGCCCTGCAGGCCAGCGACCTGAAGCTCACCCCGGTCTCGTACGAGCAGGACGTGAAGAGCGCCCTCACGAAGGTCGAGCTGAAGGAGGCGGACGCCGCTGTCGTCTACAAGACGGATGTGAAGGCCGCGGGTGACAAGGTGGAGGGCGTGGACTTCCCCGAGTCGGCCGAGGCCATCAACGACTACCCGATCACCCTCCTCAAGGACGCCCCCAACTCCGAGGCGGCGAAGGCGTTCATGGAACTGGTGAAGTCACCCACGGGCCAGCAGGTCCTGACCGGGGCGGGGTTCCTCAAGCCGTGAGAGGGCCGGCCGAGACGATCGAGAGCGGGCGCACCCGTACGCGCACCCGCACCCGCCCCCGCCTGGCGCCGCTCCCCCTGCTGATCCCGGCCCTCCTCGGCCTGGCGTTCCTGCTGCTCCCCCTCGTCGCCCTGCTCGTACGGACGCCGTGGCGGACCCTGCCCGACCAGCTGACCAGCCCCGAGGTGTGGGAGGCGCTGCGCCTGTCGCTGGTGTGCGCCACGGCGGCGACGGCACTGAGTCTGGTCATCGGCGTTCCGCTGGCCTGGCTGCTGGCCCGCACGGACTTCCCCGGCCGGGGCCTGGTCCGCGCCCTGGTCACCCTGCCGCTCGTCCTGCCCCCCGTGGTCGGCGGCGTCGCCCTGCTGCTGGCCCTCGGCCGCAACGGCGTCGTCGGCCAATGGCTGGACGAGTGGTTCGGCATCACACTCCCCTTCACCACCACCGGCGTGGTCCTGGCGGAGACCTTCGTGGCGATGCCGTTCCTCGTGATCAGCGTGGAGGGCACGCTACGGGCCGCCGACCCCCGCTACGAGGAGGCAGCCACAACCCTCGGCGCCTCCCGCTTCACGGCCTTCCGCCGGGTCACCCTCCCCCTCATCGCCCCCGGCATCGCAGCAGGCGCGGTCCTCGCCTGGGCCCGCGCCCTCGGCGAGTTCGGCGCGACGATCACCTTCGCCGGCAACTTCCCCGGCCGCACCCAAACAATGCCCCTAGCGGTCTACCTGGCCCTCCAAAACGACCCAGCAGCCGCCATCGCCCTCAGCCTGGTCCTCCTGACGGTCTCCATCGCAGTCCTGGCAGGCCTACGGGACCGCTGGATGACACCCTCATGAGCAGCCGCGCCCTCATCCCCGCCCTTGCCGTCCCTGGCGAAATCAGCTGCGGTCGAGCAGCGCCCCAAAGGGGCGCGGGGCTGTATCTGAATATGCGGCTCCGCCGCGTGGGCGCGACCAGCCACAACGGACCCGCAGACGATCGACGGCCGAGTCACTGCACGCACCGCAGAGCGCGCAGCTGCGGGCAGTCGTGCCGCTGGGGCGGCACGGGTGGGCGCAGCGGCACCCCGCCAGCGCCGGCGAGCGAAACCCACCCCCCAGCACCAGCACCGGCCCGCCCCGAAACCCCCCGCACCGCGCCCACCCCCCGGACGTGCACCCCATGACCGACCTGGACAAAGCACACCAGCACACCAGCCGCACAAACCCAGAAGGCCTCGACGCCCACCTCACCGTCACCCGCGGCCCCTTCCACCTGAACATCACCCTCACCGCCGCCCCCGGCGAGGTAGTAGCCCTACTCGGCCCCAACGGCGCAGGCAAAACCACCGCCCTCCGCGCCCTCGCCGGCCTCACCCCCCTCACCGCCGGCCATCTCCACCTGGACGGCACCGAGTTGCACCACACACCCCCGGAATCCCGCCCGGTCGGCGTCGTCTTCCAGGACTACCTCCTCTTCCCCCACCTCACCGCCCTGGACAACGTCGCCTTCGGCCCCCGCTGCCACGGCGCCACAAAGGCCGAGGCCCGCGCCCAGGCGGCCGAGTGGCTGGACCGCATGGGCCTCACCGCGCACACCACCGCCAAGCCCCGCAGCCTCTCCGGCGGCCAGGCCCAACGCGTAGCCCTCGCCCGCGCCCTCGCCACCCGCCCCCGCCTGCTCCTCCTCGACGAGCCACTCGCCGCCCTGGACGCCCGTACCCGCCTCGAAGTCCGTGCCCAACTCCGCCGCCACCTCGCCGACTTCGAGGCAGTCGCCGTCCTGGTCACCCATGACCCCCTGGACGCCATGGTGCTGGCCGACCGACTGGTCGTCATCGAGCACGGCGCAGTCGTCCAGGAGGGCACCCCGTCCGACATCGCCCGCCATCCCCGTACGGACTACATCGCCCAACTGGTAGGCCTGAACCTCTACAAGGGACAGGCAGCGGGCCACACGGTCCACCTGGACGCCGGCCCCGACATCACCACCACGGAAGACCTCGCCGGACCGGTCTTCGTCGCCTTCCCTCCCAGCGCGGTCACCCTCCACCGCGACCGCCCCACCGGCTCCAGCGCCCGCAACCTGTGGCGCTGCGAAGTGGCTGGCCTGGAAACCCACGGCGATCAGATCCGCACGGACCTCACCGGCGAACTCCCGCTCGCCGCCGACCTCACCACGGTCGCCGCCGCCGAACTCGATCTGCACCCGGGCGCCCCGGTGTGGGCAACGGTCAAGGCGACGCAGACCCACGCATACCCGGCATGATCCACCCGGAGCCCTAGGTTGATGCCCATGACCCTGAGCATCCGCAACCAGCTCCCCGGCACGGTCGTCACCATCACGCCCGGCGAGGTGATGGCAACCGTCGGCGTCCGCCTCACCGGCGGCCAGAGCCTCACCGCGGCGATCACCGTGGAAGCCGTCACCGACCTCGGCCTCGCCCCGGGCTCCGCCGTCCGCGCCCTCGTGAAGTCGACGGAGGTGTCCCTCGCCACCGCCCCGGTCGAGGGCCTGTCCATCCGCAACCAGCTCCCCGGCACGGTCACCGATATCACCGCCGGCAACGCGATGGCTTCCGTGAAGATCCGCGTCGAGGGCGGCGAACTGACCGCCGCGATCACCAAGGACGCCGCAGCGGAACTGGCCCTGTCACCCGGCACGCCGGTCGTCGCCTTGATCAAGTCGACCGAGGTCTCACTGGCGACCGCATGACGCATCGGAAGGCTCCGCCATGACGGCGGAGCCCTCCGACGACGTACGACTCAGTCCTCGTACTCGTCCAGCGGCGGGCAGGAGCACACCAGGTTCCGGTCACCGAAGGCCTGGTCGATCCGCCGCACCGGCGGCCAGTACTTCCCGGACGCCGAGACGCCCTCCGGGAAGACGGCCTCCTCGCGCGTGTACGCGTGCTTCCACTCCCCGCCGAGCGCGCCCGCGGTGTGCGGCGCGTTCCGCAGCGGGTTGTCGTCCGCGGGCCACTCGCCCGAACCGACCTTCTCGATCTCCGCCCGTATCGCGATCATCGCCTCGCAGAACCGGTCGAGTTCGATCAGATCCTCGGACTCGGTCGGCTCGATCATCAGCGTCCCGGCCACCGGGAACGACATCGTCGGCGCGTGGAACCCGTAGTCGATCAGCCGCTTGGCGACATCGTCGACGCTCACGCCGGTCGCCTTGGTCAGCGGCCGCAGATCGATGATGCACTCGTGCGCGACCAGCCCGCCGGGACCGGTGTAGAGCACGGGGTAGTGCGGCTCGAGCCGCTTGGCGATGTAGTTGGCGCTGAGCACCGCCACCTGCGTGGCCCGCTTGAGCCCCTCGCCGCCCATGAGCCGGACGTACGCCCACGAGATCGGCAGGATCCCCGCCGAACCCCAGGGCGCGGCCGAGATCGGCCCGACACCCGTCTGAGGACCGGCGGCAGGCTGCAGCGGGTGGTTCGGCAGATACGGCGCCAGATGCGCACGCACACCCACCGGACCGACGCCCGGACCGCCACCACCGTGCGGAATGCAGAAGGTCTTGTGGAGATTCAGATGCGAGACATCACCGCCGAAGTGCCCCGGCTTGGCAAGCCCCACAAGCGCGTTGAGGTTGGCGCCGTCGACGTACACCTGGCCACCCGCCTCATGCACCTGCGCGCAGATGTCGGCGACATGCTCCTCGAACACACCGTGCGTCGACGGGTACGTGATCATCAGCACCGACAGCTCGTCGCGGTACTGCTCGATCTTCGCCCGCAGATCCGCCACGTCGATCTCGCCGTCCTCGGCGGTCTTCACGACGACGACCTTCATCCCGGCCATGACGGCACTGGCGGCGTTGGTCCCGTGCGCCGAGGACGGAATGAGGCACACGGTCCGCTGCTCGTCCCCGTTGGCCCGGTGATATCCGCGTACGGCGAGCAGCCCGGCGAACTCGCCCTGCGAACCGGCGTTGGGCTGCAGCGACACCTTGTCGTACCCGGTGACCTCGGCGAGCCGCTCCTCCAGCTCTCGGATGAGCGTGAGGTATCCCTGCGCCTGCTCGGCGGGCGCGAAGGGGTGCAACTGCCCGAACTCGGGCCAGGTGACCGGCTCCATCTCGGTCGTGGCGTTGAGCTTCATGGTGCAGGAGCCCAGCGGGATCATGCCGCGGTCCAGCGCGTAGTCCCGGTCGGCGAGCCGGCGCAGATAGCGCAGCATCGCGGTCTCGGAACGGTGCTGGTGGAAGACCGGGTGGGTCAGGAACTCGTCGGCGCGCAACAGCGCGTCCGGCAGCGCGTCCGCCGCGCCGGAGTCCAGCGCCTCGATGTCGGCCTCGACCCCGAACGCGCTCCAGACGGCGCCCACTTGGGCCCGGTTCGTGGTCTCGTCACAGGCGATCGACACGAGGTCGGCGTCCACCAGCCGCAAGTTGACGCCGTTCTCATACGCGGCGGCGACGACCTCGGCGGCCCGCCCCGGAACCCGGACGGTGACCGTGTCGAAGTATTCGCCGTGGACGACCTCGGCACCACCGCTCCTCAGCCCTTCGGCGAGGATCGACGCATACCGGTGCGTCCGACGGGCGATGCCCTTCAGCCCCTCGGGCCCGTGGTAGACGGCGTACATCCCGGCCATCACGGCAAGCAGCACCTGGGCGGTACAGATGTTGCTGGTCGCCTTCTCGCGACGGATGTGCTGCTCACGCGTCTGCAGAGCGAGCCGGTACGCCTTGTGCCCGTCCGCGTCGACGGACACGCCCACCAGCCGTCCGGGCAGGCTGCGCGCGAACTTCTCGTGTACGGCCATGTATCCGGCGTGCGGCCCGCCGAAGCCCATCGGCACACCGAACCGCTGCGTCGTACCGACCGCGATGTCGGCACCCAGCTCACCCGGCGACTTCAGCAGCGTCAGCGCGAGCAGATCGGCGGCGACGGTGACGAGCGCGCCCAGCTCGTGCGCCCGGTCGATGACCGGCTTGATGTCGCGTACGGCACCGGAGGCGCCCGGGTACTGGATCAGCACGCCGTTGATCTCACGCTCGGCGAACTCGGCCGGGATGCCCTCGCTGAGGTCGGCGACGACGACCTCGACGCCGGTCGGCTCGGCCCGCGTCTCGATCACGGCGATGGTCTGCGGCAGCGCGTCCGCGTCGACCAGGAACAGGCCCTTCTTGTTCTTGCCCATCCGCCGGGACAGCGCCATCGCCTCGGCGGCGGCCGTGCCCTCGTCGAGCAGCGAGGCACCGGAGGTCGGCAGCCCGGTGAGGTCGGCGACCATGGTCTGGAAGTTCAGCAGCGCCTCGAGCCGCCCCTGGGAGATCTCCGGCTGGTACGGCGTGTAAGCCGTGTACCAGGACGGGTTCTCCATGACGTTCCGCAGGATGACGGGCGGCGTGAAGGTCCCGTAGTACCCGAGCCCGATCATGGAGCCGAGCACCTGGTTACGGTCGGCCAGCGTGCGCAGCTCGGCCAGCACCTCGGCCTCGGTGCGCGCACCCGGCAGCTCCAGGTCGTCGGCGTTCTTGATCACATCCGGCACCGCGGCGGCGGTCAGCTCGTCGAGGGAGCCGTAGCCGACCTGCGCGAGCATCTTGGCCCGCGCCTCCTGGTCGGGCCCGATGTGGCGCTGCTCGAAGGGGATTCCCTGTTCGAGCTCGGAGAGCGGAATGCGGTGGGCGGTCATTGCGGAGGCCTCCTGGTCTGACACGACCTTCGAGGGACACCACGGCGCGGGTGCCCGGACGGCCTCCCCCTCTGTCATCTCAACCTGAGAGCTTCACCGGACGCCCAAGGGCACCCGGCTTTCACCGTCGGTGAGAGCGGAAGCCGTCGACACCCGCCCTGCTTTCCAGAGTGACCTCGTCCGTGCGGTACGTGAGCCTGAGAGATTCCGGGGAGGATTTGCTCCTTCGGCGCCTCCGATGGTGTCTGGAGGACTCTCCCGCACGGGGTCAGCAGCCGCTGCCAGAGTACCAGCGAGGTCAACGCCGCAACCTTCGAGTGGCCACCTTGGTGAATCTGCTCTTTTGTAGTGCTTACGGATGAGTTGCGACCAATTGGAGGGCCCGTGCAGACCGACATCGATCCGCGCAACCTGATCGGCCGCAAGGCGTTCGACCGCAGTGGCACCAAGATCGGCACCATCGACGAGGTCTACCTCGACGACGCCACCGGAGAGCCGGAGTGGGCCGCGATACGCACCGGCCTGTTCAGCAGGGACGCCTTCGTCCCCCTCGAGCCCAGCGAGCTGATAGAGGGTGCCCTGCACGTGCCCTTCGACCGCGCCCTGATCAAGGACGCCCCCGACTTCGGCGTCGGCCGCCACCTCTCCCCGGAGCAGGAACTCCAGCTCTACCACCACTACGGTCTGGACGTCGCCCCACCGCCCTCGCTCCCGGACCGCGACTTCGGCAAGCTGGCCGGCACGGACGACACCTGAACCGCAGGCACCGCGGGCTCCTCCCGTACCTCAGGCTCTTCCGGCCCCTCGGGTCTTCGCGGCACGAGCGGCAACGGATCCGCGGGTTCCAGCTCGGGATCGTCGACCCGGAAAGTCCGGACCCTCCCGGGCTCCGAATCGGGCGTCTCGAACCGCACCGTGACCCGCCCGAGCCCACTGCCCTGCACCCATCCGTGCCCGTACTCGCCATGCCGAACGTCATGCCCCGCCGGCCACCTCCGCTCCACGGGCGCCGGCTGCACCTCGACCGGTTCGCCGGCCACAGGCTCCTCCACCTCACTCTCCGCCTGCTCCCCCGCCGCCTGCGCGAACAGGTCCTCCTGGGTGTAGTCGGCGAGCCCGCTGACGCCCACCCCCAGCAGTCGCACCCCGCCCGTGGTGTCCACGGCCTCCAGCAGCCGGGCCGCGGCCTCGCGCACGACTCCGGGATCGTCCGTGGGCCCGCGCAGGGTCTCCGACCGGGTCAGCGTGGAGAAGTCGTACCGCCGCACCTTCAGCACGATGGTCCGCCCCGACAGCCCGGCCCCACGCAGCCGCCGCACACACCGGTCGGCGAGCCGCTGCACCTCCAGACCGACCCGCACCCGGTCGTGAATGTCCACGTCATAGGTGTCCTCGACCGACACCGACTTGGTCTCCCGTTCGGCCACCACGGGCCGGTCGTCGCGCGCCAGCGCCATGGCGTACAGCGCGTGTCCATGAGCATTGCCCAGCAGTCGTACGAGCTCGTCCTCGCCCGCCTCAGCGATCTCGTCGACCGTGGTGATCCCGGCCCGCCGCAGATGGTCGCCCGTCGCCGGTCCGACCCCCGGAAGGGTCCGCGCCGACATGGGCCCGAGCAGCGCCCGCTCACTCCCCGGCTCGATCACCACCAGACCGTCGGGCTTGGCCTGCTCCGAGGCGATCTTCGCGAGCATCTTGGAGGCGGCGAGTCCGACCGACCCGGTGAGCCCGGTGACGGCCCGTATGTCGGCCCGCAGCTTCACCCCGGCCAACCGCGCGGACGCCTCGTCCCAGGCCGCCCCACCCGCCTCCAGATCGACGAACGCCTCGTCCAGACTCAGCGGCTCCACCAGCGGCGACAGATCCCGCAGCAGCCCCATCACCTGCTCGCTGATCGACCGGTAGAACCCGAACCTCGGCACGAGATACGCGGCGTTCGGCGCGAGCCGCCGGGCCTGCGCCATCGGCATCGCCGAGTGAACCCCGAAGACACGCGCCTCGTACGAACACGTCGCCACCACCCCCCGCGGCCCGAGCCCGCCCACGATGACGGCCTTCCCGCGCAGGCTCGGCTTGGACGCCTGCTCCGCCGAGGCGAAGAAGGCATCCATGTCGAGATGCAGGATCGTGGGCGCGTTTCTCACATGTCCGATGCTGCCCTACGCCACTGACAATGCCCGCGAACCGCTGTGGAACGGGGCTCAGACCGCCCGGTTCCGCCGCCGCGCCAGTTCGTCGGCCGGGTTGTTCCCGACGAGCGTCTCACCGGTGTCGATCCGCTCCCCGTGCAGCTGGGAGAGGGCGCTCTCGACGTCCCGCCACACGACGCCCACCGCGATCCCGAAGATGCCCTGGCCGCCCTGGAGCAGCGCGTGGACCTCGTCGGGCGAGGTGCACTCGTAGACGGTGGCGCCGTCGCTCATCAGCGTCATGCGCTCCAGGTCGCGGAAACCGCGCTCCCTGAGGTGCAGGACGGCGGTACGGATGTTCTGCAGCGACACCCCGGTGTCCAGGAACCGCTTGACGATCTTCAGGACGACGACGTCGCGGAAGCTGTACAGCCGCTGCGTGCCGGACCCGTGCGCGGGCCGCACGCTCGGCTCGACCAGCCCGGTGCGTGCCCAGTAGTCGAGTTGCCGGTAGGTGATGCCCGCGGCCGCACAGGCCGTCGGACCGCGGTAGCCGATCTGCTCGGACGCCATGGACGTCGCCCCTCCGCTGCTGGGCACGGCCGCCATGTGCTGCGGAGCGTGATCGGCCGCGCTGCCGTGAAGCGGGTACGGACCGCTCGCCCCCGGGCCATGTCCGGGAGCACCCCCAGCCGTACCGTCGCCGCTGCTTCTCACGCCGACCTCCGTCCTTGACCTGCCTTCTCGACGGTAGGCAGTCACCAGGGGTGCGTCAACGATCGCCACACTCGGCACGCCGAGTGATAATCACCCTAGGAGTGGTTTCCCGTACCCCACCGCGGGGAAAGGCTAGCCGAATGCGCTCGGAGGGGGCTTGACCGACGCTCTCACGCGCCGTTGGCACATGCCGGCATTTCGCGCCACCGTGAGGCATCGACCGACCCGACAGGGGGCTGCGTCCGCCGGGCCGCCGCGCTTCACTGGCTGCTGGTGCCGAAGTCCTCGGGCGAGATCTGGTCGAGGAACTCGCGGAACTTCTCCACCTCGTCCTCCTGCTCGTCCGGGATCGCGATCCCCGCGTCGTCGAGCACACCGTCGCTGCCGTAGATCGGCGTTCCGGTGCGCAGGGCCAGCGCTATGGCATCGGACGGGCGGGCGCTCACCTCGACGCCGCTGGCGAAGACCAGCTCGGCGTAGAAGACGCCCTCACGCAGATCCGTGATGCGCACTTCGGTGAGCTCCTGGCCGACGGCCTCCAGCACGTCCTTGAACAGGTCGTGGGTCAGCGGTCGTGCGGGGGCCATGCCCTGCTGGGCGAAAGCGATGGCCGTCGCCTCCCCCGGCCCGATCCAGATGGGGAGGTAACGGTCGCCTCCCACTTCGCGCAGGAGCACGATCGGTTGGTTGGAGGGCATTTCGACCCGGACACCTACGACATCGAGCTCGTTCACACAGCAACCCTAGGCCGTGCCCGGGACGTTTGGGTAGTCGGGCCGAAAACGGGTGCCGCAACCGGACGCCGACGGCCCGGCCGCCTCAGGGCAACCGCACTCCCAGCGCGGTCTGCACGAGCGCGGCGTGCAGCTTCACGGTCAGCACTGCCAGTTCCTTGGTCCGCGCCTCGGCATGCGCCCTGGTCTGCGGATTGCGATGCAGCTTCAGTGGGGCCACCACCTGGTCCACCAGGCCCGCCTCGCGGTCCGCGGCGGCCTTCATGACCCGCAGATGGCGCGGCTCGATCCCGAACCGCCCCAGCTCGGAGACGAGCGACGCAACAGTGACCGCCTCCGCGTCGTACGCCCCGTCCGGCAGCGGAGCGATAAGGCCGTACGCCTCCCACTCCTCCAGCTCCCGCTCGCAGATCTCCGCGGCGGCGAGCAGTTCGGCCCGGCCGATCCGGGCCGCCGTGGGAGCCTCGGAGGCCTCGACCACGGCTTCACCGTCACGCTGGCGGGCCAGCGCGGGCAGTTGTACGGCCTCCCCGCGGGCTATCGCGTCCAGGTGCTCGCGGATCACCTTGAGCGGCAGATAGTGGTCCCGCTGCATACGCAGTACATGGCCGAGGCGCTCGACGTCGTCCGCGCTGAACTTGCGATACCCGGAGGGGGTCCGCTGCGGCTCGATCAGCCCCTCCGACTCCAGGAAACGAATCTTGGAGATGGTGACTTCCGGGAACTCGTCGCGCAGCACGTTCAGCACCGTGCCGATGCTCATCAGCCCACTGTCCGTGGCGGCGGTACCGGCTCCGGCACCGCCGCTCGGTGTTTGAAGCATGGACCTTCCCTGGGGGTCCCCCCGGACGGCGCCCGGGGGAGGGTCAGTAGCCTCGCTGGCTCGCGTAGAAGACCAGCCGGTACTTGCCGATCTGCACCTCGTCACCGTTCGACAGGGCGACCTGGTCGATGCGCTCGCGGTTGACATACGTGCCGTTCAGACTGCCCACGTCGGCCACCGTGAACGAGCCGTCGGGGCTGCGGCGGAACTCCACATGCCGCCGGGAGACCGTCACGTCGTCCAGGAAGATGTCGCTCTGCGGGTGCCGCCCGGCGGTGGTCAGGTCGCTGTCCAGGAGGAAGCGGCTGCCGGAGTTCGGCCCGCGGCGCACCACCAGCAGCGCCGAGCCCAGCGGCAGCGCGTCGACGGCCGCCTGCGCCTCCGGGGAGAGCATCGGCATCTGGGTCTGGCCGGTGACCTCGGCGTCGTACGCCTCAAGGCCGGAGATGGAGATCGTGGAGGTCGTCTCGGACGGACGCTCGGCCGCGGCCCCGGACCGCAGCGGGGCACCGCAATTGGAGCAGAAGCGGCTGTTCTCCGCGTTGCGGTTACCGCACCTCGTACATACCAGGGCCGACATGGACGGATCCTCCTGCCGCGGCTGCCCCGCCGGGGCGTTGGACGCGTACGGGTCGGCGGAAAATCCTCCACCCGCACCTGAGGTTGACGGTTGCCCGAAACCTATGTCGCCGGACTGCGCAGGGTCAACAGACGGCGCGCCCTGACCTCCCGAAATGTCACCTCCCGGACCAGCGACCTGGTCCCGGAACATCGGGCGCTGACCTTCCGCGTCGGGCTGCGCGCGATGACGAGCCGTGGCGTTTTCACGACCCTCTCGCGCGCTCTTGCCGAACAACTTCGCAAACAACTTCACGGGCGATTCCCCTTGACCGAAACAGACCCGCCCGTGGGGCAGGACGAACCCTGATTGCACTCACCGGTCGACCCGGACATCCTCACAACGTCCGTATCCACCAGACAGTTTCCACCACGCACCACCCATTCGGTGCGCCGACCCCCCGCAACGTCTTGCCCTCGCCGGACGTCCCCCATGCACCCCCGGTTCACTGGGAGGACGACCGAGCGTAGTCAGGCCGCTTCGCCGCTCGCAAGGCGTCAACAACGATCTTGCTGGACCGCTCGACGGTCACGGTGGCCTGCTCCTTCTCGAGAGTCTGCACCACGCCTCCTGGGATGTTGAGCGCCGGTTCGAGGTCCTGCGGCTTGCCGATGACCTTGAAACGATAGGGAGCGTTGATCTTGTTCCCATCGACGCTCACGCTGTTGCCGGAGTCCGTCAGGTAGGTGCCGGCGACGACCCGTACGCCGTTCACCTGGATCGCCTCCGCGCCGGCCGCGCGCAGCTCCTGGATCGCGTCGAGCAGCATGTCCGCCTCGACCGTCCCCTTCGTGTCGTCGATGGTCACCGTGATACCCGGCCCCTGCGCGGCCACCGTGCCCGCCAGGATGCCGAGTTGCCGCTCCTTCTCGAGTGTCTGCTTCCGGGCCTCCTCGGCCTGGTTCGAGCTGTTCTCCAGCTCGTCGCGCTGCTTCTCGAGCCCCTGCTTCTCGTCCTCAAGACGCTGGGTGCGGTCATCCAGTTCATCGAGGATGCGCACGAGATCCTCCTGACGCGCACCACGCAGGGCACTGTCGCCGTCACTGTTGGAGGCCACCTGGACGGCCAGGCCGAAGCCGAGGCCGAACAGCAGCAGGGCCACGATGAGTTGGGCCCGGGTGACGCGCGGCGGCCAGATCCCCTGCACCAGCCGCTGCCGTCCGGTCAGCTCCGGCTCCGCCGCGGCGGGGGCGTCCTCAGCCGGCGCTTCCTCAGCGGGCTTTTCCCCTGCCGGGCCGGCCACCGCGGGAAGCTCTTCGGGCAGTTCCTTGCGCAGCCTGTTCTCCGCCGCCTCGTCTTTGTCGCTCATCGGCCTCACGCCCGGAACACGTGCCGACGGATGGCGGCGGCGTTGGAGAAGATACGGATGCCGAGGACCACGACGACGCCGGTGGACAGCTGGGCCCCGACGCCCAACTTGTCGCCCAGGAACACGATCAACGCGGCCACGACGACGTTGGACAGGAACGACACGACGAAGACCTTGTCGTCGAAGATGCCGTCGAGCATGGCCCGCAGCCCCCCGAAGACGGCGTCGAGCGCCGCCACGACGGCGATCGGCAGATAAGGCTCGACGACCGCCGGAACCTCCGGCCGGACCAACAGGCCGGCCACGACTCCCACGACGAGGCCCAGTACGGCGATCACGATGTGCCCTTCTCGGTTTTCGGCTGTGCTGTTCGTACGGTCACGCTCGGTGCGGCGGGCAGCCGGAGGTCCTCCTCCGCGGAGATGGAGGTCCGGATGCCATAGTTTTCCTGCAGGGCATTCAGATACAGCCCGTCGGCGCTGTTCTGGAACCTGGTGCTCAGCCGCTCCCCGTCCCCCACCGCGAGCACCGTGTACGGCGGCACCAGCGGCTTGTTGTCGACCAGTATCGCGTCACCGGCGGCCCTGATCGCCGACAGCGCCGTCAGCCGCTGCCCGTTGATGGAGACGGCTTCGGCCCCCGACTCCCACAGCCCGTTCACCACGCGCTGCATGTCACGGTCACGCACCCGTCCGGTGTCGGAGAACCCGGACGTCTCGCGTGGATCACCGTCACCGCCGGTCGACGCTTCCTCGGCGTCGTCGACGACCAGCTTCACACCGGGGCCGTGCACCTCCGTGGCCCCCGACAGCAGACCCACCAGCTCCGCCTGATCACTGCCGCCGCTCCGCTTCAGAGCCTCGCGCTGCCGCGTACTCACCTCGGCGCGCAGCTGGTCGACGTCGTCCTCGAGCTGATCCGCGGCCGCGGTCTCACGGTCGATACGGTCGATCAGCTCCTCGCGCTCCTTCGCCACGACAGGCGCGGCTACACGTGCTTGTGCGGCTCCGACGGTGACGACGAGCGCCGCCAGCACCAGACCGACGGCAAGGCCCAGTTTCGCCCTGAGGGTCTTGGGCATGCCGCCGGCGGCCTCTTTCCGGGCCGCCGCTTCGGCGTACCCCTCGTCGAGGCTGTGGTCCATCACATTGGTGAGCAGCGACATCGAGGCATCCGGACGCGCAGGGCGCGTGGGTGTGCTCCGAACGGGGGGCTGCTGCGGCATGCCGCACATCGTCGCATGTCGCGGCCAGTACCTCCGAATGGCCCCACCGGCGTGCCGGACAGGCCCCCTTGAGGACACTTGTCCGGCACGCGCGCGTGCCGCGTTTTTCAGCGCCCGGCGCTGTCCACGACCGCCGACCACTCGTCGAGCAGAGCCTGCGCGGAGGCATCGTCGGGGCCCTCCGCCCAGAGGTGCGTGACCGCCTCGGCCGGGTCGGGCAGCACCATCACCCAACGCCCGTCGGTCTCCACCACCCGCACACCGTCCGTGGTGTCCACGAAGCGGTCTCCGGCAGCCTCCACAACCCGCCGCATCACAAGCCCCTTGACGGCCCAGGGAGTCGCCAGATCCCGCTTGATGACATGCGCCCGCGGAATCCGCGCATCGATCTGGCTGAGCGTGAGCTGCGTCCGCGCGACCAGCCCGATCAGGCGCACGAAGGCCGCCGTACCGTCGAAGACGCTGCTGAACTCCGGGATGATGAACCCACCCCGGCCGTCCCCGCCGAAGATCGTCGAGTCGTCACGTCCGACCCGGGTCAGATCGTCGGGCGAGGTGGTCGTCCACTCGACCTGTGTCCCGTGGTACGCCGCCACCTGCTCGGCGATCCTCGTGGTCGTCACCGGCAGGGCCACCCGCCCACTGCGCCGCTCCGCGGCCACCAGGTCGAGCATGACGAGCAACGCCCGGTCGTCCTCGACGATCCGCCCCTTCTCGTCGACCAGCGACAGCCGCTCGCCAACAGGATCGAACCGCACGCCGAACGCGGCCCGAGCGGACGCCACGATCTCGCCCAGCCGCACCAGCCCCGACCGTCGCGCATCCGACGTCTCCGTGGGCCTGGACTCGTTCAGACCGGGATTGATGGTCAGCGAGTCCACACCCAACTTGCCGAGCAGGCTCGGCAGGACGAGCCCGGCACTGCCGTTCGAGGCGTCCACGACGACCTTGAGCCCCGACTCGTTGATCCCGGTCGTGTCGACATTCCGCAGCAGCGACCCGGTGTACGAGTCGAAGACGCTGGCCGGGAAATGCAGATCACCGATCTCACCCGGGAACGCCCGCCGGTACTCCTGCCGCGCGAACACCCGGTCCAACTTCCGCTGGCTGCCCTGCGAAAGATCGGCACCCTGCCCGTCGAAGAACATGATGTCCACGGAGTCCGGCACGCCCGGAGTGGTCCGGATCATGATTCCACCGGCACTGCCCCGCGCGGTCTGCTGCCGCGCCACCGGCAGCGGTACGTTCTCCAGATCTCGTACGTCGATGGCGCTGGCCTGCAGTGCGGAAATGACTGCCCGCTTCAGCGCCCGTGCACCACGGGAGTGGTCGCGGGCCGTAGTGACCGTGGAGCCCTTCTTGAGGGTCGTGGCATAGGCGCCGGCGAGCCGCACAGCGAGTTCGGGCGTGATCTCCACGTTCAGGATTCCGGAGACCCCACGAGCCCCGAAGAGATGCGCCTGGCCCCTGGACTCCCAGATCACCGAGGTGTTGACGAAGGCACCGGCCTCGATGGTCTTGAAGGGGTAGACGCGGACGTTGCCCTGAACGATCGATTCTTCACCGATCAGGCACTCGTCGCCGATCACGGCGCCGTCCTCGATCCGGGCGGCGCGCATGATGTCGGTGTTCTTGCCGACGACACAGCCCCGCAAGTTGCTGTGCTGCCCCACGTACACGTTGTCGTGCACCACGGCCTTGTGCAGAAACGCACCGCTCTTGACGACCACGTTCGAGCCCACGACCGTGTGCTCTCGAATTTCGGCGCCGGCCTCGACCTTGGCGTAGTCCCCGATATAGAGAGGACCGCGCAGCACAGCGTCGGAATGCACCTCGGCGCCCTCCGCCACCCACACCCCAGGCGAGATCTCGAAGCCGTCGAGCTCGACGTCGACCTTGCCCTCCAGGACGTCGGCCTGCGCCTTCACATAGCTCTCATGCGTGCCGACGTCCTCCCAGTAGCCCTCAGCGACATAGCCGAAGACAGGCTTGCCCTCCTTCATCAACTGAGGGAAGACATCGCCGGACCAGTCGACGGGCACATCTGGCTCGACATAGTCGAAGACCTCGGGCTCCATGACGTAGATACCGGTGTTCACGGTGTCCGAGAAGACCTGGCCCCAGGTCGGTTTCTCGAGGAACCGCTCGACCCGGCCCTCTTCGTCGACGATGGTGATACCGAATTCCAGCGGATTGGGCACACGCGTCAGACAGACAGTGACCAGTGCGCCCTTCTCCTTGTGGAAACGGATCAGTTCGGTGAGGTCGAAGTCGGTCAGCGCATCGCCGGAGATGACGAGGAAAGCATCGTCCTTCAACGCCTCTTCGGCGTTCTTGACGCTTCCGGCAGTACCGAGTGGCTTCTCCTCGTTGGCATAGGTGAGCTCCATTCCGAGCTCCTCACCGTCACCGAAATAGTTCTTGACCAGCGAGGCCAGGAACTGGACGGTGACGACGGTCTCGGTGAGCCCATGCCTTTTGAGCAGCCGCAGAACATGCTCCATGATCGGGCGGTTGGCCACAGGCAGGAGCGGCTTGGGCATGCTTGAGGTCATAGGGCGAAGGCGTGTGCCTTCGCCTCCGGCCATCACGACGGCCTTCATGTCGGAAGCGTCCTCCTCGAAGTGACGACGGTCTAGCCGACTTCACCCGTCCAGATTGTCCCGCATATTTCCGTCGCGGGCCATCGCGGGACTACGCCCGCCTCAATCCGCGAGTTCAATCGGCCATGGCTGCGTCCGCACGGATCAGGCGGCGGACTTGTACCACGTAGAGGACTCCTGCCCACCAGTACAGCGTTGTACCCCATCCGGCGAACGCCCAGCCGAAAATAGCAGCGAGTGACGAGATCCATCCACTTCCGTCACTGAGCAACAGCAGAGGGAAGGCATACATCAAGTTGAAGGTGGCCGCCTTGCCCAGGAAGTTCACCTGCGGCGGCGGATAGCCATGGCGCCTGAGGATGCCCACCATGACCAGCAGGACCAACTCACGCGCCAGAAGTACAGCGGTCAACCAGATCGGCAGAATCTCCCGCCAGGTGAGTCCGACCAGCGTCGAGAGAATGTAGAGCCGGTCCGCGGCGGGATCAAGAAGCCGGCCAAGGCTGCTGATCTGGTTCCAACGTCGGGCGAGCTTGCCGTCCAGGTAGTCGCTCACCCCGCTGAGCATCAGCACAAGGAGCGCCCAGCCATCGCTCTTGGGCCCTCCGAACTCGGGCCGGAGGATCAGCCACAGGAAAACAGGCACGCCGACAAGGCGAGCCATGCTGAGGATGTTGGGGATGGTGAGGACCCGGTCTGTCTGGACGCGGGTCTCCTGGACCTCCACCCGGGAGCCTCCTGTGGGAACGAGCCAACGATGCTCCCTGACCTTACCTCAACGCAAAAAAGCTCTGGCTCTTGGACGTCATGCCCAAGAGCCAGAGCTCTAAAAGGAGTTCGGCGGTGTCCTACTCTCCCACAGGGTCCCCCCTGCAGTACCATCGGCGCTGTAAGGCTTAGCTTCCGGGTTCGGAATGTAACCGGGCGTTTCCCTCACGCTATGACCACCGAAACACTATGAAGTTACGACCGGACACAACACGGTCGTTGCCTCAGAACTAACACAGTGGACGCGAGCAACTGAGGACAAGCCCTCGGCCTATTAGTACCGGTCACCTCCAGCGGTTACCCGCCTTCCAGATCCGGCCTATCAACCCAGTCGTCTCCTGGGAGCCTTAACCCCTCATGGGGGTGGGAACACTCATCTCGAAGCAGGCTTCCCGCTTAGATGCTTTCAGCGGTTATCCCTCCCGAACGTAGCCAACCAGCCATGCCCTTGGCAGAACAACTGGCACACCAGAGGTTCGTCCGTCCCGGTCCTCTCGTACTAGGGACAGCCCTTCTCAATGTTCCTGCGCGCGCAGCGGATAGGGACCGAACTGTCTCACGACGTTCTAAACCCAGCTCGCGTACCGCTTTAATGGGCGAACAGCCCAACCCTTGGGACCGACTCCAGCCCCAGGATGCGACGAGCCGACATCGAGGTGCCAAACCATCCCGTCGATATGGACTCTTGGGGAAGATCAGCCTGTTATCCCCGGGGTACCTTTTATCCGTTGAGCGACGGCGCTTCCACAAGCCACCGCCGGATCACTAGTCCCGACTTTCGTCCCTGCTCGACCCGTCGGTCTCACAGTCAAGCTCCCTTGTGCACTTACACTCAACACCTGATTGCCAACCAGGCTGAGGGAACCTTTGGGCGCCTCCGTTACTCTTTAGGAGGCAACCGCCCCAGTTAAACTACCCATCAGACACTGTCCCTGATCCGGATCACGGACCCAGGTTAGACATCCAGCACGACCAGACTGGTATTTCAACGACGACTCCCCCTGAACTGGCGTCCAGAGTTCACAGTCTCCCAGCTATCCTACACAAGCCGAACCGAACACCAATATCAAACTGTAGTAAAGGTCCCGGGGTCTTTCCGTCCTGCTGCGCGAAACGAGCATCTTTACTCGTAGTGCAATTTCACCGGGCCTATGGTTGAGACAGTCGAGAAGTCGTTACGCCATTCGTGCAGGTCGGAACTTACCCGACAAGGAATTTCGCTACCTTAGGATGGTTATAGTTACCACCGCCGTTTACTGGCGCTTAAGTTCTCAGCTTCGCCCGACCGAAATCGGACTAACCGGTCCCCTTAACGTTCCAGCACCGGGCAGGCGTCAGTCCGTATACATCGCCTTACGGCTTCGCACGGACCTGTGTTTTTAGTAAACAGTCGCTTCTCGCTGGTCTCTGCGGCCACCCCCAGCTCAAGCAGCAAGTGCTCTCACCGGTGATGGCCCCCCTTCTCCCGAAGTTACGGGGGCATTTTGCCGAGTTCCTTAACCATAGTTCACCCGAACGCCTCGGTATTCTCTACCTGACCACCTGAGTCGGTTTAGGGTACGGGCCGCCATAAAACTCGCTAGAGGCTTTTCTCGACAGCATAGGATCATCCACTTCACCACAATCGGCTCGGCATCAGGTCTCAGACTCCTGCCAGGCGGATTTACCTACCTGACGTCCTACACCCTTACCCCGGGACAACCACCGCCCGGGATGGACTACCTTCCTGCGTCACCCCATCACTCACCTACTACAGGTCTGGTTCGCCGGCTCCACCACTCCCCCTTGCCCGAAGGCTCCGGGGCGGCTTCACGGACTTAGCATCGCCCGGTTCAGTGTTAGACGCTTTACAGCGGGTACCGGAATATCAACCGGTTATCCATCGACTACGCCTGTCGGCCTCGCCTTAGGTCCCGACTTACCCTGGGCAGATCAGCTTGACCCAGGAACCCTTAGTCAATCGGCGCACACGTTTCCCACGTGTGAATCGCTACTCATGCCTGCATTCTCACTCGTCAACCGTCCACAACTCGCTTCCGCGGCTGCTTCACCCGGCAGACGACGCTCCCCTACCCATCCCAGCCCCCGTTGGGGGTACATGCTGGAATGACACGACTTCGGCGGTACGCTTGAGCCCCGCTACATTGTCGGCGCGGAATCACTAGACCAGTGAGCTATTACGCACTCTTTCAAGGGTGGCTGCTTCTAAGCCAACCTCCTGGTTGTCTGTGCGACTCCACATCCTTTCCCACTTAGCGTACGCTTAGGGGCCTTAGTCGATGCTCTGGGCTGTTTCCCTCTCGACCATGGAGCTTATCCCCCACAGTCTCACTGCCGCGCTCTCACTTACCGGCATTCGGAGTTTGGCTAAGGTCAGTAACCCGGTAGGGCCCATCGCCTATCCAGTGCTCTACCTCCGGCAAGAAACACACGACGCTGCACCTAAATGCATTTCGGGGAGAACCAGCTATCACGGAGTTTGATTGGCCTTTCACCCCTAACCACAGGTCATCCCCCAGGTTTTCAACCCTGGTGGGTTCGGTCCTCCACGACCTCTTACAGCCGCTTCAACCTGCCCATGGCTAGATCACTCCGCTTCGGGTCTTGAGCGCGCTACTCTACCGCCCTGTTCGGACTCGCTTTCGCTACGGCTTCCCCACACGGGTTAACCTCGCAACACACCGCAAACTCGCAGGCTCATTCTTCAAAAGGCACGCAGTCACGACTGTATGTGCAAGCACACACAGCGACGCTCCCACGGCTTGTAGGCACACGGTTTCAGGTACTATTTCACTCCGCTCCCGCGGTACTTTTCACCATTCCCTCACGGTACTATCCGCTATCGGTCACCAGGGAATATTTAGGCTTAGCGGGTGGTCCCGCCAGATTCACACGGGATTTCTCGGGCCCCGTGCTACTTGGGCGTCTCTCCAACGAGCCGCTGACGTTTCGACTACGGGGGTCTTACCCTCTACGCCGGACCTTTCGCATGTCCTTCGCCTACATCAACGGTTTCTCACTCGTCTCACGGCCGGCAGACCGTGAAAGAGAGATCCCACAACCCCGTATACGCAACCCCTGCCGGGTCTCACACGCATACGGTTTGGCCTCATCCGGTTTCGCTCGCCACTACTCCCGGAATCACGGTTGTTTTCTCTTCCTGCGGGTACTGAGATGTTTCACTTCCCCGCGTTCCCTCCACATACCCTATGTGTTCAGGTATGGGTGACAGCCCATGACGACTGCCGGGTTTCCCCATTCGGACACCCCCGGATCAAAGCCTGGTTGACGACTCCCCGGGGCCTATCGTGGCCTCCCACGTCCTTCATCGGTTCCTGGTGCCAAGGCATCCACCGTGCGCCCTTAAAAACTTGGCCACAGATGCTCGCGTCCACTGTGCAGTTCTCAAACAACGACCAGCCACCCATCACCCCACCGTCACACGGCGAGTTCACTGGGGCCGGCACCCGAGGAAAAATTCATTCCCTCAGACACCCAACAGCGTGCCCGACACCCTCGCCACTCGTGATCAGCTTTCCACGCTCCGAAGAGCAGTACTGGCAGCCCGAGATGACTGAGAGTGCCGAATAATCAACGTTCCACCCATGAGCAACCGTGCGAGACATTTGCTCGCAGTCGGCTATTGCTCCTTAGAAAGGAGGTGATCCAGCCGCACCTTCCGGTACGGCTACCTTGTTACGACTTCGTCCCAATCGCCAGTCCCACCTTCGACAGCTCCCTCCCACAAGGGGTTGGGCCACCGGCTTCGGGTGTTACCGACTTTCGTGACGTGACGGGCGGTGTGTACAAGGCCCGGGAACGTATTCACCGCAGCACTGCTGATCTGCGATTACTAGCAACTCCGACTTCATGGGGTCGAGTTGCAGACCCCAATCCGAACTGAGACCGGCTTTTTGAGATTCGCTCCACCTCACGGCATCGCAGCTCATTGTACCGGCCATTGTAGCACGTGTGCAGCCCAAGACATAAGGGGCATGATGACTTGACGTCGTCCCCACCTTCCTCCGAGTTGACCCCGGCGGTCTCCTGTGAGTCCCCATCACCCCGAAGGGCATGCTGGCAACACAGGACAAGGGTTGCGCTCGTTGCGGGACTTAACCCAACATCTCACGACACGAGCTGACGACAGCCATGCACCACCTGTCACCCGGCCACAAGGGGGGCACCATCTCTGATGCTTTCCGGGCGATGTCAAGCCTTGGTAAGGTTCTTCGCGTTGCGTCGAATTAAGCCACATGCTCCGCTGCTTGTGCGGGCCCCCGTCAATTCCTTTGAGTTTTAGCCTTGCGGCCGTACTCCCCAGGCGGGGAACTTAATGCGTTAGCTGCGGCACCGACGACGTGGAATGTCGCCAACACCTAGTTCCCACCGTTTACGGCGTGGACTACCAGGGTATCTAATCCTGTTCGCTCCCCACGCTTTCGCTCCTCAGCGTCAGTAATGGCCCAGAGATCCGCCTTCGCCACCGGTGTTCCTCCTGATATCTGCGCATTTCACCGCTACACCAGGAATTCCGATCTCCCCTACCACACTCTAGCTAGCCCGTATCGAATGCAGACCCGGGGTTAAGCCCCGGGCTTTCACACCCGACGTGACAAGCCGCCTACGAGCTCTTTACGCCCAATAATTCCGGACAACGCTTGCGCCCTACGTATTACCGCGGCTGCTGGCACGTAGTTAGCCGGCGCTTCTTCTGCAGGTACCGTCACTTGCGCTTCTTCCCTGCTGAAAGAGGTTTACAACCCGAAGGCCGTCATCCCTCACGCGGCGTCGCTGCATCAGGCTTGCGCCCATTGTGCAATATTCCCCACTGCTGCCTCCCGTAGGAGTCTGGGCCGTGTCTCAGTCCCAGTGTGGCCGGTCGCCCTCTCAGGCCGGCTACCCGTCGTCGCCTTGGTGAGCCATTACCTCACCAACAAGCTGATAGGCCGCGGGCCCATCCTTCACCGCCGGAGCTTTCAACCCCCACAGATGCCCGTGGAAGTGCTATCCGGTATTAGACCCCGTTTCCAGGGCTTGTCCCAGAGTGAAGGGCAGATTGCCCACGTGTTACTCACCCGTTCGCCACTAATCCCCACCGAAGTGGTTCATCGTTCGACTTGCATGTGTTAAGCACGCCGCCAGCGTTCGTCCTGAGCCAGGATCAAACTCTCCCTGAATGTATTCCCGGTCATCCGGGTCGACACCACGAGAGCGGAACCGCCGAGCGGAATAAGCCCGACCGTTCACAACGTCCTCGCTGTGTATTTCTTCAAAGGAACCACGCCCTCTCAAATTGAGAGAGACGGGGTATCAACATATCTGGCGTTGATTTTTGGCACGCTGTTGAGTTCTCAAGGAACGGACGCTTCCTTCGTACTCACCCGAGACACACTCTCTCGCGGCTTTCCTCCGGGCGCTTCCCTTCGGTGTTTCCAAACTCTATCAGTGTTTTTCCGGCCCTCTGACCATCGTCCTGCAGACATGCAGAAGATGATCCCGAGATAGGATCTGACGAGTTTGGATGTTGCCGGAGCCAGGACACTTGGTCGCGTCGCTTGGCCTCCAGCAGGGGTACGACTGTACACGGGGCCTCGAAGAGGGTGCAAATCGATTGGGCTGGTGGTCTAGACCACTAACCGGTATCTTCCATGCGGAACGCGCACTTCATCTGACATACGCTGCTGCACAGTGCGCCGTCCGGGACAGACAGTGACGGTGACGGCCCGTGTGCATCTCCACCCCTGGGAGGCTTCCCATGACCACCGTGACGTCCCCTCTTGCAGGACGCGCCATCGGACTGGCCGCCGTGCCGGACCCGGTCTTCTCCGGGGCCATGGTCGGCCCCGGTACGGCGATCGACCCCGTGCGTGAGCCTTCCGAGGCGGTCTCGCCCGTGGACGGAGTGATCGTTTCTCTCCACCCGCACGCCTTTGTCGTCGTCGACGAGCAGGGGCACGGTGTGCTCACCCACCTCGGTATCGACACGGTTCAGCTGAACGGCGAGGGCTTCGAGCTGCTCGTGAACAAGGGCGACACCGTGCAGCGCGGCCAGAGCATCGTGCGCTGGAACCCGGCTGCCGTCGAGGCCGCCGGTAAGTCCGCGGTGTGTCCGATCGTGGCGCTCGAGGCCACTGCAGAGGCGCTCTCCGACCTCCGTGACGACGGTGATGTGAAGGCCGGCGACAGTCTCTTCGTCTGGAAGTGACGTCGGTGCCGTCGTATGACGGCAAGTAGGGACAATCATCGCGGCGGCGGGACCCGCCGCACTATCGGAGACGGGTGAGATGGAGACAACGCTGCGAGGCGTCGGCGTGAGCCACGGTGTGGCGATCGGCGAGGTTCGGCACATGGGAACGGCGGTCCTCGAACCGCCTGCCAAGCAGATCCCGGCGGAGGACGCGGAGCGTGAACAGGGGCGCGCCCGCAAGGCTGTGGAGGCTGTAGCGGCCGATCTGATGGCGCGCGGCAATCTGGCGGGGGGTGAAGCCCAGGCGGTGCTCGAGGCGCAGGCCATGATGGCTCAGGATCCCGAGCTGATGGCGGATGTGGACCGCCGAGTCGCGGTCGGCAGCACGGCCGAGCGTGCGGTGTACGACGCGTTCGCCGCGTATCGCGAGCTGCTGGCGGGTGCCGGCGAGTACCTCGCCGGTCGTGTCGCCGACCTCGACGACGTGCGGAATCGTATCGTCGCCCGGCTGCTCGGGGTGCCGATGCCCGGCGTTCCGGACAGCGACCACCCGTACGTTCTGGTCGCTCGTGACCTGGCGCCTGCCGACACGGCGCTGCTCGACCCGACCCTCGTCCTCGGTTTCGTCACTGAGGAGGGCGGGCCGACCAGCCATAGCGCCATCCTGGCTCGGGCGCTCGGCGTCCCGGCCGTCGTGGCGCTGCCGGGCGCCGGTGAGCTCGCCGAGGGCACGGTGATCGCCGTGGACGGCAGCACCGGCGACATCTTCGTGAACCCGAGCGACGAGAAGAAGGCCCAGCTCGAAGCCGCGGCCGCTGAGCGTAAGGCCGCGCTGGCCGCCTCGACCGGACCAGGAGCCACGGCCGATGGTCACAAGGTGCCGTTGCTGGCCAATGTCGGCGGTCCGGCGGACGTGCCGGCCGCTGTCGAGGCCGGAGCCGAGGGCGTCGGACTCTTCCGCACCGAGTTCCTCTTCCTCGACGACAGCAAGAGTGCGCCGTCGGAGGAGAAGCAGGTCGAGGCCTACCGGCAGGTGCTCGAGGCCTTTCCCGAGGGGCGCGTCGTCGTACGGGTGCTGGACGCGGGTGCGGACAAGCCTCTGGACTTCTTGACGCCCGCCGACGAGCCCAACCCGGCGTTGGGTGTGCGCGGTCTTCGGACGCTGCTCGACCACCCTGAGGTGCTGCGCACCCAGCTGACCGCGCTGGCGAAGGCGTCGGAGGGGCTGCCGGTCTACCTGGAGGTCATGGCCCCGATGGTGGCGGACCGCACTGACGCCAAGGCGTTCGCCGACGCGTGCCGTGCGGCTGGGCTGCAGGCGAAGTTCGGTGCGATGGTCGAGATCCCGTCAGCCGCGCTGCGGGCACGCTCGGTTCTGCAGGAGGTCGAGTTCCTGTCCCTGGGAACCAATGACCTCGCGCAGTACACCTTCGCCGCCGACCGGCAGGTGGGGGCCGTCTCCCGGCTGCAGGACCCGTGGCAGCCTGCGCTGCTCGACCTGGTGGCGATGTCCGCCGAAGCGGCGAAGGCCGAGGGCAAGAGCTGTGGTGTCTGCGGTGAGGCGGCGTCGGACCCGCTGCTCGCGTGTGTGCTGACCGGTCTGGGGGTCACCTCCCTTTCCATGGGCGCGGCGTCGATTCCTTACGTCCGGGCGACTCTCGCCAAGTACACGCTGGCCCAGTGTGAGCGGGCCGCCGCGGCGGCGCGGGCTGCGGACAGCGCCGAGGACGCGCGCACCGCGGCACAGGCTGTGCTGTCCGGAGAGTAGTTCCAAACAGCAGGCCGTCTTGGGCTGTTGACGAGGGGCGCCCCGCCTTCGGGTGGGGCGCCCCTCGCGGCCTTCGGGTGGGGCGCCCCTCGCGTGTTCAGTGGTCGTGCCCCGTCGTCGGTCGCTCGTCGTCCAGTCCGAGGTCGGGTGGCGTGCAGTAGTCCACGCCGGATTCCGGGGAGATGAGGTCTCCGGATTCGACGTCGGTGCAGTAGGCGTCGAAGACCTCGCCGGCGGTGAGGGGTTCGAGGCCGTCTCCGCGTAGGCGCCAGCCGTAGATCCGGTCGGGCGTGTCCGGAGCGCTGGTCCGCATCACCAGTCCGCCCGGGCTTTCGGTGGCGAGGCCGAGCGCCAGGACTGTGGTGAATTCGAGGGCCTCGGCCTCGTCGAGCTGGGTCGTGCCGTCCGCGCCTCCGTCGGCGTGGAGGACGGAGACGAGTGTTTCCGGTGTTCCCGAGACGCTGCAGACGAGGTGTCGGGCGCCTGGCTGGGCCGTGTCGAGGATGCGGACGAGGAATTGTGATGCGCGGACGAAGGCAGCACGGCCGATGTCTTCGCCACAGGACGCGCAGGCGCCGAGTCGGGCGAGCAGCGTGGACGCGTACTCCCACGTGGCCTGGCGTACGGCCTCGTCGATCAGGGTCGGGACGAGATCGGCGAGGGGCTGGCCCTCGTAGGGAACCGTTGGGCCAGTGGTCGCGACTTCGGCTGTGAACCGGGTGCGGCTCGTCGGGATGTCGGGATCCAGGCCTGTGTCCGCGCAGAAGT
The DNA here is from genome assembly GCF_036014015.1 of Streptomyces sp. NBC_00457. Lineage (NCBI taxonomy): Bacteria > Bacillati > Actinomycetota > Actinomycetes > Kitasatosporales > Streptomycetaceae > Streptomyces > Streptomyces sp. NBC_00457. The sequence continues at coordinate 8,926,928 of NZ_CP107905.1, read as the reverse complement.
CGGCGTACTCCTGCGGGTCGAAGAGGGCGACTGTCGTGTGGGTGCCCTGAGCGGCGCGCGTCTTGAGCAGCGCCTCCACTTGTTGGAGGTATGTCCTGTGGTCGTCGAAGGTGAAGGTGCGATAGCGCCGCATGGCGCGGAAGTCGTGCTCGTCCGTCAGCAGGCCGATGGTGCCCGCGATTTCACGGCGCAGGACGCGCCGCATGGTCTGGTGGTCGGTGTGCGCCATTCTTCCCCCTGCGTGCAGTCGATCAATGCTCACTCACAGTAACTGGCGGCACTGACAATGGCTTCCGGGCGAGGCGTTCGCGGACCAGGCGGTGCTGGATCAGGCAGGTCAGGGCGATGCCGGCGCCGAAGGCGATCCACCCTGCGGGGCCGGTGGCGATGGCGGCGGTGACGGCGAGCGGTCCGACGCTGCGCTGGGCGGACTGGGCGAGGCCGTGGACACCGAGGTAGGCGCCTTGCGCTGTGTCGGGGGCTAGGGCGAGCGACAGCTCCCACGAGACGGTGGCGTGGAGCATCTCCGCCACGGTGAACGCGACGGCCGAGGCGGTGAGGAGCAGCGTGGCGGTGAGGGTTGCGCCGGTGGCTGCGAGCGCCAGGGTGACACCGCCCAGCGCGAATGCGGCGGAGAGCGGTTTCAGCAGGGCGCGTGCCGCCGCGGTCGTTGTGCCGAAGCGGGCCAGCGGTACCTGGAGGGCCACCACCATCACGTTGTTGAGGACCAGCAGCAGGGGGACGAGGCCGTGTGGGACGTTGCTCGCGTGGGCGATCCACAAGGACAGACCGACCTTGAAGACCGCGTCGTGGAGGGAGAGAAGGGTCTCGGTGGCGACGTAGGCGAGGTAAGTGCGGTCACGCCATGGATTCACCCGTTCTGTTGGGGGTGCCGGGTCCTTCGACGTGATCACGGTCCGGCATGGGGAGGGTGGCTCGCCGCACCGCAGGGTCAGCAGCGCGGAGGCGACGAAGGACAGTGCGTCGCCGATGAGGAGCCACTGGTACGCGGTGGTGGTGCCGACGGCGATTGCCGCTGCCGCGGCGAGGCCGCCCAGGGCCCAGCCGGCGTTGGCGACGGTTCGGTGGACGGCCTGGTAGCGGACTCGGTCGGCTCCGGCGACGCGGGCGGCGTACAGCCTGGTGAGGACGCTCGAGGAGCGGTCGCCGAGGCTGCCGACGGCCGAGAAGGCGAGGAGCAGGGCGTAGTCATGGGTGGCGAGGAGGGCCAAGGAGGCGACGGCGCGCAGGAGTTGGACGGTGATGAGGACTCGGGTGAGGGGGAACCGGTCGGCGATGCGGCCGCCCAGGGGTGCCCCGGCGATTCCGATGGCCCCGGCGACGGCGACGAGGGTACCGACCTCGGCGACGGAGAGGCTGGAGACGTAGGTGAAGTACAGGACGGACACGGAGGCCCACAGTCCGCTGCCGATTCGGTCGACGAGGGCGACCGTGAGCATTCTGCGTCCGTCGCGGCCTCCGGGAATGCGTGATGACCATGCTGCCGTGAGACCTCTCGACCGCACTGCTCCCCCTTGCTTCGCATTATGTATTGATACATAATCGCCAACGTGGCAATACAATATGGGATCAGTGGTACGACGGCCAAGGGGATTGCCGCGTCCGTCGAACAGGGCGTGACGGAAGGCTCGTTGGGTCCGGGGGCCGCGCTGCCTCCGGTACGACGGCTCGCGGACGAGCTAGGGGTGAGTCCGGGGACGGTCGCCACCGCCTACAAGGAACTTCGGGGGCGCGGCATCGTGGTCACGCGAGGCCGGGGCGGCACCGTGGTGGCACCGGAGCCGGCTGTGGCGTCACGACGGCCGCCGAAAGTGCCCGAGGGGCTGCGGGACTTGTCGGGCGGGCATCCGGACCCCGCGCTGCTGCCTGCCCTCGTACCACCGTCGCGTCTGTCACCCGGTGCCCGGTCACACCGGTCGACGCCCAGGCTGGAGCGGCTGGAGGATGCCGTCCGCGACTGGCTGCTGCCCGATGGTGTGCCCGTGGAGCATGTGACGTTCGCTCACGGAGCGCTGGATCTGATCGGGCGGCTGCTGTCGGTGGAGCTGCGGCCGGGCGATGCCGTCGCGATGGAGGATCCCGGGTATCACCATCTGCTGGATCTTGTAACGGCTTTGGGGTTGCGGATCGTTCCCGTGGCCGTGGATGACGAAGGTGTGCGCCCCGATGCCCTGGGCGCGGCTCTACGGGCGGGTGTGCGCGCCCTGGTGTGCAGTCCTCGGGCCCAGAACCCGTACGGCGGCTGTTTTTCCGCGGTACGCAGGGACGCGCTGGTCGACGTTCTCCGGGACGAGCCCGAAGTGCTCGTCGTCGAGAATGACCATGCCTCGGAAGTGGCCGGAGCGCCCCTGCACACGCTGACGGCCCGTGGGCCGGCGCGCTGGGTGCACGTACGGACGGTGAGCAAGTTCCTCGGGACGGACCTGCGGTGGGCGGCGGCGGCGTGTGACGCGACCACGCTGGCGCGGCACGACGGGCGGCTGCTGCTGACGTCGGGCTGGGTCAGCCATCTGCTCCAGGAAACGGTGTACGGGCTGCTGACCGACAACGGCACGCGCGCGTTGGTGACGCGTGCCGGGGAGGCCTATGCCCTGCGCCGGAGCGCTCTTCTTCAAGAGTTCGGCGAACGGGGCATCGAGGCACACGGTGCGAGCGGGATGAATGTGTGGGTGCCTGTGCGCGACGAGTCGGCCGTGGTGAACGGGCTGCGGTCGCACGGGTGGTGGGTCGCGTCCGGTGCTCGCTTCCGGCTGTCGGCCGGTCCGGGTGTACGGATCTCGGTGGCCGATCTCGAGCCGGCCGACGCGGTGCGGCTGGCCTCGGACTTCGCCGTTGTGCTCGGTGAGTCCGAGGCCACGTACGGGGGGTGATCCTCAGGCGCGCTTGTGGGCGAGGTCCTCGTAGAAGTGCAGCAGATCGAGGTTGTCGATGGAGCCGGGGTTGACCGCCTTCTCCAAGGCTGTGCCCTGGAGGAGGCGTTTGACCGGGACCTCGATGCGCTTGCCGGTCAGGGTGTGCGGGATTCCGGGAACTTCGATGATCTCGTCGGGGACGTGCCGCGGTGAGAGCTGTTCGCGGATGGTCTGCTTGATGCGGTTCAGGAGGGCCTCGTCGAGAGCGGCCCCTGGGACCAGGTGCACAAAGAGGGGCATCCAGTAGCCGCCGTCAGGCTGTTCGATGCCGATGACGAGGGATTCCTTGATCTCGGGGAGCCGCTCGACGGCTTCGTAGATGTCGGCGGACCCCATGCGCACGCCCTGGCGGTTGAGCGTGGAGTCGGAGCGGCCGTGGATGACGACGGAGCCGCGGGGGGTGACGGTGATCCAGTCGCCGTGGCGCCACACGCCGGGGTAGGTGTCGAAGTAGCTGTCGTGGTAGCGGCTGCCGTCGGGGTCGTTCCAGAAGTGGATGGGCATGGACGGCATGGGGTTGGTGACCACGAGTTCGCCGACCTCGTCGATCAGGGGTTTGCCGCTGGGGTCCCAGGACTGCAGATCGGTGCCGAGGCCGGGTGCCTGGAGCTCGCCGATGTACACGGGGAGGGTCGGTACCGCTCCTGCGAAGCAGGAGCACACGTCCGTGCCACCACTGACGGACGCGATCCACAGGTCGTCACGGACCTCGTCGTGCAGCCAGCGGAACCCGTCGGGCGGAAGGGGCGATCCGGTGGTCGCGACGCACCGCACCGTGGAGAGATCGAAGTCGCGTGCCGGGTGCACCTCGGCCTTGCGGCAGGCCATGACGTAGGCGGCCGAGGTGCCGTACAAGGTGGCCTGTGTGCGTTCGGCGACCCGCCACTGGGCGCCCGTGTCCGGGTAGCCGGGGCTTCCGTCGTAGAGCACGATCGTCGTGCCGGTGAGGAGGCCGGACACGAGGAAGTTCCACATCATCCAGCCGGTCGACGTGTACCAGAAGAAACGGTCCTCGGGGCCGAGGTCGCAGTGCAGGCCGAGCTGCTTGAGGTGCTCGACGAGGATGCCGCCCTGGGACTGGACGATGGCCTTCGGCAGGCCTGTGGTGCCGGAGGAGTAGAGCACCCACAGGGGGTGGTCGAAGGGCACCTGCTCGAAGACGGGCTCGGTATCCGCGGCCGTCAGGGCCGACCACTCCAGGGCGCCTTCGGGGACCGGGGTGCCGAGGACGGGGATGTGGACGACCGCGCGCAGGGTGGGCAGTTCGCGGCGGAGTTCGGCGACGATGTCGCGGCGGTCGTGTTCCTTGCCGCCGTAGCGGTAGCCGTCGACGGTGAACAGGACGACCGGTTCGACCTGCTGGAAGCGGTCGAGGACGCTGCGGGCGCCGAAGTCGGGGGCGCAGGACGTCCACACGCCGCCCACGGCGGCTGTGGCGAGGAGGGCGACGACCGCCTGCGGGATGTTCGGGAGGTAGCCGCTGACGCGGTCTCCGGGGCGTACGCCGAGGGCCCGCAGCTCGGCGGCGAGGGAGCCGACCTGGCGGCGCAGCTCGGACCAGGTGACGGGGCGCGGCTGGTGGGTCTCGTCGACGTGCAGAAGGGCTGGTTCGTCCGCGCGGGACGCGGCCGCGCGGAGGGCGTGCTCGGCGTAGTTCAGGGTGGCGCCGGGGAACCACTGGGCACCGGGCATCGAGCGGTCGCCCAGCACGCGCGCGTACGGCGCGGAGAACCGGACGTCGAACCACTCCGTGACGGCCTTCCAGAAGGTGACCAGTTCGTCGACGGACCAGCGGTGCAGCGCCGCGTAGCCGCCGTCGGACGGGGCTCCGTGGTGCTCGGCCGCCCAGGCCTGGAACTTGGTGATCTGTGCCTGGGCGATGCGTTCCGGATCTGGTTGCCACAGCGGCTGGGGGTTCACGGTCGACATGGGGCGGCTCCCGGACTGTGCGCGTCGTGTGCGTCTCCCGCGCACGGGCTGGGGTGTGCGCGTGACGCGGCTGACACGGACGATGCCATGTGATCGACTTCTGCACCAGGGTGACCCCCACATAGTCCGCGTCGTGAAGATGTGGTCCGGCCACGGGTGAACGGCAGTTGAACGACACGCTTGTGTGGTGCAGTCAATGGCAGGGTGAGCAGCATGAACGGTCGTGACCTGGTGCGTTCGGTGAAGGCAGTCGGCTCTGCGAGAGCCGCTCAGAGGTTGCGTACCGTGCAGGCGGCATGGCGCCGCAGGCGAGCCGATGCGGTCGGGCTCCCGGCGCGGGGTGCCGAGCGCGCCCGGGTACCGGGTGTCGTGCAACAGGTAGAGCCCGGCGCCGGGGGCGGCCTGGTCCGCTTCAGCAGGTCCGAGCTGCGGATCACCGTCGCCGTGAACGGCGCCGTCTTCTGGGGCTGGGACGGGGCCGCTCCCGAGCCCTCGTACGCCCTCGCGGGCCGCTGTCCGGAGCCGGACCCCCGGGCGGTGCTGGAGCCGGACAAGGACGGCGGCTGGCGGGTCGTGGCGGAGCGCGTGACGGTTGTCGTCTCCCGGCACGGCGCCGTTGAGGTCCGTACGCCCGGTGGGGTGACCCTGCGTCGTGCTCTGCCGCCCCGCTGGTGGGAGCCGGTGGGCGAAGGCGCGGCACGCTGGATGCAGCGGTCGGAGGTGGCCGCCGACGCGCGCTTTTTCGGACTCGGTGGGAGGGCGTCGGGGCCTCGGCTGCGGGACGGCATGTACCGGCTGTGGAACACCGACCCCGGACGTGCGTTCGGTCCCGGTGACGACCCGCTGTACATCACGATGCCGGTCCAGCTGGTCGTGGCCGACGCTGCCACCCATCTGGTGTTCCACGACACCTCCTGGGACGGCACGCTCACGCTGCGGGAGGGCGAGGAGGGCGCCGGCTCCGGTCACGACCGGCCGGGGGCGTGCGAACTGCGCATGGACGGAGGTCCGTTGCGGTGCTGGGTCATGGTGGGCACTCCCGCGCGCGTACTGCTCGCCTGGGCGTCGCTCACCGGGGCGCCCGCGCTGCCGCCCGCGTGGGCGCTGGGCCATCATCACGCGCGGTGGGGCTTCGGCTGCGAGCAGGAGGTCCGAGGGATCGTCGCGGGGTACCAGGAGCGCGGCCTGCCGCTCGACGCGGTCCATCTGGACATCGACCACTACGACGCCCACCAGGTGTTCACCGTCGACCAGGAGCACTTCCCCAAGCTGCCACAGCTCGCCGAGGATCTGCGGCGGGACGGAGTCCGGCTGGTTTCGATCGTCGACCCGGCGGTGAAGGCCGCCCCGGGCAACGCGGTGTACGACAGCGGTTCGGACGAGGGCGCCTTCGTGCGGGACGCCTCGGGCGGGCTGGTGCGCGGAGTGGCCTGGCCCGGGGAGACCGTCTACCCGGACTTCACGCACGCGCGCGTGCGTGCCTGGTGGGGTCGGCTTTACGAGGAGCGGCTGGCGCAGGGGTTCACCGGGTTCTGGCACGACATGAACGAACCCGTGTCGTTCACCGCCTTCGGGGAGTCGACGCTGCCGCGCTCGGCCAGACACGACCTCGACGGACGCGGCGGCGACCATCGTGAGGCGCACAACGTCTACGCGCTGTGCATGGCCCAGGCCGCATACGAGGGCCTGCGGGCTCTGGCACCCAAGGAGCGGCCCTTCCTGTTCTCCCGTTCGGGATGGGCCGGCATGCAGCGCTACGGGGGGACGTGGTCCGGTGATGTGGCGACGGGCTGGCCTGGGTTGCGGGCGTCACTGGCGTTGGTCATGGGGCTGGGACTGTGCGGGGTGCCGTACTCGGGGCCGGACGTGGGCGGCTTCGACGGGAGTCCGTCACCGGAGCTGTATCTGCGGTGGTTCCAGCTGGGCGCGTACCTGCCGCTGTTCCGGACGCACGCGAGCCTGCGGGCGGGCCGCAGGGAGCCGTGGGAATTCGGGCCGGAGGTGCTGGAGCACGCGCGCGTGGCGCTCGTCGAACGCCGCCGGCTGCTCCCGTACTTCGTCACGCTGGCGCATCTGGCCCGCCGCACGGGAGCGCCCTATGTGCGGCCCCTGTGGTGGGGCGCGCCGGAGGACCGGGCGCTGCGGAACTGTGAGGATGCGTTTCTGCTGGGCGACAGTCTGCTGGTGGCCCCGGTGCTCGGTCCGGGCGCGGACCGGCGCGCGGTGCAACTGCCGCGGGGCCGCTGGTACGACACGGTGACGGAGCAGGCGTACGACGGGCCGGCTCAGGTACTGGTCGACGCGCCCCTGTCGCGGATTCCGGTTCTGGCGCGCGCGGGTGCCGTCGTCCCCGTGCGCGGGGACGACGGCGGGCTGGAACTGGAGGTATGGGCGCCGGCCCGCGGCCGGACCGGAGGCGGACTGGTCGTGGCGGACCAGGGTGAGGGGTGGGACGAGCCAGGGATCGAGCGGTACGTCACCCGGTGGGAGAGCGGGGAGCTGATCGTCGAGCGGGACGGTGAGAGCGGCGGGGACGCGCCGCCCCACCCGGTGCGCGTACGGGGGCTCATAGAGGGCCGATCTCAGATGTAGCGGCCCTCGAACCACGCCCGTACGGCCACCGTGTGCAGCGGGAAGGCCAACTCCTCCGGCCTGCGCAGGAGGTGCCAGCCCTCCGTCTCGTCCGTGGCGGTGGACGCCGGAAGGACGCCGGCCGGGCGTTCCGGCAGCAGACCGAAGAGCAGCAGGTGCCCGTCGGGGGAGCTCATCGCGTCGACGAGCCGCACGTCGCGGCCGGCCGCCTCGATGCCGGTCTCCTCTTTGAGTTCGCGCACGACGGCCTGCCGCCAGTCCTCCCGGTCGTCGATGTACCCGCCGGGCAACGCGATGCCCCCGCGCGCGGGGGCCACCGTCCGGGTGATGACGACCAGGGCGGTGCCCCTCGTGTCGTACACGGGTTGCAGAGCAACGGCGACCGGCAGCGGATTGCGGTAGGCCACGGCCCCGCAGGCCGGACATGTGCGGGGCCAGCCGGAGACGCCCCCTCCGTAGGGCGTGCCGCAGCTCGAACAGTGGGAGTCGGGCGCGGAGTTGGGGACGGAGGTTTGAATTTCGGACACGCGGCGGACTGTATCCGATCACGGTGAGGACGTCTTCGGGGGGCGGCTCAGGGCTTGCCGGTGGGGTTTCCGGGCGTTCGTGTCACGCCACGTGAAGAGGCGGCCGGAGCCACCCCCGTGGGCCCCGGCCGCCTCTCCCGATACGACGACGCCGCAAGGACCCGTTTGGTTCTCTGACTGCGCCCTGCTCATTTCAGGTTGCCCATGGCACACTTCTGACGTTCCGTCAGATCACCTGCCGGGGAGGGTTCTTGTCACGCACACACATACCTGTGGTGGAGCGATGGTTCACCGGCGACGGGGACGACTTCACGCTTCTCGGCACGCGCTGTACGGCCTGCACCTCGGTCTTCTTCCCCCGCGAGGACTCGCACTGCCGCAACCCCGGCTGCCCGGGCGGCGATCTGGACGAGGTCCCGCTGTCGCGGCGCGGGCGCGTCTGGTCGTACACGGACAGCCGATACCGGCCTCCGTCACCCTATGTGACCGATCCGGAACTTCCGTGGGAGCCGTACGCGTTGATCGCTGTGGAGCTGGAGAGCGAGCGGATGGTGGTGCTGGGACAGGCGGTACCCGGGGTCACCGTCGCCGATCTGGCGGTGGGCATGGAGGTGGAGGTGGTCCGGGGCGTGCTCCATGAGGACGCGGAGACGGTCTGGACGACCTGGCAATGGCGACCGACGGGGGAGGCGGGATGACAGCAGAGGTGGCGGTGCTCGGTGCGGGCATGCACCCCTGGGGCAAGTGGGGGCGCAGCTTCGTCGAGTACGGAACGGCGGCGGCCCGGGCGGCGCTCGCCGACGCGGGGCTGGAGTGGCGCCGGGTCGATTCGGTCGTCGGCGCGGACACCGTGCGTGGCGGCTATCCGGGGTATGTGGCGGGGGCGACGTTCGCGAAGGCGCTGGGCTGGCAGGGGGCCCGGGTCGCGAGCGTGTACGCGGCCTGCGCTTCCGGGGCCCAGGCCGTCAACACCGCCCGGGCGCAGATCCTTTCCGGGCTCGCGGACGTGGTGCTCGTCGTGGGTGCCGATGCAGCCCCCAAGGGGTTCTTCCGACCAGCCGGCGGCGACCGGCCGGACGACCCCGACTGGCTGCGCTTCCGGGTCCTCGGCGCGACGAATCCGACCTACTTCGGGCTGTACGCACGCCGCCGGATGGCTGTGCACGGGGACACACTGGAAGACTTCGCACAGGTCAAGGTGAAGAACGCGGCACAGGGGGCGCTCAATCCGAACGCGCGCTACCGCAAGCCGGTCACCGCGGAGGACGTCGCCGCTTCGGCCGTGGTCGCCGATCCGCTGCGGCTGCTGGACATCTGCGCCACCTCGGACGGCGGGGCGGCGCTGGTGCTGTGCAGCATGGAGTTCGCGCGCTGCCACGGGGTGACGAATCCGGTGCGGATCCGGGCGGTGTCCACGGTCACGCCGCGCTATCCGAACACCGTGCTGGACCTGCCGGACATCGCGACCGACTCGGCGGCCACGGTGGAGCCCGCCGCCGAGACGTTCCGCGCGTCGATCGCTCGGGCTGCCTACGAGGAGGCCGGTATCGGGCCCGAGGATCTCTCTCTCGCCGAGGTCTACGACCTGTCCACCGCCCTGGAGTTGCAGTGGTACGAGGATCTCGGACTGTGCAGCGAGGGCGAGGCCGTGAAGCTGCTGCGGGAGGGCGCGACGGCGCTCGGCGGGCGCATACCCGTGAACGCCAGTGGTGGTCTGGCCTCCTTCGGGGAGGCGGTCCCGGCCCAGGCGATCGCCCAAGTCTGCGAGTTGACCTGGCAGTTGCGAGGGGACGCCGGTGTTCGGCAGGTCGCCGGGGCACAGGTGGGGATCACTGCGAACCAGGGTCTTTTCGGCCATGGTTCGGCGGTGATCGCGGTGCGATGAGGAACCCGACCGCGCGGCACGCGCGACGGTACGGCCGTACGAACGCGACCCCGCCGTCGTACGCCCACGGGTCTTCCGCCGGGCGACGACGGCACGTCTGTCATATGTCCGAAAGCGACAGACGTTGCACACGCTGCGTCATCGGTCCGGAATGCTGCGTGAATGTCTCATGAACTGCGCTCGGGGGTGTGCTGGGGGCGAAATCATGCTCCCGTGCACTCCTGGACGGACACTCTCCGCTTCGCCTTCCAACCGGTGGTCAATCTGACCACCGGCGGAGTCGCGGGCCTGGAGATACTCGCCCGCCCGGAGGCCGGCGACATCCTGGCCGAGGCCCGCCGCGATCCCGAACTCGACGGCAGACTGGCCGTGTTGGCGGTCCGTGCGGCGGCGCGCAAGGAGACGATGCTGCCGCTGCACGTCAACGTGTTCGCGGGCACCCTCGCCGATCTCGGCGGCCTCACCCCGCTGCATGCCGCCGTGCGTGAGGCCGGGAGGCTGCCGTGGGAGGTGACCATCGATGTGGTCCCGCCGTACACACATGTGCCGCAGCGGGCGCTGCTGGAGGCGGTGGGATCGCTGCGGAACCAGGGTTTCCGGATCAGTGCGGACGGGGTCGGGGACGGGGACGTACCGCTGCGGCTGCTCACCGATCTCGCGCCCGACCTGGTGAAGCTCGATGCGTCACTGCTGTCCCGGCCGGCGGCGGTGCGGGCGATGCGGACGCTGTGCGAGCAGTTGGGCGCGCTGCTGTCGGTGGAAGGCGTCGAGACCGAACTGCAGTGTGCGGCTGCGCTGTCGGCGGGTGCGCAGTTGGCGCAGGGGGAGCTGTTCGCGCCGCCGGCCCGGTTGCCGGCCGCGGACGTATACGTTCCGCCCCGCTCCCCCGGCGCCATGGCGTCACCGCCGTCGGGCCCGTCGGTCCGGGAGTTCGTGCGGCCCGCCGCGCTGTTGCCTGCCACCGCGTCCGCCGGCCAGGTGCGGGCGCTGCTGACCGGCTCGCCGGACGTGTCCGGGGTGCTGCTCGTGGACCGCGACGGAGTGCCGGTCCGCTCGCTGCACCGGTCCCGCTTCCTGCTGTCCATGTCGGGGCGCTACGGGCATGCCCTGTACGCCGACCGGCCCGCGGCCAAGCTGGGCGACCCGCCGCGGACGGTGGGCGTCGACGCGACCGCCTGGGAGGTTCTGGACGTGGTCGCGGTCGGCGGCAGCGACCGGACGTCGGACGACGTCGCCGTCGTCGACCGCTACGGCCGGTGCGTGGGCGTCGTACGCCTGGCGGACCTGGTACGGGCGCTGGCCGAGACCCGGGTCGAGGAAGCGGCGTCGCTCAATCCGCTGACCCGGCTGCCCGGTTCGGACGCGATCACCGGTGAGGTGGACCGGCGGATCGCGGACGGGCGGACCTTCGCGCTGAGTTGGCTGGATGTCGACCACTTCAAACAGGTGAACGACGGGGCGGGATTCGCGGCGGGCGACGAGCTGATCCGGTCGGTGGGGCGGGCCCTGCAGCACGCCGCGTCCGAGAGCACCCGGGTGGGCCATATCGGCGGAGACGACTTCCTGGTGCTCGCCGACCCGGAGGGGCTGGATCCGCTGGCCCTCTCCGTGCTGGACGCCCCCTGGTCCGCGGGCGGGCGAGCCGTCACGTTGTCCCTGGCCACGGTCCTGTGCATGCCGGGCAGCGTCGCGGACCACCGGCAGGCGTCCGCGTGCCTGGCGCCGCTCAAGAAGGCCGCGAAATCGTTGTCCGGGGCGAGCTGGGTGCTGGGCCGCGCGGGTCTGCCCGGGCACGAGATCCGCCGCGGATCGGGGGCCGGGCCCGCTCCGGCGGAGTGCGCGGTGGTGGAGCCCGGGAGGGGCTGAGGGGCACGCCGGCTCCGGTCGCACTTCTCACCGTGCCTCTCAACCGTTGCCGTCAACGACCTTGACGCTCTCTGAGTGCCGGTGAAAACTTCCCGGTGTCAGTCGACATCGCCGTACATTCTCGGCGTAACCAGGCACTGCGCCGCGCGGGCCCCGCCTGAACCAAGGGCCACTCCCCCACGGGTGATTCGGCTGTTACGGCACGCTCGTCACGGACGCCGGGCGGGGCGCGGGACTCTCCCTGCCTCCGGCTGTTCGCCAAGGGAACCGCACCCCGCACGGAGGACCGGGGCCGATCGTCCCGGGCCAGGGCCTAGGAGCCGCCATGAGCGACGGAGACATATTCGTCGGCGAAGTCATCGGTACCGCGATCCTGATTCTGTTCGGCGCCGGAGTGGTCGCCGCTGTCGTACTGAACTACTCCAAGGCCAAGGACGCCGGCTGGGTCGTCATCGCCTTCGGCTGGGGCTTCGGCGTGCTGGCGGGGGCGTACACCGCCGCACCGCTGTCCGGTGGGCACCTCAATCCCGCCGTGACCCTCGGGATCGCCATCGACACCGGGGACTGGGACAAGGTCCACCTCTATGTCGCCGGGCAGATGGTCGGCGCCTTCCTCGGCGCGATCCTGTGCTGGCTCGTCTATTTCGCGCAGTTCCAGGCCAACGCCGAGGAGGACAAGGCGCAGCCGACGCTCGGGGTCTTCTCCACGGCGCCCGCGATCCGCAATCCCGTGGCGAACCTCATCACCGAGATCATCGCGACCGTCGGTCTCGTGCTGCCCATCCTGGCGTTCGGCCTGACCAAGGGGCTCGGTGAGTCCGGTACCGCGATTCTGATCGTCTCGTTCCTGGTGGTCGGCATCGGTCTGTCGCTCGGCGGTCCCACCGGGTACGCCATCAACCCGGCCCGTGACCTGGGCCCGCGCATCGCCCACGCGCTGCTCCCGATCCCCAACAAGGGCACCTCGGACTGGGGTTACGCGTGGATTCCGGTAGTGGGTCCGCTGATCGGCGGGGCGCTGTCCGGGGTGATCTTCAACGCAGCGTTCTGAAGGATCCGACGAAGGGGACGTCATGACGGACAAGTTCGTCGCCGCAATCGACCAGGGCACCACCTCGAGCCGCTGCATCATCTTCAACCAGAACGGCGCGATCGTCGCCGTCGACCAGCGTGAGCACCGCCAGATCTTCCCCAAGCCCGGCTGGGTGGAGCACGACGCCACCGAGATCTGGTCCAAGGTGCAGGCGGTGGTCGCCGGCGCGATCGCCAAGGCCGGGCTGCGTGCCGACCAGCTCAGCGCGCTCGGCATCACCAACCAGCGCGAGACCACGGTGCTGTGGGACCGGGCGACGGGCAAGCCCGTGCACAACGCCATCGTCTGGCAGGACACGCGCACTGCCACTCTGTGCAACCAACTCGGCGGCTCGGACGGGCAGGACCGTTTCCGCGAACAGACCGGACTGCCGCTGGCCAGCTACTTCTCCGGGCCCAAGGCGGCCTGGCTGCTGGACAACGTGCCGGGGCTGCGCGCACGTGCGGAGCACGGCGAGATCGCCTTCGGCACCATCGACTCCTGGCTCATCTGGAACCTCACCGGCGGCACCGACGGAGGGCGCCACGTCACCGACGTCACCAACGCCGGACGCACGATGCTGATGAACCTCGAGACCCTTCAGTGGGACCCGTCGATCCTTTCCGCGATGAACGTGCCCGAGGCCGTGCTGCCCGAGATCAAGTCGTCCGCCGAGGTGTACGGAACCGCCGTCGGGCAGCTCTCCGGCGTCCCTGTCGCCTCGGCGCTGGGCGACCAGCAGGCAGCGGTGTTCGGCCAGGCCTGCTACGACGTCGGCACCGCGAAGAACACCTACGGCACCGGCAGCTTCCTGCTGCTCAACACCGGCAACCGGCCGGTGCCGTCGAAGAGCGGACTGCTGACGACGATGGGCTACAAGATCGGCAGTGAGGCGCCCGTCTACTGCCTGGAGGGGTCCATCGCGATAACGGGCGCGCTCGTGCAGTGGTTCCGCGACCAGCTCGGCATCATCCGTACCGCCGACGAGATCGAGCCCCTGGCGGCGAGCGTCGACGACAACGGGGGTGCGTACATCGTGCCCGCGTTCTCCGGCCTGTTCGCGCCGTACTGGCGTTCCGACGCGCGCGGAGTGGTCACCGGGCTCACCCGGTACGTCACGAAGGCGCACCTCGCGCGCGCGGTGCTGGAGGCGACGAGCTGGCAGACGCGGGAGGTCGTGGACGCCATGTTCCAGGACTCGGGGGTGCACATCACGACCCTGAAGGTGGACGGCGGCATGACCAAGAACAACCTGCTGATGCAGCACCAGGCGGACGTCCTGGGGGTACCCGTGATCCGGCCCAAGGTCTCCGAGACGACCTGCCTGGGCGCCGCGTACGCGGCCGGCCTGGCCACCGGGGTGTGGAACGACCTCGACGAACTCAAGGCGCACTGGCAGAAGGACGTCGAGTGGACGCCGGCGATGGAGGCGTCCGTGCGGGACCGCGAGTACCACAACTGGCACAAGGCCGTGGAGAAGAGCTTCGGCTGGCTGGAGGAGGAGAGTTAGGCACCGGAACTGCGGCCCGTACCCCGGTCGGTGGGGGTACGGGCCGCGCGTGTGCGTCAGGTGGTGACCGTCTGACGGTGGTCCGCCGCGTACGCCATGGCGTGCTCAACCACGCTGATGAGGACCTCCTTGACGGACTCCCGGTCGCGGGCGTCGCACAACACCAGGGGTACGTAGTCGTCGAGGTCGAGCGCCTGGCGTACGTCGTCCTCCGGGTAACGAGCGGCTCCCTCGAAGCAGTTGACGGCCACGACGAAGGGTATGGAGCGCCGCTCGAAGTAGTCGACGGCGGCGAAGGAGTCCTCCAGGCGCCGGGTGTCGGCCAGGACGACCGCGCCGAGCGCGCCCTCGGAGAGCTCGTCCCACATGAACCAGAACCGCTCCTGACCGGGCGTGCCGAAGAGATACAGCACCAGGTCCTCACGCAGGGTGATGCGCCCGAAGTCCATCGCGACGGTCGTGGTGTGCTTGCCCTCCACGCCGCTCGTGTCGTCGACCGGGCGTCCGGCCTCCGTGAGCAGTTCCTCGGTGCGCAGTGGCCTGATCTCGCTGACCGCGCCGACGAGCGTGGTCTTGCCCACGCCGAAGCCGCCGGCCACCAGGATCTTGAGCGTGACCGGCTCGACCGGGGGCTTGCCGCGCTCAGAACGCCCGAAGATCATCGATCTCTTCTCCTGCTTGATGGGGGTCGGGGGACGGCGGTCCGTAGCCTCCGCCGCCTGGGGTCTCGACGACGAGTACGTCGCCCGGGACGACGTCCGTCGCATCGCTCGCGCCCAGTGCGCTGACCGTACCGTCCGCGCGCTCGACACGGTTGGCGCCCAGCGCGCCCGGTTCGCCGCCCGCCATGCCGTACGGCGGGACCCTGCGGTGCTGGGAGAGCGTGGAGACGGTCATCGGCTCGTGGAACCGGATGCGGCGCACCGCTCCGTCGCCGCCGCGCCAGCGTCCGTCGCCGCCGCTCCCACGCCGGACGGCGAACTCCTCGAGCTGGACGGGCAGTCGCCACTCCAGGACTTCCGGGTCGGTGAGCCGCGAGTTGGTCATATGGGTCTGCACGACGGGCGCCCCCGGGAAGCCGTCGCCCGCGCCGGATCCGGAGGCGACGGTCTCGTAGTACTGGTGCCGTTCGTTGCCGAAGGTCACGTTGTTCATCGTGCCGGAGCCTTCGGCCTGGACGCCGAGTGCGGCATACAGCGCGCCGGTGATGGCCTGCGAGGTCTCCACGTTGCCGGCGACCACGGCGGCCGGCGGCTCCGGGGCGAGCATCGAGCCGGACGGCACCACGATGTCGAGGGGGCGCAGACAGCCGTCGTTGAGGGGGATGTCGTCGGCGACGAGAGTGCGGAAGACGTACAGGACGGCCGCGTTGACGACCGCGAAGGGCGCGTTGAAGTTCGAGTCCAGCTGGGGGGAGGTTCCGGTGAAGTCGACGGTTGCGGACCGGTTCTCACGGTCGACCCGCACGCTGACCCGGATGACGGCCCCCGAGTCGGTCTCGTAGGCGTACTCACCGTCGTCCAGCGCGTCGATGACCCGTCGTACTGCCTCCTCCGCGTTGTCCTGGACGTGCTTCATGTACGCCTGGACGACGGCGAGGCCGAAGTTCTCGATCATGCGGGCGACTTCGCCGACGCCCTTCTGGTTGGCGGCGATCTGGGCGCGCAGGTCGGCGAGGTTGGTCTTCGGGTTGCGGGAGGGGTAGCGCGCCTCGGTGAGGAGGCGGAGGGTCTCCTCCTCGCGGAAGCGGCCCCGCTCGGCGAGCAGCCAGTTGTCGAAGAGGATCCCTTCCTCTTCGATGGTGCGGCTGTTGGCGGGCATGGAGCCGGGCGCGATGCCGCCGATCTCGGCGTGGTGGCCGCGTGAGGCGACGTAGAAGAGGATCCGGTTGCTCTCCGTGTCCGCGGTGTCCTCGGTGTCCTCGGTGTCCTCGGTGTTCTCGGTGTTCTCGGTGTCGAAGACCGGGGTGATCACGGTGACGTCGGGGAGGTGGGTGCCGCCGTGGTACGGGTCGTTGACGGCGTAGGTGTCGCCGGGGCGCATCCCGGAGCCGCGCCGCTGGATGACCTCCTTGACGCTGGTGCCCATCGAGCCCAGGTGGACGGGGATGTGGGGGGCGTTGGCCACCAGGTTTCCGTCCGGGTCGAAGAGGGCGCAGGAGAAGTCCAGGCGCTCCTTGATGTTGACGGACTGCGCGGTGGACTCCAGCCGGGCGCCCATCTGTTCGGCGATCGACATGAAGAGGTTGTTGAAGACCTCGAGCCGAACGGGATCAGCTTTTGTGTCGAGATCGGAACTCTGCGTAATCACCGCGCGTTCCATGACCAGATGCCCGTCGTCGGTCGTCGCGGCCCGCCAGCCGTCGTCGACGACGGTCGTCGCACTGGCCTCGGTGATGATCGCAGGGCCGGTGACGGTTTCGCCGGGGGGCAGGTTCTCGCGGCGATGGAGGGGTACGTCGCGCCAGGCGCCGCCGGTATGGAGGCGGACGGTGTCCGGCGCGGCGGAGCGGCCGTCAGGGGCGGCTGCGAACGGGGCGAGAGCGGAGAGATCGGGGGGTTCGGTGATGCCGGTGGCTTCTACGGAGAGGGCTTCGACGACAACCGGGCGGTCGAGCGTGAAGGAGTACGTGGCGCGATGACGTTCTTCGAAGGCGTGCCGCATGGTGTCGGGCTCGGTGAGCTCGACGGTGAGGGTGGTGTCGGTGCCGTCGTAGCGGAGCTGGGCGCGGCGGGTGATCCTGATGCGGTCCTCGGGGATGTCCTCGGCGAGGAGTTCGGCGCGGGCGGCCCCCTCCAGGTCGTCGGCGGTCTTGAGGACGGCGGGCATGGAGGCGGGCTCCAGGGGTGCCTCGACGGACTGTTCGCGCATGGCGGTGGTGTCGGCGAGGCCGATGCCGAGCGCGGAGAGCACGCCGGCCATGGGCGGCACGAGGACGGTGCGGATGCCGAGCGAGTCGGCGACCATGCACGCGTGCTGGCCTCCCGCACCACCGAAGGTGGTGAGGGCGTAGCGGGTGACGTCGTGGCCCTTCTGGACGGAGATCCGCTTGACCGCGTTGGCGATGTTGGCGACGGCGATCTGCAGGTAGCCCTCGGCGACCTGCTCCGCTGTGCGGTCGTCGCCGGTCTGCTCCCGGATCTCCCGGGCGAGGGCGGCGAACCGGTCGCGGACGAGCGCGTCGTCGAGGGGCTGGTCGCCGTCGGGGCCGAACACCTTGGGGAAATGGGCGGGTTGGATGCGGCCGAGCATGACATTGGCGTCGGTGACGGCAAGCGGGCCGCCGCCCCGGTAGCAGGCGGGCCCCGGCTCCGCGCCCGCCGAGTCCGGCCCTACGCGGTAGCGGGAGCCGTCGAAGTGAAGGACCGAGCCGCCGCCGGCCGCGACGGTGTGGATGTCCAGCATGGGAGCGCGCAGCCGGACTCCGGCGATCTGCGTGGTGAAGACGCGTTCGTACTCGCCCGCGAAGTGCGAGACGTCCGTGGAGGTGCCACCCATGTCGAAGCCGATGACCCGGTCGAAGCCGGCCAGTTGCGACATGCGGGCCATGCCTACGATCCCGCCGGCAGGCCCGGACAGGATGGCGTCCTTGCCGCGGAACTGCCCGGCTTCCGCGAGCCCGCCGTTGGACTGCATGAACATCAGCCGCACGCCTTCGAGTTCGTCGGCGACATGCTGGACGTAGCGCCGCAGCACGGGCGACAGGTAGGCGTCGACGACGGCGGTATCCCCGCGCGGGACAAGCTTCATCAGCGGACTGACCTCGCTGGACAGCGAGATCTGGGGGAAACCGATTCGGGCGGCCAGCTCGCCGACGGCCTGTTCGTGGGCGGGGTGGAGGTGGCTGTGCATGCAGACCACGGCCATGGCCCGGACACCGTCGTCGTACGCCTCCTGGAGGGGCCCGGCGAGGGCGTACAGGTCGGGAGCGCGCAGGACGGTGCCGTCGGCGGCGATGCGCTCGTCGACCTCGACGACCCGCTCATAGAGCAGCTCGGGGAGTTCGATGCGGCGGGCGAAGATGCGGGGGCGGTTCTGGTAGGCGATCCGCAGGGCGTCGCGGAAGCCACGGGTGATGACCAGGAGCGTGCGCTCGCCCTTGCGTTCCAGGAGGGCGTTGGTGGCGACGGTGGTCCCCATCCGGACGGCCTCGACGGGGGCATGGGAGCCGCCCAGCAGTTCGCGTACGCCGGCGACTGCCGCGTCGGCATAGCGGGCGGGGTTGTCGGACAGGAGCTTGTGGGTGAGGAGCCGGCCGTCGGGGCGTCGCGCGACGATGTCCGTGAAGGTGCCGCCTCGGTCGACCCAGAACTGCCAGCCCGTCGTCACGTCCGTCTCCCCGATCGCGCTGCTCGGAACCCTATCGGCAGCTCGGTTGCGGACGAGCTGCCGAGGGTCGTCGACGATCGGTCAGATCATATCGGGAGGGTTGTGCCGGTGCCCTGTCCACACCGGGCGGCGCCTCTCGGTGACGGCTGCGATGATCGCTGTTCGTATGATGCGATGGGCGCACGGATAGTGCGAAGATGGGAACAGAAGTCACGTAGGTCACGGGGCCCATCCCGAGAGCCGTCAAGGAGCCTCTAAAGATGCGCATGTCCAACCCCCCAGGGACCCCGGGCGACAGCGAGTCCGCCCCGGCAGCCGAGCCGAGTGGATCGTCGGGCAAGGTCCAGTCCCTGGAGCGGGCGATCGCACTGCTCCAGGCGACCGCCGACAGCGCGCCGGGCGGCGACACAGCCTCGAACCTGGCGACGCGGTGCGGACTCAACCGCGCCACGGCATGGCGGCTGCTGTCCACGCTGGAACAGCACGGTTTGGTGGAGCGCGACCCCGCCGGCAGTCGCTACACCATCGGTTTCACGGTCGCCCGCATGGCATCGGCGGCAGGGTTCGACGGGCTGATCCGCCGGGCGCACGGCACCTTGCGCCGGGTCAGCGAACAGACCGGCGAGACGGCCAACCTCGCCGTGGTGCAGCAGCTCGGGCTGACATACATCGACGAAGTGACACCACCGGTGGTCCTCAGCGCCAAGTGGCTGGGGCGGCAGGTGCCGCTGCATGCCACGTCCACGGGCAAGGCGCTGCTGGCCTGGCTGCCGAAGGAGGAGGCCGAGTCGCTGCTCACCGAGCCGCTGACCGCGTTCACCGACACGACCGTCACCGAGCGGGGACGGCTGTGGGAGGAGTGCGCTCGGACGCGGGAGCGCGGATACAGCGTCTGCGCGGGCGAGATGGAACGGAATCTGTACGGGGTGTCGGCGCCGGTGCTGGGCAGCCGCGGTCGGCCGTTCGCCGTGGTCAGCATCTGGGGGCCGCAGGACCGGGTGACCGAGGCGCGATTCGCGGATCTCGGGGCGCTGGCGCGGGCGGCGGCGGAAGAGATCGCGGCGGCTGTGCGGGCGTAGGGCGGAGGGCAGCTGAGGAGCCGAGGGGCTGACGGCGGCTGAGGGCAGGCGCTCTTGACGCACCACCGCATGGCATCGCATGTTCGTAATACGCGTTAGCCGCTCACAATATGAACAACAACCCTTGCTCGTCGAGAGAGGAAACAGCGCAACCATGAACCAGGACGTCATCATCACCTGCGCCCTCACCGGCGCCGGTGACACCGTGCGCAAGAGCCCGCACGTCCCCGTCACACCGGAACAGATCGCCACGTCCGCCGTGCAGGCCGCCGAGGCCGGTGCCGCCGCCGTGCACATCCATGTCCGTGACCCGGAGACCGGCGCACCCTCCCGCGCCCCGCGGCTGTATCGCGAGGTCGTCGAGCGCATCAAGGAGACCGGCACGGACGTCGTCATCAACCTCACCGCCGGTATGGGCGGCGACCTGGTGATCGATCCGGAGGAGCCGCTGAAGCAGTTGCCCGGCACCGATCTCGTGGGCGGCCTCGAACGGCTGCCGCATGTCGAGGAGTTGCTGCCCGACATCTGCACCCTCGACTGCGGCTCCCTCAACTTCGGCGACGGCTCCAACCTCTACGTCTCGACCCCCGACATGCTGCGTACCGGCGCCCGGCGCATCCAGGAGCTGGGAGTGCGACCGGAGTTGGAGATCTTCGACACCGGACACCTGTGGTTCGCCAAGCAGTTGCACTCCGAGGGACTGCTCGACGACCCGACCGTGTTCCAGCTGTGCATGGGCATCCCGTGGGGCGCGCCCGCGGACCCGGGTGTGCTGCAGTCGATGGTGAACATGCTGCCGGAGGGCGCGCAGTGGGCCAGCTTCGCGCTGGGCCGGATGCAGATGCCGTGGGTGGCGCAGTCGGTCCTGCTCGGCGGGCACGTGCGCGTCGGGCTGGAGGACAACCTCTATCTCGGCAAGGGCGTCAAGGCGACCAACGCCCAGCTCGTGGAGCGTGCCGTGACGATCGTCGAGGCGATGGGCGCCCGCGTCGCCACGCCCGACGAGGCACGCCTCAAGCTCGGCCTCAAGCCGCGCGGCTGAAACCCGCACCACGAACGGCAGCCGATACCCGCACCACGGCACGGCAGCTGATACCCACCAAGCAGCTACGGCCCCATCAAGGAGCCCAGAAGGAGCCCAAGTTGACCGAGACGGAGACGTTCACCCCCGCCACCGCGCCCGAGGACGTACGCCGCGTCGCCTGCGTCGGCGCCGGAGTCATCGGCGGCGGCTGGGTCGCCCACTTCCTCGCCCGTGGCTACGCAGTCACGGCCTGGGACCCGGCCCCCGACGCAGAGGCCCGGCTGCGCCGGCTGGTCGAGGCGGCGTGGCCCGCGCTGGAGCAGCTGGGGCTTGCCCCGGGCGCGAGTGCCGACCGGCTCACCGTGACCGACAGTCTCGAAGAGGCGGTCGCCGAGGCGCAGTTCGTGCAGGAGAGCGCACCCGAGAAGCTCGGACTCAAGCGTGAGCTGCTGGCCAAGCTGGACGCGGCCACGCCGCCCGGCGTCGTCGTCGCCTCCTCGACCTCCGGCTACCCGATGACGGACATGCAGACCGGGGCCGTCACACCCGGCCGGCTGGTGGTCGGGCATCCATTCAATCCGCCGTATCTGATTCCGCTCGTCGAGGTCGTCGGCGGCGACCACACACACGCCGAAGCGGTCCGATGGGCCGCGCGCTTCTACGAGGTGGCGGGCAAGTCCGTCATCACCATGGACCGCGAGGTCCCCGGCTTCATCGCCAACCGCCTCCAGGAAGCGCTGTGGCGCGAAGCCCTGCACATGGTGGCCAACGGCGAGGCGACGGTGCGCGAGATAGACCTGTCGATCACCGAGGGGCCGGGCCTGCGCTGGGCGGTGATGGGCCCCATGCTCACCTTCGCACTCGCGGGCGGCGAGGGCGGCATGGCCCACATGCTCGACCACTTCGGGCCGTCCCTGAAGTCCCCGTGGACCCGCCTGGAGGCACCCGAGCTGGACACGGCCCTCTACGACGCGGTGGTGGCCGGCTGCGACGATGCCGCAGACGGTCGTACGATCGCCGATCTCGTCGCCGAACGGGACCGGGGCGTCATCGACGTCCTGCGCGCCACCGGCCGTCTGCCCGGGACCGGTGCCGAGTGAGCCTGCCGCTGTTTCAGGAGACCGTGCGCCCCGAGTGGATCGACTACAACGGGCACATGAGCGAGGCGTACTACGTCCTCGTCTTCGGCTTCGCCACGGACGCGTTGATGGAGCGTACGGGGCTGGACACCGCGTACCGCGAGCACACCGGCTGCTCGCTCTACACGGCCGAGTCACACGTCCGCTACCTGCGGGAGGTGCCGGAGGGCGCCGAACTCGCGGTCCGCACGCGCGTGCTGGGAGCGGCCGGGAAGAAGGCGCGGTTGACGCATGAGATGTATGTCGTCGAGGGGCCGCGCGCGGAGCCCGACCCGGTCGCCACGATCGAGCTGCTGATGCTGCACGTCGATCAGGGGGCGGGCCGCGCCATACCGTTCCCGCCCGAGGTCCGCGAGCGCCTCGCGGCGCTCGCGGAGGAGCCGCCCGGATGGGCGGGCCGGTCGATCGGACCGGTGGTCACAGAGCCCGGAGCCCGTTGATCACATCACGCAGGATGCTCTCGTCCGGCAGCTCCGCGGGCGGAACCGGGCGGTTGACGTGGACGAGTTCCTCGTCGACGAGGTCGCCGACGAGGACGCGTACGACACCGATGGGCAGGTCGAGTTCGGACGCGAGCTCGGCGACCGACTGCGGCGTGTCCCGGCACAGGCCGACGATGTCCACGTGTTCCGGGGACAGCGTCTGGTTTTCGGCTTCCGAGTCGTCCGCGTGGGATTCCGCGACGACCAGCGCGATCAGGTCCAGGCGGTGCTGGCCCGCATGGCTGGTGCGGCCGCGCGTCATGGCGTACGGACGGACCACCGGTCCGGCCTCGTCGTCGAACCAGTGGCTTCTTCCCTGACCGTCTCCGCTCATGTCATCCCACTACCCGCCCGCAGGCAGATCGGTGCGCGGAGCGGCCCCCAGATGTACGCCGACCCGCTTCACGAGGAGCGTCATCTCGTAGGCGACCTGGCCGACGTCGGAGTCGGCGGCCGAGAGGACGGCGAGGCAGCTGCCGTCACCCGCGGCCGTCACGAACAGGAAGGCGTCGTCCAGCTCGACGACCGTCTGCCGGACGCTGCCCGCCTCGAAGTGCCGGCCCACGCCCTTGGCCAGGCTGTGGAAGCCGGAGGCGACGGCGGCCAGATGTTCACTGTCCTCCCGGGTCAGGTCCTTCGATGCCCCCGTCGCAAGCCCGTCGCCGGAGAGCACGACGGCCTTGCGGATGCTCGCGACGCGGTCGACCAGGTCGTCCAGGAGCCAGTTCAGCTCGCCTGTCCTGCCGGTGTCGCCATGGTCGGTCGCCTTCGGTGCGGTCATCGACCGTCCCCCTTAGTCGTTCCTTGTGGTGCTGTGCCGCTGGAGCCATTGTCACCCGCGGCGTTCTCATGACGGCCACGCTGCCAGCCGCGCTGGAGCGAGGCCATACGGCTGCGTACCTCGTCGGCGTCCCGTTCAGCGGGCTCCGCCCGCTGCTCGGTGCGCTGCTCCTGAGCCTGCTTGAGCTGCGGGGCGAGGTTGGCCTGGCGGACGCGGCGGGGCAGGGGCGCCGTGCCCGAGCCGGTGGTCGGTGCCGCGTGTCCGTCCTGACCGGGGTCGCGGCCGGCCCTTGGTCCGGCTTCCGGTCTGCGCTCGTGCCCGGTCTCCGGGCCGGTTTCCAGCCGGCCCTCGTGCCGGGTCTCCGGGCCGGTCTCGGGGCTGGTCCGGGGGCCGGTCCGGGGGCCTGTCTCCCGCTCAGTCTCGTGTCTGGCGTCCTGTGCCGCCGACGCGATGGCGGCGCGTCGAGTGCGCTTCGGGAGGGCAGGAGCCGTGTCCGCGGAGTCACCGTTCTCGCGCCGGGGCCGCTGCTCGGTGACCGGACGTCCGTGCGAGCTGACGAGCTTGGGGGCGCCGCGGCGGGGCAGCGGGACCGGGGCGCCCGGACGGTCGTCCGTGCCGGGGTCGGCCGGATGGTGCTGTTCGCCGGACAGACCCGCCGGGGCGGGGCCGCGGGGCCGGAAGAGCCCACCGCGTTCGCTGCCCTCGTCGCCGAGGCCGCCCGGGAAGTCGTTCAGGGCGTCCAGGTCGACGGGGGCCTCCAGTTCGACCGGCCCGTCCAGGAGGGCGGGCGGCAGACCGGGGAGTTGCACGGGCACCTGGGAGAGCGCGGCGCGGCGGCTCTCCTCCAACTCGGCCTCCTTCGAGGGGCGCTCGCGGTCGAGGCGGAAGCCGACGCCGTTGGTGTCCGGGACGTCGTCCGTCAGCAGCGCGTCCGGGATGAAGACGACCGCGGTGGTGCCGCCGTACGGGGAGGGCTGGAGGGAGACGCGTACGTTCTGCCGCTGGGCGAGCCGGCTGACCACGAACAGGCCGAGCCGGTCGGTGTCGGACAGCTCGAACTCGGGTGTCTCGGCCAGCCTGAGGTTGGCGTCCAGGAGCGCGTCGGCCGCCATGCCGAGGCCGCGGTCGTGGATCTCGAGGGTGAAGCCGTTGGCGACGCGTTCGCCGAGGACCTGGACGGCGGTGTGCGGCGGGGAGAACACCGTGGCGTTCTCCAGGAGTTCGGCGACGAGATGGGTGAGGTCCGCGACGGCGGGGCCGGTGACGGCGACCCGCGGCAGTCGGCGGACCTCGATGCGCTCGTAGTCCTCCACCTCGGCGACGGCGGCGCGTACGACGTCCATCAGCTGGACGGGCTTGCGCCACTGCCTGGAGGGGGCGGCGCCGGAGAGGATCACCAGGCCCTCGGCGTGCCGGCGCATGCGGGTGGTGAGGTGGTCGAGCCGGAAGAGGTCGGCGAGTTCCTCGGTGTCCTCGGTCCGGCGCTCCATGGTGTCGAGCAGGGTGAGCTGCTTGTGCAGCAGGACCTGGCTGCGCCGGGCGAGGTTCACGAAGACCTCGGAGACCCCGGCGCGCAGTTCGGCCTGCTTGACGGCGGCCTCGACGGCGGCGCGCTGCAGGGTGTTGAGGGCCTGGCCGACCTCGCCGATCTCGTTCTTGTCGTACTCCAGGCGCGGGACCTCGGTCTCCACGTCGACCTGTTCACCGGCGGAGAGGCGGCGCATCACGCTGGGCAGCCGGACGCCGGACGCCTCGTGCGCCTCCAGGCGCAGTTGCCGCAGGTCGCGGATGAGGGCGCGGCCGATGCGCACGGACAGGAAGAGCGAGAGCAGCAGAGCGATCAGGCCGAGGACGCCGGCGAAGGCGGCCTGGGCGATGACGCCGATCGCGACCGGGCGCACCCGGTCCTGATAGCGGTCGTTCGCCTGGTCGTTGAAGTCGGCGAGTTCGTCGAGCACGTCACCGGCGGCGGTGTCCCAGTTCTGTGCGGTGACGTCGCTGGGCGTGCCGGTGCCGGAGGCGGCGCCGGCGGACTCCTCGGCCACGCGCAGCGGGGCGCTGGCGGCGTTCTTCCAGAACCGCTCGTAGCGGTCACGTTCCGAGGAGGGCAGCAGCGGCAGGTTGACGTCGTACATCAGCGTGCGCTGGGCCACCAGGTCGGAGATGTCGCGGGCCTCGCCGCGGGTGATCCTGCCGACGATCAGCGCGGAGCCGAGGAGAGCGTCCTCGCGGGAGAGCAGTTCGCGGGCCCGGGCCAGGTTGACCAGGGCGCGGTACTGCTTGTCCAGCTCGGTGTCGTCCACGACGTGGAGGTTGGTGAGCAGCACGTAGCACGGGTCGACGAGGCGGTTGTAGAGGTCGAGGGCCTGGGCGCGGTTGACGGTGCCCTCCTCGACGCTGCGGCGCAGGGACCCGATGCCGTCGAGGGCGTCCAGGAGGGCGGTCAGCCGCTCGCCCGTGCTCTGCCCCAGCGCGTCGCGTACGTCGGCGTCCTGGGCGTTCCTGCGGATCTTGACGACGGCCTCGTCGGTGGCGGTCCGGCTGCGGCGCAGCGCGGCGAGCCCGTCGGAGGCGCGCGGGTCGGCGAGATAGACGAGGGTCTGGCGGCGTTCCTGCTGGAGCACCCGGACGGCGTCCTCGGCCGGGTAGCCGATGTTCTCGACGACCTCCGACACGTTGAACAGCTGGCCCGCCTCACGTCCCGTGAGTACCGTGGCGAAGCCCCAGATCGCCGTCAGGGACACCAGCGGCACGAGAAGCAGCGCCACGATCTTCCGGCGGATCGACTTCCCGCGAAAGCGCATGGCCTCCCCCAGCTCGACCCCCACCGGACGGGGGTACACATGTACGTCAACAAACGGCGCGAGCCTACTACTGACGCATAGGTAACCCGAAGACCCGTCCGGAAGTCGAACGTCCGCAACGGTGGCGGGTCGTGGGGAGTTGTCCGGTCATTGCGGGAGATTGCCTCCCCCGACCCCGTGGTCACCGCGGTGAACAATCCGGTCGTTTCCGGGGCCGGTTGGCCGAAATTTTACGGTCGTTGGGAATCTTCGGAGCGTGCCGTTCGTCCTTCTAACGGGAGTTGGGGGCGGAATCGGCCACAGGAGCCGCGTCCCGCACCTGGGCGGCGTAAAACAGCGCAAGCCGGGCAGCCACTGGAGAGCCGTGTCTTCGGACACGGGCGAGTGGTCCTGTCGGCGGTGGGGAGTGACACGGTGATGGGCACGGTTGAGCGGCGCGAGGCGCCCGGTGACGGCGTGGCGACGGCGACGGCGGAGCGGATCCCTGAGGCACGGGATCGCGACATTCCGGCAACCGACAGGGAGACGACGGACGAGCGAGACGCCCAGCCCTACTACCGGCCGTTGTGGGTGGAGGAGCCCGCGCAGCGACGTCGGCTGCCGGATCCGGTGCGTACGGCGGCGGTGCGGGCGGTGCTCGTCATCGCCGTGACACTGATCCAGGCGATGGTGGCCTTCCTGTGCACCCTGGCCGGCTCGTGGCTGGCGTTCCCCATAGTCCTCAGCAGCGTGGCCAGCACGGTGGTCGCCACCTGGGCCGCCCTGGACGTGTGGGTGACCCGCCAGGTGTGGAACCAGCGCCACGGCGTCGTGTCGACCCCGAGCAGCACCGCGCGGGCCCTACGGCGCGAGCGGCGCAGGGCCCGGCGACAGGAGCGGGCCACCGAGCGCGCCGAGAAGCGCATACGGAACCGGGGCGGCACGGGTCAGCTGTCCCACTCGTGACCTGCGCGGGCGGCGCCCGGTGAGGGTTCGGGGTGGGCCGGGCTGCGGTCGGGCCTCCCCGCCTACGAGTTCCCGGGTTCTCGCACGACGGGGCGTGGCCGGTCCACGAAGAGCGCCGCGGTCGTACGGCCGCCCCGCACGTCCAGCACCAGGAAGCCGCCCTCACGGGCGACCCCGAGCAACACCGCGCGGGCCCTGCGGCGCAGTGCGCCGATGAAACCGCCGCCGATGACGACGAGCCAGCTGTGCCGCGGGTGAGTTCGGTGCGCGGGTGTGCATCCCGACGAGGGCGTCGCCCGGCAGGCAGTGCGCCGATGTGCCGGTGGCGATGACGGCGCCGTCGGTGGAGCTGTTCCACCTCGCGAACGCGCAGGTTTCTTGGAGCCTGCGAGCGAAGCCGGCCCGCGATGGCGTCGCGGGCCTACCGGAAGGGTGGTGTGCTGGTTCCGAACGAGCACCACATCGGGATCTTCCACGAGTGGGTCCCTCAGCAGCTGGGAGGCGGCCATGCCGGATCTGTTCATCGACGGCGAGTGGCGGAGCGCGGTCGACGAGCGCACGCGTGAGATCCGCTGTCCGGCGGACGGCTCGCTGGTGGGGGTGGTGGACGAGGCCGGTGGCAAGGACACCGTCGAGGCGATCGCCGCCGCACGCCGCGCCTTCGACGAGGGACCCTGGCCGCACACCGCCCCCGACCAGCGCGGTGACCTGCTGCTGCGCGTCGCCGACCTGCTGCTGCGGGACAAGGACGCGCTCGCCCGCGCCGAGTCGCTCGACACCGGCAAGCGGCTGGTCGAGAGCGAGTACGACATCGACGACATCGCGAACTGCTTCCGCTACTTCGGCCGGACGGCAGCGAGCGAGACGGGGCGGGTCGTCGACACAGGCACGGAGGGCGTGGACAGCCGGGTCGTGTACGAGCCGGTCGGCGTCTGCGCGCTGATCACACCCTGGAACTACCCGCTCCTCCAGACGGCCTGGAAGGTCGCCCCTGCCCTGGCGGCAGGCAACACCTTCATCCTCAAGCCCAGCGAGCTGACCCCGCACACCGCCATACACCTGATGCGGCTGCTGGAGGAGGCGGGCGTGCCCGCGGGCGTCGCCAACCTGGTCCTGGGCGCCGGTCCCGAGGCCGGCGCCCCGCTCGGCGACCACCCGGACGTGGACCTCGTCTCCTTCACCGGCGGACTCCAGACCGGCCGCCGGCTGATGGCCGCCGCGGCCGGGACGGTGAAGAAGGTCGCCCTCGAACTGGGCGGCAAGAACCCCAACATCGTCTTCGCGGACGCCGACTTCGACACGGCCGTCGACATGGCGCTGACCGCGGTGTTCCTGCACTCCGGGCAGGTCTGCTCGGCGGGCGCCCGGCTGCTGGTCGAGGACTCGCTGCACGACCGGTTCGTCGACGAGGTCGTACGGCGGGCGTCGGAGATCCGGCTCGGGGGACCGTTCGACGAGCGGGCGCAGACCGGGCCGCTGATCTCGGAGGCGCACCGCGCGAAGGTCGAGGCCTATGTGGCCAAAGGTCTGGAGGAGGGTGCGGTCCTGCGCTGTGGCGGTGCGCGCCCCGACGGAGCGGACTTCGCCGACGGCTTCTACTACCTGCCCACCGTGCTGGACGAGTGCACCGGCGGGATGTCCGTCGTACAGGACGAGTCCTTCGGACCGGTTCTCACCGTCGAGCGGTTCGGCAGTGAGGACGAGGCGGTACGGCTCGCCAACGACACGATCTACGGCCTGGCGGGTGCCGTCTGGACGAGTGACGAGGCCAGGGCCGCGCGGGTCGCCGGGCGACTGCGGATCGGCACCGTCTGGATCAACGACTACCACCCCTATGTGCCGCAGGCGGAGTGGGGCGGATTCAAGCAGTCCGGCTTCGGACGCGAACTCGGGCCGGCGGGACTGGCCGAGTACCGCGAGCCCAAGCACATCTGGCGGAACACGAATCCCACGCCGCAGGGGTGGTTCGCCTGACGTCCGGGTAGCAGCAGGCTCATCGACCGTCCTTGATCCAGGCGCCCGCAGGAGCCGCTCTCCCCGTTCCCCTGCCCCACCAGGAGTCCGCTCATGACCCCAACTCGACAGCCGGCCGACCGGCAGGACGACGCCGAACTGGCCGAGTTCGGCTACAAACCCGAGCTCAAGCGCACCCTCGGCAACTTCCACACGTTCGCCGCCGGCATCAGCTACATCTCCATCCTGACCGGCACGTTCCAGCTGTTCTACTTCGGATACGGCAGTGGCGGCCCCGCCTACTGGTGGTCGTGGCCGATGGTCTTCGTCGGCCAGTTCATGGTCGCCCTCTGCTTCGCCGAGCTGGCCGCCCGCTATCCCGTCGCGGGCTCCGTCTACAACTGGTCGAAGAAGATAGGCAATCCGCATCTGGGCTGGCTGGCCGGCTGGATGATGCTGATCGCCTCGATCGTGTCCATCGCGGCCGTGGCGCTCGCCTATCAGCTGACGCTGCCGCAGATCTCCGACGTGTTCCAGATCGTCGGTGACGGCACGGGCAAGTACGACGTGGCGACCAACGCGGTCATCCTGGCCGCGGTGTTGATCCTGTTCACCACGCTGGTGAACGCCTTCGGCGTCAAGCTGATGGCCAACATCAACACGGCGGGCGTCTTCATCGAGCTGGTCGCCACCGTCGTACTCATCGTCCTGTTCGCCGTGCACATCACCCGTGGCCCGCAGGTGGTCATGGAGACCAACGGGACGGGCGCGGGGTACGGCGCCGGCTACCTCGGCGCGTTCCTGGTGGCGTCGCTGGCGTCGGCGTACGTCATGTACGGCTTCGACACGGCCGCCTCGCTCGGCGAGGAGTCCCTGGACCCGTCCCGGAACGCGCCGCGCGCGATCATCCGGGCGATCGTCGCCTCGTTCGTCCTGGGCGGTCTGATCCTGCTGCTGGCGCTGATGAGCGTGTCCAGCCTGAAGGGCGAGCAGCTGTCGACCGACGGTCTGCAATACATCGTCCTCGACGTGCTCGGCTCGACGGCCGGCAAGGCGATGCTGTGGTGCGTGCTGATCGCGGTGACCGTGTGCGCGCTGGCCGTGCACACGGCGGCGATCCGGCTGGCGTTCGCGATGGCCCGGGACAACAACCTGCCCGCGTCCTCGATGCTGGCGAAGGTCAGCCCGCGCTTCAAGACACCGGTGCTCCCGGCCGTGATCATCGGCATCCTGGCGCTGGCGATCCTGGTCGTGAACATCCGCCAGCCGCAGATCTTCACGGTCGTCACCAGCATCGGGATCATCATGATCTACCTCGCCTACCTGGGTGTCACCGCTCCGATGCTGGTGGCGCGGCTGCGCGGCAAGTGGCAGCCCGCAGGCGACGGCAAGTTCTCGCTGGGCCGCTGGGGGCTGCTGGTCAACATCCTCGCCGTGCTGTGGGGCGCGGGCATGACGATCAACCTGATCTGGCCGCGGGCCTCCGTCTACAACGCCACCGCCCCCTTCCACTGGTACCTCCAGTGGGGCGCCGTGCTCTTCGTCGGCGTGATCATGGGCGGCGGCTTCGCCTACTACTGGTTCATCCAGCGGCGCAAGACCGGAGTGCTTGCCGAACACCGGCTGGACTCCGCACCGGCGACCGGACCCCTCGCCGCCCCGGCGGCCGACTGACATTCCGCACCGGGCGCCCCGAGCGCACCAAGGATGTCTCCGTACCAAGGAGGTCAACTCCCCATGAGCATCGATGAGTTCGACTACGTCGTGGTCGGCGGCGGCACCGCGGGCAACGTGGTGGCGGCCCGGCTGTCGGAGGACCCGTCCGTCACCGTGTGCGTCCTGGAGGCGGGGCCCAGCGACGTCGGCGACGACGACGTCCTGAAGCTGGAACGCTGGATGGGCCTGCTGGAATCCGGCTACGACTGGGACTACCCGGTCGAACCCCAGACCAGCGGCAACAGCTTCATGCGGCACGCCAGAGCGAAGGTGCTCGGCGGCTGCTCCTCGCACAATTCCTGTATCGCCTTCTGGGCCCCGGCCGAGGACCTCGACGACTGGGCCGCCGCAGGCTGTACGGGCTGGAGCGCCGCGGACCTCTTCCCGCTCTACCGACGGTTGGAGAACAACGACGCACCCGGGGAGCACCACGGCCGCACGGGCCCGGTGAAACTCCGCTCAGTGAAGAGTGAGGACCCGTGCGGCACGGCCCTGTTGGAGGCATGTGCGCAGGCAGGGATTCCCCCCACGGGTTTCAACACCGGCAAGACGGTGATCCGGGGCGCCAACTGGTTCCAGATCAACTCCGACGAGAACAACATCCGTCAGTCGTCGTCGGTCGCCTACCTCCACCCGGTCCTGGGCAAGCGGCCCAACCTGGAGGTACGGACGGGGGTGCGGGCCAAGAAACTGGTGCTGGAGGGCCGGCGCTGCGTCGGCACCGAGTACCTCGACCCGGACCTGATCCACACCCGGACGGTACGGGCCCGGCGCGAGGTCATCGTCTCGTGCGGCGCCATCGACTCACCGAAGCTGCTGATGCTGTCGGGCATCGGACCGGCCGCGCATCTGCGCGAGGTCGGCGTCGAGGTGGTGGTCGACTCGGCGGGCGTCGGCGAGAACCTCCAGGACCACCCCGAGGGCGTCATCATGTGGGACGCCAAGCAGCCCATGACCACCACGTCCAGCCAGTGGTGGGAGGCGGGCATCTTCTACGACACCGAACCGGGCCTGGACCGGCCGGACCTGATGTTCCACTACGGGTCCGTCCCCTTCGACATGAACACCGCACGCTGGGGCTACCCCACGTCGGAGAACGCCTTCTGCCTCACCCCGAACGTGACCCGCGCGAAGTCACGGGGCACGGTGCGGCTGCGGACCCGTGACTACCGGGACAAGCCGAAGGTGGATCCGCGGTACTTCACCCATGAGCACGATGTGCGCGTGATGACGTACGGCCTGCGCCTGGCCCGGACGATCGCGTCGCAACCTGCGCTCAGCGGCTGGGCGGGCGCGGAACTCGCCCCCGGCCCGGACGTCCGGACGGATGACGAGTTGCTGGACTACATCCGCAAGACCCACAACACCGTCTACCACCCGTCCTGCACGGTGAAGATGGGCCCGGACGATTCCGCTCCGCTGGACGCGCGGTTGCGGGTGAAGGGGGTCGAGGGGCTGCGGGTGGCGGACGGGTCGGTGATGCCGGATCTGGTGACGGTGAATCCGTGCATCACGACGATGATGATCGGCGAAAAGTGCGCGGATCTCTTGAAAGCCGACGCCTAGGGATTCCGTGGCACAGGCTGCGGGGCGACTGCGGGCCGGTCGTGGCTGGTCGCGCCCACGCGGCGGAGCCGCATATTGACACAGCCCCGCGCCCCTAGGTTGCGCTGGGCGCCGGACGTTTGAACATCCGCGTCGCCGTGATCTCGCTGTGTCCGCCTTCCCCGGCGGGAGCCTGCGGCAGTCCCGGCCGGAGGTGCTCCTCCACGCTGATGTACTTGAGCCCGGCCCGTAGATCCGCGTCATTGCGCAGCCGGATGACCAGCGGGAACTCGGCCAGTGCGGTCGTGTCGAACAGGCCCGTCGTGTAGAGGAGTTGGACACCGAGCGCATCCGACACGGCTCGCTGAAGCTCCAGCAGATATGTCGCGTTGGCCCGCCCGATGGGGTTGTCGAGGAACAGCGTGCCCGCGTGCCGGTGCTTGTCGCGCCCCCGGTCGTTGCTTCTGAGCGCGGCCATCGTGCAGTACAAGGCGATGGCCGCGGTGAGCAGCTGACCACCCGAGAACACATCGCCCATCTGCCCCACCGGCACCCGCTCCGCACGCAGCACCGCGTCCGGCTTGAGGATCTCGACGGCCACACCCTTCGGCTGCAGCGCCGCCGCGACTCCCCGCAGCAGCAAGGACATCCCGTCCCGCCGCAGATCGGAGTTCTTCTTCACCGCGGCCCGCGTCGCCTCGTCGATGACCTCGCCGAGCCGCTCGGTGAGCGTGGCCTGGTCGGGCTCTTCGAAGCGGATGCGCAGGAACTCCTGCCCGGACCACTCCCCCAGCCCTTCGGGCAACCGCGACAGCCGCTGGGCGGACCGCAGAGTCGCCAGCGCCGACTCGACGAGCCCGCGGAGCCGGTCCACGATCGAGTCCCGGTTCCGCTCCAGCTGCGCCAACTCATCGGTCAGCACCCGCAGTCGGGGCGCGAACGCGTCCGCCCACTTCTGCGCGTGCTCGGGCAGCGCGGCGGCGGGCAGTTCCCGGATCTGCTGCCGCGCAGGCGTCCGTACGTGCTCGTACCGCGTGGAGTTGGCATGCCGGACGAGCACATCGCTCGCCTCTCGTACGGCGGACTCGGCGGCGGACAGGTCGGCGGCGCAGCCCCGCAGGGAGCGCCGTGCCTCGGCGCCGGACTGGCGCGCCTCGTCCAGGCTGCCGGGATACGGCTCCTGCTCGTCCTGCTCCTCGTCCGAGGTGTGCTCGCGCAGCAGGTCACGCAGCATCGCGGCGATCTCGTCGAAGCCGCCGGCCGCGTCCTCGGCGGCCCGGTGGGCGTCGAGGAGTTCGGCGTGCGCCTCCCGGGCCTGGCTCAACGCCTCGGTGCGGGAGGCGAGTTCGGCGGTGGCGGTCCGCAGCAGGGCCTGCGCGTGCTCGGCGTCGCGGGGCACCAGCTCCTCGGGCAGCTCGGTGTGTGCCTCGCCGTCGTCGGGCGCGTGCCGCTCGGCCTCGCCGCGCAGCCGCCCCAGCTGTTCGCTCGCGCTGGACATCCGGGTCTCCAGAAGCTGCACCAGCTCCTCGGCCCGGGCTACGGCGGCCTGCCGGGAGGGCCCGTCGGACCCGTCCGGGGACTGAAGCAGCTGCTCCGCGCGCGTGCGGACCTTGTTGCTGAGCCGGTCGAGTTCGGCCCGCGCCGCACTCTCGTCGCTCTCCGCGCGGGCCTGCTCGGCCCGCAGATCGGCGTCGACGCCGACCTTCTCGTACAGCTGCGATGCGGCGCGATAGGCCTCGCGGAGGGCGGGAAGGGACGACGTCGGAGCATCCGGGTCGGCTTCCGGTACGTCGTCGGGGGCGCCCGCGATCTCGGCGCGCTCGGCGCGCAGCGCACGGGCGGTGCGGCGGGCGTCGTCGGCGGCGCGCTGGGCGGCACGCCGGTCCTCGTCGGCGGCCCGGGCGCGCTCCAGACAGGCCTGGGCACGGGCCTCCGACTCGGTCGCTTCGTCGGCGAGTTCGCGCAGTTTCACCTGCCAGCCGGACCGTTCACGCAGCCGGAAGGCGAGCCCGGCCAGGGCGTCGGCGGAGCGGCGGGCTCGTTGGGCGGCCTCCTGCCGCTCGTCCCGTACCTGTGCGGCCTCGGCGGCGGCTTCGTCGGCCTCCGCCCGGACGGTGCGCGCCTCGGCCAGCTCGGCCTCGGCCTCCTCGGCGAACGCGCGTGTCTCCCGGGCCGCCTCCGCCAGCTCGACCAGCCGTCCGGCCGGGCAGCCGGTACGCCAGGACGCCAGGCGCGCGGTCAGTTCCCGGTCCTTTCCGAGCCGTGCCGCGAGCGTCCGGATCTCCTCGTCCCGCTCGGTCGCCCGCGCCCGCAGCGCCTGCCGTTCCTCGTCGGCGGCCTGCTCGTCGTGCATGGCGGGGTTCGGCGGTACGAGGAAGACGTCGCCGCCGCTCGCGTCGGGTGCCGGAGTCGGGGCGAGCAGGGCGGCGGCCGTACCGACCGCGACGGCGGACCGCGGCAGCAGCGCCGCCTCGCTCAGCGCCTCGCGGGCACGCGCGTGCGTGGCCGGGTCGGTGATGATCACGCCGTCGACCAGCTCCGGCCGGGCGGCCAGCACGCGCGCGTGATCGGCGGGGTCCACGGCCTGCGCGAGATACCGCCATCCGGGCAGCGCCGGGATGCCGTGCTCGCCGAGGAACTCCACGGTGGCCAGCACGTCGGGCCCGGGCGGCAGCAGCCCGCCGTCACCGAGCGCGCCCAGGATCCGGGCGTCGTCGGCGGCAGCGGTCCGCAGCTCGAACAGCTGTCGCTCGGCGGAGGAGACGGCGACGTCGAGGAGCTGACGGAGGTCGTCGGCGCAGCGGTCGAGCTCCTCGGGGCTGAGGAGGCCTTGGGTGAGAGGGCGCGGGGTCGTCAGGCCGACCCGGGAACGCGGCTCGACGTCATCACCGTTCGCAGGCCTCGTGCCTCCGGCGGACGCACCATCTCCGCCTTCAACGGACGGGTCGCTTCCGGCGCGCGCGTCCCCGCCGCCATCCGCCCCGCCTCCACGACCCCGGCCAGCCACACCACCCGCGTCCCAGGAAGCCCCGCCGTCGCCCGCCTCGCCACCAACGCGTCCACCGGACACGCCACTCCCGGCACGAGCGGACCCGCCACCGTCCGCCCCGCCTCCACGACCCCGGCCAGCCGTACCACTCGCAGCCCACGAATCCCTGCCGTCGCCCGCCTCCCCACCGTCGCCTCCACCGGACACGCCACTCCCGGCCCGCGCGGACCCGCCACGTCCAGCCGCGTCGGAGCGCTCGCGTCCAGCCGCACCATCCGCCCCCGTCCGGGGCCCCGGCACCGTACCCACCGCCCCGGAGGCACCGGTCAGGCTCAGCAGCTCCGCCAGCCGCTCCTCCGCCGCGAGACCCTCGGCGAGGCGGCGTTCTGCCTCGTACGAGCGTTCCGCAGCCGTTGCCGCGTCTGCCGCGCGGGCCGCCGTGAGTTCCGCGCGGGACTCCGCCGAAGCCGCTTCCCGGGCGTGCTCGGTGGCCCGGTGGGATGCCTCGCGCGCGGTGTCCCAGGCGGCGACCGCCGTCTTCTCGGCGTCGCTGGCGGCGAGCGCGGCCCGCGCGGGATCGGCGTCGGGCGCGCTGTCGTCGAGCCAGCCCGCCCGCACCGCCTCCGCGGTCTCCTGCTCGACCTCGGACAGCCGCTGCCGCAGATGCCCCGCCTCGCTGCGGGCGCGCTGGGCCTCCGTGGCGGCGGAGGTGGAGTCCCGGTGGGCGGATTCGCTGACCTCCTGGAGCGCCGCGGACCGCTCCTCCCCTTCGTTGGCCAGGGCTTCGGCGCCGTCCGCGGCCGCGTGCAGGGCCCGTACGAGATCGACGGCGGCCTTGGCGCGCGAGGCGAGCGCCGGGGCGGCGTCACGCTCGGCCTCCTGGATGGCGGCCGCGACTCGGGCGACCCGGTCGGCGGCGGCGCGGTGCCGCAGCACCGCCTCGGCGGCCTGCCAGGCCGAGTGCAGGGTGCGCGCGTCGGCGAGTTCCCGCTTCTGCGCGGCGGCCGACTTCTCGGCGCCGGCGAGCGCCAACGACGCATGCCGGTAAGCGAGTTCGGCGGCGATCAGCGCACTGCGCTCCCGCGCGCCCTCGGCGTGCGTGACGGCCTGCGCGGCGCCGGTGACCCGCTGGGCGAGGTCGGCGGCGCGCACCCGCTCCTGCGCACCACGCGCGGACAGCCGCCGGGCCAGCGTCCGGGTCCGCCGCTCGGCACCGGCATGGATGTCACGCGCGCGTGCCCGCGCCTCGGCGGCCTCGACGATCCGCCCCAGCAGATCGACCGACCCGGCGGTGAAGTCGCGTTCGGCGATCAGTTCGGCCCGCCGCCCCAGCTTGTTGCCGAAGCCGCCGACCAGGTCGGCGAGACCGTCGGTGTCCCGCGTATCGGTCACCGCCCGCAGCAGGAGATCCGTGAAGTCGGAGTCCTTCTTGACCGCGAAGAGACCGGCCGCCTCGCCCTCGTCGGAGTTCATCTCCCGCTGGTAGCGGAAGAGTTCGGGGTCGAGACCGAGGTCGCCGAGATGCTCGATCCACCGGTCGTGGATCTCCTCCCAGTGCACCTCCAGATGCGGGTACGCCTTCCCGGCCTCGGTGAGGGCGTCCCGGAAGCCCTTCATGGTGCGCCGCCGCCCCTGCGCACCGGACGCGCCCTCGACGGACGGCCGTACGGCGGTGGACTCGGCGACCGGCAGATTGTCCAGGCTCAGCCCGGGCCCCGGCCGGAACGAGTACCAGGCCTCGGCGAACTTCCGCGGATCGTTCGAGACCTGCCGCCCGCGCCACTCGCTCACCTTGCCGACGACGACGCACTCGCCCGTCAGCACGTGCTGCCACTCCAGCGCCACATGCCCGCAGTCGTCCGCGAGCAGGAACTTGCGCAGCACACCGGAGCTGGCGCCGCCCAGCGTGTTCCGGTGTCCCGGCAGCATCACCGAGAAGATCAGTTTGAGCAGGACGGACTTGCCGCCGCCGTTCTCCAGGAAGAGCACACCGGCCGGCGCGGGCCGGCGCGGCGGGCCGACGGGCTCCTCCTCGAAGAACTCCGCCTGCGTGGGCGCGGGGTCGGGCACGGGCTCGCCGACTCCCCGCAGGTCAAGCACGGTGTCGGCGTAGCGCGCACCGGCCGGACCGATGGAGTAGAGGCGGACCCGGGACAGCTCGTACATGGCGGACTCTCGTAGTCGTGAAGGCAGTCGATGCGGTCAGGAGTGGAACGGCAGCCCGGCGTCGGCCACCAGCTCCGGGTCGTCGGACTCCTCGGCGGGCAGCAGCGTCGGCGTCCCGTCGGTGACCGGCACGACGCCCAGTTCCAGCAGCTCGGCCATGGCCGCACTGCCCGCCATGTCACGCACCTGGAGCTGATACCGGGCCGTCGTCCGATACGTCCCGCCGTTGTCGTCGCCCGTGCGCTGCAGAAACCCGGAGTCGGTCAGGAAGGCGACGGCCTTGCCGATGATGCCGGTCGTCGAACCAGCCAGTCTTCGCGCGTCCTTGGTGGCACCGGTCGCACTCCGTCTCACCCAGATCCGCCAGGCGGCCTCAAGGCCGGGCGCGTCCGTGGCCGGATCGGTGTTCTCCCCCCGCACCTCGGCCCGCTCCTCCAGCCGCCGACAGGCCTGCCGCACAAAGGCATCGACCCCGTTGACCGTGATCCGCCCGATGTACCCGTCATCAGCAAGGTCCTCGGGGCGCGGGAACGCCATGGCGGCAACGGCAAGATGAGCGAGCCCATGCAGGAACCGGTCCCCGGAGTCGGCGGAAGTCCGGCGGGCGTAATCCCCCATCCGCACGGCGAACACCGAGTCCTCGGCAGCGGTAACGGCCATCCCCGCGCGCGGGGACACCTCCAGCACGACGAGGCCGAGCCCGGCGGCAACGGCATCAGCAAGCCGAGCGAACGACGGATCCTCCCGATACCGCCGCAGCAACTCGGCATACTCCTGATCCCGCGCAGGCTGCAGTTTCGGCTGCAACCCAAAGGCAACGAGCCGAGCAGCGTCGGCGGCATCGGCAGGCGTGACGGCGGGCGCCACCGGCGCGGAGGCGGCAACCTCCACCTCACTCCAGTCGACGTGCTCGGTCACGATCGAAACTCCTCGGGCATCTGACAAACAGGGGGCAGAACAAGGCTTTTAGGGGCGCGGGGAACTGCGCGACCAGCCACAGACAACCCGCACCCGGCAGACATCACGCAGCCTCACTCCGATCCGCCGCCATCCCCACCGCATCCAACAAAGCCGTCCCCACGATGAGGTCAGCACCCCCGAACTCGGGATCCTCCAGCTCGGTCCCGTCGTCCACGGCGAACAGCAGCTTCTCCTCCCCCTGCCGATACGCCGTACCAACAGGCGGACTAGCCGCATGAACAGCCAACAGGGCCACCAGATAAGGCAACTCAGGATCCAGCCGACGCGCGTCGACCAGCAACCCCGACAACCGCCGGGGCGCATCCGCAGGCAGATCAAGCAGCTCCATCGCCGCAGCCAGCTGCTCCTCACTGAACCGACTGTCATCCGGCGTGGCAATGAGATCCGGCTCAGGCATCTCCGCGCCGAGATGCTCCCGCTCCACCGGCGGAGTCAGCAGTATGTCCACAAGGTCCCCCACCCGAACGGACACCGGAGTACGCAACCCGGTCCCGCGAGCGAAGAACGCATCCGTGACCCGAACCGCCCGCTCCAGCTCCAGCGGCAGCACCGGCGCGACAAGATGCCCATACAGATCGATCCCCGACGACGCCATCGGCGTGGCGAACGCCTGCCGGTCCTGCTCGGCCCGGAACAGCGGCCCGGCCTCAAGCAGTCGCGACTGCAACTGCGTATGCCGTCGAATGCAGTCCTTCACGATGTCGACCAACTCGGCCGCACGCCGCTTGTGTTCGGGGTCCTCCGACCCGTCCCGCGCCTTGCGGATGTTCGTGAGGATCGCGTTCTCGTGCCGATAGCGGTCGGCGACATGCTCGAGCGCCTCGGCGATCATGTCGGGCACGGCACTGAGCCAGTCGACGGCGCGCACATTGCGCCGGGTGGCATCCAGCGCCCGCCGCAGCGTCTCGGAGTACTGCACGGTCCGATACCGGGCCTGCTCGGCGGCGAGCTGTGCATCCGCGAGCCGGCCCCGGTTGATCAGCACCTCCAACTTGACCTCGGCGGCGATCTGGGCGCTGGTGACGTCGGTGTCGAGGGCGCCGACCAGCACATTGACGGCTTCGTCCGTCGTACGGAGATAGACGCTGCCGCCGGGCCCCGGCACCTCCTCGATCAGCTTGAAGTCGTAGTCCCGCCGGACATACGTACCGTCCGGCGCGAAGGTCCCGTAAACCGCGCGAAAGCCGCGATCGACGCTGCCGACATTGATCAGGTTCTCCAGCACCCACCGGGCCACCCGCTCATGTTCGACGACGGGCCGCTGCGGGGCCTGCGCGGCGATACGCGGGATGAGCCGGGCAACGATCTGGTCGTGGTCGGCGCCGGTGTCGAAGTCCATGTTCAGCGTGACGAGGTCGATGGCGGAGAGGGCGACCTCGGCCATGCCGTACACCGAGTACTCGCCCGCGAGATTGGCCTTGCGGGCATCCAGGTCGTGCAGCGGCGCGGTGCAGGCGAGCGCGCGCAGCCGCCGCGCCAGTCCCTCGTCGGCGGCCGGGCCCAGAGCTGGGCGCGGCCCCGCGGTGAACTGGGGCGGAACACGGTCCGTCGATGCAGGCGAAGTCACGGTGCACAGACTAAGTCCTCGGTCTGACAACGCCCCAAACGACTCAGATGGGCTCCGGCGTCACGGTTGTCACACCCCCCGGACCTGCTAGTTGTCAGACCCCCGGGCCTGCTATCCGTCCTCGCCCACCCGCCGCAGATACACCTCGACCACCCGCTCCAGCGAGTCGTCGAGATAGACCGCGAGCAGCTTCTCGGCCTCGACCGGCTCGCCCGCCTGCAGCGCCTGGAGGATCTGCAGATTGCGCGCGAGGTACGGCTCATGCAGCCGCCTCGGATCGTCCACGACATGGAACGCCAGCCGCAGCTCGGCGAAGACGCTCCGCATCAGTTCGTCGGTGCGCTCGCTGCCGGC
This sequence comes from Streptomyces sp. NBC_00457, assembly GCF_036014015.1. NCBI lineage: Bacteria > Bacillati > Actinomycetota > Actinomycetes > Kitasatosporales > Streptomycetaceae > Streptomyces > Streptomyces sp. NBC_00457. The sequence goes on along the minus strand of NZ_CP107905.1, from coordinate 8,886,760 downwards.
GAGCGCGACCAGCTCCCGGTGGAAGTGGATGTTGGCCGTACCCAGCCCTTTCCAGTCACCTTCGCGCGCCGCCCGCTGCCCTTCGGCGACGGCCTCCGCGAGCCCGTCCAGCACGTACGGCGGTTCGCCGAGTCCTCGGACGACGGCGCACTCGACCAGGCCGCGGGTGCGGTAGATGTCCTCGACGTCCTCGACGGTCAGCACCCGGACGAAGACGCCCCGGTTCAGCTCGTGGACGAGCAGCCGTTCATGGGTGAGCAGCCGGAACGCCTCGCGCAGCGTGTTGCGGGAGACGCCGAGCGCGCCGCCGATGCTGTCCTCCGACAGCCGCGTCCCGGGCGGGAAATAGCCCTCGGCGATCCGGCTCCTGAGGATGTCCGAGACCCGTTCCGCGGTGCTGGTGCGCCCGAGGAGGGCGCGGTCGTCGGCCAGTCCCGACAGTTGCTCTGCCATGCCTGGAATTCAACCGCAGACACAAGAACGAAACAACATAGGTATTGAGGGATCGTTGAACGATCCTCTACCTTGCTACGAACGGCGTCACCGTCCCGCTCACGACAGCGCCGATGGCTTCCGCACGGCCCGGCTCAGTCCTCACGCACTCTCCGTCCTCCCTCTGCGAGGTGCCCATGAGCACGACCCCTCCACCGCAGGCCCTGACCAGCGACGCCCACCCGGCCACAGCTGAAAACACCGCCGACGACGGCGCGTTGGGCTGGCTGCGCGCCCTGGGTCCGCGCGGCCGCCGCGCTTTCGCCGGCGCGTTCGGCGGCTACGCCCTCGACTCCTACGACTACTTCACACTGCCGCTGAGCATGGTCGCGCTGGCCGCGTACTTCGGCCTGAACAGCGGCCAGACCGGCCTGTTCACCACCGTGACGCTGCTGGCGTCCGGCATCGGCGGCGCCCTCGCGGGCGTGATGGCCGACCGGTTCGGCCGGGTCAGGGCACTGATGATCACGGTGATCACCTACGCGGTCTTCACCGTCGCCTGCGGTTTCGCCCCCAACTTCGAGTCCCTGCTGGTCTTCCGCGCCCTCCAGGGCCTCGGCTTCGGCGGTGAGTGGGCGGTCGGCGCGATCCTGGTCGCCGAGTACGCGAGCGCCAAGCACCGGGGCCGCACGCTCGGCGCGATCCAGAGCTCCTGGGCGGTCGGCTGGGCGCTGGCCGCGATCATGTACACGCTGGTGTTCTCCGTCGTGGACGACGATCTGGCCTGGCGCGTGATGTTCTGGACCGGAGCGCTGCCCGCACTGCTCGTCGTCTGGATGCGGCGCAGGGTGCAGGACGCGCCCGAAGCGATGGCGGTACGGCAGAAGAGCGCGGGCAAGGGCTCCTTCAAGGCGATCTTCAAGCCCGACCTGCTCCGCACCACGATCTTCGCGATGCTGCTGTCCACCGGCGTCCAGGGCGGCTACTACACGCTGGCCACCTGGGTGCCGACGTACCTGAAGACCGATCGCGGCCTGTCGGTCGTCAACACCGGCGGCTATCTGACGTTCCTGATCTCCGGCGCCTTCCTCGGCTATCTGACCGGCGGTTACCTCACCGACCGGCTCGGCCGCCGGCGCAACATCTGGCTCTTCGCGCTGCTGTCCGCGGTCTGCATCGTGGCGTACGGGAACATCCCGAGCGGCGCCAACACCCTGCTCCTGGTACTCGGTTTCCCGCTCGGGTTCTGTATGTCGGCGATCTTCAGCGGCTTCGGTTCCTTCCTGAGCGAGCTGTACCCGACCGCGGTGCGCGGCGCGGGACAGGGCTTCACCTACAACGCCGGTCGCGCTGTGGGCGCCATCTTCCCCACCACGGTCGGCTTCCTGGCCGACAGCTGGGGCGTGGGCGGAGCGCTGGTCTTCGGGGCGATCGGATACGGGGTCGCAGCGCTGGCGCTGTTCGGACTGCCCGAGACGCGCGGGAAGGAGCTGGTGTGAACCGCACGGAAGACCGCCCTTTGGCCCTCGTCGACGGGCACGCGCACGCGTGGAGCCCGAACAACGCCCGCACCCGTTTCCGCGCGGGTCTGACGGGCCCCACCGCCGGGGTCGCCGCGGGCCACACGCAGGCCAATCTGATCGCGGTGCCCGCGGAGTGGGCGTACGACCTGGTGGTGTTCTGCCAGCGCAACCCGAAGCCGTGTCCGGTGCTCGACATCACGGATGCCGGTTCCTTCACGACCGTCCTCGCGGACGGCGCCGACCTGCGCACCGATCTGCCGCGCTACCGGGTGTGGGAGAACGGCGAGTTGGTGGACGAGCCGACCGATGTGCGCGGACACTGGCGGGACGATCTGGTGTCGGTGCTGATCGGGTGCAGCTTCACCTTCGAGTGGGCGCTGGCCGAGGCGGGGGTCCCGATCCGCCACCTCGAACAGGGCCGCAACGTCCCGATGTACGTGACCGGCCGTCAGTGCCGTCCGGCGGGGCGGCTGCACGGCCCCCTGGTGGTGTCCATGCGCCCGGTGCCACCGGCACACCTGGCGGCGGCGATCCGGGAGAGCAGTCTGCTCCCGGCGGTGCACGGCAGCCCCGTGCACTGCGGCGATCCGTCGGGGCTCGGCATCGGCGACCTCGCCCGTCCCGACTTCGGAGACCCGGTGGACATCGCCCCGGACGACATCCCGGTGTTCTGGGCCTGCGGAGTGACTCCGCAGGCCGCGGTGATGGCCTCACGACCGCCGTTTGCCATCACCCACGCACCGGGCCAGATGTTCGTCACCGACGCCCGCGACGAGCAGTTCCGCGTGGGATGAACAGCAGTGGGATGAACGGCAGCACGAGAACCAGAGGAGACCGATGACCGCGATCGATCTGAACGCCGACCTCGGCGAGGGCTTCGGCCGTTGGCGGCTCACCGACGACGAGCAGTTGCTGTCCGTCGTCACCAGCGCCAACGTTGCCTGCGGCTTCCACGCCGGGGACGCGGTCACCATGCGGCGCGTGTGCGAGCTGGCGGCCGAGCGCGGGGTACGGATCGGGGCACAGGTCGCCTACCGGGATCTGGCGGGGTTCGGGCGGCGCGCGATGGACGTGCCGCCCGCGGAGCTGGCGGCCGAAGTGGCGTACCAGATCGGCGCCCTCGAGGTGTTCGCGCGCGCGGCGGGCACGCGCGTGTCGTACGTCAAGCCGCACGGCGCGCTCTACAACCGCGTCGTGCACGACGAGGAGCAGGCCGGCGCGGTCGTCGACGGCGTGCTCCTCGCGGACGCCTCGCTGCACGTGCTCGGGCTGCCCGGCTCCCGGCTGCTGGAGCTGGCCGGGAAGGCCGGACTCCCGGCCGTCACGGAGGCGTTCGCGGACCGGGCGTACACCGACGAGGGCACGCTCGTCCCACGCGGGCAGGACGGCGCCGTGGTCACCGACCCGGACACCGTCGTGGAACGCTCGGTGGGGCTGGCCCGCTTCGGCGTCGTCACGTCCCACTCCGGGGCGCAGATCGACGTACGGGCCCAGTCCTTGTGCCTGCACGGCGACACCCCCGGCGCGGTGGAGCTGGCCCGCCGGGTCCGGGAGAAACTCCAGGAGTCGGGTGTCCGGGTGGAGGCCTTCATATGAGGGTGCTGCCCGTCGGTGACGGCGCCCTGCTCGTCGAGGTCGCTTCCGGGGACGAGGCACAGGCCCTGCACGCGGAGCTGCTGCGGCGCCGCGCGGAGGGCTCCCTCTCCGTGGGCGAGATCGTTCCCGCTGCCCGTACGGTCCTGCTCGACGGCCTCGCCGACCCGACCCGGCTGGCCGCCGAACTGACCGCCACCGAAGCACTTCCCGCTCCCCCACGCGCGCGTGACGTGATCGAGCTCCCGGTGCGCTACGACGGCCCGGACCTGGCCGACGTGGCGGCGCACTGGGGTGTGCCCGAGCGGGAGGTGGCCCGTATCCACGCGGAGACCGAATTCCGCGTCGCCTTCTGCGGTTTCGCGCCCGGCTTCGGCTACCTGTCCGGTCTGCCGGAACGCTACGACGTCCCACGCCGGGCCACGCCGCGCACTGCCGTCCCCGCCGGCGCGGTCGGTCTCGCGGGCCCCTACACCGGCGTCTACCCGCGCTCGTCGCCCGGTGGCTGGCAGCTGATCGGCACCACGGACGCCGTGCTGTGGGACCACGCGCGCGTGCCGGCCGCGCTGCTGTCACCGGGCACGCCCGTTCGCTTCGTTCCGGTGGGGCCCTCATGACGGACCGTGCGCTGGTCGTCGTACGGGCCGGTGCCCTGACCACCGTGCAGGACCGCGGACGTCCCGGGCACGCCCACCTCGGCGTGCCCCGCTCCGGCGCCCTGGACGGGCCCGCTGCGGCCCTCGTCAACCGCCTCGTCGGCAATCCCCCCGAGGCCGCCGTACTGGAAACCACCCTCAACGGCTGCGCCGTACGCCCTCGTTCGACGGTCACCGCGGCGGTCGGGGGCGCCCCCTGCCCCGTCACCGTGGACGGCCGCCCCGTCGCCTGGGGCACACCGGTACGCATTCCGGCAGGCTCGGTGCTGGACATCGGCTCCGCCGTCTCCGGCGTACGCAGCTACCTCGCCGTCGCCGGCGGCATCGCCGTCGACCCCGTGCTCGGCAGCCGCTCCACGGACCTGCTCTCCGGCCTCGGCCCACCACCCCTCACGGACGGCACGGTGCTGCCCCTGGGACAACCCCTCACGCCGCACGCGCGCGTGGACGCAACTCCCCACCCGGCGCCTCCGGCCGAACTGATCCTGCACGTAACCCTCGGCCCGCGCGACGACTGGTTCACCCAGGACGCGATCCACACCTTCACCTCAAGGCCGTACCGCGTCTCCACCTCCAGCAACCGCATCGGCCTACGCACCGAAGGCCCCGCCCTGGAACGAGCCCTGCCTGGCGAACTCCCCAGCGAGGGAATGGTGCTGGGCGCGGTCCAGGTACCCCCCGACGGCCGCCCAGTGATCTTCCTGGCCGACCACCCGACCACCGGGGGCTACCCAGTGATAGCGGTAGTCCGCCCCTCCGACCTCCCACCCGCAGCCCAGGCAGCCCCCGGAACCCCGGTCCGCTTCATACCCGTACGCCGCCACTGACCCCCTGCGGTCGGGGCCTTACAAACGCCGGGGGCGAACCGCGCCCCGTCAGGGGCGCGGGGAACTGCGCGACCAGCCACAACAAACCCGCAGACTCAAACGGCGCCCACCCGCCCCGGCTAAGCCGCATCCGGCTCAGGCCGCTGCTCCAACTCCATCGACAACGCCGCCAACGCAGCAGACACCGCATGCGCCGCCCGCAGATCGAGCTTCGCACTCGTCCCGCGCGCCCGGTGCCGCATCTCATCGGCGGCCAGCGTCAACAAGTTGGGCAACAGATCGGTGCACCGCCGGATCACCCAAGCCGTACCCGCCGTGGCCAGCCACAGCAGGCTCGCCGACTTGGTCGGCGGCGCGAACTCCGGCGCGGGCGAGGGCGCGAACCCCTTCGCGACACCCCGCTCGGCCAGCAGCCCGTGGAACCGCAACGCCAGCTCCCGATGCCCCCGCTCGCTGGGGTGCAGCCGGTCCGCGCTCCAGATCGCCCGGTCCTGGGCCCACTCCTCCTCGGCGGCATGCAGATGCACCGCGCCGTACCGCTCGGACAGGGCGTGGACCACCGTGTTGACCGCGCGCTGCCGCCGAGCCAGCGGGCGGGCCAGTGATCCGGGCAGCCTCAGCATCGAACCGGGGTCGGGCAGACAGGCGGTGAGGACGATCGTGCCCTGGGCGGCGAAGGCCGCGTACACCTTGTCGAGCCGTTCGGCCACGGCGTGTATGTCGAAGGTGTACCGCAGCGTGTCGTTGACGCCGATGACGACGGACGCCACGTCGGGCCGCAGGTCCAGCGCGGCGGGCAGCTGACGCTCCAGCACATCACGCGTCTGCGCCCCGCTCACGGCGAGGTTGGTGAACTGCGCGGGCTCCACGCTGAGCCCGTCGGCGAGCAGCGCGGCCCAGCCGCGCCAGACCTTCCCGACGGGATCGCCCACCCCTTCGGTGAGCGAATCCCCAAGGGAGACGAAACGCAGCGGTCTCATGTCACACGCTCCGGCACGACCCGGTGCACCTGTCCTGTCACCACCGCGTCGTGCGCGGCGAGGAACGATTCGACCGCCGCGCCCCATCCGAAACACTCGGCACGCGCGCGTGCGGCCTCCCGGCGGTCCACCTCGGACCGCTCCAGCAGCATGTCCACGGCGTCCGCGAAGGCCGCTCCGCGGTCCGCGGCGGTGGCCCCGGCGGAGCCGATCACCTCCGGCAGCGCCGACGAGGCGCTCGCCACCACGGGCGTGCCGCAGGCCATCGCCTCCAGCGCGGCCAGCCCGAACGTCTCGGCGGGCCCGGGCGCCAGGCACACATCGGCGGACGCCTGGAGCGCGCCCAGCGCGCCCTTGTCGTTGAGGTGCCCCAGGAAGGTGACCGGAAGCGAACGCTCCCGCGCCCGCTGCTCGAGACGCTCCCGCAGGGGACCGTCACCGGCCACCACCAGCCGCACCCGGCGCCCGCGCCGGACCAGCTCGTCGACGGCGTCGATCGCGGTGCTGGGCCGCTTCTCCACCGACAGCCGGGAGCACATCACGAGCAGAATCTCGTCCACACGCGCGTACTCCTCGCGCAGACCCGCATCCCGCAGTGCGGGGTGCCGTTCCATCACATCGACGCCCAGCGGGGCCCGTACGACATTGCGCGCCCCGATCCGCACGAACTCCCGCTCGGCGAACTCGGTGGTGCACACGACCCGCGAGTAGGTGTGCGCCGTACGGACGTTGAGGGCGTCGGCGGTCCGCCGGGACAGGTTCTCCGACAGGCCCCAGGTGCGCAGTACGCCGTCGGCGGTCTCGTGGGAGACCATCACGGCGGGGACCCGGGCGCGACGCGCCCACTTGCCGGTCCAGCGCAGGGTCGTACGGTCGGAGACCTCCAGGCGGTCGGGACCCAGCTCCTCCAGGAGCTTGGCCACACGTCGCTTGTCGATGAGCACGCGGTAGCCGCCGGTGCCGGGCAGCAGCGGCCCGGGCAGGGTGATCACCCTGCCCTGCTCGGTCTCCCGGTCGGAGTACCGCTCACCCGGCACGATCAGCACCGGCTCGTGCCCGGCCGCCTTGAACCCCTTGCCGAGCTCGCGCAGGGCGGTGCGCAGGCCGCCTGAGGCGGGCGCGACGAAGTTCGCCAGCCGGACGATGCGCAGTGACTCGTTCATGCCGCCACCACCGTCTTGTTCCGTGTCTTGAGCACCTGGGCATAGTGCCCGATGAGCTGGTCTCCGACAGCCGCCCAGGTGCGGCCCTCGACCATGTCGCGCGCTGCGGTGCCGTACGCGCTGCGCAGCGCGGGGTCGGCAGCCAGCTTCTGCACCGCCTCCCGTACGGCGGCCGCGTCACGCGGCGGCACCAGCAGCCCGGTGCGCTCGTGGGCGACCAGGTCCAGCGGACCGCCCGCGGCGGGCGCGATGACGGGCACACCGCTCGCCATGGCCTCCTGGACGGTCTGGCAGAACGTCTCGAAGGGGCCGGTGTGCGCGAACACGTCGAAGGAGGCGAAGATCCGGGCCAGGTCGTCGCCGGTGCGGCGGCCCAGGAAGACAGCTCCCGGCAGCGCCTCGGCCAGGTTCGGCTGGCTGGGGCCGTCGCCCACGATCACGACGCGGACTCCGGGCAGCTCGCAGGCACCGGCGAGCAGCTCGATGTGCTTCTCGGGGGCGAGCCGCCCGACGTAGCCGACGATCAGCTCGCCGTTCGGTGCGAGTTCCCGGCGCAGCGCCTCGTCCCGGAGGTCGGGGCGGAAGCGGACAGTGTCCACGCCGCGCGGCCACAGCTTCACCCGGGGCACGCTGTGCGCCTCCAGGTCGCGCAGGGACACGCTGGACGGCGCGAGGGTGAGGTCGGCGGCGGAGTGGACGGAGCGGATACGACGCCAGGCCGCGGCCTCGCCGGCGCCGACGTAGGTGCGGGCGTAGCCGGCCAGGTCGGTCTGGTAGATGGCCACGGCGGGGATGCCGAGCCGGGCGGCGGCGGCCATGCCGCGGACGCCGAGGATGAAGGGGCTGGCCAGGTGGACGATGTCCGCGCGGTGCTCGATGAGCGCGGCGGCGAGGCGTCGGCTGGGGAGAGCGACGCGCACCTGGGGATAGCCGGGGAGCGGTAGGGAGGGGACATGGACAACGGGGCACGGCGCGAGGCCGGCCACCTTGTTCCCGGGAGCGGGAGCGGGAGCGACGACGAGTGGAGCGTGACCGCGATCGACGAGGTGTCGGGCGGTCTGGAGCGCGCAGTGGGCCACGCCGTTCACGTCGGGGGGAAAGGATTCGGTCACGATGACGACACGCATACCCGTGTTGTCGCCGTACTGGACGTGGCCGCGTCAACGTGGATCTTTCCCGGCGGCGAACGACTCGTGAGCGTTCCGCTGTCCACCCAAGCAGGCCAGATCCCGTCCACACGACCCAGACACGCGAGTCATCCCGTGTTCACACAGCGGGCGCGTCGGGGCCGATCCGGCTGCGTACGGCTGTCTGGACCTCGGCCTCCTCGGCCGGGTCCGCGGCGAGCCTGCGCAGTTGGTCCACGACCCGGGCGTCGCCGGTCTCGGCGTGCCGGGCGGCGATCTCGCGGGTGGATTCCTCGCAGTCCCAGAGGCATTCGACGGCGAACCCGGCGGGGAAGGAGGGATCGGTGGCGGCGAGGGCCCGGGCGGCCCTGCCGCGTAGATGGGATGACGCCGTCTCACGGTAGATATGCCGCAATACGGGCGCGGCACAGACGATTTCAAGCCGCCCGGCGCCGTCCACCAGGGTCCACAGAGTCGGCGCGTCGGGCCCTTCACCCCGCACGGCCTCCCGCAGCGCCCCCAGAACCAGGTCCCGGTCCCCGGCGCCCCCACGGCACGCGAGTACCCGCCCGGCGGCGGCACCCAGGACGTCGGGCCGCCGGGCCCAGCCTCGGGCCCGGTCGACGGCGGCAATACTGCGCATACGTTCGAATGTGCCGACGGCGGCCTCCACGACGGCCGTCGAGCCGGTGGCCACGGCACGCTCGATCAGGTCGAGGGCATCCGGATCGTTGCTGTCGGCGAGATAGCGCAGCGCGGTGCAGCGGGCGCCCTCGGTGCCGTCCTTGGCGGCGGCGACGATATCCGGCCGGTCCTCGGGGCCGGCCACGGCGGTGAGACAGCGGGCGGCCGGAACATGCAGCGCCACTCCGCGCTCCACGCCCTCCTGGGCCCACTCGAAGACGGCCTGCACGCTCCACCCGGGACGCGGTCCGGTCGGGCTCATCTGACGCTGCCAGCGGTCGAAACAGCCGGTCTCCTGGGCGGCACGCACGCGCGTGGAGATCGATTCGCGCGGATCCTCGGCCCACAGGCGCCATGGCCGTGGCTCGAAGGCGTCCCGCACGGTGGCGGCCAGCTCGGCCTCGCCCTCGGCATCGGCGGGGAAACGCGCCAGGACGGGGGCCGCGAGGGCACGCAGTCCGGCGTCGTCGTCCCGCAGGGCGAGCTCGTCCAGCGCCCAGGCCCAGTTGGAGCCCGTGGCGGCATACCTGCGCAGCAGCTCCAGGGCGTCCCGCCGGCCGTACGAGGCGAGGTGACCGAGGACGGCCAGGGCCAGCCCGGTGCGTGACTCCTCGGTGTCGAGGGTGTCCTCGACGTCGAAGAGGTGGGCCTCGATCTCGTCCAGCTCGCCGTTCAGGTCGAGGTAGAGACGGGCGTAGTACAGCGAGCGGTTCTCCACCTGCCAGTCGTGGCGGGGGTCGTGCAGCACGCAGTGATTCAGTGCCGCGAGCGCTTCGGCGCGCGGGGCGGTGAGCGCGTGCAGCGTGCCGTCGCCGCGGCCCCGCTGGAGCAGGCCGAGCAGCGTACCGCTGGGCGCTATGACCGGATCGAACATGGGAAACAGCCTCACATCAAGCGTCGACGCAACCGGGATCTTGCTCTACCTGGCCGCGTGACAACACGTCGGGGCGCCCGCCGTTTCCTGCTTGCTGTAAGCCATCTTCCTCTGCCTCTCGTTGGTGGGCCCGTGCGGACCGCTCACGGCCCGCGCGGTGCGGCAACATCTGCCCGGCCATCGCGTCCGTGAATCACGACGTCATGATGACTCGGCAGTTCTGCCTGCCGCGACCGAAATTTCGGGCGGCCCCGTACCGCCTCCCCCGTTGTTCGTTTCCTGCCTGCTTCAGATTTCTGTTTTACCTGGTCAGGACGGTCGGATCAGTGTGCGCCGAACAATTCCAGCAGTTCGGCCTTGCCGAACATCCGGGCCGTGTCGATGGCCGACGGAGTACCGGCGGCCGGGTCGGCGCCGCCCTCCAGGAGGGCTCGGATCACCGCTTCCTCGCCCTTGAAGACGGCTCCGGCGAGGGGTGTCTGCCCCCGGTCGTTGATCCGGTCGGCCTCGGCGCCCCGGGCCAGCAGCGCCCGTACCGCGTCCGCGTGCCCGTGGTAGGCGGCGAGCATCACCAGGGAGTCGCCGCGGTCGTTGGTGAGGTTGGCCGGTACACCCGCGTCGACATAGGCCACGAGCGCCTCGGTCCGCCCCTGCCGGGCCAGATCGAAGATCTTTGTCGCCAGCTCCACGACCTCGGGGTCGGGGGCTTCAGTCATCGGCCGGACCGCCTCTCACTAGTACGGGTGAATCGCCAGCGTACTGGCTTCCCGGGCACATGACCGGGTGCGCGCGGGGCAATGATCATCGCAGGACCGCACCGCGCGACCCGACCTGCCCGAACCGCCGATGAACGCTGCGCCGGGTGGGGGAAATCAGCCGGAATTCACCCAGTTGCACCTTTAATAGTATGGATACATCCTGTGAGCCTGGAAGTACTCATGGTGACTGTCCCCGCGAACCAGGAGAACTCACATGATTCTGTCCATCTCAGGCGTGGTCCTGCTCGGCATCATCGTCTTCCTCTTCTTCAAGAAGGACGGACTCAAGGCCTCCCACGCCCTGGTGGCCGCACTCTTCGGCTTCTACCTGGCGAGTACGGCGATCGCCCCGAGCATCAAGGCCGGCGGCGAGAGCCTGGCGAGCCTCCTCGGCGGAATCAAGTTCTGACGCCGCCCTCCCGCCCGTACGCACGCATCTCCAGGAGACAGCAGTGGCCCGCCGCCCCCTCCCCCGCATTCTGAGCAACGGCAGCGCACAGCTCGCCCGGAGCCGGGAGCTGGCCCGGACGGCGGCCGACAGCGCCACCGATGTCCTCCACCCGCTGATCACGATCACCCGCGGTCTGCGCCGGCTGGCAGCGGCCGGACGGCGCAAGTGGGCCGACACCGCCAAGGACCGGCGCGGACCGCTGCTGTTCCTGGTGGCCTCGGTGATCCTGGTCGTGGCGCTGCTTCCGTACGGCCCACTGCTGGCCGTCATCACCGTCATGGCGGCGGCAGCCTGGCAGGGCCGGGACCGCACCCGGCCGGCCCCGGACGGCCCCGACGAGTCGCAGGCCAAACGCCTCCAGGCGCTGTACGAGGCCCTGGTCCCGTACTTCTCGACCGCCGAGGACCCCGCGCCCCTGTATGCGCACGGCGGCGCGTGGGAGAAGGCCTTTCCGACCTACGGCTTCGACGACACCGGCCGCGTCAACCACCTGGTGATCCGCTACCCGGCGTACTTCACGGACGGCGAGGCCGAGGCCCGGGCCCGGATCGAGTATCTGATCACCGCCAAGTCGGGCCGCGGCCGCGAGTACCACTTCACCTGGGACGAGGAGGGCAACCTGCTCACCGTCACGGTCCTCGCCCCGCTGCCGACCGACATCGCCGCCCAGCGTTTCGTCACGTCCCCCGGCGAGACCGTCCTCGGCTTCACCGACCCCATCCAGGTCCAGCGCACACTTCCCCTCACCTTCGGTGAGGAACAGCGCGATGTCCCACCGGTGGTCTGGCGCACCGGCGTCCGCTCGACCGAGCCGCACCTGCTGGCGGTGGGGCAGCCGGGCAGCGGCACCTCGACCCTGCTGCGCTCCATCGCCCTCCAGGCCCTCCAGCACGGCGACGTACTGATCGTCGAGGGCGGCGGCACCGGCGAGTACGCCTGCCTCATCGGCCGGGACGGTGTGCTGACCGTGGAGTGCGCACTGGCCGGGGCGCTGGCGAGCCTGGAGTGGGCCGCCGCCGAGACGGAGCGCCGCCTGATCGCGGTCAATCGAGCGCGCCAGGCGGGCCACCCGTCGCCGGACGACACCAAGCGCCCGCTGTGGATCCTCCTGGACCGCCCGAGCGCCTTCACCCACGTCGCCGCCGCGGACGGCCGCAAGGACCCGCAGTCCCTGCTCCAGGTCCCGCTTCGCCACGGCCGTGCGGCGAACGTCACCGTGATCGTGGCCGACCAGTTCGACAGCCTGGACACTCTGAGCGATCCGGTACGACAGCACACCCGCGCGCGGGTCGTCCTGGGTCCGGCCACGGCCGACCAACTGAAGACGGTCCTCGGCACACCCCCGCACACCACCCCCGTCACCCATGTCCCTCCCGGCCGCGGCTACGCCCGCCTCGGCACGGGCCAGGTCCACCGCCTCCAGGTCCCCGCCACCCCGGACCCCTACGACGACACCACGACAGAGGCCCACCGCCAGGCGGTACTGGACCTCCTCCCTCCGAAGACAACACCGGCAGACGCGGAACCGGAACAACTGCCGGAAGAGTCGCAAGAGCCGGAACCGAAGCAGCTCACCGAAAAGGCAGCGGCAGTGGAACCCGCGTAACCGAGACGTCAACCCAAACTGCGCCCACGCACCGTCACGCCACAAACGTACGAGGCGTCTCAGTCCCCCCGGTTCCCCCAGCCCCACCGCTCTCCACCAACCGAGCCGCGGCAGCCAGCCGCGCCGCGGCCTCCTCCGCCACCGCGCCCCCCACGGTGAACGGCAACCGCACATACCCCTCGAAGGCCCCGTCCACCCCGAAGCGAGGCCCGGACGGCACCCGTACCCCCACCCGCTCCCCCGCCTCCGCGAGCCGCGACCCGGACAGCCCCCCGGTCCGCACCCACAGCGTCAGCCCACCTCGCGGCACCTCGAACTCCCACTCCGGCAGCTGCCTGCGCACCGCGGCCACCAGCGCCTGACGGTTGTCCCGCGCCTGACCACGCCGTACCTCCACCGCCTTCTCCCAACCCCCGGTGCTGAACAGCCAGTTCACGGCCAACTGCTCCACCACAGGCGTCCCCAGATCCGCGTACGCACGCGCGGCGACCAGGCTGCGGATCACATCGGGAGCCGCCCGCACCCACCCGATCCGCATCCCGGCCCAGAAGGCCTTGCTCGCGGACCCCACGGTGATGACGGTCGAGCCGGCGGGGTCGAAGGCACACACGAGCCGCGGCATCTCGACCTCGTCGTCGAGCCACAGCTCGCTCATCGTCTCGTCGGCGATCAGCACGGTCCCCGCCGACCGCGCCGCATCGACTAACTGCCGCCGCTGGTTCTCATCCGCCAGCGCACCGGTCGGATTGTGGAAGTCGGCGACGACATAGGCGATCCGCGGCGCCGCCTCCCGCAGCACCTGCCGCCACCGGTCCATGTCCCACCCGGCAAGACCCTCGGCCATGGCGACGGGCACGAGCCGAGCACCCGCCGCCCGCATCAGCTGCAGGATGTTGGCGTACGAAGGCGACTCCACCGCGATCCGCTCGCCCCGCCCGCCGAAGAGGTGGCAGATGGCGTCGATGGCGCCCATCGCACCCGTCGTCACCATGATCTGCTCGGGCATGGTCGGAATCCCGCGTGCGGTGTACCGCTCGGCGATCATCGCGCGCAGCGCCGGCAGCCCCGCCGGATAGTCGCCATGCGTGTGCGCGTACGGCGGCAACTCCTCCAGCGCCCCCTGCACCGCCCGTGTCAGCCATGGCTCGGGCGCGGGCAGCGCCGCGCAGCCGAGGTCGATCATCGAACCGAGCGCCTCGGGCGGCAGGGGCTCCAGACCGCGCGCCGGCAGCGGATTGCCGGCCGGCACGGCGGTCCAACTGCCCGCTCCACGCCGGGACTCCAGGAATCCCTCGGCACGCAGCGCCTCGTAGGCCGCGGCGACGGTCGTACGACTGACGGACAGGGAGAGGGCCAGCTCGCGTTCGGCGGGCAGTCGGGCGGCCACCGGGACGCGGCCTTCGAGCACGAGCAGCCGGATGCCGTCGGCGAGCGCGCGGTAGGCGGGCGGACGGCGCGTGCCCGGGCCCGCCGGGCGGTCCTGCTGGGAGCTGAGCAGCCGGGCGAGCTGAGCCGCCCCCACCGCCGATGTCCACTGCGCCATGGAAATCAGTCCACCTTCCCCGAATTGGCCATGGATCACGCTTCTCCTCAAGCCACAGGGTGTCATGCATCAGGCCACAACCACCACCAGGGGGGAACGTCGTGTCCGCGAAGGGCCAATTGACGCGCCGACTGATCCAGCTGTACGCCGGTCTCGCCCTCTACGGAGCGAGTTCGGGTCTGCTTGTCGAGGCGGGGCTGGGGCTCGAGCCGTGGAACGTGCTGCATCAGGGCCTGGCCGAGCTGACGGGCCTGACGATCGGCGTGGTGTCGATCGTGGTCGGCGCGGCGGTCCTGCTCCTGTGGATCCCGCTGCGCCAGCGCCCCGGCCTCGGCACCGTCTCCAACGTCTTCGTCGTCGGCATCGCCATGGACGGCACCCTCGCCCTGCTGCCCGCCGCCCACTCCCTGGCCGTACGCATTCCTCTCCTGCTCGCCGGAATCCTGCTCAACGGAGTGGCCACCGGCCTCTACATCGCCGCGCGCTTCGGTCCGGGCCCCCGGGACGGGCTGATGACCGGGCTGCATCGGCGCACCGGCCGCTCGATCCGGCTGATGCGGACGACCGTCGAGGTGGCGGTGGTCGTGACGGGCTTCGCCCTCGGCGGCACGATCGGCGTCGGCACCCTGCTGTACGCGGTGTCGATCGGCCCGCTGGCCCAGCTCTTCCTGCGCGTGTTCGCCGTTCCGCCGGCACCGGGCCGCAGCACGGTCGTTGCCGAAGGGCAACCCCATGGGGCGATACTTCGTCCGTGAGCACGCGGATACGCCACCCCTATCTCGACCATCCCGGCCCGATCGCCTTCGCCCACCGCGGCGGCGACGCGGACGGCCTGGAGAACACCGCGCTGCAGTTCCGGCGCGCGGTGGAGCTGGGCTACCGGTACCTCGAGACCGACGTCCACGCCACGTCGGACGGAAAGCTCGTCGCCTTCCATGACGCGACCCTGGACCGGGTGACCGACGGTGCGGGCCGGATCGCCGACCTGCCGTGGCAGGACGTGGCGCACGCGCGCGTGGCGGGCAAGGAGCCGGTGCCCCTCTTCGAGGACCTGCTGGAGGAGTTCCCCGACGTCCGCTGGAACGTCGACATGAAGGCCGAGCCCGCGCTCCACCCGCTCCTCGAGCTGATCGAGCGCACGAACACCTGGGACCGGATCTGCGTCGGCTCCTTCTCCGAGGCGCGTGTGGTGCGCGCCCAGCGGCTGGCCGGGCCGCGCCTGGCGACGTCGTACGGCACCCGCGGCGTCCTGAACCTGCGGCTGCGCTCCTGGGGCGTGCCGGCGGCGCTGCGCCGCTCCGCGGTCGCCGCGCAGGTGCCCGAGGCCCAGTCCGGCATCCAGGTGGTGGACCACCGCTTCATCCGCACCGCCCACGCGCGCGGGCTGCAGGTGCATGTGTGGACGATCAACGAGGCCGACGCCATGCACCGGCTCCTCGACCTGGGAGTCGATGGCATCATGACCGATCACATCGACACATTGCGCAAGGTCATGGAGGACCGGGGCCTCTGGGTGTGAGCCCCGGCGGGCGCTGGCCTTCTCGGGGAAGCGAGGGCACGGGTGGGCACCGGCACCGTGCGGACGGAAGCGGCCGACGAGGCCACGGAGCGGCGGCGTGAGCAGCGCGGCTGGTATTTCTACGACTGGGCGTGCTCCGTCTACTCGACGAGCGTGCTCACCGTGTTCCTGGGCCCCTATCTGACCTCGGTCGCGAAAGAGGCCGCGGACGGGGACGGATTCGTGCACCCCCTGGGGATCCCGGTCCGCGCAGGGTCCTTCTTCGCGTACTCGGTGTCCCTGTCGGTGATCGTGGCCGTGCTGGTGATGCCCCTGGTGGGCGCCGCCGCCGACCGCACCGGCCGCAAGAAGCCGCTCCTCGCGGCAGCCGCCTACGTGGGGGCCGCGGCCACGACGGCGATGTTCTTCCTGGACGGGGACCGCTACCTGCTCGGCGGCCTCCTGCTGATCGTCGCCAACGCCGCCCAGTCCGTGGCGATGATGCTCTACAACTCCTACCTGCCGCAGATCGCCCCGCCCGAGGAACGCGACGCGGTCTCCTCCCGGGGCTGGGCGTTCGGCTATGCGGCGGGCGCGCTGGTCCTCGTACTGAATCTGGTGCTCTATCTCGCCCACGACACCTTCGGTGTCTCGGAAGGGACCGCCGTCCGCATCTGTCTCGCCTCGGCCGGTCTGTGGTGGGGCGCCTTCACCCTCATTCCGCTACGACGGCTGCGCGACCGCCGGTCCACGGCGAAGGAGGCGACCGCCCCCGGCTTCCGGCAGTTGGCGGCGACCGTCCGGGACATGCGCCGCCATCCGCTGACGCTGGCGTTCCTGCTGGCGTATCTCGTCTACAACGACGGCATCCAGACGGTGATCTCCCAGGCCTCCGTCTATGGCTCCGAGGAGCTGGGGCTCGGGCAGTCGACGCTGATCGGGGCGGTGCTCATGGTCCAGGTGCTGGCGGTGGTGGGCGCCCTCGCACTGGGGCGGCTGGCCCGCACGTACGGCGCCAAGCGCACGATCCTCGGTTCCCTGATCGCCTGGACGGTGACACTGGGCGCGGGCTACTTCCTGCCGGCGGGCGCTCCGGTCTGGTTCTTCGTGCTCGCCGCCGGCATCGGCCTCGTCCTCGGCGGCAGCCAGGCACTGTCCCGCTCCCTGTTCTCGCATCTGGTCCCGCCCGGAAAAGAGGCCGAGTACTTCTCGGCGTACGAACTCAGCGACCGGGGCATGAGCTGGTTGGGCCCTCTTCTGTTCGGTCTCACCTACCAGCTGACCGGAAGTTATCGGGACGCGATCATCTCTCTAGTGGCCTTCTTCATCCTGGGATTCGCCCTGCTCGCACGGGTTCCGGTGCGGCGGGCGATCGCCGACGCGGGCAACCCCGTTCCGGACAGGATTTAGCACTCAAGGCGAAAGGGCGGTAGTGTACGCGTTTGGCCTGCCAGGCGTACCGTTACTGCGCGTCAAAGATGCCGAAACGCTGGGTGACATCTGCTAGCAGATGTGACAAACCGGGCGCTGGTGGGTACAACAAGGGGCGGCTACGACGGCGACGCATGACCCCGGAACGGGACACGGAACGGGAATCTTTACCGCCGACCGGACGTTGACCGGATGACGACGACAGCGACACCTGTCCTGTGGGCGACAAGCCCGGGAGGCACGATTCATGAGTGAGCGAGCTCTTCGCGGCACGCGCCTCGTGGTGACCAGCTACGAGACGGACCGCGGCATCGACCTGGCCCCGCGCCAGGCCGTGGAGTACGCATGCGAGAAGGGACATCGCTTTGAGATGCCCTTCTCGGTCGAGGCGGAGATCCCGCCGGAGTGGGAGTGCAAGGTCTGCGGGGCCCAGGCACTCCTCGTTGACGGCGACGGCCCTGAGGAAAAGAAGGCCAAGCCCGCGCGTACACATTGGGACATGCTGATGGAGCGGCGCACCCGCGAGGAGCTCGAAGAGGTCCTTGAGGAGCGTCTGGCAGTTCTGCGGTCCGGTGCGATGAACATCGCGGTACATCCGCGCGACAGCCGCAAGTCCGCGTGATACCTGCGGGGCTTGGGCAGTAAGCAACACACGCACACAACCGCGGGCGCCGTACGTGAGATTGACGTACGGCGCCCGCGGTTTTCGTGTGCCCGGGCGGGCCTCAGCCCGTGATCGGCGGGCGCGGACCCTGCGGGGCGTCCCCGGGCTCGTCCCGGATGACCTCTCCCTGCACGACCTTGCCGTCGGGGCGGTGCATACGCGCCTGCTGGAAGGCATCGCCCAGGGTGCCGGAACCGGCCTCGCGCAGGGTGCGCTCGAAGGTGCGCTGCGCATACCGGCTGATGGCCTTCTGGACCGGCGGAACCAGCAGGAGCAGGCCCACCGCGTCCGAGACCAGGCCGGGGAGCATGAGCAGCAGACCGCCGAGCATCATCAGCCCGTTGCCCTCGCTGTTGCCCGACGGGGCCGGGGGCGCCGCGCCGCTCTGCTGCTGTTGCAGCGTCTCGGTGAGGTTCCGGAAGGCACGGCGGCCGGCCCGCTTGATGACCACCGCGCCGAGCACCAACCCGGCGAGCAGCAGCAGGAACACCGTGAACACGCTGGAGGCGCCCGCGACCACGGTCAGCAGCCAGATCTCCAGCACCAGCCAGGCGGCGATGGACAGCGGCAGGAAGGTGCGCAGCCGGGAGCGCCGGGGCCGTGCGGGGTGGGTGGGGGTCGGAGCGCCAGTCGTCATGCGTCCAGTGTGCCTGGGTCCGGCTCAGTACGGGATAAGAGGACGATCAATGGTGCCTGTGAGGCCGTAGGTCTACGACTGTGACGGCTTGCCCCGGCCGAGGACCTTGCCGACCCGCTCCCCCACGCCCCATGTGGTGACCCGCCACAGGGCCTCCACGAGGATGTCCCGGCTCATCTTGGAGTCGCCGTGCTCGCGCTCCACGAAGGTGATGGGGACCTCGACGACGTGGTATCCGGCCTTGATCGCGCGGCGGGCCAGGTCGACCTGGAAGCAGTAGCCCTGGGAGGCGACCTCGTCGAGGCCGAGGCCCTCCAGGGTCTCGCTGCGGAAGGCGCGGTAGCCGCCGGTGACATCACGGATGGGGACGTCGAGCAGCACACGCGAGTAGAGGCTGCCGCCGCGGGAGATGAACTCGCGGGACTTGGGCCAGTTCACCACCCGGCCGCCGGGCACCCAGCGGGAGCCGAGCACCAGATCGGCGCCCTTGAGCGCGGTGAGCAGCCGGGGCAGTTCCTCGGGCTGGTGGGAGCCGTCGGCGTCCATCTCGATCAGTACGCCGAAGCCGTGCTCCATGCCCCAGCGGAACCCGGCGAGGTAGGCGGCACCGAGGCCCTCCTTGCCCTGGCGGTGCAGGACATGGACCTGGTCGTCCTCGACGGTCAGCTCGTCGGCGAACTTGCCCGTGCCGTCGGGGCTGTTGTCGTCGGCGACGAGCACGTGAGCCTTGGGGACGGCCTTGCGCACCCTCCCGACGATCGCCTTGATGTTCTCCGCCTCGTTGTAGGTCGGGATGATCACCAAGGCCGTGCCGAGCGGCCCGAACTGCCTCCCCTGGCTCTGTGCCGCGAGGGTCCCGTCGCCGTCGTTCACTGCTGCCCCTTCGTGTCCGTGCGCAGGGCTCCACCATAGTGGGCGCTGCCTGCGTGGACGCGTCAGAAGGGTCGTACACCGGTGTCGATTCGGCAAGGGCCGGGTATGTGTCCCCTTTCCGACGTCTGTGATCCAGGACGTCCGCGGGACTGCGGATGGGGGCCCGGCGCCCTTCGGGCCGACCTGGGACCCGCTGGCTGCGGGTCGACCGAAAGGCCGTTGTCTACTGAGCGCCCGGGCCCCACCCGGGTCACACCTCCCCGACCGGCCGGAACGCTCCCTCGTCGCGGCGCGGGCGCTGAGCCTGGCTGCCAGTGGCGGTGCCCCGGTGCGGCGACACCGTCCCTGACCCAGCGGCGTGGCGACGACTGCACGGAGGTTCTCCGGTCGGGCGTCCGGTGGTGGACTGGGCCGAACCTACCGGCCCCCCGCCATCGGCTGTCAACAGCCGTTTGACCTGCGGATATCTACTCAAAGCCCTGGTCAGTGCGGAGGATACGCAGGTCGAGCGACAGTGCGCCTGGCGCCGATCTTGTGCGCGCCACCCCGTGACGTCACTCGCCCGGCCGTACAAACACGGTTCGTCCGCCCACCACGGTCCGCAGGCAGACGGGGAGCTCGGCGCCCGGGCTCAGATCGGGCAGACCGGGGGTGCCGGAACGGGGGTCGGTCGACCAGCGCGCGACCCGGTCGTCCGGAGCCTGCACGACCAGCGCGTCGGTGCGCCACACGGCGTAGTCCGCGGGTGCGCCCGGCACCAGCACGCCGGCGTCGTCCCGTCCGACGGCCCGCCAGCCGCCCCGGGTGTGGGCCGTGAACGCGGCGCGCGCGGAGACCCGGTGCTCGGGCGTCCGGTGGAAAGCGGCGGCCCGGACGGTGCCCCAGGGGTCGAGGGGCGTGACCGGGCTGTCGGAGCCGAAGGCGAGCGGGACGCCGGCGCGCAGCAGGGCCGCGAAGGGGTTCAGCAGGCGGGCCCGCGGTACGCCGAGACGCTGGGCGTACATGCCGTCCTCGCCGCCCCACAGCGCGTCGAAGGCGGGCTGTACGGAAGCGGTCAGACCGAGCTCGGCGAAGGCGGCGACGGTGTCCGGGGTGAGCATCTCGGCGTGCTCGACGCGATGCCGGGCGGCGCGGACGCGGGCGAGGCCGACCTTCTCCGCGGCGGCGCGCACGCCGTCCACCACGGCCGTCACGGCGGCGTCCCCGATCGCGTGGAAGCCCGCCTGGAGGCCCGCTTCGGTGCAGGCGGCGACATGGGCGGCGACCGCGGCGGCGTCCAGGTAGGAAACGCCGGTGTGGTGGGCGTCGGCGTACGGCTCGTGCAGACAGGCGGTGCGCGAGCCGAGGGAGCCGTCGACGAACAGGTCGCCGGCCGCGCCGACGGCGCCCAGCTCGCGCGCCTTCTCGACATCCTGCTCGGCCCAGTAGCCCACCACCCGCGGGCCCGGCTCCTCGGCCGCGAGCCGCAGCAGGCCCGTGAAGTCGTCCTCCGAGGAGATGTCGGGGCCGGCGCACTCGTGGACCGAGCCGATGCCGACGGAGGCGGCGTGGGCGAGGGCGGCGCGCTGGGCCTCGGTGCGCTGTGCGGGCGTCACGGCTGCGAACGCGGCGGCGCGTACGGCGTGATGGGCGTCGCGGGTGAGCGGTTCGTCGGCCCGCGTGATCCCGCCGGGGACCAGATCGAGCAGGGCCGTCGTGACGACCGCCGAGTGGACGTCGATACGGGACAGGTACAGGGGGCGGCCGCCCGTGGCCGCGTCGAGTTCCGCGCGGGTCGGCGGGCGGCCTCCGGGCCAGCGGGCGGCGTCCCAGCCGTGACCGAGAAGGACCCGGTCGTCCGGGCGGGCGGCGGCGAAGTCCCGTACGGCGGCGAGGGCCGCGTCGAGGGAGGGAGCGGTGGACAGGTCCAGGCCGGTGAGGGCGAGACCGGTGGACGTGGTGTGGACATGGGCGTCGGTGAACGCGGGGGTGACGAGCGCGCCGTCCAGGTCGACGACCTCGTCCACCCCCTCGGCGAAGGCGTCGGCGGCACCTTCGGAACCCACCCAGGCGACCTGTCCGCGCTCGACGACCATCGCGGTCGCGAACGGATCGG
Organism: Streptomyces sp. NBC_00457; assembly: GCF_036014015.1. NCBI lineage: Bacteria > Bacillati > Actinomycetota > Actinomycetes > Kitasatosporales > Streptomycetaceae > Streptomyces > Streptomyces sp. NBC_00457. The sequence goes on along the minus strand of NZ_CP107905.1, from coordinate 8,865,345 downwards.
CGGGGCTGTGGACCTCCCCGCGGCGGAGGAGGACGGTGCGGGGGGAGGCAGCGGCGCGTTCACTCATGAGGGACAGTTTCGCGCCTCACGCGCGGCGGCCTGTCGGCAGGGCGCTCAGATCCTCGGCGGCCGTGCCTCGTACGGCGTCGACAGCACGACCGTCGTCCGCGTCGAGACACCGGCCAGCGACCTCACCCGGGCCAGCAGCTCCTCCAGCTCGTGCGGGGTGGCCACCCGGACCTTGAGGATGTAGTTCTCGTCGCCCGCGACGCTGTGGCAGGCCTCGATCTCGGGCACGTCGGCCAGTCGCTCGGCGATGTCGTCGGGGGCGCTGGGGTCGAACGGCTTGACCGAGATGAAGGCGGTGATGGGCAGCCCGACGGCCTCGGGGTCGACGACCGCCGCGTACCCGCGGATGACGCCGCGCTGTTCCAGCCGGCGCACGCGCTGGTGCACCGCCGACGTGGACAGGCCCGTGGCCTTGCCCAGGTCGGTGTAGCTCATCCGCCCGTCCTTGACGAGCAGCTGCACGATCTGTCGGTCCAGCTCCTCCATGGCGCAAGAACCTACAGTGCCGTTGATCTCCTCGGATACCTGAGCACTCCAGGTCATACCCGGTTCGTGATGTGCCCGAGAGCAGCCTGTGAGCGGACTGAGGGACAAACGTGCCACCCCGGGCACCTGCGGATGGCATGTGACGAACGCCACAGGCCCGCCGGATTCTCCGTGATGTCCCCGTGATTAACGCCGAGACGGGGCGGGAAGTGCTTGCTGTGGTCGAGGCCGCAGTGCCGTCACGGCCCAGCCCGAGGGGGAGAATCCCATGCACAGTGTTAAGCGCCCTGGTCGAACCACGCCCAAGCGGCAGCAGCCGGTCGTCGAGCCCCAGCCGGAGGGCGTCGAACCCGACGCTGCCGAGGCTCTCGAAGCGGAGGAGTTCGACGCGTACGACACCTTCGAGATGTACCGGGTGATCTGCCCGGACTGCGCACAGCCCATCGCCCTGCTGGCGGACGAGGAGATCCTGCCGGAGCACGCGCTGTGCGCTTCGCCGTGGAACCCGTTCGGGCTCACGGTCTGCGCCGGCACCGGCCGTCGCGCGTCCGAGGCCCGTCCCGCGGACGAGTCGGCCGAACCCCAGGAGCAGGACACCGCCCTGCTGTTGACGCTTCCGCAGGGGCTGGACTGGCGCAAGCAGCCCTTCTCGCACGTCGGCGGACCGGGTTCGCGCCCCATGCGGGTCCCCGTGATGCGACGTCACGCCGCCTGAGCCGGCTCGCTCCATCCCCGTAGCTGCCCTGCACCATGGCTCGCACGCTGCCGTGGTGCAGGATCAGTGCGTCCGGGTCCGCCGACAGGTTGCCGCGGCGCGACTGACGATGCGTCAGGTAATCGTAGGAAACCATATACGGAGCAATACGTCCGCGAACTCACAGACGATTTCGCGGCTCGGTGACCTGCCGATCGGCACGGGCGTTGGCCAGGTATGACCCCCACCTATCCGGCGACGGGGCGAGCCCGCCGGGTGTTCGTTCCGGCGCCCGCCAAATCGGTTCCGCCGGCGCCGCCGCAGCCCCAGGATCCCCCCATCTACCGCGATCTCATGCGCAAGTGGGCCGACCGCGGGCGCACCCTGCCGGGGCGCCACGACCCGGAGTGGACCCGGCTCGCGGCGCCGCCGCGCGGACTGAGCCAGGTCAGCGGGTCTCGGGACCCGCGAGATGACGGGCGATGACCATCCGCTGGATCTGGTTGGTGCCCTCGACGATCTGTAGCACCTTGGCCTCGCGCATATTGCGCTCGACCGGGAAGTCGGCCGTGTAGCCGTACCCGCCGAGGACCTGGACGGCGTCCGTGGTGACCTTCATCGCCGTGTCGGTGCAGTGCAGCTTGGCCATGGCGGCCTGCTTGGCGAACGGCCGGCCGGCGTCCCGCAGCCGCGCCGCCGCCAGATACAGCGCCCGGCCCGCCTCGAGCTGGGTCGCCATGTCGGCGAGCAGGAAGCGCATCCCCTGGAAGTCGGAGATCGGCCGCCCGAACTGCTGCCGTCCGGTGGCGTACGCAAGCGCCTCGTCGAGCGCCGCCTGGGCCAGGCCGATGGCGCAGGCCGCGATGCCGAGCCGCCCGGAGTCGAGCGCGGCGAGGGCGATCGCGAAGCCCTGCCCCTCGTCGCCGATGCGCCGTTCGTCGGGCACTCGCACTCCGTCGAAGTGGACCTGCGCGGTCGGCGACCCCTTCATGCCCATCTTCTTCTCCGGCGCCGCCGCGCTCAGCCCCTCCGCGTCGGCGGGCACCAGGAACGCGGTGATCCCGCGCGCGCCCTCCGCGCCGGTGCGGGCCATGACGGTGTAGAAGTCGGCGACCCCGCCATGGGTGATCCAGGCCTTCGTGCCGGTGATCACCCAGTCGTCGCCGTCCCGCACGGCCTTCGTCCGCAGTGAGGCCGCGTCCGAGCCGGACGACGGCTCGGACAGGCAGTACGCGCCGAGCAGTCCGCCGCCGAGCATGTCGGGCAGGAACTCGACCTGCTGCTGCTTGCTGCCGTAGGTGGCGAGCGCATGGCAGGACAGGGAGTGGACGCTCACCCCGAGACCGACGGTGAGCCGGGCCGCGGCCAGCTCTTCGAGCACCTGGAGGTAGATCTCGTACGGCTGGTCGCCGCCGCCGTACTCGGAGTCGTACGGCAGTCCGAGGAGGCCGGATTCCGAGAGCAGGGTGAAGATCTCACGCGGGAAGCGTCCGGCGTCCTCCTCCTCGGCCGCCTTCGGGGCGATCTCGCGCTGGGCGATGTCACGAACGAGGGCGAGCAGATCCCGTGCCTCGTCCGTGGGCAGTTGTCGGTCCACCGGCTGCGGGGTGCGGTCGGTCATGGCGACGCTCTCCTCCCTGACGGGCACGGACGGGCTCGCCTGGTGGGTGGGGCGGCTCCGACGGTCTGTCTCGATGCGGGCCGGTGCTCGGGTTCTCCCGGGTTGCGGAAGGTTCTGACCAGCGGCTCTGCGCTGTGAGTATGCCCGATCGAAGGCACCGAGTCACCAGTTAACGACCGCTTACTTCAAGAACTTCCGGGTACTCAGCGCACGCGGCAATCGACGGAAAGTGACACGGGGCGCGTCCACGTTCGCTAGCCTGGCGGAATCGGTCTGGGAGCTCTTGAAGGCACGAACCGGTTCATCCGGGGACACGGTTGTGGTAGGCGCCGATCAGACTGGTGCCACCGGGACCTTCCCGGTGTGGGGCACGTCACCGGTCCCGCGCCCCTCCGGGCGGATGCGACCTTGGTACCGCAGCCAGCGGCACGAAGGAGCGCGACGAGGTGTGAACATCGGGCGCAAGGCTCCGGTCGTTCACGGCCGAGAAGGTGACGGAGTGGGGCACCTATTGCCGCCGGACGCCCGAGGTGGGCGTCCGGCTCACCCACATCAACTACGCCTTCGGCAATGTCACCGGCGGCAAGTGCGCGGCGGGCGACAACTACGCGGCCACCGAACGGACTTACACCGCCGCCGAGTCGGTGGACGGCGTCGCCGACACCTGGGACCAGCCGCTGCGCGGCACCTTCAACCAGCTGCGCGAGCTGAAGAAGAAGCACCCCGGCCTCAAGGTCCTCTGGTCCTTCGGCGGTTGGACCTGGTCGGCCGGTTTCGGCGAGGCCGCCAAGAACCCGGCCGCGTTCGCCCAGTCCTGCTACGACCTGGTCGAGAACTCCAAGTGGGCGGACGTCTTCGACGGCATCGACATCGACTGGGAGTACCCGAACGCCTGCGGCGCCACCTGCGACACCAGCGGCCGGGCCGCCTTCACGAACCTCATGCAGGCACTGCGGGCCAAGTTCGGCGCGAGCAACCTGGTCACCGCGGCGATCACCGCCGACGCGACCGCGGGCGGCAAGATCGACGCGGCGGACTACGCGGGCGCGGCCCAGTACGTCGACTGGTACAACCCGATGACGTACGACTTCTTCGGCGCCTGGGCCACGACCGGCCCGACGGCACCGCACTCACCACTGAACTCGTACCCCGGTATTCCGCAGGCCGGTTACTACTCCTCGGCGACCATCGCCAAGCTCAAGGGCCTCGGCATCCCGGCCGCCAAGCTGCTGCTGGGCATCGGCTTCTACGGCCGCGGCTGGACGGGAGTGACGCAGGCGGCGCCCGGCGGCACGGCGACCGGTCCGGCGGCGGGGACATACGAGGCAGGCTTCGAGGACTACAAGGTGCTCAAGACGAAGTGCCCGGCGACCGGCACGGTGGGCGGCACCGCATACGCCAAGTGCGGGAACAACTGGTGGAGTTACGACACCCCCGCGACCATCGCGACCAAGATGACGTACAAGAACCAGCAGGGGCTGGGCGGCACGTTCTTCTGGGAGCTGAGCGGTGACACGGCCGGCGGCGAGCTGATCAAGGCGATCAACTAGCCCCCTTCCACGGGGGCTTGGGGCGGAGGACCACGAGACCTCCGCCCCTTGGGGTGTTCAGGTGTCCCGGCGGACGGGCTGGGGAGCGGGGTAGGCCGGGTCCAGTTCTTCGATGGCGCGCATCGCGCCGCCCAGCGACTTGACCAGCAGTTCGCACATGACGTCGCGGGAGAGTTCGGGGCGGTCGATCCAGTCCAGGGCGGCGCCTTCGACGCTGCACACCCAGGCGAGCAGGCCCATGCGGGCCAGCGGGGCGATGTCGCTGCGGCCGTACGCACCCTCGGCGATGGTCGCGACGATCGCCTCGCGCACCCCGTCCCGGATGGCGTGCACCTCGGCGTCGAAGCCGACGCCACCGCTGACGATGGTGCGGTAGGCGGCCTGGTTGTGCTCGGCGTAGCGCAGATAGCTGTCGATCGTGCGGTGGACGCGGTCCACCGGCGGCAGTTGGAGACCGCTCGCGGCGTAGGTGACCAGGTCGGCGACGGAGTCCTTGATGATCGCCAGGTAGTAGCCGCGCTTGGACTGGAAGTAGTAATAGATCAGCCCCTTGGCCACCTGCGCCTGCCGGGCGATGTCGTCCATCGAGAGCGCGTCGTAGGACGTGTCGGCGAACAACTTCCGCCCGATGGCGATGAGTTCGGCGCGACGCGCCAGCGAGCGCTCGGTGCCGCGCACCCGGGGGTGCTCGGCGTCGCGCTGATGGCTGATATTCAATTTCGACCCTGGTCTTCAACGGGCTGCGGGACATCCGCAGTATGTCAGGTCGAACAGGGGATCAGGTCACAGCAGCCCGAGTTGGGCCACGAGCATCGCGACCACCACGACGAGGGTCCAGCCCATGACGTGTTCGAGGATCTCCGGGCCGTCGTCCTTGGGTCCGCCCGTCCGGGCGCGGGCGCGGGAAGCGGTGGCTGCGTTCGCGGTCATGATGTCCACCTTGCCAGCATCGGGGGCTTTTGCGGCCGAGACCTTGCTCACAGCCCGGCGGGTGCGTCAGCTCACGCCCACGGCCTTGAGCGCCAGGCGCTGCTGAGCCGTCGGCTGCGCCGGGAAGTACAGGTAGCAGACCCCGCCCGTGCCGGAGACGACGTCGCCCGCGGCGTTGTACCGCTTGGTGCGGAGCCAGACGTTCTCCCACTCTCGGCGCCGGTAGACGCGTCGCACCGCCTCGTTGCTCGGCGAGGCCGGGTCGTTGGCGATCACATCGCCGTCCGCCGTGAACCCGATGACCGTCATCAGATGCCCCGCGGTGCCGTACCCGGCCCCCGTCAGCTCGCTCGCCAGGAAGGACTGGGATGTTATGGCCGGAATACCGGCCACGATCAGCGTCTCCAGGTCGGTGAGCGAACCGAGCCGGGTGACCACGCCCTGGAGCCCCTGGAAGGTGGCGGCGTAGGCGACGTTGAACGGCCAGTTGCCGCAGCCCTCGTACTGGTGGTCGTAGGTGAACCGGGCCGCGTGGCACACCTGCGGATCGGCGTACGACGGGTCGACCCAGGCCAGCTGCTCGGGTGTGAGACGGCCGCCCCAGTACTCGATGATCATCTGCGAGGAGGTGGGGCTGCACCAGGCCTCGCCGCCGTTGTCGTACTCCGGGTACTGGCCCTCATGGATGTCCTGCGAGTAGCGCGGCACGTCCAGCTCCCGGGCCAGGCCGGGTGTGGAGGCCGGGACGGTGAAGCGGTCGGGGACGTCGGAGCCCATCGCACCCAGCCGCCACACGGTGGGGGTGCTCTTCGTGCCCGGCTTGCGGTAGAGGGTCAGCCGCAGCCGGTACGACGCCAGCCGCAGGCCCGTCGACGGGTCGTCGATCGCGAAGGTGTCCGTCCAGACGCTGCTCTTGCCGTCCTTCTGGCCGTCGACCGACGTGCGCTTGATGTCCCGGTCACCGGCGACCCAGCGGCCCATCACGTACCAGGGGGTGTTCGTGCCGTCCGTATATGTCCCCCGCAGCTCGACCTGGAGCCAGGTGCCGTCCGGGGTGTGCGCGTTCCAGGACGCGATCGCCTCGGCCGAGGGGACGGAGAGCCGGTGGACGGGGGACGTCCAGGTCGCGTACTCCCAGGTGGCCGTCCTGCCGGTGTGCGGGTCGGTGTAGTCGACGGTGCCCGCGGGGGCGTCGAGCACGACGCCGGGGCGGGCGCCGGCGACGGCCCGGGTGCCGCGGGCGGTGCCGCCCCGCCAGTCGGCGTACGTGGTCCAGGCGCGGTTGTCGACAAAGCGAGGCTGGTCGGCCTGCGCCGGGTCCTCGGCGTCCGCCGCGGCCTCGGTGACGGAGGCGGGGGCCGAGCCGCCCGCGACGGCCGCGACGACGGCGGCGGCCAGGACGCTTCTGCGGGACGGCTGTTCGGCTCTGCTCATGGGCGGCAATCCCCCAGGTGTCCGAGTCGGGGCAGGTCCGGTGCACGGTGGTGCGCCCACTATGGACGGAGGCGATGTGCCCGGGCCAGCACATCCGCTCATGCCACACCCACCAACATTGGTGTCGACCACTGTCACGACCTGCGGCGCGGCCCCGCACCTAGAATGAATCGACCCCCTTCCGCACCCCCGGGAATCACGATTCACGACCTCGTCCTCCGGCTCCGCCGACTCCCCCCGTCCTGCGGCCCGGTCCGTCTGATCGGGATCGACGGACACGCCGGCTCCGGAAAGTCCACGTTCGCCGGGCAGTTGGCCGACGCGCTGGGCGGCGCTCCCGTGCTCCGTCTCGACGACATCGCCAGCCATGAGGAATTGTTCGACTGGACGGACCGGCTGCTGGGCCAGGTGATCGAGCCGCTCGCGCAGGGCAGGACCGCGCGCTATGCCCCGTACGACTGGCGGGCCCGCCGCTTCGGACCGGACCGCCTGCTGCCGCCCGCACCCGTGATCCTCGTCGAGGGCGTCGGCGCCGGACGCCGGACGCTGCGCCCGCACCTGGCCCATCTGCTGTGGATGGAGTTGCCGCACGAGGAGGCCTGGACGCGGGGGCGGAACCGGGACGGGGAGGAGCAGCGGGAGTTCTGGGCCGGGTGGGTCCAGGCGGAGCGGCGGCATTTCGCCGATGACCCTTCGCGCCCCTTCGCCGACCTCCTGGTGCGACAGTGCGAAAAGGGATACAAGGTGTGTCCGGGGCCCGTTGGAACGGTTGGTCCGGACCGCGAAATCACACACGGTGACGGGCCATCGGCAATGTGCTGAACTTGTGAAGACCCGGGTGTTCGAACTTCGCGGAGTCCCCCAACTCGGCTTGACCGGGGGGCCGTACAGGTCTTACGTTCTCAATGTGCGGCCATTTGAGAGCCGCCCACAGACGCGAAGCCCCCGGTTGTTCCCCCGTGATCGGGGGCTTCGTTCTGTCCTCTTCGCCCATTTCGGGCGCTGCCCGGCATGATTCGCTCACCCTCGGTCACCGAGCCGAGTGCGCCCCATATGCTCCCACCTCGTCAAACGGCCCATGCGGCACCCTGGGGCGGGCGACACCTGCGCAGGTACGATGCCCTCGTTGCGACCTTCGGACGGCTGCTCTGCGCACCGTTGCAACTCCGGTCCGCGGTAGGGCGGTTCGACCAAGGATGCCGACGGGCACCGGGCCCGGCGGCGAACCGAACGGGGGCACGGTTTGTGGGGGGACGTGATGGACTTCGGCACGCAGGGCCCCGAGGCCCCGGCCGACCTGGCCTGGCTGCGAGGCGTCGATGCCTACACGATGGGCGCTTATCCGCAGGCGGAGGAGGAGTTCCGGGCCGCGGTGCGGATGGACCCCGGGATGGCCGACGGCTGGCTCGGACTGCATGCGCTGCGCGTGGACACGACGACCGCGCTGCTCAGGATGTTCCGGCACCGGGACCGCTTCGGCGAACAGCGCGCCCGGCACCGCCGCACCCTCAACTCCTGGTACTGGCTGGGCTGGTGGGTGCAGCCCGTGCTGGAGAGCCCCCGCGATCTGCTGCTCGCGCACGCCTCCCACTGGCTGGACGGCCGCCACGTCCCTGAACTCGACCGGGCTCTCGCGGGGCTGCCGCCGGTGGACACCGACCATCAGGTCCGCTTTCTGCACGCCTGCCGGGCCTATCTGGTCAAGGACTGGGAACAGCTCGTCCGGCACACCGACCCGCTGATCGACGACCAGATGCTCGGCATCGAGGCGGGCCTGTTCGGCGGTATGGCCAGGGTCCGGCTCGAGATGTACGGCCAGGCCGAACCTCTTCTCTCGGCGGCCCTGATGCGCTGCCGCAGCGAGCAGCCCCAGCGCAAGGAGCTGCGCTACTGGCTGGCCCGGGCGCACGAGGGGACGGGACGGTCGGCCGCCGCCCTCCCGCTCTACCGGGCGGTGCACCGCATCGACCCCGCGTTCATGGACACCTCGGCCCGGCTCGCCGCGATCGCCGAGGGCGACGGATACGACGACGCCACCGACCTCGCGGCGATCACGCTGTCCGGTGGTCAGGACGTGGCCGACGGGCCGGACGCCCTCGACCCGCTCTTCGGCATGGAGGGCAGGGACCTCAAGCTGTCCGGGCCCGACCTGCCGCCGACCGGTCCGCTGCCGTCCGTGATCGATCCGGCGGTGCGCGAGAAGTCGGTCGTCCCGACGCCGCCCCTGCCGGCCGGCCCGACCGACCCCGCGTTACTCGAGGAGGCGCTCGCCGAGCTCGAGCGCATGGTGGGTCTGGAGCCGGTGAAACGCCAAGTCAAGGCGTTGTCCGCGCAGTTGAACATGGCCCGGCTGCGGGCCGGTCAGGGACTGCCGGTCCAGCCGCCCAAGCGGCACTTCGTGTTCTCCGGGCCGTCGGGGACGGGGAAGACGACGGTGGCGCGGATCCTTGGGCGGGTCTTCTACGCCCTCGGCCTGCTCGGCGGCGACCACCTGGTGGAGGCCCAGCGCGCCGATCTGGTCGGCGAGTACCTCGGCCAGACAGCGGTGAAGGCCAACGAGCTCATCGACTCCGCGATCGGCGGCGTCCTCTTCGTCGACGAGGCCTACTCGCTCTCCAACACCGGGTACGGCAAGGGGGACGCGTACGGCGACGAGGCGCTGCAGGTGCTGCTGAAGCGGGCCGAGGACAACCGCGACCACCTCGTGGTCATCCTGGCCGGCTACCCCGAGGGCATGGACCGTCTCCTCGCCGCCAACCCCGGTCTGTCCTCCCGCTTCACCACCCGCGTCGACTTCCCCTCCTACCGCCCCCTCGAACTCACCTCCATCGGCGAAGTGCTGGCCGCGGAGAACGGGGACGTCTGGGACGAGGAGGCGCTGGACGAGCTGCGGTCCATCGCCGGGCATGTCGTCGACCAGGGCTGGATCGACGAGCTGGGGAACGGACGGTTCCTGCGGACGCTGTACGAGAAGAGCTGCGCGTACCGGGATCTACGGTTGTCGGCCTATCCGGGGACGCTGACGAGGGACGACTTGTCGACGTTGCGGTTGCCTGACTTGATGCAGGCGTACGGGGAGGTGCTGTCGGGGAGGGGCCCGCAGGACCCGTCAGCGATGTAGCGCCGCTGAGCCTGCGGGCAGTCGTGCCGCCTGGGGCCGCACGACTGCCCGCAGCGGCGGCGGGCTCTGCTAGCTGGCCAGCACCTCCTCCGGCGCCCCCGACCGCGGCTCCGAAACCTTCTGCACGGCGGTCACCGCGCGATGTGCGGGATCCCGCACCTCGCCCACCAGCAGCTCCAGTACGTCCTCCAGCGCCACAAGCCCCAGCACCTTCCCGGCCCCGTCGGCCACCTGCGCGAGGTGGGTCGCGGCACGCCGCATCACGGTGAGCGCGTCGTCCAGCGGCAGTTCCGACCGCAGGGTCGTCATCGGCCGCCAGATCCGCTGCGGCACCGCCCGCTCGGACTCCTCCAGATCGAGTACGTCCTTGACGTGCAGGTACCCCATGAAGGCACCGTTGTCGGCGACGACCGGGAAGCGCGAGTACCCGGTGCGGGCGGTGAGCGCGATGATCTGGCCCGGCGTGACCGAGGGACTGACCGTCACCAGCGACTCACGGCCGAGGAGGACGTCGGTGACCTGGCGGGAGCCCAGTTCCAGCGCGTCCTCCAGCCGCTCCTGCTCCTCGGGGCCGAGCAGCCCCGCCTGGCCGGAGTCCTCCACCAGCCGGTTGAGCTGCTCGCTGGTGAAGACCGCCTCGACCTCGTCCTTCGGCTCGACGCGGAAGAGCCGCAAGATGCCCTGGGCGCAGAAGCCGAGGGCGACGGTGATCGGCTTGCAGAGGCGGGCGAAGGCGACAAGACCCGGGCTGAGCCACAGCGCGACCTTCTCCGGGGCCGCCATCGCGAGGTTCTTCGGGAGCATCTCGCCGACGACGAGGTGGAAGAAGACGACCGCCGCGAGGGCGATGACATAGGTGAGCGGGTGGATCATCGCGTGCGGGAGATGGATCCACTCGAAGACCGGTTCCAGGATGTGCGCGACCGTCGGCTCGGCCACCGCGCCCAGCGTCAGGGAGCAGACGGTGATGCCGAACTGGGCGGCGGCCATCATCTGCGGCAGCCGCTCCAGGCCGTACAGCACCTGCCGGGCCCGGGCGGTGCCGAGCGGTTCGATCTGGCTGCGGCGTACGGAGACGAGGGCGAACTCGGCGCCGACGAAGAAGCCGTTGGTGAGCACGAGCAGTGCGGCGAACAGAAGTTGGAGCACGCTCATCGGACGGCCTCCGCGGCGACGAGGGCCGTCCTGACCAGCCGTACCCGCTCGGCGCGGTAGTGGCCGACCTGGCGCACCGCCAGCCGCCAGCCCGGCAGCTCGGCCTTGTCGCCGACGGCCGGGATCCGGCCGAGCAGGTCGGCGACCAGGCCCGCGACCGTCTCGTACGGTCCTTCGGGCACGTCGAGGCCAATGCGCTGGAGGATGTCGACCCGGCAGCTGCCGTCGACGTCCCACGCGGCCCTGCCGTCCTCCGGCGGGGCGGGGGCGAGTTCGGGCACGTCCTGACCGTCGTGCTCGTCACGGACCTCGCCGACGATCTCCTCGACGATGTCCTCCAGGGTGACGACCCCGGCCGTGCCGCCGTACTCGTCGACGACGACGGCGATGGGCTGCTCGCTGCGCAGCCGGGCGAGCAGGGGCTGCACCGGCAGGGTCTCGGGGACCAGCAGGGGCGTCTGGGCGATCCGGGTGACGGGGGTGCGCAGCCGTTCGCGCGAGGGGACCGCCAGGGCGTCCTTGAGGTGGACCATGCCGACGATCTCGTCGATCCGCTCCCGGTAGACCGGGAAGCGGGACAGACCGGTGGCGCGGGTGAGATTGACGACGTCCTCGGCGGTCGCCGACGACTGCAGCGCGCTGACCTTCACGCGCGGGGTCATGACGTGCTGTGCGGTCAGCTCGGCCAGCGACAGGGTCCGTACGAACAGGTCCGCGGTGTCCTGTTCCAGGGCGCCGGCGCGTGCGGAGTGCCGGGCCAGGGAGACGAGTTCGCCGGGGGTGCGGGCGGAGGCCAGCTCCTCGGTGGGCTCGATGCCCAGGGTGCGGACGAGCCGGTTGGCGACCGCGTTCAGCCCGGCGATCACCGGGCGGAACAGCCGCGCGAAGGCGTGCTGCGGGCCGGCGACGAAACGCGCGACCTGCATCGGGCGGGAGACCGCCCAGTTCTTGGGCACGAGTTCGCCGATCACCATCTGCACGGCCGAGGCCAGCAGCATGCCGACGACCACGGCGACGCCGGGCACCGCACCGTCGGGGATGCCGATCGCCGTGAGCGGGCCGTCAAGGAGCTGGGCGAGCGCCGGTTCGGCGAGCATGCCGACGACGAGGGAGGTGATGGTGATGCCGAGCTGGGTGCCGGAGAGCTGGAAGGACAGCTCCTTCAGCGACTCGACCACCGTACGGGCGCGTTTGTCGCCCTCGGCGGCGGCCTTCTCGGCGTCCGCGCGCTCGACCGTCACCAGGCCGAACTCGGCCGCCACGAAGAAGCCATTGGCGAGAATCAGCAGGAATGCGGCTGCGAGCAGCAGCAAGGGGGTGGTCATGCCGCCGCCTCGATATGTCGGGAGGGGGCGGCGCAGGTACTACAGGACGATCCGTCCATCGCTGGAAGGAGTCACTCCTCGGGTAGCAGGGGGCCTCTGAAGACCGGGTGGAACATCAGAGACGGAGGCGCAACGAGCACGCCTCCGCCAACAGATTAATCAAGACATGGCGTTCTACGTCAGATCCCTCGTCGAATGTGCTTCGGCGAGCGCCCGCAGGGTCCTGGCGTCGGCGATGGCGCGCTGCTTGGCGATGCCCGGCTGGATGCCGAGCGCGGGCAGGCTGGTGCCGTCGCTGAGGTCGAGGAACACCCAGGGGTCGCCCGGACGCAGGTTCACCTGAAGGATTTCGGCCCATTCCAGATGGCGTCGGCCGGCGATGTTCACGACGGTCACCCCGGTCTCGGCAGCGACCACTTTCGGCCGGGCGAGCATCAGGAGGACGCCGCAGAGCAGGGCCGCCGTGAAGATGAAGCTGAGGCGCTCGCCCGGGCTGAGCTGCTCCAGCAGCAGCGCGACGGTCGTGATGACGACGAAGATCGCGGCAGCGGCGGTGAGCAGGACGGCCCGGGTGCGGGTCGGCCGGAAGGTGACGGGGAGGGCGGGCAGGTCGGACATGTTCTCCACGCCTCTCAGAGACGGCAGGCGTGGATGGCCGTGGTCAGGATGGCCCGGGCGCCGATGTCGTACAGGTCGTCCATGATCCGCTGGGCTTCCTTGGCGGGAACCATCGCACGGACGGCGACCCAGCCCTCGTTGTGCAGCGGGGAGACGGTCGGCGACTCCAGACCGGGCGTGAGCGCGACGGCCTTCTCCAGCTGCTCGACGCGGCAGTCGTAGTCCATCATCACGTACGTCCGGGCGACCAGGACGCCCTGGAGGCGGCGCAGGAACTGCTGCACCTTGGGCTCCTCGCCGTTCTCGCCGGTGCGGCGGATCACGACGGCCTCGGACTTCATAATGGGCTCGCCGATGACCTCGAGGCCAGCGTTGCGCAGGGAGGTGCCGGTCTCGACGACGTCCGCGATGACTTCGGCGACACCGAGTTCGATGGCGGTCTCGACGGCGCCGTCGAGGTGGACGACGGCGGCATCGATGCCGTGGTCGGCGAGGTGCCCCGCGACGATGCCCTCGTAGGACGTGGCGACCGTCATGCCGTCCAGGTCCTCGACGCCCTTGGCCGTGCCCGGCTTGGTGGCGTAGCGGAACGTGGAGCGGGCGAAGCCGAGCGGGAGGATCTCCTCGGCGTTGGCGCCGGAGTCGATGAGCAGGTCGCGTCCGGTGATGCCGATGTCGAGGCGGCCGGAGGAGACGTAGATCGCGATGTCGCGGGGGCGGAGGTAGAAGAACTCGACCTCGTTGTGCGGGTCGACGATCCGCAGTTCCTTGGACTCGCGGCGCTGCTGGTAGCCGGCCTCATGCAGCATCTCCGCCGCAGGGCCGGACAGTGAACCCTTGTTGGGGACGGCGATGCGCAGCATGAGGTCGGCTTCCTTTGCTCGAAGGGTGGTGCGGGGGACGGGGATTCACAGGTGGGCGTAGACGTCGTCCAGGGAGATGCCGCGGGCGACCATCATCACCTGAACGTGGTAGAGCAGCTGCGAGATCTCCTCGGCGGCCGCCTCCTTGCCCTCGTACTCGGCGGCCATCCAGACCTCGGCGGCCTCTTCGACGACCTTCTTGCCGATGGCATGGACGCCCTTCCCGACCAGTTCCGCGGTGCGGGAAGTGGCGGGGTCGCCGGTGGCGGCCTTCTGCTGGAGCTCGGTGAAGAGCTCCTCGAACGTCTTCTTGGACATGGTGGCGCCCACTTTACGCGTTGGGTCGACCGACCTAACGCCACGGCTCGGATACTGAGCGGAGGGTCGCCGCCGTCGCCACCGCTGCCGTCACCGCCTCGTGTCCCTTGTCCTCGTTGGAGCCGGGCAGCCCTGCCCGGTCGAGGGCCTGTTCGTCGGTGTCGCAGGTCAGCACGCCGAAGCCGATGGGGACGCCGGTGTCGACGGAGACCTGGGTGAGGCCCTGGGTGACGCCCTGGCAGACGTACTCGAAGTGGGGGGTGCCGCCGCGGATGACGACACCGAGGGCGACGATCGCGTCGTAGCCGCGGCCCGCGAGGACCTTGGCGACGACCGGGAGTTCCCAGCTGCCGGGGACCCTGAGGAGGGTCGGCTCGTCGATGCCGAGGTCGTGCAGGGCGCGCAGGGCGCCGTCCACCAGGCCGTCCATCACCTTCTCGTGCCACTGTGCCGCGATGACGGCGACCCGCAGGTCCCCGACGCCTCGTACGGACAGTTCCGGTGCACCCTTGCCGCTCACGTCTCTCCTCGGTTCTGTTCTTACTGGTTGCCGCAGGTGGACACGGCGGGCGTGTCCAGCCAGGGCAGGTCGTGCCCCATCCGGTCCCGCTTGGTGCGCAGGTAGCGGAGGTTGTGCTCGCCCGCCTGTACGGGCATCGGCTCGCGGCCGTTGACCTTGAGGCCGTGCCGGACGAGCGCGTCGGTCTTGTCGGGGTTGTTGGTCATCAGGCGCACGCTGCGGACGCCGAGGTCCTCGAGGATCTGGGCGCCGGCGCCGTAGTCCCGGGCGTCGGCGGGCAGACCGAGTTCCAGGTTGGCGTCGAGGGTGTCGCGGCCCCGCTCCTGAAGCTCGTACGCCCGGAGTTTGGACAGCAGCCCGATGCCGCGGCCCTCGTGGCCGCGCAGATAGACCACCACTCCCCTGCCCTCGGCCTGGATGCGCTCCAGGGAGGCGCCCAGCTGGGGGCCGCAGTCGCAGCGCAGGGAGTGGAAGATGTCGCCGGTGAGGCATTCGGAGTGGACGCGGACGAGGACGTCCTCGCCGTCGCCGATGTCGCCGTGCACCAGGGCGACGTGCTCGACGCCGTCGACGGTGGAGCGGTAGCCGTACGCCGTGAAGTCGCCGAAGGCGGTGGGGAGCTGGGTCTCGGCCTCGCGGCGGACGGTGGGCTCCGAGGAGCGGCGGTAGGCGATCAGGTCCTCGATGGAGATGATCGTCAGGCCGTGCTTGCGGGCGAACGGGATCAGTTCGGGGAGGCGGAGCATACGGCCGTCCTCTCCCGCGATCTCGACGATCGCACCGGCCGGGCGCAGGCCCGCGAGGCGGGCGAGGTCGACGGCGGCCTCGGTGTGGCCATTGCGGACCAGCACGCCGCCGGGCCGGGCGCGCAGCGGGAAGATGTGGCCGGGGCGGACGAGGTCGTCGGCCTGGGCCTCGCCGCTCGCGAGGAGTTGCAGGGTGGTGGCGCGGTCGGCGGCGGAGATGCCGGTGGTCACGCCGTGCGCGGCGGAGGCGTCCACCGAGACGGTGAACGCGGTCTTCATGGACTCGGTGTTGTCGTCGACCATCTGCGGCAGCCGCAGCCGGTCCAGCTCACCGCCCTCCATGGGGGCGCAGATCAGGCCACGGCACTCGCTCATCATGAAGGCGACGATCTCGGGGGTCGCCATCTCGGCGGCGATGACGAGGTCGCCCTCGTTCTCCCGGTCCTCGTCGTCGACGACCACGACCGGGCGGCCGGCGGCGATGTCGGCGATGGCCTGCTCGATCGGGTCGAGCGACCAGTCCTCGATGTTGTCCGTGCTGTACAGGACGGGTGCCGCGCTCATACCGGCGCTCCTTCCAGAACGGGCCGCGCGTCCTCGCGGGAGCGCAGCCACCAGTCGCGCATCCCCCACAGGACGAGTGCGCCGTAGATGACGTAGACGAAGCCGGAGAAGGCGTAGCCGTTGGCGAAGTTGAGCGGCACGCCGACCAGGTCGACGAGCAGCCACGCGAACCAGAACTCGACCATGCCGCGGGCCTGGGCGTACATCGCAACGATGGTGCCGACGAAGATGTACGCGTCCGGCCAAGGGTCCCAGGACAGGGTCGGATATGCCTTGAAGAGCAGGGCGACCGCGACCGTGCCGACGGCGGCCGCGACGACCATCGCGCCGCGCTCCCGCCAGGTGGCGAACCGCGGGGCGATCTGGCCGTCCTTGGACCTGCCCTTGCTGCGGTTCCACTGCCACCAGCCGTACAGGGCGACGGCCATGACGACGGCCTGTTTGCCGGCGCTGCCGGTCAGGTGGCCGAAGAAGGCCCCGAAGAGGATGAGGCCGGAGAGGAACTGCACCGGCCAGGTCCACAGGGAGCGCTGCCAGCCGAGCGCGAGGGCGATCAGGCCGAGGACGTTGCCGATCATGTCCGACCAGAGGATGTGCTGGTCGAAGAGGACGAAGGCCTCGGAGTTCAGCCCGTTCACTGTGCCGCCCCCTGGCCCGTCGCGAGCAGCCGCTCGACGTACTTGGCGATGATGTCGACCTCGAGGTTGACCGGGTCGCCGGGCTGCTTGAGGCCGAGCGTGGTCAGGGCGAGGGTGGTGGGGATCAGGCTGACGGAGAAGTGGTCGGGGCCCGCGTCGACGACGGTGAGGCTGATGCCGTCGACGGTGATGGAGCCCTTCTCGACGACATAGCGCGTGAGGTCCGCGGGGAGGGAGATCTTCACGATCTCCCAGTTGTCGGACGGCTTGCGCTCCAGGATCTCGCCGGTGCCGTCGACATGGCCCTGCACGATGTGGCCGCCTAGGCGTGCGCCGACCGCGGTGGGGCGTTCGAGGTTGACGCGGGAGCCTGCGGCGAGGATGCCCAGGCTGGAGCGGTTGAGTGTCTCGGCCATGACGTCGGCGGTGAACTCGTCGCCCTCGTGGTCGACGACGGTGAGACAGACACCGTTCACGGCGATGGAGTCGCCGTGCTTCGCGCCCTCGGTGACGATGGGGCCGCGCAGCCGGAAGCGGGAGGCGTCGCCGAGGTTCTCGACGGCGGTGATCTCGCCCAGCTCTTCGACGATTCCGGTGAACACTTCCCGGGTCCTCCTGCCTCTTCGGGCACGGACTCCGGGGCTGTCGATGACGACAGAATGTACGGACTGCGGCACTGGGGGCGACGCCGGACGGACCCGTCCCCGAGGGAACGAGCAAGATCGGCGGCGCGCACGAATGCCCGCCCGCCGCGCACTGCCTCCCATCCGGACTTTAACCGTCGGTCCAGGAATTTCACCTGGTCAACCGATCGCTGGAGGCGATCGGGTCGCGGACTGTAACCGCCGGTTCGGACTTTCACCGACCCCGGAGTGCGCTGCTTCTGGTACAGAGCCAGTGTGCCACGCCTGATCGAGGTCCATACGGGTGAAGGGTGTGCAGTGGCTCACAGACGGTGTGCCTGGAGAGCACCCTTGAGATTGGTCCATACCTATTGACGTACTGGTCTAGTCCTTTCTAAGCTCATGCGCCAAGGTCTCATCCCGAGCAGACCGGCCCGGCGGCGGTGACGACGGCCCTTGCCCGCCGTCGGGCCCTCCCAGTCCCCCGCTTGTGTGCCCACTGGTCAGGTCGTTCATATAGGGATGCGCGCCGTGGTGATCCCCGAGAAGCTGGTGTTCGTACGACGTCAGCTCGGCGCCGCTCCAGCCGGGAGCGCCCGGCGCGGAAGGGACTGAAGCAGCATGACCACGATCCTGGTGACCGGGGGTACGGGAACGCTCGGCCGGCACGTCACCGAGCGGCTGCGAGCGGACGGGCACGAGGTGCGGGTGCTCAGCAGGCACAGCCGGCCGTACGCCGTCGATCTGCGCGAGGGCGGCACCACACTGGACGCGGCCGTCGCGGGTGTGGACGCGATCGTGCACTGCGCCTCCAGTCCGCGCGGCGGTGACGAGCAGGCGGCGGAGCGTCTCATCGCGGCCGCGCACCGGGCCGGTGTGGGCCACCTGGTCTACATCTCGATCGTCGGCGTGGACCGGGTGCCGTTCGGCTACTACAAGTCCAAGCTCGCCGTGGAGAGGCTCGTCGGGGACTCGGGGCTGGACTGGACGGTGCTGCGGACGACCCAGTTCCACGATCTGCTGGGGCAGGTGTTCGGGGCGCTGGCCAAGCCGCCCGTGATGCTGCTGCCGACCGGTGTCTCCGACCAGCCGATCGAGGTGGCCGAGGTCGCGAACCGGCTCGCCGAGCTGGCCGCCGGGGCTCCCGCCGGGCGCGTCGAGGACATGGGAGGACCGGAGGTGCGGTCCTTGGAATCGCTGGCCCGCGCGTATCTGGCGGCGACCGGGCGGAAGCGGCGGATCGTGAGCGTGCCGCTGGCGGGCAAGGCGTACCGGGCGTTCCGTGCGGGCGGGCATCTCACGCCGGAACTGGCCGTGGGGAAGGGGACGTTCGAGGAGTATCTCGCGGCTCGGTTCGGAGCGGGGCGACGGCCGTAAGCGGCGTGTCCATCGACTACCGCTCTCCCGTGAGCACCGGTTACTACTCCCCCGGCGCGAACAACTCCTCCTGAGCCCGGTCGCGAGCGGTCAGCAGGGCCCCGCGCAGCACCGCGCCGCCGCCCAGGCTGCTGGCGCGCACCTCCGTGGGCAGCGGCGACATCCGGGCGAGCCGCCGGTGCACCCGGGCCGCCAGCTCATCCCCGCCCGCCCGGCCGACCTCGCCCGCCAGCACCACGCAACCGGGGTCCAGTACGGAGACGACGGCGGCGACGCCGAGGACCACGCGGTCGGCGAGGGCGTCGAGGAAGCGGTGGGCTGCTTCGACATCGGCGGTCGCGTGGTCGGCACCTCCAGCGCGGTCGGCATCCCCGTCGACGTCACGCCCGCTCGCGCCGACCAGACCCTCCCCAGCCGCCGCCCCCGTCACCCGCCCCACCGCCGCCCGCACCAGCCGCACCGCACGCGGCTCGTCGTCCGCGCCGGATGCCGTGACCCCGTGCTCGGCCGCCGGCGTCGCGATCGCCGCCGCGCCGGATGCCGTGACCCCGTGCTCCGCCGCCAGCGCCGCGATCGCCGCCGCGCCGGCCAGGGAGTGGAAGCCGCCCTCGCAGTCGGTGGCCGAGGGCAGGCCGGTGGTGCCCGGTACCGGCAGGAAGCCGAGTTCGCCGGTGCCGCCGGAGGCGCCGCGGCGGAGGCGGCCGTCGAGGACGACGGCGGCGCCGATGCCCATGCCGAGCCAGAGCAGGACGAAGGTGTCGCGGTCCCGGGCGGCGCCGTCGCGCATCTCGGCCAGGGCGGCGAGGTTGGTCTCGTTCTCGACGTTGACGCGGGCGTCCGGGAGGCGTTCCTGAAGGACGGCCACCAGTCGGCGATGCCACTCCGGCAGACCCGAGGAGTCCCGGAGTTCACCGTCGGCCGGGTCGATCAGGCCGGGCGCGCCGATCCCCACGGTGTGCAGCCGCCCCCACTCCTGGGCGGGCGCGCGCGGAGGCGCCGCCAGCGTCCCGGCCTCCTTCACCGCGCGCTCGACCAGGGTCACCGCCTGCTCCACCGCCGGTCCCGTACCGGTGTCGTCGCCGATCGGCACGGACGCCTCGGCGAGCACCCTGCCCAGCAGGTCGGAGACGACGACGGAGACGCCCTCGGTGCGGACGTCGAGCGCCGCCAGATGGGCCCGGTCGGCGACGATCCCGTACACCTTCGCGTTCGGCCCGCGCCGCTGCTCGCCCGACTCCCCCACCACCTCGATCAGTCCGGCGGCGGTGAGGCGTTCGACGAGGTCGGCGACGCTCGGCCGCGACAGGCCGGTCAGTTGCTTCAACTGCCCCGCCGTCAAGGGGCCCTCCTGCTGGAGCAGACGCAGGGCGAGCCGGTCGTTGATGGCTCGGGCGGTACTCGGGGATGCGGGCATGCCGGGATCCTTCCAGATCGGGCGGCCGGTAATCCGCTATCTATCAGGCAGGGTTCCTGATAGTTTACGCGGCGCGAGCGGGAACCATGAGCCAGGGAGGGGCCGCAGAATGAGCGCAGTGGTGTACGACCTACGTGAGGTGAGGCGGGCCCGGTATGCCGTGGCCGCCGTCTTCGCCGTGCACGGCGCCGTCACCGGTTCCTTCGCGACGCGGGTGCCCTGGATCCAGGACCATGCGGGGGTGAGCGCGGGCCAGTTGGGGCTCGCGCTGGCCTTTCCTGCGCTCGGCGCCTCCGTCGCGATGCCGCTCGCGGGCCGGATCAGCCACCGCTTCGGCGCCCGGAACGCCCTGCGCGGTCTGATCGCACTCTGGACGCTCTCGCTGGTCCTGCCCGCACTCGCCCCGAATCTGCTGACGCTGTGCCTGGCCCTGTTCACGTACGGCGCCACGGCGGGCATGGCGGACGTGGCGATGAACGCGCTCGGCGTCGAGGTCGAGAACCGTCTGGGCCGCTCGATCATGTCCGGCCTGCACGGCATGTGGAGCGCGGGCGCCCTGATCGGCTCGGCGGGCGGCACGCTCGCCGCGCACCTCGGCGCGGACGCCCGGCTGCACCACGCACTGGCGGCGGCCGTCCTGACCGTACTCGGCGTGGCCGCCTGCGCCTGGGTGCTCGACCTCCAGCCCGCCGAGGACGAGGAGCCGCCGCCCCGCTTCGCCCTGCCGCCCAGGTCGGCGCTACTGATCGGTGCGGTCGGGTTCTGCGCGGTGTTCGCGGAGGGCGCGAGCCTGGACTGGTCGGCGGTCTATCTGCGTGACCAGTTGGAGGCCTCGGCCGGTCTGGCGGCGGCCTGCACGACGGGCTTCACGCTCACCATGGCGATCGCCCGCATCGCCGGGGACAAGGTCGTGGACCGGTACGGCTCGGTGCGCACGGTGCGCACGAGCGGTGTCCTCGCCGTCCTCGGCGGGCTGCTGATCGTCGTCTCGGATCATCCGGCGGCGGCGATGAGCGGCTTCGCGCTGATGGGCCTGGGCATCGCCGTGGTCGTCCCGCTGTGCTTCGCCGCGGCGGGCCGCAGCGGGTCCAACCCCAGCCTGGCCATAGCGGGCGTCGCGACGATCACGTACACCTCGGGCCTGATCGCGCCCAGCGCCATCGGCACGCTGGCCCAGCTGACCAGCCTGGTCGTGTCGTTCGGGCTGGTGACCGTCCTGTCCGGCGGGCTCGTCGCCTTCGCCGGCGTGCTGCGCGCGGGCGACCGCGACCGGCCGAAGGTCAGCGCACCGGACGCGGCGGTTCCCGACCCCCGGCCCTGAAACGGTCACCAGCCCGGTCCGGTCGAAACGGTCACCAGCCCGGTCCGGTCAGCCCGCGATCGAGTCCAGTTGCTCGGCCGCCGGGCGCAGCGCCCACAGATCACCGCCGGGTGGCGCCTCCAGCAGTGGCACGGCCTGCCGCGCCCGGGCGTCGCCCGCGTCGGCCGCCGCATGTACGACGTCGGTCGCCGCGTAGCGGTGGAACTCCATCTCCGGGTGCGGCCACGCCTCGGCGCCGGTCGCGGCCGGCAGCAGATACCGCACCGCCTTGAACAGGCTCTGGCCGTCCGGACCTTGATGGGCCCACAGGTTCACGCCGAGGTTCCGGCCGATGGCCGCGAGCCGGGTGTAGGCGACGAGGTCGAAGGTCGAGTAGTGCCAGCTGCGGGTGCGGGTCAGCTCCTGCGGCTGGCTGCCGTCGGCCGCGATCTGCGGATCGATGCGCCGGGAGCCCGCCTCGCGGACGGTCTTGCGGGCCAGTTGCTTGTCGCCGGTCGCGTGCGCGAGGGCGGCGAGCTGCATGTCGTAGAACGTGCCGTGATTGTTGGTCGCGGCGGCCTCCTGCTTGCCGAAGTCGCTGTTCTTCAGCCAGTCGAGGAAGTCGGCGTTCCAGCGGTCCATCCTCGTGCGGTCGGCCTTCGTCCAGCCGGGGGCGCCCGTGCGGAGGATCGCCAGCGCGTCGACGACGGCGGTGTACGACTGCGAGAAGTCGATGATGCCGATCGCCCGGCCGTCGTACTTGCAGGGGATGAACTGCGCGTGGTTCAGGTTCGGGTTCATCCGGGTGGCCGGGTCGAGGAACCAGGTGCGCAGAATGCGTCCGGCCTTCTCGGCGTACCGCTGCCGGCCCGTGTAGTACCAGGCGAGCGCGAGGTCGTACGTCGAGTCGAAGACCTTCTCGACGTCCTGGCGGTCGGTGCCGCTGTCCACCTCGGGGTTGCGCTCGCCGTCGCGCTGGACGTAGGGGCAGCCCCAGGGGTTGTCGGCGGTGGGGGGCTTGGTGGGCCACCAGTAGGGCGCCTGGCTCAGGTAGTCGTGGACGTCGCCGCCGGGCGCGGGCTTGGGCTTGTCGACGACCGTCCAGGGGCCCTTGTCCAGCCAACGGTCGGCGCGGGCGGTCAAGTCCCGCAGGACACGGCGGAGTCGAGGGTCGCCACGGTCGAGCCGGATCTTCGTCTGCTGGAGGCGGGTGCCGTCGAGGACAGCCGTCTCCGGGACCATGGGAGCCGTGTACTCGGCGGCGGTCGCCGGGACGATCCCAGCGGCGAGCACGGCCGCCGTGGTCAGCAGGACGCTCAGGCGTTGTCTTGCACTCATCGAGCCTCCGATCACGAATGTGAACGACGTTCATGAGCAGGACTGGGTGAGCGTAGAACCGCCTGGTGGACATGACAATGGCTCGGACAGGCTTCATGTACAGAGATGGGGAAACCTGCGTCTACGACGCCGCCAGGTCATAGGCGTACGACGGACTGAACGTGCCCGGCGTGCCCTTGCAGCCGTCCGACTCCCCCGGCAGCTTGACCCACAGGTAACCGTCGATGCGGGTCTCGCCGGTGTTCAGGGTGGGCGCGCGGCCGATCCTCCGGCCGGCCGGGTCGCACCACTGGCCGTTGGCCGGGGCGCCGTTGCCGTTGCGGCTGGTGTCGATGACGGCGCCGAGGGAGGCGGGGCCGTCGAGGGCGTCGAGGACCTGTCGGTCGTAGACGATCTCGTCGGCCGTGCGGTGGAAGTTGGAGACGTTGCTGAAGATGCCGTCGGAGGAGGTGGCCGAGGCGGCGCCCGCCTGTTTCAGCAGCGCCGCCTGCTTGGCCGCCGGGTTCCAGCCGGAGTGGCCCGCGTCGAAGTAGACCCGCGCCTTGGGGTTCGCGGCCTTGAGGACGCGGCCCGCGCGGGCCAGCGAGGCGAAGCGGTCGGCGCGGGCACCGGCGGACAGACAGTCGGACTGGGCGATCGAGTCGGGCTCCAGGATCACGATGACGTCGCCGGAGCCCAGCCCAGCCGCGAAGGCGTCGATCCAGGCGTCGTACGCGCCGAGGTCGGGCGCACCGCCGTCCGAGTACCCGCCGCAGTCGCGGTCCGGGATGGCGTACGGCACGATCACCGGCGCCCGGCCCTGTGCCGCGCCGCCGGAGGTGACCGCGCGGACCCGGGCGGTGATGGTGGCCGGCGTGTAGTCGGCGAACCACACGGCCGCCGGATGATCGGCGATACGGGACTCGATGACCGCGTGGCGCGGGTCGCCGGGGTGGGCGCGGACCCAGTCGAGCACCTGGGAATCGGGGTGACGGTAGAGACGCGTGGACGCGGCAGACGTCTGCTGCTTCGGCTCCGTCTGCGTGGGCGAGGGGGTCGCGCTCTCTTCGTCCCTCTTCTTCGAGGGAGAGGGCGACGGGGTCGGGGAAGCGGACGCCTTCGCCGACGGGACCGCGGGCAGCGGTTCCAGGCGTGGTGAGCCGGTCACTTCGGGCCTGGCCTCGTCCAAGCCGCGTCCGTCGTCGAGCGCGGACAGCAGGCCGGTCACCGTGCCGACTGCGACCACGACGCAGGCCGCCGCGATCATGGCGCCGCGCGCACGTGAGCCTGACACAGTCCAGCTGCCCCCTTGTTCTGACCTGCGCGACGTTCTCCCCCGGCGCGACGTTCTCCCCGGCGCGACGGGCGCGTTACCCCATTCCGGGGAAGCGTCGGGCCCGCCGGTACCCCGGCCAGCCTAGGGCTGGGACCCTGCGTGCATGGCGCAATCGGAACAGATCACCACACCCGTCGACACGGTCGTCTCCCGCATGCGCGCCCTCGACGCGGCCCTGCCCGAGCGGGACGGGCTCGCCGTGTTCAACCGCGTCTACCTCACCGTCACGGAGGCCGTCGACCGGCGTATCGACGCGGGCCGGTTCGCCGACGCGCGGGCCGCGATCACGCTGGATGTGCGGTTCGCGGAGCGGTACTTGGCGGCCGTGGACGCCGTCGCCGGCGAACGGCGCCCGCCGGCCTGCTGGCGGCCCCTGTTCCAGTACCGCCGCCATCCCGGGGTACGTCCGCTGCAGTTCGCGCTGGCGGGCATCAACGCGCACATCGGTCACGATCTGGCGCTCGCGGTCGTGGACGCCTGTCGTACGCTCGGCTGCGAACCCGCCGAGCTGGAGGACGAGTTCGACCGCGTGGGTGATCTCCTCGTCTCGCTGGAGGAACGCATCCGCGAAGATCTGATGCCGGGCCCCGACCTCCTCCAGATCGCCGACCCGCTCACCCATCTGCTCGGCTCCTGGAGCCTGGAGCGGGCCAGGGACGCCACCTGGTCGACGGCCCGGGCACTGTGGGCGCTGCGTGAACTCCCCGATGTCGCCGAGGAGTTCACCGAGCGACTGGACGCGGTGGTGGGGTTCGCGGGACGGATGCTGCTCACCCCGCTCCCTGACTGACCCGGGTCAGTCCTCCGGAAGCTCCACCGGCGCGATCTCGTCGTACACGTCGCCCGGGCCGGGGTTGGTCGCGTCGGTCGCCCCGCCGAAGTGGTGCATGACGCCCCACACCGCGTTCAGCGCGGTCTGGATCGCGCCCTCGGCCCAGCCCGCCGTCCAGGAGATGTCGTCGCCGGCCAGGAAGATGCCCCGCTTGTCCTCGGGCAGCCGGTCCTGCATGAAGTGCGTGAACAGGCGCCGCTGGTAGCGGTAGTGACCGGGCAGGTTGGCCTTGAACGCGCCCATGAAGTAGGGCTCATTCTCCCAGGACACCGTCACCGGATTGCCGATGATGTGCTTCCTGATGTCCACCTTCGGATAGATCTCGCCCAGCGACTTCAGCATGACCTCCATCCGCTCGTTCGCGGACAGCGGCAGCCACTTCAGGCTGTCGTCACACCAGGTGTACGACAGACAGATCACCGCGGGCTTGTCGGGGCCGTCGTCGAGGAGGTAAGTCCCGCGCGTCATGCGGTCGGTGAGGGTCATCGACATGACGTCCCGGCCGGTCGGATTTCCCCTGTCGTCGACGGCCTTGTCGAGCCAGAAGGGCCGGTCGACGGGGACGAAGAGCTTGGAGCTCTCCATGTAGTGGGTACGCTCGATCGCCGTCCAGTGGTCGATCGGGAAGAGCGAGTCGTCGCAGGCGATCTTCGACAGCAGCATCCAGGACTGGGCGGTGAAGACGGCCGCCTTGAAGGTACGGATGTCGCCGTTCGCGTCGGTGACCGTGATGTGGTTACCTGCCGTGCGGTGCAGGCGGGTCACGGCGGGGCGCGGTTCACCGCCCTCGTGCAGGGACTTCAGTGAGGTGCCGTACGCCCAGTGCACGATCTTCTCCGGCTCGCGCTCCCAGAGCCTGAGCGGCAGCTGCTGGGAGCCGCCCACGATGCCGCGGTGGTGGTCGTCGGCCTCGGTGTAGACGACCCGCAGGATCTCCAGGATCGAGTTGGGGAAGTCGGTGTCCCAGCCGCCGGTGCCGAAGCCGACCTGGCCGAAGATCTCTCGGTGCCGGAAGGACCTGAAGGCCTCGGAGTCGCAGAGGAAGCCGTAGAAGGTCTGGTTGTCGAGCTTCTCGACGAGCTTCGCCCAGATCTCCCGGATGCGCGGCACGTCGCGCTCGCGCAGGGCCCGGTTCATGTCGGAGAAGTCGGCGCCCTCCTCCAGGCACCTGTTCCAAGCCGCGGCGACATCCCGGTAGACCTGCGGCAGGTCGTCGACCGTCTCGGCGTAGTGCGACTCACCCTTGAGGTCGACGACCGTCGAAGGGGTCGCCTCCGCAAGGGGGTTGGGGAAGGGCCGGGTCTCCAGACCCACCAGGTCGATGTAGTGCTGGAGCGCCGTGGAGGACGGCGGGAAGCGCATCGCGCCCATCTCGGCGGTGAGGGAAGGGTCGCAGCCGTCGAAACCGACGGTCCGCAGGCGCCCACCGATCTGGTCGGCCTCGTAGACCACGGGCTTCAGGCCCATCTTCATCAGCTCGTGGGCGGCCACGATGCCGGACAGCCCGCCGCCGATCACCGCGACCTCGGTGCCGTGCTCGGTCGCGGGTATCTGGCCGAGGCCCGCCGGGTGGGCGAGGAAGTCGTCGTACGCGTACGGGAAGTCCGGACCGAACATGGTGATCGGCGGCTGCTGCGCGTCGGCGTGCTGGACGGCGTTGGGCACCGTGGACGTCATGGGGTACGGACTCCTTGCAGGGGAAAATCAGGGGGAAGATCAGGGGATTTCAGATCAGGGACCCGTAGAGACCGGGGCGGCGGTCCTTCAGATACGGGTTGGCCTCGCGGGAGGCGGCGAGGAAGGCCGGATCGACGTCCGCCAGGAGCAGCTCCTCGCCGCGGCCGGCGCGGGTGCGGGCGATGCCGTCGGGGCCGGCCAGCGTGGAGAGCCCGACGAACTCGAACTCGCCTTCCTGGCCGACCCGGTTGACGTACGCGACGTACATCTGGTTCTCGAAGGCCCGCACCGGGACCACGGACTCGGCGACGAACTGGAACGGGTGCATCTGCGCGGTCGGCACCAGGAGGAGGTCGGTGCCGGCGAGGGCGTGGGCGCGGACGTTCTCCGGGAACTCGACGTCGTAGCAGATCATGAGGCCGACGCGGAGGCCGTTCAGTTCGGCCTGGACGACCGGCTGCTCGCCCGGGGTGAAGTGGTCGCGCTCGAAGCAGCCGAAGAGGTGGGTCTTGCGGTAGTTCGCGAGCCGGGTGCCGTCGGCGGAGATCAGCTGGGCGGAGTTGAAGACGGTCTCGCCGGAGCGCTCGGGGTAGCCGTAGGCGATCGCGAGGCCGTGCCGGGTGGCGGTCTCGGCGACGGCGTCGGCCCAGTCGCCGTCCGCGGTTTCGGCGAGGCGGGCGATGTCGTCGCCGATGGCGTACCCGGTCAGGAACATCTCCGGCGCGACCAGCAGTCCGGCACCGGCGTCCGCCGCCCGACCCGCGGCCTCGTCGAGGACCTTGAGGTTCTCGACGACGGAGCCGGGGCGGCCGGAGCTCTGGAGCAGGGCGGTGCGCATGCGTGATCCTCACCGGACGGAAGGGTGGTTGTGGGGGCCACGTAGACGGTACGGGCGGCCGGCTCGGGCGGACAAGGAGGAGCCGTTGCGCGTCGGTGAGCGGATTGTTGCGTCCGTTCCGGCTCCGGCGTCGATTCGTTGCGCGACCTCGGGCGGAGGTCCGGTACCCCCTGAGGCGCAGATCACCGCGGCGTCCCCGCCGGACGGCGGAGGCAGGGTGCCGCCCCTGGCGCGATGTGGCGCGGACGCCGCCCGGCGAGAGTGGTGGGCGTCCGGTTGACCTGCGGAAAGGACCGCCATGAACCGCCGTACGAAGACCGCCGTGCTCGGCGCCGCGCTGCTGCTCACCGCCGGGGCGGCGGGATCGGCCACTGCCGGGGATGACACGGACAAGCGGCGCGAGGCCGCCGCGCTCACCGGCGCCGCGAAGCTCTACCGCGTCGCCGGGGACGACATCACCTTCACCTTCGACGCGCATCTGGCGGCAAAGGACAACGACGACCCGATGAAGGCGAGCGGCACCTTCGAGTGGAGCCACTACTCACTGGACGGCGAAGGCGGCTGGGCGAAGGCGAAGGTCGACTGCCTGGTCACCGGCGGCAAGGTGGCCGTGGTGTCCGGGGTCGTCACGGACACGGACCTCGACGGGGTGAAAGGCATCCGGGTGGGCATCACCGTCCACGACACCGGCGGAATCGACCGGCTCGGCTACAGCTGGGCGGCAAGTGAGGACCTGGGGACGAAGGACCTGCCCAAGTGCGTGAGCTCGGCGCCGTTCGAGCGGGTGAAGAAGGGCACGGGCGACTTCAGGGTCGTGCCCTGGCAGCCAGGTTTCTAGATCTCGCGCAGCCGCGCGACGATCACCCGCAGCAGCTCGGGGTCGGCGGCGGGACCGTCCGGCCCCGTCCGCCGCGGTTCGTCGATGCGGACGAGTCCGGCCTCGGCCAGATCCCCGAGCAGTACGCGTACGACGGTCAGCGGCAGGTCGGCGTCCGCGGCGAGCTCGACGACCGGGCGGGGGCCGCGGTGTGCCAGGGCGAGCAGGGAGGCTCGCGCGTGGTCCACGCCCGGCGGTCCGCCGTCCGGCTGCAGGGCCGTGACCTGCGCCAACATGTCGATGTGGTCCGCGGGCCGGGTGCGTCCGTGGGTGACGGTGTAGGGGCGCACCATCGCCCCGGTCTCGTCCTCATACCAGTGCTCGTCGTCGGTCACGGGCGGATCAGGGGTCTGCCGGGTCGGCGGCGGCCGACCGTGCGCCGGTGGCCAGATGCCGGCCGATGCGGCGGACGAGCAGGGCCATCTCGTGGGCGAGCTGTCCGACGTCGGTCTGTGTCCCGCTCAGCACGGCGAGCCGGGTGCCGTCGCCGGCCGGGGTGATGAAGAGGTAGGCGTCGTCGAGCATCACCATCGTCTGCCGCACCTGCCCCGCGTCGAACCGCTCCCCCGCGGAGCGGGCGAGCCCGTGGAAGCCGGAGCAGACGGCGGCGAGGTGCTCGATGTCCCTGGCCGCCATGCCCTCCGACATGCTCAGCGGGAGGCCGTCTGCGGTGAGGAGTACGGCCTGGCGGACGTGATCGGTCCGGGCGACGAGGTCGTCGAGGAGCCAGCCGAGGTCGGTGCCGGCACGTTCTGGAACGGAGTTCTGGTCAGGGCCCATTGTCGGCGTCCGTCCCCTCGGTGTCGGTTCGCTGCGTGGTGTCGGCGGGCAGGCCCTTGCGGCCGCGGTCGGTGCCGCGCTGGAAGGCACCGAAGATCGCTCGCATCTCGTCGGGCGTGACGTCGGTACCCGGCGCGTCCGCAGCCGGCCCGTCGTCGCGCAGGCCCTCGGCGAGCGAGGCCTGACGGACGCGGGTGGGCAGAGCGGGCGCGGCCTGGTCGCGGGTGGGGAGGGCGGGCGCGGCTTGGTCGCGGGTGGGCAGCGCGGGCGCGGCCTGGTCGCGGGTGGGCAGCGCGGGCGCGGCCTGGTCGCGGGTGGGCAGCGCGGACGTGGCCCGGTCGCGGGTGGGCAGGGCGAGCACGTCCGCCCCGCTCCCGGGCTCCTCCCGCCCCTTCCGCGACGCCGCCGCCCCGGACAGCCCCGCACTCCACACCTCGGACGCCCCTGACCTCCCGCTCCCCGACTCCCCCCGCCCCTTCCGCGACGCCGGCGCCCCCGACGGCCCCGCATCCCGCACCGCGGACGCCCTCGACCTCCCGCTCTCCGACGCCTCCGGCGTCCGCCCGTCGACCTCGGCGAGCACCCCCTCCGGCGTCCGCCCGTACACCTCCGCCAACACCCCCTCCGGCAGCAGCACCACCGCCGTCGTCCCGCCGTACGGCGACCCGCACAGCGTGACCTCGATGCCGTGCCGCGCCGCGAGCCGGCCCACGACGTACAGGCCCAGCCGGTCGTGCCGGGTCGGGTCGAAGTGGTCCGGGTCGGTGAGCGTGCGCCGGGCCTCCTCGAGCTGGTCGGGGTCGAGGCCGAGACCCCGGTCGTCGATCTCCAGGACGAAGCCGCCGCGGGCCTGCCCGGTGCGCATGGTCACCCGGGTGCGCGGCGGCGAGAACACCGTGGCGTTCTCGACGAGTTCGGCGATGAGATGGACGACATCGGCGACCGCGTCGGCCGAGACGCCGACCCGCGGCATCGGCGGCACCTCCACGCGCGCATAGTCCTCGATCTCGCCCACCGCGGAGGAGACGACGTCGGCGATCGGCACCGGACGCCGCCATCTGCGGCCGGGCGTCGCGCCGGAGAGGATGATCAGGCCCTCCGCGTGGCGCCGCATCCGGGTGGTGAGATGGTCGATGCGGAACAACTGGTCGAGGATGTCCGGGTCGTTCGTCCGCCGCTCCAGCGTGTCGACGAGTTTCAGCTGGCGGTGCACCAACGCCTGGTTGCGCCGGGCGATGGTGAGCAGCACCGAGAACTGGCCCCGGCGAAGGGTGGCTTGCCGCACGGCCGCCTCGATCGCGGCGTGCCGGGCGGCGTTGAAGGACCGGCCGACCTGACCGATCTCGTCGGCGCCCGCCTCCCCGTCGGACAGTGGCGGCGCCTCGGCGAGCGCGTCCACCTCGTCGCCCGCGCTCAACCGCTCCATGACGTCCGGGAGTTGACGCGCCGTGAGCAGATCGGCCGCGTCCCGCAGATCCTCCAGCCGACGCGAGATACGACGCGCCCCGCGCACCGCGAACCACAGCAACAGCCCTACGGCCGCCAGCCCCACGACACCCACCACCGCGGCCTTGGCCAGCTCACGGTAGGCGAACGCCCGCCCGCGCTCGGCGGAGTTCCGCGCCGCCTCGGAGCACAACTCCATGTACCGCTTGACCGCACGGTCGGTCGTCGTCCGCCATGAGTCGGCCGCGACGGCCTGCCCCGCCCCGTCGGCGCCGGCCCGCAGCAGGGCGTCCTCACCGTCGGTCAGCGCCCGGTGCGCCTCCCCGCGCCGGAACTCCTCGAAGAGCGCCCGCGAGTCCGACGGCAGATCCGGCACATACGTCCGCTGGAAGACCCGCCGGTCCTCGATCGTCGCCGTGAGCGTGTCGTACTGCCGGTCGGTGAGGGTGCCGGCCGCCCGCGCACCGGCGACGAGGGCGTCCTCGCGGGAGACGAACTCCCGTACCCGGACTAGCTCGATGACGACCTGCGCCTCCCGCGCCAGCTGCCCGGCCTGCAGCGCGGTGAGCGTGGACTGGACGTCGAACCCGGGCTCCACGAGGGCGCCGTACTCGGTGACGGCTCGGTCCCAGGAGATCTCGCGGGTCAGCACGCGCTCGCGCAGCCCGTCGAGTCCGTCCACGGTGCCGAGCATGGTGTCGAGGGCCCGCCGCTGCCGGTCGGAGAGCCGGTCGCGGTCCCCGCCCCGGACCGCCTCGCGCAGCGCGGTCACCGCGCGATCGGTGCGGCGCTGCTGTTCCATGAGGTCCAGGGCGGCCGGTGTGCGGTGGCCGGCGCCCAAGTAGGCGGCGGCGAGCCGTCGTTCGATCTGGATCTGCCCGATCGCCGTGTCGACGGGGGTGCCGAAGTCGTCGTACACCCCCTCGACCCGGGCGAGAGCGCGCAGTTCACCGGTGACCAACACCATGGCGAAGCTCCACAGCGCCATCAGTGCGACCACCGGGGCGAGCGCGAGCGCCACGATGCGGGCGCGGACCGTGGTGGGACGGCCGATGAGCCGGCGCATGGTCTCCTCAGGGTTACCCGCAGGTGTTACCCGCCGGTAGCACGCGGGCGCCTGCAACTTACGGGATGCCGCACAGGGAACGCAACGGTTGCCGGGAGTAACAGGAACGCCCGCCGCGTGGCCGCCCGGCGCGACCCGTCACCTCACCGCGTGGTCGCCCGGCGTGCCCCCTCACCTCACCGCCTCGCCGCTCTCCCGGCCGCCAGCAGGGCCGCTGTCACCAGGTACGGCACCGCGAACACGGCGAAGGCGGTGCTGTGCGCGGCCGTCGCACCGATCGTCGCGTACGCGCCGTACGTGGCGACCGTGGCCAGCTCGGTGCCGAGACCGGCGAGCGAGGTCAGGGTGGCCCGGCGGCTGTCGTCGATACGGTCCTGGAGGCGGGCGTCGGCGAGCACGGTCGCCAGCTGGAAGCCGCCGAAGGCGAGGGCCACGAGGCCGATCCCGGCCACGGACGACGCGGTGGCACCGACGGCGAGGGCGAGCGCGGCGCCCGCGAGG
This sequence comes from Streptomyces sp. NBC_00457, assembly GCF_036014015.1. Lineage (NCBI taxonomy): Bacteria > Bacillati > Actinomycetota > Actinomycetes > Kitasatosporales > Streptomycetaceae > Streptomyces > Streptomyces sp. NBC_00457. The sequence continues at coordinate 8,833,309 of NZ_CP107905.1, read as the reverse complement.
AGTCCCGCGAACCCTGCCGTGCCGAGGCGTTCGGCGGGACCGGCCAGCAGGCTCCCGGCCGTGGCACCCGCCCAGATCAGCAGAAGCAGGTACGGAACGCTCTCGTCCGGCACGCCGAAGTCCCGCACCAGGAGCGCCGTGTACTCGTCGAGCGCGCCCCACACCGCGGTGACGGCCGGAACGAGCAGCAGCGCCCCGACCACCGACCGGTCGGCGCGTGCTTCGGCGAGTCCCGCCCGCAGGGTCGCGGTCCAGTTGTCGTCGTCCTCCGGGGGCGTCCGGTGCTCCGGGAACCGGCTGGCGGTCGCCGCGGCGAGCAGACAGGCCAGGACGCTCGCCGTCCCGACGGCCGGGTAACCGCCCCAAGCGAACACCGGCCCGGCGAGCCCCATCGCCGCCATGACGGCGATCAGTCCCGACGCCCGCGCACGGCCCATGACTCGGGCGTACCGGTCGGCCGCGCCGAGCCGGTCCAGCTCGTCGTGGACCAGGGCCTCCAGCGCACCGGAGCCCAGCGCTCCACCGGCGCCCCACAGGACGAAGCCGGCCGCGAAGGCCCAGTACGACGGGACGATCACCCACAGCGCGAAGCCGGCGGCGGTCAGCAGCGGGCCGAGCCACAGCAGCAGCCGGCGGGAGACGGCGTCGGCCCAGGCACCGGAGGGGACCTCCAGCAGGACGCCGGTGATCGACCACAGGGCGAAGAGGGGGGAGATCTGCCAGACCGACAGCCCGGTGTCGCTGAACAGCAGCGCGTACACCGGGTACAGCAGGACGAATTCGTCCAGGAACGAGTAGCCGTACAGCGTCGCGGTCAGCCGTCGGACGCCAGGCTCTGGTGAGGATCAATGTCGCCAGGTCATGACACCGATGGTAGACCGGCCGAGCACATGCGTGCCCGGAATTATGCCGGAGTTACGTGGGCGATCCCGACGAGAACCGGCGCAGCAGCGGCGACAGCACCAGCACCGACTTCGTGCGCTCCACGAACGGCTCGCCCGCGATCCGCTCCAGCACCCGCTCGAAGTGACGCATGTCGGAGGCGAAGACCTGGACGACCGCGTCCGCGTCACCGGTGACGGTCGACGCGGCCACGACCTCCTGATAGCGCTCCAGGCCCCGCCGGATGGTCTCCGGCGAGGTGTTGTGCCGGCAGTAGATCTCGACGAACCCCTCGGTCTCCCAGCCGAGCGCCGACGGGTCCACCCGGACGGTGAATCCGGTGATGGCGCCGGTGGCGCGCAGCCGGTCCACGCGCCGCTTCACGGCGGGCGCGGACAGGCCGACCAGTTGCCCGATGTCGGCGTAGGAGCGGCGGGCGTCCTCGGCGAGGGCGTGCACGATGCGTTCGTCGAGATCGTTCAGCACTGCGGGAAGGTCACTTCACTTCTGGTGTTGCAAGGCGGGACCGGCGATAGCCGTACACGAAGTAGAACACGAGACCGGCGGCCATCCAGCACCCGAAGACGACCCAGGTCACGGAGTCCAGGCTGAACATGTTGTACGCGCAGAAGCCGAAGCCCAGGACCGGCAGGACCGGCCCGAAGGGGACCTTGAACGTCCGCTCCAGCTCGGGTCGCTTGTACCGCAGCACGATCACCGCGATGTTGACCAGCGCGAAGGCGAACAGCGTGCCGATGCTGGTGGCATCGACGAGCTTGCCCAGCGGGATCAGAGCGGCGAGCGCACCGCAGAACAGCGACACGATCACCGTGTTGAGGCGGGGCGCGCCGGTCTTGGCGTGGACCTTGCCGAGCGCCTTGGGCACCAGGCCGTCGCGGGACATGGCGAAGAGGATGCGGGTCTGGCCGTAGAGCACGGTGAGGACCACGCTCGCGATGGAGATCACGGCGCCGAGCGCCAGCAGGGTGCCCCAGTAACTCTGGCCGCTGACGTCGTTCATGATCGCGGCAAGGGAGGCCTCGGAGCCCTCGAACTTGGTCCAGTTCCAGGCGCCGACGGCGACGGCCGCGACGAGCACGTACAGCGCGGTGACGATGATCAGCGAGAGCATGATCGCCCGCGGCAGGTCCTTCTTGGGATTCTTCGCCTCCTCACCGGCGGTGGAGGCGGCGTCGAAGCCGATGTACGAGAAGAAGAGCGTGGCGCCCGCCGCACTCACGCCCGCCATGCCGAGCGGCATGAAGTCCTCGTAGTTGCCGGACTTGAAGCCCATGAAGCCGACCGCGCAGAACAGCACGAGCGCGGCGATCTTCACCGCGACCATGATCGTGTTGGCGCGGGCAGACTCCCGGACGCCACCCAGCAGGAACACCATCGCCAGCAGGACCACGATCAGCGCGGGCAGGTTGATGATCCCGCCCTCGCCGGGCGCGGACGACAGCGTCGCCGGGATGGTGACCCCTATCGTCCCGTCGAGCAGTTCGTTGAGGTACTCGCCCCAGCCGACCGCGACGGCGGCCACGGACACGCCGTACTCCAGCACCAGGCACCAGCCGCAGACCCAGGCCACGAGTTCGCCCATCGTTGCGTACGCATACGAGTACGAGGAGCCCGCGACCGGGATGCTGCCGGCGAGTTCCGCGTACGACAGCGCCGAGAACAGGGCCGTGAGACCGGCGATGACGAAGGCGAGGGTGACCGCGGGGCCCGCCTCGGGGACGGCGTCGCCGAGCACGACGAAGATGCCGGTGCCGAGCGTGGCACCGATGCTGATCATGGTCAGCTGCCACAGTCCGAGGGAGCGGCGCAGCGACCCTCCCTCACCCTGGCCGCCCTCCGCGACCAGGTGTTCCACGGGCTTGCGACGCAACAGGCGCGCGCCGACGCCCGGGGAAGGGGGGACGTTCTGACTGCGGTCGTGCGGGGGTGCGCCTTGGTCGAGCACGCGCTGGCTCCTTCATCGCTGCCGGTCAGGGGCGACAGGGACCGGCGGCACCCCTTCGGGCAGGGACCCACCGAGCGGGGTCCCTGCCACGCCACGTACGAGGCGACAGCCTACGAGGAAGTTCGTTGCCGTTGTAATGCAGCAACCTTGCGCATGCCCGCAAGATCATTGCGTCGATCGTGGATGGGTGAGCGTTCGTTGCACGGCGACTTTCGACCGTTGCGTACGGGGCGCTCAGAGGGCTTTCGCGAGGAACACGCAGGCGTCGGCCTGCTCCCGCCGTACGCCGTCGGCGTCCACGTAGGCCCAGCGGTCGACGTATGCCACCGTGGGCCGGTATCCGAGCCGGGCGTAGAGCGCCGCCGCACGCGGATTGCCGTCGTCGACGCCGAGCCCGATGACCCCGAGGCCACGCTCCCGTGCCAGCCGCTCGGCGGTGCGTACCAGCGTGGTTCCGATGCCCTGTGAGCGAAGCGGCTCAGGCCACACCAAGAGGCCGTTGATCTCCGGGCATCCCGGCAGGGCGGCCCTCACCTCCGGCGCCTCGCACCCGGTCCAGCGCACCTCCGCGTGGCCCACGGGCCTGCCGTCCAGCCACGGGATCAGATAGGTGCTGCCGCCCGCCTCCTGCCTGGCGAAGCGGGCCCCATGGTGGCCGTCGACGCTGTTCGACGGCATGAAGCGCTCCAGCACTTCGAGGTCCTCGGCCCTGCAGGCGGCGATCTCCATGCCCCGACGGTAGGACGCGCGCACGCGAACGGCCCCCGATTTTCTCCCGCCGGGCGAGCGGAGGTGCTGATCGCAGAGCGCCACGTCGGCGGGCCGGCAGACGGTGATCGCCATGCCTCCGGCGGTAAGGGCCCGGGCATGCGCTCGGCCCCCGATTTTCCCGACGGTGCGGGACAACGGGGGCCGTGCGGAAGGGACTTGGCTCAGTTCCAGCTGGCGTGCAGCGGCTTGCCCTCCGCGTAGCCCGCCGCGCTCTGGATGCCGAGGACGGCCTTCTCGGCGAACTCCTCCAGGGAGGCGGCGCCCGCGTACGTGCAGGACGACCGCACCCCCGCGATGATCGAGTCGATCAGGTCCTCGACGCCCGGGCGGGCCGGGTCGAGGAACATGCGGGAGGTGGAGATGCCCTCCTCGAACAGCGCCTTGCGGGCCCGGTCGTACGCCGATTCGTCGGACGTCCGGTTGGCCACGGCCCGCGCGGACGCCATGCCGAACGACTCCTTGTAGAGCCGGCCGTCGGCATCCTGCTGGAGGTCGCCCGGCGACTCGTACGTGCCCGCGAACCAGGACCCGACCATCACGTTGGACGCACCGGCGGCCAGCGCCATGGCGACATCGCGAGGGTGCCGGACACCGCCGTCGGCCCAGACGTGCTTGCCGTGCTTCTTCGCCTCGGCCGCGCACTCCAGGACCGCGGAGAACTGCGGCCGGCCGACCCCGGTCATCATGCGGGTGGTGCACATCGCACCCGGTCCGACACCGACCTTGACGATGTCGGCGCCGGCCTCCACGAGGTCCCTCACACCGTCCGCGGACACGACGTTCCCCGCGACGATCGGGACCTGCGGGTCGAGGGCGCGGACCAGCCTGAGCGCGCTGATCATCGACTCCTGATGGCCGTGCGCCGTGTCGATGACCAGCGTGTCGACGCCCGCGTCGAGCAGCTGCTTGGCCTTGCCCGCGACATCGCCGTTGATCCCGACGGCGGCGGCGATCCGCAGCCTGCCCTGCGCGTCGACGGCCGGCGTGTAGAGCGTGGCGCGCAGCGCGCCCTTGCGGGTGAGGATGCCGGCGAGCCGGCCGTCGCTGTCGACCGCGGGGGCGTACCGCCGGTTGTGGTGGTCGAGGGTGTTGAAGGCCTCGCGCGGGTCCATGTCGGCGTCGAGCAGCAGCAGGTCCCGGGACATGACGATCTCGAGCTGCGTGAAGCGGTCCACTCCGGACAGGTCCGCGTCGGTGACCACACCGACCGGCCGCTGTTCCTCGTCCACGACGACACCGGCGTTGTGCGCCCGCTTCTGCAGCAGGGCCAGCGCGTCGGCGACGGTCTGGTGCGGGGCCAGCACGATCGGGGTGTCGAGGACGAGATGGCGGCTCTTCACCCAGGAGACGACCTCGGTGACCACGTCGATCGGGATGTCCTGCGGGATGACCACGAGGCCGCCGCGCCGGGCCATCGTCTCGGCCATCCGGCGACCCGCGATCGCGGTCATGTTGGCGACGACCAGCGGGATCGTGGTGCCGGTGCCGTCCGGGGAGCTGAGGTCCACATCCTGCCGCGAACCGACCGCGCTGCGGTTCGGCACCATGAAAACGTCGTCGTACGTCAGGTCGTAGGGAACCGGAGCTGACTCCACGGGCCGTCCCGTACCGGGCTCAAGGAAACGCATAAGTCTCACATTTTCACGCGAAACGGCGCAGGTCACTCCCACAAGGACACAGCAAAACGCCCCCGCGTTCGTGTGATCCTCCATGAGGTACGGGGGCTCCGGTGTCAGGCAGTGGAACCTGCCTTACCCCGAGAGCTTACCCGAACGCACAGACGACGCCTTGGTGCTGTTCGGACCGTTGACGACCCCACAGCCTCATGGCAACGTTTCCATCACTCAGCCCCGGCATCGAATGGAGACGTTTCCATGCGCAGGTATCCCTCCCGCCGGGCGCTGGTCGGCTCCGGCCTGACGGCCGTGGCCGCGATGGCGGCCGGACCCACCGCGAGCGCGGCCGCCGCCGACGGCGACAAGGCGGCGGACGACGCCGAGCACCGGTCCCGTGCGCTGTCCCGCGCCAGAGCCGCCTATGCCGCCCTGGAGAGACACTTCGACACGAAGGACGGCTCCGGACTGGTCCGTGAGCAGTATCCGGCGGCCCCGGGCGACCACCCGTACTCCTACGAATGGCCCTTCTCCCAGGTGCACATCGCCGCCCTGGATCTCGCGGCGGTGGACCCGGCGTACGAGTCGGAACTGACCGTCCGCGCGAAGGCCCAGGAGCACTACTGGAACGCCGGCGGAGGCACGACCGGGCTGCCCGGATACGACTCCTACCCCCGCGCCCCGTACGGCTCGGGCGGCGACATCTTCTACGACGACAACGAATGGGTCGGCCTGGCAAAGATCCAGCGCCACCTGCAGACCGGCGACACCGCCGCGCTGGCCCGCGCGAAGGAGATCTTCGCGCTCGTCAGGTCCGGCTGGGACACCGACGCCTCCCACGCCGCACCCGGTGGCGTCTTCTGGACCCAGGCGACCTGGAGCCACGACCGCAACACCGTCTCCAACATGCCCGGCGCCCAACTCGCCCTACGCCTCCACCTGATCACCGGCGAGCGCGGCTACCTGGACTGGGCGCGGCGGTTCTACGACTGGACGAACACCCATCTGCTGAGCCCCGGCGGACTGTACTGGGACCACCTCGACCTCAAGGGCACGATCGAGAAGACGATCTGGTCGTACAACCAGGGCGTACCGATCGGCGTCAACGTCCTGCTCCACCGGGCGACCCGCGACCGCGTCTACCTGCGCCGGGCCGAGCGGATCGCCGAGGCCGCTTACGCCTACTACGTCACACAGGGACGGCTGTTCAGTCAGCCGGTGTTCTTCAACTCGATCTTCTTCAAGAACCTGCTGCTCCTGGAGTCGGTGTCCGGGGACGGCAGATACCACCGCGCGATGGCCGACTACGCCGACCAGGTGTGGTCCACCATGCGCGATCCCGCAACCGGGCTCGTGCACTTCAACTCGTCCGGCGGCACGGAGGCGATCCAGCAGGCGGCCTTCGCGCAGCTCTACGCAGTGCTCGCGTGGCCCCGCGCCCTCTGGCCGACGCTCTACTGAGGCTGCGACCGGGGCGGGGGGCCCAGCTCCCCCGTGCCGCGGGCGATGAGCCGCACCGGCAGCACGGTCCTGCGGTAGGGGGTACTCACGCCGTTGATGCGGTCGATGAGCAGATGGGCGGCGTGGCGGCCGAGTTCCTCGGTGTCGGAGGTCACCACGGTGACCGGGGTCGGGAGCATGTCGGCCAGCTTGAAGTCGTCGAACCCCACCACCGCGACGGGCGCCCGAAGTCGCTGGCTCGCCCGCAGGACACCCTCGGTGAGGAAGCCCGTGGTCGAGAAGATCGCCGTCGGCGGTCGCGCCGACGTCAGCAGGGCGTGGGTGGCGGCGGAGGCGTCGTCCGTGGTGCCGCGCCGCAAGGTGACGACCAGGTCTTCGTCGACGGGGATGCCGCTGCGCCGCAGGGCCTTGCGGTAGCCGCGCAGCCGGCGCCCGGTCGTGTAGTACGAGGGCGCGACAAGGATCGCGATCCGGCGGTGGCCGTGGTCGATGAGGTGCTGGGTCGCCGCCGCTCCCCCGCCTTCGTTGTCGACCACGACGACGTCGGCCTCGGCGCCGGTGGCGGGCCGGTCGACGAAGACGATGGGCACCTGGTCGTGGGCGTTGACCTCGTCGAGAAAGGCGTGGTCGCCCTGGTCCGGCACGATGATGAGCCCGGCGACCCGCCGTCCGATGAGCTCGCCCACCGCGCGGCGCTCGACCTCGGGATCCTCGTCGGCGGTGCTGAGCAGCACGGCGTATCCGGCCCGGTTCGCCACATCGACGGCCGCCTTGGCCAGGGACGCGTAGAAGGGGTTGGTCAGGTCACCGAGCAGCAGTCCGACGGTCATGGAGGTCTGGCCGGGGCGGAGCGACCGCGCGATCTCGTTGCGCTGGTACCCGATGGCGTTGATGGCCGCGTTGACCCGCTCGGCCGTCTCCTCACGGACCGTTCCGATGCCGTTGACGACGCGCGACACGGTGACGACGGCGACTCCGGCCCGCTCCGCGACATCGCGCATCGTCGGCCTGGTGTTCTGGCGCTGCGTGGAACGACTGCTCACGTGGGGCGGAGACCAACTTTCATCGCCGGGGCGGCCGGGGAACGGCCCTCAGGATACGTTTCCGGGCCCGGGCGCATGCCCCGGTCAGCAGGGACGACCGGGGCTTTGCGTCCGCACGGGCAGGGCGCCAGTGCCCCAACAGGCAACGTTCGCCCCGTCGCGACGCCCGGCACGCTCCCCCAGCCTTCGGCCGGGGCGACCCCCACTCGCCGCACCGGCCGAAAGCCCAAGTACATCCGGTCCATCGACGGGGCCTTCCGGCCGGCACGCCGAGAGCACGCACCGGACGCCGCTCCTTGACGGGCAAACGTTGCCTGCCGGGGCACTAGCCGTTGTTCTTGATCACATCATTGATCTTGTCGGTCATGGTCTGCAGTTCGGACAGCGGCTTCTTGCCCTGGACGATGTCCGGCCAGTACGCCGTGATCACGTCGCCGGCCTGGCTGGCCCACGGGGTGGTGAAGCGCACGCCCATGGTCAACGGGGCCTCCAGGTCCGTCTTGACGGTGGACGCCACGGTCGTCAGCCCGGCCTTGTCCAGGGCGTCGAAGTACGCGTCCTGGGCGCCGGTGTAGGCGGGCACGGCCACGGGCGAGTCCGGGAGCACCTTGGTCCACACGGTGGAGTTGAGGTACGAGAGGACTTTGAAGGTGGCGTCCGCGTTCTTGGTGTACGACGGGGTGCAGATGCCCACCGCGTCGTAGAGGGTGGCCGCCTTGTCGACCTGGGGCAGGGGCGCGAAGCCGTACTTGATCTTCGGCTTGTCGGTGAGGAACCCGGCGGCCAGCCACTGACCGCTCCACAGCATCGGGATCTCTCCCGAGGCGAAAAGGGACTGCTGGCTGGAGGTGTCGTAGCCGGGAGGCGCCACGGCACCGCTCTTGATACCGGCGGCGAGTTTGCCGACGCCCTCGGTGAAGGTCGCGTCGGCGGTCACCTTCGTGGGCTGGTGGACGCTGTCGGTGAAGGGCGCGCCACCGGCGGACATGGAGTAGAGGCTGAGGCTGAAGGGCGCGTCCAGAGCCGTCATGGCGTCGGCGACCAGGCCGTACTTGGCGCCCTGCTTGTGCAGCTTGTCGGCGGCCGCGTACATGTCGTCCCAGGTCCAGCCGGCGGCCGGCAAGGGTACTCCGGCCGCCTTGAAGGCGTCGATGTCGTACCAGATGCCGTAGGTGTTCATCAGGGAGGGGACGCCGCCGATCTTTCCGTCGGCTGTCTTCCAGTTCTTCATCGCGGTGGCGTCGAAGCTGCCGGCCGTGAAATCACCGGAGCCTGACAGCTTGGACGACCAGTCGGTGAGCAGGCCCTGGCCGGTGTACTGCAGTTCGGTGTCGTTGCCGCACCAGAACAGATCGGGCAGCTTCTGGGCCTGGGTGAGGGAGGCGAGCTTGTCCCCGTAGTTGCCGTTGGGGGTGTCGATGCGCTTGACCGTGATGTCGGGGTCCTTGAAGCCGGCCAGGGCTTTGTCGATGAGCTTGTTGGTCGCGTTCGACTCCCAGGTCATCACGGTGACCGTGGTCTTCCCCCCGGACTCGCTTCCCGAGGAGCCGCCGCAGGCGGCCGTGGCCAGCAGTCCGCCTGCCACCAGCAGGGCTCCGGCGATGTGCGCTGTTCGTTTCAACATGGCCTCCGGGTACGTGGTTCGGGTCGGCGGACCTCGGTGGGGTCAGCGCTGGTTGACGGTGCCCAGTGCGCTCAGGCCTTGGATGAAGTAGCGCTGGGCCACGAAGAACACGGCCAGTGGGGGGAGCATGTAGAGCAGGTTCGCGGCCATGTAGAGGTTCCAGTTGGGGGTCTGGCCGGCGAACTGGCCGACGAAGGAGGCCATACCGACGCTCAGCGGCCACTTCTCGGACGAGTACAGGTAGATGAGCGGATTCAGGTAGTCGTTCCACGAGAACTGGAAGGCCAGGATGGCCATGGTGATCCAGGCCGGCCGGGTGATGGGCAGCATGACGCTGAAGAAGATCCGGATGTGCCCGGCGCCGTCCACCTTGGCGGCCTCGTCGATGGAGTGGGGCACGGACAGGAAGTACTGGCGGGCGAGGAAGATGAAGAGCGGATTGCCGCCGAGGAAGGCCGGCACGATCAGCGGCAGCCAGGTGTCGTACCAGCCGATATCCTTGAAGAGCTGGAACAGCGGGATGATGCCCACCACCGGGGGGAGCATCATGCTGCCGACGAAGGCGTAGAACCAGAGCCTGCGGCCCGGGAAGCGGAGCCGGGCCAGGGCGTATCCCGCCATCATCGAGGTCATGACGCCGCCGAGCACCGACAGGCCGGTGATGACAAGGGAGTTGAACAGCAGGCGGGGGAAGTGGATCGCCTTCGGCCCCTCGATGAAGTTCTCGAAGTGGAACTCGTCGGGCAGCAGCCGGGGCGGGACCTGGAAGACCGCCGACTGGCCCTTCAGCGCGATGGTGAGCATCCACAGGATGGGCAGGACCATCACCGACGAGATCAGCAGCGCGATGGCGTACCAGGACGCGGTCCGTACGACCTTCCGGGGCGGCCGGGGTGCGTCGGCGGCGGGGGTCGGGCGCGGGGACGGCGCCGGCTCCGACGCCGTCGCGACATCAGGAGTCGTGGTCACTGTAGGTCCAAATCGACGAGAAGCGGGCGGTGGCGGCGATCACGACGACGATGGCCAGGAAGAGCACCCAGACCTGGGCGGAGGCGTAGCCGAAGTCGGCGACCCGGCCGAGCGTGGGGAAGCCGTTGTTGTAGATCGACAGCATCAGGACCCTGGTGCTGAAGCCGGGCCCGCCGAGGCCGTCCGGCGAGAGGATCTTCGGCTGGTTGAAGGTCTGCAGGGCGGTCACCATCTGCAGCACGACCTGCAGCACCATGATCGGGCTGATCAGCGGCAGAGTGATCCGGAAGAACACGGTCCCGGGCCCGGCGCCGTCGAGGCGGGCCGCCTCATAGAGCTCGGTGGGCACCGCCTGGAGCGCGGCAAGGAAGATGATCATTGTGGAGCCGACACTCCACAGCATGACGATCACGATCGACGGGATCGCCGAGCCCGTACCGGACAGCCACTCGCTGGTCGGGAGATGAAGCCACGTCAGCACCTGGTTGGCCAGGCCGACCTGCGGGTTGAAGACGAACTTCCACAGCGTGATCGTGGCGACCACCGGCAGCACCACCGGAAGGTAGACCAGGGTGCGCAGGAGGCGGACGCCCCGGATACGCCGGTTGCAGAACACCGCCAGCGCCAGCCCGATGGCCAGTGACAGCGGTACGTACAGGACGACCAGCAGCAGGGTGGCCCGCACCGACGGCCAGAACGACGGGTCCGTGGTGAACATCCGGCGGAAGTTGTCGAGGCCGACGAAGGTCGGGGCGGTCAGGCCGTTGTACCGCGTCAGCGCGAAGTAGGCCGACCGGATCAGCGGGTAGACGACGAAGACCGTGAAGCCGATGAGAGCCGGCGCCATGAACGCGTAGGCGGCCCGGGTGTCCGACCCGAGTTTCCCTCGCCGGCGCCACGGGCTGCGCGGTGACGGACGTGGGGGTGGGTGCGGCTGCCGGTCCGGGATGGCTGTCACACGCGCTCACCTTCTCCTCATCTTCTCCGAGGAGTTGACGAGAACGCAGACCGGGGCGGGCCCGACCGTCTGGCGGTCTCCAGCTCCTTCAAGGTAACGTTTCCATTTCCTGTTGATCACACGGTGGCGCACGCCACAGAGGGAGTCAAGAGGCGCGATGGTAACGTTTCCCGGATCAACATCCGGAACAGTGTGGGCGGTTCCGGAGTCGCTGAGGACGCTCGGACGACGGCTGGCCACCGAACTCCGGGGCAGCCCGGCGGCGGACATCGTCGAGAGTTGCCTGACCAACACCTGGACCACATCGATGAGTTGGGGCACTGAGCCATCTCAGGTCCCGGAGGTCTTCGTCAGAACCGGAGACATCCCGGCGATGTGGCTGCGCGACAGCACGGCCCAGGTGCGCCCCTACCTCGCCCTGGCCACGGATCCGGCGGTCGGCGACGTGCTGGCCGGCGTGTCCCGCCGCCAGATCCGCTGCGTCCTGCAGGACCCGTACGCCAACGCCTTCAACGACGGACCCACCGGCGCGCACGGCGAACCCGGTGACCGGCCCGCACCGGGCGCATGGGTGTGGGAGCGCAAGTACGAACTCGACTCCCTCTGCGCGCCGTTGCAGCTGGCGTACGCGATCCGGCGGGCGAGCGGTCGTGAGGACCACCTCGACGACGCCTTCCACCGCGCCGCCTGGACGATCGTACGGATGTGGCGGGCGGAGCAGTCCCACGCGGATTCGCCCTACCGGTTCATCCGGCCGTCCGGTCCCTTCGCCGGTGACAGCCTTCCCCAGGAGGGCCGCGGAGCCGGCGTCCGGCGGAACGGCATGACCTGGTCGGGCTTCAGGCCGAGCGACGATCGCTGTCGGCACGGCTACCTCGTCCCTGCCAACGCGCTGGCGTCCGCGACCCTGCACGGGCTGGCCGAACTGGCCTCGTCCGCCCTCCGTGACACGGAACTGGCCCAGGAATCCCGCACGCTGGCCGCCGAGATCGACGCCGGAATCCTGGCGGACGCGGTGGTCGAAGCAGACGGCACAGCCGTCCTCGCCTACGAGGTGGACGGCCTCGGCGCGGTGCTGCTCGGCGACGACGCCAACCTCCCCAGCCTGCTGAGTCTTCCCCTGAGCGGCTGGTGCACTGCGGAGGACCCGCTCTATCAGGCCACCCGCACTCTGGTGCTCTCCCCGTCGAACCCGTCCTTCTTCAGCGGCCGTCACGCGTCAGGCGTCGGCAGTGCGCACACTCCGGACGGTCACGTCTGGCCGCTGGCGCTCGCCACCGCGGGCCTGACCGGCGACGAGAACGCCGCGGCACAGGCCCTGGAGACACTGGCGGCCACGACGGCCGGCACCGGCCTGATGCACGAGAGCTTCCATGTCGACGACCCCGGCCGCTACACCCGGGACTGGTTCGGCTGGGCCAACGCCATGTTCTGCGAACTCGCCCTCGACCTGTGCGGGGGCGGCGTACGGGAACTGTTCCCCGTCCACCTGCGGACGCTGCCCACCGCCCCCACCGCGGCCGGCGGGCCCGCCTGACCAGCGCCGTCACCGTCCCCACACCGAGGAGCCCGCCGTGCTGCGCCTGCCCGACGCCGTCCACGTCATGACCGACGACACCCGTCCGCACACGGCGATGTCGGCCACCGAAGGCGTCTGGACGGTGCGCGGCACCCGGGTCACCGCCGAGCGGGCGGCCGGCGGACTGCGGGTGCGGGCCCGCGCGGGCGCCGAGGGCCTGTCGCGGATCGTGCTGCGCTGGAGGCACAGCACGCCCGCCGACGCGCGGATCCTGGGAGACGCCTGGGAACGCGGCTACGGCGATCTTCAGTGGCGCACTCTGCAGCCGGAGCGCGCGCTGCCCTGGTACGTCCTGATCACCGACGCATCCGGGGAAGCGACGACCGGGTGGGGCGTACGGACCGGAGCCGGCGCCCTGTGCTCCTGGACGGTCGACGAGGGTGGCGTCACCCTCTGGTCGGATGTCCGCAGCGGCGGCCTGCCGGTCCTGCCGGGTGAGCGTGTGCTGGACGTGGCCACCGTGGTGACCGCCGCGGCCCCGACCCCGTTCGCCGCGCACGAGGCGCTCTGCACCGTCATGAGCCCGGACCCACTGCCCTCCACCGGCCCCGTCGTCGGCAGCAACAACTGGTACTACGCCTACGGCCGCGGCTTCGGCCCGGACGCGGTGCTGCGCGACGCCCGGACGGTCGTGGAGTACGCCGACGGGCATACGATCCGTCCGTACTGCGTGATCGACGACGGCTGGACCGAGGGCGGCGGATCCGCGCCCGGCGGCCCCTGGGACACCGGGCTGCCAGGCGTGTTCGACGACATGGCGGACATGGCCGCCCGGATCTCCGAGACCGGCGCCCGGCCCGGCCTGTGGTTCCGGCCGCTGCTCTCCCGGACCGAGACCGCCGCCGTCCGGCCCGGCATGCTGAGGGACGCCGGTTTCCCCCTCGACCCTTCCCTGGACGTCGCGCTGGAGACGGTCGCCGAGGACGTGACCCGGTTCCGGCAGTGGGGGTACGAACTGATCAAGCACGACTTCTCGACGTACGACGTGTTCGGCCGGTTCGCCGCCGGCGCCCCCGCCGAACTCGCCTCACCGGGCTGGTCGTTGGCCGACCGGTCCGTCACGAGCGCCGAGATCCTGGTCCGCCTGTATCGCACGATCAACGAGGCCGCGGGGGACACGGTGGTGATCGGCTGCAACACGGTCGGCCATCTGTCCGCGGGTCTGGTGCGGGTACACCGGTCCGGCGACGACACATCGGGCCGCAACTGGGAGCGGACCCGGCGCATGGGCGTGAACACCCTTGCCTTCCGGCTGGCCCAGCACAACAGGTTCTTCACCGTGGACGCGGACTGCGTGCCCTGCACTCCGCGGACGGACTGGAGTCTCAACCGGCAGTTCCTCGACCTGGTGGCGCGTTCCGGCACGGCTCTGTTCGTCTCGGTGGACCCCGCCGCACGCACCGACCGCACGGACACCGACCTGGCCGCGGCCATCAGACTCGCGCTGGACGGCGGGACACCGGGTGGCGTGGAACCGCTCGACTGGCTGTCCACCACGGCTCCGCGCCGCTGGCGGGCCGGCGCGAAGACCCTCGTCTACGACTGGGCCGAACCCTGGGGAGCGACACCTCTGGCGGTCTGAGCGGTGACCGTCCGGAACCCACGCCGGCTCAGGAGGATCCGCCGAGAGCCAGCGCCACGGTCAGCGCCGGCGCCGTGTCGGCCGCCTGTCCGAACACCTCCCGCGCGGTCTCCCACTCGCCCGGACGCGCGGCGGCGTACGGCTGCCAGTTCCGTACGACGACGAGCAGCCCCTGTTCCACGGCGCCGTCGGGCCAGACGGTGTGGTCGGAGAGCGAGTCGGCCAGCGCGTCCCAGTTGCGGCCGAACCAGTCGGGCAACGACAGGGCACGGGCGCAGCGGTCCATCAGGCCGCCCTTGTCCGTGACCCCGTCGAGGTCCAGCGTGACCACGACTTCCGTCATCTCAGTACCGCCCTGAACGTTCGTAGTGATCACCGGTGTGGTGGTCATTGTGTCGCAGGCCCGGCAGCGCGTCGCCACCGCCCGGCCCCGGCCTGTACGCTGCCGAGCGCCATCGTGTGAAGGGGAGCCCATGGACGTCGGCGCTGTGCAGTCCCAGCGGCAGTTCCACATCCACCAGCGGGTGACCATGATGGTCAACCGCTACGAGATCTTCGCCGACGACGGCGCCGGCGGGCCCGGCGCGAAGGTCGCCTTCGTCGAGCAGAAGCGCATGAAGTTCAAGGAAGAGGTCACCCTCTACACCGACGAGTCGAAGCAGTCCGTCTTCGCCGGCTTTAAGGCCCGCAAGGTCGTCGATCTCGCCAGCGCCTACGACGTCACCGGCGCTGGACAGCCGATAGGCGTGTTCGGCAAGAAGTTCGGGAAGTCGCTGCTGCGCTCGACCTGGACCCTCGACCAGCCGGGACTGCCTGCCCTGACCGTTCAGGAGCGCAACGCCGCCCTGGCCGTCTTCCGGCGCGTGTGGGGGCTGCTGCCGTTCATCGGCGACCTGCCCTTCATCTGGAAGTACCACTTCGACTTCGTCGACACGGACGGCCGGAACGTGGGCTTCTTCGAGAAGAAGACCCGCTTCCGTGACCACTATGTCCTCCGGATCGAGGACGACCGGTTCGACCGGCGCCTGATGCTCGCGCAGGCGGTGGCCCTGGACGCGCTGCAGTCGCGCTGACACCGGGCAGGCGCCTCAGCGCACCGCCTTCTGCACGAGTGCGGCGATCGTCTTCTCGTGGGCGGGGGTCAATTCCGTCACGGCGAAGGCGGTCGGCCACATCGTGCCGTCGTCGAGCGTGGCCGAGTCGTCGAAGCCGAGCGTCAGATAGCGGGACTTGAACTTGGCCGCGGCCTGCACGAAGCAGACCACCTTGCCGTTCCTGGCGTACGCGGGCATCCCGTACCAGAGTTTCGGCATCAGCTCGGGTGCGTTCTCCTTGATGAGGGCGTGCAGCCGCTCGGCGATCACGCGGTCCGCTTCCGGCATCTCGGCGATCTTCTCGAGCACGGCGGCCTCCGCGTCGGCCTTGGTCTTGCGCTTCCCGCCGCGCACGGCCTTGAGCTCCTGAGCGTGTTCCTTCATCGCGGCCCGCTCTTCGTCCGTGAAGCCGTCGTACGACGTGGCGGCCGTGCTCTTGGCGGACTTCTCTGCGTTCGGCATGACAGGCATCCTTCTGCGCGATCGGCTGGGAACACCCTCGATGCTAGGAAGCCGCGGCGGCGTCGGCTTCTTGAAAACTGACCGATGCTGCCACGGCTCTCCCGTCACGCCCTGCTCTGAAGGACCGTCAGGGCCCGTCGGGGTCCGCCCGGTTGAGCGCGGGCCGCGGCGTCGAGCCCGTCGTCATCAGGTGGTCGGCCGCGGACGTGTCCGTCACCAGGCTCGTGACGAGCCCCGACCGCAGCACCGCGTCGATCGCGCCCGCCTTCCGCGCTCCGCCGGCGATCGCGACGACCTCGGGGATACGGCGGAGCTGGTCGGCCTTGACCGTGATGCACCGCTCGCCCAGGTCCCGTCCGACTCGTCGGCCCTCGGAGTCGAAGAGGTGCGCGGACGTCTCGGCGGCGACACCGAGGGACGAGTAGTGCGCCCGCTCCTCGTCGCTGAGCATGTCGTACACCGTCGAGATGCCCGGCTCCCAGGAGCCGATGGAGACACAGGCGACCGTGACCTTGTCGAAGTACTCGAAGGCCCGCGCGATCCCGGTCTGGTTGCGCAGCGCCGCCGCGGTGGCCACGTCCGGCAGCAGCATGGGCGCGTAGATGGGGTGGGCGTCGCCGCCCGACACCTGGGCGGCCCGCCGCACAGCCTCCACCGAACCACGCTCGGCGGTCCCGGCGTCGTACACGCCCGTCAACTGCACCACGGTGCACGGCGGCAGCCGGTCGAGGGCCGCGGCCATGTGGATGGTGGAGCGGCCCCAGGCCAGACCGAGCACATCGCCCTCGTTGACGAGTTCGCCGAGCAGGTCGGCGGCCACCTCACCGAGGTTCTCGGGATCGGGCGAGTCCTCGGCCTCGGCCGGGGACTCGACCACGACGGCATGCCTGAGGCCGTAGCGGGCGCGCAGCGCGTCGGAGCGCTCGGCGTCCAGTTCGGCCGGGACGCGGATCTCGATCCGTACGAGATCCCGTTCGAGAGCGGTCTCCAGGACCCGGGCCACCTTGAAGCGGCTGACGCCGAACTCCTCGGCGATCTGGATCTTGGATTTGCCCTCGAGGTAGAAGCGGCGGGCCATGGCCGCCGCCTGCACCAGCTCAGCGGGTCCCATCCGCATGGCTGACCGGCCCGCCGACATTGCCGACACGGCGCTCTCCTCACTGCTGTTCACACTCTGGATTCGCTGTTCATCCTTGCAGATCCGGCCCACTTGATCCGCCCGGAAGGGCGCCGTTCACGTTCCCTTGGCTCAGTGGTCGCACGCCCAGGACGCGACGGCCGTGGCCGCCTGAGCCTGGGTGCGCAATGCACGTACCGCGTCGGCCGGATCGGCGGCCCCGTACACCGCCGAACCCGCCACGAAGACATCGGCCCCGGCCTCCGCGCACCGCTCGATCGTGGCCGCCGAGACTCCACCGTCGACCTGGAGCCACAGCTCCAGGCCGTGCTTGCTGATCAACTCGCGGGTGCGGCGAATCTTCGGAAGCATGATGTCGAGGAACGCCTGGCCACCGAAGCCCGGCTCGACCGTCATGATCAGCAGCATGTCGAGTTCGGGGAGCAGATCCTCGTACGGCTCGATGGGCGTCGCCGGCTTGAGCGCCATGGAGGCACGGGCACCCTTGGCCCGGATCTCCCGGGCCAGCCGCACCGGAGCGGAGGCCGCCTCGATATGGAACGTGACGGAACCGGCACCCGCTTCGACGTACTGAGGCGCCCACCGATCAGGGTCCTCGATCATCAGATGGCAGTCCAGCGGGGTGTCCGTCGCACGGGCCAACGACTCTACGACCGGCACGCCGAGCGTGAGGTTCGGAACGAAATGGTTGTCCATGACGTCGACGTGGAGCCAGTCGGCCCCGTCGACCGCCTTCGACTCCTCGGCGAGCCGGGCGAAGTCGGCGGACAGGATGCTGGGGTTGATCTGCACGGCCATGACCCAAGCCTCCCATGTCCAGGCACGAATGTTCGCCTCGGTCCGTACCTAAGACGTTCATCGGATGTTCCGCGAGGGCCGGGCGTGCCATGCTGGGCCGCCCACCGGCTCCACGGGCGGCTGCGGGGGTGGCCATGACGGGGACCAGTTCCGAGACGAAGTCCGAGATCACGACGGGCACCAAGGGCATCGCACACCTGGTGTGCGGACGCCGCGCCAAGTGGGTCGTGCTCGTGCTGTGGCTGGCGGTGCTCTTTCTGACGGCGCCCTTCGCGCAGAAGCTCACCGACGCCCAGGACAACGACGCGGCCTCCTGGCTGCCCGGGTCCGCCGAATCGACCCAAGTCCTGGAGATCTCCGAGGACTTCAGGCCCGAGACGATCCCGGCGATCGTCATCTACGCCCGCGAGAGCGGCCTGACCGCGCAGGACCGGGCGCAGATCACCGAGGACGTGCGGGAGCTCAAGCAGCTCACCGACCACGGCATCCGGGGCGCCGAGACCCGTGGCCCGACCTTCGACCGCGAGACCGACCCGAGGGCCGCCCAGATCTACGTCCCGATCACCATGGACGAGAAGGGCTGGGAGCGCATCGCGCCCGCGGTCGACGCGATCCGGGAAGACGTCGGGGAGGGCGGCGACGGGCTCGCCGTGCACATCACCGGCCCGGGCGGCACCTCCGCCGACTTCTCCGAGGCCTTCGAGGGCATCGACTCGACGCTGCTGGTGTCCGCGATGGGCGTCGTCATCATCATGCTGCTGCTGACGTACCGCAGCCCCTCCCTTCTGCTGATCCCGCTGCTCTCCGTGATCGCCGCCCTGTTCACGGCACAGGCCCTGATCTACTTCCTCGCCGAGAACGCGGGCCTGACGGTGAACGGCCAGAGCGCCGGCATCCTCACCGTGCTCGTCTTCGGCGCGGGGACGGACTATGCCCTGCTCCTGGTCGCCCGCTACCGGGAAGAACTGCGCCGCCACGAGGACCGGCACGAGGCGATGGCCCTGGCTCTGCACCGCGCCGGGCCCGCGGTGATCGCGTCCGGCGCCACGGTCGTGCTGAGCATGCTGGTGCTGCTGGCCGCCGAGATGAACTCGACCCGCGGCCTCGGCCCGGTCGCCGCGATCGGCGTCGCCGTGGCGCTGCTGGCGATGATGTCGCTGTTCCCGGCCCTGCTGGTGATCTTCGGCCGCTGGATCTTCTGGCCGGTGATCCCGCACCACGGCTCCCCCGACCCGACCGAGCGGGGCGTCTGGGCCCGTATGGGACGCCGTATGGCCCACCGTCCACGCATGATCTGGGGCGTGACCGCGCTGATCCTGGCGGTCTGCTCGCTCGGCCTGATCCAGCTGCGCGCCGAGGGCATCAGCAACGCGGACGCGTTCACCGGCACCCCGGACTCGATCACCGGCCAGGAGGTCTCGGAGCGCTACTTCCCGGCGGGCAGCGGCGATCCGCTCGTCATCGTCAGCAACCAGGCGCAGGCCCAGCAGGTGGGCCAGGCGGTCGCCGCGACCGAGGGCGTCGTCCCCGAGTCGCTGGGCCTGCCACCGGGGACGAAACCGTCGTTCGAGGGCAAGGTCCTCTTCGAGGCCACGATGACCGACCCGGCCGACAGCGAGGCCGCGAAACAGACGGTCGAACGGGTCCGCGACGCCGTGCACGCGGTGCCGGACGCCGACGCCCAGGTGGGCGGCGGTACGGCGGCCCTGCTGGACATGGACGAGGCGACCACGCACGACAACATCCTGATCATCCCGCTGGTGCTGGTGGTCGTGCTGCTGATCCTCTGTGTCCTGCTCCGCGCCCTGATCGCCCCGCTGCTGCTGATCGGGACGGTGATCCTGTCGTTCGCGGCGGCCCTCGGCATCAGCGCCCTGGCCTTCCGGCACGTCTTCGACTACGCGGGCGAGTCGACGGACTTCCCGCTGTTCGTCTTCGTCTTCCTGGTGGCCCTGGGCATCGACTACAACATCTTCCTGACCACCCGCATCCGCGAGGAGGCGGCCCGCCAGGGCACCCGAGCGGGCGTGATCACGGGCCTGGCGGCAACCGGCGCGGTCATCACCTCCGCCGGCCTGGTCCTGGCCGGCACCTTCGCCGCCCTCGGCACGCTCCCGATGGTCGCCTTCGCGGAGATCGGCTTCACGGTCGCCCTCGGCGTCCTGCTGGACACGTTCATCGTCCGCTCGATCCTGGTCACGTCCCTCTTCCTGGACGTGGGCCCGAAGGTCTGGTGGCCGCACCGGCTGGCGAAGGAGGACGGACAGGCCATGGCCGGCGAACCCGCTGTAGGACCTGATTCGGAACGGCCAATTCCGCGGGGGTGACCTGGGCTTTGCCGGTTGTCTCACTTAGTGGCCACGGCCTCTGTCTCACGATCTTGGCCATTGAGCGCTGCACCAAACGGGACTAGGGGCTGTCTTCAGTTGCGATCAATTGGTTTCAGGGTTGACCGCCACCGACCTCGACTCCGCCGTCCGCAACGAGGTCGGCTGAACTCCCGCCGACACACCGGCAGGCCGACGGGATGGCCGCCGACACCGTGAACGTTCGCGGTCACGGCATTGGGAACTCGGCACGGCAGGCACTTGAACCGCAGTGGCGTCGGGACAGAACATGTACGCCACAAGAAGGCGTCGGAACGTCGGACACGAGGTGGATCACCGGAGATGAACAGCACTGGCTCGGTGACCGACCTGGCGCCCGGGGCGTTCGCCGTCGATTCCAGGGTCCCGGGTGTGGCACCGCGAGGATTCGATGCCTTCCGTCGTGAATGGCAGACGCAGATCGGCGATGTCTTCCCCCTGCCGGCCTTCAGCCCGGCCACGATCGCCGACTTCCGGCTCAAGGGATCCGTCGCCCGGGTGCGCGATGTGGTGATCGCTGATCTCCACATGGCGTCGGCCACCCGGATCGCGGACCCCGCGGGCGGCGATCGGGACCTGGTGGAGATCCACGTATTGCGGCGCGGCGCATGGACGTTGGGCGGCCTGCCCGATCGCGACGAGCACACCGTATCGACCGGGCAGTTCCTGTTCCGGCACTTCGGGCGGCAGATGCCCTTCGAGACGGCGCCGCACACCACTGCGCAGTTCCTTTTCCTGCCCTCCGCGACGCTCAGATCCCTGCTCGGGAACCGGACTGTCATCGGGCCGGCGGACTCGGCCGAGATGCGCCTGCTGACGGCCCACACGAACATGATCCTTAAGACGGCCACCGACCTCGGCCCAGCCGGCGTGCACGCCGCCCACAGCACCCTGATCGAACTGGCCAAGGCCGTGGCGGTGCGCCGCTTCGACGACGTGGAACCACAGTTGGCTCCCGCACTCACCCGGGCCGCGAAGGACCTCGCCGACAGCCATCTCGCCCATCCCGAGCTGTCCCCGACGATGCTGGCACGCGAGCTCAACGTCTCTGTACGCACCCTGCAGCGGGCATTCGCCACGGTAGGAGAGTCGGTGATCGCCTACATCCGCCACCGGCGGCTGGAAGAAGCCCGGCTCGCCCTCACATCGCCGCCCGGCCGGTGGAGCATCTCGGAACTCGCCGCCCACTGGCACTTCGCCGACAGCAGCCACTTCATCCGCGCCTTCAAGAAACACTACGGTCAAACGCCCGCCGAATATGCCCGCTCGACCGGATCGGCCGCACGCTGAACGGACCTGAAGCAGGGCCTGACGCATGAACTGACCGCTCGGCAGAGCTCTGGAGAACTCACGGGATGCCGCACTGAGGCGCTTGAGTCTCCAGCCGCCGGAGGGTTCAGGATCTTACTCATGGACGACGAACGCCCCCACTTGCTCACCATTGGCCGGCTCGCGCACCGCACCGGACTTCCGGTACGTACCCTGCGCTTCTGGTCGGACGAGGGGGCGGTGCCGCCTGTGGCCCGCTCCGCGGGCGGCTACCGGTTGTACGACGCCGAGTCCGTGGCCCGCGTCGAGCTGGTCCGCACCCTGCGGGAGCTGGGCCTCGGGCTCGACGATGTGTGCCGCGTCCTGAGCGGCCGCACCACGGTCGCCGAGGTCGCCGACGCGCATGTGGCCGCGCTCAACGCGCAGATCCGCTCACTCAAGGTGAGCCGGGCCGTCCTGTCCACCGTGGCGAAACGGGGTTCGACCGTTGAGGAGACAGCACTGATGAACCGGTTGGCGCGGCTTTCCGCCGCCGAGCGCAAGCAGATCATCGACGAGTTCAAGGAGGAGGTGTTCGGCGGCCTCGACGACCCCCGCCTGCGCGACCGCATACACACCTTCAGCATCGAATTGCCCGACGATCCCACACCTGAGCAGGTCGACGCCTGGATCGAACTGGCCGAACTGGTGCGGGACCCCGATTTCCGCGCCCGGTTGCGCACATGGATGGAGCTCAACACGCCCGTACCGGGGCAGAGCCGTCCCCCCGGGGCGGCCATCTGGTGGGCCAGGCAGATCGTGCAGACCGTCGCGGAGGTCAGAAAAGGCGGGGTCGCTCCCGAGGGGCCGACAGCGGCCGAGGTGCTGTCCGAGCTGTTCGGTGACGCCGATCGGGCCGCCGTGCTGCGCAGCCTGGAAGCCGGGATCGAGGCAGGAGCGGAGCACTACCGCAGGCTCGTCGCCCGTGTGCGCGGGCAGGATTCGTCGCCCGACGCGACCGAGGAGCTGGAATGGCTGGCGCGGGCCCTGCGCGCCGCGGATCAGACCTGACCTGGTGCTCGGCCTCGGCAGGGGGCAGGCCGCCCACCTCGCGGCGCCGCTCGACCGGGACGAGCTGATCGCCTACGGGCCGCGGCTGTCCGACAGGACATCCAGGCCGACGTCACCGCGAGACCCTTCGGATCGCTCAGCATCCTCGTGTTTCACCCGAACCCACGGATGCATTGGCCTGACGCACACCGGTGGACCCGTGGGTTCGCGCTGAAGGACCTCCGGTTTCCCGGTGGTGATGTTTAGCTGGCGTCTTGGCCCGGGGCACGATTGTGACCTCGATCGAGCGGACCGCGTACCCCGCGGTTCAAGCGGCTGATCACCGCGCACGAGCATCTGCTGGCCGTGCTGCTGAAGCTGTGTCAGCGCATGGGGTACTTCCCGACGCTGGAGGACGGGGGCGGAAGGGCTTCGGTCCGTCACGGTGCCCCGTGCCGGATCACACCCGGGCACGGGGTCGCGGCCGTGAACGTCGCCACGCACCGCAGCCGTCGCAGCGAGGACGTATGCGTCGGGGAGGTCCGGACCGTTCCGGCCCTCCCCCAGGTGTGTCGGTGGTGGGGTGTCAGGGTGTGCCGAGGTACGTGGTGGCCTGGACGTCGTGCAGGTGTATGAGGATGTCGTGGGCCTTGCCGAATGCGGCCGTGTATTCCACGGGGTCGGGCCATCCGGCGCCGATGTTCCAGGTGCCACGCTCCTTGTCCAGCCACTCGCGCACCGGCTCGGGGGCCTTGCGCATGTCGAGGATGTAGTCGTCCCGGCGGGCCTTGTCCAGGGTCTGTTCGTTGGAGCCCGGCTTCGCGCCGTCCACGTGGTAGCTGCGCATCACGTTGTCGTCGGTGCCGAACGCGATGAAGGAACCCTCGTAGAACGAGAAGCCGATACTGGCGTAGCGGCTGCCCAGTGCGTCGCGGAGAAAGGAGCCCTGAGTCTTGGGGTACCGCTTGTCGAACGAGTCGTAGGACACGTGGGTGTTGTGGGCCGACAAAAGAATCTTGTTCCCGGTGTACTGGTGCCACCACTCCACGTTCTCGGCCATCACCTGGTCGCGGAGCTTCATCATCTGCGCGATTTGATCCTCGTCGCCGATGTCGAAGGCCAGGCCCCTGGCCATCTGGTGGATGGCCAGGGCGTGCTGTGTCATCCACCGATGGTTCTGCTTGTCACCAGGGCCGGGGCGCTGTGCGCGCAGGAGCTCGTAGACCTTCCGGGTCCGCTCCGCCCGCTCCTGGCGCTCGGCGAGCGGCAGCTTGTAGTACTCCTCGGCGAAGGTGCCGGCGTCGGTTGTCGGGGCCAGACCGCGGTACAACTCGGTCGCCTGCTTCAGCAGTTGCGGGTACTCGTGGGATACGTAGTCGATGACCCGTGCGTACAGTTCCGGGCCGGCATAGCCCATGTCGTTGCCCATGAAACGCACCGGGTCGCCGGGGTGGTGGAGGTTGTAGTCCCGCATCCACCCGATGAGGTCGATGTAGTCCTGGTTGTTCCAGATCCGGTAGGAACCCTGGAACTCCTCACGGGCGATGTCCTTGAGGTTGCCCTTGCCCTGCACCACGTACTCGTCGATCCGCACACCGCTGCTCCAGGGGAGTTCCAGGCTGAAGGTCCGGAATCCTTTCTCCTCGACCAGATAGCGGAAGACCCGGTGCTTCATGCGGAAGAAGTCCCGCGAACCGTGAGTGGCCTCGCCCAGTCCCACCACCTCGGTGCCCTTGAGCATGCGGCCCAGCGCGTCGAGGTCCCGCAGACTGCCCGTGGGGTTCGTGGTCCGCAGGGGGTGGGAGCTGCGGTCGATGCCGGCCACCACACTCTCGCCGCTCTGCCAGGAGGCAGATGCCTTCGATGCCGGGGCCGGTGAACCGTGCGCCGTGGCGCCCATGGCAGGCGTGGCGACCGTCAGCGCGCTGAGGGAGAGGAGGACCGAGGGGATGATTACTGCCTTGCGTCGCGTCATGCGTACAGATTTCCGTGCGCACAGGGTCCGTCACCAACCCTTGTGCTGCCCATCTCCAAGTACCGCAGGCACTACCCCGGGACCGTCTGCCGGGCGGCATGGCGCGGCGACGTGAACTTACCGATCCCTCCCGGGTGTACAGGTACGCAACAAGGGGAGCGTCCGCCGCTGCCGCCAGCCTGTCAGGTGCGCCCGGCGGGTCGGGGCGGGGCAGACAGGAAGGGGAGCAGCTCGCGGGCGAAGGCATCGGGTCGTTCCTCGGGCACGAAGTGGCCACTGCCCTCAATCACCGCGCCGGTCAGGTGCGGCGCTGCTGTGTCCAGGCTGTCGGCGAGTCGGGCGCCGGAGCTGTGCTCGCCGCCGACGGCGAGTACGGGAATGGGAAGGGTTCCCCCGGTTTCGTGCCAGGCCCGGTTGACGCGGCCGTCGTCAAGGAGGGTGCGGTAGTGCGCGAAGCCGGCGTGCAGTGCCTCGTATCCGCGGTAGGAGGAGGCGATGGTGTCGACATCTTCCGGCGGGAAGGTTCCGGGTACCGCGGACAACCAGTCGAACCACCAGGTGAGGAAGTCGCTTTCCCGGCCTTCGAGGAGCAGCTCGGGCAGTTCTTCGGTCATGAAGAGGCCGAAGTGGAACAGACCGCCGGAGGCCACGTCCATCGCCTGCTCCAAGCCGAAGCCGGGGAGGGCGAGTTCGACGAGGACGAGGCGTTCGACTTCCTCGGGATGGCGGCGGGCGTAGGCGAAGGCCACCATGCCACCGATGTCGTGCCCGACGATGCGCACGCCGCCGTGGATGCCGAGCTGTGCGAGGAGTTCGCGCATGTCCTCTGCTTGTGTGTCCTTGTCGTATCCGCTCAGGGGACGGTCGGAGGCACCCATGCCGCGCAGGTCGGGTACGACGACGCGGTAACCGTGCGCGGCGAGGGCCGGCATGAGGTGTCGCCAGGCTCGCCACGTCTGGGGCCAGCCGTGCAGAAGGAGTACGGGTGCACCGGACCCGCCGACCACGGCATGCAGCCGGGTGCCGTTCGCCGTGACGGTGATGCTTTCGAATCCGTCGGGGAGGGGTGTTTCGTCGCTCATGGGATCACCTGGGGTCGGAGAGGAAGACCAGGACTTTCTGGTCGCGGGGGCCGGTGAAGTCGGCGGACAGCCCGGCCGGTTGAGGCTGGCATCGTCGGGTGGGGCGTTCTCGAAGCCGATGCCGTGCGGGACGCCGACCCTCGTGGGGGTCCGTGCTACTTCAGGCCTGCAGTGCGAGGGCTTCGCGGACTGCGGGTACGACTTCGGCGGCGA
Organism: Streptomyces sp. NBC_00457; assembly: GCF_036014015.1. NCBI lineage: Bacteria > Bacillati > Actinomycetota > Actinomycetes > Kitasatosporales > Streptomycetaceae > Streptomyces > Streptomyces sp. NBC_00457. The sequence goes on along the minus strand of NZ_CP107905.1, from coordinate 8,807,435 downwards.
ATGCGCTGATCTGTCGGGTGTGGTCTCGTTCGGGCCAGATGATGAAACCGTTCATGCCGACGGTGCGCACGAGTGCGACAAGGTGCTCGGTCCACTGGGCGGCGGGCCCCTGGAACGGGCCGGCGGATCCCGGTTGGATGACACCGGCGATGTTGTAGACCCGGCGGATCGTGTCCGGATCGCGGCCCGCCGTCAGGGCTGCGTCGTCGATGCGGCGGACAGCCGTGGGCAGTGCGTCGAGTCCGAGGTAGGCATGCGAGGGAAGCCAGCCGTCCGCTTTTGCGCCGGTCAGGGCCAGCGTGCGGGGCCCGTAGGAGCCCAGCCACAGTCCCAGACCGGGGGCCGGCGCCGGGCCGGGATGGACGCCGGCGAGCGAGTAGTGCGCGCCGTGCGTCCGCACGCTGCGCTCGCCACTCCACATGGCCCGGATGACGGTGATCGCCTCTTCAAGCGCGTCGACGGCCTCTCTCGGCGTGCGACGGGAGCCGCCCATGGCCTCGATGGCTTCCCAGAAGGCGCCGGCGCCCAGGCCGAGCTGGACCCGGGAGCCGGTCAGTCTGTCCAAGGTCGCCGCAGCCTTCGCCAGCAGCGCGGGCGGGCGCAACGGCAGGGAGCTGACCGTCGGGACGAGCGTGACATGTCGCGTCCGCGCGGCCAGGAAGGTGAGCAGTGTCCAGGTGTCGTCGAACGCCCCCTGATACGGGTGGTCCTGGATGGTGAGAAGGTCGAGGCCGAGGCTGTCGATGAGTAGTGCCTGCTCACTGGAGCGGCCGACGGGGAGGGCCAGTGGCTCTACGTTCGCGCCGAACAGGACAGGAAGGGGCATGAAAGTCTCCTGAGCGACCGGCGCTTGCCTGACGTCGGCCGCAGTCGTCGGGAGCGGTCGTCGGGAGCGGGAAGGGGAACGGGCAGGTGGCGGCTGTTCCGGCACGGGCACCCGGGTCCGTGAGCGGTTCAGCGCGGTGGGCCGAGGATGACGCCACCGTAGAGTTCGGATGCTTCCGCCAGGAGGGACCCGCTCCCAGGGGTTCAGACGGCCGTGGCGGCGCGCTTGCCCAGTTCGAGGGCGTGAAAGAAGGTCCGGGCACTCATGCCCATCGACGGCACGTTCTCCTGCATCAGCCGCATGCGGTGCGGGGCGTCGTGGAACTTGGGGTCGAGCTGGAACTCGGCGGCCAGGGAGAACCAGGTGACCGGTACTGCGCCGGCTTGGACCATACGCTGCACCGCCGCGTTGTGTGCCTCGAGCGAGGGACTGGCGGAGGCGTCGACGGCCACGTGCACGCGGTAGCCCTCGCGCAGGCCGCCCAGCACCGTCTGCAGCACGCATCCGTCCGTGGCGATGCCGCCGACCACCAGGTTCTCCCGGCCTTCCTCCCGGACCGCCTGGGCGAACGACTCGTCCAAAAAGGAGTTGAAGTCGACGGCACGCTCGATGACCGGCTGGTCACCGACGGCCTCCAACAGCTCCGGGTACAGCGGGCCGGACGGCTTGCTCGACTGGCCGTTGGTCACGACCAGACCGCTTTCGTACCACTTCGCCGTCTTCGCCAGGCCCACGACGTTGTTGATGTGTTCAGCGAGGTTGTGGGAGCGCAGAAGGTTTGCGAAACCGACTGCGTAGTCGACGAGAACGACGGTGGTGTTGGCGGGGGTGAGGGGCTCAGGAGTCATGACATGACTTCTTTCTGATCAAAGAGGGGGACAGCGACGCGTTGATCGCGCACCCGTCACTCCCCACTTGGGCATCAACTAGTAGCCGGATGTGCACTTTCGGTATGGGAGGGACCATCGCCGACAGGGAGCAACACCGCGAGCGGTCGCACGCCGGGCGGGGGTGACGTACGGCCTGGTGATACGGCATTTCGGCCGTTCAGCTACGGCGCATTCAGCGGCCGATGTCGTCCAGCTCGGTCAAGTCCTCATGCGAGAGGGAGAGTCCCGCGCCGGCGATGTTCTCGCGCAGGTGCGCTGTCGATGACGTGCCGGGGATGAGCAGGACGTTCGGTGATCGCTGCAGCAGCCAGGCCAGTGCGACGGACATCGGTGTCGTCTTCAATCGAGCGGCGACCGCCGAGAGCGCTGAGGACTGGAGCGGGGTAAAGCCCCCGAGGGGGAAGAAGGGCACGTACGCGACGCCTTCGGTGGCGAGCCGGTCGATGAGCTTGTCGTCGTGGCGGTGGGCGAGGTTGTACATGTTCTGCACGCACACGATCGGCGCGATGCTCTGTGCCTCGGTGACCTGCTCCTCGGTGGCGTTGCTGACCCCGAGGTGGCGGATCAAGCCCTGCTGCTGGAGTTCCACGAGCGTCTCGAACGCCTCGGCGAGCGAGCCGGGCTGGGGACCTTCGGCGTTGCCGAGTCGGAGGTTGACCAGGTCTAGTACGTCGAGCCGGAGGGACTTGAGGTTGTCGTGGACCTGGCGGCGCAGATCTTCGGGTCGCCGGGCCGTGGGCCAGCCACCTTGTTCGTCGCGGGTCGCGCCCACCTTGGTCACGATGTGCAGCGACTCGGGGTAGGGGTGCAGCGCCTCGCGGATCAACTCGTTGGTGACGCGCGGCCCGTAGGCGTCGCTGGTGTCGATGTGGGTGATACCGAGGTGGACCGCCGCTTCGCGCAGAACGGCCAGGGCGCCCTCGCGATCGGCGGGCGGCCCCATGACCCACGGGCCGGCCAGTTGCATGGCGCCGTAGCCGAACCGGGTGACGGTCAGGTCACCCAGAGTCCAGGTGCCGCCGGGAAGAGAGAGGGAGGGTGTGCTCATGCTGTTGCCTTTCGTCGTGCACGTGGGGGGGTGCCCCTGTGTGGTTCGTTCGTCAAGGAAATCGGGCTGCAACAGAGACGTGAGCCCAGGCAGCATGGCGGTGCGTCTGATCTGCTGTGGGACGACGTCCAGTACTTCTTCGACCTGGATGAGATGGGGACGCTGCACCCTGGATTGCGAAGGGCTCGATAACTACGCCTACGAGCGGTTTTCTTCCGATTCGATCACTTGCAGGCACCTCGCGAGGGCGGCCACCATGTATCGGCGCCAGAGGAGAGTGAATGGACCGCCGAGAATCCAGCGACGACCCGGAAGAGGCTTGAATTCGTAGGTCCACCGAATGAGGGTGCCATCGCCGTCGGGATTGAAGTTCCATTCACCTCGAACGCCTGCCGCGAGTCGAGAGAGGATGTTCGTGAATCCCGTCAGCTGATACGCGAAACTCGAGCCTTCCGTGTACTCGGTCAACTGTTCGTCGGCTTGTGACCCGTCGTCGAACTGCGGGTTCCTGGTGGGACCGACGTGATCCCATGCTTCGGTCTGGTTTGCCACACCTTTGACACCGGGAAAGGGTGCCACCCGGTGGAAAACGCTCGACAGGTCGATGGGGACGATCAATCGGAACGCGTTGGCGGGCGCCACCGAAGTTCGCCGCTGGACTGTGATCGGAACGGTGTTGTCGGCTGAGCCGATAAGGAGGGGTATCGGTTTCTTGTCGGACATCGATGTTCTCCTGTCTTGGTGATGTGAATCCACCGTGACGCATTAACGAACATGAAATGCTTCGAATGGGAAGCAAGCCGGCGGGGTGCAGCGATATGCGGCTGGAGATGTGGGTTGGTATGTGACAGCAGGCCGCTGGTCACGGCTCAGATCGACTTGAGCACCCGGACCCGGTCGGCGATGGCACGCCGCGCGACGTCGGCGCCGAAGGCGATGGAGTCGAACTCGTGCGGGACGCCGGGGTGAAGGTGGAACTCCACCGGCACGCCGGCGCGGCTGAGCTTGGTCGCGTAGGCGGTGTCCTCGTCGCGGAACAGGTCGAGTTGGCCGACCTCGATGTAGGCCGCGGGAAGGTCAGTTGCATCCTCGAGCCGTGCGGGCGCAGCCGCGGCGGGGACGTTGGACCCTCCGACGGCGTCGCCGAGATACGTTTGCCACCCCGCGACAAGGTCACCGGAGTTGTTGACGAAGGGCGCGAGGTGGGGGTCAGGGGCGCTGGTGCGGTCGTCGAGCATCGGCATGATGAGGATCTGGCGGGCGATCTGCGGCCCACCTCGCTCTCGCGCGAGGATCGACACGGCTGCGGCCATGCCGCCGCCGGCGCTGTCGCCCATGACTCCGATCCGGCCGGGGTCGACGCCGAGTTCTACGGCGTGGTCGTGCAGCCAGTTCAGCGCTGCATAGCCGTCTTCGACCGGGGTGGGAAAGGGGTATTCGGGGGCGCGGCGGTATTCGACGGAGAGCATGGGTACGCCGCTGGCGGAGACGTAGCGGGCGACGGGACCGTCGAAGTGGTCGATGTGGCCGAAAAAATAGCCACCGCCATGGAAGTACACCACTGCGGGACCCGGTGTGATGCCCTTCTTGGTGTACCAGCGCATCTGGATCTGTGTGCCGTCGTCCGCGGTGACGTAGCTGTCGCGCGTCTGGACTTCTTCAGGGAAGGGCTGGGCGGCGCCGGAGGCTGCGAGGATCGGCTCCCAGAAGGCTCGACGACCTTCGACGTCGTCGCGCGAAGGCTGGAATGCTTCGGTCCCGCCCATCTGAGCCAGAACCTCGGCTACTTCGGGGTCCAAATTGAGTGTCATGATCTCGGTCTTTCGCTGCGTGGTGTGAGTGGTGGAACGGGTTGATAGCCAGGTCGAGCAGGAGGGCGGCTGAGTTCAGCCGACGTCCAGGAAGACGACGACCGTGACCTGGCCTGAGCCGGCGGCAGTGCCGCGGCGTGGGTGAACACGCTCGGCGTAGGTTCAGATCGACTTGAGGACTCGGACCCGGTCGGCGATGGCGCGTCGCGCGACGTCGGTGTCGAAGGCGATGGAGTCGAATTCGTGCGGGGCGCCGGGGTGCAGGTGGAACTCCACCGGCACGCCGGCGCGGCTGAGTTTGGTCGCGTAGGCGGTGTCCTCGTCGCGGAACACGTCGAGTTGGCCGACCTCGATGTAGGCCGGCGGCAGGCCGGTCGCATCCTCGAGACGGGCGGGTGCTGCCGTGGGCGGGACATCGGGGCCGCCGGCGGCCCCGCCGAGCAGTGCCGGCCATGCGGTGCGGCTGTCGTCGTAGGACCACAGAGCGTAGGGCTCGATGTGGAGGTCGGGCGTGGTGGTGCGGTCGTCGAGCATCGGCATGAGCAGGATCTGCCGGGCGATCCGCGGGCCGCCGCGCTCGCGGGCGAGGATGGTCAGGGCGGCCGCCATGCCGCCTCCGGCGCTGTCGCCCATCACGCCGATGCGGTGGGCGTCGACGTCCAGCTCGGCGGCGTGTTCGTGCAGCCAGCGCAGTGCGGCGTAGGCGTCTTCGAGCGGTGTCGGGAAGGGGTGCTCGGGGGCGCGGCGGTACTCGACCGACAGCATCGGCACGCCGCTGGAGGACACGTAGCGGGAGACCGGGCCGTCGAACAGGTCGATGTGGCCGAGGACGTATCCGCCGCCGTGGAAGAACAGCACGGCGGGGCCGGGCTCGGCGCCGTCCTTGACGTACCAGCGCATTTTGATGTGTGCGCCGTCGTCTGCGGTCGCATGGTGCTCGTGGGTCGTCACGTCGGCCGGGATCGGCTGCGCGGTTCCCGCGGCGCCGATGATCGGTTCCCACATGGCGCGGCGGCCCGCGATGTCACCCACGGCCGGCGGCTTGGCCTCGGCCATCGCGCCGGCCATCGGGGCCAGCGCCTCGGCGATCTCGGGATCCAGGGACAGTGTCATGGTCGTTTCCTTTCGAGGCTGGTCGGTCGGTGTCAGGCGGCGGTCGCGACGATGACGGCCTTGCCGTGCAGCTCGCCCGTGGCGGCCTGGGCGTGGATTGTCGGCAGCTCCGCCAGCGGCACTCGCTGCGCGACGTCGACGCGCAGCTCGCCGGAGTCGATCAGTGCCACCAGCCGCGACAGCTGGTCGGCGTCGCTGCGGACGAACAGGTCGATGCCGCGTACGCCGCGCTGTTCGTCGTGGGGGGCGGGCATCCACACCGTGGTGTTCACCAGCACCCCACCGGGAGCGATCAGGGCGGGCAGCGCGGCCAGCTGCGCCGGGTCGATCGGCGCGAGGTTGAGCACGACGTCGACCGGCTCGGTCACGGCGTCGGTCACCTTGGTGGTGGTGTGATCGATGATCTCGTCGGCGCCCGCCGTCTTGATCTGCTGGCTGCTGCGCGGGCCGGCGGTGGCTATCACGTACGCGCCGGCGTTCTTGGCCAGCTGCACGGCGTAGCCGCCGACCGCTCCGCCCGCGCCGTTGACCAACACGCGCTGACCCGCCGTCAGCTTGGCGTGATCGAACAGCGCCTGCCACGCGGTGAGACCCACCAGCGGCAGCGCGGCGGCATCGGCCAGCGGGACGCTCTTCGGCGCCGCCGCGAGGATCTCGGCCGGGGCGATGACGTACTGCGCTGCGGCGCCGGGCTTGTCCATCGGCAGGAAGCCGACAACCTGGTCGCCGACCGCGATGCCGTCGACGCCCTCGCCCAGCGCTTCGACCGTGCCGGAGACGTCGATGCCGGGAGTGTGCGGCAGCGTCACCGGGATGGGGCCTTGCATGAAGCCGCCGCGGATGTTGCCGTCGACGCCGTTGAACGACGTCGCGGCGACCCGGATCCGGACCTCACCGGCCCCGGGGACGGGCTGCTCCACGTCCTCGTAGCGCAGGACGCTCGGGTCGCCGTACTCGTGGAAACGCACTGCCTTCATTTCGGTTCTCGCCTTCACTGCGATCGATATTGCTTCGAATTCGAAGCAACTGTTGACGACGGTACATCTACTTCGAATTCGAAGCAAGTGTTTGTCGGTCACTGCCGGTGCGAGCTCATCGCCACGGCGAGTTCGGCGGCGGCCTGGTCGATGCACGCGCGCAGCCGCGCCGCGTCGCTGCGCGCCGTGGCCTGCCAGTCGGTGGGGTCGGCGACGACGATCGTGGGCACGGGTTCGGCGTGCACGTCGGTCAGGCGTCTGCGCATCACCTGCGTGAGGTCGGGCGGCTGCCAGCGGGAGCCGCTGTTGAGCGCCAGCAGCACCGGCATGCCGGAGAGGATTCCGTCCCCGAGGACGGCGAAGAACGAGTCGAATACCTCGCTCGGGGATGCGGCGAGCACCGGGGTCGCCACCACCAGCCCGTCGGCCGCCACGACCGCCGCGATCGCCTCTCGCAGGTCGAGGCTGGCGCGGCGCTGGGCAAAGTGCTGAGCGAGGTCGGGCGCCAGCCGGTGCAGCTCCAGCACCTCCACCTCGGCGCGCGCACCTCCGGCCGCCAGTGACCGGCACACAGCCTCCGCCACCCAGTCCGCGAGCCGGCGAGTCGGACGCGGACAGCCGGCACCGGCGCTCACTACAGCCAAGGACAGACTCCACGCGGCGGTGCTCATCTCGGCATCGTGTTCTCGGCTTCTTCCCCGCGGCCGGGCTGTGGTGCCGTCACCGGGGAGGGCCGAGGACGACGGTGCCGGACAGTTCCGCGGCTTCGGCAAGCAGCTGAGCGGGGATCTCGAAGCCCTCCGGGCGGCTCACGAAGGTGACGGCCCGCGTGGCGGAACACCTTCTCCAGCCCTCTGGGGGTCGAGATGAACAGCAGGTCCGCCTTCTCTGAAGTGATGCGGTAGCCGTGCGGAATGCGCCGGGCCAGGATGCCGCCCTCCCGTAACCCGTGCTCCTCCTCGGCGTCGAGCAGGACGCTGAAGACACTCCGGCCGATCCACTCGAGCTGCTGCTGGTCCTCACGTTGCGCGGGACTGGAGATACTCATGGCCGGTCCTCGGGATCCGTGGGCGACGGCGCCGTCCTCGTGCTCGTAACCCTGTGCCGCACCACTGCCCGATCTCCATGTTCTGCGGTGCTCACTCGGGCCCAACACTGCCCATACCGTGCGCTCACGAGGCCACCGCCGAGGTGGCTGGAACGGCGGCACTCCACACTCTTCGAATTCGAAGCAGTAGACTCCTGACATGCCTGATTCACCGCCGTCGCTCGACCGTGTGCAACTCGGCGCCTACTTCGACCTCGTCGAGGTGACCAGCCTGCTCCGGCATGCGGTCGAGCAGCAGCTGCGCGAGACCGGTGATCTCAGCTATGTGCAGTTCCAGCTGCTGGCCCGCCTCGGAGACTCGCCGACGGGCAGCCACCGCATGACCGACCTCGCCGACGGCGTCGTCTACAGCCGCAGCGGTCTGACGTACCAGGTAGGTCTACTCGAAAAGGAGGGCCTGGTCGTCCGCGCTCCCTCGCCGGACGACGAGCGGAGCATCACCGTCACCATCACCGATGCCGGGCGTGAGCTGCTTGCGAAGGTGCTGCCCGGGCATGTCGAGGTGGTCGGCGGCCTGTTGTTCGAGCCGCTTTCGCGCGACGACGTCAAGGCTCTCGCGAGCCTGCTGGCGCCGGTACGCGACCATATGCGCTCGACACCGCCCCGCTCGGCCACGTCTCGCCGCCGCAAAGGCGGAGCATAAGGACCCGACAGGCGTCGGAGCCCGCAGGCCGCAGCGGAACAGGACGCGGCGAGACGCCGGGCCGGCCGCGGCAGTCGCCGGTCAACCGGGACGGGGGAAGCCGAGGCGTCAGGTTGGTCGGCGGGCGAACTGGGCGGGTGTTTCTTGAATGCGCGGATGAAGAGGCTGCTGTCGGTGAAGTGCCAGCGCGCGGCGGCTTCGGAGACAGTCAAGGGCGAAGAGCCCAGAGCTCGTTGGCAGCGGTGTGCTGCGGGGTCACCCAGCGCGTCGTTCCCTGGAAGCCGTCGATCGTGGAAGCGCTGAATTCCGGCAGGGGGTACAGGTCCCCCAAGCGGTGTTCCATGTGTCGATGAACGGCTCCCCCGTCCCCCGGCCGGTGCCGGTGGAGTCGGTGTCGGTGTCGACGTCGACGGTGAACGTGCCCGTCCTGTCGCCCGGGCCGAGGAAACGCGCCCTGCTGCTCATGTGTCCTCCGCGCCGACGAAGATGTCGCCGCAATCCCATGCGGTGTCGCAGACGTACACGCTTACTGCGCATAGCCGTTCCTACTCTGGGCTGCACTTCAACCGTCAACAACCAACCGCCCGCGGGTGCACCCAACCGAACCATGGGCCTTGCACGCCGACACCGCGGGCGCTCTGCCCAGCGGCAAGGTCGTCGTCGCGCCAGGCGACCGACTCCCCCTTGACCGACATCTGAGGAGACGACCGCGATGATCCCCGACGACGATCCGTCCCGCTCGCTGACCGTCGCGAACCCCGACGACCCCGGCACGACGTACATCTCGCTGGTGGGCAACACGTACGCCATGCTGGTCACCGGCGAGCAGACCAACGGCCAATACTGCCTGATCGACATGCGCATCCCCGACGGCGGCGGCCCACCGCCGCACCGACACGACTTCGAGGAGATGTTCACGATTCTCGAAGGCGAGATCGAGTTCACCTTCCGCGGCGAGAAGCACACCGTAGGGGCCGGGTCCACGATCAACATCCCGGCCAACGCGCCGCACAACTTCCGCAACGCCTCGGGTGCGCCAGCCCGCATGCTGTGCATGTGCACCCCCGCCGGCCAGGACGAGTACTTCCTGCGCATCGGCGATGTCGTCGCGGGCAAGGACGCACCGCCGCCGCAGCTGTCGGAGGACGAGCTCGCGGAACGCCGCCGTCGCGCGGCCGAGCTGGCCTTGACCTACCGAAGCGAGTTCCTGTAGCCCGCTGGGGCCGACAAGCCCGGCCGTCGACCGAAGCTCACCGAGCCTCGGCGGCCTTCGACAGCTCGACGTCATCCAGGACTCGGCCAGGTCCGGTCCCGCTCCGGTCACGGATGTAACCGGCCCTTGACCAATCCGTCTCCTGTCCGACCGTGGAGGCATGACGGAATCCAGAGAGGGGCTTGGATTGGGAGCAGTGGGCCTGGCGGGCCGGCTGGCGCAGGCTCGAGCCGGTGCGCTGGTGGGCAGGGAGCCGGAGCGGGCAGTGCTCGACCGGATGCTGTCGGGCGCGGCGGACGCTCCGCTCGTGGCGTACATGCACGGTGCCGGCGGCATCGGCAAGTCCTCGCTGGTGCGCTACGCCGCCCGGCAGGCCGAGCTCACCGGCCGCCGCGTGGTGCACGTGGACGGACGGTTCCTCGACGCCGATCCGCGCCGGCTCGAGGAGACTGCGGCCCCGGCGTGTGCCGAACCCGGTGCGGTGCTGCTCATCGACACCTTCGAGCAGTGTCAGCCACTCGAGGCATGGCTGCGCGAGACCTTTCTGCTGCGGCTCGCCGACCACGCGATCGTGGTGGTGGCCAGCAGGGTCGCCCCCGACGCCGAATGGTCGCTGGACCCTGGATGGGCGCAGTTGTTCACCGCACTGGCCGTGCGGCCGCTCGACGCCGCCCAGTCCCACGCCCTGCTCGCTGCCCGGGGTGTCCCCGCAGAGCAGCGCGGCGCCTTCGTCGCCTTCGCCGGAGGCAGCCCGCTCGCCCTCTCGTTGGCCGCCTCCGTCCCGGCCGCACCCGGCGCACCGTGGGAGCCGACCGGCGACGTCCTGAGGACCCTCGTCGAGCGGCTGGTGGGCGACCTGCCCAGCGCCGTCCACCGGCGCGCCCTCGAGGTGGTCGCGCAGGCCTACGTCACCCGCGAGCCCCTGCTGCGCGCCGTGCTGGGTGACCAGGACACCAACACGGTGTTCTCCTGGCTGCGCCAGCTGCCCTACATCGAGGCCACGCCGGAAGGGCTGCACCCGCACGACGCGGTGCGGGCGACCCTCGAGGCCGACCTGCGCTGGCGGGACCCTGAGCGCTACGACGACGTCCGCGCCCGCATCTCGCTCGCGGGCCTGCAGGCCGTGCGCGGCGCCGCCGAGGAGGACGTGCTGCTGCGGGTCGCGGAGTGGATGTTCCTCTTCCGCAACCAGGGCGGCCCGGATGATCTGTACAACTACCGAACGCACCCGCATATCGAGGACACTCCGCTCCGGTCCGAAGACGTGCCCGGCGTGCTGCGCATGGCCGAGGAAGCGGAGGGCCCGGCATCAGCGGCAGCGGTCGCGCACTGGGTGCGCCGCCAACCGGAGGCCTTCCGCGTCCATCGCTATGCGGGCTCCTCCGCACCCGTGTCATTCATGGCCATTCTGCGGCTGGACGCACCACTGCCCGAGGACCGCGCTGAGGACCCGGTGATCGCGGCAGTCTGGGACCTTGTGGAGGCGGCCGCTCCCCTGGGGCCGGGCGAGCACTTGGGTATCCGGCGCTTCGCGGTACAACCCGGCGGGCACCAGCGGCCCTCGCCCCTGATGGAGCTCACCAGCCGGCGCACCATCGGCGAGGAGATGCGGACCCACAAACGCGCGGTGACCTTCACCGTCTTCGAAGACGCGGACCTGTGGGGGCACTACCTCGCCGAGGCCGGGATGCCGGAGGTCGCGGCCGTGGACGTCGGCGGCCTGCGACAGCACGTCTTCGGCCGGGACTGGCGACGGCAAACAGTGGAACAGTGGGTGCAACACCGGGCTCGCACCGCGGTCACGCCCGTAGCAACATGGCCTGCGACTGCCGCCGCGAGTGACCTGGGCGACCAGCCGGCGCGCGCCGCGTTCGCGGAAGGCGTGCTCGATGCACTGCGCACCTGGCACACCCCCCGCGAATTCGCCACCAGCGTCCTGCTGTACACCCATCTCGTGCCGCCGGGCTCACCCGACCCGGCCGCGGACCTGCGCGGCGCCATCCTCACCGCCCTCGACGCGCTGCAGATCGATCCCGCGGGCGTCAAAGCGCACGAGGCTCTCACCGCCACCTACATCACGGCCTCCCGCACCCACAAGGCCGCCGCCCGGCGACTCGGGGTTCCCTACGGCACCTACCGTCGCCACCTCGCCCTGGCCAAGGAACGCCTCATCGAACAACTGCTGCGAAACCAACCACGACAATCACCCCGACCCCGCCACACTCGCGAAAGCTCCGCCACACCAGCCCGTGTGGGGTCTGTCCAGTGAACTGTGCACTCTGCACTTCGAGCGGCGGCTACACGCCTCGTACACAGCGGCCGGGCCAGGTGCGCGGAGCGCGGTGCACACCGGCTGGACATACGGCTCAACGCTTGCAGCCGGCGACTCGGCGCTGATGCTCACTCTGCCGACCGGGGCACGTGCGGGTCTGGTCAGGCAACAAAGTCCGTCAAGGAAAGGGACGTTATGGACGACCGTATTGATCTCGCCGAGCTGCTGAGCCGATATGCCGATATTGCGGACATGAAGGAGTTCACCCACCTGCCCAGCCGCATTTGCACCGATCCGCTGACGGTGGATTTCGAAGCAGTTACCGGCATGCCGGCGGTAACTGCTTCGCTGCATGACTGCGTCGAGCTCCTCCGCACAACCTTGGCGCCCTTCGCTGCGACCCACCACGCGATCACCGGCCACGTCGTCACCATCGACGGCGACAGCGCGACGATTCATGCGCACGTGCGCGCCGAGCACTGGCTTCCGGTGGAACTCGTCGGTGACGGACCCGACCGCTGGCTGGTGGTGGGTTTCTACGATACCGAGGCGGTCCGTACGCCGAAGGGATGGCGCATCAGCCGATTCAAACTCACCGTGACCCACCAGGAAAATCCACAGCTGGCGAGCCTCGCTCAAGCCGCTGAGCAGGCGCGCCGGCCCCAGGCCTGAGGGGGAGCCGTATCTCAACCGATCTTGGAACCTGCAAGTCGAACGGAGTTCCTGGTCGGGTGATCTTCCGCCGGTACGCGCATGAAAGCAGGGCCTCCTGGCAGCTCGGGGGTGGGATCCCATTCCGAGCGGTTCGCGGAGGCCCTGTTGTCGTTGTTGTACGCGCCGAGAGCTATTGCCACCCCCAGATGCTGGACGCGATCCGCTGACCGGCTGCGCGGGACGGTCCGTGAACGCGAGGGCCGTGCGGCCGAGCCCACGGCGGGGATCACCGACGCGCAGTCGGTGCGGGCCGCCGCGACAGTCCCGGCCTCCTCACGCGGCTACGACGGCGGGAAGAAGGTGAACGTCTATCCGTCTCACTTCAGTGACCGGTTGGTCGGACACTGGCCAACCGAAATGAGAACTGGTCACTCATTTTGAGCGCCTACACCCGCGAAGAGCGTCACCCAGTCCGGCGGATGAGGGCCAGATACATGGCGTCGGTCCCGTGCCGGTGCGGCCACAGCTGTACGTCGGGACCGTCGCCGAGGTCCGGTACGCCCGGCAGCATCGGGCGGGCGTCGAGGAGTTCGGCGTGCGGATCGTGCTTGAGTGTGTCGTCGATGACGGCCCGGGTCTCGGCGAGGTGCGGCGAGCAGGTGGCGTAGCCGACGACTCCGCCGACCCGCACCGACTCGAGCGCGGTGCGCAGCAGGGCGCGCTGCAGCGGAGCGAACCCGTCGAGGTCGTCGGGCCGCCGCCGCCAGCGCGCCTCGGGCCGCCGCCGCAGCGCCCCCAGCCCGGTGCACGGCACGTCCATCAGCACCCGGTCGAAGGAGCCGGGCAGCCAGGGCGGCCGAGTCCCGTCGCCGGCGATGACCTGATACGGACCGGGGTTCCCCTGGAGCGCCTTCGCGACCAGCGCCGCCCGGTGCGGCTGCTTCTCGGAGGCGACGAGCATCGCGCCCCGCTCGGCGGCGAGGGCGGCAAGCAGCGCGGCCTTGCCGCCGGGCCCGGCACACCCGTCGAGCCACTTCTCGTCGGAGCCGTCGATCGGCGCGTTGGCCAGAGCGAGCGCGACGAGCTGACTGCCCTCGTCCTGCACACCGGCCCGCCCCTCCCGCACGGCCTCGATCGCACCGGGCTCGCCGCCCTCGGTGAGCCGTACGGCGTACGGCGACCAGCGCCCCGCCACCGCGGCCTCCTCGCCGAGCAGCTCCTCGGCGGTGGCCCGCCCGGGCCGGGCGACCAGGGTGACCTCGGGCCGCTCGTTGTCGGCCTCCAGCAGCTCCTCGATCCCGGCGCGACCGCCGCCGAGAGAGTCCCACAGCGCGGAGACGACCCAGCGGGGGTGGGAGTGGACGACGGCGAGATGCTCCTCGGGATCGTCGTCGTAGGGCGGAGCGACCTTGGCGAGCCACCCGTCGAGGTCGTCCTGCGCGACCTTCCTGAGGACGGCGTTGACGAACTTGGCCCGCCCGTCGCCGAGCACGACCCGGGCCAGCTCGACGGAGGCCGAGACGGCGGCGTGCGTGGGGATCCGCGTCCCCAGCAGTTGATGCACGCCGAGGCTCAGCACATCGAGCACGGGCGGGTCGACCTCACGCAGGGGCCGGTCCACACAAGCGGCGATGACGGCGTCGTACGTCCCCTGCCGCCGCAGCGTCCCGTATACCAGCTCGGTCGCGAGCGCGGCGTCCCGCCCGTCGAAGTCGCCCTTCTCCCGCGCCTTCCTGAGCAGCGGCGGCAGGACGAGGTTGGCGTACGCGTCTCGCTCGTCCACCGCCCTGAGCGCCTCGAAGGCGAGGAAGCGGACGGGGTCCTTCTTGGGCCGACGGTAGGGCTTGCGGGGCCGGCGGGACTGCTCACTCACGTAAAAGGTGCTCCGGATGAAAGATGAAAGGGGGAGAGATGTGCCCCAGCGTACGTCGCTGCCGGGGACCGCCGCGTCACACGCCCAGCGTCTCGCCGTCCGCGTCCCGCACGCCACGCGCCCAGTCGGCGGCCCGCATCGGCTTCTTGCCCTGGGCCTGGATCCAGAGCAGCTCGACGGCGTACGAGCCCGTACCGACGTACACATGGTTCTTGCCGACAGAGAGGACACCCGGGGCGAGCTCGTCGCGGTCGGGCACGGTGGCGACCTGGATGAGCTTGAGCCGCTCACCGTGGAAGGTGGTCCAGGCTCCGGGCGCCGGCGTGCATCCGCGTACGACGCGGTCGACCCGCAGCGCGGGCGCCGACCAGTCGACGCGGGCGTCCTCGACGGTGATCTTCGGCGCCATGGTGATGCCTTCGGCCGGCTGCGGTACGGCCTTCAGGGTGCCGTCCTCGATGCCGTCCATGGTCGCGACGAGCAGCCCGGCGCCGGCGAAGGCGAGCCGGGTCAGCAGGTCGCCGCTGGTGTCGGTGGGCCGGATCGTCTCGGTCACGGTGCCGTAGACGGGCCCCGAGTCGAGCCCCTCTTCGATGAGGAAGGTCGAGGCGCCCGTGATCTCGTCGCCGGCCATGACGGCGTGCTGCACGGGTGCCGCTCCCCGCCAGGCGGGCAGCAGCGAGAAGTGCAGATTGACCCAGCCGTGGGCGGGGATGTCGAGGGCCACGCGGGGCAGCAGGGCGCCGTACGCCACGACCGGACAGCAGTCCGGCGCGATCTCCTCGAGCCGCTCCAGGAAGGCGGGGTCCCGCGGCTTGGCGGGCCTCAGCACCTCGATCCCGGCCTCCACCGCCCGCTCGGCGACCGGACTCGCGACCAGCCTGCGTCCCCGCCCGGCCGGCGCATCGGGCCGCGTGACGACAGCGGCCACCTCGTGCCGCCCGGAGGCGATCAGAGCGTCCAGTGCGGGAACGGCGACCTCGGGGGTGCCGGCGAAGACGAGCTTCATGGCTGGGTACGGGCCTCTCGGGCGAGGGTTGGATGCGGGCGACGCACCAGTCTATGGGGGCGGGCGGGGGGGATGGCCTCCGGACCCGCGGCGGTGTGCTGCGCCCCGAAGGGGCGCGGGGAACTGCGCGACCAGCCCCCACCGACCCGCAGAATGCACCCCCCTCGTTCCGCGGAGCGCCAGCGCACGCCCGAGCGACAAGGGCGCACGCATATGCCCATACGCCCCCTCTGCGTGACCCGCGGAGCGAATCCGCGTTGGTCAAGAAAGAGTTGACCACAACGGGCCGCACATCGCGCGGCCCGATCCTTTTCAACGCCGGTTCGAGAGGCTTGTTCATGGCCGACCACGCAACCCACGACGCCCAGGCTCGGGCCAGCCTGCACTTGCTGGTGCGGGACATCGAGCGGGTCCGCCGGCAGGTGGACGCACTGCGCACCCTCACCGCCCAGTTGGGCAACGTCTACCGCCCGCGCCGCTCCGGCCCGTCCACGGGCTTCGTCGTCTACGGACGCGCCCCCGCCCCGACGGTCCGCCTCGCGCAAGAACTGCGCGACAGTGTCGAGACCCTGGTCACGGCCGCCGTGGATTTCGACCGCTCACTCGGCTTCTCCTGGGACGCGGTGGGCTCCGCACTCGGCGTCACCAAGCAGGCGGTGCACCGCCGTTACGGATCACGCCGTGCCGCGACGCAGACGGCCACCGAGACCGAGCACCCCGCCGAGCCGAAGAGCGCCCGCACGGTCAACGTCAACACCGGCTTCCCCACGATGCCGACGGTCCCCGCCGCCCGCTCCATGCCGACCCAGCCGACGGCAGGCAGCCCGGCCCTCCGCGACGAGGCCAGGCCCACGGCCTTCCCGGGCCCGCGCAACGGCTGACGACACCCGCACTGCCCTCCCGGAACGGAACCGGGAGGGCAGAAGCATGCCGGGCCCGGCAGCGCCCCGAAGGGGCGCGGGGAACTGCGCGACCAGCCCCCACCGACCCGCAGAATGCATCCCCCTTGCTGCGGATCGCTGCCCCGCCCCTCACCCAATGTCCGGCGGATCAATCCGAACCCGAACCGCCTCCCCGCCCCCCTTGGCCATCCGCGCAGCCTGCGCGGCCTTCAACGCGGCGGCCAGCGCAGCCCCCCGCCCCGGCGGCACCCGGATCAAGGCCCGGTCCCAGTGCTCCCCGGGCGGCGGCGCCCCCACGCGCCGCGGTCCCCCCGCGGCGGTGACCGGCACCGGCACGGGCCCCAACACCTGGGCTTCCCGCGGCAGTTCCACCGCCTGCAGGAACTCCGCGACCGCCTCCCCCGGCCCGGTCACGGCAGCCATCCGCGACACCGGCGGAAACCCCAGCTCGGCGCGCTCACCGAGTTCCCGTACCGCATGGCCGACGGGATCCCACCGCACCAGCGCCTGCACGGGCCGCAACGTGGGTTCGGCGACGACCACCACGGTGCCGCCGTCCCCCTGCGGCCGCACGAGCGCGGACGCGGCGATCCACCGCCGCAACGCGTCCTCTCCGGCGCGCAGATCGGCCCGACCGAGCATGGCCCAGCCGTCCAGCAGCAGGGCGGCCGCGTATCCGCCCTCGGCAACCGGCTCGGCCCCGGGCGTACTCACGACCAGCGCCGGAGCCCCCGGCACGGTGTCCAGCACATGCTCACGCCCCGACGTCCGCACCGGAACGGCCGGGAAGGCACGCCCCAGTTCCTCCGCGGTCCGCCGCGCCCCCACGACCTGCGCCCGCAGCCGGAACGACCCGCACTCCGGACAGTGCCAGGCAGCCTCCTCGCGCCCGCACCAGCCGCACCGCAACGCCCCGGCATCCTGCCCCTCCATCGGCCCGACGCAATGCCGGCACCGCGCCGCCGCCCGGCACTGCGCGCAGGCCATCCGTGGCACGTACCCCCGCCGCGGCACCTGCACGAGCACCGGCCCGGTGCGCAGCGCGTCCCTGGCGACCTGCCAGGCAAGGCTCGGCAGCCGTGCCGCCCGCGCGGCCTCGTCCCGCGCGAGATCCCCGTCCCCCACGGTCCGTACGAGCGGCGCGGCGCCCCGCACCTGCTCGCGCGCCGCCACCAGTGGCCTCGCCCACCCGCTCTCCACGAGCTGCGCGGCCTCCACCGTGCAGCTCCAACTGCCCAGCAGAAAGGCGCACTTGTCCTGGGCCGCCCGGAGCAGCAGCACCTCACGCGCATGCGGCTGCGGCGCGTGCAGCTCGCTGTGGCTGTCGTCGCCGTCGTCCCAGATGGCGACGAGCCCGAGATCCCGCACCGGTGCGAACATCGCGGCCCGCGTCCCCACGACGGCTCGCACGGCCCCTCGCCGCACCGCCAGCCACTCCCGATACCGCTTCTCGGGCCCGGCATCGGCGGTGAGGACCGCATGCCGCCCCTCCCCCAGCAGCGAGGTCAACGCGGCGTCGACCCGCGCAACGGCCCGCCCGTCCGGCAACACGACCAGCGCCCCGCGTCCGGAGGCGAGCGTCGCCGCAACGGCCCGGGCCAGCTCATCGCTCCAGGCATCGGCACCGGGCAGCGCATTCCACACAGCACGCGGCGCACCCCCGGAGGCCAACGCTTCAAGAAACGCGCCCCCTCGCTCGTACCGCGCCCATGACCCCGCATCCGGCACCCCGGGCGCGGACAACGGCTCGGGCGACGGCCGCTGCTCGGCCCGCGCACTGCGCGGCGGCACCGCGAGCTGCAACACATCGGCGAGACTCCCGGCGTACCGATCGGCGACAGCACGAGCCAATCCGAGCAGTTCCTCGCTCAACACGGGCTCGGGCGACACCACTTGGGCCAGCGCGGCCAACGGCCCCGCGTAGTCGGACTCGGCCCGCCGCTCGACGAGGAACCCGTCGATCAGCCCGCCGCCCTCACGCCGCCCGTCCCGCACCCGATGCCGTCCGGCCCCGAACCGCACCCGCACCCGCACGCCCGGCTGCGCCTCGGCGTCGAGCTCCTCGGGCACCGCATAGTCGAAGTACCGATCAAGATGCAGCACCCCCTTGTCCACCAGCACCCGCGCAACAGGCAGCTCCTTCGCGAGCGCGGCCCCCCGCCACGTCCGCGGCTTGGCCCGCGGCGCCTTCGCCTGACGCACACTCTCCCGAATGAGCGCGAGCTGCTCAGGCGGCGCGCCCTCCCCGCCGCCTTCCCCCTGCCCGTTCTCGCTGGTCACACATGCATTGTTCCAAACGCCACTGACAATCAGGGGCGTCCGAGTCCCCGAGGGCCGGAAACGTACCGAGGCCCGGCGCCCCCATGGGCGCCGGGCCTCGCAGAAAGCCTCTCGACGTGGGAGTTACAGCCCCGCCGCCTGCCGCAGTGCGTCCACGCGGTCCGTGCGCTCCCAGGTGAACTCGGGGAGCTCACGGCCGAAGTGGCCGTATGCGGCGGTCTGGGCGTAGATCGGGCGGAGGAGGTCGAGGTCGCGGATGATGGCGGCCGGGCGGAGGTCGAAGACCTCGTCGATCGCCTTCTCGATCTTCTCGTGGTCGATCTTGGCGGTGCCGAAGGTCTCGACGAAGAGACCGACCGGCTCGGCCTTGCCGATGGCGTAGGCGACCTGGACCTCGCAGCGAGTGGCGAGGCCCGCGGCCACGACGTTCTTGGCGACCCAGCGCATCGCGTACGCGGCCGAACGGTCCACCTTGGACGGGTCCTTGCCGGAGAACGCGCCGCCGCCGTGGCGGGCCATACCGCCGTACGTGTCGATGATGATCTTGCGGCCGGTGAGGCCGGCGTCGCCCATCGGGCCGCCGATCTCGAAGCGGCCGGTCGGGTTGACGAGCAGGCGGTAGTTCTCGGTGTCGAGCTTGATGCCCTCGTCCAGGAGCGCCTTCAGCTCCGCCTCCACGACGAACTCGCGGATGTCGGGGGCGAGCAGGGACTCCAGGTCGATGTCGCTCGCGTGCTGCGAGGAGACCACGACCGTGTCGAGGCGGACGGCCTTGTCGCCGTCGTACTCGATGGTGACCTGGGTCTTGCCGTCGGGGCGCAGGTACGGGATGGTGCCGTTCTTGCGGACCTCGGACAGGCGCTTCGACAGCCGGTGTGCCAGGAAGATCGGCAGCGGCATCAGCGTCGGCGTCTCGTCCGTCGCGTAGCCGAACATCAGGCCCTGGTCGCCCGCGCCCTGCTTGTCCAGCTCGTCCTCGTCGCCCTCGACGCGGTTCTCGTACGCCGTGTCGACGCCCTGCGCGATGTCCGGGGACTGCGCGCCGATGGACACCGACACACCGCAGGAGGCGCCGTCGAAGCCCTTCTTCGAGGAGTCGTAGCCGATCTCGAGGACCTTGTTGCGGACAAGCGTCGCGATGTCCGCGTACGTCTTGGTGGTGACCTCGCCGGCCACATGCACCTGGCCGGTCGTGATCAGCGTCTCGACGGCGACCCGGGACGTCGGGTCCTCGCGCAGAAGCGCGTCGAGAATGGTGTCGCTGATCTGGTCAGCGATCTTGTCGGGGTGGCCCTCGGTCACAGACTCCGAGGTGAACAGGCGACGGGACACAACGCTCCCTGGGGTTGCAGCGGCTGCTGGCTGATCATGGTCGGACGGGCTCGGGGGCTGCGCCCGGCTCCGTCCGAGAACAGTTTATCGGTCGGCTCGGCCGTCGGTCGTCCTGTCTCGCCACTCGGGAGCACGGTGACCTGCGGCACGGGCATTCTGCCTAATCCACGGTGACCTTGGCCAGGGGTGCCACGCCTCTGTGTCCGAGGCGTGGGAGAGCCGTGAAGCGAATGAAACGTTCACAGCAGCCGCTGGGCCACCAGGTCCCACACTGTTTCGGCCAGGGCTTCCTTCGGGCCGTGCGGGACGGGGGTCTCGGTGCCGTCGGCGCCCAGCACCACCGCCTCGTTCTCCTCGGCACCGAACGTCTTGCGTTCCCCCACCTCGTTCACCACCAGCAGGTCGCAGCCCTTGCGTGCCAGCTTCTTGCGTCCGTTGGCCAGGACGTCGTCCGTCTCGGCGGCGAAGCCGACGATCACCTGTCCGGGGCGGGCGCGGTCGGCCGAGATCTCCGCGAGGATGTCGGGATTCCGCACCAGCACGATGGGGTCCGGGTCCTGGCCGTCTCTCTTTTTGATCTTTCCGGCCGCGTAGGTCGCCGGGCGGAAGTCCGCTACCGCGGCGGCCATGACGACCGCGTCGGCGTCCGCGGCCGCCTTCAGCACCGCCTCACGCAGCTGTACGGCCGTCCCGACCGGCACGACATCCACACCCGCCGGGTCGGGCAGGTCCGCGTTCGCGGAGATCAGCGTCACACGGGCGCCGCGCGCCGCGGCGGTGCGGGCGAGGGCGTAGCCCTGCTTGCCGGAGGAGCGGTTGCCGAGGAAGCGGACCGGGTCGAGGGGCTCGCGGGTGCCCCCCGCGCTGACGACGACGTGCCGGCCGGCCAGGTCGGGTTCCGTCACTCCCCGGGCCAGGACGCGACGGCAGACCTCGAAGATCTCGGCCGGATCGGGCAGTCGGCCCTTGCCGGTGTCGACGCCGGTGAGGCGGCCCACGGCCGGTTCGATGACGACCGCACCGCGGCGGCGCAGCGTCGCCACGTTCTCCTGGGTGGCCGGGTGCTCCCACATCTCCGTGTGCATGGCGGGGGCGAAGACGACCGGGCAGCGGGCGGTGAGGAGAGTGTTGGTGAGCAGGTCGTCGGCGAGGCCGTGGGCCGCCTTCGCGAGCATGTCGGCGGTCGCCGGGGCGACGACCACCAGATCGGCGTGCTGGCCGATACGGACGTGCGGGACCTCGTGGACGTCGTCCCAGACCTCCGTCGCGACCGGGTGGCCGGAGAGCGCGGACCAGGTGGCGGCACCGACGAAGTGCAGGGCGGAGGCGGTCGGCACCACACGGACGTCGTGCCCGGACTCGGTCAGTCTGCGCAGCAGCTCGCACGCCTTGTAGGCGGCGATGCCACCGCTGACCCCCAGAACGACCTTGGGCTTGTCCACCGTCTCTCCCCGGACTCGGCAAACGTACGACTCCACTACACACCACAGGCCCGGCAGTCGCGCTGCCGGGCCTGTGGAAAAGTCAGCTGCAAGCTGTAAATACTACTGCGCCGGACCCTCAACGGCCTCGGACGTCAGCAGACCCGCGTTGATCTCACGCAGGGCGATCGAGAGCGGCTTCTCGTGGACGTGGGTGTCGACGAGCGGACCGACGTACTCAAGGAGACCCTCGCCGAGCTGCGAGTAGTACGCGTTGATCTGGCGGGCACGCTTGGCCGCGTAGATCACCAGGCTGTACTTCGAGTCAGTGGCCTCAAGCAACTCGTCGATCGGCGGGTTGATGATGCCCTCGGGCGCGGTGATGGAAGAGGACACGCTCTACCTTCCGACAGATGGGATGAGATCGAAAACGATCACACAACGTCCACCAAGGCTAGCAGCTCGCGCGCCACGTCCTCGACGGAGGTGTTGACCAAGGTCACATCGAACTCCGGCTCGGCCTCCAGCTCGACCTTCGCGGCGTCCAGACGCCGCTCGATCACCTCGGGCGGCTCGGTGCCGCGTCCGGTGAGTCTGCGCACCAGCTCCTCCCAGGAGGGAGGAGCCAGGAACACCAGCTGGGCCTCCGGCATGGACTCGCGGACCTGCCGGGCACCCTGGAGGTCGATCTCCAGAAGGACGGGCTCACCCGCCTCCAGGCGCTCCAGCACGGCCCTGCGGGGTGTGCCGTAGCGGTTGCCGGCGAATTCCGCCCACTCCAGCAGCTCGCCATTGGCGATCAGCTTGTCCATCTCCTCGTCGGTGACGAAGAAGTAGTGGACCCCATGCCGCTCGCCGGGGCGGGGCTTACGGGTCGTCGCCGACACCGAGAGCCAGACCTCGGGGTGTTCCTTGCGCATATGGGCGACGACCGTGCTCTTGCCGACCCCGGAGGGGCCGGAGAGCACGGTCAGCCGCGGACGTTCACTCATGCAGCGATTATTCCAGCTATCCCGGCATGCCCGGGACTCCCTGCCCGCATGACGGGCTCAGGAGCCGGTGCTGCCGAACTCACGCTCCAGGGAAGCGATCTGGTTCGAGCCGAGGCCGCGCACACGACGGCTCTCGGAGATGCCGAGTCGCTCCATGATCTGCTTGGCGCGGACCTTGCCCACGCCCGGCAGGGACTCGAGGAGGGCGGAGACCTTCATCTTGCCGATGACGTCGTTCTCCTGGCCCTGCTTGATGACCTCGTGAAGGGAGGCGCCGGAGTGCTTGAGTCGATTCTTGACCTCGGCCCGCTCCCGGCGAGCCGCGGCGGCCTTTTCGAGCGCGGCTGCGCGCTGTTCAGGGGTAAGGGGCGGAAGAGCCACGCCTACGTCACCTCGGATGTTGAACTGTCGGATACGGACCGGTGAGGAACCTAGTCGCCCCACACCTGGGGAGCTACGAGCAACACGCTTGCCCGTTCACTCTGCTCGGAGACTAGCGGCCAAGTCCGCCAGAGTCAGCGAGAACAGCGGAAAAGTCCTGGTCAGCCTCCCTGGAGACGGACATTTACGACATACTGCCCCGGATTTGAGGATGTATTCAGGCTCAAGTCGGTCCCGAGCCACTCATCGGAGGACTGGTGCGACCCGTTTCGAACGCCTCAGGCGGTGGTCACGGCCGCCCGGATCTCCTCCGCGAACCGCTCGGCGGCTCCCCGCAGCGCGCCGGCGTCGAGCCCGTGCCGCAGCACGCCCCGGCTGACGTTCGGCACGACATTGCGCACCGCGGCGCCGAAGACCCCGGGAAGGTCGGCCGGAGTGGCGCCCTGGGCGCCGATCCCGGGTGCAAGGAGCGGACCGTTGATGTCGAGGTCGTACGACGACAGATCGCCGAGCGTGGCGCCGACGACCGCCCCGAAGGAGCCCAGCGGCTCCTCCCCCGCGTTCTCGGCGGCCAGGTGCGCCAGCATCGTCGCTCCGACGGTCCGCCCGTCGGCGCGGACGGCGTGCTGGACCTCGCGGCCCTCGGGGTTCGAGGTGAGCGCCAGCACGAACAGGCCCGTGCCGCTCTCCCGGGCCAGCGCGACGGCCGGGCTCAGCGAGCCGTAGCCCAGATACGGCGAGACGGTCAGCGCGTCCGAGAAGAGCGGGGAGTCCTTCCGGAGGAAGGACTCGGCGTACGCGGCCATGGTCGAGCCGATGTCGCCGCGCTTGGCGTCCATCACGACCAGCGCACCGGCGGCGCGGGCCTGTACGACCGTCTTCTCCAGGACGGCGACACCGCGCGATCCGAAGCGCTCGAAGAACGCGCTCTGCGGCTTGAGGACGGCGATCCGGTCGGCCAGCGCCTCGACGACCGTGCGGCTGAACCGCTCCAGGCCCGCAATGTCGTCGTTCAGGCCCCACTCGCTGAGCAGGGAGGCGTGCGGGTCGATGCCGACGCACAGCGGGCCGCGCTCGTCCATGGCGCGGCGCAGGCGTGCGCCGAAGGGTTCCTGGCTCATGCGGCCTTCCTTACGTCGGCGCCGACCGCGTCGGCGAGGGTGGCATACGGGCTGGTCCTCAGGCGGGCGGCGAGGCCCTTGTGGATGGCGCGGGCGTAGAAGGGGCCCTCGTAAATGAAGGCGCTGTACCCCTGGACGAGGGTGGCGCCGGCGAGGACGCGCTGCCAGGCGTCCTCGGCGTCCTCGATGCCGCCGACGCCCACCAGGGTGATCCGGTCGCCCACGCGCGCGTAGAGGCGGCGCAGCACCTCCAGGGAGCGCGCCTTGAGCGGAGCGCCGGAGAGTCCGCCGGTCTCCTCGATCAGCGAGGGTTCGGAAGTCAAACCGAGGCCCCCGCGCGCGATGGTGGTGTTCGTGGCGATGATCCCGTCCAGACCGAGCTCGACGGCCAGGTCGGCGACCGCGTCGACGTCCTCGTCGGCGAGGTCCGGCGCGATCTTCACCAGCAGCGGGACGCGGCGGTCGGTGACCGTACGGTCGGCGGCCTCACGGACGGCGCTCAGGAGGGGACGCAGGTGATCCACGGCCTGCAGATTGCGCAGGCCGGGCGTGTTCGGCGAGGAGACGTTCACGACCAGGTAGTCGGCGTACGGCGCGACACGCTCCGTCGACTTCACATAGTCCCCGGCCGCCTCGGCCTCCGGGACGACCTTGGTCTTGCCGATGTTGACGCCGACCACGGTCTTGAAGACCGGCGTACGGGAGGCCAGCCGGGCGGCGACGACCAGTGAGCCCTCGTTGTTGAAACCCATGCGGTTGATCAGCGCCCGGTCCGGCACCAGCCGGAACAGCCGCTTCTTGGGATTGCCCGGCTGCGCCTCCCCGGTGACCGTGCCGATCTCGACATGGTCGAAGCCCAGCATCGACATGCCGTCGATGGCGATCGCGTTCTTGTCGAAGCCGGCGGCGAGCCCGAAGGGGCCGTGCATACGCAGCCCGAACGCCTCGGTGCGCAGCTCCTGGTAGCGGGGCGCGAGCACGGCCGCGACGAACGTGCGCAGCACCGGGATGCGGACGGCAAGCCGGATCCACCGGAACGCCAGATGGTGGGCCTGCTCCGGGTCCATCCGCTGGAACACCAGACGGAAGAAAAGCTTGTACATCACTGTGTCCTCACGAAGAGGGGGACACCGTTTCCGATGTCCCCCTCAGGGCTGCTAGTCGCGGGCCGCGGTCATGAACCGCGCATGTTCCTGGAGCGAACGCACGCCCACATCACCGTGGTTGAGGGCGTCGATGCCCTGGACGGCGGCGGCGAGCGCCTGAACCGTCGTCAGGCACGGCACGGACCGTGCCACGGCCGCCGTGCGGATGTCGTAGCCGTCGAGGCGGCCGCCGGTGCCGTACGGGGTGTTGACGATGAGGTCGACCTCACCGTCGTGGATGAGCTGGACGATGGTCCGCTCGCCGTTCGGACCGGTGCCCTCGGACTGCTTGCGGACGACGGTGGCGTGGATGCCGTTGCGCTTGAGGACCTCGGCCGTGCCGGAGGTGGCGAGCAACTCGAAGCCGTGGGCGACGAGTTCGCGCGCCGGGAAGATCATCGAGCGCTTGTCGCGGTTGGCGACGGAGATGAAGGCGCGGCCCTTCGTGGGCAGCGGACCGTAGGCGCCCGCCTGCGACTTGGCGTACGCCGTGCCGAAGACGGAGTCGATGCCCATGACCTCGCCGGTGGAGCGCATCTCCGGGCCGAGGACCGTGTCGACGCCCCGTCCGTGGATGTCGCGGAAGCGCGACCACGGCATGACCGCTTCCTTGACGGAGATCGGCGCGTCCAGCGGGAGTTCGCCGCCGTCGCCGGTCGCCGGAAGCAGGCCCTCCGCGCGGAGTCCGGCGATGGTCGCGCCCAGCGAGATCCGGGCGGCGGCCTTCGCCAGCGGCACCGCGGTCGCCTTCGAGGTGAAGGGCACGGTGCGCGAGGCACGCGGGTTGGCCTCGAGGACGTACAGGATGTCGCCCGCCATCGCGAACTGGATGTTGATCAGGCCCCGGACGCCGACGCCCTTCGCGATGGCCTCCGTCGACGCGCGCAGCCGCTTGATGTCGAAGCCGCCGAGCGTGATCGGGGGCAGCGCGCACGCCGAGTCGCCGGAGTGGATACCGGCTTCCTCGATATGCTCCATCACACCGCCGAGGTAGAGCTCCTGGCCGTCGTAGAGCGCGTCGACGTCGATCTCGATGGCGTCGTCGAGGAAGCGGTCGACCAGCACCGGCCGGGTGGGGCTGATCTCGGTCGACTCGGCGATGTAGGCGGACAGCCGGGTCTCGTCGTACACGATCTCCATGCCGCGCCCGCCGAGCACGTACGACGGCCTGACCAGGACCGGGTAGCCGATCTCGTCGGCGATGGCCTTGGCCTCGGCGAAGGTGGTGGCGGTGCCGTGCTTGGGCGCCGGGAGGCCGGCCTCCTTGAGGACGCGGCCGAAGGCGCCGCGGTCCTCGGCGGCGTGGATGGCCTCCGGCGGCGTGCCGACGACCGGTACGCCGTTGTCCTTCAGCGCCTGCGCCAGGCCCAGCGGGGTCTGGCCGCCCAGCTGGACGACGACACCGGCGATCGACCCGGCGAGGGACTCCGCGTGGACGATCTCCAGCACGTCTTCCAGCGTCAGCGGCTCGAAGTACAGGCGGTCGGAGGTGTCGTAGTCCGTGGAGACCGTCTCGGGGTTGCAGTTGACCATCACGGTCTCGTACCCGGCGTCGCTCAGCGCGAAGGAGGCGTGGACGCAGGAGTAGTCGAACTCGATGCCCTGGCCGATGCGGTTGGGGCCGGAGCCCAGGATGATGACGGCCGGCTTCTCACGCGAAGCGACCTCCGTCTCCTCGTCGTAGGAGGAGTAGAAGTACGGCGTCTTCGCGGCGAACTCGGCGGCACAGGTGTCGACCGTCTTGTAGACCGGGCGGATGCCCAGCGCGTGCCGCACCTCGCGCACGACGTCCTCGCGCAGGCCGCGGATCTCGCCGATCTGCTGGTCGGAGAAGCCGTGCCGCTTGGCCTCGGCGAGCAGGTCCGGGGTCAGCTCCGGCGCCGCGGCCAGGTCGTCGGCGATCTCCTTGATGAGGAAGAGCTGGTCGACGAACCACGGGTCGATCTTCGTGTACTCGAAGACCTCCTCGGGCGTGGCGCCCGCGCGGATGGCCTGCATGACGGCGTTGATACGGCCGTCCGTGGGCCGTACGGCCTCGCGCAGCAGCTCGTCCTTGTCGCCGGGCTCACCGACGAACGTGAACTGGCTGCCCTTCTTCTCCAGCGAGCGCAGCGCCTTCTGGAAGGCCTCGGTGAAGTTGCGGCCGATGGCCATGGCCTCGCCGACCGACTTCATGGTGGTGGTCAGCGTGGAGTCGGCCTGCGGGAACTTCTCGAAGGCGAACCGCGGGGCCTTGACCACCACGTAGTCGAGGGTCGGCTCGAAGGAGGCCGGGGTCTCCTGCGTGATGTCGTTCGGGATCTCGTCGAGGGTGTAGCCGACGGCGAGCTTCGCGGCGATCTTGGCGATCGGGAAGCCGGTCGCCTTGGAGGCGAGGGCCGAGGAACGCGACACACGCGGGTTCATCTCGATGACGATGACCCGGCCGTCCTCGGGGTTCACCGCGAACTGGATGTTGCAGCCGCCGGTGTCCACGCCGACCTCGCGGATGACGGCGATGCCGATGTCCCGCAGGGTCTGGTACTCGCGGTCGGTCAGCGTCATCGCGGGCGCGACGGTGATCGAGTCGCCGGTGTGCACACCCATGGGGTCGAAGTTCTCGATGGAGCACACGACCACGACGTTGTCGTGCTTGTCGCGCATCAGCTCCAGCTCGTACTCCTTCCAGCCCAGGATGGACTCCTCCAGGAGCACCTCGGTGGTGGGAGACAGGGTCAGGCCCTGGCCGGCGATGCGGCGCAGTTCCTCCTCGTCGTGCGCGAAGCCGGAGCCGGCGCCGCCCATGGTGAAGGACGGGCGCACGACGACCGGGTAGCCGCCGAGGGTCTCGACGCCCCCCAGGACGTCGTCCATGGAGTGGCAGATGACCGAGCGGGCGGACTCGCCGTGGCCGATCTTGGCGCGGACGGCTTCGACGACCACCTTGAACTGGTCGCGGTCCTCGCCCTTGTGGATCGCTTCGACGTTGGCGCCGATCAGCTCGACGCCGTACTTCGCCAGTACGCCGTTCTCGTGCAGCGAGATCGCCGTGTTGAGCGCCGTCTGGCCGCCCAGGGTGGGCAGCAGGGCGTCCGGCTGCTCCTTGGCGATGATCTTCTCGACGAACTCCGGGGTGATCGGCTCGACGTAGGTGGCGTCGGCGATCTCCGGGTCGGTCATGATCGTCGCCGGGTTGGAGTTGACGAGGATGACGCGCAGGCCTTCGGCCTTGAGCACCCGGCACGCCTGCGTGCCGGAGTAGTCGAACTCGGCGGCCTGGCCGATGACGATCGGGCCGGAGCCGATGACCAGGACGGACTGGATATCGGTGCGCTTAGGCACGCTGGCCCTCCATCAGGACTGTGTTCATCAACGACGTGAAGCGGTCGAACAGGTAGGCGGCGTCGTGCGGGCCCGCTGCCGCTTCGGGGTGGTACTGGACGCTGAAGGCCGGCCGGTCGAGGAGCTGCAGCCCCTCCACCACGTTGTCGTTGAGGCACACGTGGGAGACCTCGGCGCGGCCGTAGGGGGTGTCGGACACCTTGTCGAGCGGCGCGTCGACAGCGAAGCCGTGGTTGTGCGCGGTGACCTCGACCTTGCCGGTCGTACGGTCCTGCACCGGCTGGTTGATGCCACGGTGGCCGTACTTCAGCTTGTACGTGCCGAAGCCGAGCGCGCGCCCCAGGATCTGGTTGCCGAAGCAGATGCCGAACAGCGGGATGCCGCGCTCCAGGACCGCCCGCATCACGGAGACCGGGTGGTCGGCGGTGGCCGGGTCGCCAGGGCCGTTGGAGAAGAACACGCCGTCCGGCTCGACGGCGAACACGTCCTCGGCCGTCGCCGTCGCGGGCAGCACATGCACCTCGATGCCGCGCTCGGCCATCCGGTGCGGGGTCATGCCCTTGATGCCGAGGTCCACGGCGGCGACGGTGAACTTCTTCTCACCGATCGCGGGGACGACGTACGCCTCCTTGGTGGCGACCTCGGCCGAGAGGTTCGCCCCCTTCATCTCGGGGGCCTGGCGCACCTCGGCGAGCATGGTGCCCTCGTCGGGCAGTGCGTTGCCGGAGAAGATGCCGACGCGCATGGCGCCGCGCTCCCGCAGATGACGCGTCAACGCGCGCGTGTCGATGCCGGAGATGCCGACGACGCCCTGATCGCGCAGCTCGTCGTCCAGCGAGCGCCGGGAGCGCCAGTTGGAGGGCACGCGCGCGGGGTCGCGCACGACATAGCCCGCGACCCAGATCTGCTTGCTCTCGGGGTCCTCGTCGTTGACGCCGGTGTTGCCGACGTGCGGGGCGGTCATCACCACGACCTGGCGGTGGTACGACGGGTCGGTGAGGGTCTCCTGGTAGCCGGTCATGCCGGTGGAGAACACGGCCTCGCCGAAGGTGACCCCCACGGCCCCGTAGGCACGGCCTCGGAAGGTCCGGCCGTCCTCCAGGACGAGGACGGCCGGAACCGCCTTGTGCCTCTTCGAGGCGGTTCCCTGGATGGAGGTCGTCATCGTTCGGCGCCTTCCGTGCTGTTGGTGTTGATCATGGAGTTAATGACGTCGACCCACTCGTTGTGCTCGGCGGCAGTGTCGGAGCGGAACCCGGAGTCGATCAGCCGCTCGCCGTGCGCCCAGGTCACCACGAGCAGTCCGCCCTCGGTGAGCACCTTGCCGGCGATGCCCTTGTCGAGCCGCGCCTCGCGCAGGGCGGCCCGGGGGACGAAGAAATCGGTCGCGCCGGGACGTACGACGTCCAGTCCTTCGTCCGTCAGCGTGAGCTCGACCCGGCTGCGGGTGCCCAGGCCGTGCGCCACGATGCGGTCGAGCCACTGCCCGGCCGTGGTGGAGCCGTGGTAGCGGCCGCTCATCGTCAGTCTCGCCGCACCGGGCTCGTCCGGCGCGCTGGGCAGCTCGGGCAGGTCGCCCTGGAGCGTGCCGCGCCACTTCCAGCCCTCGCGCATCAGCCAGTAGATGAGCGCGACGAAGAGGGCGAGGCCGACGAGCCAGCCGATGCGGGCGGCCCAGTCGGTCACCTCCGCCGACTTCTGATCGGCGGCCAGGTGCGTCAGATGCAGAGGTGTCACGTGAGCTTCCCGTCGACGAGCGTGGCCTTGCCCCGGAGCCACGTGTGCGTCACACGGCCCGGCAGCTCACGCCCCTGGTACGGAGTGTTGCGGCTGCGCGAGGCGAAGCCCTTGGGGTCCACGGACCCACGGTATTCCGTGTCGACGAGCGTGAGGTTGGCGGGCTCACCAGCCGAGACGGGGCGGCCGTGCCCGCCCGCCTGCCCGATCCGGGCGGGCTTGAAGGACATGCGGTCGGCGACCCCGGCCCAGGTGAGGAGCCCGGTGTCCACCATCGTCTCCTGGACCACTGACAACGCGGTCTCCAGGCCGACCATGCCCATGGCGGCCGCGGCCCACTCGCAGTCCTTGTCCTCGTGCGGGTGCGGGGCGTGGTCGGTGGCGACGATGTCGATCGTGCCGTCGGCGAGCGCCTCGCGCAGGGCGAGCACATCGCGCTCGGTGCGCAGCGGCGGGTTGACCTTGTAGACCGGGTTGTACGTCCGGACCAGCTCGTCGGTGAGGAGGAGGTGGTGCGGGGTGACCTCGGCGGTGACGTCGATGCCGCGGGACTTGGCCCAGCGGATGATCTCGACGGAGCCGGCGGTCGACAGATGGCAGATGTGGACGCGGGAGCCGACGTGCTCGGCGAGCAGGACATCCCGGGCGATGATCGATTCTTCGGCCACCGCCGGCCAGCCGCCCAGACCCAGCTCGGCGGAGACCACGCCCTCGTTCATCTGGGCGCCCTCGGTCAGCCGCGGCTCCTGCGCGTGCTGGGCGACGACGCCGCCGAAGGCCTTCACGTACTCCAGCGCACGGCGCATGATCACGGCGTCGTCGACGCACTTGCCGTCGTCGGAGAAGACGGTGACCCCGGCCGCCGACTCGTGCATGGCGCCCAGCTCGGCCAGCTTCTTGCCGTCCAGGCCGACGGTGACGGCGCCGATGGGCTGCACATCGCAGTAGCCGTGCTCCTGGCCGAGCCGGTACACCTGCTCGACGACACCGGCGGTGTCGGCGACCGGGAAGGTGTTGGCCATGGCGAACACGGCCGTGTAGCCGCCGCTCGCCGCCGCGCGGGTACCGGTCAGCACGGTCTCGGAGTCCTCGCGCCCCGGCTCCCGCAGATGGGTGTGCAGATCGACGAGGCCCGGCAGCAGCACCTTGCCGCCCGCCTCCACGACCTGGGCGCCCTCGTCCGGCAGACCGGTGCCCACGGCCGCGATCTGCGCGTCCTCGATCAGGACGTCCTGCGGCTCCCCGCCGAGCACCTTCGCACCACGGATCAGGATCTTGCTCATCTGTCTTACTTCTCCTCGGTACGGGGGTGGCTGACGGCCGGCTCGCTGCCGCCCAGCAGCAGGTACAGGACGGCCATCCGGATGGAGACTCCGTTTGCGACCTGCTCGATGGCGGTGCAGCGCTCGGAGTCGGCGACCTCGGCGGTGATCTCCATGCCGCGGACCATCGGCCCGGGGTGCATCACGATGGAGTGCTCGGGCATCTTCGCCATCCGGTCGCCGTCGAGGCCGTAGCGCCGCGAGTACTCGCGCTCGGTCGGGAAGAAGGCGGCGTTCATCCGCTCGCGCTGGACGCGCAGCATCATCACGGCGTCGGACTTGGGCAACGTGCTGTCCAGGTCGTACGCCACCTCGCACGGCCAGGTCTCGATGCCGACCGGCACCAGGGTGGGCGGGGCGACGAGCGTGACGTCCGCGCCGAGGGTGTGCAGCAGGTCGACGTTGGAGCGGGCGACGCGGCTGTGCAGGATGTCGCCGACGATCGTGATGCGCTTGCCCTCGAGGTCCTGCCCTATCCCGGCGTCCCGTCCGACCAGGCGCCGCCGCATGGTGAAGGCGTCCAACAGGGCCTGCGTGGGGTGCTGGTGGGTGCCGTCGCCGGCGTTGATGACGGCGGCGTCGATCCAGCCGGAGTTGGCCAGGGTGTACGGCGCTCCGGAGGCACCGTGCCGGATGACGACGGCGTCGACCCCCATGGCCTCGAGGGTCTGGGCGGTGTCCTTCAGGGACTCACCCTTCGACACCGAGGACCCCTTGGCCGAGAAGTTGATGACATCGGCGGACAGTCGCTTCTCCGCCGCTTCGAAGGAGATCCGGGTCCGCGTCGAGTCCTCGAAGAAGAGGTTGACGACGGTACGGCCGCGCAACGTCGGCAGTTTCTTGATCGGCCGGTCGGCGACCCGGGCCATCTCCTCGGCGGTGTCGAGGATCTGGACGGCGTCGTCGCGGGTGAGGTCGGCGGCCGAGATGAGATGACGCTGCATCTTTCAGGCTCCGTAAGGCAGTTCAGTTTTGGGAGATTCTGGGCAAGCAGGCTTGCGCCGGGGCATACCGGGGCGCACGCCGGGTGCTTGCTACTGGGTCGGCTTCACACCGAGCAGCACGGTGTCGCGACCGTCCTCCTCGGCGAGCTGGACCTTGACCGTCTCCCGCAACGACGTGGGGAGGTTCTTGCCGACGTAGTCGGCGCGGATGGGCAGTTCACGGTGGCCGCGGTCGACGAGGACCGCGAGCTGCACGGCGCGCGGACGGCCGATGTCGTTCAGCGCGTCGAGCGCGGCGCGGATGGTGCGGCCGGAGAAGAGCACGTCGTCGACGAGGACGACGAGGCGGCCGTCGACGCCGTCACCGGGGATGTCCGTACGGGCCAGCGCACGCGGCGGATGCATGCGCAGGTCGTCGCGGTACATGGTGATGTCGAGCGAACCGACCGGGATCTTGCGATCGGTGATCTCCTCGAGCTTGCGGCCGAGCCGCTGGGCGAGAAAGACGCCTCGGGTGGGGATACCGAGGAGCACCACGTCGTCGGCGCCCTTGGCGCGCTCGACGATCTCGTGGGCGATGCGGGTCAACACCCGCGCGATGTCAGGGCCTTCGAGAACGGGCCGGGCCTCGGACCGCTCTGGGTCCTGCTGGATGTTCTGCTGCTTGTCCATATGAAACGGTGCTCCTTCTCCGCCTCACGGGACGGACCTTAAAGGACGCCGGAATTGCGCCATCCACGGTAGCAGGCCGGGACGACCGCCCTGATCACCCCCTTGGCGTAATCGGATGCTGATACCACGGAAGAGTCGGTGTGGACCATTCGGCTTGACGCAGAAGAGTCACGCTGCGTAACCTCACAGTGAGTTACCAGCCGCGCGGCCTGGAACCACACCAGCTGCGTCGACACAGTGCCGGGGAGCTATATGTCCAGCGAATACGCCAAACAGCTCGGGGCCAAGCTCCGGGCCATCCGCACCCAGCAGGGCCTTTCCCTCCACGGTGTCGAGGAGAAGTCCCAGGGACGCTGGAAGGCGGTGGTGGTCGGATCGTACGAGCGCGGCGACCGTGCCGTGACCGTACAGCGCCTTGCCGAGCTGGCGGATTTCTACGGCGTTCCGGTGCAGGAGCTGCTGCCGGGCACCACGCCGGGCGGTGCCGCCGAGCCGCCGCCGAAGCTGGTCCTGGACCTGGAGCGGCTGGCCCATGTGCCGGCCGAGAAGGCGGGTCCCCTGCAGCGGTATGCGGCCACGATCCAGTCGCAGCGCGGTGACTACAACGGCAAGGTGCTCTCGATCCGCCAGGACGACCTGCGCACACTCGCCGTCATCTACGACCAGTCGCCCTCGGTCCTGACCGAGCAGCTGATCAGCTGGGGCGTTCTGGACGCGGACGCGCGCCGCGCGGTCTCCCACGCCGAGGAGAGCTGAGCGCGCGGCCGCTTCAGCAGAAACGTGCCGCCGGGGTGGCCGGAACTACATCGTTCCGGCCACCCCGGCGGCTTTCTGCGCCCCTGCCGGCGCTCCGGTGGGCCCGGGGATGCCGGAGGGCCCGCAGCGGTCTCGCTGCGGGCCCTCCGGCGCATCCGTACCTCTTGTCGCCTTATCGCTTCATGCCTCGTCGTCCCGGCGCAGCGACGGCTTGAGGTCCTTCAGACGGCCGAGCAGGCCGTTGACGAACGAGGGCGACTCGTCCGTGGAGAACTCCTTCGCCAGCTGCACCATCTCGTCGAGCACGACGGCGTCCGGGGTCTCGTCGACCCAGATCAGCTCGTACGCACCGAGGCGCAGGATGTTGCGGTCCACGACCGGCATCCGGTCGAGGGTCCAGCCGACCGAGTACTGCGCGATCAGCTCGTCGATTCGCTTCGCGCGCTGCGCATAGCCCTCGACCAGCTGCATCGTGTACTCGCTCACCGGCGGCTGCCGGGTGTCGTCCCGGGAGAGCCGGATCCAGTCGGCGAGGACCGTGAGGACGTCGGCGCCGCGCTGGTCGCCCTCGAAGAGGATCTGGAAGGCGCGCTTGCGGGCCGTGTTGCGGGCAGCCAATTTAGCTGTTCACCCGGCCGAGGTAGTCGCTCGTGCGGGTGTCGACCTTGATCTTCTCACCGGTGGTGATGAAGAGCGGGACCTGGATCTGGTGACCGGTCTCCAGGGTGGCGGGCTTGGTGCCACCGGTGGAGCGGTCGCCCTGGACGCCCGGCTCGGTCTCCTGGATGGTCAGCTCGACGGCGGCCGGCAGCTCGACGAAGAGCACCTCGCCCTCGTGCTGGGCGACGGTGGCCATGAAGCCCTCGACCAGGAAGTTGGCGGCGTCGCCGACGGCCTTGCGGTCGACCATCAGCTGGTCGTAGGTCTCCATGTCCATGAAGACGAAGTAGTCGCCGTCCATGTAGGAGAACTGCATGTCCCGCTTGTCGACGGTGGCCGTCTCGACCTTCACGCCGGCGTTGAAGGTCTTGTCGACGACCTTCCCGGAGAGCACGTTCTTGAGCTTGGTGCGCACGAAGGCCGGGCCCTTGCCGGGCTTGACGTGCTGGAACTCGACTACGGACCAGAGCTGGCCGCCATCGAGCTTGAGCACCATGCCGTTCTTGAGGTCGTTCGTGGAAGCCACGGTTGCGGAATCTCCTGGACTGACGTGGACGACCCCGGCGCAGGCGCACAGCTCAATCGCTAGAGCGCGAGCAGCTCCTTGGTCGTGATGGTGAGTAGCTCGGGTCCGCCGTCCGCCTCGGGGCGTACGACGAGCGTGTCATTGATCCGGACACCGCCCCGGCCCGGGAAGTGGACCCCCGGTTCGACGGTGACCGGCACGCAAGCGTCCAGTTTACCCATGGCCGCGGGGGCCAGCTGCGGGTCCTCGTCGATTTCGAGCCCGACGCCGTGACCGGTGAGCGGGGCGAGCCCCTCCGTACAGCCCGCGGAGTCCAGCACCTGGCGTGCGGCACGGTCCACGTCCCGGTAGGCGGCGCCGGGTACGAGGGCCTCCCTGCCGGCGCGCTGAGCGGCGAAGACGAGGTCGTACAGCTCGATCTGCCAGTCCGCGGGAGACGTGCCGATCACGAAGGTGCGGCCGATCTCGCAGCGATATCCGCGGTACGTCGCTCCCAGGCAAACGGAGAGGAAATCGCCCTCTTCCACTCGCCGGTCCGTCGGCCGGTGGGCCCGGCGGCCGGAGTTCGGGCCGGTGGCGACGGACGTGGCGAAGGCCGGGCCGTCGGCGCCGTGGTCGATGAGCCGTCGCTCCAGTTCGAGGGCGAGGTGACGTTCGGTGCGGCCGACGAGGATGGACTCCAGGAGCTCACCGAGGGCCTGGTCGGCGATCTCGGCGCCGATGCGGATGCAGGAGATCTCCTCCTCGTCCTTCACGACCCTGAGCTGCTCCACGGCTCCACCGAGGTCGGTCAGGCGCAGGCGCGGGGCGACCGAGCGGATGGCTCGGTGACGGGCCACGGTGAGGTGATGTTCCTCCACGGCGAGGGAGTCCCCGCCCTGCGCTTGTGCGAGGCCGGCCGCGGCGACGGCGGCGTCGCCTCCGGCGCCGGGGAGGGGGTGGATCCGCAGCGCCTCGTCGAGGCGGCCCTCGGTGGGACGGCGGTCGGGCGGGTCGGCGCACACGAGCACGTCTTCGGTCTTGCCGAGGAGCAGCACGGCGCCGTGGGGGTCGGTGCCCGCTAGGTAGCGGACGTTGGCGGGGCGCGAGATCAGCGCGGATTGGCTGCCGCCGGCTTGGCAGTGGTCCCTGAGCCGGGTTCGGCGGGCTGCGTACACCTCTGACATGACACGAGCGTAGGAGGGTCGTCTGGTTTGTGCCGGTTGGGAGGGAGCCGTTCGGAGGAGGGGGTGCCGCGCGGGGTCGTATGCCGGGTGCGGGTGGGTGGGGGTTGGTCGCGCAGTTCCCCGCGCCCCTTCGGGGCGACTACCACTGGGGTGGGCTGGCAATGGAACGTGCCAGTACGTCGTCCAGGACCCGGGCTGTCTGGGGGACGTCCATCTGGGAGTTGTCGATGATGGGGAGGCCGGAGCCGTACCAGCCGGCCATGCGGCCGTGGATGCGGGCTACCTCTTCGTCGGTGAGGCGGCGGTTGCCTGTGCGGTGGGCGTTGCGTTCGAGGACGATGTCGAGGCCCGGGAGGAGGACGACGGGGAGGAGGCCGGGGCCGACGTGGCGCTTCCAGCCGCCCAGGCCGACTACGGGGCGGTCGGGGAAGACGGCGTCGTCGAGGATGCAGGAGATGCCGTTGGCGAGGAAGTTGCGGGCGGCGAAGCCGCAGGTGCGGCGGGCCAGGCGGTACTGGGCCTCCGAGTGGTCGTTCCACCCGGACTGCGGATCGGCGAAGCCGGAGCGGACCCATTCACGTACGTCGTCGAGGCTGATGTGGGCGGTGGGGACCCGTCGGTGGTCCGCCCAGTACTTGGCGACGCTGGTCTTGCCGGC
The DNA here is from genome assembly GCF_036014015.1 of Streptomyces sp. NBC_00457. Classification (NCBI taxonomy): domain Bacteria; kingdom Bacillati; phylum Actinomycetota; class Actinomycetes; order Kitasatosporales; family Streptomycetaceae; genus Streptomyces; species Streptomyces sp. NBC_00457. Next base: position 8,770,662 of record NZ_CP107905.1, on the reverse strand, counting down.
CCCCGCCGGGCCGATGAGGAGCACCGCGAGGGTGGTGTTCGTGGGGTCGGGGGCCGCGGTGGCGGGCGGTGTGGTCGGCACGGCGACCGGGCCGCCGGGGGGCAGGGGCACATGGCCCGTGGTCTCCGGCGTGGGTGGAGCCGACGTGTGCTGCGGGACGGTGTGGTGCGGCGGGGGCGGGGCGGTGAAGCCCGGCGCCGGAGGCGGCGGGGACGCGGGGGCGGGACCTGGAGCCGGAGGCGGCGGGGGCACCGGGGCGGGCCCCTGGTGCGGGCCCGGCTGCTGCGCGGCCGGCGACCAGCCGTCGGCCGGTCCGTGCCCCGGCTGGTGGGGCGGCGGCAGCGGAGAACCCACTGCGTGCTGCATCCGGTGCCACTCCATCTCGTACAGGCAATGGGCGCTGGCAGCGGGGCCCGAACCCCACTCCCTACCGAACGGTACCGTCCCCGGCCGCCGTTTGGTGAACGGCCGGTGGCGGTCCGAAGTGCCCATGCCCACAGGCATATAGGGCGTACGACGCCCGGGAGGACTTACTCCCCCACTTCGCCGTACGCGGCGAGCAGGACGGCGGGGTCAGGGCCCTCCAGGACGGTCGGCTTGGCCAGTCCGTCGAGGACGATGAAGCGGAGCACGTCGCCGCGGGACTTCTTGTCGACCTTCATCGTCTCCAGCAGCTTGGGCCACTGGTCGTGGCGGTAGTGCAGCGGGAGGCCGACGGATTCCAGGACGGTGCGGTGGCGGTCCGCCGTCGCGTCGTCCAAACGGCCCGCCAGACGGCCCAGTTCGGCGGCGAAGTGCATGCCCACGGCCACCGCGGCGCCGTGCCGCCACTTGTAGCGCTCGTTCTTCTCGATGGCGTGCGCGAGCGTATGGCCGTAATTGAGGATCTCCCGCAGGCCCGACTCCTTCAGGTCGGAGGAGACGACCTCGGCCTTGACCTTGATGGAGCGCTCGATGAGCTCGGCGGTGTGCGGGCCGGCCGGGGTGCGCGCGGCCTCGGGGTCGGACTCGATGAGTTCCAGGATCGCCGGGTCGGCGATGAAGCCGGCCTTGATGATCTCGGCGAGTCCGGAGACATAGTCGTTGACCGGGAGGGAGTCGAGCGCGGCCAGGTCGCACAGGACCCCGGCGGGCGGGTGGAAGGCGCCGACGAGGTTCTTGCCCTCGGCGGTGTTGATGCCCGTCTTGCCGCCGACGGCCGCGTCCACCATGGCCAGCACCGTGGTGGGGACGGCGATCCAGCGGACCCCGCGCAGCCAGGTCGCCGCCACGAAACCGGCCAGGTCGGTGGTGGCGCCGCCGCCGACGCCGACGATGACATCGGTGCGGGTGAACCCGGACTGGCCCAGCGCCTTCCAGCAGTAGGCGGCGACCTCGGCGGTCTTGGCCTCCTCCGCGTTCGGCACCTGGATGGCGACGGCCTCGTAGCCCTGCTCGCCGAGGTCGGCGCAGAGTGCCTCGCCGGTCTCCGCGAGGGCCTCGGGGTGGATGACGCCGACCCGCTTGACCCGGTCGCCGATCAACCCGCCGAGTTCACCGAGGAGTTGGCGGCCCACCAGGACCTCGTACGGATCGCTGCCCGCCGTGCCGCCGACCTGGATCCTGGTCACTGCCTCGCTCATGCTTCCTTCAACTCCAGTGCGTCCAGGACGGCTTGCGTGACTTCTTCGGGTGTACGGCCATCAGTCGCCACGACCGCCGCGGCGACCTCGGCGTACAGGTGCCGGCGTGCCTCCATCAACTCCCGCCACTGCTTGCGCGGGTTGATGGCGAGCAGGGGGCGGGCCGTGTTCAGGCCGGTGCGCTTGACCGCTTCCTCGACGTCCATCGAGAGGTAGGCGACCCGATGCCCGGACAGCAGTTCACGCGTGTCCGGGTCCAGGATCGCGCCGCCGCCCAGGGCGAGGACGCCGTCGTGCTCGGCCAGCGCGCGCTGCACCGCCCGCTTCTCGATCCCCCGGAAGACCGGCTCGCCCTCGTCGACGAAGATCTCCGCGATGGTGCGGCCCTCGGCGGCCACGATGTCGTCGTCGGTGTCCCGGTAGCCGACGCCGAGCCGCTCGGCGAGCAGCTGCCCGACCGTCGACTTGCCGACACCCATCGGCCCGACCAGCACGATCGCAGGCACCGCACTCACCGGATCGCCAGGTTGTCGAGGTAGGACCGCACGTTGCGGCGGGTTTCGACCACGTTGTCGCCACCGAACTTCTCCGCCACCGCATCCGCCAGGACCAGGGCGACCATCGCCTCCGCGACGATACCGGCGGCCGGAACCGCGGAGACGTCGGAGCGCTGGTGGTGCGCCTGGGTGGCCTCACCGGTGGTCACGTCCACCGTCTGCAGGGCGCGCGGCACGGTCGCGATCGGCTTCATCGCCGCCCGCACCCGCAGCAGCTCACCCGTGGTCAGGCCGCCTTCGGTGCCGCCGGAGCGGCCGGAGACCCGCCGGATGCCCTCCGGGGTGTTCACGATTTCGTCGTGCGCCTTCGAGCCCGGCACCCGGGCCAGCTCGAAACCGTCACCGAGCTCAACACCCTTGATCGCTTGGATGCCCATCAGCGCACCCGCCAGGCGGGCGTCCAGCTTGCGGTCCCAGTGCACATGCGAGCCCAGGCCGACGGGCACCCCGTACGCCAGGATCTCCACCACGCCACCGAGGGTGTCGCCGTCCTTGTGGGCCTGGTCGACCTCGGCGACCATCGCCTTGGAGGTGTCCGCGTCCAGGCAGCGCAGCGGGTCGGCGTCCAGCTTCTCCACGTCGGCCGGCGTGGGGTACACACCCTGCGGCGCCTTCACCGAGCACAGCTCGACGACGTGGCTGACGATCTCGATCCCGGCCGTCTCCTTCAGGTACGACCGGGCCACCGCGCCCAGCGCCACCCGGGCCGCGGTCTCCCGGGCGGAGGCGCGCTCCAGGATCGGACGGGCCTCGTCGAAGCCGTACTTCTGCATGCCGGCGAGGTCGGCGTGGCCGGGGCGCGGGCGGGTCAGCGGGGCGTTGCGCGCGAGCCCCGCCAGGATCTCGGGGTCGATGGGGTCGGCCGCCATGACCTGCTCCCACTTCGGCCACTCGGTGTTGCCCACCATGATCGCGACCGGGGAACCGAGGGTCAGACCGTGCCGGACACCGCCGAGGAACGTGACCTGGTCCTGCTCGAACTTCATCCGGGCACCGCGTCCATAGCCGAGCCGCCGCCTGGCCAGGTGGTCCGCCACCATCTCCGTGGTGATCGGCACGCCGGCGGGAAGGCCCTCCAGCGTCGCGACGAGTGCGGGGCCGTGCGACTCCCCCGCGGTCAGCCAGCGCAACCTGCTCAACGGTGCTCCTCGATGCTCGCGCCCTCGTCCTGCCCTGCGTACGCGCGTCCTCGCATACGGCAACGGCGTGACCAAGTGCGCGGCCCTGGCCCGCCACCTCCGATCCTCCCACGTCCGGGGCGCTGATCAGGCCGCCGGTCCATCAGGCGGACGGGAAGTGGCCGGCAGCGGGTCACGCGGAGCCGTTCCCCTGACGCTGCTGCGGGGCGTAGGCACCCAGGAAATCGGCACCGCTCTCCTGCTGACCGGAACCGCCGGCCGGCGCCTGCTGTGGCGCGTAGGCCCCCAGGTAGTCCGCCCCGCGTCCCTGTCCGTACTGCGCCGCCGCGTGCACGGGCACCCCCTGCCGCACCGCACGCCGGTGAGCGAGCTTGCGCTTCAGCTTGACGACCCAGGACGCGACGACGGCCAGCACGACGAGTGCGAGCACGGTGATCTGCACCCAGTCCGGCAAGAAGTGCAGCACGGCCTCGAAAATCTCGCCCTTCACGGACGCCAGCGGCATACCTGTGGCCATGGATGTCTCTCCCCCTCCGGTGGTCCGCCCCCTGCGGAACCGGAAGGGATCTTAGCGGGCGTCGAGCATGTGTTCGCCCGCTTTTCGCATGGCATCCAGCGGCGCCGGGGCCAGCCCAGTCATCTGCTCCACCTGGAGCACCGCCTGGTGCAGCAACAGGTCGAGCCCGCTGACGACGGCCCCGCCGTACGCCGACCAGCGCGCCGCCAGTGCGGTCGGCCACGGGTCGTAGAGGACGTCGAACAGGGTGGCGGGCCGTTCCGGCACGGCGGAGGCGAGGGCGTCGGTCGTACCGGCCGGGGTGGTGGCGATGACCAGCGGGCGGCGCAGCGCCTCGGCTGCGTCCGCCCAGTTGGCCGTACGCACCTCGATGTCGAGCCGCTGGCCCCACTGCCGCATCTCGGCGGCACGTTCCTCGCTGCGGACGTAGGCGACGACCTCGCCGGTGCAGATCCGGGCCAGCGCCGCCAGCGCGGACGAGGCGGTCGCACCGGCGCCGAGGATCGCGGCGGAGTCGACCTGCTCGATCCCGCGCTCGCGCAGGGCGCCGATCATGCCCGGGATGTCGGTGTTGTCGCCGACACGGCGGCCGTCCTCGGTGAACACGACCGTATTGACCGCCTCGACCGAGGCAGCCGTCTCGCTGATCTCGTCGAGCAGCGGGATCACGGCGCGCTTCAGCGGCATGGTCAGCGACAGTCCCGCCCACTCCGGCCCGAGCCCCTTGAAGAACCCGGGCAGCGTCGACTCGTCGACCTCGAACCGGTCGTACGACCAGCCGGTCAGCCCCAGTGCCTCATAGGCGGCGCGGTGCAGCACCGGGGACAGCGAGTGGGCGATGGGCGAACCGAGCACGGCGGCACGGCGGGCGTCAGTTGCCCGAGCTGTCATGGAGTTCAGTCTCCGCTCCTCGACGCGTTGAACTGGTCGACCAGCTTCTCGTGCTCCGCGAGCGTCTTGGTGAACTTGCTGGTCTTGCCGTCCAGCGAGATGAAGTAGTACCAGCCCTCGTCCGTCGGATTGAGCGCACCCTTGAGCGCTTCCGCGCCGGGGTTGTCGATGGGGCCGGGGGGCAGCCCCTTGACGTAGTACGTGTTGTACGGGTTGTTGTACTGCCTCAGCTCGGCGATCGACAGGTCGATCTTGCTCTGATTCTTGATGTAGTTGTACGTGGAGTCGAACTCCAGAGAGCCGTAGGTCTCGGGGTTCCCGGGCTTGAGGCGGTTGTAGACGACCTCGGCCATCTTGCGGAAGTCGTCATGGCTCGTGCCCTCGGCCTGCGCCAGGCTCGCCACGGTGAGCAGCTGCCAGGGGCCGTCGAGACCCAGGCTCTCGGCCTTCTTCTCCAGGCCGAGCTCTTCGTACGTGTCGCTGGCCCGGGTGACCATCTCCTTCAAGATGGTCTCCGGCTTCTGCCCCTTGCTTACCCCGTAGCTGGAGGGATAGAGGAATCCTTCCAGCGGGTCCTTCACGTTCGGCTGGTCCAACGCCCAGTCGGGCAGCCCGAGGTCCTTGTACTTCGCCTTCGCGGCCTTCGCCGTGGTGCCCGCCGACAGTTCGAGGCGCTTGTCGATCGCCTTGTAGACCGACGTGTTCCGCTCGCCCTCGCGGACGATCAGATTGTTCTGGCTCTTGGGGTCGAGCATCAGCTCGACGGCGCTGGCGGCGGACATCTCCTTCTTCATGAGATAGACGCCGGCCTGGATCTTGTTGCCGTCGGGATTCTGCGACTGGGCGGACACGAACGCGTCGACGCTCTTGACGACGCCCAGCTTCTTCAGCTCCTGACCGATGGCGTAGCCGCCGGCGCCCTTGGGGATGGTGACGCTCACCGACTCGCTGCTGCCGTCACCCGCGTAGTCCGGCGCCGCGCCGAATCGATCCTGGTAGAACTGGTAGCCGAAGTACCCGACACCGGCCAGGCCGCCGCCGAAGACCAGGACGACCACCAGGCAGGCGCATCCGCTGCGGCGCTTCTTGGGCTTGCCGCCCTTGCTCCGCCGGTCGCCGCGCCCGCCGCCGTCCCCGGGCTCGTCGGAGTCGTCGTCATCGTCCCCGCCCGCGAAGAATGCGTGCTCGCCCTGGTCGGGGCCGGGGTCCCAGTCGGGCCGCTGTTCCGGCTCCTCGCGCCGTCGGCTCGGTGGCTCCGGCGGCGGGTAGGCATCGGGTGTGCCGTAGTAGTCGGGCTGCTGCCCGTCGTAGCCCACGGCCTGCTGGCCGTAAGGGTCCGCCGGGTCGGGGTACGGGGTCTGCGCGTGCGTGCCGGTCGGCCAGCCGTTCTCGTCGTACTGCTGGTGCCCCTGGCCGCCGTACTGCTGCGGGTCGTACTGCTGCTGGTACTGCTGCTGCGACTGGTCGTATCCGGACTGCTCGCCGGTGCCCCAGTCGCCGTACTGGGGCTGCTGCGGCTGCTGCGGATAGTGCTGCGGCTGGCCGCCGTAGGCAGGCTGCTGAGCCGCGTGGCCCTGCTGCTGCCCTTCCCATCCGCCGTCCCCGAACAACGGGTCCTCCGGATGCCACGGTTCGGAGCCTTGGCCCCGGCCATACTCAGTCATCGATCCCCTAGAGCCGCGAGGCGGCGGTCGCGCGGCTTTCGGCTCGGCTTCCGTCCCGCCTCTCTTTGTGCGGTGGCTGTTCGAACACCGCCGCATCGCGCGGAACGTTACCGTATCGCGATCAGATGACCACTTCGACGCCCTCGCCCGGGGCTTTACCTGACACCCGTTCGGATTCGAGCGCCTGCTGCAAGATGATCACAGCGGCTACCTGGTCGATGACGGACCGGCCCTTCTTCGACGACACGCCCGAGGCGCGCAGTCCCTGACTGGCCGTCACCGTGGTCATGCGTTCGTCCACGAGTCTGACAGACACCGGCGCGATGCCTTTGGCCAGCTCCTGGGCGAAGGCGCGAACCTTGACCGCGGCCGGGCCCTCGCCCCCCTTGAGGGAGCGAGGAAGGCCGACGACGACTTCGATCGGCTCGTACTCCTCGACGAGTTGCCTGAGCCGGCGGTGGGCGGCCGGGATGTCACGTCCTGGGACCGTCTCCACCGGTGTGGCGAGGATCCCGTCGGGGTCGCACGAGGCGACCCCGATGCGGGCGTCCCCGACGTCGATCGCGAGGCGACGGCCGCGGCGCATAACGTGTTCGGCGCCGCTCACTTGGCCGTTTCCGCCACGAGGCGCTCGACGGCGTCGACGGCCTCGCCGACGGCGGCCGGGTTCTGGCCGCCGCCCTGGGCGAGGTCCGGCTTGCCGCCACCGCCGCCGCCGAGGGTCTTGGCGGCGGCACGGACCAGGTCGCCGGCCTTCAGGCCGCGCTCGCGGGCGGCGTCGTTGGTGGCGATGACCGTCAGCGGCTTGCCGCCCGCCACGGTGAACAGGGCGACCACGGCGGCCCGTCCTCCCTGGATACGGCCGCGTACGTCGAGGACCAGCTTGCGCAGGTCGTCGGCGGTGGTGCCGTCCGGGACCTGGCCGGTGACGAGAGCGACGCCGCGGACGTCCTTGGCGGACTCGACGAGACCGGCGGCGGCCTGGAGAACCTTCTCGGCGCGGAACTTCTCGATCTCCTTCTCGGCGTCCTTCAGCTTGCCGAGCATGGCGGAGACCTTCTCCGGGAGCTCCTCCGGACGGCCCTTGATCAGCTCCTGGAGCTGGGCGACGACCGTGTGCTCGCGGGCGAGGAAGTTGTAGGCGTCCACGCCGACCAGAGCCTCGATACGACGGACACCCGAGCCGATGGACGACTCGCCCAGCAGCTTCACCAGGCCCAGCTGGGCGGTGTTGTGCACGTGCGTGCCGCCGCACAGCTCCTTGGAGAAGTCGCCGATGGTGACGACGCGGACCCGGTCGCCGTACTTCTCGCCGAACTCGGCGATGGCGCCCTGCTTCTTGGCCTCATCGATGCCCATGACGTCGGCGCGGACGTCCAGGTCGCGGGCGAGCACCTCGTTGATCTTCTGCTCGACGTCGGTCATCACGGCCGTGGGAACGGCGGACGGGGAACCGAAGTCGAATCGGAAGCGGCCGGGCTGGTTCTCGGAACCGGCCTGGGCGGCCGTCGGGCCGAGGGCGTCGCGCAGGGCCTGGTGGGTGAGGTGCGTCGCCGAGTGGGCGCGGGCGATGGCCTTGCGGCGCCGGTCGTCGATGGCGGCCTGGGCCTTGGCGCCGACGGTGACCTCGCCGACCTGGACGACGCCCTTGTGGACGTACACACCCGGGACCGGCTTCTGGCAGTCGCGGATCTCGATCACGGCGCCGGTGTCGACCTTGATACGGCCGGTGTCGCCGATCTGGCCGCCGCCCTCGGCGTAGAACGGGGTGCGGTCGAGGACGATCTCGACCTCGTCGCCCTCGGTGGCGGCCGGCGAGGAGACGCCGTCGACGAGGATGCCGACGATCGTGGACTCGCCCTCGGTGTCGGTGTAGCCGATGAACTCGGTCTCACCGGCGCTGTCGGCGATCTCACGGTAGGCGCCGGTACCGGCGTGGCCGGTCTTCTTGGACTGGGCGTCGGCCTTGGCGCGCTCCCGCTGCTCCTTCATCAGGCGGCGGAAGCCGTCCTCGTCCACGGAGAGGCCCTGTTCGGCGGCCATCTCCAGGGTGAGGTCGATCGGGAAGCCCCAGGTGTCGTGGAGCAGGAAGGCCTTGTCGCCGGCGAGGACGGTGCCACCGGCCTGCTTGGTCTCGCTGACGGCCGTGTCGAGGATGTTGGTGCCGGCCTTCAGCGTCTTGAGGAAGGCGTTCTCCTCGGCGAGGGCGACCTTCTCGATGCGCTCCCGGTCGGTGATGAGCTCGGGGTACTGCTGGCCCATCATCTCGATGACCGTGTCGATCAGTTCCTTGACGACCGGGCCGGTGGCGCCGAGCAGGCGCATGTTGCGGATGGCGCGGCGCATGATGCGGCGCAGGACGTAGCCACGGCCCTCGTTGCCGGGGGTGACGCCGTCGCCGATGAGCATCACGGACGTCCGCATGTGGTCCGTGACGACGCGGAGGGACACGTCCGACTCGTGGGCGGCGCCGTAGTGCACGCCGGTCAGCTCGGTGGCCTTCTTGATGACGGCCATGGAGGTGTCGATCTCGTACATGTTCTGCACGCCCTGCAGAATCATGGCGAGGCGCTCCATGCCGAGGCCCGTGTCGATGTTCTTGCTCGGCAGGTCGCCCAGGATCTCGAAGTTGTCCTTGCCGATGCCCTCGCCGCGCTCGTACTGCATGAAGACGAGGTTCCAGATCTCCACGTACCGCTCGTCGTTGACGGCGGGCCCGCCCTCGACGCCGAACTCGGGGCCGCGGTCGTAGTTGATCTCGGAACAGGGGCCGCACGGGCCGGGGACGCCCATGGACCAGTAGTTGTCCTTCATGCCCAGGCGCTGGATGCGCTCCTTGGGCACGCCGACGATCTCGTGCCAGATCCGCTCGGCCTCGTCGTCGTCCTTGTAGACGGTGATCCACAGGCGCTCGGGGTCCAGGCCGTAACCACCCTTGTCCTGGGGGCTGGTGAGCAGCTCCCAGGCGTACTTGATGGCGCCTTCCTTGAAGTAGTCGCCGAAGGAGAAGTTGCCGCACATCTGGAAGAACGTGCCGTGCCGGGTGGTCTTGCCGACCTCTTCGATGTCCGGCGTGCGCACGCACTTCTGCACGCTGGTGGCGCGGGCGTACGGCGGCTTCACCTCGCCCAGGAAGTAGGGCTTGAAGGGCACCATGCCGGCCGGGACGAGGAGCAGAGTCGGGTCGTCCGCGATGAGCGACGCCGAAGGGACGACGGTGTGCCCGCGCTCCTCGAAGAAGCTCAGCCAGCGGCGGCGGATCTCAGCCGACTCCATCAGTGGTCCTCATTCCGGTTGTACGAATACGTCGTCCTGTCGCTGTCGACGGACTTCGGGATGTTGCGGTTCTCGATGGCGGCGAAGCGTCGGGAGGCGGGGAGTTCGGGGTTCTCGTTGATCCCCAGTGCCTCCCCCAGCTCGGCCTCCCGTTGGGCCATGCCGTCGCGGACGTCGAGCGCGAAGCCCACCGCACGGTCCTTGAGCCGGTGACCGGCCTCGAGCGCCTTGTTGGCCGCGGTCGCGGCGAGGTTCTCGGGCGTCAGCTGCTTCAGCTTGCGGTTGACCTTGGTGGTGGCCCACACGCCGGCGGCGACGCCCGTGGTGAACCAGAACGTACGGCGGAACATCGGTTCGCTCAGTCCTTCTTCCGCTTCGTCCGCCGTGCGGCCGGGACGGTGCGGCCCACGATCACGGTACGTCGGGACGGCTTCGCGGGCGCGTCGTCCTTGCGGCCGCCGATGGCGCGGCGCACGCCGTAACCGAAGGCCGCGACCTTGACCAGGGGCCCGCCGAAGGTGGAGGCGACGGTGGTCGAGAGCGCGGACGCGTTCGACGTGACCTCCTGGACGTCCGACGCGATCGAGTCGACCCGGTCGATCTGGGTCTGCGCGGAACGCACCGCCGCGGAGGCGTCTGCCAGGAGCGGGACGGCCTGGTCGGTCACGTCCGCGACGAGCTTGGTGGTCGCCTTGAGCGTCTGGGCCAGCCTCACCAGTGCGACGGCGAGGAAGGAGACCAGGATCGCCCAGAAGACGGCCACCAGGATCCCGGCCACCTCTCCACCGGACACTGTGTGCACCCGCTCCCTGAAACGTGCCTCTACATCGAAAAAGTCGTGGGTCGAGCCTATCGCGCCGGGCATGCCGCTCCGTACCGGATTACGGCCCGCGCACACATGAGTTGCCGCGCGGGTGGGGCGGCTCGGACATGCGCGAGCCCGCCGCCTCGGCCACCCGGAAGGGTGGGAGACGGCGGGCTGAGGTGCTACGGCCTGCCTGCGATCAGCGGGCGTAGTACTCGACGACGAGCTGCTCGTCGCAGATCACCGGGATCTCCTTGCGGTTCGGCTCGCGGTCCAGGCGGAAGGCCAGGGCGCGGAGGTTCACCTGGAGGTAGCGCGGGGTCTCGCCGTCGGGGGCGAAGCCGCCCTCACGGGCGATGGAGAAGAGGGTCTTCTCACGGCTGCGCTCACGGACCATCACGACGTCGTCGGGCTTGACGCGGAAGGACGGCTTGTCGACCTTCTGGCCGTTGACCTCGATGTGGCCGTGGACGACCATCTGGCGGGCCTGGTAGATCGTGCGGGCGATGCCCGAACGCAGGACCAGCGCGTCGAGACGACGCTCCAGCTCGATGATCAGGGCCTCACCGGTCTTGCCCTGAACCTTGGAGGCACGCTCGTAGGCGCGGACGAGCTGACGCTCGGACACGTCGTACTGCGCACGCAGACGCTGCTTCTCCAGCAGACGGACCTTGTAGTCCGAGTTCTGCTTGCGGCCACGGCCGTGCTCACCCGGCGGGTAGGGACGGGCCTCGAAGTACTTGACGGCCTTCGGGGTCAGCGCGATGCCGAGGGCACGCGACTTCTTGACCTTGGGGCGGGGCTGGTTCGCCACTGCTTCTTCTTTCCTGGTTATCGGCTTGTCAGGGTTGAGGGAGGTCGCATCCGCAGCCGGGGAAACCCTGCGGGTCCGGTCGGTCGGACCTGCTGGGCAGCCGCTCCCTGGTCTGGGCACATACGTGCAGCACGCGAGTGGCCCACCGACCGGTCCCGTCGTACGACGAGTGGTGGTGGGCTGCCCGCGACACCATTCGAACGGTGCGCGACGCTCCTGGAGCCGGTCCGTGAGGACCGGGTCTCCGGCTGACCGTCCTGTTCTGACTGCACAGGACACAGCACTTCGAGCGATTCTACAGGGTGCTCAGGACCGCTTGCGACCGAGGTGCTTGCGGGTCCACTCCACCGCGTCCGCGTACCGCGCCTCGGCGCCGTGCCGCGTCGGCGTGTAGTACTCCCGGTCCTTGAGGGCGTCCGGGGCGTACTGCTGCTCGGCGATGCCCTCGGCCAGGTCGTGCGGATACACATACCCCTGCGCGTGACCGAGCTTGGCCGCGCCCTTGTAGTGCCCGTCGCGCAGGTGCGGGGGGACCGAGCCCGCCAGGCCCTTGCGTACGTCCTCCATGGCGGCGCCGATGGCGGTCGTCGCGGAGTTGGACTTGGGGGCGAGGGCCAGGGCGATGGTGGCGTGGCTGAGGGTGAGGGCGGCCTCGGGGAAGCCGATCATGGCGACGGCCTGCGCGGCGGCCACGGCTATCGGCAGCGCGTTCGGGTCGGCGAGGCCGATGTCCTCGCTGGCGGAGATCATCAGGCGGCGGGCGATGAAGCGGGGGTCCTCACCGGCCTCGATCATGCGGGCCAGGTAGTGCAGGGCCGCGTCGACGTCGGAGCCGCGGATGGACTTGATGAGGGCGCTGGCCACGTCGTAGTGCTGGTCGCCGTCGCGGTCGTACTTCACCGCGGCACGGTCGACGGTCTCCTCCAGGGTCTGGAGGCCGAGCTCCGTCTCGCCCTTGTCGAGCGCGGCCCCGGCGGCGGCCTCCAGGGCGGTCAGGGCGCGGCGCGCGTCGCCGCCGGCGATGCGCAGCAGGTGGTTCTCGGTGTCCTCGGGGAGGGTGAGCGCGTCCTTGAGGCCCCGCTCGTCGGACAGGGCCCGCTTGATGAGGCTCCTGATGTCGTCGTCCGTGAGGGGTTCGAGGGTGAGCAGGAGGGAGCGGGACAGCAGCGGGGAGATGATCGAGAAGTACGGGTTCTCCGTCGTCGCCGCGATCAGGGTCACCCAGCGGTTCTCGACGGCCGGGAGCAGGGAGTCCTGCTGGGCCTTGCTGAAGCGGTGGATCTCGTCGAGGAAGAGGACGGTCTCCTTGCCGAAGCCGCCGGTGGCACGGCGGGCGCCGTCGATGACCGCGCGGACCTCCTTGACGCCCGCGGTGATCGCCGACAACTCCACGAAGCGTGCGTTGGTGGCCTTCGACACGACGTACGCCAGGGTCGTCTTGCCGGTGCCCGGCGGGCCCCAGAGGATCACCGAGGAGGGCCCGGCGGGGCCGGAGGCGCCCTCGCCGACCAGTCTGCGCAGGGGTGAGCCCGGCTTCAGCAGGTGCTGCTGGCCCACGACCTCGTCGAGGGTGCGCGGACGCATCCGAACGGCCAGGGGGCTGCTGGACGGGTCCTTCTCCTGGCGTTCTTCTGCTGCGGCGGTGAACAGGTCGGGCTCCACGCTGAAAACCCTAGTTCACCGCACTGACAATGCCGGACGGCCCCGGAATTCCGGGGCCGTCCGGCATTGCTCGGGCCAGTGGGTCAGCTGGTCCAGAAGTCCCACCAGCGGGTCAGGATCAGCATGCCGATGATGCCGATGTGCAGGACGGGCAGGACCCAGGTGAACTCGCCGAAGAAGCCCTTGAGCCAGTTCGGCGCGGGCAGGAAGCCCTTGCGGACGTTGAACGAGGTCACGTACCAGAACATGATGATCGTCGCGACCCAGGCCAGGCAGCACCACAGGCACAGCGCGTTGATCCGGTACAGGGACTGGAACGTCAGCCAGGCGCAGAACCCGACACCGAAGAGCGTGCCGGCGTTGAAGGTCAGCCAGTACCAGCGCGGGAAGCGGGCGCCGGCGAGCAGGCTCATACCGACGCAGATGACGATGCCGTAGGTCACGAGGCCGAGCATCGGGTTGGGGAACCCGAACGCCGAGGCCTGGTCGCTCTCCATGACGCTGCCGCAGGAGACGACGGGGTTCAGGCTGCAGCCAGGGGTGAAGGTCTTGCCCTCGACCTTGGCCTCGAGCAGCTTGAACTTGTCGATCGTGATGACCCACGCGGCGAGCAGTCCGGCCGCACCGGTGATCACCAGCAGCAGGGCGAGTGCACGACTGCCGCCCTCCGCGCGCGGCGAGGGCGTGGCGCGCTCCGGCTCGTGGTCGGTGGAGACGTCCTTGACTGTCGTCTTGCTCATTCCGCCGATTCCGTCGCTTGAGAACTGGACCTTCTTCCGGCAGGGCCATTGTGCCGCACGCGTGCGTGTATCCACCGTTCGATGGACATAAGGCGGTACGCATGGTCGTCCCGGACCGTTCGGTTCCGGACGACGCTCGTTCCCATGACCACACACGCGAACGGACTCGCGGTGGACGTACGGGGGCTGCGCAAGCAGTACGGGGACGTGACCGCGGTAGACGGCATCGACCTGGGCATTCGCCAGGGCGAGGTGTTCGGCCTGCTGGGGCCCAATGGGGCCGGCAAGAGCACGACGGTGGAGATTCTTCAGGGCAATCGCACCCGGGACGCGGGCGAGGTCCAGGTGCTCGGGGCGGATCCGGCGACGGGCACGCGCGCGTGGCGCTCGCGTGTCGGAATCGTCTGGCAGGACGAATCTGCGCCCGCCGAGTTGACGGTCCGCGAGACCGTACGGCATTTCGCGCGCTACTACCCGAGGCCCCGGGACCCCGAGGAGGTCATCGGCCTGGTGGGTCTGGAGGCCAAGGCGGGCAGCCGGATCAAGGCGCTGTCGGGCGGGCAGCGGCGCCGCCTTGACGTGGCGCTCGGCGTGATCGGCGGGCCCGAGCTGCTGCTTCTGGACGAGCCGACGACCGGGTTCGACCCGGCGGCCCGGCGGCAGTTCTGGGAGCTGATCCGCAAGCTGGCGGACGAGGGCACGACGATCCTGCTGACCACGCACTATCTGGAGGAGGCGGAGGCGCTCGCGCACCGGCTGGCGATCATCTCGCAGGGCCGGGTGGTCGCCGAGGGCGAGCCCGGCGCGCTGCGGGAGCGCCACGGCACCGAGGCCACTGTCGCGTGGACGGATGCCGACGGGACCCCGCGCACCGCGCGGACGGTCACGCCCACCAAGACCGTCGCCGAGCTCATGCACCGCTTCGACGGTGAGATCCCGGGGCTGCGGGTGAGCCGCCCCACGCTGGAGGACGTCTATCTCCGGCTGACCGGACAGGAGGACGCGCGATGACCACGACCGCCGTACGAGCCGGGGCCGGGACGCTTCCGCAGCGGCTGCCCGGCGCCTGGGGGCTCGGTCTGCAGCGGGGCGGGCTGGAGATCAAGCAGTTCTTCCGGCAGCGCGACCAGGTGGTGTTCACCTTCGCCTTCCCGGTGGTATTCCTCTTCCTGTTCGCGTCGATCTTCAAGGACGACGTCGACGGCGCGGGCGTCACCGCCTCTCAGCTGTACGTCCCGGCGATGATGGCCGCCGGCATCATGTCGACGAGTTTCCAGTCGCTCGGCATCTCGATCGCCATCGAGCGGGACGAGAAGGTACTGCGCCGGCTACGCGGCACGCCGATGCCGCCGGCCGCGTACTTCCTCGGCAAGATCTGGCTGGTTCTCGTCACCGGTCTCATGGAGACGGCGATTCTGCTGCTCGTCGGGACGACCCTGTACGACGTCGACCTGCCGTCGGACGTGCGCACCTGGTTCGACTTCGCGTGGATCTTCGTGCTGGGTATCACGGCGTGCGCGCTGCTCGGCATCGCGATCAGCTCGGTCCCCAAGTCCGGCAAGAGCGCGACCTCCGTGGTCGTCCTCCCCTTCCTGGTGCTGCAGTTCATCTCCGGGGTGTACATCGCCATCGACACCATCCCGGACTGGATGCTGAACATCGGGGCGCTGTTCCCGCTGAAGTGGATGTGCCAGGGGCTGCGCGGGGTGTTTCTGCCGGAGTCGGCGCAGGTGCTGGAGCAGGCCGGGAGCTGGGAGCTGGGCAGGGTCGCGCTGGTGCTCGGGGCGTGGTGCGTCGGAGGATTGGTGCTGTGCCTGCTGACCTTCCGGTGGAAGAACCGGCGCGACGGATGAACGGCCCGGCGGGACCCGGGGGCGCGTACACCTGGGCCCGCTCGTTCCGGCTCTGGGACACGTACTTCGCGCTGATCTGGCTGGCCACCCTGGTCTACGTGCTCGGCGCGGGGTTCCCGGGGTGGCCGGTCCGCGCCGTCGCGGCCGCGCTGCTGATACCGCTGGCTCCCCTGTACGTGTGGGTGGGGCGCCCCATCCTGTGCGGTGACCCGCCCGACGAGCGGCAGGCGGTGCGTTTCCTGGCGGTGGCGCTGGCGCTGTTCCTGCCGTCGGCGGTGCTCGTCGGGGAGACGCGGGTGCTGACCTTCGCGCTCGTCCCTCCGTGCTTCATGGCGTTGCGGATGCGGTGGGCGCTGACGGCCGTGGCGGTCATCAACCTCGTGCCCGTGGCGGGCTGGGCGCTGCTGTGGCGGCCCGGCGCCCAGGAGGTCTTCTTCAACGCGGTGTTCGCCGTGGTCACCTTCGTCTTCTCGGTGGCGCTGGGCAGTTGGATCATCCGGATCATCGAGCAGAGCCAGGAGCGGGCCGAGCTGATCGCGGAACTGGACGCCAGCCGGCATGAGGTCTCCCGGCTCTCGTCGGCGCACGGCGCGCTCGCGGAGCGGGAGCGGATGGCCCGGGAGATCCACGACACCCTCGCCCAGGGCTTCACCAGCCTGCTGATGCTGATCCAGGCCGTCGAGGCCGAGTTCGACGAGGACCCGGCACAGGCCCGCCGTCACCTGGCCCTGATGGACGAGACGGCCCGGCAGAACCTCGCCGAGGCCCGCGCCCTGGTCGCCGGGGGCACCCCCGCCGACCTCGACGGCGCCTCGCTCCCGGATGCGGTCGGCAGACTCGCGGCCCGCCACGCCGCGAAACTGGAGGTGACGGGTCCGGTGCGCGCGCTGCCCGCCGGTCCCGAGGTGGTCGCCCTGCGCTCCTGCCAGGAGGCACTGGCCAACGCCCGCAAGCACGCCGGGAGTTCTGTGGCCGTGGGCATCACGCTGGCGTACGCCGACGAGACGCTCACCATGTCCGTACGGGACGACGGTTGCGGCTTCGATCCCGGTGCCGTCCATGACGGGTACGGTCTGGCGGGGCTGCGCGCCCGGGCCGCCGAGGTGGGGGGAACCGCACAGGTCGGCAGCGTGCCGGGCGAGGGCACCACGGTGACCGTCCGGCTGCCCCTACCCGACGTGAGGAGTGAGGTGCCGTGATCCGGATCATCCTGGCCGACGACCATCCCGTCGTACGGGAGGGGCTGCGGGCGATGCTCAGCGCGGAACCGGACCTCGAGGTGGTCGCCGACGCGTCCAGCGGACCGCAGGCGGAGGCGCTGGCGGCCGAGTTGCGGCCCGACATCGTGCTGATGGATCTGCGGATGCCGGACGGCGGGGGTGTCGACTCGATCGTGCGGATGGCGGAGGCGGGGCTGGGTTGCCGGGTCATCGTCCTCACGACGTACGAGACGGACCGGGACATCCTGAGGGCGGTGGAGGCGGGGGCGGCGGGTTATCTGCTCAAGGATCTCCCGCGAGGTGAACTCGCGGAAGCCGTACGGTCTGCGGCGCGCGGCGAGACGGTGCTGGCGCCGTCGGTGGCGGCGCGACTCGTGGACCAGTTGCGGACGAAGCCGGAACGGCCGCGGTTGTCGGCGCGGGAGACGGCCGTGCTGAGGCTTGTGGCCGAGGGCTGTACCAACGCCGAGATCGGGCGCCGGTTGTTCATCGGCGAGTCGACCGTGAAGACCCATCTGCTGCGCGTCTTCGGCAAGTTGGGCGTGGACGACCGGACGGCGGCGGTGACGAGCGCGATGCGGCACGGCTTGCTGGACTGAGGGTTCTTCGCCCCCGCCGCCCCTACCCGTCCCATCCTGAAGGGGCTCCGCCCCTTCGACCCCGCCAGGGGGCTCCGCCCCCTGAACCCCCGCGGGGCTCCGCCCCTGGACCCCGCTCCTCAAACGCCGGAGGGGCTGGATTTTCAGCCCCTCCGGCGTTTCAGGACGAAAACGGCCATCCCCAACCCCCACCCACCCGCTGGGGACGCCGCTCTTCTCAGCGCCGGGCCGCGCATTGCAGCCCGTCCGGCGTTTGAGGACGAGGCCGTTCAGGCCGAAGCGGGGGTCTGGGGGCGCAGCCCCCAGGGATGGGACGGGTAGGGGCGGCGGGGGCGAAATCCTCGGCGCCGCACCCCCACCTGCCTCAGCCCAGCCTCGCCTCCAGCTCGGCCACGATCTCGTTCACGCCGATGGGAGTCTGCTCGCCGGACTCCATGTCCTTGAGCTGGACGACGCCCTCGGCGAGGTCGCGTTCGCCGGCGACCACGGTGTAGCGGGCGCCGCTCCGGTTGGCGTTCTTCATGGCGCCCTTGAGACCCTTGGCGCCGTAGGAGAAGTCGGCGGCGATGCCCGCCTTGCGCAGGTCGGTGACCTTGGCGAACAGGACGCGGCGGGCCTCGTCGCCCAGCGGAACCGCGAACACGCTGGTGGCCGCCGGGAGTTCGAGCTCGACGCCCTCCGCCTCCAGGGCCAGGACCGTGCGGTCGACGCCCAGCGCCCAGCCCACCGACGGCAGCGCGGGACCGCCGATCATCTCGGAGAGTCCGTCGTAGCGGCCGCCGCCGCCCACCGCGGACTGCGAGCCCAGACCGTCGTGGACGAACTCGAAGGTGGTGCGCGTGTAGTAGTCCAGGCCGCGCACCAGCTTCGGGTCGTCCTCGAAGGCGACGCCCGCCGCCGTGATCAGCTCACGGACCTCCTCGTGGTACGCCTTGCAGGCGTCGCAGAGGTAGTCACGCAGCAACGGCGCACCCGTCAACTGCTTCTGGACCGACTCGCGCTTGTCGTCGAGGACGCGCAGCGGGTTGATCTCCGACCGGCGCAGGGTGTCCTCGTCGAGGTCAAGGCCGCGCAGGAAGTCCTGGAGGGCCGCGCGGTAGACCGGACGGCACTCCTTGTCGCCCAGGCTGTTCAGCAGGATGCGGAAGTTACTCAGGCCCAGCGAGCGGTACGCCTGGTCCGCCAGGATGATCAACTCGGCGTCCAGCGCCGGGTCCTCCGCGCCGATCGCCTCGGCGCCGACCTGGGAGAAGTGGCGGTAACGGCCCTTCTGCGGGCGCTCGTAGCGGTAGTACGAGCCCGAATACCAGAGCTTGACCGGGAGGTTGCCCGCCTTGTGCAGGTTGGCCTCGAGGGCGGCGCGCAGGACGGAGGCCGTGCCCTCGGGGCGCAGGGCGAGCCGGTCGCCGCCCTTGGTCTCGAAGGCGTACATCTCCTTGGTCACGATGTCGGTGGACTCACCGACACCGCGCGCGAACAGCTCGACGTTCTCGAAGCCGGGCGTCTCGATGTATCCGTAGCCGGAGTTGCGCAGCGGAGCCGCGATCGCCTCACGGACGGCCAGGTAGATGGCGCTGTCCGGCGGGATCAGGTCGTACGTGCCCTTGGGGGCCTTGAAGGTGCTCACGGAACTCTCTCGTCACATTCCTCGTCGGGGAGCGGCGTTCGGATCCGTTCCCTGGCCGGCGGCCACCTGCCGCAGATACGGGTTGGTGGCGCGCTCCTGGCCGATGGTCGTCTGGGGGCCGTGGCCGGACAGCACCACGGTCGAGTCGTCGAGCGGCAGGCACACACGGGCCAGCGAGTCGAGCATCTCGGCCATGTCACCGCCGGGCAGGTCGGTGCGTCCGATGGAGCCGGCGAACAGCAGATCCCCGGAGAAGAACACCGACGGGATGTCGGCGGTCTCGGGCATCCGGAAGGTCACCGACCCCTTGGTATGGCCCGGTGCGTGGGCGACGGAGAGCTCCAGACCCGCCAGCTCCAGTCGCGCGCCATCGGTCAACTCCTTGACGTCGTCCGGCTCCCCGATGGTCAGCTCGCCGAGCAGCGGCATCCCGATGGAGCGTCCGAGCGCCTTCTCGGGGTCGTTCATCATGTACCGGTCCTCGGGGTGGATCCAGGCCGGCACGTCGTGCGCGCCGCACACCGGGACGACCGAGGCCACGTGGTCGAGGTGGCCGTGGGTGAGGACGACCGCCACGGGCTTGAGCCGATGCTTCTTCAGTGCTTCCTCGACTCCTGGGGCCGCTTCGTGGCCCGGGTCGATGATCACGCACTCCTCACCGGCGGCGGGGGCGACGAGATAACAGTTCGTCCCCCAGGCCCCGGCGGGGAACCCGGCAATGAGCACGATCGTCCTTCGTTGTGTCGATTCGGGTGGCTTGCGCATGGGCTGCGCCTGAGGTCAGAGCCTACCGGCGCTGCCGATTCCTCAGCGAACCCATATACGGTACGGGGCACACGCGGGTGGTCGATTCGAACGACGCACGCGTACCGGTCGACGTTCGAGACGTATGAGGAGAAACCCGGTGGTCAGCCAAGAACAGCGGAAGCGTCAGCTCGCGCGGGAGAAGTTCTTGCGGCAGCAGCAGCGGCGCACCGAGGCACGGCGCAAGGCGCGTACGCGCAACGCCGCGATCGCGTCCGCACTCGCCGTCGTCGTGATCGCCGGCCTGGCGCTGTACATGACCGGGGCCCTCAAGGACGACGACAAGACCAACGCGAGCGCGGACGTCACGCCGAGCGCGTCGGCGCCCAGCAAGGCCGAGGACCCGTGCGAGAAGCCGGCCGCGGGCAAGGCCAAGACGGCGACTTGGAAGAAGGAGCCGGCGATGACCATCGACGAGTCGGCGAAGTACACGATGAAGCTCGCCACGACCTGCGGTGACATAGACATCGACCTGAAGGCGTCGGCCGCGCCGCACACCGTGAACTCCTTCAACTTCCTCGCGGGCAAGGGCTTCTTCGACCACACCAAGTGCCACCGGCTCGTCCCCAGCAGCATCTACGTGCTGCAGTGCGGCGACCCGAAGGGCACCGGCATGGGCGGGCCCGGCTACACGATCCCGGACGAGAACCTCAAGGACAAGAGCCTCAAGGGCGGGGTCTACCCGGCGGGCACGGTCGCGATGGCCAACCAGTACAACGCCCAGACGAAGCAAGGACGCAACTCCGGAGGAAGCCAGTTCTTCCTCGTCTACCAGGACAGTCCGCTGCCGCCCGACTACACACCGTTCGGAACGGTGTCCGAAGCGGGCATGAAGGTCCTGAAGAAGATCGCGGACGCTGGAGCGCAGGCCGCGGACCCCGCGACGGGGAACACGGCACCCAACGCGACGGTCGTCATCAACAAGGCAACTGTCACGAAATCCTGACTGTCAACTGCGAAATTTCGGTCGCGCGGGATGCGGACAGGCAACCCGCCGGTCGCCTATGTTGGCCGTGACGAAACTGTGGACGATGCCCGGGGGTGCGGAAGCCCTACGCAGGCATCATGTGGAGGAGGCGCTGTGAGCAGCGACCCGTGGGGCCGCGTCGACGAGACGGGGACCGTGTACGTGCGTACGGCCGACGGCGAGCAGGTTGTCGGTTCCTGGCAGGCCGGCTCCCCCGAGGAAGCGTTGGCCTACTTCGAGCGCAAGTACGAGGGCCTGGTTGTCGAGATCGGCCTCCTCGAGAAGCGAGTGAAGACCACCGACCTCTCCGCGAAGGACGCCCAGGTCGCCATCGACCACATCCGTGAGCAGGTCGACGCACACCACGCCGTCGGTGATCTGGACGCGCTGCGCAAGCGGCTGGACAAGCTCGTGGAAACCGTCGAGGCACGCCGCGAGGAGCGCAAGCAGCAGCGCGCGCGGCAGTCCGACGAGGCCCGCAAGGCCAAGGAGGCGCTGGTCACCGAGGCGGAGCAGCTGGCCCAGTCCGACCAGTGGCGGGCGGCCGGTGAGCGGCTGCGGGCGCTGGTGGACACCTGGAAGGGCCTGCCGCGGCTGGACCGCAAGTCGGACGACGAGCTGTGGCACCGCTTCTCGCACGCCCGGTCGGCGTTCTCCAAGCGCCGCAAGGCACACTTCGCTTCGCTGGACGCGCAGCGCGAGGAGGCCCGCAAGACCAAGGAGCGGCTGGTCGCCGAGGCCGAGGCGCTGTCGGGCTCGACGGACTGGGGTCCGACGGCCGCGCGCTACCGCGAGCTGATGTCGGAGTGGAAGGCCGCGGGCCGCGCCCAGCGCGAGCACGAGGACGACTTGTGGAACCGCTTCCGCGGCGCGCAGGACGTGTTCTTCGCCGCCCGCAGCTCGGTCTTCGCCGAGCGGGACGCGGAGCAGTCGGAGAACCTGAAGCTCAAGGAGGAGCTGGCCGAGGAGGCCGAGAAGATCCTCCCGGTCACGGACCTCAAGGCCGCCCGTGCCGCGTTCCGCTCGATCAACGAACGCTGGGAGGCCATCGGCCATGTGCCGCGCGACGCGCGTCCGAAGGTCGAGGGTCGGATGCACGCGGTGGAGCGGGCCATCCAGGAGGCCGAGGAGGCCGAGTGGCGCCGGTCCAACCCGGAGGCACGCGCGCGTGCCGAGGGTCTGACCGGCCAGCTCCAGGCCGCCGTGGAGAAGCTCCAGAAGCAGATCGAGCAGGCGCGCGCCCAGGGCAACAACGCCAAGGCCGACAAGCTGGAGCGGGAGCTGGAGGGCCGCCAGGCCCTGCTGGACCAGGCGCTGAAGGGGCTGCAGGAGTTCGGCGGCTGACACACCTCAGGTACATGGAAAGGGGCTCCCCGAGGGGAGCCCCTTTTCGTGCTCGTACGGCGGTTACGCCCGGCTGCGCGCCGACGTCACCCGGTACACGTCGTACACGCCTTCCACTCCCCTGACCGCCTTCAGGACGTGGCCGAGATGCTTCGGGTCGCCCATCTCGAAGGTGAAGCGGGAGGTGGCGACGCGGTCGCGGGAGGTCTGGACGGCCGCGGAGAGGATGTTGACGTGCTGGTCGGACAGGACCCGGGTCACGTCCGACAGCAGCCGGGAGCGGTCGAGGGCCTCGACCTGGATGGCGACCAGGAAGACCGAGGACTGCGTGGGCGCCCACTCGACGTCGAGGATGCGCTCGGGCTCACGGGACAGCGAGTCGACGTTCACACAGTCGGTGCGGTGAACCGATACGCCACTGCCGCGCGTGACGAAGCCCATGATGGGGTCGCCGGGGACCGGCGTACAACAGCGGGCGAGCTTGACCCAGACGTCGTCGACGCCCTTGACCACCACACCGGGGTCCTGGCTGCTGCGCCGCTTGCGGCCGCGACCTCGGGGGGACGGTACCGCCTCGTCCATCTCCTCGGTGGCGGCCTCCTCCCCGCCGAGGGCCTGAACGAGCTTCTGTACGACGTTCTGCGCGGCGACATGTCCCTCGCCGATCGCGGCGTACAGCGAGGAGATGTCGGGGTAGCGCATCTCGTGCGCCAGGGTGACGAGGGAGTCGCCCGTGAGGATGCGCTGGATCGGCAGGTTCTGTTTGCGCATCGCGCGTGCGATGGCGTCCTTGCCCTGTTCGATGGCCTCGTCCCGGCGTTCCTTGGAGAACCAGGCCCGGATCTTGTTGCGGGCGCGCGGCGACTTGACGAAGCCGAGCCAGTCGCGGGACGGTCCGGCGCCGGCCGCCTTGGAGGTGAAGACCTCCACCAAGTCGCCGTTGTCCAGGGTGGATTCGAGCGGTACGAGACGGCCGTTGACCCGTGCCCCTATGGTGCGGTGGCCGACTTCGGTGTGGACCGCGTACGCGAAGTCGACGGGCGTCGCACCGGCCGGGAGCGCTATGACGTCGCCCTTCGGCGTGAAGACGAAGACCTCGTTGCGCGACAGGTCGAAGCGCAGCGACTCCAGGAACTCGCCCGGGTCCTCGGTCTCCTTCTGCCAGTCGAGCAGTTGGCGCAGCCACGCCATGTCGTTGAGATGGTCGTCCTTGCCCTTGCCGGACGACTTGGGCACATCGGTACGGATCTTGGAGGCGCCCGCGACGGCCTCCTGCTTGTACTTCCAGTGCGCGGCGATGCCGTACTCGGCGCGGCGGTGCATGTCGAACGTACGGATCTGGAGTTCGACCGGCTTGCCGTTGGGCCCGATCACCGTCGTGTGCAGCGACTGGTACATGTTGAACTTGGGCATCGCGATGTAGTCCTTGAACCGGCCGGGGACCGGGTTCCATCGCGCGTGCACGGTGCCGAGGGCGGCGTAGCAGTCGCGGACGGTGTCCACGAGGACGCGGATGCCCACCAGGTCGTAGATCTCCGCGAAGTCACGGCCGCGGACGATCATCTTCTGGTAGACGCTGTAGTAGTGCTTCGGGCGTCCGGTGACGGTCGCCTTGATGCGGGCCGCGCGCAGGTCCTGCTGGACCTCGTCGGTCACTATGGCCAGATACTCGTCACGCTTCGGTGCCCGCTCGGCCACCAGCCGTACGATCTCGTCGTACATCTTGGGGTAGAGGATCGCGAAGGCGAGGTCCTCCAGTTCCCACTTGATGGTGTTCATGCCGAGGCGATGGGCGAGCGGCGCGTAGATCTCGAGGGTCTCGCGCGCCTTCTTCTCCTGCTTCTCGCGCTTGAGATAGCGCATGGTGCGCATGTTGTGCAGGCGGTCGGCGAGCTTGATGACCAGGACGCGGGGGTCCTTGGCCATGGCTACGACCATCTTGCGCACCGTCTCGGCCTGCGCGGCCTCGCCGAACTTGACCTTGTCCAGCTTGGTGACGCCGTCGACGAGCAGGGCGACGGAGTCGCCGAAGTCGCGGCGGAGCTGGTCGAGGCCGTACTCGGTGTCCTCGACGGTGTCGTGCAGCAGGCCCGCCATCAGCGTGGCCGGATCCATGCCCAGCTCGGCGAGGATCGTGGTGACGGCGAGGGGGTGCGTGATGTACGGGTCGCCGCTCTTGCGCTTCTGGCCGCGGTGCCAGCGCTCGGCGACCTGGTAGGCCTTCTCGATCTGGCGGAGCGTGGCCGTCTCGATCTTCGGGTCGTTGCTGCGGACTATGCGCAGCAGCGGTTCCAGGACCGGGTTGTACGGGTTGGAGCGCTGGACGCCGAGGCGGGCGAGGCGGGCGCGGACGCGGTTGGAGGAGCCGGAGCGGGCGGGCTGGCCGGTGTTCGGGCGGACCGCAGGTGTGGCCGGGCTCTCGGACGGGGCGGGCTTGGGGCGCGACTGCTCGGCCGACTTGTCGACGGGCGCGGACTGGGCATGCTCGACCGGCCCGCGGGTGTCGTTCTTCGCGTTCGACTCGGTCGGCGCGGGCGGCTTCGCCGCGGGCGCCGAGGCGGGCTCGGGCTTGGCGGCGGTGAGTGGCTGGGCCTCGTCTGGCAAGAGGGCTCCTCGTGCGCGATCCGGGTCCCCCGGTCAGGCTCCGGAGATCCCATGGTAGCGAGCCTCAGCGGCGGGATCGCCGTCCGGACGATGTGACGGCCGTCAACCGGGGGCTGCCGCCGGCATTCCGGGAGGTGACGTGAGGGTGATTCGGGGGTGGCCAGTGAGTGTTTTCGGGGCCTGTGCGGGGGTGGCAGGGTGGATTGCCGACTGCCGGTCCGTTGTGGTTGATCGCGCAGTTCCCCGCGCCCCTGTCGGGGCGCGAAACGGCCGGCCCGGATGTAACCGGGCCGGCCGTTTGTGTGTAGTGCCTGCGCCTCAGACCTTTAGCAGCGCCTCGAGCGGTGCCCCGTCCAGTGTCGGTTCCAGGCGGGCGCGGCCGCCCAGGAAGCCGAGTTCCATGAGGACCGCGACGCCCGCGACCTCGGCGCCCGCGCTGCGGATCAGCTTCAGGGAGGCCTCGGCGGTGCCGCCGGTGGCGAGGACGTCGTCGACGATCAGCACGCGGTCGTCGGCGGCCAGGTCCTCGGCGTGGACCTCGATCTCGGCGGAGCCGTACTCCAGGTCGTACGCCTGGCTGAGGGTGGCTCCGGGGAGCTTGCCTGCCTTGCGTACGGGGATGAAGCCGAGGCCGGCGCGGACGGCGACCGGGGCGCCGAGGATGAAGCCGCGGGCCTCCAGGCCGACGACCTTCGTCGCGTTCGTCCGCTCGGCGACCCTGGCGAGGGCGTCGGTGAGGGCGGTGAACGCCGCCGGGTCCGCCAGGAGCGGGGTGATGTCCTTGAACATCACGCCCGGCTCCGGGTAGTCGGCCACATCGCGGATGCGGCTGAGCAGCAGCGCGCTGATGTCGGTGAGCTCGGTCATCGGCGCTTCCCCGACGGTCGGCCCCGGCCGCGGCCGCGGGAGGCGGGCTGGCTGCGGACCGCCTGGCCCTGCGGGCCGACGACCGCGGGAGCGGCATCCGCGGGCTCGGCTCCGAACGGCTCCCCGACGGCCTGGTCCTCCGCGGCCTCGCCCTGTGCGCCTGCCTGCGCCCGCTTGGCGAGGACGCGCTTCCTGAGCGCCTTCATCTGCGGCTCGCGCTCCTTGAGGTCGGCGACGAGCGGGGTGGCGATGAAGATCGAGGAGTACGCACCGGCCGCGAGGCCGACGAACAGCGACAGCGAGATGTCGTTGAGCATGCCCGCGCCGAGGAAACCGCCGCCGATGAACAGCAGTCCGGCGACCGGGAGCAGCGCGACCACCGTGGTGTTGATGGAACGCATCAGGGTGCTGTTGATCGAGTTGTTGGCGACGTCGCTGTACGTCAGACGGGTCTGCTTGGTGATGTCCTTCGCCTGCTCCTTGAGGCTGTCGAAGACGACGACCGTGTCATAGAGCGAGTAACCGAGGATGGTCAGCAGACCGATCACCGTGCCCGGTGTCACTTCGAAGCCGACGAGGGCGTAGATGCCGACCGTGATGGTGATGTCGTGGATCAGAGCGACCAATGCGGCCGCGGCCATGCGCCATTCGAACGCGATCGCCAGGTAGATCACGACGAGCACCATGAAGATCGCCAGACCCTGCCAGGCCTTGTTGGCGATCTGTTCACCCCAACTGGGGCCGACGAGCTCGGCGTTGATCTTCTCCGAGTCGACGCTCAGGTCCTTGGAGAGATCGGCCTTGATCTGGTCGGCCTTGGCGGTGTCGATACCGGCGATCTGGATGCGCAGGCCGCCGCTGCCGAGCTCCTGGACGATCGCGTCGTGGCCGGACGCGGTTTCCGCGTACTCCTCGGCCTGGGAGACCGAGACGCTGGACTTCGGGGTGGTGAAGACCGCGCCGCCCTGGAACTCGATGCCCATGTTCAGGCCGCGCACCGCCAGGCCGGCGATGGCCACGATGGTGATCAGGATCGAGACGCCGTACCAGATCTTGCGGTTGCGGACGAAGTCGTAGCCGACCTCGCCACGGTGCAGTCGGGCGCCGAGGTTGCCGAGCTTCGACATCTCACGCCTCCTTCGGGTCGACAGGGCCGGCGGTGGGGCGGACGGGACGGCGGGTACGGCGCAGCGGAGGTTTGGCGCCCAGGCCCTTCGGGTCGAGGCCGGACCACTTGTGGCCGTTCGCGAAGAACTTCTTGCGGGCGAGGATCGTCATCAGCGGCTTGGTGAAGAAGAAGACGACGACCACGTCGAGCACGGTCGTCAGACCGAGGGTGAACGCGAAGCCCTGGACCTTGCCGACGGTGACGATGAACAGGACCGCGGCGGCGAGGAACGACACGAAGTCGGAGACCAGGATGGTGCGCCGGGCGCGCGGCCAGCCCCGCTCCACGGCGGGGCGCAGCGTGCGGCCCTCGCGGATCTCGTCCCGGATCCGTTCGAAGAACACGATGAACGAGTCCGCTGTGATGCCGATCGCGACGATGGCACCGCACACGGCCGGCAGGTTCAGCGCGAAGCCGATGGTCGGGCCGAGCAGCGACATGATCACGTAGGTGAGGATCGCGGAGACCAGCAGCGAGGGGATGGCGATGATCGACAGGCCGCGGTAGAAGGCCAGCAGGTAGATGATGACCAGGGCGAGACCGATCGCGCCCGCGATCAGGCCGGCCTGCAGCTGCTCGCCGCCGAGGGCCGCGGTCACCGTGGTGACGCTGTCCTCCTTGAAGGTCAGCGGCAGGGCGCCGTACGACAGCATGTTGGAGAGGCTCTGGGCCGACTCCTGGTTGAAGTTGCCGGAGATCTCGGCGTTGCCGCCGGTCAGCGCCTGGCGGACGTACGGGTCGGAGACGACCTCGCCGTCCAGGACGATGGCGAACTGGTTCTGCGGGGACTGGTTCTGGGCCAGCTTGCCGGTGATCGCGGCGAACTTCTTGGTGCCGGCGGACGTGAAGTCCATCGTGACGGTCCAGCCCGCGCCGGTCTGGGTGTTGAAGACGGCCTGGGCCTTGTCGACGTCGGTGCCGTCGACCTCGGCGGGGCCGAGGATGTACTTCTGCCACTGGCCCTGCGCGTTCTGGCCGCAGGCGACCGTCGGCGCGGTGGGCTTCGAGCCCTCGCCGGCCGTGGCGCGGACCGCCTTCTTGGTGCAGTCGAGCGCGGCGTACTGCGCCTGGAGCTTGCTGGTGGCGTCGTCCGGGGCGCTGCCGCTCGGAGAGGGGGAGGCGCTGGCGGAGGGCGAGGCGGAACCGCTCGGGGTGGCGTCGGCCTTGAGCGCGTCGGTGACCGCGCGTCCCTGCGTGGTGGCGGTCGCCGAGGGAGTGCCGGACGGGGACGAGGACGAGGTCGCCTTGTCCTTGTCGGCGTCGCCCGAGGCGCTGCTGGAGGCGCTGGGCGACGGAGTGGCCCCGGCTCCGGCGCCGGCGACCTCGGTGGTGAGGACGGGACGGAAGTAGAGCTTGGCGGTGGTGCCGACCTGCTTCCGGGCCTCCTCGGAGTTCGTGCCCTTGGGGATGTTGACGATGATGTTGCGATCGCCCTGGGTCTGGACCTCTGCCTCGGAGACACCGAGACCGTTGACACGGCGGTTCATGATGTCGACCGCGGTGTCCATGTTCTTCTTGTTGATCGCGGACTGGTCGCCGTCCTCGGGCTCCGCGCGGAGCGTGATGCTCGTACCGCCGGCCAGGTCGATGCCGAGACGCGGAGTGGTGTGTCCGGAGGCGAACATTCCCCCGGTGAGCGCCACGATGGCGATCAGGATCAGGACCAGCGAGCGCCCTGGCTTGCTCTGGGCGCTCGCGCTCCGGCCCTTCTTAGGTGCTGCCACCTTCTCGTACTCCCTCTCGGGCCGCCTCGCGCCCGTGCGGCGGGCGGGCGGCCATGACATGGTGTCGGGATCCCCGTCGAGCTTCGCATGTTCCGGGGCGCGCGGGAGCGGCCCGCGCACCCGGGTGCATGACTACTTCGCGTCGGAGTCGCCGTCGGTCTTCTTCGGCTCGTCGTCAGCCTTCGCCTCGGCGGCCGCGGGCTCGTCGGCCGGCTCCTCGTCAGCGTCCTTCTTGCCCAGGTCGACCGGCGTGTCGTCGGAGTCGGCGGCGGTCGCGCCGGACTCCGGCTCGGTGAGGGAGGAGGCGTCGTCCGGGACGACGTCGCTCTTCAGGTCGTGCTCGACGCCGTGGACGATGCGGTTGTACTCGTCGTCGGTCAGGACGGCACCGATCGCGTTCTTGGCGAAGAGGAGGTCGACACCCGGGCCTGCGTCGAGGAGGACCGTGTCCTCGTTGACCTCTTTGACCGTGGCGTACATGCCCCCGATCGTGCGGACGCCGCTGCCGGGCTGCATTTCGTTCCGCATGTTCGCGGCCTGCTGCTGCTTCTTCTTGGCCGAGCGGGTCATCAGGAACATGGCCCCGATGAGCACGATGAACGGGAGGAGGGTCACGAGACTCACGGGTCGGTACTTCCTTCACGCGACCGCGATGGTGAGCGGCCTGATGGTTGGGGGTATGTGTGCCGCCGACAAAGGCGGCATCGGCGGAGTCTAAGCGAGTCCGCGCGCAAGGAACAACGCTCAGCATGGCACCGGGGTTCCTGGTCCGGTCAATGCCCTCGCCGTCGGGCCTCCCTCACGTCCCGAACAGGTCCTGTTGTCCGTTTCCGGCACCGGACGAGCGGGGCGGGGTGAGGCCGAGATGTGCCCATGCGGCGGGCGTGGCCACCCGGCCGCGCGGGGTGCGGGCCAGCAGCCCCTCCCGTACGAGGAACGGCTCGGCGACCTCTTCCACGGTCTCCCGCTCCTCCCCCACCGCGACGGCGAGCGTCGACAGTCCGACCGGACCGCCGCCGAAGAGCTTGAGCAGGGCTTCGAGGACGCCCCGGTCGAGCCGGTCGAGCCCGCGGGCGTCGACTTCGTACACCTTCAGTGCCGCCGACGCGATGTCGCGGGTGATGATCCCGTCGGCCTTGACCTGCGCGTAGTCGCGGACGCGGCGCAGCAGGCGGTTGGCGATACGGGGTGTGCCGCGGGAGCGGCCGGCGATCTCGGCGGCGCCGTCGGCCCCGATCTCGACGTCGAGGAGGTGCGCGGAGCGGTGGATGACGCGCTCCAGCTCGGCGGGCTCGTAGAACTCCATGTGCGCGGTGAAGCCGAAGCGGTCGCGCAGCGGGGGCGGCAGCAGGCCCGCGCGCGTGGTGGCGCCGACCAGGGTGAAGGGCGGAAGTTCGAGCGGGATGGCGGTGGCGCCCGGGCCCTTGCCGACGATGACGTCGACGCGGTAGTCCTCCATCGCCATGTAGAGCATCTCCTCGGCGGGCCGGGACATGCGGTGGATCTCGTCGAGGAAGAGGACCTCGCCCTCCTGGAGCGAGGACAGGATCGCGGCGAGGTCGCCGGCGTGCTGGATGGCGGGGCCGCTGGTGATGCGGATCGGGGCGCCCATCTCGGCCGCGATGATCATCGAGAGGGTGGTCTTGCCGAGGCCGGGGGCGCCGGAGAGCAGCACATGGTCGGCGGTGGCGCCACGCGCGCGTGCGGCCCGCAGGACGAGGTCGAGTTGCTCGCGGACCTTCTCCTGGCCGATGAACTCGTCCAGGTCCTTGGGGCGCAGGGCGGCCTCGACGGCCTGGTCCTCACGGTCGGCGACCGACCCCACCAGCCGCTCGGCGGCGGGGGTGTCGGTCGGGTCGTCCCAGTTCATTGCGTATGCCTCGAGGTCGGGGGGTCAGCGGGCGCGGTTGAGGGTCTGGAGAGCGGCCTTCAGCAGCTGGCCCACTGGCGGGGTGCCCTCTGCCGCCTCGGCCTGCGGGGCCACGGCGGCCACGGCCTCTTCGGCTTCGCGGGTGGCGTAGCCCAGTCCGATCAGCGCGGCGTGCAGTTGGTCTCGCCAGCCGCTGCTGATCGCCGTTCCCATCGCGGGGGCGCCGATCGGCTCGCCGAGGCGGTCCTTCAGCTCCAGCAGCAGCTTCTGGGCGCCCTTCTTGCCGATGCCGGGGACGGCGGTGAGTGCCTTCTCGTCGGCTGTCGTGACGGCTCGGCGCAGGGCGTCCGGGCTGTGTACGGCGAGCATGGCCTGGGCCAGGCGGGGGCCGACTCCGCTGGCGGTCTGGAGCAGTTCGAAGGTCTGCCGTTCGTCGTCGTCCGCGAAGCCGTACAGGGTGAGCGAGTCCTCTCGGACCACGAGCGAGGTGTGCAGCTTGGCGGGCTGACCGAGCCGGAGCGTGGACAGGGTGTTCGGCGTGCACTGGACGGCCATGCCGACACCGCCGACCTCGACCACCGCAGCGTCGGGGGCGAGGGCGGCGACCGTGCCGCTGACGAAGGCGATCATGCCGGGCGACCTTTCGATGCGGTTGTTTTTGCCGCGTGCAGGGCGACAGCCTGCTGGAGGCGGTTCTGGGCGGGGGCCCGCCAGATGTGGCAGATGGCGAGCGCGAGCGCGTCGGCGGCGTCGGCGGGCTTGGGGGGCGCGTCGAGCCGCAGCAGTCGGGTGACCATCGCGCCGACCTGCGCCTTGTCCGCGCGGCCGCTGCCGGTGACGGCGGCCTTGACCTCGCTGGGGGTGTGCAGGGCGACGGGGATGCCTCGGCGGGCGGCGCAGAGCATGGCCACGGCGCTGGCCTGGGCCGTGCCCATCACCGTCCGCACGTTGTGCTGGCTGAACACCCGCTCCACGGCGACGAATTCGGGCCGGTGTTCGTCCAGCCACTGCTCGATGCCCTGCTCGATGGCGACGAGACGGTGCCCCAGGTCCGCGTCCGCGGGCGTGCGGACGACTCCGACGCCGAGCATGGTGAGGGGCCGGCCCGCGACACCTTCGACCACGCCGACACCGCACCGCGTCAGCCCCGGGTCCACCCCCAGTACGCGCAACCCCGCACCGTCCCTTCGATCGCCTGTTTGTGCAGGCTATCGGGTACCACTGACAACAACGGCGGGCCGGGTGGGACGTGTCCCACCCGGCCCGCCGAATCCGCTCGGCTCGCGGCAGCGTTACGCGTCGACCTTCTCCATGATCTCGTCGCTCACATCGAAGTTGGCGAAGACGTTCTGGACGTCGTCGCTGTCCTCGAGCGCGTCGATCAGCTTGAAGATCTTCTTGGCGCCCTCCTCGTCCAGTTCGACCTGCATGGTCGGGACGAAGTTCGCGTCGGCGGACTCGTAGTCGATGCCGGCGTCCTGGAGGGCCGTGCGGACGGCGACCAGGTCGGTGGCCTCGCTGATGACCTCGAAGTTCTCGCCGAGGTCATTGACCTCCTCGGCGCCCGCGTCGAGCACGGCACCGAGGACATCGTCCTCGGTCAGCTCGCCCTTGGGGACGATCACGACGCCCTTGCGGTTGAAGAGGTACGACACGGAGCCGGGGTCGGCCATGGAGCCGCCGTTGCGGGTCATGGCGACGCGGACGTCCGAGGCGGCGCGGTTGCGGTTGTCGGTGAGGCACTCGATGAGCACGGCGACGCCATTCGGGCCGTAGCCCTCGTACATGATCGTCTCGTAGTCGGCGCCACCGGCCTCCAGGCCGGCGCCGCGCTTGACCGCGGAGTCGATGTTCTTGTTCGGGACCGACGACTTCTTCGCCTTCTGGATGGCGTCGTACAGCGTCGGGTTGCCATCGGGGTCGGCGCCACCGGTGCGGGCCGCGACCTCGATGTTCTTGATCAGCTTCGCGAAGAGCTTGCCGCGCTTGGCATCGATCACGGCCTTCTTGTGCTTCGTCGTGGCCCATTTAGAGTGGCCGGACATCTGCCTGTCTCCTTCGCGTAACCCATCTCCGAACGAACTCCCCCAGATCTTAAGGGCCTGGGAGACCTCCAGATCCTACAAGGACTCCGTCGTCCGGTACGCGCGCACCATGTCGACGAACAGGCCGTGCACGCGGTGGTCGCCGGTCAGTTCCGGGTGGAACGACGTGGCCAGCGCGTTGCCCTGACGGACCGCGACGATGTGGCCGTCGTGCTCGGCGAGTACCTCGGCCGCGGCGCCGACGGACTCCACCCAGGGGGCGCGGATGAAGACGCCCTCCACAGGATCGCCCGCGATGCCCCGCACCTCGACGGCCGCTTCGAAGGACTCGTTCTGCCGGCCGAAGGCGTTGCGACGCACGATCATGTCGATGCCGCCGATCGTCTCCTGGCCCGAGCGCGGGTCGAGGATCTTGTCGGCGAGCATGATCATGCCCGCGCAGGTGCCGTAGACGGGCATGCCGTCCCGCACGCGCGCGCGGAGGGGGTCCATCACGCCGAAGAGGACCGCCAGCTTCGAGATGGTGGTGGACTCGCCGCCGGGCAGGACCAGGCCGTCGATCCCGGCGAGCTCTTCGGGGCGCCGCACCGGCCTGGCCACGGCACCGGCCGCGGCCAGGGCGACGAGGTGCTCCCGTACGTCGCCCTGGAGCGCGAGCACTCCGACTACGGGAGCGGTCATCACCAGCCCCGGTTCGCGTAGCGCTCGGCCTCGGGGAGGGTGTCGCAGTTGATGCCGACCATGGCCTCGCCGAGGTTGCGGGACGCGTCCGCGATGATCTTGGGGTCGTCGTAGAAGGTGGTCGCCTTCACGATGGCGGCGGCACGCTTGGCCGGGTCGCCGGACTTGAAGATGCCGGAGCCGACAAAGACGCCCTCGGCGCCGAGCTGGCGCATCAGCGCGGCGTCGGCCGGGGTGGCGACACCACCGGCGGAGAAGAGGACCACCGGCAGCTTGCCCAGCTCCGAGACCTCCTTGACGAGCTCGTACGGGGCACGCAGCTCCTTGGCGGCGGCGTACAGCTCGTTGTTGTCGTAGCCGCGCAGACGGGCGATCTCGTTCTTGATCTGGCGCAGGTGGCGGACGGCCTCGACGACGTTGCCGGTGCCGGCCTCGCCCTTGGAGCGGATCATGGCCGCACCCTCGGCGATGCGGCGCAGGGCCTCGCCCAGGTTGGTGGCACCGCAGACGAAGGGGGTCGTGAACGCCCACTTGTCGGAGTGGTTGACCTCGTCGGCCGGGGTGAGCACCTCGGACTCGTCGATGTAGTCGACGCCGAGGGACTGCAGCACCTGGGCCTCGACGAAGTGGCCGATGCGGGACTTGGCCATGACCGGGATGGAGACGGCCTCGATGATGCCCTCGATCATGTCCGGGTCGGACATACGGGCCACGCCGCCGTCCTTGCGGATGTCGGCCGGGACCCGCTCCAGCGCCATGACGGCCACGGCGCCGGCGTCCTCGGCGATCTTCGCCTGGTCCGGCGTGACGACGTCCATGATCACGCCGCCCTTGAGCTGCTCGGCCATGCCGCGCTTCACGCGCGCGGTGCCGGTCTCGGGCGTCTGGGCGGAGTGGGGAAGCGTGCTGGACACGTGTGACCTCGCTCGGTGAAAGAGGGTTTCTGCGAATACCGAGGAAACGCGAGGGGACCAGGCCACAGCAAGGGCCAATGAGGAGCCGGTGGATCGTTTTGGGTGCGGGCGCGGCTAAGCGGCCCGCACCATCAGGGCCGCCGGGGGCTCGTCGTCCATCTCGAAGGCCAGCGGGAAGGGCGCATGACCGGCCAGCCGGAACCAGCGCACCTTGCGGTGCTCCCGGAGCCTGCGGGCCGCTCCCACGGCGTCGTTGTGGAAGCGGCGGGCCATCGGCACCCGGCGTACCGCCTCGGTGAGTTCACGCGTGGCCGCCTCTCCCCCGGGCGCCTCCCGTACCGCCTCCACCTGCTGCGCCTCGGCGAACACGGCCCTGAGCGCCTGGCTCAAATCGCTCTCGGCGACCTCGCGTTGCTCCTCCTCGGCCTGCCGCGCGGCGTGCGCGGCCTCGTACAGGACGATCGAGGCGGCCGGATCGAGCACACCGGAGGTCGCCAGTTCCTGGGCCACCGAGGCGCGGCGCAGCAGTTGGGCGTCGAGCGCGGCGCGGGTGGCGTCGATGCGGGCGTGCAGCCGGTCGAGCCTGCCTGCGGTCCAGCTCAGGTAGAGGCCGATCACCACGAGGGCGACGAGGATCCAGATGAGGGTTGCGGTCACGGGCGGCAAGGTTAGCCGGGCCGTGTGGAGCACCTGTGGTCAGCGTCCGACCGGCAGGCCCACGCGCGCGTGCCGGGTCAGTCGCGCGCCAGCCCCAGCCGTGCCCGCAACCCCGGCGAGCGCTCGTCGGCGGCCGCCACCGCCGTCGTCCCGTCCGTCACCGTCTCGTAGACCGACAGGATGTCCGCGCCGACCGTGGACCAGTCGAACCTCCGGACGTGGGCGCTGCCGCGTGCCCGCAGCTCGGCCCGGCGCTCGGGGTCCTCGAGGAGGCGTACGGCGCGCTCGGCGAGGGCGTTCGCGTCCTCGTTGGCGAACAACTCGCCGGCGGCGCCCTGGTCGAGTACCTGCGCGAACGCGTCCAGATCCGAGGCGAGCACCGGCGCTCCCGCCGACATGGCCTCGACCAGGATGATCCCGAAGCTCTCGCCGCCGGTGTTGGGGGCGACGTACAGGTCGACGCTGCGCAGCAGACGGGCCTTGTCCTCGTCGCTGACCATGCCGAGGAACTCGACCCGGGAGCGCATCTCCTTGGGCAGCTTCTCCACGGCCTCCTCCTCGTCGCCGCGCCCCGCGACCAGCAGCCGGGTCTGCGGACGGGCGGCGAGGATCTTCGGCAGCGCCTTGATCAGCACCGGCAGCCCCTTGCGGGGCTCGTCGATGCGCCCTATGAAGCCGATCGTGTCGCCCTGCCACTCGGGCTTGGGCTCGGCCTTGGCGAAGAAGTCGACGTCCACGCCGTTCGGGATCACCACCGCGTCGCCGCCGAGGTGTTCCACGAGGGTGCGGCGGGCGTACTCGCTCACGGCGATCCGCGCGCTGATCTTCTCCAGCGCGGCCTGGAGGATCGCGTACGCGGCGAGCATCGCCCGGGAGCGCGGGTTGGACGTGTGGAAGGTCGCGACGATCGGGCCCTGCGCCGCCCAGCAGGTGAGCAGGCCGAGCGAGGGCGAGGACGGCTCATGGATGTGGACCACGTCGAAGGCGCCGTCGTGCAGCCAGCGCCGTACCCGCGCGGCCGACAGGAAGCCGAAGTTCAGCCGGGCCACCGAGCCGTTGTACGGCACCGGGACCGCGCGGCCCGCCGAGACGACGTACGGCGGGAGCGGGGTGTCGTCGTCGGCGGGTGCGAGGACGGACACTTCGTGGCCGAGGCGGATGAAGTACTCGGCGAGGTCGCGGATATGGAACTGGACGCCGCCCGGCACGTCCCAGGAGTACGGGCAGACGATGCCGATTCTCACGGCCGCTCCCCGTCGGACGGTCGGGGTTCCAGGTCGGCGAGCCACAGTCGCTGCAGCATGTGCCAGTCCTCCGGATGGTCGGCGATCCCGCCGGCGAAGGCATCCGCCAACGCCTGTGTCATGACAGACGTCTTCTCGGACTTCGTACCTGCCTCGGGTACCTCGATCGGCGGGTGAACGCGACCCCGCATGACGGGCGAGCCGTCGTACCAGAGCGTCACCGGCAGCAGAAGCGCGCCCGTCTGCTGGGCGAGCAGTGCGGGTCCGGCGGGCATCCGGGCCGTGTCGCCGAAGAACTCGACCTCGACACCGGAGGCGGACAGGTCACGGTCGGCGACCAGACAGACCAGCCCGCCGTCACGCAGCCGCCGGGCCAGGGTGCCGAAGGCGGTGCCGCCGGTGTGCGGCAGGACCTCCATGCCGAGGCCTTCGCGGTAGGCGACGAAACGGTCGTACAGCGTCTCGGGCTTCAGGCGCTCGGCGACCGTGGTGAAGGGCGTCTTCAGCTGGGTGGTGACCCAGGCGCCGGCCAGGTCCCAGTTGCCCAGGTGGGGCAGGGCCAGGACGACGCCGCGGCCGGCGGCGAGGCCGTCCGTGAGGTGGTGGATGTCCTTGACCTCGAAGCCGTTCCTGATGCGCTCGGCGCTCCAGGCCGGCAGCCGGAACGACTCCATCCAGTACCGCAGATACGA
The DNA here is from genome assembly GCF_036014015.1 of Streptomyces sp. NBC_00457. Classification (NCBI taxonomy): domain Bacteria; kingdom Bacillati; phylum Actinomycetota; class Actinomycetes; order Kitasatosporales; family Streptomycetaceae; genus Streptomyces; species Streptomyces sp. NBC_00457. The sequence goes on along the minus strand of NZ_CP107905.1, from coordinate 8,734,095 downwards.
GCGCATGCCCGCGCGCGAGAGCTCGGCGAGGCGCTCCGGGCTCGCGCCCGGCACCACGCGCGCGTAGTTGCTCTCCAGCCGCAGTACGCCCTTGCCGCGCCGCTTCCAGGCGGCGTCGGCGATCGCGTTCCCCAGTCGTACGGCGACCGGCTCGGGGAGCTTCTTGACCGTGCTCCAGCCGATCCCGTACAGCGCGTCCGTCAGCCGATCCTGGGCGCTCACTTCGCCGCCTCACTCCCTTGGGAGGCATTTTCCCGCGCGGCGGCCTCGTCCGCCTCGGCCGACTCCCGGCGGACCGTGACGACCCGCTGGATCAGCGTCACCAGGCTGCCGACGGCGACGACCCACAGGGCGACCGGCAGCAGGTACTGGATACCGGGCACACCGAAGTCGTGCAGGCCCGCGAGACCGGCGGCGACCAGGGAGATCACCAGCCGCTCGGCACGCTCGACCAGCCCGTTGACCGCGACCGGCAGGCCGATCGACTCGCCGCGGGCCTTGGTGTACGACACCACCTGGCCGCTGGCCAGGCAGAAGATCGAGACGGCGCACAGCACGAGGTCGTCGCCGCCCCCCGCGTACCAGAGGATGAAGCCGCCGAAGATCGCGCCGTCGGCGACCCGGTCGAGCGTGGAGTCCAGGAAGGCGCCCCAGCGGCTGGAGCGGCCGAGCTGGCGGGCCATATTGCCGTCGACGAGGTCGGAGAACACGAACAGCGTGATCACGACCGTGCCCCAGAAGAACTCGCCCATCGGGTAGAAGACCAGCGCTCCCGCGACCACTCCGGCGGTGCCGAGGAGCGTCACCGTGTCGGGGCTGACCCCGCGACGGATGAGAAACGCGGCGAACGGTGTGAGGACACGCGTGAAGAATGCACGCGCGTACTTGTTCAGCATGGCCTTCCCGAGGGCTCGGTGTCGCCGGACGGCCCCTGCTGGCCACCGGCTGGCCCATCGTAGCCACGCGCGCGTGTCGGCGACGTCCGGGCACCCGCCACCGGCCACCGTCCGCAACAGACGGCGGGCGGCCAGATCGCGTCCCTCGTATGGACGCACCGTGACGGGAGTGGAAAGCTCGAAGGACCGCGGGCGTCGCCGGAGCCGCCACCGCACGTGGAGCCGCGTGTCCGCGCCCACAGAGACCTCACCGTGCACGGGAGGCAAGGCCATGGGCGACAAGGCGAACGCACACCCCGGAGCCGCCGGCAGGGCAACAGCGGCCGACCACCCCGCGTCCGTACGGAATGTGGTGCTGGTCGGCCACAGCGGATCGGGCAAGACCACGTTGGTGGAAGCCCTCGCACTCACAGCGGGGGCAGTGAACCGGGCGGGCCGTGTGGAGGACGGCGGCACCGTTTCGGACTACGACGAGATCGAGCACCGGCAGCAGCGTTCGGTGCAGCTCTCCCTGGTGCCCGTCGAATGGGACGGCATCAAGGTCAACATCCTCGACACCCCCGGATACGCCGACTTCGTCGGAGAGCTGAGGGCCGGTCTGCGAGCGGCGGACGCGGCCCTTTTCGTCGTCTCCGCGTCGGACGGGGTGGACGGCTCGACCCGCATGGTGTGGGAGGAGTGCGCTGCCGTCGGCATGCCCCGCGCGATCGTCGTCACGCACCTGGAGGCCGCGCGCGCCGACTACGAGGAGATGACGCGGATCTGCGCGGAGGCCTTCGGCGGGGACGACCCCGACGCCGTCCTGCCGCTGTATCTGCCGCTGCACGGTCCGCAGGGGCCCGACGGGCACGCGCCCGTGACCGGGCTGATCGGGCTGCTGTCGCAGAAGCTGTTCGACTACTCGACCGGCGAGCGCAAGGAGTCGGATCCGGATCCGGAGCGGCTGCCGCTGATCGAGGAGGCCCGCAACCGGCTGATCGAGGGGATCATCTCGGAGAGCGAGGACGAGACCCTCATGGACCGGTATCTCGGCGGCGAGAGCATCGACGTCAAGACGCTGATCGACGACCTGGAACGGGCCGTCGCGCGCGGGGTCTTCTTCCCCGTCCTGGCCGCCGCCCCCGCGGCCGACGGCGCCCGGCAGGGACTCGGCACGGTCGAGCTGCTGGAACTGGTCACACGCGGCTTCCCGACCCCCCTGGAGCGCGAGGCACCCCGGGTCACCACCGTCGACGGCAAGCCGCGCGAGCTGAAGCTCTGCGACCCGGACGGGCCGCTGGTCGCCGAGGTCGTGAAGACGGCGTCCGACCCGTACGTCGGCCGGGTCTCCCTGGTGCGCGTCTTCTCCGGCACCCTGCGCCCCGACGCGACCGTGCATGTCTCCGGGCACGGACTCGCCGACCGGGGGCATGAGGACCACGACGTCGACGAACGGATCGGCGCCCTGTCCGCACCGTTCGGCAAGCAGCAGCGCACGCTCACCCACTGCATCGCCGGGGACCTGGCGTCCGTGGCGAAGCTGAGCCGCGCGGAGACCGGCGACACGCTCTCGGCCAAGGACGACCCCCTCCTGATGGAGCCCTGGCAGATGCCCGACCCGCTGCTGCCGCTGGCGATCCAGGCGCACAGCAAGGCCGACGAGGACAAGCTCTCGCAGGGCCTGTCCCGGCTGGTCGCCGAGGATCCGACGATGCGGCTCGAGCAGAACCAGGACACCCACCAGGTGGTGCTGTGGTGCCTGGGCGAGGCGCACGCGGACGTCGCGCTGGAGCGGCTGCGCAGCCGGTACGGCGTGCAGGTCGACGTGATCGGGCACAAGGTCTCCCTACGGGAGACGTTCGCGGACAAGTCCGCCGGGCGCGGCCGGCATGTGAAGCAGTCCGGCGGGCACGGGCAGTACGCGATCTGCGAGATCGAGGTGGAGCCGCTGCCGGGCGGCTCGGGCATCGAGTTCGTGGACAAGGTGGTCGGCGGTGCGGTGCCGCGGCAGTTCATCCCGTCGGTCGAGAAGGGCGTAAGGGCCCAGGCCGCCAGGGGAGTTGCGGCCGGACACCCGCTCGTCGACATCCGGGTGACGCTCCTCGACGGCAAGGCGCACTCCGTGGACTCCTCCGACGCCGCGTTCCAGACGGCGGGCGCGCTGGCGCTGCGGGAGGCCGCGGCCGACACGAAGATCCATCTGCTGGAGCCGGTGGCCGAGGTGACCGTCCTGGTCGGCGACGACTATGTGGGCGCCGTGATGAGCGACCTGTCGGGGCGGCGCGGCCGGGTACTGGGCACCGAGCAGACGACCGGCGCGCGGACCCTCGTACGGGCCGAGGTGCCGGAGATCGAGATCGGCCGGTACGCCGTCGACCTGCGGTCCCTGTCGCACGGCACAGCGCGCTTCAACCGTTCGTACGCCCGGCACGAGCCGATGCCGCCGCAGATCTCCGAAAGGATCCGTGAACAGGAGCGCGCCGCCTCATAGTTGGAGACATCGGCAGGCTGCACGGAACGCTCCCCTCCGCGTCGGCGACGCGAGTGAGCCGTAGGGGCGTGCCGGTGTCGAGAGTCCGAGCGCGCGGAGGCGCGAAGCGCTGAGCACGGTCGGACTCTCGACACCGGCTGGAGCGCCCCGGAGGCGAACGAGCCTAAAAGAGGGGCTTTCGACCGTCCGCCGACGGGTGTCAGTGCCTGCGGATACGCTGAAGACCTGATCAACAGGTGTGCAGGGCAAGGAAGTCGGGAAGGCCGCAGAAGCGAGAATCGCGGCGATCGGGGGCGGGAATGACCTTTGACAGCGGCTACGCGGACATCTTCGGTCCGCAGGTGCCGCGCACGGGCGACGGGGACCAGACGGCGACGTTCGCGCTGGCCTCGGCGGCCTATCGGGACAATCTGGTCGGCGACATCAAGAAGGCCGACAACGAATGGCACCAGACCACCGTCAAGGAAGGCCTCAAGTGGGCGAAGATCTTCCGGCCCAACCTGGGTGAGGCCTTCTCGCGGGCCGTGGTGGACCGCATGCTGGGCCCCGGCCGCAAGCCGCTCATCCAGTCCTTCGGCAGCGAACCGCAGGTCGTCGTCGAGCACTGCCTGGCCGCGAACAACATCCGCAAGGACCGCGACAGACTGCTGAGCCTGGTCATGGTGCTGTGCGGTGTGCTGTTCCTGCCCGGGCTCCTGGTCTGGCTGCTGATCTTCACGCTCCGCACCATCATCGCCAAACGGGACGACAAACAGGCCGGCGCGTTCGCCACCGGGCTGCTCGTCGCGGCGGGCGCCCTCGCCGTGATCTTCCTGATCCGTACGCCGTTCTCCGGCTTCTGGCTCTGGTATGCGCGGGCCTGTGTGGTCATGCCGGTGGTCGGCTGGTTCTGGGCCAAGCAGATCTGCGAGGGCACGGCGAAGGACCTGCGGGGGCGGTGGGACAGCCTGCTGGCCGGCAGCAGCGTCGGCGCGAAGGTGCCGGAAGCGGTGCCGAGCAGCCCCGGCGAGACCGCGGCCGAGCAGCTGCGCCAGTCCCTGGCCAAGCTCAGCGCCGAGCAGCAGTCCAACTCCGTGTTCTACGCCGGGCCCAAGGGCATACTCGGCATGGGCACGCGCTGGGGCGCCTGGCAGCTCGCCGAGGATCTGATCCCCGCCGACGCGGACCGGGAGATCCACCCCTTCCGCAGCTGGGACGTCGTCCGGTCCATCCACGACCAGTTGCGCATGCTGGAGCGGAACACGCTGAACACCGGCGGCTTCCCCAAGGCGTCCATACGCCACTGGATCGTCACGCCCATCGCGGAGAACGCCAAGGCGGTGTCCCGGCCCGAGGGCACCGACGTGGACGCCTACCAGATCAAGTCGCACGCGATACAGGACATCTGCAACAAGCAGCAGTTCGGCAGCGGTGACCGGCACTACCTGGGCGTCCAGTGGGTGCTCTGGGACGGGCAGTTGGTCATCACCATGCTGATCACGGTGACGGTGCTGCACCAGACGCTGCGCATCGAGGTCACCGGCCACGCCCTCGGCCCGGTGAACGGGCTGTTCACCAGCAAGCCCGAGGCGCCGACGAAGGAAGTCGCCAAGTCGTTCAAGCCGTGGGAGACCCGCAAGGTGAAGCTTCCCCTGGTCGACAGCGACGAGGTGGTACGGCTGGCGGTGCGGGCCCCGATCTCCTGGTATCCGCCCCTGCTGAACTGGCTCGGCGGCACCATCATCCTCCCCGAGCCCTTCGGCCTGCGGCACGCGTGGGCGGATCAGCCGTGGCGCCACCGCTTCATGGCCGACGACGCCCTGCGCGCCGCCACACCGGTGCTGCGGGTCGTGCACTCGGCGGCGATCAAGGTGCTGGAGGAGAACGGCGTGGACACGGAGAAGTTCGGCAACAGGTCGGCGTTCCTCAGCACGGCGGTGCAGGATCCGATGCCGAGGAAGGCGGACCTCTACGACGCGTGAGCGCTCCGCTGGAAGCCCGGTGTGTTGGCTGCGGGTCCGTCGTGGCTGGTCGCGCGGTTCCGCCGCGCCCCTTCGGGGCGCGGCGGAACCGCACCTGACTCCGGCCGAATGGTCAAGCCGCCGGCCAGGCCTCCGCCAGCATCTTGCGGGTGTCGGCGAGGAGCTGGGGCAGGACGCGGGTGTGGCCGACGACCGGCATGAAGTTCGTGTCGCCGCCCCAGCGCGGGACGATGTGCTGGTGCAGATGGGCGGCGATGCCCGCGCCCGCCACGGAGCCCTGGTTCATGCCGATGTTGAAGCCGTGCGCGCCGGAGGCGGTCCGCAGTGCCGTCATCGCCTGCTTGGTCAGCGCGGCCAGCTCGACGGTCTCCGGACCGGTGAGGTCCGTGTAGTCGGCGACGTGGCGGTAGGGCACGACCATCAGGTGCCCGCCGTTGTACGGGTACAGGTTGAGCACGACGTAGACCTGCTCGCCGCGCCTGACGACCAGACCGTCCTCGTCCGACTTGGCCGGGATGGAGCAGAAGGGACAGCCGTCCTCGGCACCGGGGCCGGTCGGCTTGCCCTCACCCTGGATGTAGGCCATCCGATGAGGCGTCCACAGGCGCTGGAACGCGTCCTGCGTCCCCACTCCCCACTGCTGCTCCGGCTCACTCGTCATGCAAGGAAGCATATGACTTCGCCCGTTCGCGGCGTGTCGGCGGGGTTGCGCGGCCGGCGTCCCGGGCGAAGCTGAGCCGGTGGATGCCGACAGTCCCCAGGGCCGCTGGGAGCAGCGCACCGAAGTGCCCCTCGCGATCACGTCGCTGATCTATCTCGCCGCGTATGCGGTGCTCGTCCTGGCCCATGGTCTGCCGGGCGTCTGGCGGGACGTCTGCCTCGCCGTGCTGGCCGGCACCTGGGCCCTGTTCGCCGTCGACTACGGGGTGCGGTGGCGGCTGAGCGGGCGGCGGCTGGGCTTCGTACGGTCGCACCTGCTGGACACCGTGGTGCTGGTGCTGCCTCTGCTGCGGCCGTTGCGGGTGGTGCGGCTGTATGAGGCCGTGCAGCGTCGGCACGGCCGGCCGCGGCTCGCGCTGCACGCGCGGGTGATCGCCTACGCCGGACTGTCGACGGTGTTGCTCGGATTCGCCGGGGCCCTCGCCGTCTACCAGCAGGAGCGTGCGGCGTCGGACGCGACGATTCGGACTTTCGGGGACGCCGTCTGGTGGACCTGTGAGACGTTCTCAACGGTCGGGTACGGCGACGTCACCCCGGTGACGCCGGTCGGACGGCTGATCGCGGTCGGGATGATGGCCTGCGGGCTGGCACTGCTCGGCGCGGTCACCGGGTCGTTCTCGTCGTGGCTGTTGCAGGTCTTCGCGTACGAGGACGAGGCCAAGGAAAGGCCCCCGGAGAGCTGAACTCCCCCGGGGGCCTTCTCACATGCGCGTCAGACCTGCGCCCGCTCCTCGACCACCTTCGTGATCTTCGCGATGGCCTCGTCGAAGGGGATGCCGTTCTCCTGCGAACCGTCGCGGTAGCGGAAGGAGACCGAGCCGTTCGCCATGTCCTCGTCGCCCGCGATGACCATGAAGGGCACCTTCTGCTTCTGGGCGTTGCGGATCTTCTTCTGCATCCGGTCGGAGGACGAGTCGACCTCGATCCGCAGCCCCTGCTTCTTCGCCGCCGCGGCGAACTTCTCCAGGTACTCCACGTGCGCGTCGCCGATCGGGATGCCGGTCGCCTGCACCGGGGCCAGCCACGCCGGGAAGGCGCCCGCGTAGTGCTCCAGGAGCACCGCGAAGAACCGCTCGATGGAGCCGAACAGGGCGCGGTGGATCATGACCGGGCGCTGCTTGGAGCCGTCGGGCGAGGTGTACTCCAGGTTGAAACGCTCCGGCAGGTTGAAGTCGAGCTGGATCGTCGACATCTGCCAGGTGCGGCCGATGGCGTCCTTGGTCTGCACGGAGATCTTCGGGCCGTAGAAGGCGGCGCCGCCCGGGTCGGGGACCAGGGGCAGGCCTTGCTTCTCGGCCACCTCGCGCAGCGTCTCGGTCGCCTCCTCCCAGACCTCGTCGGAGCCGACGAACTTCTCCGGGTCCTTGGTGGACAGCTCCAGGTAGAAGTCGGTCAGACCGTAGTCGCGCAGCAGGCCGAGGACGAAGGTGAGCGTCTTGTCGAGCTCCTCCGACATCTGCTCACGCGTGCAGTAGATGTGCGCGTCGTCCTGCGTGAAGCCACGCGCGCGCGTAAGGCCGTGCACGACGCCCGACTTCTCGTACCGGTACACGGTCCCGAACTCGAAGAGGCGCAGCGGCAGTTCACGGTAGGAACGCCCGCGCGCGTCGAAGATCAGGTTGTGCATCGGGCAGTTCATGGGCTTGAGGTAGTAGTCCACGCCCTCGTCGAGCTGCATGGGCGGGTACATGCCCTCGGCGTACCAGTCCAGGTGGCCCGACGTCTCGAAGAGCTTCCCCTTGGTCGCGTGCGGGGTGTAGACGAACTCGTAGCCCTCTTCCTCGTGACGTCGGCGCGAGTAGTCCTCCATCACCCGGCGGATGATGCCGCCCTTGGGGTGGAAGACCGCGAGGCCGGAGCCGATCTGCTCCGGGATGGAGAAGAGGTCCAGCTCGTTGCCGAGCTTGCGGTGGTCGCGCTTCTCGGCCTCGGCGAGGAAGTCGAGGTGTGCCTTGAGCTCGTCCTTGGTGGGCCAGGCGGTGCCGTAGATGCGCTGGAGCATCGGGTTCTTCTCGCTGCCACGCCAGTAGGCGGCCGCGTTGCGCATCAGCTTGAACGCCGGGATGTTCCGGGTGGTGGGCAGGTGCGGGCCCCGGCAAAGGTCCTTCCAGCACAGATCGCCGGTCTTGGCGTCCAGGTTGTCGTAGATCGTCAGCTCGCCCGCGCCGACCTCGACGTCCGCGCCGTCGTCCGACGAAGCCGAGCCCTTCAGCCCGATGAGCTCCAGCTTGTACGGCTCCGAAGCCAGCTCCTCACGCGCGGCCTCGTCGGTCACCACACGCCGCGAGAAACGCTGCCCGCGCTTCTGGATCTCCTGCATCTTCTTCTCGATGGCCTTGAGATCCTCGGGCGTGAACGGCTTCTCGACGTCGAAGTCGTAGTAGAAGCCGTCCTTGACCGGCGGGCCGATGCCCAGCTTGGCCTCGGGGAACAGCTCCTGCACGGCCTGCGCCATCACATGCGCGGTGGAGTGGCGCAGGATGTTCAGACCGTCCTCGGAGGAGATCTCGACGCCCTCGGCCTCTTCCCCGTCGGAGAGCACGTACGACAGGTCCTTGAGCTCGCCGCCCACGCGCGCGGCGATGATCGAGCGCTCGCCGGCGAAGAGCTCCGCGGCCGTAGTGCCCGTCGTCACCGTGCGCTCTTCCCGCTCGGAATCGCGTTGGATGATCACACGGACGTCTGACACCGGTCTCTCCTGACTGAAGGTGGGTGCGGGCGCCGTACCTGGAGCGCGCGCAATACCGGATCGTACCGACCCGGGACGTCCCACCGCGAAATCATTCCCCGAAGCCGGCGTCCAGGCCCGCGTCGTGATCGTCGCTCCCGCAGGCATCCTCAAAGAAGTCCAGGTTCTCTTGGAGCGACTTCATCAGCCGGTCCCGCTCGGCGTCGTCCACCTGCACCGGTACAACGCCGGAGGCGCCGGTGAGCCTGCGGAAGCCGCCCCGGCTCTCCAGCCGGCCGTGCACCCGCACCGGCAGTCCGACGAGATGGGCGTGCCCGGCGACGCGGTACGCCTCCTCGTCCAGGGTCAGCCGGATGTGCGGCACCTCGGCGCCCGCGATCACCCGCAGCCGTACGGCGCCCTCGCCGCGCGGCCCAGACCGGCGCATCCGGGTCACCGTCCCGGTGATCCGCACCGCCATGGACGGCTCCTCGCGCAGATATCGGGCCCCGGCCTCGCGCAGCACGGGCAGGTCGCCGGGCGAGAACTCGACGGCCTCGGCGCCCGCGGCACAGCCCTCGGGGACCCCGGCGCCGGGCGCCCACTCGACGGCGACGCGGGCGCCCTCGGTGCCACGGACCAGGGTGACGAGCGCCTCGGTCAGTTCACGGCTGACGCCCGCCTCGACGGCGCCGTCGAAGGCGTCCATGCCGCCGGTGGCCCGCTGGTAGTCGATGGCCTCGCGGGCGGCGTACAGGGCCTGGTGCAGGCGTACGGCGAGCAGGCGGCCGGTGTCGACGGGCACGAACGCGGTCAGCTGACGGCCGCCGGTCGCGGCGCCGACGAGGACGTTCTCCAGGGACGCGGCGGCGGGGCGGCGGTGCCGGGCGCCGTAATAGCCGGCACGCGCGCGTGTGGCGAGAGCGCCCGCCAGAAGCATCTGACGGGCGGCGGTGCGCAGTTGTTCCTCGGCCATCCATGGCGCGGCGCCGGCCGGCCCGGTCGGTACATCGCGCCACCAGCGGATCTCGTCGCTGGGCACGGTGAGGCCGACCAGGACCTCGCGCGCGGAGGGCGAGCCGCTGCGGGACAGCGCGACGAGGGCCTCGCCGAGCAGGTCGTCGCTGTCGGGGAAGGCACGGTTCTCCGGCACGAGCAGGCTCGTACCGGCGCCGCCGGGCCCCGGCGGGGTCCAGCGGCCGTAGCGTCCGGCGGCTCCGCCGCGGCGCTGCCAGCCGTGGCGGTGCAGCAGGGCGCTGAGCACGGCGGGGTCGACCTCGCCGGGCTCGGGCGGCCGGTTCCACTGCGCGTCCACGGGATGCGGCCGCCCTGGTCGTACCGGCTCCTCCAGCGAGCGGTGTGTCATGGCCTGCCTCCCGTCCCGACCCGCGTCATGATCTCGCACAGCGCCCGGTCGTCGAAGATGCGTGAGGTCGGAATCCGCACGGTGGTCCGGCGCCGACCGGTGATGGCCTGGCCGGCCAGGTTGACCCAGTAGCAGCAGTGCCTGAGGTCGAGCCGGTCGTGGCTGGCGCGCAGCCAGTCGTCCTGGGACCGCGGGACGAGCATCACGACCAGGATCTTGTGCACGGACACCGGCGTGCGGGCGAGCTTCGCCAGGTGGTCGTTGTCGAGCGTGAAGGAGAAGAAGCGCCCGGGAGGGTTCGGCGGGACTTGGTACGTCGCCTTGAGCTGCACCTTGATGGTGACTTCGTCGTCGACGGTGTGCCCGGCGGCGCTGTGGCTGACGTGCCAGTCGATGCCGTTGTCCGGAAAGGGCTGGGACAGCGAACAGCCCGCCGCGGCGGCGACGGCGTGCAGATAGCCCACCTGCAGTGTCTCCATGCAGGCGGTGGTGGCGAGTGAACCGCGATGGGGGCCCGTCCGAGCGGGCAGCAGCCCGCCCCGTTCGGGCTGCGCTATCGCCATGACCAACAGCCTTCCGAGCAAAGTGAATCCCCGTGAATGGGCCCGCTGAACTGCAAAGACCCGCACTCCTGTTGTGTCCGGCCCGCGTACGCCGCAAACAGCCCGGGTATCACCAAACGGGCAGAAGACGGTACGTCAGCTGCCGTGGGTGAACGAGGAGTTGTGTAGGTATGACGTGCTGGTACGAGGGCCCTCTGGCCGCGTTCGACACGGAGACCACGGGCGTGGACGTCGAGACCGACCGGATCGTGTCGGCCGCCGTCGTCGTCCAGGATGCCCCGGGTGCCCGGCCGCGGGTGAGCCGGTGGCTGGTCAACCCGGGTGTGCCGGTGCCCGAGGGGGCGACGGCGGTACACGGACTGACGGACGAGCATCTGCAGCGCAACGGCCGCTGGCCTGCGCCGGTGATGCATGAGATAGCCAGTGAACTGGCCGAGCAGGCGGCCGCGGGCCGTCCGCTCGTGGTGATGAACGCACCCTTCGATCTGACCATCCTGGACCGCGAGTTGCGGCGCCATCGGGCCTCGTCCCTGGACCACTGGTTCGAGACGTCGCCGCTGCTGGTGCTCGACCCACGGGTCCTCGACAAGCATCTCGACCGCTACCGCAAGGGCCGCCGCACGCTCACCGACCTGTGCGCGCACTACGGCGTCGTCCTGGACGGCGCGCACGACGCGTCGGCCGATGCCGTGGCCGCACTGGATGTCGTACGGGCGGTGGGGCGCCGTTTCGCCGCCCGGCTGGAGCGTCTCTCCCCCGCCCAACTGCACACCCTGCAGGCCGTGTGGCACGCGGCACAGGCACGCGGCCTGCAGGCATGGTTCGCCCGCAGCGGCACCGAGGAGGCGGTGGACCCGGCGTGGCCCCTGCGTCCGGACCTGCCGGCGGCGGCGTGAACGGAACCACGAGCGCACAAAAAAGCCGGTCCGCTCTGGCGGACCGGCCTTTCCCGGTGGGCGATACTGGGTTCGAACCAGTGACCTCTTCGGTGTGAACGAAGCGCTCTCCCACTGAGCTAATCGCCCGGGAACGGACTGAACAATACAGGTCCCCGCGGGTTTCCATCAAACTGCTTCCAAGTAGGCCGCCAGCCCCCGCCGTCCGGCCCGCATCATCAGCCGGTGGTTGGCCCGGAAGACCGGCCGCCCCGGCACGGCGAAGCGTCTGAGCAGCGGCTTGCTCACATCGACGACCTGGTCGTAGCGGGCGTGGGTACCCGCGCCGTGCGCACGGACCGTCCAGCGCGCCCAGCCGTCCAGGTCACCGGACATCTCGATCTCCAGCACCCCGGCCGCACGGTCCCGCACCACCTCACGCGCGGTGAAGGTCAGCTCGTACGGCAGCACGGACCGCACCCTGACGATGCCGCTGACGTCGTCGATCGCGTCGACCTGCCGGACCTGCGGCCACCAGTCGGGGTAGTCCTCGGCCCGCTCCAGCGCGGTGTACACGGCGGCGGGCGGCGCGCGCAGGACCCACACGCTGCGGAAGCGGTAATGGGACCAGTCCATACTCCGAGTCTGCCCCGGTCATGGGCACGAGGTGAACACATCTGAGTACGTTCTGAGTATCCGCACTCATGCCGTACGACGTGACGCGGACCACACTCCAAGACATGACGCACATCCCACCGCCGGCCGAGGAACTGCGGCTCCTCGACTGGGAGCTGTGGCAACTGGACGCCCGCCGGGCGCAGTTGCTGGCTCGCAGGGCCTGGCTGGTCGCCACGCTGCACCCGGCCCAGCAGCCGCCCGCCGCACCGCCGCGCCCCGAGGCCACCGCCCCGCGGGTCCAGAACGTCCTCCTGCTGCTCGGCGGCATCCTGCTCACCCTCGCCGCGACGGCGTTCACGCTGGTCAGCTGGCAGCACCTGGGAGTCACCGGGCGGGCACTCGTACTCGCCGCGGTCACGGCGGCCGTCCTCGCCGCACCGCTGCCCCTGCTGAAGCGAGGGCTGCGCTCCACGGCCGAGTCGGTGGCGGGCCTGGGACTGGCGCTGACGGTGCTGGACGCCTACGCGCTGTACGAGGTCGCCTTCGCGGGGGCCGACGGCACGAGGTTCGCGGCGGCGTCAGCGGCGCTGCTGGCGGGCCTCTGGGCGGCGTACGGGTCCCTGCCACGCACGCGTGAGATGCGTCTGCCCCTTGCCGCCGCGCTGACGACGGCCCAACTCCCCCTGTTCCTCTGGGCCATCGCGGTCGACGCGAGTTGGTTCACGATCACGGCCGCGCTCCTCGCGACGGCCGGGTCCGACACGGTTGTCGCGCTCCGGGCGAGCGCCAGGCCCGTACGTCTCGTCGCCCTCGGCGGCGCGTACGGCCTCGGCGGCTGGAGCGTCATGACGGCCGGCTGGCTGTGCTGGACGGCCACCGGCCCGAGCGCCGCCGCCCGTGCGGCGGCGCTCCTCCTCCTGGCCGCGACCCTCGCACTCGGCGCGGCCTCGCAGGCGCCGAGCGAGAAGCAGGCGAAGGGACTAGCACTCACTTCGGGCCTGCTCGTCGTCGCCGCGGTCGGCGGCGCACTGCGCCCCGCGCTGCCGGACGCGTGGACGGTGCCGGTCCATCTCGCTTGCGGGCTCGCCCTGTTGGCGGCCACGACAGCGGGTCGGCTCCGGGAGGCCGTACGGCGGGGCATGGCGTGGGCCTCCGTCGCCGTACAGTCCCTTGCCGTGCTGTGGGCGCTGCCCGTCGTGGCCGTCGCCCTGCTGGGGCCGGTCGGCTGGGCGGAGCAGGTGTGGTCGGGTGCGCCGGACTCGGCACGGGACGCCGTCACGGTCGAGACGCCGTGGCCACCGGACACGGCCACCGCGCCCCTCGTCCTCGCCGCGGTCGCCGGGGTCCTGACACTGGCGGTCCGGGAGGCCGCCTGGCGGTCACGGGCGCTGGACGCGTCCCTCACTCTGGCATGGGCGAGCGCACTCGCCGTCCCCGCCACACTCCAACTGCCGTACGCCGCAACCCTGTTGATCCAGGGGGCCCTCACCGCCGCCCTCCTGCTCCTCCGGCGGCCCACGGCCACCGTCCTCGCCCTCGTCACCTCCCTGAGCCTCACCTTCCTCGCCCTGGCCTCGGAACCGGCCACCCTGGCAACGCTCGCGTCCCTGACGGCGCTCTTCGCGACGGCCGTACGCAAGCCACTCCCCGCCGCCGCAACGCTCGCGTACGCCACCGCGCTCGCCGTCGCGTCGGGAGCGGCACTGGAGCTGCGGCCGGAGCACACGGCGCTGCTCGTGCTGCTGGTCCCGGCGGCAGCCGCACTGCTGGCGGCGCACGTCGACGAGAAGACGACGACGGCCGTGGAAGTGACCGGCACGGTCGCGGGCCTGGTCGCCGTCGCCCTTTCAGCCAGCGAACCGCCGATGCTCGCCCTGGTACTCGCGCTGGCGGGCGTGATCGCGGCCGCCACGGCCCTCCGCTCCGACCGCCGCGCCGCCGGCTACGTCGCCGCCGCCCTCTTCGTCCTGGCCACCTGGGTATGGCTGGCGTCCTGGGACATCACCACCCCCGAGGCATACACACTGCCGGTCACCGTCCCCGCGCTCCTCATCGGCGCCCTACGCAGGCAACGCGACCCACAGACCTCCTCCTGGACGGCGTACGCCCCCGGACTCACCGCCACCCTCGTGCCGAGCCTCTTCGCGGTCTGGGCCGGCCAACACGGCCCACGCCCCCTCCTCCTGGGCACGGCGGCACTCCTCATCACCCTCCTGGGCGCCCGCAACCACCTCCAGGCCCCCCTACTCCTGGGCGGCACGGTCCTCACCCTGGACGCCTTCCACGAACTGGCCCCGTACATAGTCGAGATGACCACCGCTCTCCCCCGCTGGGCCCCTCCCGCCCTCGCCGGCCTCCTCCTGCTCGCCCTGGGCGCAACGTACGAGCGACGGATCCGTGATGTCAGGCGAGTGCGGGAGGTCCTGGGAAAGATGAACTAAGCAGAGCAGCTGAATTCCGCCGCGGACAGCGCCCCGATAGGGGCGCGGGGAACTGCGCGACCAGCCCCCACCGCCCCGCAGCCAACGAACCACCCAACCAGCTACGGCATCTTGTTACCTACCAGCGCCAGATTCTGAATCGCCGCCAACCCATACAACGCCGTGGAGTTCGTAGACACCCACGTCGCCTCACTACCGGGCACCAACCCGGTCGGCCCCTCAATCTTCTTCGTGGACCAGTCCGTGGACTCCTTGTAGTCCCAAACATCCGCACTGCTGTAGAACTGCCGCCACGCCCGCGCCGCCAACTTGTCGTCGCCGGTCTGGACGGCCGCGTACGCGTCCTGCCGCGAATGCCCCTGGAAGAGCAGCAGGGAGCCGAAGTCGGAGCCGTAGCGTGCCCGCTGCTCGGCCTTGGTGGCGTTGAAGTAGCGGCAGTAGTCGAGCCACGCTTCCTTGAACTTCGGCATGTCGATCTGGTCGATCAGCTCGGCGCAGAGCTCGACCAGGCCGAACATCGCGGAGAGGTGGGACACCCCGACCTTGGGCTCGGCCTCGACGGCGAACCTGCCGGTGTCCAGGTCGTACAGCGCGCTGCCCTGGACGAAGCCGTTGGGCTGGGCGGCGATGGTCTCCATGGTGGACAGGACGCGCGCCTTGGCCTTCTCCCACTTGGGGCCGCGCCGCTCCCACTCGGTCAGCCAGGCCGACACCAGCCCCGACCAGTCTGTGCCGAAACCGATCGACAGCGCGTTCCGGTCGGGCGTGTACGGCTCGGTGCGGATCTTGCGGATGGGGTCGAGGACGAGGAACGTCTCGTCGGAGTCGACGTTGGCGTGCATGAGGTCACCGACGCGTTCGTCCGCGGTGAGGAAGTAGTAGTAGCGCCGGTAGGTGGTGTTGGCGATGCGCTGCTGCTTGGCGCTGTCCGCGTAGTGCTGGACGCCGTGGCGGGTGCCGAGGCCGGCCCACTTGCCCAGGTGGTAGACGTCGACCTCGCCGGTGTGCCGGGTCATCGCCTCGGCGAAGCGGAAGATGTCGGCGCGGCCGGAGCGCATGTACGCGAACCAGAGCCAGAGGTCGGGCGAGAGTTCGGAGTTGTCCCAGGCGTAGCCGCCGACGTCGTAGCACCACTGGTGGCGGCTGGGGTCGTAGCTGTGCATGATGTCGCCGTAGTCCCAGAAGCCGTACCAACGGCGCATCTCCACCTGGTCCTTGTAGTAGGTGAAGAGGAAGTCGAGGTGGTCCTCGATCTTCGCCTTGGCGGCCGTGGAGCGGTCGGGCTCGGAGAACAGCTTTCCGAAGACGCCCGCCTTGATGAGCTGCTGGGGCGGGGCGGCGAGCTGCGGGAGTGTCCTGACGGCCTTCACCTGCTCGGCCATCACCTCGGCGCTCGGCGTGGAGTCGTGGGCCCAGAAGAGGAGTTCGCTGGTGCGGGCGATGCCGTAGGGCGTGCCGAAACCGGGCTCGTAGTCCTCGTAGGTGATGTTGAGGCCTTCGAGCTGTTCGGGGTAGGTGTCCTGGCCCATGCCGTCGTGGTAGAAGCGCAGGTCCATGGGCTGGGCCTCGGGTGACCAGAGCCAGAGGGTGACCTCGGCCTCGTCGGTCTGGGCGTCGCGGATGTCGAGCTGGGCGGGGAACTTCTCCCAGAAGTCCCGCAGCCCGAAGGCAAATCCACCGCTCGCGCCGCCGACGTACCCGAAGCCGCTGGCCCGTCGGCCGCCTCCCGCGGGGATCCAGCCGTGGCCCTTCTTGGTGCGCTTGCGCACGCCGAAACCGTCGGCGGAAAGCTGCGAGAGGGTGTAGTCGCCCCACTCGGGGATGTATTGCAGCCGAGTAGTCACCCGCTGGTCCCAAGTGGACGGGTCAGGCAGCTTCTTGCCCTCGAACTGGGCTGTCCGCACCGCCGCCCCCGGGTCGCGCCGCAGCCCGGTGATGCCCTTGACCGCCTCGCGCAGCAGCCCGGTGCCCTCGCCGCCGATGCGGATGTGGCGGTCGTACGACTCGTCGCGCATCGGCACGGAGAAGCGCACTCCGATACCGCGGATGAAGTC
The DNA here is from genome assembly GCF_036014015.1 of Streptomyces sp. NBC_00457. Lineage (NCBI taxonomy): Bacteria > Bacillati > Actinomycetota > Actinomycetes > Kitasatosporales > Streptomycetaceae > Streptomyces > Streptomyces sp. NBC_00457. The sequence continues at coordinate 8,717,463 of NZ_CP107905.1, read as the reverse complement.
GCCGCTCGCCTTGCCCGGCTCCTGCGTGCCGTCGTAGGTGATCGTGTGCACCATGCGGAAGGAGTCGGCGCCGGCGTAGAAGTACAGACGGATGGAGAACGGCAGCCAACCGCGCTTCCCCTTGCGGTGCTTGCCGTCGATGCGGACGACCGCGCGGACCGGGCCCTCCTGCTCCACGGTCACCTCGCCGATGGCGCCCTCGAACCGCTCGTACTTCACCGTGCCCTGGTCGCCGTCCTCGATCTCCGGCTGGCGGAGCAGCACGAGCCGACCGTTGCGCGCGATCTCTGTCGATCCCCGGGTGACGGACTTGACCAGCGTGGCGCCCGACGTGCCGATCTTGGCGGTGATGACGCCGGTCGATATGTCGATGGTGCCGCCGCGCTTGTCGACGGTGACCTTGTGCTCGGGGGCGGTGGGTTCGCCGGCAGTGAGGGTGAGCTTGCCGTTGCCCGAACTCACCGCGTGCGCGGACCACTTGAGGGAGCCGTCGGGCCAGTAGGCGATCGGCCAGGACTGGAGGGGTACGGCCTTGCCGTCGGCGTCGGTCAGCGCGAAGGTCTGGTCCGCCTGGTAGGCGCCTTTCGGCCAGGGGACGCCGACCGTGGAGCCGGGTGCGGCGCCGAGGCCGCCGTCCTCCAGCCAGTCCAGGGTCACCGGGTCCGCGTCTGCGGCTTCGGCTCTGGGAGCCGCCGCCGCGTTCGTGCCGAGTGCCCAGCTGAACTGGGCGGCGGCTCCGGCGACGGCGGCAGCCTTGAGGAGGGACCTGCGAGGGATGGGAGACATGAGAGTTTCCGCCTTTCCTTTCCGTGCGGGTGCAGGGTGGTCAGGGGCATGACAGAGAGAGGTACGACGCCCAGGGCGCCGACCCGGTGCGCGGGCACCGCATGTCAGCGGTGCCGATACCGCTCCTCCACGGCGATGGCCGCCGCCGCGACGGCCCCCAGGACAGGGACCGCCAACGGCGCGATGAACCAGGCGGACAGGGCCACGACCGCCAGTCCGGCGATGACCAGGAAGGAGCCGGCGGGGTCCAGGACGGTCCGGCGTCCGGCGGCGGCCAGCAGTTCCCGCCAGCGGGCGCCCGGCGTCCAGACCGCCGCAGCACGCAGCCCGGCGACGGTGAGCCCGATCAGCGCGAACACCCCGACGGCTCCCACCAGCGGCCCCCCGGGAATCCCGGCGCGCACGGCCTGGACGTCCACCCAGACGGCCGCCGCCGCGAGCCACCCGGCGAGCCCGACGGCCCACCCGCGCCGCACCGCCGCCCGGAAGTCCGCGACGAACTCCCGCCATCCGCCGCTCTCGTGTGCTGTGAGGCGCCGCAGATGCCGGGCACCGGCGGCGAAGGCGGCGGGGTAGGTGACGACGCCGAGCGAGGCGACTGTGATCCACACGCCGGTGAGGAGACACTCCGCGAAGACGGCGAACCGCTCGGCGAACACCGACTCCTTGCGCGGCTTCACCCGTACCTGGGCCATCGTGACCGCCTCAGCCCTTCAGTCCGGACGTCGCCATGCCGTCGATCAGATAGCGCTGGAAAGCCAGGAAGAAGGCGAGCACCGGCAGCAGGGCGACGAGCGACATCGCGATCATCCCGCCGTAGTTGGCCACGCCCTCCTGGTCCACGAACATCTTCAGGCCGAGCGAGACCGTGTACTTGTCGGGCTCGTTCAGATAGATCAGCGGCCCCATGAAGTCGTTCCAGGAGTTGATGAAGGTGAAGATCGCGCTGGTGATCAGGGCCGGGCGGCACAGCGGGAGCACGATCGACCAGTAGATGCGCAGATGCCCGCAGCCGTCGAGACGGGCCGCCTCGTCCAGTTCCTTGGGCAGGTTGCGCATGAACTGCATCATCAGGAAGACGAAGAACGCCTCTATCGCCAGGTACTTCCCCAGCAGCAGGGGGGTGTACGTGTTGATCATCCCCATGTTGCGGAAGAGCACGTACTGCGGGATCAGCAGCACGTGATATGGCAGCAGGAGGGTGCCGATCATCAGCGTGAACAGCAGATTGCGGCCCGCGAAGCGGATCCTCGCGAAGGCGTACGCCGTCAGCGAGCAGGACACGAGGATCCCGACCACGGAACCGATCGCCAGCGTGAGCGAGTTGACGAAGAACGTGGAGATCGAGATGTCCGCGATGCCGTCGGACAGCCGTGTGTAGTTGTCGGTGATCGGATCGGTCGGGAAGAGATCCAGACTGCCGACGATGTCCTCGCTCTTCTTGAACGAGCCGCCGATGACCCAGATCACCGGATAGAGGATCACCGCGAGAATCAGAAGGGACCCCACGTGCCACGCGAGGGAGCCCGGCAGCCTACGGCGCAGAGCCCCGGCCTTCGTGGAGGCGCCCGGCGTGATGTCGGTGGCCTGTGCGCTCATCGGGCGCCCTCCTCGTAGTGCACCCAGCGCTTCTGGGACCAGAACAGCACCGCCGTCACCAGGGCGACCGCGACCAGCAGCATCCAGGCCATGGCGGAGGCCAGGCCCATCCGGCTGTTCTCGAAGCCCTGGACGTAGAGGTAGCAGGTGTACACCATCGAACCGTCCGCGGGACCGCACGCGTTGGCTCCGGCTCCGCCGCCGACGATGTATGCCGAGCTGAAGATCTGGAAGGAGTGGATCGTCTCCAGCAGGACGTTGAAGAAGAGGACCGGGGAAATCATCGGCAGCGTGATGTTCCAGAACCGCCGCAGCTTGCCCGCCCCATCGACCTCGGCCGCCTCGTACAGCTCACGTGGGACCTGCTTGAGTCCAGCGAGGAAGATGACCATGGGGGCGCCGAACTGCCAGACGGTGAGCGCCACCAGGCTGTAGATGATCAGCTCCGGGTCGCCGGTCCAGCCGCCGACGTCGATCCCGAACAGCTTCTGCGTACGGTCGACGATCGCGTCGTCCGAGAAGATCGCCTTCCAGACGATGGCGACGGAGACGCTCGCCCCGATCAGCGACGGCGCGTAGAAGGCGGCCCGGTAGAAGGCCTGTCCGCGCCGCTTCTGCGCGAGCAGCAGCGCCACACCGAGGGCGGCGAGCAGCTTGAGCGGCGTGCCGACGACGACGTACCACATCGTCACCTGCACCGAGTGGCGCCAGCGGGGGTCGCCGAACATCTCGGAGAAGTTGTCGAGGCCGATCCACTTCGGTGAGTCGAAGAGGTTGTAGTCGGTGAAGGCGAAGTAGAGCGAGGCGATCATCGGGCCTGCCGTGAGCAGCAGGAACCCGGCGATCCAGGGGGACATGAAGAGATAGCCGGCCAGGTTCTCCCGGCGCCGCCGCCGCTTGAGGGCGGCGGGGCGCACGGGCTTCACCGGACCGTGCCGCGGCTCGGAGTCCTTGGTCAGGCCCTCCATCGCAGGGGCGTGTGTCACGGTGGTTCCCATCAGGCGACGAGAGCCGTCTTCGACTCGGTGAAGAACTGCTTGACGGCCTCGTCCACCGAGCGGGTGCCCAGGGCGAGTTCCTCGGCGATGCGCAGGAACGCGGCCTCGCAGATGTCGGCGCCGTTCGGGTGCGGGGTGATCGGCTCCAGGACGCCGGACTCGACGAGGGACTCCTCGTAGGCGGCGATCCCCTTGTTCACCTCGTCGGTCGGCTTGAACGCGTCGTACTGCGCCTGTGTCGCGGGCACACCGCGGTCATAGCCCATGATCTTGGCGACCTCGGGGTCGTGCACCATGAAGTCGATGAACTGCGCCACTTCCTTGGGGTGCCGGGTGCGCTTGGAAGCGCTCAGCATCAGGGAGCCGAGGTACTGGCCGGTCTTCTTGCCGTCGGTGGTCGGAATGGGCGCCAGGCCGTACTCGCTCTTGCCTTCGGAGGTGTAGCGAACGGTGAAGTTGTCCCAGGTGAACTCGCCGGCGGCGATCTCCGCGGAGACGGCCGACTTGGGCTTGACCTGGGCGACCTTCTTGGCGTCCGCGTAGGCGCCCTCTTCGACGCCCTTCTTGGCCTTCGTCCACCACTGGGTCAGATCCGCCTCGGTGAAGCCGAGTCCGTCCTCGGTGAAGAAGGCCTTGCCGTTCTGGCGCAGGTACAGGTCGTAGAGGTACATGACGCCGTACATGCCGCTGTCACCGGCACGCCCCGACTTGTCGCGGATCTTCTTCATCGCCGCGTCGAAGTCGTCCCAGGTCCAGCCCTGTTCCGGCTTCACGCCCGCCTTGGTGTAGACGGGCTTGTCGATGACCAGGGCCATCGAGTTGGAGCCGACCGGGACTCCGAGGAGCTTTCCGTCGATCTCGCCGAACTTGTCCAGGCCGGCCCGGAAGCCGTCCATGGAGAGGTTGCCCGCGTCGACCTGGGCCTTGAGGTCGAGGAGCACATTCTTCGCGTCGTATTTCCGCAGGAATCCAATGGCATTCTGGAAGACGTCCGGCGGATTTCCGCCCGAGGCCTGGGTGTTGAACTTCTTCCAGAAGTCGGTGTAGGGCTGGAAGTCCGTTTTCACCTTGATCTTCGGGTACTTCTTCTCGAAGAGCGCGATGGTCTTGTTGATGCGCTGGGCGCGGTCCTCGGCGCCCCACCATGCGTAACGGATCGTCACCGTCCCATCGGAGGAGGTGCCTCCGTCCCCGCCGCACCCCGTCGTCGCGGCCAGCCCGAGCGTGGCCGCCGTGGCTCCGGCCGCCTTCAGGATCGTTCGTCTCTCAACATTCCTGCTGGTTCCCACAGTCGGGCCCCTCCCCGCAGCGTCGTTGCCGCCTGCATGAATCGTTTCAAGTAAGCGCTTGCTGGCACAAGGTACGAAGGGGTTGAGGGTGCGTCAATGATTCGGACAGGAATTTCTTGGGGCCCGGACCGGCGCTCAGGCGGCGTTCGGACGGAGGCTGTCGCGGTGGGCGAGGTGACGGCGCAGGTGAGAGGCGCGGGGTCGGCCGGCCGAACGGGAAGTGGCCTGTCGCACGGGTACGGCGGGCGGCCGAAAGTCGCCACGTGAGGCCGGGAGTTGGGAGCGGGCGCAGAGGCGGGGTCGTCACGCTCGCAGCCGCGGGCCGGAGGCACACACGACGGCGGCCCGCCTGCTCTCTCGCAGACGGGCCGCCGTTCCCGGGTGGGCGATACTGGGTTCGAACCAGTGACCTCTTCGGTGTGAACGAAGCGCTCTCCCACTGAGCTAATCGCCCGGGTGCACGGAGAACATTACCCCATGTCAGGGCATACCTGTGACCGAAGGCAACCGGTCACAGGCGCCCCCGCGCGGCTCACTGGTCCTTGATCTTCCAGGGCATCACGACGCCGAACTTCCAGAGGTAGATCCCGAGGAGAGCCCCGATGATCACCAGGCCGATCGTCGTCAGGATGATGTTGCGGCGCCGCACCTTGGGATCGAGCGCGCGCTGTGCCGCCTCGGTGACCTTGCGCTTGGTCCAGCGCAGCACCAGCTGGGCCCAGACGAACTCGGTCGCCCAGATCGCCATGCCGCCGAAGATGACCACCCAGCCCGGTCCGGGCAGGGGCAGCAGGATGATGCCCACGACCACGACCGCGAGGCCCACGGCGAAGATGCCGACCTGCCAGCTCAGGTGCAGCACCCGGCGCGCCTTGATGAACTCCGGTGCTCTCGAGCCGAGCGCCTGCTCGCTCTTCGCCCCGTCCGCCTTCGTCTCGTCCGCAGCCATGGCGACCTCGCCAGGCTCGTCACTCCCCGTATTCATACGGCCAAACCCTACCGGAGAGAAACCGGTCACCGGAATGGAGGTACCTCGCGAACTGGTTCTCGGCCGGAAGAGTTACGTAAAGGCACGCAAAACACTCAGAGGGGTTTACAACGGCACCGTAGGTGGCATGTCGATTTCGCCGACGTGCGAATCCCCGAGCGCACACTGAGCGAAAGGCCCTGGCGCTTATGAACACCACGGTCAGCTGCGAGCTGCACCTGCGCCTCGTTGTGTCGAGCGAGTCCTCCCTGCCTGTCCCCGCAGGCCTGCGGTATGACACGGCCGACCCCTACGCCGTGCACGCCACCTTCCACACCGGTGCCGAAGAGACTGTCGAGTGGGTGTTCGCCCGCGACCTGCTCGCGGAGGGCCTCCACCGGCCCACGGGCACCGGCGACGTCCGCGTCTGGCCGTCGCGCAGTCACGGCCAGGGGGTCGTCTGCATCGCCCTGAGCTCTCCGGAGGGCGAGGCCCTGCTGGAGGCCCCGGCAAGGGCTCTGGAGTCCTTTCTGAAGCGCACGGACGCGGCGGTGCCACCGGGCACCGAACATCGTCACTTCGATCTGGATCAGGAGCTCTCACACATCCTGGCGGAAAGCTAGGGCGAGGCTCTCACCAAGCCGCCCGGCGCCGTCGACTCGGGGTGACGGCTCGGGCCAAGACAACCGCATATCGCATACAGCGGCACCGCCCGGCCTGTCCGGGCGGTGCCGCTGTGTCGTGCCGCTGTGTCGTCCAGGGCTCCGGAGCCCCGCACGCCGCTTCGGCGAGGGCCGGTCAGCCATTACCATCGGCCAGCATCGGCGGGCACCGGCCCGACCCCCCAGGCCAGGGAGCGAAACGTGCTGATCACCCACGACACCCGGTGTGCGCTGGACACCGTGGTGGATCTGGTGAACACCGCACCGGAGGACGATGCGACGCCGGACGGGCTGGCGGATGTCGCGGCTCTCGAGGATTTCGTACGAAACCACGAAATCAGTGACGTCGGGGTGCTCTCGGAGTTCGACCTCTCGGCGGTGCGGAAGATCCGCAGCCGGTTCGCGGGGATCTTCGCCGCACCGGACGCCCGGGCCGCGGCCACGCTGATCAATGATCTGGTCGCCGCCGCGGGCACGACGCCCCGGCTCACCGACCACGACGGCTACGACTGGCACGTGCACTACTTCGCGCCCGGTGCCTCCGTCGCCGATCACCTGGCGGCGGACTGCGGAATGGCGCTGGCGTTCTTCGTGGTGGCCGGGGAACAGGAGCGGCTGCGGCGCTGCGAGGCGCCCGACTGCCGGCACGCCTTCGTCGACCTCTCCCGGAACCGCTCGCGCCGGTACTGCGACAGCCGCACCTGCGGGAACCGTCTGCATGTCGCCGCATACCGGGCGCGACGGAAAGAGGCGGCGGGCTGAGGGCGGGGCGAGGATGCCGACGTGGCCCCGGCGGGTGGCGCCGGGGACCACGGGTACGGCTCACAGCAACAGCAGGTCGTGCAACGCGGCCATGAGCAGTAGACACCCGATCACCGCAAGGAAGATCATCAGCGGTGGCTGGGAAAGGGCGAAGAGGCATCCGCGCGGCTCATCCTGCGGCGGCGCGGCCTCGCTCTGTGTCGTGTCCAGCATCTCGCGGCGATGATGTCGCAGGTTATGGCCCTGGCGCGATCAACACGCCCGCAATGTACGGGAGTTCGCCGAATTCCGTGACGGCGGGTTCAGGCCGTGATCATTTCTGGCTGCGCGCCGGTCGACTGTGTCGTTTCAGTCGGCAGGCCGCCGTCATATGCCGTGCTTCTTGAGGATGGCCTCGATGTCGCTGAAGTCGTCCGCCTTGTCGGCACGGGGTGCGGTCGCGGAGGGCGTCTTCGAGCGGGAGGCCGGGCCCAGGGAGGGCGCCGAGGCCGCTGGCGCCACCGCCTCGCCCTGCGCGGACCGGGCGGCGGCCTTGCGCTCCTTGCGGGTGCCACCGCGCCGGCGCTCCACCGCGCGCGTGCCCGCGAACAGCAGCCAGGACGCGCCGAGCACGCCGAAGCCGGCCCAGGCCACCGGGCTGAACGCCGTGTCGGCGACCCAGTCGACGACCCCGGTCATCACCAGGCCCAGCGGGACGAGGGAGTAGGCCGCGATACGGGCGGCCGTGAGGAAACGCTTGCGGTACGCCGTGACCGCCGCGATGCCCAGGCCTGCCGCGGCGACGGCGGAACAGACGGTCTCGGCAATCATCCGGTCCTCCTGGCAGGCCTCGGTCGGGCACTTCGTCCCTTCCATCCTGCACCGTCCGACCCCCGGCGGGCCATGGTCCGGGCGGACATCAGGGACATCTCCGGGTCGCCTCCTCCGAAGGTGCCGGACGGTGGCGTACGACCCGGGCGCCGATTGGGTCGTCCGGGCCGGGGCTGGGAGACTGTGACCATGAGCGACTCCTCCTCCCCCGCCACACCCGTTCTCGACGTGTGGTGCGAGCTGCAGTGCCCGGACTGCCGTGGCGCGCTGGACGATCTCCGCGCCCTGCGGGCCCGCTACGGCGACCGGCTGGAGCTGCGGTTGCGGCACTTCCCGCTGGAGAAGCACAAGCACGCCTTCGCCGCCGCGCAGGCCGCCGAGGAGGCGCTGGAGCAGGGGCAGGGCTGGCCTTACGTCGAGGCGGTCCTGGCCAGGGTCGAGGAGCTGGACCGTAAGGGAGAACCCTTCCTGGTCGAGGTCGCGCGCGAACTCGGTCTCGATGCCGAGGAGTTCGACACCGCTCTGATCGACGGCCGGCACATCCTGATCGTCGACGCCGACCAGGCCGAGGGCAAGGCGATCGGCGTGACCGGTACCCCGACGTATGTCATCGGCGGCGAGCGGCTGGACGGCGGCAAAAGCCAGGAAGGGCTGCGCGAGCGCATCGAGGAGATCGCGGACCGGCTGCTCGCCGAGCGTGAATGAGCCTCAGAGCAGGTTCTTGTACAGGCCGTACAGCGTCGCCTCGTAGCCGAGTGACTCGTAGAGCCGCTCCGCCGCGGTGTTGCCCGCGTGCACGTTGAGCTCGAGGGCACGTCGCCCGGCGGCGATCGCCTGGCTCTCCGCCAGCAGCATCAGCGTACGGCCGTGTCCGCGTCCGCGATGGGCCGCGTCGGCCTCGACGTCGAAGACGAACGCCTTGTCGTCCCGAAGGGCCAGCCACAGGGTGCCCACGCGCACACCCTTGTGCTCCAACACGCTGAACAGCATGTTCTCGGTGGTCAGGCCCTGGGGCAGGAGCGTCTCGTGCTCGCGCCGCGACTTGGCGTACGCCTCGGCCTCGGGCACGCCCCGCTCGATCCACATGCGCGCGTACTGCTCGGACTCGTACTCGTGCCACGACGCGAACTCGGCCTCCGTCATGGTCCGCCCCCGGCTGCCGGCGGGCAGTTCGGGTGGTGTGTCGCCGAGCCGCTTCTCCATGCCGCGGTTGCGCAGGACGTAACCGAGCGCCTGGAAGAGCCGCAGCGCCGACCCGGCCTCGGCGGGGACGCCCACCTCGATCTGCCGGCAGCCCCAGCCGCGCGCCACCTCCTCCGCGGCGAGTGCGGCCACTGTCGCCCGGCCGCGGCGCCGGTCCGGCTCCTCGATGCGCAGGTCCAGGACGCGGGCCACCGTGGCGCCGAAGGAGGGAGAGGTGCCGAGGTGTATCCGGCCCACGGGACGGCTGTTCACGCACACCTGGTAGCGGCGTGAACGCGTCCCGTCCGCCTGGTGCTGAAGCGGCTCGGTCGGCCGCAGAGTCGTGGTCATCAGGGCAGTTCTACCCGTAGGGGCGGACCGGGCGCTCTCAATTTCCGATCGGATCGACGTCGGCCCGGGACCGCTCGTCGAAGATCCGCATCGCCTTGGCGGTCACCGGACCGGGAGCGCCCGACAGGATGCGGTCGTCGACCCGGTGCACGGCCTGGACGTCCCGCAGCGTGGACGTCAAAAAGATCTCGTCGGCCCGCTGAAGGACCTCCAGTGGCAGGTCGGTCTCCTTCGCCCCGGTCCACTCGATCGTCAACGCGCGCGTGATGCCCGCGAGGCAGCCGGAGGCGAGCGGCGGGGTGTGGATCTCGCCGTCCAGGACCACGAAGACGTTCGACCCGGTGCCTTCGCAGAGTTGGCCGACCGTGTTGGCGAACAGCGCCTCGGAGGCTCCCTGTTGGCGAGCGCGCGCCAGGGCGACGACGTTCTCGGCGTACGACGTCGTCTTCAGGCCGGTGAGTGCGCCGCGCTCGTTGCGGGTCCACGGCACGGTGACGACCGCCGTGGAGTCGGGGCGTCGGCTGGTCTCCCCGAGGGCGACCACCAGGGTCGGGCCGTGCTGGCCGCGGTCGGAGCCGAGCGGGCCGTGACCGCCGGTGTAGGTGATGCGCAGCCGGCCGAGCGGCATCGGGTTGGCCTCGAGAACGGCGGCGCAGGCACGTCGTACCTCGTCGTGGTCCGGGTCGGGCAGACCCAGGCCGCGGGCGGAGCGGGTCAGCCGGTCGAGATGGCGGGTGAGCGCGAACGGCTTCCCGTCGGCCGCCTTCACCGTCTCGAAGATGCCGTCCCCCACGGTCAGCCCGTGGTCGAAGACGGAGACACGGGCGGCCTCCATGTCCTGCAGCCCGCCGTCGAGCCAAAGCTTCACTGGTTCTACCTCGCAACCCTGCGCACGTGTCTGGTCGGCCGGGCCCGGCGCGTCAGACTCCCGCTCCACTGTCCTCGTACGTTCCCGACGCTACCGCGAGCAGCCGGGACGCCTTCAGCTCGGTCTCCCGCCACTCCCCCTCCGGGTCGGACCCCCACGTGATGCCGGCGCCCGTGCCGAAGCGCAGCACGCCCTCCGTCCGGTCGATCCAGAAGGTACGGATGCCGACGGCCAGCTCGCCGGTCCCCCGGTCGGCGTCGACCCAGCCGATGCCGCCGCAGTACGGCCCCCTGGGCGCCGTCTCCAGCGCTTCGATGATCCTCAGGGCACTCGACTTGGGAGCGCCGGTGACCGACCCGGGCGGGAAAGCGGCGGCGAGCAGCTCCGGCCACCCGGCGCCGGTACGCAGTTCGCCGCGGACGGTGGAGACGAGATGGACCAGGCCGGGGTGCTTCTCGACGGCGCACAGATCGGGGACGGTCACGCTGCCGGTGCCGCAGACACGCCCGAGGTCGTTGCGCACCAGATCCACGATCATCACGTTCTCGGCGTAGTCCTTCTCCAGCAGGTCCGCCTCGGTACGTCCGGTGCCCTTGATCGGCCCGGACTCGACGACCCGGCCGTCCCGGCGCAGGAAGAGCTCCGGCGAGGCCGTGGCTATTTCCACCCCGTGGCCGGGCAGCCGGATCGTCCCCGCATACGGTGCCGGGTTGCCGCGGGCCAGCAGCGCGGTGAGCGCGTCCACGTCGGCGTCGGGCGGAATCGGTGCGGAGAGCACCCGGCAGAGGTTCGCCTGATAGACCTCGCCGGCCGCGATGTGCTCACGGACACGCCGTACGCCCGCCATGTACGCGGCGCGATCGAGGGACGACGTCCAGTCACCGGTCGCCGGCCCGTGCCACCGGCCCGGCACCGGTGCGGGCACGGGCTCCTGTCGTACGTCGGCGAAGCGGGCGCAGGTCAGCCGGCCCTCGAAGTCAGCGCAAACGGCCCAGAAACCGGTGGAGTCGAGGGCCGCGGGGTCGCTGGTGACATCGAGGAGACCGGTGGCGACGCGGTCACCGAAACGCGCGAGAGGAGGCAGGTCGGACACGCAGTCGAGTCTATGGCGGGTGTCACGCAGGTGACCTGGCCATGTCGCCTCGGCTGCCCCGGCCGGGTCGGCAACCGGGTGCAGCGCAGCACGCTGCACAAACGCGTTTTTGTACTGGCCCTAGAATCCGCTAGAGTTCAACTCGTCGCCGGGCCGCGGGAGCGGTACGAAACGACAAGCGGACGTAGCTCAGTTGGTAGAGCGCAACCTTGCCAAGGTTGAGGTCGCGAGTTCGAACCTCGTCGTCCGCTCGAAGGAAGCAGGGGGTCCACCCGGATCCCCTACACTCCTGGTGGAGTGGCCGAGAGGCGAGGCAACGGCCTGCAAAGCCGTCTACACGGGTTCAAATCCCGTCTCCACCTCCAAGGACGATTAGCTCAGCGGGAGAGCGCTTCCCTGACACGGAAGAGGTCACTGGTTCAATCCCAGTATCGTCCACTGGATCTGCTGCTCCGTCGGCAAGATCCGTCTCGCGCGATTAGCTCAGCGGGAGAGCGCTTCCCTGACACGGAAGAGGTCACTGGTTCAATCCCAGTATCGCGCACGCACAGCTTGTGACCTTCGGGTCACGGTCCCGAGGACGATTAGCTCAGCGGGAGAGCGCTTCCCTGACACGGAAGAGGTCACTGGTTCAATCCCAGTATCGTCCACACACCGAAGCCCCCGGCCGTCTCGTACGGCCGGGGGCTTCGTGGTGGTCCGGTCAGCTGGAGAACAGCATGTGGCCGAAGCTCTTGTGCCGCTTGTTGCCGTAGTGACCGCCGTGGCCGCCGTGGTGGCCGCCGCCGTGCGGGGCGCCCCAGGCGGGTGCCTGCGGGGCGGGGTACGCCTGCGGGGCGGCCGGGGGTGGCGGGGCGGGCTGGGCCCACTGGGACTCGACGCGGGACAGCGCCTCCAGCTCGCCGTAGTCGAGAAAGATCCCGCGGCAGCCGCTGCACTGCTCGATCTGGACGCCGTTGCGGTTGTACGTGTGCATGGGCGCATGGCACTTCGGACACTGCATGGTCGGCTCAACTCCTCGCCGGTCGGTCCTGCTTCGCGTTTCGCCAGGACAGACTCTGTCCGGCTGCGGTCGGTTGCACACTACTTCGCCAGGTGTGTGCTCAACTCCGGTGGGGCGGAACTCATTCGGTCGCAGGCGTCCACGAGGGACTGCTCGATCTCGTCCAGTGGGCGGTCCGCGGCTGCCGCCTTGGTGATCGCGCGGGCGGCGGTCTGGACGGTGAGGGCGCGGGCGGGGACGTCCAGGGCCGGCCAGGGGTCGCCTTCGGCGGGGACGGCGGGGCCGCCGGCTGCGCGGTAGGCGGACAGGAAGCGAGTCCATTCGTCGGGTGTGAGCAGGCCGCAGGCGTACCAGGACGCGGGGCGGGCGAGGTCCCAGGCGGGGGTGCCGGTGCCGAGGTCGTCGACGTCGATGAGCCGCCACGGGCCGTTCGGGGCGGGGTGGCGGACGAGTTGGCCGAGGTGGAAGTCGCCGTGGCAGAGGGTGGTGGTGTCGGGCATGGGGGTCTCGGCGCGGGCCCAGGCGGGGAGGGCGGTCCACGCTCGGAGGACCGGGGCGACGGCCGGGTGCGGGGCGAGGGCGCGGAGGCGGGCGACGGCGTGGGCCGCTTTGGCGGGGCCGCGCATGGGGGGCAGGGCGTGGGGCGCGGGGGTCCTGTGGAGGCGGGCGAGGAGGGTGGCGGCGGCTTCCCAGGGGGCGGTGTCGGGGTCTTCCGGGTCTACGGGGGTGCCGTACGGCCAGAAGGTCACGATACGACCGTGGAGCGTGACCGGGGTCGGTGTGAGGGGGGAGAGGAGTACGTCCGGGAGGTGGGTGGCGACGGTGAGGCGGGGGGTGAGGTCGGTGGGGGTGGCGTCGGGGGCGTGTGCCTTGGCGACGGTGTCCTCGTGGCGGACGACTGTGGCGTCGGGGCGGTCGGCGAGGGTGACGGGGGCTCCGCAGGGGCAGGCGGGGGTGCGGGCGTGGGCGGCGGCCCTTGCCTTGGCGGTGAGCTCGGGGAGGAGGGGGTTGGCGGTCACGGGGCCCCTTGGTGTGCGGATGGGTCTGGGGGCGAGGGTACGGAGGGTTGGGCGGCGGGGGTGTTGGGGGGCCGGTACGTGGGTGGTCGTTGACCGTGCCCGTGGGGTGCTCGGCGTGGTGGCTGGGGCGGGGGTCGGTCGCACGGCCCGGCGCTGACGGGGTGCCGCGGGTCGGTGCCGGCCGGGGGTGGGTCGCGCAGCCCGGCGCTGACGGGGTGCCGCGGGTCGGTGCCGGCCGGGGGTGGGTCGCGCAGCCCGGCGCTGACGGGGTGCCGCCTGCGCCCACCCGTGCCGCCCTAGGCGGCACGAATGCCCGCAGCTGGGGCGGACGGACCGGCTGCCCGCAGCTGAGCTGAGCCAGCCCGCTGCCTGCCGGGTGTGCGCCGCCCCGGCCACGCGGCAACCGGCGTCAGCCGCATCGCCCCTCGCACCGCAACCATCAATTGAGGAACCACGACGGTGAGCAACCAGGTCCGCGAGAGCGGCGCCGGTTTAGGCGCAAAACGGCGCAATGCCGGCGCAGCTCCCCAGCTGCGCCGGCATTTGTGCCGTCCGCCGCACCCCCGTCCCCACGGGGTTTCATGGGTGGATGTCCCCGCCCGGACCGCTCTTCCGGGCCTGGGGTCGCCGCTCAGCGCCCCAGCACCACACCCACGGACGACGCCTGTGTGGCCACTGTCTCCCAGCCGTCGAAGACGAGCAGGAGCAGGACCGCCAGGGGAAGGGCCATTGCCGTTGCCACCAAGGGGTGGCGGCGGCCCTGGCGGCGCGGGGGGAACGCGGCGCTGTATGCCCTGCGTCCCTGTGTGCGGATCATCGTCCGCGGTGCCGTCTGGGCCATGGTCCCTCTCCTGACCGAACTCAGTTGTCGTTGGCAGCGGCGGGTGTCTGACCTCGGGGGACGAGTGCTGCACCCGCCGCTTGACTTCAAATCTAGGGGCGCGGCGAGCCGGGGGCGTCATGCCCTCGTACCGATTGCCGGGCCTCCCGGAGGATGACCGGTTCCCCGCGGAGTACTCCCCTGGGTGGAGACGGGGTTCTACGTCTCGGGGTCTTCCCTGAGGGGGTGACCGCTGTGTCCTGACTTTTCCGAGCTGTCCTCCCGGGGTATCGGCTGCTCGACCAGCGCCAGGACCCGGTTCGCCATGAAACGGGCCGTGCGCACCACGGACCCGCTTCGGGTGACTTCGCTCACTTCCACGACACCTCGGCGTACCGCCGTCTCCACCCTGCGTCCCGCCCTGCTCGCCACCACCTCGTACGTGCGCGTCGTGTCCCCGGCGTCCACGACTATCTCCACGCGATCACCCTTCACGGGTTCAATCCCCCTTCTGTGACGGGTCGTTGGGATCCGCACGCACCCGAAGTCCGCCTGCTCGCACGCTCCCTGACCACTCTTCAAGTCTCCCACCCGGCACTGACAATCCATCGGGCCGAGAGGGCGCGGCCTCTGCGCGCGGGCGGCCGTGGAAACGTAAGCTGTGCCACGTCACAGGGACCGGGCAGCGGGGATGAACATGGCGATGATGCGCCTGAGGCGCGAGGACCCGCGCGTCGTCGGCTCATTCAGGCTTCACAGACGGCTCGGCGCGGGTGGGATGGGCGTGGTCTACCTGGGCTCCGACAAGAAGGGGCAGCGGGTCGCCCTCAAGGTCATCCGGCCCGATCTGGCGGAGGACCAGGAGTTCCGGTCGCGGTTCGCGCGCGAGGTGTCGGCGGCCCGGCGGATCCGGGGCGGCTGCACCGCCCGGCTGGTCGCGGCGGATCTCGACGCCGAACGGCCGTGGTTCGCCACGCAGTACGTGCCCGGCCCGTCCCTGCACGACAAGGTCGCCGGCGAGGGCCCGTTGGTCGCCGCCGATGTCGCCGCCGTCGGAGCCGCCCTGTCGGAGGGGCTGGTCGCCGTGCACGAGGCCGGGGTCGTACACCGGGACCTGAAGCCGTCCAACATCCTGCTGTCCCCGAAGGGGCCGCGGATCATCGACTTCGGCATCGCCTGGGCGACCGGCGCCTCCACCCTCACCCACGTCGGCACGGCCGTCGGCTCGCCCGGCTTCCTCGCACCCGAGCAGGTGCGGGGCGCCGCGGTGACACCGGCCACGGACGTGTTCTCCCTCGGCGCGACGCTGGCGTACGCCTCGATGGGCGACTCGCCCTTCGGTCACGGCAGTTCTGAAGTGATGCTGTACCGGGTGGTGCACGAGGAGGCGCAGCTGCGCGGCGTTCCCGACGCGCTGGCCCCGCTCGTGCGGGCCTGTCTGGCGAAGGATCCCGAGGAGCGCCCCAGCACCCTCCAGCTGTCGCTCCGTCTGAAGGAGATCGCGGCCCGCGAGGCGCAGGGGATCGCCGAGGCGCGTCCTCCCGCGCCCCGCACCGGGGAGGCGGACCGGCCCACCGGGCGGCTCGCCGACACCTACCCCGAGCGCGGTCTCCAGCGGCGCCCGCAGGGGCAGCCGGGACCGGCGCCGGGCGCGCAGAGCGGACCGCCCGCGCCTCGGGGACCCGTCGCCGGGTCGCGCGGCTCCGCCACCGGGCGGGACACGGCGCCGCCGTCGCGGAACGGAAGTCCGCAGCGGGGTCCCGGGACTCCGCGCGGCGCCAATGGCTCACGCGGCAGCGGCACGTCGACTCCCCGTCAGGGCACCCCACGGACCACCCCCGCACGGAACTCGACGCGCTCGGGCAACGGCGGCAGGCCGACGCCACGCGGTGGCAACGGTCGTCCCGCTCCCCGGACCACGGGCACCGGGATGCGGCCCGCCAATCCGCGGCTGCTGCGACAGCGGCTGTTCGTGTTCGTCGTCGTGACCCTGCTGGTCGCGCTCGGCATCGCGGCGGCCCAGGGCTGTCAGGGGCCCTCGCGTGGGCTCGGCGGCGACGGGGACGTCGTACGACAGCAGGAGCGGATGGACGTACCACCGCATGACCCGTCGTTGGACGGGCGGCAGGTCGCGGACAGGCCCTAAGCGGGCCCGGCGAAGCCCGCTGCGGTTCGGCAGCGCCCCGAAGGGGCGCGGGGAACTGCGCGACCAGCCACGACGGTGCCGCAGGCGACCGACGGCACAGCGCGGCCCCGCGGCGGAGCCGCATATAGACACAGCCAGCGGAGCGCCTAGGGCTGAGGGCGGCCGGTCGCCACGGCGTAGAAGGCGACCGCCGCCGCCGCTCCCACGTTGAGGGAGTCGACGTCGTGGGACATGGGGATGCGGACCCATTCGTCGGCGGCGACCAGGGCCTGGGTGGACAGGCCGTCGCCCTCGGCGCCGAGCATCAGGGCCACTCGGTCCATCCGGTGCGGCGCGGCCTCGTCGAGGGTCTTGGCCTTCTCGTCCGGGGTGAGGGCGAGGAGGGTGAAGCCGGCCTCGCGGACCGATTCCAGGCCCTTGGGCCAGGTGTCCAGGCGGGCGTACGGCACGGAGAAGACAGCGCCCATCGAGACCTTCACGCTGCGGCGGTACAGCGGGTCCGCGCAGTCGGGCGACAGCAGGACCGCGTCCATGCCGAGCGCCGCCGCCGAGCGGAAGATCGCGCCGATGTTGGTGTGGTCGTTGACGGACTCCATGACCACCACCCGGCGTGCGGTCTGCAGGAGTTCGGCCGCCACGGGCAGCGGCTTGCGCTGCATGGAGGCGAGCGCGCCGCGGTGCACGTGGTAGCCGGTGACCTGCTCGGCGAGTTCGGGGCTGACCGCGTAGACGGGTGCGGGGAGTTCGTCGATGACGTCGCGCATCACGTCGACCCACTTGGCGGACAGCAGCATCGAACGCATCTCGTAGCCCGTGTCCTTCGCCCGCCGGATGACCTTCTCGCCCTCGGCGATGAACAGGCCCTCGGCGGGCTCGCGCTTCCGGCGCAGCTCTACGTCGGTCAGGCCCGTGTAGTCGTGCAGGCGCGGGTCGTCGGGGTCCTGGACGGTGATGAGATCGGCCACAGGGTGATACTGCCTTGTCGTGCGTGCGGTGCCAACGGCTCGGGACGGGTTCTGTTACCCCGGGTTACGCGGGCGTGTGCGGGCCTACGTTCACGACCTCGCCGATGACGATCACCGCCGGCGGCTTCACCTCGTGGCTGAGCACCGTCTCGCCGGCCGTGGCGAGGGTCGCGTCGACCCGGCGCTGGCCCGCTGTCGTGCCCTCCTGGATCAGGGCGACCGGCGTGTCCGGGGACTTGCCGTGGGCGATGAGCGTCTCGGCGACCTTCCCGATCGTGGCGACGCCCATGAGGATCACCAGCGTGCCGGTGAGCCGGGCGACGGACGGCCAGTCGACCAGGGAGCGCTCGTCGTCGGGGGCGATGTGACCGCTGACCACGGTGAACTCGTGGGCGACACCGCGGTGGGTGACCGGGATGCCGGCCGCGCCCGGGACCGAGATCGAGCTGGAGATGCCGGGCACGACCGTGCACGGGACGCCGGCCTCGGCCAGCGCCTGGACCTCCTCCATGCCGCGGCCGTAGACGAAGGGGTCGCCGCCCTTGAGACGTACGACCGACTTGCCCGCCTTGGCATGCTCGATCAGCGCGTTGTTGATGGCCTCCTGGGCCATGAACCGGCCGTACGGCAGCTTCGCCGCGTCGATCACCTCGACGCTCGGGGGGAGCTCCGCGAGCAGGTCGCGCGGGCCCAGGTGATCGGTGATGACCACGTCGGCCTCGGCGAGCAGGCGGCGTCCGCGGACCGTGATCAGATCCGGGTCGCCGGGGCCGCCGCCCACCAGGGCGACGCCGGGCGTGCGGGTGCGGTGGTGGGGGGCGACGAGGGTGCCGTCGCGGAGGCCCTCGACGACCGCGTCACGGATGGCGGCGGTGTGGCGGGGGTCGCGGCCGCGTGCCTCGGTCGTGAGGACGGCGACCGTGACGCCTTCGCTGTGGCCGGTGGCGGGGGTCCAGGCGGTGGCCGCGTCGGCGTCGTCCGAGCGTACGCACCAGACACGGTGGCGCTCCGCTTCGGACGAGGCGAGGTGGTTCGCCTCGTGGTCGCTGGTGGCGATGAGGGCGTACCACGCGTCGGCGAGGTCGCCTTCGGCGTACGGGCGCTTGTGCCAGGTGATCTCGCCCGCGTCTGCCATGGCTTCCACTGACGGGGTCGCCTCGGGTGATACGAGCACGATGTCGGCGCCCGCCGCGATGAGTGCCGGGAGGCGGCGCTGGGCGACCTGGCCGCCGCCGAGGACGACGACCCGGCGGCCGGTGAGGCGGAGGCCTACGGGGTAGGCGGGGTGTTCGGCCATGAGGGTGCGGCTCCTCTTTACGGCGGCGGTACGAATGCCCTGACGTGCGGATTTTACGGTGCGGCGGTTGTGATGGGTCCGGTGGTCCACTGGCTGGGCACCATCGCCCAGTGCGGGTCCGTGGGCGGTTGTGCCCACCCGTTCCGCCGTGCGGAACGCCTGCCCACAACCGCGGCGGCATGACAGGGGACCCGGGGTTGCAGTTCCCCGAGCCCCCGCCCGACCTACTTCTCAGTTACCCCCGCCGAGTCGAACGTCGCCACCTCGTGCATCGCTCTCGCCGTGCTCTGGACCAGCGGCAGGGCGAGGAGTGCGCCTGTGCCCTCGCCGAGGCGGAGGTCGAGGTCGACCAGGGGGCGGAGGCCCAGCTTGTTCAAGGCGGCTACGTGGCCGGGTTCGGCGCTGCGGTGGCCGGCGATGCAGGCGGCCAGGACCTCGGGGGCGATGGCGCGGGCGACCAGGGCGGCGGCGCCGGCGCTGACGCCGTCGAGGATGACCGGCGTGCGGAGGGACGCGCCGCCCAGCAGGAGGCCCACGATCGCCGCGTGCTCGAAGCCGCCGATCGCGGCGAGTACGCCGATGGGGTCGGCCGGGTCCGGCTGGTGGACGTCGATGGCGCGGCGGACGACCTCGGTCTTGCGGGCCAGGGTTTCGTCGTTGATGCCGGTGCCGCGACCCGTGACCTCGGCGGGGTCCGTGTCCGTGAACACCGAGATCAGGGCTGCCGATGCCGTCGTGTTCGCGATGCCCATCTCGCCCGTGAGGAGCGCCTTGTTGCCGGCCGCCACCAGGTCGCGGGCCGTCTCGATGCCGACCTCGATGGCCTGCTTGGCCTCCTCGCGGGTCATCGCGGGGCCGGTGGTCATGTCGGACGTACCGGCGCGGACCTTGCGGGGCAGCAGGCCCGGCGTGGCGGGGAGGTCGGCTGCCACGCCCACGTCCACGACGCAGACCTCGGCGCCCACCTGGCCGGCGAAGGCGTTGCAGACCGCGCCGCCGCCGAGGAAGTTGGCGACCATCTGGGCCGTCACCTCCTGGGGCCAGGGGGTGACTCCTTGCGCGTGCACACCGTGGTCGCCGGCGAAGATCGCCACCGCGGCGGGTTCCGGGATCGGCGGCGGGCACTGGCGGGACAGGCCGGAGAGCTGCGCGGAGATGATCTCCAGCATGCCGAGCGAACCGGGCGGCTTCGTCATCCGCTTCTGCCGCTCCCAGGCCTCGCCGAGCGCCTTGGCGTCGAGCGGGCGGATCTGGGCGACGGTCTCGGCGAGGAGGTCGTGCGGGTCCTCGCCGGGCAGGGCGCGGCGGCCGTACGTCTCCTCGTGCACGACCCAGGACAGCGGGCGGCGCTTGGACCAGCCCGCCTGCAGCAGCTCGGGCTCCTCGGGGAACTCGTCGACGTAGCCCACGCAGAGGTAGGCGACGACTTCGAGGTGCTCGGGCAGGCCGAGGGTGCGGACCATCTCACGCTCGTCGAAGAAGCTGACCCAGCCGACGCCGAGGCCTTCGGCGCGGGCGGCGAGCCAGAGGTTCTCGACCGCGAGCGCGGAGGAGTACGGCGCCATCTGCGGCTGCGTGTGGCGGCCGAGGGTGTGCCGGCCGCCGCGGGTCGGGTCGGCGGTGACGACGATGTTCACCGGGGTGTCGAGGATGGCCTCGATCTTCAGTTCCTTGAACTGCTTCGCCCGGCCCTTGGGCAGCGACTTCGCGTACGCGTCGCGCTGGCGCATGGCCAGTTCGTGCATCGTGCGCCGGGTGTCGGCGGAGCGGATGACCACGAAGTCCCAGGGCTGCGAGTGGCCCACGGACGGGGCGGTGTGCGCCGCCTCCAGGACACGGAGCAGCACCTCGTGCGGGATGGGGTCACTGCGGAAGCCGTTGCGGATGTCGCGGCGTTCCCGCATGACCTTGAGGACGGCCTCGCGCTCGGCGTCTTCATAGGCGGGCGCGGCCGGGCCGGTGGACTCGGGGGTTTCTGCCACTACGGCCGTGCTTTCTTCAAGGTCGGCGGCCCGGGTGTCCAGGTCCTCCGCATGCTGTACGAGTTCGAGGTCTGGCTCCGCAGCCATGGGCTCGGCGTCGCCGTCCCGCGGGGCGGGGACGACGACCGGGGGTTCCTGGTGGTGGTCGTCCGCCGGGAAGTGGAGGGCCTCCGGGGGCGTCGGCGCGAGGTGCGGGGTCGTCGGCACGGACCCCTCCACCGGGACGAACTGGCCCATCGGCTCCTCCGGCACACCGGCGGCCGGGAAGGTGCCCGTGACATCGCCGTCCTGGTAGGGGGCGCCGGCTTCCTCGAACTGCGCCTGTTCGTCGACGAGTTCAGCCGGGGTCACGTCCTCGGCGCCGAGCGGCTGAGACACCTCCGCGTCATCCATCGGCGTGCCCTGGGCCTCCGGCGTCTCCGGCTGCGTGGCGACGAGGGGCATGTGCGGTGCCGCGTGCTGCGGGCCCTGCGTGTGATGTGTGTCAGCGACCGGCTGCTCGTGCGGATCCTGCGCGGGGATCTCCACGTCGGCGGGCGGGAGGGGCTGTGCCGCCTCCGGGGCCGCCGGGAAGGGCATGGCGGATTCGGGGGTGTGCGGCGCGGGAGCGGACAGGGCCGGGTCAGGATCCGACACGGATTCGGGTACGGCCGGGTTGGGGGCGTGCGTGGTTGTGGCGGCGGCCGGGTCGGGGGCGGGAGTGGTCGTGGGAGCGGTCGGATCGGAGGCCTGTGCGGGCTCCGGGGCGGCCGGGTCGGGGGCGGGAGTGGTCGTGGCGGCGGCCGGGTCGGAGGCGTGTGCCGGCTCCGGTGCGGCCGAGTCGGGAGCGTGCGCGGGCTCCGGTGCGGGTGTTTCCGCGGTGGGTACAACCTCGGGGGCGTCCAGCGAGCCTGCGGCAACGGGGTTCTGACCGGCGTCCTGGGGGGCGACGACTTCTGCGAGGTGCCCGGCCTCGGGGAGCCCGGCGTCCGGGGCGGTCACCGTCGTCGGAGCCTGAGCGGCATCCGGGGCAACGCTCATGCCGGGCAACGATTCCGCTTCCGGAGCGGACGGAGCCTCGGCCACCTGTCCGGCGTCCGGGATGACAGAGCCATCGGGCAACTGGCCGGCATCGGGGACCGCGGCGGTCTCAAGCATCTGGCCGGCATCGGGGACCGCAGCGGTCTCAGGCAACTGCCCCGCATCCAACACCGCAGGCCCTTCCGGCACCTGCCCGGCATCCGGGACCGCGGGGCCTTCCGGCACTTGCCCGGCATCCGGAACCGGAAGGCCTTCGGTCACCTGCCCCGCATCCAACACCGCAGGACCTTCAGGCAGCACCTGCCCCGCATCCGGGACCGCAGCGTTCTCAGGCACTTGCCCCGCATCCGGGACGGCAGCGGTCTCAGGCAACTGCCCCGCATCCGGGACGGCAGCGGTCTCAGGCAACTGCCCCGCATCCAACACCGCAGAGCCTTCCGGCACCTGCCCGGCATCCGGGACCGGCAGGCCTTCGGTCACCTGCCCCGCATCCGGGACCGCAAAGCCTTCCGGCACCTGCCCGGCATCCGGAACCGGAAGGCCGTCGGTCACCTGCCCCGCATCCGGGACCGCGGGGTCTTCCGGCACCTGCCCGGCATCCGAAAGCGGAAGCCCTTCGGTCACTGGCCCCGCATCAGCTCCGGACTCGGCTCCGGCGGCCTGACCGCCCTCCGCTGCGGGCGCACCATCCTGCGCCACCCCGCCCTGCGGGCCGCCAGCGTCGCCCTCGGGAGCCGGAGCCGCCCCAGGCACCTCGCCGATCGAGCCGGCAGCCTCCGCGGACACCTGCCCGGCCTCTGGCCCAACCCCGCCCGCCGGGACCGCCGGCGCTGTCGGAATCGGACCACCGTCCGCCCCGTACCCCCCACCGGAACCCGGCACAGCCTCTCCGCCGTACGACGCCTCGGCGGCTTCCAGGCCGTCCGCGATGGGCGCAGCCTCGCCGCCCACCACGCCGTACACACCCTGCTCCGCCTCCGCCGTCCGCGCAGCTGCCACGGCGGCGTGAGCCACATCCATCGGCTCGGCTGTCGGGACAACCGTTTCCGCAGGGGATGCCTCGGTGTGCACCGGGGCCTGGACCGTGCCCGGTGCGGGGGCTCCCCAGGGGGACGCGCCCTGCGGGGCGGACTCGCGCGGTTGCGGGACGTCGAGGTACTCGGGGCCGGTCGGGTACGGGCCCGGCCGGCCGGCGGGGGTGCCGGCGGGGCCGCGGTCGGCGAGGGAGCGGACCGGGCTGGCGGACTGGTCGGGGGTCGGCGGGCCGAGGTGCAGCGGGCGGCGGTGAGTCGTCGCCGGAGCGGACGGCGGCGTCTGCGTGGGCAGGCGGACGCCGCTGAGGTCCACGTTGCCGCTGTCGCGGCCGGCGGTCTCGTGCGGGCCCGGCTCATGGACGGCCTCGACGACCGGCTCGGGAGCGGGCGGAGGTACCTCGTTGCCCCACGCGCCCTGGGCGCCCGGCAGCAGCAACAGGTCTTCGTCCTCGGCGGTGGTCTCGGAGAGGTAGGTGTACGCACCGTGCGCGGGGGCGCCCGGCTGCTCCACCATGCCTGCGCTCTCCGGCAGCCCCTCGCCCGGGACCTGGCCGGTGTCGGTCATGCGTACCCCTCGCCCATCGGTTAGTGCTTCTACGACCTGCTCACCGGGGACGGCGCACCGACCGCCCCCGTAGTGAAGAACGAGCGTGCGTGCCCAGCGGCACGAACGACCCGTCGACAAATGACGACAAAGCCATTAACTGGCATTGTCGCGGCCGTTCCCCCGTCACGACAGCATGATCGCGACGAGACCGCTGTGGACTGCGCCACGTTGCGCGTCCTCCGGTTCTGCCGTACCACAGCCACCCCAAAACGGGTGCCCTTTCCGGACATTGACCGACGAAGCGCCGGGCGACCGCGTGCGGTACAACGATCGGCCAGCCTACCGCGCGCGGTACGACAACAGGATCACGGGGACGAGATCGGGATCAGCCCGCGCGCTCCGGCAGGACCCCGCTGAGCAGGAACGCGACACTCCGTTCCCGCTCCGTCCAGGCCCGCGTGTCGAGTTCGACGGACTGCAGCAGGGCGCACTCGACCCGGTAGCCGTGTTCGGTCAGGTCGCGGCCGACGAGTTCGGCGGCGTCACGGGTGGCCGCGTGGGTGACGATGCGCTGCGGGCGGCGGTCGGCGACCGCGGAGACCACGGCCGCTCCCCCGCCGCCGACCCGGACGACGTCGGGCTCGGGCAGGTTCTCCAGGACGTGCGGGGCGCCGCCGTGCACGACCTGGAGCTGGACTCCGTGGTGGCGGGCGGCGGACTCGGTGCGGGCGCAGGCCTCGAGCGCGCTGTCCACGGCGATGACGGCGGCGCCTGCCCGGGCGGAGTCGACGGCGAAGGCGCCGCTGCCGCAGCCGATGTCCCACACGAGGTCGCCGACGCGCGGGCCGAGGCGGGCGAGTTGGGCCGCGCGGAGCGGTTCCAGTTCGCCCTCGCCCATGAGTCCGCCGTATGCCGCGGCGGGCAGGGTCCAGCCGCGCGGCCCGGCGGCCGGTTCGCGTCCGGCGATCCAGCCGCCCTCGGCTCCGCCGGCAGTTCCGCCGATGACGATGACCACATTGGGGTCTCGCCAGGTGTGGTCGGCGGCCTTGTCGGAGGTGAGGATCGTGACCTGCTCGCGGTCGGTGCCCAGTTCCTCGCAGATGACGAAGGTGCGGTGGACGCCTTCGAGAAGCAGGCCGAGTTCGGCGGGTCCGGCGCCGGGTGAGGTGAGGACGGCGACCTTGGTGTGGGCGCGGCACACATTCACCGCGCGTCGCAGGGTGCGCCGGTGGGCGACGACCACGTGGGCGTCGTCCCAGGGCATGCCGGCGCGGGCGAAGGCGGCGGCCACGGAGGACACGGCGGGGACGACCTCGACCTCCAGGCCGAACTCGGGCGCGCGCAGGGTCCGTACGACACCGAAGAAGCCGGGGTCCCCGTCGGCGAGCACCACCGCGGTGCCGCGGTGTCGGGCGATGCGGCGGGCGGCGAGGGCGACGCTGCCGAGGCGGATCCGCTCGGCGGTGTGCGGCACTTCGGGGATCGCGAGGTGGTGGGCGGTGCCGGCCACCAGCGTGGCGGCGCCCAGGGCCGCGCGTGCCGCGGCGGTCAGGGGCGAACCGTCCCAGCCGATCACCGTGACCCGGTCGGCCATCGTCGTCAGTCTCCAGAGGGTTTGCACAGGTCGTCAGGGGGTGGCCCGTACCCGGGCTCCGTGAGAGTACCTGGTGGCGTCGGGAGACCCGCGAGGGTGGTGGCCGGCCGCGGGCTCAGTTCCAGTCGGCGAGCTCGGTGAACCCGCCGTCGCCGACGCCCGCGAGGTCCTCCGGCAGAAGGCTCCACACGATCACATCGGTGCGTACGTCGGCCCAGTCGCCGCTCTCGGTTCTGCTGCGGGCTATCCAGGCGTTGCGCAGGACGCCCTCGCTGATGCACCCGATCTTCTGGGCGACCTGCTGGGAGGCGGTGTTGTCGGCGGCGGTGCGCAGCTCCAGCCGCTCGAACTTCTGGTCGTGGAACAGCCACTGGGCGGTGGCGAGGGCCGCCTCGGAGGCATAGCCCTCACCGCGGGCCCAGGGGGCGATGACGTACGCGATCTCACTGGCCCGCACCCGCCAGTCGGTGTTCTGCAGGTGCACGATGCCGACGAGACGCTGGGTGAGGAACTCGGTGACCGCGAAGACGATCCCGCGGCCGTCGGTGCGCTCGGCGGGGGCCTGTTCGGTGACCCAGGCACGTGCGTGGGCCCGGGTGTAGGGGTGCGGGGCCGAGGTCCAGGCGGTGACCATCTCGTCGTTCATCATCTCGGCCAGGGAGTCGATGTCCGGCGCCTCGAAGGGGCGCAGCACCAACCGCTCCGTGCTGATGGAGATGTCGGGGAAGGTGCTCGTCATGCGCCACTCCGTAACCTTCGGAAAACCTGCGGGGCCTGCTGAACTGCCCAGCATGCAGCATGAAAGCACTGAACCGCACCACGGGGTCCACACCAAGTGAGCGTGCGGACCCCGTGCGTGGCGAAACGCCGTATACGCGCCGTCAGAAGGCGGCCACGACCGCGCCGTCGTACTTGTCCTGGATGAACTTCTTCACCTCGGGCGAGGTGAGCAGTTCGGCCAGCTTCCGCACGCGCGGGTCGTCCTCGTCGCCCTTCTTCACGGCGAGGAAGTTGCCGTACGGGTTGTCCTTGGGCGACTCGGCGACGAGGGCGTCCTCGGCCGGGCTGAGGTCGGCCTCCAGGGCGTAGTTGCCGTTGATCACGGCGGCGTCGACATCGCCTAGGGAGCGCGGCAGTTGGGCCGCTTCGAGCTCCTTGAACTGGAGGTTCTTGGGGTTCGAGGCGATGTCCTTGGGCGTCGCCTCGTAGCCGACGCCCGCCTTCAGCTTGATGACGCCGTTGGTCTCCAGCAGCTTCAGCGCGCGGGCCTCGTTGGTGGTGTCGTTCGGCAGGGCGATCGTGGCGCCCTTCGCCAGGTCCGTGAGCTTCTTGACGCCCTGGGAGTACACGCCGAGCGGCTCCAGGTGCACCGTGGCGTCGGGCACGGCCACGATGTCGGTGCCGTTCTCCTTGTTGAAGTCGTCCAGGTACGGCTGGTGCTGGAAGTAGTTGGCGTCGACCTCGCCCTGCTGGACGGCCGTGTCCGGAGTCACGTAGTCGGTGAACTCCCTGACCTCGAGCTCGAGACCGGCCTTCTTCGCCAGGTTGTCCTTGACGTAAGTGAGGATCTCGCCCTGCGGGGTGGGCGTGGCGGCGACCGTCAGCGGCGCGTCGGCGCCGGCGGTGTCGTTGTCCGAGCCGCAAGCTGTGAGCCCGAGGGTGAGGGCTCCGGCGGCGAGGACGGCGGTGGTGATCTTGGCGGTGTTACGCACGAAAAGTGCCTTTCCGATGGTGGTGCAACCCCGTGATGGGTGGACGGGGAGAACTCAGACGGTCTTGCTGGTGGCTGTGGACGCCTTCAGCAACCGAAGCTTGGGCGCGGGGCCCGAGGTGCCCCCGCGGCGGTGCAGGGAGCGGGCCGCGTAGTCGCCGGCGAACTGGATGAGGGAGATGACCACGGCCAGGATCGCGACGGTGAGCCACATCAGCTCGGTCTCGAAGCGCTGGTAGCCGTAGCGGATGGCGATGTCGCCGAGGCCGCCCGCGCCGACCGTGCCGGCCATCGCGGAGTAGCCGATGAGGGCGACGATCGTGGTCGTGGTGGAGGCGATCAGCGAGGGCAGCGACTCGGGTACGAGGACCTTGCGGACGATCGTCCAGGTGTTGCCGCCCATCGACTGCACGGCCTCGACGAGCCCGCCGTCCACTTCGCGGACAGCTGTCTCAACGAGGCGCGCGAAGAACGGAATCGCGCCGATGGCGAGCGGCACGATGGCGGCCTCGCGGCCGATGGTCGTGCCGGTGATCGAGCGCGTGAAGCCCATCAGCGCCACCATGAGGATGATGAACGGCATCGAGCGGGCGACGTTCACGATCTGCCCGATCACCTTGTTGGCGACGACGTTCTGGAGCAGTCCGCCCCGGTCGGTGAGGACGAGCAGGACGCCGAGCGGAAGGCCGCCGACGATCGCGATGAGCGTGGACCAGCCGACCATGTAGAGGGTGTCCCAACAGGCCTGCTCCAGCAGGGGCTGCTTCGCCGAAAAATCAGCCCAGGTCATTACTTCGCACCTTCCGTGAGCAGTACGGGCTCCTGGCCCAACACGTCGATCTGCAGGCCCTGTTCACGCAGGAAGCCGATCGGCACGACGTTGTCCTCGTAGCGGCCGGGCAGTTCGATGCGCATCCGGCCGACCTGGAGGCCGCCGACGGTGTCGATGGCGGCGCCGAGGATCGAGATGTCGATGTTGTAGGTGCGCGAGAGCTGGGAGATGACCGGCTGGGTGGCGGCCTCGCCCTGGAAGGTGACGTCGACGACGGTGCGGTCGTCGGCGGAGGCCTCGCCGCCCACCGGGAAGAGGGCGGCGGCCAGTTGGGAGCCGGGGGTCGCGAGCAGCTCGCTGACCGTGCCGGACTCGACGATGCGGCCCTTCTCCATGAGCGCGGCCGAGTCGCAGATCGACTTCACGACGTCCATCTCGTGGGTGATGAGCAGGACGGTCAGGCCCAGCTGGCGGTTCAGGTCGCGCAGCAGCTGGAGGATCGAGCGGGTGGTCTCCGGGTCGAGGGCGCTGGTGGCCTCGTCGGAGAGCAGCACCTTGGGGTCGCCGGCCAGGGCGCGGGCGATACCGACGCGCTGTTTCTGCCCGCCGGAGAGCTGGGAGGGGTAGGCCTTCGCCTTGTCCGCCAGCCCGACCAGGTCCAGCAGCTCAAGTGCCTTACGAGAGCGCTCCTTGCCGGACGTGCCGAGGATTTCGAGCGGCAGCTCGACGTTGTCCTGGACCGTCCGGGAGGACAGCAGGTTGAAGTGCTGGAACACCATGCCGATACGGCTGCGCGCCTGCCGCAGCTCCTTGCCGGCACGCGGTCCGCGCCCGGCGAGCGCGGTGAGGTCCTGGCCGGCGACGGTGACCGTGCCGGCGGTGGGGCGCTCCAGGAGGTTGACGCAGCGGATCAGCGAGGACTTGCCGGCGCCGGACTGGCCGATGACGCCGTACACCTCGCCTTCGCGGACATGCAGGTCGACGCCGTCGAGGGCGGTCACCTCACGTCCGCGGCCGCGGTAGACCTTTGTCAGGCCGGATGTGGTGATCACTGGGGTTTCCGTCACTGTCGAGTACGCGGGCGTGGGTGTGCCCTGGTACGGGAGAGAAGATGTGCGCGGGCAAGGGGGTCACGTACGGCGAACGGCGTACGGACATGCCACGGCGGCTCGCTTCGGGGCGCGAGACTCAGGGTGGTTCAGGGGCCCTCTAGAAGGCGCACATTCGACACAGACAACGAGCACCGGGCGTCATGGTCGCCTCGGTCGCAAGGGTGCGGCAGCTCGTCGTGGTCATGCGATCAGTAAACCAGACCTACGGTCCTTACCGAGCACCGCTGTCCGCATGCTGAACAGCGGTGGACAGGTGTCAGCGGCGGACGGAGATCTCCATTCCCCCGTCGGTGACCAGCGCGGACAGGGCCGACAGGTCGGCGACCACCAGATCGGCGTCCAGCTCGTGGGCCTGGTGGGTTGTGGCCAACGCCACGGTGGTCATCCCGGCGGCGCGGCCCGACTGGAGCCCGGCCGGGGCGTCCTCGAAGACGACGCAGTGGGCCGGGTCGACGCCCAGTTCGCGGGCGGCGAGGAGGTAGGGCTCGGGGTCGGGCTTGCCGCGTGTGATGTCGTCGGCGGTGACCATGGTCTTGGGGAGGATGCCGACGGCGTCGAGCCGGGCCTCGGCGAGCCGCCGGGTAGCGGAGGTGACGACCGCCCAGCGGTCGGCGGGCAGCGAGTCGAGGAAGTCCATCGTGCCGGGCAGCAGGTGCACGCCGCCGTTCGGTACGTCCTCCACCTCCAGCGTCTCGATCCGCGCGAGGGCCTCCGGCACCATCTGCGCGGGCAGCAGCTCCGCGACTATCTCGACGGCCGGGCGTCCGTGCAGCTCGACCCTGCCGAACTCCTCCGTGATGCCGTACTCCCCGGCCCAGCGCGCCCAGCAGCGGTCCACGGAGGCGAGGGAGGAGACGAGGGTGCCGTCGTTGTCGAACAGGAGGGCTTGTGCACGGATCTTCATGCCCTCGACCCTACGGTGCGCCCCGGGGGCCGCCGCAGCAGGCCTTTTGGGCCGTAATAGGCTCGCCGCATGTTTGATGCCCTGACGCTGGTGACCGGGGTCGCCGCGCTGTTGCTCGCCGCGTGGTGCGGGTGGGCGGCGTACCGAGATCAGCCGACCAAGGACTGGCACTTCATCGGCATGGCCGTGGTGACGGTACTGGCCCTGGCGCAGCTGGTGATCGGGATCGTGCGGTTGGCGCAGGGCGAGGAACCGGAGCAGGGTACGACGATTTTCGTCGCGTATCTGGTGGGTGCGTTCGCGTGTATTCCGGCGGCCGGGTTCATGTCGCTGGCCGAGCGGACGCGGTGGGGGTCCGTGACGGTGGCGGCCGGTGCTGTGGTGATGGCGGTTCTTGAGGTGCGGCTTTATGACATCTGGGGAGGCTGAGGTGACCGCCACGGAGAAGAAGCGGAGCCGGCTCATCAGTGGGCCGGGGATGCTGCTGGTCTGGCTGTACGGCGTGATGGTCGTCGGTGCGGTGTCGCGCTCTGTCGTCCAGATCGCGACGGAGTTCGACCATGCGCCGCTGGCGTACTCGCTGTCGGCGGTCGCGGGGCTGGTGTACGGCTTCATCACGTACTCGTTGGTGCGGGGTGGGGAAACGGCCCGCAAGGTGGCGTTGGTGTGCTGCGCGGCGGAGCTTTTGGGTGTGTTGACGGTCGGTACGTGGACGTTGGTGGATCCGTCGGCGTTTCCTGATGCGACCGTGTGGTCGGACTATGGCATGGGGTATTTGTTCATCCCTGTGCTGTTGCCCGTGTCTGCGATGTACTGGTTGTGGAGGGCGCGGAGCGAGCAGCCTGGCTGAGCTTCGGCGGCGGCTTTCCGTCGTACGTGGCTGGTCGCGCCCGCGCGGCGGAGCCGCATATCGATACAGCCCCGCGCCCCTGGGGACGTCAGTGTCGGCCCTCGTTAAGCAGTTGCCGCATATGAACCCGCTGCCTTCTCCAGGACGATCATCGGTACGCCGTCCTCGCCCTTCGACGTGCCCACCGTCTGGTAGCCCACCTTGCGGTAGAGGCGCAGGTTGCCCTCGCTGCGGTGGCCGGTGTGGAGGCGGAAGCGCTTGGCGCCGTGCTGTTCGGCGAGGGCGGATTCGGCTGCGCGCAGGAGTCGCGCGCCGATGCCGTGGCCCTGGAGGCGGGGGTGGACGCAGAGCTTGCCGATGGCGGCGGCGCCGTCGTCGGTGAGGGCGCCGCGGACCGAGCCGACCACCTCGTCGCCGAGGCGGGCGACGAAGACGCAGTCCTTGGCGACCTCCTCACGGACCGAGTCCAGGGGCTGGACGAGCGGGTCGATGCGGTAGTTGCCGTACAGCGCCGCCTCGCTCTGGAAGCAGAGGTACTGCAGCCGGAAGATCTGCTCGGCATCCTGCTCGGCCGCCACGGAGATGGTCACGCTCATGCCCATGTGTGCACGCCTCCCGCTCACCTGTCGCCTGTTGTTCCTCGTTCCTATCCCCGCGCTTCGCGGGCCGCAACCTCCGGCGTCAGCAATCGACGCAGACATCCCAGACATCTGGAACGTTCCGGACCGAGACTGCCCTGTGAGATACCCAACTCCCCCGCGATCTCCCGGTATGTGAGGTCCTTCGGCGAGAGGAGAGCTTCGAGGAGGCTGGGGCAGCGGCCGGGGAGGCGGCGCACGGCGTCGCGCAGGGCGCGGTGGCGGGCTGCGGTGAGGGCGAGGTGTTCCGGGCCGTGATCGCTGATGTCGGCGGGTTCGGTGTCGTACGGCCGTTCGTGTCGGGTCGTACGGCGGGTGCGGCGGACCTCGGAGCGGACGGCCTCGCGGAGCCAGCGCTGGGGGTCGCTCGGCGGGCCCACCGTGTCCAGGTGCTCCAGGAGGCGGAGCCAGACCGCCTGCTCCAGGTCACCGGGCTCGGTTCCGGAGGCATGTGCCTCCGCCGAGGCCTCGGCGGTGAGCAGCGGGCGCAGTGCGGTAACCAGGTCGTACGTCATATGCGACACGACGCGGCCGCCCGGGCTGCGGGTTGCCCGGACGGCCGGATGTCACCCCAACCGGGGTGGAGGGCTCAGCCGTTGACGAAGTCCTCGCGGGCCAGCAGACCGGTGTCCGGCTGGTCGGTGAAGACGCCGTCGATGCCGGTGGCGAAGTACGCCTTGTAGGCGCCGAAGACATCGCCGTACGCGTCGGCGTCGGTGCCCTTGCGGAAGTTCGCCGGCAGGAAGGGGTTCTCGTTGCGCAGCGTCCACGGGTGCAGGATCAGGCCCGCCGCGTGGGCGTCCTTGACCAGCGTGGTCGGCTTGGTGAGGTTGCCGTTCGCGTCCCTCGGGATGATCAGGTCGAGGGTGGGGCCGATGCCGTTGGCGTACGAGGCGATCCACTTCAGGCCCTCGGGCTTGACCAGGTCGGCGACCGTGCGCGGGTCACCGGCCTCGACGAAGTCCCAGGGGCGGGTGGTGGGGCCGGACAGCAGCACGGCGAGGGGGTTGCCGACGAGCTTGTTCAGGCGCTGGATACTGGTCGGCTCGAAGGACTGCAGGATGACCGGCGAATTCTTCCGGTCCTTGCCGTACTTGCGCAGCAGCTTGGCGACCCGCTCCTCCAGGCCGAGGCCCAGCTTGCGGAAGTAGGTGGGGTGCTTGGTCTCGGGGTAGATCCAGACCTGCTTGCCGCGCTTGCGGGTCTGCTCGTCCTGCCACCGGAGGACCTCTTCGAAGGTGGGGATCTCCCAGCGGCCGTTGTAGAGGGTGTTGTGGGGGCGGTTGGCCGGGATGCGCTCGATCGCGCGCAGGGTCTTCAGCTCGGCGAGCGTGAAGTCCTCGGTGAACCAGCCGGTGGTGGAGACGCCGTCCAGGACCTTGGTGGTCTTGCGGCTCGCGAACTCGGGGTGGTCGGCGACGTCGGTCGTGCCGCCGATCTCGGGCTCGTGGCGGCAGACGATGTGGCCGTCCTTGGTGGGCACCAGGTCGCCGGCCTCGACGACATGGGCACCCATGTCGAGGGCCAGCTCGTACGCGCCGAAGGTGTGCTCCGGCCGGTAGCCGCTGGCACCCCGGTGGCCGATGATCGTCGGTACGGGCAGGCTCCTCACACCGCCACCCCCGTGACGTGCGTCGGCTCTCGCCGTACCGGGCAGCCCGAGCACCGCTCCGCCCGCGCCCAGCACCGCCGCGCCGAGCACGGCCCGTCGTCCGGTCCCGCGCGCCTGCTCGTCCGACTCCTGCGTCCCCATGAGCGCCCTCCCTCGTTCTGCCCGTTGATGCGGGCCGATCGTAGGGGCGTGCGCATGACGAGCGGGAGACCGGGGGCGGAACACGGGGGTGACGCCTGATGTCGCGTGGGCTCGGGCTTCTGACGGTTCGTCGGCATCGAGTACATGGTTCCGGGTAGGCGATGGTTGACATGGTTGAGGCGCCGTGGCCCCGGCGGGCGCGACCTCCGTCACATCGTTCCGGTCGGATTACCGGCGCGCGTCGGGACGCCACCGCAGGTAAACCTGGGTCAACAGTGCGTAAGACCTCGGTGAACCCGTCCTTCCCGATGTGCGCTACCCCCGGGGCCGCGAGTATCGTCCTCACCTGCACAGACTTATACCGAATCCCTTGACACCGGAGGGCCCGTTGTCCCGCTTCGCGCTCATCAAGGCAGTGCTCGGACCGATCATGCGCTTGATGTTCCGCCCACGGGTGGAGGGCGCGGAGCACATCCCCGGCGACGGTCCGGTCATCCTGGCCGGCAACCACCTCACGTTCATCGACTCGATCGTGCTGCCGCTGGTCTGCGACCGGCAGGTCCTCTTCATCGGCAAGGACGAGTACGTCACCGGCAAGGGCTTCAAGGGCCGGGTGATGGCCTGGTTCTTCACCGGCGTCGGCATGATCCCGGTGGACCGGGACGGTGCGAGCGGGGGTGTGGCCGCGCTGATGACCGGGCGCCGGATCCTGGAGGAGGGCAAGGTCTTCGGCATCTACCCGGAGGGCACGCGTTCGCCCGACGGGCGGCTGTACCGGGGGCGTACGGGGATCGCCCGGCTGACTCTGATGACCGGGGCGCCGGTTGTGCCGTTCGCGATGATCGGCACGGATAAATTGCAGCCGGGGGGTGCGGGGATTCCTCGGCCGGGTCGGGTCACCGTTCGTTTTGGTGAGGCGATGGAGTTTTCGCGGTACGAGGGGATGGACCGGGATCGGTATGTGCTGCGGGCTGTGACCGACTCTGTGATGGCTGAGGTCATGCGGTTGTCTGGGCAGGAGTACGTGGATATGTACGCCACGAAGGCCAAGGCTGCGTAGTCGTCTGCCGGTCTGTGGGGGCTGGTCGCGCAGTTCCCCGCGCCCCTAAAGGGGCGCCACACTCCCGTCGGGTGGTCCACCAACCCTGTTCCCCTCGCCCGGTGCCGGGAACCACAGTACGAACGTAGAACCCTCCCCCACCTGCGAGAACAACCGGATCTGGCCGCCGTGTGACTCCACTATCTGGCGGACTATCGCGAGGCCCAGGCCTGCGTGTCGGTCGCGGTTGCCGCCGTTGCCCTTCGCTCGCCAGAAGCGGTCGAAGACGCGGGACTGGTCGTCGTCGATGATGCCGGGGCCCTCGTCTCGCACGGCGACCCAGAGCCAGCCCTCGGTGCGGCCCGCGGCGACGGTGATGAAGGTGCCGGGTGGGGAGAGTCGTACGGCGTTGGAGAGCAGGTTGCCGACGGCGCGGCGGAGGGCGTCGTGGTCGCCGATGACGGTGAGGCCGGTGGCGAGGCGGCGGTGGAGGGTGAGGCCGCGTTCGGCGGCGAGGGGGGTGAAGTCCTCGCAGGCCTCGGATGCCGCGGTGGCCAGGTCGACGTCGGCGTCGGCGAGGGCGGGCGCGCTGCGGCGGGCGGTGGCGAGGAGGTCCTCGACGAGGCGGGTCATCCGGGTGGTGGCGCGGTCGACGCTGCGGGCGGCGATGCGCCGCTCCTCCTCGTCGGACTCCTCGGCCGTGAGGACGGCGTCCACATTCGCGCGGATGATGGCGAGCGGGCTGCGCAGTTCGTGGGAGGCGTCGTCGATCAGCTGGCGCTGGGCGCGGAACGCCTCGTCGAGCCGGTCGAGCATGGAGTCGACGGTGTCGGCGAGGTCCCGCAGCTCGTCCTTGGGGCCGCCCAGCCGGATGCGTTGGGAGAGGTCGGTGGCCTGGATGTCGGCGGCCGTACGGGAGATGGCGCGTACGGGGCGCAGCGCGCGGCCGGAGAGGATCCAGCCGATGGCGAGGCTGGCGACGGCGAGGCCGCCGAGCAGGGCGAGGGAGAAGCGGCGGAGGTTGGCGAGCGTCTCGTAGTTGACGGCCGCCTCGACCTGCTCGACCTTGACGGCGTCGAACTCCCCGACCTCCTCGCCGTTCACGATCTTCGTGACCGAGAACTGCTTGGTGACGGGTTTGGCCTCGCCGCTGCGCTCGACGGCGAGATAGGTGCCGAGCAGGACAAGCGCGGTGAGGACGAAGAGGAGGCCGGAGTAGAGGACGGTGAGGCGGAAGCGGATGGTGTGGGTGAACGCCGGAAGCCGCAGACGCCGTAGGACGGACTTCATGACGTCTCCTTCAGCCGGTAGCCCTGCCGTATCACCGTCTCGATGAGCGGATCCTCGTCACCGGTGATCTTCCGGCGCAGCGAGCCGACCGTGACCCGCACGGTGTTGGTGAACGGGTCCGCGTGCTCGTCCCAGACGTGCTCCAGCAGTTCCTCAGTGGGTACGACGCGTCCGGGGCGGGTCATCAGATAGTGCAGGACGCCGAACTCCTTGGGCGTGAGCTGGAGTTGGCGCGCGCCGCGGAACGCCTCGAAGCGGGCCGTGTCCAGGCGCAGTTCGCCGACCTCGACGACCGAGGTGCCGCCGTCCTCGCGGCGGAGCAACGCCCTGATGCGGGCGAGGAGTTCGGGCAGGGCGAAGGGCTTGACCAGGTAGTCGTCGGCGCCCTCGTCGAGGCCGCGTACCCGGTCGGCGAGCCGGTCGCGGGCGGTCAGCATCAGGATGCGGGGGCCTCCGGGGGTGGTGCGGATGGCGCGGCACACCGCGAAGCCGTCGCCGTCGGGCAGGTTCAGGTCCAGCAGGACGAGGTCGTAGTCGTTGACGGCGAGCTTCTCGGTCGCGGTGTCCACGTCCGGGGCGACGTCGACCGCGTAGCCCGCCCTGACCAGCCCGACCTTGAGGGCGACGACCAGGTCCTCCTCGTCCTCGACCACGAGCAGTCTCATGTACGACCACCTACCCACCGTCGATGATGGTCTCCGCGGCGTCCGCGGCGTCGGCCACGGGGATCGCGAAGCCGATGCCTATGGAGCCGCCCCTTTGCCGGTCCAACGTCGCGATGGCCGTATTGATGCCGATGACCCGTCCGTCGGCGTCGACCAGCGGCCCGCCGGAGTTGCCGGGGTTGATCGAGGCGTCGGTCTGCAGCGCACGCTGCTGCCGTCCGCCGCCCGTGCCTTCGCCCAGTGTGACGGGTCGGTCGAGGGCGCTGACGATGCCTGAGGTGACGGTGCCGCTGAGGCCGAGCGGGGAGCCGATGGCGAGGACCGTGTCCCCGACGGCCGGGCGTCCGGCGGTGGCGAGCTCGGCGGCCCGCAGCCCGCGCGCGGTCTCCGGCTCCAGTACGGCCACGTCGTGCGCGGGGTCGTCGCCGATCACCTGGGCGCTGAGCCGGCGCCCGTCCTGCAACTCGACGGACACGCGCGAACTCCCGCTCACGACATGCGCGTTGGTGAGGATCCGCCCCCGCTCGTCGAACACGAACCCCGACCCCTGCCCGGACGCGGTCACCACGGAGACCACGCTGGGCAGGACCCGGGCGGCCACGGCTTCGAGGTCACCGGAGGCGACGGTGGCGGTCGGGGCTGCGGGGTCGCTGTCCCCGAAGGCTCCGGCCACGTATCCGGCGCACCCGCCCGCGAGGACGGCGGCGAGGATCGCGGCGGTGAGGGGGCGGCGGGTACTGGTGGTGCGGGGAGGGGACGGGGGCGGCGATTGAGGGGTGATGTGGGGGGTGGGAGTGACGGGAGAGGTGTGTGCGTACGGGTCGAGGGGCGCCGGGGGCCGCCCGGGCACAAAGGCGGGGCCGCGCGGGTGGCCGAGACCGATGTGCGGAACGTCGGGCACGGGTGCCTCCCCCGGTGTCCGCGGCCCGCTCGGGTCCGTGCGACCCGGCGGGCGGGTCGGCACCGCCGGGCCCGGTGAGCCGGGAGGGCCGGTGTGCGACTGGTCGGGCATCATTCCTCCAACGTCGGTGAATGGGCCGTCAGGGCAGCCGGGAGAACCAGAGCAGCGAGGTCGCCGCGGCGGCCAGGGCGGTGATGAGGCCCGCGGCGACGAACCACTGCCAGACCTCGCGTTCCTCGGTGCGGTAGCCGACTGAGCTGCCGATGTCCTCGTACACGGCCTGGAGTTCCTCGCCGGACGCGGCCTCGTGGAAGTCGCCGCCCGTGCGCTCGGCGAGGCCCTCCAGTGCGGGGCCGTCGACGGGGACCTGCAGGACACGGCCGTCCGGGAACTCGATGACCCCGTCCTCGGTGCCGTACGCGATCGTCGAGACCGGGATGCGGTCGGCGGCGATCTCCGCGGCGGCCGACTCCACCGAGCGTCCCGCGGTGTTGGCGCCGTCGGACAGCAGCACGACATGCGCGGGCGGCGGCTCGGTCTCGGCCTCCTTGTCGAGGGTCCGGATGGCATCCCGCGAAGCCATCACGGCGTCGCCGATCGCCGTGGCCTGACCCGGGGTGAGCTGTTCGATGGCCCGGCGCAGCACCACGCGGTCGGTGGTCGGCGGGACCGCGACGGTGGTGGTACCGCTGAACGGCACCAGTCCGACGTTGAACCGCTCAGGCAGCCGGTCGACGAAGGTGACGGCGGCGCGCTTGGCCGCGTCCATGCGGGTGGGCTCGACGTCGGTGGCCTCCATGGAGCCGGAGACATCGAAGGCGATCATGATGGTGGCCCGCTCGCGCGGTACCTGCACATCCGCGGTGGGGCGCGCGAACCCGACGACCAGCAGCCCGAGCGTGGCGCAGAAGGCGGCGGCGGGGACGTGCCGCCGCCATCCGGGCCGGCTGGGCGCGACCTTGTCGAGCAGATCGAGGTTGGTGAACCGGACGGCGTACCGGCGCCGGCGCCGCTGCACCAACAGATACGCGCCGATCAGTCCGGCGAGCGGCACCAGGAGCAGCAGCCAGCCGGGTGAACGCAGACTCATCGGACCTCCTTCATGCGGCGCCGCCGCCCGCTCGGCGCCGCTGGTCCTCGACGTACCGGACGACGTCCTTCACCCAGTCCCGGTCGGTGCGGAGCCTGAGGTGGGCGGCGCCCGCGCGGCGTATGGACTGCTTGATGACGGCCCGCTGCTCCAGCGCGGCCGCGGCATACCGTTCGCGCACCCTCCGCGCGTGGGTGGGGATGTCGCGCCTGCGGCCGGTCTCCGGGTCGACGACGGTGAGCAGTCCGACGTCGGGCAGCTCCAGCTCGCGCGGGTCGACGGTCTCGATGGCGAGGACCTGGTGGCGGCGGGTGGCGACGCGCAACGGCTGCTCCCAGCCGGTCTCCAGGAAGTCGGAGACGATGGCGACGAGCCCGCGTGCGGGCAGCGCGCGCAGGGCCACCAGGGCGTCGGCGAGGGTGTGTTCGGGGGCGCCTTCGTTCACCCGGGGGCGTTCGAGGGCGGCGCGCAGGATGGTGAGCATGTGGTGGCGTCCGGTGCGCGGCGGGATCCGCTGGATTCCGTGCGGCCCGGTGATCTGCGCGCCGAGCCGGTTGCCGGCCCGTTCGGTGAGGAAGGCGACGGCCGCCGCCGCGCCCACCGCGAGGTCCCGTTTCTCCATACGGGCGGTGCCGAAGTCCATGCTCGCGGAGGCGTCGAGGACGATCCAGGTGGTCAGTTCGCGGTCGGCGAGGGTGAGGCGGACGTGGGGGACGGTGGTGCGGGCGGTGGCGTTCCAGTCCATCCGGCGTACGTCGTCGCCGATGACGTACGGCCGGGTCTCCGAGACCTCGCTGCCGGGACCGGGCAGCAGAGAGGCGTGGTCGCCCTGGAGGAGTCCGTCCGGGCGCCGGGTGAAGATCAACTCCAGGTGTTTCAGGGCCTGTTCGGGGGTGAGTTCGTGGAGCGTCGGGGTGCTGCCGTTCATGCCGCTTCCTCCTCGGCGGCCTGACGGGGGCTGATACGGGGCTGCTCGACCGCCGCCAGGACCTCGTCGACGATCGCTCCGGGGGCGATGCCGTCGGCGAGCGCGTCGAAGGACAGGACGAGACGGTGTGCGATGACCTCGTGCGCCAGGTCGCTGACGTCGGTCGGCAGGACGTATCCACGGCCCCGCAGCAGGGCCAGGGCACGGGCGGCGGCGACCAGGCCGAGCGTGGCCCGCGGTCCCGCGCCGTGCGCCAGCCTCCGCTCCGGGCCCGCCTGTTCGCGGGTCGCGCAGACCAGTCGTACGGCGTACTCGGCGACCGCGTGGTGCACGAACACCTGGTCCGCGGTGCGCTGAAGCGCGATCAGCCGCTCCGGGGTGAGGATGCGGCGCGGGCTCGGCGGGTCGACGCTCATCCGGTAGAGGATGGCGAGTTCCTCGGACTCGCTGGGCGCGGGAACCTCCACCTTGAGCAGGAAGCGGTCGCGCTGGGCCTCGGGGAGGCGGTAGACGCCCTCGGACTCGATCGGGTTCTGGGTGGCGAGGACGAGGAACGGTTCGGGGACGGGGATCGTGGTGCCGCCGATGGAGACCTGGTGCTCGCCCATGACCTCCAGGAGCGCGGACTGCACCTTGGCGGGGGCGCGGTTGATCTCGTCGGCGAGGACGACGTTGGCGATCACCGGGCCGGGTTCAATGTCGAACGCCTCCCGGGACGGGCGGTAGATCCGCGTGCCGGTGATGTCGGAGGGGA
The DNA here is from genome assembly GCF_036014015.1 of Streptomyces sp. NBC_00457. Taxonomy (NCBI): domain Bacteria; kingdom Bacillati; phylum Actinomycetota; class Actinomycetes; order Kitasatosporales; family Streptomycetaceae; genus Streptomyces; species Streptomyces sp. NBC_00457. The sequence continues at coordinate 8,678,262 of NZ_CP107905.1, read as the reverse complement.
CGAGGTCGGGGGTGAACTGCAGCCGGGCGAACTCGCCTCCGGCCACATGGGCCAGGGTTTTCGCGGCCAGGGTCTTGGCGACTCCGGGCACGCCCTCCAGCAGACAGTGGCCGCGGGCCAGGATCGCGGTGAACATGCGTTCCACCATGCGGTCCTGGCCGACGATGACCCTCTTGACCTCGAACAGCGCGTGTTCGAGGAGCTTGTCCTGCGGGGGTTCGGCGGTCACAGCGCCGCGCCGCCGTTCGCTGCGGTGTTCTTCTCCGGGCAGTCGTCGTGATCCGTGACGACGAACCTCACGTTCTCGCGGGGCGCCTCGTCTCCGTCGGCTGCGAGTGCGATGCCGCCTCCGGCGAGGGTGACGGTTGCCAGTGCGGCGCCGGTGACGAGGAGTTTGCGTGTACGTCGTGTCATGGTCTGTGGCTCCTTCGGCCGTGGGGAACGACGTCGGGTACGGAGCCAAGACCATCAGGCCGGGGCGAAAAAGGGCTTAAAGCCTAGTGTGGGGGCTGGCTGGGGATGGGGGGCGAGTGCGGGTCTGTGGGGGCTGGTCGCGCAGTTCCCCGCGCCCCTTAAGGGCGATTTTCCAGCCGTTGGTTTCGGAGCATGAACCATGCTGCTACTGCCGCTGCGAGTAGGACTGCCGCACCTGCGCCTGCCGCCAGGGCCAGGCCGTCTACGAAGGATTGCCGGGCCGCGTCCAGCATTGCCGCAGACGTTTGTGCGGGCATCCCCGCTGCCGCCTCCACCGCGCCGCCGAGGGATTCGTGGGCCGCTTCCGGTGTGCCCGTCGGGCCTGCGAAGTCCCGGTACACGCCCGTCACGATCGAGCCCAGCAGAGCGATTCCCAGGGCCGCGCCGAGTTCGTATGCCGTTTCGGAGACCGCCGATGCCGCGCCTGCCTCCTCCTTCGGCACGCTGGAGAGGATGACGTCTGCGGTGACGGTGAAGGCGAAACCCGCGCCGATGCCTACGACGAGCAGGGCGGCGCCGAGGAGGGGGTAGCCGGTGGACTGGTCGATGACCGTGAGGGCGGCCAGGGCGAGGCCGACTGCCGCGAGGCCCCCGGAGACGACGGTGCGTACGGAGAATCGGCGGGCCGCGCGGCCGGCGATCAGGCCGGCGGCCACCGCGCCGATGGCGGCGGGCAGTTCGGCCAAACCTGCCTCGAACGGGCGTCGGCCCTGGACGAGTTGCAGGTACTGCGAGAGGAAGAACACCAGGCCGGACAGGCCGAAGATGGTCAGCAGGTCGGCCAGGACGGCCCCGCTGAAGCCGCGGTTGCGGAAGAGCCGCATGTCCAGCAGAGGTGTGGGCAGGGTGAGTTGGCGCCGTACGAAGCCGTACAGCGACGCCAGGCCCAGCACGGCGGCGGCGACCGTCTCCCAGGTGAGGCCGTGGCTCGCGGCTTCCTTCACGGCGTACACGAGCGCGACCATGCCGACGAGCGACAGCACGACGCTGAGCAGGTCCCAGGGACCGGGGTTCGGATTGCGTGACTCCGGCAGCATCTTGATGCCGACGAGGACCAGGACCGCCATCACGGGCAGGTTGATCAGGAAGACCGAGCCCCACCAGAAGTGTTCGAGCAGGAAGCCGCCCACGATCGGGCCGATCGCGGTGCCCGCGGAAGCGGTGGCGCCCCATATGCCGACGGCGAGGCTGCGTTCGCGCGGGTCGTGGAAGAGGTTGCGGATCAGGGCGAGTGTGGCGGGCATCAGCGTCGCGCCCGCGACACCGAGCAGCGCCCGGGCCGCGATCATCAGCTCCGGGGTCGTCGCGTAGGCGTTGAGCACGGATATCGCGCCGAACGCCGTGGCGCCGATGAGCAGGATGCGCTTGCGGCCGATGCGGTCGCCGAGGCTGCCCATGGAGACGAGCAGACCGGCGATCACGAACGAGTAGACGTCACCGATCCACAGGAGCTGGTTGCCCGTGGGCTTCAGATCCTCACTGATGTAGGGGGTCGCCAGGCCGAGGACGGTCGCGTCGACGGCCACCAGCAGCACGGCGAGCACGAGGACGGCCAGCGCGAGCCAACGGCCGGGGCGCTTCACCGCCTCGGTCGGGTTCGCCGGCTGCAGGGTGCTGGTCATGATTCCTCTCTCCGTAGTGCGCCGCCGAGCAGCAGCTCGACGATCATGAAGGTGAAGTCGTTGGTGGCCACGCGGCCTTCGGACACCGCCCAGGCGCCGGAGGCCAGCAGGCCGTAGAGCGCCTCGGTGAGCCAGGCCGGCGTGAGGTCGATACGGAACTCGCCGGCCGCCTGACCGCGTCGGAACAGGGCCGCCACACGGTCGTCGATCCGGGTCCAGCCCTCGTTCTGCTGCCCGCCCTCGAACAGCTGGTTCTCGCTGTAGAGGAAGGCCAGCAGAGCGGCGGCCGGTTCTATCTCGCGGACGAGCCGTCTTACGGCATCGCTCGCGCCGCCTTCGTCCAGGCGGGCCCTGTCCAGCGCGGCCTCGCACTCCGCGATGCCGAGCGACTCGAGCGCCCGGACGAGCACGTCGCGCCCGGCGAACTGGCGGTGCAGCGTGGCCCTGCTGATCCCGGCGGCCTTGGCGACCTCGTCCATGGTCGCGGTGGATTTACGGGTGAGCAGGGCGGCTGCGGTGCGCAGCACGTGGTCACGGTCGACTGCCATGAGACAACCATAACGCATGTGAGACATTCTTGTCTCATGCGGGGCATGGCCGTCTCACGGGGCTTGTCCCCTCGCGGTTTCTCAGTGCCAGGGCAGCTGCCCGCGCCGCTCCCAGTACGCGGACGGGTCCTCGACCAGCGCGGCCAGCCGGGACAGCTGAGCGTCGTCGAGGTCGACGACCGCTGCATGCAGGTTGGAGGCCAGTTGGACGACGGTCGCGGCGCCCGAGAGGACGACCCCGGCCCACGGCTGCCGCAGGATCAGGGCGAGGGCGACGGCATCGCACCCCAGAGACGTTTCTTCGGCTACGGCCTTCAGCGCGTCCGGCGCGTGCGGTTCCGCGAGCCGTCCGTTGGCCATGGCCTCCTTGACGATCACCGTGAGTCCGGCGTCGTGGGCCTCGGCGAGGGCGGGGCCGGCGGATGTCTCCAACGCGTTGTAGGTCGACTGGACGGTACGGAAGAGGGGCTCGCCGTCGACCGTCACGGCGAGGGCGGCACGGATGGTGTCGGCCTGGGCGGGGCCGCTGGTGGAGAAGCCGATGGTGAGGCCCTGGGCGGCGGCCTCGGCGAGCCTCGCGTGGAGTTCCTTGTCGGTGAGGGCCGGGCTGTCCGGGGTCAGCGAGTGGATCTGGTAGAGGTCGAGCCGGTCGCCGAGCAGGGCGTCGGTCTCGGCGCGCTGGCGCTCGTACGTCGTGACGCTGTGGTCCTTGACCTCGTGCTGCTCGGCGTCGGTGGACCAGCCGGCGGTGTAGGTGTAGCCCCATTTGCTGCCGATGACCACGTCGTCGACGTCGGGGTGGGCGTTCAGCCAGTCGGCGAGGAACTCCTCGGAACGGCCGTAGGAGCGGGCCGCGTCGAAGTAGCGGACGCCTTGCGCGTAGGCGGCGTCGAGGAGTTCGTTGGTGCGGGTGCGGAGGGTGTCGACGCTGCGGTTCTCTCCGAGGTCCTGGTCTCGGCCGAGGTTGATGTAGCCGGGGCGCCCGACGGCGGCGAGGCCTAGGCCGATGTGGCAGGTGGGGGTCGTTGCTGTTGCCAGTCGGGCGAAGGGCATCGCGGGCTCCGTGGGGTCGGCTCCGTTCGGCTTCCCCAAAACGTAACCCGTGATGACCTTCGCGTCAGAGCTCGGGTCGTGCGGCTCGTTGGCGGGTGCGCGTCCGTCGTGGCTTGTCGCGCAGTTCCCCGCGCCCCTGAAAAAGCGGCTTCGCCGCTTTCAGGGGGCCTAACTCTGCTTCTTGGCAGTCGCCCACGCGTGCTGCTGCGCCACGTCTGCCTTAATCTCCGCCAGTTGCACCGCCACCGCGCTCGGGGCCGTACCGCCCCGTCCGTTGCGCGAGGCCAACGCGCCCGGCACGTTCAGGACCGAGCGGACCTCCGGGGTCAGGTGGGCGCTGATCTTTGCGAACTGGTCGTCCGTCAAGTCGTTCAGTTCCTTGCCCTCGGTCTCGGCGGCCTTGACGCACTCGCCGGCGACCTCGTGGGCGACGCGGAAGGGGACGCCCTGTTTGACCAGCCACTCGGCGATGTCGGTGGCGAGGGAGAAGCCGGCTGGGGCCAGTTCTTCCATGCGGTCGCGGTGGACGGTGAGGGTGGCCATCATGCCGGTGAAGGCGGGGAGCAGGACCTCCAGTTGGTCGCAGGAGTCGAAGACCGGCTCCTTGTCCTCCTGGAGGTCGCGGTTGTACGCCAGCGGGAGCGCCTTGAGCGTGGCCATGAGGCCCGTCAGGTTGCCGATCAGGCGGCCGGACTTGCCGCGGGCCAGCTCCGCGATGTCCGGGTTTTTCTTCTGCGGCATGATCGACGAGCCCGTGGAGAACGCGTCGTGCAGGGTCACGAAGGAGAACTCCTTCGTGTTCCAGATGATGACCTCCTCGGCGATCCGGGAGAGGTTCACGCCGATCATCGCGGTGATGAAGGCGAACTCGGCGACGAAGTCACGGGACGCGGTGCCGTCGATGGAGTTGGCGGCCGACCCGTGCTCGAAGCCGAGGTCCTTCGCCACCGCCTCCGGGTCCAGGCCGAGGGAGGAGCCCGCCAGGGCGCCCGAGCCGTACGGGGAGACGGCCGTGCGCTCGTCCCACTGACGCAGGCGCTCGGCGTCCCGGGACAGGGACTGGACGTGGGCGAGGACGTGGTGGGCGAAGAGGACCGGCTGGGCATGCTGGAGGTGGGTGCGGCCGGGCATGGCCACGTCCGGGTGGGCCTCGGCGAGGCCGATCAGCGCGTCCTGGAGGTCGGCGATCAGGCCGCCGATGATGCGGGCGTGGTCCCGCAGGTACATGCGGAAGAGGGTCGCGACCTGGTCGTTGCGGGAGCGGCCCGCGCGCAGCTTGCCGCCGAGGTCGGGGCCGAGGCGCTCCAGCAGGCCGCGCTCCAGGGCGGTGTGCACGTCCTCGTCGGCGATCGTGCCGACGAACGAGCCGTCCGCCACATCCGCTTCCAGCTGGTCGAGCCCGGCCAGCATCCGCGTCAGCTCTTCCTCGGTGAGCAGCCCCGCCTTGTGCAGCACGCGCGCGTGCGCACGCGAACCGGCGATGTCGTAGGGCGCGAGCCGCCAGTCGAAGTGGACGGACGCGGACAGCTTCGCCAGGGCCTCGGCGGGACCGTCGGCGAAACGGCCGCCCCAGAGCCGTACGTCACCGCTGTTGCTGCTCACTTGCGTTGCTCCTAGAGAGATACGGATGTGCCACCGCCTCCCCACCGGTGGGTGAGGAGGCGGCAATCACGCTACTGCTTGAGAGGGGTCCCGACTGCTTAAGAAAGGTCCCGCTTCGCCGCGATCTTCGACGACAGGCTGTAGATGTCGATGAAGCCCTTGGCCGCGGCCTGGTCGAAGGTGTCGCCGGTGTCGTACGTGGCGAGGTTGAAGTCGTACAGCGAGGTCTCGGAGCGCCGGCCCGTGACGACCGCGCGGCCGCCGTGCAGGGTCATCCGGATGTCGCCGTTGACGTGCTGGCTGGCCTCGTCGATGAAGCCTTCCAGGGCGCGCTTGAGCGGGGAGAACCACTGGCCGTCGTAGACCAGTTCGCCCCAGCGCTGCTCGACCTGCCGCTTGTAGCGGGCGAGTTCGCGCTCGACGGTGACGTTCTCCAGCTCCTGGTGGGCGGTGATCAGGGCGATCGCGCCCGGCGCCTCGTACACCTCACGGGACTTGATGCCCACGAGGCGGTCCTCGACCATGTCGATCCGGCCGACGCCCTGGGCTCCGGCGCGCTCGTTGAGCTGCTGGATGGCCTGCAGAACGGTGACGGGCTTGCCGTCGATGGCGACCGGGACGCCCGCCTTGAAGGAGATGATCACTTCGTCGGCGTCGCGCGGGGTGGCCGGGTTCTGGGTGTACTCGTAGATGTCCTCGATCGGGGCGTTCCAGATGTCCTCGAGGAAGCCGGTCTCGACGGCACGGCCGAAGACGTTCTGGTCGATGGAGTACGGGGACTTCTTGGTCGTCGCGATCGGGAGGCTCTTCTCCTCGCAGAACGCGATCGCCTTGTCCCGGGTCATCGCGTAGTCGCGGACCGGGGCGATGCACTTGAGGTCCGGGGCGAGGGCGACGATGCCCGCCTCGAAGCGGACCTGGTCGTTGCCCTTGCCGGTGCAGCCGTGGGCGACCGTGGTGGCGCCGTGCTTCTGGGCGGCGGCGACGAGGTGCTTGACGATCGTCGGCCGGGAGAGGGCCGAGACCAGCGGATAGCGGTCCATGTAGAGGGCGTTGGCCTTGATCGCCGGGAGGCAGTACTCCTCGGCGAACTCGTCCTTGGCGTCCGCGACCTCGGCCTCGACGGCACCGCACGCGAGGGCGCGCTTGCGGATCACGTCCAGGTCCTCGCCGCCCTGGCCGACGTCGACCGCAACGGCGATGACCTCGGCGCCCGTCTCCTCGGCGATCCAGCCGATGGCGACGGAGGTGTCCAGTCCGCCTGAGTAGGCGAGTACGACGCGCTCGGTCACGGGTTTCTCCTCACAGTGTTCGCTGACATGCATGAGTATGCAGGAGTCTGCATGGTTCGTCAATCTCGGGGGCCCGGGAGGTGAATCGCGGATGGAGTTGAACGCGGGAAATCGCTTTCCCGTATCTCTCGCCGGACGCAGGCGCCGCGTTTGTAAACAACCGAGTCGTTCGGAACCCACCGAATCGACCCTGACCCGAGTGAGGCATCCGCATGTCCAGGGCTCTTCCGAAGTACAACAAGCGACGCGTCGCGTTCATCGGCGGCGCCGCCGCGGTCGTGCTGACCGGCGCGGTGATCGCCCAGTCCGCCCTCGCCGGGGAGACGTCCAAGAGCGGCGACGGCGTCCGGACCCTCGCGGGTCCCGGCACGATCAGCTGCCCGGACGTCACCTCCGAGCTGCCCGCGATCCCCGCCTCCGCCCAGGCCGAGGTCGACAGCAACCTGGCCCAGCTGCAGACCCAGATCGACGAAGCCAACAAGCGGCTCGTCGACACCGTCGGACAGGGCGGACCCAACTTCGTGCAGAACGCCATCCTCGGTCCGCTCGAGGACAAGCGCGTCGCCGCCCTCAACCGCATCGAGACCGCCATCGGCCGCGCGGCGGCGAAGCCGGAAGGGCTGGAGGCGTTCGCCGCCTGCACCCTGAACGCGGACGGCGGTGCGGGTGCGGGCGAGGAAGCCGGCGGCGGTGCGGAAGCGGGCGCCGGTGAAGAGGCCGGCGCCGGTGAAGAAGCCGGTGCCGGCGAGGAGGTCGAGTCCACGCCGAGCGCCCCGGCCACCGGGGGAGCCGGGGACGCCGGCGACGAGGCCGGGAACACCGGAGCCGGCGCGATCAGCTGCCCGGACGTCGAGTCCGAGCTGCCCGCGATCCCGGCCTCCGCCCAGGCCGAGGTCGACCGCAACCTGGCGCTGCTCGACACCCAGATCGCGGAAGCCAACCAGCGGCTGGTCGACACCGTCGGCCAGGGCGGACCCAACTTCGTGCAGAACGCCATCCTCGGCCCGCTCGAGGACAAGCGCATCGCCACCGTCAACCGCATCGCCACCGCCATCGGCCGTACCGCCGAGAAGCCCCAGGGCCTGGACTCCCTGGCCGCCTGCACGCTCACCCAGTGACGTGACAGGCGCTGTGGCCGCCCCGTGTGAGCGCCGGCCGGGGCGGCCACGGTCCCGGCAGCCGGTTGCGCGGACTTCCGCGCAACCGGATCGCACAACCGGATCGGGAGATTCATTAGACAGGCGAACTAACTACGCTCATAATCGTTAGCCATGGGAAAGACTTATGAGCGCATAGACGGCCGGCTCCGCACGTTCATCGAGGAGCAGCCCCTCTTCTTCACCGCGACCGCCCCGCTCTCCGGCGACGGCACGGTCAACCTCTCCCCCAAGGGCCTCAAAGGTTCCTTCGCGGTGCTGGACGACCACACCGTGGCCTACCTCGACTTCGCCGGATCCAACGCGGAGACCGTCGCTCATCTGCGAGAGAACGGCCGGATCACTCTCATGTGGTGCGCCTTCCAGGGCCCGCCCAACATCGTCCGGGTGCATGGCCGGGGCGAGCCGGTCTTCCGCGACGACCCCCGCTTCGGGGAACTCCTCTCCCACTTCCCGGACATCGACCCGACGCCGCATGGGCTGCGCGCGATCATCGTCGTGACGGCCGAACTCGTCCGCGACACCTGCGGTTACGCGGTGCCCTTCATGACGTACGACACGGACCGCGACCTGCACGCCAAGCGCTTCGCGCGCGAGGACGACGCCTCGCTCAGCGCCTATTTCCAGAAGAAGGATCACATCGGGACCAGCCTGGATGGCCTACCCGGGCTGCCGTTGCCGCTGCCCCCGTCTACGGTCTGAGGCATGCGCCCCGGTGTCGTCGTCGCCCTCGCCGCCTCGCCCCTCCTCCTGCTCGGTGCCGCGCCCGAGGGCGCCCCGCCGCTGCCCGCGCGGATGGCGGACACCGGCGGCGGCACCCAGCTGATCACGGCCGTGGCACCCCGGACCGGCTCCACGACCGGCACGGTCACCTGGTGGGACCTGAGCGACGGCCGCTGGGTCAAGGCGGGTTCCGCCGCCGCCCGCTTCGGCGCGAACGGCCTGGTCGAGGGCGCCACGCGCAAGCAGGGCACGAACACCACGCCCACCGGGCTGTACGGCATGCCGTACGCCTTCGGCATCAAAGCGGCGCCGCGCGGGACGACGTACACCTACCGCCTTGTGCGCCGGAACTCCTGGTGGTGCCAGGACAACGACTCGCGCTCCTACAACCGCTGGACCGAGCCCCTGGCGGCCGACTGCCGGGCCGCCGAGTCGGAGCGGCTGATCTCGTACACCACGCAGTACGACCACGCGCTCGTCGTCGACTTCAACTACCACAAGCCCGTCCGCCACCGCGGAGCCGGGATCTTCCTGCATGTCAACGGGCGCGGGGCGACGGCCGGTTGTGTGTCGGTGCCGGCGGACGCGATGCGGCGGATCCTCCAGTGGGCCGACCCCGGCCGCAGACCGCACCTCGCGATCGGGACGACGAGCGGGCGGACGGCGATCACGCGGTACTGACCCTCCGCTCCGCTGCTGAACCGTCGTCAGGTTCCTTGTATCCCCTTCGCGTTGCTTGTCCGCGGTGCCATCATGTTGACGCCGAAACGGGGGGACTGACATGGGGCGTTCAGCACGCAGGGCACTGCTGATCGGGGTCGGGGACACACCCGCGGCACCATCGGGCGCCGAATCGCTCGACGCGGCCGTGGCGGCCGATCTCACCCGGATGAAGACGGTGCTCCACGACTCGCACTACGAGGTGCGGACGCTGCACAACGCGGATGCGGGCCGCTCCCGTATCAGGGCGACCATCAGCGAGGTGGCCCGGGGCATACCTGAGGGCGGCACACTGCTGCTCTATTTCACCGGCCACGGCATCCGTGTCGGCACGGAGGACTTCCTCGTCCCGTGGGACGTGACCCCGCCCGAGGACGGGAACTGGGAGGAGCCGTACATCGACTCGCTCCTGCCGGCGAAGATCAGTCCCCTGCTCAAGAGCTGTAAGGCGGCAACAGTTCTCTGGCTCATCGACGCCTGCCGTACCGAGATGCCCGACGACGGCGTGCCCTTCGGCAACAGCATCGACAACGGCCCGCCGCACGGGGGATTCGCCGTGATGACCGGCTGCTCGCCCGGGGAACTCAGTGACTTCACCCCCCGGGGCAGTTTCTTCACCGGAGGGCTCGTCGAGGCCCTGGACTCGATGACATCCGCGCGCACCGTCCAGAGCGTCTTCACGATGGCCCAGCAGGCGGCTCAGGCCGAGGCGGACCGGCATCAGGTACGACAGCTGGCAGCCATCCGGTACGGCACCAACCTGGAGGCGGAGACCCGGGTCGCGGAGATCTGCGAGGGTCAGGAACTTCTGGAGGCCTGGCGCGACGCCGTACGGGGCTGCCCGCTGTGGAAGCGCGTCGAGCAGAGCCAGCAGGCCTGCGTGCCCGGTCTGCTGCAGTCCTTGGAGACGTGGGTGAAGGGCTGCGCGGACACGCTCCACACGGCCCGTAAGCGCATGCCCGAGCCGGATCCATGGGTCGACGACCTGTTCCCCATCCGTCTGCTGGGCGATCGGCTGCCGCGGCTGCTGCCGGACACCGCCACGCTCTCGGCCGTGGAGGCGGCGGTCCTGGTGGCCGCCCCCTTTCTCCACGAGGCCGCCTGGGCGGACCGGCTGAGCCGTGCGGCCGAGGCCGATCCCCTGACCCTCGATCCGCAGATCCTGCCCAACGACGATCGCAGGCACTACGAGCAGGTCATCGACCAGTACGCGCGCGTGGCCCGCAAAGTGGCCGACTGCCGCGCTCGTCACCGCGCGCAGGACGCGACCACCGTGACCATGTGGCTGGTGCACCGCTGGATCGCCGAGCGCTTCGAGACGGACAGCGCCCCGGTGCCCGCCGGTCCGGCCGACGATCTCGCCTCGCTGCTGCTCGGACAGGACAGGGCGGACGGCCGGGTCAAGGAGTTGTCCGAGCTGCTGTGCTCTGCTGCCGCCGCCATCGGGCTGCCCGAACCACGCGAGGACGCGCACCTGCACGCCCGCGGCAAGGTGCTCCTCCATGGCAACCACCAGACACTGCGGATCCAGCCGCTGACCGCGCTGCTGCGCCTCGCGGCCGTACTCGCCGTGGACGTGCGCACCTTCCCCGAGATCGTGGCCGAGCACCTGGCCGTGAGCGACCCGGTGCAGGCGCACCAAGTCATCGGGCTCGTCCGCCACTTGGCCTGGGAGGAGGACCGTGACGCGCTGCATCTCGACGCACTCTGCCAGCATCAGGCCCTGCATGCCGCTCTCACCGAGGTGGCCGAGCGGGCGGACCAGATCGCTGAGGAGGTCCTGACGCTGGCCGACACGCGGCCGGCCGCGGAGGCGGCACTGCTGGCAGCGGTGCCGAGGAAGATCACTCCGCGAGGGGTGGGCCCTGCCCAGGTCGGCAACGTCCCGGCGTACGAGACGCCCCTGCTGCGCTTCCGCCTGGCTCAGACCGAGGTCCGCGAGCTGCTGATGGGCGAGCAGCTCTACTCCGGAGAACCCCATCTCGCCCTGCGCGAGTTGTACCAGAACGCCATGGACGCGTGCCGTTACCGTGCGATGCGCTGGAAGTACCTGACCAGCATGGGCATGAACCCGGACGCCTGGTCCGGCCACATCACCATCAGTCAGGGCGAGGACGACCGCGGCCGCTATGTGGAGTGCCGGGACAACGGCGTCGGCATGAGCGCCGAGCAGTTGAAGTACACGTTCACCCGGGCCGGTAGTCGCTTCGAGCAGTCGAAAGCCTTCCGCCGCGAGCAGTCGCGCTGGCTGCGCCACGACCCCGGACTACGGCTCTATCCCAACAGCCGTTTCGGCATCGGTGTGTTCAGCTACTTCATGCTCGACGACGAGATGACCATCGTGACTCGTCAGGTCAACCAGAAGGGCATTCCCGACGATCACGCGCTCCAAGTCGACATTCCGAGCAGCGGCAGTCTTTTCCGCATCAAGCGTCACGACGGGACGGGGGACAGTCTCTCCGGCGGCGGCACTCTCGTCCGCCTGTACCTGCGCGAGGGCCCCGTGACCGACGGACTGTCGTGTGTGAAGACGCTGCGCGAGCTGGTCCGGGTCAGCGAGTTCGAACTGCACGTGTGTGACGCGCCCGGTCTCGATCGCCCATGGGCCCCTGGCGTGCTGCACCAGGACGCCGGCGCGGTCGCCGAGGCGCTCGAAGCCGTCCCGGGCGTGCTGTGGTGGGTGCCCGGGCAGGGCGCGGTACTGTGCGACGGCATCGCCACTGATCAGCAGCCCTTCGGCTACGTACTCAACCTGACCGGTCCGCACGCGGGGCGACTCAGTGTGAACCGGAAGGAGCTCCAGGACTACGACCGTTCCTGGGCCGAGCAGAACTGGCGCGCGGGCGCCGCCGCCCTCGCAGGGTGGCCGGAGCTCACCATGGAGTGGCTCTGGGAGTTGGAAACCGACCAATTGGCCGCCGCCACCATCCTGCACAGCGAGTGGCGCGGCAAGGGGCTGACGGTGCGCAGGGGCGTGTCGGACGTACATTCTCTCGACGCGCAGGGCTGGTTCCCTCTGGATCAGACGCTTGGCGACAGGTGGCAGGCATCCAAGCGTTTTGGAGCGGACACGGATCTCCAGTACACCGCGCCCTGGAGAGCCGCCGTCCTCGCTCTGGCGCAGGGCTCGGACGCTCCGGCGCAGCCTTTGAGCCTGGAGGGATATCCGGTTCCAGAACCCGGGGACGCCGACATCTGGGGGATCCCCAACACCTGGTGGGGAGTGGTCGCGTACGCCGGACGCCATGGCCTGCCAGTGGATGAGGTGATCAAGCGGAGGCGGCGATTTCGCCCGGTCCACAAGCGGAGAGGAGCGTCGCCGGTCTCCGGAGAGGTTCCGTCCCTGGTTCCGGACCAGGATGACCGCGCCATCGTCGACGCATTCTCCAACCCGCGAAGTATCGCCGCCGACGGTTCGGAAGGGCTCTACGACCTCGGCGGCGCGGTGCTGGCGTCCGAGCGACTGGCGATGCCGCTCGGAGAGGTGGTCCGACGGTGCGCCCGCTACGCCGTCCTGGGCCGCGAGAAGCCTTGGCCTGCCGTCCCGGCGCATCACGAGGACTACGTGTGCACGGCCGACGACATCGACAGGCTGACACTGCCCAGTGATGACGTGTACAGCTCCAACCTGCTCCGAGTGAGCACCCCGGAGCAGATCCACACGACCAGCCGGAACCTGGGGCTGCCGGCCTCCGAGATCCTGGCCACGCTCTCCCGCTTCGAGTGGCTCGGCTGGACCGCTCCCCCGGCTGAACAGGTCACCGCTTGGGCGGAACTCGATGCCGATGTCCAGACCGTCCTCAAGAATCGCGTCCACGTCGACAGCGACGGGCACGACGCTCTGCCCTGGACCGCGACGTTCGACCTGGCGTCCGGTCGGGGAATCAGCCTCGCCGAGGCCGAGGAGTGCCTGGCCCACGCGGCTGCCCGTCTCGGCCTGATCCACGAGCGCCACTATGCCCACGACTCGCTCGCGTCGCAGGTCGTCCCCACCCCCGTCGTCGTCGCACTCATCAACGACTGCATCGGAGACAGTCACCGGCTGGAGGACGGCGTGGGGCTCGAGCAGTTGGGGCGACTGGCACGGCCATGGACCGGCGTCGAGGAGGGATTCCTCCACGCCGTCGAGCAGCTGCGCACCGCGGGCCTCGATGTCCCGGACGACCTCACTCCCCTCCTGGCCTGGCGGGATCTCCCCTTGCGCACGCGCTTCGTCCTGTCGGGGAAGGAGGTCTCCAACGAGTCGGAGAACTGGCCCACGGACCGGCTGACCACGGCCTCCCTCTTCCAGTCCGCCGGATTCCTGCACGAATCCCTGCGCGAGGTGTGGGGGATCGCCGAGCGCGAGGCGCCCCGTTTCGGCCTGACGGTGCCGGTACTCCCCGAGGACCTCGCCGATCACCGTCCGTCTGCCAAAGAGTGCAGCGCCCTGACCGAACAGCCCCGGGAAAACAACTACTACCTGCCGAGCGTATGGAAGCCGCTCACGCCCCATTGGCTGGCCGATATCGCGGCGGAACTCAAGATCGGCACCGCTGCGGCCTATGCACGGCTGGCGGCGCTGCGTCCCCTCGGCGCCCTGGTGCCGGATCTGTCCCGGGCCGCGTCCGCGGCGCTGCCCGACTCACCCCCCACCCGGCACGACCTGACCGCGCTCGACCCGGATCATTGGGTGAGCGACCACGACCAGCCGCCCTCGCCCCTGGACCTGGTCAGCGTCGCCGCCCGGCTCGGCGAACCGCTCCCGGACACGGCCCGGCGCATCGAGCCCTACCTTCCCCTGTGGCCGGTCCCGGTCACACTGCCGTCCGTGCCCGGCGTAGTCCCCTTGTGGCAGGACCTCGCCCTGCTGAGCAGACATTTCGACGGCGTACTGCCCGCTGTGGAGGGCCTGGTGACGACACGGCACATCACGCTCGCAGCGCAGGCCACCGGAGAGACCGAGGACTGGATCAGAGGGCGGCTGCGCCTGTACGCCGCCATGTTCGACCTGCGTCTGGAGGGGGACGATGCCTGAACAACCGCCCCGCAGCCACGACTTCGACGCCGAGTACGCCGCCACCGACGTCGGCCGTACCACGTCCCCCTTCACCTGGCGCGACGCGGATGACGGCCTCGGTGTCGTCGTCGAGGGCAACTGCCCCCGCTGCCATGGCAGAACACGGCGCGAGATCCGGCGCATCGTGCCCGGCACGGGGACCAAGGGGGCGCCATCCGTGCCCTCGTGGCTCCGGTTGCGCAGGAACCCCGAAGCCGCGACGGACCAGGCGATGGACCAAGAGGTGCTGCGGGCCGAGCGGTACTTCTGTGCCTGTGGGCACCCCCATCCGAACCGGCCGTCCGATGGTCACGCGGGCCGAGTGGGCTGCGGTGCCAGCTGGGTACTCGGCGCCCTCGCGAGGATCGGGGCCCGGTGAGCCTGGAGTCCGACGAGCGGTGGGACCTGCTCGCCGATGAACTGGAGTTCACGCAGCTCGGTGAGTTGCGCAGACAGGCCGAGGGCTGGCGCTCCGGTCTCACCGGCCTGGCCGCTCTGCTCACTGTCCTGGTGGTGCTCAAGGGCAGGGACGATCTGGCCCAGCTCCCGACAGCGGCGGGGAACGCCGCCTCCGGGCTGATCGCTCTGGCGTTCCTGCTCCTGGTCGCCGGTTCCGTCCTGGCGACCCGTGCCGCGCACGGCCGGATGGATGAGAGATCCAGGCTGATGGGCGGTCAGGCGCTACGCCGCTGGACCACGCGCGAGATCGGCCGGGTCACGCGATCTCTGCGCCTGGCCGCTCTGTGCTGCTGTGCCGGGATCGTGCTCGCGGCCGCGGCGATCGCCGTCGCCTGGTCGACGACCGAGTCGGCTCCGGATCATCTGGTCCGGGTCGGAACGACCACCGGTGACCGGTGCGGAGCCTTCCTGGCCTCGGGGCCCGACGCCGTCGTACTCGGCATCGAGGGGAAGGGCGGCGACCGCGAGCGGATCACCCTGCCCGACACCGTCGTGACGTCGGTGACACCCGTCTCCTCCTGCCCCGCGCAGGGGTAGGGCGCCGCGCGGGACCGGCGACGGTTACTGCGAGTCGCTTCCGGCACACGGGACTCGGCAAGCGGCTGAACACACTGCCGTCGCGGCACGTATCTGTGGGCCAAGGCCACAGCCCGTTCGCACGGAGGAACCGTGACCACCACGCTCGCAAGCGGCCGCGCCGCCCGCCGCCAGACGATGCGCCGCATTCGTCCGCGCCGCTCCCCGGCGACCCTCTTGCTGCTCGCCGTGTGGGCGGGCGCGGCCGGAGTGATCTGGCTGTGGTGGAGCAACACCCCGTCCATCGGCGACACCACCGGCAAGATCATCGCCGCGGGCCGGATCACCGGTCTGCTCGCCGGCTACCTGATGGCGCTGGTCGTGCTGCAGATGGCCCGGGTGCCCGCGCTGGAGCGTCGGGTCGGCTCGGACCGGGTGGCGCGCTGGCATGCGATGAGCGGCCGCTACACGCTCAGCCTGACCGTCGCCCATGTCTTCCTGATCATGTGGGGCTACGCCCGCCAGGCCGGCAAGGACCTCGGCTACATCGCCCAGCAGACGATCGACTCCGTCAACCAGCTGCCGGACATGGGCAAGGCCGCCATCGGCACCGGTCTGCTGTTCTTCATCGGGATCATCTCCATCGGCGGGATCCGCCGGTTGATTCCGTACGACACCTGGTACCACGTCCATCTGCTGACGTACGCGGCGGTGTTCCTCACCTTCTGGCACCAGCTCAGCACCGGCAACGAGTTCGCCGTCGAGCCCCTCGCGAAGACCGCCTGGTACGGGCTGTACGGCACGGTGACGGCGCTGGTGATCTGGTACCGGATCCTCACCCCGATCCGGCTGAACATGCGCCACCGCTTGCGGGTCGAGGCGGTCATCGAGGAGACGCCCGGGATCGTGTCCGTGCTGATCGGCGGCCGGAAGCTGCACCGGATGGGCGCGGAGGCGGGCCAGTTCTTCCGCTGGCGGTTCCTGGCGCCGGGCATGCGGTTCAGCTCGCACCCGTACTCGCTGTCGGCGGCGCCGCGGCCGGACATGCTGCGGATCACGGTGAAGGCGATCGGCGACCACAGCGAACGCCTGCGGGAGCTGACGCCCGGCACGCGCGTGTGGGCCGAGGGCCCGTACGGCGCGCTGACCGCCCAGCGCCGCAGCCGCGGCAAGGTGCTGCTGGTCGCCGGCGGGGTCGGCATCACGCCGATGCGGGCGCTGTTCGAGACACTGCCGGGCGCCTCCGGTGACATCACGCTGCTCTACCGGGCCAACAGCACCCAGGACCTGGCCCTCTGGGACGAGCTGGCCGCCATCGCCGACGAGCGGGGCGCCCGGCTGATGTACGCCGTCAACTCCCCGGACGGGGAACGCCCGGACATCTCGGCGGAGCGGTTGCGCCAGAAGCTGCCGGACATCGACGAGCACGACGTGTTCCTGTGCGGGCCGCCCGGCTTCGCGCAGGGCGTGTACGAGGCACTGCGCGGCGCGGGGGTCCCCGCCCGCCGTATCCATCACGAGTCGTTCGAGATGTGACGACGGGAAACATCACAACCTTCGGGGTCTTCAGGACCTTCGGGAATCTTCGGGAATCAGGAGTTCAGGAGCGATGAGGAAGACCCATCCCCTTCGGCGTGTCGTGCTGGCCGGCGCCGCCACCGTGTCCGGGATCGTACTGCTGCTGTCGCTGAAACCGGGGTCGGATTCCGGCTCCGAGGCGGTGGGCGGCGCGGCACCGGGCCAGTCGATCGGCGCACAGGAATCCGCCCAGGGCGGCGCCCAGGCGATCGGCACCGGAAGCTTCACCGGTGACGCGGCCGACACGCAGTACGGGCCCGTGCAGGTCCGGCTGACCGTGAACGGCGGGAAGATCACCAAGGCCGAGGCGGTAAAGAACCCCACCGGCGGCCAGAGCACCCAGATCAACAACAACGCGATCCCCAAGCTCAACCAGGCCGCGGTGGCCGCCGGGACGGCGGACATCGACGCGGTCTCCGGGGCGACCTACACCAGCGAGGGCTACAAGAAGTCCCTGCAGTCGGCGCTCGACAAGGCCGCGGCGCAGGGCGGCGGCTCGGGTCAGGGTGCGGGGGGTGGCGGGGCCGCGCAGGCTCAGACCGTCACCGGTGACGTGGCCGATACGCAGTACGGG
This sequence comes from Streptomyces sp. NBC_00457, assembly GCF_036014015.1. Lineage (NCBI taxonomy): Bacteria > Bacillati > Actinomycetota > Actinomycetes > Kitasatosporales > Streptomycetaceae > Streptomyces > Streptomyces sp. NBC_00457. Next base: position 8,660,906 of record NZ_CP107905.1, on the reverse strand, counting down.
CCCGTGCAGGTCCGGATCACCGTCAACGGCGGGAAGATCACCAAGGCCGAGGCGGTACAGACACCGACCGGCGGCCAGAGCACGCAGATCACCGGCAACGCGGTGCCCAAGCTCAACCAGGCCGCGGTGGCCGCCGGGACGGCGGACATCGACGCGGTCTCCGGGGCGACCTACACCAGCGCCGGGTACAAGAAGTCCCTCCAGTCGGCGCTCGACAAGGTGAAGCCCGCCGGCGGTGGCGCGGAGTCGGGGAGCGGGGCGGAGGCCGGCGCGGGCGCCAGCCCCAGCGCGCCTGCTGCCGGCGGCGATGCCGGTGCCGAGGCCGGTGCTGGTGCCGGTGCCGGTGCTGGGCAGGACGCCGGCGGCGGTGTCAGCAATGGGACCGGGACCGTCACCGGCGCGGTCGCGCAGACCGAGTACGGGCCGGTGCAGGTCCGGATCACGATGCGCGACGGCAAGATCGTCCAGGCCGCGGTGGTGCAGGCGCCCAGTGGCGGGAAGAGCACCCAGGTCTCCAACAACGCGGTGCCCAAGCTCAACCAGCAGACGGTGGCCGCGGGCAGCGCGGACATCGACGCGGTGTCCGGGGCGACGTACACCAGCGCCGGGTACAAGAAGTCCCTGCAGTCGGCGTTGGACCAGGCCGGTGTCTGAGTCGGTGGCCGAGCACGCCGAATCGGCAGCAGGAGCTCCCGCCGCGGTGCGTCATGTGGAGGAGGTCATGGGGACCGTCTTCTCCTTCGACGTCCGCGGCGGGGATCCCGGTGCGGTCAAGGCGGCGCTGGAGGAGGCGGTCGCCGGGCTGCACCAGGTGAACGAGGTGTTCAGCACCTACCGGGAGGACAGCCAGGTGTCGCGGCTGGCCCGGGGTGAGCTGACCGTCGGTGACTGTGATCCCGAGGTCGCCGAGGTGCTGGAGCTGGCCGCGGAGGCGGAGCGGCTGAGTGAGGGTTGGTTCAGCACGTCGTACGAGGGGCGGCTCGATCCGACCGGGATCGTCAAGGGCTGGGCCGTCGAACGGGCGGCGCGGTCGCTGGCGGCGGTCGGGGCGAGCGGGGTGAGCGTGAACGGCGGGGGTGACGTCCAGCTGCTCGGCAGCCCCGGGCCGCAGCGGCCGTGGCGGGTCGGGGTGGCGGATCCCTTGCGGCCGGGGGGACTTGCGGCGGTCGTGTCGGCTGCGGGGGTGGAGGAGCTGGCCGTCGCCACGTCCGGGACGGCCGAGCGCGGCGCGCACATCGTCGATCCGCGGACCGGGCGGTCCGCCGTGACCGACCTGGTGGCGGTGACCGTGGTGGGGCCTTCACTGACGTGGGCGGACTGCTGGGCCACCGCCGCGTTTGCGATGGGTTCGCGGGCGGGGTTGCGGTGGCTGGAGTCGCTGCCGGATGTGGAGGCGTTGCTGGTGACGGCGGGGGATGAGGTGCGGTGCACCGGGGGGTTGGCGGCGCGGTTGGGGTGACGGGGCGCGGTGGCTGAGGCGGGGTGGGTCGCGCAGCCCGGCGCTGACGGGGTGCCGCCTGCGCCCACCCGTGCCGCCCCAGGCGGCACGACTGCCCGCAGCTACAGCGGAGGCCTGGGAGCTGGGCGGCTCGCACACCCGGAGCTCGGCCGGTAGAAAAAAGTTCGCTCGGCGATGTCGAGGATCCGTGGTCGGCTCCGTCCCTGGGGTGAACGCGGCCACAATGGGTCGCAGCACACCGAGGAGAATCACGATGGCCAAGTACCTGCTGCTCAAGCACTACCGCGGCGCGCCGGCGGCGGTCAACGACGTGCCCATGGATCAGTGGACGCCGGAGGAGATCACGGCGCACGTGCAGTACATGCGGGACTTCGCGGAGCGGCTCGAGAAGACCGGTGAGTTCGTCGGCGAGGTGGCACTCGCCCCAGAGGGGACGTGGGTCCGGTACGACGGTGAGGGGCGCCCGCCGGTCACCGACGGACCGTTCGCCGAGACCAAGGACCTCATCGCCGGCTGGATGGTGATCGACGTCGACAGCTACGAGCGCGCCGTCGAGCTGGCCGGGGAACTGTCCGCCGCGCCCGGGGCGGGCGGCAAGACGATCCACGAGTGGCTGGAACTGCGCCCGTTCTACGGCGTGCGGCCCACCGTCACGGAGTGACCCCATCCATGGACGAGGCCTTGCTCCGCAGCCTCACACCGAGCGTGCTCACCGTCCTCGTCCGCCGCGGAGCAGATTTCGCGGCGGCCGAGGACGCCGTCCAGGACGCGCTCGTCGAGGCGGTCCGCGTCTGGCCGGCCGACCCGCCGCGGGATGCGAAGGGCTGGCTGGTCACCGTGGCCTGGCGCAAGTTCCTCGACGCGACCCGCGCGGACACCGCCCGACGCCGACGCGAGGACCGCGTGGAGGAGGAGCCGGTACGAGGCTCCGCGCCCGCGGTGGACGACACCCTCCAGCTCTACTTCCTCTGCGCCCACCCCTCCCTGACCCCCTCGTCCGCCGTCGCCCTCACCCTGCGCGCCGTCGGCGGCCTCACCACCCGGCAGATCGCCCAGGCCTACCTCGTGCCCGAGGCGACCATGGCGCAGCGCATCAGCCGGGCCAAGCGGACCGTGTCCGGCGTGCGGTTCGACCAGCCCGGCGATGTCGCCACCGTGCTGCGCGTCCTCTACCTGGTCTTCAACGAGGGCTACTCCGGCGACATCGACCTCGCCGCCGAGGCCATCCGGCTCACCCGGCAGCTCGCGGCGGCGATCGACCACCCCGAGGTGGCCGGGCTGCTCGCCCTCATGCTGCTCCACCACGCCCGGCGCGCGGCCCGGACCGCGCCCGACGGCAGCCTGGTGCCGCTCGCCGAGCAGGACCGCGGCCTGTGGGACACCAAGTCGATCGCCGAGGGCGTCGAGATCCTGCAGTCGGCCCTCGCCCGCGACCGGCTCGGCGAGTTCCAGGCCCAGGCCGCCATCGCCGCCCTCCACGCGGACGCGCCCCGCACCGAGGAGACCGACTGGGTCCAGATCGTCGAGTGGTACGACGAGCTGACCCGCCTCACCGACAGCCCCGTAGTCCGCCTCAACCGCGCGGTCGCCGTAGGAGAGGCAGACGGACCGCGCGCAGGCCTGGCGGCACTAGCGGAACTGGACGACTCACTCCCCCGCTACACCGCCGTAGCCGCCTACTTCCACGAACGCGACGGCGACCTGGACACGGCGGCACACCTGTACTCCGAGGCAGCCCAAAAGGCCCCCACCCTCGAGGAACGCAACCACCTAACGCGCCAGGCGGCCCGCCTCAATACAAAACGGTGACGCCAACGCCCCGTCAGGGGCGCGGGGAACTGCGCGACAAGCCCCCACGAACCCGCACCCGACACACAACCCTTCAGTGCCCGTTCTGAGCCAACCGCAGCAAATGATCCGCCAGCGCCTGCCCACCCGTAGGATCCCGGCTGATCAACAGCAACGTGTCGTCACCAGCGATCGTCCCCAGAATGTCGTGCAGCTCAGCCTGGTCGATCGCCGAGGCGAGAAACTGCGCCGCACCCGGCGGCGTACGAAGCACCACGAGGTTCGCCGAAGCCTCCGCGGAGATCAGCAGCTCCGCGGAGAGCCGCCGCATCCGCTCCTCCTTCGCCGACCCCCCCAGCGGAGCACGCGGCGTACGGAAACCCCCCTCACTCGGCACCGCATAGATCAGATCGCCGTCGGTGTTGCGGATCTTCACCGCGTTCAGCTCGTCCAGGTCCCGGGAGAGCGTCGCCTGCGTGACGGTCAGCCCGTCGTCGGCGAGCAGCTTCGCCAACTGGCTCTGCGACCGCACGGGTTGCCGGTTGAGGATGTCCACGATCCGGCGGTGACGCGCGGTGCGGGTCTGCGGCACGGCAGGCCCGCTCGGCTGCTCCTGATCCTGCGCCTGGCTCATCGTCGTCTCATTCTCCGGAATGTCCGTCCCCTTCGGTCACCGCGTCCAGGACACCGGGCAGCGCCCGGAGGAAGGCGTCCACCGCGTCGTCGCCCAGGTTGAGGGGCGGCATCAGTCGTACGACATCGGGGGCGGGCGCGTTCACCAGGAAACCGGCGTCCTGGGCCGCGTGCTGCACCTGTGGCGCAAGCGGCTCGGTGAGCACGATACCCAGCAGGAGCCCCGCACCCCGGACGTGGGAGATCAACGAGTGGTTCAGTGACTCGATTCCGTGGCGCAAGCTCTCGCTCTGCCGCTTGACGTTCTCCAGCAACCCGTCGTTCGCGATGGTGTCGAGGACGGCGAGTCCGGCCGCGCAGGCGACGGGGTTGCCGCCGAAGGTCGTGCCGTGGTGTCCGGGCTGGAGGAGTTCGGCCGCCCGTCCGAAGGCCACGGTCGCGCCCAACGGCAGCCCGCCGCCGAGGCCCTTGGCGAGCGTGACGACGTCCGGCAGCACGCCGTCGTGCGCCATGTACTCGAACCAGTGCCCGGTGCGCCCGATCCCGGTCTGCACTTCGTCCAGCACCAGCAGGCTGCCCGTGGCGGCGGTGATCGCGCGGGCCGCCTTCAGATAGCCCGTCGGCGGGACCACGACCCCGTTCTCGCCCTGGATCGGCTCGATGATGACGAGGGCCGTCTCCTCGGTGACCGCGGCGGCCAGCGCCTGCGCGTCGCCGTACGGCACGTGCGTGACATCGCCGGGCAGCGGCAGGAAGGGGGTCTGCTTGCCGGGCTGTCCGGTGAGGGCGAGGGCGCCCATGGTGCGGCCGTGGAAGCCGCCGTCGGTGGCGACCATGTGCGACCGCCCGGTCAGCCGCCCGATCTTGAACGCCCCTTCGACCGCCTCGGCCCCGGAGTTGCAGAAGAAGACCCTGCCGTCCCGCCCGAAGAGCTGCAGCAGCCGTTCGGCAAGCGCGACCGGCGGCTCGGCGACGAACAGGTTCGACACATGCCCCAGCGAGGCGATCTGCCGGCTCACCGCCTCGACGATCGCCGGGTGGGCGTGGCCGAGCGCGTTGACCGCGATACCGCCGACGAAGTCGACGTACTCCTTGCCGTCGGCGTCCCAGAGCTTCGCGCCCTCCCCGCGCACGAGCGGCAGTCGCGGAGTGCCGTAGTTGTTCATGAGCGCGCCCTGCCACCGCGTGGTCAGGTCCTGATTGGCGGTCATACGGCGTCCCCCTCTTGCTCGTCCGGCACGACCATCGTGCCGATGCCCTCGTCGGTGAAGATCTCCAGCAGGATGGAGTGCTGGACGCGGCCGTCGATGACCCGGGCGGTGGTCACCCCGTTGCGCACGGCGTGCAGACAGCCCTCCATCTTCGGCACCATTCCGGACGACAACTCCGGCAGCAGCTTCTCCAGTTGGGAAGCGGTGAGGCGGCTGATCACCTCGTCGCTGTTCGGCCAGTCCTCGTAGAGGCCCTCGACGTCCGTGAGGACCATGAGGGTTTCGGCGTCCAGCGCAGCAGCGAGTGCCGCAGCCGCCGTATCAGCATTGACGTTGTAGACATGTCCGTCGTCCTGGGAGCGGGCGATCGAGGAGACGACCGGGATACGGCCGTCGGCGAGCAGTGCCTCGATCGCGCCCGTGTCGATCTCGGTGATCTCGCCCACCCGCCCGATGTCGACCAACTCACCGTCGATCTCGGGCTGGTGCTTGATGGCGGTGATGGTGTGCGCGTCCTCGCCGGTCAGACCGATGGCGAGCGGCCCGTGCTGGTTGAGCAGCCCGACGAGCTCGCGCTGCACCTGTCCGGCGAGGACCATGCGTACGACGTCCATGGCGTCCTCGGTGGTGACCCTGAGGCCCGCCTTGAACTCGCTGACGATGCCGTGCTTGTCGAGGGCGGCGCTGATCTGCGGGCCGCCGCCGTGCACGACGACCGGCTTGAGGCCGGCGTGGTGCAGGAACACGACGTCCTGGGCGAAGGCGGCCTTCAGTTCCTCGTCGACCATGGCGTTGCCGCCGAACTTGATGACGACGGTCTTGCCGTTGTGCCGGACCAGCCAGGGCAGCGCCTCGATGAGGATCTGGGCCTTGGGCAGGGCGGTGTGCTTACGAGTAGAGCTCATGACGAATACGCGCTGTTCTCGTGGACGTAGTCCGCGGTGAGGTCGTTGGTCCAGATGGTGGCCGTCTCCGAGCCCGCGGCCAGGTCGGCGACGATGTGCACCTCGCGGTAGCGCATGTCGACCTTGTCGCGATCCTCGCCGACGCCGCCGTTCTTGCACACCCAGACGCCGTTGATGGCCACGTTCAGCCGGTCGGGCTCGAAGGCCGCCGACGTCGTACCGATGGCGGACAACACCCGCCCCCAGTTGGGGTCTTCGCCGTGGATCGCGCACTTGAGCAGGTTGTTGCGGGCGATGGAGCGGCCCACCTCGACGGCGTCGTCCTCGGTCGCGGCGTTGATCACCTCGACCTTGATGTCCTTGCTGGCGCCCTCGGCGTCCCGGATGAGCTGCTGGCCGAGGTCGTCGCAGACGGTCCGTACGGCCTCGGCGAACTCCTCGTACGCGGGGGTGGCCCCCGAGGCGCCGGACGCGAGCAGCAGCACGGTGTCGTTGGTGGACATGCAGCCGTCGGAGTCGACGCGGTCGAAGGTGACCTTCGTGGCCGCCAGCAGGGCCTGGTCCAGTTCGCCGCTCTCGACGTCGGCGTCCGTGGTGAGGACGACGAGCATGGTGGCGAGGCCGGGGGCGAGCATGCCCGCGCCCTTGGCCATGCCGCCGACGGTCCAGCCGTCCTTGGTCACGACGGACGTCTTGTGGACGGAGTCGGTGGTCTTGATCGCGATGGCGGCCTTCTCACCGCCGTGCTCGCTCAGCGCCTCCGCGGCGGTCTCGACGCCGGGAAGCAGCTTGTCCATGGGGAGCAGGATTCCGATGAGTCCGGTGGACGCGACCGCGACCTCGGCGGCGTTCAGCCCCAGCGTGCCGGCGACCTTCTCGGCGGTCGCGTGCGTGTCCTGGAAGCCCTTCGGCCCCGTACAGGCGTTGGCGCCACCGGAGTTGAGGACGACGGCGGAGACCTGCCCGCCCTTCAGGACCTGCTCGGACCACAGCACCGGCGCGGCCTTGACGCGGTTGGAGGTGAAGACGCCCGCGGCGGCGAGGCGGGGCCCGTTGTTGACCACGAGGGCCAGGTCCGGGTTGCCGTTCTCCTTGATCCCGGCGGCGATGCCCGCCGCCGTGAATCCCTTTGCTGCCGTGACACTCACGGTGCGACTCCGATCGTGGAAAGCCCGGTGGTCTCGTCGAGCCCGAGGGCGAGGTTCATGCTCTGGACGGCACCGCCCGCGGTGCCCTTGGTCAGGTTGTCGATCGCGCTGATCGCGATGATGCGGCCCACGGCCTCGTCGAATGCGACCTGCACCTGAACGGCGTTGGAACCGTGGACGGACGCCGTGGCGGGCCACTGTCCCTCGGGCAGCAGATGAACGAACGGCTCGTCGGCGAAGGCCTTCTCATAGGCGGCGCGCAGGGAGTCGCCGGTGACGCCGGGCTTCGCCTGCGCACTGCAGGTGGCGAGGATCCCGCGCGGCATGGGGGCGAGCGTCGGCGTGAACGAGACGGCGACCGGTTCACCGGCGGCGGCGCTGAGGTTCTGGATCATCTCGGGGGTGTGCCGGTGGCCGCCGCCCACGCCGTACGGCGACATGGACCCCATGACCTCGCTGCCCAGCAGATGCGGCTTGGGCGTCTTGCCGGCGCCTGAGGTGCCGGACGCGGCGACGATCACGGTCTCGGCCTGGGCGAGGCCTGCCGTGTACGCCGGGAAGAGGGCCAGCGAGACGGCGGTCGGGTAGCAACCGGGCACCGCGATGCGCTTGGACCCCTCCAGCGCAGCGCGGGCGCCCGGCAGTTCAGGGAGGCCGTACGGCCAGGTCCCGGCGTGCGCGGAACCGTAGAACTTCTCCCAGTCCCCCGGGTCCCGCAGCCGGAAGTCGGCCCCCATGTCGACCACCAGCACATCGGGGCCGAGTTGCCCGGCGACGGCCGCGGACTGTCCGTGCGGCAACGCGAGAAAGACGACATCGTGCCCGGCGAGGACGTCCGCCGTGGTCTCCTGGAGCACCCGGTCGGCCAGCGGCAGCAGGTGCGGCTGGAGCGCGCCGAGCCGCTGACCGGCGTTGGAGTTCCCGGTCAGGGCGCCGATCTCGACCTCGGGGTGCACCAGCAGCAGACGCAGCAGCTCACCGCCCGCGTACCCACTCGCTCCGGCCACTGCCGCACGTACCGCCATGACATCCTCCTCCTGGAGGGCATGACTATACGTTTCGCTGCACGTTTATGCAATCCCGTGCCCAGGCTGGGCCGCCACGCCCACGGCGGGATACGTTCATGCTGTCAGGCACAGGAGGCCCACGGCAGGCCGACAGGAGGACACGGCATGACTCCCGAGCCCACCGGTCGGCTCGTCCGCACCTCAGCGGGGTTCGACCTGATCCTCACCCGCAGCTACCGCGCCCCCGTCGACGACGTCTGGGCGAGCGTCACCGAGTCGGAGCGCACCGCCCGCTGGTTCGGGCCGTGGCGCGGCGAGGCGGCTCCCGGGCGCACCGTCGAGGTGCAGATGGTGTTCGAGGAGGAGGCGCCCTGGAGCCCGCTCCTGATCGAGGCTTGCGAGCCGCCTCACCGGCTCGCGGTGTCGGCGGAGGACGAGGCAGGTTCCTGGTCGCTGGAGCTGCTGCTCGCCGAGGCGGAGGGGGAGGCGGAGACCACCGGTACCACCGAGCTCCGGCTGGTCCACCACGTCACCTCCACGGAACACCTCGGCTCGACCGGCCCCGGCTGGGAGTACTACCTCGACATGCTCACCGCCGCACGCACAGGCGGCCCCCGCCCCGACTTCGCCGACTACTACCCCGCGCAGAAGGCGTACTTCGAGTCCCTGAGCTGAGCCGCGGGAGTCAGAGGACGACCATCCTGCACCCCAACCGGTGCGGGCGGCTCAGGCGCGCTTCGGTGTCGCCTGAGCCGCCGTGGGTGTTACCGCTGCTTGATCCGCAGGAAGGTGATCGAGTTCGCCGGGAAGGTGTACGTGAACTTCTTGGCGACTCCCTGGAAGGTGGACGTCGCCGGGGTCACCGGCGTGTCCGTCTCGGTGTTCACCTCGTCGGGGCCGGCGGCCAGGGTGGTCACGCGGGCCTTGGACGCGACCTTGGAGGTGCCGAGGTCGATCGCCGTACGAGCCTCGGCGGACTGCGCGTTGACGACCTTGACGATCAGGTCACCGGTCTTCGCGTCCTTGGTGACGACCTGGCGGAACGGCTCGGCCGGCTTGTCGTCGGCGAAGCTGCCCCACTCCTGGCCGTCCAGATAGAGGGTCACCTGACGGCCCCGCACCTTGATGTCGATGTCATAGGCACGGCCCGTCTCGATCGACCCGGCCTTGGACATCAGCGTCGACTTGCCGCCGTCCACGGCCTGTTCGATCGCGGACTGGGTGTTGTTCCAGCCGCCCAGGTTCCACCAGTAGTAGTTGCCGGTGTCCTTGACCCCGAAGGCGACGAGGAAGCCCTCCTTGCCGGACTTCTTGGTGGCCTTCACGTGCAGGTCGTAGTTCTTCCAGGCGGGATCGCCAGCCGTGACCAGCGTGTTCTCGGCGGCGGCATCCGTCTGGACGTACTGCCCGTCCTGGATGCTCCAGCTGCCGGCACCGCCCGGCGTCCACTTCGACGCGTCACCGGAGAAGTCGTCGCCGAACAGCGTGGAGCCGTCCTCGCCGGTGACCTTGACATCGTCGTACGCCGCACTGGTCGCCCAGGTCGACAGGCCGATGGCGCCGGTGATCGGGCCGCTCACGTTCGGGGTGCCGGTCGCGGTGGACGGGACGACACGATCGCCGACGTTGGTCATGAACAGCTTCTGGACCTCGTAGTTGGCCGAGTTCCAGGAGGCGTGGTTGTTGAACCAGATCAGGTCCGGGCGCCACTGCACATAGTCCTCGTTGGCGAGCAGCGGAGCGTAGGAGGCGAGCTTGACGATGTCGGCGTTGCGCTCCAGGCCGGTCATGTACGCGGCTTCGGACAGCGCGTTCTTGAAGGCGTTGCCCTGGGAGGCGTACTCGCCGAGGAAGACCTTCGGGCCGCCGCGGTCGTAGCTGTCGTAGCGCTCGTTGTTCTGCAGGAACCACTGCGGGCTGTTGTAGTAGTGCTCGTCGACCATGTCGACCTTGCCCTCGCGGTTGAGCTGCCAGGCGGTGTCGAAGGTCGCGCCGGCGTCGTCCGGGCCGGAGTTGGAGATGATCGTGATGTCCGGGTACTTGGCCTCGATCGCGGCGCGGAACTTCTGGAAGCGGGCGAAGAACTCGTTCGGCAGGTTCTCCTCGTTGCCGACGGCGAGATGCGTGAGGCGGAAGGGCTTGGGGTGGCCCATCTCGGCACGCTTCTTGCCCCACTTGCTCGTCACAGGGCCGTTGGCGAACTCGATGAGATCCAGGGTGTCCTGGATGTGCCGCTGGAGCAGCGCCTCGTCGTCGGTGGCCCGGTTCTGGCCGCACCCGGTGACGAGGGCCGGCACGACGGGCAGCGGCATCGCGCCGATGTCCTCGGAGAAGCGGAAGTATTCGTAGTAGCCGAGGCCGTAACTCTGGTTGTAGCCCCAGAAGTTGGAGTTCGTGGCGCGCTGCTCGACCGGGCCGATGGTGTCCTTCCACTGGTACGAGCGCTTGCGCTGCCAGCCGGAGGCCTCGCTGTAGTCCTCCATGGAGCCGGTGTTGACCAGGCAGCCGCCCGGGAAGCGGACGAAGCCGGGGTCCAGGGCCTCGATCTTCTCGGCGAGGTCCTTGCGCAGGCCGTTCGGCTGGTGCTTGTAGGTGTCGCGCGGGAAGAGGGAGACCTCGTCGAGCGAGGCGGCGCCCGATGAGGCGACGGTGAGGCGGCCGCGGTTGCTGGTGCGGGTCGCGGTGAAGGTGGCCGTGTACTTCGCCCAGCCGCCCTTCGCGGCGACCTGGCGGGTGGTCGCCAGCGTGCCCGGCGCGTCCTTCAGGGTGACGCTGAGCGTGGTGCCGCTCTGGGCGCGCGCCCACACGGAGAAGTCGTACTTCTTGCCCTGCTCGACGCGGATGCCGGTGTTGTATCCGGCGTTCGTGACCGACGAACCGGCGCCCAGGGAGAGGTAGTTCCGGTTGCGCTCATTGAGGCGCCCGGCGTCGTTCACGACCTCGGCCGACCCCGCGACCGTCCAGGAGGTCAGCGGCGTGTACGAGCTGTTGTCGGCGGTGGAGTACTCGAAGGACCGGTTCTGCACCAGCTCGGCGTACAGTCCGCCGTCGGCGGCGCGGTTGATGTCCTCGAAGAAGACGCCGTACATCGTGTCGTCGATCTTCGCGCCCTGGGAGGCGGGGTCGACGGTGATCGCGTAGTCGGTGATGTCCTCGGCGTGCGCGGGGGCGGCCAGGGCGACGGCCGCCATCAGGAGGGCGGTGGCGGTGACGCCTAGTCTCCGGCGGGTGGTGCGTGACATGGATACTCCGCGGCTCTAGCTGTTCGAAATATCGGACTATGGTCAGCACTTCGAACGGCAAGATAGGGAGGGGGCACAGTCGCGTCAATGGGTCGCGCAGCAGCACATGTGACGGGAAGCGATACGGAATGGGCGAGTTCTGGCCAGTGCCGGACGTACTGGCCTATCTGGCCGGGCAGTGGCGGGTCGAGCGATCGGTGCGCGACCTCGCCGGCGACGAGCGGGGCGAGTTCCGCGGGACCACCGCGTTCCGTCCGCTCGAAGGCGGCGGACTGCTGCACCAGGAGTCCGGCACGTTCGTCTGGCAGGGCGTTCCCCGGCCCGCCGAGCGGACCCTGCGTTTCCTGCCGTCCCGGGAGCCGGGTGCGGCGGACGTACGGTTCGCGGACGGCCGCCCGTTCCACGACCTGGACCTGACCTCCGGACGGCACACGGCCGACCATCCGTGCTCGGCCGACCTCTACCGGGGCGAGTTCACCGTCACCGACGCCGACCACTGGCGGACGGTGTGGCGCGTGCGCGGCCCGGCGAAGGACCTGGTCCTCACGACCGACTACGCGCGCGTGGGCTGAGCCGAGACCCCCTCGAAGCGCAGATTCCAGCGCCCCGCCCGACCCGTGACCGTGGTCGTCGACAAGGGGCGGACGTCGATGTTCCAGTACGTCGACGGCGGCGCCTTCAGCGCGTACACCAGGGCCGCGCGGATCACCGACGGCTCGGCCACGGCGACGATCCGGCCTCCGTCGTCGACCGGCCGGGTGTCGAGCCAGCCGCCGACCCGGGTGATGAAGGCGAGCAGCGACTCACCGCCGTGCGGCGTGCCGCGCGGGTCGGCCAGCCAGGCGTCCACCGCCTCCGGCTCACGCGCCATCGCCTCCCCCAGCGTGAGCCCGCGCCAGCGGCCCATGTCGCAGTCCCGCAGCGCGAGTTGCACCAGCGGTGCATAGCCGAGGGCGTCACCGGTGGCCCGGCTGCGCGGCGTCGGCGAGCAGTAGCGCAGCTCGGCCGCCGCCAGCGGAATGAGATCCTGCGCGGCCCGCTGCACCTCGTCCCAGCCCGCCTGATCCAGCGGCCGGTCGTCCTCGAACCGCTCCGCCAGCAGCGGCGTGCTGCGCGCGGCGGCGACGAACGTGAGGCGAAGTTGCATACGGGGATCGTGAGTCGCGGAAAGGTGCAGGTCAAGAGGGTTTACTCGGGAGTTACCCAGGGTGCGCGAAGCCTTACTTCACGGTCAGGACCGAAGGGGCAATTCGCTCGAAAATACCGACTGGCTTGCCTGTCATTTTCGACCGGCCCCCTCGTCGAAGGCCGTACGCAGCCGCCGCACCCCTTCCGTGATCTCGCTCGTCCCCGCCACGGCCGCGAAGCTCAGCCGCACGTGTCCGGCCGGGGGTTCGGCGCTGAAGTAGGGGCGGCCGGGGGTGAGTGCGACGCCCGCGCGCAGGGCGGCGGCGGTGAGGAGGGCCTCGTCGGTGCCGTCGGGCAGGCGCAGCCACAGGTGGTAGCCGCCGGAGGGGATGTGCGGCAGGGCGAGTTCGGGGAGGTCGGCCCGCAACGCAGCCGTCATTGCGTCCCGGCGGGTCTTCAACTCCGCCGAGATCGACCGGAGATGGCGTGGCCAGGCGGGCGAGCCGGCGAGTTCGAGCGCGGCCTCCTGGAGGGGCCGGGGCACGAAGAAGGTGTCGACGATCTGGATGGCGCGCAGGCGTTCCAGCGCCGGGCCGCGCGCGGCGATCGCGCTCACCCGGAAGCTGGGCGAGGTGGCCTTGGTGAGCGAGCTGACGTGGACGACGACTCCGTCGGGGTCGTCGGCGACCAGCGGACGCGGCAGCGGGCCCGCGTCCTCGTGCACCAGCCGTCGTACGAAGTCGTCCTCGATCACGAACGCGCCCGCCGCCCGTGCGATGGCGACCACCTCCGCGCGGCGGTTCGCGGCGAGCACCGCCCCGGTCGGGTTCTGGAACAGCGGCTGGCACACGAAGAGCCGGGCCCCGGTCGCCCGGAACGCGTCGGCGAGCAGGGCGGGGCGCACGCCGTCCGGGTCGACCGGCACCGGGACCGGCCGCAGCCCGGCCGCACGGGCGATGGCCAGCATGCCGGGGTAGGTCGGCGACTCGACCAGGACGGGCGCGCCGGGTGGCGCCAGCGCGCGGAACGCTGTGGTCAGCGCCGCCTGGCCGCCCCCGCCGACCAGCACCTCGGCAGCGGTGACGGTGCCGCCGATCTCACGGGCGAACCACTCACGCAGCTCCGGCAGTCCGTCCAACGGCGGCCGGCCCCACGCTCCGGGCCGGCGTCCCGCACGGGCCAGCGCGGCGGTCAGCGCACGCTCGGGCTGGAGCGTGGGGTGCAGATAGCCGCCGGTGAACTCGATCACTCCGGTCGGCGGAGCGGCGAGCGAGACCACGACTCCGGACGCGTCCACCGAGCGCGGTACGACGTCGGAGGCGCCGTCCGCGCTGAGCGCGACCTCCTGCCAGGAGGTGTCCCCGGCGGGCGCGGCTGTCGTACGGGGCCGCCGGGCGCGGAAGGCACCGGCGCCGGGGCGGGTCACCACCAGTCCCTCGGCGGCCAGCTGCGCCAGGGCGCGCGAGACGGTCACCGGGCTGACCCGGTACCGCTCGACGAGGGCCCGGCTCGACGGGAGCTTTCCGCCCGGTGAGTAGCGGTCTAGTTCCCGTCGTAGCCGATTCGCCAGTTCACCGACGCTGCTACGCTCTTGCATGAGAGCACAGAGTAGCGCTATCACCCCGACCGGGATAGCGGTCAGCGGTCGGTCCGGTACCTCGATCGGCACTCTTCAGGCCGTCCTGGGAGTCATCGCCTTCTCCCTCACCTTCCCCGCGACCGCATGGGGACTGGAGGGCTTCGGGCCGTGGTCCCTGGTCGCCGTGCGCAGCGTGCTCGCGGCGCTGATCGCGGGCGGCTGTCTGCTGGCGCTGCGTGTGCCGCTGCCCGGACGAGCGCACTGGCCGGGACTCGCCGTGGTCGCCGCCGGAGTCGTCGTCGGCTTCCCGCTGCTGACGACCCTCGCCCTGCGGACCTCGACCACCGCACACGCCGCCGTCGTGGTCGGCCTGCTCCCGCTGACCACCGCACTCTGCTCCGCCCTGCGGGTCGGCACGAAGCGCTCCGCGGGACGTGCCAAAATCGGCCGTCGAGCATCTGCGGGGCCGTCGTGGCTGGTCGCGCCCACGCGGCGGAGCCGCATATGTCACAGCCCCGCGCCCCTTCGGGGCGCTGCCGACCCGCAGCCGACTTCGCCAAACCCGCTCAGCCCCTCGCGCACCTTTTGGACGGCCGCGCTCGTGGGCGCCGCTGCCGTGGTCGCCTTCACCGTGCAGCAGAGCGGCGGGGCGCTGACCACCGCCGACCTGTATCTCTTCGGGGCGCTGCTGGTGTGCGCGGCCGGATACACCGAGGGCGGCCGGCTGGCCCGCGTCATGCCGGGCTGGCAGGTCGTCGGCTGGGCGCTGGTGCTGTGTCTGCCGATCGGGGTGCCCGCCGCGGTGCTCGCCCTGTCGTACGAGCCGGTGCAGTTGACCGCGCACAGCGTGACGGGGCTGCTGTGGGTCGCGGCCGGCTCGCAGTTCCTCGGCCTCGTCGTCTGGTACCGCGGCATGGCGGCGATCGGCATCCCGAAGGCCAGCCAGTTGCAGTTGGCCCAGCCGCTGCTCACACTGGTGTGGTCGGTGCTGCTGCTGGGCGAGCACCTGACAGTGGCCGCCCCGCTCACGGCGGCGGCGGTGCTCGTATGCATCGCCGTCACACAGAGGGCGCGCGGCTGAGGAGGCCGTACGGCACCGTCCCAACCGGCGCCCCGCGCCGTAAAATCAAGGCCGAAGGACCGCTGCTCCCGCACGAGGTGAGGAGGCCCTACAAGATGCGTGCAACCGTGGGCGACCAGCTTGTCCAGCACGGCAGGGTGGTCGGACAGCACGACAAGGTCGGCGAGATCGTCGAAGTGATGGGACGCGAGGGGAACCCCCCGTATCGCGTCAGGTTCGAGGACGGGCACGAGGGCGTGTGCTCACCGGGGCCCGACACGGAGATCCGCCACAAGGAAACCCGACACTAGCGCTCCGCGTTCTGCGGTTCGTTGACTGCGGGCCGGTGGGGGCTGGTCGCGCAGTTCCCCGCGCCCCTTACGGGGCGCTCTAGCGCGGCGGCCTCACCGGCTGCCTGTAGTGGTCGGCGACCACCCGTGCCAGCGCGCCGATCCGGTCCGTCGTCGCGTCCTTCGCGGCGAAGAAGACGTGGCCGCGCGTCTCCGGAAAGTTCTTGGCGAGTGTGAGATGCCGGGACAGTTCGTCGGCGTTCTGCCAGGCGGCGGGCTGGGCCGGGTCGCCCGCCTTGTAGAGCGCCTCGCCGACGTACAGCCGTGTGCCGCTGCCGCGCACGGCCGAGGCCCACCAGGGCAGGATCTTGGCGTAGTCGGCCGCGGCGAGGCCGATGTTCCAGTAGAGCTGCGGGCAGATGTAGTCGATCCAGTTCTCGCGGACCCACCTGCGGGTGTCGGCGTACAGGTCGTCGTACGTCTGCACCCCCGCCCGGGTGTCGGAGCCGAGAGGGTCCGTGGCGGCGTTGCGCCACACCCCGAAGGGGCTGATCCCGAACTGTGTGCCTGGCCTGAGCGACTTGATCCGGGCCGCCATCTCGCCCACCAGCCGGTTGATGTTGTCCCGCCGCCAGTCGGCCCGGTTCCCGAAGCCGCCGCCGTAGAGATCGAAGGCGGCGGCGTCGTCGAAGGTCTGGCCCGCCACCGGATACGGGTAGAAGTAGTCGTCGAAGTGCACGGCGTCGACTGGGTACTTGCGCACCGCGTCGAGCATGGCCTCCTGGACGAAGGCGCGGACCTGGGGCAGCCCCGGGTTGTAGTAGAGCTTCCCGCCGTACGTCACCACCCAGTCCGGGTGCTTGCGCGCGGGGTGCGAGGCGGCGAGCCGCTGCGGGTCGGTGTGATTGGCGATACGGAACGGGTTGAACCAGGCGTGCAGTTCCAGGCCCCGGGCATGCGCCTCGGCCACGGCCGAGCCGAGCGGGTCCCAGCCCGGGTCCTTGCCCTGGGTGCCGGTGAGGTACTGCGACCAGGGCTCGTACGGCGAGGGCCACAGCGCGTCGGCCGTCGGGCGGACCTGGAAGATCACGGTGTTGAGGCGGTTGCGGACCGCGGTGTCGAGATGGGTGATCAGTTCCGCCCGCTGCTGGGCCGGGCTCAGGCCGGCCCGGGAGGGCCAGTCGCGATTGGCCACGGTCGCCAGCCACATGCCGCGCATCTCGGTCGCGGCCCGCGGATTCCGCGGTACGCCCGCCGCACTCGACGCCGGCGTGAGGGCCGCCAGCGCGGCCAGCGCGAACGCCCGACGTGACAACCGTCCCATCTGCACACCCCATACGCTGCGGACCCGCTCGGTCACGGATCGTCTCCGCGCCCCAGAATGCCCGTACCCCGGCGATCGATCATCGATACTTACGGGTAACGTGCACGATCGGAGCAGGCTCCACACAAATGGCGGCCTGTCGCAGGCGTCGATCAGTAAGGGGACGATGTGACCGACATCCAACGCGTCGGAGTCGTGGGCTGCGGACAGATGGGAGCGGGCATCGCCGAGGTGTGCGCCCGCGCCGGACTGGACGTGATGGTCGCCGAGACCACCGGCGAGTCCCTGGAGATCGGCCGCACCCGGCTGCTCAACTCCCTGTCCAAGGCGGCCGAGCGCGGCAAGATCACGGCGGAGGAGCTGGAGGCGACGCAGGCGCGGCTCGGCTTCACCACCGACCTCGGCGAGTTCGCCGACCGCGACCTGGTGATCGAGGCCGTCGTCGAGAACGAGCAGGTGAAGACCGAGATCTTCCAGGTGCTCGACCAGATCGTGACGCGCCCGGACGCGATCCTCGCCTCCAACACCTCCTCCATCCCGCTGGTGAAGCTCGCGGTCGCCACCTCGCGGCCCGACCACGTCATCGGCATCCACTTCTTCAACCCGGCCCCGGTGCAGAAGCTGGTCGAGCTGATCCCGGCGCTCACCACCTCCGAGGGCACGCTCAGCCGGGCGCAGGGGTTCGCCGAGAAGCTGCTCGGCAAGCACGCCATCCGCGCCCAGGACCGCTCCGGCTTCGTGGTCAACGCCCTGCTGATCCCGTATCTGCTCTCCGCGATCCGGATGTTCGAGTCGGGCATCGCCAGCCGCGAGGACATCGACAACGGCATGGAACTCGGCTGCGCCCACCCGATGGGCCCGCTGAAGCTGTCCGACCTGATCGGCCTGGACACGGTCGCCTCGGTGGCGTATTCGATGTACGAGGAATACAAGGAGCCGCTGTACGCCGCTCCCCCGCTGCTGCAGCGCATGGTGGACGCGGGCCGGCTGGGCCGGAAGTCGGGGTCGGGCTTCTACACCTACGGCTGATTACAGACGGTCAGATTCCGGCCAAGTACACGGGCCCGGCACCGAAGAGGTGCCGGGCCCGCGTCATTCACACACCGTGTGCGCACCGGGCTCGCATATGCCCCTCGCACACTCTCCCCACACGCCCACCAGGCGAGTTCACTTTGTCTGCGCATGCCAGGGATGGAAACGACTACGGAAAGGAGCGGACTCGTGACCGCCGATCCCGAGCATCCGGTCGTAACCGGTGAACTCGCAGAGTTACGACGTCGTCTCGACGTCGCCTACGCCCGCGTGGAGGGCGACCTGGCTCTGCTCACGCACCGTACCGAGGAGTCCGCCAAGGAACTCGACGAGCTGAACACCCGGATCTACACACTGGAACACGCGCGCTGGCCGCTGCCCGCGGTCGCCGCCCTCACCGCCGTGGGTGCTCTCGTCGTGGCGATCTGGCAGGCGGTAGGGCATTGATCAGGGACGTCGCATCAGGGCAAGGCGTCCTGCCCCAGCCTGAGGTGGTGCAGCATCAGTAACGCGGCCGCCATGTTGGCGGCCGGGACCTCCCCACGGGCGATCATGTCGGGGACGAGTTTGAGGGGGACCCACTCCCGGCGGTCCGACTCGAAGTCGTCCACGGGGTGGCCGATGTACTCGCCCTCGTCGGCCCAGTAGACGTGGTGCCGGGCGTCGGTGAGCCCGTTGGACGGCTCCACGCTCATCAAGTGGCGCAGCGGTCCCGGCCGCCATCCGGTCTCCTCCTCGAGTTCCCTGGCGGCCGCGCAGGCGATGTCCTCGCCGTCCTCGACGACGCCCGCCGCGAGTTCCCACCCCCAGCTGTCGGTGATGAAGCGGTGGCGCCACAGGAGGAGCACTTCATTGGCCTCGTTGACCACTGTGGCCACGGCGACCGGCCGCAGCCGTATGAGGAAGTGGTCCAGGTGCCGGCCGTCGGGCAGCTCCACGTCTGCCAGGTTGACGGTGAACCAGCGGTTTTCATACACAGTTTGTTCGTTCTGTTTCGTCCACTGCACGGTTCTGCCACCTTCCGTCGAGTAAGTGGCAATATCGCAGCAGGGACTATGAGTGTCGGTGTTCCAGCGCCCGATTACAGCGGTACGCGCAGTGCCCCGTCGATGAGTTCGGCGGCCTCGGCCGTGCCCGCGCAGCCGCTGCGCATCAAGTGCTCGCGTACCGCCCGGAGTCTGTCGCGCAGCCGCTGGGACTCCATCCCCCGGGCCTGTTCGGCCATCTGCACCGCGGTGGCCACCGCCTTGTCCGCGTTGCCCTGCCGCAGCTCGATCGTGCTGAGCATGGCGAGCCGGTGCACCCGCCCGCGATCGTGGGCCGGGTTACCGACAGCGGCCGCGGCATGCTCCCCCGCCGCCGCCAGTTCACCGAGGCTGAGAAGCGCCTCAGCCACCTGGACGTTGACGAGTCCCGGCTGGACATAGCCCGTCTCGTCGGGCTCGTATCCGCGCCGGATGCGTTCGGCGGCCGTCTCGGCACGCCGGATGCAGGACAGGGCGCTCGTGCCGTCGCCCAGGTGCGCGTACGCCTTCGCCTGCATCGCGTACAGGTCGGAGGCGAGAGCCGGGGTGATGTGCTTGCCCGCCGCCCGCAGCGCGGCCTCCGCGAAGGCCACGGCCTGGCGGTGCTCCCGCATGAACAGGGCCTGGTTGACGAGGAGCGCGATGATGTACGCCCCGAGTCCCCGGTCCCCGCTGGCCTTCGCCAGCCTCAGCGCCTGGTGGAAGTAGCGCTGGGCGAGCCCGTGGGCGTCGGAGTCGTACGCGCAGATCCCGGCGATCGCCACCAACCCGCCGGTGGCCCGGTGCACTTGGCGGCCCGTGGCGTCGGTGTAGCTGCCGCGCAGCAGCGGCGCGGCCTCGGAGTTGAGGAAGCCGACGATCCGGGTGCGGGTCGCTATACCGCCGGCCTTGCGGTACATCTGCTCGTAGTGCGTACGGGCGGCGCGCAGCATCTCCAGGTCGGAGGGGGTGACCCGGTGCCGGCCGCCGCGGGAGACGTCGACGTCCTCCGGCGGGTTCTCCCACTCCCAGACCGGCATCACGGCGGGCGTGCCGGTGACGGCGGGGGCGCCCAGGATGTGCGGGCGTTGCTGTTCGTCGGAGCGCCACAGCGCGGTGGCCCGCTCGACGAAGCCGGACAGCGAGGTGCCGTGCGGGGCGGACGGCTCGCCGGGCACGCCGAGGCCGATGTCGTCGAGTGTGACGGGGCGTTGCAGCCGGGCGGCGAGTACCTCGCAGATCAGGTCGGGGACTTGGCCGCGGGGGCGCTGGCCCTTCAACCACCGTGCCACGGCGGTGTGTTCGTACCTGAGGGCGAGGCCGCGGGCCCGTCCCGCCTGATTCACATGTGCGGCCAGTCCCGCGTGCGAGATGCCCGCCTCGTCCAGGATCGCGTCGAGCAGAGTGTTGGGCTGCATGGGTTGCCCCCCGGGTGGCTCGGTGGCGTCAGATTAGTGGTTCCGTCTTCACACGGGGTGTGAACCGAGTGCGCGAATCCGCACCGTGCGTGCGCTGTTGCGGAGAGTTGCCGACCGGTTGACTGAAATGCCTCGTCAGAGGCCGGCCGGGCCGCCGGCTCCCCCTCGTACAGTGCGGCGGCCCTGCCGGGGGCTTGGCGGTGCGACTAAGCGCCGTTCAGTGGAGGTTGTTTGTCGGCAGCCGGTGCGTGGGGGCTGGTCGCGCAGTTCCCCGCGCCCCTGACGGGGCGCTGCACTCAACCCGAGTTCGGTCGTTCTGTAGGACCAGCAATGCCACGTCGTCCGTCAGTCTTCCTGCCGTGTGGCGCAGGAGTTGGGTGAAGACTGTGCCGAGGAGGGGCTGGGGGGTGTTCACGCCGTCGCTCAGGGCCTCTGTGAGTACGGTCGGCAGTGGGAAGAACCGGCCATGGGCGTCTCGGGCGTCCTCGGCGCCGTCGGTGTAGAGGAACAGCGCCTCTTCGGGCTTCAGTTGGCCGCAGGGTACGGCGGGCAGGTCGGGTGGGAGTGGGAAAGGGCCCAGCGGGGGCAGGGGGTCGGCGTGGGTGAGGGGTTCCACGTGGGTGCCGGTGAGGCGGTACGGCCAGGGGTGGCCGCAGTTGAGGGCGTGCGTCTCGCCGTCCGGACCGATCTCCAGCAGCAGCACCGTGATGAACTCCTCGGCCACCGGGCTGTCGGGGGCGGCGCGGGCGCGCTCGCGCAGATGCCGGGCCAGGGCCCGCTCCAGCCTGCGCAGCACACCACCGAGGTCGGGCTCGTCGTGCACGGCCTCACGGAAGCTGCCGAGGACGGCGGCGACGGTGCCGATGGCGGCGAGACCGTGTCCGCGTACGTCGCCCATCACGGCCCGTACGCCGTGCTCGGTGGCGATGACCTCGTACAGGTCGCCGCCGATGACCGCGCCGCGCTCCGCGGACAGTTGGGCGGCGGCGACATGCAGCCCGTCGATACGGGGCGGCAACTGCCGTAGCAGCACACTCTGGGCGGCGCCCGCGACCCGGCGCACCTGCCGCAGCTCACGCAGCAGCGCCTGCCGGACATGGACGACCAGCCCCGTGCCCACGGCGAAGAAGACGGCGCTGGTGACGATGCGCGCCCCGAGCCCGTTCTGCTGGGCGAGCGGACAGGCCATCTTGTACGTGATCGCTATGGCACCCCACACCGTCGGCAGCCCGATTGCGAGCACCCGGCGCCCCGCCCTGCGGGGAACCCCAGCCTTGATGCGGTTCATGCCGATGGCCCCCCAATAGGCCCTGACAGCACAGAATCGGACCGGCCCCGAAAGGCCGGTCCGATTCTGTCGACCACATGGCCCGGAAAGACCAGATCACCCCAAAAGGTCACCCCATCGAGTGAGGTGACTGCAGCGCCCCGACAGGGGCGCGGGCAACTGCGCGACAAGCCACGACGAGACCCGCACCAGGCAAACCACACAGTCCCCCACGGCGCCTAGCCCCTCAGAACAGCCCCCACACGCTCGCCCGCCAGGGCAACCGCCGCATCCCGAGCAGCAGACGCCTCATCCACGGTCAGCGTCCGGTCCCCCGCCCGGAACCGCAGCGCATACGCCAGCGACTTGCGGCCCTCCCCCAGCTGGTCCTCGTTCTCATAGACGTCGAACAGCCGGATCGCCTCGAGGAGTTCACCCGCGCCCTCACGCAACGCGGCCTCCACATCGGCCTGCGGCACGAACTTGTCGACGACCAGCGCCACATCCTGCGTGGCCACCGGGAACGTGGAGATGCTCGGCGCCTGCGGGACACCGTCGCTCACCTGCTCCAGGGCATCCAGGTCCAGCTCCATCGCACAGGTACGCGCGGGCAGGCCCAGGGCCTTGAGCACACGGGGGTGCAACTCGCCCGCATGGCCCACGACCGTCTCGGTGCCGTCGAGGACGACCGCGAACTCGGCGCAACGGCCCGGGTGCCACGGACCGTACTGACCGCTGCGGACGATCAGGTCGGCCCCGGCTTCCCGCGCGGCGACGCGCCCCGCGTCCACCGCATCGGCCCACCCCGCCGGACGGCCCTCGCCCCACCAGCCGGCCTGCTCGCGCGCGCCCGCGAGGACGACCGCGACATGCCGGGGCTGCTCCGGCAGCACGGCGTTCAGCGCGGCGATCTCCTCGTCCGTGGGACGCCGGTCGACCGGCAGATGGGGGGCGGCGACCCGCTGCTGTTCGCGCGGCTGGAAGACCAGCCCGGTCTCGAACAGGGCGAGGTCGTGCGAGCCGCGGCCGTCGTTGCGCCGCAGGGCGCCCAGCAGGCCCGGCAGCAGCGACGTACGGAGCGCGGGCTCCTCGTCGTTGAGCGGGTTGACGAGCTTGACGACGCGGCGGGCCGGGTCGTCCGCGTCCAGGCCGAGCTGGTCGAAGACCTGCTCGCTGACGAACGGGTAGTTCGGCGCCTCGACGTATCCGGCGCCGGCCAGCGCCCGGCCGACGCGGCGGTGCAGCCGCTGGCGGTGCGTCAGGCCCCGGCCGGACGGCGGCTTGGGCAGCGTGGAGGGCAGGTTCTCGTAGCCCTCCAGGCGGATGACCTCTTCGGCGAGGTCGTTCTTCTCCATGAGGTCGGGCCGCCAGGACGGCACGGTGACGATCAGCTCGTCCTGCCCGTACACATCACAGCCGACCTGCTGGAGGCGGCGTACGACGGTCTCGCGGCCGTAGTCGACGCCGGCGACCTTGTCCGGGTGGTCGGCCGGGACGGTGATGGTGTGCGGCGCGGACGGGGCGATGACCTCGGTGACCCCGGCCTCGGCGGTGCCGCCGGCGAGCAGGACCAGCAGGTCGACCGTGCGCTGGGCGGCAGCGGCGGCGGCCTGCGGGTCGACGCCGCGCTCGAAGCGGCGGGACGCCTCAGAGGACAGCTTGTGGCGGCGGGCGGTGCGGGCGATCGCGACCTGGTCGAAGTGCGCGGCCTCGATCACCACGTCGGTCGTCGCGTTGTCGACGTCCTCGTGGTCGGCGATCTCGGTGTTGGCGCCGCCCATGACACCGGCGAGCCCGATCGGGCCGCGGTCGTCGGTGATCACCAGATCCTCGGCGTGCAGCTTCCGCTCGACGCCGTCGAGGGTGACGATCTTCTCGCCCTCGGCGGCCCGGCGGACACCGATCGTGCCCTGGACGAGGGAGCGGTCGTAGGCGTGCAGGGGCTGGCCGAGTTCCATCATCACGTAGTTGGTGACGTCGACGGCGAGCGAGATCGGGCGCATGCCGACCTTCTGCAGGCGGCGCCGCAGCCAGATCGGGGAGCGCGCCTCGGAGCTGAGGCCGGTGACCGTACGGGCAGTGAAGCGGTCGCAGCCGAGCGGGTCGGAGACCTTCACCGGGTAGCCGAAGGCGTTCGGGCCGGGGACGTCGAGGAGGGCCGGGTCGCGCAGCGGGAGGCCGTAGGCGATGGCGGTCTCGCGGGCGACGCCGCGGATGGACAGACAGTCGCCGCGGTTGGCGGTGACGGCGATGTCCAGTACCTCGTCGACGAGTTCGAGCAGATCGATGGCGTCCTTGCCGATCTCGGACTCCGGCGGCAGCACGATGATGCCCTTGGTGCCGTCGTCGCCCATGCCCAGCTCGTCGCTGGAGCAGATCATGCCGTGGGACGTCTTGCCGTAGGTCTTGCGGGCGCTGATCGCGAAGCCGCCGGGCAGGACCGCGCCCGGGAGCACGACCACGACCTTGTCGCCGACGGCGAAGTTGCGGGCGCCGCAGACGATCTCCTGGGGCTCACCGGTGCCGTTGGCGGTGCCGACGTCGACGGTGCAGAAGCGGATCGGCTTCTTGAAGCCCTCCAGCTCCTCGATGGTCAGCACCTGGCCGACGGCCAGGGGCCCCTTGAGGCCGTCGCCGAGCTGCTCGACGGTCTCGACCTCCAGACCGGCCGAAATGAGCTTGGCCTGCACGTCACGGCCGGTCTGCGTCTCCGGCAGGTCGACGTACTCCCGCAGCCAAGAAAGCGGGACCCGCATCAGATCTCCATCCCGAACGGCCGGGTGAACCGGACGTCACCCTCGACCATGTCTCGCATGTCCTCGACGTTGTGGCGGAACATCAGCATCCGCTCGATGCCGAACCCGAAGGCGAAGCCGCTGTACTTCTCCGGGTCGACGCCGCAGGCGGTGAGCACCCGCGGGTTGACCATGCCGCAGCCGCCCAGCTCGATCCAGCCTTCGCTGGAGCAGGTGCGGCAGGGCCGGTCGGGGTTGCCGACGGACTCGCCGCGGCAGACGTAGCAGACCATGTCCATCTCGGCGGACGGCTCGGTGAACGGGAAGAAGTTCGGCCGCAGCCGCGTCTTCATGCCCTCGCCGAACAGGGACTGGACCATGTGGTCCAGGGTGCCCTTGAGGTCCGCCATGGTCAGACCCTCGTCGATCGCGAGCAGCTCGACCTGGTGGAAGACCGGGGTGTGCGTGGCGTCCAGCTCGTCCGTGCGGTACACGCGGCCGGGGCAGATCACGTACACGGGCAGCTCACGGTCGAGCAGCGAGCGGATCTGCACGGGCGAGGTGTGCGTGCGCAGGACCACGCCGGAGTCGGCGGAGCCGTCTGCGCCCTCGATGAAGAACGTGTCCGCCTCACCGCGGGCCGGGTGGTCCGGGCCGATGTTGAGCGCGTCGAAGTTGAACCACTCCGCCTCGACCTGCGGGCCCTCGGCGACCTCGTAGCCCATGGCCACGAAGACGTCCTCGATGCGCTCGGACAGGGTGGTGAGCGGGTGGCGGGCGCCGGCCGGTACGCGGTCGTACGGCAACGTGACGTCCACCGCCTCCTCGACCAGCACCCGGGCGTCACGCTCGGCCTCCAGTTCTGCCTGGCGGGCGGTGAGCGCCTTGTTCACGGCGCCGCGGGCCATGCCGACACGCTTGCCGGCCTCGGCCTTGGCGTGTGGGGGCAGGGCCCCGATCTCGCGGTTGGCGAGGGCCAGCGGGGAGGTACCGCCGGTGTGCGCGACCTTGGCCTCCTGGAGCGCGTCGAGGGAGTCCGCGGCGGCGAAGGCGGCGAGCGCCTCGTCCCGCATACGCTCGATCTCTTCCGGTTTCAACGCCTCGACCTCGACAGGGTCGTACGACTTATTCGGTGCCGACATCTCTTCCCGTGCTTCCGATTGGCTGGCTGAAGGTCCCCGTCGCCGACTCGTCCGGGCCGTATCCGGGACACATGGGTGCCAAAGGCCGAGTCTAACGGGGTGGAGGTGTGCGAATGCGCCCGCGGGCTGCTCAGGCCAGGTAGGCCGGAGTGCTCACGGGCAACGTAAATCGGAACTCGGCGCCGCCGCCGGGGGCGCGGCCGACCGTGATGGTGCCGCCGTGGGCCTCGACGATGCCCTTGACGATGTAGAGCCCGAGGCCGGTGCCGCCGCGCTTGCTGCCCCGCCAGAAGCGGGTGAAGACGCGGTTCATGGACTCCTCCGGGATACCTGGGCCCTCGTCGCTCACGGTGACCGATGTGCCGGTGTCCTCTCCCTCGCGGGGGGACGTGGCGGGCGTGACGTCAATCGTGACGGTTCCCTCGCCGTGCCGCACGGCATTTTCCAGCAGATTGCTGAGCACCTGGTCGACCTTGTCGGGATCGGCCCACAGATCGGGCAGCGGCTGTTCGACGCGGAGCAGGAACCGGTCGGCGGGCAGCCCCGCGGCGACGTACGCCTGGATGTGCCGGCCGACGGCGGCGCCGATGTCGACGGGCTGGCGGCGCAGTTCCAGCCGCCCGGAGTCGATGCGGGAGATGTCGAGGAGCTCGGCGATGAGCCGGGTGACGCGGTCGGCGTCGGCGTCGACGGTCTCCAGCATCAGCCGCTTCTGGTCGTCGGTGAACCTCTCCCACTTGGCGAGGAGGGTGGCGGTGAAGCCCTTGACAGAGGTCAGGGGCGAGCGCAGTTCGTGGGCGACGGTCGCGATCAGCTCGGCATGGCTGCGCTCGGTGCGGCGGCGGGCCTCGGTGTCGCGGAGACAGACGACGACGCGATGGACGGGCCCGGTGGGTTCCGTACGGACGTACCGCGCGGAGACGAGGACCTCACGCCCGCCGGGCAGCAGCAGATTCCGCTCTGGCTGGCCGACCCTGATGGCGAGCCCGCCGTACGGGTCGGTCAGCTGCCACCAGCGCCTGCCCTCCAGGTCCTCTAATGGCAGGGCCTTGTCCAGCCGCCGGCCGAGGGCGTCGGCGGCGGGGACGGCGGTGATGCGCTCGGCGGCGGCGTTGAAGCAGACGACGTGCCCGTGCTCATCGGCGACGACGAGGCCGTCCGGCAGCTGATCGGGGTCGATGCCGAGCCCGGCGACATCGCCGGACGGCCGGGACACGGGCGGTCGCCCTACATCCCGTGCTCCCGGCGCGTTGCTGGTGCCGATGGTCATCCCCGTACCCCACCTCTCACGACGGCGCAGGGCCCCCGAGCCGGTCACCCTACTAGCTCACGGTGACGGAGCGGCACCCTCCGGAGGCGCGCTGTGCACGGGCGGACGCGTAGAGACATACGGCGGCGGCGGTGGCGAGGTTCAGGCTCTCGGCCTTCCCGTGGATCGGAACGCGCACGACGGCGTCCGCCAACGCGCGGGTCTCCTCCGGCAGTCCCCACGCCTCGTTCCCGAACACCCAGGCCGTCGGCCCGCCCATGGTGCCCTTGTCCAACTCGTCGTCCAGGTCGTCGGTCCCGGCCCCGTCAGCGGCGAGAATCCTCACCCCGGCGTCCTTGAGCCCCGCCACGGCCCGCTCCACGGGGACCCCGACGGCGACCGGCAGATGGAACAGCGACCCGACGGAGGCCCGCACGGTCTTGGGGTTGTACAGATCGACGGACGCGTCGGTCAGTACGACCGCCTCGGCCCCGGCGGCATCGGCACACCGCAGCACGGTCCCGGCATTCCCCGGGTCCCGCACATGCGCGAGCACGGCGACCAGCTTGGGCCGGGCGGCGAGGATCTCCTCGAACGGCGTGTCCAGAAACCGGCAGATCCCGACGAGGCCCTGGGGGGTGACGGTGGTCGAGATGTCGGCGATGACCTGCTCGGCGGCGAGGTGCACGCGCGCGCCGATGTCCCTGGCCCGCCCGACGATGTCGGCGTACCGCTCCGCGGCCTCGACAGTGGCGAACAACTCGACCAACGTGTCCGCCTGTTCCCCCGCCTCCCGCACAGCCTGCGGCCCCTCCGCGAGAAACAGCCGCTCCTTCCCCCGGACGTTCCGCTTGGCCAGCCGCCGGGCGGCGGAGACCCGGGGGGACCGGGGGGAGATCAGCTCGGGGGTGACGGGGGACATTCGACTCACCTTCAGCAACTATCTTCCGCCGCAACGGCGATCAACCACGACGGCGGCTTTCGGCGGTGCCGAACCAACCGGTGCTCACACAGCAACGGACCCGCAGGCGAAACCCACGGGTCCGTTCAGTCACGTCGGCCTAGGCTCAGCGCCAGCGTCACGCGGCCTTCGGCGCGTTGACGTCCGCCGGCAGCGCCTTCTGCGCGACCTCGACGAGCGCGGCGAACGCGTGCGCGTCGTTGACGGCCAGCTCGGCGAGGATCTTGCGGTCGACCTCGACGTTGGCGGCCTTCAGGCCCTGGATGAAGCGGTTGTACGTGATGCCGTTGGCGCGGGCAGCGGCGTTGATGCGCTGGATCCACAGCTGGCGGAAGTCACCCTTGCGCTTCTTGCGGTCGTTGTAGTTGTAGACCAGCGAGTGGGTGACCTGCTCCTTGGCCTTGCGGTACAGGCGCGAGCGCTGACCGCGGTAGCCGGAGGCCTGCTCGAGGATCGCCCGGCGCTTCTTGTGGGCGTTGACTGCCCGCTTGACGCGTGCCACTTTTTAACTCCTTGTAGCGGGGCCGTGGTTGGACTCACACGGCCCGGAATCGATGGGGTCCCGGTCCTGGCGTACGGCGCTCGGCGATCCGAAGATCAGGCGCCCGTACGTCACTTGCCGAGAAGCTTCTTGATCTTCTTGGCGTCGCCCGGGGCCATCTCGGCGTTGCCGGTGAGGCGACGCGTCAGTCGGGACGACTTGTGCTCGAGCAGGTGGCGCTTGCCGGCGCGCTCACGGAGCACCTTGCCGGAGCCGGTGACCTTGAAGCGCTTGCTGGCACCGCTGTGCGACTTGTTCTTCGGCATAGCGCCGTTCTCTCCTCGTCAGTGGCGCTCCGATGCCCGGTCGTGAAACCGGGCACGGTGGAGCGTCGCTCTTGTATCGGTTATGGCCTGGGGACTCACGTCCCCCGGGATCACGCGTCGGCGGAAGCCTCGGCAGGTGCCTCGGCAACCTCGTCGCTCTCAGACTCCGCGGCGTTCTGCGACTTGCCGGGGTTGGCCTTCGCTTCAGCCTTGCGGGCTTCCTGCGCCTGGCGAGCCTCGGCCATCGCCTCGGTCTTCTTCTTGTGCGGACCGAGAACCATGATCATGTTTCGGCCGTCCTGCTTCGGGTTCGACTCCACGAAACCGAGGTCCTGGACGTCCTCCGCGAGACGCTGCAGCAGTCGGTAGCCCAGTTCGGGCCGGGACTGCTCGCGACCACGGAACATGATCGTGATCTTGACCTTGTCGCCCTGCTTGAGGAACCGGACGACGTGACCCTTCTTGGTGTCATAGTCGTGCGGGTCGATCTTCGGCCGGAGCTTCATCTCCTTGATGACCGTGTGCGCCTGGTTCTTGCGCGCCTCACGGGCCTTCATGGCCGACTCGTACTTGAACTTCCCGTAGTCCATGAGCTTGCACACGGGCGGACGGGCGTTCGCCGCGACCTCGACCAGGTCCAGGTCGTACTCCTGCGCAAGCTCCAGTGCCTTGGCCAGGGGGACGATGCCCACCTGCTCGCCACTGGGACCGACAAGTCGCACCTCGGGAACGCGAATCCGGTCGTTGATGCGGGGCTCGGCGCTGATGGATCCTCCTCGGTAGCACCACACGACTGTCTGGAGGACAGCCGCGTAACGTCTCTTTTCGATAGACCTAACCGCGCCGAAGCACAAAAAATGCCCCGGACGATCACAGGCGGGGCTCCTCGAACTACCGGAGCGACCGCCGCAAGGATCGCGGGGCGCACTTTCGGGCGGATACCCGTCGCTGGACGGGACCGCCTGACCGGTGACCCGCCGCCCGGGGGGCGGTCAGGTGGGAGTTCGAAAGCCTCCACTTGTAGGTCGGGCCCGGTGCCGTGAGGCATGCGCGTCCGACCGGTCGTTACACAAGGTTAGCAGCATCCCGGGGGTGGTGCGAACCGGCGTGCACCGGGGCCTATCGTGTCCGGCATGAGTGACACCCCTCCTGAGACGCCCGACTTCGACGCCATGACCCGTGACATCGCCGAGGTCCCGGCGGTCGAGGTGATCGTGACGGTCGCCGTGAACCTGATGAGCGCCGCCGCGGTGAAGCTCGGTCTGACCGAGGAGGGTGAGAAGCACAAGGACCTGGACGAGGCCCGCAAGCTGGTGTCCGCCCTCGCCGGTCTCCTCGACGCGAGCGCGACCGAGATCAGCTCCTTCCACGCGGCTCCGCTGCGCGACGGGCTGAAGTCCCTCCAGCTGGCGTTCCGTGAGGCGTCGATCGTCCCGGACGAGCCGGGGCAGGGGCCGGGCGAGAAGTACACGGGGCCCATCTACGGCTGAGATGGGTCGTCGGTCGTCTGCCGCGCCGTTGTGGCTGGGCGCGCAGTTCCCCGCGCCCCTTCGGGGCGCACTATTCGGGGCGCACGTACAAGGGCTCGCCCGGTGGTGTCGCACCGGGCGGCAGTAGCGCCAGGTCTAGGCCTTGCACCAGGCGGGCCCGCA
This sequence comes from Streptomyces sp. NBC_00457, assembly GCF_036014015.1. Classification (NCBI taxonomy): domain Bacteria; kingdom Bacillati; phylum Actinomycetota; class Actinomycetes; order Kitasatosporales; family Streptomycetaceae; genus Streptomyces; species Streptomyces sp. NBC_00457. Next base: position 8,630,865 of record NZ_CP107905.1, on the reverse strand, counting down.
GGGTTTCGTCGGCGGCCAGACGTTCGGCCAGGGTGCGGGCGGCCGGGCCCGGGGTGGCGTCGGGGTCCAGGACGAGGGCGAGCGTGCCGTCGGCCTGGCCGGGGCCGAGGTAGGCACGGAGTACGGCGGGCTCGGCGGCCACGGCGGCGCGTACGGCTCCGGTGACGGCGGGGTCGGCGAGCGGATCGGTGGTCGTACGGCCCTCGGCCAGCGCCAGCAGCGCGGGCCGCGTCAGCTCGTACGGCACGGGTCCGGCCAGGTCCAGCACGATCGTGTCCGCCTTCTCGTGCGCCGCGGCCTGCAGCGCCTGGTGCAGCGGTACTGCGACGGGGCGGGCCTCGGGGTCCCAGCGGGCCAGCGAGTCGGTGGACGTGAAGGCGGGCAGGGCCGTGCGGGTGCCGGCCTTCAGGGTCGGTACGGCCATGTCGCTGGTCTTCTCGCGGCGCAGCCCGTTCTCGTCCTCCTCGACCTCGCCGAGGACGGCCACCACGGGGACGAGGAGCCGGGCGCCCTTCAGGGCCTCGAGCACCGGCTCCACGGCGGTGCGGTCCTCGGCCCAGGCAGCGAGCGCCACGCTCAGCCGGGGGTCGGCTGAGCCATCGTCGTCGGAGAAGCCGGAGTCGGGAATGTTCTTGTTCGCCACGGTCACCGACCCTATCGGGGGGATGCTGCTGCGGTTGTGCGGCCCCGGAAACCCGGCCGTGACGCCTTCAGCGTTTTCTCAGACATCCCTGACAGACATCTAACATCCGTCTAACAGAGAGCACAGCCGGCTGCCCGACCATCGCGGCCATGGAGTCTTCCAGCACCGCCCACCGTGCTCCGTCCCGCCGCCGCACGCTGGTGTACGCCGCCCTCGCCGCGGTCGCCGTCGTGGGCGGTACGGCAGGGGGGACCGTGTACGTGAAGGCGCAGGCGCACTCCGGTGCGGGGGCCGTATCGTCGGTCTCCGGATCGCCGTCGGTCTCCGCGTCGCCGTCGGCCTCGGCGAGCGGGGAGGCACCGATGGCATCAGTGGAAGCGGTGGCGCAGCCGGTGGTGGACCACGACGAGCTGCTGGCCGAGGCGATGGAGTCGGTGACCGTCGAGGACGGTGCCGAGGTGTCGGTGGCAGTGCTGGACCTGGCGTCCGGCGCAAGCGCCTCGTACGGGGACGGTCTCTTCGACACCGCGAGCATCGTCAAGGTGGACATCCTGGCGGCGCTGCTGCTCCAGGCGCAGGACGCGGGACGCGAGCTGACCGCTGCGGAGAAGTCGTACGCCACGGCGATGATCGAGCACAGCGACAACACCTCCGCGTCGGCCCTGTGGCGCACCATCGGGAAGGCGGCCGGGCTCGACGCCGCGAACGAGCGTCTCGGGCTCACCGACACCGAGGGCGGCGACGACATGCTGTGGGGGCTGACGCAGACCACGGCAACAGATCAACTCGTGCTGCTCCAGCAGGTGTTCGGGGAGAAGAACTCGGAACTGACCGAGGCCTCGCGGTCGTACGTCCAGGGGCTGATGGCGCGGATAGCCGCCGGGCAGCAGTGGGGTGTGTCGGCGGCGGCCGACGGCTCGGCCTGGGCGCTGAAGAACGGCTGGCTGCCGCGCACCGCAACCGGACTGTGGGACATCAACAGCATCGGGCGGATCACCGTCGACGGCCACGGGTGCCTGGTGGCGGTGCTGTCCGACGGCAACTCGACACAGGCGAAGGGGATTTCACTGGTCGAGGCGGCGGCAAGGGCCGCGATCCCGGTGGTCAGCGAGAAGAAGCCGACCGCGTCGGCTTCGGCCTCGGTTTCCTGAGCGGGGCGAAGTCGCCTGCGGTTCGGCAGCGCCCCGAAGGGGCGCGGGGAACTGCGCGACCAGCCACGACGGCGCGGCAGACAAAAGACGGCACATCGCGGCACTACCCGCGGAGCGCTCGCCGCCCGCGCCACACCACCACCGCGACGACCAGCAGCACCCCGCCGAAGCTGCCCGCCAGCGGGGCGGCCCAACTCGACGTCGTGTCCTCGGCCTCGGCGGCGTCGGGCCCCGAGCCGAAGTACTTGTCCTCGTAGGCCGCCGCGCGCAGACGCTTCGGTTCGAGGCGGTCGGCGGCCTTGATCGCGGCGGCCGGGTCGACGAGGCCGTAGCCGCGGGAGTCGTCGCGGCCGTTCGCCGGGGCGTTGCGGGCGGTGTCTTCCAGGAGCTTCTTGATCTGGGCCGGGGTCAGTCCCGGGTGGGCCGCCTTGACGAGGGCGACGGCGCCGGAGACGAAGGCCGCGGCGGCACTCGTACCCCATCCCTCGTAGTACTTGCGGTCGGGGTCGGCGATGACGATGTCGACGCCGGGGGCGCTGACCGTGGCGTACCAGCGGCGGGTGGAGAAGGCGGCGCGGGTGCCGTAGCGGTCGACGGCGGTCGCGGCGATCACGCCCGGGTAAGCGGCCGGGTAGGAGATGTGGTCGCCCTTGTCGCCGCCGTTGCCGGCGGAGGCGACGACGACGGACCCCTTCTTGAGGGCGTACTGGACGGCTTCGTCCTCGGCGGGTTCGGGGTGGGCGGACTTGGAGTCGTCGCCGAGGGAGAGGTTGATGACGTCGGCGCCGTGGTCGGCGGCCCAGCGGATGCCTTCGGCGAGGGCGTTGCCGCGGGTGTTGCGGGCCTTGGCGCGGGCGGAGTCGCCGTCTTCGAGGATCACGCGGACGGGGAGGATCTTGGCTTCGGGGGCGATGCCCATGACGCCGTCGCCGTTGCCCGCGCCATGGCCGTGACCGGCGATGATGCCGGCCATGGCGGTGCCGTGGCGGGCCCAGGCGCGGTCGCCCCGGTCGGCGCCGAAGCCGATCATGTCCTTGCCTTCGAGGACGTTGCCGGCGAGGTCGGGGTGGTCGGACTCGACGCCGGTGTCCAGGACGGCGACGGTGACACCCGCGCCCTTGGTGGTCTGCCAGGCCTCGTCGGTGTGCATGGCCTCCAGGGCCCACTGCTGGGCGCGTATGCCGTCGGCGTGGGCGGCGGTGGGCGGCACGAGGGCGACGGAGGCGGCGAGCAGGACGCTGACGACGCCGGCGCGGCGGGTTGCGGTCATGACGGCTGCTCCGTGGCCGAGTCGACGGTCTTGCGCAGCGCCCGTTCGACGCGGTCGGCGAGGCCGCGCGCCTCCTGGCCCAGGCCTGCCTGGGCGACGGCCGTGGTGGCGCCGGATGCCATGGCTTTGGCGGCGGGCTCGGGTTCGTCGACGGTGCGGCCGTCGGCCCAGCCGGAGACGGCGTAGACGACGACCGGGGCGTCGGTGAGGACGGAGACGGTCCACGAGGCGCGCTGCTCGCTGCCGAACCCCGCGGCGACGGTGTTCTTCGCGGCGTACGGGCGGGGCATCAGGTCGGTACGGCTGTCCAGGCTCTCGTTCTTGAACCGGGTGCGCAGGGCGGCCATGGCGGCTGAGTCGCCCTTGGTGAAGAGCAGGCCGACGGTGGTGACGTAGCTCTGGGTCGCGTCCGTGTAGGTGGCGCGCAGCAGGCGCTGGCAGCCGACCGGAGCGAGGGCCTTGCGCAGCAGCGGGTCGAAGGCGTCGGCGCAGCCGGTGTCCGGGGCGACGGCGACGCGGGTCCAGGTACGGTCGGCTCCGCCGGGTCCGGCGCCCTGGCCTTCGACGCTGGGCGGGAACAGCTGATCGACCGGCACGCTGTGCCACAGGCTTCCGGCCGCGGCGAACGCGCCGCCCGTACCGCCTTCGCCTCCGTCGGTGAGGAGCCAACTCCCGGTCACGGCACCGCCGATCAGCCCGAGCCCGAGCACGAGGCAGGCTGTCGCCACGACGGTACGATTCCGCACCCGGCCCCCCAGCGGACGCGGCCGCGCCCGGTCGTCATATCCCTCCGGCTCCCCCAACGACACGAACGGCCGCGCCGCCGGCGCGCCCCAGGAGAACGCCGGGTCGGGCGAGAAGCCCCGCCCAGCCACCGGCGGCGAGCCGGGCCGCGGCGGCACACCGCTCCGGCCGGACTCCCCAGCGGACGACGGACCCGCCGGCACCGGCCGCAGACGCGTGGTCCTCTCGGAGACGGCCTCGGCAGGCATGGGAGGCGCCACCGGACGCCGCGGCGGCTCGGCGGGCGCCGGGGGTACGTCGCGACGCCGCGGGGCCTCGGGAGGCCGCGGTTGCACAACCGACCGCCGCAAGCTCTCGGCCGGCGCCGGGGGTACGTCGGGGTGCCGAGGGGCCTCAGGAGGCAGCGGTTGCGCGACGGGACGCCGCGGGGGCTCGGCAGAGGCCGGGGGCGCGGCGGCCGAATGGCGCGGCTGCGCAGCGGGAACCTCGGGTGCACCCGGGCGCTGCGGGGGCTCGGCAGGCAATGGTTGCGCGACGGGACGCGCCAGCGCCTCAGCGGACGCGGGGGGTTGGGCGGCCGAACGACGCGGGGGCTGGGCGGGAGCCGCGGGTACACCCGGTCGGTGCGCGGGCTCGCCGAAAGCCGCGGATACGCCCGGCCGGTGCGCGGGCTCGGCAGGCGGCGCAGATCCGCTCGGACGGTGCGGGAGTTCGGCAGACGCCGCGGGTACACCCGGGCGGTGCGCGGGCTCGGTAGGCGCCGCAGGTCCGCTCGGGCGGTGCGAGTTCTCGGCGTTCGGTGCCGGTGCGGCCGGATGGTGTGGCGGAGTCGGCGGTTGCTGTGCCGACCGTTGCGGTGCGGAGGGCTCCGGGCCTGTCGGGTGGGCGGTGGGGGGTGGGGTGTCCGGGAAGCGGGCGGAGGCCCTCGGTGGGGGCGGTGGAGTGGTGGGGTCGGTGTCCTGAGGGGACGAGCCGCGCAGGTCGGTGAGATGGGGCTCGGTGCCTGAGGGGGCCGATACGCCGCGTCCGTGCGGTGCGCCGTGCGCCGGTGTGACGGGGGCGTCCGGCCGGGAGCCCCTGCCCTGCGACGGCACGTCGGACATCGGGGCGCCGCTCGAGGACGCAACCGGACCTGTCCCCCGCGTCACCGTCCGACTGTCACTCCGCACCGGCATCTCCGCCGCACCCCGCGTCGCCGCCCCACCGTTACTCCGCACCGGCATCTCCGCCGCACCCCGTGTCACCGTCTGACCGGCACCATCCCGTCCCGGTCTCGCCGCCGTGCCGTTCGCCGGCGTCTCGGCGGGCGTAGCGTTCACCGGCTGCTCAGGGGATGACTGGCCGCCGGTCCCCGGCTGGTCGTAATCCGCGGGGACCGTGGGCTGCTGAGGTGGGCGTGGGGGTACGGAGGCGTGCCTCGCTTCCGTGCTCATGCACCCCCCGTTTCCTCGTGCCCGGGCCTTCCGCGGGCCGGAGTCGTTCCTGCGTGCGTGCGCGCAACTCTACGGGTTGCCCCCGGTCGAACGGGAACCGGTCCACGACGCCGGGGCATCTGCCCGGAACGTCCCCCTACCCTGCGGTAATCCAGTCTGGCAGGCTTCGTTCATGACTGCGCGCGCCGCCGACCGGGCCCGATACGACCGGGCCACCGCCCATCTCGACGCCCCTCTCGCGATCGTGGACCTGGATGCCTTCGACGCCAACGCGGAGGATCTGGTCCGCCGAGCGGGCGGAAAGCCCATCCGCGTCGCCAGCAAGTCCCTACGCTGCCGGGCCCTGCTCGAACGCGCCCTCGCCAGGGACCGCTTCGCGGGCATCATGTCCTTCACCCTCGCCGAGTCCCTGTGGCTGGCGCGGTCGGGCTTCGACGACATCCTGCTGGCCTACCCGTCGGCGGACCGCGCCGGATTCGCCGAGCTGGCCGGTGATCCCAAGCTCGCCTCCGCGGTGACCGTGATGGTCGACGACCCGGCGCAGCTCGCGCTCATCGACGCCTCCCGCGACGGCGGACGTGAAGTGGTGCGGGTCTGCCTGGAGTTGGACACGTCACTGAAGCTGCTCGGCGGGCGCGTGCGGATCGGGGCGCTGCGTTCTCCGCTGCACTCCCCCGCCCAAGTCGCCGACATGGCCCGTACGGTGGCCCGCCGTCCCGGCTTCAAGGTCGTGGGGATCATGGCCTACGAGGGGCACATCGCCGGCGTCGGTGACGCGATCGCCGGGCGGCCGCTGCGCTCGCGTGCCGTCCGGCTGATGCAGGCCGCCGCCCGCCGGGAACTCGCCGATCGGCGGGCCGAGGTGGTGCGGGCGGTGCGGGCCGTGGCGCCCGACCTGGAGTACGTCAACGGCGGCGGGACCGGCAGTGTGCAGCACACCGCCGCCGAGGACGCCGTCACGGAGATCGCGGCCGGGTCGGGGCTGTATGTGCCGCGGCTGTTCGACAACTACACGTCGTTCAGTGGGCGTCCGGCCGCGCTGTTCGCCCAGCCCGTGGTGCGCCGGCCCGGCGTCGGGGTCGTGACCGTCCTCGGCGGCGGCTATCCGGCGTCCGGTGCGGCCGGGCTGGACCGGCTGCCCGTGCCGTATTTGCCCGAAGGGCTGCGCTACGACCCGCAGGAGGGGCCCGGCGAGGTACAGACGCCGCTGCTCGGGCCGCCCGCCGACGATCTGCTGATCGGCGACAAGGTGTGGTTCCGGCATGCCAAGGCCGGTGAGCTGTGTGAGCGGTTCGACGCGCTGCAGCTGATCGAGGGGGACGCGGTGACGGCGACCGTACCGACGTATCGCGGCGAGGGTCTGACGTTCCTATAGCCCGTCGTGCAGCTCGTCAGCCCCTCGGGCCGATGCTGCTGCCGACCCCTCCGCCGCCGTCCTCGTCCCCGGTCACCTTGATTCCCTTGGTGATCCGGTCCATGTCGGCCATCGGCGGCCCGTCCGCGCCCGCGTCGAACACATAGCGGACGATGACCCGGGACTCGGGGCCGACGCCGCCCGGGAAGGCGAGCGACTGGACGTAACCGCCGGGCCCCTTGGCCGTGCTGACCTGCCAGCGCACGTAGTACCCGGTGCGGCCCGCCACCGCGACCTGCCCGGAGCCGATGAGCTTGTGGGACTCGATGCCGCCGAAGGGGTGCCGTCCGATGCGGTCGCGGTCGTAGGCGTCATCGGCCGCGTCCGGGATGTCCGCCTTGGCCAGGGCCTCGGGGGACTTCTCGTCGGTGCCGGTGACCGTGCGGGAGATGACGACGCCGTGGCGGCAGACTCCGGCGTCGGCCGGGCACTCGTAGGTGCCGTCGGTGGTCATCAGGACATCGGGGTCGGCGACGTACTGGGGGCGGACCCAGCCGTCGATCAACGGCAGGGTGATGCCGTTGAGTTGGTCGACGACCAGAGCGGGGTCGTCGGCGGACGGCTCGCTCGTGGACGGGGACGGGGTCTCGCCGGCCGGCGCCTCGGCGGTGGGCGTCGCGATCGTCGGGTCGGCGATCGGGTCCGAGCCACCGCCGCCGTCGTCCCGGCCGAGGACGACCGCGCCGGTGACGATCGCGACGACGAGGACGACGGCCGCGCTGGTGACGGCGATGGCCTTGGCGCGTCCGGAGGCCCCGTCGGCGACCGGCACCGGCGGCGCGGGGAGCTCGGGCGGGCGCCGGTGCTCGGTCCAGGCCGTTCCGTCCCACCAGCGTTCCAGGTGCGGGCCGGACGGGTCCCGGTACCAGCCGGGCGGGGGCGTCATGCTCATATCCCGGCACTGTAGGGCGAGGCCTACAGGGGTGTGACGTATGCCCCCGAGATTCCGCCGTCGACGAGGAAGTCGGTGGCGTTCACGAAGGACGAGTCGTCGCTGGCCAGGAAGGCGACCGCGGCGGCGATCTCCTCGGCCTCGGCGAACCGGCCGAGGGGGATGTGGACGAGCCGGCGTGCCGCCCGCTCCGGGTCCTTGGCGAACAGCTCCTGCAGAAGCGGGGTGTTGACCGGGCCGGGGCAGAGCGCGTTGACGCGGATGCCCTCGCGGGCGAACTGCACGCCGAGTTCGCGGGACATGGCCAGGACGCCACCCTTGGACGCCGTGTACGAGATCTGCGACGTGGCCGCGCCCATCCGGGCCACGAAGGACGCCGTGTTGATGATCGACCCCTTGCCCTGGCGCCGCATGTACGGGATGGCCGACTTGCAACACAGGTAGACGGAGGTGAGGTTGACCTCCTGGACGCGCTTCCAGGCGTCCAGGCCGGTCTCCAGGATGGAGTCGTCGTCGGGCGGCGAGATGCCCGCGTTGTTGAAGGCGATGTCGACACTGCCGTAGGTGTCGTACGCCGTCCTGAACAGCGCCTCGACCTGCTCGGGGTCGGTGACGTCGACCTTCACGAAGATCCCGCCGACCTCTTCGGCGGCCGCCTTGCCGCGCTGTTCGTCCACGTCGCCGCAGACGACATGCGCGCCCTCGGAGGCGAGCCGGCGGGCGGTGGCGAGGCCGATGCCGCTGCCGGCTCCGGTGATGACGGCGGTACGGCCGACCAGTCGGCGGCACACATTCTCTTCGGTCACTGTGCGGGGCCTTCCGTGCTGATGAAGACGTTCTTGGTTTCCGTGAAGGCGGCCAGGGCGTCCGGGCCCAGCTCGCGGCCGACGCCGGACTGCTTGAGGCCGCCGAAGGGGGTCCAGTAGCGGACCGCGGAATGGGAGTTGACGGACAGGTTGCCTGCCCGGACGGCCTGCGAGACGCGCAGGGCGCGGCCCAGGTCGCGGGTCCAGAGGGAGCCGGCGAGGCCGTACGGGGTGTCGTTGGCGAGGCGGATCGCGTCCTGCTCGTCGGTGAAGGGCAGCAGAACGGCGACCGGGCCGAAGATCTCCTCGCAGGCCGCCGCGGAGTCGTGCCGCTCGCCGGTCAGGACGGTCGGCGCGAACCAGAAGCCGGGGCCGTCGGGGGCGCTGCCGCGCAGGGCCGGGGCGTCGTCGGGGACGAATGACCGTACGCGGTCCAGCTGTTGACGGCTGATCAGCGGGCCCATCTGGGTCTTCTCGTCGGCGGGGTCGCCCACGACCACCGTGGACAGCGCGTCGGCGAGCAGGTCGCGGACCTCGTCGTGGACGGACTCCTGGACCAGGATCCGGGTGCGGGCGCAGCAGTCCTGGCCGCTGTTGTCCAGGAAGGAGAAGGGGTCGATCGCGCGCTTCAGGTCGGCGTCGGCGAAGACGATGTTGGGGCTCTTGCCGCCGAGTTCGAGGGTGACGGGCTTGACCAGGCGGGCGCAGCGCTCCATGACTTCGCGGCCGGTGCGGGTGGAGCCGGTGAACACGATCTTCGCCACGTCGGGGTGGTCGACGAGGGCGCGGCCCGCGATATGGCCGTATCCGGGGAGGACCTGGAACAGCCCTTCGGGCAGGCCCGCATCCAGGGCGAGTTCGGCCAGGCGCAGCGCTGTGAGCGGGGTGGTCTCGGCCGGTTTGAGGACGACGGCGTTGCCCGCGGCGAGGGCCGGGAAGGAGCCCCAGGCGGCGATGGGCATCGGGAAGTTCCAGGGTGCGATGACGCCGACCACGCCGAGGGGTTCCTGGAAGGTGACGTTCCAGCCGCCCGGTACGGGGATCTGCTTGCCGAGGAGGCGTTCGGCGCCGCCGGCCGCGTACAGCAGCAGGTCGCGGGCGTTGCCGGCCTCCCAGCGGGCGTTGCCGAGCAGGTGGCCCGCCTCGCGGACCTCCAGTTGGGCCAGCTCCTCGATGTGCGTGTCGACGACGTCGGCGAAGCGGCGCAGCAGCCGGGCCCGGTCGGCGGGGGCGGCGGCCGCCCAGGACCGCTGGGCGACGGCGGCGCGGGCGACGGCACGGTCCACGTCGGCCGCGTCGGCGGCGGGGACGGTGGCGACGACCTCCTCGGTCGCCGGGTTCAGTACTTCGAGTTCGTGCTCGGCGGACAAGAAGGGCCTCACAGACGTTCGAAGGAGCGGCGCAGCTCCCAGTCGGTGACCGCGGCGTCGAAGGCGTCCAGCTCGACGCGCGCCATGTTGCGGTAGTGCGCGACGACTTCGTCGCCGAAGGCCGCCTTGGCGATCGGGCTGTTCTCCCACAGCTCGGCGGCCTCGCGCAGGGTGGTGGGGACGTGCTCGAAGTCGGCGGTGTAGGCGTTGCCGGGGCAGGGCTCGGGCAGCTCCAGCTTCTGCTCGACGCCGTACAGCCCGGCCGCGACCAGCCCGGCCACCGCGAGGTGCGGGTTGACGTCGCCGCCGGGCAGCCGGTTCTCGAACCGCATTGAGCGGCCGTGGCCGACGACGCGGAGGGAGCAGGTGCGGTTGTCGTAGCCCCAGGCGACGGCGGTGGGGGCGAAGGAGCCGGGCTGGAAGCGCTTGTACGAGTTGATGTTGGGGGCGTACAGGAGGGAGAAGTCGCGCAGGGCGGCCAGCTGTCCGGCGAGGAATTGGCGCATCACCTCGGACATGCCGCCAGGCCCCTCCCCCGGCATCACATTGTTCCCGGCCGCGTCCGCGAGCGAGAGGTGGATGTGGCAGGAGTTGCCCTCGCGCTCGTTGTACTTGGCCATGAAGGTCAGCGACATGCCCTCCTGGGAGGCGATCTCCTTGGCGCCGGTCTTGTAGACGGCGTGCTGGTCGCAGGTGACCAGGGCCTCGTCGTAGCGGAAGGCGATCTCGTGCTGGCCCGGGTTGCACTCGCCCTTGGCGGACTCGACGGTGAGGCCGGCGGCCGCCATCTCGTTGCGGATGCGGCGGAGCAGGGGCTCGATGCGGCCGGTGCCGAGGACGGAGTAGTCGATGTTGTACTGGTTCGCCGGGGTGAGCCCCCGGTAGTGCCCGTCCCAGGCCTGCTCGTAGGTGTCCTTGAAGACGATGAACTCCAGCTCCGTGCCGACCTGGGCGGTGAGGCCGAGTTCGGCGAGGCGCTCCAGCTGGCGGCGCAGTATCTGGCGCGGGGCGGCGACGACCGGGGAGCCGTCGGTCCAGGCGAGGTCGGCGATCACCATGGCCGTGCCCTCGTTCCAGGGGACGCGGCGCAGGGTGCTCAGGTCGGGGTGCATGGCGAAGTCGCCGTAGCCGCGGTCCCAGGACGACATCGCGTAGCCGTCGACCGTGTTCATCTCGGTGTCGACGGCGAGGAGGTAGTTGCAGCCCTCGGTGCCGTGGTGAAGAACCTCGTCGAGGAAGAAGCGGGCGGCGAACCGCTTGCCCTGGAGCCGCCCTTGCATATCAGGGAAGGCCAGGACGACAGTGTCGATCTCACCGCCCGCGACGAGGGCGTGCAGCTCCTCGACGCCGAGCGGGGGTGTGCGGTCTGCCACGGGAAGGGCCTCCTTCGGGCTTCTGCGCGCTGGTTTCAGCCAGCCGAGAGCCATAAGGTATTGCGGAGAACCATTGCTTGGGAAGGGGGCACGGCCTATGTCGGTCGATCCCGACGGCACCACTCAGCAGGACGGACTGACCCCGGTGCTGCGGCCGGTGCGCGCGGGCAACGGCTTCGAGGAGGCGCTGGAGCAGATCCTCCAGGTCGTCCGCCTCGGACTGGTGCCCGGCGGCGAGCGGCTGCCCGCCGAGCGGGAGCTGGCGGAGCGGCTCGGCATCAGCCGGGTCACCCTGCGCGAGGTGCTCAAGGTGCTCCAGGACCAGGGGCTCGTCGAGTCACGCCGCGGGCGGTACGGTGGGACGTTCGTGCTGCCGCGCAAGGACGGCGGCGGCGAGGACGAGCTGCGGCGGCGGGTCGCCGAGGTCGACATCGAGGACATGCTGCGTTTCCGTGAGGTGCTGGAGGTCGGCGCGGCCGGCCTGTGCGCCGCGCACGGCCTCACCGACGAGCAGACCGCCCGGCTCCGCGAGGCCCTCGCCCGCACACAGGACGCTCCGCTGTCCGACTACCGCAGGCTGGACACACTGCTCCACCTCACCCTGGCCGAGCTGTGCGGGTCACCGTCGCTGACCGCGCAGTACGCGGCGGTCCGGGCCACGGTGAACGACCTGCTGGACTGCATCCCGCTCCTCGTCCGCAACCTCGAGCACTCCCAGCGGCAGCACATCGCGATCGTCGAGGCGGTGCTGGACGGGGACGCGGACGGGGCGCGGGAGATGATGCGGGAGCACTGCGGGGGGACGGCGGCGCTGCTGCGGGGGTTCCTGGCCTGAGGGCGGGCTTGCGGTTGGAGGATGGTTACGGCAATGGTGTGAGCGCGATCCATTGAAGGGAGCGGGAGGACGTATGACCGGCAGGCCGTTGATCGGCATCAGTACGTATCTGGAGGCCGGGGCCCGCTGGGGGGTCTGGGAACTGGAGGCCGCGCTGCTGCCCGCCGGGTATCCGCGGCTCGTGCAGGCGGCGGGCGGGCTGGCGGTGATGCTTCCGCCGGACGAGCCTTCGCTCGCCGCGGCGGCCGTGGCGCGGCTGGACGGGCTGGTGATCGCGGGTGGGCCGGATGTCGAGCCGGTTCGCTACGGCGCCGAGCGCGACGCCCGGACCGGGCCGCCGGCGCGGGCGCGGGACGCGTGGGAGCTTGCGCTGATCGAGGCCGCGTTGGAGGCCCGCGTGCCGTTGCTGGGCATCTGCCGGGGGATGCAGCTGCTGAACGTCGCCCTTGGCGGCACGCTCGTTCAGCATCTCGACGGGCATGCGGAGGTGGTGGGTGTCTTCGGGCGGCACTCGGTGAAGCCTGTGCCGGGGACGTTGTATGCGGGTGCCGTCCCGGAGGAGACGGCTGTGCCGACGTATCACCATCAGGCCGTGGATCGGCTGGGGGCGGGGCTTGTGGTGTCGGCGTATGCGGGGGACGGGACTGTGGAGGCGGTGGAACTGCCTGCTGGCGGGTGGGTGTTGGGGGTGCAGTGGCATCCGGAGATGGGGGAGGATCTGCGGGTCATGGAGGCGCTGGTGCGTGCGGCAGCGTGACCGGCGGGTTTTCGCCCCCGCCGCCCCTACCCGTCCCATCCTCCAGGGGCTTCGCCCCTTCGACCCCACCAGGGGCTCCGCCCCTGGACCCCGTTCGGGGGCCAGCCCCCGGACCCCCGCTCCTCAAACGCCGGAGGGGCTGAAATTTTCCCGCCGGAGGGGCTGACATTTCCCCGCCGGAGGGGCTGGAATTTCCCGTCGCAGGGGCTGCATTGTGCGGCAGGGGCTGGATTGTGCGCCGGGGCTGGACTGGCTGGGCTAGCCCCTCGTCAGCGACAGCAAGTCCCTCGCTGGGCCCGTTGGGCGGTGGCCCGTGGGCCAGACTGCTCGGAGGTCTCTTGCCAAGGAGACCTTTTCGAGGGGGACGCGGACCAGGCGGCGCATTGCCAGTTCCTCGCCTACCGCCAGCTCGCTGAGGACCGCCGGGCCCGCGCCGCTCACCGCTGCTGCCTTTACCGCCGTGGTGGAGGAGAGTTCGATCAGGGGTCTGGCGAGGCCGCCGAGGGCCGCGTCGAGGACCTGGCGGGTGCCGGAGCCCTTCTCGCGGAGGATGAGGGGGGTTGCCGCCAGTTCGGGCGCCGCCAGGGGGCTTCGGCGGCGGGCCCAGGGGTGGCCCGGGGCCGTGACGACGATCAGGTGGTCGTGGGCTATGACCACCGAGTCGAGGCCGGTCGGAACGGACAGGCCTTCTACGAAGCCCAGGTCGGCCTCGTCGGAGAGCAGGCGTTGGGCCACCGCTGTCGAGTTGCCCGCGTGGAGGGACACCGCGGTGTCGGGGCGGGCGGCGCGCAGGGCCAGGAGCCAGCCCGGCAGCAGGTATTCGGCGATCGTCATGCTCGCCGCGACCCTGAGGCGGGAGTCCCTGCGGTCGCGTAGTGCCTGGGCGCCCGCGTCGAAGGCCTCGGCTGCCTCGACGATTCTGCGGGCCCAGTCCGTCACCAGGGCGCCGGCGTCCGTCAAACGGGAGCCTCGTGGGGAGCGGTCCACCAGCGCCACGCCCAGCTGGCGTTCCATCGAGCGGATCCGGCTGCTCGCCGCGGGCTGGGTGATGCCCATTTCGCGGGCCGCACCGCCCAGGCTGCCGAGCCGTGCGACCGCCAGCAGCAGCTCCAGGGCTCCCAGGTCCGGCACCCGGTGGGCGAGGAGGGCCGGAGGGCGGTGGGGTTCTTCCGTGGCGCTGCTCATAAGGTCAGTTTATGCCCTCATAGGTGCGTGCTCTCTGGTCGGCGGCCGTCCGCGGCGGCACGGTGACTGCATGGTCACCGCAGTCCAGCCCCTCCCCCGTGCCACCGCACGGCCCCCGCGCGTCCCGGCCGTCCGTCACCTCGGACCCAACTGGTACGCCACCGTCATGGGCACCGCCATCGTCGCCACCGCCGGCGCCGCCCTGCCCACTCCCCTCTCCGGCATCCCCGGCCTGCGTACCCTCTGTGCGGCGGTGTGGGCCTTCTCCCTTCTCCTGCTCGCCGCCCTGCTCTGTGCTCGCGCCCTCCACTGGGTTCACCACCGCGACCAGGCACGCGCCCATCTCCTCGACCCGGCCGTCGCGCCCTTCTACGGCTGCCTCGCCATGGCCCTGCTGGCCGTCGGCGGCGGTGCCCTCACCGTCGGACGGGACTGGATCGGGACGGACGCGGCGGTCGCGCTCGATGCCGTGCTGTTCACCGCCGGGACGGTCGTGGGGCTCGCGGCCGCTGTCGCCGTGCCGTACCTGATGGCCGTACGACATCGGGTGGAGCCGCATCAGGCCACGCCCGTATGGCTGTTGCCCGTCGTCGCGCCCATGGTGTCCGCCGCGCTCGGGCCGCTCCTCGTGCCGTATCTGCCGGCGGGGCAGGCTCAGGAGACGCTGCTGCTCGGCTGCGTCGGGTTGTTCGGGGTCAGTCTTCTCGGGACGCTGCTCATGCTGCCGCTGGTCTTCGGGCGGCTGATCACCGGGGGGCCGTTGCCGCTCGCGCTCACGCCCACGCTCTTTCTCGTACTGGGGCCGCTCGGGCAGTCCACCACCGCCGTCGGCCACTTCGCGGACGTGGCCCCCGGGGTCGTGCCCGCCCCGTACAGCGACGGGTTCGGGATCCTCGCCGTGCTGTACGGCGTGCCGGTGATGGGCTTCGCCCTGCTCTGGTCGGTCTTCGCCGCCGCCTGTGTGGTGCGTGCCCGGCGGGACGGGATGAGGTTCGCGATGACCTGGTGGGCGTTCACCTTTCCGGTGGGCACGTGTGTCACCGGCGCGGAGGCGCTGTCGCGGCACACCGGGCTCGTCGTCTTCGCGTGGCTTGCGATTGGCTTGTACGTCGTCCTGGTCGTCGCCTGGGGCACGGCCGCCGCGTATACGGCGCGCGGACTGGTCAGCGGTGCGCTGCTCGCAGGGCCTGGGCCAGCACGCGTGGGGTCTCGGTCAGCGACGGGCCGTACCAGGTGAGGTGGCGTCCGTCGAGCAGTGCGCAGGGCAGGTCCGGGAAGGCCTCCGGGCCGTCGTCCGGCGTGAAGCGGTACGGCTCGTCCGGGAGCACCACCAAGTCGGGGGCCGCCGCGCACAGTTCGGCCACCGGGATGCGGGGGTAGCGCTCGGGGTGGGTCGCGTACAGGTTGTCCACGCCGAGACGGGACAGTACGTCGCCCGCGAAGGTGTCCCGGCCCAGGACCATCCAGGGGCGGCGCCAGATGGGGACGACCGCCGTCGTGCGGGTCTGCGGGGCCGGGAGCGTGGACCAGGCCGTCTCCGCCTCGTCCAGCCAGCGGGGGCGGCTCTTCGCGCCGCAGGCGGTCAGCATCCGGTCCAGTTCGCTGAAGGCCTGCGGCACGCTCCGCACCTCGGTGACCAGGACGGCGATGCCGCTGGAGCGCAGGGCCTGGAGGTCCGGTGCCTGGTTCTCCTCCTCGTTGGCGACGACCAGGTCGGGGCGGAGCGCGGTGATCCGGCCGATCGCCGGGTTCTTGGTGCCGCCGACGCGGGGCACGTCCAGGTCCGCCGGACGGGTGCACCAGTCCGTGGCGCCGACGAGGGTCCCCGGCAGTGTCAGGGCCACGGCCTCGGTGAGCGACGGGACGAGGGAGACGACTCTCACCTGCGCGGCCGGTCCCGGACAGCCTCGATGTGCTCGGCCACCGCGACGACGACCACCCGGGTGTCCGGCTCGGTGGCACGCCAGCGGTGCCGCACCCCGCCTGTGAGGTACAAGGTGTCGCCACGGCCCAGGCGGTAGGCGCGGCCCTCCGCCTCGATCTCCACCGCTCCGTCGGCGACGTACATCAACTGGTCGTTGCGGTACTGGAATTCACGGCCCGCGTCATGGTCGCCGGTGAACTCCGAGGCGTGCATCTGGTGGTGACCGCGCACCAGGGAACGCGTGCTGGGTTCCGGGCCCGATTCGCACTCCGCGCGGACGACGTCGACGCTGCACGCCGGGTCGGCGGCGGCGAGGAGTTCCACGGCGGTGGTGCGCAGGGCGTCGGCCACCTTCTCCAGGGAGCTTCTGCTGGGGCGCGCGCGGTCGTTCTCGACCTGGCTCAGGAACGGGACCGACAGGCCGCTGCGCTCGGCCACGACGGCGAGCGTGAGGTCCAGCGCCCGGCGCCGCCGCCGTACGGCCGCGCCCACGCGAAGCGGTTGTTCTTTGTGGTCGCCCATAGCTCCGGCTCCCTCCTTCGCCCTGGCTCGTCGGTCCGCTGCCGGTGCACCGCCATCCGGGCGCACTCCTTCTGATGAGTTCTCTGCACCCTACGCATGTTCGGCAAACCGTTTCATGCGCCTGTCACATCGCCGACACACAGAGTGCCAGGCGACCTCACAGTTCTCGCCAGTAGATCAGCTCTGCCGATTCTCCGGGCGCGGATTCCTCCTTAGGGGCGAAGAGTGCGGTGCTGTGCAGTTCAATGCGCCCGCGGCCCCGGGTGTTCCCGGCCCGGGGGAGACAGACAGAGAACGGCGCGCGCCCCGGTCCGTCAGGTGCCGGGGCGCGCGCCGGGTCCAGTGCGCGGCTAGGCCGCCGGAGTCATCCGGTCCACCATGTCCGGGTGCTCCTTGAGCCAGGCGGCGACGGCCTCCTCCTCGTGGCCCTGTCCGCGGTCCTTGATCTCCTGCTCCAGGGTGCCGAGCTCGTCCTCGCTCATCTTGAAGTTCTTGATCCACTTCGTGAGCTGCGGATACCGCTCGGGGAACTCCTGGTTGGAGATGGTGCGGATGGTGTTGCCCTCGCCGAAGTACTTCTCCGGGTCGGCGAGCTTGGTCAGCTTGTACTCGCTGTACGCCCAGTGCGGCGACCACAGGACGACGGCGATCGGCTCCTGCTTGGCGTAGGCCCGCTTGAGCTCGGCCAGCATCGCGGGCGTGGAGCCGTCGACGACGTCGTACTCCTTGTCGAGGCCGTACCCGGGCAGGACCTTCGTCTTCAGGAGGTTCATCTCGCCGGTGCCCGGCTCGATCCCTATGATCTTCCCGTCGAAGGTGTCGGCCTTGCCCTTGAGGTCTTCAAGGGAGTCGATGCCCTTCACGTACGAGGGGACGGAGACTTCCAGTGACGTCGGCTCGTACCAGGTGCCCAGGTCGTGGAGTTTGTCCTTGCTCTTGTCCCAGTACTGGGCCTGGGCGTACGGCAGCCAGGCGTCGAAGTTGAGATCGAGGTCGCCGGAGGCCAGGCCGGTGTAGACCGGGCCCACATCCATCTGCTTGAGGTTCAGCTTGTAGCCGCGCCGCTCCAGGACGTTCTTCCACAGGTAGGTGACGGCGATGTCCTCGTCCCAGGGGAACCAGGCCACGTCCAGGGGACGCTTCGCCTCGGCCGGGCTCGCGGTGCTCTGCACCGGGGCCAGCTTGTCGACGACACCCGGGTTGGACTTCAGCCAGGTGCGTACGGCTTGCTGCTGCTTGCCCTGGCCGGCCTTGTTGATCTCCGACTCCAGGCTGGTGAGCTGTTCCTCGGTCAGCTTGAAGTTCTTCAGCCACTGGCCGACGACCGGGTTCTCCTGGGTGAAGCCCTTGCGCGCGAGGGTGTGCACGCCGTCGCCCGAGCCCCAGGCGCCCTTCGGGTCCTCGAGCTTCTTCAGCTTGTAGTCGCTGTACGCCCAGTGCGGCGACCAGAGCGTGACGACGATCGGTTCCTGCTTGTCGTAGGCGCGCTTGAGCTGGGCCAGCATCGCCGGCGTGGAGCTGTCGACGACCTTGTACTCCTTGTCGAGGCCGTACTCCTTGAGAACCTTGCTCTTGAGCAGGCTCATCATGCCGGCGCTGGACTCGATGCCGGTGATCTTGCCGCCGAACTCCGCGGCCTTGCCCTTGAGGTCGTCGAGGGAGTCGACGCCCTTCATGTAGGCGGGCACGCTCAGCTCGAGGGAGGTGGGGCCGTACCAGGAGCCCAGGTCTTCGAGCTGCTTGCCGTACTTCTTCCAGTACTGCTCGTGCGTGACCGGCAGCCAGGAGTCTGTCTGGAAGTCGATGTCGCCCTGGGAGAGCGAGGTGTAGAGCGGTCCGGCCTCGAACTGCTTGGTCTCCACCTCGTAGCCGCGCTGCTCCAGCACCTCCTTCCAGAGGTAGGTGGAGGCGACGCCCTCGTCCCAGGGGATGTAGCCGATGCTGAGCTTCTTGCCCTGGCCGACGTTGGTGCTGGAGGCGACCGGTTCGGTCTTGTCGCTGCCGCCGAAGACGCCCATGCCGCCCGCGACGAGCGCGAGGACGACGACGCCGACCATGGCGACGGCCGGGCGGGGACGGTACGACCAGATCTTCAGGCCCTGCGCGGCACGCAGCCGGGCGGCGGCCCGGCGGCCGAGCGGCGAGACCTGGGTGCCCAGCGCGCTGGTCATGCGGTCGAGGTAGATCGCGAGGATCACGATGGCGATGCCCGCTTCGGCGCCCAGGCCGACGTTGAGCTGGCCGATCGCCTCGTTCACGTCACCGCCGAGGCCGTCGGCGCCGACCATGCCGGCGATCGCGGCCATGGACAGGCCGAGCATGATGACCTGGTTCACGCCCGCCATGACGGTGGGCAGCGCCAGCGGGAACTGGACGCGCATCAGAGTGTCGCGCGGGGTGGTGCCGAACGCCTCGGCGGCCTCGACCAGTTCCTTGTCGACCTGGCGGAGCCCCAGCTCGGTCATGCGCACGCCGGGGGCGAGCGCGAAGATCAGCGTGGCGACGATGCCCGCGGCGGCGCCGCTGCCGAAGAAGAGGATCGCCGGGATGAGGTAGACCATCGCCGGCAGCGTCTGCATCAGGTCCAGAGCGGGCCGTACGACCGCGCTGACCCGGTTCGAGCGGGCCGCCCAGATGCCCACGGGCACCGAGAGGACGAGCGCGATGACGGTGGCGACGAAGACGAGCGACAGCGTCATCATCGCGTTCTCCCACAACTCCAGGGAGATGATGAAGGCGAATCCCGCGAAGGTGAGGACGCCGGCGAGCGCGCCGCGCAGCCAGAAGGCGATCACCGCGAAGATGCCCGCGAGCAGCAACGGCTCGGGCGCCTGCAGTACGGAGTCGACGCCCTCGTAGGCGCCGCGGAAGACTTCTTCGAGGAAGTCGAAGAGCCATCCCAGGTGGGTGGTGAGCCAGTCGACTGCGTCGTTGACCCAGGAGCCGAACTCGATCCTAGGCACCGGCCATCACCTTCTCTCCGCCCTTGTCGCGCGGGGAGTCGCACGGCGTGGGGGCCCCGGTCTCGTCACCGAGGAAGCCGACGAGCCGCTGGCGCGGTACGACGCCGACCAGCTTGCCCTTTTTGTCGAGCACGGCGACGGGGTGGGAGAGCCGGGCGCTGATGGCGCACAGTTCGGCGAACGGGGTCTCGGGCGTGGCCGTCGCGCACTGGCAGTCGGCCTCGTCGCCGCGCAGCTCCGTGTCCATGACGGAGGACGCGGTCAGGACGCGGGAGCGGTCGACGTCCTTGGTGAAGGAGGCGACGTAGTCGTCGGCGGGGCGCACGAGGATGTCCTCGGCGGTGCCGATCTGGACGATGCTGCCGTCGCGCATGACGGCGATGCGGTCGCCCAGGCGCATGGCCTCGTTGAGGTCGTGGGTGATGAAGACGATGGTCTTCTTCAGTCGCTGCTGGAGCGTCAGGAGCTGGTCCTGCATATCGCGGCGGATCAGGGGGTCGAGCGCGCTGAACGACTCGTCCATCAGCAGCAGATCGGCGTCCGTGGCCAGGGCGCGGGCCAGGCCCACACGCTGCTGCATACCGCCGGACAGCTCGTCGGGCCAGGACTTCTCCCAGCCGGCCAGGCCGCACATCTCCAGCGCCTCGGTGGCGCGCTTCTCCCGCTCGGCGCGGGGCACTCCCTGTACGGCGAGGCCGTAGCCGGCGTTCTCCAGGACACTGCGGTGCGGGAACAGCGCGAAGTGCTGGAACACCATGCTGATCTTCTTCGCGCGGACCTCACGCAGTTCCCGGGCGCCGAGAGCGGTCAGGTCCTGTCCGTCGAACCGGACCTGTCCCGCAGTCGGCTCCAGGAGCCCGTTGAGCATGCGCAGCAACGTGGACTTGCCGGAACCCGACAGGCCCATCACAACGAATATCTGTCCGGGTTCCACGGTGAAGGACGCGTCGATCACGGCGGCGGTGGTGCCGTCGGCCCGCAGTTCGTCCCGGTCGGCGCCTTGCCGGAGCCGGTCGACTGCTTCGTCCGGTCGTCTGCCGAACACCTTGTACAGATGCTCTGCCTCAAGGGTTGATGACACGCGTTTCTCTCTGCTCGGGGGCCATGAACGGGCGGCGCCGGCGCAAAAAGGTTGAAATGCGCAACCGGCTTCGCTCCGAGGCGGCGCCTGCCCGTGCCATGGCAGGTCAAACGCCCCAGTGGTCCAGTTCACAAGGCCTTTACCTATGCGCCGTGAACTCAATGAGCTGGGCATACGGGTGATGCATCCGGGTGATTGTCGGTGCCGTACGGCATGATGGCGAGCCGTGATGGGACGACTGATGCTCCTCGACACCGCCTCGCTCTATTTCCGCGCCTATTTCGGCGTCCCGGACTCGGTGAAGGCCCCGGACGGCACGCCGGTGAACGCCGTGCGCGGACTGCTGGAGTTCATCGACCGCCTGGTCAAGGACCACCGTCCGGACGCCCTGGTGGCCTGCATGGACGCCGACTGGCGGCCGCAGTGGCGGGTCGACCTGATCCCCTCGTACAAGGCCCACCGGGTGGCCGAGGAGCGTGAGGTCGGCCCCGACGAGGAGGTCGTGCCCGACACGCTCTCGCCACAGGTGCCGGTCATCGAGGACGTCCTGGACGCGCTGGGCATCGCGCGCGTGGGCGTCGAGGGGTACGAGGCGGACGACGTGATCGGCACGTTCACCGCCCGCGCCACCGGCCCGGTCGACATCGTCACCGGCGACCGCGATCTGTACCAGCTGGTGGACGACGCGCGCGGGGTGCGGGTGCTGTATCCCCTCAAGGGCGTCGCCTCTCTCCAGCTCACCGACGAGGCGTGGCTGCGGGAAAAGTATGGCGTCGACGGGAGGGGGTACGCGGATCTGGCGACGCTGCGCGGGGACCCGAGCGACGGCCTGCCCGGCGTGCCCGGCATCGGCGAGAAGACAGCCGCCAAGCTGCTCACCGAGTTCGGGGACCTGGCCGGGATCATGGCCGCGGTCGACGACCCGAAGGCGAAGCTCACCCCGTCCCAGCGCAAACGGCTCGACGAGTCGCGGCCGTACGTCGCGGTGGCGCCGACGGTCGTGAAGGTCGCGGACGACGTCCCGTTGCCGGACGTGGACACGACCCTGCCGAAGACGCCGCGCGACCCGGCGGCACTGGAGAAGCTCGCGGCCCGCTGGGGTCTGGGCGGATCGCTGAAGCGGCTGTTGACGACACTTGATACATGACAGGCACCGTCGTGTGATGTGTGCCATATCGGCGTGAAGCACCCAAGAATTGTTCACGCGCGAGGTGTTAACTGGGGGGAAGTGCTAACTTAGGTAAACCTAAGCTAAGGGAACAGGGAGGCCGTCATGGCAGAACGTCCGGCCCGCCAGCCGCGGAAGCCCCACGCCGCACAGGTCGTGCGTACCGAACGGCTGACCCCCCATATGCAGCGCGTCGTTCTCGGCGGCGACGGGCTCGCCGACTTCGCGGCGGACACCTGCACCGACCACTATGTGAAACTCCTGTTCCCGACCGGCGGCGCGACCTACCCGGAGCCCTTCGACCTGGAGCGGATCCGGGCCGAGTTCCCCCGCGAGCAGTGGCCGGTGACGCGGACGTACACCGTGCGGCACTGGGACGCGGAGCACCGCGAGCTGACGCTGGACTTCGTCATCCACGGCGACGAAGGGCTGGCCGGGCCCTGGGCGATGCGGGTGCAGCCCGGTGAGACCGTCCGGTTCATGGGTCCCGGTGGCGCCTACGCACCCGACGCGGGCGCCGACTGGCATCTGCTCGCCGGTGACGAGAGCGCGCTGCCTGCCATCGCCCGCTCCCTTGAGGAACTGCCCGCCGGCGCCAGGACCTTCGCCTTCGTCGAGGTCTCCGGCCCCGAGGAGGAGCAGAAGGTCGACTCCGACGTGGAGATCGTCTGGCTGCACCGCGGGGACAGGCCCATCGGCGAGGCACTGGTGGAGGCCGTACGGGCACTGGAGTTCCCGGAGGGCCGGGTGTGCGCGTTCGTGCACGGCGAGGCGGCCTTCGTGAAGGAGCTGCGCGCCCTGCTGCGGGTCGAGCGGCAGATCCCGCGCGAGGACCTTTCGATCTCCGGCTACTGGCGGCTCGGTCACAACGAGGACGGCTGGCAGGCGGCCAAGCGGGAGTGGAACGCGCGCATCGAGGCGGAGCAAGAGGGTGCGGCGCCGGCCGCGTGACAACGGACACGGACCAGGGCGGCCCGCGCGTTGAATGCGCGGGCCGCTTTTCGCGGTCTCGGACCGACTGATAACTGATACTGGTCTCAGACCGACCGCTGGTAGGACCGGAACGTCCGGATCGACAGCCACACCGCCGCGACCGCCAGGGCCAGCAGCGCGCCGCCGCGGCTGAGTACATCGCCCCAGTCGGGATGGTCGGACAGGGCCGAACGGCCCGCGACCATGGCCCAGTTGAGCGGATTGAAGTCGGCGATGTGACGCATCCACGCCGGCATCTGGGACGGCGCCATGAAGGCGCTGGACAGGAAGGTCAGCGGCAGCAGCAGGAAGGTGTTGATGCCGATGATCGACTCCCGCTCCCGCACCAGCATGCCGAGCGCGTTGGACAGCGCCCCGAAGACCGTGCCCAGCAGCACGGAGGCGAGGACCAGGACGGCGATGCCGCCGACGCCGCCCGGGTAGTCGGCGCCGCCCAGCAGGCCGAGCAGCACGATGATGACCGACTGCAGGGCGGTCACGAGTCCGTTGTTGACGACGTTGCCGTTCATCAGCGCGGCCCGGCTGACCGGCGTGGTCAGAAAGCGGTCGAGCGTGCCCCGCTGTATCTCCTCCAGCGTGCCCATGCCCGCCCACAGGTTGGAGCCGAGCGCGCTCATCACGACCACGCCGGGCACCAGGTAGTCGAGGTACGAGGTGGTGCCGAAGCCGCCCAGTTCCACGACCTTCTTGAAGAGGCCGCCGAACAGGAACAGCCAGATCACCGGCTGGATGAGCGTGATGATCGCGTACGCGGGCTGGCGGGCGAACACCATCAGCTGGCGCTGGGTCATGTACCAGGTGTGGGAGACGGAGGTGCTCATCGCACACCTCCGGCCACGAGAAGGTCACCGGCGCTGTCGGCTTCGGAGTAACGGCGGCCCGCGTACCGCAGATAGACGTCGTCGAGGGAGGGACGCGCGACGGTCGCGGCGGCGACGCCGACCCCGGCGCGTTCGAGTGCCCCCAGCAGTGCGGGCATCGCCGCCGCCCCGTCGTCGGCGCGGGCGCTGATGCGGTGCCCGTCGACCAGCACCTCGTGCACGCCCGGCAGACCGCCGACGGCGCCCTCCAGCAACGTACGACCGGCTTCGCCGACCTCGGCGCGCAGTTCCAAGTGGACCGCGTCGCCGCGGAGTTCGCCTTTGAGGGAGTGCGGGGTGCCCTCCACGACGATCCGGCCGCGGTCGACGATCGCGATGCGCTCGGCGAGCCGGTCGGCCTCTTCGAGGTAGTGGGTGGTGAGCAGGATGGTCAGGCCCTCGTCGCCGGCGAGGCGGGCGATCTCGTCCCACATCGCGGTGCGGGCCTCCGGGTCGAGTCCGGTGGTGGGCTCGTCGAGGAAGAGCACCTCGGGCCGGTGCACCAGGCCGAGGGCGACATCGAGGCGGCGTCGCATACCGCCGGAGTAGCCCTTGACCGGGCGGCGGGCGGCGTCGGCGAGCTTGAACCGCTCCAGCAGTTCGTCCACGCGGCGGCTCAGCGCTGCGCCCTTCAAGCCGTAGAGCCTGCCCTGGAGTTGGAGGTTCTCGCGGCCGGTGGCGACCGGGTCGGCGCCGGAGTTCTGGGCGACCACTCCGATCGCGCGGCGCACCCGGTCCGGGTGGCGCAGCACATCGTGCCCGGCGACGGTGGCCGTGCCCGAGTCGGGGCGGGCCAGGGTGGTGAGGATCTTGACGGTGGTGGACTTGCCGGCTCCGTTGGGCCCGAGCAGGCCGAAGACGGTGCCGGGCTCGACGGTGAGGTCCATGCCGCGCAGGGCGGTGACGTCACCGGGGTAGGTCTTGATCAGCTCGCGCGCCTCCACTGCGGGCGCGCGCGTATCGCTGCTACTCATCACGACAGCTCTCCTGAATGAGCGGATGTACGGGAATCCGCGAACGCGGACTGACGACTGATCCGCGTGAAGAGCGCCGGGCTATCCTGGGTGTGCCGCACCTCGATGGCCTGGCTGCGCCCCACGGCGGAGTCGGTTCGGGGTTCGTGACCCTGGCGGGGCTGCTGCAACAGCCCGGCCGGGGTCCTTTTTCGTTACGTCCTTACGTCAACTCCGGTGGCCACTCCCCCGTTTCGTGGTAGTGCCGCCACTCTTCGGTTCCGGGCAGCGAGCCCTTCCGGATCTCGTCGAGGAAGCCGCGGACCCACTCGGCCTGCGCCTCGACCATGTGCAGTTGGTACTCGACCTCGACGAGGAACAGCCTCGGCAGCGTCTCGTAGAGCTTCTCGAGCGCGCCCCGGCCACTGGCCACCTGCACCTCCAGCGAGCTCAGTCGCATCTCCAGGAGCCGCACCACCTCGTCGGGAGGCAGTGCCGCCATCAGCGAGAGCGCCGTCTCGAAGATCGGGTACTCCTTCGCCGGGATGGCGAGCAGGTCGGACAGCCACTCGGCCATCTCCTCGCGCCCGGCATCGGTGAGCCCGTAGACCGTGCGCTCGGGGCGGTTGCCCTGGCGTTCCACACCGGTCACCTCGACGAAACCGTGCCTCTCGAGGTTCTGCACGACGGTGTAGAGCGAGCCGTAGTTGGTCTTCGTACTGGCGTCCTTGCCCTGGCTGCGCAGGGTCTGGGCGATCTCGTACGGATGCATCGGCTTCTGCCAGAGGGTCGTCATCACGGCGAGCGCCAACGGGTTGCTGAGCTTGCGGCGCTTCCTCGCCATGGTGACCACCTCGCTTCCGAATATCCGTGGCCGAACATATCGCGACCCGACGAAGACCGCAACACACACGATGTATCGCGATTTTGCGCAGCAGGCAAGGGCGTGAGCAAGTGGGCTCGTCGTGGACATGCCGACGTGACGCACCCGAAACAGGCACTCCCTAATTTCTGTCACCCGACAGGAACTCCCGCCCCTTCCCCGCCGAAGGCAGGTGCCGCCGTGGCCTCCCCCTCAGGAACCCCCTCCGACGTACGTTCCGATCCCCCGGAGTCCTCCGACGACCGCGGCCTCGCCGCGTTCGGCTATCGCCAGGAGTTGCACCGCAGCCTGGGCGAGTACGCCTCGTTCGCGGCCGGGTTCTCCTTCATCTCCGTACTGACGACCGTCTTCCAGTTCTTCGCGTTCGGGTACGCGTTCGGCGGCCCCGTCTTCTTCTGGGCCTGGCCGGCGGTGCTGATCGGGCAGCTGCTGGTGGCCGCCTGCTTCGCGGAGCTGGCGGCGCGCTATCCGATCTCGGGCGCGATCTATCAGTGGTCGTCGCGTCTGTCGAACCTCACCTTCGGCTGGTTCGCCGGCTGGATCATGGTGATCGGGCAGATCGTGGTGGTCGCGGCGGCGGCGCTCGCCCTGCAGGTGGTCCTGCCCGCCATCTGGTCCGGCTTCCAGCTCATCGGCGACGACCCGGCACCCACCTCGGCGAGCGGCGCGGCCAACGCGGCGCTCTTCGGTGTACTCCTGCTGGCCCTGACGACCTTCGTGAACGCCCTCGACAACCGTGTGCTGTCCCTGGTCAACCGCGTCGGCGTCACCGCAGAGATCATCGGCGCCGTCCTCATTGTCGTCCTGCTGTTCACCCACTCCGAGCGCTCCCCCGGCATCACCTTCGAGACCGGGACCGCGGCCGAGTCGGGTCTGGTGGGGGCGCTGCTGGTGGGCTCGTTCACGGCGGCGTACGTGATGATCGGGTTCGACAGCGCGGGCGAGATGAGCGAGGAGACACGCCAGCCCCGGCGCACCGCACCCCGCACCATCCTCACCGCGCTCGCCTCGGCCGGCCTGCTCGGCGGCCTGATCATCCTCGGCGGTCTGCTGGCCGCGCCCAGCCTCACCGACGGCCGCCTCGGGGTCGAGGGCTTGAGCTACGTCCTCACCAGCAGCCTCGGCGACGGCGTCGGGCGGGCCCTGCTCGCCGACGTGGTGGTGGCGATCACCGTGGCGACCCTGGCCATCCAGACGTCGGCCTCCCGCATGCTGTTCTCCATGGCCCGCGACGGCCAGCTGCCCTTCGCCGGTCGCCTCGCGAAGGTCAACCCACGCACCGGCATGCCCGTGGCGCCCGCCCTGGTGGTCGGCGTCCTCGCGGCCGCCCTGCTGCTGCTCAACTTCGGCTCCCCGGAGGCGTTCCTGGCCATCGGCACCACCTGCATCGTGATGCTCTACCTCGCCTACGCCATGGTCACCGGCCCCATGCTCGTCCGCCGCCTGCGCGGCGACTTCCCGACCGGCGGCACCGACGAACAGGGCCGCCCCCTGTTCTCCCTGGGCCGCTGGGGCATCCCGGTCAACGCGCTCGCCCTGCTCTACGGCCTGTTCATGACGGTCAACCTGGCCTGGCCACGGGCCGCGGTGTACGACCCGGCGGGCGGGCACTGGTACTTCCAGTGGTTCACGGTGCTGTTCCTCGGGGTGACCCTCGTGGTCGGTGTGGCCTACCGGATCCACAAGAGCCGGACGGCGGCCGAGGTCTCGTACGCTTGACCAGGTGAGACGTAAGGCGCGGATCCCGTCCTCCCCGTTGCCGCAGCGCGACGGGGTGGATGCGGTGCGGGTGCGGCTGCCTCTTGAGGGGGCGTGGGGCACCGTGCGGGAGCATCTGGTGGAGCGGCTGTCGGGGGCGGGGGCCGGGGTCGTCGACGGGATGTTCGGTGACGGGCTGTTCGTGGGGGCGGACGGGCAGGCCGTGGCGCCGGACGCGCCCTATGTGCCGGGGATGTTCGTGTGGTTCCACCGGGAGCTGCCGGACGAGGTGCGCGTGCCGTTCCCGCTGGAGGTCGTGTACCGGGACGACCACATCGTGGTCGTCGACAAACCGCACTTCCTGGCGACCACGCCGCGCGGCAGCCATGTCGCCGAGACCGCGCTCGCCCGGCTGCGGCGGGAGCTCGGCATCGAGACGCTGGGCGCCGCACACCGGCTCGACCGGCTCACCGCGGGGCTCGTCCTGTTCACCGTGCGGCCCGGGGAACGCGGGGCGTATCAGACGCTGTTCCGCGACAGGCGGGTGCACAAGGAGTACGAGGCCGTGGCGCCGTACGATGCGGGGCTCGCCCTTCCCCGGACCGTACGCAGCCGGATCCTCAAGGAGCGCGGGGTGCCGGCCGCGCGGGAGGTCGAGGGCGAGGTCAACGCCGTCAGCCGTGTCGAGCTGCTCGACCGGCGTGCGGACGGACTGGGGCGGTACCGGCTCACGCCCAGCACCGGGCAGACGCATCAGCTCCGCGTCCACATGAACGCCCTCGGCGTACCGATCCTCGGCGATCCGCTCTACCCGGAGGTGACCGCCCCCGTGCCGGCCGGTGACTTCCGGGGCCCGCTCCAACTCCTGGCGCGCGCACTGAAGTTCACCGATCCGGTCACGGGGGTCGAGCATGCGTTTCGTAGTGGGCGGGTGCTGGAGGCGTGGGCGTCGTACGAGACGTGGCGCTCCGCTTGAGGTGCCGGGTCGCTGCAGCGCCCCATAGGGGCGCGGGGCTGTATCGATATGCGGCTCCGCCGCGTGGGCGCGACCAGCCCCCACCGGCCCGCAGCGACCGCACGCAGCCCGAGGAAACCCGAACGCCGCCCGGTCAGTTGCCGCGCCACCAGCGCAAGAAGCGACGCCAGGCGCTGGGGCGAGGGGCCGGCTCGGCGGGGAGCGGAGGCACCGGCAGGGGTTCCGGGGCGGGGGGCGGGACGACAGGTGCCGGTGCGGGCGCAGGCGGCGCCGTGCCGATCTGCCACGTGTCCCGCTGTTGCGGAATGGGCGCGTGGCTCGGCTTCTGCATCACGTCCTGTTGCGGCTTGGGCTCGAAGCGGACCGGGAGTTCCACGAGGTGGCGGGAGGCGATCGACTCCGTCCACTGCAACTCGTCCTCCTCGCAGTCGAGTTGGACGTCCGGCAGCCGCATCAGCAGCGCGTCGACGCCGACGTCGGCGATGGCGCGGCCGAGGTCCTGGCCGGGGCACTCGTGCGGGCCGCCGCCGAAGGCGAGGTGGGAGCGGTTGCCCTGCATGTTGGCGGACAGGTCGGGGCGTACGCGTGGGTCGACGTTGCCCGGGGCGGGGGCGAAGAGCAGTCCGTCGCCCTTGCGGATGCGCTTGCCGCCCAACTCCGTGTCCTGCTTGGCGAAGTACCCGAGGACGGTGCTGAACGGCGGCTCGTCCCACAGGGACTGCTCGACCGCCTCCGGCACGGTCATCTGGCCGCCGTTGAGCTGGGCGAGGAAGCGCGGGTCGGTGATGACCATGCGCAGCGCGTTGGACAGCAGGTTGACGGTGGCCTCGTAGGCGGCGAAGAGCACGAGCCG
The DNA here is from genome assembly GCF_036014015.1 of Streptomyces sp. NBC_00457. Taxonomy (NCBI): domain Bacteria; kingdom Bacillati; phylum Actinomycetota; class Actinomycetes; order Kitasatosporales; family Streptomycetaceae; genus Streptomyces; species Streptomyces sp. NBC_00457. Next base: position 8,602,118 of record NZ_CP107905.1, on the reverse strand, counting down.
CAGGTGTTCGCGGACCTCGTCGTCGGTCAGCCGGGCCGGGTGGGTGATGAGGTGGCTGGCGAAGTCCTCCTGCGGCTGGGCGCGGCGGGCGATGGTGAGCCGGCTCAGCGCGTCCATGACGTAGGCGTGGCTGGCGATCGCGGTCTCGGTGCCCTTGAGCGCGTCCCGGGCGGCCTGCACCATCGTGTCGTCGTACTCCTCGGCCATGCCGAGGACTTCGCACATCACGGCCATCGGCAGGTGCTCGGAGAACTGGCTGACCAGGTCGGCCTTGCCCTTCTCGCAGAACTCGTTGACCAGGCGCTGGGTGTAGCGGTTGATCTGCCGGCGGATGCCGCGGTGGTCGATGGTCGACATGGCGCCGGTGACCGCGCTGCGCAGCCGCTGGTGCTCGTCGCCCTCGGCGTGGGCGCAGATGGGCTGCCAGGCGATGTGCGGCATGAGCGGGTGGTCGGGCTTGACCATGCCCTCCGCGAGCGGGGTCCAGATGCGGCTGTCCCGGCAGAACTGCGAGGGCGTACGCACCATGTGCAGGTTCTCGGTGTGACCGAGGACGATCCACATCGGTACGTCGTCGTGGAGCAGCACCGGTGCCACCGTGCCGTGCTCGTCGCGCAGTTGCTCGTAGAGATCACTCAGGTCCGCCGCCTCGGGACCGTAGAGCCGGTGCATTCCCCCGGGGCCGGTGCCGTGGGCGGGGCAGCCCGGGGGCGGGCCGGTGATCGGGTCGTGCGTGCCGGTCCGGGAGTGGGGTTCAGGCGTCACAGGGGTCGCTCCGAAAAAGGTTCCGATGTGTTGGGGAGTGGCGCATACGGCGGTCAGGTGAGCGCGCCCGTCATCGCGAGCGAGTGCAGGAAGCGCATCAGGGTCATGAGGGTGTCCCGGCTGGAGGCCCGGCGGCGTGCGTCGCACTCCACGATGGGGATCTCGTCGGGCAGGTCGAGCGCGGCACGCAGGTCCGCCATGGGGTAACGGGGCGCGTCCGGGAAGGAGTTGACGGCGACGATGAACGGCACGCCGCGCTCCTCGAGACGCCCTATGACGTCGAAGCTGGTTTCGAGCCGGCGGGTGTCGATGAGCACGACGGCGCCCAGCGCGCCTTCGAACAGGCCGTTCCAGAGGAACCAGAAGCGTTCCTGGCCGGGGGTGCCGAAGAGGTACAGCACCAGCTGGTCGGTGATGCTGATGCGGCCGAAGTCCATGGCCACGGTGGTGGCCGTCTTGGTGTCGGAGCCGTAGTTGTCGTCGACTCCGATACCGGCCTGCGTCATGGTCTCCTCGGTGGTCAGCGGTCTGATCTCGCTGACGGAACCGACCATGGTGGTCTTGCCGACGCCGAAGCCGCCGACGATCACGATCTTCACCGCGGCCTGGGCCGTGTGCGGCAGGTGGTCCGCGGTGCGTGGGCCCGGGACCGTGTCAGAGCTTTTGAAGTCCATGCATCACCGCTTCGAGGAGGTTCCGGTCGGCGATCGACTGCCGCGCGATCGGGGCGCGCGCCTGTACCAGGTCGGCCGCCAGCATCTCGGTGAGCAGCACCGTCATCACGCTGTACGGCAGGCTGAGGTAGGCCGAGAGCTCGGCCACGGACAGCGGGGCGGTACACAGCCTGAGCAGCGCCGTCTGCTCGGGCGTGGCGGAGAGCGGCGGGTCGGCGCACGCCACGATCAACGTGACCAGGTCGAGGTCGGCGCGGGCGCCGTCCTGGCCGGAGATCACATACAGCCGCTCGATCTTCTTGGGCCCTTTCCCCTCGCCGCCTTTGGGCATCGGGGGCAGGGGCGGGGGTGGTGCTGCCGCTGTGGGGAATCGCCGCCGGCGTTGCGGAGGAGTCATACGGTCTGCCCGTTGCGCCTGGGCGGACTGGTGAGATGGGCGCCGATGCGGATGACCAGGTCGCTCATGCGGTTGCTCATCAGCCCGGGCTCGGCGAACGTGTCGGACAGCACCGCGAGATAGGCGTTGGGTCCTGCGGCCATCAGATAGAAGTAGCCGCCGTTGATCTCGATGAGGACCATCTTCATCTTGCCGTCGCTGTCCGGGATCTCCTGGGCGACCGCACCCGCCAGGCTCTGCAGGCCCGCGCAGGCGGCGGCGACCCGGTCGGCCGCGTCCGGGTCGCCGCCGTGGCGGGCGATGCGCAGGCCGTCGGCGGAGAGGACCACGATCATCTCGATGCCCGGTACTCCGTCGGCGAGATCCTTGAGCATCCAGTCGAAGTTGGCGCGCGATTGGATCACTTGAGGTCTCCCTCGTCGTCGGCCGGGGCATGGGCCGGCTCGTTGTTCGGCTGGGTGGGTGCGGTGGGGTCCTGGTCGCGCTTGAGGCCGTTCCAGAACGCCTCCACCCACTGCCCGGGTGCGGGCTCGTCCTTCTCTTCCGGTTCGGGCTCGGGCTCCCTGGACCAGACGGTGGGCTGGCCGGCCTCCCGGGCGGCGGCCTCGGCGCGCTCGAAGGCGGCCTGCTGGGCGAGGCGCTGGCTGAGCGGGATCTGGACCCGGCGGCGGCGCTGCGGCAGGCCCTGGGCGGTCCACTCGGTGACCACGGGGACGTCGTCCTCCATGGAGACCGACGCGGGGATCTTGGGGCTGGTGGGGCGGCGCCGCTTCTCCTTGCGCTTGGGCCCTTCGATCGCGCCGAGTTCGGGCTTGGGCGCGCCGGCCGCGCCGATGCCGTGCGCGTAGGCGGTGGCGATCTCGTCGGTGATCATCTCACGCGGGACGATCATGACGGCGCGGACACCGCCGTAGGCCGAGGTACGCAGTGAGACCTGCATGTCGTACCGCGAGCAGAGCCGGCCGACGACGGCGAAGCCGAGGCGTGGGCTCTCGCTGAGGTCCTGGAGGTCGCTGGCGGTCTTGGCGCGTTCCAGCATGCCCTCGACCCGGGCGCGGGACTCCTCGCTGAGGCTGACGCCGGCGTCCTCGATCTCGATGGCGACGCCGGTCTGCACCTCGACGGCGTTGACGTGCACCTTGGTCTGGGGCGGCGAGTAGCGGGTGGCGTTGTCGAGGAGTTCGGCCGCCGCGTGGATGACCGGCTCGATGGAGATGCCGCGGATGTTGACCTTGGCGATGGAGTCCAGTGAGATGCGCCGGTACTCCAGGATGCGGGACATGGCACCGCGGAGCACGCTGTACAGCGGCACGGGCTCGGGCCACTGGCGGCCGGGGCGGCCACCGCCGAGGACGGAGATGGAGTCGGCGAGCCGGCCGATCAGTGCGGTGCCGTGGTCGATGCGCAGCAGGTCGTCGAAGACCTCGGGGTTGCGGCCGTGGTCCTCCTCCATCTCCCGCAGTTCCTTGTTCTGCTGGTGGACGATGGCCTGGACGCGGCGGGCGATGTCGACGAAGGAGCGCTGGGCGGAGTCGCGCAGGGATTCCTCGTAGTCGACGACCTCGAGCATCGACTTGATCAACAGCCGCTGCGATTCGGGGAGTTCGCGGTAGGACGGGTCGATCTTGCCGAGGTCGCGCATCACCTCGAAGACGGCGTCGCCACAGCGCAGCCGGTAGATGGCGGCGGGCACGATCTCCTTCGCGAGGCGGCGCACCTCGTCGTCGTGGGAGGCGATGCGCTGTTCCAGATACGCGCTGTGACGGGCGTGCTCCGCGTGCACGTCCCGCAGGATGCGGCCGCGGCGCACTGCTTCGGCTGCCGTTCCGAGCACCAGCAGTGTGGCGACGGTGCCGCACAGGCCGATGGCCGGCCGGGCCGGGCCGGTCACCAGGGCGACGGCGGCTCCGGTCGCCGCGGCCATCGCTATGGCGGGCAGCAACAGCAGGCGCTTGTACGGCAGTTCACGTCGACGAGGTGGAGAGGCGGGAGGAGTGTGAACGCTCACCATGTAGGCCCTCTGAAACGAAATCGGCGGGGTGTCGGGGGAGCTTGCAGGGGGTACGTCTTGGAGGTGTCGGGATCTTCTGCATGTTTGGGAACAAGCGCACGAATATGTGCCAACTCGGTGCGCTGCGGGCGAGCTTAGTCCGACCGGATCATCGCCGTGTCATATTCAGCAAGCACCTGAAATGGGGCGTGGGGCAGGAGTAATCTCGGCCCCATTTACACGCTCAGAGATCTTTCGCACACGGTACGTGACGGCGTACGGCCGTACGAAGAACACTCACCGTGACGGGTGAAGATAGGCTTCCGCGGGCGACGCTCAGATCCCGGCGATCCGCAGCGCCGCGTCCGCCGTGGCCTCGGCGAACACCGAGACAGGACGGTCGGGTTCGGAGCGGTGGACCAGGATGACGCCCTCGATCAGCCCGAACAGCAGATCCGTCCGCAATTCGAGCTCGCTCTTGGCGAGTTGGCCGCCGACGGCCGTGGCGGCGAGTAACTGCCGGTAGGCGTCCTTCAGATGCGCACGGACCGCATGGAAGCCGGCGAACCGCTCGGCCCGCACCTCCGGCAGCAGATACAGGCCGCCGAGATTGTGCGGGCCGCCGCACAACAGCTCCACGTCGGCGCGGCACAGCTCCCAGAGCCGGTCCTCGGCCGGGGTGGTGTCGTCGGCGAGCAGTTCCCGCGCATAGGCCAGCGACGGGGTGACCGTGGACTCCAGGAGCGCGGCGAGCAGCTCTTCCTTGCCGGAGACGTAGTGGTACATGGACGCCTGCCGCATACCCGCGCGCTCGGCGACGGCCCGGGTGGTGGTGGCCGCGTAGCCGCGGGTGGTGAACAACTCGGCGGCGGCGGCGAGGAGTTCGTCACGCGGCTCGAGCCCGCTGTCGGGCCGCCGCTCGGCCCGCGGTCTGCCGACGCGTCGTCCCCTGCTCGTGCCCATCCGTCGATCCTCGCATATTGACGCAGGTCGCGATCTCTGTGAGGAATCGGTAACCGGGCGGAAGCACCCGGGCAATGCCGGTGATGCGCCCCGTGCCTAATTTCTGTCGGGCGACAGAAATCAAAGACACCGGAGCCGGAGGTCCGCGATGACACCAGGGAAGGCAACAGCGACCACGTACGGAGCCCGTGCGCACGCACGCGCCCAGGAGGGCACGCGCACCGAGGCCATGCCCGTCGTCCCGGCCACCGACTGGCCCGAGCCGCCCCGTGAGGCGGGCCGGCTGGTGTGGGCGGAGACGGTGGCGGGCGGCAACTACACGCACCGGGTGCTGGCCCGCGGCACCGAGCTGCGGCTGACCGATCTGCGCGGCGACGCCTGCGCGCATCTGCTGCTGTACGTCGCCGGCCGGCCGTGGGAGCGGCTGAACGTCGCCGACACGGTCAAGGTCCAGTGGAACGCCTACCTCGGCGAGGGCCTGCTGCTCCTCTCCGACCAGGGCCGCGTCCTCGCCTCGCTGATCGCCGACACCTCCGGGCGGCACGACGCGCTCTGCGGCACCTCCACCCTCGTACGCAACACCGAACGGTACGGCGAAGGCGCCCCGCAGTCCGGCTCACCGGCCGGACGTGAGCTGTTCAAGCTGGCTGCCGCGAAGCACGGCCTCGCACCGCGCGACCTGCCGCCGTCGCTGTCGTTCTTCCAGGGCGTGGAGGTGCGCGAGGACGGCGCCCTGGACTTCACCGGCTCGGCCGGTCCGGGCGGCAGTGTGACGCTGCGCGCCGAGCAGGACGTCACGGTGCTGATCGCCAACGTGCCCCACCCGGTCGACCCGCGGGACGACTACGTCAGCACCCCGCTGGAGGTCCTCGCCTGGCGCGCGGAGCCGACGAAGGCCGGCGACCCGCTGTGGGACGCCTCCCCCGAGGGCCATCGCGCCTTCCTCAACACCGCCGAATTCCTTGCCGCGAGGGGGCTCGCATGAAGACCGTCGTTCCCGCACGCGCCGCCTGGTCGTCGGTCGTCCGCTCCGGCCAGACACTCACCATCACCGACCTGCACGGCAACCAGGCCGTCGACTTCCTGGTGTACGACGCCCACGACACGTCGGTCCGCTACAGCGCGCCCGACACGATCCAAGCGCAGGGCGCCCTCTTCCTCACCACCGGCAGTGTGCTGATGTCCAACGAGCACACGCCGCTGATGACCGTGGTCGCCGACGACGTCGGCCGGCACGACACGGTCGGCGGCGCCTGCTCCAAGGAGTCGAACACGCTCCGGTACGGCCACCACACCTGGTCGCAGCACGCGTGCGTGGACAACTTCCTGGCGGAGGGCTCGAAGTACGGGCTGGGCAAGCGGGATCTGGTCTCCAACATCAACTGGTACATGAACGTGCCGGTCGAGAAGGACGGCACCCTCGGCATCGTCGACGGCATCTCGGCACCCGGCCTCTCCCTCACCCTCCGCGCCGAACGCGATGTGCTGGTCCTCGTCTCCAACTGCCCGCAGATCAACAACCCTTGCAACGGCTTCGATCCGACGGCGGTGGAGATGACGATCGGGGAGAGCGCGTGAGCTTCGAGACGCTGCTGGTCGCCAACCGCGGCGAGATCGCCGTACGGATCATCCGCACGGCCCGCGAACTGGGGCTGCGCACCATCGCCGTGTACTCCGACCCGGACCGCTCGGCGCCGCACGTCCGGCTCGCCGACGAGGCGGTACGGCTGGGCCCGGCGCCCGCAAAGGAGTCGTACCTCGATGTGGACCTGGTGCTGAACGCCGCCAAGGACACCGGCGCGGGCGCGATCCATCCCGGGTACGGCTTCCTGTCCGAGGACGCGGCCTTCGCGCGGCGCTGCGAGGACGCCGGGATCGTGTTCGTGGGCCCGACGCCGGAGCAGTTGGAGCTGTTCGGCGCGAAGCACACGGCACGGGCGGCGGCGCGGGCCGCGGGGGTGCCGCTGGCGCCGGGCACGGGACTCCTTGGCTCGGTCGAGGAGGCCCTGGACGCGGCCCGCGCCATCGGCTATCCGGTCATGCTCAAGGCGACCGGCGGAGGCGGTGGTATCGGCATGTCGGCCTGTCGATCCGCCGATGAACTGACCGAGGCCTGGGAGCGGGTGCAGCGCGTCGCCGCCGCATCCTTCTCTTCGGCCGGTGTCTTCCTCGAACGGCTCGTCGAGAACGCCCGCCATGTCGAGGTGCAGGTCTTCGGCGACGGCACGGGGAAGGTCGTCACCTTCGGCGACCGGGACTGCTCGCTCCAGCGGCGCAACCAGAAGGTGCTGGAGGAGGCGCCGGCGCCCGGGCTGCCGGATCATGTGCGGGAACAACTCGCCTCATCCGCACGTGACTTGTGCGCTTCGGTCGACTACCGCTCCGCCGGTACGGTCGAGTTCGTCTACGACGCCGCCCGCGAGGAGGCCTGCTTCCTGGAGGTCAACACGCGCCTCCAGGTCGAACACCCGGTCACCGAGGAGGTCTACGGCGTCGACCTCGTCGCCTGGATGCTGCGGCTGGCCCGCGGCGAGACCGACGCCGTACGCGACCCGGGTCCGCCGCACGGTCACGCCGTCGAGGCACGCCTGTACGCGGAGGATCCGAGCCGTGAACACCGGCCCGGCGCGGGCCTGTTGACGCGGGTCGAGTTCCCGCCGGGCGTCCGGGTCGACGGCTGGGTGGAGACGGGCACGGAGGTGACGACGTCGTACGACCCACTGCTCGCGAAGGTCGTCGCGTACGGCCCGGACCGGGAACACGCGCTGCGGCGGCTCGACGCGGCGCTGGCCCGCACGCGGATCGACGGCATCGAGACGAACCTGGGGCTGGTGCGGGCGGCACTCGCGGACCGGGAGTTCGGTGCGGCTCTGCACTCGACGGCCACCCTCACCCGGGTGAGCGATCCGACCCCGCGCATCGAGGTCGTCTCCGGCGGACTGCTCACCACGGTGCAGGACTGGCCGGGCCGCACCGGCTACTGGCAGGTCGGCGTGCCGCCGAGCGGCCCGATGGACGACCGGTCGTTCCGGCTGGGCAACCGGGCGCTGGGCAATCCCGAGGGGGCGCCCGGGCTCGAATGCACCCTCCAGGGACCGGCGTTGAGGTTCACACAGCCGACGACGGTGTGCGTGACGGGTGCTCCCGCGCCGGTGACCGTGGCCGGTGTGCCGGTCGCGCAGTGGGAGCCGGTGACGGTGCCGGCGGGGGCCGTACTGGAGATCGGGGCGCCGACGGAGCACGGGCTGCGGACGTACGTACTGTTCGCGGGCGGTCTGGACGTGCCCGGATTCCTGGGCAGCGCGAGCACCTTCACGCTGGGCCGGTTCGGCGGGCACGGGGGACGGGAGCTGCGGACGGGCGATGTGCTGCACGGGGGGACGGTCGCGGACGGCACGCCCGTACCGCTCGACGGCCGTCCCGCCTTCGGCACCGTATGGCACGTCGGCGCGGTCGAAGGCCCCCATGCGGCACCGGAGTTCTTCACCGAACAGGACATCCGGGACTTCTACGCCGCCGACTGGAAGGTGCACTTCAACTCGGCGCGGACGGGTGTGCGGCTGGTCGGTCCGAAGCCGCGCTGGGCCCGTACGGACGGCGGTGAGGCGGGCCTGCATCCGTCCAACATCCATGACACGCCGTACTCCGTCGGCTCCGTCGACTACACGGGCGACATGCCGGTGCTGCTGGGCCCGGACGGACCTTCGCTCGGCGGGTTCGTGTGCCCGGCCGTGGTGCTGAGCGCGGAGCGGTGGAAGCTGGGGCAGCTGCGGCCGGGCGATACGGTGCGGTTCGTTCCGGTGGATGTGGACGGGGCGAGGCGGGCGGAGATCGTGGACGGTGGGGTGCTGGCGCGGGACCGCGATGTGACCTACCACAGGAGCGGCGACGACAGCCTGCTGATCGAATTCGGGCCGATGCAGCTGGACCTCACCCTGCGCATGCGCGTCCACGCGCTGATGGAAGCGATCGCCGAGGAATCCCTCGACGGGATCACGGACCTCACACCGGGCATCCGATCCCTCCAGATCCGGACGGACCCGCGCCGGCTCCCCCAGCACGAACTCCTCGCCGCCGTAAGGGAAACGGTCTCCTCGCTCCCGCCCTCCGACGAACTCGTCGTCCCCTCCCGCACCGTCCACCTCCCCCTCTCCTGGGACGACCCGGCGACCCGCGAGGCCATCGCCCGCTATATGGCGGGCGTGCGCGACGACGCGCCCTGGTGCCCGTGGAACATCGAGTTCATCCGCCGCGTCAACGGACTCGACTCGGTGGCGGACGTGTACCGCACGGTGTTCGACGCGGAGTACCTCGTACTCGGCCTGGGAGACGTCTACCTCGGCGCACCCGTGGCGACCCCGCTCGACCCACGGCACCGGCTGGTGACGACGAAGTACAACCCGGCACGCACCTGGACGGCCGAGAACTCGGTCGGCATCGGCGGCGCGTATCTCTGCATCTACGGCATGGAGGGCCCCGGCGGCTATCAGTTCGTGGGCCGTACGACCCAGGTGTGGTCGCCGTGGCAGCAGCGCGGTGCGTTCGAGCCGGGGTCGCCGTGGCTGCTGCGGTTCTTCGACCGGATCAAGTGGTATCCGGTGGGTGCCGAGGAGCTGCTGGAGCTGCGCGCCGACATCAAGTCCGGGCGCTTTGTGCCCCGCATCGAGGAGGGCACCTTCTCCCTCGCCGAGTACCAGGCCTTCCTCGCCGAGAACGCCGAGTCCATCGCCGAGTTCCGGGCCCGTCAGGGTGCCGCGTTCGCGGCGGAGCGGGACGCGTGGGAGGCGGCGGGCGAGTTCACGCGGGCGGAGAGCCTGACGGCGCCCGCGGCACCGGCGGCCGAGGTGCGGGTGCCTTCGGGCGGCCGTCTCATAGAGGCCGAATTCGCCGCGTCCGTATGGCAGTTGAACGTCAGCCAGGGAGACGAGGTGAGCGCCGGGCAGCCACTGCTCGCCCTGGAGGCGATGAAGATGGAGTCCAGGGTCCACGCGCCGGCCGACGGCGTGGTGACCGAGATCCTGGTCGGGCCCGGGGACCAGGTGGAGGCCGGGACGGCCCTGATCGTGCTGGCGCGCAGCGCTCCGCGGCTGCCGTGATCGGCCGTCGATCATCTGCGGGTCCGTCGTGGCTGGTCGCTCCCCCACTCTCGGCTTCGCTCGAGCGGGGGGACCCCCATCGCGGCGGAGCCGCATATAGATACAGCCCCGCGCCCCTTTGGGGCGTGTTCCGCACGGGACTTCACCAATCCCGCTCAGCAGACTGAGGAGCACAAAAAATGTCGACGGCTCTGTCCCGTGTCCGCGCCGCATACGCCCTTATCGAGGCCGTGGACCGACCCGAGGTCTGGATCGACCTGCGTCCACGGGAGGACGTCGAGGCCGAAGCCCGCGCACTCGACGGACGCGTCGCTCGCGGCGAGCGGCTTCCGCTTGCCGGCCGTCTCTTCGCCGCCAAGGGCAACATCGACGTGGCCGGGCTGCCGACGACGGCGGGCTGTCCGTCGTACGCCTACCGGCCGGAGGCGGACGCACCCGTGGTGGCCCGGCTCCGTGCTGCCGGTGCGCTCGTGCTCGGCACCACGAATCTCGACCAGTTCGCGACCGGCCTCGTCGGCACCCGCTCCCCCTACGGCGCCGTGCGCAACGCGTACGACCCGGCGCGGATCAGTGGCGGTTCCAGTTCCGGCTCGGCGGTCGCCGTGGCGCTGGGCCTGGTCGACTTCGCACTCGGTACGGACACCGCGGGCTCGGGCCGGGTGCCGGCCGCCTTCAACGGCATCGTCGGCCTCAAGCCCACCCGTGGCCTGGTCCCGACGGAGGGGGTCGTCCCGGCCTGTGCCTCGCTCGACTGCGTGACGGTGCTCGCGCGGACGCTCCCGGAAGCGGAGCAGGCGATGTCGTACATGGTCACGGTGGACCAGCAGCTCCCCCGACGCCCGCCGGGCCCCTGGCGGATCGCGGTCGCCTCGCCGCGGCAGCTCGGCGAGCTGGATCCGGGCTGGGCGGAGGCGTACGAGGCGGCGGTACGGCAGGTCACCGAGGCGGGTGCGGAGGTGCGGACGATCGACCTCACCCCGTTCACGGATGCCGCCGCGATGCTCTACGAGGGCGCCTTCGTGGCCGAGCGCTACACCGCCGTGGGGAGTTTTATCGACAAGTCGCTCTCCGAAGGCGGCGCCGGTCTCGACCCCACCGTCACCGGCATCATCACCCGCGCCCGCGGCATCCCGGCCCACCAGCTCTACGCCGACCAGGAGCGGCTCGCCGCCCTGCGCGCCCGCGCCGAAGCGGAACTCGCCGACGCGGACGCCCTGTTGCTCCCCACCACACCCGGCCACCCCACCCTCACCGAGGTCGCCGCCGATCCCCTGGGCGCCAATGCCCGCCTGGGCCGCTTCACCAACTCCACCAACCTGTTCGACCTGGCGGCGGTGGCCGTCCCGGCGGGCGAGGTGAACGGCCTACCCTTCGGCGCCATGCTGATCGGTCCGGCCTTCACCGACGAGCGGCTGACGCGGATCGCCGGGCTGCTGCAGCCGGAGACCCGGCTCGCGGTCGTCGGCGCCCATCTGTCGGGCCAGCCCCTCAACCCGCAACTCCTCGCGCTGGGCGCCCGCTTGGACCGTACGACCACCACCGCCCCCGTCTACCGCCTGCACTCACTCGCCACCACCCCACCCAAGCCGGGCCTCGTCCACGTCGGCGAAACCGGCGCCGCCATCGAGACCGAGGTATGGCGCCTCCCGGCCGAAGGCCTGGGCCGCCTGCTGGCCGCACTCCCCCGCCCGATGACGCTGGGCAGCGTCGAACTGTCCGACGGCACCCACGTCCCCGGCTTCCTGTGCGAGCCGGGAGCGCTCGAAGGGGCGGCCGACATCACGCCGTACGGCGGTTGGCGCGCGTATCTAAACGCGTAGGGCGCTACAGCGCCCCAAAGGGGCGCGGGGAACTGCGCGACAAGCCACAGACGACCCGCACCCGGCAAACCACAGCAACCCCAACGGCGCTACCCAACCGACGAGTAAGCCACAACCCCCCGAAGCAAACCGTCAACCGCCTTACGCGCATTCTTCGCCACGGTCGACCCCTCCGCCGCAGACGCCGCCGAAATCTGCCCCAGCACATCAATCACCTGCTTGCACCACCGCACAAAGTCCCCCGCCGGCATCTCCGCCTCACGCAGCACCTCATCGAGGCCCTTCCCGGACGCCCACATATACGCGGCCCAGGCAAACCCGAGATCCGGCTCACGCTGCCCGACACCCTCGGACTGGGTGATCCGGAACTCCTCCTCCAGCGCATCCAGCCGCCCCCAGATCCGCACCATCTCACCGAGCGCGGCCTTCGCCTTCCCGGACGGCAGCTTGGGCGCCATCGCATCGTCCCCGACCCGCGCCTCGTACACCAACGCCGAGACACAGGCCGCGAGTTCGGCGGGACCGAGCCCCTCCCACACGCCGGCGCGCAGGCATTCACTCGAGAGCAGATCCAGCTCGCCGTACAGCCGGGCGAGCCGCTTGCCGTGCTCGGTGACCTCGTCCCCGCGCAGATAGTCCAGCTCGGTCAGCAACGCGACGATCCGGTCGAACGTACGGGCGATCGTGTTGGTACGGCCCTCGATGCGGCGCTCCAGCTGCGAGGTGTCCCGCATCAGCCGGTGATACCGCTCGGCCCAACGCGCGTGATCCTCACGGTCGTTGCACCCATGGCACGGATGCGCGCGGATCGCCGTACGCAGCCGGGCGATCTCCCGGTCGTCGGCGGCCTGCGACCGCTTCTTGCGATGCCGCTCCGGGGGGATGTGCCCGGCCTTGGTCCGCAGTGCGGAGGCGAGGTCGCGACGCGACTGCGGTGAGCGCGGATTGAAGGACTTCGGGATCCGCATCCGCTCCAGCGCCTCGACGGGCACCGGGAAGTCCATCGACGCCAGCCGCTTGACCTGCCGCTCGGCGGTCAGCACCAGCGGGCGCGGCCCGTCGTGGTGCTCGAAGCCGCGGTGGCCGTTGGACCGCCCGGCCGGCAGTCCCGGATCCAGCACCAGTGCCAGCCCCGCGTACTTCCCGGTCGGCACATGGATGACGTCACCCGGCTTGAGCTTCTCCAGCGCGACGGCGGCCTCGGCACGCCGCTCCGTCGCGCCCTGCTTGGCCAGTTCGGTCTCCCGGTCCTTGAGCTCACGCCGCAGCCGCGCATACTCCTCGAAGTCCCCGAGGTGGCAGGTCATGGACTCCTTGTAGCCCGCGAGCCCCTCCTCGTTGCGCTGCACCTGCCGCGAGATCCCCACGACCGACTTGTCGGCCTGGAACTGCGCGAAGGACGTCTCCAGCAGCTCCCGCGAGCGGTGCCGCCCGAACTGCTCGACGAGGTTGACCGCCATGTTGTACGACGGCTTGAAGCTGGACCGCAGCGGATACGTGCGCGTACCGGCCAGTCCCGCCAGGTGCTCCGGGCTCATTCCGCGCTGCCACAGCACCACGGCATGTCCTTCGACATCGATGCCGCGGCGCCCGGCACGGCCGGTCAACTGGGTGTACTCACCGGGGGTGATGTCGGCGTGCTGCTCGCCGTTCCACTTGACGAGCTTCTCCAGCACCACGGACCGGGCGGGCATGTTGATGCCCAGGGCCAGCGTCTCGGTGGCGAACACGGCCTTGACCAGGCCGCGCACGAACAGCTCCTCGACGACCTCCTTGAACGTCGGCAGCATGCCCGCGTGGTGGGCCGCGATCCCGCGCTCCAGTCCCTCCAGCCACTCGTAGTACCCGAGCACATGCAGGTCTTCGGTGGGAATGGAGGCCGTGCGCTCCTCGACCAGGGAGCGGACCCGCTCCCGTGCCTCGTCGTCGTTGAGCCGCAGCCCGGCGTACAGGCACTGCTGAACGGCGGACTCGCAGGCGGCACGGCTGAAGATGAAGGTGATGGCGGGCAGCAGCCCCTCGGCGTCGAGCCGCTCGATGACCTCGGGCCGTCCGGGTGTCCACACCCGCGACCTGGATCTGCGCTCCCGCTCCCGATCGGCCTCCCGCATGGACCGCCCGCGTCTGCGGTCCTGGTACGACGGCCTGGTCGCCTCCATGCGCGCGAGCCGGGTGAGGTCCGGGTTGACGGCCTTCTTGTGGCCCTCGCCCTCCTCGAACAGGTCGTACATCCGGCGTCCGGCGAGCACATGCTGGAACAGCGGCACGGGCCGGTGCTCGGAGACGATCACCTCGGTGTCACCGCGGACGGTGTCGAGCCAGTCGCCGAACTCCTCGGCGTTCGACACGGTGGCCGACAGCGACACCAGGGTCACCGACTCGGGGAGATGAATGATCACCTCTTCCCATACGGCGCCCCGGAACCGGTCGGAGAGGTAGTGCACCTCGTCCATGACCACATAGCCGAGTCCGAGGAGGGTCTGCGATCCGGCGTACAGCATGTTCCGCAGCACCTCGGTGGTCATCACGACCACCGGGGCGTCGGAGTTGACGCTGTTGTCACCGGTGAGGAGACCGACCATGCCCGTGCCGTAACGGCGGCACAGGTCGGCGTACTTCTGGTTCGACAGCGCCTTGATGGGGGTCGTGTAGAAGCACTTCTTGCCCTGCATCAGGGCGAGGTGGACGGCGAACTCGCCCACGATCGTCTTGCCGGAGCCGGTGGGCGCGGCCACCAGCACGCCCTTCCCCGATTCGAGCGCCTCGCAGGCCTCGATCTGGAAGGGGTCGAGGCCGAAGTCGTACATCTCGCGGAAGGAGGCGAGCGCGGTGGCCTGCTCGACAGCACGCTTACGCGCTGCCGCATACCGCTCGGCCGGTGAGAGGTCCTCTGTCATCGTGCTTTCGAGCGTACCGGGCCCCACTGACAACAGGACGATCAATATCCGGATCTGCGGAATCCTGCCCTCGGGGCCTGCCGCGAACGCCGGGCGCCCCCACCACGCGTAGTGATGGGGGCGCCCTGTGTGTTCTGTTCGTGGAGGCGGCTACGTCACGTCGTCGTATCCGTTGACCCGGTCCGTGCCCGCCTGTTCCGGCAGCGCCCGGCTGGCGGAGACTGTCTCGACCTCGCCGATGTCATCGGGCGTGAGGTCCAGGTCGGAGGCCTCGTCGTCGGCGGGGCCCATGGCCTCGCGGCGACGCCGGCGCTTGTCGTTGATCAACGAGAAGGCGGTCGCGGCGAAGTACAGGATCCAGATCGGTCCGGCGAGCGCGAGCATCGTCAGCGGGTCGGTGCTGGGCGTCGCGAGCGCCGCGAAGACCGTGATGCCCATGATCATCGCTCGCCACCAGCCGAGCATTCGCTTGCCCGTGATCGCCCCGGTGAGGTTCAGGAAGATCAGCAGCAGGGGCAGCTCGAAGGAGAGGCCGAAGACGATCACCATGCGGGTGACCAGATCGAGCAGGTCGTCCAGGGGCAGGAGGTTGTCCGTGTTCTCCGGGCTGAATTGGAGCAGCACCTCTGCCGTGGTGGGCAGCACCGAGTAGGCGAAGTAGGCGCCGACGAGGAAGAGCGGAGCGCCCATGCCGACGAAGGCGTAGGCGTACTTCCTCTCGTGCCGGTGCAGACCGGGCGCGACGAAGGCCCACAGCTGGAACAGCCAGACCGGCGAGGCCAGTACGACACCGGCCATCAACGACACCTTCAGCGCGAGCGTGAAGGGAGTGAGCAGACCGTTGATGGTGATCTGCGCACACGGCTCGGTGGACTTGGACGTGTTCGCCAGTTCCTCGAACGTCTTGCCACAGCCGACCGAGTCGAGGATCGGCTTGGTGAGGATGTTGATGATGTCGTTGTAGAAGAAGGCAGCGACGACCGTGATGGCGACGATGGCCAACAGCGCCTTCGCGAGCCGGTTGCGAAGCTCGCGTAGGTGCTCCGCGAGGGGCATCCGCCCCTCGGGATCCCTCTCCTGCTTGCGGGCAGACTTCAGCAACCCACATTCCCATCTCGTGCAGCGGGCCGGTGGTCACCGGCCCTGCGTCAGCGCTTGGACGTGTCCGTCGGCTCGGTGACCGGCCGCGAGCTGGTCACGTCGCCGGGGGCGGCCTGGATGGTGCGCTGAGCGGGGGGCTGCTCGTCGGTCTGCGGCGGGGCCGCGGGAGCGGAGGCGTTGTCCTGGCCCTCCGTCTTCATCGCCTTGGCCTCGCTCTTGAGGATGCGCGCGGACTTGCCGAGCGAGCGCGCCATGTCCGGAAGCTTCTTCGCGCCGAACAGCAGGATGATGACGACGAGGATGAGAATGATCTCGGGAGCTCCGAGCCTTCCGAACATAAGTCTTTACCTTCTCACCGAGGCGGCTGGGGTGGGGTGCTGTCCGATCGGTCGAACACTCATCCGATCGATCGTGCTTGACAGCGATCGTAACGCTCAGGGGTAAACGGGTGGCAATCCCTGTGCGTACTCCCGGTCCGCGACCCGAGCCTCGTTTTCCGGGCCGCGACCAGCAGCGTACCTGCCGGAGCCACCAGGGTGACAGGGCGAAGCAGCCCAAAGCGCATCAGACGCAGGACTCACAGGGCATCCTCAGCCGGACTTACAGCGAGTCCATAGTGCGCGCCGCGCTCAAAGACGCACGCTCCAGATCCTCCGCCGCCCGGTTGATACGAGCCGCCGAGTCCGAAACCTGCCTGCCCAGGCGCTGTGCCTCCAGGAAGACCCGTACCGCGAGCACACCGAGGACGGCGAGAGAGGCAAAACCCACAGCGACGGCGAACATCGGCCAGAACATGACGCCGAGCCTAGAGGGTCGAGTGCAGCCGCAGTGTGCTGACCCCGCCACCGGTGAGCAGCTCGACGATGCGCTCCCCCGCCGGCTTGCGCACGGACGCGCCGCAGTCGGGGCAGGTGAAGGAGTAGAAGGTGGTGCGGCTGCTCGCGCCGATGGCCAGGCGCAGGGCGTTCGCGGTGAGTTCGAAGCGGCCTCGGCAGTCCGGGCAGCCCGCCCTGAACACCACGGGAGTCACGCTTCTCATGCCGGCGAACGCCGACGCCACCGACATGCCCTGCACCACGGACGCCGACTCGCTCAAAGCCCCTGCTCCTGTTCTCCTGGTCGTTCGCCTCCGGCACGCCCGGTGCGGCTCACTCCGGCCCGTCGTCCCGCCCGCCTCGCACCCCGTGCTCCCCGGGAGCCTGCGCCTCGATGCCGTCGTACGCCGCCAGCGCCTCACGGGCCGCGTGCCGGGCGCTGTCGGCCAGCTCGCGCGGTGACACGATCCGGCCGTCGCGCCCGAGCCGGAGCGCCAGGCGGCGCAGCGACGCCGGGTCGGGGGTGCGCAGAGTGATACGCAGCCCGCCGTCGGGAAGCTCATCCGCGCTGTCGTGCGGGTAGTACTCGGCGACCCAGCGCCCGCCCGGGCCGACCTCGACGACGACCTCCGGGTCCTCGGCGGCGGGCTGCACCAGCCCCTCCGACAGGTCCCGCAGCTCCACCTCGGGGGGCGCGGACGGCTCGTCCAGGATCTTGATCTCGGCGACCCGGTCGAGACGGAAAGTGCGGCGTGCCTCGGAGCGGCGGCACCAGGCCTCCACATAGGTGTGGCCCACGCTGACGAGGCGGATGGGGTCGATCTCGCGCTCGGTGACCTCGTCCCGGGCGGGCGAGTAGTAGCGGATCCACAGGCGGCGGCGCTCGGAGATCGCCCGGTCGACGTCCGCGAAGACGCCGCCCTCCGATTCGAAGGTCACCGACAGCCGGGCACTGGCGCCGGCCGCCTCACCGGCCGCGGCCTCCACCTTGGCGGTGGCCCGCAGCAGCGCCTGCCGGTCGCTCTCCCGCAGACCGGGCAGCGTGGCGACGGCACGGGCCGCCACCAGCAGCGCGGTTGCCTCGTCGGCGGCGAGCCTGAGCGGGTCCGCTGTCTCCGCCCCGAGGGCGGCGGGGTTGTGCCACCAGATCCGCTCGCCGTCGGTGTCGATGTCGAGCAGATCGCCGCCGCGGAAGCTGGTGCCGCACATGGGCAGCACATCGAGGTCGGAGACCAGCTCGTCCTCGGTGATGCCGAAAGCACGGGCGACGTCCTCGAGCCGGGCGCCGGGGCGCTCCCTGAGATACGTCACCAGGGAGAGCATCCGGCGAGTCTGGTCGATGGCGTTCGCAGGTCTGATCGGTTTGCCGGCCACTGTCTTTCTCGCTCCCCCTCAGCCCTTGGCCACGGCACGCAGCCGGTCCACCACGTCGGCGCGCAGCTCGGCCGGCTCCAGGACCACCACGTCCGGCCCGAACTCCACCAGCCAGGCGTCCAGGCCGTGTCCGTACGGGATCTCCAACTCGTCCCAGCCGTCGCCCAGTTCCCGCACCGACGTGGCCTTCGCCCGCAACGGGTACCCCGCGTCCGTACGCAGCCGGATCAGCGCACTGCGGTCGGCGGTCTCCCCCGCCCAGCTCGCGACGGTCTCCCGGACGGTGACGACATCGGGGACCTCCACGGTGAACCGGCCGCTGCGGGTGCGCACCCGGCCGGTGATCCGGGACAGCCGGAACACCCGCTCGGCACCGCGGTCACGGTCCCAGCCCGCCAGATACCAGTGGCCGCGCCAGCACTCCAGCGCCCACGGCTCCACATGCCGGGGTTCGGGATGCGCGGCGGTGGCCTTGCGGTAGTCGAAAGCGACCGGCCGGCGGTCGCGGCAGGCCAGCATCAACGGCTCGAACGCCGCCTCGTGCACCGGAATCCGCGGCTCCAGCGCGCCGTGCGCCTCGTACGGGTCCATGTCCTCGAGCAGCCCGGCCGCACGCAGCTTCTGCAGCGCGCCGCTGGCCGCGCCCGCGAGCCGCGCCTGCTGCCACACCTTGGCGGCCAGCCCCAGGGCGGCGGCCTCCTCGGCGTCAAGGGTGACGGGCGGGAGGCGGTTGCTGTCGCGGCGGGCCAGATAGCCGACCTCGCCGTCGAGATTCTCCACCGTCTCGATGACCAGGCCGAGTTCGCGCAGATCGTCCTTGTCGCGCTCGAACATCCGGTTGAAGGAGTCGTCCGACCCGGCTTCCAGATAGGCCTCGATGGACTCACGCAGCTCGCGCTTGCTGAGCGGCCGCCGCGTCCCCAGCAGACACAGCGCCAGGTTCATCAGCCGCTCGGCCTTGGCAATGGCCATCGACGCCCTTCGCCTCCCTATGGTGCTTACGAACGACGACCGTACCGCTCAGCGGTGGCGCGGCAAAAGCCGAGGGCCCATGCCCGCGCAGGCATGGACCCCAGGTGATCGGGTGTGGTCGTACGTCGATCAGACCCCGAGGAGGTCGACCACGAAGATCAGCGTCTCACCGGGCTTGATCGCCGGGGTGGGGCTCTGGTTCCCGTAGGCGAGGTGGGCCGGGATGGTCAGCTGACGCCGGCCGCCGACCTTCATGCCCTGCACGCCCTGGTCCCAACCCTTGATGACCCGGCCGCCGCCCAGCGGGAAACGGAAGGGCGTGCCACGGTTCCAGCTGGCGTCGAACTCCTCGCCTGTGCTGAAAGCGACACCCACGTAGTGGACGGTGACGGTCTGACCCGCCTGCGCCACCGCGCCGTCGCCCTCCCAGATGTCCTTGATCTCCAGGTCCGCCGGGGGCTCGCCGCCCGGGAAGTCGATCTCGGGCTTGTCGATGCTCACGTCTCTAGCTCCTGCTTGTCTGCGGAAAGGCGAACGGTCACAGTCTTACATCTCGGTGACGTCACATCTTCGCCAGGATGTCCACCGAGAAGACCAGCGTGGAGTCCTTCTCGATACCGCTGCCGGCCGGCGGGTTGTCGCCGTACCCCAGGTCCGGCGGGATCACGATCAGTACCCGGCTGCCGACCTTCTTGCCCGTCAGGCCCTGCGCCCAGCCCTTGACGACCTGCTGCAGCGAGAACGACGTGAGCGACTTGCGGCTGTACGTCGAGTCGAACTCCTTGCCGCCGTCCCACACCACGCCCTTGTACTGCACCAGCACGGTGTCCTGGGCGGCGACCTCGGCGCCGTCGCCCTCGATGACGTAGTTCGCCACCAGCTTCTTCGGCGCATCGGACTTGGGCATCTCGATGGAGGGCGCCTTGCCGTCGGTGTTGGCGCTCACCTTGGGCAGGTCGATGTTGTCCTGCGCGACCGTGCTGCCCTTGGCGGAGCTCTTCCCGTTGAACGTGTCCTGCACGTCGACCACGAACACCAGCGTGTCGGTGCCCTTGATGCCCGCCTGCGGATTGCCCTGCGTGCCGTACCCCCATGTCGGGGGGATGGCCATCTGGACCCGGCTGCCGACCTTCTTGCCGGGCAGCGCGTACCGCCAGCCGTCGATGATGCTGTTCGGGGCCAGCTGGAAGAACGCCGGGGCCTTGCGGTCGTAGGAGTTGTCGAAGACCTTCGCCGTGTCCCAGATCTGACCCACATAGTGGGCCAGGACATAGTCGTTCTCCGCGACGGTCCGGCCGCTGCCGGCGATGAGCGTCTTCACCGCGAGGTCCTTCGACGGGTCCCCGCTGCCCTTGGCGACGGTCGGCTTCTCTTCGAACTTCGTGCCCGCCGTGATCGCCGGCAGCGGGCCGTCGACCAGCTTCGGTGGCGGCGCCGAGGATGCCGAGGCCGAGGGCGACGCGCTGTCGGAGGCCTGGGCCGAGTCGGCCGAGTCGTCGTCGCCGCATCCGGCGAGCGTGACCAGTCCAGCGGGAACAGCGATGAGCAGTGAGCGTCGGCGCACGGTGGGGGCCTCGTAATCGGTCGATCTTGTTGATGGCGTGCGCGCAACTCTACGGCGTGAGAAGGGCGCCGTACGGAAAACGTACGGCGCCCGCGTTGCGTTCCGGCGATCAAGCCGAAACGCGATGCTCACATTCCGGCGATGAGCTTCTCGACCCGGTCGTCCACGGAACGGAACGGGTCCTTGCACAACACGGTGCGCTGTGCCTGGTCGTTGAGCTTCAGGTGCACCCAGTCGACCGTGAAGTCACGACGCTGTTCCTGAGCCCTGCGGATGAAGTCACCGCGCAGCCGGGCCCGAGTGGTCTGCGGCGGAACCGACTTGCCCTCGAAGATCTTCAAGTCATTGCAGATCCGGGCGGCTTGACCCTTCTTCTCCAGCAGGTAGTAAAGACCTCGCCTGCGATGGATGTCGTGGTAGGCGAGGTCTATCTGCGCCACGCGCGGATGCGACATGGTCATGTTGTGCTTGGCGCGGTACCGCTCGATGAGCTTGTACTTCATCACCCAGTCGATCTCGGTGCCGATCCGGTCGAGGTCCTCGGCCTCGATCGAGTCCAGGGTGCGGCCCCACAGCTCCAGGACCTGCTCCACGGTGCCGGTACGGATCCCGCGGCGCTCGCAGAAGTCCACTGCCTTCTCGTAGTACTCACGCTGCACTTCCAGCGCCGAGGCCTCGCGCCCGCTGGCCAGACGCACCTTGCGCCGGCCCGTGATGTCATGGCTGACCTCGCGGATCGCCCGGATCGGGTTCTCCAGGGTCAGGTCCCGCATCACCGTGCCCGCCTCGATCATGCGCAGCACCAGGTCGGTCGCGCCGACCTTCAGCAGCATGGTCGTCTCGGACATGTTCGAGTCGCCCACGATGACATGCAGGCGGCGGTAGCGCTCGGCGTCCGCGTGCGGTTCGTCGCGGGTGTTGATGATGGGCCGGGAACGCGTCGTCGCCGAGGACACGCCCTCCCAGATGTGCTCGGCCCGCTGGCTGACGCAGTACACGGCGCCACGCGGGGTCTGCAACACCTTGCCCGCACCGCACAGCAGCTGGCGGGTGACAAGGAACGGAATCAGAATGTCCGCGAGCCGGGAGAACTCCCCGTGCCGCGCCACCAGATAGTTCTCGTGGCAGCCGTAGGAGTTGCCTGCCGAGTCGGTGTTGTTCTTGAAGAGGTAGACGTCGCCCGCGATTCCTTCCTCGTGCAGGCGTCGTTCGGCGTCCACCAGGAGTCCCTCGAGAATGCGCTCGCCGGCCTTGTCGTGGGTGACCAGCTCGGTCACGTTGTCACATTCGGGTGTCGCGTATTCCGGATGTGAGCCCACGTCGAGATAGAGGCGGGCGCCGTTTCGCAGAAAGACATTGCTGCTGCGGCCCCATGACACGACACGGCGGAAGAGGTACCGCGCCACCTCGTCGGGAGACAGGCGTCGCTGTCCCCTGAACGTACACGTGACGCCGTACTCGTTCTCCAGCCCGAAAATGCGGCGGTCCATGAGTGAACATTACGCCCGATCCCCTGAGCTGAAACGGGGTTCGACCGCACGGTTGCGATCATTTTC
Source organism: Streptomyces sp. NBC_00457 (assembly GCF_036014015.1). Taxonomy (NCBI): domain Bacteria; kingdom Bacillati; phylum Actinomycetota; class Actinomycetes; order Kitasatosporales; family Streptomycetaceae; genus Streptomyces; species Streptomyces sp. NBC_00457. The sequence continues at coordinate 8,580,134 of NZ_CP107905.1, read as the reverse complement.
CGATGCGGCCGCCACCACGGCCCGCCCACCGGGCGCCGCCAGCACCCGCAGGGTGACCAGCACAACCAGCAGCGACACCCCGCCCGCGGCACCCGGCACGGCGAAGCCCCACAGCGCCCCGCCGCCCTCGATGACCGGACCCGTGAGGCCCGTTCCGACCGACGCCCCGACCGTGAACGTCGTCACCAGCCACGAGAACGCCTCCGTGACCGTCCCCCTCGGCGCATGCCGGTCCACGAGCACGAACGCACACGCGATGCACGGCGCGAGGAACACCCCGGACAGCACGCTGAGCAACGTCATGGCGACCGCGCCCGGCATGAGCATCAGTGGCAGATAACACACCGCGAGAAGGGCCACCAGCCCACACAGCCGCCGCGCCGGCTCACCGGTCCACTGCCGCGCCCCGTACACGCTGCCGCCGACCAGCGCACCCAGCCCCAGCCCCGCCATCAGCCAGCCGTACACCGCGTCACCGCCGTTGTCGTCCGCGTACGACACCGCCGCCACCGTGATGGAACCCAGCGCGATACCGACGAACAGAAACGCCCCCAGCAACGCCAGCAGCCCGGGCGAACGCAACGCACCCAGCCAGTGCGCCTCACGCGGCGCCGAACGCCACGCGCGCGAAGGCGGCGAGACGACCACGGACAGCGCGCCGAGGACCCCGATGACGTTCAGCACCAGCAGCGCGGTCTGCGCCGACCACAGCGACACACACACGGTCACCAGCAACGGCCCCACGGTGAACATGACTTCCTGCGCGACCGCGTCCATCGCGTACGCCGTGTGCACCTGGCCCTCCTTACGGAGCACGCTCGGCCACAGCGCCCGCAGACCGCCCTCCAAGGGCGGTGTGAAGAGCCCGGCAGCCGCCACGGCCGCACAGGCGAGCGGCAGCGGGTCGGTGCCCGCGAAGGCGAACACCGCCATCGCCAGCGCCGACAGCACCGCGGCCGGCAGCTGTATACGCGGCTGCCCGTACAGGTCCACCAGCCGCCCCAGCACCGGCTGCCCCACGGCGTTCGCGACCCCGTACACGGCCGCCAGCGCCCCCGCGAGGCTGTACGTGCCGCCCTCCGCCCGCACGAACAGCACGATCGCGATCGCACAGGTCGCGTTCGGCAGCCGGCCCACGAGCGTGCCGACCAGCAGCCGGGTGGCGTGCCTCGCCCTGAGGATCTCCAGGTATCCCACGGCCATGTACCGCCCTTCCGCTCGCCGACCCCATTGAAGTGTTACGTATAACGTCCCCAGTCATACGTACCATGTGCGCTGTCCACCCGTCCAGACGAAAGAGCAGGTCGCACGGTGGCACAAGGCAGCACCCGCCCGACCAGCCGCGACGTCGCCCAGGCGGCCGGGGTCTCCCAGGCCGCCGTCTCCCTCGTCCTCGGCGACAAATGGCGCGGCCGGGTCTCGGAAACCACCGCCGAACGCGTACGACAAGCCGCACGCGACCTCGGCTACCGCCCCAACCTCGCCGCCCGCAACCTCCGCCTCGGCCACACCCGCACCGTCCTGCTCGTGGTCCCCGCACTGACGACCGAGTTCTTCGCCGGCGTCTACACCGGAGCGGCCCGCATCGCCGCCGAACACGGCTTCGGCGTCGTCCTCTACCCCTCCCCCGAAGGCATCGGCCCCGCCCGCGACCCCTTCGCCTCCGCCCAGGCCGCCCTCGACGGCGTCATCGCCTCCTCCATGGCCGCCGACGCCCTCACCGCCATCCGCGGCGACCAACTCCCCCTCGTCATGCTCGACAGCGACCCGAACGGCAGCCTCGGCGCCGCCACCGTCAACCTCGACATCACCGACGGCGTCCGCCAAGTCGCCGAACACCTCCTCGGCCTCGGCCACCGCCACTTCCTCCACCTCGCGGCGGACATCCCCTCCTGGACCTTCGAGGTACGCGAACGAGAACTGGCCGCACGAGTCGGCGAGGTCCCCGGCACATCCGTACGCACGGCCCACGCACCCATCTCCATCGAAGGCGCCCGCATCGCCGCCGAAAAGGCGCTCTCCGCCCCCGGCGCCTCCCGGCCCACCGCACTGGTCTGCGACGACGACAAACTCGCCGCCGGTGCCTACAAGGCCGTACGCCGCCTGGGCCTGCGCATCCCCGACGACATCTCCGTCACCGGCCTCGACGACCTCGCCCTCGCCACCGCCATCGACCCCGAGCTGACGACCGTACGCCTGGACGCCGAGCTGTTCGGCGAACGCGGCATGCAAGCGCTGCTGGCGGTCCTGGACGGCCGTACACCGGACGCGGGCGACATCCCCGTCGAACTCGTCGTACGAGGCTCCACAGCGCCGCCCAGCACCCCCTGACACGCCTGTGCCCCGTCCGCACGACAGCGGCCGGGGCACACAAGGCAAGGCAGGGCGAGCAGCGGGCCTACATCGGCCGACCTACTCCTCGTCCTCGGAGCTCTCGGCCTCCGCCGCGGTCTCCGCACCGTCCGCCTCCAGCAGCCGGCCCAGCTGCGGACCCGTGATCCGCCTGAACTTCCGCGCCTGCGGACGCGTACGGTCCAGCACCGCGACCTCCAGCCGCTCCGCCGGAATCTCCCGCTGCGTACCGTTGGTATCCCGGGACAACGCCTGCACGGCCAGCTTCAGCGCCTCCGCCAGAGACATACCGTCCTGGTGACGCTGATCGAGATAACTACTGATCTGCTCCGCATTGCCACCGACCGCGACCGAACCATGCTCATCGACGATCGAACCGTCATGCGGCAACCGGTAAATCTGATCGCCCTCCGGCGTCTCCCCCACCTCGGCGACGACCAGCTCCACCTCGTACGGCTTCTCGGCCGCACTCGAGAAGATCGTGCCCAGCGTCTGGGCGTACACATTGGCCAGACCACGAGCGGTCACGTCATCACGGTCATAGGTGTAACCACGCAGGTCGGCGTACCGCACGCCACCGATCCTGAGGTTCTCGTACTCGTTGTACTTACCGGCCGCCGCAAAACCGATCCGGTCATAGATCTCGCTGAACTTGTGCAGCGCGCGGGACGGATTCTCCCCGATGAACACGATGCCATCGGCATACTGCAACACGACCAGGCTGCGGCCACGCGCGATGCCCTTCCGGGCGAACTCCGCACGGTCGGTCATCGCCTGCTGAGGTGAGACATAGAACGGCGTCGACACCGGCTACCCATCCCTTTCTGTCGAAGTCACTGGATCACCTTGCAACAAGAGCCCGCCGCCTACAGCAGCGCGGCCCGCGGGCCGTCCGGCTGCTCCAGACGCCGCTCCAGAATCGAGCGGGCGATCTCGGAGGACTCCTCCTCCGTCAGCCGACGGAAACCGTCCTCGGTGATCACAGTGACGATCGGGTAGATCCGGCGCGCTACATCCGGACCACCGGTCGCCGAGTCGTCGTCTGCCGCGTCGTACAGGGCCTGCACCACAAGAGTCGTGGCCTCGTCCTCGGCCAGATCGCTCCGGAAGAGCTTCTTCATGGCACCGCGCGCAAAGATCGAACCCGAACCGGTGGCAGCGAAGCCGTGCTCCTCGGAACGGCCGCCGGTGACGTCGTACGAGAAGATCCGCCCCTTGCCGCGATCCACGTCGTAACCAGCGAAGAGCGGCACCACAGCCAGCCCCTGCATGGCCATACCGAGGTTCGACCGGATCATGGTCGACAGACGGTTCGCCTTGCCCTCCAGCGAGAGCTGCGCGCCCTCGACCTTCTCGAAGTGCTCCAGCTCCAGCTGGAACAGCTTCACCATCTCCACGGCGAGACCCGCCGTGCCGGCAATACCCACGGCCGAGTACTCATCCGCCGGGAACACCTTCTCGATGTCCCGCTGCGCGATGACGTTACCCATCGTGGCCCGACGGTCACCGGCCAGCACGACGCCCCCGGGGAACGTGGCCGCCACGATCGTCGTGCCGTGCGGCGCCTCGATCACGCCCTTCGTGGGAGGCAGTTGCCGGTTACCGGGCAGGATGTCCGGCTGATGCTCGGACAAGAAGTCCATAAAGGACGACGACCCAGGCGTCAGGAAGGCAGCCGGTAGACGCCCGGTGCTACGAGTGTTGGCTTCCACGAGGATCCTTCCAAGTAGGCGGCAACCCGACGGGCAGCGTCGGGATCGTCTCCCAATTTGCCGATGGCTGAATTGCAGTTGAAGCACAGTACGCCACGGACCCTACCCGTCGAATGGCAGTGATCCACATGCACAGCCGGAGCGTTCAGGCAGATCACGCAGAGCCCCATCTGGGAGGCGATCATCTCGTCCCGCTCGGCTTCGGTCATGCCGTACTGACGCTTCAGATGTCCCGCACGACCCTTGGCCGCTCGGCATGCCTTGCAACTCGTTGAGAGGCCGTCGGAGGCTGTCGCATTGCGATGCCACTCACTGTGTGGCTTGATCTCGCCACAGCTCCGGCAGAACTTGTGGCCCTCGGGTGTTTCCACTCGTGGCCGGACATTTCTTCCCTTCGCCAGTTGCCGCTCCTGGTGGTAGGCCGCCCAGCACGCCCGACAATAGGCCTGCAACCCATCGCGGGCTGACCTGTTACCAGCGAAGGCTGCCCGCGGCTTGGATACCTTGCACCGCGAGCAGCGCTTCTCTCGTTCTTCGCTTGCCAACTCCAGCTCCCCCGCCACCTTCGATTCGAAGGCTACTGGCCACCCTTCTGAACGAAACTTCGAACGAAGTCCTCCGCATTCTCCTCGAGGACATCATCAATCTCGTCCAGCACGGAGTCCACGTCATCGCTCAGCTTCTCTTGACGCTCCTTGAGGTCCTCCGAAGCCTGCGACTCTGCCGCCTGCTCCTCGACCTCCTCGGTGGAGCGCGTTGCCTTCTGCTGGCCGCCGCCGGTGTCCTTGGTCGCCATAACCCTCACCCCGCTCGGTTCGACGTTCTTGATCAGACCCTACAAGCAGGGTCCGACATCGGCCCCGCAGTTTCCTCAACGTCCGGGGACCACCTCGATGATTCCCGGACGCCGGGGTTTCCACCCTGCCGGGCCGTTTCTGCCCGGGTGTTCGTTCAGCCGCCGGAGAGGACCCTGACCAGGTCTTCTGCCGTGCGGCAACGGTCCAGGAGTTCCTTGACGTGATTACGCGTTCCGCGAAGTGGTTCCAGGGTTGGGACGCGTTGCAACGAGTCCCGCCCGGGAAGATCGAAGATCACGGAGTCCCAGGAGGCCGCGGCGACGTCGTCCGCGTACTGCTCCAGGCACCGGCCACGGAAGTACGCCCGCGTGTCCTCCGGCGGCTTGGTACGGGCCCGCTCGATGCCCGGCTCGTCCAGGAGGCGCTTCATGCGCCCACGGGCGACGAGACGGTTGTAGAGGCCCTTCTCCTCGCGTACATCGGCGTACTGGAGGTCGACCAAATGCAGCCTCGCGGCGTCCCAGTCCAGGTCGTCCCGGCGTCGGTAGCCCTCCATCAGCTCCCTCTTGGCAACCCAGTCGAGTTCGCCGGCGAGGCTCATGGGGTCGTTCTCGAGCCGGTTGAGGGTGTCTTCCCAGCGGGCGAGGACGTCCTTGGTCTGGTCGTCGGCGTCGGCGCCGTAGCGCTCCTCCACGTATTTGCGGGAGAGCTCGTAGTACTCCATTTGCAGCTGGACCGCGGTGAGTGTGCGGCCGCTGCGGAGGGTGACCAGGCGCTTGAGGGTGGGGTCGTGGGAGACCTGGTGGAGGGTGCGGACGGGCTGGTCGACGGCGAGGTCGACCGCGATGAACCCGTCCTCGATCATCGACAGCACCAGGGATGTCGTGCCGAGTTTCAGGTAGGTGGAGATCTCGGCGAGGTTCGCGTCGCCGATGATCACGTGGAGTCGGCGGTATTTCTCCGCGTCCGCGTGGGGCTCGTCGCGGGTGTTGATGATGGGGCGCTTGAGCGTGGTCTCGAGGCCCACCTCGACTTCGAAGTAGTCCGCGCGCTGGCTGAGCTGGAAGCCGTGTTCGTGTCCGTCCTGGCCGATGCCGACGCGGCCCGCTCCGGCGAAGACCTGTCGGGAGACGAAGAAGGGCGTGAGGTGGCGCACGATGTCCGAGAAGGGGGTTTCCCGCTTCATCAGGTAGTTCTCGTGGGTGCCGTAGGACGCGCCTTTGTTGTCGGTGTTGTTCTTGTACAGGTGGATGGGCTGGGCGCCGGGGAGCTGGGCGGCTCGTTCGGCGGCTTCGGCCATGATGTGTTCGCCGGCCTTGTCCCAGAGCACGGCGTCCCAGGGGTTGGTGACCTCGGGTGAGCTGTATTCGGGGTGTGCGTGGTCGACGTAGAGGCGTGCGCCGTTGGTGAGGATGACGTTGGCCAGGCCGATGTCCTCGTCGGTGAGCTGGCTGGCGTCGGCGGCCTCGCGGGCGAGGTCGAAGCCTCGCGCGTCCCGCAGCGGGTTCTCCTCCTCGAAGTCCCATCGGGCCCGCCGGGCCCGGTGCATCGCCGCCGCGTAGGCGTTGACGATCTGGGACGAGGTGAGCATGGCATTGGCGTTGGGGTGGCCGGGGACGGAGATCCCGTACTCCGTCTCGATGCCCATTACTCGCCGTACGGTCATGCGGCCCTCCTTGCCCGGCGGCGTCCTCGGTCGGGGACGCTGCTCAAGTACCGCTGGCGCTCCGGTGCGTGTGCGGTGCCCGTCCCCGCACTGCGCGACTCGGCGGTACCGAAGAGCCTAGAACGCCTTTGCGCTGGTGGGGAGATCATTTGCGTCATTGCCTTGCTCCAGCCGTGGCCTGAAAAGCAGTCGGCTGCGGGTACCCGGTGAGGGCACCCGCAGCCGCCCTGTCTTTTACAGGTACTGACCGGTGTTCGCCACCGTGTCGATGGAGCGTCCGGTGTCGGCGCCCTGCTTTCCGGTGATGAGGGTACGGATGTAGACGATCCGTTCGCCCTTCTTTCCGGAGATTCGGGCCCAGTCGTCCGGGTTGGTGGTGTTGGGCAGGTCTTCGTTCTCCTTGAACTCGTCCACGCAGGCCTGGAGGAGGTGGGCTACGCGGAGGCCCTTCTGCTTGTGCTCGAGGAAGTCCTTGATCGCCATCTTCTTGGCGCGTCCGACGATGTTCTCGATCATGGCGCCGGAGTTGAAGTCCTTGAAGTAGAGGACTTCCTTGTCTCCGTTGGCGTAGGTGACCTCGAGGAAGCGGTTTTCCTCGGTTTCGGCGTACATCTGCTCGACCGCGGTCTGGATCATGCCCTGGACCGTCGAGGACTTGTCGCCGCCGTGCTCGCCGACGTCCTCGGGGTGCAGCGGGAGGCGTTCGGTGAGGTACTTGGCGAAGATGTCCTTGGCGGCTTCGGCGTCCGGGCGCTCGATCTTGATCTTCACATCGAGGCGGCCGGGGCGCAGGATCGCGGGGTCGATCATGTCCTCGCGGTTGGAGGCGCCGATGACCACGACGTTCTGCAGGCCTTCCACGCCGTCGATCTCGGCGAGCAGCTGGGGGACGATGGTGTTCTCCACGTCCGAGCTGACACCGGAGCCGCGGGTGCGGAAGAGGGATTCCATCTCGTCGAAGAAGACGATGACGGGTGTGCCCTCGCTGGCCTTTTCACGGGCACGCTGGAAGACCAGGCGGATCTGCCGTTCGGTCTCGCCGACGTACTTGTTGAGGAGCTCAGGGCCCTTGATGTTGAGGAAGAAGCTCTTGCCGGTGGCCTGGCCGGTGACTTCGGCGACCTTTTTGGCCAGCGAGTTGGCGACGGCCTTGGCGATGAGTGTCTTGCCGCATCCGGGGGGCCCGTACAGCAGGACGCCCTTGGGCGGCCGCAGTTCGTGCTCCTTGAAGAGGTCGGGGTGGAGGTACGGGAGCTCGACGGCGTCGCGGATCATCTCGATCTGGCCGCCCAGACCGCCGATCTGCTCATAGCCGATGTCGGGAACCTCTTCGAGGACGAGTTCCTCGACCTCGCTCTTCGGAACGATTTCGTAGACATAGCCGGAACGGGGTTCGAGGAGCAGGGCGTCGCCGGGCCGGATGTTGACGTCCAGCAGTGGCTCGGCGAGCCGTACCACCCGTTCCTCGTCGGTGTGCCCGAGTACCAGGGCGCGTTCGCCGTCCTCGAGGATTTCCTTGAGGGTGACGATGTCCCCGACGCGCTCGTACTCCATGGCTTCGACCACGTTGAGCGCTTCGTTGAGCATTACTTCCTGGCCGCGCCGGAGCTCTTCGAGTTCGACGCTCGGGCTGACGTTCACGCGGAGTTTGCGGCCGCCGGTGAAGATGTCGGCGGTGCCGTCCTCGTTCGCCACGAGGAAGACTCCGAAGCCGGCCGGCGGCTGTGCGAGCCGGTCGACTTCTTCCTTGAGGGCCACGATCTGGTCGCGGGCCTCACGGAGCGTGTTGGCGAGTCGCTCGTTCTGGGCGGACACGCCGGCCAGGTTGGTCTGCAGCTCGACGATCCGCTCTTCGAGAATCCTCGTGTGCCGCGGAGAGTCGGCGAGCTTGCGTCGCAGGACGGCGATCTCCTGCTCAAGGTAGGCAATCTGCCCGGCCGGGTCGTCGGACCCTCGTCCCGGGCGGATGCCGCGGTTCATGTCGTCGTCGTGGGCTGCCACGGTCCTCACCTCCTCCAAGGGGAGCTGGACGCTTCCAGACCCTACCTGGGTGGGTGTCGATTGAAACCCCTAGATCACAAAGACTGTCAAGGTGTGTCGTCGGTCACCCAGCGCTCTCCCTCACGCCGTGTGGATACCCAATCAACGGGATTCAGAAGCGGCCTGTTCCAAGTGTGGAGTGGTCAAAATCCTTCGCGCCGGGCGTGAGTTGCCGGTGTCGTCGGTCGTCGGAGGGCTTGCGGCGCTTGGGCGGTGGGGCGCTGCGGTGGTCGCGGAGGGCCTGGATGGACGTTGGGGGCGGCGTCGCGGGCGTTGACTCAGCGTGGCGGTGAGGGGTGGCTGGAGTCACATGTAAGGCGGCTCGGGAAGATCGTGTTCGCCCTGAGAGATCGGGGTCTGGGGCGGCTGTCGAGCGGTGCTGGACTTCGTCTCGACCATGGTCGCTCTTCGGTCGGAGGTAGGGTCGGGAGGGTCCAACACCGGGCGCAGGAGACGGCGGGAGCGATGAGCGTGCAGCAGGAGGCCGGGGTCGACGGTGAGGCTCTGGAGGTCTGGATCGATCAGGATCTCTGTACCGGCGACGGCATCTGCGTCCAGTATGCGCCTGAGGTGTTCGAGCTGGACATCGACGGTCTGGCCTATGTGAAGGGCTCGGGCGACGAGCTGCTGCAGGCCAAGGGCGCCACAACACCCGTACCGCTGCCGCTTCTCACGGATGTGGTCGACTCGGCGCGGGAGTGCCCGGGTGAGTGCATCCATGTGCGTCGGGTGACGGACCGGGTGGAGGTCTTCGGTCCTGACGTGGAGTGACGATGCTGGTGCGTTGCGTCACCGGCGTCTGATGTTCCGGGGTCTTGCGAGTTTCAGACGCTGCGGGCTTCGGAGGGCTTGGAGCGCTCGAACGTCCCGTTCTTCCACTGCCATTTCGCGCTGTCCTTGACGTCGGGGCAGCAACGGGGCACGTCGGACGACGAGTAGCCGAGCAGGGTGCCGAGGACGGTGCCGTCCTGTACGGCGATGCCGCTGACGATGGTGCGGTCCTTGGGGTCGACGAGCGTGGCCACGACGCGCGGCTTGCCGGTGTCGGCGTCGGTGGTGAGGACGTACAGACCGTCGGGCGGGGTGCCCATGGGGGCGTCGCAGTGCACGACGGCGACGGTTTCGGGGTTGCCGTCGCCGTCGAGGTCTCCGGAGGCCTTCTTCACCACGACGGCTTTCACGGGGCCGCATTCGATCGGGAAGTCGGCGTGAGCGGGGTCGGGCGCGGGGGCGGTCGCCTGGCCGGTCTTGGAGTCCGGGCCGGCGGCCTGGGCGGCGGTGGCCGCGTCGGGCTGGAGGATCGAGGAGAGGGCGACGACGCCGGCGAGGGCGGTCGCGGTGGCGAGCCAGTGGATCGGGCGGGTGTGCGTGTGCGCGAGTTCCGGAACGGCGGATTGCTGCACTAGGAGCGTCTCCTGTGAGGGCTGTGCCGGTGGGGGTGGCCAGCATGGTGCCACACGTCACAGTGCGGGGGAACGGCGGGGGTGGGCAGATGTTGTGCCGTTCGCCGCCTGTTGTGTTTTTGGCCGTCGCGTCCTGTCCCGGCGTCAACGCAAAGGCATCGTGGCCGAGTTCCGGGGTGTTCCCGGGAACTCGGCCACGTGGTTCGTCCGTTGATTGCGGCACAGGGCCGCCCTGAGCAGGTCGGGCAAAGTCCACTGCGGTTCGCAGCGCCCCCGCAGGGGCGCGGGGAACTGCGCGACCAGCCACAACGGCGCCGCAGACAACCGACGACACATCGCGGCACTTCCAGCGGAGCGCTTAGCGTGCGGTGCCTCCGTCGGCGTTGGGGCCGGTGTAGTCCTCGCCGTAGGCGCCCTTGGCGGGGCGGCGGCGGCGCATGGGGGGTTCGACGCCGTCGGCGAGGCGGCGGGCGGTGAGCAGGAAGCCGGTGTGGCCGATCATGCGGTGGTCGGGGCGGACGGCGAGGCCCTCGACGTGCCAGTTGCGGATCATCGACTCCCAGGCAGTCGGCTCGTTGAAGCAGCCGATCTCGCGGATGGACTCGACGGTCCGGGCGAGCTGGGTGGTGGTGGCGACGTAGCAGCAGAGGATGCCGCCGGGGACGAGGGCCTTGGAGACGGCTTCCAGGCATTCCCAAGGGGCGAGCATGTCGAGGATGACGCGGTCGACATCGGCGTCGCTGAGGTTGTCCTGGAGGTCGCCGACGGTGAGCTGCCAGGCGGGGTGGGGGCCGCCGAAGTAGCGCTCCACGTTCTGCCGGGCGATGTCGGCGAAGTCCTCGCGGCGTTCGTAGCTGTGCAGCATGCCCTGGTCGCCGATGGCGCGCAGCAGGAAGCTGCTGAGGGAGCCGGAGCCCACGCCCGCTTCCACGACGCGTGCGCCGGGGAAGATGTCGGCGAAGGACAGGATCTGCCCCGCGTCCTTGGGGTAGACCACGGCGGCGCCGCGGGGCATGGACAGGACGTAGTCGGGGAGCAGGGGGCGCAGCGCGAGGTAGGCGACGTTCCCGGTGGTGCGGACGACGCTGCCTTCGGGTGCACCGATCAGTTCGTCGTGCGGGAAGGAACCCTTGTGGGTGTGGAAGTTCTTCCCGGCTTCGAGCGTGAACGTGTAGTGACGGCCCTTGGGATCGGTCAGCTGTACCTGGTCCCCGACCTTGAAGGGCCCGCGTCGGCGGGCGGCACCGGTCGGTTCGGACATGTGACCAGCCTACCGGCGTTTATCTGCGGCGCCGACCACTAGGAGGGCCGGGCCATCGCCTTCACGAACGCGCGTTCCACGTCGGCGGCGGACAGAACGCCGTAGATTTCGCCGGTGTCCTCGACGACGAGGTATTCGGTGGCGGGGGTGGCGCGCAGGGCGTCCAGGAGGTCTTCGCCGGACAGTTCGGCGGAGACGCGCATGCCGTCGGTGAGGTCCTGGGCGAGGCCGCTGACGGCGACCCAGGGGCGGCGGTGTTCGGGGACGCCGACGATGGCGGCCTCGCGGACGAGGGAGAGGGGCTGGCCGTCGGCGTCGACGACGACGAGGGCGCGGGCTCCGGCCTCGTTGGCGCGGCGCAGGGCCTCGGAGAGGGGGGTGTCCGTCTCGACGGGGACGGCGCGGCGGGTGAGGTTGCGGGCGCGCAGCTCGGGGAGGTGTTCGCGCAGGCGGGCCATGCGGAGGCTGTTGCCGGCGCCGGTCCAGATGATCGCGGCGAGGATCGCGGCGAGCAGGGCGTCCATGACGGTGTCCATGCCGACGTTGTCCACGGCGTCGCGGCCGAGTGCGCCTGACTGGGTGAGCAGGGGCAGGCCGATCAGGACGGAGACGGCGAGGGCGCGGCCGACCCAGGCGGCGGCGATGGTGCCGCTCATGGGTTTGCCGGTGATCTTCCAGATGACGGCGCGGAGCATGCGGCCGCCGTCGAGGGGCAGGCCGGGGAGCAGGTTGAAGGCGGCGACGATGAGGTTGGAGATCATCAGGCCGGCCAGCAGGACGCCGGGGACGGTGCCGGGCTCGACGGGTTGCAGGGCCAGGTAGAAGAGGCCCGCGAGGACGAGGGAGAGCAGCGGGCCGACGAAGGCGAGGACGAATTCGCGGCCGGGGGTCTCGGCTTCCTTCTCGATCTCGGAGACGCCGCCGAAGAACTGGAGCTGGATGCGGCGGACCGGGAGCTTGAAGCGGAGGGCGGCGACGGTGTGGGCGAGTTCGTGGACGAGGACGGAGGCGTAGAAGGCGACGGCGAAGAAGAGGGAGACGAGGTAGCGGGCGGCGCCGAGTTCGGGGAGTACGCGGTCGAGCTGGCCGCCGAACACCCAGGTGATCAGTGCGGCGACGAGGAACCAGCTGGGCGCGACGTAGACGGGGACCCCGAAGGGGCGTCCCATCAGCAGCCCGCCTCTGGGGTCGCGGGGGCGCGGGGGCTGGGGGCCTTTGCCGGCGTCGGTGTGTGCGAGGGGTCGGTCGGCGTGGTCCTGGGCGGTGTGCGAGGGGTGGTGCGCGGGGCTCACGGGCGGGCGCTCGCCGCTGGAGGGCGGGGTTCCGGGTTGCGCGTCGCCGCCGGGAGCCGCATCCGTGGACCGGCTGTCCTGGTCGTCGGTGGCGGCGCTGTCCGGGGGCGTCGTCGGGTCCAAGTGCCGTGCCTCCGTGGCCTGTTCGTCGGCCGGATCGGGGCGTGCGGGGTCCGTGGCCGGGGCCGTGCGACCCCGGTGGCGCTCGGTCGGCTCCTCGTTGCCGGACCGCGGCTGCCCGCTCCCGCCGCTCTCGTCCACGGTGTCCCCTCGTTCGCAGCGTCTCCCGCTCCTGCCGGGCGGAAGGTCTCGGGTCGATGGTATGCGGCCGTCGGGACGCGTTCGCCCCGGCACCCCCTGTGTTTGCACTGCCGTCGCGGCGGTCACGACCGTGACGGGGTCACTGTCAGTGGTGGGCCGTAGGGTCTGTGGTCATGGAGACGAGCACCGAGGGCGCGGCGGAGGCCCACAGCGGCGGTAGGACGGCGGCGGCCGAGGCGGCGGTCGCGGCCATACCGCATGCGCGACCGCAGGCCGAGCCACCCGTCGCCGCGCCCGCCGAGCCGCCCCTCCGCGAGGCCGCGCCCCCGGTCTCCCTCTCCCCTTCGCGCGCCAGTGACTTCATGCAGTGCCCGCTGCTGTACCGGCTGCGGGTGATCGACCGGCTGCCCGAGAAGCCGAGTGAGGCGGCGACGCGGGGCACCTTGGTGCACGCGGTGCTGGAGCGGCTGTTCGACGCCCCGGCCGCGGAGCGTACGGCGCCGCGGGCGAAGTCGCTGGTGCCGGGGCAGTGGGAGCGGCTGCGGGAGAGCCGGCCGGAGGTGGTGGAGCTGTTCGCCGACGATCCGGAGGGCGCGCGGCTGGCCCGCTGGCTGGGTGAGGCGGAGCAGTTGGTGGAGCGCTGGTTCACGCTGGAGGATCCGACGCGGCTGGAGCCGGCCGAGCGGGAGATGTTCGTCGAGGCGGAGCTGGATTCGGGGCTCAGGCTGCGCGGGATCATCGACCGGGTGGATGTGGCGCCGACGGGTGAGGTGCGGATCGTCGACTACAAGACGGGCAAGGCGCCCCGGCCCGAGTACGCCGAGGGTGCGCTGTTCCAGATGAAGTTCTACGCGCTGGTGGTGTGGCGGCTGAAGAAGGTCGTGCCGCGGCGGCTGCAGCTGGTCTATCTCGGCAGCGGTGATGTGCTGACGTACGACCCGGTCCTCGCCGATCTGGAGCGGGTGGAGCGCAAGCTGCTGGCGCTGTGGGAGGCGATCCGGCTGGCGACGGAGACGGGTGACTGGCGGCCGCGGCCGACGAAGCTGTGCGGCTGGTGCGACCACCAGGCCCACTGCCCGGAATTCGGCGGCACTCCCCCGCCGTATCCCTTGCAGGTGAAGGTGACCGGGCAGGGTTCGGCCGGGGGGCCGGAGGGTGCTCCCCAGGGGGCGTAGCCGCCGCGGGTGCGGGTCGCCGACCGGAGGTCGCGGGCAGCGTGGTCGCTGCCTGTCGGGGCGGGCGAGTCCGGCGGCGGCCCGCAGGGCAGAATGGGGCCGGACTAGCGAAGGAGACTTACGTGGCCATCCGCGTCCTACTGGTCGACGACCAGCCGCTGCTGCGTACCGGCTTCCGGATGATTCTGGAGGCCGAGCAGGACATCGCGGTCGTCGGTGAGGCCGGAGACGGCCTTCAGGCTCTCGACCAGGTGCGGGCCCTGCAGCCCGATGTGGTTCTGATGGACATCCGTATGCCGCGGATGGACGGTGTGGAGGCGACCCGGCAGATCACCGGGCCGGGGCGGGACGGACCGGCGAAGGTGTTGGTGCTGACCACTTTCGACCTCGACGAGTATGTGGTGGAGGCGCTGAAGGCGGGGGCCAGTGGGTTTCTGCTGAAAGACGCCCCGGCCAATGAGCTGGTGCAGGCGATCCGGGTGGTCGCGGCGGGCGAGGCGATGCTCGCGCCGAGCATCACGCGCCGGCTGCTCGACAAGTACGCCACGCATCTGCCGTCCGGCGAGGAGCCCGTGCCGGACACGCTGCACACGCTCACCGAGCGTGAGGTGGAGGTGCTGAAGCTGGTGGCGCGCGGGCTGTCGAACGCGGAGATCGCGGCGGACCTGTTCGTCAGCGAGACCACGGTCAAGACGCATGTCGGGCACGTCCTGACCAAGCTGGGGCTGCGTGACCGGGTGCAGGCCGCGGTGTACGCGTACGAGAGCGGGCTGGTGCGCCCGGGAGCGCAGTAGCCGGGTGTCCTACGACACCGAGGGCGCCCCTTCGCCGGAAGGGGCGCCCTCGGTGTTCGTGCCGATGCGGGTCAGTCCTTGCTGAGTTCCCAGAACCGGAACACGGTCGAGGCGTCGAGGCAGTACTCGAGGCCGTAGACGTTGTCGCGGGTGACGGCGTACTGCTTGCCCTGCCACAGCGGCAGCACGGGCACGTCCTCGGCGACGATGTCCTGGAGCCGGCCGTAGTCGGAGTCGGTCGCGGCGCGGTCGCTCTCGGACGCGGTGCGCGGGATGAGCGTGCCGGTGATCGTGCTGTTGGTGTAGTTGTTGCTCAGCACGTTGCCCTCGCCGAAGAAGGGGCCGGTGAAGTTGTCGGCGTCCGGGTAGTCCGGGACCCAGCCCTTCACGTACACGCCGTACTTGCCGTCGGCGATGTCCTGCTCGTACCGGTCGAACGCCACGGACTTGACGTCGGCGTCGAACAGGCCGCTGGCGTTGAGCTGGCCGGCGATCGCCTTGAGCTCGTCGTCGGTGGCGGGGCCGTAGCGGGACGGGGTCGACCAGAGGGTCAGCTTGACCTTGTCGGTGATGCCGTCGGCGCTCAGGGCGGCGGCTGCCTTGGTCTTGTCGGGCTTGGCGCCGTAGGTGTCGAAGAAGGCCGTGTTGTGGCCGGCGATACCGGCCGGGATGATCGAGTACAGCGGGGTCGCGGTGCCCTTGTAGATGTCCTCCATGAGGGCGTCGCGGTCGAGCAGGTGGGCGATTGCCTTGCGGACGCCGGGCTTTCCGGTGACCGGGTCGTCCATGTTGAAGACCAGGTGCTGGACCTCGGCACTGTTCCCGTCGACGATCTCGACGCCCGAGCCGGGGTCGGCCTTCTCGATGTCGGCGATGTCGCTCGCGGCGAGGCCTCGGTAGGCGATGTCGACCTTCTTGTCGAGCAGGGCCGTCTTCAGCGCGGTCTGGTCGCCGTGGAAGAACTTGAGGGTGACCCCGGTGTTCCGTACCTCGGCGGTGCCCTTGTAGTGCTCGTTGACCGAGAAGACGGCCTCGTCCTCGCTGAAGGAGTCGAGCTTGTACGGGCCGGAGCCGACCGCTTCGCCGTCCTTGCGCAGGCCGCTCGCCTCGTACGACTTCTGGTCGACGATGGAGCCGGCGCCGGAGGCGATCTTGCTGGGGAAGGTGGCGTCCGCGGTGTTGAGGCGGAAGACGACCGTCTTCTCGTCCGGCGTCTCGACCTTCTCGAGCATGGGGAACATGATCGCGGGGCCGGCTTCGTCGTTGATCTTCAGCATGCGGTCGAAGGAGAACTTCACGTCCTCGGAGGTGAGCGCGTCACCGTTGCTGAACTTCAGGCCGTCCTTCAGCGTGCACTGGTAGACCCTGGTCGAGGTGTCCGTGAAGGCACACTCCTCGGCGGCCTCCGGCTGCGGTTCGGTGGCTCCCTTGGGGAAGCTCAGCAGCGACTGGAAGACGTTGTTGAACAACAGCCAGGATCCGGGGTCGTAGCCGGAGGCGGGGTCGGTGGCCAGGACGTCGTCGGACATCCCCATGACCACGGAGGAGCCTTCGCTCCCCGAGTCCCCGTTTTCCGTGCCGCATCCGGTCAGCAGTCCGGAGGCCAGTCCCGCCACGATCGGCAGGACTGGCCACTGGTTACGCATATTCACGTGCAGGTGCCTTGTCGTCGGTTCTCGATTGCGGGGCCGTCGTCCGCGGCCCCGGAGACGGGAGTGGTCAGCCGCTGACTCCGCGGCCGAGCTCCCACAGCTGAAGCGTGGAGGAGGCGTTGAGGGCGTAGGCGGTGCCCGTGATGTCGTCGCGGGCGGCGACGTACTGCTTGCCCTGCCACAGCGGCAGCATGGGCACGTCGTCGGCGACGATGTCCTGAATCTCCGTCAGGCTCTTGACGGCGGACAGCCGGTCGGCCTCCCGGCGGGACTCCGGGATCAGCGCGCTGCGGATCTGGCTGTTGTCGTACGGCGAGCCGAGGAAGTTGTCCTTGTCGAGGAACGGCGCGAGGTAGTTGTCGGCGTCCGGGAAGTCCGGGAACCAGCCCATGCCGTAGACGTCGTACTCGCCCTTCTGCTCGGCCGGGCGGAAGGTCTCCCAGAGGGCGCCCTCGATCTGGACGTCGAACAGGCCGCTGGCGTTCAGCTGCTTCTGGAGCAGCTCGAACTCCTCCTTGGTGGCCGAGCCGTAGTGGTCGGTCGTGTAGTGGAGGGTCAGCTTCACCGGGGTGGTGATGTCGGCCTTGGTCAGCATGGCCTTGGCCTTGGCCACGTTCGGGTCGCCGTACTTGTTGAAGAACGCGTTGGTGTGGCCGGTGATGGTGGCCGGGACCAGCGAGTAGAGCGGCTCCGCCTGGTCGCCGTACACCTTGGAGACCAGGGCGGCGCGGTCGATGATCTGGGCCATCGCCTGGCGCACGGCCTTGGTCTTCACCGTCGGGGCGTCGGTGTTGAAGGCGAGATAGCGGATTTCCAGACCGGGCATCTCGACGATGTCCTCGTCGGTGCCGGCGGCGGCGGTGGAGAGCTTCTGGATCTGCTTGGGCGACATGGTGCGCGTCATCACGTCGATGTCACCGTCGTCGAGCGCGGTGCCCATCTCGCCGGCGTCGGCGAAGGAGCGCAGTTCGACCTTGTCGTTGTTCACCTTCAACGTCCCCTCGTAGTTGGGGTTCTTGGTGAACACGGCCTTGACCAGCTCGTCGTTCTTGACCTCGGACGAGAAGGTGTACGGGCCGGAGCCGTCGATCGCGAAACCGTCGCGCAGCTTGTTCTTCTCGTAGTCGTCGGGGTTGACGATGCCGGCGACCGGCGTCGACAGCTTGAACGGGAAGGTGGCGTCGGCGGTCTTGAGGTGGAAGATCACCTCGCGGTCACCCTGCGTCTCGACGGTGTCGATGGTGGACAGCAGCGCGAACACACCGCTGTCGGCCTGGATGGACCGGGCGCGCTCGATGGAGTACTTCACGTCGGCCGCCGTGACGTCGTCGCCGTTCGCGAACTTGAGGCCTGCGCGGAGTGTGCAGGCGTAGCGCTCGTTGCCGGTGTCGGTGAAGCCGCACTTCTGGGCGGCCTCGGGCACCGGTTCGCCCTCGCCGCGGGGCTGGATCATCAGCGTCTGCACGGTCTGGCGCAGGACGTTCCAGGTGCCGACGTCGTAGGCGTACGCCGGGTCGAGGGGCGCGGGTGCTTCCGTCGAGGCGTTGAACCGGTCGGTGGTGCCGACGACGATCGCGTCACCGCTGCCGCTGCCGCTGCCCGACGTGCCGCAGGCTGCGAGCACCGGCGCGAGCAGGCCGATGACGGCCGGCAGCACCAAAGTCTTGCGGTTCATGCTCGAGTTTCTCCAGAGCTGTGAGTCCGTGTACCCGGCATGCAGGGGTGTCGCAGCGGGGCACGGGGGTAGTGGCGATGTTCTCGCGACGAGATTAGTCCGCACCTGCACAAGGCTTGGCCACACCCGGAGTTGAGGCCCCATCACGCAGTGAAACCGGCTGTGGACGCACCGAAAACCCGACAGCGGAAGGATTCGTGCAGCATCCACTCAATCGGGACACAAGGTCCTGTCCCAGCCGTTAAATCGGGGGCGATCTGCACACGTCGACGACCCTGTCGACCCCCCGGACAGTGGGGAACGTCACAGTCCGAACGGTCGGTTCGAGGGCCTGAATTCGGCCATCCAGCGCCGTGTGAATTCTTTTACCGAGGCCCGTATGGAATTCCCCCGCTATCGCGCCGCACGCTCGGTGAACGCCTAGCCCATTTCCGTCATCAGCCGGTGCAGAAATGCCAGGTCGACCTCTTCCAGGGAGGTCACGATCGTGCGCCGGGCGGCCGGGGCCATGGGGGTCACCGAGGGCACGGCCACCACCTGGCAGCCGGCGGCCTCGGCCGCCGCCACACCGGTCGCGGTGTCCTCGATGACCGCGCATCTGGCCGGATCCACGCCGAGCCCGGCCGCCGCGAACAAGTACGGCTCCGGGTCCGGCTTGGTGCGCCGCACCTCGTCCCCGGCGACCGTCAGGGCGAAGTGGTGGGCGCCGAGCGAGGTGAGCACCCGGTCGATGATGCGCCGGTGCGAGGCGGAGACCAGGGCGGTCGGGATCTCGTACGCCGACAACTCGCCCAGCAGCCGGGCAGCACCCGGCATCAGCGGCAGGGCGCGGTCGATACGGTCCTCGAAGCCCTGGTTGAGCAGGACGGTGAGCTCGGCGAGGGTGATCTCGGCGCCGGTGGCCTCGATCAGGAACCCCGCGCTGCGGCTCATCGGGCCGCCGACCACGACATGGCGCCAGGAGTCGTCGAGGGCGTGGCCGAGACCGGCGAAGACCTCGACCTCGACGTCCCACCAGAAGCCCTCGGTGTCCACCAAGGTGCCGTCCATGTCGAGGAGCACGGCCTGAAGTGCCGACCCTTCGGCCGTTCGGGTTCCGAGCGCGGGGACCGTGCTGGTCATCCGGCCTACCTCCTTGAGGGACGATCAGGCCGGCTCCCGGGAAGGGAGCCGGCCTGCGGTGGACCGACCAGTGTACGACTTCTTCGATCAGCGTGCCCGATCGTCCTCGAGCATGCCTGAACCCGCAGGTCAGCGGGTACGGCGACGCGTCACCGGGCGTTGAAGTACTTCGCCTCCGGGTGGTGGATCACGATGGCGTCCGTGGACTGCTCCGGGTGCAGCTGGAACTCCTCGGAGAGCCGGACGCCGATGCGCTCCGGCTCAAGGAGTTCGGCGATCTTGGCGCGGTCCTCCAGATCCGGGCAGGCGCCGTAGCCGAGGGAGAAGCGGGCGCCCCGGTACTTCAGGGCGAACATGTCCTCGACATCGGCCGGGTCCTCACCGGCGAAGCCCAGCTCGGACCGCACGCGCGCGTGCCAGTACTCGGCGAGCGCCTCCGCCAACTGCACGGACAGCCCGTGCAGTTCGAGGTAGTCGCGGTAGGAGTCGGACGCGAACAGCTTCGCGGTCTCCTCACCGATCCGCGAGCCCACGGTGACCACCTGGAGGCCTACGACATCGGTCTCGCCGGACTCCTCCGGGCGGAAGAAGTCCGCCAGGCACAGGTGCCGGCCGCGGCGCTGGCGCGGGAAGGTGAAGCGGGTGCGCTCGTTGCCGTCGTCGTCCAGGAGGATCAGGTCGTCGTCCTTGGACACGCACGGGAAGTAGCCGTAGACGACGGCCGCTTCCAGCAGGTTCTCGGTCTGCAGCTTGTCCAGCAGGCCCCGCAGGCGCGGGCGGCCCTCGGTCTCGACGAGTTCCTGGTACGACGGCCCGTCCCCGGTGCGGGCCTCCTTCAGGCCCCACTGGCCCTTGAAGAGAGCGCCCTCGTCGAGCCAGGAGGCGTACTCCTTGAGCTGGATGCCCTTGATGACGCGGGTGCCCCAGAACGGCGGCGCGGGCACGGGGTTGTCGGTGGCGACGTCGGAACGGACGTGCCCCTCCTCCGGGCGCTCCTCGACCTGGACGGTGGCCGCCCGCACCCGGCGCTGCTTCAGCTCGGGCAGCTTCGCGCCGGGCACGCCCCGCTTGACGCCGATGAGGGCGTCCATCAGGCGCAGGCCCTCGAACGCGTCGCGGGCGTAGCGGACTTCGCCCTCGTAGATCTCGTGCAGATCCTGCTCGACGTAGGCGCGGGTGAGCGCGGCGCCGCCGAGGATGACCGGGTAATCGGCCGCCATCTTGCGCTGGTTGAGCTCCTCCAGGTTCTCCTTCATGATCACCGTGGACTTGACCAGGAGGCCGGACATGCCGATGACGTCGGCCCGGTGTTCCTCGGCGGCCTCCAGGATCGCGGAGACGGGCTGCTTGATGCCCAGGTTGACCACGGTGTAGCCGTTGTTGGACAGGATGATGTCGACGAGGTTCTTGCCGATGTCGTGCACGTCGCCGCGCACGGTCGCCAGCACGATGGTGCCCTTGCCCTCGTCGTCCGTCTTCTCCATGTGCGGCTCGAGGTAGGCCACCGCGGTCTTCATGACCTCGGCGGACTGCAGCACGAACGGCAACTGCATCTGGCCGGAGCCGAACAGCTCGCCGACGACCTTCATGCCGTCAAGGAGTGTCTCGTTGACGATGTCCAGGGCCGGGCGCTCCTGGAGAGCGTCGTCCAGGTCCTGTTCGAGGCCGTTCTTCTCGCCGTCGATGATGCGGCGCTTGAGGCGCTCGTTCAGCGGCAGGGCGGCCAGTTCCTCGGCGCGGCCCGCCTTCAGGGACTTGGTGGTGGCGCCCTCGAACAGGGCCATCAGCTTCTGCAGCGGGTCGTAGCCCTCGGCGCGGCGGTCGTAGATCAGGTCGAGAGCTGTCTGGACCTCTTCCTCGGTGAAGCGGGCGATCGGGAGGATCTTCGACGCGTGCACGATCGCCGAGTCCAGGCCCGCCTTCACGCACTCGTCCAGGAAGACGGAGTTGAGCAGCATGCGGGCGGCCGGGTTCAGGCCGAAGGAGATGTTCGACAGGCCCAGCGTGGTCTGCACGTCCGGGTGGCGGCGCTTGAGCTCGCGGATCGCCTCGATGGTGGCGATGCCGTCCTTGCGGGACTCCTCCTGGCCGGTGCAGATGGTGAATGTCAGGGTGTCGATGAGGATGTCCGACTCGTGGATGCCCCAGTTGCCGGTCAGGTCCGCGATCAGCCGCTCGGCGATCGCGACCTTGTGCTCCGGGGTGCGGGCCTGGCCCTCCTCGTCGATGGTCAGCGCGATCAGCGCGGCGCCGTGCTCCTGTGCGAGCTTGGTGACCTTGGCGAAGCGGGACTCGGGGCCGTCGCCGTCCTCGTAGTTCACCGAGTTGATCACCGCGCGGCCGCCGAGCTTCTCCAGCCCGGCCCGGATCACGTCCACCTCGGTGGAGTCCAGCACGATCGGCAGGGTGGAGGCGGTGGCGAACCGGCCCGCGAGTTCCTCCATGTCGGCCACGCCGTCGCGGCCGACGTAGTCCACGCACAGGTCCAGCATGTGCGCGCCCTCGCGGATCTGCTCGCGGGCCATCTCGACGCAGTCGTCCCAGCGGCCGTCCAGCATGGCCTCGCGGAACTTCTTCGACCCGTTGGCGTTCGTGCGCTCGCCGATCGCCATGTAGGCGGTGTCCTGGCGGAACGGGACCGTCTGGTAGAGGGAGGCGGCGCCCGGCTCGGGGCGCGGGTTCCGCTCGCTCGGCGTGAGGTCCCGCACCCGCTCCACGACCTGGCGCAGATGCTCCGGCGTCGTGCCGCAGCAGCCGCCGATCAGGGACAGGCCGTAGTCGCGGACGAAGTTCTCCTGCGCGTCCGCCAGGCCCTCGGCGTCCAGCGGGAAGTGCGCGCCGTCCTTGGTGAGGATCGGCAGGCCGGCGTTCGGCATGCACAGCAGCGGGATGCGGGAGTGCCGGGTGAGATAGCGCAGGTGCTCGCTCATCTCGGCGGGGCCGGTGGAGCAGTTCAGGCCGATCATGTCGATGCCGAGCGGCTCCAGCGCGGTGAGCGCGGCGCCGATCTCGGAGCCCAGCAGCATCGTGCCGGTCGTCTCGAAGGCCATCGACACCAGCAGCGGCACGTCGGCGCCGGTCGCCTCCAGGGCCCGGCGGGCACCCAGCACGGAGGCCTTGGTCTGCAGCAGGTCCTGGGTGGTCTCGACGATCAGCGCGTCGGCGCCGCCGGCCAGCAGGCCCTCGGCGTTGGCCTGGTAGCCGTCGCGGATCGTGCGGTAGTCGATGTGGCCGAGGGTGGGCAGCTTGGTGCCGGGGCCGACCGAGCCGAGGACCCAGCGCTGCCGGCCGTCGCGGGCCGCGTACTCGTCGGCGGTCTCGCGGGCGATACGGGCGCCCGCCTCCGACAGCTCATGCACCCGGTCGGCGATGTCGTACTCCGCCGCGGCCGTGTGGTTGGCGCCGAACGTGTTCGTCTCCACACAGTCCACGCCCACCGCGAAATACGCTTCATGGACGGAGCGGACGATGTCCGGGCGGGTGACGTTCAGGATCTCGTTACAGCCCTCGAGGTTCTCGAAGTCCTCGAGGGTGGGGTCCTGCGCCTGCAGCATGGTGCCCATCGCCCCGTCGGCGACCACCACACGGGTGGCGAGCGCCTCACGGAGCGCGGACACGCGGGTCCGGCTGTCGGCGGAAGGGGTCAGCGGCGACGAGGCCATTAAGGGGCTCCCTTTGGTGCGACGGCTGTCGGCTTTGCGCAACCCGTGGGACGTTCCACAGTAGGCGCACGGCAGCCAGCGTAACCGGGTCCATGGCGGGATGGTCAGACGGTCCACGGGACGGACGCGGGATGACGAACGGGTCCCCTGCGGGATACGAGTGCGGGATACGGCAGGAACGGGTGGGCGACGGGTTCTCTCAGACCATTGGCGGCGGGTCTGCATGGACCGGTAGTGTTCGACATTGCCGAACGGCGGCAGCGGACGTCGCGGGTCGACGGTCGAAGGGGACGGAGGCAGGACGGCGATGGCACGGAACATCCAGTCGCTCGAACGGGCGGCCGCGATGCTGCGGCTGCTCGCGGGCGGCGAGCGACGGCTCGGCCTGTCGGACATCGCCTCATCCCTGGGCCTCGCCAAAGGCACCGCCCACGGCATCCTGCGCACCCTCCAGCAGGAGGGCTTCGTCGAGCAGGACGACAACTCCGGGCGCTACCAGCTGGGCGCCGAGCTGCTCCGCCTGGGCACCACCTACCTGGACGTGCACGAACTGCGGGCCCGCGCCCTGGTGTGGGCGGACGACCTGGCCCGCTCCAGCGGCGAGAGCGTCTATCTGGGCGTCCTGCACCAGCAGGGCGTGCTGATCGTGCACCACGTCTTCCGGCCCGACGACAGCCGGCAGGTCCTGGAGATCGGCGCGATGCAGCCCCTGCACTCCACGGCCCTCGGCAAGGTCCTGTCGGCCTACGACCCGGTCGCGCACAGCGAGGTGCTGGAGGCCGACCGCAAGGCGTTCACGGACCGGACGGTGTGCGAGCTCGACAGCTTCGAGCAGATCCTCGACGTGACCCGCGCGCGTGGCTACGCGGCGGACGTCGAGGAGACCTGGGAGGGCGTCGCCTCCATCGCCGCCCCCATCCACGACCGGCGGCGCATGCCGGTCGGCGCGGTCGGTGTCACCGGCGCCGTGGAACGGCTGTGCCGGGACGGCGAGGTGCGGCCCGAGCTGATCGCGGCGGTGCGGGACTGCGCCCGCGCGGTCTCCCGGGATCTGGGCGCCGGGCGGTTCTGAGCGCCGTACGCCGGCAAGCACATCCCACAAGCACGCCCGACAAGTACATCCAGCAAACCGGGGCACCATCGGGCGCTCCGGTTGTTGTCATGCCTTGTTAGGCGTTGTCATGGTTTGGCAAGGCGCTTGATCGATAGCTCACCGCGATCAATAACGATCGTGTTTTCGATAACAGAACTCTTGACGCGCCTGTAACGCCAGGGCAAGACTCCCGTCCATCGGTCGACATTGTCGAACACCGACCGGCAATAGGCGTTACAGTGTGACGACGCCAAGGGCCGGCAGTTCTCCCCCTGGACGAAGGACAAAGGAGTCGCGGGTGTCCAGCTCCGACATCTTCATCGGCGAGACCATCGGTACCGCCATACTCATCCTGCTGGGCGGTGGCGTCTGCGCCGCCGTCACGCTCAAGGCCTCCAAGGCCCGTAACGCCGGCTGGCTCGCCATCACCTTCGGGTGGGGTTTCGCCGTACTGACCGCCGTGTACACCTCCGCGCCGCTCTCCGGCGCCCACCTCAACCCGGCCGTGACCCTGGCGCTCGCGATCAAGGACGACGACTGGAGCAACGTTCCGACCTACTGGGGCGGACAGCTGCTCGGCGCGATGATCGGCGCGGCGCTCGTGTGGGTCGCCTACTACGGCCAGTTCCACGCGCACCTCACCGACAAGGAGATCGTCGGCGGTCCGGGCGCGCAGGCCACCACCGCCAAGGCCGTCGAGGCCCGCGAGAAGGGCGCAGGACCCGTCCTGGGCATCTTCTCCACCGGCCCGGAGATCCGGGTGGTGTGGCAGAACCTCGCCACGGAGATCATCGGCACCGTGGTGCTGGTGCTGGCCATCCTCACCCAGGGCCTGAACGCCGAAGGTGACGGCCTCGGCACGCTGGGCGCCCTGATCACCGCGCTGGTGGTCGTCTCGATCGGTCTGTCCCTCGGCGGCCCGACCGGCTACGCGATCAACCCGGCCCGTGACCTCGGTCCGCGTATCACGCACGCCCTCCTGCCCCTGCCCAACAAGGGCGGCTCCGACTGGGGTTACGCCTGGATCCCGGTGGTCGGTCCGCTGATCGGCGGCGCCATCGCGGCAGGCATCTACAACGTCGCTTTCGCTTAGAGCACGATTCAGCCATCGCGCCGTACAGACAGCCCCCACCTACGGAACCCCAGGAGCACACAGTGACCGACGCGCACACCGCCGGGCCGTTCATCGCCGCCATCGACCAGGGCACCACCTCCAGCCGCTGCATCGTCTTCGACCGGGACGGCCGTATCGTCTCCGTCGACCAGAAGGAGCACGAGCAGATCTTCCCGAAGCCGGGCTGGGTGGAGCACAACGCCACCGAGATCTGGACCAACGTCCAGGAGGTCGTCGCCGGAGCCGTCTCCAAGGCCGGCATCACCCGCGACGACATCAAGGCCATCGGCATCACCAACCAGCGCGAGACGACCGTGCTGTGGGACAAGAACACCGGTGAGCCCGTCCACAACGCCATCGTCTGGCAGGACACCCGTACCGACGCGCTCTGCAAGGAACTCGGCCGCAACGTCGGCCAGGACCGCTTCCGCCGCGAGACCGGCCTCCCCCTCGCCTCCTACTTCGCCGGGCCCAAGGCCCGCTGGCTGCTCGACAACGTCGACGGCCTGAAGGAGCGCGCCGAGGCGGGCGACATCCTCTTCGGCACCATGGACAGCTGGGTCATCTGGAACCTGACCGGCGGTGTGAACGGCGGCCATCACGTCACCGACGTCACCAACGCCTCCCGCACCATGCTGATGAACCTCCACACCATGGCGTGGGACGAGAAGATCGCCGAGTCGATCGGCGTCCCGCTGGCGATCCTCCCCGAGATCCGCTCCTCCTCCGAGGTGTACGGCGAGATCAAGGGCGGCAAGCTGGGCGACCTGCTCGGCGGCATCCCGGTCGCGTCCGCGCTCGGCGACCAGCAGGCGGCCCTGTTCGGCCAGACCTGTTTCTCCGAGGGCGAGGTCAAGTCGACCTACGGCACCGGCACCTTCATGGTGATGAACACCGGTGACAAGATCATCAACTCGTACGCGGGACTGCTGACCACCGTCGGCTACAAGATCGGTGACCAGCCGACCGTCTACGCCCTCGAGGGCTCGATCGCCGTCACCGGCTCGCTGGTGCAGTGGATGCGCGACCAGATGGGCCTGATCTCCACCGCCGCCGAGATCGAGACGCTCGCGCTCTCGGTCGAGGACAACGGCGGGGCCTACTTCGTGCCGGCCTTCTCCGGCCTGTTCGCCCCGCACTGGCGGTCCGACGCCCGCGGTGTGATCGCCGGTCTGACCCGGTACGTCACCAAGGCGCACCTCGCGCGCGCCGTCCTGGAGGCCACCGCCTGGCAGACCCGGGAGATCGCCGACGCGATGGTCAAGGACTCCGGCGACGAGCTGGTGGCCCTCAAGGTCGACGGCGGCATGACCTCCAACAACCTGCTGATGCAGACGCTCTCGGACTTCCTGGACGCCCCCGTGGTGCGCCCGATGGTCGCCGAGACCACTTGCCTCGGCGCCGCCTACGCCGCCGGTCTCGCCGTCGGCTTCTGGGCCGGCACCGACGAACTGCGCGCCAACTGGCGGCGGGCCGCCGAGTGGACCCCCCGCATGGACGCGGACACCCGCGACCGTGAGTACAAGAGCTGGCTCAAGGCCGTCGAGCGGACCATGGGCTGGATCGAGGACGACGAGAACTGACGACAGCCGCCAGCTCTCGAACTCTGATGAGGAGTAAGAACCCGAAATGACCAGTCAGTCCACCCTGCAGTCCGTGCCTGCCCTCGGGACGCGCCCGGCTTCCGGCTTCAACCCGAGCCGCGCCGAGACCCGGGAGCAGCTCGCCAAGGCGTCGTACGACCTTCTCGTGATCGGCGGCGGCATCCTGGGCATCTCCACCGCCTGGCACGCCGCGCAGTCCGGGCTCAGGGTGGCGCTGGTCGACGCCGGCGACTTCGCCGGCGCCACGTCCTCCGCCTCCTCCAAGCTGCTCCACGGCGGTCTGCGCTATCTGCAGACCGGCGCGGTGAAGCTGGTGGCGGAGAACCACTTCGAGCGCCGTGCGGTCTCCCGCCAGGTGGCCCCCCACCTGGCGAACCCGCTCACCTTCTACCTCCCCGTGTACAAGGGGGGCCCGCACGGCGCGGCCAAGCTGGGCGCGGGCGTGTTCGCGTACTCGGCGCTCTCCGCCTTCGGCGACGGCGTCGGCCATCTGCTCTCCCCCGCCAAGGCCCAGCAGGACGTGCCGGAGCTGCGCACCGAGAACCTCAGGGCCGTGGCCGTGTACGGCGACGACCAGATGAACGACGCCCGCATGGCTCTGATGACGGTCCGCGCGGCTGCCGAGGCGGGCGCGGTCGTCCTCAACCACGCCGAGGTGACCGGGCTGCGCTTCACCAAGGGCCGGGTGACGGGCGCGGAGCTGAAGGACCGCACGACCGGCGACGAGTTCGGCGTCAGCGCCCGTCTCGTGCTGAACGCGACCGGTCCCTGGGTCGATCACCTGCGCAAGATGGAGGACCCGAACGCGGCGCCGTCCATCCGGCTGTCGAAGGGCGCGCACCTGGTCCTGAAGCGGACCTCGCCATGGAAGGCCGCGCTCGCGACCCCGATCGACAAGTACCGGATCACCTTCGCCCTCCCCTGGGAGGACATGCTGCTGCTCGGTACGACGGACGAGGAGTTCGAGGGCGACCCGGCGGACGTGTCCGTCAACGACAAGGACATAGCCCAGATCCTCGACGAGGCCGCGTTCTCCATCCGCGACCAGCAGCTCGACCGTGACCTGATCACCTACGCCTTCGCGGGCCTGCGGGTGCTGCCGGGCGGCCCCGGCGACACGGCCAAGGCCAAGCGCGAGACCGTGGTGACCGAGGGCCGGGGCGGGATGCTGTCGGTCGCGGGCGGCAAGTGGACGACCTTCCGGCACATCGGCCGTACGGTCATGAAGAAGCTGG
Source organism: Streptomyces sp. NBC_00457 (assembly GCF_036014015.1). NCBI lineage: Bacteria > Bacillati > Actinomycetota > Actinomycetes > Kitasatosporales > Streptomycetaceae > Streptomyces > Streptomyces sp. NBC_00457. Next base: position 8,552,224 of record NZ_CP107905.1, on the reverse strand, counting down.
AGGCGCTTCCGGGGCACCCCCTCGGCGACGACTTCGAGCCGATCGCCTCCCTGCCGAAGAAGCTGCCGCTGCCGGGCGTCGCCAACCCGCGTGCGATAGCGCACCGGCTGCTGACGGACCGGCCGGCGCCGGGCCCGCGGATGGGTGCGGACACCGCGAAGCACCTGGCGACGCACTACGGTTCCCTGGCCTTCGACATCGCCCGGCTGGCGAACGAGAGCCCCGAACTGGGTGAGCGGGTCCACCCGGACGCCCCGGAGATCTGGGCACAGGTCGTGTACGCGCGGGACAACGAGTGGGCTCAGACGACGGACGATGTGCTGCGGCGCCGTACGACGTTGACGATCCGCGGGCTGGCCACGGACGACGTCCGGGCGAAGGTTCAGGACCTGCTCGACAAGAAGTAGGCGTTACGGCACGGAAGGGGCGGCTCCACGCCGACGGAGCCGCCCCTTTCGCATGCCGTTAACGGACCATTAAGGCACAAGAGGTGTGAAGGGCCTGATGGTGGATCAATCATCTTGTCATGAACCTGCGATCCGACGGACGGATCGCGGCCTCATGGAGGTGTGGGATGCACCGCAGACTCTCCACCGGTCTCGCCGCTTCGGCCCTTGCCCTGATCACCGTCACCGCAACTGCCGCCACCGCCACCGCGGTTCCCGCCGACAAGCCCCAGGTCCTCTCCAACTGGACCCAGACCAGCGCGTCGAGCTACAACACGTGGGCCGCCGCCCGCGCGAACCAGTCCACCTGGGCCGCCTACGAGTTCAACTGGTCCACCGACTACTGCTCCTCCTCCCCGGACAACCCCTTCGGCTTCCCCTTCGCCATGTCCTGCGCCCGGCACGACTTCGGCTACCGCAACTACAAGGCCGCGGGGGCGTTCGACGCCAACAAGGCCCGCCTCGACAGCGCCTTCTACGAGGACCTCAAGCGCGTGTGCAACAGCTACAGCGGCAGCACGAAGACCGCCTGCACCAGCACGGCCTGGACGTACTACCAGGCCGTGAAGGCCTTCGGCTGACAGCGGTCACTTCCCCGGGGCCGGGTGCGGTACGCCGCACCCGGCCTCCCCCTGGGTAACGTCACCTCATGCCCCATGATCTGCTGCCCGTCACCCGAATACCCCGCACCGGCCTCCCCGCGCACGCGATCGTCGTCGGCGACCCGGCGCGCGCGGCCCTCGTCGCCGCTCTGCTCGACGGCGCCGAGGAGGTCTCGTACCACCGCGAATACCGTGTCTTCAGCGGGAGTTGGAAGGGCCTGCCGGTCACCGTCGCCTCGCACGGAGTGGGCGCTCCGGGCGCGATCCTGCTGTTCCAGGAGCTGGCCGACGCGGGCGTGCACACCTTTCTGCGGTTCGGTACGGCGGGCGCGATGAAGCCGGGCATCGGCGACGGCGATCTGGTCATCGCCGAGGCGGCCGTACGCGACGACGGGGTCACCCACCAGCTGCTGCCGCCCGAGTACCCGGCGGTCTCCTCCCCCGAGGCGGTGTTCGCCCTCCAGCGCGCGGCACGCGAGGCGGGCGCCCCGCACCACCGGGGCATCGTGTGGACGCGGGCCGCGTTCCAGCCGGGGCTGCTGCCCCTCTTCCCGTACGGCGGCGCGGGGCTCGCGGCGATCGAGATGGAGCTGTCCGCGCTGCTGGTGACGGCCTCGCTGCGCGGCCTTGTGGCCGGGGGTGTGCTGGTCGTGGACGGTGCCAACGCCGACGAACTCGTCGACGAACAGGGCACCGGCGGATACGACCCCCACCGGGAGGTCGTGGCGGCGGGCGTCGAAAGAGGTGCCGTCGTATCCCTTCAGGCGCTGCGGCTGCTGGCGGAGCAGTTGCCCTGATCTGCGCATTCGGCGTCCCGTTCAGCATGGTGAACCCCCATAATGGCGTGAGACATCGGATGTCTGAACGACAGGGAGGCCGGCCATGGCAGTCACCGACGAGGCGATCGAAAAGATCAAGGGCATGATCGTCTCCGGCGCGCTGCGCCCGGGCGACCGGCTGCCCAAGGAGAGCGAGCTCGCCTCCGAACTGGGGCTGTCCCGCAACTCCCTGCGGGAGGCCGTGCGCGCCCTGTCCCTGATCCGCATCCTGGACGTGCGCCAGGGCGATGGCACGTACGTCACCAGCCTCGATCCGCAACTCCTCCTGGAGGCACTGAGCTTCGTCGTCGACTTCCACCGCGACGACACGGTCCTGGAGTTCCTGGCCGTACGCCGCATCCTGGAGCCGGCCGCGACGGCGATGGCCGCCTCGCGGGTCAGCGAGCAGCAACTGGACGCGCTGTCGGCCCAGTTGGACAAGCTCGGCGACGCGCCGTCGGTCGAGGAACTGGTCGCGTCTGACCTGGACTTCCACCGGGGCATCGTGCAGGGCTCGGGCAACTCGGTGCTCTGCTCGCTCCTCGACGGCCTCTCGGGGCCCACCACCCGCGCCCGTATCTGGCGCGGGCTGACCCAGGAGGACGCGGTCAGCCGCACGCTGCACGAGCACCGGATGATCCTCGCGGCCCTGCGGGACCGGGACGCGGAGGCGGCGAGGTCGTGGGCGACGGTGCATATCGCGAGCGTGGAGCAGTGGCTCCGGTCCACGTTGTGAGTTTCGCCGTAGGGGTGCTTGTCGTCTTGCGGGTGCTGGCTCGTTGTGGCTGGTCGCGCAGTTCCCCGCGCCCCTAGGTTGGTCCACTGGCCCGAGTGAGAGCTCCAGGGTGTTTTGGGGTGGCGGTCTGGGCAGTGATGCGTGCATTCCCCCCTCCAGGGGGCTGCGGGCACCCCCGTCGCACGCCGTAAGGTTGGGACGTCAGGCGAGGGCACGTCGGAAGGAGGCGCTGGGTGATCGAGCTCGAGGGGGTTCCCGAGCTGATCGACCCGGTCATGGTGGCCGCGTTCGAGGGCTGGAACGATGCCGGCGACGCCGCCTCCACCGCGGTCGCGCATCTGGACAGGGAGTGGAAGGGCGAGGTGTTCGCGGCGCTGGACGCCGAGGACTACTACGACTTCCAGGTGAACCGCCCCACCGTGTGGATGGACGCCGGAGTGCGCAAGATCACGTGGCCGACGACAAGGTTGTCGGTGGTGCGGATCGGCGGTGAGAAGCCCCGCGATCTCGTCCTCGTCCGCGGTATCGAACCGTCCATGCGATGGCGCTCGTTCTGCAACGAGATCCTCGGCTTCGCCCACGAACTGGGCGTGGAACTGGTGGTCATCCTGGGCGCCCTGCTCGGTGACACCCCGCACACGCGTCCGGTCCCGATCAGCGGGACGACGTCCGACGCCGACCTGGCCCGGCGGATGGACCTGGAGGAGACCAAGTACGAGGGCCCCACGGGCATCGTCGGCGTCCTCCAGGAGGCGTGCACCCACGCCGGCGTGCCGGCCGTGTCGCTGTGGGCGGCCGTCCCGCACTACGTGTCGCAGCCGCCCAACCCGAAGGCGACGCTGGCCCTCCTCAACCGCCTCGAGGACCTGATCGACGTACGCATCCCGCTGGGCGAGCTGCCCGAGGACGCGCGCGCCTGGCAGGTGGGCGTGGATCAGCTGGCCGCCGAGGACACCGAGGTCGCCGAGTACGTGCAGACGCTGGAGGAGGCCCGGGACACCGCCGAGCTGCCGGAGGCGTCGGGCGAGGCGATCGCCCGCGAGTTCGAGCGGTATCTGCGGCGCCGGGACACTCCGGGCGGCCACGCCACGGAGGGCGGAGAGGGCACGCCGTTCCTCAAGGACCGGGGTGACGGCCCCGGCGGTCGCGCCAAGCCGCCGAAGCCCCAGAAGCCGGAGACGGAGACGGACGAAGAGGATTCGTCCGAGGACTGAGACACAGAAGGGGCGGTACGGCTCTCCCGTACCGCCCCCGATGCTCTCAGCTTGTTCTCAGCGCGCCACAGCGACCAGGTCGTACGTGGTCGTCGGCGTCGGCGTCGTGGTGAACCGTGCGTTGGGCAGGTAGAGCCGGTCCCGGTACGCGGCGACCGTGGTCGGCACGTCGAAGTCCGGGTCGGTGATGCGGCGCCGGAAGACTCCGCTGGTGCCGTCCGGCGCGAGCGTGAACACGTCGATCGCGTTCTGCCGGTTCTGGACGACGTACAGCGTCCGCCCGAACAGCAGCAGGCCGTCGCCGTTGGTGAGCGGGGCCGCGTCACCGAGGTCGACGATCTTGGTGACGCCGGTCTTCGGGTCCACCCGGTGCAGGGCGCCGACCCCGGACTGCACGACCAGCAGGGCCGAGCCGTCAGGGGTGCGGGTGATGCCGTTGGCGTTGACGACCTCGCCGGGGACCTGGCTCCAGTCGCCGCTCAGGGTGAGCGTCACGATGTCGTCCGCGTCCGGCAGCGCGCCGCGCCGGCCGAGCGGCAGGGCGTAGAGCGCGGGCTGGTAGGAGTCGGTGAACCAGGCCGTGCGGGGGGTCAGGAACACATCGTTGGCGAAGGTCGGGGTCGCCGTGGTGAGGACGTAGGACGCGATGATCGCGCCGCTGCGGGCGTCGACGACCCGGGCGCCCTGGCCGCGTCCGGCGACGAACAGCCGTCCCCGGTCGTCGAGTTTGAGGCCGACGGAGGGCGTGCCGGGCCCGGTCGAGATGATGCCGCCCTTGCCGGTGCGCAGGTCGGCCCGGTAGATCGAGCCGTCGCCGAGCGAGCCGAGGTAGGCGTAGGGCCCGCCGCCGATGGTGATGCCCTCCGGGCGGAAGCCGTCGGGCAGCGGGATCACGGTCGGCCAGGACTTCCCGGAGGCCGAGGCCGTCGTGGCCCCGGCGAGCACGGCACCGGCGGTCGCGGCACCGGCCGTGAGGAGTCTGCGGCGGGTGGGGCCATGTGCGAAGGAGCGATGCGTGGGTGCCACTGTGCGTCCTTCCGCGGAGGGACCGGCCGACTGGCTGGTCCAACGGTCAACTGACGCGTCCACCCCATCACATGGCGGGGGGCTCCGCAGCTCTCCCCCGTCCCTCGACAGCCAGTAGACAGCTTCTGGCCGGATTGTTACGGGACATCTCTTTCACGCCAATTGCACACGGTACCCAATTCAACTTGTTTCAAACCCAGTTGACGAACTTGGGGGTGGACGAGTCGCCGTGGGAGTGCTTGGTTGTCCCCCGTACCCGTACGACTCGGCACCATCCGCTACTTGGCATCCGCACGGACCGAAGGGAGCGGTACCCGATGACCGACCAGGTACATCCGGCGCAGGGCCCGGGGGCATCCGGGCCGGGGCCCGACGGAGCGGGCTTCACCTATCGAGGAGCCGAGCAGGAACTGATCGTCGTCGCCCGGCCCGAGGCCCGGCTGCGCGCCCAGACCGAGGGCGTCCGCTCGTCCGCGGGCGCCGATGTGACGGCCCTCAACATGTTCCTCAGCGACGAACAGCTCGCTCTGGAACCGCTGTTCGGCAGCGAGGAACGGCTCCAGCAGTCGGCCGCCGCAGGTGCGGAGGACACTCCTGACCTCGCGCTGTTCTACCGCGTACGCGGCGGCGAGAGCCGTGCGCAGGAGCTGCGCTCACGGATCGCCGCGCTGCCGGGGATCGACACGGCGTATGTGAAACCCGGCGCCGTGCCCGCCTCCCTGCCAAGCGCCGAGGAGAACCGGCGGCTGAAGGAAGGCGCCCCGGTCACACCCGACTTCAGCAGCAGGCAGGGCTACTTGCGTCCGGCGCCCGAGGGCATCGACGCGCACTGGGCCTGGCAGCGGCCCGGCGGCACCGGCCAGGGCGTGACCGTGATCGACGTCGAGGGCGCATGGCAGCTGGGCCATGAGGACCTCGCCGCCAAGCTGGCCGGCGTCGTCGTCGGCACCCCGCTGACCGACGTCGCCTGGCGCAACCACGGCACCGCCGTGATCGGCGTGATCGGCGGTGACCGCAACGAGTACGGCGTCAACGGCATCGTGCCCGACGCCGTGACCGCGGCCGCGTCCGTCCACGGCATCGGCACCGCGGCGGCGATCCACGCCGCCGCCGACCGGCTCGCGCCGGGCGACATCGTGCTGATCGAGCTCCACCGACCGGGCCCGCGCCTGGACTTCGCCGAGCGCGACGACCAGAACGGCTACATCGCGCTCGAGTGGTGGCCCGACGACTACGCGGCCATCCGCTACGCCACCGCCAAGGGCGTCATCGTCGTGGAGGCCGCCGGCAACGGCGGCGAATCCCTCGACGACGCCGTCTACGAGCGCCGCCCGGACGAGTTCCCGGAGACCTGGCGCAACCCCTTCAACCCCTCCAACCAGTCCTCCGGCGCCGTCCTGGTCGGTGCGGGCGCACCGCCGCCCGGCACGCACGGCCGCGATCACGGCCCGGACCGGTCACGGCTCGCGTTCTCCAACTACGGCGCCCGGCTGGACGCCCAGGGCTGGGGCCGCGAGGTCACGACCACCGGCGGCTTCTGGGACCGGCCCGGCGATCTGCAGGGCGGACCAGAGGAGATCGCCTGGTACACGGACACGTTCTCCGGTACGTCCGCCGCCTCCCCGGTGGTGGTCGGCGCGCTGGCCGCGCTGCAAGGCATGCTCAAGGCGGCCGGCCAGCCCCCGATGGCACCGGACCGTGCCCGTGCGGTACTGCGGGCCACGGGTTCCGCGCAGCAGGACGCACCGGGCCGGCCCGCCTCCCAGCGGATCGGCAACCGGCCCGACATCAAGGCGGCGGTGACCCAGCTGCTGCCGCAGGCGGTCGGCTCGGGCCGGGCCGAACGGTACTGGGACGAGTTGCTCCCGTACCCCCGTGAACTCCCGCCGCGGCTCCGGCTGTTCGTGGCCGGCGCCTGGCGCAACCTGAACCACCCGTCCCCCGAGATCCGCCAGGCGGTGCACACCGCCTTCGCGGGGGGACGGCCCGATGTCCGAGTGTGGTTCTCGGACGACGAGATCGTCGGCCTGGTGATCACCGGCTGACGCAGCCCATCACATCAAGGGAAGGTGACACCCGTATGAGCACCACCCCGCAGATGAGTCACATGGGACTACAGCAAGGCCAGCAGTTCCCCAGCACGTCGCCGTACCAGCAACAGGGCTACGGTCAGCAACAGCCGTACGGCATGGGCATGAGCGGCACGCTGGAGCAGCTCCAGCAGCTCGGTCAGCAGCAGCCGTACCAGCAGTTGCTGCAGCAGCTGGGCCAGCAGCAGCAGTTCGGTCCCCAGCAGGGGCAGCAGGACCAGCAGGCTCAGCAGGCCGAGCAGCAGGTGCAGCAGCAGTTGCAGCAGGTCGCGCTGTCGGCGGTGCAGCAGGTCGTCCAGCAGGTGCAGGCGCAGGCCCTCACCTCCGGTGTGGCGAACGGCTTCATCGACATCGTCCACCCACTCCAGGGACAGCCGCACCAGATCTTCCTGCGCATCAACAACCAGTTCCGGGTCCTCAACAACCCGAACCCGCAGATCCACCAGCAGATACAGCAGGCCTTCGCATTTGGCCACCAGGTCGTCGGCATCTGGGACACCCAGTCGCCGAACGTGCTGCGCAGCGTACGGATCCAGCGGATCTGACGCGCGTGTGAGAAAAGGGGCCGCTTCCTCCCTGGAGGAGGAAGCGGCCCTTCCGCGTGCTTACAGGGCCACGCCCAGCAGAGCGTCCACCGCGCGCGATACGACGCCGGGGGCGCCCTCGTCCGTGCCGCCCCGCTCCTGCTGGAGCGCCGCCCAGCGGTCGACGGCGGCGAGGGCGGCCGGGGCGTCCAGGTCGTTCGCCAGGGCCTCGCGCATCTGCGCGACCAGCGTCTCGGCGGGCGGTCCGTCGGGGCGGGAGACGGCGGCACGCCAGCGGTCGAGGCGCGCGAGGGCGTCCTGGAGGACCTGGTCGGTCCACTCCCAGTCGGCCCGGTAGTGGTGGGCGAGCAGGGCCAGCCTGATCGCGGCCGGGTCGACGCCCTCGCGGCGCAGCGTGGAGACGAAGACCAGGTTGCCCTTGGACTTCGACATCTTCTCGCCGTGCAGCGCGACCATGCCGGCGTGGACGTACGCCTTGGCCATGGGGAACTCGCCGGTCAGCACCTGGGCGTGCGAGGCGCCCATCTCGTGGTGCGGGAAGGCGAGGTCGGAGCCGCCGCCCTGGATGTCGAAGCCCATGCCGAGGTGGTCCAGGGCGATGGCGACACACTCGATGTGCCAGCCGGGCCGTCCGCGGCCCAGCGAACCGCCGTCCCAGCTGGGCTCGCCCTCGCGGGCGGCCATCCACAGCATCGGGTCCAGCGGGTTCTTCTTGCCCGGCCGGTCGGGGTCGCCGCCGCGCTCGGCGGACAGCAGCCGCATGGCGGCCGCGTCGAGACGGGACACCTTCCCGAAGTTCGGGTCGGACTCGACGGAGAAGTAGATGTCCCCTTCGAGTTCGTAGGCGGCGCCCGCGTCACGCAGCCGCTCGACGAGCGGCACGATGCCGGGTATCGCCTCGACCGCGCCGATGTAGTGCTGCGGCGGCAGCATCCGCAGGGCGGTCATGTCCTCGCGGAAGAGGGCGGTCTCCTTCTCGGCGAGGGCGACCCAGTCGATGTCGTCCCGCGCCGCCCGCTCCAGAAGTGGATCGTCGACGTCGGTCACGTTCTGGACGTAGTGAACCTGCCGCTTCGTGTCGAGCCACACGCGCTGCACAAGGTCGAACGCGTTGTAGGTCGCCGCGTGACCGATGTGGGTCGCGTCGTACGGGGTGATGCCGCAGACGTAGATACGGGCGACGGGACCGGGGTCGAGGGTGACGAGCCCATCGGTCGCTGTGTCGTGGATCCTCAGGTCGCGGCCCTTGTCAGGCAGGGCGGGGACCTCGGAAGCGGGCCAGGCATGCATGTCATGAGCCTAACCGGACGGAAGTTCCATATTCGAACCGGACCAGGCCGGATGGCCGGTGGCGCACTCTTGCGCAACGCCGTCGGCCGTGCCCGTTGTTCCCCTGCACCGGCGGCTCCTACACCGGCGGCCACGGAATGGCGGGCCACTCGCCGCTCGGCGCCGGATGGACCCCCGAGGTGAGCAACGCGTCCACACGCGCGCGCGTGCCGTCGAGTTCGGCGCCGGTGATCAGCCCGGCCAGACGCTCCGCCAGGGCTCCGCCGTCCCCCAAGGCGTCCTTGAGGCCCTTGAGGACGTCGACGGCCTCACCCGTGAGCGGCTCGCCCGCCCACCCCCACAGCAGCGTGCGCAGCTTGTTCTCGGTGTTGAAGGTCACGCCGTGATCGATGCCGTACAGCCGCCCGTCGGCGGCCGGCAGCAGATGGCCGCCCTTGCGGTCCGCGTTGTTGATCACGGCGTCGAGGACGGCGAGGCGGCGCAGCCGTGCGTCGTCGGCGTGCACCAGCAGGGCCGTCTTTCCGTCGCCGACCTCGGCGAAGCCGATCGCCTTCCAGCCTTCCTCCGGCTCCTCACCGTCGACGAGGGCGAGCAGCTCGCTCTCCTCCGGTTGCGCCTCGATCCACAGCTGGACCATGCCCTCGCCGTACGGCCCGTCACGCAGCACGGTGGGGGGCACCAGGCCCCATCCGGTGGCCTCGGAGACCTCGTACGCGGCGACCTCGCGCCGGGCGAGGTTGCCGTCGGGGAAGTCCCACAGGGGGCGCTCGCCGCGGACGGGCTTGTAGACGCAGTGCGCCTCTTCGCCCTCGTGGGAGACGGAGCAGTACAGCACCGCGTTCGAGGCGTCCCGGATCTGCCCGCGGACCGTGAGCTCACCCCGGGTGAGCAGTTGGGCCGTGGTCACGCTCCGCGGCGGTATCCGTTCTGGCGCGGACATACGTGTCCTTCCGGGTCGAGCGGGAGGCTGCACAGCGGGCACGGCGGCCGCCCGGCGTTGACGACGTCCAGGGCGCGCTTGGCGAACGCGCGGGCCTGGGCGCCGGTGAGCCGGACCCGCAGCATCGGGGGCCCGTTCTCCTCGTCCTGGAGCAGCCGCTCCTCGGCCTCGGCGAGGTCCTCCTCGGAGTCGGCGTCCAGCTCCACGAGGGCCTGCGCCTCGACGATCATGCGCTGTTCGTCGCCGTCCCAGGCGAGGGCCATGGTGCCGACCCGGAACTCCTCCTCGATGGGGGCTTCCAGCGGGGCCGTGTCGGCGACCTCGGTGGGCGCCACGGCAGGGACGGCGGCGCTGCCGCCACTGCGTCGTACCACCTCGTCGAGCAGTTCGTCCATGCGCTCGGCGAGCGCGGCGACCTGGGTCTTCTCCAGAGCCACGCTGGTCACCCGGGATCCTGCGATGGCCTGGAGGAAGAACGTACGGCGCCCGGGCAGTCCGACCGTGCCGGCCACGAAGCGGTCCGGCGGATCGTAGAGGAACACCTGACGGGACACGTCCTGTCTCCATTGGAATCGACATCGGGACCGGCCGCTGCGGCCACCGGAACTTGCGTCAGGGCCGCCTCGACCGCTTCACCCTACTGCGGTTGACGATCACGGTGCGCCCGCATCGCCCCCGACCCGGGCGTCTCCTGACGGGGGTTCCGCGCGCGGCGCAAGGGAGGCGAAATCCCCGGTGTCACCGAGGCGAACGAGAAACGGCCTGAGGCGGGTGTAACGGATCGCGGTGATGGAACACGGTTCTACGGAGATCCGCTGGAAGAGGTCGAGATGGAGTCCGAGCGCGTCCGCCACGAGGGACTTGACGATGTCGCCGTGCGAGCACATGAGATAGACGGCGTCGGCGCCGTGGTCGCGCTCCACGCGCGCGTTCCACTCACGCACCGCCTCGGCGGCACGGGTCGCCATCGCCCGCATCGACTCACCGCCGGGAAATTGCGCCGCCGACGGATGCGTCTGCACGACCTCCATCAGGGGCTCGTCCATCAGCTCGGCGAGCTTGCGCCCGGACCAGTCGCCGTAGTGGCACTCCCCGATCCGCTCGTCGGTGTGCGCGGTCAGTTCCGGCCGGGCGTCCAGCAGCGGCCGTATCGTCTCCTGGCAGCGCTGCAGCGGGCTGGTGACGACCTCGGAGATCGGCAGCTCGGCGAGCCGCCCGGGCAGCGCCGCGGCCTGCGCGGCGCCACGCTCGTCGAGGGCGACCCCGGGCGTCCACCCGGCGAGCAGTCCCTCGGTATTGGCGGTGGATCGTCCGTGCCGGACGAGGATCAGCGTGGGCATGCGGCCAAGGGTAGGCGTCCATCCGGGTGCGCTTCGGGGCCGAGGGCGGGAGAATACGCTCCGTGATCGTCGACTGCGCCATATACCAGGACGGGATGCGCACGGAGGGGCCGCGGGATCTCTCCGACGCCCTGGCACAGTGCAGGGTGGGCGGGGACGCGTTCGTGTGGATCGGGCTGTACGAGCCGACGGAGCGCGAGTTCGACCAGGTGTCGGAGGAGTTCGGGCTGCACCCGCTGGCTGTCGAGGACGCCCTGACCGCCCACCAGCGCCCCAAACTCGAGGTGTACGACGACTCGCTGTTCATGGTCCTCAAGCCGGTCGCGTACGAGCCCAAGAGCGACGACGTCACCTCCGGCGAGGTCATGATCTTCATCGGTGACTCGTTCGTGGTGACCGTGCGGCACGGCGAGGAGGCTCCGCTCACGGCGGTCCGCAAGCGGCTGGAGGCGGAGCCCGAGATGCTGCGGCACGGCCCCACGGGGGTGCTGTACGCGATCTCGGACGCCATCGTCGACCACTACGTGGACGTGGCGGGCGAGCTGAGCACCGACCTGGAGGAGCTGGAGGCGGAGGTGTTCTCGCCGACCGGCGGCGGCACCCGGCACACCGCGTCCCGCATCTACAACTTCAAGCGGCAGATCCTGGAGTTCCGCCGGGCCACCGGTCCGCTGGCCCAGCCGCTGGACCGGCTCGCGGGCACCGGCCAGTTCGGTCTGCGCGTGCCCTTCGTGCCGGAGAAGGCGCAGCCCTTCTTCCGCGACATCAACGACCACCTGATGCGCGTGAACGAGTCCGTCGAGGGCCTGGACCGGCTGGTGTCGGACATCCTGTCGGCGCATCTGGCCCAGATGAGCGTCCGGCAGAACGACGACATGCGGAAGATCTCCGCGTGGGCGGCCATGGCCGCGGTCCCCACGATGATCGCGGGCATCTACGGCATGAACTTCGACCACATGCCGGAGCTGCGCTGGGTGTGGTCGTATCCGGCGCTGATCCTGGCCATGGCCGCCCTGGAGGTCTTGCTGTACCGGCTGTTCAAGAGCCGGGGCTGGCTGTAGGCGCTGTTCCCAGGCTTCAGGCGAACTCGGGGGCCGAGGTGGCGGGGCCGCCGAGTGCGTCGCGTCGTTCCGGCATCTTCAGGCTGACCATGCGGCGCCAGCCCGCGATCCGCTCGTAGGCGTAGATCGCGTGGATGCCCGCGGCGAGCAGCGCGGCCTTCGGCTTCGGCCAGCCGAGGATGCGGCCCATGTGGGACATGACGGCGAGGCTGACGTCCCGGTAGATCCGGATCTCGGCGAGCGCGCACTCCCGCAGCGTCCGCTGGATGGCCGGGCCGTGTCCGGCGCGGGCGAAGCGCAGCAGTTCCTCGTGGCAGTAGGCGAGGTGGTTGTCCTCGTCGTTGGAGATCATCTTCACCGCCCGGCCGAGGTCGGGGTGGTCGGCGAAGTGCTTGCGCAGCAGCTCCATCTCCTCGGAGGCGCGCTGCTCGGTGACCCGGCTGTGCGAGAGGTAGGTGACGATGTCCTGGACGGTGAGCGGCTCGTCGCGCTTGAGCTTGTCGTGCGCGAGGCCGATGCCGTTCTGCTCGAGGAGCATGGTGTAGTCGGTCTCGGGCGGTACGGGGACGGGGTCGAGGCCGCGCTTCTTCATCAGGGCGTTGAAGATCCGCCCGTGCTTGTCCTCGTCCGCGCCGTGCCGGGTGATCTTGGGGGCGAGTGCGCGCTCGCTGTCCGGAACGAGCGCGGCGATACGGGCGTTCTCCCACCCGCCCTGGGACTCCCCGCTGGCGGCGATGGAGCAGAACAGGCGGAAGGACTCGTCGTTGTCGAGGATCTCCTGGAACAGACTCTTGGCCGAAAGCATCGTGCGCACCTCTCTGCAGGATTCCGCAAAGAACGAGTCAAATGCGGTGCGAGGGACGCTGCAACAGCTGTGTCGGACAACTCCGCCAAAAGGATGACCCCGGGCTCAGCCGAGGGCGTAACCGCGGGGCCACGCGCGCGTTGTGCTGCGTGACGGCCGTGGCGGGGAAGACCCCCGAGCCCCCACCACGGCCGTAGAACTTCCCTCCGAGTTACGCCACTTACGCCAGCCCGGCCCGTTCCAGGGCCTCGGTGCCGGCCCGCAGCGAGGCGAGCCGCTCGTCCAGCGTGAAGCCCGCCGGGTTGAGGGACAGGGTGGTGACGCCGGCGGCGGCGTAGGCCTTCATCCGGTCCGCGATGCGATCGACGGAGCCGAGCAGCGTGGTCCGGTCGATCAGCTCGTGCGGTACGGCGGCCGCCGCGCCCTGCTTGTCGCCGGAGAGGTACTTCTCCTGGATCTCGGCGGCGGCCTGCTCGTAGCCCATGCGCCGGGCGAGCTGGTTGTAGAAGTTCTGCTTGGCGCTGCCCATGCCGCCGACGTACAGCGCGGTGTACGGGCGGAAGGCGTCGGCCAGGGCGGTCACGTCCTTGTCGGCACCGACCGCGAGCGGCAGCGTCGGGCAGACGTCGAAGCCGTCCATGGTCTTCCCGGCCTTCTCCCGACCGGCCCGCAGATACTTGATCGCGGTGTCCTCGAGGTGGTCGGCGGAGGGGAAGATGAGCAGCGCCCCGTCGGCGATCTCACCGGTCTGCTCCAGGTTCTTGGGGCCGATCGCGGCGATGTACAGCGGGATGTGCTCGCGCTCCGGGTGCACGGTCAGCTTGATCGGCTTGCCGGGGCCGCCGGGCAGCGGCAGCGTCCAGTGCTCGCCGTCGTACGACAGCCGCTCCCGCGTCATCGCCTTCCGTACGATCTCCACGTACTCGCGGGTCCGGGAGAGCGGCTTGTCGAACTTGACGCCGTACCAGCCCTCGGAGACCTGCGGCCCGGAGACGCCGAGGCCGAGCCGGAAGCGGCCGCCGGAGAGCGAGTCGAGCGTGGCGGCGGTCATGGCGGTCATCGCCGGCTGCCGGGCCGGGATCTGGAAGATGGCCGAGCCCACGTCGATGCGCTCGGTCTGGGCGGCGACCCAGGTCAGCACGGTGGCCGCGTCCGAGCCGTACGCCTCGGCGGCCCAGCAGACGGCATACCCGAGCCGGTCGGCCTCCTTCGCGACCGCGAGATTGTCCGCGTCCATTCCGGCGCCCCAGTAGCCGAGGTTGATCCCGAGCTGCATGGCGGATTCCCCTTACCGATCAGTAACGTCCCTTGTCCGGAGACCTTAGCGCGGGGGTGGGGAAACTGGTCATCCACAGGCCCCCACATGACAGGTCGTGGCCAGTAATCTCGGCGTCCATGGAGCAGAGGCATCTCGGCCGCACCGGCCTGCGCGTGTCCCGCATCGGGCTCGGCACCCTCACCTGGGGCAGGGACACCGACGAGCACGACGCCGCGGACCTCTTGAAGACGTTCTGGGAGGCGGGCGGGACGCTCATCGACACGGCCGACGTGTACGGCGACGGGGAGGCCGAGTATCTGCTCGGACGCCTCATAGAAGGCCTGGTCCCGCGCCGGGATCTGGTCATCTCCACGAAGGCGGGCAGCGTGCCCGACCCGGACGTCCGCGTCGACGGCTCTCGCGGCCATCTGCTCGCCGCGCTGGACGCCTCGCTGGCCCGGCTCGGCACGGAGTACGTCGACCTGTGGCACATCCACGCCTACGACCCGTTCACGCCGCTGGAAGAGACCCTGCAGGCCCTCGACATGGCGGTCAGCAGCGGCCGGGCGCGCTATGCGGCCGTCTCAAACTTCTGCGGCTGGCAGCTCGCCAAGGCGGCCACGTGGCAGCTGACGGCGCCGGGGGTACGGACCCGGCTGGCGGGCACGCAGCTGGAGTACTCGCTCCTCCAGCGCGGCGTCGAACGCGAGGTGCTGCCCGCCGCCCTCGACCTCGGCATCGGCCTGTTGCCCTCCTCCCCGCTCGGCCGCGGGGTCCTGACCGGCAAGTACCGCAACGCGACGCCGGCCGACTCGCGGGGCGCCTCCGAGCATCTGGCGCCGTTCGTCGCGCCGTACCTCGACGACACCGCGAGCCGGATCGTGGACGCCGTGGCTACGGCGGCGGACGGGCTCGCGGTGACCCCGCTCCAAGTGGCCCTCGCCTGGGTCCGCGACCGGCCCGGGGTGTCCGCGCCCATCGTCGGCGCGCGCAACGCGCAGCAGCTCACGGCGGCATTGTCAGTGGAGGCCCTTAGTCTTCCTGACGAGATCTGCCGGGCGCTCGACGATGTGTCAGCGCCCGTGCACCGCTATCCCGATCACGACTGGAGCATGCTGTGAGCACGGACCCCGAGCCCACGGATGAAGCCGCGCACGCCGACCGGGGGACCCCGGACGCCGCGCGGGAGGGCACCACCCGGGAGACGGGGACGACGGAGGGCGGGTCGGCCGAGGCCGGCGCGGACGGCGACCTGGGCGCAGGCGACGCAGGCGGGACTCAGCGCCAGGACGCAGCCGACACCGGCGAGACCGAGAGCCTGGACGCAGCCGACACCGGCGAGACCGAGAGCCTGGACGCGGCCGACACCGGCGAGGCGCAGAGCCGGGGCGCAGTCGATGCGGGCGAGGTCCAAGGTCAGGGTGATGAAGCCGCTGTCGCTGCCAAGTTGTCCGAGGCTGAGGCTGAGCTTGCCGCGCAGCGGATTGAGCGGGAGCGGATCGAGCGTCGGAAGGCTGAGAAGGCGGCGCCCATTACGGCTGGGGCGAAGCTCAGTGGGACGGCTGCCGATCTGCTCGCGGCTGTGCGTGCTGTGGAGAGCGGGGAGAAGCCCGCGGCCACCGTGTTCAGCGAGCCGGAGCCGACGCCCCGACGCCCCGCCCCCGAGCCCGTGCGCCGCCCGCAGAGCGAGGCGGTCCAGGCGGCCGGCGCGGCCACGGCCCCCGCGGCCGAGGCCGTCGACGCCGTGCGCGGTGTGCTGGCCGACGGCGGCGCCCCGAAGACGCTCGCCCCGCAGGTCGCCGCGGCCCTCGGCGAGGGCGCGGGCGACGTGCTGCGGGCGGACCCCTGGCAGTTGCTGCGGGTCACCGGGGTGCGCCCCGAGCAGGCCGACGGGTTCGCGCGGGCGCTGCTCGGGGCCGAGTCCGGCCCCGACGGCGAGCGGCGCGGCCGTGCGCTCACCGTCTGGCTCCTGGAGCAGGCCGCCCTGGCGGGGCACACCGCCCTGGAGCTGCCGGCGCTCACCGCCGCACTGACCCAGCGGGGCGTGCCGGACGCGGACACCGCCGTACAGAACACCCTCGCGGAGGGCGAGGCCCTGGCCTTCCAGGACGCGTTGGACGACAAGGGCAGCGACGCGACCGACGAGGACGACGAGGAGCGGCCGGTCCGGGTCCTCGTCGGCCTGGAGCGGTACGCCCTCGCCGAGGAGAGCCTCGCCGACGGACTGGCCCGGCTGATCAACTCGGTGCCCAAGCAGGACGGTTCTGCCGACGCCTGGGAGCGGGCCGCGTCGGCGGCGGGCTCCGCGGGCGAGTTGATCCGCGCGGTCGCGTCCCACGGTCTCGTGCTGCACACGGGCGGCGAGGCATCCCTGACCGAACCGGCGGCGCTGCTGCGCACGGCCTCCGAACTCGGCCTCCGCGCCTGGGCCGCCACCCACAGCCCGCTGGGCCGTACGCGGTTCGCGGCGCTGCTGAGCGAGCCGGACGGCTCCCGGGTCACCACCGTGTCCGGCCTCCTCTCCGGTGCCGAGGGCCCCGGCCGGGACACGGACGGCGCTCTGGACCTCGACCTCCTCGTGGTGCTGGACGCTCCGCAGCTGGACGTGGAGACGGCGGCGCTGCTCTCGGAGTCGCTGCCGGACGGGGCGCGGCTGCTGCTGGCCGGGGATCCCGGGGTGCTGTGGTCGGCGGGTCCGGGACGCGTGTTCGCGGATCTGCTGGCGGCGCGTGCCTGCCCGCAGATCGCCTCCCGGCAGCCCGACCCCGGTCCGCTGGGCGAGCTGGTCTCCGGGATCGGCATCGGGGAGCTGAACCAGGTGGACTCCCCCGGCAAGGAGCTGGTGATCGTGCCGGTGCGGGACGCGGGTGAGGCCGTGCACCGGACCGTGCAGCTCGTCGCGGACTCGGTGCCGCGGGCGATCGGCGTGCCGGCCGAGCAGACCGTCGTCATCACGCCCGGCCACGGCGGCGCGGCCGGTACGCGCGCGCTGAACACGGCACTGAAGGAGCGGCTGAACCCCGGCCCCGGCCGGTTCGGCGGCTTCGACCCCGGCGACCGGATCGCCTACTCCCCCGCGCCGGGCCGTACTCTGCCGGGCCAGGTGGTGAAGGCCGACACCGACGGGCTGCACCTGTCGTGTGCGGGCGCCCCGGTCGTCGTACCGAAGGAGCAGGTGGAGCAGTCCGTGCGGCACGGGTGGGCGCTGACCGCGCACCAGGCGGTGGGTGCCCGGTGGCCCGCGGTGGTCGTGGTGCTGCCCGGCGACGCCGCGCAGGCCCTCAGCCGGCCCTGGGTCTACACCGCCTTCGGCCGGGCGGAGCGCCATCTGTCGGTGGTCCACGGCGTCGAGCAGGCGCTCCCGCGCGCGGTGGCCGAGGTCCCGCCCAAGCCCAGGACGACCCGCCTGCCCGTTCTGCTGGCCCCGCAGATCCCGGCGGCGGGCTGACGAGGGGACGCCCGGCACGGACGACGGCGGTGGCCGCGGAGGGCGTAACCTCCGTGACCACCGCCGTCGTACCGGACGGTGTTCAGCCCGTCAGCGGTCCGCGTCCAGCCGCTCCAGTTCCTCTTCCTCGACCTCGTCCTCGGCCTCTTCTTCGTCCTCGACCACGTCCGGGTCGAGTTCGTCCTCGAGGTCGTCGTCCACGTCGTCCTCGATCTCGTCGTCGAAGACGGCACTGACGTCGAACCGGCAGACCACCTGCTGCGGGTCGATCGCCTCGAACGGTGCCTCCAGCCACTCGCCGGGTTCGGCGGGGTCGTCCGCCGCGGTCACCCAGAGCGTGGAGTCGCCCTCCTCCAGGCCGAACTCCTTGTGCCGTGAGGCGATCTCGTCCGGTTCGAACTCGCCGAACAGGAGTCCCAGCGCCCCGTGCACGGTGCCGGATGCCCCCGGGCCGTCCCTGCTCTCGTCGTCCGCTGCCTCGACCCGCTGGGCCTGAGCCAGCAGCCGCTGCGGTTCCACCACGGCGTAGTCGCGGCGGATCAGCACGCTCAGCGCGTTCGGCTCCTCGGGCCCCGCGTACGGCGGCAGCGCGTCTTCGGTACCGGGGATCTCGAAGGGGGTGACCTCGTCGTAGCGGTCGTAGAGCAGTTCGTCGTACGCCTCGGCGGCCGCGGCGAGCTGGTTGAACGCCTCGTAGACGGTCGGGTCGTCCTCCCCCGACCGGCGTTCGACCGCGGCCAGGTGGCGGTCGAGCGCGGTCTTGACCGCCTCGGCGGCGGCGCGTACCTCGGCAGCGGTGGGCTGCTCAGCATCAGACATAGAGCAGACGCTATCCGTACCGGGGCTCTGCCCGCACAATAGATGCGATGCCGGAATACGAATTTGTCGACGTGTACGTGCCGCGCGGGGTCTCTCGCAAGGACGCCACACGCCTGCTGACGGACCATGCCGAGTACGGACACTGGGAGTTGGACCGCCTGAGTCTGCTGCGGGACGGGAGCCGCAGGGTGCGGCTGCGCCGACGGATCATCCGCCAGGTGCGCGCCACGTGGTGAGCTGAGGCAGGAGAAGAACGGAGCGGGCCCCGCCACGGCGGGGCCCGCTCCGTTTCTGTGCGGTGCCGCTACGCCGAGGCGCGTGCCCTGCGGTAGAGGACCGTGCCCGCCAGCAGTGCTCCCGCGCCGACCGGCAGGACGAGGCCGAGGGGAAGGTCACCGCCGGTGTGGGCGAGCTGGGCGCTGCCCTGCGGCTGGGGGATCGACTGGGCGCCGGGCTGGTTGCCCCGCGCGGAGCCGTTGCCGCCGTCCGGGGTCTCGTCGTCCACGCTCGGCGGTGTACCGGGCTCCACGGGGTTGCCGGGCTGCCCGGGATCGCCCGGCTGTCCGGGGTCGCCGGGCTGCTCGGGGTCGCCCGGCTCGTCCGGATTCCCGGGCGGCGGCGTCTCGTGGTCGCCCCCGCCGGGAGGTGTGCTCGGCTGCCCGCCGCCGGAACCGCCGTTGTTCGCGCAGTCGTTGCCCTTGGTGCCGTTGCCGACGCCGATGATGTCGACGCTGTTGCCGCAGACGTTCACCGGGACGTGGACCGGCGCCTGGACGTGGTTGCCCGAGCCGATGCCCGGGGAGTCCTTGGCGTGGCCGTCGGCCTGCGACCCGCCGCCGGAGCCGCCGTGGCCGCTGTTCCCGCCCTGGTTGACGCACTTGTTGCCCATCGCCGGGTTGAGGAGCCCGACGACGTTGACCGTGTTGCCGCAGACGTTCACCGGCACGTCCACCGGCGCCTGCACCGTGTTGCCCGACAGCACGCCGGGCGAGTGCGAACTCGAGCCGTTCGCGCCCGAGTCGGCGTGTGCGTGGCCGCCGGCGGCGGCGATCACGCCGGTCGCGGCCGCCACGGTCATCAGGCCTTTGCGGGTGACCTGTCTCATTGCTGCTTACCTGCCTTGTCCCTGCGTTACCGACGCGGAAAGACCGGCCGGCCCCGGAGCGCCTGGCATGCGCGCTCCGGGACCGGCGGTGTGGACGAGAACCTCAGAGAGGCAGCGTCACTTGTTGACGCAGGTGTTGCCGAAGGCGGGGTTCAGCAGCCCGATCACGGAGACCGTGTTGCCGCAGACGTTCACCGGGACGTGAACCGGGGCCTGAACGACGTTGCCCGAGAGGATGCCGGGGGAGTGCACGGCGGCACCCTGAGCACCCGAGTCGGCAACGGCAAGGCCCGCACCCGCGAGAACCAGACCACCAGTGGCGGCAGCAGCGGCGACGACCTTCTTGATCATTATTCCTCCTTGTTGGCAATGCGATCCAAAGTCGCGGATCACATCAGCAGTAACGAGGAGGAACTAATAGGGCTACGAGCTTATGGTCGCCTTCACCCTTCCTGGGCGATCTCCGTACGGGCGGGCGAATACCGGCGTCAACACGTCATGACGCGTCGATGAACCGGTCGAGCACCCGCACCCCGAACTTCAGCCCCTCCACCGGCACCCGCTCGTCGACACCGTGGAACATGCCCGCGAAGTCCAGCTCCGGGGGCAGCTTCAGCGGCGCGAAGCCGAAGCAGCGGACGCCGAGGTCGTCGAAGGACTTGGCGTCGGTGCCGCCGGAGAGCATGTAGGGGACGGCCCGGGCGATCGGGTCTTCGGCGCCGAGGGCGCTCTGCATGGCGTCGACGAGCTTGCCGTCGAAGTCGGTCTCCAGCGCCTTGTCGCCGTGCACGTCCTCCCGCTGCACCCGCGGGCCGAGGATCCGGTCGAGGTCGGCGAGGAACTCCTCCTCGTATCCGGGCAGGAAGCGTCCGTCGACGTGCGCGGTCGCCTGGCCGGGGATGACGTTGACCTTGTAGCCGGCGCCGAGCATGGTGGGCGCCGCCGAGTTCCGCAGCGTCGCGCCGACCATCTTGGCGATGCCGCCGAGCTTGGCCAGCGTCTCGTCCATGTCCTCGGGGTCGAGCTCGGTGCCGAGCGCGTCGGACAGCTCGTCGAGGAAGGACCGTACGGTCTTCGTGACCCGTACCGGCCACGTGTGCCGCCCGAGCCGCCCGACGGCCTCGCACAGTTCGGTGATGGCGTTGTCGTTGTTCGTCATCGAGCCGTGACCGGCCGTGCCGTCCACGGTGAGCCGCATCCAGTGCATGCCCTTCTGGGCGGTCTCCACGAGATACAGCCGCAGCTTCTCGTTGACGGTGAAGGAGAACCCGCCGACCTCGCCGATCGCCTCGGTGACGCCCTCGAAGAGGTCCGGGTGCTTCTTGACCAGGTGCTTGGCGCCGTACGTCCCGCCCGCCTCCTCGTCCGCGAGGAAGGCGAGGACGATGTCGCGCGGGGGCTTGCGTCCGCTGCGCAGCCGGTCGCGGACGACCGCGAGGGTCATCGCGTCCATGTCCTTCATGTCGACGGCCCCGCGGCCCCACACGCATCCGTCCGCGATCTCGCCGGAGAAGGGGTGGTGGGTCCAGTCCTGGGCGTTCGCCGGTACGACGTCGGTGTGCCCGTGGATCAGCAGCGCGGGCCGGGAGGGGTCCTCGCCCTCGATCCGGGCCACCGTGGACGCGCGTCCCGGGTGGGACTCGAAGATCTGCGGTTCGAGCCCCACCTCGGCGAGCTTCTCGGCGACGTACTCGGCCGCCTTGCGCTCGCCGGGACCCGAGTGGTCGCCGTAGTTGCTGGTGTCGATCTGGATGAGCTCGCGGCAGAGGTCCACGACCTCGTCCTCGCCGGTGACGCTGCTGGCCGTGTCCGTCCCGCTCACGCTGCTTCCTCCCACTGTCACTGCTGGTGGTCCCCCCACATCCTCCCTCCCCCGCCGGTCCGCCCCAAGACCCCGCCCGCCCCGTCACACGCCGTTCACGCGGCGACAGGGGGTGATCGGCCACCCTCCGGAGCCTGGTAATGTTTCCTTCGTCGCCGCGGGGGGAACCCCGCACGACACTCACCTTGTCCGGGTGGCGGAATGGCAGACGCGCTAGCTTGAGGTGCTAGTGCCCTTTATCGGGCGTGGGGGTTCAAGTCCCCCCTCGGACACACTCTGAAAACCCCACTCCATGTGGGGTTTTCTGCTGTCCGCCACCGCTGCCGGACACGCTCCGCGATCAAGTGTGCGCCATCTCTCGTCGGGTGGGCAGACACCGAGGTCACAGCACCCGGCCACCCCTCCCCCGGCACCCCGGACAGCTCACTCATGTGGCCGCAAGGTAACGCGGAGACTAACGTCGGACTAAAATTTCCGGCTTGTCGGAGCTGGAGCCGGACAACCCCAGGCAAACCTGCGGGCCCACCAGCGCCCCGGAGGCTTCCGGGATCGAGACGCGAGGACCCGATGGCAGCCATACACGAGAGCAGTGCTCTCGGCCTGCTCGATGAAGAGATCCGCGAGCGATTCGGTAGTACCGCACGTTTCTCGGGCGGGGCCGCCGCCTCTCCCCGGACGCTTGTCGACATCTTCGAGGCGTCCGTCCGGTCCTACCCGGACGAGCTCGCCCTGGACGACGGCACACGGAGCCTGACCTACCGTGCGCTGGCCGTCGAGGTCGCGGCGCTGCGGCGCGGGCTCGCCGACGCCGGTGTGGGACTCGGTGACCGGGTGGGCGTGCGGGTGCCGTCCGGGACCAATGATCTGTACGTCGCGATCCTCGCCGTACTCGCCGCCGGCGCCGCATACGTTCCGGTGGACGCCGAGGACCCGGACGAGCGGGCCGAGTTGGTGTTCGGCGAGGCGGACGTGCGGGCCGTCATCGGTGCCGACCATGTCATCACCGCCCACAGCAGGGCGGACGTTCCCGCCGACCGGCCCGGTGTCGAGCACGACGCCTGGATCATCTTCACCTCCGGGTCGACCGGGAAGCCCAAGGGTGTGGCCGTCACCCACGAGAACGCCGCCGCGTTCGTGGACGCCGAGGCCGCGCTGTTCCTCACCGACGACCCCATCGGTCCAGGTGACAGGGTCATGGCGGGCCTGTCGGTGGCTTTCGACGCGTCCTGCGAGGAGATGTGGCTCGCGTGGCGCTACGGCGCCTGTCTGGTGCCCGTCCCCCGCTCGCAGGTCCGCAGCGGTGCCGATCTCGGTCCCTGGCTGGTGGAGCAGGACATCAGCGTCGTGTCGACGGTGCCGACGCTGGCCGCGCTGTGGGAGCCGGAGACCCTCAACGACGTACGACTGCTGATCTTCGGCGGGGAGGCCTGTCCGCCCGAGCTGGTGCAGCGGCTGGTGACCGAGGGGCGCGAGGTGTGGAACACCTACGGGCCCACCGAGGCGACCGTCGTGGCGTGTGCGTCGCTGATGAGCGGCGAGGAGCCGATCCGGATCGGGCTGCCGCTGAACGGCTGGGAGCTGGCCGTCGTCGACGAGGCCGGGCAGCCCGTGCGGATGGGCGAGAGCGGCCAGCTGGTGATCGGCGGGGTCGGGCTCGCCCGGTACCTGGACGCCGAGAAGGACGCGGAGAAGTACGCGCCGCTGGACTCGCTGGGCTGGGAGCGGGCGTACCGCAGTGGTGACCTGGTCAAGGCGGAGCCCGAGGGGCTGGTCTTCCTCGGGCGGGCCGACGAGCAGATCAAGCTCGGCGGGCGGCGGATCGAGCTGGGCGAGGTGGACGCCGCGTTGCAGGCGCTGCCCGGTGTCGCCGGTGCCGCGGCGGCCGTACGCACCGCCCGCAGCGGCAATCAGCTGCTCGTCGGGTATGTCGTCACGCAGGACGGCTGGGACCACGCGGCCGCCGTCGACAAGCTGCGGGCCGAGCTGCCCGCGGCCCTGGTGCCGCTGCTCGCGCCGGTCGAGGACCTGCCGACGCGGACGAGCGGCAAGGTCGACCGCAACGCGCTGCCCTGGCCCCTGGAGGGCATGGAGACGGGCGGCAAGGCCGAGCAGCTCTACGGCACCGAGGCCTGGCTCGCCGAGCAGTGGACGGAAGTCCTCGGCATCCCGGTGGGCAGCGCCACCGACGACTTCTTCGCGATCGGCGGCAGCAGCCTGGCCGCCGCCCAGCTGACGACGCGGCTGCGCACCCGCTACCCGAGCGCGGCCGTCCTCGACATCTACCAGCAGCCGACGCTGCGCAAGCTGGCCCGGCACCTGGAGGAGTCCAACCAGGACGACACCGCCCGGCGGACGATCGCTCCGGTGCCGAAGCGCGCCCAGGTGATCCAGCTGTTGGTCCTGCTCCCCCTGTTCACGCTGCTGGGGCTGCGCTGGATGGTGCCCCTGGCCGCGCTGGGGAACGTACTGACCGCGTACTCCTGGCTGCCGACCGCCCCTTGGTGGCTGGTCGCGTCCGGGGCGCTGCTGCTCTTCAGCCCGCCGGGACGGCTCGCGATCGCCGCGGGCGGGGCGCGGCTGCTGCTGCGGGGCGTGACGGCCGGGCGGTATCCGCGCGGCGGGAGCGTGCATCTGCGGCTGTGGGCCGCCGAGCGGCTCGCGGAGTTCAGTGGCGCGACCTCGCTGACCGGGTCGTGGCTGGAGCGGTACGGCCGTGCGCTGGGCGCCAGGATCGGGCAGGACGTCGATCTGCACTCGCTGCCGCCGATCACCGGCATGCTCAAGCTGGGCCGGGGCGCCGCCGTCGAGTCCGAGGTCGATCTGTCCGGGTACTGGCTGGACGGTGACCGGCTGGAGATCGGGCCGGTGAAGGTGGGTGCGCACGCCGTGGTCGGCACGCGCAGCATGCTGTTCCCGGGTGCCCGTGTGGGCAAGCGGTCCGAGGTGGCGCCGGGTTCGGCGGTCGCGGGGCAGATTCCGACCGGTCAGCGCTGGGCGGGCGCGCCCGCGGTCAAGCTCGGCAGGGCGAAGCGGAACTGGCCCAAGGACCGGCCGCGGCGCGGCACGTTCTGGCGCGCGATGTACGGCATGACGGGCATCGCCCTGACACTGCTGCCCGTCCTCTCGCTGGTCGCCGCCCTGCTGGTCGCGGGCGTCTTCGTGGCGCCGGGCGCCGGTCTCGGTGAGGCCCTGCGGGGCGCCGCGATCGCGCTGGTCCCGGCGACGCTCGCCTTCGGGCTGGCGTACGCCCTGCTGATCCTGATCGCCGTACGGCTGCTGAGCCTGGGCCTGCGTGCGGGCACGTATCCGACGCACAGCCGGACCGGCTGGCAGGCGTGGACGATCACGCAGCTGATGGACCTCTCCCGGGAGACCCTGTTCCCGCTGTACGCCGGGCTGGTCACGCCGGTGTGGCTGCGGCTGCTGGGCATGCGGATCGGCAAGGGCGCCGAGGTGTCGACCGTGCTGGCGCTGCCCAGCCTGACGACCGTCGGTGAGGGGGCCTTCCTGGCCGACGACACGCTGACCGCGCCGTACGAGCTCGGCGGTGGCTGGATGAAGGTCGGGCGCGCGGAGATCGGGCGGCGGGCCTTCCTGGGCAACTCGGGGATGACCGCGCCGGGGCGGAGCGTGCCGGACGGCGGCCTGGTCGGGGTGCTGTCGGCGACGCCGAAGAAGGCGAAGAAGGGCACGTCGTATCTGGGGCTGCCGCCGGTAAGGCTGCCGCGCAGCGCGAGCGACGGCGACCAGAGCCGGACGTACGACCCGCCGGCGCGGCTGCTGTGGGCGCGCGGTCTTGTGGAGCTGTGCCGGATCGTGCCGGTGTTCTGCTCGGCCGCGCTGGCCGTACTGACGGTGGCGGCATTGAGCGCGCTGGGCGGCTGGGCCTGGCTGCTGGGCGGTGTCGTGCTGCTCGGGGCGGGCGGGCTCGCGGGCCTGCTGTCGATCGTCGCCAAGTGGGCGCTGGTCGGGCGGCACCGCAGCGGGGAGCACCCGCTGTGGAGCTCCTTCGTGTGGCGCAACGAGCTGGCGGACACCTTCGTCGAGGTGGTCGCCGTACCGTGGCTGGCCGGGTCGGTGCCGGGTACGCCGGTGCTGACGGCGTGGCTGCGGGGGCTGGGCGCGCGGATCGGCAAGGGCGTGTGGGTCGAGAGCTACTGGCTGCCGGAGACGGATCTGGTGACGCTGGGGAACGCGACGACCGTGAACCGGGGCTGTGTGCTGCAGACGCACCTCTTCCACGACCGGATCTTGCGGACGGATACTGTTGTCCTCCGTGAGGGCGCGACGCTGGGTCCTGGCGGAATCGTCCTGCCGGGCAGCGCGGTCGGGGCCCGCACCACACTGGGTCCCGCGTCACTGGTGATGGCGGGGGAATCCGTTCCCGACGACACTCGCTGGCTGGGCAACCCGATCGAAGCATGGCGTCGGTGACCGCGACTGTGACGACGTCGGGGGATGCAGGACGTCGTACGAGCGCAGCGCGAGGAGCAGACGCAGCAGTGGCAGTTCAGCAGTCCGTGGGTGCGGACCCGTACTTCCCCGACAACGGTGATCCCCGTTACCGGGTGCATCGGTACGAACTCGCGCTGGACTACCGCCCGGGGCCGAACCGGCTGGCCGGCACGGCCCGGATCAACGCCATTGCGGGCCGCTCGCCGGTCGGCGAGTTTCAGCTGAACCTGGCCGACTTCAAGGTCGGCCGGGTCCGGGTGGACGGACGGCAGCCGCACTACACGCATCGCGGTGGCCGGCTGCGGATCCGGCCCGCCAAGCCGATCCGTGCGGGGGCCGCGTTCACGGTGGAGGTGCACTGGTCGGGGAACCCCAAGCCGGTGAACAGTCCCTGGGGCGGGCTCGGCTGGGAGGAGCTGGAGGACGGGGCGCTGGTGGCGAGCCAGCCGATCGGGGCGCCGTCCTGGTATCCGTGCAACGACCGGCCCGCGGACAAGGCGTCGTACCAGATCTCCATCACGACGCCGTCGGCGTACCAGGTGGTCGCGGGCGGGCGGCTGCTGACCCGGACCACCAAGGCGTCGACGACAACGTGGGTGTACGAGCAGGCGGCGCCCACGTCGAGCTATCTCGTCGGACTGTCGATCGGCAAGTACCAGACCGTGCTGCTCGGCGACCCGGGGCCGGGCGGTGTGCCGCAGCACGGGCACATTCCGGCGCATCTGCTGCCGGAGTTCTCGCGGGACTTCGCACGGCAGCCCGCGATGATGGAGCTGTTCCAGGAGCTGTTCGGGCCCTATCCGTTCGACGAGTACGCGGTCGTGGTCACGGAGGAGGAGCTCGATGTGCCCGTCGAGGCGCAGGGGTTGTCGCTGTTCGGCGCGAACCATGTGGACGGGGCGCGGGGTTGGGAGCGGCTGGTCGCGCATGAGCTGGCGCATCAGTGGTTCGGGAACAGCGTGACCATCGCGGACTGGCGGCACATCTGGCTGAACGAGGGGTTCGCCAAATATGCCGAGTGGTTGTGGTCGGAGCGGTCGGGCGGGCCCACGGCGCAGCAGCTTGCCGCCGCGGCTCACCGGTCGCTGTCCTCGTTGCCGCAGGATCTGAAGCTGGCCGATCCCGGGCGGAAGTTGATGTTCGACGACCGGCTGTATCAGCGGGGCGGGCTCACCGTGCACGCGTTGCGCTGCGCGATGGGTGACGCGGACTTCTTCCGGATGCTGCGCGCGTGGGCGGGGCTGCACCGTAACGGTGCGGTCAGCACGGGGGTGTTCACCGCGCACGCGGGGCGGTTCACGTCGGAGCCGCTGGACGGTCTGTTCGCGGCGTGGCTGCAGAAGGGGGCGCTGCCGCCGTTGCCCGAGCAGGATGTGCGGGTGCCTGTGCGGCCCAGTTTTCCGCCGGGTAGCGCCTGAGAGCTCGGGCCGCACGGTTGTCTTGCGGGTGCGGGTTGACTGTGGCTTGTCGCGCAGTTCCCCGCGCCCCTTTCGGGGCGCGGTCTGCACGCGTGTCTACAAGTCCCCTAGCTGTGGGGGACCTTTAGCTTGTCCCAGCTGACCTTTCCCGGTATGCCGTCCGCGTCCTTGCCCTTGAAGCGGAGTTTGTGCTGCCAGGCCTGGTAGGAGCGGCGGTCGGCCTCGGTCCATTCGGGGCTGGGGCCCTCTTCGTAGCGGCCGCAGCCCTCGGCGACCAGGCGGCGGCCCATCGCGGTGATGATGGGGGACTTCTGGCCGACGTGGAAGAAGCCGCTGCCGGGGAAGGGCTCGTAGGTCGGCTTGGGCGGGGCCGGCTTGGGGTCGGGTTCCTTGCCGCCGGTGTCGCCGCCCTTGCCGGCCAGGCGCTGGGCGATGCGCTTGCGCATGCCGTCCATGGTGAAGCCGCGTGGGTCCACCTTGCCGGGCTGCCACTCCTTGTGGCCGATGACGGAGCGCTCGGTCCAGCCGTGGTGGCGGCAGATCGCGGCGGAGACCTTCTCGATGGCTTCCTTCTGGACCTCGGGCCAGGGGTCCTTGCCGTTGCCGAGGTTGATGCACTCGAAGCCGTAGAAGTGGCGGTTGCCGTCGGTGTCGGCCTCGTTGTCGGGGGGCAGTTTCGTCTCGTTGATCACGGCACGGAGGACGTCGTTGTCGCCGAGGCCCGCGTGGTTGGCGCGGCCGTTGCCGACGAGGTGGATGTGGCCCTTCTTGTCGATGACGCCGTGGCAGAGCGGGCCGGGCAGGCTGGAGTAGCCGTCGTAGCAGATGTCGACGGAGGCGTTGGTGCCGGAGGTGACGGTGTGGTGGATCATCACGCCGTTGACCGGACCCCAGGGACCCTTGCCGTTGCGGTTGTGGTGGCGCCAGTTGCGGACCTCGTGGACCGTCAGGCCCTCCGCGCGCAGGATCTCCACCATCTTGGACGCGCTCAGTGGCTTGGCCATCACTCGTCTCCTTCCGCCGCGCGCTCGGCGTCCGCCGTGGTCTGCGACCGGCCGCCCGAGGGGTCCTCCGCCGTCTGTTCCTCCCGGCGGGCCTGGGCCTCGGCCGCCAGGGCCGCCTCGTCCGCCGGCGGGATGCTGCTGGCCAGCGCGGTGAACGCGAGCCGCAGGTCCACGGTGCCGCCCTCGCCCTTCACCAGCGCGAGCGGGGCGTAGGAGCGGACGATGCCGGCCGGGGCCTTGAGGAGGGGGCGGCGGGCCGGGTCGGCGGGCCACTCGACGCTGCCGGTGGCGGTGCGGGCGGGGATCAGCCAGTGGTCACCGGTCCGGTACGTGGCGCCCTTGGCGAAGTAGACCTCGACCCCGTCCTCCAGGGGCAGCCACTCCCCCTCCTCGATCCGCACCGCGCCGCCCTTCAGGGCTGCCGTACGGCCCTTGCGCTTCGGGCCCCCTTGGTGGTCCCAGCGGCGCAGGAACGGATTGAGGTGGGGCAGCCGCCCGACCTGGCCCTCCGGCTCGGCGGACAGCCGCACCCGGCGGCCCGGCAGGTCCAGTTCCTCGACCCGCAGCAGCGGCAGGGGTTCGAGGCGGGAGGCGTACGCGGTGTCGGTGAGCTCGACGTGGTCGCCGACGTCGAGGTCCAGTTTCTCGTCGTGGCCGAGGGTCGCCAACTGCACCCAGGTGCCGTCGAGTTCGTCGACCGGGAAGACCACGGAGCCGTTCTCGCGGGACCACTTGAAGGTGGCGTCCTTGGCCTCGCCGCCCTCGTGGATCTCGACCCGGTACAGCTGGTTCTCCGGGCCGCGGTAGCGGGCGTCGGGCTTGACCAGGCACGGGTCCTCGTCCGCGTGGTCGGGCCGTTCGCTGCGGGCGGCGAGCCGGGCGGTGGGGGTGGACTGCTTGTGCGCCCACTGGGTGAAGGCGGACCGGACGTCCTCCTTCGGCGGGTTCACGTCCTCGATCTCCAGCGCGGCGAGCGAGAGCGGCAGCACCTGCCAGACGACCTTCACGCGGGCGGCGGTGTCGGGCAGCGCCGTGCCGAGCGCGACCTCGCGCAGCGCCGGGTCCTCGGCGGCGCTGACCGCGCGCTCCCACACCTTCAGATAGACGAGGAACGGCGACTGGGTGGGCGAGGGCAGCCGGTCGCCGGGCTTCTCCCGGTCACGGAAGCCGTCGGGCTGGTCCCAGTACGTCCAGTACGCGGGCGGCTGCGCGGTCTCCTGCTCGTCGGCGTCCTCGTCGGGGACGGGCGTGCCGGGCGCCGGGCGGTTCGCGTCGAGCAGGATGCCGTCGACGTAGTAGCGGCCGCCGTGGATGTGCAGGGTGTCGATGTCGTGCTTGCCGCCGATGTACTCGATCCGGAAGCCGGCGGCGTCGCGCGGACCGCCGTGCTGTCCGATCAGGTCGGCGGCGAGAGTGCGCGCCCGGTGGAGCTCGATCGCGGTCTGCTCGTTGGCGTCGGCGTCGAGCTGGACGCGGCCCTGCTGGGCGATGACCGCGGAGTAGTGCCGCTCCGGGCGGAACGTGGAGCGGGAGAGGTCAGCGTGCATGAAGGGGGTCCCCCTGGTTCAGGAAAATGCGGGTCGGGCGTACGGCGGCACTGCTCATGTCTCTAAGAAGATCCCGGTCATGTCACGAAGAAGATCCCGGCATCCGTGCCCGCGGGCGTGTACTCCTCCAGCCGCGCGCGCAGACCGTCCTCGCGCTGCGGCCGGTACAGGTCGTGGAAGGCGCCCATCTCGGCGCCGTCGTCGGATCCTCGCCGGATCTCCTCGGGGCCGCGGTCGGCCAACTGCCCGTACCACGGGGTCCCGTAGCGCACGGCGGCGAACAACGGGCGTACGGCTGTGCAGCGGTGACGTCGTGGGGTGCGCGAGCCGGCGGGCACGGCCGAGTACCGGATGCAGCCGATGCCGCGCCTGGCCACGTGCAGCTTCCCGGTGAGGACGGAGTTCTCGACGATCTCCACGGCGTGCGTGTGAATTTCGCCGATCACGGTCGTCCGGTGCAGATGGAGTACGGCGTGGGCGTGGCGGCAGTCCGGGGCGGACAGGGCCTCGCGGTCGTCGCCGGTGGCGTCGAGGATGGTGTCACGCAGGTGGATGCCGAGGGGTTCCTCCGTGACCTCGTCGCCGATGACCTCGATGGTGCCGAGGATGCTGTGCTCGACCTGGAGACAGGCGGTGGTGCGTTCCAGGACGACGCTGGGTTCCTCGGGCGAGTGCGGCTCGCACTCCGGCTCCAGCGACCAGCCCGGCACCAGTGTGCAGTGGCGTACGACGACGGCGCCCATCGGGCCGGTGACGTTGATGCCGCGGCCGGCGACGAGGAGCCCGTCGATGACGAGGCGGGGACGCTCGTGCGGGGCGCAGTCCTCGGAGACGGCACGGATGTTGAGGGCGTCCGGGCGGTTGCTGTACCAGTCGAGCAGCCGGATCACCGGCCGGGTGCCCTCGGCGGCCCGCAGTTCGAGGCGGTCGCCCGGGTCGAGGTCGAAGTCCAGCTGCTCCTGGTAGGCGCCGCTGTGCGTGATCTCGATGATGCCCTCGGGCCCGGTCCGGTCGGCCCGCCGGTCGTGCTGCCAGGCCCGGTAGGCGTCCATGATCTGCCGGTACGGCTGTCCGGGGCCGACCCGGTACGTCTCCGCGTCGGGCCGCGGCTCCCGGTTCCGCTCGTACTCGCCGCCGCCCATGTCGGCGCCGAACGCGTAGTGGTAGTCCACCCAGACGCCCTGCCGGGGCGCCGACCGGGCGCCGAACGCGATCCGGCCCAGCTCCGGGTCGACGGCCACCTGCCCGCGCTTGGGACGGTAGCGCCACTCGGACAGGTCGGCCACGACGATGTCCTGCGGCGGTACGGGCTTGTCCTCACCGTCGCGCCGGACGACGAAGCTCTTGCCGGGGCCGTAGTAGTCGGCCAGCCGGTCGTGCAGCATGCGGCGGGTGATGAAGGCGGGCACGTTGTCGACCGCGGCGATGTGGGTGGGCGACGGCTCCGGGACGGGCTTGGTGACCAGGGGGCTGTCGTTGCCGAGGATCGAGAAGGTGTAGAGGTGGCGGGCGCGGTCGATGCAGTACGCCGGGGACGACGTCAGCGAGTACGCCTTGAGCCGCCACACGAACAGGCCCACGCCGGCCGGGGTCCAGCCGCCCTGCCGGTAGCGGGAGTCGGCGCTGCGGACGTCGACGGTGCGGGCCGATGTGGTGAACGGGCCGCCCGCGAGGGCGAGTTCGGAGGAGTTCCGCAGGTCGGCGAGGCGCCCGCGGACGGCGCGCTCGGTGCCGCCGTGCAGCTTCACGGGCTGGTTGTGGGCGACCAGGCGGGACAGCTCGACGGCGCGGGCGGGCCAGCCGGTGATCTGCTCGGAGAGTTCCTCCAGGAGGTGGAGGGTGCCCTTGCGGCGGCGGTTGGCGACGGTCGCGGCCACGTCGGCGCGCGGGGCGACGGCCTCGGCGAGTGCCGCCCGGCCGCCCTCGTGCAGGCCCGTGGTGAGGACGCGCTCGTAGCCGGGCAGGGTGCGGTAGCCGACGAGGTCGCCGAGGTATGGCAGCACCCAGGGCGCCGCGGTCTCCACGAACAGGTCCTCGTAGCCCTGCTCGACACCGTCGCGGACCCGGTCCAGCTGCTCGGTGATCACGGCCAGCAGCGCGCGCAGCGCCTCGCCCTCCTCGGCGTCCCGCAGCAGATGCCAGCGGGGCAGCAGCGCGGCCAGCCCGTCGGGCTCCCGGGACGTCGCCGGGGCGGTCGTCGGCTCGAACTGGACGTCCGTCGAGTTCACGGCCATCACTTGACCTCCGTCAGGATCAGGGTGTCCGCGGCCTTCGGCGACAGCAGCGCGAGCTGCGCGGGGCGGATACCGCGGAAGACGAACACCGACCGGCCCTTCGGCAGGCGCCGGGTGTCGGTGATGTCGGGGTTGAGGCGCAGGAGTTCGGCGAGCGGGATGCCGTAGCGAGCCGCTATGGCACTCAGCGTCTCGCCGTCGTCGGCGCGGACGGTGTGGACCGTCTCGTCGTATGTCGCCGGGTGCG
The DNA here is from genome assembly GCF_036014015.1 of Streptomyces sp. NBC_00457. Taxonomy (NCBI): domain Bacteria; kingdom Bacillati; phylum Actinomycetota; class Actinomycetes; order Kitasatosporales; family Streptomycetaceae; genus Streptomyces; species Streptomyces sp. NBC_00457. Next base: position 8,519,954 of record NZ_CP107905.1, on the reverse strand, counting down.
CGGGCACGCTCGTCCGCGGGGCGCCGGGGCGGGTGAGCAACTCGGTGAGCCGGGCCGGGGTGGCGGACGCGGGGACGCCGGTGAAGACGTCGACGTCCACGTAGTCGACGCCGGGCACGGTGTGGGCCGTGGCCAGGATGTCGGAGAGCCGGGCGGGCTGCGCCAACTCCCGCCCCTCGTAGCCGAGCCGGCGCAGCAGTGCCTGACGCAGACGCGGCTCCACGGTCTCCCAGGCGTGGTCGGGAGCGACCTTCACCTTGGCCGCCACGACGAGCAGGACCAGCTCGCGGACGTCGACGCGGACCGGCAGGGCCAGGTCGCCGTACTCGGTGAGGGCGGCCCGCAACGGCCGGAGCGTCTCGTCGCCGAGCGGCACGTCGTCCGTGCCCGCGACCGTCACGTGCACGACGCGTCGGCGCCCGTCGAAGAGTTCCCGTGCCGCGGCCCGGCCGATACCGGCGCGGGAGCGGGCGAAGTCCTCGTAGTCCGGCGTGGACACCAGCCGGTCCAGGGCCGACACCGCGAGGGGGATCGTACGGCGGGTCAGGCCGGGCCCGTCCGCGTCCGAACCGCCGGTCGCGGGGCGGGGGTTGGTGACCGCGGTGACGCCGAGCGGCCGGGTGAGGGGCTGGGTGATGCGGCCGGCGGCGACGTTGGCGGCCTTGCCGGTGCCGAAGCGGTAGCGGGCACGGACGTTCTCGTGGCCGCTGGGCAGGCGGGCGCCGTGGATGCCGTCGCCGAACGTGACGGTCGTCCGCCCGTCCGCCGTGCTGCCGGTGATGTAGACCCGCTCGTTCGGGCCGCGTCCGGCGAGGCTGTCGACCTCGTGCCAGAGCACCCCGTCGATACGGATCTCCAGCACCGGCGTGGCGCCGAGGGGGTTGTCGTCGGCGAGCCAGGTGAGCGGGGTCTGCCAGAGCGCGAACGTCTGGTTCACCCGGTCCGAGTCGCCGCTGCCGATCGCCTCCTCGCGGCTCTCGCCGTGGGTGACCTCGACGACGTTGCCGAGCACGCGGACGGTCGATCGCCGGTAGCGGTGGGCGAGGTCGGCCGTGAGGGTCAGCGCGGTGTGGACGTGGTCGCCGGGCAGCTGCGGGTCGACGGCCGGGTCGGCCGAGGCGATGGTGACGACCTCGGTGGCGGTGACGCCGGCCACGCCGGGGATGTCGGTGCGCTCGCCGGTGACGATCAGCGTGCGCCCCGGCTGCAACCCGTCGTACAGCTGCGCCAGTTCGATCTCGTTGCCGTACACGTCCTCTGCGAGCGGCTCGTCCGCCAGGCGCAGCGGCTCCCCCGCGGCGTGCACGGTGGTGTCGCGGATATGGGAGAGCAGGACGTCGAACTCGTCCAGCCAGGGGTCGCAGAGGGTGAGTTCGGTGCCGCGTCCGGTGATGCCGTAATTGCTGTACGCGGCCGTGCGGACGGCGGCCACCTGGGTGGTGACGAACGCCAGCTTGGCGTCGCCGGGAATACCGCCCTGGGCGCCCTTCTTCGGGCGCTGGATGGCGACCCAGCTGCCGACCGTGATGCCGGCGTGGACGGAGTCGAGCTGCAGCACACGGCGGTTGATGGGCTGCGGCTTGCTGGCGATGACCACCTCGACGTTGGGCTCGGCGGTGCCCACCGTGTAGCGCACGCTCACCTCGTACTCACCGTGGGTGAACTGCTCGCTGTCGCCCGGCCGCAGGGCGACCTCCTCGGCCGTGCCGTTGTTGATGCCGACGTGGACGAGGCCGTCGCTGTCGGGACGCGACACATGCAGGGTGCGCTCGGGCAGACCCGAGTGCATCCGGACGGTGACGCCCGGCTCCTGGGAGTCGGCGGGCCGCCGGTTGAGCCAGTTCAGGTCCCTGTCCTGCCCGGCCCGGACCGACAGCTCGACCCGCCCCGGACCCAGCGGAAAGTTCACGAACTGCGGCACGGGCAGATTCTCGGCCCGCTGATCGGAGCTGCTGCCCTCGACGTACTGGAACTCCCCCCGGACCGGCACCTTCCCCGCCGTGTCATACACGACGCGCATGCTGGTCAGCGCCGCCCCGGTGAGCGGCCAGTCCGCCGTACGGATCACCCGCCCCCGGTCGTCCTGCACCGGCTTGAGCGGAGCGGTGGCCCCGAACGGCGCCGCGGTGACACGCATGGCGAGAAGCTCACGGAGAAGCTGGGACGTGCCAGGGGCCGCGGCGGTACGCCAGGCCGGATAGAGCCCGGGATTGAGCGCGGAGAGCAGCCGAACAGGATCGGCGACTCGGCGTGGAGCACTGCTCGGCGCCGGGGCGGAGGAACGCAGGGCGGGCAGTACAGCGCTCAGGGCTTTCAGAGCAGCAGCACGAGAATCGCCCTCCAGGGGCGCGGGGAACTGCGCGACCAGCCCAGACGGCGCCGCACCCGCCAAACCACCAGACTCAACCGTCTGCGCAGGCGCCAATCCCAAGGCCCGCTCACCAAGTTCCGCAAGCACCGCCTCAAGCTGAGCAAACCACTCCGCCACGTCCTCATACGGCGTAGCCAAAACCTGCGCCTCACCAAGCCGCGCCACCGGCTCATTCAGCCGCGCAGCCAATTGCTCCGGCGTCTTCACCGCACTCAAATCCGCCCGCAACGGCGCAAGAACCTGATCCTCGAAGTCCTCGATCAGCCGACTGACCGGACGCGGATTAGGAACCTCCGGAGTAGGCGGCTCATCCCCCGGCTCACCCGGAACCGCAGGCTCGGCGATCCACCGCCGCACCTCATCGACGAGTTCCTTCAGCGTCGGCGGCGCCGACTTCGGCAGCGAAATCGCGGTGATCTCATCATCACGATCGACCCGCGTCTTGGCGACCGGCAGCAACTTCCGCTCCCCACCCGCCCGTTCACCGAACACGAACAGCAACTCGTCACCGGTCTGCAGAGAGTTCGCCGTTCCCTCGACGAACAACTCCGACCGGCGCTCCAGATCCGCCGGCGTCACCAGCGTCGGCCGACGCCGCCGTACCTTCAGCTCGTTCCAGTCCCAGCGCGCCACCAGATCACGGCTGGTCTCGAACGTCTGGGACTGCTCGTCGGCGGACGCCGGCACGCTGTGGCTGCGCGCGCCGCGCGGGATGACCACCGGCAGCGTCTCGGCGCGCGGATCGCGTTCCAAGGTGTAGGCGACGTGGGTGGCCGCCGCGACGCCGGGGCGCGGACGGTGGCCGACGAGCCGCCCGAGCAGCACCAGCGACCGGTGCTCGTTCGCCGTACGGACGTACGCCTCGTCGGCGATCCGCTCGGAGTGGAAGGTGAGCAGGTCGCCCAGGACGGCCGTGGCGTCGAGCAGGCCGATCGCCGGGTCGTCGGGGGTGCGGACGGTCAAGCCCCCGAGCGCCGGGTACGCGGGTGAGGCGAGCCGGTCGAGCAGGGCGGCCAGGAAGGAGCCGTACTCGCCGACGCGGTAGTCCAGCGCGGTGCGGCCGGGCGGGTTGTGGAGCGGGGCGGGGGCGAGGCGCTCGTCGTGGCCGCCGCATGCGCCGCCGCAGGAGCACGCGTCGCTCATCGGGCACCTCCCAGGGATATCGCCAGCAGGCCGTTCTCCGGCCGGTCCGGGTCGTTGTCGCAGGTGGCGATCTCCAGCGGGCCGAGCCGCAGCACGCCGTCCTCCCTCTCTCCTCGGTCCTGTTCGAACAGCCGCCGCAGCCGGGTGACCCGGACGCTCTCCACGCCGGCGACCGCGGCGGCCACGGCGACCAGACGGCTGAGCCGGACGGGTTCGCCGAAGCTGAGCGCGTCGGGGTGGAAGAAGCCGTTGCGGCCGCTGCCCAGCACCCGGTACAGCTCGGCCAGGATCTGCCCGTGCTGGTGGCCGGGCTTGGCACACACGGTCAGCGCGATGTCGAGCGGGACCAGGCGGGCCGGGCCGACCACGAGGTCGTGGCCGATGCGCCGGTACGGCTCCAGGGCCTGCTCGACCGAGGCGAGCAGCGTCGCCGACGGGGCGCCGGCGCCGTATGCGTCGATCGCGATGTGGGCCTCCTGGAGGCTGCCGGTCCAGCGGATCTCCGCGGCGGCCCGCTGTACGCCGGGCAGGGCGGAGGCGAGGGCCGCGTAGTCCTCGGCGGTGACCGCGCGCAGCCGGGTGCGACGCAGGTCGAGCGGGGCCAACTGGCGTACCTGCTCTATCGGTTCGGGTTCCGTGCCGCCGGTGGCGGGCAGTGGGTTGCGGACGACCGCGGCCGGTGGCGGCTCGCAGTCGTCCTGGACGACGAGGTGGTTGACGGCCTCCGCGCCGACGTTGCCCGCGGTGCCGCCGCCGAGCCGGTAGTGCAGGGCGAGACGCGAGCCGGGGGTCGGCCTGGCCCCGTGCCGTCCGTCGCCGAAACGCAGCGCGATACGGCCGTCGTCCTCCAGCTCGCCGACGAAGTGCCGGTCGCGGGAGCCGCTGTCGAACAGATCCCGGCGCGGCTCCCACACGGTGTCGTCGCCTTCGAGGGCGCGTACGGCGGGCAGCGCGCGGCGCGGATCCTGCGCGAGCCCGGCGGTCGCGGAGCCGCGGAGCACCGGCTCGTCGGGGTGGAGTCCGGCCGCGTACGACGGACCCCAACTGTGCGCGATCTCCCAGGCGATGTGGCCGTCGAGGACCGTGCCCGCACGGGCCCGTGCGGCGAGCACCTCGACGCGTTGCAGCTTGGCGTCGAGCAACTGGTCGCTGCGGTACAGCAGTTCCCGCAGGGCGCGGACCGGATGCAGGCGCAGTTCCAGGCGCTCGAGGATCTTCAGGCCGTAGACGACGGTGAGTTCGTCGATCTCCGCGTCGCCGAGTCCGTCCCGGTCCCGGGCGCTGCGCCACAGTTCGACGAGCCGCTGCCGTATCCGCCCGGGGATGGCGGCGATCCGCTCGGCCTGGCCCGCGGACACGGTCCGCGGATCGGGGAAGGGGACGGCCTGGGTGACGGGCGTACGGCCGAGGACCGGCCGGAAGCGGGGCCGGATCCCCGGATAGACGGACTGGGCGAGCAGCGTGCGCAGGGCGGTGGCCTGGGCGTACGCGGTGCCGGGCACGACCCGCTCGTGCCGCTGCCCGGCCCGCTCCAGACCGAGTCCGGCGCGTACGGTCGCGGCCTCACCGACCACCTCGAACAGCTCGCGGACGTCGTCGGGCGTGAGCGCCCGGCCGTCCTCCGCCTTGTCCGTGAGGGAGGTGATGAGCCGCGCGGGCGCGTTGCCTTCCTCGCGGTCGTGGCAGCCGAAGGCCGGGGGGTCGCAGGGGGCGACCACGGCGGGCTCCTGCGGCACGGTGACCGTCTCGGGGAGCCCGGTCAGGGAGCGGCCGTGGTCGACGAGGACGACATTGCCGCGGGCGAGGCTCACGTCCTCGACGGGCAGGCAGTCGCGTCCGCCGCGTGTGGTGAGGCAGAGCGGGAAACGCAGGGCGTCCTCGACGGCCCAGGTGACCTCCAGGACCGGCTGGTCCTCGATGCGGTCGACGGCCGGGGTGACGGAGGTGAGGCGTACGGCCTGGCGGTGGGCCGGGTCCTGGTCGCCGGGGGTGCCGGTGCGCGGGCCCTTCACTTCCTCCAGGATCAGCAAGTCGCCCGGCTTCAGGTCGAGTTGCCGGTCCCGGCAGGTCTCCGGGTCTTGCCACTCGTCCCTGAGCGTGGCCGACGTGGCGCCCTTGGGCAGGGTGCACACCTCGCCGCCCCACGTCCACAGGCGGATCGCGTTGTGCGCGACCCGCAGCTCCAGCGGGTCCGCGGTGACGACCGGTTCGAAGACCTCCACCGAGCCGCGCTCGTCGAGGTCGCCGAGGTCTGCCTCGCCGATGACCGTGCCGGGCTCGGGCCGGTCGTGCGGGTCCAGGGTGCGGACGTCGACGGAGGCGAAGCGGTACGTGCCCGGGGCGAGCGTGTGGTCGCCCGCGGTCTCCACGGCGACGTAGGCGCGGGCCGTGCAGCCGTCGTGCATCGCGTAGTCGATGAGGCGGACATGGCGGCGTACGGAGACCCGGCGGCGCGCGGTGTCGAGATAGGCCTCGGTGGCGACCGCGTCCTGCTGGTAGCTGATCTGGTCACCGGTGTACGCGAGCAGCTCGACGAGGGTCACACCCAGATCGGCGGGGTTGCGCTCGACCCAGTCGGGGGTGGTGAGCGCGAGCCGGTCGAGGAGGAGCTTGCGGATGGTGTCGTAGTCGCGGGCCGTGTAGTCGACGACGGGGGCGTCCGGGAAGTCCGGCTCCTGTGGGTGATCGTCCTTGCAGTCGAAGGGAGTGGGGCAGTCGGGCCGGAAGGCGAAGCTCGCGCTGTGGTAGCGCTGGTCGAAGCCGCGGTACGGCTCCGTGCCCGGGCGGCCGTACGGGTCCGTCTCCACGAGGGCGAACCGATAGCGGGAGGTGTCGCCGGCCCGGTCGAGGGTGACGTAGAGCCGGTCGTCGAGCTCCGGGTCCTCCTCGCGTTCGACGCTGACGTCGACGGCGGTGATGCCGGTGATCCGACGGCCGCCGTCGATACGGACGTTCTCCGGGCCGAGGCCGTGCGGGGCCTTGCCGAGGAAGGTGACGGTGAGCAGCAGCCCGTCGTCGCTGACCTCCACGGCGTCGACTCCGTTGAGCTGGGCGGCTCTGACCTTGGCCCGCCGGGGAGTTGTCGTGTGCGTCATGCGGTGGCCCTCCCTTCGAAGACGTCGTCGCGGCGGGTGCCGTCGGAGCGGAGGGCGTACGACAGGTACACGCGGACGACGTGGTCCTCGCTGACCACGTCGAGGGATTCGACGTCGATGAGGTCGCCGAGCCACCGCTGGAGGGAGGCCTGGACGGAGAGTTCGAGCGTGCTCATCAGCTCCGGGCTGTTCGGCGCGAAGACCAGGTCCAGCAGGCCGCAGCCGAAGTCGGGGCGCATGACGCGCTCGCCGGGGCTGGTGAACAGCAGCTGCTCGATCAGGTCGTGGACGTGCTCGCCGTGGCGGGCGTGCGCGGTACGGCCACGGCGGTCGGCCCGGAAGGGGAAGGCCATGTCGGTGCGGGGGCGGGTGCGTGGGCTCATCGGACGGACACCTTCTGCTGGGAGCCGGTGACGACGGGCGGCCCCTGTGGCACCAGGGCGGCACTGAAGCACTGGCCCGCGGAGGTGTCGAGCAGTGCCGGGGCGCCCGCGAGGGTGACACCGCTCGCGGAGGCCGTGAACCGTACGGACACGCACGGATGCGGTATGCCGTTCACGGTGTGGGTGCAGCCGACGACGGTGTAGGTGTCGGCTGTGGTGGCTACCGCCCGGCCGCCGATCAGCACCGCCTCAGACGGCGCATGTGCCGCTGTGGCGCGCCCCCCGTGCGGGCAGCTGATCACTGCGTCGGCGCCGAGCAGGTTCCCGGAAGTCCCGGACACGATCCTCGTTCCCCCGTTCCTAACGCTTCGAATCCACGGTCAACTGGCCCTCGTTGACGGTGACCTTGCCGTCCTTGAGGGTGATCCGGGCCGCACCCGAGGCGATGACGATCGCCTCCGCGGTGATCCGGATGAACGCGCCCCCCTTGGCCTGCAGCAGAATTCCCTCGTCGGGTCCCGTCACGTCGTTCATGACGATCTTGTGCGCGAGCTGGGTCTGCACGACGACCGGCTTCAGGGCCGATGGCCGCGCCAACTCCCGTTGTGCGTCGGGGGGAAGCTCGGTGCGCTCGCCCCACCAGCAGCCCGTCCAGATCGGGAAGCTGGGGTCGCCCTGCTCGAACTCGACCCACACACCGGAGTCCTTCGGCGGCACCACGAACTGGCCTGCCTCCTCGCCGGTGAACGGCAGGCAGGGCAGCGCCCAGGTGGAGGGCTCGTCGCCGAGCACATCGGGGACCTGGACGGTGATCCGTCCGATGCCCAGGGGATCGTTGTTGTCGATCACCCGGCCCCGGAACTTGCCCAAGTACCGGTTGTTCGCTGCCGCCATGCTGAACTGCTCCTGTTTCTAGGGTTCTTCGGGGTGTGCGCCACCGTCACGGACGTACTGTGTCGCCGCGCGCGACGAGGCCTTCCCTGGAGAGCGTGAAGTTCTGGGTGAACGAGCCTGGGCGGAGCGTGTGCGTCACGGACTTGACGTAGTAGTCGCCGTCGTACATCGCTCCGGAGCCACGGACACCGACCAGGCTGCGCGGGTGCAGCAGATAGCCGTGCCGGGTGACGTCCAGGGAGCCGGAGCCGGTGATGACGTCGGCGGAGGTGGCGGCTCGGGCCAGGAGTTCGGCCTGCGCCTGCTGGATCTGCTGCTTGGCCGTGCCGGTCAGGGTCCTGCGCTTCAGCGCGGGGGTGGGCCGGCGGCCGAGCGGCGGTCGCAGCGGGCTGATCGAGGGCTGGCCGAGCAGCGTCACCTGCCGGTTCGCCGGATCCTGCCAGCGCGCCTGGGGCTCCTCGCGGGCGGTTCCGTCGTACGCGAACGTCAGCTGATCGACGGTCGAATTGGGGCCCATGTTGACGTTGAGGGCGTGCTGCCGGGTGCCGAGCCGTACCTCGGGTCCCCAGTAGGCGGAGGACTGCCCGGGCGTGGGCCCCGGATCCAGATAGAAGGCGTACCCGTTCGCCTGGGCCAGCTCGTTCACGTACTGCAGATCGGTGCTGCTCTGGTAGTGGACCCGCAGTTGCTCGTGCGGGGGTTGCAGGATCTGCTCGTCCTTGACGTCGGGCCGGATGCCGTAGTCGCGGTAGCGGCCGAGAATCGCGTGGACGCGGCGGGAAGGGGCGAGATTGGGGTAACGGTCGGTCCGCTCCTCCAGGTCCATGAGCAGGGTCAGGTCCTCGCCTGTCACGGTGAGGGTGGTCTGCCCCGGCTGGTTGCTGGCCCCCACTTCCTGCCGAACGATGACCCCGTCGAAGAGGACCTGAGGAGTCCCGCGCACACTGACGGAGACGATCACCCGAGTCTTGGGATCGAAGAACCCTTCGGGTAGCAGATTCCTCTGAATGAGCCCGCGTTTGCTGAGGTCGAAGGCCATCTGGAACCCGCTGCGCTCCCCCGCCGTGACGGTGATCTGCGCGGAGAGCAGGGCCTCCATGACCTCGGCGGGCACGGGCCGGGTGAGCTTGGGGCCCATGTGCAGGGTCATGTGGACGGGCCCGGCCCCGACGGGCACTTCCTCAGGCACGCCGGCCTCCCTGCGGGAACCCACCGGGCAGCGGTACGTCCACGACCCGGCCGGCCTCGTCGGTCAACTCGCGTGGATCGAGGGCGGGATTGGCATCCGCGATCTGCCACCACTGCCCCGGGTCACCGAAGTACCGCTGCGCGAGCAGATCCGGCCGCTCACCATCGCGGACCGTGTGCTCCTCGGTCTCCTGCGCATCGAGCGGGGGCAGCAGCCGGCGCTTGGTGTACCGCACTTCGGTGCCGTCCTCGGTGACGTGCACGCCGATCTCGGCGTCGTGATACCGGCTGGAGCGGGGGTAGGGGTGGGCCCCGGGTATCGAGTCCAGAGCGCTCTCGTACGGCTGGATGCCGTCGCTACCGGCCATGTGCTGTTCAGCCCCTTCCCAGGGTGACGGCGCCGCGCCCGCTCAGCCCGAGCGCACCGAGGCTGCCGCCACGGGCGGAGGCGGCGAGCCGCTCCTTCTGCGCGAGGTGCGCCATGTACAGATCGGCACCACGGTGCCCGGCCGGCAGGTCGCTGACGCTCAGCACCTTCAGCCCGATGCTCAGGCTCGCGCGGATCGGATTGAGGTTGACGTCGAAGGCGGACTCGTTGATCGACAGCTCGGTGAGCCGCACGGGCAGCACCCGCTTGCTCCCCCAGGTGAAGAGCGTCAACGGCATCTCGATCGGCGTGATCTCGATGGTCCCCTTCTGCGTCTGCTTCGCCGCTTCGCGGAGCTGGGCGGTGGTGGGGTGCACCAGCATTTCGAGCGTGGCGAGCTGCGGGTGAATTCCGTCAGGCGCGGCGATCTCGAGTTGATCGGTGGCGTCGATCTCGGCGGTGAACTTCCAGGTCTCTTCGGCGGGACCCTTCAGGCGCAGCGCCTCATTCCGGTCACCACTGCCGGTTCCGCCGCCTTCACCGCCCTGCCCCCCGGCGGCCTGCGGCGCGAGCGAGCGTTCCAGGGTGTCCGGGTTGAACTGCAGCACGATGATGCGCTGGGGGGAGCCGGTGTCGGGGTCGACTACGACTAGGCCCGAGCGGATGGGTTTGGGGATGTCTGCGTAGCGGGTCATGAGGCCGCCTCGTTCTTGTCGATGAAGTACCGGGCCTGCAAGCGAAGCGTTTCCTGTTCGTCGTGTCGCTCCATGTGGACGACCCAGGACCGGACGATCGGCCAGTCCAGGTAGAGGGCGGAGAGCAGGGCACCGCGCCGGACCCCGGCGTCACTGCTCACGAACGCCTCCTCGATCATCCCCAGCCCCTCCGGGGGCGGCTCCCCGGGTAGTCCCGTGGCGAGGCGCACGATGGCATGGGCCCGCGCCTCCGGTGTGGACGCCTCCCGTACCGCCACCATGAGGTTGTCGACACCGATAGGGGAGAAGAAGGTTCGGGCCAGTTCGGTGAATCGCTCGACGTGCTCACGTTTGTCACCGGTGAATCGCACGTACGCGACTCCGGTAGCCGCATCGTCGACGTAGTGGAAGTAGAGCTGTCCACTCACGATCCATACCTTTTCGAGGACGAACTCAGTGCGGTTCTCACGTCCTTCCTTGAACCCCGCCCCCTCCGCGAAGGTGTGCACCTCCTGTGCAGTAGCACCCTCGGGCAGCACCAGCCGGTCACCGCGGTGGGGATTGGGCATGGCCTCTGTCACTGGCTCTTCTTCCTTCTAGTTCCTGGGCGTCGGTACCCACAGCGAGGGCACCTTGCCTTCGAGGTCCGGATCCTCGTTGCGTGCTTCTTCAATGGCTCGGCGCAACCGCGCGACGACCTCTTCCTCCCTGCCGACCGTGAGAAAGATGTCCTCGTACTCGGACACACGGTCGAGCCAAAGCACGGACCGGTTGACATAACCGCGGGGAGTCTCCACACTCCCGCGCAATTGCTCCTCAGTCGGCGGCTGCATACCACGCTTCTGGGCCCAATTCTTCGAAGTGGCCATGCCCTGCCTGATTGCGCCCGGGTCTTCTTCGAGCAGCGCAGCGATTTCCTGTAGATCTGCGGGATTCATGTGCTCCATGCGGGTCCCAGGTGGGTATTTCTGCATGATCTTCAGGGCTCCGTGTGCCCGCGTCGCGGACATGTTCGCCTTCTGGTTCACCATGAGGCCACGACGGAGAATCTCCTGAACCCGGCGCTTCTTCTCCGCCTCGTCCTTTCCTTCGAGTCCCCAGCGGGACTCACCACGCCCGATAGCGCCCATGAGCGGAGAACGCATGCTCTCAGTGAACTCCCGCAGCACGCGGTCGTGGACAACCTCACCTTGCAGCGCTATTGGCACGCCGGGTGCCCTGCCCTCGCTGACGTTCACGGAGGCCTCGAGATAGTCGGAACCCCATTGCTGTGCCTCTGCTTGCAGGGCCCTGTCCTGGTATGTCTCCATCTTGTTGGCTGCCGCCGAGTGGATCGCCGCACCGGGGTCGTTCGGGAAACCGTGCCTGACGCGCGGCCCGTGCTCCGCTGCGAGCCCTGGATAGACGACGCGCCGCTGCTGCCACACACCGGGCAGTTGGTTGGCCCAGTCATGAAACGCGGGGGCCTGGCTCTCCAGGGGCACATTCGACTGCACCGGGAAGTCTGAGGGATTCTGATTGCGGGGCATGGACTTGGCCCGTTCTTTGTCCATTTCGTGAACGGCCTGGTTCGCTTCCCGGAGAGCCTCAAGCTTCTTGAATGTCTCCAGGTCTATCTCCGGGTTGAGCGCGGCATGCACCGCTCCTCGGGACTCGCCCTGGGCCGTGAGCTGCGTCAGCCGGTACCAGGCCCGCATGGCGGCCAGCGCTCCACGCAGCACGGGGCCCTTGACACCACGCTCCAGCAGGGATTTTACCTTCGGCCGAACTCGCGCAACGATCTTCCGGAACCGCGACTCCTTCGACTCCTTCGACTTCTCGTCCTTGCGCCGCTTGTCCTGCTGTTGCTTCTTCTGGTCCTGCTGCCGCTTCTTGTCGTCCCTCAGGCGGTCCTTCTTCTTCTTGAAGAGGTCGCGAAGCTTCTTCGCACCGTTCTTCAGGGACTTGCCGACCTTCGACTTCTTGAGTTTGTTGCCGAGCGTCTTCGCCGCGTTGCCGACCTTCTTCAAGGCGGACTTGACCGCACGCTTGGCCTTGGACAGGGTCTTCTTGGCGGGGGACTTGGGCTTCTTGGGCTTCCTCGGCTTGGGGCCCTCGATCTCCTTTTTCTTCTTGGGCGGGGTCTGGGACTTGCTGTCCGGCGTGCGGTCCTTATCCGGTGTGCGGTCGCTGTCGGGCGTACGGTCCTTGCCCGGTGCCTCGGACTTCGCCGCCCCCGGATCCGCCTTGGCCGGCCCCTTAGGCGTAGCCGCATCCTTAGGCTTCACCGGTGCCTTCGGCGCAGGGGACGTCGCGCCCTTCGGCTTCGGTGCCGCCGCCCCCGGTGCGGCAACCTTCTGGTTCGCGTTCCGCATCGCGCCCCGCGCGTTGTTGACCGCGTCACCAGCAGCCTGCTTGCCACCCTTCCCGGTCCGCTTCAGGCCGTTCATGATCTTCTGTGACATGTCCTGGAGGCGCTTGCCGACGCCCTTCGTGGCCGAGGCCAGGCGGATCATGAGGAAGTTGGCGATGAAGTCCAGAAGGGCGACCACGCCTGCGGCGACCGCCTCTGCGAAGAGGCAGGCCGCGGGGCCGGCCTTGACCGCCTTCAAGTACGCCCAGAACTTCGAGAACGCCGTCAGGATCGAGCTGATGCTCTGCCAGGCGGCCATCAGGCCTTGGACGATGGTCAGGATGGCGCCTGCCGCAGGCACCAGCATCGAGACGACCTTCTCGATGACCAGCGAGGCGATCATCATCGGGAGGGACGCGACGATCGCGTCCCACGCCATCTTGCCGATCTGCTTGAGCGAGACGCAGCCCTTGACGAGGACGTCGATGACGGCCTTGCCGAGGCCGAGGATGCCCTCGACCTTGGTGTCGAACCACCGCTTGACGGCGACCTTGATGGCGCCCCAAAGGTGGTCGGTGATGCCGGACTTCGCGGACGAGCCGGCCTTGGCGAGCCAGCCGCCCGGGTCCGGGGCGATGTCCGCGATCAGGGCGGCGAACTTGCCGAGCGCCTCGATCGCCGCCTGCGCGAACTTGATCGCGCCCTCGATCACCGCCTGGTATGCCTTGATGACCAGCTTGATGCCCGCCTCAAGGGCGGTCAGTAGTGCGTTCAGGCCTGCGGCCAAGGCGTCCAGCAGGGCGTTGACCGCCTTCTTCAGGCCGTCCGCCAGCTGGTTGACGGCCGAGATGGCCGCGTCCCGCATCCCCTCGATCGCCTTGCGGAACTTGTCCCGCAGCTCGGGGAAGGCGGCGAGCAGCACGTCACCGATCGCGATCAGGACGTCGGCGAGTGCGTTGATCGCGGAGATGGCCAGGTCGCGGACGAAGTCGATCGCCGCGTTGGCCCACTCCTTGAACTGGTCGATGATCCCGTTGACCGCGGCCCGCGCCGCCTCGAAGACCGCCGTGACCGCGTCAAGCAGAGCACTGAAGAAGTCACCGACCGCGTCGGCGAGCATGCCGAAGAATCCGCCGGAGGGCTTCTCCTCCTCCTTCTTCTTCTCGGCCTCCTTCTCGGCGTTCTCCCGCTCGGTGTCGATCTTCTCGTTGTCTTTGTCCTTGCGGTCGGCGACCTCCTTGTCCTTCTCGTCGCGGGCCTCGACGATCTCCTTGTTCTTCTTGCCGTGCTCCTCCTCGGACTTGGTGTCCGCGTCCTCGACCTTCTTGTCCTGCTCGGACCGCCACTGCTCACGCTGCGCCTGGGTCTCGCGAGCGACCTTGCCCCGTTCGGCGGTCTGCTTCTCCGTGTTCTGGGAGACCTCGCGGTCGATCTCGGCCTGCTTCTCCTGCTTGGCCTGCTGCTCGCCCTGCCGCTGCTCCTGCTCCTTGGCGGCCAGGTCACCCTGCGCCTGCCCGGCAGCGCCGCTGATCTCGCCGCCCTTCTCCTCCTGGGCGACCTTGCCGACGCCTTCCTTGGGCGGCGACATGGCCCGTAGCACACCGCCCTTGCCCCCGCCCGGGCCGCCGGAGGCCTTGCCGGTGAGCTGTTCCTGCGGCGCGTCGGGAAAGATCTGGTCCTCGCCCATCGGCTTGGCCGCGTCGTCCCGGCCGGTCGCCTGGATGTCGGACTGCTTCTCCTTGAGCGCCTTCTGCTGGTCGTCCGTACGGGTCGGGTCGCTGGCGCCCTCCAGCTTGATCTTGGGCGCCGGTCCGACCGTCTTGTTCTCCAGGGCCGGGTCGCGCGTGGGCACGGCGTCGGCCGCGGCCTCCACGTTCTGCGCCTCGGCCTCGCTGAGCCCCTTCGTCGGCACGGCGGGAGGCGGCGGCGGAGGCGCGCTCGGCTTCTCGCCCGCGGCCTTCTCGCTGCCCTTGGCCTTCTGCTTGTCGCCCTGGTCCTGAGGGCCGACCTTCTCCACCTTGCCGGTGACCGGGGCCGCCGCGGGCGCCGCCTCGGGGGGCGCCGAACGGGTCTGCGGCGCGCCCGAGGGCCGTTCCCGCGTGGGCGGGGCGGAGTCCAGGCGCTGCTGCTCCTCGCTGATCTTCTTGTCCGCGGCCTGGTCCACTCCGGGCATGGCGGCGGCGGCCTGGTCCGGCGCGAGCTTGCTCACGGTCTGGACGGCGGCCTTCGGGTCCTGTCCGGAGACGTCCGGCGGCTCCTGCTTCTTCTCCTTGGCCCCGGCCTCACCGCCGCCACCGCCACCACAACTGGCCCCGCCATCGGGCTCAGCGGCCGGTTCGGGCGGCGCGCAGCCCCCGCCGTCCTTCTCCAGGGACGCCTCGGGCTGCGGAGTCGGCGCCTGGGCGGTGCCGGGTGCCTGGTCGGGGGAAGCGGCCGGGCTGACCCCGGTCTGCGCGGCGGACGGCGCGGCGCCGGGCCCGGCTGCCGCCGTCGGCCCTGGCGTCTTCTCGCTGCCGCCGACCGGAGCGCGCGGCGCGGCCACGGGCCCGGACTCCTGCGGTACCTGCGACTTCGCCTTGGGAGCCTCCCGCTCCGGCTTCGGCGGCGCGGCGGCGCGACGCGCGGCCGGCGACGGGTTGCGGTCCTCGACCGCCGTCCGCGGAGTCGCGGCACCGGCGGGCTTGCGTACGGGAGCGGGGGCGGTGTTCGCCGTGGATGTGGCCGGTGTGGCCCCTGGGCGGGCCCCTTCCGCCGTGCGCTCCGAGGGTTCGGCCGCGGTCCGCGCGGCCTTGGGCTCCTCCGTCGCGTCCTGCCGCTCGTCCTCGTCGAGAGACCCCTGTTCCTCCTCGGCGCCCGGCTCCTTGGCCTGCTGCTGTTCCTGTTCCTGCGCGGGGTCGGGCTTCTCGGCCTCAGGCTCGGGCCGTTCCTTGTCCTCGGTGGCCGGGTCGGGGCCGACCTCCTGGTCGAGGGGCTTCTCGGTCTCCTGCAGGTCCTTGGCGCCGCGGTCCTCGGCAAGGGCGGCGGGCCCGCCCTCGGGCTGAGGCGCCTCGCCCTCGACGGGTCCCTCGTCCTGCCCGGGGGCCTTGGTCTCGGGCCCGTCCGCGACCGCGTCGTCACCGTCCCGCTCCTGCTCGTCCTTCTCCCGCTCCCGCTCGATCTTCTCCGCCTTGGTGGGCGGCGGAGTGGAGAAGGTCGGTACGGACGGTTCCGCGGCGCCGGGCTGCAGCTGATCGGCGGTGGGTACGGCACTGAGGTCGAGGTCGGCCTCCGGCAGATGGTCCTCGGGCTTGATCGTCGGCTCGGGCTTGGCCTCCGGTCCCTTCTCGTCGGCGTCACCGCCCTTGACCTCGTCGTCGGCGCCCGCTTCCAGCCCGAGCGGCTTCTCCTCCTCGCGGACGTCGTCCTCGTGCTCGTCCTTCTCGTGCAGGCCGTGCTCGGACAGCGCCGAATCGCGCTGCTCGGCACGTTCGTCGACCTTCTCGGGGCGTACGCGGCCGGGCTGCCCCTTGGCCTTCGGGTCCAGCTCCTCCCGCTTGGCTCCGGCGGCGGGCTGGGTCTGCTGATCGCGGCGACGGCGCTTGTCGGCCCCGGGGGCGGAGGCCTGCTGAGGGTCGGCCTCCTCACGCTCGCGCTGTTCCTTGCGCTCCTCCTTGGCGTCCTCGGCGCCCTCCTGTTGGCCCTCGGTACGCCGGTCGGCGGCCTCGTCGACGCGTTCGCGGTCGGCGGAGGCCTGCTCCTCCTCCTGCTGCTGCTCCTGCTCGGCCCGCTCCCGGGAGGCGGCCCGCTCGTCCTCCTGCTCCTTGCGCTGCGCGGCCTCCTGGTCCTCGGCCGCCATGTCGGACTGGGCCCTGCTCTGCTGCGAACCCGCTTGCTGGTCGCGGTCCTTGGCGTCCTTCTGCTCCTCGCGGGCGTCCTCGGCGCGCTGGTCGTCGGAGCCGCGGCGTGTCTCCTCCTGCCGCTTCCACCGAGTGCGTTCGACGCCGAGTTCCTCGAAGAGGTCGATCTCGGGCAGCGGCACATCGCCGGGCTGCAGATCGAGCGGCCCGGCGGACGCGGACTCCTCGAAGAGGTCGAGGAGCCTCTCGTACTCGGAGGTGAGCAGCCGCCGTTCCAGCCGCTCGACGACCGAGTCCGCCAACTGGTCCGACATCCGGCCCAGTTGGAGCCGCACCCGGCCGGAGGCGTCGGTGGGGTCCCCGCGCAGGCTGCGCAGCACGTTGCCCGCGAGCCGGTCCACGAGGGTCGCCGGGTCGATCGCCTCGGCGCGCATCCGGTCGGCGTCGACGGTGGTGTAGCGCAGCCAGCCGGGGGTGGCCTGGCCCTCCTCGACCTGCGGAGCCTCTTCCGAGGCCTGTACGACGGCCTGGGCCGCCGCCTCCGCCTCCCGCTCGATGGCCTGCTGCGGCAGGCTCACCGCGCCCAGTTCCCGGCCCGCCCGCAGCGTGCCGAGGCCGTGCGGGTTCTGCACGGTGTGCTGGAGCTCGTGGGTGAGCAGGCGCCGGCCCTCGTCGGTGCCGGGCTTGAAGGCGCCCTCGCGGAAGAAGACGTCCTGGCCGACGGCGACCGCGTCCGCGCCGAGCAGCTCGGTCAGCTGCCCGGCGTCCCGGCCGGTGTGCAGCCGGACCCGGCCGAGGTCGTGGCCGAGCTGTTCCTCCAACTCGCGCCGCAGGCCCGGGTCGAGGGGCTGGCCGGCACCGCTGACGATGTTCTTCGGTTCGGGCGTACGGGACTTGGCGGCCCGTTCCTTGCGCTTGCGGCGCCGCTGCTCGGCGGTCTGTTCGGCGCGGGCGTCCTGGGTCTGGGAGCTCACCGGCTCACCTCCCCGTGGCCGCTCAGTCCTTCGTGCACGACGCGCGCCAGCTCCTGGCCGAGCCGCCGCGCGGACAGCCCGGCGGGCAGGGGCGGCAGCGCGGACAGGGCTTCGACGGACAGGGGGCCGTCCGCGGCCAGCGGCACGCCGTGCAGCCGTACCAGCCGGGTCAGTTCGTGCTCGAAGGCGGCCGAGACCCGCTCCGGATCGGCCCGGAAGCCGTCGAGGGCCAACTCGCCCACCTCGACCCGGATCTCACGCGGCGTCACACCCATCCGCGCACCTCCGTCGGCGTCAGGGAGCGCTCCAGCTTCAGATACTCGGTGCGGGCGGCGGCCAGCATGTGCCGCATCTGGAGCCGGTCGCCCTCCTCGGCGGCGAGGAAGGCCCCGGACAGAGCGATGTTGCGGATGGAGCCGCCGGCGACGGTGAGCTGGGCGAGCAGCCCGGGGTCGATGTCCTTGACGGGCGCCTGCGGCGGCAGCACGCGCCGCCAGATTTCGGCGCGCTCGTGCTCGGCAGGGAAGGGGAAGTCGACGACGAAGCGGATGCGCCGCAGGAAGGCCGTGTCGAGGGCGCTCTTCATGTTGGTGGTGAGGACGGCCAGGCCCCGGTAGGCCTCCATGCGCATCAGCAGATAGCTGACCTCCAGGTTCGCATACCGGTCGTGGCTGTCCTTGACCTCGCTGCGCTTCCCGAACAGGGCGTCGGCCTCGTCGAACAGCAGGAGCGCGCCGCCGCGTTCGGCGGCGTCGAAGACACGGCGCAGGTTCTTCTCGGTCTCGCCGATGTACTTGCTGACGACCTGGGAGAGGTCGATGACGAAGAGGTCGAGGCCGAGTTCCTTGGCCATCACCTCCGCGGCCAGGGTCTTTCCGGTGCCGGAGCCGCCCGCGAACATGGCGGTGACGCCGAGGCCGCGACGCAGGGTGGCGCCGAATCCCCACTCCTGGTGGACGGTCGCCCGCTGCCGCACATGCGCGACGATCTCGCGCAGCACGCTCGTCTGCCGCTCGTGCAGGACCAGGTCGCCCCAGCCGGCCTGCGGTTCGATCCGCCGCCCCAGCTCGTCCATGCCGATCCGGGCCTCGTCGAGCCCGGCCCGCCAGGCGAGTTCGGCGGCGTCCAGCTCGTCCTCCTGCGGGAGCCGGCGCCGTACCGTGGCCGCCGCGGAGCGCACGACGTGCGGGGGCAGCTGGAACTGGGCGACGAGGGAGCGTAGTTCACCCTCGTCCAGGTCGAGCTCCTCGAACGCGTCGGTCCACAGGCCGAGTTGTTCCTCGTCGTCCATCTGGGGTACGACGATCCGCGCCCCGTACGACCGCTCGGACCGCAGCGGGTCCTCGCTCGACACCACGACGGGTACGGCGGCTCCGGCCAGGAGGGACTCGGTGGCGGCCCGCTGGTCGCGGTCCAGGTCGCCCGCCTCGACGAGCAGTGCGGCGGGCAGCAGGATCGCCTCACGCTGCCACAGCCGGGAGAGCCGGTCGCGCTCGGCGGGGTCGGTCGGGACGTCCTCGGCGCTCATCGAGTAGAGCCCGAGCCCCGAGCGGGCGGCCGCCGCGGCGCCGATGTCGGCCCGGCTGCGCAGATCGCCGCCGGTGAGCTCGACGAGCGGTGT
The DNA here is from genome assembly GCF_036014015.1 of Streptomyces sp. NBC_00457. Taxonomy (NCBI): domain Bacteria; kingdom Bacillati; phylum Actinomycetota; class Actinomycetes; order Kitasatosporales; family Streptomycetaceae; genus Streptomyces; species Streptomyces sp. NBC_00457. The sequence continues at coordinate 8,501,055 of NZ_CP107905.1, read as the reverse complement.
CTCGGTGCCGTTCGTCCAGCCCTCGGCGAGCCGGGTGGCCGCCAGATCGTAGGCGGGCGGCAGCGACTGGGGTACCGGGGTGCGGCGCAGCTGGCCGTGCAGCCGGGTGTCCAGATAGGGCGAGCCGAGCAGGAAGTGCAGGATGCGCTCGTCGAGCCGGAGCCGGGACAGCGTCAGCCGTGACTCGTCGTCGAGTTCGACGATCCGCCAGCGCCGCAGCGGAGCCACCGGGGTCAGCGCGCTCCAGTGCGGCCCGTCCAGCGCCGCCAGGGCGAGCGAGAAGGTCGGGTACGCCCGCTCGGGGTCCCCGCAGGCCGCGGCGCACCGGGCGGCGGTCGTGGGCTCCAACTCCTGCGCGGCGGCGAGGAGTACGAGGTCCCGCTCGAAGGGCGTGAGCCCGAAGCAGGCGAGCAGGGCTTCGAGGGGTGCGGTGCCGGGGCCTGCGACGGCAACCAGGGAGGCGGCGTGTGTGTCGCCCTCTCCGGCAGCGGCAGCCGCAGCGGATGTGTCGCTCTCCGTGCTCCGCCCCGCGTGTGCGTCGACACGGGCCAGGACGCGCTGGATCTCCGCGGTGAGCGTGGTCGTGCTCGCCTGCCCGCTGTGCTCGTTCGTCCCCATGTCCTCACCTGCCCCCGTCGTTTCCATGCCGTCTCAGTCCTGTGCGGGCTTGGGTGCCCGGGGTGTCGTCCTGCGGGCGCGCGCCGGGGACTTGGCGGCGGTCTTGGCGACAGCCTTCGCGGGAGCCTTCGTGGCCTTCTTCGGAGCGGGCGCCTCTTCGGCCGCCGCCTTCACCACCGCCCCGTCCGGCACCGCGGCCGGCGGTGTCTCGGGCTTCGGCTCCGCCCCCGGAGGGACCGGCGCGCCCGGCGCCCCGAACGGCAGCACCCGCACCTCGGGCCGCTCCACGGGCTTGCCCGGTACCGGGCCCTCGCGGCCGTCGATGAAGACGAGGGCCGCCTGGTAGACGACCGACAGCGAGTACGGCGTCTGGTAGAGCATCCCCCACAGCTTCGACGTCTCGTCGACGTCCATCACGGTCGGCGTGAACCGCACCCGCTGCGCCGCCTCGGCGAGATCGCTGCCCGCCAAGTAGGGCCGCTCACCGGCCTGTTCGATGACGTCCTTCGGCAGGATCGGGATCTCGTGCAGCGTGCGCACCACGGACCCGATCAGCCGCTGGCCGACCAGCTCCTTCTCGTCGCCGTACGCGCTGATCAGGTAGTGCAGGTCGAGTGCCGCCGCGGGCCGCTTGACGAGCGTGCCGTCGGGCGCCCGGGTCGGCAGATCGTTGTTCCGCTGCGAGGTGTTGGGCGTGACCTGGTACAGGAACACGGAGATCGTGGGCTGGTCCAGTTGCGGGTCGGCCGGCGGCTTGCGCGGCTCGACCTTGACGGCCTCGCCGAACTCCGGCCCCACGTTGTTCTCGATCAGCAGGGCGAGGGCCTGGGTGACATGGGCGATGGCCAGTGCGTTGCTCATGACGTCAGTTCCTCGGCTTCTCTCGTCCTGCTGCTGTCGTACGGCTCACTCGTGCCCCCGTGCCAGGTAGTCGGCGAGGCTCACGGTCGCGGCCTGTCGCGGCGTCGCCCCGGCCCGCGGCCGGGTGCCGTTCGCGGCGGGCGCCGCCGTGACCTCCAGCCGCCCGATCTGCACCTGCACCACCTGCTCGGCCGCCCGTCCCGGCCGCCGTGCCGCGGCCTGCCGTACGGCCTCGCGGGCCGCCGCCGTTTCCGCCGCGCTGGGGCGCAGGGCCGGTGCCGTGGTGCGGGGGGCGGCGTCCGTGCCCGGGGGGATGGGTACGGACGCCGCGGTCCGGGACGTGTCCTGGTCCGAGCGGCCCGGGCCTGCCGTGCGCCGGGTGGTGTCCGGCGTGGGTCGCGGGCCGGGGGTGACCGGCGTGGCGGGGCGCAGCAGGGGTGCCTCCGCGATCACGGGAGGCATGCTGCGTACGACCGGGTCGGCGGGCGCCCGTTCGGTGCGTACGATCGTCCGCTCGCGTTCCGTGCGCGGTCCGGCCGGGGCGGGCGCCGGGCGCGATACGTCCGGCGTCGGGGCAGGCGTCGGGGCCGAGGCCGGCCAGAGCAGGTCGGTGCCGTCCGGTTCCGGCGCTCCGGCCCGTACCGCCTCGATCCGCTCGAACGGGCCGGGCAGCCGGGGCTCTACCCGCACCACGCCCGGACGCGGCGCCGCCGCCGGGGCGGCGTGCCGGGCGAGCAGCCGGTCGAGGAAGTCGGGGGCCGGCGCCCCTTCGGCGTCAGACATCCGCACACAGCTCCAGGTAGTAGCGGCGCCGCAGCGGGCTGAGCGCCAGGATCTCCGGCTCGCTCCATCCGTAGGCGGTGGCGAGCAGGTGGACGTCGAGCAGCACGTCCCGTGCCCAGGCGTCCAGTTCGGTCCAGAGGTACGAGGCGATGTCCAGCTCGGCCCGGGTGGCCTGCCCGCACTCGGGGCAGGCCACGTTGAGCGTCACGTCGGCCCCCGGGTCGGCGGCCTCGACCGCCTCGGCGATCCGGTGCTGCACGGGCGCGGGCAGCGCGTCGGCGGGGCGGACCTCGCCGGCGTACTCGGCCGAGACCAGGCACCGCGCGATCAGCGCCCCGCGCGGGTCCGCGGCCCGGGCCGCCGCCGTCAGGTCGGCGACACCGGGCAGCCGGAACTCCACCTCCCAGCCGCCCTCGGACACCCGCACCAGGCGCTCCGCGGGAAGTGCGGCGATAGGTCGCCGGGCTTCTGCGGGTCCGTCGTGGCTGGTCGCGCAGTTCCCCGCGCCCCTTCCGGGCGCTGCCGAACCGTGCCCGGCGAGGTTCTCGGCGAACTCCCCTGCGTCCAGGTCGAACTCCATGTCCTCGCCGCACGCCGTGCAGCCGAGCCGCACCTGCATCCGCTCGCCGAACAGCGCCCGGCGCAACGCGAACAGGTCCGACTCGCGCTCCCCGACCGGAAGCCGGGGCAGGGCGGCGGCGTCGAGGTCCGGGCGCGCGGTGCGGTGCAGCAGCAGCGCGCGCCCGGCCGGCGCCTCGCCGAGCCCGGCCTCCCAGGTGGCCAGCAGGTCAGCCGACCCAGCCATCAGCTCCCCCAACGTCCTTCAGTTCACGCCGGGTTGAGGAACGAGGGCTCCTCCGGCTCGGGCACCTCGTAGTCCCGCTCCCAGCCCTCGCACTCGAGCTTCAGCGACTGGATGGCCACCGCGTTGGCGTTGGCGTCCAGCTCGCCGAGCACCTGGTACTCGCTGGGCCAGGTCCGGTACAGCTTGTGCGAGACGGCGACCTGGCCGGCCTCGTTGAGCACCTGGATGACGATGTCCTTGCGGAAGTCCGCGAGGGACACCTCCGAACCGAGACCCGCCCCGACCTGCCAGACCTTGTTGGCCCACCGGTCGAACTCGGGGTCGTGGGTGACCCCGCGCTCCAGGGTGATGCCCTCGAACTCCGAGCGGCCGGGCGACTTGCGCGGCGACGACGGGTCGCCGCCGTGCCGGTGCTTGACGACCTCCGTCGTCCGCTTCAGGGGACTGATCTTGCTGATGCCCGCGACCGTACGACCGTCCCAGAGGACCAGGAACTTGAAGTTCTTGTACGGGTCGAACCGATGGGCGTTGACCGTGAACTCTGCCATCGAAATGTCCTCGGGATTCCTTAGAGCTCGAACTGCCCGGACGTCTGCTGGATCCTGACGATCACGAACTCGGCCGGGCGGACCGGAGCAATGCCCACCAGGACGTTGACGACGCCGTTGGCGATGTCCTCGGCTGTGGTGGTCTCGTGGTCGCACTTGACGAAGTACGCCTCGCGCGGCGTCTTGCCCTTGAAGGCGCCCTGGCGGAACAGCGTGTGCAGGTACGAGGAGGCGCTGAGGCGGATCTGCTGCCACAGGGACTCGTCGTTGGGCTCGAACACGACCCATTGCAGGCCGCGTTGGAGGCTCTCCTCCACGTGCAGCGCGAGCCGCCGCACGGGCACGTACTTCCACTCGCTGTCCAGCGCGTCGGAGCCCTCCAGCGTGCGCGCGCCCCAGACCGTCGGGCCGGTCACCGGGAAGGTGCGCAGGCAGTTGACGCCGAGCGGGTTGAGCAGCCCGGTCTCCCGGTCGGTCAGGTCGACCGTGAGCGAGCGCACGCCCGCGAGCCGCGCCTCGGTACCGGCCGGTGCCTTCCACACGCCGCGCTCGGAGTCGGTGCGCGCGATGACGCCGGCGACCGCGCCGGACGGCGGGAAGGCGCGCAGCCGCCCGGTGAGCGGGTCGGTGAGCTGGATGTGCGGGAAGTACAGGCCGGCGTGGTTGCCGCGAACGGCGTCGAACGCGGCGAGCCCCGCGCGTGCGGTGTCCACGCTGACCCAGGTGCTGGGCGCGTCGACCAGCAGGAAGATCCGCCGCTCCTGGCACAGCCGCTGCGCCGCCGAGACGACGGTGACCATGTCCTCGGTGTTCTCGTACGCCGCCAGCTCGGGCAGCGCGAGAAGGTTCACGTCGGCGACGCCGCGCAGCGCCTGGATGCCGGACTTGTCGGCCTCGGAGCCGATGAGGTCGCGCGGGCCGGGCGCCTCGCCGTCCTCGCCGCCCTCCAGCGGGAACACCGGCGGGTTGACCGAGGCTTCCAGGCCCAGGTCGTTGGCGCACTCGCCGAGGAAGCGGACGACGTCCTCGGGGTCGGTGGAGCCCGCGACGACCTGGATGCGCCGGCCGAACGCGGTGACCTCGGCGCCGGCGAAGGCGTGCTTGCCGGGCGCGTCGGGCAGCGCGCGCAGCTTGCGTTCGAGGAGCAGCGCCAACTCGGCGACACTGCACGGGGCTTCGCCGTCGCAGTCGGGGTCGTAGAGCTTGAACTCGCGCTCCACGTCGCCGATCTTGACGGTGAGGTCGACCTCCAGGTTCGGCAGTTCGTCGCCGAACGGCTTGGAGACGGTGCCGGACGGGTCGGGGCGGCCCTCGCCGACCGCCTCGACGCGGATGAGCTTCGAGCCGGCGTTGATCACGGTCGGTGCGTACCGGCCGTGCGAGGTGTCCATGGACAGGCCGGTGTAGCTCTCGCGGGCGTCGCCCTTGGCGTCGTACACCCGCAGGTTGAAGGTCTCGTCGGGGTGGGGCGTGTCGTAGTCGACGGCGACGCGCAGGCCGTTGCCCCACACGCCGGGTTCCTTGGCGTGGACTTCGAGGACGCGGGACTCGCTGTGGCCCTCGGTGGACTCCAGGACGACGCATGCGGCCTTGCCGCTGCCGGCCTTGGCGACCCGGACGATCACGGCGACGGAGCCGCCGTTGGCGAAGAACTGGTGCACCGCGTACGCGACGGCGCTCTGCGAGCTGAGTCCGCCGAAGCGGCGCTCGAACTCGGCGAAGCCGGTGACGCGCACCGGCTCGTTCAGCGGACCGCGCCGTGTGTGACCCACGAAGGCGGTCACCGAAGTGGTCACGGCGGAGACCGTGCGGGTGCTGCTGGGAAGCTCTTCGACGTAGACGCCCGGGTACGTCGGCCTGGCGGCGCTCACTGCATTCGTCGGCATTCCCCCTCCAATCCCTTCTCAGGCACCGGTCAAAGGCACCAAGAGGCGGCAGAGGGTGAGGTCCGTTCCGGCGCACGCAGAGACCCCCGGCGCGTGACTACGCGGCCGGTCCACGGACACCGCATCAGCTTTCCCCCGTCAGTTCCCGGACGGACGGCCGTCCAGGACAAGCAGCGCGCTTGTGACTCCTGATGCTCATGTGCGCAACCCACCTTGGTGAGTATGCAGTTGGCATACAAGGCGTGTTCACGCCAGCCCTGAGGGAGGTTCCATGGAGGGTGCCGAACATGACTCGCACGCGATGTGCGCGCGTCGGAACGGATGCTCCACGATCTCTTCACACCCGGTGTTGGCGCAGAATGGAGACATGTCCCGACGCAACGCGGCTCACCGGCCAGAACGCGCTTCCATCGCCGCGCACACACGTTCCTGCCCGTGCGGTCTTGCGGAGACGTACGAGAAGTGCTGTGGCCGGTTTCATCGGGGGGACGCGACGGCACCGACCGCGGAGGCGCTGATGCGCTCGCGTTACAGCGCTTTTACGAAACGGGACGAGGCGTATCTGCTGCGCACCTGGCATCCGCGGACGCGGCCCGCGCGGGTCGAGTTCGATCCCGGGATGAAGTGGACGGGGCTGGAGATCCTCGGCACGGGTGAAGGGTCGGCGTTCCACGCCACCGGGACGGTCACCTTCCGCGCCTCGTACCGGGGCGGCTCACTGCACGAGCGCAGCCGGTTCGAGCGGGTGGAGGGCGCGTGGGTGTACGTCGACGGGGAGTTCCTGGCCGACTAGGGCGCGAGGATGTCCAGTTCCTGGAGGGCGCCCTCGGTGATTTCTCTCGTCAGGTGCTCGGCGCGGGTCGCGTCGCCCGCGCGGACCGCCTCGGCGACCTGGACGTGCAGGGTGACGGCGGCCGGGTCGGGGTCGTCGAACATGACGTCGTGATGGGTGCGGCCCGCGAGGACCTCGGCGACGACGTCCCCGAGGCGGGCGAACATCTCGTTCCCGGAGGCGTTGAGGATCACCCGGTGGAAGGCGACGTCGTGGAGGAGGTAGCCCTCCAGCTGGTGCCCCTTGGAGTGGGCGACCATGCCGAGGGCGCACTCGGTGAGTTCGGCGCACTGCTCGGCGGTGGCGTGCTTGGCGGCGAGGCCCGCGGCGACCGGCTCGATCGCGGAGCGCAGCACGGTGAGGGAGCGCAGTTGCCGGGGGCGGTCGGCGCCGTCCAGCCGCCAGCGGATGACCTGAGGGTCGTACACATTCCACTCGGCCTTGGGCCGGACCGTGACGCCCACGCGGCGGCGGGACTCGACCAGGTGCATGGACTCGAGAACGCGGACCGCCTCGCGCATCACCGAGCGTGACACGTCGAACCGCTGGGCAAGTTCGTCCGTGCGCAGGACACTGCCCGGCGGGTACTCGCCCGCGGTGATCGCGGGACCGAGGCATTCCAGTACATGGCCGTGCAGCCCCCGGCCCGGTGCGCTCATGCACTCAGCGTACGGGGAAGGTCACGGAATCAAAAAGTCAGACTTATTTGTCACAGACTCTTGAATTCGTCGTACCTAATGAGCTTCAGTTCATTCAGATTTTTCGAGGCACGTGTCGACGGAGACATGCATGCAGACAGTGAGAGCACGATGAAGCAGCTGCGTTCCCCCCATGTCGTCGTGGTCATGGGTGTCGCGGGCACCGGCAAGACCACCATCGGTCCCCTGCTCGCCGCCCGGCTCGGCGTCCCGTACGCCGAGGGCGACGACTTCCACCCGCCGGCCAACATCGCCAAGATGTCGGCCGGCACCCCGCTCACCGACGAGGACCGGTGGCCCTGGCTGGACGCCATCGGCTCCTGGGCGCACGGGCGGGCGGGTCTTGGCGGGGCGGTCAGCTGCTCCGCGCTGAAACGGTCGTACCGCGACCGGCTGCGGGCCGCGGCCCCCGGCATCGTCTTCGTGCACCTCACCGGCGACCGTGCCCTCATCGAGGACCGGATGGCACACCGCCAGGGCCACTTCATGCCGACGGCCCTCCTCGACTCCCAGTTCGCCACGCTCCAGCCGCTGGAGCCGGACGAGGCGGGCGTCGCGGTGGACGTCTCCGGCAGCCCCGAGGAGATCACCGAGCGGGCCATGACCGCCCTCGCGGCGCTCCCCGAGCCGACTCAGTAACCCCGATTCTCCCGGTCATCCGGGCAACCCCCCACGCCCCTCTCCCCATCCCCGTACCTGCAAGGGAACACCCGTGACCAGACTCAACGCCGAGCTGCTGGCAGCGGACACCGTCGAGCCCATCACCTCGGCCGGCCACGCTCAGCTGGGCATCGCCGTCCTGGCGGGCATCGCCGTCATCGTCCTGCTCATCACCAAGTTCAAGCTGCACGCCTTTCTGTCGCTGACCATCGGGTCGCTGGCGCTCGGCGCGTTCGCCGGGGCGCCGCTGGACAAGGCGATCACCAGCTTCACCACCGGACTCGGGACCACCGTCGCGGGCGTGGGCGTCCTGATCGCGCTGGGCGCGATCCTCGGCAAGATGCTCGCCGACTCCGGCGGCGCGGACGAGATCGTCGACACGATCCTCGCGAAGGCGAGCGGCCGTTCGATGCCGTGGGCGATGGTGCTGATCGCCTCGGTGATCGGTCTGCCGCTGTTCTTCGAGGTCGGTGTCGTGCTGCTGATCCCGGTCGTGCTGATGGTCGCCAAGCGCGGCAACTACTCCCTGATGCGCATCGGCATCCCGGCGCTCGCGGGCCTGTCCGTGATGCACGGCCTGGTGCCGCCGCACCCCGGCCCGCTGGTCGCGATCGACGCGGTCAAGGCCAACCTGGGTGTCACGCTGGCGCTCGGCGTGCTCGTCGCCATCCCGACGGTGATCATCGCCGGCCCGCTGTTCTCGCGGTACGCGGCCCGCTGGGTCGACGTCCCCGCCCCGGACAAGATGATCCCCCAGCGCGCCTCCGAGGAACTGGAGAACCGCCCCGGCTTCGGCGCGACCCTCACCACCATCCTGCTGCCGGTCGTCCTGATGCTGTCCAAGGCGCTCGTCGACATCGTCATCGACGACCCCGAGAACACGACGCAGCGCGTCTTCGACGTCATCGGCTCCCCGCTGATCGCCCTGCTCGCCTCCGTGCTGCTGGGCATCTTCACGCTGCTGCGGCCCGCGGGCTTCGCCAAGGAGCGGGTCTCCGGGCTGGTCGAGAAGGGCCTCGCGCCCATCGCAGGGATCCTGCTGATCGTCGGCGCGGGCGGCGGTTTCAAGCAGACGCTGATCGACTCCGGTGTGGGCCAGATGATCCTGGAGATCTCCGAGGACTGGTCGATCCCGGCCCTGCTGCTGGCCTGGCTGATCGCGGTGGCGATCCGGCTCGCGACCGGTTCGGCGACGGTGGCGACGGTCTCGGCGGCCGGCCTGGTGGCCCCGCTCGCGGCCGGCATGTCCACCACGGAGACCGCCCTGCTGGTCCTCGCCATCGGCGCCGGTTCGCTCTTCTTCAGCCATGTCAATGACGCCGGATTCTGGCTGGTGAAGGAGTACTTCGGCCTGACCGTCGGCCAGACGATCAAGACCTGGTCCGTCATGGAGACGATCATCTCGGTGGTCGCGGGCGGCATCGTCCTGCTGTTGTCCTTGGTGATTTAGGGCCTTGGGTGAATTAGGGACTTGGCGACATAGGAGGCATACGACGATGACGGCTCACCCCCTCTTCGACATCACCGGCCGCACGGCCCTGGTCACCGGCTCCAGCCGCGGCATCGGCCTCGCGCTCGCCCGCGGACTGCTGGAGGCGGGCTGCACGGTCGTCCTCAACGGACGGGACGAGCAGCGCCTTGCCAAGGCCGCGTCCGAACTGCCCGGCGACGTCCACACCGCGGTGTTCGACGTCACCGACGGGCCCTCGGTGGCCGCCGGGACAGCGGAGGTCGAAGAGCGGGTGGGCCCGCTCGACATCCTGGTCAACAACGCGGGGATGCAATTGCGGGCCCCGCTCCTGGAGTTCACCGACGCGGACTGGCATCGGATCCTGAACACCAACCTGACCAGCGCGTTCCTGGTCGGCCGCGAGGCGGCGCGCCGGATGACGGAACGCGGCCACGGCAAGATCATCAACATCTGCTCGCTGCAGAGCGAGGTGGCCCGCCCCGGCATCGCGCCCTACGCCGCCACCAAGGGCGCCCTCAAGATGCTCACCAAAGGCATGTGCGCCGACTGGGGCCCTTCCGGCGTGCAGGTCAACGGCCTCGGCCCCGGCTACATCGAGACGGAACTGACCGAACCCCTCGTCGCGGACGAGGAGTTCAGCGCCTGGGTGCGCAGGCGTACCCCGGCCGGCCGCTGGGGCCGTACGGAGGACCTGGTCGGCGGGGTGCTGTTCCTCGCCTCGCCCGCCGCGGACTTCATCAGCGGACAAGTGCTGTACGTCGACGGCGGAATGACCAGCGTGCTGTGACGCCCGGGAGGCATCGATGCTGAGTTGTGTGATCCACGGTCAGGGCGATCTGCGCGTCGACGAGCTGGAGGCCCCGTCCCCCGGCCCCGGCGAGGCGCTCGTCGCCGTCCGCTACGGCGGGGTCTGCGGCTCCGACCTGCACTACTGGCTCCACGGCGGGGTCGGCGACTTCCGCCTCAAGGAGCCGATGGTGCTCGGACACGAGGTGGTCGGGACGGTCGTCTCGTACGGCGCCGGCGGCTCGGGTCCCTTGCCCGGTACGGCCGTCGCGGTGCACCCGGCCACGCCGTGCGGGGTCTGCCCGGAGTGCGCGGACGGGCGGCGGAACGTCTGCCGGGACACGCGGTACCTGGGCAGCGCGGCCCGATTCCCGCACGTCCAGGGCGGATTCGCGGGCCGTTTCACCGTGCCCGCGGACCAGTTGCGGCCCCTCCCTACCGGCCTGGAACCGCGCCGGGCCGCGCTCGCCGAGCCGTTGTCCGTGGCCCTGCACGCCGTGCGCCGGGCCGGCGAGGTGGCCGGGCGGCACGTCCTGGTCACCGGCGCCGGGCCCATCGGCTGCCTGGTGGTCGCGGCGGCGAAGGCGGCGGGGGCCGGGCACGTCACGGTGACGGACCTGCTGCCGGAGGCACTGCGGTACGCACGCATCGCCGGCGCCGACACCGTCGTACGGGCCGACGATCCGTCCGACCCCGGGTGGCCGTCCGAGGTGGACACCGCGATCGAGGCGTCCGGGGTGGCCGCGGGCCTGGACGCGTGCCTGCGACTGGTGCGGCGCGGCGGGACCGTCGTGCAGCTCGGGATGCTGCCGCCGGGTCAGAGCCCCTTCCCGGGCAACCTGGTGGTGAGCCGCGAGATAGAGCTGCGCGGGGCGTTCCGCTTCGACACGGAGTTCGACGAGGCGCTGAAGCTGCTCGCGGCAGAGCCGTCGTTCGACGGGCTGGTGAGCGCGGTGGTGCCGGTGCGGGAGGCGGAGTCGGCGTTCGCCTTGGCGGCGGACCGCAGCCGGTCGTGCAAGGTGCTGCTCGACTTCGGCAACTGAGGCGCCCCAAAGGGGCGCGGGGCTGTATCAATATGCGGCTCCGCCGCGTGGGCGCGACCAGCCACAACGGTGCCGCGGCCGACAGATGACCCATCGCGGCAGGGGCGGCACGACCCCGTTCACGGCCGCCAGAGGGAATGCTCCCGGTCCGCCCACTCCCGCGACACCGACCCCGTGCGCAGACCGCGACGGGCCTCCGGGTCCGCGAGTGCCATGCCGATGTGGCCGGCGAGGACGATGCCGATGGTGAGGGCGAGCCAGTCGTGGACGAAGGTCGCGCTGGTGCGCCACATCAGCGGAGTGAGGTGGGTGAACCACATGATCAGGCCCGTGCCCAGCATCACCAGCGTGGCACCGGCGATCCAGGCGGAGTAGATCTTCTGCCCGGCGTTGAACTTGCCCGCCGGACGGGCCGCCGCCCGCTTGTCGCGGTGCAGGGCCGCGCGCAGCCAGACCCGGTCGTGCGGGCCGAAGCGGTTCAGGAAGCGCAGGTCGGAACGGAAGGCCCGGGAGACGAGACCGGCCAGCACCGGGACCGGCAGGGCGAGTCCGGCCCATTCGTGGATACGGACCACCAGCTCGCGGCGGCCGACGAGTTCGGCGAGTTCGGGCAGGTAGAGAACGGCCGCCGTGACCACGCAGACGCCCATCAGCGCTGCGGTCAGCCGGTGCACCCACCGTTCGGCCCGGCTGAACCGGCGGACCTCCGCGGCCGGGGGCGCCTCAGCTCGTAGGCTCATCGTCGCGTCCGTTCGAGCGGCCGACCCAGGCGTCGATGTCGTAGCCGCGTTCCTCCCAGTAGCCGGGCTTCACCTCGTCGGTGAGGGTGATGCCGGAGAGCCACTTGGCCGACTTGTAGAAGTACATGGGGGCGACGTAGAGGCGGACCGGGCCGCCGTGGGAGTGGCCCAGGTCCTTGTCCTGCATGCGCAGGGCGACCAGGACGTCCGCGCGGCGGGCCTGGTCGAGGGTGAGGCTCTCCGTGTAGGTGCCGTCGAAGCAGGTGAAACGCACCGCCCCGGCCGTGGGGCGCACTCCCGCGGCGTCCAGCAACCGGGACAGGCGTACCCCCTCGAAGGGTGTGTCCGGGACGCGCCAGCCGGTGACGCACTGCACGTCCTTGACCATCCGGGTCTGCGGCAGGGCCCGCAGGTCGGCCAGGGTGTAGGTCTTGGGGCGGTCGACCAGCCCGTCGACGGTGAGCCGGTAGTTCCCGGCGTTCTTGTGGGGGACGGAGGACGCGACCGAGTAGTAGCGGAAGCCGCCGCCGTTCGGGAGCAGGCCGGTCAGGCCCGTGGGGTCCTTGTCCGCCGCGTTGCCGAGGAAGGACTCCAGGCCGCGCTGGAGGGTGGGCGCGGCGACCACACCGAGGGCACCCAGGCCGAGGGTGCCGAGGAGGACCCGGCGGCCGATCGGCTTGCCGCGTTCCTCGAGTTGTTCGTACTGCTCCGGCCGCTCGGATTGTTCGTACTGCTCCGGCCGCTCGGGTTGTTCGGGCTGTTCGGGGGTCACTCGTTCATTCGAGCACCCGCGGGCCCTGCGGGACCAGGGTTCGCGGGTGCTCGTCAGGTTTCCGTAATCAGTTCCCGGCGTCCGCCTCCGCCTTCTGGTCCAGTTGGAAGGCCTGGTTGCCGAGGCCGATGCGGGCGTGGGTCTCGGGGGCGCGGGTGCGCAGGAGCAGTCCCTGGACGAGGCCTATGACGAGGGCGGCGGCGATGATGCCTGGCAGTGCCCAGCTCAGGGCCGAGTCGGGGCCGGTGCCGACCAGGACGTCGAAGTCCTTGACGGTGTACCCGGCGATCACGAGCAGGGCGATCCCGGCCAGCATGGAGGTGACCAGCCGCCAGGCCTGAGTGCCGGCAGCGCCTCGGCGCGCGAAGAAGACGACCACCGAGAGGGAGGCCAGCGCCATCAGCACGATCACGCCGAGGGCGCCGACGTTGCCGAACCAGGTGAACAGGTGCAGGACGGGCGCGGTCGGGTCGCCGGTCGGCTTGTCGTCGGTGATCGCGAAGGCGATGACGATCACGGCGGCCACCGCGGTCTGGAGCAGCGATCCGGTACCGGGGGCGCCGCTGGTGCCGGTGGTGCGGCCGAAGGCGGCGGGCAGCAGTCCCTCGCGGCCCATGGCGAAGGCGTACCGGGCGACGACATTGTGGAAGCTGAGCATCGCCGCGAACATGCCGGTCACGAACAGGATGTGCAGCACGTCGGTGAAGGTGGAGCCGAGCCGTTCCTCGGTCAGGAAGAACAACAGCCCGGCGCTCTGCTCCCGGGCCGTGCCGACGATCGCGGACGGACCGGCGGCGACGGTCAGGGCCCAGCTGCTGAACGCGAGGAAGACGGCGACGCCCCCGACGGCGAGGAACATCACGCGCGGCACGAGGACATGCGGCCGGCTGGTCTCCTCGGCGTACACCGGCGCCTGCTCGAAGCCGAGGAAAGCTGCGATGCAGAAGCACAGGGCGGTGCCGACTCCGGCGCCGCTGAGCGTGTCCGGGTTGAAGGCATGCAGGGACAGGCCCTCAGCCGCCGGGTCGGCCACGGCGGCGATGTCGAAGACGACGACCAGGGCCACCTCGACGATCAGCAGCACGCCCAGCACGCGCGCGTTGACGTCGATCTTCAGCCAGCCCAGCGCACCGACGACGGCGGCGGCCGCCAGCGCCGGTATCCACCAGGCGACCTCGACCTCGGCGTAGGTGGCGAACAGGCCGGAGACCTCGAAGCCGAAAATGCCGTAGATGCCGACCTGGAGGGCGTTGTAGGCGACGAGCGCGACCAGGGCTGCGGCCGCTCCGGCGGTGCCGCCGAGGCCGCGGGAGATATAGGCGTAGAAGGCGCCCGCGTTGTGGACGTGGCGGCTCATCTCGGCGTACCCGATGCCGAAGAGGACGAGGACCACGCCGAGCACCACGAAGAGCAGCGGCTGTCCCACGATGCCCATCACCGCGAATGTGGTGGGCATGACACCCGCGACCACCATGAGAGGGGCGGTTGCGGCGAGGACGGAGAGCAGCAGGCCACCGGTGCCGAGGCGGTCGGCACGCAGGGCGCGTTCCTGTCCCCTGAAGGTGCTGATGCCTGAGTCGGGAGCGGTGCTCGTGTGCGAACTGCCCGTCGTCATCGGGGCCGTCCTTCCTGGTGGGGACAGAGGTGGGGACATGGGTGGCGAGGGATGCGGCGGTGCGGGGCTCATGCCGTGCCGAGCGCGGTGGCGCGTGCGGCTCGGAACGCGGTGTCCGGGTCGTGGTCCGGGTACGACCACGGGTCGGGGGTGGCGTGCTCGCCGATACGGTGGAACAGGGCGGCGGCCTCGGCGCCGCGGCCTTCGCAGACCTTGGCGTGGGCGAGGAAGTTCAGGTCGACCAGACGGCGCGGGTGGCCCTCCTGCTCCCACTCCAGCCACCAGTCGAAGGCGGCCTTCATCACCTGCCGGGCCCGGCGCCCGGACCAGTGCCCCGAGCCGGCCGGGTCGGCGGGCACCTGGCCGGCGGCGGCCAGCGCGCGGTAGCGCTCGGCGTGCGCGACGACCGGCAGGATCGCGAGCGGCGAGTCCGCGGGCGCCTGCTCGGCACAGTGGGCCGCGAACTCGTAGACCTCGTGCAGCGGGTCCGGGCCCGTCCCGGCGTGGCGCTCGGCGAGCCGGGCGACCATCAGATGGTGCGCGTGATGGTGGTCGGCGTACCGGGCGCGGATCTCACCGAAGAGCCGGACCGCCTCCTCCTCGGCGCCGAAGCGGCGCTCCAGCATCAGCAGGCCGAGCCATGGCGTGGGGTCGGCGGGCGCGAGCGCGGCGGCGGCATGACAGGCCTCACGGGCCCGGACCGGCTTCTCCTTGCCCCGCAGCGCGCGCCGGACCAGGGAGAGGGCCAGCAGGACGCAGGCGTCGGCGGAGTCGGGCTCGGCGAGCAGCCAGTCCCGGGCCCAGGCCGTGCTGTACGGCTCCTCGGCGAGAACAGTGACGCGGTGGCCGCGGCGGTCGAAGTCGTCGCCGGTGTGCGCGAGCAGCGAACGGGCCGCCTGCCAGCGCCCCTGGGCCAACGCGGCGCGGGCTGCGGCGAGTTCGGCGTCGTCGAGGGCCGGGTCGAAGGCCTGGGCCGCGCGTCTGCGGGCACGGCCGAGGGGTGGCGGAGGTGGGGGCACCGCGGGAACTTCCTCACGCGACGCGCGCAGTCGTCGGTATCGGTTTGCCATCAAGCGATCACGCACAGCAAACCCGCAGCCAACACATCGCGTCAAGGCCCACGAAGTCGTTACACGCGTCAACTTCTGCTACAGGAGAGACACTTGTGGTTCATCGGCCCTGCGAGACCGCCGCATGATCACCACACCGCGCCTCTTGACTGTGGCGCACGCCATAGCGCTGCTCGCCCGGCCATCGCAGCATGGCGTGACGGTCGTGCGACCGCCCTTGATCGACGGGGTGCCGTGACCGAGTCCACTGTCCGGTTCGGGCACTCCCAGGGGCACACCGGGCCCTGGGCCACTACAGTCGGCCGGACGCAGCCACCGGCCCGGCCGAACGATCGAGGTACGCAGCGTGTCGCTTCAGGTTCTGATTCTCGCCGTGAGCGCCGCGTGCTGCCTGGGCTTCGGCTTCGTCCTCCAGCAGAACGCGGCCCAGCGGGCGCCCCTGAACGACTTCCTCTCCCCCCGCCTGCTCCTGGACCTGATGAAGGTGCCGCGCTGGCGGGGCGGCCTCGGACTCATGGTGGCCGGCATGGCGCTCGGCGCGGTCGCGCTGGGCCAGGGCGAGATATCCCTGGTGGAACCGCTGCTCGCGACGAACCTGCTGTTCGCGATGGCCCTGTCCCGCCACCAGACCAAGCAGCCGCTGGGCCGCCAGGGCTGGGCGGGGCTCGCCCTGCTCGCGGGTGGCGTGACCGCCTTCATCGTGGCGGGGCAGCCGACCGGCGGCGCCGCGATCACCGACCCGATGCGGCACTGGCTGATCATCGGAGTGATGGTCGGAGCCGCGCTGCTGCTCACGACGTATGCGAAACGCTCCCGGCTCAGCTCGGGCCCGGCGCTCCTCGCCGTGGCCGCCGGTCTGCTGTACGGCGTCCAGGACGCGCTGACCCGGGTGAGCGGCCAGCGCTTCTCCGAGGGCGGCTTCGTCGAGCTGATGACCGGCTGGCAGCCGTACGCCGTGCTGACGCTCGGCGTCACCGGCCTGGTCCTGGTGCAGAGCGCCTTCGAGACGGCGTCCCTGCGGATGTCCCTGCCCGCCCTCACCGCCGCCCAGCCGCTGGCCGGGATCGCCTGCGGGGTGGGCTTCCTCGGCGACCGGCTGCGCACCGACCCGGGCGCGCTGGCCTGGGAGTCGGCGGGCCTCGCGGCCATCGTCGTCGGGATCGTCCTGCTGGGCCTGCACCCGGCCATGCCGTCCGGAGCGCCGGTGCGGGAACGGGCACGGGATCTGCAGCCGAGCCGGCTGAGCTGATGTAGCGGCGGCATGAGCGCGCTGACTCAGCTGATGCAGTGGCGGCATGAGCGCCGCTGACTCAGCTGATGCAGTGGCGGCATGAGCGCCGCTGACGAATGATTTATTGGCGACATGAGCGCTGCTGACGAAATCCTCGACATCGTCGACGAGAACGACCAGGTCATCGGCCGGTCCCCGCGCGGCGAGGCCTACGCCCGCGGGCTGCGCCACCGCTGCGTCTTCATCCAGGCCCGCGACACCACCGGCCGTCTCTTCGTCCACCGCCGCACCCCGACCAAGCTGGTGTTCCCCTCCCTCTACGACATGTTCGTCGGCGGAGTCGTCGGCGCGGGCGAGTCCTACGACACCGCCGCCCTCCGCGAGGCCGAGGAGGAACTCGGCGTCTCGGGTCTCCCCCAGCCCGAGTTCCTGTTCAAGTTCCTCTACGACAACGGCGCCGGCCAGAGCTGGTGGTCCGCGGTGTACGAGGTCCGCTGCGACCTCCCCGTACAACCGCAGCCCGAGGAGGTGGCCTGGCACGACTTCCTGCCGGAGGCCGAGGTGGAGCGACGCCTGACGGAGTGGGAGTGGGTGCCGGACGGGCTGGCGGCGTATGAACGGCTGAGGGCGTACAGGTCGGGCAATTCCTGACCGGTATCGTCCTGAGCGTGATCGATTTCGCTCGTAACGTCCGCCTGTGGTTCGCCCCGCAGGAGATCCGCGACGAGGGCACGACCCCCGACTACCGCTTCTCGCTGGCGAACGAGCGCACGTTTTTGGCCTGGCTGCGGACCGCCCTCGCGCTGATCGGCGGCGGCTTCGCGGTGGACCAGTTCCTGCCGGACCTGCGGTGGGGCTGGCGCGTCGGCCTCGCGCTGGCGCTGCTCGCCGCGGGCGTGCTGTGCTCGCTGCGCGCGGTCAACCACTGGATCCGCTGCGAGCGGGCCATGCGCAAGGGCGAGGATCTGCCGGTGTCACGGTTCCCGGCGGTGCTGAGCCTCGTCGTCGCGATCGTGGCCGTCGCGATGGTCGTCGTCGTACTCGTCGGCTGGGAAGGGTGACCGCCGCACCGGCCGGCGGCCGGACCAGGGACCCCGGACTGCAGCCCGAGCGCACCCGGCTCGCCTGGCGGCGTACGACACTCTCGGGCACCGCCGCCGCCGTGCTCGCCGTGAAGACGGCGCTGCACGGCGGCGCGACGGTGAGCGGCGCCCTCGTCTGCGCCCTGTGCGTGGCCCTCTGGCTGGGCTTCCTGCTGGTCGCCCACGGCCGCATCCGCGCCCTCTCAGCAGCCCACGCCCCCGCGGCCCTCACTCCCCGCCAGGCCACGGCGGCGGTCCTGTGCACGGTCGCACTCGCGGTGTGCGCGGCGGCCCTGGTCTTCTGAGTCGGCTGCGGTTCGGTAGCGCCCCAAAGGGGCGCGGGGCTGTATCGATATGCGGCTCCGCCGCGTGGGCGCGACCAGCCACGACGCTGCTGCAGGCGACCGACGGCATAACGTGGCCCTTCCAGCGGAGCGCTAGCGTGGTCCCGATCACGTTCGCTCCCCGCACTGGACGGCATACCGACCGGTCGGCATCATGGTCAGGACCCGTTCTCGCGCCGGCAAAGGAGCAACGATGAGCGCCGATCACCCGCCAGGTCTCGATCTCGACCGGCTGCGCGGGCTGCTCGACAGCGAGCGGCCCGGCTTGGTCCACGGCCCCCTGACCGGCCGGCTGATCGAGGGCGGACGGTCGAACCTCACCTACGCGGTCTCCGACGGCACCTCCCGCTGGGTCGTACGGCGCCCTCCGCTCGGCCACGTCCTGGCCACCGCGCACGACATGAAGCGCGAGCACCGGGTGATCAGCGCGCTGCACCCGACGAACGTACCGGTGCCGCGGCCGGTGCTGATGTGCGAGGACGAGCAGGTGCTCGGGGCGCCGTTCTACGTCATGGAGTTCGTCGAGGGGACCCCGTACCGCACGGCCGACCAGCTCGCCCCGCTCGGCCCGGAGCGTACCCGCGGCGCGGTGCTGTCCCTGGTGGACACGCTCGTCGAGCTGCACGCGGTGGACCCGGCCGCCGTGGGCCTGGCGGACTTCGGCCGCCCCGAGGGCTTCCTGGACCGGCAACTGCGCCGCTGGGGCAAGCAGCTGGACGCCTCCCGCAACCGTGAGCTCGCGGGAATCGACGAGCTCCACGCCGCCCTCGGCCGCGACCTCCCCCACTCCCCCGCCCCGACCGTCGTACACGGCGACTACCGGCTCGACAACGTCCTGATCGGCCCCGCGAGTGAGCCGGAGGGGCGCGCCGGTGTCGAGAGGCCATGGGGGTCCCCCCGCTCGAGCGAAGCCGAGAGTGGGGGAGCGCGGAGGCCCGAAGGGTTGAGCACGGTCGGCCTCTCGACACCGGCAGAGAGCGCCCCGGAGGCGAACGAGCCAAAAATGGGTGTCGACCGGATCAAGGCGATCCTCGACTGGGAGATGTCGACCCTGGGTGATCCGCTCACCGACCTCGGCCTGCTGGTGATGTACAGCACGCCGCTCGGCACGCCCGACTCCCCGGTCTCCACGACCGCGGAGGCCGCGGGGCACCCGGAACCGGCCGAACTGATCGAGCGGTACGCCGCACTGTCGGGGCGCGACGTCTCCGCGGTCTCCTGGTACACGGCGTTCGCCTGGTTCAAGCTCGCCGTGATCCTCGAGGGCATCCACTACCGCTACACCCTGGGCCAGACCGTCGGCCCCGGCTTCGACCGCATCGGCGACCTGGTCCCCGTCTTCATCGAGCACGGCCTCACCACCCTTCAGGAAGGCTGATCCGCCATGGACTTCGCGTTCGACGCGCGCACCGAGGAACTGCGCGCCAAGCTGCTCGCCTTCATGGACGAGTACGTCTATCCGGCCGAGTCCGTCGCGGAGGAGCAGCGCGCGCGGCTGGCCTCCCCGTGGGACACCCCGGCCGTGGTCGAGGAGCTGAAGGCCGAGGCGCGCAGGCAGGGCCTGTGGAACCTCTTCCTCCCCGACTCCGAGTACGGCGCAGGACTGACCAACCTCCAGTACGCCCCCCTCGCCGAAATCACCGGCCGCTCCCCGCAGTTGGCGCCCACCGCGCTGAACTGCGCCGCACCGGACACCGGCAACATGGAGGTGCTCGCCCAGTTCGCCGACGAGCAGCAGAAAAAGCAGTGGCTGGAGCCGCTGCTGGCCGGTGAGATCCGCTCGGCGTTCGCGATGACGGAGCCGGAGGTGGCCTCCTCGGACGCCACGAACATCACCACGCTGATCAAGCGGGACGGTGACGACTACGTCATCACGGGCCGCAAGTGGTACATCTCCGGGGCGATGAACCCGGACTGCAAGATCTTCATCGTGATGGGCAAGACGGACCCGGACGGCGCCGACATCCGCCGCCAGCAGTCCATGATCCTGGTCCCCCGCGACACCCCGGGCGTCACCGTCGAGCGCGCCATGCAGGTCTTCGGCTACGAGGACCACTCCCACGGCGGCCACGCCGAGGTGATCTTCGACCACGCGCGCGTGCCGGTGTCCCACCTCATCGGCGAGGAGGGCGGCGGCTTCGCCATCGCCCAGGCGCGCCTCGGCCCCGGCCGCATCCACCACTGCATGCGGCTGATCGGCATGGCGGAGCGGGCGATCGAGCTGATGTGCCGCCGTGCCGTCGCGCGCGAGGCCTTCGGCAAGGCGCTGGCCCAGCAGGGCGTGGTGCACAACTGGATCGCCGACGCGCGGGTCGCGGTCGAGCAGCTGCGGCTGCTTGTCCTGAAGACGGCCTGGATGATGGACACGGTCGGCAACCGGGGCGCGCACACCGAGATCCAGGCCATCAAGATCGCCACTCCGCGCACGGTCGTCGGCATCCTCGACAAGGCGATCCAACTGCACGGCGCGGGCGGGGTCAGCCAGGACTTCCCGCTCGCCGAACTGTACGCGGGCGCACGGACGTTGATGATCGCCGACGGCCCGGACGAGGTGCATCAGCGGTCGCTGGCGCGACGGGAGCTGAAGAAGTACCTGTGACTCAGGGTCTGAGAGCCCGCAGGAGCAGGTCGGCCAGGTGGTCGGCGACCTCCTGAGGGCTCATCGGGCCGTCGGGGCGGTACCAGGTCGACAGGTGGTGGACGGACCCGAAGTGGTAGTCCACCACCAGGTCGGCCGGGGTCGCCTTCGAGAAGACTCCCGCTTCCTGCCCTTCCTCGATGAGTGCACGGAAACGTTCGTGGTAGAGGCGCCGCTCGGCGCGCACCTGCTTGTTCTTCTCGGGGCTCAGATGGTGCATCGAGCGGAAGAAGATCATCGCGTCGTCGAGGTTCTCGATGGTCGTCACCACGACATCCGCCGCCGCGTCCCGCACCCGCTTCTCGATCGGCTCGTCGGCGCCCGCGAACGCGTCGAGCCGCTCCTGCTGGACGCGCAGCACGCGCGCGTACACCTCGTGCAGGAGGTCGTCCTTGGAGCCGAAGTAGTGGTAGAGCGCCCCCTTGGTGACGCCGGCCGACTCGACGATCTCCTGCACCGAGGTGCGGTCGTAGCCCTGCTCCGCGAAGAGCCGGGTGGCGGCGGCCAGCAGCCGCTGCGGGACGGGCGTACCGTCTCCGTCCGTCGTCCTGGGCACTGCCGCCACCTGCCTTTCCGAGCTGTCTGCTGTTCTCTTGTTCTTCACTGACCGTCTTGCGGCCGGGAACGTAGCTCCCGACGGAGGATCTTGCCACTCGCCGTCTTGGGCAACTCGGGCAGGATCTCCACCTGCCGCGGATACTTGTAGGCGGCCAGTCTCTCCTTGCAGTACGCAGCCAGCGCACCGGGGTCCGTGTCGGCGCCCGGACGGAGGCTGATGTACGCCTTGACGGTCTCTCCGCGGTACCCGTCGGGCACCCCGACGACGGCCGCCTCGCGCACCGCCGGATGCGTGTACAGCACGTCCTCGACCTCACGCGGCCACACCTTGAAGCCGGACGCGTTGATCATGTCCTTCTTCCGGTCGACGACGTACAGCCATCCCTCGGCGTCCATGAACCCGATGTCGCCGGTACGCAGCTCGCCGCCCGGGAAGGTCTCGGCGGTGGCGTCGGGGCGGCGCCAGTAACCGGGGACGACCTGCGGTCCCCGTACGAGGATCTCGCCCTGCTCCCCGAACGGCACCTCCGCTCCCCGGTCGTCGACGATCCGTACGACCGTGTCCGGCCCCGGCGCCCCGACGGCCAGCGTCCCGGACGCCGGGTCGACGGGCGCCTCCCGCCCCGGCGGCACGGAGGCACAGGGCGCGGTGCACTCGGTGAGGCCGTACCCGTTGCGGATGTACGGCCCGAAGCCCGCCCGGAACTTCTCCACCAGCGCGGGCGGCAGCGGAGCACCGCCGGAGGAGATGATCCGGAACGAGGAGAAGTGGTCCGGGGTGACGTCCGGATGGGCGGCCAACGCCATGAAGGCGGTCGACGGTCCGACGGTGTAGTGCGGCCGGTGCTCGGCGAACGCGTCCAGCACGACCCCCGCCTCGAAGCGGTACGCCAGCACCAGCGTGCCCGCGCTGTTCAGACACGCGCCGAGCTGGCAGACCATCCCGGTGATGTGGAACAGCGGCGCCAGCGCGAAGTAGACGGGCTCCTCGGGCAGCCCGAGCCCGGTCCGCTGCCGCTCGGCGTTGTACATGATGTTGCCGTGCGTGTTGGTGGCGCCCTTGGGGGTGCCGCTGGTGCCCGAGGTGTAGCTGATCAGCGCGATGTCGGAGGGGCCCGGGTCACGCCCCTCCGGTGCCTTGTTCCCCTGCCGGGCGACCACCGTCAGATCATCGGCATCGGCGGCCTGCGGCAGCCGCTCGAAGGACAGCACGCGCGCGTCGTCACGGGTTTGGAAGTCCAACTCACTGGCGGTGAGCACGATCCGCACCGGCGAGCCCTGTGCCGTCTCGCGCAGATACGACTCCCAGGCCCGGTCGGCGCAGACCAGCGCGGCCACGTCACCGTCCCGCAGCACATGGCCGACCTCCCCCGCCTTGTACATGGGGTTCACCGGCACGACGACCGCGCCCGCCTTCCAGGCGCCGAGCAGCGCCACCACGAAGTGCGGCGAGTTCTGCAGCAGCACCGCGACCCGGTCGCCACGCTCCAGACCCCGCGCGGCCAGATGCCCGGCGACGGAATCGCTCAACTCGTCGACCTCGCGAAAGCTCAGCCGGGCATCGAAGTAGGCGAGGCAGATACGATCCGGCGTCTCACCGACGGCCCGACGCAGCGCATGCACGAGCGAGTCGACGGGATCGATGGGAGCACGCTGGGCGTCGTTCAGCAGCCCCAGCCAGGGCCGCTCGGCATAGCGGGAGCCGGTCACTCGGCCGCCTCCCACTTCTGCTGGAGGTGGTTCATGTTCGTCAGCCAGCGGTCCGGGTCGGCGGCCCGTGCCTGGTAGTACCCGCCGACCTCGGGATGCGGCAGGATCAGGAACCGGTCCTCCTCGATCCCCTTGAACAGCGCGTCCGCGACATCCTCCGGCTCGATCGCGGTCGGCTTCAGCACCAGATCGCCCGCACTACCGGTACCGGCCAGCATGTCCGTCCGCACACCCTGCGGACAGATCGCATGCACCTTGATCCCCCGGTGCCGATACGTCAACGACAGCCACTCGGCGAAGGCGTACGCACCGTGCTTGGTCACGCTGTACGGCGCGGCCCCGATCATGGTGAGCAGCCCCGCAGCGGACACCGTGGACACGAACCGCCCCCGCCCCCGCTCCAGCCACCCCGGAATCAGCTCCTGCGCGGCCCGCACATGCGCCATCACATTCACATCCCAGGCCAACGCCCACACCTGCTCGCCGGCCCCCTCGGACCCACCCGAGGGAAGCCCGGCATTGGCACAGTAGACATCGACGGCGCCACCGAGAGCGTCCCGGGCTTCGCCAACAATGGCCGAGGCATCACCCGGCACCGCGATGCCCCCGATCTCATCGGCAACGGCCTTGGCTTGGGCGGCATCCAGATCGTTGACGACGACTCGAGCCCCTCCGGCAGCAAACCGCCGCGCAAGCGCGGCCCCGATCCCGCCCCCAGCTCCGGTGACGACTACTCCGGCGTCCTGCACGGCTTCCACCATCGGTCTCCTTCGACGCGGCTCCGAAACAATGCCCTGCAGGCGTCAGACTAACCGGTCGGTATGTGCCAGAGGAAGGGCAACGAAAATGCCGGTAAGGGGCGCGGGGAACTGCGCGACAAGCCACACTCGACCGGCAGCTTACGAACCACCGCGACCACCCCCTACCGTGCCCCCATGCGCTTGAGCAGACGAACTCTCCTAGCTGCAACCCCGGCACTGGCCGCCTCCTCGACCTCCGCAGCCGCAGCCGAACAAAGCGGCCGCCGGTTGCAAACCGGCTTCGAACGCCTACAAGCAACCGCCTACGCCCAGCTCAGCGGCCAGCGCATCGGCATAGTGACCAACCCCACCGGCATCACCAGAGACACCCGCCACATCGTCGACGTCATGCACAACGACAACCAAGTGAACCTGGGGGCCGTCTTCGGCCCCGAACACGGCTTTCGCGGCACCGCCCAGGCCGGCGGCTCCGAAGGCCGCTACGACGACCCGGCAACCGGCCTCCCCGTCTACGACACGTACCTCAAGAGCGGCCGCTCCCTCGCCGACATCTTCACCGCGTCCGGCGTCGACACGATCGTCTTCGACATCCAGGACGTCGGCGCCCGCTTCTACACGTACATCTGGACGCTGTACGACTGCATGGAGGCGGCCCAACTCGCCGGCAAACGCCTCGTCGTGCTCGACCGCCCGAACCCGGTGACCGGCCGCGAGGCCCAAGGCCCGGTGCTGCACAAGGAGTTCGCGACCTTCGTCGGCCGGCAACCGATCTCGCAGGCGCACGGCATGACGGTCGCCGAGCTGGCGCACCTGTTCAACGGGGAGTTCCTGACCACCCCGGTCGAGCTGGACACCGTACGGATGACGGGGTGGAAGCGGTCGGAGTTCTACGACGCGTCCGGGCTGCCGTGGGTGCCTCCGAGCCCGAACATGCCCACCCCCGACACCGCCCTCGTGTACTCGGGGACGTGTCTCTTCGAGGGCACCAACCTCTCCGAGGGACGCGGCACCACCCGCCCCTTCGAACTGCTCGGCGCCGAGGGCATCGACGGGCGCTGGGCCGCCGAGGTGAATCGACTGGGCCTGCCCGGCGTCCACTTCAGGGAGGCGTACTTCGCTCCGGTCTTCTCCAAGTTCCAGGGGAAGACCATCGGCGGCGTACAGATCCATGTGCACGACCGGGCCGCGTACGACCCCGTACGCACCGGCATCGCGCTGCTGGTGACCGCCAAGAAGGTGTGGAGCGGCTTCGCCTGGCGGTCGGACAACTGGATCGACAAGCTCACCGGCTCCACGCGGGTACGCACCGCGATCGACGCGGGAGCCGGCACGGACGAGGTGGTGGCGGGCTGGCAGCAGGAGCTGGCGGCGTTCCGGAAGGTGCGGAAGGAGTATCTCCTCTACAGATGACTCCGGCCGTCTGGCCAACCCCGCCCCGCCGCAGGACGATGCCACGCATCACGTGACATCGGGGGACAAGGGGGCCCGGCATGACGGATCCGGAGATGAGTGTGACTCCCTACTGGGAGCTGACGTTCGACGCGGACGGCGACGTGAACGGCAAGCAGCGGGACCGGCTGCTCGCCGGTGTCGCGGACCGGAAGGTCGGGGACCTGATCGTCTTCGCGCACGGCTGGAACAACGACCGCTCGATCGCGACCCGGCTCTACAGCCGCTTCTTCGCACCGTTCCCCCAGCTCGCGCCCAAGGCCAGGCTCGGGTACGCGGGTGTGCTGTGGCCGTCGATGCGGTTCTCCGACGAGCCGATCCCCGACTTCCCACGGTCGGTGGCGGCCGAGACGTCCCAGCAGCCCGCGCTCGACAAGGACAGCCGGCACTCGCTGCTGGAGACCTTTCCCGGCCGGGCGACCGTGATCGACCAGATCGCGCGCATGCTGGACCAGCAGCCGCGTGAGGAGGCCGAGTTGGAGGAGTTCGGCCGGCTGGTACGGCTGCTGGTGGAGGTCGTACCGCCGGGGCCGCAGGCGCTGTTCGCGGCGGACACGCTGGCGGAGGGGGTGCCGCAGAGCGAGCCGCGGATGTTCTCCGGGTCCGCGGCGACGGCCTGCGAGGAGTTCGCTCAGGCGCTGGCCGGTCTCGAGTCGCCGGGCGGCACGGCTTCCTTTTCCCTGCCCAACCCCTGGAAGGGTGCCCAGGAACTACTGCGGCAGGCGACGTACTACGCGATGAAGCGGCGCGCGGGAACCGTCGGGGAGCGTGGGCTGGGCCGGGTCGTCGGGCAGTTGGCCAAGGCCGTACCGCACGCGCGCGTGCATCTCGTCGGGCACAGCTTCGGCGGACGGCTGGTGTCGTTCGCGCTGCGCGGGCTGCCCGAGGGGGTGCGCACGGTGAAGTCGGTGACGCTGCTCCAAGGAGCCTTCTCGCACTACGCGTTCGCCAACAGGCTCCCGCACGACCCGCGCGCGGGAGGGGTGCTCGAGGGCCAGCAGAACCGCATCGACGGCCCTCTGGTGTGCTGCCACTCCCACCACGACGCGGCCCTCGGCACGATGTACCCGCTGGCCTCACGCATGGCGGACGACGATCGGACGGTGCTCGGCCTCGACGTCGACCGGATGCTCGGCGACAAGTGGGGGGCGATAGGGCACAAGGGAATGCAGGCGGTGCCGGGCACGCGCGCGTTGAAGCTCGCCGACGCTCTGAAGAAGGGCCAGCTGCCCGCGTCGGGGTGTGTGAACGTCGACGCGGCCGCTGTGGTCAAACGCGGCGGCCCACCAGCCGGCGCGCACAGCGACATCGCGCACCGGGAGCTGGCGCAGGTGGTGCTGGCGGCGGGCCGTATCGCCTGACCCGCCGCCCATGGACTCACCGATGTCCTGAACTCACCGATGTGACGTGAACTCGACCACCTGCTGGTACGTCGGCCGGTTCTGCCAGCTGATGTTGGGGTGCTTGATGCCGCCCAGCGTGCGCTGGTTGATCGAGTCGGCGCACCACTGGTTGCCGGCGGCGCACACGTCGTCGCCGGGATAGACCTGGGCCGGGGTCTTGCCGGCCGCCTCCTTCAGCGTGCTGATCAGGGTGTCCCGGCAGGCGCTGAGGCTGCCGCCGCCGCAGTACTTCCGCCCGAGCGGACCCTGCACGGTCTCACCGAGCACCGCCCGGATGTCCTTGTCGACATAGCTCCACCAGCCGTACTGGAAGGCGCTTCCGGCATGGGCGCCGGTCGGGCCGTGTGCGGCCGAGGGGGTCTCGTCGATCGGCAGGTTGGCGGTGATGGCGTCGTACAACTCGCTGCCGAGGCCGGGTTCGAACTCGGCCTTCACCAGCAGGGGCCACCACGCGTCCAGGATGCGGATCGCGTCGGCATGGGCGTACGTCTTCGAACCGGCCGACGTCTCCGTGCGCTTGGCACCCGCCGTCACCCACGCGGACAGCTTGTCCACCGCCGCCTTGGCCGTGGCGTCGGTCACCGCCGAGCTGTTGACGACCTTGAGCAGATCCGGCAGCACGTCCTCCGCCCGCAGATCGGCGAGCCCGGCGTCGGCCATCGCCTTCGTCAGCGAGGCCCGGGTGACGCCACCGGCGGCGACCAGCTTCTTCACCCGGTCCTCCAGCAGATTGCCGCGGTGCACGGACCCGACGCCCCAGGGCGCGGTCGTGTAGTCCTTGGCCTGCTTGTTGTTCCAGGAGATGTAGTAGTCCTGGTCGATGGAGTTCGGGTGCGCGGACGCGGGCGTGTAGTCGGCGGTGTTCGTCGCCGGGTTCCAGTTCTTCCACTCGTACGCCGGCCGCGCCCACACCGGGAACTCGGCGTCGACGCCGGTGGCCCGCACCGGGTTGTCGCCGCTGTTGTAGTACGCGGTGTGCTCGGAGTCGGCGTAGAACCAGTTGAACGTGTAGTTGATGTGCTGCACCGCGCGCTGGAAGGTCTGCGGGCTGTCGACGTAGCCCGGGTCGTTGAGCATCTGGAAGCCGATGATCGAGTCGGCCTCGTGCAGGAAGGACGAGCGCAGGGTGGTGTAGGCGACCTTCTTGCCGTCGACGGTGGCGCGGTACTGGACGGGTCCGTACTTGGTGCGCCAGACCCGCATCGTGTACGAGCCCGCCGCCGTGCCGTCGGCGGTGGTCGGCTTCCAGGCGTTCTTCTGCTCGACCTTCTCCATCGCCGTACAGGTGCCGCGGTACAGGTAGTGGTAGTCGTCCTGGCACAGTTCGACGGCGTAGCTGTCGATGATGTCCTGGCCGGAGGTCGTGGCACTCCACGCGTAGTCCTGGCCGCGGCCCAGTTCGACGTACATGCTCAGCCCCGCGAAGGAGGCGCCGCGGGCGCTGAGACCGGGGCCCTGGATCTCCTGGAGCATCAGCAACTGGGGCGCGAAGTAGCCGGTCTGCGGCCCGAACACGGCGACCGGGTGGCCGCTGGCGGTGTGCTCGCCGCTGACCACCAGGGCGTTGGACATACCGCGCTTGGCGGAGGAGAGCGCCGCGTCGGTCGCGGTGCTCGACGTGCCGGCGGCGCTCGACGTCGAGGCGCTGCCCGTACGGTCGTAGACCAGCTGTTCCTCGGCCACCGAACCGGCGTCGGGCATCGCGGCGCCCTGCGGGTCGTCGGGCTTCGAGGCGTACGGGAAGCTGCCGTCGTGGAGGGTGAGCACGGCCTCGGGGTCGTTGCGCTCGCGGAAGGACTCCCAGACCTTGGTGCCCTCGGCGACGCCGTACTTCTCCTGCGCGGCGAGCAGGGAGAGCGCGTTGTTGACCTCGCCGCCGCCTCCGGAGCCGAACAGGGCGCCGATGACGGAGGCCAGCGCGACCAGGTCGGTGAGCTTGAAGTGCTGGATCGTGCCGGCGTTGGTGATGGAGTCCTTGTGGCCGGTCAGGACGTACTCGCCGGGGAAATAGCGGCCTTTGTCGGAGGCGTCGATGTAGGCGTTGATGCCGGCGATGTATGCCTTGACGTCGGCGAGGGCCTGCTGGCCGCGTTCGCCGTTGCTGGCGACGGCGTTGTCGATCTGCGCCTGGAGGTCGGCCTCGGTGTAGGGCGCGGTGCGCCAGAACTGCTGCTCCAGGCCCTGGTTGGAGGGGGCGCCGCCCGCGAAGGGGGTCAGCTGGCCGCGTCCGACATGGCGGAAGACGTCCATCAGCCACAGCCGGTCCTCGGCTGCCGCATAGCCGGCTCCGAACTCCGTGCCGTATCGAGTGGTACCGGTGATGTGCGGCACACCCGTCTTCTTGTCGCGGACGATCGTCACATCGCTGCGGCCGGCTGGCTTGACGGTGGAGGCGACTTGATCGGCGGGGACCCCGAACGACGCGTCGTTGAAGAACGAGTTGATCGTGGAGTTGGTGAGGCCGGAATAGCCGCTGGCCAGGTTGGCGTAGGGGCCGAGCTGGTCCTCGGCGTGCGCGGGCTGGGTGCCGAAGGCCTGGTTCAGGATGATCTGGGCGAGGGTGGCGTTGCCGTTCTGGCCGGCCGGGAGGATGTCGGAGCACTGGCTGCCGCAGTGGTCGGTGACCGCCGCCGCGTCGATCTCCGCGGTCCCGGCCGCCGCCGCTTGGGAAAGCGGGGACAAAAGGCCGGCAATCAGGACGCATACGGAAGCCGACTTCAGGAACCCGGGGAATCTACGGGGAGTTCTCAGTCTGTCGAGTGCGGTACGTGGGGTGCGCCGTGCCATGTGCAGCTCCTACCGACGGGGGTGGGCCCGGACGTTACCGCCGGTATCCCCGCGATGGAAGGTGAACATGCGTCAACTTCTGGAGGTCATGAAAAAGGATGGAGCCGAATCGCGTGTCGATACGTCTATTCGACAACGTCCGAACGACGACGCCGAAGTAACCGAAGTACAGGTGCAGGTGTGACGGAGGTGCAGGGCGATGGCCGGTTTCCGGAGTCTGGCGAGACAGGTGCGAGATCCACGGTGCGATCTGGCGCTTCGGCGCTATTCGCTCCGCAAGTGCCTTGAGCGGTTCGCTCCGTACGGGCACAGGGCGACCTGGGACCATTTGTGCTCCCGGGCAGGGTTCGGTCCCGAGGACCGTTCGCCCGATCCAGCGCGGCTCGTGGCCGCGTTGGACGAGCTGGAAGAGGCGCGTTCGGTGTGGCTGGCCTACGAGGTCGGGTTCGCCGAGCGGCGCAAGAAGGAAAAGCACGACGGACTGCGCAGGCCGGGCAGCGTTGATGACTGGCACCGGCTGACCTGGGGCGGATTCGGAGTCGCCTGGTGCGACGATCCGCGGGTCCACCCGCGAGAGCCCCTGGCCGAGGTACTGCGCCGACTGATCTCCGCCCTGGAACGCGAACCGGGGTCCGACTGCCCGGTGTGCGGCGGAGCGCGTCTGATCTGGAAGTACAACCTGGCCCATGAACCCTCGTCGGGCCCGGTATGCACGGACTGCGGCATCGTGGTGCCACGTCCGGTGCTGACGCCGGAGGCGCTGGCCGCGGCCAGGCGCGGACGGCTGCTGGTGTCCGCGTCCGCATAGGTACGGCGGGGGTGCGCCGGGGATGCCGCACCCCCGATTGAACGCGGTGAGTTGCGGTGCCGGGATGCGGTGCCGGAGGGCGTTGTCAGTGGTGGCTGGCACCATCTAGGCATGGTGCAGGTGTGTCTCAACGGGGCCCGGGGGCCGCCGACGGTGCCGGGGTGCCGCTGTCGCCGGAGGCGATGGCCGAGTCGGCCGCGCTCGCCGTCGCGGCCGGTGCGACGGACGTCCATGTTCATCCCAAGACGCCTTGCGGGCAGGATTCCTTGTCGCCGCGGGTGGTTGCGGCGACGCTCGATGCGATACGGGCTCGGGTGTCGGTGCCCGTCGGGGTGACCACCGGTGCGTGGGCCGAGCCTGATCCGGTGGCCCGGCTGGAGCGCGTGCGTGGGTGGACGGTGCTGCCCGATCACGCCTCGGTCAACTGGCATGAGCCGGGCGCCGAGGAGATCGCCGCCGTGCTGATCGAGCGTGGAGTTGGCGTGGAGGCGGGGATCTGGTCCGGGACGGACGGGGCGAGTCGCTTCGCGCGCTCGCCACTGCGGGGTCAGGTCCTGCGGGTGCTGGCGGAGGTGACGGATCCGTCGCCGGACACGGCCGAGGAGAGCGCGCGGGCGCTGTTGGCCGACCTGGGTTCTGCGCATGACCGGCCGGTGTTGCTCCATGGGGAGGACACGGGTGCGTGGCCTGTGCTGCGGCTGGCGGGGCGGTTGGGGCTGGCGACGCGGATCGGGATGGAGGACACGGTTGTCCTGCCGGACGGGGGGCGGGCTGGGTCCAATGCGGAGTTGGTGGTGGCGGGGGTTCGGGAGTATGGGGGCGGGTGGGCGTACCAGTGACCGTGGGCTGAATGGCCCCCGGGGTGAGGGCTGGGCGGGGGTGGGTCACGCAGCCCGGCGCTGACGGGGCGCCGCCTGCGCCCACCCGTGCCGCCCCAGGCGGCACGCATGCCCGCAGCTGAGCGGGACGGGGGCCTGCAGCTTGGGTGGCGGGGCGGGAGCCTGCAGCTTGGGTGGCGGGGCGGCAGCCCGCAGCTTGGGTGGCGGGGCGGCAGCCCGCAGCTTGGGTGGCGGGGCGGCAGCCCGCAGCTTGGGTGGCGGGGCGGCAGCCCGCAGCCCGCCGAGGGCGCCGCCCCAGGCCCCACGCTTGGCGAGGCTGCGGCCCCGCGCCAGCCTGCCCGCGGCTTGGCCGCCGTGCGCCGTTACTCGTCGTTCCTGTCGCGTCGTTCCACCAGTAGGCGGGAGCCCGTGCGGTGTTCGCCGAAGATGTCGTCGGGGTTGGAGAGGACGCAGGTGTCGAGGGAGAGGCAGCCGCAGCCGATGCAGTCGGTCAAGTGGTCGCGGAGGCGGTTGAGTTGCTTGATGCGTTCGTCGAGTTCGGAGCGCCAGGTCTCGGAGAGGTGGGCCCAGTCGTCCTTGGTGGGGGTGCGTTCCTCGGGGAGTTCGGCCAGGGCCTCGCGAATGGTGGCCAGGGGAATGCCGACGCGCTGGGCGGCACGGACGAAGGCGACTCGGCGGAGGGTGTCGCGGGTGTAGCGGCGCTGGTTGCCGGAGGTGCGGCGGCTGGTGATCAGGCCCTTGGACTCGTAGAAGTGCAGGGCGGACACCGCGGCGCCGCTGCGGGCGGCGAGTTGGCCGACCGTGAGCTCGTGGACCTTCTCGTGAATCTGGGGCACCCCTCGAAGATTACCCATCGAAGACCCGCCGCGGCGCCCGGCGTCCGGAGAGCTCCTGTGCGTTGACACGGGGACCGCCACCTACCATGCTAAGCAGTTGCTTAGGCAGGTCACATTGCGACGCGAGAGGGCCGGGACATGGCAGAGCCGAGGATCTTCACGTCCGCCGACGAACTGAAGGCGGCGGTGGGCGAGCAGCTGGGGTACACCGACTGGCTGGAGATCGACCAGAAGCGGATCGACCTGTTCGCGGAGGCCACGGGCGACCACCAGTGGATCCACGTCGACCCGGAGAAGGCGGCGGCCGGGCCCTTCGGGACCACCATCGCCCACGGGTATCTCACACTGTCGCTGCTTCCGCTCTTCGGGCCTCAGCTCATCAAGGTCGAGGGCGTGAAGATGGGCGTCAACTACGGGACGAACAAGGTCCGTTTCCCCGCACCGGTGCCGGTCGGATCGCGTCTGCGCGCCACCGCCACGATCAGCGGCGTCGACGAGGTGGCCGGGGGCGTGCAGGTGACCGTCGCCTTCAGCGTGGAGCGCGAGGACGGCGACAAGCCGGTGTGCGTCGCCGAGTCGGTGTCCCGCTACTACCTCTGACCCCAGGGCCCGTCCGCGCGGGGAGCTACTTCGCCCCCACCATCCGCAGCACGAGGTCGGCATAGAGCGCGCCGACCTCGTCCGGGGTCCACGGACCGTCGATGCTGAACCAGCGGGCGACGTCGATGCAGAGCGAGAGCACCGCGAGCGTGGTGCCCTTCACATCGAGGACGTCGAAGTCGCCCGCGGCCACACCGTCCTCGATGATCCCGCGCACCTCGGCGTCGCACTGCCGGCGCAGCGCGACGATCTCCGCGCGGGCCTCGGGGCCGAGCGAGTCGAGTTCGTACTGCACGACCCGCGCGGTGGTGCGCCCCCCGGCGTGCCAGCGCACGAAGGAACTCACGGCATCGGCGAGCCGCTCCGCCGGGCTGCCCTGGCGCTGCGCCGCCGTACGCAGGATGTCGATCGCCTTCTCATGGCCGATCCGGCTGATGCGGTGGAGCAGCTCTTCCTTGGTCTTGTAGTGGATGTAGAGCGCGGCCGGGCTCATACCGGCGCGGCCGGCGATGTCACGGGTCGTGGTGGCGTGGTAGCCGCGCTCGGCGAAGGCCTCCACGGCGGCGATCAGCAGCCGCCGGGCCGCGTCCGGCGTGACCTCGCCCCACGCCTGCGGTTCGCCGCCGGCCGTCTCCTGCGCCGCACTCATCGCTCGTTCGCCCCTCTCACCGACAAGGCCACCACCATACCGCTCAAGGTGAGCGAGCGCTTAGCGTGCCCGCTCAGAGCTTTTCGAACGGGTGGTACGCGCGGTTCTCCGCCTCCTGCCGGTCCCTGATCACCTTGGCGAGGGTGAACGCGGAGGTGACGAGGTACAGGACGGCGATCGCCAGGAACGCCCGCACCCAGACATCGGCCTCCAGCTTGAAGATGCCGATCGCCGTGGCGGCCATGGCGACGACGAAGGAGGCGACCGCCTGCCCGTAGAAGGCGGCCGTGTTCTGCTGCTTGCCCGCTGTGTCACTCATGGGGACAAGGGTCGGCGGATGTGGGGCGCACCACATCCGCCGAGGTACTCAGAGACGTACGGAGTCGTACTCAGAAAGCCGAAACCCCCGTCAACGCCCGCCCGATCACCAGCTTCTGGATCTGGCTGGTGCCCTCGTAGAGGGTCATCACGCGGGCGTCGCGCAGCAGCTTGCCCGCCGGGTACTCGTCGATGTAGCCGTAGCCGCCGAAGACCTGGACGGCGTTGTTGGCGGCGCGGACGGCGGCCTCCGAGGCGAACAGCTTGGCCTTGGAGGACTCGGTGGCGAAGGGCAGGCCACGGTCGACGAGGTCGGCGACGCGCCAGGTCAGCAGCCGGGCGGCATCGACGTCGACCGCTATGTCACTGATCAGTTCCTGTACGAGCTGATGGTGCGCGATGGTCCTGCCGAACTGCTCCCGCTCGGTCGCATACCGCACCGCCGCGTCCAGCGCGGCCTGCGCGATGCCGACGCAGCCCGCGGCCACCGACATCCGCCCCTTCGCCAACGCCGACATGGCGACCGCGAAGCCCTTGCCCTCGGGCGCGAGCACCGCGGAGGCGGGGACGCGGACGTCCTCGAGGACGAGTTCGGCGGTGGCCTGGCCGCGCAGGCCGAGCTTGCCGTGGATGGTGCGGCGGGTAAGGCCGGGTGTGGCGGTCGGTACGAGGAACGCGGAGACGCCCTTGTGGCCGGGCGCGTCCGTGGAGCGGGCGAAGAGCAGGACGACGTCGGCCCAAGTGCCGTTCGTGATGAACATCTTGGTGCCGTTGATG
The DNA here is from genome assembly GCF_036014015.1 of Streptomyces sp. NBC_00457. Taxonomy (NCBI): domain Bacteria; kingdom Bacillati; phylum Actinomycetota; class Actinomycetes; order Kitasatosporales; family Streptomycetaceae; genus Streptomyces; species Streptomyces sp. NBC_00457. The sequence continues at coordinate 8,467,077 of NZ_CP107905.1, read as the reverse complement.
ACGTAGTCGTCACCGTCCCGGACGGCGCGTGTGGCGAGGTTGCCGGCGTCGGAGCCGGTGCCCGGCTCGGTGAGGCCGAAGCAGCCGACGTACGCGCCGGAGGTCAGCCCCGGCAGCCAGCGGCGCTTCTGCTCCTCGCTCCCCCAGGCGGCGATGGTCTTGGCCACCAGGCCGAGGGAGACCGACACGATGCCGCGCACGGAGGAGTCACCGCGGCCGAGTTCCTCCGTCACCAGGCAGTACGCGAGATGGTCGCCGCCGCTGCCGCCGTACTCCTCGTCGATCGTCAGCCCCAGGAAGCCGACCTCGGCGAGCTTCTTCACGATGGCCCGGTCGACGTCTTCCGCGCGGTCCCAGGCGACGACGTGCGGGGTGATCTCGCGGTCCACGAAGTCCCGGGCGAGCTGCCGGACGGCGGTCTGCTCCTCGCTGAGCTCCAGGTTCATGCCGAAGTCACCCCTAAGTCGGCCCTACTTGAAAGACGTACATTTAAATTAGCACTGCTAGTTTCCGGCTCGCAGCCCTACTATGTGCGCCATGGCCCGACCGCGCAAGCCCCTCCTCAGCACCGACCGGATCGTCGACGCTGCACGGGCGCTCGTGGACGCGGAGGGTCTCGCGGCGGTCTCGACACGCCGGCTCGCCGCCGAGCTGGGCGTGAGCGGGCCCTCGCTCTACAACCACTTCCGGACCAAGGACGAGATCCTGGAGGCGGTCGCCGACTCGGTGAGCGCCCAGGTCGATCTGTCGATGTTCGAGGACGACCGGGACTGGCGGACCGCCCTGCACGACTGGGCCGTCTCCTACCGGGCCGCCCTGCGCGACCACCCGAACATCGTCCCGGTCCTGGCCCAGGGCCCCGGCCGCCGCCCCGCCGGACTGCGCCTCGCCGACGCCGTCTACGGCGCGATGGTCGAGGCCGGCTGGCCCCCCGCGCAGGCCACCTCGATCGGCGCGCTGATGCGGTACTTCATCATGGGCTCCGCACTCGGCTCGTTCGCCGGGGGCTTCGTGGACGACGCGAGCGCGTACGACCCCGCGGACTATCCCCACCTCGGGCAGGCGCACCTTCTCGCCGACCAGCAGGAGAAGATCGACGAGCGGGCCTTCGAGACCGGGCTGACGGCACTGCTGGACGGGTTGGTGCAGCAGTACGAGCAGTTCAAGCACACGACCTGAGCGACAGCGCCCCGATAGGGGCGCGGGGAACTGCGCGACCAGCCACAACGGACCCGCAGCCGACGCACGCCCCCAGCAGAGCGCCACCGTTCGGTCCAGGCCGAAGTTTCAGTGGCCCATCCTGGAACACATGACCGCCAAGGACGCCCGAGCCCCCGAACTGGCCCGGCTAGCCGGGCTCGTCGCCGACGAGACGCGGGCCGTGTGTCTGCTCGCACTGCTCGACGGGCGGGCGTGGACCGCCGGTGAGCTGGCCCGGCACGCGGGTGTCGCCGCGTCGACGCTGAGCGGGCACCTGGGCAGGCTCGTCGCGGGCGGGCTGCTCGCGGAGGAGCGGCAGGGGCGCCATCGGTACGTCCGTCTCGCCGATCCGCAGGTCGCGCAGCTGCTGGAGGACCTGGCCGCGCAGGTCGCACCGGATGCGGCAGCGCGCCCGCGCTCCCTCCGGGAGTCGACCGCCGGGTCCGCGATGGCCCGCGGCCGCACCTGCTACGACCACTTCGCCGGGCGGCTCGGCATCACGCTCACCGACGCGCTGACCGAGCGCGGACTGCTGAGCCAGGACACCGGGTTCGCGCTCACGGAGGCGGGGCTGCGGTGGTTCGACTCGGTCGGCATCGGGCTCGAGCGCAAGGGACGGCGTCCGCTGGCCCGTGGGTGCCTCGACTGGACGGAGCGGCGTTCCCATCTTGCGGGCGTGGCGGGGGCGGCGTTGTGCCGTCATGCGTTGGACGCCGGCTGGTGTGTGCGGATCGGGTCCGAGCGGGCCGTGACAGTGACTCCGTCGGGGGAGCGGGTGCTGGGGGAGCTGTTGGGTATCTCGGCGGGGGCGTTGCGGTGAGGGGAGCTTCTGTTGTGTGCCGGGTGCGGGTGTGTGGGGGCTGGTCGCGCAGTTCCCCGCGCCCCTAGCGGGGCGCTGCAGTCCCCCGTGTGAACCAGGTGCCGAACGAGCGGTCGCCCCACCCCGCATGCCACCCCTGACCTGCCCATCTCACCGTCCGAAATTCGCGAGCCTCCCCCATCCTCCCCACCTAGCCTCTGGAGCATGATGAACCCCTCCCCCGCCCGCCGCACCGATCTCCTCGCCGCCGGAGCCGCCACCGTCACCGTCGTCCTCTGGGCCTCCGCCTTCGTGTCCATCCGCAGTGCCGGTGAGTCGTACTCGCCGGGTGCGCTGGCGCTCGGGCGGTTGCTGGCGGGAGCCCTGACGCTGGGGATCTTCTGTCTCGTTCGGCGGGAGGGCTGGCCGCCGCGGGCGGCGTGGCCCGGGATCGCTATATCGGGGGTGTTGTGGTTCGGGTTCTACATGGTCGCGCTCAACTGGGGCGAGCAGCAGGTGGATGCGGGGACGGCCGCCCTGGTGGTGAACATCGGGCCGATCCTGGTGGCGCTGCTCGCCGCGCGGCTGCTCGGTGATGCGATGCCGCCGCGGCTGCTGGCGGGCATGGCGGTGTCGTTCGCGGGTGCGGTGGCCGTGGGGGTGTCGATGTCGGGCGGAGACGGATCGTCGGTGCTCGGTGTGGTGCTGTGTCTGCTGGCCGCTGTCGGTTACGCGGGCGGGGTCGTGGCGCAGAAGCCCGCGCTCGGGCATGCCAGTGTGCTCCAGGTGACGACGTTCGGGTGTCTGGTCGGGGCGGTGGCCTGTCTGCCGTTCGCCGGGCAGCTGGTGTCGGACGCGGCGGACGCACCGCTGTCGGCGACGCTCAACATGGTCTATCTCGGCGTGTTCCCGACCGCGCTGGCCTTCACGACGTGGGCCTACGCGCTGTCCCGTACGACGGCCAGCAAGATGGGAGCGACGACGTACGCCGTTCCCGCACTGGTCGTCCTGATGTCGTGGCTGGCGCTCGGCGAGGTGCCGAAGCTGCTCACGCTCGCGGGCGGGGCGCTGTGTCTGGCCGGGGTGGCGGTGTCGCGGTCGCGCGCACGGGCTGCGACGCCGGAGGCGGTGCCGCCGGCGTCGCAGCCCGAGCGGGCCTCGGAATCAACGTGAACGCGCCCTGTCCGCAAGGACCTTGATGGACAGCAGGGCGATGACGGAGAGCCCGATGATGTAGGCGGACACCGCCATCGACGTGCCGGTGGCCTCCAGGAGCAGCACCATCACGAAGGGGGCGAGTCCGCCGCCGCACACGGCCGCGATCTGGTAGCCCAGGGAGGCGCCGGTGTAACGCATCTCGGCCGTGAACAGCTCGGCGAACAGCGCGGCCTGGGGGCCGTACATGATGCTGAGGAAGCAGCTGGCGACGAAGGTGCCGACGGCCAGCCACAGCAGCGAACCCGTGTCGATCAGCAGGAACAGCGGTACGGCCCACAGCGCGATGCCGGCCGCGCCGAACGCGTAGACCCGGATGCGGCCGACGCGGTCGGACAGGGCGGCGGACGCGGGGATGAGGATCAGCTGGGTGAGGCTGACGCAGAGAGAGACCGTGAGGACCGCGCTGCGTTTCATGTCGAGTTCGCGGGTCGTGTAGTCGAGGACGCCGGTGATGAGGATGTAGAAGGTCGCGGTGTTCACGGCGAAGGAGCCGCCGGCGAGGAGGACCGTGCCGAGGTGGTTGCGGAGGATCGTGCGCAGCGGGGAGGTCTGCTCCGACTTCCCCTTCTCGCTCAACTCCCGTTCTGCCGCCCGGAATTCGGGGGTCTCCTCGACGCGGGTGTGGATGTACCAGGCGAGCGCGAGCACGAACAGGCCGATCAGGAACGGGATGCGCCAGCCCCAGGCGGCGAACGCCGACTCGGAGGTGAAGGCGCCGGCCAGCAGGAAGACGGTGTTGGCGGTCACCACGCCGATGGGGACGCCGAGTTGGACGACGCTGCCGTAGACACCGCGCTTGCCCTCGGGGGCGTACTCGGTGGCCAGCAGCATCGCACCGCCCCACTGCGCGCCGACGGCGACGCCCTGGGCGACGCGGAGCAGGACCAGGAGGATCGGGGCGGCGACGCCGATCGTCTCGTACGTCGGGAGCAGGCCGATGCCGGTGGTGGCGACGCCCATCAGCGTGAGCGCGAGGACCAGCATGGGTTTGCGGCCTCGCTTGTCGCCGAGCTGGCCCGCGACGATGCCGCCGAGGGGACGGGCGAGGAAGCCGACGGCGAAGGTGGCGAAGGAGGCGAGTACTCCGGCGGTGGAGTTGCCGGCGGGGAAGTACAGGTCGCCGAGGACGAGGGCGGCGGCGATGCCGAAGACGAAGTAGTCGTACCACTCGACGGCCGAGGCGAGCGCTGCCGCGGTGGCTACGCGGCGGCGGTTGACCGTGGGGACGGTGGTCGTGGGGAGCGGGTGGGCGGAGGGGGCCATGTCCATGCGTGCACACTCCGGTGGGTGCTGGGGACGTTGGCGGCGAACGTACTGACCGGACGGTATGCCGTCAACGGTTGTGCGCGAAGGTTGCCCGGAGCACCCAGGGGGGCTCCGGGCTCACCGCTGCCTCAGAACACCACCAGCGCCCGTCCGCCCTTCCCCGCCAGCATGTTCTCGAACGCCGCCGGAATCCCGTCCAGCGCGATCCGCTCCGTCACCAGCGCCCCCAGGTCCAGGCGGCCCGCGCGGACGTGCTCGGCGAGGACCGGGAGGTCCTTCACGGGGTCCGAGTTGCCGTAGACGCAGCCCGACAGGGTGCGGCCCCAGTGGAAGATCTCCAGGGCGTTGAAGGTGACCTGCTGGTCCTTGCCGCCGATGCCCACGACCGTGGTGCGTCCGCCGCGGCGGGTGGAGTCCCAGGCCGTGCGGATGGTGGTCGCGCGGCCCACGCACTCGACGGCGACGTCGACGCCCTGCTTGCCGGTGAGGGCGCGGATCTCGCGGGCCGTGGTGTCGGAGGCGACGACGTAGTCCGTGGCACCCGCGGCCCGCGCCAACTCCTCCTTCTCCAGGGAGACATCGACCGCGACGATCTTCGAAGCGCCCGCGATACGGGCCGCCTGAAGTGCCGCGAGCCCCACTCCCCCGACGCCGTACACCGCCACCGTCTCCCCCGGCTGGACACGTGCCGAGTGGTGGACGGCACCGTAGCCGGTGAGGACCGCGCAGCCGAGGAGGGCCGCGTCGGTGAGCGGGATGCCCTCGGGGAGCGGGAGGGCGCAGGACGCGGAGACGACCGTCTCCTCGGCGAACGCGGCCACGTTCAGGCCGGGGTGGAGGTCGGTGCCGTCGGATGTGCGCCGGGCGTGGACGTCGGCGGCGCCGTTCAGCGCGTTGGCGCACAGCCAGACCTCACCGAGCGAGCAGGCGTGGCAACTTCCGCAGGACGGGGCCCAGTTGAGGACGACGTGGTCGCCGGGGGCGAGGTGGGTGACCCCCTCGCCCACGGCGACGACCGTCCCGGCGCCTTCGTGGCCGAGGACGGCCGGGACCGGTACCCGCATGGTGCCGTTGGACAGGGACAGGTCGGAGTGGCAGACGCCGGCGGCGGCCAGGCGGACGCGGATGCGGTCCGGGCCGGGGTCGGGCAGGTCGATGTCGGTGATCTCCAGCGGGGAGCCGATGGCGGGAAGGACGGCGGCGCGAACCATGTGCGGGCTCCTCAGAACTGCAGGGACTTGGTCTGGAGGTACTCGGCCAGGCCGTGCGCACCGAGTTCGCGGCCCACACCTGACTGCTTGTAACCGCCGAAGGGGGCACGGGGGTTGAAGCGTCCGCCGTTGATGTCGACCTGCCCGGTGTCCATGCGGCGCGCGAAGGCCGCCGCCTCCGACGCGTCGCCCGCCCACACGGCGCCGGCGAGCCCGTAGACCGTGCCGTTGGCGATCCGCAGCGCGTCGTCCTCGTCCTCGTACCGGATGATCGACAGGACCGGCCCGAAGATCTCCTCCTGGGCGATCGTCATGTCGGGGGTGACATCGGCGAAGACCGTGGGCGCGATGAAGTAGCCCTGCTCGTACGGGGGTTCCGCGCCGCCCGCGACGATCCGCGCGCCTTCCGCGACGCCCTTCTCGATGTAACCGCGCACCCGCGCCTGCTGCTTGGCGCTCACGACGGGGCCGATGCGCTCGCCGTACTTGGCGGCGGCGGTGGCGGCCAGCTCCACCGCCTCGTCGTACTGCTCCCGGTGCACCAGCATCCGCGTCCACGCGCTGCATGTCTGGCCGGAGTTGGACATGACGTTGGCGACGCCGACGTTGACGGCCTTGGCGAGGTCGGCGCTCGGGAGGATGACGTTGGCGGACTTGCCGCCCAGCTCCAGGGCGACCTTCTTGACGGCCGCGCCCGCGGTCGCGCCGATCTGCCGTCCGACGGCCGTGGAGCCGGTGAACGAGACCAGGTCGACGCCCGGGTGCTCGGCGAGCGCCTGGCCCGCGACCGGGCCGAGGCCGGTGACGAGGTTGAAGACGCCGGCGGGGACCCCGGCCTCGTGGACCGCCTCGGCGAAGAGCTGGGCGACGAGCGGGGTGTCCTCGGCGGGCTTCAGCACGACCGTGCAGCCCGCCGCCAGCGCCGGGGCTACCTTGGCGACGATCTGGTGGAGCGGGTAGTTCCAGGGCGTGATCGCGCCGACCACGCCGATCGGCTCATGGAAGACGGTCGAGTTGCCGACCTTCTCCTCGAAGGCGTACGTCGCCGCCAGCTCGGCGTACGAGCCCGCGACCGCGATCGGGACGGCCGCGTGGACGTTCTCGGAGAACTTCAGCGGCGAGCCGAGCTCGGCCGTGACCGTCTCGGCGATCTCGTCCTTGCGGGCCACGAGGACGTCCCGGAGGGCGGTCAGGCGTGCGGCCCGTTCGGCGGGCGGGGTCGCGGCCCAGCCCGGGAGGGCGGCGCGGGCGGCCCGTACGGCGGTGTCGACGTCCTCGGCGCCGCCGGCCGGAACCCGGCCGATGACCTCCTCGTCGGCCGGGTTCACGACCTCGATCGCGTCGTGACCGGCGGCGGGGCGCCAGGCGCCGTCGATGTACATGCCGTCGTGTGCCTTCATCGTGCTTCCTCCCGGGCGGGACCATGTGCTCCGAGCACCAAACTAGCGATGTTAGTTTTTGCTCGCCAGGGGGGCCTGAGCTTACGGACCGGTCAGAAGTCGACCTGGGCCCGGTCGTCGACCCGGCCCACCGACTCCTGGCCGAAGGCCTTCTCGTAGTCCCGGCGGATCTCCTCGATCTTCCGGTCGCTCGGGCCCGCCTCCGCCACCGGATACAGCAGGATCAGCTCGTACGACCGCTCCTTCTCGATCGCGCCGCTCATGTCCTTCCACTGCCCGCGCCCGCTCTGCACGGTCAGCCCGTTCGGGAAGCCGGGGGTGACCTCCTTGTCGATGAAGGCCATGAACTGCTTGTCGGTGACGGCCGGGCCGCCGTCCGGGCGCGCGGTGCCGAAGAAGAGCTGGGTCTCGATGTACGGCTCTCCGCGCGGCGGTGCGGCGGAGGTCCCGTCGTCGAAGGTGGCGTAGGCGGTCGGAGCGCCGACGGCGAGCAGCAGTCCGGCCACGGCGAACGCGGCCTGGGTACGGGTGAGTTGGAGATTCATGCACCCATCGTCGCGAGGCTCACTCGTCCAAGTCCGGCAAACGCGCCGGAGCCGGGCAGATCCGCTCGCCGTGCTGGTCGAAGACGAACAGGTGGGCGATGTCGACGAGGAGAGGGACCTGCATTCCGTGCCGGAGTTCGATGTCCGGGGTGGTGCGGACGATGAGGTCGCCGGGGAGCCGGCCCTCGGGCGGCGCCGGTTCGGGGGCCGCGTCCGCCGGGTGGTCCAGGACCACCACCGGTCCCGCGCGCCGCGCGCCCGCGCGCTCGCGGATGCGGTCCAGGACCGTACCGCCCTCGCGGCGCCGGCGCCGGACCGGGCGGGCCGGGCGCGGGGCCTCCAGATCGGGTACGACGGCCGGGTGGGAGCCGGTGTTGAAGTGGACGAGGACCTCGTGGCCCTGGAACTCGACATGCTCGACCAGGCCGGTGAGCACGGCCTCACCGGGCCGTGCGGACGCCGGTTTGGCGATGCGTATCGCCTCCGAGCGCAGGCCGACGATGACCTCCCGGCCCTGCTGGACACGGAGCAACTGGTGGTCCAGGGACAGGGGTTCGGGCAGCCGCAGATACTGCTTGCCGAGGCTGATGGTCATCGCGCCGTCGAGCGGGGCGCGCACCAGGCCGCGCAGCAGGTTGATGCGCGGGATGCCGATGAAGGCGGCGACGAAGACGTTGCGGGGCAGCGCGTAGACCGAGCGCGGGGTGCCGACCTGCTGGAGGCGGCCGCCGCGCAGGACGGCGACCCGGTCGCCGAGCGACATGGCCTCGGCCTGGTCGTGGGTGACGTACACCGTGGTGACGCCCAACTCGCGGGTGAGGGCGGATATTTCGGCCCGTAGGTGGTTGCGGAGCTTGGCGTCCAGGTTGGACAGCGGTTCGTCCATCAGGAACGCGGAGGGGTGCCGGGCGATGGCGCGGCCCATGGCGACGCGCTGGCGTTCGCCGCCGGAGAGCTGGCCGGGGAAGCGGTCGAGCAGGTCCTCGATGCCCAGCATGCGGGCGGTGGCGTCCACGCGCGGGCGGGGGTCCGCGCCGGGCGCCTCGATGCGCAGCGGGAAGCCGATGTTGTCGCGGCTGGTCATGCTCGGATACAGCGCGAAGTTCTGGAAGACCATCGCCATGTTCCGCCCGTACGGCAGCAGATCGTTGGCGTACTCGCCGTCGAGCAGCAACTCGCCCTCGGTGATCTCCTCCAGCCCCGCGATCATTCTGAGCACGGTGGACTTCCCGCACCCGGACGGCCCGAGCAGCACCAGGAACTCACCGGGCTCGATGTCCAGCGACAGCCGGTCCACCACACGGACACCACGGTCGTACACCTTGCTCACATCGTGCAGAGAGATGGCGCGTGTCATGACAGGTGCCCCCGAGGGCTCACTCGTGCGCTGGTTCCGCGGTCGATATGCCCCGCTCGGGTCGAACGGGGCTGTGGGTCACGGAAGTTAACGGAATGTGCGCGGTCGGGGAAGAGGTTGGTCACTTTGTGGCGGTCAGGTGGGCGAAGACCACCACGTTGCTGGTGTAGCCCGAGCGCCGGCTGAAGAGGCCACCGCAGGTGATCACGCGGAGTTCCGGGCGCTTGGCCGGGCCGTAGACCTCCTTGTCGGGGAAGTCCGCCTTGTCGAAGACCTTGACCCGGTCCACGGTGTAGACGGCGGTACGGCCGTCCGCGCGCCGCGCCTCGATCGGCTTGCCGGGCTTCACCTCGGCCAGCCCGGCGAAGACGGCGCGGCCGGTTCTGGTGTCGCGGTGGCCGACGGCGATCGCGGTGCCGGGCTCGCCGGGCGTGGGGCCGCCCTCGTACCAGCCGACGAGCTTGGGTTTGTCGATCGGGGGCGTCTCCAGTTCCCGGTCCGGGTCGAGCCCGAGGCCCATGACCGGGGCGTCGATACCGAGGGACGGGATGCGGAGGGTCGTCGGCCGGGACCGGGGCAGCGGGCGGAGTGGGGGCGCGGGTGTGGGTGTGGGTGTGGTACGGCGTTCGGCGCGGACGGGGGGAGCGGAGGGTGTGGGGCGGGACGGGGCGGGGGCCGCCACGGGGGCCGGGCCGTCGGCTCCCTCCGGCGCCACCGGCATGTCCGGCCTCTCGCACCGCACCCCCACCATGACCAGGACGGCCGCGAGCAGGGCCGTCCTGGTCAGGCGGTAGGCGCGCGTCCGGTGCCAGGGCCTGCGTCTGCGCCTACGCGGCACCATGGGGCCGGCGGCGGTTCATCCGGAAGTACATGGTGCCGCCGAGGGCGACCACGGCCGCCGCGCCGGTCACCGGCGCGAACGCGGCGGCGCTGTCGACGAGACCGCCGCCGCCCGCGTGCACACCGCCCCGCGGGCCGCGGTGGTCGCCCGGCCCCCAGGCCGCGTCGGCGCGGTGGTTGTCCTCGATGCGGTTGCGGTCGCGGCAGTTGACGCGGAAGACCTTCTCCTTGGGGGCGCCCAGCACGATCCAGGTGATCTTGTACTGCCCGTCCGCGAGCCTCAGCTGGTCGGTGTGACCGGCACCCCCGCCGAGCTGGATGGTGCCGGCGACGGTGGCGGCGGAGGGCAGCGGAGGCTGCGGCGTGATGGTGTAGGCGATGGCGGGGAGGACGTCGAAGTTGACGGCGTCGAGATAGAACCTGCAGACCACCGGCTCGTCTCTCGAGTCCCCGAAGGGCACGCCCGCGCTGTGGATCCTGATGTCGCCGTTCTCCCCTTGGGCCGACGCCGTCGGCGCCGCCACCCATGACGCGCCCGCCGCGGTGAGGGCGGTGAGGACGACAGTGGCGCCCGCGCGGCGGCGGAAGGTACGTGTGGGTGTCTGGGTGGGCATGCGCGCTCCTCCGATTCAGACGATTTTCATACAAATCGTTCTTTCGCCTGACTCTCCGTTACGCGCACCACGACGCGCCGTACCGACCCCGGCGCGTCGTCAGATATCACTCGTGCGGCGGAATCTGGAGCGCTTCGGCCGCGCCTGCGAGGCGGGGCCAGGGCCCTCGGGCCCCTTCGGCGTCCGCAGCGCGACCCCCGCCGACAGCAGCAACAGACCCCCCAGCATCACGAACGGCGCCGCCACACCCGCGACCCCCGCGACCAGACCCGCGGTCGCCGGGGCGGCGACCTGGCCGAGGCGGTTGCCGGTCAGCCGGAGTGCGAGGGCCGTGGAGCGGGCGCCGTCGGGGGCCGCCTGGACGACCGTCGTCATGGACAGCGGCTGGCCGACGCCGAGGCAGAAGCCGAGGGCGACGAGGATCAGGGCCAGCGCCCACACCGGCACCGGCAGCGCGATGCCCGCGCACAGCAGGGCCGCCAGCAGACAGGTCACGGTGAGCAGCAGCGTCCGGCCCAGCAGCCTCAGCAGCGGGGTCAGCACCAGACGGCAGGCGATCGTGGCCGCCGCGCGCAGGCTGAGCAGTACGCCGATGACCGACGGCGCGATGCCCCGGTGCTCGCCGACCACCGGCAGATAGGCGGTGAGGATGTCGGTCGCGGACAGCACGGAGAGGCTGATGAGGATGCCCGCGGGGACACCCCGGGCGCGCAGGATGCGCTGGACGGGGACGCGGTCGCCCTGCGCAGTACGGGACTTGGCGGTCGTACGGTCCTCTATGCGCCACAGCGACGTGAACGCGACCGCCGCGACCGCACCCGCGACCAGCAGCGCGAGGGCACTCGTCCCGGCCATGTCCCGGCCACCGATCAGCGCGCCCGCCGCGATCGGGCCGACCAGTTGGCCGAGCGAGGCGCCGATGGTGAAGTGGCCGAAGTTACGGTCCTGTTCGTGCGGGGCGGACTGGCGGGCGACGAGCGACTGGGCGCCGATGACGAAGGACAAGTGTCCGAGACCCATCACTCCGCTCCAGATCGCCATCGCCCAGAGGGAGTCCACGAGGCCGCTGAGCGCGCAGCCGCCGGATATCAGGACCACTCCGGCGGGCAGCAGGGGCGCACAGCGGCCGTGGTCGGTACGGCGGCCCAGCGGGACGGCGGCGAACAGCGGGAGCAGGGCGTACACACCCGCGATGACGCCGATCGCCCGCTCGTCGGCGCCCAGCGCGAGCGCCCGGTAGGAGACGGCGGGCCGGGCCATCGACACCGCCCCCTGCGCGAAGCTGAAGGCGATGACGAGGCGGAGCAGCCAGCCGCGGTTCCCACCGGGCGCCATGGTCGAGTCCTCCGTGCGGTACGTCAGATGATTCCGAAGAGGATGCCTGCCCCGAGGATGATCAGACATGTGAGGGCCGCCCACTTCACCACGAACCTCGTGTGGTCGCCGAACTCCACCTTGGCCATGCCGACCAGGACGTACACGGCCGGGACGAGCGGGCTCGACATGTGCAGCGGCTGGCCGACCAGGGAGGCGCGGGCCATCTCCAGCGGGGAGACGCCGTGCGCGGCACCGGCTTCGGCGAGGACCGGCAGGACACCGAAGTAGAAGCCGTCGTTCGACATGAAGTAGGTGAGCGGGAGGCTCAGCAGACCGGTGACCAGGGCCATGTGCGGGCCCATGCCCTCGGGGATGACGTCCACCATCCACTTGGCCATGTGGTCGACCATGCCGGTGCCCTGGAGGACGCCGGTGAAGACGGCGGCGGCGAAGACCATGCCGGAGACGTTGAGGACGTTCTCGGCGTGGGCGCCGATGCGGGCCTTCTGGTCGGGCATGTGCGGGAAGTTGACGGTCAGCGCCAGGGCGGCGCCGAGCAGGAACAGCACCGGGATCGGCAGCCACTCCATGATCATGGCGGTGAGCAGGACCACCGTGAGCAGCGCGTTGAACCAGTACAGCTTGGGGCGCAGGGTGGGCCGGGCCGGGTCGAGGACCTTGAGCATGCTGTCGTCCTCGTCGTCGGGCGCGTCGGCGTCCGTGCCGGCACCCGAGCCGCCGGTGGCCACCGGGGTCTTGCCGGAGCCTCCGGCGCCCACGAGAACGGTCTCCGTCTCCTTCTCGTCGACCAGCACCTCGTCCAGCGTCAGCGTGCCGAGCCGCTTGCGCTCGCGCATGCCGAGGACGTACGAGAGCACGAAGACGCCGAGGAGGCCGACGGCGAGGGCCGGGATCATCGGGATGAAGATCTCGCTGGCGTCCAGCTTGAGGGCGGTGGCGGCGCGGGCCGTCGGGCCGCCCCACGGCAGGGTGTTCATCACGCCGTTGGCCATCGCGGCGACACCGGTCATGACGACCAGGCTCATCTTCAGGCGCTTGTACAGCGGGTACATCGCCGAGACCGTGATCATGAAGGTGGTCGAGCCGTCGCCGTCGAGCGAGACGATGGCGGCGAGTACGGCGGTGCCGACGACGATGCGCATCGGGTCGGCCTTGCAGAACTTGAGGATCCCCCGGACGATCGGGTCGAAGAGCCCGACGTCGATCATCACTCCGAAGTAGACGATCGCGAACATGAGCATCGCCGCGGTCGGGGCAAGGCTGGTCACGCCGTCGATGACGTAGTCACCGAGCTTGGCGCCCTTCCCGACGAACACGCAGAACAGTGCCGGGATCAGCACGAGCGCCGCGATCGGCGACATCTTCTTCATCATGATCAGGACCAGGAAGGTCGCGATCATGGCGAAGCCGAGGATGGTCAGCATGAGTGGATACCTAACGTTCGCCCTTGAACTCCCACCGGAGTCGGCAGTGCGATGACGTTAGGTGCCGTCGAACGGCGTTAACAAGACGTTGACATGCGAGCAATAAGCGCAAAACTCCTGGTCACGGCTTTGCTCAGGTCAGCGGGGTGAGCTTTTCGGTCACGGCTTCGGTCACGGCTTCGGTCACAGGGGAGATTTCCACGGGAACTCCGTTGAGGACCGCGTTGCCCGACAGCGGGTCGAGCAGGCTGCCGTCGAGGAGCTGGTTGACGTTGACGCCGGGGTCGGTGGAGGCGTGGCCGAGCCGGGTGCCGGGACGGTTGTGGCCCCATCCGTGCGGCAGGCTGACCACGCCCTGCCGGACGCCGTCGGTGACCTCGGCCGGGGCCGTCACCTCTCCCCCGGCGCCCTTCAGCCGCACCGGCGCCCCGTCGCGGACGCCGAGGCGTTCGGCGTCGGCGGGGTGGATGTGCAGGGTGCAGCGGTTGGTGCCGCCGGTGAGGGCGGGCACGTTGTGCATCCAGCTGTTGTTGGAGCGCAGATGGCGGCGGCCGATCAGGACGAGTCCGTCGGGCCGCTCGTCGAGGGCGCGCGTCAGCCGGGGCAGGTCGTCGGCGATCGGCTGCGGCAGCAGCTCGATTGTGCCGCTCGTGGTCTTCAGCGGCTGCGGCAGCCGGGGGTGCAGCGGTCCGAGGTCGATGCCGTGCGGATGCGCCAGGACCTTCTCCAGGGTCAGGCCGTCCGGTCGTATGCCGAACCCGTCGCCGTAGGGGCCGAGGCGCAGCATCATGTCGAGCCGCCGCTCGGGGCCGTTCTCGCCGGTGAGCTGGTCCGCCAGTTCCTCAGGGTCCCTGCCGTGCACGGGCGAGTGCGGCTCCCTGACGGCCTTGCCCAGGGTCTGCTGTACGACCAGCGCGTCCACGGCCGCGGGGTCGGCGCCGTGCATGCCGGTCGCCGCGAGGGTCAGCCGGGCGAGGATCTCGCTCTCGGACATACGGCCGGGTTCGAGCGGGACGGCGGCGCGGGTGTAGCGGACCTGATTGCGTACGGCGAAGGTGTTGAAGGCGAAGTCGTAGTGGGCGCTCTGGGAGGGCGGGGGCGGCGGCAGGACGACGTGGGCGTGGCGGGAGGTCTCGTTGAGGTAGGGGTCGACACTGACCATGAAGTCGAGCGAGTCGAGGCCCTTGTCGAGCCGGTCGCCGTCGGGGGCGGACAGCACCGGGTTGGCGGCGATGGCGATGAGGGCCCGGATCGGCTCGCCCTCGGGTGTGGCGGTGTCGATCTCCTCGGCGAGCGCGGACAGCGGCAGCTCGCCCTTGGCCTCGGGGTGTTCGCTGACGCGGGAGTGCCAGCGGGCGAGCTGGAAGCCGCGGCCGGGTCCGGCGGGCCGGGGTGTCTTGTCGGTGGCCGACTGCGGGAAGAGCGCGCCGCCGGGGCGGTCGAGGTTGCCGGTGAGGATGTTGAGGACGTCGACGAGCCAGCTGGCCAGGGTGCCGTGCGAGACGGTGCAGCTGCCGATGCGGGCGTAGACGGCGGCGGTGGGGGCGGCGGCGAGTTCGCGGGCGAGGGCGCGGATGACGCCGGCGTCGATGTCGCAGGCGGCGGTGACGGCTTCGGGCGTGAAGTGCCGTACGGCGTCCCGGAGTTCTTCGACGCCCTGCACATGGGGCGTCAGATCGACGAGGTCGACGAGGTCCTCCTCGAAGAGGACGTACGTCATCGCCGCGAGCAGCAGGGCGTCCGTGCCGGGGCGGATGGCGAGGTGGCGGTCGGCGAGTTTGGCGGTGCGGGTGCGGCGCGGGTCGATGACGGTGAGGGTGCCGCCGCGGGCCTTGAGGGCCTTGAGCTTGCCGGGGAAGTCGGGGGCGGTGCACAGACTCCCGTTGGATTCCAGGGGGTTGGCGCCGATGAGGAGCAGGTGGTCGGTGTGGTCCAGGTCGGGTACGGGGATCGCGAGGGCGTCGCCGTAGAGGAGCCCGCTGGAGACGTGCTTGGGCATCTGGTCGACCGTGGAGGCAGTGAACAGGCTGCGGGTGCCGAGGCCGGCGAGCAGGACGGGCGGGTAGAGGGCGCCGGCCATGGTGTGGACGTTCGGGTTGCCCAGGACGACGCCGACGGAGTTGGCGCCGTAGCGCTCGACGACCGGGCGGATACCGGCGGCGACCGCGTCGAACGCCTCCTGCCAGGTGGCCTCGCGCAGCTCGCCGTCCTTGCGGACGAGGGGTGTGCGCAGCCGGTCGGGGTCGCCGTCGACGGCGCCGAAGGAGGCGCCCTTCGGGCAGATGAACCCTTCGCTGAACACATCGTCACGATCACCGCGGGCACCGGTGACACGGGTGCCCTCGATGGTGAGGGTCAGCCCGCAGGTGGCCTCACACAGGGGGCAGATTCGCAGGGCGGTGCGGGACACGGGTCCTCCCGGGGGGCGGCGGCGACGGTGACGCACGAACTGCGGTCGAGCATACCGACCGGTATGCACGAGGGGGAGGGTCTGCCGGGGGTGAGGTCGGAAACCCGCGAGGGCCGGAGGGCCGCGGAAGTCAGTCCAGGACGCGCGCCAGGTACGCCCGCAGCAGCTCCCGCGCCTCCTCGATGATCTTCTCGTCGCCCTCGGGGGCCACCCGGAAGGCCAGGTGGACGAGGGTGTCGGCGGTTTCCACGGCGATGAGGAAGGTGCGCCGCAGATCGTCGTCGGGGCTGCGGTCGAGATAGCCGGAGAGCAGGTCGGTGAGGCGGTCGGCGACGCGGTGGTTGGGCTCGGAGTGCCGGGTGCCGACCGGGATCTGGTTGCCGAAGTCGACGAGGGAGAAGCCGGGCGCGGTGCGCTTCATGGCGAGGTACTCGTCGAGGACGGCGTCCATCGCGACCCGCCAGCCTCCGTCGCCGTCGCCGGCCTCCTCGAGGCGGACGGTGACGCGCTCGGTGTAGCGCTCGAGGTTGCGCTGGGCCAGCGCGTCGGCCATCTGCCGTTTGTTGCCGAAGAAGCGGTAGACCGAGCCGATCGGGACGCCCGCGCGCTGGGCGACGGCACGGGTGCTCAGGTCGTCGTAGCCGACCTCGTCGAGGAGGTCGGCGCAGGCGTCGAGGATCCTGGTCAGCCGTTCGGCGCTGCGCCGCTGGATGGGCGCACGACGGAGCGAGGTCGCATGAGGCACGGGTTTCATGATGCCCCTCCGCCCGGGCCCGGTGAAGCTCGCCCCCTGTTGTCGGCCACATTCACCGCCCTGCGGGCGCGCTCGTGCGCGCCGTCGGTCCCGGCTGCGACGCCGTGATGTCGGCCGTGCTCTCGACGGGCTCGCCGTCCACGGCCCACACCGTGCCGTCGTCGGCGTAGAGCCGGACGGTGACGTGGTGCGTACCACGCTGGACGAGGTCGGCCGAAAGGCGGTACTCGGGGGCACGGAGCCGGGCGATGCGGCGGCCGTCGACGAAGAGGTGGGCGAGACCCCGGCCGGGCACGGCCTCGGCCTTGGTGCCGGGCGGCGAGAAGCGGAAGTTGTGGACCGTAAGGCGTACGTCCCAGCCCTCGTCGGCGTCCGGCTGCACCTCGATGCCGACTTCGGGTGCGTCCTCGTCGTCCACCTCGCGGTAGCGCCGCCCCTCGTCGTCGGTGGCGTCGAGGAGCTCGCCGACCGGTGACATCGACTCCCCGTTCTTCCGGCTCCCGCCCTCGCCCGCGTCACCGGAGCCGCAGCCCGCCGCTCCGGCGAGGAGCAGGACACAGACCGCGAGCGCCGCGAGCAGTACACGCGTCCACGACATGGCGGCGAGCCTAGAACAACGGTCCGACACCTCGAATCCCCCTGGAGTCGGGTTCTCGGCGTACAACCTGGGGAGGTCATGGGGACCCTCTTGCGCCCACGAAACCGCAATCCTACGGTGGAGCATAGGAATCAGATCGCGAGGGAGCACTGATCATGAGCGGGGACGCACGGAAGACCGCCGAGGGGCTGGCCTACCTCTCCGGTTTCGGCAATGAGCACAGCTCGGAGGCTGTCCCGGGCGCCCTGCCCGAGGGCCGCAACTCGCCCCAGCGCGCCCCGCTCGGGCTGTACGCGGAGCAGCTCAGCGGTACGGCGTTCACCGAGCCCCGCGCCCACAACCGCCGCTCCTGGCTGTACCGGATCCGCCCTTCGGCCGCGCACCCGGCGTTCACGCGCACGGAGAACGGCTCGATCCGTACGGCGCCCTTCACGGAGTCGGTGCCCGACCCGAACCGGCTGCGCTGGAACCCCCTGCCCGAGCCGCCGGCCGGCACGGACTTCCTGCGGGGCCTGTGGACCCTGGGTGGCAACGGCGACGCGACCCAGCGCACCGGTATCGCCGTGCACCTCTATCACGCCAACTCCTCCATGGACCGCGTCTTCAGCGACGCCGACGGAGAGCTGCTGATCGTGCCGGAGCACGGCGGGCTGCTGCTGCGCACGGAGTTCGGGCTGCTGCATGTAGAGCCGGGACATGTGGCGCTGGTTCCTCGTGGGGTGCGCTTCCGTGTGGAGCTGCTGGATGCTTCCGCCCGGGGTTATGTGTGCGAGAACTATGGTGCGCCGTTCCAGCTGCCCGACCTCGGCCCGATCGGCGCCAACGGACTTGCCAACGCCCGGGATTTCCGGGCGCCCGTGGCCGCGTACGAGGAGATCGAGGGTCCGGTCGAGGTGGTCAACAAGTTCTGCGGGAACCTCTGGACGGCCACCTATGACCACTCCCCGCTCGACGTGGTCGCCTGGCACGGCAACCATGTGCCGTACGCCTATGACCTGCGCCGCTTCAATGTGCTCGGCACCATCAGCTACGACCACCCGGACCCGTCGATCTTCACGGTGCTGACGTCGCCGAGCGACACCCCGGGGCTCGCCGGCGTGGACTTCGTCGTGTTCGGGCCGCGCTGGCTGGTGGGCGAGGACACGTTCCGGCCGCCGTACTTCCACCGGAACGTGATGAGCGAGTACATGGGGCTCATCGAGGGCGCGTACGACGCGAAGGCGGAGGGCTTCGTGCCGGGCGGCGGATCACTCCACAACATGATGTCGGCGCACGGCCCGGACCGGGAGACCTTCGACCGCGCGAGTACCGCCGAGCTGCGGCCGCACAAGGTCGACGACGGGCTGGCGTTCATGTTCGAGACCCGCTGGCCGGTGACGCTGACCGCGCAGGCAGCCAGGGCGGAGCATCTGCAGCGCGGGTACGACGACGTGTGGCAGGGCCTCGAACGCCACTTCCGCCCCTTGCACTGAGGATCGCCTGCCGGTACGGATGGCCCAATGACCTCCTTCGCCCCGGACTCGATCGTCCTGAACCGCAAGCTGCCGCTCTGGTATCAGGTGTCGCAGTCGCTGCGCGCCTCGATCCTCGGCCGCTCGCCCCAGGACCCGCTGCGGCTGCCGACCGAGGAGCAGCTGGCGGGGCACTACGGCGTGAGCGTGCTGACCATGCGGCAGGCGCTGAAGGAGCTGGAGGACGAGGGGCTGATCACCCGCCATCGCCGGCGCGGCACGTTCATCGAACCGGATGCCATAAGAGGCGCCCCGGTGCGGCTGCTCGGCTCCGTGGACGCGATCGTGGCCCAGCAGTCCGGCATGACGACCGAACTCCTCGACCACGGCAAGGCGCCCGCGCCGGCCGAACTCGCCGTGTACTTCCCGGAGATGGACGAGGTGGCTACGTACCACCGCCTGCGCAGCGACGAGAAGACGGGCGAGCCGACGAACCACGCCCGCAACTACGTGCGTCCCGAACTGGCCACGCGCATCGATCCCGCGGATCTGCTGCGCTGGCCGATGACCAAGGTGCTGCGGGATGTCGTCGGGGCGGACATCAGCCGCATCACGGACACGGTGGAGGCGAGGCTCGCCGATCCGGAGACGGCTCGGCTGCTCCAGGTTCCGCTGCTCAGCCCGATCCTGCATTACACGGGGGTGACGTACGACGGGGAGGGCCGGGTGCTGGACGCGGCGGTGATCCATTACCGAGGCGACCGCTTCTCTTTCACGGTGACGCTGGACGCGTAGTTCTTTGTCTGCGGGTTTGTGGGGGCTTGTCGCGCAGTTCCCCGCGCCCCTTTGGGGCGCTTGTCTTAGGCAAGTCCTACGATGCTCTGCGTGACGCACGACGACGCTCCGCTGCTGGCGGATCTCATGCCGTGGTCCGTCGCATCGCCGCGGATCGGGCGGGGGTGGCCGACGGGGCCCGATGCGGCGTCCCTGAAAGCTCGGTGGGATGCGTTGGTGAAGGCCGAGGGGCCGGATCGGGAGGCGCTGTTCGAGCCGACCAGGTCGCGGACGCTGCACTCGGCGGTCGGGCAGTTGCCGGGGCAGAGCAGCGGCACGGAGAAGCTGGCCCGGGCCGCCGGGCCGTGCCCGGAGCCCGTGCGGGTGCTGCACGCGCCCTTCGATGAGCAGTGGCTGATCCCCGATCACCGGCTGATCGACGTGGCGCGGCCGGAGTTGTGGCGGGTGGCGGACGAGCGGCAGGTGTTCGTGGCTGAGACGGCGGGCGGTGGGGCGGGGCCGGTCCTCCTGGCGACTTCGCTGCTGCCGCTGCTGCGGCCGGGCCGTGTCCGGCCGCTGTATCGCCGTCCGGGCGGAGTGGACCCGAACCTGGCGCCGGGGCTGTCGGAGTACCTGGGTGAGCGTCTGGGCGAGGTGCCGGAGCCGGTGGACGTGCTGGCCTGGATCATGGCGGCGGTCCGTGTCGACCTCGCCGTACCCCTCACCGGGGACCCCGAACTCTGGGCGCGGGGCGTGGAGTCGGGCCGTCGGGTCCTCCGGCTGATGTGCCGCGACGGCGAGCGCCCGAAGCTCCCCGGCGGTCGCCGGCCCTACGTCCGCGCCCCGCTTCCGGCCCGACCCCACACCCTCCTCTACGACCGCGAGGAGGAGGCCCTGCAGATCGACGAGGGCCGTATCTCCCCGGTACCGCCCGAGTCCTGGGACTTCGAGGTGAGCGGGGTCCGGGTGCTGGAGGCATGGTTCACGGCACGGACGGCACCCACCGAACCAACGGGCACCCTCAAATCGATCCGCCCGACCACCTGGCCCCAGACCTGGACATCGGAGCTGCTGGAGCTGATCACCGTACTGGCCCTGCTCTCCGAAGTCCCACCTCTCCCGGACCAGTTGACGTCCCCCGTCACAGCGACCGACCTGCACAGAGCGGCCGTACTCCCACCGCCGCCCCAGTCCCGCCGCCCGGCATCGGTACTGGACACACACGAAGAGGGCCCGGAGGGCCAACTAACGCTGCTGTAGCGCCCCCGAAGGGGCGCGGGACTGTGTCGATTTGCGGCTCCGCCGCGTGGGCGCGACCAGCCACAACGAACCCGCACCCGACGAACTACCGGTCCGGGTCAAAAGCATCCAGCACCCGCCCCAACGCCCGCTCAAACACCCCCTCCAGATCAATCGGCCCGCTCTGCTCCATGAACGCCGCGGCCAGTCGCGGATACGCGCCGGTGGCGACCTGGCTACCGAGGTAGGCGATACGGACCGCGTTCTCCTCCTCCGCGGACCACGGCATGGACCGGGTGCGCTCGGCGGTGGCGATCTCGTTCGCGACGTACGTCGTCACCACGGCGTTGAGCAGCGCGACCAGCTCCGTCTTGGCGCTGTACGGGAGGTCGAGCGGTTCGAGGCATTCCAGGCAGTGCTCCAGGTAGCGCAGGGAGTTGGGGCTGAAGCCGTACACGCCCGACATCAGCCGCGGCACCCAGGTGTGGCGGTGCATGATGGCGCGCGTCTCCCGGGCGTTGCGGAGCATGTCCGCGCGCCAGTCGCCCGAGGGCTCGCGGATGTCGTGCTCGGCACCGATCGCGTCGATCATCAGCTCGTACAGGTCCTCCTTGCGGGGGACGTAGTTGTAGAGCGACATCGTGCCGCAGCCCAGCTCACCGGCCACCCGCCGCATCGAGAGCGCGTCCAGCCCCTCCGCGTCGGCGACCCGCACCGCCGCCGCCGCGATGTCGGCGCGGGTGTACGCGGGTTTCGGCCCCCGGCCCGTCCGCTCGGGACGTGCCCAGATCACTTCGGGTTCGGCCGCTCGGCCCGCCATCGATCATCACCTCGGCCTCCATCCTAGTTACGTACAGCGTACGTAGTGCGCTATGGTCGACCCATGACTTCTACGTACGCTGTACTTAGTGAGGGTCTGGAGAAGCGGTTCGGAGCGGTTCACGCCCTGCGCGGACTGGACCTGGCCGTCGCGCAGGGCACGGTCTGCGGAGTCCTCGGACCCAACGGCGCGGGCAAGACCACCGCCGTCCGGCTGCTCACCACGCTGCTGCGGCCCGACGCGGGGTCGGCCCGGGTCGCGGGGCACGACCTGGTACGGGAGGCGGCGGCCGTACGCCGCCGGATAGGCGTCACCGGGCAGTACGCGTCGGTCGACGGGGACCTCACCGGGCGGCAGAACCTGCGGCTGTTCGCGCGGCTGCACCGGGTGCGGGGGCCTGCCGAGCGGGCGGGCGAGCTGCTGGACCGCTTCGGGCTGGCCGAGGCCGCCGACCGCCCGGCGTCCACCTACTCGGGCGGGATGCGGCGCCGTCTGGACCTGGCGGCGAGCCTGATCCGCCGCCCCGACGTGCTCTTCCTCGACGAGCCCACCACCGGCCTCGACCCGGCCACCCGCAATCAGATCTGGGACGCGGTCCGCGACCTCAAGGCGGACGGCACGACCGTGCTGCTCACCACGCAGTACCTGGACGAGGCCGATCAACTCGCCGACGACATCGCCCTGGTGGACCGCGGACGTGTCGCCCACACCGGCTCCCCCGCTCAACTCAAGGCGCTCATCGGCTCGTACGCCGAAGTCGTCGTCGCCCACGCCGACGCCCTGACCGAGGCCGCCGCCGTCCTGGACCGACTCACCGGCAGCGAGCCCTCGTTCGACCACGCACGCAACGCGGTCGGCGCGGTCACCGCCGACCAGACCCTCACCGTCCCCCGTCTCGTCCGCGAACTCGACGCGGCGGGCGTGCCGTTGCTCGACGCGAGCCTGCGTCCGCCCAGCCTCGACGACGTCTTCCTCCGACTGACCGCGGGAAAGGAACTGGTGGCATGAGCACCTTGGCATTCGACGGCACCGCCATGCTCGGCCGGCAACTTCGGCGGACGCGGAACAACCCGGCGCTGGTGATCCTCACCCAGACCATGCCGATCACGATGCTGCTGTTCTTCGGCTATGTCTTCGGCAGCGCGCTCGCGATGCCGGGCGCTGAGTACCGGTCCTTCCTCGTCCCGGGCCTGCTGGTGGCAACCGCGGCCAACGGGATCATGACGGGGATGTTCCAGGCGGCCGCGGACTCACACCGAGGGGTGACGGACCGGCTCCGCACCCTGCCGATGAGCCGAGGGGCCGTCCCCCTCGGTCAGGCGGTCGCCGATGTCGTCGTCACGGCTGTCGGGACAGTGCCGTATCTGCTGGTCGGGCTCGCGGTGGGCTGGCGCATCGAAGGGTCCGCGCTGGAAGCGGCCGGTGCCGTCGGGCTGTTGCTGCTGTTCCGGTTCGCCTGCACCTGGGTCGGGATCTTCCTCGGGCTGCTGTCCCGGAGCGAGGAGGCCGCCGGTCAGCTCGGCAGCGCCACCTTCATGCTGCCGCTGTTGTCCAACGCCTACATCCCCACGGACAATCTGCCGGGCTGGCTGCGCACGATCGCCGAGTGGAACCCGATCAGCGCGGTGACCACGGCCCTGCGGGACCTGTTCGGCAACGCTCCGGTGCCGGAGGGCTCCGCCTGGCCGGTGGCGCATCCCGTGGCCGGGTCGCTGGCCTGGTGCGCGGTGCTGATCGCCGTCTTCGGACCGCTCGCCGTACGACGATACGCACGCGGCGAGCGGTGAGGCGGGCCCTCCTTCCGCGGAGCGACACTCGTGGGTCATGATCCACGGCATGGATCCGCTTCCCCTGCCCCTCGAAGGCATCACCGTCGTCTCCGTCGAACAGGCCGTCGCCGCCCCCTTCGCCACCCGTCAGCTCGCCGACCTGGGCGCCCGTGTCATCAAGGTCGAGCGGATCGACGGCGGCGACTTCGCCCGCGGCTACGACACCGCCGCGCGCGGTCTCGCCTCGCACTTCGTGTGGTGCAACCGGGGCAAGGAGTCGATCGCCCTCGATCTGAAGGACCCGCGCGGGCTCGATGTCGTACGGCGGCTGGTGGCGGACGCGGATGTGTTCGTGCAGAACCTCGCCCAGGGGGCCGCCGCCCGGCTCGGGCTCGACGCGGCCACGCTGTGCGCGGCGCACCCGCGGCTGGTCGCCGTGGACATCTCCGGATACGGGGCGTCGGGGCCGTACGCGGACAAGCGGGCGTACGACATGCTCGTGCAGTGCGAGGCGGGGCTGGTGTCGGTCACCGGGACGCCGGAGCAGCCGGTGAAGGCGGGGATTCCGGCGGCCGACATCGCGGCGGCCATGTACGCCTTCTCGGGCGTCCTCGCGGCGCTCGTGCGGCGGGGGACGACGGGCCGTGGAGGGCCGGTCGAGGTGTCGATGCTGGAGGCGCTCGCGGAGTGGATGGGGCATCCGCTGCACCATGTGATGCACGACGGCACACCCCCGGCGCGCACCGGGCTCGCGCACGCCGTCATCGCGCCCTACGACGCCTATCCGACGGCGGGCGGCGGGCGGGTGCTGCTGTCGGTGCAGAACGACCGGGAGTGGCGGCGGCTGGCCGAACAGGTGCTGGAGCGGCCGGAGTTGGGGAGCGACCCGGCGTACGGGACGAACGCGGCGCGGGTGGCGAACCGGGAACGTACGGACGCGGCCGTCGCGAAGGCGCTGGCCGCGCTGGATCCTGATACGGCCGTGGCGCGGCTGGAGGCCGCGGGCATCGCGTGCGCCAGGCTCAGGGACGTACGGGAGGTCGCGGAGCATCCGCAGCTGGCGGCCAGGGGGCGGTGGCGGGAGGTGGAGTCGCCGGTGGGGCCGCTACGGGCGCTGCTGCCGCCCATCACCATGCCGGGCGGGGACGAGGCACGGATGGGGGCCGTGCCCGCGCTCGGGGAGCACACCGAAACGTTGCTGCGTGCCGTGGGGATGACGGACGAGGAGATCGCAGCGTTGCGCCGGGACGGTGTGGCGGCCTGAGCGCGGGACTCGAGGAACGGTCTCGAGAAGCGCGGTGGTGCTCAGCGGTCGCCGAACAGCGAACGGCGAAGTCGGCGAAGTGGCGCGAAGAGCGAGAGCCGGCCCACCTTCTTGCCCCTGTCGCTGCGCTGGTGCGGGGTGTCACGTGCGGTGATCTCGCGCATCAGCGAGGTCGCCTCGGCTGCCTCCGTGTGCGGCACGGCAGGACCTGCCAGTACCGAGAGATGGCGGTCGAGGCGCGAACTGGTCGCGCTGCTCCCGTACGTGATCGCAGGGACCCTCGCCCTGCTGCGCACTGTTATCTGTTCCATGTCACTCCCCACCCGTACGAGTCCACCCGGCCCGGGCAGGGTAACCCTATCGCCCTCATGGGGCACTCGTGTATCTCGGTCACAGGATTCACCTTCCCCGTAAGGGGGTTGACGACTCTTCTCCAGTTACTCTCCGAATCCAACCGATTTCAGGGCGAGTTGGACAACCGGCTGGGTGGTGGGCTGCTCCGACCCGCCGTCGGGCTCCACCGTCACAGCCAGTGATGTCGCCGACTTCTCCAGTCCGGCCGCGACCAGGGGCGTGTCGCCCTCGAAAAGCCCGAGGGAGCGCGGTTGCTCGTCGGGGCGCATGACCCAGAGCTGGTTCACACGGCCGCTCGGCAGATCGCCGTATCCGCTCAGGGTGACCACCGCGCTCCCCTCGGATGCCGAGGCGACGACTCCGATACTCCGGCCCTGCGCATCCCGTCCGGTGCTCGAGCGCGCGTCCGGCGCCGCGAGAACGTGGGCGATCTCACGCGCCTGCGCCCGCTGGGCGTCCAGCTGGTCCTGTGTCTGGTTGGCCTGCACGGCGAAGAGCGAGGCGACGACCAGGGCCGCCGCTGCCGTCGCGGTGGCGAACGGGACGAAGAGGGGGCGCCCCCTGCGCGGACGGGCACGCGCGGGCAGCGGCTCGGTGCCCCAGACGTGCGGCGGCAGCTGGGGCGTACGCGCGCGTGCCGGTTCGGGCCGTGCGGCGGGTTCCTGGGGAGTGGCGCGTACGGCGGCCAGGACCCGGTCCCGCATCGCGGCCGGCGCGGGTGCGGCCGTGGACCAGGCGAGGCGGACGGCGTCCTCGGTGAGGGCGCGTACCTCGGCGGCACACAGGGGGCAGTCGTCGAGGTGTTTCTCGAAGCGCACGCGTTCCGCCGGTTCCAGGGCATCAAGGGCATAGGGGGCGGCCAGGGAGTGCAGGTCCTCGCGGCGCAGCAGTCGGTCGAGGAAGCTCATGCGACACCTCCCAGGCAGTCGCGCAGCCGGGTCAGTCCGTCGCGCATCCGGGTCTTGACCGTACCGAGCGGCAGCGAGAGCTGCTCGGCCACTTCACGGTACGTAAGCCCGTCGTAGTAGGCGAGGGTGACGGACTGCCGCTGGAGCACGGTGAGGCTGTCCAGGCAGCGGCGCACCCACTCGCGTTCCAGTCCGGCCTCGACCTCCTCGGAGACCTGGTCGAAGGCGGGGCTGTGGGAGCGGCGTGCCTCGCGCTGCTCGCGTTCGCCGGCCGCGCGGGCGCTGCGCACCCGGTCCACGGCGCGGCGGTGGGCGAGGGTGAGGATCCAGGACAGGGCGCTGCCCCGGCCGGGGTCGAACCGCGCGGCGGACCGCCAGAGTTCGAGCAGCACCTCCTGTGACACCTCCTCCGACTGCGCCGGGTCGCGCACGACTCGTTTGACGAGTCCGTACACCGGCCCGGACACCAGTCCGTACAGCTTCTCGAAGGCGTGCTGGTCGCCCCCCGCCACCAGCACCAGAAGCTCGTCCGCCTCCACCCGGTCCCCCTCTCTTCGGCCGCACGGGGCCGATCCCGTCCCACGAGGCATTCGCAACGAACCCACCTCCGGATGGGGTTACGGATCAGCGTGCCCGAAACGCCAGTCCAGCAACGGGAAATTTTGTTTTGAAGTTCGACCAATCCGCCCCGCCACCGGCGCCGAATCCTGGTGCGTCAGGCAAGTTGGACTGAGGACGGACGGCATGACACCTATCTCCAGGAGCAGCGTGGGCGCGCGGAGCGTCGCGACCCTCGTATGTGGTGCGCTGGCCGCCGGGGCGCTCGCAGCCGCCGGCGTGGCCACGCTGGAACCGGGGGCGGCCTCCGCCTCCAGCCACCGGGAGGCCCCGCTGATCTCGGGGACCCCGCAGTACGACAACACGGACGTGTACGCGTTCGTCAGCCCGGACAAGCCGGACACGACGACGATCGTCGCGAACTGGATCCCGTTCGAGGAGCCGGCCGGCGGACCGAACTTCTTCACGTTCGCCGAGGACGCCCAGTACGACGTCCACATCGACAACAACGGCGACGCCCAGGGCGAACTCCTGTTCCGCTACACCTTCAAGACGCACACCAAGAACGACAAGACGTTCCTGTACAACACCGGTCCGGTGGAGAGCCTGGACGACCCCGACCTGAACATCACGCAGACGTACGACATCGATCTGCTGCGGCTGAAGAACCAGAAGCTGGTGTCGAAGACGAAGGTCGCGGACGACGTTCCGGTGGCCCCGTCCAACGTCGGCAAGGCGTCGATGCCGGACTACGCCAAGCTGCGCTCCCAGGCCGTGCACGAACTGACCAGCGGCGCCACGACGTTCGCCGGTCAGGCGGACGACCCGTTCTTCCTGGACCTGCGCGTCTTCGACCTGCTGTACGGCGGGAACCTCTCCGAGGTCGGCAACGACACGCTCAAGGGCTACAACGTCAACTCCATCGCCCTGCAGGTCCCGACGGACATGATCACCGAGTCGGCGGAGCAGCCGATCGTCGGTATCTGGTCGACGACCCAGCGCAAGAACGCGCAGGGGCACTTCAGGCAGGTCTCGCGGCTCGGCATGCCGCTGGTGAACGAGGTCGTCAACCCGCTCAAGGACAAGGACACGTTCAACGCGTCCGCGCCGTGGGACGACGCGCAGTTCCTGAAGAACGTGACCAACCCCGAGCTGCCGAAGCTCATCGAGGCGATCTACAAGATCGACGCTCCGGACGAGCCGCGCAACGATCTCGTGGACGTCTTCCTCAAGGGCGTCGAGGGCCTCAACCAGCCGCCGCACGTACGGGCGTCGGAGCAGCTGCGGCTCAACACGTCGATCAAGCCGGCCGCCGAACCGAAGCGGCTCGGCGTCCTGGACGGCGACAACGCGGGCTTCCCGAACGGGCGTCGGCTGACCGACGACGTGCTCGACGCCTCGTTGCAGGTCGTCGAGGGTGAACTGGTCGGTGCCAAGAACGACTTGGGCGACGCGGTCGACAAGAACGACAAGGACTTCGAGAAGGCGTTCCCGTACGTCGCGCTGCCGACCGAGGGGTCGCGCGGTCCGCTCGCCAAGGGCACGACCGGGGACAACGACGTGCGGAACCAGCTGGGCGACGCGTTGCAGCCGGCCGGCTCCGGCGGTTCGGAGGACACCACGCTGATCGCAGCCTCGGCCGGTGCCGGTGCGGTGGGCATCCTGCTGATCGGCGGGGGGCTCATGTGGTGGCGGCGTATGCGGGGTCGGGCGTACTAGGCGCTCCGCCGGTCGTGGGGAAACTGCGGGTCCGTTGTGGCTGGTCGCGCAGCTCCCCGCGCCCCTTACGGGGCGCTGTTCTCGCCCCATGTCCCGAAAACTGGCGCGGCCCGCTCGTATCCATCCCCCACGGCGCGGGCCGCGTCGCTTGATCTCATCACTTCCTTCAGGCGACCGAGGAGAGGGCATGTCCCCGGGTACGGAAAACAGCGAGGCTGCTGAGCGGCCGGAGGCCGGGCGGCGTTGGCGGGTGGTGCAACTCGCCGGGTGTGCGGCCATGTTGGCGGTCGCCATGACCGCCGGGGCCATCGCGTTCGGGGCCATGCGGGACGAGGGGGGCCAGGCCGTCGCCTCGGCGCCCGCCGCCATGTCACCGGCGCTGCTGGCCGGCGGCGATCTCGACGCGGGCATCACCTCGCTGCAGGCCCATCTCCGCGCCCAGCCGAAGGACTTCGGCGGCTGGGCCACCCTCGGGCTCGCCTACGTCGAGCAGGCGCGGACGAAGGGGGACCCCTCGCGCTATCCGCAGGCCGAGCGGGCGTTGAAGCGGTCCCTGGAGCTCGATGCCGACAACGACCAGGCTCTCGCGGGGCGTGCCGCGCTCGCCGCCGCCCGGCATGACTTCGAGGACGCGCTGAACTACGCCGGCCAGGCGCTGAAGCAGAACCCCTACAACGAACGCGCGCTGTCCTCCCGTATCGACGCCCTCGTCGAACTCGGCCGGTACGCCGACGCGTCGAAGGCCGCCGACGCCGCCGACTCCCGGCGTCCGGGAGTCCCCGTCTTCAGCCGGTACGCGTATGTGCGCGAACTGCGCGGCGACGTGCGGACGGCGCAGCGGGTGCTGGAGCAGGCCCTCACGTCCGCCACGGCGCCTGGAGACGTGGCGTACGTGGCGACGCAGCTCGGTCAACTCGCCTGGAACCAGGGCGACTACGAGACGGCGCTGGAGCACTTCGCCCGCGCGCTCGCCGCCGACGAGAACTACCTTCCCGCGCTGGAGGGCCGCGCCCGTGCGCAGGCCGCCAGCGGTGACAGGGCCGGCGCGATCAAGGGGATGGAGCAGGTCGTGGCGCGGTATCCGCTGCCGGGACCGCTCGTCGTCCTGGGCGAGCTGTACGAGGCCCGGGGCGCCGACGGGGACCGGGCGAAGGCGAACGACCAGTACGCCCTCGTCGATGCCTGGACCGCGCTCGCCCGTGCCAACGGCGTCAACGCCGACCTCGACACCGCGCTCGCCGCAGCCGACCACGGCGACGCCGAGTCGGCGCTGCGCGCGGCCCGCGCCGAGTGGGACCGCCGGCACACCGTGCACACCGCGGACGCCGTCGCCTGGGCGCTGCACAAGAACGGTCGTGACGAGGAAGCCCTCCCGTACGCGCTCCGCGCCACCGCGACCGGCTACCGCAACGCCGCGTTCCTCTACCACCGCGGCATGATCGAGCAGGCCACCGGCAACGCCAAGGAGGCCCGCGCCTCGCTCACGTCGGCACTGAAGCTGAACCCCGGCTTCTCGCCGCTGGGCGCGCGGGAGGCCCGTACGACGCTCAAGGACCTGGAGGCGGCCCGGTGATGAGCCCCCGTCGTCTGTTCGCCTCCGGCGCGGCCGTCCTCACGGCCGTCTGCGGGCTCGTGCTCGTCCCCACCACGAGCGCGAGCGCACATCCCCTCGGCAACTTCACCGTCAACCGCTACGACGGCCTCGTCGCCGCCCCCGGCGAACTCCGGGTCCGGCACGTCGAGGACCTGGCGGAGATCCCGGCGACCCAGGCCAAGCCCGACATCAAGAAGGCGGGCATGGCCGACTGGGCCCGGCAGCGGTGCGCCTCGGCCGCGCGGGACAGCGAGGTCACCGTGGAGGGGCGCGCTGTCGGCCTCACGGTCGCGGAGAGCCGCGCGCGCGTGCGGCCCGGACAGGCGGGACTCGACACGCTCCGGGTGGAGTGCCGGCTGACCGCGACCCTCCCCGACCAGGAGTCCCTGTCTCTCGACTTCCGCGGCGCGGGCGCCGAGTCCGGCCCCGGCTGGCGTGAGATCACCGCACGCGGCGACCGTATGACGCTCTCCGCGTCGGACGTCCCGGAGAAGTCGATCTCGCGTGAACTGGCCGAGTACCCCGAGGAGTTGCTCTCCTCCCCCGCCGACACCGCGACCGCGTCCCTGGCCATACGCTCCGGCGGCCCCGCCCTCGCCGACGACCGGCAGGACGCCCCGGCCGCCTCCGTGCTGCCGCGCGGCGCCGACCGCTGGACCCGCGCCCTGGACTCCCTCGTCGCCCGCCACGACCTCACCCTCGGCTTCGCCGCGCTGGCCCTGGTCATCGCGGTCGGCCTCGGCGCGATGCACGCCCTCGCCCCGGGCCACGGCAAGACCCTCATGGCCGCGACAGCGGCGGCCCACGGCGGCCGGGCCCGCCTCAGGAACGTCCTCCCCCTCGCCGCCTCCGTCACGGTCACCCACACCCTCGGCGTGGTCGCCCTCGGCCTCCTGGTGACGGCCGGCTCGGCGGCGACGCCCTCGGTGATCGCCTGGCTGGGCATCGCGAGCGGCGCCCTGGTGATCGCGGCAGGCGCGAATCTCGTACGACGGGCCTGGCGCAACCGGCGCCACACGCATGGCCCCGGGCACACGCACGACCACACGCACGGGCACCCCCATGACCACCCGCACCCGCACGACCACAACCACGAGCCCGACAAGCCCCCCGCCCGTCAACTCGCCCTGGCCGGCGCCGTATCCGCATCCGCATCCCCCTCAACGAACGCTCACGCTCACCCCCACGACCACCACGACCACGACCACCCCCACAGCCACTCCCACACCGTCGAGCACTCACACGGCGGCTTCACCCACACCCACTCCACCGCCCCCACCCTCCGCGGCACGATCCTCCTCGGCTTCGCCGGTGGACTCGTGCCCAGCCCGTCGGCCGTCGTCGTGCTCGTCGGTGCCGCCGCTCTCGGCAAGGCCTGGTTCGGGCTGCTGCTCGTCGTCGCGTACGGCGCGGGGCTCGCGCTGACCCTCACCGCGGCCGGGTTCGCGGTCGTCAGGCTGGGCGGCGGAATGACCCGGATGCTGGACAGGCGCCCCCGCTGGACCGCGAGCCCGACGGTGACCCTGCTGCGCAGGACCGCACCGCTGATATCCGCGTTCGTCGTCGTCGCGCTCGGCATCGGATTGCTCCTCAAGGGGGCCGCATCCGCACTTGGCTGAGTTACGTTCGGGAAGGATTGAGGAGAATCGGCCCGGATGCGAATGGGGGAGCCCGTGTCCGAAGAACCGGGCAGTGAGCGTGTGATCGCGGACCGCTACCGTCTGCTGTCCCCGCTCGGCGAGGGCGGCATGGGGACGGTGTGGCGGGCCCGTGACGAGCTGCTGCACCGCGAGGTCGCCGTCAAGGAGGTACGCGCGCCCGCGGGGCTGCCGGCGTCCGAGGTCGAGCGGATGTACGCCCGGCTGGAGCGCGAGGCGTGGGCGGCGGCGCGGGTCGCGAACCGCAATGTGGTGACGGTGTACGACGTGGCCTCGGAGGGCGGCCGACCGTGGATCGTGATGGAGCTGGTCCGCGGGGTGTCGCTGGCGGACCAGCTGGAGGCCGAGGGCACGTTGTCGCCGCAGCGCGCCGCGCACATCGGCGCGGAGGTGCTGGCCGCGCTGCGGGCCGCGCACTCCGCCGGGGTGCTGCACCGGGACGTGAAGCCGGGCAACGTGCTGATGTCGAACGACGGCCGGGTCGTGCTGACCGACTTCGGTATCGCCATGGTCGAGGGCAGCTCGGCGCTGACCATGACCGGGGAGGTCATCGGCTCGCCCGAGTTCCTGGCGCCGGAGCGGGCGCTGGGCCGCACGCCGGGTCCGGAGTCGGACCTGTGGTCGCTGGGCGTGCTGCTGTACGCGGCGGTGGAGGGCAGCTCCCCGTTCCGCCAGAACACCCCGCTCAGCACCCTGCGCGCGATCGTCGACGAGGAGCTGCCGCCGCCGCACCGGGCCGGTCCGCTCGCCGGGGTCATCGAGGGGCTGCTGCGCAAGGACCCGGCCGAGCGGCTGTCGGCGGACCGGGCGGAGCAGGATCTGCGGCTGATCGGAGCGGGAGGCACCCCGCGCGCGGACACGCCCCCCACGGTCCCCTACACACCGACGCTCGCGGCCCAGCCGCAGCAGGCGCCCACCCCGCCGTTCCCCTCCACCCAGCCCGTCCCCACCCCGGCGACCACCACCACGACCCGGGAACCCGACCGCAACCGCCGTGCCGCCATCGCCATCGTCGCGGGCCTCGCCGCCCTCGCACTGGCCCTGGCCGGACTGACGTACGCCCTGCTGAACAGGGAGGACAACGGCGACAACCAGGGGGGCGGTACCACCACCAGCCAGACGAGCGAGGGCGGTTCGCCGTCCGAGGACGACGAGGGGGCCGGTGGGGCGACCGGGGCCACGGAGAGTCAGAGCGAGGAGGAGACGACCTCGGCCCCGCCGGAGCAGTCCGTGCAGGTCTCGTTGGCGGGCGCGAACACGGAGTACTCCGGGGCATGCCCGCCGCCGGAGGGCGAGGCGCCCGCGTTCACGGCGACGATCTCGGTCGGGCAGCTTCCGGCCGAGGTGAGTTACCGGTGGGTGTCCCAGGACGGCAAGGTGATGGACCAGGGCTGGAAGACACTGTCGTTCCCCGAAGGCGGCTCACGCACCAAGCAGGACCGGGCGTTCGTGACGACGTACGACGAAAGCGGCACCTTCGAGAACGAGATCAGTGTCGAGGTGCGCGACCCGGTGGAGACCAAGTCCAACTCGGTTCCGTTCTCGGTGACGTGCGAGTCGGAGACCCCGACGGGCGGGGTCTCCCCATCACCTACTGCTTCCTACTAGTCGTTCGCGTCGACCATCAGTCGTTCGCGTTCAGCACCGGCAGGTACCCACCGGACTGACCGCCCGCGTTCGGGTGGTACGACTCGCTGATGTTGGCCAGGTTCACGCTGTGCAGCCAGGCGCTGCCGGAGCAGATCTCATGGCCGGTGAAGGTGGGACGGACGTCGCCGAAGGCGAAGCCGTGGTCGGCGGCGCGCTTGGCGACGGCGGTGTCGAGGTGGTCGGCGGCGTCGTTGATCGCCTTCCGCTTGGTCTCGGAGAGCCCGAGGCAGAGGGCGCCGAGCCGGTACAGGCGGGGGTAGCCGAGCACGACGACGCGGGCGGACGGAGCCTTGGCGCGGATCGCCGAGTAGACGTTGTCGAGCTTGCCGGGCAGCGTGGAGTCGACGTACGCCCGGGCGGTGTTGACGCGGGAGACACAGGCGCTGTCGGACTGCAGCACACAGGTGACCATCACGTTCATGAAGCCGGCGTCGTTGCCGCCGATGGTGATGGAGACGAGGGACGTGGCGGCGCTGAGCGGGCCGAGCTGACTCGCCAGAACATCATCCGTTCGGGCGCCCGCGCAGGCGGTGAAGTCGAACGTCGAGGGTGAGTTGGCGGCGGCCCAGAGGTAGGCGTACGACCTCGTGCTGCGCTTGCACTCACCGCTGGGGGCCAGGTAGCTCCCCGCGCCGAGTCCGGAGGAATAGGAGTCGCCGAGGGCCACATAGCCGCCTTCTGCGGCGGGTTGGGCGGCCTGCGCGGCGGGCGATCCGGTGAGGGTGACACCGACGGCCAGGAGGAGTGAACTGACGTATACGGCAATTCGGGAACGTCTCATGGAACCTCCCTATAGCAGGATCTCTGCCACAACCGTCGTAGCAACTACGCGTGTTGAACGGAAGTGTCCATGCCAAGACTTTCCGGGGCTTTGCGGGATCTGCGCCGGAGGTTCACCCGGCCGCTCATTTCGTGCTCATGACAGATTTGTTGACAGACGCTCAACTCCCTTTCGCTACGCCCGTATACGGCTGATCCTTTACTTCAGCCCGGGACGGAACGCGACGCTCCGGGTCGTGTGCGCGATGACGCGCGCACCCCCCACAGACGCGCGCCCCACCCAGGCGCGCGCCGCCAAGAGGAGGACTCCCTCGTATGGCACAGCTGCGTAGCAAGAGATTCCGGTTCGCCGCGATAACCAGCCTGGCGACCGCCGCCCTCGTGGGCGGGCTCACCGCACTTCCCGCCGAGGCCGCACCGGCCGAGGGGAAGGTGCTCGCGGCCGACTCCCCCACCGCCATCAAGGACAGCTACATCGTCACGCTCAAGAAGAGCGCCGGTCTCAAGGCTGCGTCGAGCGCGGGCAAGAGCCTGGTCAAGGAGTACGGCGGCACGGTGAAGAAGACGTTCGGCACGGTGCTGAACGGCTACACGGCCACGCTCTCCGCGACCGAGGCCAAGCAACTCGCCGCCGACCCGGCGGTGGCCTCCGTCGAGCAGAACCAGCGCGTGCACCTGACCGACACCACGCAGACCAACGCTCCTTGGGGCCTGGACCGCTCGGACCAGACCTCGCTCCCGCTGTCCGGCACCTACACATACCCGGACAGCGCGGGCAGCGGTGTGACCGTATACGTCATCGACACCGGCGTCCGGATCACCCACTCGCAGATCAGCGGCCGTGCCACCTACGGCTATGACGCGGTCGACGGCGACACCACCGCCTCCGACGGCAACGGCCACGGCACCCATGTGGCCACCACGATCGCGGGCTCCACCTACGGCATCGCCAAGAAGGCGAACATCGTGGGCGTGCGGGTGCTCAACAACGCGGGCTCCGGCACCACGGCGGGCGTGGTCGCGGGCATCGACTGGGTGACGGCCAACCACTCCGGTCCCTCGGTCGCCAACATGTCGCTGGGCGGCGGCGCCTCCACCGCGCTGGACACCGCGGTCGCGAACTCCATCGCCAGCGGTGTGACCTACGCGGTCGCGGCCGGCAACAGCAGCGCCAACGCCTCCTCGTACTCCCCGGCCCGCGTCGCCTCGGCGATCACGGTGGGCGCCACCACCAACACGGACGCGAAGGCGAGCTACTCCAACTACGGCTCGATTCTGGACATCTTCGCGCCGGGCTCCTCGATCACGGCGGGCTGGTACACCAGCGACACCGCGACCAACACCATCTCCGGTACGTCGATGGCGACGCCGCACGTCGCGGGCGCGGCCGCCGTCTATCTGGCGAACCACACCTCGTCCACCCCGGCGCAGGTCGCCTCGGCGCTGACCGGCGGCGCGACCACCGGTGTGGTCACCAGCCCGGGCACCGGCTCCCCGAACCGGCTGCTGAAGATCGTTCCGTGACGGCAACCGGCCTGAAGTGACAGGCAGTTCCCCGGAGACGTCCGTCGCCTCCGGGGAACACTTGTGCAAAGAGCGTTACGAGCGGAACACACCCGACACTCCGGACCCACTGCGGAAACCGGGTGCACTCGGCGCCCGCGTGCCGGATCATGGGCCCATGTCTGTGAACCCTCACGAAGCTCTGCCGATCCGGCTCAACGTCGACGACAGCGACTCGCCGTCCGACGTCGTCGACGCGCTGTTCCTCGGCCGCTTCGCGACGGGCGAGCAGCCGCACTCGCACGCGGCGAACATCGAGCGCGTACGGACCGGGGCGACCCTTCTGCCGCCGGGCGCCCGCGTGCTGCGCTCCGCCCGCGACGACGACCGCAGCGCGACGCTGGCGGAGGGCGACGGCTGGACGATGCTGATCTCCCGCTGGAACCGGGGCGCCGACGTCACGGTGACGGCGACCAGCGCCGAGCTTGCGGAGAAGGTCCTCGACCAGGCGACGGACGGCGCCGCGGATGAACCCGAGCCGCAGCCGGAGAACGTGACGATGGGCTTCTGGTACGTCTCCCCCAGGCGCGGCCCGCACCGCACGACACGGCAGATCTCCGCGGGTACGTGGGACGAGGTGCGGCCCAACTACACCGCGCCGGTCGCGGACGCGATGGACCGCCTGATGAAGACGACCCCGGAGGACATCGCGGGCCGTCTCCTCCTGCTGCACGGCCCGCCCGGCACCGGCAAGACGTCGGCGCTGCGCACGCTGGCGCGGTCCTGGCGGGACTGGTGCCAGGTGGACTGCGTACTGGACCCCGAGCGGCTCTTCAGTGACGTCGGCTATCTGATGGACATCGCGATCGGCGAGGAGGACTCGACGGGCAAGGGCCGCTGGCGGCTGCTGCTCCTCGAGGACTGCGACGAACTGATCCGCGGCGAGGCGAAGCACACCGCGGGCCAGGCGCTGTCGCGGCTGCTGAACCTGACGGACGGCCTCCTCGGCCAGGGTCGCAACGTCCTGGTCGGCGTCACCACCAACGAGGATCTGGAACGCCTCCACCCGGCCGTCGTCCGCCCCGGCCGCTGTCTCGCCCGCATCGAGGTCGGTCCGCTGACCCACGCGGAGTCGGTGAGCTGGCTCGGCACGGACGAGGGCATCGACCGCGAGGGCGCGACCCTGGCCGAGCTGTACGCACTGCGCCGGGGCACGTCACCGACGTCGCTGCCGGAGCCGCGGGGGCGGGCGGACGCGGGACTGTATCTGTAGGTCGCGCTGCCGGGGCGGTGCTTTGATGGACGTATGACCCTGTTCGTCGGCACGTCGGGCTGGCAGTACAAGGACTGGCGGGGCGTTCTCTACCCGGCGGACCGCCCCACGCGGCTCTGGCTGGAGGAGTACGCGAAGCGGTTCGCGACGGTCGAGATCAACAACGCCTTCTACCGGCTGCCGGCGCGGGAGACCTTCGAGACCTGGCGGGAGCGCGTCCCGCCGGACTTCGTGGTCGGGGTCAAGGCGAGCCGCTTCCTCACCCACATCAAGCGGCTGCGGGAGCCCGAGGAACCGGTGCACCGCCTGATGACCCACGCGGCCGGCCTCGGCGACCGCCTGGGCCCGGTCCTCCTCCAGCTGCCGCCCACCCTCCGCGCCGACCCCGGTCTCCTGGACGCCTGCCTCGCCTGCTTCCCGCGCGGCACCCGCGTCGCCGTCGAACCGCGCCACGAGTCCTGGTGGACCGAGTCGATCCGCCAGGTCCTCGAATCCCGGGGCGCGGCCCTGTGCTGGGCGGACATCCAGGCCCGCCCCATGACCCCGCTGTGGCGGACCACCGACTGGGGCTACGTCCGCTTCCACCAAGGCCGCGCCCAGCCCTGGCCTCGCTACGGCCGGCAGTCCCTGACCACCTGGGTCCACCGCATCACGGACACCTGGACCGACGACCACGACGTCCACGCCTACTTCAACAACGACCCGGGCGGCGCGGCGGTGGAGGACGCGGTGGTGTTCGCGGGGGTGGCGAGGAAGGCGGGGCTGAGGGTGACGCGGGTGCCGGAGCGGGTGCCTACGACGTGACCGTCTGTCCCCTCAGCCCTTGCTGTATGCCGCCCGCACCGCGTCCCGGACAGCGGCAAGTGCTTCCTCTTCGCCGAGCCCCAGCCGCCGCACACGCTCCACGTACGCCTGAGCGGCCGACGCGGCCTCCCGTTCGGCGGCCGAGCCCGCCGCCGCCACGAACGTTCCGTTCCGCCCCCGCGTCTCGATCACCCCGTCCGCCTCCAGGGTCCGATACGCCTTGGCGACCGTGTTCGCCGCCAGCCCGAGCGACTCGGCGAGCCCGCGCACCGTCGGCAGCCGGTACCCCACGGGCAGCACCCCCGCCCGCGCCTGCTCGGAAATCTGCGCACGCACCTGCTCGTACGGCGGGGCACTGTCATCGATGTGGATCTTCAAGGTCACGGGCCGATTGTCCCGCACCGCAGGAAAAAATGAGGAGCATCCCGGCGCACGGTCCACGTAGCCTGCGGCCACATGACCATCATCGTGCGCGAGCTGCGCCCCGAAGTCCGGGCCGACGTCGAGGGCTTCGCCCACGTCCGCCACCTGGCACTCCCCTTTTATCTCGTCACCCCGGACTCCATCACCTACGACGTCACTCACGCCCACCCCGACGCGCACTACAGCCCGCTGGTCGCGGTGGAGGACGACGAGGTCATCGGGACGGCGCAGGTCGGCATGGTCCACGACAGCCCGGACCCGGGCCAGGGCTACGTCAATGTGTACGTGCGCCCGGACCGGACCCGTCGCGGCGCCGGTGCTCTGCTGGTCCGTGCCGCCGAGGAACACCTGGCCGCGCAGGGCGCCACGGCCCTCTTCGCGTGGGTCCTCGACGAGCCCGGCAACCGCGTCTTCGCCGAGCGGCACGGCTATCGGGCGAGCCGTTCCGCCCACTTCCTCCGCCTGGACCTGGTGAACGGCTCCCTGCCCCCGCTCCAGGACGCCGCGCCGGGCGTCGAACTGCGGTCGGCCGCCGACTTCGCGGACGACCCACGACCGCTGTTCACGCTGGACGCGGAGACGACGTCGGACGAACCGAGCGACGTCGACTACGAGTTCACGGATTACGAGGCTTGGCTGGAGAGCACCTGGCGGCACCCCCTGTTCAGCCCCGAACTGACCTCCGTGGCACTCGTCGACGGCCGCCCCGCCGCCTTCAGCGCGGCCCGCACCGACGGCGGCACCCGCTACGCCACCGTGATGACCGGCACGGCCCGCGACTTCCGCGGCCGGGGCCTCGCCAAGCTCGCCAAGAACGACTCCCTGCACCGCGCCCGCGCCGCCGGATTGACGGAGGCGTTCACGGGCAACGACACCGGGAACGACCCGATGCTCGCGATCAACAAGTGGTTCGGATACGAGATCTGCGCGACGGAGGTGCGCTATGTCCGCGAACTCGGCTGACTCGAAGACCCCTGTAGAGGTCGTCCTGGTCAAGGCGGGCCGCACGAAGATCCGTTACCCGGCGCAGCTGCTCGGCGACGACGGCACCAGGATCGCGGTGCGCGCCCCCTGGGCAGGCGACACCACCCGCGACTTCGGCTTCGTACGCTTCGAGTCCGGTGACGTCTTCACCGAGTACTACTGGCGCGACCGCTGGTACTCGGTGAAGGAGGTCCGCGACGCCCGAGGCGCGCTGAAGGGCTGGTACTGCGACATCACGCGCCCGGCCGTGCTCTCCGGCGCCGAGCTGGTCGTGGAGGATCTGGACCTCGACCTCTGGCGCTCCGCCGACGGGACGGACGTACGACGTCTGGACGAGGACGAGTTCGCCGAGAGCGGGCTGGCGCGGCGGGACCCCGAGGCCGCGGCCTCGGCGCTGGCCGCCCTGGACGAGCTGGAGGCCCTGGCGCTCAAGGGCGACTTCGAAGCGCTGCTGGCCTGAGGATCACAGCTGGACCACCACCGCATACCGGTCGTCCTCCACCGCCCTCCCCCACAGCCGGGGCTCGTCCGACAGCCGTTCCACGCGCGCCTGTCCGGCGAGCGGCGCGAGCAGTGCGGTGAGCCGGTCGGCGGGTAGGCCGACCGGGCTGACCGTGCCCCAGACCCCCTCGACCAGCACGAGCCGGCCTCCTGGGCGCAGCAGCTCCCGCCAGTGCCGCAGGGCGCGACCGGGGTCGGGCAGGGCCCACAGGACATGGCGTACGAGCACGGTGTCGAACCGGTCCTCGCCCACCGGTGGCGCCGCCGCGTCACCGACGAGGAACACGGCGTCACGTCCGGCGAGCTTCGCTCTCGCCAGCGCGACCATGGCCGGGGACAGATCGACGCCGGTGACGCGGTGCCCCTGTTCGGCCGCGAGGAGCGACAGGCTGCCGGTGCCGCAGCCGAGGTCGAGGACGTCGCACGGCCGCGGGGGCAGCCAGGCGCGCAGCCGGTCGGCCCAGGCCAGGCGCACGTCGGGGTCGCGCAGGCCGTGGTCGGGCTCGTCGTCGAAGGCGGGCGCCGCCGCGTCCCAGTCCGCGACCGCTCCGGCGTGCGTGTTCTCGTCATCACTCATGCTCACAGCGTGACAGCCACCACTGACACTCGAGCGCTGGTCGAGGCCCGGTCGAATGAAGGTCGAAATCGTGATGACCGCCACTGACAGCGGGGCGCCGATGAGGAACCCTCGCCGAAAGGGTCTACCTCCGTGACAACGCGGAACCCGGTAGCCCTGAAGGAGGCAGCCATGCGCCGAGTCACCGTGCAGAAGCCCCTGAAAAAGACGGACGTCCGCCGGCTCCGTGAGCGGGCCGACGAGCGCCCCGCCGAGCGTTCCGAGGTCCGAAAGGACATCGCGCGCACCTGGTGGCCGGACGGCTGACCGGGCGGGCGAGGTCATGAGACGCGTCAGCTGAGCCGCTTGCGGTAGTGGATGCGGTCGTACGGCCCGTCCGCGCGCTGCTCGATGACCTCGTAGCCGTACTTCGGGTAGATCTTCTGGTTCTCCCACATCATCACGTTCGTATAGAGCCTGACCTCGGGCAGGCCGAGCGCACGCGCGCGTGCGTCCACGAACTCCAGCAGCCGTCGCCCCACGCCCTGGCCATGGGCGTCGGGGTGGACGGCGATGCTGTCGAGGAACAGATGGTCCTCGTGCGTCTCGATCACGACCAGGCCGATCACCGGATCGCCCGTGACGAACACCTTCCCCGCGGCCACGTTCGCCGTGTGGTCCGCCTCCATGGGCACCGGCACCACCCCGATGCGCTCGATATAGGGACGGTACGCGGCGTCGGTGACGCTCTTCACGGCCGGTACGTCGGCGGCCACGGCAGGCCGGATCTCGTCGTCTGTCATGTCTTGAACCGTAGCTACCTGATCCCAGGCTGAGCACTCCCTTAAAGCGACCATAAGGATCTCCCTCCCCCGCCTCCAGCAGGCGATTTCACGGTCATCCGGGGCTAGCTTGCTGATCGCCCCCCACGGGTTCCGGCCCATTGATCCAGTGACCGTTCCGAGGAGTTCCGTCATGCCCGCACGCCGCAAGGTCGCCACCGTCGCAGCCGTCGGCATCGCCCCGCTCGCCCTGACCGCGCTGGCCGCCGTGCCCGCGTCCGCGCACGGCTCGATGGGCGACCCGGTCAGCCGGGTCTCGCAGTGTTACGCGGAGGGGCCCGAGAGCCCGAAGTCCGAGGCGTGCAAGGCGGCGGTCGCGGCCGGCGGCACGCAGGCGCTGTACGACTGGAACGGCATACGCATCGGTGACGCGGGCGGGCGGCACCAGGCGCTGATTCCGGACGGCAAGCTGTGCAGCGCGAACAACGAGGCGTTCAAGGGGCTCGACCTGGCCCGCGCCGACTGGCCCGCGACCAGCGTGAGCAGTGGGTCGTACACCTTCAAGTACCGTGTGACGGCCCCGCACAAGGGCACCTTCAAGGTGTACATCACCAAGCCCGGCTACGACCCGGCGCAGCCGCCGGCCTGGGACGACCTCGATCTCGACAACCCGGTCGCGACGGTCACCGACCCGGCCGCCTCGGGCGGCTACTACACCTTCTCCGGCAGCCTGCCCGAACGCTCCGGCAAGCAGCTGCTGTACGCGGTCTGGCAGCGTTCGGACAGCCCGGAGGCGTTCTACTCCTGCTCGGACGTCACCTTCGGCGGCGGAGACGCCCCGGCCGCCGACGATTCCTCCGCGGCTCCTGCCCCGTCCGCGTCCGCCCCGTCCGAGGAGCAGATCGAGGACGGTGCCGACAAGTCGACCGTCGAGCACCACGGTCACGGCGACGACGACGCGAGTACGTCGGCGGAGCCGGCCACTGAGCCGTCCACGGAGGCGGTCGCCGATTCTTTCGCCGCCAACGAGCCGAAGGCGGCCGGCGCTTCGGAGAACCTGGCCGAGACGGGCGGCGACAGCAGCACTCCCTACATCGCGGTGGGCGGCGCGGCGGCCCTCGCGCTGGGCGCCGCGGCCCTGTTCGCGTCGGTGCGGCGGCGTGCGGTGAGCGGTGGCCGGCACGGCCGCTGACATCCCTGGGACTCCGGGGCCTGACCGGCGGCTCAGGCCGGTCAGGCCCCGGCGCGGTTCAGCTGACCGCCGATGCGCAGGTGGTCGGGGTGGCGCGGGCCGGGTCGAGGGCGTTCGCCACCTCGTGGAAGGCGATCCGGCTGAACAGCCCGATGGACACGTGCTCGGAGAGGTCGAGCGGGCACAGGTCCTGGAGCAGGACGTTGCGCACGCCGGATCCGCTCAGGAACTGGCTCCGGTACGGCGTGACGACCTCGTCGTACTTGGTGGCGAGGACGGTGTAACTGACACCGGGGACGGTGTCGCCGCCCGCGTTGAGCTTGGCGAGGAAGGCGGAGCCGGCGATCTGGTCGGCGAGCGCCGGGGTGGCGGTGGTGAGCAGGTCCCCGGCGCCCGGGAAGTAGGGCAGGAGGTGGGTCAGGCCGCCCAGGTCGGTGCCGTGGTTGCTGGGCGCGATGCCGACGAGGGCCTTCACCTTGGCGGCGCCGCCGAGGAACTTGACGTAGTAGCGGGGCATCATGCCGCCCTGCGAGTGGCCGACGAGGTCGGTCTCGGTGGCGCCGGTCGCGGTGAGCACCTTGTCGACGAAGGTCTTCAGCTGCTCGGCCGACTTGTCGACGGGTCCCAGGCCGTGGAAGAAGGGGACGCCCGGCAGTTGCCCGTAGTCGAGGGAGAAGACGCAGTATCCGCGATTCTTCAGATACGGCGCGAGGCCCAGCCAGTTGTCGACGGAGTTCCCGAGGGTGCCGTGCACCAGGACGACGGGGCGGGGGTGGGCGGTGGACGGTTTGCAGGAGTAGTTGTTCCAACCGCTGTCGGGGGACTCGGCGGCCTGAACTGCGGCGGCGGGCACCAGGGCGACCGTGGCGGTCAGCAGCAGCGCGGTCAGGGGTCTGA
The DNA here is from genome assembly GCF_036014015.1 of Streptomyces sp. NBC_00457. Lineage (NCBI taxonomy): Bacteria > Bacillati > Actinomycetota > Actinomycetes > Kitasatosporales > Streptomycetaceae > Streptomyces > Streptomyces sp. NBC_00457. Next base: position 8,424,650 of record NZ_CP107905.1, on the reverse strand, counting down.
GCACTCGTTTCCAGGGCAGCATCGGGTGATCTCCTTGCGGCTCAAGGGAGTTGAGGCGGCTCTACGCCCTGTGATCCGGATCACGAGGATGCTGTTCACTTGTCAAGTTACGAGTGAGTAGTTCACTTGTGAAGTTACGTGCCAGTAAAAACTTCCAGTGCTAGCCAGTGACTGTGGTAGTGACGCTGACGAACCGTCACCAGATGGGCCTGAGAGGGCCATAGGGTGCGACGCGCCCCAATCGGTCGCTCAACGCCCGCACTTCACTCTCGCCGAGCACGTCGACCCACTCGCGCACCACTTCCGCGGCCGCCTCCTCCGCGGCCCGCGTACAGGCCCACCCCCGCTCGGTCAGCACGACCAGCCGGGCACGCGCATCATCGGGATGCGGCCGTCGCTCGACATACCCCTTGCGCACCAGCTCCTCGACGAGCTGGCTCGCCGCCTGCTTGGTGACCCCGAGATGGACAGCGAGGTCGGTGACCGTCGCCCCGTCGGGGGCGAGCCGCGTGAACGCGAAGCCGTGCGCGGGCCGCACCTCGAACCCGCGCGCCACGACACGGTCGTTGATGCGCCGCGTCAGGTCGGCGGCTGCGGAGAGCAGGGCGGCAGTCAGGGCGAGGGCTTCGGAGTTCTGCACGCAGGCATTGAAACACCCTTGACGAATTGGTCAAGCTGCTTGACCATGTTCCATATAGTCAAGCAGCTTGACCATTACGGCCGGGAGGTCCACCCATGCCCGTCATCCGCCAGTCCGACGCCGTCACCCACGAGATCCACGGCGCCCGCTTCGTCTCGTACGCCACTCCGCGCACCGGCAGCAAAGAACTCTGCGCCTGGCGCGGTGAGATCCCGCCCGGGACCAAGGCGCCCGCGCACACCGTCAACCGGGAGGAGATCCTGCACCTGCTCGACGGCGAGCTGCTGGTCACGCTCGACGGCCGTACCGACCGCGTCAGTGCGGGCGACACCCTGATCATCAACCCCGGCGCGACCCTCACCGTCGAGAACCCGACCGACCGGACCGCGCTCACCTGGGTCACCACCTCCATCGGCCTGGAGGCGGAGCTGGCCGACGGCACACGCATCGTGCCGCCGTGGGCCAACTGATCCCTGTTCAAAGAGAGTTACGCCGCCAGCGTCCCCGGCATCACCGCGTGCGGGCCGAATTTCGCTCGCGCGCGGTCCGCCACCTCCTCGATGCGGCGGGCCTTCTCGTCCACCGGGTCGAAGGTGAGCTGGTAGGAGGCCTGTTCGGCGGGGCCGAGGGCCTCGGCGCGCAGGGTGACCGACCGTACCCGGGCGCGCTGGAGGCCGAGGGCCTCGTACATGTCGTACGCGGTCCGGGTGAGGGCGGCCGAGTGGGCGGTGGGCTCCTTGAGGGTGCGGGTGCGGGTGGTCGCGGTGCGGTCGGCGTAGCGCACGGTGAGGGTCAGGGTGCCGCAGACCTTCTCCAGGGCGCGCAGCCGGGCGCCCAGCTCCTCGGCGGCGGAGAGCAGGGCGCGGCGGTGCCGGTCGGGGTCCAACTCGTCGCGGCGGAAGGGGCGTTCGGCGGCGAGGGAGCGGGAGACGGCGTTCGGTACGACCCGGCCGCGGTCGAAGCCGTTCGCCTTCTCGCGCAGCTCGCGGCCGGTCTTCGCGCCGACCAGCCGCTGAAGCGTGGACAGGGGGGCGGCGGCGACCAGGCCGAGGGTGTCGAGCCCGTACTCGCACAGGGTGCGGGCGGTCGCGGTGCCGACGCCGGGGAGCGCGGTGACGGGCAGCTCGGCGATGCCGTCCGGCCCTTCGGGCAGCTCATGGGTCACCCCGGGCCGGGCGTCGTGCAGCGCCATGCGCGCCAGCATCGGGCCGGGCCCGGCGCCGATCGCACAGTCGACCCCGTGCAGGGCCAGGGAACGGACGCGGATCACCGCCGCCAGTTCGACGGCGCTGCGCCCGAAGTACCGCTCGGCGCCCCGCAGATCGGCCAGCGCGCCGTCCGGCGGCAGCGCCTCGACGACCGGCGTGAACTCCTCGAGCAACCCGATCAGCTCCGGCAGGGCCGCCTCCCGCACCGGCGGCAGCTGGAAACGTACGCAGAGGATGGTCATCCCGCACTCCCCGGACTCTGGTGCCACAACTTCCGTACTTGTGAAGGCTCTTGACCCGCCGGACGCAGATCGGCCCACGGGTGCATTTCGTATCCGGTGGGCATCTGGATTCGCCGTCCGCCCGTCGAATCCCCGCTTCCTTCCGGCACCGGCTCCGCGAGCCGGGCCGCCACCACGTCGAGGCCGCCCTCGGCGCGCAGTTCGACCAGCTCGGCGAGGTTCCAGGCGGCGGACCCCACCACGCTGAGGCTGCGCGGGCCGCGCCGCTGCACCGCTCCGCGCACCAGCAGCAGCCAGGAGTGGAAGACGGTGTGGGCGCAGGCGTCGTGGGAGTCGTCGAAGAAGGCGAGGTCGACCAGGCCGGTGCCGTCGTCCAGGGTGGAGAAGATGACCCTCTTGCCGGACCGGATCGGCGGGGTCTGGGTCGCCGCCTTGGCGCCCGCGACCAGCACCGTCTCCCCGTGTCTGGCATCCCGCAGCCGCCGTGCGGACACCACCCCCAGTTCGTCGAGGAACGCCCGGTGGTCGTCCATCAGATGGCGTGAGGTGTCCATGGACAGCACTCCCAGTTCGGCGCTGAGCCGTTCCGCCGAGGAGAGGTCGGGCAGTCCGGCCGGCGCGGTCTTCCGCCCGCCGGACAGCGGGAGTTGGCCGCCGCCCGCGCCCCGGGCGCCTCGGTGCAGCTCGGTCAAGTGCAGTTGCAGATCACGGCGGTTGGCCCCGAAGGAGTCCAACGCGCCGACTTGGGCCAGCCTTTGGGCGAGCGGACGGCTGGGCCGCGCCCGCTCCCAGAAGTCCAGCAGCGAGGCGTACGGCTGCCCGTCGGCGATCCGCGCCGCCTCGGCCTCGCTGATGCCGTGCACGTCGGAGAGGGCCAACCGCAGCCCCCACACCCCGGATTCAGACACCAGTTCGATACGGTGTGCGACCCCCGACACATTCACATCCAACGGCAGGATCGGCACCCCACGCCGCCGCGCGTCCGCCAGCAGCAGCCGCTTCGGATACATCCCGGGATCGTGCGTGAGCAGCCCGGCGTAGAAGGCCGCCGGGTGGTGCGCCTTCAGCCACGCCGACTGGTAGGTCGGTACGGCGAAGGCGACGGCGTGCGCCTTGCAGAAGCCGTACGAGCCGAAGGCCTCGACGATCTCCCAGGTCCGCTGAATCGTTTCCGCGTCGTAGCCCTTCGCCGCCGCGCGCTGGGCGAACCACACCTTGATCCGCCCCTGCGACTCCGGGTCGGACAGCCCGCGCCGCACCCGGTCCGCCTCGGCCCGTCCGCAGCCGGTCATGATGTCGACGATGTGGATGATCTGCTCATGGAAGACGACGACTCCGTACGTCTCCCGCAGCGGCCCTTCCAGATCCCGGTGCGGATAGCGGATCGGCGCCCGCCCGTGCCGCGCCTCGATGAACGGCCGCACCATGTCGGCGGCGACCGGCCCAGGCCGGAACAGGGAGATGTCGACCACGAGATCGTGGAAGGTGGCCGGCTGAAGCCGCCCGACCAGGTCCCGCTGCCCCGGCGACTCGATCTGGAAGCAGCCCAACGTCTCGGTGGAGCGGATGAGTTCGTACGTCGCCGGGTCGCCGTCCCCTCGTTCGAAATCGAGCGCGTCCAGGTCGACCCGCTCCCCCGTCGTCCGCTCCACCTCCGCGACCGCGTGCGCCATCGCCGACTGCATCCGCACCCCGAGCACATCGAGCTTGAGCAGCCCGAGGTCCTCGACGTCGTCCTTGTCGAACTGCGACATGGGGAAGCCCTCGCCGCTGGTGGGCATGACCGGCGTACGACTGAGCAGGGACGCGTCGGACAGGAGCACTCCGCAGGGGTGCATGGCGATCCCGCGCGGGAGGGCGTCCAGGGCCTCGGTCAGCTCCCAGAGCCTGCCGTACTTCTCCTTCTCACCGGCCAGTTGGCGCAGTTCCGGCAACTCCTCCAGGGCCGCGCGGGCGTCCCGGGCGCGGATGTGCGGGAAGGACTTGGCGATGCGGTCGATGTCGGCCGGGTCCATGGAGAGGGCGGCGCCGACGTCCCGGATCGCGTGCCGGACGCGGTAGGTCTCCGGCATCGAGACGGTCGCGACCCGTTCGGTGCCGAACCGGCCGATGATCTCGCGGTAGACCTCCAGCCGGCGCGCGGACTCCACGTCGATGTCGATGTCGGGCAGCACCAGCCGGCGTTTGGACAGGAAGCGCTCCATCAGCAGCCCGTGCTCGACGGGGTCGGCGTGGGCGATGCCGAGGAGGTGGTTGACGAGGGAGCCGGCGCCGGAGCCGCGCGCGGCGACCCGGATGCCCATCTTCTTCACGTCGTCCACGACTTGAGCGACCGTCAGGAAGTAGGAGGCGAAGCCGTGGTGGGCGATGATGTCCAGTTCCTCGTGCATCCGCTCCCAGTAGGCACGCCGGTGGTCGTAGCCGTGCAGCACCATGCCCGCCGCCGCCCGGGAGGCCAGCGCGCGCTGTGCGGTGCGGCGGCCGGCACCGACGAGATGCGGTTCGGGGAAGTGGACGGTGCCGATGCCGAGGTCGTCCTCGGGATCGACCAGGCACTCGGCGGCGGTGGCCTGCGTCTGCTCCAGCAGGCGGAGCGCGGTGTGGCGCCGGAACCCCGCGGCCTCGACGATCCGCTCGGCCGCCTCGCGCATGGCGCCCGCGTCCTTGAGCCAGGCCTCCCCCGAGTCCAGCCCCTTGGCGGGGTCGACGGGGACGAGACGGCGGGCGGCGTCCAGGACGTCGGCGACCGGGCCGAGGCCGGGGTCGGCATAGCGGACGGCATTGCTGAGCACGGGCCGGATCCGCTGCTCGGCGGCGAAGCCGATGGTGCGGGCGGCCAGCCGCAGGGAGCCGGGGCCGGTGCCCGTGCGGTCGTGCCAGACGGCTTCGAGACGCAGGGCATCGCCGTAGGCCTCCCGCCAGGGGGCGAGGAGCCTCGCCGCCCGGTCGGGGCGTCCCGCGGCGAGCGCGCGGCCGACGTCGGAGTCGGGGCCGAGCAGGACGGTCAGACCCTCGGCGGGGACGGCGGTCCAGGACAGCAGGGGGGTGTCCTCGGCGGTGTGGGCGGCGGTGACGAGACGGCACAGGCCGGCCCAGCCACGAACGCCGTCCCGGGCGAGGAAGGTCACCCGCGGTGTCGACTCGTCGATGAAGGCACCGCCGCGGACCGGGGTACGGCGCTTTTGTCGACGTACGGACTCCTGCTCCTCCACCGCCAGGTTCACGCCGAACAGCGGACGGACACCCGCCTTGGCGCAGGCCTTGGCGAAGCGGACCGTGCCGCCGAGGGTGTCGCGGTCGGTGAGGGCGAGGGCGTCCATGTGCCGTTCGGAGGCGCGCTCGGCCAGCCGCTCCGGATGGGAAGCGCCGTAGCGCAGGGAGAACCCGGAGACGGTGTGCAGATGGGTGAAGCCAGGCATCCGCACCTCCCGCTATCGAACATCAGTTCCCGACTGCCTCACCCCCACCATAGACCAAAACCCGAACGTCTGTGCGATTACCCTTGGAGCGTCCCTCACCTGCGGAAACGGCTACTCGGAGTCGGAAGCGTCCGTCTCGGCGGGTTCCTCGGCGTCCCCGGCGGTCGCCTGGGCGGTGGTGCCGGGCGTCGTGCGCTGCGCGGTCTCCAGGGCGTGCAGCCGGCGCTTGATGTCGCGGAGCTCGGTCAGGAGGGTGTCGGGGCGGTTGATCCTGGTCACGGGATGCTCCTGTTCGTGGTGGGTGTCACGGTCAGCTGGACCTGTTCCTCGCCCGCGTCGTTGCCCGGGGTGACCTCGATCCCGGTGATCCGTACGTCGAACTGGGTGCCCTCGGGGAAGAAGACGTCCTTGATGACGACGGTGGCGTCGTCGCCCACCTGGTAGGAGCCGAGCACCGGGTCCAGGTCGGCCCGCACGGTCAGCTCGGGCAGGACCACGGGGGCCGAGACGGCGGCGAGGGCCGAGCGGGCCTGGGAGGCCAGGAGCGCCGCGTCGGTGAGATGGACGTAGGAGACCTCGGTCTCGGTGAGCGGGCGTCCGGTGGCGCGGTCCTCGGCGACGGCGACGAGCTGGCTGTTCTCCCCCTCGCCCTGCTCGCCGAGGGCGAAGACCCGGCTCGCGGTGGAGGCGCCGTCGACCGGCCAGGTGTAGCCGGTCAGGTTGGCCCCGTACTCCCACACGTGCGGGGTGCCCTGCTGGCCGAGGTGCGGGGTGCCGACGCGCAGCCGGTGGACAGGGCGGCCGTCGGTGCCGTACGCCATGTCGAAGACGAAGTCGGGGCCGTCCTCCAGGCTCGCCAGCTCGCGCAGGGCCTCGCCGGTGCTCTTGAGGTCGCTGCCGCGGTAGACGAGCGTGCGGATGATGCCGGAGCCGGCCGTGGACTCGGGGCGCACCCGGATGTCGCCGCCGGGGTGCGCCTGGGCGGTGGCGACGAGGGCGCGGGCGATGTCGGACTGGTCGCGGTCGATGAAGGGCACGTCGGCCGCGGACAGATCGGTGGCGTCCGGGTCGAAGTCGGCGGGCAGGACCCGGCGGTGGTCGAAGTAGGAGAGGAAGCCGGCCGCCCCGATCTCCAGGTGCTGGTCGGCGGAGGTGTACTTGACGGTCCAGATCACCCCGCCCCATACGAGCACTCCGTCCCGCTCGACGTAGAGGGCGGTGCGTCCGGGCTCGGTGAGTTCCCGGGGGCGGTGCACGGTGACGCGCGGGTCGCCCAGGGGCAACCGGGCGCGGAACTCACCGGCTTCGTTGAGTTCGCTGCTGAACGTGACGTCGTACAGCGGGAGTTCGTCGGTGACGGCGCCGGTGGTGAGGTCGGCGGTGTAGTAGGTGTAGCGGGTCGGGGTGCGGGTCACTGGTCCACCAGCCAGGTGGTGTTGAGGTAGATCAACTGGGTGGCCGGCAACTGGACGCCCTGAGCGAACAGCACCACGGCACCGTCGGTGCGGAGCATGAGTTCGAGCCCTCGTGTCACACCGCCCAGCGCGGTGTACCAGTGGTGCCCCACCGCCGGGCGGAAACCGGCCGGGACGGCGGTCATGGAGATGGCGTTGGCCGAGAGGGCGACGGCGGTCTGCAGGGCGCCGCGCATGTGGACGGTGGCGCCGACCCGGCGTACGGCCGGTGTCTCGTTGTTGTACACGTTCCAGTTGGGAAGCAGGGGGAGGGTGACCCAGCCGGTGTCGTCGTTGACCGCCCGCCAGCCCGCCGAACTGTCGTACCACTCCAGATGGTTGGAGTCCCAGCGGTGGATGTACATGCCGGTGTAGGGGTGCGTGGGCCGGTTGGCCGCGCCCCAGACCCGCAGGATGCCGCCGGCGGCCGTGGTCCAAGGGCGCAGGTCCTCGATGCCGGCGTTGGCGACGGACGTGGCGTTCCTCGGAATCCTGATCCGGGCGAGCGGGATGTGGTCGCCTGTCACCACGGGGTCGGTGGGGGTGGCGGCGGCCGTTCCCTTGACGAGTTCGACGGTCATGGCGGTGGTGGCGTCGCCGTACTGTTCGTCCCGCTGCCGGGCGATGACCAGGTCGTTGCGCGGGTTGGCCGAGTCGGCGGGGTGCGTGCCGAGTACGTCGAGGGTCTTCTCCTGGCCGAGCGTGACGAGGTAGGCGCCGGCCGCGGTGGCCCTCGTCCCCTGGATCACACCCTGGAAGGGGGCCACGGTGACCTTGCCGGACACCGTGGTGGTGGCCTGGACCCGGCCGGGGTCGCCGGTGGCCGCGCGGATGCCGCTGCGGGCCTGGACCGGTCCGGCCCCGGGTGCGGCGAGCACGCCGGTCGCGAGCCGGGCGTCCTCGGCGTCGATGACACCGCCGGCTACCCAGGCGGAGTCGCGTTCTGGAGGGGGCGTACTCATGCGGGTGCCTCTTCTGCTCGCGGAGTCAGGGGACGGGGAACGCCATCACGCGCAGACCGGTGAAGACCGCGGAGCCCGTCGGCACGGCCGCGGTACCGGTCGTGATGCCGCCGCCCCGGTCGAGGGTCTGCTGCAGCACCCAGGGCCCCGTCGTCGCGGGGATCAGCTGGTGGCCGGTCGTGACCGTGGTGGTGAGCCTCGTGGGTCCGCCGTGAAAAGTGGCGCAGGTGAGGCCCCCTCCGTCCGGCCCGCGCACCACGTGGTCCCATCGCTCGTCGCCCGAGGTGGACACCATCACCTGCCCCGAGAAGGAGAGCAGCCGAGGGTAGGGCGCCGCAGGAATGGTCACCTGGTTGAAGACGAAGGAGTCGGCGCCCGCCGAGCCGGTCCGCGGCCAGCCCGCGTCGGCCGGGCCGAAGAACTGCACCGAGCCCGTGACCGCGGGGCGCCAGGCGCTGCCGACGCGTACGAGGTCGAGGCCGGTCTCCAGGTCGTACACGCGTTGGCCTGTGTAGCCGTCGGCCGGGAGGTTCTCGTGGGTCTGCAGCGGCAGCACTCCGCCCGCGGCGACGGTGAACACGCGCAGGTCCTTGATGTCGCCTCGGGCGATCGATCCCGCGTTCGCCCGGACGGTGATCGCGGCGAGCGGGATGCAGTCGTCGCGCACCGTGGGCGCGACCGGCGTCACCGCGGGGGCCCCGGCCACCACGTGGACGAGCATGCCGTCGCTCGCGTCGCCGTACTGCCGGTCGGTCTGCTGGGCCACGACGAGGGCGATGCGGGGGTTGGACGAGTGGGCGGGGGCCGCGGTCAGCACGTCGAGTTTCTTCTGCTGGGCGAGCGTGATCAGATACGCGCCCGCCGCGGTGCTCCGGGTGCCCTGCACGACGCCTTGGAACGGGCGCACGGTCACTTCGCGGGACGGCGTGGCGATCGCCTCGACAGCGCCCGGGTTGCCGGGGCCCGGCTTGATTCCCGTACGGGCGGCGATCGGGTTGCCGGGGTCGGCGGACGCCGCGGCGAGCACACCGGTGGCGAGCCGGGCGTCCTCGGCGTCGACGACACTACCCGAGAGCCATCCGGAGTGACGTTCGAATTCAGCTTCAGCCATGCGGGTGCGTTCCTTCTGTTGCTCTTTCGGTGGGCGGGGTCAGAGCCAGGCGTCGCGCCATTCGGCGGTCAGCCGGGCGGCCGGGGCGTCGTCGGGGGCGCGGAAGAGCACAGGCGTCGAGCCCGGCCGGAGCGGGAACCAGTCCGAGCCGGGCCGCAGCGCGGAGCGGCGGGAGGCGGTGCCCTGGAGGAGGACCGAGCGCGCGTCGGTGTCGATGACCAGGAACTCGCCTTCCTGGAGGGTGAGTTCGAAGGCGAGTTCCTCGCCGGTCGCGGTGTTGGTGATCACCGGCTGGACGCAGGGCCCGCCGATCCGCCACACGGGCCAGGTGGGGGCGGTGCCCTGATTCTCCAGCAGCAGCCGGCCGCCGGAGGAGCCCGATCCGAAGTCCAGGGGGAAGGTGAGCGGAAAGACGACGCCACCGCTGGAGGAAGGCAGCGGGCAGGTACTGGTGTTGAGCCCGTACGAGTACCGCAGCGGATCCGGCGCGGTCATGGTCAGGGAGAACTCGAAGCCGGACTTGCGGTCGACGATCTTCGTCTCGGCGGTGAGCCTGACCAACGCCCGCCGGGTGCGGTGCGGTTCGGTGACGACGAGCGGCGTGAGCGTACTGCCGTCGGCGAGTACGGCCGCCAGCCGGTCCTTGGCCGCTTCGCGGGCCGCCCGGTCGGGGACCACGGCGGTGCCCTCCAGGGTGATCACGCGGGGTCCGCGGTAGGAGGGGGCGTCGAACGCGCCGTGCCGCTCGGGCCGGTCGGTCAGGGTGAGCCGCAAGGGCGGGGTGCCGGCCCAGCCCTGCTCGCTGGTAACCCACCATTCGACGCCGGAGTCGTCGACGGTGTTCCCCGCCCAGCCGTCCACCTCGAACACCGGCTGCTGGAGCTGCCGCCCGCTCATCGCTTGGCCGCCCAGGCGAGTTCACGGGCGGTGATACGGCCGATCTCGTACTCGGACTGTCCGGGGCGGGGATGGACATTGACGGTGACCGGGGAGGCCGCGGTGGCGCCACCGGGACGGGCCCCCGAGCGGGCGGCGACTCCGGCGAGGCTGTAACCGGGTCCGATCGCACTCCGCGCGGTGGCGGTGGCGAGCCGCCCGGCGGCCCCCGCCACTCGGTTCCCGGCGCCCTCCATGCCCAGCGCGAGACCTTCGCCGACGTCACCGCCGAAGCCCATCATCACCTTGGACGGCGACGAGATGCCGAGGATGCTGCGGATGGGCCCGGGAATGGTGTTGATGATGAAGTTCTTCACGGTGTTGAGAAGGGCAGAGGCCGAGTTCTTGATGCCGTTGATGAGCCCCATGACGAGGTCGCCGCCCAGACCCATCAGCCGGTCGGGCAGTTCGGCGAAGAAGCCCCAGATCTTCCCGGGAACCCCCCGCAGAAAATCAACTACGGCGTTCCACTTGTCGACGATCCAGTCGCGCACCGTCCCGACCGCCTCTTTGATCCGGTCCCAGTGCTTCACTATCGCCAGCACGGCGATCCCCACCGGACCGGTCAGAATCGCCACGAGCAACGGCCAGTTGGCCTTCAGCCAATTGACCACGCTCTTCCCGGCATCGATCAGCCAGTTGATGGCGACCGACGCCCCCTTCATGACCGTCCCCACCACCTGCCCGATAATCTTGAACGCCGCCTGCACCACGGCCTGCACAGTCTTCGACTGCATCGCCATCTCGACGAGCTTGGTGATGAGCGGCAGGATGAGCGCGAGGACGGCACCGAGGATGTTGGCCTTCATCGCTGTGTTGAGCCCCCGCTGAGCGGTGGTGGCGGTCCGCAGCCCCTGGCTGAACCGGGAGAACAGCCCACCGCCCGACGCCGCGCTCCGCCCCGCCCGCTGGACATCGGCAGAGGCCCGGGTGGCGGCCGTCCGCATCTGATTGAGCCCACCGCTCGCCTGGGTGGCGGCGGTCCGCAGCCGCCCGGTGGCGGTGCTCGCCTGCGTCGCGGCACTCCTGAGCCGGTCGACCGAACCGGTGGTGCCGGTCGCTGCGGTCCGCAGCCGGTTTCCGGCCGTACTCGTCTGGGTCAGGGCGGTCCGGAAGCGAGTGAGCGCGCCGGTGGCCTGGACCAGTGCGGTTCTCATCTCTGCAACTCCCGCTCGATCGCGCTTATCTGACTGGAAAACGACTTCATCTCGGGGGCGGCCAACTCCACCAGGCGGACGAACCTCACGATGGTCGCCCTGAGTTGCTTCTCCTGGCGCTCCAACTGGTGGACGTTCGGTATGTCCTTACCGCCCTGCCGCTTCTTGGTCTGGTCCGTCGCCGAATCTTTCGAACCTGTCAGCTTCTCTATCCGGTTCTTCGCCCAAGCCGCGCTCTTCTCGAGTTTGACGAGGTCTTTTCGCATGCGGGGCAGATCCGGTTCCCGATTGAGCAGTTCACGAATCTTGTTCGCTTTGACGTGGGCGCCGTCCACCTGCTGCTGCATGGCGCCGACGCTCTTCTTCGTCGCCTTTTCCTCTTCGAGGTCCCTGATCCGCTTGAGCATGTTCACCGGGTCGACCATGTCCATGATGGCCTTTTTGGTGTCCGCCGGGCCGGCCAGGTTCAGCGCCTTCAACTGGTCGACCGTGCGCTTGGTCTCCATCCTGTTGAGCACAAAGTCCTTCAGGACCGCGTCCACCCTGATCACGTCAGCCTGGACGGCCAGGAAGTTCCCTTCGACCTTGGCGAAGTTCCCGGCCAGGTTCAGCCCGGTGGACTCGGCCTTCATGGCCACATTGGCGGAACTCACATGCTCGGCGTCCTCCTGCGCCTTCAGGGCGGCGATCTCGCCTCGAACCGCCTCCTTGAACTCCGTCGGAACACGCGAGGCGTCCGCGAACTGTGCCTTGAAGCGCGCGGCGAAATTCTCCGTGCCCTCCAGGGTCGAGACCCGAGCGGTCAGCCTCTCGACCAGGACCTTGATGTCCTCAGCCACGCACTGGCTCCTCTCAACTCGGTGAACTCAGGAAGGCCACGATCTGCGCTGCCGACGCCCCTTGCTCCGCAGTCGGCCGAGGTTCCTGCTCAGGGTCCTCGGAACTGCCGTCCCCCGGCCGCGGCACCGGCTCCGGATAAGGCGCCGGCTCCGTGTCCTCGTCCCGGTTGACTGTCGCGAACATCCAGTTGGCGACCGCGAGTTGGTCGACGACCGCCGCCAGCAGATGATCCGTGACCGTCCAGTCCGCCTGTTCGCCATGGACCGCCCGGGCGAAGGACGAGTCGGCGGGCAGGTGTTCCGTCAGGACGCGCAGGCGGCGGGAGGAGAGGCGGCCCCGGTGCCAGTCGAGGAGGTCGACACCGTAGTGGCGGAGCAGGTCCGCCTCCAGGGCCTCGGCGTGCTCGTCGACCAGCGCGCCGAGGCTCAGCCTTCCCCCAGCGTCATGCCCGTCTCGCTGCCGTACGCCTCCAGGATCGCGGAGACGTCCTGGACGCTGATGTCGTACTTGCCCAGCCGCTCGAACTGCTCGGGCCCGAGCAGCAGCGCCAGCAGGCCGTCGATGTCGTTGTCGTCCAGCGCCGCGATCTGCTTGGCGATGCTGCGCGGGAACTCGGTCGGCAGGTGGAACACATCGCTGTCCACCTCGAACTCCCAGTCCTTCCCGAGGGTTTCGAGACGCTGGGCACGGGCGGCGTTGACGTTGAAACGGGCCATGGCGCGTAGGGCTCCTAGCTGGAAAGAACTGGAAAGTACTAGAAAGAAGGGGAATCGGTCAGGCCGCGCTGAAGCTCGGGTCCTTCATCAGGAACGTCGCCAGCGGCGCGTCGTCCACCGTCGCCAGCGCCGTGAAGGTGACGCCCAGCTTCACGGGGGCGGTGCGGACGAGGGCGATCTCCTCCGTCTCGGTCACCTGGCCACGGGCGACGATCATGCGATACGTCACCTCGTCCCCGTCGGTGAACTCCAGCCCCAGCATCCGCTCGTCGAACTTCGGCTCGGCCGCCATCTCGTACTTGTAGAGGCCGGACCCGGTCGCCGTCTCCGTCACCTTCCCGCCGCCGAAGAAGAAGGGGAGGGTGTCCTCGTTCAGCTGGAGCAGCTGAAACTTGAAGCTGAGGTCGCGGTCGGAGTAGACGAACCTCGCCGAGCTGACGCTCTGCCAGGTGTCCACGGGGTCCAGCTTGTCCTTCTTGGAGATCTTGACCCCGTCGGTGGTGGTGTAGCCGAGGTCCTTCCACCCGGCACCCCACGCCGCACCGGTGTCGGCGGGCGGTTCGGTGGCGAGCGGGGCGATGAGGACCCGGCCGCTGCCCGCGACCCGGATCTCCTTGGCGTTCGTTCCGGCCATCACTGCTCCTTGGTGGGAGATGGACATGACGTGCTACGGATGTGGTGCGCACCAGGCGCTGAGGGGACGTACGAGGGAACCGGCTCAGGCCGGGCGGACCACCAGCCGGGTGGTCGAGACATAGCGGTTGGCGGTGGCGTGCCGGTAGTCGGGCAGCCAGCGCGGCCCGTCCTCCTCGACGACGTCCACGACGGTCGCCGCGCCGTGCACCGCTCCCCTGAGCTGGAGCATCAGAGCGCGGGCGACGAGGGAGACGGTATGGGCCGCGGCCTTGGACGGCCCGTACACCTCGAGATCGACCAGTGGATTGTCGAGCCGGGGATCCTCCGCCCACGCCCCGCCGACCCGGGAGACCAGCACGGCACGCTGCGAACCGTCGAACCCGGAGGGCGGCTGGACGTCCACCAGGACACCGGCCAGCTCACTACGGTCCTTCAGGAGATCGACGACCAGCTGCTCCACGTCAGGAAAGGTGATGTACGGCTCGCTCATCCCCGGAGCTCCGGCTCGCTGTCCCGCTCGGCCTCGGCTTCCGCCTCAGTCTCCGGCACGGGCCGCGCGATCACACCGAGCACTCCGCGCGCGGTCGGGTCGTCGACCTCGACGACATCCCCCGGCTCGTGCCCGTTCCACCAGTAGGTCAGCTGGATTTTCTGCACAGCGCTTTCCCCCGAGCGTTCAGCTGTACGGCTGTGAAGGAACTGACGGAGGATCAACTTCCGCTGTGGTCAACAACGTTGAGGTCCCCCGGAGCCCCAAATGTAACGGGCACCCCAAGCACAGCGTGAGCCACAGAAGATCTCGAACAGGTAACGATGATGAAGAACATGTGTACGGCACCCATTCGGCCGCACCCCACCTGCGGAAACGCCCACCCCCTCGGACCGTGGGGGCATGACACGGAACAGCTTCCTCTCCGAGGTGAAGGACGCCGTCACCCCAAGAGCCACCCTGCTGGTCATCGGAGTGATCGCCCTCCAACTGCTGTTCATCGCCTCCTACGTAGGCGCACTGCACGACCCGAAGCCCAAGGACGTGCCCTTCGGGGTGGTCGCACCCCAGGTCGCGGCCGAGCAGGCGGTGACCCGGCTGGAGCGGCTGCCCGGCTCTCCCCTGGACCCGCGCGCGGTGGCCGACGCGGCGACGGCGCGCGAGCAGATCCTGAACCGGGACATCGACGGTGCGCTGATCATCGACCCGGCGGGGACGACGGACACGCTCCTGGTCGCGACCGGCGGTGGCACTGTCCTCGCCACCGCCCTGGAGACGATCACCACCACCCTGGAGAAGGCCGAGCAGCGCACGGTCAGGGTCGTCGACGTGGCCCCCGCCTCGCTCCAGGACTTCGACGGGCTGTCGTCCTTCTACCTCGTCGTCGGCTGGTGCGTCGGCGGCTATCTGTGCGCCTCGATCCTGGCGATCAGCTCCGGCGCCCGGCCCGCCGACCCGCGCCGCGCGGCGATCCGGCTGGCCGTCATGGCGCTGGTGTCGATCGTCGGAGGGCTCGGCGGAGCGGTCATCGTCGGGCCGATCCTGGGTGCCCTGCCCGGGAGCGTGGCGGCCCTCTGGGGGCTCGGCGCGCTGATCACGTTCGCCGTAGGGGCGGCCACGCTCGCGCTCCAGGGCGTCTTCGGGATCGTCGGCGTCGGCCTCGCGATCCTCATCGTGGTGATCGCGGGCAACCCGAGCGCGGGCGGCGCCTTCCCGCTGCCGATGCTGCCGCCCTTCTGGCAGGCGATCGGCCCCGCGCTGCCGCCGGGCGCGGGGACGTGGGCGGCGCGCTCCATCGCGTACTTCAAGGGCAACGACACGACGGCATCGCTGCTGGTGCTGTCGGCGTGGGCGGCGGCCGGGATCGCGATCACGATGGCCGCGGCGACGTTCCGACGGCGGCGGGCGGCAGGCTGACGCAGGGGCCATTGTCAGTCCCGTCTGCAAGCCTGGACACATGCTTCGCACACTCGCCGTCGAGAACTACCGGTCCCTGCGTCGCCTGATCGTGCCCCTGGACAGACTGAACGTGATCACGGGTGCGAACGGCACGGGCAAGTCCAGCCTGTACCGCTCCCTGCGGCTGCTGGCCGAGGCCGCGCGCGGCGGCGCCGTCGCGGCTCTCGCGCGCGAGGGCGGGCTGCCGTCGGTGCTGTGGGCGGGACCCGAGAAGACCAGCCGCGCGATGCGCGAGGGCCGCCATCCGGTACAGGGCACCGTCCGCTCGGGGCCGGTCAGCCTGCAACTTGGCTTCTCGGGAGACGAGTTCGGGTATGCGATGGACTTCGGGTATCCGGTCCCGGCAGGCCCGCCGTCCATGTTCGACGTCGACCCGGAGATCAAGCGCGAGTGCATCTGGAGCGGGCCGGTGCTGCGCCCCGCCGCCGTCCTCTCGGACCGCGCGGGGGCGGCCGTGAAGGTGCGCGGCGCGGGCGGCGGCTGGTCCCGGGTGCACGGGACGCTACGGCCGTACGACAGCATGCTCGGCGAAATGGCCGACCCCCAGCACGCGCCTGACGTGCTGGCGGTGCGCGAACTCATCAGATCCTGGCGGTTCTACGACCATGTCCGCACCGACGCCCACGCCCCGGCCCGCGCCGCCGTGATCGGCACCCGCACGCCGGTGCTCAGCGGCGACGGCTCCGACCTTGCGGCTGCGCTCCAGACGATCCGCGAGGTCGGTCACCGCGAGGCGCTGGACGAGGCGGTCGACGCGGCCTTCCCCGGCAGCCGCGTCGAGGTCATGAACCACGGCGGCCGCTTCGAACTCGCCCTGCGCCAACACGGACTGCTGCGCCCGCTCACCGCGGCCGAACTGTCCGACGGCACCCTGCGCTACCTGCTCTGGGCTGCCGCGTTGCTCACCCCCCGGCCGCCGTCCCTCCTGGTCCTCAACGAGCCCGAGACCAGCCTCCACCCCGACCTGATCCCCCCACTCGCCGATCTGATCCTCACCGCGACGAAGGACATCCAGATCATCGTCGTCACCCACGCAAGACCACTGGCCGACGCCTTGACCAAGGGCGCGATACGCCATCGCCTGGACGTCAACTCCATAGAGCTGATCAAGGAGTTCGGACAAACGGAGGTGGCAGGCCGAGAGGGCCCACTGGACGAACCGCTGTGGTACTGGCCCAAGCGGTGACGCTCCGCTGGATGTGCCGCGATCTGTCGTCGGTTGTCTGCGGCACCATCGTGGCTGGTCGCGCAGTTCCCCGCGCCCCTTAGGGCGCGAAAGTCCCGCCCCTCAGACGAGGGGCGGGACTTCACGGCACTACAAAACGCGTCAGCCGATCTCCGTGCCCGTGGCAGACAGCGCCTCGGTCACCGGCTGGAAGAACGTCTCCCCGCCGGACGTGCAGTCACCGCTGCCGCCGGACGTGAGGCCGATCGCCTGATCGCCGGAGAACAGCGAGCCGCCGCTGTCACCGGGCTCCGCGCAGACGTCGGTCTGGATCAGGCCGTTGACGATGTCGCCGCTGCCGTAGTTCACGGTGGCGTCCAGGCCGGTGACCGTGCCCTCGTGCACCTGCGTGGTCGAGCCGCTGCGGGTGACCTCCATGCCGACGGTGGCCTCGGACGCGCCCGCGATGGCCTGCGTGGAGCCGTTGTAGAGGTTGACCTCGCTCGGGTGCTCGACGTCGGCCGTGTACTTGACCAGGCCGTAGTCGTCGTCCGGGAAGCTGGAGACCTCGTTGGTGCCCAGCTCGTTGCCGTCCGAGTCCTGCCAGTTCGTGATGCCCTCGGTGCAGTGACCGGCGGTCAGGAAGAACGGCTCGCCGCCCTTGACGACGTTGAAGCCGAGCGAGCAGCGCCCGCTGCCGTCGGTGATGGCGTCGCCGCCCGCGATGAAGGGCTTGAACTCACCCTTGGTGCGCTTGAGTTCCGCCGTGGCGCCGAGCCCGTCGACGACCTTGGTCAGCTTGGCCCACTCGGCCTTGGAGACCGTGCGGTCGGCGGTGACGACGACCTTGTTGGTGGCCGGGTCGGTCATCCAGGAGGTGCCCGGGATGGTCGCGTCCTGCTTCAGGGTGGTCCGGGCGCTCTTGAGCTCGGCGAGGGAGTTCGCCACGACTCTCGCCTTGGCGCCGGCCTCCTCGACGGTCTGGGCGGCGGCCTCGTCGAGCACGTTGACGACGAGGCTCTTCGCCTGCGCGTCGTAGTAGGTGCCGGCCGCGTCGGTGCCGAGCTCCTTGCCCAGCGTCGAGGCGAGCTTTCCGGCCGCCGTGACCGAGAGCGTCTCGGGCGCGGAGTTCTCCGTGCTCTCGCTGGCGTTCGCAGTCTGCAAGGTGACACCCGCGGCTACGAGTGCGGCGATGCCCGCACCTGCCACGGCGGCACGCCGCTTGGGTATGCGTCGGTGCTTCAACTCACGTCCTCCTGTGGGGGGTCGGTCCGACAGGCTGTGGGGGCCTGGCGAACCGGAAGGCGTACGGCACGGGGGACGACGTACAACAAAAAGCGCCGCGTCCGTGCCGGTTGAACAAGGTTCACTATCCCGAGGCTTACAGGGGGCACACAAGGTCGACTTCCGGACGCGCGTAGAACGCGGTTGCGCGCCCCCTCACCTTGACCGTGCACAGTCACCCCTGGTGTGTTCGCGCTGCAAACACTACGAGCGAGTAATTCATGTGCTGTCCGTGAGGACTAGTCCTGTCTTGAAATCGACCCTCCGGGGTCGGGATCCAAGCGCGGTTCGGCGGGCGGCAGTTGTTCCTGCGCCGGGTGCGGGGCCACCGCGGGGGCCGACGGCGCCTGTCCCGGCGCCTTCTCCAGGAAGCGCAGCAGTTCCACCGGGATGGGCAGCACGAGCGTCGAGTTCTTCTCGGCGGCGACCGCCATCACCGTCTGGAGCAGCCGCAGTTGCAGGGCGGAAGGCGTGGCCTCCATCTGCTGGGCGGCCTCGGCGAGCTTCTTGGACGCCTGGAGCTCGGCGTCGGCGTTGATGACCCGGGCCCGCCGCTCCCGGTCCGCCTCCGCCTGCCGGGCCATGGAGCGCTTCATGGTCTCGGGCAGCGACACGTCCTTGATCTCGACGCGGTCGATCTGGACACCCCAGCCGATCGCCGGGCTGTCGATCATCAACTCCAGGCCCTGGTTGAGCTTTTCGCGGTTGGACAGCAGATCGTCCAGGTCGCTCTTGCCGATGATCGAGCGCAGCGAGGTCTGCGCCATCTGCGAGACCGCGAAACGGTAGTCCTCGACCTGCACGATGGCGTCCGACGCGTCGACGACCTTGAAGTAGACGACGGCGTCCACCCGCACCGTGACGTTGTCCCGGGTGATGCCCTCCTGCGCGGGCACAGGCATCGTCACGATCTGCAGATTGACCTTGCGGAGCTTGTCCACGAACGGAACGATCATCGTGAACCCGGGCCCGCGCACATCGGATTTCAGCCTGCCGAGCCGGAACACCACACCGCGTTCGTACTGTTTGACGACCCGCGCCGCCGCCATCACGTACACCGCTCCGACCGACGCGAGCGAGACGCCCGCCGCCACCAGCTCCTCGACCATGACGGCCCCCCAGGGTCCGAATCAGGCGCACAAGGTGTGTACTTCGACGGTAATCCGGGATGTTCGCGTTGGGGAGACGGAGGACGCAGGTGGTCGACGGCGTACGCATGCGGGACGGCCGATGGCTGGCGGTGGCGGAGCGGGGAGATCCCGACGGCACGCCGGTGGTGCTGCTGCACGGCACCCCGGGCTGCCGCCAGGGCACGGTGCCGGAGGACGTCCTCACCGCGCGCCCCGGCGTGCGGTTCATCTCCTACGACCGTCCCGGCTACGGCGATTCGGACCGCCGGCCGGGACGCCGGGTGGCCGACGCGGCCCGGGACGTGGCCGAGCTGGCGGACGCCCTCGGCCTCGACCGGTTCGCCGTCCTCGGCCGCTCGGGCGGCGCCCCGCACGCGCTGGCCTGCGCCGCGCTGCTGCCGGCGCGGGTGCGGCGGGCGGCGGCGCTGGGGTGTACCGCACCGCCGAACACCGCTGGGCTGAGCTGGTTCGAGGGCATGGCCCTCTCGAAGATCGAGGACTTCACCCAGGCCCTCACCGACCCGCTGGACTTCGCCGAGCGGCTGGCCGCGCGCGCCGCCGCCATCCGCAGCGACCCGGCCCAGCTGCTGGTGTCCATCCGCGACGGGCTCACCGACTCCGACCGGCGGATCATCTCCGACCCGGCCATCGGCGACATGCTGCTGCGCGCCTACCGCGAGTCGCTGCGCACCTCGGCGTACGGCTGGCTCGACGACGACCTCGCCCTGCTCAGCAGCTGGGGCTTCGACCCGGCGGCCATCACCCGCCCGGTGCTGCTGTGGCACGGCGCCCTCGACACCTTCTCTCCCGTGGGCCACTTCAAGTGGCTCGCGGACCGCATCCCCCGGGCCCGCCCCGTCCTGGACCCGGACGCCGGCCACTTCGGAGCGCTCAAAGCCCTGCCCGCCGTACTGGACTGGCTGTGCGCCACACCGGAGTCCAGGGCGTCGTGATCCTGTAGGCCCGGGCGCCGCTCCAACTGCCGTTCCTCTCCCGCAGGTTCCCCCTGCACGACAGCGAGCCCCCGCACGCGGGTGCGTGCGGGGGCTCGCCTGCTGCCGGCTGCAGGTGGTGCGAGGCGGCTGGGAGTATCCGCCGGGCGGTCTAGTAGACGCTGACGCCGTAGGCGCTCAGGGCCTCTGTGACCGGCTGGAAGAAGGTCGTTCCGCCGGAGGAGCAGTTGCCGCTGCCGCCGGAGGTCAGACCGTACGCGGTGCCGTTGCTGCCGTAGAGCGAACCGCCGGAGTCGCCGGGTTCGGCGCAGACGGTGGTCTGGATCAGGCCGCCGACGACGTCGCCGCCGCCGTAGTTGACGCTCACATTGAGGGCGGTGACCCGGCCGCTGTGCGTACCGGTGGTGGAGCCGTCGCGGATGACGGTGGTGCCCACGCTGGGCGTGGCCGCGCGGGTGATGTCCACGCCGTTCGCGGTGCCGGGACGGCTGACGGACCCGGAGTAGCGCACGATGCCGTAGTCGTTGCCCGGGAAGCTGGAGCCGGCGGTGGAGCCGATGACCGTGGTGCGGCCGGAGTTGGAGTACCAGGTGCCCGCGCCGTCGGTGCAGTGACCGGCGGTCAGGAAGAACTGCTGGCCGCTGCTGTTCTGGACGTTGAAGCCGAGCGAGCAGCGCCAGCTACTCGCATAGATGGCGTCGCCGCCTTGGATGAACTTCTGGAACTTGCCCGGGGCGTGCTTGATGGTGAGCGCGGAGGCGTTGGCGCCCGCCTGCTGCTTGATCTTGGCTATCTCGGCCTTGGAGACCGTGCTGTCGACGGTGACGACGACCCGGTTGGTCTTCGCGTCGACGGCCCAGGCGGTGCCGGGGATATCAGCCTTGAGCACCGAGGAGCCGGCGCTCTTGAGCTGGGAGGCGCTGAACGTGGTGGGGTCGGCGGCGTTCGCGTTGGGGATCGCGATCGCGGCTGCGGCCACGAGACCGGTACTGACGGCGATCAGCCGGGTCCGTCTCTGAATACCGCTGCGGGGGGTGGTGCGCTTGATCCTCACTTTTCGTTCCTCCACATGGGAAGTTGGGGGCCCGCGTGGGGTCGGGGCCCGTGAGGCGCAGTCAGTGGTCCGAATGTCCGGATTCCGAACATGCCGTGCCCCTGACAAGCGCTGGAGGGAGTATTCGGCCGAACGACCGGTTGACGCAAGGGTGCCTTTCGGCCGTCAACCATTGAACGATCAGTGAAAGTGCGCGCCCGATCGGCCTGAGCCTCCGTCAGAACCGAGATGAGCGGCCCGTTGTAACGCGCCGATGGGACCATCGCTGTTCACCCGTACGCCCCGCCGCTCACCCATACGACGCGAACAATCATATTTCACTCACAGTCAGCAGCACTGTCCGGCAAGACCCTTGGGGGACCAGGGCTCTCGACGAATTCGCTGTGCACCAGTACCGTCACAAACCCCCCGCGCGGCGTCTATCCACTTGGCACGACGTCCGCATCATGGATGACGATAGGGATGCGGAAGGCAAAACAGACCGCTGTGAGAGGAGGCGTCCATGGGATCGGTACGCAAGGCGAGTGCCTGGCTTGGCCTCGTCGACGACAACGATGACGAGCGTTACTACGACGACGACTACTCAGAAGGGACTGAGCCCGGGGAGGCCTGGGTCACCGATCCGCGGGTGAAGGTGGCCTCGGACGTGGCGGTCGAGAAGGGCCGCCGGATCGGCACGGTCACTCCGGACAGCTTCCGGGACGCGCGCGCCATCGGCGAACTGTTCCGCGAGGGTGTCCCGGTCATCATGAACCTCACGGCCATGGAGCCGGGCGACGCCAAGCGCGTGGTCGACTTCGCGGCGGGCCTGATCTTCGGTCTCCGGGGTTCGATCGACCGGGTGTCCAACCGCGTGTTCCTGCTCAGCCCGGCCGACACCGAGATCGTCAGCGGGGAGCCGGCGGCACACCGCGCCGACGGTTTCTTCAACCAGAGCTGAGGCAGGGCCGCCCGTCGGCCCTGCCCGCTCCGCCGGGCCCTTACCGGAACGCGTCGAGTCCGGTGAGCGCCTTGCCCAGCACGAGCTGGTGCATCTCGACGGTGCCCTCGTAGGTGAGCACCGACTCGAGGTTCGTCGCATGCCGCATGACGGGGTACTCCAGGGAGATCCCGTTGGCCCCGAGGATCGTCCGAGACGTACGGCAGATCTCGATCGCCTCGCGTACGTTGTTGAGTTTGCCGAAGCTGACCTGCTCGGGACGCAGGCGGCCGGCATCCATCCGCCGCCCCAGATGATGGGCGAGCAGAATCCCCTTGTGCAGTTCGACCGCCATGTCGGCGAGCTTGGCCTGGGTGAGCTGGAATCCCCCGATGGGCCGCCCGAACTGCTCCCGCGTCCTCGCGTATTCCACAGCGGTCTCGAAACACGACCGCGCCGCCCCCATCGCCCCCCACACGATGCCGTAGCGCGCGTGGGAGAGACAGCTGAGAGGGCCGCGCAGACCGGTGACGTCCGGCAGTACGGCGTCGGCGGGCAGCCGTACGTCTTCGAGGACGAGTTCGCTGGTGACGGAGGCGCGGAGCGACCACTTGTGCTTGATCTCCGGGGCGGAGAAGCCGGCGGTGCCGGTGGGGACGACGAACCCGCGGATCCCGTCGTCTGTCTGCGCCCAGACGACGGCGACACCGGCCACCGACCCGTTGGTGATCCACATCTTGCGCCCGTTGAGCACCCAGTCGCCGCCGTCCCGCTTGGCGTGCGTGCGCATGGAGGCGGGGTCGGAGCCGTGGTCGGGTTCGGTCAGACCGAAGCAGCCGATGATCTCGCCGGAGGCCATGCGGGGCAGCCAGTGCTGCTTCTGGTCCTCGCTGCCGAAGCGGTGGATGGCGTACATGGCCAGGGAGCCCTGCACGGACACGAGGGAGCGGATGCCGGAGTCGGCGGCCTCCAGTTCCAGACAGGCCAGTCCGTACTGCACGGCGCTCGCACCGGCGCAGCCGTACCCGCTGAGGGACATCCCCAGGGCCCCGATCCCGCCGAGTTCACGGGCCAGTTCCCTTACGTCGGGCAGCTCGCCCTTCTCGTACCAGTCCGCGACATACGGCAGGACCCGGTCGGCGGCCCACCTGCGCACGGTGTCGCGGATCGCGAGGTCCTCCGGGTCCAGCAGGTCGTCGATGCCCAGGGGGTCGGCGGGATCGAACGGGGGCAACGGCATGGGACACCCTCCGGATAATTAACTAGCACCGGTAGTTACGGTACCCGGGGTTCGCCGTCACACCGAGACGCGGGAGTCCGCGACTTCCCGGGGACCGGGAAGCTCCACGGTCGCCGCCTGCTGCTCGCACTGCATGACCCGCGGCAACCGCAGCGCCATCACCGCGCCCAGCACCAGCAGCCCCGCGCTCACCAGCAGCGTCACATGCAACCCGTGCACGAAGGAGTCCTGGGCGGCGCGGCGCAGGGCGACTCCGGCCGGGCCGCCGAGACGGTCGGCGACCTCGTACGCCTCGCCCAGCGAATGCTCCGCCGCGGCCGACGCCCGCCCCGGAACCCCCGGCACGGACGACAGTCCGGGCGCGTACGCCGCGTTCATCACGCTGCCGAGCAGCGCGATCCCGATCCCGGCACCGAGCTGGTACGACGTCTCGCCGATCGCGGCGGCGCCGCCCGCCTGTTCCTGCGGAGCCTCGCTCAGCATCGACTCGTACGCCCCGAACAGCGTCGTCTCCAGACCGAAGCCCAGCAGCACGAACCCGAGCAGCAGCAGGCCGGGGTTGTCCTCGCCGCCCATCGCCATCAGTGTCAGCACCGCGACCGCGGTCAGCGCGAACCCGGCGCACACCATCCGCCGTGGCCCGAACCGGCGCAGCATCCGCGCCCCGGCAAGCCCCGCCGCCATCGCAGCGAACGTCAGCGGCAGCAGCCGCAGACCGGTCTCCAGCGGGGAGAGCTCCAGCACCAGCTGCAGATACTGCGCCGCGATCAGCTCGAGCCCGACCAGCGCCAGCATCGCCAGCACGATGCAGCCCACGGACGTGCTGAACGCGGGGCGGGAGAACATCCGCAGGTCGA
Organism: Streptomyces sp. NBC_00457; assembly: GCF_036014015.1. NCBI lineage: Bacteria > Bacillati > Actinomycetota > Actinomycetes > Kitasatosporales > Streptomycetaceae > Streptomyces > Streptomyces sp. NBC_00457. Next base: position 8,400,779 of record NZ_CP107905.1, on the reverse strand, counting down.
CGAGCGGATGCTTGAGCCGCCGCTGCCGCCGGACGAACAGGACGAGCAGCACGGCGCCCACCACCAGCGGCAGCGCGGTGGCCCCGTCCACTTCGCCGCCCCCGAGCCGCTTGACGCCCAGGACGACACCGAACAGACCGGCCGCCGCCATCAGTGCGCCGACGACGTCCCAGGGCCCCCTGCCGTCGCCCTTCGACTCGGGCAGCAGCAGGCGTCCCACGGGGAGGCTGACCAGCATCAGCGGGATGTTGACGAGGAAGACCGAGCCCCACCAGAAGTGCTCGAGGAGGAAGCCGCCGAGCAGCGGTCCGACCGCCGCGCCCACCGCGGCCACCGCGCTCCAGATGCCGATGGCGAGGGCCCGCTCACGCCGGTCGGGGAAGACCTGGCGGAGGATCGACAGGGTCGCGGGCATGATCATCGCGCCGCCGACGCCGAGCAGCGCCCGCGCGGCGATCAGCACCTGGGCGGTGTCGGCGAGGGCCGCCATGGCGGAGGCGACGCCGAAAAGCCCGTATCCGAGGAGCAGGATCCGTCTGCGGCCCACCCGGTCGCCCAGCGTGCCGAAGAGGATCAGCAGCGAGGCGCAGACGAGCGGGTAGATGTCGACGATCCAGAGCAGTTCTATTCCGCCGGGCCTCAGGTCCTCGGTGACGGCGGGCACCGCCACGTGCAGCACGGTGGCGTCGACGGCGACCAGGAGCAGGCTCACGCAGAGGACGACCAGGACGACCCAGCGGTTTGCACCGGCCCCGGCCGCCCGACGGCGCAGCGAGGCGGCCGTGGTCGTCCCGGACATGTACGTACCTCCCAGATGTTCCCTCGCGTTCGGCGGGCACACGGGGTGGGGGCTCCCCGTGACTCGGCCGGAGAGGAGCGGTGGTCTCCGGCCCGCGCAACGAATGGCGAGTGACACGTCAATGTACGCGAGAACGCGCCGGTCCTGCGTGGCGGACCTCTCATGGGTCTGGTGGAACCTGTGTGGCGTACGCCACTCCACTTCCCCCTCCCCCACGGAGCGCGGGCCGATCGGGTTCCGGGGGCCGTCGATAATCGGACCCGTGACCGATCTTGCGACGCGCGTGGCACCGGCCGGACTCACGGGGACGGCCCGGGCCCTCCTCGGGTACGCGGCCGTCCGCGCCCTGGGCCTGCTCGCCCTCGCCCTGTGGAGCGCGGCGCGCGACAAGAGCGCGTACACCCTGCTGACCGCCCGCTGGGACTCCCTCTGGTACACCAGGGTCGCCGAGCTGGGGTACGGCTACGAGGTCCGCCTCCCGAACGGCGACATCCACTCCAACCTGGCCTTCTTCCCGCTGCTGCCCTGGCTGGAGCGGCTGCTGCACGCGACGACCCCGCTGTCGTACGCGGGCGCCGGCCTCCTCGTCGCCGTGCTGGCCTCGCTCGCCGCGGCCTGGGGGATCTACGCGGTCGCCGACCATGTGTACGGCCCGCGCGCGGGGTTCTGCGCGGTGCTGCTGTGGGCCGTGCTGCCCGTCGGGATCGTGCAGTCGATGGCGTACAGCGAGTCACTGTTCACCGCACTCGCCGCCTGGTCCCTGTACGCCGTCCTGACCGGCCGCTGGCTCACGTCCGGCACCCTGGCCCTGCTGGCGGGCCTGACCCGCCCGGTGGGCCTGGCGGTCGTGGCGGCGGTGTGGGCGGTCGGGATCGCCTCTTTCGTACGACACCGAAGCGCGGCGCCCGACGAGGGCGCACGCAGCCCGGAACACGCCCCCTCTCTCGCCCCCGGTACGCCGGAGAGCGGCGCGTCCGCGTGGCGGCGCGCCCTCGGCATGCTGCTCGCGCCCCTCGGCGCCGCCGGGTACGTCCTGTGGGTCGGCCACCGCACCGGCAAGGGCCCGCTCGGCTATCTCGACGTCCAGGCGGGCTGGCGCAACGGCTTCGACGGCGGCTGGGCGTTCGCCCGATTCGTCGCCGCAAAGTTCACGTCGTTTCCGTCGGCCCTGGCGGGGGTCGGGCTGATCGTCGGCGTGGGCCTGGTCGTCTGGCTGTACGTCGTCTGTGTGCGCCGGCGCCAGCCGCTGCCGCTGCTGGTCTACGCGGGTGTCGTCACCGCGCTGGCACTGTGCGCGTCGAGCTACTTCGGCTCGAAACCGCGCCTGCTCATGCCCGCCTTCCCCCTGCTGCTGCCCCTCGCCCTGGCCCTGGCGCGGCTGCGAACCACCAGGTCGGCGCTGGTGCTGGGCGCTGTCGCGGCCGGCTCGGCGGTGTACGGGGCGTTCTGGCTGAACGGCTCCGGTCCGCCCTGACAGGTCGCCGCCGAGCCGCCGACGGAGGGTGAGCTTCCGGAGAATTCCCGGCCATCACCCGGTGAACGGCTTTATAAGCAGAGCAAAACCTGACCCCTGAAGTGATCAAAGGAATTGAAGGGAAGGGACACTGGGGATTGCCGAATCCTCGGAAATAAACCCCGTCCTGAGAGCTTTCCCACATCACATCGTCATTACAAAGGGCTAGCTTCTGCGGGTAACTCCACTCACTCCCTGTAACGTCGATCGTGTGCGTACCGAACCAAAGCCGAGCCGGCTCGACCGGATCTTCGCCCGGCTGGACCGTGAACCGGAGCGGCCCGTCCTAGACGTGCCCCGGATGACGCGGCACCGGGTGGTCCTTTTCGGCGCGACGCTCGCCTTCTACCTCACGATCGTTCTGGCGGTCGTGCTGACCTCTTGGCTGGTCCGGTTCGACTGGCAGGCGATGCTCTTCCGGCCGTACCAGCAATGGCCGGAGATCCACGCCTTCCTGGACTACTGGGTGGTCCTCGGCCAGCGCGGCCCGACCGCGGTGATGGTCACGGCCTGGCTGGGCTGGCGCTCCTGGCGGCAGCACACGCTGCGCCCGCTGCTGGCCTTCGGCGCGGCCGTGCTGCTGCTGAACATCACGGTGGCCGTGGTGAAGTACGGCCTGGGCCGCTCCGGTCCGCACTACGCGACCGACATCGGCTCCAACGAGATGTGGAACTGGTTTCAGGCCGGCAGCGACATATTTCCTTCGGGACACACCGCGAACGCCGTGGTGACCTGGGGCATCCTCTCCTACCTCGCCGCCACACCGCAGGCCCGGCGCTGGCTGTCGGCCCTGTCGGCCGTGGTGTCGCTCAGCGTCGGCCTGACCACCGTGTACCTGGGTACGCACTGGCTGAGCGATGTGCTGCTCGGCTGGGCCGCGGGTCTGCTGATCCTGCTGGCACTGCCGTGGTTCGAGCCGCTGGTCGCCCGCGCCGAGGCCGAGATCTTCGACCTGCGCGACCGCTGGCGCGCCCGCCGCGCCGCCCCGGCGACGATCCCGGCGAGCCCGGTCGAGGTGCCGGTGGCGCTCAAGCCGCGTACGTCCGCCCAGGAGGAGCCCACCGCGCCGGAGCCGGTGTCCACGGCCCCGTCGTCGGTGTCCACTGTCTCGACGGCGCCCGAGCCGGTCTGCACGGCGCAGGAGCCGGTCTCCGCGGCGCAGGACCCCGTCTCCACGGCCCACACGCCCAAGGCGCTCTATCTGGCGCCGGGCCCGCACACGGCCCGCTCGGACCGCACGCCGGTCACTCCGGTCGGCAGCCGCCGCCCGCCGCAGGCGGACCGCGTCACCCGCGGCACAACCACCTCGGCCCACCCCATCGCGGGCGGCTGAGCGCGCACAGCACGACGGCCCTGGTTTCCCGCGTCCGATGCGTCGGATGCGGGAAACCAGGGCCGTCGCCGTTTCTCAGCCCTTCCAGGCCCGCGCCACCAGGCCGTCCTTGACCTCGAAGTTCAGCCGTCCCACGCGGTACTCCATGGTGATGATCGCGCCCGGCGGCAGGGACCGCACGGTCGACCAGCCCCGGTCACGCGCGCGTTGCTCGGCCGCTCCGGCATCAAGGCCCACATACGAATCCGGGCTGTCCTGAGGTTCGGCGGGGGGTTTCGGAATGGGTGCCATGGCGCCACGCTAGGCCCCATTGAGCGGGCACGGAAGTCGGTTCCGTACACCGTGGGCCACTGATCCCTCTCGGGTCACACTTTTGTCACAGGATCACGACACGCGTTTCTGGTGCACTTCGTCACACGAACGGGCGCGCGCGTACGCCTTACGCAGGCATTCGAACGTAATTTCCGCGTGTCGCCCGACTCCGGCGAAAAGCCCGGCGGAAAGTGCCGGGGTAACCGCCACGGATCCGCATTCCATTCCGATTCCGCGTGGGGCCCACGGGTGCTGACGCCGCACAGGAAATGCATGGCTCAGGCACAGAACCCCGGTACGCCCCCTGTCGCGGCGCACGACGGCGCGAGCATCATGACGTGAGCTCGCGGGCACTCGCGCGCCGCGGGCTTGCAGCGGCCCGTGGCGCGACGAGCGAAGGGGCGAGCGAGCGTATGGGGACCGAGACCGTGCAGACGGCGATGCGGCCCACGCGGAAGAGGCCGCAGGGACGGGTGGTCGTCGACTGGCTGACGACCACCGACCACAAGAAGATCGGCCATCTCTACCTGATCACGTCGTTCGCCTTCTTCCTCGTCGGCGGCCTGATGGCGCTGATCATGCGCGCCGAACTCGCCCGGCCGGGGCTGCAGCTGATCGACAACCAGCAGTTCAACCAGCTGTTCACGATGCACGGCACGATCATGCTGCTGCTGTTCGCGACGCCGACCTTCGCGGGTTTCGCCAACGAGCTGATGCCGCTGCAGATCGGCGCCCCCGACGTCGCCTTCCCACGCCTGAACATGCTGTCGTACTGGCTGTTCCTGTTCGGTGGCCTGATCGTGCTGGGCTCGCTGCTGGTGCCTTCGGGGCCCGCGGCCTTCGGCTGGTTCGCCTACGCGCCGCTGAACAGCGCGGAACGCTCGCCGGGCGTCGGACCCGACCTGTGGATCATGGGGCTCGCACTGGCCGGCTTCGGCACCATCCTCGGCGCGGTCAACTTCATCACCACCATCATCGGGATGCGCGTCCCCGGCATGACGATGTTCCGGATGCCGATCTTCGTGTGGAACACGCTGTTCACGTCGATCCTGATCCTGATGGCGTTCCCGGTGCTGGCCGCGGCGCTGCTCTGTCTGGAGGCGGACCGGCGGTTCGGCTCGCAGATCTTCACGGCGGCGAACGGCGGCGCACTGCTGTGGCAGCACCTGTTCTGGTTCTTCGGCCATCCCGAGGTGTACATCATCGCGCTGCCGTTCTTCGGCATCATCACGGAGATCATTCCGGTCTTCAGCCGGAAGCCGATCTTCGGCTATCTGACGCTGATCGGCGCGACGATGGCGATCACCGGTCTGTCGGTGGTGGTGTGGGCGCACCACATGTTCGCGACGGGCGCGGTGCTGCTGCCTTTCTTCTCCTTCATGAGCTTCCTGATCGCGGTGCCGACGGGCGTGAAGTTCTTCAACTGGACCGGGACCATGATCAAGGGCTCCCTGTCGTTCGAGACGCCGATGCTGTGGTCGGTGGGGTTCCTGGTGACGTTCCTCTTCGGCGGTCTGACCGGCGTGATCCTCGCCTCGCCGCCGATGGACTTCCACGTCACGGACACCTACTTCGTGGTCGCGCACTTCCACTACGTCGTGTTCGGCACGGTCGTCTTCGCGATCTTCGCCGGCTTCTACTTCTGGTGGCCGAAGTTCACCGGGAAGATGCTCGACGAGCGGCTCGGCAAGATCCACTTCTGGACGCTGTTCATCGGCTTCCACACCACGTTCCTGGTGATGCACTGGCTGGGCGCCGAGGGCATGCCGCGCCGCTACTCGGACTATCTCGCCGCCGACGGCTTCACGGCGCTCAACACCGTCTCGACGATCGGCTCGTTCCTCCTCGGCCTGTCGACGCTGCCGTTCCTCTACAACGTCTGGAAGACCGCCAAGTACGGCGTGAAGGTCGAGGTCGACGACCCCTGGGGCTACGGCCGCTCCCTGGAGTGGGCGACCTCCTGCCCACCGCCCCGGCACAACTTCACCGCGCTGCCCCGGATCCGCTCCGAGTCCCCGGCGTTCGACCTGCACCATCCCGAGTACGCGGAGCTCGCTCCAGAGCGCGAGACAGCCGGTCCCGAGCGATCCTGATCGTGTCGGTGAGCTCGACAGGCTCCAGCACCTCGAATTCGAAGCCCATCAGCATCACGTGAATGACCATCACGTCGAGACTCGCGGCCCCGGTGCGCAGGACACAGCTGTTCTCCCCCTCGGGCTCCAGCACCCCGGCCGACGGCGAGATCCTCTCGGCCGCCTCCGCCAGCGGCACCAGCAGCCGGATGACGGCGTGCGAGGCGTACGCGCGCGTGGAGACCCCTTGCGAGACATACGCGGCGAGGTCGTCGGCGGGCGGCTCACGCGGGGTGAACCGCGGGCCGTGCGGCGGCTTCGGGGTGATGCGGTCGACGCGGAACGTACGCCAGTCGTCGCGGTCCAGGTCCCAGGCGACCAGGTACCAGCGGCGCTCGGTGCACACCAGGCGGTGCGGTTCGACGGTACGGCGGGTCACGGCTCCCTCGTGCGTGCGGTACTCGAAGCGCAGCCGCTCGGCGTCCCGGCACAGATGGGCCAGCTCGGTCAGGACGGTCGGGTCGACGGCGGAGGGCTGGGGGCCGCGCAGCATCGGCACGGTGAACGCGTTCAGGGCGCCCACGCGGTGGCGCAGCCGGCTAGGCAGGACCTGTTCGAGTTTGGCGAGGGCCCGTACGGAGGTCTCGCCGATGCCCTCGATGCCCTGCCCGGCGGCCGTGCGCAGCCCGACGGCGACCGCCACCGCCTCGTCGTCGTCCAGGAGCAGCGGCGGCAGCTCGGCGCCCGCGCCCAGCTGATAGCCGCCGCCCGTGCCGGGGCTGGCGTTGACGGGATATCCCAGCTCGCGCAGCCGGTCCACGTCCCGGCGCACCGTGCGCGGCGTGACACCGAGCCGCTCGGCCAGGTCGGCGCCGGACCATTCGCGGTGGGCCTGGAGGAGCGAGAGCAGGCGCAGCAGTCGTGCCGAGGTCTCCAACATGGTGGTGAGTCTGCCAGCCCTTGCGGACAGGGACTGTCCGCAAGGACGTCATCGCTCGTACAAGGCGTCATTGCTCGTACGGCAGTTGCGGCACGTCGAAGCACGTGTCGTTCATGTCCCCCTGGGAGACCCAGCCCTTGCCGTCCTGCCAGCGGGCCACCGACACACAGGTCCTGCGGGTCCTGGGCGGCTCGGCCAGCCGCTCGAACCGGACCGGAACCAGCAGCCCGTCGGCGGTATAGCCCTCGCTGCGGCTCATGAAGTCGTCGACGCACGCGCGCGTGACGCCCTCCTGGGCACAGGACCGTGCCGCCTCCGTGAACCACATGGCCGCGGCCCACCCCTCCAACTGCCACTGGGAGTGCGTCTTCAGCCCCTCGGTGGCGTCCCGGAACTCCCGTACGGCCTCATGGTCCGTGTCCTCGAAGTTCCGGCTGGATCCGGTCGCCCACAGGGCGTTGCGGCAGCGCGGCGAGTCCTTGTAGTCGTCGGGGACGGCGGACGTCCAGTTCTGTACGTTCGTGACCTTGGCGGTGACCTCGGCGCCGACGTCGTCCATCGCCTTGCACAGCTGGGCGTTGCCGTGTCCGTCGATCGCGTCGAAGACGAGGTCGGCGCCCTGCTCCTTGAGGTCGGCCGCCACGGCACGGAAGTTGGGCAGCGCGAAGTCGACCTGCTCGGTGACGACCTTGTAGCCCTCGGCCCTCAGTCCCCGCTCGACGAGCCGGGCGTAGGCGGCGGACGCGGCCTGGTTGTACGAGACGACGGCGGCCGTGCGGGCGCCGTGCTCGCGCTTGAAGTACCGGTAGACCTCGGTGCCGCCGTACTGCTTGCCGTCCCAGCCGGTCGTGCCGTCGCGGGGCGCGAGGCTGCCGTAGATGCCGTAGAGGTGCGGCCAGGTGTCGTAGGCGGCGCCGATGGGCTGGCCGCCGATGTCGGGCACGCGCGCGCGTGAGACACGGGAGGCGCCCGCGTAGTCGAGCGCGGTGGTGGCGACCAGGGCGACGACCTCGTCCTCGTCGATGAGCTGGTGCACGCACTCGTTGTTGCCGACCCCGCTGCCGCCGTCGTCGCACAGACGCACCTCGACCGGGCGGCCGTCGATGCCCCCGCGCGCGTTGAGGCGGTCGAACCAGGCCTTGGCGCCGTCGCGCGGGCCGGTGAAGGCGTTGCCGCCGACGGGGCTGGTGGCGCTGGTGATGATGCCGACGCGCAGCGGCGCACCGGAGGTCGCCGACGGGGTCGTACGGCCGTCGTTCTCGAAGTCGCTCTCCGGCAGGCGGCTGCCGCAGGCCGTGCTCAGGGCGAGCAGCAGCACCGCGGCGAGGGCCTCAACAGCCCGGGAGGGCCGAGGCCGAGGCATTGCCGCTCATGCTCACCAGCGCGCACAGGGTCTTGGCGGACACCTTCCAGGCGTCGTCCTGCTCGACCGCCGTTCCGGAGGCGCCGGGCAGTGCGGTGGCGCCCTTCAGCGTCAGGTCGTAGGTCACGTTCGCCTCGGTCGGCGAGGTGAACTCGACCGCGGTGACCTTCGCCTGGACCTGCCCGCCGCGTTCGTCGCCGCTGAACGCCGCCAGCACGGGCCCCATCCGGTCGCCGTTCTCGAGGACGGACTGCTTGTCCTGTGTCGAGGTCGCCGGATCGAAGAACTTCTGCCAGTTCTGCTTGATCTCCTGCTCGGCCGCCGCCGTGTCGGCGGGCCCCGACGCGGCCGGACTCGTCGGCTGTTCGGTCTGTTCGACCGTCGGTGTCGGCGGTGTCTCGCTGCTGCCGCCGCCCTCGTCGTCGCTGCAGGCCGCGAGGGCCGGGGCGAGGAAGAGGAGCAGCGCGGCCGCGATCGCGGTGCCGCGTCCCGCGTTCCCCCGCCTGAGGTCGCTCCCGAGAACCATCTGGCTCACCACCGGGTGTCGGTCCGGGCGGTGCGCGCCCGGTGCTTTCAGGGTCAGCTTGCAGAAGGCATAGTGCAAGCGATCGGCTGACATGGACAGACTCACGACGTGTGGGAGCCAGAGATGCGGACAGCCCGACTGCGGACCGTGCACCCCGTCCTGTGGGCCGGCTGGGCGGCGCTCGCCGCGGGCGCGGTGCTGTGTGTGATCGGCTGGTACGGCATCTCGGGCGAGCGGTTCGCCGAGCGGCAGCTGCCCTATCTCGCGTCCTGCACGGTCCCGGGAGCCGCGTTGATCATCGCCGGTGCGGTGCTGCTGACGCACGGCCGCAACGCGCTCGCCGCCGCGCGCGTGGAGGAGCTGTACGGCCTGCTGGTCGCCGCCGAGCCCGACGGCACGGTGGACTCCGGGCAGGCGGCGGCCGCGCCCCTCGCGGTCAGCGCGGATCTGCTGATGGTGCCGGGCGGCACGCTGTTCCATCGCGCGGACTGCCCGTTGGTCGCCGGGAAGGCGGAGTCGGTGCCGGTGGACGGGAAGCTGGTGGCGAGCGGCGAGCTGGGGCCCTGCCCGATCTGTGAGCCCGCCGAAGCAGACGGCTGATGTCGTCCCTCACGTACGACCTCACGCTCGCCGGTCTGTCGGTCGGCAGCGCCGCCGCGCTCACCGGGATCGGCCTGATCGTGACGTACCGCGCGACCGGGGTGCTCAACTTCGCGCACGGGGCGATCGCCATGGTGTGCGCGTACTCGCTGCGGCAGTGCGTGGTCGAGTGGGGTTGGCCGCTGTGGCTGGGCGCGCTGGTGACGCTGGTGGTCCTGGCACCGGGCCTGGGGGTGGTGCTGGAGCGTTTCGTCTTCCGCCCGCTGTCCGTGCTCGGCAGCGATCCGGCGCAGACGCTGGTGGCGTCGATCGGGGTCTTCGTGCTGCTGGTCGGCGGGGCGGCGCTGGTGTGGGGGCAGGGTGCGCGGGACGACGCTCCGGAGCTGGTGTCGGCGGATCCGTGGGGGCAGTTGGCGGTGGTGGCCGTACTGGCGACCGGTGTCGGTGCGGTGATCCGGTGGACGAGGTTCGGGCGGGAGCTCAGGGCGGTCGTGGACGACCGGCAGCTGGCCGTGCTCGGCGGGATCGACGCGGACCGGGTGGCGGCGGCCGGCTGGGCGTTCGGGTCGTTCACGGCGGGTCTGACAGGCGTGCTGCTGGCGCCGTACGTCCGGCTGGACCCGTACGGACTGCCGCTGCTCGTCATGGAGGTCGTCGCGGTCGCGGTGGCCGCGCGGATGCGGAGTCTGCCGGTCGCGGTGGTGGTGGCGCTGGGCATCGGGGTGGCGCAGAGCCAGCTGACGCGGCTTCACCCCTCCGGATGGGGCGAACCGTTGCTCCAGGCCGTCGGGGCGAACCTGTTCGTGGTGGCGCTGCTGATCGCGGCCCTCGTCCTGCCCCGCGTCGGCACCCGGGACGCACTGCCGCGCACGGCCACCGCGCGCGTACCGACCCCGCCGGGCGCCTGGATCGTGGCCGTGGTCCTGTTCCTGCTGCCGCTGGGCTTCGCCGGCTCGGACCTCCATACGTCGGTGCAAGTGCCGGCGCTGGGCGTGGTGCTGCTCTCCCTGGTGGTCGTCACCGGCCGCGGCGGCCAGATCTCGCTCGGCCAGGCGGCATACGCGGGCCTGGGCGCCCTCTTCACCGCCCTGCTCGCGGCAGGCCGCTTTCCCGGCGTCCCCCGCCTGCCGGAACTGGCCGCGCTGGCGGTGGCGGTGCTCCTGGTCGCACCCCTGGGCCTGCTCACCGGCTGGCCGGCGATCAGCCGCCAGGGCCTGGCGCTGGCGCTGGCGACCTTCGCGGTCGGCGTGGGCGTGAGCCGCTTCGTCTTCGCGCAGCCGTACGCCACGTCGGGCCTCTCGCTGGACCGTCCGGCGGGCTTCGACGGGGACCGCGCGTACTACGTCCTGGAGTTGGCCCTGCTGGCAGCCGCGCTCCTCGCGACCCACGCGCTGCGCAGGGGCCGTACGGGCAGAGCCCTCGCGGCCATGCGCGACCACGAATCGGGCGCGTCGGCAGCAGGCGTGCAGGTCCCGTCCCTCAAACTCCTGGCCTTCGTCTCCGGCGCCGCGCTGGCCGCCCTCGGCGGCGGCATGCTCGGCATGGGCCTCCGCGCCTTCGACCCCGGCGCCTACGACCCCGTCCGCGGCCTGCTCTGGTTCGCGGCGGTGGTCGTCCTGGGCGCCGACTCCACCCTGGGCGCACTCGCAGCAGCCGCCCTCCTGGTGGGCCTGGACGCGGGGGCGCGAGGCGGCGTGGCAGCGGCCCTGATCGGCGTACTGGCAGTCCTGGTCGGCCGCTTCCCCGGAGGCCCGTACGAGGCACTGCGAACAGCGACGCAGCGCCTGCGGCCACAGCGGAACGCGGGGCTGACGACGGCGGGGGTGGAGCTACGAAGGCGCCTACGACGACGGGCACAGGGCCGGGCCCCTCACCCGGAACCGACGACCGCGACGCCCACCGACGACACAGCCACGGCCACGACATCCGACGCGAGACTCCGCCAGGGTCTACCCACGGGCCACATCAGCGCCCAGTCCCAACTGCGACCACCCACACCCCCCAGCGACGCCAAGGACCCGCGAGAACCACAGCCACCCCACAACAGCGCCCAGCCCTCACAAGAGCCACCCACGCAATCCGACCAGGCCCAGCCTTCCCAGCAACCGCCCGCACCCACCGACCACGCCAAGCCCGCACAGCACCCCCCGACACCGACCGCCCACGCCCACCCCCCACCGCAACCACCCGCACCCGCCGACGGCGCTCCGCCCCCACCAGGGCCACCCGCACCCGACGACGAAAGTGGCACGGGTGGGGCGGGTGGGCTCCCCAAACCGATCCTCACCACCCGCCACCTCCACGCCGACTACGGCGGCTTCACCGCGCTCGACGACATCGACCTCGACGTCCCCCGAGGCCGGATCACCGCCGTCGTCGGCCCCAACGGCGCGGGCAAGAGCACCCTGTTCCACTGCCTCGCCGGCACCCTGCGCCCCGCACAAGGCCACGTACGGCTCGACGACCGGGACATCACCCGGCTGCCCGCACACGCCCGCACCCGGCTCGGCATCGCACGGACGTTCCAGCAACTGGCCGTTTTCCCCTCGTTGACCGTGGCCGAAAACGTTCGCGTGGGCGCCGAGCAGGGCCGGATCCCCGATCACACGGCAGTAGAGCGGGCGCTGAGGCTGCTCGGTCTGGAGGGGCCGGTCCGGAAGCTTCCCGCCGCGGGTCTGCCCACCGGCACCCTGCGCAGGGTGGAGTTGGCCCGGGCCCTCGCGGGCAGCCCGCGCGTGCTGCTGCTCGACGAGCCCGCCGCGGGCCTGGACACCGCCGAAGTGACCGCGCTGGCCCGCGTCCTGAAGGCCCTCGCCGCCGACGGCACCGCCCTGCTCGTCGTCGAGCACGATCTCGACCTGGTCGCCGACCTCGCCGACGTCGTACACGTCATGGCGGCGGGCCGCATCGTCGTCTCCGGCCCGCCCGACCGCGTACTGGACACGCTGGAGGCGGCCGGCCGATGACCACCACGATCTCCCTGCGGCACGCGCGCGTGCGCTACGGCCCCCTGGAAGCCCTGCACGGCGTCACCCTCGCCGCCCCCGGCCCCGGCCTCACCGTCCTGCTGGGCCGCAACGGATCCGGCCGTACGACGGCCCTGCGCGCCCTGGCCGGAACCGTGCCCCTGTCCGGCGGCGCGGTGGTGTGGGACGGCGTCGACGTGACCCGGACGCCGGCGTTCGAACGGGCCCGGCGCGGTCTGTGCATGGTCCCGGAGCGGCAGGCCGTGTTCGGCTCCCTCACCGTCCGCGAGAACCTCGAACTGGCGGCGGCCGACGTCACCCCCGCCCTCGACGCCTACCCGCAGCTGGCGCCCCTGCTGCCGCGCCGGGCCGGCACCCTCTCCGGCGGTGAGCAGCGCATGCTCGCGCTCTCCCGCGCCCTGCTGGCACGCGCGCGCGTGGTGCTCGTCGACGAACCCACGCAGGGCATGTCCGCCACGGTCGCGGCACGGACGTACGAACTGCTGGCCGCGCTCGACGCGTGCGTGGTCGTCGCCGAGCAGCGGCTGCCGCCCGCCCCCTACGGCCGGGCGGCGCTCGGGTACGAACTGCGCCGCGGCGCGGTCGTGTTCAGTGGCGAGGCGGGGGAACTTCATCGGCGGGCAGCGGCGGACCGAAGAGACCAGGGGCCGGGTCCGGCGCACGGTCCCCGTCCTCCGGGATGACCAGCAGTATGTCCACCTTCAGCTGGTCGGGACGGCGTCCGAGCCGTTTCTTGTTGGCCTTGTGGAGCGCCTTCCAGCCGCCCTTGACGCCGTATCTGCGGGCGATCGACGTCAGAGTGTCGCCGCGCTGCACGGCATGCATCCGGCCCTTGAGCCCGAATCTCTTGGAGCAGACGGGCCAGGCCCCCCAGCCCTGCACGGCCACCACCTTCCGGGCGACGGCGATCTGCTCCTCGCGCGAGGCGAGATCCGCGCGCGGGGCGTACTTCAGGCCGCCGAATTCCTCCCAGGTGGGCTGCCCGAACTGCAGCCCTCCGTAGAAGCCGTTGCCGGAGTTGACGTTCCAGCGCCCGCTGCTCTCGCACTCGGCGAGGCAACCCCAGGGCCACTTGCCCTTGCCGCAGTCGCGGGGCCCGAGCAGCGTGTCGAGCAGCGGAACGGGGGCCGGCCGCGGCAGCACCTCGTGCGCGGCGGCCGGCGTGACGGTGGCGAGCATCGCCGCCACGGCGAACGTAGTCAGCTTGGTGTACTTGGTGATCATCGGCTCACGCTAAGCAGTGCGCCGCGTACGGCCGCCGCGGCGCGTCCGGTGCGCCTAGGGGCCCCACCCGGTCGGCCGCACCGGACGGGGCCCCGCGCCCGCAGCAGCGGGACGGCTCAGATGTCGAGGCGCTGTCCGGGCACGATCACATCGGGATCACTGCCGATGATGTCCTTGTTGGCGGCGTGGATCTGCTGCCAGGTGGTCCCGTACCGGGCGGCGATGCCGCTCAGGGTGTCGCCCTGGCGGACCGTGTAGTCGCCGCGGGACGCGCTGCGGTCGGGGTGGGTGGACGAGCGTTCCGGCGCCTTCGGCGGAGCCGCCTTCGTCGTGGGCGAGCCGGTCGCGGGAGCCGCGGGTGCGCTCCCGTACGCTCCGGCCCGTGCCGAGCAGGTCGGCCAGGCGCCCCAACCCTGGCCGCGCTGGACCTTGGTGGCTACCGCGATCTGCTGCTCCCTGGAGGCCTGGTCGGCCGTCGGCGCGTAGGCCGTGCCGCCGTACGCGCGCCAGGTGCCGGCGGCGAACTGCAGTCCGCCGTAGTAGCCGTTACCGGTGTTGATGTGCCAGTTGCCGCCGCTCTCGCACTGGGCGATGCGGTCCCAGACCCCGCCGTCCGCCGCCGCGGCGTTGCCGCTCGCGGCCAGCAGTCCGAGGGGGGCGAGCAGAGCGGCCCCGGCGAGGACCGCCGTCGTACGTGTCGTACTCGTCTTGCGGACGTTGTCGCGGTTGGTATCGGCACAATCGGACATGGACATCCCTCTCCACGGACCCGGGATCCCCCAAGGCCGGGCGCACGTCCCGCGATTGGTCGCGGTCGGCGCGCTCAGCCCCGTCCGCCGGAGGCTGTACGACGAGCTGGCTTGGTGCGGCCGGCGGACGTTCCCGAGCGGTGCTCGTTGCACACGGCGGAGGAATGTACGGACGACGGTGGGGCGGCATCAACCAACTCCTTGTCATTCCAGGCCAGTTCGCCGTTACCTCGGGTATCGACGATTTCCGGACACCCACTTCATTCGTGAATTTCAGCATTTGTCGACCAGGCCCTCAGATGATCTGTGACCCACATCACCGATTCAACATCCTTGGATTTCCGAGTACTTGACAGGGAGTATCCGATTCCGGACGCAATGTGACCTACCGCATCGGACGGTTCGACTCCGTTCGTCTTGGGGCGTGACTCCCGCCACAGAACGCCCGTTGTCTCTTCATGAGCCCGGGACCCGCCCGGTCCCGATACGCACCACATCCGAGGGAGCCACCCGTGCCGCGCATGCTCGACGTCAGCGACGACGTACGCGCCGAGATCGGCGACGATGAAGCCGACCGGCTGCTCGCCGGAGAGAACGCCCCTGGCAGTTACGACTGCACGTCCTGCCGCACCCCGGGCGACTCCGAGCAGGAGCGCACCAGCACCGTCCTGTTCATCGGCGACGAGACCGCCGTCCTCGCCTTCGCCCACGCCACGTGCCTGCCCTCGCAGGTCGTCCAGGTCACCGAGGAGCAACTGCGGGGCGCGGTGCGTTCCATCAGCGGCGACACCGTGGACCTGGAGCCCGACAAGATCGTCCCCGAGCAGGCGGTGCTCGGCGTGACCAGCGGACTCGTCCTGATCGCCGGTGAGCTGCACCCGGCGCTCGTCGTCGAGCCGACCGCGCCCATCGTGCGGCCCGGTGCGGTCGGCGCCGGCGACGACTTTCTGCCGTTGCTCATCGAGCAGGGTTTCATGCCGCTGACGGCGATCGAGTCGGTGCCGTCGGTGTTGCACGGCTGGTCGGTGCTGCTGGCGATGGGGCAGTTGCATGCGGTGCTGCAGCCGGGTCCCTCCGGGGGGCAGCCGGTCGCTTGGTGGCAGGCGCATCAGCCGTTGCAGGTGACCGAGGGGTGGCGGAGCGCCGCGAACAAGCATCAGCAGGTGTTGATGTTCGCGGCGCCTGTGGGGGCGATTGGGCGGCAGCCGCGGGAGGATCTGTTGCGGGATGCGTTGGATAAGGCAGCCGCCAACGGCAAGCTTGTCGCCGCTGCTTTGCCTTTGGCGGGGACGTGAGTGTGCCTACGGTTCGGGGGGCCTGCTGTTGAGTGGCGGCTGCGGGTCGTCTGTGGCTTGTCGCGCAGTTCCCCGCGCCCCTTAACGGCATTTAGCGCGCCCCTAATGCATCAGTGACCTGCGATGTCGGATTGTTCAGCCGCATCTCTTCCCGTCTGGTGTCGTTTGGACATACGTGCACGCATACGACGTTCCCCGCCGCCCGTCCTTCTCGTCGATTCCGGCCGCTCGGGCGGCTGCGGAGAGTTCGGGTGGGGCATCGGCCACGCCGATCTACGACGAGCTCTACGCCGAGTACGTCAAGTCCTTCCGTACATTGCCGGGTGACCGCAGGGGCGAGGAGGAGTTCGGGTTTGTCGCGTTCGGGTATCTCGACCACGGCGGATCCGGTCCAGGTTCGTGCAGCAGCTCGTACGGCGCCTACAGCATGGGGGCGTACAGCACCCGGCACGGCGGTGGGCAGCAGTCGCAGTGGCAGCGGGTCGGGCAGCTCCGGCCGCAGGGTGCGGGCATGCACCATGTGCCGGCGTTGCCGCCGGGGCCGCGGCGCGGCAACTGAGGTGTGAAGCGGAAAGGGCGGCCCCGGTCGGGGCCGCCCTTTCGCTGTCTACTTCTTCTTGCCGCGCTTCTCACGCACCCGCACGGAGATATGGATCGGCGTCCCCTCGAAGCCGAACTCCTCCCGCAGCCGACGTTCGATGAAGCGCCGGTAGCCCGCCTCGATGAAGCCGGAGGCGAAGAGCACGAACCGCGGGGGCTTGGTGCCGGCCTGGGTGCCGAAGAGGATGCGGGGCTGCTTGCCGCCACGGATGGGGTGCGGGTGGGCGGCGACGAGTTCGCCGAGGAAGGCGTTGAGGCGTCCGGTCGGGACGCGGGTCTCCCAGCCGTCGAGGGCCGTCTCGATCGCGGGGACCAGCTTCTCCATGTGGCGGCCGGTGCGCGCGGAGACGTTCACCCGCGGCGCCCACGCCACCTGGCCGAGCTCAGTTTCGATCTCCCGCTCCAGGTAGTAGCGGCGCTCCTCGTCGAGGGTGTCCCACTTGTTGAAGGCGAGGACGATCGCACGTCCGGCGTCGACGGCCATCGTCACGATCCGCTGGTCCTGCACCGAGATGCTCTCGGAGGCGTCGATGAGGATCACCGCCACCTCGGCCTTCTCCACGGCGGCCGCGGTGCGCAGCGAGGCGTAGTAGTCGGCACCCTGCTGGAGGTGGACGCGCTTGCGGATACCGGCCGTGTCGACGAACTTCCAGGTGACACCGCCGAGTTCGATCAGTTCGTCGACCGGGTCGCGGGTGGTGCCCGCGACCTCGTTGACGACGACGCGCTCCTCGTTCGCCACCTTGTTCAGCAGCGAGGACTTGCCGACGTTCGGACGGCCGATGAGGGCGATGCGGCGCGGGCCGCCGACCCCCGTGCCGAAGGTCTGCGCGGGCGCCTCGGGGAGCGCCTCCAGGACCTGGTCCAGCATGTCGCCGGTGCCGCGGCCGTGCAGCGCGGAGACCGGATACGGCTCACCGAGACCGAGCGACCACAGGTACGCCGCGTCGGCCTCTCCGCTCGGGCCGTCCACCTTGTTGGCGGCGAGCACCACGGGCTTGCCGGCCTTGCGCAGCAGTCGTACGACCGCTTCGTCGGTGTCGGTGGCGCCGACCTTGGCGTCGACGACGAAGACGACGGCGTCGGCGGCCTCGATGGCGTACTCGGCCTGCGCGGCCACGGAGGCGTCGATGCCGAGGACGTCCTGCTCCCAGCCGCCGGTGTCGACGACCTTGAAGCGGCGGCCCGCCCACTCGGCCTCGTAGGTGACACGGTCGCGGGTGACGCCCGGCTTGTCCTCGACGACGGCCTCGCGGCGGCCGATGATGCGGTTCACCAGAGTCGACTTGCCGACGTTCGGCCGGCCGACGACGGCGAGCACCGGCAGCGGGCCGTGGCCGGCCGCCTCGATCGCGCCCTCCACGTCCTCGAGGTCGAAGCCCTCCTCGACGGCGAGCTCCATGAACTCCGCGTACTCGGCGTCGCCAAGTGCTCCGTGCTCGTGCTCCTCGCCCGAGCCGTCGGAGTGGATCTGGTCGTTCATGAAGTCCGTACCTCGTTCGGTGTGGTGATCGGTGGATCCGCCCGATCTCGGGTGATCCACTACTCAAGTGTCGCTCAGCGCCCGGTCAGGCGCCTGGCGTTTTCCAGGTGCGCGGTGAGCTGCTTCTGGATGCGTTCGGTGGCCTCGTCGAGCGCCTTGCGCGTACGCCGTCCGCTGCCGTCGCCCGCCTCGAAGGGGTCGCCGAAGACGACATCGATGCGGGAGCGCAGCGCGGGCAGCGCCTTTATCAACCGTCCGGGCCGCTCGGTGCTTCCCAGGACGGCGACGGGAACGATCGGGGCGCCGCTGCGCACCGCGAAGTACGCGAGCCCGGATCGCAGGGCGGCGAAGTCGCCCTCGCCCCGGGTGCCCTCCGGGAAGATGCCGAGCACACCGCCGGCCGCCAGCACGTCAAGGGCTTGGGTGATGGCCGTACGGTCGGCGGTCGAGCGGTCCACCTCGAGCTGGCCGACGGCCCGCATGAAGGGGGCGAGCGGGCCGATGAACGCTTCCTTCTTGACCAGGAAGTGCGAGGCCCGCGGCGCCACGCCGATGACCATCGGGCCGTCGATGTTGTGCGAGTGGTTGACGGCGAGGATCACCGGGCCGGTCGCGGGGACCCGCCAGCCGCCCAGGACGCGCGGCTTCCACAGCCCGTACATCAGGCCGACGCCGATACGCCGCCCGACCTCCGCGCCCCGCTCCGTCGGTGCCGTCACTTCGCTGCTCGCTTCTCCTCGACGAGGGTGACGACGCACTCGATGACCTGCTGGAGCGTGAGGTCGGAGGTGTCCACCTCGACCGCGTCGTCGGCCTTCGCGAGCGGCGAGGTCTTGCGGCTGGAGTCGGCCGCGTCCCGCTTCAGCAGCGCCTCACGGGTCGAGTGGACGTCCGACCCCTTGAGCTCACCGCTGCGGCGGGCGGCACGCGCCTCCGGGGATGCGGTGAGGAAGATCTTCAGGTCGGCGTCGGGCAGCACGGTCGTACCGATGTCGCGGCCCTCGACGACGATGCCCCGCGTGGCCGAGGCCGCGATCGAGCGCTGCAGCTCGGTGATCCGCGCCCGCACCTCGGGCACGGCGCTGACCGCGCTGACATTGGAGGTGACCTCCTGCGTGCGGATCGGCCCGGCGACGTCCGTGCCGTCGACCGTGATCGTCGGGTTGTCCGGGTCGGTGCCGGAGAGGATCTCCGGCTTTCCGGCCGCGGCGGCGATCTCCGACGGGTCGGCGGTGTCGATCCCGTTGGTCACCATCCACCAGGTGATCGCCCGGTACTGGGCGCCGGTGTCCAGGTAGCTCAGGCCGAGCTGCGCGGCCACGGCCTTGGACGTGCTCGACTTGCCCGTGCCGGAGGGGCCGTCGATGGCGACAATCACGGCCTGGGCGGTCGGGGCGGCGCCGTTTTCCACGGATGGACACCTTCCTGGTGCGGTGCGGTGGGAGTGTGCGGGGCGCGATCGTGCCCCGCACAAGGTTACTGGGTTCGGGTCACTCGTCCGGCCCACGGCGGAGCGCTCCGCGGGTTGTGCCGATATACGGCTCCGCCGCGGGGGCTCGGGCTGTCAATCGTCTGCGGGCTCGTCGGGGCTGGTCGCGCAGTTCCCCGCGCCCCTTTGGGGCGCGGGCTACTGCCGGATCGCCCAGCCCCGCTCCCGCAACGCCGCCGTCAGTACGGGGGCCGCCTGCGGCTGCACCATCAGCTGCATCAGACCGGCCTGTTGCCCGGTCGCGTGCTCGATGCGTACGTCCTCGATGTTGACCCCGGCCCGTCCCGCGTCGGCGAAGATGCGGGCCAGTTGCCCGGGCTGGTCGTCGATGAGCACGACCACGACCTCGTACACCTGCGGCGCGGCGCCGTGCTTGCCGGGGACCCGGACCTGGCCGGCGTTGCCCCGGCGCAGGACGTCCTCGATGCCGGCGGTGCCCTCGCGGCGCTTGGCGTCGTCGGAGGACTGCAGGGCGCGCAGGGCGCGGACCGTCTCGTCGAGGTCGGCGGAGACGTCCGCGAGGAGGTCGGCGACCGGCCCCGGGTTCGCGGAGAGGATGTCGATCCACATGCCGGGGTCGGACGCGGCGATCCGGGTCACATCGCGGATGCCCTGCCCACACAGTCGTACGGCCGCCTCGTCGGCGTTCTCCAGACGCGCGGCGACCATGCTGGAGACCAGGTGGGGCATGTGGGAGACCAGGGCGACGGCGCGGTCGTGGGCGTCGGCGTCCATGACGACCGGCACGGCGCGGCAGTGCGAGACCAGCTCCAGGGCGAGGTTCAGCACCTCGGTGTCGGTGTCCCGGGTCGGCGTGAGCACCCAGGGGCGGCCCTCGAAGAGGTCGCCGGTCGCGGCCAGCGGGCCGGACTTCTCACGGCCCGACATGGGGTGGGTACCGATGTACGGCGACAGGTCGATACCGAGCGCCTCGAGTTCGCGGCGTGGGCCGCCCTTGACGCTGGCCACGTCGAGGTAGCCGCGGGCCACGCCGCGGCGCATGGCGTCGGCGAGCACGCCGGCCACATGGGCGGGCGGGGCGGCGACGATCGCGAGGTCGACGGGGGCCTCGGGCGCCTCGTCCGAACCGGCGCCGAGCGCGGCCGCCGTACGGGCCTGCTCCGGATCGTGGTCGGCGAGGTGGACGACGACACCCCGCTTGGCCAGGGCCAGGGCGGCGGAGGTGCCGATGAGGCCGGTGCCGATGACGAGTGCGGTCCTCACTGGGCGATGTCCTTGCGCAGGGCCGCCGCGGCGCCGAGGTAGACGTGCGCGATGTCGGCGCGGGGCTTGTCGGACTCGATGTGCGCGAGGACACGGACGACTCGCGGCATGGCGCCCTGGATGTCCAGTTCCTGCGCGCAGATCAGCGGTACGTCGACGATGCCGAGCTTGCGGGCGGCGGCGGCCGGGAAGTCGCAGTGCAGGTCGGGCGTGGCCGTGAACCAGATGCTGATCAGGTCGTCCGCGGTGAGGTCGTTCCGCTCCAGGACGGCGGTGAGCAGGGCTCCGACCTGCTCGTCCATGTGGCCGGCCTCGTCCACCTCGAGTTGGACGGCGCCTCGGACCGCTCGTACCGCCACGGCTTGGCTCCTTGCTGATGTACGGATCGTTGGTCCGTCCAGCCTAGTCAGCCCGGGTCGCGCGGGTGCGCCGCGCCCGCCCGCTGAGACGTGGGCACCAGACCCTGACAATGTCACGTGAACGTCCCCATTCCGCTACTTGCGGTCACAACACCCCGGTGCGCCTATGGACGCCGGCCGTCGGGTCCGCTCTCATGGGGCAGGAAGCTCGCCTCGGGGGAGGCCCGTCATGAAGCGTTCCGGACCACTGTTCACTCTGCTCGCGGGACTGGTGCTCGGCTTCTTCATGCTGTCGCTCAACGCGACGACGGGGTCGAAGAGCGCGTCGTCCGCGTACACGGAGGAGTCGCCTTCACCGAAGGCCTCCCCGACACCCACGAAGACGACCGCATCCCCCTCCCCCACACCCTCCCGGACACCCGTCCCCGACGCCGACTACACGGGCCGAACAAAGGACGACTCCGCCTCCGTCGCCGTCTCCCTGCGCGACGGCAAGGCGGTCGCGTACTTCTGCGACGGCCGCGACAAGGAGTCGTGGCTGAAGGGCGACGTCGAGGACGACGGCACCATGCGGCTCACCGGCAAGAACGGCGCGAAGCTGAACGGCACCCTCAAGGGCAAGCGGATCAGCGGCACCGTCGACATCGACGGCGGGCACTACGACTTCACCGCCGACCGGGCCAAGAAGCCGGACGGGCTGTACCGGGCGACCGGCACGGCGGGCGGCACCGACGTCGACGGCGGCTGGATCGTACGGCAGGGCGGCACGCAGCAGGTCGGCATCCTCAACCGCGACGGAGAGCCCTCCCCCGCACCACGGATCGACCCGGAGACCGGTGCGGTGACGGTCGACGGAGAGCAGCTCACGGCCCGGCCTGTCACCCCCTGATCCCCTGCTCCCGGGAGCCGACCATGACCGTCGACCCGAACGCCGCCACCCAGGACTTTCCCTCGCCCGACCCCGGCCACGGCCGCCCGCACCCGGCCCGCTATCTGGTGCCGGCGCTCGTCGCCGCCGCGGTGGCGGTCGCCCTGGGGGTGTACGGCAAGGTCCACGACCCGGCGGGGACCGCCTTCAATCTCGCCGGTTTCAGCAGCACGGGGGCGGTGAAGTCGTGGCTGGCGACGGCGGCGATCTTCTTCGCGCTCATCCAGGTCGTCTCGGCGCTGATGGTGTACGGCAGGCTGCCGGGCCCCGGCTGGTCGTCGGCGCTGCACCGCTGGTCGGGGCGGGTGGCGTTTTTGGTGTCGGTTCCGGTTGCGGTGCACTGCCTGTATGCGCTGGGCTATCAGACGTACGAAACGCGGGTTTTGTGGCACTCCATCCTGGGTTGCTTCTTCTTCGGTGCTTTCAGTGCCAAGATGCTGCTGCTCCGTTCGGAGCGCCTCCCCAACTGGCTGCTGCCGATCGTCGGCGGGCTTGTCTTCACAGCCCTGACGATCGTCTGGCTGACCTCCGCCCTCTGGTTCTTCCGCACCTTCGGAGTGACGACATGACCCCTGACCCGACCCGGCGCACGGTGCTCCTCGCCACGGGCGCGGCGGCGATTCTCGTGGGCTGCAGCGAGTACGGCGACGACGAGGGCGACTCGGCCGAGGAGAATGCCTCCCCCGGTCAGGAACTGGCGAAGACCTCCGACATCCCGGTCGGCGGCGGCACGATCTTCAAGGACGAGAAGGTCGTCGTGACCCAGCCCAAGGAAGGCGACTTCAAGGCCTTCTCGAACATCTGCACCCACCAGCAGTGCCCGGTGGCGAGCGTCTCGGGCGGCACCATCAACTGCTCCTGCCACGGCAGCAAGTTCAGCATCGAGGACGGCTCGGTGCAGAATCCCCCGGCGACGAAGGCGCTGCCCGAGAAGCAGCTCACCGTGGACGGAAATTCGATCCGCCTGGCGTGAACCGCCGCGTACGCTGCCGGGCATGCAGCCCGAGGCCCTGGTGCGCGACCACACGATCTACTCCTGCGTGATGGGTTCGCGCGCCTTCGGCCTGGCCACGGACGGCAGCGACACCGACCGCCGGGGCGTGTACGCGGCCCCCACTGCCCTCTTCTGGCGCTTCGAGAAGCCGCCGACGCATGTGGACGGGCCGGCCGAGGAGCAGTTCAGCTGGGAGCTGGAGCGCTTCTGCGAGCTGGCCCTGCGCGCCAATCCGAACGTCCTGGAGTGCCTGCACTCCCCGCTCGTGGAGTACGTCGACGACACGGGCCGCGAGCTGATCGCCCTGCGCGGCGCGTTCCTCTCCCGCCAGGCCCACGAGACGTTCGCCCGGTACGCCCTGGGGCAGCGCCACAAGCTCGAAGCCGACGTCCGCAATCACGGCGCCCCGCGCTGGAAGCACGCGATGCATCTGCTGCGGCTGCTGATGAGCGTCCGCGACCTGCTGCGCACGGGCGAGCTCACGATCGACGTCGGCGACGGCCGCGAACCACTGCTGGCGGTGAAACGCGGTGAGGTCCCCTGGCCCGAGGTCGAGTCCTGGATGACCCGCCTGGCGACCGAGACGGACGAGGCGTACCGGCACAGCCCACTGCCCGCCGAACCGGACCGCCGGCGCGTCGAGGACTTCCTCATCCGCGTCCGCCGTACGTCAGCCCTCCAACCGGACGCGTACGACGAACTCGTGCAGGGCGTCGTACACGGCCGGAGCATCCGGCAGGGCTGACCCCGCCTGCGCCTCGTCCAGCACTCCATGCAGCCGCTCGATGTCGGTCGGCACGCGCGCGTGCAGGGCGACATCGGCCGCCCCGTGCTCCTGTTCCGCCTTCGCCGTGATCAGCTCCTGCACGTAGGCCGGTGCCTCGGCGATCTCCCCGAGCAGCGTGGGCAGATGGGCCCGCACCTCGCCGCTGCGCATCAGATGGATGCCGGTGAGCAGGACCCGGAACGTGTAGAGCAGCGGCTTGAGTTCGCCGGTCTTCTCGAACAGCCGCCACTGTGTCACCGCGAAGCCTCGGTAGTGGTGAGCGTGGTGGCTGGTGAGGACGCCGGGGGCGAGGGCGACGAGTTCCCGGTGGGCGTCGGTGGTGTGCACGACGAGCGGCGAGAGCAGCTGCTCCAGCACATAGCCGTTGCGGCGCAGCATCAGCCGTACGAACTTGCGCAGGTCGTGCGTGACGAGGTCCATCTCGACGCCGTCCCGGTCCCACATCCTGGACCGGGTCTCCTCGGGCTCCCGCAGTCCGACCAGATCGGCGGCCGGCAGCAGATGCACGCCCCGCAGGTCCACGTCCGAGTCGCGGGACGGGAAGCCGTACAGGTGCGCGCCGGAGACGGTGGCGAACAGCAGCGGGTCGGGCTGTTCGGCCACCACGGGTGTCAGGTCGATGTCCAGGGCGTCGATCACGGGTCAAGCGTCCCAGAGGGCCCCGAGGGTCAGCAGGTCGCCTCGGTACTCGATGCGGTCGGCCCATTCCGTGGGCCATGCGTCGGCGCCGAGGTAGGCGCCGGCGAACGCGCCCGCGAGGCAGGCGATGGAGTCCGAGTCGCCGGAGGAGCAGGCGGCGCGGCGCAGGGCGGTCAGGGGTTCGTCGACGAAGAGCAGGAAGCACAACAGCCCGGTTGCCAGGGCTTCTTCGGCGATCCAGCCCGCACCGGTGGCCAGGCACGGGTCGGTCTCGGGCGACACGGTCCGTACGGCGTCCTGGAGGCGGTCGAGCATCGCCAGGCACTCGTCCCAGCCGCGCGCGATGAAGTGCTCGGCCGTCGGGTCCTGGCCGCGCGTCCACAGGTCGCCGAGCCAGCGGTGGTGGTACGTGGAGCGGTGCTCCAGGGCGTACGACCGCAGCAGCCCGACCAGTCCGGTCGGCTCGGCGCCCTGCGCCAGCAGTCGTACGGCGTGCGCGGTGAGGTCGGACGCGGCCAGCGCCGTCGGGTGCCCGTGGGTGAGTGCGGACTGCAACTGGGCGGCGCCCGCGCGCTGTTCGTCGCTGAGGCCGACGATGAGGCCGAGGGGCGCTACGCGCATGTTGGCGCCGCAGCCCTTGGAGTCGATCTGGCTGGCCTGCTGCCAAGGGCGGTCGTCCTCCAGCAGGACACATGCCCGGATGCAGGTGTTGCCGGGTGCCCGGTTGTTCTCCGGGGAGCGGTTCCAGGCGATGAACTCCCGCCGCACCGACTCGGCCATCGCCGACGGCTCCAGCACTCCCCGGTCCATCGCCGTCCGCAGCCCCTTCCCCAACGCCAGCGTCATCTGCGTGTCGTCCGTGACGATCGCGGGCCTCGGCAGCCCCATCTCCCGCCAGGGGCCGAACTTGGCGAGGATCGACGGCACGTCGTCGAACTCGGTGGGAAAGCCGAGCGCGTCGCCGAGGGCGAGCCCGGTGAGGGCTCCGGTGGCGGCGCGCTTGGCGACGGTGGTGGCGGTCATACGGTGCGTCCTTCCCGGGACGGTCGGAGGAGGGGCGGATGCAGGGCGGTGGCGGTGCCCGCGCGGTACAGCGCGGCCGGTTTGCCGCGGCCACCGGTCAAGCGGGCGGCGCCGGGGACGGGTTCGACGAAGCCCGGCGTGGCGAGCACCTTGCGCCGGAAGTTGGGCCGGTCCAGCGCGGTGCCCCACACGGCCTCGTAGACCTGCCGCAGCTCGCCGAGGGTGAACTCGGGCGGGCAGAAGGCGGTGGCGAGGCAGGTGTACTCGAGCTTGGCGCCGACGCGGTCCTGGGCGTCGGCCAGGATGCGGTCGTGGTCGAAGGCGAGGGGCTGCGCCCTGTCGCATTCCACCCAGCGCGCCTGCGCCGCGTCGCTGCCCGCATGCGCCTCCGGTGCGTTCGGCAGCAGCGCCGCGAACGCCACGGACACGACCCGCATCCGGGGATCGCGGTCGGGCTCGCTGTAGGTCCGCAGCTGCTCCAGATGCAGCCCGGAGACGTCCAGCAGGCCGGTCTCCTCGGCGAGTTCACGCCGGGCCGCCGTCTCCGCCGACTCGTCGGGCTGTACGAACCCGCCGGGCAGCGCCCATTGTCCGGCGTACGGCTCCTGCCCGCGTTCGACGAGCAGTACATGCAGTGCGCCCGCGCGCAGGGTCAGGACGGCGAGGTCGACGGTGACGGCGAAGGGTTCGTGCGCGTACTTGTCGTAGCCGGTCGGCACGGTCACATCCGCTCGCCCCCTTTATGGTCCGTGCGACTAATAGTCACCACGACTATAAAGGGGGCGACGGGACTGTACAACCCCTCAACTGGCCCCGCGCGACGGCGCGAACGCCGCGGCCGCCGCTCCGATCGCCGCGATCCCCGCCGTCACCCACAGCGCCGGACCCGCTCCGTCGACGAACGTCTCCGGTGTGGCGTAGCCGCCGTACGTCGTGAACACGGCCGCGGCGACGGCCACTCCGAAGACGCCGCCCAGCTCGCGCAGCGCGTTGTTGACCCCGGCCGCCACGCCGGCGTCACCGAGCGGCACGGACGCGGTCACCGCGTTGGCCACGCTCGGGAAGACCATGGAGATGCCGACGCCGGCGATGATCAGCGGGCCGACGAGACGGTCGTATCCGACACCGGGTTCGACCTGCCAGGCCAGCAGTGCGAGGCCGGTCGCCTGCAACACCAGGCCGCCCAGCATGAAGGGCCGGGTCCCGTAGCGGTCCGCGAGGGCGCCGGCGATCGGCGCGATCAGGAGCGGCGTGGCGTTCCACACGAGGATCCGTACGCCCGCCTCCAGCGGGTCGTAGCCGAGCCCGAGCTGGAAGAGCTGCATGATCATGAACAGGGCGCCGAGCAGCGAGGCGAACAGCAGGAAGGCCGAGGCGTTGGCGGTGGAGAAGGAGCGCCGACGGAAGTACTCCAACGGCAGCATGGGATAGCGGGCCCCCTTCCACTCCCACCTCAGGAAGGCCGCCACGAACACCACACCGACGGCCAGCGCGGCCAGTGTCTCGGCGCTCCCCCAGCCCACCTCGGGCGCCCGCACCGGCGCCCAGGCCAGGCCCGTCAGCCCGACGGCCACCAACACCAGTCCGACGATGTCGAGTTGGGGCCGCGTGCCGTAGCTCTCGCGCAGCCTGGTGGCGGCCAGGGGCAACATCGCAATACCGATGGGTACGTTCAGCCAGAAGATCCACTGCCAGGACAGCCCCTCGGTCACCGCACCGCCGAGCACGGGTCCGGCGGCCACACCGAGCCCGGTCACCCCGCCCCACACCCCGATCGCCACGCCCCGCTTCTCCGCCGGGAACGCCTCGCTGATGAGGGTCAGGGTGAGCGGAAGGAGTACGGCCGCCCCGGCGCCCTGCACCGCGCGCGCGGTGATCAGCTGACCCGGTCCGCTCGCGAGGGCCGCGGCGGCGGAGGCCAGGGTGAACAGGGCCAGCCCGGCGACGTACATGCGCCGCCGTCCGAAGCGGTCGCCGAGCGCGGCGCCGGTCAGGGTCAGACAGGCGAAGACGAGGTTGTAGGCGTTGATCGTCCACTCCAGCTGGGACAGGCTCGCCCCGAAGTCGGCCCGCAGCGCGGGCAGCGCGGTGGCGACGACCACGACGTCCAGGGAGCACAGCAGGGCCCCGAGCCCGGCGAGGATCACCGTCCACGCGCGCAGGGGTGGTGCCTTGGCGGTGGGCGCGGTACCGAGGGGGACCTTGAGGGTCTCGGTCATGGCAGTGCCTTCCGTGAGTTCTTGAGGTCACTCACGGAAGGCAGACCGGGCTCACCCCGGAAAGGAATCGCGGCGCCCTAGGAACGCCAGCAGCCGTGCTTCCGGCCGCGCGGACCTGGGCACGGCGAGCTGCGCGGCGAACCGCACTCCCCGGTCCGCGTCCGCCACGACATGCCGGGCGACGGGCAGCAGCTCGAGCGCGAGCGGGCCCGGGATGTGCCGTGGCCGCCCGCAGGCCTGGGCCACGTCCCACCCGTGCACGGCGATCTCGACGGCACCCACGGCGGCCATCACCCGCACGTCCAGCGGCCGTTCGCCGACCAGGACCGGGTCGCGGGGACCGGACGCCGCCCAGGCGCCGAGCACCGCGCACGCGCGCGTGCGGACGCCGCACGCCGGGTCGGCTCCGGGCCGCGTGGGCACCAGCGCTATCCGCCCGCCGGTCAGCCCCTCGTGCAGCGCGTCCAGCGAGTCACCGAGATGCCCGAGCAGACCCTCCAGGTCCCACTCCGCACACGGCGTCCGACGCCCCAGCCCCGCCCGCTCCACCCCGGCCACGCACCCCAGCGCGTAGGCGAGCGAACGCTCCAACAGCTCCCCGGAGCTCACGTCACCACCTCCGGCATCCCGAAGCGGTCGAAGAGTTCGAGGAGTCCCGGATCGATGAAGACGGTCATCCGCGCGACCGCGCCGTCCGACACCGTGAGCACCTGCATCGAGTGCGCCCGGTAGACGCCGTCCGCTTCCCGCTTGTACATCGCCGCGGCCGGCTGTCCGTTCGCGCGCGTGGGCAGCATCCGGACGAGACCCTTCTCGCCCACCCGCGGCTCCAGGAAGCGCAGCACGTTCTTCCTCCCGCTGAACCACTCCAGATGGGGCGGCATCTCCAGTTCGACGCCGTCCTGGAGCAGCTCGGCCAGCGCGTCCATGTCGGCGTTCTCGAAGGCGGCCACGTACCGGTCGAGCACCTCCCGGTCGGCCACGCCCTCCGGTTCCACGACGAGGTCCTCGTCCGGGGCCACCTCGTCGAGCCGGGCACGCGCGCGCTGGAGGGTGCTTTTCACGGCCGCCGTCGAGGTCCCGAGGAACGCGGCGACCTCGGCCGCCCGCCACGCCAGCACGTCCCGCAGAATCAGCACGGCCCGCTGCCGCGCGGGCAGGTTCTGCAGCGCGGCGACGAGCGCGAGCCGCAGACTGCCGCGCGCGGCGACGACGGTCGCGGGGTCGATGAGCGCATCCGGCAGCGGCTGCAGCCACGGAACGTCCGTCACAGGCGCCCTCAGCGGCTCCTCAGGCGCCTGAGACGGCGCCCCGAGCCCGCGGGGCAGCGGACGGCGCGTACGGCTCTCCAGCGCCGTCAGACACGTGTTGGTGGCGATCCGGTGCAGCCAGGTCCGCAGGGAGGCCCGGCCCTCGTAGCCGTCGTAGGACCGCCACGCCCGCAGATACGTCTCCTGCACCAGGTCCTCGGCCTCGTCGACCGAGCCCAGCATCCGGTAGCAGTGCGCCAGCAGCTCCCGCCGGAACGGATCCGTCAGCCGTACGAACTCCTCGCGGTCCGTCGTCGCAGCCATGCCGCTCCCTCCGTCACCCATGAAGACCGCGGGGAGCGCCAAAACGAATCGGCCGGCCCGGAAGAAAATCCGGGACCGGCCGTCACGTGTCGCTTCTGGAGATCGACTTCTAGAGATCGACTTCGTTCATCAGCATCCCGACCTCGGTGTTCGACAGCCGTCGCAGCCAGCCCGACTTCTGGTCGCCCAGGGTGATCGGGCCGAAGGCCACGCGCACCAGCTTGTCGACCGGGAAGCCGGCCTCCGCGAGCATCCGGCGCACGATGTGCTTGCGCCCCTCGTGAAGAGTGACCTCCACGAGGTAGTTCTTGCCGGTCTGCTGGACGACCCGGAAGTGGTCCGCGCGCGCGTAGCCGTCCTCCAGCTGGATGCCGTCCTTGAGCTGCTTGCCCAGGTCACGCGGGATCGGGCCCACGATGTGCGCGAGGTAGACCTTCTTCACGCCGTACTTGGGGTGGGTCAGCCGGTGCGCCAGCTCGCCGTGGTTGGTGAGCAGGATGACGCCCTCGGTCTCGGTGTCGAGCCGCCCGACGTGGAAGAGCCGCGTCTCGCGGTTCGTTACGTAGTCACCGAGGCACTGACGCCCCTCGTTGTCCTCCATCGTCGAGACGACACCGGCGGGCTTGTTCAGCGAGAAGAACTGGTACGACTGCGTGGCGACGGTCAGCCCGTCGACCTTGACCTCGTCCTTCTCCGGGTCGACCCGCTTGCCCTGCTCCAGGACGATCTCGCCGTTGACCTCGACCCGCGCCTGCTCGATGAGCTCCTCACAGGCACGCCGGGAGCCGTAGCCCGCGCGCGCGAGGATCTTCTGCAGCCGCTCGCCCTCCTGCTCGGCGCCCGGGAAGGTCTTGGGCGGCTTGACGTCCTTCTTGCCCGCGTACCGCTCGCGATTGCGCTCCTCGGCCCGCGCGTCGTACTCACGGGACGTGGCCGGAGCCCAGCGCCCCCGCCCGGAGCCCTGGCCCTGGCCCTGCTTGGGCCCGCCCTTGGCGCCCCCGCGCGCGGAGCTGCCGCGCCCGGACTTCGGGCCCTCATGGCTCCCGCCGGGGCCCACGTCGTAACGGCGCTCCTCGGGGCGGGGCTTGCTGGGACGGCCCTGACCCTGGCCCTGCCCCTGCTTCTGGTCCCTGTTGTTGCCGGCACCGCGGTTGTTACCCCGCCCGCCGGTCCCGCCACTCTTGCCGCTGCCGCTGCTTCGCATCAAAGTTCCGTCTAGTCGTCTGCGTCGTCTGCACCGGGCGCATCGGGTGCGTCCGGGTCGAACGACGGCACCCCTTCCTGGGTCTCGGCCTCGATCGCCTCCGCCTCCGGGAGGAAGGGCGCGAGCTCCGGGAGCTCGTCCAGACCGCGTAGGCCCATCCGCTCCAGAAAGTAGTTCGTCGTCGTGTACAGGATCGCACCTGTTTCGGGTTCCGTGCCCGCCTCCTGGACGAGGCCCCGTTGGAGGAGGGTCCGCATGACCCCGTCACAGTTCACTCCGCGCACCGCCGAGACCCGGCTGCGGCTGACCGGCTGCCGGTACGCCACGACCGCGAGCGTCTCCAGCGCCGCCTGCGTGAGCCGGGCTGTCTGCCCCTCCAGGGCGAGCCGCTCCACGGCGGGCGCGAACTCGGGGCGGGTGTAGAAACGCCAGCCGCCCGCGACGAGCCGCAGCTCGAAGCCGCGCCCCTGCACGGTGTAGTCGTCGGCCAGCTCCCGCAGCGCCTTGGTGATCTGCCGCTTGGGCCGCTCCAGTATCTTCGCGAGGTGCTCCACGGTCGCGGGTTCGTCGACGACCATGAGGACGGCCTCCAGGGCGGGCTTCAGCTCCAGATCGGCGACGGCACGCAGCCCGGCCGGCAGCTCGGTGGTGTCCTCGCTCACGCCTTCTTCTCCTCGTCCTTGGGCGGCTCGGGCGGCCGGTCGAACTCGTCGGTCACCATCGGCTCCGCGTCCCCCTCGCCGGTCCAGCGCACCATCAGCTCCCCGAGGGCGGTCTCCTGCTCCAGCGCCACGGCCTTCTCCCGGTACAGCTCCAGCAGCGCCAGGAAGCGGGCTACGACCGTCAGCGTGTCCTCGGTGTCCTCGATCAGCGAGCGGAAGCTGGCCTCACCGAGTTCCTTCAGGCGCGCGACCACGATCCCGGCCTGCTCCTGCACGCTGACCAGCGGTGCGTGGATGTGGTCGACGTACACCTGCGGCTTGGGCTTGGGCTGCATCGCCTTGATGGCGAGCTTGGCGAACCCTTCCGCCCCGATGCTGATGACGACCTCGGGCAGCAGCTCGGCGTGGTGGGGCTCCAGTCCGACCGTACGGGGATAGCGGCGTGCCTCCTCGTCCAGCCGGCGGCTGAAGATGTCGGCGATCTGCTTGTACGCGCGGTACTGCAGCAGCCGCGCGAAGAGCAGGTCACGCGCCTCCAGAAGCGCGAGGTCGGCCTCGTCCTCGACCTCCGCCGACGGCAGCAGACGCGCCGCCTTCAGATCGAGCAGCGTGGCCGCGACGACCAGGAACTCGGTCGTCTGGTCGAGATCCCAGTCCGGGCCCATCGCCCTGATGTGCGCCATGAACTCGTCGGTGACCTTGGACAGGGCCACTTCGGTGACGTCGAGCTTGTGCTTCGAGATCAGCTGGAGGAGCAGGTCGAACGGCCCCTCGAAGTTGGACAGCCGAACCTTGAAGACACCGTCGGACTCACCACCGTCCTGCGGGACCGACTCGACGACCTCGGGAACCACAGGTTCCGGCGCCGGGACGACCACCTCAGGAACTACAGGTTCCGGCTCCGGGACGACCACCTCAGGAGCCTCAGGTTCCGGCTCCCCGCCCACCGGCTCCGCCTCGGAAACCGGCTCGGCCCGCGGACCACCCGGTCCCCTCCCCAGCGCACGCCGACGCCCGGCGGAGCCGGACGCGGGGGCGGGAAGGTCGTTCGAGGTCATAGCCCCCGCAGGCTACCGCTACCGCCCACGGAGCCGGCGTACGAGGATGCTCGCGTCCCCACGGGACTCCAGGTCGGCCAGCACCACGGCCACCGCCTCACGCACGATGCGCCCGCGGTCGACCGCAAGACCGTGCTCACCGCGGAGCACCAGCCGTGCGTGCTCCAGGTCCATGAGTTCCTCGGCGGACACATACACGGTGATCTTCTCGTCGTGCCGCTCCCGCCCGCTGGGCCGACGCGCGGCGGCACGGCCCCCGCGCTTGCGGGGCTGAGCGGACGCGGCCGCCGCACCAGCGCCAGAACCTTCCTGCGCCCCCTGACGTCGCGCGGAGCGCTCCGCGGCGGCGGACCGGATACGGGACTCGCCGGCGTCGACCGACTCCGCGTCGGCCGCGGCATGCTCGGCCCCGTCGCCGTCACCGCCCTGCGCGGGCACCGACTGGGGCGCGTCCTCCGCGGCGGCGGCGTCGCTCTCCCCCGCCGGAGCCGGCACCCGGGCCTCACCGTTGGCCTGGCGCCGGGGAGAGGACGACTGAAGCGCCATCCCCCCTGTCGTACGGAACAGTTCGTCGGCCCCCGGCAGACTCACTCGGCGTGACACCGGGCGAGCACCTCCCTGGCGAGCTGGCGATAGGCGGCGGCACCGACGGAGTTGGACGCGTAGGTGGTGATCGGCTCACCGGCGACCGTGGTCTCCGGGAAGCGGACAGTGCGGCCGATGACCGTGTGGTAGACGTGATCGTCGAACGCCTCGACGACACGCGCGAGCACCTCACGGCTGTGCACGGTGCGCGAGTCGTACATCGTGGCGAGGATCCCGTCGAGCTCCAGCTCCGGGTTGAGCCGCTCCTGGACCTTCTCGATCGTCTCCGTCAGCAGCGCCACGCCTCTCAGGGCGAAGAACTCGCACTCGAGCGGCACGATCACCTTGTGAGCCGCCGTCAGGGCGTTCACGGTGAGCAGGCCGAGCGAGGGCTGACAGTCGATCACGATGTAGTCGTAGTCGGCCATCAGCGGCTTGAGCGCCCGCTGCAGCGTGGACTCGCGCGCGACCTCGGACACCAGCTGTACCTCGGCGGCCGACAGGTCGATGTTGCTCGGGAGCAGGTCCATGTTGGGGACCGCGGTCTTCAGGAGCACCTCGTCGGCCGCCATGCCCCGCTCCATGAGCAGGTTGTAGACGGTGAGGTCGAGCTCCATCGGATTGACGCCGAGACCGACCGACAGCGCGCCCTGCGGGTCGAAGTCCACGAGCAGGACTCGGCGTCCGTACTCCGCGAGCGCGGCACCCAGGTTGATGGTCGACGTCGTCTTGCCGACGCCGCCCTTCTGGTTGCACATCGCGATGATCTTCGCGGGACCGTGGTCGGTCAGCGGACCCGGGATCGGGAAGTACGGCAGCGGCCGTCCGGTCGGGCCGATGCGCTCACGGCGCTGGCGGGCAGCGTCGGGCGCGAGCGTGGCCGCGTACTCGGGGTCGGGCTCGTACTCCGCGTCGGGATCGTAGAAGTGCCCGTCGGGCAGTTCGTCGTAGTCGGCGAAGTGGTTGTGGGGCGCGCCACTTCCGTCGCCGGCCATGGCGTTCACGTGATGGCCATCCATGCTCTGGTGTGCTGGCTGAGTCACACCTGACTTCAGGTGACTCTGTTGGGCTGCGAAGGTGCGCACCGCTACGGAGCCGACAGCCTCGAACCCCGCGGGGCGCTCGGCCCGTGCAGGCATTCCTGGTTGACCACCCCCGGGAGAAAATGTCGACTCATTCACAAGTCGTCTTACCTCCTTGGTGACCAGGAAACTTCTAGACAGGTCAGCGTGGCACCATGCCGACGGTTGGCGACTCTATGGCGTGTCGGGCGTCCGCAGCAACACAATCCGCCGGACCCGGCAGGATGTGTCGGCAATGAAACATCCCTCTGTCAAGGGCGTACGGCCGTCGCACGGCAGGTTTCACCGGTGTACGAATCGGTTCAAGGGTTACGTTCGAGGCGAGTTGACCGAGAGCCGCAAAGTGACCATACACACACCCGGCCGGACCTTGTCGGGCAAGGTCCGGCCGGGTGCGCGGCGTTGACGACCTGTGTTGACGTATCGCCTTTACGAAAAGGTGACTTAGCCGCACGGGCCGGTCCGGCGCGGCTCAGCCGAGCAGCGACTCCAGCTCCACGTGCTCCACCCCGTGCGCCTCTGCGACCTCGCGGTAAACCACTTTGCCGTCATGGGTGTTGAGGCCCTTGGCGAGCGCGGGGTCACGGCGCAGCGCCTCGACCCAGCCTCGATCGGCGAGCTCCACGATGTACGGCAGCGTCGCGTTGGTGAGCGCGTAGGTGGAGGTGTTGGGCACCGCGCCGGGCATGTTGGCGACGCAGTAGAAGACCGAGCCGTGGACCGGGAAGGTCGGCTCGGCGTGGGTGGTGGGACGCGAGTCCTCGAAGCAGCCGCCCTGATCGATCGCGATATCGACAAGGACACTTCCCGGCTTCATCCGCGAAACGAGCTCGTTGGTGACGAGCTTCGGCGCCTTGGCGCCCGGGATGAGCACGGCACCGATGACGAGGTCGGCCTCGAGGCACGCCTTCTCGAGTTCGAAGGCGTTGGAGACGACGGTCTGGATCTTCGTGCCGAAGATCTTGTCGGCTTCCTTGAGCTTGTTGATGTCCTTGTCGAGCAGGGTCACGTGGAAGCCCATGCCGATGGCGATCTGCGCGGCGTTCCAGCCGGAGACGCCACCGCCGATGACCACGGCCCGGCCGGCCAGCACGCCGGGGACACCGCCGGGCAGCACACCGCGGCCGCCGTTGGCGCGCATCAGGTGGTAGGCGCCGACCTGCGGGGCGAGCCGGCCCGCGACCTCGGACATGGGGGCGAGCAGCGGGAGGGCACGGGTGGGCAGCTCGACGGTCTCGTAGGCGATCGCGGTCGTCCCGGACTCCAGCAGCGCGTCGGTGCACTCCTTGGACGCGGCCAGGTGCAGGTAGGTGAAGAGCGTCTGGTCCTTGCGGAGGCGGTGGTACTCCTCGGCGATGGGCTCCTTGACCTTCAGCAGCAGGTCGGCGGTGGCCCACACCTCGTCGGCGGTGTCCAGGATCTGAGCGCCGGCGGCCACGTACTCGGTGTCCGGGATCGAGGAGCCGACACCGGCGTCGTGCTCGATGACGACCTGGTGGCCGTGGCGCACCAGCTCGTGCACGCCGGCGGGGGTGATGGCCACCCGGAACTCGTTGTTCTTGACCTCGCGGGGGATGCCGACCTTCACGTCGATCACGGTCCTTGGCTCAGAGGGTGCATTACAAGACTTACCCGGACGTGCGTGGGCACACCGGGAGACACCGCAGGAGAAGGCGCGGCAGAGCCAGTCTAATGAAGGCGTTCCCGCTGTCTAGCCTTTCATTGCTTCAATCTTCGTCGGATGTACTGCGGATTTCGCAGGCGTTAGGGCCTTGTTCCGGCTCTGGATCACTCTCCGGGAGCTCCTCACCCAGCATGCGCTCGGCCGCCCCGCGATGCAGTCGGGCGGCGGTGGAGTCGCCGAGCCGGTCCAGCGTGTCGGCGAGCCTGAGCTGCAGCGCGGCCTGCAGCCGTACGTCCTCGGCGCGGCGGGCCCACTCGATCGCCTCGTGGCAGGTGCGCAGCGACTCCTCGGGCCGTCCCGCGTACTCCTGGACCCGTGCCAGCTCGCTCAACGCCCTTGCCTGGGCGGCCACATCGCCGTTCTTGCGGTAACCGGCGACCGCGGCCCGCCAGCAGCGCTGCGCCTCGCCGTAGCGGCCCGCATAGGTGTGGGCCGCGGCGATACGGCCGTACAGCCGGGCGACGTCCTCGCGCTCGTCGCGCGCCAGCCGCTCGGCGAGGGCCCGGCCGAACCAGTCGGCGGCCCGGTCGTAGTCCCCCAGCTCCTGGTGCGCGCCGCCTACGGATTCCATCGCGCGCCCGGTCGCATACGGATCGTTCGCTTCGCGTCCGGCGTCCAGAGCCGCGCGATAGCGGACCAGCGCCTCGGCCGTGCGGCCGGTCTGTGCGTCCAGATCACCGAGGTTCAGCAGCGCGGCGGCCTTCTCGCGGGGCAGCTTGCGGCGCTCGGCGACATCGAGGACCAGGCGGTGGATGTCGTACAGGTCGGATGCGGCGGCCCGGGTGCCGAAATGCGCCGCCATCGCCCGCACCAGCTGGGCCATCAGGCGCCGCGCCAGCGTGTCCAGCTCCCCGTCGGCGACCGCGAGCCGCGCCGACGCGAGCAGGGCGGGCCTGCGGACGGTCAGCCAGTCGGCGGCCGCGCGCGGGCTGGGGAAGCGCAGGGAGCGCGGCATGCCGACGAGCTTCTCGCGGGCGAGCGGGCTGTCGGTCTCGGTGACCGCCCGGCACGACTGCAGCAGCCGTACGGTGCGCTCCAGCATGCGGGCGCGCGCGAGCTGGAGCTCGGCGGGGCGGTCCTGGGTCTCGGTCAGCGCCTTGAGCAGGGGGTGCAGACAGCCGGGGACCTGGTACTGCGGCAGCGGCGCGGGCACGCTCCGCAGCAGGCCGAGGGAGACCAGGTCGTCCAGGGCGGTGTGAGCGCCGTCCACCGAGCAGCCGGCGAGCGCGGAGGCGGTGTGCGGGTCGACCAGGCCGGCCGGGGCGAGGGAGAGCAGCCGCAGTATCCGGGCGGCGGTGCTCGGCAGGGACGCGTAGGCGAGCCGGAAGACCCGGCTGAGCGGCGTGCCGTCGTCACCCTCCGCATGCAGCTGCTTGGCGAAGTCGGCGACGGCCGCCTTCGGGCGGGCGGCGAGCCAGCCGCCGGCCAGCATCAGCGCGGCGGGCTGGGCCTGGCACTCCTCGACGAGCCCTTCGGCGGCCCGCGGGTCGACGGTGATGCGGACCGAGCCGGTGTGCCGGGACAGCAGTTCCACGGCCGACTTGGTGTCGAGGCCGCCCAGGGTGCACGGGCGGACGTCCGCGATGCCGGTCAGCGGGCCGCCGGACACGGCGACGACCAGGCATTCCGCGGTGTCCGGCAGCAGCGCGTCGACCTGTTCCGCGGTGGCGGCGTCGTCGAGCAGGAGCAGGACACGCCGGGCGGCGAGGGCGGTGCGCAGCACCTCGGTCAGGTCGTCGTCACGGGCGCCGGGCGGAGTCGGCAGTTCCAGGGCGGTGAGCAGTTCGCGGGCGGTGCGCTCGACGGGGACGGGGCTGCCGTCGGGCTCGCTCAGGCGCGCTCGCAGCACTCCGTCCCGGTAACGGTCCGCTACCTGCCGTACCAGTTCCTCGGCGAGCGCGGTGCGTCCCGAGCCGGGCCTGCCCGCGATGAGCAGCACGCGCGCGCGGGGGGCCTTGCGGCCGGAGAGGGTGTCGAGTCCCGCGCGCTCGATGTCGGCGCGCAGCTCCTTCAACTCCCGTGTGCGACCCAGGAATCGAGACTCCGCAGCCGTGTGTGCGGACATTCGCACGCCACCGGTGTCCACCGCCTGATCCGTCACGGGCCACACTCCCGTCCCACCACACGTGCCAACCCGCCGGGACTCCGGCTCGGGCATTTTCAGAGCCTAGTTCACGCTCTGCAACGTTCTGTGACGAGCGCGGCGGACACGTCACCCGATCGGATCAGCCGATGGTCACACCGGGTGTGGGCCAACCGTGTTCAGGCCTCGAAGGGACGTGCCGGCCAGGACGCGTCCGCGGGGCGCAGTGCGTCGAGTCCGTCACCCTGCTGGGCGGCGACCAGGGAAAGGACGCCCACGACCAGGCAGTTGTTGTGCAGCTCGCCCGCGAGCACGCCCCGGACGAGCTCGTCGACGGGCACGCGCGCGTACTCCAGCTCGGTCTCCTCGTGCTCGACCTCGAAGCGCTCCCCCTCGGCCTCCGACAGATGGCGGGCGAGGAAGATCCGTACGGCCTCGTCGCAGCCGCCGGGGGTGGTGTAGACGTCGGTCAGCACCCGCCAGTCCTCGGCCTTGACGTGCGCCTCCTCGTACAGCTCGCGCTGGGCGGCGTGCAGCGGGTTCTCGCCGGGGATGTCGAGCAGACCGGCCGGGATCTCCCACAGCTTCTGCCGTACGGGGTGGCGGTACTGCTTGATGAGCAGGACACGGCCGTCGTCGTCGAGGGCGAGGACGGCCACGGAGCCGGGGTGGACCTGGTAGTCACGGCGGACGACCGAGCCGTCGGGCATGACCACCTCGTCGGTGCGGACGGAGGTCTTGTTGCCCACGAAGGGGGTCTCCGTCGCCCGGATCTCCCACTCCTCGGGAGTGTCCTTGATGGTCATGCCGTGTCCTTCCGGATGTGCCAAGAAAAAACCGGGGCGCGACCTTGAAGGTACGCACCCCGGCAACCGTAACAACTGGTGTGTTACTTGGAATTCTTCCGCGCGCCCTCGGCCCGCTGGCGCTCGACAGACGCCTTCACCAGCCCGGCGAACAGCGGATGCGGACGCGTCGGACGCGAGCGCAGCTCGGGGTGCGCCTGGGTCGCGACCAGATAGGGGTGGACGTCACGCGGATACTCGACGTACTCGACGAGCTTGCCGTCCGGCGAGGTGCCCGAGAAGACGATGCCGGCCTTCTTCTCCAGCTCCGCGCGGTAGGCGTTGTTCACCTCGTACCGGTGACGGTGCCGCTCCTCGACGTACTCCTTGCCGTCGTACACCTCACGCACGAGGGAGCCCTCGGCGAGCTTGGCCGGGTACATGCCCAGCCGCATCGTGCCGCCCATGTCGCCCTCGCCCGCGACGATGTCGAGCTGCTCGGCCATGGTCGAGATGACCGGGTGGCCGGTGGCCGAGTCGAACTCGGTGGAGTTGGCGTCCGAGATGTCGAGCAGGTGGCGCGCGGCCTCGATCACGATGCACTGCAGACCCAGGCAGAGTCCGAGCAGCGGGATCTTGTGCTCGCGGGCGTACTTGATCGCGCCGACCTTGCCGAGCACACCGCGGTCGCCGAAGCCGCCCGGGATGCAGATGCCGTCGACATCGGCGAGCTGCGCCTTGGCGCCGGCCGGGGTCTTGCAGTCGTCCGAGGTGACCCACTTGATCTTCACGCGGGCCTTGTTGGCGAAGCCGCCCGCGCGCAGCGCCTCGGTGACCGAGAGATAGGCGTCGGGCAGGTCGATGTACTTGCCGACCAGGGCGAGGGTGATCTCGTGGTCGGGGTTGTGGACGCGGTCGAGCAGGTCGTCCCAGGTCGTCCAGTCCACATCGCGGAAGGGCAGGTCCAGCTTGCGGACGACATAGGCGTCCAGGCCCTCGCCGTGCACGGTCTTGGGGATGTCGTAGATGGACTTGGCGTCGGGGCAGGCGACCACGGCCGACTCGTCGACGTCGCACATCAGCGAGATCTTGCGCTTGATCGCGGTGGGCACCTCGCGGTCGCAGCGCAGCACGATCGCGTCCGGCTGGATACCGATGTTCCTGAGCGCCGCAACCGAGTGCTGGGTCGGCTTCGTCTTCAGCTCTCCCGAGGGGCCGATGTACGGCAGGAGCGAGATATGCACCACAAAGACGTTGTCGCGGCCGACCTCGTGCCGGACCTGGCGGACGGTCTCCAGGAACGGCAGCGACTCGATGTCGCCGACGGTGCCGCCGACCTCGGTGATCACGACGTCGACCTCGTCGGTGGCCATACGGCGGATACGGTGCTTGATCTCGTTGGTGATGTGAGGGATGACCTGCACGGTGTCGCCCAGGTACTCACCGCGCCGTTCCTTGGCGATCACCGTCGAGTAGATCTGCCCTGTAGTGACATTGGCGGAGCCGTCCAAGTCGCGGTCGAGGAAGCGCTCGTAATGTCCGATGTCCAGGTCCGTCTCGGCGCCGTCGTTGGTGACGAACACCTCACCGTGCTGGAACGGGTTCATCGTGCCCGGGTCGACGTTCAGATACGGGTCGAGCTTCTGCATCACGACGCGCAGGCCCCTGGCCTTGAGCAGCATGCCGAGGCTGGAGGCCGTCAGGCCCTTGCCGAGAGAGGAGGCGACACCCCCGGTGACGAAGATGTGCTTGGTCGTCGTGGCTGTGTTACTTCGAAAAACAGCGGGCGGCATGGCCAAGAGGGGGCTCCCGTGGTCGCGGTCTGGGTGGCGTTCCGGGGTTTTTCTCCCACCGGTCCACGGGCTACCAGGGTATCAGCGCCAGGGGGCGGTGACTTCCGGCCACGCTCCGCACACAGGTCGGCACGGACACGTACCGCTCACTTCTTTCTCACCCGTTGCTCACCCGTTCGGCGCACCCACGTTGCCCGGAGCGGCACGCAGATCATCTACGTGCGTCGTATCCTGCTCGGACACTCGCTGCCGAGCCCGGCCGGCAAAACGGCACCACCCCAGCCCGTACCCACCGGAACAACGAGAGCTCGTCAGTTCGTTGAGCAACGACTGTTGTTTTGCCTCATGGCATGAGCGACTGATTTGCTTCATCGCTCAACGACGTATGACAAAGACCCCTTGACCGCACTAGCGACAGCCCCCTTGTGGGGTGACGTGGCCGTTCGACTGGAGTTGCACGTGGCCGGGCGCATCGAAGACTACGCACTCATCGGAGACATGCAGACCGCTGCCCTGGTCTGCCGGGACGGCACGGTGGACTGGCTGTGCCTGCCCCGCTTCGACTCGCACGCCATCTTCGCCGGTCTGATGGGCACCGAGGAGCACGGCTTCTGGCGGCTCGGCCCCGCGCACGCGGCCGACGCCGCGCCGCCCGTCGCGGCCCGGCGCACCTACCGCGGGGACTCGCTGATCCTGGAGTCCGAGTGGGACACCCCGCGCGGCACGGTCCGGGTCATCGACTTCATGCCGCCGCGTGACGGCGCCCCGCAGCTCATCCGGATCGTGGAGGGCGTCTCGGGCCGCGTCCCGATGCGCTCGGCGCTGAGGATGCGGTTCTCCTACGGCCGGATCGTCCCGTGGGTGCACCGGCACGAGGGCCGCACGGTGGCCGTCGCGGGCCCCGACTCCGTGTGGTTCGACACATCCGCCGAGACCTACGGCAAGTCGCTGACGACGTACTCGGACTTCACCGTCGGACCGGGCGACCGGATCGCGTTCACCATCTCCTGGGAGCCCTCGCACAAGGAGCCGCCGCCGCTGCCCGAGCCGGAGCAGTCACTGGAAGCGACCGAGGACTTCTGGCGCGACTGGGTCGAGCACTGCACCTACCACGGCCCCTACCGTGAGGCGGTGATCCGCTCGCTGATCACGCTCAAGGCGCTGACCTACGGCCCGACCGGCGGCATCGTCGCCGCCCCCACCACCTCCCTGCCGGAGGAGATCGGCGGCGTCCGCAACTGGGACTACCGCTACACCTGGCTCCGCGACGCGGCGATCACGCTCTCCTCGCTGCTGCGCACCGGCTACCGCGACGAGGCCCGCGCCTGGCGCGAGTGGCTGCTGCGCGCGGTCGCCGGCGACCCCGAGAACCTGCAGATCATGTACGGCATCGCGGGCGAGCGCGAGCTGGGCGAGGCCGAGCTGGACTGGCTGCCCGGCTACGAGAACTCCGCCCCGGTCCGGGTCGGCAACGGCGCCGCGCACCAGCTCCAGCTGGATGTGTACGGCGAGGTCACCGAGGCCCTGCACCTCGCGCACATGACGGGCCTGGCCCGCAACGACTACGCCTCGCTGCTCCAGCTCAAGCTGATCCGCTATCTGGAGCGGCACTGGGACGAGCCGGACGAGGGCATCTGGGAGGTGCGCGGCCCGCGCCGCCACTTCGTGCACTCCAAGGTCATGGCGTGGGTCGCGGTCGACCGCACGATCAAGCTGATCGAGTCCGGTGACGCGGACGGCCCGCTGGAGCGCTGGCGCGAGCTGCGCGACGACATCCACCGGGATGTGTGTGAGAAGGGTTACGACAAGGAGCGCAACACCTTCACGCAGTCGTACGGCTCGAAGGAGCTGGACGCCTCGCTGCTGCTGATCCCGCAGATGGGCTTCCTGCCGCCGGACGACAAGCGCGTCATCGGCACCATCGAGGCGATCCAGCGCGAGCTGTCCACCGAGGACGGCTTCATCCTGCGCTACCCGACGCAGGGCGAGGACGAGGGCGTCGACGGCCTCCCCGGCGACGAGGGCGCCTTCCTCGCCTGCTCGTTCTGGATGGCCGACGACCTGGCGATGATCGGCCGCGTCGACGAGGCCCGCAAGCTCTTCGAGAAGCTGCTGTCCCTGCGCAACGACCTCGGTCTGCTGGCCGAGGAGTGGGACCCGCGCCTGCAGCGCCAGGTCGGCAACTTCCCACAGGCCTTCAGCCACGTGCCGCTGATCGACACGGCACTGCGCCTGACGGCGTCCGGAGCGTACGGCGGCTAGGACCTGATCTGCCGAACAGCCCTTGAACAGG
Source organism: Streptomyces sp. NBC_00457 (assembly GCF_036014015.1). Taxonomy (NCBI): domain Bacteria; kingdom Bacillati; phylum Actinomycetota; class Actinomycetes; order Kitasatosporales; family Streptomycetaceae; genus Streptomyces; species Streptomyces sp. NBC_00457. The sequence goes on along the minus strand of NZ_CP107905.1, from coordinate 8,358,518 downwards.
ACTGCCGCACCGCGCCCGCCTAGGCTAGGAGCAAGCGATTGCCCCGGCACGGAAGGGGGCAGCCATGGCTTCCCTCTCGAAGGCGGGCGCGGCCCTCGCCGCGCTGCGTGAGGATCTGATCGGTGAGGTGTTCGCTCCCGGGGATCCCGGTTACGACGAGGCGCGTGCCGTCTTCAACGCCATGATCGACCGGCGGCCCGCGGTGATCGCGCAGTGCGCGAACGTCGACGACGTCGTCCGGGCCGTGCGGTTCGGCCGGGAGCTGGACCTGACCATCGCCGTGCGTGGCGGTGGGCACAGCGTGGCGGGCATGGCGGTCAACGACGGCGGTCTGGTGGTCGACCTGCGCCGGATGCACGACGTGACCGTCCATCCGGGAGCCGAGGCGGTACGGGTCGAGGGCGGGGCCACCTGGAGCCAGGTGGACCGCGCGACCCAGCCGCACGGCCTGGCGACCACGGGTGGCAGGGCCTCCACGACCGGCGTCGGCGGCTTCGTCCTCGGCGGCGGCACCGGCTGGCTGGACCGCTGCTGCGGGCTCGCCGTGGACAATCTGCTCGGCGTGGAGCTGGTGACCGCCGACGGCAACCGGGTGCACGCGAACGCGGACGAGAACCCGGAGCTGTTCTGGGGGCTGCACGGCGGCGGCGGCAACTTCGGCATCGCCACCGCGCTCACCCTGAAACTGCACGAACTGCCCGAGTTCGCCATCGCGATGCTCCTGTACGAGCCGGAGTTCGCGCCCGCGGCCGTCCGCACCTTCCGCGACGTGATCGAGTCCGGCCCGGACGAGCTGAGCGGCGGCGCCCTGTACTTCACCGGCCCGCCCGAGGACTTCGTACCGCCGTCTCTGGTCGGTGAGTTGGTGTGCGGTGTGCTGCTGACGTACGCCGGTGGGGAGCAGGACATGCGCAAGTACGCCGATCCCCTGCTGGCGCTGAAGCACGAGGCGGAGATCGTCGGCGCGATGCCGTACGCCGACGTGCAGTGCATGATCGACGATCCGCCCGGCATGCGGCACTACTGGTCGGCGGAGTATCTGACCGGCGCACCGGACAACTACGTCGCCGTCTTCTGCACCGGCGCCCAGGGCCTGCCCGTACCGACCGGCACCCAGTACGCGCTGCTCCCCCAAGGCGGTGCCATCGCCGCCGGCCCGCACGACTATCCGGTGCCCTACCGTGACGCGCCATGGGCGGTGCACCCGTACGGCATGTGGCAGGACCCGGCGGACGACGAGCGGTGCATCCAGTGGGTCCGCGACGTCCGCGCCGACGCCGAGCCGTGGAGCACCGGCGCGGTCTATCTGAACTTCATCGGCGACGAGGGCCCGGAGCGGGTGATCGCGGGTCTGGGCGTCGAGAACCATCGGCGGCTCGAGGCTCTGAAGCGGCAGTACGACCCGGACAACGTCTTCCGCTTCAACCACAACATCAAGCCTGCCTGAGGGCCGTCAGCGTGCGTTCCCCGCCCGGGTCGCCCGCCGTCGCCGGGACGAGGGCGATCTCGTCGAGGCCGGCCTCGGCGTACTCCTCGGCACGCGCGCGTACGGCGTCGATGTCGCCCACCAGGCCGACCATGCCCGCAGCCTGAGCGGGCAGCGCCCGCACCAGCGTGCCGGGATCGGCACCGGTACGGGCCAGTTCGACGGCCTCCCCGAAACCGGCGGCCTCGAACATGTCGCTGTAGCCCGGCACGGTCAGATAGCCGGCGATGCTCCGCAGGATCTGCGCGAGGGAGTCGGGGTCCGGATCGACGGCGGCCGGCAGCCAGGCGGCCAGGGTCGGTGGCGATGTACGGCCCGCGCGCTCCGCGGCGTCGGTCATCCGGGCGCGCAGGGTGCGGACCTGCTCCGGGGAGACGATGTCGAGCAGCATACGGTCGGCGTGCGCGGCGGCCGTGGCGATCGCGCGGTCGCCGAACGCGGCGACGGTGAGCGGTCCGCCGGGCGGCTGCTGGCGCCGCAGGAAAGCGCTGCCGGGCACGACCGGCTCGCCGTACGCGCCGTGCAGCAGCTCTCGTACGGCGGTCGCGCTCTCCTCGAGTACGGCGGCGGGCCTCACGCGCGGGCGCCCGTGCACGCCCTCGACGACCCGCTTGCTGGAGGTGCCCAGCGCCACCCCGACCGGCCGGCCGGTGACGGCGGCGCAGGAGGCGGCGCCCCGGGCGATCGTGAACGGGTCGCGCACGGACACCGCCACGGGCCCGGCGGTCAGCGCGACCCGCTCGGTGGCCCGCCCGATCGCCGTGGCGAGCACGAACGCGTCCCACGTCGGCCCCTCACCGGCCCACACCTCGCCGTACCCGAGCCGGTCGGCGACCACGGCCACCCTGAGCGGCTCCTCGACGGCACTGTCGTCCTCTCGCGCAACCGCGACCACGCTGAAGTCCATGGCGGCGCGCTTACCCCGCCGCGCTCCCCGCAACCGCACGAAGATCGTCCCGGAGATGTTGCCGGAGCGTCCGCGCAGGTAGCGTCCGCAGCATGGACAGCCGCACGGACAGCCGTTTCGAGAGCCAGGGCGCCGGGATCACCGTTCAGCGGGCGCTGGAGCTGCCCGGGCTGCGCAGCGGACTGCCCGAAGTGCTCGCGGGCGCCGACCGGCTGCAGCGGACGGTGCGCTGGGTCCACGCGGGCGAGGTCCCGAACATCGCCTCGCTGCTCAAGGGCGGCGAACTGCTCCTGACGACGGGATACGCGCTCGGCACCCGCCCGGCCGACCAGCGCGCGTTCGTCCGCACGCTGGCCGAGCGCGGGATCGCGGCCCTGGTGGTGGAGCTGGGCCCGCGCTTCACCCGCCTGCCCGCCGCCCTCGTCGAGACCGCCCGCAGCGCCGGGCTCCCCCTGGTCCAGCTGCACCGCGAGGTGCCGTTCGTCACGGTCACCGAGGAGATCCACACCGAGATCGTCAACGGCCACTACGCGCTGCTGCAGCGGGCTGAAGAGGTGCACCGGCGGTGCACGGAGGCCCTGTTGGGCGGTGGCGGGGTGCCGCAGGTGCTCGGGATCCTGGCCGACTTCTGCGGCAACCCGGTCTTCCTGGAGACGACGGACGGCCAGTTGCTGTACGCCGCCGGTGCCGGGCCCGAGGGCGCGGATCCGCTCCAGGTGTGGGAGGGGCTGCGCGGCCAGCACAAGGACGCCCCGCCGCCGGCCGGGTCGGTGCTCGTGGACGTGCCGGGCGGCGGCCCGGGAGCGGGGTCGGTGCGCGCCCGTCTCGCCCTGCTGCCGGTGCGGGCCCCGCTGGCGCCGGTGCACCGCATCGCCGCCGAGCGGGCCGCGAGCATCCTGGCGGTGGTGCTGATGCAGGCCCGCCAGGAGGAGGAGCTGGCGGCGCGTGGCCGGGGCGACTTCCTCACCGACCTCGCGGAAGGCCGTATCACGGCTCAGGACGCGCCCGCGCAGGCGCGCGTGCTGGGCTTCAAGCCGGGTGACAGTCCGCTGATGCCCGTGGTCATGCGGCTGGGCGACGCGCTCTCGCCCGGCGGTGGCTGGGCGGTGCTGGCGCGTGCGGTCTCGGAGGAGCTGGCGTCGGTGGGCGTGCCCGTCCTGCTGGGCGTACGACCGGTGGAGGGCCGTGTCCTGGTGCTGCTCGGGCTGCGTTCCGAATCGGAGCGGGCACCCGTCGCGGACCGGGTCGCGGCGGCGCTGCGGGCGGGTGTGGAGCGGGCCGGGATGCGGCGGCCGGGCACCCAGCCTCCCGTCGTGGTCGTCGGTGTGGCCGGCGGCTGGGCGGCGGCGTCGGCGGGGCTCAGACACGCGGCCGAGACGGCGACGGCGGCGCAGGGCCTGACGGACCGCCCCTGGTACGACGCCCGCCGCCTCGACATCGACCTGCTGCTGTGGCGGCTGCGCGGCCACCCGGACCTGGCTGCCTTCGTGGACCGCGCGATCGGCCCGGTCCGCGACCACGACAGCAAGTCCAAGCCCCCGCTGCTGCCCACCCTGCAGACGTACTTGGCCCACGCGGGCCGCAAGGCGGAGACGGCCCGCGAACTGCATCTGAACCGGCAGACCCTCTACAACCGCCTCGCCCGAATCGGCGAGTTGCTCGGCACGGACCTCGACGACCCGCAGACGGTACTGGCGTTGAGCCTGGCGCTGCGCGCCCGTCGGCATGTGCCCTAGATCATGGGCCTGGGCTGCGTCAACTCGTCGTAGACGCTGAGGACTTGGGCGACCGTCTCGTCCTCCGTGGGCCAGCTGGCGGCCTGTTGTGCGCCCTTCTCCTTCAGCAGTTCCCGGCGTTCGGGGTCCGCCAGCAGGCGCACTACGGCGTCGGCGAGTGCTTCCGCGTCGCCGTACGGCACGAGTTCGGCGGCGTCGCCGACGAGTTCGGGGTTGCCGCCGACGGCTGTGGCGACGAGCGGCACGCGCGCGTGGAGGGCTTCCTGCGCGAGCACGGAGCGGGATTCCCAACGGCTGGGCAGCAGGGCCAGATCGGCGGCGGCGAGCAGTTCGCTGACGTCGTCGCGGAGCCCGAGGAGCCGGACCGGCAGTCCCTCGTCCTCGATCCGCCGCTGGAGGTCGGCCCGCAGCGGGCCCTCCCCGGCGATCACGACAAGCGGCACGGGGTCGAGGCGGCGCCACGCGCGCGTGGCGTCCAGCAGCGTTTCGTAGCCCCGGTGCCGGTCGAGGGAGCCGACGGCCATCAGCAACGGGCGGCCGGTCGCGCCGAGTTCGGCCCGCACCTTGGGGCGCAGTCGGTCGGGATCGTCCTGCTCGAGCGGCGTGCGCGCCCCGGGCAGGGCGACGGCGGCGAGCCTGGCGTCACGCGCACCGGCGCGGCGGGCCAGCTCCACCAGATCCGAGGACGCCCCGAGCACGACCGACGCCGCCTTCACGACCCGCCGTTCCAGCACCCGCAGCAGATGAGCGCGAGCCCCTTCGGCATGCCCACGGTTGTGCCACGTCACGACGAGCGGAGTGCGCCGCCCGCTGAGCGCGAGAGCGGCGCGGAAGGAGGCGTGCAGCCCGTGCGCGTGCACGAGGTCTGCGTCCGCGCACAATGCCCGCAGCGCGGCCACGGAGGTCGGGTCGCTGCTGCGCGGCACATGCACGTGCTCGGCTCCGGCGCCGGTGAAGTCATAGGCGCGGTCGGCCGCCACGGGGGCGCACACGGTCACCCGCACGCCCCGAGCGACGAGCCCCGAAGCCAGCGAACGCACATGTGCGCTGCTGCCGGCGTTGCCTCCGCCGAGCACCTGCACGGTACGCAGCGGCGACTGGCCGGTCGCTGAGTGGCTGCTCACGGGGCTCACGTGGCCGGGGGCTCCTGGTTCGGCGTCGGGCGGTCACGAAGAAACGTACAGAAGGATCGAGCGGCGGGGGTGTACCGCGTGGATCCCTACGCGTACGACGTACAACACCAAGGATGCCAGGCCGTACGGGCGTTCCGTGAACCCCGAGGTGACACGACCGCACACCACGGCCCCACGGTCACTCACACGAGTGAGCGAGCCGCTTCACTGACCTGCTCTCCGCACACCGCCGCGGCCACGACTGCGGCAGCATGCGCCACCAGCCCCGCCCGGCCGTTGCTCGCGACGACGGCGACACCGAGAGCCGCGCCCAGCGCGTGCGCTCCCGTGTCGCCGAGCATCGCCCGCTCACCGAGATCGTCGGGCAGCACGGCACCGGCGGCTCCCATGGCGACGGCGGCCACGTCCGCTCCCTCGCGCAACAACCCCGGCACCCCGAGGAGCAGTACCGCCGCCGCGGCCCTCCCGGGCCGTACGTCCACAAGATTGACGAAGTGCGCGGCGCCGGCGATCACGACTCCCGCGAGCACCTTGTCGACCGGCTTCTCCTTGAGCAGCGCCCCCGTGACCAGACCGGCGGCCCCGATCCCGAACAACTTCACGGCGCCGCTGGTGACCTCACCCTGCCTGAGCGCCGACAGATGGGCGCGGAAACCCCGCCGGTGGTCCCCGGCGACATCGTCGTACGCCCCGCACGCCCCGGCGGCGGCCACGGCGAGCGCGGCGGCCGGACGGACGTGAGCGGTGCCGAGCGTGACCGCCACGGCCGCCGCCGGACCGGCGTACAACTCGACGGTCCGCCCCGCGTAGTTCGTGCGGCGCCAGCGCTCGCCCGGGGCCTTGGCACGGAGGGCGGCGGTGGTGGCGCGGGTGAGGAGGGCGGACAGACCGAGTCGGGTGATGATCACCCGTACACCCTAAGTGGCCGCGCCAAGCGCTCCGCTGGAAGCACGGTGGCGAACCCGCGGGCCGGTGGGGGCTGGTCGCGCAGTTCCCCGCGCCCCTGAAGGGCTTCGCCCTTCCCGGGACGCGGGGAGTATCGGACTTCACCAAGGCCGCTCAGACGTCCGCCCGTGCCGTCGCCAGCAGCTCCTCCGCATGGGCCCGGGCCGTCTCCGAGTCCTCCTGGCCGGCGAGCATGCGGGACAACTCCCGGATGCGCTCCTCCCCTTCGAGGACCTTCACCCCGGACCGGGTGACGGACCCGTCGTCGGTCTTCTCGACGAGCAGCTGCCGATCGGCGAACGCGGCGACCTGCGGCAGATGCGTCACGACGACGACCTGCGCGGTCTTGGCGAGCCGGGCCAGCCGCCGCCCGATCTCCACAGCCGCCTTGCCGCCGACACCCGCGTCGACCTCGTCGAAGAGATACGTCGGCACCGGATCGGTCCCCGCGAACACGACCTCCACGGCCAGCATCACGCGCGACAGCTCACCACCGGACGCCCCCTTGGCGATGGGCCGGGGCGGCGCCCCGGGATGCGGGGCGAGCAGCAGCTCGACCTCGTCGGCACCCGACGGCCCGTACGCGACCGTACGCCCGCCGACCTCGACGCCCTCGGGGTCCTCGGTCTGCCGGATGTCGAACGACACGCGCGCGTGCGGCATGGCCAGCGAGGCCAGCTCGGCGGTCACCGCGGCGGCGAACCGCTCGGCGGCCTCCGCCCGCGCATCCGTCAACACCTGTGCCAGCCCGCCCAGTTCGGCCCGCAGCGCATCCCGCTCGGCGGTCAGCTCGTCGAGCCGTTCGTCGTCGCCGTCCAGCTCGGTGAGCCGCGCGGCGCCCTGCTCGGCCCAGGCGAGCACGGACGCGACATCCTCGCCGTACTTCCGGGTCAGGGCACTGAGAGCGGCCCGCCGCTCCTCCACGGCGGCCAGCCGCAACGGATCGGCATCCAGATCGTCGGCGTACCCCGCCAGCTCCCCGGCCACATCCCCCAGCAGAATCCCGATCTCCCCGATCCGGTCCGCCAGCGCGGCCAGCGCCGGATCGTGCGACCGCACCGCCTCCAACGCCCGCTGCGCCCCCGCGACGAGCGTCGCCGCGTCGACCCCCTCCGGATCCTCCGGATTCCCGGCGAGTGCGGCATGCCCGACCGTCGCGGCGGACGCCAGCGCCTCCGCGTGCCCCAGCCGCTCGGCCTCCTCCGCCAGTTCGACGTCCTCACCGGCACGCGGTTCGACGCCCGCGATCTCCTCGAGCCCGTACCGCAGCATGTCGGCTTCCTGAGCCCGCTCACGCGCGCGCGTGGTGATCTCGTCGAGCTCCGCGGAGACGGCCCGCAGCCGCCGATACGCCTCCCCGTACTTGGCGAGCGGCCCCGCGACGGCCTCCCCCGCATACCGGTCGAGCGCCTGCCGCTGCCGGGACAGCTTCAGCAGCCCCTGCTGATCGGTCTGCCCATGCACGGCCACCAGCTCATCGGCCAGCTCCGCCAGCACCCCGACCGGCACACTCCGCCCACCGAGATGCGCCCGCGACCGCCCTTCGGCGGAAACGGTACGGCTGATCAGCAGCGCCCCGTCATCGAGCTCCGCCCCGGCCTCCTCGGCCCGTACGGCGGCGGAGGCACCCTCGGGCACGCCGATCCGCCCCTCCACGACCGCCTTCTCGGACCCGATCCGCACGAGCGCCGGATCGGCCCGCCCCCCGAGCAACAGCCCGAGGCTGGTGACGACCATGGTCTTACCGGCACCGGTCTCCCCGGTGACAGCGGTGAACCCCGGCGACAACTCGACGACCGCATCGTCGATGACTCCGAGCGACCGTATCCGCATCTCCTCCAACACGGACACGACCTTACGAGGTAGAGCAGCAAGAGTGCGAGGCACCCTGTCACCCACGGGAGTGGAGCGCCCCGATAGGGGCGCGGGGAACTGCGCGACAAGCCACGAAACACCCGCACTCGCCGACGCACCTCATGCACCCCCCACAGATGGCTAGTGAGGCGCACCCCGCCACCCGGACACGGGCAACGCAAACTTCGCCACCAGCCGATCCGTGAACGAAGCATGATGCAACCGAGCCAGCCGCACCGGCACAGCCCCCCGCCGCACCTCAACCCTCGCGCCCGCCGGCAACTCGACAGTCCGCCGCCCGTCACACCACAGCACCCCCGGCGGGATATGCGGCAACACCTCAACGGCCAGCACAGAATCCGGCGAAGTAACCAACGGCTTCGCAAACAACGCATGCGCCGAGATCGGCACCATCAACAGCGCCTCGACCTCAGGCCACACCACAGGCCCACCCGCAGAAAACGCATAAGCGGTAGACCCGGTCGGCGTCGACAAGACAATCCCGTCACACCCGAACCCGGTAACCGGCCGCCCATCGATCTCCAGCACGACCTCAAGCAGCTTCTCGGCGCCGGCCTTCTGCACCGCCGCCTCGTTCAGCGCCCAGTCCGTATGCACGATGTCCCCGTTGCTGTGCACGACGACATCGACGGTCATCCGCTCCTCGACCTCGTACGCCTTCGTCACCACCCGGTCGACAACCTTGTCGAGATCGTCCCGCTCGGCCTCGGCGAGGAACCCGACCCGCCCGAGATTGACGCCGAGCATCGGCACCCCGGACGCCCGCGCGAACTCGGCGCCGCGCAGCAACGTCCCGTCGCCGCCCAGCACGATCAGCAGCTCACACCCGTCGAGGCACTGCGGAGTCGCCTCCTTGACCAGCTCCACCTCTTCGGGCAAGGGCAGGTCACGCGCCTCGTACTCCAGCACGCGCACCCCGATACCCTCGCGCAGCAACCCCTTGACCACGAGCTCGGCGCTGCGGATCGCCGCAGGCCGGCCGGTGTGGGCGAGCAGAAAAACAGTACGAGCTCGGTTCTGTGTCAACGCGGCCCCTCCGCCACTGCACGGTCAACGTCGGCCGGGTCCAGTTCGGCTGCTCCGGCCCGCAGCCACAGAAAGTACTCGACATTCCCAGAGGGCCCGGGCAGCGGACTGGCGGTGACGCCTTGCACGCCGAGCCCGAGATCCCAGGCCCGCCGGGCGACACCCCGTACGGCCTCGGCCCTCAGCTCCGGACTGCGCACCACGCCCCCGCTCCCCAGCCGCTCCTTCCCCACCTCGAACTGCGGCTTGACCATCATCACCAGATCGGCGTCCGGCCGCACGCACCGCACCAGGGCGGGCAGCACCAGCCCGAGCGGGATGAAGGACAGATCCCCCACAACAAGATCCACGGGCTCCCCATCGATCGCCTCAAGCGTCAACTCGCGTACGTTCGTACGGTCCTTGACGGTGACGCGTTCATCGCTCCGGAGAGTCCACGCGAGTTGCCCGTATCCGACGTCCACGGCGACGACGTGCGCGGCCTCGGCCCGCAGCAGTACGTCCGTGAAGCCTCCCGTGGACGCCCCCGCGTCCAGCGCCCGCCGCCCCTTGACGACGAGCCCCTGCGGTACGAAGACCTGCAGCGCGCCGGCGAGCTTGTGCCCGCCCCGGGAGACATAGCCCGGGTCGCTGTCGTCGGCCAGGACCACGATCGCCGCCGCCGTCTCCACCTGCGTGGCCGGCTTGGTCGCCACGATCTTGCCGACGGTGACCCGCCGGGCAGCGATCAGCTGGCTGGCATGCTCACGCGAGCGCGCGAGCTTCCGGTGGACCAGCTCCGCATCGAGACGGCGGCGTGCGACTCCTGCCACGTTCGGTTCAGCTCCTATGTCCGTACGACGTCGGGGGCGCCGGAGGCCCGGGGCGGGCGTCGAGCGCGGTGAGCGCGTCACGCAGCCCCCTGTGTACATCCTCGTACACCTCCACGTGTCCGTCCGTGGCGAGGTGGTCGGCGTCGCCGAGCCGCTCCAGCTGGGCGTCGACGTCGGCGTCGCCGGTGGGGGTGCGCGGCACGTTCAGCGGGGCGGGGGCGGCGGGGTCGTACTCGGGCTCGACCGCCGCCGTCTCCTCCTCCGGGACCTCGGTCCCCGGCAGTGAGTCGCTCATGCCCAGACGCTACCCCGAACCGCTGGGGTACCGTCGATCTCGATGGCCACGATCGAGGAGTGCCGCGCCGCACTCGAAAAGCTCTCGGACAACATGCAGGCCGCCGAGGGGGACGCCCGCACGGCCGCTGCCCTGGAACGCTCGGTGAGCTGCCACATCACCGACCTGGACGTCACGTTCGCGGGACGCATGACGGGCGGCCGGATCGATGTCGAAGAGACGTTCGAGGGCCCGCCCCGGGAGAAGGCCCAGGTCAGATTCAGCCTGGCCGGCGACGACCTGGTGGCACTGGTCGACGGCGAGCTGAACTTCGCGAAGGCCTGGGGCTCGGGCCGGGTGAAGCTGCACGCGAGCCTGCGCGACCTGCTCGTCCTCAGGAAGCTTTTGTAGCGGCGACCTTCGTGTCGCCGGTCCGCGCCTTCCGCGCGGCCGGCACCACCAGCGGCGTCCCCGTCTCCGGGTCGTCGATGACCTGGCAGCGCAGCCCGAAGACCTCCTCGACCAGGTCGGCGGTGACGATGTCGTTGGGCGCGCCCTCGGCGATGACCGCCCCTTCCTTCAGGGCGATGAGGTGGGTGGCGTACCGGGCGGCATGGTTGAGGTCGTGGAGCACGGCGACCAGCGTGCGCCCCTGCTCCTCATGCAGCTCCGCACAGAGATCGAGTACGTCGATCTGGTGCTGGATGTCGAGATACGTCGTCGGCTCGTCCAGCAGCAGCAACGGCGTCTGCTGCGCCAGCGCCATCGCGATCCACACGCGCTGCCGCTGACCGCCGGACAATTCATCGACATAGCGATCGGCCAGCTCGGCGACCCCGGTCTGCCGCATCGACTCCTGTACGACCCGCTCGTCGTCGGTCGACCACTGGCGCAGGATCCCCTGATGCGGGTACCGGCCGCGGCCCACCAGGTCGGCGACCGTGATCCCGTCGGGCGCGATCGACGACTGCGGCAGCAGGCCCAGCGTCCGCGCGACCTTCTTCGCGGGCATCGACTGGATGACCGAGCCGTCGAGCAGCACCCGGCCCCGGCTGGGCTTCAGCATCCGTGACAGCGCCCGCAGCAGCGTGGACTTGCCGCACGCGTTCGGGCCGACGATCACCGTGAAGGAGTTGTCGGGTATCTCCACCGACAGCTGCTCGGCGATGACGCGCTGGTCGTAGGCGAGGGTGACGTCCTCGGCGGACAGGCGGTTCACGGTGCTCCTCTTGGTGTTCTCGTGCGCGGTGCCACGCGTCGTCTTCGCGGCGCTCGTGTCCGCCGTTCTCCTCGCGGCGCTCATATCCGCCCCGCCTTGCGCTCGGTGACCAGCAGCCACAGCAGATAGACGCCGCCGACCACTCCGGTGACCACGCCCACGGGCAGCTGGTCGGCGCCGAACGCCCGCTGTGAGGCCCAGTCGGCGATGACCAGCAGGGCGGCGCCCATGCACAGGGACGGCAGCAGGTTCGGCCCGGGTGAGCGGGTCAGGCGCCGGGCGAGCTGGGGGGCGGTGAGCGCGACGAAGCTGACGGGCCCGGCGGCGGCGGTCGCGGCCGCGGTGAGCAGTACGGCGGCCACCATCAGCAGCATCCGGACGCGCTCGACCCGCACCCCGAGGGCGTTCGACACGTCGTCGCCCATCTCCATCATCCGCAGCGCGCGCCCATTGGCGAGGACCAGCGGTACGAGCACGGCGCACAGCCAGAGCAGCGGCCAGACCTGTTCCCAGTCACGGCCGTTGAGGGACCCTGTCATCCAGACGACCGCACGGGCCGCGTCGACCAGGTCGGCCTTGGTGAGCAGATAGCCGTTGACCGCCGTCACGATCGCGGACACACCGATACCGACCAGCACCAGTCGATACCCGTGCACACCCCGCTTCCAGGCGAGCAGATAGATGGCCATACCGGTCACCAGTCCGCCCACCAGCGCCCCGAGGGTGACCTGGGCCGCGCTGCCCGACATCAGCACGATCACGACCAGCGCTCCGGCCGTCGCACCCTGCCCGAGGCCGAGGATGTCCGGACTGCCCAGCGGATTGCGGGAGATGGCCTGGAACAGCGCACCGCCCAGCCCCAGCGAGCCACCCACCAGGAGCCCGACCAGCACCCGCGGCAGCCGCAGATCGTTGACGATGAACTCCTGCCCCGCATCGCCGTTGCCCACCAACGTCTTGAGCACATCGCCGACCGAGATGGGGAAGTCGCCGGTGCCGATCAGCAGGACGCTCGCGGCGAGTGCGGCGAGCAGCAGCAGGGCTGCGACAGTGAAGGCACGGACGTCCAGCCGGACGGAGAGTCCGCCCGGCGTCCTGATGGCACGGTTGGTCGTCTTCACAGTCGGCTTTACGGTCGTCTTCACAGCTGGGCCGTCCTCCGCCGTCGTACCAGAAAGATGAAGACCGGCCCGCCGAGGATCGCGGTCACGATGCCGACCTGCAGCTCCGCGGGCCGGGCCACGATCCTGCCGATCACATCGGCGCCCAGCAGCAGCACCGGCGACAGGACGGCCGCGTACGGCAGGATCCAGCGCAGATCGGGACCGGTGAAGGACCGTACGACGTGCGGCACCATCAGCCCGACGAAGACGATCGGCCCGCAGGCGGCGGTCGCGGCTCCGCACAGCACGGTGGCGGCGAGCATGGACAGCGCCCGGGTGCGGTTGAGGTTGGCGCCCAGGGACTTGGCGGTGTCGTCGCCCATGGCCATGGCGTTGAGCGGCCGGGCGAGCGCGAAAGCGAGCAGCATGCCGACGGCGAGGAAGGGCAGCACCCTCAGGATGATGTCGTCGGTCGCCGAACTCAGTGAACCGACCGTCCAGAAGCGCATCTTGCCCAGCGCCGCCTCGTCCATGATCATCACGGCCTGGAGATAGCCGTAGAGCGCGGCGCTGATCGCGGTGCCGGCGAGCGCGAGCCGCACCGGCGTCGCACCGCGGCTGCCGCCGAGGAACCAGACCAGCGCCCCGACCGCGGCCGCGCCGAAGAACGCGAACCACACATAGCCGGTCAGGCTGGTGACGCCGAAGTAGGTGATGGCGGTGACGACCGCGGCCGAGGCGCCCGCGTTGATTCCGAGCAGCCCCGGGTCGGCCAGCGGATTGCGGGTGAGCGCCTGGAGCACGGCGCCCGCCAGGCCCAGCGCGGCACCGGCGAGCAGTCCCAGCACGGTCCGCGAGAGCCGTTCCGCGACGACGACATCGCCGTACGTCCCCGAGTCCTCGAACAATCCGTGCCACACCTGGTCCACGGACAGCTCTTTCGCGCCGATCGCGATGCTCGCCAGCGCGACGAGCAACAGGATCGCCACGGAGACAAGCAGACCGAAGGCACGTATCGCCCGGCGTTTCGGGGGCGCGGGGGCGGTCTCCGCGCGCTGTTCGGGAGGACTCTCTACCAACACGCAGTTAGGTTAGCCTACCCTCCCATTCGGCCACGATTCCGCTCCGTCGCCGAACGCGGATCCCCTGCCGGTGAGTGACCGCGAGCGCTCACAACCCCAACCGCGCCAGCGCCTTCCCCCCGTCCAGCTCGCACACTGCCTCCCCGGCCGACGTCCAGGCCGCCGCGCACAGCGCCCGCAGACCGTCCAACGCCTCGCCGTCACCGTCGAGTTCCAGCCTCTCGGCGCCGGCCTTCGCCCTCCAGCCACCGCACCGGAACCCGTCACTCTCCGCCGTGACCTCCGGCTGCCCGGTGAGCATGCCGCGCAGATCGGCGTCGACATACGTCGGCCGGTGCTGCGGCGGCGCGGCGAGCAGCTGAGGTCCGTCGGTCACGCCGGTCAGCACCAGCAGCGAGTCCACGCCTCCGTTGAACGCGCCCTCGATGTCCGTGTCCAGGCGGTCCCCCACCACCAGCGGCCGCTCGGCCCCGGTCCGCAGGACCGTCTCCCGGTGCATCGGAGGCAGCGGCTTGCCGGCCACCTGCGGCTCGGCACCCGTTGCGATCCGGACGACCTGCACCGCCGCGCCGTTTCCGGGCGCGATCCCACGAGCACTGGGAATCGTCAGGTCGGTGTTGGACGCGAACCAGGGCACCCCGCGCGCGATGGCGTAGCACGCCTCCGCGAAGCGGCCCCACGGCAGTTCGGGCCCGCCGTACCCCTGCACGACCGCCGCCGGATCGTCGTCCGCCGACTCCACGGGCTCGAGCCCCCGCTCGCGCAAAGCGACCCGCAGCCCCTCCCCACCGATCACCAGCACACGGGATCCCTGCGGCACCTGATCGGCGATCAGCCGGGCGACCGCCTGCGCCGAGGTGATGACGTCGGACGCCGCCGTCGGTATGCCCAGCGCGGTCAGATGCGCGGAGACGACGTCAGGGGTGCGCAGGGCGTTGTTCGTGACATACGCCAGGTGCATGCCTCCCGAGCGAGCGGCGGCAAGCGATTCGACGGCGTACGCGATCGCGTTCCCACCCGCGTACACCACTCCGTCCAGGTCGAGCAGCGCAGTGTCGTACGCCTCGCTCAGGGCCCGGCCACTGCCCTCCGGCCTCGTCCTGACGCTCTGGCTCATTCCGCATCGCTCCTCGTTCGACGGCTTTCCCCCGATCATCGCGCATGCCACCGACACACGTACGATGCCGGGATGAACTCAGCAGGCCACTCGGAAGCAACGGCGCACCGGGGCCTCGAACTCACCCCGTTCCGAGGGCTCCGCTACGACCCCGACCGGGTCGGCAGCCTGGCCGCCGTGACCTCACCGCCGTACGACGTCGTGGTCCGCCCCGACGGCGTGCTCCATCTCGAGTCGGCCGACCCGTACAACATCGTCCGCCTGATCCTCCCCCAGGCACCCACCGCCGCCGCCCGCAACGACCAGGCGGCGAAGACCCTGCGGCGCTGGCTCTCCGAAGGGATCCTGGCGGCCGACCCGCGGCCCGGCCTGTACGTCTACGAACAACGCGACGGCGACGGCATGCTGCAACGCGGCGTGATCGGCGCCCTGCGCGTGACGGATCCCGCGGAAGGCTTGGTCCTGCCGCACGAGGACGTCATGCCGCACATCGTGGCCGACCGCGCCGACCTCATGCGCGCCACGTCCGCGAACCTCGAGCCCCTGCTCCTGACGTACCGCGGCAACGGCTCGACCACCGACACCACCGCCATCATCGAACGTACGGCGGAGCAGCCCCCGCTCCTCTCCACCACCACCGAGGACGGCTTCAGCCACCGCCTGTGGTCGATCACCGACCCCGCCGAGCAGTCCCGTATCCAGGCCGACCTCGCCGGGCACCAGGCCCTGATCGCCGACGGCCACCACCGCTGGGCGACGTACCGGCGTCTACGCGCGGAGCACCCGTCCCCCAGCGCCTGGGACCACGGCCTGGTCCTCCTGGTCGACACGGCCCGTTACCCGCTCCGAGTCCGCGCCATCCACCGCCTCCTGCACGGCCTGCCGGTCGCGGAAGCGCTCAAGCCCCTCGACGACCTGTTCCGCGTACGCCACCTGGAAGTCCCCCTCCCCGAGGCCCTGGACGCCCTCGCCGACGCGGCCGGCGCCGGCAACGCCTTCCTCCTGGCCGGCGACGGCACGTTCCACCTCGTGGACGAACCGGACCCGGACCTCCTGGCCCGCACCGTCCCGACGGACCGCCCCGCGGCCTGGCGCACCCTGGACGCGACCGTCCTGCACGCCACACTCCTCGACCACGTCTGGCACATTCCCGAGGACTCCCCCGCCCACATCGCCTACATCCACGACACGGCAGCCACGGTCAGCAAAGCGGAACACGACGGCGGTACGGCCGTCCTGATGCACCCGGTCCGCGAGGAGGTCGTACGAGACCTGGCCCGCCAGGGCGTCACGATGCCCCGCAAGTCCACGTCGTTCGGCCCGAAACCGGCGTCGGGCCTGGTGCTACGCGCGTTGGACCTCTGAACGACGAAGGGGCGGGACCCTGGGTTCAGGATCCCGCCCCTGCCTACGACTAGTCCTCCTCGCCATCCTCAGTGGATGGCGACGGCGTCGTCTCGTCGCTCTCGTTCTCGTCCAGTGCGTCGACGAACTCGACACCGTCCAGCTCGGCAAGCCGGTCGGAGGCGTCCGTGCTGCCGTCCTTGTCGGCCTCGGCCGCCTTCGCGAACCACTCCCGCGCCTCGGCCTCCCGGCCGGCGGCCAGCAGCGCGTCGGCATACGCGTACCGCAGCCGCGCGGTCCACGGCTGCACGGAACCGGCGGCCAACTCCGGGCTCTGCAGCGTCACGATCGCCGCGTCGAGCTGGTCCATGTCACGCCGGGCACCCGCCGCGACAAGCCGCATCTCGACCTGACCTGCCTTGTCGAGCTTGCTCACCTCGGGCGCCCCGGCCATGTCCAGCGCCTTCTCCGGCCGCCCGAGACCCCGCTCGCAGTCCGCCATGACGGGCCACAGATCCACGTTCCCGGTCATCCGCCGTGCGGCCCTGAACTCGGCGAGCGCCTCGCTGTACTTCTGGTTCGCGTACGCCGCGAACCCAGCAGCCTCGCGTACGGCGGCAACGCGCGACGCCAGCCGCAGGGCCACCTTGGAGTAGCCGTACGCGCCCTCCGGGTCCTCGTCGATGAGCCGGGCGACCATCACCAGGTTCTTGGCGACGTCCTCGGCAAGCCCCTTCGGCAGACTCTGCAGCTCCTGCCGTACGTCCTTGTCGATCTCCTCGCCGGTGACGTCCTCCGGAATCGGCAGCCGCCTGATGGGCTCCCGGTCCCGGTCACGCTCATCGCGGAAACGACCACCGCCACGCCGGTCATCGCCCCTGCGGTCGTCCCGCCGATCATCCCGGCCACGGAATCCCCCGGGCCGCCCACCGCGGTCATCACGCCGGGGCCCACGGCTACGGTCGTCCCGCCCGTCGCGCCCCTCACGCCCACGGAACCCACCGCGCTCACCTCGGCTGTCTCCACGACTGTCATCCCGCCGACTGTCATCCCGGCGGAAGCCAGTACGGGGCCCACGGTCGTCGCCACCTCGGCGATCGTCCCTGCGGTCGTCGCGCCGGCCATAGCCGCGATCGTCGTCACGGCGCGCGGGGCCGCGGTCGTCGTCCCGACGGGCATAACCACGGGCGTCATCCCGACGACCCTGGCCGCGGTCGTCATCCCGACGCCCATGACCACGGTCGTCGTCCCTGCGGCCGTAGCCACGGTTGTCATCACGCCGGAACCCGGGACGGTCCCCCTCGCGACGGTCGTCCCTGCGCTCATCACGCCGGTCGTCCCGACCACGGAAGCCTCCGGGCCGCCCGCCGCTGTCGTCCCGGCGGAATCCACCACGCTCCGGACGGTCACCACGATCGTCCCGCCGGAACCCGCCCCTGTCGCCGCGGTCATCGCGACGGAAGGGGGGACGGTCTCCGCCCCGGTCACCGCGGTCGGCGCGATCCCCACGGTCATCGCGGCGGAACGGAGGGCGGTCCCCACCACGGTCACCCCGGTCGTCACGGCGGAACGGAGGGCGGTCCCCACCACGGTCACCCCGGTCGTCACGGCGGAAGGGGGGACGGTCTCCGCCCCGATCACCGCGGTCGCCGCGATCCCCACGGTCATCGCGGCGGAACGGAGGGCGGTCCCCACCACGGTCACCCCGGTCGTCACGGCGGAAGGGGGGACGGTCTCCGCCCCGATCACCGCGGTCGGCCCGATCCCCACGGTCGTCGCGACGGAATGGAGGACGGTCCCCGTCCCGGCGGAAGCCCCCAGGCCGCCCACCGCGGTCGTCGCGACGCGGACCACCGGAACGGTCGTCACGACCGGCGTAGCCACTCCGATCGCCACGGTCGTCGCCCCGACGGTCATCACGGCGGTCGTCACGGCGGTCATTGCCGCGACCGTACCCAGCACGGTCGTTGCCACCTCGGGCACTACCTGCGCGGTCGTTGCCGCGCCGCGGACCCCCGCGGTACCCGCCGCGATCACCACGGTCACCAATGTCCCGTCGCCGCTGGTCGCGCTCCGGTCGATCTTCGGGAGAGTTGGTGGACATGGGTGACTCCTGTCTTCGGTACCGCAGTCATTCTCGCGCAACTCGGGACACCCGGCGCGCTCCAGTAAAAACAAAAGGACCCCTGGCCCCAGCTGAACGCTGGGACCAGGGGTCCTCCAAAGATTGTTCGGCGGTGTCCTACTCTCCCACAGGGTCCCCCCTGCAGTACCATCGGCGCTGTAAGGCTTAGCTTCCGGGTTCGGAATGTAACCGGGCGTTTCCCTCACGCTATGACCACCGAAACCCTATTGGTTTCGAGCGAACAAGCACACTCTTCAGTTAGATGTTCAAGCTCAAAGCCGACAACTGTTCGTTGTCTCAGAACTGACACAGTGGACGCGAGCAACTGAGGACAAGCCCTCGGCCTATTAGTACCGGTCACCTCCAGCGGTTACCCGCCTTCCAGATCCGGCCTATCAACCCAGTCGTCTCCTGGGAGCCTTAACCCCTCATGGGGGTGGGAACACTCATCTCGAAGCAGGCTTCCCGCTTAGATGCTTTCAGCGGTTATCCCTCCCGAACGTAGCCAACCAGCCATGCCCTTGGCAGAACAACTGGCACACCAGAGGTTCGTCCGTCCCGGTCCTCTCGTACTAGGGACAGCCCTTCTCAATGTTCCTGCGCGCGCAGCGGATAGGGACCGAACTGTCTCACGACGTTCTAAACCCAGCTCGCGTACCGCTTTAATGGGCGAACAGCCCAACCCTTGGGACCGACTCCAGCCCCAGGATGCGACGAGCCGACATCGAGGTGCCAAACCATCCCGTCGATATGGACTCTTGGGGAAGATCAGCCTGTTATCCCCGGGGTACCTTTTATCCGTTGAGCGACGGCGCTTCCACAAGCCACCGCCGGATCACTAGTCCCGACTTTCGTCCCTGCTCGACCCGTCGGTCTCACAGTCAAGCTCCCTTGTGCACTTACACTCAACACCTGATTGCCAACCAGGCTGAGGGAACCTTTGGGCGCCTCCGTTACTCTTTAGGAGGCAACCGCCCCAGTTAAACTACCCATCAGACACTGTCCCTGATCCGGATCACGGACCCAGGTTAGACATCCAGCACGACCAGACTGGTATTTCAACGACGACTCCCCCTGAACTGGCGTCCAGAGCTCACAGTCTCCCAGCTATCCTACACAAGCCGAACCGAACACCAATATCAAACTGTAGTAAAGGTCCCGGGGTCTTTCCGTCCTGCTGCGCGAAACGAGCATCTTTACTCGTAGTGCAATTTCACCGGGCCTATGGTTGAGACAGTCGAGAAGTCGTTACGCCATTCGTGCAGGTCGGAACTTACCCGACAAGGAATTTCGCTACCTTAGGATGGTTATAGTTACCACCGCCGTTTACTGGCGCTTAAGTTCTCAGCTTCGCCCGACCGAAATCGGACTAACCGGTCCCCTTAACGTTCCAGCACCGGGCAGGCGTCAGTCCGTATACATCGCCTTACGGCTTCGCACGGACCTGTGTTTTTAGTAAACAGTCGCTTCTCGCTGGTCTCTGCGGCCACCCCCAGCTCACCGAGTAAATCGGATCACCGGTGATGGCCCCCCTTCTCCCGAAGTTACGGGGGCATTTTGCCGAGTTCCTTAACCATAGTTCACCCGAACGCCTCGGTATTCTCTACCTGACCACCTGAGTCGGTTTAGGGTACGGGCCGCCATAAAACTCGCTAGAGGCTTTTCTCGACAGCATAGGATCATCCACTTCACCACAATCGGCTCGGCATCAGGTCTCAGACTCCTGCCAGGCGGATTTACCTACCTGACGTCCTACACCCTTACCCCGGGACAACCACCGCCCGGGATGGACTACCTTCCTGCGTCACCCCATCACTCACCTACTACAGGTCTGGTTCGCCGGCTCCACCACTCCCCCTTGCCCGAAGGCTCCGGGGCGGCTTCACGGACTTAGCATCGCCCGGTTCAGTGTTAGACGCTTTACAGCGGGTACCGGAATATCAACCGGTTATCCATCGACTACGCCTGTCGGCCTCGCCTTAGGTCCCGACTTACCCTGGGCAGATCAGCTTGACCCAGGAACCCTTAGTCAATCGGCGCACACGTTTCCCACGTGTGAATCGCTACTCATGCCTGCATTCTCACTCGTCAACCGTCCACAACTCGCTTCCGCGGCTGCTTCACCCGGCAGACGACGCTCCCCTACCCATCCCAGCCCCCGTTGGGGGTACATGCTGGAATGACACGACTTCGGCGGTACGCTTGAGCCCCGCTACATTGTCGGCGCGGAATCACTAGACCAGTGAGCTATTACGCACTCTTTCAAGGGTGGCTGCTTCTAAGCCAACCTCCTGGTTGTCTGTGCGACTCCACATCCTTTCCCACTTAGCGTACGCTTAGGGGCCTTAGTCGATGCTCTGGGCTGTTTCCCTCTCGACCATGGAGCTTATCCCCCACAGTCTCACTGCCGCGCTCTCACTTACCGGCATTCGGAGTTTGGCTAAGGTCAGTAACCCGGTAGGGCCCATCGCCTATCCAGTGCTCTACCTCCGGCAAGAAACACACGACGCTGCACCTAAATGCATTTCGGGGAGAACCAGCTATCACGGAGTTTGATTGGCCTTTCACCCCTAACCACAGGTCATCCCCCAGGTTTTCAACCCTGGTGGGTTCGGTCCTCCACGACCTCTTACAGCCGCTTCAACCTGCCCATGGCTAGATCACTCCGCTTCGGGTCTTGAGCGCGCTACTCCACCGCCCTGTTCGGACTCGCTTTCGCTACGGCTTCCCCACACGGGTTAACCTCGCAACACACCGCAAACTCGCAGGCTCATTCTTCAAAAGGCACGCAGTCACGACTGTATGTGCAAGCACACACAGCGACGCTCCCACGGCTTGTAGGCACACGGTTTCAGGTACTATTTCACTCCGCTCCCGCGGTACTTTTCACCATTCCCTCACGGTACTATCCGCTATCGGTCACCAGGGAATATTTAGGCTTAGCGGGTGGTCCCGCCAGATTCACACGGGATTTCTCGGGCCCCGTGCTACTTGGGCGTCTCTCCAACGAGCCGCTGACGTTTCGACTACGGGGGTCTTACCCTCTACGCCGGACCTTTCGCATGTCCTTCGCCTACATCAACGGTTTCTCACTCGTCTCACGGCCGGCAGACCGTGAAAGAGAGATCCCACAACCCCGTATACGCAACCCCTGCCGGGTCTCACACGCATACGGTTTGGCCTCATCCGGTTTCGCTCGCCACTACTCCCGGAATCACGGTTGTTTTCTCTTCCTGCGGGTACTGAGATGTTTCACTTCCCCGCGTTCCCTCCACATACCCTATGTGTTCAGGTATGGGTGACAGCCCATGACGACTGCCGGGTTTCCCCATTCGGACACCCCCGGATCAAAGCCTGGTTGACGACTCCCCGGGGCCTATCGTGGCCTCCCACGTCCTTCATCGGTTCCTGGTGCCAAGGCATCCACCGTGCGCCCTTAAAAACTTGGCCACAGATGCTCGCGTCCACTGTGCAGTTCTCAAACAACGACCAGCCACCCATCACCCCACCGTCACACGGCGAGTTCACTGGGGCCGGCACCCGAGGAAAAATTCATTCCCTCAGACACCCAACAGCGTGCCCGACACCCTCGCCACTCGTGATCAGCTTTCCACGCTCCGAAGAGCAGTACTGGCAGCCCGAGATGACTGAGTGTGCCGAATAATCAACGTTCCACCCATGAGCTGACCACCGCAGGACGTGTGCCTGCGTAGTGGCTCTGGCTGCCTTGCGGCAGCTAGATGCTCCTTAGAAAGGAGGTGATCCAGCCGCACCTTCCGGTACGGCTACCTTGTTACGACTTCGTCCCAATCGCCAGTCCCACCTTCGACAGCTCCCTCCCACAAGGGGTTGGGCCACCGGCTTCGGGTGTTACCGACTTTCGTGACGTGACGGGCGGTGTGTACAAGGCCCGGGAACGTATTCACCGCAGCACTGCTGATCTGCGATTACTAGCAACTCCGACTTCATGGGGTCGAGTTGCAGACCCCAATCCGAACTGAGACCGGCTTTTTGAGATTCGCTCCACCTCACGGCATCGCAGCTCATTGTACCGGCCATTGTAGCACGTGTGCAGCCCAAGACATAAGGGGCATGATGACTTGACGTCGTCCCCACCTTCCTCCGAGTTGACCCCGGCGGTCTCCTGTGAGTCCCCATCACCCCGAAGGGCATGCTGGCAACACAGGACAAGGGTTGCGCTCGTTGCGGGACTTAACCCAACATCTCACGACACGAGCTGACGACAGCCATGCACCACCTGTCACCCGGCCACAAGGGGGGCACCATCTCTGATGCTTTCCGGGCGATGTCAAGCCTTGGTAAGGTTCTTCGCGTTGCGTCGAATTAAGCCACATGCTCCGCTGCTTGTGCGGGCCCCCGTCAATTCCTTTGAGTTTTAGCCTTGCGGCCGTACTCCCCAGGCGGGGAACTTAATGCGTTAGCTGCGGCACCGACGACGTGGAATGTCGCCAACACCTAGTTCCCACCGTTTACGGCGTGGACTACCAGGGTATCTAATCCTGTTCGCTCCCCACGCTTTCGCTCCTCAGCGTCAGTAATGGCCCAGAGATCCGCCTTCGCCACCGGTGTTCCTCCTGATATCTGCGCATTTCACCGCTACACCAGGAATTCCGATCTCCCCTACCACACTCTAGCTAGCCCGTATCGAATGCAGACCCGGGGTTAAGCCCCGGGCTTTCACACCCGACGTGACAAGCCGCCTACGAGCTCTTTACGCCCAATAATTCCGGACAACGCTTGCGCCCTACGTATTACCGCGGCTGCTGGCACGTAGTTAGCCGGCGCTTCTTCTGCAGGTACCGTCACTTGCGCTTCTTCCCTGCTGAAAGAGGTTTACAACCCGAAGGCCGTCATCCCTCACGCGGCGTCGCTGCATCAGGCTTGCGCCCATTGTGCAATATTCCCCACTGCTGCCTCCCGTAGGAGTCTGGGCCGTGTCTCAGTCCCAGTGTGGCCGGTCGCCCTCTCAGGCCGGCTACCCGTCGTCGCCTTGGTGAGCCATTACCTCACCAACAAGCTGATAGGCCGCGGGCCCATCCTTCACCGCCGGAGCTTTCAACCCCCACAGATGCCCGTGGAAGTGCTATCCGGTATTAGACCCCGTTTCCAGGGCTTGTCCCAGAGTGAAGGGCAGATTGCCCACGTGTTACTCACCCGTTCGCCACTAATCCCCACCGAAGTGGTTCATCGTTCGACTTGCATGTGTTAAGCACGCCGCCAGCGTTCGTCCTGAGCCAGGATCAAACTCTCCGTGAATGTATTCCCGGTCATCCGGGTCGACACCACGAGAGCGGAACCGCCGAGCGGAATAAGCCCGACCGTTCACAACGTCCTCGCTGTGTATTTCTTCAAAGGAACCACGCCCTCTCGAATTGAGAGAGACGGGGTATCAACATATCTGGCGTTGATTTTTGGCACGCTGTTGAGTTCTCAAGGAACGGACGCTTCCTTCGTACTCACCCGAGAAACTCTCTCTCGCGGCTTTCCTCCGGGCGCTTCCCTTCGGTCTTGCGTTTCCGACTCTATCAGATCCTTTTGGGACTGATTCCCGGTCGGCGGGGCCTTTCGACATTCACTACGTTAGCCGATTCCCTGGGAAGCTCATAATCGAGTCCGTGAGTTCTGAATTCAGGCATGCGGACACACCGAATTCGCCCTCACTGGAGGGAGTCGCAAGTAGTGGGTTGGCCGCTCCGGCTGCTGGCTTTCGCCGTACCCGGTTCAGCGGCTCGGAATACGTTACGCACCTTCCACGGGCACGTCAACTTCGGCGACGCCTGGGGACGTGAGCCCGGTACGGGCTCACGGTCGGGTCGTCGGCGATCCAGTAGCGCCAGGGATGGACGTCTCCGTTGCCGCCGTCGCCGGCCACGCCGGTCCGTGGACCATTCCGTACCTGGTCAGAGGGGACGGCGGTGCCGGCGAGGATTCTCAGGGGTGTCTCGCCGGAGGCGCACGCGTCCGTGCCGTCGAGGGCTCGGTCCACGTCGAGCGCGGTGGCGAGGCGGGCCGGGCCTTTGGCCAGTTCCTTGTCGCTTCGGGCCGATAGTCGACGTTTGCGGGCCAGTTCGGCGCCCTCGACGATCTCGCCGGCGCGGAGCAGGACGGCGCTTGCCTCGCCGTCGGGACCGCACACCAGGTTCATGCAGTGCCACATGCCGTAGGTGAAGTAGACGTACACATGGCCGGGCGGACCGAACATCACGTCGTTGCGGGGCGTGCGGCCGCGATAGGCGTGGGAGCCGGGGTCGTTCGGGCCGTCGTACGCCTCGACCTCTGTGAGGCGGAGGGAGATCGGACCGTCCGGGGTCGTACGCACCAGGATGCGGCCGAGGAGGTCGGGGGCGACCTCCAGTACGGGCCGGTCGAAGAAGGCTCTGGGGAGGGGCGTACGGTCGGGGGTCGCGATCATGCCGTCCGAGGGTAGTGCAGGCCGGTGGGTGCGGCGGGGTGGTCAGAATGCCTTCCCCTTGCCAGGGTGAAGGCGCCAGGGTGAAGGCGCGGAACCGGCCACGGCCGTAGTGCGTTTGTAGGGATCAAGGGATCCACGCGAGAGGGAAGAGACATGGCGTTCAAGAAGCTGCTCGCGAGTCTGGGGGCCGGCGGGGCTTCGGTCGAGACGGTTCTGACCGAGGTCAACGTCGTTCCGGGCGGTGTCGTCCAGGGTGAGGTGCGGATCCAGGGTGGGTCCGTCGATCAGGAGATCCAGGGGGTGTCGGTCGGGCTGCAGGCCAAGGTCGAGG
Organism: Streptomyces sp. NBC_00457; assembly: GCF_036014015.1. Taxonomy (NCBI): domain Bacteria; kingdom Bacillati; phylum Actinomycetota; class Actinomycetes; order Kitasatosporales; family Streptomycetaceae; genus Streptomyces; species Streptomyces sp. NBC_00457. The sequence continues at coordinate 8,333,570 of NZ_CP107905.1, read as the reverse complement.
TCGAGGGCCACGACGACCAGGAGTACAAGCAGAACATCGAGTTCACCAAGCAGCCGCTCGGCGGGGCCTTCCAGCTGCAGGCCAACGCCGTGCACGCGGTGCCGTTCGGGCTGGAGATCCCGTGGGAGACCCCGATCACCATGATCGACGGTCAGGCGCTGCGCGGGATGAACATCGGCGTGACCACGGAGCTGGCGATCGCGCGCGCGGTCGACTCCGGTGACCTGGACCCGATCAACGTGCACCCGCTGCCGGCGCAGAAGGCGCTGCTCGACGCGTTCATCCAGCTGGGCTTCCGCTTCAAGAGCGCCGACATGGAGCGCGGTCACATCCGGGGTACGCGTCAGAAGCTGCCGTTCTACCAGGAGATCGAATTCGTGCCGCCGCAGCAGTACCGGGGGCTGAACCAGGTCGAGTTGAGCTTCGTCGCGGATGCGAACGCGATGGACGTCATCCTGGAAATGGACAAGAAGCCGGGGCTGTTCAGCGAGGGCAGTGACACCTTCCGGTCCTTCCAGGTGGGCCTGCACGACTTCCAGGGCACCGACTGGGTGGCGTACCTCAACCAGTGGCTGTCCGAGGTCGGCAGCAAGCGCAACTGGTTCTAGGCTCGGGACCACTGAGTAGGAACCGATCAGGAGGTACCGAGGTGACCGAGCTCAAGCGGCGGCCGCTCCCCCATGACTTCCATCCGCCCGTGCCGTCGTTCACGGTCACGAGCGAGCACGTCCAGGAAGGTGCGACGCTCAAGGACGCTCAGGTCTACGCGGCCGGCAACACGTCGCCGCAGCTGCGGTGGGAGGGCTTCCCGCCCGAGACCAAGAGCTTCGCCGTCACGTGCTACGACCCGGACGCCCCTACGGGCAGCGGGTTCTGGCACTGGGTCCTCTTCGACATCCCGGTCTCGGTGACCGAGCTGCCGGAGGGCGCGGGCAGCGGCAAGTTCGAGGGGCTGCCCGAGGGTGCCGTACATGCGCGCAACGACTACGGCACCAAGGACTTCGGCGGGGCCGCGCCGCCTCCCGGGGACGGGCCGCACCGTTATGTGTTCACGGTGTACGCCGTGGACCAGGAGAAGCTGGGGCCGGATTCTGACGCCAGCCCGGCCTTCGTGGGCTTCAATCTGCGGTTCCACGTGCTGGCGCGCGCCCAGCTCATCGGTGAGTACGAGGTGCCCGCCGAAGCCTGACGTTCATTGAACGTTTGCCCGTCCCTGGTCTTGGAAGTGATCAGGGGCGGGCATTTTTGTTGCCGGGGGCGCGGGGGTCACCCCCCGTGGGAGCAGCAGATATTGCGTTGTCCATCTCGGCGTGCCCGGCCAGAGTTGATCCCAGCCCGCCACGCGGTGGGCGGGTGCGACACGGGAGGTGGGCTGGTATGCGGGACACGTTGGTACTCAACGCGAGCTTTGAGCCGCTGTCGACGGTGACGTTGAACCGAGCCGTCGTGCTGGTGCTGCAGGACAAGGCCGTCGTCGAGCAGGCCCACCCCGAACTGCGTATGCGCGGAGCCGCTGTCGATATACCGGCGCCCCGGGTGATCAGGTTGTGCCGGTATGTGCGGGTGCCGTTCCGAAGACAAGCTCCGTGGTCGCGGCGGGGTGTTCTGGTGCGGGACCGGCACAGGTGCGCGTACTGCGGTCGTCGGGCGACGACCGTGGATCATGTGGTGCCGCGGTCGCAGGGTGGGCAGGACACGTGGCTGAACACGGTCGCCTCGTGTGCGGAGGACAATCACCGGAAGGCGAATCGGACGCCGGCGGAGGCGGGGATGCCGTTGCTTCGGGAGCCGTTTGAGCCGACGCCGGCGGATGCGATGTTGTTGGCTCTGGGGCAGGACGACTTTGCTGCTCTGCCGGATTGGCTCGCCCAGCCGGCTGCCTGATTGCGGTAGTTCGGCGACTGCTGGTCGTGGGTGGTTGCTCGCGCAGTTCCCCGCGCCCCTAAAAACAGGGCGCGGGGGTTCCGCCCGTTCTCAGTCCAGCGTCGGCTTCTCTCGGCGTTCCGTGCCCTGGCCCCCTGTGGCGCCTCCGTTGCCTGAACCTCCGCCCATTGGGCCGAAGTTGCCCATGGCGCCGCTCAGGCCCTTGAGGGCGTCGCCGATTTCGCTGGGGACGATCCAGAGCTTGTTGGCGTCGCCCTCGGCGATCTTGGGGAGCATCTGGAGGTACTGGTAGGCGAGGAGCTTCTGGTCCGCGTCGCCGGCGTGGATGGACTCGAAGACCGTGCGGATCGCCTGGGCCTCGCCCTCGGCGCGCAGGGCGGCGGCCTTGGCCTCACCTTCGGCGCGCAGGATCTGCGACTGCTTCTCACCTTCGGCGCGGAGGATCTCGGACTGCCGGACACCTTCGGCCTGGAGGATCGCGGCGCGCTTGTCACGGTCGGCGCGCATCTGCTTCTCCATCGAGTCCTGGATGGAGGTCGGGGGCTCGATGGCCTTGAGTTCCACGCGGTTGACGCGGATGCCCCACTTGCCCGTGGCCTCGTCGAGGACGCCGCGCAGGGCCGCGTTGATCTCCTCGCGGGAGGTCAGGGTCCGCTCGAGGTCCATGCCGCCGATGATGTTGCGGAGTGTGGTGACGGTGAGCTGCTCGATCGCCTGGATGTAGCTGGCGACTTCGTAGGTGGCGGCCCGGGCGTCGGTCACCTGGTAATAGATGACGGTGTCGATGTTGACGACCAGGTTGTCCTGGGTGATCACCGGCTGCGGCGGGAACGGGACGACCTGTTCGCGCAGGTCGATGCGGTTGCGGATGGTGTCGATGAACGGGACGACGATGTTGAGGCCCGCGTTCAGCGTCCGCGTGTAGCGGCCGAAGCGCTCGACGATGGCGGCGCTGGCCTGTGGGATGACTTGGATCGTCTTGATCAGGGCGATGAAGACCAACACCACCAGAATGATCAGGACGATGATGACCGGTTCCATCGTTGCTTCCCCGTACCCTTCTCCGCCTCGGCACCTTCGGGAGATCTTATGCCTGTTGAAGATCTTGTTGTTGAAGATCTTGCTGGTCGAGTGTGACAGACAGCCGCGTAACTCGTGGGTTCTTCGGTTCAGTTGCGGGATACGCCGATTGACGAGGTCACATGACGATCGCCGTGGCACCCTCGATGTCCACGACATCGACTTCCTGGCCCACTTCGTAGGCGCGGCCGGTGTCGAGGGAGCGTGCCGACCAGACCTCCCCGGCGAGCTTGATCCGGCCGCCCGAGCCGTCGACGCGTTCCAGTACGACGGCTTGTTTGCCCTTCAACGCTTCTACGCCTGTGGCGAGTTGGGGTCGCTGCGCTCGATGTCGGGCCGCGATGGGCCGTACGACGGCGATGAGTGCGGTCGATACGACGGCGAAGACCACGACTTGGATGACGGCGTCACCGCCGAAGGCGCCTGCGGCCACCGCCGCCGCGATCGCGCCCACCGCCAGCATGCCGAGTTCGGGCATCGTGGTGATCACAAGCCCGACACCGAGCACTGCCGCGCCGATCAGCCACCACACCCACGGGTCGATTTCCACAAGGTCATGGTAGGACCGGGGATCGCGCGCGGACAGGGCGCAGATCAGGTCGGCACACGCTTCTTACCTTGTGGGTCCGGGAGTTCAGGACATCGGGAGGCCCTGTGCGGTCCAGCGCTCGCCGACCTGTTCGACGACGAGGGGCAGTCCGAAGCAGAGGGAGAGGTTGCGGGAGGTGAGTTCGAGTTCCAGGGGGCCGGCGGCGAGGACCTTGCCCTGGCGGATCATCAGGACGTGGGTGAAGCCGGGGGCGATCTCCTCGACGTGGTGGGTGACCATGAGCATCGAGGGGGCGATCGGGTCGCGTGCGAGGCGGCCGAGGCGGCGTACGAGGTCTTCGCGGCCGCCGAGGTCGAGGCCGGCGGCGGGCTCGTCGAGGAGGAGCAGTTCGGGGTCGGTCATCAGGGCGCGGGCGATGAGGGTGCGCTTGCGCTCGCCCTCGGAGAGCGTGCCGAACTTGCGCTCCAGGAAGTCGCTCATGCCGAGGCGGTCGAGGAAGGCGCGGGCGCGCTGTTCGTCGATGTCCTCGTAGTCCTCGTGCCAGCCGGCGGTCATGCCGTAGGCGGCGGTCAGCACGGTCTGCAGGACGGTCTGGCGCTTGGGGAGCTTGTCGGCCATGGCGATGCCGGCCATGCCGATGCGCGGGCGCAGTTCGAAGACGTCGACCTGCCCGAGGGTGTCGCCGAGGATGGTGGCGGTGCCGCTGCTGGGGAAGAGGTAGCTGGACGCGACATTGAGGAGGGTGGTCTTGCCGGCGCCGTTGGGGCCGAGGATGACCCAGCGCTCGCCCTCCTTCACCGACCAGGACACCTGGTCCACGAGAGCCCGGCCCTCCCGGACCACGGATACGTCCTGAAGCTCCAGAACATCGCTCATGAGCGCGTTGTCTCCCCTTGCAGTGTGACCGGTCTCGGCGTCTCGGCTTCTCGTGTGCGCCGTTAGGCGCAGCCCTCAACGAAATCTACGCCACCGGCCGCCCGCTCCATTCCATCGGTCCGGTCCTTAGGGTGGACGCATGCTTTCGGAACCGCGTTCAGGACGCCTTGCCGCTTGGGGAAATGCCCTTTTGGCCGGACTTGTCTCTCCGGATGACGCCGTTCTCGCCATCGTCGGCGAGGACGCGGTGCATCGGGTGGAGGGGCTGCCGGGCGAGGCCGCGCCGGTCGGGCTCACGCTCGCGCTGGGGAGGCTGCGGGCGCTCGGGGCGAGCGGGCTGCGGGTCGCGCTGCCCCAGCCCGGGCATCCGCTGGGGCTGAGCGGACCGCCCGAGTTCAACGCGCGGGCGCTGGAGGCCGAGGAGGCGGTGATCTGTTACGGCGCCGCCTTCGGGTTGGTGCCCGAGGTGTACGAGGCCGGGCCCGACGGCGATGTGCATGTCGAGGTCGTATGGCGCTGCCTGGCGGTGCGGGAGGCGCCGCCGGCGGATGTGCCGTCGCTGGGTGAGGCCGAGCGCGAGCTGGCGGAGGCGTTGCGGGACGCGACGGAGGTGCTCTCGCGGCTGGATGTCGCCGGGTCCGGGCCGGTGGCCGAGGCGGCGATCGAGGCGTATCGGGCGCGGGCCGAGCGGGGGCGTGAGGTGCTGGCGCCGGGGTATCCGCCGCGGGCGGTACGGGTGCTGGAGCTGGCGCAGCGCGTGGGGATGCTGATCTCGGTGGCGTACGAGAACGGGCACGGGGGTGCGGTGAGCGCGGGCGAGATGGCGGCTCGGGGGGCTGCGCTGCGGCCGGTGGAGCGGACGGCCCGGCGGGCGCAGGTGGCGGCGTACAACGCGGTGGTGGAGGAGCAGGAGCGAGGGGCGCGGTAAGGGGCTGCGCCGCGGCGGGCGGGACGCTGACCGGCCTCCCGGGGGTGGGTGCCCGGGAGGCCGGAGGTCACTGCTGCTCCGCGAGGGAGGTCAGCGGTTGATGCCCAGGTTGCCGAAGGCGGGGTTCAGTACACCGACGACGTTCACGCTGTTGCCGACCGCGTTCACGGGGATGTGCACCGGGGCCTGGACGACATTGCCCGAGACGATGCCCGGCGAACCCACGGCCTTGCCGTTGGCCGCGGCGCCGTCGGTGGCGGAGGCCATACCGGCACCCGCGGCGACCAGCCCGCCGGCCACCATCGTCACGGCCGCTACCTTCTTCAGGTTCTTCACTTCTAAGCCCTCCTTGCGATCGCCGCGGCAGTCGCCGCAGCACGCACTGGAGAACGGCGGAGATCCACGGAGGATGCGCCATCTGGGGGACATTCCCACGACGGTATGAATCTCAGCCCGGAGTGGAACCCTCCGTATTGCCGCTCGGAACGAGCCTTATCCGGCCACACCATGGCGTACTGCCCACAGCGCGGCCTGGGTTCGGTCCGCCAGGTCGAGCTTCATCAGGATGTTCGACACATGGGTCTTCACCGTCTTCTCGGAGAGGACCAGGGCGCGGGCGATCTCCCGGTTGGAGCGGCCGTCGGCTATCAGGCTCAGCACTTCGCGCTCCCGTTCCGTGAGCGAACCGGCTCTGCCCTGGCCCGAGTTGGCCTCCTCCTGGGACAGCAGGGCGCCCGCGACCTCGGGCTGGAGCAGGATGTGGCCGGCGTGCACGGAGCGGATGGCGCCGGCGAGGGCGTCGGGGTCGATGTCCTTGTAGACATAGCCGGCGGCACCGGCGCGCAGGGCCGGGACCACCGTGCGCTGTTCGGTGAAGCTGGTGACGATGAGCACGCGCGCGGGGTTGTTCAGTTCGCGGAGTCTGCGCAGCGCGTCGACGCCGTCCATGCCCGGCATCTTGACATCCATGAGGACGACGTCGGGCTTCAACTCCTCGGTGCGCGCGACTCCTTCGGCGCCGTCCGCTGCCTCGCCCACGACCTCGATGTCGTCCTGCACTTCGAGGAACGTGCGCAGGCCACGGCGGACCACCTGGTGGTCGTCGACGAGCAGCACCCTGATTGCGTCACCCACCGGGGACCTCCATCTCGATCGTGGTGCCCTTGCCGGGCGCCGATTCCACCGTCAGGCTGCCGCCGACCCCGCTCGCCCGGTCCCGCATGGAGACCAGGCCGAGATGGCGGCCCGCGCGGCGTATCGACTGCGGGTCGAAGCCGTTGCCGTCGTCGATGACGCGCAGGACGGCTCCGCTGCCGCGCCGGTCCAGGGTCACGTCGACATGCTCGGCGCCCGAGTGCCGCAGCGCGTTGTGCAGGGCCTCCTGGGCGACGCGGAGCACGGCCTCCTCCTGGGCGGCGGGCAGGGCCCGTGCCCCGCGCCCGGCGAAGGTCACGCGCGCGGCGTGGGCGCGGTCGAGGACCTGAACCTGGGTGCGCAGGGTGTTGACGAGCCCGTCCTCGTCGAGGGCGGCGGGGCGCAACTCGACGACGGCGGCGCGCAGTTCGTCGGCCGCCTCGGCGGCGAGCAGGGCAACCTGGTGCAGCTCGCCCTTGGCGCGGGACGGGTCGCGGTCGACGAGGGCGGCGGCGGCCTGGGCCGTCAGGCGCAGGGAGAAGAGCTTCTGGCTGACCGCGTCGTGCAGTTCATGGGCGAGGCGGGAGCGTTCCTCGGCGATGGTCAGCTCGCGGCTGCGCTCGTAGAGGCGGGCGTTGGTGAGGGCGATGGCCGCGTGCTGGGCGAGGATCCCCAGGAGTTCCTCGTCCTCCTGCGTGAAGCCGCAACTTCCTTCCGGTTTGGGGCAGTTCTTGTTCGCCAGGAACAGTGCGCCGATGACCTCGTCGCCGTCGCGGATCGGCAGGCCCAGGAAGTCGACCATGTCGGGGTGTGCCGACGGCCAGCCCTCGAAACGGGGGTCTCTGCGGACGTCGGCGAGGCGCTCGACCTTGGCCTCTTGAAGCATCGCAGCGAGGATTCCGTGCTGGCGCGGCAGCGGGCCGATGGCCTTCCACTGCTGGTCGCTGACGCCGTCGACCACGAACTGGGCGAAGCCTCCGTGGTCGTCCGGGACGCCCAGTGCGGCGTACTGCGCGTCGAGCAGCTCACGGGCCGAGGCGACGATCGTCTTGAGGACGTCGCGCACCTCGAGGTGCCTGCTCATGGCCAGCAGCGCGGAACTCACCGCGGCGAGGCCGGACCGGGGGCCTTGACTCATGTCCTCACGGTACCGGCGGGGTCGGACAACGCGGATCGGACCGTCGGCGGCCACCGCCTAGGGCTGTCGGCCTAGGCCGCAGGTCCCGGAGGCACGGCTTAGGGCGAAAGGACCCACTGCTTTGCGGCCCCCGTCCGAGGCGGCGACCGCGGGCCCGTTCCTACGTTGAGGGCGAGCCGATCAAAGGAGACGTGTGTCATGCCGGTAGCGATCATCACAGGGGCGTCGAAGGGGCTGGGGCGGGCGCTCGCAGAGGCACTGGCCGCGCGGGGCTGGGATCTGGTGCTGGACGCCAGAGGGGCGAAGGTGCTGGATGAGACGTCGGCGGCCGTGTCCGCGTACGGCACGCGCGTGACGGCGCTGCCGGGCGACGTCACGGACGCCGCGCACCGGGCCCAGCTGGTCGCGGCGGCCTGGCAGCTCGGCGGGGTCGATCTGGTGGTGAGCAACGCGAGCGCGCTGGGCGTCGAGCCGCTCGCACGGCTGGACGCGCTGCCTCTGGAGGGGCTGCGGCGGGCGCTGGAGGTGAACGTGGTGGCCGCGCTGGGCCTCGTGCAGGAGGCGTTGCCGCTGCTGCGGGCGTCGGGGGCGGGCGCGGTGATCACGGTCAGCTCGGACGCGGCTGCCGAGGCGTACGAGACCTGGGGCGGCTACGGGGTCTCGAAGGCGGCCCTGGACCACCTCGCGGCGGTGCTCGGCGCGGAGGAGCCCGGGCTGCGGGTGTGGGCGGTGGATCCCGGCGACATGGCCACGGACCTGTACGCGGCGGCCGTACCGGACGACGACGATCCGCGGCCGGCGCCGGCGAGTGTGGTGCCCGCCTTCCTGCGGCTGCTGGACGACCGTCCGGCCAGTGGCCGGTACAGCGCGCCCTCCCTGGCGGAGGGGCGATGACGCTGGCGCTGCAGGTTCCGGAGGAGCTGTCCGCGCGCGTGCCGGTCGAGCAGCGGGGGCCCGGGCTCGACCGGGATTCCGTACGGCTGCTGGTGTCGCGGGGCAGTGCTGTGTCACATCACACCTTCACGGAGCTGCCGCGGCTGCTGCGGGCGGGAGACCTGCTCATCGTCAATACGTCGCCGACGCTCGCCGCCGCGGTGGACGGGCGGATCGGGCACGCGCGCGTGGTCGTGCACTTCTCCACCCTCGGGGACGACGGGCGGTGGGCCGTCGAACTGCGGGAGCCGGACGGGAAGGGGTCCACACGCGCGCGTGCGGGCGGCCCCGCGGAGACCGAGGTGCGGTTGCCCGGGGGTGTGCGGCTGGTCCTGGAGGAGGCACTGAGCGAGCGGCTGTGGTGGGCGCGGGTGAGCGGGGCGGCGGTGCTCGGCATGCTCCGGGAGCACGGGCGGCCGATTCGCTACTCGTACACGGAGAGGGACCAGCCCTTGTCCGTGTACCAGACGGTCTTCGCCCTCCCCACCGCTGACGGTCTGGGCAGCGCGGAGATGCCCAGTGCCGCCCGGCCCTTCACGGCCCGGCTGGTGGCGGAGCTGGTGAGTCGGGGGGTGCAGTTCGCTCCGGTGACGCTGCACACCGGGGTGGCCTCGGCCGAGGTGCACGAGCCGCCGTATCCGGAGCGGTTCGCAGTGCCTGAAGCTTCGGCGCGGCTGATCAACGCGGTGGAGGCTGGGGACGGGCGGGTGATCGCGGTCGGTACGACGGCCGTGCGGGCGGTGGAGTCGGCGGTCGGGCCCGACGGGGTCGTACGCGCGCGTGCGGGATGGACGGACCTCGTCGTCACCCCGGAGCGCGGGGTGCGGGTGGTGGACGGGCTGCTGACCGGGCTGCATGAGCCGCAGGCCTCGCATCTGCTGATGCTGGAGGCGATCGCGGGGCGCGCGGCGGTCGACCGGGGGTATGAGGAGGCGCTGCGCGAGCGCTACCTGTGGCACGAGTTCGGGGACGTGCATCTCGTCCTGCCGTCGGAGAACGCTCACACAGAGCATTGCTCCAGCAACAGTTGGTGAGACTGTTTCGCGGTCGATGTGAGGCCGCACATAGGGCGCAGATCACGTACTAAGGGCAATAGGAGACAAAGGCGCCCGGCATGAGCGGGGCAGACGCTCCGGTCTGTCCCGTTTTGCCCTTCCCTGATCCACTACCGGGGATCGTACGTCACACCTTTGCATGGCATTTTTGCGGCCGCTAACAATGGCTCCCGTCGCTCAGCGCCGCGGGTATCGCCCCGCGGCGTTTGTGCCGGAAGCACCCGTGTCCCCTGCCGGACAGCGAGCGACCTCCGCGCTATTCGAAGAGGTCCATCTGCCATGCCCAAGAACACCAAGAACCCTGGCCACAGTCGCGCTCTCAAGCGCACCCACAAGATCGCCATCGCCGGTGTCGCCACGCTCGGCGCCGCAGCGGTCGCGATCTCCGCGGTGCCGAGCAACGCGCAGTCGACCACGGCCGAGGCTGCCCCCGCGGGCAAGGTGGCGTACAGCTCCGAGAAGATCAAGGATGTCAAGGCCGGCGTAACCGACCAGCTCGCCGGCGCCAGCCTGAAGGCCGAGCAGATCGCCGCCAAGAAGCACGCCGCCGCCGCGGCCGAGGCGAAGAAGGCCGCCGCGGCCCATGCCAAGCACAAGGCCGCCGTGGCCCACGCCAAGCACGAGGCCGCCGTTGCCGCCGCGAAGAAGAGGGCCGAGGCCGCGCGCAAGGCGAAGGAGGCCGCGAGCCGGTCCGCCAAGCGCGCCGCGGTCAAGCCCGTCGCCGCGAAGCCGTACGCCAACAACCTCAACGGCTGGATCAACCACGCCCTCGACATCATGGACGACAAGGGCATCCCGGGTAGCTACAACGGTCTGTACCGCAACATCATGCGGGAGTCCTCGGGCAACCCGAACGCCATCAACAACTGGGACATCAACGCCATCAACGGTGTCCCCTCGATCGGTCTGCTGCAGGTCATCAAGCCGACCTTCGACGCCTACCACGTCGCGGGCACGGCCAAGAGCCAGTACGACCCGGTCGCCAACATCGTCGCCGCCGCCAACTACGCGGCCGACAAGTACGGCTCGATCGACAACGTCAACAGCGCGTACTGAGGTCGGCGCGGACCTCAGCCTCGCGTAACGCCGAAGCGCGGCGCCCCTGCCGGGGCGCCGCGCTTCGGCGTCGTACGAGAGCGGTTACTTCCGCATGACCTCCGGCTCGTGGCGGCGCAGGAAGCGGGCCACGAAGAAGCCGCAGATCACGCCGATGGCGATCAGGGCGACCATGTCCATGCCCCAGACGGCGACCGTGTTCTCCCACAGCGGGTCGTTGCTCTCGCCCTTGGCGGGCGGGCTGATCCGGTTGAAGTCGAGCGTGGCGCCCGCGGCGGCGACCGCCCAGCGCGACGGCATCAGGTACGAGAGCTCGTTGACGCCGACCGAGCCGGCCAGGGGGAACAGGCAGCCCGTGAAGACGACCTGGACGATCGCGAACATGACCAGCAGCGGCATGGTCTTCTCGGCGGTCTTCACCAGGGCCGAGATGATCAGGCCGAACATCATCGCGCTGAAGCCCAGCGCCATGATCGGAATGCACAGCTCAAGCAGCGTCTGGCTGCCGAGGATCAGGCCCTCGTCGGGGATGGTGCGGCTGGAGAAGCCGATGACGCCGACCATCAGGCCCTGCAACACCGTGATGCAGCCGAGCACGAACACCTTGGACATCAGGTACGCGGACCGGGACAGGCCGGTCGCGCGCTCCCGCTCGTAGATGACCCGTTCCTTGATCAGTTCACGGACGGAGTTGGCGGCGCCGGCGAAGCAGGCGCCGACCGCGAGGATCAGCAGGACGGTCAGGGCCGTGCCGTTCGCCACAGGCTGGCCGGTGTTCGGGTTGATCTCCGTGTTGACCAGGAGGTCCTTGCCCTGGTCGATGAGCAGGCTCACCGAGCCGAGGACGAGCGGCAGGATCACCGTCAGGGCCAGGAAGCCCTTGTCCGAGGCGATGACGGAGACATAGCGGCGCACCAGCGTGGTGAACTGGGACATCCAGCCCTGCGGCTTCGGCGGCCGCATCGCCTGCATCGGCGGCATCTGTACGGACTGTGCCGCTATCGCGTCGATGTCCGCGGCGTAGATCTGGTAGTGCTGCGAGCCCTTCCAGCGTCCGGCCCAGTCGTAGTCGCGGTAGTTCTCGAAGGCGGAGAAGACGTCGGCCCAGGTGTCGTAGCCGAAGAAGTTCAGCGCCTCCTCCGGCGGGCCGAAGTAGGCGACCGCGCCGCCCGGCGCCATCACCAGGAGCTTGTCGCAGATCGCCAGCTCGGCCACCGAGTGCGTGACGACGAGGACCGTACGGCCGTCGTCGGCGAGGCCGCGCAGGAGCTGCATGACGTCGCGGTCCATGCCCGGGTCGAGACCGGAGGTGGGCTCGTCGAGGAAGATCAGCGACGGCTTGGTGAGCAGTTCCAGGGCCACGGAGACGCGCTTGCGCTGGCCGCCGGAGAGAGAGGTGACCTTCTTCTCCTTGTGGACGTCCAGCTTCAGTTCGCGCAGCACCTCGTCGATGCGCTGATCGCGCTCGCGTGCGGTGGTGTCGGCCGGGAAGCGGAGCTTGGCCGCGTACTTGAGGGCCTTCTTGACGGTCAGCTCCTTGTGCAGGATGTCGTCCTGCGGGACCAGACCGATGCGCTGACGCAGCTCGGCGAACTGCTTGTACAGGTTCCGGTTGTCGTAGAGGACGTCGCCCTCGTTGGCGGGCCGGTAGCCGGTGAGGGCCTTGAGCAGCGTCGACTTGCCGGAGCCGGACGGTCCGATGACCGCGATCAGCGACTTCTCCGGGACGCCGAAGGAGACGTCCTTGAGGATCTGCTTCCCACCGTCGACGGTGACCGTCAAGTGGCGTGCGGAGAAGGAGACTTCACCGGTGTCGACGAACTCTTCCAGGCGGTCGCCGACGATCCGGAACGTCGAGTGGCCGACGCCCACGATGTCGGCGGGGCCCAACATCTGCGAGCCGCCCTTGGCGATCGGCTGGCCGTTGACGTACGTGCCGTTGTGCGAGCCCAGGTCGCGGATCTCCATGCGGCCGTCGGGCATCGAGTGGAACTCGGCGTGGTTGCGCGAGACCTGCAGGTCGGAGACGACCAGGTCGTTCTCCAGGGCACGGCCGATGCGCATGACGCGGCCGATCGAGAACTGGTGGAACGTGGTCGGACTGCGGTCGCCGTAGACCGGCGGCGCCCCCGCGCCACCACCGGGGCCCTGCTGCTGCGGGATGTGCGGGGCGGCATGCTGCGGCTGCTGCCAGCCCTGCTGTTGCGGAACCTGCTGCTGCGGCGGCGCCTGCTGTGCCCAGCCGGGGCTCGCGCTCTGCGCGGCGTACGGCTGCTGCTGGGGCTGGGCGACAGCGGCCGCGGTGCCGGACGCGTTCAGGCACGGGCCGTCGGTCGCGTTGCCCAGGTGCACGGCCGAGCCGGGGCCGATCTCCATCTGGTGGATCCGCTGGCCCTGCACGAATGTGCCGTTGGTGCTGCCGTGGTCCTCGATGACCCAACTGCGGCCCCCCCAGCTGATCGTGGCGTGACGCCAGGACACCCTGGCGTCATCGAGCACGATGTCCCCCTGCGGATCACGTCCGAGGGTGTATGGCCTGGACGGGTCGAGCGTCCAGGTCCGTCCGTTCAATTCCAGTACGAGTTCCGGCACTCCATGCCCCACTGAGTAGTCCCCCGAGTTACCCCCATCACAGGGAGTCTAGGGATGTCGAACATCGTCGGGAACTATTTCAGGCTCCGCCCCCTGACTGAAAGCCGGGCCTTGTGAGGACCACGCACACACGCTTCGACTGGTTCCGTTGACGGGGTTGAAACCGGCCCGGAGAGTGGTAATCCCACGCGAGGGGGACACACGCGGCGGTAGCGCCGCGCTGCGGATCGGGGGGTCTGCCATGAAACCGGCCTTGAGCGTCAGGAGCGCAACCTACGACACGAAGGTGCCCTGGGGCGACGTCCTGCTGTCCGCGATCGCCGCCGTCAGCTGGGCGTTGATAGGCATGGCGGGCACGGCCGCGCTCGGCCTGCATCTGCTGGAGGCGGACTCGACGGCCTCGCTCGGACCGATGACCGCGGCAGTGGTGGCGCTCGGGGCGGGTGGTTCGGTCACGCCGTCGGGCGATGTGTCCGCATTCGGGCTGACCGGCGCGGAGGCGAACACCGCCATCGAGATCACGCCATTGGGGGTGAGCCTGGTCGGTGCGCTGCTTCTGCCATGGTTCTTCCTACGGTCCTTGCGTGCGGCCGGAGTTGTGATCTCCCGGTCCGAACTCCTCGCGCGCGCGGGCACGGTGATCGCCCTCTTCGTGGCGACGCTGGGCGGGCTGGCCTGGGCGGGGCACGACGTGATCACGATCGACGGAGGCGCGCTCGGCCTCGACAACCTGCCCGGCGGTGGCGGTGACGGCGGCGTCGAGATTCCCGGCGTCGGGGACATCGGGGACATCGGCGGGCTGCTGCCCGATCAGGTCGGCGACCTCGTCGACGCCGAGGCGGCGGTCGGCTTCACCGTCGACACGGTGCCGACTCTGCTCGGCGGGCTGTTCTGGTCGGCGGGGGTCCTGCTGATCGCCCTGCTGGCCTCCCGCCGCACTCCCCTGCCGCACGGCTGGGAGATCGTCCACCGAGTGGTACGGCCGGCCGTGTCCGCCCTCGTCACGGTGCTGCTGGTGGCGGTCGCCGCGGGGCTCGCGGCGGCCGCGTACGCGGCGATCGGCGACGACAACCCCAAGCGGATCGCCGGCGCGGCCCTGCTCGGCGCCCCGAACGGCGTCTGGCTGGGCATCCCCATCGGCCTCTTCGTACCGTGGGACGGCCGCGCGTCCGGCCCCTTGACCGCCCTTCTGCCGGATCCCCTGGACGATCTGCTGAGCTCGGAGGTCGACCAGTCCGTCTCCCTGAGCCGGCTGGCCGAACTGGACGGACGGGTGTGGCTGCTCGGAGTCGCCGCCGCGATGATGATGTTGCTGGCGGGGGTGCTGCATGCGGTGCGGACGCCTGTGGTGGGGGGTTCGGGGGGCGTACGGGATCCAGAGGTCGTACGAGATCCTGGCGCCCTCGGTTTCGCCGGGCGGTGTGCGCTGCGGCTCGGGGTCGTGACCGCGCTGGCGCTGCCGCTGCTCGCGTGGCTCGCGGACGTGTCGGTGGATGCCTCGCTGTCGGTGCTGGGCGTGGACGCGTTCGGGGCGGGGATCGAGTTGCACGGGCATCTCGGCATGGCGTTGCTGCTGGGTGCCGCCTGGGGTGCGGGGGCGGGCGCTGCCGGGGCGCTGCTGGCGCGGGCGACCGGAGCGGCAGGGCGGGCGGCGTCGCCGTTGGCACGCGGGGACGTGGGGGCGGGAGCCGTGGGGGTGACGGCCGAGGGCGGGACGTTTCCGCAGCATGCGGGGCGGTCGGGGCCGTACGTGCCCGGTGCGCCGTATCGGCCTCCGAACCCGGCCACCAACCCGTATCTGCGGATGCCGGACGGGTTGCGGGAGCCGGAGGATGCGCGGCCGGGTCCGGAACGGGGAGAGGTGCGGGCGCCCGGGCAGGAAAGGGCGGACGCGCCGCCCTCCCCCGACGCCCGGCCGGCGAGCGGGGCGCCGCCCGGCGGTGACATGTACGGCGCGCCGACGGTGGCCCAGCCGATGGGGCCGCCGCCGCGGTGGCCGCGACGGTCCGCCAAGTCGCGCCGCGAAGACGCGGAACAGGCCCCGCCGGACCAGCGGCGGCAACCGCCGCCGCCTCCTCCGCCTCCGCCGCCACCTCCGAGGGCGCCGAAGGGGCACTGAGGGGTGCACTGAAGGGGCGCCGAACCGACGGGCCGGTGGCCGTGCCGTGTCCATCGGTGGCGGCCGCCCTTCTGTGAGCTGCCTGTCAGCCGCCTGTCACCCGAGCGACATCCAGAGTTCCGCGTCCGCTGGGCGGACCTGCGGGGCGATGGGCACAGGGTGCCGGATACGGTGGGAGCACCATGAGCGCTTCGCAGACCTCAGACTTCCCCACCCTTCTCGTCAAGATCTTCGGGAAGGACAGGCCGGGCATCACGGCCGGCCTCTTCGACACCCTCGCCGCCTACTCGGTCGACGTGGTCGACATCGAGCAGGTCGTCACGCGTGGCCGGATGGTGCTGTGCGTGCTGGTGACCGAGCCGCCGAGGGGGCTCGAAGGGGACCTGCGCGCCACCGTCCACAGCTGGGCGGAGTCGATGAAGATGCAGGCGGAGATCATCTCCGGCACGGGCGACAACCGGCCCCGCGGACTCGGCCGTTCGCTGGTGACCGTGCTCGGGCATCCGCTCACCGCGGAGGCGACCGCCGCGGTCGCGGCCCGTATCACGCGCACCGGCGGCAACATCGACCGTATCTTCCGGCTCGCCAAGTACCCGGTGACGGCGGTCGAGTTCGCGGTGTCCGGCGTGGAGACCGAGCCGCTGCGCACGGCCCTGGTGACCGACGCGGCGGCACTGGGTGTCGACGTGGCGGTCGTGGCCGCGGGACTGCACCGGCGCGCGCAGCGCCTGGTCGTCATGGACGTGGATTCGACGCTCATCCAGGACGAGGTGATCGAGCTCTTCGCCGCGCACGCGGGCTGCGAGGCGGAGGTCGCCGAGGTGACGGCGGCGGCGATGCGCGGGGAGCTCGACTTCGAGCAGTCGCTGCATGCGCGCGTGGCGTTGCTGAAGGGGCTCGACGTCTCGGTGGTGGACAAGGTACGCAGCGAGGTGCGGCTGACGCCGGGCGCACGCACGCTGATCCGTACGCTGAAGCGGCTCGGCTACCAAGTGGGCGTCGTGTCGGGCGGTTTCACTCAGGTCACGGATGATCTGAAGGAACGTCTCGGCCTGGACTTCGCGCAGGCCAACACGCTGGAGATCGTCGACGGGAAGCTGACCGGCAGGGTCACCGGCGAGATCGTGGACCGGGCGGGGAAGGCGCGGCTGCTGCGCCGGTTCGCCGCCGAAGCGGGTGTGCCACTGGCGCAGACCGTGGCGATCGGTGACGGTGCCAACGATCTCGACATGCTGAACGCGGCCGGACTGGGAGTGGCCTTCAACGCCAAGCCGGTCGTCCGCGAGGCCGCGCACACCGCGGTGAACTTCCCGTTCCTCGACACGGTGCTGTATCTGCTGGGCGTCACCCGCGAAGAGGTCGAGGCGGCGGACACCCACGACGAGGGCTGAGCGGACGAGGCGGCTCTGTGCAGACGGGGCAGGCATGAGCAGGCGAGGCCGTGGAGAGGTACGAGGGGCCCGCACCGGTGCGGTGCCGGGCCCCTTGCCGGTCGCGTGGGGTTATTCGGAGGGTGCCCAGTAGTCGCGCAGGGTGGCCGTGCCCGGTTCCAGTGACTTCCAGGAGCCCTCGAAGGACAGGACCGCGAAGGCGGCGGCGGGGAAGCCGCGGCGGCTCAGCCGCTCCAGGGCGTCACCCTCGGCCGAGCCCGCGAGGATCTCGGCGAGGCCCTGGATGCCCGGGTTGTGGCCGATCATGAGGACGTTCTGCGCGTCGTCGGGGGTTTCGTTGAGCACGGCGATCAGTTCGCCGGGCGAGGCCTCGTAGACCCGCTCCTCATAGACGGTTTTCGGCCGGTGGGGGAATTCCTGGACGGCGAGCTTCCAGGTTTCCCGGGTCCGGGCCGAAGTGGAGCACAGGGCCAGATCGAAGGGGATGTGGGTGTCGGCGAGCTTGCGTCCGGCGACTGCGGCGTCCATGCGGCCCCGCTCAGCGAGCGGCCGCTCGTGGTCGGTCACCTGTGGCCAGTCGGCTTTCGCATGCCGGAAGAGGACGATCCTGCGGGGTTCTGCGACGCTCATGCGTCCCAGCTTCGCATGAAACACGCCAACGGGCGCAGGGAGTTGACGGGCGGCTCAGCAGGTGTTCAGCGCGATATCAGCTGCAGAATGTGCTCGAAGAGCTGGGTGATCGCCGGGTCCGTGGTGGCCGCGTGCGCGTCGGACGGGTTGAGTATCAGCAGGAGCAGGGTGACGAACGCGAGCGCGGGGAGAGCCAGGGCCCACCAGGGCAGCCTGATGTCCGGGCGGCCCGAGCGCGCCGGGTGGAGCCGGGTCTGCGTAGGGGCCGACATGACGCCTCCGTGAGTCTTCGGGTGATCCGTGCCCGCCGCTCGCGGCCACACCTCGAAGTTACGGACTCCCGGGCCCTCAACCCATCCGGTGATCCACCCAGTTGACCCTGACACTCGCCCCCTAGGGGATGGTGGTGCTAGCCCCACCATCGGACCCGCTAGCGGTCACTGCGAGGCGATCGTCACGGCGAGGCGATCGTCGCGATGATGGCGATGATCACGAAGATGGCGAAGAACGAGCCGAAGACGAGGAGCATCTTCTTCTGGCCGTTCTGCGGGTTCGGGTCGAGCACTGGCGACATGCGCCAAGTGTCGCACCCGCCGGACGGGCCCGGTCTGCGGGGGTGGGGCTCAGCGGGCCGCCTCGTCCTCCACCGTGCGGTCGCGGCCCGCCAGGACGCCGACGATCATCTGGGGGATCATCAAGCCGGTCATGAGCGCGATCGGCAGTCCCCAGCCGCCGCTGTGCTGGTAGAGGACGCCCACCAGGAGCGGTCCGGGGACGGAGATCAGATACCCCGTGCTCTGCGCGAACGCCGAGAGCTGGGCGACGCCCGCGCCGGTCCTGGCCCGCATCCCGACCATGGTGAGGGCCAGCGGGAACGCGCAGTTGGAGACGCCGAGCAGCAGCGCCCAGGCCCAGGCGCCGCCGGCCGGCGCGGCGTACAGGCCGGCGTATCCGGCGAGACCGCAGACGCCGAGCGCGATCACGATCGGGCCCTGATGGGGCAGTCGGGTGGCCACGCGCGGGATGACGAAGGCGAGCGGCACGCCCATCACCATCGTGACGGCCAGGAGCAGCCCGGCCGTGCCGGCGGGTACACCGGCGTCGCGGAAGATCTGCGCCATCCAGCCCATCGTGATGTAGGCGGCGGTGGCCTGGAGCCCGAAGAAGACGGCGAGCGCCCAGGCGGTACGGCTGCGGGTGATGCGCAGAGCGGGCTGCACGCGCGCGTGCGCTTCGGTGCCGGGCTCCGCGCGCGGGTGCACCTCGGCAGGCGGCTGCGCCCCCCGCTGCCGTACGAGCGCGATCCACGGCAGTACGGCCACCGCCGCGAGCCCCGCCCACACCGCGAGCCCGGACTGCCAACTGCCGCCCAGGGCGTCGGCCATGGGCACGGTCACCGCCGCCGCTGCGGCGGTGCCGAGAGCGAGGGCCATCGAATACAGGCCGGTCATGGAGCCGACCCGGTCCGGGAACCAGCGCTTGACGATGACTGGCATGAGGACGTTGCTGACGGCGATGCCCATGAGCGCGAGGGCGCTGGCGGCCAGGAATCCGGGGACGCTCCCGGCGTACGGCCGGATCAGCAGGCCCGCGGTGATGGCGGCCATGCCGGCGCAGACGACCGCGCCCGGCCCGAAGCGGCGGGCGAGCCGCGGGGCCATGACGCCGAACACGGCGAAGCAGAGCGGGGGCACCGAGGTGAGCAGGCCGGCCACGCTGCCGCTCATGCCGAGCCCGTCGCGGACCTCTTCCAGGAGGGCACCGAGACTGGTGATGGCGGGGCGGAGGTTGACGGCGGCGAGCACGATGCCAAGGACGACCAGTCGGGTCGTCCACGCGCGCGTGGCGGTCGGGGATGCGTCTGTCACGGGTGCCGAGCTGCGTATCGTCGGGGGCTTTGTCGTCCGGGTTTCCTCGCGTGCCATGAGGCCCATCATAGAATCATGGGATGATTGGTTGTCCACCCTCCGGCCACCTGCGGCCGACCGTCCCGTGCGAAGGTGAGCCATGCCCCTGAGTCACCCCCGCAGGTCGGCGCTGTCCGAGCAGGTCATCGCCGCGCTGCGGAACCAGATCACCTCGGGCGAGTGGCCGGTCGGCTCGCGCATCCCGACGGAGCCCGAGCTGGTCGAGCAGCTCGGCGTCGCTCGCAACACGGTGCGTGAGGCCGTCCGCGCCCTCGCGCACAACGGTCTGCTGGACATCCGCCAGGGCTCCGGCACCTACGTGGTCGCGACCAGCGAGCTGGCGGGCGTGATGCACCGCCGCTTCGCCGACGCCGACCCGCGGCACATCGCCGAACTGCGCTCCACCCTGGAGTCCGGCGCCGCGAGACTGGCCGCCGAGCGGCGCACCGAGAAGGACCTCAAGCAGCTCGACGCGCTGCTGGTGCGGCGCGAGGAGGCGTGGGCGTCGGGCGACGCGGAGGCCTTCGTGGCGGCGGACACGACCTTCCACCTGGCGGTGGTGGCCGCCTCCCACAACGACGCGATGACGGCCATGTACGCGGACCTGAGCGAGGTGCTGCGGGACTGGCTGCGCGAGGACGTCGGCCAGGAGCTGACCCCGGAGACGTACATGGACCACACACGGCTCGTCGACGCGATCCGGACGGGCGACACCGCGGCAGCGGCAGCGGAGGCCGCGAGCTATCCGTTCCTGTGCCGTCCCGGCCGGTTCACAGCGCCCGCTTCCGGTGACTGACCCACACCGAACGGACCTCTTTCCAGCAGCGGCCGGTCAGCCGCACGGTCTGCGCGGGCCCCGCGTCGACCGCGGCGCCGTCGCTGTCGACGTCCCACCAGCGGTCGCACTCGATGTGCAGACGGACGCTGTCCGTTCGCGGATACGGGTTGTGGCAGAACGCGGTCACGTAGGAGCCGATGACCTTGCTGCGGCACGCGGCGCCGAACGGCTCCGGTGCGGCGGGCTGCCGTACCTTCACGCGCGCGTGGGGCATCGCCTCGTACGACAGGGAGAGTACGAGAGCGGCGGCGACGGTCACTGAGGCCAGGCTGCGGGAGATGCGCACAACGGGACCTCCTCGGCCGTGCTGGGGAGGGAAGCGTGTGGTGAAGGCGTACTTCAGGGTGTGCGGTGGTGGCCCTCCCGCGCCCGGCGGGTGGGCCGAACGGGTGATACGCCAAGGGCCCGCGTCCCTGATGGGAACGCGGGCCCTCCGGCAGTCGTCGTGCGTCACGCGCCGATGGCGTGCAGACCCCCGTCGACGTGGATGATCTCGCCGGTGGTCTTCGGGAACCAGTCGCTGAGCAGGGCGACGATGCCGCGGCCGGCCGGGTCCGGGTCCTTGAGGTCCCACTCCAGCGGGGCACGGGTGTCCCATACGGAGGCGAGCTCCGAGAAGCCCGGGATGGACTTGGCCGCCATCGAGCCGATGGGGCCGGCGGAGATGAGGTTGCAGCGGATGTTCTGCTTGCCCAGGTCACGCGCCATGTAGCGGCTGGTGGCCTCCAGGGCGGCCTTGGCCGGGCCCATCCAGTCGTACTGCGGCCAGGCGTACTGCGCGTCGAAGGTGAGGCCGACGACCGAGCCGCC
Source organism: Streptomyces sp. NBC_00457 (assembly GCF_036014015.1). Lineage (NCBI taxonomy): Bacteria > Bacillati > Actinomycetota > Actinomycetes > Kitasatosporales > Streptomycetaceae > Streptomyces > Streptomyces sp. NBC_00457. Next base: position 8,312,649 of record NZ_CP107905.1, on the reverse strand, counting down.
GTTCTGCATCAGCGGCAGGCAGGCCATGGTCAGCGACTTCAGGGAGTACGCCGAGACGTGCATGGCCGTGGCGACCGACTCGAACGGCGTGTTGAGGAAGTTGCCGCCGAGCGCGTCCTGCGGGGCAAAGCCGATGGAGTGGACGACGCCGTCGAGGCCGCCGAGTTCCTCGCCGACGATGTCGGCCAGGCGGCCGAGGTGCTCGTCGTTGGTGACGTCGAGCTCGATGACCTTGGTGGGCTTGGGGAGCTTCCTGGCGATGCGCTCGGTCAGCGTGGGCCGCGGGAACGCGGTCAGGATGATCTCGGCGCCCTGCTCCTGGGCCAGCTTGGCGGCGTGGAAGGCGATGGAGGACTCCATCAGCACACCGGTGATCAGGACGCGCTTGCCCTCGAGAATTCCGCTCATGGTGATCAGTGACCCATTCCCAGTCCGCCGTCAACGGGAATGACGGCTCCAGTGATGTACGAGGCGTCGTCCGAGGCGAGGAAACGCACCGCCGCGGCGACCTCGTCCGGCTGCGCGTACCGGCCGAGCGGCACCTGCGACATGATCGTGGCCCGCTGCTCGTCGGTGAGCGCCTTCGTCATGTCGGTGTCGACGAAGCCGGGCGCGACGACGTTGAAGGTGATGTTGCGTGAGCCCAGCTCACGGGCGAGGGAACGCGCGAACCCGACGAGGGCGGCCTTGGAGGCGGCGTAGTTCGACTGACCGGGGCCGCCGTACAGCCCGACCACCGAGGAGATGAGCACGACACGGCCCTTCTTGGCGCGCAGCATGCCGCGGTTGGCGCGCTTGACGACCCGGAAGGTGCCGGTGAGGTTGGTGTCGATGACCGAGGTGAAGTCCTCCTCGGACATCCGCATCAGGAGCTGGTCCTTGGTGATGCCGGCGTTGGCGATGAGGACCTCGACGGGGCCGTGCGCGTCCTCGATCTCCTTGTAGGCCTGCTCCACCTGCTCGGGGTCGGTGATGTCGCACTTGACGGCGAGGAAGCCGGCGGGCGGCTCACCGGAACGGTAGGTGATGGCGACCTTGTCGCCGGCGTCGACGAATGCGCGGGCGATGGCGAGGCCGATGCCCCGGTTGCCTCCGGTGACGAGAACCGAGCGGCTCAACGGATCACCCTTTCACTAGCGGTTGGTTCCCCCGCCCGAACACCTGGATGACAGGCGGCTTCATCAAAAACCTATCGTTCCGCTCCCTTCTGCGGAGAATCGGGCACCGACAGCGGCGAAGGGCACTCACTGTGGGGTCCCTACAGAAAGAGGCGCACGTCAGCCGGAAACCTGTGGTCCCTCGCCGGGATGGGCGACATGATCGGAGCCGACAGGCCACGACAGCAGGGAGACCTCCGTGCCTCATACGATCGACGAAGCCTTCACGGCACTTCCGCTACGCGCTCTGGCCGACGCCGCGCTGGCACGCGCGCGTGCGCTGGGGGCGGAGCACGCGGACTTCCGGTGCGAGCGGGTACGCAGCGCGTCCTGGCGCCTGCGGGACGGCAAGCCCGCCGGATCGTCGGACACCACCGACCTCGGGTACGCGGTGCGGGTCGTGCACGGCGGGACGTGGGGGTTCGCGTCCGGCGTGGATCTGACGCTCGACGCCGCCGCCAAGGTCGCCTCGCAGGCGGTGGCGATGGCCAAGCTGTCCGCACAGGTGATCCGGGCGGCCGGGTCGGACGAGCGGGTCGAACTCGCCGACGAGCCCGTGCACGCCGAGAAGACATGGATCTCGTCGTACGCGATCGATCCGTTCACCGTGCCCGACGAGGAGAAGACCGCGCTGCTGGCGGACTGGAGCGGCCGGCTGCTGGCGGCGAACGGGGTCGATCACGTCGACGCGTCGCTGCTCACCGTCCACGAGAACAAGTTCTACGCCGACACCGCCGGGACCGTGACCACGCAGCAGCGGGTGCGGCTGCATCCGCAGCTGACGGCGGTGTCGGTGGACGCGTCGAGCGGCGAGTTCGACTCGATGCGCACCATCGCACCGCCCGTCGGCCGTGGCTGGGAGTACGCGACGGGCACCGGCTGGGACTGGGACGACGAACTCGCCCGGATCCCCGAGCTGCTCGCCGAGAAGATGCGCGCCCCCAGCGTCGAGCCGGGGCCGTACGACCTCGTCGTCGACCCCTCCAACCTGTGGCTGACCATCCACGAGTCCATCGGCCACGCCACCGAGCTGGACCGCGCCCTCGGCTACGAGGCCGCCTACGCCGGCACCTCCTTCGCCACCTTCGACCAGCTCGGCAAGCTCAAGTACGGCTCCGAGCTGATGAACGTCACCGGTGACCGCACCGCCGAGCATGGCCTCGCGACCATCGGATACGACGACGAAGGCGTCGAGGGACAGTCCTGGGACCTGGTGAAGGACGGCACGCTCGTCGGCTACCAGCTGGACCGGCGGATCGCGAAGCTGACCGGGTTCGAGCGGTCCAACGGGTGCGCGTTCGCCGACTCCCCCGGCCATGTGCCCGTGCAGCGCATGGCCAACGTGTCCCTGCAACCCGACCCCGCCGGGCTGTCCACGGAGGACCTGATCGGGGGCGTGGACCGCGGCATCTATGTGGTCGGCGACCGGTCCTGGTCGATCGACATGCAGCGCTACAACTTCCAGTTCACCGGCCAGCGGTTCTTCAGGATCGAGAACGGGCGGCTGACCGGTCAGCTGCGGGACGTGGCCTACCAGGCTACGACCACCGACTTCTGGGGCTCCATGGCGGCCGTCGGCGGTCCGCAGACGTATGTCCTGGGCGGCGCCTTCAACTGCGGCAAGGCCCAGCCGGGTCAGGTGGCCGCGGTCTCGCACGGCTGCCCGTCGGCCCTCTTCAAGGGCGTCAACATTCTGAACACCACGCAGGAGGCCGGTCGATGAGCGCGCGTACGAGCAAGCCGCACGAGGTTGTCGAGCGGGCGCTGGAGCTGTCCCGGGCCGACGGCTGCGTCGTGATCGCCGATGAGCAGTCGACCGCCAATCTGCGCTGGGCGGGCAACGCGCTCACCACGAACGGGGTCACGCGCGGGCGCACGCTCACGGTCATCGCCACCGTCGACGGCAAGGAGGGCACCGCGTCGGGCGTCGTCTCACGCTCCGCGGTGACGATCGACGAGCTGGAGCCGCTGGTGCGCGCCGCCGAGGCCGCCGCACGCGGCGCCGGGCCCGCCGAGGACGCGCAGCCGCTGGTCACGGGCGTACCGGCGTCCGAGGACTTCACGGATGCCCCGGCCGAGACGTCGTCCACCGTGTTCGCCGACTTCGCCCCGGCGCTCGGTGAGGCGTTCGCACGCGCGCGTGCCGGTGGCCGCGAGCTGTACGGCTTCGCCAACCACGAGCTGGTGTCGACGTACATGGGTACGTCCACCGGTCTGCGGCTCCGTCATGACCAGCCCAACGGGACGCTGGAGCTGAACGCCAAGTCGCCCGACCGTACGCGCTCGGCGTGGGCGGGGCGGTCGACCCGGGACTTCAAGGACGTCGACCCGGCGGCGCTGGACGCCGAGCTGGCCGTACGGCTCGGCTGGGCGGAGCGGCGGATCGAGCTGCCCGCGGGCCGGTACGAGACGCTGCTGCCGCCGACCGCCGTCGCCGACCTGCTGATCTACCAGATGTGGTCGGCTTCGGGCCGGGACGCCACCGAGGGCCGCACGGTGTTCTCCAAGCCCGGCGGCGGCACGCGCGTCGGTGACAGGCTCACCGAGCTGCCGCTGACCCTGCGCAGCGACCCGAACGAGCCGGGCCTCGAGTCCGCGCCCTTCGTGATCGCGCACTCCTCCGGCGGCGACCAGTCGGTCTTCGACAACGGGCTGCCGCTGAAGCCGACCGAGTGGGTGCGCGCCGGTGAGCTGGGGCACCTGTTGACCAGCCGGCACAGCGCGGGGCTGACCGGACTGCCGGTGGCACCCGCGATCGACAACATCGTCCTGGACGGCGGCACGGACCGGTCCCTGGAGGACATGGTCGCCGGCACCGAGCGCGGGCTGCTGCTGACCTGCCTCTGGTACATCCGCGAGGTCGACCCGGCCACGCTGCTGCTCACCGGCCTGACCCGGGACGGCGTCTACCTCGTCGAGAACGGCGAGGTGACCGGCGAGGTCAACAACTTCCGGTTCAACGAGTCGCCGGTGGATCTGCTGGGGCGGGCGGCCGAGGCGGGGCGCACGGAAAAGACGCTGCCGAGGGAATGGAGCGACTGGTTCACCAGGGCCGCCATGCCCGCGCTGAGGGTGCCGGACTTCAATATGAGCTCTGTCAGTCAGGGCGTATAACCTCGTAGTCGGCTGTCGCTCGACGGCCGACAAGATCGCTTCAGGGAGATACGAGAACCGTGACGGACATCGTCGACGAGCTGAAGTGGCGGGGGCTGTTCGCCCTGTCCACTGACGAGGACGCATTGCGCAAGGCGCTCGCGGACGGTCCCGTCACGTTCTATTGCGGTTTCGACCCGACGGCGGCCAGTCTCCACGTCGGCCACCTGGTCCAGGTCCTCACCATGCGCCGGCTCCAGCAGGCGGGACTGCGCCCGCTCGCCCTCGTCGGCGGCGCGACGGGTCAGATCGGCGACCCGCGCCCGACGGCTGAGCGCACGCTGAACGACCCGGAGACGGTGGCCGCCTGGGTCGACCGGCTGCGCTCGCAGATCGAGCCGTTCCTCACCTTCGAAGGTGAGAACGCCGCGGTGATGGTGAACAACCTGGACTGGACGGCCGGCATGTCCGCCATCGAGTTCCTGCGCGACATCGGCAAGCACTTCCGCGTCAACAAGATGCTCACCAAGGACTCGGTCGCGCGGCGACTGCAGTCCGAAGAAGGCATCAGCTACACGGAGTTCAGCTACCAGCTGCTCCAGGGCATGGACTTCCTGGAGCTGTACCGGCGGTACGGCTGCACGCTCCAGCAGGGCGGCAGCGACCAGTGGGGCAACCTCACGGCCGGGCTCGACCTGATCCACAAGCTGGAGCCGCACGCGGGCGTGCACGCGATCGCCACTCCGCTGATGACCAAGGCGGACGGCACCAAGTTCGGCAAGACCGAGGGCGGGGCGATCTGGCTCGACCCGGAGATGACGACGCCGTACGCGTTCTACCAGTTCTGGCTGAACGTGGACGACCGGGACGTCTCGACGTACATGCGCATCCTGTCCTTCAAGTCCCGTGCGGAACTGGAGGAGTTGGAGAAGCAGACGGAGGAGCGGCCGCAGGCCCGGGCCGCGCAGCGCGCGCTCGCCGAGGAGCTGACGACGCTGGTGCACGGTGCGGAGCAGACGGCGGCGGTGATCGCCGCGTCCCGTGCGCTCTTCGGGCAGGGTGAGCTGGCGGAGCTGGACGAACGGACGTTGGCCGCGGCGCTGTCCGAGGTGCCGCATGTGCGGGTTGCCGAGCTCGGGCCGGTTGTCGATCTGTTCGCCGAGGTCGGGCTGGTGGCGAGTAAGTCGGCTGCGCGGCGCACGGTGAAGGAGGGCGGGGCGTACGTGAACAACGTGAAGGTCGCCGCGGAGGACTTCGTCCCGGTGGAGGGGGATCTGCTGCACGGGCGGTGGCTGGTGCTGCGGCGGGGCAAGAAGAATCTTGCGGCTGTGGAGGTGGTTGGCGGGTAGCGCGGGGTGCGCCGCAGGGGGTGCGGTGGTCTGCGGACTGCGGGTTCGTTGTGGCTTGTCGCGCAGTTCCCCGCGCCCCTATCGGGGCGCTTCACTCACGTGCGTTGTTTTCTTTTCCCCAGCGTTGCCATGTACAGCATGTCGCCTACACCCACGATGACCAGCGCTGACACCAGCTGGAAGGCGTGGCGGCTCCAGTCGATGCCGGAGGTTTCGTCGACGCCCACTCCTCGGGCGATGGAGTTGCCGACGATGGCGCCGAGCATGCCGAAGATGGTCGTCAGCCAGAGGGGGCTGTGCTGTTTGCCGGGCAGGATCGCCTTGGCGATGAGCCCCAGCACGAATCCCACGATGATCGCCCACAACCAGCCCATGGCTGCCTCCTTGTACGGCTCGACGTGAGCATTACGCCCAGTGTCGGCCCGTTCGCGCTACGGCGCATGTCGGGTACGGCGCTACGCGCTCCGGCGCAGGCCACTCGCCCTGGTCGGAGGTGCCCCGGTCTCGTAGGAGACGCAGGTGCGGCGTAACGTGGAGGCTGTCCGGGCTCGGCTTCGCCGCCTGGGCGGAGTGGGTACGGGCCGGGAAGAGTCCGATGCGGGCGGATGGTGGAATGTGATGCGGAAGCAGCATGGCGGCGGCAACGCCCAGGTATTCCGGATCACTGGGGCACGGGCGAGCCTTCAGGACGATGTGCGCGGGCGGCAGCGGCGGTACGTCATTTCGATGTCGGTCCGTACGGTGTCCGTGGTCCTCGCGGCCACGCTCTGGAACGTCGAACGGCACGTCGCCATCGTGGCGTTGGTGCTCGGGGCGGTGCTTCCCTATATCTCGGTGGTGATCGCCAACGCCGGGCGGGAGAACGCGCCGTCGCTTCCGTCGACGTTCGTGACCGCGCCGACGCCGCCGATGATCGCTCCGCCGCGGGACGACGACGGCTTCGCGGAACCGGCGACGGAAGAAGCGGCGGCCGAACCGGAGCCCGGCGCGAGAAGCGAGCGAAGCGACCGGATGTGAGCTTGCGGAGGCTCGCCGGCCGGAGGTCGGCTCCGTGCCAAGCTCAGGAAAAGCTCAGATCAATCATGTTGTTCCGGTGCCGAGCGGGTACTGACCCGTGACATACTTTCTAAGCGCTCCGCATCCCCCGTCGGAGCGACAGACCGACGCCGGGCAGCTCCCCCCGTGGCTGCTCGGCGTCGCCTTTCGTGGGGTTAGGGTCGGGACGTGATTCTGAACGTCCCCGGCAACGATCCGGCCTCTCCCATCTGCTCCGCCAAGGGCTGCCGTGCCGCCGCCGTGTGGGTGCTCGCCTGGAACAATCCGAAGCTGCACACGCCGGAGCGGCGCAAGACCTGGCTGGCGTGCGAGGAGCACCGGGAGCATCTCTCGCAGTTCCTCGGGGTCCGGGGCTTTTTGAAGGACGTGGTCCTGCTCGAGGAATGGGAGTCCCCCGACCAGGCCTAAGCGCTTAGCTGGACGTCAGGTGCTTCGTCTGCGGGTCCGTCGTGGCTGGTCGCGCAGTTCCCCGCGCCCCTATGGGGCGCTCCAGAACCGTGTTGGCCCCGCCTAGCCCCCGATCGCCGACATCGGCCTGTCCGGCTGCACGAACGTCGGGTCGTCCAGGCCGGCCCCTGCCTTCTTGCCCCACATGGCCAAGCGCCAGATGCGGGCGATTTCCTCGTCGGGGGCGTCGGAGCGCAGGGCGGCGCGGAGGTCGGTCTCCTCGCGGGCGAACAGGCAGGTGCGTACCTGGCCGTCGGCGGTGAGGCGGGTGCGGTCGCAGGCCGCGCAGAACGGGCGGGTGACCGAGGCGATGACGCCGACCACGTGCGGGCCGCCGTCCACCAGCCAGCGTTCCGCGGGGGCCGAGCCGCGCTTCTCCGAGCCCTCCTCGGTCAGCTCGAAGCGCGTGCGCAGCGAGGTCAGGATGTCGCCTGCCGTGATCATGCCGTCGCGCTTCCAGCCGTGCTGGGCGTCCAGCGGCATCTGCTCGATGAACCGCAGCTCGTAGTCGTGCTCGACGGCCCAGGCCAGGAGGTCGGGGGCCTCGTCGTCGTTCAGGCCCGGCATCAGGACCGAGTTGACCTTGACCGGGGTCAGACCCGCCTCGCGGGCGGCGTGCAGGCCCTCGATGACGTCCTTGTGGCGGTCCCGGCGGGTGAGGGTCTTGAAGACGTCCGGGCGCAGGGTGTCCAGCGAGACGTTGACCCGGTCCAGGCCCGCCGCCTTCAGGGCGCTCGCGGTGCGCTTGAGGCCGATGCCGTTCGTGGTCAGGGACATCTGGGGGCGCGGCTCCAGGGCCGCGACGCGCTCGACGATGCCGACCAGGCCGGGGCGGAGCAGCGGCTCGCCGCCGGTGAAGCGGACCTCCGTGATGCCCAGGGAGGTGACGGCTATGTCGATCAGGCGGACGATCTCGTCGTCGGTGAGCAGGTCGGGCTTGGCCAGCCACTGCAGGCCTTCCTCGGGCATGCAGTAGGTGCAGCGCAGATTGCAGCGGTCCGTGAGCGAGACCCTCAGGTCGGTGGCCACTCGGCCGTAGGTGTCGATGAGCACGTGGGCCCCCTCCCTCGCAGCGGATCCATCATTTCCGACACCTGCGAGCCTACGCGACGCCGCTGACAACAAGCAGGGGGCTTTTACTACCAGGCACGACGCGGCCGCGTCGTAGGGATCTACGACGCGGCCGCGGGGCGGGGTGGGCTCAGTGCGCGCCGGTGCCCGTGAGGGAGCGGACCTCCAGCTCGGCGTACTTGCCGGTGTCCGGCTCCTCCTTGGACAGGTAGGTGCCGACGATGCCCATCAGGAAACCGAACGGGATCGAGATGATGCCCGGGTTCTTCAGCGGGAACCAGGAGAAGTCGACGTCGGGGAACATCGCCGTGGGGTCGCCTGAGACGACGGGCGAGAACAGCACCAGGCCGACGGCCACGGTCAGACCACCGTAGATCGACCACAGGGCGCCCTGGGTGGTGAACCGCTTCCAGAACAGGCTGTAGAGGATCGTCGGCAGGTTGGCGGAGGCGGCGACCGCGAAGGCGAGGGCGACGAGGCCGGCCACGTTCAGGTCGCGGGCGAGGGAGCCCAGGAGGATGGAGACGGCGCCGATGCCGATGGTCGCCAGACGGGCGGCCTTGACCTCCTCCTTCTCGGTGGCCTTCCCCTTGCGGATGACGTTGGCGTAGATGTCGTGCGCGAAGGAGGACGACGAGGCCAGGGTGAGGCCGGCGACCACGGCGAGGATCGTCGCGAAGGCCACCGCCGAGATCGTGGCGAGCAGGATCGCGCCCCACGCGGAGTCGACGCCGCCCAGGTGCAGGGCGAGCAGAGGCGCGGCCGTGTTGCCGGACTTGTTGGACGCGATGATCTCTTCCTGCGAGATCAGCGCCGCCGCTCCGAAGCCGAGCGCGATGGTCATCAGGTAGAAGCCGCCGATGATGCCGATCGCCCAGTTCACGGACTTACGGGCGGCCTGGGAGTTGGGCACCGTGTAGAAGCGGATCAGGATGTGCGGCAGGCCGGCGGTGCCGAGCACGAGGGCGATGCCCAGGGAGATGAAGTCGAGCTTGGTGGTGCCCGTCGCGCCGTACTGGAGGCCGGGCTCCAGGAAGGCGGCGCCCTTGCCGCTGTTCTCGGCAGCCGTGCCGAGCAGGTCGGAGATGTTGAAGTTGAACTTCAGCAGCACCAGGAAGGTGATCAGGATGGTGCCGCTGATGAGCAGCACGGCCTTGACCATCTGGACCCAGGTGGTGCCCTTCATGCCGCCGATGGAGACGTACACGATCATCAGGACGCCGACGAGGGCGACGATCAGGATCTTGCCCGCGTCGGAGGTGATGCCGAGCAGCAGGGAGACCAGGACGCCCGCGCCCGCCATCTGGGCCAGCAGGTAGAAGATCGAGACGACGATCGTGGAGGTGCCGGCGGCCGTGCGCACGGGGCGCTGGCGCATGCGGTACGCGAGGACGTCGCCCATCGTGTAGCGGCCGGAGTTCCTGAGCGGCTCGGCCACCAGGAGCAGGGCCACCAGCCAGGCGACCAGGAACCCGATGGAGTACAGGAAGCCGTCGTAGCCGAAGAGGGCGATGGCGCCCGCGATGCCGAGGAAGGACGCGGCCGACATGTAGTCGCCGGAGACCGCGAGGCCGTTCTGGAAGGCGCTGAACGAACGGCCGCCCGCGTAGAAGTCGGCGGCGTCCTTGGTCTGGCGGCCCGCCCAGACGGTGATGAACAAGGTCGCGACCACGAAGAGCGCGAACAGGGTGATGATCAGTGGTCGGTGCTCGCTGGCCTCGTTGGCCGCAAGCGTCATCGCGGGGCTCATGCGCCGCCCTCCATCCGGGACTTGATCGCTTCTGCCTTGGGGTCGAGCTTCGCGGCGGCGTGCCGCGAGTACCACCAGGCGATGAGGAACGTGGTGACGAACTGGGCGAGGCCGAAGACGAAGGCGATGTTGATGTTGCCGACCACCTTGGTGCCCATGAAGTCGCCCGCGTAGTTGGACAGCAGGACGTACAGCAGGTACCAGACGATGAAGCCGACGGTCAGCGGAAAGGCGAAGGAGCGGTAGGAGCGGCGCAGTTCACCGAACTCCGCGCTCTCCTGCACCTCGACGAACTCCTCTGTGGAAGGGAGTTGGTGTTCTTCTTTCGAGGGGGGCGGTGCGTCGGTAGCCACGGAGTCTCCTCGCGTTGCGGGTGCTGTTGTCAGAGAGCCTCGATCGTGCTCGGGTCTCCTGCCCAAGGTCACGGCGCCACGCGAGGACCGGTTCAACCCTCGGTACTTCTTTCCGAACCAACATCGGGGAAGTCATTGCTGGCCAGCGCAATCGGGGGATAGTTTCGCCCTGTCCCACCCGTCATGTACCTGCCCGGGCATCATCTGTGTCTCGGGCCGGTTTCGTTTCCGGATGATGTGGAGATCCCATGCCTCATCTGCGTTCCAGACGTCGGCTCGCTCTCGCCGTGCCCGTCGTTCTGTCACTGACCGCCTCGCTCGGCTTCCTGCCGGCGGCCGCCTCGGCCGCACCGCAGGCGGAGTCGGCCGCGCAGGCCGCGGACGCACCCGTATTGGCGTATGTCGTCAACACGAAGACGGACCGTCGCACCATCGCGGCCGTGCAGAAGGCGATCGTCGCCAAGGGCGGCACCGTCGTCGAGACGTACGCGAAGATCGGCGTGATCGTCGTGCACTCGGCGAACCCGGACTTCGGCGCGCAGATCCGCGCCGTGCGCGGGGTGCAGTCGGCGGGCGCCACGCGCACCGCGCCGCTGACCGCCGCCGGCACCACGGACGAGGGCGCCGCGCAGCTCCTGACGAAGGAGCAGGCCGCGAAGGTCGCCAAGGCCTCCGCCGCCACGGGCGCGAGCGAGCCTCTCGAAGCCGACCAGTGGGACCTGCGGGCGATCGGCGCCGACAAGGCCGCGCAGATCAACCCGGGCAGCAGGAAGGTCACCGTCGCCGTCATCGACACCGGCGTCGACGACACCCACCCCGACATAGCCCCGAACTTCTCCCGCTCGCAGTCGGCGAGTTGTGTGGGCGGCAAGGCGGACACCAGCGAGGGCTCCTGGCGGCCGTACACCGCGCAGGACTACCACGGCACGCATGTGGCCGGTGAGATAGCCGCGGCCCGCAACGGCATCGGTGTCGCCGGTGTCGCGCCGGGCGTCAAGGTCGCCGGCATCCAGGTGACCGACCCCGCCAACGGCCTCTTCTACCCGGAGAGCGTCGTGTGCGCGTTCGTGTTCGCCGCCGACCACGGCGTGGAGATCACGAACAACAGCTATTACGTCGACCCGTGGCTGTACAACTGCCTGGACGACCCCGACCAGAAGGCGATCGTCGACGCGGTCAACCGGGCCCAGCTGTACGCGCAGGGCAAGGGCACCCTGAACGTCGCCGCGGCGGGCAACTCCAACCACGACCTGGCCGCGGACTCCCTCGTCGACGACTCCAGCCCCGACGACTCCACCCCGGTCGAGCGCACCATCGACCCGCACGAGTGCTTCGACGTGCCGACGATGCTGCCGGGCGTCGTCACGGTCAGCTCGGTCGGCGTGAACAACCTCAAGTCGTACTTCTCCACGTACGGCAAGGGAGTCGTCGATGTGGCGGCACCGGGCGGCGACGGGCGGTACCAGATCCCGGACACGCCGTCGAAGAACGGCCGCATCCTGTCCACGATGCCGAACAACGCGTACGGCTTCCTGCAGGGCACCTCGATGGCCTCGCCGCATGCCGCGGGTGTCGCCGCGCTGCTGAAGTCGACGCACCCGAAGGCGTCTCCGGCGCAGCTGCGGGCGCTGCTCAAGGCGCAGGCCGACAACCCCGGTTGCCCCGACTCGTACGACCAGGACGGGAACGGCACGCAGGACGCGGTGTGCGAGGGACCGAAGCGGGTCAACGGCTTCTACGGTTTCGGCATCGTCGACGCCCTGGACGCGGTCAAGTAGTTCCAGCGAGTGGCGCGGCCCGAGGCGGGCCGCGCCACCCGGACTTCCCGCACGGTCCGCCCGTACCACGAACGAACTGGAGAGACCATGACAGCGCCTCACTCGCGCTACCGCAGAGCGATGGCGATCCCGGTCGGGATGGCCATGGCGACGGCACTCGCCTTTCTGCCGAACGTCACCGCGTCCGCGGCCGACGCGCCCGTCACGGCCGAGGCCGACGCGACCTCGCTCAGCTATGTCGTCAACGTCCGCCCCGGGCACGGGGTTCCCGGACAGGTGAAGAAGGCGATAGCCGAGGCCGGCGGCACGATCGTGACGTCGTACGACAAGATCGGGGTGATCGTCGTCCACTCGGCGAACCCCGACTTCGCCAAGATCCTGCGCACGGTGCGTGGGGTGGACTCGGCCGGCAACACCCGTAACGCGCCGCTGCCCGCGCAGTCGACGAACGACGTCGGCACGCCGAAGGTGCTGAGCGCGGCGGAGGCCGGCGCCGCCGAGGCCGCGGACGGGCAGGATCCGCTCGAGCCGCTGCAGTGGGACCTGCCCGCCATCAAGGCGGACAAGGCGCACGAGAAGACGCTGGGCAGCTCCAAGGTGACCGTCGCCGTCATCGACACCGGTGTCGACGACACGCACCCCGACATCGCGCCGAACTTCGACCGCGAGGCGTCCGTCAACTGCGTGACGGGCAAGCCCGACACGACCGACGGGGCGTGGCGGCCGGGCGCGACGGAGAGCCCGCACGGCACGCATGTCGCCGGTGAGATCGCGGCCGCCAAGAACGGCGTCGGCATGACGGGCGTGGCGCCCGGCGTGAAGGTGTCCGGCATCAAGGTGTCCACCACCGCCGGCTACTTCTACACGGAGGCCGTGGTCTGCGGCTTCATGTGGGCGGCCACACACGGCGTCGACGTGACCAACAACAGCTATTACACCGACCCCTGGTACTTCAACTGCAAGGACGACCCGGACCAGAAGGCGCTCGTGGACGCCGTCTCCCGGGCCTCGCAATACGCGGAGCGCAAGGGCGCGGTCAACGTCGCGGCGGCCGGCAACGAGAACTACGACCTCGCCGCCGACGAGATCACCGACCCGGTCTCCCCGAACGACGCCACGCCCACCGAGCGGGTCGTCGACCCGTCCGAGTGCCTCGACATCCCCACCCAGCTCCCGGGTGTCGTGACGGTCGCGTCGACCGGCGCGAAGGGCATCAAGTCGTCCTTCTCCAACCACGGTCTGGGCGTCATCGACGTCGCCGCCCCCGGTGGCGACTCGACCCGCTTCCAGACCCCGGCCCCGCCCGCCACCAGCGGCCTGATCCTGGGCACGCTGCCCGGCGGCAAGTGGGGCTACATGGCCGGTACGTCGATGGCGTCGCCGCATGTCGCGGGTGTCGCCGCCCTCATCAAGTCGACGTATCCGTACGCTCCTCCGGCTCTGGTGAAGGCCCTGCTGTACGCCGAGGCCGACGCCACGCCGTGCACGGACCCGTACGACATCGACGGTGACGGCAAGGTCGACGCGGTGTGCGAGGGCACGAAGAACCGCAACGGCTTCTACGGCTGGGGCACCGCGGACGCGCTGGACGCGGTGACGAAGTAGTACGGGTAGTACGGGTAGTACGGCCTGTGGGGGCCGGGCGGGTTCTTCCGTCCGGCCCCTGCTGTCGTGTTGATCGGGTCAACGCCGCATAGTGCTGCGCATGACCGACAACGAGAACATCGAGGACATCAAGAACATCGAGGACACCGAGTACGTCTGGTCCGCGCTGGGCGGCGATCCCGCCCTGGTCCCGCGGGTCTCGGTGACCGCCCGCAAGGGGGCGCTCGAAGCACGGCTTCCGGTACGGGAGTTGGCGCGGGCGTGCGTGGGCGCGTGTGCGCTGGCCGCCGCCGAGCTGGGGGCGCGGCGGGGCGGGCTGCGCGAAGTGCCCCGGGTGCGGGTCGACGACGGGGCCGTGGCGACGGCGTTCGTCAGTGAGCGCCATCTGCTCATCTCCGGGCGGGCGCCGGTCACCTTTGCTCCGTTGTCGCGGTTCTGGCGTACGGCGGACGGGTGGGTGCGGACGCATGCGAACTATCAGCATCACCGGGCGCGGTTGCTCACCGCGCTGGGGCTGTCCGACGACCGCGTGTCCGTCGTCGAGTCGGTGCTCGCGGAGCGCTCCGCCCTGGATGTCGAGGAGTCGGTGTACGCCGCCGGCGGCCTGGCGGTCGCGCTGCGTACGCCCGAGGAATGGGCCGGACATCCGCAGGGCGTCGCGGTCGCCGCGCGTTCGCTGGTCGAGCACGGGCGGCTGGATGCCACGCACGCGCGCGTGCTCGCGCCGGTCGACGGCGACCCCCTGCTGCCCGCCGCCGGACTGCGGGTGCTGGACCTGACCCGGGTGATCGCGGGGCCCGTCGCCACCCGCACCCTCGCCCTGCTGGGCGCCGACGTGCTGCGCGTGGACAGGCCTCAGCTGCCCGAACTGCCCGACCAGCACGCCGACACGGGCTTCGGGAAACGGTCGACGCGGCTGGACCTGAGAGCCGACCGGCGCGCCTTCGAGGAGCTGCTCGCGACGGCGGACGTGGTCGTCACGGGGTACCGGCCGGGCGCCCTGGACCGGTTCGGACTGTCGCCGGAGGCGCTGGCCGAGCGGCGGCCCGGGGTGGTCCTGGCGCAGCTTTCGGCGTGGGGTGCGTACGGGCCGTGGCGGGAGCGTCGTGGATTCGACAGCCTGGTGCAGGTCGCGACCGGCATCGCCACCGCCGAGGGCTCACCGGAGCGTCCCGGCGCACTCCCCGCGCAGGCGCTGGACCACGGCACGGGCTACCTGCTGGCAGCGGGGGTACTGCGCGCGCTCACCGAGCAGTCGTACGACGGCGGCAGCAGGTTCGTACGGCTGACACTGGCGCGGACGGCGGCGTGGCTGATGCACGGGGTCGGTGGGGCTGACGCGGGGGACGACGTGTACGCGGGGCGCGGCGCGGGCGCGGGGCGCGGCGCAGACGCAGGGCGCGGCGCAGACGCAGGGAACGACCTGTACGCGGGGCGCGGCGCAGACGCAGGGCGCGGCGCAGACGCAGGGAACGACCTGTACGCGGGGCCGGACGGGTGGCTGGCCGAGACCGACAGTGCGCTCGGACGGGTGCGGTACGTGCTGCCACCGGTGTCCTTCGCGGGCGGTCCGGTCGACTGGGGGCGGGCGCCGGGGGTATGGGGGTCCGATGCCGCGCGGTGGGCTTGAGGGTCCGATCCGGCGCGGTGGGCCTCAGGGGTACGACCCCGCGCGGTGAGCCTGAGGGGCGCCACCCCACCCGGCGCGATCGGCCTGGGGGCACGACCTGGCGCGATGGATCTCAAGGACACGACCCGGCGCGGTGAGCCTCAGGTCCGATCCGGCGCGGTGAGCCTGAGGGGCACGCCCCCGCGCAGCGGGCCTGAGCGCCACGGCCCCGCGCGGTAGGCCTCAGCGCCACGGCCCCGCGCGGTGAGCCTGAGGGGCGCCACCCCACCCGGCGCGATCGGCCTGGGGGCACGACCTGGCGCGATGGATCTCAAGGACACGACCCGGCGCGGTGAGCCTCAGGTCCGATCCGGCGCGGTGAGCCTGAGGGGCACGCCCCCGCGCAGCGGGCCTGAGCGCCACGGCCCCGCGCGGTAGGCCTCAGCGCCACGGCCCCGCGCGGTGAGCCTGAGGGGCGCCACCCCACCCGGCGCGATCGGTCTGGGGGCACGTCCTGGCGCGATGGATCTGAGGGACACGACCCGGCGCGATGGGCCCGAGGGACACGACCCACCTGAGTGCCGGTGTGCCCGAAAACGTGCCCATGGGTGGAATGCCGTATTGCCGGTTGCCCGGTGCTTGCCCGTTCTGCGGTGGTTGGTGAGTATCTTGGGGTGACCTTGACAAGACCCACCTCCGGGGTGGCCGATGAGGGGGCCGTACGGCGCCCCGGTGCCGGGCGGGCCGTCGCCGTTCTCGTTCTCGGGGCGCTGGCGGCGCTGATCCCGCTGCTCGGTCCGTCCACCGCGCTGCACGAGACCGGGGAGGCAGCCGCACCCGGCACGGGTGGCATCGCCCTGCTGCGGGCGGTGCTGTTCGCGGCACTGTGTGTCCCCGTGGGCGAGCTGTTCGTGAACCGGCTGGCCCGGGCCGTGCCCGGCGATCCCGCGCAGGCACCGCGCAGTTGGGCGCCCCACGCGGCCGGCGTGGGTTTCGTCGCCGCACTGGGGCTCGCCTCGGTCGTGGCCACCGGCAACCTCGTGCCGAGCAGCCTCGCCGAGATCGACGTCGGCGGCCTCTACGCCTCGCGAGACGGCAAGCTGGCGCTCGTGGAGGTCAACGCGTTCCTCGCGGCGGGCCTCTGCGCGCTCTCACGGCGACCGGCGACCGTCGTCTGGCCGTTGGCCGCGGTGGTCGTGGCGGAGGCGCTGCGCGCGCATCCCACGACCGAGCACGACCCGCTGATCGGCTCGGGGCTGACGCTCGTTCATCTGGCCTGCGCGGCACTGTGGGCGGGCGGACTGCTGCACGTGCTGCGCAGGCTGCGGCGCGACACGCCGACGGGAGCGGCGTTGCTGGGGCTCTACGCGCGCGTGGCCGCCGTTCTGCTCGCCGCCATCACCGCGACCGGGGTGTGGAGTTCGCTGCGCCGCATGCCGCCGGGCACCGTCCTGGAGCAGTTGACGACGACCGCGTACGGACGCGTCCTGCTCGCCAAGGTGCTCCTCGTGGCCGCGGTCGCCGTGCTCGCCCTGTGGGCCCGTATCCGGCTGCGCCGTGCGGCGGATCCGCTGACCGCCTGCTCCCCCGCGCGGGCGGAGGTCGTGGTGCTGGGGCTGGTGGTCGCGGTATCGGGGCTGCTGACGGCGCTGCCGGTGCCGATCCGATGGTGAGCCCGAGTTGGTGCGCTGACAGCGCTGCCGGTGCCGATCAAATGGTGAGCCTGAGTCGGCGCCTCAGTTGGCGCCTCAGTTGGCGCTTCAATCGGCGTTTCAGTTGGCGAGCAGCGCCTTGGGCGCCGGTGGCGCTTGAACAGCCACCGGTGTTCCTCTGACCAGCAGGAGTTGCGCGGCCGCATAGGTCAGCATGATCCAGAAGTCGGGTCGTGGCAGTTGCGGCCACTCCGCGACGCCGGTCGCGATGAGGGTGTCGGAGAGCATGAAGAGGGCGCCGCCGAGCCCGGCGAGGAGTCCGAACCGGGTGACGGCTCCGTATGCCATGGCCGTGAGCAGGGCGCTGTAGCCGGCGACGGGGACGCGGAGGTCGGCGGGGAGGTCGGGCCACAGGAGGGCGACGGTGGTGACGAGGGCGGTGACGTAGGCGAGCGCAAGAAGTGCGGCACGCGCGCGTGGGGCCGCGTTTCCGGAGCCGTACCTCTTGAAGAGCACGAGGTAGCAGACGTGCCCGGACGCGAAGGAGGCCATCCCGGCGAGGAAGGCGGGCTCGGCGTCGGACAGCAGCAGGACATCGCCGCCCCAGCCGAAGAGGAGTGCGGCGAGGAGGAGACGGGGGGCGCCGCGGACGTACGCGTAACCGGCGAGCAGAGGCATCAGGAGGGGCTTGGTGACGACGTGCCCGGTGTCGGAGCCGACGGCGAGGAAGGCCAGGTCGGCGACGGCGGCCAGGGCGAAGGCGCCCAGCAGAACGCGGGACGGTCTCACGCGGCCGTCGTCTCCTCGACGGGCGCCACAGCGGGCGGAGTCGGCTGCCAGCCCGGCCCCCGGAACACCCGCCCGGCACGCTCACGCCAACTGCCCGCCGCCTTCAGGTCCTTGGCGATGGCGGCGTATTCGTGCGTGGCGACCTTGAGCGGGTTGTACGTGTCGATGTTCTTGGTCAGCCCGTACACGGGCCGCTCGGTCTCGGCGACGAAGGAGCCGAAGAGGCGGTCCCAGACGATGAGGATGCCGCCGAAGTTGCGGTCCAGATAGCCGCCCTGCGAGGCATGGTGCACCCGGTGGTGCGACGGGGTGTTGAGGGCGAACTCAAACCAGCGGGGCATCTTGTCGATGCGCTCGGTGTGGATCCAGAACTGGTAGACGAGGTTCGCCGAGGAGCAGAACGCGAGCGCGGCCGGGTGCACCCCGCACGCGATCAGGGGGACGTAGAACGGCCAGACGGTCAGGGAGGTCCAGGGCTGGCGCAGCGCGGTGGTGAGGTTGAACTTCCGGCTGGAGTGGTGGACGACGTGGCAGGCCCACAGGATGCGGATGACGTGGTGGCCGCGGTGCGACCAGTAGTAGAAGAAGTCCTGCGCGAGCAGCATCAGCGGGACGGTCCACCACAGCACGGGCACGCGGAGCGGGGTGAGTTCGTAGATCGCCGTGTAGATGGCGACGATCGGGATCTTCCAGAGCAGGTCGAAGACGAGACTGCCGAGGCCCATGGTGACGCTCGTCGCGGCGTCCTTCGCCTCGTATCCCGCCGCGTCGTCGTCCGGATGGATACGGACGCTGATCATCTCGATCACGGTGAGCAGCACGAAGGCGGGTATCGACCACAGCACGACATCGGGCAGGTTCGGCATGAGGGCACCGTAGAACCGCTGGTCGTCCGGGGCTAGACGTTGTTACCCACAAGTATTACCTGGGGTACGCGCTTGCTTCTTGGCGATCTCCGCCAAGTCGGACGGCCCGTCACACCCCAGCGGCCACCACACGGACATTCGCCCCGCTCGAACACCCGGCCGTGAGACGGCACCTGACGGACCGGACTGTCGGACCCGGCCCGTATCCTCGGTGACCATGCTCGAAGACCTGACGACCGCAGTGTCCTCCCCCACGGTGTGGCCGGCCGCGTATCCCCAGGGATACGCGGTCGTTGACGTGGAGACCACAGGCCTGGCCCGGGACGACCGAATCATCTCCGCGGCCGTGTACCGGCTGGACGCGCACGGCGAGGTCGAGGACCACTGGTACACGCTGGTCAACCCGGAGCGGGACCCGGGCCCGGTGTGGATCCACGGTCTGACGAGCGACGTACTCGAAGGCGCGCCCCTCTTCGAGGCCATCGCCGAGGAGTTCGCGACCCGGCTGGAGGGCCGGGTGCTCGTCGCGCACAACGCCGTCTTCGACTGGCAGATGATCGCCCGGGAGTACGCACGCGCGCGGAGCGAGCCGCCGGTGCGGCAGCGGCTGTGCACCATCGCCCTCTCGAAGGAGCTGGAGCTGCCGTTGCCCAACCACAAGCTGGAGTCGCTCGCCGCGCATTTCGGCGTCGTACAGCAGCGGGCACACCACGCGCTGGACGACGCGCGCGTGCTGGCGGAGGCGTTCCGGCCGAGCCTGCACGCCGCCGCACAGGGCGGCGTACGGCTGCCGCTGCACGAGTGCCGGCCGCTGACCGAGTGGACGGACCGAGCCGTGCCCCGACAGCAGTCGGGCTACGGCGCGTACCAGCCCAGAAGTTGGCGCCCGGCGCGCAGAAGACCTGCCTGCCCCTATCCCAACCCGGGCCGTTACGAAGACGGCAAACCGCTCAAGCAGGGCATGCGGGTCGCGTTCTCGGGAGACACCTCCATCGAGCGCGACCTCCTGGAGGACCGGGCGATCGAGGCCGGGCTGCATGTCGCCACCAGCATCTCCCGGCTGACCAGCCTGCTCGTCACGAACGACCCGGACTCGGGCACGTCCAAGGTGGTCAGGGCCCGGCAGTACGGCACGCCGGTGGTCGACGAGGCGGCGTTCGGGCAGCTCCTCGGGGATGTGGAAGCGGCGTCGGAGGATGACCGTACGGACGGGTGATTGCCGTACGACTCGCCCGGCGCCGTCTCGCCCCGGCCACGGCGACGGCCCACCCTGTGGCGCATGGCAACATGTGAAGTTTGCGGCAATCACTACGGAATGACCTTCGAGGTCCACGCACAGGGCGCGGTGCACGTCTTCGACTGCTTCTCCTGTGCGATCCACCGCATGGCACCCATCTGCGAGCACTGCCGCGTCCAGATCATCGGGCAGGGCGTCGAGGTCGAGGGCCACTGGTTCTGCGGGGCCCACTGCGCCCGCGCGGAGGGGAAGGTGGGGATCGTCGACAAGGTGTGAGCCCCCCGGGCCCCGCCCCGGCCCCGCACCCGACCCATACCCGCCTGAACACACCCCACGACCGAGTTGTACGGTCGTGGGGTGTACCGCTTCCTGTTGTCCCGGCAGTGGGTGATCCTCACGCTGGTCGCTCTCCTCCTCATCCCCACGATGATCAGGCTGGGCATCTGGCAGATGCACCGCTACGAGACGCGCACCGCCCGGAACCAGCTCGTCGCCGACGCGCTGGCCGCGAAGCCGGTCCCCGTGGAGAAGCTGACCGCCCCCGGACACACCGTCACCGAGGACGAGCGCTACCACCGGGTGACCGCGAAGGGCCGCTTCGACACCGACGACGAGGTCGTCGTCCGCCGCCGCACCAACGCCGACGACGAGGTCGGCTACCACGTCCTGACCCCGTTCGTCCTCGACGACGGCAAGGTCCTGCTCGTCAACCGCGGCTGGATCCCCGCGGACAGCCCCAGCCAGACCACGTTCCCCAAGATCCCCGCACCGCCCCGCGGCGAGGTCACCGTCACCGGACGGCTGATGCCCGACGAGACGACCGAGGCGAGCGGCATCAAGAACCTCAAGGGCCTGCCGGACCGGCAGATCATGCTGATCAACAGCGAGCAGGAGGCGCGGCGCCTCGACGCCCAGGTGCTCGGCGGCTACATCGCCCAGACGGCACCCGAGCCGAAGGGCGACACCCCGGAGCTGCTCGGCAGTCCCGGCAACGAGGACGCGGCGCTGAACTACGCGTACGCCGTCCAGTGGTGGCTGTTCGCCGCGGGCGTCCCCGTCGGCTGGGTCATCCTGGTCCGCCGCGAGATGCGCGAGCGGACGAAGGAGCAGGACGGAGCGGACGACACCGCGCCGGCCGAACCCGCGACGGTGTAAACCGACCCCGCCACCTTCCGGTCCGCCGCTCCCCTGCCCGTCGCTCATCTGCCCGCCGCTCCCCTGCTCGTCGTTCGCCCCGGCCGTCACTCTCCCGGCCCCGCACGGGATTGCCCCTCACCCCTGCCGGGAACCCGGAACCCCGTGCATCCCCGTATCGAGGACTACGCCCTCATCGGCGACGAACAGACTGCCGCCCTGGTCGGCCGGGACGGCTCGGTCGACTGGCTGTGCCTTCCCCGCTTCGACTCGGCCTCGTGTTTCGCCAGGCTGCTCGGCGACGAGGAGAACGGCCACTGGCGGATCGCCCCCAAGGGCGCGAGCGACCGGTGCACGCGCCGCGCCTACCGTCCGAACACCCTCGTCCTGGACACCGAGTGGGACACCGACGAGGGCTCGGTCCGCGTCACCGACCTGATGCCGCAGCGCGACCGCGCCCCCGATCTCGTACGCGTCGTGGAGGGCACCGGCGGCCGGGTCACCGTCCACAGCACGCTCCGGCTCCGCTTCGACTACGGCTCCATCGTGCCGTGGATGCGCCGCTCCGACGGCCACCGTGTGGCCGTCGCGGGCCCGGACTCGGTGTGGCTGCGCAGCGAGCCCGAGGTGCGCACGTGGGGCGAAGGCCTCGCCACACACGCGGAGTTCACGGTCGAGGAGGGCGAGAGGGTCGCCTTCGTCCTGACCTGGCACCCCTCGCACGAGCCGCGTCCGCCGCTGGTCGACCCGTACGAGGCACTGGACGCGAGCGTCGGGGACTGGCAGGCCTGGGCCGAACGCTGCCGCTACGACGGCCCGCACCGGGACGCGGTCATACGCTCCCTGATCACCCTCAAGGCCCTCACCTACAAGCCGACCGGCGGCATCGTCGCCGCCCCCACCACCTCCCTGCCGGAGGAACTCGGCGGTATCCGCAACTGGGACTACCGCTACTGCTGGCTGCGCGACTCCACCCTCACCCTGGGCGCGCTGGTGGCGGCCGGTTACCGGGAGGAGGCCGAGGCCTGGCGCGACTGGCTGCTGCGCGCGGTCGCCGGCGACCCGGCGGACCTGCAGATCATGTACGGCCTCGCGGGCGAGCGGCGGCTGCCGGAGTACGACCTGCCGTGGCTGTCCGGATTCGCGGGGACGTCGCCCGTGCGGATCGGCAACAAGGCCGTGAATCAGCTGCAGTTGGACGTGTACGGCGAGGTGATGGACTCGCTGGCGCTGGCCCGGCGCGCGGGCATGGCCGCCAAGCCGCACATATGGGCCCTGCAGCAGGAGCTGCTGGAGTGGCTGCGCGAGAACTGGCAGCAGCCGGACGAGGGGCTGTGGGAAGTACGCGGTGGCCGCCGCCAGTTCGTGCACTCGAAGGTGATGGTGTGGGTGGCCGCGGACCGGGCCGTGCGCACGCTCGAGGAGAAACCGAAGCTGGGCGGCGACCTGGACGGCTGGCGCACCTGGCGCGACGAGGTGCACAAGGAGGTGTGCGAGAAGGGCTATGACGCCGAGCGGAACACCTTCACCCAGTACTACGGCTCACGCGAACTCGACGCCTCCCTGCTGCTGATCCCGCGTGTCGGCTTCCTGCCCGCGGACGACCCGCGCGTGATCGGCACCGTCGACGCGATCCGCGCGGAGCTGGGCCACGGCGGATTCATGCGCCGCTACAGCGCCGAGGAGACGGTCGTCGACGGGCTGCCGGGCGGTGAGGGCACCTTCCTGGTGTGCTCCTTCTGGCTCGCGGACGCGCTGCACATGACCGGGCGCACCGAACAGGCACGCGAGCTGTTCGAACGGCTGCTCGGGCTCGCCAACGACGTGGGGCTGCTGTCCGAGGAGTACGACCCCGTCACCGGCCATCGGCTCGGCAACTTCCCGCAGGCGTTCAGCCACGTCGGTCTGGTGAACACCGCCCTCGCCCTGTTCGGGGGCGACACGGCAGGATAGGACCCATGGATCTTGGACTGAAGGACCGGGTGTACGTCGTCACCGGGGCGACCCGTGGGCTGGGCAACGCGGTCGCGCGCCAGCTCGTCGCCGACGGGGCGAAGGTGATCATCACGGGGCGCGACGGCAAGGCCGCGATGGAGGCCGCGGGCGAGCTGGGCGCCAACGCCGTCGGTGTCGGCGCGGACAACGCCGATCCTCAGGCGCCGGCGCGGCTCATCGCGGCCGCGCGCGAGCACTTCGGGGGGTTCGACGGGGTGCTGGTGAGCGTGGGCGGGCCCGCGCCGGGGTTCGCAGCGGACAACACGGATGAGCAGTGGCAGGCGGCGTTCGAGTCGGTGTTCCTGGGGGCGGTGCGGTTCGCTCGCGCGGCGGCCGGGGAGTTGGAAGCGGGCGGGGTCATCGGGTTCGTACTGTCCGCGTCTGTGCACGAGCCGATTCCTGGGCTGACGATTTCCAATGGGTTGCGGCCGGGGCTTGCCGGGTTCGCGAAGTCGTTGTCGGACGAGTTGGGGCCGCGGGGGATTCGGGTGGTGGGGTTGCTGCCGTCTCGGATCGATACGGATCGCGTGCGCGAGCTGGATGGGATGTCGGCGGATCCGGAGGCTACTCGGGCAGCGCATGAGTCGCGGATTGCGTTGCGGCGGTATGGGACGCCGGAGGAGTTCGGGCGGGTGGCGGCGTTTGTGCTGTCTCCGGCTGCGTCTTATCTGACGGGGATCATGTTGCCTGTGGATGGCGGGGCGCGTCACGGGTTCTGAGCTGCGTTGCCGGGTGCGGGTCGTCTGTGGCTGGTCGCGCAGTTCCCCGCGCCCCTGTCGGGGCGCGTCAAGTCACCCTTTCTGCTCGGTGCTTGACCGCCCTCAGTCTTACCTCCGCCGGGAGTGACGTGAGGCCTGCCGAGTCCCTCGCGTGGGTCAGGGCCTGGGTGGTGAGGTGGTTGAGGGCGTCGGCCGGGTCGACGTGGGGTTCCAGGAGGAGGCGGACTCGGGCCTCGGGGGTGCTGCGGCGGCCGGTGAGTTCCGCGTGGGCTCGGGCTACGCCGTCCAGTTGGCTCGCGTCTGCGGCGAGTACGCCCTCCAGGGCCCGGCCGCGGAGCAGGGCGCCCTCGCCGTCGCCGGTGTCGACCAGGACCTCGGCGAGGCGGCGTCGGCGCAGTTCGGCGGTGAGCCACCACAGGGCGAGCAGGAGGAGGACGGCGAGTACGGCGATGACGGTCGGCCACCACCAGCCGTCGTCCCGCCAGCGGGTGCGTTCGGCGTCGCTGAGCAGTACGTCGTGCCGGCCGTCGTGGATCCACCAGGAGGGCGGATTCAGGCCGAGGCCTACGGCGAGCACGGAACCGCCGATCAGGATCAGCAGCAGGCCGACGATGCCGAGCAGCACGCGATTGACGATCCTGAGCACCGCGCTCACCCCTTCCGTCCGGGGCGCCGGACATGCACCGACAGGGCGGGGGGCCGGGCGAGCCCCAGGCCCTTGATCGCGTCGGCGAGTGTGGTGTCCAAGTCGGCGCGTACGTCGTCCAGTTCGCGGAAGTGGGAGATCGCGCGGACGTCGGCCTTGGCGCGGCCCATCCGGACCCGCACCGACTGCACGCCGGACACCTCCATGGCCCGGTCGCGCAACACGAGGGCGGCCGCGTCCCGGTGGAGGCCGGCGCGTACGTCGGGGTGAGTGCGCCGCATGGGCAGTACGGCACGCAGGCCGGGCGTGGCGGCGAGCAGGATCAGCCAGAGGCCGAGGGCCGCGGCGATGCCCGCGCCGACCAGCACCCAGATGTCGTCGAGGGGGCGTTCGGCGAGCTGCGTGGCGAGTTCGCGGCGCCAGGCCATGGCGGGCCGGTCGGCGCGCACGGCGGCGATGTCGTAGAGGAACGCGCCGGCGATCAGCAGCAGGAGCAGCGCGACGAGCGCGGCCGGGACACGGCGGGCCGACCAGAAGCGGCCGCCGCTCTCACCGCCGACGGGTTCGTAGTCCGCCGCGGAGGCGGACTGGCTGTGTCCGCCCTCGTCGGCCTTCTCCAGGACGGGCAGCCGCTGAGTGCTCTCGGCCCCCTGGGACTCGCTCATTGCGTCCTCCCCTGTGCCACGCCGGGTACCGCGACCGGATGCAGCCGCTCCACGTGTAGGGCCACTTCGTGCACCTCCATGCCCACGAGAGCGCTTACCCGCTGGGTGACGTGCCGACGCACGGAGGCGCACTGGCGGCCGACGTCGGAGGGGTAGCCGAGGTCGAGGCTGACGCGGACGCGGGCGGTGTCGTGGTGGACGACGACCGACGCATGCGGCCGTGAGGCGTCCGGCGGCAGTGCGCCCAGCGCCTCACGCGCCGCCTGGGAGGCAATCTTCGCCACCACCCGGTCGGCGATCCGTGTGGCACCGCGCTCTCCCGGCGGTACGGCGATCCCGGGTCTGGGGAGCTCGGCGGCCCCTTCGCTCACCGACGTCACCGCCGTCGATCGTCACGCGTGCGGAAGAAGTCGCCGATGTCCAGGTCTCCCTCCAGGAACCGGCCGACCACGAACCCGATGGCGCCCAGCGCCGCCACCAGCAGGAAGGCGCCGAACCCGCCGAAATACCCGGCGAAGCCCAGGGCCATTCCGGCGATCATGCCGATCACAGCCATGCTCATGGTGCGCTCCTTGGCGGTTCGGTCGCCGACGGGTCATTGAAGTCGGGATTCCTGCTCCTCTTCTTCTTCCTCCGGAAGCTTCACATCACTCACCGCGATGTTGACCTCGACGACCTCGAGCCCGGTCATCCGCTCGACGGCCGCGATCACGTTCTCGCGCACGTCCCGTGCCACATCGGCGATCGACACGCCGTAGTCGACGACGATCTCCAGATCGAGCGCGGTCTGTACCTCTCCGACCTCGGCCTTCACGCCCCGTGTCACGGACTTCGTTCCGCCGGGAACCCGGTCCCGCACGGCTCCGAAGGTCCGCGACAGCCCACTCCCCATGGCATGTACGCCCATCACATCCCGGGCAGCGAGCCCGGCGATCTTCTCCACTACCCCGTCGGCGATGGTGGTCCGCCCACGGCTCGCCGGTTCCCCTCCCCCGCGTTTGGTTGCCTTACGGGTCTGCACCGGCGGCTCGTTCTCGCCCTCCGGGGTCTGCGTCCGGTTCCGCTCCGTCATATCGGTCATCGCCGCACGTCCCTTTCGGTCGTCGTCCTATGACCACGGTAAGCGCGGTTCCGCTCCCGCGCGTCGGGGATGCGGCAGGCTGGAGCAATGACGTCCGATCGGTTGGCGCAGACAGTACGACAGCAGCTGGGGCTGGGCAGACTCGTCCCGCTGGGCGGCCCGCACGACGGTGCGTGGATCACGGAGGCGGCGGCCGAGGCGGTGCTGCGGCGCGCGGCGGAGACGGTGCGCGGGGTGCGCCTCGGCGCACTGCGGATCGCGCTCACCGATCCGGACGACGCCCACGAGCCCGCCGTACCGCCTCCGCCGAGCGCACTGCCGCCCGGCCCGCTCCGTCTGACGGCGGACTTCGGGGCAACACCGTCGGCTCCACTGCCGACGACGGCGTCCCATCTGCGCGGGGTCCTGGCAACGGCGGCCGCGGAACGGCTCGGGCTGACGGTCACGGAGGTCGACCTACGGGTGACGGCCCTGCTGGACGAGGACACGGAGGCCGAGCCCGTACGACCGCCCGAGCCGAGGCAGGCTTCGGAGGTCCGGGACGGTGACGAAGCCCGCGCGGCGGAGGCGGCTCTCGGCGTCCCGGGCGTGACCGCCCTGACGGGCACGCTGGGGCGGGCGGTCCACATCCAGGAACGGCGGGTCGACGACACCGCGCTGCCGCACCGTCACATCCGCCTGGAACTGGCGACGGACGCGGACCGCCGGGCCGTGCAGGTGGCTCGGGAGGTCCGCGTCGCGGTGTCGAGCGCGCTTCAGGACAGCCCGACGGTGGCGGTGCTGGTCACCGCGGTCGGCTGACCGCTCATTCGCCCAGCCCGGCCAGCTCCCTGAGCCGCCGGGCCTGCGCGGCCCGCTCCGCCGCGCGCTGCTCCTCGTAGGTCCGCTCACCGGCCCCGCGCAGCAACGCCTTGGTCTCGATCACGGCATCCCGGGGCGCGGCCAGGATCGCGGACGCCAGGTCCGCCACGGTCGCGTCCAGTTGCTCACCCGGCACGGCTAGATTCGCCAGCCCCGTACTCACCGCTTCCTCGGCCAGGACGAAGCGCCCGGTCACGCAGATCTCCAGCGCCCGCGCATATCCGACGAGCCCGACCAGCGGATGCGTGCCGGTCAGGTCCGGCACCAACCCCAGGCTGGTCTCGCGCATGGCGAACTGCACGTCGTCGGCGACGACGCGCAGATCACACGCGAGGGCAAGCTGGAACCCGGCCCCGATGGCATGCCCCTGGACGGCGGCGATGGACACGATGTCGCTCTGCCGCCACCAGGTGAAGCCCTCCTGGAACCCGGCGATGGCCGCGTCCAGTTCGGCGTCGCTGCCGCGTGCGAGGTCGATGAACGACGGCTCGCCCTCGATGCCTTCGGGCGTGAACATCTGCCGGTCGAGACCGGCGGAGAAGGACTGGCCCTCCCCGCGCAGCACGACGACCCGCACACTGCCCGGCAGCAACCGCCCGGCCTCGCCCAGCGCACGCCACATAGCGGGGCTCTGCGCATTGCGCTTGGCCGGATTGGTCAGCGTCACCGTGGCGATCGCGTCGTCGACGGTGAGCCGTACGCCGTCCTTGTCGAGTACGGGACCTTCGGGACCTCGGGACACAACGTCCTGGTCGGGCGAAGCCATGGGGCGCCTCCGATGTGTGCGGTCGTCCTGGATGCCGTACCACATGGCGGGCATCCTTAAGTGACTGCACAGTAACCACCCGGCCGCTCAGAAGACCGACCGGGTGGCCACCATCGAAAGCGAGGGACCGCCCGGACTCAGGACGATGCGGCCTTCTTGCCCCGAGTCGCCCCGCCGCGCCCACGCAGCGTGACGCCCGACTCGCTGAGCATCCGGTGTACGAAGCCATACGAGCGGCCGGTTTCCTCGGCCAGTGCCCGGATGCTCGCACCGGAGTCGTACTTCTTCTTCAGGTCTGCCGCGAGCTTGTCGCGCGCGGCGCCGGTTACCCGGCTGCCCTTCTTCAGAGTCTCGGCCACCCGTGCCTCCTCATGGGAAGTGCGCTCTGGTCCCCTCATGATCACCCCTCCGGGCCTTGATGGCCACCCATTCGGCAAGGTCCGTAAGACAGGGTTTTGACGACAGGAGCGCATCCCCACATACGGAATCTGTAATTCAGCGGAGAGCTGTCCGTACGGCCGAACGGGTTGTTCCGCGAAGTGCCTGGTCAGCGACGTGCGACGGCCGAGCCCTTGTCGATAAAGGACTCGGCCGTGAAATCGATGTAGGACACACCTCGGTACGAGGAGATCTCACACAGATGATGGATCAAGGATGAGCCGAATGATCCATACGCTGTGGATCACGCGTGGATCACGCTTTCGATCAAGCCAGGGCGACGAGATCCGCGTAGTCGGCACCCCACAGGTCCTCGACTCCGTCCGGAAGCAGAATGATCCGCTCCGGCTGGAGCGCCTCGACCGCGCCCTCGTCGTGGGTGACGAGGACGACCGCGCCCTTGTAGGTGCGCAGTGCGCCGAGGATCTCCTCGCGGCTGGCCGGGTCGAGGTTGTTGGTCGGCTCGTCGAGGAGCAGGACGTTGGCCGACGACACCACGAGGGTGGCCAGGGCGAGGCGGGTCTTCTCGCCGCCGGAGAGGACTCCGGCGGGCTTGTCGACGTCGTCGCCGGAGAACAGGAACGAGCCGAGCGTCTTGCGGACCTCGACCAGGTCGAGGTCGGGGTTGGCGGAGCGCATGTTCTCCAGGACCGTGCGCTCGGGGTCGAGGGTCTCGTGCTCCTGTGCGTAGTAGCCGAGCTTGAGGCCATGGCCCTCGACGACCTCGCCGGTGTCGGGCTTCTCGACGCCGCCGAGGAGGCGCAGCAGGGTCGTCTTGCCGGCGCCGTTGAGGCCGAGGATGACGACTCGGGAGCCCTTGTCGATGGCCAGGTCGACGTCCGTGAAGATCTCCAGCGAGCCGTACGACTTCGACAGTCCCTCGGCCATCAGCGGGGTCTTGCCGCAGGGCGCGGGCTCGGGGAAGCGGAGCTTGGCGACCTTGTCGGAGGCGCGCACCGCTTCGAGTCCGGCGAGCAGGCGGTCGGCCCGCTTCGCCATGTTCTGCGCGGCGACCGTCTTGGTGGCCTTGGCGCGCATCTTGTCGGCCTGCGAATGCAGCGCGGCGGCCTTCTTCTCGGCGTTCTGCCGCTCGCGCTTGCGCCGCTTCTCGTCGGCCTCGCGCTGCTGCTGGTAGAGCCTCCAGCCCATGTTGTAGACATCGATCTGGGCCCGGTTGGCATCCAGGTAGAAGACCTTGTTGACGACGGTCTCGACCAGGTCGACATCGTGGGAGATCACGATGAAGCCGCCGCGGTAGGTCTTCAGGTAGTCCCGCAGCCAGACGATCGAGTCGGCGTCGAGGTGGTTCGTCGGCTCGTCGAGCAGCAGGGTGTCCGCGTCGGAGAACAGGATCCGGGCCAGCTCGATACGGCGGCGCTGACCGCCGGAGAGCGTGTGCAGGGGCTGGCCGAGCACGCGGTCGGGCAGATTGAGCGCGGCGGCGATGGTGGCGGCCTCGGCCTCGGCGGAGTACCCGCCCTTGGTGAGGAACTCGGTCTCCTGGCGCTCGTACTGCCTGAGGGCCTTCTCCCGGGTGGCGCCCTGGCCGTTGGCGATGCGCTGTTCGTTGTCGCGCATCTTCTGGATCAGTACGTCGAGACCGCGCGCGGAGAGGATGCGGTCGCGGGCGAGGATGTCGAGGTCGCCGGTGCGGGGGTCCTGCGGGAGGTAGCCGACCTCGCCGGAGCGGGTGATGGTGCCGCCGGCGGGGGTGCCCTCACCGGCCAGGCACTTGGTGAGGGTGGTCTTGCCGGCGCCGTTGCGGCCGACCAGGCCGATGCGGTCGCCCTTGGCGACTCGGAAGGTGGCGGACTCGATGAGGACGCGGGCACCGGCGCGCAGCTCGATACCGGAGGCGGAGATCACGGTCAGACTCCAGGGCGGAGGGGGTTGGCAGGTGGGCGGCTGAGGACGTTCCCGCCGTCTAATGCGCGAGGAGAATGGCCATGGCGGCAATTCTAACGGGGCGGTGCAACCCACTTTTTGGCGTTCCGGTGTTCGGACCGCCCGCCGCGGCCCACTGCGGGTGCGTCGTGGCTGGTCGCGCTGTGCCCCGCGGTCGGGAGGGCGTTGTCAGTGGTCGGTGCGAGACTGGCGACAGGCAGCAGGATTCCGGTGATTTCCAGCACAGGGGAGTGATCGTCATGGCGGGCACGGGCGGCGCGAGTCCGAGCATCTACCCGACGGTGCTGTACGCGGACGCGAAGGCGGCGATCCGGCAGCTCACGGAGGCCTTCGGCTTCACCGAGCTGTCGGTGTACGAGGGCGAGAACGGCATGGTGGCACACGCGGAACTGGTGCAGGGCAACGGCGCGGTGATGCTCGGCTCGAAGGGCCGCGGCGGCCGTTTCGACGAGCTGATGAAGGGCGCGGGCCCCGCCGGGGTGTACGTCGTGGTGGACGACGTCGACGCCCACCACCAGCGTGCCGTGGACCACGGCGCGGAGATCCTGATGCCCCCGACGGACCAGGACTACGGCTCGCGTGACTACATGGCCCGGGACATCGAGGGCAACATCTGGAGCTTCGGCACGTACGCCCCAGAAATAGCCGGCTGATCGAAGCGCCCCGAAGGGGCGCGGGGAACTGCGCGACCAGCCACGACGGCGCGGCAGAGGACAGACGACCCATCCCGGCACCACCAGCGGAGCTCACCCGCCGGTGTGCACCTGAAAGGCCGCCCGGCGTACCGCCTTGGCCAGCGCGGGGTCGGGATGTGCCGCCGCGAGGGCGACCAGGACCTGCACGGTGCGAGGGTGCCCGACCGCACGCACCTCGTCGAGCAGCATGGGAACCGTCGGCTGCACCGCGGACTCCAGGTGCCGCACGAGCATCGGGGCCTCGCCGTGGTCGGCGACGGCCGCGGCCGAGTCGACCCACAGCCATGTGGCCTCTTCCCGGGTGAGGACCTCATGCGCGTCCTCCGGGTCGAGCCCGTCGTACTCGGCGAGCCACAGCAGGGCGTACGGCCTGAGCGTCGGCTCGTCGGCCACGGCGCGTACGTCGGGCTCGGCGGGGGCGCCGACGACGCGCAGTGCCTCGAAAGCGAGGCCGCGCAGCAGGGCGTCATCGCCACGGGCGGCGTCGAGCAGCTCGGTGACGGCGCTGCCGACGGGGCGGGCGGCGAGCCAGGCGCGGTACTCGTCGCGGGCCGCCTTCGGGCGGAGCTGGGCGCAGCCGCGGAGCATCTCCTCGGCGGCGACCTCGATGTTCCCGGCGGGGCTCTGCGCGGCGACGCAGATCTGCTCCAGCTTGACCCAGACCGCCCAGCTGCCGAGCGGGGTCAGGGTGGCCTGTCCGTCGCCACAGGTGAGGGCGCCGACGGAGGCCAGGGCGTGCAGGGCCCAGTCCAGGAGTGGGTCGAGGGGGGTGTCGGCGGGCTCAGCCGTCGGCTCGGGCTGCGGACCGTAGGGGATCTCGCAGCGCTCGGTGCGCAGTTCGGTGACCCGCTGCTCCAGGAGGTCGAGGAGCTGCTCGACCGGGACGGGACCGGCGGAGAGCTGGAGGAAGGAGAGCACCTGGGGCATGGCCGAGACGACCTCGGCGACGGCGGCGGGCTCGTGGTCCGCGGGTTCCGGATGGGCGAGCGACCAGGCGTCGAAGAGGGCGACCCAGCCGCGCAGTACGGCACTGTCGTCGCGGTCCCAGGCGCGCAGCCGCCAGCCGGGGCGGGCGCTGTCGCCGTGCACCTCGACGAGGCCGGCGAGGCGGGCGGTGTCCCAGTCGGCGCGGACCTGAGCCGGGTTCAGGCCCAGGTCCCTGGCCGCCAGTTCGGCGGTCGCGTCGGAGAGAGTGCCCTTGCCGTCAGGGCTCGCACCGTAACGGCCGGGGTGCAGCGCGGCGTCGGCCCAGTGGGCGACGCGGGCCGCGGAGGCCAGACCGGAGCGAGCCATTCTGGCCAGCTCCGCCCGGGCCGGAGTGCCTTCCGGCGGGCGCGGGGCGGGGCGGCTTGAGCGCCGCTGGTTCATCGCTCGGGGGGCGGCGGCCAGGGGTCGCGGGCGGACGAGTCGAAGCCTGGAGTCGCGCGGGATACGGGACGTCACGGGTGCAGTCTTCCGGTTGACGGTCCGAAAACCCAAACGGAATGTCACGGCGGGCAACGGGGATGGCCAACGCACGGGGTCCCGCGGGCGGTGGAGGGCCGAGAACAGGCCAGTGATACGGCGTTAAACGGAATCCGCGGAACCGGGTGGGACCGGGTGGTATCGGGGCCGACGGGAGGTCACATCAGCGGGGTCAGGAAGCGGCGCAGCGTCTCTTCGTAGGACTGAGGGTCGGCGTTCCACATGGCTGCGTGCGGGGCGCGCCGGACCGTGTGGAGGGAGATCAGGTCGGTGCGGCTGTCGGCGAGGCTGCGGGAGAGGGACCAGGGGGCCACCGTGTCGTCGGGGCCGTGGAAGATCAGCGTCGGCACCGAGAGCCAGCCGGGGTCGGCGGCGTCTGTGATGCGGTCGCCGTGCAGCCCGGTGCGGCCCTGTGCGGCGCGGACCGCCAGCGGCAGCAGGGCACCCGGGGTCCGCCGGGCCGAGGCCAGGGCGCGCAGCGTGGTCTCCCAGCTGAGCACCGGGGAGTCCAGGACGAGCCCCGAGACGCGCTCGCGCATCCCGGAATGCGCGGCGGCGCGCAGCGCCATGGTGGCGCCGGTGGACCAGCCGTGCAGGACTACCTTCCTGGCGCCGTAGCGCACGGCGTAGCGGATCGCCGCGTCCAGGTCGCGCCACTCGGTCTCGCCGAGGTGGTTCAGGCCGTCCGGGGAGCGGGGGGCACCGAGGTCGCCGCGGTAGGCGAGGGCGAGCACCGGGAAGCCGCGGCCGCCCAGGAACTCCATGAGGTTCATGGCCTGCTCGCGGGTGGTGCCGAGGCCGTGCACCGCGATGACCCAGATGTCCCGTACGCCGGGCACGAACCAGGCGGGCAGGGAGCCGAGTTCGCCGGGTATGTCGACGTCGGCGTGGTCCAGGCCGAGGGCGTCGCCGGGGTTGCCGACGTACACGTTCGGGGTGAGCCACACCTTGTCGCCGGCCTCGAGGGTGCCGTGGGTGACGCGTTCCAGGCGGCGTACGACGGTGTCGGCGGAGTGGTTCGCCGTGTCGAGGACGGGGCCGACGACGGCGTGCGAGGCGTCGCCTGCGAGGCCGTAGGTGCCGGGGCGCAGGGAGGCCAGGGCCCGGGTGAGCGTGATCTGGCCCGCCGCCGTCGCATGCACGGTGAGCCGGGGTTCGCCGGGCAGGGGCCGTCCCGGTGGCACCTTCAGCGCGGCGTCGCTGGCGAACCGTCCGGCGGCCACGCCGGCCGCCCCGGCCGCCAGGGCTACGGTGACGGCCGCGGCCGCCGTTTTGACAGTGCGCACGGGTTCAGTGTCCTGGCGGACCCGGCTGTCGGCCAGCCGGGGGACATGGTTGCGGCGGAGCGATCGGCGACCGGCGCCCCTCTCACCCGCGCTGCCCGTACCCCCGCAGCTTCTC
Source organism: Streptomyces sp. NBC_00457 (assembly GCF_036014015.1). Classification (NCBI taxonomy): domain Bacteria; kingdom Bacillati; phylum Actinomycetota; class Actinomycetes; order Kitasatosporales; family Streptomycetaceae; genus Streptomyces; species Streptomyces sp. NBC_00457. The sequence goes on along the minus strand of NZ_CP107905.1, from coordinate 8,279,067 downwards.
CCCCACCTCCCGCAACTGTTCCGCCGACAGCAGGCTCGGGGACAGGCCCGGTACCGAGGAGGCCGTGAGCCAGAGGCGGCACATCCACTCGAGTTGGGCGGTGCGGTCGTAGGCCTGGTCGAGGGTGGCGCCGTAGGCCATCGTGCCGTGGTTCTGGAGGAGGCAGGCGGAGCGGTCGGTCAGGGCCTGGAGCATGTTCTCGGCCAACTCGTCGCTGCCGTACGTCGCATAGGGGGCGACTCGGACGGGCCCGCCGAGCGCCTCGGTCATGTAATGGATCGCCGGGAGCTCGGTGACGAGGGTGGAGACGGCCGTGGCGTGGACGGCGTGGGTGTGGACGACGGCGCGGGCGTCGGTCGTGCGGTGGACGGCGAGATGCATGGGCAGTTCGCTGGTCGGGACGAGGGTGCCGAGCACCTGCCGGCCGTCGAGGTCGACGCCGGTCACGTCGTCCGGCGTGAGGCGGTCGTAGGGGACGCCCGACGGTGTGACCAGGACCGTGTCCCCGACGCGCAGGGAGACATTGCCGGACGTGCCGACGACGAGCCCGTCGGCCACGGTCCGGCGGGCGGTGGCGACGAGCTCCTCCCAAGCGCGCACCTCCTCCTGGAGCACACGCCTCCCCCATGGCGCCCCCACGACCTGTGACTCCTCCCGGGCCTCCCGCCCGCCCCCCTGATCCCACCGCTGCTCAGCCATGCCGCGATCCTGCCAGGCACGGCGTCAACCCGCCGTCGGGTGGGGGCCGCGCCCAGGTGACCAAAATCTCTTCAATGGATCCCTGTCACGGCTGAAGAAGTTTGCCCGAGGCTCCTAACCCTTGGGCTGTCTGGGCCGCGCGGATCCGGCGGTACCGCAACCGCCACACCAGGACACCGTGCGGCCCTTCCTAGTTCATCTTCCGTTCATTCAGGTTACCTACGTTCAACCGGCCAACGACCTCGAACGATTGCCTGGGTAAATGGAAAGCTTCTCGCTGATCCTCGCGATTGTGGTGATCACCGCTCTCGCGTTCGATTTCACGAACGGTTTCCACGACACCGCCAACGCGATGGCCACCACCATCTCGACCGGTGCGCTCAGACCCAAGGTCGCGGTGGCGATGTCCGCCGTACTCAACCTCGTCGGCGCCTTCCTCTCGGTGGAGGTCGCCAACACCATCTCCAAGGGGCTCGTCGACGAGACCGGCATACGTCCCGAGGTCATCTTCGCCGCCCTGGTCGGCGCGATTCTCTGGAACCTGCTGACCTGGCTGGTCGGTCTCCCCTCCAGTTCCTCGCACGCCCTGATGGGCGGCCTGATCGGCGCCACCATCGCCTCGGCCGGCGTCGGCGCGGTCCACGGCGACGTGCTCGTCACCAAGGTGCTGATCCCGGCGATCGCCGCCCCGCTGGTCGCCGGTATCGCAGCGATGCTCGCGACGAAGCTGATGTACTCCCTGGGCAAGAAGGCCGAGGGCAGCAACGCCTCCGAGAAGGGCTACCGCGCCGGGCAGATCGCCTCCGCGGGCCTGGTCTCGCTCGCCCACGGCACCAACGACGCGCAGAAGACGATGGGCATCATCACCCTCGCCCTGGTCACCGGCGGCGCCATCGCCCCCGGCTCGAACCCTCCCACCTGGGTGATCCTCTCCGCGGGCGTGGCCATCGCACTCGGCACCTACCTCGGCGGCTGGCGCATCATCCGCACCATGGGCAAGGGCCTGACCGACCTCCAGCCGCAACAGGGCTTCGCCGCCCAGACCAGCGCGGCCACGGTCATCCTGGCCTCCTCCCACCTCGGCTTCTCCCTCTCCACCACGCACTCGGTCTCCGGCTCCGTGATGGGCGCGGGCCTCGGCCGCAAGGGCGGCGTCGTCCGCTGGTCCACGGCCACCCGGATGTTCGTCGCCTGGGGCCTGACGCTGCCGGCGGCCGCGCTGGTCGGAGCGATCGCGGAGTACGTGACCGGCTTCGGCAGCTGGGGCACCGCCCTGGTCGCCGTCTTCCTGATCGCCTCCAGCGCCGCGATCTGGCTGCGCTCCCGCCGCGAGGTCGTCGACCACACGAACGTCAACGACACGGCGGAGGAACCGGCCGGCGTGGTGACGACGGCGATCGCCGCGGTGACCCCGCCGCCCGCGGGCACCGCGACCGACGAGCTGACGGCCACGATCCCCGCCCCGGCCTCCGAACCGGCGCCTTCGCAAGCCACGGTCTGACCCTCACCCCGTACTCAAGGAAGCAGCAACATGAAGATCGACTGGGCGGCCCTCGGCTCCGTCTTCGGCGTCAGCCTCGTGATCACCGTGGCCCTCGTGTCCCTGTTCACCCTCGGCGTCGCGGGCCTCTCCCGCCGCGAACGCGCCGCGTCCCAGGGCGACTCCGCCGCACTCGCGGTCACCGGCGCGTACACCTGCTTCGCCGCCTGCGCGGCGGCGGTGGGCTACGGGATCTATCTGATCGTCGCCTGACAGACCGGCCGCACCACCTCTCATGTCGCGGTGCTGAACCCCTGGGATCTCACCCCGGCGAGGAACAAGTGCCATGGGGTGCGTGCGAGATGGATGAGCGCCTCTCCGGCCGGCTCCTTCGTGTCGCGGACCAGCACACCTTCCGCGGCCTCGGCGACCGCGACGCAGGTCTCGCCGGTAACTGAATAGCTGCTGACGCGCCAGTTGTTCGCGGACGGACCCTCGTCGACCACGCAGACCTCCTCGGCTCGAGAGCCGGTCCCCCAGAGGTGTCCACCACGCCGAAAACCGTAGCGTCACGGTGTACGGCGCCGCAGGCCCCCCGAGGAATGGGTCTCGACAGCCCCCAGTACCGCTCCCCGAATTCTCCTTTTCAGTCTAGAGATGCCGGATTCGGTCGACCAGAGCCAAACCGGCCCTCATGTGGGCCTCAGCACACTCTCCCGCCGCAGGTCAACGGCAAGTTGACGGCCGTTCCAACCCCGTGGTGGACTGCCGGGGCCATGTACGGCGGCAGAAGAGGAAGCCGGTGTGAATCCGGCGCGGTCCCGCCACTGTCACCGGGGTAGTAAGCCCCGGGAGCCAGGAACTCTCGCCGCCGGTCTCGTCGAACCAGGGCGTGGACACCCTGAGTGAGGACATATCGCGATGCTCGGCTGCCGTTCGAGGTGCAGTACCAGGTCTCTGTCTGACCCCGCGGTCGGCTGAGCTCCATGCGTGCCGATCGCGAATTCGCGTACGGCGCCGCCGCCGGACTCCTCGGCGACCTGCTGCTCGGCGATCCGCGCCGGGGGCATCCGGTCGCCGCGTTCGGGCGGGCCGCCGGGGCCGTGGAAAAGGTGTTGTGGCGCGACCATCGCGGGTGGGGCGCACTGCACACTGCCGTGTGCGCCGGTGGCGCCGTGGCCGTCGGGGCACTCGCCGCTCGGGTCGTACGTACGTCCCCCGCCGCATCCGTCGCTCTGACCGGCGCCGCCACCTGGGCGGTCGTCGGGGGGACTTCGCTTGGCCGGGAGGCCCGGGGCATCGGGCGTGCGCTGGAGGCGGGGGACGTCGAGGGGGCGCGGGCGCGGCTGCCGCATCTGTGCGGGCGGGATCCGCAGGCGCTCGATGCGGACGGGATCGCTCGGGCCGTCGTGGAGTCCGTCGCCGAGAACACCTCCGATGCCGTGGTCGGGGCGCTGGTGTGGGGCGCCGTGGGGGGCGTTCCCGGGCTCGTCGGGTTCCGGGCCGTGAACACGCTCGACGCCATGGTGGGGCACAAGTCGCCCAAGTACCGGCGGTACGGCTGGGCTTCGGCCCGGCTCGACGACCTGGCGGGGTGGCCGGGATCGCGGCTGACCGCCGTACTCGCCGCCCTCGCCGGCGGTGACCCCCGTGGGGCCGTACGAGCCTGGCGCACCGATGCCGCCAAGCACCCGAGCCCCAACGCCGGGCCCGTGGAGGCCTCGTTCGCGGGAGCACTGGGCGTGCGGCTGGGCGGGACCCTGTCGTACGGCGGACGGGTCGAGCACCGGCCCGTGCTGAACGAGGCCGGGCGGACCGTCGGTACGCAGGACATCGAGGCGGCGGTACGACTGTCCAGGCGCGTCGGCTGGCTCGCGCTCGGCGTCTGTGTCGCCGCGCGCCGCATCGTGAAGGGGCGTACCTCATGACAGGCGGTGGACTCCTCGTCGCCGGCACCACCTCCGACGCCGGCAAGAGCGTCGTCACCGCCGGGATCTGCCGGTGGCTGGTGCGGCAGGGGGTCAAGGTCGCGCCGTTCAAGGCGCAGAACATGTCCCTCAATTCGTTCGTGACGCGGGAGGGCGCGGAGATCGGGCGGGCGCAGGCCATGCAGGCGCAGGCCTGTCGCGTCGAGCCGACCGCGCTGATGAATCCCGTGCTGCTCAAGCCCGGTGGCGAGCAGAGCAGTCAGGTCGTGCTCATGGGGAAGCCCGTGGGGGAGCTGAGTGCGCGCGGGTATCACGGGGGGCGGCAGGAGCGGCTGCTCGGGACCGTGCTCGACTGTCTCGCCGAGTTGCGGGGCACGTATGACGCGGTGATCTGTGAGGGAGCCGGCTCTCCGGCCGAGATCAATCTGCGGCGGACCGACATCGTCAACATGGGCATCGCCCGCAATGCCGGGCTGCCGGTGCTTGTGGTGGGTGACATCGACCGTGGGGGCGTCTTCGCCTCCTTCTTCGGGACCGTCGCGCTGCTCTCGCGCGAGGATCAGGAGCTCGTCGCCGGGTTCCTCGTCAACAAGTTCCGGGGGGACGTCAGCCTGTTGGAGCCCGGCCTCGACATGCTGCACGACCTCACGGGGCGGCGGACGTACGGCGTCCTGCCCTTCCGGCACGGGCTCGGGATCGACGAGGAGGACGGGATGGGGGTCCCCCCGCTCGAGCGAAGCCGAGAGTGGGGGAGGGTCTCCCTGCGGGGGACGGTGAGGGAGTCCGCCGTCTCCTCCCCCGTCGGCGAGGACGTGCTCCGGGTCGCCGTCTGCGCCGTCCCGCTCATGTCCAACTTCACCGACGTCGACGCGCTCGCCGCCGAACCCGGCGTCGTGGTGCGGTTCGTGGACCGGCCGGAGGAGCTGGCGGACGCGGATCTGGTGGTGATACCGGGGACTCGGGGGACCGTCCGCGCCCTGGAGTGGCTGCGGGAGCGTGGCCTCGCGGACGCCCTTGCGCGGAGGGCCGCCGAGCAGCGGCCCATCCTCGGTGTCTGCGGTGGGTTCCAGGTCCTCGGCGAGCACATCGAGGACGAGGTCGAGAGCCGGCGCGGGCAGGTCGAGGGCCTCGGGGTGCTGCCCGTCCGGGTGCGGTTCGCGCGGGAGAAGACCCTCACCCGGCCGACCGGGGAAGCCCTCGGCGAGAGCGTCGAGGGGTACGAGATCCATCACGGGGTCGCCGAAGTCGTAGGCGGCGAACCCTTCCTGGACGGGTGCCGGGTCGGCCAGACCTGGGGTACGCACTGGCACGGCTCGCTGGAGTCGGACGGTTTCCGGCGGGCCTTCCTGCGTGAGGTGGCCGCCGCCGCGGGCCGCCGTTTCGTGCCGGCCCCCGACATGTCGTTCGCCGCGCTGCGCGAGGAGCAGCTCGACCGGCTCGGCGATCTGATCGAACAGCACGCGGACACGGACGCGCTCTGGCGGCTCATCGAGTCGGGCGCGCCGCAAGGACTGCCTTTCATTCCACCGGGAGCGCCCGCATGAGCACAGTGTTGTTGTTGTCGACCGCCGACACGGATCTGTTGGCGGCCCGGGCCGCTTCCGGTGCCGACTACCGGATCGGCAACCCGACCCGCGTGGACGTCGACCAGGAACTCCCCGGCCTCGTCGAGGGCGCGGACATCGCCGTCGTACGGCTGCTGGGCGGCAAACGGGCCTGGGAGGACGGGCTCGCCGCGCTCAAGGCGTCCGGCATTCCCACCGTGCTGCTCGGTGGAGAGGCCGTGCCCGACGCGGAGTTGATGGCCGAGTCCTCCGTGCCCGCGGGTGTGGTGGCGGAGGCGCTGCGGTATCTCGTCGAGGGCGGGCCCGCCAACCTGACCGAGCTGGCGCGGTTCCTGTCCGACACCGTGCTGCTGACGGGTGAGGGGTTCGTCGAGCCGCAGAAGATGCCGGAGTACGGCGTCCATGGCGAGCGTTCTCTTGTCGCGGGCCGGCCCACCGTCGGCGTGCTCTTCTACCGGGCCCATGAACTCAGCGGCAACACCGCCTTCGTCGACACCCTGTGCGACGCGATCGAGGCGCGCGGCGCCAACGCCCTTCCCGTGTACTGCGGTTCGCTGCGCGGAGCCGACGCCGGGCTGTACGAGATCCTCGCGCAGGCCGACGCCCTGATCGCCACCGTCCTCGCCGCCGGCGGCACGCACGCCTCGCAGGCCTCGGCCGGCGGTGACGAGGAGGCCTGGGACATCGGAGCGCTCGCCGACCTCGATGTGCCGGTGCTGCAAGGGCTTTGCCTGACCTCCTCGCGGGCCGCCTGGAACGAGTCGGACGCCGCCCTCTCCCCCATGGACGCGGCGATGCAGGTCGCGATCCCGGAGTTCGACGGGCGGCTCATCACGGTCCCCTTCTCCTTCAAGGAGCAGGGCCCGGACGAGGTCCCCGTGTACGTCGCCGACCCCGAGCGGGCCGCGCGGGTCGCCGGGATCGCCGTACGGCATGCGAAGTTGAAGCACAAGGCGAACGCCGACAAGAAGCTCGCGCTCGTCTTCACCGCGTACCCGACGAAGCACTCGCGCGTCGGCAACGCGGTCGGCCTCGACACGCCCGCGTCGGCAATCCAGCTGCTGGACGCCCTCAAGAACGCCGGATACAGCCTCACCGAATACCCCGACAACGGCGACGAGTTGATCCACCGGCTCATCGAGGCCGGCGGACACGACGTCGAGTGGCTGACCGAGGACCAGCTGGCTTCCGCGCCCGCGCGCGTTCCGCTCGCCGACTACCAGGCGTGGTTCGACAAGCTGGACCCGGAACTCCGGGACGCCATGCTGGAGACGTGGGGGGAGCCGCCGGGCTCGCTGTACGTCGACGGGGACGACATCGTGCTCGCCTCGCTCCAGTTCGGGAACGTCGTCGTGATGATCCAGCCGCCGCGCGGCTTCGGCGAGAACCCGATCGCGATCTATCACGACCCGGACATGCCGCCGTCGCACCACTACATGGCGGCGTACCGGTGGCTGGAGAACAGCTTCGGCGCGGATGCCATCGTGCACATGGGCAAGCACGGCACGATGGAGTGGCTGCCGGGCAAGGGACTCGGGCTCAGCGGAGGCTGTGCGCCGGACGCCGTGCTCGGTGAACTCCCGTTGATCTACCCGTTCATCGTCAACGACCCGGGCGAGGGCACCCAGGCCAAGCGCCGCGGCCACGCCACCGTCGTCGACCACCTCGTACCGCCGATGGCCCGTGCCGACACCTACGGCGACCTGGCCAAGCTGGAGCAGCTGCTCGACGAGTACGCGCTGGTCTCCGACCTGGACCCGACGAAGGCCCCGGCGGTCCGTGCGCAGATCTGGACGCTGGTCAAGGCGGCCGAGCTGCATCACGACCTGCATGTGGACGACCAGCCGGACGACGACGCGTTCGACGAGTTCGTCATGCACATCGACGGCTATCTGTGCGAGATCAAGGACGTGCAGATCCGCGACGGGCTGCACATCCTGGGCGGTGGCCCGGTCGGCGAGCCGCGCGTGAACCTCGTACTCGCCGTGCTGCGTGCCTCGCAGGTGTGGGGTGGCCAGGCGAACGCCCTGCCGGGACTCAGGGCTTCCCTCGCGGCCCATTTCGGGCTCAGCGAGAAGGAGTTGCTGGCCGAGCCGGGGGCTCCGCTGAAGGTTCCGGTCGAGCTGTCGGACCTCGTCGAAGGCCCCGCCCGTTCCGCCGCCGACACGATCGACCTGCTGGAGCAGCTGTGCCGGAGGATGGCGGAGGGGATGGAGGAGCGCGACTGGGTGGTCTCGGCGGCCCGTCCCCTGGTCGCCGACGTCCTCGGCACCGAACTCCCGGACGCCGTGGCCGTGTTGGAGTTCGCTTGTTCCGAGGTCGTGCCCCGGCTCGCGCGCACCACCGACGAGATCGGGCACATCCTCAAGGCCCTCGACGGCGGATACATCCCGGCGGGCCCCTCCGGCTCCCCCACCCGCGGGCTCGTCAACGTCCTGCCGACCGGCCGCAACTTCTACTCCGTCGACCCCAAGGCCATCCCGTCCAGGCTGAGTTGGGAGGTCGGTCAGTCCCTCGCGGACTCGCTGGTGCAGCGGTACCTCCAGGACACCGGGGATTACCCGAAGTCCGTCGGCCTGACGGTCTGGGGTACGTCCGCCATGCGCACCCAGGGCGACGACATCGCCGAGATCCTCGCGCTGCTCGGCTGCCGACCGGTGTGGGACGACGCCTCGCGACGCGTGACCGGCTTCGAGATCGTGCCCCTGGCGGAGCTGGGCCGGCCCCGCATCGACGTCACGGTCCGCATCTCCGGCTTCTTCCGGGACGCGTTCCCGCATGTGGTCGGGCTGATCGACGACGCCGTACGCAAGGTCGCCGAGCTGGACGAGCCCGCCGACCAGAACTACGTACGCGCCCATGCCGACGCGGACACCGCCGAACACGGCGACCGACGGCGCGCGACGGCCCGTATCTTCGGCTCGAAGCCGGGCGCGTACGGCGCCGGGCTGCTCCCGCTCATCGACGCCCGCAACTGGCGGTCCGACGCGGACCTCGCCGAGGTGTACGCCGTCTGGGGCGGCTACGCCTACGGGCGCGGGCTCGACGGGCGGGCGGCGCGCGGGGACATGGAGACGGCGTTCCGGCGGATCGCGGTCGCCGCGAAGAACGTCGACACGCGCGAGCACGACCTCGTCGACGCCGACGACTACTTCCAGTACCACGGCGGCATGGTCGCCATGGTGCGCCATCTGACGGGCACCAGCCCCGAGGCGTACGTCGGCGACTCCGCCACCCCCGACCAGGTCAAGACCCGCACCCTCGGCGAGGAGACCCACCGCGTCTTCCGCGCCCGCGTGGTCAACCCGCGCTGGATGGCGGCGATGCGGCGGCACGGCTACAAGGGCGCCTTCGAGATGGCGGCGACCGTCGACTACCTCTTCGGGTACGACGCGACGGCCGGGGTCGTCGACGACTGGATGTACGAGAAGCTGAGCGCCGAGTACGTCTTCGACCCGGAGAACCGGGACTTCATGAAGAAGTCCAACCCGTGGGCGCTGCGCGGCATCACCGAGCGGCTGCTCGAAGCGGCCGACCGTGGACTGTGGGCGGAGCCGGACGCGGACACGCTGGAGCGGCTGCGGGCCACCTATCTGGAGCTCGAAGGCGACCTGGAGGGCGACGACCAGTGAGTACTCCCTTTCCCTTCACGGCCGTGGTCGGCCAGGACGATCTGCGGCTCGCGCTGCTGCTGAACGCCGTGTCACCGGCGGTGGGCGGTGTGCTCGTGCGCGGTGAGAAGGGCACGGCCAAGTCGACGGCGGTGCGGGCGCTTTCGGTACTGCTGCCGGCGGTGGACGTGGTCGCCGGGTGCCGTTTCTCCTGCGACCCGGGCGCGCCCGACCCGGGCTGTCCCGACGGACCGCACGAGACCGGCAGAGGGACCACGCGTCCCGCGCGCATGGTCGAGTTGCCCGTCGGTGCCTCCGAGGACCGGCTCGTCGGCGCGCTCGACATCGAGCGGGCGCTGGCGGAAGGCGTCAAGGCCTTCGAGCCCGGCCTGCTCGCCGACGCGCACCGCGGGATCCTCTACGTCGACGAGGTCAACCTGCTCCACGACCACCTGGTCGACCTGCTTCTGGACGCGGCCGCGATGGGTGCGTCGTATGTCGAGCGGGAGGGGGTGTCGGTCCGGCACGCCGCGCGTTTCCTGCTCGTCGGGACCATGAACCCCGAAGAGGGCGAGCTGCGGCCGCAGTTGCTCGACCGGTTCGGGCTGACCGTGGAGGTCGCCGCGTCGCGTGAGCCGGAGCAGCGGGTGGAGGTCGTACGGCGCAGGCTCGCCTACGACGACGATCCGGCCGGTTTCGCGGCCCGTTGGGCGGACGAGGAGGCTGCGGTACGTCAACGTATCGTCGCCGCAAGGGAGTTGCTGCCGTCGGTGCGGCTGGGCGACGGGGCGCTGCGGCAGATCGCGGCGACCTGTGCCGCGTTCGAGGTGGACGGCATGCGGGCCGACATCGTGATGGCGCGGACGGCCACCGCGCTCGCGGCGTGGGCCGGGCGGACCGAGGTACTGGCGGAGGACGTACGGCAGGCCGCACTGCTCGCGCTGCCGCACCGGCGGCGACGGAATCCCTTTGACGCACCGGGACTTGACGAGGACAAGCTCGACGAGACGCTGGAGGAATTCTCCGGCGACACAGACGGCGACGGCGACCACGATCCCGATCCTGATGACGGTGGGCCGGGTCCGGGCGGGGGTGGCGGGGAGCCGGCTCCGGACGAGGGTCCGCAGGGTGGTGACACGGGCGCCCGGCCCGAGGCCGGTGAGGACGGCGAGCCGCAGGCCTCCGGTGCCGGGGAGCAGTCGGCCGTACGGGCCTCGGAACCGTTTCGGACGAAGGTGCTGAGCGTCCCCGGTATCGGGCAGGGTGCCGCCGGGCGGCGTTCGCGGGCGCGGACCGAGCACGGGCGGACGACGGGGGCGCGGCGGCCACGGGGGGCGCTGACCAAGCTGCATCTGGCGGCGACCGTGCAGGCGGCGGCGCCGTATCAGCGGGCGCGCGGGCGGGTCGGGCGTGGGCTCGTCGTGCGGCGGGACGATCTGCGGCAGGCGACGCGGGAAGGGCGCGAGGGGAATCTCGTGCTGTTCGTCGTCGACGCGTCCGGGTCGATGGCGGCGCGGCAGCGGATGAGTGCCGTGAAGGGAGCTGTGGTGTCTCTGCTGCTGGATGCGTATCAGCGGCGGGACAAGGTGGGGTTGGTGACGTTCCGGGGAGCGAGCGCGGAGGTGGCTCTGCCGCCGACCTCGTCCGTGGATGCCGCTGCCGCTCGGCTGGAGTCCCTGCCGACCGGTGGGCGGACGCCGCTGGCCGCCGGGTTGCTGAAGGCGCATGACGTGCTGCGGGTGGAGCGGCTGCGGGATCCCGCTCGGCGGGCCCTGGTTGTGCTGGTGACGGACGGTCGGGCGACCGGTGGGCCGGAGCCGGTGGTGCTGGCCGGGCGTGCGGCTCGGTTGTTCGCGGCCGAGGGGATCGCTTCGGTGGTGGTCGACTGTGAGGCGGGGCCCGTGCGGCTGGGGCTCGCGGGGCAGCTTGCCGGTGAGCTGGGGGGTACGGCCGTGACGCTGGACGAGCTGCGGGCGGACTCCATCGCCGGGCTGGTGAAGGACGTACAGAGGAGGGCCGCGTAATGCCTCAGGGACAGCCGAGTGTCGTGCCGGACGATGGGCTGACGACTCGTCAGCGGCGTAACCGGCCTTTGGTGGTCGTGCATACGGGGGTCGGGAAGGGCAAGTCGACCGCCGCTTTCGGGCTGGCGCTCAGGGCCTGGAATCAGGGGTGGCCCATCGGGGTGTTCCAGTTCGTCAAGTCCGCCAAGTGGAAGGTCGGCGAGGAGAACGCGCTGCGGGTGCTCGGTGCCAGTGGTGAGGGCGGGTCCGTCGACTGGCACAAGATGGGCGAGGGCTGGTCATGGGTGCAGCGTGATCAGCAGATGGACAACGAGGAGAAGGCCCGGGAGGGCTGGGAGCAGGTCAAGCGGGATCTGGCGGCCGAGACGTACAAGCTGTACGTGCTGGACGAGTTCGCCTATCCGATGCACTGGGGTTGGGTGGACACCGATGAGGTGATCTCCGTGCTGCGGGACCGGCCCGGTACCCAGCATGTCTTGATCACCGGACGGAACGCGCCCGAGAAGCTGGTCGACCTCGCCGATCTCGTGACCGACATGTCCAAGGTCAAGCATCCGATGGACGTCGGGCAGAAGGGGCAGAGAGGCATCGAGTGGTGATGTCTGTTCCTCGGGTGGTCGTCGCCGCGCCGTCGTCGGGCAGCGGTAAGACCACCGTGGCCACGGGGTTGATGGCCGCGTTCGCCGCGCGGGGGCTTGTCGTGTCTCCGCACAAGGTGGGGCCGGACTACATCGATCCCGGGTATCACGCGCTGGCCACCGGGCGGGTGGGGCGGAATCTCGATGCGTATCTGTGCGGGCCGGAGTTGATCGGGCCGTTGTTCGCGCATGGGGCGCGGGGGTGTGACATCGCCGTCGTCGAGGGGGTGATGGGGCTGTATGACGGGGCTGCGGGGGAGGGTGAGCTGGCGTCGACCGCTCATGTGGCGAAGTTGCTGCGGGCGCCGGTGGTGCTGGTTGTCGATGCGTCGTCGCAGTCTCGGTCCGTGGCGGCGTTGGTGCATGGGTTCGTGTCGTGGGATCCGGAGGTTCGGGTCGGGGGCGTGATCCTGAACAAGGTGGCTTCGGATCGGCATGAGGAGTTGTTGCGGGAGGCGTTGGAGTCGGTGGGGGTGCCGGTTCTGGGGGTGTTGAGGCGGGCGCCGCAGGTGGATACGCCGTCGCGGCATCTGGGGCTGGTTCCGGTTGCGGAGCGGCGGGGGGAGGCGGAGGCGGCTGTTGCGGCGATGGCGGAGCAGGTTGCGCGAGGGTGCGATCTCGAGGGGCTGCTGGAGCTTGCGCGGAGCGCGGGTGCGTTGTCTTGTGCGGCTTGGGATGCGGCTGAGGTGCTGGGTTCTTCGCCCCCGCCGCCCCTACCCGTCCCATCCTCCAGGGGCTCCGCCCCTTCGACCCCGCCAGGGGGCTCCGCCCCCTGGACCCCCGCGGGGCTCCGCCCCTGCACCCCGCCGGGGCTTCGCCCCCAGACCCCCACCGGGGCTCCGCCCCCGCACCCCCGCGGGGCTCCGCCCCTGGACCCCGCTCCTCAAACGCCGGAGGGGCTGAAAATCCCTGAGCCGCCGGACGGGCTGGATTACACGGACGGTGTTCAAGGGTCAGCCCCCTGCGGGTGGGTGGGGGATCGGGATGGCGCCACCCGGCCTCAAACGCCGGACGGGCTGGATTGTGCGGACCGGCGCTCCATGCGAGACAGGCCGGTTGTTGCCGTTGCCGGTGGTTCAGCCTTCACGTTCTCCTATGCCGAGCATACGGAGCTACTGACCGCCGCCGGTGCTGAAGTCGTCGCCTTCGATCCCCTCCGTGATGAGCAACTGCCCGACGGGACACGTGGGTTGGTCATCGGGGGTGGGTTTCCCGAGGTGTATGCCGCTGAGCTGTCCGCCAACGAACCCCTGCGCAAAGCTGTCGCCGCCCTCGCGGAGGCCGGGGCTCCTGTCGCCGCCGAGTGTGCTGGGCTGCTCTATCTGTGCCGGGAGTTGGATGGGCTGCCTATGTGCGGGGTGCTTGATGCGGCGGCCCGGATGAGCGGGCGGCTCACGTTGGGGTATCGGGATGCTGTTGCCGTGAGTGACAGTGTGATCGCGGACGCCGGCGTGCGGATGCGGGGGCATGAGTTTCATCGGACGGTCGTCGAGCCGGGGGCGGGGGCCGCTCCCGCATGGGGTGTGCTTGCTCCTCGGCGGCGGGTCGAAGGTTTCGTACAACAGGGTGTGCACGCGAGTTATCTGCACACGCACTGGGCGTCCGAGCCCGGTGTGGCCCGTCGGTTCGTGGAGAGGTGCCGGACGTCATGAGCAGCAGCAGGTTGATCGGAGTCGGGGTGGGTCCCGGCGATCCGGAGCTGGTGACCGTCAAGGGCGTCAATGCTCTGCGTGCCGCCGATGTCGTCGTCGTGCCGGTCATGGATACCGGGGAGCGGGGGCGGGCCGAGGCCACCGTCTTGCATTACGTTCCCGAAGAGAAAGTCGTGCGGGTCGTCTTCGCGCTGAACGAGCGGAGTGATCGGGGGCGGCGCGAGGCCGCCTGGGACGCTGCCGGGGAGCGGGTGGCCCGGCTCCTCACCACGTACGGGGCCGTTGCCTTTGCCACCATCGGGGATCCCAACGTCTACTCCACGTTCACCTATCTTGCGCAGACCATCGGCGAGTTGGTGCCGGGGACGGTAGTCGAGACCGTGCCTGGGATCACCGCCATGCAGGATCTCGCCTCGCGGTCCGGGGCCGTGCTGACCGAGGGGACCGAGCCGCTCACGCTCGTGCCGGTGACCGCGGGGGCCGCCGTGCTCAAGGATGCGCTGGCCGGGCCGGGGACCGTCGTCGCGTACAAGTTCGGGCGGCAGGCCGGGGAGGTCGCGGAGGCGCTGCGGGAGACCGGGCGGCTGGACGATGCCGTATGGGGATCGGCGCTCGGGCTGCCGGAGGAGTCCGTGCGGCCTGCCGCCGAGCTCGACGGTGAACCTCTCCCCTATCTGTCGACGCTCATCGCGCCCGCGCGGCGCGACGGCGGGCGGGGCGGGAAGCTGTGAACGGCCGCGGTCCGGACGGTTCAGCCGGAGATGCCTACCACCAGCCAGATGAACGCCGCTCCGGCGACCGTGCAGAGCAGGGTCGAGCGGGCGGGGCGCAGGTGGTGGGCCTCGGGGAGGATCTCGGACGCGGCGAGGTAGAGCAGTGCGCCGCCGAACAGGCCGAGGTAGTAGCCGAGCAGCTCCTCCGGGATGGTGAACAGGAGCGTCGAGGCCGCGCCCGCGACGGGGGCCGCCGCGTCCGCCACCAGCATGGCGAGCGCCCGGCGGCGGGCGTTCCCGTACAGGCGAGTGATCGTGTACGTGTTGAAGCCGTCCGCGAAGTCGTGCGCGATCACGGCGAGCGCGACCGTCACGCCCATGTCCCCACCGACCTGGAACGCGGCGCCGATCGCGATGCCGTCCATCGCGCTGTGCCCGACCATCGCGGCCCCCGCCGACAGGCCCACCTCGGGCGTCCGGCCGTTCGGCTCATGCGCCGCGCGTGCTGCCAGCAGCCGTTGCACCAGGTGGGCGAGGAGGAAACCCGCCACGAAGAGCACCAGGGCCGCCGGTACGCCGAAGACGTCCGCGTCCGCCGCGTCGAGCGCCTCCGGCAGCAGGTCCAGGCCGACCACGCCCAGCATCAGGCCGCCGGCCAGGCCCAGGACCAGATGACGGCGGTCGGTCACACGCTGTGCCGTCCAGCCGCCGGCCAGCGTCATCAGGAACGCGCCGAGCGCGACGAAGACCGCCATAGGGCTTTGCTATCCGATCACCCTGCGTGCGCGCATGTGCGGCACCCCCGTATGCACTGACTTTTCGCCCGACTTCGCAAGACCGCTTTGCAGCTTGTCAGACCGCTGTGCTTGTACGAGAGGACCGATTTCCCATGGCCGATGCCACCGCCGGCAAGGTGACCTTCGTCGGTGCCGGCCCCGGCGCCGCCGATCTGCTGACGTTCCGTGCCGCGCGCGCCATCGCCGAGGCCGACGTCGTGATCTGGGCGGCGAGCCTGGTCCAGGCGGAGGTCCTCGAGCATGCGCGCGAGGACGCGGAGATCCTGGACTCGGCGACGATGTCCCTGGAGGACGTGGTCGCCGTGTACGAGCGTGCCCGGACCGATGGTCTGCGGGTCGCCCGTATTCACTCCGGGGACCCCGCTCTCTGGGGCGGTACGCAGGAGCAGCTCGACCGGTGTGCCGCGCTCGGCATCGCCACCGAGGTCGTACCCGGCGTCTCCGCCTTCTCCGCCGTCGCCGCGCTCGCCCAGCGGGAGCTGACGATCCCCGAGGTGGCGCAGTCCGTCGTGCTGACCCGGCTGGGCGGCGGCAAGACGCCGATGCCGCCCGGGGAAGAGGTGCGCGAGTTCGCCAAGCACGGCACGACCATGGCGATCTTCCTGTCGGCCGCCCGGAGCGGACAGCTCGTACGGGAGCTGCTGGAGGGCGGCTATCCGACGTCGACCCCGGTCGTCGTCGCCTACCAGGCGACCTGGCCCGAGGAACTGGTCGTGCGCTGCACGATCGCGACCCTGGAGGAGACGGTCAAGGAGCACAAGCTCTGGAAGCACACCCTCTTCCTGGTCGGCCCCGCCCTCGACGCGCAGGGCACCCGCTCGCACCTGTACCACCCCGGCCATTTCCACGGCTACCGCAAGGCCGACCCCGAGGCCCGCAAGGCGCTGCGCGAGCGAGGGGCGAATACATGATCACGGTCGTCGGTACGGGGACGGGGGCGCCGCCTCCCGAGGACATCCTCGGCGCCGCGGAGCTGGTGGTCGGCGGGCGGCGGCATCTCGACGCCGTACGGCTGCCGTCGGGCGCCGAGCAGGTCGTGCTCGGTCCCCTGGCGCCCGCGCTGGACCGGATCGAGGCGTACGTCGCCAAGCAGGCGCCGGTCGTCGTGCTGGCCTCCGGCGACCCCGGGTTCTTCGGGATCGTGCGGGTGCTGGCCGAGCGCTTCGGTGCCGGGCTGCTCGACATCCGGCCGGGCGTGTCCTCCGTGGCCGCCGCCTTCGCGCGGGCCGGGCTGACGTGGGACGACGCGGTGGTGGTCAGCGCGCACGGGCGGGAGGTGCGGACGGCGGTGAATGTGTGCCGGGCGCATGCGAAGGTCGCGGTGCTGACCGGGCCCGGCGCCGGTCCGGCCGAGCTGGGGGCAGCCCTGCTGCACAGTGAGCGCGTCCTCGTCGTCGCGTCCGCGCTGGGCGACCCCGAGCGGGAGCGGGTGGAGCGGGTGACGCCGCGTGAGGCCGCCGCGCGTGACTGGGGGACGGCGGTGAGTGTGGTGCTGTGCCTGGACGAAGCGCGGTTCCCGGCGTGCACCCGCGGGCCGGTGGGGGCTGGTCGCGCAGTTCCCCGCGCCCCTTCGGGGCGCTGCCGAACCGCTCGACCAGCCACGACGGACCCGCGGCCGGCAGCCGGTCTGCGTACGGTCGCCGGGCCCGGGGTCGGGCCCGACCGATGGGCGCTGGACGAGGGCGAGTTCGCGCACCGCGACTCGATGATCACCAAGTTCGAGGTACGGGCACTGGCGCTGGCCCGGCTCGGGCCGCGCCTCGGTGATCTGGTCTGGGACGTCGGCGCGGGCTCCGGTTCCGTGGCCGTCGAGTGCGCGCGGCTCGGGGCCGCCGTCGTCGCCGTCGAGAAGACCGGGGACAGCGTCGAGCGGATCCGCGCGAACGCCGCCGCACACGGGGTGGACGTCCAGGTTCTCCACGGGAGCGCGCCGGGCGTGCTGTCCGGACTCGACGATCCCGACGCGGTGTTCGTGGGTGGGGGCGGGGGCGATCTGCCGGACATCGTCACCGCGTGTGCGCGGCGGGCGCGGCGGGCGGTGGTCGTCGCGATGGCCGCCCTTGACCGGGTCCCGGCGGTGCGCGAGGCGCTCACCGCGGCCGGGTTCTCCTGCGACGGCGTTCTGCTGCAGTCGTCCCGGCTGGCGCCACTGCCGGGTGATGTGACCCGGCTCGCGGCGACCAATCCCGTTTTCCTGCTGTGGGGCGTCAGGCTTCAAGTACCCCAAGCGCCTCAAGTGCCCAACGAAACCAAGGGAGTTGCCCAGTGATCGGCCTCATTTCCGCCACCGCGGCGGGCGCGGCTGCGCGGGACCGGCTGGCTGCGGCCTGGCCGGAGCGGACTCGGGTGTACGACGGCCCGGTCGGGGACGCCGTACGGGCCGCGTTCGCGGAGTGCGAGCAGCTGGTGTGTTTTCTGGCCACGGGGGCGGTGGTGCGGCTGGTCGCTCCGCTGCTGTCGGACAAGCGGGCCGATCCGGGTGTGGTGTGCGTCGACGAGGGCGGGCGGTTCGCTGTTTCGCTGGTCGGCGGGCATGAGGGCGGGGCGAATGAACTCGCTCTGGAAGTCGGTGAGTTGCTCGGCGCGCGGCCCGTGGTGACCACGGCCACCGATGCCGTCGGGCTGCCGGGCCTCGACACGCTCGGGCTTCCGGTGGAGGGGGCCGTACCCGCGGTCTCCCGCGCCCTGCTGGACGGTGAACCCGTCGCCCTCGTCGCCGAGGTGCCGTGGCCGCTGCCCCCGCTCCCCGTGGCAGCGCGGGGTGCGTACACGATCCGTGTCACCGATCGCACGGTCGAGCCCGCCGAGCGCGAGGTCGTGCTGCGTCCGCCGTCCCTCGTCGTCGGGGTCGGCGCCTCGCGGAACGCTCCCGTCGACGAGGTGCTCGGGCTCATCGAGGGCACGTTGCGGGAGGCGGGGCTGTCCGGTCGTAGCATCGCCGAACTCGCCACCGTCGACGCCAAGGCCGAGGAGCCCGGCATCGTCGCGGCGGCCGAGCGGCTCGGGGTGCCGCTGGTGACGTACTCGGCCGAGGAGCTGGCCGCGGTCGAGGTGCCCAACCCCTCCGACGCGCCGCTCGCCGCCGTCGGCACCCCCTCCGTCGCGGAGGCGTCGGCCCTCGTCGGCGGCGGTGAACTGCTCGTGCCGAAGCGGAAGTCGGCGATGGTCACGTGTGCGGTCGTACGACGCCCCGCGCGCGGGCGTCTCGCGGTGGTCGGGCTCGGACCCGGCGCCCGGGATCTGCTCACCCCGCGGGCGAAGGCCGAACTCCAGCGCGCCGCCGTGCTCGTCGGCCTGGACCAGTACGTCGACCAGATCCGCGATCTGCTGCGGCCCGGCACCCGGGTGCTGGAGTCGGGGCTCGGTGCGGAGGAGGAGCGGGCGCGGACCGCGGTCGCCGAAGCCCGGCGCGGGCAGGCCGTCGCGCTGATCGGCAGCGGGGACGCGGGCGTGTACGCGATGGCCTCCCCCGCGCTCGCGGAGGCCTCCGACGACATCGACGTCGTCGGCGTACCCGGCGTGACCGCGGCGCTCGCCGCCGCCGCGATCCTCGGGGCACCGCTCGGCCACGACCATGTGTCGATCAGCCTGTCCGACCTGCACACGCCCTGGGAGATCATCGAGCGGCGGGTGCGGGCAGCGGCCGAGGCGGACATCGTCGTGACGTTCTACAACCCGCGCAGCCGGGGCCGCGACTGGCAGCTGCCGAAGGCGCTCGCGATCCTCGCCGAGCACCGGGCGGGGACGACACCGGTCGGAGTCGTACGCAACGCCTCACGGCCGGACGAGTCCGGCCGGCTGACGACCCTCGCCGCCCTGGATCCGGCGACGGTCGACATGATGACCGTCGTGACCGTGGGCAACACGGCGACCCGCGAGATCGCGGGCCGCATGGTGACGCCGCGCGGCTACCGCTGGCAGGCACCTCAGGAGGGCGCCGAGTGAACCGTGTGGTCCACCCCATCGAGGAGGAGTCCTACCGGCGGCTGCGCGCCCGCCTGGACACCTCGCACTTCCCGCCGCTGACCCGGGCGGTGGTGGAGCGGGTCATCCACTCCGCCGCCGATCTCGACTACGCGACCGATCTCGTCATGGACGAGGGCGAGCTGGAGAAGGCGCACGCGGCGCTGCACGCCGGGGCGCCCGTCGTCGTCGACGTCGAGATGGTGGCCGCCGGGATCACCCGGCGTGAGACCGTCTGCCGGCTCAAGGACGCCGAGGCCGGGCCGGGGCTGACCCGTTCGGCCCATGCGATCCGGCTCGCCTACGAGCAGGTCGGTCCGGGTGCCCTCTGGGTCATCGGCAACGCGCCCACCGCGCTGGAGGAGCTCCTGACGCTGGACGCCTCCCCCGCGCTCGTCATCGGTCTGCCCGTCGGCTTCGTCGGCGCGACCGAGTCCAAGGCCGCGTTGCGCGAGAGCGGGCTGCCCGCTGTCAGCAACGTGTCCGAGAAGGGCGGTTCGGCGGTCGCCGCCGCCGCGCTCAACGCCCTGCTGTACCACCCCGCTTCGCCATCCGATTCGCCATCCGAGGAGAAACAGTGACCACCGCGCCGCCCGCCCTGCTCATCGCCGGCCACGGCACCCGGGACGACGCCGGAGCCGAGGCGTTCCGCGACTTCGTACGGGAGTTGGGGCTCCGCCACCCCGAACTGCCGGTCGCGGGCGGCTTCATCGAGCTGTCCCCGCCGCCGCTCGGCGACGCGGTGACCGAGCTGGTGGAGCGGGGGGTACAGCGGTTCGCCGCCGTTCCGCTGATGCTGGTGTCCGCCGGGCACGCCAAGGGGGACATCCCGGCGGCGCTGGCCCGCGAGAAGGAACGGCACCCGGGGATCTCGTACACCTACGGCCGTCCCCTGGGCCCGCACCCGGCGCTGCTGAACGTGCTGGAGCGGCGGCTGGACGAGGCCCTGGGCGGGCGCCGGCCCCAGGACCGGGCGGACGTCACCGTGCTGCTGGTCGGGCGGGGGTCCACGGACCCCGACGCCAACGCCGAGGTGCACAAGGCGGCCCGGCTGCTGTGGGAGGGGCGCGGATACGCGGGCGTGGAGACGGCGTTCGTGTCGCTGGCCGCGCCCGACGTGCCGAGCGGGCTCGAGCGGTGCGTGAAGCTGGGCGCGCGGCGGATCGTCGTCCTGCCCTACTTCCTGTTCACCGGCATCCTGCCGGACCGGGTCAAGCAGCAGACCGAGGGCTGGGCCGCCGCGTACCCCGAGATCGAGGTGCGGTCGGCCGAGGTCATCGGCCCGGAGCCGGAGCTGCTCGATCTGGTGATGGAGCGGTACGAGGAGGCCGTCAAGGGCGATCTGCGCATGAACTGCGACTCCTGCGTCTACCGCATCGCACTGCCCGGCTTCGAGGACAAGGTGGGTCTGCCGCAGCAGCCGCACTTCCACCCCGACGACGACGGCCACCACCATCACGGTCACCACCATCACGGCGGACACGCCCATGCACACTGACGGCGGCCACGATCTGCGGCACCACGGTGACGCCGAGGTGCGCGACGACGGATCGGCCCTCGTGGACCTTGCGGTCAATGTCCGCGCCGACACTCCCCCGGCGTGGCTGCGCGCCCGGATCGCCGAGTCACTGACCTCCCTCGCGGCCTACCCGGACGGGCGGGCCGCGCGGGCGGCGGTGGCGGCACGGCATGGGGTCGCCCCGGACCGGGTGCTGCTGACCGCGGGGGCCGCCGAAGCGTTCGTGCTGCTGGCGCGGGCGCTGAAGGTGCGTCAGCCGGTCGTCGTGCACCCGCAGTTCACGGAACCAGAGGCCGCGCTGCGGGACGCCGGCCACACCGTCGACCGGGTGCTGCTCCGGCCGGAGGACGACTTCCGGCTTGACCCGGCCGCCGTACCGGAGGAGGCCGACCTGGTGGTGATCGGCAATCCGACCAACCCCACCTCGGTGCTGCATCCGGCCGGCACGATCGCCGAACTCGTCCGTCCCGGACGGACGTTGGTGGTCGACGAGGCGTTCATGGACGCCGTGCCGGATGAGCAGGAGGCGCTGGCCGGGCGGACGGACGTACCGGGACTGGTCGTCCTGCGCAGTCTGACCAAGACGTGGGGTCTGGCGGGCCTGCGCATCGGCTACGTGCTCGCCGCCCCGGAGACCATCGCCGACCTGGAGCGGGCCCAGCCGCTCTGGCCGGTGTCCACACCCGCGCTGGCCGCGGCACAGGCCTGCGTGGAGCCTCAGGCGCTCGCGGAGGCGGCCCACGCGGCGCACCGCATCGCCGCCGACCGGGCCCATCTGGTCGCCGGGCTGAGGGAGTTCGACGGACTGCGGGTCGTGGCGCCCGCCGAGGGGCCCTTCGTCCTCATACGCCTGGCGCACGCGGCCGCCGTACGGCGACGGCTGCGCGCGCTGGGGTTCGCGGTGCGGCGCGGAGACACTTTCCCGGGTCTGGACGAGGAGTGGCTGCGGCTGGCCGTACGGGACCGCAGCACGGTCGACTCCTTCCTCCACGCCCTGCGCCAGGCGCTTGCCGGTCCCTGAGCACCCGCATGATGAAAACCGCTAGCCGGTCAGCTCCGGCGACGGCGTGACAGCACCACCGCACCGCCGCCCGCCACGACCAAGGCGATCGCTCCGGCCGCGAGGTACGGGGTCGCCGAGTTGCCGCCGGTCTCGGCCAACCCGTCCTCGGCCGGGGCGCCTTGGGGCTTCACGTCGGCCGCCGGGTCCTCGCTCGGGGCGGTGGACGCGGCGGGTGCCGCCGGTGCCTCGCAGGTCGCCTCGGCGAGGGTGAGCGTGCCGGTCACTTCGGCCACGTTGAGCTTCAACGGGTTGACGGAGACGGTGAGTTCGAGGGCGGTGGCGGCCGCCGTACGGGACGTCGTCTCCGTCTTCGACAGATCCAGCCTGACCTCGCCGACGCCGGGCACCTTCACGTCCGTCGTGCCGCCGGTGGACACCGTGACCTTCTTGCCCAGTACGGTGACGGCGCCCAGCAGGTTGGAGGAGGCGCTCGGCTTCTCGCCGGCCTCGCAGGTGGCCTTCGACGTCACGCCCTCGAGCTCGATGAGCGACAGCAGCGGCAGGCCGGGGACATGGACCTTGGCGTGGGCGAGGTCGGTGGAGGCCTGCGCCGTGCCGTCGGCGACGGTCGCCTTCGCCGCCGCCGCGTCGGCTTGCAGCACCTGGATCGGCTGTCCGCCCTCGACGCCGTTCAACTTGGCGGTGAGCGCGGCCTTCTCGGCGCTCTGGGGCGCCCGCACCTCGTTGAGGGAGACGGTAAGGGGGACGTTCACGGTCTTGTTGAGCAGGGACACATCGAGCCCGGTGCGCAGGACGACGGCGTTGGCACGGCCCTCGTCGGTCGCGTGGGCGGGCCCCGCGCCGGCCAGGGCGGCGGGACCGGCGGCCAGGGCGGTGGCCGTCGCGACGGTGGCGAAACGCCGTGCGGGCATACGGAAGTTGGTGCCGTTCAAGGTGGGGGACCCCCAGAAGAGACAGGCTTGGGACCCGGCAAGGATTACGCACTGAGAGTGAACCGACGGCATTCCGGTGCCACTTCACCCCAACGTGCGTTTTCCGTGAACGCTTTCGAATCACTCGGCACGGGTGTTCCACGACTTCACCCGATCACCGTCGTTTGGCCGCGGGTCGCGCTCGGCACCGGGAGCGCGAGCGAAAATGCTCAACGAGTCGACGCACCGGACCGTCACGCTCCGTCAAGTCCGGAACTCATCCTTCTCTTTGGCTCCTGCCAGCGACCCCCGAGAAGGCTGGCACCCCAACAGCGAACGCACCGATCCTGCCCGGCCAAGAACACCGGCGCCGGTCCCCTCTGACGAGCAACCTGGACGCGGGCAACGTGGGTCTGACTGGACGACGCCTCCCCCAACCCGCCAATCGGCTTCTCCTCCTTCCTTCACCTGGCCCTCAGCTCACAGAGTCATCCGCCATTCCGAATGCCATCGGCTGGCCCTGCAGCCGCCCTCGCCCGTACGGCTCGAACCGGGTCTCGCAGGCCCGATTCGTTTGCCGGAGCTGCGGGTTCGTTGATCACGCAGACCGGAACGGCTCCCGCAACATCCGCGCTCGTGCGTGGGAGTTGTGGCGACGCGGGGCCGAGTCAACGGCCCCTGCCCCACCGCCGGAGCGCACGCGCCCGGTTGGGGCTGGACGCAAACGCAGCATCACCGCCAGTGATGCCCGTTGTGCAAGCCCAGCGCTTTGATGCCGGGTAGTTGACCAAGAACCAGAAGGGTCAGTGCGCCGGCCCTCCGGCGTCCACTTCCGCGTCGAGCAAGCAGTTAGAGAGGTACTGTCTCCGGACAGGTTACTGAGAGGCTTCCGTGACTCGGCGTTCGGCCCTAGCCGACGACGCGCCCGTTCAGCACTACCGTGCGCGGGTCCGCCAGCACCCGTACGTCGGCGCGTGGGTCCACTTGGTACACGACGACGTCCGCCGGTGCGCCCTCCTCCAGACCCGTCCGGCCCAGCCACCGCCGCGCCCCCCACGCCGTCGCCGACAGGGCCTGCACCGGCGGGATTCCGGCCGTGACCAGTTCCGCCACCTCGCCCGCCACCAAACCATGGGCCAGGGAGCCGCCCGCGTCCGTGCCGACGTAGACGGGGATGCCGGCGTCGTAGGCGTTGCGGACGGTGTCGTAGCGGCGTTCGTGGAGGCGGTGCATGTGGGCGGACCAGCGGGGGTAGCGGGTCTCGCCGCCGGCGGCGAGTTGGGGGAAGGTGGCGATGTTGACGAGGGTGGGGACGACGGCGACGGAGCGTTCGGCGAAGAGGGGGATCAGGTCGTCCGTGAGGCCGGTCGCGTGCTCGATGCAGTCGATGCCGGACTCGACGAGGTCGCGGAGGGAGTCCTCGGCGAAGCAGTGGGCCGTCACGCGGGCGCCGAGGCGGTGGGCCTCCGCGATCGCCGCCGCCACCGCCTCCCGCGGCCAGCACGCCGCCAGATCGCCGAGGTCGCGGTCGATCCAGTCGCCGACCAGCTTGACCCAGCCGTCGCCGCGCCGGGCCTCCTGGGCGACGTAGGCGACCAGGTCGTCCGGTTCGATCTCGTGGGCGAAGTTGCGGATGTAGCGGCGGGTGCGGGCGATGTGCCGGCCGGCCCGGATGATCTTCGGCAGGTCCTCGCGGTCGTCGATCCAGCGGGTGTCCGAGGGCGAGCCGGCGTCCCGGATCAGCAGGGTCCCGGCCTCCCGGTCCGTCAGCGCCTGTTTCTCGGCGACGGCCGCGTCGACCGGTCCGTGCGGGCCCAGGCCGACATGGCAGTGCGCGTCGACCAGGCCGGGCAGGGCCCAGCCCTCGACGGTCCGGACGTCACGGGCGCCGGCGGGACGGTCGTACGAGATCCTCCCGCCGATCACCCAGAGTTCGTCGCGGACGTCGTCGGGCCCGACGAGGACCCGGCCCTTCACGTGCAGCACCGCACCCTGATCGCTCATACAGGGCACCCTAATCAAGCCGCTACTCGGACTTCCCCACCTGGTCCGACGTCTCCTCCTCGACTTCGGCCATCGCGGGGTCCAGGAGCCGCGACAGGAAGTGGCGGGTGCGTTCGTGGGCCGGATTGGTGATGACCTGGTCCGGGGTGCCGTCCTCGACGATCACTCCGCCGTCCATGAAGACGACGCGGTCGGCGACTTCGCGGGCGAAGGTCATCTCGTGGGTGACGACCATCATGGTCATGCCCTCGTTGGCGAGCATGCGCATGACGGCCAGGACGTCCCCGACCAGCTCCGGGTCGAGCGCCGACGTGGGTTCGTCGAACAGCATCACCTCGGGGCCCATCGCCAGCGCGCGGGCGATGGCGACGCGCTGCTGCTGGCCGCCGGAGAGGGACGACGGGTACGCCGTCGCCTTCTCGGACAGACCCACCCGCTCCAGGTTCTCGGCGGCGACCTTCGCGGCCTCCGCCTTGCCCCGCCCCAGCACCCGCCGCTGCGGCAGCGTGAGGTTCTCGGTCACCGAGAGATGCGGGAAGAGGTTGAACTGCTGGAAGACCATGCCGATACGGCGGCGTACCGCGTCGATGTCGACATCGGGGTCGGTGAGTTCCGTACCGCCGACGAAGACCTGGCCCTTGGTGGGTTGTTCGAGCAGGTTCACGCAGCGCAGCAGCGTGGACTTGCCGGAGCCGGACGGGCCGATCACGCACACGACCTCGCCCTGGTTGATCTCCAGGTCGATGCCGCGCAGCACCTCGTTGTCGCCGAAGGACTTGTGCAGGCCCCGGACGTGGATCTCTGGACGGGTCACTTCACGGCCTCCTGGGCCTTGGCCTCCATGCGGCGTACGACGAAGCCGAGCGGGATCGTGACGAGCAGGTAGCACAGGCCCGCGACCAGGATCGGCGTGGAGTTGGCGGTCTGGCTGGCCAGGTCGCGGCCGAACTTGGACAGTTCCCGCTCCTCCAGTGTGACGCCGAGGAACAGCACGAGGGAGGAGTCCTTGAACAGGAGCACCAACTCGTTGGTCAGCGGCGGCAGGATGATCCGGAAGGCCTGGGGGATGATGATCGAGATCATCGCCCGCGCCGGTGAGAAGCCCAGCGAACGGGCCGCCTCCATCTGCCCCTTGGGCACCGCCTGGATACCCGCGCGGATCGTCTCCGCCATGTAGGCCGCGGACACCAGGCCGAGCGCGAGCGCGACCTTGCCGTAGGTGCCGCCGGGGATCTCCGTGCCCGGGAAGGCGAGCGGCACGGCCACGCCGACGAAGATGAAGATCAGCAGGGCGGGCAGACCGCGGAAGATCTCGATGTAGACGCTCGCCAGCCAGCGGTACGGGCCGACGGACGACAGCCGCATCAGCGCGATCACCATGCCG
Source organism: Streptomyces sp. NBC_00457 (assembly GCF_036014015.1). Lineage (NCBI taxonomy): Bacteria > Bacillati > Actinomycetota > Actinomycetes > Kitasatosporales > Streptomycetaceae > Streptomyces > Streptomyces sp. NBC_00457. The sequence goes on along the minus strand of NZ_CP107905.1, from coordinate 8,253,155 downwards.
AGGACCAGTCCGAAGACGAAGCCGGACAGGGTGTAGAGCACGGTGTTCTTCAGCGCCAGCGTGATGACGTCCGGGAACATCTGTTCGGCGATGTCCGCCTGCGCGAACTGGTTCTGCAGCCGGTCCCAGTCGGCCGAGACCGCGAAGGCGATCACGGCCGCGAGGAAGACGGTGTACTGGATGCCGCGCGAGACCCGGCGCTTCTGGCGCCGGGTCAGGCCCTTCTTCTTCGGCTGTACGGTGACGTCCGTCATGAGGCCGACGGGGAGGCCGCGGCCTCGTCGTACGGGCCGATCCACTGCCCGTACAGCTTCTTGTACGTCCCGTCCGCCTTGGCGTCCGCGAGCGCCTTGTTGATGGCGTCGACGAGCTTGGTGTTGCCCTTCTTCACCGAGAAGCCGTACTGCTCACCGGTGTTGATCTGCTCGGCGACGTCGAAGGCGGCGGCGTTGGCCTTGTCCTTCAGCCAGCCCTGCACGACCGGGTAGTCGATCACGACGGCCTCGACCTGGCCGGTGCGCAGGGCGTTGAGGACGGCGTCGGAGGACTCGAGGGAGACCGGGTCGAGGCCCTTGCTCTTGGCGTAGTCCTCGCCGGTGGTCTGCGCCTGGGCGCCGACATCCTTGCCCTTGAGCTGTGCGAAGGACGTGATGCCGCTCTTCTTATCGACCAGCACGCCCTGGGTGGCCTCGAAGTACGGGTCCGAGAAGTCGACGTTCTTCTTGCGCTCGTCGGTGATGGTCATGCCGGCCGCGGCCAGGTCGCACTGGCCGGCGTTGAGGGAGCCGCCGGTCTTGAAGTTCTCGAAGGGCTGGTCGACGATGTCCTGCTGGACGCCCAGGTCCTTGGCGACCAGGTCGATCAGGGAGACATCGAAGCCCTGCACCTTGCCGTCGATCTCCGACTGGAACGGCGGGTACGGCAGGTGCGTGCAGGTGGTGAGCTTGCCCGCCTTGACGACTTCGACGCCGCCGGCCGCGGTCTTCGTACCCCCGCCGCCGTCGCCGTCGGAGGAACAGCCGACCACGAGCACCAGCCCGGCCGTCGCGGTGGTGGCCGCCAGAATGCGGGTGCGGCGCCCGAGGGTCGTCTTCAAGGGTGGGCCTCCTGTCAGGGAACGGTGAGTTCCGATTATAAGGATAGGTTTGAGTCACTCAAACCAAACCGATGGCTGTGAAGTCGTTCTGCCTAAGATCGGCGGAGTAGACCTCCACGAAGGAAGTGAGCAACCGCGATGGCCCACCCATTCCTCGATCTGGCCCCGCTGAGCGCCGCGCACTTCGCGTCCGTGGAGGACCGCGTGGCACGACTGCTGGGTACCCGGCAGGACGTGGTGATCATGCAGGGTGAGGCGCTGCTGCCGCTGGAGGGGGCGATCCGCGCGGCCGCCGGGCCCGGCACGACCGCGCTGAACGTGATCACCGGGCCGTACGGGCAGACCTTCGGCGACTGGCTGCGGGACTGCGGCGCCACGGTGATCGATCTCGCGGTGCCCTTCCACACGGCGGTCACCGCCGCGCAGATCCGGGACGCCTTCGCCGAGCACCCGGAGATCGACTTCGTGTCGCTGGTGCACGCCGAGGCCGCGACCGGCAACACCAACCCCGTCGCGGAGATCGGCGAGGTCGTACGGCGGCACGGCGCGCTCTTCTACCTGGACGCCGTCGCCTCCGTGGGGGCCGAGCCGGTGCTGCCGGACGCGTGGGGCGTGGACCTGTGCGTGATCGGGGCGCAGAAGGCGATGGGCGGGCCCGCGGGGGTGTCGGCGGTGTCGGTGAGCGAGCGGGCGTGGGCGCGGATGGCGGCGAATCCCCGGGCGCCGCGCCGGTCGTATCTCTCGCTGCTCGACTGGAAGGAGCGGTGGATCGACGGCGGGCGCCGGGCGCTGCCGCATGCCCCGGCCCAGCTGGAGATGCTGGCGCTGGAGGCGTGCGTGGCGCGGATCGAGGCGGACGGCCCGGACACCGTGATGGCCCGGCACGCGTGTGCCGCCGCGGCGACGCGGGCGGGCGCGTCGGCGCTGGGCGGCGGGCTGGAGCCGTATGTGTACGAGGCCGCGGACGCGGCGCCGGTGGCCACGACGCTGCGGGCGCCGGCGGGGGTGGTGGCGTCCGAGCTGGTGGCGCGGGCGCTGGCGTGGGATCCCGCGCTGCCGCTGGCCGCGGGCGGGGGCGCGCTGGCCAAGGAGATGATCCGGGTGAACCACTACGGCGCCGACGCGACGCGGGGAGCGGTCCAGGCGAGTCTGGCGGCGCTGGGGGCGGCGCTCGCCGAGAAGGGGCTGAAAGTGGATCTGGCCGGCGCCCGGCGGGCGGCCGAGAGTGCCTGGGTGTAGTTGTCAGTGCCCCGTGCCATGCTCGCTCCATGGCTTCCAACACACCCCTCACTCTGCCCGACGGTCGCCCCATCCCTCTCATGACCGGTGACGAACTCCCCATGCTCCAGAGCTGGTTGGCCTTTCACCGGGCCACGCTCCAGCTGAAGTGCGCGGGTCTTGACGACACTCAGGTGCGGCTGGCGTCCGTCGAGCCGTCCTCGCTCACCCTCCTCGGGCTCGTGCAGCATCTCGCCGAGATCGAACGGAACTGGTTCCAGCGGGTGTTCGCCGGGCTGGACGTGCCGCCGATATACGGGGAGCGGAGCGGGTATGTCCTGGACCCCGACCGCGGGCTGGACGAGGCGCTCACGGTGTGGCGGCAGGAGGTCGCCCGGAGCGAAGAGCTGATCGCCGGGCGGTCGCTCGACGAGACCGGGCGGATGGTGGACGAGCCCGTGGCCGGTCTGGAGGTCAGCCTGCGGTGGGTGCTGATCCACATGATCGAGGAGTACGCCCGGCACAACGGCCATGCGGACCTGCTGCGGGAGCGGATCGACGGAGTGACCGGAGCGTGAATTCGGCATTGAATTCCAGGATTGCCGGCCTGGAATTCGGGAATTCAGCCGAGAGCAGCTTCCCGTATTCTTCTGCCCGCTTTCCCTCGACCTAAACACAGAGATTTCGCGGACGTCAGCGGGTGCGTTTCGGGCAGATCTCGCGAGGGTTGCATGGTTGTGACGCGTTACACATGGCCATCGATTTGCCCGTTATATGCAGGTCAAATCGCCACAAACGGCCCGCTCTCATGCATCCGCTCACGCCCGCGCGATAACACATGAACCGCCGACACGTAACCCCGTCCGGCCATGCAATTCGGATTTTCCCTCGGTAAATTCAATTCGCATGACTGCCGCACAAGCAGACTTGCACGCAGACCTGCACATCGACCGTCCGGCGGTGTCGGACGGCGCCGCGCTCTGGCGGATCGCCAGAGACTCGGGGAAGCTCGACCTCAACTCCTCGTACAGCTATCTGCTGTGGTGCCGTGACTTCGCCGGTACGTCGGCCGTGGCGCGCGCCGCCGACGGAAGGCCCGTCGGCTTCGTCACCGGGTATGTGCGGCCCGAGCGCCCGCGGACCCTGCTGGTGTGGCAGGTGGCCGTCGACTCCGGGCACCGGGGACAGGGGCTCGCCGCCCGGCTGCTGGACGGGCTCACCGCGCGCGTCGCGGCCGAGCGCCCGCTGACCGACATCGAGACCACCATCACGCCGGGCAACACCGCGTCCGAGCGGCTCTTCACCTCGTACGCCGAACGCCACGGTGCGCGCGTCGAGCGTGAAGTCCTGTTCGAGGCGGGGCACTTCCCCGACGGTCCGCACGATCCCGAAGTGCTGTACCGCATCGGGCCCCTGTCTCTCTGACCTCCCCCTCACCCCCACACTCTTACGCTTCGAGGAGCGATTCGTCGTGACCATCACCCAGCCCGACCTCAGCGTCTTCGAAACCCTGGAGTCCGAGGTACGCAGCTACTGCCGCGGCTGGCCCACCGTCTTCGACCGCGCGCAGGGCAGCCGTATGTACGACGAGGACGGGCACGAGTACCTGGACTTCTTCGCCGGCGCCGGATCCCTGAACTACGGGCACAACAACCCCGTGCTGAAACGGGCGTTGATCGACTACCTGGAGCGGGACGGCGTCACGCACGGGCTCGACATGTCGACCACCGCCAAACGCACCTTCCTGCAGACCTTCCAGGACCTCGTGCTGCGCCCGCGTGACCTGCCGTTCAAGGTCATGTTCCCGGGCCCGACCGGCACCAACGCCGTGGAGTCCGCGCTGAAGCTGGCGCGGAAGGTGAAGGGCCGCGAGGCCATCGTGTCGTTCACCAACGCCTTCCACGGCATGTCGCTCGGGTCGCTCGCCGTGACCGGCAACGCCTTCAAGCGGGCCGGCGCGGGCGTCCCGCTGGTGCACGGCACGCCGATGCCGTTCGACAACTACTTCGACGGCACGGTCGAGGACTTCCTGTGGTTCGAGCGGCTGCTCGAGGACCAGGGCTCCGGGCTCAACAAGCCCGCCGCCGTGATCGTCGAGACCGTGCAGGGCGAGGGCGGCATCAACGTGGCCCGCCCGGAATGGCTGCGGGCGCTGTCCGAGCTGTGCGAGCGGCAGGACATGCTGCTCATCGTCGACGACATCCAGATGGGCTGCGGACGTACGGGCGCGTTCTTCTCCTTCGAGGAGGCGGGCATCACGCCCGACATCGTGACCGTGTCGAAGTCCATCAGCGGCTACGGGCTGCCGATGTCGCTGTGCCTGTTCAAGCCCGAGCTGGACATCTGGGAGCCGGGCGAGCACAACGGCACCTTCCGCGGCAACAACCCCGCCTTCGTCACGGCCACCGCGGCCCTGGAGGCGTACTGGGCCGACGGGTCCGCGATGGAGAAGCAGACCCGGACCAAGGGTGAGCAGATCGAGCAGGCGCTGATCTCCATCACCGAGGAGAACCTGGCCGACGTCAAGGAGTACCGGGGCCGCGGACTGGTGTGGGGCATGGAGTTCCACGACAAGGACCGCGCCGGCCGGATCGCCAAGCGAGCCTTCGAACTCGGGCTGCTCATCGAGACGTCCGGCCCCGAGAGCGAGGTCGTCAAACTGCTGCCCGCCCTCACCACCACCCCCGAAGAGCTCGACGAGGGCCTGCGCGTCCTCGCTCGTGCCGTACGCGAAACCGTGTGACTCGACCGAGTCACTCTTAAGAGAGGGAGCTGTTCAGCACCGTGATCGTCCGTTCGTTCAAGGACATCGAAGGCACCGACCGGCATGTGAAATCCGCGTCCGGCACCTGGGAGAGCAAGCGCATCGTCCTCGCCAAGGAGAAGGTCGGCTTCTCCCTGCACGAGACGATCCTGTACGCGGGTACGGAGACGTCGATGTGGTACGCGAACCACATCGAGGCCGTCGTATGCGTGCAGGGCGAGGCCGAGCTGACCGACGACGAGACCGGGCGGAAGTACACGATCACGCCCGGGACCATGTACCTCCTCGACGGTCACGAGCGGCACACGATGCGGATCAAGGAGGACTTCCGCTGCATCTGTGTCTTCAACCCGCCCGTGACCGGCCGGGAGGACCATGACGAGAACGGCGTATACCCGCTGCTGACCGAGGAGGGCTGACACCTCATGACCATGACCACGATCACGGACCTGTACCCCACCCGAGGCGCCGCCGAGGTGGCCGTCCCCCGCAAGGACCCGGTCGTCTGGTCGGCTCCCGGCACGCCGGGACCCTTCTCGGCGGCCGATCTCCAGGCGTTCGAGCGGGACGGCTTCTTCGCTCTCGAGCAGATCGTCACCGACGACGAAGTCACCGTCTACCGGCAGGAGCTGGAGCGGCTCGTCACCGACCCGGCGATCCGCGCCGACGAGCGGTCCATCGTCGAGCCCAAGTCCCAGGAGATCCGCTCGGTCTTCGAAGTGCACCGGATCAGCGAGGTGTTCGCCGCGCTGGTGCGGGACGAGCGGGTCGTCGGACGGGCCCGGCAGATCCTCGGCTCGGACGTGTACGTCCACCAGTCGCGGATCAACGTGAAGCCCGGCTTCGGGGCCAGCGGCTTCTACTGGCACTCCGACTTCGAGACCTGGCACGCCGAGGACGGTCTGCCGAACATGCGCACGGTGTCCGTCTCGATCGCGCTGACCGAGAACTACGACACCAACGGCGGCCTCATGATCATGCCGGGGTCGCACAAGACGTTCCTCGGGTGCGCGGGGGCAACGCCGAAGGACAACTACAAGCAGTCCCTCCAGATGCAGGACGCGGGCACCCCGTCCGACGAGGCGCTGACCTCGATGGCCGGTGAGTACGGCATCAAGCTGTTCACCGGCCGGGCTGGTTCGGCGACCTGGTTCGACTGCAACTGCATGCACGGGTCGGGCGACAACATCACGCCGTTCCCGCGCAGCAACGTGTTCATCGTGTTCAACAGCGTGGAGAACGCGGCGGTCGAGCCGTTCGCGGCACCGATCCGGCGTCCGGAGTTCATCGGCGCGAGGGACTTCACGCCGGTGAAGTGATCTCCGTGAAGTGATCTCACAGCCACGACAGCGACGCGGCCCGCTCCAGTACGTTCCGTACGGCGGCCGCGTCGCCCGTTTCTCCCCTCGGCACCGTCTCAGGCGCGTACCGCCCGCCGACGAGCAGGCAGAAGTCGACGGGGTCGAGGGTGAGTTCGGCCTGTACGGGCTCGGCATCCGAGCCCAGCACCCACTCCTCGCCCCCGATGACCGAGAACAGCACCGGGGGCGCGGTGGGTCCGAGGGACAGGCCGAGGACCCGGACGGCGAGGCGGACCAGCTGCCCCAAGTGCTCCTGGGGCGGCGGCGGGACGGCGAGGCCGAGGGCGCGGCCGATGTCGTCGGTGTGGATCCACGTCTCGAAGGCGCGCACCAGGAAGTGATCGGCGACGGGCAGCCGCATCCCCATCAACGTCATGGCGCGTGCGGCGAGTTCGGCGTCGCGGGCCTCGGGCGTGCCGAGCAGCGCGTCCGCCTGCGCGGCCCAGTCGGCCACGGTCTCCTGGGGCGTACGGCCGTGCTCGTGGGCGATGACATCGGCGGTGCGGCGGTTCCAGGCGTCCTCCCAGGGCGCGCCCTCCTCGATCCGCGAGGGCGGCACGCGCGCCTCGACGCCCAGCCGGCCTGCCAGGTGTTCGTCGGCGGCGAGGAGGTGGGCGACGGTGGCGTGCGCGTCCCAGTCGTGCACGACCGGTGTGCCCCACCGGCCCTCCAGCTCGGGCAGCAGGGCCTTGAGCCCGGCGACGGCGGCGGCGTAGGGGGCGGCGTGCGCGGCGGCTCGGAAGGCGGCCGGGCGGGCGCGCAGGGCGAAGGAGAGCGCACCGTCGGCCGGCTGTGCGGGAGCGTTCAGCGGCGGCCCGTCCAGGAGTCGTACCGTCTCCCGCAGCCGTGCCGCCTCCGCCGCGCAGCTCTCGCACCCGGCCAGGTGCGTCCGGACCGTCCGCTCGTCGGCCGGGTCGAGGACGCCGAATCCCCAGGCGACGAGCAGGTCACGTACCGCATCGTGATCGTCGGTCATCGCGCGCCTCCTCCCCGTGCCTGTTCATGGTGCCTGTCCGTTGCGAGTACCCCTCCCGCCATCATGCGCCCCTTTCGAGCGCCGGGTCGGGTGGGTCGGCCAAAGTTTCCGCCAAGGTGCGCAGGGCGGTGCGCAGCCGGGTCTTGGCCGTGCCCTCGGGTATCCCCAGCTCCACGGCGGCCTGTCGGTAGGTGCGGCCGGCGAAGTAGGCGAGGTGGACGACCTCGCGTTGCGGCTGCGGTAGTTCGGCGAGCGCGGAGTGCAGCAGCAGGGAGCGCTCCCGGTCGACGACCGTCTCGTCGGGGCCGGGTCCGGTGTCGGGGATGGCGTGCAGCGCCAAGTCGTCGGCGCGGGCGTCCTTGCGGTGCCGGGCCTCGCTGCGCACCCAGTCCACGGCCCGCCGGTGGGACAGCATGGACAGCCAGGTGCGCAGCGAGCCACGGCGTGCGTCGAAGGCGTACGGCCTGCTCCACAGCTGGGCGAAGACCTCCTGCGCCACGTCTTCCGCGGCGGCCGGACTGCGGGTGACCCGCATGGCCACGCGCCGCACCAGGCCGCCGTACGCCGTGTACGCCTCGGCCAGCGCGGACTCGTCCCCGTAGACCAGCCGCCGGTGCAGCTCCGCGTCTGCGGACAGCTCGACGGACGTATTGCCCGTGGACTCCACGGCACCACCACCCCTGATGCCCCTTCCTAGCGTCCTCGGCGGGCCCGCGCCAGTGGTTCAGGAAGACAGAGCCTCCAGCAGGCGGTCGACGTCGGTCGTCGTGTTGTACAGATGGAAGGCTGCGCGCAGGTTGCCCGCCCGGTTGGAGACCTCGATTCCGGCGCTGCTCAGCTCCGGCTGACGGCGGCCGAGTCCGGGCACGGAGACGATCGCCGAGCCGGGGGCGGGCACGGGTTCGTGGCCGAGGGCGGCGAGACCGGTGCGGAAGCGGTCGGCGAGGGCCAGGTCGTGGGCGCGTACGGCGTCCACGCCGATCTCCTCCAGCAAGGCGAGGGAGTGGCGGGCGCCGGCGTAGGCGAAGAGTGCCGGGCTCTCGTCGAACCGCCGTGCGGAGTGGGCGAGTTCCTCGACGGGGCCGTAGCAGCTGTCCCAGGGCTCCTCTCCCGCGACCCAGCCGGCGAAGACCGGGGCGAGACCGCCGAGGTCCTCCGGGACGACCAGGAAGGCGACGCCGCGCGGGCAGACGAGCCACTTGAAGGCGACGGAGGAGACGAAGTCGTAGTCGTTAGCGTCGAGGTCCAGCCAGCCGGTGGCCTGGGACGCGTCGATGTAGGTGCGCGCCCCGTGCTCGTGCGCGGCGGCGCGGATCGCGGGCAGGTCGGCGATCCGGCCGTCGGCCGACTGCGCGGCACTCACCGCGACCAGCGCGGTGCCGGGCCGCACGGAGTCGGCGATCCGCTCCAGCGGCACCGTGCGCACCTTGAGGTCGCCGCGGATGTGGAAGGGGGTCACCGTGGAGCTGAAGTCGGCCTCGGCGGTGAGGACTTCGGCGCCCGCGGGCAGGGAGGCGGCGATCAGGCCGGTGTAGACGGCGACCGAGGCCCCCGCCGCCACCCGGCGGCCGGGCACCCGGGTCAGGCGCGCGAAGGAGGCGCGGGCGGCCTCGACGTCGGCGAACATGTCGGTCGGCCGCCCGGCTGCCGAAGCCTCCACGGCAGCCTGCATGGCGGCCACCGTACGGGCCGGCATCAGGCCGGTGCTCGCGGTGTTGAGGTAGGTGCTCTTCGGGGCGAACTCGGAACGGACCAGGCTCTCGAAGGTCTCCATGGCTCCACTCTGGGCCCCGATGAAGTCGTAGTCCATTGCGTATTTTTACGTGGTACCGCGAAGGAACCCTTATACGTCGCCCCTGACCTGCGAGTTCAGGGCTGATGTCAGTGTTGCGGCACCGCGCAGCCATCGGGACCGCAGGCCTCTGCCTCGTCTCCCCCGCCGACGAGCTTGAGCGGGGACCGCTCGCCCCACGCCTGGGTCAGGGCCTGGGCGAAGGCCTCGGGGGGCTGGGCGCCGGAGACCCCGTACTTGCGGTCGAGAACGAAGAAGGGCACGCCGTTCGCGCCCAGTTCGGCGGCCTCGCGCTCGTCGGCGCGGACGTCGTCGGCGTAGGCCTCCGGGTCGGCGAGGATCTTGCGGACATCGGCCGCGAGGAGCCCGGCCTCCACGGCCAGCTCCACCAGCCGCTCGTCGCCCTCGGTGAAGAGGGAGCGCTCCTCGGCGAAGTTGGCCCGGTAGAAGACCTGGATCAGCTCGTCCTGCCGGCCCTGTTCCTTGGCGAAGTGGAGCAGCCGGTGCAGGTCGAAGGTGTTGCCGTGGTCCCGGCCGCGGGTGCGGTAGTCGAGTCCTTCGGCGGCGGCCTGCGCACCGAGGTTCTCCTCACCGGCCTGCGCCTGGGCCTCGCTCATGCCGTACTTCTTGGTGAGCATCGTGATCACGGGCTGGGTGTCGCCCTTGGCCCGGCCGGGGTCCAGCTCGAAGGACCGGTGCACCACCTCGACCTGGTCCCGGTGCGGGAAGGCCGCGAGCGCCTTCTCGAAGCGGGCCTTGCCGACGTAGCACCAGGGGCAGGCGATGTCACTCCAGATCTCGACGCGCATGTCTCGGCTCTCTCCAGCTCTTACGGGAACGGAGACTCCCTCCGCCGGAGTGTGTGAACGTTCAAGCGGCCGTTTTCATTCCCCGTCGATCATGAGGTGCAGCCGCAGATGACGGCTCCCGTCGAACGGCTCCGCGACCCAGCCCCGGCGCCCGTAGAAGGCCCGGGCCCGCTGGTTGTCGACATGCACATCGAGTACGCCGGTGCGCTTGCCGTCGACCCGCCACTGCTCGACACAGGCCGTGTGCAGGGCCGTACCGATGCCGGCCCCCCAGTGATCGGGGTCGACATGGAACTGGAACAGCGTGACCGATTCCGCGGGGGCGCCCTCAGGAGTGCGGAAGGACGCGACACCGGCGATACGGCCGCACTCGACGGCACACAGCACATGGGCGTCCGGCCGCCCGATCACACCCCGCCAGGCGGCGACCCAGTCGGTGCCGTCGTCTGGGACACCGCCCGGGTAGTACGTCGCCCGGGCCCGCGCATGCAACGCGGCGACGGTATCCGCCTCGGCGGGCAGGACGGTACGGATCACTCGGTTCCCGGTCAGCGGCTCCCTGATCATGCCACCGAGGACGTGCCAGGCCCCCGCTACGGTTCCGCCGCGACGGCGCCTCTAACTGCCGTCCCTCAGGTCCTTCGGCCAGTCCGGCCTGAACTCGATGTGGTCGTACGTCACCACACACCCCTCCCCCATCGGCGACTGCGACATGAAGCCGACCAGGGCAGCGCCCGTCTCCTCCGCGTCGCCCAGCGTGAACAGCCGCACGAAGGTCCAGCGTTCACCGTCACGCGAGGCATGGAAGGCGAAGGAACGGCCGGTCCGGCTCACCCGGAGCCAGACCGAACTGCCCTCCACGGTGAAGGAGTTGGCGTCATCGGAGTGCCCCCGGGTGACCACCGTGCACACGGTCGGCACATCCGGAGAGTACTCCAGACACAACTTCGCCCAGGCCCGCTCCCCGACATGGACGTACAACACCCCCGCGTCAAAGGCCGCGGCAAACCCGACGGTGACCCGAGCGATCAGCTGAAAGTCCCCCACGGGCGCCCCCAACAACCGCGGCGCATCGGACGCCGGGTCCAGGCCCTCACCGGTGGGCGGCACAAACCGATCCTGCCGCGACCCGGCCCACCCACTGAGAATGCCGTCCTCGTAGGCCCAATGCCCGTCGGGCCCGTAGGTACGGAGGGGGAAAGGCAGTTCGGGAAGTTCCACGTCCATCGCTCCAGTGTCTCAGGCCGGGTGGAGCTACTCAGGGGCGCGGGGAACTGCGCGACCAGCCACAGCCGGCCCGCAGCCCGCGAACAACCCGCACCCCAACGGCGCTACCGCTCCAAGCGCCCGTTGAACCGCCGAGGCAACCCCAGCGGATTCTCGTCCCGAAGCTCCGCAGGAAGCAGCGCCTCGGGGGCGCCCTGGTAGGCGACCGGCCTCATCCAGCGCTCGATCGCTGTACCGCCGACGGAAGTGGACGTCGAGGTCGTCGCCGGGTATGGCCCACCGTGATGCTGGGCCGGCGCGACGGCGACACCCGTCGGCCATCCGTTCACCAGCACACGCCCGGCCAGCGGTGTCAGCTCCGCGAGGATCTCCGCGCCGCGGCCCTCACCCGCCGCCTCCTCGGCCGACAGATGAACCGTCGCCGTGAGGTTGCCGGGCAGGCGGGACAGCACTGCCTGCGCCTGCGCGTCGTCGTCGTAGCGGGCCACCACCGTCACCGGGCCGAAGCACTCCTCCAGGAGCAGGTCGTACGCGCCCTCGCTCGTCAGCTTCTCGGCGGCGACCGCCAGGAAGCCGGGGCTGACGGTGTGCTCGCCCCCGGCGCCCGGCGTCACCGGGGTCTCCACGTCGGGGAGCTCGGCACGCTCGGCGACCCCGGCGACGAAGTTGTCCCGCATCCGGTGGTCGAGAAGGACGCCGGCGTCGGTGTCGCTGACGGCGTCCGTGAGCGCCTTGACCAGGCCGTCGCCCGCCGCACCGGACGGCACCAACACAAGCCCCGGCTTCACGCAGAACTGGCCGACGCCCAGCGTCATGGAGCCCGCGAGCCCCGTACCGATCGCCTCGGCCCGCTCGGCGGCGGCGGCCTCGGTGATCACGACGGGGTTCAGCGAGCCCAGCTCGCCGTGGAAGGGGATCGGGACCGGCCGCGCGGCAGCCGCGTCGAAGAGGGCCCGGCCACCCCGGATCGAACCGGTGAAGCCCGCGGCAGCGACGTGCGGGTGCTTGATCAGCTCGATGCCCGCCTCGAAGCCGTGGACGAGGCCGAGGACGCCCGCGGGGATGTCGTGCGCCGCGGCGGCGGACCGCAGCACGGCCGCGACCAGCTCGGACAGGCCCGGGTGGTCGGGGTGTGACTTGACGACCACCGGGCAGCCCGCGCCCAGCGCGCTCGCGGTGTCGCCGCCGGCGACCGAGAAGGCGAAGGGGAAGTTGGACGCCGAGTAGACGGCGACGACGCCGAGGGGCACCTTGTAGCGGCGCAGGTCCGGGATCGGCGGGGTCGCGGTGGCGTCGGGGTGGTTGATGACGACGTCGAGGAAGGCGCCCTCGTCGACGATGTCGGCGAAGGCTCGCAGCTGGTAGCAGGTGCGGGCGAGTTCCCCGGTCAGCCGGACCGGGCCGAGCGCGGTCTCCGCGTCGGCGGCCTCGACGAGCTGGTCCTTGGCCGCCTCGAGCCGGTCGGCGGCGGTCCGCAGGAAGGCCGAGCGGACCGTGCGGTCGGCCAGGGCCCCGCGCGCGTCGTGCGCGGCGCGGACAGTGGCGTCCACCTCCTGGGCTGTGGCCTCCACCGCAACCTGTTCCCGCTGCTTCCCGGTTCGGGGGTCGACACTCCAGACTGGTGCTGCTGCCACCGCGGGTCCCTCCACACATGTAATGCCGCAGTACTGGGTCATTCACCAGGGTCGTTCGATATGCTGAACGCTGTCTTTGATGGTGAATATGCTGTCGGAGACTATTTCCCGTCGAACGAAGGGGTCAAGGGCGATGTCGGCTGGCGAGACGGGGGGCGGAGCGCAGGTCAAGTCCGCGGTGCGGACGGTTGAACTGCTCGAGTATTTCGCCGGACGCCCGGGAATGCACTCCCTCGCGGCGGTCCAGGAGGCCGTCGGATACCCCAAGTCCAGCCTCTACATGCTGCTGCGCACACTGGTCGAGCTGGGCTGGGTGGAGACGGACGCGACGGGCACGCGGTACGGGATCGGCGTACGGGCGCTGCTGGTCGGCACCTCGTACATCGACGGGGACGAGGTGGTCGCGGCGGCCCGTCCGACGCTGGACCGCCTCTCGGACGACACGACGGAAACCATCCACTTGGCCCGCCTGGACGGCACGAACGTCGTCTATCTGGCCACCCGCCAGTCCCAGCACTACCTCCGCCCCTTCACCAGGGTCGGCCGCCGCCTCCCGGCCCACTCCACCTCCCTCGGCAAGGCGCTGCTGAGCACGTACTCCGACGAACAGGTCCGCAAGATGCTCCCGGAGACGCTGCCCGCCCTCACCGAGAACACGATCACCGACCGCGAGAAGCTCATCGAGGAGCTGCACCAGGTCCGGGAGCAGGGCTTCGCCGTCGACCGCGAGGAGAACACGCTGGGGCTGCGCTGCTTCGGCGTCGCGATCCCGTACCGCACCCCGGCGCGGGACGCGATCAGCTGCTCGGTACCGGTGGCGCGGCTGACGCCCGCCCATGAGCAGATGGTGAAGGACGCGCTGTTCGACGCGCGGGACCGGCTGACACTGGCGACCCGTAGGCTCTGACCCCATGGATGTGGAACTCCGCGAGGTTCACGACAGCGATCTGCCCGTCTTCTACCGGCAGATGAACGATCCCGAGGCCTTGTGGATGGCGGCCTTCACCCCGAAGGACCCGACCGACCGGGACGCCTTCGACGCCCACTGGAAGCGGATCCGGTCCTTGGCCGGCGTCCTCCACCGCACGGTCCTGCTGGACGGTGACGTGGTGGGGCACGCGTCGGTGTTCGGGGAGCCCGGCGAGCGTGAGGTGACGTACTGGATCGACCGGGCGTACTGGGGGCGGGGTGTCGCCACGGCGGCCCTCCGGGTGCTGCTGACTCAGGCCCCTGAACGCCCGCTGTACGCACGGGCCGCGGCGGACAACGCGGGGTCGCTGCGCGTGCTGGAGCGGTGCGGCTTCCGGGAGACGGCCCGGGAAAGGGGCTTCGCGAACGCGCGGGGCGAGGAGATCGACGAGGTCGTTCTGATGCTGGAGGGCTGAGGCTGAGGCTGAATCTCGGGCTGAGGCTTCTCCCCCGTGCGGCGGAGGCGGATCGTCGTGGCGCAGGACGTGCCGGTCGGGCTCCGCACGGGAGCGTGGACGCATGACCACGTCACTCGTCGCCACCAGGCCCCGCCGGCTCCTCCGTGCCGTCGCCGTCGTCTCCTGCGTGCCGTATCTCGCCCTCAAGGTCGCCTGGGTCGCCGGGAGCCGGGTGGGGATTCCGGACGGCAGTTCGCTGCTGGAGCACCGGACGTCCATGGCCGTCGCCAACAGTGTCTCCGTGGTGCTGGACAGCGCCGTCATCGTGCTGGCGCTGGTGCTGACCCGGCCGTGGGGGCTGCGGGTGCCCGCGTGGCTGCTGGCGTTTCCGGTGTGGGTCGCGACCGGGCTGCTCGCGCCGATCATGACCGGGTTTCCGTTGCAGCTCCTCGTGAGGACGCTCGGCGGGAGCGTGTCCACGGCCGCCGACACCGAGCGTGAGCCCTTCCTCGACGAGTGCGACGCAGTTCTGGGCGTGTTGCGCAACGGCGACTCGACCGTTCCGGCGCCGACGCTCGCCGCCGACCTGGACGACCTCCTACGCCGCACACGCGCGACCGGCCTACGCATCAGGGACGTGATCGACGTCGCCCCCGAGACCCTCCCACCGGTCGTCTCCCGCGAGGCGTACCGCATCGTGCAGGAGGGCCTGAGCAACGCCCTAAAGCACGCCGCCGACAAGCAAGTGACCCTCCACATCAAGACCGCAGGCGAGCACCTGGACATAACCCTGGAGAACCCATTGAGAGACCCAGGTGAAGCGCCCCGCAGGGGCGCGGGGAACTGCGCGACCAGCCACAACGAACCCGCAGACGACCACCGTCCCGGCGGCCACCATGGACTTCCCGGCATAAGAGACCGAGCCCACCTACTAGGCGGCACCGCCCACGCAGGCCCCACCGAGGACACCTGGCGCCTACACGTACGCCTGCCAAGAAAGGGCCCCACGTGACCGGCCCACCGACGATCCGTGTCGTCCTCGCCGACGACGAGCGCATGGTCCGCACCGCCCTACGCGCGATCCTCTCCGCAGAACCGGACATGGAGGTCATCGGCGAGGCGGCAACCGGCGCGGAGGCGGTCTCGGTCGTACGGAACCTCCAACCCGACGTAGTCCTCATGGACGTCCGCATGCCGGAGGCAACCGGCATCAGGGCCACCGAACAGATCCTCGCCACGCTCGACGCACCACCCCGGATCGTCGTCGTCACCACCTTCGAGAACGACTCCTATGTGTACGACGCCCTGCGCGCCGGAGCCGCCGGGTTCCTGCTGAAGCGGGCGGACGCCGACACGCTCGTGCAGGCGGTACGGCTGGTCGCGCGCAGCGACACCCTGCTGTTCCCGTCCGCCGTACGGACCCTCGCCACCGAGCACGCGCGCGTGCACCCCGCTCCACCCGCCTGGGTGGCGAAGCTCACCGGCCGGGAGAGCGAGGTGCTGCGGCTCATGGCGGCCGGGCTGACCAACGCGGAGATCGCGCGGCGCATGGAGGTCGGCCCGGCCACCGTGAAGACGCACGTGGCGGCGGTCCTGGCGAAGACCGGCACGCGGGACCGTACGCAGGCGGTGATCGCCGCGTACGAGGCGGGGTTCCTGAAGTCACCCCGGCCGGCTTCATGAACACCCGATGAGAAAAGCGGGCGGAACGGAACCCTCCGCAAGGCCTCGTTCGTCTTCTTGGCGGGATGAACAAGACGATCAGGCGTGTATCGGTCTTCACGCTGCTGCTGGTGTTCGCTCTGCTGATCAGGGCGACCTGGGTGCAGTTCTACGACGGCCAGGCACTCGCGGACGACAGCAAGAACCGGCGGAACGCGATCGAGACGTACTCGTCGCCGCTCGGGAACATCATCGTGGCCGGCGACGCGATCACCGGCTCGGCACCGACGAAGGGCAGCGACCTCGCGTACAAACGCACGTACACCGACGGCGAGCTGTACGCCGCGGTGACGGGCTACGCCTCGCAGAGCTACGCGCCCACGCAGCTGGAGGGCATCTACGGGGACCTGCTCAACGGCACGGACACCCGGCTGAAGACCTTGATGGACACGGTCACCGACAAGCGGGCCGACCCGGGCAACGTGGTCACGACGATCGACCCGGCCGTGCAGAAGGCGGGGTACGACGCGCTCGGCGACACGAAGGGCGCGGCCGTCGCGATCGACCCGACGACCGGCAAGATCCTGGCGGTCGTGTCGACCCCGTCGTACGACCCGACGTCGCTGACGGACGCGGGCACCGCCGGAGCGGCCTGGAAGAAGCTCAACGCGGACTCCGACAAGCCGCTCACGAACCGCGCCCTGCGCCAACCCCTGCCGCCGGGCTCCACCTTCAAGCTGGTCGTCGCGGCTGCCGCGCTGGAGGACGGGCTGTACTCGTCGGTCGACGAGAAGACGGACAGCCCCAACCCGTACCCCCTGCCGGGCACGACGAGGACCCTGGACAACGAGAACGCGTCCGCGCCCTGCGAGAACGCCACCATCCGCACCGCGCTGCAGTACTCCTGCAACAACGTCTTCGGCAAGATGGCCGTCGACCTCGGCCAGGACAAGGTGAAGGCGATGGCCGAGAAGTTCGGCTTCAACGACGAGACCCAGGACGTGCCGGTGCGGGCCTATCCCAGCGTCTACCCGTCCGGCATGGACGAGGCGCAGACCGCCCTGACGGGCATCGGCCAGTTCGACGTCACGGCCACACCGCTGCAGATGGCCATGGTGTCCGCCGCCATAGCCAACGGCGGCGAGCTGGTCACCCCCCACATGGTCTCCGAGATCACCGACAGCGGCGGCGACGCTCTGGAGAACTACGACGACAACACCAACACCACCCGCATCGTCAGCGACGACACGGCCGAACAACTGCAGTCCGCCATGGAAACGGTCGTCTCCAAGGGCACCGGCACCAACGCCCAGATATCGGGCGCCACGGTAGGCGGCAAGACCGGCACGGCCCAGCACGGCGAGAACAACAGCCAGACGCCGTACGCCTGGTTCACCTCCTACGCCAAGTCCGGGGACAAGGAAGTAGCCGTAGCGGTGATAGTC
Organism: Streptomyces sp. NBC_00457; assembly: GCF_036014015.1. Lineage (NCBI taxonomy): Bacteria > Bacillati > Actinomycetota > Actinomycetes > Kitasatosporales > Streptomycetaceae > Streptomyces > Streptomyces sp. NBC_00457. Next base: position 8,235,804 of record NZ_CP107905.1, on the reverse strand, counting down.
GAACAGTCGGACGCGGCCCGCTCCGAAGTAAGCGGCAACGGCTTGGCGGCCCCGATAGCCAAGGCAATGATGGAAGCAGCGGTCGAGTAAGCGCCCCGTCAGGGGCGCGGGGAACTGCGCGACCAGCCACGACGAGCCCGCACCCGACCGCGCAGCAAAACCTCACTTCACACGCCGAGAATCTGCTCAATAGGGTCAATAGCGAAGTACACCAGGAACAACGCCGACGCCCCCCACAGCAACCAGTGAACCTCCTTCGCCTTCCCCAGCACCGACTTGATCACCACATACGCCAAGAACCCCGCCCCGATCCCATTGGTGATCGAGTACGTGAAGGGCATCACGGCGATGGTGAGAAACGCCGGTATCGCGATCTCGTACTTGTCCCAGTCGATGTGCTTGACCTGGGTCATCATCAGGAACCCCACGGCGACCAGCGCAGGCGCCGCCGCCTGAAGCGGCACGATCGTCAGCAGCGGCGTGAGGAACAGGGCGAGCGCGAAGAGCCCACCGGTGACCAGGTTCGAGAAGCCCGTGCGCGATCCCTCGCCGACGCCCGCCGCCGACTCGATGTACGACGTCGCGGAGGACGAGGACGCCGCACCGCCGGCGACCGCGGCCGCACCGTCGATGAGCAGGACCCGGCCGAGGTTCGGGACCTTGCCCTGCTCGTCCAGGAGGCCCGCCTCCGCGCTGATGCCGACGACCGTGCCCATGGTGTCGAAGAAGTCCGACAGGATCAGCGTGAAGATCAGCAGGATGACCGTGATGACACCCACGTCGGTCGCGCTGAACGCGCCGAACAGGCTGAACTGGCCGATGAGTCCGAAGTCGGGGGTGTCGACGATCTTGTCGGGCCACTCGGGCGTGGTCAGCCCCCAGGCCTTGACGTCGGCGATCGAGTTGATGATGAGCGCGACGACCGTCATGGCGACGATGCTGATCAGGATCGCGCCCTTCACCTTCCGGGCGAGCAGCGCGATGGTGAGCAGAACTCCGAGGCAGAAGACGAGGATCGGCCACCCGGTCAGCGAGCCGGTGCCGCCGAGCTGAACCGGCACGGTCGTGTTGGCGGCGTCGGGGATGCGGGTGACGAAGCCGGCGTCGACGAAGCCGATGAACGCGATGAACAGGCCGATACCGACGCTGATCGCCTGCTTCAGCGGCTGCGGAATCGCGTGCATGACGGCCTCGCGCAGGCCGGTCAGCACCAACACGCAGATCAGCAGGCCTTCGAGGACGATGAGGCCCATCGCGTCGTCCCAGCTCATCAGCGGGGCGATCTGGAAGGCGACGACCGCGTTGAGGCCGAGGCCGGCGGCGAGGGCGAGCGGCAGGTTGCCGCCGATGCCCATGATGATCGTCATCACCGCGGCCACCAGGGCGGTGGCGGTGGTGAGTTGGACGGGGTCGAGCTGTTCGCCGAACTTGTCCTTGGCGCTGCCGAGGATGATCGGGTTCAGGACAAGGATGTAGGCCATGGTGAAGAACGTGGCGAAGCCGCCGCGTATCTCACGGCCGAAGGTGGAGCCCCGTTCGGAGATCTTGAAGTACCGGTCGAGGCTGCTCACCGCGGAGGGCGCGGGGCTTGGCCGGTCGGCCACCTTCTGCGAATCGGTCATGGACACGGACTCCTTGCTGCCTGATTGATCAGTGTGCGGATGCTGGCTGGATTGTTCCCCTGCCGAACCCGTTTCAGGTTTTCCCCGTGTTACGGAATCGGAGCTGCTCACCGTGCGACCTGCCACACGGTGTTCGAAGCCTCGTACGAATCACGTGTTCGATCACTGCTAGGCTTCCGCATCTCGACCGGATGATCTCCGGACGATCACACGTCTTCCACATGCCACGCAGAGCCAGGAGAGGTCGCCCGTGGGCACAGTCGTCGACGACGCAGCCTCCGTGGAGTTCCATGCCTTCTTCGAGCGCCACTACGCCGAACTGTCCCGTCTCGCCCACCTTTTGACGGGTGAGTCGGACGCCGCCGACGATCTGGCGGCGGACGCGCTGCTGGCGCTGTGGCACCGCTGGGACCGGGTACGCGCCGCCGATCATCCGGTGGCCTACGCCCGCGGAGTCGTCGCCAACCTCGCCCGTACCCGGATCCGCAGCGCGGTCCGCGAACGGCGGCGGGTCGCCCTGTTCTGGTCGCAGCGCGAGGAGAAGACCGAGAACCCGGACGTCGCGGGCGTGGTCGATGTCCAAGAGGCGTTGCGTAGACTTCCGTTCCGCAAACGGGCCTGTGTGGTGCTGCGGCATGCTTTCGACCTCTCGGAGAAGGACACGGCGCTCGCCCTGGGGATCTCGGTGGGTACGGTGAAGAGCCAGACCTCGAAGGGAATGGCCGAGCTGCAGAAACTGCTCGGCACACAGGGTGCTCCGCCCAGGGTGCACGCGGCGATGGCACGCACCAGTGACGCCGGAGGGAGGAACCGATGACCATGCGGCGGGACGTGCACGACGAACTGCGCGCCCGGCTGCACGAGGCGGCCGGACAGCACGAGCCCGACCGCGCGCGCATCCTGGCCCGCGTCGAGCGTGGCATGACCGAGCAGACCCGGCCGGACCACCGGGCCACCCGTCCGCCGGTCTTCGGCTGGGTGCGGGTGGTCAGCGCCACCGCGGCGGTCGCGAGCGTGCTGGCGGTCGGCGGGTACGCGGTCGCCTCCGCCGTGAAGGACGAACCCTCCCCGCAGCAGGAGGTCGCCGTCTCGGCGACTCCCACGCCGTCGCCGGACGCGACGAGCCGCGCCCCCGTCCCGCCGGTGGACCCGACGCGGAGCGCGCCGCCGAAGTCCGGGCAACCGAGCACCCCCGAGTCGGCGTCCCCCTCCGCGCCCGCCACCACCCTGGCGCCCGCGAACGGCGAGAAGGACGGCCCGCTCTGGTCGGACGGCTCGGTCGACCCGCACAGCAACGACTTCTGGGCGCAGAGCAATGTGACCGTCCGGACCGACGAGCAACTCACCGCGCTGACCGTCCAGTTGAAGGTGAAGCAGACCGGCGGGGTGAGCTCCACCGGCGCCTGGCGCGCACTGCCCGAGCAGGACTTCACCCTCACCGCCGGCGAGCAGGACGGCTTCCTCGTCTACACCTGGGTCCTCAAGGAGGGCCGTACGGTCCCGAAGGGCGAGTGGGTGTTCGCCGGCCAGTACAACCATGAGCGCGGCGGGCGCGACGCGGGGGACGACGGCTACGCGGCGACGGCCACCGCAGGGGACCAGCAGCTGTCCGTGGCAGGCGACTTCGCCCCGCACGAGGGCGACGAGTCGGCGTCCGAAGGCGACTCGTAAAAAAGTTCCGAGGACGCGGCAACCTTTCCCGCACGCGTGGCGACCGGGAGACGTAAGGATCCCAGCACGAAGGGCCTGACCCCTTGAGCACGCACAAGAAGCACCTCACACGCAGACGCGTGCTCGGGGCCTCGGCGATCGGTGTCGCCGCCACCGGCGCCGCCGTCGCGGGCGGCACCGGCCTCCTCCCGTCCGCGTCCGCGGCGACCTTCGGCTACAAGGACGACGGCTCGAACTACGTGATCGACACGGGCGCCTCGCTGGTCTTCAAGGTCTCGAAGTCGACCGGCGACATCACGTCCCTGGTCCACAAGGGCAAGGAGTACGAGGGGTACGGCGGCAGGCACTCGCACGTCGAGTCCGGCCTCGGCGCGTCGACGGTCACAATCAGGCAATCCGGGTCGACGATCCTCGTGAAGGCCGTGCACGGCGCGATCACCCAGTGGTACGCGGCCCGCAGCGGCCAGAACAACGTCTACCTGTGGACCGACAAGGCGGACGCCTCCTTCACCGCGACCCGCTACATCGTCCGGCTCAAGCCCGGGATCTTCCCGAACGAGGGCCCGGACACCTGGATCGAGGCCTCGGACAAGGTCATCGAGGCGGGAGACGTCTGGCAGCGCGCGGACGGCACGACCCACTCCAAGCACTACTCGGGCAAGCGGGTCATCGACTACGACCACGTCGGCTTCACCACCGGCTCCGTCGGCCTCTGGCTGGTCCGCTCCAACCATGAGAAGGCGTCCGGCGGCCCGTTCTACCGCTCACTGCTGCGCCACTCGAACGACCTCGGCGTCGGCCTCTACGAGATCCTGCACTACAACCAGTCGCAGACGGAGGCCCAGCGCTTCGGTCTCCAGGGCCCCTACGTCCTGTCCTTCACGGACGGCGGCGCCCCCGCGTCCTCGCTGTTCCACGCGAACCTCGACACCTCCTGGGTCGACGGCCTCGGCATCACCGGCTGGGTCGGCAAGGCGGGCCGCGGCAAGGTGGCGGGCGTCGGCCTGAAGGGCATGGACGCCACGTACGCCTACACGGTGGGCTTCGCCAACAAGGACGCCCAGTACTGGACGAAGGCCGCCGCCGGCACCGGCGCCTTCTCCTGCAAGGGGATGCTGCCGGGGACGTACACACTGACCGTCTACAAGGGCGAACTCGCCGTCCACACCCGGGAAGTGAAGGTGACGGCGGGCGGCTCCACGGCGCTCAACACCCTCACCCTCACCGGCGACCCCTCCGCTGCGCCGGCCGTCTGGCGGCTCGGCGACTGGGACGGCACACCCGGCGAGTTCAAGAACGCCGAGCTGATGACGTACGCGCATCCGTCCGACGCCCGCGCGGCGAAGTGGACGGGCAACGTCACGATCGGCAGCGGCAGCGAGGCCGCGTCCTTCCCGGCGTACATGTGGAAGGACGTCAACGACGGCGTCCTCGTCTACTTCAAGCTGACCGAGGAGCAGGCCGCCTCCGCGCACACCCTGCGCGTCGGCGTCACCACGGCCTACATCAACGGTCGGCCGCGGGTGACCGTGAACGACTGGGTTTCGGCCATCCCCACCGCCCCCACTCAGCCAACTACGCGCTCTCTCACCACAGGTTCGTACAGGGGACACAACCACTCGTTCACGTTCAACGTCCCTAGTAGTGCGTGGAAGACGGACGTGAGTCAGTACAACGTCCTGAAGCTCAACATCGTCAGTGGTTCGACCGGCTCGGCCTACCTCAGCCCGGGCACGTCGTTCGACTGCATAGACCTGCTGATCTGAGCCCCCCTCGATCAGCAGTCGCCGGCCTGAGCCCCCCTCGGCAAAGCAAGAGAGGCCCCGCCGGTGACGACCGGCGGGGCCTTTCCGTGTGCCCGGCCCGTTCAGTTCATCGGCGACCCGATCGCCGTAGAACCCGTCGTCAGAAAGGTCGTCGCAGGCAGCGAGCCGTCCGCCTTACGCGCCCCGTACGCCGTAGCCGCATCCGTCGACTTGAAGCCCGGCGTACTCACCCCGCTGTCCCAGTTGTTCGCGGCGCACACCGTGCGGGAACCCACCTTCGACAGCCCGCCCTTGTTGCCCACCGCCAGATTCCGCGCCAGCCGCGCCTTACCTGTGGCGAAGTAGAACCCGGCCTCGGCATTGGCGTACGCGGTGTTGCGGTGCAGCGCCATCGCGCCGGTGTTGGAGTTCTCGGTGAAGCCGTGCAGCGTGTTGTCCCAGGCCGCGTTGTTGTTGACGACATGCGCGACCGTGGCGCCACCGCCGCCCAGCTTGAACCCGTTGCCGTTGCCCTCGAACGCGGAGTCGCCCCACCGGTTCTTGCCGTTGCCGAAGGCCCACGCGTGGTCGATGGTGACCGGCGAGGAGAACTGCCACAGGTCGAGCCCGTCATCGGAATTGTTGTAGAGGCGAGCGCCCGTGATCCTGTTGCCCGTACCGGAGCCGAACTTCACGGCGATCCCGTCGGCGTTCTGGCCGTGCCCGGCCGGGTCGTAGTTGCCGTGACTGTCCAGGTTCTGCACGAGGTTGTCGCTCGTGCCGTCGCCGCGCAGGGTGAATCCGGAGTCGCCGTTGTTCGCGGTGACCAGGTTCTTGAAGACGCCGCCCACGGACGACGTGGCGACGAAGCCCTGGGCCGGGGAGTTCTGGAAGGTGAGGTTCTGCACGGTCCAGTAGTCACCGTAGATCCCGGCCAGCCAGGAGCCGTCGGGCAGCTTGGAGCCGTCGATCTTCACCTTCTCGCTGCCGTAGGCCCGCAGCGTGATGCGGTTCGAACCGGTGCCGTCGGCCGCGGACTTGAGGGTGGCCGTCGGGTAGTACGTGCCGGCGCGCACCTGGATGACGGTGCCCGCGGCGGCGCGGGCGACGGCCGACTCCAGCTGGGCGGTGCTGGAGACGGTGACGGTCGTCGCGGCCGCCTGGGCGCCGCCGTTCGACAGTCCGAGGTAGACGCCGCCGGCGCCGGCGGAGACGGCCACCGCCGCCGCGATCGAGAGGGTGCGCGTCCTGCGGTGGCGTCCGGTGCTGAGCCGCACTGGGCGTTCCTTTCCTGGGGGATGGGGACGCGATGCAGTCGCCGCCGCGACCGCAAGAGGTTGCCGTGTCCCTGGCGAAAGCGACCGAAACTTTCGCCACCCTTCATCTCATGCCTACCGATTGACGTGCTGTTTCCCACTGGTGACACTCCGAAGGCGCCGCATCATCCAACAGAAACGCCCACACTCCTACAGGACTGCCCATGCGCCCCAGAGCCGTGCTCGTCGCCTGTCTCGCCCTCCTCCTCACCCTTGTCACCGCCCCAGCCGGCACCGCGCAATCAGGAGCGCCGCCCGTGAGCAAGTCCAAGTACGCCGGCTATCTCTTCGCCTACTTCACCGGCGAGGGCACCGCCGACGGCGAGCAGATCCGCTACGCCCTCAGCCGCGGCAACGACCCGCTGCGCTGGCGCGAGTTGAACGCGGGCAAGCCGGTCCTCACCTCCACCATCGGCGAGAAGGGCCTGCGCGACCCGTTCGTGATCCGCTCCCCCAAGGGCGACAAGTTCTATCTGATCGCCACCGACCTGCGCATGTACCAGAACAGCAGCGGCAGTTGGGACCACGTCCAGCGGCACGGCAGCAAGTCCATCATGGTCTGGGAGTCCACCGACCTGGTCAACTGGACCGACCAGCGCCTGGTGAAGGTGTCCCCGGACAACGCGGGCAACACCTGGGCGCCGGAGGCCTACTGGGACGACACGCTGGACGCGTACGTCGTCTTCTGGGCGTCCAAGCTGTACGCCGACGACGACCCCGACCACACCGGCTCGACGTACAACAAGATGCTGTACGCGACGACGAAGGACTTCCGCACTTTCAGCGAGCCGAAGGTCTGGGACGACCCCGGCTACTCGGTCATCGACTCGACCGTGGTCAAGCACAAGGACACCTACTACCGCTACACCAAGGACGAGCGGGACCCCACCTCCTCCAGCCCCTGCTCGAAGTTCATCACCGCCGAGAAGTCGACGACGCTGACGGACACCTCGTACGACTTCGTCTCGGACTGCATCGGCAGCGGCTCGATCGACCGCGGTGAGGGCCCGACGGTGTTCAAGTCGAACACCGAGGACAAGTGGTACCTGTTCATCGACGAGTACGGCGGCCGGGGCTACGTCCCCTTCGAGACCACCGACCTCGACTCGGGCAAGTGGACCATGTCCGCGAACTACCAGCTTCCCGCAAGTCCCCGGCACGGCACGGTGATTCCGGTGACGCAGGCCGAGTACGACCGGCTCCTTGCGGCCTACCCGGTCACCCCGACGTCGGTCGTGGACGCGACGGCGAAGGGCCAGAAGGGGTACGCGGTCGTCACCGAGGCGACGAGCAAGGTCGTGCTCCCGATGCAACCCGCGGCGGATCTACGGCACTTGGCGCCCCGGTTCGCCGTCGGTGTGGGCGCGAAGATGACCCCGCCCAGCGGCACGCGCCGAGACTTCCGCAAGCCGCAGACGTACAAGGTGACGGCGGCGGACGGAACGACCAGAACCTGGACCGTCGAGGCGGTGCCGACCCGCAGCCCGGTCCTGCCGGGGCTGTACGCCGACCCCGACATCCGCTACATGGACGGCCGTTACTGGATCTACCCGACGACGGACGGCTTCCCCGGCTGGAGCGGTACCCAGTTCAAGGCGTTCTCGTCGAAGGACCTGGTCCACTGGAAGGACCATGGCGTGATCCTCGACCTGGGTCCTGATGTCTCGTGGGCCGACAAGAACGCGTGGGCTCCCGCGATCGCCGAGAAGGACGGCAAGTACTACTTCTACTTCTGCGCCGAGCAGCAGATAGGGGTGGCCGTCGCGGACTCCCCCGCGGGCCCGTTCAAGGACGCCCTCGGCAAGCCCCTCGTCGCCAAGGGCGGTTCCCTCAGCGGCCAGATGATCGACCCGTCCGTCTTCACGGACGACGACGGGACGTCGTATCTCTACTGGGGCAACGGACACGGCTACGTCGTCCCGCTGGGCGACGACATGACCTCGTACGACCCTTCGAAGGTGCGGGACATCACCCCGGACAACTTCCGTGAGGGCTCCTTCGTCGTCAAGCGCAAGGGCACGTACTACTTCATGTGGTCCGAGGACGACACCCGCAGCGAGAACTACCACGTCGCCTATGCGACGGGACCGTCCCCGCTCGGCCCGTGGACCAAGCGGGGCACGATCCTGTCCAAGCGCCCGGAGTACGGGATCAAGGGAACGGGCCACCACTCGGTGGTGAACACGCCCGGCACCGACGACTGGTACATGGTCTACCACCGGTTCGCCCTCAACGGCCCCGGCACGGCGGGCGGCGACGGCACCCACCGCGAGACCACCGTCGACCGCATGGAGTTCGCGGCCGACGGCACGATCAAGCCGGTGGTGCCGACCCTGGAGTCGATCAGGCCGGTACGGCGCTGAGCGCTCCGCGGGAAGTGCCGCTCTATACGGTCGGTCGCCTGCGGCACCGTCGTGGCTGGTCGCGCAGTTCCCCGCGCCCCTTCGGGGCGCTGCCGAACCGCAGCGGACTTCGCCGGGCGCGCTTGGCTCAGCTCACTCACAGGACGGTGTCGAGCCAGGCGAACACCTCGTCCTGCATGCGGTCCTCGAAGACATGGCCCAGGTCGGGCCATGTCTTCAGGCGCAGCCGCTCCTCGGCGTGGTGCGAGCGCCAGACGGCGGTCAGCTTGTCGTGGGCCACCCGTACGCCGTCGGCGGGGAAGAGGGGGTCCAGGGCGCCGCTGAAGAAGAGCATCGGCCTGGGTGCGGCGATGCCCGCCACGTCGGGGTAGTCCAGGAACCGGGGAAGCCCGGGGTGGAGCATGTAGTACGACGACTGCCCGCGCAGCGTGTTGTTGCCGGGCACCATCATTTCCTTCAGGCCGGTCATCCAGCAGACGGCCGCCGTGGCCGCGACGGAGTCGGTCAGCGCGGCGGTCTGCCAGGCGCGATAGGCGCCCATGGAGAAGCCGAGCGTGGCGACCCCGCGCACGCGGTGCAGGCCGGCCAGGAAGTCGGCCGCGCGGGCGTCCTCACGGGCCATGAGCCCGGCGAGCGAGGAGCCGAGGTGGTAGAAGGTGCTGGCCAGGGCCTGCTGCTGGTCATAGGCGAGGGGCCCTCGATCGCCCCAGCCGGGCGCGTCCAGGCAGAGGACGACATACCCGCGCCGGGCGAGCTCGTCGCCGATGAACCTGCCGCTGAAGTGCCGGTCCGCCCAGGCCCGCGCGGAGGCGAGCCGGGTGTCGTCGTACCAGGGACGGACCAGCTTCTCCTTCCCGATGTCGAACGTGGCTCCGTGGTCGTGCAGCAGCAGTACGGCGGGGAAGGGGCCGGGGCCGTGCGGGGTGAGCAGAACACCGCGGACGCGTTCGTAGCGGGTGAGGGAGAGGGTGACCAACTCCCGCGTGCAGAAGTCGTCTTGTACGGCGTCCGTGACCTCGGGCGCATACGGAACCCCGTCCTGCCGCCCGACGACCAGCAGTTCCTCCACCTTGGCCCGCGCCGCCCGCCGCCACTCCTCGAAGTCCCGGATCGGCGAGGTGCCCCAGGCGAGCGGGAAACGCAGGTCGTCCTTGAGGGTGGAGTGGAACTCAGGCAGCGGGGCGCCAGTCACGGAGGTATGCCTTCCGGGTGTGCGACTCGGCTTCATCGGCGCTGAGCTGGGGACGGTTCGCCGGGACGGTGATCGCGGCGCCGGGTCCGGTGTTGCGGTACTCGGCGAACCGCTGGTCCTGCCAGGGGAAGCCGGATGCCATGTTGGTGTAGGGCGCGGCGGCGTCGATGCCCGTGCCCATCCAGGTGTCGCGCACGACGAGGGCAGGCCGCGCCGTGGTGTCGGAACTCGGCACCCAGGGCCGGGCCAGCTTGTACGCCCCGTCCTCCGCGCCGCTGGTGATACGGCACTTCACGGCCAGGTAGCCGTACGGGTTGCCACGGGCCGTGGACGGCGCGAACACCATGCCCTTGGGCGTGAAGTCGACGTCCCGGGCCAGCGTGTGGAAGCGGCAGTGCTCGTACACGGCGGTGGCCCGCCCGAAGACGAAGTCGACGTCACCCTCGGCGTAGCAGTGCGCGAAGTACTGCCGGGCGAAGGTGCCGAGCGCCATCGAGTCGGCGTACAGCGTGTCCTGATGCCCGAGGAACCGGCACCGCCAGAACGCCGAGCGGTCGCCCTGCACCTTGATGGCGACGGCCTGGGTGCCGGTGATCTCGGGGTGGTCGGCGCGGAGCCAGTCGTTGGCGAAGGTGATGTCCCGCGCGGTGAACCCGTCAGCCTGCACGGTGGTGGTGGCGGACCCGCTGGTGCCGTAGGTGCCGCCGCCGGGTTTCGGAGTACCAGCCGCGTTGTCGTACACGATCACGACGTCGCGGGGGTTCTCCGAGGCGCCGATCCAGGTCGCTTCCGTCCGGCTGGCGTCGACGGCGACCGTCTCCCGGTAGGTGCCGGGTGCCAGGACCAGCGTCCAGCCGCTGCCGGCCGCGGCGTTCACGGCGGCCTGTACGGAGGTGAAGTCGCCTTGGCCGCGCGGGTCGACGTACAGAGACTTCGGGGTGCGGCGGGCGGCCGGTGAACCGTACCGGCCGAACGGTCGCGGTCTGCCGCCTGCCCGCGCGGGGGCGGAGGCGAGACCGAGGGCGGCGCCCGCCGCGGCGGACGCCATGAGGAATCCTCGGCGGGACAACGGGAACTGCGAGGGCATACGGGTACTCCTTCGCGGTGCGGCTCGTGTGGGTGGGTGGGCAGGCGGGCCGGAGGGGTGCGGCCCCCCGGCCCGTCCGCTCGCTCGCGCTCTTGGATTCAGCGCAGGCGGCCGGCGCCCGCGCGGTGGGCGACGATTCCCGGGACCGCCTTGGGGTGGTCGACCTTCGTCCGCAGGGTCGGCTTCCAGCCGGCGCCGGACTGGAGGGTCTCCTCCGGGATCTCGGCGTTGTGGACGGCGATGAGGTCGGTCCGCTTGCCGTTGACGTAGTTGTTCTCGGCGGTCAGCGGTGACTCGTTCCACTTCTTCAGCGCCTTGCCGACGCTCGCGCCGGGCGGCAGCGTGATCGCGTTGTCGGTGGCGTGGAGCTGCGAGGAGATGCCGACGCCGAAGATGTAGTAGTCGTCCTGCTGTTCCTCGTTCACCACGTAGTGGTTGTTGTAGACGTCGACCTGTCCGAACCGCACGCGCGGGGAACGCTGGAGGATCCCGTCGAAGCGGTTGTGGTGCATGGTGACCTTGAGCTTGCCGGCGTCGATGGCGGCGAGGCCGTCGCCGTTGCCGATCAGCATGTTCTTGTCGTGGTTCTCGTAGCGGTTCCAGGACACCGTCACGTAGTTGGAGCCGCGCACGATGTCCGTCAGGCCGTCGTGCTGCTGGAAGACCTTGCCGAAGTAGACGGGCCGCTCGCTGTCGGGGAAGCGCCCGTCGGTGAACGTGTTGTGGTCGAGCCACACGTGATCCGTGCCGTAGACGACGACGGTGTCGTACTCGGAGTTCCAGTTCCCGGTGTTGTTGTCGTCGGTCGGGTCCCACTTGGGGAAGCAGTCGAGTGGGGCCTCGATGGTGAGGTTGCGCAGGATGACGTTCGAGACACCGAGGATCTGGAGGCTGGCGCCGAGGATGGCGGAGTTCTTCCCGACGCCGACGATGGTGGTGTTGCTGGGGATGAAGGCCTTGATCTCCGCGTCCTGGTTGGCGGCGGACGCGACCCGCGCGTCCTCCTGCGGTCCCATGGCGACCTTGTCGTTGCCGTAGACGGCCGGGTCGTAGTCCTTGAGGTACTGCTGGAGGTCGTAGCCGTCGGTGACGAAGGCCTCGCAGCCCTGGGAGACGGCGTCGATCACGCCCTTGACCTTGATGATCTTCGGTGCGTCTCCCCCGGCCTGCAGCGCGGCCTTGAACTCGGCCCACGTGGTGACGGTGTAGACGTGCTCGGCGTCGGCTGCCGAACCACCGGTCGTCCCCGCACCCTCCGATCCCCAGCCGTCACCCGCGCTGAGGACCTGACGGCCCAGGTCACGGGGTCCGGCCTGGGCACTGGTGCCGGTGAGACCGAGGACGAGCGCGGTGCAGCCGATCAACACAGCTGCCTTGGTTGTGGCATGCGCATGCCATCTCTGTGCGTTCATTGTGCGGCTCTCTTTTCTGGTGGTCGTCTGTGGTCGGTGTGGTTACGCGGCGGCCTGCGGCCAGGTGATCCAGGACTCCGGGATCTCCTCGTCGAGCCGGCGCACGTCCTGCGGGCGGAGCACACGCGTACGCACCAGCTCCCGCGCCGCGATCCGCGCCACGGCGATCGCACCCGGCGGATTGAAGTGCGTGTTGTCCTGCTCGGTCTCGGTCCAGTTGAAGTACTTCTTCGTCGCCTCGACCCCGAGCCCCTGCCACAACGCGAGCGACAGCGCCTGAAGGTCGAGCAACGCCACCCGCTCCTCCTGGGCCAGCGCCCGCATCGCCGCCGGATAGTCGCCATGACTGGGCACAGCGTTGCAGCCCACATCGAACCGACGCCGCTCGACGGCCGTCGCCAGCACGGGCCGCGCCCCACGCGCCCGAGCCCCGTCGACGTACAACCGCAGATACTCCTGATACGTCGACCAGGGCTCCGTGTACCGAGTCGGATCGTCGGCCTTCTCGTCGTTGTGCGCGAACTGGATCAGGAGGAAGTCACCGGCCCGAATCTGTCCGAGGACGACATCGAGCCGCCCTTCATCGACGAAGCTCTTCGAACTACGGCCGTTCACCGCATGGTTGGAAACGGGCCGGTCCTTGTGGAGGAAGAAGGGAAGCGCCATTCCCCACCCGGTTTCCGGAGCGGCGGCGGCGTACTTCTGGGCGGCGGTGGAATCACCGGCGATGAAGAGGGTGCGGGGTCGGCGGCCAGATGCATGAGCGGTACCGGTCGCGACAATCGGAACGACCCCAAATGCAGCAGCAACCTGTCTACGACTGAGAGACACAACGGTGCCCTTTCAGTAAGGGGAAGATCACCCACCCAGGGGCGCGGGGCTGTATCGATTTGCGGCTCCGCCGCGTGGGCGCGACCAGCCACACCAGCCCCGCAGCCCCCCACAACCGAAACGCACCAATCTCTCAGCCGTTCTGTTCCTTCCACTCGGCCTGAGCCTCGTTCAGCTGGTCGGCGAGCGTGTCCAGAAAGTCCTTCGCGCTCATGTCTCCGAGCAGCACCTTCTGGAAGTTCGGCTCGTTCTCCGCCTTGGAAATCGTGTTCCAGTCAGGCAGGTAGTACGGCAGCTGCACAATCGTCGTCGACCCGTCACTCAACGCCTGCGCAGCCAGTTTCGTGGGCTCGGCCTCAGAGATCCACGCGTCCTTGGCCGCATCCGTGTTCGCCGGCACCTGCCCCGCCGACTTGTTGAACTTCGAGTTCTCCTCGGGCGACGTGGCGAACTCGATGAACTTCCACGCCGCGTCCTTGTTCTTGGAGCTCTTGAACAACCCCAGCCCGTCCACGGGGTTGGACACCTGGACCCGCTTGCCGCCGGAGCCGATCGGCTGCGGAATACCCCGGAACTTGTCGACCCCGAGCGCCTTCACATGATCCTGGTACGACCCCAGGTTGTGGTTCAGCATCCCGATCGTGCCGGAATCCCACTGCGCGACCATCTTGGTGAAGTCGTTGTTGAGGTCGGCAGCCGGAGTGACCTTCTTGTACAGAGCCGCGTACTTCTCCAACGCCGCCACGTTCTTGGGGTCGTTGACGGTCGTCTTCTCACCGCTCGCGTCCCAGAAGGACGTGATCCCGGACTGCCCGTACATCGCGTCCAGCGCCTGCGCGATGGACCCGGCGCCACCACGAATGGTGTAACCGAACTCGTTCTTCCCGGAGTTGGTCAGCTTCTCAGCGGCCTTGTAGAAGGCCTCCCAGGTGAGCGGCTCCTCCAGCCCGGCCGCCTTGAACAGATCGGTGCGGTAGTACAGGACACCGTTGTTCGCCGAGGTCGGAATCGAGTACAGCGCGTCGTCCCCGCCGCCGGCGGCCTTCAGCGACTCGACTATGTCCTCGTTGAGCTTGCCGTTCAGCGAGGACTTGGCGAGTCGGTCGTCCAGCGGCTCCAGCGCGTTCTGCGCGGAGAACCCGGCGAGCATGGCCGCGCCGACACCGCCGACGTCGGGCAGGCCGTCGGCCTGGATGGCGGTGTCGACCTTGGACTGGTACTCGGTGGAGGCGATACCGACGTACTCGACGTCGATGTCCGGGTTGGCCTTCTCGAAGTCGGCGATGATCTCTTTCCAGATGTCGGTGCGGACACCGCCGTTGTTGTCCCAGAAGACGACCTTGCCCTTGCCGCTGCCTTCCGCGCCCGTGTCACCGCCCGTCCCGCTGCCGTCGTCACCGCAGGCGGTGGCGGTCAGCGCGAGCACTGACCCCAGGGCGACCGCGATGGCCGCGCGCCTGCTTCTGCGAATACTGATCTTCATGGTCGGCTCTCTTCTTCTTCTGGATCCAGCTGAGTTATGAAGTTGTGGGGGTCTGAGTCGGCTCAAGCGCCACCCCGATCCGCTCCTGCGGGCCGGAGAACCGCTTCACGATCGCGGGCACGGCGGCGGCCGGGTCGAGCCGGTAGTCGTAGAACTCCCGCGGATCGAAGGCCGCACCCCACGCGTCGTGCCGCCCGCTGGTGTTCTTCAGGATCGACCCGCGCTGCACCAACTCGGCGGTGGCATCGGCCTGGTAGGGGTGCTGGACGTCCTGGTAGTAGGAGTTCTCGATGACCATCTTGGTCTTGCCGCGTGACCAGTTCCCGTACGTCCACACGGGGTCGCCGGGATCCACCTGTGCGGTCAGGTAGTTGTTGTAGAGGTGCGCGTACGCGGCGTTGTCGATGGACGGGTTGCGCTGCTTGGTGTGGGCGAACCAGTTGTGGTCGATGGTGATCTGGGTCTTGACGTTGGTGGTCCAACCAAGCCCGAACGTCTTGTTGTTGTTCTCGAACCGGTTGTAGGAGACGGTCACGTACTCGCTGTCCTTGCGGACGTCGAGCTGTCCGTCGCAGATGTTCGAGAAGCGGTTGTGGTCGACCCAGACGTGGTGGACGGTGTCCATCTGGATGCCGTCGAAGTCGGTGTCCTTGCAGTCCCAGTTGCCCTCGATCGCCGAGTCGCGGATCGTCATGTTGCGGATGATCACGTTGTGCGTGCCGGGGCTGAGATGGAACTCGCCCTGCACCAGCTCACCGCTCGCGCCGACCCCGACGATCGTCTTGTCCGAGGCGACCTCGACGCTCGCGCCGAACGGCTGAGCCGTGATCGTGCCCTGGACCCGGATGATGTACGGCTCCTCGGCGCCCGCGTACTTCATCAGCGAGGCCTGGTCGGTGACGGTGACGACCTTGCCGCCCGCGCCCCCGGTGGTACCGCCGGCGAGCGAGGCGAACCCGTGCGGCTGGTCGCTCCAGCGGGACCAGGAGGCCGGGGCGGCGGCCTTCGCCTCCCCGACGGATCCGAGGCACAGTGCGGCGACCAGGCCCACGACCGCGGCCAGGACGAGGCCGTACCCCGGTCTCGAAGCATGGGGCAAGCGCTTGCTATGGAGGCTGTGGAAGTGCGTCATTGCGGCTCCCGACGGGCGTAACAGGCTTACGGGTGACGTGAGTTACAGGGGGGTGATCCGGAAGTGCGTGAAGACCGCGGCGCCGGCGTGTCCCCCGCCGGCGGGCGCGAGCGCGAACAGTCCGAGCAGGGCGCCGACCCAGCGCCAGGGGGTGGCGGCGAAGACGGGACCGGAGGACGTCCAGCCGTCGCCGACGTCGTACGAGAAGCGGCAGCGTGCCCCGGAGCCGATCTCGATCCGCAGCCGGGCCCGTCCGCCGGGCGCGAGCCGCGGATGGGCGGCGTCCCGTTCCTGCTCGGCCACAGCCTCGGCGAACCGGTGCACCAGGTGGACCGTCCCGTCGGTCCCCCGCTGCAACCCGATCCAGCTGAAGGCGTCTCCGAGCACCGCGAGCCCTGCCCTGGACCCGGGCTCCTCGCTGTGGAGCTGCAACCCGACCTCCACCGTGCAGGGCGTCCCGGGCAGTCGCTGGGTGAGGACGCTCGGCAGTTTGCGCAGGTCGTGCGTGTCGGCCGAGCGGACGCAGGTGAGGCGGAGGCCGTCGCCGGAGTGCTGGGTGGCCCAGCCGTCCTGCGGGTTGGCGGTCCACGACCACTGGCGGCCGAAGCGTCCGCCGGGGAAGCCGTCGTCGGTGGCGGGCGCGGTGGCCGGCTGCGGCGGCAGGTCCGGACGCTTGTGTACGGCGACGGGGGCGCCGTCGTCGCCGAGCACGGGCCAGCCGTCCGTGCCCCAGCGCATCGGCTGGAGATGGACGACCCGGCCGTAGGCACCGCGCTGCTGGAAGTGCACGAACCAGTCCTCACCGGACGGGGTGCGCACCCAGCCGCCCTGGTGCGGTCCGTTGACGTCGGTGTCCTTCTGCTCGAGGACGATCCTCTCCTCGTACGGACCGAAGAACCCGCGCGAGCGGAAGGCGCCCTGCCAGCCGGTCTCCACTCCCCCGGCGGGGGCGAGGATCCAGAACCAGCCGTCGTGCCGGTAGAGCTTGGGGCCTTCGAGGGTGAACCAGCCGGGGATGCGGTCCCCGTCGACGATCACCTTGCCCTCGTCGAGGAGTGACGTCCCGTCAGGCTGCATCCGGTGGCCGGTGAGGCGGTTCTTGATGCCGGAGCGGGACTTGGCCCAGGCGTGGATCAGATAGGCCTCGCCGGTCTCCTCGTCCCAGAGGGGGCAGGGGTCGATCAGGCCCTTGCCCGCCTTGACGAGGTGGGGGCGGGTCCAGGGGCCCCGGATCTCGGGGGCGTTGATCTGGAAGATGCCCTGGTCGGGGTCGCCCCAGAAGATCCAGAAGCGGTCGTCGTGGTGGCGTAGAGCCGGTGCCCAGACTCCGCAGTCGTGGCGCGGGGATCTGAACTCGGCCGCCGGTTCCAGGCGCTCGAGTGCGTGGCCGACCAGGGTCCAGTTGACCAGGTCGCGGGAGTGGAGCAGGGGCAGGCCGGGGGCGCGGCCGAAGCTGGAGGCCGTGAGGTAGAAGTCGTCGCCCACGCGGACCACGTCCGGGTCGGACCAGTCGGCGTCGAGGATCGGATTGCGGTAGGTGTCGGTCGTCATGCGTTCACCGCCTTGCGGATCAGGGACGCCGCTTCGAGCCGGCTGATGCGGCCGTCGGCGACGACGGTGACGATCCGGCGGACGGCGGTCTCGCCGGGCGGGATCGGCAGCCGCTGTTCGGCGGCGAGGGAGGAGCCGACGCCGGGGTACTCCGTGGCGCGCACGAACCACCGGTCCCGGCGGGTGTGTTCGGTGGCCCCGGCGAAGATCAGGGTCCAGGTGGAGCCGGCGAGAGCCACCCAGGCGGCGCAGGTGCCGTGGATCTCCTGCTCGCCCTCGCGGTCGAGGGTGAACACGTCCGGCGCCGTGGACTCCTTGCGCGCCCGCCAGAAGAAGCCGCCATAAGCAGCGCCGGGGCGGCCGTTGGTGGCCGGGCTGCCGATCGACAGCAGGTTGGAGGTGATGTTGGTGAGGGAGAAGGTGAGGTCCAACGCCCAGGCGGCGTCGGTGAGTTCGGTGGCCGCCACGGTACGGCGCTCGCGCAGCAGCTCGGCTCCCGCGGCCACCCAGCGCAGCTCCTCCACGAAGCCGTCGGGGTCGCGGAGCTGGAACGCGGTGTGCCGCTGGGCTCCGTGGTTGTCCAGCTCGGTGGGGCCTTGGTCGCGGACGTAGGTGCGTCCGCCCCAGAAGTTGTGCCCCTCGACGTCGGGAACGGCGACACCGACGCCGAGGTGGTGGGTGTGGTCGGCGGGGCTCAGCTCGGTGACCGCCGTGCCGGCCAGGGTGGTGACGGGGTGCAGATAGGGGCGTGGGGAGAGCCGGGGGGCCAGCTCGGGCCGCGTCACATAGCGGGCGACAGGGCGGCCCGCGACGCGCAGGACCGGGGAGTCGGTGGTCGTCATCAGGTGCTCACCTCTTTCGGGCGCGCTTGCGGGAGCGCCCAGGGGGCGCCCAGCTCGGAGTAGAGGGAGAGGGTGTCGGCGGCGGCGGCGACGAGGCCGTCGACGCCGGGGACCACCCGGCGGCCCTCTTCGGGGACGAAGTCCCAGGCCTCCTCGGGCAGCGGGGCCGGGTCGGGGGCCAGTCGAATCGCTTCAACGACTTTCATGAAGGCGCCCGTCGAGTCCGGCGTGACCAGCAGCGCGGCGCCGGTGGTGACGTGGTCGACGAGGTTCTCCAGCAGGTCCGTACGGGCGTACTCGGTCTCCTCCGGGCCGTGGTCGGCGCGCTGGAGCAGCACGCGGTCCTGCTTGTACCAGAAGGTGATCCGGCCGCGGCTGCCGTGCACGAGGACGTACGGCTCGTCGGGAACCTCGGCGCACAGGGTCGCGGCGACGGTGACCGTGCGGCCCGTTGTGGTCGTGACGCGGACGCAGGAGGTGTCGTCGGACTCGATGTCGTTGGCGCGCAGCAGCTCGGTCTCGATGTCGGTGACGTCCTCGGCGCGGGTCGTGCCGTTCAGCGCGAGGGCGGTGGCGACGGCGTGCGCGAGCGGGTTGGTCAGCACTCCGTCGATCACCTCGACACCGTTCAGCCGCCGCTTGCCCGCCCACGGCGCACGCCGGTAGTACGCCTCAGCGCGCGCCCAGGCCCCCGCCCCGCCGATGCCGACCAGCTCACCGATCGCCCCTTCGGCGATCAGCTCACGGATCACCGGCACCGCGTGCGAGCCCAGCGACTGGAACCCGATCTGGCAGGCGACCCCCGCCCGGGCGACCCCGTCGGCCATCCGCCGGAACTCGGCGTACGACGGCGCGGGCGGCTTCTCCAGCAGCAGATGCACGCCCCGCTCGGCGGCGGTCAGGGCGAGGTCGGTGTGGGTCGGGATCGGCGTGCAGATCACGGCGATCCGCGCGCCGGTGGAGTCGAGGAGGGCGCCGAAATCCGGCGACTGGGCGGGCGTGCCCAGGCCGTCCGGGAGCTCCCCTTCCGTCAGCGGGGTCAGCTCGCAGATGCCCGCGAGCCGGACGATGCCCTTGTCCTGGAGTCGGCGGATGTTGTCGAGGTGCCAGCGGCCGTGGCCGCGCGCGCCTGCCAGGACGATGTCTACGCTCATGGGATCCTCCCCGCGCCCGCGCCGCGCGCCACCTCTCGGTCGGCCCGCTCGGCGCTGTCGATCTTTGTGTGCAGGGTAGGTGTCCAGCCGACGTCTGCCGTGAGATCGCGTTCGCTGCCGGAGTTGTAGGCGTTGTGGATCGCCAGCAGGTCGACCGGGTAGCCGTTGAAGAGGGTGCCGGTCTGGTGCAGGGCGGTGCCGTTCCAGCTCTTCACCAGGTCGGCGGCCTCGATGTGGCCGGGGGTGTGGAAGGCGTTGTTCTCGGCGTAGAGGGCGGACTCGGTGGAGACGCCGAGTGAGTACCGGTGGCCGTCCTCCACGTCGTACCGGTTGTTGTAGACGTGCACCTGTCCGAAGCGGACGCGCGGGGCGCGTTGTACGACGGACTCGAATTCGTTGTGGTGCAGGGTCACCCGGAGCTTGCCGCGATCGCCCGTCGCCGTGTCGCCGTTGCCGATCAGCATCGCCTTGTCGTGGTCGGCGAACCGGCTCCAGGAGACGGTGATCAGATCCGAGCCGCCCGTGATGTCCAGCAGGCCGTCGTGGCGGAGGTAGTTGCGGGCGAAGTAGGTGGGTTCCTTCGCGTCGGGGTGGCCCTTGTCGCTGGCGGTGATGTGGTCGACCCAGACGTGGGTGGCGCCGTTCAGCCACAGGGTGTCGTACGCCGTCTTCCAGTCGCCGAGGCCGCCGGTGTTGGGCTGCCAGACGGGGAAGCAGTCGTAGGCGTCGCGGAGTTCGAGGTTGCGGATGATGACGTTGTTCGCGTTCTTGACCTGGAGGCTCGCGCCCTTGAGTACCGCCGAGGAGCCGAGGCCGACGATCGTGGTGTTGGAGCCGACGTTCAGGACGACCCGTTCGGTCTGCCGGGCGGCGGAGGCCTGGCGGGCCTCCTCCTGGGGGCCGCTCGGCTTCGCCGCACCCCAGGTGCGGGGATCGTAGGCAGCGAGGTACTTCTTCAGGCTGTAGCCATCGGTGGCGTAGTCGGCGCAGTCCAGGTGGTGGCCGTCGTCGTCGGTGTTGGCGTCGATCGTCCCGGCGATCCGGATGATCTTCGGGGTGTCGCTGCCGCCGTCGAGGGCGCGGACCAGTTCGGCGCGGTCGCTGACGGTGAAGACGTGGGCGTCGTCGGCCGCCGATCCTCCGGTGGTGCCGGGACCGTACGCCGCCCAGCCGTCGTTCACGGGCAGGGTGTCGCGGCTGATGTCACGGTCCTCGGCGTGGGCGGGGACGCTGAGCGCGGCCAACACGGCCAGCGGCACGATGAGCTGATGCTTTCTCACCCCTTCACCGCCCCCGCGCTGAAGCCGGTGATCAGCCACTTCTGGATGAAGGCGAAGACGATCACCACGGGTACGGCGGCGATGATGCCGCCCGCGGCGAGCGCGCCCAGGTCGACGCTGTCCGCGCTCATCAGGGTGTTGAGGCCGACGGGGATGGTCTGCTTGTCCTGGTTGTTGAGGAACATCAGGGCGAACAGGAAGTGGTTCCAGGAGTGCACGAAGGCGAAGGAGCCGACGGCGATCAGACCGGGCCGCAGCAGCGGCAGGACGACGATCCGGAAGGCGGTCATCCTGTTGCAGCCGTCGACCCAGGCGGCCTCCTCCAGGGAGTACGGCACGTTCTTGATGAAGTTGCTGATCAGGATCATCGACAGCGGCAGCTGGAAGACCGTCTCCGCGAGGATGACGCTGCCCAGCGAGTTGATCATCTGCAGTTCGGCGAAGATCTCGAACAGCGGCACCAGGAGCAGCGCGCCCGGCACGAACTGCGAGCACAGCAGGCCCAGCATGAAGGCCCGCTTGACCTTGAAGTCGAACCGGGCGAGGGCGTAGCCGCCGGCCAGCGCGACGATCGTCGTCATGACCAGGGTCGCGACGCCGACGAGGACGCTGTTCTGGAAGTAGGTGCCGAAGGACCGGTCCGTCCACACCTTCTCGAAGTGGTCGAAGGTCATCGGCCAGGGCACCAGCGAGGTGGATCCTGCCGGGCGGAGCGCGAAGAGCAGGATCCAGTAGAAGGGGATCAGGGTGAAGACCAGGTAGATCCCCAGCGGGGTGTAGATCTGCCAGCGCGGGGCCTCGTCCCAGGCGCGGCGCTTCTTCGCCGGACGCTGCGGCTCGGGTGCCGGGCGGCGGGCTGCCGGGGCGACTGCGGTGGCCTCCTTGATGGTGCTCACTTGGCCTCACTTCCGAACTTGCTCAGCCGCAGATAGACCATCGAGCAGAAGAGCAGGATCACGAACGCGACGGTGGTCAGGGCCGACGCATAGCCGAAGTTGTGGGCGTCGACGCTGGTGTTGGCGATGTAGAGCGGGAGTGTCGTCGTCTCGCCCGCCGGTCCGCCGCCGGTGAGCGTGTACAGCAGGTCGACGTTGTTGAACTCCCAGACCGCGCGCAGCAGCGTGGACAGGATGATCGCGTCCTTCAGATGGGGCAGCGTGATGTGCCAGAACTGCTGCAGCCTGGTCGCCCCGTCGACCTCGGCCGCCTCGTACAGGTCCTTCGAGACGGACTGGAGGTCGGCGAGGATGAGGATCGCGAAGAAGGGCACGCCGCGCCAGAGATCGGCGACGATCGCCGCCGGGAAGACGGTGGAGGTGTCCGACAGCCAGCTGGTGCCGTAGGTGCCGATGCCCATGTCGGCGAGGTAACGGGTGATGCCCGTCTGGGAGTTGTAGAGGAGCACCCAGATCGCGGAGGTCAGCACACCGGAGACGGCCCACGGCGAGAACACCAGCGCGCGGCCCAGTCCCCGTCCGACGAACGTCTGGTTGACGATCAGCGCCAGCGCGAGACCGAACAGCAACTGCAGCCCGACCTCGACGACGACCCACTTCGCGCTGAAGACCAGCGTGTCCCAGAAGATCGGGTCTTCGGTGAAGGCGTGGACGAAGTTGTCGAAGCCCGCGTAGCCGTTCCGCCAGGGTTTGGTGGGGTTGTAGTTCTGCAGGCTGTAGTAGAAGACGCTGAGCACCGGGTAGGCGATGAAGCCGAGCATCAGCACGGCGGCCGGGGCGATCAGCAGGTACGGCAGTCTGCGCGGGGTGGCAGAGGCACGGCGCCGCCGCCTCGGTGGCGCGGGCGGTTTCGCCACGGCTGCGGCTTGGGCCATGACTGTTCTCCGTTCTCGTGCGTTTGCTCGTGCGCTCACTCGTCACGCGGGTGAAGCGCTTACCGATCAACGTTCGGGATCTCGACCGAAGAGGGTCCGGCCGAGAGTGGTTCAGCCCGCGTACGGGTCCTGCACCGTGCCCGGCCGCGCGAGGAACTCGAAGTCGCAGCCGGTGTCCGCCTGGGTGATCTGTTCGTTGTAGAGCGCGCCGTATCCACGCTCGTACCGCACGGGCGGCGGCGTCCACTCCGCCCTGCGGCGCTCCAACTCCTCGTCGTCCACGTTGAGTTGGAGCGTTCGCGCGTCGACGTCCAGGGTGATCGAGTCGCCCGTGCGCACCAGCGCGAGCGGGCCTCCGATGTACGACTCCGGCGCCACGTGGAGCACGCACGTGCCGTAACTCGTGCCGCTCATCCGGGCGTCGGAGATCCGCACCATGTCCCGTACACCCTGCTTCAGCAGATGGTCGGGCAGGGGCAGCATCCCGTACTCCGGCATGCCCGGACCGCCCTTGGGCCCGGCGTTGCGCAGCACCAGCACGCTGTCGGCGGTGATGTTCAGCGCCGGGTCGTTGATGGTCCGCTGCATCGCCTTGTAGTCGTCGAAGACGACCGCGGGGCCGGTGTGCTTGAGCAGGTGCGGCTCGGCGGAGATGTGCTTGATGACGGCGCCGTCCGGGCAGAGGTTGCCGCGCAGCACGGCGACCCCGCCTTCTGGCGCGACCGGGTTATCGCGCGGGCGGATGACGTCGTCGTTGTGGACGACGGCACCCTCGATCTGCTCGCCCAGGGTTCCGTTCACGGTCGGCCGGTCCAGGTGCAGCAGGTCGGTGATCCGCGAGAGGAAGGCAGGCAGGCCGCCGGCGAAGTGGAAGTCCTCCATGAGGTACGTCCGTCCGCCGGGCCGTACGTTGGCCAGCACCGGCACGGTGCGGGCGATGCGGTCGAAGTCGTCGAGGGTGAGCTTGACGCCGGCCCGTCCCGCCATGGCGATCAGGTGGATCACGGCGTTGGTGGAGCCGCCGAGACCCAGGACGGTCGTCACCGCGTCCTCGAAGGCCTCGCGGGTGAGGATGGAGGACGGCGCGATCCCGGTCCAGGCGAGCTCCACCGCGCGGCGCCCGGAGGCGGCCGCCATCCGCTCGTGTCCGGAGTCGACGGCCGGTATCGAGGAGGCGCCCGGCAGGCTCATGCCGAGAGCTTCCGCCGCCGCGGTCATCGTGGAGGCGGTCCCCATGGTCATGCAGTGACCCGGCGAACGCGCCAACCCGCCCTGGAGTTCGCGCAGTTCACAGTCGGTCAGGTTGCCCGCGCGGTGCTCGTCCCAGTACTTCCACATGTCGGTACCGGACCCCAGGGTCGTACCGCGCCAGTGCCCCGGCAGCATCGGACCCGCGGGAACGAAGATCGACGGCACATCGGCCGAGACCGCGCCCATGAGCAGCGCCGGCGTCGACTTGTCGCAGCCGCCGAGCAGCACCGCCGCGTCGATCGGATACGACCGCAGCAGTTCCTCCGTCTCCATCGCGAGCAGGTTGCGGTAGAGCATCGGGGTCGGCTTCTGGTAGGTCTCCGAGAGCGTGGAGACCGGGAACTCCAGCGGGAAGCCGCCGGCCTGCCACACCCCCCGCTTGACCGCCTGGGCGCGCTCGCGCAGATGGACATGGCAGGGGTTGATGTCGGACCAGGTGTTGAGGACGGCGATCACCGGGCGGCCCCGGTACTCCTCCGCCTCGTATCCCAGCTGGCGCATGCGGGCGTTGTGCGACCAGGTTCGCAACTGGCCCTCGGTGCCGTACCACTGGTGGCTTCTGAGTTCTTCCGGGCGCTTTCTTCCGGTCATATGGACCACCCCGCGGCGATCGCGGCGACCTCGGCGCGTTCGTCCTCGGGCAGCAACTTGCTCGGCGGGCGGACGTCGCGGCGGCACAGGCCGAGGGAGGCGAGGGCCTCCTTGACGACGGTGACGTTGTTCGCGGAGCCGTTGGCGGCGCGGAGTTCCTCGAAGCGGCGGATCTGCTCCCAGACCTTCATGGCGGCCGGGTAGTCGCCGGATCGAAGCGCTTCGATCATGTTCAGCGAAACGGACGGGGCGACGTTCACGAGTCCCGAGGTGAAGCCGGTGGCGCCCGCGGAGAAGTAGGAGGGGGCGTAGGGCTCGGCGAGGCCGGCGACCCAGACGAAGCGTTCCAGGCCCGCGTCGCGGGCGAAGGCGGCGAACCTCGCGGCGTCCGGGACGGCGTACTTCACGCCGATGACGTTCGGGCAGGCGTCGGCGAGTTCGGCCAGGCGGAAGCCGCTGAGCTGGGCGTTGCGGAGGTACGGGACGACGCCCAGCTCGGGCACGGACTCGGCGATGGCGCGGTGGTAGTCGACCCAGCCGCCCTGGGAGACGTACGGGTGGACGGGCTGGTGGACCATCACCATCTGGGCGCCGAGTTCACGGGCGTGCCGGGCGGAGGCGACGGCGGTGGGGATGTCGTGGCCGACGCCGACCAGGATGGCGGCGCGGTCGCCCGCCTCGTCGACGGTCAACTCGGTGACGAGCTGCCGCTCTTGGGGCGTGAGGGTGTAGAACTCGCCCGTGTTCCCGTTCGGCGTGAGGATGCCGATGCCGCCGTCGAGCAGCCGACGCAGCAGGGCCCGGTGGGTGTCCTGGTCGACGCTGCCGTCCTCGGCGAACGGGGTCACCGGGATCGCCACCACGTCGGCCAGGGCCGCCCGCTGGGCCTCGAACGTCACGCTGCTCATTCCTGACCTTCCTCGTCCTGCTGCTCGGCCTGGATCTCTTCATGGGCCCCGGGGAAGGCCCGCCGCACGAACGACGCGATGTGCGCGTGGAGGGCGCGGGCCGCACCGTCCGCGTCGCCCTCCAGGGCCAGCCGCAGGATCTCGCGGTGCTCGCCGGCCTCCCGGTCCCAGGAGGGCGAGGCGGCCCAGGCGACGGCGGAGACGAGGGCGGCCTGGTCGCGGACCTCGTCGAGCATCCGGCCGAGCAGCGGGTTGCCGCAGGGCAGGTACAGGGCGCGGTGGAACTCCCGGTTGGCGAGAGAGCGTTCGGCGGTGTCGCCGGCCGCGTCGGCGCGGGTCAGCGCGGCGCGCGCGGCGTCGAGCGAGGCGCCGCGCCGGACCGCGCGCTTCAGCGCCTCGGGCTCCAGCAGCAGCCGCACGTCGTAGACCTCGCGTGCCATGTCCGCGTCCACCATGCGCACCGTGACGCCCTTGTACTGGTTCATCACGACGAGCCCGGTCCCGGCCAGGGTCTTCAGCGCCTCCCGCACGGGGGTCTTCGACACCCCGAACTGCGCGGCGAGCTCGGTCTCGACCAGGGCCTGACCGGGCGTCAACTGCCCGGTGAGGATGCGGCGTTTGATCTCCTCCTGCACATATTGCGTGCGGGAGGGGATCGGCGTGGGCACAGAGGTCATGCGCGCCTCTCGGATCTCACATATCGCGTCTCATATATGACGTACGAAGTACGACGCGTTGAAGGTAAGAGGGGCGCAATGTTTCGTCAATGCTTCTGACAGGTTCTGCCGAAGGAAATTGAAGTTACGGCGCGGGCGTCCACCCCGGGTCGCGGCCGCTCAGGCCCACCGCTCGGTCGAGCAGTGGTGCGTCCTCCGGTACCGGGACGACCGGGCCGAAGATGCCGCCGCCGCGGGAGGGGTCGTCGGCTGCGGCGAGGAGCAGGCCGTGGCAGAGCTGGAGGGCGGCGGGGTCGGGCTCGTAGGGCTGGCCGGTGGCGCGGGCCAGGTCCCAGCCGTGGATGACCAGCTCGTCCACGGCGACGGCTCCGGCCTCCGCGCCCGACAGCGGCACACCGCCCGCGCGGGTCTCGCCGGTCCAGGCCGCCGGGTCGCGCCAGGCCTCGGCGAGTTCGTCGAGGACCTTGGGCAGCTCCTCGCGCCAGCCGGGTGCGATGTCCGGCACGGAGGCGCCGGGGTCGGTGTCCGTGCCGGGGCCGAGGTCCTTGCGGCCGGCGTCGCGGAAGGCGGCGGCCAGGTGGGTGA
Organism: Streptomyces sp. NBC_00457; assembly: GCF_036014015.1. NCBI lineage: Bacteria > Bacillati > Actinomycetota > Actinomycetes > Kitasatosporales > Streptomycetaceae > Streptomyces > Streptomyces sp. NBC_00457. The sequence continues at coordinate 8,209,280 of NZ_CP107905.1, read as the reverse complement.
GGTGCCCGAGCATGTTGCGCACGGTGTAGTCGGGGCAGGGCGTCACGTCCCCGAGCCGTTCGTCGGGCACACCGTCCGCCAGGCGTGCCACGATCCTGGTCTGCGGGCCGAGGTCGATGATCGGCTCGGGCATGGCGGGTCCTCCTGATGTCGGCGGTCGCGGTCTCTGCTCAGGTGGTGGACCCGCCCACGACACAAAACTCATCGGCCGGTCCGCTCATCGCCTCCTCAGCGTTGCGCGAGCGGCGCCGGCATCTCCTGGACCACCCAGCCGTTGCCGTCGGGGTCCTTGAAGAACACGAAGGAGTTCCAGTCGCCCTCGCCCTTGCCCTCCTCCCACCCGGACGCGCCCACATGTCGCACCGGCCCGACCTCGACACCCCGCGCGACCAGTTGCTCCCGGGCCGCCTCGATGTCCGCGACGCAGAGCTGGAGGCCCTGGAGCGAGCCGGGCGCCATCTCCGGCTGGCCCGGCGTCTGCGGCAGACCGCTCTGCAGCACGATGGAGCACCGCGAGCCGGGCGGCGTGAGCTGCACCAACCGCCCGCCCTCGAACGGCGAGACATCGACGTCGGCATGGAAACCGCACTGATCGGCATAGAAGCTCTTGGCCCGGTCCACGTCGGACACCGGGACCGGGATCACTTCAAGGGTCCATTCCACAGGGCTGCCTCCTCGCCCGGACGACTGACCGGCGCCCGTCCTTCCATCGTGCTTCCGCAGCCGTATTAAGGCATCTGCCCGATGCCCGCCACCCTGCCTTAGAACCACCATGACCAGGCATGACACCGACCTGGACAGTGCTGCGCGACCGCAACGCGGGGCTGTATCTCTCGGGCGTGGTCGTCTCCGGCTTCGGTACGTCGGCCCTGTGGCTGGCGTCCGGCGTATGGGTCAAGGACCTCACCGGCTCGGACGGCCTGGCCGCGCTCAGCATGCTCGCCATGTGGGCGCCGACCCTGTTCGGCCCCCTCCTGGGCACGCTCGCCGACCGCACCCGCCGCAAACCTCTCCTCATCGGCACCAACGTGCTCCTGGCCGCCCTGTTGCCCGCCCTCCTCACCGTCGACTCCGCGGACGGCCTGTGGCTGCTGTTCGCGGTCCTGTTCGTGTACGGCGCGGCGGGCGTCGTACATGACGCGGCGGAGTCGGCGCTGGTCGTCACCGCCGTCGACCGATCCCTGCTCGGCGACTTCAACGGGCTGCGGATGACCGCCACCGAGGGCATGAAACTCGTGGCCCCGCTGGCGGGCGCGGGCCTGTACACGGCGTACGGCGGCCCGAGCGTGGCGCTTCTGGACGCGATGACGTTCGCGCTGGCCATCGGCCTGTACGCCGGTCTCCGCGTCCGGGAGGAGAAGCCCCGGCCGGTCTCCGGCGGGCGTGGGCGGACCTCCGAGGGCGCCCGGCACCTGCGGGCGCACCCCCGACTGCGGCCCCTCGTCCTCGCGGGCGGTACGACGATGCTCTGCGCGGGCGTGAACGGCGCGCTGGTCTACGCCGTCGTCGACGGCCTCGGCCACTCCCCCGCGTACGCCGGGCTGCTCGCCGCCGTCCAGGGTGCCGGTTCGGTGGCGGTCGGCCTGCTCTCGGGCGCGGGGCTGCGGCGCCTCGGCGCACCTCGTTTCGCGGCGTGCGGGATGGCGGTGACGGCCGTCGCGGCGGCCCTGCGGGCGGTGCCGTCCGACGCGGTCGCCCTGGTGTGCAGCGCGGCGATCGGCGCGGGGCTGCCGTGCGTACTGATCGCCGCGTTGACCGCCGTACAGCGGGAGACACCGGATGCGCTGCTGGGGCGTACGGTCGCCACGGCCAACACCTTGATGTTCGCGCCGAACGTGGTCGGGCTGGCCGTGGGCGCCGGTCTCGTCGAACTGGTCGACCACCGGCTGCTGTTGCCGGTCCTGGGCCTGGCGTGGCTGACGGCGGCGGCTCAGCTCGCGGTGAGTGCGGCGCGCACCGCCTCCAGGTCGCCGTCCGATGCCAACCCGGCGTGATACAGCCGCATTTCGGTCGCCCCGAGTTCCCGGGCGCGGGCCAGGTCCGCGGAGAGCGTGGCCGGGCTGCCGCCCATACCGGAGACGACGGTGAAGTTGGCGGCGATGACAGCACTCCCCCGCTCCACACCGCCCTGCTCCACGAAGGGCGTGAGCAGACCCGGCCCGCCCGCGCACGGTACGACCACACCGTCCGCCACCGACAGGATGTGCTCGGGGTCCACCCCCGCGTTCGCACCGCAGTGGTACGACACCGGGTCGGCGTGCAGCAGGACCTGCAAGCCGTCGGGAGCGGCCGCGCGCACGGCTCGGACCGCGGCCTCCTGGAGCGTGCGGGCAGTGTCGTCGCGCCACGCGCGCGTGGCCGTCGCGTTCGTCTCGCCGAGCAGCTTCTCGATCGCCGCCCAGCCTCCGTCGGAGGGGGCGCCCTGCCACACGGGCTCCAGCGCGGTGCGTACGGCTGCCGCCAACTCGTCGGCGTCCAGACCCTGTTCGCCGTACCCCGTGCGGCAGTGCGGGCAGAAGCAGAGCGACATCAGGTACTGCCCGGCGTCCCCGAGGCCCACTCCGCCGGTCTTGTCGTGGGCGTGCAGGTGCTGCAGCCCGTACCAGCCGAGGGACTCCAGTTCGGTGCCGCGCGCGCCGGGCCGTACCGCCGCCTCGGCGGCCAGGTCGATCAGGTACGCGCGCGTGTCGGGCTGGGCGATACAAGGCGCCCACGGGTAGCGGTCGCCGTAGGCGTTGACGACCGAGGTGTCCGGATGCTCGGCGCCCATACGGGAGTTGTGCGCGAGGACGACCCAGGTGTGCACCTCCAGGCCGGCGTCCGCGAGCGCGGCGGCCGCCTCACCGTAGGCGTCGCCCGGGGCCCAGTCACCGGCCGCGTACGGGCGCAGCTGCCGCCCGGCCCACCGGTCGTCCATGGGATACAGCACGGCCGCGTGCTCGGCGGTGACGATGCGGTGACGCGGGTGGCGGGGGGTGAGGGCGCGGGTGGAGTGGTAGGCGGCGGCGAGCGTCACCTGCCGCACCCCGAGCGCGGCGATCCGGCCGGGGGCCGCCGGGTCGCCGTTGACGTCCCAGGGGTAGGCGAATGTCGACGCCTTCACGCATCCTCCTGCAGCAACTCGTAGCCCCTGTCGATGAGTTCGGCCAGCTCCTTCACATGTTCCCCGGCCGGTTCGTGCAGCGGCGACCGTACCGGACCGACGTCGAGCCCCCGTAGCCGTACGCCCGCCTTGACCAGCGAGACGGCGTAGCCGCGGCCCTGGGCGCGCAGGTCGACGAAGGGCCGGTAGAAGCCGTCAAGCAGCCGGTGCGCGGTGGTGTCGTCGCCGGAGCCGAGCGCCCGGTGGAAGGCGAGGGCGATCTCCGGGACGAAGCAGAACACGGCGGAGGAGTAGAGGGTGATGCCGATGCCGCGGTAGGCGAGCTGGGTCTGTTCGGCGGTCGGCAGTCCGTTGAAGTAGAGGAAGTCGCCGGGGGCCTCGGTGCGGACGGCGCTCACGACGCGCTGCATGAGGTCCAGGTCGCCGAGCCCGTCCTTGAACCCGATGATCCCGTCCGTGCGGGCCAGTTCGACGGCCGTCTCCGGCGTGAACACGGCGTTGTCGCGCTGGTAGACGATCACGGGCAGCGCGGTCGCGTCCGCCACCTCCCGGTAGTGCCGCAGCAGCCCCTCCTGCCCGGCGACGACGAGGTACGGCGGCATGGCGAGCAGCCCGTCCGCCCCGGCCGCCGCCGCGAGCCGCGCGTACCGCACGGCGAGCGCGGTGCCGTAGCCGGCGCCCGCGACGACCGGGACGCGCCCCTCGGCCGCCTCGACGGCCGCGCCCACACAGGCCTCGAACTCCTCCGGCGTGAGCGCGTGGAACTCCCCGGTGCCGCAGCAGGCGAACACGGCGGCGGCCCCGGCCTCGACGCCCCGGCGGACATGGGTGCGGTAGACGTCCAGGTCGACCGCGCCGTCGGGGCCGTAGGCGGTGACGGGGAAGAACAGCGGCCCGCTGGGGATGCTCAGGCGTGCGGCAAGGGGGGCTGGCGTCACGGGCGCTCCCTATAACGAGGACGGCTGCGAACGAGGGCGGTTGCACAGGAGGAGAACGGCATGCAGGTTTCTGATCAGAGTTTACGTTTATGAACGCAGGCTGCGCCACCCTTGACGGGCAAGGTCGGTGATCCCTAGCTTGTCCATGAATGTGAATACCGTGCGTGCATGCATACGGCCCCTGAACTCAAGGAGAACCGAGGATGCCAGCCCCCCGCATCGTTCTGCTCACCGGCGCCGCCGGCGGGCTCGGCACCCTGATGCGGGACCTGCTCCCGGACTACGGCTACACACTCCGCCTGCTCGATCTGCGCCCGATCGAGGGCGAGCCGGACGCGATCGTCGCCGACCTCGCCGACAAGGGCGCCCTGCGCGAGGCCGTCCGGGGCGTCGACGCGATCATCCATCTCGCGGGCATCTCCCTGGAAGCCCCGTTCGAGAAAATCCTCAGGGCGAACATCGAGGGGACGTACAACCTGTACGAGGCGGCCCACCAGGAGGGCGTCGAGCGCATCGCCTTCGCCTCCTCCAACCACGCGGTGGGCTTCACGCCCCGCCCGCAGGGCGACGCACCCCACGATTCAAGCGCACTGATCCCGATCGACACACCGCGCCGCCCCGACACCTTCTACGGCCTGTCCAAGTCATTCGGCGAGGACCTCGCCCAGTTCTTCTGGGACAAGCACGGCCTGGAGACCGTCTCCGTGCGCATCGGCTCCTGCTTCCCCGAGCCGACCAGCGTGCGCATGCTCTCGGTGTGGATGAGTCCGGCCGACGGCGCCCGGCTCTTCCACGCGGCCCTGACCGCCGAGCACGTCGGCCACACCGTCGTCTACGGCTCCTCCGCCAACACCCGCCTGTGGTGGGACCTGACCACCGCGCGGGCCCTTGGCTACGCACCGCAGGACGACTCCGAGCCGTACGCCGAGAAGCTCATCGCCGAACAGGGCGAGCTCGACCCGGAGAACGTGGCGCACGCCTACCTCGGCGGCCACTTCGTCAGCGATCCGCCGATCTGGCCGTACTGACGTCCGACTTCACTCATACTTGCTTCACTCATACGTACGCGAGAGCACTTCTACGGCGGGCGGGCACCGAACGGGCCCGCCCGTCGGCGTATCCGGGCACGGGTCCTGCCCGATCTCACGCCCTTCTCGACAGCCGTGCTGGTCCGAGGCGGGCACCGGTAGAGTCGAACGGGCACACACGGGCATTATCGGGCCCCCAACAGGCCTGGTCAGTGTCGCGCGCCCGCTGTAGAACTTCCTCCATGGGTCCCACCGGGCCCGAACGGGCAACGGAGCTCACCGTACGAAGGCAGGTGTCGGTCATGGGCGAGAAGACCGCGGAAGAGCGTCAGCGGGAGATCGTCCGCGTCGCTCGCGCCTCCGGCTCGGTCGATGTCACCGCGCTCGCCGCCGAGCTGGGCGTGGCGAAGGAGACCGTACGACGGGATCTGCGCGCCCTGGAGGACCACGGACTGGTCCGCCGCACCCACGGCGGCGCGTATCCCGTGGAGAGCGCCGGTTTCGAGACGACGCTCGCCTTCCGCGCCACCAGCCATGTCCCCGAGAAGCGACGCATCGCGGTCGCCGCGGCCGAGCTGCTCGGGGACGCCGAGACCGTCTTCGTCGACGAGGGGTTCACCCCCCAGCTCATCGCCGAGGCACTCCCCCGGGACCGGCCGCTGACCGTGGTCACCGCGTCCCTGCCGGTCGCGGGCACGCTCGCCGAGGTCGAGGGCATCTCGGTGCTGCTCCTCGGCGGCCGGGTCCGCTCCGGCACCCTGGCCACCGTCGACCACTGGACGACGAAGATGCTCGCCGGCTTCGTCATCGACCTCGCCTTCATCGGCGCCAACGGCATCTCTCGCGAACACGGTCTGACCACCCCCGACCCCGCGGTCAGCGAGGTCAAGGCACAGGCCGTGCGCGCCTCCCGGCGCACCGTGTTCGCGGGCGTGCACACCAAGTTCGGGGCGGTGAGCTTCTGCCGGTTCGCCGAGGTCGGCGCACTGGAGGCGATCGTCACGAGCACCCTGCTCCCGACGGCCGAGGCCCACCGCTACTCATTGCTGGGGCCACAGGTCATCCGGGTCTGAAAATCCACCCCCCCCTGTAGGGCACCTCCTTGCCCGGCAACACCCCTTATCTCCCCAAATGTTCAGGAGCGATCCATGCGAACCCAGAGCCGTCGGAGGCCGCGAGCCACACTCGCCGCGGTCGCCGCAGGGACGCTGCTCGCCCCGCTGCTCACCGGCTGCTGGGTCGGCGCGGGCGGGGCCGGATCGGGCGGAAACTCGATCAACGTCCTCATGGTGAACAACCCCCAGATGGTGGAGCTCCAGAAGCTCACCGCCGCCCACTTCACCAAAGAGACCGGCATCAAGGTCAACTTCACCGTCCTCCCCGAGAACGACGTCCGCGACAAGATCAGCCAGGACTTCGCCAACCAGGCCGGCCAGTACGACGTGGCCACCCTGTCCAACTACGAGATACCGATCTACGCCAAGAACGGCTGGCTGCACGAGATGGACTCGTACGTCGCCAAGGACCCGGCGTACGACGAGCAGGACATCCTCAAGCCGATGCGCGAGTCCCTGACCGCCGAGGACGGCAAGCTCTACGGCCAGCCCTTCTACGGCGAGTCGTCCTTCCTGATGTACCGCAAGGACGTCTTCGAGAAGCAGGGCCTGACGATGCCCGCGCACCCCACCTGGCAGCAGGTGGCGGACCTCGCCGCGCAGACCGACGGCGCCGAGTCCGGCATGAAGGGCATCTGTCTGCGCGGCCTGCCGGGCTGGGGCGAGGTCATGGCTCCGCTCACCACGGTCGTGAACACCTTCGGCGGCACCTGGTTCGACAAGGACTGGAAGGCCCGGCTCGACTCCCCCGAGTGGGAGAAGGCGGTGAAGTTCTATGTCGACCTGGTCCGTGACCACGGCGAGTCCGGCGCCGCCCAGTCCGGCTTCGCCGAGTGCCTGAACAACATGACCCAGGGCAAGGTCGCCATGTGGTACGACGCCACCTCCGCGGCCGGTTCCCTGGAGTCCGCCGACTCCCCGGTCAAGGGCAAGGTCGGCTACGTGCCCGCGCCGGTCGAGAAGACCGAGTCCGCCGGCTGGCTCTACACCTGGGCCTGGGGCATCCAGGACGCCTCCCGCAACCCCGACAAGGCCTGGAAGTTCGTGTCCTGGGCGTCCAGCAAGGAGTACGAGCAGCTGGTCGGCGACGAGATCGGCTGGTCGAACGTACCGGCGGGCAAGCGCGCGTCGACGTACGAGAACCCCGACTACCGCGCGGAGGCCGCCGCCTTCCAGGAGACGACGAAGGAAGCCATCGAAGGCGCCCAGCCGAACGACCCGGGAGTGCAGCCGCGCCCGGCACCCGGCATCCAGTTCGTCGGCATCCCCGAGTTCACCGACCTCGGCACCAAGGTCTCCCAGGAGATCAGCGCGGCCATCGCCGGACGCCAGTCCGTCGACTCGGCCCTGAGCAAGTCCCAGCAGCTCGCCGAGAAGATCTCCGAGGAGTACGAGGGACGATGACCGCCACGACCACCGCTCCGATCGCCACACCAACCGTCCGCGCCGAGAAGCGCCCCTCGGGACGCATGCGCGCCTGGGCCACCCGCGCCCCCCTCCTCCCCGCCCTGATCTTCATGATCGTCGTGACCCAGCTCCCCTTCGTGGCCACGCTGGTGATCTCGTTCTTCGACTGGAACTCGCTCTACCCCGACGCCCGCGAGTTCACCGGCTTCGCCAACTACTCCGAAGTCCTCACCGACCCGGACCTGCGCCGTTCCGTATGGACGACGATCCTGCTCACCGTGGCCGTGGTGCTGGCCAGCCTGGTCCTGGGCCTGGCCCTGGCGCTGCTCCTGGACCGGAAGTTCAAGGGCCGGGGACTGGTCCGCACCCTGCTGATCGCCCCCTTCCTGGTCGTCCCGGTGGCTGCGGCGCTGCTCTGGAAGCACGTCCTCTACAACCCCGAATACGGCCTGTTCAACGGCCTCTTGCACTACGTCGGCGGCCCACAGCCGGACTGGATCTCCAACACCCCGCTCCTAGCCGTCGAAGCCGCGCTGGTCTGGCAGTGGACCCCGTTCATGATGCTGATCCTGCTGGCGGGCCTGCAGAGCCGCGACCAGCAGCAGATGGAGGCCGCGCGGGTGGACGGCGCGAGCGACTGGCAGATCTTCCGCTACCTGACGCTCCCGCATCTGCGCCGCTATCTCGAACTGGGCGCCCTGCTGGGCTCGATCTACATCGTCCAGAACTTCGACGCGGTCTTCACGATCACATCGGGCGGCCTGGGCACCGCCAACCTCCCCTACACCGTCTACCAGACCTTCTACCAGGCCCATGAGAACGGCCTCGCCTCGGCCGCCGGCGTCCTGGTGGTCATCGGCTCGATCATCATCGCGACCTTCGCCCTGCGCGTCGTGTCGTCCCTGTTCCGCGAGGAGGTGGGCCGCGCATGAGCGACATCGCCGTACGCATCCGCAAGCGCAAGGGCATCAGCCTGGGCCTGGTGGCCTGGCTGACCGGCATCGTCTTCTTCCTGCCCATCGCCTGGATGGCGCTGACGTCCTTCCACTCCGAGGAGGACGCGGCGACCAACCCGCCGTCCATCGCGGCCGCCCTCACCCTCGACGGCTACCGCGAGTTCTTCGGAGCGGGCGGCGGCGCGAGCCCCTGGCCGTCCCTGATCAACTCGGCGGTGGCATCGGTGGCGTCGACACTGTTCGTCCTCCTCCTCGCCCTCCCCGCGGCATACGCCCTGTCGATCCGCCCGGTGAAGAAGTGGACGGACGTCCTGTTCTTCTTCCTCTCCACGAAGATGCTGCCGGTGGTGGCGGGCCTGCTGCCCATCTACCTGTTCGCCAAGAACACGGACATGCTCGACAACGTCTGGCTGCTGGTCATCCTCTACACGTCGATGAACCTGCCGATCGCGGTCTGGATGATGCAGTCCTTCCTCTCCGAGATCCCGGTGGAGGTGATCGAGGCGGCCAGGGTGGACGGTGCGCGACTCCCGACGATCCTGGCCCGAGTGGTGGCCCCCATCGCCCTGCCAGGCATCGCCGCAACCTCCCTCATCTGCTTCATCTTCAGCTGGAACGAGCTGCTGTTCGCGAGGGTGCTGACAGGCGTCGTAGCCGAAACGGCCCCCGTCTTCCTGACCGGCTTCATCACCAGCCAGGGCCTGTTCCTGGCGAAGGTGTGCGCCGCGTCGCTCGTCATCTCCCTGCCGGTGCTCGCCGCGGGGTTCGCCGCCCAGGACAAGCTGGTCCAGGGCCTGTCGTTGGGAGCCGTCAAATGAAGGCCGCCGTCATCGAGTCCGTGGGCAAGGCCGTCGTAGCCGAGGTCCCGGACCCGACGCCAGGACCACGCGATGTCGTGGTCGAGGTCGCGGCGTGCGGCCTGTGCGGAACGGATCTGCACATCCTCCAGGGCGAGTTCGCCCCCAAGCTGCCGATCGTGCCCGGCCACGAGTTCGCGGGCGAGGTGGTCGGGGTGGGAACCCAGGTCACGGAGCTGTCGATAGGCGATCGAGTAGCGGTGGACCCATCCCTCTACTGCTACGAGTGCCGGTACTGCCGCACGGGCCACAACAACCTCTGCGAACGCTGGGCGGCGATCGGCGTGACGACGGCCGGGGGTGCGGCGCAGTACGCGGTGGCTCCGGTGGCGAATTGCGTACGACTGCCCGAACACGTCCGCACACAGGACGCGGCACTGGTGGAACCGTTGTCCTGCGCCGTCCGTGGCTACGACGTCCTCCAATCCCGCCTAGGCGCCCACGTCCTCATCTACGGCTCCGGCACGATGGGCCTGATGATGCTGGAACTGGCCAAGCGGACCGGCGCGGCGAGCGTCGACGTGGTGGATGTGAACCCCACCCGCTTGGAGACAGCCCGCCGCCTGGGCGTCTCATCCTCGGCCGCGAACCCCGACGAACTCGACCGCCCCCAGGGCTGGGACCTCGTCATCGACGCCACCGGCAACGCTGCGGCGATCCAGGACGGTCTGGAACGGGTGGCGAAGGCGGGCACGTTCCTGCAGTTCGGCGTGGCGGACTACGCGACGCGCGTGACGATCGACCCGTACCGCATCTACAACCAGGAGATCACCATCACGGGCTCAATGGCAGTCCTCCACAGCTTCGAACGCGCGGCAGAACTCTTCGCAACGGGCGTCCTGAACCCCGACATCTTCATCAGCGACCGCATCCCCCTGGACCGGTACCCGGAGGCACTGGACCAGTTCGCATCGGGGGTCGGCCGCAAGATCGTGGTAGTGCCGTAGCCCTTTCTTCGCCCCCGCCGCCCCTACCCGTCCCATCCTGAAGGGGCTCCGCCCCTTCAACCCCGCCAGGGGGCTCTGCCCCCTGGACCCCCGCTCCTCAAACGCCGGAGAGGCTGGTTTTCCAGCCTGTCCGGCGTTCGAAGACGAGAACCGCCATCCCCAACCCCCACCCACCCGCTGGGGGCGCGCGCTTCTCAGCGCCGGTGCGTGCATTTCAGCCCGTCCGGCGTTTGAGGACGAGGCCGTTCAGGCCGAAGCGGGGGTCTGGGGGCGGCAGCCCCCAGGGATGGGACGGGTAGGGGCGGCGGGGGCGAAAATCGATGGGCCGTACCACCCCGCGCCCGTACCATCGCGACCATGCCAAGACCCCAGGGCTTCCAGTACGAGGACCGCCCCGACGGCACCGTCCTGATCACGCACTCCGGCCGCGAGGCAACAGTCCTGCGCGGCTCCCGAGCGGACCAGTTCCGCCACGAGGTCACCACGGCCGACCCGCAGCTCGTCATGGCCCGCTGGACGGGAAACTACAAACGCGGCAACGAACGCACGGCACGCAACCACCCCCGCAACCGCCACTGAACCGCCGCTGAAACCCCACTCAGCCGATTGGCCCCCAGGTAAGGGAACGGCAAAACACCCTCGCTCGTTCACCGGGCATGACAGCTATGACCCCCGGCTCGAACATCCCTCTTCCCACCGCGCGCGTGACGGTGGACGTCGCCGCCCCGGTGCGGCTCGACGTATCGGGCCTGCTGCTCACCGCCGACGGCAAGGTGCGCTCGGACGACGACTTCATCTTCTACAACCAGCCGAGCGGCCCTGGCGTGACGTACCGCTCGGGCGGCGGCACCGCCCCCGACGCGATCACGGTAGACACCGCGGCCGTACCCCCCGGCATCGAGAAGATCGTCGTCACCGCCAGCCCGGACGCCCCCGGCCAGACCTTCCAGGGCATCGAACCCACGGCCACGATCCGCAACGCGGACGACAACAGCGCCCTGGCCACCTTCACGCCCCCGCAGCTCGGCGCCGAGACGGCCCTGGTGGTCGTGGAGATCTATCTGCGCAACGGCGTCTGGAAGGCCCGCGCGGTGGGCCAGGGATACGCCAACGGCCTGGCGGGCATCGCCACCGACTTCGGCGTCAGCGTGGAAGAACCGGCGCCCACCCCGGCTCCCGTAGCACCGCCCCAGCCGGTCACCCCGCCGCCGCCCCCGCCGGCCCCCACGCCCACGATGCAGTCCCCGGTCACCCCGCCGGCCCCTGCCATGTCCCCGCCCCCGGCCGCCCCCGCCCCCGGCGCCGGAAAGATCAACCTCGACAAGGGCCGGGTCAGCCTCCAGAAGAACCAGACGGTGTCCCTGATGAAGGGCGGCCGCCCCCTGCTCTCCCAGGTCCAGATGGGCCTCGGCTGGGAGCCGGCGTACCGCGGCAAGGACATCGACCTGGACGCCTCGGTCATCGCGTACGGCCCGCAGCGCAACCACATCGACAGCTGCTACTTCGGCAAGCTCCAGATCGTGAACGGCGCGATCCGTCACTCGGGCGACAACCTCACCGGCGAGGGCGGCGGAGACGACGAGGTGATCACCGTAGACCTCGGCCGCCTCCCGCAGGACGTCACCGGCCTGGTCTTCACCGTCAACTCCTTCACCGGCCAGAAGTTCACCGAGGTCGCCAAGGCCTACTGCCGCCTCCTGGACGCCTCGACCGGCGAGGAACTGGTCCGCTTCGACCTCACCAGCGCCGAACCGCAGACGGGCGTGATCATGGCCAAGCTGATCCGCCAGTTCTCCGGCGAGTGGGAGATGACGGCGATCGGCGACTTCGTCAAGTCGCGGACGGTGCGCGGCATGGTGAAGCCCGCGGCCCAGTCGCTGTAGCGGCCGAGTCGAGTCGATACGAACGCCGGGGCGCCCCGACCGCGGGGGCGGCCCGGCGTTCGGTCGTCTAGAACAGCGCGCTGTACGCGTTCAGCGCGGGCTGCCCGCCGAGATGGGCGTAGAGCACCGTGGAGTCCCGGCCGATCTCTCCCCGCGAGACCAGGTCGATCATCCCGGCCATCGACTTCCCCTCGTACACGGGGTCGGTGACCATCCCCTCGGTCCGGGCGGCGAGCCGCATCGCCGCGAGCGTCGCCTCGTCGGGAATCCCGTACGTGCCCGCGTGGTAGCGCTCGTCCAGCTCGACGTCGGCTTCCGTCAACTCCTTCTGTACGCCGATGAGTTGCCCGGTGCCCTGCGCGATCCGCGCGATCTGCTCCCGGGTGCGGACGGGGGCGGCGGACGCGTCGATGCCGATGACCCGTCGGGTGCGCCCGCCCGCCTCCTCCAGCGCACGGAATCCGGCGACCATGCCGGCCTGCGTCGACCCGGTGACCGAGCAGACGATCACGGTGTCGAAGAAGACGCCCAACTCCCGTTCCTGATCGGCGACTTCGTACGCCCACCCGGCGAAGCCCAGGCCGCCGAGCGGATGGTCGGAGGCGCCGGCAGGAATGGCGTACGGCTTCCCACCCCCCTCCTCGACCTCCCTGAGTGCCTGCTCCCAGCTCTCCTTGAAGCCGATCCCGAACCCGGCGCGCACGAGCCGTACGTCCGCGCCGGCAAGGCGGCTGATGAGGATGTTGCCGACCTTGTCGTACACCGAGTCGGGCCACTCCACCCAACTCTCCTGCACCAGCACGCACTTGAGTCCCGCGCGGGCGGCACAGGCGGCGACCTGACGGGTGTGGTTGGACTGCACCCCGCCGATGGAGGCGAGCGTGTCGCAGCCCTTGGCGAGCGCGTCGGCGACCAGGTACTCCAGCTTGCGGGTCTTGTTGCCGCCGTACGCCACACCGGAGTTGCAGTCCTCGCGCTTGGCCCACAGGGACGCGCCGCCGAGGTGTTCGGTGAGGCGGTCCAGCCGGTGCACCGGTGAGGGGCCGAAGAGCAGCGGGTAACGCTCGTACGAGGAGAGGGACATGGAGCCTCCTTGGCTCAGTCGGAGTCGGCCAGGTCCACGAGGGTGCGCCAGATCTCAGCGGTGACGCGGACCGCCTCGTCCACGTCCTTGTCCCCGCAGGCCGCGATCAGCCGTTCGTGCAGTCCGGGCGACCGGCACGTGCCGCCCTCACCGAAGCGGCGTCGCTCCAGCCGGCGGATGAGGGGGGTGTAGCGGGCGACGGTGGCCGCGGCGGCGCGGTTGCCGCTGACCCGGACGAGGACGTCGTGCAGTTCGTCGTCGGCGTGCAGGGCGGTGTCGACGTCGCCCGCGCGGACGGCGGCGGCGAACCGCTCGTTGGCGGCCCGCATCTTCTCGATGTCCGCGGCGAACAGCCGGGGCACGGCGACCCGGGTGGCCAGCTCGTGCATGGCTCCGACGACGGCCGCCGCGTCCCGTACGTCGCCCGCGACGACCGGAGTCACCCGCGTATAGCTCTGCGGCTTGCTCTCCAGCAGCCCCTCGTCCACGAGCCGCGAGAACGCCTCCCGCACCGGCGCCCGCGACAGCCCCAGCCGCTCGGCGAACTCTCCGTCCCGCACGACCGCACCGGGCTCGATCTCACCGGCGACGATGGCGTCCCGTATCGCTTCGTAGGCACGGTCGCGGAGCAGGGTGCGCGGTATGGCTTCCACAAACTGAAATGTTAGATGTCAGTCACGGCGCCGGACAAGGGTGTGCCCCGCACCGAAGTGCGGGGCACACCCTGCACACCCTGACTACGCGACCCAGGGCCAGTCGGCGTCCCGTGCGCTCTCGAGAAGCGGCACCATCCGGAACGCCGCGTCCGACAGGCCACCGAAGGTGTGGCGGTTGCCACGGCCCGACGGGCCGTGGCCCGCCCGGTACCCGGCGAGGTTCCAGGTGTAGACCGGCACGCGGGCCGGCACCTGCTCGGTGGGGTCGCCGTGGTGGCTGTACGCGGCCTGCTCGTCCGTGATGATCAGGACGCGGTCATGCTTCTTGTAGTGCTTGCGCACCGCCTCGGTGGTATCGGTACCGCCGAGGTCACCGAAGCGGTCGAGCACCTTCAGTACGGACTCGCCCTTGCGGAAGCGGATCCGGTTGCTGCTCGTGCCGAACTCGACGAGATCCGCGTCCGCCGCCCGCAGCGCGAGCGCCGTACCGAAGATCGCCGCGGCGTCCGCCCGGTTCAGCTCCGAGCGGTCGGACAGGCGCGACCAGAACATCGAGCCCGAGCGGTCGACGAGCACCAGCGTGCGGCCCGGCAGCGCGGGCACGTTGGCCAGCGAGTGACCGAGTGCCTGCTCCAGCGGGTACGACCAGCGCAGCGACGGGGCGTGCTGGTACGCGGCGAGGTAGCGGAACGGGAACTGCCGCGAGCGCGCCACCTCCGCCGGGTCGCTGATCTTCGCGGCGACCTGGGCCGCCACCTCGTCCGAGACACCGGCCTCGTCGAAGTTCCGCAGGTTGCGGACCAGTGCCATGGCGCCCATGGACGGGATCACGGCCTCCCAGGCCGCCTTGTCCATCGGGCCCTGCAGCCAGCCGGCCAGCGCCTCCCAGGTGATGCCCGCGTCCGCGAGACGCTGCGCGCCGCCCGCACCGGTCACGACCCTGCGCCGCTTGGCGGGCCGCAGTGCCATCAGGTCACGGTGGGCCGCCAGAACCGGCAGCGACTTGGGCACCACAGCCGTGTCCGGGTTGTGCCGGCGGTCGAGGGCGTACTGGAACAGGTCGCCCTGCCACGGCTTCTGAGGATCCGGCGCGGCGTGCACCAGGTTCAGGATGTCGCCGAAGCGGTAGCCCTTGGACGCCGTGTCGTACTTCAGGAGCGACTTGGCGCTGTAGAGGCGGCGTACGGCGTCGGCGACGCCACGCTTCACGGGCTTCGGGATGGCTCGGCCGTACCGCGAAGTCCAGTACGCGAGCAGCTCGCCGGGCTCGTCGGGGCGGCGCAGCACGGAGTCGATGACCTGCCGGTTGGACGGGCCGTCCGTCGCGCCGGCGTCGAGGCGCGCCTTCACGTATTCAGCGGCGCCCACGATCGAGGCCGTACGCAGGTTGCCCTCACCGCGCAGCCAGCCGAGCAGGCCCGCGGTCCACTCCGGGTCCTCGACGGCGACCCGGCGTACGAGCTCGGCGAACCGGTCGTCGCGGGCCTCGCCGCTCTCGTAAAAGGTCTGCTGCGCGACGAAGTTGGCGATCGAGAGGAGAAAGAGCTCGGAGCGTGCGTCACGCTCCTGACCCCGGCCGCCCTGGTGGGTACGCAGAACGCGCCCGGTCGACGTCACGCGGGAAGTGGGCTGTGCCCTGGTGTTCTTGGTGTTGAAACGCGCCATGGTGAATTCCCCCGAATTCATTGATTTTCCAAGGGGGAGGCGCAGCAAATGGAATGTGCCCGAGGTCAGGAGTCGGCGACGGAACAGTCAGATGCTCTGCCGATTGAGCTACACCGACCCTGAGTCGATGACGGGACTCGAACCCGCAACCCTCTGATCCCAGAAGTAACCGTTGCCTGCGCACCGGGCACACACCATCTGCTGCGCCTCCCGAGATCAAGTCGGCGGCGGCGTGGATTCTTTGAGAGAGAAGTAGCCGCAGCCTGCGCACCGGGAGGTGCGTGACATGCATGAAATTGTGGTGTCCAGAGTTCAAGGCCGGCGGAACCGACGTAGGTGCTCTAACCCCTGAGCTACACCGGCGCGTTGTACCGGTGGCGGGACTCGAACCCGCGGCCGCCCCATTATCAGTGGAAGTAGGTCCTGCCTTCGCACCTGGACATGCATCACTGTAGGAGGCGTACCGCGGGCCGGGCCATTGAATTAATCAGCCGCGCTTCTGGCGCTTCCAAGGGCCGGTAATCGCGACCATGATGCCCGGGTCCTGAATGTTCGCGTACAGGATGCGGCCGCAGGGCGAGAAGGTGACGCCGGTGAACTCGCTGTACTCGGGCTCCTCTTCGGTGCCGACGTTGAGGTCGTTGCGGGCGATGGGGTACGTCCGACCGCTGTCCGTCGCGCCGAACAGGTGCTGGATGCCCTCGCCGTCCTCGGCGAGGATCAGGCCGCCGTACGGGGAGACGGTGATGTTGTCGGGGCCGTCGAGGGCGCCGTCCTTGGACGGGTCGGCGTTCACGCCGAGCAGGACCTTCAGGGTGAGGGTGCGGCGCTTGGGGTCGTAGAACCAGACCTGGCCGTCGTGCGGCTGTCCGGGGCTCTCCGCGCGGGCGTACGAGGAGACGATGTACGCGCCGCCGTCGCCCCACCACATGCCCTCCAGCTTGCGGCAGCGGGTGACCTGGCCGGTGGTGAACTGCTTGCGCACGGAGGTCGTCCTGGCGTCGCGGTCGGGGACGTCGATCCAGTCGACGCCGTAGACCGTGCCGATCTTGGTGGCGCGGGAGAGGTCGTCGACGAACTTGCCGCCGGAGTCGAAACACTTGAAGGCCTCGAACGTGCCCGCGTCGTCGGCGAGGGTGCGCAGCTTGCCGCGGCCGTGGCGGAAGCCCTCGGGCGGGGTCCAGCGGTACAGCAGGCCGTTGGGGTTGGACGCGTCCTCGGTCAGGTAGGCGTGGCCGCGCTTGGGGTCGATGACAACGGCCTCGTGGGCGTAGCGGCCCAGCGCCTTGATGGGCTTGGGGTTCTTGTTGGCGCGGCGGTCGGAGGGGTCGACCTCGAAGACGTAGCCGTGGTCCTTGGTCATGCCCCTGGAGCCGGCCTTGTCCTCGGTCTCCTCGCAGGTGAGCCAGGTGTTCCAAGGGGTGCTGCCGCCGGCGCAGTTGGTGGAGGTGCCGGCGATGCCGACCCACTCGGCGACCTCGCCGCCGGGGCGGACCTCGACGACCGTGCAGCCGCCGGCCGCGGCCGGGTCGTAGACGAGGCCCTCGGCGAGCGGGACCGGGGCGTCCGCGTCGGCGTACGGGCCGCCGATCTCGTGGTTGTTGACCAGCAGCGTGGTGCCGCGCGGGCCGTCGAAGGCGGCGGTGCCGTCGTGGTTGGACGGGGTGGTCTCGCCCGACTCCAGCTTGGTCTTGCCGCTGTAGGTGATGACGCGGTACTTGAAGCCGGCGGGCAGCGCGAGGATGCCGTCGGGGTCGGGGATCAGCGGCCCGTACCCGACCCGGCCGTACGCGGCGTCCGTTCCCTCGGCCTCGCTCTCGACGTCGGTGGAGGCGAGCGCGTTCGGTGCGGTGGCGAGGGCGCCGACACTGCCCGCGAGCGCGACACCGGCACCGGTGATCGCGGAGCTTCTGGCAAAGTCCCTACGGGTGAGCGACATGCGTACTCCTGTAACGGTGGGTATGCCGTGGAGGGTGGCGAACCTCGGTATTCGGCCACCACGCTCCCGCTCACGTGTGAACTGCGGTTGAACTCCGGGGATCTCCAGAACACACGCTTCCACGAACGCCGCCAGGGGCGCGGGGAACTGCGCGACCAGCCACGACGAGCCCGCACCCGCCCGACAAGCTCACCCCCCTTGCTGCGACCGCGCCTTGAACGCCGCCTTCCGCGCCTCCTTCGCAACCCGCTTGTCCGGATGCAACCGCCCCATCGCCTCCAGCACATCCGCGGTGGCCGGATGCTCCACCCGCCAGGCCGCCGCGAAGAACCCCCCGTGCTGCTGAGCGAGCCCCTCCACCAGCCCCCTCAGCTCATCGGAATTACCCTCGGCCGCAAGCTGCGCGGCAACCGTGTCGATGGTCAGCCAGAACACCATCGCCTCGGACGGCGCGGGCACGTCCGGCGCCCCGTGCTCGGTGAGCCAGACCCGCGCCAGCCCGCCCAGTTCCGCGTCGTCGAGCACTTCCCGCAGCGCGGGCTCGGCCTCCGCGCCGACGAGTGACAGTGCCTGCTGGCAGCGCAGCCTCCGCAGTGGGGCGCCCTCGTCGGCCCCGCGCGCCGCGGCCAGCAACTCCCGCGCCGCGGCGAGGGGGTCGCGGCGGGCCAGCCACTGCTCGGTCTCGGCCTGCGCGGCGGCCGGCGGGAAGACGGAGGTCCCGTCGAGCAGCGCGTCGGCGCCCTTGTCCGCGAGATCGCCGACGGCCGGCGCCTCGACCCCGGCCTCCAGCAGCCGCGCCCGCAGCCCGTAGAGCCCGAGCGGGGTCAGCCTGACCATGCCGTAGCGGGAGACGTCCGTGTCGTCGACCGGTGACGCGGGCTCCTCGTCGGCGTCGGCCATCAGCGCCTCGTCGACCGGCTGGAACTCGACGAGACCGACGGGCGCCAGCATCCGGAACTGGTCGTCGAGGCGCATCATCGCGTCGGAGACCTGCTCCAGGACGTCGTTGGTGGGCTCCCCCATGTCGCTGGGCACGATCATGGACGCGGCGAGCGCGGGCAGCGGCACCGGCCCGCCGCCCGGACCGTCCTCGCTGACCGTCAGCACATACAGGTTGGCCAGCACTCCGTCGAGGAACTGCGCCTCCGCTTCGGGGTCCCAGTCGAGGGAGGAGAAGTCGATGCCGCCGCCCTCGTCGACCGCCTCGACCAGGTCGTCGAGGTCCGGGACGCTCGCGTCGGCGAGCACCGTCTCCAGCGCTCCGAGCCACACCGCGAGCACGTCGTGGGGCGAGCCGCCGGTGAGCAGGGCGAGGTCGTCGCCCGTCACGACCGTGCCCTCCTCCTCGTCGGCGATCTCGACGAGGCCGGTGTCGACGGCCACCCGCCAGGCCTCGCTGGCGCAGGCGGCGGCGTCGTCGCCGGTCAGCCCGAGGGCCTCGGCGGCGGCGGGCAACTGCTCGTCGACGAGCCCGCCACCGGCGTCGACGCGGGTCTCGGGTCCGGCCCAGCGGGCGAGCCGTGCCGCGCGGGACAGCAACGGCGTGGACAGCGCGTCCCGCGCCAGCTCCGCTTCGGGGTGCAGCCGCACCGGCGGCAGGGGGGAGCTGTCAGACATGAACTGGTTCTCCTCGGGCGCGTTCTACCACTTAGACGCTCAGCGTAGACGGATTTACACCCATGCCGCCCGGTTCATCTCCCGGTCAGGCCCTGTACATGGCTGAAACCTTGACAACTGGCGTGATCAGGCAGGAGATTGACGCGCGTAGAAACAGGGGGACAACTGTTCACTCTTTCCTGGGCTGTTCACTCTTTTCTACGCGCGTCATACGCGCCTCATGCGCCACCCTCGCACC
Organism: Streptomyces sp. NBC_00457; assembly: GCF_036014015.1. Lineage (NCBI taxonomy): Bacteria > Bacillati > Actinomycetota > Actinomycetes > Kitasatosporales > Streptomycetaceae > Streptomyces > Streptomyces sp. NBC_00457. The sequence continues at coordinate 8,189,847 of NZ_CP107905.1, read as the reverse complement.
ACCTGGCTCCACCTCGCGCCACCCCTGCACCACCTCGCACCACTCTCGTCCCGGCGCCCACGTACATCCCCGGAGGGATCCCTTGCCGAGCAGGAGTTCCACGCGCCTCGCCGCGCTCACCGTCGCCGCCGTCTGTTCCGCGGCGTCCACCATCGCCCTGACCTCTCCCGCGCACGCGGACACCGTGCGCATCCATGACATTCAGGGCACCACCCGAATATCCCCGTACGCCGGAAAGACGGTCACGGACATGGCCGGAATCGTCACCGGCGTCCGCACCTACGGCCAGTCCAAGGGCTTCTGGATCCAGGATCAGAGCGCGGACGACAACCCGGCCACGAGTGAGGGCGTCTTCGTCTTCACCAGCTCCACCCCGAAGGTCGCCGTCGGCGACTCGGTGCTCGTGTCGGGCACCATCTCGGAGTACGTCCCGGGCGGGACCTCCTCCGGCAACCAGTCGATCACCGAGATCACCCGCCCGACGATCACCGTCGTCTCCAGCGGCAACGCGCTCCCGGCCGCGACGAAGATCGACGCGAAGTCGGTGCCCGCGGCCTACGCCCCGGCCGGCGACACCGCCGCGAACGGTTCGGTCAACGGCCTGCCGCTCCAGCCGTCGCAGTACGCCCTGGACCGCTACGAGTCCCTGGAGGGCATGAACGTCCAGGTCTCCGACACCCGCGTGGTCGGCGCCACCGACCCGTTCACCGAGCTGTGGGTCACGGTCAAGCCGTGGGAGAACCGCAACAGCCGCGGCGGCACGGTCTACGGCACCTACACCTCGCAGAACACCGGCCGGCTGCAGATCCAGTCACTCGGCAAGGTCGCCGACTTCCCGGCCGCGAACGTGGGCGACACCCTCACCGGCGCCACCTCCGGCCCGCTGGACTACAACCAGTTCGGCGGCTACACGCTCGTCGCCAATGAGATCGGCACGCTGAAGAGCGGCGGCCTGGAGCGGGAGACGACCCGCAAGCAGTCCCGGAGCGAGCTGGCGGTGGCGACGTACAACGTCGAGAACCTCGACCCGTCCGACTCCTCCTTCGAGGAGCACGCGGCTGCGATCGTGAACAACCTGCAGTCGCCCGACATCCTGTCCTTGGAGGAGATCCAGGACAACAACGGCTCGGCCAACGACGGTACGGTGGCCGCCGATCAGACGGTGCGGAAGCTGATCGACGCGATCGCCGCCGCGGGCGGGCCGACGTACGACTGGCGCTCCATCGACCCGGCGAACAACACGGACGGCGGCGAGCCCGGCGGCAACATCCGCCAGGTGTTCCTGTTCAACCCGGAGCGGGTCTCCTTCACCGACCGTGCGGGCGGCGACGCGACGACCGCCGTCGGCGTCACCAAGGTGCACGGCAGGGCGCAGCTGACGGCCTCCCCCGGTCGTATCGATCCCGCCGACACGGCCTGGGCGAACAGCCGTAAGCCGCTGGTGGGCGAGTTCACGTTCCGTGGGAAGTCGGTCTTCCTGATCGCCAACCACTTCAACTCCAAGGGTGGCGACCAGGGTCTGACCTCGCAGTACCAGCCGCCGGTCCGCAGCTCGGAGACCCAGCGGCACGCCCAGGCGACGGCGGTGAACGCCTTCGTCAAGGACATCCTGGCCAAGCAGCGGAACGCGGACGTGATCACGCTCGGCGACATCAACGACTTCGAGTTCTCCGGCACCACGAAGATCCTCGAGTCCGACGGCGCCCTGTGGTCGGCGATCAAGTCGCTGCCGAAGAGCGAGCGTTACACGTACGACTACCAGGGCAACAGCCAGGTCCTGGACCAGATCCTGATCTCCCCGTCGATCCGCTACAGCTGCGACTTCACGTACGACAGCGTGCACATCAACGCGGAGTTCAACGACCAGATCAGCGACCACGACCCGCAGGTGCTGCGGTTCCGCCCGTAACACCGTGTGCTCAGGGCTGGCTGAACACCCCGTCCAGCCAGCCCTTCCACATGTCCTCGTCCGTCTTGGCGTCGGCGTCCGGGGCGAAGTCGTGGACGGACATACCGACCATGTAGCCCCAGTGGTTGCGGCCGAAGAAGCGGATCAACGCGTCGTCCGTGCGCAGACCGAGGAAGTACGGGTTGCGGAAGTCGACGACGGCATCGATGACTTGGCCCTCGGGACCCCGCACGCGCACGCGCTCGCCCTCCGCCGTGTCGTCGGCGAGCCCGAGCGCGCGACACACGGTGACGAACGCGTCGGAGGTCTTCGAGGCCTCGGGTCCGTCGAAGGTGGCGAAGGCAGTGAGCGGGCGGCCCCGGAAGCGGGTGAGGTACTCGCGCAGGGTGTGCATGTAGAAGTCGGTGTGCCGGTTGGCGCCGTCGTACTGGTTGTCCCAGTCGTCGACGAAGATGCCGCTGTGCACATACCGCACCCAGGCGCGCCGGCCCTCGTCGCGCGGCTCGATGGTGTAGTCGAGCTGGTTGGCGGTCTGCTCGGAGATCCCGTCGACGTCCTCGACGCGGTTGGTGTAGCGGTGCGGCGGGTCCCAGGCGGTGATCGTGGATCCGAAGGGGCCCTTGCCGCCCTCACGCGGCTCGGGCGCCTCCATCGGCCACAGCCAGCCACCCGTTCCGGCGGTGACGGCCTCCCACACCTCCTCGGGCGTGGCGTCGACCTCAAACTCGCGGGCGATCTCGAATTCCTTGGACATGGTGCGCTCCTGGTCACTGACTCTCGTGGGTGGTCTCGGGTTTGACCGTGGGATGGAAGGCCACGACGATCCGGTGGTCGCGGCCGCCCTCGGCGTCCGGGGCGTCGTACTTGCGGAGCAGTCCGCTCACGCCGGCGGTGAGTTCCTCGATGAAGGCGGCCCGGTCGGCGGCCGAGGCGAACCGCACCTCACCGTCCAGCGCGAAGGTGGCGAGGCGTTTACGGGCCTTCGCCGCGCCGGTGATCAGCGAACCGACGTCCCGGACGAGCCGGGCGCCGACCGCCAGCAGCCAGCGCGCGGAGAGCTGGTCCCGGAAGCGGTCCGGGTCGGGCTGCACGGCGGCAAGCGCCAGCGGCGAGATGACGTACGACGCCGCGGTCGCCTGCATCAGCCGCTCGGTGACATTGCCCTTGCGGCGCTCTCCGGCCAGCTCGACCAGGCCGTGCCGCTCCAGCGCCTTGAGGTGGTAGTTCACCTTCTGCCGGGGCAGCCCCACCTTGCCGGCCAGCATGGCGGCCGAGGCGGGCCCGGCCGCCAGCTCGGCGAGCAGCCGGGCCCTGATGGGGTCCAGGGATACGGCTGCGGCCTCGGGGTCTTCGATCACGGTCACGTCCAGCATGGGTCCACGGTCTCACCGAAAACTTTTTTTGTCCAGGAGGGGTAAGTGTTCGGTGGGGTCAGTCGGGGATGAGGCCGAGGGCGTGGTCGTAGCGGCTGACGGTGCTGCCCTTCAGCCCAGGCCAGCTCTGCACGCGCTGCCACTGGGCCGTGGGCGAGCCGATACCGTCACCCGGCGCGGCGAGCGCGTCGATATGAGCCTGGGCGCTCTCCCACTCGGCGTAGTTGAGGACCCTGGTGCCATCGGTGCTCAGGTGGAAGTGGGCGGACATCCCACCGGGGTGCGGGTCGGCCTCGCTCTCCAGCGCGTCGAAGACCGCATCCACCCAGGCGCGCTGCCGGTCGGGGTCGGGTCCCTCGAATTCGATGTCGACGATCACAATGCACCCGGGGATACGCGTGTCGCCGTCGCGGTCGCCGCTGCGGTAGCGCCGGTACCGGCCGAGGTGCAGCCGCTCGATGCCCGGCACCGCGGTGTCGATCTCGTCGTTGCGCTCCTGCCGATGCGTCTTCCGGAAAGCCTCGTAGGCCTGCTCGCTCGCCCACTGCGAGTAGTGCATCAGGGTTGTGCCGTCGTGCCCGGTGTAGATGTGGTACCCGAGCAGGTCAGAGGCGGGCCACGGACGGCGTTCCCATGTGGCCGCGATCGCCTCGACGGTCTGCTTCTGCCGCTCGGGCGTCCCCACCCGCCAGGTACTGAAGAAGGGCGCGCCGACCTCCGGGCGGGTGAGGTCGGGGTGGGCGTCGGTACGGCGGGTCATGTCGGTCTCCTGATCGCTGGGCGATGCCTGTACCGACCACCCTCCGACCTCAACCAAGGTTCAGGTCAAGCCGATTCCGCCCGCGCATTACCTTCTCTTCCATGAACACGCGAAGCACATCCGCGGGCATGATCGGCCGACTGATGACCATGACCGCGCACCCGGGCAAGGGCGAGGAACTCGCCGCGCTCCTGCTGAGGGTCGCGGAGGGACTGCACGGCTTCCCGGGCTGTGAGATCTATCTGATCAGCCGGGACTCGGCCGATCCGGACACGGTGCATGTAACCGAGGTCTGGCGGGACGAGTCCGATGCGCAGGCGGCACTCGCCGCGCCGCCGACCGCCGGTGCTCCGGCCCCCGCGGACGTCCTCGCGCTGCTGTCGTCGCCACCGCAGCGCACGGATCTCACTGTCCTCGGCGGAGTGGGACTTCCCGCGGCGGACGACCGGAGCTGATGCGAGGCGGCTCAGAGGTGACCGTTGCAGCGGCGCCGCGGCGGACGACCGAAGCTGACCGGCGCAGCTAAGTGGTGGCCGTCGTGGCGGCCCCGCGACGGAAGACCGGAGCTGACGCGACGCGGCTCAGTGGTGGCCGTTGTGGCGGCGCCGCAGCAGGCCCGCCGCGACCACCGCGCCCGCGGCGGCGCCGGCGACGACGACCGGCCGGGGGTGCCGCAGGCCGGCCTGGACGACGTTCGCGACGGGACGCGGGACGTTGTGCTCCACGGTGTGGCCGGCCTTGGTGGCGCTGCTGCGCAACTGCACGGTCATCGCGCCGGCCTTGTCCTTGAGGTCGGCGGCGCGGGTCTTCAGGTGGGCCTTGTCGGCCAACTCCTCGACGGTACGGCCGAGTCGGCCCCTGGCGTGTTCGAGCTGCTGCCGCAGTTCGTCGGGGCCCTTGGCCCCGCCGCCCGTGACCTCCGGCGCTGTCCTGTGCGTCATCGTGGTGCCTTTCCCGGGTGGTGCCCTGCCTCTTCGGAACATCCGGGTACCCGCACCTGCCCCCGCTACCCCCTCCCGCCACCGCCGGTCCCGCGCTCGCCGAGCCGGGCCAGCTGGGTCTGGAACCAGTCGAGGCGGGCCTGCAACAGGGCCGCCTCCGCGACGAGTTCGGGCACATCGAGACCGGCCGCCGAGATCGCCGTACCGCCGCTCCCCGCGATCACCCGCACCCCCTCCCCCGCCAGCCGCGCGAACCCGGCGAGCGACACGGACGTACGACCGCGCACGCAGCCCCCGCAGGAGGGGGCCAGCGCGTACCAGCCGGGCCTGCCCCAGCCGGCGTCGGCGAGGGCCGCCGCGACGGCGCCGCACGCGCAGGGTCCGACGGTCGCGGTGCGCACCCGCTGCCGGGCGTACCGGAAACCGCGCTCGAACCGGATGTAGGCGCCCAGGACGGAGACTTCGAGCAGCACGGCCGCGCGGTGCTCGGCGGTGGTGAGGAGCGCCTCGGCCGCCGTACGGTCATGCACGCAGTGGAAACCGCAGTCGCAGCGGCGGTGCGGCGCGCGGTGCCGCAGTCCGTAGACGCACTGGGCCTCGTCGAGAACCCCGTACGGCAGCGCGCCGCCCAGCGACACACCGGTGAACCCGGCCCGGGTGCCGTCCTGGGACAGCATCGGGTGGGCGATCTTGTATCCGGTCGGCGGCTCCGTCGGGCGTTCCTCCGGAAGCCGCAGCCTCATCGGGCGACCGGCACCTCTTCGGGCGTGGACGCCTCGACTTCCGTGATCTCTTCGGGAAGTTCGAGTTCTTCCTCGTGACTGACCGGCCGCTCTTCCGCGACTCCGGTGGCAAGTGCCTTGCCGAGCTTCATGACGCCTCCCATGACCTGCCGTCGGTTGACCGTCTGGGCCATGGTGACCCATGAGGGGCGGGCTTGGACATAGGGCCTCGGGACGATCGTGCGCGCGCCGTCCCCCCGTTGTCGCAGCAACCCTTACCCATACCTCGTAGCAGAATTAAGTGGAGCTACGCGATCGCCCTGCCGAGACTACTGCCATGACGACTTCCGGCTCCCCCTTCGGCCGTGCCCTCTGCGCCATGATCACGCCCTTCACCGAGGAGGGCGCGCTCGACCTCGACGGCGCGCAGCGGCTCGCCGAGCGGCTGGTGTCGGAGGGCTGCGACGGACTGGTGCTCTCCGGTACGACGGGCGAGTCCCCGACCACCACGGACGCCGAGAAGTCGGCGCTCGTCGCGGCTGTCCGGGAGGCGGTCGGCGACCGGGCGTCCATCGTGGCGGGCGTCGGCACCTTCGACACCCGGCACACGGTCGAACTCGCACTGGAGGCCGAAAAGGCAGGCGCGGACGGCCTGTTGGTCGTAGCCCCGTACTACAGCAAGCCCCCGCAGGACGCCGTAGAGGCCCACTTCCGCGATGTGGCCGACGCCGCCGGACTGCCGGTCGTCCTGTACGACATCCCCGGCCGCACCGGCACCCGCATCGAGCCGGACACCGTGATCCGACTGGCCGAGCACCCCCGAGTCGTGGCAGTGAAGGACTGCTCGTACGACTTCCTCGGCACCCAAAAGGTCCTCTCTCGCACCGACTTGGCGTACTACGCCGGCTGCGACGAGCACAACCTCGCCCTCTACGCGGTGGGCGCGACGGGCTACATCAGCACGGTCGCCAACGTGGTCCCCCGCCAACTCCGCTCCGTCCTCGACGCGTTCGACGCCGGAAACACGACGGAGGCGGCCCGCCTCCAGCAACGGGCCACTCCCCTCATCGAGTTGATGATGTCGGCCGGCCTGCCCGGCACGGTCACGACGAAGGCCCTGCTCAGCGAACTGGGCCTGCCCGCGGGCCCGGTCCGCGCCCCACTGCGGCGCGCTGGCCGGGAGGCGGTCGACGGACTGCTGGCGACGTACGAGGAGTTCATGGCTACGGGCTGAAGCGAAAGGCCCGGGGGCCGTTCCGCATGGCTGCGGCACGGCCCCCGGGCCTGGTACGGGCACGGACCAGCTACGGGTTGGTAGTACCGCTCTCAGCCCCAGCGGTACCCGTCGCCGAACAGCAGGAAGTGCTCCAGTACGTCCTCCATCGGGTCGTCCACCTGGCCGACGTTGATCAAGCCAACCCGGGGGCCGTTGTGCGAGGCCGTGTTGGTCTCGTCGGCGTGCGCGGCACCCGCCGGGAGCCAGCACACCATCACCGCGGTGACCGCCCCGGTCAGCAGCCGTGCCACGGTCCTCGCCCGCTCGTTCGTCATCGCTCAGTCCCTTGTTACGTGATACGCGGTTCGGCAGTTGATCGGACGCTGCGTCCACCCGTTCATCTGCCTAAACCTTGATCAGGTCACGTGAGGTAACCCGATCGTGCGCTGCGAGGGCGGGGTGTGTACCCGTACGGGTGGGTGCAGTTGTGGGTGTCGTCGGATTCGTCCGGAGACCGCAAAACGCGATCCGGGACCGGTCCCGCGCCTGTGCCGATACCTTCCGTCGGGTGTCCGTAGCCGAGAAAAAGAGACCACCCGCACCGGTCATCGCAGCGGTTGTGCTCTGGGCCCTGCCGGCCGTCTTCCTTCTCCTCGTGAGTGTGGTCGGAGCCCTGGCAAAGGGCGACCCAGCCATACTCTTGTTCGTCCTTCTGGGGTTCCTACCTGGCATGACAGCCCTAGGCCTGTGGCAAGGCAACCGTGGAGCCAGGGTCGTGGCAATCGTGCAGGGATTCGTGGTCTATGGCGGGATCACGATGATCCTTTTGCTCTCCGTGCCCCGGTCGTCCCGTGACTGGTTCACCCCAGACTTCCTGAAAGAACCCTCCGAAGACCCCCTGGAAGAGTCCCACCGACAGAGCTGACCATGGCCGGAACGATCAACCGGTCGAACTGCTAACGCCGACAACTGTCGATAGCTCAGCACGTCAGAACCTTGATCGAGTAGGCGGCTGCACACCACGGCAGCCCTTCCGCGAGTTGCTGGCCCGTCGACGTGCCTGGTCCGACAGGCGACTGACCAGGAGCGCAGCCAGACGATGTCGGCGTAGGTCGCTCTCCTTGCGCAAGTTCCTGCAAGTTCCTGGCCTCCACGTGGCATTGGGCGCAAGATCGGGCACGGATGCTCCGACGACGCGAGGAGACAGCGATGGCTCTGATCAAACTCGGCCAGGACCCGGAGAGCCCCGACGGCAAGTCGCCCACCATCTACCTGGACGATGAGAAGGGCACTTATCTCGTGCAGGGCTGGAAGGTGGTAGACGAGACCCGTCGTAGGCAGCTGGACCTTCCCGGCCACGAGGACGTGATCGAGATCCCGAAGCGCATGGTGCAGTTCTTCCCGGAGGTGAACGGCGGTGGCGGTGCCGACGCTTGAGGACCGGCTGCGCCACTGCACCCGTTCCGCCGTCCATCTGGAGATGCGCGACGAGTACATGCGCTCCGACCCCCGGTTCATCGCCTGGCGCAACGGTGTCCGCAACGACCCGGCTGACAGCGATCCGGAGCGTCGGCCGTGGCTGCGGCTCGTCGCCGACCTCGTGGGCCAGGGAGTTGACGTCCGCAGGGCGCGCATCGTGTCGGAGCCGGTGTCGGACTACATCCGTTTCGAGCACCACCTGACGGGCCCCAGCGTAGAGGCGGGCGAACAAGTGCGTTGGCTACCGCGCCGTCGCACATCCCGGCTGGCACTGCCCGGCAATGACTTCTGGCTCTTCGACGGCAGCTCCGTGCTTTTCCACTACTTCGCCGGCGATGGCGAACTCGCCCCGGACGACGAGGAGTACACCGACGACCCGGCCGTCGTGAAGCTCTGCGCGGACGCGTTCGAGGCCGTGTGGGACCTGGCTGTGCCGCACGCGGACTACCGGCTCACCTGATCCACAAGTGCCCAGCGTGACCTCATCAAGCGTTCAGCAAGCACGGCAGGCCCTCGGTTAGCGTCTTCGCGAGATCCGCAAGGACGCTGGCCTGACAGCGCGTGAACTTGCCCATCGGGCGGGCTGGCACGAGTCGAAGTGCTCGCGACTTGAGAACGGGCGCACACCCCCGTCGGATACCGATATCCGGACCTACACGACACTCTGCGCTGCCCAGCACCAGACCGCCGACCTGATCGCCACAGCACGAGGCATCGAGGGTGCCTACGTCCAGTGGCGTCGAATGGAGCGGGCGGGCCTGACGCACGTCCAGCAGTCCGTGGCGCCGCTGTTCGAGCGCACGCGCCGCTTCCGTGCCTACCAGTCCTGGGTGATCCCCGGCCTGCTCCAGTCGGCCGCGTACACACGTGCCGTGCTAAGCACCGTGGCCCACCTCCGCGACGTACCGGACGACATCGAGGACGCCGTCGCCGTGCGGATGGAGCGGCAGCGAATCCTCCACTCCGGCGACCATCGATTCGCGATGCTCGTCGAGGAGTGGGTGCTGCGCACGGTCATCGGCGACAACGACACCATGGCCGGGGCGCTGGGCCACCTCATCTCTGTCGCCTCGCTGCCCTCGGTCAGCCTCGGCATCATTCCCCTCGGCACTCCGCGTGGCGCCGGATGGCCTGTTGAGTCATTCACCATGTACGACGACGCACAGGTCAACGTGGAACTCGTCTCCGCACACCTGACCGTCACGCAGCCCGGCGAGATAGCCGAGTACGCGAAGGCGTTCGCCGAACTGTCCACGCTCGCCGTGTACGGAGCCCAGGCCCGTTCACTCATCACCACCGCGATCAATGCCCTTCGGTAACCGCCCCGCAAGTCCGTACAAGTTCATGGACCCAAGGTCACTGCCGCGCCCAGCCTGGGACTTATGAGGCAACAGACGTATCCCGACCCCTGCCCCGTAGAGCTGCCGACCGGCTTCAACGCCTGGTTGCTGGACTGTGCACCCGCACCGGGCTGCGAAGTCTGCACCGCCAACTGGAAACAGCTCAACACCGCCAAGGACGACGGGAACATCACAAGGGCCGCGAGGCACGCCACAGAGATCAGGGACCACAGTTCCGGGGTTCACCAATGATGGACATGCAGACCTACCGGGATCGCCGCACGCAGGCCACAGACGCAGCGGAGGCGATCCGAGCGGCCCTGGCCGGTCTCAGCCTCCCCGAAAGCGTGTGGAGCAGTGTGCGGCCGATGGTGACCCACAACGGCAAGCCGTACGTACACCTGGGCATGATCCGCGCGGCCGCAGCCGAGCGCATAGCCGAGGCCATGGGAACTTCGGCCAAGCTTGAGCCCGTTGAGTAGCCCGGCCGGGCTTCCCTGCCTCCGGTGGTGTGGCGGCACGCTAGTCACAGCATCGCTGCCGGGCTCGCTCGCCCCCAAGTGCGTGTCATCCCCAAACGCATGGGAGCAGCCGACTGTGCACCCGGCAAGAGTTCCTTGCGGTCAGAATTTCCCTACATCCATCAAGGCCCGCGCACGGCGCGGGCGCGCGCCGCCCCTGCGGCGCGACCTGCCTTACGGGGCCATGATCACTCGCTCCAAAGCAGCTCCAGCCCAAAGCCGTTCCGCCTACCAGCGCTGCAGCAGGTCGCGTCAACCTAAATCATCAGCCCGAAGCGAACCCATCATGTCTGCAACATCTCTCATCTCCTGAATATAGCTTTCCGTGGAATCAGAGCCTGATAGCTCACGCCTGCTGTAATCACCCCCGTCCTCATCAAGGTCCGGAATCTTATCTACGGCTTCACCGTAGCCGGGGAAAGTTCGTTCCGGATCCTCATATTCATTCGCGAAAGCCAAAACCCCTTCCATTACCGAATGATCAATCATCGAGTCAGGCCCCATCTCAGCCCATGCCGCAATCGCACCCTCAGCATATCTCTGCATATCCTCCTCGACGTCTAGAATTGCCGATTTCGGAACAATATCGGAGACATTCTCAAGGAAGCCTTTAGCGGATTCCATCAAGTCCCAGGACGACAGATCTCCTGTGATCCATTCAATCGCCATATCGACAGCGTCCGGGAGGGCGCGACGCAATGACTCCCGATCCGACTCGTTCAAAAACTGAATAATGTCGATAACATCCTGCGGATCGTATGCTTCCAAAATGGCTTCGTCTTCAACGATCGCCTTTCGCGCACACTCTAGGATCGGTTCAGATGCGAGGGCTTCACCAAGGTGTAGATACACCCTCGCACGTTGCGCTGGATCGGTGCTCGCATTCACACCATCACCACGGAGGCCCTGTGAGTCAAACGCCTTCAACGCTACGTTTTCGACGATCTTCAAATTCCGCTTGAAGAACTGAAGAACTTCTTCTTGCTCATTAGCCATCACCAAGAGAGCCTCGATCTGCTCAAAATGAGAGAAGCACTTGATGAGCTGGAGGAAATTCGAGCGATCCTCAAGGAGGTATTCTCGCATGAAGTCACGAACTGACGGGTTATGGAAGGCCAGGAAGATCCTATCGGATTTTCGATAAGTTCTTAGCATCGTCCCGTCAAGCGTCGCGAGAGAGGTTCGCAGATCTCTTGAACTTCGCTCCAGGGAAACCCAGAGATCTTGCATATCCCCCAAGTAAACGCCGCCCATAAACGAGTAGGTGAGCGCCAGAAGTTGAACGTCAGGGTCTTTCAGCTGATGACTCACTATATGAGACCACACGCTTCGAGGGTCTCTAAGATTCTCCAGGATGCGTCTCCCAATATCCTCGCCAGCGGACGGGAAGCTATCCGCTTCGGCAATTGTCGCTGCCACCACCCGGGGGTTGAAGTTCTGATGCTGAATAATTGGCCGATATACTGCAGGATCCGCAAAGTTTGACTTTATGTCATCACTGAGCCCGGACGCATAGACGTGATTGTAGAGAATGGTTCCTCTGGCACGGTACGTGTAATCCGCCATATCAACAACACAGGTCTGCAGATCGAAGCGGTGCCTATGGAGCTTTTCGTATCGCTGGCGCGCCTGAGCGAGGATGTACTCACGCGTCGTGAGAATAAACCGCTTGTTACGAGACTTTTCAATCCTGTCCATAAAGGCAAGAAGGCGGCTGTCTTCGTTCTTTCCGAGCTTTTCTTCTAGAGTTGTCTGCCCTAGAAAATCGTCATAGTAGTAGATCTGCGCAACTTTGTCGTCCCAGAGAGAGTTCGCTTCCTCAAGATCCGCAGATACCTCGACTAGCTCATAGCCTTCGCTCACATATCCAGCACAGAGAACTTGCGCCAAAGTTGTCTTACCGATCCCGGGAATCCCTGCTATGACGCACGTGTGCCGCGTCTCCAGAAGGTCCACAGCCCTGCCGTAGCTCTCATTAGGCGCATATGTTCGAAGCGTGGAATCCAACTCTTCTGCAAGTTGCTGAGAGCGCGTCAAAACGCTTTTAGAAAGTAGTGCAGACAAGACCGAAGCACTGGTCAACCATAGGCGCACATGACGCCTGACAACACTTTCATGTTTGCGAAGCAGAGCATTTATTTCCGTGATGCCGTAGATGTCACTCGGCGTTTTCACGTATGGTGACAGGATATTGTATATCTTATCCTTGGCGCCCTTCGTCAACTCTACGGAAGTGGCTAGGATATATCTATCCGGTTGCAGTCTTTGCACTTTCGTGAGCTCGGAATTCTTAATGCGCTCTATTAGTTTTGAGCGTGGCGAGCGAACCCAGTGCTTACATTGGACGACTAGGTGAGTGCCGCCTGCATGGAGATAGCGGAGATCGACTCCAGAATCGGCACCAGGCGAGAATATTTCTAGCCTTACCCTATACTCCGCCTCGAATATGTCCTTGCAGACAGCCTCGAAATCGAAATCCGTTAGCCTGGTTAGATCGAAGTTCTCCATAACTCCCGTCCCCGCTTAGCGTTCCTCGCATTATGGACTGACACCGGGACAGTTCACCCAGAGATACGCGAAGTCCGCCGCGAGCTGTCTGCGCGGCGGACTTCGCGAAGCGCTAGCGCTCTCTATGCCGGAACGCCCTCCCGGGCCGTCCTCAGGCCGCAGAAGGGCGCTCAACAATGGCCAACGCCGACAACTGCCGCCAGCTCACCAGCAGATCAGGACACCGATCGTCCAGGCGGCCGCCAGTCACGGCCGCCCCCCATCAGTTGTGGCTGTGCAGGATCTCGTTCAGCCCGCCCCACACCGCGTTGTTCGGCCGGGCCTCCACCGTGCCGGTGATCGAGTTGCGGCGGAAGAGGATGTTGGAGGCGCCGGAGAGTTCGCGGGCCTTGATGATCTGGCCGTCGGGCATGGTGACGCGGGTGCCGGCGGTGACGTAGAGGCCTGCCTCGACCACGCACTCGTCGCCGAGCGGGATGCCGACGCCCGCCTCGGCGCCGATGAGGCAGCGCTCGCCGATGGAGATGATCACGTTGCCGCCGCCGGACAGGGTGCCCATCGTGGAGGCGCCGCCGCCGATGTCCGAGCCGTCACCGACGACGACGCCAGCGGAGATGCGGCCCTCGACCATCGACGTGCCGAGGGTGCCCGCGTTGAAGTTGACGAAGCCCTCGTGCATGACCGTCGTGCCCTCGGCGAGGTGCGCGCCCAGGCGGACGCGGTCGGCGTCGGCGATGCGGACGCCCTTGGGGGCCACGTAGTCCGTCATGCGCGGGAACTTGTCGACGGACGGCACGGCCAGGTGGAGGCCCTCGGCGCGGGCGTTCAGCCGCACCTTCTCGATGTCGTCGACGGCGACCGGTCCGAGCGAGGTCCAGGCGACGTTGGCGAGGAAGCCGAACATGCCGTCCAGGCTCTGGCCGTGCGGCTTGACCAGGCGGTGGGAGAGGAGGTGCAGGCGGAGGTAGACGTCGTGCGCGTCGGTCGGCTTCTCGGCGAGCGACGCGATGACCGTACGGACCGCTACCACCTCTACGCCACGGCGGGCGTCCGGGCCGATCGCCTTCGCGGCGCCTTCGCCGAGCAGTTCCACGGCCCGCTCGGTGGACAGCCGCTCGGTGCCGGACGGGCCGGGCTCGGCGGAGAGCTCCGGCGCGGGGAACCAGGTGTCGAGGACGGTGCCGTCGGCGGCGATCGTGGCGAGGCCGGCGGCAACGGCTCCGCCGGTGGTGGTGCTGGGTGCAGTCGTGTCGGTCATGAGGGCAACCTAACCGGCGGGGGGTGGGGTGGGCCAACCGGTGGGGGTGGCGTCTCAGGTGGCGGGCCGGTGGGGGTGGCCCGTGGGTGCCAGACAGCCGGTGGGGGTGGCCGTGGGTGCCCGTCGGCCTGTGGCTGCCGTCAGTACGGCCATGGCGGCCACCGCGCCGAGTCCCGCGCACACGGGCCAGAGCATCCCGGGCGCCCTCTCGTACAGCGCTCCGCCCAGGGGTGCCGCCAGGACCGTGCCGCTCATGGACACTCCGGCGTAGAGGGACTGGAAGCGGCCCTGGACGTGCTCGGGAGCCTGGTCGGCCACATAAGCCGTCGCCGTTGTCTTGTAGAGCAGTTCGCCGAGGGTCAGGAGGGTCATCATGGTCACCGCCGTCACCAGGCCCGCGCCCAGCAGCAGCACGCCGTATCCCGCGGCCACGAGCAACAGGCCGGTGCCGACGATCCGCAGCGGCGACCGTCGCCGCAGCGCCAGCGCCGCGGGCAGCTCCAGGCACAGCAGCACGGCGCCGTTGATCGCGAGCAGTGCCCCGTAGGTGCGCGTGTCCATGCCGTGGTCGGCGAGGAAGAGCGGGTAGGTGGAGTACTGCTGCCGGTAGACCACGTCGGTGACCAGGATCGCCGCGAGGAGGATCAGTACGGCCGGGCGTGCGCGCAGTTCCGGCCAGACCCGGCCGGTACCGCCGGGGGACCGTGCGGCGCCTCGCGGTGGGACCACTCGAGCCGTCCAGCAGGCCAGCGTCAGGCTGCCCAGGCCTTCGGCGACGTAGAGCCAGTCGTACGAGAACCTGGTCGCGACCACCGCGCCGAGCAGAGGGCCGACGGTGAAGCCGCCGTTCGCCGCCGCCCGTACGACGGCGAAGGCCTGGCGACGGGACCCCTCCGGCACGATGACGGCCACGAGCGCCGAGTTGGCCGCCCGCTGGACACCCGCGGCGTACTGGCACAGGGGCAGTGCGGCGTACAGGGCCGGTGTCGGGAGGAGGGGGACGGCGGCCAGGAGCAGGCCGGATGTGACGGCTCCGGTCAGCAGCACGCGGCGGTGGCCGAAGCGGTCGCCGTACCAGCCGCCGGTGAAGTTGCCCGCGAGCAGACCGATGCCCCCGACCCCGCTGAGCAGGCCGGCCTCTGCCGTGTCGAGGCCCCGGGGCCCGGTGAGGTAGAGGAAGAGGTAGGCGAAGCTCACGCTCACGGCCATGTTGGCGAAGGTGCCGCAGGCCAGTAGCCAGACAGTTCTCGGTACGTCCTTGAGCACGCATCCCCCCAGTGAGTTCCTTTTGGGAACTCACTGTGTCAGCATGACAGCCTCGGGTCAACGACGATCGAACGACGACCGACCGGCGACCGACCGGCGATCGGTGGCGGAAGGGACGTACGGCCATGGCGCGCAGGACTCGCCTGGAGGACTCCACCTGCGCCATCGCGCAGGCCCTGGACGTCGTCGGCGACTGGTGGACCCTGCTGATCGTGCGGGACACCGCGCGCGGAGTGCACCGGTTCGACGAGCTGCAGCGTGAACTAGGGCTGTCCAGAAAGGTGTTGACCGAGCGGTTGCGGCTTCTGGTGGAGGCCGATGTGCTGGTTCGGGTGCCCTATCAGGAGCGCCCTGTGCGGTACGAGTACCGGCTCACCCCGCGCGGCCTTGCCCTGTTGCCCGTACTCGTCGCCCTTCAGGACTGGGGAGATGCCTGGGTTCTGGGGGACGGGAGCACGACGGCCACGGCGGCGGAGGCGTCCGTCGAGGCGCGGCGGGTGCACGAGTTGACGGGCACGCGGGTTCCCGAGCTGCACCTCGTCGATGACGGCGGGGAGTTGCTCGATCCCGTTGTGGCGGAGAGTCCGTTCACCGTTCTGTACTGCTTCCCGGGGGCCTATGCGCGCGCCGACTCCTATCCGCCCGGGTGGTCGGAGATTCCCGGTGCGCCGGGCTGCACTCTGGAGTCCTGTACGTACCGGGACCGGCTCGGTGAGTTCCGCGCTGCGGGGGCGAGTGTGCACGGGGTGTCCACTCAACGTCCGGACGAGCAGCGGGCGTTCGCGGAGAAGGAGCGGCTGGGGTTTCCGTTGCTGTCGGACTCCGGACTGGCCCTGGTCGCGGGGTTGCGGTTGCCGACGTTCCGGGCGGCGGGGGCGGACCGGCTGAAGCGGCTCACACTGGTCGTCGACCGGGAGCGGGTCGTCCGGGACGTGCAGTACCCGGTCACCGATGTCGCGGGGAGCGTGACGGCGGCGCTGGCCGTCGTCAAGGGGCTTGGCGCGGGCCAGAGGGAATGATCCGCGCCAATGCCTCGCGGGCGTACTCCTCATCGTACGTCTCATCGGTGAGGAGTACCTGGAGGCAGATGCCGTCCAGCAGCGCGACCAGGGCGCGTGCGGTGACCGGGTCCGTGCGCGGGGTGAGGCGGTCGGCCAGGTCCTGGACCCATTCGGCGGCGACGGGGCGGAGGGCGGGGCGGCGCAGGGCGGCGAGGTAGAGCTCGCACTCCAGCTCCACGCCGGTGCGGTCGCCCGCGAGCCATTCGCCTGTCGCGGCGGCGAGTTCGGAGGCCAGGTCGGTGTCCGGGTTCTCCAGGGCGCCGCGTGAGGCGATGACTTTGGCGAAGCCCTCGTTGGCCTGGCGGAGGGCGGCGACCATCAGGTCGTCCAGGGTCTTGAAGTGGTACGTGGTGGAGCCCAGCGGTACGTCGGCCTCCGCCGCGACTGTGCGGTGGGTCAGTCCGGCGAGACCACTGCGTCCTACGACCCGGATGGCGGCGTCGATGATCCGCTGGCGGCGTTCGGGGTCGTAGCGCCTGGCCATCAGTGCGCTCCCCCGAGGTTCAGTACCACCACGCCGCCCACGATGAGCAGGATTCCGGCGACCTTCGTGAAGGTCAGCGCCTCGTCGAACAGCCAGAGCCCGAGGACGGCGATCGTCGCGGTGCCCACGCCGGCCCAGATCGCGTAGGCCGTGCCTATGCCGACGGTCTTGAGGGTCTGGGCGAGCAGGGTGAAGGAGACGACATAGCCGAGGAACGTCAGAAGGGACGGCCAGAGCTTGCTGAAGCCGTCGCTGTACTTCATGGCGGTCGTCGCCGCCACCTCGGCCGCGATGGCGCCGATGAGGGTCAGGTATCCCATGTGTACGAGCGTACATAACCGGTGGGGCTGCGCTGACCCCGGATGCGGAAACCGCTCTCTCCAAAAGGGCTGCTCCCGGCCCCCTTGGTCCACTACTGTTTCACCGTTCACATACCGGGTCTTCGCAGCCGCGGCCTGCCCTGTCGTTCATGGGCGCCGCTGAAGGACAGTGCATGCCAGACACCACGCCACGCCCTCCGCGGAACCAACCCTGGGAGAAAGGCTGGGCCCCTGACACCTCCCGGATACCGGGAACGCGACGGCTCTGGCTGGCCGGCACCCTCGCGGTGGCCACCGTCGCCGCGTGTGTCACGGCGATCGTCATGACGGACAGGGAAGTTGACGAAGCGTCAGGCACTCCGCAGACCCCCGTCAACGCCACCCTGCCCGGCCTGATCTCCTTCGGCTCACCCTCACCGAGTACGACGGCTCCCCCCAAGGGCAAGGGCGGCCTGTCCTCCCCCGACCCCACGACGAAGGCGCCGCCCCGGCACAGCTCCACGCCCACGCCCTCCGCCGAGCCGTCCAAGCCGACGGCACCGGAGGAGAGTTCACCGGCCCCCGTCTCCCGCTGGAAGTCGGTCCGCGCGGTCAACTACCCCGACCGCTACTGGCACGCCACCGACGACTACGTGACCGTCGACCCGATCACCTCCGCCTCGGCCGCCGAGGACGCCACCTTCAAGGTGGTCGACGGCCTTGCGAAGTCGTCCTGTTACTCCTTCGCCACCGCCGACGGCGGCTACCTGCGCCACCGCAACTTCGTCCTGCGCTCCGAACGCGACGACGGCTCCCGCCTCTTCGAACAGGACGCCACCTTCTGCGCCCGCCCCGCGTCCTCCTCCGGCGCGGTCATGCTGGAGTCCGTGAACTACCCCGGCCGCTTCCTCCGCCACCGGAACTTCGTCGTCCGCCTGGAGTCGTACGACCACAGCGACCTGTACCGCCGGGACTCGGCGTTCCAGGTGGTGGCAGGCCTCAAGGACTGAGGCTCGAACAGGGACGGCGCATGACTGAGGCCCCCGGATTCGCTCCAGGGGCCTCAAGACGAAGGGTCGGCTACTCAGACGTCAATCTCAGACGTTGAACCCCAACGCCCGCAGCTGCTCGCGTCCGTCGTCCGTGATCTTGTCCGGGCCCCACGGCGGCATCCAGACCCAGTTGATGCGGAGTTCGTTGACGAGGCCGTCCGTGGCGGACTTGGCCTGGTCCTCGATGACGTCCGTCAGCGGGCAGGCCGCGGAGGTCAGGGTCATGTCGATCGTCGCGATGTTCGCGTCGTCGATGTGAATGCCATAGATCAGGCCGAGGTTGACGACGTCGATGCCCAACTCGGGGTCGACGACGTCGTACAGCGCCTCGCGGACTTCTTCCTCCGAGGCCGGCTTCATCTCAACCGTGTCGCTCATGCCGTCTTCCTTTCAGCGGCGTCGGAACCCAGCGCCTGGGCCGTCGCGTCCTTCCACGCCATCCAGCTCAGCAGCGCGCACTTCACCCGGGCCGGGTACTTGGAGACACCGGCGAACGCGACCGCGTCCTCCAGTACCTCCTCCATGGCGTCGTCGGGCTCGATCTTCCCCTTGGACTGCATCAGCTCCAGGAAGGTCTCCTGGATCTTCTGCGCGTCGGAGAGGTCCTTGCCGACCAGCAGTTCGTTCAGCACGGACGCCGAGGCCTGGCTGATGGAACAGCCCTGGCCCTCGTACGAGACGTCCTCGATCGTCGAGCCGTCGTACTTCACACGCAGGGTGATCTCGTCGCCGCACGTCGGGTTCACATGGTGCACCTCGGCGTCGCCATCCCTCAGACCACGCCCGTGCGGGTTCTTGTAGTGGTCCAGGATGACTTCCTGGTACATGGAATCCAGTTTCACCGTCTCAGCACGCCCCTCAGCCGAAGAAGTTCCGTACGTGCTCCAGGCCGTCCACCAGAGAGTCGATCTCGGCCGGCGTGGAGTACAGATAGAACGACGCTCGCGTGGTCGCAGGAATTCCGTACCTCAGGCAGACCGGCCGTGCGCAGTGGTGGCCGACCCGGACCGCGATGCCCTGCTCGTCGAGGACCTGGCCCACGTCGTGCGGGTGGATGTCGCCGAGCGTGAAGGAGATCGCGGCGCCCCGGTCCTCGGCCGTCGTCGGGCCGATGATGCGCAGGTCAGGGACGCCCGCAAGGCGCTTGACCGCGTACTCGGTGAGCGCGTGCTCATGGGCGAGGATCTTGTCCATGCCGATCGCGGACAGATAGTCGATCGCCGCGCCCAGGCCGACCGCCTGCGCGATCGGAGGCGTGCCCGCCTCGAACTTGTGCGGGGCGGGAGCGTAGGTCGACGAGTGCATCGACACCGTCTCGATCATCTCGCCGCCGCCGAGGAACGGGGGGAGATCCTCGAGCAGCTCCTGACGGCCCCACAGCACGCCTATGCCGGTCGGGCCGCACATCTTGTGGCCGGTGAAGGCGACGAAGTCGGCCTGGAGGGCCTGCACGTCCAGCGGCATGTGGGGCGCCGCCTGGGAGGCGTCGATGCAGACGAGAGCACCGACCTCCTGTGCGCGGCGGATGATTGTCTCGACCGGGTTGACCGTCCCGAGGATGTTCGACACCAGCACGAAGGAGACGATCTTCGTCTTCTCCGTGATGATCTCGTCGATGTTGGAGAGGTCGAGGCGGCCGTCGTCGGTCAGGCCGAACCACTTCAGCTTCGCGCCCGTGCGCTGCGACAGCAGCTGCCACGGGACGATGTTGGAGTGGTGCTCCATCTCCGTGATGACGATCTCGGTCTCGTGGTCCACCCGGTAGGGGTCGTCGGCCCAGCCGAGCATGTTGGCCACGAGGTTGAGCGACTCGGAGGCGTTCTTGGTGAAGATCACCTCGTCGCGGCTGGGCGCGTTGATGAACTCCGCGACCTTGTCGCGCGCGCCCTCGTACAGCGCCGTGGCCTCCTCGGCGAGGACGTGCACGCCACGGTGGACGTTGGCGTTGTAGCGCTCGTAGTACTCGCTCAGGGCGTCCAGCACCTGGCGCGGCTTCTGCGAGGTCGCCGCGTTGTCCAGGTACACGAGCTTCTGACCGTCGTGGACCGTGCGGTCCAGGATGGGGAAGTCCTTGCGGAGCGCCTCGGTGTCGAGGAGGCCCGGCAGCTGTGTCACGCGGATGCGCCACCCTTCGCGTAAGCCTCGTAGCCCTCGTTCTCCAGCTTGTCGGCGAGCTCCGCGCCGCCGGACTCCGCGATGCGGCCGGCCGAGAAGACGTGAACGTAGTCGGGCTTGATGTAGCGCAGGATGCGCGTGTAGTGCGTGATCAGCAGGGTGCCGACCTCGCCGGTCTCACGGACGCGGTTGACGCCCTCGGAGACGACGCGCAGGGCGTCGACGTCCAGGCCGGAGTCGGTCTCGTCGAGGATCGCGACCTTCGGCCTGAGCAGCTCCAGCTGAAGGATCTCGTGGCGCTTCTTCTCACCGCCGGAGAAGCCCTCGTTCACGTTGCGCTCGGCGAAGGCGGGGTCCATGTTGAGGCGCTCCATGGCCTCCCTGACCTCCTTCACCCAGGTACGCAGTTTGGGGGCCTCGCCGCGGATCGCGGTGGCGGAGGTGCGCAGGAAGTTGGAGACCGAGACGCCGGGGACCTCGACCGGGTACTGCATCGCCAGGAACAGGCCCGCGCGGGCGCGCTCGTCGACGGACATCTCCAGGACGTCCTCGCCGTCGAGGGTGACGGTGCCCTCGGTGATCGTGTACTTGGGGTGACCCGCGAGCGAGTAGGCGAGGGTCGACTTGCCGGAGCCGTTCGGGCCCATGATGGCGTGCGTCTCGCCCTGCTTCACGGTGAGGTCGACGCCCTTGAGGATCTCCTTCGTGGCGTTGTCGGCCTCGACGGTGACGTGCAGGTCTCGGATTTCAAGCGTTGCCATGGGTGCCTCAGGACTCCTGGGAAAGGGAGACGAGCACATCGTCCCCTTCGATCTTTACGGGATATACGGGGACGGGGCGCGTCGCGGGAAGGCCGGACGGTTTGCCGGTGCGGAGGTCGAAGCTGGAGCCGTGCAGCCAGCACTCGATCTGGCAGTCCTCCACCTCGCCCTCGGAGAGCGACACGTTCGCGTGGGAGCAGATGTCGTGGATCGCGAACACCTCGCCCTCGGTCTGCACGACCGAGACCGGCGTGCCGTCGAGTTCCACCCTCTTCGGGGTGTCCTCCTCCAGCTCGCTCAGCCCACAGGCGCGTACGAACGTCATCAGACGGACGCCTCCAGCTCCTCGTCGATCTTCACGAGAAGGCGCTCTTCGATGTCGTCGACGCCGATCTGCTGGACCAGTTCGGCGAAGAAGCCGCGGACCACTAGGCGGCGGGCCTCGTCGGCCGGGATGCCGCGGGCCATCAGGTAGAAGAGCTGCTCGTCGTCGAAGCGGCCGGTCGCCGAGGCGTGACCCGCGCCGACGATCTCGCCGGTCTCGATCTCCAGGTTCGGCACGGAGTCGACCCGGGCGCCGTCCGTCAGGACGAGGTTGCGGTTCATCTCGTACGTGTCCGTGCCCTCGGCCTTGGCCTCGATCAGCACGTCACCGATCCACACTGCGTGCGCGTCGTCGCCCTGGAGCGCGCCCTTGTAGGCGACGTTGGACTTGCAGTGCGGGGTGTTGTGGTCGACCAGGAGACGGTGCTCCTGGTGCTGGCCGGCGTCGGTGAAGTACAGGCCGAAGAGCTCGGCCTCGCCACCGGTGCCGGCGTAGGCGACGCGCGGGTGCAGACGTACGAGATCGCCGCCGAAGGTGACCACGAACGACTTGAAGGTGGCGTCGCGGCCGATCAGCGCGTTGTGCTGGCCGACGTGCACGGCCTTGTCGTCCCAATCCTGGACCGAGACGACGGTCAGCTTGGCGCCGTCGCCCAGGACGTAGTCGACGTTGGCTGCGAGCACCGCGTCACCGGTGTGGTCGATGACGACGACAGCCTCGGCGAAGGCGCCCAGCTCGATGACCTGGTGGCCGTAGGCGATCCCGCCCTGGCCGTGTACGGCGATACGGATGGGCTCGGTGAGCACCGTCTCCTTGGGGACGGTGACCACGCCGGCCTTCTCGAACGCCGAGTACGCCTGGGCGGCGACGCGGTCCACCGGGGTGCCGGCCTTGCCGATCCGGGCGTCGTCACGGCCGACGGTCTCGACGATGACGCCCTCGGGGGCGTCGATGTCGACCTTCACGCCGTCACCGGTGGCGACTGCGGTGCCGTCGTGCAGCCCGCGCAGGCGCTCCAGCGGGGTGAACCGCCATTCCTCCTCGCGGCCGTGCGGGACCGGGAAGTCCGCCACGTCGAAGGAGGGCGGGGCGCTCATGCGCGTGGCGACGGTCGACTCGGCGGCCACCGCGATCTGGCCGGCGGTGGTGGACCCCACCGGGATGTTCTGAGCCTCAGCCATGGCTGTCGGTCTGCTCTCTTCCTACGTCAAGAAATCTGGCGACTGCTTCGGGCGGCGGGTCTTAACCGACCGCGCCTTCCATCTGCAGCTCGATCAGCCGGTTGAGCTCGAGGGCGTACTCCATGGGCAGCTCCTTCGCGATCGGCTCGACGAAGCCGCGCACGATCATCGCCATCGCCTCGAACTCGCTCAGACCGCGGCTCATCAGGTAGAAGAGCTGG
This sequence comes from Streptomyces sp. NBC_00457, assembly GCF_036014015.1. Classification (NCBI taxonomy): domain Bacteria; kingdom Bacillati; phylum Actinomycetota; class Actinomycetes; order Kitasatosporales; family Streptomycetaceae; genus Streptomyces; species Streptomyces sp. NBC_00457. Next base: position 8,167,055 of record NZ_CP107905.1, on the reverse strand, counting down.
TCCTCGGAGACCTTGGAGACGGTCGCCTCGTGGCCCATGGAGACGTCGTCCTCACGGACGTCGACATACGGGTACGTGTCGGAGCGGGAGATCGTGTCGACGAGCAGTGCGTCACACAGCACGTTCGACTTCGAGCCGTGGGCGCCCTCGCCGATCTCCACCAGACCACGGTAGGAGGTACGGCCGCCACCGCGGGCCACGGACTTCGACACGATGTTGGACGACGTGTTCGGCGCCATGTGGACCATCTTGGAGCCGGCGTCCTGGTGCTGGCCCTCGCCGGCGAAGGCGATGGACAGGGTCTCGCCCTTGGCGTGCTCGCCCATCAGGTAGACGGCGGGGTACTTCATCGTCACCTTGGAGCCGATGTTGCCGTCGATCCACTCCATGGTCGCGCCCTCGTAGGCGACGGCGCGCTTGGTGACCAGGTTGTAGACGTTGTTCGACCAGTTCTGGATGGTCGTGTAGCGGCAGCGGGCGTTCTTCTTGACGATGATCTCGACCACGGCGCTGTGCAGCGAGTCCGACTTGTAGATCGGCGCCGTGCAGCCCTCGACGTAGTGCACATAGGCACCCTCGTCGACGATGATCAGGGTCCGCTCGAACTGGCCCATGTTCTCCGTGTTGATGCGGAAGTAGGCCTGGAGCGGGATCTCCACGTGCACGCCCTTCGGCACGTAGATGAAGGAGCCGCCCGACCACACGGCGGTGTTCAGCGAGGCGAACTTGTTGTCACCGACCGGGATGACGGTCCCGAAGTACTCCTTGAAGAGCTCCGGGTGCTCCTTCAGCGCGGTGTCGGTGTCCAGGAAGATGACGCCCTGCTCCTCCAGGTCCTCGCGGATCTGGTGGTAGACGACCTCCGACTCGTACTGCGCGGCGACACCGGCCACGAGGCGCTGCTTCTCCGCCTCCGGGATGCCGAGCTTGTCGTACGTGTTCTTGATGTCCTCGGGCAGGTCCTCCCAGGACTCCGCCTGCTTCTCCGTGGAGCGCACGAAGTACTTGATGTTGTCGAAGTCGATGCCCGAGAGGTCGGAGCCCCAGTTCGGCATGGGCTTCTTGTCGAAGAGGCGCAGACCCTTGAGGCGGAGCTTGGTCATCCACTCCGGCTCGCTCTTCTTCGCCGAGATGTCGCGGACGACGTCCTCGTTGATGCCGCGCTTGGCAGAGGCGCCGGCCGTGTCGGAGTCGGCCCAGCCGTATTCGTACTTGCCCAGGCCCTCGAGCTCGGGGTGAGCAGTCTCCGTGGGCAGAGTCATGCGGGGTTCCTCCCGGCCGTGCTTGCAGATGCGTTATGGGTGTTCTTGGAAATCTTTGGGATGAATGTCGTACAGACGCCGTCACCGTGGGCGATGGTTGCGAGCCGCTGGACATGCGTCCCGAGGAGCTGCGAGAAGATCTCCGTCTCGACCTCGCACAGCTGCGGGAACTTCTCCGCGACATGGACCACCGGGCAGTGGTGCTGGCAGAGCTGCTCGCCGACCGGTGCGCTGCGCGCCGTAGCAGCGTACCCGTCCGCGCTCAGGGCCTTGGCCAGGGCTTCGGTCCGCTCCTCGGGGGCCGCGGCCTCGATCGCCTTGCGGTACACGGCGGCCTGCTCGGCGATCCTGGCGCGCGCGAAGGCCACGACCGCCTCGTCGCCGCCGAAGCGCTCCTGGATGTAGCGCAGGGCGTCCGCCGCGAGTTTGTCGTACGACTGGTCGAAGGCGTCGCGTCCGCAGTCCGTCAGGGCGAACACCTTGGCGGGCCGACCGCGCGTCCGCGCGCCGTACACCCGCTGCTCGCGCGCCTCCACGACGTCGTCCGCGACCAGCGCGTCCAGATGCCGTCGTACGGCGGCCGGGGTGAGGCCCAGCCGGCCGGCCAGCTCGGTGACGGTCGAGGGCCCGTGGTCCAGGATGGACCGCGCGACCCGGTTGCGGGTGGACCGCTCACCGGTCGCGAGTTCCTCCTGGGGGGTACCCGTGGGGGTCTCCCGAGCCTCGCCGACGTTTTTCACAACGCCATTGTTGCGTAATTCCTCAGGACCGGGCAAGCGGCGTCCTGCTCCGTGGACGGTGCCCTGCGTCACTTAGGCATACCTAATCTGACCTGCGGGAACGATCTTTGATCGATCAATTCGGTGGCGCATCCGTGGCCCTTCCAGCACACTCCCCAACCATGCCCACACCCCCTCCGACCGGCCCACTTGTCACGCGGACCACCCTCACCGAGGGGCTGCGCCAACTGGGTGTCGAACCCGGCGAAATCCTCCTCGTGCACTCCTCGCTCAGCTCCCTCGGCTGGGTCTGCGGAGGCGCCGTCGCGGTCGTCCGGGGACTGCTCGACGCGCTCGGCCCCGACGGCACCCTCGTGGTTCCCGCCCAGTCCGGCGACCTGTCCGATCCGGCGGTGTGGAGCAACCCGCCGGTGCCCGAGGAGTGGTGGGGGACGATCCGGGCCACGATGCCCGCCTACGACCCCCTCGTCACGCCCACGCGCGGGGTCGGCGTCGTCCCGGAGACCGTACGGACGTGGCCCGGCGCCGTGCGCAGCGACCACCCGCAGACGTCGTTCGCCGCGGTCGGCCCGCGCGCGGGCGAGGTGATCGGCGGGCACGCCACCGACTGCCGGCTCGGTGAGCGCAGCCCGCTGGCGAGGCTGGAGGCGCTGCACGCGCGCGTGCTGCTGCTCGGCGCCGGCTACGACGCGTGCACGAGCTTCCATCTGGCCGAGTACCGGATACCCGCACCGCTGGTTCAGGTGGGCCGCCCCGGACCGGCCGGATGGGAGGTGGTGACCGAGGTGTCGATCACCTCGGAGCGCTTCGACGAGCTGGGGCACGACTTCGAACGGGACCGGCCCGTCGTACGCGGGACGGTGGGCGCCGCCGACGTACGGCTGTTCCCGGTGGCGGACGCCGTCGCCTACGCGGAGCGGTGGCTGGCGATACACCGCCCCCGCGAGGAGGGGATCCTGAACCCGCCCGTCTGAGACGGCGAGCGCGTACCTAGACTCTGGACCCATGCGAAGTGAGCCCGTGGTCCAAGTCCAGGCCCTGGTGAAGCGGTACGGCACGAAGACCGCGGTGGACGGCCTCGACCTGGTGGCCGATGCGGGTGTGACCGCCGTGCTCGGACCCAATGGCGCGGGCAAGACGACGACCGTCGAGACCTGCGAGGGGTACCGGAAACCGGATTCCGGCACGGTGCGGGTCCTGGGCCTCGACCCGGTGCGGCAGTCGGCCGCGTTGCGCCCCCGTATCGGCGTGATGCTGCAGTCCGGCGGTGTGTACTCCGGTGCGCGGGCCGACGAGATGCTGCGGCATGTGGCGAAGCTGCACGCGCACCCCCTGGACGTGGACGGGCTGATCGAGCGGCTCGGGCTCGGCAGCTGCGGACGGACGACGTACCGCCGGCTGTCCGGCGGGCAGCAGCAGCGCCTGGCACTGGCGATGGCGGTCGTGGGCCGCCCTGAACTGGTGTTCCTGGACGAGCCGACGGCGGGGCTCGACCCGCAGGCCCGCCGGGCGACCTGGGACCTGGTGCGCGATCTGCGTACGGACGGCGTCTCGGTCATCCTCACCACCCACTACATGGACGAGGCCGAGCAGCTGGCCGATGACGTCGTGATCGTGGACGCGGGCCGGGTCATCGCCCAGGGCACGCCCGAGGAGCTGTGCCGCGGCGGCGCCGAGAACACCCTGCGGTTCACCGGCCGCCCCGGTCTGGACGTGGGCTCCCTGCTCAAGGCCCTGCCCGTCGACTGCACCGCCGCCGAGCTGACCCCGGGCTCCTACCGGGTCGCCGGCAAGGTGAACCCCCAACTCCTCGCGACGGTCACGTCCTGGTGCGCCCAGCACGGCGTGATGCCGGACCGGATATCGGTGGAACGGCACACGCTCGAGGACGTGTTCCTGGAGCTCACGGGTAAGGAGTTGCGCTCATGATTCCGGCCGGCGAGCGGGTCTGCCGGGGGTCCGGCCCGCGGCGCAGCCGCAATTGGATACTGCGCACCCCGGGAAGACACAGCCTGGAGATGACCGGCAAGGAGCTGCGTTCATGACGACGACCGTGGGTGCGTACGCGCCGAAGCCCGGTGCCGCCCCGCTCCCCCGCATGATCGCGGCGCAGGCGGTGCTGGAGACCAAGATGCTGCTGCGCAACGGTGAGCAGCTGCTGCTGACGGTCGTCATCCCGACGCTGCTGCTGGTCCTGTTCAGCACGGTGGACATCGTCGACACCGGCGCGGGCGAGACCGTCGACTTCCTCGCCCCCGGCGTCCTCGCGCTGGCGGTGATGTCGACGGCGTTCACGGGGCAGGCGATCGCGACGGGCTTCGAGCGGCGGTACGGCGTCCTGAAGCGCCTCGCCGCCTCCCCGCTCCCCCGCTGGGGCCTGATGACGGCGAAGACGGCGTCGGTGCTGGTCACCGAGGTCCTGCAGATCGCCCTGCTGACGGCGATCGCCTTCGCCCTCGGCTGGTCCCCGCACGGCAACCCCCTCGCCGTACTCCTCCTCCTGCTCCTCGGCACGGCCGCCTTCTCGGGGCTGGGACTACTGATGGCGGGCACGCTGAAGGCGGAGGCGACGCTGGCCGCGGCGAATCTCGTGTTCCTGCTGCTGCTCGTGGGAGGCGGGGTCATCGTCCCGCTGGACAAGTTCCCGTCCGGCGCCCAGGACGTGCTCGGGCTGCTGCCCATCTCCGCACTGTCGGACGGACTGCGGGACGTGCTGCAGCACGGGGCCGGGATGCCCTGGGGTGACCTGGGGATTCTGGCGGTGTGGGCAGTCGTGGGGCTGGGAGCGGCGGGGAAGTTCTTCCGCTGGGAATAGGCGCCCGGTGGACCCTCGTGAACGCGTGCACAAGCGGCCCCCTACGATGGGTCCCGTGCCAAACGTGACCCGCGCCGACGCCGTAGCCGCCGTGCGCAACCCGCTCGCCTTCATCGCCGCACGCTGGACCCCGCATCCCCGGACGGTTCAGCGGGCGGCTCTCGCCGCGCTCGTCATGTCGGTGGTCATCGTGGTGACCGGCGGGGCGGTACGGCTGACCGGCTCGGGCCTCGGCTGTCCGACCTGGCCCAAGTGCACCGCCGACTCGCTGACCACCACCAGCGAGATGGGGCTGCACGGCGTCATCGAGTTCGGCAACCGCATGCTGACGTATGCGCTGTGCGCGGCCGTCGGTTGGGCGATCATCGCCGCGCGTTCCGAGAAGCCGTCCCGGCGCCGCCTGACCCGGCTGGGCTGGGCGCAGTTCTGGGTCGTGATGGGCAACGCGGTGCTCGGCGGCATCGTGGTGCTGGTCGGCCTCAACCCGTATACGGTCGCCGCGCACTTCCTGCTGACCTCCGCCCTGATCGCGGTCGCCACCGTGATGTGGCAGCGCACGCGCGAGGGTGACGGGGTGCCGCGTCCGCTGGTCGGCAAGGTGGTGCGGCAGCTGGTGTGGGTCCTGGTGGGAGTCACCGTGCTGTTGATCGCGGTCGGCACGGTGGTCACCGGCACGGGTCCGCACGCGGGCGACTCCAGCGACGTGCCGCGCATGGACCTGCCGATGGGCATGGGCTGGGAGGACGTCAGCAAGCTGCACGCCGTGCTGGCCTGGATCGTGGTGACGCTGGTCTTCGCCCTGTGGTTCGTGCTCAAGGCGGTCGACGCCCCCAAGGGCCCGCTGGCCCGCACCCGCGAACTGTTCCTGATCCTGCTCGCCCAAGGCGTCATCGGCTACGTCCAGTACTTCACGGACCTCCCCGAGATCCTGGTCGGCGCCCATATGTTCGGCTCGTGCCTGGTGTGGATCGGGACGCTGAGGGTGCTGCTGGCGCTGCGGGAGCGGCCCGAGGGTGTCGTGGATGTGCCGGGCCCGGCGGCCGAGGCGGCCCTCACCAGGGCCTGACGCTCACCTCGTCCGTCCGCTCACTCCAGCCCGTACACCCGCCGCGCGTTCCCGGCCGCGATCAGCGCGGCCACCCGCTGCGCGTCCGCCAGCGACCATGCCCCCTCGGCCACCCAGCCGCCGAGCACCCGCCCGAGCGCCTCGCGGAACAGCCGCGCCCCCACGACGTGCAGCTCCGGCAGCCCCTGGGCCCCGCTGGAGAAGACGATCTTGCCGAAGGGGGCCAGTTCGAGGATCTCGGCGAGGACGGTCGCGGCGCGGGCGCCGGTGCGGGCCAGGGCGGCGCCGGAGTCGGCGTAGACGTGCGGGAAGACGCCGGCGAGGTGGGCGGCGTGCCGGTGGTAGGGGTAGCTGTGCAGCAGGACGAGGTCCGTGCCCAGGCCCGCGGTGGCCCGTACGAAGTCGGTGAGCAGGACGGGGTCGGTGCGGTCGATGCGTAAGCCCGGTTCGCCGAGCCCGGCGTGCAGCTGAAGGGGCAGCCCCGACGCCACCGCGATCCACAGCAGGTGCCGCAGCAGCACCGGGTCGCTCAGCTCCCCGCCGACCCGCCGCCCCGCCAGCCAGCGCCCCGCCGCGCCGCGCACCTCCCCGGGCCCCGGCGGCTCGGGCGCCAGCGCCAGCCCGTGCCGCACCCCTGCCACGGACGTGAAGGCGACGGCACTCCCGGCCGCTCCGTGCACCGATTCGGCGAGGTTGGCGAGGAACGACTCCACCGTGCCGGACGTGTCGGCGACCTGTTCGGCGAGCAGCTCCAGCCGTACGATCTCGCGCGCCTCGGCGGAGGCGGCGGATGCTACCTCGTCGGGTCCTGTGAGGTCGCCGGGCAGCCCCGTGTCGATCAGATACGTCGTGATGCCGCTGCCGCGCAGCAGCCTGCGGCCCGATTCCAGTACGCCGAGTTCACGGCGCCGGGCGAGATAGCGGGCGGGCGGACAGTGCGGTTCCAGGCCGAGCAGCGGGGGGCACCAACGCCGTACGGCGAACCCGGTCTGGGTGTCGAAGAGGGTGGTACCGGGCGCGGGCGGGCCCTCGGTACGGGACAGCTGCGCCTCGAAGGTGCCGAGGCCCAGCTCGGTCCGCAGTACGCCATGGCAGTATTGGTCCACGAGGGACGGCATCTCGATCATCCTGGCTCCCCGTTGCTGGACCGTGTCGTTCTACGGTCCTAACGGGTGAGCCCGCGTTCAGGTGTTGCTCGTACACACCCCGGGCGAACGACCGACTGATGTCAGCCTCGGGACCCGCCGAGCTGAATGCCCGCCATCCGCTTCCACTCGTACGTCCCCGTCGTCACCTTCGCGGCGAACTCCCCGTCGAAGTCCTCGTGGACCGTGATCCCGGACTTCTCCACCGCCTTCTGGGCGATCTCGTACGAGGGGGCCACCAGGTCGCCCCAGCCGCCGTCCGCGCCGACGAGGATGATGCGGGCGCCGCGTTCGCCGATGTAGGCGATCTGCCCCTCGGCGCCGCCGTGGGCCTTGGAGAAGGTGCTGATCTGCTGGGCGAGCCGGGCCACCTTGCGCTCGGCCTTCGCGTCAACCTGCTGCGTGTCTGCCATGGTCAGGATGCTACTCACGGGTAGATCAGCTGGCGAGACCAGGGGCGTGTGATGCGTACGTCAGCGCAGGAAGGGGTCCACCGCGACCGCGACGAAGAGGATCGACACATAGGTGATCGACCAGTGGAACAGCCGCATCTCCTTGAGCTTCGCGCCCGTCACCTCGGCCTTGGCGCGGCTTTGAAGACCGTGCGCCTCCCAGAGCCAGAAGCCGCCCGCCAGCAGCGCGACCAGCGTGTAGAACCAGCCCGTGTAGCCGAGCGGGGTCAGCAGCAGGGACACCGCGACCATCACCCAGCTGTAGAGGACGATCTGCCTGGCGACCACCTTGTTGCTGGCGACGACCGGCAGCATCGGCACGCCCACGCGCGCGTAGTCCTCTTTCACCTTCATGGACAGCGGCCAGTAGTGCGGCGGCGTCCAGAAGAACATGACGAGGAAGAGGATGATCGGCGCCCACGACATGGAGTTGGTGACGGCCGACCAGCCGATGAGGACCGGCAGGCAGCCCGCGATGCCGCCCCACACGATGTTCTGCGAGGTACGGCGCTTGAGGATCATCGTGTAGACGACGACGTAGAAGAGGAGTGCGCCCAGCGACAGCCAGGCGGAGAGCCAGTTGACGGCCAGGCCGAACAGCAGCGTCGAGACGATGGCCAGGGTGATGCCGAAGGCCAGGCACTCGCGCGGGCTGACCATGCCGGTGACGAGGGGGCGCTGCGAGGTGCGGTCCATGAGCGCGTCGATGTCGCGGTCGATGTACATGTTCAGCGCGTTGGCGCCTCCGGCGGAGAGATAGCCGCCGACGCAGGTGAGCAGGACCAGCTTCATGTCCGGAACGCCCTGCTCGGCGAGGAACATCACCGGAACGGTGGTGATCAGCAGCAGCTCGATGATCCGCGGCTTGGTCAGCGCCACGAACGCCTTGATCCGGGCCCCTACCGGCCGCCGGCTCGGGCTCTGGCTCGCCCCGATAACCCCCGCAGGACGGGATTCAACGGCCGTCACGCACACCCCTGACAGAGACATCCCAGCAAGCCTGAACCGTGAAGTCCCGGTAAAGGCTCGCGCGTACCACGCCACTGTAGACGTTGCCCAGACCCGGACATTCGCGGGGGTGGGGTCGTGTTGAGCGGCGCCCGTGGACGAGGCCCGGGACAGTCGATTGAGCACTCTTCCGAGCGGCTCCGTATTCAGATGCCGAACACGAAACGGACCGGTCGGGAGGCGGATCCGGGGCAGCCCCGGCAGTCTGGAATGACTCGAAAAACCGCGCGTACTGGCGGGGGTAGGCTCGACAACGGCCGGGGCGTGCAGAGCACCGGCAATCGACGTGCATGACATGCACCGGCATGGCGACATGCGTGACGTTCCGACATGCGTGACATGTGGAGAGGAGCCCTGACCCAGGGTGAGCACCAAGCCGACCACCACAGACCTCGAGTGGACCGAGCTGGACCAGCGGGCCGTCGACACCGCCCGCGTCCTGGCCGCCGATGCCGTACAGAAGGTCGGCAACGGCCATCCCGGTACGGCGATGAGCCTGGCGCCCGCCGCCTACACCCTCTTCCAGAAGGTGATGCGGCACGACCCGGCGGACGCCGACTGGACCGGACGCGACCGCTTCGTGCTGTCCGCCGGGCACTCGTCCCTGACCCTCTACACCCAGCTGTACCTGGCCGGCTTCGGCCTGGAGCTGGACGATCTGAAGGCCTTCAGGACGTGGGGTTCGAAGACCCCGGGCCACCCGGAGTACGGCCACACCACCGGCGTGGAGACCACCACCGGCCCGCTCGGCCAGGGTGTCGCCAACGCGGTGGGCATGGCGATGGCCGCCCGCTACGAGCGCGGTCTGTTCGACCCGGAGGCCGCCGAGGGCACCTCCCCCTTCGACCACTTCGTCTACTGCGTCGCCGGTGACGGCTGCCTCCAGGAGGGCATCTCCGCCGAGGCCTCCTCCATGGCCGGCCACCAGAAGCTCGGCAACCTGATCCTGCTGTGGGACGACAACCACATCTCGATCGAGGGCGACACCGAGACCGCTGTCTCCGAGGACACCGTCAAGCGGTACGAGGCGTACGGCTGGCATGTGCAGCGCGTCGCCCCGAAGCCGGACGGCGACCTCGACCCGCACGCCATCTACAACGCCATCGAGGCCGCGAAGCAGGTGACGGACAAGCCGTCCTTCATCGCGATGCGCTCGATCATCGCGTGGCCCGCCCCGAACGCGCAGAACACCGAGGCCGCGCACGGCTCGGCGCTCGGCGACGACGAGGTGGCCGCCACCAAGCGCGTCCTCGGCTTCGACCCGGAGCAGTCCTTCGAGGTCTCGGACGAGGTCCTGGGCCACACCCGCGCACTGGGCGAGCGCGGCCGGCAGGCCAAGGCGGAGTGGGAGAAGTCGTTCCAGGAGTGGCGCAACAACAACCCGGAGCGCGCCGCCGAGTTCGACCGCATCAGCAAGGGCGAGCTGCCCACCGGCTGGGAAGAGAAGATCCCGGTCTTCGAGGCGGGCAAGGGCGTCGCCACGCGTGCCGCGTCCGGCAAGATCCTGCAGGCGCTCGGCGCGGTCATCCCCGAGCTGTGGGGCGGCTCGGCCGACCTGGCCGGCTCCAACAACACGACGATCGACAAGACGTCGTCGTTCCTCCCGGCGGACAACCCGCTCCCGGAGGCCGACCCGTACGGCCGGACCATCCACTTCGGCATCCGCGAGCACTCCATGGCCGCGGAGATGAACGGCATCGCGCTGCACGGCAACACCCGTATCTACGGCGGCACGTTCCTCGTCTTCTCCGACTACATGCGCAACGCCGTCCGTCTGTCGGCGCTGATGCACCTGCCGGTGACGTACGTATGGACGCACGACTCCATCGGGCTCGGCGAGGACGGCCCCACACACCAGCCGGTCGAGCACCTCGCCTCACTGCGTGCGATTCCGGGCCTGAATGTCGTGCGGCCGGCCGACGCCAACGAGACCGCCATCGCCTGGCGCGAGATCCTCAAGCGCTACACCAAGGTCTTCGGCAAGGGTGCCCCGCACGGTCTCGCGCTGACCCGGCAGGGCGTGCCGACGTACGAGCACAACGAGGATGCCGCGCGCGGTGGTTACGTGATGTTCGAGGCGTCCACGGGCACGCCGGAGGTCATCCTGATCGCGACCGGTTCCGAGGTGCACGTCGCCGTCGGAGCGCGCGAGCAGCTGGAGGCGGACGGGGTGCCGACGCGAGTCGTGTCCATGCCGTCCGTGGAGTGGTTCGAGGAGCAGGACCAGGGGTACCGGGACAGCGTCCTGCCGCCTTCCGTGAAGGCGCGTGTGGCGGTCGAGGCCGGGATCGGACTCACCTGGCACAAGTACGTGGGGGACGCCGGTCGCATCGTTTCCCTGGAGCACTTCGGTGCTTCGGCGGACGGCAAGGTCCTTTTCCGCGAGTTCGGGTTCACTGCCGAGAACGTCGCCGCCGTAGCGCGGGAATCGATCGCCGCAGCCCAGCGCTGACGCTCACATACGACACGTAGGAGATGCATTTTCCATGACAGACGCACTGAAGCGCCTCTCCGATGAAGGCGTCGCGATCTGGCTGGACGACCTGTCGCGCAAGCGGATCACGTCCGGCAACCTCGCCGAACTGATCGACGAGCAGCACGTCGTGGGCGTCACCACCAACCCGACCATCTTCCAGAAGGCGATCAGCAGCGGCGACGGCTACGAGCAGCAGCTCGAGGACCTCGCCGCCCGCAAGGTCACCGTCGAAGAGGCCGTCCGCATGATCACCACGGCGGACGTCCGCGACGCCACCGACATCCTGCGCCCGGTCTTCGACGCCACCGGCGGCCAGGACGGCCGCGTCTCGATCGAGGTCGACCCGCGGCTGGCGCACAACACCAAGGCGACGATCGCCGAGGCCAAGCAGCTGGCCTGGCTGGTGGACCGTCCGAACACGCTGATCAAGATCCCGGCGACCAAGGCCGGCCTGCCGGCGATCACCGAGGTGATCGGCAACGGCATCAGCGTCAACGTCACGCTGATCTTCTCGCTGGAGCGCTACCGCGAGGTCATGGACGCCTACCAGTCGGGCCTGGAGAAGGCCAAGGCCAAGGGCCTGGACCTCTCCCTGATCCACTCGGTGGCCTCCTTCTTCGTGTCCCGCGTGGACACCGAGATCGACAAGCGGCTCGACGCGCTCGGCACCGACGAGGCCAAGGCGCTGCGCGGCAAGTCCGCCGTCGCCAACGCGCGTCTCGCCTACCAGGCGTACGAGGAGGTCTTCTCCACGGACCGCTGGAGCGCGCTGGAGAACGCGGGCGCCAACAAGCAGCGTCCGCTGTGGGCCTCGACCGGCGTGAAGGACCCGGCGTACAAGCCGACCCTGTACGTCGACGACCTGGTCGCCCCGAACACGGTGAACACCATGCCGGAGGCCACGCTTCAGGCCACCGAGGAGCACGGCGAGATCACCGGCAACACCATCGCCGGGACCTACGAGCAGGCCCGCGCCGACCTCGACGCGGTCGAGGCGCTCGGGATTGCGTACGACGACGTGGTCCAGGTGCTGGAGGACGAGGGCGTCGACAAGTTCGAGGCGTCCTGGAACGACCTGCTCAAGTCGACCGAGGCGGTCCTGGAGCGCCTCGCCCCTTCGGAGGGCTGACACCTTGACCCCTGTCTCCGGTTCCGGAGCGAATCCGCTTCGTGACCCCGCCGACCGACGGCTCCCGCGTATCGCGGGGCCGTCGGGCCTGGTCATCTTCGGTGTCACGGGCGATTTGTCCCGGAAGAAGCTGATGCCCGCGGTGTACGACCTCGCCAACCGGGGTCTGCTTCCGCCCGGTTTCTCCCTGGTCGGCTTCGCGCGCCGCGAGTGGCAGAACGAGGACTTCGCGCAGGAGGTCCACGACGCCGTCAAGGAGCACGCCCGTACGCCGTTCCGTGAGGAGGTCTGGCAGCAGCTCATCCAGGGGATGCGCTTCGTCCAGGGCACCTTCGACGACGACGACGCGTTCGAGCGGCTGCGCGGCACCATCGAGGAGCTGGACAAGGCCCAGGGCACGGGCGGCAACTTCGCCTTCTATCTGTCGGTGCCGCCGCGCTCCTTCCCGGTGGTCATCCAGCAGCTGAAGAAGCACGGCCTCGCCGACCAGACGAGCGGTTCCTGGCGGCGCGCGGTCATCGAGAAGCCGTTCGGCCACGACCTGAAGTCGGCCGAGGAACTCAACTCGACCGTCGAGGAGGTCTTCGCCCCGGACCAGGTCTTCCGTATCGACCACTACCTGGGCAAGGAGACCGTCCAGAACATCCTGGCGCTGCGCTTCGCCAACACGATGTTCGAGCCGATCTGGAACCGGTCCTTCGTGGACCACGTCCAGATCACGATGGCCGAGGACATCGGCATCGGCGGCCGTGCGGGTTACTACGACGGCATCGGCGCCGCCCGTGACGTCATCCAGAACCACCTCCTCCAGCTGATGGCGCTGACGGCCATGGAGGAGCCCGCCTCCTTCGACGCGGACGCGCTGGCCGCCGAGAAGACCAAGGTGCTCGGCGCGGTGCGGCTGCCGAAGGACCTGGGCCGGGACACCGTCCGCGGGCAGTACGCGGCGGGCTGGCAGGGCGGCGAGAAGGCGGTCGGGTACCTCCAGGAGGAGGGCATCGACCCCCAGTCCAAGACCGACACCTACGCCGCGATCAAGCTGGAGATCGACAACCGCCGCTGGGCGGGCGTCCCCTTCTATCTGCGCACCGGCAAGCGGCTCGGCCGCCGCGTCACCGAGATCGCGGTCGTCTTCCAGCGCGCGCCCCACTCCCCCTTCGACCACACGGCGACGGAGGAGCTCGGCAAGAACGCGATCGTCATCCGCGTCCAGCCCGACGAGGGCGTCACCGTCCGCTTCGGCTCCAAGGTGCCCGGCACCTCCATGGAGATCCGGGACGTCTCCATGGACTTCGCGTACGGCGAGTCGTTCACGGAGTCGAGCCCGGAGGCGTACGAGCGGCTGATCCTGGACGTCCTGCTCGGCGATTCCAACCTCTTCCCGCGCACCGAGGAGGTCGAGCTGTCCTGGGAGATCCTCGACCCGATCGAGGAGTACTGGGACCGCAACGGCAGGCCCGCGCAGTACCAGTCCGGGACGTGGGGCCCCGTCGAGGCGGACGACATGCTCGAACGAGACGGACGGAGCTGGCGCCGGCCATGAAGATAGACCTCACGGACACTACGGCCAGCAAGATCAACAAGGCGCTCGTCCAGGGGCGCCGCGACATCGGCACGCCCGCCGTCGGCATGGTCCTCACCCTGGTCATCGTCACCGACGAGGAGAACGCCTACGACGCCCTGAAGGCCGCCAACGACGCGTCGCACGAGCACCCTTCGCGCACGCTGGTCGTCATCAAGCGCGTCTCCCGCTCCCCGCGCGACCGTACGGCCTCGCGGCTGGACGCCGAAGTGCGGGTGGGCGCGGACGCCGGTACCGGCGAGACGGTGGTGCTGCGGCTGTACGGCGAGGTGGTGGGCCACGCCCAGTCCGTCGTCCTGCCGCTGCTGCTGCCGGACGCGCCGGTGGTGGTGTGGTGGCCGGTCAACGCACCGCTCGACCCGGCCCACGACCCGCTGGGCGCCCTGGCGCAGCGCCGGGTCACCGACACCTACGCCGCCGAGCAGCCCGTACGGGAACTCAGCGCCCGCGCCGACACCTACGCCCCCGGCGACACGGACCTGTCGTGGACCCGCATCACGCCCTGGCGCTCGATGCTGGCCGCCGCCCTGGACCAGGTCGTCTGCGAAGTGAAAGCCGTCGAGGTGGAGGGCGAGGAGTTCAACCCGAGCTGTGAGCTGCTGGCGATGTGGCTCGCGGACCGGCTGGACGTCCCGGTGAAGCGGTCGCTCTCGTCGGGCCCCGGTCTGACGGCCGTCCGCATGGACACCAACTGCGGCCCGATCGTCCTGGACCGGGCGGACGGCTCGCTGGCGACCCTGTCCATCGAGGGACAGCCGGACCGCGCGGTGGCGCTGAAGCGGCGTGAGACGGCCGAGCTGATCGCGGAGGAGCTGCGGCGGCTCGACCCGGACGACACGTATGCGTCGGCGCTGCGGTTCGGGGTGGAGCGGCTGAACTCGACGCCCACGTCGGCGGTTCGGGGCGCCGAGGCCGCGGTGGCCAAGGCGGAGCAGGCCGTCGCCCTGGCCCAGGCCGCGGTGGCCAAGGCCGAGGAGTCACCGACCGAAGAGTCACGGGCCGAGGAGTCGCCGGCCAAAGGAGAAGCTCCGGCCAAAGGAGAAGCGGTCCGCACTCCCGTCGAGTCGGCTGCCAAGGCTCCCGCGAAAGACGCGACGGCGGAGGCACCGGTGAGGAAGGCGGCGGCGAAGTGAGCACTCCGCAACTCGTCGTGCACCGCGACAAGGAACTGATGGCGCAGGCCGCCGCGGCCCGGCTGATCACGAAGATCGTGGACGCCCAGGCCTCGCGCGGCTCCGCGTCGGTGGTACTCACCGGTGGCCGCAACGGCAACGGCCTGCTCGCCGCGCTGTCCGCCGCTCCCGCCCGGGACGCCGTCGACTGGGGCCGGCTCGACCTGTGGTGGGGCGACGAGCGGTTCCTGCCCGAGGGCGATCCCGAGCGCAATGTCACGCAGGCCCGCGAGGCCCTGCTGGACGCGGTTCCGCTCGATCCGAAGCGGGTGCACGCGATGCCCGCCTCGGACGGTCCGCACGGCGCCGACGCGGAGGCGGCGGCCGCCGCCTATGCCGAGGAGCTGGCCCGTGCCGCGGGCCCGGAGAACCACGGCGCCGTGCCCACGTTCGACGTCCTGATGCTGGGCGTCGGCCCGGACACCCACGTGGCCTCCCTGTTCCCGGAACTGCCCGCCGTACGCGAGACCGAGCGCACGGTGGTCGGCGTCCACGGCGCCCCCAAGCCCCCGCCCACCCGGGTCACCCTCACGCTCCCCGCGATCCGCGCGGCCCGCGAGGTGTGGCTGCTGGCGGCCGGCGAGGACAAGGCGAACGCCGCGGCGATCGCCCTGTCCGGCGCGGGCGAGGTCCAGGCCCCGGCGGCGGGTGCGTACGGCAGGCAGCGCACCCTGTGGCTGCTGGACGCCGCGGCGGCGTCCCAGTTGCCCCGGTCGCTGTATCCGCCGGCTTCGCCGTAACGGCCGTACCGCTCAAGGAAGTTGACGCCGGGCCCCGCCATGATGGCGGGGCCCGGCGTCGCTCGGAGGACGCTGTCCTCTCGGATCAGAACGCGTAGTCCTGCCACTCCTCGGGTCTTTCGCCGATCAGCTCCAGGAGTCCGGTGAAGGCCGACGCGTCGAAGAGCAGCCCGTTGTAATCCACCGGAATGCGCACGTCGTTGACGACGGCGGTGGGCGTGCCCGGACCCTCGGGCTCCTTCTTGCCTCCCGCGCGCTCGTAGGCCTTCTCGGAGGCGGTCACGAAGGCGCGGTACTTCATGGTCTTGACGGCGGAATCGAAGGCCGGGCCGCGCAATCCGTCGACTTGGTCGGCCAGTTCGAGCAGATAGGCGTCGGTGAAGCCGTCGACGGCCTCTTCGGGCTGATGGGTGTAGAGCACCTCGTGATACTCGGCGAACTTGCCCTCCTCCAAGGCGGCCCGCAACGCGTTGACCGCCTTCTTCGATCCGCTGCCGCCGACCCGGTCGTCGAGGAAGGACGCGAGGGTGTACTCGGTCGCCGCATCCCGCGCCAGGGTGGCCTTCCGCAACTCCGGGCCGCCGCCGGTGGTTTCGAACTCCTCGCACACCGGGCAGCGCGGATCCTCGTACAGATGGACCGTCACGACGGCTGACGGATCCCCGACCACGACGGTCGTACCGTCTGCGGCCAGCTTCTCCGGCACCTCGTCGAGGCTGCCGTAGGGCGCCTGTCGACCGCACCCCGTGAGCGACATCCCCAGCACCATCACGGTCGCCGCCACGGCGGTGGCCGCACGTCTCTTCCCCACCCCTTGCCTCCCCTGAGTCAGCGAGAGACTAGGGCACCCGAACGGGAATCGCACAAAGTTACTTGACCGACCCCGCCATCACCCCCTGCACGAAGTGCCGCTGGAACGCGAAGAACACCACGACCGGCACGATCAGGGAGACAAAGGCGCCCGGTGCCAGTACGTCGATGTTGCTGCCGAACTGCCGTATCTGGGACTGGAGTTCCACCGTGAGCGGCTGGGAGGCGCTGTCCGCGAAGAGCAGGGCGACCAGCATGTCGTTCCAGACCCAGAGGAACTGGAAGATGGCCAGGCTGGCGACGGCCGGGCGGCCGACCGGCAGGACGAGGCGGAGGAAGATGCGCCACTCGCTGCCGCCGTCCATCCGAGCCGCCTCCAGCATCTCCTTCGGTATCTCGGCGAAGTAGTTGCGCAGCAGGAACACGGCGAACGGCAGCCCGTAGGCCACGTGGAAGAGCACGACGCCCGGGATCGTGCCGAACAGGCCCAGCTGGCCGAAGAGTTTGGCCACCGGCAGCAGGCCGATCTGCACCGGCACCACCAACAGCGCGACCACCAGCAGGAAGAGCGGCTCGCGGCCGGGGAAGTCCAGCCAGGCGAAGGCGTATCCGGCGAGTGCCGCGATGACGACGACCAGTGCCGTGGTCGGGACCGAGATCAGCACGGTGTTCCAGAAGGCCTGCGTGATGCCGGCGTTCTCCAGCAGGGCGGAGTAGTTGTCGAAGGACAGCTGGCCGGGGCTGGTGAACACCGTCCACCAGCCGCCCGTCGCCGTGTCCTCGGCGGACCGCAGCGAGGACAGGAACAGCCCGGCCAGCGGGGTGAGCCAGATCAGGCCCAGCACCACGAGGAGGGCCTGGACCAGGCTGTTGCCCAGGCCCCGTCGGACGGCGTTCATCGCTGACTCCTTCGGAAACGGCGGACGTTGAAGACCATCGCGGGGATCACCAGAAGCAGGAGCAGGACGCCGAGCGCACTGCCGAGTCCCTGGTCGTTGCCCCCGCCGAAGGACACCAGCCACATCTGCGTCGCCAGGACGGTCGCGTCCTCCTGCACCGGTCCGGGCGCGATGATGTAGACGAGGTCGAAGACCTTCATCACGTTGATCACCAGGGTCACGAACACCACCGTCAGCACCGGTGCGAGCAGCGGCACGGTGATCTTCCGGAAGATCTGCCACTCGTTCGCGCCGTCCATCCGGGCCGCTTCCAGCGAGTCCCGGGGCAGCGTCGACAGCCCCGCGCCGATCAGCACCATCGCGAAGCCGGTCCAGATCCACAGGTACGCCCCGATGATCGCGGGCGTCACGAGCGCGGGCCCGAGCCAGGAGACGCCGTCGTAGGGCGGGGCGAAGTTCGAGGCGGGCAGCTTCACGGTGTACGAGCCCTCGCGCAGCCCCTCGAAGCGGAAGGAGCCGTCGGACGCGGTGGTCGTCGTACCGACCGTCTTCCCGTCGCGCAGCGCCTCGACCGTCATCTCCGGCAGCCCGCTCTCCCGCCGGTCGACGCGCCCCTGTTCCCCTCCCCCGCCGGGCGTGAAGTCCAGGTACACGACTCCGCGCAGCTCACCGGTGGCGGCCTTCTGCCCGGCCGCCGCGTACGCGGGCTCGGCGCCGTCCGGCACATCGCCGGGCAGCACGCCGACCAGGCCGAGCGCCACCGTGTCTCCGGACGAGACGCCCGCGGTCGTCCGGTACGCCCCGCTCGCTTCCTTGGCCATCCCCTGGCCGTCGCGCGCCCGGGCCGTCGGATACGACGACGTGCCCTGGAAGGCGTCGTGGACGCCGACGACCGCGGCGTTCAGCACGCCCTTGTCGGGATCCTCGTCGTAGGCGAGCCGGAAGATGATGCCGGCGGCGAGGAAGGACACCGCCATCGGCATGAACAGCAGCAGTTTGAACGCCGTCGCCCAGCGGACCTTCTCCACCAGGACGGCCAGGATCAGCCCCAGCCCGGTCAGCAGCGTCGGCGCCACGACGACCCAGATCGCGGTGTTGCGTACGGCCTTGAGGGTCGCCGGGTCGCGGAACATCTCGGTGTAGTTGTCGCCGCCGACGAACTGTGTCCCGGACGCGTCGAAGAAGCTGCGGCCGACGGAGAACAGCACCGGGTAGACGACGAGGGCGCCGAGCAGGAGCAGCGCGGGGAAGACGAACAGCAGGGCGACGATCCGCCCCCGCCGCCGCGAGCGCCGGACACGTCCGGCACCGGCGGCAAGAGGAGGGCTCGTCTCTTTCACGAGGGTCGCGGTCATGGCGGTCAGTTCCCGTACGCCTTGGCCGCCGCCTTCTCCAGCTCGGCCGCGGTCGCCTTCGGGTCCGAGGGGTCACGCAGGAAGTCCTGCAGGATCTTCCACTCGCCGGCGCCCTTGGTGCCGCCGAACGCCGCCGGTGCCTGGTCGGACATGTCGAAGCGGACCGAGTCGCCCGCGCCGACCAGGGACTTGGCAGTGGCCCGGGTGACGGCGTCGCCGTAGGAGGCGAGGTCGAGCCCCTTGTTCGGGGAGAGGAAGCCGCCCGCGTCGGCCCACACCGCCGCCGCTTCGGGGGTCGCGAGGTATTCCAGGAGCTTCATGCCGGCCTCGGCGTTCTTGCCGTCCTTGAGGACGACGGCCGCGTCACCGCCGCTGACCACCGGTGCGGTGCCGCCCTCGACGGCCGGGAACGGGAAGAAGTTCGCGTCCTCGCCGATGCGCTTGCCGAACTGGTCCTTGGCCACCCCGGCCACGAAGTCGCCCTCGTAGACCATGCCGGCCTCGGGCTTCGGCCCGAACACCTTCTCCACCGAGCCCGGGAAGTCGGTGTTGAGGGCTCCCTTCTGCCCGCCCGCGACCAGCTGCTTGTCCTTGAACAGCGTGCCGAGCGTGGTGAGCGCCTCGACCACCGTCGGGTCGGTCCACTTCAGCTCGTGGGCGGCCAGGGCGTCGTACTTCTCGGGTCCGGCCTGGGACAGGTAGACGTTCTCGAACCAGTCGGTGAGCGTCCAGCCGTCCTGCCCGGCGACCGAGAACGCGGCAAGACCGGAATCGGAGACGGTCTGCCCGGCCTTCAGCATCTCGTCGTACGTCTTCGGCGGCTCGACGCCGGCCTGGGCGAGGGCGTCGGGGCTGTACCAGACGGTCGACTTGTGGGCGGCCTTGAAATACAGGCCGTACAGCGTGCCGTCGACGCTGCCGTACGTCTTCCAGACATCGGCGTAGTTGGCGCCGACGGACTTCTGGGTCGTCTTGGACAGCTGCTTGAGCCAGCCTTCCTTCGCGAACTGCTGGAGCACGCCGACCTGCGGGACCATCACGACGTCGGGGGCGTTGCCGCCCTCGATCTTGCTGCCGACGACGGTGGAGACGTTGTCCCCGGTGGACACGAACTGGGTCTTCGCGCCGGTCTTCTCGCCGAAGGCGTCGAGCACCTTCTGGAAGTTCTCCTGCTCACTGCCGGACCAGACACCGGCCACGGTGACCGTCTGGCCGCTGAGCGCCTTGTCGCCGCCGCCCGCCGTGACCGGGCCGCCGCCACAGGCGGTGGCGCCGAGCGCCAGTACGAGGCCGATGCAGCCGGTGAGCAGGGTGGTACGTCGTCGCATCATCGTTGATGTCCCTTCAGAGGGTGGGTCAGAGGGTGGGGAGGAGATGGGGAAGTGCCGGGAGGTCACTGATCCACCAGGCGGTGGTCGAGCCAGGCAGCACCCCGGCCGCCGGGCAGGGCCCGCTGGACAGCAGCGGGGTGCCGGAGACCGGCGCGGGCACGGGCGCGGTGGTGAAGTTGACGGCGCAGACCAGGTCGTCGCCGCGGGCAAAGGCGAGGACGCCCGGCGGGGTGTCCAGCCAGCGCAGCGTTCCCTCGCCCAACTGGGGCAGGGACGAGCGCAGTTGGAGGCCCTCGCGGTACAGGTGCCAGAAGGAGCGGGTGTCGGCGAGGGCCCGGTCGGTGGCGTGCTCGGCGAACCACTCCGGCTGCGGCAGCCACGGCTTGGCGCCCTCCACCCCGGAGGTGAAGCCGAACGGCGACGCCTGCCCCGACCAGGGCAGCGGCACCCGGCAGCCGTCACGGATCCGGGCCCGGCTGCCGGTCCGGCGGAAGATCGGGTCGGTGAGCACGTCGTCGGGCAGGTCGACGACCTCCGGCAGGCCCAGCTCCTCGCCCTGGTAGATGTACGCGGCTCCGGGCAGCGCCAGCATCAGCAGCGCGGCGGCGCGGGCGCGGGCGGCGCCCAGGGCCTGCGTCGGAAGTGGCGTCGTCCGCCCGAAGGGCGGGCCGGGCGGCGTCTGGTGCGTACTCTCGGCGTGCCGGGCGGAAGCCCTCGTACTGGACGTACTTGGGCTTTCGCCCGGTGCGGCGAGAGTGCGTGCCAGGCGTCGCGCGGCAGGCGCCACTTCCGACGCAGGCCCTGGTCCGCTGCCTTCGGTGGCCGGTTCGCCGTAGCGGGTGACGGTGCGGACCTGGTCGTGGTTGTTGAGGACCCAGGTGACCGTCGAACCCGTGCCGGCTATGTCCTGCATCGCCTCGGAGATGACCTTGCGGAAGGCGCCGGCCTCCCACGGGGCGCTGAGCAGGTCGAAGAAGAAGGCCTGGTGGAGTTCGTCGGAGCGGACGTACTCGGCGTGCTCACGGGCCGTCGGGACGGACACCTCGCCGACCAGCAGCCGTTCGCGGCCGTCGCGGGCGGCGTATTCCTCGCACACGGCCCGCCAGTGCCGCCACACGTCGTGCACCTCGGGCTGGTTCCAGGCGAGCGGGTTGACCGAGTCGCGGGTACGGGCGTCGGCCTCCGGGTCGTCCGAGTCGGGCAGCTCCGGGTGCTTGAAGAGACCGGCCGCCACGTCGATGCGGAAGCCGTCGATGCCCCGGTCCAGCCAGAAGCGCAGGATCCGGTCGAACTCCGCGCCGGTCTCGCGGTTGCGCCAGTTCCAGTCGGGCTGCTCGGGCGCGAACATGTGCAGGTACCACTGGCCGGGCCGCCCGTCCGCCTCGGTGACGCGGGTCCAGGCCGGGCCGCCGAACATGGAGTGCCAGTTGTTGGGCGGTTCGGCGCCCTCGGGTCCACGGCCGTCGGCGAAGTGGAAGCGGGCGCGGGCCGCGCTGCCGGGTCCGGCGGCGAGTGCCTCACGGAACCACGGGTGCTCGCTGGAGCAGTGGTTGGGGACGATGTCGAGCAGCACCTTGATGCCGAGCCGCCGGGCCGTCGCCATCAGCAGGTCGAACTCGGCAAGGTCGCCGAAGAGCGGGTCGACATCGCAGTAGTCGGCGACGTCGTAGCCGTGGTCGTGCTGGGGCGACGGGTAGAAGGGGCTCAGCCAGATCCCGTCGACGCCGAGCTTCTTCAGATACGGCAGTCCGGCCCGGACGCCCGCGAGATCGCCGATGCCGTCACCGGTGCTGTCCAGGAAGCTGCGGACGTACACCTGGTAGATCACCGCGTCACGCCACCAGCGGCGGTACTTACTCAACATGCATGCATGTTAGGTAGGTGTATCGCAGAGGTGTCAATGAAAGAAACAAAGGATACTGGCGAGTTGGCTCACCAAATAAGGACACATGGGGGCATCTAGCCGTCAGGTGAGACGGTGCCGTTACCTAACAGGTAGCTAGCGGCTGGAGATGGCCGCCAGCTCGCGCGCCATCCGCCGCACCGCGCCCCCGGGCGTCTCACGCCCGGTCATCGCGTCCTGCACGGCCGCCTGCACCGCCAGGCTGACCTGGTCGTAGCGCGGGCTCTTGGGGCGCGGCGCGGCCGTGAGCACGCTCTCGCGCAGGATCGGCAGATAGGGAAAGCGCCGGACGAGCGCCGGATCGTCGTAGAGATGCGCACGCACCGGCGGCAGCGCCCCGTTCGTGAGGACCTGGCGCTGGACGGGCTCGCTGGTGAGGTACGCGAGCAGGCGCGCGGCCGTGTCGGGGTGCCGCGCATGGGTGCTGACGGCCAGGTTGGAGCCGCCGAGCACGCTAGCGCCCGGCCCGTCGGGACCGGGCAGGGGCACGGCCCCGACCTTCCCGGCCAGCGGGGATCCCGCGGCGGACGCGGCGGCGTAGGCGTAGGGCCAGTTGCGCAGGAACAGCAGACGGCCGTCGAGGAAGGCCTGCTTGGACTCCTCTTCCTTGTAGGTCAACGCCCGCCGCGGAATCCAGCCCTCGCGCACCCCGCGAGCGAGGAACCCGATGCCCTCGCGGGCCGCGTTCGAGTTCACGGTGACGCGTTCGCCCTCGTCGCCCAGGATCGTGCCCCCGGCCGAGTACACGGCCTCGGCCGCGTTGACGGTCAGGCCCTCGTACGGCAGGAACTGGCCGGCGTAGCCGTCGAGTCCGTACTTCGGGGCGACGGTCTTCGCGACCCGTTCCAGCTCGGTCCAGGTGCGCGGCGGCGGCAGGCCCTCCCTCGCGAGGACGTCCTTGCGATAGAGCAGCAGCCCCGCGTTGGTGACGTACGGGACGGCGTACAGCCGCCCGTCGTAGGTCGCCGTGTCGACGACCGGGGGCAGGAAGGAGCCGAGCGGGAAGCGGTCGGGTTCCAGCGGGCGGATCCAGCCGGCCGCCGCGAACTCGGAGGTCCAGGCGACGTCGATGTTGAGGACGTCGAAGCGGCCGCGGTCGCCGCCGCGCAGGTCGGTGATCATCTGTGCTCGGGTCTCGTCGGCCGAGTCCGGCAGCTCGACGAGCGTCACCTTCTCGTCGGGATGGGTGCGGTTCCATCCCGCCAGCAGAGGGCCGAGGTATCCGGTGAGGTCTCCGGCGGTGGCGAGGGTCAGGGGCCCCCGGTCGCCCGCGGCCGGCTCGTCGGCCCGCGCACCCGAGGCCACATACCCCGTCAAGATCACGACGAGGACGAGAAGGCCCCTACCGGCGGCGTGTATCCACCGCATAGGTTCCTCCCTGTGCACCGGCACCGGGCCTCTTCGCCCGGAGTCAGAGGCCATGTATACCTGTTAGGTATGGGCGATACTAGGGTCTGCAGCACATTACAAGGACGCGAGGAGGAGAGGGACGAGTGCGCCTGCCGCTCCTGGCACTCCTCGCGCGCGGTCCGGCCCACGGCTACGAGCTCAAGCAGGACCTTGAGCAACTGCTGGGCTCCGCGTACCCTCAGCCGAACATCGGCCAGATCTACGTCACCCTCGGCCGCCTCGAGAAGACGGGACTGATCGAGGGCGAAGAGGTCGAGCAGTCGAGCCGGCCGAACAAGAAGATCTACCACCTCACCGATGCCGGGCGCGAGGCGCTGCACGCCTGGTACGAGGAGACGGCGGACGAGCCCCGGGTGCGGGACGAGTTCTTCATGAAGCTCGTGCTCGCCCCGCAGACCGGTCTGGCCGACCAGATCGCGCTGATCAACAAACAGCGGCGCCAGTATCTGAACACCATGCGCAGCCTGTCGAGGCTGGCCTCCACCGAGGACCGGGACAACCGTGTCGCCCACCTGCTGATCGAGGGCGCGATGCTGCATCTGCAGGCCGACCTCGACTGGTTGGAACGCTGCCAGGAGGAACTGGAGGAGCCGGAGTGAGCGAGAGCCCCACTCCTCTGCTGCGCGCCGAGGGCCTGGTCAAGACGCACCATGGCGAGGGTGCCCCGGCACATGCCGTGCGCGGGGTCGATCTGTGTGTGACGCGGGGCGAGTTCGTGGCCGTCACCGGCCCGTCCGGCGCCGGCAAGTCGACGCTGCTGCATCTGCTCGGAGGGCTGCAACGGCCGGATGACGGCAGCATCTGGCTGGACGGCGAGTGCACGGACTCCTACACCGAGGCACGCTGGGCCGTGGCACGGCGCCGGCGCATCGGGATCGTGTTCCAGTTCTTCAACCTGGTCTCCAACCTCTCCGTCGCGGACAACGTCGAGCTGCCCGCGCTCCTCGCCGGGACGCCGCCGAAGCGTGCGCGGGCCGAGCGGGAGGCGCTGCTGGACGAGCTGGGGCTGGCCGGCAAGGAGCGCAGCATGCCGGGCGAGCTGTCCGGCGGTGAGCAGCAGCGGGTCGCGCTGGCCCGCGCCCTGGTCAACCATCCGCCGCTGCTGCTGGCGGACGAACCCGCGGGCAGCCTGGACAGCCGGGGCACCCGTGAGGTCATGCGGCTGCTCTCCCGCTTCCACCAGCGCGGCCAGACGATCGTGCTGGTCACCCACGACGCCCGGCTGGCCAGCGCCGCGGACCGGGTCATCAGCTTCTTCGACGGACGGATCGCGGACGACGCGCAACTGACCGGCACACCGTCGCGCCGAGTCGGCACGTCCGGGGTGCTGGAGCTGAAGGACTGACCGCGGTGTACGACGATTCGGTGTACGAGGAAGCGGCGTACGGCAAACTGGCGCCGACCCGCCCAGGCGCACACGAGCCGGGGCAGGCGGTCCTGCGGATCACCCGACGCAGCCACGGCGGCTCTGACGCACACGAGCCCGGAGACCCAGCCCCGCAGATCGCCCGTCACAGCCACGACCGCCCAGGCACACACGAGCCAGGACGGCCGACCCTGCGAATACCCCGGCCCCACCACAGCCACCCCAGCGCACTCGATCCGAGACGACCGACCCTGCGGACACCCCGGCCCCACCACAGCCACCCCGGCGCACCCAGGTGCGGACATCCGGCCCCGCGGAACCCTCGGTTCAGCCGCCCCGCCGCACCCGGCTCGAGAGGCTGACGCCCATGCGAGCAACCCTGCGCTGGGTGCACTCCGATCTGCGCACACACCGCGGCGAGGCACTGTTCATCGTGCTCGCCACCGCCGGAGTCGTCGTCTCGCTGCTTCTTGCGACGGCGCTCTTCGGCTACGCGACCAACCCCTGGCAGCGCGTGTTCGCACAGTCGCGGGACGCGCATGT
This sequence comes from Streptomyces sp. NBC_00457, assembly GCF_036014015.1. NCBI lineage: Bacteria > Bacillati > Actinomycetota > Actinomycetes > Kitasatosporales > Streptomycetaceae > Streptomyces > Streptomyces sp. NBC_00457. The sequence continues at coordinate 8,141,851 of NZ_CP107905.1, read as the reverse complement.
GTGGATCCACACCGGCCCCTCCGCCGACGCACGCGAACTCGCGGCGCTGGACGGCGTCGAGTCCGTCGCCGGCCCCTACCCGACCGAGTCGGCCACTCTCGCCTCCCGCGGTGTGCGCGCCTCCGTCGAGCTGCGCGGCACGGCCGCCCGGCCCGCCATCGGCCGCCCACTCCTCACCTCCGGCCGCTGGCTGGACGGCGCACACCCCGACGGCGTGGTGCTGGAGAGCCGCCTGGCCCGCGCCCTGCTCGCCGAGCCCGGTGACGTCCTCGCCCTGCCCGGCACCGCACGCACGCTGACCGTCGCCGGGATCGCCGACAGCGCCGAGCCGCGCTACCGCCCCGGCGAGCGCGCCGGACTCGTATGGGCGCTACCGTCCGCCGTGCGCGCCCCGGACGGCGAGGTGACCGGACTGCGCCTGGCGGACCCGGACGAAACGGACTACGCCGTCCAGCGCGCCGTCACCGTGCTCGGCGCCGGCGCGGTCAGCGAGGTCACCACCTGGCAGCAGGCCCGGTCCGAAGCGCAGGGCGACACCCGGCTCCTGGGCCAGGTGCTCGGTCTGTTCGGACTCGGCGCGCTGCTCGCCGCAGGACTCGCCGTGCACGGGGCGATCGGCACCCGCATCCGGGGCCATCTGCGCGACATCTCGGTACTGAAGGCGATCGGCTTCACGCCCGGCCAGGTCGTCCGCGTCTTCCTGTTCCAGCACGTCGCCTACGCCCTGCTCGGCGCGGTGACCGCGGCGGCGCTCACCCAGGCGCTGGGACGCCGGATCCCGGGCCGGCTCGGTGACGCGGTCGGCGTGTGGCAGGGGCTGCCGGGGCACACCGCCGCGCTGCTCGCGATACCGGTGGGCGCCGTGCTGTTCATCGCCGCGACCACCGGGCTCGCGGCCTGGCGAGCGGGACGTGTGTCCCCGGTGCCCGTGCCGCGGACCGCAGCGCCGGCCGCCGGCCGGCTGTCGGGTCTGGCGCGCGGGGCGCTCGGGCTGCGGCTGCCGCCGGCCCTGGTCCTGGGCTGGCACAAGGCATTCCCCCGCCGGCCACGGACACCGGCCACCGTCGCCCGCCTCGCACTGCCCCTGCTGCTGATCGTGGTGGCGATGAGCGCCTGGACCACCATCGACCGCTTCCACAGCAGGCCCGACCAGGTCGGCCTCGCCGCCGCGCTCACCGTCCGCCCCGACGGCGAGGTCGGCGACCGTGACGTCCGAGCCCTCCTCGACCGCGACTCGCGGATCGCCGCCGCCCACCCGGGCGTCGAGGTGGCGGCCCTGGTGCCGGGCCAGACGGCCACGATCGCCCTGCGTGGTCTCGGCACCCGCCAGGACCCCTACCCGTACGCCCTGGCCGAGGGCCGCCCGGCGCACGGCCGGGACGAAGCGGTGGCCGGGCAGGGGCTGCTCGATCTGCTGGACGTGCGCGTCGGCGACTGGGTGCGGATGACCGTGGGCGACCAACCGCAGATCCTGCACATCGTGGGCCGCAGCATCGAGCCGGACAACGCCGGCCGGGTCATCTCCACCTCGCTCGACACCCTCCGTGAGAACGACCCCGGGCTGCGCCCCACGCTCTACCAGCTGCGCCTCCAGCCGGGCACAGCCCCCCGCGAGGTCGCGGGCGACCTGGCCACCGCCGCGCGCGGGCACCTGGACGTGCACGCCGTGCCGAATCCGGCGGACGGGCTGTCATCGCTGCGCGGAGTCGTGCTCGCGTTGATCGGCGTTCTCGCGCTGATCGGGATCGTGGAACTGCTGACCGTGATCGGCGGCTCCGTCCGCGAGGGTGAGCGGGATCTGCTGGCGCTCAAGGCCGTCGGCCTGACCCCGCGGCAGATCACCGCCGTCACCGTCACGGCCACCGCCTGCACCGCCCTGGCCGCGGTCCTCCTCGGCACAGCGCTGGGGCTGCCCCTCGCGCACTGGCTCATCGACGCCCAGGGCAGATCCAGCGGCATCGGCGCCGGCATAGCTCAGGGTCCGTCGCCCGTACTCCTGGTGCTGTTCGGCGCGGCCGCCGTGGTGGGCGCCGCCGCTCTCGCCGCCCTGCCCGCGGCCCGCGCGGCCGGCCGCCGACTCGCCGACACCCTGAGCGCCGTGGCGTAGGGCCGCGGCGGCAGCCGGCTCGGCGGAAGCGGACGGCCGCGCGCCGTCCGCTTCCCGCATCGCGGTCACTGCCGGCCGCGCAGCTCCCGGTACTTAGCGACCAGCGCCTTGCTGGACGCGTCCAGGCCCGGCACGTCCGCGCCCTCGGTCAGTGCGGGCTCGACGCGCTTGGCGAGGACCTTGCCGAGTTCGACGCCCCACTGGTCGAAGGAGTCGATGTTCCAGACGGCGCCCTGCACGAACACCTTGTGCTCATACAGCGCGATCAGCTGGCCGAGCACCGACGGGGTCAGCTCGCGCGCGAGGATGGTGGTCGTCGGGTGGTTGCCCAGGAACGTCTTGTGCGCCACCAGCTCCTCGGGCACACCCTCCGCACGCACCTCCTGAGGCGTCTTGCCGAAGGCCAGCGCCTGCGTCTGGGCGAAGAAGTTCGCCATCAACAGGTCGTGCTGCGCCCCCAGTTCGTCACTCAGCTCGGCGACCGGCTCGGCGAAGCCGATGAAGTCGGCCGGGATCATCTTCGTGCCCTGGTGGATCAGCTGGTAGTAGGCGTGCTGCCCGTTGGTGCCGGGCGTGCCCCAGACGACCGGCCCGGTCTGCCACTCCACCGGAAGACCGTCCCGTCCGACGTACTTGCCGTTGGACTCCATGTCCAGCTGCTGCAAGTAGGCGGTGAACTTGGACAGGTAGTGGCTGTAGGGCAGCACCGCATGCGACTGGGCGTCGTGGAAGTTGCCGTACCAGATGCCCAACAGGCCCAGCAGCAGCGGCACGTTGGCGTCGGCGGGCGCGCTCCGGAAGTGCTCGTCGACGAGCCGGAACCCGTCGAGCATCTCCCGGAACCGGTCCGGCCCGATGGCGATCATCAGGGACAGGCCGATCGCCGAGTCGTACGAGTAGCGTCCGCCGACCCAGTCCCAGAACTCGAACATGTTGGCCGTGTCGATACCGAAGCCGGAGACCTTCTCGGCGTTGGTCGACAGCGCCACGAAGTGCTTGGCGACGGCTTCCTGACCGGCCTTCAGCTCACCCAGCAGCCAGTTGCGGGCCGAGGTGGCGTTGGTGATCGTCTCGATCGTGGTGAACGTCTTGGAGGCGATGATGAACAGCGTCTCCGCGGCATCCAGGTCACGGATGGCCTCGTGCAGGTCGGCCCCGTCCACGTTCGACACGAAGCGGACCGTCAGGTCGCGGTCGGTGAAGCTGCGCAGCACCTCGTACGCCATCGCCGGGCCGAGGTCGGAGCCGCCGATGCCGATGTTGACCACGTTCTTGATGCGCTTGCCGGTGTGGCCGGTCCAGGCGCCGGAACGGACCCGCTCGGCGAAGTCGGCCATCCTGTCGAGGACTGCGTGCACACCGGGGACCACGTTCTCCCCGTCGACCTCGATGACCGCGTCCCGCCGCGCGCGCAGCGCGGTGTGCAGCACGGCGCGGTTCTCGGTGGTGTTGATCTTCTCGCCGCGGAACATGGCGTCCCGGAGGCCGAACACATCCGTGGCGGCGGCCAGCTCACGCAGCAGCCGCAGCGTCTCGTCGGTGACGAGGTGCTTGGAGTAGTCGACATACAGGTCGCCGACCTGGAGCGTGTAGCCGGAGCCGCGGCCGGGGTCGGCGGCGAACAGCTCGCGCAGCTGCACCTCGCCGAGTTCCTCGCGGTGCTTGGCCAGCGCGGTCCACTCGGGCGTCTGGTTGAGCCGGGTACGGCTTTCTGCGTTCATCTCGGACTTCAGCCTTCTTTCCTACCTGTCCTGCCTGCGTACCTTGCCCCGCTGCCGGTCCCAACCTAGTTGATCAGCGTGTGACGTGAGCTGTCGTGGTGTCGTCGTGCGGTGCAACAACAAGTACGTTCACCTTGAGCGCGGGTATCAGCGCGGTGACGGACAGGACGAAGAAGGCGGCCGCGAGCAGGGGCGGGGTGTTCAGTCCCCAGGTGGTGGCGACGGCTCCGCCGAGCAGGGCGCCCAGCGGTGCCCCGGCGACCCCGACCGTGCGGAAGGCGGAACTGACCCGGCCCAGCAGTTCGGCGGGACTGCGCTGTTGCATCAGCGTCGTGGTGTTGACGTTCCACACCATCCCCATGAACCCGAACACGGCCAGCGCCGCGGCCAGCCCGACGAGGCTGCGCACCGAGCCCATCACCACGAGCGCGCCGATCTGCACAGTGCCGGCGAGCAGCACCCCGCGGACCCGCCCCACCAGGGCGGTCAACGGTCCCCCGGCCACTCCGCCGGCCAGGCTGCCGACCGTGTACGCCGTCATGGCGACCGCGTATCCCGTGGTGCCCGCGTCCAGCCAGCCCGTCACCAGGAGCACCAGCGTGGCGATGAGGGCGCCCATGCCGATGTTGCACAGGGCGGTGGCGGCGCACAGGCCGCGCAGGGCCCGGTCCCGCCACAGGGTGCGCAGCCCCTCCACGATCTCCCGGCGCAGGGTGCTGCCCGCCGGTCTGGGTTTCCGCTCGGGCGGGGCGGTCCGCAGGGTGGCGACCAGCGCGGCCGCCACCAGATAGGTGACCGCGTCGGCCGCGAAGGGCGCCGCCGCCCCGGCCGCGATCAGCAGGGGCACGACCGGCGCGCCCAGCAGACCGCCGGCGAGACGCTGTCCGGTCATCAGACGCGCGTTCGCGCTGCCGAGTGCCGCGCGGTCCACCAGGGCGGGGAGCAGGGCCGTCGACGCGTTGTCGAAGAGGGTCTGGAGGGTGGTCAGAGCGAAGGCCAGCGCGATCAGCAGGGCGATCGAGGCGTGTCCGAGAGCCACGGCAGCCGCGAAGGAAGCGACCAGCAGCCCTCGTACCGCTTCGACCATCCACATCGCGCGCCGCTGGTCCACGCGGTCGGCGACGGCGCCGCCCAGCAACCCGAAGACGATCCAGGGCAGATAACCGCACGCGGTCACCGCGGCGATCAGCATCGGCCGGTCGGTCAGCGTCGCGGCGAGCAGCGGCAGTGCGGCCGTACGCAGCGCGTCACCGAAACTGGAGAGCACGGCGGCGCTCCACAGCCGCCCGAACCCCCCGCGCCACGCCGGCGCACACCCGTCCCCCGTCACGACCGTCGCCACGTCTCCCCCTCACGATTCGCCCGATGCACAAACCGTAGAGGGCACCACTGACAATCGGCCCGGGAGCGGGGGCCCGGCGGCCCGCAAACAGCTCCGGCCGGGCTCCTCTCGGTACCCGGCCGGTTCTCAACTCCTAGATTTCGCCCCGCAGTTTGGCGAGTGCCTCGGCGAGGATCGCCTCGCCGTCCGCATCGCTGCGCCGCTCCCGTACATACGCGAGATGCGTCTTGTACGGCTCGGTGCGCGGCGGGTCCGGCGGGTTGTCCCGGTCCTGTCCTGCGGGGAACCCGCAGCGCGGGCAGTCCCAGGTATCGGGGACCTGCGCGTCGCTGGCGAAGCTGGGCTGCGTCTCGTGCCCGTTGGAGCACCAGAAGGAGATGCGCAGCCGGGGCGCGGACTCGCCCCGCTCGGCCTCGCCCATCGGCCCCGCCCCGACCCGGCTTCCTCGGATCGCGTTGCCACTTGCCACGGTCGTAACTCCCTGCGTGATGGTGCCGCGAAGCGAGTCGGCGTTTCGCTTCGCTGCGAGCGCCTCAGTCTACGTAAGGCCCAACGCGCGTCCAGTGATTGGAGTTACAGCCCCCACACCTAGACGCAAGCCCCATGATAGGCCGCGCTCAGCTGCGCGTACCGAACATGGGGCCTTACGTACGGAATGTGCGTGCCGATCAGTTGTTCACCTTCATCAGAAGGCCGAGAACAACGATGCACGCGAACCAGAGCAGCCCGACCACCAAGGTGATGCGGTCGAGGTTGCGCTCGGCGACCGAGGAGCCTCCGACGGACGACTGCATGCCGCCACCGAACATGTCGGAGAGGCCACCGCCCTTGCCCTTGTGCATCAGCACCAGCAGCATCAGCAGACCGCTGAACACGATCAGGGCGATCGAGAACCCCATAACCACGGCTGGACCAACTTCCTCGGATCTGGATGGACGACAGGGGCACAGCCACCGGGCTGTGCCCCCGCAAGGGTACGACGTTCCGCCGCTACCGCATACTCACTGGATAATCACTGGTCGCGGAAGCGCACGATCTTGACGAACTCGTCGGCGTCCAGCGAGGCGCCGCCGACCAGGGCGCCGTCGATGTCGGCCTGGGCCATGATCTCGGCGACATTGCCCGACTTGACGGAGCCGCCGTACTGGATGCGGACCTGGTCGGCCAGCTCCTGGGTGTACAGCTCGGCGAGCTTGCCGCGGATGGCGGCGCAGACTTCCTGGGCGTCCTCGGCGCCGCAGACCTTGCCGGTGCCGATGGCCCAGACGGGCTCGTAGGCGATGACGACGGACTCGGCCTGCTCGGCGGAGAGGTCCTTGAGGCCGCCCTCGACCTGGGCGAGCGTGTGCGTGACGTGGTTGCCCGCCTCGCGCACCTCCAGCTCCTCGCCGACGCACAGGATCGGGGTCAGGCCGTGCTTGTAGGCGGCCTTGACCTTGGCGTTCACGATCTCGTCGGTCTCGGCGTGGTACTGCCGGCGCTCGCTGTGGCCGATCGCCACGTACGTGCACTTCAGCTTGGCCAGCATCGGGCCGGAGATCTCGCCGGTGTAGGCACCGGAGTCATGCGCCGAGATGTCCTGGGCGCCGTACCTGATCTTGAGCTTGTCGCCGTCGACCAGCGTCTGCACGGAGCGCAGGTCGGTGAAGGGCGGCAGGACGGCGACCTCGACGGCCTCGTAGTCCTTGTCGGCCAGGGCGAAGGCGAGCTTCTGGACGTGCGCGATGGCCTCGAGGTGGTTGAGGTTCATCTTCCAGTTGCCCGCCATCAGCGGCATACGAGTGGTCATACGGGGTCAGTCCTCCAGTGCGGCGAGGCCGGGGAGCGTCTTGCCCTCGAGGTATTCGAGGGAGGCGCCGCCACCGGTCGAGATGTGGCCGAATGCGGTCTCGTCGAAGCCCAGGATGCGGACGGCGGCGGCGGAGTCGCCACCACCGACGACCGTGAAGCCCGGGGAGTCGAGGAGGGCCTGGGCGACCGCCTTGGTGCCCTCCGCGTAGTCGGGGTGCTCGAAGACGCCCATGGGGCCGTTCCAGAAGACGGTGGCGGCGTCGGCGAGCTTCGAGGCGTACAGCTTGCGGGTCTGCGGACCGATGTCCAGGCCCAGCTGGTCGGCGGGGATGGCGTCCGCGGCGACGGTGTTGGGGTTCGCCGGCGCCTTGGTCTTCAGGTCCGGGAACTCGGTGGAGGTCACCACGTCGACGGGGAGTACCAGCTCGACGCCGCTCTTCTCCGCACGCTCGATGTACTCCTGGACGACCGGGATCTGGTCCTCCTGGAGGAGGGAGGCGCCGACCTCGTAGCCCTTGGCCTTGAGGAAGGTGAACACCATGCCGCCACCGATGAGGAGGCGGTCCGCCTTGCCGAGCAGCTGGTCAATGACGGCGAGTTTGTCGGAGACCTTGGAACCCCCGAGCGCTACGACGTAGGGCCGCTGGACGTCCTCGGTGAGCTTCTTCAGGACACCTACCTCGGTGGCGATGAGGTAGCCGGCGTAGTGCGGCAGGCGCGCCGGGAGGTCGTACACGGAGGCGTGCTTGCGGTGGACCGCGCCGAAGCCGTCGCCGACGTAGACGTCCGCGAGGGCGGCCAGCCGGTCGGCGAACTCGCCGCGCTCGGCGTCGTCCTTGGCGGTCTCGCCGGCGTTGAAGCGCAGGTTCTCGATGACGGCGACGTCGCCGTCGTGGAGGCCCGCGACCACGGACGTGGCGGATTCGCCGACCGTGTCGGTCGCGAACGCCACGCCCCTGCCCAGGAGTTCACCCAGGCGAGAGGCGGCGGTGGCGAGGGAGAAGGCGGGGTCCGGGGCGCCCTTGGGGCGGCCCAGGTGGGAGGCGACGACGACCTTGGCGCCCGCGTCCGCGAGGGCCTTCACGGTGGGCAGCACGGCGCGGATACGGCCGTCGTCGGTGATGGTGCCGCTGTCGAGCGGGACGTTCAGGTCGGCGCGGACGAAGACCCGCCGGCCGGCCACGCCTTCGGCGAGGAGTTCGTCGATCGTCTTCATGAAGAGGGCTCCTGGGAGGGCTGGTGGTCCAAGAGTGCTGATCTGTACGTGAGTCAGGGCTCGGACGGCGCGTCCCTGCGCTGCCCGAGCCCTGCGTTCACATCGTGGTGCCTGATCGGTGGATCAGAGCTGGTTGCCGACGAAGACCGTGAGGTCGACGAGGCGGTTGGAGTAGCCCCACTCGTTGTCGTACCAGCCGAGGATCTTCACCGACGTGCCTTCCTGGACCATGGTCAGGGAGGAGTCGAAGGTGCAGGACGACGGGTCGCTGACGATGTCCGAGGAGACGATCTCGTCCTCGGTGTAGGTCAGGTAGCCCTGCAGCTCGCCCTCGGAGGCCTTCTTGAAGGCGGCGTTGACCTCGTCCTTGGTGACCTCGCGGGACAGCTCCACGACGAGGTCGGTGGCCGAGCCGGTCGGGACCGGGACACGCATCGCGATGCCGTCCAGCTTGCCCTTCAGCTGCGGCAGGACCAGGGCGGTGGCCTTGGCGGCACCGGTGGTCGTCGGGATGATGTTCTCCGCGGCGGCACGGGCGCGGCGCAGGTCCTTGTGCGGGAAGTCCAGGATGCGCTGGTCGTTCGTGTACGCGTGCACCGTCGTCATCAGACCCTTGACGATGCCGAAGTTCTCGTCGAGGACCTTGGCCATCGGCGCCACACAGTTGGTGGTGCAGGAGGCGTTGGAGATGACGTGGTGGTTCGCCGGGTCGTACTTGTCCTGGTTGACGCCCATCACGATGGTGATGTCCTCGTCCTTGGCCGGAGCCGAGATGAGGACCTTCTTCGCACCGCCCGCGATGTGCTTCGCGGCGTCGTCCTTCTTGGTGAAGATGCCGGTCGACTCGATGACGATGTCGACACCCAGCTCGCCCCACGGGATGTCGGCGGGGTTGCGCTCGGAGAGCACCTTGATCGTGTGGCCGTCGACGGTGATCGTGTCGGCGGTGTGGGTGACCTCCTGCTTGAGGCGCCCCAGAATCGTGTCGTACTTCAGCAGGTGAGCGGTGGTCGCGGTGTCACCCAGGTCGTTGACAGCCACGATCTCGATGTCTGCACCCTGCTCCAGCAGCGCGCGGAAGTAGTTACGACCGATGCGGCCAAAGCCGTTGATGCCTACGCGGATCGTCACGAACCGATCTCCTCGTTGGTACGCCGGTTTCGAGACCGGCGAGCTGTATGGGATGTCCCCGACCGCCTACGACCCTACCTCCCTGTGGCCTCGGTGGTGACATCGAGATGTCCCATACACGGCAGGGCGGTCCGTACCCGCCAGTAGGGGTACGGACCGCCCTGGCCGAGAGCCGTGATCACTCACGGATCACTCGATTTCGCTACGGCGAGTCGGTCACCGTTGACCGGCCGGTTCACCCCTCGAGCGCCTCCAGCGCCTTGCCGATCAGGGTCGTACGGCCGATGGGCGCGGTGACGTGCTCCAGACCGAAGCCCAGCAGCACGGTGTCGTCCGTGGTGACGGCGCCGTACGTCTTGAACAGCTCGCCCGCGCGCCCCCAGTCCTTGACCACCGCGGGGCTGCCCGCGGGCGGTCCGGGGGTGCTCCAGGCACCCAGCGACGTCTCGAAGCCCTCGGCCTCCGCGGCGTTGCCGCCGATCACGACGGACGCGTTGTCGGCGAGGACGCCGCGCCCACCGGTGCCGGGGTCGGTGACGTAGCCGAGGGAGACCTCGACCTTCTTCCCGGCGTACGCGGAGAGGTCGAAGGAGACCTCCTGCCAGCCGGACGACGACCCGGTGAAGCTGTTCCAGGAACCGGACGTGCCGGTGGGCGTGCAGGTCCCTGAGGCGAGCGTCAGATACCGCTTGAGGGCGGGATGTGCCTGGATGAAGTACCCGGCGTCGCACTCGGCCGGCACTGCCGTGCTGGTCGCGCCGCCTGCCTCCGGGAGCGTGGTCCAGTCGTCGGCACCGGCCGTGCGCGCCTCCAGGAGGGCGTGGTCGTAGCTCTTCTCCGTGTCCCAGAGCAGCCTGGTCCGCAGAGTTGGCTTTTCGGACGCACTCACGGAGGTGAGGTCGATGGTGCGGGTGAGGCGGTTCCAGGCGTAGTCGCTGTGCGTGACGGCGGCCATGGAGGCGCCTTCGTACGGGCCGTACGGATTGACGGTGCCGGGGTAGGCGCCCGCTCCCGCGCTCTCGAACTGCGGGTGGGTGTCCGCGGGGAGCGTGTCGGAGGTGACGCTGTAGGACCCGGCGGCGTTCAGCGGGGCGCCGCCCAGCGGTGTGGTGGCGCCGAGGAGCGGGCCGGAGCCCTGGAAGGACGTGGCGTCCGGCAGGGACGTACGGGTGTAGGCGCCCAGGTAGTACTGACTGAAGTCGTTCGACAGGGTGCCGCCGCCGAGGTCGACGGAGCCGCCGGCCTGCTCGCCCGCCTCGATCAGGTTGCCGCCCTCGTTGAGGTAGGCGCGCAGCTGGAGCTGGGTGGCGTTGCCGGGAACGCCGGCGCCCGTGTAGTGGACGACCGTGTCGAAGTGGCTGAGCACGCCGAGCGCGTCGGGCGCGCCCTGGTTGGCGACGTCCCAGACGATGGCCCTGCGGCCGTTGGCCTTCAGCGCGTCGACGTAGGTCTTGGCCTGCGTGGCCGCCGCGCCCTCTTCGGCGACAACGAGCGTGTCGGCCCTGGGCCGTTCGGCGATCTTGTAGGTGAAGTGCTTGCCGGTGACCGGCTTTCCACTCCTTGTCCTGCCGGTGAACCAGACCTCGACCTTGTCGCCGGGCTCGCCGTCGCGGACCTTGGCCCGGTACTCGTCGAAGTGGATGTTGTCCTCACCGCCGTAGGTCTCTCCGCCCTTCCAGGGCCGCAGAGCGCTGTCCCGGGTACGGCCGCCGTTGACGCGGTAGTTGAGCTCCTTGTCGCGCACCGACTTCCGTGCGACGACGGAGACTTCCTGGTCGGCGCCGCGGGAGTACGACGTCGTGAACGGGGCCGGGGTGAAGTCGGCGGCCTTCAGGCCGACCGAGGAGGACGGCTGATCCGGGTGCGCGGCGGACTCGGCGACGGAGAGCGCGAACGGGATGTTCTTGGCGAACTCCTGCTGGATCAGGGTCTCGTCGTCCGGGAAGGTGAAGATCGACTGGCAGTCGTCCGGGTTCCATTGGTCGTCGGGGTCGACGCTGGACGCGGTTTCGCAGGTCGACATCTCGGGGGTGAACATCGCCATGCCGTTGACGTTCGCCGCGTGGCCGTCGGCCTCGCCGTTGGTGGTGTACAGCTCCGAGGAGACCTGCGGGTGGTAGCCGGGGATCGCGGAGTTCTCCGGCGTACCGGCGAGGGCCTCGTACACCGCGTCGTCCGGGGTGGGGGTGGCGACCTGCCAGCCGACTCCGTAGAGGAGGAGTTCGGCGGCGGAGTGGTAGTTGATGCCGTACTCGAATCCGATCCGCCGCTCGAAGGCGTCCAGGGCCCGGGTCTCGGGCTCGGAGTTCGGGGCCGCGCCGCGGTAGGTCTGGCTGGTGGGGTTGGGGGACGAACCCTCGTCGTCGTAACCCCACTTGTAGGCGAAGTTGCGGTTGAGGTCGACGCCGTCGCCGGTGCTGATGACGCCGTCGCCGTTGACGTCCCGCAGGTTCTTGCGCCACAGGCGGTTGTCGGAGTTCTCGAAGGTGTGGTCGTAGCCGTCCGGATTGGCGGAGAGGACGAACCACAGTTCGGTCGAGTCGACGATCTTCTTGATGCGCTTGTCGGTGGCGTAGTTGTCCACGTAGTGGTGCATCAGCCGCCGGGTCATCTCCGGGGTGATCCACTCGCGCGCGTGCTGGTTGGAGAGATAGAGGACGGCGGGCTTGGCGCCGTCCTTCGTCTTCTTGGCGTTCTTGGTGAGCTTCAGCGCCAGGATGTCCTGGCCGTTGACGGTCTTGCCGATGGAGACGACCTTGGTCAGGCCCGGGTTGGCCCGTGCGGTGGCGAGGATCTCCTGCCGCAGTCCGCCGTCCGAGCTGTACGGCCGGAACACGCCCTCGGCCGCGGCCTCGACGCGGGCCTCCGCCTTGCCGGAGAGCGTGTGCTCGGTGAGGTCGACGCCCTGTTTCTCGAGCTTGTCGGCCTGTTGGTCGGTGAGGTAGACCTCGACGGTGGCCGTGCCCTTGTCGGGCACCTGCTCGCCGAGTTCGTGGCCGTCCTGTCCGGTGGCCAGCAGCAGGGGTACCTGCTTCTTGGTGACGTCGGCGCGGAAGACCTTGACCTCGTCCCCTCCGGAGGCCGAACTACCGCTCTGTGCCTGGGCAATGGGTGCGATGCTCGCTCCACCGATCAGGAGCGTGCCGACAGCGAGGATCGTTCTCGCTCTATGTCTCATGAACCCCCCTAGCAAAGCTCGCCACAGCAGCGAACAGATGCCAGGCTCATGACAGTTCATGATCGAGTCAAGGGTGCCTCAACGCCGTGCAACACGCCGGTGCCGACGCCCAGTTGGGCGTCGGCACCGGCGTGTTGCATGCGTGTCCGGGTCAGCCGGCGTCGGCCATCTCCTCGGTGAGGCTGGACTCCGTGCCCGGGATGCCGAGGTCCTGGGCCCGCTTGTCGGCCATCGCGAGCAGTCGGCGGATACGGCCCGCCACGGCGTCCTTGGTCAGCGGGGGGTCGGCGAGCGCGCCGAGTTCCTCGAGGGAGGCCTGCTTGTGCTCCATGCGCAGTCGGCCTGCCGCCGCGAGATGCTCGGGCACGTCGTCGGCGAGGATCTCCAGGGCGCGCTGGACGCGGGCGCCGGCGGCGACGGCCGCGCGTGCGGAGCGGCGCAGGTTGGCGTCGTCGAAGTTGGCGAGCCGGTTCGCCGTGGCCCGGACCTCGCGGCGCATCCGGCGCTCCTCCCAGGCCAGCACCGACTCATGGGCGCCGAGCCGGGTCAGCAGGGCGCCGATGGCGTCTCCGTCGCGGACGACGACCCGGTCGACGCCGCGTACCTCACGGGCCTTGGCGGCGATCGACAGACGGCGGGCGGCGCCGACGAGGGCGAGCGCGGCCTCGGGACCCGGGCAGGTCACCTCCAGGGAGGACGAGCGGCCGGGCTCGGTCAGCGAGCCATGGGCCAGGAAGGCGCCGCGCCAGGCCGCTTCGGCATCGCAGGTGGCCCCCGAGACCACCTGCGGGGGCAGGCCGCGGATCGGGCGGCCACGGCCGTCGACCAGGCCGGTCTGCCGGGCCAGCTGGTCACCGCCGGCGACGACCCGCACGACGTAGCGCGAACCGCGGCGCAGCCCGCCGGGTGCCATCACGATCAGCTCGGAGCTGTGGCCGAAGATCTCCAGGATGTCCCGTTTAAGCCGGCGAGCCGCCATCGCGGTGTCCAGCTCCGCCTCGATCACGATGCGCCCGCTCACCAGATGGAGGCCGCCGGCGAACCGCAGAACGGCGGAGACCTCCGCCTTCCTGCAGCAGGTCCGGGTGACGGGGAGCCGGGAGATCTCATCCTTCACCGCTGCCGTCATCGCCATGGGCCGATCCTTCCATGCATCCGAAAAATACGGTCGTACGCGGCGGCCAGCAGCTCCGGGTCATGCCTGGGGCTGCCGTCCCTCCGGGCCACCGGCGCCAGCTCGACCGCCGCACCGAGCCGCTTGGCGGCCTCGGTGAGTACAGCGCGGTCGGGCACGGCGGCCTCGTCGGCCAGCACCACGTCCAGGGCGAGTTTAGGGGCGTGTCGTCCCAAAACCTCCAAATGACGCTGCGGGGAGAAGCCCTCGGTTTCTCCGGGCTGCGGCGCGAGGTTCAGGGAGAGTACCCGGCGTGCCTTCGTCTGCGTGAGGGCGTCCAGCAGCTCGGGCACGAGCAGATGCGGGATGACCGAGGAGAACCAGGAGCCGGGGCCGAGCACCACCCAGTCCGCGTCGAGGACCGCCTCGACGGCCTCGGGGACGGCGGGCGGGTCGTGCGGTACGAGGTGCACGGACTGCACCTCGCCGGGGGTGAGCGCGACGGTGGCCTGGCCGCGGACGGTGTCGACCTCCTCGGGCCGGTCCGGGTCGTGGCCCTTGACCAGGGCCTGGAGCTCCAGCGGTACCGCGGACATGGGCAGCACGCGGCCGTGCGCGCCCAGCAGCTTGCCGACCAGGTCCAGGGCCTGGACATGGTCGCCGAGCTGCTCCCACAGGGCGACGATCAGCAGATTGCCGACCGCGTGGTCGTGCAGGTCGCCCTGGGACTGGAAGCGGTACTGGATGACGCGGGACCAGGTCTGGCCCCAGTCGTCGTCGCCGCAGAGCGCGGCCAGCGCCTTGCGCAGGTCGCCGGGCGGCAGCACGCCCAGCTCATCGCGCAGGCGCCCGCTGGAACCGCCGTCGTCGGCCACCGTGACGACGGCGGTGAGGTCGCCGGTGATCCGGCGCAGTGCGGCGAGCGAGGCGGACAGGCCCATGCCGCCGCCGAGGGCGACGACCTTGGGCTGTGTGCCGCGGCGGCGTGCACGGCCGCCGCGGGCCTCGGCGGGCCGGCCGGCCCGGGCCTCGGGCACGGCCCGGCGCAGCCTGCTCAGCCGCGGTGTACGTCCTGTCATTCCCGTCCCATGTCCCGGTGCACGACCACCGTCTCCACACCCTCGGCCGCGAGCCGCGCGGCGAGCTTCTCCGACATGGCGACCGAGCGGTGCTTGCCGCCGGTGCAGCCGATGGCGATGGTCACATAGCGCTTGCCCTCACGGCGGTACCCGGCGGCGATCAGCCGCAGCAGTTCGGCGTACCGGTCGAGGAACTCCTTGGCGCCGGGCTGGTTGAAGACGTACGCGGCGACCTCCTCGTGGGTGCCGGTGTACGGGCGCAGCTCCGGGACCCAGTGCGGGTTGGGCAGGAAGCGCATGTCCGCGACCAGGTCGGCATCGACGGGAAGGCCGTACTTGAAGCCGAAGGACATGACGGTGGCCCGCAGCTCGGGCTCCTCGTCGCCGGCGAACTGGGCGTCCATCTTGGCGCGCAGCTCGTGCACGTTGAGGCTGGAGGTGTCGATCACCAGGTCGGCGTCGCCGCGCAGCTCACGCAGCAGCTCACGCTCGGCGGCGATGCCGTCGACGATGCGGCCGTCGCCCTGCAGGGGGTGCGGGCGGCGCACCGACTCGAAGCGGCGGACCAGGGCGTCGTCGGAGGACTCCAGAAAGACGATCCGGCGTGTGACGTGCTTGGCCGCGAGGTCGGCGAGGGACTCGCGGAGGTTGTCGAAGAAGCGCCGGCCGCGGACGTCGACGACGACCGCGATCCGGGCGACGTTGCCCTGGGAGCGGGCGCCGAGCTCCACCATGGTGGGGATCAGCGCGGGTGGGAGGTTGTCGACGACGAACCAGCCGAGGTCTTCCAGACACTTGGCTGCTGTCGAGCGGCCGGCCCCGGACATGCCGGAGATGATCACCAGCTCGGGGATGGCCGTCTCGGGGGCCCCGGCGGTGTCGCTGCCCGTAGTCACCTGTTCTCCGTCGCTCTGGTCTTCCTGGCCTGTGGGTTGCTTGTCCTGCTCGCTCATCTCTCCATCCCCCGTCGCTCGTCCGGGGTGCCCGCGGACACGGGCTCCCCCGGGGTGCCCGCCGTCGTCTCGGGCGCCCCGTCTTCCATGTCGTCCATGATCTCTCCGGTCGCCGTGTTCACGGCGGGTGCCGCCGGGGCCGCCTGGGCGAAGGCCACGGCAATGGTCTCGGCCGTCTTACGACCTATGCCCGGAACCTCACAGATCTGGTCAATTGTCGCGGATCGCAGCTTTTTCACGGACCCGAAGTGTTTGATCAGTGCCTGCTTGCGGGTCTCGCCGAGTCCCGGCACATCGTCCAGGGGACTCGACCGGAAGCGCTTGGCACGCTTGGCGCGCTGATAGGTGATCGCGAAACGGTGGGCCTCGTCGCGGACCCGCTGGAGCAGATAGAGACCCTCGCTGGTGCGGGGCAGCACGACGGGGTCGTCCTCGTCCGGCACCCAGACCTCCTCCAGGCGCTTGGCCAGCCCGCACACGGCGATGTCGTCGATGCCCAGCTCCTCCAGGGCCCGCCGGGCGGCAGCGACCTGCGGCCGGCCACCGTCGACGACGACGAGTTGCGGCGGGTAGGCGAAGCGCTTGGGCCGTCCGTTCTCCTCGACGAGGCCGTCCTCCTCGCTCCACTCCCCCGTCTTCTCCTTCTCGGCGAGGTACCGCCTGAAGCGGCGGTTGATCACCTCGTGCATGGAGCGGACGTCGTCCTGGCCCTCGAAGCCCTTGATCTGGAAGCGCCGGTACTCGCTCTTGCGCTGGAGGCCGTCCTCGAAGACGACCATGGAGGCCACGACGTCGTCTCCCTG
Source organism: Streptomyces sp. NBC_00457 (assembly GCF_036014015.1). Lineage (NCBI taxonomy): Bacteria > Bacillati > Actinomycetota > Actinomycetes > Kitasatosporales > Streptomycetaceae > Streptomyces > Streptomyces sp. NBC_00457. Next base: position 8,125,416 of record NZ_CP107905.1, on the reverse strand, counting down.
GAGGTGCGAGATGTCGTAGCACTCGATGCGCAGGGGGGCGCTGTCCAGGTCGAGAGCCTCGGCGATCTCCTCCAGGGCGCGCGAGCGGGTGGTGAGGTCGGAGGCGCGCTTGGTCTTGTGCAGGACGAGGGCCTGCTGGGCGTTGCGCTGCACCGTCTCCATGAGGGCCTTCTTGTCGCCGCGCTGCGGGATGCGCAGGGAGACGATCGAGCCGCGGCGGTCGGTGAGCCACTGCTGGACGGGTTCGACCGGGTCGGGCAGCGCCGGGACGAGGACCTCCTTGGGGACCGCGTCGCCCGTCTCCTCCCCGTAGAGCTGCTGGAGGGCGTGTTCCACCAGGGCGCCGGTGGTGATCTCCTCGACCTTGTCGGTCACCCAGCCGCGCTGGCCGCGCACGCGTCCGCCGCGGACGTGGAAGATCTGCACGGCCGCTTCCAGCTCGTCCTCGGCGACCGCGATGAGGTCGGCGTCGGTCGCGTCGGCGAGCACGACCGCGCTCTTCTCCATGGCCTTCTTCAGGGCCTCGATGTCGTCGCGCAGGCGGGCCGCCCGCTCGTACTCCATCTCCTCGGCCGCCGCCGTCATCTGCTTCTCCAGGCGGCGCAGGTACGTGCCCGTGCGGCCGGCCATGAAGTCGCTGAACTCCTCGGCGAGTTCGCGGTGCTCCTCGGCGGAGACCCGGCCGACGCAGGGCGCGGAGCACTTGCCGATGTAGCCGAGCAGGCAGGGGCGGCCGGTGCGGGTGGCGTTCTTGAAGACGCCGGCCGAGCAGGTGCGCACCGGGAAGACGCGCAGCAGAAGGTCGACGGTGTCGCGGATCGCCCACGCGTGCCCGTACGGCCCGAAGTAGCGCACGCCCTTCTTCTTGTGGCCGCGCATCACCTGCACGCGCGGGAACTCCTCGTTCATCGTCACGGCGAGGTACGGGTAGCTCTTGTCGTCGCGGTACTTGACGTTGAACCGGGGGTCGTACTCCTTGATCCAGGAGTACTCCAGCTGCAGGGCCTCGACCTCCGTGGACACCACGGTCCACTCCACGGACGCGGCCGTGGTGACCATGGTGCGGGTGCGCGGGTGCAGGCCCGCCAGGTCCTGGAAGTAGTTCGCCAGGCGCTGGCGCAGGCTCTTCGCCTTTCCGACGTAGATCACCCGGCGGTGCTCGTCGCGGAACCTGTACACCCCGGGCGAGTCGGGGATCTGCCCCGGCTTGGGGCGGTAGCTGGAGGGGTCGGCCATGTTTCACACCCTACTGGCGAGGGGTGACAGAGCGACGAGCCTGTGGACAACGCCTATCGGGTCTCGAGAAAGGTCAGGACCGCAAGGACACGGCGGTGGGCGTCGGTGTCCTCCTGAAGGTTCAGTTTGCCCAGGATGCTGCGCACATGCTTCTCGACGGTGCCCTCGGTGACCCACAGGCGGCGGCCGATGCCCGCGTTGGAGCGGCCCTCGGCCATCAGGGCGAGCACCTCGCGCTCACGGGCGCTGAGCTGGGAGAGCGGGTCGTCGCGGCGCTGGGCGGCGAACAGTTCGTGCACCAAGGAAGGGTCGACGACCGAGCCGCCCCGGTGGATCCGTTCCAGGGCCTCGATGAACTCGTCGACCACCGTGACCCGGCTCTTGAGGAGATAGCCGACCTGCCGGCCGCTCGCCAGCAGCTCCAGGGCGTCCTCGACCTCGACGTACGCGGACAGCACGAGGATGCCGGTGCCGGGGTGGCGCTCGCGGATCGTGCGGGCCGCCTTCAGGCCCTCGGTGGAGTGGTCCGGCGGCATTCTTATGTCGACGATCGCGAGGTCGGGTCTTAGCTCGGCAACCAGTTCCAGCAGCCGTTCCGCGTCACCCGCCTGGCCCACCACGTCGTATCCGACGCGCTCGCAGAGGCTGGCGAGACCCTCGCGCAGCAGAACGTCGTCGTCGGCGAGTACGACCCGTCCCCGCGCGGGCTGCTGCGATGCGTCCATGGTCCCGGCTCCCCTTGCCCGGCCGATGTCCTGCGCCCCAACAGCCTGCCCGACCGCCTGGGTTACGGCTAGCCGGAAGCGGAATTGGGGGGTGGCCGTGACGACATGGGGACATCGGCAGGCGATGCTCTAGGCAGCGGTTGCAAACGGACCGGCAGCCTCCGCAGGAGGCCGCGGGTCACGGCGAAGGGCGCGGCGGATGCGGCGGACGCGGATCGAGAAAGCACGGCGGCCGGCCCGGACCCGCCACGACGCGGACGATCTGTACGCGCGGGCCCTGGACCCCAGAGACCCCGACATCGTGCGAGCCAAGCGTCTGCGGCTCGCCGGGAACGGCGGTACCGACCGCCTCTAGAGCCGGACGGCAGGCCCACCGTCCGAAGAGGCCGCCCGGAGCGTATGCGCACGTCACAGAGTCCTGGGTCCCCCCGTCCCGGACGACTCCCCTCGTGTACGTTCCGGGCGGTCACGTATCCGGCGCGGCCCCGTTCAGCGGCAACCGTACGGTCAGGGTCGTGCCCTGGTCCGGCGGGCTGCTGACGGCCAGCCTGCCGCCGATCGCCTCGACACGGTCGATGAGGCCGATCAGGCCGGAACCCCGTGCGGGCTCGGCGCCGCCCGTCCCGTCGTCGGCGATCGTCACCTCCAGGACGTCGTCGTAGGTCCGCGCCGTCACTTGTACGACGCTCGCGCGCGCGTACTTGGCGGCGTTGGTGAGGCATTCGGAGGTGACGTAGTAGACGGCGACCTCCGTCTGCTCGGCGAGCCGGTCCGGCGGCAGACGGAGGTCCAGCTCGACGGGGACCGGGGAGCGCCGGGCCAGGGCGCGCAGGGCGGGACCGAGGCCGCCCTTGGAGAGGATCGCCGGGTGGATGCCGCGGGCGACCTGGAGCAGATCCGCGAAGGCGTCGTTGAGCCCCTTGGCGATGTGGTCGAGCTGGTCGGGCAGGGCGTCGGGCTGCTCCTCCAGCATCGACTGAGCCGTCCTCAGGTCCAGTTGGAGCGAGACCAGGCGCTGCTGGACCCCGTCGTGCAGATCGCGTTCGATACGGCGCCGGGAGGCGTCCCCGGCGGCCACCACGCGCGCGCGTGACGCCGTGAGCTGGGCCCGGCTGTCGGCGTTGGCGAGGGCGGTTGCGGCGAGTTCCGTGAAGTCGGCGAGCCTCGACTCGGTGCCCGGGGGCAGGGGTTCCGGCCCGGCGGCGGCCGCGACGACGGCACCCCACAGACGGCCGTCGACGACGATCGGCGCACCGACGGCACACCCCACGCGCGCGGGGCGCCGCGTCGCCGCCACCTCGGCCGCGACCGCCTCGCCCTCGGCCGCGGGACCGCGGGCGGTACCGAGGACGGTGGCGGTGCCGTCGGCGGCGTACCGCAGGACGGCGACGGAGCCGCTGCCCAGGACCGTGCCGACCTGGTCGGCGACTTCGGAGAACACCTCCTGCGGCGGCACACCGCGGGCCACGAGGGTGGCGACCCGGCGCAGCGCCGCCTGCTCACGGGCCGTGCGGCGGCTCTCGGTGACGTCGCGGGCGGCGGCGTAGATGAGGCCTTCGTCGGTGACGGGGCGCGCGCTCCACTGGAGCCAGCGTTCGGTGCCGTCGGCCCGCAGCAGGCGGTTCTCGAACTCGGCCAGCTCCACACCGCCGGCGAGCCGTTCGAGGGCGGCACGCGTGCGTGCCCGGTCGTCCGGGTGCACGAACTCCAGCAAGGGCGTGCCGATGAGGGCCTCGGTGGTGTGGCCGAGGGTCCGTTCGAAGGCGGGATTGACCCGCTTGAAGAAGCCGTCGAGCCCGGCGATGCACAGCAGGTCGAGCGAGAGGTGGAAGATGCTCGCCAGCTCCCGCTCCGCCTGTCGGCGCCGTCCGTGGGCCGCGGCGAACGACGCCATGGTGCCGTTCATGCCGCCCAGCAGCCGCGCCCAGGTCCCCTGGAACGCGCCGACGTCCGCCCGGTGCTGGAGCCGGTTGTCGTCGATCGCCTCGTTCATGGCGTGGATCTCGGCGGCGAGCTGTTCTGTGGTCACCCGCAACTCGCGGAACGTGTCGGCGACGTCTCCGAGTTCGTCCCGGCCGGCGTACCGGATGTCGTACGACAGATCGCCCTCCGACAGCGCCCTGGCGCCCGCGGAGACCTCGCTCAGCGGCCGGGTGATCGAGCGCCGCAGTGCCAGCGCGAGGGCGGTGACGGAAGCGAGGACGCCGATGGAGACGACGAGGTCGCGTATCTCGCGCCGCTGGGCGGCGTCGAGGTCGGCGGCGGCGGTGCGTCCCAGCTCGGCCGCCGCCCGTCCCTGGATGCCGCGCAGGGCGTCGATCCGGGCCGTCGAGGCGGTCATCCAGCGGTCGTACGACGGCCAGTCCCGTCCGCTGTCCGGATCCGCGAGTGTGTCCCGGGTCTTGCGCACGACCAGGCCCGGGTTCTGCAAGAGCGTGGCGTAGAGCTCGCTCTGGAGGGCGGCGGAGGCGGTCTGCCGGAAGGCGTCCAGGCGGGACCGCTCCAGGGCCGGCCAGCGGTTCGTGGCGACTGCTCGGGCGGGCGGGGCGTGGAAGAGGACGGCGAGTTCGGCGCGTTCGCGTTCGGCGGCCTCGATGGCGTCCAGGAGCGCGAGGTGCGCATCGGCGGCGCGGCCCGACTCCCGGGTGGGGCGGCCGGATTCGAGGGTGGCGACCGTGCTGAGCAGGTCGTCCTCGATCGTGTCGTACTGGCCGGCGAGCTGCGGGGCAGTGAGGGAGCCGGTCCGGATCTGGATGCGCAGGGCGTGCAGCTTGCGGTCGGCGGCGTCGAGCCGGCCGGGGACGTCGGGTTGGCCGGTCCAGGAGCGGCTGTCGTCGAGGGCGTTGTGGAGGACGGCCTCGGTGGCCTGCTGGGTGGCGGACCGTTCCCGCAGGGTGGTCGAGCCGGGGCGCAGCCGGGCCTGGACGGCCGCGATGCGCTCCCGGGCGACCGCATCGGTGAGCGCCGTGGTCGCGAACGACACCTGGGTCGCGGCGCTGAACTCCTCCAGAGCCCGTGCCTCCCGCCACTGGCTCACACCGCCGACCAGAGTGAAGACCAGCATGGACGTCACCGGCAGCAGCACGAGGAGCATCAGCTTCCGGCCGATGCGGAGACGGGCGAGGAAGGGGATGCGCGGCGCGGTGAGTGGTCGAAGGCGGAGCATGACCGGCTCTCAGGTTCCAGGGGTGGATTCCAGGGGCGGATTCCAGGGGGCGTATCCCCCGCGAACTCCGCGGGGAGATCGAATGGTTCGGTGGCCCGGCGGCCGTCCACGGGCGCGCGCCCTGCGGGGCGGCACGTCCGGTCTACGGCCCGTTCGTCGGATAGCCGTCGTGAGCGGCCAGGTCCTCGTCGATCCGCTCGGCCGCCGCGTCCAGGGTGGACTGGACAGGAGCCCCGTCGAGCATGATCTTCGCGAAGGCCCGGGAGAAGGCGTCCGTGATCGTCGGATAGGCGGGGGTCTGTGGCCTGGGGCGGGCGAATCCGCCCCGCAACTGCTCGAGGAACAGGCGCTCGGCGCCGCCGCGGGCGTACTTCGTGGAGAGCTTCAGGGCGCTGTTCGTGGCCGGAATCGCCCCGTTGGCCACGGTCATCCGGTGCACCTGCGCGGGCTCGAGCAGATACGAGAGGAACCGCCAGGCCGCGTCACCGTCGGTGGCGTCCGCCGGGATGCCCCACTGCCAGGAGCCCATGCCGGTGACGGTGCCCGAGCCGAAGTCGGGCAGCGGAACGATCGTGACGTCACCGGGAAACGCCTTGTCGAACTCCCCGTACACCCAGTGCCCGCACCAGCTGATCGCGCTGCGGCCCGTCACGAACGCCCGGTCGTCCTCGACGAGGTCGACGAGCCCTTCCTCGACCCAGCTCCGCATCGTGGTCAGCGCCTTGACCGACTCCGGCCCGTTCACGTGGCCGTCGGCCGTGCCTCCGCTCCGGGGGTCGATGAGGTCGCCGCCCGCCGACCACACGGCGGGCGCGAAGCCGTACGTGTTCCACTCCTCGCCCGGTGACGCGTCGACGAGCCGGAGGTCGAGCGGGGCCTGGTAGCCCTGCTCGCGGAGTTCGCGGAGGATGCCGGTGAGTTCGGTGGCCGTCCAGGCGTCGTCGGGGCCGGCGGGTATGCGTACCCCGGCTTCCTTGAGGGCCGACGTACGCACGCACAGCCCGAGGCCCGAGTCGAAGGTGCCGACGCCCCACAACCGGCCCGCGTAGCTGCCCTGTCGGCGGATCGAGGGCAGCAGATCGTCGCGGACGCCGTCGGGAACGCAGGAGTCGATCGGCTTGAGCTTGCCCGACCAGGCGTAGCTGTACAGGTTCGGCCCGTCGAAGTCGAGCAGGTCGGGCAGGTCGCCGCTGGCCGCGGCGGACAGCACCAGGTCGGTGTACGGGCGGTTCTCGGGCAGCGTGACCAGCTCGACCCGCACTTGCCGCTGCCCCTTGTTGAACTCGCGGACCTGCGCCTTCAGCGTGCGGAGCTCACCACTCGGCCCGGCGTGGAACCACACCCTGAGGTGCACGGTCCCGTCGATCTTCCCGTCACAGGTGGTGTCCTTGCGCGCCGAGCGCCCGTCATCCGACGAGCCGCTGCCTCCGCTGTCGCAGGCGGCCAGCAGGAGAGCGGCACACAATGTCCCCGGCACCAGGACACCCCGGACCCGGCGGACGCAGGGCCACGCGCGCGTGCCCGTGCTTTCGTGCGACACCTTCGTGGCGTTCATGACGCACCCCCTCACCGGGCGACACGGGCCTCCCCAGGGTGCCGTCATGCTACCGCCGGTCGGCGGGCGACTGCGCTGGGTGAGTCCGAACCGTCTCTTCCGGCACAGGACTTCAGCACTTTCCGGCTAGCAGGAAGGCGCAGCCGCCCCTTGGTTGGCAATCTGTGCCCATGACCTTGCGCTGTCTCCTCGTCGATGACAGCGCCCGGTTCCTGGAGGCCGCATGCGCCTTGCTGGAGCGGGGTGGTGTACGGGTCGTCGGTCTCGCCACGACGGGCGCTGAGGCGCTCGCGCTGGCCAGACAGGCGGCACCGGACGTCGCGCTGGTCGATCTCGACCTCGACGGCGAGAACGGCTTCGATGTGGCCCGGCTGCTGACCGGCGAGGTACCCGCGGTGATCCTGGTCTCGACCCACTTCCGGGAGGACTTCCAGGAGCTCATCGCGGCCAGCCCCGCGCGCGGGTTCCTGCACAAGTCCGCGCTGTCCGCCCGCGCGATCCAGGAGGTTATCGGCAACGACGACCCCGGCGCGCCGACTTGACGTCGGGGACGGCGACACGGCCGGGACCGCACCGTCCGTTCCGCATGAGGTGTTGTCGGGACCTGGTCAACACGCTTCAATGCGGGGGAACTCGGGGCCGTGAACGCAGGCGTACGGATGTGAAGACTTCCCCGGCGCCGACGGGGGTGGCCCCCTGACAGCCTGCGCGAACGGTCTGACCAGCCGTTGAACATTCGACAGAAGGGCCCCTGCATGCCGCACGCCACCCAAGCCGCGGACGTCGCCGCCGAACTGGACACGGCCCTGCGAGGCGGCCCGTTCCACGTCGCGCTGCGCGCCGCGATCGCCGCCCGTGGACTGCCGCTGCAGCGCGTGCAGCACCATCTGTCCCGCTACGGCGTCAAGGTCGGTGTGACGAGCCTGAGTTACTGGCAGCAGGGGGCACGGCGCCCGCAGCGCCCCGAGTCGCTGCGGGCCGTGCGGGCGCTGGAGGAGATCCTCGGGCTGCCGGAGGAGTCCCTGATCCGGCTGCTCGCCGACACCGACGAACCCTCCTCCGCCGGGCAGCGGCCCGCCGGACGCTCCTACCGCTCGTTCGTCGAGGCTTCGGGCGTCCTTGAGCGGCTGCTGGCCGACCTCGATGCGCGGGCCGAGGGCGGGCTGCATGCCCTCGGACACCACGAGCGGATACGGATCGGGGCGCACCGCGAACTGCAGGGCCGCGAGTCGCACCACATCGTGCGCGCCCACCGGGACGGCGTCGACCGCTTCTTCGCCGTCCACCACGGCGACGAAGGGTGCGCTCCGGAGCGCATGACGGTGCACGCCCTGGAGAACTGCCGTACGGGGCGCATCTGTTGGGATCACGCCACGGGTGTGCTGGTGGCCGAGCTGCTCTTCGACACCCGGCTGCGGGCCGGCGACACCTTCCTCTTCCGGTACGGCGTCGAGGACGGCACCGCCGGTGTCTCCCGCGAGTACGTCCGCGGGTCCGGGCCGGCGGGCGGCCAGTACGCCCTTGAGGTGCGGTTCGACGAACACGCCCTGCCGGTGCGCTGCCACCGGTTCCATCAGCACTCGCCGGCCGCGCCCCGCAGCGGCCGCCAGGAGCTGACGCTGAGCGGACGGCACCACTCGGTGCACATCGTCGAGCCGCGGGTGCGGACGGGGATGGTGGGGATCGGGTGGGACTGGGAGTGAGGGGGCGGGGCTGAGGGCGGGTTGCGCTGGGGGCGGGCCGCGCTCGGGGCGGGTGTGCTGGGGGCGGGTGTGCTGGGGGCGGGTGTGCTGGGGGCGGGATTCGGTCGGGGGCGAGACTCGGTCCGGGTGGGCTGTTGTTCGGTTGCTCGTAAACGTTTGCGCAAGCGTTTACGTCCGCCGTCGGATGGGATACCTTCCCGGTCGGAGGGCCCACGCCGGCCCGGGAAGGGGAACGGGACGTGCCGACCATGGCCGATGTCGCACGGAGCGCCGGCGTATCCGTGGCGACCGTCTCGCACGTGCTGAACGACACGCGGCCGGTGCTGCCCCACACCCGTCAGGCAGTCCTGGACGCCATGGAGGAGCTCGGCTACACGCCGAACACCCTCGCCCGCTCACTGGTCACGTCCCGCACCCGCTCGATCGGGCTGGCGGTGTCGGCGATCAGCAACCCGTACTTCACGGAGATCCTCCAGGGTGTCGAGGCCTGCGCCCTGGAACACGGCTACAGCCTGCTCATCGCCGACCCGCACGACGACCCCGAGCACGAGCGCAAGGTCGTCCAACTCCTGCACGAGCGACGCGTGGACGGCATGATCGTCGCCCCCTCCGCGGACCCGCGGGAACTCCTCGCGTACCTCGACCGGCACGCCGTACCCACCGTGCTTCTCGACCGGGTGGTCGACGCGGACGGGGCGTCGCGCTTCGACCAGGTCTGCGCCGAGAGCGCGGCACCGACGACGCGGTTGGTCAGCCATCTCGCCGAGCTGGGTCACCGGCGTATCGGCCTGGTCGCGGGCCTGGCCGGGCTCAGCACCACCGCCGAGCGGATCACCGGCTACCGGCACGGCCTCGCCGCCGCCGGGCTCCCGTACGACGAACGTCTCGTCGTGCACGGCGACTCAGAGTCGGCGGGCGCCGAGCGGGCCACCGCCGCCCTGCTGTCCCTCGGCGCACCGCCCAGCGCGCTGGTCACCGCCAACAACACGATGACGCTCGGCGCCCTGCGCGCGCTGCGCGCCCACGGCCGGTCCGTGCCCGACGACATCGCGCTGTGCTGCTTCGACGACTTCGCCTGGGCGGACCTGTTCTCGCCCCGGCTCACCGCGATCGCCCAGCCCAGCAGGGAGATCGGCGCCCAGGCGGTCCGGGTGCTGCTGGACCGCCTCTCCTCGCCGGACCGGCCCGCCCGGACCGTACGGCTCGACTGCACCTTCGTCCATCGCACCTCGTGCGGCTGCGCCGAGCAGCCCGGCCGGCCCCGCACGCCCGAGAAAGGAACGTCTCGTGATCGTCGTCGCCGGTGAGGCCCTGATCGACCTGGTACCGCAGGGCCGGGGCGCCCTCGCGGGCCTGCAGCCGGCGCTCGGCGGCGGCCCCTACAACACGGCGGTCGCCCTCGGCCGCCTCGGCTCCCCCACCGCCTTCTGCTCCCGGACGTCGTACGACGCCTTCGGCGAGGCGCTGCTCGACGGGCTGCGGCAGGCGGACGTGGACGTGTCGGCCGTACAGCGCGGCGCCGAACCGACCACGCTCGCGGTCGCCACGATCGACGGGAACGGCTCGGCCGCCTACTCCTTCTACGTCGAGGGCACCGCCGACCGCCTCTTCGCCGTGCCCGACCGGCTCCCCGAGTCGGCCCGCGCGGTGTCCTTCGGCACCTGCTCGCTCGTCCTGGAGCCGGGCGCGACCGCGTACGAGGAGCTGATGCGCACCGCGTCCGCGCAGGGTGTGTTCACCGCGCTCGACCCGAACATCCGCGCCGGACTGATCCCGGATGCGGACGCCTATCGCGCCCGCTTCAAGAGCTGGCTGCCTTCGGTGTCGCTGCTCAAGCTCTCCGAGGAGGACGCCTTGTGGCTGGGCGGCACCCCGCGCGAGTGGCTGGCCGCGGGGCCCTCGGCCGTCGTGATCACGCAGGGCGGCGACGGGCTGACCGCCTTCACCCGGGACGGCGCGGTGCACTCCGTGCCGGGCGAGGTGGTCGATGTCGTCGACACGATCGGCGCCGGCGACACCGTGAACGCGGCCCTGTTGCACGGCCTGTCCGCATGGGAGGCCCTGTCTCCGGAGGCGCTCACGAAGCTGGGCGCCGAGGGCTGGAGCCGACTGCTGCGGTTCGCGGCGCGCGCGGCGGCGATCACCTGCTCACGGGCGGGGGCGGAGCCTCCGTACGCCTCTGAGCTGGGTGATCTGTAACGGGCTTCCGGTGCGGTGCCGCCCGGCGGGGAGCCGGGCGGCACCGGTGAGTCCGCTCAGGCCTTGCGGGCCCGAGTCGTCTTCTTCGCGGGCGCGGCCTTCTTGGTGGCGCCGGCCGCCTTCTTGGTCGCCGTGTTGTTGGCGGTCCTGACCGTGGCCGTCTTCTTGGCGGTCGACTTGGCCGCGACCGTCTTCTGGGCCGCCGCTCTGCGTGGAGCCGTGACGTCGGCCGCGTCGCTGATGCGGTCGGCGCCGAGGATCTCCTGCAGGAACTTGCCGGTGTGGCTGGTGGGCACCCCGGCGACCTCCTCGGGCGTGCCCTCGGCGACGACGAGACCGCCGCCGGCGCCGCCCTCGGGGCCCATGTCGACGACCCAGTCGGCCGTCTTGATCACGTCGAGGTTGTGCTCGATGACGATGACGGTGTTGCCCTTGTCGACCAGGCCGCCGAGCACGGTCAGCAGCTTGCTGATGTCCTCGAAGTGCAGACCCGTCGTCGGCTCGTCCAGGACGTAGACCGTGCGTCCGGTGGAACGCTTCTGGAGCTCGCTGGCGAGCTTCACGCGCTGGGCCTCACCGCCGGACAGGGTGGTCGCGGACTGGCCGAGACGGACGTACCCGAGACCGACGTCGTGCAGCGTCCTGAGGTGGCGGGCGATCGCGGGGACGGCCTCGAAGAAGTGCAGGGCCTCCTCGATCGGCATGTTCAGGACCTCGGCGATGGACTTGCCCTTGTAGTGGACCTCCAGGGTCTCCCGGTTGTAGCGGGCGCCGTGGCAGACCTCGCACGGGACGTACACGTCCGGGAGGAAGTTCATCTCGATCTTGATCGTGCCGTCGCCCGCGCAGTTCTCGCAGCGACCGCCCTTCACGTTGAACGAGAAGCGGCCGGGCATGTAGCCGCGGACCTTCGCCTCGGTCGTCTCGGCGAACAGCTTGCGGACGTGGTCGAAGACGCCGGTGTACGTCGCCGGATTCGACCGCGGGGTGCGGCCGATGGGCGACTGGTCGACGTGGACGACCTTGTCGACGAGGTCGTCACCGTCCACGCGCGTGTGCCGCCCGGGAACGCTGCGGGCGCCGTTGAGTTCGCGGGCCAGGTGCGTGTACAGGATGTCGTTGACCAGCGTCGATTTGCCGGAGCCGGACACGCCCGTGACGGCGGTGAACACGCCGAGGGGGAACGAGACGTCGATGTCCTGGAGGTTGTTCTCGCGGGCGCCGTGCACCGTGAGCCGGCGCGTCGGGTCGTGCGGGCGCCGGATGTCGGGCAGCGGGATGGACTTCTTGCCGGACAGGTACTGCCCGGTCTGCGACTCGGCGTTGTCGAGCAGCTCCTCCAGGGAACCGCTGTGCACGACCTTGCCGCCGTGCTCACCGGCGCCGGGGCCGATGTCGACGATCCAGTCGGCAACCTTGATGGTGTCCTCGTCGTGCTCCACGACGATGAGCGTGTTGCCCATGTCGCGCAGCCGGACGAGGGTCTCGATGAGCCGGTGGTTGTCGCGCTGGTGCAGGCCGATGGACGGCTCGTCGAGGACGTACAGGACACCGACGAGACCGGAGCCGATCTGGGTGGCCAGGCGGATGCGCTGGGCCTCACCGCCGGAGAGCGTGCCGGCCGCGCGGTTCAGCGAGAGGTAGTCCAGGCCGACGTCGACCAGGAACCGCAGCCGCTCGTTGACCTCCTTCAGCACGCGCTCGGCGATCTTCTTGTCGCGGGCGCTGAGCTTCAGCTCGCCCAGGAAGTCGGCGCAGTCACTGATGGACATCGCGGAGACCTCCGCGATCGACTTCTCCATGATCGTGACCGCGAGGACGATCGGCTTCAGGCGCGTGCCCTCACAGGTGGGGCAGGGCACCTCGCGCATATAGCCCTCGAAGCGCTCACGGCTGGCGTCGCTCTCGGCCTCGCTGTGCCGGCGCTTGACGAAGGGGACGGCACCTTCGAAGGGGGTCGTGTAGACGCGCTCGCGGCCGTACCTGTTTCGGTACCGGACCTCGATCTGGGTCTTGTGGCCGTACAGCAGCGCCTTCCTGGCGCGCTGCGGGAGCCCTGCGAAGGGGATGTCCGTCCGGAATCCCAACGCATCCGCGAGGGCGCCGATCAGGCGGCCGAAGTAGTCCTTGGTGTGGCCGTGCGACCAGGGGTGGATGGCGCCCTCGTCGAGGGACTTGTCCTCGTCCGGGACGATCAGCTCGGGGTCGACCTCCATGCGCGTACCGATGCCGGTGCACTCGGGGCAGGCGCCGAAGGGCGAGTTGAAGGAGAAGGAGCGGGGCTCCAGCTCCTCGAAGGACAGGTCGTCGTACGCGCAGTACAGGTGCTCCGAGTACATGCGCTCGCGCTCGGGGTCGTCCTCGGGGAGGTCGACGAAGTCGAGTACGACCATGCCGCCGGAGAGGCCGAGCGCAGTCTCGACGGAGTCGGTGAGACGGCGCTTGGCGGAGTCCTTCACCGTGAGGCGGTCGACGACCACCTCGATGGTGTGCTTCTCCTGCTTCTTCAGCGTGGGCGGGTTGGAGAGCTGGATGGTCTCGCCGTCCACCCGCGCGCGGGAGTAGCCCTTGGTCTGGAGATCGGCGAAGAGGTCGACGAACTCGCCCTTGCGCTCACGCACCAGCGGCGACAGCACCTGGAAGCGGCTCCCCTCCGGCAGCTCCAGGACCTTGTCGACGATGGCCTGCGGCGACTGCCGCGTGATCGGGCGGCCGCACTCGGGGCAGTGCGGCTTGCCGATGCGGGCGAAGAGCAGGCGCAGATAGTCGTAGACCTCGGTGATGGTGCCGACCGTGGAGCGCGGGTTGCGCGAGGTCGACTTCTGGTCGATCGAGACAGCCGGGGACAGGCCCTCGATGAAGTCGACGTCCGGCTTGTCCATCTGTCCGAGGAACTGGCGGGCGTACGAGGACAGCGACTCCACATACCGCCGCTGGCCCTCCGCGAAAATGGTGTCGAAGGCCAGCGAGGACTTGCCCGACCCCGACAGGCCCGTGAAGACGATGAGCGAGTCGCGCGGCAGGTCGAGCGAGACATTCTTGAGATTGTGCTCGCGCGCGCCACGGACGATGAGACGGTCGGCCACGCCGGTCCGCACCTTTCTTGAGAGAAGTGACAGGGGCGAGGCCCCCGTGCTTTCTCAGACTAGGGGGAGCCACTGACAACGCCGGGTCGGATTCTCGAAGGCATAACAATCCCGGGCCATCCAGCATGCCCGACGCCGCTCCCGACGATATAGCACGGGCTTTCGATTTACGGCACACGTTCACCACCTTCACCCAAAGGTGTGGCGAGGCTAGGGTCAGCACCATGATTGATCACGCTCGTGACCTGGTGTCTGTACGTGACGCGACGGAGCGGCTGCTCAGCGCAGCCGTGAAGCTGGACGACGCGGCGGTGACCGAGCCGTCACGGCTCCCCGGCTGGACCCGTGGCCATGTCCTCGCCCACCTCGCCCGCAATGCGGACGCCCTCGTGAACGTGTTCCAGGGCCGGCCCATGTACGTCTCCGCCGAGGCCCGGGACGCCGACATCGAGCGGGACGCCCCGCGCCCCCTCGACGTCCAGCTCGCCGATGTGCGGGACAGCGCCGCCCGCTTCCAGGAGGCGGGGGCCGTACCCGCGGACTGGTCGCGCACGGTGGAGCTGCGGGGCGGAGTGACCGACTCGGCGTCCCGGGTGCCGTTCAGGCGGTGGGTCGAGGTGGAGCTGCACCATGTGGACCTCGGGATCGGGTACGAGCTGGAGGATCTGTCGGAGGAGTTCGTCGAGCGGGAGATCGACTTTCTCGCGGCACGGTTCACGGGCCACGCCGACGTGCCGCCCACCCGTCTCACGAACGGCACGCGCACGTGGAGCACGGGCCGGGAGGCCGATGCACCGGACGTCACCGTGACAGGGAGCCGGCCCGACCTGCTCGGCTGGCTCGCCGGGCGCCGGGACGGCTCCGGGCTGACCGCGGGCGGCGGTCCGCTGCCCGCACTGCCCCCGCTGTAGGGCGCGATCGGTTCTCGGGCACCTCCCCGCTATAGGCTGCCGCCATGACGTACAGCGGAGAGGTGACGGCCGGCGGCCCGGCGGACGTGCACGAGCTGAAGGACCTGATGATCACCAAGATCGCGGTCGGTCCGATGGACAACAACTGCTATCTGCTGCGCTGCCGGGCCACGGACGAGCAGCTGCTGATCGACGCCGCCAACGACGCGGAGACGCTGATCGGCATGATCGGTGACGACGGCATCGCGTCCGTCGTCACCACGCATCAGCACGGGGACCACTGGCAGGCGCTCGCCGAGGTCGTCGCGGCCACCGGCGCCCGCACCTACGCCGGCCGGGACGACGCAGACGGCATCCCCGTGCCGACCGACGTCCTGGTCGACGACGGCGACACCATCCGGGTGGGACACGTGGAACTCACCGCGCGCCACCTGGTCGGGCACACGCCGGGCTCCATCGCCCTCGTCTACGACGACCCGCACGGACATCCCCACGTCTTCACCGGCGACTGCCTGTTCCCGGGCGGTCCTGGCCGGACAACACGTCCGGAGGAGTTCAACTCCCTGATGGGCGGCCTGGAGACCAGGCTATTCGACGTACTGCCCGACGAGACGTGGATCTACCCCGGTCACGGCAACGACACCACCATCGGCACGGAGCGGCCTTTCCTCGCGGAGTGGCGCGCACGAGGCTGGTAACCGCCCAACGATGACCGCCCCCGTTTCTAACCGAAGCGGGGGCGGTCGCGCGTTCAGTCCGTCGGCGCTCGGGGAGCGTCATGCCCCACGGACGGTGGCGTCCAGAACTCCGTCGCCGACGCCAGCAGCAGACCGCCGGAGGTGGGGTGCCGGTAAGAACCGTGTCACCAGCCGAATACGCGGTCGGCCAGGACAGAGTCAACGAGGGGCATCGCTCTTGCGTGGCCGCACGCTTGAAGCCTCCGCTGTCACGGCCCTACCCAGTTCCCGCGGCTGCCGGCCTTGAGCTACGGCAGCGGATTGCCTCTGGAGGTAGCCATGCGCCCACGCCCTGACTGCCGCTTCTACCTCCTCCGCGGAAGCCCCGGGTAGCGACCCGGAAAAGAGCTCCATGCTGTGAGCGTCGTTAAGCACATCCTTGACGAGGTCCGCTTCTTCCGTCGAAGAAACTTCTGAGTAGCTCAGTGCACGGCCATGGCCCATGCCGCCACCATACTGCTTCCGCTTACCGGCGACAGAACTTGCACACCCCCGCCGGATTACCGAAGATCGTTCTCTTCATGAACTCCAGCGCAGCACGCCGCACCGCAGACTCCGGTTGACCGTGCACATGCGGAAACTGCGAGACCCAGCCCTCAATCCGGCTGTAGTGGTTCTCCGCACGACCAGGTCTCCCCGCGTGAAGGTCTCGAAAGCGGATGCACATTCTCAGGTCAGCGGGTGTCTCCGGCCGGGGATCAAAGAGGCTGCTCATCCGGACTGACCACCCACCCTCCGGCCAAGGCATCTGAACAAGTAGACGAACGGGTAAACGAACGGCCAGACGAACGGCCAGACCACCCACTTGATCGGCCAAGTGATCACCGCGAAGATCCACAGGAGGAACCGGGAAGTCCTCGACCGGGTAGGCGTTGACTCTGGGTCACGGGTGTACAGCAGCCTTTTCTGCTCCGCAGCGAGAAGTCCGGCCGCCGAACCCACCGCCGCCGGAACCGCGAGCCAGCCAGCGAAACGGAGAACGATCGCCATGAACTGTTGAACAGGTCGTAGATGTAGATCGCCTTTGGGAGCGAACGGATCCGCATACCCGAGCATGAATCGAGCGGCCAGGACCCAACGGAAGCCAAGAACAACAGTGACCGTCACGTACATAGCCCCCAGCGCAACGAAGAGCCAAACCCCTCGGTGGCGGAACCAAACGAAGAAGGGCCAGCGCACCCATTTCCAATAGACGACGGCGATCCGGCGCCACATCGTCAGGGGCGGCGGATCGGTCATGCCGAGCGCCAGGTAGGCACGCCGGGAGGCGCGCTCCGCCCGGCGCTGCATCCGGCGGATGGCGGCCAGGCGCGCGGCCACGTCCGGCTCGGTACCCATGATCGCAGGCTAAGGCGGTCAGGTACTGTCTGCCGCTTTTGTCGGTCTGGTCGCATCACGCGCGTTTGAACTACCAGCCGCAAGACCAGGCACTGATTGCCGTCGTTTGCGGCTGGTGACGTGGTCTTCCCGACACCCCGACTTGCGGCGGCCCGGGATGCGGCCGTGACAGACAGAGCCGAAGGTGGCCACATGACGATCGTCGTGCTGCGCGAGCTGCGCAAAGAAATGTCACAGGACTTCGGCCCAGGCACTGCGGTCTCGTTCATCAAGGCGGTACACGCGGCGCCGGCCGACTCGGATGTCTCGGGAGACCCGGACGACCGGACGTTCTGCGGGAAGCCGACCCTGGACATGGAGCGGGTGAACTACCAGCCTTCGGGCCCGAGCGCGCCGTGGCTACCGCCCAACATGAGCGACTGGGAGTGCCGCGACTGCGCCGACGTGCTCCGGTCGTTGTAGACCCCGCCGGCCGCGCTCCCCTTACTCAAGGTCGGGGGATTGGTTGGCCGCCCGGACCCGCTCACTGATCGCCCTGTACTGCTCGAAGTGTTCGCGCCGTTCCTCCGTCGGGAAAAGCAGCGGCAGGTCGACGTCAAGGAGGAACGCGGGGCAAGGGCCGGCCTGCGGGAGCGGATCGAAGACACCGAGGAGGGTCCCGTTCTCGTTGACGAGCGGGACCCCGCAGGCGTACCGGCTGTCTCCTACGCTCCAGCCGACGGTCACGCGCATGCGCCCGAGATACCTTGCGGCGACCTGGGCAATGGCCTGGTCTATCCCAGGCAGCCGCGCGGAGTGCCAGGCCAGGGCCCCCCGGTCGGGGTCAGTGCGGGCCCTACGTTCGGCGAGCGCCGCCTCCTGTCGGGCGTAACCGCGTCGCTCGGCACGCTCCTGCTCCTCCCGCACCGCACGCTGCTGTCTTTCCTCGGCCCCCAGCTTCTTGGCTTCCGCCAGAACGCATCTGGGGTGGGCCCAAAGCCGCGCCACGGACCGGGCCACGTGCCGCTGTGGCGTGCGTGGAGTATGCGAGATGACCCGCGAGGTAAGGAGCCTGCCCACGAACTCGGTGAGCGGCATGGGACGGCTCGGGGGTCCAGTAGGCGTCGTCGAACCGGGCCATGGGTTCGACGGCGACCAGGTCGTCACCCTGCCGGGCCAACCGTACTGAGGGCACGGCGCCTAGCCAGGGGATGCGGCCGCGGTCGCTGAACCAGCAGGAACGGACTCCGTAAGAGCTCATCCGCACCGTGCGGTCGCGGATGTCGGCAATGGTGATGCTTGCCAACTGCGCCTCCAGGGCGATCCGGCGGCCGCTGGCCGTGGAGGTGAGGACGTCCGCCCGCCAACTGCCGTCTGGCCCGCTCACCTCTAGCTCGGCCATCCACCCGGCCGCGCGGGCTGCCTGGGCAAGCTCCAGTTTGAGCAGGTGGTGGGCCATGGACTCCTCCGCCAGCGTGCAGGTCGGAGCCCCCGGCGCATGGGCGAAGAATCGCAGTCCCAGGCTCGACACCTTGGCGTGCATCCCGTGGCCGCACTCCGGGCAGGCCAGCGGGGCCGGCGGCCGTACCCGGTGGACCGCTTCCCACTGCCAGCCGCAGCCAAGATCCGGCAGAGAGGCGTCCAGACGACCCCGGTCCGGGTGAACGGCAGTGAAGCTCACGGCTGCCTCCAGCCGGTACGGCCCGGCTGCGCGCTTCCCCCGGGCCGGTCACAGCATCCTCACCGGCTCCACGTCAGCGGGGAGCGGACGCGCTCCCATGAACAGCCCGGCCCGCTCCAGATCTACCAGGAGGTGCACCTCGTCGTCGTACGGCCAGCGGGCCACGGCGCCCTCCGTGAGCAGGTGCGCGAAGGTGCGGCTTGGCAGGGTGTATCCGACCTCCAGCGGTACTGAGGACGGGCGTACCTCGAACGGCGCCTGAATGGCCCCGTGGAGCACGTGCGCCCCCAGGACGGGCGTGGCCGTGCTGCGCCACGTCACGACAGGCTCTGTCCACTCCAGCAGGCCGTCACAGTCAGCCCCGTGTTGGGTCATGCTGAGGTGGGCCACGAACGGCGCCGGGAGGCCCTGGAGGCGAGCGGCGTTGCCAGTGCGGTCGGCGTCCGCTCCGGGAGACGCCCCGAGCCGGATACGGCGGCGGGCGACCCGGCCGAAGGCGAGCCTCGTCAGGACGCTCGCGAACGCGGCGACCTGGTGCGGCGGCCAGGACCCCGGTTGCGACGGCGTCTGCCCGACCATGGCGGCGAGCCAGTCAGGAAAGCGTCCCTCACGCAGCCGGGCGGCCACGGCGTGCAGGTGCTTCGCCTTGTCGGCGTCGGCCAGCATGTCGGCCAACTCATCCTCGGCGATGTCCTCATGGATGGTGCGCCCCACGGGGTCTCCTCCTGGCTGGTCTGGCGATGTCAGGTGAGGCCGGCGGTCGCGTTGTCCTCCCAGCCGTCGACCCGCTGGAAGTAGCCGTTCATGGAGCGAGAGTGCCGGGCCCATCCGCCCTGGTCGGCGATCGCCACGGCGTCCTTCCCCTTCTTGCGGGCGGTCGTGGCCAGGCCGATGCGGAGGCTGTGGCCGGTCCACGCTAGAGCGACACCCGCGCGGACGCTGATCCGCTTCACGGCCCGGGTGACGGAGTCGGGGACCATGCCGCCGGTGACGTTGCCGTGCCGGTCGACACCGACGAACGCGGGCGCGGTCGGCTCGGACCAGCGCGGCTCGGCCTCGGCGGCGAGGCGGCGCCGGTACGCCTTCCACGCCTCCACGGGGCAGACCTCCGGGTCGTCCTGATAGTTGATCTTCGCGTCACGGACGCTGTGCTTGGTCTTGCCGGTGAGCACGGATACGACCAGGCCGCGCGGCGTGAGGGCGACGTCCCCGGCGAGGAGGCCGGCGGGGTCCTGGGCGCGCGAGGCGTAGTGGAAGCCGGTCAGGATGAGCGCCTTGTCCCGGGCCCCGGCGAGGGTGTCGGGGCAGGCCCGCACCACCCGGTACATGTCCGGGACTTCGGCAGCCGCCGCCTGGCCCCGGCCGCGTCGCTCCCCGGCCTTGAGGAGTTCGACGGAGGCAGCCTCCAACGTCCCGCGGGCCTGCGCCTGGTCGTCCCTGCTCACCTCCGCGCCACGGCGGCGCAGCTCCACGACAGCCCCGGCGAGGATCGTCCCGGCCGACGACGAGGCGTAGCCCTTCCCGTTCGTCTGGCCCCGGTCCAGCATCCACATCACGAACGCCACCAGGGCACCGCGCGTGGCCTCCAGCTCAGGGAGCTGCTGCGCGGCGCAGAACCGCGTCCAGACCTTCCACGACTTCGAGTAGGTCTCCGTCGTGTTCGCTGGGCGCAGCCGCCGCTGGACCTCGTCGGCGAAGTCCTCGGCGTCGGCGAGGCGCTGGGCGACCTCCACGCCGTGGCGCTGCGCCCACTGGACGACGAGGGCGGGCCGCCCCTCGGACGCGGCCGGAACGAGAACCGCGCCGGCCTCTCCTGACAGGTGCTCGGTGGCGGTGGTCAACGGGCTTTCCTCCTGCGGTTTCTGACGTCGGATAAGGAGAGGTTATCCGACGTCAGACCGCAACGGACGACAACAGACCGAAGCGGACCGCAACATCCCCCCGGGTCGCTACGGTGGGAGCAGCCGCATGCGTCGGCCCGACTCCGAGCCGCACCCGCCCACGCCGGGACGGCGACGACGGCACGGGGCTCAGCCACTGACCTCATTGCTCGTGTCCGAAGCCGGGAAAGTCGCCCCCAAGCACGCTTCTGGCCTGCCGTGCAAAGGATTGCTTGGCGCGTATGACGTCGGTGCGAGCTTCGTCCCTGCGGGGCGAGTCCAGAGCCCACAGCTGCGTGTGGGCCCCGGCAGGATCCGCATAGAGGGCAGTGACGACCTGCAGCAGGGACCAGCAAGCCTCCGCCAGCTCGTCGGCGGCGCTGCTCACCGATTCCGGGCCTTCCAGCGACACGGCAGCGGCTGCTTCGTACAAGGCAATGACCGACTCCTCGGCCTCAGCGATTTTGTCGGCCACCGGTGCGTCTGCTGACGCAGGGGGTGTGAGCTGGCCCGTGGCCCGGAGCTTTCGATCAGCTTCGTTGGTACCGGCTGATGAACTGGCCGTAGACCTCACGTCGTGACTCGCGATGCATCACTCGGCGTTGCACGTCCCGGTCTGCTTGCTTGTCTAAGCGCTCCTGGCGCCCCTTGAGCAAGGCAAAGCCCCCCGTGAGGACCACGCCTGCCAGCGCACTGGCAGCGCTGATCAATGCGACGGACTGCTCAGCCATGGTCACATCTAAGCCGACACACCGGACGCCTTGTGGCAGTTCGTGGCTCGGGCCCGAGGACAAGAAGCCGCTACGAACCGTCCGGGGCCGGGAGCTGGACGCCCCGGGCGCGCGACACCCAGTGGATACGCTGACGCGGCGGCAGCAGGCTGTAGTCCAGCGTCCGCAGGCCTGAGCCCTCGGTCAGGTGCCAGGGCGCGACCCTCCACAGGCCCTCGTGGTCCGGAACAGGCTCGACCGGGCAGCCAGTCAGCACCAGGTCCCACCGGTCCGTGCTGCCGTTGTCGCGGTCGTCCTCCACGGTCACGCTGCCGCGCACCTGGTGAGGCAGCTCGTGGCCGGCCTGCTTCGCCGTGAAGTTCTCCGCGAGTTCCTTGATGGTGAAGTCACGCTGGAGGTAGACCTCCGGGCTCGTCTCGCCCGGCTCCAGGAGGAACACCCCGGCGGCCGTGGGCCTGTTCTCCTCGCTGGCCACCACCAGGTCGCCGCCGCACCGGACCTGCACCCGCCGGTCGCTGAGGTTCTCCAGCACCAGGACCTGCTGAAGCACGAGACGGTTGGAGCCTTCCTGCTGCGCGGGGAAGTGCCATGTGTGCCCCACTGGCCAGGTGCTGCACGGCATCCCGGTGTTGTTCCACGCCAGCGGCTCCCAGGGCGGGCGGTCAGCTTGAGGGTGACGCCCGGGGCCTGGGAGTCGAGCCGACTGCGGATCGCGTCCGCCGTCATGAGCTGGCTGACCCTGAGCGATTCGCGGGTGAGGTACGCCTGCCACCCGACGAAGCCCAGGGCGAGCGTCGTGCCGATCGAGCCGACGGCGGTCCAGAAGGTCTCTGACATGACTGAGATTCTGGCCCCCCTACCGCGGCCTCGGGGAACGGGTGGAGAGGCCTCGGAAGGCGACGCAGAGCGCCCGGTGGTCGTCCTCACAGTTGAATAGGCGAGGCCACCAGTATCAACCCCGGGACGTAGGGTCGGGGACCCGGCCGCCGCAGTCGGTGGAGGGGGTCGCGGACATCGCGGACTGACGCGGGCGGTACGGCAGCCCTCACCGCACCTGCGGTGGGGGCTGCACCTGCATGCGGACCGTGTCGTCGTACGGCACGACAAGGGTCCGGGCCGTATCGGGGTCCCAGTCCGCGGGGACCAGGAACAGGCGCGAGCCGGACTCGACGAGCAGGCGTAGGCCCGTACAACGGTAGCGGAACGCCGCCTTGCCGTCCGCGCCCGGCAGGACCGACTGCCGTACGCCGGGCGGGAGATCGTTCAGCGGCTCCTTCGTGTAGAGGACGACGGCGGGGCGGTCCGGAAGCGCCGCGGCGTCGTCGAGGGCGCGGGCCCGGCCGTACGAGGCGGCGAAGCTGTTGACGGCCCAGAAGGCGCCGGCCACGAGGAGGACGGCGACCCAGGCCAGGCCGTAGCGCAGGGTCCGGGCGAGGGCGGGCGACTCCAGCCAGTCGGCGAGCTCGCCGGGGCGGGTGCCCTCGGCGGCGGGGCGGGCCCGGTCCCAGCGGACCGCCACAACCCGCAGCACGTGCAGCCCGCAGGCCAGCAGCACGGCGCCGCCGGCCAGCGAGGCGGGGGTGGTGGCGATGGCCTCGTTGCGGGCAACGCCGGGCACCAGCAGGCCCATGACGCCGCGCAGGAGCGCCAGCAGGCCGGCGAGGGCCATGAGCACGCCTGTCCAGCCGCTGATCGCGTCGCGGCGGGGGGCGGCCATCAGCCACCGCAGGCCGGTGCGGGCGGCGACGACGAGCAGGCTGGCCAGGGCGATGAAGATCAGCGGCGGTACGAGGGCCTCGACGCCGTACAGCAGCAGGTCCTGGAGCGACAGGTCGACGAGGTCGAGGGAGACGCCGAAGGAGCGAAAGCGGGCGTTGGTTGCGACGTAGCCGAAGTAGAAGAGCAGCGCGGTCACGACCGTGGTGGGCGCGACGACGTTGGCGAGGGCGGTCAGCCGCGACCAGAGGTCGCCCAGCGGGGGGCTTCCGGCGGGGTCGGGCGTTGGCGCCGGGTCGGGTACGGGCTGAGGCTCACGGTCTGGGCCTGGATCGGGGGGCGGCCGGGTGGCCGGGTCAGGGCTTGGTACGGGGTCCGGTGCCGGGGTGGCCGGGCGGGGGGCTGGGACCGGGGTTGGGATGGGTGCGGGGTTGGAGGGGTCCGGGGTGGTTCGGCTCACGGTGTGCCCGTATCCATTGCGTCGTCCGTTCCGGTGCCCTCCGTCTGCGATCCCGTCGTCTCCGTGCCCGCGATCTCGCCCCCACCGATTTCGCCGCCACCGACCTCGCCCGTGCCGTCAGTCGTCTGGCCCTCGCTCTGCCCCTCCGTGGTCTGACCCTCGCTCGTCTGGCCCTCGCTCGTCTGCCCCTCCGTGGTCTGCCCGTCCGTGGTCTGACCCTCGCTCGTCTGTCCCTCACTCTGCCCCTCCGACGTCCCCGTCGGTTGCGAGGACATGAAGCCGTACACCCGCGTCCACATCCCCTCGCACGGTCTGACCTCGTGCGCACCACAGTCGACCACACTGACCCGTGCTCCGACGGTGGCCGTCCCCGCGTCGTGGCCGGCCTCGCGGTGCACGTAGAAGACGCAGGCCTGGCGGGGCGGGCCCTGTTTGGGCTGCAGCACGGTCGTCCCCGGCTGGCAGGGGGGAACGAGGCCCTCGATGAGGTTCAGGTCGACGCCCCAGGACCCGGGTGCAAAGATCTCGCCCCCGCAGCCGGATTCGACCGACACGCCCTCGCCGCGGACGACGCTGAAGGACTCGACCCGCAGGGGGGCCGGGGAGTTGTTGACTAGGACCCCGCAGCCGCCCTCCGGGCTGTCGAACACACCGTTGTTCTTATTCTGCGGGAACATGTCGTCCACCGTCGGTCCCGGAGGCGTCCCGCCCCCCGGCTTCCCGCCGGACGACCCCGACGTCCCGGAGGATCCCGACGACCCCGACGACCCCGACGACCCCGACGACCCCGACGTCCCGGACGACCCGCCGCTGGACCCGTCGTCCCGCTCCCCCTGCCTCGGCGAGGACCCGCCCGACGACTCGGGAACACCTCCGGACGCGTCCACAAGCGCGTACCCGCCGACCGCGAGCAGGACCGCCCCCAGCGTTCCGAACACCGCGTGCGTCAAACGCCGTTCAGCCATGGGCCCCCCTCGGCGACATACTAGGGGTCATTACCATGACAACACCCGGTATTTCCCGCAATCCCGTTATCGCATGGCGGGCGCCCGCCACGAACTCATAACTCGTCCTGGCGGGAGGTGGAGGAGCGGCACGCCGTGGCCCGCCTGGTCGACCAGCACGGCGGCTACGCCCCCGGCGCCCGGGGTCGGCTGCGCGACGGCCGCCCCGCCCTGGTGTACGCCGTGGAGTGGGGTGAGGACGGCCCGCCCGTCCTAACGCGTCCGAGAGCTGGAACCGGGCACACACGGCAATGTGGGCCGCCTGGTGGCGTCCCTGACGAGTGACCTTCTGGTCAAGGCCGCCAAACACCGGCCCCTTGGACGACTGACCGGGGACACGTTCACCCGTCGATGGGGCCCCGACCGGGCGTTGGCCGCCCCGTCTCCTGAACCTCGGCGAGGACGATCCCGCTCACCGGGTCCCGGTGGACGGGGCGGTACAGCGCCCAGTGAACGCCGTCTGCCGTGAGCCAGCCGCCGGGCCACGGCTCCGGGGACGTCGACAGCACGCGTCCGGCCAGGGGGCCGCCCAGGAATCGCACCTTCACGTCAGGACCTCCGATCGGGCGGGCACTTCCCGCCTCACCCCTTGAGGGGCGCTCGGAGCCAAGACCACAGGAAGCCTCAGCGAGATAGTGCGAACTGGGCCTAGTTCGTCCCGGCCGGGACGGTCGCGTACGTCATCGGCGGCCGCCGTACGTCAACCGGTTCACGTACGGCCCGGGCGAGGCGCCGGCGCCCGGGGCCGCAGCCGCGAGTGACGGTGGAGCGTTAGTCCGGAGTTGCGCTCTACCGCAAGTCCGGACTGCGGGTAGACCGCAACGGAACTAGATCAAGGGCAACCAGATCCACCGGAACCACTCCCGGTGGTCGCCGTTGCGGACCGTGCCGAACCGGGACGGATCGCCGGGTTGTTGCGCTACTTGCGCAGGTCCACGCGCACGGGCGCGGGTACGCGGGGCCCGGAGGTTCAACCCTCGCGTGACCCGGTTCAACCCCTCGCCCGCGCGGCGGGTGTTCTGGCGCGGCGCGTCAGGCGGCGGGTTCCTCGTCGGCGAGGTCGTCCAGGAGCGCGGCGAGCTGGTCGGCGTCGGCCTCGTTCAGGGCGTCCAGGTCCGCCCAGTCGGTTCCGGCGGCCTCCAGCTCCGCCAGGTCCTCCGGGGCGATGCCGAACCGGGCCCGTGCCCACGCGGTGAACGCCTCGTCAGGGTCCTCGGGCGGTGGGGCCGGTGCCGGGCGCTGTGGGGGCCGTGGAGCGGCTGTGCGGGCCTTGAGGTCGTCCAGGGGCGGGAGCGCGGCGAGAGCTGCCGCCAGGCCCTCCGGGTCGTTCTCCTGGTGCCATAGCGCCGTGCCGCGCTGCGCCCAGCGCCACACGGTCGACGGCGACACCCGGTAAGCGCGGGCGATGTGCCGGTACGGGAGGCCGGCGGCCGCCAGGACGGCGACCGTGCGCAGGTGTTCCCGGTCTGCCTCCTCCTGGCGCTCCATCGCGTCCAGGGCCTCGCGGGTGGGGCGGCCGTCCAGGATGGCGGCGAACACGGCCCGGGGCCGCTCGTGCTCGGGCACCAGGCGCTCGAACAGGTCGGCCGCGGCGAGGGGTGCGCGGCGGATCTCCTCGGCGACGGTGACCTTCCACGGCCAGTAGACCTCTGCGTACCAGCGCTCGCGGCGGGCCCGGCGCTCCTCGGGCGGGACGGCCGGGTCAGCCTTCGGCGGCCGGGGTGTAAAGGGGCCGGGAGTGCCCGGGAAGGGCTTCCCGGCCGCCTCTACAGGCCCGCGAAGAGGCCGCCCAGGAGGGCGCTCATGGTGGGGTCGGTTGGCTGGTCGGCCCGGTTCTGGATCTGGAGTGCCTTGTCGGCGGCCTCCATGAGCCGTCGTGCTGCGCCCGGGGCGCCGTGCCGGTCGCGTTCGATGCATCGGGCCATCTGTAGGGCGATCTCCCGGTACATCACGGCGGCGGGCACGGTGACGTCGCCCAGGGCGCGCAGCACGGCGGCGGTCATCTCGCCGTCAGGCGGTGGCGGTGTGCCGTCCTCGTCGGCCACGGCGGCGCTCAGCAGATCGGCGGCCGTCGCGGCGAGGGACGTGCGGCGGCGGGCGGCGAGTGAGGTCAGGGCCTCGTGGACGGCCGGGGAGACGCGGGTGGTCAGTGGCTTGGACGCCATGGCGTGGCCTCCGGTCGGGTCTGACGGTCGGTGTCAGGGGTGTATACGCGTGCACGGGCCGTGACCTGCGCGGATGTGTAGCGGTACAGGACGGTCAGGCCGCTCGGAGTGCAACGAATGTCAGCGTTTTGGCTACCTTTCGTAGCTCGTCGTGGGGCCAGGAGCGGGGCGGGGTCACCGGGCGCCAGCCTTTCCCGTGGGGCGGGCGGAGGGCGCGATGCGGGACCGCTCGAACTCCTCCTCCAGGCGGGCGAGGTCGGCGGCCGCGGCCTCCAGGACGTCCGGGGGGATCCATACGAACGGCTCGGACGGTGGTGGGGTGTCCTTCGGTGCGTCGTACCAGGCCGTGACGCCGTGGCGGCGGGAGACCTCCTCCAGCCACCCCGTGCGAAAGCCGGTGTCGTGCCAGGCGCGGGGCAGGGCGAGGGCGACGTACAGGGCGGAGGCGGCGCGGCACCTGGCGTTGCGGCCGCGCGGTTGGGCGTTCCAGCAGCGCGGGCACGGGTGGGCGCTCACGTGGACGTCGGAGCGCAGGTTGCCGTGCGGCGGCGGGAGGCCGGGCAGGCCGCAGAGCCAGCAGTGATTGTGCTCGGGGCGGCGGGTCCCGGCGATGCGGGCGGCGGCTGTGGACCTGGTGGCCTTCACGGGGCGGTCCTCTCTCGGGTGGCGGTGATGTGGTCGACGGCCGCGGACCAGTCGGGGACGGCGGCCGGGCGGAGGGCGTAGACGTCCGTGCTCTGCCGTTCGACGACCCCGGCCGCCATGGCTGCGGCGAGGTACCGCACCGCGTCCTCCGTGCTGAGGCAGGCGCCCCGGGCGAGGTCCTGGACGACGTCGCCGCCGTGGCGCGGGCGGACGTGCCCGATCTCGTCGGCGCGGTCGTGGAGGACGTACAGCAGCCCGAGGAACCGGGAGCGGATCAGGACGGGCGGCATGGTGGCCTCCCACTCGCGGGCGAGGAGCCCGAGGTAGGTGGCCGGGACGGGACCGGCGGACTGTCGGGGGATGAGGTCGACGGCAGGCATGGGCGCCTCCGTGCTCGTGGGTTTCGTCCGGCCCTCAACCAGCGACGTGCGAGGCGGCGCGGTGGCCGGCCTCGGGGTTGTGCAGCGCGCCCGGGCCCATAACCACGCAGGCGCGTTCGGCGACGGTCAGACGGTCGCCGTGGTGTCCCCAATTGGGGACGTCTCGGAGCGGCGGCGCTCCAGCTCGGAGCGGTGGATACGGACGCGGTGCCCGTTCGGGCCCAGGCGCTTCACGCGCATGTCCGGGTCGGCGGCGATCCAGCGGGAGACGGTGCCCACGTGGACCTGGAGGGCGGCGGCGAACTGTGCCCGGGTCAGCCACTCCGGGCCGTCGTCGGCGGTGCCCATACGGGCCTCCTTCGGTCGGTCAATGACGTACCGCAACGGACCGCAATGAAGTGCAACGGACCGAAGCAGCGGGGAAGTGTGCCACAACGCGGCGACGTGCGCAGACGCACGAAAAAGGCCCCCGGCCGCTCCCTCGCGTGGAGGGGCGGCCGGGGGCCTCGTTCTCTGGGGTCAGTTGACCAGCTCGATACCGATGGCCAGGCACCCCAGCCGTTCCTTTTCCGGCGGGTAGATGCGACGGATGTTGGCCAGTTGCTCCTCACGGGTCGCGTCGGGGTTCACCTGGGAGGGCCCTTCGGCGTCCAGGAGTTCCTCGAACGAGGCGTATTCGGCGACCCGCGTTACCCGCGTCAGGCATGACCGGTCGGTGTCCTTCACGGCGAACCGGATCAGGTCACCGGCCGTCAGGCCGTCGAACTTCGGGTACTTCACCCGGACTTCCCGGGTCTTGCGGCCGGCGGCCACGAGGTCGAAGTACTGGGGGTACAGGTTCAGCTCGATGACGCGGGCTGAGGTGGTGCGACTCATGTAGTCGGGCTCCCTACCCTTCGATCTGTGGTGCAGATCATGGCGCTTGATGCTGGCCAAGGCCCGCTTCCACTCGATCGAGTCAGAGAACTACGGAGCCGACCTGCCCACCGAACGCACCGCACAGCCTCAAAAAAAGAGATCACTGAGTGGCCGTCGGTATACCACTCCAGCGGACGTGACCTCCGGCCTTGAACCGCCCCTGTGCCCACACCACATGCAGCACAATGGTCTTCAGCCCGGAGGGGACAAAAGCATATCCGGGGCTTGAAGGCAGGCACACGGTGAGCGAGGCGGGGTAAGGCGTGCAGACAATACCGGTCGTCGGCGTGCACGGAATCGGGCAGTCGAAAACCTCCCAGCATCAGCTGACCGCCGACTGGGGCCGGGCGCTCCAGCGCGGCATCGACTCGCTGCCCGACGTAGCAGCCTGTGGGACGTCCCTCGAAGTGCCGCACTGGACGGCGCTCCTGGCGAGGGGAACGGACTGTCTTGGCCCCGAGGACGACCTCTTCGGCGAGTCCGTGCCGATGGAGCTAACGGAAGAAGAGTTCGTCGCCGAGGCCTTCGCCGACCTTGTACGGCCCGAGGACGTAGCCTTCGCCGAGACCCAACCCATGGCAACCCTGGGACTGCCCAAGCTGTGGTCACCGCGGTTGACCCGGCTGGCGATGGCCTATGACCGCCGTTATCCGGGTGGTGGCGTGCAGTTCTTCGTCCGGCGCATGCGGGAGGTGCGCTATTACCTCACCAAGCCGGCCTTAGCTGCCGAGGTGCGGGCATTCGTCCGGGACGGGTTCACGCTGGATACCGCCGTGGTCATCGGCCATTCGCTCGGCAGCGTCATCGCCTACGATCTGCTCCGCCGCAAGGAGGTCAGTGCTGCCGACACGCCCGGCTCTGCCCTGCACACGCTGGTGACCTGCGGATCGCCGTTGGGCATTCCCGCCGTGCGGCGGCTTATGGGAATCACCGACGGCACGCCCCTCCAGCTCGACTCGAACATCAGGTGGGTTAATGTCTTCGACCCCAACGACTTCATCACCGGAGGCGCAAGCCTTTCCGCCGGCGCGCGGAAGCTCACCGAAGCCCAGGTGAACAACGGCATCGGTGACCCGCACAGCGCCCTGAGGTATCTCCGCAGTGTGCCGGTTGCCCGCGCCATGACGGGCGGTCAACCGTGACACGCGCGCCAGCCCCGGATACCTTCGCCCGCCGCCTCGTCGTCATCGCGATCTCGGATTACGACGACGGATCTGCAGCCAAGCAGCAGGCGTTCAGCAAGGAAATCACCGCGCAGGTGACGACGGTGAAGGACTGGTGGGCACACCCCTCTCTCGACAACGCGCGCCGTTTCGAGCCCTCCGAAGCTAAGCAGCTCCACGATCTGCGCGATCTGCGCACCTTCCTCATAGAGGAAGACCTCGGGAATGCGGACGACGACGAAGCCCTCGTCGTCTACATCACCGGGCACGGTTTGGCCCCGACTAACTCCCCCCAGCATTTCCTTCAGTTGCGGGACACGTACGTGGAAAGGCCGTACGCCACCGCGTTCCCGACCGCCGAGATCATCACCACCGTGCTGGACTCCCACGCCACGCACGTCCTGGTGATGGTGGACTCATGCTTCTCCGGTCGGCTCGAGACCGAGCTCAAGACCATGCTGAACGGCCTACGGCAGGAGCGCCGCGCCCTCGGCTCGCTGGTCGTCCTCGTCGCCGGGAACGACCAGAGCACGCCCCGCACGAACGCCTTCGCCAACATCCTGCGAGCCGTGCGCGCACACTGCGAGGACAAGACCAACGGCTTCGCCGAGCCGCACCTCAGCTGGCAGGACTGGAAGGGCATCGTCAACGAGGTGTTCGACGAGAGCACCATGGCCGACCTCACGTACGCCTGGCCCACACCGTCGGCGAGCATGGAGAGGGCACAGGAACGGCTGAGCCCCTGCCTCCCCAACCCCGGCCACACGGGGAGCGAACCGGTGCTGAGGGCTTCCTCCCGCCAAGTCGGGTGGACACAGGCCCAGCTCGACACATTCTGGGTCTCGCGTGCCACCGGCGCCTCCGAACAGGAGAGTCCCAGCTGGTACTTCACCGGCCGCACCAAGCTGGTCAAGCGCATCCTCTCCTTCTTGACCGGCGCCGAAGGCGTACTGATCGTTACCGGGGTCGCCGGCTCCGGAAAATCCGCCCTCCTGGCCCGTACGGTGACCCTCAGCGACACCCGCTTCCGAGCCGACGAGACGTACCGCGCGCTGGTCGCCGAGATACCGGAGGAACTTCAGGTCCCGGAAGGCTCCGTGGACGCTGCCGTTCTCGCCCGCAACACCGACCCGGACGAGCTCGCCCGGGTGCTCTGCGAGGCGCTCGGCGACGCCCCGGGCCGGGCAGTCCCGTTCGGGGCCGGTGGCTACGAGAGCGGACATCTCGCTCGGCTGCGGAGCCTGGTGCAGAGCACGGCTCGGCAGCAGGGCGAGCCGCTGACCCTCGTGGTAGACGGCATTGATGAAGCCAGGAACCCGACGCGCACCATCACCGACCTTTTGCGGCCGCTGGCGGATCTGCGGATGCCAGACGAACGGCCTGCCGTCCGGCTGCTGCTCGGCATCCGCAGTAGCTCGTTCGGTACGTCGGCCCAAGGCGGCGCTCCGACCGTCCGCCCGCAGGCCCCGGACCTCCTCGACCTGCTGATCCGGGCCACTGCCGCCGGTCCCCCACTTCGTACGGACGATCCTGACGCCACGCCGGACATTGCCGCGTACGCCTTCGCGTTGCTGGAGGCACCATTCGGGGACCAGGAAGGTGGAGAGGTTCCGTCGGCGTCGCTGCTGGACCGCTACGGAGAACTGGCCGAGACAATGGCCCGGGAGGTGGCCCCTTCCTTCCTGGACGCCCGCATCGCTGCCCAGCGGCTCCGGGCACGGCGCACCCTGCCCGATCCGGAGGACCCTGAATGGCTCCAGACCCTGCGGCAGGGCACCGAAGCCCTCCTGCGGGAAGACCTCCTTGAGGTCGCCGACACACACTCCACGGCCACTGAGCAACTCATGTCCGCACTGCGCGCCACCGCATTCGCGCACGGAGCTGGCCTGCCATGGGCTGATATCTGGCCAACCGCCGTAGAGTGCCTGTCACCGTCCCCCGTCACCGACCCAGACGACGTCATCCGCAAAGTCTGGGACAGCCGCCTCTCCGGCTACCTCATCACCGCCATCGAGGACGGCAGGACGGTATACCGGCCGGTGCACGAGCGGATCAGCGAAACACTCCGGTACGCCCCGCACACCCTCGTCGGCGCCCCGAAAACAGGCGGGCGGGAGAGACTCTCGGACGAGGAGATCACGGCTACTCACCGGTCACTGGTCGAGGCGTTCGAGCGGCTGATTCCCCGCGCGAGCCACCATCAGGCACCGCACCCCTATCTGCGGCGCCACCTAGTGGCCCACTCCACAGCCGCCAAGGCCCTCGACGGCGGTCACGTTCCGACGCACTTCCTGCCCTGGGAGACCAGCGGCACCGTACGGGGCGCTCTCGGGCTCCCTTCGAACCCGACGTCCCGGACGCTGCACTTGGCCTCCTGGGCACGTATCGAGCCGTTCCTCGCCGATGCCCTGCACTCGGCACGCGCCGACAGCCTGGCCCTGGCCGCCTTCGGAATGGCCAGCGACTACGACGGCATCGCATTCAGCGCGCAGGACGTGACGGTGGACGAAGCGGGGCCGACCACCCGCAGCGAGCACGATGAGGCACCTACACAGCCGCGTCTCGCCCCGCAGTGGAACGAATTGCGGCTGGCCGGAAACCTGCTGGGTCGCTCCCATGCGCCAGTCTCCTCCCTCGTGTCCTTCACTCTGCCCGACGGCACCCTCCTCGTGGCGGCCGGAGACACCAGTGGCGAGGTCCGCCTGTGGGACCCGCTCTCCGGCACCGACTTCGGGCTGCCCGTACGCCGCGCTCCATACGCACGTGCCCTGGCTGTGCTGGCTGGCCACCAGGGAGAACCCCTCCTTGCGGTCGGCTGCAACAACGGCGCGTGGCTCTACGATCCGCAGAGCGGCCGGATCGACCACCTCCCCGTTTCGGTCCCTGTGCACGCCCTGGCCGTCTTCGCCACAGCGGGCGGCAGTGCCCGGCTGGCGCTGGGCACCACCGAGGGCCTAGTGATCTGCGATCCTCTCGTCCGGCAGGTGCTTTCCAGAACACCCCGGGCAACCATGTGGGGCGATTCGGTCAAGGCCCTTGCGGCGCTGCGGCTGCCCACCGGCCAGCCCCTGCTCGCCGTCGGCGGAGAGGGCAGCACGGTCGAGATTCTCGATGCCGAGTCGCTCCGGCCGGTCATTCAGGTCGCGGGCCAAGGACGAGGGGTCTCGGCGCTCGCCCTGTACCTCGACCCTGACGGCAGGCCGCGGATGGCCGCGGCTTCACGGTCCACGGGGTCCGTGCGCAACTACGACGCGTGGACAGGCGAGGAGACCGCACCTGTCATCCGCGAGTCTGCCGTGGCCATCTGCTTGTACCCCGTCGGCCCCGATCCCCGCAGAGGAATGCTGCTTGCTCTAGGCCCCAGCCGGGGCGGGCCTGTACGCCTCTGGGATCCAGAAACTGGGGCGGCGGTGAGCGAGTTCGCAGCCGACCACGACAAGAGGGTCAAGGGCCTGGCCATCCTCGACACGGGAGGGAGGCCACCGCTGCTGGTGTCCGGATCCGACGATCACACCGTGCGGATCTGGGACCCTTCCGCCCCCGCATCACTCCGAGCTACACGCTGGGAAGAGCCGAGTGACGGTTCACTCCTGGCCCCGCTGCCCGCGCCGGGAGGGGCGACCCGCCTTCTGAGACCGATCTCCATTCGCTTCCTCAACGTCACCGCAGCCGCCACCGGAGAAGTACTGCAGCAGTTCAGTCTGCCCGAAGAGGTGGCCCCCGAGGGGCTGACCGCTATCACCAGCCACCTGTGGCCCAATGGGTCGGTATCAGTGATTGCGGGCACGTTCCGTGGCGACATCTTCCGTTGGGACCAGGAAAACGGCTGGTTTCGCATGCATGATCCGATCGAGGCGATGGAGCGGCTCATGCCGATACATAGGCTGACCCGGACACGTGCCCTGGCCACGTTCCGGGCAGATGGCACGGACCAGGTGTTCCTGGCCAGCGGTACCAGTTCAGGCACCGTGACCTTCCACGACTTGGACACCCGCGAGCCGTGGTCTGTCATCCATGAAAGAGGAGCGGTCCGCGCCCTGGCGGCTCTGCCACACCCGGATGGCGTGATGGTGGCCTTCTCAGCCGCTGCCGCCGTACGGTTCTGCCGTCCCGAGCAGCCATCCGCACCACTGCTCCCTCGGCGTATCGGCGTCGTCGGTTGCCTGACTACATGGACGGCGGAGGACGGTTCTATCCTCCTCGCCACCGGAGGCTCCGACGGCACCGTCCGCCTCTGGTCCCCGGAGGCACCGAGGCGGGAGGCGTACCCCGTACTGCACGGCCATCAGGGCCCGGTCACCGCCATTACTAGCTTCCAAGCTTCACCCACCGCACCATGCCTACTTGCCACGGCAGGCCAACAGGACACCACCGTGCGCGTGTGGGATCCCCGCACGGGCGATGAGCTGGCGCGTGTCGTCACTGGCGCTGCTCTGACGTCGCTCTGCGCCCTGCCCACCGAGGGCGATCCGCAGCTCTCGGATCCGCTGCTCGCCTTCGGCGGACCGGCGGGCGCGGGTGCGATTTCGGTCAAGCTGTGAGCCAAGCAGGGGCAACTCGTAATACGTAGGGCGCGAGTACGGGCCCTACAAGCAGGTCTGTTGATTGAGCCAAGGGGGCACCACTACTACTGAGAGGGCATCTCGTGTGGATGCAGCCGCACCTGGCGCTCGTCACTGCGCACGTACCACTCGACCGGATTGCCGCACTCGTGGCAGGACGCGGTCTGGCCGCAGCGCAGCAGCCGGCTGACCCCCGTCGGGTCGACCCGCAAGGACCTGCGGGGTGGGTGCTCGCGGGGCTGCCGTTTGGGTGACGACGACCATGGTCGTGCCGGTGGTGGCGAGAACTCCCGCCAGGCGACTACTTTGACGTGCGGCCGTTGACGCGGATGAGATCCGAGTCGGGGAGCGATGAGCCGCTCAGCTCTGGTGAAGGGGCACACGCGAGCGAACAGACCGTCGGGGATCCTTTCTCAGAAGCTCCTGGAAGTGAGCCCCGTCGGCATGCAGGGCCATGTACTGACGTACCAGTGCGTTCCGGTCTCGGGCGAGAACCTCCCCAGTGACGGGGTCGGCATTCTTGGCCTCGCACCACAGGCCTGCCGCCAGAAGGCGGATCAGGTGATCCGAGTGGCTGGCCAGCAGTGCTGGTTCCAAGTGCACTTCTTGGCGCTGCAGTTGGAAGAGGGCGCGAACAACTGTCTGCCTGTCCCCGTCATGGGTTTGCAGGAGGTCGCCGTGGCCTCACAGCCTGCTTCGCTGCTCCACGGGGGCAAGCTCATGCAGGGACTTCCGGCAACTTGCGACGAAGGCAGCGATGTTACGTTCGGTGCGCTTCCAGTCCTTGAGGGCGGAGATGCCGAGCCCTTGATCGACGCTGTGTGTTCCTTCGAACGCTTCTACCGCGCCGACAGTTCCTGCTCCCCGCGCCCGTGGCGCTGGGGCGGGTCTCGGCCCTTCCATCGTCCAGTCCCTGGTCACACCGCCCACCATGGACGGGTCGAAATGACCACCGGTCCGGGACAAGGGGCGGCCTTCCGCATAGTGCTGCCGCCGGTCACGGATGCGCGTCCGACGCGAACCCGCCCAGCGGCACAGCACGTCGATGCCCAACAGACAGACCGTGGCGGGGAGATACTGCCGGCCCGCTCGTGGCGCCAGGTGAAATTGTGCGTTGCGTCCGCCGTGTCGTCGCTCATGTTCGGGCCCTGCCCGTACTGGGCCTCAGCCAGTGCCCCGACGGCCTCGTTGGAGGGGTCTTCTACCGAGTTTGCTACCGGCCCGCCGCCTGGCCATTGCACTCCCAGCGACGCCTCGGACCAGGCCAGATAGCGAAACGCTGCCGGAGTACTAGTTAGATTGGTGCGTAGCCGGATGCGACGCCCGTCAGTCATGCCTCACCCTCGCTTCTAACGACCTCGTGCACGGTTGGCAGTGGCCCGGCGCCCAGGTTGCTCGTTGCACTGATCATGGTAAGGGCTGGGGCGCGTGAGTTGATCGTGGCGGAGTACCGGATCACCGGGCTGTCGCCGGATGTGATCGCTGAACTCATCGCCGAGGTAGGGCCGTTGTGGCACGAGCAGCATCACGCTCGGCTCACGGCTCGGCCGCGGCGGCGGGCGGTGGGAGCCGGGGCGAAGTACAGGTTCGTCTTCGTCGACCGGCTGCTGGCCACGCTGGTGAATCTGCGCCACGGCACCACTCATGACGTGCTGGCCTGCTGGTTCGGCGTGGACCGCTCCACCATCACCCGCGCCATCGGCGAGGTGCGGCCCCTGCTGGCGCAACGAGGCTGCACGTCGCACCGGGCATCCGGCTGCGCTCCCTCACCGAGGTCATCGAGCACCTGGGCACCGACGGTCGAACCGGGATCATCGACGGCACGGAGATCCGCGTGCGGCGCCCGGCCGCAGGCCGCAAGGACCGGGACAAGTTCGTCTCCGGCAAGACCAAGCAGAACGCCGTGAAGTCCATGGTCCTCACGGACGCCGAGGGACGCGTGCTGTTCTGCAGCCCGGTCCGGCCCGGCAGCTGCGCCGACATCACCCAGGCCCGACAGCTCGGACTGGTCAAGCTCCTGGCCGACGGCCCCTTCATGGAGATCCTTGCGGACGCCGGCTATCAAGGCATGGGCGCGCAGACCGGCGGACGGGTGGTGACACCGCCCCACCGCAAGTTCAAGAAGAACGCTCCCGCCTGGTACGAGGAGCGATACGAACTGCAGCGCAAGGCACACTCCTCACGCCGCATCCGCGTCGAGCACGGCATCGCACACCTGAAGAACTGGCGGTCTCTGGCCCGCCACCTCGGCCGCCGCGACACATGAGCGACATCGTCCAAGCCGTCGCCGGACTACTCTCACACCAGCAGACCGCCACCCGCTCCCGCGGTCGTCGAGCGTGAACACCGCCAGCGCATAGACCTCGACGTGGCGCGGCCAACCGTGCACGAGGTCGTTAGGTCGGGCGTCTCGCCAGTGGCGAGGGTGGCCAGGGCCTGGGAGATGTTGATGCCGGTGGCCCGCTCGACGAGGAGTGGTATGAGGTCCCCCGCCGGCCGACGGTTGACCTCGATCACGCGGGGACCGCTCGCCGTCAGCCGCAGCTCGACGTGAAGCACCCCCAGCTCAGGCCCAGAGCCCGGACCGCGGCGGCCACGACCCCTTCAACAGGCCGCTCGACCTACTCGGCATCGCCTAATGGGAGCTGTTGGGTCGTAGAGACTCGATGCCGTAGCCGCCAGTAGGTGAGCACTTTCGTCGCCGGAAGCATTCGACTTCTGAGGTCAGACCGTGCCCCTGCTGGTCGGCCGGGAGGCCAGACCGTTGATGGGGTGGCGTGCCCGCCGGGCAGTGGGGCGTGAGCACTGGATCCATTAGGCCACGTGCCGTGCCTTCCGCAGGCTGCAAGGAGCGAAGCACCTGACCAGGAGGACGAGTTGCTGCTGATCGGCGACGACTGGGCCGAAGACCACCATGACGTCGAGGTCCAGGACGAGGCAGGCCACAAACTCGCCGCGGCGAGACTGCCCGAAGGTGTGGAGGGGATCGGGAAGCTGCACGAGCTCCTCGCGAAGCACGGTGGCGGGGACCTGGATGCCGCCGAAGTGGTGGTCGGGATCGAGACCGACCGCGGCTCCTGGGTACAGGCCCTGATCGCCTCCGGCTACCAGGTCTATGCCATCAACCCGCGGCAGGTCGCCCGGTTCAAGGAACGCTATGCCTCCTCCGGCGCCAAGAGCGACAGGGGAGACGCGCACGCGCTGGCCGACATGGTCCGCATCGACCGGGCCCAGTTGCGGCCGGTGGCCGGGGACAGCGAGCAGGCGCAGGCCGTCAAGGTTGTCGCCCGCGCCCACCAGACCTTGATCTGGGAACGCACCCGCACCTTCCAGCGGCTGCGCAGCACGCTGCGCGAGTACTTCCCCGCCGCCCTGGCTGCCTACGCGGACCTCACGTTGAACAGCACGGACGCCTTGGAACTGTTGATCAAGGCGCCCACCCCGCAGACCGGGGCGAAGCTGACCCGCACGCAGATCCATGCCGTCCTGGCCCGTGCCCGCCGGCACAACCGGGACGCGAAAGCGGCCACGATCCAGGCCGCGCTGCGCGAACGCCAGCTGGGCCTGCCCGAGCCGGTCACGGCCGCCTACGCGGCCACCGTCATCGCTCACGCCCGGCTGCTGATCGCCCTGAACGAGCAGATAGCCGACCTGGAAGGGCAGGTGAAGGCCCATTTTCTGAAGCACCCGGACGCTGAGATCTACCTCTCGATGCCCGGCATCGCGCACGTCACCGGCGCCCGGGTGCTCGCCGAGTTCGGAGACGACTCCACCCGATACGCATCCGCGAAGGCGCGCAAGAACTACGCCGGCACCAGCCCTATCACCCGGGCCTCCGGCAAGAGCCACACCGTCCAGGCCCGCTACGTCCGCAACAACCGGCTCGCCGATGCGCTGCAGACCCAGGCGTTCTCCGCCCTGCGGGCCTCGCCCGGTGCCCGCCGCTACTACGACAAGCAACGAGCCCGCGAGGCCGGCTACAACCCGGCCCTGCGGCAGCTCGGCAACCGTCTCGTCGGCATCCTCCACGGATGCCTCAAGACCCGAACCCTCTACGACGAAGCGACCGCCTGGTCGCACCACGCCTACACCCCTGCCGCTTGACATCAAACGACATGGGGTGTCTGACCTGCACGATCACCCGCAAACAGGACTTTGAAACGACCCTGCCTCATGCCTCCCGCCTCGGACACGAGAAGATACCGAGGGTGAAGCAGTACCTGCGTGTACTGCTTCGCCCGCAAGACCCACAGCTATCTGGACCTCGACACCGGCCTCGGCTTCGACTCGCAGATCGTCGTCAAGGTGAACGCCCCGGACCTGCTGCGCCGCCAGCTCGGCTCACGGCGCTGGCTCGGCGAGTACATCGCGATGGGCACGAACGTCGACTGCGACCAGCGAGCGGAGGGCCGCTACCGGCTGATGCCGGGCATCCTCGGCGCCCTGCGCGACCACGCGAACCCCTTCTCGATCCTCACGAAGGGCACGCTGATCCTGCGCGACCTGGACCTCCTGGTGCAGGCCTCCCAGGTCACCGACGTCGGCATCTCCGCCTCCGTCGGCTTCACCGACCCCGCGCTGTGGCGCACGGTGGAACCCGGCACGCCCTCCCCGGAGCGGCGCCTGGACGCCGTACGGACACTGACCGAGCACGGCATCGACGTCGGGGTCCTGATGGCACCGGTGATCCCCTTCCTGAGCGACCACCCGGCCCAACTGCGGGCCACTGTAAGGGCGATAGCGGCCTCCGGGGCCAGCTCGGTGACTCCCCTGGTGCTGTATCTGCGGCCCGGCGCCCGAGAGTGGTTCATGGCCTGGCTCGGACACCACCACCCGCATCTGATGCGCCGTTACGAGCGGCTGTACGCGGAGGGCTCGTACGCACCGAAGTGGTACCAGCGCCGGATCACCCGTCAGGTCCACGACCTGGCGCAGGAGTACGGCATCCGTCCCGCGCGCGGGCATGCCCCGCCGGATTCCCGAGCCGGCGCAGCCGGTCGACGAGCCGGTGAGCGAGCCGACGCAGCTCTCGCTGATCTGAGAGGGCGTTGGCTCGGGGGTCGTCCATCTGTCGGTCGACACCGCGCTTCAGGTCGCGGGGGTCCTCGTTGATACGGGCGTACAGAAACGCCACGGTGCGGGCGGGGGCAAGGTTGGCGGTCACATTTGCTGTGTTACCCGGAGACCTTTGGTGTGTTACCCGGTGATCTTTGCTGTTCCCGGGCGGCGTGGGCAACACCCGCAAGGACCCGAAGGCGTTCGCCAGCCTGATCCACGACGTCGAGACGAAGATCTTCGCCGCCCTCCCGGACGAGACCTGGGTCTACCCGGGGCACGGCAACGACACGTCCCTGGGCGCGGAGCGACCGCATCTGCCGGAGTGGCACGCGCGGGGGTGGTGAGGGCAGACGCGGAGGGCGCGCGCACCCCGTGTGAACCTTTCACACGCGCCGGAGCCCTGCGCACGCTCCCGGCGTACGTGGTTGCGCAGTCAACTGGAAGTAGCCCCGCGCAGGATGACGGCTCCTGCGTGGCACGGGCCGCCGGCCCTTCGATCCCCGCCCTCGGCCGGCGGCCCCGGCGTATGCCTCGGACGGGGCGTCGCGCTCGTGGAAGCGGGGCGGCGGTAAGGGGCCCGCGCCTGGGCGACGGGACTTACGCCTCGGTCTGTGCCGCGCCGACGAGCGCGGCGACCCGCTCCACGCCGAACACATACCCCTGGACCCCGCAGCCCGCGATGACCCCGTTCGCGCGCAGCGAGACATACGAGTGGTGCCGGAACGACTCGCGCTGGTGGATGTTGGAGATGTGGACCTCCAACACCGGCATGCCGTCACAGGTGTTGAGTGCGTCCAGAATCGCCACCGACGTGTGCGAGTAGGCGCCGGGGTTGATCACGATGCCGCAGTGGTTCAGCCGCGCCTCATGGATCCAGTCGACCAACTCACCCTCGTGGTTGGACTGCCGGAAGTCCACCGTGCCGCCGTGCGCTGCCGCCGCCTTGGCGCACATCGCCTCGACGTCGGCGAGTGTGTCGGAGCCGTAGATCTCCGGCTGGCGCTGGCCGAGCAGGTTCAGGTTGGGGCCGTTGAGGATCATGATCGGGGCGTTGGCCAGGGTGCGGGGCACGGTTCCTCCGGTCCGTCACGGGTGGGGCGATCCGTCGAGGACCGCTGCTCGGACCCGGTTTATCACGGTGCGCCGACAGCGCGACCGGCTCTACCCTCCCTGGGATGACGATCTCGTACCCACCCAAGCCGTCGCCGGGTGACCGTATCGCCGTGATCTCGCCGTCCGCCGGGCTCGCCGGGCTCTTCCCGCGCCCCTACGAACTGGGCGTGGAGCGGCTGCGCAAGGAGTTCAGCCTTGTACCGGTCGAGTATCCGGCGACCCGGACGATGGGCTCGACGCCCCAGGAGCGCGCCGACGACATCCACGCGGCCTTCTCCGACCCCGACATCAAGGCGGTCATCGCCTCGATCGGCGGCGACGACCAGATCACCGTGCTGCCGTTGCTGGACCGGGAGTTGATCCGGGCGAATCCGAAGCCGTTCTTCGGGATGAGCGACAACACCAACCTGCTCGCGTATCTGCACAACACGGGGATCGTCGGCTATCACGGCGCGTCCGTGATGGTGGAGCTGGGCCGTCCCGGCGCCATGCACCCGCAGACCGCCGACTCCCTGCGGGCAGCGCTGTTCACCTCGGGCGAGTACGAACTGCGGCCCGCCGAGCACTGGCGGGACATCGACCGCGACTGGGCCGATCCGGCGACCTTCGACGCTCAGCCGGAGACCCGGCCGGGCACCGGATGGACCTGGCGGAACGCCGACCAGGTGGTCGAGGGCCGCAGTTGGGGCGGCTGCCTGGAGATCCTCGGCTGGCTGCTGATGGCCGACCGGGAGATCTCGCACGACCTCACGGAGTACGACGGCGGAGTGCTGCTGCTGGAGACCTCGGAGGACTTGCCGAGCAGCGACGAGGTCTTCCGCACCCTGCGGAACATGGGCGAGCGCGGGCTGCTCCAGCGGTTCGACGCGCTCCTGATGGGCCGTCCCAAGACGTGGTCCTTCGCGCACCCCAACAGCCCGGAGGAGAGCGCGCGTTATGCGGCCGGGCAGCGCGAGGC
This sequence comes from Streptomyces sp. NBC_00457, assembly GCF_036014015.1. Taxonomy (NCBI): domain Bacteria; kingdom Bacillati; phylum Actinomycetota; class Actinomycetes; order Kitasatosporales; family Streptomycetaceae; genus Streptomyces; species Streptomyces sp. NBC_00457. The sequence goes on along the minus strand of NZ_CP107905.1, from coordinate 8,084,347 downwards.
GGTGGTGCGGGCGCTGGAGGCGTACGCCCCCGGCCTTCCGGTGGTCTTCGATGTGGACTTCGGACACACCGATCCGCAACTCGTCATTCCGTACGGCGGCACGATCCGCGTCGACGGCCCGGCCCGGCGCATCACAGTGACGTACTGAGGCACGTCCCGCGCTCCTGCGCGCTCCCGTAACCGTTGATCACCGTGGGTAGTTGACGCGGCATGCACGATGTACGCACCGTAAGGGCACCCTCCATGCTGCGGCTCGCGACCGCCTCGCTCGCGGGGACGGCCATCGAGTTCTACGACTTCTTCGTCTACGGGACCGCGGCGGCGCTGGTCCTGGGTCCACTGTTCTTCCCGACGTTCTCACCGGTGGCGGGGACGCTGGCCGCGTTCGGCACGTTCGGCGTGGGCTTCGTCGCCCGGCCGCTCGGCTCGGTGCTGTTCGGGCACATCGGGGACCGGCACGGCAGACGTCCGGTCCTTGTCGCGTCGCTGCTCCTCACCGGCGCTTCCACCGTCGCGGTGGGCTGCGTGCCGACGTACGACACGATCGGTGTGGCCGCTCCCGTGCTGCTCCTCGTCCTGCGGTTTCTGCAGGGCCTCGGGCTCGGCGGGGAGTGGGGCGGGGCCGTGCTGCTGACGGCGGAGCACGCGCCCGCCGAACGGCGCGGGCTGTGGTCGAGCTTTCCGCAGGTCGGGCCGGCGCTGGGGTTCCTGCTCGCCAATGGCGTGATGCTGGCGCTGTCGGCGACCCTGACCGACGCGCAGTTCGCGACCTGGGGATGGCGGGTGCCGTTCTGGGCGGCCGGAGTGCTCGCCGTGGCGGGCCTTTGGCTGCGGTCCTCCCTCACCGAGAGCCCCAGCTTCCTGGAAATCGACGACCACGCGCGCGTGCCGCTCGCGGAGGTGGTGCGCGACCACTGGAGGCTCGTCCTGCTGACCGCCGGTGCGCTCGCGGTGGGGTACGCGATCTTCTACGCCGTGACGACCTGGTCGCTCGCCTATGCGACGGAGCGGCTCGGGGTGAGCCGTACCGTCATGCTGACCTGCATCATGGCCGCCGTGGTGGTGAAGGGAGCCCTCACGCCGGTGGCGGCGCTGCTGGGCGACCGCTGCGGCCGGCGGCCCCTGTGCCTTGCGGGGTGCGCTGCCGCCGCCCTGTGGATGTTCCCGATGGTCGCGCTGCTCGCCACGGGGGCACCGCTGCTGATGTTCCTCGGCTTCCTGGGGGCGATGCTGGCGTTCATCACGATGTTCGCCGTGATCGCCGCGTATCTGCCGGAGCTGTACGAACCGCGGGTGCGTTGCACCGGCGCCGCGGTGGGCTACAACCTCGGCGGGGTCCTGGGCGGCGCGCTGACGCCGATCGTGGCGACCGCGCTGGCCGAGCAGAGCGGCCGTGTGCCGTGGGGCGTGGCCGCGTATCTGACGGGGATCGCGCTACTCAGCCTGGGGTGCTTCGCGCTGCTGCCGGAGACGCGCCCGGTGCGGGTGGTGGCGGCGAAGGCTGCTGCGGGATGACGGATGGCGCGTAATCGCTTGCGCAAGCGACTACGCACCATGGGTCGATGAATCGCCTTATGGATTGATGGCCAGCTCCAAGTACGCCGCGAACAGCACCAGATGGACGCCTCCTTGGAGTGGCGTGGCCCGTCCTGGCACGACCGTCAGGGAGCTGACCACCACAGTCAGTGCGAGCAGCACCATGTGGGTGGAGCCGAGGCCGAGGACCAGCGGCCCGGACAGCCAGACCGACGCCAGCGCGACGGCGGGGATGGTCAGGCCGATGCTGGCGATCGCGGAGCCGAGCGCGAGATTCAGGCTGGTCTGCACCCGGTCGCGGCGGGCGGAGCGCAGCGCGGCGATGGTCTCGGGAAGCAGCACGAGCAGCGCGATGATCACACCCACGACGGCGTGGTGCAGTCCGGCGGCGGCAACGCCGGACTCGATGGTCGGCGACACCCCCTTGGCCAGGCCGACCACGCCGATCAGGGCGAGGCCGAGCAGTCCCAGGCTGACACCGGCGGCATGGGCGGACGGCGCGTCCGCGTGGTCGTCGGCGGTGATCACCTCGCCCTGCCGGGTGATCGGGAGGAAGTAGTCACGGTGCCGCACGGTCTGGGTGGCGACGAACAGGCCGTACAGGATCAGCGAGGAGAGCGCGGCGAAGGTCAGTTGGACGCCGGAGAATTCCGGGCCGGGCCTGCTCGTGGTGAACGTCGGCAGGACCAGGCTGAGCGTGGACAGCGTGGCGACCGTCGCGAGAGCGGCGCCGGTGCCTTCGGGATTGAAGACGGCCGTGCCGTGACGGATCGAGGCGACCAGGAGGCACAGGCCGACGATGCCGTTACAGGTGATCATCACGGCCGCGAAAACCGTGTCCCGGGCGAGCGTGGAACTCTTGTCGCCGCCGTCCGCCATCAAGGTGACGATCAGAGCGACCTCGATGATCGTGACGGCGACGGCGAGAACGAGGGAGCCGAAGGGCTCCCCGACCCGGTGGGCGACGACTTCGGCATGGTGGACAGCGGCCAGTACGGCGCCGGCCAGCACCAGCGTCACCACGGCGACGACAGCGCCGGGCAGGTCTCGCCCCCAGGTGAGAATCAGCAGGATCGCCGCGAGCACCGGCACGAGGAGCGTCCACTGTGTCGTGAGCGACCTGAGCCGAGCGATCATGCGGTGATCGTCGCAGACCGGGACAGGCCACGCATTCCGGTCCGACCGGCCGCCCGGGCTACTTGAGCTCGCGCATGTCCAGCACGTCGCAGTTGGTGTAGGTGCGTTCACCGATGCTCAACGCGCCCAGTTGCTCCGCCAACTTGGCCGTCTCGGGGTCTTCGCTGTTGCGCATGGCGTCGTCGTACGAGTCGAACTCGAGCACGGCGAGGTAGCGGCGGGGGTTGTCGCGGTCCTTCAGGAGCATGCGGTGCGTGGGGCCGCCGGCTTTGCCCGCGTTGCGCTGGGCGAACTCCTGGAGTTGTTGCTCCATTTCCTCGAGGCGCTCGGTCTCGAAGCCGATGATCTGCACGAACTTCATGGGTGCCTCCACCCGGACGCGGCGTCCCCGGAACGGGGAACGCGCTCAAGACCCAACCAAGCACCGGGAGCGGTGCCCGGCAATTCGCCGCGCACCGCTCCCGGTGATGGTTGTTTCTACGCCCGAAGCGGTCAGGCTTCGATGTCGGCCTTGGGAGCGCCTTCGGCCTCCTTCTGCGCATCCTCGGCCGCCGCCTGCTTCTTCGACGCCCGCAGACTGGTGATCGTGGTCACGATGAGGACCGAGCAGATCACGCCGAGCGAGACGGGGATGGAGATCTCGGGGACGTGGACCCCGGACTCGTGCAGGGCGTGCAGCACCAGCTTGACGCCGATGAAGCCGAGGATGACCGACAGGCCGTAGCTGAGGTGGACCAGCTTCTTCAGCAGGCCGCCGATGAGGAAGTACAGCTGCCGCAGACCCATCAGCGCGAACGCGTTGGCCGTGAACACGATGTACGGGTCCTGGGTCAGGCCGAAGATCGCGGGGATCGAGTCGAGCGCGAACAGCACGTCGGTGGAGCCGATGGCGAGCATCACGACCAGCATCGGGGTCATGACCCGCTTGCCGTTCTGCTGGATCCACAGCTTGGTGCCGTGGTAGCGGTCGGCCACACCGAAGCGGCGCTCGGCGGCCTTGAGGAGCTTGTTCTCCTCGAACTCCTCGTCCTCCTCGTCGGCCCGGGCCTCCTGGATCAGCTTCCAGGCGGTCCAGATCAGGAAGGCGCCGAAGATGTAGAACACCCACGCGAAGCTGGCGATGATCGCGGCGCCCGCGGCGATGAATATCGCGCGCAGCACCAGGGCTATGAGCACGCCGACGAGCAGCACGCGCTGCTGGTACTGCGTGGGCACGGCGAACTTCGCCATGATCAGGACGAAGACGAAGAGGTTGTCGACGCTCAGCGACTTCTCGGTGATGAACCCGGCGAAGAACTCACCGGCGGGCTGTCCGCCGCCGAAGATGGCCAGGCCGAGCCCGAAGAGGCCGGCCAGGACGATCCAGACGATGGTCCAGATTCCGGCTTCCTTGATGGATACGTCGTGCGGCTTGCGGCCGATGAAGAAGTCGACCGCGATGAGGGCGGCAAGCCCCAAGATCGTCAGGACCCATAGGGTCACGGAAACATCCACTGCGCCTCCGGCAGTACGTAACGGCAAATGTCAGCGTCGTCGCTGCCGGAGGTCTCTTCCACCCAAGTGGGCCGACGCCCCGGGATCTGGCCTGATCCGTATTGACGGGTACGCCGCAGTAGACAGGGAGTACTCCCCTCCGCACTGAAAACACTACCTCAATCACCAAGGATTGGTAAAGCGCTTGGCAAAAGAAAGGCCAAAAGACCTGGTCAGATAGGCTTTACCTGTGCTTGGTGCGGGCTATGGCGACCTGGGTGAGCACCTGCTGGAGCACCTCGCTGCCGTGCGGTACGAGGCACGGCTCGTACGTCCACGCATGGCCGACCCACGGGTCGGCGAGGTGGTCGTCGGGTACCGGGGTGAGTCGCATCAGCGAACGCCACAGCGGGTCGAGCAACGGGCCGTAGGCGCTGGCCTCCTCGCGATCGGCGACCATCATCAGATGGACGCCGACGGCCGGGCCCTCGTCCGCGAGGTAGCGCAGCTGAGTCACGGCCCGGTCGTCGAAGCCGTGCGGGAAGTCATTGACGATGAGGAGTTGCTCGGAGGTGTCGAAGCCGGGCGGGAGCGAGTCGGCCGCGCCGCCGCGCACCGCCATCTGCACCAGGTCGACGCGCTGGGTGAGCCGGGCGAGGACGTCCGACACACCGGCCGCCCCGATGGCGGGCGGCGCGGCGAGCACGCCGGTCTGCACGAGCGGTGCGAGCGCCTGTGCTCCCGAACCGGCGGGGTCGATGGCGTGCACGGTGAACTCACCCGCCGGATAGACGGCGAGCAGCCGGGCCGCATGCGCCACCGCCGTCTCCATGGCCAACTTCCGCAGGTCATGTGAGTCGTTGTACACATCGTCCAGCGATCCGGACCTGCCGCTGTCGATCCACAGGCCCCGCTCCAGCGGCAGCCTGACCAGCATGGGTATGCGCAGCTCGGGGCATTCGGGCAGATGCAGGTCGCCGAGGCGCAGGGCCATGGGGATCTCCATCGGCACCCGGTAGCCGTGCCACACCGGGTTGTCCCAGCGGGCGAACGCCAAGGGCAGCGCCGGCTCGACGACTTCGATCTCGGCGGTGAGCTGGGCGAGGTCCCGGTCGAGGGCCGTCCTGGCCTGGTCGACGAGCTGAGTGTGCTTGGCCCGTGCGGTCTCCCGCGCGGCGTCGCCCTGTCCGCCGATCCGGCTGCGCGGGTCGGACAGGACCTGGTCGAGTTCCTTCTCCATCCGCGAGTCGGCGAAGTCGACGGCGCTGCGGTAGGCGGCCGTGGTGCGGGCCAGGTCCTCGAACATGCCCCAGACCTGGTTGTAGAGCCGCTCCTCCATGGACCAGCCGGTCGCGTCACCCGCGACGGGCCGGGCGGGCTGCCCCGGCTGGGCCGGGGGTGCGGCCGGCGGGGGTGGGGGCGGGGCCGCGTTCTGCCGTTGTGGATGGCTGTAGTCGATCGGGCCGCCGGCGCCGGACGCGGACGGCTGGGTGGCGGCCGAGGGGTCCACCGACCCGGTGGGGTAGCCCTGCCGGGGCTCCGGGGCGCCCTGAGCGCCGTACGGAGAGCCGGTCTGGTCCGGGCCGAGGGCCGGTGCGGCCGCCTGCCGGGAGCGGTCGCCGTCCGAGGTGCGCGGGGCCTGCACCGAGCGGGCCACGCCCTGGGCCACCGCTTCGTTGATGCCACCGGCGAGCTGGTGGGCTTGGGACAGGCCCTGGTCGGCGAGCAGCTCGGCGAGGCCGCCGGCGTATCCCTGGCCGATGGCACGCACCTTCCAGGCGCCCTGCCTGCGGTACAACTCCAGGGCGACAACGGCCGACTCGGCCTCCAGGCCGGTGATGGTGTAGCTGGCGATCTCGGTCCCGTCGAGGCCCGTGACCGCGACGAAGGGGGCGGCCACGGCGCCGAACTGGACCGGGCCTCCTACCCCGGAGGGCAGGGCGAGCAGCACACTGACCCGGTGCACGGCCTCCGGCACGGAGTCGAGGTCCACCGCGAGGCGATGGTCGGCGGCCGCCTGCCGGGAGACCTCCAGGCCCGGCAGGGTGGGTGTGCCCGGGTGGGCCACCCACTCGACGCCCCGCACCTTGCCGCGCTCGTCGCTGAGCGTGGCTGCGGCGACGATCGGCTTGCCGGCCGAGACCCGGATCTCGAGGCGGGCCTGGGAGAGCGGGTGGTTCTGCCCCCGCACCAACTCGGCCGTCATGCCTGCGTCCCCCTGTGCTTCATCGTGTCGTGTGCCCCCCGCCGGGCGCGTTACAGGTGCGGCAGGATCGCCGGCATCAGGTCCTGGAAGGTGCGGCCGTTGGCCTGGGTACCCAGGGCCGTCATCGTCCAGCCCGGGCCGTTGCGGTGCACCTTCGCCATGATCTGGGCCGTGTAGGCACCGCCGCCGGCGAGCGTGTAGCGGGCGAGTTCCTCGCCGTTGGTCTCGTCGACGATGCGGCAGAACGCGTTCTGCACTTCCTGGAAGGTCTGGCCCGTGAAGGAGTTCACGGTGAAGACGATCTGGTCGATGTGGACCGGGACACGCGCGAGGTCGACGAGGATCGCCTCGTCGTCGCCGCCCTGGCCGACACCGCCGACCAGGTTGTCACCGGTGTGCCGCACCGAGCCGTCGTCGCTCACCAGGTGGCGGAAGAAGACGACGTCGACCGGCTGCTTGTCCGCGAACAGCACGGCGGAGGCGTCGAGGTCGATCTCCCGGGTGCGCGAGCCGAAGAGGCCGCGCCGGGGAGCCGCCTGCCAGCCGAGACCCATGCGCACCGAAGTCAGGCTGCCGCCGTCGTTCTTCTGCAGACTGATGGCCTGACCCTTGGTCATGTTGACGGTCACGCGCTGATTCCCCTCTCGAGCTGTCCCCTGTTGCCGCGGAATCCGCGGATGACGTGAACCCTACGCAGAGCCACTGACAGTGACGTACCCCGGTCCGCACTTTGTGTCGGTCTTGCAACACAGCGCGTTCGACGCGAGGTCAGGACAGCCCGGCCTCCCGCATCTGGCGCAGTTCCTTCTTCATCTCGGAGACCTCGTCGCGCAGCCGGGCCGCGATCTCAAACTGGAGGTCGGCGGCGGCGGCACGCATGCGCTCGGTCATCTCCTCGATCTGCCCGGCGAGCTCGGCCGCCGGACGGTCGGTCGGCACCGTCTCCTTGGCCTTGCCCTTGGCGGACTTGCCGCCCTTGGCCGTTTTGGCGCCGAGCGAGGGCACGGGGGCCTTGGCCCCCTTGCCGTCCGTCATCTTGCGGTAGCCCGAGCCGAGGAGCTGTTCCGTGTCGATGTCTTCGCGGGCGATCTGCGCGACGATGTCATTGATCTTCTTGCGGAGCGGCTGGGGGTCGAGGCCCCTCTCCTTGTTGTACGCGACCTGCTTCTCCCGTCGGCGGTTGGTCTCCTCGATGGCCTTCTCCATCGCCGGGGTGATCTTGTCGGCGTACATGTGGACCTGGCCGGAGACATTGCGCGCCGCGCGGCCGATGGTCTGGATCAGGGACGTCCCCGAGCGCAGGAAGCCCTCCTTGTCGGCGTCGAGGATGGCCACCAGGGACACCTCGGGCAGGTCGAGGCCCTCCCTCAGGAGGTTGATGCCGACGAGGACGTCGTACTCGCCCGAGCGCAGCTCGCGCAGCAGCTCGACGCGGCGCAGGGTGTCGACGTCGCTGTGCAGATAGCGCACCTGGATGCCGAGTTCGAGGAAGTAGTCCGTGAGGTCCTCGGCCATCTTCTTGGTGAGGGTGGTGACCAGGACGCGCTCGTCCTTCTCGGTGCGCTTGCGGATCTCGTGCACCAGGTCGTCGATCTGGCCCTCGGTGGGTTTGACGACGACCTCGGGGTCGACGAGGCCGGTGGGGCGGATGATCTGCTCGACGAAGCCGTCCCCACGCGAGAGCTCGTACTTGCCCGGAGTCGCGGACAGGTAGACGGCCTGGCCGATGCGCTCCTGGAACTCCTCCCACTTCAGGGGGCGGTTGTCCAGCGCGGAGGGCAGCCGGAAGCCGTGGTCGACGAGGGTGCGCTTGCGGGAGGCGTCGCCCTCGTACATGGCGCCGATCTGCGGGACGGTGACGTGCGACTCGTCGATGACGAGCAGGAAGTCGTCCGGGAAGTAGTCGAGCAGGGTGTTCGGCGGGGAGCCGGGCTCGCGGCCGTCGAAGTGCATCGAGTAGTTCTCCACGCCGGAGCAGGAGCCGATCTGGCGGAGCATCTCGAGGTCGTACGTCGTGCGCATCCGCAGCCGCTGGGCCTCCAGGAGCTTGCCCTGCTTCTCCAGTTCCGCCAGGCGCTCCCCGAGTTCCTTCTCGATGTCGTTGACGGCCCGCTCCAGGCGCTCGGGCCCTGCGACGTAGTGGGAGGCCGGGAAGACGTACAGCTGGTCGTCGTCGCTGATGATCTCGCCGGTGACCGGGTGGAGCGTGGACAGGGCCTCGATCTCGTCACCGAACATCTCGATGCGGACGGCCAGCTCCTCGTAGACCGGGAAGATCTCGATGGTGTCGCCGCGGACGCGGAAGGTACCGCGGGTGAAGGCCATGTCGTTGCGCGTGTACTGGATGTCCACGAAGCGGCGCAGGAGCTGGTCGCGGTCGTGCTCCTCGCCGACGCGGAGGGGGACCATGCGGTCCACGTACTCCTGCGGAGTACCGAGGCCGTAGATGCAGGAGACGGAGGCGACCACGACGACGTCACGGCGGGTGAGCAGCGAGTTGGTCGCGGAGTGACGCAGCCGCTCGACCTCCTCGTTGATGGAGGAGTCCTTCTCGATGTAGGTGTCCGACTGCGGGACGTAGGCCTCGGGCTGGTAGTAGTCGTAGTACGAGACGAAGTACTCGACGGCGTTGTTCGGCAGCAGTTCCCGGAACTCGTTGGCCAGCTGGGCGGCCAGTGTTTTGTTCGGGGCCATCACCAGGGTGGGCCGCTGAAGCTTCTCGATCATCCACGCGGTGGTGGCGGACTTGCCGGTGCCGGTCGCGCCGAGGAGGACCACGTCCTTCTCACCGGCCTCGATGCGCCGGGCTAGCTCGGCGATGGCCTGCGGCTGGTCGCCGCTGGGCTGGTAGGGGCTGACGACCTCGAAGGGCGCCACCGTGCGTTCGATGCTGGAAACGGGCCGCATGGGATCCACCGTACGACCCCCCACTGACAACGCGGCCTGATCACCTGTTCTGCGGGGCGCGGGAACTCCGGCCGCCCACTCTGCGGCGGGTGCGGATCATCGGGCGCCGGGTGGTGTGCGAAAGGGTGGAGTGGGCCGGGATGCCGGGCTTGTTCTCGACGGGGGCCCCGGCAGGCTTCCCCATGATCATGAGCGGGTCGAACATCACCACGACGCCCGCGAGGAGGAGGAAGGCCAGCGGGCCGACCATGAGGGGCGCGAGGATGCCGGCCGGCGAGTCTCCCGAGGTGGGGGCGCTCGCGGTGTGGACGTGGACCTTGAGGGCGGCCATCCCCGTGTAGTGCATGCCGCTGACGGCGAGCCCCATGACAAGGCTCGCCCCCACGCTCCACATGAACCCTCTGACCTGTCCGGCCGCCCACAGGGCGGCGGTGGCCGCGACCATGGCTATGACGACGGACGCGGCCACGGTGAAGGTGTTGTACTCCAGGTTTCCGTTGAGGCGCATTCCGGCCATGCCCAGATAGTGCATGGAGGCGATGCCCAGGCCGGTGATGGTGCCTCCGGTGAACAGAGCCGTTCCCCGCGCGCCCTTGTAGCCGACTATGAAGATCCCGATGCCCACCATGACGATCGCGACGCCCAGGCTGGCGAAGGTCGTCAGCATGTCGTAGCGGATCGGCGCGCCCACGACGGTGAAGCCCATCATCGCGACGAAGTGCATGGTCCAAATGCCGGAGCCGATCGCGGCCGAGCCCAGGGCCAGCCATCCCGGTCTCCAGGACTGGGAGACCAGCATGGACCGCGTGGTGCAGCGCAGACCGAGCGCACCGCCGAGGCAGGCCATCAGGTAGGCCACCAGCGGTGTGACGAGTCCGTAGCTGAATCCGTCGACCGTGCCCTGCATGCGCGGCTGCCTTTCCACCCTCTTACGTCCCGGACCTACATGAAACAAGCCCCCATCCCAGGACCACCGACGAGCGGTCAAGGTTGTGGTGGAGAGTATGTCTCCACCCGGAACGGTCGAACGATTATCCGGCGAAGAAACACGCCCTTGCCGCACTTGTGCGGCACCAGTGAGCGGAGTCGGGCGACTTCATTCAACCTGTGGCCATTCTGTACCCCTCCGCCGTTGACCCTCCGCTGTCACAGTCGATCTGTCCGTGATCGCCTCGACGCGAGGAGTACGCATGCACGCGCGCGCAGTCGCCACCGCGAGCACCGCGGTGGCCCTGGGCACCGCCGCCCTCCTGCTCCCCACCTCCGGTGCGCAGGCCGACCCCGCCGCCGAGCCCCCTACGGTCATCGCGCACCGCGGGGCCTCCGCGTACGCGCCCGAGAACACTCTGGCCGCCATCGACAAGGCGGCCGAGCTGGGCATCGACTGGGTCGAGAACGACGTCCAGCGCACCAAGGACGGCGAGCTGGTCGTCCTGCACGACGACAGCCTGGCGCGCACGACCGACGTCGAGGACGTCTTCCCGGGCCGGGCTCCCTGGAAGGTGAAGGACTTCACCGCGGCGGAGATCGCCCGCCTCGACGCGGGCAGCTGGTTCGACCCCGCCTACGCGGGCGCGCGCGTGCCGACGCTGCAGCAGTACGTACGGCGCGTGGAGCACCACGACCAGAAGCTGCTTCTGGAGATCAAGAACCCCGGGCTGTATGCCGGCATCGAGCGGGAAACCCTCAAGGTCCTCGCCAACGAGGGCTGGCTGGACCAGCGGCACCTCGCCGGTCGGCTGATCGTGCAGAGTTTCAGCGCGGACAGCATCCGGACCGTCCACGAGGTCAAGCCCGACGTCAAGACCGGTTTTCTCGGCACGCCGTCCGTGGCGGCCCTTCAGGAGTACGCACGCTTCACCGACCAGATCAACCCGTCCCACCTCACCGTTTCGACAGGCTACGTCTCCGCCGTCCACGGGTTCACCGGTCCGCACGGCAAGCCGCTGGAGGTCTTCACCTGGACCGTCGACGACGCGCGGACCGCCCGCCGTGTCGCCGGGTACGGCGTCGACGGCATTATCACCAACAAGCCGGACTTGGTGCGGGACGCGGTCGAGAGGTCCTGAGTTCCGCGCGGCCGGGGCGTTGTCAGTGGCGGACCGTACGGTGGAGCGCATGGACAGCCATGGGCAGTACGAGCAGCAGGTCGTGTGGACCGTCGTCGGCACCGACATCGGTCCGCTGCTGCTGGCCGGGACCCGCGACGGCCTGGTCAATGTCGTGTTCCACGCCACGGAGGCGGTGCGCGACAAGGCCCTCGACCGGCTCGGGTCCCGCCTGGGCAGCGAGCCCGTCGAGGCACCTGACTCCCCGCTGCTGGCCGAGGCGATACGGCAGTTCAAGGCGTATTTCGCGGGTGAGCGGCGCGACTTCGAGCTGCCGCTGGACTGGTCGCTGATCTCGGGGTTCAACCGGGAGGTGCTGCGCGAGCTGGCCTCCGGCGTGCCGTACGGCGCGGTCGTCGGCTACGGCGATCTCGCGGGGCGGGTCGGTCAGCCCGGCGCCGCCCAGGCGGTCGGAGTGGCGATGGGCGCCAATCCTCTGCCGGTCGTCGTGCCCTGCCACCGGGTCGTGGAGAGCGACGGCGGCATCGGGGGGTTCGGGGGCGGCCTGGAGACCAAGCGGCGGCTGCTGGCGCTGGAGGGGGTACTGCCCGAGCCGCTGTTCTGAGGGTTCGGTCCCGCGCGGAGGCTGGCCGGGAGGCGGAGCCGGTAGCAGACTCCGCCATGCGTACAGCCACTGGCATCCGAGGGCTCGGAGCCGAAGGGACGGCGATCACGCATGAGCGGAAACAGGGCAGTCGCATATCTCAAGCCGGGCGCGGTGGAAGTGACAACCATCGACTACCCGACGCTTGAACTCCAGGACGGGCCGGGGGTCGCACCCGACAACGTCGGCCGCAAGTGCCGGCACGGAGTGATCCTCAAGGTGCTCGCCAGCAACATCTGCGGAAGCGACCAGCACATGGTGCGCGGGCGGACGACCGCGCCCGAAGGGCTGGTCCTCGGACACGAGATCACCGGAGAGGTCGTCGAACGGGGTCCGGACGTCGAGAACATCGACGTCGGCGACATCGTCTCCGTACCGTTCAACATCGCCTGCGGGCGGTGCCGCAACTGCAAGGAACGCAAGACCGGCATCTGTCTGAACGTCAACCCGGCCCGCCCGGGGGCGGCTTACGGCTATGTCGACATGGGCGGCTGGGTCGGCGGCCAGGCCGAGTACGCCATGGTCCCCTACGCGGACTTCAACCTGCTGAAGTTCCCGGACCGGGACCAGGCACGCGCGAAACTGCTCGACCTGACCATGCTGTCGGACATCTTCCCGACCGGCTTCCACGGCGCCGTGAGCGCGGGCGCCGGGGTCGGTTCGACGGTGTACGTCGCCGGGGCGGGCCCGGTCGGTCTGGCGGCGGCCGCGTCCGCGCAGCTGCTGGGGGCCGCGGTGGTCATCGTGGGCGACCTCAACGCCGAGCGCCTCGCCCAGGCGCGGAGCTTCGGCTGCGAGACCGTCGACGTGTCGCGCGGCAGCGTGGGCGAACAGATCGCGCAGATCCTCGGGGAACCCGAGGTGGACGTCGCGGTCGACGCGGTCGGCTTTGAAGCCCGGGCCCATGGGCCGGATGCTCCGGAGGCGCCCGCGACCGTCCTCAACTCACTGATGGGCATCACGCGCGCGGGCGGTGCCCTGGGCATTCCGGGGTTGTATGTCACGGACGACCCGGGCGGGGTCGACGAGGACGCGAAGTCCGGGACGCTGAAAGTGCGGCTCGGCCTCGGCTGGGCCAAGAGCCACCGGTTCACGACCGGGCAGTGCCCGGTGATGCGGTACCACCGGGGCCTGATGATGGCGATCCTGCACGAGCGTGTGCACATCGCCAAGGCGGTCAACGCGACCGTCATCGATCTTGAGGACGCACCACGCGGCTACGCCGAGTTCGACCAGGGCGCGAGCCGCAAGTACGTGCTCGATCCGCACGGGGCATTGAAGGGAGTACAGCCGGTCTGAGCGTCCGGCAGAACAAGCAGGGGGTGCTCACGCGCGCGTGAGCACCCCCGTCGTGGCCTTGCCGCGAACAGCGGGCCCCTAGTCGTAGTGGCGGGCCTCGATGACGTTCCCGTCCGGGTCACGGAAGTAAAAGCTGCGCTTTGCCAGACCGCGGGCGCCGAAGGAGTCGTACGAGATGTCCGACACCGGAACGGCGCGTTCCTCCAGGCGGCCACGGAGGGCGTCGAAGTCGTCGGCGGCCAGGGCGACGCAGACGTGGTTGACCGGGTGTCCGGCGCTGTCCGCGGCGCCGGGGAGCATCTTCATGCGTTCCGCCATGGTCTGCGGCATCAGGTCGAGAATGGTCTCCTCGTTGAGGCGTACGGAGGGGAAGGGGACCTGGCCCGCTGCGAAATCGGTGAGCCTCAGGGGCTCCATGCCGAGGGTCTTCTCGTAGAACTCGGCCGAACCGATCGGGTCGTTCACCCAGAGAACGACGTGGTCAAGACGTGTGGTGTGGTCCGTCATGCACCCCAGGCTGGTGCTCTCCCCCACAGGCCGCAAGGGTTTGACGTGGCGTGCCGCCCGCCAGAGATGAGGGAAGACCGAACGACAGGAGGCAGGCGCGTGGTGCTGATGGTGTCCGAGGAAGTGCGGGAGGCGGTCGACGCGCGTCGACCGGTGGTGGCCCTGGAGTCCACGATCATCGCGCACGGGCTGCCGCGCCCGCGCAATCTGCAGGTGGCGCTGGAGCTGGAGGCCGTCGTACGGCAACAGGGTGCTGTACCGGCGACGATCGCCGTACTGGACGGGCGGCCCCATGTCGGCCTGGACAAGGAGCAGCTGGAGCGGATCGCCAACGAGGACGGGATCCGCAAGCTGGGCCATCGTGACCTGCCGCTCGCCGTGGCGTCGGGTGCGAGCGGGGCGACCACGGTGTCGGCGACGGCCCTGCTGGCGGCTTCGGCCGGCGTCCGGGTGTTCGCGACGGGCGGTCTGGGCGGGGTGCACCGGGAGTGGACGGTGACGCAGGACGAGTCGGCGGACCTGGGGTTGCTGGCCCGTACCCGGATCACGGTGGTGTGCGCGGGCGTGAAGTCGATCCTGGACGTGCCGGCCACGCTGCAGCGGCTGGAGACGCTGGGCGTCGCCGTGGCGGGGTACGGCACGGACCGCTTTCCCGGCTTCTATCTGTCCGACTCGGGGCATCCGGTGGACTGGACGCTGCGGACGCCGGAGCAGGCGGCGGACGTCATGCGGGCGCAGGACGCGCTCGACGGCCCCGAGTCGGCGCTGATCGTCGCCAATCCGGTGCCCGAGGACGAGCAGCTGGATCCCGAGGTGCACGCGCGCGTGCTGGCCGACGCGCTGCACGCGTGCGAGGAAGAAGGCGTCAGCGGACAGGCGGTCACACCGTTCCTGCTCGACTACCTGGTACGACACACCGAGGGTGCCTCGCTGAGCGCCAATCTGGCGGCGGTGCGCGGCAACGTGCGGTTGGCGGCGCAGATCGCGGCGGCCTGGGCCGGGGCGTGACCGCGGGACCGCAGGGCGCGCTGTTCGTCGTCGGGGACGTCGTCACGGACGTGGTCGCCCGGCACCGGGGGCCGCTCGCCTCAGGGACCGACACGGCCGCGACGATCCGCACGGTACCGGGCGGCGCGGGCGCCAATGTGGCCTGCTGGGCGGCTCATTGGGGCTGTCCCGAGGTGCGGCTGCTCGGCCGGGTGGGCGCGGACGCGAGCGCGTGGCACGACCAGGAGCTGGTCGACAGCGGAGTACGGCCCCACCTCGTGGTGGACCCGCAGGCCCCTACCGGAACGGTGATCTGCCTGGTCGACACGGAGGCCGCGGCCCAGCGGATGTTCCTCACCGACAGTGGGGCGTCGTTGCGGCTCGAACCCGGCGACTGGTCGGCGGCGCTGCTGGACGGGGTCGCATGGCTGCATCTGTCGGGCTACCTGCTGTTCTCCGAACCGAGCCGGGCGCTGGTGGCCGTGGCCCTGGAGTCGGCACGCGCGCGTGGCGTGCCGGTCAGCATGGATCCGGCGTCCGCCGGTTTTCTCGCGCAGCTGGGCGTCGACCGCTTCCTGGCGCTGGTCGAGGGTGTGGACGTCCTGC
The DNA here is from genome assembly GCF_036014015.1 of Streptomyces sp. NBC_00457. Taxonomy (NCBI): domain Bacteria; kingdom Bacillati; phylum Actinomycetota; class Actinomycetes; order Kitasatosporales; family Streptomycetaceae; genus Streptomyces; species Streptomyces sp. NBC_00457. The sequence continues at coordinate 8,068,977 of NZ_CP107905.1, read as the reverse complement.
TGCCCAGCCGTGACGAGGCATGTCTGCTGACCGGCCTGCCCGATGCGGCCGACGCGGCGGCCAAGCTGAGTCGCCATGTCCCACTGGTGATTGCCAAGCAGGGCGAGCGGGGCGCGCTCGTGGCCCGGTCCGGCACCGTGTCCGCCCATGTCCCCGCAACCCCGGCGACACCGACGGACACGACGGGAGCGGGCGACGCCTTCACGGGCGCTTTCCTCGCGACGCTGCTGACGGGCGCCGGGCCCGAGGACGCGGCGGCGGAAGGATGCCGGGCGGGTGCGCTGGCGGTCGAACGGGTGGGTGGCAGACCGCCGGGACGCAATGCCGACGGGGCGAGTGACAGACCACGGGTGCATGACTGACGACGGGACAAGGACCAGAGCACCGGTGCACAACTGACGACGGGACTGCCTCGCACGCGGTGCCTCCCGCGCCGGCCGACATCCCGCTGTCGGATCTACGGCCTGCGCCCCCACGCCGAGATCATCGGGGCCGTGGCCAGATCCATGGTGCCGGAGGCGACGTTCGTCAGGTGGCGGTCGATATCGGCGTCCGTGGCGAGGCCCGCGGTGACGAGCTGGTCGCGGATCTGACGGATCGTCGCGGATTCCAGGGCGGCACAGGCGGGTGAGGCGACCGGGAAGTACGCGTCGGCCTCCACACCGCGCAGTCCGGCCTCACGCAGCAGGCGCGGCAGCGTGCGGCCGTACGCAAGGTCGGCGCCCCGGTCAGCGAGCAGTTGGCGGAAGCCGGTGCGCAGCCGGTTCGCCAGCTGCTGGTCGGGGCCGTACTCGTCGGGGCAGGTCAACGGCTGCAGGGCAGGGTCGGCGTCCTCGATCAGGAGCCGTCCGCCGGGACGCAGGGCCTTGACCATGGAGCGCAACGCCCGTTCCCGGTCCGGCACATGGACGAGGACGAGCCGGGCGTGCACCAGGTCGAACCCCTCCCCCGGCGGCTCGTGGGCACCCACGTCATGGACCCGGATCTCGACGGGAGGCCGGGCGGCCGGGGCGAGGCGCGAGATGTCGATGTCGGTCGCGACGACCTTTCCCGTCGGACCGACCTTCTTGGCCAGCCATGACACCACGGAGGTGCCACCGGCACCGACCTCCCAGCAGCGCCAGCCGGGTCCGATGCCGAACGCTTCGAGGTGCCGGAACGTCGTGGGGTCGAAGAGGGCGGCGAAGGCGGCGAAGCGCTCGGCCGCCTCGCTCTGCCGGTTGTCGAGAAGGTATCCATCGCTTCGCGTCATGCCGTGATCATCCCATTCGCTCTACTTGCCCGGTTCGCCGACGCTCCGGTAGGACGATCCGGTCGGAGACGCCCCTGCCCACTCTTCGCCGCCACGTCGCAGGCGGCGCCAAACGTTGTCCACAGCCGGGAACAAAGCGGAATTGGCTGTTCCCACAGGCCCGCCCAACAGTCCGGCGGAGCTGGCAAACTGGCACGCCAGGGCGCAGAAATGCGGCGCGGAGATCCACGCGAGGAGATCCAGATGGCGATGGCAGGGAATCTGCGGAGGGTGACGGGCCTCGGCAAGGTCGGTGGCCTGCGCAGAGTGGCGCGGCTGGCCCGGCGGCGCCCGCGCGTCGACCTGAGCCATCCCGCCCGGTCCCCGCTGGGTTCCTCGGTGGTGAACTGCGTGACCTACCGGGACGGCACCCGGGATCTCGCCGGCGGCGATCTGGTCGACGCGGTGCAGCGGGTGCGCAAGCACGGCGACGGTTTCGTGTGGCTCGGCCTCCACGAGCCGACGGACCAGGAGTTCGCGGGTATCGCCGAGCTCTTCGACCTGCATCCGCTGGCGGTCGAGGACGCGATCGAGGCCCACCAGCGCCCGAAGCTCGAGCGCTACGACGAGACACTGTTCGCGGTGTTCAAGACGGTCTGCTACGTCGAGCACGAGGAACTCACGGCGACGAGCGAGGTGGTGAACACCGGCGAGATCATGGTGTTCGTCGGCCGGGATTTCGTGATCACCGTACGGCACGGACGGCACGGCTCGCTGGGCCCGCTCCGTGAGGAGCTGGAGTCCGACCCTCAGCAACTCGCGCAGGGTCCCGCGGCGGTGCTGCACGCGATCGCGGACCATGTGGTCGACGACTATCTGAGCGTCACCGACTCGGTGCAGGGGGACATCGACGAGGTCGAGACGGCGGTGTTCGCGGAGAACGGCGCGCGGGTCGACCCGGGGCGTATCTACCAGCTCAAGCGCGAACTCCTCGAACTGAAGCGGGCCGTGGTGCCGCTCGGCCGCCCGCTCGAGGATCTCGCCACCCGGCCGATACGGGTGGTCGATCCGGAGATACAGGCGTATTTCCGCGACGTCTCCGACCACTTGCTGCGCGCCAAGGAGCAGATAGCCGCCTTCGACGAGCTGCTCAACTCGATCCTGCAGGCGCATCTGGCGCAGGTCACGGTCGCGCAGAACGAGGACATGCGGAAGATCACGGCATGGGCCGCGATCATCGCCGTACCGACCATGGTCTGCGGGGTGTACGGCATGAACTTCGAGCACATGCCGGAGCTGCACTGGCAGTTCGGCTATCCCTTGGTCATGGCCGTGATATCCGTCGCCTGTCTGACGCTGTACCGCGGCTTCCGGCGCAGCGGCTGGCTCTGAGCGGCGTCCTGCCCGAGGTGATCGAGCGGGTCAGCGTGTGGGGGTCGTCCTCGCGTAGACGGACTCGGCCCAGGTGGCGATCTGGTCCTCCGTCAGATGCTGGGCCAGATCGGCCTCGCTGATCATGCCGACCAGGCGCTTGTTCTCGATGACGGGGAGCCGGCGGATCTGGTGCTCCTGCATCTCGTGGAGTACGTCGCTGACATCGGCGTTCGCCGCGATCCAGCGCGGGGTGCCCTGGGCCATCTCACCGGCGGTGACCTTGGCCGGGTCGCGGCCCATGGCCACGCAGCCGACGACGATGTCGCGGTCGGTGAGGATGCCGCAGAGCCGGTCGTTCGAGTCGCCGATGGGCAGGGCTCCGACGTTGAGCTCGCGCATCAGCTGGGCGGCGCGGTCGAGGGTCTCGTGGGCGGGGATCCACTGGGCGCCACGGTGCATGATGTCTCCGGCGGTGGTCATGGGCGTACCTCCCGATGCCGGACGGCCGGCGCGGCGCGGAACGCACCGCTAGTCCCGGCGCCCTCATTCTCGCCGTGCGGCCGGGCGGATGCACCCGGAACGTCGGGATGACGTTCGAGCGCGGGCGGCAGGCGTCGGACCAAGCGCTTCGCCCATAAAACCGAGGGCTTCGCGCATACACGCGAGATGTGTGCCCGGTCAGCCGCTCCAGGCCGGATGCCGGGGGTCGTCGGCGCGGACCAGGACGTCGGCCGTGGCGGCGGGGTCGGTCTCGTCGTCGTAGCGCTCGAAGGCGGGGAGGGTCCACTGCTCGGCTTCGGGAGTGCGGCGGCGGAGGGCGCCGGACGTGAGGCGGACGTGGACGGACAGGTCGAAGGGGAACCAGTGGCGCAGCAGGAGGGGACCGTGGAGCAACAGGACGCCGCCGGGCGGGAGTTGGACATAGGGACTGCGGGTGGCGCGGTCGGTGGCCGGGTCCCACAGGTCGGGCAGGACGCGGCCGTCGCCGGAGGGTTCGAGGGGGCCGAAGACCTCGCGCCATACGGCGCCGGTGTCGAACCAGCCGTTGTAGTAGGCCTCGACGTCCCGGTGGCCATATTCCAGACGCACGGAGGCAGGGCGCAGAAAGCCCTCCATGCCCACGACGAGTGAGGGGCGGCCGCGTATGCGCAGTGCTTCACAGACGCGTTCGGCCAGGTCTCCCGGGCGGGCGGCCGGGGCGCCGTCGAAGGCGATGCGGGGCCACGGGCTGCCGTCGGCCGTCTTCAGATCGAGCAGCCGCTCGGCCAGGAGATCGCCGAGCCGCTCCCAGGTGATCGCTTCGAGTCGCACACGCCCATGATGCGCCCGTCCCCGGTCGGCGGTGACGGGGGGCGGGAAACCGGCGTGGATCGCGGGTCACCGGCGGGAAGGAAGCGCGTATGGCACCCCTCGCAACGTCCGTGCACCGCGCCGGACTTCTGGTCTTCCAGCCGATCAAGAGACGGAACTGCTCCGCATGCCATCGCGGGCCGCTGCCGATGCTCGTCATGGAGGAGGGCGCGCCGCGGTGTCTCGACTGCGCCGACCTCGGGCATCTGGTCTTTCTGCCGAGGGGCGACACGGCGTTGACGCGCAGGTCGCGGGAGGAGAGTGGGCTGTCGGCGGTGGTCGTGCGGTTCAACCGGCGCCAGAGTCGGTATGAGCGGCAGGGCGTACTGGTCGAGGAGGCGGCGCTCGCGCGAGCGGAGCAGCGGTGTCTGGTGGACGCGGAGGCACGGCGGCGGCGCCGGGTGCGGGACGCCGCGCGGCGGGCGGCGCAGGATCTGCGGTTCACAGAGGCGTTCGCGGGCGAGATACGGCGGCTGTTTCCCGGCTGCCCGCGGGAGCGGGCATGGGAGATCGCGGCGCATGCGTCCGTGCGGGGCAGTGGGCGCGTGGGGCGGAGCGCGGCGGGGCGGGCGCTGTCCGAGGGGGCGGTGACGTCGGCGGTCGTGGCGTCGGTGCGGCATGTGGACACGCCGTACGACCAACTGCTGATGAGCGGGGTTCCGCGGCATGAGGCGCGGCGGCGGATCGCGGCGGATGTGGAGGCGCGGCTGGGGGCCTGGCGAGCGGTGGGGGTGGTCTGAGGTCGGCCGACTGCTCCGAGTGAGTGCCTGGCTCTGGACTCTCGCGTATGTCGTCGCGCGCATGGGCCATGGTCACTGATCTCGTACGGGATTTCACTTGTGGTGACGGAAGGTGCCGGGCAGGTCTCGGCCGACGTGGGAGTGGGTGTTGAGATGACGATCGACGGGCCGTACTTCGTGCTCACGGTGCTGGGTGTGGTGGGCACCGGGCTGGTGGCCGGGGTCTTCTGCGCGTTCTCGACCTTTGTGATGCAGGGGCTGGCCGCGCTGCCGCCCGCGCAGGGAATCGCCGCGATGAAGGCGATCAACGTGACCGCGCTGCGCCCGGCCTTCATGCTGGTGTTCGTCGGCTCCGCTGTGCTGTGCGCGGTGATCGCGGTGGTGACGTTCGTGCTGTGGCCGGACGAGGGCACCGTGGAGTTGCTGGTCGGCAGTGCGCTGTATCTGTTCGGATCGTTCGGGCTGACGATGTTCGCGAACGTGCCGCGCAACGAGGCGTTGATGAAGCTGGACGCCGGCACTCCGGAGGCGGCGGCGTACTGGCCGACGTATGTGCGCGAGTGGACGGCCTGGAATCACGTCCGCATGGTCGCGTCGGCCGGCGCGGCGGTGGCGTATGTGCTGGCCATCGCTTGAGGGAGCCCGTGCCTCAGCGCGGGAAAACTCAGGAGAAAGCGCTGTCCGGCCCTCTGCGGGCGTGGCCGGAGGGACGTATCGTGGCCGAAAGAGTGCCGCCCGATGACGCACGGCCTGTCACACGCGTATCTGAGGAAGACGGCCATGGCCGATCCGAAGGGTTTCCTGACCACGCCTCGCGAGGAATGGCCCCGCCGGCCCGTCGAGGAGCGGGTCCGGGACTGGGACGAGGTGTATGTCCCCGGGGCGTTGCTGCCCATCATCAGCAAGCAGGCTGACCGCTGTATGGACTGCGGGATCCCGTTCTGCCACGAGGCGTGTCCGCTGGGCAATCTGATCCCGGAGTGGAACGACCTCGTCTCCCGGGAGGACTGGCGGGCGGCCGCCGACCGGCTGCACGCCACCAACAACTTCCCCGAGTTCACCGGCCGGTTGTGCCCGGCGCCCTGCGAGGCGGGCTGTGTGCTGGCCATCAACCAGCCCGCGGTCACGATCAAGAACGTCGAGTGCGCCATCGCCGACCGGGCCTGGGAGGAGGGGTTCGCGCCGCCGCAGCCGCCGGACCGGCTCTCTGGGCGGACGGTCGCGGTGATCGGGTCGGGGCCCACCGGGCTCGCCGCCGCACAGCAGTTGACGCGGGCGGGCCATACGGTCGTCGTGTACGAGAAGGACGACCGGCTGGGCGGGCTGATGCGGTACGGCATCCCCGAGTTCAAGATGGAGAAACGGCATCTGGAGCGGCGGCTGGAGCAGATGCGGGCCGAGGGCACGAAGTTCCGTACGTCGACGGCGGTGGGGCGGGACGTCGGCGCCGCGGAGCTGCGGGCGCGGTACGACGCCGTCGTGATCGCCACGGGAGCGACCGCGTGGCGTGAACTTCCCGTACCGGGACGGGAGTTGGCCGGAATACAGCAGGCCATGGAGTATCTGCCGTTGGCCAACCGGGTGTGCGAGGGCGATCTGGAGTCCTCGCCGATGTCGGCGGCCGGGAAGCATGTCGTCATCGTCGGTGGCGGGGACACCGGAGCGGACTGTCTGGGCACGGCGGTGCGTGAAGGCGCCGCGTCCGTCACGCAGTTGGACATCTACACCCAGCCGGGCGCGGAACGGGACGACGATGCCGAGCCCTGGCCCACGTATCCGAAGATCTACCGGCTGTCGGCCGCGCACGAGGAGGCCGGTGAGCTGCGGACGGCGCCGGCGGCGGATGCGGACGCACGGTTGTTCGCGGCGTCCACGCTCCGCTTCACCGGCGACGAGAGTGGGCATGTGCGGTCACTGCATCTGGTCGAGGTGGACGCGGGGCGGCGGCCGGTGCCGGGCACCGGGCGGAGGCTGCCCGCCGACCTTGTGCTGCTGGCCCTCGGGTTCTCCGGGCCCGACCGGGGGGACGGGCTCGTCGACCAGTTGGGGCTGACGATGGAGGCCCGGGGCACGGTCGCGCGGGATGCCGGCTTCGCCACGAACGTCCCCGGCGTGTTCGTCGCCGGGGACGCCGCGCGGGGGCAGTCGCTGATCGTGTGGGCGATCGCGGAGGGGCGGGCGGTGGCGGCGGCCGTCGACCGTCATCTGACGGGGAGTTCGCGGCTGCCGGCGCCGATCGGGCCGTATGACCGACCGATGGCTGTGTAGGCGCTGGGCACAAGGGCCACGGGTGCCAGGGGTGCCATGTGCCATGGGTGCCATGGGTGCGGTTCAGCGTTCGTCCGTGCCCGCCACCTTCCCCGTCGACAGGGCCACCCGGTTCCACGTGTTGATCGTGAAGATCAGGGCGAGCACGTGGGCGAGTTCCTCGTCGTCGAAGTGGGCGGCTGCCTCCGCGTAGACGTCGTCCGGGACGCCTCCGTCGGCGATCAGGGTGACCGCTTCGGTCAGGGCGAGGGCGGCTTGTTCCTGTGGGGTGAAGAAGTGCCGGGCCTCGCGCCAGACCGGGACCATGTGCAGCCGGTCCTCGCTCTCGCCGGCCTTGCGGGCGTCGTTGGTGTGCATGTGGAGGCAGTACGCGCAGTGGTTGAGGTGGGAGGCCCGGATCTGGATGAGCTCGACGAGGGCCGGGTCGAGGCCCTCGCGGGCGGCGGCGTCGAAGCCGATGAGGGCGCGGAACACCTTCGGGGCGGTCTTCGCGAAGTTGATGCGGGTTGTCGTCGTGTGCGTCGTGTCCGTCGTCGTGTTCGTCGTCATGCGCATCAATCTATGGAGCCGAAAGACCGGCTGTAGGGTGCATTTCCATGACGGAATCGTGGGTCAATTCCGCGGAGCGCATCGGCGCCGACCTGCATCTGGAGCTGTCGGGACCGGGCGGGCGGCGGGCCGCGCTGATCCGGGCGCTGCGCGATGCCGTGCGCGGTGGACGGCTCGCTCCGGGCACCCGGCTGCCGCCGTACCGTTCGCTCGCCGCCGATCTCGGCGTGGCCCGGAACACGGTGGCCGACGCGTACGCGGAACTCGTCGCGGAGGGCTGGCTCACCGCCCGTCAGGGCTCGGGCACGCGGGTCGCCGCCCGGGCCGAGCCCCTGCGACACGCCGAGCGGGTGCCCATAAAGGCACCTCCACGCGCGCGTGGACCACGGCACGACCTCAGACAGGGCGCCCCGGACGCGTCGGCGTTCCCGCGCGCGGCCTGGCTGGCCTCCTATCGGCGAGCCCTCCAGCAGGCGCCGAACGAGGTGTTCGGGCCCGGTGATCCGGCCGGGCGGCGCGAGCTGCGGGAGGCGCTCACCGAATATCTGGCACGCGCGCGTGGCGTACGCACCGAGCCGGGCCGGATCGTCGTCTGCTCCGGTTTCGCGCACGCCCTCCGGCTGCTCTTCGGGGGCGGCGTGCTGCGCGGACCGGTGGCGGTGGAGGCGTACGGACTGGCCTTCCACCGGGAACTGCTCCAGACGGCGGGGGCCCGGACCGTGCCGCTCCCCCTGGACGACGACGGCGCCCGCGTCGACCTGCTGGCGCGCGAGCGTGCGGTCCTGCTGACGCCCGCGCATCAGTTCCCCACCGGCGGACCGCTGCACGCCGAGCGACGGGCCGCCGCCGTCGACTGGGCACGCGCGCGTGGCGGGGTGGTTCTGGAGGACGACTACGACGGGGAGTTCCGCTACGACCGCAAGCCCGTCGGCGCCGTCCAGGGCCTCGACCCCGAGCGGGTGATCCACATCGGCTCGGTGAGCAAGAGCCTGTCGCCCGCGCTGCGGCTGGGCTGGATGGTGCTTCCGGAGCGGTACATGGGCGCCGTGCTCGAGGCCAAGGGCGAGCGGGAGGGGTGGGCGAGCGTTCTCGACCAGCTGAGCCTGGCCGACTTCATCGTCTCCGGGTCGTACGACCGTCATGTGCGGCGTATGCGGCAGCGGTACCGGAGCCGCCGTGACCGGCTCGTCGCGGCGCTGGCCGAGCACGTGCCGCACATCGAGGTCACGGGTGTGGCGGCCGGACTGCACGCCGTGCTCAGACTGCCGCCCGGCACCGAGCGGTCCGCCGTCAAGGCCGCCACCTGGCAAGGCGTCGCGCTGGACGGACTCGCCGAGTTCCGGCACCCGGAGACGGACATGCCGGCCGCCGACGGACTCGTCGTGGGCTACGCGACGCCCTCGGAGCACGCGTACGGGGCGGCGCTGGACGCGCTGTGCGGCGTATTGCCATCAGCGGACTGAACTCCCGTCGCCTGGCTGAGCCGGTCGCGGAATCCCGTCATCGAATCCACATATGACCGGAATATGACTCATGCCTGTCATGTTGGACAACAGAAGTGGGATCCTTGATCCCAGGAGGCGCGTCGTTGCCGTCGCCGGATCTCGATCCGGTCCCGACAGGGAAGCGCCCCATCCTTCGTTCCGCCGTCAGGCGCAGGGCCACCCCAGCGCGTCCCCCCTGTTGGCGGCCGGTCCTGGAGGGTGTTCGATGACGACGATCGACGAACGTCACGGAGATGGTGCGCGGGGTGGGGAAGAGCCCCGGGTCGAGGTGGCCCTGAGCCCCGTCGAGGCCTGCGGCCCGGCCGTGATCGCCCTGGAGCAGCCCACCGCCGCACTGTCCCGGCTCACGGGTTCCAAAGCTGCGAACCTGGCCCGCGCGGCCCGCGCCGGCCTGCCGGTACTCCCCGGCTTCGTGATTCCCAGCAGAGCGGGCGACGACCCGGTAGCCCTGCGAGAGGCCTGGCAGAGGCTCTCGTACGGCGGCACGCGCCCCCTGGTCGTACGGTCCTCCTCTCCGCAGGAGGACACCGAGGAGTCGTCCCTGGCGGGCCAGTTCGACTCCGTACTCGACGTACGCGGCTGGCGGGACTTCCGTACGGCCGTACAGACCGTGCTCGATTCGGCGCACCGGCCCGACGGGTCCACGGCGCCCATGGCGGTGCTGGTGCAGCCCATGCTGACGGCCCGGGTCGGCGGGGTGGTGTTCGGTGCCGACCCGGTCGAGGGGCGGGCCGACCGCATGCTGGTGAGCGCCGTGCTCGGCGGCCCCGACAGCCTGGTCAGCGGGGCGCGGACGGGCACCGATCACTGGCTGAGCAGGAGCGGACGGGTACGGCGCACTCAGGCGCCGGAGGGCGGTTCGCCGCTCACCCGGACCGAGTTGTTCCGGCTGGCGCGTCTCGCGCGGCAGGCACGGCAGGTGTTCGGCGGGCCGCAGGACATCGAGTTCGGGTTCGACGAGGACGGGCGGCTGTGGCTGTTCCAGAGCCGGCCGATCACGGCGATGGCGGCACGGCCCGCGCCCGGGGCGCGGCTGCTCGGGCCCGGGCCGGTCGCGGAGACGTTGCCCGGCCAGTTGGAGCCGCTGGAGGAGGACTTGTGGGTGGCGCCCATGTCCCGCGGGCTCGCCGCCGCGCTCGACATCGGGGGCAGCGCGCCGCGCCGGCTGTTGCGGACGACGCCGGTGGTCACCACGGCGGGCGGACGGGCCGCCGCCGACCTGCGGCTGCTCGGCGCGGTTCCGCCGAGGCACCGGTGGCTCGCGCTGCTCAACCCGGCACCGGGGGCGCGCAGGCTCGGCGCCGCCTGGCGGGTGGGCCGCCTCACCTCGGCGCTGCCCGGCCTGGCGACCGACCTGACGGCCGACGTCGACCGCCACCTCACCCAGCTCCCGCCACCCGCCTCGCTGTCCACGCCCGACCTCACGGCCGAGCTCCGCTGGACCCGCGCGGTCCTGGTCTCCCTGCACGCCCAGGAGGCCCTCTCGGGCGCCCTCCTGCCCGAACAGACCAAGGCCCGCACGGCGGCGGGCGCGGCCCTGACCGCCCTCGCGGCGGCCCGCGCCCGAGGCGTGCCGGACGACCGCGTCGCCGCGTCGGATCCGGTGGTACTGGCGCTGACGGCGCCGAGTCTGCGGGGGAACGTCCGGCTTCCGGGTCAGGTGGGGCCGGCGGGCTCGGGGATCAACACGTACACGACAACAGACAGCCGCGTGACAGCCAACGGTCACCCCGCACCCGAAACCACCCGCCCAGCAACCCCCCACCTCCCACCCCGCGAAGCCCTCCGCCTCCGTATCCGCTGGGTACAGGAGCTCCAAGTCCGCCTGGTCCGCGAAGCGGCCCGGCGACTCGGCCTGGACGTGGAGCGCGTCGGGCTGCTCCGCTGGCCGGAGCTGACCGCCGCCCTCGACGGGGCCGCGCTCCCGGCCGATCTGCACGACCGGGTGCCGCAGGCTCAGTCGCCCCCGCTGCCGGACGCGTTCCGGCTGGCGGACGGCGGGGTGGTCGTCGCCGAGCGGAGCGGCCGTGGCCGGCGCCGTGGCGAGGACGGCGCACGGGGCGTGTCCGCGGGGCGTGCGGTCGGCACGGTCTGGGACGGGACCGGCGCCCGGCCGCCGGACGCGGTGCTCGTCGTACGGATGCTGGACCCCGCGCTCGCGCCGCTGCTGCCCCGCCTCACCGGACTGGTCGCGCAGACCGGCAGCCCGCTGTCGCATCTCGCGGTGCTGGCCCGTGAGCTGGGGCTGCCCGCGGTGGTCGGCGCCACCGACGCCGTACGCCGCTTCCCTCCCGGCACCCGCCTCACCGTCGACGGGACGACCGGAGGCGTCGACACCTGGGAGGGACCATGAGGCGGATCGCGTTCGTCTTCGGGGCCCTGGCCGCCGCGGGAGCCGGGACCTACCTGGTCGTGTACCTGTACCGGTGGCAGTGGCAGCGCGCCATCCTGTCCGGGGTGCTGCTGCTGATCGTCGAGGTCATGCTGCTCGGCATCGTGATGCTGGGCCGGCTGGCCCGGATCGAGGAGCGGGTACGGGACACCGACCGGCGGCAGCGGGAGCTGACCGCGCGGCAGGAGGACGTACTGACCCGCCTGCGCGCCGGCGCGCCCGAGCCGGAGAGCAACGGCCGCTTCCGCTGGCTGGACGACCCCGCCGAGCGGACGTACGTCTTCGTGCCGGTCCTCATGGTCGCCGGTGTCGCGCTGTCCGGGCTCGCCTGGGTGGTGCAACGGGTGTCGACGGCGACGTCCCGTCCGGCGGAGCGGCGGCTCGCGGGGCGGGCGGCCGTCCTCAGCGCGCCAGGCCCGGACGTCGGTGACGACCTGGAGGATCTGCCGCCGCCGGGCACGAGGCGCGCACAGGCGGGTACGGCGCGTATCGCCACCGTCATCGTCGTCGGCGTCGCGCTGCTCGCCGCGCTCGTCGTGGGGCTGGCCGACCTCACCCAGACCCGGGCGGAGCCGGAGCGCACCGGCAGGGCGACCTCCGTGCTCTTCCAGGTCGACACGCGCGACGCAGTCATGACAACCGAGCGCCGCTCTCTCGCCGCCCAGCAGCTCTGGGAGCGGTGCCGGGACTCCACCTCCATCCCCCTGCACCATGCGACCCTCGGCGACCTGGGCGACGGACTGTTCGCCGGAGCCGTACGGCCCGCGCTCGGCGAGCACGACCGGATGCGGCTGCGCGGCTGCCTGGAGGACACGACGCTCGACCGAGCCCGCCTCACGGTGGTCGGCATCGGCGACGCCGATATGCACGATGACTGAGATATAGAGCACAAAAACGGACATATCGAACAGATGATCACAGGCCCGGGGTTACGATGCCAAAGCGCCCTCGTCCCCTAGTCCCCCTGGTCGCCCATGGCTGTCATCACCGCAACCCTGCCCCGCCCTGCCCACCGCAAGCGCCCGCTGTCGCGGCGCGCACTGCGGATCCTGCTCGGGGTCGTCATCGGCTACCTCGTCCTCTGGGCCGCCGGCGCGGGAGGCATCCTGGGCCTGTCGTACTGGGCGAAGGCCGAGACCCCCGCGCCTGCGGGAACCCGCAGCGTCCAGGGCGTCCACAACTTCCAGCCGGTCGACCCCGACGGCAAGCTGTGGCGGGGCGCCGCCCCCTCCCCCGCCGGATACCGCGCGCTGGCGGGCATGGGCTTCACCACAGTCGTCGACCTGCGCGCCGAGGACCTGAGCGCGGCCCAGCTCTCCGAACCCGGCAAGGCCGGGCTGAAGGCCGTACACCTGCCCATCCGGGACGGACAGACGCCGACGCCGAAGCAGGTGCAGCACCTGTTCAGCATCGTCTCGAACGCGTCCGGCCCGGTGTTCGTGCACTGCGGTGCCGGAGTCGGCCGTACGGGCACGATGGCGGCGGCCTACCTCGTGCAGACCGGCGAGGAGTCGTCGGCACAGGCGGTCCGGCGCAACCTCGCGGTCGGACCGCCGTCGATCGAGCAGATCTACTACGGCCTGAACCTCAGCCCCAACAAGGCGGAGCAGCCGCCGCTGCCGGTCGTGGCCGTCAGCCGTGTGGTCGACGCACCGCGCCGCATCGCGTCCTGGTTCTGAACCGCCCGCCGCTCTCAAGGCTTGCGTTGAACCCGCCCGATGCCCTTACGGCTTGCGCCCCACCGCCCCGTACCCGGGAATGACCCCGTCGTCCTGCCCGGGCACCGGCTCGCCCAGCTCGGGGTGCCACTGGTGGGGCACCTCGACGCCGGGCTCGACCAGTTCGAGGCCGGCGAAGAAGCGGGCGAACTCCTCGCGGGAGCGCAGGGCCAGGGTCACGCCCGCGGCCTTCATCTTCTCCACCGCCGCCTTCGACTCCTCCGGAGTGAAGTCGGCGGTGGCGTGCGTGACCGTCAGGAAGCTGCCGGACGGCAGCTCGGACAGCAGCCGGCCGACCAGTTCGTGCGCGCCGTCCTCGTCGGAGACGAAGTGCAGCAGGGCGACGAGGGAGAGCGCCACGGGCCGCGTGAAGTCGAGAACCTTCCTGGCGCCCTCGATGATCGTGTCCGGGTCGCGGACGTCGCCCTGGAGGTACTCGGTCACCCCCTCGTCCGTGCCGCGCAGCAGGGCCTCGGCGTGGGCGAGCACGATCGGGTCGTTGTCGCAGTAGACGATGCGCGCGTCGGGCGCGATGCCCTGCGCGATCTGATGGAGGTTCGGCTCGGTCGGTATTCCGGTGCCGACGTCCAGGAACTGCCGTACGCCGTGCTGGGCCAGCCAGCGGGTGGTCCGGTGCATGAAGGCGCGGTTGACCCGTGCCATCACCGGGACCCTCGGGTCGAGGGCGAGCATCTGACGGCCCATGGCCTCGTCGACCGGGTAGTTGTCCTTGCCGCCGAGATACCAGTCGTACATCCGCGCGGGATGCGGCTTGGTGGTGTCGATCTCGACGGCGTTGCGGCCGGTGTCCTGCCCGGTCATGCGGCACCCCGTAAGTGTGTGAGACGGAAAGTGATCAAGTCAGCACCAAAGTTAGGCAAGTTGATGAAGCAATCACAGGTGACATTCAAGACAGCAGGAAGTCCGCCTCCCCCGCCTTCGCTCCTTCGATGAAGGCCGTCATCTCGTCAGTGGTGTAGATCAGCGCCGGCCCGTCGGGATCGGTCGACTGGCGTACGGCGATCCGGCCGTCGGCCAGCTTCATCGCCTCCAGGCAGTTGCCTCCGTTACCGCCGCTCCACGGCTTGTGCCAGCCTTCGCTGCCCAAGTCCCGCGCGGGCATGCCGTTGTAGACGCGAAGGCGCGGCTTGATGCGATCCATTCACAGCTCCTTGCGGAGATCCCGGAGGATCTCCTTCGTGCGATGTGCTGTAGCGGCCTGCGCCGCCATGCGGTCCATGACCTCGAGGTGGGTCGCCACCTCTTCACGCGCGTCGAGATAGACGGCGCCGGTCAGGTACTCGCTGTAGACCATGTCCGGGAGTTCGGGCACGGCAAATCGGAAGAGCACGAAGGGCCCGTACGTGCCGGGGTGCGGCCCGCCGGCGAACGGGGCGACCTGCAGCGTCACGTTGGGCAGCTTCATGAGCTCGAGCAGCTTGTCGATCTGAGCACGCATCACCTCCGGGCCCGCCACGGGGCGACGCAGGGCGGTCTCGTCCATCACCGCCCAGAATCGGGGCGCGTCAGGACGGGTGAGCAGATCCTGGCGTTGCATGCGCAGCGCGACATGGCGCTCTATGTCCTCGGGCCGGGTCTGGCCGATGGCCCCCGACTTCAGGACTCCGAGGGCGTATTCCTCGGTCTGGAGCAGACCGGGGACGAAATGCGGTTCGTAGCTGCGGATCAGGGCGGCCGCGCCCTCCAGGCTGACGTACATGGAGAACCAGCCGGGCAGGATGTCATGGAAGCGCTGCCACCAGCCGGGCTTGTTGGCCTCCTCCGCCAGCTGCACAAAGGCGTCGGCCTCTTCCTCGGAGACGCCGTAGGACTTCAACAGCAGCTGGAGATACGGGATTTTGAGCCCGACCTCGGCCATCTCCATGCGGCGCACGGTGGCGGGGGCGACGCGGAGGATACGGGCGGCCTCCTCGCGCTTGAGGCCGGCGCGTTCGCGCAGGTCGAGCAGGCGCCGACCGAGGACGACCTGACCGACCGTCGGCGCGGACCGCGGCTCGCTCACCCTCCACCTCCACAAAAGATTCCTGACAGCCCGGCGGCGCCATTCGAAGACCTATTCGAAAATCTGGGTCAACCTTCGAGGTCTCAACTGGCGCCGCTCAACATGCTGTTGCGAGCAGTGTGCCACGGCATTCCACCGCGTCACACAGCACTCTGCATTTTTCAGAGTGGCACTTGCCAAGTGTTCACGGCGGGGCGATAGTGGCAAGCGTGATTCCGTCCGCGCCCTTAGGAACAGACGCCGCCGCAGGCCCCTTCGGCCTCGGTGCGGCCCCGGTAGGAGGCCCTGGTGGGGCCGCAGCCGAGCGCCGGTTCCACTTCGAGCTGGCCGCACATCCGGGCTCGCCCGCCCAGGCGAGACGCCTGACGCGCTCCCGGCTGACCGGCTGGTCGGTGGGCGAGGACACCTGCGACTCGGCGGCGCTGGTCGTCTCCGAGCTGGTGACCAACGCGATACTGCACACCGCGAGCACCCACATCGTGTGCGAGTTGCACGACGGCGCCGATCTCGTGCGCATAGCCGTGCGCGACGAGGGCTGTGCTCCGGGTGAGCCCCACCCGGCCGCCGCGCGGTCCGAGGAGGAGCACGGGAGGGGATTGTTCCTCGTCGACGCGCTGTGCCGGGCCTGGGGCGCGCAGGAACACGGTCCCGGCCTGCTGGTCTGGGCGGAGCTGCCGCGCGAGGCCGCCGAGGCCGTCCCGAGCCCGCGGGGCGACCTGGGCTGGGGTGCCCGCCCCAAGCCGGGCCCGTCCGGCGGCTCGACCGGCGGCACGGGCACGGCGGACGAACACGACAGGGACGCGTACGGCGGGTACGGGGCCGGCGCACCAGGCGCGGGATCCGGCGCGCCTGGCGCGTACGGTCACGTGCCCTTCGGACGCGACACACACGCGCCCGACACGCACGCACGCGACACATACACGCGCGACAAGCACGACGGACACGGTCAGCACGACGCCCACCAAGCGCCGCGGCACCACGGCCACACGGCACGCCCCCACGACAGTCACGGGGCGGGGGCCGAATGGCTGTAGGCGCTGGTCACAGCGGCGGCCGGGTACTGACCCTGGACACGGTGGTCCGCCTTCGCCGCGGACTGCACACCCCCGCGGCACCCCGGCGGCTCCCCGTCCCCGAGGGCATGACCGCCCCCCTGGGCTGTGACGCGGTGGCGGTGCCGGCCCGCCTCGGCCCGCTGGTGCTGCCCCGGCTGCCCCGCGTGGGCTGCGTCTACGCCGACGACGCGCACTGGTGGTGGATCGTTCCGTCCGACTCCGACTACGCCCTGGAGTGGCCGGCCCCCGTGCGCTATGCCACCGGCGCCCTGATCCCGGACGCACCGCAGGCCCCGGGCCTCATTCACCGGCCGGACGGCGAAGTGCCGTACACCCCGCCGATCCCGCTGTATCTGGCCCTGTGCCGGGTGACGGGCACGACCCCCGTCTGGTCGCGGTCGGTGAGCGCGTAAGCACAGGGCGTACGCCCGCGTGCTTCGATCTCTCCCGTCTGCGCTCTCCCCGAGGGGCATATGTCCCGCGATAGTGGCCGTCGTCCACGATCGGGGGAGGTCCACGGTGGTCGGCAGGAAACACGACGCGGGGAAATCCGAGGTCTCCGAATCCGAGCAGTTGCTCTTCGGCGGCCCGTTGCGCTACGACATGGGCTGGAACCAGCACCGTGACGCATTCCTGGAGCTGAACTTCCGGGCCATGGTGGCGCGGCTGCCCGGCATGCTGGCCTCCAGTTTCCGGCTGGCCTGGCAGGCCGACCGGCGGGCGGCGCGGACCGTGCTGGCCGCCGAGGTCGCCCGGGGTATGGCGCAGGCGGTGAGTCTGCTCGCGGTCAACAGCGTGCTGGGCCGGCTGCTGGCGGGCGGCGCCATCGAGGACCGGCTGCGCGGAGCGGCCCCCGCGCTGATCACGGTGGCCGCCGTGATGTTCGTATCGGCGCTGCTGCGGGCGGCCTCGACGTACGCCACCGGACGGCTCGAGCCGAAGGTGGAGCGCGTGGCCACCGAGCGGTATCTGGAGCGGGCGGCGGCCGTGGAGCTGGCCGCGATCGAGGACCATACGTTCCACAAGCTGCTGGACACCGCGCAGTACGGCGCTCAGTCGGCCCGGCGCATGATCTCGTACAGCACCCGCGTGGTGAACGCGATGATCTCGCTGATCGCGGCGGCCGGTGTGCTGACCGTCCTGCATCCGGCGCTGCTCCCGCTCCTGGCGACGATGACGCTGCCGAGCGCGTGGAGCGCCCTGACGAACGCGCGGCGGCGCTACGAGTCCTTCCACACCTGGGTGCAGCACGCCCGCGCCGGGCACCTGATCAGCAGTCTGCTCACCGAACCCGCGGCGGCGCCGGAGATCCGGCTGCACGGCGTCGGCCCGTTCCTGCTGCGTCACTTCCGGGCGATGTCGGAGACGGCGGAGGCGGAACAGGCCCGGCT
Source organism: Streptomyces sp. NBC_00457 (assembly GCF_036014015.1). Taxonomy (NCBI): domain Bacteria; kingdom Bacillati; phylum Actinomycetota; class Actinomycetes; order Kitasatosporales; family Streptomycetaceae; genus Streptomyces; species Streptomyces sp. NBC_00457. The sequence continues at coordinate 8,051,381 of NZ_CP107905.1, read as the reverse complement.
GGCGCGGCTGGCGGCCCGTACGGGGCTGTTCGCGGCGGCGTGGACAGGCATCGCGACGGTGGCGACGTATGCCACGCTCGGCGGGCTGCTGCTCGCCGGGGCGATGGCCCTGTCCGTCGCGGGCACGGCCGTGATCGCGATCCGCACCGGCTCCTCCAGCCTCGACACCCTCGTCCTGGAGGTCAACGCGCTCCACGAGGAGGCGCTGTTCGTGGGCGATCTGCAACGCCTGTACGTCGAGGCGGCCGAACGGGCGATCCCGGTCGGCGGCGACGCGCTCCCGGAGGCGCCCCGCGAGATCCACTTCGAGAACGTGTCGTTCAGCTACCCGGGTGAGTCCACGCGCCCGGCCCTGGACGACGTCACGCTGACCATCCCGCTCGGCCGCATCGTGGCGCTCGTCGGCGAGAACGGCTCCGGCAAGACGACCCTGGTGAAGCTGCTCTCGGGCCTGTACACGCCGGACCGGGGCCGGATCCTGTGGGACGGCGTCGACGCGGCGGGCGCGGACCGGCATCAACTCGCCGAGCGCATCGCGATGGTGGCGCAGGACTTCAAGCGCTGGCCGTTCACGGCCCGCGTGAATGTGGCCGTCGGCCGCTCCTCCGCGCCCCTCACCGAGGAACGTCTGGCCGCATCGGTGGCCGAGGCGGGCGCCGAGGACGTGGTCGCCGATCTGCCGCGGGGTCTGGACACCCTGTTGGCCCGGCACTTCAGCGGCGGACACGAGCTGTCCGGCGGCCAGTGGCAGCGGCTCGGCATCGCGCGGGCGGCCTACCGGCGCGGCAGCATCCTGATCGTCGACGAGCCGACGGCGGCGCTGGACGCGCGGGCCGAGCTGGAGGTCTTCGAGAAGATCCGCGCCCTGGCCTCCACCGGCCAGACAGTCATCCTCATCACCCACCGACTGGCATCCGTCCGCCACGCGGACCTGGTGCACGTCCTCGACCAGGGCCGTCTGGTGGAGTCCGGCACCCCGGACGAACTGCTCGCCACCGGCGGCGTCTACGCGGAGCTGTACTCGCTCCAGGCGGACCAGTTCACGACACCGGTACCGAAGGCGAGCTAGGCAGCGCCCCCGAAGGGGCGCGGGGCTGTGTCGATATGCGGCTCCGCCGCGGGGCGCGACCAGCCACGACGAGCCCGCAGACGACAGACGGCACATCGCGGCTCGTCCGGCGGAGCCATCACGCCGCGATGTCCGTGACGGCGTCACCGCCCCGGAGGATCACCAGGAACGAGTCCGTGGCGAGGTCCATCACGACTTCCGCGGGCAGGCCCTTCAGACGCTGCGCCTGCGCGAACTCCTCCGCCGGCCAGGAACCTCGCGGCCCGCCTGCGGGAAAGCTCTCGAGCACCGTTCGCCCGTTCACCCTGCACCTCCATGTAGCGCTGACTCATAGAGTTAAACGCCAAAGTCGGGGTGAACGCCTCGCGAAGTGACGGTACTGAGACGTAGTTGACACTCGTCCACCACAGGCTGTGAGGACTCTCTCAGCATTTCGGACAAACAATCACTCTGCGCGTCAGTCTTCGTACTCATCGTGATACCGAATGCGCTCACTGCCCGCAGGCGCACCGAGAGCCGACGCGCGCCCCTTGGGCTCCTCCCACTCCTCCTGCCGCCCCAGTGCGGTCAGATCCAGCAGGCTGGTGGTCGATCCGAGTCCGTCGAGCCCGCGTTCGTACGTCGAGTAAGTGTGGAAGACGCGATCACGGTCCCGCAGGAAGCAACTGACGCCGGGCCGCTCGGACAGCTCCCCCTCGTGCTCCAACGTCACCTCGAAGTCGTGGTTGAAGTCGCCGCCGTACGACGAGTACCAGGGCAGCGTCCAGCCCATCCGCGCCTTGAACGGCAGGATCTTCGTGTACGGCGCCCGGGACACCGCCGCGAACGTCGTCCCGCGCGCGTGCAGATGCGCGAGATGCCCTATCTGGTCAAGGAACGCGGAGCAGCTGCGGCAGCCCGCGTCCCATTCCGGCGCGAACATGAAGTGGTAGACGACGAGTTGTTGCCGCCCCTCGAAGAGGTCCAGCAGCGTGGCCTTGCCGTCGCCGCCCTCGAACACGTACTCCGCGTCGACCTCGACCATCGGCAGCCCGCGCCGCTCGGCGTTCAGCACATCCCTCGCGCGCGTGGCCGCCTTCTCCTTGAGCAGCAGTTCGGCACGTGCCGCACGCCATGCGTCACGCGTCACGATCTCCGGAAGCGACATGACCCCTCCAGTGCAACGATCCGTTCTGGGTTGGTGACCGGAGGCGACGGCGGAACTCATCGCTGCTTGAGGAATTTTCTTACGTGTCGTATTCCTGGATCCGCTTGCCGTGGCTCCGGTCCAGCAGTCCGGGCAGCCGCTCCCCCAGCTCCCCCACCACCGCGGCCACATCCAGCGTCAACAGCTCACGGTCACGCATCAGGACCCGGCCGTCGACGATCGTCGTACGGACGTCGGCGGACCGCGCGCTGTGCACCAGCGTCGCGGCGAGATCGTGCACGGGCTGGGTGTGCGGGCCGGTGAGGTCGACGAGGATGATGTCCGCGCGGCGGCCCGGTGCGATGCTGCCCAGCTCGGCCCCCAGCCCGACGGCCCGTGCGCTCTGCAGCGTCGCGTGGTGCAGGGCTTGACGGGACGTCAGCCAGCGCGGATCGCCCTGGGTCGACTTCTGGATGAGGGCGGTGAGCGCCATCGACTCCCATACGTCGAGGGAGTTGTTGGAGGCGGCGCCGTCCGTGGCAAGTCCGACGGGGACGCCGATGTCGTACAGCGCGCGCACGGGTGTGGTGTCGGGCCAGGCGAACTTGAGATAGCCGCGCGGGGCGGAGGCGACGGCGATGCGTCCGCCGGCGCGCTCCAGGACGGGCAGGTCGCGGTCGAGGATGCCGGTGCCGTGGGCGATGAGGAGGTCGGTGTCGAGGAGCCCGGTGGCGGCGAGGACGTCGATGGGGGTACGGCCGTGGCGGGCGAGGCTGGTGTCGGCCTGGTCGCGGTTCTCGGCGGCGTGGATGTGGACGGGGAGGCCGTGCTCGCGGGCGAGTGCGGCGGTGGCGGCGAGGTCGGCGTCGTCGACGGTGTAGGGGGCGTGCGGGGCGAGGGTGGTGGTGATACGGCCGCTCGAGCCTCCCCGGTGCCGCAGCGCGAACTCCAGGGACTTCTCCCGCCCTTGAGGACCCTGGGAGGAGAAGAAGGCCTCGCCGAGATGCGCCCGCATCCCGCATTCGTCGACCACGGCGGCGACCGCGTCCATGGCGAAGTAGTGATCGGCGAAGCAGGTGACACCGCCGCGGATCATCTCGGCGCAGGCGAGCCGCGCCCCCAACTCCACGTCCTTTTCGGTGAGGTTGGACTCGATGGGCCAAACGACGTCGTTGAACCACTCCTCGGTCGGCAGGTCCTCGGCGACACCGCGCAGCGCGACCATCGGGGCGTGTGTGTGGCAGTTGACGAGCCCGGGCATGGCGACCTGTCCGCGGGCGTCGATCCGTTCCCGCGCCGCCAGCCCTCCGGCGTCGGCAGCGCTGGTGACCGCCTCGACGAGACCGTCCCGTACGACGATGGCGGCGTCTTCCTCGAACCCGATCCGCTCGTGATCGTCGTGCACGAGGACGGCGCATCCGGTGATGATGAGATCAGCTTCCACGGGAGAAGGCGTCATTGGGCCAACGTACGACGGTGTCGTGCGGTGACGTGAGCCGAACCGCGCATCCCGTCGCGGCCCTGTCGTGGGCGGGCCCGTGCGGTCACCCTGGCCTCACCACAGCCCGCACCGATGGCTTCTGGAAAGGAGCCCGGCATGCTGATCGGCACCTGGAACCTGGAGAACCTCTTTCTGCCCGGCGGCCCGTCCGGCCCGAAGGACAAGGCCGCGTACGAGACGAAGCTGGCCGCCCTCGCGAACGTGATCAAGGAGCTCGACCCGGCGCTGCTCGGTGTGCAGGAGGTCGGGGAGGACACGGCGTTGCAAGACCTGATCGCGATGGTGGGCGGCACCTGGCACACCGCGCTCTCCCAGCACGGCGACAGCCGCGGCATACGGGTCGGCTTCCTCAGCCGGACGCCGATCGAGGTGCTGGCCGACACGACGGCGTTCCCGCCGAAGCTGCGCCCGGTGCAGGTGGCCGACGACGGCACAGTGGTGTCGGCGGCGGGCCGGGGTTTCCTGGCGGTGGAGACGACGACGGAAGCGGGGCCGTTGCGGGTGGCGGTCTGCCATCTGAAGTCGAAGCTGCTGACCTTCCCCGGAGGCCGCTTCCACGCGCGCGACGAGGGCGAGCGGGCGCGGTTCGGGGCGTATGCGCTGTACCGGCGGGCGGCCGAGGCGACGGCGCTGCGGGCGCTCGCGGACGAGTTGCTGGCGGGCGACGGCCGCGAGCGGGACGTGGTCGTACTGGGCGACCTGAACGACGAGGTGCAGGCGGCCACCACACAGATCCTGCTCGGCCCGCCCGGCTCCGAGATCGGCACGCCCGGCTTCAAGATGGGCGACAACGGAGACGCGGCCCGCCTGTGGGACGTCGCCCCACTCATACCGGCCGAACGGCGCTTCTCGCGCATCAACTCCGGGCGGCTCGAGCTGATCGACCACGTGCTGGTCAGCCACCGTCTGGTCCGGCGGGTGTCGGAGGCGGGGACGGGGCTGCCGGGTGCGGACACGCCCCGGTTGCCGTCCGTGGGGCCGGACCCTGCGGCTCGACGCGGGAAGCCGGGGTCGGACCATGCGCCGGTGTGGGTGCGGGTCGGGGACTGAGGCGTGGATTCTCTCAGAGGACGGTGCCACTCACGGCTTCGTTCGAGCGGGGACCCCCATCGGCGGCGGAGCCGCACATTGACACAGCCCCGCGCCCCTTCGGAGCCTGCCGAACCGCAGCGGACTTCACCGGGCCCGCTCAGACGGCGAGGGGCAGCTCGGGCGTGGGTATGCCTACCCGCTCCCGGTGCGCGGCGAGTTCGTCGAGGAGGGCGGCGAGGCGCTCGGTGTGCCGCGCGGTGAGCCGGCCGGAGTCGTCGAGGTGCACGGCGCACGCCGTGGTGGTGTCGACGATCCGTTCGAGTACGAGGACGATCTCGTCGGCGCCTTCCGAGTGCCGGGCGAGGGCGGGGAGTTCGGCGGCGGCGAGGGCGATGGCGGTACGGGCTTCGGCAAGCGTGCGGTAGGCCTCGCGGCGGAGGGTCCAGCGGAGGGGGCGGGAGTCCGAGCCGTTCAGGACGTGTGTCAGATAGGCGTGCGCCGCATCCTCCGCCGCCACCAGCCGGGCCCGCACTCCTCCACCGCGCTGCCCCGGCATCGGCAGGTGCCCCACGACCAGCACGATGGCACAGGCCAGCAGCGTCTCGCCGATGCGGCTCCAGGAGGCCGGGGGCTCACCGCCGACCATCACCAGGGCGAGGACGAGAACGGTGACGACGGCGGTCTGGGCAGCGAAGTGCCGCGTGGCGACGGGAATGAGGGCACCGCTGAGAGCCACGAGCGCGATGAGCCCTCCTGGCTGAGGCAGCACCGCGGCGAATCCGGCGAAGACGACAGCTCCGAGGACCGTCCCCGCGGCCCGGCACAGAACGCGTGAGACGAGCGGCCCGAGGTCGGGCTTGACGAGGAAGACGGCGGTCGCGGGCAGCCAGTACCAGTGCTCGTGCTGCCCGTACCACTGGGCGTGATGCAGCGCTTGGGCGATGGCGGCGCTGGCCCCGAAGCACAGGGCGACGCGCAACCCGTACTCCCGCCCGCCGGCCCCGAAGACGCTGTGGAGGAGCGCCCGCGGGGACCGCCGACGGGTGTGCAGGTCGCGGCCCTCGCCCTGGTCGAACACCTCGGCAGCGTGCAGGAGGGCGTCATCGAGGGCACGCAGCGCGGGCGCGGACCGGTTGGGCGCGGGCAACGGCCCGGTGTGCGTGTTCCCGCGCACGGCGGCAGCGAGCCGACGGGGACCTTCGGAGGCACGCGCCGACACACTCTCCCCGCCCCAGGCCAACGCGGTCGCCGCCTCCGCGAGGGGCAGCGCCGCGGCGTACTGCGCCCGCAGCCGCCGCTCGGCCGCGGAACTGGCGTACCGGCGCAGCCGTGGCCCGGCGAGAGCGTCCTGCGCATGATCGAGGGCGGCGGTGAGGGAGACGCGACGGGCGGTCGCCGCGGAGGACCCGACGGCATCGAGAAGTCCGGCGACGGCGTCGTACACAGCGGCGACGGCCTTCCGCTCCCCGTCGAACCGATAGTCCCCGACGATCGCACCGGGCGTGGGAAGGAGCAGCCGCAGCGCGAGCAGCCATCCCGCTCCGGCGACGAAGGCAAGGGCCCGCAGCCACCCCGGCTCGGGCAACGGCATCCCGGCCCCGATGGCGGCCGCGACCAGCAGCTGCGTACCGGCGGAGGAGGCGACGGGGCCGACGGCACTGATGCCTCCGGCGACGAGCCCGAGGCCGGTGAGGATCAAGGTCAGCACGAAGACGCCCGTGCCGTGACCGGCGTACGTCCCGACGAGCATCCCGCCCGCCCCCGCGACCGCTGGCACCCCGAGCCGCCTGACAGACGCCCGCCGGCTCCCCGGCCGGTCATTGATCCCGGCGAGCATGGCGGCGACGGCGGCGACGACACCGAGTGAGGCACGGTCGAACAGGACGGCCAGGAGCAGAAGCGGACCGGCGGACAGCGCCCCACGCGTCACCGCCATCCAGGGCACCGGCCCGCGCTGAGCACGGAGAGCATGGGCGAGCCAGGGCGGGAGGACGAACGACGCGAACGCGGGGCGTGACACGGGGCTCCTGTCGGGACGAGGGCGCGGGCTTTGCCTTCGGGCGACGGTGGCCGGGCTTTGGGGTGTGTGGCTCCCACGGTAGATCGGGTTCCTGGAGGGGATGGAACGGTCGTATTTCGGGAGTGTGACGGTTGGCAGGAAGAGCGCGATCTTTATGAACGCAATCAACCGTCCAAGGGTTCCCGGTCAGGAGTGGACGGGTGATCCCCCCTCAGCGGTGAGACACGCGCCCGCAAGAGCGATTCCGCCGCTGCTACGGCTCGCCCCATCGCATCGGGGGTCACTCCGATGGAGGCGATGATGTCGTCGACCCCCCGCAGGTCCGCCCGCTCCAACAGTCGCTTCTCGTTCGTCACCCACTCCCCTCGGGCCGCGAGCACGGCGTGCCCCGCCTGAACAGCCGCGACCGCGATGGCACCCGCGACCTCCGTACGACGACCCGCGGGCGCATGGTTGGTTCCGGCGTAGGCGAGGGTCGCCTGGGCGGTGCCGTACCAGCGGTCGTTCGCCGCACGGCGCAGCTTCTCCGGATAGGTCGCCGGTCGGGGCAGTTCACCCCTCAGCACCCAGTTGACCGCCAACTCCGCCACCACCAAGTAGCTCGGAATCCCCGCAAGATGGAACAGCAACGGCTCCACCCGGAACCGCCCCTCCTGCGCCTCCGCCAACTCCCGCTCCACGACGTCGAGATCGCGATAGTGCACATCGACGCGCCGCCCGTCGATCGTCAGCCACGCGCCGCCGTTGAACACCCCGCCACCCCAGCCGCCCACCTCTGAGACTTCGCCCTCCCAGCCGACGGCGCGGAGGTCGGCGGGGTCGAAGGGGCCGCGGTAGTAGACGGCCAGGTCCCAGTCACTCTCCGACGTGTGCGTGCCCTGGGCGCGGGAGCCGCCGAGGGCGACCGCCTGGACGGTGGGGAGGGCGGCGAGGCGGTCGGCCGTGCTTTCGAGGAAGTCGGGGTCGGTTAGGGACGGCATGAGCGCAGCGTACGGAGCCGTGTTCCGCGACTCCACGCAATTACGCGGGGGGCCTCAACCCGTCGCCGCCACTCCGAAATCCGCCCCGGAGATTCCTCCGAGCCGCTCCGCGATGCGCAGCAACGGCTCCCGCAGCCGCGCCAGTTCGTCCCGCATGGCCGCCGCCTCCGGCCAGGACGCCTCATGGTCGAGCGGTGCGACGCCGGCCGGGCATCGCGCCTCGTAGGCGGCGAGCCGGGGGTGCCAGGTGCCGGTGAAGGGACGGATGGCGTCGTTGATCAAGGAGTACGCCAGGCTCTGCACCGTCGGCGTGCCGCCCTCCGTGCCGCGCTCCAGCCCGATGCTGTACGTGTGCAGCGTCGCGCGCGTGAAGTCGATCAGGGACTTCAGGGAGGTCAGGGCCTCGCGCAGACTGCCGGTGCCCGGTGCCAGTTCCTGCACGCCGATGCGGGTGACCAACTCGACCTGGATGTCGAAGGCGGCCATCCGTTCCGACTCACTGGGTGCTGCCATGGGGGCCTCCCTTCGGCTTCCGGGGAGGCCCAGCGTAACCGGGTCGCGGCGGGCGCACAGGGTGCGCAGGGCGGCGTGCCGGAGGACCTCGGTACGGGCGGGGGCCGGGTCGTGATGGTGCCAGGCGTGCAGGGTGACCGGGTGAAGCTGCCAGCGGCCGTCGGGAGCGGGGGTGACGAGGCTTCGTACGTGGAGTTCGGCGACGCCGTTCCGGGCACGCCGGTGGGCCACCGCACGCGGCACTCGGTCGGCGGCGGCCAGGACGCGCTCCGCGTCCTCGACGGTCAGCGGCAGCGGGTGCAGAGCCGCCGCGCACCGCAGGACATCGGACGCGTCTCTCGTGCTCACATCCCGGACGAGGGACGCCGTGACGTCGTCGCCGGCCAGCATGTCGAGAAGGGAGCCGTCCCGGGCGTGCAGACGGTCGTAGAGGGTGCGCGGGTCGTGACCCGCCCGGACCGCGCGGCCCAGGAGGGCGAGTGCGAGTGGATGCCCCTCCACCGCCTGAGCGAGCACGTCGTCGCCGATCAGCACGCGCGCGTGCCGCTCGTCGAGCGGTCCGAGGTCGACAAGGGTGCCGAGTCCGTCGTACGCCCGACCGCGCAGCGTGAAGAGCGTGTGGCCGAGCGGGTGCGGTGCGGCCATCGCCGCGACCTCGCGCTGGGTGAGCCGGCCGACGGGGACGGCGTCGACGATCCAGAGGAACGGTTCGCCCATGTCACCGAGGTTCGGGCCGAGTTCGCGCAGCGAGTCCTCGTACGACTCCCCGTTCAGCCAGAAGACCCCGCCCGGGTACGCCGCTTCGAACCCTACGGCGTACTCCAGCGCCAGCAGCGACTTCCCGATGCCCGCCATGCCGCGGATCTGGACGGCGTGCGCGGCGGTGCGGCGGCCGGTGACCAGGGGTGCGGTGTGGGCGTGCAGCGCGGAATGCACCTGCCACAGCTCGGACAGGCGCCCCAGGAACTCAGCGCGCGGCTGGGGCACGCCGGACACCCATCGCCGTACCCCGTGCCGAGCGGGCGCCATCGGACCGTCGAGCCTGGAGACGTGCGCGCGTACGTCGGCCACGACCGCGTCGATGTCGTCGGCCGAGGCGTGTCGCGCGTCGCGGAGTTCGACGGGGTGGATGTGGCCGGTTCCCGGTTCGGGGTTGACTACCATGACGCGGCGTCGCGGGTCACCCTCGCCAAGTCCGGCGAGATACGCGGTGGTCAGCTCCCACTGGCAGGCCTCGCGTTCGGGGTAACCGGTGGAGTAGTACGCCAGCAGGGCCTTGGCACGGGCCAGTTCGCGCCAGATGGTGTCACTGATGCCGGTGAAGGAGGCGACTCCCGTCTCGTCCGTGAACACCTCAAGACCACCGTCGCGCAGCGCACGTGCGAGCGGACGCACCCACTCCAAGTCACCGCGGCTGTAGCTGAGGAAGACGTCCCACACGGCGACTTACCCTACTGTGGGTACCCGGGAGGGCGATCATGAGACGCAGGCAGCGCAGGCGACTGAGTCCGGCGGTCCGTCGCAGATCACGGCCAAGCTGACGATTCCCTTCGTCGGCGAGATCTCCGGGACCTGAGAGCCGGCCGAGGCGGAGCGCAGCGCGGCCTGGGAGCTGTACCTGGAGCCGATCACGCGGGTGTCGGTCGAGGAACTCGACCGGGACGAGGGCTTCCTGCGCGAAGCGCTGTCCTCCCTCTACACCATCTTCAACACCACTCGCGAGATCCTCCGCCGCTACGGCCCCGAAGTCGCCCCGCCCCTGGCTCCCGGCCATGTCAGCTTCGGCGTCCTCGCCGTGACCGTCCTCAACCGTGTGCTGCGACCGCTGCTCGCGTCGTGGCATCCACGACTGAGCGCGTACGAGTCCCAGCGGCCGGGCGGACGCGATCCGGTGGCGTACGAGCGTGAGTGGGAGCACGCCGACGCGCTGCGCGGCGAGATCGAGGCCGTGCGGCAGTCGTTGGTGTCGCTGGCGCGGACCTTGCAGGAGGTGGCGGGGGTGAGCGATCTGATCGACCTTCCGGCACCGCGGTCCCCGGGCGGGCGAACCGCGGATGGGGGCACCCCCCCCCGCTGGCCGACGGGGGTCCTGACGGTCCGGGTGCGTGAGCGGGGCCTCGAAGCCCGGCACTTCATGTCGGTGTCCTGACACGCAGCACCCTCCGGCCCTCCGGCCCTCCGGCTCGGCTGGGGCGATTGTCAGTGGCGTGCGCTCTAATTGATCTCGTCGTCACAGAGCGTGACAGACGAGAGCGCTACGGGGGTGCGCGATGACGGTGCTGGAGCGGGACGAGGGCTGGGACGAGGGCGGTCGGGAACACGGTGCGGAGGATGGCGGCGGCCTGCGGTCGACGCGTGCGCACATCTCGGCGGCCGGGCTGCGTGCTCGCGGCTGGACGCCGGGAATGGTGCGCCGACTGCTCGGTGAACCCGATCTGTTGCGGGTCAATCCGCACTTCCGTGCCGCCCCGCAGATTCGGCTCTACCTCGTCGAGCGGGTGGAATCCGCCGAGCGGAGCGAGGAGTTCCGGGCGGTGGCGGCAGCAGCCGCGCGACGGTCCGCGTCGGCGAAAGCGGCCGCCCAGCGCCGTCGGCAGGAAGTGCTGGCCCGGATCGCGGCGGAGCCGGTCGACGTGCCGCGGCTGGCCGAGCGGAAGCTGGCGGCCATGGCGGTCGACCACCACAACTGCCAGGACGGCCAGAGGAATTACGAGAGGTGGGGACAGAGTGCGGATCCCCCCACAGCCGACGGCACCGGCCCTCCCGACCTCGACCGATGGAAGGTCGACTACCTCCGCCATCGGCTCACCCGCTACGACGAGCTCCTGAGCGGACTGCACGGCAGCACCGGACGCGCGGCGGCCGAAGATCTCCTGCGGCGACGCGTCTACACAGCCATCGCCGAGGCGTACCCGCACCTTGCACAGGAGTGCGAACGGCAGCTGCGTGAACGGGAGTGGGGTCCACCGCCGGAATGACATCTCCCGGCGAGGATCCGGCAGCGCCTGCGCCGTCGACCGCGGTGAACCTAGCCTCCGGGCCCATGAAGGATGATCAAGCTCTCCGCGTGCACGACCGTCTGGCGGCCTCCCCCTGGCTGCGCCCCGTCACCTTCGGTGAGGGCCGCCGGTTCGGTCTCTGGGATCTCGCCTCACTCGCGGAGGGCGCACTCGGCACCTGCGTCGACCCGGACTCGCTCACGGTCTCCGGGGAGAAGCGCTTACGCGTCCGACTGGGCTCGTCGGGGCGCGAGTACAGGTACGACGAGGACTTCGGAAGGAGGTACTGGATTCGGACACCCGGTGGCGGGTGCGGCACGGTGGGGACCGTCGCCGTGGACACCTGGCCCATCGGCGCGGGCGCGTTGCGACTCTCCTCGCTCTACGTCCATCCCGTGGCCCGGCGGCGGGGAATCGCGTCGGCCGTCCTGGACATGGTGTACGACGCCTGCCGCGCCGAAGGGCTGCACGGGTTCCGTCTGGACACGCACTGGACCTGGCATCGGACCGTCCGCTACTACCTCGGCCGGGGGCTGTGGGTCACGTCCTGGAAGCACGCGCTGGGATTCGCCAGGCTTGCCTATCTGCCCCGGTATGAAGTCATGGAGACGGATGGTGAGTTGACGTTTCTGATCGCCGACTCGGAAGAGCCGGGCGAAGGGCCCACAAGCGGCGGGTCCACGGCGATGGTCCCGCTCCTCGTGGCCAGGAACGCCGGCGGGCGGCTCCGCCTGCGGGAGACCGAGCGGTATCGGCGTATGCGGGATGAGCGCGATGCCGTACGCCTGTATGCGCGTTCGACACTGGCGCTGCACCTCGCGGTGCGGGGTTGGCCGTTGGTGCGAGGGGAGGAGGAGCGGTCCGAGGCCGCATGGTCGTGTGACATCGGTGAGCCGGAGGGACTCGCCTACAAGATCGCGATCTTCGAGCGGGTTGCCCGGGAGGAGGGCTGGTGTGTGGAGAGCCCGTATGCCGACGGCCGGGTTGTGCCGTTCGGGGAGCGGTTCGGCGAGCGGTTCGGCGAGCGGTTCGGCGAGCGGGAAAATTCGGATGCCGTACCCGGGTGACAGCACGGATGATCGGCAGGTTGCCCGTTCACCGCACGAGGAGCCGCCGTGATCCAGCGCGTCACCGTCCCGAGTCTCTTTCCTCCGCCGACCTACTCCCACGCCTCCGTCGTCGAGGCCGGCACGAAGCTCGCGTTCCTCGCCGGGGCCGTGCCGCTCGACGCCGAGGGGAAGCTGGTCGGGGAGGGAGATCCCGTGCGACAGGCCGAGCAGGTGATCGCCAACCTGCGTGTGCAACTGCGGTCGGTCGGGAGTGACTTGGCCCATGTCGTATCGACCGACGTGTATGTCGTGAGCGGTGAGACCGCGGTGCTGTCCGCCGTGTGGGACGTCGTCGAGGCGTCGGGGCTGAGTGCGGGACCGCACTCGTCCACGCTCCTCGGCGTCGCCTGCCTCGGCTACACCGGGCAGCTGGTCGAGATCACGGCGACGGCCGTCGTCCCTGAGCCGGAAGAGGCGAGCGCATGACGTCCGTTGTCGCCCCGGAACCGGAAGGGGAGCTCATGATGTCCGTCGTCCTCCGTCGGGCCTCCGCCTCGGATGCCCGCGCGGCGGCGGACGTGTGGCTGCGCTCCTACAGCGCCGCCCTGCCCACCGTCGGGCGGGCCCACTCCGACGACGAGGTGCGCGCGTACTTCCGGGACGTGGTGATACCGCGGGGCACGACGTGGGTCGCGGAGGCCATGGTCGAGAGCGGGGGCGCCGGTGTGGTCGTCGGCATGATGACCCTGGACGGCGAGGAAGTGAACGCGCTGTATCTCGACCCCGGTTGGCGCGGGCGGGGCATCGGGGACCGTTTCGTCGCCCTGGCCAAGGAGCTCAGCCCCACCGGCCTCGCCCTGTGGGCCTTCCAGGTCAACCACCCCGCCCAGCGCTTCTACGAACGGCACGGCTTCACAGAGGTCCACCGCACCGACGGCAGCGGCAACGAGGAGCGGGAGCCCGATATCCGGTATGCCTGGCGGCCCTGAACCGGTCACGGGCCGTCACTCCGCCGACGGCCCCACGCACCCGTCACTCCGACGATGGTCCGACGGCGTTCCTCACAGCCGTCACTCCGCCGACGACCCCCACACCCTCCTCTTCGGCACCGGCTTCGCATAACTCCCCGCCCTGCTCGTCATCAGCCCCAGCCCCACCAGCGACTCCGCCAGCTTCACCGCCGCCCCGACCCCGTCGACAACCGGAATGCCCAGCTTCTCCCCCACAGCCCGCTGAAGCCCCGTCATCCCGGCACACCCCAGTACAAGAACCTCCGCCCCCGCAGCGCACGCCCGCTCGGCCGCCGTCAGGAACGCCGCCTCCGTGCGCGCGGCGTCACCCAGGTCGAGGACGCTCAGCCCTGTTCCCACGACGGCCGCGCAATTGCGCCCGACGCCCGCCGTCTCCAGACTGTCCTCGATCTGCCCACGCGACCGTTCCAGCGTGGTCACCACCCCGTACCGCCGGCCGAGCAGACACGCCAGATGCGCCGCCGCCTCCGTGATGTCGACGACCGGTACGTCCACCAACTCCCGGACGGCCTCTCGCCCGTGCTCCCCGAAGCCCGCCATGACCACGGCGTCGTACGCAGGACCCTCATACGTCCGCAACGTGTCGAGGACCGCCGCGGCCGACAGATAGCTGTCCAGCCAGCCCTCCGCCGACTCGGGTCCCCACGCGGGGGTCAGCCCGGTCACGGTGGTGCCCGGGCCTGCGGCGGCCCGGGCACCTCGTACGATCTCCGCGGTCATCTCCTGCGTGGTGTTGCAGTTGGTGACGACGATCCGCACGTTCCTCAGACCTCCACGGGCTTCTCGGAAACGGATGCGGGGGCAGCCGCCCGCTCGCTGCGGCACAGCAGCACATAGAGCCCCGCCGCCAACGCGGTGCCGATGAACCAGGAGTACGGCGCCACATCGCTGAACGTCTTCACCAGGGCCAGCACCGCCGCGACTCCCGCCGCCGGCAGGAACGCCCACAGCGCCTTGGGATTGACGCCCTTCTTGTAGTAGTAGCGCGAGCCGGGCGTGGCGTCGAACAGCTCGTTGACGTCGACCCGGCCGCGCTTGACCCAGTAGTAGTCGACCATGATCACGCCGAAGAGGGGTCCCAGGAAGGCACCCAGGCCGCCGAGGAAGTACTGGACGACCGTCGGGTTCGAGAAGAGGTTCCACGGCGTCACCAGCAGCGCGGCCACCGTGCTGATCATGCCGCCGATCTTGAAGGTGATCTTCTGGGGCCAGACGTTGGCCAGGTCGTACGCCGGTGAGACGAAGTTGGCGACGATGTTGACGCCCATGGTGGCGATGGCGAAGGTCAGGGCCGCCAGCACCAGCACCCAGGTGTTGCCGACCTTGGCGACCAGCTCCGCCGGGTCGGTGATGGCCTCGCCGAAGACCTCCAGCGAGCCGGCCGTGACGATCACGGACACGACCACGAAGGCGGTCGAGTTGATCGGCAGGCCCCAGAAGTTGCCGCGGCGCACGGTGCGGTAGTCCGGCGCGAAGCGGGAGAAGTCGCAGAAGTTGAGCATCAGAGTGCCGTACGTGGCGAGGATCAGGCCGATCGCGCCGAACCACTGCCGCCACTGCTCGCCGACGGAGACCGGATGCGGGGTCGAGGTGAGCGAGATGGTCCAGCCGGCCTTGGCCAGGACCCAGACCGCCAACGCGATCATCACCACCCAGATCGCCGGTCCGCAGAAGTCCTGGAACTTCCGCACCGACTCCATGCCCTGGCTGATGATCGCCGCCTGTATCAGCCACAGGGACAGAAAGGACACCCAGCCGAGCGCGTCAAGACCGAGGAAGGAGCTGTGGGTCCAGGACTCCAGGCCCGGCCAGGCGGCGAGCAGCATCACGTTGACCGCGACGGAGGCCAGGTAGGTCTGGATGCCGTACCACATGATGGCGATCACGGCCCTGATCAGCGCGGGGATGTTCGCACCCCAGACGCCGAAGCTGATGCGGCTGACGACCGGGAAGGGCACGCCGTGGCGCTGGCCGATGCTGCCCATCCAGTTCATGCCGATGTAGATGAGCACGAAGCCGACGAGCAGGGACGTGAAGACCTGCCACACGTTCATGCCGAGGACCAGCAGGCCGGCGGCGAAGGTGTAGTTGCCCAGGTTGTGGACGTCGGACATCCACATGGCGAAGAGGTCGAAGACCTTCCAGTTGCGCTTGCCCGCGGGGGCGAGGTCTTCGTTGGTGAGCCGGGGATCGGGGACGAACGCTGCTGTGCCGGTGGCTTCGGCACGGTCGGCGAGGGACACGGGGCCTCCATGGACGGGGGACGGAGGAGGAAGGCTTTCCGGTGGCTTGGTCCGGTGACTGCTTTCCGGCGGTTTGATTCCGGTGGCTTGTTTCCGGTCGCTTGGCAACGCGTTTGGTATACCAAACTGCCGACATAGTCCTCCCGTCAACCGTTCCGACCGATGTCGTTGCTGTTAACGCTCCGTAAAACAGGCCCTGAGTCGGCGAAGATGGCTCCATGAGCTCCGTGACGAAGATCGAACCCCTCGGCGCGGTTCGCGAGCGCGTCCTGGCGAACCTGCGACAGGAGATCATCGCGGGCCGCCTCCGCCCCGGCGACCGGCTCGTGGAGCGGGAGCTCGCCGAACGCTTCGGCGTCTCCCGCGTGCCGGTCCGTGAAGCGATCCGCGCGCTGGTCGCGGAGGGGTTCGTCCACTTCGAGACGCCACGCCGTACGGTCGTCCGCCGGCTGACCCCGAACGACGTCAAGGAACTCTTCGAGCTGCGCGAGGCGCTCGAGGTGTACGCGGCGGGACTGGCCGCCGCGCGCGCGACCCCGCAGGACCTGGCCGAGGTGGAGGAACTGCTCGAGCGCGCCGCCACCGCGACCGAGGCCGGGGACGCGGAGGCGATCACCGACATCAACAGCCGCCTGCACGACCGCATCGTGGCCATGGCCGACAACAGCCTGCTGCTTCAGGCCCTCGAACCGGTCGCCGGCCGCCTGCGCTGGATGACCCGGCGGAACGAGGAATGGCCCCAACTCCTCGTGGAGCACCGCGAGTTGTACGAGGCGATCGCCTCCGGCGACCCGGAGCGAGCCCGCGCTCACGCACTCGCCCACGTGCGGACCAACTACCGCTCGACGGTACGGCAGCTGTTCGGCGAGGCCGAACTTCCCTAGCGGACCGCGTACTTGTCCGTCGCCGCCACCAGCGCCTCGGCCACCCCCGGCGCCCCGGCATCGTGGCCGACCTCGTCGATCATCACCAACTCGCTTCCCTGCCAGGCGTGATGAAGCCGCCACACGATGCCGAGCAGGTTGCCGAAGTCCAGGCTGCCCTGGACGAGCGTGCCGGGAATGCCTTTGAGCAGGTGCGCATCACGCAGGACGACGCCCTGGTCATTGCCGTCGCCCAGGAAGTGATCGTTGCCCCAGTAGTGCGTGACCGTGCGGGCGAATCCCAGACGGAACACCGGATCCTCGAACCGCGGCACCGAACGCGGCGGCGCGGGAATGGTCGACGTCTCCCAGTCGGTCCAGGCCCGCGCGGCCCGCGCCCGCACCTCCGCATCCGGTGACTCGAGCAGCCGGTTGTACGCGGCCGCGAGGTTGCCGTCCCTCTCGTCGACGGGCAGTTCACCGACGAACCGCTCGAACGCCGCCGGAAAGATCTTCCCAAGTCCCCTGGTCAGCAGGGCGACTTCGGGGTTGGCCCCGGTCGCCACCCCCGTCAGCACCAGCTCCGACACCACCTCGGGATGCGTCTGCGCATACCGCAGCCCCAGCACCGAGCCCCACGACACGCCCCACACCAGCCACCGCCCGATCCCCAACTCCCGCCGCAGCAGCTCCAGATCGGCGATGAGACGATCCGTCGTATTGACGCTCATGTCGGTCTCATACGCGCTCGTCGGCGGCGTCGAACGCCCGCAGCCCCGCTGGTCGAGCAGCACGATCCGGTACGCGGCCGGGTCGAACAGGCGCCGCGGATACGGCGAACATCCCGATCCCGGACCGCCGTGCAGCACCAGCGCGGGCTTGCCGTGCGGATTGCCGCAGGTCTCCCAGTACACGCGGTTGCCGTCACCGACGTCGAGCATGCCGTGGTCGTACGGTTCGATCTCCGGATAGAGAGCCATCCGCGCACCCTAATGTCCTGACGACGGTCAGGTCGCCTCAATTCGCGCGGCTCAGGCCCGCCGCCCCGGCCGCCGTGCGGAGTACGTCCCGCAGCATCGCGGGCGTGAGCCGGCCGGTGAAGGTGTTGCGCTGACTGACGTGAAAGCAACCGAAGATGTCGAGCCCGTCGAGCGGGACCCTGACACCGTGCCCAAAGACGGGACGCGGCCTCGGCACGCTCCACCCGGCCTCCGCGAGCGCGGGCAGCGTGGCCTGCCACCCGAAGGCACCGAGCACCACCACCGCCCGCACCGTCGGCCGCAGCAGCCTCAGCTCCTGAACGAGCCAGGGACGGCACGTGTCCCGCTCGCCCGGCGTGGGCTTGTTCGCGGGCGGGGCGCAGTGCACGGGCGCGGTGACTCGGACGCCGTACAGCTCGAGCCCGTCGTCCGCCGACACGGAACTGGGCTGCGACGCCAGCCCCACGTCGTACAGCGCCTGATACAGCACGTCTCCGGAACGGTCACCCGTGAACATCCGCCCAGTGCGGTTCCCGCCGTGCGCGGCCGGCGCCAGTCCCACGACCAGCAACCGGGCATCCCCCGGCCCGAACCCCGGAACCGGCCGCCCCCAATACGTCCAGTCGGCGAAGGCAGCACGCTTGGTACGGGCCACCTCCTCACGCCAGGCGACCAGCCGCGGGCAGGCCCTACAGCCCGCGACCCGCTGGTCGAGATCGGCGAGACCGTCCATAGGGCAACGGTAGCTCTAGGCCCAGGCTGCCCTCCTGCTCCTCGGGCGCCGGCTTCGCCGCTGGGAAATCCCGGCCGATTCATCCGGTGCGGAGGACTAAGGTCGAAACATGGCTTCGAAGGCTATGGACTACGACGAGACGAACGGCTGGGCGAACGGCGACGGGGCCACGCCTCAGGGACCAGGGCACGAGGGGCATGAGGGGCACGAGCGCCCCGTCCCCGTCGACGCCCCCACACCCGCCACACCGGCCACATCCACCACCGCCGTCCCGGCCGACGCCAAGACTGCCGCCGCGAACGACGCCGCCGAAGCCGCCCGCCCGCAGAACGGCGAGACCGTCCGCATCGACAGCTGGATCTGGTCCGTACGCCTGGTCAAGACCCGCTCGATGGGCGCCGCCGCCTGCAAGGGCGGCCACGTGCGGGTGAACGGCGAGCGCGTCAAGCCCGCCCATTCCGTCCGCGTCGGCGACGAGGTCCGCCTGCGGCACGAAGGCCGGGAGCGGATCGTCATCGTCAAGCGCGTGATCCGGAAGCGGGTCGGCGCCCCCGTAGCCGTCCAGTGCTACGTCGACAACAGCCCGCCGCCCCCGCCCCGCGAGGCCGTCGCCCCCGCCGGCATCCGCGACCGGGGCACGGGCCGCCCGACCAAACGAGACCGCCGCGAGCTGGAACGCCTACGGGCGCTGCGCGGACTGAGCGGCCGCGCCACGGGGGACCGTCCGGCAGGAGGCCGCCCCACGGGAGGCCGATCCGAAGGCCGCTGATCGCAGGTCCCGGCCTCGCCCGCCGATGCCAGGCCACCGCTGGGGCACACCGCGCAGAACGCCACTCGAAGGCCGGTGCCTCTTGCCCAAGGACAAGGCACCGGCCTCACAGCAGCGGCCTCCCCGGCCGCCCCTCCCTCACGCTCATCGTCCCCTCACGCCCGTCGTCGCTCCAGCCGCACCAGCCGCAGAAGGTCCGCGTTGTGCCCTCGCCGAGCCCAGGCGATGAGCGCGAGCGGCACGATGAGGATCAGCGGAGTCGCGGCGTTCTCCCCGTTGAAGTACGTGAGGGTGACGACGAACGCGCCCACCATCAGACCGCTCAGCGCCAACGCCGCCACCGACTGCAGTACCGGAATCAACAGCGCTATGCCTCCGGCCAGTTCGAGGGCGCCGATGATGTACATCCCCGTGCTGCCCCAGCCCATCTCGTTGAAGCCCTCGGCGGCGGTGGGGTGCGCGATCAGCTTGGGCAGTGCGCTCGCGATCACGTAGAAGAGGGCGAGCAGCACCTGCAGGCCGCGCAGGGCGATGCGGGCACGCCGGCCACGGGCGGTCGCGGACTCGGCGATGACGAGACGGCGGGACGAGGCGGAAGCGGGGGTGCTGACCGAAGCGGTGGGCTCGGACATCGGGGTCTCCTGTGTGCAGCGGTCCGTGTTGCTGTCACAGAGGTAGACCGGCACCCACTCCAGAACTCATCGCTGCCCGGCGACCCGTTCTCAGTCGCCTCGACTCACCCCCCGGCGGCGGGAACCGCCCGCACCCATGTCCGATCGTCCGTCAGGTACTTGTCCACCCTCAGCCCCTCCTCCGCCAACGCCCCCTCGAACTGCTCCTTCGTCAGCGGCCGTGCCAGGAACGTCTGCGTCCAGACCGCGTCCGGGAACTCATACTCCGCGCGCACCGAGTTCACCCCGTCGCCGACCGGCTCCGAGGACGCGACCCGCACGGTGAAGCCGCTGGGATCGACGCGCTCGCGCGGTATGTCCCTGTGGTAGTCCTCTCCCTCCCGTTGGATCAACACGCAGCCTCCGTCGGCCAGATGCCGGACGCACGACCGCAGCAGCCCTCGCCGCACCTCGATGTCACCGGAGTGCACGAGGAACGACGCGAGCAGCACCACGTCGAATCTCTCGCCGAGGTCGAGATCCTCGATCGCGCTGCATATGGTGCGGGCCCCGCGGACCCGTTCGAGCATCTCCGCGGATTCGTCCACCGCCGTGACCGTGAAGCCGCGTTCCAGCAGCGGATGGGTCATTCGCCCCACGCCGCAGCCCAGCTCCAGGATGTCCGCGCCCGCCGGGACCTCCCCGGCGATGATGTCCGGCTCTCCCCCCACGGGCAGCCGAGAGTAGAACTCGACCGCACAGCCGTCCGGGGTGATCGCCCCGGGTCCCGTCCCCTGATGTCCACTTCGCATGGTCAGCCCCATGCCCGCACAACGGCCCACATCCGCACGGCCGTTCCCACGCCGCCGGGGTTCACCCGTTCGAGCTATAGCCCCCTCGATGAGCCCCGCTCACAACGGAAACCACCCGTGACCGATGTACCAGTGCCCGCCCGCCCGCAGATGATCTCCGACCGCCCGCTCCACCGACGTGCGCCGCGGCAGCCTCTCCACCGGCAACTCCGGGTTCCCGAACACGAACTGGACCGGTTCCGTGTCGGCGGGCTCGGTGTCCTGGCGGGCGATCCGGAACCGCTCCTGGAACCGGACGATGTTGGAGTCGGCGGTGAGGTACTGCTTCAACTGCGGGTCCAGCAGCCAGGAGTGGCACATCACAGCCCGGTACTCCTCCTCGGGGTAGTGCTCCGCGAAGAACTCGCGGGCCAGCGCCACCGAGCGGTCACAGGCGTCCGGGGACAGCGGGCCGAGGAATTCGGGGATGTGGATGTCCAGACAGGGCATGCCGGCGGTCGCGTCCATCCCCGCGGACGCGAGCTCCGACGCCGCGCGCCGCCAGAGCCGCGCCCGTTGGAACTGGAGCCGTCCCAACTGGTACAGCTCGCCGCGGAAGTGAAGGGTGAGCCACTGCGGGGACTGCACGCCTCCCCTCCCGTGCCGTCTGCGGTGGATGGCCATGTTCCGCCCGAGGTCGGCGAGAGTGCGCCGGGAGATGTCGGCGGGAATACCGCGTGCGCGGTGGTACGCGCGCGTGTGCGGAAGCGCCGCGACGAGCACGTACGCGGCGAAGTAGCGGCCCAGCGCTGCGGGCGCCTCGGCGACCCGCTCGCCCAGCTGCAGCCCCTCGCCGTACTCGAGGATCTCCCCGATGTCGCGCACCAGTCCCCTGGCGCACTCCTCCAGGAGCCGCATCGCCCCCGCGTCGGCGGTCAGTGTGCGCCGCAGGCGGACCAGTTCGTTGATGTCCTCGTGGGGTACCGCAAGGTCGAGCAGGATCTCGGGCAACGCGTCGGTGTCCGGCAGCACGGTGTGGTCTCCCCCTCCTCGGGCAGCTGATGAGCTCTTTGGTGAACGTCCGTACCGAGGAGTACGTTGCAGACAGGAGTAGTGATCCCGATGCGTACGGGCAGTGAACCGGCGACCGCGCGCAGTGCACTGCGGGCGCGCTTCTGGCTGAGCGTGTGGGGCCTGGTCTGGGCGGTCTTCGGCACCATCGCTTTCGCGCTCGCCGGACGCCCGGGGTGGGCGATCGCCTGCGGGGTGCTGTGGCTGGTGATCACCGTCGACATGGCGCTGATCCTCCGGCACATCCGCCAGGGCCCGCACTACCAGCCGGGCCGCGACATCCCGCCGTACCGACCGCCGGACCAGCAGTACCCGACCCGACCGCACCAGCGGCGCCCGCCGGGCCGGCAGCCCCCATGACCGGCTGCCGGGCGCTCATCCGTCGAAGCGTGCCGCCTTGATGTACTCCGGGTTCGGGTCCAGGGCGGCCGCGAGCCGGAAGTGGCGTTTGGCCTCGTCGTGCCGCGCCTGGCGCTCATAGGTGCGGGCGAGGGCGAAGTGCGCGAACGCGTTGTCCGGTTCGCGCTCCAGGACGATGGTGAACTCCAACTCGGCAGGTCGCAGTTGCGCGGCCGCGAAGAAGGCACGCGCGCGGAGCAGCCGTGCGGCGGTGTTCTCCGGGTGCGCCGCGATCACCGGGTCGAGCAGTTTCACCGCGCCCCGCGGGTCCCGTGCGGCGAGCAGATGCTCGGCGGCACGGAAGTCGATGACATGGGTCTCCGGAGTACGTCCGGTCGATCCGCTGGTCTCGGGCACGGCACAGTCCTTCCCTCACTCAACGGGTTCAACGCCCGCAACGGGGCCGCGATTCCGTGGTCGTCACCGAGCGGCGCCCTGGCGCGACGATCGCCGAAACGTCCTGCGCAGGGCGGCTACCGCGACGCCTGCGCCCGTCCGACGAGATCCGTCCAGACCTCGCGCACGCGTGCCTGAAGCTCTTCCAACGGTACGTCGTTGTCGATGACGATGTCCGCGATCTCCACGCGCTTCTCCCGGGTGGCCTGCGCGGCCATACGCGCGCGTGCGTCCTGCTCCGTCATGCCGCGCAGCCGGACCAGCCGGTCGAGCTGGGTCTCGGGGCTCGCGTCGACGACGAGCACGACGTCGTACAGCGGCGCGAGGCCGTTCTCCGCGAGGAGCGGGACGTCGTGGACGACCACGGCGTCCTCGGCGGCGGCGCTTTCGAGTTCACGGGAGCGCGCGCCCACCAGAGGGTGCACGATCCCGTTCAGCACGGCCAGCTTGTCGGGGTCGGCGAAGACGATGGAGCCCAGCTTGGGCCGGTCCAGGCTGCCGTCCGCGGCGAGCACCTCCGTGCCGAAGGCCTCGACGACCGCCGCGAGTCCGGGAGTTCCCGGCGCGACGACCTCGCGCGCGATACGGTCCGCGTCGATGAGGACGGCACCCTGCTCCACGAGCAGCCGTGACACCTCGCTCTTGCCGGCGCCGATGCCACCGGTCAGGCCCACTTTCAGCATGACCGGCAGCTTAGGGCCTGCCACTGACAGGGCACCCGGTCAGGTGTCGCCCTCCCGCTCCGCCAGGAAGCGCTCGAACTCCTGCCCGATCTCGTCCGCCGAAGGGATGTCCATGGGTTCGGCGAGCATGTTGCCCCGCGTTTCGGCGCCCGCGGCGGCGTCGTACTGGTGCTCCAGGCCCTGGACGAGGGCGACCAGTTCCTCGTCGCCCTCCTGGATCTGCCGGTCGATCTCCGTCTGCGTACGGTAGGCGTCCGTGCGCAGGGAGTGGGCGATGCTGGGGAGGACCAGTCCGGTCGCTCCCGTGATGGCCTCCAGGACGGTCAGCGCGGCGTCCGGGTACGGGGAACGCGCGATGTAGTGCGGCACGTGCGCCGCGACGCCCAGGACCTCGTGTCCGGCTTCCATGAGGCGGTACTCCAGCAGCGCCTCGGCGCTGCCCGGCACCTGTGCCTCCTCGAACGGGCTGGTGTGACCGGGGACCAGATCGGTGCGGCTGCCGTGCGGGGTGAGGCCGACGGGGCGGGTGTGCGGGACGCCCATGGGGATGCCGTGGAAGTTCACGGCCAGTCGCACGCCGAGGCGCTTCACGATCTGCTGCACGGCCGCGGCGAAGCGCTCCCACTCCACGTCCGGCTCGGGGCCGGACAGCAGCAGGAAAGGCGCGCCCGTAGCGTCCTGGACGAGCCGCACCTCGATGCCGGGCACGTCGTAGTCGGTCCACCGGTCGCGCTGGAAGGTCAGCAGCGGCCGGCGGGCACGGTAGTCCACGAGCCGGTCGTGGTCGAAGCGGGCGACGACCTGGTGGGGCAGCGAGTCGAGGAGCCGGTCGACGATCTGGTCGCCGGTTTCGCCCGCGTCGATGTAACCGTCGAAGTGGTAGAGCATGACAAGGCCGGCCGACTCCTGTGCCAGCGCCACGTCGACGACGGCCAGGCCTTTCGGCTCCCATGCGTACAAACCCTGCGGATCAAGCACTGTGACCGCTCCTCCTCGTGTTCGTACTGCACAACACAGCCCAGGACACGGGCATTCCCACCCGTGTCCCTGATCAGGCCTGTCTCATCGCGTTTTCATGCGGCACTGCCGGCCGGGTCGAGCGCCGTCCCAGTGGTTCACGAGGACAGCACGCGCGCGTGGAGGGCTGTTACGGCTTTCCGGGCGGACGTGAACGCGCCGTGCTGCCAGGCGTCGGTGTAGCTGAGCCAGTCGCCGGCGAAGTAGACGCGGCCGGTGGGCTCGTTCAACGGCTTGTAGCGGACGTCGTCGGGTCCGCCGGGCGTGTCGTGCCAGGCGGCCTCCAGGTGGGGTGTCTGCCGCCAGTGGTGCGAGAAGGAGGAGGCGAGTTCGGTGCGGTACTTCTCGCCGTAGATCTTCACGCCCGCGGCCACCGCGCGCGCCTCGCGCTCCTTGGGGCTGAGCTTCGCGTACGCGTCGGCGTCGTCGCCGTAGTTGTAGTAGCCGATGACGATGCCGCGTTCGCGGTGGAAGCCGTACGAGGGATGCCAGATGTGGCTGACGTCCTGGTCGGTCTCGGTGATGCCGCCGTAGATGCGGTGGTCCAGTTCCCACCAACGGGACCTGTACTCCAGCCCGATCTTCGCCGCCGACGACGGCGTGATCGCCTTCAGCGCGGACTGCACTCCGGCGCCCAGGTTGTGCGGCACCTTGGCAAGGATGTTGGGCGGCAGCGCGGCGATGCAGAAGTCGGCCTCGACGACCTTCGTACGCCCGCCTTGCGCATACGCGACGGACACCCCGCCGCCCGTGTCGGTGATCTTCGAGACGACCGCCCCCGTACGCACCCGATGCGCGCCGATCGCCTTGGTCAGCGCCCTGGGAATCCGGTCCATGCCACCGACCGGCTGGAACATCAGCATGGCCTGGTCGAACCCGAACTCGAAGGAGAAGTACCGCCCGACACCACTGGCGAACACCTCGGAGGCGCTGGGAATGTCCCCGAGCAGCACACCAGGCGTCCCGGCCGCGGCGGGCACGGTGGTGTACCCACGGCGCTCGCCGCCCTCGTACGCCAGCTTGTCGCCGAGTTCCCCCCAGTCCTCCAGGAACTCGATCAGCCGTTCCTGGTCGGTGGCCGTCAACTCCTTGTCGAGAGCACCCTTGTTGGTGGCCTTGGCGAGCAACTCCGAGACATAGCCGTAGACATCGGCCTTCGCCGTGCGATAGCGCATCGGCTTGGTCATCCCGGCGGACTCGTTGTAGAGATACGCATCGGCGTTGACGTTGGTGAACACCTCGAGGGGAACGCCGAGTTCACGGCAGTAGTCGAGGGTGACCATCCACTGCGGAATGCGAGCGGGCCCGGCGTTCATGTACTCGCCGTCACCGAAGCGCGCGGTCTGCCGGTTGTCGTAGAGGTCGACGGTGGTGTCCCCGCCGCGAACAGTGAAGTTACGTCCGCCCGCGCGCTCCCTGGCCTCCAGCACCGTACAGTCGTAGCCGGCCTTGCCGAGTTCGTACGCGGCCGCCAGCCCGGCAATCCCCCCACCGACGATGACGACCTTCGCGGCGCCACGTCCGGTGAGCGTGAAGTCCCCCGCACTGAGCGCCCGAAAGGGCTGCTCCCGCTGAGCGGCCTGAGCGGTGGGGGCGAGCCCGAGGGCCCCCATGGTGGCAAGCATCGTGCCGGCACCGCTGGTGAGACCGACGTTGCGAAGGAAAGCGCGACGACTGGTTCCGGAGGAGCACTGAGTCTCTGCCATATACCGGCTCCCTTGTCCGATCATGAATGACCGGGGAAGCGTCCCAACGACCGGTTACGGCCCATCAGTTACTCGTGTATCCCGCACGTTTCTACAAAGGTGGCGAAGACGCCTCAGGGGCGCGGGGAACTGCGCGACCAGCCCCCACCGCCCCGCAGCCGAACAACAACCGCACAAGACTGAGGGACCGCACCTCGAAAGGTACGGCCCCTCAAACTAACCGCTATGCCTCAGCGGCCAGCGTTGAGCGTTCAGCTCTGCCCACCCGCCAGCTTCTCCCGCAGCGCGGCAAGCGCCTCGTCCGAGGCCAGCGCACCGGAGTTGTCCGGGCCCTCGGAGGAGTACGAACCGCCGCCGCCACCACCGGACGCGGCCGGAGCCGCACCCGCCGTGTCGCCGCCCTCGGCCGCGGCAGCGGCGTCGGCCTCGCGGGACTTGATGACCTGCTGCTGGTGCTGCTCGAAGCGCTGCTGCGCCTCGGCGTACTGGCGCTCCCACTCCTCGCGCTGCTTCTCGTAACCCTCGAGCCAGTCGTTGGTCTCGGGGTCGAAGCCCTCGGGGTAGATGTAGTTGCCCTGGTCGTCGTACGACGCGGCCATGCCGTACAGCGTCGGGTCGAACTCGACCGAGGCCGGGTCGGAGCCGAAGGACTCGTTGGCCTGCTTCAGCGAGAGGCTGATGCGACGGCGCTCGAGGTCGATGTCGATGACCTTGACGAAGATCTCGTCGTTGACCTGGACGACCTGCTCCGGGATCTCCACGTGGCGCTCGGCCAGCTCGGAGATGTGGACCAGACCCTCGATGCCCTCGTCCACGCGGACGAACGCACCGAACGGAACCAGCTTCGTGACCTTGCCGGGCACGACCTGGCCGATCTGGTGGGTGCGGGCGAACTGCTGCCACGGGTCTTCCTGGGTCGCCTTCAGCGACAGGGAGACACGCTCGCGGTCCA
Organism: Streptomyces sp. NBC_00457; assembly: GCF_036014015.1. Lineage (NCBI taxonomy): Bacteria > Bacillati > Actinomycetota > Actinomycetes > Kitasatosporales > Streptomycetaceae > Streptomyces > Streptomyces sp. NBC_00457. The sequence continues at coordinate 8,024,847 of NZ_CP107905.1, read as the reverse complement.
TGTCGACGTCGAGGACCTCGACGGTGACTTCCTGGCCGACCTCGACAACCTCGGAGGGGTGGTCGATGTGCTTCCAGGACAGCTCGGAGACGTGGACCAGACCGTCGACGCCACCCAGGTCCACGAAGGCACCGAAGTTGACGATCGAGGAGACCACACCGGAGCGGACCTGCCCCTTCTGGAGGGTCGTGAGGAACGTCTGGCGGACCTCGGACTGGGTCTGCTCCAGCCAGGCACGGCGGGACAGGACCACGTTGTTGCGGTTCTTGTCCAGCTCGATGATCTTGGCCTCGAGCTCCTTGCCCACGTACGGCTGGAGGTCGCGAACGCGGCGCATCTCGACGAGGGAGGCCGGCAGGAAGCCACGGAGGCCGATGTCGAGGATGAGTCCACCCTTGACGACCTCGATGACGGTACCGGTGACGATGCCGTCTTCTTCCTTGATCTTCTCGATCGTGCCCCAGGCACGCTCGTACTGAGCGCGCTTCTTGGACAGGATCAGACGGCCTTCCTTGTCCTCCTTCTGGAGAACAAGGGCCTCGATCTCATCGCCCACGGCGACGACCTCATTGGGGTCGACGTCGTGCTTGATGGAGAGCTCGCGGCTCGGGATAACGCCTTCGGTCTTGTAACCGATGTCGAGCAGGACCTCGTCCCGGTCGACCTTCACGATGACGCCGTCGACGATGTCGCCGTCGTTGAAGTACTTGATCGTCTCGTCGATCGCGGCGAGGAAGGCTTCCTCGTTACCGATGTCGTTGACCGCAACCTGCGGGGTGGTGGCGGTGGTCTCGGTGCTGCTCGTCATGTGGGAAAGGGCTCCGGTACGGACATTGAAGTCGTAGGTACTGCTTACGCCGGGAGCCCGTTTCGCTCTGCAGAAGCCGGACAGCCTAGGAAGCGCCACCGAAACCACTGGTGGCGCCTCGACAACCGAGGGGACATACAACAGATGCGAGCGCAGCCTGCTACGTCTGAGGAGCGCAGGCCCGCAGCGCAACTTGTAGCATACGGGGGCAGCCGGACAGGGTCAATGCGCGAAGGCGCACACCCGGGGCGGATCGCCGCAATCCCGGCACAATACGTGTCCCTTGAGGCCACGCATGGCCCAAGGCGCCCCTCGCGTGACACCACCGCGGCGGGGTTGGACGGAAGAGTACGACGAGGGAGCCGATCATCCAAGAGCCCGAAGCGTTCGAGCCGGAAGCCACCCGACGTGACGCCTCAGTCACGGAGAGCACCCGGGCAAACCGGGGCTGGTGGGACCGCAACGCGGACGAATACCAGACCGAGCACGGCACGTTTCTCGGGGACGACCGCTTCGTCTGGTGCCCCGAAGGCCTCGACGAGGTGGAGGCGGAGCTGCTCGGTCCGCCGGAGGAGCTGAAGGGCAAGGACGTCCTGGAGATCGGCGCCGGCGCGGCCCAGTGCGCGCGCTGGCTGGCCGCCCAGGGTGCCCGCCCGGTGGCCCTGGACCTCTCCCACCGCCAGCTCCAGCACGCGCTGCGCATCGGTACGGCGTTCCCGCTGGTGCAGGCGGACGCGGGCGCCCTCCCCTTCGCCGACGCCTCCTTCGACCTGGCGTGCTCGGCGTACGGGGCGCTGCCGTTCGTCGCCGACCCGGTCCTTGTCCTGCGGGAGATCCGCCGGGTCCTGCGCCCCGGCGGCCGTTTCGTCTTCTCCGTCACGCACCCGATCCGCTGGGCCTTCCCGGACGAGCCCGGCCCCGAGGGGCTGACCGTCTCGTCGTCCTACTTCGACCGCACTCCGTACGTCGAGCAGGACGACGACGGCCGCGCGGTGTACGTCGAACACCACCGGACCCTCGGCGACCGCGTCCGGGACGTCGTCGCGGCGGGCCTGCGACTGGTGGATCTGGTCGAACCGGAGTGGCCGGACTGGAACACCTCGGAGTGGGGCGGCTGGTCGCCATTGCGCGGGAACCTGATCCCGGGGACGGCGATCTTCGTGTGCGTACGAGACTGAGTGCGTGATCCGTTACGACGCCCTGGACGCGCTGCCCGTACGCGGCGCCCTGCCCGCACTGGACGGCGCCCTGGACGCGCACGGCACCGCGGTCCTCGTGGCACCGCCCGGCACGGGCAAGACGACCCTCGTGCCGCTCGCTCTGTCCGGACTGCTCGGGGACGGTCCCGTACGCCGTGTGATCGTCGCCGAGCCGCGGCGGATCGCGGCGCGGGCGGCGGCGCGGCGCATGGCGTGGCTGCTGGGCGAGAAGGTCGGGGAGAGCGTCGGCTACACCGTGCGCGGGGAGCGGGTCGTGGGGCGGCACGCGCGCGTGGAGGTCGTCACGACCGGCGTGCTGTTGCAGCGGGTGCAGCGCGACCAGGAGCTGGCGGGCGTGGACGTGGTGGTGCTCGACGAGTGCCATGAGCGGCATCTGGACGCGGACACGGTGGCGGCGTTCCTGTGGGACGTACGGGAGACGCTGCGGCCGGAGCTGCGGCTGGTGGCCGCGTCCGCGACGACCGACGCGCAAGGGTGGGCGCGGCTGCTCGGCGGGGCGCCGGTGGTCGAGGCCGAGGGGGTCTCGTATCCGGTGGAGGTGGTGTGGGCGCCACCGGTGCGTCCGGTGCGGCCGCCGCACGGCATGCGGGTCGACCCGGCGCTGCTCGCCCATGTGGCGTCGGTGGTACGGCGGGCGCTGGCCGAGCGGCCGGGGGACGTGCTGTGTTTCCTGCCGGGGGTCGGGGAGATCGCGCGGGTGGCCGGGCAGCTGGGCGGCCTGGGGGATGTCGAGGTGCTTCAGGTGCACGGGCGGGCACCGGCGGCGGTGCAGGACGCCGTGCTGTCGTCCGGTGTGCGGCGCCGGGTGGTGCTGACGACGTCCGTGGCCGAGTCCTCTCTGACGGTTCCCGGCGTGCGGGTGGTCGTCGACTCGGGGCTGGCCCGGGAGCCGCGGGTCGATCACGCGCGCGGGCTGAGCGCGCTGACCACGGTACGGGCCTCGCTGGCGGCCGGCCGGCAGCGGGCGGGGCGTGCCGGGCGTGAGGCGCCGGGGGCGGTCTACCGGTGTTGGGCGGAGGCCGAGGACGCGCGTCTGCCGCGTTTCCCGTCGCCGGAGATCAAGGTGGCCGACCTGACGGCGTTCGCCCTTCAGGCGGCGTGCTGGGGCGATCCTGAGGCCTCCGGACTGGCGCTGCTGGATCCTCCGCCGGGTGGGGCGATGGCGGCGGCGCGGGCCGTGCTGTCAGCGATCGGAGCGGTGGACTCCCACGGGCGGGCCACGGAGCGTGGGAGGCGGTTGGCGCGGCTGGGCTTGCATCCGCGGCTGGGGCGTGCCCTGCTGGACGCCCCTGGTGGGGGCGCGGAGGTCGTGGCGCTGCTCTCCGAGGAAGTGCCACGGGACTACGGGGATGATCTGGTGGCCGCGCTGCGCACCGCCCGGCGCGGCGGTGACGCCTACGCGGGACGGTGGCGGACGGAGGTGCGGCGACTTCGGGCCGCTTCGGAGGGGGTTTCCCAGCCGTCCGCCGGTGACTCCGATGACCGTCTTGTCGGGCTGGTCACGGCCCTCGCGTTCCCCGAGCGCCTCGCCAAGGCCGACGGGGCCTCCTATCTCATGGCGTCCGGGACGCGTGCCGAGCTCGGGGAGGGGAGTGCGCTGCGGGGTGCGGCCTGGATCGCCGTTGCCGCGGCGGATCGGCCCGTGGGCAAAGGGCACGCGCGCGTGCAGCTTGCCGCCGTGGTGGACGAGGGCCGGGCACGGTCGGCTGCCGCCTCGCTGTATTCCGAGGGCCAGGAGGTGCACTGGGCCGACGGGGACGTCGTCGCCCGGAGCGTCGAGCGGCTCGGGGCGATCGAGCTGGCGGTGCGTCCGCTCAGGAGCCCCGACCCCGTCCTCGTACGCGATGCCCTTCTCGACGGGCTGCGGCAGGAAGGGTTCGGCCTGTTGCGCTGGTCCCCCGATGCCGAGGTACTGCGGCAGCGGCTCGCCTTTCTGCGGCTGCATCTCGGTGAGCCGTGGCCCGATGTCTCCGATGACACGCTGCACGCGCGCGTGGAGGAGTGGTTGGAGCCGGAGCTTGGCCGTGCGCGGCGGCGCGCGGATCTCGCTCGTATCGACGCCGGGGCCGCGCTTACCCGGCTGCTGCCCTGGGCCTCAGGTGACGCCGCGCGGCTCGACGAGCTCGCGCCCGAGCGGATCGCCGTACCCAGTGGGTCCAGAATCCGGATCGACTACGCCAACCCCGAGCAGCCTGTGCTCGCGGTGAAGTTGCAGGAGATGTTCGGGCTCCAGGAGTCGCCGAGCCTCGCCGGTGTGGCGGTGCTCGTGCATCTGCTCTCCCCCGCCGGCCGGCCCGCGGCCGTCACCGCCGACCTCGCGTCCTTCTGGCGGGACGGCTACAAGGGCGTACGGGCGGAGCTGCGCGGCCGGTATCCGAAGCATCCGTGGCCCGAGGACCCGGCCACCGCCGAGCCGACCCGGCACACCAACGCCCGGCTCAGGCGCTGACCGGCTCAGGCGCCGCCGTTTCCACTCCCGCGGGGCCGGCGGGGCGGCGGCTGCGGGCCTCCAGGTAGAGGGAGAGGGACAGCAGCAGGGCGCCGAGGAAGAGGAAGCCCCACGGCAGGTACGACGTCATCAGCAGGACCAGGGTGCGGTTGGACTTGACCAGGTCGACGGTGGAGTCGATGTAGTCCTCGCGCATCTTCACGTGCCCGGCGAACGCCGTCACCTTGTCGCGGTCGCCGAGCAGGGTGCCGCCGCGGAGTTCCTCCTTGTGGATCTCCTCGCCGTAGACGGGGGCGCCGGTCAGCGGTTCGACCCAGAACTTGCGGACGGTGGTGTACCAGCGGGTGGTGCCGGTCTTGGCGACCGATTCCGGTGTGATGCCCTGGACCGGCATCGTCTTGGGCATCGACACCTTCGTCCACGGAATGGTCTGCTCGAAGTAGTAGACCTCGACGCCGCGGAAGTCCTGCGTCCCCTTGTAGTGGATCGGCGCCGTCACGCGCGCCTGCGCGTCGAAGTACTCGTAGTCCCGTTTCTCCGTCATGAACGGCCATTTGAACTCGATGCCGTCCCGGCGCACCGGGTCGCCGTCGACCATCTCGCCCGTGGCGTGGACGGGTTCCTGGGTGTGGGCGTCGAAGATGTAGCGCTCGGGGATCTTGGAGACCATCTTGCCGTCGGGTCCGACGACGTAGGACAGCCCGTCCCAGACGACGACGTCCTTGCCCGCGGTCTTCTCGATCTTCTCGGACTCCTCCACGTTGCCCTTGAGGGTCTGCACGATGGTGACCTTGGGGACCTTGCGCGCCTGCATGGTGCCGTAGTCGAGGAGGGTCGCGTCCTTCGCCTCGAGGACCATGTCCTGGTACTGGTTGGGCGGGATCTTGGCCAGGCGCGGGAAGGTGTACCAGCGCAGCAGTGGGGACAGCGCCGCGAAGAACACGGCGAGGGCGAGCAGGATCAGGCTGGCCTTGCGGCGCATCTCGGCCTCCCTCCCGGGTGGTCAGGGGTGTGCGGGCACCGTTGTCAGGAGCGGCTTCGGGGAGGTCTCGCCGGTGGGTGAGCCCAGCGCCGTGATGGTGAGCACGAGGGCGAGCGCGACGGCGAGACCGGTCGCGGCGGCGATCAGGGCGCGCATAGGGACGCCTCCCGACGGGCGGAACTGATACATCGTCAGGTCCGGCACCGTAGCAACGGGCGGGCGAGATGAGAACACGTTGCACACACAACGACGGCGCCCCCTCGGCGAAGGGGCGCCGTCGTTGTCGTAGAAAGCTGTGTGAAGTTGTGGGATCGAGTACGAGGGGCTACGCGCTGGGGCTCGCCGACGGGCTCGGTGAGGACGTCGCCGCGGCCTTCTCCACGGTCAGCATGACCGTGAGCGTCGCCCCGCCCGCGGTGTCGATGCGGAGCAGGAACGTGCCGGTGGTGTCGTCCGCGTAGAGCTTGGGCAGCTTCAGCAGCCCGTTCCCGTCGGTCTTGAGACCGGTCAGGGTGCGTACGGTCTTGCCGTTCGCGTCCTTGAAGTAGGGGCCCTTGTCGTTCTCGGTCGGGTCGAGCACCGACTTGATCAGTGTGGCGGTGGCGGCGACCTTGTCCGCGGCCTCGCCCCGGTACGTCGCCTTCACCTCGACCTGCTCGGCGAACTCGCCGCCCGCCGGGCAGGTCAGCGCGGTTGCGCTGGTGCGGGTGAGGGCGCTGGCGACTCGTTCGGTGACGGTCGCCGTGTAGTTGACGGCGCCGACGGTGCGGCCGACGACGGTGGCGCGGACGGTGAAGTCGCCCGTCTTCTCACCGGCCTTCAGCGCGGGTGCGACGGCGACACCGGAGGCGTTGGTGGCGACCGTGGCCACGTTCTCGCCGCCGGTGAAGGTGGCGTCGGTGTCGCCGGTGATCGTGAAGCGGATCCTGACCTTGCCGACCGCCTCGCCGTCCTCGGTCTCGGCGCGGGTGCTGATCTTCTGGATGAACGTGTCGCCGGCCATCGCGGTGAGGTCTGCGGTGCCCGCGTCTTCCAGGCGGTCCACCGTGTCGGTGGGGGTCGGGTCCGGGGTGTTCGGGTCGCTCGGGGATTCCGACGGCGGCTTGGGGCTCGGACTCCCGGAGCCGCCGTCATTGTTCGCGGGGGGCTTCGGGCTCGGGCTGGTCGTGCCTGGCGTGCGCGGCGGTGTGGGCGAGGGGCTGGTGCTCGCCCCGCCGTTGCCGGTGTCGCTGCGGTCCCTCGGCAGCGTGCCCGTGCCGTCCGGGACCTCGTGCGTGCCCTTGCGGTAGTACTCCAGCCACGACAGGACCAGGTTCAGGTAGTCCTGCGAGTTGTTGTAGCTGAGGATCGCGCTGCTCAGGTCGGTCTCGGTGGACAGGTCCCAGCCGTAGCGGCACAGGTAGTGGCCGGCGGCGAGCGCGGCGTCGTAGATGTTGTTCGGGTTCTTCTCGCCGTCGCCGTTGCCGTCGCGGCCCGCCCACGACCAGGTGGACGGGATGAACTGCATGGGCCCGACGGCACGGTCGTACGAGCTGTCACCGTCGTACACGCCGCCGTCGGTGTCGCTGATGTTCGCGAAGCCGTTGCCGTTGAGCTGCGGGCCGAGGATCGGCGAGAGGGTGTCGCCGGCGGAGTTGACGCGGCCGCCCCGGGCCTGGCCCGACTCGACCTTGCCGATGGCGGCGAGGAGTTCCCAGGGCAGGTTGCAGCCGGGCTTGGACGCCCGGAGCGACGCCGCCGCCTGCTTGTAGGCGTCGAGGACGGTGGCGGGTATGCCTGCCTCCGCCGCGCCGCGGGCGGCGGGGCTGCCGATGGTCGGCGTGGGGCTGGGCGTGTTGAGCGGCGGCAGGTCCGTGTAGTACGGCGAGTTGCCGGTCGCGCTCTCCGCAGGCGGGTCCGCGTCGGGGGTGGACTGGGCGTCGCCGGCGGTCCGTCTGCCGGAGTCGTCGACGGTGACGCCCGGCGCCTGGGACGCGGACAGCGCTGCGACCGCCAACGCGGCCGCGGCCGTCGTTGCCGCACCTGCGCGCAGCCTCCTGCCGAATTGCGCCGCCATAAGGTGAATCCCTCCCGTGGGCGCTCCGCGCCCTTCTCCGACTGCTGTGCTCGCCCTGAGAGACGATCGGCCCGCCGCCGCGGTTGCCCTCGCGGGGCCCGCCGGTGTTCTGTTGATGGGGTCGGTCACGCCCCTGGGAATGCCGACCCAGGTGACCCTACGACAACTTGCTTTCCACGTGCACCCGTTCGAGCCGGGTCTTAACCGGTTGGCCATATCTCGTTGGGCCGCTACGACTGCGCCGGTCATCCCGCATACTGGACGTCGATGATCAACGGGACCGGCAGGTCCGCCAACGTCCGTCGCGAGGGATGCAGTTGCCGTTCACGCTGAGCCACGCGGCGGCCGTGCTGCCCGCCGTACGCACCGACGGAACCGGCCGCGGCCGGCTTGTGCCCGCCGTGCTCGTGGCCGGTTCCTTTGCGCCCGACATGACCTATTACGCGGCGAGTGTCCTGTCCGGGGCGATGGAATTCGGCGATGTCACCCACTCGTTCGGCGGCGTCTTCACCGTCGATGTGGTGGTCGCCTGGGTCCTCGTGGGGCTGTGGCTGCTGATGCGTGAGCCTCTGGTGGCGCTGCTGCCGCGGAAACGGCAGGCCAGGGTGGCTTCGTTGGCGCGCTGCGGGGTGCCACGCGCGCGTGTCCGGCTGTCCCTGGTGGTGCGGTGGTACGTCTCCGCCGCGCTCGGCGCGCTGACGCATGTCGTGTGGGACGCGTTCACGCATCTCGACCGGTGGGGGATGCGGCTGTTTCCCGTCCTGGGCGAGGAGGTGGCCGGCTCGCCGTTGTACTGGTACCTGCAGTACGGCGGCTCGGCGGTCGCGGCTGTCGTGATCGCCGTGTTCGTGGCGTACGCGCTGCGGCGGACTCCGTCGGTCGAGCCGGTGGAGCCCGTCGAGCCGGTCGGGGTGCCTGCTCTGTCGGTGCGGGACCGGTGGGTGGCGGGTGCGCTGATCGGCGGGTGTGCGGGGGTGGCCGCTGCGGAGCGGGCGGTGGGCTGGTGGGCGTACTGGGGGTCCATGGCGGAGCCCTGGGAGCTGATTCCGACCCTGTGCTTCGGGGCCGGCGCCGGGCTGGTGCTGGGGCTGCTGCTGTACGCCGTCGGCGTCAGGGTGTGGCGCGGGTCCCCGGCGGTTCCGGAGCGGAGCCGGAGCCGTCCGGCCGCCCGCTGACGGTGGACGCGGTCGCGATGAACACGGTGACGGTCTGCCCGGGGCGTGACCGTGGCAGCCGGGAGAGGACCAGGGCCAGGTAGCTGCGGGCCAGGTCGGTCCACAGGCGCCAGTGGGGCGTGTGCCCCGGCTGTACGGCGGGCCGCTCGCTGTCGCTGAAACGGTGCCGGAGCCTTGTGGCCGCCCCGCGCAGGGCCGCCGGGAGGTCGGTGGGGATGCGGGCGGTGCTTGCGGCGGCCGAGAAGACCGGGACCGGTGGGGGCGGCGGGGGCGGGGTCGCGTCGGCGTTCGCCTGCGCCAGTGCCCATGCCGTCCGGCGGTTGAGCATGCGTATACCCATGCGGGCATCTTTACGGGCTGGTGGGGGTGGGGCGTTTTCGCGGGGGCCACGTGGGTGACGGGGCCTTTGGGGGTTGGGCGGGTTCCTTCGCGTCTGCCGGGTTGCCGTTGTGTTGGGGCTGCGGGTGGGTTGTGGCTGGTCGCGCAGTTCCCCGCGCCCCTTAAGGCGTTGCAGTCCCGGCCGCCTAACAGCACTGCCAGCACAGCCCACCCGCTTGGCTCAATCCCCGTTGGCTAGTGCGCTGCCGACTCCCAGTCCGGGCCTGCGCCCACTGAGACGCCCAGGGGGACGTTGAGGTGGACGGCGTTGGCCATTTCGTGGCGGACCAGTTCTTCTGTGGCGGCGCGCTCGCCGGGGGCGATCTCCAGGACGATTTCGTCGTGGACCTGGAGGAGCATGCGGGAGGTGAGGTCGGCTTCGCGCAGGGCCCGGTCCACGTTGAGCATGGCGATCTTGACGATGTCGGCGGCGGTGCCCTGGATGGGTGCGTTGAGGGCCATCCGCTCGGCCGCCTCACGGCGCTGGCGGTTGTCGCTGTTGAGGTCGGGGAGGTAGCGGCGGCGCCCGAAGAGGGTCGCCGTGTAGCCCGTCGCCCGTGCCTCGTCGACCGCGCGGCGCAGATAGTCCCGTACGCCGCCGAAGCGCTCGAAGTACGCGTCCATCAGGGCACGGGCCTCGCCCGCGTCGATGTTCAGCTGCTGGGAGAGGCCGAAGGCGGACAGGCCGTACGCCAGGCCGTACGACATCGCCTTGATCTTGCGGCGCATCTCCGCGTCGACCGCGGTGGGCTCGACGGCGAACACCTGCGACGCGGCCGTGGTGTGCAGGTCCTCGCCGGAGGTGAACGCCTCGATCAGGCCCTCGTCCTCGGAGAGGTGGGCCATCACGCGCAGCTCGATCTGGCTGTAGTCCGCGGTCATCAGGGACTCGAAGCCCTCGCCGACGACGAAGCCCCGGCGGATGGCCCGGCCCTCGTCGGTACGGACCGGGATGTTCTGGAGGTTGGGGTCGGTCGAGGACAGGCGGCCTGTCGCCGCGACCGTCTGGTTGAAGGTGGTGTGGATACGGCCGTCCGCCGCGACCGTCTTGATCAGGCCCTCCACGGTGACCCGCAGCTTGGCCTGCTCGCGGTGGCGGAGCATGATCACCGGCAGTTCGTTGTCCGTCTGGCCGGCGAGCCATGCCAGCGCGTCGGCGTCGGTGGTGTAGCCGGTCTTGGTGCGCTTGGTCTTGGGCAGGGCCAGCTCGCCGAAGAGGACTTCTTGGAGCTGCTTGGGCGAGCCCAGGTTGAACTCGTGTCCGGCCGCCGCGTGCGCCTCCTTCACGGCCTGCTGCACGGCGCCGGCGAACATCTGCTCCATGGCCTCCAGGTGGGCCCGGTCGGCGGCGATGCCGTGCCGCTCCATGCGGGCCAGCAGCGCGGACGTCGGCAGTTCCATGTCCCGCAGGAGGTCCGCGGCGCCCACTTCCTGGAGCCGCTCGCCGAAGGCCTCGCCGAGGTCGAGGATCGCGCGGGCCTGGACCATCAGGGCGTCGGCCTCGGCGCCGTCGTCCGTGCCGAAGGCGAGCTGACCGTCGGCCGCGGCGGCCGGAGCCAGCTCGCGGTGGAGGTACTCCAGGGACAGCGCGTCCAGGTCGAAGGAGCGGCGGCCCGGCTTGACCAGGTAGGCGGCGAGCGCGGTGTCCATGGTGACGCCGTCGACGGTCCAGCCGTGCTCGGCGAAGACACGCATCGCGCCCTTGGCGTTGTGGAAGACCTTGGGGCGGCCCGCGTCGGCCAGCCAGGCGGCGAACGCCGTCTCGTCGGCCTCGTCCAGCTGCGAGGGGTCGAACCAGGCGGCCGCTCCGCCGGGCGCCGCCAGGGCCACCTCGGCGACCGAGCCGGCGCCGAGCGCCCAGGTGTCGACGGTGGCGACGCCCAGTGTGTCGGTGCCGTGCTCCGTCAGCCACGGGGCGAGCTCGCCGGTGGAGAGCACCTTGCCGTCCAGCTGGACGCCGTCCGTGGTGATCGGGGTCGTCTCGGCCTCCTCGGCGCCGGGGTCGACGGCGAAGAGGCGCTCACGCAGCGACGGGTTGCGGATCTCCAGGGTGTCCAGCACCATCGCGACCGCCTTGCGGTCGTACGGCGCCCGCTCGAGGTCCGTGACGGTCTTCGGCAGCTCCACCTGCCGCTCCAGCTCGGTGAGCCTGCGGTTGAGCTTGACCGCCTCCAGGTGATCGCGCAGGTTCTGCCCGGCCTTGCCCTTGACCTCCTCGACGCGCTCGACCAGGTCCTTGAAGGAACCGAACTGGTTGATCCACTTCGCGGCGGTCTTCTCACCGACGCCCGGGATGCCCGGCAGGTTGTCAGAGGGGTCGCCGCGCAGGGCCGCGAAGTCGGGGTACTGCGCGGGCGTCAGGCCGTACTTCTCGAAGACCTTCTCCGGCGTGAACCGGGTCAGCTCGGAGACGCCCTTCGTCGGATACAGCACCGTGGTGTGCTCGGAGACCAGCTGGAAGGAGTCCCGGTCGCCGGTGACGATCAGCACGTCGAAGCCGTCGGCCTCGGCCTGGGTCGCGAGGGTGGCGATGACGTCGTCCGCCTCGAAGCCGTCCACCGCGAAGCGCTGCGCGTGCATCGCGTCGAGCAGCTCGCCGATCAGCTCGACCTGGCCCTTGAACTCGTCCGGGGTCTTGGAGCGGTTGGCCTTGTACTCCGTGAACTCCTCGGAGCGCCACGTCTTGCGGGAGACGTCGAAGGCCACCGCGAAGTGGGTGGGCGCTTCGTCGCGCAGCGTGTTGGCGAGCATCGACGCGAAGCCGTAGATCGCGTTCGTCGGCTGGCCCGTCGCGGTCGTGAAGTTCTCGGCGGGCAGCGCGAAGAACGCGCGGTAGGCCAGCGAGTGCCCGTCCATGAGCATCAGCCGCGGGCGGTCGCCGCCGGGGGTGCTGTCGGTCTTCTTCGATGCTGTTTCTGCCACGCCCCGATCCTGCCACGCCCCACTGACAGTCGGGACCGCGGTGGCTTCGGTCCCGACGAAACCCGGCGTCGGCGATCTCCACAAGCCCGACCGCAGGCGTTGTCGGCGGCGCGTGCGAGGATCGTAGATGTACCTCACACACGCAGTGGCAGCAGTCGTATAGGAGAGCGTGCGATGGCAACGAAGCCGCCCCAGGGTGATCCGGTTCAGGACGCGCCGCAGGTCGCCGAGCCGCAGCACGCGGCGGCGGGGCTCCCGGCCATCGGGCACACCCTGCGTGTCGCCCAGCAGCAGATGGGTGTGAAGCGGACCGCGCTGACCCTGCTGCGCGTCAATCAGAAGGACGGCTTCGACTGCCCGGGCTGCGCCTGGCCGGAGCCGGACCACCGGCACAAGGCGGAGTTCTGTGAGAACGGCGCGAAGGCGGTCGCCGAGGAGGCCACCCTGCGCCGGGTCACCCCGGAGTTCTTCGCCGCGCACACGGTCGCCGACCTCGCCACCCGCTCCGGCTACTGGCTGGGCCAGCAGGGGCGGCTGACGCACCCCATGTATCTCCCCGAAGGGGGAGAGCGCTACGAGCCGGTCACCTGGGACCGCGCCTTCGACATCATCGCCGAGGAGCTGAAGAGCCTCGGCTCCCCCGACGAGGCCCTCTTCTACACCTCCGGCCGCACGAGCAACGAGGCCGCCTTCCTCTACCAGCTGTTCGCCCGCCAGTTCGGCACGAACAACCTGCCGGACTGCTCCAACATGTGCCACGAGTCGTCCGGCTCGGCACTGTCCGAGACGATCGGCGTCGGCAAGGGCAGCGTCCTGCTCGAAGACCTCTACCAGGCCGACCTGATCATCGTCGCCGGCCAGAACCCCGGCACCAACCATCCGCGCATGCTCTCCGCCCTGGAGAAGGCCAAGGCCAACGGCGCGAAGATCATCAGCGTGAATCCGCTGCCCGAGGCGGGCCTGGAGCGCTTCAAGAACCCGCAGACCCCCCAGGGCATGCTCAAGGGCGCCACGCTCACCGATCTGTTCCTGCAGATCCGCATCGGCGGCGACCAAGCCCTCTTCCGCCTGCTCAACAAGCTGATCCTCGACACCGAGGGCGCCGTCGACGAGGACTTCGTCCGCGAACACACCCACGGCTTCGAGGAGTTCGCCGAGACCGCCCGCGCCGCCGACTGGGACGAGACGCTCACCGCGACCGGTCTCGAGCAGCGGCAGATCGACGAAGCCCTCCGGATGATCCTCGCCTCCGAGCGCACCATCGTCTGCTGGGCCATGGGCCTCACCCAGCACAAGCACGCCGTGCCGACCATCCGCGAAGTGGTCAACTTCCTGCTCCTGCGCGGCAACATCGGCCGCCCCGGCGCGGGCGTGTGCCCGGTGCGCGGCCACTCGAACGTGCAGGGCGACCGCACCATGGGCATCTTCGAGCGCCCCGCCCCCGCCTTCCTGGACGCCCTGGAGAAGGAGTTCGGCTTCGCACCCCCGCGCGAGCACGGCTACGACGTCGTACGAGCCATCCGCGCGATGCGCGACGGCATGGCGAAGGTCTTCTTCGCCATGGGCGGCAACTTCGTGTCCGCCTCCCCCGACACCGACGTCACCGAGGCGGCGATGCGACGGGCCCGGCTGACCGTGCACGTCTCCACGAAGCTCAACCGCTCACACGCCGTCACGGGCGCCCGGGCACTCATCCTGCCCACCCTGGGGCGCACCGAGCGGGATCTGCAGGGCAGCGGCGAGCAGTTCGTGACCGTCGAGGACTCCATGGGCATGGTGCACGCCTCCCGCGGCCGGCTGGAGCCCGCGAGCACGCATCTGCTGTCCGAGCCGGCGATCGTGTGCCGCCTGGCCCGCCGCGTCCTCGGCGACGCGTCCCGCACGCCCTGGGAGGAGTTCGAGAAGGACTACGCCACGATCCGCGACCGCATCGCGCGCGTGGTGCCCGGCTTCGAGGACTTCAACGCGCGCGTGGCGCACCCCGGAGGCTTCGCGCTGCCGCACGCCCCGCGCGACGAGCGCCGCTTCCCCACGGCCACCGGCAAGGCCAACTTCACCGCCGCGCCGGTCGAGTACCCGCGGCTGCCCGAGGGACGGCTGCTGCTGCAGACGCTGCGCTCGCACGACCAGTACAACACCACGATCTACGGCCTCGACGACCGCTACCGGGGCATCAAGAACGGCCGCCGCGTCGTCCTCGTCCACCCCGAGGACGCCCACGCGCTCCGCATCCCGGACGGCTCGTACGTCGATCTGGTCAGCGAATGGCGCGACGGCGTCGAGCGCCGCGCGCCCGGCTTCCGCGTCGTGCACTACCCGACCGCGCGGGGCTGCGCGGCCGCCTACTACCCCGAGACCAACGTCCTGGTCCCCCTCGACGCCACCGCGGACACCAGCAACACCCCGGCCAGCAAGTCCGTCGTCGTACGTCTGGAACAATCGGCGACCGACTGAGCGTTTGCTCAGCAGATGTGACCGACGACGAAACGGAGCCGGGCCCCATGGGCGAACAGCAGCACGCGAAGTTCCCGCAAGAGGTCATCGACGAGTACGCCGCGCTCGGCGTCGACCTCGTCGCCATGTTCTCCGCCGGACACCTGGGCACCCGCATGGGAGTGGAGATCGTCGAAGCCTCCGCGGACCGCGTCGTCGGCACCATGCCCGTCGAGGGCAACACCCAGCCGTACGGACTGCTGCACGGCGGCGCGTCCGCCGTGCTCGCCGAGACCCTCGGCTCCGTCGGCTCCATGCTCCACGCCGGCAGCTCCAAGATCGCCGTCGGCGTCGACCTCAACTGCACCCACCACCGCGGCGCACACTCCGGACTCGTGACCGGCGTGGCCACGCCCCTGCACCGGGGACGCTCCACGGCGACGTACGAGATCGTCATCAGTGACGAAGACGGACGGCGGGTCTGCACCGCCCGGCTGACCTGCCTGCTGCGGGACGCCCCAACGCCCGCGGCCTGACCGGGTTTTCGGCTGGGCAACCGCCCCCGGCTCCCCTACCGTTTCCCCATGAGGCGGCCCTCATGACCGGAATCGGCCCCGTCGAGCCCGTCGACTCGCCGGGGTCCGAGGACAGTTGCCCCACCGTCGGCTCCGACCGGACACGGCTGGCGGAGCATTGGAGCGCGCGCTGGGCCCGGCTGTCGCCCAAGACCCGCAAAGCCGCCCTCGGCGCGGCGGCGATCGCCCTGGTCGCGGCGGGAATTCTGGTGCCGCCCGCCCTGACGCCCGAAGACCGCGCCAAGCCGCAGGAAACCCCCGTCCCCTGGCCCGCCAATGTCACCACCTGGCGCTACCTCGGACTGGCCACCCCCCACAAACCCGGGGCCACCAGCGGCCGTTTCCTGTTCGCCGTGACCGTCGACCACGGGCCGCCCGTCAGCCTCGAGGTCTCCGGCACCGCCTTCGACGGGCTCACCGCACACGCCGTGCCCTGGCCCTCCTTCCTCGTGCCCGGCGGAACAACCCTCCGGATCGCCGTCGAGATATCCGTATCCGACTGTTCGGGAGTGCCCCTCGATGCGGACCTTCCCTTTCTCGACGTAACGCTGCGTAACACGCGCGCAATACAACACCACAGTTTCATCTTCGGAGGCGCGTACTCCCACGATCTTTCCCGGCTCCTTCGGGGCGCCTGCGCCCCGATACACCGGCAGCCGCCCGCACGGCCAACCGGAAGTGCAAGTTCTCAAAATGTGGACTGACAGGGATGTCACCCAAAAGGGTTAACAGTCCCCTCCACCGAAGCGCGCACACCTGCACGTCATAACAAGAAAGTCACAAGCCAGCGCACGGCGATGCCGCCGCCCTCAAACCGGGCTTAGAGTCACGGCCAGTCACCGCTCCATCGGGAGTTCGGTACCAGCGCGGCACCCGCCGCCCCACCCGGGCGGACGTGACTGCGGAAAGGACTGATTGTGCGACGTTCCTTGGTGATACTTACCTCCGTCCTCGCGACCGGAGCTCTGACGCTCACCGCCTGCGGCTCCCGAGACGACAGTGGCGGCGACAGCAGCGACAGCGGCAAGACGCTGACCATCGGCGTGGACGCCCCCCTGTCCGGCGAGAACTCCACCACCGGTCTCGGCATCCAGTACGGCGCCCAGATAGCCGTCGACGACGCCAACAAGAACAAGACCGTCCCCGGTGTCACCTTCAAGCTGAAGGCCTTCGACGACAAGGCCCAGCCCGCCACCGGCCAGTCCAACGCCACCGCGATCACCGGCGACAAAACCGCCGTCGGCGCCGTCGGCCCCCTGAACTCCGGTGTCGCCCAGTCGATGCAGCAGGTGTTCGCCTCGGCCAACATGGTCCAGATCTCCCCCGCGAACACCAACCCCGAGCTGACCCAGGGCAAGAACTGGCAGACGGACAAGAAGCGGCCGTACAAGACCTACTTCCGCACCGCCACCACCGACGAACTGCAGGGCAGCTACGCCGCCGACTACGCGTACAACGGCCTCAAGAAGAAGAAGGTCTTCGTCGTCGACGACAAGCAGACCTACGGCGCCGGCCTCGCGAAGATCTTCGCCGAGCAGTACAAGAAGCTCGGCGGCACCGTGGTCGCCACCGACCACGTCAACACCGGCGACAAGGACTTCGGCTCCCTCGTCACCAAGATCAAGAACTCCGGCGCCGACCTCCTCTACTACGGCGGCCAGTACGACGAGTCCGCGCTGATCACCAAGCAGATGAAGGACGGCGGAGTCAAGATCCCGCTCTTCGGCGGCGACGGAATGTACGCCTCCACCTACATCGAGGCCGCCGGCGCCTCGGCCGAGGGCGACCTCGTCACCGCGATCGGTGTCCCCGCCGACACCCTGCCCGCCGCCAAGACGTTCATCGAGACCTACAAGGCCAAGGGCTACAAGGGTGACTACGGCGCCTACGGCGCCTACGCCTACGACGCCACCATGGCCATCATCAACGCCGTGAAGGCAGCCGCCGAAGCCAACGACGGCGAGGTCCCCTCGGACATGAACGACCTGCGCACCACCGTCGTCGACGAGGTCCAGAAGACCAACTTCGAAGGCCTCACCGGCAAGCTCTCCTTCGACGAGTACGGCGACACCACCAACAAGCAGCTCACCGTCTACCAGGTCAAGAACGGCGAGTGGAAGGCCGTCAAGACCGGCACCGCCGACCTCGGCTGACCCAGGCCCCCAGCAGCAACAGCAACACACCACGGGCCGCGCGGAAGGGGACCCCGACCGCGCGGCCCTTGCCACACCCACCCCTGCACACGACCAGTGCATACGACCACCAGCGACATGGAGGCCATGCGGTGAACACCCTGCCGCAGCAGCTGGCCAACGGGCTGCTCCTAGGCTCGATGTACGGGCTGATCGCCATCGGCTACACGATGGTGTACGGCATCGTCCAGCTCATCAACTTCGCGCACGGCGAGATCTTCATGACCGGGGCCTTCGGCGCCTTCACGGTCTACTTCTACATCCTCCCCGACGGCACCGCGATGGCCATCGCCGTGCCCCTGATGCTGATCGGCGGCGGAATCGTCGCCATCCTCATCGCCGTCGGAGCGGAACGGTTCGCCTACCGACCACTGCGCGGAGCACCACGACTGGCACCGCTCATCACCGCGATCGGTCTCTCCCTGGCCCTCCAGGAAGTCGTCCGCAACTTCTACCCCGGCGCCGACCGCACCATCGCCTTCCCCGGCCTCGACGCCACCCACGACATCGGCTCCGTCACCATCAAGGACGCCGACATCTTCCTGATCCTGGCCGCCATCGTGTGCATGTCCGCCCTGGCCTTCTTCGTCCGCAAGAGCCGCACCGGACGCGCCATGCAGGCCACCGCCCAGGACCCGGACACCGCACAGCTCATGGGCATCGACACCAACCGGATCATCGTCATCGCCTTCGCCATCGGCGGATTCTTCGCCGCGGTCGCCGCCGTCGCCTACGGCCTCAAGTACGGCAACATCGACTACCGCATGGGCTTCCTCATGGGCCTCAAGGCCTTCACCGCAGCCGTCCTCGGCGGCATCGGCAACATCTACGGCGCCATGCTCGGCGGCCTCGTCCTCGGCGTCGCCGAAACCCTCGCCTCCGCCTACATCGACGGCATCCCCGGCATGGACAAGCTCGGCGGCCAGAGCTGGGCCAACGTCTGGGCCTTCGCCCTCCTCATCCTCGTGCTCCTCGTCAGACCACAAGGCCTGCTAGGCGAACGCGTCGCGGACAGGGCGTGATCACGATGACCGACATCACCAAGACCACCCCCGCCACCCGCGGACTCATCCCCCTGCCCCTCGCGGCAGCCCGCGCGCTCCTCCTCCTCGGAGGCATCGCCACCGCCGCATCCGCCTTCCTCGCCTGGACCTGGACCAAGGAATTCCCGGGCAACCTCACCATCACCGGATACCCCGGCGGCCTCCAGTGGCTCACCTTCACCGCCGGCGTCCTCACCGCCCTCTTCGCCCTCGCCACCTACGGCATCCGAGGCCTCGGCTGGCTCGTACCAGGACGCAACAACGCACCCCTCGCCCTGCTCGCCCTCGGCGGCCTCGGCGTCACCTGGTACACCGTCATCGCGATCACCGTCGAACTCGGCGGCGTCGTCAACCTCGAACCCGGCGGCTGGATCGCGGCCATCGCCTCCCTCCTGCCCGTCATCGGCGCCTTCGCCCTCCCCGAGAAGCGCACCGACGACACCAAGGAAAACCTCAAGGCGTACCTCGCCAAGCCCGACGGCATCCCCGCCCCCCAGCCCCTCGGCGGATGGGCAGAACGCGCCGTCATCACCGTCGTCACCATCCTCGGCCTCTTCGTCTTCACCTACGGCATCGACACCGAGTACGGCCAACTCTTCGTCGGCTACCTCATCGTCACCGTCTTCGCCGTCTGGGCCCTGCACACCGCAGGCCTCATGGACCGCTTCTCCCGCATCGTCGCCCACAACCGCAGCTTCACGCTCGCCATGGGCTTCGTCGCCGCGATCGCGTTCCCCTTCACCCAGACCGACGACCACTACGCCAACATCGGCGTCAACATCCTGATCTTCGGGACCGTCGCCCTCGGCCTGAACATCGTCGTCGGCCTCGCCGGACTCCTCGACCTCGGATACGTCGCCTTCCTCGGCGTCGGCGCCTACACCGCCGCCCTCGTCTCCGGCTCCGAGTTCTCCACCTTCTCCGGCGTCCAGTTCCCCTTCTGGGCCGCCGCCCTCACCGGCGCCGCCGCATCACTGGTCTTCGGCGTCCTCATCGGCGCCCCCACCCTGCGACTGCGCGGCGACTACCTCGCCATCGTCACCCTCGGCTTCGGAGAAATCTTCCGCATCGCCGTCAACAACATGGACGGCGACTCCGGCCCCGACATCACCAACGGACCCAACGGCATCCCGTCCATCCCGGACCTCAAGCTCTTCGGGTTCAACCTCGGCGAATCCCACGACATCGGCGGCTTCACCCTCGGCCGCTTCGCCAACTACTACCTGCTGATGGTCCTCATCATGGCCATCGTCGTCCTCGTCTACACCCGCGCCGCCGACTCCCGCATCGGCCGCTCCTGGATCGCCATCCGCGAAGACGAAACCGCCGCCACCGCCATGGGCATCAACGGCTTCCGCGTCAAACTCATCGCCTTCGCCCTCGGCGCCGCCCTCGCCGGCCTCGCCGGCACCGTCAGCGCCCACGTCACCTACAGCGTCGTACCGACGCCCTACCAGTTCGCCGGCTCCACACCCCCGAACTCGGCATTCCTCCTCGCAGCAGTCGTCCTCGGCGGCATGGGCACAGTCGCAGGCCCCATCCTCGGCGCCGCCCTGCTCTACCTGCTCCCCGAGAAGCTCGTCTTCCTCCAGGACAAGTCGCTGCTCGCCTTCGGCGTCGCCCTCATCCTCCTGATGCGCTTCCGGCCAGAAGGCATCATCGCCAACCGCCGCCAGCAGCTCGAATTCCACGAGACCGGCCAACTCGACGTACCAGACACCACAACACTGACCGGCGAACCAGCCGCCGTCACCAAGACGGGGGCGTGAGCACCATGACTACACCCGTACTCGAAGCCCGCGGCGTCACCATGCGCTTCGGCGGCCTCACCGCCGTCCGCTCCGTCGACTTCACCGTCAACGCAGGCGAAATCGTCGGCCTCATCGGCCCCAACGGCGCCGGCAAGACAACCTTCTTCAACTGCCTGACCGGCCTGTACATCCCGACCGAAGGCACCGTCTCCTACAAGGGCACCGTCCTGCCGCCCAAGCCACACCTGGTGACACAGGCCGGCATCGCCCGCACCTTCCAGAACATCCGCCTCTTCGCCAACATGACGGTCCTCGAGAACGTCCTCGTCGGCCGCCACACGCGGACAAAGGAAGGCCTGTGGTCCGCACTGCTGCGCGGCCCCGGGTTCAAGAAGGCGGAAAAGGCCAGCGAGGAACGGGCCATGGAACTCCTCGAGTTCATCGGCCTCGCCCACAAGCGCGACCACCTCGCACGCAACCTCCCCTACGGCGAACAGCGCAAGCTGGAGATCGCGCGGGCAATGGCGTCCGAGCCGGGCCTGCTCCTGCTGGACGAGCCCACCGCCGGCATGAACCCCCAGGAGACGCGAGCCACCGAGGAACTGGTCTTCGCCATCCGCGACATGGGCATCGCCGTCCTCCTCATCGAGCACGACATGCGCTTCGTCTTCAACCTGAGCGACCGAGTCGCCGTCCTCGTCCAGGGCGAAAAACTCGTCGAAGGCACATCGGAGGTCGTCCAGGCGGACGAGCGAGTCATCGCCGCCTACCTCGGCGAACCCTTCGAAGGAGCCCCCGGCGAGGCGGAAGCCGCCGAGGTCGCGGCCGCCGAAGCGCAGAGCAGCACCAGCACCAAGGGAGAAGCCCAGTGACCGCACTCCTCGAAGTCGAGGACCTCCGGGTCTCCTACGGCAAGATCGAAGCCGTCAAAGGCATCTCCTTCAGCGTCGAAGCCGGCGAAGTCGTCACCCTCATCGGCACCAACGGCGCCGGCAAGACGACCACCCTGCGCACCCTCTCGGGCCTCCTGAAGCCGACCGGCGGAAAGATCCTGTTCGACGGCAAACCCCTCACCGGCGTCGCCGCCCACAAGATCGTCTCCCTCGGCCTCGCCCACTCCCCCGAAGGCCGACGCATCTTCCCCCGCCTCACCATCTTCGAAAACCTCCAACTCGGCGCGTTCCTCAGGAACGACAAGGAGGGCATCGAAAAGGACATCCAACGGGCCTACGAGCTGTTCCCCATCCTCGGCGAACGCCGAAACCAGGCAGCAGGCACCCTGTCCGGCGGCGAACAGCAAATGCTCGCCATGGGCCGCGCCCTCATGTCCCAGCCGAAGCTGCTCATGCTCGACGAACCCTCCATGGGCCTCTCGCCGATCATGATGCAGAAGATCATGGCGACGATCGTCGAACTCAAATCCCAGGGCACGACGATCCTCCTCGTCGAACAGAACGCCCAGGCCGCGCTGTCCCTGGCCGACCACGGACACGTCATGGAAGTCGGCAACATCGTGCTGTCGGGCAGCGGGCAGGACCTGCTGCACGACGAATCGGTACGCAAGGCATACCTCGGCGAAGACTGAGATCCATTCGCCGATACGACGAGGCCCGCGCCCCCATCCGGGAGCGCGGGCCTCGTGCATGCTGGCGGGGCCGGCCTCAGCCCTTGCTGTTGCCCTTCTTCTCCTCGGCGTCCTGAATGACCGCCTCGGCAACCTGCTGCATCGACATCCGGCGATCCATCGACGTCTTCTGAATCCACCGGAACGCCGCCGGCTCGGTCAGCCCGTACTCCGTCTGAAGGATCGACTTCGCCCGGTCGACCAGCTTCCGAGTCTCCAGCCGCAGGGAGAGGTCCGCGACCTCCTTCTCCAGCTCCTTCAGTTCCGTGAACCGGGAGACGGCCATCTCGATCGCCGGAACGACGTCGCTCTTGCTGAACGGCTTCACGAGGTACGCCATGGCACCGGCGTCCCGGGCCCGCTCGACGAGATCACGCTGCGAGAAGGCGGTCAGCATGAGGACGGGAGCGATGCGCTCCTCGGCGATCTTCTCGGCAGCGGAGATCCCGTCGAGCTTGGGCATCTTCACATCGAGGATCACGAGGTCGGGCTTGTGCTCGCGGGCAAGCTCCACGGCCTGTTCCCCGTCACCGGCTTCACCGACGACGGAGTAACCCTCCTCCTCCAGCATCTCTTTAAGATCGAGCCGGATCAGTGCCTCGTCCTCGGCAATGACGACACGGGTCGTCAGCGGAGGCACGTGCGACTTGTCGTCGTCGGGCGCGTCTACGGGCTGGGGCGACTCGGGGGCGGTCACGGGGGCTCCTCGTTCGGGGCAGGGGTGCTGCTGACAAGAGACTACCTAGCTGCGGTAAGGTGGGTGCGCGGAGGGTCAAGGGAAACCTTGGATTCTGCGAGCCCCGGTAGCCCAATTGGCAGCAGGCAATGGATTCAAAACCCATACAGTGTCGGTTCGAGTCCGACCCGGGGCACTTTTCCTTCGATTCCAAGGTCGGCACCTAGAAGCGGATGTCCACGTTCTCGTGAACATCCGCTTTTTGCTGCGTGTCGTAGCGATCACCCTCCCAGAGTGTCCGCATGTACGACATCAGCACACGCAAGCGGGCGCTCACGCTGGTTGCACATGGCCGCAGCCTGAACTCGGTGAGCCGGGAGACGGGCATCTCACGTGCCGCGATCCGTTCCTGGCAGGTCCGACTTGAACCCCTGCCACGTATGGCCGCTCCGCCGCCGGGGCCGCCGACCGACGAAGTCTCGTACTCCTACCTGCTGGGCCTCTATCTCGGCGACGGCTGTATCAGCGCCCACCCCCGCGGCACGGGCCACTACCTCCGCATCGCGTGCGCAGACGCATGGCCAGGGCTGATCGACGCCTGTGAGGCCGCTATGCGTTCGGTCAACCCGGCGCGCAACGCATACCGAGTGCAGGCACAAGGCTACGTATCAGTGGTTGGCTACTACGCGCATTGGCCCTGCCTCTTCCCCCAGCACGGCCCTGGCAAGAAGCACGAACGCAGGATCGCTCTGGAACCCTGGCAGCAGGCCATCGTCGAGGCTCACCCTTATGAGTTCATCCGCGGCCTCATCCACTCGGACGGCTGCCGGATCACGAACTGGGCCACCCGTCTCGTAGGCGGCGAGCGGAAGCGCTACGAATACCCCCGGTACTTCTTCACCAACCTGTCGGGCGACATCATCGGGCTCTTCACTGCGGCGCTCGACCGCGTCGGCGTCGAGTGGCGACAGGCCAACGCTCGCAACATCTCCATCGCCCGCAAAGCCTCCGTAGCCCTGATGGACACCCACGTGGGCCCGAAGCACTGACAGCCCACCTACTTGTCGTCCTCCCCGATGTGATGCACCCGGACCAGGTTCGTCGACCCCGAGACGCCGGGCGGCGAACCCGCCGTGATGACCACGACGTCGCCCTGCTGGCAGCGGCCGTACTTCAGGAGCAGTTCGTCCACCTGGTCGACCATCGCGTCAGTGGAGTCGACGTGCGGGCCGAGGAACGTCTCCACGCCCCACGTCAGGTTCAGCTGGGATCGCGTGGCCGGTTCGGGTGTGAAGGCGAGGAGGGGGATCGGGGAGCGGTAGCGGGACAGGCGGCGGGCTGTGTCGCCGGACTGGGTGAAGGCGACCAGGAACTTCGCGCCCAGGAAGTCGCCCATTTCCGCGGCCGCACGAGCCACCGCACCGCCCTGCGTGCGGGGCTTGTTGCGTTCGGTCAGTGGCGGGAGGCCCTTCGCGAGGATGTCCTCCTCGGCCGCTTCGACGATCTTCGCCATCGTCTTGACGACCCCGATGGGGTACTTGCCGACGCTCGTCTCGCCGGACAGCATCACCGCGTCCGTGCCGTCGATGACCGCGTTGGCGACGTCGCTCGCTTCGGCGCGGGTCGGCCGGGAGTTGTCGATCATGGAGTCCAGCATCTGGGTCGCGACGATGACCGGCTTGGCGTTCCTCTTCGCGAGCTTGATCGCGCGCTTCTGGACGATGGGGACCTGTTCCAGCGGCATTTCGACGCCGAGGTCTCCGCGGGCGACCATGATGCCGTCGAAGGCGGCAACGATGTCCTCGATCGCCTCGACAGCCTGCGGTTTTTCGACCTTGGCGATCACCGGGAGGCGGCGGCCCTCCTCGTCCATGATCCTGTGCACGTCGTCGATGTCGCGTCCGCTGCGGACGAAGGAGAGGGCGATGACGTCGAAGCCCATGCGCAGGGCCCAGCGGAGGTCGGCTTCGTCCTTGTCGGAGAGGGCGGGGACGGACACTGCGACGCCGGGGAGGTTGAGGCCTTTGTTGTCGGAGACCATGCCGCCTTCGACGACGGTGGTGTGGACGCGGGGGCCGTCGACCTGGGTGACTTCGAGGCAGACTTTGCCGTCGTCCACGAGGATGCGCTCGCCGGCGGTGACGTCGGCTGCCAGGCCGGAGTACGTGGTGCCGCACTGCGCGCGGTCGCCCTGCGCGTCTTCTTCGACGGTGATGGTGAAGGTGTCGCCGCGTTCAAGGAGTACGGGGCCTTCGGTGAAGCGGCCGAGTCGGATCTTCGGGCCTTGAAGGTCGGCGAGGATGCCGACGCTGCGGCCGGTCTCGTCGGAGGCCTTGCGGACGTGCTGGTAGCGCTCCTCGTGTTCGGCGTAGCTGCCGTGGCTGAGGTTGAATCGGGCGACGTCCATTCCGGCTTCGACCAGTGCCTTGATCTGGTCGTATGAGTCGGTGGCGGGGCCCAGGGTGCAGACGATCTTTACTCGGCGCATGGTTTGAGCCTAGGGCTTACCGGTGGGTAGAGAATTGGTCCCGCATGACTACTCAACAACCTTTACGTGAAGGGCTATTGACAAGTGTTGAATTGTGCGGCTGGGTGCTCCGATGAGCATTTCGCAGGCTGTCGCGTATTCACAGGCGGGGCGGTGCCATCGTAAAGCGGGCGTTGACCTGGGCGTAGACGCGTTGGCGTTGGGGTTCGAGGTCGAGGGAGGCGGCGGCGTCTTCGGCGGCGAAGGCCGCGGAGCGCATGCGGGCGTTGCCGGCGACTGCGTACGGCTCGTGGTTCTCGGCGCCGATGTCGGCCAGTTCCACCAGTGCCGCGAGTGAGGTACCGAGTGCTTCGGCGTACTCCCTCGCCCGCTGGACGGCTTCCTTCACGGCCTGCTGGCGGGCTTGGCGGTGGGCGGGTGAGTCGGGGCGGAGGGCCCATGCGGGGCCGTCGACGCGGGTGAGTTCTTGGTCGGCGAGGCGGGTGGTGAGTTCGCCGAGGGCGGTGAAATCGGTGAGTTCGGCGGTGATGTGGACGCGGCCGTGGTAGGCGTGGATGCGTTCGCCGCGGCCGTGTTTGGTGAGTTCGGGGGTGATGGAGAAGGCGCCGGTTTCGAGGCGTTCGACTGCGTCGCCGTAGGTTTTGATGAGGTCGAGGGTGGTGGTGTTGCGGCGGGTGAGGTCGTCGAGGGCGGTGCGGCGGTCTTTGCCGCGGGTGGCGACGGTGACGACGATGCGGGCGATTTCGGGGTCGACTTCGAGGCGGGCTTCGCCGCGGACGGCGATGCGGGGGGCTTCGGGGGTGCCGTAGGGGACGGCGGGGTGGGGGTCGTCTGGGGGTGGTGTGGTCATACGCCCCACTCTGTCACGCCTTACTCGCTTACGGAGTGGGCGAGTTGGTGGGGTGGGTCATCAGATCGAAACCTGTAGGGCCTGTTGCTGCTGGGCATGTCCGGGTCAGAATCTACGCGCGTTGTCGACCGTGTTCGGTCTACGCGCGTCATTGACCGTGGCCCGAGGAGTGTCCAGAGATGCCGTTGAACCGCCGGAAGTTCCTGCAGAAGTCCGCCGTGACCGGGGCGGGGGTGGCGATCGCCGGTGCTGCGGCGGCTCCGGCGGCGGAGGCCGCGGAGGCGAAGAGGGGGCGGAAGCCGGTGAAGCGGTACGCGTTCACGGTGATGGGCACGACGGATCTGCACGGGCACATCTTCAACTGGGACTATTTCAAGAACGCGGAG
Source organism: Streptomyces sp. NBC_00457 (assembly GCF_036014015.1). Lineage (NCBI taxonomy): Bacteria > Bacillati > Actinomycetota > Actinomycetes > Kitasatosporales > Streptomycetaceae > Streptomyces > Streptomyces sp. NBC_00457. The sequence continues at coordinate 7,998,839 of NZ_CP107905.1, read as the reverse complement.
TACACGGACGCCAAGGGCAATGCGCAGGGTCTGGCGCGGGTTTCGACGTTGGTGAATCAGGTCCGGGAGGAGAAGGGCCGCCGCAATACGCTGTTGCTGGACGCGGGTGACACGATCCAGGGCACTCCGCTGACGTATTACTACGCGAAGGTGGATCCGATCACCGCCGAGGGCGGGCCGGTTCATCCGATGGCCGCGGCGATGAACGCGATCGGGTATGACGCGGTGGCGCTGGGCAATCACGAGTTCAATTACGGCATCGAGACGCTGCGGAAGTTCGAGGAGCAGTGTGATTTCCCGCTGCTGGGTGCGAACGCGCTGGACGCGAAGACGCTCAGGCCCGCTTTCCCGCCGTATTTCATGAAGACGTTCCGGGTGCCGGGCGCCCCGCCGGTGAAGGTGGCCGTGCTGGGGCTGACCAATCCGGGAATCGCGATCTGGGACAAGGCGTATGTCGAGGGGAAGCTGACGTTCCCGGGTCTGGAGGAGCAGGCGGCGAAGTGGGTGCCGAGGCTGCGGTCGATGGGCGCGGATGTGGTGGTGGTGTCGGCGCACTCGGGTTCGTCGGGGACGTCGTCGTACGGTGATCAGCTGCCGTACATCGAGAACTCGTCGGCGCTGGTGGCTCAGCAGGTGCCGGGCATCGACGCGATCCTGGTGGGTCATGCGCACACGGAGATCGCTGAGCTGCTGGTCACGAATGAGAAGACCGGCAAGACCGTGGTGTTGTCGGAGCCGTTGTGCTTTGCGGAGCGGTTGTCGCTGTTCGACTTCGAGTTGGTCTTCGAGAAGGGCCGCTGGCGGGTCGAGTCGGTGAAGGCGACGGTGCGCGATGCGAAGACGGTCGCCGATGACCCGAGGATCACGAAGCTGCTGAAGGACGATCACGACATCGTGGTCGAGTACGTCAACCAGGTCGTCGGCACGGCCACGGCGACGTTGACGACGGTGGACGCGCGGTACAAGGACGCCCCGATCATCGATCTGATCACGAAGGTGCAGGAGGACGTGGTCAGGGCGGCGCTGGCGGGTTCGGAGTACGCCTCGCTGCCGGTGATCGCGCAGGCGTCGCCGTTCTCGCGGACGTCGGAGATTCCGGCGGGGGATGTGACGATCCGGGATCTGTCGAGTCTGTATGTGTACGACAACACGCTGGTCGCGAAGTTGATGACGGGTGCGCAGCTCAAGGCGTATCTGGAGTATTCGGCGGAGTATTTCGTGCAGACGGCGCCGGATGCGGCGGTCGATGTGGAGAAGCTGACGAACGCGGGCGGCCGTCCGGATTACAACTACGACTACGTGTCGGGGCTGTCGTACGAGATCGACATCGCGCAGGCGGCGGGTTCGCGGATCAAGAATCTGACGTACGACGGCGCCGCGCTGGATGAGGCTCAGAAGTTCGTGTTCGCGGTGAACAACTACCGGGCGAATGGCGGGGGTGCGTTCCCGCATGTGGCGTCGGCGCAGGAGGTGTGGGCGGAGTCGACGGAGATCCGTACGCGGATCGCGGAGTGGGTGACGGCGAAGGGTGTGCTGGATCCGAAGGACTTCGCGTCGGTGGACTGGAAGTTGACGCGGGGCGGTACGCCCGTGTTCTAGGGCGCGGGGTTGCGGGTCAACGGCGTCGGGGCGTTCGCGCTCCGGCGCCGTTGTCGTTGTCGTTGTCGTGTCAGCGTCCGTCGAGGAGGGGGGTGAGGGGTCGGCGGGCGGGTGGGATAAGGGGTTGGGGTTCGAGGCCGAAGGTGGTGAAGGCGGTGCGGCGTGGGAGGGGGTATGTCTCCTTGCCGGTGAGCGAGTTGAGGATGGTGGCGCTGCGCCAGGCGGCGAGGCCGAGGTCGGGGGTGCCTACGCCGTGGGTGTGGTGTTCGGCGTTCTGGACGTAGACGTGGCAGCCGGAGGTGGTGACGGCGGGGTCGAGGACGAGGCGGAAGTGTTCGTCGATGCGGGGGCGTTCGCGGCTGTCGCGGCGCAGGTAGGGGTCGAGGCCGGCGAGGAGGCGGTCGAGGGGGCGTTCGCGGTAGCCGGTGGCGAGGACGACGGCGTCGGTGGTGAGGCGGGAGCGGGTGTTCTGCTGGGTGTGTTCGAGGTGGAGTTCGACTTTGGTGGTGGCGACGCGTCCTGCGGTGCGGACGTGGACGCCGGGGGTGAGGACGGCGTCGGGCCAGCCGCCGTGCAGGGTGCGGCGGTAGAGCTCGTCGTGGATGGCGGCGATGGTGTCGGTGTCGATGCCTTTGTGGAGCTGCCATTGGGAGGTGACGAGGCGGTCGCGGACGGGTTCGGCGAGGGAGTGGAAGTAGCGGGTGTAGTCGGGGGTGAAGTGTTCGAGGCCGAGCTTGGAGTACTCCATGGGGGCGAAGGCTTCGGTGCGGCCGAGCCAGTGGAGTCGTTCGCGGCCGGCGGGGCGGTGGCGCAGCAGGTCGAGGAAGATTTCGGCGCCGGACTGTCCTGAGCCGATGACGGTGACGTGTTCGGCGGCGAGCAGGGTGTCGCGGTGGTCGGTGTAGTCGGCGGCGTGGATGACGGGGACGGCGGGTGCGTCGACGAGGGGTTTGAGTGGTTCGGGGATGTGGGGTTCGGTGCCGATGCCGAGGACGATGTTGCGTGTGTAGGTGCGGCCGAGGGCGTCGGCTTCGCCGTCGGTGTCGAGTTTGGTGAAGTCGACTTCGAAGACGTCGCGTTCGGGGTTGAAGCGGACGGCGTCGACTTGGTGGCCGAAGTGGAGTGCGGGGAGGTTTTCGGCGACCCAGCGGCAGTAGGCGTCGTATTCGGCGCGCTGGATGTGGAAGCGCTCGGCGAAGTAGAAGGGGAAGAGCCTGTCGCGGGCCTTGAGGTAGTTGAGGAAGGTCCAGGGGCTGGCGGGGTCGGCGAGGGTCACCAGGTCGGCGAGGAAGGGGACTTGGATGGTGGCGCCGTCGATGAGCAGGCCGGGGTGCCAGGCGAAGGTGGGGCGTTGGTCGTAGAAGACGGTGTCGAGTTCGGCGAGGGGGTGGGTGAGGGCGGCGAGGGAGAGGTTGAAGGGGCCGATGCCGACGCCGACGAGGTCGCGGGTGGTGTCGGGCTCGTGGCGTGGGGGGTGGGTCATCGGGGGGTGGTTCCTTCCACGAGTTTCAGGAGCCCGGCGAGGTCGCCTGGCCGGGTGGCGGGGTTGAGGAGCGTTGCTTTGAACCACAGCCGGCCGTCGAGGCGTGCTCGGCCGAGGACGGCGCGGCCGTCGGTGAGGAGTTGTCGGCGTACGGCGGCGACGGCGGCGTCGGTGGCTGTGGTGGGCCGGAACAGGACGGTGCTGAGGGTGGGTGTGTCGTAGAGCTCGTAGCCGGGGTGTTCCTGGACGAGTGCGGCGAATTCGCGGGCACGGTCGCAGATGTGATCGATGAGTGTGCCGAGTCCGGTGCGGCCGAGGGTTTTGAGGGTGACGGCGATTTTGAGGGCGTCGGGGCGGCGGGTGGTGCGCAGGGAGCGGCCGAGCAGGTCGGGGAGGCCGGCTTCGGTGTCGTCGTCGGCGTTGAGGTAGTCGGCGTGGTGGTGCAGGGCTGCGAGGTCGCGGGTGTTCTTGACGGCGAGGACTCCGGCGGGGACCGGTTGCCAGCCGAGTTTGTGCAGGTCGAGGGTGACGGTGTCGGCGGCTGCCAGTCCGGTGAGCTTGGCGCGGTGGCGTTGGCTGAACAGGAGGGGGCCGCCGTACGCCGCGTCGATGTGGAGTCGTGCGCCGTGGGTTCGGCAGAGTGCGGCGATGTCGGGGAGGGGGTCGATGAGTCCGGCGTCGGTGGTGCCCGCGGTGGCTGCTACGAGGATCGGGCCGGGGAGTGCGGTGAGGGCTTGGTCGAGGGCGGCGGGATCGAGGGTGCCGGCGGGCGCGGGTACGACGACGGGGGCGGGCAGGCCGAGCAGCCAGGCGGCGCGGGGCAGCGTGTGGTGCGCGTTGGCACCGACGACCAGCCGCACGCTCGGGCCGTGTGCTTCGCGGGCGAGGAGGAGGGCGAGTTGGTTGGATTCGGTGCCGCCGGTGGTGATGAGGGCGTCGGGGTGGTGCTGTGCGGTGTCGGCTGCGGGCCGGTGGGGGCCGTTCGCGCAGTTCCTCGCGTCCGGGTAGACCTCGTTCGCGAGTGCTCGTGTCACCAGTTCCTCCAGCTCCGACGCGGCTGGTGCCTGGTCCCACGAGTCCATCGACGGATTCAGGGCGGACACGGCGAGGTCGGCGGCGGTGGCGACGGCGAGGGGTGGGCAGTGGAGGTGGGCCGCGCACAGGGGGTGCGCGGGGTCGGCGGCTCCTTCGGCGACGGCTTGCACGAGGACGCGCAGGGCGTCCGGGTCGCCCTCGTCGGGCAGTACGTCGCCCACCGCGTCCCGCACGCGCGCTGCGACCGCGTCCGGGCCTCCCGCGGGCAGCGGGCCGCCTCGGGCCCGCTCGCCGGCGTGGAGCGCGTCGAGGACGGTGTCGAGCAGCGGCCGCAGGGCGTGGCGGCCCTCGGGTCCTGAGGCGAGGCGGCTCCGAGGAAGTGAGAGTGCGTTCCCGCGTCGTTCGGTGCGTGCTCTCGGCGTGCCGGGCGAAGGCTCTCGATGGGGGTCCCCCCGCTCGAGCGAAGCCGAGAGTGGGGGAGGAGCTACTTGAGCCTTTGACTGGTGCGGCGAGAGTGCGTGCCGGGCGGCGTGGGGGCGTGCTGGCACTTCCTCGGAGCCGCCTTGGGGCAGCAGCGTGCTCATGGGTGTCCTCCGGGCGCCGGGCAGAGGGGGTTCCAGCTTGTACGCGGTTGCGTGGTGGCGCCCGAAAAGCCCAACGATCGGAACCCGAATGGGGGTACTTCCGTGCGGGGAAAACGTGTTGGGGGTGTCGGAGTTGCGAGGTCCGGGTTCCTATGCCTCCCGGACGCGCAAGGCCCGTGCGAGGTCGTCGAGCTGGTCGACCAGTTTGCGGCGCAGGGCGGGGATGGGGTCGCCGTCGCGCAGGCAGGTCTCGCCCAGACGCAGGGTGTCGGGGTCGACGGCGTGGACGGGGAAGGCCCAGCGGCCGGCGGCTTCTGCGATGGCGGGGCCGCGGCGGGCGGCCACGGCGACGGCGTCCGCGTAGTAGCGCGGCACGTACTCCCGTACGAGGTCGGCCTGTTCGGGCTGCCAGAAGCCCTGGGCGGTTGCCGTGAAGAGGTAGTTGGAGAGGTCGTCGGTGGCGAACATCGCCTCCCAGGCCGTGCGCTTGGCGTCCGGGTCGGGCAGGGCGGCCCGGCAGCGGGCGGCGCCTTCCTGGCCGGTGGCGCTGGGGTCGCGGTCCAGTTCGGCGGCGATGGCCGACTCGTCGGTGGCGCCGAGGACGGCGAGGCGGGCCAGGACGCGCCAGCGCAGCTCGGGGTCGAGTTCCGGGCCGCCGGGCACGGTGCCGTCGGCGAGCCAGGCGGCGATGGTGTCGGGCTGGGCGGCGACGTCGATGAAGTGGCGTACGGCGATCAGGCGCAGGCCGGGGTGGTCGCCGTCCTCGGTGCGGCGCATCAGGTCGCGGCAGAGGTCGGAGAGGGTGGTCAGCGCGGCGGGCCGCTGCTCGGGGGTGAGGTAGCGGTCGGCGATCTGTCCGGCGGCGAAGGCGAGGACGCCCTGGACGATGGCGAGGTCGGTTTCGTGCGGGAGGTGGGCGCGGGCCGCTTCGAGGTAGGCGGTGGCGGGCATCGCGGGTTCGGCGGTCGTCCCCGGATGGGCACTGACGCCGTCGCGTACGGCGTCCCTGAGGGCGTTCCAGACGACGGCTCGGGTGAGGGGGTCGGGCAGGCCGGACAGGCCGGCGTGCACGGCCCGGAAGGAGTCGGTGTCGAAGCGGACCTTGGCGTAGCTGAGGTCGCCGTCGTTGAGCAGGAGCAGTGCGGGGCGTTTGCCGATGGGCCGGGTGTCGGTCTGCGGGATGTCGAGGTCGAGGCGTTCGCGCAGGGTGAGGCGGCCTTCGTCGGTGAGGTCGAGGTCGTAGAGGCCGACGGCGATGTGGTGGGGGCGGCTACCGGCATGGTCGACGGTGAGGGTGCAGGTGCCGTCGTCGCCGGGGGTGATGTGGGGGGTGAGGGTGTCGACGCCGGTGGTGCGCAGCCAGGCGTCGGCCCAGGCGTGGACGTCGCGGTCGGTGGCGGCGGCGAGGGAGTCGATGAAGTCGGCGAGGGCGGCGTTGGCGAACTTGTGGCGGGCGAAGTGGGTGTTGATGCCGGCGAGGAAGTCCTTCTCACCGAGCCAGGCGACGAGTTGCCGTAGTGCGGAGGCGCCCTTGGCGTAGGAGATGCCGTCGAAGTTGAGGAGGGCGGAGGCGGTGTCGTCGACGGCTTCGGGGGCGACGGGGTGGGTGGAGGGGCGCTGGTCGGCGTCGTAGCCCCAGGCCTTGCGGTTGACGCCGAACTCGACCCAGGTGTCAGTGAATCGGGTTGCTTCGATGAGGGTCTGGTAGCCCATGTACTCGGCGAAGGACTCGTTCAGCCAGATGTCGTCCCACCAGCGGAGGGTGACGAGGTCGCCGAACCACATGTGGGCCATCTCGTGGGCGATGACCATGGCGCGGGTCTGCCGCTCGGTGTCGGTGACGGCGGAGCGGTAGACGAACTCGTCACGGAAGGTGACCAGTCCGGGGTTCTCCATGGCGCCGGCGTTGAACTCGGGGACGAACGCCTGGTCGTAGGAGTCGAAGGGGTAGGGCTCTTCGAACTTCTCGTGGTAGCGGTCGTAGCACGCGCGCGTGACCTCGAGGAGTTCCTCGGCGTCGGTGTCGAGGTGAGGGGCGAGGGAGCGGCGGCAGTGCAGGCCGAAGGGCAGGCCGCGGTGTTCGGTGCGCACGGAGTGCCAGGGGCCGGCGGCGACGGCGACGAGATAGGTGGAGATCAGCGGGGTGGGAGCCGCCTTCCACAGGCCGTCGCCCTGGTGCTCGGTGATGCCGTTGGCGAGGACGGTCCAGCCTTCGGGGGCCTTGATCGACAGTTCGAAGACGGCCTTGAGGTCGGGCTGGTCGAAGGCGGCGAAGACGCGCTGGACGTCGTCCATGAACAGCTGGGTGTAGACGTAGGTCTCGCCGTCGGTGGGGTCGGTGAAGCGGTGCATGCCCTCGCCGGTGCGCGAGTAGCGCATGCCGGCGTCGATGTGCAGTACGTGCTCGCCCGGAGTGAGGTCCTTGAGGGGCAGCCGGTTCTCGTCCAGGGTGTCCAGGTCTAGGTGGCGTCCGTCCAGGCGGGCATTGCGCAGCTCGGCGGGCTTGAGCTCGACGAAGGTGTCCGAGGCCTCGAGATCGCTCCGTACCGTGAAGTGGATGACGGTGACGGAGTCGAAGAGCTCCTCGCCTCGCGTCAGATCGAGTTCGATCTGGTAGCGGTGGACGTCGAGAAGCCGGGCACGGGTCTGCGCTTCGTCGCGCGTGAGTACGGACATGCAGGCCATGCTGCCTGATGCCACTGACAACGCACAGGCTCGGATCGGTAACGCGACCTATGTCCGGTCCTGTTCGAGTTTTCCGGTTTGGGTGCCCGAGGGCCGCTGGTTCGGTACGCGGGCGTCGGGGTGGGGCAGCGCGGGCCGCGGGGGGTGGTCCTGGACGAGGGCGCGCAGTGCGCGGACCTCGCGTTCGAGAGCGAGGTGGCGCTGGTGGGCGTCGTACAGGTAGCGGACCTTGGTGCGCAGGGCCCAGGGGTCGATGGGCTTCATGACGAGGTCGGCGACGCCGAGGCCGAAGGCGGTGGAGGTCAGTTCGTGGTCGGCGCCGTAGCCGGTGAGCAGGATGACGGGGATGTACTGGGTCTGTTCCACGCGCCGCATGTAGCGGACCACGTCGAGGCCGCCGACGCCGGGCATGCGCACATCGAGCAGAAGAAGGCCGACCCGGCCGCGGAGCACCTGCTTGAGTGCCTCGTCACCGCTGGTGGCGCGGGCCAGCAGATAGCCCAGCGGCGCCAGGGCGCTCTCCAGTGCGTAGAGCGTGTCCTTGTGATCGTCGACGATGAGGATCTTGGATTCCGACGGCATGGCCCGGCGTCCCTCCCGCGTGGACAACCAGCTTATGTCCGGGCGCTGACGGGGCGTGCTCGTCAGCTGACAAGGAGTGCACAGCGCAGCATGCCGCGCGCGGGCGCGCATGTCACGCCCCGGGGAGCGAAGAACGAGGTCAATCGGCCGCCGGCATAGAGCCGTTCACCGTGTCCTCGGCGATGATCTCGTGGTGTCTGATCACTTCGCCGATGATGAAATTGAGGAACTTCTCAGCAAAGGCGGGGTCCAGCTTGGCGCTCTCGGCGAGTGCGCGCAGCCGGGCGATCTGCCGGGCCTCGCGGGCGGGATCGGCGGGCGGCAGCTGGTGCGCGGCTTTGAGGTGGCCGACCTGCTGGGTGCATTTGAAGCGTTCGGCGAGCATGTGGACGACGGCCGCGTCGATGTTGTCGATGCTGTCGCGTAGCCGGGCGAGTTCCTCGCGGACGGCGGGGTCGACGTCACCGGTCGAGGTGTTGCTGGTGGTCATGGGCGAAACCCTACGGGGAGGCCGGGCCGCGGCCCGAAGGGGCGCGGGGCTGTGTCTGATATGCGGCTCCGCCGCGATGGGGGTCTCCCCGCTCGAGCGAAGCCGAGAGTGGGGGAGCGACCAGCCACGACGGCGCCGCAGACGAAAGACGGCCCAACTGCGTGCTTCCAGCGGAGCGCTCAGCGCGGGCGTTCGATGACGGGTGGGTCGTCGGGGTCGGGGATGCGGTCGCTCCAGCCGCCGGGGACGGTGCGGCCCTCCTGGGCGCGGAAGCGGATGGGGGCCATGCCGACGCGGCGGGTGAACAGGCGGGAGAAGTAGGCGGGGTCGTCGTAGCCGACGCGGCGGGCGACGGCGGCGACGGGCAGTTCGGTGGCGGCGAGGAGTTCCTTGGCGCGGCCGAGGCGGATGCCGAGCAGGTAGTCCTTGGGGCTGCAGCCGGCCACGCGGCGGACGGCGGCGCGTAGTTCGGCGGTGGTCATGCCGTGCCGGGCGGCGTGGTCGGCGACCGACATCGGCAGACAGGCGTCGCGGGCGAGCGCCTTGAGGACCTGGTTTCCGGCGGGGGTCAGGTCGGCGCGGGCGCGGCGCAGGGCGACGAGGAGTTCGTGGACGGCGGCGCCGGTCTCCACTTCCAGGAGCGGGTTGTCGCGACGGGCGGCGCGCACGATGCGGGCGACGACGGCGCGCGGGCCGGTGGCGTCCGCGAGGGGCACCACGGGGCGGCCGGGTTCGATGTAGCCGAGTTCGGTGTAGGTGGCGGTGGCGGGTCCGGCGAAGCCGACGAAGCCCTCGTCCCAGCCGGTGTCGGGGTCGGGCCCGTAGTGGTGCGGGACGCCGGGTGTGAGCCACAGCAGTGCGGGCGCGGTGACGGTGGTACGGCGGCCGTCGGGGCCGGCGTACCAGCCGCCGCCGGTGCTGATCACGACGGCGACGTGGCTGTCGAGGGTGCGCGGTCCTACGGTGGGCAGGGCGCCGTACTGGAGGCCGACGCCTAGGCAGACCAGGCCGAGCCGGTGGTGGGCGGGGCCGGGCGTGAAGAACCGCATCCAGGTGTGGTACATCCGCGGCCGACTCCGCTCCGTGTCGTGTACGTCCAGGTCGTGTGCGTCCCGGTCGTGTGATTCCAGGTCATTTGCGTCCCGGTCGCTTCCGTCCCGGTCGTTTCCGTCCAACCAGCGCCGATCTTTGTCCATGGACGTGATCGCCGCCAGGGGCGAGGGTGACGGCATGAGCGACTTCACGGTGGGGGACACGGATTTCCTGTTGGACGGGCGGCCGGTGCGTTTGCTGTCCGGTGCGCTGCACTACTTCCGCGTGCACGAGGAGCAGTGGGGGCACCGGCTGGCGATGCTGCGGGCGATGGGCCTGAACTGTGTGGAGACGTACGTCCCGTGGAATCTGCATGAGCCCGGTCCCGGCAGGTTCCGGGACGTGGGTGCGCTGGGCCGTTTCCTGGACGCGGCGCGGGAGGCGGGCTTGTGGGCGATCGTCCGGCCGGGGCCGTACATCTGCGCCGAGTGGGAGAACGGTGGGCTGCCGCACTGGGTGCCGGGGCATGCACGCACGCGTGACGAGCGTTTTCTGCGTCCCGTGGAGCGCTGGTTCGGCCGGCTGCTGGAGGAGGTCGTGCCCCGGCAGATCGACCGCGGCGGCCCGGTGATCATGGTGCAGGTGGAGAACGAGTACGGCAGCTACGGCTCGGACGCGGAGTATCTGCGCCGCCTCGCCGAGCTGCTGCGGGACCAGGGTGTCACGGTGCCGTTGTTCACCTCGGACGGCCCGGAGGACCACATGCTCTCCGGCGGATCCGTGCCCGGAGTCCTCGCCACGGTCAATTTCGGCTCCCACGCGCGCGTGGCGTTCGAGACGCTGCGCGGGCACCGCCCCGAGGGCCCGCTGATGTGCATGGAGTTCTGGTGCGGCTGGTTCGACCACTGGGGCGGGCAGCACACCGTGCGCGACGCCCAGGATGTGGCCGAATCCCTGCGCGAGATCCTGGAGTGCGGCGCCTCCGTCAACATCTACATGGCGCACGGCGGCACCAACTTCGCCGGCTGGGCGGGCGCCAACCGGGGCGGCGGCGACATGCACGACGGGCCGCTGGAGCCGGACGTCACCTCCTACGACTACGACGCGCCGATCGACGAATACGGCCGCCCCACGGAGAAGTTCTGGCGCCTGCGCGAGGTGCTCGCCGAGTACGCCGACGGTCCGCTGCCCGAACCGCCGCCGACGCCTGAGCCGTTGGGTGCCCCGGCCGACGTGGACCTCGCGGGCTGGGCGCCCCTGAGTGCCGTACTGGAGACGTTCGGCGGCCCGGAGACCGTCTCTCCCCTCCCGCCGTCCTTCGAGGAGCTGGACGTGGACAGGGGGCTCGTACGGTACGAGGTCACCGTGCCGGGGCCGCGGCAGCCGTATCCGCTGATCGCGCGCGGGCTGCGGGATGTGGCGGTGGTGTACGTCGACGGGACGCGGGCCGGGGTGCTCACCGAGGGCGACGAGCAGCTGAAGGAGCCGGTTGCCGGGCACGCGCGCGTGGAGCTGTGGGTGGAGTCCCTGGGGAGGGTCAATTACGGGCCGCGGTCCGGGGAGCCCAAGGGCATCACCGGGGGCGTCCTGCACGAGCGGCAGTTTCTGCACGGGGTACGCGCGCGTGCGCTGCGCCTGGACGCCTTCGACGCGGGGGTGGACGGCGTGCCCTTCGAACCGCCGGCCGGGGAGGGTGCCCCCGGCCTGTACCGGGGTACCGTCATGGTCCGCGGCGCCGGGGACGCCTGCCTGGAGCTGCCGGGCTGGACGCGCGGGTTCGTGTGGATCAACGGCTTCAACCTCGGGCGTTACTGGTCCGCGGGCCCACAGCACACGCTGTACGTCCCCGGGCCGGTGCTGCGGGAGGGCGGCAACGAGGTGTGGGTGCTGGAGTTCGAGGGGCCGTCGCCGGAAGCCGGGCTCCGCCTGATGTCCGACCCGCGAAACCCGCTCAGACCCTCGTAGAGTGGAATCGGGTCAGGGCGTCTTGGGGGTACAGGCGTGGCGAACGACGGACCGGTCGAGCACGGCTACCCACACCTGGAGACGGTGCGGGAGTCGATCACCGCGCTCTACAAGCGGCTGTCGTACGACACCATCCAGACGTTCGCGATCAGTGTGGCCCCCGTCGACGTGGCGTTCTGCGACACCGACGACCTGTATCTGGGCGCCCAGCGAGTGGCCCGGGAGCTGGTGCGGCACTACCGGCTCCCGGACGCCCGGGTGATCGTCAGCTTCCGCGAGATGAAGCACGCCGCGAACGTCGAACTCGCCGCGGGACCCGAGTACTTCGTCGAGCTGAACGACCGCTTCCGCACCCACCGGCGGGACATCGGCGCGGCCCTCGCCCACGAGATCATGCACGTCTATCTGCACCGCCTCGACCTGTCGTTCCCCGGCACCCGCGACAACGAGATCCTCACCGACACCGCGACGACGTACCTGGGCGCCGGCTGGCTGCTCCTCGACGCCTACCGGGAGGACGCGGCGTCGTCGCAGAAGCTCGGCTATCTGACACCGGAGGAGTTCGGGTACGTCCTCGCCAAGCGCGCCCTGGTGTTCGGCGAGGACCCGTCCGTGTGGTTCACCAGTCCGCAGGCCTACACGGCGTACACGAAGGGCATGGTCCAGGCCCGCCACGACGAGCAGCAGCCCCCGCTGACGGCGGCCGGCTGGGCGGGCCGCCGCCGCTACGCCCGCGACCGCCGCCACGTCCACGGCCCCCAGCCCGGCGTCCCCTACACCTTCAGCCCCGACGGCGGCGGCCACCTCCGCGTCACGTTCCCCTGCCCGACCTGCCACCAGCGGATCAGGGTGCCGGTGCGGGGGCGAGTGCGGGCGCGGTGTTCTTTGTGCCGGACGGTGCTTGAGTGCGATACGTAGGTGCTGGGCCAGCAGGTCGGTCGTCGCGTGCGGGTCCGTCGTGGCTGGTCGCGCCCACGCGGCGGAGCCGCAAATCGATACAGCCTCGCGCCCCTTCGGAGCGCTGATCTACGCCCCATACACCTCTCCCGGCACCTCCGCCTCCTCCAACAACTTCAGCACCGTCTCCCCCACCTCCCCCGCATCCCACCGCGCCCCCTTGTCGGCGGTCGGTCCCGGGCGCCAGCCCTCCATGACCGTGACCCTGCCCCCCTCCGCCTCGAAGACCCGCCCGGTCACCCCCGCGCTCCCCGCCGAGCCCAGCCAGACCACCAGCGGCGAGACGTTCTCCGGGGCCATCGTGTCGAAGCCGGTGTCCGGTGCCGCCATGGTCTCGGCGAAGGTACGTTCCGTCATCCGGGTCCGGGCCGCGGGGGCGATCGCGTTGACCTGAACCCCGTAGCGCCCCAGCTCGGCCGCGGCGACCAGCGTCAGACCGACGATTCCGGCCTTCGCCGCGCTGTAGTTGCCCTGTCCGACCGAGCCGAGCAGCCCCGCACCGCTGCTGGTGTTGACGATCCGCGCGTCGGGCAGACGGCCCGCCTTGGCCTCGGCGCGCCAGTGCGCGGCGGCGTGCTTCAGAGGCAGGAAGTGACCCTTGAGGTGGACGCGTACGACGGCGTCCCAGTCGTCCTCGTCCAGGTTGACCAGCATCCGGTCGCGCAGGAAGCCCGCATTGTTGACGAGCGTGTCGAGCCGACCGTAGGTCTCCAGGGCGGTCCGGATCAGTGCGGCGGCGCCGTCGGTCGTGGCGATGTCGCCGCCGTGCGCGACCGCCTCGCCGCCCGCCGCGCGGATCTCGTCGACGACCTGGCCGGCCGGGCTGTCGGGGCCCGGTGTGCCGTCCAGGCCGACGCCGAGGTCGTTGACGACGACCCGCGCGCCCTCGGCGGCGAACGCCAGCGCGTGGGCGCGGCCGAGGCCACGGCCCGCGCCGGTGACGATCACGACGCGTCCGTCGCAGATTCCGGTCATGGTGCGGGTCATTGTTGCGTCTCCTTGTCGACTCATCGCTCTTGTCTCCCCCGGGGCCCATCTCACGTCTCTTTGTTGGCGGTTGCGGCGTCCAGGAAGGCGGGCCGCTCCCCTCCCCCGTGCACCAGCAGGTTCGCCCCGCTGATGTAGGCGGCCGCGTCGGAGGCGAGGAAGACCGCGGCGGCGCCGACGTCGGCGGGATCGGCGAGGCGGCCGAGCGGGACGGTGCGGCCGACCGCCTCGATGCCGTCGTCGCCGCCGTAGTGCAGGTGGGACAGCTCCGTGCGGACCATGCCGACGACGAGGGTGTTGACGCGGACCTCCGGCGCCCACTCCACGGCCATGGACCGGGCGAGGCTCTCCAGGCCCGCCTTGGCCGCGCCGTACGCCGCCGTGCCGGGTGAAGGGCGGTCGCCGCTGACGCTGCCGATCATGACGACGGCGCCACGGGACCGCTTGAGGTGCTCGTACGCGGCGAGGGAGACGGTCAGTGGAGCGATCAGGTTCAGCTCGACGACCCGTGCGTGCCGCTCGGCGTCCGCGTCGGTCAGCCGTCGGAAGGGGCTGCCGCCCGCGTTGTTGACCAGCACGTCGAGCCGGGACAGTCCGCCGAAGAAGGCACGCACGGCCTCCGGGTCCCGCAGGTCCACCGGCACGAACTCGGTTCCCTCGACGGGGTCTTCGGGAGGCCGGCGTGCGCAGGTGACGACCTCCGCGCCCGCCTCGACGAACGCCTTCGCGATGCCCGCGCCGACGCCGCGGGTGCCGCCGGTGACGACGACGAGGCGGCCACCGAGGGGCCGGTCGCGGGGATGGCCGGAGTTTTCCACAGGGTCTGGCGCTTGGTTTTCCACAGGGCCTCCCGCCGCGATCCGCCTGCTGCTAGCTTCGAAGCCTCACACCTAACAAATGTTTGGTGGAAAGGTAGCTGAGTGCGAAGGTAGCTGATGCGTCCATGGGTGTCTCCACCTCGTCCCCGGAAACGGGGTCCGAAAAAGACGGAATCGCCGTTGTCACAGTCGACTTCCCGCCGGTGAACGCCCTTCCGGTGGACGGCTGGTTCGCGCTGGCCGACGCGGTGCGCGCGGCCGGCCGTGACCCGGAGGTGCGGTGCGTGGTGCTGGCCGCCGAGGGGCGGGGGTTCAACGCGGGCGTGGACATCAAGGAGATACAGGCGCGTGGGCAGAGCGCGCTGGTCGGCGCCAACCGGGGCTGCTTCGCGGCGTTCTCGGCGGTGTACGAGTGCGAGGTGCCTGTGGTGGCGGCGGTGCAGGGCTTCTGCCTGGGAGGGGGCATCGGTCTTGTGGGGAACGCGGATGTGATCGTGGCGAGCGAGGACGCCGCTTTCGGGCTGCCCGAGCTGGACCGTGGAGCGCTGGGCGCCGCCACCCACCTGGCCCGGCTGGTCCCGCAGCACCTGATGCGCGCCCTGTACTACACCTCGCGGACGGCGACGGCGGCCGAGCTGCACGCGCACGGCTCGGTGTGGCGGGTGGTGCCGCGCGAGGAACTCTTTTCGGCCGCCCTGGAGTTGGCCCGCGAGATAGCCGCGAAGGACGGGGAGCTGCTCCGGCTGGCCAAGGCCGCCATCAACGGCATCGATCCGGTGGACGTGCGCCGCAGCTACCGCTTCGAGCAGGGCTTCACCTACGAGGCGAGCGTGAGCGGCGTGGGCGACCGGGTCCGCGACACCTTTGGACGCAACTCCTTTGGAAAGGACGGTGACTGAGTGGGCGACAGGACGATGACCGCCGTGGGGGACAAGACGATGACCACCGTGGGCGACAAGACGATGACCGCCGACGAGGCCGTTGCCGGGCTGGAGAGCGGCATGACCCTCGGCATCGGCGGCTGGGGCTCGCGTCGCAAACCGATGGCCCTGGTGAGAGCGGTGCTCCGGTCCGGCGTCACCGACCTCACCGTGGTGTCGTACGGCGGCCCGGACGTCGGCATGCTCGCCGCCGCCGGACGGATCCGCAAACTGGTCGCCCCCTTCGTCACCCTCGACTCGATCCCCCTCGAACCGCACTACCGGGCGGCCCGCGAGCGGGGGGAGCTGGAGCTGATGGAGATCGACGAGGCGATGTTCATGTGGGGGCTGCACGCGGCGGCGAACCGGCTGCCCTTCCTGCCGGTGCGAGCCGGCATCGGTTCCGACGTGATGCGGGTCAACCCGGGTCTGCGGACGGTGACGTCGCCGTACGACGACGGGGAGACGTTCGTGGCGATGCCCGCCCTGCGCCTGGACGCGGCCTTGGTCCACGTGAACCGCGCCGACCGGCGGGGCAACGGCCAGTATCTGGGGCCCGACCCGTATTTCGACGACTTGTTCTGCGAGGCGGCGGACGCGGCGTTCGTCTCGTGCGAGCGGATCGTGGACACCGCCGAGCTGACGAAGGAGGCCGCACCCCAGACCTTGCTGATCAAGCGTCATGTGGTGACGGGCGTGGTGGAGGTGCCGGGCGGCGCGCACTTCACGTCCTGCGCCCCCGACTACGGGCGAGACGAGGCCATGCAGAAGGAGTACGCGACCACACCCTGGACGGAGTTCGCCGAGCGGTTCCTCAACGGGCCCGAGATGGAGGGGACATGACCGTGACGCGGAGTGAGTTCTGTGTGATCGCCTGCGCCGAGGCCTGGCGCGGTGCCGGTGAGATCCTGGCGAGTCCCATGGGCCTGATCCCCTCCGTCGGCGCGCGTCTCGCCCGGCTCACCTTCGCGCCGGACCTGTTGCTGACCGACAGTGAGGCGATGCTGGTCGACGTGGACGGCACCGTCGAGGGCTGGCTGCCGTATCGACAGCATCTGACCCTCGTCACCGGCGGCCGGCGGCACGTCATGATGGGCGCGAGTCAGATCGACCGCTTCGGCAACCAGAACATCTCCTGCATCGGCGACTGGGAGAAGCCGAAGCGGCAGCTTCTGGGGGTGCGGGGCGCGCCGGTCAACACCCTCAACAATCCGACCAGTTACTGGATCCCGAAGCATTCCCGGCGGGTGTTCGTGGAGAAGGTCGACATGGTGTGCGGGGTGGGGTACGACCATGCGGGCGGTGCCCGCCATCACCGCATCCCGCGGGTCGTCTCCGACCTCGGCGTCTTCGACTTCGACACCCCGGACCGCTCGATGCGGCTGGCCTCGCTGCATCCGGGTGTGACCGTCGAGGAGGTCAGCGATGCGACGGGGTTCGCGCTGACGATCCCGGACGAGGTGCCGTCCACCCGCGAGCCGACGCCCGCCGAACTGCGCCTGATCCGCGAGGTGATCGACCCGGACAACCGGCGCGCGCGTGAGGTCCCCGAGGAGGCGAGGGCCTGATGGACACCGCGCTCACCCGGCTGGTCGGGGTCCGCCACCCGATCGTGCAGACGGGCATGGGCTGGGTGGCGGGCCCGCGTCTGGTCTCGGCGACGGCGAACGCGGGCGGGCTGGGCATCCTGGCCTCAGCGACCATGACGACCGACCGGCTGCGCGAGGCGATACGCGAGGTCACGTCCCGTACGACGGCGCCCTTCGGGGTCAACCTCCGCGCCGACGCCTCCGACGCAGGCGAGAGGGCACGGATCCTGATCGAGGAAGGCGTACGAGTCGCCTCCTTCGCGCTGGCGCCCTCCCCGGAGCTGATCGGCACGCTCAAGGACGCGGGCGTGGTCGTGATCCCGACGGTCGGTGCCCGGCGCCATGCCGAGAAGGTCGCGGCCTGGGGCGCGGACGCGGTGATCGTGCAGGGCGGGGAGGGCGGCGGACACACCGGCGAGGTGGCGACGACGGTGCTGCTGCCGCAGGTCGTGGACGCGGTGCGGATACCCGTGGTGGCGGCGGGCGGCTTCTTCGACGGCCGGGGCCTGGTCGCGGCGCTGGCCTACGGGGCGGCGGGCGTCGCCATGGGCACCCGCTTCCTGCTCACCTCGGACTCGACGGTGCCGGACGCGGTCAAGGCGCGCTACCTGACGGCGAGCGTCCGGGACGTCACGGTCACCCGAGCGGTCGACGGCCTGCCCCACCGCATGCTCCGCACGGACCTGGTCGACTCGCTGGAGAACTCCGGCCGCACCAGAACCCTCCTCCGAGCCATGAACCACGCGGCCCGCTTCCGCAAGCTGTCCGGCATCAACTGGCCGACGATGCTCCGCGACGGCCTCGCCCTCAAACACGGCAAGAACCTGTCCTGGAGCCAGGTCCTACTCGCCGCGAACACCCCGATGCTGCTCAGAGCGTCGATGGTGGACGGACGCACGGACCTCGGGGTAATGGCGTCGGGACAGGTCGCCGGAGTCATCGACGACCTGCCGACATGCGCAGAACTAATCGACCGGATCATGAAGGAGGCGGAAGAGACACGGGAACGACTAACGGCCCCCTAGCAGCCAACAGTTCAGCAGCGCCCCGTAAGGGGCGCGGGGAACTGCGCGACCAGCCACAACGAAGCCGCAGACAACCGACGGCCCATCACGCCACCCCCAGCGGAGCGCAGCGTCACAGCCTCTCAATGATCGTCACGTTCGCCTGCCCCCCACCCTCACACATCGTCTGCAGCCCGAACCGCCCACCCGTGCGCTCCAGCTCATGCAGCAGCGTCGTCATCAGCTTCGCACCGGTCGCACCGAGCGGGTGACCGAGCGCAATCGCACCGCCGTTGACGTTGACCTTCTCCGGATCCGCGCCCGTCTCCTTGAGCCAGGCCAGGACGACGGGAGCGAAGGCCTCGTTGATCTCGACGAGGTCGATCGCGTCGATGGAGAGGCCGGTCTTCTTCAGGGCGTGGGCGGTGGCCGGTATCGGAGCGGTCAGCATCCGGATCGGGTCCTCGCCGCGCACCGAGAGATGGTGGACTCGGGCGCGCGGCGTCAGCCCGTGCTCACGCACCGCCCGCTCGGAGGCCAGCAGCATGGCAGCCGCGCCGTCGGAGACCTGAGAGGAGCAGGCGGCCGTGATCGTGCCGCCGTCGATGACCGGCTTGAGCCCGGCCATCTTCTCCAGGGAGGTGTCCCGGCGTGGCCCTTCGTCGACGGTCACCTCGCCGTACGGCACGGTCTCGCGCTGGAAGCGGCCCTCGTCGATCGCCCGCAGCGCCCGCCGGTGCGAGCGCAGCGCGAACTCCTCCTGGTCCTGCCTGCTGATCCCCCACTTGCCGGCGATCATCTCGGCACCGACGAACTGGTTGACCGCCCGGTCCCCGTACCGCGCCCGCCAGCCCTCACTGCCCGCGAAGGGCCCCTGGGTGAAACCCAGCGGCTCGGCGGCCTGCCGCGTCGCATAGGCGATCGGGATCTGCGACATGTTCTGCACACCGCCCGCGACGACCAGGTCCTGCGTCCCGGAGAGCACGCCCTGCGCCGCGAAGTGCACGGCCTGCTGCGAGGACCCGCACTGCCGGTCCACCGTGACACCCGGCACCTCCTCCGGCAGCCCGGCCGCCAGCCAGCAGGTGCGGGCGATGTCGCCGGCCTGCGGCCCGACCGCGTCCAGGCAGCCGAAGACGACGTCCTCGACGGCGGCGGGATCGATGCCCGACCGCGCGACCAGTTCCTTCAGCACATGCGCGCCCAGGTCGGCCGGATGGACCCCGCTCAGTCCTCCCCCGCGCCGCCCCACGGGCGTACGGACCGCTTCGACGATGTAGGCCTCGGCCATGGCAACTCCCCAGACTTCCGGACTCCAGCAGTGGGTTATCTACGTACGGCGATCCCGTCCAGCACCATCGACAGGTACTGCCGGGCGATCTCCTCGGGGCTGTGGTGTCCGCCGGGCCGGTACCAGGACGCGGCGACCCACACCGTGTCCCGCACGAACCGGTAGGTGAGCCGGACGTCGAGGTCGGACCGGAAGACCTCGGCCGCGACCCCGCGCTCCAGCGTGGACAGCCACGCCTTCTCGAACTTGCGCTGCGATTCGGCGAGGAACGCGAACCGCTCCTGCGCCACGAGGTGCTTGGACTCCTTCTGGTAGATCGCGACGGCGGCGCGGTGCCGGTCGATCTCCCGGAACGACTCGGTGACCAGGGCCTCCAGCGTCTCGCGCGGGCCCAGTTCGGCGGCGCCCAGGACGGCGTCGTACCCGTTCCAGAGCTCGTCGAGGAAGGTTCGCAGGATCTCCTCCAGCATCGATTCCTTGGAGTCGAAGTGGTAGTAGAGGCTGCCGGCCAGCATCCCCGCGTGGTCCGCGATCTTGCGGACGGTGGTGGCGTTGTAACCCTGCTCGGCGAAGACTTCGGCGGCGGTGTCGAGGAGCTCGCGCCGGCGCTCGGGGGCGGCGGTCACCTGGGGCTTCTTCTTCGTAGGCACAAGCACATTGTGGGCGCTCCATGGTCCTCCGTGATCAGGGATGCCGACTGCTGACGGAGACGACCTCTCCGGTCATGTACGAGGAGTAGTCCGACGCCAGGAACACGATCACGTTGGCCACCTCCCAGGGCTCGGCGTACCGCCCGAAGGCCTCCCGCCGGGTCAGCTCGGCCAGCAGGTCGGGGCTGGTCACCTTCACCAGGTGCGGATGCATGGCGAGGCTCGGTGAGACCGCGTTGACTCGCACACCGAACTCGGCGGCCTCCACCGCCGCGCTCCGGGTCAGCGCCATCACCCCGGCCTTCGCGGCGGCGTAGTGCGCCTGTCCGGCCTGGGCACGCCAGCCGACGACGGACGCGTTGTTGACGATCACCCCACCGTCGCTGCCGGCCTGGAACAGCCGTAGGGCCGCCCGGGTGCACCGGAACGTCCCGTTCAGCGTCACATCGAGCACCTTCGACCACTGCTCGTCGGTCATGTCGACGAGGTCCGAAGTCCCGCCGAGCCCGGCATTGTTGACGACGACATCCAGCCGACCGTGCATTTCGGCCGCCGCCTCGAACAACGCACTGACCTGCGTCTCGTCGGTGACATCGCACGGCAGCGCAGCGACGGCCGACCCGAACTCCCCGGCCAGCTCGGCCTCGTACTCCTTGAGCCGCCGCACATGCGCGTCGCTGATCAGCACGCGCGCGCCCTCCTCCAGGAAGCGCCGCGCGGTCGCCCCGCCGATCCCCGCCCCGGCCGCCGCGGTGATGACGGCGGTGCGTCCCTTCAGCAGCCCGTGCCCGGGCACGTAGGCCGGACTCTCGACGCCTGTCATAGGGACACGCTAACCTACCAAACACTTGTTAGGGAAGACCGCGAGAAGACCGCCGCGGAGATCACGGCTGAGGGGGACGCACCGATGGATCTCGCCTTCACACACGAAGAGGACGCCTTCCGGGCCGAGGCCCGCGCCTGGCTGCAGGCCCACGTGCCGTCCGCCCCGCTCCCCTCCCTGGAGACCGAGGAAGGCTTCCGGGCTCACCGCGCGTGGGAGGCCGAACTGGCCGCGGACCACTGGTCGGTGGTGGACTGGCCGAGCGCGTACGGCGGCCGGGACGCGGGCCTGATCAGATGGCTGATCTTCGAGGAGGAGTACTACGCGGCGGGCGCACCCGGCCGCGTCAGCCAGAACGGCATCAGCCTCCTCGCCCCCACCCTCTTCGACCACGGCACGGAGCGACAACGCGCGCGCGTGCTGCCGCCGATGGCCTCCGGCGAGGTCATCTGGGCCCAGGCGTGGTCGGAGCCCGAGGCCGGTTCGGACCTGGCATCCCTGAAGGCCAGGGCCGTCCGCACAGACGGCGGCTGGCTGCTCACCGGGCAGAAGACCTGGTCGTCACGGGCCGCCTTCGCCGACCGCGCGTTCGGCCTGTTCCGCACCGAGCCGGACACCCCGAAGCCCCACCAGGGCCTGACCTACCTGATGTTCGACCTGCGCGCACCGGGCGTCACCGTCCGCCCCATCGGCCGCCTCGACGGAAAGCCCGCCTTCGCCGAGCTGTTCCTGGACGAGGTGTTCGTGCCGGACGAGGACGTGATCGGCGAACCCGGGCAGGGCTGGCGGATCGCCATGTCGACAGCGGGCAACGAACGCGGGCTGAAACTGCGCTCCCCGGGCCGCTTCCTGGCGAGCGCCGACCGCCTGCTGACGCTCTGGCAGGCACAAGGAGAACCGGAATCCACGAAGCGCCGTGTCGCCGACGCCCTGATCGGCGCCCGCGCCTACCAGCTCTTCACCTACGCCGCCGCCTCCCGCTTCCTCGACGGCCAGGAACTCGGCCCGGAGTCCAGCCTGAACAAGGTCTTCTGGTCCGAGTACGACATCGCGCTGCACGAGACGGCCCTCGACCTCCTGGCCGAGGAGGGCGAGTTCGCGGACACGGACTGGTCGGAGCGGTACGTCTTCGCCCTCGCCGGCCCGATCTACGCCGGCACGAACGAGATCCAGCGGGACATCATCGCCGAACGCCTGCTCGGCCTCCCGAAGGGACGCCGCTGATGCGCGAGGGCTCCGCCGACGCCGAAGGAAGCGCGACGCACAGGGACGCACAGAAAAGGGGCCGCGATGATGCCCGAAGGAACGCCCTGATGCCGAAAGGACGCCGCTGATGCGCTTCCTCCTCGACGCCGAGCAGCGCGCGTTCGCCGCCTCGCTGGACGCGATGCTGACCTCCGCGGACACGCCGTCGGTGGTACGGGAGTGGAGTCGCGGCGAGCACGGCAGCGGGTGCGCGCTGTGGGGCCGTATCGCCGAAGCGGGCGTGTTCGCACTGGCGGTACCGGAGGAGTACGACGGGCTGGGCCCCCGGCCCGTCGAACTCGCCGTCGCTTTCGTCGAGTTGGGGCGACACGCGGTGCCCGGCCCGCTGGTGGAGACCGTGACCGCGGCAGTACTGCTCACCAAGGCCGAACGCCTGCTCCCGCCCCTCGCCTCCGGCGAGACCATGGCGACGGTCGCGTACGACAGCCCGTACGCCCTCGACGGCGACGCGGCCACGATCCGTCTCGCCCTCACCCCCGACGCCCTCCACCTGTCCCCCGGCCACGGCCCCGTCCGCCCGTCCCTCGACCCCGCCCGCCGCCTCACCCCCCTCACCCCGGGCGGCGAACTCCTCACCCCCACCCCGCCCGTCGAGCAAGCCCTCACCTGGGCCCGCCTCACCACCGCCGCCCATGCGCTGGGCGTCGGACTCGCCCTCCTCGACAAGACCGTCGCCTACGTCAAGCAGCGCACCCAATTCGGCGCCCCCATAGGCTCGTTCCAAGCCGTCAAGCACAGGCTGGCCGACGCGAAGATCGCCCTGGAGTTCGCCCGCCCCCTGCTCTTCGGCGCCGCGCTGACCATGGACGCCGCTGATGTCGCCGCAGCCAAGGTCACGGCCTGCGAGGCGGCGTATGCGACGGCGCGGACCGCGCTGCAGTTGCATGGCGCGATCGGCTACACCGCGGAGTGCGACCTGTCGCTGTGGCTGTCCAAGGCCCGCGCCCTGCGCACCGCCTGGGGCACTCCTGACGCGTGCCGGGCCCTGGTCGTCAGGGGTGGTGGTCGCCGCTGGTGACCTCCCGGTACTCCTCCACCGTCGGCTTCTCGATCCGCTTGTCGGGCCCGAACATGGCCCGCGACAGCCGGGCCCGCAGCCGCTGGGACGGTTTCACCGGGCGGCGGACGCCGCCCGCGTCGACGAGCGGACCGAGCTCGTACGGCGGGTTCTGCTCGTGCTGGGTCAGAGTGAACAACTGCGCCTGCGAGACAGGTTCATGGACCTCGAGGTACTCGCCGTTCGGCAGCCTCTTGATGGTGCCCGTCTCCCTGCCGTGCAGCACCTTGTTCCGGTCGCGGCGCTGGAGACCGAGACAGATCCGCTTGGTGATGCTGTAAGCGAGGACCGGCACCACGAAGACCGCGACCCGCACGAACCAGGTGATGTCGTTGATGGACAGATGCAGATGGGTGGCCACGATGTCGTTGCCGCCGCCGATCAGCAGCACCACGTACAGGCTGAGCCAGGCCACGCCGAGGCCGGTGCGCACGGGCGCGTTGCGCGGCCGGTCCAGGATGTGGTGCTCGCGTTTGTCGCCGGTGACCCATGCCTCGATGAAGGGATACACGCCGATCGCGAGCATGACCAGCGGGAACAGCGCGAAGGGGATGAACACGCCCAGCACGAGGGTGTGGCCCCAGAGGTTGATCTCCCATCCCGGCATCACCCGGATCAGCCCCTCGGAGAAGCCGAGATACCAGTCGGGCTGGGCGCCGGTCGTGACCAGATCGGGTCGGTAGGGCCCGAAGGCCCACACGGGGTTGATGCTGGCGATGCCGCCCATGATCGTCAGCACGCCGAAGACGAGGAAGAAGAAGCCGCCCGCCTTCGCCATGTAGACCGGCAGGAAGGGCATGCCGACCACCGACCTGTTGTCACGGCCGGGGCCGGGATACTGCGTGTGCTTGTGGTAGAAGACCAGGATCAGATGGGCGGCCACCAGCCCCAGCATGATCCCGGGCAGCAGCAGGACGTGGATCGGGAACAGGCGCGAGATGATGTCGTGCCCGGGGAACTCCCCGCCGAAGAGGAAGAACGACAGATACGTCCCCACGATCGGGACGGACAGGATCGCGCCCTGGGCGAAGCGGATGCCGGTGCCGGAGAGCAGGTCGTCGGGGAGCGAGTAGCCGGTCAGGCCGGTGATGATGCCGAGCATCAGCAGGGTCCAGCCGAAGAGCCAGTTGACCTCGCGCGGCTTGCGGAACGCGCCGGTGAAGAAGATCCGCATCATGTGCACGAGCATGGCGATGACGAAGACCAGCGCCGCCCAGTGGTGGATCTGCCGGATCAGCAGCCCGCCGCGCACATCGAAGCTGATCTCGAGCGTGGACTCGAACGCCCTGGTCATCATGACGCCGTTGAGCGGTTCGTACGAGCCGTGGTACTCGACCTCGGCCATGCTCGGCTCGAAGAACAGGGTGAGGTAGACGCCGGTGAGGATCAGGACGATGAAGCTGTAGAGCGCGATCTCGCCCAGCATGAAGGACGGGTGGTCCGGGAAGACCTTGCGCATGTTGGCCTTGGCCAGGGCGTAGAGCCCGAGCCGCCCGTCGGCCCAGTCCGCGAGTTTCTCGCCCCTGCCGGGAGCCTGCCTGCGCGAGCGGGCGGACCCTGCCGCCTGGTCCACCGATCGTGCGCCGTCCATGCGTCGTCGCCTCCCCATCGGATCTCACTCAGGGTGGCACGGCAGTCACGGCTCAGCCAACGGTGCGTGCAGACGGGTGGCGGGCGCTCCGCGGGCTGGGCTGGGAACGCTGTGCCGCGGGAGGCCGTCTGTCGTCAGCGGGCCCGCTGTGGCTGGTCGCCCAGTTCCCCGCGCCCCTTTGGGGCGCGCTGCTGAACCTCGTTCAGCTATGCAGGTCCCACGATCCCCGCCGCCCGCGCCGCCACCAGCCACTTCGGGAACTCGTCCACGAGACGGTCGTACAGCTCGCCGTCGGGCACCTTCCGCGGATCCGGGCCGGCGTGGAAGAACCCGGCGTTGTCGACGGCCCGCTTGTGCGGCACCGCCAGCTCGTCGAGCTTGCGCAGATACTCGAACTGACGGCTCTTCGGATCGCCGAAGCCGATGAACTGCCAGAAGATCGGCAGCCTGGCCGCCTTGCACAGATACCGTTCCGCGGCGAGCTTGTTGATCGGGCCGCCGTCGGTCTGGAAGACCACCAGGGCCGGGTCCTTGGAGCCGCTGTCGAGGTAGTGGTCGATGACCGCGTCCATGGCGAGGTGATAGCTGGTCTTGCCCATGTGCCCGAGCCCGGCCACGATCCGGTCGATCCGGCCGCGATGGTCGGCGAGGGCGATGTCGGTGACCGCGTCGACGTCCGTGGAGAAGAACACCACGGGCACGGTTCCGTCGTCGTCGAAGTGCGCGGACAGCCCGAGCACCCGGTCGGCGAGCGCCTGCACACTGCCGTCCTTGTAGTACGGCTTCATCGACCCGGAGTAGTCGACCACCAGATAGACCGCCGCCCGCTGCCCGTCCAGGCCGTGCTTCGTGAGCGACACCCCGGCGCTCTTGTAGAGACTGACCAGCGCGGGCGCGGTCTCCTCCACCTTGCTGAGACTGATCGCGGCCATGCCGACTCCCCCATCGCTCACCAGAACTGACGCCGAGGCTACGGCACCCCACCCCCGCGCACTGGCGTGAGAAAAGCCGCGGCGCCTGCCCAGTCGTCCGGTCGGGGACTGGAGGGCAGGCGCCGTCGGGTGTACCGCACGCCTTTGTGCGGGACGTTTTGGGGCCGATCAGACCATGAGCGAGCGGTCCGTCGGACGGATCGGTGCCGGCAGGTCGCTCACGCCGGTCAGGAAGCGGTCGCACCCGCGGGCGGCCGAGCGGCCCTCCGCGATCGCCCAGACGATCAACGACTGACCGCGGCCCGCGTCACCGGCGACGAAGACTCCGGGGACGTTGGTCTGGAAGTCGCCGTCACGGGCGATGTTGCCGCGCTCGTCGAGGTCCAGGCCGAACTGCTCGACCAGGCCGTTGTCCCGGTCGGTGCCGGTGAAGCCCATCGCCAGCGTGACCAGCTGGGCGGGGATCTTGCGCTCCGTGCCCGGCTTCTGCGTCAGCTTGCCGTCGATGAACTCGACCTCGGTGAGGTGCAGCCACTGGACGTTGCCGTCCTCGTCGCCCTCGAAGTGGGTGGTGGAGACGGAGTAGACCCGCTCACCGCCCTCCTCGTGCGCGGACGTGACCTTGTACAGCATCGGGAAGGTCGGCCACGGCTGGTTCGGCGCCCGGTCCTCGCCCGGCCTGGGCATGATCTCCAGCTGCGTGACGGAGGCCGCGCCCTGGCGGTGGGCCGTGCCCACGCAGTCGGCGCCGGTGTCGCCGCCGCCGATGACGACGACGTGCTTGCCCTCGGCCGTGATGGGGGGCGTCACGAAGTCGCCCTCCTGGACCTTGTTGGCCAGCGGCAGGTACTCCATGGCCTGGTGGATGCCCTTGAGTTCGCGGCCGGGGACCGGGAGGTCACGAGCGGTCGTCGCACCGGCGGCGATGACGATCGCGTCGTACCGCTTCTTCAGATCGGTCGCCTTGAGGTCGCGGCCGATCTCGATACCGGTACGGAAGCGGGTGCCCTCCGCGCGCATCTGCTCGATACGGCGGTTGATGTGCCGCTTCTCCATCTTGAACTCGGGGATGCCGTAGCGCAGGAGGCCGCCGATACGGTCCGCGCGCTCGTAGACGGCGACCGTGTGGCCCGCCCGGGTCAGCTGCTGAGCGGCGGCGAGACCCGCCGGGCCCGAGCCGATGACCGCGACCGTCTTGCCGGACAGGCGCTCCGGGATCTGCGGGGCGACGTCACCGGTCTCCCACGCCTTGTCGATGATCGAGACCTCGACGTTCTTGATGGTGACGGCCGGCTGGTTGATGCCGAGCACACACGCCGACTCGCAGGGCGCCGGGCAGAGGCGACCGGTGAACTCCGGGAAGTTGTTGGTCGCGTGCAGGCGCTCGGACGCGGCGGCCCAGTCCTCGCGGTAGGCGTAGTCGTTCCACTCGGGGATCAGGTTCCCCAGCGGACAGCCGTTGTGGCAGAACGGGATGCCGCAGTCCATGCAGCGGCTGGCCTGCTTGCTGATGATCGGCAGCAGCGAGCCGGGGACGTAGACCTCGTTCCAGTCCTTCTTGCGCTCTTCGACGGGACGGGACTTGGCGACCTCGCGGCCGTGGTTGAGAAAGCCCTTGGGATCAGCCATTGGTCGCCGCCTCCATCATCTTCTCGGTGATCTCGGTCTCGGAGAGACCGGCTCGCTCGGCGGCGTCCTTGGCGGCGAGCACTGCCTTGTACGTACTGGGGATGATCTTGCTGAAGCGGTCCACCGACTCGGACCACTCGGCGAGGAGCTTCCCGGCGACCGTGGAGCCGGTCTCCTCCGCGTGCCGGCGCACCACGTCGTGCAGCCACTGCTTGTCGGTGTCGTCCAGCTTCTCGATGGCGCCGACGTTGCCGACGTTCACGTTGTCGCGGTCGAGGTCGATCACGTAGGCGATGCCGCCCGACATACCGGCCGCGAAGTTACGGCCCGTCTCGCCGAGCACCACCGCATGACCGCCGGTCATGTACTCGCAGCCGTGGTCGCCCACGCCCTCGGCGACGACGGTCGCGCCGGAGTTGCGGACGCAGAAGCGCTCGCCCGTACGACCGCGCAGGAACAGCTCGCCGCCGGTCGCGCCGTACGCGATGGTGTTGCCCGCGATCGTCGAGAACTCGGCGAGGTGGTCGGCGCCCCGGTCGGGACGCACGATCACACGGCCGCCGGAGAGGCCCTTGCCGACGTAGTCGTTGGCGTCTCCCTCCAGGCGCAGCGTGATGCCGCGCGGCAGGAAGGCACCGAAGGACTGGCCGGCCGAGCCGGTGAAGGTGATGTCGATGGTGTCGTCGGGCAGGCCCGCGCCACCGAACTTCTTGGTCACCTCGTGGCCGAGCATGGTGCCGACCGTGCGGTTGATGTTGCGGATGGCGACCTGGGCGCGCACCGGCTGGGCGTCGGTCGCCGAGTCGGCGGCCAGAGCGTCGGCGGCGAGCTTGATCAGCTCGTTGTCGAGCGCCTTCTCCAGGCCGTGGTCCTGCTCGATCACCTGGTGGCGCACCGCGCCGCCGGGCAGGTCGGGCACGTGGAACAGCGGCTCCAGGTCCAGGCCCTGCGCCTTCCAGTGGTCGATGGCCCGCGTGACGTCCAGCGTCTCGGCGTGGCCGACGGCCTCCTCGAGGGTGCGGAAGCCCAGCTCGGCGAGGATCTCGCGGACCTCCTCGGCGATGAACTTGAAGAAGTTCACGACGTGTTCGGCCTTGCCCGCGTACCGGTCGCGCAGCACCGGGTTCTGCGTGGCGATCCCGACCGGGCAGGTGTCCAGATGGCAGACGCGCATCATGACGCAGCCGGAGACGACGAGCGGCGCGGTCGCGAAACCGAACTCCTCGGCGCCGAGCAGCGCGGCGATGACCACGTCACGGCCGGTCTTCAGCTGGCCGTCGGTCTGTACGACGATGCGGTCGCGCAGGCCGTTGAGCAGCAGGGTCTGCTGGGTCTCGGCGAGGCCGAGCTCCCAGGGGCCACCGGCGTGCTTGAGCGACGTCAGCGGCGACGCGCCCGTACCGCCGTCGTGACCCGAGATGAGCACGACGTCCGCGTGCGCCTTCGACACACCGGCGGCGACCGTGCCGACGCCGACCTCGGAGACCAGCTTCACGTGAATCCGCGCCTGCGGGTTAGCGTTCTTCAGGTCGTGGATCAGCTGGGCCAGGTCCTCGATGGAGTAGATGTCGTGGTGCGGCGGCGGGGAGATGAGCCCCACGCCCGGCGTCGAGTGCCGGGTCTTCGCCACCCACGGGTACACCTTGTGGCCGGGCAGCTGGCCGCCCTCGCCGGGCTTGGCGCCCTGGGCCATCTTGATCTGGATGTCGTCCGCGTTGACCAGGTACTCCGACGTCACGCCGAAGCGGCCGGAGGCGACCTGCTTGATCGACGAACGGCGGGCCGGGTCGTACAGCCGGTCCGCGTCCTCGCCGCCCTCACCGGTGTTGGACTTGCCGCCCAACTGGTTCATGGCGATGGCGAGGGTCTCGTGCGCCTCCTTGGAGATGGAGCCGTACGACATGGCGCCCGTCGAGAAGCGCTTGACGATCTCGGAGACCGGCTCGACCTCGTCGATGGAGATCGGCTGCCGGTCCGACTTGAAGCCGAAGAGGCCGCGCAGCGTCATCAGGCGCTCGGACTGCTCGTTCACGCGGTCCGTGTACTTCTTGAAGATGTCGTAGCTCGCGGTGCGGGTGGAGTGCTGGAGGCGGAAGACCGTCTCCGGGTCGAACAGGTGCGGTTCGCCCTCGCGGCGCCACTGGTACTCGCCGCCTATGTCGAGGGCGCGGTGCGCGGGCGCGATGCCGCTCGCCGGGTACGCCTTCGCGTGGCGGGCGGCGACCTCCTTGGCGATGACGTCGATGCCGACGCCGCCGATCTTGGTGGCGGTGCCGTTGAAGTACTTCTCGACGAAGGCCTGGTCGAGACCGACGGCCTCGAAGACCTGGGCGCCGCGGTAGGAGGCGACGGTCGAGATGCCCATCTTGGACATGACCTTCAGAACGCCCTTGCCGAGCGCGTAGATCAGGTTGCGGATGGCGTGCTCGGCCTCGATGCCGGGAAGGAACGTGCCCGCGCGGACCAGGTCCTCGACGGACTCCATCGCCAGGTACGGGTTGACCGCCGCGGCGCCGAAGCCGATGAGCAGGGCGACGTGGTGGACCTCGCGGACGTCACCGGCCTCCACCAGCAGGCCCACGTGGGTGCGCTGCTTGGTGCGGATGAGGTGGTGGTGGACGGCCGCGGTGAGCAGCAGCGACGGGATCGGCGCGTGCTCGGCGTCCGAGTGGCGGTCCGAGAGGACGATCAGCCGGGCGCCGTTGTCGATGGCCGCGTCGGCCTCGGCGCAGATCTCGTCGATGCGCGCGGCGAGGGAGTCACCGCCGCCGGAGACCCGGTACAGGCCGGACAGGGTCGCGGCCTTCATGCCGGGCATGTCGCCGTCGGCGTTGATGTGTATGAGCTTGGCCAGCTCGTCGTTGTCGATCACCGGGAAGGGCAGGGTGACGCTGCGACATGAGGCGGCCGTCGGCTCCAGCAGGTTGCCCTGCGGGCCGAGGGAGCTGCGGAGCGAGGTGACCAGCTCTTCGCGGATGGCGTCCAGCGGCGGGTTGGTGACCTGTGCGAACAGCTGGGTGAAGTAGTCGAAGAGCAGACGCGGGCGGTCGCTCAGCGCGGCGATCGGCGAGTCCGTACCCATCGAACCGATGGGCTCGGCACCGGCCTTGGCCATCGGCGCGAGGATGACGCGCAGCTCTTCCTCGGTGTAGCCGAAGGTCTGCTGGCGGCGGGTGACCGAGGCGTGGGTGTGCACGATGTGCTCGCGCTCCGGCAGGTCGGACAGCTCGATCTCGCCGGCTTCGAGCCACTCCGCGTACGGCATCTCGGTGGCGAGCTGGGCCTTGATCTCGTCGTCCTCGATGATGCGGTGCTCGGCGGTGTCGACGAGGAACATCCGGCCGGGCTGCAGCCGGCCCTTGCGGACGACCTTGGCGGGGTCGATGTCGAGGACGCCGACCTCGGAGCCGAGGACGACGAGGCCGTCGTCGGTGACCCAGTAGCGGCCGGGGCGCAGGCCGTTGCGGTCGAGTACCGCGCCGACCTGGGTGCCGTCGGTGAAGGTGACGCAGGCCGGGCCGTCCCAGGGCTCCATCATCGTGGCGTGGAACTGGTAGAAGGCGCGTCGGGCCGGGTCCATGGAGTCGTGGTTCTCCCACGCCTCCGGGATCATCATCAGCACGGAGTGCGGCAGCGAACGGCCGCCCAGGTGCAGCAGTTCCAGCACCTCGTCGAAGGACGCGGAGTCGGACGCCTCGGGCGTGCAGATCGGGAAGATCCGGTCGATCTTGTCCTGCTCGCCGAACAGGTCGGAGACGATCTGGGACTCGCGGGCCGCCATCCAGTTGCGGTTGCCCTTGACCGTGTTGATCTCGCCGTTGTGCGCGACGAAACGGTACGGGTGGGCGAGCGGCCAGGACGGGAAGGTGTTGGTGGAGAACCGGGAGTGCACGAGCGCGATCGCGGAGGCGAAGCGGCGGTCGGACAGGTCCGGGAAGAAGGGCTCCAGCTGGCCGGTGGTCAGCATGCCCTTGTAGACGATGGTCCGCGCGGACAGCGACGGGAAGTAGACGTCGGCCTCGCGCTCGGCGCGCTTGCGCAGCACGAAGGCCTTGCGGTCGAGGTCGATACCCGTAGCGGGCGCGGCGGCGCCGTCGGCGACGAAGATCTGCCGGAAGGCGGGCATCGTCGAGCGGGCGGTGGCACCGAGGAGTTCGGGGGCGACCGGCACCTCGCGCCAGCCGAGGACCGTCAGGCCCTCGTCGGCCGCGATCGTCTCGATCCGTGAGACGGCCTCGTCCGCGCCGGCCTCGGGCAGGAAGGCGATACCGACGGCGTACCCACCGGCTTGCGGCAGTTCGAATCCGGCCACCTCACGGAAGAAGGCGTCGGGAACCTGGGAAAGGATGCCGGCGCCGTCACCCGAGTCGGGCTCCGAGCCGGTGGCGCCGCGATGCTCCAGGTTGCGCAGAACCGTGAGCGCCTGTTCGACCAGCGCATGGCTCGCCTCGCCGGTGAGGGTGGCCACAAAGCCGACGCCACAGGCGTCGTGCTCGTTGCGGGGGTCGTACATACCCTGCGCAGCAGGGCGAGCATCCATGAACGACCAGTTCTGGCCATTCCCGGAGTGCTGGGACGGCTGGCGCGGCGTACGCATCGGCTCTCCCGTCGTCGTCAACTTGGCATATGCAGGTGCCGAGGGACGACGCTGGCCCTCTGCGTGAGTGCAAAATTTCGTGCAGGTTACATGATGGGGCGGTTCTCGGGAACCGGATACCGCGTTCCAACATGCGGACGCCGCGGTCGCGGCGGGGGTACCGCGCACGGCGGCGGAAGCAATGGGGACCGAAGCGGACAGATCGATGTCCGTCAGCCCGAGGGCCGGGGAGGCGTCGTCATCGACCCCGAGGGTGCGCGGCAGGCCTCATTGCCCACAGCGCTTACGGCTCATGCCCGGTGGTTAAGCAATCGAAACCAGCGAGTAACGGCTACTTATGCGGCCCAACGCATAAGTGCGAGTCCCCCTATCCTACGGCGGTTCCCAGCAGGCTGCCCAGGGCGTACGTCACACCGGCCGCCGCGCCACCGAGCGCGAGCTGCCTGAATCCGCTGAACCACCAGGTCCGCGCCGTCACCTTGGCCACCACGGCACCACACGCGAACAGCCCCACCAGCGCAAGGAGCACGGCCGGCCACAGAGAACTGGCACCCAGCAGATACGGCAGTACGGGAAGCAGGGCGCCCAGCGCGAAGGAACCGAACGACGAGACGGCGGCGACCAGCGGCGACGGCAGATCACCGGGGTCGATGCCGAGTTCCTCGCGGGCGTGTATCTCCAGGGCCTGCTCGGGATCGCGCGAGAGCTGTTCCGCCACTTCCCGCGCCAGCCGGGGCTCGACCCCGCGCGCCTCATAGAGCGCGGCGAGTTCGGCCTCCTCGTCCTGGGGATGCTTGCGCAGCTCGCGCCGCTCCACATCCAGTTCCGCCTCGACGAGTTCCCGCTGCGAGGCGACGGACGTGTACTCACCGGCGGCCATGGAGAAGGCCCCGGCGGCGAGACCCGCGAGCCCGGCGATCACGACGGTCCGCGGACCGGCCGCGCCGCCCGCGACACCGGTCATCAGGGCGAGGTTGGAGACCAGGCCGTCCATCGCGCCGAAGACGGCGGGGCGCAGCCAGCCGCCGTTCACATCCCGGTGGGTGTGATTGTCGCGGTGCGCCTCATGGAGCGCCGCTTCGGTTTCGATGATGGCCATACCGGATCCCCCAGAGCTAAGGTGAGGCAAAGTTTAGACTGACTCCAGTCTTTGACAATACCAAACTTACGCCCCGGATTCCCCTCCCGCCAGCAAGGAAAGGCTCGTCTAACCTGCGCCTTTACCGCTGATCGCTCATTCGACAGCGAACATGCACAGATGTCGACCGGGTGACCTTGAGGCCCCCGACGCTCTCCCGGACCCCTCCGGTGGGACACATCCGCAAAGGGCTCCGCGCCCTGGGAGGAGCCCCCGGAGGAGAGGCCCCTATGGCATCGATCGCCTGCGTTCCCTCGGCCCCGGCGCCCGGGAACGCCGCCGAACTCCGCGACCGGGCACGCGGCGCGCTGCTCGGCCTCGCCGTCGGCGACGCCCTCGGAGCCCCCGCCGAGAACATGAAGCCCTCCGAGATCCGCGCCCGCTGGGGCCGTATCACCGGTTACGTCGCCGACAAGCCGGCCGGCACGGACGACACGGAGTACGCGATCTTCTCGGGCTTGCTGCTCGCCCGCCACGGCAGCGCCCTGACCCCCTCCCATGTGGAGACGGCCTGGCACAAATGGATCGCCGACCGCGACGAGGGCCCCTTCCGCGGCGCCGGCTTCAGCGAACGCGGCACCCTGGAGAACCTCCGCCGCGGCCTCGCCGCCCCCATCTCCGCCCAGCACCGCCACGCCTGGAGCGACGGCCTCGCCATGCGCGCGGCCCCCTTCGGCGTCTTCGCCTCGGGCCGCCCCGCCGAAGCGGCCCGACTGGTGGCGATCGACGGCTCGGTCAGCCATGACGGCGAGGGCATTTACGGAGGCCAGGCGGTCGCGGCCGGCGTCGCGGCGGCGATGGCCGGCGCCCCGACGATCGCGGTGGTCGCGTCCGCCCTCGCCGTCGTTCCGGACGACTCCTGGACGGCCCGCTCCCTGCGCCGCGCCGTCGCCGTCGCCCACCGAGGCGAACGCGCGGTCCGCTCCGCGGTCGTCATCGGCGGCTACCCCTGGACCGACCTCGCCCCCGAAGCCGTCGCCCTCGCCTTCGGCGCCTACGCGGCAGCCGACGGCGACTTCGTCCAGGCCGTACTGACCGCCGTGAACATGGGCCGCGACGCCGACACCACGGCAGCGGTCGCGGGCGCACTCGCCGGCGCGACCCAGGGCGCGTCCGCCATCCCGTCCGACTGGGCCGCCGCCATCGGCCCGGCCCACGGCAGCTGCCTGCCGTCGATGAGGGGCCACCACGTGCTGGACGTGGCGGACCTGCTGACGGAAGAGGAGGACGCGGAGGCAGAGACAGAGGAACGGCAGGACGATCTCGTACGACCGGTCGATCTCGTACGACCGGACAGTCTCGTACGACATGAGGGGCGGGCGGAGTGCGACCCCGTGGCCCTCTATGTCCTCGCCGCAGACGAGGACGAGGTGCGGCCGTGACCCGGCGGGTGGAAGGGCTGTTGCTGGGGCTGGCCGCGGGGGACGCCGCCGGTTGGCCGGCCGCCCGGCACCGGGCGGCCCGGATGCCGGAGTGGACGCGGCGTCTGACGCGCGAACTGGACACGTTCGCGGAGCAGAACGCGACGACCACGCTCCCCGTGCCGATCGCGCTGAACCAGCCCCCGGAACCCCTCCGCCTCGGCCCCTCCGACGACGCGGAGTGGGCGGCGTTCGCAGCGGAGGCCGTGCTGCGGGCCGGGGACGACAGTGCGCTGGGCGACCTGAGCCGGGAGCGCCGTACAAGGGCCGCCATCGATCTGACCTGGAACGCGGTCGCGAGCGAAGTCGCGGCGGCGGCCGAACGCGCCCCCGAGATCGAGTCGGCGGTGCTCCCGCTGCGCGCCCGTATCTCGGTCCGGGCCGGTCTCGGCAACCTGGCCACCGGACTGCGCCCGCCCGCCACCGGCCACGACAATCCGCACTACTTCGACGACGCGGCGTGCGTACGGGCCTGTGTGCTGGCCGTCGCCCACCCCGGCGACCCCGAACTCGCCGCCTCCCTCGCCGAGTTCGACGCCCGCTATACCCAGGACGGCGACGGAGTGCACGGCGCGCGGGCGATGGCGGCGGCACTCTCGCTGGCCCTGGTCGGAGCGGAGGTCGAGGCGTGCGCGCGGGCGGCCCTCGCGGAACTCCCCGAGTCCACCGAGGTCGGCCGCAACGCCCGCCACGCGCTGAAGCTGGCGTCCGACACGGACAGCGCCTTCGCGCTGATCCCGCTCCTGGAGCACCAGATCGTCGACCACGTCTACAGCTACGGCATCGCCGCCGCCGAAACGGTCCCGGTCGCCCTGGCCCTGGCGACCGCGGCACACGGCAGGATCGCCGAGGCGGTCCCCGCGGCGGCCTGTCTGTCCCGGGTCGCGGACTCGGCCCCGGCGCTCGTGGGCGCCCTGACCGGCGCGCTGGGCGGCGGCGCGGCGATCCCGGCGACCTGGCGGGACACCTGCCGCACCCTCTCCGGCTGCGTCCTCCCTCGCTTGACCGGCACCGACCTGGTGGAACTCGCCGAACTCCTGGAAGCCGTACAACCGGCCCCACCGGGGGGATGATTCGGGGCATGACGCCCAAAGGAGAAGAAACCTCAGCGATCACTCTGCCCGAGCGGATCACCGGCGCCCTGGTCGGAGCGGCCGTCGGCGACGCACTCGGCGGCCCCGTCGAGGGCTACTCCCCCGCCCAGATCCTCGAACGCCACGGCGGCCGCGTCCACGGCATCGTCGGCCCCTGGCACGGCGACGCCTGGCGCACCGCCCGCCCCATCGCCCCGTACCACAAGGGCGACGGCCACATCACCGACGACACCTTGCTGACCCATGCCCTGGTACGGGTGTACGCCCAGATCCGCGACCACCTGGACGCCTACGCGATCGCCGAGCACCTGGTGCCGGACCTGATGACGAACCCGCGCTGGATCCCGGAGCTGGAGACGGAGACCCTGCCGCTGCACCGGGTCTTCCTGGCGGAGAAGTGGCTGGTCGCGAGGTTGCACTACGGCCATGTCGACCCGCGAGAGGCCGGCGTCGGCAACGTCGTCAACTGCGGCGCGGCGATGTACATGGCCCCGGTCGGCCTGGTCAACGCGGCCAACCCCGAGGGCGCATACACCGAGGCCCTCGACATCGCGGGCGCCCACCAGTCGTCGTACGGCCGCGAGGCGGCGGGCGTCTTCGCGGCAGCGGTAGCCGCGGCCTGCACGCCCGGCGCGACACCGGACTCGGTCGTCACGACGTGCCTGTCCCTGGCGAAGGACGGCACGCGCACCGCGATCGAGAACGTCTGCGAAGTGGCCTCCGCCCATTCGGACTTCGAGTCGGCGCTGAGCCCGCTACGGGAGGTGGTGGCACCGTACGACACAGTGGGCCCCGACTACCGGCAGCCGTCCCTGGGCGCCCGCCGCCCGTCCCGCCTGCACGCGATCGAGGAACTCCCCGTAGCGCTGGGCATGTTGGTCGTCGCCGACGGCGACTTCCGCCACACAGTCCTCGGCTCGGTGAACTACGGCCGCGACTGCGACTCCATCGCCACGATGGCGGGCGCGCTCTCGGGCGCCCTGGGTTCCCCGATCCCGGAGGCCTGGTCCAAGACCGTCTCGGAAGCCAGCCGCCTGGACCTCTGGGAACCGGCGACGACTCTGACCCAGGTCACGCGAGAGATCTTCGAACGGGACGTACGACGACGCCGAGCCCATGAACAGGCACTGACCGAGCTGGGAGTCCCGGCATGCTCCGACTGACGTGGGTCCAGCCGGAGGACCTGGTCGGCCACGAACTGCGTCAAGCAACCCTGGACGGCCGCGAGCCTTCGAGAATCGCGGCGCGGTGGCGAGCGGCGGGCGGGAACGAGGCTCCACTCCGGTCCGGCGCATCTCCCGATCGGGCATCACGCTACCTGCGACAACTGGCAGAGGACTTGCTGGACGAACTGACGGACCTGCCAAGCGCGTTGGAGGAGCAGGAACCGACGGAACTGGAGAAGATCAGAGCCCTGTGCCCGAACTGGCCACCCGCCAAGCTGCGGGCAGCTGACCCGCCCAAGCTGCAGGCAGCTGTCCCGCCCAAGCTGCGGGCATGCGTGCCGCCTGGGGCGGCACGGTTGGGCGCAGGCGGCACCCCGCCAGCGCCGGGCTGCGCGACCGACCCCGCCCCAGCCCCCACGCAGGCCCGCTTGGAAGCAGCCTGGCTCGGCCGAGCAGCAGGGTGCCTCCTGGGCAAACCGGTGGAGAAGCTCCCCCTTCACGCGATCCGCCAACTAGCCAAGGCCACAGACAACTGGCCCTTGAACACCTGGTTCACAGCCAAGGGCCTCCCCGCGGACCTCGCCACGAAGTACCCCTGGAACCGCAGATCCGCACCAACCTCCCTCGCCGAAAACATCGACGGCATGCCAGAGGACGACGACCTCAACTACCCCCTCCTCAACCTCCTCCTGCTCCAACGCCACGGCAAAACCTTCACCAGCGAAGACGTAGCCACCCTCTGGCTGGACGAACTCCCCGCCGGCCGCACGTTCACCGCAGAACGCATCGCCTACCGCAACCTCCTCACCGGCATCCACCCCCCACACACGGCCCGCCACCGCAACCCCTTCCGCGAATGGATCGGCGCCCTGATCCGCGCCGACGTCCACGGCTGGACCAACCCCGGCAACCCAGCCGCCGCAGCGGAACAGGCCCACCGGGACGCCACCCTCACCCACACAGCGAACGGCGTCTACGCTGCGATGTTCACCGCGGCCGTCATCGCCACGGCCGCCACCGGCACGCAGGACATCCACACCTGCCTACGCACAGGCCTCACGGTCATCCCCCCGAACTCCCGCCTCACGAAGGCCATCCACCGCGCCCTCCAACTGGCCGAAGACCACACCGACTTCGACACCGTCGTGGACGAACTCCACACGACCTACGCAGACCACCACTGGGTCCACGCCATCCCCAACACCGCCCTGATCACCGCCGCCCTCACCCACGCGAACGGCGACTTCACCACCTCCATCTGCCGTGCCGTCTCCGGCGGCTGGGACACCGACTCCAACGGCGCGACGACCGGCAGCATCGCCGCCCTCCTCGCCGGCTCCCCCACCGCACTCCCCGACCGCTGGACGACCCCCCTCAAGAACCGACTGGCCACCTCCGTCGGCGACTTCAACGGCACCGGCTTCGACACCCTCGCCCATCTCACCCAAGCGCTCACCCAAGCCCTCACCCACCTGGAGGCTCCTCGCCCATGACCCACATCGCCGTACTCGGCAGCACGAACATGGACCTGGTGGCCTACGTCGAGAAGGCTCCACAACGCGGCGAAACAGTCACCGGCCGCGCATTCCGCACGATCCCCGGCGGCAAGGGCGCCAACCAGGCGATCGCCGCCGCCCGCGCGGGCGCCACCGTCTCGATGATCGGCGCGGTCGGCAACGACGGCTTCGGCGCCCGCCTCCGTTCCACCCTCGAACACTCCGGCGTGGACACCGACCACCTGCGCACCACGGAAGGCCCGTCCGGCACCGCCCACATCGTGGTGGACGACGACGGCAGCAACGCGATCGTCGTGGTCCCCGGAGCCAACGGCACCCTCGACCACCTCACGCCCGGCGACGAGGGCCTGATCGCCTCCGTCGACGCCCTGCTCCTCCAACTGGAGATCCCGCTCACCGCGGTCCTCGCGGGCGCCGAAGCGGCACGCGCCCATGGTGTCCGTACGATCCTCACGCCCGCCCCGGCCCAGCCCCTGCCCCCCGAACTCCTCGCCGCCACCGACCTGTTGGTCCCGAACGAGCACGAGGCGGCCACGCTCACCGGCATCCCCGACCCCCACGCCGCCGCGTACGTCCTGCTCGACCAGGTACCGGAAGTGGTCATCACACTCGGCGCCTCCGGCAGCCTGTACGCGGCCCGCGGTCAGGAGCCCCTCACCGTCCCGGCCCCGAACGTCACCGCCGTGGACTCGACCGGCGCGGGCGACACCTTCGTCGGCGCCCTCGCGGTGGCCCTCACCGAGACGCGCCCCATGCGGCAGGCCCTGGCGTGGGCCGCCGCGGCAGCCGCACTGTCCGTACAGCGAGCGGGAGCGTCGGCGTCGATGCCGACCCGCCAGGAGATCGAAGCGCAGTTCGCCTCATGAGCACACCCGAAGCCACACCCCGAACCACACCCCGAGCCACACACCACCCCACACACCACCCCACACCCCCGCTGACCGGCCTCCGCGTCCTCGACCTGGCCACCCTCTTCGCCGGCCCCCTCGCCGCCACTCTCCTCGGTGACTTCGGTGCCGAGGTCATCAAGGTCGAGCACCCGACGAAACCGGACCCCGCCCGAGGCCACGGCCCGGCGAAGGACGGAGTCGGCCTGTGGTGGAAACTCCTCGGCCGCAACAAGCGCACGATCACCCTGGACCTCTCCAAGCCCGGCGGCCGCACCACCCTCCTGCGCCTCGCCGCCACCGCCGACGTCGTCATCGAGAACTTCCGCCCCGGCACCCTGGAGAAGTGGGACCTCGGCTGGCCGGAGCTGTCGGCCGCCAACCCCCGCCTGGTCCTCACCCGCGTCACCGGCTTCGGCCAGTTCGGCCCCTACGCCCACCGCCCCGGCTTCGGCACGCTCGCCGAGGCGATGAGCGGCTTCGCCGCGATCACCGGCGAGCCCGACGCGCCCCCGACGCTCCCGCCGTTCGGCCTCGCCGACTCGATCGCGGGCCTGGCGACGTCGTACGCCGTGATGACCGCCCTCGCCGCCCGCGACCGCACCGGCGCCGGTCAAGTCGTCGACATGGCCCTCATCGAACCGATCCTGACGGTGCTCGGCCCCCACCCGACCTGGTACGACCAGCTCGGCTACGTGCAGGAACGCACCGGCAACCGGTCCGCCAACAACGCCCCGCGCAACACCTACCGCACCGCGGACGGCACCTGGGTCGCCGTCTCGACCTCGGCCCAGTCGGTCGCGGAACGCGTGCTGCGTCTCGTCGGCCGCCCGGACCTGATCGACGAACCCTGGTTCGCGACGGGCGCCGACCGGGCCCGCCACTCCGACGTCCTCGACGAGGCGGTCGGCACCTGGATCGCCGAACGCCCCCGCGCCGAGGTGCTGGCGGCCTTCGAGAAGGCGGAGGCGGCGGTGGCCCCGATCCAGGACGTACGGGATGTGCTGACCGACCCGCAGTACCAGGCCCTCGGCACGATCACCACCGTCGACGACCCGGAACTGGGCCCCCTGCGCATGCAGAACGTCCTCTTCCGCCTCTCCGACACCCCCGGCGCGATCCGCTGGCCGGGCCGCCCGCACGGCGCGGACACGGAGCAGGTCCTCACCGAACTCGGCCTGACGGCCACCGAGTTGGAGGCTTTGCGCAAGGAAGGCTCCGTACGGTGACCTTCCCCCTGACCTGGCTCTACGTCCCCGGCGACCGCCCACACGTCATCACCAAGGCGCTCGCCTCGGGCGCCGACGTGGTCGTGATCGACCTGGAGGACGCGGTAGCCCCGGACCGTAAGGCCTACGCCCGCGCGGCAGCGGCCGAACTCCTCTCCGACCCCCAGCCGGTCCCGGTCCACGTCCGCGTCAACGCCCTGGACGGCCCGTTCGCGGCGGCCGACCTCACCGCACTGGCACGTCTCCCGGGCCTGTCCGGCCTGCGCCTCCCGAAGGTGTCCACCCCCGAACAGGTCGTCCGCATCGCGGAACTCCACTCCGGCCCACCCCTGTACGCCCTCCTGGAATCCGCCCTCGCCGTCGAACACGCCTACGCGATCGCGTCCGCCCACCCCGCACTCCACGGCATCGCCCTGGGCGAGGCGGACCTCCGGGCCGACCTGGGTGTTCGGCACGACGCGGGCCTGGACTGGTCCCGCTCCCGCGTGATCGTCGCCGCCCGCGCGGCCGGCCTCCCGCCACCACCCCAGTCGGTCCACCCCGACACCCGTGACCTGGACGGCCTGACCGCGTCCTGCGCCCACGGCCGCACCCTCGGCTTCCTGGGCCGCGCCGCCATCCACCCCCGCCAACTCCCCGTCATCGAACGCGCCTACCTCCCCACGGAGGAGGAACTGGAACACGCGGAGACGATCGTCAAGGCAGCCACAGGAGAGCTGGGCGCCCAGGCCCTCCCGAACGGAACGTTCATCGACGCGGCGGTAGTGGCGGCGGCGCAACGAACCCTGTCCCTGGCACGCCGCCGCTGACCCCGTCCCCGGACACAACGAGGGCGCCCGCACAAGCGCGCGGGCGCCCTCATCGACGTACAACCGACCTTCAGGTCTTCTTCGCGGACCCCGACTCGGATTCGGCCTCGGCCTCGGCCTTGTCCTTCACGTCGTCATCGGCGGCATCATCACCGTCGGCCGAACCGCCGGAGGCATCCGCATCCGCATCCGCGACCGCCTCCGGATCCGGCTCGATGATCTCTTCCCGCCCCGGCCGCTTCTTCGCCGACACCACGATGTAGGCCACCGCGAGCAGGAACAGGAGCAGGGCGGTCCAGTTGTTGAGGCGGAGGCCCAGGATGTGGTGGGCCTCGTCGACCCGCATGTACTC
This sequence comes from Streptomyces sp. NBC_00457, assembly GCF_036014015.1. Classification (NCBI taxonomy): domain Bacteria; kingdom Bacillati; phylum Actinomycetota; class Actinomycetes; order Kitasatosporales; family Streptomycetaceae; genus Streptomyces; species Streptomyces sp. NBC_00457. The sequence goes on along the minus strand of NZ_CP107905.1, from coordinate 7,957,660 downwards.
GATCCAGAACCGGCCGACGCAGTACGAGGCGACGTACAGCGCGAAGGCCCGCCCGTGCCCGAGCTTGAAGCGGCGGTCGGCCCAGATGACGAGGACCGCGACGCCGATGCACCACAGCGACTCGTACAGGAACGTCGGGTGGTAGTACCCGGGCACCCGGCCGTCCGCCGTGGACGTGATGTGCAGGGCCCAGGGCAGGTCGGTCTCCCGCCCGTACAGCTCCTGGTTGAACCAGTTGCCCCAGCGTCCGATGGCCTGCGCGAGAGCGATGCCGGGGGCGACGGCGTCGGCGTAGGCGGGCAGCGGGAGGCCACGACGGCGGCAGCCGATCCACGCACCCAGCGCGCCGAACGCGATCGCGCCCCAGATGCCGAGGCCGCCCTCCCAGATCTTGAAGGCGTCCACCCAGTCGCGGCCTTCGCTGAAGTACAGCTGGTAGTCCGTGATCACGTGGTAGAGCCGACCGCCGACGAGGCCGAAGGGCACGGCCCAGACAGAGATGTCGGCCACCGTGCCGGCCCGCCCGCCCCGGGCGACCCAGCGCCTGCCGCCGAGCCAGACGGCGACGAAGACGCCGATGATGATGCAGAACGCATAGCCGCGCAGCGGAATGGGGCCGAGGTGGATCACCCCGCGCGACGGGCTGGGAATGTAGGCAAGTTCCATGGCAAGGTCGACGCTACCCTGCCGGGCCGCGCCCACGGCAAGCGGCCCGGCAACGGGTGCGTAACGGGCGGGCACCCCGGCTCACGCCTTGTTCGCCTCCTGCACCAGCTGCTTCAGCTTCGCCGGCGTCATCGACTGGTCCTGCAGGATGTTCTTCCCGTCGAGCAGCACGGTCGGCGTGCCGCTGAAGCCGCCGTCCTGGAAGGCGGCCGCGGACTTCTCGACCCAGTTGTTGTAGGTGCCCTTCTCCACGCAGGTCCGGAAGGCGGGAGTGTCGAGGCCGTCGACCTTGGCGGCCAGCTCGATGAGCTTGCTGTTCTCGCCGAAGGCGTCGTCGGTCTCGGGCGGCTGGTTGTCGAACAGCACGTCGTGGTACGCGGGGAACTTTCCGGCGTCCTGGGCACAGGCCGCCGCGTTGGCCGCGTTGCGGGAGCCGGTGCCGCGCATGTTGCCGTCGATGATCGTCGCGAGGCGGTACTCGACTCTGAGCTGTCCGGAGTCGGTCAGTTCATGGATGGCCGAGCGGTACACCGTCTCGAAGGACTTGCAGGCCGGGCAGCGGAAGTCCTCCCACACCGTGAGCGTCGACTTGGCGCTGTTCTTGCCGACCGGGATGGCGAGATTGTCCTCGCCGTTCGCCCCCGAGGGCGCCACGAGCGGGCCCGAGCTCTCGCTGTCGTCCTTGCCCGCGTTGGCCGCGACGACGCCGATCACCGCCGCGAGCCCCAGGACGCAGACGACGCTCGCGCCCACGATCAGGGCCCGTCGGCGCTTGTCCGCGGCATTCTGCTTCTCACGCTCGACCGCCAGCCGCTCACGGGCGGTGCGCTTTCCCTCACGGTTCTTCTCGCTCACACCCACAGAACGAACCGGGGAGGCGCACCGCGCCTCCCCGGTCCCAGGTCCACCCGGAAGAGGGACCTGTATGAAATCCCGGTTGTTACGCCTGCCCGCGCACGCCCTTCGCCAGCTCACCGGCGAGGCCGCGGACCGCCTCGACACCGGCTGCGTCGTCCGCCGCGTCCAGCATCCGCTTCACGAAGGCCGAGCCGACGATCACGCCGTCGGCGAAGCCGGCGACCTCGGCGGCCTGGGCCGCGTTGGAGACGCCGAGGCCGACGCAGACGGGCAGGCCGGTGCCGGTGGCCCGGGTGCGCTGGACCAGGTCGTGGGCCTGGGCGCCGACCGACTCACGGGTACCGGTGACGCCCATGAGCGAGGCGGCGTAGACGAAGCCGCTGCCCGCGGCGGTGATCTGCGCGAGCCGCTCGTCCTTGCTGCTGGGCGCGACCACGAAGACGGTCGCCAGGCCGTGCTTCTCGGCGTGCTCCCTCCACAGCGCCGACTCCTGCACGGGCAGGTCGGGCAGGATGCAGCCCGCCCCGCCCGCCTCGGCCAGTTCGGCGGTGAAGCGCTCGACGCCGTAGCGGTCGATCGGATTCCAGTACGTCATCACGAGCACCGGCTTGCCGGTCGCCTCGTACGTCTCGCGCACCGTGCGCATCACGTCGGCGATCTTGACGCCGCCGCGCAGGGCGATGTCGTCGGCGGTCTGGATGACCGGGCCGTCGAGGACGGGGTCGCTGTGCGGCAGACCGACCTCGACGACGTCGGCGCCGCCGTCGAAGGCGGCCTTGATCGCCTCGATGCCGCCGTCGACGGTCGGGAAGCCGGCCGGGAGGTAGGCGATCAGGGCGGACCGGCCCTCCGCCTTCGCGCCCGCGAGGGTGTCCGTCAACAGCTGGATGTTGCCGCTCACTTGGCGTCCCCCTCGATCTCGGCGGTCTCGCTGCCGGCGTCGGCGGCGACCTCGGCGTCGGTGTCGTACAGCCCGAAGTAGCGGGCTGCGGTGTCCATGTCCTTGTCACCGCGGCCCGACAGGTTGACCACGATCAGCCCGTCCTTGCCCAGCTCCCGGCCGACTTCGAGCGCGCCTGCGAGCGCGTGCGCGCTCTCGATCGCCGGGATGATGCCCTCGGTCCGCGAGAGCAGGCGCAGGGCCTGCATGGCGGCGTCGTCGGTGACCGCGCGGTACTCGGCGCGACCGGTGTCCTTGAGGTAGGAGTGCTCGGGTCCGATGCCCGGGTAGTCCAGACCGGCCGAGATCGAGTACGGCTCCGTGATCTGGCCCTCCTCGTCCTGGAGGACGTAGCTCCGGGAACCGTGGAGGATGCCGGGCTCACCCGCGGTCAGGGTCGCCGCGTGCTCACCGGTCTCGACGCCGTGGCCCGCGGGCTCGCAGCCGATGAGGCGTACCTCCGGGTCGGGGATGAAGGCGTGGAAGAGACCGATGGCGTTGGAGCCGCCGCCGACGCAGGCGATGGCGGCGTCGGGGAGACGGCCCGCGCGCTCCAGCAGCTGGCGGCGGGTCTCGACGCCGATCACACGGTGGAAGTCGCGGACCATGGCGGGGAAGGGGTGCGGGCCGGCGACCGTGCCGAAGAGGTAGTGGGTGTGGTCGACGTTCGCCACCCAGTCGCGGAACGCCTCGTTGATGGCGTCCTTGAGGGTGCGAGATCCCGACTTCACGGCGATGACCTCGGCGCCGAGCATGCGCATGCGGGCCACGTTGAGGGCCTGGCGCCGGGTGTCGATCTCGCCCATGTAGATGGTGCACTCGAGGCCGAACAGCGCGCAGGCGGTGGCGGTCGCGACGCCGTGCTGGCCGGCTCCGGTCTCGGCGATCACTCGGGTCTTGCCCATGCGCTTGGTGAGCAGGGCCTGGCCGAGCACGTTGTTGATCTTGTGCGAGCCGGTGTGGTTCAGGTCTTCCCGCTTGAGGAAGATGCGGGGGCCTCCGGCGTGCTCGGCGAAGCGGGGGACTTCGGTGAGGGCGCTGGGGCGGCCGGTGTAGTTGACCAAGAGGTCGTCGAGTTCTCGGGCGAACTCGGGGTCGTGCTTGGCCTTGTCGTACTCGACGGCTACCTCGTCCACGGCGGCCACGAGGGCCTCCGGGATGAACTTGCCGCCGAATGCGCCGAAGTAGCCTTCGGGGCTGGGGAGTTGACCCTGGGGGTCGGGGATGAAGAAGTCGCTGGGCATGCGGATACCTCACGGTGAGTGCGTGGAAAAGACACTAATCGCCGTGGGGGCGGAGGTGATCAGTTGGCTGCGGGACCGTTGTGGCTGGTCGCGCAGTTCCCCGCGCCCCTCACGGGGCGCTGCCATCGGCGGCCGTTCACCTGCCCGGGTTCGTCTCCGATGACGTAACGCACCCTGCGGCCGTGCACCCTGCGTGCCGGCGCGCGGCAACCCCGGGGGCGGCAGCCGCGTGCGAGGCGGGCGTGCCGGTCCACGGTTGTCACGGTCAGCGAGAGAGTCATCGGCGGTAACCCTACCGGGTGATCAGCCGCGGCCGTGGCGGAGTGCGGGGTGGGCGCCCGCTGCCACCAGGTCGGCCACTGCTGTCTTCGGGTCCTTGCCGGTGACGAGGGACTCGCCGACGAGGACGGCGTCGGCGCCGGCGTTGGCGTAGGCGATGAGGTCGTGGGGGCCGCGGACGCCGGATTCGGCGATCTTGACGATGCCTTCGGGGATCTCGGGGGCGACCCGCTCGAAGGTGCCGCGGTCGACCTCGAGGGTCTTGAGGTCGCGGGCGTTGACGCCGATGATCTTGGCGCCGGCGTCGACGGCGCGGTCGACCTCGTCCTCGTCGTGGACCTCGACGATCGGGGTGAGCCCGATGGACTCGGCGCGCTCGACGAGGGACTCCAGGGCGGGCTGGTCGAGGGCGGCGACGATCAGCAGGACGAGGTCGGCGCCGTAGGCCCGGGCCTCCCACAGCTGGTACGACGTGACGATGAAGTCCTTGCGCAGGACCGGGATGTCCACGCGGGCGCGGACGGCCTCCAGGTCGGCCAGCGAGCCGCCGAAGCGGCGCTCTTCGGTGAGGACGGAGATGACGGCGGCGCCGCCCGCCTCGTAGTCCGCGGCGAGTCCGGCCGGGTCGGCGATGGCGGCCAGCGCGCCCTTGGAGGGGCTGGAGCGCTTGACCTCGCAGATGACCTTGACGCCGTCCCCGCGCAGGGCGGCCAGACCGTCCTTGGCCGCGGGGGCCTTCGCCGCGCGCTCCTTGAGCTCGTCGAGGCTGACGCGCGCCTGCCGCTCCGCGAGGTCGGCACGGACTCCGTCGATGATCTCGTCGAGCACACTCACGCGAGCGGCCCCCTTCCAGACGGTTGACTGTGAAAGCGGTTCAAAACCTATGGTCACTGCGATGGTATCCGCAGGAGGGCGTAGGCCTCGCATCCGGTTGACGCCGGTCCCACTACCTGGACATTCACCAGTTGATCAAGGGTGGAGCCAGCCACCGAACGGCAGGTTCCGGACAACCGTGAAGACCAGCAGCAATGCCCCGACGGTCCACAGGTGTGCGGACCCGAGTTCGATATGGAAGGGTCGGCCCCGTGCCGCGCGGACCACCCAGACGGTCCATACGACGGCGAAGAGCGCGTAGCCGACGACCGCGACCGCGTTGTCCTGCAGCGCCCCCAGGAAGTCCCCGTGGACGACGGCGTGCGCACTGCGCAGGCCGCCGCAGCCGGGGCAGTAGATGCCGGTGTACTGCAGGAGCGGGCAGGCGGGGTAGTGGCCGGGCTCGTTCGGGTCCACTGTCCCGACGTAGGCGAAGGCCCCGGCGACGGCCGCGAGCAGTCCCGCGGGCACGGCCAGCCGCCCGAGCACGGCTCCGGGTCCGGTTCCGGCGGGCGGTGTGGCCTTCCGGCTGTCGAGGTTCACGTCTTGCATTGTGCCTCGCGCAGGCGTGAGGGGCGGCCCCGGCGTCATACCGGTCCGCCCCTCACACGGTGCTTGCGCTGTACGGGACTTCAGCCGCTGATACCGGCCGGCCGGTGCTTCTCCGAGAGCGTCTGGTACGCCGCGTGCTGGTCCTTCGACTGGCCCAGGCCCATGCCCTTCATGATCCAGCCGACGACGCCACCGAGGACCGTGACTCCCAGACCGGCCCAGAAGCCCACGGGGCTGGCCAGCACCATGAAGGCGCCCGAGATGCAGAAACCGATGAACGCGATAGTGACACCGGTCCAGGCGGCCGGGGTGTGACCGTGGCTGCTGCCCGCCATTGCTTGCTCCTCGTTGCTGTGTGCCGTTGCTGTGTGCCTGTGTGAGCCGAACGCTCGCCATCATTGTCCCGCACGGCCCCGCGTGCAGTGATCAGGGGTACGCACAGCGCCCCCGAAGGGGTGCGGGGCTGTGTCAATATGCGGCTCCGCCGCGTGGGCGCGACCAGCCACGACGGCGCGCAGACGACCGACGCCCCATAGCGGCACCGACAGCCGAGCTTCACGCTCCGGTGGGATCCTCGCCGCGGTCCAGCGCCTTCCACAGGTCCTCGGGACGATCCGGGTCGACGACGGGCGCCTTACGACGCGGCCGAGGCGCCCCGGACCGCTCGTACCGACCGGACATCGCAGGCCACAGCCGCCCATAGCGCAGGGCGAGCAGTCCGGCGAGCAGAATCAGGACACCGCCGACCGCCGCCACGTACGGCCAGGCGGTGTGGGTGAGCGCGTCGACCCCCGCGGCGGTGTCCCCGGTGGTTTCCGCGGCCTTCTCGTCGAGCGCCGAGCTGTCGGACGCGCCGAACACGGCCGCCACGACGATCCCGGCGCCGGACAGCGCGAGTAGCGCCGAGACCAGCAGCCGCCCGGACTTGCGGACGGCGAAGACGGCGACGAGCGCGGCGAGGCCCACTATGGCGAGGGCCGCGGGCACGCCCGTGACGTCGCTGCCTTTCGCGGTCAGCGGGAAGGAGCCGCCGGCCACGGTCGCGGTGCCCTCCGACCACTGCTGGCGGGTGGCCAGCAGCGCCACGGCCGCGCCGAGCGCGCCGGCCAGCAGGGCGACGGCGAGGCTGAGGCGGCCCGCCCGGGCGGGTCCTGCGGCTTCGGAACGGGGGTGAGGAACAGCAGTCACGTACTCCACTATCGCGCGAACCCCGGGCGAACCGTCACCCGGGGTTCACGTGAGACCCGTCCTACTTTCCGAGCCGGTTCGCCGTGTGCACCGCGCGCAGCACCGCCGCCGCCTTGTTGCGGCACTCGGTGTCCTCGGCGACCGGGTCGGAGTCGGCGACGATGCCCGCGCCGGCCTGGACGTAGGCGGTGCCGTCGCGCAGGAGTGCCGTACGGATGGCGATGGCGGTGTCGGAGTCGCCGGCGAAGTCGAGGTAGCCGACGCAGCCGCCGTACAACCCCCGCCGGGACGGCTCGAGTTCGTCGATGATCTGCATCGCGCGGGGCTTGGGGGCGCCGGAGAGGGTGCCGGCCGGGAAGCAGGCGGTGAGGACGTCGAAGGCGGTGCGGCCCGCGGCGACCCGGCCGGTGACCGTCGAGACGATGTGCATCACGTGCGAGTAGCGCTCGATGGACATGAAGTCCACGACCTCGACCGAGCCGGGTTCGCAGACCCGCCCGAGGTCGTTGCGCCCGAGGTCGACGAGCATCAGGTGCTCGGCGCGCTCCTTGGGGTCGGCGAGCAGCTCGTCGGCGAGGGCCTGGTCCTCCTGCGGGGTGGCACCGCGCCACCGGGTGCCGGCGATGGGGTGGACCATGGCCCGCCCGTCCTCGACCTTGACGAGCGCTTCGGGGGACGAGCCGACGACGTCGAAGCCCTCGAAGCGGAACAGGTACATGTACGGGGAGGGGTTGGTCGCCCGCAGTACCCGGTAGACGTCCAACGCGCTTGCCGTGCACGGCGTTTCGAAGCGCTGGGAGGGAACCACCTGGAAGGCCTCGCCGGCCCGGATGCGCTCCTTGATGTCCTCGACGGCGTCCTGGAAGTCGGGGCCGCCCCAGAGTGCCGTGTACTCGGGGAGTTCGGAGGGCGGGAGCACGGCGGGCGGCTGGGCGACCGCGCGCGTGAGGTCGGCCTCCATGGCGTCGAGGCGGGCGACCGCGTCGGCGTGGGCCTCGTCGACGCCGGTGTCGAGGTCGTTGTGGTTGATCGCGTTGGCGATCAGCAGGACGGAGCCCTCCCAGTGGTCCATGACGGCGAGGTCGCTGGTGAGGAGCATGGTCAGCTCGGGCAGCTTGAGGTCGTCCCGCTCGCCGGGGCCGATCTTCTCCAGGCGGCGCACGATGTCGTAGCCGAGGTAGCCGACCATGCCGCCGGTGAAGGGCGGCATGCCCTCCTGGTGCGGGGTGTGCAGGGCCTCGATGGTGGCGCGCAGGGCGGCGAGGGGGTCGCCGGCCGTGGGGACGCCGACGGGTGGGGTGCCGAGCCAGTGGGCCTGGCCGTCCCGCTCGGTGAGCGTCGCCGCGGAACGCACGCCGACGAAGGAGTAGCGGGACCAGGAGCGGCCGTTCTCCGCGGACTCCAGCAGGAAGGTGCCGGGGCGCTCGGCGGCGAGCTTGCGGTAGAGCGCGACCGGGGTGTCGCCGTCCGCGAGGAGCTTGCGGGTGACGGGGATGACTCGCCGGTCGGTGGCCAGCTTGCGGAACGTCTCGAGGTCCATGGCGGCTGACCTTACTGATGCGGGGCGGACGGGCCGGAGTCGGCGCCGTCCTTGAGCAGGACGTCGGCGTCGAAGCAGGTGCGGGCGCCGGTGTGGCAGGCGGCGCCGACCTGGTCGACCCTGACCAGCACGGTGTCGGCGTCGCAGTCGAGGGCGACGGACTTGACGTGCTGGAAGTGGCCGGAGGTGTCGCCCTTGACCCAGTACTCCTGGCGGCTGCGCGACCAGTAGGTGCAGCGGCCGGTGGTGAGCGTCCGATGCAGCGCCTCGTCGTCCATCCAGCCGAGCATCAGCACCTCACCGGTGTCGTACTGCTGGGCGATGGCGGGCAGGAGTCCGTCGGCGCTGCGCTTGAGCCGCGCGGCGATCTCCGGGTCGAGGCGGCTGGACTGCCGGGGCGTGCTGGTCATGCCGACCATTGTGCCGCGCGGCACTGACAGTGCTGATGGAGTGTCCAGTACCCGGACCGTACAGGTGCTGTCCATTGGGCGGACCCGGTGCGTGGTCGTACGCTGACTGCATGTCGACTTTCGCCAAGCGTGAACGACTTCTCCTGGCCGACCTCCTGGAGGCCGAGGGCCCCGACGCCCCCACCCTCTGCGAGGGCTGGCGGACCCGTGATCTCGCCGCGCACGTGGTGGTGCGCGAGCGTCGCCCCGATGCCGCCGGCGGCATCCTCATCAAGCAGCTGGCGCCGCGCCTGGAGCGGGTGATGGCGGAGTTCACCGCCAAGCCGTACGAGGAGCTGATCCAGCTGATCCGTACCGGCCCGCCGCGCTTCTCGCCGTTCGCGCTCAAGCAGCTCGACGAGATGTCCAACACGATCGAGTACTACGTCCACACCGAGGACGTACGCCGCGCCCAGCCCGACTGGACTCCCCGCGAGCTCGACCCCGTCTTCCAGGACGCCCTCTGGTCCCGCCTGGAGCGCTCCGCCCGCCTGATGGGCCGCGGCGTCCCGACCGGCCTCGTCCTGCGCCGCCCCGACGGCCAGACAGCGGTCGCCCACCGCGGCACCCCGGTCGTCACGGTGACCGGCGAGCCGTCGGAACTGCTGCTCTTCGCGTACGGCCGGCAGAACGCCGCCAAGGTGGAGCTGGAGGGCGAGGAGGACGCGATCACCAAGCTGCACGAGACGAAGCAGCTGGGGATCTGAGGGTCACTTGGGGAGCTCTGCGCGGCGCAGGGAGCCCGCGCAGAGGGCGATGACACCACCCAGGGCGCTGACCACGGCGCCCACCACGAAGACCGGTCCGGTGCCCCACAGCTCGGCCGCCCAGCCGACCACCGGGAAGGTGAGCGGCGCGACGCCGAAGCCGACGAGCGTGGAGGCGGCGGTGACCCGGCCGACGTAGGCCGGGCCCGCCGCCGCCTGGACCAGCGCCCCGCACAGGGCGCCGGACAGACCGGCCGACAGGCCGATGAGCAGGGCCACCCCGACCGCCCCGGGCACAGACGTCACCTGCGCCAGCGCCCCGATCGCCACGGCCCCGAGGAGGCTCGTCACCGCGGCCACGGCTCCGGCCCTGGGCACCCGGCCGCGCCAGGTCAGCAGGAACGAGGCCGCGCCCGCGCCGGTCCCGAAGCCGGCCAGTACCCAGCCCATGCCGGACGAGCCCCAGCCGCGCTCCTGCGCGAGGAGGGTCAGGCCGAGGTTCATCGGGCCGACGAAGCCGAGGTCGGTGAGGGCCGCGGCGATCACCAGCGGGCGCAGCACCGCGTCCCGCCGGATGTGGCGCAGCCCGTCCCGCAGCTCCGCCAGGACCGCGCCCCGGGGCGACGCGTCGTCCGGCGGCAGCCTGCCGACCCGGACCGCCAGCAGCAGCGGCAGGGACACCCCGACGAGCAGCGCGGCCAGCCCGAACGCGCCCGCCGTACCGCCGACGGCGACACCGAGGCCGCCGAGCGGTCCGCCGAGGACGTTCGCGAGCCGGGTCGCGAGGCCGCGCATGCCCTGGACGCGGGCGAGCTGGCCGCGTCCGGTGATCCGTGCGGGCAGGGCGCCGGCGGCAGGCAGGAACACGGCGTCGACGACACCGAAGAGCACGGCGACCGCACCCAGCACCCACAGCCCCGGGCTGGTGGCGAGGAGCAGGACGGCCGCGGTCAGCACGAGAGCGGCGCGCGCGGCGGTGCTGACGAGCACGGTACGGCGCGGCCCATAGCGGTCGGCCACCACTCCCCCGCCGAGCATCAGCAGGGCACGCGGCAGCGCACTGGCCGCGGTGACCAGTCCGGCCTGGGCGGGGGTGCCGGACTGGACGGCGGCCCAGGACAGGGCGATGAAGTAGACGTTGTCGCCGACCGCGGACGAGACGTACGCGCCCAGCCATCGCAGGACGTTGGGGTCGCGGTGGGCCGGTCTCTCCTTCAGGCCGGCCCCGGGCACGAGCGTGCTGGTCACGGCGGACCGTCCTCTCGGATACGGACTCTCAGGTACCGGGCTCTCAGGTGCGGAAAGGGAAGCCGTACGTGTGCACCGCGACGTTCTCGCGGCCCTCGGTGTCGCCCGCGGCAACGGCGGCCCGGCCGCGCTCCTCGTACCGGCGGACCAGGGCGTACATCTCCTTGGACATCGCCGAGAGTTCGTCGGGGGTGAGCCTGAGCAGCCACTCGGAGGAGTCGGACGCCGTCGTCCACGCGTCACTCCAGTGGGCCCGTTCGTCGAGGTAGCGGCGGTACATGTCGGCGCGCTGCTCGAAGAAGAGGCGGCTCGCCGCTGTGTGCGCGGCGGCCTTCTCCGGGGCGTCCCTGAAGTCCTCGTCGTGGATGGACACCCCTTCGGAAGCGGGCTGCCACCAGCGCTCCCGACCGTCCGCGCCCTGCGCCTCGGACTCCTCGATGAGCCCGTGTTCGGCGAGTTTGCGCAGGTGGTAGCTGACCAGCGAGACGGCCTCGTCGACCTGGTCGGCGAGCTGGGACGCGGTCGCCGAACGCGCGATGATCAGGCACCGGTACAGCTGGGCCCGTAGCGGATGCGCGAGCGCCTTGAGGGTGCCCACGTCCTTGATGCGCCTCTCCCGATCCGTCATGCCACTCACGCTAGATGGGAAATAAAAGTTGCACAATATATTTTGCGCAACTTCTCTTTCCCATCTCCGCATGAAAAAGCCCCGGCCGAAACCGACCGGGGCTCAGCTCCCGCTAGCGGACGGGGTGTCCCGCCTCCCGCAACGTCTCCTTCACCTCGCCGATCCGCAGGTCGCCGAAGTGGAAGACCGATGCCGCGAGGACCGCGTCCGCGCCCGCGGCGATGGCCGGCGGGAAGTGGGCGAGCCGGCCCGCGCCGCCGGAGGCGATGAGGGGGACGGTCACGTGCTTGCGGACGGCCTCGATCATCTCGATGTCGTAGCCGTCCTTCGTGCCGTCCGCGTCCATCGAGTTGAGCAGGATCTCGCCCGCGCCCAGCTCGGCGGCCCGGTGCGCCCACTCGATCGCGTCGATGCCGGTGCCCTTGCGGCCGCCGTGGGTCGTGACCTCGAAGGTGCCTTCGGGAGTGCGGCGCGCGTCCACCGACAGGACCAGCACCTGCCGGCCGAACCGCTCCGCGATCTCGCGGATCAGGTCGGGACGGGCGATGGCCGCCGTGTTGACGCCCACCTTGTCCGCGCCCGCCCGCAGCAGCTTGTCCACGTCCTCGGCCGTGCGGACGCCGCCGCCGACCGTGAGCGGGATGAACACCTGCTCGGCGGTGCGGCGCACCACGTCGTACGTCGTCTCGCGGTTGCCGGAGGACGCGGTGATGTCCAGGAAGGTCAGTTCGTCGGCGCCCTCGGCGTCGTACACCTTGGCCATCTCGACGGGGTCGCCCGCGTCGCGCAGGTTCTGGAAGTTGACGCCCTTGACGACCCGGCCGTTGTCCACGTCCAGGCAGGGGATGACTCGTACGGCCAGGGTCATGCGGATGCTCCTCGGAACGCCTCCACCTCGACCTCGACGACCAGGCTGGGGTCCACGAAGCCGGAGACGATGATCATGGATGCGGCGGGCCGGACGGAGTCGAACAGCTCCTTGTGAGCACGTCCGATGTCGTCCACGTCCCGGGCGTGGGTGATGTACATACGCGTGCGTACGACGTCGTCCCGGCCGAGACCCAGCTCCGCCAGCGCCGCGAACGCGACCTCGAAGGCGTTGACCGTCTGCTCGTACGGACCGCCGCCGGCGATCTCACCGTCCACTATGGACGTGCAACCGGACACCAGCACCAAGCCGTTCGGCAGCTCCACCGCGCGGGAGTAGCCGAAGGTCTCCTCCCAGGGCGCACCGGTCGTGACACGCCGTAGGTCGCTCACTGGGCTACCGCCTCCAAGGCCTCTTCCAAGGTGAACGCCTTCGCGTACAGGGCCTTCCCTACGATCGAGCCCTCCACGCCCAGCGGGACGAGCTCGGCGATGGCCCGCAGGTCGTCCAGCGAGGACACGCCGCCGGAGGCCACGACCGGGCGGTCGGTCGCCGCGCAGACGTTCTTCAGCAGCTCCAGGTTGGGGCCCTGCAGCGTGCCGTCCTTCGCGATGTCGGTGACCACGTACCGCGCGCAGCCCTCCTTGTTGAGGCGCTCCAGCGTCTCGTAGAGGTCGCCGCCGTCGCGGGTCCAGCCGCGCCCGCGGAGCGTGGTGCCCCGTACGTCCAGACCCACCGCGATCTTGTCGCCGTGCTCGGCGATGACCTTCGCGACCCACTCCGGCGTCTCCAGGGCGGCCGTCCCCAGATTCACCCGGGTGCAGCCGGTGGCCAGGGCCGCCGCCAGCGAGGCGTCGTCCCGGATGCCGCCGGACAGCTCGACCTTGATGTCCATCGCCTTGGTCACCTCGGCGATCAGCGCGCGGTTGTCGCCGGTGCCGAACGCGGCGTCCAGGTCGACCAGGTGCAGCCACTCGGCGCCCGCCCGCTGCCAGGCGAGGGCCGCCTCCAGGGGGGAGCCGTACGACGTCTCGGTCCCGGACTCTCCATGCACGAGGCGGACGGCCTGGCCGTCGCGGACGTCGACGGCGGGGAGGAGTTCGAGCTTGCTCACAGTGTTCCGATCCAGTTGGTGAGGAGCTGGGCTCCGGCGTCGCCGGACTTCTCGGGGTGGAACTGCGTCGCCCACAGGGCGCCGTTCTCCACGGCGGCCACGAAGGGCTTGCCGTGCGTCGACCAGGTCACCTTGGGGGCCGTCAGCGTCGGGTTGTGGACCTCGAGGTTCCAGTCGTGGACGGCGTACGAGTGCACGAAGTAGAAGCGCGCGTCCGCGTCCAGACCGGCGAACAGCTCGGAGCCGGGCGCCACGTCCACGGTGTTCCAGCCCATGTGGGGCACGATGTCGGCCTGCAGCGGCTCGACCGAGCCGGGCCACTCGTCGAGGCCGCCGGTCTCGACGCCGTGCTCGATGCCGCGCGCGAACAGGATCTGCATGCCGACGCAGATGCCCATGACGGGACGGCCGCCGGCCAGGCGACGGTCGACGATCCAGTCGCCGCGGGCCTCGGTCAGCCCCTTCATGCAGGCGGCGAAGGCCCCGACGCCGGGCACGAGGAGCCCGTCGGCGTTCATGGCCTTGTCGTAGTCACGGGTGATCTCGACGTCGGCGCCCACGCGCGCGAGGGCACGCTCGGCCGACCTCACATTGCCGAAGCCGTAGTCGAAGACCACGACCTGCTTGGGCGCACTCAATTCCACACCTCCAGCCTCAGGACACCGGCGACGAGACACATCCCGGCGCCGATCGAGAGCAGCACGATGAGGCTCTTCGGCATCTCCTGCTTGGCGAAGGAGTAGATGCCGCCGAGAAGGAAAAGACCGACGACGAGCAGAACCGTGGAGGTGCCGTTCACAGCGCGCCCTTCGTCGAGGGGAGGATGCCGGCCGCGCGCGGGTCCCGCTCGCTGGCGTACCGCAGCGCCCGGGCCAGCGCCTTGAACTGGCACTCCACGATGTGGTGCGCGTTGCGCCCGTACGGCACGTGCACGTGCAGCGCGATCTGGGCCTGGGCGACGAAGGACTCCAGGATGTGCCGGGTCATCGTGGTGTCGTACTCGCCGATCATCGGCGCCATCTTCTCGGGCTCGGTGTGCACGAGGTAGGGGCGGCCGGACAGGTCGACGGTGACCTGGGCGAGGGACTCGTCAAGGGGCACTGTGCAGTTCCCGAATCGATAAATCCCCACCTTGTCGCCGAGCGCCTGCTTGAAGGCGGCGCCCAGCGCGAGGGCGGTGTCCTCGATGGTGTGGTGCGAGTCGATGTGCAGGTCGCCCTCGGTCTTCACGGTCAGGTCGAACAGACCGTGCCGGCCGAGCTGGTCGAGCATGTGGTCGTAGAAGCCGACGCCGGTCGACACATCGACCTTGCCGCTGCCGTCGAGATCGATCTCGACGACCACCGACGTCTCCTTGGTGACGCGCTCCACGCGTCCTACGCGGCTCATCAGCTCTGCTCCTTCTTGAGTTCACGGACCGCGTCGAGGAACGCGTCGTTCTCCTGTGGGGTTCCGGCGCTGACCCGCAGCCACCCCGCGATGCCGTTGTCGCGGACCAGGACGCCCTGGTCGAGGATCCGCTGCCAGGCCGTGTGAGAGTCCTCGAACCGGCCGAACTGCACGAAGTTCGCATCGGACTCGACGACTTCGTAGCCGGCCGCCCGCAACTCGCTCACCAGCCGGTCCCGCTCGGCCTTCAGCTGCTCGACGTACTTCAGCAGTGTGTCGGTGTGCTCCAGGGCCGCGAGCGCGGTCGCCTGGGTGATCGCCGAGAGGTGGTAGGGCAGCCGTACGAGCTGGACGGCGTCGACGACGGCCGGGTGCGCGGCGAGGTAGCCGAGGCGGAGTCCGGCCGCGCCGAACGCCTTCGACATCGTCCGCGACACGACGAGATACGGCCGGCCTTCGAGCAGCGGCAGCAGCGAGTCGCCGTGGCTGAACTCGATGTACGCCTCGTCTACGACGACCATTGACGGCTTCGCCGCCTGCGCGGCCTCGTACAGCGCGAGGACCGTCTCGGGCGGAACCGCGTTGCCCGTGGGGTTGTTGGGGGTGGTGATGAAGACGACGTCCGGCCGGTTCTCGGCGATCGCCTTCTCGGCGGCGGCGACATCGATCGTGAAGTCGTCGTCGCGGGGACCCGAGATCCAGCCCGTCCCGGTGCCGCGCGCGATGAGCGCGTGCATCGAGTACGACGGCTCGAAGCCGATCGCCGTACGGCCAGGTCCGCCGAAGGTCTGCAGCAGCTGCTGGATGACCTCGTTGGAGCCGTTGGCCGCCCAGACGTTCGCCGGGCCGACCTCGTGACCGGACGTGTCGGTCAGGTACCTGGCCAGCTGGGTACGCAGTTCGACCGCGTCCCGGTCCGGGTAGCGGTTGAGGTTCCGGGCCGCCTCGCGGACGCGCTCGGCGATCCGTTCGACCAGGGGCTCGGGCAGGGGGTACGGGTTCTCGTTGGTGTTCAGCCGTACGGGGACGTCCAACTGGGGCGCGCCATAAGGGGACTTGCCGCGCAACTCGTCCCGTACGGGGAGATCGTCGATGCCAGTCACTTGTCCTCGGGTACCTTCCAGCCGAACCTCGCCTTGATCGCCGCACCGTGCGCCGGCAGGTCCTCCGCCTCCGCCAGCGTCACCACGTGCCGCGCCACGTCGGCCAGCGCGTCCCGCGTGTAGTCGACGATGTGGATGCCGCGCAGGAAGGACTGGACCGACAGGCCCGAGGAGTGGCAGGCGCAACCACCGGTGGGCAGGACGTGGTTGGACCCGGCGGCGTAGTCGCCGAGCGAGACCGGCGCCCAGGGGCCGATGAAGATGGCGCCGGCGTTCTTCACCCGGTCCGCGACCGCGGCAGCCTCGGCCGTCTGGATCTCCAGGTGCTCGGCACCGTACGCGTCCACCACCCGCAGCCCCTCGTCGACGCCGTCGACGAGCACGATCGCGGACTGCCGCCCCTTCAGCGCCGGGACGATCCGGTCCTCGATGTGCTTTGTTGCCGCGACCTGCGGCTCCAGCTCCTTCTCCACCGCGTCGGCCAGCTCCACGGAGTCGGTCACCAGGACGGCCGCGGCCAGCGGGTCGTGCTCGGCCTGGCTGATCAGGTCGGAGGCGACATGCGCCGGGTCGGCGGTGGCGTCGGCCAGGACCGCGATCTCGGTCGGGCCCGCCTCGGCGTCGATGCCGATCTTGCCGGTGAAGTAGCGCTTGGCGGCGGCGACCCAGATGTTGCCGGGGCCGGTGACCATGTTGGCGGGCGGGCAGGACTCGGTGCCGTACGCGAACATCGCGACGGCCGTGGCGCCACCGGCCGCGTACACCTCGTCGACGCCGAGCAACGCGCAGGCGGCGAGGATCGTCGGGTGCGGCAGGCCCCCGAACTCGGCCTGCGCCGGGGAAGCGAGCGCGATCGACCCGACGCCGGCCTCCTGCGCGGGCACGACGTTCATGATCACGGAGGACGGGTAGACCGACCGGCCGCCGGGCGCGTAGAGCCCGACCCGCTCGACCGGCACCCACTTCTCGGTGACCGAGCCACCGGGCACGACCTGGGTCGTGTGCGTTGTACGGCGCTGCTCGCGGTGGACGAGACGGGCGCGCCGGATGGACTCCTCCAGGGCGGCGCGCACGGCCGGGTCGAGCTCTTCGAGTGCCTTGTCGAGTGCCTCGGCCGGGACCCGTACGGAATCCAGACGCACCCCGTCGAACTTCTCGGCGAAGTCGATCAGCGCCGCGTCGCCCCGATGATGCACGGCCTCGCAGATCGGACGCACCTTCTCGAGGGCGGCCGCAACGTCGAAGTCGGCTCGGGGCAGCAGGTCGCGCAGGGCGGGACCCTCCGGGAGGGCGTCGCCGCGCAGATCGATTCGGGAGATCACGGGCTCAATTCTCGCAGACCGGAGTCGGGCGTCGTTCGCGTGTATCAATGGCTGATACACGACACGGAAGATCCTCTTCACCGTTGGTGTTCGGGGCGTCACTCAGCGGGCATGAACGGTTGTACGAAACCTATGAGTAACAGGAGGAAGGAACCACCGTGACCGAGGGGGCCGGCCTCCGCGCCGGGGAGCTGCCTGACGATCTGACCGCCGCCGAGGCCGGCATGTGGCAGGCCTTCCGCAACGGCAGCGTGTACGACCTGAGCAGCGGCGACCCGATCGTCGACGATCCGCACGGCGGGCGCCCGTGGGGACCGGAGCGGACGGTGCGGGCGCGGATCGTGTGCTGGCTGCTGCTGGACGGCCCGCCCGCCCTCGCGGGCCGCGTGTCGTCGCTGAAGCTCACCGGCGTGCAGATCAGCGGCACCCTGGACCTCGCCGGCGGCACGGTCACGCCCTACGTCGAGCTGCGCGGCTGCCGTTTCGAGCGGGAGGTCCTGCTGCCGGAGGCCCACTTCACCACCGTACGGCTGGTGGACTGCTCGGTGCCGCGGCTGGAGGCGGCCCGGGTGCACACGGAGGGCGATCTGCATCTGCCGCGCTGCCGCTTCCACAACGGGGTACGGCTGACCGACGCGCAGATCGGCACGGATCTGCTGATCAACCAGGCCATCGTCTACCGGGACCGCAGCGGGCGCTCCATCTCCGGGGACGGCATGACCATCGGCCAGGACCTCCAGGCCGAGCTGCTCGAATCGCACGGCGAGCTGCGGCTGCGCGGGGCCAACGTCGGCGTGTCGCTGAGTCTGCGGGGCGCCCGGCTGGCCAACCCGTACACCCGGTTCGCGTTGAACGCGCCTCAGCTGACCGTGGGGCGGACGCTGTATCTCACGCCCGCCGGTGTCGGCAGCGTGCTGCTGAGCGGGGGCACACCCGCGCGCGGGACGCGGGTCCAGCGGGTCGAGTGCGAGGGCGGGGTGCGGCTGGACGACGGGCGGTTCGGGGACTCCGTCGACTTCGAGCGGGCCCGGTTCACCTTCACCGACGAGCAGGAGCTGTCGCTGCGGCGGGTGCAGACACCGGAGTTGCGCTTCCTCGGCGAGCGGCCGGCGCGCGGGCGTGTCGTGCTCTCGGGGGCGAAGATCGTCAACCTGATGGACCGGAGGGACAGCTGGCCGGGCCCCGGGCGGCTGCACATGGGCGGCTTCGCCTACGAGAACCTCGTGCCGCGCGGCCCGTTCCCGCTCGCCGAGCGGCTGGAGTGGGTGGCCGCCGCGACCGCCGAGTACAACCCGGAGCCGTACGAGCGGCTGGCCACCGTGCTGCGGGCCGGGGGCGAGGACGAGGACGCCCGCGAGGTGCTGCTGGCCAAGCAGCGCCGGCGGCGCGAGACGCTGCCGGCGGCGGCCAAGCTGTGGGGGTATGCGCAGGACTGGACCGTGGCCTACGGCTACCGGCCCGGCCGGGCGGCGGTCTGGATGGCGCTGCTGTGGGCGGCGAGCTCGGTGGCCTTCACGCACGCCGACCATCCGCCGATCAAGTCCGGTGAGCATCCGCCGTGGAACCCGGCCCTCTTCGCGCTCGACCTGCTCCTGCCGGTCATCGACCTCGGTCAGGTGGGTTTCTGGCGGCTGGGCGGCGGCTGGCAGTGGCTGGCCGCGGCGATGATCGTGGTCGGCTGGATCCTTGCGACGACGGTGGCGGCGGGGGCGACGCGGCTGCTGCGACGGGGGTGAAGGGGGATGAAGGACGTGCGGCAGCTGCCCACCAGGTGGTCGGTGCGCACGCGCGTTCTCCCGCGACCACTAGGCTTTTGCGCCGTGACCACCGTCCGGCTTCCGCTCTTCCCCCTGAACTCGGTGCTGTTCCCGGGACTCGTGCTCCCGTTGAACGTCTTCGAGGAGCGTTATCGCGCCATGATGCGCGAACTGCTCAAGTCCCCCGAGGACGAACCGCGCCGTTTCGGCGTCGTGGCGATCCGCGACGGCCACGAGGTGGCCGCCAGCGCGCCCGGCATGCCGGACCCGACGGCCCTGCCCGAGCGCGGGCCCGCCGCCGGCTTCGGCGCCGACCCCGTCAAGGCGTTCCACGGCGTGGGCTGTGTGGCCGACGCGGCGACCATCCGGGAGCGGCCCGACGGCACGTTCGAGGTACTGGCGACGGGGACGACCCGGGTGCGGCTGCTGTCGGTCGACACGTCCGGTCCCTTCCTGACGGCCGAGCTGGAGGAACTGACGGAGGAGCGCGGCGACGAGGCGGGGGCGCTGGCCGAGGGGGTGCTGCGGGCGTTCCGGCAGTACCAGAAGCGGCTGGCGGGCGCCCGGGAGCGGTCGCTGACGACGAACGGGGAGCTGCCGGACGAGCCGGCCGTGGTCTCGTATCTCGTGGCCGCCGCGATGATGCTGGACACCCCGACGAAGCAGCGTCTGCTCCAGGCGCCGGACACCGCGTCCCGGCTGCGCGACGAACTGAAACTCCTTCGCTCCGAGACGGCCATCATCCGTAACCTGCCGTCATTGCCGGCGTCGGACCTGACGCGCGGCGCGACGAACCTCAACTGAACCTGGAACAGGCCGGATGGCGAAGAAGTCGAAGAAGCAGCAACAGCCGGGCGGCACACCGGCGACGGTGGCGTTGACGGCGGCGGGCGCGGACTTCACGGTCCACGCCTACGACCACGACCCCGCGCACCCCTCCTACGGCGAGGAGGCAGCCGAGGCGATGGGTGTCTCCCCGGAGCGGGTCTTCAAGACGTTGGTCGCGGACGTCGACGGTTCACTGGTCGTCGGCATCGTCCCGGTGTCCGGCTCGCTGGACCTCAAGGCCTTGGCGACGGCGGTGGGCGGCAAGAAGGCGACGATGGCGGACCCGGCCCTGGCGGAGCGCACGACGGGCTATGTCCGGGGCGGTATCTCCCCGTTGGGCCAGCGCAAGAAGCTCCGCACGGTCCTGGACGCCTCGGCAACCGCCTTCGACACCATCTGCGTCTCGGCGGGCCGCCGCGGCCTGGAGGTCGAGCTGTCCCCGAAGAACCTGACCGACCTCACGAACGCCACCCTCGCCCCGATCGCCCGCACCTGACCTCTCGACGCCGTCCCCTTCCTCGGTTAAGCAAAGGGGACATGTCGAAGAAAACCAGAAAACGCAAATGGCGCGTGAAAAAGGGCCGAGCGAACCATGGCCGACGCCCATCCTGACCCAAGCCCATCCGGCATGCAGGGGTGAGGCCACCTCCACCACAACCAGCCCGTCCGGCGTGCAGGGGTAAGCCGGCCTCGGCCACTTCTCGACGCCGGTCCGTGCATTTCAGCCCGTCCGGCAATTGAGGACGAGCACAGCCATCCCAAACCCCCACCCACCCACCGGGGGCGCCTCACCCCTCGACGCCGGTCCGCGCACTTCAGCCCGCCCGGCGATTGAGGACGGGCACAGCCATCCCCAACCCCCACCCACCCACCCACCGGGGACGCCTCACCCCTCGACGCCGGTCCGCGCATCTCAGCCCGTCCGGCGTTTGAGGACGAGGCCGTTCAGGCCGATGCGGGGGTCTGGGGGCGCAGCCCCCAGGGATGGGACGGGTAGGGGCGGCGGGGGCGAAACAACCCCCGCCGCAACCACAGCGGACCTGCCCCTACACAGGCGGCACCCCAGCAGGCTGCTGATACGGCTCCGGATCCCGCGGCCCGAACAACGCCGTCAGCCCCAGGTGCACCACCAGCCCCGCCAGCGGCCACGCCAGCAACGCACCCTTCGCCCCCAACTTCAGCGGTGCCGAGAACGTGACTCCCTTGCCCACGTCCTTGGCGTGAGCGACGACGTCCTCGGCCGGCCCGAGCCAGATCCCCACCCGCCAGGCCAGCAGCGACCCGAGCAGCCCTCCGACGGCCAGCCCCACCACCAGCGGCACCCCGCCCCGCCGCCGCACGAGGAACACGACGAAGGCGCTCACGACCCCGAAGGCGACGGCCAGCAGAGTGAACGTTCCGTCCACCCCCACCGCCTGCTCCCCCTCGGTGTCCTTGAGGTAGACGATCCAGTTCTTGTCGACGACGTCCCCCACCAGCGGCACGCGCGGCGCCAGCCAGGCCCACACCACGCCCAGCAGCAGTCCGCCGAGCGCCACCACGACCGCGATCACCGCGGCTTCCCGCACTTCGGTCTTCATCCCGGGCCCGTCCTGTCCGTACCCGACATCATGCGACGCGGGAGCCCCGTACGCCTGCCCGGCAGGCGACGGCGGCCACCCACCGTGGGACGGCTGTTCATGCGGCGGCGGAGGAGGAGTCAGCGGTGCGGTCACCCTGCCATCGTGCCAGGCCCGCCCGTGCGGTGTGTCACCGGACGGCGGCCCGGCGATACGCCCAGGTCGCGACGGCCAGCGACACCACGCCCACGACCCCGCAGACGGCGAGGTCACCGAGCACGAACGCCCAGTCCGGGCTCGGCCCGAACGTACGCGCGAAGGCTTCCACGCCGTAGGTCGACGGCAGCAGGTCCCGCAGGAACCGCACCCCCTCCGGCATGCGTTCCGCGGGCAGCACACCCAGCAGCAGCGCCGCCGACATGCCCAACTGGCCGAGCAGCGTGGCCAGTTCCGGCCGCGGCGCGAGCAGCCCGAGGGCAGCCCCGAGCCCGGCGAGCGCGGCACCGGCGAGCGGGATCACCGCGGCCAGCACCCACAGATGCGACAGCGGCAGCCCGAACAACGCGCACCCGAACACCGCCGTCACGACGGTCCCCGGCACGGTGAACGAGGCGTACGCGCCCGCCGCGCCCAGCACCACCGCCGCCGGTGGCACCGGCAGCGTCGCGTAGTGGTCGAGCCCGCCGCTGGCCCGCAGCTGCCCGAAGTACTGGGCGAGCAGGTTCAGCGCGACGAAGGCCACGACGAGCACCGACGACCCGGCCACCACGGCCCGCGCCTCGCCCCCGCCGTCCACGACCCCGCGCATCAGGATCATGATCCCGACCGACTGGAACGTCGCCACGAACAGCAGCGGTATCCGCGCGACCCGCGCCCGGGACAGCTGCGCCCGGTACACGGCGGCGAGGGACGGCCACAGCCGCGCCCGCGGCCCGAGGGCGACCGCGCCGTCGGCGGCCTCCTCCACGCCCAGGGCCCCGCCCTGCAGGACATCGGCGGATACGACACTCACGTCGAAGTGCTCCCCTTCGTACGGCCCACTGAGGCAGTCCCCCTGTCCCCTACGGATACGGATACGACGATCCGCGCGCTCATGCCTTCACCAGCCCCTGCGCATCGCCGCCCAGCGCCAGGTACACGTCCTCCAGGCTCGGCGTGGCGAGCGTGAAGTCGTCCAGGGCGGTGAACGCGGCCCCGCCGGTGACCGTGGCGACGGCCACCCGGGCCTCCTCGGGCGCGAGCCGCAGCGTCCAGCGCCGGCCCGACTCGACGGCCCGCTCCCGCAGCGCGGCGACCTCGGGAACCTCCAGCGGCGCCCGGTCCCGCCACACCAGCTCGACCCGGACCTCCCCAGCGACCTGCTCCTTGAGCCCGGCCGGGCTGTCGCAGGCGATCACGCGTCCCTGGTCGAGGACGGCGACCCGGTCGAGGACGGTCTCGGCCTCGATGACGTTGTGGGTGACCAGCACCACGGTGGTGCCGCGTTCAGCCCGGCGCCGGTCGACGGCGGACCACACGGCCCGCCGCGCCACCGGGTCCATGCCGGTGGTCGGCTCGTCGAGGACCAGCAGCGACCGCTCCCCCACCAGCGCCGAGGCGAAACAGGCCAGCCGCCGCTGCCCGCCGGACAGCTTCCTGATCGGGCGCCCGGCGAGCGGCGTGAGGCCCAGCTCGTCGAGTACGTCGTCCCGCTCGGCCCGCGCCCGCTTCACCTCGAGTCCGCGCAGCCGTCCGGTGGTCTCGGCGGCGAGCGACACGGTGAGGTCGTCGAGGGCGGTGGACTCCTGGCCGAGGTAGGCGAGGATCCGTGCGGCCCGCTCCGGATGCCGCACGATGTCGTGCCCGAGGATCTCCACGCTGCCGCGGTCCGGCCGCATCAGCCCGGTCAGCTGCCGTACGAGGGTGGTCTTCCCGGCGCCGTTCGGTCCGAGCAGCCCGAAGATCTCACCCCGCCGGATGTCCAGCCGTACATCGTCCGTGGCCCTGACCTCGGGCGTCGCCGGAACCCCGCGCCGACCCCGCACCGCGGGATAGGTCTTCGTGAGCCCGCGCACCGCGCACACGACATCCCGACCGTGCCGAAGTGCCTGTCCCGCGCGCATACTCACAAGGGACGAGAGTACGGGGTCGGGAGCCTCCGCTCCCCCTTGGGGGCGGCGTATGTGCCGTTTCACTCCCCCGCGGGAGCGTGTTCCGCGGCCGTCCGCACATCGATCTCGCGCCAGAACCCGGCCCGGATCGCATACCGGTCGTGCTCGTCGATCTGGTCGTCCTTGTGGGCGAGAAGCCCGAACCGGGCGGCGTACCGCAGCAGTTCCCCGTCGATGCGGTGCGGAATCCGCGGATACATCCCCGACAGCTTCTGCAGATGGCCCTGGTCCCCCAGCCGCCCCATCCACCGCCGGGCGAACACCTGCCCCACCTCGAACGGATCCCCGCCGACCGTGGTGATGTCCTCCTCCCGGTCCGCCCACCGCTGCTCCGCCGAGGTCAGCTGCGCCAGCGTCGGCATGGAGGCGACCTCGGGCGGCTCGGCAGCGACACCGGGCCGGTCGACCCAACCCTTGTCGGAGGACCACCGCAGCGTCGCGCTCGCGGGGTGCTTGTCGGCCTGGGTGCCGCCGGGGGCGCGCAGCGCGGCCAGGTCCTTGGGGGTGGGCACGCCGCCCTTGGGCGCGGGCACCCGCTCCTGCGTGCCGTTCTCGGAGACGGTGGCCGCGGGCGGGTGCTCCCGCTCCTCGGCGGCCCGCTCGGCCGAGGAGAGCGCGGACTCCGGCAGCGGCGCGGAGAGGATCGCGGCGATCTCGGGCCGCGGCACCGGCGGCGGCGCGCAGATCCCGCCGAGGTCCTTGGCCCGTACCGCCTTGGTGATCCACGTGCGGTCGAGCACGCGCCGCTCGTCCGCCTCGGCGACCAGATCCTCGGACTGGTTGTAGTCGCCGTCGGCAGCCTGCACGGCCCACAGGTGTACGGCGACCCCGTGCTCCTTCGCGGCCATCATGCCCGGCAGCAGATCGCCGTCGCCGGTGACCAGGACGATGTCGGAGCAGGCGCGGTTGCGGGCCAGTTCGGTCAGCTCCGCGTGCATCGCCGCGTCGACGCCCTTCTGGGCCCAGCGTCCGTCGCTGCGGGTCAGGGCGCCGAGCCGGACGGTGACCCGGGGCATCACGCGCAGCCTGCGGTGCTCGGGCTGCGGGACGCGGTCGGGGGCGCCGTCGAACCAGTAGATACGCAGCAGCGGCCGTTCGGTGTCCGACTCGGCGCGTTCACGCAGGCCATGGATGAGGGCGGTGTGGTCGACGGTGATGCGGGAGCGTGAGGGCTCTCCGGCGAGAAGAGAGGCGGCGGCCCCCAGCAGATACCCGGCGTCCACCAGGACGATGCAGCGGTCCACGCGATCCACCCTCTTTCCGGGAGGTTTGCTTCGGGCTTCCTTCGAGTCTGCCCGACCACGCGAGGGTTAACGGGCGGAACTCGATCTTCGGCGTGGCGTTTCGGGGCATCGCCTGCCCGACAAGCGCTGTCACAGACGGTAATTATCCGAAATGCGTTCCTTGCCAGCCTATGTGAGTCTGGTCGCGGCCCTGGCCCCTAGATCCCCCACAGGAGGCAGATCACCATGGCCAAGAACAAGAAACAGGACCGGAAGCAGCCGCAGTCCGAGCGCGGGGAGCAGCAGGCCCAGCAGTCCTCGATGGAGGCACAGGCCGAGCAGCGCATCTCCCACGCGACTCCCGGCGACATCGCGCGCAAGGGCAAGCAGAAGCGCTTCGGCCACAACTGACATCTTCATAACGGGCCGTTGCGGCCCAGGCACAGAACGAGGGGCGCACCCGGCACGGTGCGCCCCTCTCGCGATACCGCGACTCAGCCGGCCAGACAGGACGGCCCGAGCAGCACCTTCAGGTCGCCGAAGAGCGCTGGATCCGGCTTCACCCGGTGCCGGTCCAGCCGCAGTACGGTCGTCTTCCGCGGCCCTTGGAGCTTGATCCGCACCTCGCTCTCGCCCTTGTGATGGCTGAGGATCTCCCCGAGGCGGCTGACCATGGGCGGGGTGACCCGGGTGGCCGGGATGGTGAGGATCACGGGGGCGTTGGTGCCCGCGTTCGACAGGTCGGGGACCTGGAGCTCCATCGCGACGAGCCGGGGCACGTCCTCGCGCTTGTCGAGGCGGCCCTTGACGAACACCACGGCGTCCTCGACGAGTTGGGTCGACACCAGCTGGTAGGTGGCGGGGAAGAACATGCACTCCAGGGAGCCGGCCAGGTCCTCGACGGTGGCGATGGCCCAGGCGTTGCCCTGTTTGGTCATCTTGCGCTGGAGGCCGGAGATGATGCCGCCGATGGTGACGACCGCCCCGTCGCCGAAGTCGCCGCCGGTGAGCTGGGCGATGCCCGCGTCGGCCTTGTCGGACAGCACGTGTTCCAGGCCGAACAGCGGGTGGTCTGAGACGTACAGGCCGAGCATCTCCCGTTCCTGGGCGAGCAGGTAGGCCTTGTCCCACTCCTCGTCGGTGAAGGTGACGTCCATGCCGAAGCCGGGTTCGTCGGCGCTGTCGTCGCCCATGCCGCCGAAGAGGTCGAACTGGCCCTCGGCCTCCTTGCGTTTGACCTGCACCACGTTGTCGATCATCGGCTCGAACTGGGCGGTCAGCCCCTTGCGGGTGTGGCCCATGGTGTCGAAGGCGCCGGCCTTGATCAGCGATTCGGTGGTGCGCTTGTTGCAGACGACGGCCTCGACCTTGTCGAGGTAGTCGGGGAAGGAGGCGTACTTTCCCTTCTCCTTGCGCGAGCGGATGATCGACTCCACCACGTTCGTGCCGACGTTGCGGACGGCCGAGAGGCCGAAGAGGATCACGTCGTCGCCCTGGGCGGCGAAGTTGGACATCGACTCGTTGACGTTCGGCGGGAGCACCTTGATGCCCATGCGCCGGCATTCGTTGAGGTAGACGGCCGACTTGTCCTTGTCGTCCTTGACGGAGGTGAGCAGCGCGGCCATGTACTCGGCCGGGTAGTTCGCCTTCAGGTACGCCGTCCAGTACGAGACGAGTCCGTACGCGGCGGAGTGGGCCTTGTTGAAGGCGTAGCCGGCGAAGGGGACCAGCACGTCCCACAGTGCCTGGATCGCCTCGTCGCTGTAGCCGTTCTTGCGGGCGCCCTCCTGGAAGAGGACGAAGTTCTTCGCCAGCTCGTCGGGCTTCTTCTTGCCCATCACCCGGCGCAGGATGTCGGCCTCGCCGAGCGAGTACCCGGCGATGATCTGAGCGGCCTTCTGCACCTGCTCCTGGTAGACGATCAGGCCGTAGGTGACCGCCAGGACCTCCTCGAGGGGCTCTTCGAGCTCCTTGTGGATCGGTGTGATCTCCTGGCGGCCGTTCTTGCGCTCCGCGTAGTTGATGTGCGAGTTCATGCCCATCGGGCCCGGCCGGTAGAGGGCCGAGACGGCGGAGATGTCCTCGAAGTTGTCGGGCTGCATCTGGCGGAGCAGCGAGCGCATCGGGCCGCCGTCGAACTGGAAGACGCCGAGGGTGTCACCGCGGCAGAGCAGTTCGAAGGTCTTGGGGTCGTCCAGCGAAAGGGAGAGCATCTCGAGGTCGATGCCCTTGTTGGCCTTCACCATCTTGATGGCGTCGTCCATGATCGTCAGGTTGCGCAGGCCGAGGAAGTCCATCTTCAGCAGGCCGAGCGACTCGCACTGCGGGTAGTCCCACTGCGTGATGGTCACGCCGTCGGTGTGCCTGACCCAGACCGGCGCGTGGTCGACGATGGGCTCGCTGGACATGATGACGCCGGCGGCGTGCACACCCATCTGCCGGACCAGGCCCTCGACGCCCTTGGCGGTGTCGATGACCTTCTTCACGTCCGGCTCGTTCTCGTACATCGCGCGGATCTCGCCGGCCTCGCTGTAGCGCGGGTGCGAGGGGTCCGTGATGCCGTTGAGGTCGATGCCCTTGCCGAGGACGTCGGCGGGCATCGCCTTGGTGAGCCGGTCGCCCATGGCGTACGGGTAGCCGAGCACGCGCGCGGAGTCCTTGATGGCGTTCTTGGCCTTGATCTTGCCGTACGTGCCGATCATGGCGACCTTGTCGGCGCCGTATTTCTCCGTCACGTACCTGATCACCTCGACGCGCCTGCGCTCGTCGAAGTCGATGTCGACGTCGGGCATGGAGACGCGCTCGGGGTTGAGGAACCGCTCGAAGATCAGGCCGTGCGGGATCGGGTCGAGGTCGGTGATGCCCATGGCGTACGCGACGATCGAGCCGGCCGCGGAGCCTCGGCCCGGACCGACCGCGATGCCCTGGTTCTTGGCCCACATGATGAAGTCGGCGACGACGAGGAAGTAGCCCGGGAACCCCATCTGGATGATGACGTCCATCTCGTACTCGGCCTGCTTCTGCCGGTCCTCGGGGACGCCGCCCGGAAAGCGGCGCTCCATGCCGCGGCGGACCTCCTCCTTGAACCAGGTGACCTCGGTGAAGCCCTCGGGGATGTCAAATTTCGGCATGAGGTTCTTGGCCTCGAACATGCCGGTGGTGTCGATCTGCTCGGCCACCAGGAGGGTGTTGGCGCAGCCCTCCTGCCAGGCGTCCGAGGAGTCGATGGCGTACATCTCGTCCGTGGACTTCAGGTAGTAGCCGGTGCCGTCGAACTTGAAGCGGTCCGGGTCGGAGAGGTTCTTGCCGGTCTGGATGCACAGCAGCGCGTCGTGCGCCGTCGCCTCGTGCGCGTACGTGTAGTGCGAGTCGTTGGTGACCAGGGGCGGGATGCCGAGCTTCTTGCCGATCTCCAGCAGACCGTCGCGGACCCGGCGTTCGATCTCGATGCCGTGGTCCATCAGCTCCAGGAAGTAGCGGTCCTTGCCGAAGATCTCCTGGTACTCGGCGGCCGACTTCAGGGCCTCGTCGAACTGGCCGAGGCGCAGCCGGGTCTGCAGTTCGCCGGAGGGGCAGCCGGTGGAGGCGATGAGCCCCTCGGACCACTGGGAGATGGTCTCCTTGTCCATCCGCGGCCACTTCTGCAGCCAGCCCTCGGCGTAGGCGTCGGAGGAGAGCTTGAAGAGGTTGTGCAGGCCGGTGGAGTTCGCCGCCCAGATCGTCTTGTGGGTGTAACCACCGGAACCGGAGACGTCGTCGCGCTTCTGGTGCGGCTGGCCCCACTGGATCTTGCGCTTGTTGCGCCGGGACTCGGGGGCGACATAGGCCTCGATCCCGATGATCGGAGTGACTCCGGCCTTCTTCGCAGAATGGAAGAAGTCGTACGCCCCGTGCAGGTTGCCGTGGTCGGACATCGCGATATGGGTCATGCCCATCTCGTTGCACGCGTCGAACATGTCCTTGAGCCGCGCGGCACCGTCCAGCAGCGAGTACTGGGTGTGGACGTGCAGGTGCGTGAACGGCGGCTTTGACACGGCGTGACCTCCAAGGAAAACGCTCGGCGACAGGCTGCGGACAGTCTGGGGGGACAGCGTCGAAGTCTATGCCTGAGCACTGACATTTGAGATGAACACTGTGGCGCGCAGCGCCTCGATGAGGGGATGGTGGTCGGGTGACGGGCGGGCGGGCACTCCCACGTACCTTCATGCGTTGGAAGGGGACGGACGCCGCCGTCCATTCGGACGTCACAGCCGCCCCACCTGTCACGCACCACCCTCGCACCAGGAGGCACCAGGCAATGTCGGTCCCGCAGCTCAGCGCCGAGCAACGCGGCGAGGAGATCCTCACCGTCTTCGACACCGCCTTCGGCGAGCTCCTGGCCGCCGACCCGGCCGCGTTCCGCGTGAAGTTCCGCAAGATGGCGGCCTCGGCGTTCGCGTTCTACCGGGGCACGGCGTGCCTCTTCTACCACGACCTCGACGCCGAGAACGCCGGGCGGGGCGGGGGGCGGATACTGAGCGGCCCGTACCTGGACGAGCGCACCTCGCGCGTGTGGATCCACGGCGACCTGCACGCCGAGAACTTCGGCACGTACATGGACTCGAACGGCCGGCTGGTCTTCAACGTCAACGACTTCGACGAGGCATACGTCGGCCCCTTCACCTGGGACCTCAAGCGCTTCTCCGCCTCCATCGCCCTCATCGGGTACGCGAAGGCGCTCAGCGACGAGCAGATCACCGAGCTGGTGACGATCTACGCGGCCGCCTACCGCGAGCGGGTGCACGCGCTGGCCACCGGCGCCAAGCGCGACGAGGTCCCGCCGTTCACCCTGGACACCGCCCAGGGCCCGCTGCTCGACGCGCTGCGCGACGCCCGCTCGCTGACCCGCTTCAGCCTGCTCGACTCGATGACCGAGATCCGTGACTTCGAGCGCCGCTTCGCGGCGGGCGGCGGCTCCATCGAGCTGGACGCGGCCACGCGCTACAAGGTGCTCGCCGCCTTCGACGGCTACCTGGAGACCCTGCCGGAGACCTCGCTGGCCCGCCCGGACTCGTACCGGGTGAAGGACGTGGTCGGCCGCCGTGGCATCGGCATCGGATCGGCCGGTCTGCCGTCGTACAACATCCTTCTGGAGGGCCACAGCGACGCCCTGGAGAACGATGTGGTGATCTACATCAAGCAGGCCCAGACCCCGGCCGTGTCCCGGCACATCACCGACCGGGCGATCCGCGACTACTTCCAGCACGAGGGCCACCGCACGGTGATCTCCCAGCGGGCCCTGCAGGCGCACGCCGACCCGTGGCTGGGCTGGACCGAGCTGGACGGCTCCGGTCAGCTGGTCGCCGAGGTCTCGCCGTACGCCGTGGACCTGGACTGGGGCGACATCGACGAGCCGGAGGAGATCGCGGCGGTCGTCGCCGACCTCGGCCGGGCGACGGCGACGATGCACGCGGCGGCGGACGACACCTCCGGCGAGTCCCTGGTGCCGTTCTCCACGGAGCGGGCCATCGACGCGGCGATCGCGGCGGACTCCGACGACGGCGCCGGCTTCGCGGACCTGCTGGTCGACTTCGCGCACAGCTACGGCGCACGCGCGCGTGCCGACCACCAGATCTTCCTGGACCTGTTCCGCAACGGCCGGATTCCGGGTCTGTGACGGAAGGGCCACTCACAGGAACCCTTTAGGGGTCCCTTACCGGCCGACGTGACAGACTCTCCTCCGCTATGGACATATCCGGGACCCAGCTCAGAGCCGTACGCGCGGCGCTGTTCACGGCACTCGTCGTGACACTCAGCACCGCGTCGCACGTGCTGCTGTCCCGGGTCCCGCTGCCGCTGAACACGGTGGCCGCGGTCGCCGTCGGCGTGTTCGTCATCGCCTACGCGCTGGCCGGCCGTGAGCGCGGGTTCGGGCGGATCGCCGCCCTGCTGATCCCGCTGGAGCTGGCCGCCGACACCGTCTTCACCACCGGCCAGCACGTCTGTTACGGCGCCGCGGGCGGCCCGGTCGCGGGCCCCCTGCGCTCCGTCGGCTTCGACGTCCTGTGCGGCGACGGCACCGGTGTCGGCACCCCGCTGGCCCGGGTCACCGGAACGGACCCCGAGCGGGCCGCCGACCTGCTCGCCCACGCCGACCCGACGGCGGCCTGGCTGCTGCTGGGCGCACATGTCGGCATCGGCCTCCTCGCCGCCGCCTATCTGCGCCGCGGCGAGCGGGCCCTGGCCCAGCTGCTGAGCGCGGTGGCGGCGACCTCGTTCCGGCCACTGCTGCTCGCGGCCGCCGCGGTGACCGTACGCCCGGCCCCGTCACCCCGCCGCCTGCCGCGCTCCGCCCACCGCCCGGCCGTCATCCGCGACCGGATCCTCGTTCACTCCCTGGGACGCCGCGGACCGCCGTGCCCGGCCGCTTTCGCATAAACCCTCATAAGGCCTCACCAGGCCTCATCAGGCTTCACGCGAACAGCCGAGCACCAGCAGTCCCCCCATACGTATCCCGCGCACAACAGGTGCGCGTCCCACTGGAGAACCCCATGAGCAAGCGGAACAGCAAGGCCGCGAAGACCGCCGCCCGCGAGCGACTGCGCCAGGAGCGCGAGCGGCAGGCCAGGCGCGCCAAGGTCAAGCGCCAGGCCATCGTGGCCGGTTCGATCGTCGGCGTCCTCGCGATAGCCGGCGGCATCAGCTACGCGGTGGTGCAGGGCAACAAGCCCAGCCACTGGGAGGCCCTGAAGGACGACAAGGTCGTCGCCCCGGCCAACACCACGGGCACCGACGGCACCACCGTCGTAATCGGCAAGAGCAGCGCGAAGAAGACCCTCAAGGTGTACGAGGACCCGCGCTGCCCGGTCTGCGCCCAGTTCGAGCAGACGGTCGGCTCGACCGTGGAGAAGGACGTCGAGGACGGCAAGTACAAGATCCAGTTCGTCGGCGGTACCTTCCTCGACGGCGACTCCCTGGGCGACGGCAAGATCGGCAGCCAGGGCGAGGGCTCCAAGAACGCGATGAGCGCCCTGGGTGCCGCGCTGAATGTGAGCCCGGAGGCGTTCCTCGACTACAAGAAGGCGCTCTACTCCGCCAAGTGGCACCCGGAGGAGAGCGACGACAAGTTCAAGAACGACGACTATCTGATCGAGATCGGCGACAGCGTCGACGCCCTGAAGAACAACACCAAGTTCCAGAACGCCGTGAAGAACGGCACGTACGACGAGTGGGCGCTGGCCATGTCGAAGACCTTCGACACCAACAAGGACAAGGTGACCGGCACCCCGAGCTTCGTCATGAACGGCAAGATGCTCACCACGGCCGACGGCAACCCCCCTATGACGGTGGCCGACTTCACCTCGCTGGTGGACGGCGCCCTCAAGGCCTGACGCTCACGGTCCTGATCGACCCCCAGCCGAAGAGCGGGCGAACTTTTACGAGTTCGCCCGCTCTCGTTCATACCGATCAGTAACCTGATCGCTCGTGACCAGTCGATACAGAACTTCACAGAGCCCCAACCCGCTTGCACCGCGCCGCCGTACGGTCGTCAAGGCCGCGGCGGCCACTGCTGTCCTGGGCGGCCCGCTCGCCGCCGCACTCCCCGCGCGAGCCGCCGACGAGGCCCCCGCGTTCCTGCACGGTGTCGCCTCCGGCGATCCGCTCCCCGACGGTGTCCTGCTGTGGACCCGGGTGACGCCCACCGCGGCGGCGGTGCCCGGCTCCGGGCTCGGCCCGGACACCGAGGTGAGCTGGACCGTCGCCACCGACAAGGCGTTCATGAACGTCGTCGCCAAAGGGTCGACGACCGCGGCCGCCGCCTCCGACCACACGGTCAAGGCGGACATCCGGGGCCTCGCGCCCGCGACCGACTACTGGTTCCGCTTCTCGGCGGGCGGCACGGACTCCCCGGTGGCGCGCACCCGCACCGCGCCGGCGGCGGACGCGGCCGTCCCCAATCTCCGCTTCGGCGTGGTCTCCTGCGCCAACTGGGAGGCCGGCTACTTCGCCTCGTACCGCCATCTCGCCGCCCGCGGCGACCTGGACGCCTGGCTGCACCTCGGCGACTACATCTACGAGTACGGCACCGGCGAGTACGGCACACGCGGCACCGTCGTACGGCAGACCGAGCCCGCCCACGAGATCCTCACGCTCGCCGACTACCGCGCCCGGCACGGGAAGTACAAGACCGACGCCGACCTCCAGGCCCTGCACGCGGCGGCTCCGGTCGTCGCGATCTGGGACGACCACGAGATGGCCAACGACGGCTGGGCGGGCGGCGCCGAGAACCACACCGAGGGCGCCGAGGGCACCTGGGCCGCCCGTCAAGCAGCCGCCAAGCAGGCGTACTTCGAGTGGATGCCGGTCCGTCCGGCGATCGCCGGCACCACCTACCGCCGACTCCGCTTCGGCAAGCTCGTCGACCTCTCCCTGCTCGACCTGCGCTCCTTCCGCTCGCAGCAGGTCGCCGTGGGCAACGGCGAGGTCGACGACCCCGACCGCACGCTCACCGGCCGCGCCCAACTCGACTGGCTGAAGGCGGGCCTGAAGTCCTCCGACACCACCTGGCGGCTGGTCGGCAACTCGGTGATGATCTCGCCGTTCGCCATCGGCTCGCTCTCCGCGGAACTCCTCAAGCCCCTCGCCAAGCTGCTGGGCCTGCCGCAGGAGGGCCTCGCCCTCAACACCGACCAGTGGGACGGCTACACGGACGACCGCCGCGAAATCCTCGCCCATCTGCGGTCCAACGCGATACGCAACACCGTCTTCCTCACCGGCGACATCCACATGGCGTGGGCCAACGATGTGCCGGTGAACGCCGGGACCTACCCGCTGTCCGCCTCGGCCGCCACGGAGTTCGTGGTCACCTCGGTCACGTCGGACAACCTGGACGACATCGTCAAGGCACCCGAGGGCACGATCTCCGCGATCGCCTCCCCGATCATCCGCGCCGCCAACCGACACGTCCACTGGGTCGACACCGACCGCCACGGCTACGGCGTCCTGGACATCACCGCCGCCCGCGCGCAGATGGATTACTACGTCCTCTCCGACAAAACAAAGCAGAACGCAACCGCCGCCTGGTCCCGCTCCTACCGCACACGCAACGGCACGCAGAAGGTCGAACGAACCTACGACCCGGTATAACGACCGGTGCAGCCGCGCCCCAAAGGGGCGCGGGGAACTGCGCGACAAGCCACGACGGCGCCGCAGACAACGATCGCCCCATCGCGGCACCCCCCAGCGGAGCGCTTACGCGTCCAAACCGTCGAGGAAGCCGAGCGCCACCCGCCAGGTGGCCTCGGCAGCCTCCTCGTCGTAGTCCGGCAGCCCGGGGTCGGTATAGAGATGCCCGGCTCCGGCGTACCGGTAGATCTCCACGTCCGCACCCGCTCTGCCCATCTGCAGATACCACGCGCTCAGCCAGTCGTCGGTCTCGAACGGGTCCGGCTCGGCGACATGCAGCTGCACCGGCAGACCGTCCACCGAGACGTTCGGCGCGAGGTCCGACGTGCCGTGCAGAAGCAGCAGCCCGCGCGCCTTCTCGTCGCCCAGCGCGAGGGTCTGCGCGATGGACGCACCGAGCGAGAACCCGGCGTACACCAACCCCCGCTCGGAATAGGGCGCCGCGGCCAGCACGGCACGCTTCAGCAGCTCGTCCTTGCCGATCCCGTCGTTGAAGGTCATGCCCTCCTCGACCGTCTCGAACGTCCGCCCCTCGAAGAGGTCCGGCGTCCACACCTCGTGTCCGGCGCCGCGCAGCCGGTCCGCCGCCGCGCGCGCCGCGGGCCTGAGGCCGAAGGTCGAGTGAAAGAGCACGATGTTCATGAGGCCATGGTGCCAGCCGGATACGACAACGTTCGCGACACCGGCCGCGGGGTACCCGTCGCGCACCGGGGGGCGGCATGTTCACGCCCCCGGGTCGGCGGTTACGGTTCGGAGGATGGAGAACATACTCCGCCCGCTGATCGTCATCGGCGGCTCGATCGTGCTGCCGCTGCTCATCGGCTGGGCCACCGACGTACTGCTGCGCAAGGCCGACGAACGGCACAGCGAGACCCCGCTGTGGGGCCTGCTGCGCCGCGCCCGGATTCCCTACCAGGTCGTGCTGTGCGCGGCGGTGCTCAGAGGGTCGTACGACGAGGCGAAGCTGCTGGAGGGGTACGAGGTCGGCATCGGCCGGGTGCTGACGCTGGTGCTGATCGGGGCCACCGCCTGGCTGATGGTCGGGATCGCCGCGGCCGTCGTCGAGGCGTCGTACAGCCACTATGCGCGCGCCCACCGCGACCCGGCCCGGGTCCGGCGGGTCCGTACCCAGGTGACGCTGATCATGCGCGTGGTGGCGGCGATCGTCGGCGTGGTGTCCGTCGCCGCGATGCTGCTGACGTTCCCGGCGATGCGCGCGGCCGGCGCCTCGCTGCTGGCGTCGGCGGGCATCCTCGGCATCGTCGCCGGTGTCGCCGCGCAGTCGACGCTGGGCAACATGTTCGCGGGGTTCCAGATCGCGTTCGGCGACATGGTGCGCATAGGCGACACGGTCGTCGTGGACGGCGAGTGGGGCACGGTCGAGGAGATCACCCTGACGTTCCTGACCGTACGGACCTGGGACGAGCGCCGGATCACCATGCCGGTGTCGTATTTCACCTCCAAGCCCTTCGAGAACTGGTCGCGCGGCGGCGCCCAGATGACCGGCATCGTCTACTGGCAGCTCGACCACTCGGCCCCGGTGGAGGCGATGCGTGAGCAGCTGCGCGACATCCTGCGCGAGTGCCCGGCGTGGGACGGCCGCCACTACGGCCTGGACGTCACGGACGCCACCACGAGCACCATGGAGGTACGGGCGCTGGTGACGGCCAAGGACGCGGACGACATATGGACGGTACGGGTCACCGTGCGCGAGCGGATGATCCGCTGGCTCGCCGCACACCACCCGTACGCGCTGCCCCGCGTCAACACGGCGGACGCGGTGGTGCCGCCCGGCCACGTCGACGGCCGGGCGTTCCGCGACGGCTCCGGCCCCCGCCGCGTCCATGACACGCCGCGCTCCGGAGACCGCTGACCGTCAGTGCCCGCGCTCGGCGCCGCCGTTGACCTGGATCACCTGGGAGGTGATGTGCCCGGCCGCGTGGGAGGCGAGGAAGTGCAGGGTCGCGGCGATGTCGCCGGGCGTCCCGGCCCGCCCGGTCGAGGTCTCCCCGATGAGCCGTTCCCGCCGTGCCGCGTCCATCGTGTCCCCGAAGAACCCGGTGTCCTCGACATACCCCGGCGCGACCACGTTCACGGTGATCGCCCGCGGCCCCAACTGCCGGGCCAGCTCATGGGCGTACGGATGCAGCGCGGCCTTGGCGGCGCCGTACGCCCCGCTTCCCGACCCCCGGAACGCGGCGATGGAGCTGAGGAACAGCACCCGCCCACCGGGCTCGGCGAGCCGCTCCTTCAGCGCCTCGGTGAGCAGCACGGCGGTCAGCGTATTGAGCCGGAAGTTGACGGTCCAGTTGTGGGCGACGGCATCGAGGGGGTCGTCGCTCTCCGCCGGCGTCTCCAGCATCCCGCTTCCCCCGGCACTGTGGATCAGCACGTCCACCGTCCCCAACTCCCGCGCCACGAAGTCCGCGACGCCGCGCACCTCACGCGGATCGCTGAGATCCGCGGCACAGGTCAGCGCACCGGGCACCCCGGCGTCCGCCAGCGCCTCGGCCCGCCGCCCGAGGAGCAGCACCTGGTCCCCATCACCGGCGAAGAGCCGCGCCGCCGCGAGCCCGATCCCCGTACCGCCACCACTGATCACCACATTGCGAGCCATGATCAAACCCTACGACCGTCGGCCGCCGACGGTGGGAGATCCCTCGAACCACGCACATCCAGCTGCCGCGGCGTGCCATGCGCGCCTGCGTGCTACACAGTCCGCCGCATCGCCCGATGCGGCATCCCCGCGTCCAAGAACTCCGGCCCGTACGCCGCGTACCCCAGCCGTTCGTAGAACCCCATCGCGTGGGTCTGCGCATGCAGATCCACGGCCCGCAGCCCACGCGCGCGTGCCGCCTCCTCGATGGCCCGCACCAGCGCCGCCCCGACGCCCAGCCCGCGTGCCGACTTCGTCACCGCGAGCCTGCCGAGCGAGCCGACCGACGGGTCACCGCCGTTCTTCGCGGCGGCCTCCTCGCCGCACAGCAGCCGCCCGGCCCCGAGCGGCATCCCGTCCTCCCGGACGGCCAGCACATGCACGGCTACGGCGTCATGGGCGTCGTACTCGAGATCCTCGGGCACGCCCTGCTCGACGACGAAGACCTCCTTGCGCACCCCGAAGCACGCCTCGCGGTCGCCGGGACCCGCGGCGACGCGGACCACGTACGACACAGGCGCGGAGCTCACGCGTACGTCTCCTCGCGGACCTGGTCCAGCGCCTTCTGCAGGTCGGCAGGGTAGTCGCAGGCGAACTCCACCCACTGGCCGTCGCCGGGATGCTCGAAGCCGAGCCGTACGGCGTGCAGCCACTGGCGGGTCAGGTGGAGCCGCTTGGCGAGGGTCGGGTCGGCGCCATAGGTCAGGTCACCGACGCAGGGGTGCCGGTGGGCGGCCATGTGGACGCGGATCTGGTGGGTGCGGCCGGTCTCCAGCTTCACATCGAGCAGGGAGGCCGCTCGGAACGCCTCGATGAGGTCGTAGTGCGTCACGGACGGCTTGCCGTCGGCGGTGACCGCCCACTTGTAGTCGTGGTTGGGGTGGCGGCCGATGGGCGCGTCGATGGTGCCGCTGGTCGGGTCGGGGTGGCCCTGCACGAGCGCGTGGTAGCGCTTGTCGACCGTGCGCTCCTTGAACTGCCGCTTCAGCGAGGTGTACGCGCGCTCCGACTTGGCGACCGCCATCAGTCCCGACGTACCGACGTCGAGGCGGTGCACGATGCCCTGGCGCTCGGCGGCGCCGGACGTCGAGATGCGGTACCCGGCGGCGGCAAGCCCGCCGATGACCGTCGGTCCGGACCACCCGGGGCTGGGATGCGCGGCCACGCCGACCGGCTTGATGATCACGACCACGTCCTCGTCGTCGTGAATGATCTCCATGCCCTCGACCGGCTCGGCGACCACCTGCACCGGCGCCGGCGCCTGCGGCATCTCGACCTCGAGCCAGGCGCCGCCGTGCACCCGCTCGGACTTCCCGACCACCGAGCCGTCGACCGTGACCTTCCCCGCCGCTGCCAGCTCGGCGGCCTTGGTACGGGAGAAGCCGAACATGCGGGAGATGGCGGCGTCGACGCGCTCGCCCTCCAGGCCGTCGGGCACGGGCAGGGTACGGATCTCGGGAAGCGTGCTCACTCGTCGAGTATGCAGGACGGCACTGACACCCCCGACCGCGCGCTCAGTCCTTGTGGACGGTGCCGTCCGGGTCGAGCCCCCGGAACGACAGCAGCACGATCAGGATGCCGCCGCACACGATCGCCGAGTCGGCCAGGTTGAACACCGCGAAGTGCTTGGGCGCGATGAAGTCGACGACCGCCCCCTCGAAGACGCCCGGCGAGCGGAAGATCCGGTCGGTGAGGTTGCCGAGCGCACCGCCGAGCAGCAGGCCGAGCGCGATCGCCCAGGGCAGGCTGTACAGCTTGCGGGCGAGGCGGGCGATCACGACGATCACGGCCGCGGCGATCATCGTGAAGATGACGGTGAAGGCCTCGCCGAAGCCGAAGGCCGCGCCCGCGTTGCGGATCGCCTCGAACTTCAGCCAGTCCCCGATGATCTCGATCGGCTCGTGGTGTTCCAGCTTGGCGACCACGATCATCTTGCTGATCAGGTCCAGGGCGTACGCGAACGCGGCCACGGCGAACAGGACAGCGATCCGGCGCTTGCCCCTGGGCCGCTCACCGGTGCTCCCCTGCCCGTCCCCACCGGACGACTGCTCCGGCTCCGCTCCAGCTCCCTCAGGGGAATCCGGCGTACCGATGATGCGCTCCGCCTCTGCCACGTGAGTCCCTCGACCTAGGTACCTGACTGAGCACGAGGGTACGGCACGCCTCCTGGCACCCGCGTGCTGAGGAGGCGTACGAGGAACCGGCCGGCGTCGGTCAGTAGCGGCGCTCCTGCTTCTGCTTGCACTCGACGCACAGGGTGGCCCGTGGGAAGGCCTGCATACGGGCCTTGCCGATGGGGTTCCCGCAGTTCTCGCACAGGCCGTACGTGCCCGCGTCGAGCCGCACCAGGGCTCGCTCCGTCTGGATCAGCATCTCGCGCGCGTTGGCGGCGAGGGCCAATTCGTGCTCGCGCGTGATGTTCTTGGTGCCGGTGTCCGCCTGGTCGTCGCCCGCGCCGTCTCCGGAGTCCCGCATCAGACCCGCGAGCGCCTCCTCGGACGACGTGATCTCGGTGCGCAGCCGCGTCTCCTCGGACAGCAGCTCGGCACGCGCCTCCTCGACCTCCTCCGGGGTCCAGGGGTCCTCACCGGGGCGCACCGCGAGTTCGCCCGGCTCCACCGCCGCGGCGACCCGTGCCTTGGGAACGGCGGTCTTCGCCGCAGTGGCCGTGCCAGGAGTCTTCTTCGCAACCACCGTCGTGGCTCCCGTCTGCTTCGCGGCCTCGGCCGCGCCCGCCTTCTTGGCCGTGCTCTTCTTCGTGGCCGCACTCTTCTTGGAGGTGCCCTTCGCAGGCGTGCCCTTGGGGGCACCGCCCTGCTCACCGGCACTCTTCGGAGCGGCCGTCTTCTTCGCGGCCGCCTTCTTCGTACCGGCCTTCATGGCCTCCTCCTTCGCGGCCGCCTTCTTCGATACGGCCTTCTTGGCCCCCGCCTTCTTGGCGGTGACCTTCTCTGCTGCTGCCTTCTTGGCGGTCGCCGTCTTGGCGGTCGCCTTCTTCGAAGGAACCGAGGGGGCCGCCTTCGACGTCGCCGTTGCCTTCTTGG
Source organism: Streptomyces sp. NBC_00457 (assembly GCF_036014015.1). Lineage (NCBI taxonomy): Bacteria > Bacillati > Actinomycetota > Actinomycetes > Kitasatosporales > Streptomycetaceae > Streptomyces > Streptomyces sp. NBC_00457. Next base: position 7,918,310 of record NZ_CP107905.1, on the reverse strand, counting down.
CGGGGGTCTTCTTGGTGGCGGTCTTCTTGGTGGCGGCCTTCTTCGCAACCCCCTTGGATGCCCCCGCCTCCTTCTCCGTGGCCCCCTTCCCCCGGGCCGCAGTCCCCCGCACCGTCTTCACCGGCTTGGCCGGCTCCGCCGCCTTCGCGGCTTTTCCCGCGGACCCCCCTTGCGCGCTCTTCTTGCCGCTCACGTCCTTGGCCGCGCCGCCGGAGCCACGGGTGGATCTGCCGGACGCCGACTGCTGTACGGCGGTCTTCTTCGCCACCATGGCCGCGGCCCCTTCACATATTGTGATCTTGCTCGCGAATCGTGCTGGGACGATAAATCGACTTGAGTCCCGCGGCAACGGGGCACGCCGCCCGATTCGCCCGCCCCGCAGCGCCGGGCGGGAAGCCTGCATCCGTTGTGCCCAGCTCTCCGCCAGGTAATCCGCCTGGCCCGTCATCCCGGGATCCGAGCGCGCGTACCTGGCCAATCGGGTCATCCCGGAACCCGCCGCCGCTGTGCCCCCAGGCCACCGGAAAACCGGTCGGCCACTGTCCGCGCGGCGCCGTACACTGGGCGGAGCGAAAAGCGTGGATGGGGACGAGTAGCGGCGTACGCAGCCCAGAGCGACCCGGGGACGGTGGAAGCCCGGGGGCGAGCGCGACGCGAAGATCACCCCGGAGCCGCCGGAAGAAACCCCGCAAGGGGCGGTAGACCCGGCATCGCGACCCCAATGAGGGGGCTCACCGACGCACCTGGTGCGGCGGGGAGCCAAGGAGGGTGGTACCGCGGGAGCGCGCCGAAGGCGGCGCAAGGAAAGACGTAGCTCTCGTCCCTCCGGTCGGAAGGCAGAAAGTCCGCCGGAGGAAGCTCGCTGATGACAACGCCGACGTACCGCCAGGTGCCCGCCCAGGTCGACCTGCCCGCGCTGGAGCACGCCGTGCTCGACTTCTGGCGCGAGCAGAAGATCTTCGCCAAGACCCTGGAGCAGTCCGAGGGCCGCCCCGAGTGGGTGTTCTACGAGGGCCCGCCCACCGCGAACGGCATGCCGGGCGCCCACCACATCGAGGCACGCGTCTTCAAGGACGTCTTCCCCCGTTTCCGCACCATGCGCGGCTACCACGTGGCCCGCAAGGCGGGCTGGGACTGCCACGGCCTGCCGGTGGAGCTGGCGGTCGAGAAGGAGCTCGGCTTCTCCGGCAAGCAGGACATCGAGGCGTACGGCATCGCCGAGTTCAACGCGAAGTGCCGCGAGTCGGTGACCCGCCACACGGACGCCTTCGAAGCCCTCACGACCCGCATGGGCTACTGGACCGACCTCAACGACCCCTACCGCACCATGGACCCCGAGTACATCGAGTCCGTCTGGTGGTCGCTGAAGGAGATCTTCAACAAGGGCCTGCTGGTCCAGGACCACCGCGTCGCCCCCTGGTGCCCCCGCTGCGGCACCGGCCTGTCCGACCACGAGCTGGCACAGGGCTACGAAACGGTCGTCGACCCGTCCGTGTTCGTCCGTTTCCCCCTCACCTCCGGCCCGCTCGCCGGCCAGGCCGCGCTCCTCGTCTGGACGACGACCCCCTGGACCCTGGTCTCCAACACGGCCGTCGCCGCCCACCCCGACGTCACCTACGTCGTCGCGACGAAGGGCCCAGAAGGCGCCGAGAAGCTCGTCGTCGCCGAACCCCTGCTCGCCAAGGCCCTCGGCGAGGGCTGGGAGACCACCGGCCAGACCTTCACCGGCGCCGAGATGGAACGCTGGACGTACCAGCGCCCCTTCGAGCTGGTCGAGTTCCCGGAGACCGAAGGCGGCACTCACTACGTGGTGAACGCCGAGTACGTCACGACCGAGGACGGTACGGGTCTGGTCCACCAGTCCCCCGCCTTCGGCGAGGACGACCTCAAGGTCTGCCGCGCGTACGGCCTGCCCGTCGTGAACCCGGTCCGCCCCGACGGCACCTTCGAGGAGGACGTCCCCCTCGTCGGCGGCGTCTTCTTCAAGAAGGCGGACGAAAAGCTCACAGAGGACCTCCAGCAGCGCGGCCTGCTCTTCAAGCACATCCCGTACGAGCACAGCTACCCGCACTGCTGGCGCTGCCACACCGCGCTCCTCTACTACGCGCAGCCGTCCTGGTACATCCGCACCACGGCCATCAAGGACCGCCTCCTCCAGGAGAACGAGGACACCAACTGGTTCCCGGAGACGGTCAAGCACGGCCGGTACGGCGACTGGCTGAACAACAACATCGACTGGGCCCTGTCCCGCAACCGCTACTGGGGCACCCCGCTGCCGATCTGGCGCTGCGCGGACGACCACCTCACGGTCGTCGGCTCCCGCGCGGAGCTGACCGAGCTGACCGGCACCGACCAGTCGGCTCTCGACCCGCACCGCCCGTTCATCGACGACGTCACCTTCGACTGCCCGCAGTGCGCCCAGACCGCCACGCGCGTGCCGGAGGTCATCGACGCCTGGTACGACTCGGGTTCGATGCCGTTCGCGCAGTGGGGCTACCCGTACAAGAACAAGGACCTCTTCGAGGCCCGCTACCCGGCGCAGTTCATCTGCGAGGCCATCGACCAGACCCGCGGCTGGTTCTACACGCTGATGGCGGTCGGCACGCTGGTCTTCGACAAGTCGTCGTACGAGAACGTCGTCTGCCTCGGCCACATCCTCGCCGAGGACGGCCGCAAGATGTCCAAGCACCTGGGCAACACCCTGGACCCGATCCCGCTGATGGACCGGCACGGCGCCGACGCGGTCCGCTGGTTCATGGCGGCCGGCGGCTCCCCGTGGGCGGCACGCCGCGTGGGCCACGGCACGATCCAGGAGGTCGTCCGCAAGACCCTCCTCACGTACTGGAACACGGTCGCCTTCCAGGCCCTGTACGCCCGCACCTCCAACTGGGCCCCGAGCGAGGCCGACCCGGCCCCCGCCGGCCGCCCGCTCCTGGACCGCTGGCTGCTGTCCGAACTGCACGCCCTCACCGACCAGGTGACCCAGTCCCTGGAGGCCTACGACACCCAGCGCGCCGGCAAGCTGCTCTCGGCGTTCGTCGACGACCTGTCCAACTGGTACGTACGCCGCTCCCGTCGCCGCTTCTGGCAGGGCGACAAGGCCGCGCTGCGCACGCTGCACGAGGTCGTCGAGACCGTCACGAAGCTCATGGCCCCGCTGACCCCGTTCATCGCCGAGCGGGTCTGGCAGGACCTCATCGTGCCGGTCACGCCCGGCGCCTCGGAGTCGGTGCACCTGGCGTCCTGGCCGGAGGCGGACCTCTCGGCGATCGACCCGGAGCTGTCGAAGCAGATGGTCCTGGTCCGCCGGCTGGTGGAGCTGGGCCGTGCCACGCGCGCGGAGTCGGGCGTCAAGACGCGCCAGCCGCTCAGGCGCGCGCTGGTGGCCGCGACGGGCTTCGACTCCCTCAACCCCGAGCTGCACACCCAGATCACGGAGGAGCTGAACGTCGAATCGCTGGCGTCGCTGTCCGAGGTGGGCGGCTCGCTGGTCGACACGACCGCGAAGGCCAACTTCCGCGCCCTGGGCAAGCGGTTCGGCAAGCGCGTCCAGGACGTGGCCAAGGCCGTCGCCGCCGCGGACGCGGCAGCGCTGTCGCTGGCCCTACGTGAGGGCACGGCGTCGGTGGAGGTCGACGGCGAGACGATCACCCTCGCCCCCAACGAGGTGATCATCACGGAAACCCCGCGCGAGGGCTGGTCCGTGGCCTCCGACTCCGGCGCGACCGTCGCCCTCGACCTGGAGATCACGGAGGAACTCCGCCAGGCGGGCCTCGCCCGTGACGCGATCCGCCTGATCCAGGAGGCCCGCAAGAACAGCGGCCTCGACGTGGCCGACCGCATCGCGCTCCGCTGGACGGCGACAGATCCCGCAGTGATCGCTGCCCTGTCGGAACACACGGAGCTGATCGCCGACGAGGTCCTCTCCACGGACTTCGCCCAGGGAGAGGCAGACGACACCTACGGCTCGCCTTTCACAGACGAGCCCCTCACCCTGACGTTCCGCCTCCGCAAGGCATAGCCACACGCGAGCCCGCAGGCCTGCGGCCAACCTGCCGCCGCCTGCGGGCAGTCGTGCCGCTGGGGCGGCACGGGTGGGCGCAGGCGGCACCCCGCCGGCGCCGGGCTGCGCGACCCACCCCCGCCCAGCCCCCACGCCGCGCAACCACCAGACCCGGCCCACCAAAAGGGCGGGGCCCCGGATCAAAAACCCGGGGCCCCGCCCTGAACGCTGCCGACGTCTACGCCGTACTACGAACCGTCAGTTGTCGTCCTCGTCAATGAGGAACCCCCGCATCGGCGAGGGAGCCTGCCCCATCGGACCAGGACCCTGCGGCCGTACCGGCGCCATCGGCTGGGTCATCGCCGGCGACATCTGCTGCTGGCCGCCGTAGGACGGACCGGCCGGAGCCGGGCCACCGCCCATGCCCTGGTTGCCGCCGTACGACGGCGCGCTCGCACCGGCCGGAGCCATGGAAGGCGCCGGGGACGGCGGGAGGGACGCCGTGGCCGGAGTGCGCGGCGGAGCCAGCGAGTCGTCGGACTGGGTCTCCAGCTGACGCAGCTGCGACTCCAGGTACGACTTCAGCCGCGTGCGGTACTCGCGCTCGAAGCCGCGCAGGTCCTCGACCTTGCGCTCCAGCGTGGCGCGCGCGGACTCCAGGGAGCCCATCGCGACACGGTGCTTCTCCTGCGCGTCCCGCTCCAGCGCGTCGGCCTTGGCACGGGCGTCACGCTCGAGACCCTCGGCACGCGAACGCGCCTCGCCGACGATCTTGTTGGCTTCGGAACGGGCCTCGGCGATCGCCTGGTCGGCGGTCTGCTGGGCCAGCGAGAGGACACGGGCGGCGCTGTCGCCACCGGGGCCCTGACCGGGGCCGCCCATCGGACCGCCCATGGGGCCGCCCATCGGGCCACCCATCTGCTGCTGCATGGGGGGCTGGCCACCCATGTGGCCCTGACCCATCGGACCCTGGCCCATCGGACCGGGACCCTGCGGGCCACCCTGACCCTGACCGCCGGGACCGGCGGGCAGCTGCGGTGCACCGCTCGGCAGCTGGGGCGGGCCACCCATGGGGCCACCCATCTGCTGCTGCGGCGGGCCCGATATGCCGGCGGGCACGGGGGAACCCGGCCCGCGCATGCCCTGCTGCGGCATGCCGCCCTGCTGCTGGTCCTGCGGACCGGGACCCTCCGGCGGCTTGCGCATGTTCTGCTGGTTCTGGGCAGCAGCGCGCGTGGCGGCGGCCAGCTTGGCGCGGAGGTCCTCGTTCTCGCGGAGCAGGCGGGTCAGTTCGGCTTCGACCTCGTCGAGGAAGGCATCGACCTCGTCCTCGTCATAGCCTTCTCGGAGGCGGACGGTCGTGAACTGCTTGTTCCGCACGTCCTCGGGGGTCAACGGCATCTCTTCACCTCAACGTAGTCGTCGGCATTCGGCAAGACGGTAGGTCACATCGCTCATCACAGCCGACTCACGATCGAAATCAGGATGTAGACGATGATCATCAGTACGAAGAAGGACAGGTCGAGCGCCACGCCCCCGAGACGCAGCGGCGGAATGAACCGCCGCAGAAGCTTGAGCGGTGGATCAGTGACAGTGTAGGTGGCCTCCAGAACGACCACCATCGCCTTGCCGGGCTGCCATGAGCGGGCGAACTGGAAGACATAATCCATGACCAACCGGAAGATCAGCACGATGAGGAAGCACATCAGCGCGATGTAAATGACTTGCAGGACCACGCTCATGACCCTTGCTTCCCTCTCCCCTGATCCATGCTGTTCGTTACTGCTGTTCCGGTGGTGCGTCTCAGCTCTGGTTGAAGAACCCGCCCTCTGCGATGCGGGCCTTGTCCTCCGCCGTGACATCGACGTTAGCAGGCGACAACAGAAACACCTTCTGCGTCACCCGCTCGATGCTGCCGTGAAGACCAAACACCAAACCGGCCGCAAAGTCGACAAGTCGCTTGGCGTCTGTGTCATCCATCTCAGTCAGATTCATGATCACCGGGGTGCCCTCACGGAAGTGTTCCCCGATAGTACGGGCCTCGTTGTAGGTCCGCGGGTGAAGTGTGGTGATCCGGTACGGCTCTCGTTCCGACACGACCTTGGGCATGATCACCGGTGCGTTCTTCTCCAGGTTTTGACGTTCTTGTGTGATGGATGCCACGGGCGCGATGCGCGCCGGACGCCCGGATTCCGCGGGCAGGGCGGCTGCGTGAGGCACCGGATCGCGCGGTGCCGGAGGCTGCACCACGCGTACCGATTCATCCCTTTGGGACTGATGTGAGCCGTGGGACTGGTGCGACGGTTCGTGTCGCCGGTGGTCCCGTTCGGGCTCCGGGTCGAGTTCGGGTTCGAAGTCGTCGTCGGGGTCGAAACCGCGGCCGTCGTACCCATCGTCCTCCACGAGGCCGAGGTAGACCGCCATCTTGCGCATCGCGCCGGCCATTGCTCTGAGTCCTCCGCTCTGTGGTGGATCGGCTGACGACTGCCAAGTGCCAGGGATCCACGAGGTCGTTACGCCCGCTGTACAGCGGTAATGACCATATTTTCTGCTGTGGTCCGACTCTTGGCGACGTTACCCGAGCCCGAGGCGGACTCCGAGTACCGCAGTGCCGACGCGCACATGTGTCGCTCCGGCCGCCACGGCTTGCTCGAGGTCCGCGCTCATTCCTGCCGAGACCATGTTCGCAGCCGGATGTGCCCTGCGCAGGTCAGTCGACAAATCCATCATGCGCTCGAACGCCGCCAGTTCGCGTCCCGCGTACTCCCCGGCGAGCGGCGCGACGGTCATCAGCCCGTCGAGCCGGAGCCCCGGAGACCGAGCCACCAGATCGGCCAACTCGGCGATTGAGCCCGGTGCCACGCCTCCCCGCTCCCCTCTGCCGCTCGCACCCGCGTCGAGCGCGACCTGGATCAGACAGCCCACCTCGCGCTCGGCCCGCACGGCCTCCTTCGAGAGGGCCGTCACCAGCCGGGAACGATCGACGGACTGCACATGATCCGCGTAACCGACCACGGATCGCACCTTGTTGGTCTGGAGCTGACCCACGAAGTGCCACGTAAGGGGCAGATCCGAACATTCGGCGGCCTTGGGTGCCGCGTCCTGGTCGCGGTTCTCGGCGACATGGCGCACACCGAGTTCCGACAGGATGCGCACATCGCTCGCCGGGTACGTCTTGGTGACCACGATCAGAGTCACCTCCTCGCGCTTGCGCCCGGCGGCCACGCACGCGGCGGCGATGCGCTCCTCCACCTTCGCCAGGTTTACGGCGAGTTCGCCCTTACGGTCCGTCATGCCCCATCAGTCCAGCCAGACATAGCCCGCGAGCCGACCGGTGGTGCGGTCGCGGCGGTACGAGAAGTGATCGTCCGACTCCAGCGTGCACACCGGCGACTGCTCCCGGTCGCGCACCCCGAGCCGTTCGAGTTGCGCGTGCACACCGGCGCTCACATCGACGGCGGGTGTGCCCCAACTCGTCTCCGCGTACGCCGTCGGCTCCACGGCGGCCACCTCGGCTCGCATCGTCTCCGGCACTTCATAGCACCGTCCGCAGACGGTGGGTCCGGTGCGGGCGACGATCCGGGACGGCTCGGCGCCCAGGTCCATCATCGCGCGTAGCGCGGTGGGCACCACCCCGGCGACCATGCCGGGACGTCCCGCGTGAGCGGCGGCGACGACCCCGGCGACCGGGTCGGCGAGGAGCACGGGCGTGCAGTCGGCGGTGAGGACGGCGAGGGCGAGTCCGCGCCGCACGGTCACGATCGCATCGACCTGCGCGGCGGGCCGGTCGCCCCAGGGCCCGTCCACCACCGCGACGTCGTTGCCGTGCACCTGGTTCATCCAGACCACGTCGGCCGGGTCGATGCCCAGCGACTTGGCGGCAAGTTCGCGATTGGTCCGTACGGCGTCGGGGTCGTCGCCGACCGCGCCGCCGAGGTTGAGCTCCTCATACGGAGCGGCGCTCACCCCGCCCCACCGGTCGGTGAAGCCGAAGTGCGCGCCGCTCACGCTCTCGCGCTGTCCTATCACTTCAGGAAGTCCGGCACGTCCAGCTCCTCGGCCGCGCTGTCCGAGTAGGACCGGGACGGCGGGACCGGCGGGGCGACCGGGATGTCGTTGACCGGCTCGGGCGCGGGCGGCTCCGGCTCCTCCTTCGGCTTGACGCTGCCGAGCGAGCCGAAGGACGGACGGCTCTCGGTCTGCCGTACCGGAGTCGGCTCTTCGCGCTTGGGCGCGGAGGTGCCCAGGATGTTGTCCCGCTTGGACGGCGGCTGGCCCCCGTCGAAGCCGGCCGCGATCACGGTGACCCGGACCTCGTCGCCGAGGGCGTCGTCGATCACCGCGCCGAAGATGATGTTGGCCTCGGGGTGGGCGGCCTCGCTGACCAGCTGGGCGGCCTCGTTGATCTCGAACAGGCCGAGGTCGGAGCCGCCGGAGATGGAGAGCAGGACGCCGCGGGCGCCGTCGATGGATGCCTCCAGCAGCGGCGAGGAGATCGCCATCTCGGCGGCGGCCACCGCGCGGTCGTCGCCGCGGGCGGAGCCGATGCCCATCAGGGCCGAACCGGCCTCGGACATGACCGACTTGACGTCGGCGAAGTCGAGGTTGATCAGGCCGGGCGTGGTGATGAGGTCGGTGATGCCCTGGACACCGGAGAGCAGGACCTGGTCGGCCGACTTGAAGGCGTCGAGCACCGAGACCTGGCGGTCCGAGATGGACAGCAGCCGGTCGTTCGGGATGACGATGAGGGTGTCGACCTCTTCGCGGAGTTCGGCGATGCCGTCCTCGGCCTGATTGGCGCGGCGCCGTCCCTCGAAGGTGAACGGGCGCGTGACCACGCCGATGGTGAGGGCGCCGAGGGTCCGGGCGATGTTGGCCACGACGGGCGCGCCGCCGGTGCCGGTGCCGCCGCCTTCACCGGCCGTCACGAAGACCATGTCGGCCCCCTTGAGGACCTCCTCGATCTCCTCACGGTGATCCTCGGCCGCCTTGCGGCCCACGGCCGGGTTGGCTCCGGCCCCGAGTCCGCGGGTGAGTTCGCGGCCGACATCGAGCTTGACGTCGGCGTCGCTCATCAACAGCGCCTGCGCGTCGGTGTTGATGGCGATGAACTCGACGCCCTTGAGACCGACCTCGATCATCCGGTTGATGGCATTGACACCACCGCCGCCGACACCGATGACTTTGATGACTGCGAGGTAGTTCTGCGGTGCTGCCACGTCGAAGGCCTCTCGCCTCGAGTTACGTGCCGCCGGCCCGCCGAAGCACTGCTGCCTCGCGATCCGGACGACTGATGCCGAATGGGACGGTCCGAACGCCGACCCGAACCCTAACGTTGAAGTTTAGGGTTACCAGTGTGTCTGTTCGCTGGAATCTTCTGAACAGGACACTAAGTCGACAAGTGGCGCACGTTCAACGAACACGCCGAACCTCCCGTTTTTCTTTTCACCCTATGTGATCAGGCGTTGCACTGCCCAACCAGGGTGCTGGCCTGCGCGGATGTGCGTCAACTCCCCGATGACGCCGGGGCGGTGGGAACGCTGACATCGAAGTGCCGCGCATCCGGCGATGCTTTCATGAGAGCGGTGAGCGTACGCGCCTTCGCGGCGCCGTTCTCCGCACTCCCCCACGCGACGGTGCGGCCGTCGTTCAACTCCAGTGAGATGTCGTCGTACGAACTCACCTTGACGGTCCGGGTGTCACGGGCGACGGCGGCCGGAATGGCACCCGCCGCGCGTACGGCCTCGCGCACCAGTCGGCCCTCGCCGAAGCGCCGCAGGCTCGCGGCGCTGGAGCCGCTGCGGGACAGCGTCAATTCGAGTGCGGGGATACCTTTCGGGGCGTCAGAAACCGTGGCGAATCGGACGCCTTCATCGTCCACTTCGATGAACTTTCCGCCCTTTTCGACAATCAGAACCGGAACGCGCTCAATCACTTTCAGCCCGATTCGATGGGGCCACGAGCGGACCACGTCAACCGAGTCAATTCGGGGCAATTTTCGGCTCAATCGTGCCTCAATCGCACCGGTGTCGACGGTAATCAGCGGCGCCCCGACCGGCACGTCGGCGGCCTCGAGCACCTGTTGCGGCATCAGAACCCGTGTTCCGTCGACCGATACGCGCTCCACCCGCAGCCACTTCGAACCGTAGAGCACCCAGACCGAGCCGGCCCCGATGAGCACCAGCACCACGGCCAGGATGATGATCGTACGAAGCCTCGGTCGCCGCGGACGGCGAACCGGAGGCGGGCCGGCCGACTCCTGCTGGCTTTCACCGCGTTCGGCGGTCGTCGGTCCGGCCACGCTTCCTGCCCTCCGTCATCAGCTCCTAGTGGTGTGCACGACGCGCGGCGATCGCCTCGTACACCATGCCGACGAGCAGTTCGTCGGCGTCCCGGCGGCCGAACTCGCCGGCGGCGCGGGACATCTCGTACAGCCGGTGCGGATCGGCGAGCACGGGCAGGACATTCTGCTGCACCCACTGGGGGGTGAGTTCCGCGTCGTCGACCAGCAGTCCGCCGCCGGCCTTGACCACCGGCTGGGCGTTCAGCCGCTGTTCGCCGTTGCCGATGGGCAGCGGGACGTAAGCGGCTGGGAGCCCGACGGCGGAGAGTTCGGCGACGGTCATCGCGCCCGCGCGGCAGAGCATCATGTCGGCCGCGGCGTACGCGAGGTCCATCCGGTCCACGTACGGTACCGGGATGTACGGGGGCATTCCCGGCATCTGCTGCACCTGCGGCAGTTCGTTCTTCGGACCGACCGCGTGCAGGATCTGGATCCCGGCCTGCTGGAGGTAGGGCGCGACCTGCTGGACCACCTCGTTGAGGCGGCGGGCGCCCTGGGAGCCGCCGGAGACCAGCAGCGTGGGCAGGTTGGGGTCGAGGCCGAACACGTGCCGGGCCTCGGGGCGGGCGGCGGCCCGGTCGAGGGTGGCGATGGAGCGGCGCAGCGGGATGCCGATGTAGCGGGCGTCACGCAGCTTGCTGTCCGGGGTGGAGACGGCGACCTTGGCGGCGTACCGCGAGCCGATCTTGTTGGCGAGGCCGGGGCGGGCGTTGGCCTCGTGGATGATGATCGGCACCCCGAGGCGCTTGGCCGCGAGATAGCCGGGCAGGGCGACATAGCCGCCGAAGCCGACGACCGCGTCCGCCTTGGTGCGCTCCAGGATCTGCTCGGCCGCCTTGATCGTGCCGCGCAGCCGGCCCGGGACGGTGATCAGCTCGGGGGTGGGCTTGCGTGGCAGCGGTACGGCGGGGATCAGCGCGAGTTCGTACCCGCGCTCGGGTACGAGTCGGGTCTCCAGGCCGCGCTCCGTGCCCAAAGCTGTGATTCCCACGGTCGGGTCCTGCCTGCGCAGGGCGTCCGCGAGGGCGAGCGCGGGCTCGATGTGGCCGGCGGTCCCCCCACCGGCGAGTACGACATGCACCGAAATTCACCGCTCTCCGGACGAACGCGCCGCTGAGGCACGCCGTCGCATCGTGTTCCATCTGCCCGGCCCCGAAGGGCGTCCCGCGCGCTTTCTACCAAAGCGAGGTTGCCGCATGGAAAGCGCTGCCCGCGCAGCGGGCTCGTCACGCGCGAAGGCGATCAGCAGCCCGATGGCGAACATGGTCGGCAGCAGGGCGGACCCTCCGTAGGAGAACAGCGGGAGAGGGACACCGGCGATCGGCAGCAGACCGAGCACCGCACCGATGTTGATCACCGCCTGAGCGGTGATCCAGGTGGTCACGCCTCCCGCGGCATACCTCACGAACGGGTCCTCCGTGCGTCCGGCCACGCGGATACCCGCATAGCCTAGAGCCGCGAACAGGGCGAGCACCGACAGCGTCCCCGCCAGGCCCAGTTCCTCACCGGTGACGGCGAAGATGAAGTCCGTGTGCGCTTCGGGCAGTTGACCCCATTTTTCCACACTCGCGCCGAGTCCGGAACCGAAGAGTCCGCCGGAGGCGAGCGCGTAGATGCCGTGCACGGCCTGCCAGCAGTCGGCGGTGCCGCTGCCGGGCTCGGTGGCACCGATGCAGGCGAAGCGTGCCATACGGTTCGGGCTGGTCTTGATCAGGATCGCGCCGACGAAGGCCGCCCCCGTCAGCACGCCCACGAACAGCCTGGTGGGCGCCCCGGCCAGCCACAGCAGGCCGAACAGAATCGCCGTCAGGATGATCGCCGTACCCATGTCGCCGCCGAGCATGATCAACCCGAGCAGCATGAACGCCACCGGAACGAGCGGCACCAGCATGTGCTTCCACTGGCTGAGCAGCTTCTTGTCCTGTTTGCGGGCGAGCAGGTCGGCGCCCCACAGCACCAGCGCGAGCTTGCCGAACTCGCTGGGCTGAAGCTGGAAAGGACCGGCGATGGAGATCCAGTTCTGGTTGCCGTTGACCGCCACTCCTATCCCCGGCACCTGCACCAGGGCCATCAGGAAGACGGCGCCCGCCAGTATCGGGTAGGCCAGCGCCCGGTGCAGCTTGACCGGCATCCGCGAGGCGGCGAACAGCAGCCCGGCGCCGAGCAGTGCGGCCAGGGCCTGCTTGCGGAAGAAGTACGACCCCGGCAACGACAGCTGCAGCGCGGTGATCTGGGAGGCCGAGTAGACCATCACAAGGCCGAGCACGGTGATCAGCAGGCTGCCGCCGAGGATCAGGTAGTACGCGGTCAGCGGCCGGTCCCAGGCCTTCTGGGTACGGGTGACCAGCCGAGCGACGGGATTCTCGCCCGGGGTCCGCGCGGCGGCGGGCCGGCGGACGTCCCGCTGCACGGGCGGCCGCCCGGTACGGCTACCGGGCATGGCTGCCTCCGCTGTACGTCGGCCTCGACGGCTCCACGCGTCCCTCCCAAGGTCGCCCGGCAGCCGGCGGCCGGGGTCGGTCAGGCGCCGAGTTCGCGAACGGCGTCCGCGAACGCGTCTCCACGCTTGTTGTAGTTGACGAACATGTCCATGGAGGCACAGGCGGGTGCCAACAGCACCGTGTCTCCGGCAACGGCGAGTCGCCGCGCCTCCTGGACCGCCGCGAGCATCGCCCCAGTGTCGGTCCGGTCGAGGTCGACGACGGGTACCTCGGGCGCGTGTCGCACCAGGGCTTCACGGATCAGCGCACGGTCGGCGCCGATCAGCACCACCGCGCGCAGCCGCTCGGCAGACTTGGCGACCAGCTCGTCGAAGGTCGCGCCCTTCGCCAGACCGCCCGCGATCCAGACGATCGAGTCGTACGCCGCCAACGAGGCCTGGGCCGCGTGTGTGTTGGTCGCCTTGGAGTCGTCGACGTAGGCCACCCCGTCCACGTCGGCGACATGCGCGATGCGGTGGGCGTCCGGGGTGAAGGCACGCAGCCCGTCCCGTACGGCCGCTGCCGGCACGCCGTAGGCGCGCGCGAGGGCGGCGGCGGCAAGGGCGTTGGCGATGTTGTGCGGGGCCGGCGGGTCGACGTCGGAGACCTCGGCGAGTGCCTGGGCGTTCTTCTGCCGGTTCTCGACGAAGGCGCGGTCGACCAGGATGCCGTCCACGACGCCGAGTTGGGAGGGCCCGGGGGTGCCGAGGGTGAAGCCGACGGCCCGGCAGCCCTCCTCGACGTCGGCCTCGCGCACCAGGTCCTCGGTGGCTTTGTCGGCGACGTTGTAGACACAGGCGACGCGATTGCCCTCGTAGATACGGCCTTTGTCGGCGGCGTACGCCTCCATGGAGCCGTGCCAGTCGAGATGGTCGGGGGCGAGGTTGAGGACGGCTGCCGAATGCGCGCGCAGGGAGGGCGCCCAGTGGAGCTGGTAACTGGAGAGTTCGACCGCGAGGACGTCGTACTGCTCCTCGCCGAGCACCGCGTCCAGCAGGGAGACGCCGATGTTGCCGACGGCGGCCGTGCGCAGGCCCGCCGCCTTCAGGATCGAGGCGAGCATCTGGACGGTGGTGGTCTTGCCGTTGGTGCCGGTGACGGCGAGCCAGGGGGCTGCGTCCGGGCCGCGCAGGCGCCAGGCGAGTTCGACATCGCCCCAGATGTCGATGCCCGCTTCATGTGCCGCCACGAACAGCGGCTTGTCCGGCTTCCAGCCGGGTGCGGTGACGATCAGGTCGGTGCCCTCGGGCAGGGTCGCGCCGTCGCCGAGGCGGACGCTGACACCGAGCGCCTCCAACTCCGCGGCCTCGGCACGCGCGCGTGCGTCGTCGCCGTCGTTGACGACGGTGACGTGCGCGCCGAGGCCGTGCAGGACCTTGGCCGCCGGGACGCCGGAGACGCCAAGACCGGCGACGGTGACGTGCTTGCCCTGAAACTCGAAGGGCTCCGAGGAGGTCACTTGTCCGCTGCCCATCCCGCGTAGAAGAGGCCCAGTCCGACGATCACACAGATGCCCTGAATGATCCAGAAGCGGACCACGACGAGCACTTCCGACCAGCCCTTGAGTTCGAAGTGGTGCTGGAGTGGCGCCATTCGGAACACGCGCTTCCCGGTCATGCGGAAGGAGCCGACCTGGATGACCACCGACATCGTGATCAGGACGAACAGGCCGCCGAGGATGGCGATCAGCAGCTCGGTGCGGGAGCAGATCGCCAGGCCCGCGAGGACACCGCCGAGAGCGAGCGAACCGGTGTCACCCATGAAGATCTTGGCGGGCGAGGTGTTCCACCACAGGAAGCCGAGGCAGGCGCCCATCAGCGCGGCGGAGATGACCGCGAGGTCGAGCGGATCGCGCACCTCGTAACAGGCGCCCGGGTTGGTGAGGTCCGTCGCGTTGGCGCACGACTCCTGGAACTGCCACACGCCGATGAAGGTGTAGGCGCCGAAGACGAGCACGGAGGCGCCGGTGGCCAGACCGTCCAGACCGTCGGTGAGGTTCACGCCGTTCGACATCGCGAGGATCATGAACAGCGCCCAGACGACGAACAGCACCGGGCCGATCGTCCAGCCGAAGTCGGTGATGAACGACAGTTTCGTGGACGCCGGGGTGTTGCCGCGGACATCCTCGAACTGCAGCGCCAGCACTGCGAAGGAGATGCCTCCGAGCAACTGGCCGGCCATCTTCGCCTTGGCCCGCAGACCCAGCGAGCGCCGCTTGACGATCTTGATGTAGTCGTCGAGGAAGCCGACCAGACCCATGCCGACCATCAGGCCGAGGACGAGCACACCCGAGTAGGTCACCGAGTAGCCGGTGATCAGCTTGGACAGGAAGTAGGCGGCGACGGTCGCGAAGATGAAGGCGATACCGCCCATCGTCGGCGTACCGCGCTTGCTGGCGTGCTCACGCGGGCCGTCGTCCCGGATGTACTGGCCGTAGCCCTTGCGGGCCAGCAGCTTGATCAGCAGCGGGGTGCCGACCAGGGTCAGAAAGAGGCCAATGACTCCTGAGAACAGGATCTGCTTCATCATCGGGCGGCAACCTCACCCTCGGCACCGGTCCCGACGAGCGCCTGCGCCACGCTCTCGAGCCCGACCGACCGGGACGCCTTCACGAGTACGACGTCTCCCGGGCGCAATTCGCTGCGCAACAGGTCGATCGCCGCCTGTGCGTCGGACACGTGCACCGACTCCTCACCCCACGAACCCTCGTTATATGCGCCCAGTTGCAGCCAGGACGCTTCCCTTCCCCCGACAGCGACGAGCTTGCTGACGTTGAGCCGGACGGCGAGCCGTCCGACCGCGTCGTGCTCGGCGAGAGCCTCGTCCCCGAGCTCGGCCATCTTGCCGAGCACCGCCCAGGTCCGCCGCCCCTTGCCCATGGCCGCGAGCGCGCGCAGGGCGGCTCGCATGGACTCGGGGTTCGCGTTGTAGGCGTCGTTGACGACCGTCACACCGTCCGGGCGCTCGGTGACCTCCATCCGCCAGCGGGAGAGGGAGCCCGCCTCGGAGAGCGCGGTGGCGATCTCTTCCGCGGACATGCCCAGCTCATGGGCGACGGCGGCCGCGGCGAGCGCGTTCGACACGTGGTGCTCACCGTACAGGCGCATGGTCACTTCGCTTGCACCGGAGGGTGTTCGAAGCAGGAAGGCGGGTTGTCCACTGTCCGTGAGTCTCACGTTCTCGGCGCGTACGTCCGCTTCGCCGGACTCTCCGAAAAGGATCACCTTCGCCTTCGTACGGGATGCCATGGCCCGTACGAGCGGATCGTCGGCGTTGAGAATCGCCGCGCCGTCTTCCGGAAGTGCCTCTACGAGTTCGCCCTTGGCCTGCGCGATCTGCTCCCGGCCGCCGAACTCGCCGATGTGGGCGGTGCCGACGTTCAGGACGAGGCCGATCTTCGGGGGCGTCAGATCCGTGAGGTAGCGGATGTGGCCGATGCCGCGGGCACCCATCTCCAGGACGAGGAACTTCGTCTCCTCGGTGGCGCTCAGCGCGGTCAGCGGCAGTCCGATCTCGTTGTTGAACGAGCCGGGTGTCCACACGGTCGGCGCCTTGCGCTGGAGCACCTGGGCGATGAGGTCCTTGGTGCTGGTCTTGCCGGCGGAGCCGGTCAGCGCCACGAGGGTCGTGCCGAGCCGTCGTACGACATGACGCGCGAGCGCGCCGAGGGCTGCCTGGACGTCCTCGACCACGATGGCGGGGACGCCCACGGGGCGGGACGCCAGGACGGCGGCCGCTCCCGCCGCGACGACCCCGTCCGCGAAGTCGTGGCCGTCCACGCGCTCGCCGACGAAGGCGACGAAAAGACTGCCGGGGCCCGCCTCACGGGAGTCCCGGACGACCGGTCCCGTGACCTGGACGGACGGATCCGGTATGTCGTGCGTCTGCCCGCCGACGACTGCTGCGATCTCGGCGAGAGAGAGGGCGATCACAAGTTCATCCCCTGGGTCTTCTGGATTCTCATCCCTGGGTTTTCCGGATTGCTTCGCGAAGCACCTGGCGGTCGTCGAAGGGACGGACCACCCCGGCGATGTCCTGGCCCTGCTCGTGGCCCTTGCCCGCGACCAGCACGGTGTCCCTGGGCTGCGCGCGGGCGACGGCGGCGGCGATCGCGGCGGCCCGGTCCTCGAAGACCTGGACCTCGCCGCGCTCGTATGCCGGCACGGACGCCGCGCCCTGAAGCATGGTGGCGAGGATCGCGAGGGGGTCCTCGCCGCGGGGGTTGTCGGAGGTCAGTACGGCGGTGTCGGCGAGCCGGGCCGCGGCGGCGCCCATCGGTTCGCGCTTGGTCTTGTCGCGGTCGCCGCCGCAGCCGAGCACGATGTGCAGCTTGCCCTCGGTGACCTTGCGCAGGGCCCGGAGCACCGATTCGACGGCGTCGGTCTTGTGTGCGTAGTCCACGACCGCGAGATACGGCTGACCGGCGTCCACCCGCTCAAGCCGGCCCGGCACGCCCGGCACAGCGGCGATGCCGTCGGCGGCGGCCTGCGGGTCGAGGCCCGCGGTGGCCAGGGCGACGATCGCGGCGAGGGTGTTGGCGACGTTGAAGGGGCCCGCCAGCGGGGACTTGGCGGCGATCCGCTCGCCCTTGGGGCCGATCGCGGTGAACGCCGAGTCCATGGGCCCCACCTGGACGTCCTCCGCGCGCCAGTCGGCGTCGGGATGGCCCTCGGCGGAGAAGGTGACGACCGGGACGGCGGACTCCTTGGCGAGCCTGCGGCCGTACTCGTCGTCGAGGTTGACGACGCCGAGTTTGCTGCGTTGCGGCGTGAAGAGCTGTGCCTTGGCCCGGAAGTAGTCCTCCATGTCGGAGTGGAACTCCATGTGTTCCGGGCTGAGGTTGGTGAAGACGGCGATGTCGAAGACGCAGCCGTCGACGCGGCCGAGGACCAGCGCGTGGCTGGAGACCTCCATGGCGACGGCCTCGACGCCGCGTTCGCGCATGACGGCGAACAGGGCCTGGAGGTCGGTGGCTTCGGGGGTGGTGCGCTCGGACTTGATGCGCTCCTCGCCGATGCGCATCTCGACCGTGCCGATGAGCCCGGTGGACCTGACCGTCTTCAGGCCGCCCTCGACGAGGTAGGCGGTCGTGGTCTTGCCCGAGGTGCCGGTGATGCCGATCTGGAGCAGGTCCCGGCCGGGGTGGCCGTAGATCGTGGCCGCCAGCTCGCCCATCCGTCCGCGCGGGTCGTCGACGACCAGGACCGGGAGCCCGGTGGCCGCGGCGCGTTCGGCGCCGGTCGGGTCGGTCAGCACGGCGACGGCGCCGAGGCCGGCGGCCTGCGTGACGAAGTCGGCGCCGTGCAGCCGGGCGCCCGGGAGGGCGGCGTACAGGTCGCCGGGGCGGACGGCGCGCGAGTCATGGGTGATACCCGTGACCTCGGCTGCGACTTCCGGCCGCGCGGCACCACCCAGCTGATCGGCGAGCTCCGCGAGGGGTGTGGCGGAGACCTGAACCGGCCTGGGCGGCCCCGGATATGTCACGGGTGCGCCCTTCTGAGTGGTTTGGGACTGATCAGCGTGTGGCACGGCGGTGAGCGTACCCGGCGCACCCGCTTCGGGGCGAAGTGAGGGCGCGCCCGCGCCCTGGTTCCCGGGATCGGGAGTGATCGTTGTCACGAGGGGGTTCCTGGTGGCTCGGTGCTGATCAGGGTCAGTATTCGACCGGCAGATTGGCGGGCTTGGCCCCGGTCGGCGGGACCTGAAGGGTCTTCAGCGCGAACTCCATGACCTTCTTGTAGACGGGTCCGCAGATCTGGCCGCCGAAGTAGCTTCCCGCGGTGGCGTTCTGGATGGCGCAGTAGACGGTGATACGGGGCTTGTCGGCCGGCGCGAATCCGGCGAACGACGAGGTGTAGCCGTGGTACTTGCCGGTGGCCGGATCCACGCGGTTGGCGGTGCCCGTCTTGCCCGCGACGCGGTAGCCGGGAATCCGCGCCTTGGTGCCGGTGCCGTCCCGGTCGTCCACGACGGACTCCAGCATCTGGGCGAGGGTCTTGGCCGTCTTCTCGCTGACGACCCTGGTCTTCTCGGGTTTCGCGGCGGGAGTGAAGCGGCCGTCGGCGCCCGTGGTGCCGCGGACGAGCGAGGGTTCCACGCGTACGCCGCCGTTGGCGATCGTCGAGTAGACGGATGCCGCCTGCATCGCGTTGAGGGACACGCCCTGGCCGAAAGGAATCGTGTACTGCTGCGAGGTCGACCACTGGCCGGGCGGCGCGAGGATGCCCTTGGTCTCGCCGGGGATGCCGAGCCCGCTGTAGCTGCCGAGGCCGAACTTGCGCAGATAGGAGTACAGGATCCGGTTGGACTCGGCCTGGGTCTTGCCGAGCTGGCCGGTCGCCAGGATGGTGCCGATGTTGCTGGACTTGGCGAGCACGCCGTTCAGCGTCAGGTACCAGGTCTCGTGGTCGATGTCGTCCTTGAACAGCCGGTCACCGCGGTGCAGCCGGTTGGGCACGACGACATGCGTCAGCGGGGTGGCGACATTCTCCTCGAGGACGGCGGCCATCGACATGACCTTGGCGGTGGAGCCCGGCTCGTACGCGTCCTCCAGGGCCCAGTTGTGCAGGGACTCCGCGTCGGCCTGGGAGAGGTCGTTGGGGTCGAAGCCGGGCGAGTTGGCCATGGCGAGGATCTCGCCGGTCTTGGTGTCCTGCACTATCACGTAGCCGCGGTCCGCCTCGGACTCACGCACCTGCTCGGTGATCGCGTTCTGTGCGGCCCACTGGATGTCGCGGTCGATGGTCAGCTCGACGTCGCTGCCGGGCACGGCGGGCGTCTCGGTCGAGGCGACTGTGGGCACCTGGCGGCCACCGGACTGGGCGTAGCGGATCTTGCCGTCCTTGCCGGCCAGCTCCGAGTTCAGCTGCCGTTCGACACCGCCGCCGCCCTTGCCGTCGGCGTTGACCCAGCCCAGTATCCCGGCGGCCAGCTCGCTGTTCGGGTAGACCCGCTTGCTGGTGGGTTCCGCGAGCACGCCCGCGAGGACGTTGACCGTGCTCTTGTCGGACTCGGCCTTGGTGGCCAGCGTGCTCTTGAGGTCCTTGATCTGCTGCCAGACCTGCGGTGTCTGCCGCCGCGCCAGCAGTGCGTAGCGGAGCTCCTTGTTCTCCGGCCTGAGCTTCTTGACCAGGCCGTCCTGGTCCACGCCGAGGATCGGCGCGAGGAGCGCGGCGGCCTGCTCGGGCCCGTCGTCGATCTTCAGTTGCTCACGGCTGAACAGCGTGGGGTCGGCCGTGATGTCGTACGCGTCCTCGCTGGTGGCGAGCGCGACGCCGTTGCGGTCGGTGATCTCGCCGCGTTCGGCGGACAGGGTGCGGCCGACGTACCGGTTCTGCCCGGCCTTGGCGGCCAGGGTGTCGGCGTCGACGGCCTGGACCTGGAGCAGTCGTACGACGAACGCGAGCAGTACGAGGGTCAGCGCGAGGCTGACCATGCGCAGCCGGGGGCGGGGGCTGCCCAGCCGGATGACGCCGGGACGGTTGGAGCGGGCGGCGGCCGGGTTCGGGCGGCGGGCCGGGCGGGCGCCGGGGCCGGGGCGCCGCTGGCCGCTGCCGCGGGGGCGGTCGGGCCGGGCCGGGCCGGGCACGCGGCGGCGCGGCGGTTCCCTGTCGGACACTTCCGTCACCTGCCGAAATTCGTGGTCGGGGTGGGGGCCGGTGCTGCGGGCGCGGCGGGCGTCGGGAGCGCCGCGGCGTCCAGGGGGGCGGGGGTCGGGATCGTGGCCGGGCCTGCCGCCGGGTCGGCCGGCAGTGCCTCGGGGGCGAGGACGAGGGGGGCGTACGCGTCGCTCACGACGCCCTCGGCGGGTGAGGGGACGCCCTTCACGGTGCCGTCGGGGTCGAGGAAGGCGGGGTCGCCGCCGGGGATCATGCCGAGCTCGCGGGCCCGGCGCTGGAGGGCGTCGGGGGCCGAATAGGCGTCGATGTCCCGCTGCAGGGCCTGTTCCTCGTCGGTGAGGCTCTGGGTCTCCTTCTGCAGGTCGTCGAGTCTGAACGCCCCTTCGCTGAGCGCCGAGTTCAGCACCAGGAGTCCGATGAGACCGCCGCCGAGGAGGAGGACGACCAGGAGGACGAAGGGGGTGCGGGCGGCCTGGTTGCGGCCTCCGGCTCCTGGGATGAGGCGTGCGAGACGGGCCGCACGCCCCCTCAGTTGGGGTTTCCTATTCACTCGCCCCTCCCCTGAGTCCGGTTCCCCAACCGACTCACCCACCTGCGAGTCCGGTTTTCCAACCCACTCACGCCCGTCATGCCCCTCACGCCCCTACTCAACGTCTTCCCTGACGCGCTGGGCTCCGCGCAGTCGCGCCGGTGCCGCTCGCCGGTTCTCGGCGATCTCGTCCTCGGTGGGAAGTTCGGCACCGCGGGTGAGCAGCTTGAGCCGCGGCTGGTAGCGCTCGGGGACGACCGGCAGTCCGGGGGGCGCGGTGGTGGCGGCGCCGGCCGCGAACACCTGCTTGACCAGCCGGTCCTCCAGCGAGTGGTACGACAGCACGGCGATCCGTCCGCCCACGTCGAGCACCTTCACGGCGGCCGGGATCGCCCGCTCCAGGACGGAGAGTTCCCCGTTGACCTCGATACGCAGGGCCTGGAAGGTGCGCTTGGCCGGGTTGCCGCCGGTGCGCTTGGCGGCCTGCGGCAGCGCGTCCCGGATCAGCTCCACGAGCCGGGCGCTGTTGCTGAACGGCTCCTTCTCGCGCTCCCGCACGATCGCGGAGACGATCCGCTTGGCCTGCTTCTCCTCGCCGTACATCCGCAGGATCCGGACGAGGTCACCCGCCGGGTAGGTGTTGAGGACCTCGGCGGCGCTGATGCCGGTCGTCTGGTCCATGCGCATGTCCAGCGGCGCGTCCTGGGCGTAGGCGAAGCCGCGGTCGGCCTCGTCGAGCTGCATGGAGGAGACGCCGAGGTCGAAGAGGACGCCCTGCACGCGCGCGATGCCGAGCCGTTCCAGTACGTCCGGCAGCTCGTCGTACACGGCGTGCACCAGGGTGGCCCGCTCGCCGAAGGGGGCGAGCCGCTCGCCGGACAGGCGCAGGGCCTCCTTGTCCCGGTCGAGGGCGACGAGCCGCGCCTCGGGGAACTGCCTGAGCAGGGCTTCGCTGTGGCCGCCGAGGCCGAGCGTGCAGTCGACGACCACCGCTCCGGGGGCCTGGAGGGCGGGGGCCAACAGGTCCAGGCACCGCTGGAGCATCACCGGGACGTGTCGACTCTGGCTCAAGGGGCCCTCTCAGATCCGGCGGGCCCGTACGCACCGCCGGGTCCCCGCCCGCTCGAGAAGGGGAAGGCCTGCCGGCGCCGGAAGCGTCAGCCGACCGGGAGCGGGAGGAGGCCGAGCCGTACGTACGCGCCGCGCACGCGAGGAGATCTCCGGAACATCACCGGGGTCTCCGGGGAATTCAGTCCAGCAGGGAGAGCCTCGCCTCCCGCTTCGCGTCACTTTAGTCCACGCTGTCTCGCGGTCAATCAACCGGCCTGCGCGTCGCGGCTCGGGGCGCGCAGGAAGCGGCCGGGCGCGGAAAACCACTCGTCCGGGCGATCTCCGGTCACGCTTGTGGGTTACCTCACAACAAGGTTCATTGATGTTCTTTGTCCTCTCTCACAGCGGGCCCGGAACGGACGTGACCAGTACCGTCATGGGTATGACGACCTCCGCATCAGTTCCCGCTGGACCCGAAGGCGCCATATCGAGTGGCACCGTCACCGATCGCCTCGTAGAGGCCAACGCGCGGTACGCCGCCGCGTTCACCGACCCGGGTATGGACGCCCGTCCCGTGCTGCGAGTCGCCGTGGTGGCCTGTATGGACGCCCGCCTCGACCTGCACGACGCGCTCGGCCTCGACCTGGGCGACTGCCACACCATCCGCAACGCGGGCGGCGTGGTCACCGACGACGTGATCCGCTCCCTGACCATCAGCCAGCGCGCGCTCGGCACGCGCAGCGTCGTTCTCATCCACCACACCGGCTGCGGCCTGGAGACCCTCACCGAGGAGTTCCGGCACGACCTGGAGATGGAGGTCGGCCAGCGGCCCGCCTGGGCGGTGGAGGCCTTCCGGGACGTCGACCAGGACGTACGGCAGTCGATGCAGCGCGTGCGCACCTCGCCGTTCCTGCTGCACACCGACGACATCCGGGGCTTCGTATTCGACGTGAAGACGGGCCGGCTGCGTGAGATCGACCCCGCGTAACCGGCCGCGGCGCCCGCTCAACCGCCGCCAAAGCTGTCGTTTCGCTGTTGATTTCAAGTTCTGCGGTGCCCAAATGGTCATAGGACCGGCAAATCGCGGCCAGTTGTCCACAGTCGAGTGACACGAAACGGTAACGGCAGCAAGAATGCGGGTGTGGCGTCACGCGGAACTATTCACGCGTGGTGTCCGTGTTCCAGGGGTGGGCCGGTCCGCAGCACAGCGCGACGGCCCGGACAGAACGGGCCGAGGAGGGCCGGGTGACGACCTATGACGATCGAGCGAGCCTCACTGATCTGACCGCCACTGTGGAGCGTGTCCGCAGTTCGGTGGAAGGAGTGATCGAGGGCAAGCCCGAGGTCGTACGGCTTTCGCTGACCGTGCTGCTCGCCGAGGGGCATCTTCTGATCGAAGATGTTCCAGGTGTGGGCAAGACAATGCTGGCCAAGGCGTTGGCGCGGTCCATCGACTGTTCGGTGCGGCGTATTCAGTTCACGCCCGACCTGCTGCCCTCGGACATCACAGGTGTGTCCATCTGGGATCAGCAGCGCCGTGACTTCGAGTTCAAGCCCGGCGCGATCTTCGCGCAGATCGTGATCGGCGACGAGATCAACCGCGCCTCGCCGAAGACGCAGTCCGCGCTGCTGGAGTCCATGGAGGAGCGCCAGGTAACCATCGACGGGCAGACCTACGAGCTGCCGAGCCCCTTCATGGTGGTGGCCACGCAGAACCCGGTCGAGATGGAGGGCACCTACCCGCTGCCGGAGGCCCAACGGGACCGCTTCATGGCCCGTGTCTCCATCGGCTACCCGAGCGCGGACGCCGAGCTGCAGATGCTGGACGTGCACGGCGGGGTGAACCCCCTGGACGACCTCCAGCCGGTGGCCCATGCGCACGAGATCGTGAAGCTGGTCGAGGCCGTGCGCGAGGTGCACGTAGCCGAAACGGTCCGGCGGTACGCCGTCGAGCTGGTCGCCGCCACGCGCAACCACCCCGACCTCAGACTCGGCGCCTCCCCGCGCGCGACGCTGCACCTGCTGCGCGCGGCGAAGGCGTCGGCCGCCCTCAGCGGCCGGGAGTACGCGCTGCCGGACGACATCCAGGCGCTCGCGGTGGCCGTCCTGGCCCACCGGCTGCTCCCCACCGCCCAGGCCCAGCTGAACCGCCGTACGGCGGAGCAGGTCGTGCAGGAGATCCTGCAGCGCACCCCGGTTCCCGCGGCGCCCCAGCAGCCCGGCATCGGCCTGGCCCACGGCGCGACCGCGTACGGCCAGCAGCCGCCGCGGAGGCTGTGATGACCACCGGTGGCACTCCGCACGCGACGGAGGACGACCGGGGCGAGCAGGGCGGTGTGCGCACGGCGCTGGCGGGGCTGAGCACGCGGGGACGCTCCTTCCTGGCCGCCGGAGTGGCGGCGGCGATCTGCGCGTACGTCCTCGGGCAGAGCGATCTGCTGCGGGTCGGCCTGCTGCTGGCCGCGCTGCCCCTGGTCTGCGCGACCGTGCTCTACCGCACCCGCTACCGGGTCGCCGGCAGCCGCCGGCTCTCCCCCGCGCGCGTGCCCGCCGGCAGCGAGGCCCGGGTCCATCTGCGGATGGACAACGTCTCGCGGCTGCCCACTGGCCTGCTGATGCTCCAGGACCGGGTGCCGTACGTCCTCGGCCCGCGCCCCCGGTTCGTCCTGGACCGGGTGGAGGCGGGCGGCCGGCGCGAAGTGTCCTACCGCGTCCGCTCCGACCTGCGTGGCCGCTACCCGCTCGGGCCCCTGCAACTGCGCCTGACCGACCCGTTCGGCATGTGCGAACTGACCCGGTCCTTCTCGACGTACGACACCCTGACCGTCATCCCGCGCGTGGAACCGCTGCCGCCGGTGCGGCTCACCGGTGAGGCGAAGGGGTACGGCGACGGGCGGCAGCGCTCGCTGGCGCTGGCCGGCGAGGACGACGTGATACCGCGCGGCTATCGCTACGGCGACGATCTGCGCCGGGTGCACTGGCGACTGACCGCGCGCTACGGCGAGTTGATGGTGCGCCGCGAGGAGCAGCCGCAGCGCTCCCGGTGCACGGTGCTGCTCGACACCCGGGGCCTCGCCTATCAGGGCGCGGGCCCCGACTCGGCCTTCGAGTGGGCGGTGTCCGGTGCCGCGTCCGTGCTGGTGCACATGCTCGAACGGGGCTTCTCGGCGCGGCTGTTGACGGACACCGGCACCTCGGTGCCCGGTGAGGGCGCCGAGGGGTTCGCGGGCGCGAGCCAGGAGTCGGCGGACGCGGCCGGGCTGATGATGGACACCCTCGCGGTGGTCGACCACTCCGACGGCGCGGGTCTGTCGCGCGCATACGACGTGCTGCGCGGCGGCAACGAAGGGCTGCTGGTGGCCTTCCTCGGCGATCTCGACGAGGAGCAGGCCGCGGTCGCCGCGAAGATGCGCCAGCGCAGCGGAGGCGCGGTCGCCTTCGTGCTGGACAGTGACACGTGGGTGCGGGAACCGACCGATGTCCCCGGGCCGTTGGACGGTAGCGAGGAGCGGCTGCGGATGCTGCGTGAGGCCGGCTGGACAGCGGTGAGCGTGCCGCGGGGCGCTTCGCTGAACGAGCTGTGGCGTCGGGCGGACCGCGAGCGCACCGGTCTGGCCGCCGCCGGCGGGGAGGGACGGTCATGAGCGGACGGGCACGACTGGCGCTGTGCGCCTGGGCGGCCACGCTGATGTCGGCGTGCGCCCTGCTGCCGCTGGTCGACCCGGCGACCTGGCTGCTGCAGGCGGCCTTCCTGCTGGCGATCCAGACAGGGGTGGGCGCGGCGACCCGGCGAGTGCCACTGGCCCGGCCGCTGACCGTGGCCGTGCAGGTGCTGGTCACGCTGATGCTGCTGACCCTCGCCTTCGTCCGGGAGCAGGCCCTCGTCGGCCTGATCCCCGGGCCGGACGCCTTCCAGCAGTTCGGCGTGCTGCTGCAGCAGGGCGCGGACGACATCAACCGCTACTCGATCCCGGCACCGCTGAACCCCGGCATCCGGCTGATGCTGGTCGGCGGCGTCCTGATCATCGGGCTGGCCGTGGACGTCCTCGCGGTGACGTTCCGCGCCGCGGCCCCGGCCGGACTGCCGCTGCTCGCGCTGTACTCGGTCGCCGCGGGGCTGTCCGACGGCGGCGCCGACTGGCTGTGGTTCTTGCTCGCCGCCGCGGGCTACCTGACGCTGCTCCTCGCCGAGGGACGTGACCGGCTCTCCCAGTGGGGCCGGGTCTTCGGCGGAGCCCCGCGCAGCCCTGGCATGGAGTCCGGGGGCGCGGTGGCGCCGATCCGCACCGGCAGACGTATCGGCGTGGTCGCGCTCGGCCTCGCCCTGGTGGTGCCGCTGGCCCTGCCCGCGATGAACGGCGGCCTGCTGGACGGCGCCGGGACGGGCGTGGGCTCCGGCAACGGAGGCGGTGGCACGATCTCCGCGGTCAACCCGCTGGTCTCCCTGCGCGACAGTCTGAACGTGGACGAGGACCGCCAGGTCCTGTCCCTGCGTACCGTCCCGGAGGACGCCTCGGACCTGTATCTGCGGATCGTGTCCCTGGACGACTTCGACGGCACGACGTGGAAGCCGTCCCGGCGCGATATCGGCCCCGTGCCCGACGAGTTCCCGACACCGCCGGGCCTCGATCCCGATGTCCGGCGCTCGGTGGTCCAGAGCCGCATCACGGCGGCCGACTGGTACGCCCAGGACTGGCTGCCGATGCCGTACCCGCCGAGCGGCGTCGACATCGACGGCACCTGGCGGTACGAACCCGTGGGCATGACCCTGGTCGGCGACCGCGGCCAGAGCACCCGCGGCCAGACGTACGAGGTGACGAGCCTCGACGTGCAGCCGACGGCGGAACAGCTGGCCTCGGCCCCGGAGGCCGAACCGCCTCTGAAGCGCGAGTACACCCAGCTGCCCGAGTCGCTGCCCGCGGTGGTGTCCGAGACCGCCCGCGAGGTCACCGAGGGTTCGGACAACCACTACGAGCAGGCGGTCAAGCTGCAGGAGTACTTCTCGCTGACCGGCGGCTTCCAGTACGACACCCAGGTCCAGGTCGGCAGCGGCTCCGCGGCGATCGCCCGCTTCCTCAAGGACAAGCAGGGCTTCTGCGTCCACTTCTCCTTCTCGATGGCGGCGATGGCCCGCAGCCTGGGCATACCCGCCCGGGTGGCGGTGGGCTTCGCGCCCGGTTCACAGCAGGCGGACGGTTCGGTGTCGGTGTCGCTGAGGGACGCGCACGCCTGGCCCGAGCTGTACTTCGAGGGCGTGGGCTGGACCCGCTTCGAGCCGACGCCGACGCGGGGTACGACGCCGGAGTACACGCAGCCGGACGCCCCCGGCAGCACGCTTCCGGACGTGTCACAGCCGACCCAGTCCACGAGCGCCGCGCCGTCCACGTCGACCTCGGCGAGCGAGTCCTGCACGCCGGAGCAGAAGAAGCTGCAGGCCTGCCCGAGCGAGTCCCAGGCGGCGGCACTGACCAGTGGCGACGACGGCCCGAGATGGTACGTCGTCCTGGCCTGGATCCTCGGCGGGCTCGCGGCGGTGGCGATCCCGTTGGCACCGATGCTGTGGCGGCTGCGCATCCGGTCCGTACGGCTGGGGGCGCACGGCCGCAGCGAGGCCGGCACGGCGCTGCACACCCTGTCGGTCTGGCAGGAACTGACGGACACCGCCTGGGACTTCGGCATCTCGCCGGAAGAGTCGCAGACTCCGCGCAAGGCGGCGGCCCGTATCGTCCGGCTCGGTCAGCTCGATCCCACAGCCGCGGCCTCGGTGCACCGGGTGGCGGACGCGGTGGAGCAGGTGCTCTACGCCCCGCACCCGCGCCCGACGGCGGGCCTCGCGGACGATGTCCGCCGGGTGATCGGCACCCTGCGGAGCACGGTCGGCCGCGGCACCAAGCTGCGCACGCTGTTCGTTCCGCGGTCGGCCGTACGGGTGGTGTGGGCGGCGTCGGCCTGGTGGTCCGGCCTCACGGCACGCGTGGCGGCCGCACGGCCGACCCTGCGCAAACCGTCGGGGCAGCAGAGCTGAGCGCTTGGGCCTGTCCGGCGCCGGGCTGATCCGCCGGACAGGCCCTGAGCCGCGCCCGGTCGCGGAACCTGGCTGAATCCACTCCCTCGGGCCCCGCCCTCCGAAGTCTCAGCGCCTCGGAAGGCGGGGCCCCGCCGCGTGGCGGAGCGCGGCCGGAGGGCATGCGTGAGGGGGTGACCACCCGATGGTGGTCACCCCCTCACGCCATGCTCAAAAGAGTCAGGGCGTGGAGCTAATGGCCGCCGCCCTGTTCATCCCGGCGGCGCTGCCAACGCTGTTCGATACGGTCCATCATGGAGCGCCGCTGCCGTCCCTGACGGCTCGCGGGCTGGGCACCCGCGGCGGGCTGCTCACCCGGCTTGGGAGCCTTGCGCCAGCCGGTCACGGCGAGTACCGCACAACCCAGCATGACGAGGAAGCCCACCACGCTGAGCCAGACCTGCTTGGCGACCATTCCTGCCATGAGGAGCGCGATACCTACGAGGAAGCCCGCGACCGCCTGGTAGACCCGTCGCCGGGTATACGTGCGCAGCCCGCTTCCCTCAAGCGCTGTCGCGAACTTGGGATCTTCGGCGTACAGCGCTCGCTCCATCTGCTCGAGCATTCGCTGCTCGTGCTCCGAGAGCGGCACGGAGTCCTCCTCATCGTGCAGTCGCCGGGGCGACCCGGGGGGTCCCTTCAGGATAGGCAGGGAATCGCCCCCGTGAAACCCGCCCCTCTACGCCAATTGGCAACCGGAATCCGCCATGGACGTCCCGGCCCACTGAGACTTCCATTCCCCAGGAGCCGACCCGTCATGCCGGGCGGTCTCCCTCGATCATACGGCGCAGAGCGCCCGATCGGGGGGCCTGTGGCGTACTCCATGTGCAGCCAAGTCCCTGATCAGCGCCTCACCACGGGAGATGGCTCAGGCCTCGAGCGCACCCCGGGTCTCACCGAGCACATGAAGCTGCGTGGCCACGGAGTGGAACGCCGGGAGCTCGGCGGCGGCCGCCTCCAGCCTGAGCAGCGCGTCCAGGGCACCGGGCTCGGTGTCCACGAGCGCGCCGGGGACGAGGTCGGCGAAGACGCGTACGCCGTGCACGGCGCCCACGCTCAGGCCCGCGGCCTCGACCAGATCGGTGAGCTGGTTCACAGTGAAGCGGCGCGGCATGGGGTCGCCGGCGCCCCAGCGGCCGTCGGGGTCGTCGAGGGCCTGTCGGGCTTCCTTGAAGTGCCCGGCGAGCGCCCGCGCGAGCACGGCGCCGCCGAGGCCGGCGGCGAGCAGGCTCAGGACGCCGTCGGGGCGCAGGGCGGCCACGGCGTTGCGGACGCCCTCGGCCGGGTCGTCCACGTACTCCAGGACTCCGTGGCACAGCACGACGTCGTAGCCGCCCCGCTCGACCACGTCGAAGAGGCCGTGGACGTCGCCCTGGACGCCCTGCACACGGTCGGCGACGCCGGCTTCGGCGGCGCGGCGCTCCAGGGCGAACAGCGCGTTCGGGCTGGGGTCGACGACGGTGACACGGTGGCCGAGGCGTGCCACGGGCACCGCGAAATTGCCGCTGCCGCCGCCGGTGTCGAGGACGTCCAGCACCTGACGGCCCGTGGCCTTCACCCGGCGGTCAAGGGCGTCCTGGAGGACCTCCCAGACCACCGCGGTACGGAGCGAGCCACGGGGGCGAGAGGGGTCGGAGCGCAGCGGCGTCGATTCGGGGCGGTGGGAGACGGGCGGGCGCATCGGGTCCGACACGGCAGTTGACTCCTCGGCGCGGCACCGCCTCACGCGGCGGAGCGAACGGGCTGCCTCCCCGGTCCCGGCAACGGGCGAAGGAAGGCGTCAGGCGCCCTCCACCCTATTGCCTCCGGCACCGCACCTGGTCACTTCGGTGCGCGGCATCGCGTCGCGCTGAGCGCCAGGCTCCGGGGCTCCGGGGCACGCCATGCTGTTCCCGCGCCGTGCGGTTTCCGCGCTGTGCTGTGTCCCGCCCGGGCAGAATCCCGTCTGCTCAACTCTGGCCCGCCCGGACAGGAGCCCCCTGTCAGCCCGCGTCCGGCATGTCCCGTGACTCGGCGCGCGCTTCCTCCTCCGGCTGGTCTCCGTCCTGGCGTGGCTGTGGGAGGACCGGCTGGAGGACCAGCATCCGCTCGACCAGGCGGAGGAACATCCCCACGTCGCGTATCAGGTCGTCGGCGTCGCGGCGGGTGGCCGCGCCCTGGATGCCTGCCTCGGCCCGGGCACGGCGCCGGGCTCCGGAGGCGAACAGGGCGCTCCATTCGGTGAGCTCGGGCGCGATTTCGGGGAGCACTTCCCATGCGCTCCTGATGCGGGCCCGGCGTCGCGAGGTGGGCTCCGGGCGCCCACGGGCGGCGAGCACGGCTGCGGCGGTGCGCAGCGCCGCGAGGTGGGCGGTCGCATAGCGCTCGTTCGGCGTTTCCAGAACGGCGGCCTCGTCCAGTCCGGCACGGGCCTGGGCGAGCAGGTCGAGGGCGGCGGGCGGGGCCGTGGCCCGGCGCAGTACGGGGTGCACGTCGCTCGCCGGGCCGGTCAGTGAGGGGGCAGGGCCGGAGGCGCGGCGCCGGCGGGCGGCTGCTGCGTGATAGCTGGCCATGACGAACCTCCTGTCGTCTGTGGTCGGCACGCTATGAGGTGCCGTATGTGCCCATCGTGAGGTATGGCACTGACAATCCGTTCTGACCTGGGCTTTTGCTTCGATCGACAGTTCGGGCTAACTTTTGCACTGACCAGTCAGTTCAATTACCGAAGTTGGGGGGAGCCATGGGCGGACTCGCTGTCATGGCCCGGGACTTCGGCCTCGAGGGGCCCCGCGGCTGGGCTTTCCGCGGGGTCTCCTTCGAGGCGGAGCCCGGCTCGCTCGTCGCGGTCGAGGGACCGTCCGGGTCCGGGCGCACCTGCCTGCTGCTCGCACTCACCGGACGGATGAAGGCCACGGAAGGGGTGGCCGGGGTCGGCGAGTTGGGGCTGCCGAAGCGGATGGCGGCGGTACGCCGGGTCAGCGCGCTGGCGCACGTCCCCGGTGTCACCGACCTCGACCCGGCCCTGACCGTCGGGGAGCACCTGCGCGAACGGGCGCTGCTGCAGCGCCGGTTCGGTGACTCGCTGCGTGCTCTGACCCAACCCCGGGCGGCTCGGATCGCCGAGGCCCGGCTGCGGATCGACGCCGCCCTGGCCGCCGTAGGACTGGACCGGGAGGCCCTGCCCAAGGGCGCCCGGACGGCCGTACGCGATCTGGACCGGCTGGAGGCGCTGCGGCTGTCCCTGGCCCTTGCCCTCATCGGGCGCCCGCGGCTGCTCGGCGTCGACGACGTCGATCTCAAGCTGTCGGACGCCGAGCGGGAGGAAGTCTGGGGGCTGCTGCGGTCCCTCGCCGCGTCGGGGACGACGGTGGTGGCGGTGTGCAGTCAGGCCCCGGAAGACGTGCTCATGGTGACCACACGCGAGGAGGGGGAAGCCGATGCGCTCGCCACGACTGGCCGCGCTTGAACTGCGGCGGTTCGGCAGGGGGAAGTTGCCGCGCGCGGCGCTGGTCGCGCTCCTGCTGCTGCCGCTGCTGTACGGCGCGCTGTACCTGTGGTCGTTCTGGGATCCGTACGGCCGTCTGGACCGGATCCCGGTGGCGCTCGTGAACGACGACAAGGGGGCGACGGCCGACGGCAAGAAGCTCACCGCGGGCGAGGACATCACGGAGGGGCTGCGCGACAGCAAGGTCTTCGACTGGCGCGAGGTGAGTGCCGACGAGGCCCGGGCGGGGGTCGAGGACGGCACGTACTACCTGTCGTTGACCATGCCCGCCGACTTCAGTGCCCGTATCGCCTCCAGTGCGGGCGAGTCGCCCGAGACGGGCGCGCTTCAAGTGCGCACGAACGACGCGAACAACTACATCGTCGGGCAGATCTCGCGGACGGTGTTCGGCGAGGTGCGCCAGGCCGCGTCCACGAAGGCGTCGCGGTCCTTCCTCGACAAGATCTTCATCTCGTTCTCCGACATCCACGGGCAGACAGTCAAGGCGGCGAACGGGGCCGACAAACTCAAGGGCGGCATCGGCAAGGCGGAGAAGGGCTCCAAGGACCTCGCGGCGGGTCTGAAGGACGCCAAGGACGGCAGCGGCAAGCTCTCCAAGGGCCTCACGAAACTCACCAAGGGCGCGGGCGACCTGGAGGACGGCTCGCAGCAGGTCGCGGCGGGCACGCAGACACTCGCCGACAAGGTCAACGGGGTCGACGCCAAGATCGGGCCCTTCCTGAAGGGCAACGAGAAGACCATCGGTGACACCGCCCGGCTGGTCGCCGACTCGTCCGGCGTGATCCGCAACCACCTCGGCGCCCTGGTGAAGGCCGCGCCGGTCGCCTCCAAGGGTGCCCACGCGGGCGCCGAGACGCTGGACGACATCCACAAGAGGCGCTGCGAGGACGCCGTGCTGCCCGACGCCGCCTGCGCCGACCTGAAGAAGGCCGAGCAGGCCGCGACCGACGTGGCGAAGATCGCCGACGACCTCAACACGCTGATCGCCGACCAGGACGGCGACCTGAAGAAGCTCGACAAGAACCTCGCCACGCTCCAGAAGCAGGCCCAGGCACTCGCCGACCGCGCACCGCACCTCTCCGAGGATCTCGACGACGCCGTCACCAAGATCAACGATCTCAACAAGGGCGCCGCTAAGGTCGCCGCGGGTGCCAAGAAGCTGCACTCGGGGCTCGGGACCTCCAAGACCGGCGCGACCGATCTGGACGAGGGCGTCGGGGAGCTCAGGACCGGCGCGGACGACCTCAGCGGCGGCATGTACAAGCTCGTCGACGGCTCGGGGAAGCTCGCGGGCGGGCTGCACGACGGCGCCGAGCAGATCCCCGACTACGGCACGCGGGACCGCGACCGGCGCACCCAGGTGATGGCGGACCCGGTCCGGCTCGTCTCCGAGGACCTGCACAAGGCGCCCAACTACGGCACCGGTTTCGCCCCGTACTTCATCCCGCTGTCCCTGTGGGTGGGCGCGATGGTGGCCTACATGCTGATCACGCCGATGAACCGGCGTGCGCTCGCCGCCGGTGCCTCGGACTGGCGGATCGCGCTGGCCGGCTGGCTGCCGGTGGTGGCGATCGGGGTGCTCCAGACCGTCGCCCTGGTCGCGGTGCTGCACTGGGCGGTCGGACTGGAGATGGCGCGGGCGGCCGGGACGGTGGGCTTCCTGTTCCTGGTGGCGGCCTGCTTCGCGGCGATCGTGCAGTGGCTGAACGCCCGCTTCGGAGCGGCGGGCCGGATTCTCGTCCTCGCGTTCCTGATGCTCCAGTTGACGTCCGCGGGCGGCACGTACCCCGTGCAGACCAGTCCGGGCTTCTTCAACGCGATCCACCCGTTCCTGCCGATGAGTTACGTCGTCGAGGCCCTCAGGAGGCTCATCACGGGCGGCGGACTGGAACCGGTGTGGCACGCGTGCGTGGTGCTCACCGCCTTCACCGCGGGCGCCCTCGCCCTGACCGCCCTGTCGGCCCGCCGCCGCCAGGTGTGGACGCTGGACCGGCTGCACCCGGAGCTGACCCTGTGAGCCCCGCGGTGAGGCCTCCGGTGACTCCGTCAGGGCCGGCTCCTGTGAGAATCGGGGCCATGGAACGCAGCAGCGCCACGTCGGGCGTCAGTACGCGCCGCGAGGCCACCCGGCAGAAGCTCTACGAGGCGGCCGTCACGCTCATCGCCGAGCAGGGCTTCTCCGCCACCACCGTGGACGAGATCGCCGAACGCGCCGGGGTCGCGAAGGGCACGGTCTACTACAACTTCGCCAGCAAGTCGGTCCTCTTCGAGGAGTTGCTGCGGCACGGCGTGGGACTCCTCACCGCCTCCCTTCGGGAGGCGGCCGACAGCACGGCGCGGGAGGGCGGCAGCAGGGTCGACGCCCTGGACGCGATGATCCGGGCCGGGCTCGTCTTCATCGACCGCTATCCGGCGTTCACCCAGCTGTATGTGGCCGAGCTGTGGCGCACCAACCGGTCCTGGCAGTCCACCCTGATGGTGGTACGGCAGCAGGCCGTGGCGGTCGTCGAGGACGTGCTGCGGGCGGGCATCGAGGGCGGCGAGTTCAGCGACGAGATCGACATCCCGCTGACCGCGTCCGCGCTGGTCGGCATGGTCCTGGTGGCCGCGCTGGACTGGCAGGCCTTCCAGCCGGAACGGTCACTGGACGATGTGCACGCGGCGCTCTCGCGGCTGCTCCAGGGGCGCGTGAGCGGCGGGAAATAGACCGCCGACAGAAGGCGGTAGCTGGCAGCCGGTAGGCGCAATGGAAAGCGCCGGTCCGATATGGCCGCGTCCCCCGCGGGCCACCATCGAACCGGCGCTTCCTCGTGCTCCCCCGTTGTCCCCCGTGTCCCCCGTTGGACCCCGTTTCGGTCGTTCCCCCGGGTCCCCCGTCTCGCTCCCGCCGACCGGGGCCGGCGGAAGGAGCGGATCGTGGCCCCGCTCCGTTCCGGCGCCCCGTGTCGCCGGTGCCGGAGCCGAGCCCCTTTCCGTGCCCCCACTCTCTCGTTCTCGCAGGTTGGGCCCCATCCGCGCGCGTACTCATCTCCCTCACTAGGTACGTGTACTCAGTCCTGCGCACGCGGGCCCAGGTACTCCCTCCGGCCCGGGCCGGAGGTGCCTGGGCCGAGGCGACCGACCTGGCCAGGGCGACCGACCTCCCGCGACGGCATTGTCAGTGGCGGCCGATAAAGTCCCTGGCATGGCACGAATTGCGGTGATCGGCGCCGGGATGGGCGCGCTGGCGGCTGCCGCCCGGCTGGCCGTCGCGGGCCACCGGGTGGCGGTGTACGAGCGGACGGAGACGTACGGCGGTGCGGTGCGCCGCGTCGAGCGCGACGGGTTCGCCTTCGACACCGGCCCCGGGACACTGCCGCTGCCCGCGGTCTACCGCGATCTGTTCCTCAAGACCGGCAAGGAGCCGCTGGAGGCGTGCGTCGAGCTGACCCAGGTCGACCCGACGGCACGGCATGTCTTCGCGGACGGCACCGAGGTGTCCCTGCCGAACGCCTCGCGCGCGGGCGTCGTCGCCGCGTTGGACGAGGCGCTGGGCGCCGGCGCGGGCGCCCGCTGGGGCGACTTCCTGGTCCGGGCCCGCGAGGCCTGGGACCGCACGCGCCGGCCGCTCCTGGAGGAGCCCCTGTGGCCGAACTGGTCGGTGCTGGCCGAGCGCGAACCCTACCCGGCGGTCCCGCACAAGCGCCTGCTGCGCACCCGCCGGGCCGGCACGCTCGCCGAGATCGCCGCCTGGGAGCTGCGCGACTCCCGGCTCACCGCCCTTTTGGAGAGCCACGCGCTGGCATACGGCCTGGATCCGCGCGTCGCCCCGGCCAGCGCGGCCGTGCTGCCTTACCTGGAGCATGCGTTCGGCACCTGGTATGTCCGCGGCGGTGTGCGGGAGTTGGCGCGCGCCGTGTACGAGCGGTGCCTGGCCCGCAGGGTCGAGTTCCACTTCGGTGCCGAGGTCACCGGGGTCGTGGAGAAGGACGGCCGGGCGGCGGGCGTGGAGCTCGCCGACGGGAGCGTGGCGGAGGCGGACACGGTCGTCGGAAACGGCCCCTGGCGCGTGGCCGATCTGATGCGCGGGCACGCGCTGTACCCACCGGAGGCCATCGAGCCCCACCCCGAGGGCATGGCCCCCGGCCGGATCGTGGTCTGCCTGGCACTGCGCGGAGCGCGGGAGACGGGGGCCGCGCACCGCACGGTGGTGCACACCCCGGACCGGGAGGGCGAGTTGGACCTCTTCGGGCTCGGTGAGCCGCCCGCGCGGCCGACGGTCCGGATCGACCGGCCGGACGACCCGGCGCTGCGTCCCGACGACGCCCACGAAGCGGTGGTGCTCACCACCACGGTGCCGTCGCTGACGCACCACGACTGGACCGCGCCCGGCGCCGCCGACGCCTTCGCGGACCGAATGGTCACCGAGGCCGAGCGCGCGATACCGGGCCTGCGCGAGCGGACACTGTGGCGCGAGGTCCGTACGCCGGAGCACACCCGCCAGGAGACCGGCGCCGAGGGCGGTGGCGTCCCCGCACCCGCGCTGGCCGCGGCGGAAGGCACCATGCTGCACCCGGCCAACAGCACGGCGATACCCGGGCTGTTCACGGTCGGCGGTTGGTCACACCCCGGCGGAGGTCTCCCCCACGCGGGCATGTCGGGCGCACTGGTCGCCGGACTGATCGTCGAGGGACCGGACTTCCGGGGCTCTCAGTGAGCCGGCGGTGAGCTGGAACTGCGGGACCGGCTGAGGCCGGCTCAGAACCGGTACTGCTGCTCGTCGTACCCGTTCCCCTGCTGCTGCCCGTCCCCCTGGTACGGATACGGCTGTTCCTGCGGAAGTTCGCCGCCGTAGGCCTCGTCGGTGCGCTGCTGCGGGACCCACACACCGCCGGGCGGGGTCTGTGAGCCGTACTCGCCGCCGGCGTACTGGTCCTGGCCGTAGCCCTGCTGGCCGTACTGCTGCTGGCCGCCGTAGGTGGCGTTGGCGTCGTACCCGGAGCCGTCGTAGGTCTGGGTGCCGATGTACGGGTCGGAGTAGGCGGCGTACTGCTGCTGGCCATTGGCGTCGTAGCCGTACTGCTGCTGGTCGTAACCCGAGTAGTCGTACGCGTAGGCCTGGTCGACGCCCTGGGCCGCCGCCGCGTACTGGTCCTGGGTCTGCCCGGCGGCCGCGTACGACGGGTCCGCGCCGGCCGGGTAGGAGGAGGTGTCGGTGTATATGCCGTAGGAACCAGTGTCGTCCGGCAGGGGCTGGGGCTCGTAGACCGACGTCGTCTCGGCGGCCGTGGGATCGGCGGCGCGAGCCGGGGTGAAGACGTCGTCGCGGTCGTAGTCGTCGTCCTGGCCGTAACCGGCGTTGCCCTGGCCGTACTTGAGGTTGTCGGGGCCGTAACCGCCGTCCGCGGCTTGGAGGTCGGTGACCTCCAGCGTCGGCT
Organism: Streptomyces sp. NBC_00457; assembly: GCF_036014015.1. Taxonomy (NCBI): domain Bacteria; kingdom Bacillati; phylum Actinomycetota; class Actinomycetes; order Kitasatosporales; family Streptomycetaceae; genus Streptomyces; species Streptomyces sp. NBC_00457. The sequence continues at coordinate 7,881,321 of NZ_CP107905.1, read as the reverse complement.
CCTGGCGGTCCGGTTCACCGCGGCGGCGCTTGCTCGCGCCGAACGACGGGCGGCCGGCGACCGCCCAGCCGGCCGCGAAGCCGCTGCGGAAGGACAGCGTCACGTAGGTCTGGCCGACCGCGAAGGCAGCCGCGCCCAGGCCGATGACGATCACGTTCGCCAGCAGCACGCCGAGGACGACGCCGAGGAAGCCGACGAAGGCGAGCACTCGCCAGCGCAGCCGTGCCTTGTACTGCAGCAGCACCTCGCCGAGCAGCCACAGCGCGACGATGCCGAACGCGATGTAGAGGACCGTCCAGCCCATGTACGCCCCTCTCCCAGTGGCCGCTACGCAGTGTGTCGTATACCGGTGTGGCCGGTCTAGGCCTGCGGTGGGTGGTGCAGGCCCAGGTTCTCGTAGATTTCCAGTGTCGCCGTGGAGTTGTTGAGTGTGATGAAGTGCAACCCGGGCACTCCCTCGGCCAGCAGCCGCGCACAGAACTCCGTGGCGAACTCGATCCCGATCGAGCGTACAGCGGCCGGATCGTCTTTTGCTGTGAGGATCCGCTCTTTCAGAACGGCCGGGATGGCGGCGTTGCTGAGCTGCGGCAACCGCTGCAGCATCTTGACGCTGGTGACAGGCATCACCTCGGGAATGACCGGGGTCGCGCAGCCGGCGGCCTCGACGCGGTCGCGCAGACGCAGATACGACTCCGGCTGGAAGAACATCTGCGTGATCGCGTAGTCGGCGCCGGCCCGGCACTTGTCGACGAAGTGCGCGACGTCCGTGTCCCAGTCGGCGGAGCGCGGGTGCATCTCCGGGAAGGCGGCGACGCCGACGCAGAAGTCGCCCGATTCCTTGATGAGCTGGACGAGTTCGGCGGCGTAGGTGACGCCCTTCGGGTGCGGTACCCAGTCGCCCATGGGGTCGCCGGGCGGGTCGCCGCGCAGGGCCAGCATGTTGCGGATGCCGGCGGCGGCGAACTGGCCGATGACATTGCGCAGCTCGGTGACGGAGTGGTCGACCGCGGTGAGGTGGGCGACCGGCGTGAGGGTGGTGTCGGCGACGATCTGCTCCGTCTCCTTGACCGTGCTCGCGCGCGTGGAGCCGCCGGCGCCGTAGGTCACCGACACGAAGTCGGGGGCGACCGCCTCGACCCTGCGCAGCGCGTTCCACAGGCTCCGCTCGCCCTTGGGGGTCTTCGGCGCGTAGAACTCGAACGAGTACGTCGTCTTGCCGGCTGCGAGCATGTCACGCACGGTGCGTGCGCGGTCAGTCCTGGTGGATGCGGTTCCGAGGGCCATACGGGCAGGTTAGTGGGGGCTGGTCGGTCCCCCAACCGGACCCCGGAAGTTTGCCCGATTTGTCGTCTTACTGTCCACCCATCGGACAAACATTGCGTTACGCGCTACGCCGCCCTCAGCCGCTTCGCGAACTCCGCCGCCGCGGCCCCCGGATCCGCCGCCTCCGTGATGGCCCGCACGACGACGACCCGGCGGGCGCCCGCTTCCAGCACCTCGTCGAGGTTGGCCAGGTCGATGCCGCCGATGGCGAACCAGGGGCGGTCGGTGCCGAGGGCGGCGGTGTGGCGGACCAGGTCGAGGCCGGGGGCGTGACGGCCGGGCTTGGTGGGGGTGGGCCAGCACGGGCCGGTGCAGAAGTAGTCCACGCCGTCCTGGGCCGCGGCCGCGGTCGCCTCGGACCCGGCGTGTGTCGAGCGTCCGATGAGGACGTCGTCGCCGAGGATCGCCCGGGCCGCCGGGACGGGCAGATCGCCCTGGCCGAGATGGAGTACGTCGGCGCGGGCGGCGTGGGCGACGTCCGCCCGGTCGTTGACCGCGAGGAGCTTGCCGTGCCGGGCGCAGGCGTCGGCGAAGACCTGGAGGTGCTCCAGTTCCTCCGCCGCCTCCATGCCCTTGTCCCGCAACTGCACGATGTCGACACCGCCCGCCAGGACCGCGTCGAGGAACTCGGGCAGGTCACCCTGGCTCTTGCGGGCGTCCGTGCACAGGTAGACGCGGGCGTCGGCGAGCCGGTCGCGCAGTGCGGCGGCGGTGTCGGGCATGGGTGTCCCCCTGTTTGTCGGTGTTGATGGTCGATGGCGTACGGGCCGCGGCGCGCGTGCCGTCGCGGGTGTCCGTCAGCGGCCAAGGGCCGCTCGCCGGCCGCTGTGGGCCGCACTGGACCGTGGCCGTGGCCTTCGCGGGCCGCGGCCCGTACGCCGGACGTGTTCAGGTCAGCGTGCGGTGCTCAGACGGCGAGCGCCTGGGCGCGGCGCTTCACCTCCGTGCCGCGGTTCTCACTCAGGGCCTGCGCGGGGGTGCCGGGCAGGCTCTCGTCGGGGGTGAAGAGCCACTCGAGCATCTCTTCGTCGGTGAAGCCGTCGTCCCGCAGGAGCGTCAGGGTCCCGGACAGGCCCTTGACCACCTTCTGCTCGGCCCCGTCGATGAAGGCGGCGGGGACGTGCAGCGCGCGGTTCTCCCCACGGCGTACGGCGATGAGCTGGCCGTCCTTGACCAGCTGCCGGACGCGGGTCACCTCGACATCGAGCATTTCCGCGATGTCGGGCAGGGTGAGCCAGGCGGGGACGAGAGCATCGATCTTTGCGTCAATCTCGGTCACGGGACAAGCGTGCCATCCCGGACTGACAGTCGGAAGCCAGACCCGTCCGACCTGCGCCAACGCGTTACGCCATGACGGTCGTCGCGCCCACCACGAACCCCCTTACGCCGTCGCCGTCTTCAGCGGGCGCGCCGGATCCGAGATCAGTACCGGGTTCATCTCCGCGCCCGCCTCGATCAGCCGCCGCCCCTGGGCCAGGTCCCTGGGGCGGCCCACCGCCAGCAGGGCGACCAGGCGGTTCTCGCGGAGCCAGCACACCGTCCAGGACGGGCCGGAGGGGTCGCCGCGCCACAGGGTCGTGTCGGCGGACGCGTGGTGACCGGCGTACTGGACGAAGCGGCCGAACTGCTCCGACCAGAAGTACGGGACCGGGTCGTACACCGCAGGGGCCTCGCCGATGATGTTCGCCGCGACCGTACGCGGCCCCTGGAGGGCGTTGTCCCAGTGGTGGACCAGCAGGCGCTCGCCATACCTTCCCGAAGGGAAGGAGGCGCAGTCGCCGACCGCGTAGACGTCCGGCACGGAGGTCTGCAGCCGGTCGTCGGCCACCACCTCGCCCTGCTTGCCCAGCTTGATGCCCGAACCGGCGAGCCAGGCGGTGGCGGGCCGGGCGCCGATGCCGACCACGACGGCGTCAGCGGGCAGCCGTGAGCCGTCGTCGAGGACGACCGTGCCGGGTTCGACGCGCTCCACGCGCGCGTGCGTCCGCAGCACCGCGCCGGTGTCGGCGTACCAGGCGGCCATCGGCGCGGCCACCTCGGCGGGCAGCGCTCCCGCGAGCGGCCGGTCGGCGGCCTCCACGACGGTCACCGCGCAGCCCGCCTCGCGCGCCGCCGTGGCGAACTCCGCGCCGATCCAGCCCGCGCCGACGACCACGATGTCGTGCTGCCGGGCGAGCACCGGCCGCAGCCGCTCGGCGTCGTCCAGGGTGCGCAGCAGATGGACGCCGGGGACGCCCTCGGCGCCCGGCAGCGGGATCGGTTCCGCACCGGTGGCGAGGACCAGGACGTCGTACGGGACAGGCCCGGCCTCGGTGTCCAGCTCGTGTTCGGCGGGGCGCACGCCCAGCACCTCGCGCCCCAGCTCCAGTTCGATGCCGAGTGCCTCGAAGTCCACGTCGAAGGCGGAGCCCTCGGCCTTGCCGAGCAGTACGGCCTTGGACAGCGGCGGCCGGTCGTACGGCTGGTGCGGCTCGGCGCCGATCAGCGTCACGGTGCCGGTGAAGCCCTGTTCCCGCAGGGCGACGGCCGTCTGTACCCCGGCCATGCCCGCACCTGCCACGACCACGCGCCGCGGCTGTGACGTGCCTCGTTGCTGCGTCTGCTCGCTCACCTGATCACCATAGACAACTGACGATCCGTCAGTCAGGGGGCGTGCTCCGTGACCTGCTCCACAACGCTGGTTCCACTGCCCGCCTGCGACTCCCACTCCCAGGTCTCCGCCAGGCGCACCCGCCCGTCGGGAAGCTCGGTCACCGTCGACACGCAGTGACCCGACGACGTCGTCCCGTCCCGCTTGAGCTGCACGTACCGGAAGTCCAACCGGTCACCTTCCCTGGTACCCACCAGATGCCCGCGTACGACGTCCCCGCCCGCGTACTCGGCCCAGATCTCGCCGGCCTTCTCGTGGTACGTGAACCGGGTGCGAGTACCCACCTGACCTGGGGCTTGATCGGCAACCGGGGCGAGGACGAGACCGTCGAGCGAGCGGGCCACAGGCGGAGGCTCCCTTACTGAGACATACGGCAGAGGGCTAGGGTGGCCAACGTAGAGCACTCGCGGGAGCCCGGACGCACCGGGCTGAGAGGGAGGCTGGCGGCCTCCGACCGTACGAACCTGATCCGGGTCATGCCGGCGAAGGGAGGGGCTGGACGCCCATGTCGCATACGTCCGACAACGCAACGTCCGACACCGCAGACGTCCTTGTCATCGGGGGCGGAATCATCGGACTCGTGACGGCGTGGCGGGCCGCGCAGCGCGGGTTCGTCACGGCCGTCGTGGATCCCGAGCCGGGCGGCGGAGCCGCGCAGGTGGCGGCCGGGATGCTGGCCGCCGTCACGGAACTGCACTACGGCGAGCAGACCCTGCTCGGTCTGAACCTCGCCTCGGCCCGCCGCTACCCGGACTTCGCGGCCGAACTCACCGAGCTGACCGGCCACGGCCTCGGCTACCGCCAGTGCGGCACGCTCGCCGTCGCCCTGGACGCCGACGACCGCGCCCATCTGCGCGAACTGCACGCGCTGCAACGGGCGTCGGGGCTGGACTCCGAGTGGCTGTCCGGGCGGGAGTGCCGGCGTCTGGAGCCGATGCTCGCGCCCGGTGTGCGCGGCGGGCTGCGCGTCGACGGCGACCACCAGATCGACCCGCGGCGCCTCGCCGGTGCGCTGGTCGCCGCGTGCGAGCGGGCCGGAGTGGTCTTCCACCGGACCTGGGCCGAGCGGCTGTCGGTCGTACGGGAGCGCGCGGCCGGTGTCGTCACGCGCGACGGCACGACCGTGGGCGCGGGGCAGGTCGTCCTCGCGGCGGGCAGCCTGAGCGGACAGCTCGCGGGCGTTCCGGAGGACGTACTGCCGCCTGTACGGCCCGTGAAGGGGCAGGTGGTGCGGCTGACCGTGCCGGAGCGGTTCGCGCCGTTCCTGAGCCGGACCGTGCGCGCCGTGGTCCGCGGCAGCCATGTCTACCTGGTGCCCCGCGCGAACGGCGAGCTGGTCATCGGCGCGACCAGCGAGGAGCTGGGCTGGGACACGACGGTGACTGCGGGCGGCGTCTACGAGCTGCTGCGCGACGCGCACGAGCTGGTCCCCGGCCTCACCGAGCTGCCGCTGACGGAGACCCGGGCCGGACTGCGCCCCGGCTCCCCCGACAACGCGCCGCTGCTCGGCCCGACGGACCTCCCCGGCCTCCTGCTGGCCACCGGCCACTACCGCAACGGCGTGCTGCTCACGCCGGTCACCGGCGACGCCATGGCCCACGCGCTGGCCACCGGTGAACTCCCGGACGAGGCCCGCCCCTTCACCCCGAAGCGCTTCGGCGCACTCACGGAGCTGCCCGCATGATCGTCTGGATCAACGGTGAGCGTCGGGAGGTCACCGACGGCACCGCCCTCGACACCCTTGTGAAGTCCCTCACCGCGGCGCCCTCCGGAGTGGCCGCCGCCCTGAACGAAACCGTCGTCCCGCGCGCGGAGTGGTCCGCCACATCCCTCTTCGAGGGAGACCGCGTCGAAGTCCTCACGGCCGTCCAAGGAGGCTGACCATGGCTGACGATCCCTTTGTCATCGGCGGTACGGCCTTCTCGTCCCGTCTCATCATGGGTACGGGCGGTGCGCCCAGCCTGGAGGTCCTGGAGCGGGCACTCGTCGCCTCCGGCACGGAGCTGACGACGGTCGCGATGCGGCGGGTGAACCCCGATGTGCACGGTTCCGTGCTGTCGGTGCTGGAGCGGCTCGGCATCCGGGTGCTGCCGAACACGGCGGGCTGTTTCACCGCCGGGGAAGCCGTCCTCACCGCCCGGCTGGCCCGGGCGGCGCTCGGCACCGACCTGGTGAAACTGGAGGTCATCGCCGACGAGCGCACCCTGCTGCCCGACCCGATCGAGCTGCTGGAGGCGGCCGAGACGCTGGTGGACGACGGGTTCACGGTGCTGCCGTACACGAACGACGACCCGGTGCTGGCACGGAAGCTGGAGGACGCCGGCTGTGCCGCGATCATGCCGCTCGGCTCGCCCATCGGCTCCGGACTCGGTATCCGCAACCCGCACAACTTCCAGCTGATCGTGGAGCACGCGCGCGTGCCGGTGATTCTGGACGCGGGAGCCGGTACGGCGTCGGACGCGGCGCTGGCGATGGAGCTGGGGTGCGCCGGTGTGATGCTCGCCTCGGCGGTGACGCGGGCGCAGGAGCCGGCGCTGATGGCCGCCGCCATGAGGAGCGGGGTGGAGGCGGGGCGGCTGGCTCATCGGGCCGGGCGGATTCCGCGACGCCACTTCGCTCAGGCGTCCTCTCCGGCTCAGGGCATGGCACGGCTGGACCCCGAGCGCCCCGCCTTCTGATCCCGTACGTGCGACGTGCGTCACAGCTCGGCTGCAGTAGAGCCCCTATCACGACCGAAACGGCGGTTGTGTCAGCGGTGGATCGTAGACTCACCTGCGTGGATACGACCCTTCAGGACCCGTTGGTCGGGCAGGTGCTCGACGGCCGCTATCGCGTGGACGCGCGGATCGCCGTCGGCGGGATGGCCACGGTCTACCGGGCCGTGGACACCCGGCTCGACCGTGTCCTCGCACTCAAGGTGATGCACCCCACACTCGCGGCCGACGGCTCCTTCGTGGAGCGGTTCATCCGCGAGGCGAAGTCCGTGGCGCGACTGGCTCATCCGAACGTGGTGCAGGTCTTCGACCAGGGAACCGACGGGTCGTACGTCTATCTGGCCATGGAGTACGTCGCGGGCTGCACGCTCCGTGACGTACTGCGCGAGCGCGGGGCGCTCCAGCCGCGTGCCGCGTTCGACATCCTGGAGCCGGTGCTCGCCGCGCTGGGTGCAGCGCACCGCGCCGGGTTCGTGCACCGCGACATGAAGCCGGAGAACGTGCTGATAGGAGACGACGGCCGGGTCAAGGTCGCCGACTTCGGGCTGGTGCGGGCCGTGGACACGGTCACCAACACCACCGGCGCGGTCCTCGGAACGGTTTCCTATCTCGCCCCCGAGCAGATCGAGCACGGCACCACCGACCCGCGCGTCGACGTGTACGCGTGCGGCGTGATGCTCTACGAGATGCTGACGGGCGACCGGCCGCACCAGGGCGAAAATCCCGCGATCGTGCTCTACAAGCACCTGCACGAGGACGTCCCTCCCCCGTCGGCCGCCGTCCCGGGGCTGCCGTACGAGCTGGACGCGCTGATGGCGTCGGCCACCGCCCGCAACCCCGACATCCGGCCGTACGACGCCGTGGCGCTGCTCGCCCACGCGCGCGAGACCCGCGGCGCGCTCAACGCGGAGCAGCTGGACGCGGTGCCGCCGCAGGCGATCACGTCCGGACACCTCAACGCGGACGACCGTACGAGCGTGATCCCGCGTGCGCTGACCCTCCCGGTGAACGAGGACGAGCCCGAGGTCCACCGCACGAGCCGCTTCCAGAGCCCGCCGCCCCTGCCGTCGCGCCGCTCCGCCCCGCCCAGGGGACGGCTGTTCACGATCATCGCGGCCGTCCTGCTGGTCTTCGGCGTGGGCGCCGGTATCTGGTACATCAACTCCGGCCAGTTCACCCGGGTCCCCGCGCTGGTGACGAAGACGGAGGCGCAGGCCCGGGAGCGGCTGGAGTCGGCCGGTCTCGAGGTCGGCCAGGTCAAGCACGCGTACAGCGACACCGTGAAGCGCGGTTCGGTCATCAGCACCGATCCGGAGGTGGGTGACCGGATACGGCAGAACGACTCCGTGACGCTCACGATCTCCGACGGCCCGCAGAACGTGAAGGTGCCCGATGTGGAGGGCTACCGGCTCGACCGGGCGCGGTCCGTGCTGAAGCAGGAAGGGCTGGCGCCGGGCATGGTGACCCGGGAGTTCAGCGAGGACGTCGAGGCGGGCTTCGTGATCAGCACCGACCCGGGCTCGGGCACCACGCGGCGCTCCGGCTCCGCGGTCGCGCTCACCGTCAGCAAGGGCAGCCCGGTGGAGGTCGCCGACGTCGCCGGCGCGAGCCTTCAGGACGCGAAGGCGGAGCTGGAGGAGGCCGGCCTGAAGGTGCGGGTCGCTGCCGAGCAGGTCACCTCGGAGTTCGACAAGGGCCAGGTCGCGCGCCAGTCCCCGGCCGCCGGCAGCGAGGCCGCCGAGGGCGACACGGTGACGCTGACGCTGTCCAAGGGCCCGGAGATGGTCGAGGTCCCGGACGTGGTCGGCGACAGCGTCGACGACGCCAAGGCCGCACTGGAGGCCGCCGGATTCCAGGTCGACGAGGATCGCGGTCTGCTCGGACTGTTCGGCGACACCGTCAAGAAGCAGTCCGTGAAGGGTGGCAAGACGGCCCCCAAGGGGTCGACGATCACCATCCAGATCCGCTGACGGGACCCGCGAACAGAATGACCGGCAAGCAACCGCGCAACCCCGTCGGCGGACATGTCCCCGTCGCCGGGGGCCTGAACTCCGTAGGCCTGACATACGCCCGTGACCTCAAGGCCGAGACCGTGCAGGTCTTCGTCGCCAACCCGCGCGGCTGGGCCACGCCCGTCGGAAACCCGCGGCAGGACGAAGAGTTCCGGGCGGCCTGCGCCGCCGAGTCGATCCCGGCGTACGTCCATGCCCCGTACCTGATCAACTTCGGTTCGCACACCGAGGCGACCGCGGAGAAGTCGGTGGAGTCCCTGCGGCACTCGCTGCGGCGCGGGCGGGAGATCGGGGCGCTGGGCGTGGTCGTGCACACGGGCAGCGCGACCGGCGGCCGGGACCGTGCCGTGGCGCTGAAGCAGGTACGCGAGTACCTGCTGCCGCTGCTGGACGAGCTGACCCACGACGACGACCCGTATCTGCTGCTGGAGTCGACAGCGGGCCAGGGTTCCTCGCTCTGCTCACGCACCTGGGACTTCGGACCGTACTTCGAGGCGCTGGACGCCCATCCGATGCTGGGCGTCTGCCTGGACACCTGCCACATCTTCGCCGCCGGACACGACCTCACCGGGCCGAGCGGTATGCACCAGACGCTCGATCTGCTGGTGGACACGGTCGGCGAGGGCCGGCTGAAGCTGATCCACGCCAATGACTCCAAGGACGTGGTCGGCGCCCACAAGGACCGCCACGAGAACATCGGCGCGGGTCACATCGGCGAGGACCCGTTCCGCGCACTGATGACCCACCCCGCCACCGAGGGCGTCCCGCTGATCATCGAGACGCCCGGCGGCAAGCAGGGGCACGCGGCGGACGTGGAGCGGCTGAAGAAACTCCGCGATTGAGGCGCCGGATCAGTCCTCGGTCTCGAACAGGACGTGCGACGTGTCGACGAGGTGGACCACGAGCACGATCAGGAGACCATCACTGATGACGTACTCGACTGCCATGGTGTGGGTCAGCGCGAGCGAGCGTGTGTTCTCGTCGCCGGAAATCGCCGCGGAGATCTTGATGCGGGGATCCTTGGCCAGTATGGCAAGCCCGCGCTGAAGCACCTCAAGGCGGTCGTCCGGAAGACTGTCGCGCACGCGCGCCGCGGCCTCCGAGAAGATCACGTTGAAGACGGCCACCCGGGGCTCCCTGCATGGTTGTCGTAGTAACCGGCAACGAGCTTACCGGCGCGGACGGCACCTCCGCGCCAGTCACGGTCACCGTGGACGCCGGGCTCGCCGACCCGATGTTCTGGTGGGTGCTGGCGGTCGCACTGGCCGTCGCCTTCGTCCTGACGACGCCGGTCAACAAGTGAATGATCGGCCGGGGCAAGGGACATGCGGTGGTGCACCAGTACCACCACTGACCGGTACGCCAGGAGAGCTCAGAGCTCGGGGCCGTCCCCGGGCTCCTCCTGGTAGGAGTACCGCTGTTCCTTCCAGGGATCGCCGAGGTTGTGATAGCCGCGCTCCTCCCAGAAGCCACGGCGGTCGGCGGTCATGTACTCCACCCCGCGCACCCATTTGGGACCCTTCCAGGCGTACAGATGGGGGACGACGAGGCGGAGCGGGAAGCCGTGCTCGGCGGTGAGGAGTTCGCCGTCCTTGTGGGTGGCGAAGATCGTGCGCTCGGCGGCGAAGTCCTCGAGGCGCAGGTTGGAGCTGAATCCGTACTCGGCCCACACCATCACATGGGTGACCTCGGGTGCGGGCGGGGCGATCTCGAGGATCGTACGGGCCGGAATCCCGCCCCATTCCGCGCCGAGCATGCTGAACTTCGTCACGCAGTGCAGATCGGCCACGACGGTGGTGTACGGCAGGGCCGTGAACTCCTCATGGGTCCAGGAGTCCTTCTCGCCGTCCGCGGTCGCGCCGAAGACCCTGAACTCCCAGCGCTCGGGCCGGAACTTGGGGACGGGACCGTAGTGCGTGACCGGCCAGCCGCGCTGCACTCGCTGCCCCGGCGGAAGCTCCGGCTGTGCCGTTCCTCCAGATTCGCGCTCCACCGGCTGACCCATGTCTCCATCCTGACAGACCCGAGGCAGTGCACCTGACCGCCCTGGACCGTACATATCGGACTAAGCATGCCCTTACTTACTAAGTGAAGACTTACTGGACGATCTTCGTCGCCGGTGCAAGGATGCGGCGCAACCTGCCAGTTCCCCCGCTTGGAAGGAGCCTCTGCGATGCAGGGCGACCCCGAGGTTCTCGAGTTTCTGAACGAACAGCTCACCGGTGAGCTGACGGCGATCAACCAGTACTGGCTGCACTACCGGATCCAGGACAACAACGGCTGGACGAAGCTCGCCAAGTACACGCGTGAAGAGTCCATCGACGAGATGAAGCACGCGGACAAGATCACCGAGCGCATCCTCATGCTGGACGGCCTACCCAACTACCAGCGGCTGTTCCATGTGCGGGTCGGCCAGACGGTCACCGAGATGTTCCAGGCCGACCGGCAGGTGGAGGTCGAGGCGATCGACCGCCTCAAGCGGGGTATCGAGGTGATGCGCACCAAGGGCGACGTCACGTCCGCGAACATCTTCGAGTCGATCCTCGAGGACGAGGAGCACCACATCGACTATCTGGACACGCAGCTGGCGCTCATCGACAAGCTCGGCGAGGCGCTGTACATCGCGCAGCAGATCGAGCAGCCCAGCTAGCAGCGGATATCGAGCAGCCGAGTCAAAAGCAGCCCGAGCGGCCCGGCTACGCGGCTTCTTCCAGCTCTTCCAGCTCAGCGAGGACCGGCTCGCCCCGGTCGACCAGCTCACCGCGCGGGCAGGCACCCCTGCCCAGCAGTGCCTGGATCCGGCGGACGCACGACCCGCAGTCCGTGCCTGCCTTGCAGGCCGAGGCTATCTGGCGGGGGGTGCAGGCGCCGCCCTCCGCGTGCTTCTTCACCTGCGCCTCGGTCACGCCGAAGCAGTTGCAGACGTACACGCGGTTCACCTCCCGACGGGCGTTCGTAAGGTCGTGCCATCCCGATGATCGGTGAGGCTAACCTAACCTTACCCGTCGCACAGGCAGCCCAAAAGTGCTGTAGGGCGTGGATCGTATGTGATCCACGCCCTACTTCATGCCCCTGTAACAGGCGCTACCGTCACTGGTCCCTGTACATCTCGGCGACAAGGAAGGCCAGGTCGAGAGACTGGCTGCGGTTGAGGCGGGGGTCGCAGGCCGTCTCGTAGCGCTGGTGCAGATCGTCGACGAAGATCTCGTCGCCGCCGCCCACGCACTCGGTGACGTCGTCACCGGTGAGCTCGACGTGGATGCCGCCCGGGTGGGTGCCCAGGCCCTTGTGGACCTCGAAGAAGCCCTTGACCTCGTCGAGCACGTCGTCGAAGCGGCGGGTCTTGTGGCCGGAAGCCGCCTCGAAGGTGTTGCCGTGCATCGGGTCGGTCACCCAGGCCACCGTCGCACCCGACGCCGTGACCTTCTCCACCAGCTCCGGCAGCCGGTCGCGGATCTTGTCCGCGCCCATCCGCACGATGAAGGTCAGCCGGCCCGGCTCACGGTCGGGGTCCAGACGCTCGATGTACTGCAGCGCCTCCTCGGCCGTCGTGGTCGGGCCGAGCTTGATGCCGATCGGGTTGCGGATCCTCGAGGCGAACTCGATGTGCGCGCCGTCGAGCTGCCGGGTGCGCTCACCGACCCACACCATGTGCGCGGAGACGTCGTACAGCTGCCCGGTGCGCGAGTCCACGCGGGTCAGCGCCGACTCGTAGTCGAGCAGCAGCGCCTCGTGCGAGGAGTAGAACTCGACCGTCTTGAACTCCTCCGGGTCGGCCCCGCAGGCGTGCATGAAGTTCAGCGCCTGGTCGATCTCGCGCGCGAGCTGTTCGTAGCGCTGGCCGGAGGGGGACGACTTCACGAAGTCCTGGTTCCAGGCGTGCACCTGGCGCAGATCCGCGTAGCCGCCGGTGGTGAAGGCGCGGACCAGGTTGAGCGTGGAGGCGGAGGCGTTGTACATCCGCTTCAGGCGCTCGGGGTCCGGGACGCGGGCGGCCTCGTTGAAGTCGAAGCCGTTGACCGAGTCGCCGCGGTACGTCGGCAGGGTCACACCGTCACGGGTCTCGGTGTTCTTGGAGCGCGGCTTCGAGTACTGGCCGGCGATGCGGCCGACCTTCACCACGGGCACGGACGCGGCGTACGTCAGCACGGCGCCCATCTGGAGCAGGGTCTTGAGCTTGTTGCGGATCTGGTCCGCGGACACGCCGTCGAAGGCCTCGGCGCAGTCGCCGCCCTGGAGAAGGAACGCCTCTCCCTTGGCGACGGCCGCCATCCGGGCGCGCAGCTGGTCGCACTCGCCCGCGAAGACGAGCGGCGGATACGACTCGAGGTCCGCAACGACTGCGCGCAGAGCCTCAAGGTCGGGGTACTCGGGCTGCTGCGCCGCGGGCAGGTCTCGCCAGGTGTTGCCAGCGCTGGCGCTGGTCTTAGCGTTCACGGTCACGTCCTCAACATTACGGGGTCGTGTCGAGTGATTTTCGTGCGGCCCGACAGGTGAGACACCCGCACGCCCAGGCGCACGTGGGGTATTCTGCGCCCCATGTTCGCGCATTCGACCCAGACCTGGTGGTGGACCGCTCATCCGGCGGCCCACTGACTGCGCGTACGCAAAACTTCGCGAAGGCCGCCCGAGGGGCGGCCTTCGGTGTTTTCCGGCGCTGAGGTCGTCTCTCCTTCCGAGAGGGAACACGACCGATGAACCTGCTCCACCTGCTGGACGATCCCCGTCCCTTCGCCCTGCTGCGCCGCCGCACCCCGGGCCACGACCACGACACGGTCGAGGTCCTGCTCGGCCCGGTCGGCACGCACGACCGCCTCGCCGACCTCCCCGAGCACGGCCTGGCGCTCGTCCCCTTCCGGCAGATCCGCGAGCGCGGCTTCGAGGTCCGCGACGACGGGACGCCCCTGTCGGTGCTGGTGCCGGAGGAGACGTACGAGATCCCGCTCGCCGAAGCTCTCGCCCAGCTCCCGGCGCACGAGGTTCGGGTCGAGGACGGCGGCTTCGACGTGGCCGACGAGGAGTACGCGCGGATCGTGGGGCGGGTGCTGCACGAGGAGATCGGCGCGGGCGAGGGCGCCAACTTCGTCATCCGGCGGACGTACGAGGGTGAGATCCCGGGGTTCGGACGGGCCGACGCGCTGGCGCTGTTCCGGCGGCTCCTGGAGGGCGAGCGGGGCGCGTACTGGACGTTCGTCGTCCACACCGGGGACCGCACCCTGGTCGGCGCGAGCCCCGAGGTGCACGTCCGCATGTCCGGCGGCACGGTCGTCATGAACCCGATCAGTGGGACGTACCGCTACCCGGCCGAAGGCCCCACCCCCGAGCATCTGCTGGACTTTCTCGCCGACGGCAAGGAGATCGAGGAGCTGTCGATGGTCGTCGACGAGGAGCTCAAGATGATGTGCACGGTGGGCGACATGGGCGGGGTCGTCGTGGGGCCGCGGCTGAAGGAGATGGCTCATCTCGCCCACACCGAGTACGAGTTGCGCGGCCGGTCCTCGCTGGATGTGCGGGAGGTCCTGAAGGAGACGATGTTCGCGGCGACGGTGACCGGCTCGCCGGTGCAGAACGCCTGCCGGGTCATCGAGCGGCACGAGGTGGGCGGGCGGGGCTACTACGCGGGCGCGCTGGCCCTCCTCGGCAAGGACTCCGGCGGCGCCCAGACCCTCGACTCCCCCATCCTCATCCGCACCGCCGACATCGACGCCGACGGCCGGCTGCGGGTGCCGGTCGGCGCCACGCTCGTACGCGGTTCGGACCCGGCGAGCGAGGTCGCGGAGACACATGCGAAGGCCGCGGGTGTGCTGACGGCTCTGGGCGTACGTCCGTCCCGGCCGCGTGAGCGGCACGCGCGCGTGCGTCTCGCCGACGACCCACGCGTGCGTGCCGCGCTCGACGGGCGCCGGGCCTCGCTGGCGCCGTTCTGGCTGCGGATGCAGGAGCGCTCCGACGAACTCACCGGGCACGCCCTGGTCGTCGACGGGGAGGACACCTTCACGGCGATGCTCGCGCACGTGCTGCGGTCGAGCGGCCTGGAGGTGACCGTACGGCGGTACGACGAGCCGGGACTGCGGGAGGCGGTGCTCGCGCACGAGGGACCGGTCGTGCTCGGACCCGGCCCCGGTGACCCGTCCGACCTCACCGACCCCAAGATGAGCTTCCTGCGCGGCCTCACCGCCGAGGTGCTCCGCACCACCGCGAACGGCCACGGCGTGCTCGGCGTCTGCCTCGGGCACGAGCTGATCGCGGCCGAGTCGGGGCTGGAGATCGTACGGAAGGAAGTGCCGTACCAGGGGGCGCAGACGACGATCGACCTGTTCGGGCGGCCGGAGACGGTCGGCTTCTACAACAGCTTCGTGGCGCGCTGCGACGACGAGGCGTACGCGGAGCTGAGCGAGCACGGCATCGAGGTCAGCCGGGCCGCGAACGGCGAGGTGCACGCGTTGCGCGGGCCCGGGTTCGCCTCGACCCAGTTCCATCCCGAGTCGGTGCTCACACTCGACGGCACGGGGATCGTGGCGGAACTGCTCACTTCCGTGGTCGCGCTCGATCAGGCGTGACCGGCGGCTCGGTGCCGGGGCCCGTACGCCCCGGCACCGAGCCGTCGCTGTCAGCCGAAGAAGACCCCGACCTCCTCGTACAGCTTCGGGTCGACCGTCTTCAGCTTGGCCGTGGCCTCGGCGATCGGGACGCGGACGATGTCCGTGCCACGCAGGGCGACCATCTTGCCGAAGTCGCCGTCGCGGACGGCCTCGATGGCGTGCAGTCCGAAGCGGGTGGCGAGCCAGCGGTCGAAGGCGCTGGGCGTGCCGCCGCGCTGGATGTGCCCGAGAACGGTGGTGCGGGCCTCCTTGCCGGTGCGCTTCTCGATCTCCTTGGCCAGCCACTCGCCGACGCCGGACAGCCGCACATGGCCGAAGGAGTCGAGGGACTGGTCCTTGAGCACCATGTCGCCGTCCTTGGGCATGGCGCCCTCGGCGACGACCACGATCGGGGCGTACGACGCCTTGAAGCGGGACGTCACCCAGGCGCACACCTGGTCGACGTCGAAGCGCTGCTCGGGGATGAGGATGACGTTGGCGCCGCCCGCGAGCCCGGAGTGGATGGCGATCCAGCCCGCGTGCCGGCCCATGACCTCGCAGACCAGGACGCGCATGTGGGACTCGGCGGTGGTGTGCAGGCGGTCGATGGCCTCCGTGGCGATGCTGACCGCGGTGTCGAAGCCGAAGGTGTAGTCGGTGGCGGACAGGTCGTTGTCGATGGTCTTCGGGACGCCGACGCACGGCATGCCGTACTCGTCGGACAGGCGCCCGGCGACACCGAGGGTGTCCTCGCCGCCGATCACGATGAGCGCCTCGACGTCCTGCTTGGCGAGGTTCTCCTTGACGCGGCGGATGCCGTCTTCCTGCTTGAGCGGATTGGTCCGCGAGGAGCCGAGGATGGTGCCGCCGCGGGGCAGGATGCCGCGTACGGCGGGGATGTCCAGCCGGACGGTGTCGTTCTCGAGGGGACCGCGCCAGCCGTCCCGGAAGCCGACGAAGTCGTAGTGGTACTCCTGCACGCCCTTGCGGACGATCGCCCGGATGACGGCGTTGAGCCCGGGGCAGTCGCCGCCTCCGGTCAGTACTCCGACCCGCATGGAAATGTCCCTTCGCCGCGGTTGCCTGGTGAGGCAACGCTAATAGTGATCCAGGTCACCAAGGGATGGGTCGGAAGGGCAATTCCGGTGAATCAGCGGGCGGTTGGTTTACTCGTCGTCAAGTCCGCGCTCTATGGCGTACCGCACGAGTTCCACGCGATTGTGCAGCTGGAGCTTGCCGAGGGTGTTCTGCACGTGGTTCTGCACCGTGCGGTGGGAGATCACGAGGCGTTCGGCGATCTGCTTGTAGCTCAGGCCCTTGGCGACCAGCCGCAGTACCTCGGTCTCCCGCTCGGTGAGCTGCGGGGCCTTGGGGTGCTCGGTGTCCGCCGCGGCGGGCAGGGGCTCGGAGGCCAGCCGCCGGTACTCGCCGAGGACGAGTCCGGCCAGGCCGGGCGTGAACACCGGGTCGCCGACGGCCGTACGGCGCACCGCGTCGAGCAGTTCCTCGGTCGAGGCCGACTTCAGCAGATAGCCGGTCGCGCCCGACTTCACCGCCTCCAGTACGTCGGCGTGCTCACCGCTCGCGGACAGCACCAGGACACGCAACGCCGGGTTGTGGCCGACGAGTTCCTTGCAGACCTGGACGCCCGGCTTGGCGGGGAGGTTGAGGTCGAGCACCAGGACGTCCGGCCCGGCGGCCTTGGCCCGGCGTACGGCCTGGTCGCCGTCGCCCGCGGTGGCCACCACGTCGAAGCCGGACTCGCCGAGGTCGCGGGCGACGGCGTCGCGCCACATCGGGTGGTCGTCGACCACCATCACCTTGATCGGGCCCTGCCGCTCGCTCATCGCGTCCCCCCTGGGATCTTCTTCTTCGGCATCTTCAGTTCGACCTCCGTGCCCTGCCCCGGCACCGAGATCAGCTCGGCGCTGCCGCCGAGGTCCCGCAGCCGCCCCCGGATCGACAGGGCGACCCCGAGCCGCCCCTCCCCCTCGGCCTGCGCGAGCCGCCCCTCGGGGATGCCGGGCCCGTCGTCCCGTACGGTCACGACGACCTCGTCGGGCTCGTCCTCGACCAGGATCCAGGCGCGGGCGTCCTCCCCGGCATGCTTGCGTACGTTGTCCAGGGCGGCCCCTACGGCGGCGGCCAGCTCCTTCGCGGCGGCCGGCGGCAACGGCACGGGGGCGCCGGGCTCGGCGAGGCTGACGCGGGCGCCCGCGTAGGGGGCGAGCAGTGAACGCAGGTCCACCGGCCCGTCCTCGTCCGGCTCTTCGACCGTTCGTACGACCGCCCCCGCGGCGGCGTCCTCCGACACCCGGGAGACGGGCACCATGCCGCCGGAGACCAGCGTGCGCAGCGCCACCTCCTGCTCGCCCGCCATCCGGCCCAGCTCGGCCGCCTCGCCGCCGAGCACCGAGCCGCGCCGCTGCACCATCGCCAGGACCTGGAGGACGCTGTCGTGGATGTCCCGGGCGAGCCGCTCCCGTTCGCGGGTGGCGGCCTCGATCTCCAGGGCGCGGGCGAGGGTGCGCTCGGAGGCGCGGGCGACCTCGACGACGTAGCCGATGGCGATGGACGCGACCCAGACGAGGATCACGTTGTGGACGGTGTCGCGCGCGGGGGCGCCGCGGTAGATCAGGTTGGCGACGGCGACCGGCGTGGAGGCGAAGACCGCCCAGCGCCAGCCGCCCTTGATGGCGAACGCGAGCACCGACCCGGCGGTCCATATCGACGGCAGCGTCGAGCCGCCGGCTTCGATCCGCTCGGTGCTGACGGCGAGCCCGGTGAGCAGGATGCCGGTGAGCGCGATGGTGAGGTCGACGGCGAGGAACCGCTTGGTGCAGCTCGCCGCGTTCGCCACCCGGGGCAGGGTCGCGAACGTCCAGACAGACAGCACGGCGTAGTACGCGATGGCCACCCAGGGGCGGGTGAACTCGTGGTAGGACGTGGCGAACAGCCCGATCGCGTACAACAGCGTCAGGATCCGGTAGCCGGTGAGGGCACGCCACAGCGGCTGCTCGACCGACATCCGCATGACGCGCTCGCGCTTGGTCACGTGTCCCCCCTTTTTTTAGTCGTTCGCCTCCGGGGCGCTCCAGCCGGTGTCGAGAGTCCGAGACTGCCCTGCCTAGGACCCGGACTTCTCCTTCTCGGCCCGTTCCTTCTCCGCCTGCGCGAGTGCGGCCTTGGCCGCCTTCTCCGCGTCCTCGACGGCCTTGACCGCCTCGGCGATCTGGCGCTTGGCGGCGGTCGCGTAGATGTCGACGTACTCCTGGCCGGAGAGCTTCATGATCTCGTACATGACCTCGTCGGTCACCGCGCGTAGTACGAAGCGGTCGTGCTCCATGCCGCTGTACCGGCTGAAGTCCAGCGGCTTGCCGATGCGGATGCCGGGACGCATCAGCTTCGGCATCACCTTCCCCGGCGGCTGGATCTTCTCCGTGTCGATCATGGCGACCGGGATGACCGGCGCGCCGGACGCGAGCGCCACGCGCGCGAGGCCGCCGGGCTTGCCCCGGTAGAGGCGGCCGTCGGGCGAGCGCGTGCCCTCCGGGTAGATGCCGAACAGCTCACCTCGCTCCAGCACGTCGATACCGCTCTTGATCGCGGCCTCGCCGGCGCCGCGCGCACCGGAGCGGTCCACGGGGAGCTGACCGACGCCCTTGAAGAAGGCGGCGGTCATCCGGCCCTTGAGTCCGGGGGTGGTGAAGTACTCGGCCTTCGCGATGAAGGTGACCTTGCGGTCGAGGACCGCGGGCAGGAAGAACGAGTCCGAGAACGACAGGTGGTTGCTCGCCAGGATCGCGGGGCCCTCGGCGGGGACGTTCTCCAGGCCTTCCACCCAGGGCCTGAAGGCGACCTTGAGCGGTCCCCCAACAGCGACCTTCATCGTGCCGTACAACAACCGAGTGCCTCCCGTGTCCGTCGATCAGACCTTAACCCGGCGCACTGTCAATGGACCCGACGGCCCTGGTCGGTGTCAGTGCGGTCGCGTACGGTGAAGCACACCGCCTTTCTCAGACACGCTCATCGACAGGAGACCCAAGGTGCCGCTCCTCCCTGGAGCCGAGCCGTTCCGCCACGAGGGCGGGGAGGTCGGCGTCCTCCTTTGCCACGGCTTCACCGGCTCGCCGCAGTCGCTGCGTCCCTGGGCGGGGTATCTCGCCGAGCGCGGCCTGACCGTCTCGCTGCCGCTGCTGCCCGGGCACGGCACTCGCTGGGAGGACATGCAGCTCACCGGCTGGCAGGACTGGTACGCGGAGGTGGACCGCGAGCTGCGCGCCCTGCGCGAGCGCTGCACGCAGGTGTTCGTCGCGGGCCTGTCCATGGGCGGCGCGCTGGCGCTGCGGCTGGCCGCCAAGCACGGGGACGCGATCAGCGGCGTCGTGGTCGTCAACCCGGCCAACAAGGTGCACGGCCTCACGGCGTACGCCCTTCCGGTGGCCCGCCATCTCGTCCGTACGACGAAGGGGATCGCCAGCGACATCGCCCTGCCCGGCAGCGCGGAGGTCGGGTACGACAAGGTGCCGCTGCATGCCGCGCACTCCCTGCGCCGGTTCTTCCAGCTGGTCGACGGCGAACTGCCGCAGGTCACCCAGCCGATGCTGCTCCTGCGCAGCCCTCAGGACCATGTCGTGCCGCCCGCCGACTCCGCGCGGATCCTCAGCCGGGTCTCGTCGACGGACGTCCGGGAGATCCTGCTGGAACAGAGCTACCACGTGGCGACGTTGGACCACGATGCGGACCGGATCTTCGCGGAGAGCTTCGCGTTCATCGGCCGGCTCGCACCCAGTCTCGGCAAGGAAGGGACGGCCGCAGGTGGCTGAGCACGACTCCGACCGTGAGGACCGCGAGCCGGACGAGCAGGGCGTGCCCTTCGACGAGACCGCCGCCTGGGAGGCGATCGTCGCGGGGTACGGCGAGGAGCCGAAGGACCCGCCGGGTGCCAAGCCGTTCAAGTCCGTCGAGGACCTGGCGCTGCTGGAGCCGGAGACCAACGACGAGAGCGCCGAGGAGACCAAGGAATCCACGAAGGGCGCCACGAAAGGCTCCAAGGACAAGGACGGTGAGGACGAGGCGGCGAAGCCCGCCGAGCCGCTCGGCAGCTCCGTCTCCTTCGCGCCCGGCATCGGCCCCCGGGACTACACCGCGCCCGAGCCCTCCGAGGACGACTTCGAGGAGGACGACGAGGGCCACTTCGTACCGCCCGAGCCTCCGCCGCTCCCTGCCGCCGACGCCACCGCCAAGTTCGCCTGGCTCGGCGTCATCGGCGGTCCGCTTCTGCTGCTGCTCGCGGTCCTCCTCGGCTGGGAGATGACCTGGTGGCTCACCACACTCGGCATCGGCGGCTTCGTCGGCGGCTTCGCCACGCTGGTGATGCGGATGCGGACGGACGACGAGGACGACGACGATCCGGGGCGGGGAGCGGTCGTCTGACCCGCCGGGGTTCTTTCTTCCAGCTCGCCGGGATTCTGAGGGCGGCCAGGACCGGGAGATGGTCCGTGGCCGCCCTCAGGGCAGAACCTCTTTGATGCCACCCTCGCACTGCTCGGCCCCAGGGGGCCTCCCAGGCTTCGGGCGGCTGCGCCGGACTCCGTCCGACGGATGGGGCTCAGGTTGCGGGTACGCGCAATGCCGCCAGCACAGGGAGGTGATCCGTCGCGGCCCTCAGGTCTGCGTCGGTCACTCCGGGGTGGCCCGCAGGCACGCCGCAGCCCAGCACCTCGATGCCCTTCGTGGCGAAGATGGCGTCGATACGGCGGTGGGGTGCGTCGCGGATCCAGGTGTGCTCGGCGCCCCAGGGGGCGGTGGACCGGCAGTCCTGGAGGGTGTCGGTGATGCGGGTGAAGGCACGGCCCTCTGGACGTTCGTTGAGGTCACCGCCCGCGATCGCGTGGTCCACGTCCATGCCGGCGAGGCGGTCGAGGAGCATGCCGCTCTGGTCGTACCGCTCGTCCTTCTGGAGGCTGAGGTGGCAGCTGAGGACACCGACGCGGGCGCCGCCGAAGCGGACGACGGCGGTGGCGAAGCCGCGGCGGTGCTGGCCGGGGATGAGCGGGAGGAGGACGTCCTCGGTCCGCTCGACGGTGGCACGGAGGTCGCAGAGAATCGCGGGTCCGGCGGCGGTGGCTCCGCCGGTGAGGACGACGAGGTTCGCCGCGCGGGCCAAGCGGGCGAGTTTCTTGCGCCAGCGGAAGAAGCGGGGGGCTTCTTGGATCAGGACCAGGTCGGGGGCGCAGGCGGTGATCACGCGGGCGAGGGCGTCCGTGTCGTCTCGCATCGAGCGGATGTTGTAGCTCAGGACGCGGATGAGGGCGGAACCGTCGGGCTCGGTGCGGGAGTTGGGTAGCAGCGCCATGTGGATCAATTTACGCCCAGTGGGTCGGGGCGCGAGGATTGTGCGCGACTGCCGGTTCGTGGTGGCTGGTCGCGCCCACGCGGCGGAGCCGCACATCTATACAGCCCCGCGCCCCTACGGGCGTCAACGTCACGGCGTTACATGACCGGGTCGGGCTCTCTCGCCAAGTCCGCCGCGCCCACCAGCCCCGCCTTGTTCCCCAGCTGTGCCGCGATCACGTCCGCCACCGGGCGCCAGTTGCCGCCTACCAGCCAGCGCTTGTAGGACTTGCGGATGGGGTCGAGGACGAGTTCGCCCTCGTCGGAGAGGCCGCCGCCGACGATGAAGGCGGAGGGGTCGAAGAGGGAGGCGAGGTCGGCGAGGCCGGCGCCGGCCCAGCGGGCGAGCTCGCGGTAGGAGTCGACGGCGACGGGGTCGCCCTGGCGGGCGGCCATGGAGATGTGCTTGCCCTCGATGCCGTCGGGGGTGCCGTCGCCCATGCCCAGCAGGAGCTCGGCGTTCTCGGGGGTGGCGTTGGCGCGCTGCTTGGCGTACCTCACCAGGGCGCGGCCGGAGGCGTACTGCTCCCAGCAGCCCTGTGAGCCGCAGCCGCAGAGCAGCCCGTCCGGGACCATGCGGATGTGGCCGAACTCGGCGGCGACGCCGAAGTGGCCGCGGCGCAGTTTGTTGCCGATGATGATGCCGCCGCCGAGGCCGGTGCCGAGCGTGATGCAGATGACGTTGCGGTGGCCCTTGCCCGCGCCGAACTTGTACTCGCCCCAGGCGGCCGCGTTGGCGTCGTTCTCGACGACGACCGGGAGACCCACGCGGGCCTCGACCTTCTCCTTCAGCGGCTCGTTGCGCCAGTGGATGTTGGGGGCGAAGTAGACCTCGGAGCGCTGACGGTTGACGTATCCGGCGGCACCGATGCCCACGCCGACGATGTCGTGCCCGGCGCGCGCACCCTCCACGGCAGCGGCGATGGCGTCCACGATGCCTTCGGGCGTGCCCGGGGTCGGCACCTTGTGGGTCGAGAGGATGTTGCCTTCCTCGTCGACCACACCGGCCGCGATCTTCGTGCCGCCGATATCGACGCCGATGGTGAGTCCCATGAATCCCTCAGTTTCGGTCGAGCCCCGCTACGGCCAACCGTACCCGAGGGGGGCGTCAGTCCAAGTCGATGCGTTGGCCGGGGCCGGTGCCCTCGTCGGGGTCGTCGGGGTCGTCCCGGTCGGCGGACTCGTTCAGTTCGTCCATGCGGCCGGTCCAGCGCTGCTCCTGGGCCTGGACGGCGGAGCGGTAGGCGGCGAGGAGTTCGTTGCCGGCGGCCGCGAGGTGGTCGAAGACGTCCGGGTTGCGCTCGATCACGGGCTCCACCGCGGCCTTGGCCTGCTGGACGACCTGGCGCACCACCTGCTCGGCGGCGGGTCCGGCGACCGCGCCGAGCAGCGGTGACTGCAGACCGGACAGCTTGTCCGCGACGGTGTCGACGAGCTTGCGCAGTTCCTCGGCGGCCGAACCCGGAGGCGGGCCGTAGGCGGTGCGGCGGCGGGCCTTCTCCGCCGCGAGATCCTCGGCACACGCTGTCGCCCAGGCGTCGGCGTCGGTCGCGCGGACCTCGTCGACAGCTTCCCGCTCTGCGGTCTCGTACTTCTCGAGCTTCTCCTGAGCGGGGTCGGACGCGGGGCGCTCTTCGCTCATGGCGGACTCTCCTGACTACGGTTCGTCTCTACGACGTTACCCGAACGGGCGTACCGGTTTCACCGGGTCCGGGGCCATTGATCGGGGTCCGGCACGCATCGGATGCGCAGCTCGCCGTCGCGCAGGGCGGCGCCGTCGACGGTGCAGCGGCGCAGGGCGGACGGCAGCGGGAGGATACGCCGGAACTGCCCTGCGGTGACGACGAGTTCGTCGCCGCGCCGGACGAGGTCCAGGTCGTCCCGCTGGGCGCCGGGCAGCGGGATGTGCCAGACGAGGACCCGGCTGCCGCCGTCGTCGGCGAGCTGGTCGGTGACCGGCCACTCGACGGTGGAGGGGCGTGTGTTGACACCGGGGACGGTGAGGGCGGTGAGGTCGTCGCTGCCGCGCGGATCCCGTCCCAGGTGGGCGACGTTCTGGATCTCGTACGACCCCTCCCACTCCTCCAGTGCCTTGCGCTGCTGGGCGACGGGACCGGCGAGCCAGTCGTCGGCGGCGGTGTCGGGCAGGACGCGGTTGGCGACGAGGACGTCGGGGCGCAGGCCGCGCAGGGCGAGGGCGAGGGTGGCGGTGCGTACGGCGTCGGCGCCGCTCGGACCGGGCTCGGCGACCAGTCGTACGACGGTGTTCCGGTCGGCGACGACGGCCTCGACGGCGGCCAGCTCGGTGTCCCAGCGGGCGGCGGTCTCGTACAGCCACTCCGCGGGCAGGGGGACCCCGGCGAGCCGCCCCAGCACGGGGCGCAGGGCGCGGGCCGCCTGCCGTTCGGGCGGGAGGAGGCGGCGCAGGTAGCGGCGGAGCTCCTCGGGCAGCGAGAGGAGGGCCAGGGCGTCGGGGACGGCCGGGAGGTCTACGACGAGCAGTTCGTGCGCCTCCGCGAGCGCGGCGTCCCGCAGGGCACGCAGCAGCGTGAGCTCTTCCGCGCCGGGGAGGGGGTTGACTTCCTCCGGGTCCAGCCGTGAGGCGCCGAGCAGGTCGAAGGCCGCGGTCGCGCGTTCCTGGAAGGCGGCGAGGTCGTCCCGGAACGCGCCGGCGGCGTCCGGGCGCCAGGCGGTCAGGTGCGGGGCGACGCGGTTCGGGGCCGGACCGACGCTCGTCCCCAGGGCGGCCCCGAGCGTGTCCGTCCGATCGCCGCTCAGCACCAGCGTCTCGATGCCGTCGCGGGCGGCGGCGAGTGCGGTGGCGGCGGCGACGGTCGTACGGCCGCTGCCGCCCGGGCCGGTGATCAGGATGGTGCGCATGGGTTCGAACCGTAACGGACGTGACGCCCAGCCCTCGTATCAAGGGTGCCCGGCGCTGGTGCGGACCGGGGGTGGGTCGCGCGGCCCGGCGCTGACGGGATGCCGCCTGCGCCCACCCGTGCCGCCCCAGGCGGCACGCATGCCCGCAGCTTGGGCGGGCGAATGCCCGCAGTTTAGCGGAGCCGGCCCGGCGCCTGCTGGGTGGGCGCCGCCCGCTGCAACGCCCTAGGGGCGCGGGGAACTGCGCGACCAGCCCCCACTCGGCCGCAGCCCGCGCACCGCGGATGAGCCCCCTACTGCCCCGACTCCACCCTCTTCTTCAGTCCCGCCAGCGCCCTGTCCGTGATGACCTTCTCGGCCTTGCGCTTGATCATGCCGAGCATGGGGATCTTGACGTCGACGGTCAGCTGGTAGGTGACCTCGGTCGAACCCGCGCCGGCCGGCTTGAGGATGTAGGAGCCGTCGAGGGACCGCAGCATCTGGGACTTCACCAGCGTCCACGACACCTCGTGCTCACCGGTCCAGGTGTACGCCAGCGTCTGGTCGTCCTTGATCGCCCCGGCGTCCATGACCAGGCGGACCTCCTCGGCACGCCCCTGCCCGTCCGTCCGGAGGACTTCCGCCTCCTTCACCTCGCCGGTCCAGTCCGGGTAGCGGGCGAAGTCGGCGATCACCCCCATGACGTCGGCCGGTGCCGCCTCGATCGTGATGCTCGAGCTGGTGTGTTCCGCCATCGCCGTGGCTCCTCCAGATGCGGGCCGGTAGATCGTCCAGATCTCATACGCACTGTGTGTGCAGCGTGAAGGCTACCGCGCACCCGATCTGCCGACTTCACCCCCATGGCCCGCCTTGCCGGAAACCGCTCACCACTCCAGCGCCCACGGCTTCCCCGTGCCCGCGAAGTGCCCCACGTTCACGCACTCCGTCGCCCCGAGCCGCATCCGGCGGACGAGGGGTTGGTGGACGTGGCCGAACAGGGCGTAGCGCGGCCTGGTACGGCGGATCGCCGCCAGCAGCGCCCGGCTGCCGCGCTCGAAACGTCGCGCCACGGTGTCGTAGACCAGCTCGGGGACCTCCGGAGGGATGTGCGTGCAGAGCACGTCCACCTCCCCCACCGCCTCGATCTTCGCCGCGTATTCCTCGTCGCTGATCTCGTACGGCGTGCGCATGGGCGTGCGGAGTCCGCCGCCGACGAAGCCGAAGACCCGGCCGCCGATCTCCACCCGCTCCCCGTCGAGGACGGTCGTGCCCGGCCCGGCGTACTCGGCCCACAAAGGCGGCATGTCGACATTGCCGTAGGTCGCGTACGTCGGCGTCGGGAACACCGCGAACATCTCGGCGTACTGCTTGCGCACCGCCTTCTCGATCGCGGCGGCGCGGTCCCCGCCGATGCCCGCCCACAGGCTCGCCCCGAACTCCCGTGCCTCCTCGAAGCGCCGGGCGGTGCGCAGCTCGACGATGCGGTCGGCGTTCTCCACGCCGAACAGGTCGGGGAAGATACCGCGCGAGTGGTCGGCGTAGTCGAGGAACAGCACCAGGTCGCCGAGGCAGATCAGGGCGTCCGCACCGTCACCGGCTCTGGCCAGGTCACGGACGTTGCCGTGCACGTCACTGACCACATGAATGCGTGCCCTGCGGTTACCGGGTCGTGAGGGTGCCATGGCGATCAAGGGTAGGCCTGTGCGATGTACGTGAACAGTGCAGGCTGGACCTGCGGTTACTGGCACGGCATCAGAACCGTGAACTACTGTGCAAGAAGGAACACCAATCTGTGTGACGCAGCGAACATCTCGCCGGGACCCCCTGTCGAAGAAGCCATACCGGCGGGTAACGTCCGGGCAGTCCACTAGTACTCAGGGTTTCAATCATCGAGTACAACGTCGTGGCGCCGGCGCCCTATGAGGAGCAGCAGTCTTGCGCGAGTTCAGCCTTCCGGCTCTGTACGAAGTCCCTGCGGACGGCAATCTCACCGACATCGTCCGTAGAAACGCCGCGCAGCATCCCGACGTCGCCGTGATCGCCCGCAAGGTGGGCGGTGTGTGGCAGGACGTGACGGCCACCGCCTTCCTGGCGGAGGTGCACGCGGCCGCCAAGGGCCTGATCGCGTCCGGTGTGCTGCCGGGTGACCGGGTCGGCCTGATGTCCCGTACCCGCTACGAGTGGACGCTGCTCGACTTCGCGATCTGGTGCGCGGGCGCGGTCACCGTGCCGGTGTACGAGACCAGTTCGCCGGAGCAGACGCAGTGGATCCTCGGTGACTCGGGCGCCACGGCCTGTGTCGTGGAGACGGACAGCCACGCGGCCGCCGTCGAGTCGGTGCGCGACCGGCTGCCCGCTCTGAAGCACGTCTGGCAGATCGAGGCCGGCGGGGTCGAGGAGCTGGGCCGGCTCGGGCAGGACGTGTCCGACGAGACGGTCGAGGAGCGCGGTTCGCTGGCGAAGGCCGACGACCCGGCGTCCATCGTGTACACGAGCGGCACCACCGGGCGGCCCAAGGGCTGTGTGCTCACCCACCGCAACTTCTTCGCCGAGTGCGGGAACATCGTGGAGCGGATGCGGCCTCTCTTCCGCACCGGCGAGTGCTCCGTCCTGCTCTTCCTCCCGCTGGCGCACGTCTTCGGCCGGCTCGTGCAGGTCGCGCCGATGATGGCGCCGATCAAGCTGGGCAACGTCCCCGACATCAAGAACCTCACCGACGAGCTGGCCTCGTTCCGGCCGACGCTGATCCTGGGCGTGCCGCGCGTCTTCGAGAAGGTCTACAACAGCGCACGCGCCAAGGCGCAGGCGGACGGCAAGGGCAAGATCTTCGACAAGGCCACGGACACCGCGATCGCGTACAGCAAGGCGCTGGACACCCCGTCGGGCCCGTCGCTCGGCCTGAAGATCAAGCACAAGACCTTCGACAAGCTGGTCTACAGCAAGCTGCGCGCGGTGCTCGGTGGCAAGGGTGAGTACGCCATCTCCGGCGGCGCCCCGCTGGGCGAGCGCCTGGGCCACTTCTTCCGCGGCATCGGCTTCCCGGTCGTGGAGGGCTACGGCCTGACCGAGTCCTGCGCCGCGACCACCTTCAACCCCTGGGACCGGCAGAAGATCGGCACGGTCGGCCAGCCGCTGCCGGGCTCCGTGGTGCGGATCGCGGACGACGGTGAGGTGCTGCTGCACGGCGAGCACATCTTCACGGAGTACTGGAACAACCCGGGCGCGACCGAGGAGGCGCTGGCCGACGGCTGGTTCCACACCGGGGACATCGGCACCCTCGACGAGGACGGCTACCTCCGGATCACCGGCCGCAAGAAGGAGATCATCGTCACCGCGGGCGGCAAGAACGTCGCCCCGGCCGTGATCGAGGACCGGATCCGCGCGCATGCGCTGGTCGCGGAGTGCATGGTGGTCGGTGACGCGCGGCCGTTCGTCGGCGCGCTGATCACCATCGACGAGGAGTTCCTGGGCCGCTGGGCGGCCGAGCACGGCAAGCCTGAGGGCTCCACCGCGGCGTCGCTGCGTCAGGACCCGGATCTGCTCGCGGAGATCCAGAGCGCTGTCGACGACGGCAACGCCGCGGTGTCGAAGGCGGAATCGGTGCGGAAGTTCCGCATTCTGTCCTCCCAGTTCACCGAGGATTCGGGCCACCTGACGCCGTCGCTGAAGCTCAAGCGCAATGTGGTGGCGAAGGACTACGCGGACGAGATCGAGGCCATCTACCAGAAGTAGACCGGCACTTGGGATCTCATGGCGCGGCGTCCTCGGCGAGGACCCGCGCCATCGTCCGTTCGGCGAGCGCGGTGATCGTCACGAACGGGTTCACCCCGATCGACCCGGGCACGAGCGAGCCGTCGGTGACGTACAGCTTCGAATACCCCTTCACCCGGCCGTAGTTGTCGGTCGCCTTCCCCAGCACGCAGCCGCCCAGCGGGTGGTAGGTGAAGTCGTCGGCGAAGACCTTGTTGCCGGAGCCGAAGAGGTCGTAGCGGTAGATCGTCGCGTTCGCCGCGTTGATCCGGTCGAAGAGCTTTTTGGCCATGCCGACCGAGACCGCGCTCTGTCCGGCGGTCCAGCCGAGCTTCACCGAGCCGTTCCGGTACGAGAACGACGCGCGCTCGGGGTTCTTGGTGATCGCCAGATAGAGGCTGACCCAGTGCTCAAGCCCCGTCGGCAGCGGGGCGATCTCGGCGAAGACGGGGTTGGCGGCATTGGCCCAGTCGTCGATGCCCATGACCGGCATGGTCGACTGGTTGGCGCCGACCGTGTCCCACAGGTGGTTGGCGCGGCCCAGCATCACATTGCCGTTGGTGCCCCAGCCGGTGCCTACGGTCGCGTTCAGCGCGGGCAGGGTGCCCGATTCCCGTGCGCGGACGAGGAGTTCGGTGGTGCCGAGGCTGCCGCCGCCGAGGAAGAGGTACGTGCAGCCGTACTCCTTGGTCCCGACGACCGCGCCGGTGTCGTCGATCCGGTCGGCGGTGAGCAGGTACGAGCCGTCGGTGTCCCGCCGTATCCCGGTCACCTTCTCCAGCGTGTGGATGGTGACGTTGCCGGTGCCGAGGGCCGAGGCGAGGTACGTCTTGTCGAGGCTGCGCTTGCCGTGGTTGTTGCCGTAGATGACCTCGCCCGCGAGCGCGGACCTGGTCGCCGTGCCGGCCGCCTCGCGCTGCATGTGGCCGAAGTCGTAGACGTTCGGCACGAAGGTGGTCTTCAGGCCGGTGTTCTGGGCGTGCTTGCGGGAGATCCTGGAGAACCGGTACCACTCGGTCGACTCGAACCAGGCGGGGTCGACGGTGTTGACGCCGAGCATGGAACGGGCGCGCGGGAAGTACGTGCGGTACATCTCGGCGGTGTCGACGGTCGGGAACTGCTCGGCGAAGTACGACTGGAGCGGGGTGACCGCCATACCGCCGTTGACCAGGGAGCCGCCGCCGACGCCGCGGCCGACGTACACGGACATGGCGTCGTAGCGGACGCGGTCCAGGACTCCCGGGTAGGGGTTGATGTCCTTGTTGACGACGTCCAGCCAGAGGAACGTCGACAGCGGGGCCTCGGTGCGGGTGCGGAACCACATGGAGCGCTGGTCGGGGGCGCTGGTGGAGCAGAAGACCTTGCCGTCGGCGCCGGGGGTGTTCCACAGCCTGCCCATCTCCAGGACGAGGGTGCGGATGCCGGCCTGGCCGAGGCGGAGGGCGGCTACGGCGCCGCCGTAGCCGGAGCCGATGACTATCGCCGGGGCGGAATCGACTGCGTCGGGCTCGGCGGCGTGGGAGGACTGGAGGGCGATGCGGGTGAAGCCGAGGGTGGCGGCGGTCTGCAGTGCCGCCATGCCTAGGATTTGACGTCTCGTCAGCTGACGTTGCATCAGGTTTGCTGTCATGTTTGGCAGCATGTGCGGATTTTTGGGTTCCGCCTAGTGGGGTGCGGGTTATTCGTTGTGGGCGGGTGCGGGTTCGTTGTGGCTTGTCGCGCAGTTCCCCGCGCCCCTGACGGGGCGCTGTACTACAGCAGCGTTTTGAGCTTCTCCGCCAACAGGTCCCAGCGCCATCTCTCCTCGACCCATTCCCTGCCCCGTTCGCCCATCCTTTGGCGCAGCTCGGCGTCTCCCAGGAGCGTGGTGATCCGGTCCGCGGACTCCTCGACGGAGCCGCCTCGGACTATCCAGCCCGTTTCGCCGTTCAGTACCGCGTCCGGTGCGCCGCCCGAGTCGCCGGCGACTACCGGGAGGCCGGTTGCGGAGGCTTCGAGGTAGACGATGCCGAGGCCCTCTACGTCGAGGCCGCGGCGGCGGGTTCGGCAGGGCATGGCGAAGATGTCGCCGGCGCCGTAGTGGGCGGGCAGTTCGGACCAGGGGACGGGGCCGGTGAAGCGTACGGAGGCGGTCACGCGGGTTTCGGCGGCCAGCTTGCGCAGTTCGTTCTCGTACGGGCCGCCGCCGACGATGAGGAGTACGGCTTCCGGCTCCTTGGCCAGGATTCTGGGCATGGCGAGGATCAGGGTGTCCTGGCCCTTGCGCGGGACCAGGCGGGAGACGCAGACGATCACCGGGCGGTCGGTCAGGCCGAGGCGGGCGCGGATCGCGTCGCCTCCCGACTCGGGGTGGAAGGTCTTCTCGTCGACGCCGGGCGGCAGTTGCACCATCCGGGAGGCCGCGGCCGGTGTCAGTGCGGAAGCGATCCTCGAGCGCGTGTACTCGCCGAGGTAGGTGATCGTGTCGGTGGACTCGCCGATCCGGCGAAGGAGCTGGCGCGCGGCGGGCAGCTGGGCCCACCCGGCCTCGTGGCCGTGCGTGGTCGCCACCAGCCGTTCGGCGCCGGCCGCCCGCAGCGCCGGAGCCATCAGTCCGAGCGGTGCCGCCGCCCCGAACCACACCGACGTGCACCCGTGCCCCCGCAGCAGCCCGGCCGCACGCCGGGTGACCTGCGGCGTCGGCAGCAGCATCGTCGTACGGTCGCGTACGACGGTGAAGGGCTGCTCGGCGTCGAAGGCGGCGGTGGCCTCGATGCCCTCGCGGGTGCGCTTCCAGGTGGACGCGTAGACGACGAGCCGTTCCGGGTCGAGCCGTAGCGCCATGTTGTGCAGGAACGCCTGGATACCGCCGGGCCGGGGCGGGAAGTCGTTCGTGACGATCAGGGTCTTGTCCATCGCGGCCGACCCTACCGGGCGCCTCCGAGTGGCGGTGCTTCATGGCCCGCGCACAGCCGGGTGGGGGATCATGGCCCTGCCAGGACGGACGTGGACGAACAGGGGCTCAGGTGGACAGTGCGGGCGCGAGGCGGTCGCTGATGTGGCTGCTCGGTACCTGGGGCCTGACCCGGCTGGTGCTGCTGCTGTATGTGTTCAAGGTGTTCGTCTTCCCGGGCCCGGACGTCACCAGCGATGTGTCGGTCATCTACCAGGGCTGGTTCGATGTGCTGCGCACCGGCACCTTCCCGCTCGGCGACGTCACCTGGCAGTACCCGCCCGCCGCGGCCCTCGCGATCCTCTCCCCCGCGCTGCTGTTCTTCCTGGACTACATGAGCGCCTTCTTCGTCCTCGCCTTCCTCGCCGACCTGGCCGTCCTCGGCCTGCTCCTGTACGCGGGACTGCGCCCCGGCCGCTCCCTGCGGGGCGCCTGGGTGTGGGTGGCGGGCGTCCCGCTGCTCGGACCGACCGTGTACGCGCGGTACGACGTGATGGTCACGGCCGTGGCGGTGGCCGCGCTGCTCGCCGGGGCCCGGCATCCGCGGGTGATGGGCGCGCTGGTGGGGTTCGGCGCGATGCTCAAGGTGTGGCCGGTGCTGCTGCTGGTCGGCGCGGTGAGGCGGCGGGCCTGGGCGGCGGCCGGGGTGACGGTCGTGGCGCTGGCCGCGCTCTTCGCCGCGATGATGCCCGGCGCCTTCGCCTTCCTGACCTTCCAGCGGGACCGTGGCACCGAGGTCGAGTCGCTGGGCTCCCTGGTGTTCCATGTGGCCCGGCAGTTCGGCTGGAGCGGGGAGGTACTGCTCAACTACGGCTCGGTCGAATTCCTCGGCCCGTACGTGAGCCTCGTCAGCACCGCTGCCCTGGCCCTGACCGGGCTCGCCTTCGGCTGGCTGCTGCTGTGGCGGCTGCTGGCCGGGCGGTTCGTGACGCACACGCTCGCCGACGCCGCGTTCGTGGCGGTGCTGATGTTCACGACGACGAGCCGGGTGATCAGCCCCCAGTACCTGGTGTGGCTGGTGGGCCTGGCAGCCGTCTGTCTCTGCTTCCGCGCCAGTCCGATGCGGGTGCCCGCCGGGCTGGTCCTGGCGGCGTCCTTCGTGACGGTGCTGGAGTTCCCGGTCTTCTTCGCACATGTCGTGGCGAGCGACTCCCTCGGCGTCACCCTGCTGTTCGTCCGCAACGGCCTGCTGGTGCTCGCCACCGTCATGGCGGCCCGCGAGCTGTGGCGGTCGTCCGTCTCAGGCGCCGACGCGCTGCCCCTGCCCGCTCAGGCCACCCGCAACAAGGAGACCTCGGTCCCGTCGTGACCCATGGGCAGCTCAGCGGCGCAAGGTGGTCTCCCGCTCCAGATGCGCCAGCTTCTCGGGGTTGCGCACGGCGTAGAGCCCGGTGATGAGGCCGTCGTCGGTCAGCAGGACGCGTCCGGCGCGAGGATGTCCAAGCAGGTCGGTGAAGTCGGCTGCGGTTCGGCAGCGCCCCGAAGGGGCGCGGGGCTGTATCGATATGCGGCTCCGCCGCGTGGGCGCGACCAGCCACGACGGCGCCGCAGCGGACCGACAACACCTCAGGGCCCGCAACGGAGCCGCATACGGACCAGCCAGCGGAGCAATTGGCAGGCGCTGCAGATCGCCCGTCGACCGCCCGCCGGAACGCCTCGACGGTACGGCGGGTCTCGGCGGCGGAAGCGACCCCGGGCGGTCGGCGCTCGACGACGTGGGCCCGTGCCCGGTGACACCTCGGCGATCTCGTCGTATCCGAGGTCGAACACCTCGCGCAGCACGAACACCGCCCGCTCGGTCGGCGCAAGCGTCTCCAGTACCAGCAGCATCGCCATCGAGACGCTGTCGGCCAGCTCGACGTCTTCGGCCACGTCTGGCGCGGTCAGCAGCGGCTCGGGCAGCCAGGGGCCGACGTAGGACTCCTTGCGCCGGCCGAGCGTCCGCAGATGGCTCAGCGCCTGCCGGGTGGTGATCCGGACCAGGTGCGCGCGCTGGTCCCGCACGGTGCTCTGATCGACGCCCGCCCACCGCAGCCAGGTCTCCTGGAGGACGTCCTCGGCGTCGGCGGCGGAGCCGAGCATCTCGTAGGCGACGGTGAACAGCAGGTTGCGGTGGGTGACGAATGCCTGGGTCACGCTGTCCATACGGTCGTTCATCGCCGCCTCCTGCCGTTCGCTCGCGAATGCGCCGTACACGAGACGCCGGTCCCCACCGCCCTGTGACACCGACAACCGGTGACGCACGCCACATCGCCGGGCCGTCGGCATCTTGTGTTCGTCCAGCACGGCAGCACCCGACACCACGAGTGAGGACGACGTCATGGAACCCCGTTTCAACCTGTTCGACAGCCCGACCGCCGCGAAGGTCGCCAAGCGGTTCTACAACACCTCGTTGGCCCTGGAAGGGTCGTCACTGCCGAAGGCACTGCGGGAGCTGGTGGAGCTGCGGGTCGGCCAGCTCAACGGCTGCGGCTTCTGCGTCGACATCCACACCAAGGAGGCCGCGGCCGCCGAGGAGGGCACCCGGCTCGGCGATCACGGCGTGTCCGGCGAGACCTGGGCCGAGGTGCGCAGGCACTACGACGACGACCAGGTCGGGGCGCTGGTCTGCCTGGTCTCCCTGATCAATGCGGCCACCCGGATGAACGTGGTCGTGCACAATCCGGGAGGCTCGTACAAGCCCGGCATGTTCGCCGGCACGTCGAGCTGACCGGCGGACGGCAACCGCACCAGCACAGGGGAGACGCCCAGACATGAATACGCCACGGACCGACGGGGCATCCGTCCGGATCGGCGCGCTCGTTCCGCTGACCCGGCCCGGCTGGACCGAGGCGGGCCGGCATCTGCTCGCCGGACTCGAGCTGGCCGTGTCCGAAGTCAATGAGGCCGGCGGGATCGACGGATGTCCGCTGGAGCTGGTGGTCCGGGACACCGCGGCCGATCCGCAGCGGGCCACGGCAGCCGTGGACGAGCTGGCCGGCCTGGGCGTGGCCGCGGTGGCGGGCGAGTATCACAGCGTCGTCGCCCGCGCCGCTGCCGCCCGGGCCGACGCCCTCGGTCTGCCGTTCCTCTGCTCGTCGGCGGTTCTCGACGCGCTCACCGAGCAGCCGACGCAATGGGTCGCGCGTCTCCCCCCGCCGCAGTCCCGCGGCTGGCGGCTGTACGCGGACTTCCTCCTCGGCGCGGGCCACAGCCGCATCGCCGTAGCGGCCCAGCCGAGCGTGTACTGGGCTGCCGGGACCCGCGTTCTGCGGGACCACCTCGCGTCACGCGGCGGCACTCTCGTCGAACTCGACATGAGCGCGCTCACCCCCGCCGCCGTGTGCGACGAACTCGTCGGCCACCGCGCGACCGCCCTCCTCCTGCTGGCCGGCCACCCGGAACCGTCCGTGTCGATCGTCCGGTCCGTCCGCCGCGACCAGCGCCTCGCCGAGGTCCTGATCGGTGCTCCGGCCGGGCAGCCGGAGTCCGCCGAGTGGGCGGCGCTGCTGGGCGACGACGGCGCCGCGGTCCCGTTCCTGCGCTACCTGCCCGAGCGCCTCACCCCACTCGGCACACGGGTCGAGACGGCCCTGCGCGAGCGGCTGGCCGAAGCGCCCTCGTTCGTCGCCTTCGAGGGCTACGACACCATCGCCGTCCTCGCCGATGTGCTGCGGTCGCACGGCACGGACCGGGCACGCACCGCCGCATCCTGGCCGCGCGTCGCGGTCGACGGCACCCGGGGGAGGATCCGGTTCTCCCGCGTGCCGGGCATCAGCGTCTGGCAGTGGGCTTCGGCGCCGGTCCAGGTCGTCGACCGGGATCCGGCGGAGCCCGACCGCTTCCGGGTCCTTCGCTCGGGCTGAACCCGTTGCGGGACGAGCGTGCCGACGGCGACCCGGCCGAGCCCGGCGTCAGCGGAACCCGATCGCTTCCGAATTCTTCACACCGACTGAACTCGTGCGGGACGGGCTTGCCCACGGCGACCGGTCGAGCCCGCCGTCAGCCGAACTGGGCCCGCAGATACTCCCGCCACTGCTCGGTGAAGTCCGCCGGTGTCGTCCCGAGCACCTTCTTCATCGCGTCCTCGACGGCGCCCGCCCGCTCCGGGTGGGCGCCGACGGCGCGGTAGAACTCGCCGAGCCGCACCTCGCCCCAGCGGTCCGCGATCAGCCGGCAGGCGGTCCAGCCGCTCTCGTAGGCGCGCGCGAGCCGGGACGCGTCGCCGGAGAAGCCGAAGTCCGCGTCCTCGGGCAGCGCGTCCGGCACCTCCCCCGAGGTCACCGCACGCTCCAGCTCGGGCGCGGCCTCGGCCGGTGTGCGCCCGGAGCCCCGGTAGCCGACCCAGTCGGCGAACCCCTCGGACAGCCAGAGCGGGGTCGCGGGGCTGGTGTGGGTGCGGGTGGCGACATGGGTGGTCTCGTGGGTGAGCACGACCTGCTTGCCGGTGTCGCCGAGGACGCCGTACGCGTCGGGGTTGACGATCACCCGGTCCGCGGGCGCCGTCGCCGGGGCGCCGGTCTCGCCGGTGGTGACCGCGGCGATCCCCCGGTACGAGGAGGCGGGCGAGCCCAGCAGCCGCGCCATGCCCTCCAGGGACTTCGGTACGAGCACGATGACGTGCCGGGACCAGTCCGTGCCCCACGCCTCCGACACCGCGGGCACCGCCCGGTCCGCGAGCCCGGCGAAATCGCTCAGCCGCTCCCGCGACTGCCCGACCCCCATCACCAGGCTCCGCTCCCCCTGGACGACGCTCACCGCGCCCTGGTCCCACAGCTGCTCGGCGGACTTCTGCTCCGGCCGCTCCGCGTCGACGTACCACTCCCCCTCGTCGTCCAGGCTGAGAGTGAGCGTGCGGCCGACGGTGATGGGCGCCTTGTCGTACCCCTCGACGCGGTAGCGCAGCTCGGCCTCGGCGGTCGCCGTGCCGCCCGAGTCCCGCACCTTCGTGACCCGGTACGACCAGTCGGCGAGAGGCACCTCCCGCAGATTCCCGAACCAGCCCGGCGCCCCCGTACGCAGGAAGGCCGCCTGGTCCCGGCCGAGTATCGCCGTGGCCCGTATGTCGAGAACCCGCTGCACCTCGTCCTCGGTCCTGTCGGCCGCCGGTCCGCCCCCGCACGACACCAGAGCGACGAGCAGCAGACACAGCGCAACGAGGCGCTCCGCGGGCTGTGCCGATCTGCGGCTCCGCCGCGGGGCCGCGATGGGCCGTCGATCCTCTGCGGGCACGTCGTGGCTGGTCGCGCAGTTCCCCGCGCCCCTTTGGGGCGCTGCCGAACCGCCCAGAGATCTTGACGCCCGCCCTCGACCAGCCACGACTCCGATCGTACGGGGCTGTCGAGTACGGGTCAGGACCCGGTGAACGACCCGGTGAGCGGCCCGGTGAACGGCTCCGTCAGATCCTCGTGACCGAGTTGACCGGCATCATCCCGACCGGGTCGTAGCGCACGGGTGCGCCGGGGTACGGGGCGTGGATCACCTGGCCGTTGCCCATGTACATCCCGATGTGGGAGGCGTCGTGGTAGGTGACGAGGTCTCCGGGTTGCGCCTCGGACAGCGGGACCCGGGTGCCCGATCCGGCCTGGGCCTGCGAGGTGCGTGGCAGGGCGACTCCGGCCTGCGCGTACGACCACTGCATCAGGCCCGAGCAGTCGAAACCGGTGGGGCCGTTGGCGCCCCAGACGTACGGCCTGCCCACCGCGGACATGGCGGCGGCGACGGCCGCTGCCGCGCGGCCCGAGGGCGGGACGGCGCCGCCGAGGTCGGGCAGGTCGGAGCGGCCGGAGCGGGAGGCGCGGTCGTAGGCGGCGCGCTCGGCGTCCGGCAGCGAGTTGAGCAGCTGCCGCGCCTTGGCCAGCTTGCGCTCGACGGTCTTCTTGTGCGCGGCGACGGCCTTGCGGCTCTTCTCCAGCTCGGCGAGTTTCCGGGTCGCCTCGGCGCGCTCCCGGCCGAGGACGCGCATCGCGTCCTGGAGTTCCTTCAGCTCGCCCGCCTGGTGGGCGGTGATCCGGTCGAGAACGGACGCCTTGTCGAGGTAGTCCTCCGGGTCGTCGGAGAACAGCAGGGCGAGGGAGGGATCGATGCCGCCGGAGCGGTACTGGGCGCCGGCCAGCGAACCGAGCGCCTCCCGCATGGTGTTGATGCTCTCCTGCTGCCGGGCGATCCGGTCCTGGGCGCCGGTGACCTGCCTGCGCAGCTTGTCGGCGCGCTCGTCGGCCTTGTTGTAGGCCTCGGTGGCCTTCTCGGCCTCCCCGTAGAGGCGGTCCACCTCGGCACGGGTGTCGTCGTACGGCGTGGCTTCCGCCGGAATCACGCCCAGGGCCGCGGCGGCGGCGGACAGCACACAGACCGCGGCACTGGCGCCACGGTCGAACCCGGTCGGTGCAAGGCGACGATGAGACCCCACAGGAAGCCGCATTCCTTCCGCTGGCGGACAAGGACCTTCCCCGGCAGGGGGAAGCGCGGCAGACAGTAGCCCCGTGGTGGGGTGACGGCCAAAGACCTTCGCGGACACACAAAGTGACGCCCCGCCTCAGACGCAGGTCATGGGCGGGGCGCGGGGTCAGGCGCGGTGGTGGTGATTCGCCCGAACGGGCGGCACGGTGTCCTGATCTTGTTGGGCCGGAAGAGGGCTCAGATCCGGACGCCGAACTGGAACGGCATGTTGTTGATCGACTCGTAGCGCACGACCGCGCCGGTGCGGGGCGCGTGCAGTATCTGGCCGTTGCCCGCGTAGAAGCCGACGTGGTGCAGGTCGCCGTAGAAGATGACCAGGTCGCCGACCTTGAGGTCGCTCTGCGAGTAGATGCGCGTGCCGGCGTTGGCCTGGTCCTGCGAGATGCGCGGTATGCCGACGCCGGCCTGGGCGAAGGCCCAGGAGGTCAGGCCCGAGCAGTCGAAGGAGGACGGGCCGGAGGCGCCGTAGACGTAGGGCGAGCCGATCTTGGACTGGGCGGCCTGGAAGGCGGCCATGGCCCGGCCGGAGGCGGGGGCGGCGTTGCCGAGGTCCACGCGCTCGGAGGCGGAGCGGCTGGCGCGGTCGTCCGCGGCGGCGAGGGCGGCCTTCTCGGCGGCGGTCAGGGAGTTGAGCAGCTTCTGCGCCTCGGCGAGCTTGCCCTGGACTTCCTTCTTCTTGCTGCCCAGCTCGGTGCGGGTGGAGGCGAGGTCCTTGAGCTTGTCGGACGCCTCGGCGCGGTCCTGGGCGAGTTCGCGCTGCTTGTCCTGGATCTTCTTCAGCTGCTCGACCTGCTGGGAGCTGAGCTGGTCGGCGGTGGACGCCTTGTCCAGGTAGTCGTCCGGATTCGACGACAGGAAGAGCTGGAGGGAGGAGTCGATGGAGCCGGTGCGGTACTGGGCCGCGGCCGCGAGCCCCATGGAGTCACGCAGCTCGTTGAGGTCTGCCTGACCGCGGGCCACGTTGTCCTGGATGGTGGAGATCTCCTTCTGGAGCTTCTCCTGCTTCTCCTTGGCCCCGTTGTACTTCTCGGTGGCCTGCTCGGCCTCCTCGTAGAGCTTGTCGACCTTGGCCTTGACCTCGTCCTTGCTCGGCTTGTCGCTCGGCGCGGCATTGGCGGCCTGCGAGCTGAGGGCTACGGCGGCAGCGGCCGCGGTGGTCAGCACGGTAACGCGCGTGCGACTGGGCTGCTTGAGTCGACGATGGGACGCCACGGAGGCGAACTCCTTCTTGAGAGTGATCACCCGCTCGGAGGTTCGAGCCAGACCCTAGTGACACAGCTGTGATCAGATCAAATCCCTGGGCGAAAAATCCCGGTTACGGACCGCATTCTTTACCCGCAACTCACATGCGGTGATGCACGATTGACACTACGTTGCGTGACAGATCCGCCAATTCGGGCATTGAGTCTGTACGTTGACCTTCAGGACAGTCGCTTGAGAAGCACCGCAGACGCCACGGGTCGGGCGCCCGCCTTCGCGATCCCGTCGGCCACCTCGCGGTCGGTCGAGGCGACGATGACCGGACGCCCCGGCGGCTCTGCGCGCACCAGCTGGCGGATCAATTCGTCGGCGGTGACGCCCGGTTTGGAGAACAGCACCCGCACCCCGCGCGGCGGCGCGAGCAACACCGGCGCGGCCAGCTCGGCCCCGTCGAAGACACACGTCACCTCGGCGCCGGTCTGCGCGGCGAGTTGCGAGAGCTGCCCGAGCAGCCTCAACCGCTGCTTCTCCAGGGGCATTTGGGGATAGCCGGTCTTGGTGACGTTGTAGCCGTCGACGACCAGATGCGCCTGCGGCAGCGCCAGCAGCTGGTCGAGGATCGCGGGGTCGTTTTCGGACAACGCCCGCGCCGCGATGTCTTTCGGCGTCATTCGTCCCGGTTCGACCGCATCCACGGTCTCGGCCGGACGTACCGACACCGGCGGCAACGCCAGCTCCCGCCGCAGCCCTTGGGCCGCGTCGAGCACGGTGTCCAGCAGCAGCCGTACCCGCATGTCCTCGACGCTGCGGCCCTCCCTGGCCGCCCTGCGCGTGGCCTCCAGGGTGGCCTCCGCCTCCCCGAGCCGCGCCTTGAGCCGCCGGCTCTCGCTCTCCGCGGCGGACACCTGCGCCTGTGTCTCCGCGCGTACGGCCTCCATCTCGCCGTGCACCTTGCGCAGCGCCGCCTCGCCCCGCTTGACGTCACTGAGGGCGGCGCGCAGCTTGCGGTGCAGCGAGTCGGCTTCCTTCTTCGCCGAGTCCAGCTCGGTGCGCAGCCGCTCGGTCTCGGCCCGGGTCTGCTCACGGGCCCGGTCGAGTTCGGTGCGCAGCCGCTCCAGTTCGGCGCGGTTCTCCTCGTCGGCCCGCTCGGCGTCGGCGCGCTGGGCCTCCTCGCCGGCCGCGGTCACCAGCTTCACCCAGCCGGTGGGACGCAGTACATAGGCCGCGGCCGCCACGTCGAGCGGGTCCGCGGCCGGGGGCGGCGAGCCTGAGTCGAGGGCGCCGGACAGCTCCGGCTGCGTCTCTCTGAACTTCTCGCCGATGCGCTGCCGGAACAGCGGATCGGTCTCCAGGGCGGCCGCCATCGCGTTGCCGGCGAACTTGGCCCGGCGGTTGGGGGCGAACCGGGCGTACTGTCGCAGCTGTGCGGGCAGTTCGGCGACGGTCAGCCCACCGAAGCCGTCCGAGACGATCTGCACGACCCGGCGGCGCACTCCGTCGGGCAGCGGACGGTCGAGCACCTCAGCGGCGCCGTCGCCCGGCCCCCCGCTTTCGCTCTCCACCATCCGTCACACCCCATCAGCTGTGCGGGGGCCGCTCTCCCGTCAGGAGCCGGCGCCCGGCCTGTCCACGAGTTCCACCTGGTCCACCGCGTTGCACCAGCGACAGCGCACCGATTCGATCGTCTCACTGACCACTTCGCGCTCCTCCACCTTCGGCTCCCCGGCAAGATCGAGGTGGACGTACTCGACGACCTTCGACGAGCGGGTCACATCGAAGCGCGTGAGGTTGCCGCAGAGGGTGCAGCGCCACCGCGTGGAGGCGGTCGGCAGGGGAACCGTCATCGTGACTGTTCGCTTTCCTTCTAGTGTCCGTGTCACGCCAGCTTCCCTGATGCGTGTGGCTCGTAACCCTACGGCCTGGCGCGTACTCGACGCCCGTCCGTCCACCGGCCGGTCCGGCGGCGAGGCGGTCTGTGCCGCTGAGTCCCGTTACGTCATGCTCTGGGGTCATGATCGGCAACTGGAGCGCATCGGCGGTCAAGGCCATCCGGATCCCGTCGGCCCCGATGACGTACACCCTGATCGCCGCCTGCTGTCTGCTCTTCCTGGCCGGCCCGGCGGCAGGGCTCAATCCGGCGTACGGCTCCGGCGACACGCTGCTCGCCGCCCAGCGGGACTACTTCCGTCAATGGGGGGTGGTCCCCGCAGAGCTGTTCGAGGGCTCCCCGCGGGCCGCCCTCACTCCGGCCACGGCCCTGTTCGTCCACGGCAGCTGGGTGCATCTGCTGGGCAACATGCTCTTCCTCTACGTCTTCGGAGCGATGACCGAGGAACGGATGGGCCGCATGCAGTTCACCCTCTTCTACGTCGGCTGCGGCTATCTGGCCCTACTGGCCTACGCGGCTGCCAACGCCGACTCCGAGCAGTCCCTGGTCGGTGCGTCCGGGGCTATCTCGGCGGTCCTCGGTGCGTTCCTGTACCTGTTCCCCGGAGCCCGCGTGACCAGTCTCCTTCCGTTTCTCTTCTTCCTCCCGCTGCGCTTCCCGGCCTGGGTCGTCCTGCCCTTCTGGGCGGCGCTGCAATGGCTGGCGGCGGCCCGCGCCTCCCACGGCCCGAGCGTGGCCTACCTGGCCCATCTGACCGGCTTCGGCCTGGGCCTCTGTTACGCGTGGGCCCGATTCAGGAAAATAGAAGGCGCGTAGCGCGGCCTTAGAAGGGCGGTGGTGGGCGACGGGCGGGCGACTAGAGTGAGGCGCACCGCAGCGACGCCCGCCCCGAGGGAGAGAAACAGCCGTGATCACCGCGATCGTGCTCATCAAGACCAGCGTGGACCGGATCCCCGAGATCGCGGAGTCGATCGCTGCCCTGGACTCCGTCAGCGAGGTCTTCTCCGTCACCGGCACCTACGACCTGATCGCCATGGTCCGGGTGAAGGAGCACGAGGACCTGGCCGACGTCATCCCGGGCCGCATCAGCAAGATCCCCGGCGTGGAGGGCACTGACACGCACGTGGCGTTCCGGACGTACTCCCAGCACGACCTGGAGGCGGCGTTCGCGATCGGGCTCGACAACTGAGGGTCCCGCGCCTTCCAGGATGAAGAGTTCTTCATCCTGGACTCATCCGGGCCGCCGGGAGAAACACTCAGGATCGGGCCCATGGTCTTCTCCCGCCGGTTGGCGGCCCTCGCCGCCGTTGTGGTGATCCCCCTCGGTATCGCCGCGACCAGTTTCGCTCTCGCCGACAGCCCGCAGTCCCCGAAGGTCCCCTCCAAGGTGGAGCTGGACAGTGGCTCGCCCTCGGCCCCGCCCGCCCACCCCGGGCCCACCCCGAGCGACGCGGTGGTCTCGCGGCCCGAGGTGACCGACAGCCCCTCGGGGGATGACGACGACCGAGGCCAGGACGGATCGGACGGCGGGCCCGGCGACGGCTGACGGCCCGCCCCGCCGGGTCACCGCCCGAGTCCGCATCCTGCTGTGGCTGCTGTTCGTGATGGCGGTCGCGCTCGCCTCGGTGGCCACCACGACCCTCCCCCATAGCCTTAAGGGCATGGGGGGACGCCAGGTGCTCTCCCGTGAGCAGATCCTGTCGCACGTGTGGGGCTACGACTTCGACCCGGGCTCCAACATCGTGGACGTGTATGTGCGGACGCTGCGCAGGAAGCTGGGTGCCGAGCGGCTGGAGACGGTCCGGGGCATGGGGTACCGGCTGCCCGCGTGAAGTTCCCTTCATCCACGGCTCATCGGAGACTCACGGCCCGGGTGAACTCTCGATGACGTGACCCTGAACCTCCGCCTCACCACCGCCCTGTGCGTGGCGCTGTCCCTCTGCGCGCTGCTCGCGGTCCCGGGCAACTTCCCCGGTCTCGGCGGGGAGGCACGGCTGACCCTCGTCGTGTTCGCGCTGGCGACATGCGCCTGGATCGGTACGCCGATCGACGACACGTACATCGCGCTGGGCGCCGGACTCGCCCTCACGGTCACCGGGGTGATCAGCAGCGACACCCTGTTCGGCACCCTCGGCGACTCCACGGTGTGGCTGCTGATCTGTGCCTTCGTGCTGGCGGCGGCGGTGGCCCGGACCGGGCTCGCCGGGCGGGCGGCGGCGTTCCTGGTGGGCGGGGCCCGCACGGTGAGGCAGCTGGTGCATCTGACGACGGCCGCGCTGGTGGTCACGGCGTTCGCGGTACCGGCGACCTCGGGCCGGGCGGCGCTCGCGCTCCCGGTCTTCCTCGCCCTCGCCAAGGCGCTCGCCGACCGGAAACGACTGGTCGTGATGCTGGCGCTGCTGTTCCCGACCGTGATCCTTCTGTCGGCGGTGGCGACACTGATCGGGGCCGGCGCACATCTGATCACCGTGTCGGTGCTGTGGGAGGCGGCCGGCGAGCGGATCGGGTTCACCGAGTGGCTGCTGGGGCTGCCGCTGGCCGTGGCCTCCTCCCACCTGGCCGCGGAGGCCGTCCTGCTGACGACCACCCGCCGCACGGACCGCCGGGGGCCCGTGCACATCACCGCCGAAGAGATCCAGCGGCACACCGACACCCCGGTCACCGGTCCCTGGACACAGGCCGAGACGCGGTGCGCGCTGCTGCTCGGCACGGTCGTGCTGCTGTGGTGCTGTGGTGCTGTGAGCCGCTGCACCGGGTGCCGCCCGCGGTCGTCGCGCTGATCGGCGCGATCGTGGCGGCCTCGCCCGCGCTGGGCACCGTACGCCTGAAGGACGCCCTGAAGACGGTGCCGTGGTCACTGCTGCTGTTCATGGCGGCGACCATGGCGATGGGCGTCGCGCTCACCGACTCGGGCGCGGCGAAGTGGCTGGTCTCGGGGCTGCCCGCGGGGGTCACCCCGACCGTCTTCCTGGCGGTCGTGATCGCGGTCAGCACGGCCGCGCACCTGGTCCTCCAGTCACGCTCGGCCCGTTCG
Organism: Streptomyces sp. NBC_00457; assembly: GCF_036014015.1. NCBI lineage: Bacteria > Bacillati > Actinomycetota > Actinomycetes > Kitasatosporales > Streptomycetaceae > Streptomyces > Streptomyces sp. NBC_00457. The sequence continues at coordinate 7,837,544 of NZ_CP107905.1, read as the reverse complement.
TCGGTGCTGGTCCCGCTGGTCGTGGCGGCCTCCGTCGGCGCCGGGGTCAACCCGGTCGCCGCCGCGCTGGCGTCCACCGCCGCCGCGGGCTTCTGCCACACGCTCCGGGCCTCGGCCAAGCCGGTCACGCTCTTCGCGGAGATCCCCGGCACCCCCACCTACACACCCCGCGACCTGCTACGTCTGTCCGCCGTCCTGGCACCCCTGACGGCAGCGCTCGTCCTGCTCTTCGCCGTCGCGGCATGGCCACTGCTCGGCGTCCCGCTCACCCGCTAGGCGCTCCGCTGGATATGCGGTTCGTTCGCCGCGGGCCGGTGGGGGCTGGTCGCGCTCGCGCGGCGGCAGCCGCAAATCCAATACAGCCCCGCGCCCCTTGCGGGGCGCGGTTCCGCACCCGAATTCCCCAAGACGCTTAGGAGATCCCATGCTGACCCGAGTCGTCGTAGCGCCCAGCGGTTTCAAGGAGTCCCTGTCCGCTCAGGCCGCCGCCGACGCCATCGCGGACGGTGTCCAGCGGGTGCTCCCGGACGTCGGCCTCGACCTCATCCCCCTGGTGGACGGCGGCGAGGGGACCGCGGCCGCGCTGGCCGCCGCGACCGGGGGGCGGCTCGTCGCGCTGCCCGCCACGGGCCCGGTGGGCGAAACCCTCGGCACCCACTTCGCGCTGCTCGGCTCCGGGGACACGGCGGTCGTGGAAATGGCCGCGGTGGCCGGCCTCTCCCTCGTCCCCGGCGCCCTGCGCGACCCGGGCGCCACCACGACGTACGGCGTCGGCGAGCTGATCCGCGCCGCGCTCGACACCGGCGTACGGCGGATCCTGGTCGGCTGCGGCGACTCAGGTACGTCGGACGGGGGCGCGGGCGCGCTGCAGGCGCTCGGGGCCCGGCTGCTGGACGCGGACGGGCTCGAACTCCCCCACGGTGGCCGTGAGTTGAGCCGCCTGCGCCGGATCGACGGGTCCGGCCTCGACCCGCGCCTGCGACAGGTCGAGCTGCTCGTCGCCTGCAACCCGTACAACGTGCTGTGCGGAGAGCGGGGCGTGGCCCGTGTCTTCGGACCGCAGAAGGGGGCGACGCCCGCGCAGGTGGAGGAGTTGTCGGCCGGCCTGGAGAACTGGGCCGAGGTCCCCACCCGCGACCTGGCCGTCACCGGCACCGATCTGTACGGCGGTCCCGGCACCGGCGCCTCCGGTGGCCTGGGCGCCGGTCTCGCCGCCCTCGGCGCCCGTCTGCTGCCCCGCTTCGACGTCCTGCTCGACCACCTCGACCTGGACGCCCGGCTGGCCCGCGCCGACCTGGTGGTCACCGCCGAGGGCGCCCTGGACCACCAGACGCCGCGCGGGAAGGTCCCCGCCAAGGTGGCGCGGCGGGCCAAGCTGCACGGACGCCCGGTGCTCGCGCTGGCGGGCACCCTCGGGGAGGGCGCGCACGAGGTGCCGGGCGTGGACGCGTGCAGCGGGATCCTGCCGGCGCCGATGGCTCTGGCCGAGGCGCTGGTGCGGGCTTCGGAACTGCTCACCGACCCACCGAGCGCGCGCTGAGAATGATCCTGCTGGGCGCCCGGCTACCGGTTCACGCGGAGGTGTCGGGAACGCAACGCCCCTCCTCCGTACGGTAGTTCCACTGGGCACCGTCCCGCACGAGCTCCTTGACGGCCGTCAAGAAACGCTCGACATGCTCGTCCGGCGTGCCCGCGCCGAAGCTAACCCGGATGGCGTTGAGGGACTTCTCGCCGGGCGCGGCCTCGGGGGCGCCGCACTCGCCCTGGGTCTGCGGGTCGCTGCCGAGCAGGGTGCGGACCAGCGGGTGGGCGCAGAACAGGCCGTCGCGGACGCCGATGCCGTACTCGGCGGAGAGGGCGGCGGCGAAGTGCGAGCTGTTCCAGCCGTCGACGACGAAGGAGAGGACGCCGACGCGGGGGGCGTCGTCGCCGAAGAGGGAGAGGACGCGCACTTCCGGGACCTCGGCGAGGCCTTCCCTGACCTGCGCGATCAGCTGCTGTTCACGGGCCACCAGGGTGTCGAAGCCCGCCTCCGTCAGGGCCTTGCAGGCGGAGGCGATGGAGTAGGCGCCGATGACGTTCGGGGAGCCCGCCTCGTGCCGGGCGGCCGTGTCGTGCCACTCCACGTCCACTCCCCCGTCCGTGCGCCGGGTGACCTTCCGGCTGGCGCCGCCGCCCGCGAGATACGGCTCGGCCGCACGCAGCCAGTCGGCCCGGCCGGCCAGGACGCCGGAGCCGAAGGGGGCGTACAGCTTGTGCCCGGAGAACGCGACCCAGTCGACGTCGAGGTCCTGCACGGAGACCGGGTGGTGCGGGGCCAGCTGGGCGGCGTCCAGGACGATCCGCGCGCCGTGCGCGTGCGCCACGGCCGCCAGCTCTCGTACGGGCCACAGCTCGCCGGTGACGTTCGAGGCGCCGGTGACACAGACCAGGGCCGGGTCGTCGCCCCCTTGAATGGATGCAGTCCGGTCGGCGAGGGCGCGCTCCAGGGTCTCGACGGCCTGGCGCGGGGTGCGCGGCGCATTGAGGTAGCTGACGTGGGCGTTCTGCCACGGCAGCAGGGAGGCGTGGTGCTCGGTCTCGAAGACGAAGACCTGGCACTCGGCGGGGAGCGCGGCGGCGAGCAGGTTGAGCGAGTCGGTGGTGGAGCGGGTGAAGACCAGCTGGTCGTCGGCGCGGCAGTCGAGGAACTCGGCCACCGTGGCGCGGGCGTTCTCGAAGAGGTCGGTGGACAGCTGGGAGAGGTAGCCGGCGCCGCGGTGCACGCTGCCGTAGTACGGCGCGTACGCCGCCACGTCGTCCCAGACGCGCTGGAGGGCGGGGGCGCTGGCCGCGTAGTCGAGCGCGGCGTAGGTGACCTCGCCGCCGGTGACGAGCGGGACGGTGACATCCCGGCCGAGAACGGGCAGCGGAGTACAAACTGATCGGTCGAGGGCAGCGGTGGAGACAGACATGACGGAACTCCCGTGAGGGGTGGGCGAGAAGAGAAGAAGGTGTGCGGAGGCGGGGCTCTGCGGCCCTATCGCATTCGCTTGCTCACGGAAGACTCCCTCGATCGACCCAGGACCCCTGGTGTATCGCGAGGGGTCCGCGCTTGCCGTGAGCCTTGCTGCTCACGGCCTGGTCTTCACCCGGGGCACCCCGCCACGGACGGAGGGTTGCCGGACAGTCGGCCGGGGCCTCATGACTGTCACTCATGACCTGGGCAGGAAATTACGTCAAATGATCGACGTCCCGCAACCCGTGTCCGGATCGCGGGACGTCTCCTTGCGTTTCGCGCTACTTGTGGCTCGCGGCCACCCAGCGCTCCAGCGTCAGCTTCGCTGCCCCGGAGTCGATCGACTCGGCGGCCTTCGCCATACCGACCCGCAGCTGCTCGGCCAACGGCGCCTCCGTCGGCTCCAGCGCCACCAGGGCCGCCGCCGAGTTCAGCAGTACGGCGTCCCGGACGGGCCCCGTCTCACCGTTCAGCAACTGCCTGGCGACATCGGCGTTGTGGGCCGGATCCCCGCCCCGCAACGCCTCGACCGGGACCAGGTCGATGCCTACGTCCCGCGGGTCGAAGGTCTCCTCGGTGACTTTGCCGTCGCGTACGACCCACACCCGGGAGGTGGCGGTGGTCGTCAGCTCGTCGAGGCCGTCGTCACCGCGGAAGACCAGCGAGGAATTGCCGCGCTCGGCGAAGACTCCGGCGACGATCGGCGCCATGCGCGGGTCGGCGACCCCGACCGCCTGGGCCCGCACCCGGGCGGGGTTGGTCAACGGACCGAGCACGTTGAAGACCGTGCGGATGCCCAACTGGCCACGGGCGGCGCCCACATGACGCAGCGCCGGGTGAAACTTGATCGCGAAGCAGAACGTGATCCCGGCCTCCTCGGCCACCTCGGCCACCCGCTGCGGGGTCAGCTCCAGGTTGACGCCGAGCTTGCCCAGGACGTCCGAGGCACCGGACGCGGAGGACGCGGCCCGGTTGCCGTGCTTGACGACCTTCGCGCCGGTGCCGGCGATCACGATCGAGGACATCGTGGAGATGTTCACCGTCTTGGCGCCGTCGCCACCGGTGCCGACGATGTCGACGGTCGGCCCCGACACTTCGATCACGTTCGCGTGCTCGTACATCGCCCGGACCAGGCCGGTGATCTCCTCGACGGTCTCCCCCTTGGCCCGCAGCGCCACCACGAACCCGGCGATCTGGGCGTCGGTGGCCTCGCCGCGCATGATCTGGTCCAGCGCCCAGAACGTGGCGTCGGCGTCCTGGTCGCGCCCGGACAGCAGACCGTTCAGCACCTCAGGCCAGGAACGGCCCGCCGCGATGTCGCCTCCAGCGGGGGTCACAGCGCTCATAGCCGCTCCTGTGGGTCGTAGAAAAGTGTGCTCCCACCCTATCCAGCCGCGGGCACGACGAAGGGCCCCCGTCCGAAGACCGGACGGGGGCCCTTCAACCGTGGCGTGGCCAGCGGTCCTGGCGAGTCCGCGGTTCGGCCGCGCCCCTTCAGGGGCGCGGGGAACTGCGCGACCAGCCACAACGAACCCGCAGACAACAACCGACACAACCCGGCACCAGCGGAGCGTCAGTGGTGGCCGTGGCCGCTCGTGATCTCCTTGTACTCCTCGACCGACGGCTTGGGAATCTGGGCTTCCTCGCCGTAGTACGCCTTGCTCAGCTTCGCGCGCAGCTTCTGGGAGCCCTTCACCTTGCGCTCGACACCGTTCTCGTCGACCGTCGGGCCGATCTCGGCCGGCTCGTACTGCTCGTGCGCGGTGAGGGTGTACAGCGCGTCCTGGCTGAGCGGCTCGTGCACCTCGATGAACTCACCGTGCGGCAGGCGCTTGATGATGCCCGACTCGCGGCCGTGCAGCACCTTCTCCCTGTCCCGGCGCTGGAGGCCGAGGCAGATCCGCTTGGTGATCACGAACGCGAGCACCGGGGCGACGAAGAACCCGATCCGGACGAACCAGGTGATCGCGTTGATCGACAGATGGAAGTGGGTGGCCCAGAGGTCGTTTCCACCACCGATCAGCAGCACCATGTACCAGGTGATCCACGCGACGCCGAAGGCCGTACGGGTCGGCGCGTTGCGCGGGCGGTCCAGGATGTGGTGCTCGCGCTTGTCGCCGGTGACCCAGGACTCGATGAACGGGTAGACCGCGATCGCGACCAGCACCAGCGGGAAGATGATCAGCGGGATGAACACGCCCAGGACGAGCGTGTGCCCCCAGAAGTTGACCTCCCAGCCAGGCATCACCCGGATCAGACCCTCGGAGAAGCCCATGTACCAGTCGGGCTGGGCGCCGGTGGAGACCTGGTCCGGACGGTAGGGGCCCAGGGCCCAGATCGGGTTGATCGTGGCGATCGCCGAGACGACCGCGATGACACCGAAGACCAGGAAGAAGAAGCCTCCGGCCTTGGCCATGTAGACCGGCAGCAGCGGCATGCCGACGACGTTCTTGTTGGTGCGGCCGGGGCCCGCGAACTGCGTGTGCTTGTGGTAGAAGACCAGGATCAGATGGCCGACCACCAGGCCGAGCATGATGCCCGGCAGCAGCAGGATGTGGATCGAGTAGAAGCGGGCCACGAAGTCGCCGCCCGGGAACTCCCCGCCGAAGAGGAAGAACGACAGATACGTGCCGACGATCGGCACGGACAGGATCGCGCCCTCCATGAAGCGGACACCGGTGCCGGAGAGCAGGTCGTCCGGGAGCGAGTAACCGGTGAAGCCGGTGAACATGCCCAGGACGAACAGCAGGAAGCCGAACAGCCAGTTGATCTCACGCGGCTTGCGGAACGCGCCCGTGAAGAACACGCGCATCATGTGCACGAACATGCCGGCCAGGAAGATCAGCGCCGCCCAGTGGTGGATCTGCCGGATGAGCAGACCACCGCGCACATCGAAGGAGATGTGCAGGGTCGAGGCGAACGCCTCACTCATCAGCTGGCCCTGCATCGGGACGTAACTGCCGTGGTACTCCACCTCGTTCATCGACGGGTGGAAGAACAGCGTCAGATACACACCCGTGAGGATGATGATGATGAAGCTGTACAGGCAGATCTCGCCCAGCATGAACGACCAGTGGTCGGGAAAGATCTTGCGCATGTTGGTCTTGGCGAGGGAGTAGATCCCCAGCCGGCCGTCGGCCCAGTCGGCTACGCGCTCGCCGCCCGGTGCCTTCCCGCGGTCGCGGGACTCTTTGTTGGCTGCAGTACTCATCCGCGCTCCCAGAATGCCGGACCGACGGGCTCTTCGAAGTCGCCGAGCGCCTCGAGGTAGCCCTCGTCGTTCACGCCGATGCGCAGCTGCGGCAGGGCGTGACCGGCGGGACCGAAGATCACTCGGGCACCGTCGGAGAGGTCGAAGGTGGACTGGTGGCAAGGGCAGAGCACGTGGTGCGTCTGCTGCTCGTACAGGGAGATCGGGCAACCGACGTGGGTGCAGATCTTCGAGTACGCCACGATGCCCTCGTGGGACCACTCCAGCTCGCGCTTGTCCTTGATGTCGCCCGGCTGGATCCGGACGATCATCAGGGCGTCCTTGGCGATGTTGACCTGGAAGTCGTGGTCGTGCTCCTCCAGGCCCTCGGGCTTGGCGAAGGTGAGCGAGCCGACGGCGACGTCGGAGGGACGCAGCGGCTCGTTGGTGTTCATGTTGACGAGCAGCTTGCCCCGGCGCCAGCTGGTGTGGCGGAGCTTGGTCTCGGGCAGCGGGCCGAGGTCGCGCAGCAGGACGATGCCGGAGAGCGGGACCAGGGCCAGCGCGCCGAGCATCGTGTTACGGATCAGCTTGCGGCGGCCCAGCGCGGACTCCTTGGCGCCCTGCTGGAAGTCGGCCATGACCTTGGCCTTGAGCTCGGGCTCCGCCTCGATCGGGTGGCGCTCGTCGACCATCTCCTCGTCCGACATCAGCGTGCGGGCCCAGTGGACCGCGCCGGCGCCGATGGCGAACAGGGCGATGCCGAGCGTCATGCCCAGCGCGAAGTTCAGCCCGCTGATGTGGCCCAGCGGGAAGATGTAGACCGACTGGTCGACGGGGATCGCCACATACGCGGCGATGAAGCCGACGGTCGCCAGCATCGACACCGTGAACAGCATGGCCACCGTGCGCTCGGACCGCTTGGCGGCCCGCTCGTCGATGTCCTGCACCCGGTGCTCGTGGGGCGGCAGGCCGGGATCCGCGAACGGGTCCTTGTCGTCCGCGACGCCTACGGCGCCGTGCGTGTCCTGCTCAGCGGGCAGGTTCTCTTCAGGAATGTCTTGGCTACTCATGACTTCTTGGCCTTTGCGGTCCGAGCGGCGACCCAGACGGCGACCGCGATCAGTGCGCCGAGTCCGAAGACCCACGAGAACAGACCCTCGCTGACCGGACCCAGTCCGCCCAGCTCGAGGCCGCCGGGGCTCTCGGTGTCGTCGCTGTTGACCGCGTCGAGGTACGCGATGATGTCCTTCTTGTTCTGCTCCGACAGGATGGTGTCGGGGAACGAGGGCATGTTCTGCGGGCCGGTCTGCATGGCCTCGTAGATGTGCTTCGGGGAGACGCCCTCGAGGTCGGGTGCGAACTTGCCGTGCGTGAGCGCGCCGCCCTTGCCGGTGAAGTTGTGGCACTGCGCGCAGTTGGTGCGGAACAGCTCACCGCCCTTGGCGATGTCGGCGTCCTCGGGGCTGTACTGCCGCTCGGTGGGGACGGACGGGCCGGCACCCAGCGAGGAGATGTAGGCCGCGAGCTGGTCGATCTCGGCCTGCGAGTAGACGACCTTCTTCTTCGGGACCTGCGCGCCCGGCTGCTGGGCCGGCATACGGCCGGTGCCCACCTGGAAGTCGACGGCCGCGGCGCCCACGCCCACCAGGCTCGGACCGTCGGTGGTGCCCTGACCGCCGGTGCCGTGGCAGCTGGCGCAGCCGACGGCGTAGAGCTTCTTGCCCTCGTCGATGGCGAGGGACTGGGCTGTTTCATCGGCCTGCGCCTTGTCCGCTGGTGCGAACACGGCGTACAGCCCCCCGGTGCATGCCAGCGCGAGGAGTAGAACGACGACCGCCGCCAGCGGATGGCGTCGTCGTGCGGAGAGCTTTTTCACGGATTACCCCGGTGTCAGGATCTTCTGCGTCGATGCTTCTGGAAAACGGTGCGGGACCGCGGCCCCGGCTACTTGATCATGTAGATCGTGGCGAAGAGGCCGATCCAGACGACATCGACGAAGTGCCAGTAGTAGGACACGACGATGGCGGCGGTCGCCTGCTCGTGAGTGAACCGTCTGGCCGCGTAGGTGCGGCCGAGGACGAACAGGAAGGCGATGAGGCCACCCGTCACGTGCAGGCCGTGGAAGCCGGTGGTCAGGTAGAACACCGAGCCGTACGGGTCGGACGAGAGCGAGAGGCCCTCGTGCTTGACCAGCTCCGTGTACTCGAAGACCTGACCGCCGATGAAGATCGCGCCCATGACGAAGGTGACGATGAACCACATCCGGAGCTTCTTCACATCACCGCGCTCGGCGGCGAACACGCCGAGCTGACAGGTGAGGGAGGAGAGCACCAGGATCGTGGTGTTGGCCGCCGAGAACGGGAAGTTCAGGCTGGACGCCATCTCCTTCCAGTGAGTCGGCCCGGTCACCGATCGCAGGGTGAAGTACATCGCGAAGAGGGCCGCGAAGAACATCAGCTCGGAACTCAGCCAGATGATGGTTCCGACGCTGGTGAGGTTCGGTCGATTGACCGACGGGTGCGCGTGACCCTTGTCTACTGTCGTTGCTGTCGCCACGACCGACATTATGTCGGTCGCTTATCCCGCCCTCACTCCGGGGGTGCCGTTCGGAGTGTCTCTCCCGCCCGTACCGGTGTTGACGTGGTGTTGAAGGGAGTAGCATCCGGCCCAACGGGCCTGATCCTTACGACGCTGATGTCACGGAGGAACCATGCAGCCGACCGCCACGGTGCTGGTCTACAGCGACGACTCCAACACCCGCGAGCAGGTGCGGTTGGCCTCCGGCCGGCGGCCGGCTCCCGATGTTCCCCTGGTCGAGTTCCTGGAGTGCGCCACGCCTGCGGCGGTGATCGCCGAGTTGGACAAGGGGGGCATCGACGTCTGTGTGCTGGACGGTGAGGCCGTGCCGATGGGAGGCATGGGGCTGTGCCGTCAGATCAAGGACGAGGTGTTCAACTGCCCGCCCGTGCTGGTGCTGATGGGGCGTCCGCAGGATGCCTGGCTGGCTACGTGGAGCCGGGCGGAGGCAGCGGTGACGTTGCCGGTGGATCCGGTGGAGTTCGCCGCTGCGCTGGCTTCCTTGCTGCGGGACAACAAGGCGCTCAGCGCCTGACGGGGCGCCTCACACCGCCGTCGGCCTGAGCCGTGCCGCGTCTTCCGGGCCTGGGCCCTCCGGGTTGCCCTTGATGAGGGCGCTGCCCTTGCGCCAGTGCTTCCACTGGAGGTTCCAGTCGCCGAAGCCGTTGCCGAACGGTTCCATGGTGTCGCCGTAGGAGTTCACGACCTCGACGAGATCGCCCTCGCGGACGTTCTCGTAGAACCAGGCGGCGTTGCCGGTGCTCATGCCGGTGCAGCCGTGGCTGACGTTGGCGTAGCCCTGGGAGCCGACGGACCACGGGGCGGCGTGGACGTACTCGCCGCTCCAGGTGACGCGGGTGGCCCAGTAGACGGGCAGGTCGTACGACTCCGAGGAGCCCTCGGCGATACCGATGCTGGTGCCGCGCATGCGTACGAAGTACTCCTTGCCGAGTACGACCTTGACGCCGTTGCGGGTCTCGAAGCCGGGCTTGCCGGTGGTGACGGGGATCTGGTTGATCGCCTCGTCGTTCTTGTAGACCGTCATGGAGTGGGACGAGGCGTCCGTGACGGCGATGACCTTGTCGCCGGTGGTGAGTTTCAGCGGCTTCGTCGCGCCGCCCCAGAGCCGGTCGCTGACCTTTATGCCCTCCAGGGTGCTGCGGACCCGGATGGTGGCGTGGGTGGGCCAGTACTCCTTGGGGCGGTAGTGGAGCTTCTGGTCGTCCACCCAGTGCCAGGCGCCCTCCGCCGCGGGCGTGGACTCGACCTTGAGCGCCCGTTCGATGATGGCGCGCTGGGCCTTGAGCTTGATGGGCTGGTCGAGTTCGGCCGTGATGGGCTGGCCGACGCCGTACGTGCCCGCCCGCGGCCCGAACTCCACCTTCAGGCGCTTCTTGGTGAGGGGCTTGCCGGTGTCGAAGCTGAGGACCTTGCGGCCGGGCGCCCCGTCCTCGTCCTCCGTGCTCACCCGGACGGTGTAGTGGGCGTTGGCGGCCAGCGGTGAGGTGCTGTGCCAGCGGGAGCCGTCGGCGGAGAGCTCGCCGGCCACGAACCTGCCTCTGCCGTCCCGGGCCGTGACATCCGTGATGCGCCCGTCGGAGCCCTCTGCGACGACCTCCAGGGGCTTGTCCGGGTCGGCTTTCTTCCCGCCCTCGGAGGAGCCGTTGAAGGCGATCTGGTCCGCCGCGTCGTACGGTGCGGCGGACAGTGGGTTGCCGTCGCTGCCGCAGCCGGTGACGCCCGCGCCGAGGGCCATCGCCAGCAGCGTGCAGCCGACCGCGGTGCGGGTGGTGCGGGGTGAGTCGTTCATGGCTTCACGCTAGGAAGCCTCGTCAACGGTGGCGCGCTGGGTGGCCCGTACGGGGGAACGTGATTGCGGTAAACGGAGGAGCCCGGACCCTCCTTGACGGAGTGTCCGGGCCCCGGAGCGCTCGGTGTGTGTTACTGGGTGCGGTTCTCACCGCGGTAGTACTCGAAGACCCAGCCCCACAGGCCCACCAGGATCAGCGGCGCCGAGAAGTACATCAGCCACCAGCCGATCGCGATCGACAGGAAGGCGAGCGCGCCGCCGACCGCGAGGGAGAGCGGCTGCCAGCTGTGCGGGCTGAAGAACCCGACCTCGCCGGCGTCGTCCGCGACGTCCGCCTCCTTGTTGTCCTGGGCGCCCACGTCGACCCGCTTGGCGGTGAAGCCCAGGTAGAAGCCGATCATGATGCTCAGGCCGAAGGCCAGGAAGAGGGCCGTGGTACCGGCCGGCTCCTTCGACCACACGCCATAGACGATCGCCATGGCGAGCATGAAGACGCTCAGCCACATGAACATCTTGCCCTGGATCTTCACTTGCCGGCCTCCTTGCCGCCCGCGAGAGCCTTCTCACCGTGAGGCGCGTTCTCGAGCTGGTCGAGAGCGGCGATCTCGGGGTGATGCAGGTCGAAGGCCGGGGATTCGCTGCGGATCCGCGGCAGGGTGAGGAAGTTGTGCCGCGGCGGCGGGCAGGACGTCGCCCACTCCAGCGAACGGCCGTAGCCCCACGGGTCGTCGACCTCGACGGGCTTGCCGTACTTGGCGGTCTTCCACACGTTGTAGAAGAACGGCAGGATCGACAGGCCGAGCACGAACGAGCTGATCGTCGAGATCGTGTTCAGGGCCGTGAAGCCGTCGGCCGCGAGATAGTCCGCGTACCGACGCGGCATGCCCTCCGCGCCCAGCCAGTGCTGGACCAGGAAGGTGCCGTGGAAGCCGACGAACAGCGTCCAGAAGGTGATCTTGCCGAGGCGCTCGTCGAGCATCTTGCCGGTGAACTTCGGCCACCAGAAGTGGAAGCCGGCGAACATCGCGAAGACGACGGTGCCGAAGACGACGTAGTGGAAGTGCGCCACCACGAAGTACGAGTCCGAGACGTGGAAGTCCATCGGCGGCGAGGCCAGGATGACGCCGGTCAGACCGCCGAAGGTGAAGGTGATCAGGAAGCCGACCGCCCAGAGCATCGGTGTCTCGAAGGACAAGGAGCCCTTCCACATCGTTCCGATCCAGTTGAAGAACTTCACGCCTGTTGGTACGGCGATGAGGAACGTCATGAAGGAGAAGAACGGAAGCAATACACCGCCGGTGACATACATGTGGTGGGCCCACACCGTCACGGACAGACCCGCGATCGCGATGGTCGCGCCGATCAGACCCATGTAGCCGAACATCGGCTTGCGGGAGAAGACCGGGATGACTTCGGAAATGATTCCGAAGAATGGCAACGCGATGATGTACACCTCTGGATGGCCGAAGAACCAGAAGAGGTGTTGCCATAGCAAGGCCCCGCCATTGGCGGAGTCGAAGATATGCGCCCCGAATTTTCGGTCCGCCTCCAGGGCGAACAGCGCGGCCGCGAGGACCGGGAAGGCCAGCAGCACCAGGACCGCGGTGAGCAGCACGTTCCACGTGAAGATCGGCATGCGGAACATGGTCATGCCCGGGGCGCGCATGCAGATGATGGTGGTGATGAAGTTGACCGCGCCGAGGATCGTGCCGAAGCCGGAGAAGGCCAGGCCCATGATCCACAGGTCGGCGCCGATGCCTGGCGAGCGGACCGCGTCCGACAGCGGGGAGTAGGCGAACCAGCCGAAGTCGGCCGCGCCCTGGGGGGTGAGGAAACCGCCCACCGCGATCAGCGAGCCGAACAGGTACAGCCAGTAGGCGAACATGTTCAGCCGCGGGAACGCCACGTCGGGCGCGCCGATCTGCAGCGGCATGATCCAGTTCGTGAAACCGGCGAACAGCGGCGTCGCGAACATCAGCAGCATGATCGTGCCGTGCATCGTGAACGCCTGGTTGAACTGCTCGTTCGACATGATCTGCAGGCCCGGACGGGCCAGTTCGGCGCGCATGAAGAGCGCCATCACGCCACCGATGCAGAAGAACGCGAACGACGTGACGAGGTAGAGCGTTCCGATCGTCTTGTGGTCAGTGGTGGTGAGCCACTTGATCACGACGTTGCCGGGCTGCTTGCGCCTGACCGGCAGCTCGTCCGTGTAGTGGGACTCCGCTGCGGCGGCACCCTGGGGTTCGTTGAGGATGCTCACAGGTTGTTCGTCTCCCGGTTCTTCTCGTGGCTCGTCTGCGCGATGCCGGCGGGAACGTAACCGGTCTGCCCCTTCTTCGCGAGGTCCTTGAGGTGCTGCTCGTAGCGCTCCGGGGAGACGACCTTCACGTTGAACAGCATCCGGGAGTGGTCGACGCCGCACAGCTCGGCGCACTTGCCCAGGAAGGTGCCCTCCTTGTTGGGGGTCACCTGGAAGGAGTTGGTGTGGCCCGGGATGACGTCCTGCTTCATCAGGAACGGCACCACCCAGAAGGAGTGGATGACGTCACGCGAGGTGAGGACGAAGCGGACCGTCTTGCCCTTGGGCAGCCACAGGGTGGGGCCCGGGTTGCCGGTCTGCGGGTTCCGCGTGCCGGGCGTGCCGACGTCGTAGACACCGCCGGCGTTCGCCGGGAAGTCCTCCTTGAACCGGTCCGGGATCGCGGCCAGGTTCTTGTCGGTCTTCGCGTCACCGGTGGAACCGTCGACGTTCTCGACGTAGTTGAAGCCCCAGCTCCACTGGAAGCCGACGACGTTGACGGTGACGTCCGGCTTCTTCTTGAGGCTGAGGAGCTCGGACTCGTCGCGGGCCGTGAAGTAGAAGAGGACCGAGACGATGATGAGCGGGACCACCGTGTACAGCGCCTCGATCGGCATGTTGTACCGAGTCTGCGGAGGAACCTCGACCTTGGTGCGGCTGCGCCGGTGGAAGATGGTGCTCCACAGGATCAGGCCCCAGACCAGCACGCCGGTGGCGAGCGCGGCGGCCCACGATCCCTGCCACAGGGAGAGGATCCGCGGAGCCTCTTCGGTGGTGGGGGTGGGCATACCAAGGCGGGGGAAGTCCTCGTATGTGCAACCGGTTGCAGTCGCCAGGACCAAGCCCGCGGTCAGTGCCTGCAGCAGCTTCCGCCGCATCGGGCGCCGCGGCGTGGGGGTACCGCCCGCGCCCCCCAGGGCGTGGGGGAGGTCGGAGCCGTAGGGACTCACGTAGCGCCTTCCCGAGAGTCTCGCCCGCGCGTATTGGCTGCGGCCTTCTCGCTGGTCGGTCGCCGCCCTGCGTCGGGCAGGGGTTTGGATGTTTATGCGGACCAAACCCTAGCCGACTGTCTCCGACGGTTCGCGGGGAGGGGGGCCTAGTGGAGTGGGCGGTTCGCTGGACTGGCGGGTGCGGGTTGTTTGTGGCTGGTCGCGCCCCGCGGCGGAGCCGCTAGTGTCACCGCCCCGCGCCCCTTTGGGGCGTTGTGGTGACTGGGCGTTTAGCGTTGCTGTGTGTCCTACTTTGATGCCGCTTCGGCCGCTCCTCTTCATCCTGTTGCTCGGCAGGCCTTGCAGGCCTCTCTTGATGAGGGGTGGGCCGATCCGTCCCGGCTCTACCGGGAGGGGCGGCGGGCTCGGTTGTTGTTGGATGCTGCTCGGGAGGCTGCTGCTGAGGTTGTGGGGTGTCGGGCCGATGAGCTGGTGTTCACGTCGTCCGGTACTCGGGCTGTGCACTCGGGAATCTCGGGGGCGTTGGCGGGGCGGCGGCGGGTCGGGCGTCACCTGATCGTGTCAGCGGTCGAACATTCCTCGGTGCTCCATTCGGCCGATGCGCATGAGGCGGACGGCGGGACGGTGACGAAGGTTGCCGTGGATCGGACGGGGGCGGTGGCGCCTCAGGCGTACGGCGCCGCTCTTCGGCCCGATACCGCGCTCGCGTGTCTGCAGTCGGCCAACCATGAGGTGGGGACGGAGCAGCCGGTTGCCGCGGTGGCGGAGTTGTGCCGGGAGGCCGGGGTGCCGTTGCTGGTGGATGCGGCGCAGTCGCTGGGGTGGGGGCCCGTCGAGGGTGAGTGGTCGTTGTTGGCAGCCAGTGCGCACAAGTGGGGTGGGCCTTCGGGGGTCGGGCTGCTCGTGGTGCGCAAGGGGGTGCGGTTCGCCGTTCAAGGGCCCGTGGACGAGCGGGAGTCGGGGCGGGCGGCCGGGTTCGAGAATCTGCCGGCGATCGTGGCGGCGGCGGCCTCGTTGCGGGCGGTGCGGGCGGAGGCGGCGCAGGAGGCGGTACGGCTGCGGGAGTTGACGGAGCGGATCCGGGCTCGGGTGGCGGAGTCGGTGCCCGATGTGGAGGTGGTGGGCGATCCGATGCGGCGGCTGCCCGGGATCGTCACCTTCTCCTGTCTTTATGTCGACGGGGAGACATTGCTGCACGAGCTGGATCGTGCCGGTTTCTCCGTGTCGTCCGGGTCGTCCTGCACGAGCAGCACGCTGACGCCCAGCCATGTGCTGCGAGCGATGGGAGTGCTGAGTGAGGGAAACGTGCGGGTTTCGCTGCCGTCCGGGACTCCGGCGGAGGACGTCGACCGGTTCCTGGAGGTGCTGCCGGGGGCCGTGGCGGGGGTGCGGGAGAAGTTGGGCGCACCGGCACCCACGACGACGACCGTGCGGGAGAACGTCCTGATCGTGGACGCACTCGGCAAGCGGTGCCCGATCCCCGTGATCGAACTGGCGAAGGTCATCGGCGACGTACCCATCGGCGGCACGGTCCGCGTACTGTCCGACGACGAGGCGGCACGGCTGGACATTCCGGCGTGGTGCGAGATGCGGGAGCAGGAGTACGTAGGAGAAGAACCGGCGGAGAAGGGAACGGCGTACTTGGTACGCCGGGTGAGCTGAACGCCCTCAGGGGCGCGGGGCTGTATCAATTTGCGGCTCCGCCGCGTGGGCGCGACCAGCCCCGACGGACCCGCAGTCGACAACGGACCCGCCGAGGCAAACGCGTAGTCGAACGTCAGCCCAGGTGAGCCGTTACCTCTTCGGCCGCGTCATGCCCGTACGCCTTCGTGAACCGATCCATGAAGTGCGCCCGGCGCAACTGGTACTCCTGCGTACCCACCGTCTCGATGACCAGCGTGGCAAGCATGCATCCGACCTGCGCGGCGCGCTCCGGCGAGACACCCCAGGCAAGACCGGAGAGGAACCCGGCACGGAACGCGTCGCCGACGCCCGTGGGGTCGGCTTTGCGCTCCTCCTCCGGGCAGCCGACCTCGATCGGGTCCTCGCCGACGCGCTCGATGCGGACGCCGCGCGAGCCGAGCGTGGTGACGCGGGTGCCGACCTTGGCGAGGATCTCGGCGTCGGTCCAGCCGGTCTTGGACTCGATGAGGCCCTTCTCGTACTCGTTCGAGAAGAGGTACGTCGCCCCGTCCAGCAGGATCCGGATCTCGTCACCGCTCATGCGGGCGATCTGCTGGGAGAAGTCGGCGGCGAACGGGATGGACCGGGAGCGGCACTCCTCGGTGTGGCGGAGCATCGCCTCCGGGTCGTCGGCGCCGATCAGGACCAGGTCGAGGCCGCCGACGCGGTCCGCGACGGTCTTGAGCTCGATGAGGCGGGCCTCGCTCATCGCGCCGGTGTAGAAGGAGCCGATCTGGTTGTGGTCGGCGTCCGTGGTGCACACGAAGCGGGCGGTGTGCAGCGTCTCGGAGATACGGACCGAGTCGGTGTCGACGCCGTGCCGGCCGAGCCAGGCGCGGTAGTCGTCGAAGTCGAAGCCGGCGGCCCCGACCAGGATCGGCTTGGTGCCGAGCTGGCCCATGCCGAAGGCGATGTTCGCGCCGACCCCGCCCCGGCGTACGTCGAGGTTGTCGACCAGGAAGGAGAGCGAGACCGTGTGCAGTTGGTCCGCGACGAGCTGGTCGGCGAAGCGGCCGGGGAAGGTCATGAGGTGGTCGGTGGCGATGGAGCCGGTGACTGCGATGCGCACGGCTAGGTATCTCCAACGGAAATTAGAAGGGGCGCGCGAAGCGCTCTTTGGAAGGGTGGTGGTGGGAGACGGGCGGGCGGATTGACAGTTAACGCTACCGGGTCGGCGCGGTGACGTTGAAGCGACCAAAACTACCCGATAGTAGATCTTTCTTGCCGACTCGGACGTGCATACGGTGCCGTTATGACGAAACTCGACGTCCATGCTCCGGTCCCGGTCGATCTCGAAGGCGATCTGGCGTCGCTGCGGGGCGACTGTGCCCGGATGGCCCCCCACTGGACGGTTCCGGACCGGAGCGCCGCCCTTCCCGTCTCCCCCTCGCTCATTCACGGGGTGAGCGTGCCGAAGAAGTCCGCGCGGCTGCTGGACGCCATGTCGGACTACGGAGACTGATTCAGCGCCGTCAGGGGAACCGCGCGCTCCCCCGCTGCGTCCCATCGCTGTCCCCCGTAGAGGGGATGCGGAATACGACCTCTCGCCCGCGCCGAATTGGCAGGGCCGGGTCAACAGGGACAGCTGTGCAGGCGAAGGAGCGATGCGGTGAACACCGAGCGACCCGACAACGACGATGCGGGCGCCTCCGGCAAGGACGCCGAGGAGGCACGGACGGAGAAGGGCGCCGTCGGTGCCACCGAAGACGCCGGGCCGACTCGGGACGCCACTGACACCGCCGGGAAGGATGCCTCGGAGGAGCAGAGCGCCCGGGAGGCGGGCGACACCTCCGAGGAGCCGAGTGCCCAGGAGGCAAGCGGCACCACCGAGGAGCCGGGCGCCCCGGCGGGCGAAGGCACTTCGGCGGAGAGCGACGGCTCCGTGGGCGAGGCACCTGACGCGGTAGCGCCCGACGCCACAGCCGAGGACGAGGACGAGGAAGCACCCGACCCCGCCCCCCTCGACACTGACGCACCCGCCCCCACGCCTCCCAGCGCCGAAACGCCCGACACCTCCGACCTCCACGTGGTCGCCCCTGAAGACGGCTCTGCGCCACGGCCCCCTCGGCGGCGTTCTCCCGTCGCCATTGCCTCCGTCGCCGCGGCCGTGCTGCTCGTCGGTGGTGGTGGGGCGTACTTCGCCGCGACCGCGTCCGGTGGTTCGGAAGGGCGTACGTCGTCCGGGGCGCCCGGCGGCGACGGCACTCCCCCGCCGCTCGCGCTCGACGGGTACTCGGAGGGCAGCGCGGGTATCGCGCCGGGCGAGCCCGACCCGAACGGGGTGACGTACAAGGCCGAGGGCGAGATGCCGGACGGGCCCGAGTCCGCACCGGTGTACCGGGTGAGCGGTGAGGTCACCGAGGGCCAGGTGGCCGAGCTGGCTGCCGCACTGGGCGTGGACGGGACGCCGGTCGCCCAGGGGCAGGCCTGGACGGTGGGCGCGAAGGACGCGGCGGGGCCGAGTCTGCAGGTGAACAAGGCGGCGCCGGGTACGTGGACGTTCCACCGGTACGCGCCGAGGACGGACGCCTGCGAGAGCACCACCGTCTGTTCCAAGGGCCCGGCCAATCCGGCGGACGATCCGGTGAGCCCCGAGGCCGCCGAGCAGGCGGCCGCGCCGATCCTCAAGGCCGTCGGACAGGACGACGCCAAGATCGACACCAGCCAGGTCATCGGCGCCCAGCGCGTGGTGAACGCGAATCCGATGGTCGGCGGAATGCCGACGTACGGCTGGACGACCGGACTGACGATCGGCACCGAGGGCGAAGTCGTGGGCGGCAGCGGTCAGTTGAAGGCGCCGGCGAAGGGGGACACGTATCCCGTGCTGAGCGCCGAGAAGACGCTGGGTCTGATGAACAAGGCGCCGGCGGCCGACCACCGGATGGGCATCGGCGGCTGCGCCAGTCCCGTACCGCTGAAGGACCGGATGGAGGCGCCGTGCGGTTCGGAGAGCGGCGCTCCGCAGCAGACGATCACCGTCGAGAAGGCGGTGTTCGGGCTGGCCTCGCACACCGTGGGCGGGCAGCCGGCGCTGGTGCCGTCCTGGCTGTACGAGGTGCGGGCCCCGGGCGCCGAGGACGCCTTCACGGTGACGCACCCGGCGGTCGACCCGAAGTACCTGGCCTCGCCGGCGACCTCCGCGCCGAGCGGGCAACCCAGCACGCTGCCGACCTCGCCCGGCGACGAGCCGACCGCCGCGCCGGCCCCTCGCAAGGTGACGGTGCAGGGCTACACGGCCGAGGGCAGCGAGCTGACCGTGGCCTTCACCGGTGGGGTCTGCGCCGACTACGAGGCGGCGGCGACCGAGGACGGCGACAAGGTGACGGTCACGGTGACCGAGAAGCCCTGGGCGGGCAAGGTCTGCATCATGATCGCGAAGGAGTACCACCAGACCGTCCAGCTGGACGAGCCGCTGGGCGACCGGAAGGTCGTCGGGGCAAACGGCAAGGCGGTCCCGCTGGAGAAGGCGGGTGCGCGGCTGCCGGAGACGTCCGGGGCCCGCTGATCTGCCGCACACAAGCGTGAAGTCTGCCGCATACAAGCGTGACGCCTGCCGCACACAAGCGTGAAGGCGGCGGCCCCCTCGGAGGGGGCCGCCGCCTTCACATCACGCTTGAGGCCTGGGCCCCACTGAAGCTCGAGGCTTAGTTGAAGGAGTCACCGCAGGCGCAGGAGCCCGTCGCGTTCGGGTTGTCGATCGTGAAGCCCTGCTTCTCGATGGTGTCCACGAAGTCGATGGAGGCACCGCCCAGGTACGGCGCGCTCATGCGGTCGGTGACGACCTTGACGCCGCCGAAGTCCTTGACCACGTCACCGTCGAGGGAACGCTCGTCGAAGAAGAGCTGGTAGCGCAGGCCGGAGCAGCCGCCGGGCTGAACGGCGACGCGCAGGGCCAGATCGTCACGGCCTTCCTGGTCGAGCAGGGCCTTGACCTTCGCCGCGGCGGCGTCGGACAGGATGATGCCGTCGGTGACGGTGCTGGTCTCGTCCGATACGGACATCTACATCTCTCCCGGGTAGTACGGAGACTGCTTGCCGACGGTTGCAACCGGCGCGGCCGCGGATTCATTCCGGGCCCGCCCGAGACTTTCCCTTGGCTTGTCTCTTCATGCTCGCACATGCGCCCGGAAGCGCACAGCGGCCTGTGGACAAGCGCACAGCGGCCCGTGGACAGCGGCACGGACAACGCGACAACGCCATGCGACGACAAGGTGTCGGGATTCACGTCACATCGACGCGATGGCCATCGTCAAACTGACGTGAAGCAGTTATGATAGATAGCGTCAAATCGACGAGAAGTCGCTTCTTCTCGCCGGTGAACGGTGTCCCGCATGTCCCGCCGACCCGCCCCCGGGCCGGCGAGCCGCAGAACAGAAAGGGTGCGTGTCGTGACCACCGCCCAGACCCAGGAGCTCGACGTACAGCCGACGCCCCTCGCCCTGCTGCTCCTCGGCCGTGAGGCCGACCCGAGGAGCGAACGCGGCGTCGAGTGTCCCGGTGACCTGCCCTCGCCGTCCGACCCGGACCTGGTCGAGCGTGCCCGCACGGCCAAGGCCAAGCTCGGCAGCAAGGTCTTCGTGCTCGGCCACCACTACCAGCGCGACGAGGTCATCCAGTTCGCGGATGTGACCGGTGACTCGTTCAAGCTGGCCCGGGACGCCGCCGCGCGCCCCGAGGCCGAGTACATCGTGTTCTGCGGTGTGCACTTCATGGCCGAGTCGGCGGACATCCTGACCTCCGACGACCAGAAGGTCGTCCTGCCGGACCTCGCCGCCGGCTGCTCCATGGCCGACATGGCGACGGCCGAGCAGGTCGCCGAGTGCTGGGACGTGCTGACCGAGGCCGGCATCGCCGAGCAGGTCGTTCCCGTCTCGTACATGAACTCGTCCGCGGACATCAAGGCGTTCACGGGCAAGCACGGCGGCACGATCTGCACGTCCTCCAATGCCCAGCGGGCCCTGGAGTGGGCCTTCGAGCAGGGCGAGAAGGTGCTCTTCCTGCCGGACCAGCACCTCGGCCGCAACACCGCCGTCCGCGACATGGGCATGTCCCTCGAGGACTGCGTGCTCTACAACCCGCACAAGCCGAACGGCGGGCTGACGGCGGAGCAGCTGCGCGACGCCAAGATGATCCTCTGGCGGGGTCACTGCTCGGTGCACGGCCGTTTCAGCCTGGACTCGGTGAACGACGTCCGTGAGCGCATCCCCGGCGTGAACGTCCTCGTCCACCCCGAGTGCAAGAACGAGGTCGTCTCCGCGGCGGACTACGTCGGCTCGACCGAGTACATCATCAAGGCGCTGGAGGCGGCGCCGGCCGGCTCCAAGTGGGCCATCGGGACCGAGCTGAATCTCGTGCGCCGGCTGGCGAACCGTTTCGCGCCCGAGGGCAAGGAGATCGTCTTCCTCGACAAGACCGTCTGCTTCTGCTCGACCATGAACCGCATCGACCTGCCCCACCTGGTCTGGGCCCTGGAGTCGCTGGCCGAGGGCAACCTGGTCAACCGGATCGAGGTCGACAAGGAGACAGAGGCGTTCGCGAAGCTGGCGCTGGAGCGGATGCTGGCGCTGCCGTAGGACCGTGGCGAAGAGCGCTCACCCCGCGCTCACCCCGAGTTCCGCTCGGGGTGAGCCGGGTCGAGCGTGAAGACGGTGCCGTCCGGGGTGTTCACGATCAGCGCGCCGCCGTACGACCGCACCTCGGACTTGGTCGTTTCGCCGCTCGCGAGCTGCTCGGCACGCGCGCCCGTCTCCCACAGCAGCGTGCCCCTGCGTCCGTCGAGGGCCGCGACCCGGCCGCTGAGGCTGGCCACATACAGGGTGCGGGTGCGGGCGTCGTACGTGGGTCTGCCCGAGCCCTCGGCGTCGGTCCGGTTCTGCCACAGCTGCTTGCCGGTCAGCGGCGACACGGCGGTCACCTGGCCGTTGGCCGCGGTGATCCACAGGGTGTCGGCGGCCAGGGTCACCGCGCCCTCGTAGGTCTTCGGCAGTTTCGTGGTGGTGAGGGCGCCGGTGTCCGGGTCGATCAGCAGGACCGTGCTGAACGTCAGCTCCTCGGGGCGCGTCGGTCCTGTGGGGCCTACCGCGAAGGCCAGCCTGCCGTCGACCGTGCCGAGCAGGCCGGTCGTGTACGGGATCTTGAGGCGCCGGACCACCGACCCGTCGGCCGGCTTCAGCTCCAGGAACTCGGCGGCCTGGGTCTCGTCGTCCGGGAAGCAGTGCCTGTACAAGCCGGAACCGACGGTCAGGAACTGGCAGTAGTTGTCGGCGGGCACCTGTGTGGTCCAGCGGTCGGTGCCGGTGCGCGGTGAGCGGGCGGTCACCAGCCTGCCGCTGCTGTCGACGGTCAGGACGAGGTCGCCGGAGAGCATCTGGTCGATGCCCGCGTCGTTCACGTCGCGGGACCACAGCTGCTTGCCGCTCTCCGTGTCGAGGGCGACGACGCTGGTCCTGTCCACGGAGGCGCCCTCGTAGACGGCCTGCCGCAGGAGCACCGCGCCGTCCCGCACGCCGAGGAGCGTGAAGTTGTGCACCGCCGTGTCGCCGGAGTCGGCGGACGCGAGGGAGGAGCGCCAGACGGTGGTGCCGGTACGGCCGTCCAGACGTACCGGAAGGATGTTGTTGCCCGCGCAGTAAACCGCGTCCTCGTACCTCCGGCAGGTGACGTCGGTCGGGGAGCCGCTCTCCTTCGCCAGCGCCTTGGCCTCGCCCCGCTGTGCCGTCTCGTACGCCGTTGTCTGCCACGGCTGCCAGCCGGTGGGCGGCGCCGCCCACCGGGAGGCCGCGATCGGTGCGCTCGCCGCCTCCTCAGGCTCCGCGAATCCCGGCCCGTAGGTTGCGTAGCCGAGCAGCCCCAGGGCCAGCACACCCACCGTGCCGGCCGCCGCCAGCAGCGGGCGGGCCCGGCGGCCCCGGCGGAGGACCCGCGGGAGCTTCGTCTCCGCCGCCGGGTCCGCCCCGGAGGAGGTCTCCTCGCTGGTCCCCAGCGCATCCCGGCGGAGTGTCACGGTGGCCGGGTCGGCGGGGTTCGCTTCGGGCAGGGCGTCCGCGAACTCCTGGGCCAGTTCGTCCAGTTCGGGACGGTCCGCGGCCTCTTTCGCCAGGCAGCGCTCCAGGACCGCGCGCAGCGGCTGTGCGACGCCGTCCAGCCTGGGCGCCTCGTGGACGACCCGGAAGGCGGTCAGATAGGGGCTGTCGGCGTCGAAGGGCCCCCGCCCGGTGACCGAGAACACCAGCAGCGCCCCGAGCGAGAAGACGTCCGAGGCGGGGCCGACCGTGCGGGCGTCGGTGAATTGTTCCGGGGACATGAAGGGCGGGGTGCCGATCATCTGGCCGGTCTCGGTCAGGGTGTTGTGGTTCTCGGCCGCGCGGGATATCCCGAAGTCGATGACGCGCGGGCCGTCGTCGGCGATCAGGACGTTGGCCGGCTTGAGGTCGCGGTGCACGACCCCCGCCCGGTGGATGTCCCGCAGCGCCTCCACCAGCCCGAGGGCGAGCCGCCGCAGTTCGGTGCCGCGGAGCCCCCCTTGGTCACGGATCCGCTGGGCGAGCGAACTGCCGGGCACGTACTGGGTCGCCATCCAGGGCCGTACGGCCTCCGGGTCGGCGTCCACGACCGGTGCGGTGAAGGCTCCGCTCACTTTGCGGACGGCCTCGATCTCCTGCCGGAACCGGGCGCGGAAGACGGTGTCCTCGGCGTACTGGGCGTGCACCACCTTCACCGCGACGTCACGGCCCGAGCGCGACCTGCCCCAGTAGACGATGCCCATGCCGCCGGTCCCGAGCCGGTCCACGAGCTTGTAGCCGCCGACCGATTTCGGGTCGTCCTTGTGCAGTGGCACGCCCGGATCCCCTTCGCCGCAAAGCAGTTCGGGCACAGGATACGTAACGGCGAAACGGCGGCGGCCGGGGACCGATCCGTGGGTGGATCGGTCCCCGGCCGCCGGTGATCAGGCCGTCACACGCCCGCGGGCTCCGGCTCCTCGGAAGCCGGCGTCGGCTGTGAGGGCAGCTTCGCCTGCCGCTTCGCCTCGCGCTTCTTCGCCCGGCGCTCCTTGCGCAGTTCGAGCATCGCGTAGAGCGTCGGGACCAGGAGCAGGGTCAGCAGGGTCGACGTGATCAGACCGCCGATCACGACCACCGCGAGCGGCTGGGCTATGAAGCCGCCCTCGCCGGTGACGCCCAGGGCCATCGGGAGCAGGGCGAAGATGGTCGCCAGGGCCGTCATGAGGATGGGGCGCAGTCGGTGGCGGCCACCCTCGACGACCGCCTCGACGACGCCGTAACCCTGTCTGCGGTACTGGTTGATGAGGTCGATCAGCACGATCGCGTTCGTCACCACGATGCCGATCAGCATCAGCATGCCGATCATCGCGGGGACGCCCATCGGGGTGCCCGTCGCGACCAGGAGGCCGATGGCGCCCGTGGCCGCGAAGGGGATGGAGACCAGCAGGATCAGCGGCTGGACCAGCGAGCGGAACGTCGCGACCAGCAGCATGAAGACGATCGCGATGGCCGCCAGCATCGCCAGGCCCAGGTTGGCGAACGCCTCGTCCTGGTCCTCGGAGACACCGCCGATCGCGGCCGTGGCGCCCTCCGGGAGGTCCAGCGAGTTGATCTTCGACTGGAGGTCCGTGCTCACCGCGCCGGTGTTGTCGCCGGTCGGCCGGGCCGTGATGGTGGCCGCGCGCTGACCGTCGATGCGGGTCATCGACACAGGCCCGTCGACCATCTGGACGGTGGCGATGTCGGACAGCTTCACCGGGCCGAGGCGCAGCGCCTTCAGTTCGGCCAGTGTCTCGGCCGGCTTCGCCGACCTGATGACGACGTCGCGCTCGGTGTCGTCCAGGGTCGCCTTGGCGGCGGTGGTGCCCTTGACCGCCTGGGCGACGGCCGCGCCGAGCGCGGTGTCGTCGAAGCCGGCCGCGGCGGCCTTGTCGTTGGCCCTGACCGAGATCCGCGGCACGCTCTGCGCCAGGTCGCTGCTGACGTCGGTGACGTCGTCGAGACCGGCGACCGTCTTGCGGACCTCCTCGGCGGCCTCGCGCAGCACGCCCGCGTCGGCGGCCTTCACGACCACGCTGAGGTCCTGGCTGCCGAAGCCGTCACCGGCCGCGATCGTCGTCGTACCGATGCCGGACAGCTTCTTCAGGCCGTCCTCGATACGGGTCTGCACGTCGTCGTACGACGCCGAGTCCTCCAGCATCACCTGGTACGACGCCTGGTTGGTGTCCGTGCCGCCGCCGAAGGCCGCCATGAAGCCGGACGAGCCGACGGTGACCTGGTAGTCCTTCACGCCGTCGACGGAGCCGAGCAGCTTCTCGACCTTCTTCGCCTGCTCGTCGGTCGCCGCGAGGCTGGTGCCGGGCTTCAACTCCTGCTTGACGGTGAGGACTTCCTGCTCACCCTGGTCGAAGAAGTTGGTCTTCAGCAGCGGCGCCATGCCGAACGTGCCGACGAGGACCACGATCGCGAGCGCCACGCTGGTGAGACGGCGGCGGGTCGCGAAGCGCAGGACGGGGACGTAGAGGCGCTGGAGGCGGCTCTTGGCCTCCTTCTCCTCGGCCAGGCGGCGGGCCTCTTCGGCGTCCTCCGGGGTGCCCTTGGGGGCGCGCAGGAACCAGTACGACAGGACGGGTACGACCGTCAGCGAGACCAGCAGCGACGCGAGCAGCGCGGCCGTCACGGTCAGGCTGAACGAGCCGAACAGCTCGCCCACCATGCCGCCGGTCAGGCCGATCGGGAGGAAGACGGCGACGGTGGTGAGGGTCGAGGAGGTGACCGCGCCCGCGACCTCGCGGACCGCCTTGAGGATGGCCTCCTGGCGTTCCTCGCCGTAGCCGAGGTGCCGCTTGATGTTCTCCAGGACCACGATCGAGTCGTCGACGACCCGGCCGATGGCGATGGTGAGCGCGCCGAGCGTCAGCATGTTGAGCGAGAGGTCCCTGGTCCACAGGACGATCAGGGCCAGCACCACCGACAGCGGGATGGAGACCGCGGTCACCAGCGTCGAGCGGATCGACGCCAGGAACACCAGGATGACGAGGACCGCGAAGAGCAGACCGAGCCCGCCCTCGGTGGTCAGACCCGAGATGGACTTGGAGACCGCCGGGCCCTGGTCGCTGACGACCGTGATGGTGGCGCCGGCGCCCAAGTCCTTGCGCATGTCGGCGAGTTGGTCCTCGACCGCGTTGGAGATCGCGACCGCGCTGCCGTCCTGGTCCATGGTGACGCTGACGGCGAGGCTGGGCTTGCCGTCGGTGCGGGTGAGGGAGTCGGCGGTGGCCTGCTCCTGCTCGACACTCGCCACGTCGGCGAGGCGCACCGGGTCGCCGCCGGTCTCGCCGGTGACCATCAGGTCCTGGATCTGCTTCAGGGAGGTGAAGCCGCCGCCGACCTGGACGGTGCGGTTGTTGCCGGCCTCGTCGAAGGAGCCGGCCGGGACGGTCGCGCCGCCCGCCTGGAGCGCCTGGGACAGGGCCTGCGAACTCAGGCCCGCCTTGGCGAGCTTCGCCTCGTCGGGGGTGACGGTGACCTGGAGGTCGCGTACGCCGTCGACGGTGACCTGTCCGACGCCGTCGATGTCCTTCAGGTCCGGTACGACGGTCCGGTCGAGCCGGTCGGCGAGGGCCTGCTGGTCCTGGTCGGAGGTGACGGCGAGGACGACGGTCGGGATGTCGTCCGTGGAACCGGCGACGACCTGCGGGTCCACGTCGTCCGGGAGCTGGACGCGGGCACGGTTGACGGCCTGCTGGACGTCGGCGACGAGCTGCTTGGTGTCGTTGCCGTAGTCGAAGGAGGCCATGATCAGGGCGTTGCCCTCGCTGGCCGTGGAGGTGACACCGGTGATGGCGTCGACGCCTTCGAGGGCGTCCTCGATGGGTTCGACGACCTGCTTCTCGACCACGTCCGGGGACGCGCCCTGGTACGGGGCGAGCACGGACACCATGGGAAGTTCGATGGAGGGCAGCAACTGCTGCTTGAGCTGCGGGATCGCGATCGCTCCGAAAGCGAGCGCGACGATCGACATCAGCCCTATGAGGGCCCGTTGCGCGAGGCTGAATCTTGACAGCCAGGACATGGGTCAGCGTCTCTCTTCTGTGGCCTGAGCGGAGGAAGGGGCACAAGTGAGCGCCCGCCCCTACACCCTGAGCCATCACCGGACGGTGATCCGTAGCCCCTGGGTCCCGTTCCTTATCTCCCGCCTACTCCGGCCGCAGTACGACCGGGCGGCACTCACTCCACCCTTGGACGTACCAGCCCCGACTCGTACGCGATCACCACGAGCTGCGCCCGGTCCCGGGCGCCGAGCTTGGCCATGGCCCGGTTGACGTGCGTCTTCACGGTCAGCGGGCTGACTTCGAGGCGTTCGGCGATCTCGTCGTTGGAGTGGCCGCCGGCGACCTGGACCAGCACCTCGCGCTCCCGCCCGGTGAGCGCCGCGAGGCGTTCGGCACGGGCGGGGTCGCGCTCGTCGTCCGCCGCGTCGCCCTGGGCGAGGAAGCGGGCGATCAGGCCCTTGGTGGCGGCCGGGGACAGCAGCGCCTCCCCGCCGGCCGCGACCCGGATCGCGTTGAGGAGTTCTTCGGGTTCGGAGCCCTTGCCGAGGAAGCCGGAGGCGCCCGCGCGCAGCGACTGCACCACGTAGTCGTCGACCTCGAACGTCGTCAGGATCACCACCCGGACCTGCGCGAGGCTCGGGTCGGCGCCGATCATGCGGGTGGCCGCGAGTCCGTCCGTACCGGGCATGCGGATGTCCATCAGGACGACGTCGGCGCGCTGCTCCTTGGCCAGGCGGACCGCCTCCGCACCGTCGGACGCCTCGCCCACCACCTCCATGTCGGGCTCGGAGTCGACGAGCACCCGAAAGGCGCTGCGCAGCAGCGCCTGGTCGTCGGCGAGCAGGACACGGATGGTCATACGGAGTCCTTCGCTGGGCTGGTGCGGGTCTTGACCGGCAGGATCGCATGCACACGGAAACCGCCGCCGTACCGGGGACCGGTGGTGAGGGTGCCGCTCAGGGCGCTGACCCGCTCCCGCATCCCGATCAGCCCGTGCCCGCCGCCGGCCTCGGGGGCGTCGTCCTCCCCGGCACCGTTGTCGAGCACCGTGATCTCGATGTTCTCTCCCACGCGTACGACGCTGACCTCGGCCTTTGCCTCGGTGCCGGCGTGCTTCTGCACATTGGTGAGGGCTTCCTGGATGACGCGGTAGGCGGCCAGGTCGACGGCGGCGGGCAGCACGGTGCCGTGGTCGGCGCGGGCGACCTCGACATGCAGTCCGGCGCTGCGGAAGGTGCCGACGAGTTCGTCCAGGCGGACCAGGCCGGGCGCGGGCTCGGTGGGCGCCTCGGGGTCGTCGGACTGCCGCAACAGGCCGACGGTGGCGCGGAGTTCGTTGAGTGCGGAGCGGCTGGCCTCCCGTACGTGGGCCAGGGCCTCCTTGGCCTGGTCGGGCCGCCTGTCCATGACATGGGCGGCGACTCCGGCCTGCACATTGACGAGCGCGATGTGGTGCGCGACCACGTCGTGCAGGTCCCGGGCGATCCGCAGCCGCTCCTCGGCGACCCGGCGGCGAGCCTCCTCCTCACGGGTGCGCTCGGCCCGCTCGGCGCGCTCCCGTATGGCGTGCACGACCGCGCGCCGGCTGCGGACCGCGTCGCCGGCGGTGGCGCCGATGCCGGTCCAGGCGAGGACGCCGAGGTTTTCCTGGGCGTACCAGGGAAGCGGGCCGGCGAGCATCGCGGAGCCCGTCAGCACGGTCATGGTGAGCAGGCCGACGCGCCAGGTGGTGTGCCGGTCGGTGCTGGCGGCGACGGTGTAGAGCGCGATGACCGCGGACATGGCGACGGGGGCGCGCGGGTCGCCGGTGACGGACTCGATGAGCGCGAAGGTGCCGGTGACGGCGAGGACCGTCTTGGGGGCGCGGCGACGGAAGACCAGGGCGGCGGCGCCGAGCGTGATGAGGACCAGGCTGAGGGCGTCGGGGGTGCGCAGGCTCCAGGTGACGCTGTCCTTGCCACGCGGGTCCACGAAGGAGCCGGCCACCATGCAGGCGAGTACGGCTGCCGCGAGCGCCGCGTCGAGCGCCAGCGGGTGCGTGGTCAGCCACTGCCGGGCGCGGTCGATGCTGCTCACGGTCGCAACAGTACGTCCTGGGGGCTGCCGCCCCCAGACCCCCGGGCCTTTGCCCACCCACCACCCGACTCGGTCGGTCAAGAGGTGAGCATCTCAGCCCGGGATCAAACCGTCGTCGCTCAGCATCTCCCGGACCTCCTCCAGTGTCGCGTCCGGGGACGGGAGGATCAGTTCCGAGGGTTCCAGGGAGTCGTCCGGCAGGGGTTCGCCAAGTTCGCGGACCTTCTGGAGGAGGGCGTGGAGAGTGGCGCGGAAGCCCGGTCCGTCGCCGCTCTCCATCTCCCGAAGGAGTTCGTCGTCCAGCTTGTTCAGCTCGGTGAAGTGGCTGTCGGCCAGCCTCACCTGCCCCTCCCCCATGATCCGTACGATCATGTCGCCCTCCGTATGTGGCGATTACTGCTTGTCGAAGCGCGGGGTGTCCTGCGGCTGCTGCTGGGACTGCGACTGCTCCTTGCCGCCCTCGATGGCCTGCTGCGACGAGGGACCGCCGGCCAGCTCGGCCTTCATGCGCTGCAGTTCCAGCTCTACATCCGTACCACCGGAGAGGCGGTCCAGCTCGGCCTGGATGTCGTCCTTGTGCATACCGGACTGGTCGTCGAGGGCACCGGAGGCCAGAAGTTCGTCGATCGCGCCGGCGCGGGCCTGGAGCTGCGCGGTCTTGTCCTCGGCACGCTGGATGGCCATGCCGACGTCGCCCATCTCCTCGGAGATGCCGGAGAAGGCCTCGCCGATCCGGGTCTGGGCCTGGGCCGCGGTGTAGGTGGCCTTGATGGTCTCCTTCTTCGTACGGAAGGCGTCGACCTTGGCCTGGAGGCGCTGGGCTGCCAGGGTGAGCTTCTCCTCCTCGCCCTGGAGCGTCGCGTGCTGCGTTTCGAGGTCCGTCACCTGCTGCTGGAGGGCGGCACGGCGGGACAGCGCCTCACGCGCCAGGTCCTCGCGGCCGAGGGCGAGCGCCTTGCGGCCCTGGTCCTCCAGCTTGCTCGACTGCGACTGGAGCTGGTTGAGCTGTAGCTCCAGGCGCTTGCGCGAGGTCGCCACGTCGGCGACGCCACGGCGGACCTTCTGGAGCAGCTCCAGCTGCTTCTGGTACGAGTAATCGAGGGTTTCGCGCGGGTCCTCGGCCCGGTCAAGGGCCTTGTTCGCCTTCGCGCGGAAGATCATCCCCATACGCTTCATGACACCGCTCATGGGCTTCGCGCGCCCCCTTCTGACGGACTACATCCAGCTCCTGCGACAGAACCCACAGTACGGGCCCTGCATCCATTACCGCACTGTTCGGGGACGGATGCGCTCATCCCCAAGGACGACTGCGTCCGGCCCTGCTCCGGCGTAGGGAGTAGGTGACCCCTGAGAGTCACCCCTGAGATCGAACCCCGGGAGCAGCGCCCCTTCTGTGCCCACTAATACGACTGGTGTTGCCGGATCGTTCCCCGTGGGGCTGGGGTCCATGCCCGGGACCCCGTACCCTTGGGTTTTGTGTTCCGTAGCCGTGCCAAGGATGAGAAGGCCGCGAACGCCGACAAGGCGTCGCTGACCGACTCCACTCAGACCCGTGACCCGCAGGCCCCGAAGGGCAGGCCCACTCCCAAGCGGAGTGAGGCCCAGTCCCAGCGCCGCAGCGTCGCCAATACGTCGATGACCCGCAAGGACGCCGCCAAGCGTCAGCGCGAGGAGCGCCGTGCCGCCCTGGACAAGCAGCGCCAGGCGCTGGCCGGCGGCGACGAGCGCTACCTGCCCGCGCGTGACAAGGGGCCGGTGCGCAGGTTCGCCCGGGACTTCATCGACTCGCGGTTCAACGTCGCGGAGTTCTTCCTGCCGATGGCCGTGGTCATCCTCGTGCTGAGCATGGTGCGGGTGGCCTCGCTGCAGAACATCGCGCTGCTGCTGTGGCTGGTCGTGATCGTGCTGATCGTGCTCGACTCGATCGCCACCGGTTACCGCCTGAAGAAGGGTCTCGCCGAGCGCTTCCCGGACGAGAACAAGCGCGGCGCCGTCGCCTACGCGCTGATGCGCTCTCTCCAGATGCGTCGGCTCCGGCTGCCGAAGCCGCAGGTCAAGCGCGGGGAGCGGCCCTGACCGGCACGGCTTCGTTCTCGGGGGGCGCGGCGGATGCCTGGCTGAGCAAGCTGGGCGGGCTCCGTGACGTCGTACGCCAGGAGCTGGTGGCCCGCCAGCTCGACGAGCAGATAGCCGGCCGGTTCCCGGTCGGGCGGCGACTCCGGGTACTCGATGTGGGGATGGGCCAGGGCACGCAGGCGCTGCGGCTGGCCCGGGCCGGACATCAGGTGACCGGGGTCGAGCAGGATCCGAAGATGATCTCCGTGGCGCGGGAGGCCCTGTCCGCCGAGCCCGAGGGGATCCGGGAGCGGATGCGGATCGTCGAGGGCGACGGCCGTGACACCGGCGTGCACTTCCTGCCGGGCAGTTTCGACGTGGTGTTGTGTCATGGCGTTCTCATGTACGTCGACGATCCTGACCCGCTGCTGGCGGGGCTGGCCCGGATGCTCGCCCAGGGCGGTCTGCTGTCGCTGCTGGTCCGCAACGCGGACGCGCTGGCGATGCGGCCGGGCCTGTCCGGCGACTGGGCGGGCGCACTGGCCGCCTTCGACACGGTCTCCTACCGGAACCGGCTCGGGCTCGACGTCCGTGCGGACCGGCTGGACGCGCTGACCGGGACGCTGGCCGGGATCGGGGCACCGCTGCACGCCTGGTACGGCGTGCGGGTCTTCACGGACACGGCTGCCGACGGGGCGGAGGCCTCCGGCGACATCGACGCGCTGTTGGCCGCGGAGGAGCGGGCTGGGCGGACGGATCCGTATCGGCGTGTGGCGGCGTTGCTGCATCTGTGTGGGGTGCGGGGGTAGCGCCCTCGTCTGTCGTCTGCGGGTCCGTTGTGGCTGGTCGCGCAGTTCCCCGCGCCCCTTTGGGGCGCTGCCCGTTCGGGTCAATAGCAGGGGACTGGCTTTCACCCCGACGTGAGACTCGGAGCATGGACGCTTTCCGTATTCGTGCCTTGGTGCTCGTGTGCTCCCTGGTCATCGTCTCCGGCTGTTCCGGATCCTCTGAGTCCTCGCAGTCGGAGAAGACCACCAAGCAGGCCGCCGTGCCGGCCGTGGACAGTGAGTTGCAGGACGCCTACACGAAGGTGATCAAGGACGTTCTGCCGTCGGTCGTGCAGATCCAGGCCCGGAACGATCTGGGCTCCGGGGTGGTGTACGACGACAAGGGCCACATCGTCACCAACGCGCATGTCGTCGGGAACGAGAAGACGTTCCAGGTGACGACCGCCAACAGCGAGGACGTGCTGACCGCCAGGCTCGTCTACGCGTACCCGGAGCAGGATCTCGCCGTCATCAAGCTGAACGCCGTACCGGACGGGCTCAAGGCCGCGAAGTTCGGGGACTCAGCGAAGGTCGAGGTCGGGCAGATCGTCCTCGCGATGGGCTCGCCGCTCGGGCTGTCGTCGAGCGTGACGCAGGGGATCGTGTCGGCGACCGGACGGACCGTCAGCGAGGGGCGGACCGGCGGCGGTACGGGCGCGACCATCGCCAACATGGTGCAGACGTCGGCCGCCATCAACCCCGGCAACAGCGGCGGCGCCCTGGTGAACCTCGACGGCGAGGTCATCGGCATCCCGACGCTCGCCGCCATCGACCCCAACGTCGGGGACGCCGCGGCGCCCGGCATCGGGTTCGCGATCCCCGCGTCGATGGTGAAGACGGTCGCCGACCAGATCATCAAGGACGGCAAGGTGACGGACTCCGGCCGGGCCGCGCTCGGCATCACCGGCCGTACGGTCGTCGACGACGACTACCAGGCCGCCGGGGTCGCGGTCGTCGCGGTGACGAACGGCGGGGCGGCCGACCGGGCGGGCCTGGCGGCCGGGGACATCATCACCAAGCTCGGTGACACCGACATCACGACCATCACCTCGCTGACGGAGGCGCTGGCCGCGCAGAAGCCGGGTGACAGGACGACGGTGACGTTCACGCGCGACGGCGCCGAGAAGACGGTGGATGTGACGCTGGGTGAGCAGTGAGGAGGGGCGGCCGGTTCACGGTCGCCCCTCCCCCGTCCGTCTTACGCGTCCGTGGCGTGCAGGCTCATCGGGCCGTAGATCTCCGTGGCGTCCTCGAACAGGCGTACCTGGTCCGCACCGCCGGCGAGCAGATCTTTCCAGTACTCGCCGAGCCAGGACTCGGCGTCGCCCTGTGTGGTGAACTCCTCGGGCTGCACTGCGGGCTGGACCTCCGCGCCGTCGGACTTCTCGAATCGCCACGTCCATAGGGCCATGTGCGCCTCCCGTGTTTGAGCGGTTACCGAGCAGAAGCGTATGCGGTTGTTCGTTGGCTGCGGGTGTGTGGGGGCTGGTCGCGCCCACGCGGCGGAGCCGCATATCGATACAGCCCCGCGCCCCTTAACGGCGTCTCCGTCACGCAAGATCAGCAGAGACCGGCGAAAATCAACTTCGTGGACGTGACTCTGCTCGGTACCGGTGCTCCCGCGGGGCTGCCCCGCCCCGAATGTCCCTGTGCGGTGTGTGCTGCCGCGCTCGGGCACGATGCGCGGGCGGCTACCGCGTTGCTCGTGGACGGGGTGCTGTTGATGGATCTGACGCCCGGTGCAGCCTTTGCCGCTGCTCGGGCCGGGCGGTCGCTCGGGGGGGTGCGGCAGGTGTTGTTGTCGCATCCGCATGACGGGCCGGCCGTGGAGGTGCCGGCGGGGGTGCCGGGGCCGGGGCGGGTGCCGGACGGGCGGGAGTTGGCGTTGTTGACGGGGCATCGGGTGCGGGCCGTGGCGATGGATGCGGGCGGTACGGGATATGCGGTGACCGGGCCTGATGGGCACCGGCTGCTGTATGTGCCGCCGGGCAGTGCGCCGGCCGGGCTGGAGGAGGGAAACGGCGAGGCGTACGACATGGTCGTGGCCGATGTCGTGGGGCGGCCGGACGCGTTGGCACGGCTGCGGGCGGTGGGGGCGGTCGGGCCGACGACGGATGTGATCGCCGTACATCTGGATCATGCCGTACCGCCGGGGAGAGAGCTGCGGCGGCGGCTCGCGGCGGCCGGGGCGCGGGCCGTGCCGGACGGGACGACGCTGGTCGTGGGGGTGTACGAGGACGTACCGGATGTACCGCGGCGGACGCTGGTGCTGGGCGGGGCGCGGTCGGGGAAGTCCGTGGAGGCCGAGCGGCGGCTGGAGGCGTTTCCCGATGTGCTGTATGTCGCCACCGGCGGCACGCGGGACGAGGACAGCGAGTGGGCCGCGCGGGTGGCCGCGCATCGGGAGCGGCGGCCGGGGTCCTGGCGTACGGCGGAGACGTGTGACCTGGTGCCGTTGCTTCAGGCCGATGGGGCGCCGTTGCTGATCGACTGCCTGTCGCTGTGGCTGACGGATGCGATGGACTCCGTCGGGGCGTGGGACGACGCGGTGTGGGCCGACGGGGGTGAGCGGGCCTTGCGGGAGCGGGTGCGGGAGTTGACCGGGGCGGTGCGGGCATCGCGGCGGACCGTTGTCGCCGTGTCGAACGAGGTGGGGTCGGGGATCGTGCCGGCCACCGCCTCCGGGCGGCGGTACCGGGACGAGTTGGGGCGTTTGAACGCGGCGTTCGCGGGTGAGTGCGAGCAGGTGCTGCTGGTGGTGGCGGGGCAGGCGGTGGTGTTGCGGGGGTGAGCCGGGGCGGCTCAGGACTTGCGGGCGATGAGTCTGTAGGTGGTGGAGAAGCGGGTGCGGCTCAGGGGTGGGGAGAGGGTGCAGCCGCGGGATTCCAGTTCCGTGCGGAGGTTGTCCAGGGGGATCAGATGGGTGTGGCCCGGGTGGGTCTGGGGGCGCCACCGCCTGCCCAGGAGGGTGGCGAGCGCGGACCGCGGGTCGGGGGTCTCGATCACCAGGTGGCCCCCTTTGCGGAGAAGCGTGAGCGCGGCCTGGAGTTCCGCTCGGGGGTCGGACGTGTGGTGGAGATGGTTGAGGAGGCTGACCACGTCGTAGCGTCC
This sequence comes from Streptomyces sp. NBC_00457, assembly GCF_036014015.1. Taxonomy (NCBI): domain Bacteria; kingdom Bacillati; phylum Actinomycetota; class Actinomycetes; order Kitasatosporales; family Streptomycetaceae; genus Streptomyces; species Streptomyces sp. NBC_00457. The sequence goes on along the minus strand of NZ_CP107905.1, from coordinate 7,802,906 downwards.
GCGGAGGATGGTCGTGATGTGCGGGTCCGGCAGGTTGCCCACGTAGGCCTCTTCGATGCGGTCCGCCGTGCGTGCCCGCACCACCAGCGGGGTGGGGTCCAGGCCATCGAAGGACGTGTACGGGAAGAGTTCCCGCGCCGTTTCCGGGAAGCCGGCGTCGCGCGTGCCCACGTCCAGCCAGCTCTCCGGCTCGGGCCTCAGGCGCAGCATCGCGCGGGCGGTGAGGAGGTGTTGGCGGCGGGTCGCGGAACAGGGCTTGACGTGTTCCTCCAACAACCTCTCCTCGACCGGGCGTTGGGGGTTCTGGAACACGTGCGCGCAGTCCTGGCACTCGTCCACGGTTCTCGTACGGGCGCGGAGCAGTTTCGAACCGCACCATGGGCAGTCGTCGCGGCGTGCGGGTGGCATGGGCGGCTCCCCTGAGGACGTACGACATTCCACTGCAAAACGGAACGTATGGGATCGCGATCTTGGGCGCAATGACGTCGTGTGCGCGTGGTGGCGATGTGGCGCCGGTCCGTTCGATCGGGGCCGGTACTGTTCGGCGAATGAGCTCGCTTAATCTCGACGACTTCACCGATCTGATCGAGCGCCCCGACGGCGGGGTGCGCCGCGATGCGGAGGCGCGCAGGGAGCGTCAGATCGTGCCGCCCGGAGCGCTGGGGCGCCTCGACGACCTGGGTGAGTGGCTGGCGGCGGCGCAGAGCGCCGTGCCGGTGCGGCCGATCGAACAACCGCGGGTGATGCTGTTCGCCGGCGACCACGGCGTCGCCGGACTGGGTGTCTCCGCGCGGCCCGCGGGCAGCGCCGGAGCACTGGTGCGTGAGGTCCTGGAGGGCGGCCGGCCCGTCTCCGTCCTCGCCCGGCGGCTGGGCGTGCCCGTGCGGGTCGTGGACATGGCGCTGGACTGCGACCCGGAGACGCTGCCCGACGAGGTCGTACGGCATCGGGTACGGCGGGGCAGCGGACGGATCGACGTCGAGGACGCGCTGACGGCGGAGGAGGCCGAGGCCGCGTTCCTGGCGGGGGTCGCGGTGGCCGACGAAGAGGCCGACTCCGGTACTGATCTGGTGGTGCTCGGCGATGTGAGCGTGGGCGGGACCACGGTGGCGGGTGTGCTGGTCGCCGCGCTGTGCGGGACCGATGCGTCGGTCGTGACCGGGCGCGGGGGGCTCGCCATCGACGACCTCGCGTGGATGCGGAAGTGCGCGGCGATTCGTGATGCGCTGCGGCGGGCCCGGCCCGTGCTCGGCGATCAGCTGCAACTGCTGGCGACGGTGGGCGGTGCCGACCTGGCCGCCATGACCGGGTTTCTGCTGCAGAGCGCGGTGCGGAAGACGCCGGTGATCCTGGACGGGGTCGTGGCGGCCGCCTGTGCGCTGGTGGGGCAGCGGATCGCGTTCCGGGCACCGGACTGGTGGCTGGCCGCGCACAGCAGCGGGGAGCCGGGCCAGGCGAAGGCCCTCGACCGCATGGCCCTCGAGCCGCTCCTTGACCAGGGCGTGACGGTGGGGGAAGGGGCCGGGGCACTGCTGGCACTGCCGCTGGTGCAGGCCGCGGCGGCGTTGGCGGCGGAACTGCCGGAGAAGGCGGAGGAGGCCGAGGAGCCCGAAGAGGCCCAGGAAGCTGAGAAGGCGGCGGACGAGTAGGGAAAGACGGGGGCAAGCGCCTCGCGGCGGGCCGCTGCCTTTGCCGTCTGGTATTTGCGGGTCGTCGCGTTCGTCAACTTCCTCAGCGCGGTGTCGGTGTCCCTGGGGCAGGACCTGCGGCGGCACAACCAGGAGAACTACTTCACGCCATATCTGCTGACCGCCGGTTTCGCGTCCGGTGTGTTCACGGTGTTCCTGGCGATCACGATGCGGCGCCGCAAGCGGGCGGCGTGGATTCTGAACCTCGAGTTGCTGAATCGTGCCCGGGAGATCCAGGTCATGCAGGTTTCGCTCAACTTCGCCGTATTCCGTTCGGTCTTCGAACGTGGTGGACGCATCGGCGCCGGACCGGTGCTGAGGCTGTGGCGGTCGCTGCTCAGCTTCTTCTCGCGCTGGTGGCAGATCGAGTCGTTGTACCGCGCCAACGCCAAGTACCGGCCGATCTGGGAACCGAGGTTCCTGCTCTTCGAGAAGAGCGCGGGCCTGCCCCGCATCGGCATCGCCGCGGCCCGTGCGGAGGGGTTTCTCCGCGCCCCCCTCGCCGGTAGGGCCGCTTAACTCGATCAGGTGATCATCGGACTTCGGAGTTGCATCGACCGGCGCCGACGGGGCTACCGTAGCGATGCGATCTGGGACGCCGACGCGGCGCCAGCGAGCGGGGCCCCTGCTCCACCGGAGCGATGGTTCAGGGCCTCCCCGCCGCCCTTGGCCGAGTACCCGCCGGATCGCACAGGGACTCCGCCCGCCCGGCTCGGACCGCGGACACGATCCGTATCGCCGCCCGGGATGCGAAAGCAGACGACCAGTGCGCCCAAGACCGTTCGGGGCGTGCCGGTGTGCGGTCTCGCCGCTCACTGCTCAGGAACGGTTTCTGGAGGCGCCGGACCGGGCCACATCGGGATCGGGCGGGTCTGCCACGCGCGCGTGAGCGTCACGCTCGGTTCGGGCCGCCTCCCGAACGCCCTGCTCGGACGCGTCTGTCGTGGACACGGGACCGTCGGCGGCCGTGGTGGGGCTCGCCGTGTTCCTCGGCTGGCGCTACCGGGCGTACGTCACCGCGGGGGCGGTGATCGTGGCGATGGTGGTCGAGGTGCTGGTGAAGGAGAACCTGGCCGGCAAGGAGCATCTGGCGGCGATCGCCGGGGTGCTGGTGCTGTGTGCCGTGCGGGCGGCGCGTCAGCGGCGGTCGGCGGAGCGGGCCGGTTCCACCGGATCGGGTTTGCCGCCGATCAAGTCCTGAAGCCGACGGCTGGGACCCGCCCAGCGGCGGTCGTGGCGGTAGGCGCGGCGGAGGGACTTGGCACGGGCGCGGGGGCGGCGGCGGTAGAAGCGCTTGGCCCAGGGGGAACCGGGGCGGGCCAGGCGGATCGTGCCGACCACGGCGATGACCGGGACGATGGCACCGAAGATCGCGGTGCGGACCTTGCCCTTGCTCAGGGCGAGCAGCGAGAAGGCGAAGTTCGTGAGGACGGTGCCGATGACGGTGGAGCGGTTCTGCAGTTCGTCGTCGTCGAGGTCGTTGACGCCGAAGGGGGTGTAGCCGACGAGGACCAGGCCGACGAGGGCGGCGGTCAGCACCACGACCTCCACGCTCTTGCGGCCCGCTTCCGTCCAGTAGACGTCGTCGAGGTGGAGGATCAGCGCGAACTCGTCGAGGAGGAGGCCCGCGCCCATGCCGAAGACCACGGCGGCGAGGGCCGAGCCGAAGCCGCGGGTGCCGCCGGCTACCGCGCCGAAGCCGCCGATGACGGTGAGGACGACTCCGGGGACGACGTGATGGATGTGCACGCCGCCGGCCTCGACGTTGCCGAAGGGGCCCTTGCCTGCGCGGATGAGGCGGGTGACGAGGCGGGTGACGAGGAAGGTGACGACGAAGGCGGTCAGGGCGAGGAGCAGGGGGAGTTTGCCCGGTTCGATGATGTTGTGCTCCAGCCATTGCCCCATGTGTGACAGTTTGCCCGGTGTGGGGGTGGGTGTCGTGTGGGTGCGGCGTTCTGGGTGGCTGGGGTGGGTCGCGCAGCCCGGCGCTTGCGGGGTGCCGCCTGCGCCCACCCGTGCCGCCCTAGGCGGCACGAATGCCCGCAGCTTGACCGCTGTAGCCTGCCCGGATGCCCAGGACCCTGCCCCTTCATGGCCTTCGTTTTGCCTTCGGGACGCTCACCGTGCTGCCTGTGAAGGTGGTGCGGTGGGACCGGGAGGCTGCGCGGGGTGGGATGGTGTGTGCTCCGTTGGCCGGGGTCGTCGTGGGGGGTGCTGCGGCCGGGGTCGGGTTGCTGTTGGTGGTTCTTGGTGCCGCGCCCCTGCTCGCCGCCGTCGCCACCGTCGCCGTGCCCGCCGTGCTCACCCGGGGGCTGCATCTCGACGGGCTGGCCGACACCGCGGACGGGCTCGGTAGCGGGAAGCCCGCGGAGGACGCGCTGCGGATCATGAAGCAGTCGGACATCGGGCCGTTCGGTGTGATCACGCTCGTGTTCGTGCTCCTGGCCCAGGTGGCCGCCCTGACGGAGGCTTACGACGGCTCCTGGGCCCGCGGTGCCTTCGCCGCCGTCGTCTCCGCGACCGTCGGCCGGCTGGCGCTCACGACCGCCGCGCGGGCCGGGGTGCCCGCCGCGCGGCCGGAGGGGCTGGGGGCCGCGGTCGCCGGCGTCGTGCCGGTGCGCGGGGCGGTGCTGGTCGCCCTCGCGGTCACCGGGGTGGTGGCCGGCGCGGGCGCGGCTTTCGGGGCGTACGGCCTCGTCCAGGCGGGTGCCGCCGTCGCCCTCGCCCTCTGCGCCGCCGAGCTTCTGCTCCGGCACTGCGTCCGCCGCTTCGGCGGGGTCACCGGTGATGTCTTCGGCGGGCTCGAGGAGACGGCGGCGACGGCGGCGCTCGTCGTTCTGTCACTGGGGTGACTCGATTTCTGTCACGGGATGATTCGAAATCCCGCTCAGCCCTTCGGTCGCGCCCGCCCCGCCACTAATCTCATCCGCCGAAACCGACAAGTGACCGTCTTCGGGGGGACGTCCATGCCGAAACTTCGCCGTACCGCGGCCTGGCTCATCGACTTCGCTCTGGTGGTCGCACTGGCCACCGGGCTCGCCGTGCTCACCTTCCACCGCATATCCGCGCTCGTCACCGATGTACCGGAACTCGCCGCGCACAGCGGCTTCGACCTGCTGACCTCACGCGGCGACGTCATCGACGCCTCGGAGAACCTGGGGCTCTCCGTCTGGAACAAGTCGGTGCTCTACGTCGAGCAGGCCTTCGGGCTGCTGATCGTGGTCACCTTCCTGTACCAGTGGGCCTCGTTGACCTTCCTCGGCCGCACCCTCGGCAAGGCCCTGACGGGGCTGAAGGTCACCCCGCGCGCGGGACGCCGGGCCGCACTGCGGGCCGCGGTCACCACCACGGCGGACGTCGTCGTCTACGCGCTCGCCTGCGTCCTGCTGATCGAGGGCCAGTTCATGCTCTCCATGCTGGTGTGGGCCCTCGCCGTCGCCGTCTTCTTCTGCAACGCCCTGCCGGTCCTCGGCACCAACTGCCGCTCCCTCGCCGACCGGCTGGCCGGCACGGAGGTCACGGGCCTCGGGCTCGGCACGTCAGGGACGCCTCAGCCGGCCGTCGGCACGTACAGCAACGCGCCCCACGGGTGGTGAGCATCCGGAAGTTGCCATGACGCCACCACCGGGTGAACGCCCGCGGCAGAGCGAACGCTCATACGCGCGTAGGCTCGGTCCCGGGTGTTCGCCGACAGGGGGAAGGCCCCGGACGAGTCCAACCCTCAGGCCAGGTCTAGGGTCGGCCGACGGGCCCGGTCGACCCACTCCCATCGGCCACAGCAACTTCACATCGGAAGCGAGATATCACCACCGTGACTGCTCTCACTCTCAGCACCGCCGCGGCGCCCGGCCTGCGGGCCGACGCGATCGTGATCGGTGTCGCCAAGGGCGCCAAGGGACCCGTCGTCGCACCGGGCGCCGAGGCCGTGGACAAGGCTTACGACGGCAGGCTCGCCGGCGTCCTGGAGACCCTCGGTGCCTCCGGTGCCGAGGGCGAGGTGACGAAGCTCCCCGCGCCGTCGGGCTTCAAGGCACCGCTCGTGGTGGCGGTCGGCCTGGGCGCCGAGCCGGAGAAGGACGCCCAGTTCGACGGCGAGACGCTGCGCAAGGCCGCCGGTACGGCCGCCCGCGCCCTGGCCGGCTCCAAGAAGGCCGCCTTCGCCCTGCCGCTCACGGACGCCGCCGACGCCGGTGCCGTCGCGGAGGGCGCGCTCCTTGGCGCGTACTCCTTCGACACGTACAAGGAGAACGGCAAGAGCGGCAAGGATGCGAAGAACGGCAAGGCGCCGCTCGCCGAGGTCGCCCTGCTCGGCGGCAAGCCCCGCGACAAGGCGTACAAGGCGGCCGTCGAGCGCGCCACCGCCGTCTCCGAGGAGCTGAACCGCGCCCGCGACCTGATCAACACCCCGCCGAACGACCTCAACCCGGAGTCCTTCGCCGCCGTCGCCCAGACCGCGGCCAAGGAGCACGGCATCAAGGCGCAGGTGCTCGACGTGAAGGCCCTGGAGAAGGGTGGCTACGGCGGCATCCTGGGCGTCGGCGTGGGGTCGGCCGCCGGTCCCCGGCTGGTCAAGCTGTCGTACACGCACGCCAAGGCGAAGAAGCACCTCGCGTTCGTCGGCAAGGGCATCACGTACGACTCGGGCGGCATCTCGCTGAAGCCCGCCGGGCACAACGAGACGATGAAGTGCGACATGAGCGGTGCGGCGGCCGTCTTCGGCGCCGTCGTCGCCGCCGCGCGCCTCGGGCTCGAGGTCAATGTCACCGGCTGGCTGGCGCTGGCGGAGAACATGCCGTCGGGCACGGCGACGCGGCCGGGTGATGTGCTGCGGATGTACAGCGGCAAGACCGTGGAGGTGCTCAACACCGACGCGGAGGGGCGGTTGGTGCTCGCGGACGCGCTGTGGGCCGCGTCCGAGGAGAAGCCGGACGCGCTTGTCGACGTGGCGACGCTGACCGGGGCGATGGTGCTGGCGCTGGGGAACCGGACGTTCGGGGTCATGGCCAATGACGAGGCGTTTCGTACGGCGGTCGTCGAGGCCGCGGAGGAGGTCGGGGAGGCGTCCTGGCCGATGCCGTTGCCGGATCACCTGCGTAAGGGGATGGACTCTCCTACCGCTGACATCGCGAACATGGGTGAGCGGATGGGGGGTGGGCTCGTCGCCGGGCTCTTCCTGCGGGAGTTCGTGGGTGAGGGGATCACCTGGGCGCACATCGACATCGCGGGGCCGGCCTTCAATGAGCAAGGGCCCTTCGGGTACACGCCGAAGGGTGGTACGGGGTCGGCTGTGCGGACGTTGGTGCGGCTGGCGGAGCTGACGGCTGCGGGGGATCTCGGGTGACGGTCGCCTGAGAGCTCGGTTCGCTTTGTCGTGTGGCGGCTGCGGGCGTGTGGGGGCTGATCGCGCAGTTCCCCGCGCCCCTACCGTCCGCTGCCCTTCAGGACGTCATCAGTCAGCGTGGGACGTCTCACACACCGGCCCGGCGTCTCTTCTTGCACGGACAAGTGCGAAGATGGGGCACGGCAGGACAGGGCCCCACCGAAGGGCCGAAGAGTAGCGGCCGGACACCAGCCGCCTGCCGGTCACCGCAGACCGGCGTACGGCGCACATGCATGGAGGACGTGACGTGGCGAACGACGCCAGCACCGTTTTCGACCTAGTGATCCTCGGCGGTGGTAGCGGTGGTTACGCCGCGGCGCTGCGCGGGGCGCAGCTGGGCCTGGACGTCGCCCTGATCGAGAAGGACAAGGTCGGCGGTACCTGCCTGCACCGGGGTTGCATTCCCACCAAGGCCCTGCTGCACGCGGGCGAGATCGCCGACCAGGCCCGCGAGAGCGAGCAGTTCGGTGTGAAGGCCACGTTCGAGGGCATCGACATCGCCGGAGTCCACAAGTACAAGGACGGCGTGATCGCCGGTCTGTACAAGGGGCTCCAGGGGCTCGTCGCCTCGCGGAAGGTCACCTACATCGAGGGTGAGGGGCGGCTCTCCTCCCCCACCTCCGTCGACGTCAACGGCCGCCGCGTCCAGGGCCGCCACGTGCTCCTCGCGACCGGCTCCGTGCCGAAGTCGCTGCCGGGCCTGGAGATCGACGGCAACCGCATCATCTCCTCCGACCACGCCCTCGTCCTGGACCGCGTGCCGCAGTCCGCGATCATCCTGGGCGGCGGTGTCATCGGCGTCGAGTTCGCCTCCGCCTGGAAGTCCTTCGGCTCCGACGTCACCGTCATCGAGGGCCTCAAGCACCTCGTCCCGGTCGAGGACGAGAACTCCTCCAAGCTTCTTGAGCGCGCGTTCCGCAAGCGCGGCATCAAGTTCAACCTGGGCACCTTCTTCTCGAAGGCCGAGTACACCGCGAACGGTGTCAAGGTCACCCTCGCCGACGGCAAGGAGTTCGAGGCCGAGGTCCTGCTCGTCGCCGTCGGCCGCGGCCCGGTCTCCGCCGGTCTCGGCTACGAGGAGCAGGGCGTCGCCATGGACCGCGGCTACGTCCTCGTCGACGAGTACATGCGCACCAACGTCCCGACCATCTCCGCCGTCGGCGACCTGGTTCCGACGCTCCAGCTCGCGCACGTCGGCTTCGCCGAGGGCATCCTGGTGGCGGAGCGTCTGGCCGGTCTGAAGACCGTTCCGATCGACTACGACGGTGTCCCGCGGGTGACGTACTGCCACCCGGAGGTCGCCTCCGTCGGCATCACCGAGGCCAAGGCCAAGGAGATCTACGGCGCGGACAAGGTCGTCGCTCTGAAGTACAACCTCGCGGGCAACGGCAAGAGCAAGATCCTGAACACCGCGGGCGAGATCAAGCTCGTCCAGGTCAAGGACGGTGCGGTGGTCGGCGTCCACATGGTCGGCGACCGTATGGGCGAGCAGGTCGGCGAAGCCCAGCTGATCTACAACTGGGAGGCGCTGCCTGCCGAGGTCGCCCAGCTCATCCACGCCCACCCGACGCAGAACGAGGCGCTCGGCGAGGCCCACCTGGCCCTGGCCGGCAAGCCGCTCCACTCGCACGACTGACCCTCGGTCGACGAAGCGACGACTCAGACTTCCGCAATTCGTAAGGAGCAACCGAAACCATGGCGGTTTCCGTAACCCTTCCGGCGCTCGGCGAGAGCGTCACCGAGGGCACTGTCACTCGCTGGCTGAAGGCCGAGGGTGAGCGCGTCGAGGCCGACGAGCCGCTGCTCGAGGTCTCCACCGACAAGGTCGACACCGAGATCCCCTCCCCCGCCGCCGGCGTCCTGGCCTCCATCAAGGTCGCCGAGGACGAGACGGTCGAGGTCGGCGCCGAGCTGGCTGTCATCGACGACGGCACGGGCGCTCCCGCTGCCGCCCCTGCCCCGGCCGCCGAGCCCGAGCCCGAGCCCGCCGCGGCTCCCGAGCCCGCCCCGGCCGCCGCTGCCCCGTCCACCGAGCAGGCCGCTCCGGCCCCCGCTCCCACCGCCGAGGCCGCCGCCGGCGGCGGCTCCGCCGAGGGCACGGACGTCGTCCTGCCCGCGCTCGGCGAGTCCGTCACCGAGGGCACGGTCACCCGCTGGCTGAAGTCGGTCGGTGACAGCGTCGAGGCCGACGAGCCGCTGCTCGAGGTGTCGACGGACAAGGTCGACACCGAGATCCCGGCGCCCACCTCCGGCACGCTGCTGGAGATCGTGGTCGGCGAGGACGAGACGGCCGAGGTCGGCGCCAAGCTGGCCGTCATCGGCGTCGCGGGTGCCGCTCCGGCGGCAGCCCCGGCCCCGGCGGCTCCGGCTCCCGCCGCCGCTGCCCCGGCTCCGGCCGCGCCCGCGGCTCCGGCTGCCCCCGCAGCTCCGGCCGCGCCCGCCGCTGCCGCCCCGGCTCCGGTCGCCCCCGCCGCTCCGGCTCCCACGCCGACGCCCACCCCCGCCCCGGTCACCCCGGCCCCGGCCGCTCCGGCTCCCGCCGCGCAGGCCACCGACGAGGGCGCCTACGTCACCCCGCTGGTGCGCAAGCTCGCCGCCGAGAACGGCGTCGACCTGGCCACCGTCAAGGGCACCGGCGTCGGCGGCCGTATCCGCAAGCAGGACGTCGTCGCCGCCGCCGAGGCCGCGAAGGCCGCCGCCGCTGCCCCGGCCCCCGCCGCGGCTGCTCCGGCCGCCGCGAAGAAGGCCCCGGCGCTGGAGGTCTCCCCCCTGCGTGGCCAGACCGTCAAGATGCCGCGCATCCGCAAGGTCATCGGCGACAACATGGTCAAGGCGCTGCACGAGCAGGCGCAGCTGTCCTCGGTCGTCGAGGTCGACGTCACGCGGCTGATGAAGCTGCGCGGCCGGGCCAAGGACGCGTTCGCGGCGCGCGAGGGCGTCAAGCTCTCCCCGATGCCGTTCTTCGTCAAGGCCGCGGCCCAGGCGCTGAAGGCGCACGCGCCCGTCAACGCCCGGATCAACGTCGAAGAGGGCACGATCACCTACTTCGACACCGAGAACATCGGTATCGCGGTGGACTCCGAGAAGGGCCTGATGACCCCGGTCATCAAGAATGCCGGTGACCTCAACCTCGCCGGTATCGCCAAGGCCACGGCCGATCTGGCGGGCAAGGTCCGGGCCAGCAAGATCACGCCGGACGAGCTGTCGGGCGCGACCTTCACCATCTCCAACACCGGTTCGCGCGGGGCGCTCTTCGACACGATCATCGTGCCGCCGGGCCAGGTCGCGATCCTCGGCATCGGCGCCACGGTCAAGCGCCCGGCCGTCCTCGAGACGGAGGAGGGCACGGTCATCGCCGTCCGCGACATGACCTACCTGACCCTCTCCTACGACCACCGCCTGGTCGACGGCGCCGACGCGGCCCGTTACCTGACGGCGGTCAAGGCGATCCTGGAGGCAGGCGAGTTCGAGGTCGAGCTCGGCCTGTAAACGCCGCCCATCAGTACACATCGATGCCCTCGCCCGGAATCTCCGGGCGAGGGCATCGCCCTTAGGGGCGCGGGGAACTGCGCGAGCAACCACAGACAACCCGCAGCCGCCCGACGACAGAACCCCCGAGCTACTAGGCGTGTAACTCTCCTCTCACCTGCATGGAAGCGCCCCCGTGCGCCCTTCCCGAACCGGCTGGTGGCCTTATTGTCTAAACGTCAAAGCCCTAAGGAGCCCTCATGACAGCCCCCGTCATCCACTCGCTGCGCGAACAGATCCGCGAGCACATCGTGGAGGGGATCGTCAGCGGACGCTGGAAGCCGGGCGAGCGGATCGTGGAGCGACGGATCGCGACCGAGCTGGAGGTCAGCCAGACCCCCGTACGGGAGGCGCTGCGCGAGCTGGAGTCGCTGCGGCTGATCGAGTCGGCGCCCAACAAGGGCGTACGGGTGCGGAATCTGACCGCCGCCGACCTGGAGGAGAGCTACCCGGTCCGGGCCGGCCTGGAGGCGATCGCGGCCGAGCTGGCGGCGGAGCGGCTGGCGCGGGACTGCTCGGCCCTGGAGCCGCACGTCGCCGCCCTGTACGACGCCGACGCCGCGTCGGACGGCACGGCGCAGGTACGGCACACGGTCGGCTTCCATCGCGAGCTGGTGCGGGCGGCCGGCAACTCGGTGCTGCTGCACACCTGGGAAGGGCTCGGCATCGAGGTCTTCACGGCGCTGTCGATCCGGTGGCTGGGGACGGTGCAGCAGTCGTACGCGGAGGAGCACGAGGAACTGGTGCAGGCGTTCCGGCGCCGGGACCCGCGGATCGCCGAGATCGTGAAGGCGCATGTGCTGGGATGCGCGCCGCGAGCCTGAGTCCACCGGCGCTCAAGTGCGGCCCGACCTGCGAAAACTCTACTAGACCTCGGCACTCCGTGCCTTCGCCGAAGACACCCCGTGCCGACTTTCTCGTGATCAAGATGTTTTGCCTCTCAACCCTTTGATCGATCATCGATCAGGGAGTTAGAGTCACGACGGGCTTCTACAGAGGCCCCACGCCCTGTCCTGCCAAAGACAAGGGCACCCCCCTTCGACTGAGGAAGGCGGCGACATGACCGACCCCAACGCCATCCAGCCGAGCGAGCTCGACCAGCTCCCCGACCGCGACCCGGAGGAGACCGCCGAATGGCGGGCCTCCCTGGACGCCGTCACCAAGGCTGCCGGGCCGCACCGTGCCGCGTATCTGATGCGCCGCACCCTGGAGCGGGCGGAGGGCAACGGCATCGCGCTGCCGAAGCTCCTCGAGACCGACTACGTCAACACCATCCCCACCGCCGCCGAGCCCGCCGTACCGGGTGACGAGGCGATGGAGACCCGGATCACCGCCTGGAACCGCTGGAACGCGGCCGCGATGGTGACCCGGGGCAGCAAATACGGCGTAGGCGGCCACATCGCCACCTTCGCCTCCGCGGCCTGGCTCTACGAGACCGGCTTCAACCACTTCTTCAAGGGCAAGGAGGCCGACGGCTCCGGCGACCAGCTCTACATCCAGGGCCACGCCTCCCCCGGCATCTACGCCCGCGCCTTCCTCGACGGCCGGCTGACCGAGCACCATCTCGACAACTTCCGCCGCGAGTCGGGCGGCAGCGGCCTCCCGTCGTACCCGCACCCGCGCCGGCTGCCCTGGCTGTGGGAGTTCCCGACGGTGTCGATGGGCCTTGGCCCGCTCTCCGCCATCTACCAGGCGCGCTTCAACCGCTACCTCACCAACCGCTCCATCAAGGACGTCTCGGCGTCCCACGTCTGGGCGTTCCTCGGTGACGGCGAGATGGACGAGCCCGAGTCGACGGCGGCCCTCGCGCTCGCCGCGCGTGAGGAGCTGGACAACCTCACCTTCGTCATCAACTGCAACCTGCAGCGCCTCGACGGCCCGGTGCGCGCCAACTTCAAGATCGTGCAGGAGCTGGAGGCCCAGTTCCGCGGCGCCGGCTGGAACGTCGTCAAGACGCTGTGGGGTACGGCCTGGGACGAGCTGTTCCAGCTCGACACCACCGGCGCGCTGGTACGACGGCTGCGCGAGGTACCGGACGCGCAGGTGCAGACGTACCAGACCCGTGACGCCGCCTATATCCGCCAGGACTTCTTCGGCGCCGACCCGGCGCTCGCCGAGCTGGCGAAGCTGCTGAGCGACGACAAGATCCTGGAGCTCTTCCACCTCTCCCGCGGTGGTCACGAGGCGCGCAAGGTGTACGCCGCGTACAAGGCCGCCGTCGAGCACAAGGGCGCGCCGACGGTGATCCTGGCGCAGACGGTCAAGGGCCACACCCTCGGTGCGGGCTTCGCGTCGAAGAACGCCAACCACCAGATGAAGAAGCTGACGGTGGACGAGTTCAAGCAGATGCGTGACCTGCTCGAACTCCCCATCAAGGACAGCGACTTCGTCGACGGTGTGGTGCCTTACGGCCACCCGGGCACCGACTCCCCCGAGGTCCGCTACCTCCAGGAGCGCCGCGCCGCCCTCGGCGGTCCGGCCCCGGCCCGCCGTACGCACGCCGTCGCCCCGCTGCCCGCGCCCGCCGAGAAGGCCTTCACCTCCTTCGACAAGGGCTCCGGCTCGCAGAACGTGGCCACCACCATGGCCTTCGTCCGGCTCGTCAAGGACCTGGTCCGCGACAAGGAGACTGGCAAGCGCTGGGTGCCGATCGTCCCGGACGAGGCGCGCACCTTCGGCATGGAGTCGCTGTTCCCGTCGCTCGGGATCTACTCCCCCAAGGGCCAGACGTACGAGCCGGTCGACCGTGACCAGCTGATGTACTACAAGGAGGCCAAGAACGGCCAGATCCTCAACGAGGGGATCACCGAGGCCGGTTCGATGGCCGACTTCATCGCCGCGTCGACGTCGTACTCCACGCACGGCGAGACGATGATCCCGTTCTACATCTTCTACTCGATGTTCGGCTGGCAGCGCACGGCCGACCAGATGTGGCAGCTCGGCGACCAGCTGGGCCGCGGCTTCCTGATCGGCGCGACGGCCGGTCGTACGACGCTGACGGGCGAGGGTCTGCAGCACGCGGACGGTCACTCGCCGGTGATCGCGGCGACCAACCCGGCGGCGCTGACGTACGACCCGGCGTTCGCGTACGAGGTCGCGGCGATCGTCAAGGACGGTCTGCGCCGGATGTACGGCGAGGCGGCGCCGGGCGAGGACCCGAATGTCTTCTACTACCTCACCGTCTACAACGAGCCGCTGCCGCAGCCCGCGAAGCCGTCCGGGCTCGGGATCGACGAGGGCATCGTCAAGGGCCTGTACCGCTTCAACACGGCGGAGTCGGCGGGTCTGTCGCCGGTCGCCAACGCCCCGCGGATCCAGCTGCTGGGTTCCGGTACGGCGATCCACTGGGCGCTGAAGGCGCAGAAGCTGCTCGCCGAGGAGTGGGGTGTCGCCGCGGACGTGTGGTCGGCGACGTCGTGGGGCGAGCTGCGGCGGGACGCGCTGGAGGCCGACGAGGCGCTGCTGCGGGGCGAGGAGCGGGTGCCGTACGTCCGTCAGGCGCTGCACGGCGCCGACGGGCCGGTGCTGGCGGTCTCCGACTACATGCGCCAGGTGCCGGACCAGATCGCGCAGTGGGTCGAGCAGGACTACTCCTCGCTGGGTGCCGACGGCTTCGGCCTCTCCGACACCCGCGACGCCGCCCGCCGCCACTTCGGCGTCGACGCCGAGTCCATCGTCGTCGCCGCGCTGGCCCAGCTGGCACGCCGCGGCGAGGTCAAGGCGACGGCGGTGAAGGAAGCGCGGGAGCGGTACGGGTTGTAATTCGGCTGCGGGTGAGTGGGGGCTGGTCGCGCAGTTCCCCGCGCCCCTTAAAGACAAAAGCCAGGGGCGCAGCCCCTGCTTTAAGGGGCGCGGGGAACTGCGCGACCAGCCACATCCGGACCGCACCCGCCCGCAAAGCCCCCGGCATCATGGACCCATGCGCGCTGCCCGTCTCATCAAAATGGTGCTGCTCCTCCAGTCCCGGCCCTCCATGACCGCCGCCGAGCTGGCAACGGAGTTGGAAGTGTCCGAGCGGACCGTCACGCGGGACGCGCAGGCGCTGTCCGAGGCGGGAGTACCGGTGTACGCGGACCGGGGGCGCGCCGGCGGGTACCGGCTGATCGGCGGGTACCGGACGCGGCTGACGGGGCTGCACCGCGGTGAGGCGGAGGCGCTGTTCCTGTCCGGCGTGCCGGGTGCGCTCAGGGAGATGGGGCTGGAGGACGCGGCATCGGCGGCCCGGCTGAAGGTGTCCGCGGCGTTGCTGCCCTCCCTGCGCGACGCCTCCCGCACGGCGGCGCAGCGGTTCCATCTGGACGCGCCGAACTGGTTCAAGGAGCCCGAGACACCCGAACTGCTGCCGGTCGTCGCGGACGCGGTGTGGGACGACCGGCGGATCACCGCCCGCTACCGCAGGGACGCGGTCGTGGTCGAGCGGGAGCTGGAGCCGTACGGGCTCGTACTGAAGGCCGGCGTCTGGTACCTGTGCGCACGAGCCGCCCCGCACGGCTCTCCCCGGGTCTACCGGATCGACCGGTTCCAGGCCGTCGCGGCGGGTGCCGAACGCTTCGTACGCGACGAGGACTTCGATCTGCCCCGCTTCTGGGAGGAGCGTGCCGAGCAGTTCGCGCGGTCCATCCTGCGCGCCGAGGTCGTCGTACGGCTCTCCGCGGACGGCGTGCGCCGGCTGCCGCACGCCGTCGATCCGCTCGCCGCGCGGGAGGCGCTGGAGAAGGCCGACGCACCGGACTCCGGCGGACGGGTGACGGTGACACTCCCCGTGGAGTCCGAGGACGTCGCCCACACCCAGCTGACGGCGCTCGGTCCGGAGGCCGAGGTGCTGGCTCCCGAGAGCCTGCGCGCACGGTTCGCGGCGGACGCGGCGCGGCTTGCGGCGCTGTACGGCCGATGACGCCGTACCACTCCTCACTCACTCCCGCCCCATAACAATCCGCCTCACTCCACGTGCGCCCCACCCCTCCAGGCACGATGCTGGACCCGTGATGGACGAGACGGAGTTCTGGGAGCTGGTCGACGCCAGCCGTGAGGCGGCCGAGGGCGACCCCGAGGAGCAGGCCGACGTGCTTGTGGAGCGGCTCCTCCAGCTCGACCCGGAGTCGGTCGTGGACTTCGCCCGTCACTTCGAGGCGCGCTACAACCGGGCGTACACCTGGGACCTGTGGGGCGCCGCCTGGGTGCTGCTCGACGGGGCGAGCGACGACGCGTTCGACTTCTTCCGGTGCTGGCTGATCGGCCAGGGCCGGGAGCTGTACGAGGGTGCCGTGCACGATCCCGACTCGCTCGCCGATCTGCTGGACGACTTCGACGAGGAGCTCGACGGCGACGGCGAGGAGCTGGGCTACGCGGCGGACGAGGCCTACGAGCAGCTCACCGGGACCGTCGCCCCGGACCTCGGCATCCCGCCCGCGCCCTCGGAGCCCGAGGGCAGGCCGATCGACTTCGAGAACGAGCGGGCGCTGGCCGAGCGGTACCCCAAGCTGTGGGACCGGTTCAGGGGCTGACGCTCACCCGGCGGTGCGCCGGCGTCCCGCGTCGGACGGGATGTACGCCTGCGCCTGCTGGTCCACCCTCACCGCGTGGTGCATCGGGGCGGCGTTGGCCTGGTCGAGCGCCGACGCGGTGACCGCGGCCGGTCCCAGGACGACGGCCACGACCGCGCAGAGCACGGCCCAGGGTCCACGGGCGGTCCTGGACCGGCCGCCGGTGTTCTTCCCGGCTTCGGTGTGACTGCTGTTCATTTCTTCCCCACCTCCAGTCAGTGCGTGTGCATGACGATAGGAAGGCCGCCTCGGGAAGACCCGTGAGGCGGCTACGAGAAGCCTGTGAGAGTCAGGCCTTGACCCGGCCCGTGATCGCCTGCCTAGGGTGGCCCGTCCCGAAGAGGAGCACCCTGCCCATGACCAGCCCCTATGTGCGCGAGATCACGCGCGAGGACCATCTCGCCCACCTTCGGCTGCACCCCGACGCGAGCCATCTCCAGATCCCCGAGTGGGCCGATGTGAAGCCCGGCTGGCTCGGGCAGAGCGTCGGCTGGTTCGAGGGCGAGTCGCTGGTCGCCACGGCGCTCGTGCTGTACCGCCCGCTGCCCGGCACCCGGCGCTTTCTCGCCTACCTCCCCGACGGCCCCGGCATCGACTGGCGCACCCCGCGTCTTGAGCTCTGGCTGGACCCGCTCGTCGCGCATCTGGAGCGGGAGGGCGCGTTCGCGGTCCGGATCGGGCCGCCCGTCGTCGTACGGTGCTGGGATCCCTCCGTCGTCGCGGCGGGCGTCGCCGATCCCGCCGTACGGCATCTGCGGGAACTGCCCGCGGCCGACATAGACGGGTTCGCGCTGGACGCCGGGGAACGGCTGCGGCAGCTCGGGTGGCGGCGCTGCGAGGAGGACGAGGGCAGTGGTTTCGGCCTGGGGCAGCCGCGGTTCGGCTGTCTGATCCCGCTGCAGGAGCGCTCGGTGGACGATCTGCGCGCCGCCCTCGCCCCGCACTGGGAGCAGGCTCTGAGCACCGCCGAGTCGGCGGGCGTCCGGGTCGTCACGGGCACCGGCGGCGATCTGCCCGAGTTCCACCGCCTGTACACCGCGACCGCCGCCCACGACGGCTTCAAGGCCCGCCCGCTGGACTACTTCCAGCGCATGTGGAAGGCCCTGAACGCGGAGGACGGCGACCGGGTGCGCCTCTATCTCGCCGAGTACGACGGGGAGGTCCTCTCCGCCGCGTTCATGATCAATGTCGGCTCCCGGTCCTGGCACTCGTACGCCGCCTCCGGCCGCCGGGGCCGTCAACTGCGGCCCAGCAGCGCGTTGTTGTGGCGGATGCTGTACGACGCGTGGGCGGCCAACGCCGAGACGTACGACCTGCGCGCGATCACCCCCACCCTCACCGAGAGCCGGCTGCTCGGCCGGCTGCTGTTCAAGACGGGGGCGGGCGGCATGGCCGTGGAGTACCTCGGGGAGTGGGAGAAGCCGGTGGGCACCCAGGGCAAGGTGCTGCAGCGGGCGGTGAAGGCCTACCTGGGACGCAGGTGAATCAAGCCATTCATCTGCCCTGCTCATCTGCCTTGCAAGGAGGCCGCCGTCTGCCTGATCTGCGGGAGCAGCGCGCTGAGGGCGGCGCCCGGGCAGTTCGTCATGAAGCCGTCCTTGTGGCCCGCGAGGGCGGGGAGCCGGGCGGTCGTTCCGGCCGCGTACCGGCTGAGGCCGTTGCTCGAGACCAGCGGCACGTCCGCGCGCGGGTCGATTCCGGACAGGCCCAGTTTCCAGGCGGCGAGGCGGGCGATCGCGTCGGTCATGGCCTGCGGCACGGGCACGCCCGCCGTGAAGGTGCCGAGGGCGGCGATGCCGGTGGTGCCGTGGTTGAAGCCCTGGGTGTGGGCGCCGGTGACCGGGCGGTCGACGCCGCCCGCGCGGCCCTCGTAGATCGTGCCGCAGCGGTCGACGAGGAAGTTGTAGCCGATGTCGTCCCATTGCCGGGAGCCGGTCTGGCCCGCGTACAGGTGGCGGATTATGCGGGGCGCGTCGGCGCAGGCGTAGCCGTTGGGCGAGTCGGTGTGGTGGACGAAGACGGCGACGACCTTGGGGTCGTAGCGCGGCGGCGGCTGGGTACGCCGCGCGCTGCCGTCCAGCCAGGCCGCCCTCAGCACGATGTGCGGCTTCGCCGCGGAGTACGGCGTGGTGGCGGACCGGGCCGCGACCGGCCGTGCGGACGCGCCGCCGGTCCGCTCCACACCGCTCGCGCACAGCGCCAGCGCGGCGACCGCGGCCAGCCCGGGCAGAGCGCCGAGCAGCACCCGGACGGCATCCGGTATGGGGACGGCGATGTGCGGTGTGCGTACGGCACGGCGTCTTCGCGACCCTCGTGCCCTTCGGAAGACACGCATGACCTCACTGTCGGCCGGATCCCTTCCGCCCGCGATGTGTGCTGTGCCACCTGGTGGAACCAACGTCCGGGTCCGGGACGTTTTTGCGGGTACACGCACGCATGGCTAGGGACTAGGGGGCCCCGAAGGGGCGCGGGGAACTGCGCGACAAGCCACAACGAACCCGCAGACGACCGACGGCCAAACGCGGCCCAACCCGCGGAGCGCATGGCTGATCACTGGGCCCCTTCCTCGCGTATTAAGGGGTCCGAGAGAAAGGCGGCCTGGTGGACCTGCTCGACATCCTGCTGTTGCTGCTGATCCTGGCCTACGCGGCGTCCGGCTACCGGCGCGGACTGGTGGCCGGCTGTGTCTCACTGGCCGGCTTCGTCGGCGGTGCGGTGATCGGCGTGTGGATCCTGCCGTGGATGGTGGACCTGGCGGAGCCGGGTACGACGACGGCGACGGTGACCGCCGTGCTCACGGTGCTGGTCCCCGCGGTGGTCGGCCATGAACTGGCGGGCCGCCTCGCCCTGCGGCTGCGGCGGGAGCTGGACCAGGGGCCGCTGCGGGTGGCCGACGGAGTGGGCGGCGCCGTGGCGAACTCGGTGGCCGTGCTGATCGTGGCGTGGGTGGCCGCGAGCGTCCTGGGCGCGTCCTCGTCCCCGCTGGTCACCACCGCGATCCGGGACTCCCGGCTGCTCGGGGCGGTGCAGGACACCATGCCCGAGGCGACGCCCGCCTGGTTCTCCCGGGCCACGTCCGCGCTGACCGAGGCGGGCTTCCCGCAGGTCTTCAACCCGTTCGAGAGCGAGTCGACGGCCCAGGTCGCCGAGCCGTCCGGCGACAGCGTCACCGCCAGCGCCACCAACGCCGCCAAGCTCAGCACGGTGAAGGTCGAGGGCGTCGCCGGCACCCAGGGCCGCGAGGGCAGCGGCTTCGTCTACGCCGACGAGCATGTGATGACCAACGCCCACGTGGTGGCCGGCATCGACGACCCGAGCGTCCGGGTCGGCGGGGTCGGGCGGTCGTACGAGTCGCGCGTCGTGCTCTTCGATCCGGAGAAGGACGTGGCCGTGCTGTACGTGCCCGATCTGCGCGCCCCCGTCCTGCGGTTCGACGACGAGGCCGCGCGCGGTGACGCGGCGGTGGTCGCGGGCTACCCGGAGGGCGGCGACCTCAACCTCCAGGCGGCGACCGTCGCCAACCGGGTGCGGGCGACCGGCCAGAACATCTACAACAACGACACGGTGACCCGTGAGATCTACTCGGTCCGCTCGACGGTCCGCCCCGGCAACTCCGGCGGCCCGCTGCTGACCACCGACGGCCGGGTGTACGGCGTCGTCTTCGCCCGCTCCACCTCGGACGCGCAGACGGGCTACGTCCTCACCGCCGACGAGGTCGCGGAGGACGCCCGCCGCGCGGCGGACGCGACGGCAGCGGTGGACACGGGCGAGCTGGTCACGACGTAGTCAGGCGGAGCTACCTCAGACTGCGCCCCATGCACACATCGTCCACGTACTCGCCGGCCAGGAAGAACTCCTCCGGCAGTACGCCCTCCACCGCGAAGCCCTCCGACTCGTAGAGCTTGCGGGCCGCGGTGTTGTGGCCAAGGACGCGGAGGGTGATGCGGCGGGCCCCCTGCCGCCGTGCCTCGTCCTGTGCGGCCCGCAGCAGCGCCCGCGCGACTCCGGCGCCGCGCGCCTCCTCGGCGACCACGAGACCCTGGATCTGGCGGACGTGGGAGTTGCACACGAGCGGCGTCGGGAACCCCAGCCGGATGTAGCCGACGACAGCCCCGTCGAACTCGGCGACGAGATGGTCGCGCGGCCCGAACCGGTCGTTGTAGAAGGGCTCGTACGGCGGCTGGGGGCGCGGCTGGACGGAGTGCAGCGTCGACCAGGTGACCCGGTCGAGGCGGCCGAGCGTCTCTTCGTCGTCGAGGGTCGCGTGGCGTATGTACGGGACTGGCATGGCGGCCACCCTATGACGGCACCCCGAGCCGGCTCCGCCCATGCCCCCGTCCGCGCTTTGCCGCATCCCTGCGGTCATGCTGGTCCCCATGGAGCGTTCGCGAATCGCGGTGGCCGGTGCGTCCGGCCTGATCGGCAGTGCCCTGGTGCGGTCCCTGACCGCGGACGGACACGAGGTGGTACGCCTGGTGCGCCGCGCGCCCCGGGCGCGGGACGAGGTCCACTGGGACCCCGAGGCACGGCGGGTGGACACAGCCGGCCTCACCGGCTGCGACGCCGTGGTCAACCTCGCGGGCGCCGGAGTCGGCAGCCGGCGCTGGACGGACGCGTACAAGACGAGGATCCGCCGCAGCCGGGCCCTGGGCACCTCGGCGCTGGCGGAGGCCATCGCCTCCTTGGACACCCCGCCGCGGGTCTTCGTCAACGGCAGCGCGATCGGCTTCTACGGCGAGACGGGCGACCGCCCGGTCGACGAGAGCGCCCCGCACGGGGAGGGTTTCCTGCCCGAGCTGTGCGTGGAGTGGGAGGGCGCGGCGGCCCCCGCGCAGCAGGCGGGCGTACGAACGGTGTTCCCTCGCACGGGACTTGTGGTGGCCCGCGAGGGCGGTGCCTGGGCCAAGCTGTTCCCGCTGTTCAAGGCCGGGCTCGGCGGGCGGATGGGCGACGGACGGCAGTACTGGTCGTTCGTCTCGCTGCACGACGAGGTGGCCGCGATCCGCCATCTCATCGACACCGACGGACTGTCCGGGCCGTTCAACGTGACCGCCCCGGAGCCGCTGACGAACGGCGAGATCACCGCGGCGATGGGACGCGTGCTGCACCGGCCGACCCTCTTCACGGCGCCCGCGCCCGTGCTGCGCACCGTGCTCGGCGAGATGGCCGGGGATGTGCTGGGCAGCGCCCGGGTGCGGCCGACCCGGCTGCTGGAATCGGGCTTCACGTTCGCGTTCCCGGACATCGAGGGAGCGATCCGGGCCGCACTGTGAGGCTTACGGCCCCTCGCTGCTCGCATGCGACCGTCGTGCGACCGTGCCCGGTCGATGCGCGACTTCATTTGGCCGATCAGCGCCCTAACCTCGAGCCGAACTCGGGTATCCCCGGAGTCTGTTGGGGGCATGACGTCTCCACCGGCCGCGCAACCTCGAGGAGGGGCACGTGCTTGAGCCCGCGTACCAGGCGGACGTCGTCATCGTGGGAGCCGGGGTCGCCGGCCTCTCGGCGGCTCATCGGCTGACCAGCGCAGGAGTAACGACCGCGGTCCTGGAGGCCGCCCCTTACGTGGGCGGCCGGATGTCGACCGAGAAGGTCGACGGCTTCCGGCTCGACCGCATAGGACAGTTGCTGTCCACGTCGTATCCCGAACTCGACCTCACCCCAGGGCTCGACGCACTGGTCCTGCGCTCGTTCGCGCCGGGTGTCCTGGTGCACAGCGGCGGAGTGCGCCACCGCGCGGGCGCCCCGGCGAACGGAGGGGGCGCAAGGGGCGCACTCCACGCCGTGCGCGCCCTGGCGAGCGCCCCCCTGCCGAACTCCATGCGCGCCTTGCCGACATCCGCGCCCCTGGGCCGCGGCACACCGCCGGGCACCCCCCGGAACCGTACGACCGCCCCGCGCCCCCGGACCGGCGCCCCCCTCGGCACCGCCGTCGACCAGGCCCGTCTCGCCGCCTCGCTCGCCCGGCTCGCGGGCACGCCCGTCGAACGGCTGCTGTCCCGCCCCGAGTTGCCGGCCGGCGAGGCCCTCGCCGCCCGAGGCCTCCCCGCGCGCACGATCGACGGCTTCCTGCGTCCGCTGCTCGCCGCCCTGCTGTGCGACCCGGAGCTGACCACGTCCAGCCGCTGCGCTGACCTCGCCCTGCGGGCCTTCGCCGGCGGGCGGCTGTGCGTACCGGAGGGCGGCGCCGAGATGCTGCCGGAGCTGCTGGCCCGGACGCTGCCGCCGGGCACCGTGCACACCGGCGTACGCGTCACGTCGGTCGCCACGACCTCGGTGACCACCGCCGAGCACGGCGAGTTCCCCTGCCGGGCCGTCCTGGTGGCCACCGACGCCCGCACCGCCGCCGACCTCCTGCCCGGCCTGCGCGTCCCCGGCTTCCACCCGGTCACGGTGATCCACCACACCACGGACGAGCCGCCGGAGACCGGCCCCTCCCTCCTCCTCGACGCCGACCGCGGCGGCCCGGTGGCCCACACGGCGGTGGTCAGCGAGATCGACCCCACCCGGGCCCCCGCAGACCGCGCCCTGATCTCCTCGACGCTCCTCGGCACACCCCCACCGGACACCGACACGGCCGTACGCACGCACCTCTCCCGCCTCTACGGCACCCCCACCACCCGCTGGGAAACCCTCGCCGTCCACCACACAGCCGAGGCCGTCCCCACCATGAGCCCCCCACACGACCTACGCCGCCCCGTACGCCTCCTGGCAGGCCTCTACGTCTGCGGCGACCACCGAGACACCAGCACGGTCCAGGGCGCCCTCCACTCAGCCCACAGGGCCTCAAAGGCAATCTTGACGGACTTGGGAGCAACAGGGTCGATGCACAGGGCGGACCCGCACCCCACAACACAGGCCGCTTAAAACGCCGTCAGGGGCGCGGGGCTGTATCGATTTGCGGCTCCGCCGCGTGGGCGCGATCAACCACAACGAACCCGCACCAGGAACTCAACGACCGGAGTTACGGCGAGTGGCTACCCCAACGCCGCCACCTTGTCCCGATAACCCCGCACTGGCGCCGCATCCTTATACGGCTCCAACCGCCGCTCAAAGTCCCGCACATACTCCACCGCCCGCACCGACCGCATCTCCGCCGCCGCCCCCGCCGCCTCCGCCCCCAACGCGCACGCCTGATCAAGCTCCCCCAGCCCGAGCCGCGCAGACGCAAGCACCACCCGGCAGAACAACCGACTGCGCGCATACGCCGGCGCACGCAACTGCAACGACCGCTCCGCATGCTGAGCCGCCGCACGGAACTGCTGCAGATCCCGATGACAGTGCCCGAACTCATCCGCGAGCTGCGCCTCGTCGAAGAACCGCGCCCAGTGCGGCACTTCATCGCCGGGCCGAGCCGCCTCCAGCGCCCGCTCGGCCCGCACCAGCGAGGCCGTGCACGCCCGCACCTCCCCGAGCACCCCATGCCCTCGCGCCTCGACCGCGTGCAGCAGCGCCTGCACGACGGGCGGCGCGGTCGTCCCGACCCCCTGCTGCGCCACCCGCGCCAGCTGTACGGCCTCCCGCCCGTGCCCGAGATACACGGCCTGCCGGCTCATGGTGATCAGCACGAACGAGCCGTACGCCCGGTCCGCCGCCGCCTGCGCAAGTCGCAGCGCCTGCACGAAGTACCGCTGGGCGAGCCCGTGCGCGGCGATGTCGTACGACGTCCAGCCCGCGAGCCGGGTCAGATCGGCGGCGGCCGCGAACAGGCGGCGGCCGGTCTGCTCGCCGTACGTGCCGCGCAGCATCGGCTCGCACTCGTGCTCCAGATAGCGCACGAGGGCCTGCCGGGCGTGGCCGCCGCCGTACATGTCGTCCAGGGTGCGGAACAGCTCGCCGACCGAGCGGAGGGCGGCGATGTCACCGCCGGTGACCCGCTGGCCGGGGCCGCGATCGGCCTGGCCGCGTTGGCGGGGCAGTACCGGGCGGCCCTGCGCGGGGACGCGGGCGGGCTGCTCGCCGCGGGCCACCCTGTCGTCGGCGCGGCCGATCAGCCAGTCCCGGCTGGGCACGACGAGCCCGGCCGCGGTGAACGCGATCTTGCGCAGCTCGGCGTGGCTGCCGGAGTCCTTGCGCCACAGCCCGCTGACGATGTCGACGGCCTCCTCGGGAGTGCCGGCGAACTCCAGCCCGGCGTACACCGGCGCACAGGCGTCGAGGCCGAGATCCTGGGCGGTGAGCCGCCGCCCGAGCCGCCGGGTGAACACCTCGGCGATGAGTGCGGGCGTCGTCCCCCGGGGCTGCTGGCCGCGCAGCCATCGGGTCACGGATGTCTTGTCGTATCTGAGGTCCAGTCCGTGTTCGAGTCCGAGCTGGTCCACTCGACGGGCGAGACCCGCGTTGGAGAACCCCGCTTCTGCGATGAGCGCGGCGAGCTGTCGGTTGGGAGTGCGCTGCGCGGGTCGTTCCGTCATCTGCGGTACGGTCTCCTGCCTTTCGGGCCTCGCGTTTTGGCCTCGGTGAACGGCGCGAATGTAGCGGAGAGTAAGCAAGCCATCACACTCTTCGCCGTCTATTCATCCGATCGTGTGAGGATTGCCCTCAGGACTGACGGGCATCGGCCGGACGTACAGTGGCGTGGGCGCGTTACGTGCCTGACACAGCCGTCTTTGAGGGAGGCGCTTGCCGTGAGTGGATTGCGGTTCGTCCGGATGGGATTCGGAGCGGAAGCCGTCGAGTACCAGGAGGCGTGGGACGAGCAGCGCCGGGTGCACGCCGCGCGCTTCGCGGACGAGATCCCCGACACGGTGCTGCTCCTGGAGCACCCGGCGGTGTATACGGCGGGCCGCCGCACCGCCGACGACGAGCGCCCCCTCGACGGCACCCCCGTCATCGACGTGGACCGCGGCGGCAAGATCACCTGGCACGGACCGGGCCAGCTGGTGGGCTACCCCATCCAGAAGCTCCCGCGTCCGGTGGACGTCGTGGCGCATGTACGACGCCTGGAAGAGGCCCTGATCCGCACCTGCACGGAGTTCGGCCTGGAGACCAGCCGGGTCGAGGGCCGCAGCGGAGTGTGGGTCCTCGGCGACCCGGTCGAGCAGCGCCCCGCCCTCGGCGGACTGTCCCTGGACTTCGACCCCCGGCTGCACGACGAGGAGTTCGACCCCCGCCTCAACGGCCCCGAGTACGCCCCCTCCAACGCCGGCCAGCGCCGCGAGGACCGCAAGATCGCCGCGATCGGCATCCGTGTCGCCAAGGGCGTGACGATGCATGGCTTCGCCCTCAACGTGAACCCGGACAACAAGTGGTTCGACCGCATCATCCCGTGCGGCATCCGCGACGCGGGCGTGGCCTCGCTGGCGAGCGAACTCGGCCGGGACGTGACGATCGACGAGGTGCTGCCAGTTGTGGAACGGCACCTGAAGGACGTACTCGAGAACGCGGAGCTGAAGCCGCGGGAGATCGAGAAGGCGACCGCCTGAGGCCGGGAATCAGCCCTATGAGGATGAGGTTGGCCTCAGAGCAGGGCTGAGTATGTACGGGCGTACGCTGGTGTACGCCGAAGAATCGAAGCTACAGGGAGCCAGTCGTGTCCGCAGTCGCACCCGACGGACGCAAGATGCTGCGCCTGGAGGTCCGGAACGCCCAGACCCCCATCGAGCGCAAGCCCGAGTGGATCAAGACCCGGGCGAAAATGGGTCCCGAGTACACGAAGATGCAGAGCCTCGTGAAGAGCGAGGGCCTGCACACGGTCTGCCAGGAAGCCGGCTGCCCCAACATCTACGAGTGCTGGGAGGACCGCGAGGCCACCTTCCTCATCGGCGGCGACCAGTGCACCCGACGCTGCGACTTCTGCCAGATCGACACCGGCAAGCCCGAGGCCCTCGACCGTGACGAGCCCCGCCGGGTCGGCGAGTCCGTGGTCACCATGGACCTGAACTACGCCACCATCACCGGCGTCGCCCGCGACGACCTGGAGGACGGCGGCGCCTGGCTGTACGCCGAGACGGTCCGCCAGATCCACGAGCAGACCGCCTCCCGCGAGGCCGGCCGCACCAAGGTCGAACTGCTCGCCCCGGACTTCAACGCCGTACCGGAGCTGCTGGAGCAGGTCTTCGCCTCCCGCCCGGAGGTCTTCGCGCACAACGTCGAGACGGTCCCCCGGATCTTCAAGCGCATCCGCCCCGGCTTCCGCTACGAGCGCTCACTCGCGGTCATCACCGCCGCCCGCGACTACGGCCTGGTCACCAAGTCGAACCTGATCCTCGGCATGGGCGAGACCCGCGAGGAGGTCAGCGAGGCGCTGCGGCAACTGCACGACGCCGGCTGCGAGCTGGTCACCATCACGCAGTACCTGCGGCCGAGCGTCCGGCACCACCCGGTGGAGCGCTGGGTCAAGCCGATGGAGTTCGTGGAGCTGAAGGACGAGGCCGAGCAGATCGGCTTCTCGGGCGTCATGTCCGGCCCGCTGGTCCGCTCCTCGTACCGCGCCGGGCGGCTGTATCAGATGGCCGTGGAGAAGCGTGGCGCGTACGTCGCGTCGCAGGCTGTCTGACATATCGTCACCCGCCTTGCCCCGCACGGCGTGCGCAAGCGTGTGAATTCGCGCACAAGAAACTACCCGCCGGTAATGGCGGAATCGACGCGGCTCTGAACGTCCTCGCAGATGGAGGCGTACCTCAGGGCCGCGTCAGGGTTTTCGGCCCTCGCATCAAGGTTTCATTGGCGTTTGACCGGTCGGTCACGCCCTGGTAACACCATTCAGTGACGCTCGACTCACGCCACGTACACCCGCATCCGCTGCCATTCCGAGGGGGGACCTCCAAGATGCAGGCCGCGCCCGTTCGCGCCACCGCCATCCCGTCCGTCACCGACGCACTCCGCGCCGTCGAGTCACTGCTGATGAGCAGCGGCCAGCGCACCGCCCGTCGTAACGCCTGGACCTCCGTCCTGGAGGACCGCCGCCGCGCCAAGGACCGGGTCGAGGCACAGCGCGTCCTGGAGCAGGCCCTCGCCGGACGCTCCTGACCCGGCACCCCTGAAGCTCCTCCTCCCCTTCGTTCCGGGCACTGCCGTCGTCCGCGCTCCCGGGGCCACGTAGACTTCGTGCCATGGCGAGGAAGGACACGGCAGCGGATGCTGCGAACCCCGGGCGACTGAAGCAGATCGCTCTGACCTACAAGATGACCCGCAGGGCCGACAAGAAGATCGGTCTTGTACTCGCGGCAGTCGGAATCGTCACCCTCGGTGTCTTCCTCGCGATCGGTTTCTTGATCGGTCACCCCATTTACCTCGGCATCCTGGGCTTCCTGCTCGCCTTCCTCGCGATGGCGATCGTGTTCGGGCGCCGGGCCGAGCGGGCCGCCTTCGGGCAGATGGAGGGACAGCCGGGCGCTGCCGCGGCGGTGCTGGACAACGTCGGCCGGGGGTGGACGACGACCCCCGCGGTGGCGATGAACCGCAGCCAGGACGTGGTGCACCGGGCCGTCGGCAAGGCCGGCATCGTGCTGGTCGCCGAGGGCAACCCGAACCGGGTGAAGAGCCTGCTGGCCGCCGAGAAGAAGAAGATGAACCGCATCGTCGCGGACGTGCCGGTGCACGACATCATCGTCGGCACGGGCGAGGGCCAGGTCGAGCTGAAGAAGGTGCGGACCACCATGCTGAAGCTGCCGCGCGTGCTGACCGGCCCCCAGGTGACGGCCACCAACGACCGGCTGCGCGCCATGGGCGACCTGATGAGCAACATGCCGATGCCGAAGGGCCCGATGCCGAAGGGCATGAAGCTGCCGAAGGGCGGCCCGAAGGCCCGCTGACACCAGAGGGAGCTCAGGCCAGCGTCCTGAAGTCCCGGTCGTAGTAGACCATCGGGGATCCCTCACCCAGCCGTACACCCGTCACCCGGCCGATCAGGACCGTATGGTCCCCGGCCGGGTGACGTGCGTATGCCTCGCAGTCCAGCTCGGACAGGGCCCGCTCGACCGTCGGCAGTCCGCCGGGGCCGAGCCGCATCCCGCCGGCCGCGAACTTGTCGCTGCCCTTGGTGGCGAAACGCAGGGCGAGCGGCTGATGGACCGGGGTGAGCACGCTCACCGCGAAACGGTCGCAGCGCGCGAACGACCACGCCGAGTCGGCCGAGTTCGCCAGGCACACCAGGACCATCGGCGGCTCCAGCGACACCGAGCAGAAGGAACTGGCGGTGAATCCGCGCGGGGTGCCGTCCTGGCACCGGGTGGTCACCACCACGACGCCAGAGGGAAAGCGGGCCATCGCGGCCCGGAACTCCTCGGGCGCCACCAGCGCCTCCGGCAGGGCGACGTCATCCGGTACGGCTATGTCATCCGGTATGTCTGTGTCCTGCTGCTCCGTCATGCGGCCGCACCACCTGTTGGCCTCGGCGACGACTCTCACTGACCGTGCTCGCGTGGGTAGGTGATCGTCACCCGCGTTCAAGGTCGACTATGACGCCGCCACCCCTGCCCAGCAACCGGACGACGGCGTCAGACGGGCCCGGTCCGACCGTCGCCGGACAGCGCCCAGGCGCCGTATGCCGCACCGGTGGACTCGAAGGAGAGCGCCACGTGGGAGGCGGCGCTGTTCACGTCCCGCCAGAAGCGCTGCACCGGGTCGGTGGCGGACTGTCCGGACGTCCCGCTGGTGCGGAAGACCCGGCCGACCGCCGAGACGAGCAGCTCCACAGCCAGCGCGAGATCCCGGGCCCCGCGGACCGCCGCCTCGCCCTCCGGCGGCGTCTCCCTGCCGTCGGCGACCGCCGCTGTACGCCGGACGAGGAGTTCCGCGGCGTCCACCTCGGCGGCCGAGCGGGCCAGGGAGACCTGCGTCGAGGGCATCTCGCGGACGGCCCGGCCCCGCCGGTCGACACGGGAGGCGGTCCGCTCGACCCAGGCACGCATCGCGCCCCGCACGGCGCCGACCAGCGGCGCGGCGAACGGCAGTGAGTTCACGGCGTACATCGGCACGATGTGGCAGCGCGCGTCCGACGCGGGGGCCCGCCCGGCGTGGACGGCGGAGCGGGCCAGGGTGCGGTGCTCGGGCACGTGGACGTCGGTCAGGACCAGGGTGTCGCTGCCGGTCCCGCGCATGCCCACGGAGAACCAGCTCTCGGTGATGGTGAAGTCGGCCTTCGGTACGGCGAAGTACCGCACTTCGGGCCGTCCGTCGGCGGGCTGCTCATCCGGTACGGCCGCGCAGGCGAGCGCCCAGTCCGCGAAGTGCACCCCGCTGATGTACTTCCACTCGCCGCTCAGCCGCCAGCCGCCGGCCACCCGCTCCGCCGTGCCGGACGGCATGAGCGCGGCGGCCACCAGGGCGTCCGGGCCGTCCGCCCAGATCTCCGCCTGGCCCTCGGCGGGCAGGAACGCCGCGTACCGTCCCGCGTAGGCGGCCAGCGACGCCGCCCAGGCCGCCGATGTACAGCCCTGTCCGACCACGAAGACCGCCGAGGTCAGCTCGGTGAAACCGCCCGCCGTGCCGCCATGGGCCACCGGTACGAAGTGCCGCGCGAAACCGGCGTCCCGCACCGCGTGGACCACCTGCGGCGAGAGGCGCCGGGCGGCCTCCGCCTCCTCCGTGTGCCGGGCCGCGATGTCGGCGACCTGCGACGCCCGGGCCACGATCGTCGACATGTTGTCGTACGACATATTGTCCAACCACCTCCGCCGATATGGCGGCAGTGTTCCGAACGCGGTTCGACGGGGACGGGACCCCGGGCCGTGGCCGGTCCGGCCGTCACCCGACCGGCGTCATATGTGAAGACTGTCGCAGCTCAGATCCGCACCTCGACCGTGCGCGCCAGCCGGTCGTGCAGCCCCCGGCCGTCGCGGTCCCAGATCAGGGCGGGAATCGCGACGCACAGCAGGGCCGAGCGCAGCAGGACGCGCACCGGGTTGACCGTGCCGGTGTCCAGGTGGACGACGCGCAGGCCGAAGAGGCGCTTGCCGGGGGTGAAGCCGATCGTGCCGACGGTCAGGACGCTCATGACGAAGAAGACGAGCAGGGCCCAGTTCCCGGTCGCCTGCCCGTAGCCGTCCGTGATGAGACCGTATGCGATCAAGACGCACAGCGCCCAGTCCACGGCGAGGGCGCCGAGGCGGCGGCCGGGGCGGGCGATCGAGCCGGGCCCCTCCTCCGGGAGACCGAGCTGCTCCCCCCGGTATCCGAAGTCGGCACCGGCGTCCTCCATGGCCGCGCGGGGGCCGGACAGCCACGATCCGATTGCTTGCCTCTTGTCCACGCGTACACGGTACTGCGGCCATGCCCGGTCAGGGCACGGCGGGGTGTTTCCGGGCTACGGTGGAACCCGGGCTGGTTAACTTGTGCGAAACAAATGGGTCACGCCCGAGAAATCACGCGTCCCTAGGGTCGAGGTCAGCGTGTGCCACCGCACTGGCCGCACGAACGAACTACCACCCCGGCGGGACGGTCGGGAGTAGGAGGAGCTGGATGTTCCAGAACGCCGACGAGGCCAAGAAGTTCATCGCGGACGAGGACGTCAAGTTCATCGACGTCCGCTTCTGCGACCTCCCGGGCGTCATGCAGCACTTCACGGTGCCTGTCGATGCGTTCGACCCGGATGACGAGCTGGCGTTCGACGGCTCCTCGATCCGTGGCTTCCAGGCCATCCACGAGTCCGACATGGCGCTGCGCGCGGACCTGTCGACCGCCCGGGTCGACGCCTTCCGCCGTGACAAGACGCTGAACATCAACTTCTTCATCCATGACCCGATCACCGGCGAGCAGTACAGCCGTGACCCGCGCAACGTGGCGAAGAAGGCCGAGGCGTACCTCGCGTCCACGGGGATCGCCGACACCGCGTACTTCGGTCCCGAGGCCGAGTTCTACGTCTTCGACAGCGTGCGCTTCGCGACCCGCGAGAACGAGTCCTTCTACCACATCGACTCCGAGGCCGGCGCCTGGAACACCGGTGCCCTCGAGGACAACCGCGGCTACAAGGTCCGCTACAAGGGCGGCTACTTCCCGGTCCCGCCGGTCGACCACTTCGCCGACCTGCGTGCCGAGATCTCCCTGGAGCTGGGCAAGGCCGGCCTGCAGGTCGAGCGCCAGCACCACGAGGTGGGCACCGCCGGCCAGGCCGAGATCAACTACAAGTTCAACACGCTGCTCGCCGCGGCCGACGACCTCCAGCTCTTCAAGTACATCGTGAAGAACGTCGCCTGGCGCAACGGCAAGACCGCGACCTTCATGCCGAAGCCGATCTTCGGTGACAACGGCTCGGGCATGCACATCCACTCGTCGCTGTGGACGGGCGGCTCGCCGCTCTTCTACGACGAGTCCGGCTACGCGGGCCTGTCGGACACCGCCCGCTACTACATCGGCGGCATCCTCAAGCACGCCCCGTCGCTGCTGGCCTTCACCAACCCGACGGTGAACTCGTACCACCGCCTGGTCCCGGGCTTCGAGGCGCCGGTCAACCTGGTGTACTCGCAGCGCAACCGCTCCGCCGCGATGCGTATCCCGATCACGGGCTCCAACCCGAAGGCCAAGCGCGTCGAGTTCCGCGCGCCCGACTCCTCCGGCAACCCGTACCTCGCCTTCTCGGCCCTGCTCCTCGCGGGCCTCGACGGCATCAAGAACAAGATCGAGCCGGCCGAGCCGATCGACAAGGACCTGTACGAGCTGGCTCCCGAGGAGCACGCGGGCGTCCCGCAGGTCCCGACCTCCCTCCCGGCCGTCCTCGACTCCCTCGAGCGCGACCACGAGTTCCTCCTCCAGGGCGACGTGTTCACCGCCGACCTGATCGAGACGTGGATCGACTTCAAGCGCACGAACGAGATCGCGCCGCTGCAGCTGCGTCCGCACCCGCACGAGTTCGAGCTGTACTTCGACGTGTGATCGACGCCTGTGCCTTTGGCGGCGCCCCCGTTCCTGGTTCCCCAGGGCGGGGGCGCCGTCGTATGTTGGGGGCACGACTGTTCGAGGAAGGTAACGGGGATGTCCGAACGGCACGACGGGGAGCGGGAGTTCGACCTGAGATGGGCGGACTCGGCCGAGCACAAGGAGCCCTCGGCGCGCGCCCGGATGCTGGCCGCGCGGTGGAAGGAGAATCCTCCGGGACCGGTGCCGTTCCGGGCGGACCCGGGTCCGGTGCGCCGCCGTCGCCGCTCGTCCCGGATGCGGAGCAGGGGCACTCGCCGCTCGCCCTGGATATCGACGGCGATCGTGCTCGGCTCCGTGGCCGCGATCATCGTGCTCCTCGGGTACCTGAACTTCCAGCCGGGCTACTGAGGGCGCTCACAGCTTCCCTTTGCAGGTCCTAGAACTGATCACAACCGTGTCATGGTGTGGCCGGGTGCACACTGGCAGTGGGGCGAGTGCCTGACTGCCGAGGTGATGCAGATGCAGAGCCGATTCCGGAACGACCGGGGCCTGACCGCGCGGATGACGGTCACGCTTTTTCTGCTCGGATTGCTGTACGTGGCCTTTGTCGCGGCGCTGATCGTGCTGCTGAGGTCCTGGGTGCTGGTCGTGGTGGTCGCGGCGGGGTTCCTCGGGGCGCAGTACTGGTTCTCCGACCGGATCGCGCTCTTCGCGATGCGCGGGCGGGTCGTGGAACGCGAGGAGTATCCGGAGCTGCACGCGGTGATCGACCGGCTGTGCACGCTGGCGGATCTGCCCAAGCCGACGGTCGCCGTCTCCGATATGGACATGCCGAACGCGTTCGCCACCGGGCGCAACGCGGACAAGTCGGTGATCTGCGTGACCACCGGTCTGCTACGGCGTCTGGAGCCGGCCGAGCTGGAGGGAGTGCTCGCGCACGAGCTGTCACATGTGGCGCACAAGGACGTCGCCGTGATCACGATCGCGTCGTTCCTCGGCGTGATCGCCGGACTGATCGTGCGGTTCGCCTTCTACTCGCAGCTCTTCGGCGGCGGACGCCGGGACCAGAACACCGCGGTCGTCTTCATGGCGGTGATGGGTGTCTCCGCGGCCGTCT
The DNA here is from genome assembly GCF_036014015.1 of Streptomyces sp. NBC_00457. Lineage (NCBI taxonomy): Bacteria > Bacillati > Actinomycetota > Actinomycetes > Kitasatosporales > Streptomycetaceae > Streptomyces > Streptomyces sp. NBC_00457. Next base: position 7,769,852 of record NZ_CP107905.1, on the reverse strand, counting down.
ACGCGCTCAGCTTCCTGCTGATCCGGGCCCTGTCCCGGTACCGGGAGCTGGCGGCGGACCGGGCGGCGGCGTTGCTGACCGGCCGTCCCTCGACCCTGGCGTCCGCGCTGACCAAGGTGTCGGGCGACATCGCCCGGATCCCCACCAAGGATCTGCGCACGGCCCAGGCCTTCAACGCCTTCTACTTCACCCCGGCCCTGGGCAAGGAGCCCGGCATCGCCCGGTACTTCTCCACCCACCCCAGCCTGGAGCAGCGGCTCGACCAACTGGCGCGGATCTCCGCCGAGTTGGGTGAGGCCGCGGCTCCCGGAAAGGCGTGAGCATGGGATTGCTGGACATCCTGCTCGGTCGTACGAAGCCGGTCGCGCCCGACCTCGACCAGCTCTTCGCCCTGCCGTCGGCGGCGGTGACGCTCCAGGCGGCGGCCTCCTTCACACCGACCGGGCGGGGGGCGGTGTGCTTCGCCACGGTCGAGGGCGCGGCCTTCGAGCAGACACACCGCGAGGTCCAGGCGCTGCTGGACGCGGACGCCGATCGCGACGGCCCGCCGGTGGAGTTGCGGCGCGACAAGTACGGCTACTCCTGGCTGGTCTCGCATCGCGCACCCGACGAACTGCACCTCCTCGTCAACGACCTGCACGCGGTGAACAGCTCGATGGAGGTCAACGGCTTCGGCCCCCAACTGCTGTGCTCACTCGCCGGCTTCCAGGACGAACAGGACCGGCGGCTGGCGCTGGTCTACCTCTACAAGCGGGGCACCTACTACCCGTTCGCGCCGCTGCCCGGCGACGGGCAGCGGCGCGACAACGCGCTGGAACTGCGGGTGAAGGCGGCCCTCGGCGAGGACCTGCGGATCGAGCAGGATCTCAGCCGCTGGTTCCCGGTGTGGGGCGCCCCCGGTCTGTGACCGGCGGCGCTCACCACGGCGGGTCTCACTTGCTCTTCTGGGCCTTCTCGCGCTCCTGCCGGCGCGACTCGAAGGGGCGCTCGCGACGGTAGCGGCGCTCCCACTTGGCCTGCTTGTCCCGGCGGTCACGGTACGCGCGGTAGTCGGACGGCACCGGGCCGGACCCGCCCGAGGGGGAGGTCGGCGAGGAGCCGCGCCCGTACTGCATGTACAGGAAGAGCACCGCGACGGCGGCGAGCCAGTAGAGGTGGTTTCCGAACCCCAGAACGACCAGGACCGCGGTCCCGGAAAAGATGATGGTGCCCATGACGGGCCTCCGTGGGCGTGGGTGATCAGTAAGCGGTGACGAGATGTTCCGACGCGGCGCTGGGGGTGGGCGACCGGCCGTCGGTGCGTAGAGAGTAGCCCCGGGTCCGCAAGGTGATGCCTGTTCTGCGGCAAGCGATGGGGAGCAGCTCCGCTATGCGTGTCCAGGGTAGGGAAGCGGTCACGCGGTGTGCATCTGCTTTTCCGTGCGGGCTCGTTGGGGCGTGTGGTGATGGGGCTTCGGTCGTCGGTCGGCTGCGGGTTCGTTGTGGCTGGTCGCGCCCACGCGGCGGAGCCGCATATTGATACAGCCCCGCGCCCCTTTGGGGCGCCGCCAGACCTCGGCCTGTCAGTGGCGTCCGCGAAGATGCAGGCACGGTTGTGAGGTGACGGGTGGAGGCCGGTATGGGTGACGGGCGGCGGTACGTCGACGTGGTGGAGCGGCGGGTGCGGGTCGGGTTGCGGCATCGGCTGGCGGGTACGGCGCGGGCGGCGACGCCGGAGGAGGTCGCCCGGTCGCTGGTCGCGCTGCACGGCACCGATCCGGCGACGGTGTATCTGGCGGTGGGTGCGCGGCTCGGGGATGCGGGGCGGACGGTGGTCGAGACCGGGCGGGCGTTGTACGAGGACGGCAGCCTGGTCCGGATGCACGGCATGCGCAACACCGTGTTCGTGTTCCCGACGGATCTGACGGCGGTCGTGCACGCCTCCACGGGCATCGCCGTCGCCGCCCGTGAACGCGCCAACCTGCTCAAGCAGATGGCGGCGGGCGGGGCGCCGGACGCGGCCTGGCTCAAGGAGGTCGAGGAGGCCACGCTGGCCGTGCTGGAGCGGCGGGGGCAGGCGACGGCGGCCGAACTGGCCCAGGACGAGCCGCGGTTGAGAGAGCAGTTCCTGTATGGAGCCGGGAAGAGTTACGAGGGGCTGCACACCGTCTCGACACGGCTGCTGCGGCTGCTGGGCCAGGAGGGCAAGGTCGTACGCGGTCGGCCGCTCGGCTCCTGGACGTCGTCCCAGTTCCGCTGGGCCCCGGCGCCCCCGCATCCCGAACTGGACATCGCCGGCGCCCAGGCCGCCCTCCTCGACCGATGGCTGGCGGCCTGCGGCCCGGCCACCGAGGCCGACCTCAAGTGGTGGACCGGCTGGAGGGTGACCGAGGTGCGCCGGGCTCTCGAGGCGATCGGCGCCGAAGAGGTGCGGCTCGACGAGGGCACCGGCTATGTCACCGCCGGTGACATCGCCCCCGTGACCGGGTCCGCCGAACCCTGGGCCGCGCTGCTGCCCGCCCTCGACCCGACGGCGATGGGATGGCAGCACCGTGACTGGTACCTCTCCCCCGATCTGCGCCCCGCCCTCTTCGACCGCAGCGGCAACGTGGGGCCGACGGTGTGGTGGAACGGCCGGGTGATCGGGGGGTGGGCCCAGCGGGCCGACGGCGAGATCGTGTGGCGGGTGCTGGACGGGGAGGGTGTCGGCAGGGAGGCGGAGGCCGCGATCGTGGCCGAGGCGGAGCGGTTGCGAGGGTGGGTGGGGTCGACGCGGATCACGCCGCGGTTCCGGACGCCGCTGGAGCGGGAGTTGACGGGGTAGGGAGGGCTGTCGGCGCCGGGCACCGCACCATGCGCGGCACCCGGCCCCGGCCTCACCGGTTGTAACGCATGAACGCACGGACCATATGGCACGTCGTGTCCGACGGCGGGTGGACGCCGATGAGTTCCGCGGTGCTCCGTATCGTCTCGTTGCGGGCCTGGTTCGGCATATACACGCCCGAGTCGAGCAGGGCGATGGCCAGGCGCATGGCCTTGAGGCGGCGGTTGTGGGTGACGTACCACTCGCGGGGACGGCCCGGCGGCAACGGGCGCTTCTCCACGGGTTCGTACGGCAGGTCGAGCAGGACGGGGCGCTTCGCAGTGGACTGCGTCGGCCTTGGCTTCAGTGCGGCAGCGGGCACAGGCATCCTCCTGTCGCGGTCAGGGTCTCGTCCGGGGACTTCGGCGGCCCCGGCGCCACCCTCGAACACTGCTTCTAGTTTACTGCCCGGCACTGACATCCAGGGAGTCCGCAGAGTCCATCAAATGCCCAGGTGAGCCAGGGAATTGCCGCCGTGTCACGCCAGGTCCGTGAGATGCGCATGGGGCGGCGGAAATTCGAACAGAACGCCCGGTGCGCGATCCGTCATGCCCGCCCATGCGCCTCCTGCGAGCGTCGGGCCAGTGCGTCGATGACCACGGCGGTGAAGAGCACCCCGCCCGTGATCATGATTTGGACCGCGGTGGGGGTGTCCGTGATCACCATGCCCGAGGCGATCGACTGGATGACCAGCATGCCGAGTACCGCGGACCAGGTCGTACCGCGTCCTCCGAACAGGCTGGTACCACCGATGACGGCCGCCGCGATGGCATTGAGCAGCAGGAGGCCCGAGCCCGCGCCCTGACTCACGGACGTGATGCGCGAGGCCAGGAACAGGCCGCCGATCGCGGCCATGGTGCCGGAGACGGCGAGCACCGCGGTCTGCACCCTCGTCACACTGAGGCTGGCGCGACGGGCCGCCTCGATGCTGCCGCCGAGTGCGTAGACCTGCCGCCCGTAGTGCGTGCGGCGCAGAACGATGTCGAGGCCGGCCACCACCACGAGGAAGATCAGCAGGGCGAGCGGCAGACCCTGGAACCGGTTGAGCAGGTATGCGGCGGTGAACGCGATCGCCGAGAGGACTCCTGTGCGCACGATGATTCCCCGGAGCGAGCGGTACGGCATGCCCATGGTCCTGCGGCGCTGCCTGTCCTGGTAGGACACGAAGAAGACCAGGCCCGTGCCGACTGCCGCCAGGCCGTATGCAGCGGCGTCGTTGGTGAAGTAATGGCTCGTCAGCTTGGCGACGAGGCCGTTCTCGTCGAGATTGACGGTGCCACTGGTCCCGAGGATGTAGAGCATGAGGCCGTTCCAGGTCAGGAGCCCCGCGAGGGTGATGACGAAAGCCGGCACGCGGGTCTTGGCGACGGAGAAGCCCTGGACGGTTCCTGCCGCGGTGCCCGCGAGCACCGCGATGATGAGGGCCAGCCATTCCGGTACGCCGTTGTTCACGTTCAGGACGGCGAAGACCGCGGCCGCGAGGCCGCTGATCGAGCCGACCGACAGGTCCAGCTCACCGAGCAGCAGCACGAAGACGATGCCGACCGCGATCAGGCCCGTACCCACGATGTCCACGCTGAGATTGGACAGGTTCCGGGATGACAGGAAGCTGTCGTTGAGGGACTGGAAGGTGATCCAGACCGCGGCGAGGACCAGGACGACCGGGAGCGAGCCCAGCTCGCCGTCGCTCAGCTTGCGCCGCAGGACGGCGCCCCACCTGTCCACGACCTGGGTGACGGCCCGTCCGCCGGGCGGCCGACGGGCCTCGGCGGTGGGCGCCGACGCTGCGGCCCGCGTGCTGCCCGCCCTGATGCGCATGGCTTTCACCACCCTGCCTCTCGGTGAGCCATCCGGCGGGGCACGTTCTCCGCGGCGCCGGTGATGGAGGCGATGATCTGTTCCTGAGACGTGGTGGTCACGTCGAAGAAGCCGTTGTTGCGCCCGAGCCGCAGCACGGCGGCCCGGTCCGCCAGAGCCTTGACATCGCCCATGTTGTGGCTGATGAGCAGCACCCCGAGGCCCCGGTCACGCAGACGGTCCACGAGGTCCAGGACCTCGCCGGTCTGCTCGATTCCCAGAGCCGCGGTCGGTTCGTCCAGGAGGAGGACCCGCGGGTCGCCGAGGAGTGAGCGGGCGATGGCGACCGTCTGCCGCTGGCCGCTGGACAGTGAGACGACGGGAGCGCGCAGATCGGGGATAGCCCTGGTCAGACGGTCCAACAGGTGCCTGGTGCGATGCTCCATCTCGACCTCGTCGAGGAACCCGAACCTGCGGATCTCCCGGCCGAGGAAGAGATTGCCCACGACGTCGAGGTTCCCGCACAGCGCGAGGTCCTGGTAGACGGTGGCGATGCCGAGGTCCCGGGCATCGTGGGGGCGCCTGATGTGGACTGTCCGGCCCTCCCACTCGATGACGCCCTTGTCCGCCGGGGCAACTCCGGAGATCACCTTGACCAGGGTGGATTTGCCGGCCCCGTTGTCTCCCAGCAACGCGACGACCTGGCCCGCGCGAATCTCCAGCTCGACGTCATTGAGGACCTCGACGACACCGAAGCGCTTGGACACGCCGCGCAGCGTCAGCAAGGGGGGACTCGACACGAAGACCATCTCCTTCCCAAGACCGGCTCCAGAACCGATCTGTCAGGTGAGTCCGGCCTTGGTGCAGGCGGCGGCGAGTTGCGGGGTGCAGATCTGCTGGATCGTGTAGACGCCGTCCTTCACCACGGTGTCCTCGATGGTGTCGATGGTCACGGACACAGGGGTGAGCAGGACGGCCGGAACCGTGCTCCCACTGCTGGTCGTCACCTTTTCCGTGGCGATCCGGTCGAGGCTTTCACCACGGGCCGCGGCCACGGCCAGTGCGGCGCCGGCGGAAGCCTCGGGCGCGAAGGGCTTGTAAACGGTCATGTACTGCTCGTCGGCGACAATGCGCCGCACGGCTCCGAGCTCGGCGTCCTGCCCGGTGACGGGGGGCAGCGGGTCGACCTTGTTGGCTTTCAGAGCGGCGATGCTGCCGGCGGCGAGGCCGTCGTTGGCGGCGTAGACCCCGTCGATGTTGTCGGCGCCGAGGGCGGAGATGGCGCCGGACATGTTCATGTGAGCGACCTCCGTTCTCCACTGGGGGGTGTCGTACGCTTTGGCGATCTCGACCCTCCCCTTGAGCACGGACAGCGCGCCCGCCTTGAACGACACCGCGTTGGGGTCGCTGGGATCGCCGTTCATCATGACGATCTGGTCGCCGGTCTCCCTGTCGCCCATGGCCTTCAGCAACGCCGTGCCCTGGAGCCTGCCGACCTCCTCGCCGTCGAAGGAGGCGTAACCCGAAATCGGTCCCTCGGCGAGACGGTCGTAGGCGATGACGGGGATACCTGCCTCGTCCGCCTTCGCGACCGTTGGGCCCAGCGATCTGGCGTCCACGGCCGCGAGCAGGATGGCATCGACCCCCTCGGCGAGCATCGAGTCCATCTGCGCCTGCTGGATGGCCACATCGCCCTTGGCGTTGGCGTGCTCGACCGTGCACTCGTCGCACAGTTCCTTGATCCGTCGGTCGAGCAGCGGCCTGTCGTTCGTCTCCCAACGAGCCGTGGTGGAGTCCGGCAGCAGCACACCGATCTTCGTCTGGTTCCCCCCGCCGGAGTCGTTCCCGGCGCCCTCCCCGCAGGCCGCGAGAGCAGCGGCTGTGGCGGCCGCGGCCACAGCGACCGCTGCCCCCCGTACGCAGGCCTTCATGTGAGAGACCTCCCTGCACCGGTCCCTGCTGTCATGCTCGGCGCCGGCCCGGCTCAGGCGGCTCCCTCATGCGGGGCCGAGCATCCGCCTGGAGCGTACTGTGCGAAAAAGGGGCAAGCCGACTATTTCGTAAGTCTGGCACCGGCCGCGGTGAACTGCGAACGCGACGGCGATCTGTCGGCTTCGCCCGCATATGAGACGCTGGTAGCCGAGCGCCCCGATCTCAGCCTGTCGGCAGCTGTGGCCTGGGGCGGGAAGAAGATGCGGACATGCCTCATGACGGCCGTGCTTGGGCCGGCGTCTCGCAGCTGCGGACTTCGGAGGCGGGGGCTGCGGACACCGGTTCACCGCCTCCGGGGCGAGAGGCCGACCCCGGGGAGCGGGCCCTGACATTCGCCGGAGCGGCGCTGGCAGCTGTCTATGTGCCCGGCGCCGGGGAGGGGGAGCTCCGGTTGGTGGAGACGGCCGGACGCGCCGTTTCCCAGTACGGCCTGCCGGAGCATCTGCCCCTGTCCGGCGGCTCACCCGCCGCGGAGGCCTTCCGCACCGACCGGCCGCTGTGGCTGGACCATGCGGCCCTCGCCTCCTACGAGGGCGGGCCGACACCGCCACGAGCGCAGACGTCACTCGGTGCGGTGTCCCTCGGAGCGGAGGGCAGGCGGCTGGGGTGTCTCGTCGTCGTGGGGGACTCCGCAGAGGGATTCGAGGCCGGGCAGCGGCGCTTCCTGGAGCAGTACGCCGAGGCGGTCTCCGACCTGCTGCAGGCCGGGACCGACCGACCCGCATCGCCGTCGCTGCTGATCCGCGCCCTGCGCGAGCTGCGCGTCGGCTCGTTCGTCCTGGTGCCGGACGCCGGCGTCATCGACGCGGACGAGATGCTCCTCGAACTGCTCGGCATCACGCCCGACGACTTCGACGGCAAGGCGGACACGCTCCTCGCGAACGCGGTTCCAGAGGACATGCACGCGCTGATGTCGGTCCTGGAACCGTCCACCCCGGCGTTCGCCCGGCGGGAGCTGGAGTTCCGTGTCCGCCACCCCACGGGTGAAATGCGCTGGCTGAGCCTGAGGTGCCGGGTGCCGACGAGCCCCGACGACCGGCCACAGCAGTTGCTCGGGGTGGTGACGGCGACCTCGGTCCAGCGTCGCGGCGCCGACGACGTCTCCCGGATCCAGTGGCTGACCGCCGCACTTGACGACGCCGCAACGGTCCAGGACGTCGGCCGCGTGGTCGTCACCGCGCTGCGTGAGCCGCTGGCCGCAGACCGGGTGGCGCTCGCCGAGCTGCGGGAGGACCGGCTGATCGTCATCGTGCTCGACCCGCCGCAGCCCGCCGCCTGGCCGGAGACTTGGCGTTCCGAGTGGCGTTCGGAGTGGCCGGACGCTCCGGTGAGGTCCCTGCCCACCCTTCAACTGGCGCTACGGGACGGGCGTATGGATCTGTGGCCCGCCGGCACAACCCTAGAACCGGGGCTCGCAGGCATCGGTGCCGGAGGCCTGGCCGTCATGCCACTGCCCGCCAGGGGTGGGGTCGTCGGCGTGTGCCTGGTCGGCTGGAATCAATCGCACGAGTTCGTCACCGAGGAGCGGTCCGTGCTGACCGCAACCGCAGTGCTGGTCGGGCAGGCCCTCGAACGCGCGCACGCGTACGACGCCGAGCAGGAGCTCGCGACGATGCTTCAGCGCAGCCTGCTGCCGCGGCGCCTGCCCGAACTGCCCGGGGGCACGGCCGTCGCCCGCTATCTGCCCGCCAGGCGTGGGCTCCAGGTGGGCGGCGACTGGTACGACGTCATCGTCATCTCCGAGGATCGGGTGGCGCTGGTCATCGGTGACGTGCAGGGGCACAGCGCCGGAGCCGCGACGATCATGGGCCAGATGCGGACCGCGGTCAGGGCATACGCGGTGGAGGGACACCCGCCGGACGTGGTCGTCTCCCACGCCAATCGGCTGCTCGTCGGCATGGAAACCGATCTGTTCGCCACCTGTTGCTATGTCGAACTGGACATGGAGGAGGGCAACGCACTGTTCGTCCGGGCCGGGCACCTCTCCCCACTGGTACGCCATCCCGACGGCACCACCGAGGAGGTAGAGGTCGAAGGAGGGCTCCCGCTGGGCATACTCGCCGAGGCGGAGTTCCCCATGACCGCGTTGGCGCTGGCCCCCGGCACGGTGCTCGCTCTGGTCACCGACGGCCTGGTGGAGGCCGCCGACCTGCCCCTGGACGAGGGGATGGACCGCACACGCACCGCGCTCGCCGCGGCCGACTCGGCAGACCCCGGGCGGATGGCCGACGAACTGCTGGGCGACGTCGGCCGCCGCGAGGACGACGTGGCGCTGTTGCTGTTGCGCTACGACGGCATGAAGGCCCGGCCGATCCGGGCCGGCTGGGTGGTGTGGCGCCTGCCCGACGCCGTGATGCACGCCCGCCGTTTCACCGCGCGCACGCTGCGCCGGTGGAAGATCGAGGAAGCCGACGGGGTGCTGCTGGTCGTGTCCGAACTGGTCACCAACGCCTTGATACACACTCAGGGGCCGGTCCGCCTCGATCTGATACTCCGCGCGGATCGGGTGCGCGTATCCGTGAGCGACGCCTCGCCGCGAGCGCCCGCCAAGCCGGTGATCGTCGACTGGGAGTCGACCGGCGGCCGAGGCCTGCTGCTGGTCGAGGCGATGTCGGAGTCCTTCGGCTCCGTGCCGGTGGCCGGCGGCAAGCAGGTGTGGAGCGAGATCCTCGTGCCACGCTGCGAGCCGGCTCCCGCGGACTCGGCGCCCCGAACGGAACGAAGGAGTCTGCCATGAGGCCCCGGACCGTGGCGTGGCAGGTCATCGCGGCACTCGTCGCAGGGCTCATGACGATCTCCCTGACGGCCTGTTCGGACGACGACGGGGCCGGCGCGGACGGCTTCGCCGTCGGCCTGCTGCTCCCGAGCCGAGCGGTGCCCCGCTGGGAGCACTCCGACAAGCCGCTGATCGAGAAGCGGCTGAGGCAGCTGTGTCCCGGCTGCACCATGGAGTACGCCAACGCCGAGAACGATGTGTCGAGGCAGCGGGAACAGATGACGTCCATGATCACCCAGGGTGTCAGGGTCCTGATCCTCGACGCAGTGGACAACAAGGCGCTGCGCTCCTCGGTCCAGGAGGCGCGCAGGGCGGGTGTCCCCGTCGTCGCCTATGACCGGCTCGCCCAGGGCCCGATCTCGGGCTACGTGAGTTTCGACGGTGCGCAGGTCGGCAGGCTCCAGGGCGAGGCGCTCCTGAAGGTCATGGGCGAGAAGGCGACGGGGAAGACCGTCGTCATGGTGAATGGGGACCCGTCCAGTCCCAACGCGGCGTGGTACCGCAGGGGTGCGCTGTCCGTCATCGAAGGCAAGGTGAAGATCGGCAGGTCGTACGACACCCGCGGCTGGAGCACCGACAACGCCCACGCCAACATGTCCGCTGCCATCGCCGCCCTGGGCCCGGACCGCATCGGCGGCGTCCTGGCGGCCAACGACGCCATAGCCGCGGGCGTCATCTCGGCTCTCAAGAACGCCGGTGTCAGGAAGCTTCCGCCCATCACCGGCCAGGACGCCGACCTCGAGGCAGTGCGGCGCATCATCGAGGGCGAGCAATACATGACGGTGTACAAGCCGTTCAGGACGCAGGCCGCGGCAGCTGCCGCCATGGCCGTCGCGCTGGGTCGCGGCGAAGACGTCCGCGAAGTCGCCACGACGACGATCGACAGCCCCACCACCCAGGACATCCCGTCCGTTCTGCTCGCTCCGAGCACGGTGACGGTCGGCAACATCAAGCAGACACTTGTCAAGGACGGCGTGTACACCATCAAGCAGATCTGCTCCCAGAAGCTCCGGCCCGCCTGCTCCCAGGCCGGACTCTCCCCGTGAGGGACCCACGAGCCACACAGAGGTCGGGGCGACGGCTCTGCCGGCCCGGCCCCGCGCGGCCGAAGCGGCCTGCCCGGCAGTGCGGTGATGCGGGAGGTGCAGCACCGCTTCGTGGGCGCTGAAGTCGCTCGCGGCCCGTGACCGGCGTGCTGGGCCCAGCAGAAGCTCGGCTCGGCGTCCTCCTTGACGGTGGAGGCGGCGTGGGCGTCCAGTGCCTGCCCGGGTACGTCCACCCGGACGCCGAGGACCTCCGTGACAAAAGCCTCTGGAGCTACCGTGGGCCGTATGGAGATCTGGATCAACCCGGCCTGCTCGAAGTGCCGCAGCGCTGTGAAGCTGCTCGACGCCGAGGGCGCGGAGTACACCGTCCGCCGCTACCTGGAGGACGTACCGAGCGAGGACGAGATCAGGGCCGTACTCACCCGTCTCGGCCTGGAACCCTGGGACATCACCCGCACCCAGGAGGCCGCAGCCAAGGAGCTGGGCGTCAAGGAGTGGGCGCGGGACGAGACTTCACGGGACCGCTGGATCACGGCACTGGCCGAGCATCCCAAGCTGATCCAGCGGCCGATCATCACCGCGGACGACGGCACGGCGGTCGTGGCCCGTACGGACGAGGCGGTACGGGACGCCCTGTCGCGCTAGGCCCGACTTCGCCGTCGGATCGCCCCAACTCCGGTGTGACGCAGGTTACTTCAGCTGACTCCTGTAACCACTGAGTAACAACGTTCGGTATCTCGTACATAGCGACGTCCGCTCCCCCACCCCTTCAGGAGGCGCGCATGTCGCGTAGGAGAACTCTCAGCACCCAGAAGAAGCTCGCCCTGCTGGTGAGCGCCGCGGCCGTGGCGGGAGGCGGGGCGTTCGTCATGGCGAGCACCTCGAACGCCGCGCAGACCGCGGCCGAGTCGAGTGTCTGCCAGGGTCTCGCCACCGCCCTCGGCAACAACGAGCGGTTCATCGCGGGGCAGCAGGCCAGCCCGGACGCGCAGTCCGAGGCCCGGATCGCCAACCGCGAAGCGGTGATCGCGCAGATCAAGGTGCAGCAGGAGGCGTCCGGTTGCGTCGTTGGGGAGTCGGCTCAGGGCTCCCAGGCGACACAGCCGGCGCAGAACAATCAGCAGAACAACCAGCAGAACGCGCAGCCCTCGCAGACCGCGACCGCCCCCGCGGGCAACGCCGGTGGCGGCGCCGCCGCAGCCGGCGAGCAGGTGTGCAACGGCTCCACCGTCACCCTGTCCGGCGAGAACGGCGCCCCGGCCGCGTCCAGCAACCAGTTCCCGGCGGGCACGAAGCTGAAGGTCACCAACCTGGACAACAACAAGTCCACGACGGTGGAGGTCACTTCGGTCTCCGGCAGCTGTGCGCTGCTGAACAACGCGGCGTTCGAGCAGGTCCGCGAGCCCGGCAAGTTCCTCATCCGCCGGGCCGTGATCGAGAAAGTGGGGTGATGCCCAGCCGCATACGCAACCAGTGAGGCGGCGGTCCCACCCCGCCACCTCGTACGTGTCGCAGGCCCTGTCGCTCCCGGCCAGGAGCGGCAGGGCCGACACGGGTCCGGGCCGCGCGTTTCCCCGGCCCATCGCCCTCACACCGTGAGTCGTACCACAGCATGACCAGGTAACACGGGGTTCACATTCGAGCAATGATCGGGAAATCGCCTGTTGACAGGCTCGCGGGCAACAGGAGCGGCGCCCCAGTGCCGCAGCGCCGCAGCACCCGCAAGTGCGCCTAGAGACCCACCCCGAAGGATGTGGCCCGTGAGCTTCAAGGCTGAGTACATCTGGATCGACGGCACCGAGCCGACGGCCAAGCTGCGTTCGAAGACCAAGATCATGGCCGACGACGCCAAGGGTGCCGAGCTGCCGATCTGGGGCTTCGACGGGTCCTCCACGAACCAGGCCGAGGGCCACGCCTCGGACTGTGTGCTCAAGCCGGTCTTCTCCTGCCCGGACCCGATCCGCGGCGGCGACGACATCCTGGTGATGTGCGAGGTCCTGAACATCGACTTCACCCCGCACGCCACGAACACCCGCGCCGCGCTGGTCGAGGTCGCCGAGAAGTTCGCCGCCCAGGAGCCGATCTTCGGCATCGAGCAGGAGTACACCTTCTTCAAGGACGGCTACCCGCTCGGCTTCCCGAAGGGCGGCTTCCCGGCCCCGCAGGGCGGCTACTACTGCGGTGTCGGCGCCGACGAGATCTTCGGCCGTGACGTCGTCGAGGCCCACCTCGACAACTGCCTCAAGGCGGGTCTCGCGATCTCCGGCATCAACGCCGAGGTCATGCCCGGCCAGTGGGAGTTCCAGGTCGGCCCGGTCTCCCCGCTCGAGGTCTCCGACCACCTGTGGGTGGCCCGCTGGCTGCTCTACCGCACCGCCGAGGACTTCGGCGTCGCCGCCACCCTCGACCCGAAGCCGGTCAAGGGCGACTGGAACGGCGCCGGCGCGCACACCAACTTCTCCACCAAGGCGATGCGCGAGACCTACGAGGCGATCATCACCGCCGCCGAGTCGCTCGGCGAGGGCTCCAAGCCGCTCGACCACGTCAAGAACTACGGCGCCGGCATCGACGACCGCCTCACCGGCCTGCACGAGACCGCCCCGTGGGACGAGTACTCCTACGGCGTCTCCAACCGCGGTGCCTCGGTGCGTATCCCGTGGCAGGTCGAGAAGGACGGCAAGGGCTACATCGAGGACCGCCGCCCGAACGCCAACGTCGACCCGTACGTCGTGACCCGCCTGATCGTCGACACTTGCTGCTCCGCGCTGGAGAAGGCCGGCCAGATCTGATCCACCCGCCATAGAGCTCCAGGAAGGGGCGCCCGCCGTCGCGGTGGGCGCCCCTTCGCGTCGTACACCCGTCTCTGCTTCAATGAGTCCATGGTCGGCTTCCAGGAGCACATCGCGACGGGTCGCCATGACCTCGAGCCCTTCTGGCCTTCCCGTCAGCACCACGACTTCGACCGGGTGTGTTGTCGCGCGATGAACGCGCCGGCCCTCTAAAGCCGCACCACTCGTCCGGCCTTCGGCCCGCGCGCATGACGTACGTCCTCCGACGACCTCTCGCGCGAAAGAGCTGACCTCTCATGGCGAACACCCGTTCTCTGTCCTCCGCCGCCACGCCCGACTCCCCCACCGGTTCCCGGCATCATCTGCGTGCCGTGGACCGGGACGAGGTGATCGACGTCGCGGACCTCTTGCCACCGGGCGCCACCTGGCTGCCCGCTCCCCAGCACTCCCTGCCCACCCTGCCGGGACAGCCGCCCATGATCGGCTACCTGGTGCTCGTCCCGGCCGACCGGCAGCCGCCGCTGCCGCAGGAGCCCGGCGGCGATCCGCTCGTCCGGGTCGACACCGACCAGCGCACGGCCCAGGTGGACGGACGCGAACTCGACCTCACGTACCTGGAGTTCGAGCTGCTCGCCCACCTCGTCGCCCGCCCGAACCGGGTGCACACCCGTGACCAGCTGGTCACCACGGTCTGGGGGTACGGACACGTCGGCGACGGCCGCACGGTCGACGTCCATATCGCCCGGCTGCGCCGCAAGCTGGGCGCCGAGCACCGCGGGGCGATCCGGACGGTACGGCGGGTCGGGTACAAGTACGTGCCGCCGACCGGGCGTTGATCCTCTGCTGACGGCAGATTGCCGTTCCGTCCCGCGGACCGGCCCGGCAGAGTCGGGGTCATGAGACTTCTGGTGCTGGGCGGTACGGAGTTCGCGGGGCGGGCCGTCGTGGAGGCGGCGCTCGGTCGGGGCTGGGAGGTCACGGTCTTCCACCGGGGCCGGCACGCACCGCCTCCCGGTGTGCGGTCGCTGCACGGCGACCGCACCGCGTCCGACGGGCTCGCCGCCCTGAGCGGGCCCGGCGAAGTCGGCTGCGGTTCGGCAGCGCCCCGAAGGGGCGCGGGGCTGTGTCTATCAGCGGCTCCGCCGCGGGGCGCGACCAGCCACGACGGTGCCGCGGGCGACCGACTGCATGGCGCGGCAGCTCCAGCGGCGCGCTTCGCGGAGGGCGAGTGGGACGCCGTCGTCGACACCTGGTCGTCGGCGCCACGTGCCGTACGGGACTCGGCGCGGCTGCTGCGGGGCCGCGCCGGGCGGTATGTGTACGTGTCGAGCTGCTCGGTGTACGCCTGGCCGCCCACCGCCGGGTACACCGAGGACGCGCCCCTGGTCGAGGGCGCCTCGGCCGACGCGGAGGCCACCGAGTACGCCCGCGACAAGCGGGGCGGCGAGCTGGCGGCCGTGGCGGCGTTCGGGGCGGACCGCTCGCTGCTCGTGCGGTCCGGGCTGATCCTCGGGCCGTACGAGAACATCGGGCGGCTGCCGTGGTGGCTGACCCGGATCGCGCGGGGCGGCCCCGTCCTGGCGCCCGGTCCGGAGGATCTGCCGCTGCAGTTCATCGACGTCCGCGATCTCGCCGAGTGGATCCTCGGCGCGGTGGAGCGGGAGCTGAGCGGGCCGTACAACCTGATCGGCCCGCCGGGTCACACGACGACTGCAGGGCTGCTCGAGGCGTGCGTGAGAGCGACCGGAGCGGCGGTCGAGCTGCGCTGGACCGACCCGGACGTCGTTCTGGGCGCGGGCGTCGAGCCGTGGACCCAACTACCGGTGTGGGTGCCGCCGGACAGCGACCTGCACGCCGCCCTGCACGGCGCCGACGTGTCCCGTGCGCTCGCGACGGGCCTGGTCTGCCGCCCCGTCGCCGAGACGGTCACCGACACCTGGACCTGGCTGACCAGCGTCGGCGGGACAGCCCCTCAACGCCCGGACCGGCCTGCGGTCGGCCTCGATCCGGAGGTGGAGGCGAAGATCCTCGGCGGCCCGTAGCCACGTAGGTGTGCCTTCGCGACCCGTAACCCCGCAGGTGCACCTGCGCGACCTGTAGCCCCCGCAGGTGTACCTGGCACCACCCCCCGGTCCGGGCCCTTACCCCAGTGACCGGCCCTGTCCGCTCGGCCAGACTGACGGGCATGGACATCGACACGAGCACGACGAATGGTGCCGTGCGCTCTGGGGCGCGGGGCATGGGGCTGGCAGCGGTGCGGGGGTTCGGGCTCTCGCTGGTGGTGTTGCCGGGGGCGATCCTCTGCTACGTGCTGACCGTGGTGTCCATCGCGCTCATCCCGGTCGGGGTCGGCCTCGTCACCACGCCCTGGGTGCTCACCGGAGTGCGGGCCTTCGCGGACTGGCGGCGGGTTCTGGCGGCGGAGTGGTGCGGGGTGCGGATCCCGTCGGCATACCGGCCGCTCCCGAAGGACGCCAATCCGTGGACCCGTACCTTCACGATGCTCCGGGACCCGGCGACCTGGCGGGACCTGCTGTGGCTGAATGTCGACATGTCGGCGGGGTACGTCACCGCGCTGCTGCCGGCGGCGCTGCTCCTCTACCCCCTGGAAGGGTTCGCGATCGCGGCGGGGCTGTGGCGGGTGCTCCCCGACGGCTACTGGTACGGCTTCGTGCAGGTCACCGGGCAGGCCTCCGCACTCGGCGCGGCCGCACTGGGCCTCGTCCTCCTCTTCTTCGCCCACTTCTTCAACACGCGTCTGCTGACGGCCCACTTCCAGCTCACCCGCGCCGTCCTCGCCCCCAAGCAGGGCGAACTCGCCGAGCGGGTCCGGGTTCTCACCGAGACCCGCCGGGACGCCGTCGACACCTCCGCCGCCGAACTGCGCCGTATCGAGCGCGATCTGCACGACGGGGCACAGGCCCGGCTGGTCGCCATGGGCATGGACCTGGGGACGATCGAGATGCTGCTCGACAAGGACCCGGAGCAGGCCAGGCAACTCCTCGCGCGGGCCCGCCAGTCCTCCGTCGAGGCCCTCACCGAACTGCGCGACCTGGTCCGCGGCATCCATCCGCCGGTGCTGGCCGAGCGCGGCCTGGGCGACGCCGTAAGGGCGCTGGCGCTGCGGCTGCCGGTGCCCACCGAGGTGACGGTGGAGCTGCCCGGGCGGGCGGACGAACCCGTCGAGTCGGCGGCCTACTTCGCGGTCAGCGAGGTGCTGACCAACGCGGTCAAGCACGCCGACGCCGACCGGATCTATGTCGACCTCCACCACACCGACGGCATGCTGCGGATCTCGGTCACCGACGACGGCAGGGGCGGCGCGGTCATCGGCGCCGGTTCGGGTCTGGCCGGAGTGGAGCGCCGACTGGGTACATTCGACGGCGTCCTGGCCGTCAGCAGCCCCGCGGGCGGTCCCACCATGGTCACCATGGAGATCCCTTGCGCGTTGTCCTAGCCGAAGACCTGTTCCTGCTGCGCGACGGACTCGTCCGGCTGTTGCAGGCCTACGACTTCGAGATCGCCGCCGCCGTCGAGACGGGCCCCGAGCTGACCCGCGCGCTGGCCGAACTGGAGCCGGACGTCGCCGTCGTCGACGTACGCCTGCCGCCGACCCACACCGACGAGGGCCTGCAGTGCGCGCTCCAGGCCCGCCGGGACAGACCCGGGCTGCCGGTGCTGGTGCTCTCCCAGCACGTGGAGCAGCTGTACGCGCGTGAGCTGCTCGCCGACGGCAGCGGCGCGGTCGGGTATCTGCTGAAGGACCGGGTGTTCGACGCGGAGCAGTTCGTGGACGCCGTACGTCGGGTCGCGGCGGGCGGTACGGCGATGGACCCGCAGGTGATCCAGCAGCTGCTGTCGCGGCGGGAGGCCGACGGCCGGCCGCTGGGGCGGCTGACCGCCCGGGAGCGGGAGGTGCTGGAGCTGATGGCGCAGGGCCGCTCGAACGCGGCGATCGCGGCGCAGCTCGTGGTGACCGAGCGGGCGATCGCCAAACACACCTCAAATATCTTCGCGAAGCTGGGGCTCGAGGTTTCGGACGACGACAACCGCCGTGTCCTGGCGGTTCTCGCCTATCTGGACCACGGACACTGATCCTGGGCGATCACAACTCTCGTGCTGTGTGGGGGAGTTGAGGGCGAATTGTCTGCTTCAGTCTCTCACCAATTTCTGAGACGGCTGAACACTCCTGGGACCTCCTGCGTATGGATGGGAGCCGCTTCACTCCTGTCGGGCGTCTCGCTGCCCCGCAAGGAAGTCAGAGGAGTTCCATGGGACGCAACACACGAAAACGCCGTACGCCGCTGGCCACCAAGGCCATAGCCGCATCGGCGGCCCTAGCGCTCGGTGGGGGCGGGCTGATCTGGGCCAACTTCTATGCCTCGGCGCATGAGGAGAATTCATACGGAAACCAGACCAGGTCGGCCGGCGCCCAAGTCGCGACGATCAACTGCCCTGACGTCGGTCAGCAGCTGAACGACGTGCCCGAAGGTGCACGCCCCGGCGTCGCCAAGGAGCTGGCGCTGCTGGACAGGCAGGTCACAGATGCCTACACGCGTCTTGCGGAGACGCGCCAGGCCCAGGCGGGGGACGCGAGCTACGTCAACAACGCGATCCTCGGCCCGCTGAAGTCCAAGCGGGCGGCCACCATCGACCGGATGAACATCAACATCCGGAACGCGGGCGGTCAGCCTCCGCAGGGGGCCGACCAGCTGGCCGAGTGCCAGGGTGTGCCGGCCGACCAGATCAACAACGGTGGAGACCAGGGCCAGGACCAGGGCGATGGCCAGGACCAGGGCCAGGACCAGGGTGACGGTCAGGATCAGGGCCAGGACCAGGGCGATGGCCAGGACCAGGGCCAGGACCAGGGTGACGGTCAGGACCAGGGCCAGCAGGGCGGCCCGGTGGCGGACGACTTCGTGGACATCACCACCGTCCAGCCGACCGGCGGCGCGCAGGGTGTCAATGGAAACGGGCTCCCCGCCAACGGGGATTCCGGTTCGACCGGCACCTTCACCACGAGCTGTGGCACCAACGGGAACGACAACCACAACTCGGACAACGTGATCGTCGCTCCGGGTGTCGACAACGGTGCGCAGCACACGCACGACTACGTCGGCAACCAGGACAACAACGCCTTCACCAGCGACGAGCAGTTCCTCCAGGCCGACACCAGCTGCGAGAACCAGGGCGACAAGTCGTCGTACTACTGGCCGGTGCTGCGCCTGCAGAACGGTGAGGACGAGTTCGACGCGAACGACCTGGGTGGCGGCGCGGAAGGCAACATCGGCCCGATCCAGGAAGCGGTCCAGGCTGAGCTGAAGTTCGTCGGCAACAAGACGAGCGATGTCGTCGCGATGCCGCAGGCCCTGCGCATCATCACCGGTGACGCCAAGGCGTTCTCCAACGGCCTCGCCAACGCCAACACGAACTGGAGCTGCACCGGCTTCGAGGACCGGCAGTTGACGGACAAGTACCCGATCTGCCCCGAGGGCAGCTCCGTGGTGCGGACGTCCAACTTCCAGAGCTGCTGGGACGGCCAGAACATCGACAGCGCCAACCACCGTGACCACGTGGACTTCGTCCAGGAGGACGGCAGCTGCGCCAACGGCTTCCAGGCCATCCCCCAGCTGCAGGCCCGTCTGGTCTACGACGTTCCGGCGCCGCAGATCGAGAACGGACAGGTCGTGAACCCGTTCGCGGTGGACGGCTTCCCGACCGAGCTGCACAAGCCGATCACCGACCACAACGACTTCATCAACTTCTTCGACGAGGAGACGATGAACCAGATGGTCGAGTGCATCAACAGTGGCCAGGATTGCCAATAGCAACCCGGTAGCACACTAGAAAGCCGGCGGTGGGATTTCCCACCGCCGGCTTTCGCTTGCCCCGAAACCCGTGCGGTCAGTGACTGCCGCTGTTGTGACTGCCACCGGGGTTCATGTGCTCGGAGCCCTCCTCCATGGTCCCGCCGAGCTTGCTCTGCAGCGTCGTGACCGTCTTCTCCTGGCCCACGGCGACCCACTTGCGGCCGACGAGGTAGTAGCCGCCGTAGTCCTTCGCCCCGTTCAGCCACTCACGCTGGCCGCGGTCGGTGGCGAAGGTGGCGAGGACGTACTTCTCCTTGCCGGTCTTGCAGATGGCCTGGCGGAGCTCATCGGCGTCGGTCTGCAGGTCCGGCTTGCACTTCGCCTCGGCGGCCAGTTGCTCCAGGCTCCCGGTCGCCGTCTCCGGTACGGCCGCCTGGTCGTCGCCGGAGCCGCAGCCCGTCAGCGCCAGTGCCGCCGCCGCGCCGACGAGCGCGAGCATCGGTCGGGTCAACCTCATCTGTTCCTCCGGTACGGGCATAGGTAGGGCACATGCCGAAGTCGGATACGGCTCCCGCGTGCGAAGCACTCAAAATTGCCGGTGTCACACCGGACACACCTGTGCGAAGGTATGCCGATGACCGAGGACTGGGAAGAGCGTGTGGCCGCGGCGTGGGCCACTTTCGACGACTACCCCGAGGACCGGGCCGCGGATTTCCGGTCCGTGATCGACACGCTCGTCGCCGAGCTTCCCTCCGGCAGCCCGCTGGGCCCCTTCGAGCGGGCCTGCGCCTTCGACTCCACCGGCCACTCGGACAAGGCGGTGCCGCTGTACCGGGAGGCGCTGGCCCTCGGGCTCACCGGCTACAACGCCCGTCGCGCGAAGATCCAGCTCTCCAGCTCCCTGCGGAACATCGGCCAGGCGGAGGAGGGCGTCAAGCTGCTGACACCGGAACTGGACGCCCCGTCCGACGAACTGGACGACGCCGTACGAGCGACTCTCGCCCTGTGCCTGTCCAGCCTCGGGCGGGATCGAGAGGGCCTGTCCCTGGTGCTCGGTGCGCTGGCGGCGCATCTGCCGCGGTACCAGCGATCGATGGCGAACTATGCGGCGGCGCTCCGCTAGGGGGCGGTGATTCGTCTGCGGGCCGGTGGGGGTTGGTCGCGCAGTTCCCCGCGCCCCTGAGGGGCGCGGGGAACTGCGCGACCAGCCACGACGGCCCGCAGACGAATCGCACCCCCAGCGGAGGCCCGGCGTGTAACCAGGTGTCGATTCGCTCGTTTTGCTGAACGTGCAGTCACAGGATGTCGCCACGCGCCCCACCCCCGTCGTCGATGTCGAGCAGGCCGAGGCCGCGCTCGTCGAGCACTATCCGCGGCTGGTCCGCCTCGCTTACCTCGTGCTGCCGCCGAGCCTCGGCCGCAACCGGCGCGTCCTGACCGCCCACGCCCTGACCCAGCGCGCCCTGCCCCGTCGCCGCGCCTCGGCGTCCGTGATCCCGGCCCAGTCGACGGGACGGGACGGCGACCCGGGCTACTCCTTCGTCCGCCTCCAGGTGCTGCGCACGGCGCTGGAGGCGGGCCTGCCGCTCACCTTCAGGGCGTGGCCCAAGCGCTCCCAGCTGCCCCCGCTGCTCCCCCAGGTATGGGGCCTGCGCCTGTTCCCCCGCTCGGGCGGCGCCGACGAACTCGCCCTGGACCAGCGGCTGTCCGCCCTGTCCGCCCCGGCCCGCGCCGCGTACGTACTGCGCGGCCTGGAGCGGCTCGCGGACGGCGACGTACACAAGGTGCTGACCGCGGCCGGCGTCACCGACCCGGACGCGGCGCTGGCCGAAGCGGACCGCTGCGCGGAGCCGGAGGGGCGCGACGATGCCGAGGTGGATGGGGGTACCTCCCGCGCGAGCGTATTCGAGCGTGGGGGAGCGCGGAGGCCCGAAGGGTCGAGCACGGTCACCACCTCGGCATCGGCTGCGGCGCCCCGGAGGCGGAGCGCCAATGAACGGGTACCGGCGCAGAACGCGCTGCTCGACTCCCCCGAGTTCGACCCCTGCTCGCTCCAGGCGCGGCCCACCGATCTGATGCGGCGCAGGCAGCACGGCAAGGCCGCGCTCGTCGCCGCCGCGGCGCTCGCCGTGTGCGGGGCGCTGCTCGGGCTGCCCAATGACGGCTGGGGCCCCGACGGCGCCGCCGCACCCGCGTACGCGCGGAACCCGTCCGCGCAGGCCGCACTCGACCCGGCCAAGCTGACGAAGGTCGCCCCGGCGGCCTGGCAGTCCTCGGCGCGTACCGACTTCTCCGTCTGGCCCGCGCGCGGCGACCGTACCGACGACCGCGCGCTCCTGCGCCGCGCCCTCGCCGTCTGGGCCCGCCCCGGCGAGTCCGTCCGCGTCTCGGCCACCCCCGCCACCCCGACAGGCGGCCCCGCCGGACCACCCCAGCTCCTCTACGCCGGAACCGTCGACACCGCGCACGTGGTGCTCCTCTACGACGGTCTGCGCGTCGTCCGCTACGCCGAACCCAAGGACGGCACGAGCGGCGCCGCCCTCGACTTCGGGCGGGCCGACGGCGCGACCCGCGCGGAGGCAGGCGCGGTGGTGCTCGCACGGACCGACGGCAACGTCCGTTATCTGACGGCTCCTTGGGTGACCGAGGCGGCCGAGCGGGACCTGATGCAGCCGCGCTCGGGCGCGATGAACCTCGCCCTGACCGACGGTATGACCGCCCCGCTGGCGAGCCCGGGTGGCCAGAACGGCGCGTGCACGTCCTGGAACGTGCTGCAGGTGACGGACGGTTCGGGCACCCGGCTGATGACCGACCTCGGCGAACTGGTCCCGGCCCATTTGACCACCGGCAAGCCCGGGTACACGAAGGAGGCGTCCGGCGCGCAGGCGCTGCGCACCTGGGCGCCGATGGCGTGCTCACTGCAGGCGGTGCGGTCGCAGGGGGTGCGGTCGGTGAACGCCTGGGAGTACGCACGGCAGTCGCTGCCGGAAGCGAACGGCTCGGCCGCGTGGGTGTGTACGCGGGCCGAGACGTGGCGGGGCGGCGGGGCCCGGGTGCTGGCGCAGTTCCACACCCCGGGCGGAAGGTACGGGGCGGTGGCGACGAAGGCCGAGAACTCTCCGGCGTGCGGTCCCCGCGGCCCCCACGTGCTGGCCGGGGTGCTGTGGCGGTCGAAGGCGGGGGCCTGGTATCTGCTGGCCGCGGGCAGCAGGGACACCGCTTCCATCACTGTGTCCGGCGGGGTGAGCGGTTCCACGAAGGGCTATCTGCTGGCGGCGGAGGCGAAGCAGGGGGCTCAGGCCACGCTGAAGGGAACACTGCGCGACGGACGGACGATCGACGGCCTGCACTGAGTACGCGATCTAACTCCATTGCTGCGAACGGCACTTGACCATCAGAAGTGATCGGCTGGTGCTGGAGATGTGACGGGTTCATGTGAACACGGCGTTCGGTCCGGTCCGTTCGGGGCCGGATCCGATCGGTAAGGTGTTCGCATGAGTACCGGGGTACGTCGCAGAATGGGCGTCGAGGAGCGGCGGCAGCAGCTGATCGGGGTCGCTCTCGAACTCTTCAGCAGCCGCTCGCCCGACGAGGTGTCCATCGACGAGATCGCGTCGGCCGCGGGCATCTCACGGCCGCTGGTCTACCACTACTTCCCCGGCAAACTCAGCCTGTACGAGGCCGCGTTGAGGCGGGCGTCGGACGAACTGGCGGGCCGGTTCGTGGAACCGCGGGAGGGTCCGCTGGGGGACCGGCTGCTGCGGGTGATGCGCCGGTTCTTCGACTTCGTGGAGGACCACGGGCCCGGTTTCTCGGCGTTGATGCGCGGCGGCCCGGCGGTCGGCTCATCGACGACGAACGCGCTCATCGACTCCGTACGGCAGGCCGCGTATGTCCAAATCCTTTCGCATCTACGCGTAGAGGATCCGCCCGCGCGACTGGAACTGGTCATCCGGTCCTGGATCTCGCTCGCCGAGGCGACGGCCTTGATCTGGCTGGACGGCCGCCGCATCCCGCGGGCCGAGCTGGAAGCCCAACTCGTCCACGACTTCGCCGCCCTGGCCGCCGTGAGCGCCGCCTACGACGACGAGATGAGCATGCTCCTGCGCCACATGCTCAAGGACGAACCACCGGAAGGCCCTTTCAACGACCTGATCGCCCGCCTGATCGAACTGGCGTCCTGATAAGCGCCCCTTTAGGGGCGCGGGGAACTGCGCGACCAGCCACGACGGCGCCGCAGTCAGCAGACGACCCATCGCGGCACCCCCAGAGCGCCTAACTCTCGAACTTCCGGTACGACGGGTCGAGGTCACGCACCTCCGCGGAGGCATGCAGCACCAAACCCTCCGCAGGCTTCACATACCGCTTCACCAACTCCAGTACCGCTTCGGTGAGTTGAGCCTTCGTCTCATCCGTGCGCCCGGCGAGCAGACCGAGGGCGACATGGACGACCGCGTGCCCCTCGGCGTCCGCACCGACCGTCGTGTCCTCCGTACGACGGAACCGCGTCTTGCACGCCGCAGGCTTGGCCTCCGCGATCTCGACCACGGCCGTATGCAGCGCCTGAGCGAAACCGGGGCGGTCGAAGTCGTCCGCGAGCTGCTCCGAGTAGTCGACGGTGATCTGCGGCATGGGCACTCCTGTTCTGGGTCGGCAGGGCTCACCCTAGCCGCAGCGCCAGCATGGCGATGTCGTCCTCGTGGTCGTGACCGAAGCAGGCCAGGAGGGTGTCGCACAGGGCGTCCAGGCCGGGCGGGGCACCCGCGGCGGCCGCGCGGAGCTGTTCCATCGAGGTCTCCAGGTCGATCCCCCGGGTCTCGATCAGGCCGTCGGTGACCATGAGGAGCCGGTCCTCGGGGTCGAGGATCAGCTCGGTCGGGGGCTGGTGGTGCAGCCCCACGCCGAGCAGCGGGCCGGACGCCTTGGCGTAGTCGGCGCTGTCGTTGTCCCGGATGATCAGCGGCGGGATGTGGCCCGCGTTGGCGATCCGGGTGCGCCCGGTGCCCGGGTCGATCAGGACCAGGCAGACCGTGGCCGTGACCTCGGGGTGGTAGTGCTGGAGCATCCGGTCGAGGCGCTCGGCGAGCACGGCCGGGTCGCTCTCCTCGACGCAGTAGGCGCGCAGCGCGTGCCGGATCTCGACCATGACCGTGGCCGCGTCCAGCGAGTGCCCGACGACATCGCCGACGGCGGCCAGCATGCCGTCCGCGGTGCTCAGTGCGGCGTAGAAGTCGCCGCCGATCTCGGTCTGCCGGGACGCGGGCACATAGCGGACCTCGACGTCGATGCCCGGCAGCTTGGGCAGCCGGTGCGGCTGGGGCAGGAAGCTGTGCTGGAGGGTGAGGGCGACATGCCGCTCGACCTGGTACATCAGCAGCGGCTCGGCGGCGAGCGCGGTGGCCTGGGCGAGCCGGGCCACCAGGGTCTCGTCGGCCGGGTTCACCCTGTTCATCCCGCGGGTGGGCATGGCCAGGCAGACCGCGGCCTTGCCGTCCTGGGTGCGGTTCAGCGCCAGCCGGGCGTCGTGCTGCACGCCGGGCCGGAAGAACCCGGCGGGCCACAGCGGCGCGGGGACGGTGGTGATCCGTACGCCGTCCTGTCCCCGGGTGAGCCGCCGCAGCAGTGCGGCCACGGTCCGGTGGGCGCCCTCGTCCGGCAGTGCGAGGGAGGTGCGGTCCCGGGAGGTGGCGCGGTACAGCTCGTCGTCCGGGCCGAGGACGAAGACGGCGGCGGGCGAGCCGGTGAACCGTGCGGTGCCGTCGGCGGCGGCGTCGGCGAGTTCCTGAAGGGAGCGGGCCGCCTGGATGGTGACGATCGTCTCCGACAGCATCATCAGCCGCCTGGCCTGCGCCTGGTCGCCGGCCCGCAGCCGCGCCGCGCGCACCGCGGCCCGGATCACCGCGTCGATCTCCTCGGGCTCGGCGGGCACCGTCACATACGCTTCCCCGCCCACCTCGAGGCTCCGGCAGCGGTCCTCCATGGAGCCGGCGGTGGCCGAGAAGTGCACCACGGGCAGGCCGGCCATGTGCGGCCTGTCCTTGATCCGGCGGCACAGTTCGAAGCCGCTCATGTCCGGCAGGTCCACGTCGATCAGGGCGACATCGGGCAGTATCCCCTTGCGCCGCCGTACGTCCAGTTCGACGAGCGCCGCGTGGCCGGTGGCGACCGAGACGACCTGGTGACCGGCGCGGCGCAGCATGGCGCCCATGGCGTACCGGCTGGCCGCCACGTCGTCGACGACCAGCACGGTGGTGTCGGTTCGCTTGCCGTTGACGTCCATGTGTCAGCCCTTGGGACAGCACCGGTGGGGCAGACCAGGATGCACGGTCTGCCCCACCAAGGTAATGCCCTTATCAGGAAGTCCGGGTAAATACGGCTACGGTCCGCTCCGGAACGGCGAAGGTGCCCGATACCTGCTCGAAGGAGGCCGACTTGGCGATAGGGTCTCCCCCCGTCGCCTGCACCGGATGCAGCCGGTAGCCGGTCCCGGCCGCCGCCTCGATCCGCTGCTCCTGCTCCTCGGGCGTCGCGTTGAACACGACGACCAGATCACCGAGCACCATGGTGATCACGCCGGGCGTCTCGTCCTTCCCCGACAGCGGGAAGGAGAGCGCCGACTGCACCTGGCCGGCGGTGTCGAGGGAGAAGGCCTTCTCGGTCGTACGGATCTTCAGCAGATCGCGGTACGCCGTCGACGCCCCCTCGATCTGCTCGCAGCCGACCTCCACCGTGCCCAACAGGGGTTTGGCGTACGGCCACTTGGACTCGTTGTCGGCCGCCATCGGCAGCCCGCGCCCGAAGCCGTTGCCGTCCGCGCAGTTCCAGTGGACGGCGTTGAACCAGTCGCCGCTGTCGTACGAGTTGCGGTCCAGGGACTTGGAGCGCAGCAGGTCGGTGCCCGCCTGGGAGAGCGCCGGGCCCTGCGAGAGGGTGGCCGTGGCCATGGCGAGGACCTGCATCCGGGCCCGGTCGGCCGCACTGGTCGTGGCGGGCAGCTTGAAGGCCAGCGCGTCGAACAGGGACTCGTTGTCGTGCGCGTCCGCGTAGGCGAGGGCGTCACCGGGCGCGTCCGCGTAGCCGGCGGGCGAGCCGTTGTAGTCGACGTCGGCGCCGGTGACCTCCGTGCCGCTGGTGTCGGTGAAGGTGTACCGGGCGAGGTTTCCGCTGAGCCCCACCTTGATCAGGTCCTGGTAGTGCAGCAGACGGGCCTTCTGCTCCTGCGTACTCCCGTTGCTCTGGGAGGTGTTGGGGTCGGTGTACAGCCCGGACGCGAAGCCCTGGACGCCGGGGTCCTCGTCGAAGGGCCCGCCGCCGCGTACGGCGTCCCGCGCCCGGTCGGAGAAGGTCGCGATGCCGGTCCCCGCCATGTTCTGCTGCGTGGCCTGCGTGAAGCGCGCGTCGTCGGCGACCTCGCCGAAGTTCCAGCCCTCGCCGTACAGGATGATCTTCTTGCCGTCGACGCCGTCCTTGGCGAGGGTCAGCGCGTCGAGAGCCTTGCGGACCGCCAGGATGTTGGCCTTCGGGTGGTGGCCCATCAGGTCGAAGCGGAAGCCGTCGACCTTGTACTCCTTGGCCCAGGTGACGATCGAGTCGACGACGAGCTTGCCCATCATCGCGTTCTCGGTGGCCGTGTTGGCGCAGCAGGTGCTGTTGGCGACCGAGCCGTCCGCGAGGAGCCGCTGGTAGTAGCCGGGCACGATCCGGTCGAGGACGCTCGTCCCCGCCTGGCCGCTCGCCGCCGTGTGGTTGTAGACGACGTCCATGACGACCCGCAGGCCGTCCTCGTTCAGCGCCTTGACCATCTTGCGGAACTCGACCGTACGGCCGGTGCCGTCCGGGTCGGTGGCGTACGAGCCCTCGGGGACCGTGTAGTGGAAGGGGTCGTAGCCCCAGTTGTAGGCGTCCTTCGCGGCGATCTTCCCGACGCACTCCTGCTGTTCGTCGGAGTCGGCCGGGTAGGAGGCGAGGTCGCAGTCGGTTCTCGCCTGGTCGGATCGCTTCTCCGGGATGGTGGCGATGTCGAAGGCGGGCAACAGATGGACGTACGACGTCCCGGACCCGGCCAGCCGCTTGAGGTGCCGGGAGCCGTCGCTCGCCTTGTCGGTGAAGGCGAGGTACGTGCCGGGATGCCCGGCCGTCCTGTCCTCCACCGAGAAGTCGCGGATGTGCAACTCCTGGATCTGGGCGTCCTTGAGCGGCACGGCCTTCGGCTTCTTCAGTGACGTCCAGCCGCCGGGGGCGAGGGACTTGTCGGCGAGGTCGACGACGAGGCTGCGCTCGGAGTCGGCGGTGAGGGCGAGTGAGTAGGGGTCGGTGACCTTGTTGGTGACGACCTTCCGGACGCTGGGCGCCCAGACCTTCACGACGTACCGATAGGGCTTGTTGTGCCAGGACTTGGGGCCGGTGACGGACCACACGCCGGTCGTGTCGTCGCGGTGCATCCGGTGGAGCGAGCCGTCCAGTTCGAGGGCGACCGACTGCGCGGTCGGCGCCCAGACGGCCAGCGTGGGACGGCCCTTGTCGAAGGTCGGGCCGAGGTCGGCCGTCGTGGCGCCGGAGTAGAGATCGTCGAGGACGCCGGCGATCTGGACGCCGGTCGCCGCCAGGACAGCCCCGTTCGCGGCCCGCTGGGAGGCGACGAGCTGGCCGCGCAGGGCCTCGCGCACCCGGTCGCGGTCGCGGGGGTCGACGGACCAGGCGGTGTAGTCCTTGAGGTGCCGGAACTTGGCCTTCTGGGCGTCGGTGAGGGTGGACTTGGCCAGTCGGAGCCAGCGCTGGTCGTCGCCGGTCAGGGCGCCGTCCTCGACGGTGATCGCGCCGGTGCGGGAGTACAGCAGCTGGGTGGAGGCAGCAGCCTCGGAGCCGTTCCAGGCGACCGTGTTCCGGTCGATCCAGACCGCCTTGGAGGTGGTCAGGTCGAGCGCGGCGGCGGAGCCGGCCGGCTGCGGGAGCAGGTACTTCTCCTGGCCGTTCAACAGCCACACCTCATGGCCGTTCGCCCTGAGGTCCAGCGACTGGTCGGCGGCGAGGTCCTTCTCGTCGCCCTTGTGGATGATGTAGCTGAGACTGGTGGCACCCTCGGTGAGCGGCACCTCGAAGACCGCGCCATAGGAATCAGTCTTCACCGGCTTCAGGGGGTTCGACCAGTCGGTGGGGTTCGCGGCACCCGTCCAGGTGTGCAGGCCCCAGCCGTCGTAGTTCCCGTCGGCGCGGTGGTAGTGCAGGACGGCCTTGGTCTTGTCCTGCGCCGGGTACTCGGGCCGCTCGGTCTGTACGGCCTCCTTGCCCTGCTCGATCCAGATCTCGCCGGTCTTGGTGACGTCGATGGTCCGGTCGGCGGAGACGTCCTTGTTGCCGTCCTTGTCGATCACCAGGAAGCCGACACCGGAGGCGCCCGGCTTCAGCTTGACGTAGGCGAAGGCGCCGTACGCGTCCCGGCCGATGAAGGGATGGCTGTCCGGCCAGGTCGTCGACTCACCGTCGGCGAGGTCGCCCCAGGCGTACAGGCCCCAGTTCGCGTAGTCGCCGTCGGTGCGCTTGTAGTGGACGATCGCGTAGTCGCGGGAGGAGGCGGTGGGGGTCTCGGGAGCGGGCGGGGTGCCGGTGGTGGAGGCCGCTGTGGCGCTCGCGGTGCGGCCCGCCGAGTCGATCACAACCGCCTTGTAGCGCAAGGCGGTTCCGGCCGGTACGTCCTTGCCGATGGTCTGGGTGACCTTGTACGGGGCGTGGTCGGCGGAGCCGAGCGTCTGCCACTTGCCGTTGCCGACCTGGGCGGCGAAGACGACACGGTTGAGCTGTCCGCCGTCGACGCCGGCGCCGATCTCGACCGTGCCGGTCGCGCCGGTGGCCGGGGCGTCCAGGGTGATGACCGGCTTCGAGGCGGGCTTGGCCAGGGGGCCGGCCGCCTTGAGGACGACGGCGGAACCGGCGGGGACGGTGACGGTGAGCTTCTTGTCGGCGTCGCTGGTCAGGGAGGAGTCGCTGCCGTGGATCCCCTTGTACGTCATCCCGGCCGAACCGGTCGCGAAGGTCGCCGTCTTCGCCGCGTCGGCGTTGTTGAAGGCGACGACGTACTCGGTGCCGGTCTTGGTGTCCGTACGGGAAATGGCGTAGATCCCGGCGCCGTCGGCCGCGTACCGCTCGGTCTGGACGCCGTCCGTGAGGGCCGGGTTGGCCTTGCGGAGCTTGGCGAGAGCGCTGATCTGCCGGTAGAGCGGTGCTCTCGGGTCGTAGGCGTCGCTCCCGTGCGTGCGGTCGGTGCCGAGCTGGTCGTCGTCGAGGTAGTCGGCGGTGGTGGACGCGAACATCGACTGGCGGGCGTCCTTGTCGCCGCCGGAGCCGGTGAAGCCCTGTTCGTCGCCGTAGTAGACGACCGGGTTGCCGCGGCTGAGGAACATCAGCTCGTTGGCGAGCCTGTCCTTGGCGAGCAGTTCGGCGTCGGTGGCCTTCGGGTTGTCCTGGTTCAGGAAGTACCCGATGCGGCCCATGTCGTGGTTGCCGAGGAAGGTGACCTGCTCGTACGCATTGGCCTTGTCGGTCGTGTACTTGTAGTCGTCGCCGAAGACGGAAGCCAGCTGCTGCGCGCTGCCGCCCTGGGAGGCGTACTGGCGGGCCGCTTCCTGGAAGGGGAAGTCGAGCGTGGAGTCGAGGCGGCCCTGGGTGACGTACGGCGACGTGATGTCGGTGTCGGCCGAGTAGACCTCGCCGAACATGAAGAAGTCGTCGCGGCCCTGCTTCTTCGCGTACGCGTCGAGAGCCGTGGCCCACTGGGTCCAGAACTCCGTGTTGACGTGCTTCACGGTGTCGATGCGGAAGCCGTCGATGTCGAAGTCCCTGACCCAGCGCTGGTAGATCTTCTCCATGCCGCTGACGACCTCCGGACGCTCGGTCCACAGGTCGTCGAGGCCGGAGAAGTCACCGTGGGTCGAACTCTCGCCGGCGAAGGTGGAGTCACCGCGGTTGTGGTACATCGTCGGGTCGTTGAGCCACGAAGGGACCTTGGTGTTCTTCGTGGCCTGGGGGGTGCGGGGGAAGGAGTCCTCGTCGACGGCCGGGAAGCCCTTCGTGCCGTCCGCGTAGTCCGCGTCGTCGAAGGGTTCGCCGTTCTTCGTCAGGTACGGGAAGGCGCCCTTGGAGAGGTAGTCGTAGGACTTCTCCTCGTAGTCGACGACGTCCGCGGTGTGGTTGGTGATGACGTCGAAGAAGACCTTCATGCCCTTGGCGTGGGCCTTGGAGATGAGGGTCTCCAGGTCCTTGTTGGTGCCGAAGTGCGGGTCGACCTGGGTGAAGTCCGTGATCCAGTAACCGTGGTAGCCGGCCGAGGCGTTGGTGCCGGTGCCCTGGACGGGCCGGTTCTTGAAGATCGGGGCCATCCAGAGGGAGGTGGTGCCCAGGCCCTTGATGTAGTCGAGCTTCTTCGTCAGGCCCTTGAGGTCGCCGCCCTGGTAGAAGCCCTTGTCGGTGGGGTCGTAGCCGGTGGAGAGCCGCGAACCGGTCAGCCCGCCCTTGTCGTTGCCGGTGTCGCCGTTGGCGAAGCGGTCCGGCAGGACGAAGTAGAACTGCTCGCGGGTGAGGTCGTGGCGGGCCGCGGATTTCGCCAGCGCCGCGTCCGACGGCGGCTCAGGCGGGGTGTCAGCACGGGCGGCGAGGGGCTGGACGAGCGCTGCGGCCAGCGCGGCAACGGTGACCGCGGCGACCCTTCGAGTGTGCGCGGTGCGGCGCGTCCGGGGCGCCGGCCATCTCGGTATCACAGGCGTGAACTCCTTGCGCGTGCGGCTCATTCGGGTCCGACCCCGGCGCGACCGTATCGCCGACGCAAGGTTTACAGCAAGAGTCGTGAAACAGGCGGCAAGAACTTTCACCGGGCGTCCGGAGCCGGTGATTTCTATTTGGCCGACCCTGTTGATGGCTCAAGGAGCACGCTGCAATACTCCAGTCTCCCCACTCTCACAGTCCGTGATCAACACATCCCCCCACAGTGACCCCCACGCTATGTTTCCGCAGCTCAGGACAGTCGCGCGCCCGGCATAAAGCAGCAAAGAAGGTGCATTATGTCCCTACACTCACCGCCAAATGACAGTTTTTACCCACCTCCCCCACCAGGCGTTGAGCCGACAAACCCGCAGTCGATACACAACTCTCCTGAATTCCATTCCATGCGCAGCGCATACCGCTCCTTCGGCATAGCGGCGACGCTTGTCTCGGTGGGCGGATTCCTCACATATGTCCTGATGTCGAGTTTCGCCGCCGGCCTGATGAACCAGTCGCTGATCGGGCATCTGACGATCGGGCTGACGCTGGGCCTCGGCCAGTTCGTCCTCATGGGCGTGACGATCTGGCTCTACGTCCGGCACATGCAACGGCGGATCGACCCCGTCACCCATCGCCTGCGGGCCCAGGCGCGGCACATCGCCTCCTCGGGAAGGCGGTCCCGCACGTGGTGACGCAGGCGGCCGGTCAACTGGTGCAGCACGCGGCGGGTGTCACCGACGAGACCACTCAGAAGCTGACGCTCGTCCTGTTCATGTCCGTCGCCGTGGTCACCCTGTTCACGGTGCTGCTGACGGCCCCGCAGCGGGACGAGATCAGCGAGTTCTACCTCGGCAACCGGGACATGTCGCCGTTGCGCAACGGGCTCGCCATGTGCGGTGACTACCTGTCGGCCGCGACGCTGCTGGGCAGTACCGGCATCGTCGCGCTGACCGGCTACGACGGTCTGCTCTATCTGGGCGGCACGGTGGTCGCCTGGATGATGGCGCTGTTCATGATCGCGGAACCGCTGCGCAACTCCGGCAAGTTCACGCTGGGCGACAACCTGGCGCTGCGGCTGTCGCAGGGACAGCGATCGGTCCGGCTGGCGCTCGTCCTGTGCACCCTGGTCGTCTGCCTGCTGTACCTGGTCGCCCAACTGGTGGGCAGCATCGCCCTGTTGGCGCAGTTCATCGGCACCCCGAGCGGGACGGTCCGCACCATGTGCGTGGTGGTCATCGGCTCCATGGTCGTCGTGTACGCGGCGATCGGCGGTATGCCGGGCGCCACGGTCATCCAGGTGGTCAAGGCCGTGATGCTGGTCGTCGGCGTGGGCGTCACCGCCATCCTGGTGCTCCACCACTTCAGCTGGAACATCGACAAGCTGCTGTCGACCGCCGCCGGCAACAGCGACCTGGGCGACCGCTTCCTCGGCCCCGGACTGCGATACGGCGGGACCACCACCAACAAGCTGGACTTCTTCAGCCTGCAACTGGCCATCGTGCTCGGTCTTGCCGCACTGCCGCACATCATGATGCGGCTGCTCGCCCCGCGCACCACGCGGGTGCTGCGCGGCTCGGTCGTATGGGCCGTGGGCCTGATCGGCTTCGTGTGTCTGATGGCGGGCGTGCTGGGCCTGGGCGCCACGGCGATCGTGGGCCGGGGGGAGATCGCGGGCGTCGACCCCAAGGGCGACGCCGCGGTGCTTCTGCTCGGGTACGAGCTCGGCGGCCCCATCCTCACCGCGCTCCTGTCCAGCCTGGCCTTCGTCACGCTGCTCGGAGTGGCCGGCGGACTCACCCTCGCCGGGGCCTCCTCGATCGCCCACGACCTCTACGGCGAGGTGATCCGCAAGGGGAAGGCGACGCAGGCGGAAGAGGTGATCGTCGCCCGGCTCGCCGCCGCCGCCATCGGTGTCATGGGCATGATGCTGGCGCTGCTGTCCTGGGGCACCAGCACCGCGACGCTGGCGTTCCTGGCCTTCGCGATCGCGGCGTCCGCCATTCTGCCGACGATCGTCTACAGCCTGTTCTGGCGGCGCTTCACCGCACGCGGCGCGCTGCTGAGCCTGTACGGCGGTCTGGCCTGCTCGGTGCTCCTGGTGGTGTTCTCCCCGATCGTCTCCTCCAGCCCCAACTCGATCTACCCCGATACCGACTTCGCCTGGTTCCCGCTGCAGAACCCCGGCATCGTGTCGATCCCGGCGGGCTTCCTGCTGGGCTGGCTCGGCTCCGTGCTGAGCAAGCCCCAGGAACCGCAGGTGTTCGAGGAGTTCGAGGTGCGCGCGCTGGTCGGCGCCGACGAGCGGTGAGCTGTCCGGAGGCCCCTGGCGGCCTCCGGACCGCACCGGCCCGCGGCGTTCAGCAGCTCGACTTGCCGGCGTAGATCGCGAGGGCCGTGTTGGCGCCGAGCGTGGCGGTGAACTGCCCACCGGAGTTCACCGTCACGGTCGTCCTGCTCTGCACATCGCAGTACGTCCCCGCCGGCAGCGACGTCTGATACGTCCGGCTCAGGCTGCCCGACTCGTGGTTGATGGCGACGTAGCCCTTGCTCCCCCGCCCGAAGGCGATCGCGTCGGCGCCGTTGTCCCACCAGTTGGTGACGGATTCACCGCGGGTGGCGTTGCGGAAGGCCACCATCGACTTGATCTCGGGCCAGTTGTGCTGACACTTCCAGCCGTCCTGCCAACAGGCGCCCACCGCACCGCCGTTCGGCGGACCCGCGTCCGTGTCGGTGAACTCGTAGCCGGAGTTGATGTCGGGGGCGCCGTAGGGCCAGGCCAGCATGAAGACGTTGGCCAGCGTGTAGTTGGCGCCGTCCTTGTAGTTCAGCGTGCTGCCGTTGCGCTCGGTGTCGTGGTTGTCGACGAAGACACCGGAGACACCGCTGCTCATATAGCCCCAGCCCTCGCCGTAGTTCTTCAGATAGGCGAGGTTCTCGTTGTTGAACACGCGCTTGAGGTCGTAGGCGTAGCGGAACTCCTGGACGTCCCCGTTTCCGGTGTACTCCGTCGGCTGCACGGCTTCTCCGCTGCCGTGGATGACCTCCTGCTTCCAGTACACCGACGGGTTGCTCAGCCGGGACTTGATATTGGCGAGGTCGGCGGCCGGCATGTGCTTGGCCGCGTCGATGCGGAAGCCGTCGACGCCGAGCGACAGCAGGTCGTTCATGTAGCCGGCGATCGCGCCGCGGACGTAGGACTCCCCGGTGTCCAGGTCGGCGAGGCCCACCAGTTCGCAGTGCTGGACGTTCCAGCGGTCCTGGTAGTTGGTGATCTGCCCGGTGCAGTCGTCGAAGTCGGGGGACGAGTACAGGCCGGGGTAGGTGTACTTCGTGTACGACGAGCCACCGGTGCCGGTGCCGCTGCCCGCCGACATGTGGTTGATGACCGTGTCGACGACGACCTTCACCCCGGCCGCGTGGCAGGCGCCGACCATGTTCTGGAAGGCAGCGCGGTCACCGAGCCGACCGGCGATCTTGTAGCTGACAGGCTGGTACGACGTCCACCACTGCGCCCCCTGTATGTGCTCGGCGGGCGGGGAGACCTGGACGTAGCCGTAGCCGGCGGGGCCGAGGGTGCTGGCGCACTCCCTGGCGACCGAGGCGAAGTTCCACTCGAACATCACCGCGGTGACATCCTTGGTGCCGGGCGGGGAGGCCTGCGCGGGGGTCACGGGGGCCATGACGGCCGCCGATGTGGCCGCGAGCACGGTCGCGGTGACGGACCATCTCGATATCACAGGCGTCAACTCCTTGCGATGACCGCCAGGCGTCGTTGCCGGGCGCGGGCGTGACGGTACCGCCGCGCAAGTTCTTCAGCAAGAGAGTTGAAACCCTTAGTAAGTTCTTTCATCCGCCACCACGAACGCCTTGCGGGGATGCCAGGAGAGAGGCATCCCCGCAAGGGACGGGCTGCTACGTGGGGGTCAGGTCGCCCACCTGTCGCAGAAGCTGGCGCTCACCCAGCGGTGCGAGCTGATGGAGTTGTTGGCCGAGGCGCCGCTGGTGAAGGTGTTGTCTCTGAGGTCTGAGGCGAAGTGCTCGCTGCGCCCCAGGCACGTGTAGCCGCCGGTCCAGCCCGTGCCGGTTCCGTTGTAGAACTTGACCTCGTA
The DNA here is from genome assembly GCF_036014015.1 of Streptomyces sp. NBC_00457. Classification (NCBI taxonomy): domain Bacteria; kingdom Bacillati; phylum Actinomycetota; class Actinomycetes; order Kitasatosporales; family Streptomycetaceae; genus Streptomyces; species Streptomyces sp. NBC_00457. Next base: position 7,734,940 of record NZ_CP107905.1, on the reverse strand, counting down.
GTTGACGCCCTTGTTGAGGATGGACGACGCCTTGTTGGTGTCGCCGCCCTGGAAGCTCTGCGAGCTGTCGCCCCAGTTGGCGTCGTCGCCCTCGGCCTTGCCAAGGAACCCGACGCAGTCGAGACCGTCGTAGGCGTACATGTAGCCGGCCTCCGCGTCTCTGTAGCTCTGCTGGCAGATCGGGCCGGCGTGCGCGGCGGAGGCGGGGACGACGGCTCCTAGAGCAGCCATGGCCAGTACGGTCAGGGCGGCGGGTACTTTCCTCACTGATGTAACTCCTCGATCATCTGTTGGATGGGACTCCCCGCGGCCGTGACGCCACGGAAATCTTTGATGCGACACCTACCGGCTTTCGAGGTTCCCGGCCCGGGAAAGGGCGGACATCCTCATCTGCCGATAGGTCGCGAATTCTTCGGGGTACTCACGCAGCGTCTTATCTCTGTATTCGTCTTCGAGAGAACGTGCGGTCTTTCCCAGGGATGTTCTGCGAGCGCACTCGGCCTCGGCCACAGCCAATTTCACTTCGGCGCTCTGGGCCTGGGACGCATTCATCCCCTCGACCAGGGAGTCCCGTTTCTGGCGTATCTCGTCCGGGCTCTTGAAGGAGTGCCCCGACTCGTTCATGCATCGGGACCACGCCTTGACCGCGGTGACCAGGCGCTCGTCGCGGAGGATCCGCGGGACATACAGCGGGGTCAGCCCGGTCACGGTCTTCTTGACGCGGATCCAGGTCGGATAGTCGCCGTAGAGCCGCTCCCGCGCTTCGACGTAGCAGCCTCCGCGTGGCGTCCGGACGGTGCCACCGGCCGGCAGATCGACGGATATGGCGTCGCCGAAGTCGCCGTCCAGCGCCCGGGAGTAGCGGATGCGCTCCTGCTCAGGAAGCGAGTTGGGGTAGGTGACACTGGGATGGCTGCGGCGTACTTCCTCGGCCGCGATGTCGAAGGACCGTCCGTAGCCGTACTCGCGAGCCCAGTCGACGTCGTCCACCACGTACGCCCCGGCCTTGCGTTCCGCGATGCCCGCCACCGGCACCGGCCAATAGCGGTGACCCTGGCGCTCCATGCACTGCTCGACGAGCTTTTCCTCCGCGCGGTCGACCTCGACCTCTTCCGCGACGGTCAGGTCTCTGACCTGTTTTCCCGCCACGTCATCTTTGGAGTTTCCGCTCTCGGCCATGCAGCCGACCAGCAGGCAGGCGATAAAAGCAGCGGAAACCAGAACGGCGGATTTTTCCCTCACTCGACACGCCCCCCTCGGTGTCTTCCTTTCCGGTACGGAAGATTACGTGGCGGACCGCGGAAGGACATGTCACGTGAACGCGTGACAACGCTTCGGACACGCCCTCTGTCGGCCGCGCTCGCGTTCACGTAAGTTGGGAGCGGTCTCATCGGCGTACGGGGGAAACACTGTGAGGAATGCGGTCGAATCCGCTCCTGTCTTGGCGGAGGCGGAAATTCCTCTAATGGAGGCGGCGTGCTGACGCAGGGGCCCGCCCAACTTCAGCTGCGGCGCAAGTCCGCACGCCTGTCGGCTGTCCTGAGGGCAGCAAGTGCTGTCGGAGCGGCCGTGGTCGCCGTGGTCGGCTTCGCACCGCCCGCGCGCTCCGTCTGGGTGGCCGTCGCGGTCGTCGGACTCCTTCTGTGGAGCGGCCTGTTCATCGTGCTGATGTTCAGGCCGGAACCTCGTTCCTGGCTCTGTGCCGGTGACACCGCTGTCGTCGTGGTGCTCTGCCTGGCGCACGGCAACCTCGTCCCGGCCGAGGTCCTGGGAGCGAGCGCGGGCAGCGGATGGATCGACATGGTCGCCGGCAGCGGCATCTTCATCGCCCAGTTCGGTCTACGGCAGCCCCTGGCGATGGCGGCGGCGATCGCCATCGCGGCGGCTTACGCGGTGGGCGCCCCCGGCATCCGGGACGCCCCCCTGATCATGGTGCTCCAGGGACTGCTCGGCGCCACTGTCGTGTTCCTGCTGCGTCATGGAGCGCGCAGGGCGGACCTCGCGCTGTCCGAGGAGGCGGCGGCGCGCGCGGCAGCGCGGGCCCGGTCCGCCGCCCGCACCGACGAACTGGACCAGCAGCGACTGCTGCACGACACCGTGCTCGCCACGCTCACCATCGTGGGCACCGGCAGCATCACCCGTGACTCGGCCGCGCTGACGGACCGGGCCGCGGCCGACCTGGCCGTCATCGAAGACCTGCGGGCACACCCCGGCGTGGCACGCGACGTGGCGCACGAGCCGGCACCGCTGGATGTCGCGCTGCGCACCGTCGTACTGACGCACCGCGTCGGCCTCCCGTCCCTGGACATCGAGTTCGACGTGCCGCCGCTGGACCTTCCCCACGAGGTCGTGGAAGCCCTCTCGCAAGCGATCGCCGAGGCCCTGACCAACGTGGCCCAGCACGCGGACACCCGCGCTGCCCGGGTCACGGCCCGACGGACCGGGGAGGGCGTCACCGTCGAAGTCTGCGACAGCGGAGGCGGGTTCGACCCCGCGGCTGTTCCCTCCCACCGGCGCGGTCTGCGGGAGTCGGTCTACGGCCGGATGCGTGCCGTGGGCGGCAGCGCCCGGGCGGTCTCGTCCCCCGGCGCAGGCACCCGGGTCGTGCTGAGGTGGGAACCCTGACCGCCGGCGTCGCCAAGGGAATGGTCGCCACCCGTTTCGCCATGGCCGTCAATATCGGGCTGGTGGCGATCGTCGGCGTCTGGCACCTGGGTCTGGACACCCTGCTGGTACTCAGGGGCTGGCCGGTGTACGAGCCGCAGGCCGCCGCCGCGGGCTCCTGGCTGGCCCTCACGGTCATCCAGACGGTCGGGTCGGTCCTGCTGCTGCGTTCCGCGCTCAGCGGGCACACCGCGCGGTGGCTCGCGGGGGCGGCGCTGGTCTCCGGCGTCGTCGCCACCGCCACGTACCCGACGGGCGGGATGATCGGCGACGTGAGCTGGGCGTGGAACACCGTGGGCTGGTTCGGCGTGCTGCTTCTGACGCAGCGTCCGCTGTGGGAGCTGGTCGCCCTGCTCGGCGCCAACACGGCTGTCACGGTGGCCTTCCTGGCCGCCCACGACGCGCTCGACCATGTCATGGTCGCCCGTCTGCTGGCCGTGACATACACCACCGCCGGTGTCCAGTTGACCCTCGCGTATCTGGCACGGCAGCTCAACGACGGCGCGAGGGAGGCCACCGAGATCGCCGCCGGCCAGGCCGAACGTCTCGCCCGTGCGACCGCCGATGAGACCGTGCACGCCGAGCGCCAGCGCCGTTACGAGTCCCTGCGCAGCACAGTGGAACCGCTGCTGCGTGGTCTGGCGGAACATCGACTGGACCCGGGGGACACCGTCGTACGCCGACGTGCCGCCGTGGAGGCGGCACGCCTGCGGAGGCTGTTCGTGGAGACGGACGACACCCCGCACCCGCTCCTGCACGAACTGCGGGCCTGCGCCGACATCGCCGAGCGGCGTGGCGTACGTGTGACCCTGCTGAGCTACGGCGACCTGCCCGACCTGCCGACATCCGCCCGCCGAGAACTGGCGGAAGGGACCCTGCTGGTCCTGGCCACCGCCGCCACCCGGGCCCGGGTGACCGTGGTGACGACGCCCGAGGACGTCGTGGTGAGCGTGGTGGCCGATGCCCCGCCGCAGACGCTCGTCGAATCGCCGGGCCCGCTCACCGTGTCCGCCCAGTACGACCAGGAGGAGGATCAGCTGTGGTGGGAGACCCGATGGCCGCTACGACCGGCTCCCTGACCGTCGCCATCGTCGACGATCACCCTGTCGTCATCGAAGGCATCCAGACCTGGCTGTCCGAGGAGCCGCGTATCTCGGTGGGGCACACCGGCGAAACCACGGATGTGGCGCCCGGCGTCGCGGATGTCCTCATTCTCGATCTGAATCTGCACGGCAGACTCGTCATCGGCGACATCGCCACGCTGGCCGCCGCGGGCCAACGGGTCATCGCCTTCTCGCAGTTCACCGAGCAGCGGGTGGTCCTCGAATCGCTGGAGGCCGGAGCATGCGAGTTCGTCGCGAAGAACGAAGGACGGGCCCACCTGGTGAACGCGGTGCTGGCCGCGGCGGGCGACAGACCCTACGTCACGCCGACAGCCGCCGGGGTCCTGGTCGGTGACCGCGGCGCGAGCAGACCCAAGCTGTCCTCGCAGGAACGCACCGCGCTGCTGTGGTGGTTCCAGTCCATGTCGAAGGCTTCGGTCGCCCGGCGCATGGGCGTCTCGGTGCACACGGTGGACGTGTACATCCGTCGGGCACGAGTCAAGTACGCGCAGGTCGGCAGGACCGCACCGACCAAGGCGGACATGCTGGCCCGGGCGATCGAGGACGGCCTGGTGACGCCCGACGACATCACGGGCTACGAGTCGGCGGCGGTCAGCGGGAGTTGATGCCGCGACGTGTACGGTCGCGGCATCGAACGGCGATTCCCCTCAGGCCGTGGTCCACCACACCGTCGTGTCGGCCGGCACCTTCGCCTCGCCGTCCGCCTCCGTCACCTCACCGCTGGCGAGCAGCACGCGACCGTGCGCGGGCACCGTCACCGACTCAGCGCCGGTGTTGGCCACGCACACGAACTCCCCGCGCCGGAAGGCCAGGACGCCCTCGGGGGCGCGCAGCCACTCCACCGAGTCGCCCGCGCCCAGATCGGGCTGCTCGCGGCGGACGGCGAGCGCGGTGCGGTACAGCTCCAGCGTCGAGTCGGCGTCACCCGTCTGGGCCTCGATGCTCAACTCGCCCCATCCATCGGGCTGGGGCAGCCAGCTGTCGCCCGCGCCGAAGCCGTACGACGGCCCCGTACGCGTCCACGGGATCGGCACCCGGCACCCGTCGCGGAAGCCGTCCTGTCCGGCGCCCCGGAAGTACGCCGGGTCCTGGCGCACGTCGTCCGACAGGTCGACGACGTCCGGAAGGCCCAGCTCCTCGCCCTGGTAGACATACGCCGAACCGGGCAGCGCCAGCATCAGCAGCGTGGCGGCGCGAGCGCGGCGGAGGCCCAGTTCGCGGTCGCCCGCCGAGCGGATCTGCGTGCCGAGACCCGGGGGGTTGGCGAAGCGGGTCGCGTGGCGGGTCACGTCGTGGTTGGACAGCACCCACGTGGCGGGGGCGCCGACCGGGCGCATGGCCTCCAGCGTGCGGTCGATGACCGTACGCAGCTCCTCCGCGTCCCAACTCGTGCTCAGGTACTGGAAGTTGAAGGCCTGGTGCAGCTCGTCCGGCCGGACGTAGTTGGCGGTGCGCTCGACGGTCGGCGTCCAGGCTTCGGCGACGAAGATCCTCTCCCCCGCGTACTCGTCCAGGATCGTCCGCCACTGGCGGTAGATGTCATGCACCCCGTCCTGGTCGAAGAACGGCATGACATCGTTGCCCAGCAGCTTCAGTTGTTCGTGCGATCCCAGGTCAGGGAGGCCCTCCGCCTTCACCAGGCCGTGCGCCACGTCGATACGGAAGCCGTCGACGCCCATGTCCAGCCAGAACCGCAGGATCGAGCGGAACTCGTCCCCGACGGCCGGGTGCTCCCAGTTGAAGTCGGGCTGCTCCGGCGCGAAGAGATGCAGATACCACTCACCGTCGGGCACCCTCGTCCACGCGGGCCCACCGAAGATCGACTCCCAGTCATTGGGCGGGAGTTCGCCGTTCTCCCCCTTGCCCGGCCGGAAGTGGTACCGGTCCCGGAGCGGCGAACCCGCCCCCTCCGCGACCGCCCGCTTGAACCACTCGTGCTGGTCGGAGGAGTGATTGGGCACCAGGTCGACGATGATCCTGAGACCCAGCTCATGCGCGTCGCGGATCAGCGCGTCCGCATCGAGCAGATTGCCGAACATCGGGTCCACGGCCCGGTAATCGGCGACGTCGTAACCGGCGTCGGCCTGCGGCGAGGCATAAAAGGGGCTCAACCACACGGCATCGACCCCGAGGTCCCGCAGATACGGCAGCCGGGTTCGTACGCCTTCCAGATCCCCCATACCGTCGCCATTACTGTCGGCGAAACTGCGCGGATAGACCTGGTAGATCACCGCATCCCGCCACCAGTCGCTGCGCTTGGCTTTGGCGGAGTTGGGTGCCGGGGCGATGGCGGAGTGCTGCTGGGTCATGGCGTCCTTGGTATGTAACGGGGTTCTGGTCATGGGGAGTTGGTGACGAGGCGGCCGTGGTGTCAGCGGGGTCGGATAGACACCACGGCCGCCTCGGGTTTGGGTGCGGCACCGTTGGGGCTGGTCGCGCAGTTCCCCGCGCCCCTTTGGGGCGCGCTCGTGAACCGGCGTTCTAGCCCTTGGTTCCACCTGCCGTTAGACCGGTCACCAGGTTCTTCTGCACGAGGTAGAAGAACCCGGCGGCCGGTATCGCGATCAGCACAGCCGTCGCAGCCATCAGGTTCCGCTGCGCGTCATGCTCACTCACAAAGCTCTGCAACCCGACCGCCAGCGTGTACTTCGTGTCGGACAGCATGAACGTGGAGGCGAACGCGACCTCACCGAAAGCCGTGATGAAGCTGTAGAACGCGGCCACGGCCAGACCGGGCCTCGCGAGCGGCAGGATCAGCCGCGCGAACGTGCCGAAGGGGGTCAGCCCGTCGACGCGCCCGGCCTCGTCGATCTCGAACGGGATGGTGTCGAAGTAGCCCTTGAGCAGCCAAGCGCAGTACGGCACGGCCGTCGTCAAGTAGACGAGGATGAGGCCACCGTAGCTGTCGATGAGCTTCAGTTCCGCGAGGATCTGGTACATCGGCACCATGAGTACGGCTACCGGGAACATCTGGGTGACCAGTAGCACCCACATGAACTTCTTGTAGCCCGGGAAGCGCATCCGGGAGACCGCGTATCCGGTGGTGGCGGCGACGAACACACCGATCACGGTGGCACCCAGCGAGACGATCAGCGAACTCTTCAGCCAGTCGAAGAAGTTCGTGTCCGACAGGACGAACGAGTAGTTGTCGAACGTCATCTTCCCCCAGATCCCTCCGGGGTGCAGATAGTCGTCCTTGTCCGGGCCGAGGGAGAGGAAGACCAGCCAGGCGATCGGGAAGAGCGCGATCAGGCTCGCGGCGATCAGGATGCCGTGGGACGCGAGGGACGCGCCGGGCCCGCGCTCGCCGCGCCGGCGCACCTTGCGGGGCGCGCCGGACGCGGGCGGCTGATCGGCGGGAGCGGACGTCTTGACGGTCGTAGTGCTCATGGGGGCTCCTGCCTCAGATCGCGAGCTGCTGGTCATTGCGGTTCAGCCAGCGGCGGTAGAAGGAGGTGAAGACGATCAGGATGGCCAGCAGCAGCATGCCGTACGCCGCCGACTGCGCGAAGTCGCGCGGCTGCTGTCCGAAGCCGAGGTAGTAGGCCCAGGTGACGAGGATCTGGGCGTCCGGGGCCGTGTCGCCGAACAACAGGAAGATGATGGCGAACTGGTTGAAGGTCCAGATGATGCCGAGCAGTACGACGGTGGAGCTGACGGCCCTCAGGCCGGGCAGCGTGACGTACCGGAACCGCTGCCAGGGGGTGGCGCCGTCCATCTCCGCGGCCTCGTACAGCGTCGAGTCGATCGACTGCAGACCGCCCAGCAGCGAGACCATCATGAACGGCACCCCGCACCAGGTGTTGACCATGATCGCGGCGAACCGCTGCCAGAAGGTGTCCTCCAGCCACAGCGGCGTCGGCAGATGGAGCGTCTCCAGCGCGGAGTTGATGATGCCGCCGTCCGCGAGCATGAAGCGCCACCCGAAGACGGTGACGAAGGTCGGCACGGCCCAGGGCAGGACCAGGATCAGCCGGTAGAAGGTGCGGCCGCGCAGCTTCTGGTTGAGCAGCAGCGCCAGGCCCAGGCCGATGCAGTAGTGCAGGGCGACACAGGCCGCCGTCCAGAACACCGTCCAGATGAAGTGCGACCAGAAGCGGTCGTAGGCGGTCTCGCCCCACAGGATGTCGGCGTAGTTGTCGAAGCCGATGAACTTGTAGGTGGCCTCGATCTCGTTGACGCCGATCGTGCGACCGGTGTTGAGGCTGTTGGCGTCCGTGAGCGTCAGGTAGAACCCGTACGCGAGCGGATACAGCACGAGGACGCCGAGCACGATGATCACGGGGGCGATCATGGCGTAGGCGTACCAGTACTTCTGGTAGCTGTGCTTCAGGCGCTGGACGGCGACTGTCATGTTCGGCACTTTCTGGAGGCTCGAGGGTTACGACGCGCAGGCCGATGGCCGCCGGATCCCTCCCCCCATTTCAGGGGGATCCGACGGCCACTCGGGGTCACTTGCTGAAGTCCGGCACCAGCTTGGCGATCGCGGTCTCGGCGTTGCTCAGACCCTTGTCCAGGGACTCCTTGCCACCGGCGATCTTGGGCAGCTCGGTGTCCAGCGGGCCCCAGAGGGAGCTGTACTCGGGCAGCGCCGGGCGCGGCTGGGCGGCGGAGAGGACGCCCTGGTAGCCGGCGATGCCCGGGTCGGCCTTGACCTCGGCGGTGTAGGCGTCGTCGCGGGTCGGCAGCGTGGAGTTCTTCAGGGCCACGGCCTCCTGGGACTTCGCCGAGGTCATGAACTTCAGGAACTTCAGCGCGGCCTGCTGCTTCGCCTCGTCGGAGCCGGCGTACACGGAGAGGTTGTGCCCGCCGGTCGGGGCGCCCGCCTTGCCGCTGGAGCCGGCCGGGACGGTGGCGATGCCGAGGTTCTGCTTGTCCTTGAACGCGGAGCCCTTGTAGAAGTTGGTGATCTCCCACGGGCCCTGGACGATCGCGGCGACCTTGCCGTTGACGAACGCGTCCTGGATGTGGGCGTAGGCGTCGGCGGTGGTGTCGGCCTTGTGCAGGCCCTTGCCGTCGAAGAGGTCCAGCCAGGTGCCGTACGCCTTCTTGGCCTCGGCCGAGTTGACGGTGATCTTCTTGCCGTCGGCGTCGACGGTGTCGGTGCCCTCGCCGTAGAGGAAGGACTGGGCGTAGTAGGCCTGGGTGGAGCCCCAGTAGCCGTCGACGCCGGTCTTGTCCTTGATCGTGGCGGCGGCCTTCTTCAGGTCGTCCCAGGTCTTCGGGGCCTCGACGCCGGCCTTCTCGAAGAGTTCCTTGTTGTAGACCAGCGCGAGGGTGTCGGTGACGATCGGCACGCCGTACGTCTTGCCCTCGTACTTGGCCTGCTCGATCAGGCTGGGCTGGAACTTGCTCTCGTCGGCGAGGGCCTCGGTGCCGTCCAGCGGAAGGAAGTAGCCCTTCTTGGCGAAGGCGGGCGTCCAGCCGACCTCGGAGCGCAGCACGTCCGGGGCGCCGCTGGCACCGGCGGCGGTGTCGAACTTGTTCTGCGCCTGGTCGAAGGGGACGTTGACGTACTTGACCTTGACGTCCTTGTTGGCGGCCTCGAACTCCTTGACCAAGGCCTGGTACGTCGGCGCCTCATTCGTGGCGTTGGAGGTGTCCCACCAGGTGATGGTGACCGGACCGTCGGCCTTGTCTCCGCTGTCGCCATCTCCGCCGCAGGCCGTCGCCGCGAGGGCGAGGGACGCCACCAGCGCGGTGGCCGCTATGCCACGCCGCATGAGTTCTCCTTGAGGGTTAAAGCCCGTGTGGGTGGGCCCTGTCGCCACATTCCCGTCGTCCGCCGGAAGGGCGGGCCTCGCGGCGTCTGGTGCGTGCGATCGCAAGGCGCCGGAGCGCCCTCGTGGCGGAGCCACGTGGGCGGTTCGGCAACGCGGCGAGCGTGCGTGCCAGGCGTCGCGAGGCAGACGGGAATGTGGCGACAGGGCCCGCAGGAGGCGGTCCCGTCGTCCGTCCCTGCGACTTGCCGACTGCGCCGTTGCGGCGGCCGGGCGTCGAGAACGTAACAGCGATGTAAGCGGCGCGAAAGTCCTTGCAGCAAAAAAGTGCAAGACGTCTCTGAAGTTATCCGTACGTGACCCATCGTCGACCACTGTGAGACCGTTGTTCTGCGAGGTTGAGCGGGCACGGACGGTGCTGTGCAAGACTCTGCAAGCTCTTGCCGATCGTTTCCGAGGGGACGCCATGCCGCAGCAACCCGCACAGCGCCGGTCCACCGCCCGCGCCCGGCGTCCGATCGGTGTGCAAGGCGAGGGACGGCCGGTACAGTCCACTCCCGTGACCACACGGCTTGCCGACATCGCTGCTCAGGCGGGGGTGAGCGAAGCGACCGTCAGCCGCGTCCTCAACGGGAAGCCGGGCGTCGCCGCCACCACCCGCCAGTCCGTGCTGGCCGCACTGGACGTCCTCGGCTACGAACGTCCCGTGCGCCTGCGGCAGCGCAGCGAGGGCCTGGTGGGCCTGATCACCCCGGAGCTGGAGAACCCCATATTCCCGGCCCTGGCCCAGGTGATCGGCCAGGCGCTGACGCGGCAGGGCTACACACCGGTCCTGGCCACCCAGACCCCGGGCGGTTCGACGGAGGACGAGCTGACCGAGATGCTCGTCGACCGGGGCGTCGCCGGGATCATCTACGTCTCCGGACTGCACGCCGACACCACCGCCGACATGCAGCGCTACGAGCAGTTGCGCGCGCAGGGCGTGCCGTTCGTGCTCGTCGACGGCTTCTCCCCCAAGGTGCAGGCGCCGTTCATCTCGCCGGACGACCGGGCCGCGATGAACCTGGCGGTCACACATCTGGTGTCGCTCGGCCACACCCGGATCGGCCTCGCGCTCGGCCCGAAGCGGTTCGTGCCGGTCCAGCGGAAGATCGAGGGCTTCGTCCGCTCCGTACAGGACCAGCTCGGACTGGCCACGGACACGATCGAGACCGAGCTGGTCCAGCACTCCCTCTACACGCTGGAGGGCGGCCAGGCGGCGGCCACCGCGCTCATCGGCCGAAGCTGTACGGCGGTGGTGTGCGCCAGCGACATGATGGCGCTGGGCGCGATACGGGCGGCCCGGCAGCACAGTCTGGAAGTCCCCCGGGACATCTCGGTGGTGGGCTTCGACGACTCCCCGCTGATCGCCTTCACCGACCCGCCCCTGACGACGGTCCGCAAGCCGGTTCCGGCGATGGGGCAGGCGGCGGTGCGGACGTTGCTGGAGGAGATCGGGGGGACGCCCGCGCCGCACAGTGAGTTCGTGTTCATGCCGGAGCTGGTGGTGCGCGGTTCGACGGCTTCGGCGCCTGGTGAGCGGACCGGGGACCGGAGTCGTTCCTGAGTCGTCCCTGAGGCGGAGAACTTCCCTCTGCGCCAGTGCGCAGGGAGGAGGACGCGGCCTACCGTCGTCGTAGGACGTGCGGCCCGAACCCGACCAAGGGATGATCGGAGGGCGAGGGCTTTTCTGGCAGACTCTGTGCCCATGGGTGAGACGACCGTGACAACCGCCGAGGAAGGCCGCGAAGCGGCCGTTCCGCACCCTGTCACGGTCGAAACCAGGCCCGGTCCGCTGAGCAGGCTGCGCACCCCTCGGCGGCCCCGGCTGTGGTTCGAGATCCTTCTGATCGCGGTGAGTTACTGGACGTACTCACTGATCCGCAACGCCGTCCCGGAGCAAAAAGGACAGGCTCTGAGCAACGCCGACTGGCTCTGGCGGCTCGAGCAGGATCTCGGCCTCGCCGTCGAGGAATCCGTCAACCACGCGGTGAACTCGGTGACTTGGCTCATCGTCGGCATGAACTACTACTACGCGACACTGCACTTCGTGGTCACTCTGGGTGTCCTTGTGTGGCTGTTCCGCAGTCATCCCGGCCGCTATGCGGCGACCCGGATGGTGCTCTTCGCGACGACAGGTGTGGCCCTCGTCGGTTACTACCTGTATCCACTCGCCCCGCCGCGGCTCATGAACGGCCAGAGCTTCATCGACACGGTGATGGTCCACGACACCTGGGGTTCGATGGCCTCCGGCGACCTGAAGAACATGTCCAACCAGTACGCCGCGATGCCGTCGATGCACATCGGCTGGTCGGTCTGGTCCGGCCTGACGATCTTCGCGCTGGCCTCGGTCCCGTGGGTCCGTGTCCTGGGCCTGCTCTACCCGGTGGCCACGCTCATCGTGATCGTCGCCACCGCCAACCACTTCTGGCTGGACGCCGTCGGCGGCCTGATGTGCCTCGCCTTCGGCTACGCGGTGGCGCGGGTCTGGTACGGGACGTTGCCTTACTCGTTGCCGCGCGCTCTGCGGGAAGTGCGGCGATAGGCCGTCGATTGTCTGCGGGTCCGTTGTGGCTGGTCGCGCAGTTCCCCGCGCCGGCGTCAAGTCCGGTGCACCACGTGACCGCCGGTCACCGTCAGTCGTACCGGAGCCTGAGCCACCTCGTCCGCGGGAGCCGTCACCGGGTCCACGGACAAGGCCGTGAGGTCCGCCCGGAACCCCGGAGCAATGCGGCCCGCCGCGCCTGACTCCCCCGCCGCGAGCGCCGCATGCGTCGTGCAGCCCTCCAGCGCCTCGAGTCCCGTCAGGCCCGCCCGTGCCGAAGCGGCGCCCTTGGGGCTGCGTGCCGTCGCCAGGACTGTCCGTACGTCGTAGTGGGCGATCGGCCAGTCCGAGCCCAGGGCGACCGTCGCGCCCGCGTCGCGCAGATCGTGCAGGCGCCAGGCGTGAGCGGCACGGCCGGCGCCCAGGCGGCGGGACCACTCGTCGGTGCCGTCGGCACGGGTGTACGCGGTGTGCGGCGGCTGCATGGAGGCGGCCACCCCCAACCGCGCGAACCGTGGCAGCAGGTCGTCCGGGGCGGTCTCGATGTGCTCGACGCGGTGCCTGCCGTGCGCCTTGGGCCCCAGCGACGCGACCACGTCCAGCACGTGCCGCACGGCCGCGTCCCCGATGGCGTGCGTGGCGGTGCGCACGCCGGCCGTGTGCAGCTGCCGTACGGCGGCGGCGTACGCGTCCGGATCGGGCCAGAACGCGTCCGTCCCCTGCCCGTGGCAGTCCGCGTGCTCCAGCCACGCCGTGCCGCCCTCGACGGTCCCGTCCATGAAGAACTTGACCCCGTCGACCCGCCAGTGCCGCCCGCCCCGGCCCTGCGCGGCGACCAGCCCGGCCAGGTCGTCGGCGTCCGCCCCCGGCATGCACCAGGGCGCGAACCGCAGCCGCACCGGCAGCACGGTCTCCCCGGCCACCGCCCCGACCAGCTCGGGGTCCCCGGCGTCCATGACGTGCGCGCCGGTGAGCCCGGTCGCCGCCATCGCGGACAGCAGCTCCACGAGCCGCGCCCGCCGGACGTCGTACGACGCCCGGGGCATGACCTCGGCCACCAGATCCATCGCCGCATGCTCGACGAGGTGCCCGGTGGGCCGCCCGGCAAAGTCGCAGACCACCTCCGAGCGCTGCGTGAACGCGCGCGGTCCGGCCACCCCCGCGGCGGCCAGCGCCGCGCCGCTCACCAGGGCCGAGTGTCCGTCGTACAGCCGGAGGAAGGCGGGCGCGCCGCCGAGCACGTCCTCGACGAGGGACCGGTCGATGGACCGCCCCTCGAAGGCGTTGTGGTCGAGGCCGTAGCCGACGACCCAGCCGTCGATCCGCTCGGCGGACCCGAGCGCGGCCCGGAGGCCCGCCAGGTCGGCGACCCCGGAGAGGTCCACCCCCGTCGCCATGTCCAGCCCCCACACCGGGTGACTGTGCGCGTCCACCAGGCCGGGCACGAGGTGCGCGCCCTCCAGCCGTACGACCTCTGTTCCCGGCCCGCGCCAGTCCCGTACGTCGCTCTCGTCGCCCACCGCCGCGATCAGCCCGTCGCGTACGGCGACGGCGGTGGCGTAGGGACGGCCGGGGTCGAGAGTACGGATCTTGGCGCCGGCGAGGATGAGGTCGGCGGTGGGCATGGAGTGAACTCCCTTGTGGTTATGGGTCATGCAGAGGACGTCATGCAGAGGACGTCATGCAGAAGACTCGGACGGCTCGGCGGCGAAGTCGGCGTACACCTGCGGTCGTTGGCGGCGCAGCCACCATGCCAGTCCGAGGCCGATGACGAAGACCGTGGGCGAGAGGGCGATGAGGACAGTGTTCACCGTCGGGGAAGCGCCGGTGAACGCGTCGATGTGCGAGACGACGAGCCCTATGGCCGTCGCGAGCAGGAGAGCCGCGGTGACGGGGGCCACGACGGTCCGCAGGACGCCCTCCTGGTGGCTGATCCGGCGGAAGTAGCAGGGCACGGCGATCGCGGCGAGCAGCTGGAGGACGAACAGGCCGATCATTCCCGGGGTGTTCACCCACAGCAGCAGCTGCTGGTACGGGTCGGCGCCGGCGGCCCAGAAGCCGAGGACGACTACGGCGCCGAGGACGGTCTGCGCGGTTCCGGCGATGTACGGGGAGCGGTGGCGCGAGTGGACGCGGCCCAACTTGCTTGGCAGTACGCCCTCTTCGGAGAGAGCCAGCACGTAGCGGTTGATGGCGTTGTGGAAGGCGAGGAGGGAGGCGAGGACGCTGGTGACGATGAAGATGTGCATCAGGTCGGCCGCCCAGGCGCCGACGTAGGTGGTGATGGCGGAGAAGAAGAGTCCGCCGGGGTCCTTGGCAGCGGCTCCGATCACCTCCGCGTCGCCGAAGGCCTGGATGACGGTCCAGACGATGAACGCGTAGAAGAGGCCGAGGAATCCGACGGCGACGTAGGTCGCGCGCGGCACCGTGCGCTCCGGGTTCCGCGCCTCACGCCGGTAGATCACGGTCGACTCGAAGCCGGTGAACGCGGCGAACGCGAAGGCCAGGACGACGGCCGTACCGCCGACGAAGACGTTGCCGGGCGTGAAGGAGGCGCCGGACAGCCCGTGCGCACCGCCCTTGACCAGCACACCGCCCGCGAGCAGCACCAGGATGCCCGTCTCGGCGACGAGCAGGATGCCGAGCAGCTTGGCGCCGAAGTCGACGGAGCGGTAGCCGCCGTAGCCGACGAGGAGGAGACCGGCCAGGGCGATGGGCAGCCAGTGGACGTCGATGCCGAAGAGGGCCTGCGCGGTGTCCCGGCCGGCGGTGCCGAGGAGGCCGAAGACGCCGATCTCCATGCCGTTGTAGCCGATGAGGGCGAGCAGGGCGGCGCCGATGCCGGCGGGGCGGCCGAGACCGCGGGTGATGTACGCGTAGAAGGCGCCGCCGCTTTTGACGTGCCGGCTCATGGTGGTGAAGCCGACGGCGAAGACGGTGAGGGTGATGCCGGCGACGAGGTAGCCGACCGGGGCGCCGATGCCGCCGAGCAGGATCGCGAGCGGGGCGACGCCGGCCATGACGGTGAGCGGGGCGGCGGCGGAGACGACGAAGAAGGCGATGTCGGCGGTGCCGAGGGAACCGGAGCGGAGGCCGGCCGCGGCGGGCGGCGTCTTCGGCGTCTTCTCCGCGGGGGTGTCGGAGGCGGTCACGGACATGGGGAAGCCCTTCGAGCGGCGGACAGAGCGATACTCGGAGCGGACGGAGCACCGTTAACCTAAAGGCTTTCGGTTTTGGGAATGTAACCTCTCGTTTGCCGTCCGGGAAGACCTGGATCCCCATCGCAAGGAGACCGCCGACCATGGCACGCCCCCGCACACCGCTCCTCGACCGCGAGCGCATCACCACGACGGCGCTTCAACTGGTCGACGAGCAGGGCGATTTCAGCGTGCCGCAGATCGCCAGGCGGCTCGGCGTGCAGACCGGCTCGGTGTATCACCATGTGGACGGCCGGGACGGCATCGTGGAACTGCTGCGCGAGCGGGTCGCGTCCGTGATCGACCCCGGGACGCTGTCCCGGACGCCCTGGGACACGGCGCTGGAGGCCTGGGCGCGCTCCTACCGCGCCGCGTTCGCCGCGCACCCGAAGGCGATCCCGCTGCTGATGACGTCACCGGTGCGGGCGCCGCGCGTGCTGGAGCAGTACGAGCGGGCGGTGACGCTGCTTCTGGACGCCGGGTTCGCCCCCGCCGACGTCATGCCGCTCCTCGTCGCCCTGGAGAACCTGGTCCTGGGCTCGGCACTCGACCTCGCGGCCCCGGAGACCATGTGGGAACTGACGCCGGACGCGCCGACGCCCCGGCTGGCTCAGGCGCTGGCGGCGGCGGGAGAAGGGCGGACGGACCGGGCGTTCGAGCTGGGGCTGGAGGGGTTGATGACTCACGCGCGTGCGCTGAGGGTGCACGCGAAGCAGAGCTGAGGCTCTACGCCCCGTAGAACAGCTCCTCCACCACACCCCGCGCCCGTCGCGCCGTACGCCGGTACGCGTCGAGCATGTCGCCGACGTGTCCCGGCCCGTACCCCAAGTACCGCCCCACGGCGGCCAGTTCACGCCCGTGCGACGGGAACGTATCTCCCGCTCGCCCGCGCACCAGCATCACCGCGTTCCGCACCCGCGTCGCCAGCACCCACGCCTCGTCCAGGGTGGCCGCGTCCTCGCCGGAGATGAGTCCGGCGGCGCAGGCGGCGGCGAGGGCTTCGCGGGTGCGCGTGGTGCGCAGGCCCGGCTCGGCCCAGCCGTGGTGCAACTGGAAGAGCTGGACGGTCCATTCGACGTCGGAGAGCCCGCCCGGCCCGAGCTTGGTGTGCAGCTTCGGGTCGGCGCCGCGCGGCATCCGCTCGGACTCCATACGGGCCTTCAGGCGCCGGATCTCCCGGACGGCATCGTCGCCGAGTCCCTCCGCCGGATACCGCAGCGGGTCGATCAGCTCGATGAAGCGCCGCCCCAAGTCCTCGTCACCGGCCACGACTTCGGCCCGCAGCAGTGCCTGTGACTCCCAGACCAGGGACCAGCGGCGGTAGTAGGCCTCGTACGACTTCAACGACCGTACGAGCGGCCCGGACTTGCCCTCCGGACGCAGGTCCGCGTCGATCAGCAGCGGCGGGTCGGCGCTCGGGATCTGCAGCAGTCGCCGCATCTCGGAGACGACCTTGCTCGCGGCGTCCGCGGCCACCCGCTCCTCGACGCCTTCCCGCGGCTCATGCACGAACAGGACGTCCGCGTCGGAGCCGTAGCCGAGTTCGTGCCCGCCGAAGCGGCCCATGCCGATGATCGCGAACCGGGTGGGCAGTTCCTCGCCCCAGCCCTCGCGGACGACGGCGCGCAGGGTGCCGGCGAGGGTGGCGGCCGTGAGGTCGGAGATCGCGCCGCCGACCCGGTCCACCAGGGCGCCCTGGTCGGCCTCGGCGGGCTGGGTCTCGGTGCCGTACGAACCGACGATGTCGGCGGCGGCCGTACGGAACAGCTCGCGGCGACGGACGCCGCGGGCCGCCGTGACCGCCTGGACGGCGCCGCCGGCACGGCCGACCGCGGCGAGGATCTCCTGCTCCAGATGGGCGTGGGAGCGGGGGACGAGGCCGCCGCCGTCACCGTCGCCGAGCAGCGCCACCGCTTCCGGCGCGCGCATCAGCAGGTCGGGTGCAAGACGGCCGGCGGACAGCACACGGGCGAGATTCTCGGCCGCGGCGCCCTCGTCCCGCAGCAGCCGCAGATACCAGGGCGTCTTGCCCAACGCGTCCGACACCTTGCGGAAGTTGAGCAGTCCCGCGTCCGGGTCGGCGGAGTCGGCGAACCAGCCGAGCAGCACGGGCAGCAGCGTGCGCTGGATCGCGGCCTTCCGGCTGACGCCCGAGGCCAGCGCCTCCAGGTGGCGCAGGGCGGAGGCCGGGTCGGCGTAGCCGAGGGCGACCATGCGTTCGCGGGCCGCTTCTGGGCTCAACCGGGCTTCGCCGGGGGCGAGTTGGGCGACGGCGTCGAGCAGGGGCCGGTAGAAGAGCTTCTCGTGCAGCCGTCGTACGACACTGCTGTGCCGCTTCCACTCGCGGTTCAGCTCCGCGACCGGATCGGTGCGCAGGCCCAGCGAGCGGCCGATGCGGCGCTGGTCGGCCTCGTCATGGGGGACGAGGTGGGTGCGGCGCAGCCGGTAGAGCTGGATGCGGTGCTCCATGGTGCGCAGGAAGCGGTACGCACTGTCGAGCTGGACGGCGTCGGCGCGACCGACGTACCCGCCGGCGGCGAGCGCCTGGAGGGCGTCCAGGGTCGTACCACTGCGAAGAGAGGCGTCGGCACGCCCGTGCACCAACTGCAGCAGCTGTACGGCGAATTCGACGTCCCGCAGCCCGCCCGGACCGAGCTTCAGCTCCCGGTCGACCTCGGCGACCGGGATGTTCTCGACGACCCGGCGGCGCATCTTCTGCACGTCGGGGACGAAGTTCTCGCGCTCGGCGGCCTTCCAGACGAGGGGTTCGAGCGCGGTGACGTACTCGTCGCCGAGCTCGATGTCGCCGGCCACCGGGCGGGCCTTGAGCAGCGCCTGGAACTCCCAGGTCTTGGCCCAGCGCTGGTAGTAGGCGAGGTGGCTGCTCAGCGTGCGCACCAGCGGACCGTTTCTGCCCTCGGGCCGCAGATTGGCGTCCACCGGCCAGATCGAGCCCTCGACGGTGGTCTCGGAGCAGATCCGCATCATGTGCGAGGCGAGCTTGGTGGCGGAGCGCAGCGCCTTGCCCTCGTCGGCCCCCTCGGCCGCCTCCCCCACGAAGATCACATCGACGTCGGACACGTAGTTCAGCTCATGTCCGCCGCACTTGCCCATCGCGATCACCGCGAGCCGGCACGAAGCGGCGTCGTCGGGCGCGGCGGCGCGGGCGATGGCGAGGGCGGCGCGCAGGGTCGCGGTGGCCAGGTCGGCGAGCTCGGCGGCGGTCTCGGCGACATCGGTGGTGCCGCACACGTCACGGGCGGCGATGGACAGCAGACAGCGCCGGTAGGCGACGCGCAGGGCGACCGGGTCGCCGGCCTCGGCGAGACCGCGCTCGAACTCCGCCACCCCGGGGTGCAGGTCGCGCGGCTCGTACGTGACCAGCGCCTGCCAGTCCTTGGGGTGCCGGGCGAGGTGGTCGGCGAGCGCGGCGGAGGCCCCGAGGACACCGAGCAGCCGGTCCCGCAGCGGCTTGGCCGCTATCACCGTGTCGAGCAGCTCGCGCTGCGCCAGGGGGCCGGGCTGCACCTCCAGCAGCCGCACCAGACCGTGCAGCGCGAGATCCGGGTCGGCGGTCGCGCCCAGCGCCTCAAGGAGCACCGGATCGTTCCGCATCGGCGCCAGCTCCACGCTGTCCAGGAGCCGCTCGGCGGCCGAGGGATCGGTGAAACCGTGCCGCAGCAGCCGAGTGAAGGTACTGCTCCTGCGCCCCGGCGCCGTCATGCCCCGCCTCCTGTCGGATCAAGGTCGTACGCGCTTGAGCCTAACCGCAGAGCCTGGGAGAAGCGCCGATGAGTTCTGCCGCCGGGCACGGTCTGCCCTGTGGAGAGACATACGAGGCCGTACGGCGGCTGGAGGCAGCTCATGACCGACACCACCCCGCAGACCCGACTGGACACCCGCTACAGCGAGGAAACGGCGACCGCGACCCCATGGCCGGAGGCGGAGAAGCAGCTCACCGAGGCCGAGCTGTTCTGGATCTCGACCGTACGACCGGACGGGCGCCCGCACGTCACGCCGCTGCCCGCGGTCTGGGCGCACGGCGCGCTGCACTTCTGCACCGGCCCCGAGGAGCGCAAGGCCCGCAACCTGGCCGAGAACCCGCACGTCGTCCTCACCACGGGCACGAACACCTGGAACAAGGGGTACGACCTCGTGGTCGAGGGCGAGGCGCGGCGGGTCACGGACGACGCGGCGCTGCGCGAACTCGCGGCCCTCTGGGAGACGAAATACGGCCCCTTCTGGCACTTCGAGGTACGGAACGGCAGCTTCCACCACGGAGCGGGACACGCTTACGTCTTTTCGGTGGCGCCGGTCACCGTTTTCGGCTTCGGTAAGGGGGAGCCGTTCAGCCAGACCCGCTGGCGGTTCGTCTGACGTGTCAACGGCGACCTGGAGGACCAGCGATGCAGTACACGCTCGAAGTGATCCCGCTGCCCGTGAGCGACATCGACCGAGCCCGCGACTTCTACCGCGACAAGGTCGGCTTCCACGTCGACATCGACCAGGAGGTCATGCCGGGCATGCGCATCGTCCAGCTGACCCCGCCGGGCTCGGGCTGTTCTGTGGCCCTCGGCGACAGCATCTGGGACATGACCAAGGGCGAGACCAAGCCCGAACCCGGCTCCTACCAGGGCCTCCAACTGTGCGTCGCCGACATCAAGGCCGCCCACGCCGAGCTCCTCGAACGCGGCCTCGACGTCACCGAGCCGACCCAGTACTCCCCCGACGACGGCGCGACGTTCATGTACTTCACGGACCCGGACGGGAATGGGTGGTCGATCCAGGAGTACCGGGTGAGGGCGACGGAGCCGCTGCACCAGGTGCTGACGGAACAGGCGAAGAAGGGCCAGCAGTAACGCGCCCCTTCAGGGGCGCGGGGCTCTGACATGTGCGGCTCCGCCGCGTGGGTCAGAGATCGTCCGGGAGGATCCGGAAGTGGGTGTGCCTGCCGCCCATCGGTCGTACGGCCCGGAAGTCGCGGAGATCCCGCGTGAGGATCACGTCCGTGCCGTACTCGGCGGCGAGCGCCACGTTCACCGCGTCCACCAGGTCGAGGTCGAGCGCCGCGTAGCGCGCCCGGACGGACAGGGCGGCGTCGAGGATCTCCGGGGTGGCCGGCGCCAGGACCAGCCGCATCTGCCGCACGCGTGCGGTGAGCGATCGGAGGATGCCATCAGCCGCGGCTCGCCCGGCGCGGCTGGTGGCGACCTGGTGCACCTCGGTCAGGGCCAGCGGGGTGGCGACGAGGAAGCCGCACTGGTCCGCCGCTTTCCTGGCCGCCTCGTGGTCCGGGTCGGAACGGTTGAAGAGCGTGAGGATTCCGGAGGTGTCGGCGACGGCGATCAAGCCGCGTGCCCCCCGTTCCGGCGTTCCCGAGCCTCGTAGCCCTCGGTCACCGCCGCTCGGATGTCGTCACCGGTGACCGGCCCACCCAGGTCGAAGGTCTCCTCATCAGAGACGAACGGCTCATCCCAGACGCGGTGCGCCAAGGCGATGCGGTGGATGCCCTCGCGAATTATCTCGGCCTCGGAGACGCCCAAGCGGGCGGCGGCGTCCTTGATGAGGGCGAGGTCGCTGTCGTCGGCGTAGACGTTGGTTCGCTTCAGGGCCATATCTCCAAAGTACAGGATGTGTACCACCCGGGCGCGGGGCTGGTGCGGCGTGGTGGGGCGTGGGTGTCGTACGGCGCTACGCGGCGGCAATGGCAAGCGGGGCGCAGTCTCGGCAGAGGCCCGGCTCCGTGGCGCGGAAGGCGCGTTCGCAGCCGTCGCAGGTTTGGAACGGTGCCGGGCGCGGGGTCGGGTTCGGCGCGGCGAGTGCGGCGGGAAGTGGCGACGGGAGCAGTTCGGTGAGGCGGTGGGCCAGGATTCCGGCGGGGCTCGTCAGGTCCCCGGGCAGGCGTGCGGTCAGGGCGCGCTGTACGGCGACGGGGTCGATGCCGCGTTCCAGCCAGGCGCAGACGGCCGGCGTGAGGCGGTGGATGTCGCGTGCCGAGAGGAGGAGGCGGGGGTCGTCGGAGCGGAGAGCTGCCAGCAGGGTGGTGGCTGTGTGCTCGTACGGCGAGGCGTGGGCGGGGATTCGCGGTGTCGGAAGCGGAGCGCGGTGGGGTTCCGGGACAGTCGCGGTGCGCGGAGGTCCCTCTACGGCCTCGGCGGCGTGGGGCTTCGGCTTGGCCGCGGCCGTTGTCTCGGCTACGGAACCGGCTGGTTCGGGCTCCTCGAGCTCGGGCGCCGCTTCGGGGCGCAGGGGTGCCGGGGTGGGGGTCGTGCCCCTGAAGGCGGGATTCAGGTGGGGCTGGTTGTAGGAGATCGTGCGGGTCACGATCCGGCCGGTGGAGGTGCGTTCCTTGATACGGGCCAGGTAGCCGTGCGCCTCCAGCTCGCGCAAGGCTGCGGCAATCTTGGTCTCTCCTTCGGGGAACTTCGCCGCGAGTGCCTTGATGCCGACCGGCGTGCCTTCGGGCAGCGACTGGATGTGGGTCGCGAGACCGATGGCGGTCAGGGACATTTCGGGGTGCTGGGCGAGATGGTTTCCGACCACGGTGAACTGTTCGGGGTGGCGCTCGGCCACGTGACCAACTCCGTTCCGGGAGCGGTGGAGGGGACGGTGAAAGCGGTGAGAACGGGCGGACTTCGCGCGTCGGGGCGCGCTAAAGTGCTGCTCAGCCATCGGGAAGCTCCTACTTCCTCGGTGGTCAGGCCCTCGCACTGGGATTGCCGTCCCGGCGGGGGCCGTCGCATGTATCGGTGTTGTGCCGCAGTGGTGACGTGCTGCGTCTCGGCCGACCCTGCCTCACCAAATTCCTTGATCGCCAGCCGAGTTGGCGCTGATCACTCGCACGGGTGAACGGGCGGGGGTTGGGGGCGGGTTTGGTCGGTTCTTTCCCCTGGTTCTTTCTTCTTTTGGCGGCGAGGACTGCCGGGCCGCCGCCCGTCACGACCCGGTGAGGCGCGGCCTCAGGAGGAGCGTTCCAGGTCGAGTTCGGCCCAGATCGTCTTGCAGGGGGTCGGGCCGTAGTCGGTACCCCAGCGGTCGGAGTACGCCTCCATGAGGAGGAGTCCGCGGCCCGACTCGGCGTCCAAGGCGTCACGCTGGGTCGCGTACGCGAGGCGGTCGCCCCGGATGTCGGTTACGGCGATCCGGAGGGTGCCCGTGACGGAGAGTGTGAGCGTCAGGCGGAAGTCCCGGCCGGAGACACGGTCGTGGAGGACGGCGTTCGCGGCGAGCTCGGCGACGATCTGCGCGGCGGCGTCGGACGGCCTTTCCCAGTCGGCAAGTTGCTGCACGGTGAGCAGCCGGGCGAGTCGGGCGCCTCTGCGCGTGGCACGCTCTCAGGCACTTCTACGCCTCGGTCCTGCTGGACGCCGGAGAGACCATCAAGGCACTGAGTCACTACCTCGGACACTACGATCCAAGGTTCACGCTCCGGGTCTATACGCACCTCATGCCGAGTAGCGACGCACGGGCCCGGAAGGCCGTGGACGGCCTGTACGAGGGCACCGATCTGAGGCGGACGGCCCAGAAACGGCCCAGGGCCATTAAGGCGCCATAGGGCCGACGGTCAGCGACCGTCGGCCCTATGAGCTGAATCAGCGAGAAACCCGCTTTGACCTGCGCTACAGAACCGGCAGGCTCTTCCGCAGCTCGAACGCCGTCACCTCGGAGCGGTACTCCTCCCACTCCTGGCGCTTGTTGCGCAGGAAGAAGTCGAAGACGTGCTCGCCCAGGGTCTCGGCGACCAGGTCGCTCCGCTCCATCAGGGAGAGCGACTCGCCGAGGTTCTGCGGCAGGGGCTCGATGCCCATCGCGCGGCGCTCGGCGTCGGAGAGGGCCCAGACGTCGTCCTCGGCGCCCGGCGGGAGCTCGTAGCCCTCCTCGATGCCCTTGAGGCCGGCGGCGAGGAGGACGGCGTAGGCGAGGTAGGGGTTCGCGCCGGAGTCCAGGGAGCGGACCTCGACGCGCGCGGAGCCGGTCTTGCCGGGCTTGTACATCGGGACGCGGACGAGGGCCGAGCGGTTGTTGTGGCCCCAGCAGATGTACGAGGGGGCCTCGCCGCCCGCGCCGGCCGTGCGCTCGGAGCCGCCCCAGATGCGCTTGTAGGAGTTGACCCACTGGTTGGTGACCGCGGAGATCTCCGCGGCGTGCCGCAGCAGACCCGCGATGAAGGAGCGGCCGACCTTGGAGAGCTGGTACTCGGAGCCCGACTCGTAGAACGCGTTGCGGTCGCCCTCGAAGAGGGACAGGTGCGTGTGCATACCGCTGCCGGGGTGCTCGGAGAACGGCTTCGGCATGAAGCTCGCGTGGACCCCCTGCTCCAGCGCCACCTGCTTCATGACCAGGCGGAACGTCATGATGTTGTCCGCCGTGGAGAGGGCATCGGCGTAGCGGAGGTCGATCTCCTGCTGGCCCGGCGCGCCCTCGTGGTGGGAGAACTCGACCGAGATGCCCATCGACTCCAGCATCGTGATCGCCTGGCGGCGGAAGTCCTGGCCGACGTGGGTGGGGGTGTGGTCGAAGTAGCCCGAGTTGTCGGCGGGCGTGGGGCGGGAGCCGTCCAGCGGGCGGTCCTTGAGCAGGAAGAACTCGATCTCCGGGTGGGTGTAGAAGGTGAAGCCCAGGTCGGAGGTCTTGGACAGCGCGCGCTTGAGGACATAGCGCGGGTCGGCGAAGGACGGGGAGCCGTCCGGCATGAGGATGTCGCAGAACATGCGGGCGGTGCCGGGGGCCTCGGCACGCCACGGCAGGACCTGGAAGGTCGACGGGTCCGGCTTGGCGATCATGTCGGACTCGTACACCCGGGCGAAGCCCTCGATCGCGGAGCCGTCGAAACCGATGCCCTCGTCGAACGCCTGCTCGAGCTCGGCCGGGGCGACGGCCACGGACTTGAGGAAGCCGAGCACGTCGGTGAACCACAAGCGTACGAACCGGATGTCGCGCTCCTCCAACGTCCGGAGCACGAACTCCTGCTGCTTGTCCATCTTCCGCTTCCCCATCCTTGCTGGTCAGGCCGCCTGCCCCAGGAACTGTGCGAGGCGGTCGGGCACCTGAGCATCACACCACAACACCATTTCGTGCGCGTTGCGGACCCTGATCGCCCGGCCGACCTCGGCGTGAACGCCTCCGATACGGCAGGTGTACTGCTCAGTGCCCATAGTGCCCCCTGCCGCCGACATCCGTAATTCCTGTGACCTCTCTTCGAGAGGTCACCCCTTCCCCATTACGATCAGCTGACCCGACCGTTCCCTTGCCTAGAAGGACACACTCCATGGGCTCCGCCAAGAAGAGCAGCTCCGCAGAGCGCAAGGCGCGAATAGAGGAGATGCGGCGCGCCGAGCGTGCCCGCGAGCGCCGCAACCGCATCCTCACGATCACGGCCAGCGTGGTGGTCGTCGCCGCTCTCGCGGTCGGCGGTGTCGTGCTCGTGCAGTCGCAGTCCGACGACGATTCCGCGGCGAGCGACTCCAGCACCGGGAAGTTCGTCGCGGGCAAGGACGGCGTGAACACCTGGGACGGGAAGCTGAGCCGGACCCACGTCACCAAGGACGTGAAGTACCCGATGGAGCCCCCGGTCGGCGGCGACCACCACCAGGCGTGGATGAACTGCAACGGGGACGTCTACACCGAGGAACTCAACAACGTGAACGCCGTGCACTCCCTGGAGCACGGCGCGGTCTGGGTGACGTACACCAGCAAGGCGGCCAAGAAGGACGTGGACGCGCTGGCGGCGGAGGTGAAGCAGACGCCGTACACGCTGATGAGCCCGGACGAGAAGCAGAAGGACCCGATCATGCTCTCGGCATGGGGTGCCCAGCGCACGGTGACGAGCGCGGACGACCCCAATGTCGCCAAGTTCTTCGAGAAGTACGTCCAGGGCGACCAGACGCCCGAGCCGGGCGCCGCCTGCACGGGTGGGCTGTCGAAGTGAAACGGGCGCAGGCCGGCTGGATCGCGGGGGCCGCGGCGGCCGCGCTCGTCGCGGCCGGCGCGATCACCTACTCGGTCGCCGGGGACGGCAACTCCGGGGTCGAGCCGCCCGCCGCCGACTCCGCGGACGCCGGTTTCGCGCGCGACATGGCCGTACATCATCAGCAGGCCGTGGAGATGTCGTACATCGTGCGCGACCGCACCGACGACACGGAGGTGCGGCGGCTGGCGTACGACATAGCGCAGACGCAGGCCAACCAGCGCGGCATGCTGCTGGGCTGGCTGACCCTGTGGGGGCTGCCGAAGGTGTCGTCGGACGGGCCGATGACCTGGATGGACATGGGCGGCATGGCCTCCGGCAAGGACGGCGCGCTGATGCCCGGCATGGCGACCAACACCGAGATGGAGAAGCTGGGGAAGCTCGACGGCAAGCAGGCCGAGATCTTCTTTCTGCAGCTGATGACGGACCATCACAAGGGCGGTGTCCACATGGCCGAGGGGTGTGTGCAGCGCTGCTCGGTCGGCGTGGAGAAGGACCTCGCGCAGGGCATGGTCGAGGCGCAGGAGTCGGAGATCCAGCTCATGGCGGATCTGCTCAAGAAGCGGGGTGCGCGGGCGCGTTGAGCTCCGCCGAGGGGGACGTATGCCTCAAATCCCTTGTGCATACGGTTCCTTGGGTGCTTCTTGGCTGAGCCATTCCCCCCTGATTCCCCTGGCGTGAACGGTTCGTCGCGAGAGTTGCCACCGTCGAGTGATCACTCGCGACGAACCGCATCCAGGGGGCTCCATGAGATCCAACCGCGCCAGGGCACGTGCCGTGGCGGGCATCGCGGCGACGCTGCCGATGCTCGCCGGGGCGCTGGCCTTCGGCATACCCGCCGCGCACGCCGCGGACAACCCGGGCCGGGACCTGCTCGCGGGCACCAAGCCCGCGTGGGCCACGACCAAGGCCGACAAGGGGGCCGCGCCGGACAGCTCCGCGGTCACCGCCCGGGTCTACCTCGCCGGCCGGGACGCCACCGGTCTCGCCGCGTACGCCAAGGCCGTGTCCGACCCGCATTCGGCCTCGTACGGCAAGTATCTGAGCGCCGACCAGGCGCAGAGCCGCTTCGGTGCGACGCCGGCCCAGATCGCCGCCGTGAAGGCGTGGCTGACGTCCGCGGGTCTGAAGGTCACCGGTGTCGCGCAGCACTACGTCTCCGTGACCGGTGACGTGGCCGCCGCCGAGAAGGCGTTCGGCACCCAGCTGCGCACCTACGCCAAGGGCACGAAGACCTACCGCGCGCCCGCCAGGACCGCGTCCGCGCCCGACAGCCTGAACGGCGCCGTCCTGACCGTCACCGGCCTGGACAACGCCCCGCACCGGGCGAGCCACGACGACCAACTGCCCGGTCCTTCCACGGTGTTCAAGAACGCCGGGCCGTTCTCCTCGTACTACGGCTCGAACGTCGCGAGCACGCTGCCGGACGCGTACGGCACCAAGATCCCGTACGCCGTCCAGGGCTACACCGGCAAGCAGTTGCGGGCCGCGTACGGTGCGGGCGCGCACACCGGCAAGGGGGTGCGGGTCGCCATCACCGACGCGTTCGCCTCGCCGACCATCGCCTACGACGCGGCGAGCTACGCGAAGAAGCACGGCGACGCCGCCTGGAAGACCGGCCAGCTGCGCCAGGTGCTGCCCAAGAAGTACACGCACACCGGCGCCGACGAGTGCGACGCCGCCGGCTGGTACGGCGAGGAGACCCTCGACGTCGAGGCCGTGCACGCGGTCGCGCCATCGGCGAACGTCACGTACGTGGGCGGCGCGTCCTGCATGGACGACGATCTGCTCGACGCGCTCAGCAAGATCGTCGACAACCACCTCGCCGACATCGTCTCCAACTCCTGGGGCGACATCGAGGCCCACCAGACGCCGGACCTCGCGGCCGCCTACGACCAGGTCTTCCAGTTCGGCGCGGCCGAGGGCATCGGCTTCTACTTCTCCTCCGGCGACAACGGCGACGAGGTCGCCCACACCGGCACGAAGCAGGTCGACACCCCGGCCAACTCGGCCTGGGTGACGGCGGTCGGCGGTACGTCGCTGGCGGTCGGCAAGGGCGACTCGTATCTGTGGGAGACCGGCTGGGGCACCCAGAAGGCGCTGCTGTCCGACGACGGCAAGAGCTGGGTGGACTTCCCGGGCGCGTACACCTCGGGTGCGGGCGGCGGCACCAGCAAGACGGTCGCCGAGCCCTCCTACCAGAAGGGCGTCGTGCCGACCTCGCTGGCGCAGGCCAACAGCGCCTCCGGCAACCGCGTCGTCCCGGACATCGCGGCCGTCGCCGACCCGAACACCGGGTTCCTCGTCGGCCAGACGCAGACCTTCCCGGACGGCTCGCAGCAGTACAGCGAGTACCGGATCGGCGGCACCTCGCTCGCCGCGCCGGTCATCGCGGCGGTGCAGGCGCTGGCGCAGGAGGCACGCGGCGGGAAGGCGATCGGCTTCGCCAACCCGGCGCTCTACGCCAAGTACGGCTCGACGGCGTACCACGACGTCACGGACGCCCCCACCGGCTCCGGACTCGCCGTGGCCCGCGTCGACTTCGTCAACGGCTACGACGCGAGCGGCGGCCTTGCCACCTCCGTCCGCACCCTGGGCACCGACAGCTCGCTGAAGGCGGTCAAGGGGTACGACGACGTGACGGGCGTGGGGACACCCGCGCGGGGCTACGTGGAGTCGTACCGCCGACGGTGACCGCGAACGGGGTGGCGTGGGGTGCCCACACCCCACGCCACCCATCGCGTCGCTCTGACGATTACACTGAGCCCGTGCCTGACTTGAACTTCTGGTCGATCTATCAGCACGGCTTCGCACGCGTCGCCGCATGTACGGGCCACACCGTCATCGCGGACCCGCACGCCAACGCCGAAGCGGTCCTGCGCCACGCCCGCCGGTGCGCCGAGGAGGGTGTCGCCGTCGCCGTCTTCCCGGAGATGGTGCTGTGCGGCTACTCCATCGAGGACCTGCTGCTGCAGGACGCACTGCTCGACCAGGTCGAGGAGGCGCTGCGGGAGGTGGTGGCCGGGTCGGCCCGGCTGCTGCCGGTCCTGGTCGTCGGCGCCCCGCTGCGCCGTCGCAACCGGGTCTACAACTGCGCGGTGATCGTGCACCGCGGCCGCGTCCTCGGGGTCGTACCCAAGTCGTACCCGCCGAACTACCGGGAGTTCTACGAGCGCCGGCAGATCGCCGACGGCGCCGACGAGCGCGGCGGGTCGATCCGCGTCGGCGGCGAGAGCGTGCCGTTCGGCGTGGATCTGCTGTTCGCGGCGGACGACGTCCCGGGTCTCGTGCTGCACGCGGAGATCTGCGAGGACATGTGGGTGCCGGTGCCGCCCAGCGCCGAGGCGGCCCTCGCCGGCGCGACCCTCCTCGTCAACCTGTCCGGCAGCCCGATCACGGTCGGGCGGGCCGAGGACCGCAAACTGCTGTGCCGCTCGGCGTCCGCCCGCTGCCTCGCCTCGTACGTCTACGCGGCGGCCGGCCTCGGCGAGTCGACCACCGACCTGTCCTGGGACGGCCAGGCCATGGTCTACGAGAACGGCGTGCTGCTGGCCGAGACCGAGCGGTTCCCGCTCGGCGACGAGTACGCGATCGCCGACGTGGACCTCGACCTGCTGCGGCAGGAGCGGCAGCGGATGGGCACGTTCGACGACAACCGCCGGACGCACCGCGCGCGGACCGCCGACTTCCGGACGGTCGAGTTCACGCTCGATCCGCCGCTCACCGACCTGGGGCTGCGCCGTCGCTTGGAGCGCTTCCCGTTCGTGCCGGCGGACGCCGACCGCCTCGCCCTGGACTGCTACGAGGCGTACAACATTCAGGTCGAGGGCCTCCAGCAGCGGCTGGCGGCGATCGGCGGGCCGAAGGTGGTCATCGGGGTGTCCGGCGGGCTCGACTCCACGCACGCGCTGATCGTCGCCGCCCGTGCGATGGACCGGGCGGGCCGCCCACGCAGCGACATCCTGGCCTGGACGCTGCCCGGCTTCGCCACCAGCGACCACACCAAGGACAACGCCCACGCGCTGATGCGTGCCATCGGTGTCACCGCGGCCGAGCTGGACATCACGCCGACCGCGCGGCTGATGCTGGCGGAGATGGGCCACCCGTTCGCGTCCGGCGAGCCGGTGTACGACGTCACCTTCGAGAACGTGCAGGCCGGACTGCGCACCGACTACCTGTTCCGGCTCGCCAACCAGCGCGGCGGCATCGTGCTCGGCACCGGTGACCTGTCGGAGCTGGCGCTCGGCTGGTCGACGTACGGCGTGGGCGACCAGATGAGCCACTACAACGTCAACTCCGGCGTTCCGAAGACGCTGATCCAGCACCTCGTCCGGTGGGTCATCAGCAGCGGGCAGTTCGACGCGGAGACGGGCAAGATCCTCGCGGCGATCCTCGACACCGAGATCAGCCCGGAGCTGGTGCCGGGCGAGGAGATGCAGTCCACGGAGTCCAAGATCGGCCCGTACGCGCTGCACGACTTCACGCTCTTCCATGTGCTGCGGTACGGCTTCCGGCCGTCGAAGATCGCCTTCCTGGCCTGGCACGCCTGGCACGACCCGGAGGCCGGCGCCTGGCCGCCGGGCTTCCCCGAGGCCAAGCGGGTGGCGTACGACCTCCCGGAGATCCGGCGCTGGCTGGAGGTGTTCTGCCGCCGCTTCTTCGCGTTCGCCCAGTTCAAGCGCTCGGCCATGCCGAACGGGCCGAAGGTCTCGGCGGGCGGTTCGCTCTCCCCGCGCGGCGACTGGCGTGCGCCGTCCGACAGCTCGGCGGGGGTGTGGCTGCGGGATCTTGCGCGCTTCGACTAAGTCCGGTGCGGCAGGGCGGGGCGCGTCGTCGTGTTACGGCCGGTGGGGGCTGGTCGCGCCCACGCGGCGGAGCCGCAAATCGATACAGCCCCGCGCCCCTGAGGGCTCTGCTGCTGGGTCCGTTTTGCCTGTTCTGTCAGTACCTGGTGCAGCGGCTCCGTAGCCCACGCCGGGTCAGCGACGCCATCCACTGATCGTGGGCTTCGGCCGGGACCGGTCCCGGCCTCCGCCCGGAGAATGGTCGTGCTCGGACAGTAGGCGGCCGGAGAAGAGCAGTTCTCCGAACGGAGATCAGGTGGTTGGGGTATCGCTCAGTGGCTAACCGACGTCGTCCGTCTCGTCTTCTTCCATACGTTTTCCGTACGTTCGGGACCCGTCCCCACCAATCTGCCGCAGTATGGAGACATGTGAAGGCACAAGGTGCCCTGTCCGTACGGCAGTTGGGGGAGTGGTCGGTATGGGTGGATCCGAAGAGCCGACGGGCGGAAGCGAGTTCACGCCGCCCGAGTCCCTGTCGTCGTCTCCGCCTCCGCCCCCGTCGTCGCCCCCTCCCCCGCCCTTCCCCCCGATGCCTGAGGGTCCGCCGGACTCCTCGTGGTTGACCTACACACTGCCGGAAGAGCCCGAGGACCCTGTGCCCGCGGACCCGTGGCGGGTCACGGCCGCCGGGTTGTTCAACCTCAGCGGGCTCGGGCTCGGGTATGTGCTGCTGCGGCGCTGGCCGCAGGCCGCCCTGTGCTGGATCGCGACCGGCATCCTGCTGGTGGCCGCGCTGCCCGCGGACCCCGACGGGCTGCCGGGCGGGGTGGTGTGGGCGTACGGGCTTGTGCTGGTGCTCGCCGCGGCGCACGGGGCGTGGCTGGCGCGCGGTGCGCGGCTGACGTTGCCGTGGCGGTCGACGGTCGCCGCCGGGCTCGGGCTTGTGCTGCTCGTCGTACCGGTTGGTGGGGCGGTGGGGTACGAGGCGGCGCGGGAAGAGGCGTACCAGCAGATGCTGCTCGACCGGCTCGCCGAGACGGACCGGCTGGTCACCACCGCCTCGAAGCAGGCCGGCTTCGCCGAGGGCAAGGACGAGTACCAGCGGGCGCTCAAGGCCTACCGTGCGCTCGGCGACGACCACCCCGGCAGCCGGGCGGCGCAGCGCGTTCCCGACCGTCTGAACCGGTTCTACGACACCGTCGCCGCGCCGTACCGCGAGAAGGAGTACTGCGAGGCCCTGGAGCCGCTGCGGTATCTGTGGAAGCTGCCCGACACGATGGGCAGCAAGCGGCTCGGCTCCCTCGCCGACTGGCCGGAGAAGCCCCTGGCCACCTCGCTCTACGAGTGCGGCATCACGAACCTCGGCTCCGACGCCGTGACCAAAGCCGATGCGAGCGGCGGCGCACTGGCCGACCTCCTGCGTACGTTCCCCGACTCGGCGCAGGCCGCCGAGGTCGAACCGGCCGTGAGCGCGGAGATCTCGCAACGGTCCAAGGCCCTGAGGGGCGACGACCCCTGCCCGGTCGGCGGGCAGTTGCAGGCCATCAGCCGGACCATGGTCGACCTGCCCGCCGGCAGCCCCGGTGACGGGCTGCGCAGGAAAGCCGCGGGCGCGGTGGAGTCCGCCGCCTACGCCTGCGGGGTGGACGAGTTCGAGGACGACAAGTTCGGTGCGGCGGCCGTGACGCTGGGCGACTT
This sequence comes from Streptomyces sp. NBC_00457, assembly GCF_036014015.1. Taxonomy (NCBI): domain Bacteria; kingdom Bacillati; phylum Actinomycetota; class Actinomycetes; order Kitasatosporales; family Streptomycetaceae; genus Streptomyces; species Streptomyces sp. NBC_00457. The sequence continues at coordinate 7,703,202 of NZ_CP107905.1, read as the reverse complement.
CGCCGACAAGTACAAGGACAACAAGAACGCCAAGCGTGCCCGGCAGATCGCCATCGCCGCGGAGATCGCCGAGGAACGGCCCCAGGCGGGCCGGACGCTGCCGCCGTCCCGCAGCCCGGGCGGCTCCCGGATGCCCATGGAGATCAGCAACGACGCCCCGACCGCGGTCGAGTTCCTCTACACCGGCCCCGTCACCGGCAGCGTCTACCTCCCGGCGTGCGCCGGCTGCACCAAGTACTCCAGCGAGTCGACCGCCGAGACCGTGGCCTGCAAGAACAGCGGCATCGACTACCCGTCCAGCTGGCTCAACCTGCCCGCCGGCAACTACCACACCCTGGTCAAGTACGCCGACGCGGACGCGGGGGACGTGACGAACCAGGCCGACGGCATGCGCATCGATCCCGGATACACGTACACCAACTGCACCTACGTCGTGACCGAGAGCAGCTACCCCGGGTATCCCGACATTCCCCTGCCGGAGCTCCCGGAGCTCGAGCCCATCGAGCCCGCCGGCAACTGAAAGCGAAGCCCGCCCACCGCCAAGCCCGCCCCCGTCAGGACCGCACCGTCTCCGACTGCCGCGGCACGTTCCCCGCGACCAGCCGTTCCCGCCCGGCTGGTTGCGGCACGCGCCGCCGGTCCACGCCGTACGCCACACCGGCGACTCCCAGCCCCAGTACGGCAAGCAGCGCGCCCGCGAGCGCCGGAGACGTCACGCCGAAGCCCGCGGCGAGGGCCAGGCCGCCGATCCACGCTCCCCCGGCGTTGGCGAGGTTGAACGCCGCCTGGTTGGCGGAGGACGCCAGCGACGGGGCCGAGGACGCCTTCTCCATGACCATCAGCAGGAGCGGGGAGCTGGTGACGAAGGCGGCCGTGCCGAGCAGGACCACGGCGACAGGTGCGCTCCATGCCGTGCGCATGAGGACCGGGAACAGCGCCAGGACCGCCGCCAGCGAGATCAGGCCGCCGAAGAGCGTGGCCCGCATCGAGCGGTCCGCCAGGCGTCCGCCGAGCAGGTTGCCGGCCGTCGCGCCGACGCCGAACAGGGCGAGCAGCAGGGTCACGCTGGAGTCGGCGTACCCGGCGGAGTCGGTGAGCATCGGTGTGATGTAGCTGTACGCGGCGAACAGCGCGCCGAAGCCCGCGACGGTCGTGCCGAGGGCGAGCCACACGGGCAGCGACTTCAGCGCCGCGAGTTCGCCGCGCAGGCCGGCGCTGGGTGCGTGCGTGCCGTCGCGGGGGACGAGGAGTGCCAGGGCGACGACGGCCAGGACGCCGATGACGCTGACGCCGAGGAAGGTCGAACGCCAGCCCAGGGACTGGCCCATGAGCGTGGCCACGGGCACGCCGGCGATGTTGGCGACGGTCAGCCCGAGGAACATCAGCGACACCGCGCGTGCCTTGCGCTCGGGAGAGGCCATGTTCGTCGCCACGACCGCGCCGACGCCGAAGAAGGCGCCGTGCGGCAGCCCGCTGAGGAAGCGGGCGGCGAGCAGCCAGTCGTAGTCGGGGGCGAAGGCGGAGAGCGTGTTGCCAGCGACGAACAGTGCCATCAGCCCGATCAGCACCCTGCGCCGGGGCATGCGCGCGGTGACCGCGGCGAGCAGCGGGGCGCCGATGACGACGCCGAGGGCGTAGGCGGAGACCAGGTGTCCGGCGTCGGGGAGGGAGATGTGCAGGTCGTCCGCGACGTCGGGCAGCAGGCCCATCATCACGAACTCGGTGGTGCCGATGCCGAAGGCGCCCACGGCGAGGGCGAGCAGGGCCAGGGGCATGAGGGTGCCTGTGCCTTTCAAGAGCGGGGTTCTGCAGTGAGTCTATGTTCAGCTGCGGAACAAACTCTCTCAGGCCCGGTATTCCTCACGGTTAAGAGGACGTGTCGACCTTCACACGCGCGGCCACCGGCAAGTGGTCGCTCCCGGTCTCCGGCAGCGTCCACGACGTCACGGGCTCGACGCCCTTCACCATGATCTGGTCGATCCGCGCCATCGGGAACGACGCCGGCCAGCTGAACCCGAACCCGCTGCCCGCCGCGCCCTGCGTGGAGCGCATCTGGGCGGTGACGGCGTTCAGCGCGCGGTCGTTCATCGTGCCGTTGAGGTCCCCGAGCAGCACGACCCTGGGCAGCTTCTCGTCGGCGATCGCCTCGCCGAGGGCGTTGGCACTCTTGTCGCGCTGCCGGGCGGTGAACCCGGCCTCCAGCTTCACCCGCACCGACGGGAGGTGGGCGACGTACACCGCGACCTGCCCGGCGGGCGTGGTCACCGTGGCGCGCATGGCGCGCGTCCAGCCCAGCTTGATGTCGACGGGCCGGACACCGGAGAGCGGGTACTTGCTCCACACTCCGACGGTGCCTTCGACGGAGTGGTACTTGTACGTCGACGCCAGCGCGTCCTCGTACGTCGGCACCACCGCCCCCTTCAGCTCCTCCAGGGCGACCACGTCGGCACCGGAGGCGGCCACGTCACGGGCGGTGCCGGACGGGTCGGCGTTGTCGGCGTTGACGTTGTGCGTGGCCACCGTGAGGTCGCCGCCGCCGCCTGCCTTGTCGGTGACCAGGCCGCCGAACATGTTCAGCCATACGATCGCCGGGACCAGCACCGCGATCAGCGCGGTCGCCGACTTCCGGACCAGCGCCAGCACGAGCAGCACCGGGATGGACAGCCCCAGCCAGGGCAGGAAGGTCTCGATGAGGCTGCCGAGGTTGCCGACCGCGTTCGGGATGCGCGAGTGCAGCACCATCACCAGGGCGAGCAGCAGGGCCAGCACGGCGACGACGAGGCCGCGGCGCCAGATCCGGGGGTCGCCGCGCCAGCCGGTGGTCACTCTGCCGAGCAGGCGCCGGAACCGGGAGCTTTGCGACTCGGGCTCCGAGCCGTCGTTGTCCGTCTCCGTCACGTATGCCTGCTGCGCCATACCGTCGCCTCACTACCTGCCGTGCACACCGTCCGTCCCCCTGTGTTCTACGACCCTAGGGGATGATCGGCTCCTTTCCCGCCGTCTTCCGACGGGCGTACGGGCACGAGGACGTACAAGTCGGCACAGGCAGTTCCGGTGCCGGGCGTGGAAAGCGCGCTCTGTGACATACCCCGCACATGCGGGTTACGCGGGTGGCGAACTGACGGGGCGTAGTCCGTCGAGGACCGCGTCGACGAGCTGCTCCGACATGCCCTCCGGGAGGTCGGCGTCCCGGCGCATCAGGGTGCGGACGAGTAGGGGCGCGACGAACATGTCGTTCATCAGCTCGACGTCGATGTCCGTGCGGAGCTCGCCGTTGGCCTGTCCCCGGCGCAGGATCTCGATCTGGCGCCGGCGCCGCGGCTCGACGACGGCCGCGTGGTACGCGGACCAGATCTTCGGGCTGCTCTTCATCTGGGCGTAGACGTTGTGCAGCAGCGCGGAGGAACGGGTCATCTGCCCACGCTTGCGCAGCTGTTCGAGGCTGGCCACGAGGTCGTCGCGCATCGAGGTGCCGGGGAGTTCGGGCTCCGGCGGCTCGGCCGTGCGGACGACGTCGACGAAGAGCTCCTCCTTGCCGCTCCAGCGGCGGTAGATGGTGGCCTTGCCGACGCCCACGGTGCGGGCGATGCGCTCGATGGACAGTTCCGCGAGCGGCACGCCCTCCTCCAGGAGCTTCACCACACCGTCCACGATCGCGCGCTCCACCGCTTCGCTGCGGGGGCGGCCCCGGGCGGGGCCCTCCTGCTTGGGTTCGCTGCCGGCGAGGCTGCTCACGTCGGTCCGTCCCTTCTGTGGCCTGAGGTGATTCTCCCCCGGGTCCGGCCCCTACTCGGCCGGCACCAACTCCTGCTCCTCCTCGCTCTCCTGGCGTGCCGCCGGCTTCCCCGGCAGGAACAGGCCCACCACCACGGCGCCGATCACCGCGACCCCCGCCCCGCACAGCGCGGTGAGGTGCATGGCGTGCAGGAAGGCGTCGTGGGCCGGGGCGATGAGGGACTGCCCCTGGGGGCCGAGCTTCGTGGCGACGCCGAGCGTGGCCTCGATGGACTCGCCCGCGGTGTGGCGTACGTCGGCGGGAAGCACGCCCAGCTTGTCCTCGACGCCGGTGCGGTAGGCCGCCGACAGGACCGAGCCGAGGACCGCGATGCCCAGGGCGCCGCCGACCTGGCGGAAGGTGTTGCTGAGGGCGGAGGCGGAGCCGGCCTTCTCGCGGGGCAGGGCCTGCATGATGACGACGCTGGTCGGGGTCATGATGTGCGCCATACCGGTGCCCATCAGGAAGAAGATCACCTCGAGGATCCAGATCGGCGTGTCCGCCTCCAGCGTGGCGAACGCGGCCAGCATCGCCGCGATGATCAGCATCCCCGCCGTGGTCGTCGCCCGGTTCCCGAACCGGTCGACCATCAGCCGGGCCCGCGGCGCGAAGATCAGCTGGGCGGCGGCCAGCGGCAGCATCAGCAGGCCGGTCTGCAGCGGCGAGTAGCCGCGCACGCTCTGGGTGTAGAAGACGGAGAAGAAGGTCACGCCCATCAGCGCGAAGAAGACCAGCGCGATGGCGGCGATCGCGGCCGAGAAGACCTTGTTCTTGAAGTACCTGACGTCGATGGACGGATGGTCGCTGCGCGCCTCGAAGACGACGAATCCGACGAGTACGGCCACTCCCGTGCCGATCGTCGCCAGCACCTGCGGGTCGGTGAAGTCGGCGAGCTGGCCGCCCTTGATGATGCCGTAGACGAGCAGGACCAGGCCGACGACCGACAGGACCACGCCGACCGGGTCGATCCGGCCGGGCTTCGGGTCGCGGGAGTCGGGCACCAGCCACACCATCAGCGCGAGGGCGAGGATCACGATCGGCACGTTGATGAGGAAGACCGAGCCCCACCAGAAGTGATCGAGCAGCACACCGCCGGTGATCGGGCCGATGGCGATGGCGAGACCGACGCCGCCCGCCCAGATGCCGATGGCCTTCGGCTGCTCCTCGCGCTCGAAGACGTTCATGAGGACGGCGAGGGTGGCCGGCATGACGAACGCCGCGCCGAAGCCCATCACCGCACGGAACGTGATCAGCTCGGTGGGCGAACCGGACCAGGCGGCGAGGGCCGAGCCGATGCCGAACAGGACGAGCCCGCCGAGCAGAACCTTCTTGCGGCCCAGCCGGTCGCCGAGGAGACCGGCCGTGAACAGCAGGCCGGCGAAGACCAGGGTGTAGGAGTTGATCGCCCACTCCAGCTCGCTCTGGGTGGCGCCCAGACCGGTCGGCGCGGGGGTCGAGATCGTCTTGATGGCGACGTTCAGGATGGAGTTGTCGAGCACCACGATCAGCAGGCTCAGCATCAGGACGCCGAGGATCGCCCAGCGGCGCCGGTGCACGGCTTCCGGTATCCGGGGGCTGTCGGGGACGGCAGGGGTAGTCATGCCGCCGAGCATAGACGCTTTACGATACGAGACCGTCTCGTATCGTAAACCTTTTACCCACCTCTTACGTGAGGCGCCGCTCCTACGTGACGAGGGTCCTCTAGCCGTCCTATGGCACGAGGTGCCACCATGGAGGGGATCCGGGGACGCCGTCAGGGTGCCTCGAGATGACGTAAGGAGCCGTGCCATGACGCAGCTTCCGGCTGCCCAGTCCGCGCAGCAGCAGAAACCTTCCGACGGCAGCAAGGCGCTGTACGGGGGCAAGAGCACGCGACGCATCACCGTTCGCGACATCGCCATCGCCAAGGAACGCGGCGAGAAGTGGCCCATGCTCACCGCCTACGACGCGATGACCGCGTCCGTCTTCGACGAGGCCGGGATCCCGGTCATGCTCGTCGGCGACTCGGCGGGCAACTGCCACCTCGGGTACGACACGACCGTGCCCGTCACACTCGACGAGATGACCATGCTGTCCGCCGCCGTCGTACGGGGCACCTCCCGCGCCCTCATCGTCGGCGACCTGCCCTTCGGGTCCTACCAGGAGGGTCCGGTGCAGGCGCTGCGCTCGGCGACCCGGTTGGTGAAGGAGGCCGGGGTCGGGGCGGTCAAGCTGGAGGGCGGCGAGCGGTCGCACCGGCAGATCGAGCTGCTGGTCGAGTCCGGGATTCCGGTGATGGCGCACATCGGGCTGACGCCGCAGTCCGTGAACGCGATGGGCTACCGCGTGCAGGGCCGTGGCGAGGAGGCGGCGCAGCAACTGCTGCGGGACGCCAAGTCCGTCCAGGACGCCGGGGCGTTCGCGGTGGTGCTGGAGCTGGTGCCGGCGGAGCTGGCGGCCGAGGTGACGCGCACGCTGCACATCCCGACCGTGGGGATCGGGGCCGGGCCGGAGACGGACGCGCAGGTGCTCGTCTGGACCGACATGCTGGGGCTGACCGGCGGCCGGGTGCCGAAGTTCGTGAAGCAGTACGCCAACCTGCGTGAGGTCATGGGCAACGCGGCGAAGGCGTTCGCCGAGGATGTCGTCGGCGGAACGTTCCCGTTGGAGGAGCACGCCGTCCACTGAGCCAACATCGCACCACGGGCAGCCCGCCGATCTTCCCCCGTCGGCGGGCTGCCCCCTGTCGTGGCTGAGGCGGGGTGGGTCGCGCGGCCCGGCGCTGACGGGGTGCCGCCTGCGCCCACCCGTGCCGCCCCAGGCGGCACGACTGCCCGCAGCTTGGCGGAGCCATCGGCGGCTTGTCGGCGGCCTGTCGGTGGTTTGTCGGTAAGGGCTGGCACTGTCACTGGCATGACGCGAATCGACAAGAACGCCACAGTCGCAGTGAGCGTGCGGGGGCTGGTCAAGCACTACGGGGAGACCAAGGCGCTGGACGGCGTCGACCTGGATGTGCGGGAGGGCACCGTGATGGGTGTGCTCGGGCCGAACGGGGCCGGGAAGACCACCCTCGTACGGATTCTGTCCACGCTCATCACCCCGGACTCCGGACAGGCCACCGTCGCCGGATACGACGTCGTCCGGCAGCCCCGGATGCTGCGCCGGGTGATCGGGCTCACGGGGCAGTACGCCTCCGTGGACGAGAAGCTCCCCGGCTGGGAGAACCTGTACATGATCGGGCGGCTGCTCGACCTGCCGCGCAAAGAGGCGCGGGCCCGCGCCGACGCGCTCCTGGAGCGCTTCTCGCTGACGGACGCCGCCAAGCGCCCGGCGAACACCTACTCCGGCGGTATGCGGCGCCGGCTCGACCTCGCCGCCTCGATGATCGGCCGCCCGCAGGTGCTGTTCCTCGACGAGCCCACCACCGGCCTCGACCCGCGCACCCGCAACGAGGTGTGGGACGAGGTCAAGGCGATGGTCGGGGACGGCGTGACCGTCCTGCTGACCACCCAGTACATGGAGGAGGCCGAGCAACTGGCCTCCGAGCTGACCGTCGTGGACCGCGGCAAGGTCATCGCGAACGGCGAGATCGAGGAGCTGAAGGCGAAGGTCGGCGGCCGCACCCTGCGGATCAAGCCGGCCGACCCGCTCCAGCTGCGCCCGCTCGCCCGCGACCTCGACGAGCTGGGCATCACCGGCCTCGCCACCACCACCGTCGACACCGAGGGCGGCACCGTCCTGGTGCCGATCCTCAGCGACGAGCAGCTCACCGCCGTGACCGGCGCGGTCGTCGCCCGGGGCATCACGATCAGCTCCATCACCACCGAACTGCCCAGCCTGGACGAGGTGTTCCTGTCCCTGACCGGCCACCGCGCGAGCGCCCCGCAGGACGCCGTACCCGCCGATGACCGCGAGGAGGTCGCCGTATGAGCGCCGTAACCATCAATCCCGTCAAGGACGACGCCCATATCCCGCTGCGTGGCCATCTGCGCCACACCGGCGCCCTGGTCCGCCGCAACCTGCTGTGGATCCGGCAGGACCCCGAGTCGATGTTCGACGCCCTGCTGATGCCGGTCGTCTTCACCCTGCTGTTCGTGTACGTCTTCGGCGGCTCCATCGGGCAGGCGCTGGGCGGCGGTCAGGACGCGTACGTGCAGTACGTGATTCCCGGCATGCTGGCGATGATGGCCATGACGATGTCCCAGGGCGTCGGCACCGGCTTCAGCCAGGACTTCAACTCCGGTGTCATGGACCGCTTCCGGTCCCTGCCGATCGGGCGCGGCTCGGTGCTGTTCGCGAAGATCTCGGTCGAGCTGCTGCGGATGCTGTTCGCGACGACCGTGCTGATGATCGTCGCCGTGCTGGTCGGTTTCGACATCACCAACTGGCCCGGTCTGTTCGCGGCCGTCGGCCTGTCCGCGTTGTTCGCCTCGTCGATCATGTGGGTGTTCCTCACCCTGGGCGTGATGCTGAAGAACGCGCAGTCCGTGCAGGCGATGGGCTTCCTGGTGCTGTTCCCGCTGCAGTTCGGCTCGTCGATCTTCGCGCCGACGAGCTCGATGCCGGGCTGGCTGCAGGCCTTCACCGACTGGAACCCGCTCTCCACGCTCGCGGACGCGTCGCGCGGACTGATGGTGGGCGGCCCGGTCGCACACGACCTGTGGGTGACCCTCGGCTGGTCGGTGGCGATCACCGCGGTGGCGGCGCCCTACGCGATCCACAAGTTCCGCACCAAGAACTGACGTTCACCATAGGTGCGGCTCACACCAGGGCGGCGGCCTCCTCCGGGGAGAGGCCGCCGCCCTCCGCGTACGCCGTCTCGTACTCCTCGTCGCCGAGCAGCTGTCGCAGCGGCTGCTCGGCCCGTTCGCGGCAGGTGCGCTCCAGAGTCGACAGGACATGGCGGGGCGGCAGCAGGGCGTCGGCGGCGCCGAGGCAGCGGGCGGCGTCGCGGGCCCGGCGGCCGCCGTCGAGGCCGGCGAGAGCGAGGGCGGCGGTGGTCAGATACGTCGAGCGCATCTGCGGTGTGAAGGCCTCGGACAGCGGGTCCCTGGCATGGACCAGCGCCCGCCGGAGCTTCTCGAGAGCCTCCTCGTGGCAGCCGTCGACCGCGTCCAGCCAGGCGGCCAGCCCCAGGATGAAGGCGTCGAAGACGATGAAGTGAGCGATGGCGAACTCCTCGCGCAGCAGCCGGAGCTGCTCGCGGCCCTCCGGGACGCGATCGGTCATGCCGAGCCAGCCGGCGAGGAAGAGCCGGGCCGCGGGCATGGCCTCGTTGTGGGAGCCGTCGCGCTCGGCGATGACGTCGCGCAGGAGGCGTTCGCCGCGCTCGGCCTCGCCCATCTCCAGCAGCGCGCTGCCGAGCCGGGCCTGGAGCACGGACGTATGGGCGCGGGCGCCGAGCCGTTCGGCGTGCTCGACGGCCGCCTCGTAGTCGGCGACGGCGAGGCGGTGGTCGCCGGCGCGCTCGCGGCTCTCGGCACGGGCCGAGAGCGCCTCCGCGATGCCCCAGGTGTCGCCGAGGCGCCGGTAGATCTCCAGCGCCTCGTCGGCGTCGCGGGTGGCGTCGCCGACCCAGTCGCCGCGGTTGGCGAGGAAGTTGGCGCGCATCTGAAGGCCGGCGGCGAGCTCCCACTCGTAGCCGGGGGTGTCCCGGCAGGTGGCGACGGAGGCGTCGATGATCGTGCGCAACCGGCCCATGTCGCCGGTCAGCATCACGGCGAAGAACCAGAACATCCCGGGGGCCCGGCAGGTCTGCGGCAGACCGGGCTCGTAGCTCGCGGCGATGACCCGCAGCCTCTCCTGCGCCTCGTCGGTCTGCCAGGCATCCAACTCGGTGTCCATACAGGCGAGATGGGCCAGATGGACGCCGCGCCGCGCCTCGTCGAGGACCAGGCCCGTCCAGGGCGGCGGCACGTCCGTGCAGCGCTCCCACAGCGGATCGGCCACTCGGGCCGGCGCCGTGAAGGGGTCGGGGCCCAGCTCCTTGACCTCGCGGCACCAGTTGCGGGCCTCGATGCGCAGGTCGCGCATCTGCCAGTACCAGGACAGCGACAGCACCAGGCACATTGCTTCCTGCTCGTCGCGGAGGGCGACGGCGCGGCGCAGGGCGGTGCGCAGGTTCTCGTACTCGCGCTCCAGCCGTTCGATGGCGGCACGCTGCTGCGGGCCGCGCAGCAACGGGTCGGTGGTGCGGGCGAGTTCGCGGTAGTACGTCAGATGCGCGCGCTCGGCGGTGGGGCGCCCGCCGGACTCGTCGAGCCGTTCGCCCGCGTACTCGGCGACGGTCTCCAGGAGCCGGTAGCGCATCTCGCCGCCCTCTCCCGAAGGGGCCGCCACGACAAGGGACTTGTCGACGAGGGAGCCGAGCGCGTCGAGGGCGGCCGGTCCGCAGACGGCCTCGGCGGCGGCGAGTTCGCAGCCGCCCGCGAACACCGAAAGACGGCGCAGGACGTCGCGTTCATCCGCGTCGAGCAGGTCCCAGGACCAGTCGACGACGGCCCGCAGGGTCTGCTGGCGGGGCAGCACGGTACGGCTGCCGGAGGTGAGCAGCCGGAAGCGGTCGTCGAGCCGGTCCACGATCTGACGCGGCGTCAACATCCGTAGCCGGGCCGCCGCGAGCTCGATGGCGAGCGGCAGCCCGTCGAGCCGCCGGCAGATCTCGGCGGCGGCCTCGGGGTCGTCCTCGACGCGGAAGCCGGGCCGGGCGGCGGCGCCCCGGTCTGCGAGCAGCCGCAGCGCGACCGGCTCCGGCAGCGGCTCCACCGGCCGCACCAACTCCCCCGGCACACCGAGGGGTTCACGGCTGGTGGCCAGGACGGTGAGTCCCGGGCAGCGCTCCAGCAACTGCTCGACCAGCCGGGCGGCGGCCTCGACGACATGCTCGCAGTTGTCGAGCACGATCAGCATCCGCCGCCGGCCGCAGTGCTCGACGAGCCGTACGAGAGGGTCGTCATGCCGCTCGAACCCGGCCCGTATCTCCTCCGCCCCGGCCCCGAACAGCACGGTCTCGCGCGCACCCAGGGCCGTGAGCACGGCCTCCGCTACGGCGGCCGGATCGTCGACCGGCGCCAGCTCGGCCAGCCACACCCCGTCCCGGGCCACGTCCCGCACGGCCTCGGCGGCCTCCTGCGACAGCCGCGTCTTCCCGGCGCCACCGGGGCCGAGCAGGGTGACGAGCCGGGCGGCGGCGAGGTCGCCGCGGATGGCATCGATGTCGGCTTCGCGGCCGACGAAGGAGGTGAGGCGGGCGCGGAGGTTGCCCGCACGGCCCCCACCCCCGACCTGTCCGGCACCCTTCGACCCCCAACCTCCGCCGGACGCACTCGTACCCGCGCCCGCGGACGCACGCGCACCGGATCCGTCCCTGTGCGCGCCCTCCTCCGGCCGGAGCAGTTCCCCGTGCAGCGCCCGCAGTTCCGGCCCCGGGTCCGAGCCGAGCCGGTCCGCCAGGAGCCGGCGTAGGTCGTCGTAGGCGGCCAGCGCCTCCGCCGCGCGGCCCGCGTCGCGCAGGGCGCGCAGACGCAGGGCCTGGAGGGGCTCGTCCAGGGGGTGGGTGTCGCACAGGGCGGTCAGCTCGGGCAGGGACTGCTCGGCCTGGCCGAGGGCGAGGGCGGCGGTGTGCCGGGCGCGCAGCGCGTCAAGGCGCCGGGTCTCGCAGCGTGCCGCCTCCGCGGTGCGGTCGGGCAGGTCGGCGAGGGCGGGGCCGTGCCAGAGCGCGAGGGCGTCGTCGAGGAGCACGGCCGCCTTGGCGGGGTCGCCGTCGGTGAGGGCGCGCAGCCCGTCACCGACCAGCCGCTCGAAACGATGCAGGTCGATGTCGTCACCCGAGGCGGCGAGCCGGTACCCGCCCTCCACGGACTCCACGGCATCCGCCCCCAGCGCCCTGCGCAGCCGCCCCACCAGCGCCTGCACCGCCCCCGTCGCGTCGGCCGGCGCCTCGCCGTCCCACACCTCGTCCACCAGCACACTCACCGGCACGGTCCGTCCCGGCCGCAGGGCCAGCACCGTCAGCAGCGCACGCAACCGCGCCCCGCCGACGGGAACGGTGGTGCCGTCGGTGCGGATTGCCTGAGTCGTGCCGAGGATGCGGTAGCGCACGGGCCCATTGTCCCTGCTGCCGCCCCCGCGCTGCCTCCGGGTTTACCCGCGCATGAACCGTACGGAACCGGAACCCACAGCTGACCGCGAGACGTTTTCCTCCTGGGCCCGGTACCGTCGGGCACTCGCAGCGCAGTGCAGATGAGCCAGGGGAGCCCGATGACCACCGCCACCACCCGCCACAGTGACCGGCGGATCAGTCCCGTCTTCGTCGGGATCATGGCCGTCACCGCGGTCACCGGATGGGCCACCTGGACCGGGTTCGCGGAGCAGCCCGGTGTGGCCGTGTTCCTGTTCGTGACGGCGGCGTGGATCGTCTCGCTGTGTCTGCACGAGTACGCGCACGCGCGCACCGCGCTGCACAGCGGCGACATCACTGTCGGGGCAAAGGGCTACCTGAGCCTGAACCCTCTCGCCTACACCCACGCCCTGCTCAGCATCGTCCTGCCCGTGCTCTTCGTGATCATGGGCGGGATCGGCCTGCCCGGCGGTGCCGTCTTCATCGAGCGCGGGCGCATCCAGGGGCGTTGGCGGCACAGCCTGATCTCCGCGGCGGGTCCGCTGACGAACGTGCTCTTCGCCGCCGTGTGCACCGCGCCGTTCTGGCTGGACGCGCTCGACGGAGTGCCGCGCGACTTCCAGTACGCGCTCGCGTTCCTGGCGCTGCTCCAGGTCACGGCCGCGATCCTGAACTTCCTGCCGGTGCCGGGCCTGGACGGCTACGGGGTCATCGAGCCGTGGCTGTCGCACAACGTCAAGCGGCAGGTGGAGCCGTTCGCGCCGTTCGGCCTGCTGTTCGTGTTCGCGCTGCTGTGGGTGCCGTCGATCAATGGCGTGTTCTTCGACGCCGTGGACTCGATCCTGTCCGCGATGGGGATCACCGACCTGGAGACCTACTGCGGTCAGGACCTGTACCGCTTCTGGCAGGACACGAGTGAGTACTGCCAGATCGGCCAGTGACGTCAGGCCTCTCGGCCGGCCTTGCCCCGCTTGACGTAGTACCAGGCCATGTTCGACGACAGCCCCGCCAGCAGCACCCACACGACGCCCAGCCAGCTGCCCTGCACGAAGGAGACGACGGCCGCGGCGACGGTGAGGGCGCAGACGGCGAGGGCGTAGAGGGCGAGGCGGGGCATGGGGTCGGCTCCTGTCGGGGGGACACTGCGGATCGCTGCCTCCAGTGTCCCCCATCCCCTCATACGTCCGTGATGCGGAGCCCCGCGTGTGCCTTGTAGCGGCGGTTCACGGAGATCAGGTTCGCCACCAGCGACTCGACCTGGTGGGCGTTGCGCAGCCGCCCCGAGAAGATCCCGCGCATGCCGGGGATGCGCCCGGCGAGGGCCTGCACGATCTCGACATCGGCGCGCTCCTCCCCCAGCACCATCACATCGGTGTCGATCTCCTCGACCTCCGGGTCCTCAAGGAGCACCGCCGACAGATGGTGGAAGGCGGCGGTCACCCGGGAGTCCGGCAGCAGCGCGGCGGCCTGCTCGGCGGCGCTGCCCTCCTGCGGCTTCAGGGCGTACGCGCCCTTCTTGTCGAAGCCGAGCGGGTTGACGCAGTCGACGACGAGCTTGCCGGACAGCTCGGCACGCAGGGATTCGAGCGTCTTGCCGTGCCCCTCCCAGGGGACGGCGACGATCACGATGTCGCTGCGGCGCGCGCACTCGGCGTTGTCGGCGCCCTCGACGCCGTACCCCAGCTCCCCGGCGGCGGACTGCGCGCGCTCGGCGGCCCGCGAGCCGATGATCACCTTCTGGCCGGCCCGGGCGAGCCGGTAGGCGAGGCCCTTGCCCTGCGGCCCGGTCCCGCCGAGCACGCCGACGACGAGACCGGAGACGTCGGGCAGGTCCCAGGGGTCCTTGGCGGGGGCCTTCGCGGGCTTCTGTGCAGCACTGTCGGTAGAGGTCATGGGCCGACTTTACGTCCGCCTCCGCGGCCCCACCGGGTCAGGTGAGCTCCGTCACGGGGACGCGCCGGAAGCTGATCGTCTCGTAGGGGTTGAAGTCGCCGGTCTCGTAGAGGAGTCCGACGGTGGACGCGTCGACGCGGACCAGGTCGGAGTACCCGGCCGGCAGGCCATCGACGGTGAACGCCGGCCGCCAGGTGGTGCCGCCGTCGGTGGAGGCGCGCAGGGTCATCAGGGCGCGGCCGTGTGCGGGGCCTGAGTACAGGAGCAGGTCGGGGTCGCGGAGCTGGAGGAGGCTCGCCTGGCAGACGGGGGCGGTCAGTCCGGCCTGGGGGCGGAACGGCTTCACCAGGGTCCGGCCGCCGTCCTCGGAGTGGGCGTCGGCGCGGTTGCCGGGCGAGCGGGAGTCGGTGCGGGTGTTGAAGTAGACGCGGCCGTCGGCCAGTTCGGCGGCGGTGCTCTCGTTGGCGTTGAGGTAGTCGGTCGGGCTGTCGTCGACGTAGCCGAGGTACCAGGTCTCGCCGCGGTCGTCGCTGAGCAGGCAGTGGCCGCCGTTGTACCGGGGCTCGTTGCCGACGTCGGAGCCGGTGGGCGGCACGGTGTGGTTGGCGGGGACGACGACCCGGCCGGTGCTCAGCTGGAGGGCGTGGCCGGGCCCGGTGGCGTACCAGCGCCAGCCGGGCTCCTTGACTTGATGCGTGATCTCCCGGGGCTCCGACCACGTCACCCCTTCATCATCGCTGTGCTGCACCCACACCCGCCGCCCGTCCTCGTCCTTGACCTCGCCGCGCAGGATCGCGCTCTCGGCCGCGTCGGCGGCGGAACGGCACTGGACGAGCAGCACGCGGCCGGTGTCGAGGACGACGGGGGCGGGGTTGCCCGCGAGGTCGCCGCCGTTGCGGGCGGCGACCTGCAACGCCCCCCAGGTGCGGCCGCCGTCCGTCGACCGCTTCAGCACGATGTCGATGTGCCCGTAGTCGCTCGCGGAGTCGACACGGCCCTCGCAGAAGGCGAGCAGCGTTCCGGAGGCGGTGGCGACGACCGCCGGGATCCGGTAGCTGGCGTAGCCGTCGTCGCCCGCACGGAACGGGACGCTGGTCTCTGACATGCGCGTACTCCTCGTGACGTGTTCGGCGGCGATCCGGCCGTCTGCCCATCATGGGCGAATTCGTGGTGAACTCCACATCACAAGTCGCGGGTTGCGGCAGGATGCCGTCGCATGGACGCCGTACGGGTCGCGCTGCTGCGCGAAGTGCTCGCCGGGACCGAGTGGTTGGGCGCCACGCGACGCTTCGCGGGGGTGCTGCGCGGTTCGGTCGTGTCGCACGGCGGCGGCCTGCTGCTGGTCGGCACCCCGGAGTACGAGCCCTGGCATCTCGCCGCCCATCTCGTCGACGAGGCCGCGTGGTCGGGCACGCCGGAGCTGTCGCCGACTCTCGTACGCCATGACGCGCGCCCCTCGGATCCGGCGCACCTGGCCGTGGGTCTGGGCCGGCTCGCGGCGGCCCGGCGCGGAGAGACGCTGCTGGTGGTCTCACCGGCGGGCTCCTGCACGCCCGCCACCCTCGAGCGGGTGCACGACGCACGGCGGGCCGGGGCGACGGTACTGGCGCTCGGCGCGGACGAGGGCGAGTTGGCGGCGATGGCGCACGAGAGGCTGGCCGTGCCCAAGTCGGCGGAGCTGGACCTGGACACCGTGCAGCACCTGGTCAGCGCGGCGGCCGGGGAGAGTTCGCTGCCGGTCTCCCGAGGACGGCGGAGGCTTCGGGACCGGCTGTCGCGGCTGGCGGACGAGCTGACCGCACCGCCCCCCACCCCCTGGTAATTCGGTTGCCCCACCTCCGGGCGTCCCCAACCATGAGCCACCGTGACCGACGACGCCCCCGACGCCCCTTCCGGCCTCAGCGCCCTGTTACCCGACCTCGCACCCTGGCGGGCCTCCCGTGACTTCCGGCGGCTGTGGTTCTCGGGGCTGATCTCGAACTTCGGCAGCTTCCTCACCTTCGTCGCGCTGCCGGTGCAGCTGAAGGAGCTGACCGGATCGGCCGCGGCGGTGGGCGCAATCGGTGCCGTGGAGCTCGTACCGCTGCTGGTCTTCGGGCTGTACGGCGGGGCGCTCGCGGACGCCTTGGACAAACGCAAGCTGATCATCTGGACCGAGGCCGGCCAGGGCCTGCTCAGCGCGGCCCTGCTGGTCAACGTGCTCCTCCCGCACCCTGCCGTCTGGCCGCTGTACGTCGTCGCAGCCCTGTCCTCCGCCCTGTTCTCCGTGCAGCGGCCCGCGCTCGACTCCCTCTGGCCCCGGATCGTGGCCCACGAGCACCTGCCGGCGGCGGCCTCCCTGAACGCCTTCCGCTGGACGCTCGGCGGGGTCGCGGGCCCGGCCCTGGCGGGCGTGGTCGTCGCGTACGCGGGCCTGGGCTGGGCGTACGGCGCCGACCTCGCGACCTTCGTCGTCTCCGTCGTACTGATCCTCCGTATCGCCTCCTCCCCCGCGTCCCACGAGGCGGCGAAGCCGTCGCTGAAGGCCATCGCGGAGGGCGCCCGGTACGCGTGGAGCCGCAAGGAGCTGCTGGGCACCTACGCCGTCGATCTCGCCGCGATGTTCCTGGCGATGCCGCTGGCCGTACTGCCGTTCCTCGCGGACGAGTTGGACGCCGAGTGGGCGCTGGGCCTGATGTACGCGTCGGTCCCGCTCGGCGCGATGCTGGTGAGCCTGACGAGCGGCTGGACCTCACGGGTCCACCGCCACGGCCGGATGGTGGTGGTGTCGGCGGCGCTCTGGGGTCTGGCGATCGCGGCCGCCGGTGTCGTCGGCGACGTATGGCTGGTGCTGCTGTTCCTGACCGTGGCGGGCGGCTGCGACATGGTCAGCGGGATCTTCCGCGCGGCCATGTGGAACCAGACGATCCCGGACGAGCTGCGGGGTCGGCTCGCCGGGATCGAGTTGCTGTCGTACTCGGTCGGCCCGACCGTCGGGCAGGTCCGCGCGGGGGGCTTCGCCGCGCTGTGGGGGGTACGGGCGTCGGTGTGGTCGGGAGGGCTGCTGTGCGCGGGTGCGGTGGGGTTGCTGGCGCTGTGTCTGCCGAAGCTGATGACGTACGACCAGCGCACCAATGAGCATGCGGTGCGGCAGCGTGGGTTGGCTGCGTCGGCTAAAGGGTGATGTCCGTCGTTCGGGTGCGGCGCCGTTGTGGCTGGTCGCGCAGTTCCCCGCGCCCCTTTGGGGCGCGCTTCAGTCGTCGTCGGTCTTGGTTGCTGGGGTGTCGTGCCACCTGGGGTCGTTCTCCCATTCCAGGTTGCGCTCGCGGGCCGTCGCCATCGCTTGGTCGGCCTCCGCGCGGGTGGCATAGGGGCCGAAGCGGTCCTTGGCGGGGCACTCGGGCCCCTCTTCCACCTTCTTGTGCTCCAGGCAGTAGTACCACTCGCCCGGCTTTCCGACGGTCCGCTTCTTGAACAGGGCCATGACCGGCTCCTTTCACCACAGACATGTTCCCCCATGCCCGCCGTCTAGACTCGCTGGCATGTCTGGCCAGTCGCTGCTCGTACCAGGGGAGCTGTCCCCCACCCGTCCCGTGCCCGGAAACATCCGTCGCCCCGAGTATGTCGGCAAGCCCGCGCCGACGCCGTACACCGGCCCGGAGGTGCAGACGCCCGAGACGATCGAGGCGATGCGCGTCGCCGGGCGGATCGCCGCGCGGGCGATGGCGGAGGCGGCCAAGCTGATCGCCCCCGGGGTGACCACGGACGAGCTGGACAAGGCGGCGCACGACTACATGTGCGACCACGGCGCCTACCCGTCGACGCTCGGCTACCGAGGCTTCCCCAAGTCCCTGTGCACGTCCCTCAACGAGGTCATCTGCCACGGCATCCCCGACTCCACCGTCCTGCGCGACGGCGACATCATCAACCTCGATGTGACGGCGTACATCGGCGGGGTGCACGGCGACAACAACGCGACGTACCTGGTCGGCGAGGTCGACGAGGAGAGCCGCCTGCTGGTGGAGCGCACGCGTGAGTCCCTGAACCGCGCGATCAAGGCGGTCAAGCCGGGCCGCCAGATCAACGTCATCGGCCGCGTGATCGAGTCGTACGCGAAACGCTTCGGCTACGGAGTCGTCCGGGACTTCACGGGCCACGGCATCAACTCGTCCTTCCACTCGGGCCTGATCATCCCGCACTACGACAGCCCGCACGCCACCACGATCATGCAGCCCGGCATGACCTTCACGATCGAGCCGATGCTGACACTCGGCACGCACGAGTACGACATGTGGGACGACGGCTGGACGGTCGTCACGAAGGACCGCAGGCGGACGGCCCAGTTCGAGCACACGCTGGTGGTGACGGAGACGGGGGCGGAGATCCTGACGCTGCCGTAGCAAGCGTGCGACCCGTCCCCTGCTGGGGGCGGGTCTTTTCTTGTACTCTTTTACCGACAGGACGTCGGCAAGTTTCCCGACAAGAGGTCGGGAAGTGGTTGACTTAGGTAAGCCTAACCATAGAAAATCAGGGCTCATGGACTCCTTCTCGACCCTCATCCGCACCGCGTCCCACGAGCAACACGTGGAGGCGGAGACCTCGACGTTCATGAGCGACCTGCTCGGCGGCAGGCTCGGCGTCGACGCGTACGCGCGCTACACCGAGCAACTGTGGTTCGTGTACGAGGCACTGGAGACCGGTACCGAGCGGCTGGCGTCGGACCCGGTGGCCGGCCCCTTCATCCAGCCCGGACTCTTCCGGCTCCCCGCGCTGGAGCGGGACCTGGAGCACCTGCGCGGCGCCGACTGGCGCCCGACCCTCACCGCGCTCCCGGCCACACAGGCCTACGCGACCCGCATCGCCGAATGCGCCGACACCTGGCCGGCGGGCTACATCGCCCACCACTACACCCGCTACCTCGGCGACCTCTCCGGCGGCCAGATCATCCGCGACAAGGCGGAACGGACCTGGGGCTTCACGAAGAAGGGCGACGGCGTCCGCTTCTACGTGTTCGAGGAGATCGCCAACCCGGCGGCGTTCAAGCGGGGTTACCGGGAGCTGCTGGACGAGGTCCACGCGGACGACCTGGAGAAGCAGCGCATCATCGCGGAGTGCAAGAAGGCGTTCGCGCTCAACACGGCGGTGTTCCGGGCGCTGGGCGAGGAGTTTCCGCTGAGCGCATAGGGCTCAGTGCGTTCACTGCTCATCAGTGCGTTCACTGCTCAGCGGTCCAGAAACACGCGGCCTCCGACCTCCACCCAGCCGCCCGGCTGTGGAGCGGTGAGGATCTGAGACCCCGACCCCTGCGTGATGTTGAGGGCTCTGCCCAACTGGTCCGTGAGCAGCATGGCCGCCGCCCCGGTCGCCTCGTCCTCCTCGACACCGTCACCGCGACCGGGAAAGCCACGGGCCCGGATCCGCCCCGCGGCCTCGTCCTCCCAGGCCCAGGCGTACACCCACTCGCCGGGCGGCGGCACCGGCAGGGCGTCGACCTCGGCGGCCGTGGCGTACCGGCGCAGGGTGCGCGGCGGAACCCACTCCGCCCGCGCCTCGATCCAGCTGAACTCCCCGTCCAGGCGGGCGCCCACCACACCGGCGGGCGTGACGAGTTCGGGGACATCGAGGAGCCAGGCCGTGCCGACGCAGGGATATCCGGCGAAGGGCAGCCGTGTGCTGGGCGTGTAGATGTCGATGATCCCCCGCTCGGGGTCATCCACGAACACGGTCTCACTGAACCCGAGCTTCGCCGCGAACGCCTGCCGCTCCTCCCGCTCCGGCATCAGCGAGCCGTCGCGCACGACGCCGAGTTCGTTGCCGCATCCGCCCGCGGCGCCGCAGAAGACACGGAGCACGTCGTAATCAGTCACAGAGGCATTGAAGCAGCACACCGGTGACGAGCGAGGTAAGGCTAACCTAAGCTTCGATCACTGAAGAGGAGAGCCGGATGACCGTACTGGAGAAGGCGGAGCGGGAGGTGGCGGCCGACGTGCCGCCCCGCAGACGGCGCACCACCGGCTGGCTGCTGATGGTCGGCATGGTCGCCGGCCTCCTCGTCCTCGTCCCGGTCGCCGCGGGGATCGGCGCGTACCCGATCCCGGTGGGGGACGTCCTCGCCTCCGTGCAGCACAAAGTCGGGCTCGGCGGCGGGGAGTTGGACCGGGTCGCGGAGTCGGTGCTGTGGAACGTCCGCTTTCCTCGGATCGTGCTCGCACTGCTCGTCGGCGCTTCGCTGGGCTGTGCGGGCGCGCTGATGCAGGGCGTGTTCGGCAACCCGCTGGCCGAACCGGCCACGATCGGCGTCTCCTTGGGCGCGGCGGTCGGCGCGGTGGCCTCGATCTCGCTCGGCCTGTCCTTCTTCGGCAACTGGACGCTCCCCGCCATGGCCTTCGTCGCCGGGCTCGGCACCGTGCTGCTGGTGTACGGGATGTCGCGCTCGGGCGGCCGTACGGAGGTCGTGACGCTGATCCTCACGGGGATCGCGGTGAACGCGTTCTGCGGGGCGCTCGTCGGGCTGTTCATCTTTCTCGCCGATACCGCGGCGGTGAACCAGATCACCTTCTGGCAGCTGGGTTCCCTCTCCCAGGCGACCTGGTCGAAGGTGCTGGCGGTACTGCCGTGTGCGGCGATCGGGCTGCTGGTGGCGCCGGTGTATTCGCGCCGGCTCGATCTGCTCGCGCTCGGCGACCGGCCCGCGCGGCATCTGGGGGTCGAGGTGGAGCGGCTGCGGATCGTACTGATCCTTGTCGTCGCGTTGCTGACGGCGGCTGCGGTGAGCGTGTCCGGTGTCATCGTCTTCGTCGGTCTTGTCGTGCCGCATCTGTTGAGGATGGCGGCTGGGCCCGGGCATCACTTCCTGGTGCCGGGCAGTGCGGTGGGGGGTGCGGTGGTTCTTTTGGGGGCGGATCTGGCTGCACGGACTATGGCGGCGCCGGCGGAGCTTCCGCTGGGGGTGCTGACGGCGCTGATCGGTAGTCCGTTCTTTTTCTGGCTGTTGCGGAGGACTCGGCGGCGGCAGGGGGGTTGGGCCTAGGGGTTGTGTGTCGTCTGCGGGTGTGTGGGGGCTGGTCGCGCAGTTCCCCGCGCCCCTTCAGGTTCTCCAGTCCCCTTCCTCTATAAGGACCCCTGCCTATGCGACTCCTCCGGCCCCGGCCCGCCCCTCCCGCCCCCGCCCAGCCCGGCGACGTTCTCGCCGAAGCGCAGGGCCTCCACGTCCGGCTCGGGTCCCGCGCCGTTCTCCACGGCGTGTCCGTTGCCGCCCGTGCCGGTGAGGTCCTCGCCCTCGTCGGGCCCAACGGGGCCGGTAAGTCCACCCTGTTGGGGGCGCTCGCTGCCGATCTTCCGGTCGCGGAGGGGGTCGTACGGATTTTGGGGCGTCCGGCGTCGGAGTGGTCCGCGCCTGAACTGGCCCTGCGGAGGGCCGTGTTGCCGCAGTCGGCGGCGTTGTCGTTCCCGTTCACGGTGGAGGAGGTGGTCCGGATGGGGCGTGCGCCGTGGGCCGCGACCACGGTCGAGGACGATGACGCCGCCGTGGCCGAGGCGATGGACCGGGCCGAGGTGGCCGCATTCGCCACGCGCCCGTTCTCCGCGCTCAGTGGTGGTGAGCGAGCCCGTGTCGCACTCGCTCGGGTGCTTGCTCAGCGGGCGCCGCTGCTGCTGCTCGACGAGCCGACGGCGGCGTTGGATCTCAGGCATCAGGAGCTGGTGCTGCGGCTGTGCCGGGAGCGGGCGCGGGCCGGGGACGCGGTGGTGGTCGTGCTGCACGATCTGGGGCTTGCGGCGGCCTATGCGCACCGGGTGGCGGTTCTGCGTGCCGGGGAGGTGGTGGCGGACGGGCCGCCCGGGGAGGTGTTCTCGGACCGGCTGCTCTCGGAGGTCTATGACCAGGAGGTCGAGGTGCTGCCGCATCCCCGGACGGGCGCGGTCCTGGTGACCCCGAGGCGCGACCTTTGACGCTTCCTTGACCCTTCCGTGGGGTCCGATTTGAGCCACCGTGATCGGCTCGTGCTCATACACCGTCCATGAGAGCTGAATCACGGAACGGACGGGTATCACGCAGGTAAGGCTCGGTTAAGTTAGGCGAGCCTTGCCGAAGCTATGTATCCCCTGTCAGCGATTTCTCGCCACACCCATGGAGCCTGTATGCGCCCCGCCAGACTCTCCGTCATCACCGCCGCCACCACCGTGGCGGCGCTGACCGCTCTCACCGGCTGCACCGAGAAGGGCGGTTCCGGCAGCGGCGACAACGTGATCAACGTGACCGCGACGGACGACAAGTGCGAGGTGTCGAAGAACGAGGTCCCGGCCGGGCACGTCGAGCTCGCCATCGAGAACAAGGGCTCCAAGGTCAACGAGGTCTACATCCTCTTCCCGGACGACCGGGTGGTGACCGAGCGCGAGAACATCGGCCCCGGCACCAAGCAGCGCGTCACCGCCGAAGTGAAGGCGGGCGACTACCAGATCGCCTGCAAGCCCGGCATGAAGGGCGACGGCATCCGCCAGGACATCAAGGTCACCGGCGGGACGGCTGCCAAGCGCGACCCGCGTCTCGACAAGGCCGTCGCCGCCTACCGCGAGTACTCCCAGACGCAGGCCGACGAGACGGTGCCGCTCGCCGAGGTGTTCGCCAAGGCGGTCAAGGACGGCGACATGGAGGCCGCGAAGAAGGCGTACGCGCCCTCCCGTATCGGCTGGGAGCGCACCGAGCCGGTCGCCGAGTCCTTCGGTGACATCGACCCCAAGGTCGACCTGCGCGAGGACGGTCTGGAGGAGGGCCAGGACCTGGAGAAGGACTGGACCGGCTGGCACCGCATCGAGCGCTCGCTGTGGAAGGACAAGAAGCTCACCGCCCGCGACTCCGAACTCGCCGACCAGCTCATCACCGACCTGAAGGACTGGCAGAAGCGGGTCGGCAAGGCCGAGATCACCCCGACCTCCATGGCCAACGGCGCCAAGGAACTCCTCGACGAGGTCGCCACCGGCAAGGTCACCGGCGAGGAGGAGCGCTACTCCCACACCGACCTGGTCGACTTCAAGGCCAATGTCGAGGGCGCGGAGAAGTCGTACGAGCTGCTGAAGTCCGTCGCCCAGGAGAACGATCCGGCGCTGGTCACGGAGCTGGACAAGCAGTTCGGCGCGCTCAACGGGCTGCTGGACAAGTATCGCGCGGACAAGACGTCGTACGACTTCACCTCGTACGACAAGGTCGGCGAGGCCGACCGCAAGGAGCTGTCGGACGCGGTGAACGCGCTCGCCGAGCCCCTCTCCAAGCTGGCCGCCGCAGTCGTCGTGAAGTAGGGGGCACCCTCATGACCGAGGAGACCTCGGGATCTCCGTCCCGGCGTGCGCTGATCGGCTGGGGCGGTGCCGGGCTCGCGCTCGGTGCCGCCGCGGCCGGCAGTGCGGTGGCGATGGCCCGCACCGGCGATGATGTCGACCCGGCCGGCGCCGCGTCGGGCGCGGCGGTCGCCTTTCACGGCGCGCACCAGGCGGGCATCGCCACGCCGGTGCAGGACCGGCTGCACTTCGCCGCGTTCGACGTGAAGACCGACGACCGCGCGCAGTTCATCCAGATGCTGAAGGACTGGACGGTCGCCGCGCGCCGGATGGCGGCCGGGCAGACGGTCGGTGAGGGCGCGTACGGCGGTCTGGCCGAGGCGCCGCCGGACGACACCGGCGAGGCGCTGGGCCTCAAGCCGTCGCGGCTGACGCTGACGATCGGCTTCGGGCCTTCCCTGTTCGAGAAGTTCGGGCTGGCGGACGCCCGTCCCGAGGCGCTCGTCGACCTGCCGAAGTTCTCCGGCGACAACCTCGACAAGAACCGCAGCGGCGGCGATCTGTGCATCCAGGCCTGCGCGGACGATCCGCAGGTCGCCGTGCACGCCATCCGCAACCTGGCCCGTATCGGCTTCGGCAAGGTCGTCATCAAGTGGTCCCAGCTCGGCTTCGGGAAGACGTCGTCGACGACGCCCGAGGAGCAGACCCCGCGCAACCTCATGGGCTTCAAGGACGGCACCCGCAACATCGCGGGCACGGAGACGGACCGGCTGAAGAAGTTCGTGTGGGTCTCCGGCACGGACGGTCCCGCGTGGATGGTCGGCGGGTCCTATCTCGTCGCCCGGCGTATCCGTATGCACATCGAGACCTGGGACCGGACCTCGCTGCAGGAGCAGGAGGACATCATCGGCCGTGACAAGGGCGAGGGCGCCCCGGTCGGCAAGGCGAAGGAGCGTGACGAGCCGTTCCTGAAGGCGATGCTGCCCAACGCGCACGTCCGGCTCGCGCACCCCGACACCAACGACGGGGCGACGATCCTGCGCCGCGGCTACTCCTTCACCGACGGCACGGACGGGCTGGGCCGCCTGGACGCGGGCCTGTTCTTCCTCGCCTACCAGCGGGACGTCCGCAAGGGCTTCATCCCCATCCAGCGCAGCCTGGCGCCGGACACCCTCAACGAGTACATCCAGCATGTGGGTTCGGCGCTCTTCGCGGTCCCGCCCGGCGTCCGCGACAAGGACGACTGGTGGGGCCGGGCGCTGTTTTCCGAGGAGGCGTAGCCCGTGTTCTCCAACTACCTGATCGGACTGCGCGAGGGCCTGGAGGCCAGCCTCGTCGTCTGCATCCTCATCGCCTACCTGGTGAAGACCGACCGCAGGGACGCGCTGAAGCCGATCTGGATCGGCATCGCGGTCGCGGCGGCGCTCGCGCTGGGCTTCGGCTGCGCGCTCGAATTCGGCTCCCAGGAGCTGACGTTCGAGGCGCAGGAGGCGCTCGGCGGCTCGTTGTCGATCCTCGCGGTGTGCCTGGTGACGTGGATGGTGTTCTGGATGCGGCGCACCGCCCGGCATCTGAAGGCGGACCTGCACGGCAAGCTCGACGCGGCCCTGCAGATGGGCACGGGCGCGCTGGTGGCGACGGCCTTCCTGGCGGTGGGCCGTGAGGGCCTGGAGACGGCCCTGTTCGTGTGGGCGTCGGTGCGCGCGGCCGGCGACGGCACACCGCGCCCGCTGGTCGGCGTGGCCCTGGGCATCGCCACCGCGGTCGTGCTCGGCTGGCTGTTCTACCGGGGCGCGGTGCGGATCAACCTCGCCAAGTTCTTCACCTGGACCGGCGCCATGCTGGTCGTCGTGGCGGCGGGCGTCCTGGCGTACGGCTTCCACGACCTCCAGGAGGCCGACTGGCTGCCCGGCCTGAACAACAAGGCCTTCGACATCAGCGGCACGATCCCGCCGGACAGCTGGTACGGCACTCTCCTGAAGGGCGTCTTCAACTTCCAGCCGGATCCGACCGTCCTCCAGGTCACGGTGTGGCTGCTGTACTTGATCCCGACGCTCGCGTTGTTCTTCGCCCCGGTAGGGTTCGCCTCCGGGAAGGGGAAGGTGAAGGTAGCCGATGAGCAGGGATCGCGGCCTTCGAAGGCAGCTCAGCCTTCGCAGTCTTCGCAGGATTGACCGGAGCGCACTGCTGGCAGCCTCCGTGACCGCTTTGTCGCTGACCGCGAGCGGGTGCGTGGTGGTGCACGGGGAGCGCGAGGTGCTCCCCGCCGCCACCGGGGCCGAAGCCGCCAAGGCGCTCCAGCAGTTCACGAGCGCGTACAACGCGGCCGACAAGGCGTACGACAGCTCCCTGGACGCCGACCATGTGGCCGGCGCCCTCGGTGACATCGACGCGGCACGGCTGAAGGCCGGGAAGGCGCGCAGCCCCGAGGGCAATCCGAACCACGCGCCGCTGAAGCTGTCGGACGTGAAGTACACGATCGTCAAGAAGGCGGGCTGGCCGCGCTGGTTCATCGCCGACGCCGCGGGCAACAAGGGCGGCAGCGCGCGCTGGCTGTTCGTGTTCACCCGGGGCGGGCTTCAGGAGCCGTGGGAGGTGGCCTATCTGACGCTGGTCGCGCCCGACGACGTACCGGAGCTCAAGAAGGACAAGGACGGTCTCGCCGAGGCCGTGCCCATGAACTCCGCCGAACTGGCCGCCGCGCCCAGCCAGTTGGGCGAGGAGTACACCGACTACCTCAAGAACGGCGGGGAGTCGGCCTTCGCTTCGGGCCCGCACACCAGCGGGTGGCGTACGGAGCGGCAGCAGGAGGCCAAGAAGCCGGGTCTGGTCACCCAGTACCTCGACGAGCCGCTGACGGACGGCGACTACGCGCCGCTGGCGGTGCGCACGAAGGACGGCGGGGCGCTGGTGTTCTTCACCACCCGCCACTACGAGAAGGAGACGGCGGCGGCTGGTACGTCGGTGCCGACGCCGAACGACGACGTGCTGGCGCTGACGACCGGTGAGATCAAGCAGTCGCTGACGATGGAGTTCGTCTCCAACGAGGTGGCGCTGGACCCGAAGGGGCCCGGCAAGGTGACGATCCTCGGCCGGATCCAGGGTCTTACGGCGGCGAAGGGCGAGTAGCCCCTCCGGCCCCCGCGGTCAGTGACGCAGGGGCCAGGCGGCGCCGGTCACATGGCCGGAGTCCTCACCGACGTAGCGGGCGCAGGCGTCGGTGAGGACTTCCAGCAGGCTCAGCGGGTCGGGGAGCGGATGCTCCGGGCCGCGCAGCCAGTGCACGGTGTGGCCGCCGTCGCCGGGGAGCCGGGCGGGCGGCACCAGGACGTACGAACCGCGGCAGTGCCAGCGCAGGCCGGGGTGCTCGTCCATCGTCTCGGGGTGGCAGTCCAGCTCGCAGGGCCACCACTCGTCCTCGTCCTCGGGGGTGCCGCGGGTGAGGGTGAAGAACAGCAGGCGGCCGTCGTCGCTCTCGGCGACCGGGCCGACCTCGATGCCGGAGGCCAGCAGCCGCTCCATGGCCTCCTGGCCGGCCTCACGGGGGACGTCGAGGACGTCGTGGACCATGCCGGTCGCGGTGATGAAGTTGGCCTGCGGCTGGTGCCGGGCCCAGCGCTCGATCTGCGCGCGGTCGGTGGTGGACTGCGTCTGCCAGGCGAAGGAGACCGGATGCCGGGCCGGGGTGGGACAGCCGACGCGGTCGCAGGAACAGCCGTAGCCGGCGGCCGGATACGCGGCGGGCGCGAGCGGCAGGCCCGCCCCGGCGGCGGCGAGCAGCAGGGCCTCACGGCCGTCGTCGCCGACGGCCCCCTTCGGGCGGCGTCCCCGCAGCCACTGGGAGATTTTGCCCTGCCGGCCGGAACGACCGCCGAACTCCGCGCTCATCTATCCCCTCGCCTCGCTGTGGTAGCGGACAGCATGCCCTATGGTCCCACCATCCTGCGCTCCGGGGGGCCGGAGCTGACATCCGGGGTAGGTGGGGCGACGCGGGTGCGGCTCCCGAATCGGGGGGCATCGGCTGCTTTGGGGGGATTTACCGGGGCGCGATGCCGTGCAGGGCGTAGTCGACGAGGGTGTCCGTGTACTCGTACGAGATCGGGCCCGTGTACTGCAGCCAGCGCTGGGCGAGGGGGGAGACCCAGAGTTCGAGGGCGATGCGCGGGTCGACGTCCTGGCGCACCTGCCCGGCGTCCTGTGCGGCCCGCACGCGGTCGACGTACAGCTGGAGCGACGGTTCGAGGAGCTTGGTCATGAAGATCCGGCCCAGTTTCTCGTCGACCACGCCTTCGGCGGCCAGAGCGCGGGACGGGGCCTCGAAGCGGGGGTCCTTGAGCTGGTCGACGGTGAGCCGCAGCACGGCCTTGAGGTCGGCGGCGAGGTCGCCGGTGTCCGGAATGACGTACGGCTCCTCCGCGCCCGCCTCCCGCGACGCCTGCTCGCTCAGATCGAGGAACGCCTCCAGCAGGACGTCCGCCTTCGACGACCACCACCGGTAGATCGTCTGCTTGCCGACACCGGCGCGGGCGGCGATGCCCTCGATGGTGGTCTTGGGGTAGCCGACCTCCGCGACCAGTTCGAGTGCGGCGTCATAGATGGCGCGACGGGACTTCTCGCTGCGGCGGGTGGAGTCGGGGGCGGAGGCGGGGTTCTTGGCCATGGGCCGAATTTATCAGGTTGACAAGACGATGCGTCTCGCCGGACAGTGGGGAGCGTCAGAGACGAGACGATACGTCTCGTGCAATACGTTGCAGTACGTCCGTCAAGAGTTGCAGTACGTCCGTCAGAAAGGAGCCCGCCATGACGCGAGGCGGAGCCGGAAACATGCTCGGAGTCGGCGGCACCCGCAGGAAGCTCGGCCGGGACGCGCT
The DNA here is from genome assembly GCF_036014015.1 of Streptomyces sp. NBC_00457. NCBI lineage: Bacteria > Bacillati > Actinomycetota > Actinomycetes > Kitasatosporales > Streptomycetaceae > Streptomyces > Streptomyces sp. NBC_00457. Next base: position 7,675,313 of record NZ_CP107905.1, on the reverse strand, counting down.
GCGCGGCAGCGCACGAGGCAGCCGGGTCGGAGGGTCCGTCGACCCCCAGGCTCAGAAGCGGGAGCTGCTGCGCAAGCTCCAGGAGAAACGCGAGGAGGAACGCACCGCAGACGAGTCATCGTGAACGGACCTCCCCCGCCCGGGGGAGATCGTCCCCCCTGCACGCGGGATCCTCCCCCGGTGTCGGGTCGCTGTACTGAAGCGGTCAGCGACCGACACCGGGGAGGAATCACGATGCGCATGTGGACGAGACGACGTCTGCTCACCTCGACGGCCTCGGCAGCTTCGGCAGCGGGTCTGGCCGTCGCGACCACTGTTCCCTCGCGGGCGGCAACGGGCGGCTCCCGCGCCGGAAACGACGACGTACTGGACGCCTTACGGGCCCTGCCCGGACTGCGGGTGATCGAGGAACGGCCGGGCGCCGAGCCCGGGTACCGCTTCTTCGTCCTCGGCCTGCGCCAGCCCGTCGACCACACGGACCCCACGGCCGGCACCTTCGAGCAGCGCCTCACCCTGCTGCACACCTCGACAGACCGGCCGACGGTCCTGTTCACGACGGGCTACGAGGCGACCCTCACCCCATACCGGTCGGAGCCGGCCGTCCTGCTCGACGCCAACCAACTCCAGGTCGAGCACCGCTACTTCGGTACGTCCCGCCCACCGGCCCCCGACTACACCCACCTGACGATCCGGCAGGCCGCCGACGACCACCACCGCGTCGTCCGCCTCTTCCGTCGCCTGTACGGCGGCGCGTGGATCTCGACCGGCGGCAGCAAGGGCGGTATGGCGAGCGTCTACCACCGCCGCTTCCATCCGTACGACGTGGACGGCACCGTCGCCTACTCCGCGCCGAACAACGTCGACGACCGGGACGACTCCGCCTATCTCCGCTTCCTGCAGACCATCGGCACCGCCGGGACGCGCGACGCGCTGAAGGCGGCCCAGCGGGAGATCCTGCTGCGCCGTTCCGACGTGGTCGCCCGTTACGAGGCATGGGCGGCGTCCACCGGCACCGGCTTCCGCATCGTCGGCAGCGCGGACAAGGCGCTCGAGATCGCCGTCCTGCGCGTGCTGTTCATGTTCTGGCAGAACGGCACGGGGGACGGCAGCACCATCCCCGGCCCGGCCGCCACGACCGACGAGCTGTACGCATGGCTGGAGCGCACCGCCGCGCTGTCTGTCTATGCCGACGAGGTGGCGACGCACTACATCCCCTACTGGTACCAACTAGGCACCCAGCTGGGGTACTTGAGCGTCCCCACCGCCCACCTGACCGGATTGCTGCGCCATCCGCGGGCCATCGAACCCCGCAGTTTCGTGCCGCGTGACATCCCCCTGCGCTTCGACTCCGCCGCCATGCCGGACATCGACCGCTGGGTCCGCCGGCGCGGCAGCCGGCTGCTGTTCGTCAACGGCGCGATGGACCCGGCGGTCGCCGAGCCCTTCCGTCCCGGCGCACACGACTCACGCGTCCTGTGGGCGCCCGACACGAACCACCACGTCAGGCTGGAGGACCTGTCCCCCGCCGACCACGCGGCGGCCGTCGCCACCGTGCGCCGCTGGGCAGGCGTGGCAGACGTGTCCTAGTCCCGGGTGTCCGGGGGCCACGGGTCGCCCCAGTCGGCGTCGCGGGCGGCCTTGTACATGTCCCCGTGGCGTTTGGTGATGGTGACCCGGCGCAGGGAGGGGTCGGTCTCGCAGAGGTCGAGGAGGACCTGGCCCTTGCGGATCTGTGGTTTGCGTACGACGCGGGAGGGGGCCGGGCTGACCGGGAGGCGGGTGGCGGCGACGTAGGCGAACTTCTCGTCCTCGTAGGCGAGGGAGCCGCCCTTGACCTGGCGGTGGAGTGAGGAACGGCTGACCCGGGCCGAGAAGTGGCACCAGTCTGTTCCCGGGACGATGGGACAGGCCGCGCTGTGCGGGCAGGGGGCGGCGATGTGGAAGCCGGCGGTGATGAGGCGGTCGCGGGCCTCGATGATCCGGGTGTAGCCGGCGGGAGTGCCGGGTTCGACGATCACCACGGCCTGGGCGGCGGTGGCGGCGGCGTCGATGAGGGCGGCTCGGTCGGGGGCGGTGAGTTCGTTGAGGACGTAGGAGACGGTGACGAGATCAGTGCTCTCTATGGTGAGCGCCGATCCGATACGAGAGCGCTGCCAGCGTACGGCCCGCAGCGCCGGGTTGGCGGCGGCGATCTCCCTGCCGAGCGCGAGCGCGGGCTCGGCCCAGTCCAGCACCGTGACGCTGCGCTCGCCGGGCCAGGTCGCGGTGACGGCCCAGGTCGCGGCGCCGGTCCCGCCGCCGACGTCGATATGACTGCCGGGCGCCCACTCCGGCACGGCCTGCGCGAACGCCTCCAACGCGGAGTGGGTCGCCTCGAAGGTCGCGGGCATGCGGTACGCCGCGTAGGCCGCCACATCGGCTCGGTCGCGGAGGATCGGGGTGTCGGTCGGGGTCGCGCCGCGATAGTTGGCGATCAGCCGGTCGACGGCCTGCGCGGCCTGGCGTGACGGAAGGCCATCGAGGAGGGCGGCGAGGGCGTCACGCAGAGTCTCGGCCGGGCGCACGGGGACATTCACCCACCGATTCTACGAGCGCCGGACGCGACGGCGGCCCTCGCCTTTCCTCGCCCCGCCGCATCCCTACAGCCCCCGCACCGCCCGTGCCACCCGCGTCCCCGCCCGCGCCCTCGGCCTGCTGTCCGCGGCGCGCCTGCGCGGATGCACCGCGTTCGCCAGCAGCACCAGAAACGTGTCCGTCGCCGGATCCAGCACCAGCGACGTCCCCGTGAACCCCGTATGCCCGGCCGCCCCCTCCCCCGCCAGCTCCCCCATGAACCACGGCTGATCCACCGCGAAGCCCAGCCCGGGCGGCGTCAGCAGCAGCTCCACGAAGTCGGGACCGAGGATGCGCGCGGGACCGTAGGAACCGCCCGCAAGCAGCGCCCGGCAGAACACGGCCAGATCCCGCCCCGTCGAGAACAGACCCGCATGACCGGCCACCCCGCCCAGCGCCCAGGCGTTCTCGTCGTGGACGACCCCCCGCAGCATCCCCCGGTCCACCTTTGCCCACGGCCGACGCTGATCCTCCGTGGCCGCCGCATCGGGGCGGGGGCCATAGCCCGTCGCCGTCATCCCCAGCGGACGCGTGATGCCGTCGCGGATCAGGACATCGAGCGCACGGCCCGTGATGCGTTCCAGCACCTGCTGGAGCAGCAAGGGATTCAGATCGGAGTAGCAGTACGTGCCGGGCACTCCGACCGGCGCCTCCGCCCGCAGCAGCGCCAGCCGTTCGGGCGCGTCGGCGCAGTCGTACAGCGGGAGTTCGGGCCGCAGCCCGGAGGTGTGGGTGAGCAGCTGCCGCACGGTGATGCCGTGCGCGGCGGCGGCCGTGAAGTCGGGCAGATACGCACCCACGCGCGCGTCGATGCCGAGCGTCCCCCGCTCGATCTGCTGCACGGCGGCGACGGCCGTGAACAGCTTGGTCAGGGAGGCGAGGTCGAAGGGGGTGCCGGTCGTCATGGGGACCCGTTCGGACGACGGCAGCTCCACGCCCGCGTCGGCCTCGGCGTCGTAGCCCTCGTACCGTACGGCCCACCCCACCGCCTCCTCGACGGCGATGACCGGCCCGCGCCCGGCGACCACGACGGCGCCCGCCGCCCAGGGGCGTTCACCGGTGGTGAGGCCGCTCACCTCACGGACGAGGCGGCTCAGTTCCCCGGGGTCGAGTCCGGCCCGTTCCGCTGTGCCGTTGCGCAGTCTCGGCGCGCTCAGCTCCCTGCTCCCTCCGAATCCGTACGCGTGTTCCAAGGACGGCACATTCCCACGAAGCAGGCCAGTGCCACCAGTGCGGCCGCCAGTTGGACGACGGCCATCGGGACGGCGGTGTCCTCCCCGGCGACACCGACCAGCGGGGAGGCGATCGCGCCGACGAGGAAGGAGGTCGTGCCGAGCAGCGCGGAGGCGGAGCCTGCGGCGTGCCGGGTCCGCATGAGGGCGAGGGCCTGGGTGTTCGGCAGGGTGATGCCCATCGCGGACATCAGCACGAACAGCGCGGCGGCCACCGGCACCAGCCCCACCTCGCCGAACACGTCGAGCGACATCACCAGCAGCGCGGTCGCGGCGGCGATGACGATCACCAGCCCGACGGCCAGCACCTTGTCGAGGTCGACCCGCCCGACCAGCACCTTCCCGTTGAGCTGGCCGACGGCGATCAGCCCGACCGAGTTGATCCCGAACAGCACGCTGAACGTCTGCGGCGAGGCCCCGTAGATCTCCTGGATCACGAACGGCGAGGCGGCTATGTAGGCGAAGAGGGAGGCGAAGGCGAAGCCGCCCGCGATCATGTAGCCGGAGAAGGCGCGGTCGGCGAGCAGCCGCCGCATCGAGCGCAGGGCCTCGCCCACCCCGCCGTCGTGCCGTTCGCCGGGCGGCAGCGTCTCCGGCAGCTTCGCCCAGACGACGGCGGCCAGCGCCACGCCCACGACCGTGAGCACGACGAACACGCCCCGCCAGTCGGTCACTTGCAGGATCTGCCCGCCGATCAGCGGCGCCACGATCGGCGCGACCCCGGAGATCAGCATGAGGGTGGAGAGGAAGCGGGCCATGTCCATGCCGTCGTACAGATCCCGTACGACCGCCCGCGCGATCACGATCCCGGCCGCGCCCGCGAGCCCCTGCACCAGCCGGAAGGCGACCAGCGTCTCGACGGTGGGGGCGAACGCGCACAGTGCGGTGGCGACGACGTAGACCGCGAGACCGATGAGCAGCGGGCGCCGCCGCCCCCATTTGTCGCTCATCGGTCCGACGACCAGCTGCCCGAGCGCCATGCCGGCCAGACAGCCGGTGAGCGTGAGCTGGACGGTCGCGGCGGACGCGTGCAGGGACTCGGTGACCTGCGGCAGCGCCGGGAGGTACATGTCCATGGTCAGCGGCGGCACGGCGGTCATTCCGCCGAGGATGAGGGTGACGAGCATGCCGGTGCGGCGCACAGCACGGACGGCCGGTTCCGGCTTCGGTGCCGGTACGGCCGCCTGCGTCTCGTTCTGCGTCTCGTTCGATGTTTTCGATGTGGCTGCCCTGGATGCCCCACGTTCGGGCATGCGCCCCTCCCTCTCCTTGCGATACGGCCCCTATGCTCTCAGTTCGAACACAGTGGCTGGGGTCACACGAACGAGGGCGGGACGGGATGACGGCGGAGAACGTGCGGTGGGGGATCCTCGCGACGGGCGGGATCGCGGCCGCGTTCACGGCGGATCTGGTGGATCTGCCGGACGCGGACGTGGTGGCGGTGGCCTCGCGCTCCGCGGACTCGGCGAAGGCGTTCGCGGAACGGTTCGGGATCCCCCGGGCGTACGGCGACTGGGCCTCCCTCGCGGCCGACGAGGACATCGATGTCGTGTACGTCGCCACCCCGCACGCGGCACACCGGGCCGCCGCCGGTCTCTGTCTGGAGGCCGGGCGGAACGTGCTGTGCGAGAAGGCGTTCACGCTGAACGTGCGCGAGGCCGAGGAGCTGGTCGCGCTGGCGCGGGCGCGCGGGAGCTTCCTGATGGAGGCCATGTGGATGTACTGCAATCCCGTGATCCGGCGGCTGAAGGCCCTCGTCGACGACGGCGGGATCGGCGAAGTACGCACCGTGCAGGCCGACTTCGGCCTTGCGGGCCCCTTCCCGCCCTCGCACCGCCTCCGCGACCCCGCACAGGGCGGCGGCGCGCTGCTCGACCTCGGGGTGTACCCGGTGTCATTCGCGCAGCTGCTGCTCGGGGAGCCGTCGGACATCGCGGCGCGAGCAGTGCTCTCGGACGAGGGCGTCGATCTCCAGACGGGTGCGCTGCTCTCGTGGGAGAGCGGCGCTCTTGCTTCGGTGCACTGCTCCGTCGTCGGCGGTACGTCCGTCTCCGCGTCGGTCACCGGCTCGCAGGGCCGCATCGACATCCCGTACGGCTTCTTCCACGCCGACCGCTTCGTCCTGCACCGCGACGGCCGTGAACCGGAGGTGTTCGCCCACGACACGGCCGCCGACCCGCACAACAGCCTCAAGTACGAGGCCCGTGAGGTGATGCGGGCCCTGCGGGCCGGCGAGACCGAGTCCTCGCTCGTTCCGCTCGACGGCACCCTCGCCGTGATGCGGACGCTCGACGCGATACGGGACCGCATCGGCGTCCGCTACCCCGGTGAGGGCGAGGCCGACCGGGAAGCCGCACCGGCCGTCACACCGGCGTGAGCCCCGGCGAGGGCAACGCCCCGGCGCCTACACCGGCTTGAGCCCCGGCGCCCTCGCCTCCGTCACGAAGGACGCGGCGGTCGTCACCGGTGCGCCCGGCGTCGTCGCGTAAGCCAGCGTCTTGAAGTCGGCCCGCGCCGACTCCCGGCCCAGCGCGACCGTCGCATAGCCGCGCAGCCCGTTGTAGAACTTCATGTGCGGGTTGGCGGCCAGGTAAGTGGCCCAGTTGGCGGGCTTCTCGGAGCCGTTGCCGCCGCTGGCGATCGAGGTGGCGACGATCTCCGTGCCCACGGTCGGTGAGTCGGGGTCGGCGAAGTCCCGCTTGATGTCGAAGCCGTAGCCCACGTGGACGTCGCCGGTGAGGACCATGAGGTTCTCGATCCCGGCCGCCTCCGCGCCCGCGAGAACGCGCTCGCGGGAGGCCGGGTAACCGTCCCAGGAGTCCATCGAGACCGGGGAGGGCGGCATCGTGGTGTTGTGCCGGCGGGAGAAGGTGACCTGCTGCGGGACCACGTTCCACAGCGCGCGCGAGCGGTGCCAGCCGTCGATCAGCCACTGCTCCTGCGCGTCACCGGTCAGCGTGCGCGCCGGGTCCTCGGACTCGGGCCCGGGCAGCTGCCAGCCGTCGCCGTACGCCTGGTTGGAGCGGTACTGCCGGGTGTCCAGCACATCGAACTGGGCGAGCCGGCCCCAGTGCAGCCGCCGGTAGAGCTGGAGGTCGGGGCCGTCGGGCAGCTGGGGGCGGCGCAGCGGCATGTTCTCCCAGTAGGCGCGGTAGGCGGCGGCCCGGCGGATCAGGAACTCCTCCGGCGGGACGCTGTTCTCCGGGATGTCGTCGGCGTAGTTGTTCTCGGTCTCGTGGTCGTCCCAGGTGACGATGAACGGGTGCGCCGCGTGCGCGGCGGCGAGGTCGGCGTCCGACTTGTACAGCGCGTACCGCAGCCGGTAGTCCTCCAGCGTCACCGTCTCGCGGTTGAGCAGGTCGGGCAAGGTGCCCGCCGGGTAGGCGCGGGCGCCGCCGACGGAGCTGACCGGGTACTCGTAGAGGTAGTCGCCGAGGTGGAAGACGAGGTCCACGTCGTCCTCGGCGAGATGCCGGTAGGCGGTGAAGTAGGCCTGGTCGTAGCGCTGGCAGGAGACCACGCCGAAGGTCAGCGCGGAGACCTTGCTGCCGAGGCCGGGAGCGGTCCGGGTGCGGCCGACCGGACTGACCCAACGGCCCACCCGGAAGCGGTAGTAGTACACACGGCCCTCGTCCAGGCCGTCGACCGCGACATGCACGGTGTGGTGGAACTCGGGGTGCGCGATCGCCGCACCACGTCTGGCGATCCGACGGAACTTCTCATCACGCGCCACCTCCCACTGGACGGTGACACGCGCGGCGGGCAGACCGCTGTCCGGCTGAAACGGTGCGGGCGCCAGCCGCGTCCACAGAAGTACGGACCCGGGCTGCGGGTCGCCGGAAGCGACGCCGAGCGTGAACGGGTCCTCGACGATCTGCGCCGCGTCGAGCTCAGCGGCACTGGCGGTGCCTCCGGCAGGCAGATTCACCGCGAACGCGAGCGCGGCAGCCGCGCCGGTGACGGTCAGAAAACGACGACGGCCCAAGTGGCGGGCGACGGCACGGAGTTCGGGGGTGTGCTGGGACATCCTGGTCCTCCCCTGGCAATGGGATGCAGGACGATTGGAGTGACCCAGAACGACCCCCGCTTGGCACGTACACAACACCCAGATGACGACCCAATGAGACTCCGGTTCGACAGCGCCCCGTCAGGGGCGCGGGGCTGTATCGATATGCGGCTCCGCCGCGTGGGCGCGACCAGCCACAACGAACCCGCAGACGACCAACGACCAACAGCGGCACTACTACGCTCCGGCCCCATGAACGCCACGCAAACGACCACGCAACCCGGCAACGGAACCCGCATCGCCGTAGTCACCGGCGCCGGCTCCGGCATCGGCCGAGCAGTAGCCGTAGAACTACTGCGCACCGGCTGGTCCGTGGCCCTGGCCGGAAGACACCCCGAGACCCTGACGGAAACGGCCGCACTCGCACCCGAGGCCGCCGCCCTCACCGTACGGACGGACGTGTCACAACCGGAGGACGTCACCGCCCTGTTCACCGCGGCCAAGGACCGGTTCGGACGGGTGGACCTGCTGTTCAACAACGCGGGAACGTTCGGCCCCGGCGGCGTACCGGTGGAAGACCTGCCGTACGACGCCTGGCGCCACGTCGTGGACACCAACCTCAACGGAGCGTTCCTGTGCGCGCAGGCGGCGTACCGCGAGATGAAGACCCAGGACCCACAGGGCGGCCGAATCATCAACAACGGGTCGATTTCCGCCCATACACCCCGCCCGCACTCCGTCGCCTACACGGCGACCAAGCACGCGCTGACCGGCCTGACGAAGTCACTGTCGCTGGACGGGCGGCCGTACAACATCGCGGTCGGGCAGATCGACATCGGCAACGCGGCGACGGACATGACGGCCCGGATGCGGACGGGGGCGCTGCAGGCGAACGGCGAGGTCGCACCGGAACCCGTGATGGACGTGGCCGATGTGGCGCGCACGGTGCGGCACATGGCGGAGCTGCCGCTGGAGGCGAACGTGCAGTTCGCGACGGTGCTGGCGACGGCGATGCCGTACGTCGGACGCGGCTGAGCACACCACCCGAGGGCACTCCTGGCGCATTCCTGGCGCACCCCCAGCCCACAGGCTTCACAACGTGCACAACCGGAATGTGACAGTCCGCTGCATTGCGGCCGGTGGGAGGCTTATGCTCAACTCCTCTCCACAAGAGCTTCACAGTCGGAGCGTTCAGCTCCCGTCAGCCACTGTGAGGGGGGACAGGGGGGACATGGCAGCTGTTCCACGGCACCGGGCTGGGGGGCGGCCTCGCGCGGGACCGCGAGGTGCTCACCGAACCGTGGAACGGCTGCCATAAGGCCGGTTCGCTCACCGCCCCAGAATGCCGTCGATCTCGGCCAACTGGGCGGCGGTCAGCGGCCCTTGGGCGAGCGCGCCGGCGTTCTGCTCGGCCTGGGCGACCGTACGGAACCCCGGGATCGGCACGGTGCGCGGACTGCGCGCCCAGACCCAGGCGAGGGCGCCCTGGGCGAGCGTACGGCCGCCACTGGTGAGGATGTCCTTGAGCGCGTCGACCCGCTGGACCCACTCCGGGTCCGCGCCCGCACCCTGCGAGAAGCCCGGCAGCCAGGCGGGCGGGGCGCTGCGGATGTCCCCGGCCTCAAGCGCCTGCCCGGCGGCCCGCTTCCCGGTCAGCAACCCCATCGCCAGCGGACTCCGGTTGATGCTGGCAAGCCCCAACTCCTCGCACAGAGCGAGCATTTCGGGCGCGTCCTGAAGGATGTTGAGCCGATGCTGTACGGCGGCACAGTGCGCGCCCTCCGCGAAGACGGCGGCGCGGGCGGGATCGTCGGTGCTCCAGGCGTACGACCGTATGAGCCCCTCACTCACGAACTCCTCGCACGCCTCCCGGAGTTCGGCGGCCTTCTCGGGGTCGGCGTCGGAGAGGTGCAGCTGGTAGAGGTCGACGTAGTCGGTGTCGAGGCGGCGCAGTGAGGCGGTCAGGGCGCGGCGGGCGTACGCCGGGGAGTCGTCACTGCCGGTGAGGGTGCGGGTCTCCTCGTCGAAGATGTTGCCCCACTTGGTGGCGAGGACCACGTCGGCGCGGCGCTTGCCGAGCGCGCGGCCGAGGACGCGCTCACTGTGCCCCGCGCCATAGGTGTCGGCGGTGTCGAAGAAGGTGACGCCGAGGTCGAGTGCGCGCCGGACGGCCCGCACGGACTCCTCGTCGTCGACCGCGCCCCAGCCGAGCGGCTGCCCGTCCGGGTCCTGCCACTCACCGCCGATGGCCCAGCAGCCGAAGCCGAGAGCGCTGACTTCGATGCCGGTGCGGCCGAGGGTCCTGGTGTGCGAGATCGTCTCCATGACCCGGGACGCTATGGGTTGGAGCGCACTCTAGGGCAAGGGCTTTCTGAGCGGAACTTCGTTGCAGTATCAGGGTCCGTTCACGCCTGGCCGGTCTCGAAGCGCCGGATCTTGCCGCTGTCGTCGACGTCGAACCGCCACCGGGTGCGCATCTCGCCCCAGGTGTCGTTGCTGTAGCGGGCGACGAGAGCACGGCCGCCGTCGGACTCGCGGTCGACCTCCATGTGGCCGTGGGAGTCGAAGATCTCCCGGTTGATCCAGTCATCGAGGTCACGGTCGGAGCCGTCGTCCGCCATCGTCGCGTCCGGGGTGAGGAGCGCGAGGAACGCGTCGCGGTCGTGCGCGTTGACGGCGCTGACGAAGTCCCGGACGGCCGGGTCGCTGAGGTTCTTGGGCTGAATCGTCATGACTGCCAGACAAACACCGCGACCCGGACCGCGCCACCCGTACGGCGGTCCGGGGAGGCCGGGTGGGTGTCATCGGTGGGACGGTGGAAACCCGTGGGACTGTCCTTGATGCCTGCTCCGGGAGTGACCGTGACCTGTTATGACCGACGCGACCTGGGCCTGCTGCTGCTCCGGCTGGGTACCGGCGGAGTGCTGGCCGCGCACGGCGCGCAGAAGCTGTTCGGCTGGTTCGGCGGACACGGGATCGAGGGGACCGGCCAGTTCATGGAGTCCGTCGGCTACCGGCCCGGCAAGGCGAGCGCCACGGCGGCGGGGCTCGCGGAGTGGGGTGGCGGCACGCTGCTGGCGCTCGGCCTGGCCACCCCGGCGGCGGGCGCGGCGGCGGCCGGCGGGATGGCGGGCGCGGCCGCGGTGCACACACCCAACGGCTTCTTCAACCAGGAGGGCGGCTACGAGTACGCCGCGACCCTGGCCCTGGCCGCGACCGGCCTCGCGGTCACGGGCCCCGGCCGCCTCTCCCTCGACCACGCGCTCGGTCATGTCGTCGACCGCGGCTGGATGGTCCCGGCGGCGCTCGGGGCGACGGCGGCGATGACAGCGGTGGTGGTGGGGATGCGGAACAAGCGGCTGGCGGAGGCGGAGAAGGAAGAGCAGGCGGAACAGTTCGGGGAGCAGGACGCCCTGTTCGGGGAGTAGGAGGGTCTACTCACGGAACAGCCACGGCATGCCATGCCAAGCTGCCCACATGACTGATCAGTGCGCCTCCACCGAGACCTCCGCCGACCTCTGGACCGACATCGACGCCCTGTGGACCTGGCTGGACGAGAACCGCGCACACGGCGGCCAGGAAGGCCTGCTGCTGCGCATGCTCAAGCTGTCGGAGGAGGTCGGCGAGGTCGCCCAGGCGGTGATCGGCGCGACCGGCCAGAACCCGCGCAAGGGGACGACCCACACCTGGGACGACGTCCAGTCGGAACTCTGCGACGTGGTCATCACGGCACTGGTGGCGCTGCGCACGCTGACTCCGGACACGCGCGAGGTGTTCACGCGGCATCTGGCGAGGGTGAAGGAGCGTTCGCTGGGAGCGTCCTGAGCGTCGACTCGACTGATCGGCGACGACTCGGCTGATCGGCGAAGACGCGCTGAACGATCAACCGGCGGAGGAAAGGGCGGTGGACGCGTCGCCCTTGGACGCGCGGAGGCTGTTGGGCATACCTCCAGGCTCTCGGCGCTTCGCGGGGCGATCGTCGTGCGGCCGGAGGAAACCGCCGTACATCCTTCGATGCAGCCGACCGGGAACGGCGCTGTCGCGAAAGGGCGGCCGTCAGTCCTGGCGGGGTTCGAGCGCGAGGGAAGTCGCGGGCCCGGGACTCGCGCACGAATCGCCCCCGCGCCAGCTGCTCGCGGAACGAAGGCGCCCCGGCCCTACGCCGCCCCGACCGTTGGTCATCGACCGCCGGTCGTCAGGTCACCAGCCCGTGCCGGTAGGCGTAGACGACGGCTTGGACGCGGTCGCGGAGGCCGAGCTTGGTGAGGATGCGGGAGACGAACGTCTTGACGGTCTCCCGGCTGATCATCAGGGCCGCGGCGATCTCGCTGTTGGACAGGCCGTCCGCGATCAGGCGCAGGACCTCCAGTTCGCGGGGGGTCAGCGGAATGTTCTGGGCCGGGCCGTCCTCGGCGGGACGGATACGGGCGGCGTACTTGCCCACCAGTTGACGTGTCACCTCGGGGTCCAGCAGGGCGGCGCCCATGGCCACGGTGCGGATGCCGTGGAGCAGCCGGTCGGGGGGCGCGTCCTTGAGCAGGAACCCGCTGGCCCCGGCGCGCAGCGCCTCGTAGACGTACTCGTCGAGGTTGAACGTCGTCACCACGAGCACCTTGGCGGGGTGCGGCACCCCGGACCCGGCCAGCAGCCGGGTGGCCCCGATGCCGTCGAGTCCCGGCATACGGATGTCCATCACGACGACGTCCGGACGCAGCCGGCGGACGAGATCGACGGCGGCCTGTCCGTCGCCGCACTCGCCGGCCACCTCCATGTCGGGCTGGGCGTCGATGATCGTCACCAGCCCAGTGCGGATCAGTAGTTGGTCGTCGCAGACCACGACCCGGATCGGCACTGTCACGAGGGGGCCTTTGCGGGGATGCGTGCCCGCACCACGAACCCGCCGCCCGTGCGCCGACCCGCGCTGAACTCGCCACCCAGGACGTCGACCCGCTCCCGCAGCCCGGCCAGGCCGCGTCCGCTGCCGCCGGGGGATGTCGCCCGCGAGCCGGATGCCTCCGTAGTGACTTCCACGGTTATCTCCTTGTCGCCGTGGCGCACCATAACCGAAGTGCGAATGCCGTGGGCGTACTTGAGGGCGTTCGTCAGGGCTTCCTGCACCACCCGGTAGGCCACCAGGTGGGCGCTGCCGGTGGACTCCGGCGGGGTGCCCTCCTCGGTGAACTCCACCGGCTGGCCCGCCCTGCGCGTCTGTTCCACCAGGGTGCCGAGGGTGCCGGCCTGCGGGGTCATGTCCTCGGTCGGCTGCGGGCTGTGATCGGGGTTGAGCAGGTCGAGCAGGTGCCGCAGGTCGCCGATGGCCTGCCGGCCGGTTTCCGAGACGGCGGTCAGGGCTTGTTCGAGGCGCTCGGGAGCGGAGGTCAGATAGCGGGCCGCCTCGGTCTGCACGACCATCGCCGTCACATGGTGGGTCACCACGTCGTGCAACTCGCGGGCGATACGGGTGCGTTCGGCGGTGCGGGTCTCCTCGGCGACGCGGCGCCGGCGGTCGGCTTCCGCGATGCGGGCGGCGCGCAGCCACGCCCCCATGCCCCAGACCAGGGCCGTCGCCACGTAGAACATCACGAACCCGCTCGTCGACTCGCCCGAGCCGAGCCGGGAGAGGACGACGGCCAGCGGTACGTACGCCACGGAGAGGGCGAGGGCGGTGGCGCGGCGGTGCTGTTCCACCCGGGACCCGGCACCCAGCAGCGCGAGGGCCAGCGCCGTACCGGCCAGCGAGTGGTAGCCGAGCAGTTGGTCCAGGGCGAAGCCCACCGACACCAGTGCCACGCAGGCCACCGGCCATCGGCGGCACATCATCAGCGGGAGGCTCTCCAGGGCGATGACCACTACGGCCAGCCCGTCCCAGGGCCGGTTCGGGACGCCGCCGAGTTGTGTGCCGTGGCTCTGCAGCGAGGGGAGGAACGACGCGGCCAGCAGCAGCGGGCCGAGGACGAGGTACCAGGCCGTCACGTCGAACTGGAGCCACTGGCCCGGGGTCCGGCGGACCCGGATGCGGAGGAGGGCTCTCCGGAGGGCGATCACCGGACGAGCCTAGTGGCGGCGTCGTTCCGGTCGGCGCGTCGGCGGGGCACCACGTGGCCGCGCCGGTGGGCCAGCCACATGAACGCGATCGTCACGAGCACGCCGAACAGGATCGCGTACACACTTCCCTCCGGGCCGAAGTCGCCGCCGGTGAGCAGTTCCGGGCCCGACATCGAGGAGTTCAGCAGGCCCTGCGGGGTGTCGTTGCCGGAGACCTCGGTGCTGAAGATGCCGGACGCGGCGAAGTTCCAGCCGAAGTGCACGCCGATCGGCACCCAGAGCCTGCGGGTGGCGACGTACGCGGCGGTGAGCATGCCGCCGGCCTCGACCGCGATGGCGAAGGCGCCCCACAGGCTCGCGTTCGGGCCCGGCGGCCCGTGCGGCCTTTGGGGCCTATGCGGCCTGTGCGGTGACGCGCTGGATGGCCTTGACGGCGATGTCCGGGCGGTCGACGTGGATGTAGTGGCCGGTCCCCGGAGCGGTGCTGAGCTTGCTGCGGGAGGACAGCGCGCGCCACTGCTGCTGGCCCTTGGACCACATCTGTTCCAGCGCGGGCCCGTACTCGGGGACCTCGGCGTACTGGGACTCGTGCTTGATGATCTGCACCGGGATCTTCCCGGCGGAGCGGACCTTCGTGTCGGCGATGATGAACTGCTCCGGGTTCTGGCCCTCGTTGACCGCCATGGTCTGGTCGCGCAGTTCGGCCGCCATGCCGGTGGCCGACTCGGGGATCGCCTTCGAAATGCCGGCGGTCAGCGCAGGGATGGTGGCGTCCATGAGCACCAGTCCCTTGATCCGGTCCGGGTGGCCGGGGGCGTACCGGGCGGCGATGTACCCGCCCAGCGAATGGCCGGCCAGGACGACGGAGCGGTCACCGGCGAGGCGGTCCAGAACGCCGGTGAGGATCTTGGCGCTGTCGTCGATGGTCTGGGTGCCCTTCGGCTGGTCGCTCTTGCCTTCGCCGAGCCGGTCGTAGGAGCAGACCCGGCCCTTCTCACTCAGTGTCTTCTGCAGGCCGGCCATGGTGTCCAGTCCGTCGCCGCCGCCGGCCATCAGCATGACGAGTGGCTTGCCCTCCGTCGCATCGCCCGAGCAGGAGACGTTTACGGAGTGCTTTCCGAGCCGGATCTTCTTGGTGCCGGAGAAGTTGTCCCCGTCCCGGCCCTCGTCCCCGAGGTTCTTCTCCGCGGTCTCCTCGGTGACCTTGCCGGTGGTCTCCTCGGTGACCTTCTCAGCGGTCGACACGGGTCCGTCGCAGGCGATGAGCGCGGCGCCGACCACGACGGAGGAGAGTGCGGCGATGGCGGTTGCCTTGATCCTGCGGTTCATCCCTTGCCTCCAAAAAGCGGTGCGCATTTCAAATGCGGTGTGTATTTCAAAGCGGTGTCTGTTTCGGGGCTCTGCGGCCACGACCAGAACGCTATGGAAAGCCAGGCACGAAATCGTCACTCCCTGGCGCGCACTTGCGTGTGGCTCACGAGGGGGACAAGCGGGGCTTCGGGCGCAGTCGCACGCGCCACGTGGAACTGACGGACGAGTTCATCGCCGACCGCACACCCCGACCGTGGCCCTGCGACAGTTCCTCGCACACCTCGTCCAAGGCCTCGTACCGCACCACGGCTACAGCGACCTCAACATCCATACACTGTGGTCGCTCAGCAGATCCGACCCAACCTGCTGCAATCAGGCGCGGCAGCCTGGGCAACTGCTCGACCGGCTCCCCGTGATGTTGGATAGCCGTGAGCTCTCGTCGAGCGGGCGAGGGGAGTTGGAAAGCATCCGGTACGCGATCCGCCTCGCCGAGGCGTGAGAGGAGCCGCACGGTGTCCGAGGACCTGACCGCGGTTGCCCGTTTCCTGTACGAGGCAGGCACGCTGAAGAACACCGCTCGCACCGGATGGTGGATGGCAGGCGTGCAGCACCCCGAGTCAGTAGCCGAGCACTCATGGCGTACCGCCCTCATCGCAACGATCATCGCGAAGCTGGAGGGCGCCGACCCCGCCCGGGCGGCGTTCCTCGCCGTCTGGCACGACTCCCAAGAGACCCGTACCGGAGACGTCAACCACCTCGGCAAGAAGTACACCATCGGAGAGGCCGACCCTCGTGACATCACAGCCGACCAGGTGGCGGGCATGCCGGAGCTCCTTGCCGAAGCCGTGCGCCACCTGGTCGCTGAGTACGAGGCCAAGGAGTCCCTGGAAGCGATCTGCGCACGGGACGCCGACAAGCTGGAGTGCATGATCCAGGGCATCGAGTACCGGGACCAGGGCTACGCCAACGCCCAGCGGTGGATCGACAACAGCCGGGGGCGGCTCGTCACGAAGACGGGCCAGGCTCTCGCTGACGCGGTGCTGGACACAGGGTCGTTGGACTGGCTGCGCGCGGCACTGGGTGAGAAGCAGAGTTGATGTCGAGCGTTGCGGCTCTTCCGCCGAGCGCTCGGCCCTCACTTGGCGGTGACCTTCTTGAGGCGGTCGCGGCGCGAGGGGTCCGCCTCATCACCGGGCTCCGGTGACTTGTGGTGCGCGGACCACCAATATCCTCGAGCCTCGCCAACGCCTTCAGGTGAGCGTGCGCAAACTCCACTCCACACAGCCGATGTCATTGCGATCGAGGCCGTCCCGCCGGGTGCCAACGCGTCTGGCGAGTGGGCGGAGACACCACGGCGTCCAAAATCGATCTGCGTCAACTGGCCCGTGCACTAACGTGGTTACCCGCTGCGCACCTTCCCGGAGGGTACGTCGGCGGTGTTCCAGGTGCCGGTCCTCGGCGATGAGCGACGAGTGGTCTCCACCGCGTGTTTCACACGGTGTGACTGCGGATGCCCGGTAGGGCGATCCCTGCCATTCCCAGCTCACGCTCAGGAGTGGAAACCGATGAACCCCGTTGAGTACAAGCTTGCACGTCGTGACCGGATTCGTCAGATTCTGGTCGACGTCGCGGTGGGAGTCATCATCAATCTGATGGTGACGGCCCTTACCGTGGTAGCGCGCCTGGTCTTCTGACCGGCAGGTGGCGGGCCCGGGAGCCCGCCACTCCACCTACCGTGCACCGTTTCAGAAAAGGCGCATCTCTCCGGGCGGAGCGTCCTTCTTCTGACGCTTCCTGCGGCGGCGCCCTCCTCGGCCGGGACGGGGCAGATGTGGCTGTCGCGCCTGCTCCGGCAGGTTCTCCCAGGTGGGTCGCAGACCGTGGATCGCAACGTCGCCGACGAGTCCCTTCAGGTAGTCCCGGGTCTCCTCGTCCGTGGAGTAGAGCACGGTCGCCCGGCTCGCCCGGGTCATCAGCACGTGGTACGCGTGCCGGACGAGGCGGGCGAACTCGTCATCGTGCACGCTCTTCGGCTTCACCTTGGGATCGAACGACCCGGGAACGGCTACCCGCTTGACGCCCGCCTCCTTGTCCGCCCTCTCCTTGCCCCGGCGGAACACCCAGCGATCGCCGCGGCGCACCATGTCCTCACCCATGATCACGCCGCACCAGTCCCACTCCAGACCCTGCGCGGTGTACACACACCCGATCTGGCCGAGGCCGTTCTCGTGCACGGACCAGATCTTGGAAGGCGGGACGGTCTTGTTCTCGCAGAAGGAATCACTGTCCGCGTTCCACGGCCGATGCCAGTCACCGATCCGGACGTCGGGCTCAAGTCGCTTCTCCTTGCCCAGGGGCTTCGTCCAGGGCCAGCAGTATCCGGCGACCATGCGTGCGGACGCTCCCGCCCCGGCCTCGGAACGGATGATCCGCTCGAGTTCCGCCGGGCTGTCCACGACCTCGACATGCATCAGTCCGTCCGGGGTCCACGGCTCCGACTCCGCGTCGGACACTCCCAGCGCACCGCGCACCCAGCGGATGTAGGCGTCGCTGCCGCCGCACCGAAACTGTTCCCGCAGGCGCCAACGGACCAGGTGGGCGTCGTAGCGCCGTGCCGCGTCCTCCACGAGAGCGGCGGTACCGACCTCCTGCGGGCGCACGGACTGACCCTCGTCGAGGAAGAACACCGTCAACCGGGAGGCGTCGAGAAGCTCGTCCACCTGAGGCTTGGTGCCCCAGTCCTCGGGTTTCCAGAAGCGGTTGGTGGAGCGGTCGCGCAGGCGGTGGGCCTCGTCGCAGATCAGCACGTCCAGCGGCGGGTCGGGCGGGGTGACGAAGTTACTGAAGTAGGTGAAGGTCTCCTTGAACTCCCGGTCGCCGAAGCCGACATGCTCCTGGAGAGCGCCGTTGAAGGCCCTGCTACCGCTCGCGTACTTGACCGTGCGGCCCGCCGCCTCCAGTTCAGCCTTGAGCTGGAGTCCGATGGCGCTCTTGCCCGTACCGGCACCGCCCGTGACCAGGAACACCACCCGTCCTTCATCGGGGATGAGCGTGGGCCGCTGGGGATCGGGAAGCACCTTGGCGGCCGTGTCGAGGATCTGGTCCGAGACCTTCTTTTGACGGCCGCGCAGGGTGAAGACCGTGTCCTCGCCGCTGGAGCGGATCATGGCGTCGAGCAGCGGGGTATTGCGCAGACCCATGCTCCGCAGCAGGATCTCGGCCGCCGAGTCGGCACCGTCGGCGGCGAAGCTGCTCCTCAAGTCCGACAGCAGCTGGGGGCGGCGGTCGTTCGTGTAGACACGCGCGTAGGAACCGGTCGGCGCGTCCACGCCGACCAGCGGAAGCACCGAGGCGTCGGTGGCGTTGTGCATATAGGCGAAGCCGCCGCACTCGAAGTCCAGTCCGTACAACGGACCTCTGTCACTCGTGAACGCCTCGTAATATTCGCGCAGTTGCAGCGCAGGATGCTTCTTCTCCCCCATGCCGGGGACATGCACCAGCTCGGCGGTGGCTCGCTCCACCCGGGTCACCGTCGACCACCGCTTCAGCTCGACGAGTTGGACGGACAGCCCGTTCTCCTCGGGATGATGGCCCACGAGGACGACGTCTATGAGCCTCGGGTCCCCGGCGCGGTCGATCTCGTCGAGCGTGGCCGCGCACTCGACGACCATTTCGACGTTCCCACGGTCGGCGGCAACCAGATCCTCGGCAAGATGAACCAGGCTCTCTGCCCAGGCGGAACGTTCGGTCAACGAAGCGTCGGTGCTGAGGAAGTGCTTCCACCTCGCGGCGAGGTGGGGCACCATACGGCGTCTTGAGTTCAGGTTCAGCAGATCCCGCGCTGCCAGTTTCAGCAGGAGCATGGACACGAGGTGGATCCCCCAGGGCACGAGTGACTCGTGCGGATGGGGGCATGTCCACGTGGGGAAGCCCGTCGGGCCGCAATGACGCCTGGGATCTTAGACAAGTGACGTCCCGTCCCGGCGCATATGACACATCGGTCGGCTGGAAGCACGGGCATCATGGCCGGATACCGCGCGCTCACCGCCGCAGAGAGGGCTCCTCCTCGATCGCGGCAGGCTGTGGAGCCGGTCGGCTGGACACCAGTTCCCGCAGCTTCTCCCGGGTCTTCGGATCGGTCGAGTATACGATCGTGCCGACCATCCCCCGCGTCAGCAGCACCTTGTACGTGTTCCGGATGAGACGGTCCACATCGGTGTCTGGTGTGGACTTCTTGAACACCGGATCCTTGGACGCGGTGCGGTCGGTTATCCAGCGGTCACCCCGCCAAACCAGGTCCGGGCCGATGATGACGCCCGACCAGTCGTACTCGAACCCCTGGGCGGTGTAGACGCAGCCGATCTGCCCGAAGCCCGCGGGGTCGGTGGCCCACAGCGCGGACGGGGGCGCCCCAGAGACCGACCGGTCCCCGCGCAGGTTCCAAGGCCGGGCCCAGCCCCCGATGACGACGTCGAGAGGCAGTGGGTCGCCGGGCTTGGGTTCCGGGGACCACTGCCAGCAATAGCCCGCGGACATCCGGGCACCGTATTCGGCGCGCCGGGCGTCGAGGAACGCCTCCAGTTCTTCAGGGCTGTCGGCGACCAGCAACTGCATACGGCCGTCGGGCTCCCACACGACCGGCCCGCCGGGCTCAAGGCCAAGGAGCCGGACCACCCAGCGGAGGTACGCGTCGCTGCCCCCGCAGCGGAACTGGCTGTCCAGGGGGACGACATGGCAGTCGATGCCCCGTCTGGACGCGGCCTCACGGATTTCGCCCACGGTGCCCATCTCGCCGGGACGCACCACTTGGTGCTCGTCGAGGAAGAAGACCGGTACGTGGGCGACATCGATGAGTTCGTCGATCTGTGCCCTGCCGGTCCGCAGTGCCGCGCGGGTGTAGCGGTTGGCGGAAGTCTCCCGGATGCGGTGCGCCTCGTCACAGATCAGAGCACCCAGGCTGTTCTTCTCCGTGGTCATGAAGCTGTTGAAGTACTTGAAGAGATCCTGGACTTCCCGTTTCCGGGAGCCGGCCACCTTGCGCATCGTCTTGGTGAACGACTGCGAGCCGGTCGCGTGGACTGCAGCCACACCCCTCCGGTAGAGCTCGCCGAGCAGTTGGAGCGCAATCACACTCTTGCCGGTACCGGGGCCGCCGGTGACGATGACGACTTCCTTGTGGTCGGCGCGCTTCGCCCTCTCCACTGCGTTGAGCACCATGCGGTAGGCGACCTGCTGCTCGTCGAGGAGGACGAACTGCTGTCGCTCCCGGACTTCCTGAGCTGCTACGGACATCAACTGCTTAGAGGGCACGGTGGCGCCCGCGAGCAGTTCGTCCGCCGCACGGGCACCGGCGTGCTTGTCGCTCAGCTTCGACCGGAGGTGGTCCAGAAACGCACCGCGACGCTCCCCCGTGAAGAGCCGCCCCTGCCCGTCGCGCTCGATCTCACGCAGTCCCGTCACCCCGAACTCAGTGGCGTTGTGCAGGAAGGCCACTCCGTGGATCCGCTCGCCGTGCTCGGCCACCGCGCCGTTGAAGTTGACCAGGTAGTCGCAGTATCGCCGCACCTGCTCGATCGGGTTGAGCACGGGGTGCGCGTAGGCGTCGACATGGCAAAGGGTGGGGTCGTCCTCGTGCGGAGTCGCCTGGCTCCACTGCTTCAGCTCGACCACGACGTAGGACGGCTCCTGCGTGACCGGGTGCAAGCCGGCGAGGACGACGTCGGCACGCTTGCTGTTCAGCGGTAGCGCGTACTCCAGCATGACCTCGACGTCGCCCAAGCCGGCGTCGTTCAGCGCGGCGGTCAGCAGAGGGATGCTGCGCTCCCAGGAACGCATCTCCGAGGCTCCGGGCCGATAGCCGTGCATGTGGACGAACTGGTCGGTGAGGTGCAGGAACAACGAACCGTCGAGTGCCATGACGGCGACCGTTTTCGCGGACGCGCGGAACAGCAAGGACTTCCCCCAGGCAGCACGAAAAGACTCGTGCGGGTGGGGGCATGTCCTTCGAGACTCCACCGGGGTGGAGCGGAAGCCCGTCGGGCCGCGTTGACGATGTGTTTAAGCGTACCTGGCGGTACTGGCAGTCGTACGGGTGGTCAAAGTGGCGGCAGCAAATTCGGTGCCCGATCTCCCCTGCCACCCCAGATATCCGTCAGCGGTGCGTCGCGCCGACACGACTCGCCATTCCGGGGCGTCCGGTTCTTCGTAGAACTACAGAAGGTGCTGGCCTGGGCAGACGGGCGAGGGCGTCACGGAACGGAGCCAGGGGGACGTGGAAGAACTCGCGTCGTGCGTTGACCCCGTTGCCCTCCGGTGTCAGGGCCCCTGGCGCAGCCCGTTCAGGCTGCACGCTGCGGCCAACCGAGCGCCGATCTTCACCTTCCCACTCATCCGGCAAGGCCCGAATTCGACCTGGGCGTTGATTCACCGGAAACCACGGCCTCTGGCCTGTGGAGATGCAGAGCCGCCGACGAGTCGGGCTATACGCCCGGGGACAGCCATGTGATTCGTGACCACGGCGTCTGACCTGCGCGAGCGTTCCGCCTGGCCAGAGGTCGTGCACCTCGTGTGCACACTGCCACGGCTGATCTGCTGCTCAGCCGGGCCGGCGCCAAGTGAATCCCGCTACTCGGGAACGGCGTAAGGCTCGGGCCCCGGCGCGGAACTAGCTGGGGCCCGAACGAATGTCAGCGGTCAGCGGATGGGGTGTTCCCACCGCAGTACCGGCTTCTCCCCGATCCACTTCTCACCGCTCGGCGTGGTGATCCGCTGTCCTCCGATCCAGTACGTGTGAGCCCGCTCGGTGATGTGAACGCGTATCGCGCTGATGTCGGGCTGTCCGGCGTCCTGCCACGCGGTTAGGGCCGCTTCGACGTCGTCCCACAGGGAGACGGGGCCGCCTTGGCGGACCGTCCAGCCGGAGGCGCCCTCGGTGAAGGCTGCGAACGACTCGCGGTCTGCGTCGAACAGGTACAGCGACAGCGTTCCGTCTGCGCTGGCTGCTTTCACGAACTGGGCCCTCGGGGCGGCAAGCTGGGCGAGGAAGGCGGGCATCCAGTCGTCCAGCAGCGTCGGTGGCACCTTCGCCTCCCGCTCGGTGTCGGCGTAGGCGGTGCGGGCCGACAGATCCCCGGCCAGAGGTACGGCGGCCTGTGCGCGAGCGTGCATGAAGGACGACCGGCCGATGATGCGCCCCTCAGCTGAACCGGCTTCGTTGACAGTGACCTTCGCGAGGCCGGTCCCGTACGCCCATGAGCCGACGGTGGCGAGAATGATCCCGCCCGGCCGGGTCTGGCGTACCCATGTGTACGGGATGCGGCGTACGGCACAAGTGGCGATCACCCGGTCGTACGGTGCCCGGCGAGGGTGGCCGAGAAGCCCGTCACCGGTCACGGTCCACGTGGAGAACCCGGCCTCTTCCAGTGCAGCATCCGCACGGGCCGCGACCTGCTGGTCCACCTCGATCGTGGTGACGTTGTCCTCGCCGAGCCGGTGACACATCAGGGCGGTCGAGTAGCCGGTGCCGGTGCCGATCTCCAGCACCGTATGCCCGTCGTCGACGTCGAGATGTTCGATCATGCCGACCACCGTCACGGGCGTGGTCGAGGACGAGGTGGGTGTGCCGCGGACCGGCTCACCGGTCTGGTCGGCGGTCAGGTGTCCATCGAGCTGAGTGGCCAGGGACTGGTCGCTGTAGGCGATCTCGGCCCACTCGGCAGGGTCGGTACCGAGGGCCGTTACAGAGCGCCAGAGTCCGCCTTCGGCGGGCAGGAACACACCCGGATTGAGGAACAGTTCACGCGGTACGGCCTCGACGGCAGCCCGCCATGCGGCGGTTGTGAGGACTCCGGCCGCCTGGAGCCGTTCGGCAAGTGCGCGTCGCTGTGGAGCGGTCTGAGTCATCGGGGTTCTCCTCGGGTGAGCAGGTCGGCGAACGCGGCAGCCATAGGCAGCCCGGTGTTCTCCTCCAGCCAGCCCCACTGGCCGTTGGGGTTCAGCTCCAGCCAGTGCGGTTCGCCGGCGCGGTCGACGGCAAGGTCGAAGCTGCCGGAAGTGAGACCGTAGTGGTCGAGGTAGGCGCGCAGGGTCTTCGTCAGGCGATCGGGCAGGTCTACCACGTGGTACGTGAGCGCGCTGTAGTCCTTGCGCCAGTCCAACAGACCGGAGTCGATCCGTACGGCGAACACCCGCTCGCCGACGAGGAGAACCCGCAGATCCGCCGTCTTGACCACACGGGCCTGAAACAAGTGCGGGGTGACGCGCACGGCTTCGGTGATCTCGTCGGAGCTGACCGGCTCCGCCCACGAGGTGAGACCGATTCCGTCTCGCTCGTACGGCGTCCACCGCAGCGTCTTGTAGATCACTTGACCGTGTTCCTGGATGAACTCCCGTGCGGCGTCAGGGTCGTTCGTGACAATGGTTGGCGGCACCTTGAGGCCCAGACGCTGGGCCAGGGCGAGTTGGGCGGGCTTGTAATCGGCAGCCGCTTCCCTCAGAGGGTGGTTCAACCACAGTGGGCCGTCGAGGGCGTAGAGGATGCCGCCAAGCCCGCAACGGACCTGGGCGGCGGCGAATCGAGCATCGTCGGCCTCCAGGTTCTCGAAGGCGGGCCAGACGGGGCGGCGCCAGTACACCGCTCTGACGTGCTCCAGGTCGGCAGTTCTCGACGTAGTGCGAAGTTGCCCGGCCACGAGGGTCGGGCAGACACCGAACTGAGCCGAGACCGTCAGGTCCCTACCGATGTCAGCAGGGTTGAAGCGGACCACCGGAATGCCCTTGCGGTTGAGTTCGGTGATCACCATGTCGGCGGTCAGATCGAAGGCTTCGGTGGCCACGAGGACGGGCCTGTCGGTCTCGGCCATACGCGTCAGTCCTGCTGTGAGTCCTGGTCGGATCCCTGGTCGTTGCGCGAATCCAGGTTGGTCACGGTGGTCGTCGAAGTCGCGGAACTGGTGCCGTGCTTGCCCATCTCCACTACCAACCCTTCACCGTCGCGGAGCACGCCGGTCTGCGTCGCCGGGTCGATCGTGACCGACGTGAACGGCAGGTTCACCGTGGTCGGGTACGGGGCGAGGCGGCCGGCGCCCCACGGGCGGGCGGGAGCGAGCTGCTCTGCTGCTGTCATGTGTCATCTCTCCTTCGTGTGATCCATAGGTGTGCACTCTGCTCGGCTTCGCCTTGCCTGGTGCACTGGTAGGTGCTCTCGTCGACGGGACAGGGATGAGGGGGCGGACCGCTGGAGATCACCAGTCGGCGCCGCAGGAGAACAGGGCGAGCACGAAAGCAGTGACCGCGATGACGAAGAGGAGCTGGACCGCTACCTGTCTCCATGCGATCCGGATTCTTCGGGGCCAGCGCGATGGCCAGGACCGCTCCTCCTCCAGGTCTGCGTCCAAGCCGTCGAGGATCACAGAGCTACCTGCTTCACGGCGAGTTCGGCCCAGCAGCGCTTGCCCCACGGGCGGCGGGCGGGGCCGAGCAGGTCGTAGCCCCACCGATCGCTCATGGCCTCGACGAGAACCAGCCCGCGCCCGCTCTGCTCCTCATCCTCCGGGGCGCACAGGTCCGGAAGCCGGTGGGGAGCGCGGTCGACGACCGCCAGGCGCACGCGTTCGTGGCCGAGCCGGTCGACGGTGACCCGCACTGATGGGCCTGAGGCGTGACGCACCGCGTTGGAGACGAGTTCGGCCATCACTACAGACGCCGCCTCGGTCACCTCGTCCGGGAGGCCCCATATGGCGCAGGCGGTGCGGACCAGGCCACGGGCCTGGGGCGCCGTCGCTTCGATGCGGGGGTGGGTTTCGCTGTAGCCGGGGTGCCCCTTGGGGCGGGGCCTGGTCGCCGTCATCGTCATGGATCACGCCTTGGTCCGGGTGCGGGGGGACGGTTCGTCCCCGGCCAAGAACTGGGGGCGTACCGCCGTCGCACAGGCGCCCGAACTCCCGCTGGAGAGACGGGCGTTGTGCTGACACCTAGTCAACGATCACTGTGTGACGTGGGACCATCACACATGCGGCACCCGCATGCGGATATGCGCTCAGCGGGTAGGGGTAGACGCGCGGTGCCGTGGAGACTCGTAGCGTGGGGGTAGGTCGTGGATTTCCAGACAAGGCCGATCCGAGAGGCATCCCGGGCCGGGAATTACGGGCGGGTGATCGAACTCGTCCGCACCGACCGGCGGATCACGCAGACTGCCTTGGGCCAGGCCCTGGGCATGAGCCAGTCCGCCGTGTCCCGTCTGGAGAAGAAGGGAACCGCGGCCTACAGCACCGACATTCTGGCGACGGCTGCCGCACACCTGGAGATCCCGCCGACACTGGTCGGACTCGCCGACAGCCACCCCCAGACACACGCGAAGGACGGGTCTGACGACGTGGACCGACGCCGCTTCCTCGGCGGGGCCGTGGCCGTGGCCGTGGCCGCGACCCCAGCTCTGGCCGCACTGCCCGACGCAGCCGACACGACCAGTGGGCAGGCGGCAGCCCTCCGTCTGAGCACGTCCGCCTACAGGCGGCTCGACGGCTCAACCCCCTCCCGGGACCTGGAGGAGTCCGTACGCGCCCACGTGCGCCTGATCCAGAGCATCACCCGCGACGCGGGCGCCGAGCAGCGTCCCCGCCTCGCGGCCGTCGGCAGCGAGGCGGCAAGCCTCGCCGGGTGGCTCGCGTGGGACATGGGCGACAACGGCAGCGCACGCACCTGGTACGGCTCCGCCATCAAGGCCGCCAAGGCGGCCGGCAATCCGCTGCTGATGGCCTACCAGACCGGCAGTCTGGCCCAGTTCGAGGCCTATGCGGGTAACGGCGTCCAGGGCCTGAACCTCGCGGCGAAGGCCCGCCGCGCGCTCGGCGACCAGCGCCCCGCCATCGCGGACGCGTGGCTCTCCAGCGTCGAGGCCCTGGCACACGCGACTGTCGGAGACCGACGCCGTGCCGACCGGTCGCTGACATCGTCACGGGCCTCCGTTGCAACCCTGAACGGTCAAGAACCGCCGCCATGGCCATGGGTGTTCACCTTCACCGAAACGAAGGTCGCCGCCGCCCGAGTGGCCTGCGGCGCACGGCTCGGCCTCGCCGACTGGGTGCTCTCCGAGGACACCGAGGCGCTTGCCACCGGCCACGAGAAACAGCGCGCCCTGCTGGTGCTCGACATCGCTTCCGGCCATCTCGCCTCAGGACGCGTCGAGGCGGCGTTCGCCCTCGCCTCCCGCGCGCTGAACACCGGGCTCAAATACCGGTCGGGGCGGATCGTGGAGCGGGCGCGCACCATGCGCCGTACTCTCACGACCACCGCACCGCCCAAGGTGGTACGGGACTTCGACGAGCAACTGCACGGCGTCTACCTGTAAGGAGGTACACAGTGCGGGTGGGGATCACGGGACACCGCGGGCTGAGCGCGGAGGTCGAGGAACGTGTGCGAGCGATGCTCGACGCAGCGGTACGCGGCTACGACACCTCAGAGCTGGTCGCCGTCTCGTGCATCGCCGACGGTCCCGATGCCTGGTTCGCGGAGGCGGTCCTGGCGCACGGCGGGCGCCTCGAAGTCGTCATTCCGGCCACTGAGTACCGCGACAGCCTCCCCGAGTGGCATCACGACACGTACGACAAGCTGATCCGGCAGGCTGCCGACGTGCACGAAACCGGCATGAGCGAGTCGACGTCCGAGGCCCACCAGGCGGGCAGCGAAATCCTCGTCGGCCTGGTGGATGAGCTGCTGGCCGTGTGGGACGGGAAACCCGCGCGGGGCTACGGCGGGACGGCGGACGTCGTGAACTACGCCGAACGCAACGGCGTCCCCGTACGGGTGTTGTGGCCCGAGGGCGCCTCACGCTGAGCGGCATCACGATGACCTGTCCCTTGGGGGCGGGCCGTCAGCGCCTCCCGGTGGGCCCAGGACCTTGCCGAGTTCACGCCGATTCGAGAAGTGCAGCAACGCATCCGGGACTTGCCTGCACAACACGGGCACACTGCCGCGGGAGCTCCCGGGAATTCCCAGGTGGAAGCAGGAAGCGTACAGACACGAGAAGGGCCCCGACCAGGCCATAAGTCCCGGTCAGAACACCGAAGGCAGGCGGGCCGGGCTATACGCCGGGGATAGGTCCCGTACTACTGAAATCGACCTCTGAGCTGCGTCGATGTTCCGCCTGACCAGTAGCCGTGCAAACCGCGAGCAAGTCTATGGAAACCATCCGCTCACGACATGCCTTCCGCGCACCACCCCCTGAAATACGAACCCTGTGCCGCGCCCCCGGCTACTGCCAAGCCCGTACCAGTTCTTCGGGTCCCCAGTGCGCCGCAAGGGGAAGATCGTCGGTCACGCCGCTGCGGGACACTGCGACCAGCGGGGTGTCCGGGCCGGCGCCGGGTACGGCCGGCACGTCCCGGACGAGAGTGTCGTATTCACGTCTGCCGAAAGGCTGGGACTCCAGCCACTTGATGGAGCCGACGAAGTGCACCGCGCCCGCCACGGGTTCGCGGTCCGCGCCGATCAGGTCGACCTCGGGGTTGTTCTGCCGGTTCCACCAACCGCCCACCGCCTCTGTCTCAGGCCAGTGCTCGTCGGGCAGCAACCGTAGGAGTGACTCGCGAACGACCGGCTCGACGGCGCGTCCCCGCCAGGTCGTCCATGAGCGCTCGATGCGCTCCAGGGCCAGATCGCCACGGCCGCGTTCGATGAGCGGGATTCCTCGCTGCAGGAAGGCCAGCCAGAACCGCAGGTACGGATCGGCGATGCGGTAGCGCTTGTTCTTGGTGTCGGCCTTCCCGGACAGGGGCAGGTCGGCCGCCAGGACCCGCTTGGCCTGCAGGGTGTTCAGCAACGGAGACAGCGTGCCCGACGGCAGCGCTCCCGCCCCGCCGGCCTGGGCGGCGATGGCGGAGAAGGTCCGCTCGCCACTGCCCACCGCCTCCAGCACCGCCCGCGACAGCGAAGCTTCGGGAAACTCCCCGAGGAGCGACAGCTCACCCGCTACCAGCAACGGCGACAGCGGGTTGTTCACCGCCGCCCGCAGGAAGTCCGCCCGGCTCATCCCCGGCCGCCACGACTGGACGATCTCCGGAAAGCCTCCCGTGATCAGCAACGCGTCCACCGCGTTTGCTGCGTCGAGTTCCGTCATCGCCTGCACATCGGCCAGGTGCAGCGGCTGGACGGTCATCTTCGTCGCCCGCCCGAAGAACGGACGGCCGTAGGACTGCAGGGCCTCCATCACCGACATGTCACTGCCGACCAGGACGAGCAGGACCGGCTTGGCGGAGAGATGACGGTCCCAGACCGTCTGCAGCGCCCCCTCGAACTCCGCGTCCTGCTCCACCAGCCACGGCACCTCGTCGATCACAGCGATGCTCGGGGCGTCGTCCGGTAGCGCGATGGCCAGTGAGCGCAGCGCCTGATTCCAGTCCGCGGCCTGCAACCCCGCCACCAGCTCCGCTCCCGGCAGAGCGGCGGACTGCGCCAGCGCCGCGGTGAAGTCCGCCCGCTCGGCCACGGCATTACGGCCCCGGGTCGCCTGGAACACCACGTACGGAACCCCGGACCGGTCGCAGAACTCCTGAACCAGACGGGACTTCCCCACACGCCGCCGCCCGGTCATGATCACGGCCTGCCCTCGGGTGCCTCCCGCGCCTTCGATCACCAACCCGAGCTGCTGGCTCAACAAATCGAGATCGGCCGCTCTGCCTTTGAAGTCCATCGGCGGTCCTCTTAGAGATAAACGTAGGCAACGTCTTACGTAGATTAAATCTACCTTGGATGTCCTCGACGATGGAAAATGGCCCTGCCGCAGCCCGTCAGGCCGGACCTGACATCGCGAGCCGACGTCAGGTGGTGGGTGCGGGGCTCCTAGGAAGATCCCGGCCTTCTCCCGCCCTCCAAAACACGGCAAGTTCGCAGGTGAACGAAGTGCCGACGGGGCTTGGGCCCTGACTGGACAAGGAGGACGCCGTGACACGGACAACGTCTCGGACCACAGAGCAGGGCGGCCGCAAGGTCGTGCTCGTCACGGGTGCCACGAGTGGCATCGGTGAAGGCATCGCCAGGCGGCTTGCCGCGGAAGGGCATCACGTCGTTGCCGGTGGGCGTCGGGAGGATCGGCTGACCAGCCTGGCCAAGAGCATCCGAGCTGACGGCGGCAGCATCGACGTACGCCGTCTCGACGTCACCGACCGGGCCGACGTGGCCAGGTTCGTCGACGAGACGGTTGCCGATCAGGGGCATATCGACGTGATGGTCAACAACGCCGGTGTGATGCCGCTGTCGCGCCTGGACTCGCTGCTGGTGGACGAGTGGGACCGGATGATCAACGTCAACGTCAACGGGCTGCTGCACGGCATCGCCGCGGCCATGCCGCACTTCCAGCGCCAGAGCAGCGGGCACTTCATCACCATCGCGTCGGTCGGCGCCTACTCCGTGGTCCCCACGGCCGCGGTGTACTGCGCCACGAAGTACGCGGCCCGGGCGATCACCGAAGGCCTGCGGCAGGAGGCCGAGCCGTTCATCAGGGTCACCACCGTCTCACCCGGCGTCGTCGAGTCCGAACTGGCCGACACCATCACCGAACCGGGAGCCGCGGCGGCGATGAAGACCTACCGCTCGGCTGCCATCCCGCCCGATGCCATTGCTCGTGCGATCTCCTACGCGATCGGCCAGCCGGCGGATGTCGACGTCAACGAGATGGTCATCCGGCCCGCGCGGCAGCGGCCGTAGCGGCGCGGCCGTCGGCGGACAGGCGGCCGTCGGCGGCCCCGCGGACCGGTTGGTTCCCCGCCGACGGCGTGGAGTCATGAACGGCCGAGCGTACTGCTTCGCTCATCGCTCGACCGTAGACACCGCGGCGTACGGGCGCGGCGGACGGGCGCGGCGGACTTCAAGGAATGGCGGTCGGGTGAGGCCGGTCAGTCTGTGGTGATGTCCTGTTGCGCGGAATCCGAATTCCGCGCCGTCTCCGTCGCGGTGAGGCTGCCGAGCAGTGACAGTGCGTGGGCGGAGGGGCCGGCGGGCTCGGCCTGGTAGACGACCAGTTGCTGACCCGGGGCGCTGTTGATGGTCAACGACTCGTAGGCCAGGGTGAGTTCGCCGACGACCGGGTGCCGGAAGCGTTTGGTCTCGTGCCTCTTCTGGCGGATGTCATGACGCGCCCACAGCCTGCGGAACTCTTCGCTCTTGAGCGACAGTTCGCCGACCAGCTCGATCAACTGCGGGTCGTCGTAGTCGGTTCCCGCCGCCTCGCGCAGACCGCCGACCGTGTTGGCGGCGACCCGGTCCCAGTCCGGGTAGAAGTCCCGGGCGTCGGGGTCGAGGAAGACGAGCCGCATCAGGTCCCCGCTGTAGGTGTGGCCGGCGAACAGGGCGCCGCCCAGGGCGTTGTGCGCCAGTACGTCCATACAACGCCCCAGGATCACGGCAGGGGTGTCGGTCCAGCCGTTCATCATCTGCAGCAGCGAGGGGCTGACCGGCTGGCGCCGGGTGCTCTTGCGGGAGCGTCCCGGCATGGGCCGGGCCAGCTGGTGCAGATGGGCGATCCCTTCGTCGTCCAGCATCAGCGTGCGGGCCAGCGCGTCGACCACCTGCACCGACGGATTCCTCTCGCGGCCCTGTTCCAGGCGCACGTAGTAGTCGGTGCTCAGCCCGGACAGCATGGCCACTTCCTCCCGGCGCAGACCCGCCACGCGGCGGTGGCCAATCACGGGAACGCCCTGTTCCTCGGGCCGCACAAGGCCGCGTCGAGCTCGCAGAAACTGCCCCAGAAGGTTGTCGCTGTCCATGCCATCGACGGTAGTCCCGCCGCACGTCCGACGCAGCAGCCCAAGGTGGCCGCGATACTCCTAGGCTGGTGCCGATGACGGACAGAAGCTGCGGCTGGGTTGCTCCCTCATGCGTCTTTGCCGGTGGCCTTGCGGTGGGCCGGGCTGTCCTCGCGGTAGAAGACGTAGCCACCGTGGTGAAGGATGTCGCCCTCGAACTCTCCGTCGGCGGTGAAACCCGTGTCGTCCGCGTACTCGATGTGATTTCCGTTCACCCAGTAGCGGCCGGTATACGCGCTTCCGCGCCCGCCCCGAGCCTCGTCGTAACGACCGTTCGGGAGGAGTTCCTGCCGGATGTGATTGTCCGCGGTGACCCACATCCCGACGTACGTCACCGGCACACCGGGGCCCTGTTGTTCCCCAGCTCGTTCCCCAGGCGCCTGCTGACAGGCCACCACTGCGGCCGCACCCACAAGAGGCGCGATGATCTTCAGAGTGCTGTTTTTGTAGCGCATGGGCCGATGATGACCCGCGAGTGTCGTGGCGAGGGAGACCGTGCTGCTCCTGGGAGTCGCGCACCTCCCCACTCACTCAGGCGTCTCAGGTGCCGCGAGTCCCGGCGCCCCGTATCGGGCGAGCATGGTCTGCACCGCTTGATCGACCGCGTTCATGACGGAGGAGTCGTCGGGTTCCCAGCGGGCGAGCAGCATCCGCGGCCAGAACACGTAGTTGGAGATCATCCCAAGGAATTGGGTCGCTGCCATCTCCGCATCGTCGAGCACGGCTGTACCGGCGGCGTTTTCCGCTGCCAGGTAGCGGCGGACCGATTCGAAGTAGGGCATCTTGCCGAGCTTGAACTGGGTCGCGCCGAGCTCCGGGAAGCGCGGCACCTCGGCGATGACGATGCGGTGGAGGGCGGCCATGCCGGGCCGCGTGAGCAGCGCAACGTACCGGCGTCCGAGGACCTCGAGCCCTGCGCGGAGGTTGCCCGGCTCGGGAAGTGGCGCCTCCTCGTCGTCGACCTTCCAGTGTTCGGTGACGATCGCCTCGAACAGGGCCGCCTTGGTGGTGAACTGCTTGAACAGAGTCGCCCTCGACACTCCGGCCTCCTCGGCGATACGGGCCAGCGAGGTGCCGTCGTAGCCGGAGTCGAGGAACAGCTTCGTCGCTGCCTCGACGATGGCCGTCCGCTTCTGCGCCGCCACGCGCCGGTGGTATTCCGAAGGCTGTGCCGTCATGCCCTCCAGTATGCCCCTCGCTGCGAGGTGAGTCACTTGACTCACCTCTAGTTCCGCTCTTACCTTGAGAGAGGAGGTGAGTCACTCGACTCACCATTCATGCAAACCTGGAAGGACGCATCATGGGACGCTTCGAGGGCCAGACCGTCATCGTCACGGGCGGCAGCGGCGGCATGGGCAGCAGCCATGTGCGGGGCTACCACGCCGAGGGGGCGAACGTCGTCATCGCCGGCCGCGACGACGACGCCGGCCGCGAACTCGCTGCTCAGCTCGGTCATCGGGCTCTGTCCGTTCACCTGGATGTCGCCAGCGAGGACGACTGGGCGGCGGCGGTGCGCGAAGTCGAAGGCCACTTCGGGCCGGTCAGCATCCTGGTGAACAACGCGGGCGTCCAGAACCCGGCGGCCCCTATCGAACACACCGAACTCCGTGCCTGGGAGCAGACCTTCAGTGTCAACGTCACCGGTCAGTTCCTCGGCATCAGGGCTGTGGCTCCGTCGATGCGCAGGGGCGGCGGCGGAACCATCGTCAACATCGCCTCGACCATGGCCCACGTAGGCACGGCTTTCTACGCCCCCTACACCGCCAGCAAGTGGGCCGTGCGCGGGCTGACCAAGACGGCCGCGCTGGAGCTGGGACGGGACAACATCCGGGTCAACTCGATCCACCCCGGCGTCGTCTCCACACCGCTGATCAACGAACCCACCGTCGCAGGCCAGCCGGCCATCGCCGACTTCTATTCACCCGCCCCCTTCGCCATCCCCCGCCTGGCCGAACCCGCCGACATCACCCGCCTGTTGCTCTTCATCACCTCCCAGGACGCGTCTTTCGCCACGGGCTCCGAATTCGTCCTGGACGGGGGTCTACTGCTCGGCCCTGCCCTCCAGCCCGAAGCCGACATCGCAGCTTGAGCCGGCATTGCGCTACGGAGCGTACTGACCGTGCCGGCTCCGCCCTGCGGCGCGAAGTCCCCGCGAAGTCCCTCTGCACACTGGCGCGGGAACTCCCGGAACTCCCGGGAACTCGCAGGCAGAAGCGGGATGGGCCCGAACGCGGGAAAAGGCCCCGACCGGGCCATAAGCCCAGGTCAGAGCCCTGCCGACAGACGAGTCGGGCTGTACGCCGGGTTCTGTCCTCCGGGGTCCTCGCGGACCCTGGAGCGACGGCCATCCATCTAGGACCGGCGTTGCCGCCGGTCTCGTGCGGTCTACCCGCGGACTCGGGCGGGCAGCCCTCGGACGTCCGCGCAGAGTCGCTCTTCTTTTCGAAGAGGCGGCTCCTCTTGACCTTGCTCCGGGTGGGGTTTACCTAGCCGCCTGAGTCACCTCAGGCGCTGGTGGTCTCTTACACCACCGTTTCACCCTTACCCAGCGCCTGAACGCTGGGCGGTTTGCTTTCTGTGGCACTGTCCCGCGGGTCACCCCGGGTGGCCGTTAGCCACCACCCTGCCCTGTGGAGCCCGGACGTTCCTCGGGGAGGTCCATAGGAACCTCCACGCGGCCGTCCGCCCGGCTCGTCTGCCGTGTCGACCATGCTACCGGGCGTGGGGCCTTCCTCGATCCCTTCCTAGATCCGTTCCTCGATCCCTCCCTCGGGCCCGCCGCCGACGTCGCCAGCACCGAGCCCGCCAGGATCAGCGTGAACGCCGCGGCGATGCCCGCCGTCAGCGGCTCGTCGAGGAAGATCGCACCCGCTGCCACCGCGACCGCCGGGTTGACGTACGTGAAGACCGTCGCCCTGGTCGGGCCCGCCTCCTTGATCAGCTCCAGGAAGGCCACGAAGGCGACCGCGGTGCAGACGGCACCCAGGGCGGCCAAGGCGGCCAGGACCGAGGTCGAGGGCATCGCGGGCGGCCGGGTCACCGCTGCCGCGGGGGCGTAGACCAGGGCCGCGAGGGCCAGGCACGGGGCGATGAGCTGGAGGGTCGGGACGTCCTTGAGGTAGCGCGCGGCGATCAGGGGGGCGGTCGCGTAGCCGAGCACCGTGACGAAGACCTCGGCCAGGGAGCGGGCGTCGCCGCCGGTCAGGTGCGGGACCGTGAGGACTCCCACGCCGGCCAACCCGAGCGCGAGGCCCGTCGCACGCCGTACCCCCAGCCTCTCCGTGTCACCGAAGAAGCGGGCCAGGGCCAGTCCCACGATCGGGACTCCGGCGATCAGCAGGCCCGCCGTGGAGCTGGACAGGTGGCGTTCGGCGTCGGTCAGGGTCCACCAGGGGCCGATGATCTCGATGCACGCGAAGGCGAGCATCGGGCGCCAGTGCGTCCGTATCGTGCCGGGCAGGCCGCCCTGGCGTATCGCGAAGGGCAGGAGCAGGGCAGCGCCTAGCGCGCAGCGCGTGAACACCACCGTCGACGGGGACAAGTCCGCGTCCACCGCCACCTTGATCAGCAGGTAGGGGATGCCCCAGACCACTCCCATCAGGGAGAACAGAAACCAGCCGCGTGCAGTCATGCGGCCATGCTCACCGGATCAGCGGCGCCCGTCTTGAACGCTGTTGCGGTACGCCGCCGGCGTCACCCCCAGCACCCGCCGGAACCAGCGGGTCAGATGCGCCTGATCGGCGAAGCCTACCGCCCCCGCGACCTCACCCGGCCGCATTCCGGACTCCAGCAGTCCGCGGGCCCGGCCCACCCGGTGCTGGGCCAGCCATGCGTACGGCGGTATCCCCATCGTCGTACGGAAGGCCCGGAGGAGTTGGTAGCGGGACAGCCCCAGGTCGGCGGCGAGCTCGGCGAGGGAAGGGGGCGCCAGGAGCTCGTCGGCGAGCCGGTCGCGTACGACATGGGCGATGTGCGCGGCACCGGGCACGACGTCCTTCGCCGCTCGGGCCGTCGAGTGGCGGCGGGTCAGCGCCGTGAGCAGCCACGGGAGGCGGGACTCGGCCTCCAACGGGTCGGGGCAGGCGCTGAGTTCGGTGTGGGCGCGGCTGAGGGCGGTGGCGAGTTCGGGGTCGTCGAGGAGGGGCTCGCGGAAGTACGGGAGGCCGTTGCCGAGGGTGCCTTCGGTGAGGAGGGACGGGTCGGGGTACAGGGCTCGGTAGGCGTAGCCGTCGGACGCGGCGGGGCGGCCGGTGTGCATCTCGCCGGGGGCGAGTACGACGATGGAGCCCGGGCCGGGGCGGAGGTGGTCGCCCCGGTAGTCGATGACCTCGGAGCCGCCGACGCAGATGCCGATGCTGAATTCCTCGTGCGTGTGCGAGGCGTAGACGTGCCGGTCGAAGCGGGCGGTCAGCAGATCGAGCGGTGGACCACAGTGACCGAGCCGCGCCCTGGTCCAGCTGGCCTGTTCCCGTGTACTCACCTCGCACCCCCTCAGTCCGAGGGGATCAGAGGAACTCGGTGGTGTCCAGTTCGAAGGCGAAGGGCTCAGGGAGGGCCAGCCCTTTACCCAGGGGGAGTGTGCAGTGCTGGCGGTAGTCGTCCTTCTCCGGTTCGCTGAACAGCGTGATCTGAGCAGCCTCGCGGTCGACGAGCAGGTAGAGAGGGATGCCGCCGCGGGCGTAGCAGCGACGTTTGGTCTCGCGGTCGGCCTTGGGCTTGGTGGAGGTCACCTCCAGCACCATGGCGACGCCGTCGCACGGCATCCAGGAGTCGGCGCCACGGTAGAGCCGCAGTTCCATGGGAGCGAACGTGCCGTCCGGGATCACGTGGTCCTTGGGGCAGCCACCTCCGCTTCGCAGCTTCAACCCCTTGTTCCCGGAGAACTGCATGTCGGTGCGGGACCGCCTGATCACCTGGTTCACGATCAGCCCGATGTAGTCCTCGTGATCCCCGTCCGGCGGCGGCGTCACAACGATCTCCCCCTCGATCAGTTCCGCCCGGAAACCCTCCGGTGTGTCCAGGGCCAGAAAGCCCTCCAGCAGGACCTCCGCCTGCGTGAGCGACTCGTGTGCCATGGCAGTCATGTCACGCCCCTCCCTCGGTCGGTCGCCAGACTCGGACATCGGGGATTCTCCCGTCCATGAGATCGGGAACTGTTCCCTCGATCGTGGCACACGATCACGATCACCGTCAGGACACGTCTCGCTTGACCCTGCCGCAACGTCAACGTCTCTACTGAAGCCATGCGGATCGGAGAACTCGCCACAGCCGTCGGTGTCACCACGCGCACCGTGCGGCATTATCACCACCTGGGCCTGCTGCCCGAGCCGGAGCGGCTGTCGAACGGCTACCGGAATTACACGCTGCGGCACGCCGTCGTGCTCGCCCGGATCCGGCGGCTGACCGAGCTGGGGCTCGGGCTCACGGAGGTGCGGGACGTCCTCGCGGATGACGCGGGCCGGGACCTCGCCGAGGTGCTCACCGAGCTGGACGAGGATCTGGCCCGGCAGGAAGCAGCCATCCGGGATCGCCGGGCGCGGCTCCGTGCGCTCCTCGACTCCGAGGAGGAGCTGCCCGCCGAAGGGCCGGTCTCGCCCGAACTGACCGCGCTGTTCGCCGAGATGGCCCACCCCGACGCATCCCCCATGGCCGCCAAGGACCGCGAGCTGCTCGCGCTCATCGAGACCACGGCCCACCCGGAGGAACGCGCGCGGCTGATGGGCCTGCTCGGCAGTGCCCTGGCCACACCCGGCGGTGTCGAACAGGCCCTCGCGGTCTACGCCCTCCTCGACGCCCTCGCCGACTCCCCCACCGACGACCCCCGCGTGGACGAGGCCGCCCGCGCCCTCGCCGACTGCATCCCCCGCGAGCTGCTCCCTGACGACATCGGTATCGACCACGACGACAGCTTCCTGCGCGCCTTCTACGCCGACTTCGCGCCCGCGCAGGCGGAGGCGATCCGGCGCGCGCTGCGGATCGTGACCGGGGAGGCCCGATGAGGACAGTCCTTGCCCTCCTCCGGCATGAGCTGCGGCTGCTCGTCAGCCTGGTGCTGTGGGTCACCAAGCGACGGCACGGGACGGGCGGCGGCGGGCAGGCCTTCGGCTACGCGCGCGGGCAGGGCGCCGTGATGTTCGGGTTCGCGTTCGTGTGCGTGATCGAGACGCTGACGATGTCCGTCCTGCTGCGTCACTGGCCGACCGTCGACCGGATCGTGCTCGTCCTGGACCTGTACGGCGTCGTCGTCATCGTCGGCCTGCACGCCGCCTCGGTCGTACGGCCCCATGTGCTCAACGACGGCTCGCTCCGCGTCCGTTACGCCGCTCACGTCGATCTGCGCATCCCCGTCACCCACATCGCTTCCGTACGACGGGAGCTGCGGACCACGCACCAGCGCACCGACGGTGAACTCGACATCCCCGTCGGCTCGCAGACCGATGTCACGATCGAACTCACCGAGCCCGTCACCCACTTCACCTTCTTCGGGCGGCAGAAGACCATCCGACTCGTCCGGCTGCACGCCGACGACGCCGACAGCCTCGTACAGGAAATTAAAGAAGCGGTCACGCAGGCGCGAAACGCACCCTCGCCGCTGCCGGATCCGCTTGGGTGAGACGGACGCGGAGGCGTTCGCCGAGGGGCAGGGGCTCGGCGTCGCTCTCGATGGGGGCGACCACCGCCGGGGAGTCCAACTGGACCTTCCCCACCGTCGGACGGCGTTCCTCCACATCCACCACGCACCCGTCGAAGAACTCCCCCACCCGGTCCTTGAGCAGCGCCGCCTCCACGGTGTCCACGCAGGCGCGCTCCACCTGGCCCGCCCTCCGCGTGCCGTCGGCCATCTCCTTGGGGAGGGTGTCGAGGGCGGCGAGTACCCATTCGGGCACGGCACCTCCGGAAACCGTCGCCAGGCAGATCTCGGTGGCGTAGCGGTCGGCGAGGCGGCGGAGGGGGGCCGTGCAGTGGGCGTAGGGGGCCGCGACCGCGGAGTGCGTGGTGATGTCCGGCAGGAGGCCGTTCCAGAAGACCGTGTAGCCCGCGCCGCGCAGCAGCGTCGTGCACTCGAGGAGGAACGCCGCGTGGTGCGGGCGGTGCGGGTCGAGGGAGCGGATCAGGGCCGCGTACGAGACATGGTGCGGCCAGTTGATGTGCAGGGCGTGGGCGGTACGGCGGAGGCGGCCGACGGCGCCGTCGGGGGCGGCGGGCAGGGTGCGGAGTACGCCGGTGCCGGCGCCCAGCATCAGATCCGCGGCCGCCATTCCCGTGAGCAGGGAGATCTGGGCGTTCCAGCCGTCGGCGGGGAGTGGGGCGCGGTAGTTCAGTTCGTAGGTGTGGTCGCGCTCTACGATCTCCTGCTCGGGCACGGTGAGCGAGATGCCGCCGCGTTCGATCTCCAGGCGTTCCCTCGTCTCCCCGATCTCCTTGAGCAGCGCGAGCGGTTCCTCGGCCGTCCTGGCGTCGATCTGCTTCTGTACGCCCGCGTAGTCCAGCTTGGCGCGGCTGCGGACCAGGGCCCGGCGGACGTCGACGGCGAGCGTGCGGCCGTCCGCGTCGAGGTCGATGGTCCACAGGGCGGCCGGGCGGGGCTGGTCCGGCAGCAGACTCGCCGCGCCTTCGCTCAGCAGCACCGGGTGCAGCGGGATCTTTCCGTCCGGGAAGTACAGGGTGGTCACGCGGCGGTGGGTCTCCAGGTCCAGCGGTGACCCGGGTACGACGAAGGCGGCGACGTCGGCGATGGCGTACCGGACGCGGTAGCCGGTGCCCTGGCGGGAGAGGTGCATCGCCTGGTCGAGGTCGGTGGAGGTGGGTGGGTCGATGGTGAAGAGGGGGATGTCGGTGGCGTCGTACTCCGGCACGGCGGGTGTGGCCGGGACGGCTTCGGGCGGGAAGCTCTCGGAGACGCCGAGTTCGGTACGCAGCGCGGTGAGGGCGGCCCGGAGGGGGGCTTCGGGGGCGCCGGTCACGCGGATGTGGCGGCGGGGCATACCCATGAGCCTAGGCACAATTCGGCTTGTATGCCGGTGCGGGGCCCTGTCGATGTGAGCCGTACGCTGTCGCGAAGCCCGAAACCGAAGGAGAACCCGTGCTCGTCCTGCTGCCGCCTTCCGAAGGCAAGGCCTCGTCCGGCCGTGGCGCCCCGCTGAAGCTTGAGTCGCTGTCGCTGCCCGGGCTGACGCCGGCCCGTGAGGCCGTTCTCGGCGAACTCGTCGAGCTGTGCGCGGGGGACGAGGAGAAGGCGCGCGAGGTGCTCGGGCTGAGTGAGGGGCTGCGGGGCGAGGCCGCCAAGAACACGGAGCTGCGGACGGCGGGGACGCGGTCCGCCGGGGAGATCTACACCGGTGTGTTGTACGACGCTCTGGACCTGGCCTCCCTCGATACGGCGGCGAAGCGGCGGGCGGGGCGCTCTCTGCTGGTCTTCTCGGGGCTCTGGGGTGCCGTGCGGGTGACGGACCGGATTCCCTCGTACCGCTGCTCGATGGGTGTGAAGCTGCCGGGGCTCGGGGCGCTGGGCGCGCACTGGCGTGCGCCGATGGCCGACGTTCTGCCCGAAGTCGCTGGGAGTGGGCTGGTGCTGGATCTGCGGTCTTCCGCCTATGCGGCTGCCTGGAAGCCGAAGGGTGAGGTGGCCGGGCGGACGGCGACCGTGCGGGTGCTGCATGCGCCGACACGGAAGGTCGTCAGCCACTTCAACAAGGCGACGAAGGGGCGGATCGTACGGAGTCTGCTGGCGGGCGGGGTTTCGCCGAAGGGGCCGGCTGAGCTGGTGGAGGCGCTGCGGGACCTCCGGTATGTGGTGGAGGCGGAGCGGCCGGTGAAGGCGGGGGCGGCTTGGGCGCTGGATGTGCTGGTGGACGAGATTCACTGATCATCAATCTCGATCGTTGCATCATGCGCAATGAGCTTTGCGCATGATGCTCGCCGACGGCACGATACTGACCATGAGCGCCTCCCTCCTCGATCTCGCCCCCGTCATTCCCGTAGTCGTCGTGCAGGACGCCGCCGACGCCGTTCCGCTCGCGCGGGCGCTGGTCGCGGGTGGGCTGCCGGCGATCGAGGTGACGTTGCGCACGCCGGTCGCGCTGGACGCGATACGGGCGATCGCCGGGGAGGTACCGGACGCGATGGTCGGGGCCGGCACGGTCATCACGCCGGAGCAGGTGAACGAGTCCATAGCCGCCGGGGCGCGGTTTCTGGTGAGCCCGGGCTGGACGGACGTACTGCTGGAGGCGATGCGGGCGTCCGGGGTGCCGTTTCTGCCGGGGGTGTCGACGACGTCGGAGGTCGTGGCGCTGTTGGAGCGGGGCGTGACGGAGATGAAGTTCTTTCCGGCGCAGGCGGCGGGCGGTACGGCCTATCTGAAGTCGCTGGCCGGGCCGTTGCCGCAGGCGCGGTTCTGCCCGACCGGGGGGATCGGGCTCGCGTCGGCTCCCGAGTATCTGGCGTTGCCCAACGTCGGTTGTGTGGGCGGGACTTGGATGCTTCCGGAGGATGCGGTGGCCGCGCGGGACTGGGGGCGGATCGAGTCGCTGGCCCGGGAGGCGGCGGCGCTCAGCGCAGGTGCGACGTGTCGTTGAGGAGCCGTACGCTCGCGTTGCCGTCCGCGTAGTACGCCACCGCGGACAGTGAGGCCGCCGAGAGTTCCATGCGGAACAGGGACTCGGGCGGGGCGCCGAGGGCGAGTCGTACGAGCGTCTTGATCGGTGTGACGTGGGTGACCAGCAGGACCGTGTGGCCCGCGTACGCCGCCACCAGCTTGTCTCTCGTGGCCGCGATCCGCGTCGCCGTCGCCGCGAAGCTCTCGCCGCCGCCGGTCGGTTCGGCGTCCGGGGAGGCGAGCCAGGCGTTCAGGTCGTCGGGTTGGCGCACCTGCACCTCGGCGAAGGTGAGGCCCTCCCAGGCGCCGAAGTCCGTCTCGATCAGCCCGTCCTCGATGGTGACGTCGAGGCCCAGACGGGCGGCGACGATTGAGGCGGTCTCGCGGGTGCGGGCGAGGGGGGACGCGAGGACGGTCTCGATCGTCCCGCGCCGGGCGAGCGCGGCCGCCACGCGTTCGGCCTGTTCCCTGCCGACGTCGGACAACGACGGGTCGCTACCGCCACGCCCCGAGAAACGCTTCTGCGGCGTCAGGGGCGTCTCGCCGTGCCTCAACAGCACGAACGTGGCGGGCGCACCGAGGTCGGCGCCACCCCACCCGACAGTCGGCGTCGCCACGTTCCGCGCGGCGCGGACGTCGGCATCTGCCTTCGCGGCACGGACATCGGCGCCGGCCTTTGCAGCGCGAACGTCGGCGTCAGCCTTTCCGGCATGGACGTCGGTGCCAGCCTTCGCCGCACGGACATCGGCGCCACCCTTCCCAGCCCGGACATCGGCGTCAGCCTTCGCACCTCCGGCGCCCGGCCCCTCGGCATCGGCCTCCGCCGGTCCGCCGCCCGACCCCTCCGCCGCTCCCTTGCGCAGAGAACTCGCGGAACCACCGGTGTCCATCGCCTCGTTCGCCAACCGGTCCGCCCGTCTGTTCAGCTCTCGCGGAATCCACTCGTACGTCACCTGGCCCGCCCCGAACACCGCCGCCGCCTCCGCGGCCAGCGGCTTCATGGCAGGGTGCTTGATCTTCCAGCGGCCCGACATCTGCTCGACGACGAGCTTGGAGTCCATCCGGACATGGACCGTGGCGGCGGGGTCGAGGGCGTGGGCGGCGCGCAGGCCCGCCAGCAGCCCCCGGTACTCGGCGACGTTGTTCGTCGCGATGCCGAGGTACTCGGACGCTTCCGCCAGCGTCTCCCCGGTCGCCGCGTCGGTCACCACGGCGCCGTAGCCCGCGGGCCCGGGATTGCCCCGTGACCCGCCGTCGGCCTCGACGATGAACTCCCGCACTGGAGACACCGGAAAGACTCCTAGAGGCCCGACTCGGACGTACGCACCAGAATGCGCCGGCAGTTCTCGCACCGCACCACCGTGTCCGGCGCGGCGGCGCGGATCTCGTTGATGTCGGTGATGGCCAGCTCCTGGCGGCAGCCCTGGCAGGTGCGCTGGTAGAGCTTGGCCGCGCCGACGCCGCCCTGCTGCTCGCGCAGCTTCTCGTAGAGCTTGAGCAGATCGGCGGGGACGGACCCGGCGATGACCTCGCGCTCCTTGGTCGCCGAGGCGATGTCCCCGTCCAGCGACTCGAACGCCGCGTCCCGGCGGGCCGTCGCGTCGTCGATCTTCGACTGGACGGAGGAGACCCGCTCGGTCAGCTCGGCGACCCGCTCCTGTGCGGACTCGCGGCGTTCCATGACCTCCAGGACGACGTCCTCGAGGTCACCCTGCCGCTTGGCGAGGGAGGCGATCTCGCGCTGGAGGTTCTCCAGGTCCTTCGGCGAGGTGACGGCGCCGGAGTCGAGGCGCTGCTGGTCGCGGACGGCGCGCTGGCGCACCTGGTCGACGTCCTGTTCGGCCTTGATCTGCTCGCGGGCGCAGTCGCTCTCCTCGGTCTGCGCGGCCACGAGCAGGTCGCGCAGCTGGGTGAGGTCCTTGGTCAGCGACTCGATCTCGGCGTGCTCGGGGAGCGACCGCCGCTTGTGGGCGAGCTGCTGGAGGCGGACGTCGAGGTCCTGGACGTCGAGGAGTCGGATCTGGTCGGCGGGCGCGGCGTTCAGTTGGGGGCTCCCATTGACGGTGAGTGGATGGTCCACGGGTCGGTGACCGTCTTGGACACATGGACACGCAGGTCCCAGCCATTCCGGTCGGAGATCTCGTCGAGCTGGGCTGCTGCCAGCTCGCACCAGGGCCACTCGGTGGCCCAGTGCGCCGCGTCGAGCAGCGCGAGAGGACTGTGGGCGCGGGCCTCGGACACCGGGTGGTGTCGCAGGTCTGCGGTGAGGTAGGCGTCGACACCGGACGCGCGTACGTCGTCGAAGAGGCCGTCGCCGGAGCCGCCGCTGACCGCGATCGTCCGTACGACCGCCTCGGGGTCGCCCGCGACGCGGATGCCCTGCGCGGTGGCGGGCAGACGTTCGGCGGCCCGCGCGGCGAACTCGCGCAGGGGCAGCGGATGGTCAAGCTCGCAGATCCGGCCCAGGCCCCGACGCCCGGACGGGTCGGTCGGGTCCGGCACGAGCGGTCGTACGACCCGAAGGTCCAGGGCGCCGGCGAGCGCGTCGGAGACGCCCGGGTCGGCGGTGTCGGCGTTGGTGTGGGCGACGTGCAGCGCGATGTCGTTCTTGATCAGGGTGTGCACCACGCGGCCCTTGAAGTGGGACGCCGCGACCGTCGTCGTACCGCGAAGGTAGAGCGGATGGTGGGTGACCAGCAGGTCGGCGTCCAGCTTCACCGCCTCGTCGACGATCTCCTGGACCGGGTCGACGGCGAAAAGGACCCTCACGACCTCCTGGCCGGGGTCGCCCACGACGGTGCCGACCGCGTCCCAGGACTCGGCCCGCTCGGCGGGCCACACGTTCTCCAGCGCGGCGATGACTTCAGACAGACGGGGCACACGCCAAAGGCTACCTGGAGGTTCTGTGCCGCTGAACCTGCGCCGGGGGCCCACCGGGGCCGCCGCCCCGTCCAGCACATCCGCCCCCGTTTCCTCAGGCGAATCGAATCGTGGCCATCCATATGTGTGAAACGGGTGCCCGGCGGTCCCCCGTCTGTGCGTACGAAAACTAGCTTCGTCGCCGGAGGTGATCGACCGATGACGGCCTGTGCGATCGAACCCACCGCGGAGAACGAGGACGACCCGACCCCGCCGCCGGGGTGCGCGATCACCGTGGACGGCTGCTACGCCGCACGCCTCGCCGCGGACGGCGACTCCCTGTTCCCGGAGCGCTGGACCCTGGACGGACCCGAGCCGTACGCCGTGCCGCTGCCCGGCAACCAGCCCGAGGAGCCCGGCACCGAGGTGCAGCCGATGAGCGACGGCCGGGTCCTGATCCGGCGCCTCACGGACGGACGGCATGTCTTCGCGCTGCTCTACCCGACCGGGCCCGGCACCGGTGAGCTGCCGCTGGGGGCCGTGGAGTGCCCGGACCCCGGCTCCCGGCTGCGGCTGCTGCCGCCCGCGCCGGGCGGCGACAAGGCGTACGCCGTCGCCGTGGGCCGGCGTTCCAGCGCCGTGTGGCTGGTGGCGGGCGGTGCCTTCGGGCCCGAGCAGCTCGCCGAGATCCCCGGGCGCTGCTCGGGCGGGGTGTGGCTGGACCGCACGGGGCGGATACTGGCCCTCGACCGGGAGGCCGGCGGGCGGACCAAGACCGTCGTCGTCGACCTGGAAC
Source organism: Streptomyces sp. NBC_00457 (assembly GCF_036014015.1). Taxonomy (NCBI): domain Bacteria; kingdom Bacillati; phylum Actinomycetota; class Actinomycetes; order Kitasatosporales; family Streptomycetaceae; genus Streptomyces; species Streptomyces sp. NBC_00457. The sequence continues at coordinate 7,631,059 of NZ_CP107905.1, read as the reverse complement.
GCGGCGGCGAGGTGTCCCCGCTGCTGCAGATCGCCGCGGACAGCGACGACCGGCTCCTGCTCGCCGACCCCGACAGCGGACTCCTGCTGATCAGCTCCGACGCGCCCTCGCCGGGGCAGGCCCGGCTGGGCTGGGGGGTGCTCGGCAGCACGCTGCCGGTGCGATTCCCGGAGAGCCTGCGGGTGGCGGACTGCACGGTCACGCCGTTCGCCGTCCAGCCGGGGCAGATGCTGATGCCGGAGAGCTGTGCGGTGGCGCTCCGCGTCGACGGGCCGGTGAGCAGCTGGCTGGGGCTGTGGCGGCCGAGCGAGCGCCGGGTGCGTCATCTTCCGGGGCCCGAGGGGTGGTTGGCGGGAGCGGGGGTGTTCACGCGGGACGGGGTGCTGCAACTGCCGTACGCGACCCGGACGGTGCCCTGCGGATTGGCGCGATGGGAGGCGCCCCAAAGGGGCGCGGGGCTGTGTCGATCTGCGGCTCCGCCGCGATGGGGGTCCCCCCGCTCGAGCGAAGCCGAGAGTGGGGGAGCGACCAGCCACGACGAAGCCGCAGAGAACCACCAACAGAACCCGGCACAACCCGCGGAGCCACAACGTCCCATCCCGTTGCAGCAGGCTCCACTTACGGGACGTATGGCCGCCGAGTAACGAATTCGTGGCGGTTGGCGTGTGCGGCTGGATTCGGTGCGTGGGGTGCTGGTTACGCTTGCCCGGCTGTAAGAAGGATCATGTTGACGGGGTGAATTTCTTCCGATGAGTGACGCCACTACGACCCAGCAGCCTGCCCAGACCCAGGAGTCCGCCGGTCGCGGCAAGCACCGGGGTCCGGTCTCGTCCCACGAGGGTGAGGCCGCCCCGCGCGGCCGTCATCGCAAGCCGGTGGAGCAGCAGACCGAGACGGCTGCCTGACGGTAGGTCGATCGGCCCCGCTCGTCCAGTGGACGGACGCTGTTGGTTAATTCGGGGTCTGCGTGACGTCGGTCTTCAAGACTCGGTTGTGGTCTTGAAGACCGACGTTGTCGTATGGGGTGGGTGTTGATGTCGATGCGTTCGGCCGGGGATGGGGAGATCCCCGGGGAGACGGTGCGGGTAGCGCGGGCGGCGTTCCCGAAGGGCAGTCTGGCGACCCGGCTGCGGGATGAACTGGGCGTGTTGTTCACCGATGAGCAGTTCGCTGATCTCTTCCCGTCCCGGGGCAGGCATGCGTGGTCGCCGGGGCGGCTGGCGCTGGTGCTGGTGTTGCAGTTCGTTGAGGGGCTGACCGACCGGCAGGCGGCGGAAGCGGTCCGCGCCAGGATCGACTTCAAGTACGCGCTCGGGCTGGAGCTCGACGACCCGGGATTCGACTTCTCGGTGCTGTCGGAGTTCAGAGACCGCCTGACCGGCACGGACGGCGGGCGGCGGGTGATGGACGGTGTCCTGGCCGCGGCCAGGGAACGAGGACTGCTCAAAAGCTCGGGCCGGGCCCGCACCGACTCCACCCACGTGCTGTCCGCCGCACGGGAGCTGAACTGGCTGGAGATGGTGGCCGAGACCCTGCGTGCGGCACTCAACGCGGTCGCCCACAACGCCCCGGACTGGCTGGCCGACATTGCCGAGCCGGACTGGTTCCAGCACTACGCCACCCGGATCGATGACACCCGGTTTCCCGCCTCCCGCGCGAAGCGGGCCGAGGTGGCCGAGCGGATCGGCCGGGACGGGATGCGCTTGCTGGCAGCTGTCTTCGACCCCCGTTCTCCCGATGGCCTGCGCGACCTGAACAAGGTGGAGGTCCTGCGGCAGATGTGGATCCAGCACTTTCACCTGGTGGAGGGCGAGGTGCGGCGCAGGGACCCAAAAGACCGCCCGCCGAACGCGACGCGCCTGGTCACCCCGTATGACACCGACGCACGTGGCAGCGTCAAACGCGACATCATGTGGGACGGCTACAAGGTCCACTTCACCGAGACCTGCGAGCCGGACGCCCCGAACCTGATCACGAACGTCACCACGACCGTGGCCACCGTCCAGGACCGGTCGATGGCCGAGACGATCCACACCCAGCTTGCCGCACGTGACTGCCTGCCCGCCGAACACTGGGTGGACGCCGGCTATCCCACCGCCCCCGCCCTGGTCAGCGCCCGACGCGACCACGGCATCGCCCTGCACGGACCCATCCAAGCCGACAACAGCGCCCAGACCAGCGCCGAAGACGGCTTCGCCCAAGACGCCTTCACCATCGACTGGAACAAGCAGCAGGCCGCCTGCCCTGGCGGCCACACCAGCACCACCTGGAGCGAACGGCTCTCCCAGCGCGGCCAGCCGGTACTCCGGGTGGTCTTCTCGGCGAGCGACTGCCGCCCCTGCACCATGCGACAGGCGTGCATCAACACCACCAACGCCAAACGACCCCGTGAACTGCGGCTACGCCGCCAGGACGAACACCACGCGCTGCATGCGGCCAGGGCGGAACAGCAGACCGACGCCTGGAAGGAGCGCTACCAGATCCGCGCCGGTGTCGAGGGCACCATGTCCCAGGCCGTCCTACGCTGCGGCCTGCGCAGGTCCCGCTACCGAGGCCTGGCCAAAACCAGCCTCCAGCACCAGCTCACTGGCGCCGCGATCAACCTCGCCCGCATCGACGCCCACCTCATCGACACACCACGAGCCCGCACTCGCATCAGCCACTTCGCAGCACTTCGCCCCGCCGACCAAGAAGCGGCCAGCGGGGCGAAGTGCCCGGCCCCGAATTAACCAACAGCGTCCGTCCAGTGGACGGGCGGGGCCGTTGTCGTAGAAAGGAGCTGCAGAACGGGCTGCAGAACGCGCTACCCGCGTTTGAGACCGAGCACTTCCGTCGCCGCGAACGTCTCCCCCTTCGTGTCCGCGTAGTGCTGCGTGAGTACGGCGTCCAGCTCCTCGTACGTGAAGGCCTCCTGCTTGCTGTCGAACTGCGCCTGGACACGCGGCCGTTCGACGATCGCGACCATGCCGCCGTGGACGACGAGCAGCTGGCCGTTGACGCGGGCGGCGGCCGGGGAGGCCAGGTAGCCGACGAGGGGGGCGACGTGTTCGGGGGCGAGGGGGTCGAGACCGCCGTCGGACACGTCGGGGAAGACGTCCTCCGTCATCCGGGTGCGGGCGCGCGGGCAGATCGCGTTGGCCGTCACGCCGTACTTGGCCAGGGCGAGGGCGGTGGAGGTGGTGAGGCCGACGATTCCGCCCTTTGCGGCCGCGTAGTTGGGCTGTCCCGCGGAGCCGGCGAGGAAGGCCTCCGAGGAGGTGTTCACGATCCGCCCGTACACCGGCCCGCCGGCCGCCTTGGAGCGCTCGCGCCAGTGTGCGGAGGCGAAGTGGGTGGTGTTGAAGTGGCCCTTGAGGTGGACCCGTATCACCGAGTCCCACTCGTCCTCGGTCATGGAGAAGACCATACGGTCGCGCAGGATGCCCGCGTTGTTGACGAGGATGTCCAGCTTGCCGAACTCCTCGACCGCCAACTCCACGAGTGCGCGGGCCTGTTGGAAGTCGGCGACGTCCGCGGTGTGGGCGAGTGCCGTGCCGCCCGCCTTGCGGATCTCGGCGGCGACCTCCTCGGCGGGGGCGGCGGACGCCTCGCCGGAGCCGTCGCGGCCGGGCTGTCCGTAGTCGTTGACGACGACGGCCGCGCCGAGCCGGGCGAGTTCCAGCGCCTCGGCCCGGCCCAGACCGCGTCCGGCGCCGGTGACGACGGCCGACAGGCCCTCAAGTGGCAGTGACATCAAGGTCCTTTCGCGAAGGGCTACAGACGTTGCTCAGATCTCGATGCACGTGCGCAGTGCCGTGCCCGTCCGCATCTGGTCGAGGGCCTCGTTGATGTCGGCGAACGGGACGCGGTGCGTGATCAGTCCCTCCAGGTCGATCCGGCCGGCCCGCCAGAGGGAGATCGTCCGCTCGTAGGAGCGCAGGACGTCGCCGCCGCCGTACAGGGACGGCAGGATGCGCTTCTCGTCGAAGAACAGCTCGAACATGTTGAGCTGGAGGAAGTCGTCCATGGCGCCCGCGCCGACGACGACGAGGGTGCCGCCGCGCCGGGTGTTCTCGTAGGCGGTGCGGGCGGTGGCGGCCTTGCCGACGACCTCGAAGACGTAGTCGAAGCCCTCGCCGGCGGTGACGTGCTGCTTGACGTCGGGCAGCTCGTCCGGCGAAACGGCCTTCGTGGCACCGAACTTGAGCGCGGACTCGCGGCGCGAGGCGACCGGGTCCACGGCGACTATCTCGGCGGCGCCCTTCAGCCGGGCCCCCTGGATGGCGGAGACCCCGACCCCGCCGCACCCGATCACGGCGACCGACGAACCGGCCTCCACATCGGCCGTGTTGAGAGCCGCGCCCAGCCCAGTCGTCACGCCGCAGCCGATGAGCGCGGCGATGTCGAAGGGCACGTCGTCCGGGATCGGCACCGCGCACCGGGCGTCGACGACGACCTCCTCGGTGAAGGTTCCGGTGCCCGCCATGCCGAAGACGTCACCGCCGGGGCGCTTGAAGTTGGGGGTGCCCGCGTTCATGAACCCGGCCAGACACAGCTCGGTCTGTCCGCGCTTGCAGGCGGGGCAGGTGCCGCAGGCGGGCAGCCAGCACAGGACCACCCGGTCGCCGACGCTCAAGTCGGTTACACCGTCGCCGACTTCGAGGACCTCGCCCGCGCCCTCGTGGCCCGGCACGAAGGGCGCGGGCTGGGGCAGTACGCCGTTCATCGCGGACAGGTCCGAGTGGCACAGCCCGGTGGCCCGCACCCGGACCCTGACCCGTCCGGGGCCGAAGCCCACCGCCTCGACGTCGTCGAGGACGTCGAGTTTGTCCTGGCCGATCTCGTGCAGTACGGCTGCGCGCATGGTGCGGCTCCCCTCGGAAGGCTCTTGGCTCACGAGTGCTGGACGGTGCTCACGGGTGTTCGGCGATGGTGACGACTGTGTCGGCGAGGACGGGCGCGTCGTCCCGCTCGACCGCGCTGACGGCGACCCGGACGGCATCTGCGCCCTCGCGCCACATGCGGATGCGCAGGGTCTCGCCCGGGTAAACGACCCCGGCGAACCGTGTGGCGTACGACCGCACGCGGGCGGTGTCGCCGCCGAGCAGCGTGTCGACGACCGCCTTGAGCGTCATGCCGTAGGTGCACAGCCCGTGCAGGATGGGCCGCTCGAACCCGGCGACCTTGGCGAACTCCGGGTCGGCGTGCAGCGGGTTCCAGTCGCCGGAGAGGCGGTAGAGGAGGGCCTGGTCCTGACGGATCGGCCGCTCGACGACCTTGTCCGGCTCACCGGCGGGCGGTTCGAGGCGCGCGGACGGCCCGCGGTCGCCGCCCCACCCGCCTTCTCCCCGTACGAAGATCTGCGCGTCGTTGGTCCACAACGGGCCCTCGGCGTCGGTGACTTCGGTGCGCATGACGAGGACGGCGGCCTTGCCCTTGTCGTAGACGGCGGCGATCCGGCCGATGGCGGTGGCGGTGCCCTTGACCGGGATCGGGCGGTGCAGGGTCAGGGACTGGCCGCCGTGCAGGACACGGGCCAGGTCGACCTCGACGCCGGGCATGGACAAGCTGCTGATCACGCCGGGTGAGCCGCTGCCCGCGACGGTGGCGAAGCTCGGCAGGACGTGCAGCCGGGATTCCAGGGTGTAGCGCAGTTCGTCGGGGTCCGTGGCGGGGTTCTCCTTGTCCGGATTCACGCCGGCGCCCACCCCCAGGTGGTACAGCTGCACATCCTTGTGGTCCCAGGCGATCTCGCCGGAACGGGGTTCGGCGGCGAGCGCCTTGGCTGCGTCGATGGGCATAGGGCTCAGGACTCCTGACGACTCTCCCGGGCAGAGAACCTCGGCGCGGCCGTCCGCACCGTCGGCCGCACCGAGGTCGTTCACTGGCCGACCTAGAACGCGTTCCAGTCCGGCGCCCTCTGTATAGCCCAGGGCTCTGTAGTTGTGAAGACTCCTGACAGGGTGTCAGACGCATGTCGGGCCGGGCGGGCTATGACATTTGTCCCGTGGGAGTCCGTACAAGCGCATCTGCCCTGCCGGTGTCGCGGGTCCGTAGCGTCGAGGTCATGACGCAGACAGAACATGCCGGGGTCTTCGCAGGGGCGGCTGTGTCCTTTACGGAGGTGGCCGTGTCGTTCACGGAGGTGGCCGTGTCGTTCACGGAGGTGGCCGTGTTCTTCATGGGGGCGGTCAAGACCTTCGGTGCGGTACGGGCAGTCGACGGGCTCGATCTGGTGACGGGGAGTTGAGGGCCCTATGGCCGGTGGCGGCCGGGTCGGCAGCCGGGAGCGGTCACTCGCACGGGTGATGGTGATCGATAGCCTGCCCGGTCGGTGAACGTGAGGGCTAGGTTCACGAGCATGTCACGCTTCCGGATGTACCCGACGAGCGAGCAGGCGAGCATCATGCTTGACCACTGCGCGCACGCCCGCTACGTCTGGAACCTCGCCGTCGAGCAGCACTCGCACTGGTACAAGGGGCGCGGGGCCGCGCCCGGATTCGCTGAGCAGTGCCGCCAGCTCACCGAGGCCCGGCATGACAACGCATGGCTGCGCGCTGGTAACGCGGACGTCCAGCAGCAGGCCCTGAAGGACTTCGCCAAGGCCAAGAACGCCCGGTTCGCCTCCGGGTTCGGTGAACCGACCTGGCGTAAGAAGTTCCGGCATGAAGGCTTCCGTGTCATCGGCACCGACCGCGTACCGGAGTTCGAGGCGGACGGCACCCCGAAGCTGAATGCCAAGGGCAAGCACGTCATGGGCCGGTCGGTCGTGGTGCAGAAGCTGAACCGGCGCTGGGCGCAGGTGAAGGTGCCCGGCTGCGGCTGGGTGCGCTTGCGCCTGTCCCGCAAGGGCAAGGGTGCCCGCCTGCCCGCGGCGAAGACGTTCCGGGTCACCTTCCGCAACGGGCAGTGGCATCTCGCGTTCGCCGTCGTTCCCGAGCCGGCTGACCCACCCGGCACGGGTGAGGTCATTGGCATCGACCGGGGAGTGAAGATCACCGCCGCCCTCTCGGACGGGCGGAAACTGAACTGCCCGCAGCTCACGGTCAAGGAGCGCGCACAGATCCGCAAGCACCAGCGGCGTGCTGCCCGCGCCCCCAGAGGCAGCGAGGCCAAGGCCACCGAGTACGCCAAGGCCGCCAAGCTCAAGGCGCGCGAAGCTGCCCGGCGCAAGGACTGGTGCGAGAAGACCAGCACCATGATCGCCAAGACGTACGATCTGGTGCGGTTCGAGAAGCTGAACATCAAGAACATGACCCGCTCGGCGACGGGGACTGTCGAGCAGCCCGGCAAGAACGTACGCCAAAAGGCCGGGCTGAACCGGGCGATCCTCGCCCAGGGCTGGGGGCTGCTCCGGCGACGCACGCAGGACAAGGCTCCGGGCCGGGTCGAGGACATCCCCGCACCCTTCACGTCTCTGCGTTGCTCCGCCTGCGGATGGATCGAGAAGAAGTCGCGCAAGAGCCAAGCCGACTTCGTCTGTGTGTCCTGCGGGTTCACCTGCAACGCCGATGAGAACGCAAGCATCAACGTCGCGGCAGGACAGGGCGGGATCCCCCGCCCCCGGCGCTCAGCCGGTGCCGGAGGGGTGACAGCGGCCACCAGCCGTTCGAGCGCCCGTGAACCTCAACCCACCAGGGTTGGAATCTCCCTCTTTTAAGACGGGGAGGATGTCAACGTGCGTATGTGCCGGTCCATCCGGGTCCACCTCCTCGTCCATCCGGTGATCGTAGATCGCAGCAGGCGGCCGCTCCCCTACTTCGTCACCTTCACTTCCTGGTACTCCGTCCCCTCCGGTGCCAAGCACACGAACCAGTTCACGGGCATTCCGTCCACCGGGCGGATCACCTGGTCGTCGCTGTTCACGTCGTACCCCTTCGGCACCCGGTGGACCTCGGTGGTCGTGCCGTTGGTCCAGGTGCAGGTGACGCGCTGGACGATGGGGGCGACCTGGCCGACGACCAGTCGCTGGGAGGTGTCGGGGCCGTTCGTCAGGGGGAGCGCGCCGGACTGGATGCCCGCGACCGACATGGTGTCGTCCTGGGTGAACTGCGCTTCCATAGACAGAATCGGATCTCCGTCGCCGACGCTCCGGTACAGGATGTACGTGCTCTTGCCGATCAGCTCGGCGGCCTGGCGCATGCCAGTCGGATACCTCTCGTTCATCGCGCTCAGCTGGAGCTGCGCCTCCGTCTTGTCGCGTGCCGCCGGCCAGACGTCGATGGCGACCCGCCACTCCTTGCCCTGGTCCGTGCCGACCGCCAGCAGGGTCTCCTGGGGCACGACCGCGCTCCGAGTCTCGGTCGCCGATGGAGTCGGCGTCGGTGTCGGCGGCTGAGTCGCCACCACCGAGCCCCGGTCCCGGTCGCCGCCCGGCATCCCCGCGATGGCCAGCGTCCCCGCCGAACCGGTCAGCGCCAGCGCCGTCGCAGCGACCACCGCCCAGCGCCGCGCCCTGCGTCGCCGGCCGCCGCGGATGACCGCCTGGTAGGGGGCTATACCGATCTCGACCTCGTCCGCGGCGTCGGCCAGCAGGAGGGTGATGTCCGTGTTCGTCATGTCGTGGTTCGTCTCCCGGTCCGCGCTCATCACTTCCGCCCTCCCTGCGTCACCGTCTCCGCCAGCCCCGGTATGGCCCGGAGTTTCGCGATCCCCTTGGCCGCGTTGCTCTTCACCGCGCCGACGGAACAGCGCATCACCTCGGCGGTCTGGGTCTCCGTCAGGTCCTCCCAGTACCGCAGGACCACCGCCTCCCGCTGCCGTGGCGGCAGTTGAGCGAGCGCCTTCAGCAACTCGTTGCGGTCGTCGGCCTGGGCGATGCGGTCTCCGCTGTCGGGCTCCTCGCGCACCAGGCCCGAGTCGTCCTTCGGCGCCAGATACTCCTTCAGCCGCCGGCGATGTCTGCGCGCATGGGCGTTGACCATCACGCGTCGTACATACGCCTCCGGGTCGTCGGCCGAACCGACCTTGCGCCAGGCGACATAGACACGCTCGAGCGTGGACTGGACCAAGTCCTCCGCGGCGTGCTGCTCCCCCGTGAGGAGAAATGCCGTACGCATCAGCCGCGGCCAGCGGCCGGTGACAAAGCTCTGGAACTCCGTGTCCCGAGCCTCCTTGCGATCCCCCATGGGCACCTCCTAGATATTCAAAGGAGTCCATGGGCCGCGCGAACCGTTGCCTCGGACGAGCACGTTCTTCTCTCAGCGCCCAGATTCAGTGCGCGGATTCAGTGCGCGGATTCAGTGCCCGGTTTTTCTCCCCGGGCAGCCACACCATCATCAGCACCGCCCCCGCCACCAGCACCCCCGCACTCACCCGGAACGCCAGCGCGTACCCCTCCGTCAGTGCCTGAGGCGCGACGCTTCCCGCCGAACGCGCCGCCGCGATCGTCGACATGACCGCGAGTCCGAGCGAACCCCCCATCGTCCGCGAGGTGTTGACCAGCCCGGAGACCAGTCCGGCCTCCCCCGGCGCCGCCCCCGACGTGGCCAGCGAGGCGAGCGGCGTGATCGCGAGGCCCGCGCCCAGCATCATCAGGATTCCCGGGAGCATGATGGCGGTGAGGTACGACCCGTCCGTGGTCAGCGTCGACTGCCAGCCGAACCCGGCGGCTCCCACCAGCGTGCCCAGGACGGCCAGGCCGCGCGCCCCGATCACGGGCATGAAGCGGGGCGCGAGCTTCGAGGCGAGGATCACGGCCAGGGAGCTCGGTACCAGCGCGAGCCCGGCCTCCAGCGGCGAGTAGCCCCGTACGTTCTGCGCGTACAGCGTCATGAAGAACCACATGCCGAACATCGCCGAGCCGCTCAGGAACATCGCCACGTTCGCCGCGGCCACCGACCGCACCCGCAGCAGTCCGAGCGGCATCAGCGGAGCCGTCGTACGCGCCTCGACGACGAGGAACAGCCCGATCAGCGCGAGCCCGGCGAGCAGGGGGATGAGGGTGGCCGACGCCGTCCAGCCCGCCGCCTCGGTCTGTGAAATGCCGTACGCCAGACTCGCCAGCCCTCCGGTCACCAGCAGCGCGCCGGGCAGGTCGAGGCGCCGTCCGTCCCCGGCCCGGCTCTCCACCAGCCACCGCAGGGAACCGAGCAGTACCACCGCGCCCACCGGCACATTGATCAGCAGCACCCACCGCCACGACAGGGCTTCCACCAGCACGCCGCCGACGAGGCCGCCCGCCGCTCCCCCGCCCGCGCCGACCGCGGTCCACGTCGCGATCGCCCGCGCCCGCGCGGGCCCTTCCGGCACCGCCGACGTCACGATCGTCAGCGTCGCGGGCGCCAGTACCGCCGCGCCCAGGCCCTGCACGGCCCGCGCCAGCAGCAGTTGCCACTCCTCCTGGGCCAGTCCGCCGCCCAGGGAGGCCAGCGTGAACAGGCCGAGTCCCGCCAGGAACATCCGCTTGCGGCCGTACAGGTCGCCGGCCCGTCCGCCGAGCAGCATGAACCCGGCGAAGGCGATGGCGTAGGCGTTCACCACCCACTGCAGGCCGGGAGCGCTCAGCCCCAGGTCGGCCCGCATCGAGGGCAGCGCCACGTTCACGACGGAGATGTCGAGCACGACGAGGAACTGCCCGGCACAGGCGAGCGCCACCACCAGCCAGGCGGGAGGAGAGTTACGGCCGGCTATGGGGGTGGTGTCTGCGGCTCGGAGCATGGGCGTCATGCTCTCAACCGGGTTACGCCCCTTGCATCGGGATTTCGCGCCACCCGTCCCTCGGTCGCAGGTCGTAGGACCGCTGCGGTAGCTCGCACACCGTCGCACCACTGACGGGCGATCAGTTCGTCATGAGTCGGTCAAGAATTCGTTAGTACGCCAAAGCATCGGAATAGTTGCCCGGGCACACCGGGTTCATGATGCACATGAACCTAACGCCGACCGACCAGCCCACCCCGAGAGCCGGCAGGGCCGTCGTCCCGGTCCTCGCCTTCGCGGGCATCGTGGTCGCGGTGATGCAGACCCTGCTCGTGCCGGTCATCAAGGATCTGCCACAACTGCTGGACACCTCACCCAGCAACGCCACCTGGGTCCTGACCTCGACGCTTCTCTCGGGAGCCGTGGCCACGCCGATCATGGGCCGGCTCGGTGACCTGTTCGGCAAGCGGCGGATGCTGATCTTCAGCCTGGCCGTGATGGTGGTCGGTGCGCTGATCAGCGCCGTCACCAGCGATCTGCTTCCGATGATCGTCGGCCGTGCGCTCCAGGGCTTCGCGATGGGCGCGATCCCGCTCGGCATCGGCCTGATGCGCGACATGCTGCCCCGCGAGAAGCTCGGCTCGGCGATGGCCCTGATGAGCTCCTCGATCGGCGTCGGCGGCGGCCTCGCTCTGCCCGCCGCGGCCCTGGTCGCCCAGCACACGAACTGGCACGCCCTCTTCTTCGGCGCCGCAGGCGTCGGCGTCCTCGCGATCGTCCTCACCCTCCTCGTCGTACCCGAGTCCCCGATGCGCGCCAAGGGCTCCTTCGACCTGCCCGGCGCGTTCGGTCTCTCCCTCGGCCTGGTCCTCTTCCTGCTCCCCATCACCAAGGGCAGCGACTGGGGCTGGACGTCGGGCACCACCCTGGGCCTGTTCGCGGGCGCCGTCGTCGTCCTGCTCCTGTGGGGCGTCTACGAGCTGCGCACCGCGGCCCCCCTGGTCGACCTGCGCACCACCGCCCGCCCGGCCGTCCTCTTCACCAACCTGGCTTCGATCATGGTCGGTGTCTCCTTCTACGTCGTCTCGCTCGTCCTTCCCCAGCTGCTCCAGCTCCCGAAGGACACCGGCTACGGCCTCGGCCAGTCCATGGTCGTAGCGGGACTGCTCGTGGCCCCGCTCGGCCTGACGATGATGTTCACGGCCCCCGTCTACGCCCGCCTCTCGGCGAAGTACGGCCCCAAGACCACCCTCATCCTCGGCATGCTGATCATCGCGATCGGCTACGGTGCCGGGCTCGGCCTGATGAGCGCCGCCTGGCAGTCCCTGGTCATCGCGGTGATCCTGGGCGCGGGCATCGGCCTCGCGTACTCCTCGCTCCCCGCGCTGATCGTCGGCGCGGTCCCGGCCTCGGAGACGGGCGCCGCGAACGGCCTCAACACCCTGATGCGTTCCATCGGTACGTCGGTGTCGAGCGCCGTGGTCGGCATGGTGCTCGCCAACACCGCGAACAACGTGAACGGCGTCGCCGTCCCGACCATGCACGGCTTCCGCGTCTCCTTCCTGATCGCCACGGGCGCCGTGGCCGTAGGCCTGCTGATGGCTCTGTTCCTGCCGAAGCCGAACCGCGCGCCCCAGCTGCGCGCGAGCAGCGAGGAGGAGGAGAACCTGGCCCGCGCCGAGGAGGCACTCCGCGGATTCCGCGGCCGGGTCCTGGACGCCGACGGCGCTCCGGTCGCCCGCGCGAAGGTCACCCTGATCGACCGCCGGGGCCGCCAGGCGGGCGCGACGCTCTCCGCCGACGACGGCAGCTACGCCCTGACCGTCCCCACTCAGGGCGCCTACGTCCTCGCCGCCCGCGCCACCGGCCACGGCCCGCTCGCCTCGGCGGCGACCCACACGGGCGACGAGCGCCCGGTCGACGTGGACCTCGCGCTGCCTGGTGAGCCGGTCGCCGCACCCTGAGCGACCCCGCCGTACCCCCTGTCGCCCGCCGACCAGGGGGTACGGCACCATGGGGGCCGCCCAGACGCACGTACGACCGGAAGGCCCCGCCCATGACCCCGGCGCCCAAGCCCGCGATCCTGGCCGCGTTCGAGGCGGCGAAGGGGTTCATGCCTACGACCGAGGGCCTCGCCCTGTACGCAGCGGCGCTGGAAGCCGGGCGGCTCGGACTGCCGATCCTCGAGGTCGGGACGTACTGCGGCCGCTCCACGATCCTGCTCGCCGACGCGGCCCGCCAGGCGGGCGTCACCGCGCTCACCGTCGACCACCACCGCGGCAGCGAGGAGCAGCAGCCCGGCTGGGATTACCACGACCCGGAGACGGTCGACCCCGAGCTCGGCGTGATGGACACGCTGCCGACGTTCCGCCGCACGCTGCGCGGGGCGGGACTGGAGGACCACGTCGTCGCGCTGGTCGGCCGTTCCCCGCAGATCGCGCGGATCTGGAACTCCCCCCTCGGCCTGGTCTTCATCGACGGCGGCCACACCGACGAGCACGCGGGCGCCGACTACGAGGGCTGGGCCCCCCATGTGGCCCACGGCGGCCTGCTCCTCATCCACGACGTCTTCCCGAACCCGGCTGACGAGTTCACCGGCCAGGCCCCGTACCGCGTCTACCTCCGCGCTCTCGCGTCCGGCGCCTTCACGGAGGTCTCGGTGACCGACTCGCTGCGCGTGCTGCGGCGAACCGGAGCAGGGATCTGAGGGCCCGGTTAGAGTCGCAGACGTGTCGTACGTAGGCCCTGACTTCGAACCGCCCCGCCCCCGCCGCTCCCGGCGCGGGCCCCTGACCGTCGCTGTTGCCGCGCTCGTGCCGGGTGCGCTGCTGGGGTGGCTGGTGTTTGAGGCGGTGGGCGGTACGGGGGGTGGCGGCGAGGACGACCGCCCGCAGGCGTCCTCGACGAGCGCGCCGGCCGCCGCTCCCCCGGCCGCGGACACCGCCTCCCCGACCGAGGACGGCGAGGAGCCGAGCCCGGTGCCCACGCCCGCCGACTCCTCCGGACCCCTCGCGGGCAAGGTCGTCGTCATCGACCCCGGCCACAACCCCGGCAACTTCCAGCACACATCCGAGATCAACCGCAAGGTGGATATCGGGACAGGCTTGAAGGAGTGCGACACTACGGGCACTTCCACCAACGCCGGTTACACGGAAGCCAAGTTCACGCTCGACGTCGCCCACCGCATGCGGGCCCTGCTCCAAGCACAGGGCGCCACCGTGAAGTTGACCCAGGACGCCGACCGTCCCTACGGCCCCTGCATCGACGAACGCGCCCGCATCGGCAACGACGCCCGCGCCGACGCCGTCGTCTCCGTCCACGCGGACGGCTCCGGAACCGGCAACCGCGGCTTCCACGTGATCCTGCCCGGCTCGGTGAACGCCGGTGCCGCCGACACCCGCCCCATCGTCGCCCCCTCCCGCGACCTCGGTGAGCGCATCGCGGGCAACTTCGTGCGCTTCACGGGCTCCCCACCCTCCAACTACGTCGGCGACGGCACCGGAGTCGTCACGCGTAAGGACCTTGGCGGTCTCAATCTGTCAACGGTTCCCAAGGTGTTCATCGAGTGCGGCAACATGCGCGATAGCAAGGACGAGGCGCTGCTCACCAGCGGCGCGTGGCGACAGAAGGCGGCGCAGGGGATCTCTGAGGGGATTGTGAGTTTCCTGCGGGGGTAGTGCTCAGCGGGCTGATCCCTGCGGACACCCTGGTCGGGCGGACGATAGTGTCGTCCTTACGATGAGGGGCCACCCCCGCGCTTCACACCGGGGCCTTAAGGCGACATGGTGACAGCGACGCCTCTACCTACGACGAGACGACCTACGAAGGACCTGAAGTGAATATCCGCTCCCTCACTCGAGGCGACGGCGTGGTGATCGGAGCAGCGGTGTTGCTCTTCATCGCGTCGTTCCTCAGCTTCTATACCGCCGAGGGCGTCAGTGACGCCCCGAACGCGTGGGAAAACCTCGACACCGGCATGGGCGTCTACCTGGGCGGATTCATCGGTGCCGCCTTGATCGTTGCCAACCGCGTCCTGCCGCAGCCGCGCAAGGTCGCCGGTCTGGACCTCGGGACGGTCGGGGCAGGCTTCTCTGTTCTGGTCACGTGGATCCTCTTCTGGACCCTGGTGGACGTCCCCGAAGGCATCGAGGCCGGCTCCGGTCTCATCCTCGGCTTCATCGCCGCCCTGCTCCTCGCCGCCGGCGCCATCGCCAGCCCCCTGCTCCCGCCGCTCCAAGCCGCCCTCCTCCCGGCCCCCCGCCCCGCCGCCCCGCAGCCCTACGGCGCCCAGCCCCCCGGCGATTACGGCTACCCGGGTGCCGGTGCCCCGCAGCCCGGCCAGCCGGGTCAGCCCTACGGTGGTCAGCCGCAGGCGGGCCAGCCCTACGGTGCCCAGCAGCCGCAAGCCCCGCAGCCCCAGGCACCGCAGCCCCAGGCTCAGCCCGGCGGTGACTTCTCGCCGTTCTGGTTCGCCGTGCCCGTGCCGCGCCCCCTCTTCGCGGAGGACGGTTCGCAGCAGCCGATCGCCGAACTGGCGCCGGGGACCTGGTACCTGGCTGTCGAGCAGCGCGGTCCGGGGCTGGTCGCTCAGACGCAGGACGGCCGTCGGGGTGTGCTGCAGGACACCTCCGGGATTCAGCGCGGCTGAGACCGGCACGTAGCCGTACCAGCCGTACTACGGCCCCTCACCCTTCCCGGTGAGGGGCCGTTGTCGTACAGTCGCAGCCCCCACACATCAGCTGACGCTCCGTCAGAAGGAGGGCGTATGCGGCTCGGTCTCGCACTCGGTTACTGGGGGCGTGGTCCCTCCTCCGACCATGTGCCGCTCGCCCAGGAAGCCGAGCGGCTTGGCTACGACTCCGTGTGGACGGCTGAATCGTGGGGGTCGGACGTTTTCACGCCGCTCACCTGGATCGCCGCGCAGACGTCGAGGATCAAGCTGGGTACGGCCGTTGCGCAGATGGCGGCGCGGTCGCCCACCACCACCGCCATGCATGCGCTGACGCTCGACCATCTCTCCGGTGGGCGGATGATGCTCGGGCTGGGGCTGTCGGGGCCGCAGGTGGTGGAGGGGTGGTACGGCCGTCCGTTCCCGAAGTCGCCGCTGACCGCGACCCGGGAGTACGTCGATGTCGTACGGCAAGTCCTGCGCCGCGAGGCCCCCGTCGCGCTCGACGGGCGATTTCACTCGCTTCCCTATCGGGGCGAGGACGGTTCCGGGCTCGGTAAGCCCCTCAAGCCCATCACGCATCCCCTGCGCGCCGAACTCCCCATCCTGCTCGGCGCCGAAGGGCCGAAGAACGTCGCGCAAACGACCCGGATCGCCGACGGCTGGCTGCCGCTGTACTGGTCGCCGACCCGGCCCGAGGCGTACGAGGCGTCGCCGGCCGACCTTCCCGAGGGCTTCCTCGTCGCCCCCATGGCCCGGGTGCACGTCTGTGACGACCTCGCCGAAGGGCTCCTCCCCGTCAAGACGATGCTCGGCTTCTACATCGGCGGCATGGGCCACGCCTCCCGCAACTTCCACGCCGATCTGATGGCGCGGATGGGGTACGAGGAGGAGGCGCAGCGGATTCAGCGGCTGTTCCTGGAGGGGCGGCGGGAGGAGGCCGTACTCGCCGTTCCGGACGCCTTCGCCGACGAGATCTCCCTCGTCGGGCCACGCGAACGGATCGCCGAGCGGCTGGAGTTGTGGCGGAAGGGGCCGGTGACGGACCTGCTGGCGCTGGCGCCGGACCGGCGGTCCTTGCGGGTCTTGGCTGAGCTCAACGCGTAGGCACGGGGTGGGTGTTCACCACTGGAAAATGGCGACCGGGTCCAGCGTGAGTTCGGCCGTCCTGTCGTTCCATGAGCGCACCAGGCCCAGACAGGTGGCGGGGAATTTCTCGTCCTCCGAGTAGTTGTCGACCGGGAACCTCCTGCGGATCCAGCGCTGCTCGCACGTGATCTTCACATGCGCGGCCGTCCCGCCGGTGCCATAGCGGGCGCGCAGCACGAAGTCGTCGCCGTCGGTCCTGCGGACCGTGAAGAGGCCGGAGACCGAGATGTAGGTACCGCCTCTGACGTCCGTCAGCGCCACACCCTCCGCGGCAGCGTCCCGCAGCTCGTCGGCGAGGGCGGCGGTGAGGACGAGCCGCCCCTTGGCAAGGTCGGCGTCCACGACCCTGTCCTGCTCCCGCAGCCTGTCCATGATCAGGGCGATGGTCTTCATCGGCGTGCTGACATCCGGCCTCTCGATCTTGGTCGAGGAGTCCGAGGTCTGCTCCAGTCTGCCGCTGACGCCGGAAACCGTGCCGGTCACACCTCCGCCGCGCGAGGCTTTGACCTCGTGGGACACCTGCGCATCCGACCTCGGTATCAGGAGCACGTCCGCGTCGTCCTCGACCTGCTCCTCGTCCAGATAGAAGCACCTTCCGGAGACCGCGTGCCCACGCGGGTTCCTCCTGCGCCAGGCCTTCACCAAGCGTCTCACCACGTACCAGAGGACAACTCCGAAGCAGGCTGCCGTCAGGAGCCAGACGACCATCCATGGCCACCGCATGCTCCACCACTGACTGTCAATGACACCCACGGATCTCCTTGAAAGCGTCGGAGAGTGAGGAAAGGCCGGCGTCGACCATGCGGCCGCCGGTCGCGGTCGCGGCCTTTTTGAGTGCTCCGGCGTCGGCCTCGCCGAAGTGGACGGGGAAGGTGGGTACTTCGCGTGCGTCGGGCGCTAGACGGGAGTGGCGGCGCAGGAACTCCGCATAGCCGATGCCCGCGTTGCTCTCGCCGTCCGTCATCAGCACGATGGACACGGGCCGTTCGGGCGCCTGCTTCACGGCCGCCGCGGCGATGCGGTAGCCGCGGTCGAGGGCCGACCATACGGCGGTGGCGTCGTCGAAGTCGTCGGTGGCCACCACTTTGTCCAGGACGCGGAGATCGCCGTCCCCGCGCACGATCACCGTGCGTTCCTGAAGGACGCTGCCGCCGAATCGTACGACTGTGAGGTGCTCGCCCCGGTAGAAGCGGGCGAACTTGCCGGTGGACGTGGGGTCGGCGCCGCTGAGGTCGGCGAAGGCGGCGCGCAGGTCGGTGATGCGGTCGCCGCGCATGGAGGTGGAGAAGTCGAGCAGGAACACCACCTGGTCGGTGGTGGCGCTCGCGGGATCGCCGTAGTCGTCGACGAGTCGCTCGACGATGGACAGCCGGTCGGGGAAGGCGAGCGCGTTGCCGACCGGTGCCTGGAGGGGTTGGGTGGGCGTGACGTCCTGGTTGACGGGGCGGCGCCAGGTGCGCTTCATCAGCTTCTGCTGCGTGTCGGCGCTCAGCAGCCAGTCGACGACTTTGCCGTACGCGGTCCGCTGGTCGGAGTTCAGGAGCAGCAGCGGGAAGTCGGACAGCACCATGCCGTCCTCGGGGTGGACGATCTGGAGCGGCTCGCGCAGCTTGTCCGTGGCGTTCAGGGACAGCAGTTCGGACTCGTGCGCGATCAGCGCGTCGGCGTCCTTCTGATTGCGTACGTAGGCGTCGAGCAGTTCCCGCGAGCTGGCGCCGGTGAGGGTCTGGCCCGAGCGGAAACCGCGCAACCGGTCGCAGGAGACGTCCTGTTCGCGCAACGCGCTGCCGGTTCCCGCCGCCGCCGTGGCAACGCCGACGAGGGCCGCGCGCCCGGTGTCGCTGCGGCGTGGGTCGGCCATCCCGAACCGTACGGTCCCGTCGGCCGCCGCGTCCGCGAGGTCCGCCCACGACAGCCGTCCGCCGGGCGCCTTCGCCTTCAGGGCCTTGGCGGTCTCGGGGGTGAGGCCGACCACCACCGGCGAGCGCATGATCGGGGTGGACTCGGGCCGGGTGGCCCGCTCGCCGGAATCCTCCAGGCGCAGCAGGAAGGAGCGGTCGGAGGTGGGCCAGGCCAGGTCGTACGACGGCTTCCGGGCGCCCGCGAGATCGGCCGTGGCCCGGTAGTCCATCTCCAGCTCGACGCCGGTGTCGTCCTTCAGCTCACCCAACAGGGGTTCCAGGTCGGCGAGTTCGGGGCTGGCGAGGACCCGCAGGGTGACGTCCTCTTCGCCCGTGCCGCAGGAGGTGAGGGTGGCGAGGAGGGCCAGGGTGAGGGTGAGGGAGGCGATGAGGGTGCGGACGTACCGGCTCATGGGGCGTCCCGTTCGGGCGGCGAGCATCCGCCGACGTCATCGATGATCCGCTCCAGGACCTCCAGGTCGGGCTCGTACATCGCGGTCTGGTCGGGGTTGTCGACCGGCGCCTGTATCCCGTGCTCGCGCAGATACGTGTCGAGTTGCTTGCCGGTGCCGTCCTCGCCGGAGGCCCGGACGCGGAAGCCCAGTTCGATGGCGCGTCGACGTAGGTCGCGGTCCTCCTTGATGAGCTCGACCAGCCGGTCTCCGTTCTCGCTGAGGGAGATGAGCTGCGGCTTGGTGAGGGCGGAGGGAGAGGGGTAGAGCAGGACGCGGCGGGAATCGCGCTGCTTCTTCTTGCTGACGTGGTCGATCTGGTGGGCCAGGTACTGGTGCTCGTAGATCAGGGCGATGGGGACGGTGTCGCCGACGTCGGAGAAGTAGCTGTCGGCCTGTTCGTCGTCCCACATTCCCTGGAGGGTGATGAGGGGCTTGATCTCGCGGGCGACCTCCTCGGCCTCCTTGATGGCGTCCTTGTCGTTCTCGTCCGCACCCGGTGTGCTGTCACCGTTCGCGACGAAGGCGAGGATGCTGAGGTAACTGCCCGCGGAGTTGGACTCGCAGACGTCGGATGTGCGGACGAGGACACGGTTGCCGTTGCTGCGCCCGTTGCCTGTCTTGTCGAAGCCGATGCCGTTCCAGGTGTCGGCGCGTTCCTTGATCCTGTCCTTGTCCTGGTGGGCCATCTCGCGTCCCTCGTGCAGGCCGTCGAGCAGTTCCATGAACCCGGCCATGTTCAGGTCGTAGTAGAGCGTCTTGCTGCCGTCCGTCGTCGGCTGCGCGGTGGCCACGCCCGCCTTCTCCAGGGTCTCGGCGTACTGCCGGAACGTGCCCAGCACCAGCGGGGTGACGAAGGGGCGTGCCGAATCCACCGATCGTTCCTGCCGGTTGAGGATCAGTCTGGCCGCGGGCTGGCCGGACGGGAAGACCACGTCCATGCCGTCCAGGGACTGTGTGGCGATGCCGCGGGAGCCGAGCCGTTTGATGTCGACGCGGATGCCGTGTTTCAGCAACAGCCGCTGTACTTCGGGGTCTTTGAAGTAGTCGGACTTGGAGGCCATGCGGGCGTGGATGGTGATGACGCGGTCGAACGGGCGCAGTGCGTTGCCCGTGACGAGCAGGGCGATCAGTCCGGTCAGGGCGAGTGGAAGGGCGATGGCGACGTGGAGGGGTAAGCGCCGGCGGCGGCGTTCCCTGCTGCGGGTGGCGAGTCGTGGTTCCGCTGCGGCGCGTGGTCTGTCGGCTTCGGATGTCGCGTGCGGTCTGTCTGCTTCGGACACCGGCTCTCCTGCCCTCTCCGGGGGCAGGATCATCGGTGATCATCTCTAACACAGGCCCCTGGTAGGGCCGATTCCGGTGGAACGGGGGGTTAACGGCAGTCGACTTGGTTTGATTCAGAGTTCAAGGGCAATCCGCAAGGTATGTCTCCTACCTCTGGCTCCAATCAGGCCGGGAGGGTCATCGCCCTCGTCGCGGACGTCATGGCCGGCATCCTCGGGCTGTGGATCCTGATGTATCTGCTGGATGCGAACGGCGCGAACGACTTCGTGCAGTTCATCCATGACGCGGCCCGCTGGCTCGCCGGCTGGTCCCATGACCTGTTCACCTTCGACGAGCAATGGGCGCGGGTGGTCTGCGGTTACGGCCTAGCGGCGGTCGTGTACTTGTTCGTGGGACACGCCCTAGCAGGCCGAATCAGCAAGCACTGAGCGCGCCCCATAGGGGCGCGGGGAACTGCGCGACCAGCCCCCACCGGCCCGCAGACGAAGCACCACGCACAGCTCAGCCACAGCAATCCGGGTCCAGCCCCCGCGGCAGGCGGTCCCCACTGAACACCGCGCACGTTGCCTCGTCGCCGCCCAGTGCGGCTACCGCGAGAAGAAGGGAGCCGGCTGTCCAGGTGGTCAGCTCGCGGGGCCAGACCTTGCGGTCCTCGAACACGTAGCCCGTCCAGTAGAGGCCGGTCTCCGGGTCCCGCAGGTGCTGGATGGACTGCAGGATGTCCAGCGCGTGGTCGGACTCGCCCATCGCCCAGAGCGCCAGGGCGAGTTCGGCCGACTCCCCGCCCGTCACCCACGGGTTGGGGACGACACAGCGCACCCCGAGGCCCGGCACGACGAAGCGGTCCCAGTCGGCCTCGATCCGGGACTTGGCCTCCGCGTCCGTCAACGCGCCGCCCAGCACCGGGTAGTACCAGTCCATCGAGTAGCGGTCCTTGTCGAGGAACCGCTCGGGGTGCCGGCGGATCGCGTGCCGCAGCGCGCCGACCGCCAACTCCCAGTCGGGCTGCGGCTCTTCACGCTGCTCGGCGATGGCGAGAGCGCAGCGCAGCGCCTGGTGGATCGACGAACTCCCGGTGAGTAGCGCGTCGTTGACGCCCGTGCCGTCGTCCTCGCGCTTCCAGCCGATCTGGCCGCCCGGCTGCTGGAGGCACAGCACGAACTCGATCGCCGCGTAGACGACGGGCCACATGCGGTCCAGGAACGTGTCGTCGCCGGTCGCGAGGTAGTGGTGCCAGACGCCTACGGCCGCGTAGGCGACGAAGTTCGTCTCGCGGCCCCGGTCGGTGACCGCGCGGGCGTCGCCGTCGTGGTACGCCGCGTACCACGAGCCGTCCTCTTTCTGATGGGCCGCCAGCCACAGGTACGCCCGCTCGGCGGCCTCGTGTTCACCGGCCGCGTCCAGGCCCATCGCCGCCTCGACGTGGTCCCAGGGGTCGAGGTGATGCCCCCGGAACCACGGGATCGCGCCGTCCTCCCGCTGCACGGCGAGGATGCCGGCGACGGTCGCGGCGGCCTCCTCCGCGGTGAGGACCCCGGGCAGGACGAGGTGTTCTGTCCGGGGGGTGGTCACTTGGCGGCCACCTCGGCTTCGGCGAGACGCGGAAGGTGGGGCTTGGTCGCGTAGACCACGAAACTCTTGCCGATCAGCGGGTTCAGCGCCTGCTCGGCGACCCTGGTCGCCAGGGGTTTCTTCATGATGTCCCAGACCAGCAGCTTGTGGTACGCCTTGACCGGCAGCGCCTTGTCGTTGTCGACGCCGAACGCGCACTTGAGCCACCAGTAGGGGCTGTGGAGGGCGTGGGCGTGGTGACTGCCGTACGGCTTGAGCCCCGCCTCCTTGATCTTGCCGACCAGTTCGTCCGCCTTGTAGATGCGGATGTGGCCGCCCTCGACCTCGTGGTAGGCGTCGGACAGGGCCCAGCAGACCTTCTCGGGGCCGTAGCGGGGGACGGTGACCGCGATCCGCCCGCCGGGCTTCAACACCCGCACCATCTCCGCGAGTACGCCCTTGTCGTCCGGGATGTGCTCCATCACCTCGGAGATGATGACGACGTCGAAGGACTCGTCCGGGAAGGGCAGCGCGAGGGCGTCGCCCTCCATGGCGGTCGCGGTGGCCCCCTCCGGTGCCTCCCCCGCCTCCTTCATCGCCGCGAACCACTTCGCGACCTCGCTGATCTCCTCGGCGTTCTGATCCAGGGCCACGACCTGCGCACCCCGCCGATAACACTCGAACGCGTGCCGGCCGGCACCGCAGCCGAGGTCCAGCACACGGTCGCCGGGGGCGAGCGGGAACCGGGAGAAGTCGACGGTCAGCACGTGGCCCTGCTTTCGCGATCGGATACAACGACGTCAACAGCTTCTGCGGCGGCGGAGCGGCCGGGAGGCGTGGCGGCAGAGGGCGTCATCGCCTCGCGGTAACGGGACACCGTCCCCTCGGCGGCCCGCGCCCAGGTGAAGTGCTTCAGCACCCGCTCACGGCCGGCGCGCCCCAGCCGTGCTCTCAACTCCGGGTCCCCGAGCAGCCGGTTCAGGCCGGAGGCCAGCGCTCCCGGGTCGCCCGGCGGCACCGCGAGGCACGTCTCTCCGTCGCGCCCGGCGACCTCCGGGATCGCGCCGCCGGTCGTGGCGAGCAGCGGCGTCCCCGTGGCCATCGCCTCGGCGGCGGGAAGGGAGAAGCCCTCGTAGAGGGACGGCACACAGGCGACCTGGGCGGAGCGGATGAGGTCGACGAGTTCGGCGTCGGAGATGCCCTTGACGAACTCGACGGCGCCTTCGAGGCCGTACCGCTCGACGGCCTGGGCGACCGGTCCCTCCGTGGGACGCTTGCCGACGACGACGAGGTGCGCGTCGGGGTGTTCCGTACGGACCTTCGCCAGCGCCTCGACCAGGAACACCAGGCCCTTCAGCGGAACGTCCGCGCTCGACGTCGTCACGATCCGCCCCGGTACCTGCCGTACCGCGGGATTCGGCGAGAACAGGTCGGTGTCGGCGCCGATATGGACGACGTGGATACGGTCCTCACGGACGCCGAGATCGTCGATGATCTCCTGGCGCGACGTACCGGAGACGGTGAGCACGGACGGCAGGCGGCGCGCGACGCGCTTCTGCATGCGGGTGAAGCCGTACCAGCGGCGCTTGGACCACCGCTGCTGCCAGCCCTCGGCCGCGTCCAGCTCCAGGCGGCGGTCCACGGTGATCGGGTGGTGGATGGTGGTGACGAGGGGTGCGCCCACGTCGCCCAACAGGCCGTAGCCCAGGGTCTGGTTGTCGTGGACGACGTCGAACTCGCCGCGCCGGGCGCGCAGATGACGCCGGGCGCGGAGGGAGAAGGTGAGGGGTTCGGGGAAGCCGCCGGTCCACATCGTCGCGACCTCGAGCGCGTCGATCCAGTCGCGGTACTCGCCGGGCCTGGGGTTCCGGAAGGGGTCCGGGTGGCGGTAGAGGTCGAGGCTGGGGAGTTCCGTGAGGCTCAGGGCGTCGTAACCCTCGTCCAGGACCGGGTACGGCTGGGCGCCGATGACCTCGACGCGGTGACCGAGGCGGGCGAGTTCGCGGGAGAGGTGTCGTACGTAGACGCCCTGGCCGCCGCAGAACGGGTTCCCTTTGTAGGTGAGGAGCGCGATACGGAGCGGTCGCCCGCCGTCGGCTGCCGGATCCTCATCGGACCCCGCCTGACTGGCCTCAGCGGTCACTCTGGGCCCCCTTCTCCACGCACTGTCCCGCGAGATTACGCCGGGACGCTAATCTAGAACAAGTTTCAGACTTGATCGTTCAAGAGGCTCTGAATCTACCGGCAGGTAGGGCTGCTGTGAGCGGAGGATCAGGTGATTCACGCCACGACGGCGCGACCCCCACCAGTGCCTGTCCGGCGGATCAGGTCGCAGGAAAGCCGCGGCGCCTGCTCAGCGCGGCTGAGCGGGGGCGATGGGGGTACCTCCCGCGCGAGCCGAGCGAAGCCGGTTCGAGCGTGGGGGAGCGTGCAGCTGCAAGGCGGAGGAGGGAGTCGACGCGGAGCGTCGGCGACCGACGACAACGCCGCAGATGTGCGTGCCAGACCCCGCGTCTGCGACATGATCCGCCGGGCAGGTACTGGGCCTGCCATGCTGTCTGATCGCACGCCCTCACGGACTGTCACGGAACGGGACCCATGCCTGCGGACGCCAGTACCTCGCACCCCGCCTCTCCGCCCCTCACCGAGCGGCAGGAGGCACGCCGTCGTCGCATCCTGCACGCGAGCGCGCAGCTGGCGAGCCGGGGTGGTTTCGACGCGGTGCAGATGCGGGAGGTCGCGGAGTCCTCGCAGGTGGCGCTCGGCACGCTGTACCGGTACTTCCCGTCCAAGGTGCATCTGCTGGTCGCCACGATGCAGGACCAGTTGGAGCACATGCACGGCACCCTGCGGAAAAAGCCGCCGGCCGGGGAGACGGCGGCGGAGCGGGTCGCGGAGACCCTGATGCGGGCGTTCCGCGCGCTGCAGCGCGAGCCGCATCTCGCCGACGCGATGGTCCGCGCGCTCACTTTCGCGGACCGCAGTGTCTCGCCCGAGGTCGACCAGGTCTCCCGTCAGACGACCGTGATCATCCTTGACGCGATGGGCCTGGAGAACCCCACGCCCGAGCAGCTCTCCGCCGTCCGCGTCATCGAGCACACCTGGCACTCGGCGCTGATCACCTGGCTATCGGGCCGTGCGTCCATCGCCCAGGTGAAGATCGACATCGAGACGGTGTGCAGGCTGATCGACCTGACGACCGAACCGACCTGACGACCGAACCGCCCGGGGAACCCGCCCAACTTCCCTGTCTCCCTTTGCATGTCCAGATTTGGGCCCATGTTCGCCGACGCCGCGGGTAATCGCCCGCCAGGATGGACAGCAGCACACCGGACGAAGTGACCGGTACACGGAACCACGGGACCGAAGGAGCGGGACGTGATCCGGGTATTCCTGGTGCACGACGAGTGTCTCTTACGCTCGGCGCTCGCGGACTGGCTGGCGCGGGAAGGGGACCTGGACGTCTTCGACGCGCCGTGGCACATGGCATCGAAGTGTGTGCGGTCCCTGTCCCCGGACGTGTGCGTGGCGGACCTGAGCTGCTCCGACCCGTACGACATGCCTCCGCTGGAGGAGCTGCCGCTGGGGCTCGGCGCCCCCGACCGGCCCCCTCCGGATCCCGGACCCTGCCGGCTGCTGGTGCTCGGCACCGCGAACAGACCGGGGCCGCTGAGACGGGCGGTCGAGGCGCGGGCCCTCGGCTACCTCAACAAGGAGGGGTCGCCGGAGCAGTTGGTGACCGCCGTCCGGGCCGTCGCGAAGGGGGAGCGTTTCGTCGACACCTCGCTCGGCTTCACCTTCCTCAGGGCCGCGCAGATCCCGCTGACGCAGCGGGAGTTGACCGTGCTGTCACTGGCCGCCGCGGGCGCCTCGTTCGCCGAGATCGCGAGCAGCCTCCATCTGTCCAACGGGACCGTGCGCAACTACATGGCGGCCATCACCCGCAAGACCGGGGCCCGCAATCGGATCGACGCCATCCGGATCTGCCGGGCAGAGGGCTGGGTGTGACGCCGTATCCGGGTGTGCCTCCACGTCCGGGTGCGCCCCTTCCGCCCAGCTCCCGGCGAGATCCCGATAGAGGGCGGACCGTGCGAGCAGTTCCTCGTGTGTACCGCAGTCGGTGTGCGCGCCGTCCATCACCAGGATGCGGTCGGCGCGGCGTGCCGAGCTGATGCGGTGTGCGACGACGACCAGGGCGCCCCCGGCCCGCGCCCGCCCGCGCTCGGCGAACGAACGCTCCGCACGGGCTTCGGCCGCGGGATCGAGATGGCAGGTCGCCTCGTCGAGCAGGACGAGGGGCGCGGGGGCGAGATGGGCCCGCGCCAGCGCCAGCAACTGCCGTTCCCCCGCGGACAGGGACCCGGGAGCCACCTGTCCGTCCGGCCCGCCCAGACGGGCGACGAGCCCGTCCGCGCCGACGGCGGCGCACGAGGCCAGGACTGCGGCATCGGAGGGCGGCTCGGGACACAGATAGGCGACGTTCTCGCGCACCGTCCCCGTGAACACGTACGCCTCCTGCGGCACGAGCACCCGCAGGGCCGCCGACGCCTCCGGCCGCCGCCCGCTCACCGGCACGCCCGACAGCCGCACCTCACCCCGGTCCGGCTCCAGCACCCCCGCGATCAGCGCGGTCAGCGTCGACTTCCCGATCCCGCTGGGCCCGGCCACCGCGAGATGCCCACCCGGAACCAGATCGAGGTCCAGTCCGCGCAGCACCGGCTCGGCATGAGACCCGTAGGCGAAGGTGAGGCCGCGCAAGGAGACGGCGGGCAGGGGCCCCGCGGTGCCGGGCGTGCCCCGATCGGGCGGAAGGGAGGCGCGGGGAGGCCGAGACTCGGCCGGCTCCGGGCCGAAGGTGCGGCCGCGCACCGAGACGGCGGGCCGGGATGCCGCGGCGCCGGGTGTGTCCCGACCGGGCGGAAGGGAGGCGCGGGGAGGCCGAGACTCGGCCGGCTCCGGGCCGAAGGTGCGGCCGCGCACCGAGACGGCGGGCCGGGATGCCGCGGCGCCGGGCGTGCCCCGACCGGGCGGAAGGGAGGCGCGGGGAGGCCGAGACTCGGCCGGCTCCGGGCCGAAGGTGCGGCCGCGCACCGAGACGGCGGGCCGGGGCCCCGGGGCGCCGGGTGTGTCCCGACCGGGCGGGAGGGTGGCGGAGGTGAGGCCGCGTGACGAGACAGCGGGCCGGGATGCCAGGGCACCCGGCGTGTCCCGGTCGAGTGGCGGGCGTGGCTCGGGCAGTTCCGTGTCGTCGGGGGTCAGGCGGTTCAGGACGACGGCGAGGCGGGCGGCGGCGGTGCCGAGGGAGAGGACGAGGCTCTGGAGGGCGGGGAGCAGGGACTGGGTGAGGTAGGCGAGGGCGGCGACCAGGGCGCCGGGGGTGACGCCGTGGCCGAGCAGCCAGGGGGCGCTCGCCAGCAGCAGGACGATCGGCAGGCGGCCCGCGATCCCCACGGCCAGCTCCCGGAGGGTGCCCCAGCGGGCCAGGGCACGGGCGGCCCGGAGCTCCGCGTCGATACGGCGGGCGGTGTCGGCCTCCACCCGTGGCTGGGCGCCGGCCGCCGCGATGTCCCGCAGCCCCGCCAGCGCCGCGTCCAGGTCGGCTGTGACGGCTTCGTCGGCGACGAGGAAGGCGGTCTGCCGCCGGGCCAGCGGCCGCAGCGTCGCCGCGAACAGCGCGAGCCCGGCGACCAGCGGCGGTACGACGATCAGCAGCAGGACGGGGGCCAGTGCGAGCAGACCGGCCAGCGCCGCGACCGCCGCGAGCAGAAAGGTGCGGGAGACCAGCAGCAGGCCTGCCAGGGTGTCGCGGGCGATCTCCACCTGATGGGTCAGCCGGGACACCGCCGCCCCGTCCGGGTTCCGCAGCGCCCGGTGCACGATCCGGCACACGAGGTCGTCGCGCATCGGCTCCACGATTCCGGCCAGCGCCGCGTAGACCCGGGCCGTCCCGAACGCCCCGAGCACCACCGCGAGCGCGGCCCCGGCGAGCCAGCGCACCCCGGTGCCGGATTCGCCCCGCAGGAACCCGTCGTCGAGCGCACGGGCGAGCGCGTACCCGAACAGGAAGGTCTGGCCGGTCTCCAGGACCGACCAGGCGAGCAGCCGTACGACGGCGCGCGGCGCGCGGCGCAGCTGCGGAAGCACCGCCCGGACGGTCTCAGGCATCGACGGCCTCCTCTGCGAACACCTCGCGGTAGGAGGGGAGTTGCCACAGCTGCGTATGCGTTCCCACCGCACGGACCCGTCCGTCCGCCAGCCACACCACCTGCCGCGCGCGGGCGGCCGTGGCGGCGCGGTGGGCGACGATCAGGCAGGTGCGGGCGCCACTGCCGTGCAGGAGCGCGCGGGACACCTTCAGTTCGGTGACGGCGTCGAGGCTGGACATGGCGTCGTCGAGCACGAGCAGCCGCCCGGCGTGCGCGAACGCCCGTGCCAGACCCAGGCGTTGGGCCTCCCCGCCGGACAGCGGCGCGTCGGCGACGGCCGTGCCGTATCCGTCGGGCAGCCGGCGTACGTAGTCGTCGGCGCAGGCGGCGCGGGCCGCGTCGGCGACGGCCCGCTCGCCGGGGTCGTACGCACCGAAGGCGATGGTGCCGCCGACGGTGCCGCCGAGCAGGGCCGGCCGCGCGAAGGCGTACCCGGTCTCGCGGCGCAGTGTCCGACGGGTCAGCGCGGGGAGCGGGACACCGTCGAGGAGGACCGTGCCCGTGTCGGGGTCGGTGAGCCGCCCGGCGAGGGCGGCCAGGGCCGATTTGCCGCTGCCGGAGCGGCCGACGACGGCGACCGCCGTACCGCCCGGCAGCCGCAGGTCGATTCCGCGCAGCACCTCCCGGTCCGCGTGGCGCAGAGTGACGCCGCGGAACTCCAGAGTGCCGTCGCCCGGCGGAAGTTCGCGGACTGTGCCGTACACCGTGACGGGCTGGTCGAGCACCTCGCCGAGCCGTAGCGCCGCGCCGCGGCCGCGGATCAGGCCGCTGAGCTCTTCGACGATCCCGCCGGCGCCGGTGGCCAGGACGGCGTACCGCCATGCGGCCAGCATGCCGCCGACGCTCAGTTCTCCGGCCGCGACGCGGAGTCCGGCGACGACGAGGACGGCGAGTTCGAGCAGGGGCAGGAGCAGGGAGGCCTGCGCGGTGGAGCGGCCCATGATCCGCCAGACGAGGTGTCCCTGCCGGGACAGTTCGGGCAGCGGCGCGAGGATACGGGCCGCGTCCCGTTCGCGGGTACCGGCCGCGGCGATGGTACGGGCCCCGCGCAGCGCCTCCGTGAGGCGTCCCGCCATCTCGCCCTGGGCGCGCAGATAGCGGTCGGTGTGGTCGCCGAAGGTCCGGACGAAGACCTTGACGAGCAGGACGAGCAGGGGCATCCCGATCAGCACCACACCGGCGGTGACGACATCGGTGAGGGCGAGGGCGACCAGCCCGCCGACCGGCGTGACGACGGCAGCCAGCGCGGCGGCGAGCGCCACGGGCACGGTCCCGGCCTGAGCGGCGTTTCCGACGAGCCGCGCCACGAGGTCCCCGTGCGCGAACCGTTCGCCCGCCCGCGGCCCGGCATCGAGCAGATGCCGCAGCACCGTTGTGCGGATCCGGGCCGTCGCTCCCGCGCTGCCACTGGCGGTCACCATGCCCTCCACGGCCCCGGCCAGGACGGCGACCGCGGTGAGGACGGCGCACAGCACCACCCACCTGCCCGCCTCACCGTGCCGTCCGGCCAGCAGCAGATCGAGGGCCCGCCCGGTCACGGCGGGCAGTGCGAGTGCGGTGGCGGCCAGCAGCACACCGGCCACCAGTACGGTCACGGCGGGCGCGGCGCCCTGCCGCACGGTGTCCCGCACGAACCGCCGTGAGACGGCGGGGACTTGAGACATGTGATCCCTCCTGACCCGCTTCGTCCTTCCGTCGGCCTCCTGCGGCCTTTCATCGTCCTTTTGTCGGCATCGCACCGGCCCCGGGCGGCGGAGAAGCCGTCCGGGGCCGGCAGGGAGGCGGTGCCTCGATCTCAGCAGCTGAGCAGGCTCAGGCTGCTCTTGCCGGGGCAGCCGGTGACGCTGAGATTGCTGTTCGCGCCGCCGCCGTCCATGCCGTCGTCTTCGGGGACTTCGAGTGTCTGCAGGTCGAGCAGTGCCATGTCGGTCGTCCTTTCGTGGGGACGGGTTGTGTGTGTCACGACCCTTCTCGGGCCGGTTCGTGGGCCGCCGCAGCGGCGGGCAGCGGCGGAAGGAAGGGGAGCGCCGCGGTGCGGCCGGGGCGGGCCGCGGTGGTGGCGAGCAGGCAGCCCGCGGTGCCGGTGGCCAGGTCCATGGAGAGGCGCATCATCTGCTCGCCGGGGAAGGCGAGTTCGCCCTCGTACGGCATGGCGTACCAGCCGAGTGCGGCGGTCTGCGCGTCCAGGTCGGCACGTGCGGCCCCCGTCCGGGCGAGGTGCAAGATCATCCCCGCGCGCCCGTGGAAGAGGCCGGGCTGCGCGTAGTACCGGGATCGGGCCGCCGGCGCGATGTCGTTGCGGGCCCGGGCGAACTCCTCGTCGTCGGGGCGGTGGACGAGGTAGTCCTCGATGACCGTGCCGATGCCGGCACTGCCCGACCCGAGGTACGGCATGGTGCGGAAGCCCTCGTCCACGGCGAGGGTGCCGGTGTCGTCCCGTACGCACCGGGCGAGGTCGGCGCGGAGCGCGGACGCCGCGTGGTCGAGGAGCCCGCGGTCACCGGTGGACTCGTACAGCCGCAGGAAGAACAGCGCCGGTCCGGTCGCGCCGTCCAGCAGTCCCGCCCGCCTGCCCGCCGAGTGGTCCCGTTCCGCGAGGATGCGGGCCGCCGTCATCGCGTGGTCGCGCAGCCCCGGCTCCGCCGTCGTACGGGCCAGCTGGTCGAGGGTGAGCCCGAGGCCCGCGAGTCCGCCGTGCAGGCCGGGGGCGAGCCGCTGCCATGGCTCGTCGAGGACGCGGCTCATGAGATCGAGCGCACGGCCGGTGTGTCCGAGGCGGTCGAGAAGGTACGCCACCCCGGCGAGGCCGTCGTAGAAGCCGGGCGGTGTCCCGTCGGGCGGCGGATCGGTGTGGTCCAGGAGCCACTGCTCACCCTCCTCCCAGCGCCCGTTCCCCGTCTCGTCGAGCGCGTAGAGGACTCCGGCGGCGCCGTACGCCATACCGAGGCCGCCCCCCTCGGAGAACTGAGCGATGTCACCGGGCACGAGCCGGTCGTCCCGGCCGGGCGTGGCGGAACGGAGGATCGCCCGCACCATGGAGGCGGGGCCGGGCGCGGCATCGAACCGCTGGTCCTGGAGGCCGCCCCGTCCGCGGGCACCGCTGGGGCGCTCCACACCGCCGGCAGCCCGATCGCGAGCACCCGGCGCGCCGCCCTGCGGGGATTCCCGCCGGCCCGCGGGATCGGCGGGGAGCCTGGCCGCGGCGCCGGGCGCGGCATCGAACCGCCGGTCCTGGAGGCCGCCCCGTCCGCGGCCACCGCCAGGGCGCCCCACACCGCCGGCAGCCCGATCGCGAGCACCCGGCGCGCCGCCGGGCTGCCGCTCACCCGTGATGACACGGACCGCCTCGTCCAGGAACTGCCGCGGCAGGTCCGGGAACTGGTCGGCCGCGATCTCCGCGAGGTGCGCGGCCTTGCCGCGGTCGATGACGAGCAGGGACGTCATGGGCAGGAAGAGTGCGAGTCGCAGACAGGCGAGGGCGTAGTGGTCGACGTCGTGGCCTGCGCGGTCGGAGGGGGCGGCGAAGCCGGGGTGGGCGATGGTCTGGCCGTGGTGTTCGCCGACGGGCGTGGCGGCCTCGAAGTCGAGCAGGCGGACGGTCCGGTCGTCCGGCGCGAGCATGATGTTGAGCGGGTGCAGGTCGTTGAAGACCAGTCCGCGCTCGTGCACGGCGGCAACGGCCGTCTCGGTGGCGCGGTGCACCTCTAACGCCCAGCGGGTGTATGCGGCTACGGCGTCCGGGTCCGGTTCGGGCTGGAGCAGCGGATGACGTCGCACGATCGCGGAGTTGAGGGTGCTGCCCGCCAGGAAATCCATCACGAGGAAGCGGTGGTCGCCGAGGGTGAACCAGTCCCGTACCTCGGGTGCGACACCCAGCCCGGTGAGCCGCTCCAGAGCCGCCTTCTCCCGTTCCAGCCGGGTCACGGCATCCGCTCCGTCCACGGTGAGTCCCGCGTACGGCCGGGCCTCCTTCAGCACGACCTCCTCGCCGGTCCGCACATCGGTGCCGGCGTAGACCCCGCCCCCGTTGGAGAAGTGCAGCGCCCGTTCGATGCGGTACGGCAGGTCGCGGGTGGTGGTGGCGTTGCGCGCGTCGAGGTGCGGGCGCAGGAACTCCGGGAGTGTCACCCACGCGGGGGGCCGGAAGGCGGGGTCCCGCCGGTCGGGGACCAGCCGGCCGTCCGGGTCCTCGACGGCGGGGACGACGACGCCGTTCTCGTCGACGCAGTGGCGTTCGGTGAAGCCGCCGTAGCGCACATACAGCGGGCCCTCGTTCCAGCGCAGATCGCTGAGGATCGCGGGGCCCGGTTCGCCGGCCAGCAGGTCGCCCAACTCCTGGAAGATCCGGTGGAGTTCGGTCTCGTCCGCCGGGTAGAGCGTGGCGAACTTGCCGCTGTCACCGCGGGCGGCGTACTTGGAGTTGCGCAGGAGCAGCGGCTGGGCGCCGGGCACGAACTTGAAGGGGATGCCGCGCGGTACGCAGTAGTCCCACAGTCTGGCGGCGGTCTTCTCGGCGTTGTCGAGGCAGGCCGAGACGTGGATCTTCCAGCCCTGGCTGGGGAGCCCGGGGCACGGCGTGCCGTGCTCGTCGACCGGGGCGAGCTGGAGCCAGTCACCGGAGGTGAAGCTCCGCCAGCCTCCCGGGACCGGCCGCTGTGCGGCCTCGTAGAGAGCGGCGGCGCCGGTACCGGCGTCGACGGCGGGCAGACGGTCCGGTGTCTCGTAGAAGATCCGGTCGGCGAGACAGTAGATCTCGTAGCGCCTGTCCATCGGCCCTCCTCGGGGGCGGCGTGGATTCGAGAGTTCCACGCCGCCCGGCGAGGCGGACAGTCGCACATGTCATGAATCCGACATGCGAAACGCACGGGTCCGGACACATGAATGACCGCATGCGAATGACCTACGAGACGGGTTCCCTTCGCCGGTATGACCCGGATCAGGTGACTGGGGGTCGCCTTCCGATCGTCCCACTACTACGACCTTCCGGCCTCTCAGCCCGACCGTCGACGTCGGCAACGGCGGAGACTTCCGTCTTCCGCCAGAGTCGGCTACTTCGGTTGGACTCCCTCACTCGTCCCGTAGGCCTATTACTAGGATAAAACGTCCAAGAGGCGATGCAACCCCCTGAAATGGAAATTTTCCGGCTAATCCTCCGGCGGGAACACCGGCTCGCCGCTCCCCAGCAGGGTGATCATGATGGCCTCCACCGGGCAGCCCTCCGCCGCCGCCAGGATCTGCTCGTTGGCGTCCGTCTCGGGCTCGAGGGGGTGGGACTGCCGTCCGGAGTCGAGGCGGAAGCCGTCCGGGGCGTGGTGGAGGCACTGGGCGGAGCCGATGCAGATGGAGCGGTCGACCTCGACCTGCCAGCGGTCGCCCATGACGCTACGCCTCCCAGCCCGCCGGGAGATGGATCATCTTGTGTTCGAGGTACTCGCCGTAGCCCTCCGGCCCGAACTCCCGGCCCAGCCCGCTGTTCTTGTAGCCGCCGAAGGGGCCCAGCATGTCGAGGCTGAAGGTGTTCACGGAGTACGTGCCGGTACGGACCTGCCGCGCGACCTCGATGCCGTGCTCGACGTCCGCCGTCCAGACGCTGCCGGACAGCCCGTAGTCGGAGTCGTTCGCGATCTTCAGGGCCTCGTCCTCGTCGCCGTAGGGGAGCAGGCAGATCACGGGCCCGAAGATCTCCTCCCTTGCTATCCGCATCGAGTTGTCGACATCGCCGAAGAGCGTCGGCTCGACGTACCAGCCACGCTCGAGGCCCGCCGGACGTCCGCCGCCGGTGAGGATCTTGGCGCCCTCCTCCTGGCCGATGCGGATGTAGTCGAGGTTGCGCTGCTGCTGGCGCTTCGCCACCAGCGGGCCGACCTGGGTGGCCGTGTCCAGCGGGTCGCCGACCACCAGCGCGCCCGCGGCGGCGGCGAGGGCCTCGGCGAACTCGTCGTAGCGGGACCGCGGCAGCAGGATGCGACTCTGGGCTACACACGCCTGCCCGTTGTTCATCCAGGCGGCGGGGACGATCCCGGCGACCGTCGTCTCGACGTCCGCGTCCGGCAGCACGACCGCCGCCGACTTGCCGCCCAGCTCCAGCGTCACGCGGGTGAGGTTGCGGGCGGCCACCTCCATCACGCGCTTGCCCGCGGCGACCGAGCCGGTGAAGGCGACCTTGTCGACGCCGGGGTGCCCGACCAGGTACTCGCTGACCTCGCGGTCGGCCGGCAGGATCGACAGCACGCCCTCCGGCAGCCCGGCCTCCTTCGCGATCTCGCCGAGGATGTACGCGTCCAGCGGCGACTCGGGCGACGGCTTGAGCACGACCGTGCAGCCGGTGAGCAGCGCGGGCGCGAGCTTGGCGGCGGCGACGAACTGCGGGACGTTCCAGGGGACGACGGCCGCGACGACCCCGACGGGCTCGCGGCGCACGAGGATGCGGCCGAGCACGCCGGTGCGCGTCTCCTCGTACACATAGTCCCGCGCGACCGTGATCGCCGCGTCCCAGACCATCATCGCGCCGAGCGCCTGGGCGAGGACGCTCCAGGAGTACGGCGATCCGTTCTCGGAGGAGATCACGCGGGCGATCTCCTCGTGCCGTACGGCGATCGCGTCCTTGATCCGGGTGACCACCGCGATCCGCTCGTCCAGCGACATCCGCGGCCAGGGCCCCTCGTCGAACGCGGTGCGCGCGACGGCGACGGCCCGGTCCACGTCCGCCTGCGACGCGTGCGGGACGCGTCCGATGACCTCTTCCGTATGCGGCGAGATCACCTCGATGACGTCCTTGCCGAGGGGGTCGGTCAACTCCCCGCCGATGAACAGCTGTCCGTGTTCCACGAGCTCGGTCATGGCCGACGCCTCCCGCGAGCTGACTCTGACGCTAACGCTTCTGACGGTTCATCAGATACGAAACTGATACCAGTTCCATTCCGAGGAGTCCACGGATCTCACACCACCGGGACGGATGACTCGGGCTACCTTCGGAACTCGTTCTAGTTATAGTGGCCCGGAGACGGCGATGGGGGAGCTCATGGCGCAGGTGTCCGATCACGGCGGTGGCGTGCGGTCGATCCAGGTCCCCATCCCCGACAATCCCCTCGGGCACACGCTCGTGTACGTCGTCGACACCGACCGCGGACCGGTCCTGATCGACACCGGCTGGGACGACCCGACGTCCTGGGACACCCTCGCCGACGGGCTCGCGGCCTGCGGGACGTCACCCGCCGGCATTCACGGCGTGGTCATCACGCATCACCATCCCGACCACCACGGCCTGTCCGCCAAGGTCCTCGAGGCGTCCGGTGCGTGGATCGCGATGCACGAGGCGGACACGGCACTCGTACGACGGGCCCGCTCGACCGGCCCCGGGCGCTGGGCCTCGTACATGACCGGCAAACTCACCGCGGTCGGCGCCCCCGAGGAACACATCGCGCCCCTGCGCTCCCCCCGCCTCCGCTCCGGCGTCCCCGGCCTCTCCCCCGCCCTGCCCGACCGCGAGATCGTCCCCGGCGAACTCCTCGACCTCCCCGGCCGC
Organism: Streptomyces sp. NBC_00457; assembly: GCF_036014015.1. Lineage (NCBI taxonomy): Bacteria > Bacillati > Actinomycetota > Actinomycetes > Kitasatosporales > Streptomycetaceae > Streptomyces > Streptomyces sp. NBC_00457. The sequence continues at coordinate 7,595,705 of NZ_CP107905.1, read as the reverse complement.
CGCCTGCGCGCGATCTGGACGCCGGGCCACACACCGGGCCATGTCTGCCTGCACCTGGAAGAGGAACACCCCTCCCAACTCCCCGGCCACGGACGCCTGTTCTCAGGCGACCATCTGCTCCCCGAGATCACCCCGCACATCGGCCTGTACGAGGATCCCGAGGACGCCACCGTCACCGACCCCCTCGGTGACTACCTCGACTCCCTCGAACGCGTAGGCCGCCTGGCCCCCGCCGAGGTCCTCCCCGCCCACCAGCACACCTTCACCGACGCACCCGCCCGCGTACGGGAGTTGCTCACCCACCACGAGGACCGCCTCACCAGCCTCCTCACCCTCCTCGCCGAACCCCTCACCCCCTGGCAACTCGCCGTACGCATGGAGTGGAACCGCCCCTGGGACCAAATCCCGTACGGCTCAAGGAACATCGCCGTGTCGGAGGCCGAGGCCCATCTGCGCCGCCTGGTGAAGCTGGGGCGGGCGGAGGCGGTGACGGGGACGGATCCGGTGGCGTATGTGGCCGTGTGATCTGCCGGCGTGCGTAGATTTAGTCGATGACCATGGATGACCTTCTGGCCGCCGAGCGCGCCTGTGAACGCCTGATCATCGACTTCGTCCACCGCCTCGACCTCGGTGAACCGTCGTCCGTCGCCGACCTGTTCACCGAGGACGGCAGGTGGGAGTGGCCGGAGGGCGAGCGGGTGATCGAGGGGCGGGACGCGTTGCGGGAGTACTTCGGCTCCCGCCCCGCCGACCGGCTGTCCCGGCGCCTGATGACCAACGTCCTGGTGACGGTGACGTCCCCGGACACGGCGACCGCGACCTCGTACTTCACCACCCACCGCATCGACGGCCACAAGGGCGGCATGGCACCGGCGGGTCCCCCGGTCCAGGTCGGCCACTACGAAGACGCCTTCCGCAGGTCCGCCGAAGGCACCTGGCTGCTGACGTCCCGGACCCTCTTCCTCGCCTTCGTCGGGCCGACGCCTAGGGCATGAGAGACCGGATCAAGTCCTCTGCGTCGCCGAGGAGTTCGACCTCTGTCCGGCTCATCGTCGGGTTGGCCGCGCGCCGTCGTCGGGCCTCTGTCAACGCGTTCTCGGTGACGTGGGAGGGGTCGGTGAGGAGGTTTGTGAGGAGGGTGGTGGCGGGGGCGGTGAGGGGGGTGTCGGTGACGGCCACCTGGGCGAGGATCATTGACGAGATGGCCCAGTCCAGGGCCGGTTCGCCCTCCTCCGTGTTGGTCCAGTCGATCACTCGGGGGCCGTCGGCGGTGAGGATGACGTTCTCGGGGTGCAGGTCCAGGTGAAGGATGCGGGCCGTGCCGGAGCGGCGGGCGGGGATGGCGTGCAGGTCGCGGAGGAGGCGGGCGAGGATGGCACCGCCTTCCTGCGGACCCAGCGAACCGGCGACGAACGCCTCCAGCATCGTCGGACCCGACAGGCGTTCCATCACCAGGTCGGTCCGTGAGGAGTCGGACAGCCGCACGCGCGGGACCGGGTAGCCGTACGCGCGCACATGCTCCATTACGACGCCCTCGGCGGCCTGGTCCCCCCATCCCTGCCGGCTGCGGCGCAGGACCCACGCCGCGTCGATCTCGTACACGTCGGCGTCCCGGCCGGAGCCGATCAGTCTCCCCGGTGGCTGCATGCATCGAGCCTAGGCGGAAGTGCGCCCCGAAGGGGCGCGGGGAACTGCGCGACCAGCCCCCACCGGCCCGCAGGCTCAGAACCGCCCCTCAGCCGTTCGAATACAGGCCGGTAGAGTGGGCAGGTCGTCATCACACCCGTACGGGGGGAAGCCGGTGCGAATCCGGCGCTGACCCGCAACCGTGAACCGGTCGTCGAAGGCCGGTGAGCCGGACTGCCCCGTGCGGATCGTGACCGGCTCAGGTGTACCGGCAACCGGCCGGTGCACGGCACCGTCGAGGTATACGGAGCCGAGCCGCCCGGGGTGTCCCCGTGTGCTGCCCGGCTCCCCGCAGGGAGAGGCATCCGCCGATCATGAACGTCCGCCGCAGCGCCGCGGTCCTGGCCGCCCTCGTCGCGATCGGCGCGGCCACGCCCGCCGTCGCCGCCCCGTCCCCCTCCCCGTCGGCGGCGGTACCGGACGGGCTGTACGGCAGCACCGACCCGACGTACGACGGTGTCTGGCGCCAGTCGCTGGCCCTGATCGCGCAGATCAAGTCGGACGTGAAGCCCGCGGCCAAGGCCATCGACTGGCTGCTCAAGCAACAGTGTGCGAACGGGGCGTTCGCGGCCTTCCGCGCCGAACCCGCCAAGGCCTGCGACGCCAAGGTCATGGTCGACACCAACAGCACGGCCGCCGCGGCCCAGGCCCTGTCCCTGGCCGGCGACGGCGACCACATGGACGTCGCCATGAAGGCGGCACAGTGGCTGAAGTCCGTGCAGAACAAGGACGGCGGCTGGGGCTACGCCCCCGGCGGACCCAGCGACGCCAACTCGACCTCCGTCGTCATCGGCGCCCTCAGCGCCATCGGCCAGGACCCCGAGACCGCGGCGACCGACGGCAAGTCCCCCTACGACGCCCTCCGCGAACTGGCCCTGCCCTGCACCGACGGCGGCGCCTTCGCCTACCAGCCGGACAAGAAGGGCAAGCTGACTGCCAACGCGGACGCGACGGCCGCGGCCGTGCTCGCCATGAAGGGCATGAGCATGGAGTCGGCGAAGACCGCCGCCGACACGGACCTCGCCTGCGCCGACGCCACCCGGCCCACCCCGGACCGGGCCGCCGCCAACGGCGCGTCCTACCTGGCCGAGACCGTAGCCAGGGACGGCCACCTGAAGTCCGCGCTCGCCGGAGCCAAGGACCAGCCCGACTACGGCAACACCGCGGACGCGGTCGTCGCCCTAGCCGTGACGGGCGGACCGAAGACCGCACAGAAGCCGCTGACCTGGCTCGAGCAGAACTCCGCGACCTGGGCCGAGCAGAACGGCCCCGCCGCCTACGCCCAGCTGATCCTCGCCGCCCACGCCACCGGCGCCGACCCCCGCGACTTCGGCGGCACGGACCTGGTCAAGCAGCTCAACGCGACGGGCCCCGCCCCGCAGACCACCAAGCAGGCCGCCGCGCCCGCCGAGAAGAGCGACGACGACTCCTCCACCAACGTCTGGTGGATCGTCGGCGTCGGCCTCGTCGCCGGTATCGGCATCGGCTTCCTGCTCAGCGGCCGCAAGAAGAGGCAGCAGCCGTGAGGCTCCGCCGTGCCGCGGCCCTGCTGCTGACGTCGCTCGTCCTGGCGCTCGGCACCGGGCAGGCGCAAGCCGTCGGCTACCGCTACTGGTCGTTCTGGGACCGGGACGCAAACACGTGGACATACGCCACGCAGGGCCCGTCCACCGCAGTCCCCTCCGACGGCGACGTCCAGGGCTTCCGCTTCGCGGTCAGCGAGGACTCGGCAGACGCGACCAAGCCCCGTAGCACGGCCGACTTCGCCTCGATCTGCGCCAACACCCCACCGAAGGACGGCAAGAAGCGGATCGCCCTGGTCCTCGACTTCGGCACGACGACGGACGCACCCGAGGGACAAACCCCACCGCGGCCCCGTACGGCTTGCGCGTCGGTCTCCCCGGACGCAACCTCCGCCGAGGCCCTCGCCACGGTCGCCAAACCCCTCCGCTACAACACCAACGCCCTCCTCTGCGCCATCGCGGGCTACCCGAAGACGGGGTGCGGGGAGCCGGTGACGAAGGAGAACGACAGCAACGACAACGCCTCGAAGCCGACAGAGACAGAGGGCAAGGAGAACGACGGCGGCCCGTCGGTGGGCCTGCTCGCGGGCGCGGGGGTGGTGGCTCTGCTGGGCGCGGCGGCGGTGTGGCAAGCAAGGCGGCGCAGGAATGGCTAGTCACCAGTCTGCAGAGCCTGCGGGCAGTCGTGCCGCTGGGGCGGCACGGGTGGGCGCAGGCGGCACCCGGCCAGCGCCGGTAAGCGAACCCACCCCCGCCCAGCACCGCCCCCGCCCCCGCCCCCAGCTCCACCCCGGCGCCTGGTGGCTCTGGTCCCTCTCCCTCGGCACCGCCGCCACCCGCACCACCAACCCCCTCCTCCTCACCCTCCTCATCGCCGCATCCGCCTACGTCGTAGCCACCTGCCGCGCCAACACCCCCACCGCCCGCTCCTACACCGCGTTCGTCAAACTCGCCCTCGCCGTCATAGCCATCCGCCTCCTCTTCGCGATCGTCCTCGGCTCCCCCATCCCCGGCACGCACACCCTCGTCACCCTCCCCGAAGTCCCCCTCCCGGACTGGGCACAGGGCATCCGCCTGGGCGGCCGGGTCACCGCCGAATCCCTGCTCGCCGCCCTCTACGACGGCCTACGCCTCGCCACCCTCCTCATCTGCGTAGGCGCGGCGAACGCCCTCGCCAACCCGTCCCGCCTCCTCAAGTCCCTCCCCGGCGCGCTGTACGAGATGGGCGTCGCAGTGGTCGTAGCCCTCACCTTCGCGCCGAACCTCATCGCCGACGTCCAGCGCCGCCGAGCCGCCCGCCGCCTGCGTGGCCGCCCCGACAAGGGCATACGGGGCCTCGCCACCGTCGGACTCCCGGTCCTGGAGGGCGCGTTGGAACGCTCCGTCGCCCTCGCCGCCGCGATGGACGCCCGCGGCTACGGCCGTACCGCCGACGTCCCGCCCGCCGTCCGCCGTACGACCACCGCCCTCACCCTCGGCGGCCTGCTCGGCGTCTGCGCGGGAACGTACGGACTACTCACCGCCGAAGGCGGCACGTACGGACTCCCGGTGCTGCTCGCCGGAGTCGCCGCGGCCCTCGCCGGACTCCACCTCGGCGGCCGCCGCTCCCCGCGCACCCGCTACCGCCCGGATCCATGGGGCGCGCACGCCTGGCTGGTCACCGCGTCCGGCGCGGCCGTGGCCGCGGCCCTCACCGTCGCCGCGTCCAACGACCCGGCCGCACTCCACCCCGGCCTCGTCCCCCTGGTCGCCCCCACCCTCCCCCTCTGGCCAGCGGGGGCCGTACTCCTCGCCCTGCTCCCCGCTTTCCTGGTCCCCACCCCGAAGGAACGTCCATGATCCGCTTCGACGATGTCTCCGTGACGTACGACGGAGCGGCCGAACCCACCATCACCGGCGTCGACTTCGAGGTCCCCGAGGGGGAACTGGTCCTGCTCGTCGGCCCGTCAGGCGTCGGCAAGTCGACCGTCCTCGGCACGGTCAGCGGCCTCGTCCCGCACTTCACCGGCGGCACCCTCCACGGCAGGGTCACGGTGGCCGGCCGCGACACCCGCACCCACAAGCCACGCGAACTCGCCGACGTGGTCGGCACGGTGGGCCAGGATCCCCTCTCCCACTTCGTGACGGACATCGTCGAGGACGAACTCGCCTACGGCATGGAGTCGTTGGGCCTGCCCCCGGACGTGATGCGCCGCCGAGTCGAAGAAACCCTGGACCTCCTGGGCCTGGCCGACCTTCGCAACCGCCCGATCTCCACCCTCTCCGGCGGCCAGCAACAACGCGTAGCCATCGGCTCGGTCCTCACCCCCCACCCCAAGGTCCTCGTCCTCGACGAACCGACCTCCGCCCTCGACCCAGCAGCCGCCGAAGAGGTCCTCGCAGTCCTGCAACGCCTGGTCCACGACCTAGGCACCACAGTCCTCATGGCCGAACACCGCCTGGAGCGCGTCGTCCAGTACGCCGACCAGATCGCCCTCTTCCCCTCCCCGGGCACGACCCCGATCCTGGGCACCCCGGCAGAGGTGATGGCCGTGTCGCCGGTGTACCCGCCGGTGGTAAGCCTGGGCCGACTGGCAGGTTGGTCCCCACTCCCCCTGACGGTCCGAGACGCACGCCGACGGGCGGCGGACCTACGGCAACAACTTGAAGAACGGGACAGCATCGCCCCAAAGGGGCGCGGGGAACTGCGCGACCAGCCACACACAACCCGCACCCGCCAACAACCCACACCCCCCACCCCCGTGGGCGCCCCCACCCCCCACCGCTGGTTCCACCGCAAACGCACCCCCACCCCCCAATCCCCTCACGCAGCCGACGTCCGCGCCCTCTCCGTAACCCGCGACCACACCCACGCCCTCCACCACATCACCCTCACCGTCACCCCCGGCGAAACCATCGCCCTCATGGGCCGCAACGGCGCCGGAAAATCCACCCTCCTCAACACCCTGGTCGGCCTCGTAAAACCCACGGAGGGAACCGTCACCACCGGCGGAGACGTCGGCCTGGTCCCCCAGGAACCCCGAGACCTCCTCTACGCCGACACAGTCGCCGGCGAGTGCACAGCCGCAGACGCCGACGCAAGCGCAGAGCCGGGAACCTGCCGCACCCTCGTCTCCGAACTCCTCCCCGGCATCCCGGACGACACGCACCCGCGCGACCTGTCCGAGGGCCAGCGCCTCACGCTCGCGCTGGCGGTCGTCCTCACCGCCCGCCCGCACCTCCTGCTCCTCGACGAGCCGACCCGCGGCCTCGACTACGCGGCGAAGGCCCGCCTGGTCACGCTCCTGCGCGACCTGGCCGCGAAGGGCCACGCGATCATCCTCGCCACCCACGACGTGGAACTCGCCGCCGAACTCGCGCACCGGGTGGTCCTCCTGGCAGAGGGCGAGGTGATCGCCGACGGTCCGACAGCCGACGTCGTCGTGTCGTCCCCCTCCTTCGCCCCGCAGGTCACGAAGATCCTGGCCCCGCAGCGGTGGCTCACGGTCACGCAGGTGAGGGAGGCCCTGGCATGAGTCCTGGCATGAGTGCACGAGTGGTCCCCCTCGGCCCCCGCTCCCTCACCGCCCTCGCCCTCGTCAGCGCGGTGGGAGTGATCGCGTTCGGCTGGCCCTTCCTCGCGCCGCCCACTTCCCAGGTCAGTGCCCACGCCCAGGACGCCCCCTGGCTGTTCGCGGGCCTGCTGGTGCTCCTCGTCGCGGTCGTGGCGGCGACGATCTCCGAGTCGGGGCTCGGCCCGAAGGCGGTGGCGATGCTCGGTGTGCTCGCCGCGACCGGGGCGGCTCTCCGGCCCCTCGGCGCCGGGACGGCGGGCCTCGAGCCGATGTTCTTCCTCATGGTGCTGAGCGGCCGCGTCCTCGGCCCCGGCTTCGGCTTCGTCCTCGGCTCGGTGACCATGTTCGCGTCGGCGCTGCTCACGGGTGGGGTGGGCCCGTGGATGCCGTTCCAGATGCTGGCGATGGGCTGGTTCACGATGGGCGCGGGGCTGCTGCCGGGCGCCGGGCGTCTGCGGGGCCGTAGCGAAATCGTCCTCCTCGCCGCGTACGGATTCCTGGCGGCCTTCGCCTACGGCACGGTGATGAACCTGGCGGGCTGGCCCTTCATGGGTGCGCTCGCCTCGAACATCGCCTTCGACCCGGACGCGGCCGTCCCCGCGAACCTGGCCCGCTTCATCGCGTACTGCGTGGCCACGTCGCTCGGCTGGGACCTGGGCCGTGCGCTCGTCACGGTCGTTCTCACCGTCACGCTCGGCCCGGTGATCCTCAGGGCGCTGCGCCGGGCCACGCGGCGGGCGGCTTTCGAGGCGCCGGTCACATTCGACGCTCCCTCCCCCAGTGCCTTAAGGGCCTGGGAGGTACCCCCAGGGTGAGAAGGCGTGGACCGTCTGTCAGCGAGGCGGTGAACCACCCCACATGACTCAGATCACCTACGATCCCGCTTAGTCGGACAAATCGGATGCCATGCCCACGCCATTCCACCCTCTGACCTGCACATAGAGAGCCACGTCACACGGACCACGATCACCCCAGATGCGACCACAACTAGTAAAAGGGGTCATTGCGGACCCCCTCCCGGCCTGTTCTTCTGGATGACGTCGCACGGCGCCGACGTGCCCCTCAGGGCCGCGGCGCCGACGCATGCTCCCCCCGCCTCCGTGCGGCACCGGCATGTCCGCGGCGCACTGTCCCCGAAGAAAAAGGTTCTCCGTGTCTGTCTCCCGCATCGCTCGCCGCATCGCGTCCCCGAAGAAGGCCCTCACGACCGCCGCCGTGGCCGCTGCCGCCACCGGCCTGGTCCTGACCGCGGCCCCGGCGCACGCGGCGCCCGCTTCCTCCGCCGCCCAGGCGAAGGCGATCGCGAAGCAGATGATCCCGAGCACCGCTCAGTACAACGCCTTCAGCAAGATCGTCGAGCACGAGAGCGGCTGGGACGTCGACGCGATGAACGCCTCCTCCGGCGCCTACGGCCTGGTCCAGGCCCTGCCGGGCTCGAAGATGGCCTCGGCCGGCTCCGATTGGAAGACCAACGCCAAGACCCAGATCGAGTGGGGCCTCGACTACATGAACGACCGCTACGGCAGCCCGGTCGGCGCCTGGAACTTCTGGCAGGCCAACGGCTGGTACTGATCCCGGCCCCCACAGCAGGCGAAGGCGGCGGCCCCCCGATCCCCGGGGCCGCCGCCTTCGCCGTACCCGCTTTTCCTCACTCGTAGGACTCCAGCGTGCCGCGGCGGCGGATGTCGAGGGTGGCGCAGTGGAACGAGCCGCCGAACGGGGCGTAGTGCATCAGGTCGGACGGGACCGGCTCGAAGCCCCAGGATTCGAGGGCGCGCAGCATCCTGGTGTGGTGGCGTTCCGCGATCACGCGGGTGCCGTCGAGCACGAGGACGTTCATGCTGAGCCACTTGCCGCACATCGAGGTGACCTTGAGCAGGCGCTCGTCGATCGGGTCCGGCTCGGGGGCGATGAGGACGTCCCAGGACTTCAGGACGTCGGGGAGGTGGTCCACGTCGATGTACTCGGGGTTGACCAGGACCTTTCCCGGCGCCAGCGGGAGGAAGGTCGTGTCGATGTGCATCGGCGTGCGGCAGCGGCTCTCGATCTCGTGGATGCGGTAGCCGGGGCCGAGATGGCGGCGCAGCCACTCGATGCCCATGCGGTTGGTGACGTTGCTCCGGGTGACGAAGATGTCCCGTCCCGCGCGTACGAAGTCGGCCGCGTCGAAGACCGGTTCAAACTCGGTGAGGATGTAGCGCATCGGCTCGCCGGGCCTCGGGACGCGGAAGTCCGGGTCGAAGAGGTCGTCGGTGAGCTGCGGCTTCGGGGCCGCCGTCCAGCGCGCGCCGCGCCGGAAGTAGTCCTTCAGGAGCGTGCGGTAGGGGTGGGTCTCGAAATACCGGCACGGCCAGGCCATTGGCGTCTCGATGATCTCGTCGCCGATCACGAGCATGCTGTCGCGCGGGCAGCTGGTGCAGAAGCCGTACGACGACCAGTCGGGGGTGCCGAAGCGCCGCCGCTGGTCGACCGGGTCGGGGCGGGTGACCGTGATGCCGAGGGAGCGCAGCAGCTCGACGAACTGATCGAGTTCCTGCTGGGCCGGCTCGATCAACCTTCGCGGATACCGCAGGCCGGCGGCGATCCCCTGCATCCGTGCCGCCCACCCCGGGATGTTGCAGGTCACGACCGGGTGGCCGGAGGGGATGGTGGCGCCGTCGACACGTCCGACGACGACCTCCTCCAGCGGGTCCCACTCATTGTGGGAATTGACCGGGGAGGCGAGGGGCTCCGCTGTGGGCGCAGCAGTGGTTGAGGTTGCGGTCATGTTCCGGCGCTTTCGGTCACGGGCTGGCAAAGGGTGGGTCACCGAGTTGCCAAATCTCCGCGAGTCATGCCCTCGCTACGTCCTGTGAGATGTCGCTGTCGCGGGGGAGGCAGGAACGGGGCGTAGGGGGATGCTCCTGCCTCCCTCGGGACGGGCCGGCGGCGCGCCGGGAGCAGCCGCCGGCCCGAGCGTCAGGCCAGGCTCACCTGGAGTTCCTTCACGCCGTTGATCCACGCCGAGCGCAGCCGCCGCGGGTCACCCACCAGCCGTAGATCCGGCATCGCGTCGGCGATCGCGTTGAAGATCAGGTCGATCTCCAGGACGGCCAGGGACTTGCCGAGGCAGTAGTGCGGGCCTCCCCCGCCGAAGCCGAGGTGCGGGTTCGGGTCGCGGGTGATGTCGAAGGTGTCGGGATTGTCGAACACCTCGGGGTCGTGGTTGGCGGCGGCGTAGAAGAGGCCTACGCGGTCGCCCTTCTTGATCTGCTTGCCCCCCAGCTCCGTGTCCTGGGTGGCCGTGCGCTGGAAGGAGTTGACCGGGGTCGCCCAGCGGACGATCTCCTCGGCGGCCGTCGCGGGACGCTCCGCCTTGTACAGCTCCCACTGCTCGGGGTTCGTGAGGAAGGCGTGCATGCCGTGGGTGATGGCGTTGCGTGTGGTCTCGTTGCCCGCCACGGCCAGCATCAGCACGAAGAACCCGAACTCGTCCGAGTTGAGGTTGCCTTCGTCCTCGGCCGACACCAGGGTCGTCACGATGTCCTTCGCGGGACACTGCTTGCGGTCGGCGGCCATGTTCATCGCGTAGGCGATGAGCTCGGTGGCCGACTCCTGGCCGACCTCCTCGGTGATCGCGTACTCCGGATCGTCGTACGAGATCATCTTGTTGGACCAGTCGAAGATCTTGGCCCGGTCGTCCTGCGGGATGCCGATCAGCTCGGCGATGGCCTGGAGGGGCAGTTCGCAGGCGACGGAGGTGACGAAGTCGAAGGGGCCGGGGTGGGCGCGGGCCTCCGCCACGATGGAGCCCGCCCTCGCCCTCAGCCGGTCCTCCAACGCCCGTATGGCGCGCGGTGTGAAGACCCGCTGGACGATCTGGCGGACCCGGGTGTGCTCCGGCGGATCCATGTTGAGCAGGATCAGGCGCTGGGCGTCGATCGCGTCCCGCTCGATGTGCTCGTTGAAGCGGATGATCGCGGTGTTGAGGGTGGAGGAGTAGAGCTCGGGGTGCGTGGAGACGTACTTGACATCCGCGTGCCGGGTGACGGCCCAGTACCCCTCGTCCTGGAAACCCGCCAGGTTGGACGCCTGGGGGATCCAGCGGACCGGTTCGGCACGGCGCAGCTCGGCGAACTCCGGCAGCGGGACTCGGTGTTGCAGCAGATCGGGGTCGGTGAAGTCGAACCCGTCGGGAAGCGCTGGACAGGACATCGGCGGCTCCGGCCATCTGACGGTCCATCAGTAATGGGGAATCGCCGTGAAGGTAGTAACGGGTTCTACAAGTAGCAAGGGGTACGGCGCCCCCAATTGCGTGCAGAACTCGTGCAGATCGCAACTTCGGAGGCTGCACGACCCTTGCGGCAATGGACGGCGTGTCAGCAAACTGCTGACAGAACTAGAACGCGTACTAGTTCTGCGTGGCGGGCTGGGCCGGGACGCCCCCGCGCCGCGCGGGTCACCCGAGGAAGGACCACCCCCATGGCCGCGGAACCCGTGATCGTCGAAGCCGTACGCACCCCCATCGGCAAGCGCGGCGGCGCGCTCGCCAACCTCCACCCCGCCTATCTCCTGGGCGAGACCTACCGTGAACTCCTCGGCCGCACCGGCATCCCCGCCGACTGCGTCGAGCAGATCGTCGGCGGCACCGTCACCCACGCCGGCGAGCAGTCCATGAACCCCGCGCGCACCGCGTGGCTGACCATGGGCCTGCCGTACGAGACGGCCGCCACGACCGTCGACTGCCAGTGCGGCTCCTCCCAGCAGGCCTCCCACATGGTGGCCAACATGATCGCCGCGGGCGTCATCGATGTCGGCATCAGCTGCGGCGTCGAAGCCATGTCGCGCGTGCCGCTGGGGTCGGGATCCAAGCACGGGCCCGGGAAGCCGTTCCCCGACGAGTGGAACGTCGACCTGCCCAACCAGTTCGAGGCGGCGGAACGGATCGCGCGCCATCGTGGGCTGACCCGCGAGAACGTCGACTCCCTCGGACTCATCTCCCAGGAACGGGCCGCGGGCGCCTGGGCCGAGGAACGGTTCAAGCGCGAGACCTTCGCCGTCCAGGTGCCGACCACCGAGGACGAGCAGCGCGCCGGACAGGGCATGTGGCGGCTCGTGGACAAGGACGAAGGCCTGCGCGACACGTCCATGGAGGCGCTGGCCGGCTTGAAGCCGGTCATGCCGACAGCCATCCATACGGCGGGCAACTCGTCGCAGATCTCCGACGGGTCGGCCGCGATCATGTGGGCGTCGAAGCGGATGGCACGAGCGTTGAAACTCCGCCCCCGGGCCCGGATCGTCGCCCAGGCCCTCGTCGGCGCCGACCCGCACTTCCACCTCGACGGGCCGATCGACGCGACGCGTGCCGTGCTGGGCAAGGCGGGCATGACGTTGAAGGACATCGACATCGTCGAGATCAACGAGGCCTTCGCCTCCGTGGTGCTGAGCTGGACCCAGGTCTTCGAGCAGGACCTGGCGAAGGTCAACGTCAACGGTGGCGCCATTGCCCTTGGGCATCCGGTGGGCGCGACAGGGGCCCGCCTGATCACCACCGCCCTGCATGAACTGGAGCGCGCGGACAAGGAGTTCGCCCTCATCACCATGTGCGCGGGTGGCGCGCTGTCCACCGGCACGATCATTCAGCGGCTGTAGCCACCGGTCGTTGACCTGCGGGTCAACCGGACGTCGGACGAACAACGCCTTCGGGCCGGATACTTGCGCGATTCCGATCCCCGCGTGAAAGGGAACGCGCATGCCCTTCCGGAAATCCGCGCGCACGTGGCGCCTGCCCGTGCGCGCGGCCTGCTCCCTGGCCGCACTGCTGTCGACGTCGCTCGTCGCCGCCCCGACCGCCGCGGCCTCGGAGCTCGCGCCCTTCGAGGCCGTCGACCAGTTCATCGGCACCGAGATGGACACGACCCAGAACAAGAGCAACGACGCGTACGGCAACACCTACCCGGGCGCCGCGGTGCCGTTCGGGATGGTGCAGTCGAGCCCGACCACGTACAAGCCGGGCCCGGCGCTCGTCGGTGAGAAGGGCGGGTACGAATACACGGCCGACCTCATCCGCGGATTCGGCATGACGCGGTACTCGGGCTCCGGCTGCACGGGCCGCTACGGCGGCTACGAGTTCCCGGTGATCCCCTTCGCCGGAAACCTCGACAACGATGTCCTGCCGGTCGATCCCTCGACGAACATCAAGGACTACTACCTCGGCTTCGACCACGCGAACGAGACCGCCGAACCCGGCTACTACTCGGTCGACCTGGACAACGGCGTCACCGCCGGACTCACGGCGAGCGCGCGCACGTCCGTGAGCACCTTCGACTTCCCCAGGAGCGGCGATTCGACGCTCCTCCTCGACGTGTCGGGGCCGAACAACCGCACCTTCGGCAGCGAGGTGACGATCGACCCCGAGACCCGCACCGTGAGCGGATGGACGTACGGCGTCGACGTGTGCGACAACGGCAACTACTACAAGGCGTACTTCTCGACCACGTACGACAGGGACTTCGCGTCGTACGGCGTCTGGAAGGACGGCGCGATGACCGCCGGCGCGACGCACGTCCTGAAGAGCACGGACGACGTGGGCGTCGACTACCGGCACGACACCGGCGCCTGGATCACCTTCGCCGACGGCGCCAAGGTGACCTCGAAGACCGGCCTCAGCTACGTCAGCGTCGAGAACGCCGCCGAGAACCGTGACCGGGAAGTCGGCAGGGCGGGCTTCGGCACGGTCCGGGACCGGGCGGCACGCCTGTGGAAGGACGCGCTCGGCACGATCGACGTCGACGGCGGCACCGACGAGCGGCGTACGACGTTCTACACGGCCCTCTACCACGCCTTCCTGCACCCGAACATCCGCGACGACGTGAACGGCGAGTACCTCGGCTACGACAACAAGGTCCACACCGTCGAGCGCGGCCGTCACTTCTACAAGAACTTCGCGGGCTCCGGCTGGGACATGTACCGCAGCCAGGCGCAGCTCATCGGGCTCACGTTCCCGAAGGTCGCGAGCGACATCAACCAGTCGATCGTGCAGCTCACCCGGCAGACGGGCTCCTGGGCGCCTGGAGCGGCCCGTATGCAGGGGGACAACCTCCAGGTGATCGTGTCGACCCTCGACGACATGGGGGCGACCGACTACGACCGCGAGGCCGCGCTGAAGTCCATGGTCTCCACGCAGCGGCTCCCGGCGACGCGGACGACCCGCACGGACGGCTACCAGTACCTCGCCACCGGGATGATCGAGAACCGCAAGGGTGACTTCGCGACCTCACGGGTCCTGGAGTACTCCATCGACGACTTCGCGATCGCCCAGCTGGCCCAGCGGCTCGGCGACAAGCGGTCGTACGACGTCTTCATGGCGCGTGCCCAGAACTGGATGAACGTCTTCGATCCGCAGACCCGGCACATCCGCCCGCGCGAACGCACCGGCTTCGACCGGAACTTCGACCTGCGGGTACGTGAGGACGGCGCGGGGCGCGGCCAGTTCAACCAGTCCACCGGCTACCAGTACGGCTGGCTCGTCCCGCACAATCTCGCGGCGCTCATCGAGAAGCGCGGCGGGATCGAGGCGTCGACGGCGGCGCTCGACGTCCTGATGGAGCAGCTGGACGCGGGCGCGTACACCCAGACCGGGAACTACCTCTCCAACCAGCCGGCGTTCAGCACCCCCTGGGTCTACAACTGGCTGCGGGCACCCGAGAAGACAACGGACGTGCTGTACCGAGCGGTTGAGGAGCTGTACGACACCTCGCCGTCCGGCCTGCCGGGCAACGACGACCAGGGTTCGCTGAGCGCGTGGTACGTCTTCGCCCACCTCGGTGTGTCCCCGACGATCTACGGCACCGGTGACCTCGTCGTCAGCGCGCCGATGTTCGAGAGGATCACCATCGATCCCGTGGGCGTGGACCGCCGGGACATCAGGATCAGGGCCAAGGGCGTCGAGGACGGGAAGCGGTACACCACCGGGCTGCGCGTCAACCGGGCGGCGCAGAGCGCGACTTGGATCGATGCGGGGTTCGTGCGCTCCGGGGGCACGCTCGACTTCTCGATGGCGGCCACTCCGGGGACATGGGGCACCGGTGCCGGCGACGTGCCGCCCTCCTACGCCGACGGCACCGACGCGCGCAACAACGCCGGTACGACCCCCGACGGGCGGGGCGACCTCGGCTCACTCGACCTCAGCGACTGGTCCCTCTCCCGCGAGAGCCTCGCGGCGGCCGGTGCGTCTCCCGGCGCCCGGCTCCCGCTCGCCGGTACGGGGATCACGTTCACCTGGCCCGACACCGCGCCGGGCACGCCGGACAACTGGATCCCGCACGGCCAGCGCATCGACCTGCCGAACGCACGGGCCGACAGCGTCTCCTTCCTCGGCCTGGCGACGAACGGCCCTGCGGCGGGAACGGCGACGGTGGTCTACACGGACGGCTCGACTCAGCGGGTCCCCCTCGAACTCGGCGACTGGGCCGCGCCCGCGTCGGCAGGCAACACGGCGCTCGTCACCGTGACGGGCCGCAACAACACGGCCGGACCGAGCACCGACGGCACGTTCCGCGTGTTCGCGACGAGTCCGGCTGCGCTCGCCCCCGGGAAGGTCGTGGACGCGGTTCTCCTGCCGGAGGGCAGCGATCGGGGGGTGATGCACGTCTTCGACGTCGCGACGCAGGGGTCATAAAAGCTGTTTCTGAACCTCGCTCGAAGCGACGGATGCGACTTGGGACCGGTCCCGGGCCGGCGTCGGTATCGTCCGCGAGATGTCTTCCGATGACTCGCACAGACCACCGGCGCCGGCCGTCGCAGCGGCTGGGACCCACATTCACCACACTCGCGCTGCCGACGACCCCGACCTGCCACCCAGGGGTACCGCTACTGTCGCGCTACCGCCGGACCGGGCACCGAAGGTGAGCATCTGGACCACAACTACCTCAGGGAAGGCAAATGACCAGCTGTAGAGCGGTGCATGCACAGATGCCCCTCATCCTGCTTGGCAGCCTCGCCGCAACACCGATGCGGGGGAGGGGGCTCGATGCGCTGGCGATCGCTTAATGGTGAACGACGGACGGTCACCGGCGCCATCCGACTCGGCGACGACGCGATCGCTCGCGGCCAGTGGGACCTTGCCCTGCACCACTATGGGAAGGCCAGCCACCATGCGGTCAAGGTCGCCCAGGCGGGAGAAAGCGACCAGGACCAAGCGGTATTGGGCTCCGTCTACTACAACCTGGCTGAGCTCCGCGTGAAGACCGGCGAAGTCTCGATGGCCTGGCTGTGCGCGCTCCAGGCCTGCCAGGTGTACGGCCGGCTGGACCCCACGAACGCTCGTCCCACCGCCGTGTACTCCTGCCTCACGGACCCCCTGGCCAAGGAACGGATTGCCCTGAACGCCGACGCCCGATCCCGCTACGTCCTGCTCAGTGCAGGCTTGGTGCGGGAGTTCGGGTCTCAGGCCCTACGGGTGGACATCGGTGGCGGTGCACTCGACGGGATCACCGATGTCCGCGAAGTGGTCGAACAGATCGGTGAATCAGCTGTGCGCACCTACCAGGAGCTGGTGCGTCACAACACCGTCTACACCGAGGCCGACGTCACCCGCACCCGAGAGCGCGTTGCCAAGGCACGCAGCATCATCGGCTCCTGATCAGTGCTCCGGACGTCCAGGAGATGAAGGTCGTGAACGCGGCGGGATCGAGGGTGAGCATCGGTCCCGCCGGGTTCTTGGAGTCGCGGATGGCTACGCAGGTGGGGGCTTCGGCGATCTCTACGCACTCGCCGCCTTGGTCACTGCTGTGTGTGGACTTGCGCCAGGCCAAGGGCCCCAGAGGCGAGCACTCGACGCACTGGCCCCCCTGGTCACTGCTGTAGCTGGACTTACGCCACTGGACCCCTGCCGGAATCGCATTGCTCGCCATAGCGTTCCTCCATTACGCACCGGATCAGGTCCGCCGAATCCCTGAGGGAGAGCGCGGCGGCTTGAAGATGATCGTAACGGAGCGAGCAGTCCTTGACGGTGTCCGGATTGGCGGTCGGATGTCCGCTGCCGTACCCCTCGGTATAGACAATGGTCGGGTCGCTCGCGAAGCGATAGAGGTCGAACGAGCCTGTCAACCCCGCGTGCGCCCCCGCCGAGAACGGCAGCACCTGGATGTTGATCCGAGGGTTGTTCTCGAAGGACAACAGTTGGGCTAGTTGGCCCCTCATCGTCTCGGAGCCGCCGATCCCCTGGTATAGGGCCGCCTCACTGAGGATCGCCCAGAAGACCGGCGGGTCCGACTTCTCGAAGAGGCGCTGACGGGCCAGCCGTACAGCGGTGCGATCTTCCAGGTTGCTCTCGTCCAGGGCGCCGAGCACGGCACGTGCGTAAGCCTTGGTCTGAAGCAGACCGAGAACCATGTGGTCCTGGAAGGAGCAGATCTCGATCGCCCGCGCCTCCAGTTCCGCCACCTGCTGAAACCAGGCCGGCAGTTGACTCCGCAGCACCAGATCGACCAGCCGGTACAGCAACCCGCCCGTCTCCAGCGCCGCATCCGCCCGCTGGCTGAACTCCGGCGTCGGGAGCTTCCGGGCCGTCTCGATCTGGCCGACCATCGAACCGGTGTAGTTGAGGATGTCCCCGAGCTGCTTCTGCGTCAGACCGGCGACCTCCCGGTGGCGGCGCAGCTCGAAGCCGTAGTAGTCGAGCGGTGAGGCCCCGGGATCCAGGACATTGATGTGCGTCACTAACAGCCCCCACTGCAGAGCTAGTTGTATCCGTTCGGTAGCCCAGAGTAGTTGCGCCAGGCCAACCTCGTAGTGTGAACGAACCAATCCAGTACGCCATGCGCCTCACCGTCGGCGCACACTCGGCTCGCCATATCCGCCGTATCGTCCGCTCGTTGCTGCACGAGTGGGAGATGGCGGAGCTGTCGGACGCGGCCGAACTGGCCGTGACCGAGCTGGTCGCCAATGTCGTACGGCATGTTCCGGACCGGCGATGCCAGCTGGTGGTGCTGCGGCAGGCGGGGGCCGGAGTGCGGGTGGAGGTGTCCGACGGGTGCTCCCGACTGCCGTCTGTGCGGAGCGAGTTGCCGCCGGAGGCGGAGGGCGGGCGTGGGCTGGTGCTGCTCGATGCGGTGGTCGACAAGTGGGGCGTGGATCGGCGGGCGGACGGTGGGAAGACCGTGTGGTTCGAGCTTTCGGGAGGGGTCCCGACCGGAGACCGGTTGAGTTAGGGCGTGAGCAGACTCGTCCCCCGGTTTGAGACCACCGCGGCTCTGATCCAGGCAACCAACGAAGTGCGGGAGCAGGTCGTGCGCGCGCTCGCCACATACATCGAACTGTCCGGCCGGATGCGGGAGTTCGAGGACACGTTCAGCGCGCAGGTGCTGCACGCCGCGCAACAGCTGCACGACATCATCGGGCAGCGCAGGCGTCTGGAGGCGGAGCTCGACCGGATCCGTACGCGGATCGAGCGGGACGGCTACGAGAGCGCCCAGGAGATCGAGGACGACGTCCACGCCGTGCTCACCGCGGAGCCGGACGACGCGGCGGAGGCGGCCCGGCATGGTGCCGTCCCCGACGCCGAGGACGAGCCGGGTGCGGGCGACGGCGACGACGGACTGGACGACGCCGCGCGCAAACGCATCGTCCGGGACTTCAAGCGCATCGTCCTGCCCTCGGTCCACGCCGACACCTCGGACGCGTCCTTCGCGGTCTTCGACGTGGCGTACTCCGCGTACAAGGCCAAGGACTACGTCGTCATGGAGGCCCTCGTCATCCAGTACCGGGGCGAGATCGGCGTGGAGGACGACGCCGGGCGGACCGTGCTCCAGGAGGAGGCCGCGGCCCGGCTGGGCGAGTACCGGGCGGCGGCGCGGCGGCTGGAGGAGCGGCTGCGGGCCGTCCGGCGGCACGTCACCGACGCCGAGGTCCACAACCCGGAGGAGACCCGGCTGCGGATGCGGCAGCGCAACGAGCAGATCCGGCGGGCCATCGACGAGGAGGCCGAGCACGTGCTGGAGCTCCGCCGCCGGCTGGAAGCACTCCTCGACAGCGCACGCGACGGATCGGACGGTACCCCCGATGAATGACAAATCACTGCGCCGCTGGTCGTCCCGCGGGCCGACGGCCCGTAGCGACGTACGCGACCTGATGAGGGAGTTCCTCAAGGAGGACGAGCAGGCCGAGACCCTGGAATGGGACTCCTTCACCACGGCCAACGGACTGCCGCACAACTGGATCTACGACCTCTTCCAGGACTCCGCCGGACGCATCTGGGCCGGCACCTGGGGCGGCGGTCTCGCCCTCTACGAGCACGGCACCTGGCGGGTCTACGACCGTCGGCACGGGCTGGCCAGCGACGCAGTGACCTGCCTCGGCCAGGACGCACAGGGGACGATCTGGGCGGGGACGAACGCCGGGCTGAACCGCCTCGACGCCGAGAGCGGCAGGTTCGTCAAGGCGGGACTGACCGGCAAGAGCATCCTGAACATCCGCTTCGACCGCGCGCAGAACCTGTGGGTGGGGTGCTGGCGGGCGACCAGTTCGGGCGGCGGTCTGCACCGGTTCGACGGGCGGAGCTGGCATTCCGTCTCCAAGAAGGACGGCCTGCCGAGCCTGGAGATCCTGAAGGTGTTCGAGGACTCGCGCGGTCACATCTGGGTGGGGACCTACGAGCACGGACGCGGCGCCGGCGTCGGCCGCTGGGACGGCCGGTCGTGGCAGCGGTTCACGCGCCGGGACGGGCTGATCAACGACTGCGTGTACTCGATGTTCGAGGACCCCGAGGGCCGGATGTGGTTCGGCACGCTCGGCGGCATCTCGGTCTACGACGGCCGGAGTTGGCACCGGATGACCATGATGGACGGTCTGGTGGACGACCGGGTCTACGCGATGTTCATCGACCGGGACGACAAGATGTGGTTCGGCACCGAAGGGGGCGTCAGCCGCTTCGACGGCACGGCGTGGGAGTCGTTCACCCGCGACAACGGCCTGGTGGAGAACCTGGTGCGGGCGATCATGCAGGACCGCGACGGGAACCTCTGGTTCGGCACGTACCCGTACGCGCCCGACGCGGGCGGCATCAGCCGGGCCCGCAAGCGCGAGAGCCGTCAGGACATCGCCGAGCTGACCCGGCGATACCTGCAGCCCGGCTCCCCCGGCTCCAGAAGGGAACTGCCCGGCGAGTGACCGCGCCGCCGCTTCACGCGCCCGGTTTCACCAGCTCCCGTTCCTCCCCGACAGCGGCCTCCTTCACCATCCGCGCCCGCGGCCCCTGGAACACGTACGCCAGCCCGAACCCGCCACCGACCACCATCGCGCCACCCACCGCGTCGAGGATCCAGTGGTTCCCGGTGACGACGATCGCCGTGAGCGTGAAGAACGGATGCAGCAGCCCCAGCCCCTTCATCCACCACTTCGGCGCGATGATCGCGATGACGAGCCCGCACCACAGGGACCACCCGAAGTGCAGCGACGGCATCGCGGCGTACTGGTTGGTGAGCGCGGTCAGGGTGCCGTAGTCCGGCTTGGAGAAGTCCTGGACGCCGTGGACGGTGTCGATGATGCCGAGGCCCGGCATCAGGCGGGGCGGGGCGAGCGGGTAGAGCCAGAAGCCGACCAGGGCCAGCAGCGTCGTGAGGCCGATGGAGGCGCGGGCCCAGCGGTAGTCGACCGGGCGGCGCCAGTACAGGACGGCCAGCACGCTCAGCGGGACCACGAAGTGGAACGACGTGTAGTAGAAGTCGAAGAAGTTCCGCAGCCAGTCGACCTTGACCACGGCGTGGTTCGCCCAGTGCTCGATGTCCATGTGCAGGAACCGCTCGAGCGACAGGATCTGGTCGGCGTGGTGCTCGGCCGTCGCCCGGCCCTCCGCATTGCTGCCGCCGGTCGCCGCGAGGCGGACCTTCTGGTAGGCGGCGTAGGTGACGCGGATGAGCAGCAGCTCAAGGAGCAGGTTCGGGCGGGTGAGGACGCGGCGCAGGAACGGCAGGAGGGGGACGCGCTTGAAGCGGGCCGGGACGGGTGCGGCGTACTCTGTGGGGATCGGTGCGCGGTAGTACGGGGATGTCCTCGACAGGAACGGGATGGCGGTGGCGGCGGCCAGGGCGGCGATCAGGACCACGTTGTCGCGCAGCGCGTACACCGCCGACATGTTCGGCAGCAGCATCTTCGCCGGGAGGGTCATCACGATGACGACGGCGACCGGCCAGACATAGCGGTCCGAGGCCCGCTTGCCGACCCGGCCGACGACCGCGAGGAGCACCCACAGGAGCTGGTGCTGCCAGGTCGTCGGGGAGACCGCGATCGCGGTGCAGCCCGTGACCGCGACCGCGAGGAGCAACTGGCCGTCACGGGCGTAGCGCACTGCCCGGCGCAGACCGAGGACGGCGACGGTCGCGCCGAGCGCCAGGAACAGGCCGATCTCCAGCGGCCCGGACAGCCCCAGCCGCAGCAGCGCACCGTGCAGGGACTGGTTGGCGAGGTCGTCCGCGGCGCCACCGAGGCCGACGCCGGCCATGTGGTGGACCCAGTAGGTGTACGAGTCGTGCGGCATCGCGGCCCATGCGAGTGCCGTGCACGCGGCGAACGTGATCCCGGTGGACAGGGCGGCCCGGCGTCTGCCGGTGAACCACAGCAGCGGGGCGAAGAGCAGCACGGTCGGCTGGAGCGCGGCGGCGAGGCCGATCAGGACGCCGCTGGCGCGCTCGCCGCGGACCGCGAAGCAGCCGGCCAGGACGAGCAGGACGGGGATGATGCCGGTCTGCCCGAGCCAGAAGGCGTTGCGTACCGGCAGCGACAGCATCAGTAGGCTGATCGCGACCGGCGCGGCCAGGATGGAGGCCCGCCAGGTCACCGGCTTCGGCAGGGCGCGGGCCACGACCAGGCCGAGCGCGACGACCAGGAGCAGGGTGCCGAAGGTCCAGCCCCAGCCGAGCGCCTGTTCGGCCGACCGGGTGAGGGGCTTGAGGACCATACCGACCACGGGGGTGCCGGTGAACTGCGTCGAGTCGTACAGCGAGCCCTTCACGTGCAGGACGCCGTTGTCGCCGACCCAGGTCTCGAGGTCTGTCAGCCGCTCTCCGCGCGGGGTGCTGAGGACGACGGCCACCTGCCGTACGGCGAGGATCGCGGCGACCAGCCACAGACCCAGGCGGGCCGCGCGCAGGCGTGCCCTGGCCGTACCGACGGCTGTCGCTCCGAACGCACCCGCCGGTCGCCCGCTGTGTTCCGCATTCGCCACGCCTCGTCGGCCTCCCGCCCCGTTCGCGAACCCTGTGGGGCTCGCACCGCCCCCGGAGAAGGACGCAGGCCATCCCCACTTCACCTGACGTCTCTTCTTCTTTTGTCTGCAAGACGATAGTCCGGGGGTGGGGAGGTTGCCTCTTCAGGGCGCGAGATGGATCACAATGCGACGGGTTCGTCGCACAAGGGGAGGGGCACAGACCATGGCGGTTCGACCAGTTGGACCAAAGGAATGGGCGACCGCACGTGTCCTCACCGTCCTCCTGGCCGTGCTGACCCTCCAGCCGGCCTCCCTGCTCGCCCCGGCGTACGCCTGCGGCTGCGGCGCGCTGATCCCGGGCGCACAGCAGAACGTCGCCGTCGACCGGGAAGTGTCCGTCGTCAGCTGGGACGGCCGGCGGGAGCAGATCGTGATGCGGCTGACGGTGACCGGTGACGCCGAGCGTGCCGCCTGGATCATGCCGGTCCCGCAGCGCGCGACCGTACGCCTGGGCGTCCCCTCGCTCTTCGACGAGCTGGACCGCGCGACGGCCCCCGTGCACCGCGACCGCCACCACTTCTGGCCCCAGGACGGCGACTGGCCGCTCGTCACCGGCGACGGAGCCGGCGGCCCCCCGCGAGGCCCCGGGGCCGGACCGCCCCAGGACGTCGGTGTGGTCGACCGCCAGCGCCTCGGCCCGTTCGACGTGGCCCGGCTGACCGCCCGCGACCCGGACGCGCTCGGCGACTGGCTGGACACCAACGGCTTCGCCCTCCCCGCCGGCCTGGAGAGCGAACTGCACCCGTACGTCGACCGCCGCTGGGAGTACGTGGCGGTCCGCCTCACCCCCAGGACCGCCGACGCACCCCTGAGCGGCGCCCTGGACCCCCTCCACCTCACCTTCGCCGCCGACGAGCCCGTCTACCCCATGCGCCTGTCCCGCACAGCGGCGACCCCGCAGTCGCTGGGCCTGTACGTCCTCGCCGCCCACCGCATGGAACCGGCCTCCGCGATCGGCGGCTCCCGCCCCCGCGTCCTCCACGCCGGCCGCGTCACCGCACGGACCGGCCCGCTCGCCGAACTCGCCGAAGGCACCCCGTTCCTCACCGCCATCGGCCAGGAGTTCCCGCGGCCCGCCGCCATCTCCGGCGACCACGTCCTGCGGCAGGCCCCGGCCGACACCGCCTTCCAGCAGGTGATCTACGAGGACCGCCTGCGCACGGTCGCCGGCATCCCGGCCTGGCTGCTGACGGTCGTCGGCGCGGTGGGCGCGGTCGTCACGGCCCTGGTCCTGATCGCCGTACGACGCTCCAGGCGGCGCCCGCTGCCGCTGCCGCCGGACGCGCCCCCCATGCCGACGCACGCACCTGGGCCGGTCGACTGAAGCGTGGGGCCGGGATCACACTGGCAGGGAAACCCGTGGTTCATGGAAACCCGTGGTTCATTCTGAACAGCCCTAGGGAAGGCAGCAGGCGCATGAGCGAGTCGCAGCGCTGGGACGACGTCGACTTCTACTTCTCCACCCACCTCTCACCGGACGACGACGTCCTGCACGCCGCCCTGCGCGACAGCGAGGCCGCCGAGCTCCCGCATGTCAGCGTCACGGCGCCGCAGGGCAAG
Source organism: Streptomyces sp. NBC_00457 (assembly GCF_036014015.1). Lineage (NCBI taxonomy): Bacteria > Bacillati > Actinomycetota > Actinomycetes > Kitasatosporales > Streptomycetaceae > Streptomyces > Streptomyces sp. NBC_00457. The sequence goes on along the minus strand of NZ_CP107905.1, from coordinate 7,572,138 downwards.
CTGCTCCAGCTCCTGGCCGAGATCCAGGGCGCCCGGACCATCCTGGAGATCGGCACGCTCGGCGGCTACAGCACCATCTGGCTGGCCCGCGCGCTCCCCTCCGACGGCCGCCTGGTCTCGCTCGAGTACAGCCCCAAGCACGCCGAGGTCGCCACGCGCAACATCGCCCGCGCGGGCCTCGACAAGATCGTCGAGGTGCGGGTAGGCCCGGCCCTGGACTCGCTGCCCCACCTCGCCGACGAGAACCCGGCCCCCTTCGACCTGGTCTTCATCGACGCCGACAAGGCCAACAACCCGGGCTACGTGGAGTGGGCACTCAAGCTGACCCGCGCGGGCAGCCTGATCATCGTCGACAACGTCGTCCGCGGCGGCCGTGTCGCCGACGCCGACGACACCTCCCCGGACGTCCGCGGCACCCGCGCCGCCCTCGAACTCATCGGCTCCCACCCGAGGCTCAGCGGCACGGCGATCCAGACGGTGGGCAGCAAGGGTTACGACGGTTTCGCGCTGGCGCGCGTGCTCGCGTAGGGCCTGTCCGGCGCTCAGGCCTCGTGATAGAAGCCGACGTTGACGCTGCGGGGGGCGGTGCGGTCCACGATGATCAACTCGCCGCTGCCGCCCCTCGGCAGCGGCACGGTCCCGCCGTAGCCCAGCGGCTGCGCATGCTCGCCGACCGTCAGCCGCACCTCGGAGGACGGATCGGGCTGCGAGCCGCGCAGCCAGGTCACCTGCCAGGAGCCGTCCGGGCCGCACAGGAACTCCAGGTGGACCCGGGAGACGAACAGCCAGTCGTCGGGCGTCGACAGCCTGCACACCGACTTGTCCCGGCCCACCCGCAGCACGGCGCCCGGGTCACTGGGCGAGTCGGCCATGAGCATGCCGGCCGTGGCGCCCGCGTCCGCCGCGGAAACGGCGGCCATGGTGAGTTCGAGCACGTCGCGCTCCTCGTGAAGTGTCCCTACCTGGCCGCCGAATGATAAATCGCCCGGCCCCACCGCGTCCGGCACAATGGACTCATGACCGAGCGAAAGCCACCGGGTGTGCCGTTCGAGTCCTGGGTCGACAAGCAGATCCGAGACGCCGAGGGGCGCGGCGAGTTCGCCCAACTGCCCGGCGCGGGCAAGCCGTTGCCGTCGGGTTACGACACCACGTACGACGAACTGTGGTGGATCAAGGAGAAGATGGCCCGCGAGGGATGGTCGGTGCTGCCGCCGAGCCTCGCGCTGCGCAAGGAGGCGGAGGACGCGCTGGCGTCCGCGCTGGTCGCACCGTCGGAGCGGATCGCCCGGAAGATCATCACGGACGTCAACGTCAAGATCCGCGAAATGATGTACAAGCCGCCGCCCGGTCCCCCGCTCGGGATGAAGCCGTACGACGTCGAGGACGTCGCACGGCAGTGGCGGGAGCGCCGAACGGCGGATGGCTCAGTCGACTCAGATACCTCAGATGCGTAGGAGCCGTTCCGCGAGCTCGCGGTAGTCGCGCAGGGCGAGACGCAGTTGCTCGGTGTCGGTGCTGGCCACGGACTCCTCGGCCTCGGCGGACTGCCAGGTCCTGCGCAGGGTGCGCCGCCGCTGGGTCAGGGAGTCGGTGACTCGGCCGGTGATCTCCTCGACCACCCGGTCGACCTCCTCGACGGAGGCCCGGGGCGCGTCGACGAATCCGGAGACCGCGTGCTGAAGGCGCTCCGTGAGCTTGTCACGCTCGTCGTGCGGGAGGAGCGGGGTTGTCGCGGATGTCGCGGTTGTCGCTTCCGGCATGTTCTTCAAGTCCTCAACTCCTTTGCAGCTGGTGCGTGTCGACGAGGTCCTCGAACAGCTTCCGCGCCTCGATCAGGGCCTCCCGCATCTCCTCCGTGCCGGCGCGGGCGTCGCCGTCGGTGCCCACGCTGGCGTTCGCGACGCGGTGGATGCGCCGGTAGCCGTGCACATGGTCCGCGTGGTGCACGGACAGCGCGGCGAGCTGTTCGTCGTAGTGCTTGCCGTCCGGGAATCCGCGGACGGCCGCGATCTCGGCCAGCAGCCGATCGGCCTCGGTGACCGCCACGCGCGGCGATTCGACGAAGTGCTCCTGTACGGCCGTCCAGCGGGCCGCGTACTGGTCACGCACGGCAGGCTCCAGCGGCTGCTCCCGCAGCGCACCGTGCCGCTCCACCCGCTCGGCCAGCTCGCGCTCGGCGGCCTGCCTGTCCCCGTCGTGCCGGGCCACGGTCCTGTCGTACTCGGGCCCGAAGCGCTTCTTGAGATCCCTGCCGCCGCCGAACGCACCCCGGCCGCGCAGGGTCAGATAGACGGCCGCGCCGATGACGGCGACCGCCACGATCACGATCAGAGCGATGATCACGCCAGACATGAATGCCTTCCGGGTTCTCGACCCACCCGACTCTCCCTACGAGCCGGTCCACAGCCCGAGTTGCCCCAACCCCCCACCTCAAACGGCGGCCCCCGACAATGACAGCCATGACCTCCTGGACCGTCGCCCCCGAACCCGTCGACTCCCCCACCGCCGCCGCGCTCTGGCGGGCGTACTACACAGAGGTCAGCGACCGCTGGTACCTCCTCCACGAGGGCCACCGCACCGACCCGGCAGAACTGGAGCGAGAGATCGCCGCGGATACGGGCGCCGAACTCGTCCCGCCGACTGGCCAGTTGCTCGTTGCCCGATACGAGGGCGAGCTCGCGGGAACAGCAGGCATACGACTGCTGGACTCAACGACCGCCGAGCTGAAACGGGTCTTCGTGCGCGAGGACATGCGGGGCAAGGGCGGCGCCCCACTCCTAGTGCGGGCCGCGGAGGATGCCGCCGCAGCCCTGGGCGCCGAACGCATGATCCTGGACACCCGCCACGACTTGGTCGAGGCCCGCACCCTCTACACGCGCCTCGGCTACGAGGAGACGGAGCCGTACAACGACGACACGTACGCCGAGCATTGGTTCAGCAAGAAACTCAAGGGTGACTGCACGCCCTAAGGGGCGCGGGGAACTGCGCGACCAGCCACGACGAACCCGCAGCCGCCGACGCACAGAAAGCCCCCCCGCCCCGCTACGCGGACTTCCGTACCCGCAGCGACCAGGACGTCATCGCCCCCCACGCGAGATCTTCACCTTCGACCGCGAGAAGCCCGGCGCGAGGAATCGTGACGACATCCTCGAAACGTCCCGAGTGTCTTGTCAGCACCTGCCGTTCCTTGCCCTCAAAACTGTAGAGGGCAAGACAACCGCCGGCCGATCCGAATTCGACGGAAACCTCGACACCGGGCACGCCGACGGAGAAGAACCGCGACGCTTCCGCCGTATTCTCCGAGGCCAGTTCGGGCAGGGAATCCAGGGCGAGAAAGCGAACATTCCAGCGCCCCGGACTGCGTACCCCTCCGTCGATACGGATACGGGGGTAGATCCCCACGGGGAACAGAACGTGGGCCCGCCCACGCCCCACCCCCGAGCGCCCGAGGAATTCCTCTTTCCGCTGTCGGCCGTTCTCCCGCACTACGTACATCTGGAAACCAGGGGCCAAGAATCCGGCCCACGCCTCCAGGATCACGCGTCCACCGGATCCACCGGACAGCCCGTCCGGAACTTCAAGCACATGTTCGCCACGGCCCGTGAACTCCGGACCGCCATCGCCGCTACCCACCACGAACCCCTCCACCCCCTCCAGGAGACAGCGTGGCGATCAGCCTAGGACACGAACCGCCGCCGGCGATCAACTCACCCGCCCCGCCGCCCCGTTCCGCGGCCGCTCCCGTTCCGACCCGCACAGCTCCTCGTTCAGCTCCTTGACCAGCTGGGTGAGATCGGTGGGCCGGTCGGAGGTCCACCAGTTGCCCAGGAGGTCCGCGAGGGAGTCCTCGCGGGCCTGGGCGAGGCGTTCGGCGATCGCGCGGCCCCGGTCGGTCAGCACGAGGTCCATCCCCTCACGGACGGCCAGCCTCCGCTCCTCGACCTGCCGCGCGGCCTCGAGGATGACGGTGAGCGGCACGGAGCTGCGCTCGGCGAGAACACCGGGTTCCGCCCACCCGTACTTCTTCATCCGCAGCAGCAGCCAACTCGCCGCCGGCAGCAGGTCGTACCCCGCCCGTTCAGTGATCGTGCGATAGATCTCGCGCCGCCCCTCCCGCGTACCGAGCACCGACAGCGCCCGGCACACCTCGTCGTACGACGACCGCTCGACCGGATTGCTGGCGAGCGTCTCCGTGAGGTCGGGCGCCGTCACCGACCCCCGCAGCCGGTCCTCCTTGAGGAACCAGGCCAGCACGAAGCCGAGGAGGGCGACGGGAGCGGCGTACAGGAAGACGTCGGTGATGGAGGACGCGTACGCGCCGAGCGCCGACGGCCGCAGCGCCGCGGGCAGTTCCGCGATGCCGCGCGGGTCGGCCTCCAGTGCGTCCACCGAGACACCGGGCGGCAGTTGAGCCCCCCGGAACGCGTCCGTGAGCTTCTCGCCGAGACGCCCCGCGAAGATCGTGCCGAAGATCGCCACGCCGAACGACGCCCCGATCGACCGGAAGAAGGTCGCACCGGACGTGGCGACGCCCAGATCCTCGTACGACACCGCGTTCTGCACGATCAGCACCAGCACCTGCATGACCAGGCCGAGACCGAGACCGAAGACGAAGAAGAACGTGCTCATCTCGGCCGTCGAGCTGTGCTCGTCGAGCTGGTGGAGGAGGAGCAGACCCAGCGCCGTGACGCCGGTGCCCGCGACGGGGAACACCTTCCAGCGGCCGGTGCGGCTGACGATCTGCCCGGACCCGGTCGAGGCCAGCAGCATGCCGAGCACCATCGGCAGCATGTGCACGCCGGACATGGTCGGGCTGACGCCCTGGACGACCTGGAGGAACGTCGGCAGATACGTCATCGCGCCGAACATCGCGAAGCCGACGATGAAGCTGATGACGGCGGAGAGGGTGAAGGTGCGGATGCGGAAGAGTTTCAGCGGGAGGACCGGTTCCGCCGCCTTCCGCTCCACGGCCACGAACGCCACCGCGAGCACGACCCCGAGCACCGCAAGACCCACGATCTGCGGCGAACCCCAACTCCACGTCGTACCGCCGAGAGAGGCCACCAGTACCAGGCAGGTCGCGACCGACGCGATCAGGAACGTGCCGAGGTAGTCGATGACGTGCTTGGCCGCCCGGTGCGGGATGTGCAGGGCCGTCGCGATGACGGCGAGCGCGACGACGCCGACCGGCAGATTGACGTAGAACACCCAGCGCCAGCTCAGATGCTCGGTGAACAGCCCGCCCAGCAGCGGCCCGAGCACACTCGTCGCGCCGAAGACCGCGCCGAACAGCCCTTGATAGCGCCCGCGTTCACGCGGCGGCACGAGGTCGCCCACGATCGCCATCGACAGCACCATCAACCCGCCGCCACCGACGCCTTGTAGCGCTCGGAACGCGATCAGTCCGAACATACTTTGCGCCATTCCGCACAACGCCGATCCGATCAGAAAGATCACGATCGCGATCTGGAACAGCCGCTTCCGTCCGTACTGGTCACCGAGCTTGCCCCACAGCGGAGTAGCCGCGGTCGACGCCAGCAAGTACGCGGTGACCACCCACGACAGATGATCCATGCCGCCGAGGTCGCTGACGATGGTGGGCAGCGCGGTCGACACGATGGTCTGGTCGAGGGCCGCGAGCAGCATCCCGAGGAGCAGGGCGCCGATCGGGACGAGGACGTTCACGGAGACGTTCTCCCGGGCGGCGACCCCCTTCTTCGGGGGCCGCTCCCAGGGTTGTCCATCTTCCACATTCCCCGTCCTACCGTGCGTGTCCCCGGCCATGAAGACCTCCCGCGGCTCTCGTTACTCCTCCATCCTGGCCGGTGTGACCGGTTATGGCCTGTTCAATCCAGGTGGAATGAGTTATTCCGGGGCGTGTGTGGGACGTGTGGAGGAAGGGTCTGCATAATCGCTTGAGTTCGCAAGGGGAGGAACGAAAGCGTGGCAGAGTCAAAGGGTCACCAATGCCCGGAATGCGGGGCGCCCAGGGGACCCGACAACACCCCGTCCTGCGCCTGCACCGAGCGCGCGGCCGAGGCGCTGCGCGATGTGCGTACGGCGGAGGCGGCCGCGGCGGAGGACTTCGATCCGCTGCGCATCCGGCCGTACGTCGAACTGGAGGGCGCGGCGGAGGTCCCACCCAGAGCCGCGGACCCGCACGTCACGATGCCGCTGCCGGCCGTACCGCCGACTCCACCGGCACCGGCACCGGCTGGCACCGAGCCCAGTGACGCCGACCTGAGCCTGTTCACAGGCGGGCCGGGCGCCTTCGAGGGCACCCCGGACGCCCTGGACGCCCTTGACGCCCTGGACGAGGAACAGCCCCGCCGCCCCCGCCGCACCCTCATGTTCGGCGTCGCGGGCGTCCTCGTCACCGTCGTCACCGCGGCGGGCCTGGCAAGCGGCGTCTTCTCGTACGACACCCCCACCCGGGACCAGGCCGCGCCCGAGGAGGTCCGGGCGAGCGTGCCGGACACGACACCCTCGTCCGAGTCACCGTCCGCGAGCACGCCATCCGCAACCCCGACGTCCGCGGCACCGTCCCCCAACCCCACGGGAAACGGCTCCCCCTCACCGACCCCGACCCGCCCGAACACCCCCGCACCGACCCCGACCGGCGCCCCCGACCCGACGCCCACCACCGCCCCGACAGCCACCCCGACCAACTCCGCCGGCGCCCCGGAAAACGGCCGCGAAGCCGAACCCCCCGTCCTCAGCCGCGGCGACGAGGGCCCAGAGGTACTCGAACTCGAACTACGCCTGACCCAGGCCGACGTCTACACGAGGGAAGCCAAGGGCACCTACAACGAGGGCGTCGAGGACGCGGTCCGCCAATACCAGCTGTGGCGGGGCATCGTCCCGAAGGACTACGGCGTCTACGACCTCGAGACACGGGAACGCCTGGAGTCAGAGACACAGGAGCCGTAACTCGTAGACCGACTCACCCTGCAGGCAGCCGCGCCGCAAGGGGCAGCGCCCACCCACCAAGCTGCGGGCAGCCGTGCCGCCTGGGGCGGCGCCCACCCACCAAGCTGCGGGCAGCCGTCCCGCCCAGCTGCGGCTCCCGCCCTCCCGCCAAGCTGCGGGCAGTCGTGCCGCCTGGGGCGGCACGGGTGGGCGCAGGCGGCACCCCGTCAGCGCCGGGCAGCGCGACCCACCCCCGGCCCACTGCAACCCGCGCACCTCACAGCACCGGCGCCCTACCCGACGTACACCCGCAGCGTCCCGTCCCCCACGCCCTCCACACGCACCTGCGTAAGGTCCCGCACCACCACATCCGGCCCATGGACCCCGGCCCGCGCCCCGACCCCCACAACCCGCATCCCCGCAGCCCGCCCCGCCTGAATACCCGCCCCCGAGTCCTCGAAGACAATGCAGTCGGCAGGGGCAACACCCAACTCCGCCGCACCCTTGAGGAACCCCTCCGGATCGGGCTTACTCGCGCCGACAGACTCGGCAGTGACCCGCACATCGGGCAGAGCAAGACCCGCCGCAGTCATCCGAGCCGTGGACAGCGCAACGTCCGCAGAGGTGACAAGCGCATGCGGCAACCCCCGCAGCGAGGCCAGAAACTCGTACGCGCCCGGAATCGCGACGACGCCGTCCACATCAGCCGTCTCCTCGGCGAGCATGCGCGCATTGTCCGCATGGTTACGCTCCACCGCCCGCTCCGGCAGCAGCAACGCCATCGTGGCGTGCCCCTGCCGACCGTGCGCGACCTTCATGACCTCGTCCCCATCGAGCCCGTTCCGCTCGGCCCAGCGCCGCCAGATCCGCTCGACGACGGCATCGGAGTTGACGAGGGTGCCGTCCATGTCGAGCAGCAGGGCACGGGCGGTGAGCACGGTCGTGGCCGTCATCGGCAACTCCAAGGCGCGGAAGAGGAAGAGCAGAAGGAGAAGGAGAAAGGGAAGGCTGGCCCCCGAAGAACGACAAGAACAAAGCGGGCCCGCCCGCCGGTCAGGGAAAACGGGCGGAGCCACTTTGTTTCTCCACGGTACAAAATCGGACCCGTTCCCGCCACCACCTTCGAGAAGCGTTCACCGACCGTTCAGCTCACCCGGCCACCGCTTCCCAGAGACTCCACACCCCGAGCCCCAGCATCAGCAGCGCCGCGATCTTGGTGATCAGCGCCAGCGGAACCCGCTTCATCAGGGCCTTTCCACCGACGATGCCGAGCCCCGCGACCGCCCACAGCGCGAGCACCGCACCGAGCCCGACAGAGAGCGGGTCGTCGTACCGGGCGGCGAGATTCGCCGTCATGATCTGCGTCAGATCACCGAACTCGGCGACCAGGATGAGCATGAACCCGGCCCCGGACACCTTCCAGAAGGTCTGGTTCTCCGGCTTGCGGACCTCCGCCTCGTCCTCGTCCTTCTTCATCAGCAGCACGGCCGCCCCACCGAGGAAGAGCACGCCGGTCAGGGCATGCAGGATCTGCTGCGGCAGCAGCGTCAGCACACTGCCGGCCGCCACGGCGAGCGCGACATGCAGCGCGAACGCGGCGGCGACGCCGGCGAAGACGTACGAGGCGCGATAACGGGTGCCGAGGACGAGCCCGGCGAGTGCGGTCTTGTCCGGCAGTTCGGCGAGGAAGACGACGCCGAACACGACGGCCGTCACGGTCAAGCTGATCAAGGTTCCTCAATCGGTCGGGGCTGCCCCACCGAGAGTGCTGCACATCCTGCGAAGACACCCCGGCACGGCAGCGCACGGTCGGTGCACTGCTTGCCGAAGGTCTCGCCGGCTAGCCTCACGCATGAGGCTAGCCTCCGGGCTCCGGCTCAGACGAGCTGAGGTTCCGGCGAAGAGCTACTCCGTTACTCAAAGTCTCAGTGACTTTCAGCATCCCAGGCGTTTCCGTCTGGAAGGTCCGTGACGGTGTCACCAGAGCGCGAGTTGCGCTTCGGTGTCCTGACGACGGTCTCCCGTTTCCTTCTGCCGCGGGTGCGGCAGGCTTGCGCCACCTGCCCGCCCGCCTCGGCCGGTGTTCCGGCCGAGGCGTTGGCGGCGAGTCTTACGGTCGGCTCCACGGGGCTTCGACACGCGTGGCGTGTCCTGGTCTCCGGCCACTCCGGTACCAGTGGTGACGGCCGCCACGCGGGCGACCAGGTTGCGGGCCGCGTTCTCGTCCCGGTCCATGACCAGGCCGCAGGCGTCGCAGGTGAAGACTCGGACGTGCAGCGGCAGCTTGGCTTTCACCGCGCCGCAGTCCGAGCAGGTCTTTGAACTGGGATACCAGCGGCCCGCCACGACGGTGCGGCAGGCATTGCGTCGGCCCTTGTAGGAGAGCTGGCGCCGGATTTCCCCGAACCCGGCATCGGCCACGCGGCGGGCGAGCCGCTTGTTACGGAGCATGCCGGCGACGTTGAGGTCTTCGACCACGACGGTGCCGTACTCGGCGCGTACGCGGGCGGTGAGTCTGTGCAGCGCGTCGGTGCGCAGGTTTGCCACCCGGTGGTGGATCTTGTTGCGCTCGGCGTTGGCCTTCTCCCACCGTTTCGACGGCTTCTGGCCGGTCCTGCGGTCCGGTCCCTGCCGCCGGGAGGCCCGGCGGGAGTGGAACCTGAGCAGCTTGAGGCTGCCGTCCAGGTGCTTGGGGTTCGGCACGTAGCCGATCTCGCCGAAACTGTCGGCCAGGACTGCCGGGTGCTTGACGCCCAGGTCGATCCCGACTGCGACATCCGGCCGGGCCACGCGGGTGATCTCACGGACGGTCTCCACCTGGAAGGAGACAAACCAACGCCCCCGCTCGTACCGGACGGTCGCGGACAAGATACGCGCTATGCCGGGCTGGATGCAGGTCAGGAGCTTGATCGTGGGTTCGTGGGTACGGATTGCGCCCAGCCGAGGAAGAGTGACATGTCGGCCGTCCCGTTCGACGCGGATCGTGCCGGTGGTGAACCGGCAGGTCAGGCGGGCTTTCCGCTTCGGCTTCCGGCGCGGGACACCCACCCGGCCGCCCTTGCGTTTGCCCTGTTTGGACTTGGCGTAGTTGTCGAACGCGGCAGCTGCGTTCGCGAGGCCGGTGCTGTAGGCCTCCTTGGAGTTCTCCTCCTACCAGTCCGCGAATCTCGGGTCGGTGGTCTTGACCCTGTTGAACTCCTTGCGCAGCGCAGGCAGCGACCACGACCGCCACGGCGTCAACTCCTCCTCACCGATTGCGTAGGAGGCTTCGGCCTTGCGCTGCCACCACGAGGCAGTCACCCACGACACGGCCCAGTTGTAGGCGGCGCGAGCGGCACCGCAGTGCGAGCGCAGCGCCTGCTCCTGCCCGGCGTTCGGATCGAGAGCGAACTTGTAGGCCTGCACCACGAAACCGGGCCGTGGCCGGAACTTCCCGCTCACTCGACACCCCCCGGTCCGAAGATCCCCTCACCCGCACCCAACGAGCACTACACCCAAAGGTCACGCATTCGAAGAGGGAACTCTCGTTCCCGGCAAGGGGGTGCCATTCGTCGCCCGGGACCACCAACGGACCAGAAAGTTCCGCTCTCAACCTTGATGTGTCATGCGCACGTCACTAGCTTCTTACCGAACGAACACCCGAACGCAACACGGCGTCGCGAGCATGTCCTCGCTCGCGCCCAACACCCCCACGACCCAAGGGAGTTCGCATGCCGAAGTTCTACGCGCGTCGACGCCTCAGCATACTCGCGGCTTTCACCGGACTCATAGCCTCGGTCGGGCTGTTCAACGGCCCGACCGCCTCCGCCGCCCTCCCCACCCCCGTCAGCGGCGCCACCGCGCGCAGCTACCTCGCCCAGCTCACCGTCACCACCGAGGACCGCACCGGGTACAACCGTGATCTGTTCCCCCACTGGATCACCCAGTCCGGCGCCTGCAACACCCGCGAGGTCGTCCTGAAGCGCGACGGCACGAACGTCGTCCAGGACTCCTCCTGCGCCGCCACCAGCGGCCGCTGGGCCTCCCCCTACGACGGCGCCACCTGGACCGCCGCCTCCGACGTCGACATCGACCACCTCGTTCCGCTGGCCGAGGCCTGGGACTCCGGTGCCGACAGCTGGACCACCTCCCGCCGCCAGTCCTTCGCCAACGACCTGACCCGCCCGCAGCTCATCGCGGTCACGGACAACGTCAACCAGTCCAAGGGCGACCAGGACCCGGCCACCTGGATGCCGTCGGTCTCCTCGTACCGCTGCACCTACGTCCGCGCCTGGGTCCAGGTGAAGTACTACTACGACCTCTCGGTCGACTCCGCCGAGAAGAGCGCGCTGACGAACTACCTGTCCGGCTGCTGACCGACGTACCGACGGAGTTCGGCAAACCGTGATCTGCGGAACCTCCCCGCTGACCTCCGTCGTTCCGTACCGTACGGGGCGACGGAGGAGGGCATGAGGTGGCCGAACTGCGCCTGGGACCACTGCTGAGATACGCCGACGGCTCGTCCGCGACCATCTGGGTCGAGGCGGGCCGTCCGTGTACCGCCGAGGTGCGCTGCGCCGACGGCACACGCGGCGAGTCCCCCACCTTCCAGATCGCGGGGCACCACTACGCGCTCATCGAGGTGAACGGCCTCACTCCGGGCACGTCGCAGTCGTACGAGGTGTTCCTCGACGGCGCGCGCGTGTGGCCGCTGCCCGACTCCCGTTTCCCGCCCTCCCTGATCCGCACACCGGCCGAGGACGACGCCGTCCGTGTCGCGTTCGGCTCCTGCCGCTGGGCCGCCCCGCCCGCCGACGAGGACGACCCTGTCGGCCCCGACGCCCTGGACACGCTGGCCGCACGGATGGCGGCCGACCCCGACGGCGAACGGCCCGACGTACTGCTGCTGTTGGGCGACCAGGTCTACGCCGACGAGGTCTCCAAGGCCACCCGCCGCTGGCTCGCCGCCCGCCGCGATCTGCGCGAGCCGCCCGGCAGCGAGGTCGCGGACTACGAGGAGTACACGCGCCTCTATTACGAGTCGTGGCTCGACCCCGAGGTGCGGTGGCTGCTGTCCACCGTGCCCAGCTGCATGATCTTCGACGATCACGACGTCATCGACGACTGGAACACCTCCGCCGCCTGGCTCGCCGACATGCGGGCCACCCCGTGGTGGCGCGAGCGGCTGCTGAGCGGCCTGATGTCGTACTGGGTCCACCAGCACATCGGCAACCTCTCCCCGGCCGAGCTGGCCGACGACCCGCTGTACACGGCCGTACGCGAGACACCCGACGGTACGGACGCGCTGCGCGCCTTCGCCGCCAAGTCCGACGCCGACCCGACCACCGTCCGCTGGAGCTATCGGCGCGACTTCGGCCGCGTACGGCTGCTGATGGTGGACACCCGCGCGGCCCGCGTCCTGGAGGAGGGGAGCCGCGCGATGCTCGACCCGGGCGAGGAGCGGTGGCTGCGCGAACAGGCGCTGGAGGAGCCCGGTTCGTACGACCACCTCCTCATCGGCACGTCCCTGCCCTGGCTGCTGCCGCATCTGGTGCATGACGCCGAGGGGTGGAACGCGGCCCTGTGCCGGGGCGAGAAGGGCGCGCGCTGGGCGAGGTTCGGGGAGAAGATGCGCCGGGCGGCGGACCTGGAGCACTGGGCGGCGTTTCCGGCGTCCTTCAACGCGCTGACGGAGCTGATCGCGGAGGCAGGGTCGGGGGACGGTGCGCCGGCGACGGTGTGCGTGCTGTCGGGGGACGTCCATCATGCGTACGTCGCCGAGCCGACGTGGTCCGCCGGCGGTCCCGACGCCCGTGTGTTCCAGCTGACCTGCTCCCCCGTCCACAACGCCATCCCCAGCGCCATCCGCGTCGGCTTCCGCTTCGGCTGGTCCGCCACCGCCCGCGTCCTCGGCCGCCGGTTCGCCGGACACGGCAAGGTACCCCGGCCACCGATCGACTGGCGGCGCACCGGCGGGCCCTGGTTCGGCAACCAGCTCATGACCCTGACACTGCGCGGACGTTCCGCACGGCTGCGGCTCGATCAGGCCCGGGCGGAGAAGGCGGGCGGGGCGCGGCTGAAGACGGTGGAGGAATCACAGCTGACGCGGTGAAGGGGCCGGTTCGCGCGGGATGCGGTGCAGTGCCCGTGATGCGGCGCCGCGCGATGACCATGGGCCGCCGATGCCGTGGTCCCCATGATGCCCGCGATGCTGCGGATGCCCTTGATCCCCGCGATGCCTCTTATCTGCCTGATGCCCGTGATGCACGTGAGGCGCCCCACACTCCGTGACCCCGAGGCTCGGATCTTCCCTCTCCCGACGGCATGATGAGGCGGACCGTCCGCTTCCCCCGGGCGGTTTGCCGCAACGCGCCCCACACGCCCGGGAGACACCGTTTTGTCTGCACCGCCCGCGGAATCCGCAGCGCACGCCGAGTCCGACGAGGTCCGGGTCGCCCTCGTCGGCGCGGGGCCGCGCGGCACCAGCGTCCTGGAACGCCTCTGCGCCTCCGCGCCGGAACTCCTCCCACCCGGCACCCGGCTGAAGGTCCATGTGATCGACCCGGCGCCGCCCGGCCCCGGCCGTGTCTGGCGCTCTGCGCAGTCCGCGCAGCTGCTGATGAACACGGTGGCCAGTCAGGTGACCCTGTTCACCGACGACAGCGTGGACTGCTCGGGCCCGGTCCGCCCCGGCCCCAGCCTGCACGAGTGGGCGGACGGCGACCTGGGCCCCGACGAGTACCCGACCCGCGCGCACTACGGCCGCTATCTGGAGTGGGTGTTCGCGAAGGTCGTCCGCGAGGCACCGCGTGCGGTACGCGTCGAGACCCACGCGGCACGGGCCGTACGCCTCGACGACGCCCCCGACGGCCGCCAGACCCTCACCCTCGACGACGGCCGCACCCTCACCGGCCTGTCCGCCGTCGTCCTCGCCCAGGGCCATCTGCCGACGGTCGCGGACCTGGCCCAGCGACGGCATGCGGCATACGCCGAGACGCACGGCCTGCGCCACATACCCCCCGCCAACCCGGCCGACGTCGACCTCTCCGCCATCTCCCCCGGCGAACCGGTGCTGTTGCGCGGCCTGGGCCTCAACTTCTTCGATCACATGGCCCTGTTGACCACCGGCCGCGACGGCCGCTTCCTCCGCACGGCCACCGGCACCCTGCGCTACGTCCCCTCCGGCAACGAGCCCCGCCTGTACGCCGGTTCACGCCGCGGCATCCCCTACCAGGCCCGCGGCGACAACGCCAAGGGCCCCTACGGCCGCCACCTCCCCCTCGTCCTCACCGACGAGACCATCGCCCGCTTCCGCAAACGCGCCGACTCCGGCGAGGCACCGGACTTCCTGACGGAGATATGGCCGCTGGTGGCGAAGGAGGTGGAGACGGTCTATTACGAGGCACTGCTGGGGGTGCACGAGGGCGCGGAGGGGGCCTTCGATGCCCCCGCTGGGGAGTTCCGCGACCACTTCCTCGCCGCCCCGCACCGCAGCCCTCAAGAAGCCGCCGTACTGGATGAGTTCGGGGTGGCGGAGGCCGATCGCTGGTCCTGGGACCGTATATCCCGCCCGTACGCGGGGCGGGACTTCGGCGATCCCGGCGCCTGGCGGGCGTGGCTGCTGGCGTATCTGCGGGAGGACGCCGCTCAGGCCGCGCTCGGCAATGTCGCCGGTCCGCTGAAGGCGGCGCTCGACGTACTGCGGGATCTGCGCAACGAGTTGCGGCAGATCGTCGACCATGGCGGCCTCGCGGGCGCGTCCCGCCGGGATCATCTGGACCGCTGGTACACGCCGCTCAACGCGTTCCTCTCCATCGGCCCGCCCCGGCGCCGGATCGAGGAACTGGCGGCCCTGATGGAAGCGGGCGTGGTCGAGGTGCTCGGACCGCGGCTGGAGGTGCGGGAGGGCGAGGGGGCATGGCTCGCGCGCTCCCCCGACGTCGCGGGGTCCGCCGTACATGTGACGACCCTCATAGAGGCGCGGCTTCCGGAACCCGATCTGCGGCGCACGGCCGACGACCTCCTGGCCCGGCTGCTGAAGACAGGGCAGTGCCGGCCGCACATCGTCGACGGTTACGAAACGGGCGGGCTGGATGTGACCCCGCGGCCGTATCGCCTGATCGACCGTCAGGGGCGGGCGCACGCACGGCGGTTCGCCTTCGGGGTGCCGACCGAGGGCGTGCACTGGGTGACGGCGGCGGGCGCCAGACCGGGTGTGGATTCGGTCACGCTTTCGGACGCCGACGCGGTGGCGAGAGCAGTTCTACGTGCGGCGGCGACCGAACCGGAGCCGCAAGCGGAATACACGCCATGGCCGAATGTTGAACTTGCAAGCATCGATTAGGCCCACCTAGCCTGGGTCACTCGCTCGGTTCTGTCCCCCAGGCCGGTCCACCCCATGGACCGACCCGACCGAAGGAGTACCCCCCACATGTCCGGACTGACCGCACGTCTCAACGGCGCTCAGCCCTACGCCCTCGGCCTGTTCCGCATCGTCATCGGCCTGCTCTTCTTCTGCCACGGCGCCTCCAAGCTCTTCGGAGTCCTGGGCGGGGCCGACGGCCAGGGCGGGACGCTGTCCGCGGGCACCTGGCCCGACTGGTACGCCGCCGTCATCGAGGTCGTCTGCGGCGGCCTCGTCCTGCTCGGCCTGGGCACACGCGCCGCCGCGTTCATCGCCTCGGGCGCGATGGCGTACGCGTACTTCAAGGTCCACCAGCCGGAGGCCCTGTGGCCGATGGAGAACAGCGGCGAGGGCGCGGCGATGTACTGCTGGTCCTTCCTGCTGCTCGTCTTCACCGGTTCCGGCGCATTCGGCCTGGACCAGCTGCTCGCGAAGCGCTCGAAGAGCGAGCAGCCGGCCTCGCACAAGTCGCCGGTGGCCGTCTGACCGGCACCGGTTTCCACAGCGGCACTACGGCGCCTCTCCCGCGTGTGCGGGGGAGGCGCCGTCGCGTCTTCGGGCGGTGCGGCGGTTGCGGCGCCCTACAGACCTGCGCCCTACACGAAGGGAACCGTGAAGCAGGCCACCCGGCCCCCGCTCGGGCCGGGCACGTCGTGGATCACCACGGAGGACGCCTCACCCTCCCGGAAACCCCAGTCGTGGTAGGCGCTCGCCCGGCCGCTGCCATTCTGGCCCGCGGTGAAGTCGAGCCAGACCTCGTTCTCGGCGTTGACGTCCGCGGGGTCGGTGGACACCTTGTTCTGGTAGTGCCCGCCCGCGGCGGCGGGGTCGGCGGCACACGGCTTCTGATGCACATGGACGCCGTACGCGTGCCCGGGCTTCATGCCCTTCACCCACAGCCGTACGGTCGTCCTGCCAGTCTTCTCCTCGGTCAGCTGACGGACCTCGATCCACGACCCGGCCGGGACCAATGCCGTGTCATATGTGACGGCGTCCGTCGCCACATGGGCCGAGGGCGGCACGAAACGCCCGTCCTCCTGCACCGAGCAGTACTCGGCGGCGCCGCTGCCGGCCGCGAGCACGGCCGCGGCGACGGCGCCCGCGCATATACCTGCCACCATGATGTGTACCGTTCCTCACGTTCAGGAGTGATGTGTCGCCCCTTGTCCGTGCTACGGGACACCGGCCGACGCCGCCCCCGGGGCGCGGCAGCCGGGTGAACATGCCGTGCCTGAACGTGCCGTGCCTGAACGTGCCGTGCGTGAACGTGCCGTGCGGGACCCACGCGCCCCCCGTGAATCCGCTGTCACACCCCCGGCGTACGCTGTATGGCTGTTATGGGCCGCCCCTGCCGCTCCCCGCGACGTCGCGGCGCGATCGGGCGGTTCCACGGGGGAGTCACGGGGAGTGATGGTGTTCGAGAGTGTGGGGTCGCTGACGGCCAGCCCATGGATTTATGCCGTGGTGGCCCTGTCCATCCTCCTGGACGTCTTCGTCCCGGTTCTGCCGAGCGGGGTCCTGGTCATCACGGCGGCGACGGCGGCCGCGGCGGGTTCGGCGACGGGCGGCGTACCGCAGCAGGTCCCCGACATCCTGGTCCTGACGCTGTGCGCCACGACGGCTTCCGTGCTGGGCGATCTGGTCGCCTACCGTCTCGCCTGGGCGGGCGGCCCCCGCCTGGACCGCGCGATCGCCCGCTCCCGGCGCCTGAGCACCGCGCAGGAACGTCTCGGCGCGGCCCTCGCCCGGGGTGGCGGAGCCCTGGTCGTCCTGGCCCGGTTCGCCCCCGCCGGCCGCTCGGTCGTGTCCTTCTCCGCGGGCGCGGCACACCGTCGCGCCCGCGACTTCCTCCCCTGGTCCGCGCTGGCCGGTCTCTCTTGGGCTACGTACAGCGTTGCCCTGGGCTACTTCGGCGCGCACTGGCTGGGGGCGACGTGGGTGGCGACGGCTGTGTCGGTGGGGGCGCTGTTCGGGGCGGGGGCGGGGGCGGGGTATCTCATGCGGCGGCGCCCTGCGTAAGGGCTCCGCTGGGAGGACGGTGATTCGGCTGCGGGTCGGTGGGGGCTGGTCGCGCCCACGCGGCGGAGCCGCATATTGACACAGCCCCGCGCCCCTTCGGGGCGCGCTACTACCCTGCCCGTCGCGCCCCCACCCCCCGGATCTCCAACCCCTCCAGCAACTCGGCCGTTGCCTCTGTGATCGCGTCCACGGCTCGGTCGAACACCTCCTGGTTGTGCGCGGCCGGGGCCCGGAAGCCGGACACCTTCCGCACGTACTGCAAGGCAGCGGCCCGGATCTCTTCCTCGGTCGCTTCCTCGGCCAACACCGGCGGACGAAGCGTCTTGATACTGCGGCACATGACTCCAGTCTCACCCTCCGCAAGGCGACCGGCAGAGATTCCGCCGAGAAACCTGGGCCGGTGCGCACGCGGCCTGGGATGATCACTCGGAGGCGGCCACCGCTCCGGGGCCGACCGACGAATGGGGACACACATGGCGAACGACGAACTCACCGTGGCCGTACTCGGCCCCGGTGGCATCGGCGGACTGCTCGCCGGACTCCTTTCCCGTGCTGGGCATCGCGTGATCTGCCTGGCCGGAGAGGACACCGCCAAGACACTCAACACGGCCGGAATCCAGATCAGCAGCGGAATGTTCGGCGACTTCACGGCCCGCGTCGAGGCCGGCACCGAGCTGCGGGAACCGGTCGATGCCTGCCTGATCGCCGTCAAGCACACGGCACTCGACGCGGCCCTGGACCGCGTCCCGCCCACCGCGCTCGGCGACGCCCTGCTCGTACCTTTCCTCAACGGCGTCGACCACCCCGCGACCCTGCGCGCCCGCTACCGCCCCGACCGGGTCGCCCCCGCCGTCATCCGCGCGGAGTCGACGCGCGTCGCGGCGGGGCGGATCGAGCACACCAGCCCGTTCGCCGAGATCGACCTGGCCGGCACGGAAGTGCCCCCAGACCGCCTCGACACCCTCGCCGCCACCCTCACCGCCGCGGGCCCGACCACGCGCGTCCTGCCCGACGAGACGGCGGCCCTCTGGGCGAAGATGTCCTTCCTGGCGCCCTTCGCCCTGCTGACCACCCGCTACGGCCTCCCTCTCGGCGACGTACGCACCCACCACCGCGAGGAGTTGACCGCACTGGTGGAGGAGACAGCGGCTGTCAGCCGCGCCTGTGGCGGGCCCGGCGACCCCGCCCAGTCACTCGCCCGCTACGACTCCTTCCCGTCGCACACCAAGTCGTCGATGCAGCGCGACGCTGAGGCCGGCCGCCCGCTGGAACTCGACGCGATCGGCGGCGCGTTGCTGCGCGCGGCCGAGCGGCACGGGGTGTCGGTGCCGGTGGCGGCAAGGGTGGTACGGGAGTTGAGGGACGCCGGTCACTGACAGGACAGGTGTCTAAGACGCCTCCCCGAGATCCACCCGCCAGTCGTTGGACGTGATCCAGTGCCCCTTCGGGTACTCGAACCGTGACTGCCCCATGAGCGTGAACCCGGCTCTTCGGCAGACGGCGTTCGACGCGGGGTGGTCCACGCTCGGAAAGGCGTGCAGATACCGGTTCCGGCCGGCCGCCCGCGCGGTCTCGACGACGGCGCGGGCGGCCGCCGCCGCAAGCCCCCGCCCCTGGAACTCGGGCAGCACCCCCCACCCCGTCTCCCACACGGTCTCCCCCTGCCACTCCCGCTCCCAGAACCCGATCGCCCCGACGCTCTCGCCACCGTCCGCCGGCACGACCCGGAACATCCCGCCGACCTCCATCTCGACATACCTCCGATGCCGGGCGGCCAGCTTCTCTTCCGGCTCCGGCCCGCCCAAGTGCTCGGTCATCTCAGGGCTGTTGTTCCTCCGCAGCAGCCAGAAGTCGCCCTCCGCCCAGGGCACCAGCCGCACCTTCTCCACGCTCGCCGCATCCATACCGATCACAGTAGGCCGAGGGTCTGACAATGGCCCTGAGCTGCGCATCCCGCCGCTCCGTTTGCCGGACCGGCAAAAATCCTCGCCCGCGTCCGCCCCGGCCCCGCAGGATCGCCGTACGAGCACAACCCGGCCCCGACGGCCCGCCACGGAGGATTGGACCCATGCCCCACCAGGACCCGCTCCCGAACGCCAACGTCACCCACCGACTCGTCCCCTCCCCCGCCGGCCGGATCCACCTGGTGGAACAGGGCAGCGGCCCGCTCGTCCTGCTGGTGCACGGCTTCCCGGAGTCCTGGTACTCGTGGCGCCGCCAGCTGCCGGTGCTGGCCGCGGCGGGATACCGCGCGGTCGCCGTGGACGTGCGCGGCTACGGGCGCTCGTCGCGGCCGGAGGCGGTGGCGGCGTACCGGATGACCGAGCTGGTGGCGGACAGCGTGGCCGTGGTGGAGGCGCTGGGCGAGCGGTCCGCGGTGATCGTCGGGCACGACTGGGGCGCGAACATCGCCGCGCACTCCGCCCTGCTGCGCCCCGACGTCTTCCGCGCGGTCGGCCTGCTGAGCGTGCCGTACACACCGCCCGGCGGCCCCAAGCCGAGCGAGGTGTTCGCGGGCATGGGCGGGGAGGACGAGTTCTACGTCTCCTACTTCCAGGAACCGGGCCGCGCCGAGCGCGAGATCGAACCGGACGTACGGGGCTGGCTCGCCGGCTTCTACG
Organism: Streptomyces sp. NBC_00457; assembly: GCF_036014015.1. NCBI lineage: Bacteria > Bacillati > Actinomycetota > Actinomycetes > Kitasatosporales > Streptomycetaceae > Streptomyces > Streptomyces sp. NBC_00457. The sequence continues at coordinate 7,552,206 of NZ_CP107905.1, read as the reverse complement.
CCGCCTTCTCCGGCGACACGATGCCCGCGCCCGGCGCCCCGGACCCGCATTTCGTGAGCCCCGGCGCGACCCTGCGCGACCGCTTCCCCACCGACCGTCTGCCGTCCTGGCTCGGCGAGGCTGAACTCGACGTCTACGCCGCGGAGTTCGAGCGCACGGGCCTCACCGGCGCCCTGAACCGCTACCGCTGCATGGACCGCGACTGGGAGGACTTCCAGCCCTTCGCCGGCGCCCCGATCCCCCAGCCGTCCCTGTTCCTCGGCGGCGCACTCGACGCGTCCACCACCTGGCTGGCCGACGCGATCGAGGCATACCCCACGACCCTCCCCGGCCTGCACAGCTCACACCTGCTGGAGGGCTGCGGCCACTGGATCCAGCAGGAACGCCCCGACGAGGTCAACCAACACCTGACGGCCTGGCTCGCCAACCTGCCCACCTGAACCGGGCGGGTCAGCAGACCTCGCCGGGGCGTGCGGCGGTGGCGCGCAGGAGATCTCGTACGAGATCGAGGTCCACGGCCTCCGGCTTGCGGAAGCGGAGGCAGCCCTTGCCCATGTCCTGGTCGGCCAGCCGCTCCTCGAAGGCCTCACGGACGTCGGTGCGCATCAGATAGAAGGAGATGTACTGCTTCTGACTGGCGAAGGCGATCTCGGCGGCCCCGTCGCGCTGGTACGCGGGCATGCCGTACGCCATCACCTCGTCGAATCCCTTGAGCTCCGCCCGGCACAGCCGCCGCAGCGCGGTCAGCGCCTGCCTGCGGTCCTCGTCGGCCTCGGCGAGGTAGCCGTCGACGTCGGTCGCCTTGCTCTGCACCATGCGGCAAGGCTAGGCCGCCATCGGGGACTAGGACAGACCGGCCGGGCAGGCCTACGGTGGGACCGTGGACGAAACACCCGATTCACCCCCTCAGGCACCCGGCGAAGTGGCGGAAGAGGCAGAGGCCCGGCTCATCCGCATCGCGGAGGACTGGGCTGTCGCGATCGTCGCCAATGACGCGGACCGTATCGCCGGCTTCGTCGCCGACGAATGGGTCATCGTCTCCGAGTCGGGCGTCGCCTCGAAGGAAGAGTTCCTCTCCCTCGTCGCGACCGGGGAGCTGACCCACTCGGCGATGGACCTGGAGACGCGGCCCAGAGTCCGCGTCTACGGAGACACGGCGATCCTCACCGGGCGAGTGACGAACACGGCCCACTACCAGGGCAAGCGGTACGACGCGGACGAGTGGACGACCGACGTGTACGTCAGACGGGACGGGCACTGGCTGTGCGTACTGAGCCACATCACGCCCGCGCTCCCGACGCCCTGACGCGGTACGAGGAACTCCGCCGGGACCGTCCGGACGACTCTTGACCTTGCCCATGGGCGAAGGCCGAAGGTGTCTGTCGGCTGAGAGGAAGCCGAGAGGACGCTGAGAGGAACGCGCATGGACGACGATGCTCTCCTGGCAGAGCAGCTGGCCTATTACCGGGCGGGCGCGGCCGAATACGACCGGCCCTATGCGGAGTGCGAAGAGCTGAGGGATTTACCGGCAGTCGTCGATGACCTTCCGGTTGGCGGGGATGTGCTGGAGCTGGCCTGCGGAACGGGCCAGTGGACCGGAAGGCTCGCGGCGCGGGCGCGGTCGGTGACGGCTGTCGACGCGGCGGCCGAAGTGCTGGCCCTGGCTCGGGCACGGACCCTGTCCCCCACCGTCCGGTTCATTCAGGCGGACCTGTTCGCGTGGCAGCCGCCACGGCGCTACGACACCGTGTTCTTCGCCTTCTGGCTCTCCCATGTCCCGCCGACGCGCTGGCCCGGCTTCTGGAACACCGTCGCCGCCGCGCTCGCGCCGGGCGGCAAAGCGATCTTCATCGACGACGGCCCCGCCGCTGCCGCGGGGGAGAACGTCCTGGCAGACCAGTCGGCCCCGGCGGCGCTTCGGCGGCTCGACGACGGCAGCCAGTACCGCATCGTGAAGGTGTTCCACGATGCGGCGACCCTCACGGACGACCTGGCAGCGCTGGGGTGGTCGGCCCACGTCCGGCCCGTATCCGGCCATTTCGTCGGCGTCGCGGAACCAGCGGGTGGGGCTTGGCTCAGGTGACGCCGCATGGCGCACCATGGATCACAAGGGGGCGCCGGACCGGGCGCCGACGGGGAGGAAACGTTGTGGGCGGGTATTCGTTGAAGGCGACGGCCGCGGAGATGCGGGAGGCCGTGCGCGCGTTGCTGTCCGTGCTGGAACCGGAGCAGGTGCGCGAGCTGCGCGCCGGGCCCGACCGGCTGGACGCGCCCGAGCTGCGGGAGTGGACGTATCTGCCGGGTCCGCGCCCCGGGCTGTCCACCGAGGGCCTCGCCGGCGAGCAGCGCGAGGCCGTCGACGCGCTGTTGGCCGCCGCGCACAGCGCACCCGGAGCGGAGCTGGCGCGCGGCGCGATCGAGGTGGAGCGGCACCGCCGCGCCCTGGTCGGCGCCAAGGGTGCCGACCTCTACTGGGTGCGGCTGCTGGGCGACCCGGACGGGGACGGTCCGTGGGGCTGGCGGATGAACGGCCACCATCTCGCCGTACATGTAGTGATCACGGCGGCCGGGATGCGGGTGACGCCGCACTTCATCGGGTCGGAGCCGGCGCGGATCGCGGACGGTCCGCAGGCGGGCCGGCGGCTGCTGGGGCCGGAGGAGGATCTGGCCCGGGAGCTGGTCACGGACCTGGACGCCGGCCGACGGGCGAAGGCGGTTTTCGCCGCCGCGCCGCCGGACGACATCCTGACCCGCGCCGACCCGTTCGCCGATCCGGACCTGCTGCCCACCGGACTGCCCTACGGCGACATGACGCCCGGTCAGCAGCGGCTGCTGGAGCGCCTGGTGCGCCGTTATCTCGACCGAGCGCCCGCGGCGTACGCGCAGGAATGCTGGTCCGACGCCGTGGCGCGAGGACTGGACGCGCTCTCCTTCGCCTGGGGCGGCGGTCTCGTTCTCGGGGACCGGCACTACTACTGCGTTCGGGCTCCGGACTTCCTCATCGAGTACGACAACACGCAGGACGACGGCAACCACGCCCACTCCGTCTGGCGGCACGTCCGCCACGACTGGGGCGCCGACCTGCTGCGGGCGCACTACACGGAGCAGCACCGGTAGGGGGCGGCGGTCAGGGGCCCCGGCTGCATCCCGCCTTGGGCCCCCGGCCGCACACAACCCACCCGCAATACGAGACGTACCGTCTTGCGGAATCCTCCGTCATGCCGTACGGTCTTCCGCATGGGTTCCCTGTGAGAAAACCGGCGCCGATCGCGTAGAGCACCGCTCCGCCATCGCCGCGCCCAGTCGTGCCCTCTCTCATCCACCCGATCCGGCCCGGGCGACGCCCCGGTCAGGAGGGACCCGCGCATGCGCACCTCACAACTCACCCTGCAGCACGTCACCAAGCGCTACCCCGGCCGTACCGTCCTCGACCAGGTCTCCTTCACCCTCAAGCCGGGCGAGAAGGCCGGTCTCATCGGCGACAACGGCTCCGGCAAGTCCACGCTCCTGCGGCTCATCGCGGGTCAGGAACGCCCGGACAGCGGCGAGTTGACCGTGTTCGCCGCCGACGGCATCGGCTATCTGCCGCAGACCATCCCCCTGCCCTCGACCGCCACCGTCCAGGACGCCGTAGACCTGGCTCTCGCGGATCTGCGCGCACTGGAGGCCGAGCTGCGCCGGGCCGAGCAGGCGCTCGGCGACGGCTCGGACCCGGCGGCACTCGCTGCGTACGCCGCCCTCCTCGAGCGCTACGAGGCGCGCGACGGCTACGACGCCGACCACCGCGTCGACCAGGCCCTGCACCATCTCGGCCTGCCCACCCTCCCCCGCGACCGACGACTGGGCACCCTTTCCGGCGGCGAACGCTCCCGGCTGGCCCTGGCCGCCGTCCTCGCCGGCCGCCCGGAGCTGCTGCTCCTGGACGAGCCGACGAACGACCTGGACGACCAAGCCGTTCACTGGCTGGAGGAGCAACTGCGGGCGCACCGCGGCACGGTGCTCGCCGTCACCCACGACCGTGTCTTCCTGGAGCGCCTGACCTCCACGATCCTGGAGGCCGAGGCGGGAAAGGTCACCCGGTACGGAGACGGCTACGCCGGCTACCGCACCGCCAAGGCCGCGGAACGCCGCAGCCGGCTCCAGGAGTACGAGGAGTGGCGGGCCGAACTGGCCCGCAACGAGCGGCTGGCCGCAAGCCATGCGGTCCGCCTCGCCGGCATCCCCCGCAAGGCCGCGCTGGCCAACTTCGGCCACGGCGGCTTCCGGGCCCGCGGCCGGGCGCACGGCGCGATGTCCCGTATCCGCAACGCCCGCGAGCGGGTCGACCGGCTCACCGCGAACCCGGTCGCGCCACCACCGGAACCGCTGACCTTCACCGCACGGGTCGGTACGGCCGGGGACGGCACGGACGCGCCGGCGGCGGAACTCCCCTCCGTGCAGTTGTCGGACGTACGCGTAGGAGACCGGCTCCACCTGGACTCCCTCACCCTCCACCGCTCCGGCCGGCTGCTGGTCACCGGGCCCAACGGCGCGGGCAAGACCACGCTGCTGAAGGTGCTCGCGGGTGAGGTGCGGCCGGACGAGGGCTCGGTGCAGGTGCCGGGCCGGGTGGGTCATCTGCACCAGGACGAGACGCCGTGGCCGCCGGACCTGACGGTGGCGGAGGCGTTCGCGCTGGGGCGCGTGGGCTCAGCCGACGAGCACGCGGACGCGCTGCTGGCCCTCGGCCTCTTCCGCCCGGCGGAGCTGAGGCTGCGCATCGGTGAACTGTCGTACGGCCAGCGTCGCCGCGTGGACCTGGCCCGGCTGGTCGCCGACCCCGCGGACCTCCTGCTCCTCGACGAACCGACGAACCACCTGTCCCCCGCCCTGATCGAAGAACTGGAGGCAGCACTGACCGACTACCCGGGTGCGATCATCCTGGTCACCCATGACCGCGCCCTGCGGTCCCGCTTCCGGGGCGAGCATCTCGCCCTGCCGAAGACAGCGAGGGTCGAGGTGGGATGACGGCGGGAGTGGCCGGGGCGGCTGGGCACCCGAGCCGCTCCGGCTGCGAGGCCATTCCTGATGGGTGAGGATGGCCGGTAGCGGCTCGGGGCTGAGGTGAAAGTCGGGGTCCCGTGGGGCGACGAGTTCGGCAGGTGAGGACCGGGGTCTCCATGCGGAGGCCGCCCTGGCGCCATGGCCTGCTCGCGCTCGTCGTCCTGCTGGCGGTCTGCGGCGCCGGTATCGGGCTGTACTTCAATGAACGCGGGGCACGGCAGAAGACCCTGACCGTCGGCGCGAAGAAGGCGCCCCGCGACCGGCTCGACGTCGAAGCCGCCGTACGTCGGACCGATCCCGAACAGCACACCGCCACACTGCAGTTGACGGCCACAGCGCACGGCAAATACGGCGACGGCGACGGACTGCCGGTCAAAGACATCACCCTGCTCACCACCGCACCGGACGGCAACACCTTGTTGTTCGCGGCGAACAGCACGGCGTGGCTCAAGGAGATCTCTGTACCCCTGACCGAGGGCACGTCGTCGGACTACCCGTTCGACCGGTACGCCGCCAGCCTCGTGGTCGGCGCGATGGCGGGCCATGAGCAGGTGCCCGTGACCCTGCGCTTCCGGGACCAGGACCCCGCCTTCGCCATCACACCGCACAAGAGCGGGTACACAGACGAGATCGCCGCCGTCGCCGCCGACGTCAAGCGGTCACGGAGCACCTTCATCCTCGCCTGGTTCATGATCGTCGCCATGTGGGCGGTGGCCCTCGCGGTGGTGGTCGCCTGCTGGCTGGTCGTGCGCCAGGGCCGCGGCCTGCTCTGGGGCGCCCTGGGCTGGATGGCCGGCAGCCTCTTCGCCCTGGTGGGTCTGCGCAACGCGGCCCCGGGAAACCCGCCCAACGGCAGCCTGCTCGACTACACCGCCTTCTACTGGGCCGAGGCGCTGATCGCCCTGAGTCTCACCTGCCTCGTCCTCCGCGGCGTCCTCGTCGAACACCGCACCGGCGGCCCCGTCCCCGAACCACCACACCCCGCCGCACTCCGCTCCCCCCGGTTCCGCCACCGCCCCGGCCCCCGGCGGGTACGGGGCCGCTGAGGAACTGTTGTTGGCCGTCCAGGAATCCGTCCGCGAAGAGGGAGCGGGGGGAGAAGACCGCGGTGAGGGTGGTCTTGAGGTCGGAGCGCTCGATGGACTGCTTGAGCAGTGAATGGGTCGCGTCCGGATAATGCTTGACCGTCAGTGCGCCGCCCACGTCCAGCACCTTGCGGTAGACGCGTTCCGTGTCGGCGGTGTCCACGTTGATGTCGTGGCCCGCGAGGGTCAGCAGCACCGGTATGCCGCGCAGGGCGCGGAGGTCCCGCGTGGCATCCGCGGTGTAGTTCTTGGAGATGAAGCCCCAGCGGTCGGCGGTCATGCCGTCCGCGGGCCCGCCCCTCGCCCTGACGTACTGCTCGAAGGTCGCGTGGCGTTTCAACAGCCGGCGGGTGGTGTCGCTCCTGGCGATCGCGGCCCTGGTGCGGGCTGCCGACGCTCCGTCGGCGCGCAGTTCGGCGAGGAGGTTGTAGCGGCCCTGCCGGCGCCAGTTGATCGCGGGCGAGACGGCGATGACGAAGCTCACGGGCGTCCTGGCGGCGACCTTCGGCAGGACCCAGCCCGCCTGGCTGGCGCCCCAGAGACCGATCCGGTCACCGTCGATGTCCGGGCGGGCGCGCGCCCAGGCGATGGCGGCAGCCGCCTCGTCGGCCCGGTCGTCCATGGACTGGTCGAGCCAGTCGCCGGGTGCGCCCGCGACGCCGGGCTTGTCCCAGGAGAGGGAGGCGTAGCCGGCCTTGGCGTTCGCTTCCCAGAGGGGCTTGTAGCCGTCGTCGTGGGTGGCGTCGATGGGGCCGTCGCCGTGGACGTACACCACCAGGCCGTGGCGCTCGCGGCCGCCCTTGGGGGTGGCCAGTACGCCGTTGAGGGTGTGGCCGCCGTGGTGGATCGAGACCCGCTGCTCGTCCATGTCGTACGAGTTCTGCCACAGCACCACACCGATGAGACCGGTGGCCACGACCAGGACCACGACGAGGGACCACACGGCGATACGGAGCCCGCGCCGTCGTGGCTGGACCTTTGGACCCATGAGATCGGACCGCCTCTGTTCGGGTTCACGTCCACGGAAACTATCACTTCTCACACGATCGTCGTGATGGTGATAGATTTGCCGGAGGTTGCAGCGCGAAGAAGGGGGCACGGCATGGGACTGGACGCGACAGACGCCGGCACCGGTACCGGCACCGGACCGGTGACAGTCCGGCGGGGCGTTCCGGCCGGAGCCGAACGGCGGGCGGCCGAGCTGTACTGGGACGCTTTCGGCCGCAAACTCGGCCCCGCCCTGAACCCGCCGGACAAGGCGGTGTCCTTCCTCGCCGCCCACCTGAACGCCGATCGCGCGGTGTGCGCACTCCTCGACGGGCAGCTCGTCGGTCTCGCCGGCTACCAGCTCGGCGGCCGGGCCCTCACCGGAGGATCGGCCTCCGATGTGCTGCGCGCGTACGGCCACCTGCGGGGACTGCACCGGCTCCTGCTCCTCGCCCTGTTCGACCGCCGTCCGGCACCCGGGCAGCTCCTCATGGACGGCATCGCCGTGGACCCGGACCTACGCGGCCGGGGCATCGGGAGCCTGCTCATCGAGGAAGTGGCCGCCGTCGCGGCGGAGCAGGACTGCCGGGAGATCAGACTCGACGTGATCGACGTCAACCCGCGCGCCAGGGCCCTGTACGAGCGGCGCGGCTTCACGGCCGTACGGACCGAGCGCACGCCCTATCTGCGCGGGCTGCTGGGGTTCGGCGCGGTGACCACCATGCGCCGCCCTGTCGAGGCGAACGGGCCGAGAGGACCGCGCACACCATGACTGAGCACACCAAGCCCGACCACACCATGGCCGACCGCACCATGACCGACCACATCGAGATCCCCACCCGCATGCTCGTCCACGCGCTGATCCGTGAGGACGGCACCGTCGGCGCGGACGAGCTGTATACCGTCGCCAACACCCTGGGTATGAGCGACCAGCAGGTGCGCCTGTGCGTCAAACGCCTTGTGGCCGAGGGCCGGTTCACCCATGAGGGCCGAGGCCGCAAGGCGGAGCTGCGCGCGACCGCGGACACCACGCGCGCCCTCGCCCCCAACGCGGACTTCCTGCGGCACGCGTTCCAGCAGGACGCCGGACTCGCACCCTGGGACGGCATCTGGCACCTGGCCGCCTTCGCGGTGCCCGAATCGGCGCGCACGGCCCGGGACTCCCTGCGCGAGACGCTCGTCCACCTCGGCGGCGCCCCGCTCCAGGGCGGACTGTACGTCTGCGCCAACGCCTGGGAACCGTACGTCGAAGAAGCGGCCCACCACCTCGGCGCCCATGGCGCGCTCACCCTCCTCACCACGACGGACCTGCGCAGGGGCGACACCAGGGAACCTGCCGAACTCGCCCGCCGCCTATGGCCGTTGCAGGAGATCGCCGACCGCTACCACCGCCTCAGCCGCGTCACCCGGCCTCGCCTCGCCCGGCTCACCAGCCCTGACGCACTCTCCCCCTCCGCGCTCCTCACCATCGCGGTCGAGCTGGCCGCCGAACTCACCCGCGCCATGGAACCCGACCCGCTGCTGCCGCCCCAGCTCCTGCCGCAGCCCTGGCCCGGCACCCAGGCCCGGGAGCTCATCGCCCGGTCCTGGGCGGCGCTGCACGAACGAGAACCCGACGAAGCCCGCCCGGCCCTCTTCCGCCTCTACGCCGACATCACCCGAGAGGCAGCAGAGCGGGCCGCGCGGCCTCCGCGAAGTGGGCGCCTCGCCTGAGGCGGTGTCAGCCGATCATGTCGAAGCTGGCACGGGCCTGGTCGAAGCGGCGGGCGGCCAGGTCGTCCCGGCGGATCACCCAGTCGACGAGGCCCGGTTCGGTCAGATCCTCGCCGGCGATCTCGGCGAGCAGCACCCAGTCGCCCGGGCCGTTGCGGGGGTGATGGGTGGGATCCTCGTTCCAGACCCAGGGGTAGCCGCCCATCTGCACCGGTCCGTCCGTCCGCATCTCGTCGCCGATCTCCCACCACACGTCGCCCAGCTCGCTGCTGTGCGGGAACTCCTCGGACTTCCAGCCGCGGTTGGGCAGTGAGGGCTCGATCATCAGATGCAGGTCTTGGGCGGAGTGGACCGGTGGCGGCTCCTCGCTGTCCGGACGGCGTTCGGAGACGGGCGTGCCGACGGGGACGTAGACGAGCCGGGACCAGACGAGGCCCGGCCACGGGTCCTCGGTGTCCGCGAAGAAGAGCAGCGTGCCGTCCTTCGGCAGCGGGATGTCCGTCGCGCCGGGCGGGATGGCCGCGAGGTCGACCGAGGCGAGGAACGGCAGGTCCGGAACGGGTTCGCCCTCAGGCATCGGCGGCAGCCCACCGAGTCGTCCGGCCACCGGGCTGCCGGGCGGCGCCTCACCGGCGGTGCCCAGCATCACGCAGGGACGGACGGTGCCGAGCCACCGCTCGACCTCGTCCTCCGGTAAGTCACGCCTGCGGGCTTCGTTGCGGAACGGATCCAGCGATTTCATGGCGCAGAGTATGCCGGGGCGATCACGAACGCCTGAGCACCGGAGTGGCCGACTGACGCGCTCAGTCACACCCGTCCGCATGAACAACCCAAAGAAGCTCGCAACCCAAAATCGAACAGGCGTAGCATTGCCGCGTGGCTACGCCCTATGACTTTCCGAGTGACCTCCGCGCCGGTCAGGAGGAGCTGCATCAGGTCCGGGCCGAGCTGTCGGCCCTGCTGAAGCGGCTGCCCTGGTCGGTCGTGCCCCTGGACGGCTTCAGTGACACAGGCGGCTGGCGCAAGGTGGAGCGCCCCGCCTCCCCCGGCTGGACGGCCGACGAACAGGCCGAGGTGGAGAAGCTGCGGCAGCGCGAGCACGAGCTCGCGGTGTTCGTCAGCTGCCACCGCTTCTGGGCGGAGGTCGCGGCGGCGGAGCGCGTGAACGCGCGTATGAAGCTGAAGCACGCCCATGAGATCCCGGAGGAGACCGAGCGCTAGCCTCGGGGCCCATGATCGTATGGCTCAACGGCACTCATGGCGCAGGCAAGACGACGACCAGTCCACTGGTGCAGCAACTCATCCCGGATTCACGGGTGTTCGACGCCGAGAAGGTCGGCGAGACGCTCATGGACATCACACCCGGGCTGCCCGCGACGGACAACTTCCAGCACTGGCCGCCGTGGCGGCCGCTCGTCGTGGAGACCGCCCGCCGCGTGCTCGACTACACCGGCGGCACTCTGGTGGTGCCCATGACCGTCCTGGTCGAGCAGTACTGGCGCGAGATCAGCACGGGCCTAGCCCAACACGCCATCCCCATACGGCACTTCGTCCTCCACGCCGACCAGGACACCCTCCGCGGACGCATCGCGGGCGACACCGTCCTTGGCCCGAACTCCCCGTTCCGCCTCAAATACCTCGAGCCCTACGCCGAGGCGGCCCGCACCTGGCTGCACCGCGAGGCCGAGGTCATCGACACCACGCACCTCACACCCGCCGAGGCCGCCCGGCAGATCGCGGAAGCCGTCAAGAGCTGAGCCCCACCGGTGGACTCCATGTGGACTCCGATCATGGAAACGGCCCCTCGGAGGTAGATGCGGCGCCAGGCGTGCGGCTGTGCGCTCTGCCTGGAGAAGTACCCGGCCGAAAAGCACGGCGAGCGCCGGCCCCGACGGGACTGTGTCGGGAGCTGGCAGGCCCGCTACCGCGACCCGACCGGGAAGCAGGTGCGAGCGGGTGGAACGCGCCCTCGACATCGCCCGGCGTACGGCCGCCATCTCCCATCCGTGCCCGGTCTGCGGCGGGCAGATCGAGATGCACGGAGGTGCCCGACGCATCCCCCGTCGCGCACTGCACCGCGTGCCGGCACGTGTGGAGCGAGCAGGGCGCGGCTGCTTAAGGTCATGGTTCGACCAGCCGGAACTCGATGCCTCACTTGCCGTCAGCCGGGCTCCCGCTATGGGCAGTTCGGGCAAGCTAGAAGCGCTCTAAGCACCGAAGTGCGATCTCCCTACAACCCAACGCCCCAAGGGGCTCGATTGTTGAGGAGATCAACCAATGGATCCGATTTCGCTTCTGCTGATCGCCATCATCTTCATGATTGTGCGTGAAAGGCCGTAAGCACGGATGACAGGTGCTGAGAGCACCGCCGAGGGCCCTTCCGGGGGCCCTCGGTTCGTGACACCAAGCCTTCAGGAGCGTGCCGCCGGCCCCCAGTGGTCAGGGCCGCCGCCGCGCCACTCGATCCACGCCACCCGCGCCACCTCGTCCGGGGCAATCTCCAGGCCAGCCCGCCGCAGGGACTCCGCGACGTCCTCCAGGTCGAACGCCAGGCCGAGGATCTCGCCGTCCACGCGCACCCGCCGACCGCCCGTCGGCCCGTACAGGCCCGCATTCGCGGACGAGCCGTCGAGGGCGTCTGGGGTGTGCGTCCTGGTCGTCGTCGCCGGGGCCGCGGTCGCAGCGGCGTCGCGGTCGACAAGGCTGCGGGGGTGCTCGTGGTGGTCGTCGTGGGCTTCGTTGCCCTGTACCGGTCGGCGCGGCGTATGTCCGATTCGCGCACCACTCCCCCGCGCCCCCCTCGGGGGCGTTTACGCAGCTCATAGCGGCGAAATTGAGCGCATCCAAGAGGGGCCGGGGGAAGGGTTTGACGATCTTGCACCCGGTCCGCGAGGAGATCGCCCCGGACTGACCCAACAAGCCCCGGGATAGCTGCCGTTCATCACGATTGAGTGAATTCACCCGACCTGAGGCAACCACACAGCATGTTTACAAGTCACACACCCGCAAGTCACACGCGCGCCCAGGGGGGATCATGAGTCAGCCGCAGTACCCGCAGCAACAGCCCGGATGGGGAGGCCCCCAACAGCCCGGCTACGGCCCTCCTCCGTTCCAGCCGCTACCGCCGAAGAAGTCCAACGCGGGCAAGATCGTCGGCTTCGGTTGCCTCGGCCTCGTCGGCCTGTTCGTGCTGATCGCCATCGTCGGCGCCATCGCGGGCAGCGGCAGCGAGACCAGCTCGAGCGGCGCCACCGACGTCAATCCCGCAGCCTCCGCGCCCAAGGAGCAGCAGCCCGCAGTCGACGACACCCCGACGAGCGAAGACAAGCCGAGCGACGAGGCGACTAAGAAGGAGAAGCCGAAGAAGAAGGTCGTCACCTTCAAGGTGTGGGGCACTGCTCCCGCCGGCGCACTCGGCCCGCTCGACATCACCTACGGCTCCGACAGTGACAACCGGGAAGGCAAGTGGGAGAACGGCAAGTTCACGGCCACGCTGCCCCTGGACGACGACGCGATGTACTACACGTTGCTGGCCCAACTCCAGGGCTCCGGGGACATCAACTGCTCGGTCACCGTCGACGGTCACACCGAGAAGGCGCACGCGTCCGGCGGGTACAACATCTGCCACGCTCAGGCCAACGCCGGTCTCCTCGGCGGATGGGGATGACCGCCGTGCGCCGTATTACCGCACTCATCGCTGGGTCTGCCGTGGCCATCGCTGGAGGCATCACCGGGACCGTCATCTGGCTGGCCCAGCCGTCGTACGACGACATCGTCAAGGACTGCCAGAAGGCGCTCAAGGAGCAGTACGAGCGGGACGGCAGAGGCAAGCCGTCCGCCTGCAAGGACGTCAAGGAGGACGACTACACGTACCTCGTCGCCAACGCGGCGATGGACGACCTTGGCTGGACGGACGACGAGGGCAACTTCGACAAGAACAAGATGCTGGAGGACACCCTCAACGACACCCCGTAGGACAGCGTCACGTTCGAGCCCCGCCGCTTCCCCTTTGCGGCGGGGCCGACGTACGCCATCCTGAGCTCATGCCCGCCGCGCTGAAGTTCACCGGCGAAGACAGAGACCTGACCCTCGACGAGCAGACCGCGTTTAAACCATGATCGCTAGGGATGTGGACTCTTTGTGGACTTCGATCACGGAAACGGCCCCTCGGAGATCACTCCGAGGGGCCCGCGATAACCTAGCTGACCTGGACCTTAAGGGTCAGTGGGCGCGGACGGTTTCGAACCGCCGACATCCTGCTTGTAAGGCAGGCGCTCTACCGCTGAGCTACGCACCCTGGAACAGGCCGATAGCCTACATTGTCCGGGGCGCTGTCCTGCAATCCGGTATCACGACCCGGTCAGGAGTAGCCATCCCTAAAGACTGAGCGGAAACGCGTCCTGCGACCAGGACGTGTGCTCAGCCGCGTACCCCGGGCGGTGCTGGGCACGCTGGTCACCCGCTTTCGCTCCGCATCCGGGCGGCACGGATCGTGTCCGTGGTCCGGGTATACGGGGGCGGGGTTCCTCGCGCCGCCGTGTTTCCGGTCCGGCCTGGGCGGTCCGATGCCCGTAACGATCGCTCTGGTCGTTACGGGGCGGTGCCGCCCGTCGCCGGATCGAATACCCGAGGGCACGCCGACCGATCGCCACGGCTGCCGCGTCGTGGCGAGTGGTCTTGCGGTTCTTGCTGGTCAGGGGCCGCTGCCAGTGCTGGGCGCCCCACCGCGAGGTATATGCCGGGTCCACGGCGACGATCGCGATGTCCTGCTCGGCAGCCATCGACACCAGACGGGCTTTGAGCTTGGCAGTCGGGAAGCGGGAGACCAGACGGCGGAACCGTTTGTTCCGTCCATGCCGTTCACGGCTCGCGCTGTCGGTGAAATCCAGATCTTCCACCGCGATCGCAGCAGCCCCACAACGGCGGGTGTAGTGCAGCAGCCTGGTCAGTGCATGCCGGATCTGGGCATCCCTGTGCTGCGCACTGCCCGACAGGTCGTAGAGGAAGCGGCGGGGCTCGTGGACCGGGTTGCCGTGCGCGTCCAAACGCCAGGCTGCGAGGTGGTCATCGTTCATGTCCACCGCGACCACACCGCGAGCCAGAGCCGCGTCGAGCGGCAGCACCGGGACGGGCGTGGGCTTCCAGGAAGCCGTCACGTACCAGCGGCCGCGCACGACGTCGTGGTGGATGCGGTAGGCCACCGCACGGGCCGCAGCAATCCGGTCCCGCCATTCCCCGGCCCGGTAGGTGAACGCCACGGTCGCGTCCAGCATGTACCGGCCGTGTGGAGCGTTCGCCAGGTGGGCCAGGGCAGCCGGGAGTCTGATCGAAAGCTGTCCGGTGTCGGTGACACGGATGGTTTCGTTGCCATAGCGCTTCCCGGCCTCCCCGTCCGCGGCAAGAAACAATCGGGCAGCCTGCCACCGCTCCCGCCACTCCGACTGGCTCAGCCCTACGTCGTCCAGATGCTGGCGCATGCGCACCAGCTTCTTGCCGCCACGCACCACACGCACCCGGCCCGCCGCCCAGTCCGCCTCAAGCGCAGCGAGCCGGTCGTGGAGCGCGCTACAGCGGCGAGACCTGGCATGCCATTCCGACCGGGTCGCGTAGCCCCGCACCAATCCGGCCCTCTTGTCGGCCTTGGCACCCAGCGGCCGGGCCAGCCGGGCCTCGATGCGCGTGATCTGGCCTTTCAGCCACGCCATTTCGGCGGCTTGACCACGCCTCGCCAGCGCCCACTGGTCGTCCGTCGCCTTGGTGACACTCCCCGCCCATCGCGCCGAGGAGGAACGGGTCAGCTCCCGCTTCCGGGCGGCCCAAGTCGCACTGTCGCGTGACACCCCCTGCCGGGACCGCGCGGCGAGATCTCCCACGGCCAACGAGCCCATGAACATCCCCACCTCGGTCAACACTGCTGCATCTGTCGACGACACATGCAGGCGCGCCCGGATGGCCACCCCCGTAGGGCCGGGCACGACAAATGGCGCCGCCAACTCCCGCAGCGCTCCCACCCGTCACCACCTACCAGCACCGAAGATCCTTTCATCGCATCCAACGACCGCGATCCGAAAAGGTCACTCATTCGATGCCGGAACTCTTGTCCCCGGATCGCAGCCCTACCGGTGTAGGGGTGATCCGGGGGTTAACCCCAGGGCGGATCCGGGAGTGGCCCGGATCCCCGGGTGGGTGGGCGCTCCGTACGGTCGAAGAGTCGCAGCAGAGTCCTCGTACTCCGACTCAGGGGGAGACCGTCATGGCCCGCACCGTTTCTGTCCGCGCAGCCGCCGTCACCGGCGTCGTGGCGCTGCTCGTCGTAGGGGCCACAGCCTGCGGCTCCTCCGCCGGAGACGACAAGGAGCCCGAGCACCGGTCCTTCGATCTGAAGGGCCGCACCCTCACCGTCGACTCCGACGACTCGGCGCTGGAGATCATCGCCGCGGACGACAACCCTGAGGGCCGGATCGAGGTCACCCGGTGGTTCCAGGGCACCGTCGCCATCGGCAACGACCCCAAGGTGACCTGGTCCATGGAGGACGACCGGCTGAAGCTGCGGCTGAAGTGCTCCGGCATGGTCGCCGACTGTGACGCCAAGCACCGTATCGAGGTACCGCGCGGGATCACCGTCAAGATCGAGGACGGCGACGGCAGCGTACGCGCGCGTGGCTTCGAGGACCCGCTGAGCATCCGTACGGGCGACGGCTCGGTGCGGGTCACCGACAGCAGCGCACCGCTGGACCTGCGGACGGGCGACGGGTCCATACGCGCGGACGTCACCTCGCGGGAGGTGCGCGCCCGGACCGGCGACGGCTCGGTCCACCTCGAACTGGGCGCCGTACCGGACCTGGTGGAGTCCCGTACGGCAGACGGCTCCGTGACGATGGTGCTGCCCCGGGCGACGTACAAGGTGTCGACCAAGACGGGCGACGGCAGCGTGGATGTGTCCGTGCCCCGGGACGAGTCCAGCTCGCACGTGGTGTCCGCGGAGACGGGCGACGGGAAAGTCACGGTCCGGAGCGCGAACTAACCGGCCCGTGTGTTCGTCCTTAACCGGTGGGAGAATGACACCGGGCAGGGCGGACCACGGGCACGGGAGAGGGATGTGACGGCGACACCATCGCAGCGCCGTCCCCGCGCGGGGCGTGCCGGGTTGTTTGGCCGTTGTTCGTCTGTCGCGCCGCCGTGGCTGGTCGCGCCCCGCGGCGGAGCCGCAGATCGACACAGTCCCGCGCCCCTTCGGGGCGCGGCGCCCTCCGCGCCGCGGCCGTCCGCGCTGCGGGACGCGCTCGTCCTCGTGGGTCTGCCGCTCGTCGCGGTGCTGGCGCTGCCCGCCGCGTTCGCGGGTGGCGGGACCCGGCGCTGGTTCGGCGGGCGCTCCGAGAACCAGCGGGCGGAGGCGCAGGCCGCGAAGGACGCCGCGGCCGCCGCGTTCTACGATCTGGACACCGCCCAGCGCGACCTGCGGATCTCGATCGAGACGATCACGGCGGTCGACGACTCCCCCGCCGCCCGGCGCGCGGTGGGCGACTTCGAGGCGCTCGGCCGGCGCATCGACGAGGCCAGCCACCAGTACATCAACGCCGTCGACGCGCATGACCTCGACCGCGACGACCTGGAGGCCTCGGTGGCGGCACGCGCGCGTGCCGAGTTGACCGCCGCCAAGGACGAGTTGGGGCGGGTCAAGCAGGACCTGGACCGGTTCGCGGACGGGCTCGGGCCGCTGCTCGGCAAGGCCGAGACCCAGCTCGCCCGGCTCGCCCCCGCGGTCGAGCGGGCCCGGCAGGGGCTCCTGGCCGCGTCGAACGCGCTGGATGCGGTACGAGAATCAGGGCTGAAGGCGGACGACCTCGCCGCCCGCCTCGCCGCCCTCGGCTCGGACCTCACGAAGCTCAACCAGGGCGCCGGGCAGCATGGCGTCCCGCAGACGCTGGAGCGGGCCGAGCGGGTCGCGCGGGCGGCCGAGACGATCAAGGTGGAGGCCGAGCGGCTCCCGGAGCGGGCGTCCGAGATCGACCACCGGCTGGTGTCGCTGCGGACGCGTGCGCAGGCGCTGACCACCCGTTCCGGCCAGGTCGACCCGGTGCTGAGCGAGCTGCGGCGGCGGTTCGTGGCGGCGTGCTGGCAGGACCTCCAGCATGTGCCGGAGCAGGCCGGGGAGAACGTACGGCAGGCCGAGCAGAAGCTGAAGGAGGCGCAGACCGCGCGGGACGAGCAGCGCTGGCCGGACGCGACCGCGCTGCTGTCGACCGTGCGGGCGCTGCTGAACACCACGGACGAGTCCGTCTCCGCCGCCGGCGACCGGCTGCGGCGGCTGAACGCCGTGCAGAAGGACCCCCAGCAGGAGATCGACCGCACCCGCTTCGCCGTCCGCGACGCCCAGCGGCTCGCCATGGCCGGCCGCAACACCCCCGATCCCCGGCACGCCCGCCCGCTGGACGACTCCGTGGCCCGGCTGGAGCGCGCGATCACCACGCTGGAGGGGCGGCACCCCGACTACTGGCACTTCCTGACGGAGACGGAGGCGGTGCGGCAGACGGTGGCGCGGGTGGTGGCGCAGATCCGGGAGGAGCGGGGGGCTGGGCACTGACGCCCTGGGACTGCCGGTGCCCGCCGGTTAACCTGTGCGTATGCCTCGCTACGAGTACCGCTGCCGCACCTGCGGAGACACCACCTTCGAACTGAGCCGCCCGATGGCCGAGTCCTCCGCCCCCGCCGACTGCCCCTCGGGCCACGACGACACGGTGAAGCTGCTGTCGACGGTGGCGGTGGGGGGAACGGCGGCAGCACCGGCCGCCGCGCCCCGGGCGAGCGGCGGGGGCGGCGGTTGCTGCGGTGGCGGGTGCTGCAGCTAGCTGGACCGGTGCGTTGTCGCCTGCGGGTGTGTGGGGGTTGATCGCGCAGTTCCCCGCGTCCCTTCAGGGCGCTGCAAGCGCCGCGAGCTTTGAAGCCGACGGTCGGACCACCCACCTAGGGGCGCGGGGAACTGCGCGACAAGCCCCCACCGGCCCGCAGGCCCGCCGTCACCTCGGTCCCCGCACCGCCCCCAAGAACTCCCGCAGGATTCGCTCCCCCGCCAGCACGCCTCTTTCCTGCAACGGGGTGATCGCCGGAGCGGTCCAGTCCGCGTCGGCCAGCTCGCCATGTCCCGGTCGCCAGCCCTGGTCGGCCGCGAGGAGGAGGTCGGCGTCGAGGAGGGAGTCGCCGGCGGCGAGGGTCAGATCGGCGCCTGTGCGGCGGGCCAGCTCCCGCATGGCCGCGCTCTTGGTCAGCGGCTTCGGGACGGCGTAGATCTTGCGGCCCTGGAGCGACACCGTCCAGCCGCGGTTCTCCGCCCAGACCGCCAGTTCCTTCACCCAGTCCTCGGGCAGCAGCTCACGCTCCACGACCATGTACGCGAAGAGGTCCTCGGCGACCCGGTGCTTGCGCACCCACAGCGGGTCGGCGGTCTCCATCAGGTGCTCCCGCACCTCCGCGAGCGACGCGCACTCGTCCGCCAGCCGGGCCGTCACCCGCGCATACCAGTCCGGGTCGGAGACCCCGTCGACGAGCAGGTGTCCGCCGTTCGCGCAGATCGCGTATCTCGGCGCCGGGCCGGGCAGGTTGATGCGCTCGTACTGCTTACGGGTGCGGGTCGTGGTCGGTACGAAGACCGCCGCGTCGCCGAGTTCCGTCAGCAGTGCGGCCGCCGTCTCCGTCATGTACGACAGCGGCTTGCTCTCGTGCACCTCGACGCAGAGCAGCCGGGGCGCCCGCGGGTCCGGCATGGTCAGGGCGAGGGCGCCCGCGGAGTAGATGAGCGTGCGGTCGAGGTCGCTCGCGACAAGCACCGGCATCAGACCGACACCGCCCTGCCGTCGGCACCCGTCGCACCGCGCGTGTACTTGGGGTGGATCAACCCCACGCAGGTGTAGGGGAGTTCGGCGACCTCTTCCACCGGGACACCTCTCTGTTCGGCCAGCAGTCGTACGTGGTCCAGATCGGCGCCTGCCCCGGCCCGCGCCAGAATCTTCCACGGCACGCGGCGCAGCAGCACGCGCGTGGTCTCGCCGACGCCCGGCTTGACGAGGTTCACGTCATGGATGCCGTACTCCTCGCTGATCCGCTCGACCGCCGCCCAGCCCTCCCAGGTCGGCGAACGGTCAGCGGACAGCAGCTCCTTGGCGAGCGCGTCCACCGCGTCCGCCACCTCCGGGAAGCGCGCGGCCACCGCGTCGAGGAAGTCCACCGACACATCCGCGCCGGCGAGTTCGCGGTAGAACTTGGCGCCGTGGTAGTCGTTCGGCCCGACCAGGTCGGCGCGCAGCACCGTACGCGAAATCAGGCCCGACACCGTCGAGTTGAGGCAGGCGGAGGGGATGAGGAAGTCCTCCCTGGTGCCGTACGTCCGGACGCACGAGCCCGGGTCGGCCAGCACCGCGATCTCCGGGTCGAAGCCGGACACCCCCTCGGCCTCCTCGAACTCCCGCAGGGCGTCGGCGAGTTCGCGGGTGATGGCGCCCTTGCCGGTCCAGCCGTCGACGAACACGACGTCGGCGGGGTCGTGATGCGCCGCCAGCCAGCGCAGGGCGTTCACGTCGATGCCCCGGCCGCGCACGATCGACACCGCGTAGTGCGGCAGGTCGAGGCCGTGCCGGTACTCGGCCCAGCGGCGCATCAGGACGCCGACGGGCGTGCCGGCGCGGGCGAGGGACACGAGGACCGGGCGGGGTGACCGCTCGGCGAGCACCAGCTCGGTGACCGCGCCCACGGCCCGCGCGATCCGCGCCGCGGACGTGTCCAGCGTCGCGTGGAACAGCTCCTGGTACTGCTCGCTCGGCTGGTACTCCACCGGCAGCGACTCCGCGTAGTGCGCGCCGCCGCTCTGGATGGCCTCCTCGCGCTCCTCGGTCGGCGCCTCCAGCGTCACGTCCGAGAGATCCTGCAGCAGCCAGCCGACCTCCTCGGGTGCGTACGAGGAGAAGGCGGGGCCGCGCAGGGGCTCGGGCAGCATGTCGGGCCTTTCGGGGACGAGCGGGGGCTCGGGGACGTACGACGGGACGACCGCGAGCAGGACGTGCGGGGTGTGCGCGGCGAGCCGGGCCAACAGGCCGTCGGGCGCGTGCAGTTCGGGGGTGTCGGCGGTGGAGTCGACGACGGCGATCACGGCGTCGAATCCGGCACCGGCCACGTTGTACGCGTAGCGCTCGCCGGGGCCGTCGGCCGGGTCGTCGTGGGCGGGGAAGACCAGGCGGGTGCGGATCGCGTAGCCCGGGTCGTCGACCGCGAGGACGGGTGAGCGGGTGGTGGTGGAGTAGCGCACCTCCGTGTCCGACGCGATCTGCTCCAGCTCACGGGCGAGCCTGAGCGGGGCGTACATCAGTTCCTCGAAGCCGAGGATGTGCACGCGGCGTGCGTCTTCCGGCAGCGCTTCGGCGAGCCTCGCCGCCATCGTGGGGAGGGCGCGCTCCAGGCGTATTCGGTGCGTGGGGGTGAAGCCGTGGCGACCGCCGTCGGGGAGGCCGGGGGGCCAGTGCAGGTCGACGCGGGTGATGTGGGGGTGGGGTCGGTTGTCGTCCGGGTGCGGGCCGGTGGGGGCTGGTCGCGCAGTTCCCCGCGCCCCTGGGTGGGTGGTCCGCCCGTCGGTCCCAAGGCTCGCGGCGTCGGCATCACCCTCAAGGCTCGCGGTCCCTGCATCGCCCCTAAGGGGCGCGGGGAACTGCGCGACCAGCCCCGACGTACCCGCAGACGACGGACCACCGACCGCGGCACTCTCCGCCTCGTACCGCGCCACCAACGCCTGCCCCTTCTCCAGCACCCCCTCAGGCAGCCGTACGGTCCCCGAAGCGGCCGCCACCAGATCGACCCGCGCGCCTATCTCCCGCGCGAACTCCTCCAGCCGCCCCGCATTCGCCGCCGACCGCATATCCACCAGCGCGACCACGACGTACCGCTGCCTGGGATACCGCTCGTGAAGATCCCGGACGGTGTTCAGCACCGTGTTCCCCGTCGAGAACTCGTCGTCGACCAGCACCAGCGGCCCGTCCCCGGCGAGCAGCGCCGGGTTCTCCGGCAGCAGCACATGCGACGTGGCGTGGGAGTGGGACTCCTCGAAGCCGCCGGCGGGGGCGATGCCGGGGATCGGGCGGCGGGTGGAGTGCAGGTAGGGGGCGAGGGCGAGGCCGTCGGCGACGGAGTGGCCGAGCCCGGTGGCGGTCTCGGCGTATCCGAGGACCACCGCGCGGCCCGCCTCGTCGTCGCCGAGCAGTTCGCGGACGCGGCGGCCGAGTGCGAAGCCGGCGCCGTACACCACGGACGGTGACTGCGGTACGTGCTTGCCGAGCACGTTGGAGACCAGCAGATGCGCCCGCTTGGGGTTGCGGCGCAGCGCGAGCCCCAGCAGACCGGTCAGCTCGTCGTCGCCGACGAGTTCGACGCCGAGCCGCTCGGCGACCCAGCTGCCGGTCCACACCTGGTCCGACGCCCCGTTGTTCACTGCCCTGTTCATGCGTCCCTTGTTGTTCAAGCGGATTCGGCCGGATCCGGCCGGTTCAGCCGGGTATTCCGGCGGCGAGCAGTTCGACGAAGCCGATGTCCTCGTTCGCCACACCGAAGACCTCGGCGCGCAGCATGGTCCTCTCGGCCCATGCGCGATGCGGCTTCACTTCATTCATTTTGTTCGTGTACGCCGACCTGAGCACACCCCCGCCGCCCCGCTCGGGCCGCAGGATGTCCTGGGCGTCACTGAACTCCTCGTGGCTGACCACGGAGAGTGCGTGCACGGGCAGGACGTGCGAGGGGTGGATGCAGGTCTTGCCGAGCAGGCCGTTGGCCTGGTCGAGGGTGATCTCGCGGAGCAGCCCGTCCATGGAGTGCTCGATCAGCGCCTCACGCAGCTCCTCGGCCTGCCCCTCCAGGAAGGGGCTGCGGCGCAGCTGGGGTTTGAACATGCGTTCCTGCACGCGGAAGTACTCCCAGACCGGCCCGGTCACCGTGAATCCGGTGCCGTCGGCGCGTCCCAGCATGTTCACCACGTCGGCGATCACGGAGGCGACGATCTGGACGTCGTACGCCGTCATGTCGGGGGCTCTGCGCAAGCCGTACGAGGAGCAGAAGTCCGTGACGCCGAGGCGCAGCGCCAGCACCCGCACGCGGTACTTGTCGACCGCGCGGAAGATGCCTTCCAGGACCTCCACCCGGGACTCGCGGTAGAGCAGCTCCGGCGATTCGAGTACCGGCATGGCGAACAGTCGCCGGCCGCTCGCGCTCTCGGCGCTCTCCAGGGCCTCCAGGAAGGGCATGCCGCGTTCCTCGGTGAACTTCGGCATCACGAATCCGGACAGCAGCCGGGCGGCGGGGCCGAGGCGTCGTACCAGGTCGGGGATCTGCTCGGGGGTGCGGACCCGGATGAAGAGAAGCGGCAGGTCGGCGTCTTCCTGCCCGGCCAGGTCCGTGAACTGCCGTACGAGGTTCTCCTCGGCGTCCGGAACCTCCGAGTCTTCGATCGAGTCCTCCAGGCACAGCACCATGGAGACGACGCCGCGGCCGGCCTGCTTGAGGATGTCGTCGGCGAGCCGGGGCCGGGTGGCCGGACTGTAGAGCGTGGCGCCCAGGGCCGCGGAGAGCAGCCGCGGTGAGGAGTCGGCGGTGAAGTCGCACGGCTCCTGGTGGAAGAGGCGCTGCCGCACCTCAGGGGCGATGTGCCCGAAATGACGCATATGGACTCCCCCGTGACGGCTGGGCAACCTGTGGCGTGTGAAAGGTGGCCGGTAATAGTACGTAGAGGCCTATGTCTGGGGTTCCCGCAGGGCATGAATTTCAGGTAACGCGGGTCGGCACAGCCCGTATGGGATAAGCACCCCCGCGTTGTCGTGACCAGGACTGAGAGGGCAGGATGACCGCATGACGCACGCCATGCTGAAGGGGTCGAACGTCCCACTCAATGCCACCACGGTACGTGCCGTGGTGCGCTGGACGCCCGGGCAGGGGGTCCCGGATGTCGATGCCTCCGCGCTCCTCCTCGGCCCCGACGGACGTGTGCGTTCCGACGAGGATTTTGTCTTCTACAACCAGCCCCGGCACCCCTCCGGGACGGTCTGGCGGCTCGGCAAGAAGCGGGTCGCCGAGGGCCCGACCGACACGATTCAGACAGATCTCAGCGGTGTCGAGGCCGACGTCAGCCAGATTCTGCTGGTCGCATCGGCCGATGGGGTCACCTTCGACCGGGTACGAGGGCTGCGGATCGCGCTGTACGACGCCGCCGTCGCCGACGGGGAGCCGCTGGCCTATTTCGACATCAAGCCCGAGACCGGCCGGGAGACCGCGCTGATCTGCGGTGAGCTGTACCGGCGTGGGGAGGGGTGGAAGTTCCGGGCGCTGGGCGAGGGCTACGTGGAGGGGCTGCAGCGGCTGGCGTCCGACTTCGGGATCTTTGTGGACGAGGCGGAGGCGGCGGCGGAGGAAGCGGCGGCCGCAGCGGCAGCCGCGGCGACCGTTCAGGCGGCGCCCCCGACGACCGCTCCGGCTCAGCCGTTGCCGCCGGAGCAGTCGGCCGGGGTGCCCGCGCAGCCCGCGTACGGGTATCCCCATCCGACCAGCCAGCCTGCGTACGGCTACCCGCAGCCGGTGACTGCCGCCGCACCGGACAGCGACTTCCGACTGCCGCCGCAGGGGCCGCAGTTCATCGGCCGCTAGTTGTCGTGCGGGCAGGGGTAGGTCGCGCAGCCCGGCGCTGACGGCGTGCCGCCTGCGCCCACCCTCCCCCATCGCCCCAGGCGGCACGACTGCCCGCAGCTTGGCGCCCCGTAGGGGCGCGGGGAACTGCGCGACCAGCCACCACGGACCCGCGGCCGCCGAAACCGCAAGGCGCCCCGAGCCAGTAGGCGAACCGGCCAAGACTCAGCGTCAGCGTTCCGCCTTTGTCTTGTAGCCCCTGCCCCACTGCAACCCCCACCCGTACAACCGGTCCAGCTCCGCCTGGAAGCCGTACACGAACTTCACCTCGCGGCGGACGATCATTTCGCCCTTGATGTTCTCGATCATGACGACGGCGCAGGAACGGGCCTGGGGGTGGCGTTCGTCGAGGCCGATCTCGATGCGCGGGCCGTTGCTGGGGTAGAGGGTGACGATGGCGTGGGTACGGTCGAACGCCGGCGTCTGGTCGTAGATGTAGACGAAGACCAGGATGCGTTTGATGGCCTCGCGATGGTCGAGGTTGACGTAGATCGTCTCGCCGGACGCCGACCCGAACCGGTCGTCGCCGCTGAGCTTGACGTACGGCGCGGCGTTCACGTCGCCGAAGAACCCACCGAGCGGCTGCACGACCCCCTTCGTGCCGTCCATCAGCTCATACAGGCAGCCGAGGTCCAGGTCGACGTTGACCATGCTCTGGCTGTGCCCGAGCACCTCCGGCGGCTTGAGCGCCTTGAAGGGGTGCCGCAGCAGACTCTCCCGCTGGGAGCCGCCGATGTCGGAGGTCCGCATCCGCCAGGCCAGATTGATGCGCAGATGCCCGGTGGCCGCGTCCTGCTTGGTCAGTGAGACCTGACTGTGCCGCTTCGTCAGCTCGATCGCATTGCTCGCGGCGCTGCCCGAGTCGAACCCGGCCTCTCGCCGACCGCGCCAGAGCAGTCCGTCCAGCAAGCCCATTTTCCCGCCCCCACGTCCGCATGAAGTCCGGCGGGGCGGCCACGAGGACTCGCCTCGAAGCCGCCCCGCACAGAGCGTTCCTCACCTACAGCGGTGTCACACCCCGGACGAGACCTCAGTCTTCTCGTCCGAGCCGGCTTTTCCCTCGGCCGCCGCGATGGCGCGGTTGCGGCGGACGGAGGACCAGAAGGACCAGCCGATCAGGACGACCCCGATGAGGCCGGTGATGATCTCGCTGATCTGGTACTGGATGGTGATCAGGAGAATCGCGGCGAGGGCACCGATCGCGTAGTGCGCGCCGTGCTCCAGGTAGACGTAGTCGTCGAGGGTGCCCTGGCGGACCAGGTAGACCGTGAGCGACCGGACGTACATCGCGCCGATGCCGAGACCCAGGGCCATCAGGACGATGTCGTTGGTGATGGCGAAGGCGCCGATGACGCCGTCGAAGGAGAACGACGCGTCCAGGACCTCGAGGTAGAGGAACATGAAGAACGCGGCCTTGCCGGCCAGGACGACAGCCGAGCGTGGCTTGCCCTCGCGTTCCGCCGCTTCCTCCGCCTCGTGCTCCCGCTCCTCCTCTTCCTCGAGCTTGTCCTCGAAGTAGCCGGAGAGACCGCCGACGATCATGTACGTGATGAGACCGGCGACACCGGAGAGCAGAACTGTCTCTGCCTTGTCCGCGCTGCCGGCGTGCAGATGGGCGTGGGTCGCGAAGGTCATGGAGGTGGCCAGCAGCACGATCAGCGCGATGCAGACCGACAGCATGTCGACCTTGCCGAGCTTGGCCAGCGGCCGCTCGATCCAGCCGAGCCACTTGATGTCGCGGTCCTCGAAGATGAAGTCGAGGAAGATCATCAGCAGGAACATACCGCCGAAGGCCGCGATCGACGGGTGAGCGTCGGTGACGAGCTGCTCGTAGCGGTCCTTGTCGGTCAGCGCGAGGTCGACGGCCTCGATCGGACCCATCGAGGCGCTGACGGCGACGATGACGACAGGGAAGACCAGCCGCATACCGAAGACGGCGATCAGAATGCCGATCGTGAGGAAGATCTTCTGCCAGAAGGCACTCATCTTCTTCAAAATGCCGGCGTTGACGACTGCGTTGTCGAAGGACAGCGAGATCTCAAGGATGGAGAGGATCGCCACGATACCGAAGGCGGTCCACCCCCCGATGAGGACCGCCGCGACGAGGCCGAGCGCGGTGACCGCGAACGACCAGCCGAAGGTTTTCAGAACCACTGGCTACCCAATCCCTTGTGTACGGGGTGTACGGGTCTCCCCCGCGCCGCACCCGGCTTTACGAAACGTTGACTCCAAAGTCTAGAGCGATGCCCCGCAGCCCCGACGCGTACCCCTGTCCGACTGCTCGGAACTTCCATTCGCCCTGGTAGCGGTAGACCTCGCCGAAGATCATGGCGGTCTCCGTGGAGGCATCCTCACTGAGGTCGTAGCGGGCGAGTTCCTGGCCGTCGGCCTGATTGACCACGCGGATGAAGGCGTTGCTGACCTGGCCGAAGGTCTGGCCACGCTCGTCGGCCATATGGATCGAGACCGGGAAGACGATCTTCTCGCACTGGGCCGGCACCTTGGAGAGGTCGATCAGGATCGACTCGTCGTCGCCCTCGCCCTCACCGGTGAGGTTGTCACCGGTGTGCTCCACCGAGCCGTCCGGGCTCTTGAGCTGGTTGTAGAAGATGAACCACTCGTCACCCATGACCCGTCCGCCGCTGCACATCAGCGCACTGGCGTCGAGGTCGAACGGGGCTCCGGTGGTGGAGCGAGCGTCCCAGCCGAGACCGATCAACACCTGAGTGAGGTTCGGTGCGGCCTTGGACAGGGAGACATTTCCTCCCTTGGCGAGCGTGACGCCCATGATGCTGGTCCCTCCCCGAGTGGAGCCTGTGCGGTTGTACGGAGTCCTGTGCGCCCGGCGCCGTACTCAAACGGTGCGGCGCCGGGCGGGTGAGGCAGTCGGACCGGCTCAGACGTTCACACCGAAGTCCTGCGCGATGCCGCGCAGGCCCGAGGCGTAGCCCTGGCCGATGGCGCGGAACTTCCACTCCGCGCCGTGCCGGTAGAGCTCACCGAAGACCATCGCGGTCTCCGTCGACGCGTCCTCGGAGAGGTCGTACCGGGCGATCTCCGCCTCGCCGGCCTGGTTCACGACGCGGATGAACGCGTTGCGGACCTGGCCGAACGACTGCTGGCGGTTCTCGGCGTCGTAGATCGAGACCGGGAACACGATCTTCTCGACGTCGGCCGGGACCGCGGCGAGGTTCACCTTGATCTGCTCGTCGTCGCCCTCTCCCTCACCGGTGATGTTGTCACCGGTGTGCTCGACCGAGCCGTCCTGGCTCTTCAGGTTGTTGAAGAACACGAAGTTGGCGTCACTGCTGACCTTGCCCTCCGCGTTCGTGAGGATGGCGCTGGCGTCGAGGTCGAAGTCGGTGCCGGTGGTGGTGCGAACGTCCCACCCCAGACCGACGATGACCGCGGTGAGACCAGGTGCCTCCTTGCTCAGCGATACGTTGCCGCCCTTGCTGAGGCTGACTCCCACGAGTCCTCCCAATGGTGTCCAGGGGCGGTCAGCCCCGTTTGTGCGTTGCTATCGGATCAACGTCTCGATCCTAGTGACGGGTTCCCGGACCCCGCAGGCCCTGGAACCGAACAATCACAGGCTGTCGAGCGCCTTTACGTACTGGTTCAGGTCACGGGCGTCCGGCAGACCGTTGACGACGGTCCAGCGCACGACGCCTTCCTTGTCGATGACGAAGGTCCCGCGCACCGCGCAGCCCTTGTCCTCGTCGAAGACGCCGTAGGCGCGCGAGGTCTCGCCGTGCGGCCAGAAGTCGGACAGCAGGGGGTACTCCAGGCTCTCCTGCTCGGCGAAGACGCGCAGGGTGTGGATGGAGTCGTTGGAGACGGCGAGCAGCCGGGTGTCGCGGTCGGTGAACTTCGGCAGGTTGTCGCGCAGCTCGCACAGCTCGCCGGTGCACACGCCGGTGAAGGCGAACGGGTAGAAGAGCAGCACCACGTTCTTGTCGCCGCGGAAGTCGGACAGCCGCACGGTCCTGCCGTGGTTGTCCTTGAGCTCGAAGTCGGGTGCCTTGTCGCCGACCTGGATCGCCATCGTCGTAGAACCCCTTCGGTGGGCTGTTCGGGTGGTGCGAACACCCTATGCAGCGTCCACCTCGGGCCGTCGGACGGGCTGAGTGAATTCATTCAGCCCGTCCGCCGTTCGGGGACGAGGCCGGGTTACTTCTTGGACTTGGCGGCCTTGGGCGTCACCAGCCGGCTGCCGCTCCAGTCCTTGCCCACGCTGACGCTCTTGGACGCTGACAACCCTGCCGTGGTCGCGGCTTCAGAGATGTCGCTCGGCTCAACGTAGCCGTCGCGGCCGGTCTTCGGCGTCAGCAACAGGATCGAGCCGCCCTCTTCGATGTACGTGGTGGCGTCCACCAGCACATCCGTGAGGTCGCCGTCCTCGTCGCGGAACCAGAGCACCACGGCATCGGCGACGTCGTCGTAGTCCTCGTCCACAAGGTCACTGCCGATCACTTGCTCAATGGCCTCGCGGAGCTCCTGGTCTACGTCGTCGTCGTAGCCGATCTCCTGGACCACCTGCTCGGGCTGGAACCCCAGCCTGACGGCAGGGCTCGTCTCCGCGTGGTCCGCGGTCGCGCTCACGGGTTGCCTCCTGATCATGTCTTGGTGAATATCTCAGCCACGCGCGTGCGCGAAGCATTGGCCGTAGTCCACACGGGCGGGACGGATCGCGCAAGTACCCGGCCGTTCAGACCGCCGAAACGGTGACGATCCTGGCTGTCTCGCCGCAACTCCCGGCAGGACGCCCCAAGCCGTTCGTGACATACGCCACACCTTTCTGCCCTCTTTGTGCGTTTGGGAACCCTATAGGAGCGTCAAGCTTGGGTTACCTCGAAGTAGAGATGACGTTTGGCATGCCGAGGTAGACGATGGTGGACGGTGCTGGGCACCCGCAAACCCCGAAAAGCAGCCCTCCGACAGGTAAGGAACACCGTGGCTTCCGGATCCGATCGAAACCCGATCATCATTGGCGGCCTTCCGAGTCAGGTTCCTGACTTCGATCCCGAGGAAACCCAGGAGTGGCTCGACTCCCTCGACGCCGCCGTGGACGAGCGCGGCCGGGAGCGGGCCCGTTACCTGATGCTGCGGCTGATCGAGCGGGCCCGCGAGAAGCGCGTGGCCGTGCCCGAGATGCGCAGCACGGACTACGTCAACACCATCCCCACCAAGAGTGAGCCGTTCTTCCCGGGCAACGAGGAGATCGAGCGGAAGATCCTCAACGCGACGCGCTGGAACGCCGCGGTGATGGTCTCGCGCGCCCAGCGTCCCGGCATCGGCGTCGGCGGTCACATCGCCACCTTCGCCTCCTCCGCCTCGCTCTACGACGTGGGCTTCAACCACTTCTTCCGCGGCAAGGACGAGGGCGACGGCGGCGACCAGGTCTTCTTCCAGGGGCATGCCTCACCGGGCATCTACGCCCGCGCGTTCCTGCTGGACCGCCTGAGCGAGGAGAACCTGGACGGGTTCCGCCAGGAGAAGTCGAAGGCGCCGCGGGCGCTGTCCAGCTATCCGCATCCGCGGTCGATGCCGGACTTCTGGGAGTTCCCGACGGTGTCGATGGGACTCGGCCCGATCGGCGCGATCTACCAGGCGCGGATGAACCGCTACATGGAGGCGCGCGGCATCGCGGACACCTCCAAGTCGCATGTATGGGCCTTCCTCGGGGACGGCGAGATGGACGAGCCGGAGTCGCTCGGCCAGCTGTCCATCGCCGCCCGTGAGGGCCTCGACAACCTGACCTTCGTCGTCAACTGCAACCTGCAGCGCCTCGACGGCCCGGTGCGCGGCAACGGAAAGATCATCCAAGAGCTGGAGTCGGTCTTCCGGGGCGCCGGCTGGAACGTGATCAAGCTGGTCTGGGACCGCACCTGGGACCCGCTGCTCGCCCAGGACCGCGACGGCGTGCTGGTCAACAAGATGAACACCACGCCGGACGGCCAGTTCCAGACGTACGCCACCGAGACCGGCGCGTACATCCGCGACCACTTCTTCGGCGACGACCACCGGCTGCGCGCGATGGTCGAGAACATGACCGACGACCAGATCCTGCACCTGGGCCGCGGCGGCCACGACCACCGGAAGATCTTCGCGGCGTTCTCGGCGGCCAAGGCGCACAAGGGCCAGCCGACGGTGATCCTGGCCAAGACGATCAAGGGCTGGACGCTCGGCCCGAACTTCGAGGGCCGCAACGCCACGCACCAGATGAAGAAGCTGACGGTCGACGACCTCAAGCGCTTCCGGGACCGGCTGCACCTGCCGATCGCCGACAAGGAGCTGGAGAGCGGGCTCCCGCCGTACTACCACCCGGGGCGGGACTCCGAGGAGATCCAGTACATGCACGACCGCCGCAATGGACTCGGCGGTTACGTCCCGACGCGCGTCGTGCGCTCCAAGCCGCTGACGCTGCCGGAGGACAAGACGTACGCGACCGTGAAGAAGGGCACCGGCCAGCAGTCGATCGCGACGACCATGGCCTTCGTGCGGCTCCTCAAGGACCTCATGCGGGACAAGGAGATCGGCAAGCGGTTCGTGCTGATCGCGCCGGACGAGTACCGCACGTTCGGCATGGACTCGTTCTTCCCGAGCGCGAAGATCTACAACCCACTGGGCCAGCAGTACGAGGCCGTCGACCGGGAACTGCTCCTCGCGTACAAGGAGTCGGCGACCGGGCAGATGCTGCACGACGGCATCTCCGAGGCAGGCTGTACGGCGTCGCTGATCGCGGCGGGTTCGGCGTACGCCACGCATGGCGAGCCGCTCATCCCGGTGTACGTCTTCTACTCGATGTTCGGTTTCCAGCGCACCGGCGACCAGTTCTGGCAGATGGCGGACCAGTTGGCGCGCGGCTTTGTGCTGGGTGCGACGGCGGGCCGTACGACTCTGACCGGTGAGGGTCTGCAACACGCCGACGGGCACTCGCAGTTGCTGGCCTCGACCAACCCGGGCTGTGTGGCGTACGACCCGGCGTACGCGTACGAGATCGCGCACATCGTGCAGGACGGGCTGCGCCGGATGTACGGCAGCGACGAGGAGCATCCGCACGGCGAGGACGTCTTCTACTACCTCACCGTCTACAACGAGCCGATCCAGCACCCGGCCGAGCCTGCCGACGTCGATGTCGAGGGCATCCTCAAGGGCATCCACCGGATCTCGGCCGGGACGGCGGGGTCGATTCCGGCGCAGGTCATGGCGTCCGGGGTCGCGGTGCCGTGGGCGCTGGAGGCGCAGCGGATCCTCGCCGAGGAGTGGAACGTGAAGGCCGACGTGTGGTCGGCGACCTCCTGGAACGAGCTGCGGCGCGAGGCCGTGGCGTGCGAGGAGCACAACCTGCTGCATCCCGAGGAGGAGCAGCGGGTGCCGTGGGTGACGCGGAAGCTGAGCGGCGCCGAGGGACCGTTCGTGGCGGTTTCCGACTGGATGCGGGCGGTTCCGGACCAGATCTCGCGGTGGGTGCCCGGGACTTACCAGTCGCTGGGGGCCGACGGCTTCGGGTTCGCGGACACGCGGGGGGCGGCTCGGCGGTTCTTCCACATCGACGCGCAGTCGATCGTGGTGGGTGTGCTGACCGAGCTGGCGAAGGAGGGGAAGGTGGACCGGTCGGTGCTGAAGCAGGCCGTCGACCGGTACCAGTTGCTGGATGTCTCGGCCGCCGACCCCGGGGTCGCGGGGGGCGACGCGTAGCGCCGCGCGCGGCTTGGCAGTTGAAAGGGCGGTGAGGCCTGCGGCTTCACCGCCCTTTCACGTTCCCTACGATGCGGGCATGGATGCGGGCTTGAGGGATGCGGGCTTGGTGGAGCAATCGGCGCAGGAGCGTTGGGAACAGCGCACCCAGCGGCCGTTGATGGTGCTTGCCGTGCTGTTCGCCGTCGCCTATGCCGTGCCGATCGTGAACCCGTCCGCGGGGCGCTCGCTGACGGTGGCCTGCTCGGTGGTCGAGTGGGTGGTGTGGGGGGCGTTCGCCGCCGACTATCTGGTGCGGCTCGTACTGGCGCGGCACCGGGCGGAGTTCGTACGGCGGCACTGGCTGGACCTGTGTGCGGTGGTGCTGCCGCTCGTGCAGCCGTTGCGGTTGCTGCGGGTCGTGTCCACGGTGTTGCTGGTGGGGCAGCGGGCGCGGATGGCCTCGCAGATCCGGCTGACGACGTATGTCGCCGGGGCGGTGGTGGCGTTGCTGATGTTCGGGTCGCTCGCGGTGCTGTCGGTGGAGCGGGAGTCGCCGGACGGGAACATCAAGACGCTGGGTGACGCGGTGTGGTGGTCCTTCACGACGATGACGACCGTGGGGTACGGCGATCATGCGCCGACCACCGGGCTGGGGCGGATTCTGGCGGTCGGGCTGATGTTGTCCGGGATCGCGCTGCTGGGTGTCGTCACGGCTAACATCGCTGCGTGGTTCATCGCGCGGTTCGAGTCCGATGACGTGGAGGAGCGGCGGCAGACGGAGGCGATCGCCCTGCTGACGGAGGAGGTTCGGGCGTTGCGGGCGGAGGTCGCGGCGTTGTCCGGGGCGGCGGGGGTTGTGGTGCCGGGGGGTCGGGACGGGCAGCGTCAGTAGTCGCGTTGCCCGGGGTGGGGGCTGAGGCGGGGGTGGGTCGCGCAGCCCGGCGCTTACGGGGTGCCGCCTGCGCCCACCCGTGCCGCCCCAGGCGGCACGACTGCCCGCAGGCTGACGGAGTCGTGACGCCCGCAGGTTTGCGCCCCGTAGGGGCGCGGGGAACTGCGCGACCAGCCCCCACCGGCCCGCAGGTCTCCGCTTAGAACAGGCCCTGGCCCGGAGTTGTCGTGCCTGCCAGCCAGAGGATGGCCAGGAGCGTGTCGATCGCCCCGAGGACGAGCGCGATGAGGGCCGGGAGTGGGCGGGCTGTTGACCAGGTTCGGCCCATGGAGAGCCAGCCGCAGACCATGGCCACGGGGCCGAGAATGATGCCCAGGGTGAAGAAGCCGGCGATGGCGCAGATCGCTCCGATGATGCCGAGGGTCGCGCGATCCGGCCCGGTCCGTGACCACGTCCGGCCACGTGAGCGGGGGTACCTGCGCGTTCCGTGTCCGAAGCCCGCCATGTCAACTCCCGGGGCCCGTCGATCGGTTCGGTCGGCGGGACGAGTACCCCCGGTGCCGTTCCTAATCATGCGGAACTGCGGCGCGCCGCCCCCCTCCGGCAGCGCGCCGCAGTCCCGGTCGCCCTTCTCGTCGTACGAACTTGCCTCTGGAACATGCCGCACGAAGGACGTGACCACTGTGAACCGCGGCGCGTGCCGGGTGCGAGGAATCTTTAGCGTTGTCACCCTGATGGGCGAAATCGCCGTGGATTCCGCGGTGTTGAGCGCCTAGATGTGAGCCGCCCCCGCTCCCGCCTCCGCGTTCTCGCCCCGCTTGGTGAGGAACGCGACCAGGACGGCCACCGCGGCAACTCCCGCCGCCACGAGGGACGCCAGGCTCATGCCGGAGATGAAGGTGTCGTGGGCCACGTCGGTGATCTTCGCGGCGATCGCCTCCGGCGTGCCCTTGGCGATCGGGGCCATACCGACCTGGACCGCCTCGGAAGCCTGGGCCTCCTGGGCCGGGGTGAGCTGCGGAAGACCCGCGTCCGCCCAGTTGCCCGCGAGGTCGCTGTCGACCTTGGAGGCCATCACGGCGCCCAGCACGGCCGTACCGAGGCTGCCGCCGATCTGCATCGCGGCCTGCTGGAGGCCGCCCGCGACGCCGGAGAGCTCCATCGGGGCGTTGCCGACGATGACTTCGGTGGCGCCGACCATGACCGGCGCGAGGCCGAGGCCCAGGAGCGCGAACCAGAGGGACATCAGGGCGCTGCTCGTGTCCGTCTCCAGCGTGGACATGCCGTACATGGCGATGGCGGTGCACGCCATGCCGCCGGCCAGCGGTACGCGCGGGCCGAGCTTGGTGATCATCGCGCCCGCGAGCGGGGAGCCGACGATCATCATGCCGGTGAGCGGAAGCAGGTGCAGACCGGCGTCGATCGGGCCCATGCCGTGCACGTTCTGCAAGTAGAAGGTCACGAAGAACAGGCCGCCCATGAACGCGATGGCCATCAGGACCATCAGGACCACGCCGGCGGACAGCGGGATCGAGCGGAACAGGGCCAGCGGGATCAGCGGTTCCTTGACCCTCTTCTCCCACAGGGCGAACAGCACGAAGCCCACCACCGACACCGCCACGAACAGCCAGGTCTTCCCGGCGCCCCAGCCCCACTCGGGCGCATTGATCAGCGCCCAGACCAGGCAGAACATCGCGCCCGAGAGCAGGCCGATGCCGAGGAGGTCGAAGGAGCGCGGCGCGTTCTCGGCGCGGTGGTCGAGGAGGATCCACGCGCCGAGGGCGACGGCCAGGATGCCGACGGGCACGTTGATGAAGAACACCGACTGCCAGTTGACGTGCTCGACGAGCACGCCGCCGAGGATCGGGCCGCCGGCGGTGGAGGCGCCGATGACCATGCCCCAGATGCCGATGGCCATGTTGAGCTTCTCGGCCGGGAAGGTGGCCCGCAGCAGGCCGAGCGCGGCCGGCATCAGCAGAGCGCCGAACAGGCCCTGCAGGACGCGGAAGGTGACGACGAGCCCGATGCTGCTGGACAGGCCGATGGCCCCGGACGCCACGGCGAAGCCGACGACGCCGATCAGGAAGGTCTGGCGGTGACCGAAGCGGTCGCCGAGCTTGCCCGCGGTGATCAAGGAGACCGCGAGGGCGAGGAAGTAGCCGTTGGTGATCCACTGCACCTCGGCGAAGGTGGCGCCGAGGTCCTGCTGGATGGCCGGGTTGGCGATGGCCACGATGGTGCCGTCGAGGGCCACCATCATGACGCCGACAGCGACGGTTATGAGGGTGAACCACGGGTGGCCGCGCAGCCCCTTGGCCGGGCCGGCGTCCGACGGGGCTTGTGGTGTTTTGTCCCCCGGCCCCGTCTTGTCGATGGTGGTCTGACTAGTCATGCGTTCGAGGCTAATGACAGCCACTGACAATTGACAAACCAATTCACAAGCCGGTAACTGACACACATGGAAACACTGCGCGAACGCAAGAAGCAGCGCACCCGGGACGCGCTGCTACGCGCCGCGCTCGAACTGTTCACCACGCGCGGGTACGAGCAGACGACCGTCGACGACATCTCCGAGGCCGTCGAGGTCTCGCAGCGCACCTTCTTCCGCTACTTCGCGAGCAAGGAGGAGGCCGCCTTCTTCGCCGCACGCCTCGCCGAGTCACGCTTCGTCGAGGCCGTACGAGCCCGTCCGCCCCACGAGGCTCCGTTGGAGGCGCTGCGCCGGGCCGTCCTGGAGAGCTGGGACACCATCGGCGAGGCCATCGAGGAAGTGGTGCCGCTCGAACTGCACATGCGCATCTACCGGATGATCGAAGCGACACCCTCCCTGCTCGCCGCTCATCTGCGGCGCTCGGCGGAGCTGGAGGAGGAAATGGCCCGCATCATCGCCGAGCGCGAGGGGCTCGACGTGGACACCGATCCGCGGCCACGTCTCGTCGTGGCGGTCTTCGGCTCGGTCATCAGGGTCACGGAGCGGATGTGGTCCGAGGGGGACGACTTCAGCCCGGCGGCGATGCGTGAGCTGACCGCCACCTACCTGGAACAACTGGGTCCGGCGCTGATGGGGAACTGGCGAACGAACTGAGGTCATCGTCACGTAACCCCCAAACGTGATACCCGTCACTTGGTTAACGCGAGACCGTCTCGTTCTCCTAGTGTGTCCTCCCAGTGACTTCCTTCGACACCTCTCCCCAATTGAACGTCTGGCGCGCACTGCTCGCGCTGGCCGTGGTGTTCGTGATGCTGGCGACCACGGGGTGGACCGCCCTGCGGCACCAGCGGACGTCCACCCCGCTCCAGGCCTCGGTCACCGCATGGGAGCACGGCCGTATCAACGGTCACCGCCTCCCCGACCCGGACGCCGGTCCCGCTCTGCTCACCCGCTTCTTCGCCACGCTCACCGCGGCGCAGCGCATCGACCTCGCGCAGCGCTACTCCCTCGCGGTCGGCAACATGAACGGCGCCCCGGTCGAGCTGCGCTACCGCGCCAACCGGATCGCCATCGACCAGGCACGCAAGGTCGAGCGAAAACGCATGCACGACGAGCGCCTGACGCCCGACGGGCAGCAGGAGGCGGGGCGCCGTATGCACCGCCTCGAGTCGCTGATGCTGGCCGAGCGCAAGATCCTCGCCTTCGACCCCGCGGGCGGCGGGCGGGTCGCCGAGGTCTTCGGCAACCTGGACAAGGCCGAGCGCGTCTCCGTTGTCGTGCCCGGTGTCGACACAGACCTGCTCTCCTTCCAGAAGACGGCCCGCAAGTACACGGCGACCGCCGGTATGGCCGAATCCCTCTACCACGCCGAGCGCGAGGCGAGCCCTTCGACGCGTACGGCCGTGATCGCCTGGGCCGACTACACCGCCCCCGCCGGTCTCGGCATCGAGTCGGCCACCGCGACACGCGCCACCGAGGGAGCCGTACGTCTGAACTCGCTGGTCAGGGCGTTGCCCGGGGCCTCGGCCGTCTCACTGTTCTGCCACAGCTACGGCTCCGTGGTGTGCGGGCTCGCCGCGCACACGCTGCCCGGCCGGGTGGCCGACATAGCCGTGGCCGGCAGCCCCGGCATGCGGGTCGCCAAGGCGTCCCATCTGCGCACCTCCGCTCATGTGTGGGCGATGCGGGACGCCGACGACTGGATCGAGGACGTGCCGTATCTCGAGCTCGGCGGGCTGGGGCACGGTGCCGATCCGATGTCCCGTGCGTTCGGGGCGCGGGTGCTGGGGGCGCGGGACGCGAAGGGGCACGGCGGCTATTTCGAGCCCGGTACGGAGAGTCTGCTGAACTTCGCCGAGATCGGAATTGGCGCGTACGACTCGGTGCACTGCGCCGACGATGACGAAGGCTGCCGGGCGGGTTTGTCCGGCAGCGCCACGGCCGGACGCGCGTAGAGGCGCAAGAAACTGCGGTTTGCGCGGGGAGGGGACGAAGGAGCTCGTGCCGCATACGATGAGCCGCATGGGTGACGTACTGGCCGGATTTCATGCCGCCTGGGAGTTCGAGTCCGACTCCGTGCTCATCCGCTATGAACGGGGGATTCGAACACCCAAGCTGTTCCAGGTGCTCGGCGAGCGGCGTGTGCCGCTCGCGGCTCTGCAGGGGGTGACGCTCACCCACGGCAAGCGCGGCACGGTGATCCTGCGGGCCGAGCCGCGGCCGGGGGCGGATCCGCTGCTGGAGGCGGCCGCCGGCCAGCTGAAGGAGGGCAGCGATCCCTACCGGCTGGTGTTGCCGGCCGACAAGGAGACGCTGGCCGAGTACTACGCCGACGAGCTGCGGGCCGCGCTGACCGAGAGCGGGCCGGCGGAACGGTATCTGGTGGCCGCGCCGGATGCTCCGCGGGCCTTCAAGGCGTACGACGCGAAGGCGTCCTTCGACGGTCGTTCGGTGTCGTTCCGGTGGTTCTGGACCGGGGCGTCGTCCGCGAAGTGGAAGGCCGGGGACCAGACGTTCGCCGTCGGCGACCTGAGTGGGGTCGAGTGGCGGTCGCCGGAGGTCTTCGAGGGGTATCTGCGGTTGCTGCGGCGCGATGCGGCTGTGCCGGCGCCCGCACAGGCCGATCAGGATCCGGGGGCTGTGGTGTTCGGGTTGGGGTACGGGCCCGTGCATGAGTCGTTGCCGTTCGCGGCGGCTGTGTTGGCGGCCGTACGGGAGTGCGGGCCGGTTGCGGCGGTGCCGGCGAGCGCGCCGAGGCGCGATCCCGCCGACATCGCCGAGCGGATCCGTCATCTTGGGGAGCTGCATCAGGCTGGGCTGGTGACGGATGAGGAGTTCTCGTCCAAGAAGGCGGAGTTGTTGGCAGAGCTTTAGCGTCTGCCGGGTTCGGTTGTCGGGCTGGTGCAGGCCGTCTGTGGCTGGTCGCGCAGTTCCCCGCGCCCCTGAGGGCGTTGCACTACTCCCTGCCTGCCGATGTGAACGTCATGTCCGCGTACCTGTTGCCCGACACCTTTCCGGCGATCGGGTCCAGCAGCGCCAGGTCCTCCTCGCTCAGCACGATCCGCGTGGCCGCCGTGTTCTCCTCGACCCGGCTCGGCTTGCGGGTGCCCGGGATCGGGACCGCGGGGAGGCCGGCCTGGGTTGCCTGTTGGTGGACCCAGGCGAGGGCGATCTGGCCGAGGGAGGCTTCGTGGACGTCGGCGACTGTGCGGATCGGGTCCAGGAGGGCCACGTTGGCGGCAGCGTTGTCGCCGGTGAAGCGGGGCTGCTGGCGGCGGAAGTCGTCGGGCGTCAGATCCTTGTCGGCGGCGGCGAAGGAGCCCGTGAGGAAGCCCCGGCCGAGCGGGGAGTACGGCACGAGCGCCACGCCCAGGTCGCGGGCCGCGGGAATCACGTGCGCCTCGATGTCGCGGCTGAACAGCGACCACTCGGACTGCACGGCCGCGATGGGGTGCACGGCGTGGGCGGCGCGCAGTTCGGCGGCCGTCACCTCGCTCAGGCCCAGGTGTTTGACCTTGCCCTCGCGGACCAGTTCGGCCATGACGCCGACGGTCTCCTCGATGGGGACGTTCACGTCCCGGCGGTGCATGTAGTACAGGTCGATGACGTCGACGTCCAGGCGCTTCAGGCTCGCCTCGACGGCCTGGCGGATGTACGGCGGGTCGTTGCGGATGACGCGCCGCGTCGGGTCGTCCGGCGGGATCGACAGGGCGAACTTGGTGGCGATGACCAGTTCGTCGCGGTGGGCCTTGAAGAAGGGGGACAGGAACTTCTCGTTCTCCCCGGCGCCGTACGCGTCCGCCGTGTCGTACAGGGTGACGCCCAGTTCCAGCGCCCGCTCCAGGGTGGCCCGGGACTCCTTCTCGTCCGTCGGACCGTAGGCGAAGCTCATACCCATGCAGCCGAGGCCCTGGACGCCGACCTCGGGGCCGCCGTGCTCGCCCAGCCGGGTCGTGGGGATCCTGGTGCTGTCGGTCATCGGGGCCTCTCCGACGCCAGGGCACGCCCGGCGTCCGCGTAGAAGTTGATCTTCCGGTCGAGTACGGCGAGGGTGTCGTTCAGCTCCGCGATCCGGGCGCGTACGTCCCGTCGGGTCGCCTCGAGGAGTTCGTACCGTTCGCCGTAGGTGTGGTCGCCCGCGCGCACCAGCTCGGCGTACCGCACCATGTCGGCGACCGGCATGCCGGTGAGCCGGAGCTTGCCGACGAGGTCGAGCCAGTCCAGGTCGCGGTTGCTGTAGCGGCGCTGGCCGGTGTGCGAGCGGTCGATGTGCGGCATCAGACCGATGCGCTCGTACCAGCGCAGGGTGTGCGCGGTCAGACCGGTGAACGCGGCGACCTCGCTGATCGTGTAGCTGTCCTGGCCGTCCGGCCGCCGATCGACATGCGGCGGGCCTGCGCAGGTGTCGGTCCTGGTACTCGTGGTGTCCATCACCGTCATGGCCTCAACGCTATGGCCTTGGAGTGCACTCCAGGCAAGCCGACCGTGAGAAATCGGCAAGACTCCACGGGCTGTTGTTACTAGCGTGCGGGCCATGAGTCTCGTACGCCGTGCCACAGTCGAGGACGCGGAGGAAGTGCTCCGTCTGCGTCAGGTCATGATCGATTCCGTGTTCTCCACAGGGTCCGAAACCGACTGGCATACCGCGTCCCTCCCCACCCTCCGGGACCGGCTCGCCGACCCCGACGGGAACTTCGCCGCGTTCGTCGTCGACCATCCGGAACGGCCGGGGGCGCTGGCGGCCCTGGTGGCGGGGACGGTCGAGTACCGCATCGGAAAGGCCGGGAATCCGCACGGGCGGGTCGGGTACGTCTTCAGCGTCGCCACAGACGCTGACGCGCGACGTCGCGGGTACTCGCGCGCGTGCATGGCGGAGCTGCTGGAGTGGTTCCGGGAGCGGGGCGTCGGGCAGGTGGATCTCACCGCCTCCGAGGACGCCGAGCCGCTGTACGCCTCGCTGGGCTTCGCGCGTACGAACGACCCCTTCATGCGCCTGAAATTCTGAGCAGCTTACGCTCGACGCATGTCCATGAAGAGCCTCGCGTTGATCGAGAACTGGCCGGTTTCCACCGCCGCGGCGGCCGTCGTACGAGCCGACGGCACCGTCCTCGGGTCCCACGGCCCGACCGGCCACCGGTTCCCCCTCGCCTCGGTCACCAAGCCGCTCGCCGCATACGCCGCCCTCGTCGCGTACGAGGAGGGCGCCGTCGAACTCGACGAACCGGCAGGCCCGCCCGGCTCGACCGTCCGTCACCTGCTCGCCCACACCTCGGGGCTCGCCTTCGACGAACACCGCGTCACCTCCGCACCCGGCGAGCGGCGGCTGTACTCCAACGCGGGTTTCGAGCAGCTCGGCGACCACATCGCGAAAGCCACGGACATCCCCTTCGCCGAGTACCTGCGCCAGGCGGTGCTGGAGCCCCTGGGCATGACCTCGACGACGCTGGAGGGCTCCCCCGCGAAGGACGGCGTCTCGACGGTCGACGACCTCACCCGCTTCGCCGCCGAGGTCCAGGCCCCCCGCCTCCTCGACCCCCGCACGGTCGCCGCGGCCATGACCGTCCAGTACCCGGGCACCAAGGGCGTCCTGCCGGGATACGGACACCAGAACCCCAACGACTGGGGCCTCGGCTTCGAGATCCGCGACTCCAAGTCCCCCCACTGGACCGGCGCTTCCTCCTCACCGCGCACCTTCGGCCACTTCGGCCAATCCGGTACGTTCCTCTGGATCGACCCGGACGCCAGGCTGGCCTGCGTCGCCCTAACGGACCGCGCCTTCGGCCCCTGGGCGGTCGAGGTGTGGCCGCCGTTCACGGACGCGGTCCTGACCGAGGCCCGCTGAACCCCGCCTACTTCTCAGGCAGTTCCCACACCAGCACCTCGGCCGGAGCGGACACGCCCAGAAGTTCGAGATCCTTCTCCCCAGCGGCCCGCACCGCGTCCCCGGGCCCCAGCTCATACGGACCGAGCCGGACGACCCCGCGCACCACATGCACATACGTCAAAGGCGCATCCGGCACCGCAGTCCGCTCCCCCGCCGCGAGCCGCCGCACATGCAGCATCGCCCCCGCCTCCGGAACGGCGTACGGCGTGGAGTCCGCGATGCCGCGCACGGTCTCGTAGGCGGGATCACCACCCGGCTCCAACGGCGCCAGCCACATCTGCACGAACGTGAGCGGCCCCGTACCGTCGTTCCGCTCCACATGCCGCACCCCGGCCGCCGAACTCAGCCGCTGAACATCACCGGCCCGGATCACCGTCTCGTGCCCCTGCGAGTCCCGGTGCGTCAGCTCCCCCTCGACCACCCAGGTCACCAGCTCGGTATGGCTGTGCGGATGCTCGTCGAAACCGGCGCCGGGCGCCAGTCGCTCCTCATTACAGGCGATCACCGGCCCGAAGCGAAGATTGTCGGGGTCGTAATGCGAGCCGAACGAAAAGGCGTGCCACGACTCGATGCCGGCCGCGGGCTCGCCTCCGAGGTACCGGTCAGCCGCACGCCTTACATCCATCACGCCCCCCACCGTAGCCCGCCCCAACAGACGGCAAGGGCCCACCAACGAGCACCGTCCCCACGCGCCGGCCGCGAGGGAGCCGCAGGGGGCGCGCCGGTGTCGAGACGGCGAACGCGCGGAGGCGCGAAGCGTCGAGCACGATCGCCGTCTCGACACCGGCAGTGAGCGCCCCCGAAGGCGACCGAGCAATTCAGCACAGCGGCGCGAAGCGTCGAGCACGATCGCCGTCTCGACACCGGCATTAAGCGCCCCCGAAGGCGACCGAGCCATCCAACACAGCGCGTCGCCAGCCGCTAGACGCCGGCCCGGGGGGCGACCGAGCCATCCAGCACAACCCCGCCCGCACGCACCGACGTCCCGATAAGGCAGTCTTGTCCACGTGCCCGAACCCGAATCCAGCAAGCCCCCCGCCGCAGCCCACGCCCCCCACCCCCACCCCGCAACCCTCAAGCGGCTGGAGAAGTCGTCGGGAAGTCTCGCCGCGCAAGCCATCGCGCGCATGGACGAGACGCTGCCGTGGTACCGGGCCATGCCCCCGGAGAACCGTTCCTGGATCGGTCTGGTGGCCCAGGCGGGCATCGCCGCGTTCACCGAGTGGTTCCGGCACCCCGACGCCCCCCAGGCGATCTCCACCGACGTGTTCGGAACCGCGCCGCGTGAGCTGACCCGGGCCATCACCCTCCGCCAGACCGTCGAGATGGTGCGCACCACCATCGAGGTCATGGAGTCCGCGATCGACGAGGTGGCGGCGCCCGGCGACGAGAACGTGCTGCGCGAGGCGCTGCTCGTCTACGCCCGCGAGATCGCCTTCGCCACCGCCCAGGTCTACGCCCAGGCCGCCGAGGCACGCGGTGCCTGGGACGCGCGCCTGGAGTCGCTGGTCGTGAACGCGGTCCTCAGCGGGGAGGCCGACGAGGGCGCGGTGTCGCGCGCCGCCGCCCTCGGCTGGAACGCTCCCGAGCATGTGTGCGTGGTGTTGGGTACGGCGCCGGACGGTGACAGTGAGTTGACCGTGGAGGCGATCCGGCGGGCGGCCCGGCATGCCAAGTTGCAGGTGCTCACCGGGGTGCTCGGGAACCGGCTCGTGGTGATCGCGGGCGGCAGCGACAACCCCCTCGCGGTGGCCAAGTCGCTGATCGGGCCGTATGCCGCCGGGCCGGTGGTGGCGGGTCCCGTCGTACCGGATCTGCTGGCCGCGACCCGGTCCGCGCAGGCCGCCGCGGCGGGGCTTAAGGCGTGTTCTGCCTGGCAGGACGCCCCGCGGCCGGTGCTGGCCGACGATCTGCTGCCGGAGCGCGCGATGGCCGGGGACCCGAGCGCTCGTGAGCAGCTGGTGGAGGAGATCTACAGACCGCTGGAGGAAGCCGGGTCGGCGCTCCTGGAGACGCTCTCCGTCTATCTCGAGCAGGCGAGCAGCCTCGAGGGCGCGGCGCGCATGCTGTTCGTCCATCCCAACACCGTGCGCTACCGGCTCCGACGTGTGACTGACGTCACCGGCTGGTCGCCATCAGATGTACGGTCGGCGTTCACGTTGCGGATCGCGCTGATCCTGGGACGTCTGGCCGATGGAGATCCGCAGACCTAACCTTTTGTCGGGGGCCTACAAAACCCCTTCGCGTTCTTCGTCCCTGTCCCCACGGGCGGCCGTGGCCGTCCACAAGAGAGAGTGTGAGAGTGCTCGTACTCGTCGCTCCCGGCCAAGGCGCCCAGACGCCCGGCTTCCTGACCCCCTGGCTCGAACTGCCCGGTGCCGCGGACCGCGTCGCCGCGTGGTCGGACGCCATCGGACTGGACCTCGCCCACTACGGCACACAGGCCGACGCGGACGCGATCCGCGACACCGCCGTGGCTCAGCCCCTGCTGGTCGCGGCCGGAATCCTCTCCGCCGCGGCACTCGGTGACATGGCGCCCGGCGCGGTCGCCGGTCACAGCGTCGGCGAGTTCACCGCCGCCTCCTTCGCGGGCATCCTCGACGACACCGCCGCGCTGACCCTCGTACGCAAGCGGGGTCTGGCCATGGCCGACGCCGCGGCAGTCACCGAGACGGGTATGTCGGCGCTGCTCGGCGGCGATCCCGAGGTGTCGGTGGCGCATCTGGAGAAGCTGGGCCTGACCCCGGCGAACGTCAACGGCGCCGGTCAGATCGTCGCCGCGGGCACGCTGGAGCAGCTCGCCGCGCTCGCCGAGGACAAGCCCGAGGGCGTCCGCAAGGTCGTCGCGCTGAAGGTGGCCGGGGCCTTCCACACGCACCACATGGCTCCGGCGGTCGACGCGCTGGCCAAGGCCGCCGCTGATGTGACGCCCGCCGACCCCC
This sequence comes from Streptomyces sp. NBC_00457, assembly GCF_036014015.1. NCBI lineage: Bacteria > Bacillati > Actinomycetota > Actinomycetes > Kitasatosporales > Streptomycetaceae > Streptomyces > Streptomyces sp. NBC_00457. The sequence continues at coordinate 7,508,840 of NZ_CP107905.1, read as the reverse complement.
GGATCACCTACGTTTCGAACAAGGACGGCCAGGCCGTCGCGACCGGCGCCGAGGTGCTCGACCGCCTCGTCGGCCAGGTCGCGAATCCCGTCCGCTGGGACCTGTGCATGGAGACCTTCAAGGAGCTGGGCGTCACCGCGCTCCTGGAGGTCTGCCCCGGCGGTACGCTCACCGGCCTGGCCAAGCGCGCGCTCCCCGGCGTCAAGACGCTGGCCCTGAAGACCCCCGACGACCTCGACGCGGCCCGCGAGCTCATCGCCGAGCACGCCGACGCCTGACGCTTAAGGAGCCGTAACGAACATGTCGAAGATCAAGCCCAGCAAGGGCGCCCCGTACGCGCGCATTCTCGGCGTGGGCGGTTACCGTCCCACCCGGGTCGTGCCGAACGAGGTGATCCTCGAGAAGATCGACTCGTCCGACGAGTGGATCCGTTCGCGCTCCGGCATCGAGACCCGGCACTGGGCCTCCGACGAGGAGACGGTCGCCGCGATGTCGATCGAGGCGTCCGGCAAGGCGATCGCCGACGCCGGGATCTCCGCCGAGCAGATCGGCGCTGTGGTCGTCTCGACCGTCTCGCACTTCAGCCAGACCCCGGCCGTCGCCACCGAGATCGCCGACAAGCTCGGCACGGACAAGGCCGCCGCGTTCGACATCTCGGCGGGCTGCGCGGGCTTCGGCTACGGCCTGACGCTGGCCAAGGGCATGATCGTCGAGGGCTCCGCGGAGTACGTCCTCGTCATCGGCGTCGAGCGGCTGTCGGACCTGACCGACCTGGAGGACCGGGCCACCGCGTTCCTCTTCGGCGACGGTGCCGGCGCGGTCGTGGTCGGTCCCGCGCAGGAGCCCGCGATCGGCCCCACCGTCTGGGGTTCCGAGGGCGACAAGTCCGAGACCATCAAGCAGACCGTGCCGTGGAACGAGTACGACAGCTCCACGGGCAAGTTCCCTGCGATCACGCAGGAGGGCCAGGCGGTGTTCCGCTGGGCCGTGTTCGAGATGGCGAAGGTCGCCCAGCAGGCGCTGGACGCGGCCGGAATCAGCCCGGACGACCTGGATGTCTTCATTCCCCACCAGGCCAACGAGCGGATCATCGACTCGATGGTGAAGACGCTGAAACTGCCGGAGCACGTCACGGTCGCCCGTGATGTCCGCACCACCGGCAACACCTCGGCCGCCTCGATCCCGCTCGCTATGGAGCGGCTTCTGGCGACCGGCGAGGCGAAGAGCGGCGACACCGCGCTCGTCATCGGATTCGGGGCGGGTCTCGTCTACGCCGCCACGGTCGTTACCCTCCCCTAGGCACTCCGTGCCGGATCACCCGATCCGGCACGGGAACCAACGCCACACCCTCTGGATACATAGAAGGAGCGCCTGACATGGCCGCCACTCAGGAAGAGATCGTCGCCGGTCTCGCCGACATCGTGAACGAGATCGCCGGCATCCCGGTTGAGGACGTCCAGCTGGACAAGTCCTTCACCGACGACCTGGACGTCGACTCGCTGTCCATGGTCGAGGTCGTCGTCGCCGCCGAAGAGCGCTTCGACGTCAAGATCCCGGACGAGGACGTCAAGAACCTCAAGACGGTCGGCGACGCGACCGACTACATCCTCAAGCACCAGGGCTGACACACCCCGTAGCCCTGACTGCAAGGCCCCGCCACCCGGCGGTGGCGCCGTTGTCCCCGCGATGAGCGGGGGTTGTCCTCCTCGGATCCGTTGGAGAAAGAATTCCCGTGAGCCCGACCAATCGCACCGTGGTCGTCACCGGTATCGGCGCAACCACACCGCTGGGTGGCGACGCAGCCTCTACCTGGGAGGGCCTGATCGCCGGCAAGTCCGGCGTCAAGCCCCTGGAGCAGGACTGGGCGGCCGAGCAGGCCGTCCGTATCGCGGCCCCGGTCGCTGTGGAGCCTTCCGAGGTCATTCCACGGCCGCAGGCCCGCCGCCTGGACCGGTCGGCGCAGTTCGCGCTGATCGCCGCCCAGGAGGCCTGGGCGGACGCCGGTTTCACCGCCAAGGCCGGTGAGGACGGCGCCGTCGACCCCGACCGGCTCGGCGCGGTCATCGCCTCCGGCATCGGCGGCGTGACGACCCTGCTCGACCAGTACGACGTGCTCAAGGAGAAGGGCGTCCGCCGCGTCTCCCCGCACACCGTCCCCATGCTGATGCCGAACGGCCCCTCCGCCAACGTGGGTCTGGCCGTGGGCGCCCGCGCGGGCGTGCACACGCCGGTCTCCGCGTGTGCCTCCGGCGCCGAGGCCATCGGCTACGCCATCGAGATGATCCGCTCCGGCCGCGCCGACGTCGTCGTCGCCGGTGGTACGGAGGCGGCGATCCATCCGCTGCCCATCGCCGCGTTCGGCAACATGATGGCGATGTCCAAGAACAACGACGACCCCGAGGGCGCGTCCCGTCCGTACGACGTGGCCCGTGACGGCTTCGTCCTCGGCGAGGGTGCCGGCGTGATCGTCCTGGAGTCCGCCGAGCACGCCGCGAAGCGCGGTGCGCGGGTGTACGCCGAGGCGGTCGGGCAGGGTGTCTCCGCCGACAGCCACGACATCGTGCAGCCCGAGCCGGAGGGGCGCGGCATCTCGCACGCGCTGCAGAACCTGCTCGACAACACCGACCTCAACCCTGCCGAGGTCATGCACGTCAACGCGCACGCGACGTCCACGCCGGCCGGTGACGTGGCCGAGCTGAAGGCGCTGCGGAAGGTGTTCGGCGACGACGCGGATCACATGGCGGTCTCCGCGACCAAGTCGATGACCGGGCATCTGCTGGGCGGCGCGGGCGGCGTGGAGTCGGTCGCGACGGTGCTGGCCCTGTACCACCGGCTGGCTCCGCCGACCATCAACGTCGAGAACCTCGACCCTGAGGCCGAGGCCAACGCGGATGTCGTGCGCGGTGAGGCTCGGAAGCTGCCGGTCGAGGGGCGGATCGCTGCGCTGAATGACTCGTTCGGGTTCGGTGGGCACAACGTGGTGTTGGCGTTCCGTACGGTGTGAAGTCGGCGTTAGCTGAAAGTGGCCCGGTCTCCAGGTGGAGGTCGGGCCATTCGCCGTTGTGCTGTCGGTTGTCGGCCGGCTGGCGGTCGGTGGGGGCTTGTCGCGCAGTTCCCCGCGCCCCTAGGTACCTCACACCACCTGATGTAGCCACCTCACCGGTGCTCCCTCGCCCGCGTACCTGAACGGCTCCAGCTCGTCGTCCCACGGCTTTCCTAGGAGCTTGGAGAGTTCGGCTTCCAGGTCCGTTTCTCCTCGCTGGGAGCGGACTAGGGCTGCTCTGAGGCGGTCTTCGGGGATGAGGATGTCGCCGTGGATGCCGGTGACGGCGTGGAAGATGCCGAGGTCGGGGGTGCAGCTGTAGCGCTCGCCCTCGGCGGTGGGGCAGGGCTCGGCGGTGACTTCGAAGCGCAGGAGGTGCCAGCCGCGCAGGGCGGACGCCAGTTTGGAGGCGGTGCCGGCCTCGGCCTGCCAGGAGAACTCGGAGCGCCAGGTGCCGGGTGCCGCGGGCTGCCGGATCCAGTCGAGGCTGACGCGTGTGCCGAGCACCCCGGCCACGGCCCACTCGACATGCGGGCACAGCGCGCGCGGCGCGGAGTGCACGTACAGAACTCCACGTGTCGTCACCGGGACCTCCGGGCAGAGCGGGCCATCTTTGCGACCTGGCGGAACGGCAGTGGTTCCAGCCACGTTTGATGGCGAGGCTACCGTGCGACGGCGCAAGGAGTGTGACGTACCGTCGGTCCCGGTGCCGTGAAACGCCCGCCATTCACCCGGCAGGACGCTTGTACGGGTGCGCGGAGTTGCGTCTCGCGCGGTCGGGAACTCCCGCGCGTTGTTATGGGGGAGGAGCATTGCATGTCGAGCGAGGGGACCACCAGGGGATGCGGAAGCGCAGCGGCCGTGCGACGGCCGTTCTCGCCGTTCTGGTGACGGCTGTCCTGAGTGTCGCGGGGTGCGACGCCACCGGTGGAGACTCGCCGGCGCCGAGAGGCACCGAGGCCAAGCAGGGGAAGCCGTCCCCGAGGCCGACGCCGACATGGGACCGCAGCCCGGGTTCGGTCGCCGCGGTGGGCGACTCCATCACCCGTGGTTTTGACGCGTGCTCGGTGCTGGCGGACTGCCCCGAGGCCTCCTGGGCTACCGGCAGCAGAGAGGACGTGGACAGTCTCGCCGTACGGCTGCTGGGCCCGACGCAGGCCGCCGAGCGCAGCTGGAACTACGCCCGGACCGGGGCGCTGATGGCGGACGTGGCCGGGCAGATGGCGCAGGCGGTGACGCGGAAGCCGCAGTTGGTGGCGGTGATGGCGGGGGCGAACGACGCCTGTCGCGCGACCACGTCGGCGATGACCTCGGTGGCCGACTTCCGCACCCAGTTCGAGGACGCGATGAGCACGCTGCGCACTGCTCTGCCCAAGGCCCAGGTGTATGTGGCGAGCGTTCCGGACCTGAAGCGGCTGTGGTCCGAGGGGCGGAGCAACCCGATGGGCAAGGCGGTGTGGAAGCTCGGCATCTGCCCCTCGATGCTGGACGACGCGGACGCCCTGGACGCGGCGGCGACCCTGCGGCGCGACACGGTGCAGGACCGGGTGGAGGCGTACAACGGTGTGCTGGAGGAGGTGTGTGCGAAGGACCGGTACTGCCGCTTCGACGGCGGCGCGGTGTACGAGTACCGGTTCGGTACGGAGCAGTTGAGCCGCTGGGACTGGTTCCACCCGAGTGTGAACGGACAGGCGCGGCTGGCGGAGATCGCCTATCGCACGGTCACCGCGAAGAAGGCATGAGTCGGGGCTCGAAGGCGTGAGCCGGGGTTCCGAATTAGAGTTCCGAACATGAACGAACTCTTCGGCACACTTTCCGACGGCACCCCTGTCCACCGCTGGACCCTGGAGCGGGCGGACGTGCGCGTGCGGATTCTGTCGTACGGCGGGATCGTGCAGTCGGTGGAGGTGCCGGACCGGGAGGGGCGGCCGGGGAACGTGGTGCTGGGGTTCGCGGACCTCGATGGATATACGGCACACCCGGAGCCGTATTTCGGCGCGCTCGTCGGGCGGTACGCGAACCGGATCGCGGGCGGCCGCTTCTCGCTGGACGGCGTGACCTACGCGCTGGAGCCGAACAACGGGCCCAACTCGCTGCACGGCGGCGGGCGCGGCTTCGACAAGCGGGTGTGGGACGTGACGCCGGTCGAGCACGGGGTGCGGCTCGCGCGCGTCAGCCCGCACGGCGAGGAGGGCTTCCCGGGACGGCTCGAGGTCTCGGCGACGTACACGCTGGACAGCGCCGGTGCGCTGCGGATCGCGTACGAGGCGGTCACCGACGCGCCGACCATCGTGAACCTGACGAACCACTCGTACTGGAACCTGAGCGGTGCGGGGAACGCGGGCGGGCATGAGCTGCGGATCGCCGCCTCGCGGTTCACGCCGGTCGACGAGGATCTGATCCCGACCGGTGTCGCCCCCGTCGAGGGAACCCGCTTCGACTTCCGTGCGGAGCGCAAGGCCGGCGCCGGCTACGACCACAACTTCGTGCTCGACAAGGGAGTGACGTCGGCCCCCGAGCAGGTGGCCGAGCTGTACGACCCCGCGTCCGGGCGGGCGCTGACGGTCGCGACCACCGAACCCGGCCTCCAGCTCTACACCGCCGACCACCTGACCGAGCCGTTCTCCCCCGGCGACGGCGTCGCGCTGGAGACCCAGCACTTCCCGGACTCCCCGAACCGGCCGGAGTACCCGAGCACGGTGCTGCGGCCGGGTGAGGTGTTCCGGTCGGAAACGGTGTACGGCTTCGCCGTCCGCTAGTCCTGCGAACGCACGAGCCCCGGCCCGGGTGTCAGGTCCCGGGCCGGGGCTGCTCGTGGGAAGACTCGTCCCGAAGTCCCGTCCCGCCTCAGACGTTAATCGTCGCGGTGAGACGGCGGTCCGTGATCGAGCGGCCGACCTGGATCTCGTACGAACCCTTCACAAGCGACCACGACATGGTCATCTCGTCCCAGATCTCGAACATGCGGCGCGGGAGTTCCACGGTCACCTCGGCGCTCTCGCCGGGCGCGGCCTCGACGCCCGCGAAACCGGCCAGCCAGCGTGCCGGGCGCTCGGCGTCGGGCTCGCTCGGCGCGAGATAGACCTGGACGACCTCGCGGCCCGGGCGCTGTCCGGAGTTGCGCACGCGGACCCGTACCGTCGTGCCCGTGGCCTCGACGGACTCGTATGTCCAGTCGGTGTAGCCGAGGCCGTGACCGAAGGCGTACGACGGGCTGCGGCCCTCCTTCTCCCAGGCGCGGTAGCCGATGAACACGCCCTCGGTGTAAGGGAGTTCACCGTCGGACGGGACGACCTGGGTGACCGGGGCGTCGGTGAGGGAACCCCAGGTGGTGGGCAGGCGGCCGCCGGGCTCGTGGGCGCCCGTCAGGACGTCGGCGAGGGCCGCGCCGCCCTCCTGGCCGGGGAACCAGCTGAGCAGCACCGCGGCCACGTCGTCGCGCCACGGCAGCTCCACCGGGGAGCCGGAGTTCACCACCACGACCGTGTTCGGGTTGGCCGCGGCGACCGCACGGACCAGGTCGTCCTGGCGGCCGGGCAGGCGCAGGTCCGCCCGGTCGAAGCCCTCGGACTCGACGCGCTCGGTCGTGGCGACCACGACGACCGCCGTGTCGGCGTCGCGTGCCGCTGCCACGGCCTCGGCGATCAGCTCGTCGGGGTCGCGCTGCGGCTCCTGGTGGGCGAGGGCGAAAATGATCGCCCGCATCGTGAGGCCCTCGGGCGGCTCGACGACGTAGGTGAGGGAGACGTCGACCGGTTCGCCGGCGGTGAGTTCGGCCTGGGCGCGGGGTGTGGGCTCGCCGAAGAAGGTGATGAAGGGGTCGTCCTTGGCGGGGTTCTGGACGTCGTCGAAGTGCGTCGTGCCGCCGATGGTCAGCGTGAAGGTGCCGATGCCCTGGATGCCGAAGGCGTGGAGCCCGCTCTCGCGCGGCGTGAAGGTGCCGGTGACCTCGACGGTGTGCAGCTGCTCGTAGGTGACGCCTTCGGGCAGGGCCGACGGGCCCATCCACTTCAGCTGGCCGCCCGGGGCGGAGTCGGAGCCGATGACGTTTCCGTCGGCGTCCCGGCAGATCGCACACAGCTCGAAACCCGGGTCGAAGACGGAGAGTTCGGTGTCCGGGGCGGCGCCGACGGCGTAGGTCAGGGTGCCTTCGGGAAGCGCGGCGGTGAGGCCGTCGAGCGGGGAGACGATCCGGGACGGGAAGACGGTGGCGGAGCCGCCGCCGAGGACACGGGCGTCGCGGGCGGCGGCGCCGATGAGGGCGACCCTTCCCGGCTTCAGCGGCAGCGCGCCCTCGTTGCGTACGAGGACGAAGGCGCGGCGGGCGATCTCGCGGGCCAGCTCGCTGCCGTCGACGGTCTCCGGGAGTTCGGTGACGACCGGCTCGGCGCCTTCCAGGATGCCGACGCGGGCCGCGAGGCGCAGGACGTTGCGTACGGCGGTGTCGACCGTGGCCTCGTCGACCTTGCCGTCCCTTACGGCCGCCGCGAGCGCCGCGCCGTACACCGTGTCCGGACCCGGCATGGCGACATCGAGGCCACCCTCGATGGCACCGACGGTCGACCGGGCGGCCGTCCAGTCGGAGACGTTGAAGCCGTCGAAGCCCCATTCGCCGCGCAGGACCTCGTTCACCAGGTAGCGGTGCTCGGTCATCGTCGTGCCGTTGACCGTGTTGTACGCGGTCATGATGCCCCAGGGGTGGGCGTTCTCGACGATGGTCTCGAAGGGGGCCAAGTACAGCTCGCGCAGGGCGCGTTCGGAGAGCAGGTTGTTCACCGTGAAGCGGTCGGTCTCGGCGTCGTTGGCGACGAAGTGCTTGACGGTGGTGCCGACGCCGCCCGACTGGACGCCCTTCACATAGCCCGCGCCGATCAGGCCGGTGAGGTACGGGTCCTCGCTGTAGGCCTCGAAGTGCCGGCCGCCGAGCGGGGAGCGGTGCAGGTTGACGGTGGGGGCGAGCAGGACGTGGACGCCCTTGCGGCGGCTCTCCTGAGCGAGCAGCACCCCTGCCCTGCGGGCCAATTCCGGGTCCCAGGTGGCGGCGAGGGCGGTCGGGGACGGCAGGGCGACGGAGGGGTCGTCGGCGGTCCAGCGCACACCGCGCACGCCGATCGGTCCGTCCGACATGACCAGGGACTTCAGCCCGATCTCGGGGAGCCCGGGCAGGGTCCACATGTCCTGACCGGCCAGCAGCCGTGCCTTCGCGTCGAGCCCGAGCCTGGCAAGCGCGGCCTCGACGACCTCCTCGCGCGCTTCATCGGCGTGGGTGCGGGTTCCCGCCATCGGGGTGCCTCCTCGTTGAGTCCATGCACGTCTCCATCCTTCCTCGGCCACCCGCAATGGAATCGAGACCGCGACCATCAATTGAGCAACCCCCACGGCGAGCAACCACGTCCGCGAGCAGGTAGGTGCGACGGTGCGGGGGCGGTCGCTGTCACCCTTGGCCGCCTCCCCTGGCTGATCTACCCATGTCACTCCCGTCACGCCATACTTCCGAGCACGCTTCCCCACAGCGACGGAAGGACCTGACCCCCTTGAATTCCATACGTGTTCGGATCGGCGTACTCGGACTCGCCCTGCTGGCGGGGCTTGCCGCCCCGACGACGGCGACGGCGGACACAGCCCCGGCCCCGACGGTCGAGGAGCTGCGGCTGGACAAGGCGCAACCGCAGGAGATTCTCAGGCGTTCCGGATTCGACACGGTGGCGCCGGAGTTCGCGCGGGCGCTCGCGGCGACGGAGTCGTATGCGCAGGCCCGCCGGACCGTCGAACGGGAGGGCGCGGCGCTGTGGCGGCTGGCCGTCGCTCGGGCACAGGGTCGGGCGCCGGCCGGCGGGGATCTGAGCCGGGACGACGACCGGCCGCTGTACTGGGCGCGGCTCGGGATGACCCGGGAAGTGCGCACCTGGGAGCCGGCATTCGGGCTCAGCGAAACCCAACGAGCCAGGCTGCTCGATGAGTTGGAGCGGAATTCTCGCGGGCAGACCGCCATCCGGTATCCGCAGGGCAAGGGGATGAAGCGGGTCCTGGTCACCGGGTTCGACCCGTTCACGCTGGACCGGGACATCCGGATCTCCAACCCGTCCGGGGCGACCGCGCTGGCCCTCGACGGCACGGTGATCGAGACCGCGGACGGTCCGGCACGGATCGAGACCGCCGTGTTCCCGGTGCGCTGGCGGGACTTCACGGCGGGGACGGTGGAGCGGACGCTGAGGCCGTATCTGCCGAAGGTGGACCTGTTCACGACCGTGAGCCAGGGCCGGGTCGGGCGGTTCGACGTCGAGCGGACCAACGGAGCGTGGCGGGGCGGCTTCCTGGACAACGAGAACACCGGTACGGCCGAGACCATCCCGGTCACCGACCCGGCCTCGCAGCCGCAGTGGACGACGACCAGCCTGCCGTACGCCGCGATCGTGGCCGCGAACACCGGACGGTTCCCCGTCTACGACAACACCAGCGTGACCGAGATCCCGGCGGGCGGCACCCAGTCCGTCGTACGGCCGGACGGACCGACCCCCGGGTCGACGGCGCGTGCCGGAGGCGGCGGCGACTACCTGTCCAACGAGATCGCCTACCGGGCCACGCTGTTGCGGGACCGGCTGGGGCTGCACGACGCGCTGCCGGGCGGGCATGTGCACACGCCGGTGCTGCAGTTCGGCACGGGCAACACCGACCCGGCGACGGGGGCGGTCACCGACCCCGAGTTCGTGCGGAACCGGCTGGACATCATCGGTCAGGTGCGGGCGATCCTGACGGTGGCCGCCAGCGAATGATCACTGGGTGACCACGGGGGGCACCGGGGAATCACTGGGGGATCACTGAGTGACTCCCTCCTCCTCGGAGTCTTCGGCACCGTCCTCGACGGTCTCCTCGCCGGCCAGGTCGCGGGCCATCAGCGTGGCGCCCGCGACCGCGCCCGGCATCAGGAACACCGCGACGAACGGGACCACGAAGGCCAGCGCGAGGGGCGTGCCGAAGCCCCAGACCAAGGTCTTGCGGGAGCGGAGCAGGGTGAGGCGGTCGCGCAGGACGACGCTGCGGCGCTGGAGGGCGACGGAGGTGAGTTCCTCCGTGAGGAAGAAGCCGGTGACGAAGAAGCCGATCACCGGGACGACCGTCTGGCCGGCGACCGGGATGAAGCCGCAGGCGAAGAGCAGGATGCCCCAGAGCACGGCCCGTATGAGGACTCTCAGGCTGTCGCGGCCGGAGATCCACAGTTCGCGCCAGAGCGGCAGGCCGGACTCCGGTGCGGTGCCGTCGGGAGAGACGTCCCGGTCGACCTTCTCGGAGAGGTTCTCGTAGAAGGGCTGGCCGATCAGGAGGGTGACCGCGGTGAAGGTGAGGACGGCGAGGAGCAGGCTGAGGGCGAACAGGACGGCGGTGAGGAAGCCGCGGAACAGCCCGAGCCAAGGGCTGGACCAGTCGTCGGCGAAGGGCGTCGCCCACGCCACGAAGTCCTCGCCCCACAGCGCCAGCGAGACCAGCGCCGCCGCATAGAGGACGAGCGTTATCAGGCCCGGGACCAGCCCGAAGCCGTACTGCTTGCCGTGCCGGGCCACCCAGCGTTGGCCCTTCAGCAGGTAATTGAAGCCCACCCCAAGATCGCGCATGGAGAAAACTCTAGCGGCATGCACTGACAGTGACGGGGTGGGCCGTGGGGAGTGGGGATTGGGGGGTGGGGGGTGGGGATCGGTGAGTGGGGATTGGGCGGAAGTCAGAAGGGGCGGTCGCCGGCGATGGCGACGCGTTCTGCGACGCGGCGGTGCGAGCCGTAGTCGTTCACCGCGTAGTGCTGTGTGGCTCGGTTGTCCCAGAAGGCGACGTCTCCGGGCTGCCAGCGGAACCGCACCTGGTACTCCGGGACGTGCGCCTGCTGGCAGAGATAACGCAGCAGCCGGTCGCTCTCCTCGCGCTCCATGCCCGTGATCCGGGTGGTGAAGGAGGTGTTGACGAACAGCAGCCGGCGGCCCGTTTCCGGGTGGGTGCGCACCACCGGGTGCTCCACGGGCGGGAACTCGTCCTGATAGGGGGCGAGGCGCTCGGGGCCGTAGAAGCGGGCGAATCCGGGGATGAAGTCGTGCACGGCGGTGGCGCCGTCGATGCGGTCCTTCACGTCCTGCGGCAGGTTGTCGTACGCGGCGGCCATGTCCGCCCACATGGTGTCCCCGCCGAACGGCGGGACCTCGCGCAGCTGGAGCACGGCGCCGAGCGCGGGCCGCTCACGGAAGGTGACGTCGGCGTGCCAGACGTTCTCGAAGGTGGACGTGGCCGCACCGCCCTTGTCGAAGCGCACCACGTCCTCGCTGGAGCCGCGGGCGAGCAGCGGGTTGGTCTCCAACTCCCCCCAGTTACGGGCGAAGTCGCGCTGCTGCGCGGAGGTGAGGTGCTGGGCGCGGAAGAAGAGGACCTTCCACTCCAGCAGGGCGCGGTTCAGCTCCTCGCGCAGTGCGGGATCGAGCGGACGCGCGAGGTCGGCGCCTCGCACCTCGGCCCCGATCGTGCACCCCTGCGGCACAAGCTCAAGGTGCTGATACGGCCGTTCCTGCCACCCTTCGGGCAGCCGCCGCAGCGTGCGCGCACCCTCGTACATCCCGCCCTCGGGCACGCGCGCTTCGCGCAGCACCGTCGGCGGCACGGCGGATGGGACGGTCACGGTCATGGATCTCTCTCTCCTCGTTCGCGTTGCCCATGGCAGAAGTGGTCCATGGCAGAAGACGGCCGCAGACGGCGGCCGGCGCGAGACACGTGTGCCTTGGAGCGTCGCGAACGAGGGGCGTTGCGCGCGGCGAGCACACGGCTCGGCGGCAACTCGACTAGCGACCGGAGCGTTCGCACCCGGTCCGATCAGGGGCACGCAGAGGCCCCGTCGTCGTGTCGAATAGGTGCCCGATCATGTCGACGATTGTGTGGGCCCCCCTTTTGGCCTGTCAATGACGTGTCCTGCCAATGACGCGCCCGCCCCGGTGACCGGTCACCGGGGCGGGCGGACACTTCCGGCCATCCGACTAGCCGAACTGGCCGGGCTGGTAGTCGCCGGCGGGCATCTGGAGCATGACGTTCGCCCGGTTGAAGGTGTTGATGACGGCGACCGTGCACACCAGGGCGGCCAGCTCCTCCTCGTCGTAGTGCTTGGCGGCGTTCGCCCAGGCCTCGTCCGTGACACCGCCGGCCGCGTCCGCGATGCGGGTGCCCTGCTCCGCCAGTTCGAGCGCGGCCCGCTCGGCCTCGGTGAAGACCGTGGCCTCCCGCCAGGCCGCGACCAGGTTGAGACGCTCGGGGGTCTCACCGGCGGCGACGGCGTCCTTGAAGTGCATGTCGGTGCAGAAGCCGCATCCGTTGATCTGGCTGGCGCGGAGCTTGACGAGTTCCTGTGTCGCGACCGGCAGCGTCGAGTCCTTGAGCACCGTGTTCGCCGCGGTGATCTGCTTGAAGACCTTCATGATGGTCGGGCTGCTGAAGGCGTCCAGTCGGGCAGTCATGGTGATCTCCTCCGCCGTTTTCGTTGGCTACACAGCTATGACGGAACGACCCCGGCGCGATGTGACATCACCGAATGTGACCTGCGTCTCCCTGTCTCAGCCCGCCGCGGACACGGCCACCACCACCCCGCGATCCGCCGCCGGAGACACCGCCGCGGTCACCCGTATCGCCGCAGCCCGCGCCACCCGCCCCGCGCGCGAGGCCGTGGCCAGCATCAGGGGCTGAACCGACTCCAGGGCGGACACCACCAGTTCCTCCCCGGCGATGAGCACCGGCCGCGCCGCTTTGGTCGTCGCCGCGGCGGCTTCCGTGAGGTCGGCGAGAGGCGGCAGGGCAGCACGTACGACACCCGCGCCCGCGGCGGCAGCGCGCTCGGCCAGGGTCACCTGGAGCGGCATCAGCGGAGCCAGCGCGGACGTCAACGCGTCGGCGACACGGCGGAGTTCCGGGGTCGACTCGTCGAGGACGCCGGTCGCCGCCCGGATCAGCGGGGTGAGAGCGAGCAGCACGCCCGCGGCCAGGCCAGCCGCCGCGGGCAGCAGCGGTGACGTCGCCTCGACGAAGTCGCCGAGGGCGGTGGCGAATTCCTCCACCGCGGGCTCCACCGCGTCCAGCACCGGCAGCAGGCTGTCGCTCAGCGCGGCCAGCAGCGCCTGGGCCGGTTCGCTGACCGGGTGCACGGCGAGCGGGGCGCCGCTGGCGCCGAGCCGGGTGAGGGTGTCGACGATGCGGTAGAACGCCTCCTGGGCCTGCGGGGAGGCGCTGGCCTCGGCGAGTTCGGCGGTGGTCTCGCGCAGGACGCGCAGCGCCTCCGCGCCCGAACCGTCGCGTGGGTCGAAGGTGTTGATGGCGATTCTGGTGATGTTCCCGGCCGTGTCCAGGAGTTGGCCGGTGATGTCGGTCGTGCTGCGGGCCATGCGCAGCATCTCGTCCCTGCTGGGGAGCGAAGGGATCGTCGCCATGAACACTCCTCGCGTAGGCGCTCCGCTGGAAGGCCGGTGACTCGGCTGCGGGTCCGTGGGGGCTGGTGCGCAGTTCCCCGCGCCCCTTTGGGGCGCTGCAGAACCGCCAGACCTCTCCCAGGGCACACCGCCGGGCCCCCTCAGCATGCCCCGTTCACCGGGTCGGCGATGCGCCATCCGGGGCATCGGCGACACGGACTCCCCCTTGTTGCCGTTGAGTCGAACAGGTACATCTCGCCGTACCGATCTCAGGAAGCCCGGAGGAGGTACGCGTGCGCACCACGAGAATTACCCCTGCGAGACCCGTCCTGATCACCGTCCTGGCCGTCACCACGGCGGGCTCACTTCTGCTCACCCCCGGCAGCGCCGGGGCCGACACCGAGCCCGTCACCCGCGAGGGCCCCGCCGTCGACCGACAGGCCGCCCTGACCCCGGTGAGCGCGGCCGAACGGGCCCTCGCCACCACCGTCGGCAGAACCGATTCCGCAAGCGGCTATCCCCGCGAGCAGATCCTCACCCCCGACCCCGAGAACCCCGCCGACAAGTCGATCAAGCTGGGCCTCACCCCGTACCACGCGATCGCCCCCAAGCTCAACGCCTTACAGTCCCTGGGCGATCGAGTGAGCGTAGAGGTCGCGGGCCGCTCGGCAGGCGGGCACCGTCTGTACCTCGTCACGGTCACCGCCCCGGAGTCCGCCCGTCAGACCCGAGCCCAGGAGCGGATGCGCGAGCTGATCGAGAAGGCACCCGCAGCAGCCGCCAAATCCCCCGAGATCAAAGCGCGTTACAAGATCCCGCTGTTCGTGAACAACAACATCCACGGCAACGAGTGGGAGGGCACCGACGCCTCCCTCGACCTCATCGAACAACTGGCAACGGCGAACGACACGCGGACCAAGGACCTCCTCTCCCGCTCCCGCCTCTACTTCAACATCACCGCCAACCCGGACGGCCGTATCGCCGGAACCCGCGCCAACGCCAACGGCTTCGACATGAACCGGGACTTCGTCACCGCCTCGCAGCCCGAGGTGCGCGCGATGCGCCAGATCCAGATCGACAAGCAACCCGCCGTCATGCTCGACCTGCACGGCTACGTCAACGGCACGCTCATCGAGCCCACCACTCCCCCGCACGGCGAGAACTACGAGTACGACCTCTTCCTCAAGAACACCTACGCCAACGCCTTGCGCATGGAGTCGGCAGTCAACGGCCTCGGCTACACACCCGCCCAGGACGGCGTGGAGCCCGCCCAAATCCCCTTCCGTGACCAGCAGGAGGGCTGGGACGACTGGCCGCCCATCTTCACCCCGCAGTACGCGGCCTTCCAGGGCACGGTCGCAGCGCACACCATAGAGATCCCGCTCGCAGTGAACAACGAGGAATACGACACCCTCCCGACCACGGAGCTACGCCGTAGGTCCGCGATCAACGTCGACGTAGCGGGCGCCGCCCTCCGCGCCAGCCTCGACTTCACGCGCACCCACCGCGGTTCACTGATCGCCGACCAGATCGAGGTCTTCCGGCGCGGCGCGGCAGGCGAGGCACAGATCCCGGTGTCGGAGGAGACGGTCCCGGGCGTCCCCGGCATCGGCCCCGAGGACGTCTACACCACGGACTTCCCCCGTGCATACGTCATCCCCACCGGGCCGTCCCAGCGCTCGGCGACCGCAGCCGCACGCCTCGTGGACCACCTCCTCGCCAACGACGTCACCGTCACCCGCTCAACGCGCCCCTTCCACCTGGCCGGAAAGACGTACCCCCAGGGCTCCTACGTCATCGACATGCACCAGTCCAAGCGCGGCCTCGCGAACGCCCTCCTCGCCGACGGCACCGACATCAGCGACAAGGTATCGGTGATGTACGACATCTCGGGCTGGAGCCTGGGCCGCCTCTGGGGCGCCACGGTGAAGTCCGCACAGAGGGGCAGCCTGCCGTACGGCGTACTGCGCACCATCGACAGGGCCGCACCCGTCGCCCACGTAGCCCCGTACGGCCCCCTCCGCCTCCGCCTGGACACCCCCCAGGAGATCGCGGCCCTCAACGACCTCCTCCAGCAGGGCATTTCCATACGCCAGGCCCCGGACGGCAGCGCGATCCTCCCGCCCTCGGCACGCAAGGCGGCAGTCACCGCGGCCCGCATCCACGACGTGACCTTCGAGGCAACGCACACGCGCGGCACCACGAAACTGCGCCGACTCCGCCTGTCCGCCGCCGTCACGGCGGGCGAGCTGTTCGCGCTCCGGGAGATGAACTTCGAGGTCACGCCCGTCTCCACGGCCGTACTGAACGCGGGCTTCGACTGGTCGAAGACGGACGCCCTGTTCGTCTCGGCCGGACTGTCCTACGAAGCCCTGAACCCGGCGGCCCGCAACGCACTGGACACCTTCCTCACCACCCACCACGGCGGGCTGGTCGGCCGAGGCGCCACCGGCGCGGACCTCACCTCCGCGACCGGCCTGCTGGCCGCCAAGCCTGTAGAGGGCAACGGTGACGCCAACGGCGTAGTGCAAGTCGTCAACGAAGCCGGGCGGATCACCGGCGGAGCTCCGGACCACAGCTTCGTCTACGCGCCCGTCTGGTTCACCGACCTCGGCCCAGAAGTGCGGGTCGAGCAGTCGTACGCAACCGGTAACCCCCTGCT
The DNA here is from genome assembly GCF_036014015.1 of Streptomyces sp. NBC_00457. Taxonomy (NCBI): domain Bacteria; kingdom Bacillati; phylum Actinomycetota; class Actinomycetes; order Kitasatosporales; family Streptomycetaceae; genus Streptomyces; species Streptomyces sp. NBC_00457. Next base: position 7,492,714 of record NZ_CP107905.1, on the reverse strand, counting down.
CTCCGGGCACTGGAGGCCCTTGGAGGACGGCAGTGGCGGTCCGGAGGCGGCGGCCGGACAGGCCTCCGTCATCAGTGGTCCAGGTGCCGTGCTGTTCGGCACCGAGCCCCTCTTCCGGGATCATCCGAAGGGGGAATTCGCGCAGGTGGCGCGGGCATTGTTCACCGTGGCACAGGCGAGTCAGGAGAGTGGTGGATGACGACGAAGGAGATTCACGGCACGGTAGCGGAGGGTTTCGACGCGGTGCGCGACGAATTCGCCGCGTTCGTGGCGAGCGAACGGGACGACTACGAGGGCCAGTTGTGCGCGTACGTCCACGGCCGCAGAGTCGTCGACCTGTGGACCGGCGACGGCGCCGACGCCACATCCCTCTACGGCGTGTACTCGTCCACCAAGGGCGCCGCCCACCTCGTGGTGGCGCTGCTCGTGCAGGACGGCACGCTGGAACTCGACCGCAAAGTGACCTACTACTGGCCGGAGTTCAGCGCCGAGGGCAAGGCCAACCTCACCCTGCGCGACCTGGTGACCCACCGGGCAGGCCTGATCGGCCTCGACACCGGCTTCTCCCTCGACGAGCTGGCCGACGACCGCATGATCGCCGAACGGCTCGCGGACCAACGCCCGTTCTGGCGCCCCGGCACCGCCTTCGGCTACCACGCCCTGGTCATCGGCGCCCTCGCCGGCGAGGTGGCACGCCGCGCGACGGGACGCACTCTCCAGGAACTGTTCGAGGAACGCGTACGCGCCCCGTACGCCCTCGACTTCCACCTAGGGCTCCCCCAGCCACTCGAGCCCCGCTTCCGCTCGGCGCAGCCCATGCTGCCGACCCCGAAGCAACAGGCCGTACTGGACGCAGCCCCGACCGGCCCGCACACCCTCACGTCGATCGCGTTCAACGCCCATGTCCCGAACCCCGGCGAATTCACCGACTTCGCCAACTCCCGCACCGTACGCGCCAAGGGCCAGACCTCAGCGGGCGGCGTGGCATCCGCGCGCGGCCTGGCCGGCATGTACGCGGCGGCGATCAGCGAGATGAACGACCGCCCACCCCTTCTCAAGCCCGACACCGCAGCCGAGGTGGGCCAGATCCACTCCATCGGCTACGACCTGGTCACCCGCACCCACCGCTCCTACGGCCTGGGCTTCCAGGCCACCGCCGACACCTGGTACCCCTTCCTGGGCGCCGGCGCCTTCGGCCACAGCGGCGCCCCAGGCTCCCAGGCCTTCGCCGACCCCCGCAGCGGCCTGGCCTACGGCTACACCCGACGCCGATTCGCCTACCCAGGCGGAGCAGCACCGGAGAACGAGCGCTTCGTAAGGGCGGCCCACAAGGCAACGCTGGCGACCTGACCGCAAACAAGAGCAGAGGGCAAGGGCCCACCAACAACAACTGGTCCGACGCGCTGGCCGCGAGGGAGCCGCAGGGGGCGCGCCGGTGTCGAGAGACCGAGCGCGCGGAGGCGCGCAGCGCCGAGCACGGTCGGTCTCTCGACACCGGCGCGCCCCCGAAGACGACCGAGCAATCAAACGCGCACGGTGATGTTGCCGCGTGTCGCCTTCGAGTAGGGACACACAAGGTGGGCTTTCTCAACGAGAGACCGGGCCGTTTCCCTGTCGACGTTGGGGATGTCCGCCAAGATCTCAACGATGATCCCGAACCCGTCCGAGTTCTTCCCGATCCCCACCTTCGCGGTGACCGTCGACCCAGACACGTCCACATTCTCCTGCCGGGCAACAACCCCCAACGCCCCCTGAAAACAAGCGCTGTACCCAGCGGCGAACAACTGCTCCGGGTTGGTACCGGAGCCGCTGCCGCCCATCTCCTTGGGCGGGTTGACGACGACGTCGAGCTTGCCGTCGTCGGTGGCGACGCGGCCGTCGCGGCCGTTCTCGGCGGTGGCGACGGCGGTGTACAGGACCTCGGACTGCTGGATGGGCATGCGGTTGTCTTCCTCCTCGTCCGCCGCGACTCGCGCCCACGATCGACGGCGGTTTCGGAAAGAAGTTACCGCATCCCGAAAACCAAAGGTAGAGCTCAGGGTTCAGGGATACCCCGTAGATCCTGAGGACTACGGCGGATCACCACGCAGAGTGACGCGGTCTACATTCCCGGACTCCTAGCCTCATCAGCATGAATCGTCTGCCTCGCGGCGCTACGGCCGCGTTACTCGGCCTGTCCTTGACCCTCCTCGGCACAGGCACGGCCGTGGCCGCACCCATCCACACACCCACCCCTGCTCCCACCCAGAACGACCAAGTACGCCTGGAACTCCCCCGCCCCACAGGCCAGTCGGCCATAGGCCGCGACACCCTGCATCTGGTCGACAAGACCCGCCCCGACCCATGGGTCCCGGAGGCGGGCGCCCGAGAGCTGATGGTGTCGCTGTACTACCCGGCCCGCCCCGGACACGGCAGGCCAGCCCCGTACATGACCACCGGCGAGGCGAGAGCCTTTCTGGAGGACCGCGACCTCGCCGACGCCGTACCCGCCGAGACGCTCAGCGGCACCCGCACCCGCACCCACGCCCGCCCGGGCGCCCGCCCTGCCCAGGGGAAGTTCCCGTTGGTCGTGCTGTCGCCCGGGTTCAGCGTCAACCGCTCGACCCTGACGCTGCTCGCCGAGGAGCTGGCGAGCCATGGGTATGTGGTGGCCTCCGTCGACCACGCCTATGAGTCGGTGGGTACGGCGTTCCCCGGCAACCGGCTGCTGACCTGCGTCGCCTGCGAGAAGGCGCCCCAAGTCGGTTACAAGACCGTGGCCACCGGCCGCGCCCAGGACGTCTCCTTCCTGCTCGACCGGCTGACCTCCCGCAATTCGGCCTGGCGCCACGCCGAGTTGATCGACCGCACCAGGATCGGCATGGCCGGTCACTCCATAGGCGGCGCTTCCACCGCGTCCACCATGGTCGGCGACCAGCGGGTCCGGGCCGGGGTCAATCTGGACGGCTCACTGTTCGACCCCGTGCCCGCGAGCGGCCTGGACGGGCGGCCGTTCATGCTGCTGGGCACCGAGGAGGACGACGCCTCCTGGGTGCGCGACTGGCCGCACCTCGACGGCTGGAAACGCTGGCTGGCCGTGAAGGGCTCCGGGCACTTCACCTTCACCGACACACCGGTGCTCGCCGACCAGTTGGGGCTCCTGCCCCCGGAGGAGCCCCTGTCGGGTGAGCAGTCGCAGCGAATAACGCGCCGCTACGTCACGGCCTTCTTCGACCTCCACCTCAAGGGCGCCAGCCGGCCCTTGCTGGACGGCCCGTCACCGGAGTTCCCGGAAGTGCTCTTCCACAAGTGACCTACGGGTGACCGTTCTACACATGACCTACGGTGACCGTCGACAAGTGATCTACAGGCGACGGGCGACCCTCAGAGCTTGACGATCATCTTCCCGGTGTTGTCGCCGCGCAGGACGCCGAGGAAGGCCTCCAGGTTGTTCTCGATGCCCTCGACGACCGTCTCGCGGTACTTGAGCGCACCCGAGGCGACCCAGGGGCCGACCTCCTGGACGAACTGCGGCTGGAGGTCGTAGTGATCGCCGACCAGGAAGCCCTCGATGCGGCCGCGGGTCTGGATGAGGCGGGCGAGGTTGCGCGGGCCGGGGGCAGGCTCGGTGTTGTTGTAGACCGAGATCATTCCGCAGACGGCGATCCGGCCGTCCCGGTTCAGCTGCCCGATCGCCGCTTCCAGGTGATCACCGCCGACGTTGTCGAAGTAGACGTCGATCCCGTCCGGGGCGGCCTCCCGGAGCTGGTCGCTGACCTTGCCGTTCTTGTAGTTGAACGCGGCGTCGAAGCCGTACTCCTCCACGAGCAACTTGACCTTCTCGTCCGAGCCCGCGGACCCGATCACCCGGGAGGCACCCTTCAGCTTGGCGATCTGCCCGACCTGGCTGCCGACAGCCCCGGCCGCACCCGACACGAACACGATGTCGCCCTCCTTGAAGGAGGCGGTGCGCAGCAGACCGGCATAGGCGGTGAGGCCGGTCATGCCGAGCACACCGAGGTACGTGGACAGCGGCGCGGCGTCCGGGTCGACCTTGACGGCGTTCTTCGCGTCCACGGCGGCGTACTCGCGCCAGCCGAGGAAGTGCAGGACGTGGTCGCCGACGGCGATGCCCTCCGCGTTGGAGGCGACGACCTCGCCGACGGCGCCGCCCTGCATGACCTTGCCGAGCTCGAAGGGGGCGACGTAGGACTTGGCCGCCGACATGCGTCCGCGCATGTACGGGTCGACGGAGAGGTACTTGTTCCGGACGAGGACCTGGCCTTCGCCCGGCGTCGGGACCTCACTCTCGACCAGGGCGAAGTCCTCGGGCTTGGGCCAGCCGACGGGGCGGGAGAGGAGGTGCCATTCGCGGTTGATCATGAGGGGAGTGCCTTTCCGAGCGAGCGAGAAAATGCTTCGGTGCCAGTACTTCGACTACTTCGACGTCGATACTTCAGCACCTGAAACAACCATGCTCCTGAATATTTCATGATGTCAAGTAACGGGGTACGCTGAGTCCCATGGCCACTGACCAGAAGACCCGCCGCCCCGACGCCCTCACCATGGAAGTGGTCGAGCTGATCGGTGGCGTCGTGGCCCGCTACCACGAGGACTTCGACGTCGCCGCCGCCGACCACGCCCTGACCGGCGCGCAGGCGCGGCTGCTCAGCCTGCTGTCCCTGGAGCCGCTGCCGATGCGCAAGCTGGCCCAGAAGCTGAAGTGCGAGCCGTCGAATGTGACCGGGATAGTGGACCGGCTGGAGTCCCGGGGGCTGGTGGAGCGCCGCCCTGACCCGAAGGACCGGCGGGTGAAGCTCGCGGCCACGACGGACGAGGGTCGGCGGGTGGCGCGCGGCCTGCGGGAGTCGCTGCGGTTCGCGCGGGAGCCGTTGGCGGGGCTCTCCGAGGATGAGCGATTGGCGTTGCGGGATTTGCTACGGCGCATGCTGAGCGCTTCGCCGGACGGGCCGTGATGCGTTGTCGTTCGGCTGCGGCGCCGTCATGGCTGGTCGCGCCCGCGCGGCGGAGCCGCAAATTGATACAGCCCCGCGCCCCTTTGGGGGCGCTGCCGAGCCGTAGCCGATTGGCCGGGCTAAGCGCACCACCACAAGAAACGCTCGCACGTCTCCGAAGGTGAGGGATCCGGTGTCGGGTCCGAGGTGGGCGGGTTCGCGCTGGGGGCCGGGGTTTCGGCGGGGGACGAGGGGGCGGGGTCCGGGGTGGTCGGGTTCGGTGCCGGGGCCGCTGTCGCGGACTGGGCGTCCTGCTCGGTCTCTTCCTTGGTCGGCTTGTCGTCCTTCGCGGACTTGGACGGCGAGGGGGAGGTGGAGCCGGACGGGCTCGCGGTATCCGTCGATCCGGTGGTGCCCTCCGCGTCGCCTGTCGGCTCGGCCGTCTCGTCCGCCTCCTTCGACGTGCCGCCCTCGGCGGACGCGTCGCCGCCTGCGGCCGCCGGTTTCGAAGGCGAACCCGGGGCGTCTATGCCGAGTTCCGCGAGGCTCAGGCCGGCGGCGGCGAGGATGAAGCCCGCGGATATGAGCACGGTCCGGCGACGGCGGCGACGATGGGCCGCAGCCTTGCGGTCGCGACGACTCACGCCTCCGGCGGCCGGGTCCTCGTCGTCGTCATCGCTGTCACGACCGTCGCCGTACTCGTCATCACTGCCGTCGCCGTACTCGTCATCGCGTCCGGCGTCGTCCACTGCCTCACGATCGTCACCGCGGGCGTCACCCTCACCGGCGTGTGAAGCCTCGTACGCCACACCGGAAGCCTCGTACGCCCCACCGGGCGCCTCGTACCCACCACCGGGCGCCTCGTACCCACCACCGGGCGCCTCGTACGCACCACCGGGCGCCTCATAGAACCCCCCAGAAGCCCCGGGCGCGTCATAGCCTCCCGCTCCCCCATACGCCCCCTGCGGAGCGCCATACGCCCCGCCCGGAGCCTCATACGCCCCCGCGTACGCCGCGCCCGCGCCCGCGCCGAGTGAGTCGGCCGGTGCGCCGCAGCCCGGGCAGGTCAGGGCGCCGTTCAGGTGCCTTTGGCAGGGGTGGCAGTAGTTCATGACGCGAGGAGACTAAGTTCCTCAGACGCAACGTTCATAGTCACAGCTGTGAAAGTTGTGTAGGGAACTTCCGCTTCCGGTATGGCGCGTTGACGCGGGGCATCGAAAGCTCTTCTCGAAACTGTCGAAACTGTTATGTGTTCGACCCATTGACACCCAGACCGCCCCGTCCTTACTGTCACGCCAGCATTTCGAACGAGTGACGAAATATCGAACACGCGAGAACAGCCAGCACAACCAAGCACAACCAAGAACAGAGCCGTCGACGCAGCAAGGGGCAACTGCAGTGCGCATCACCGGAATCAGCACATACGTGGTCGGAACGCCGTGGCGCAATCTGACGTATGTCCAGGTGCACACCGACGAGGGGATCACGGGTGTCGGCGAGACCCGGATGCTGGGCCACACCGACGCGCTGATCGGCTACCTGCGGGAGGCCGAGAACAACCACATTCTCGGCTCCGACCCGTTCGCCACGGAAGACCTCGTGCGCCGGATGAAGTACGGGGACTACGGGCGGGCCGGCGAGATCGTGATGTCCGGGATCGCCGTCATCGAGATGGCCTGCTGGGACATCAAGGGCAAGGCGCTCGGCGTCCCCGTGTGGCAGCTGCTCGGCGGCAAGGTCACCGACAAGGTCAAGGCCTACGCCAATGGCTGGTACACGACGGAGCGGACGCCGGAGGCCTACCACAAGGCCGCCCTGGAGGTCATGGCCCGCGGGTACAAGGCGCTCAAGATCGACCCCTTCGGGACCGGGCACTTCGAGCTGGACCACCAGCAGACCCTGTACGCCGTGTCGCTGATCGAGGCCGTGCGCGACGCCATCGGGCCGGACTCCGAGCTGATGCTGGAGATGCACGGCCGGTTCTCGCCCTCCACCGCCGTCCGTCTCGCGCACGAGCTCGCGCCCTTCAAGCCCGCCTGGCTGGAAGAGCCCGTGCCGCCGGAGAACCTGAAGGCGCTCGAAAAGGTTTCGGCGAAGGTGGACATGCCCGTCGCCACCGGTGAGCGCATTCACGATCGCATCGAGTTCCGTGAGCTGTTCGAGAGCCAGGCCGTCGACATCCTGCAGCCCGATGTCGGCCACATCGGCGGCATCTGGGAGACCCGTAAGCTCGCCGCCACCGCCGAGACCCACTACATGCTGGTAGCGCCGCACAACGTCGGCGGCTCCGTGCTGACCGCCGCCTCCCTCCAAGTCGGCTTCTCCACGCCGAACTTCAAGATCCTGGAGCACTTCAACGACTTCGCCGACGCGGAGATCAAGAAGGTCGTCAAGGGGGCGCCCCAGGTCGTGGACGGGTACTTCGAGATCTCCGACGCGCCCGGTCTCGGCGTCGAGCTCGACACCGACGCGGCGGCCGAATTCCCGCAGCAGCAGGCCCGGTTCGATCTGTGGGCCGAGGGCTGGGAGCAGCGCAAGCCGAAGGGCAGCGAGAAGTGAGCACCGCGGTCGTCATCGAGGCGCCCGGCGAGCACCGGCTCACCGAGCACACGCCACGTGAGCCCGGTCCCGGCGAGGCGCTCGTCGGCGTGCACGCCGTCGGGATCTGCGGCAGCGACCGCGAGGTCTACCAGGGCAACCGGCCCGAGGGGTACGTCCGTTACCCGCTCACCCCGGGTCACGAGTGGTCCGGCACCGTGCACGCCGTCGGCGCCGGTGTGCCGGAGTCGATCGTCGGCCGCAAGGTCGTCGGTGAGGGCTTCCGGAACTGCCAGGTCTGCGACCGCTGCCACGCGGGCGAGACGACCCTGTGCACGGCCGGCTACGAGGAGACCGGGTTCACCCAGCCGGGAGCCATGGCCACCACGCTCACGCTTCCGGCCCGGCTGCTGCACGTCCTGCCGGACGACTGCGACCTCACCGCGGCCGCCCTGCTGGAGCCCGCTGCCTGTATCGCCGCTGCAGCGATCAAGGCAAACGCGCGGCCCGGCGAGCGGGTCGCCGTCGTGGGCACCGGCACGCTCGGCATGTTCGCCGTGCAGTTCCTGAAGGCGGGCTCCCCGGGCGAGCTGCTGGTCGTCGGCACGCGGGGCGACCGCGAGGCGCTGTCGCGCCAGTACGGCGCCACCGACTTCCGTACGAAGGACCAGCCGCTCCCCGACGACTTCGACGTGGTGATCGAGACCGCCGGGTCCGCGTCCGCCGCGCGCACCGCCGCCTCCCTGCTCAGGCGCGGCGGACGCCTGGTCCTGACGGGCATCCCGGCGCCGGGCGCCGAGGGTCTCGACCCGACCGATCTGGTCGTACGGCAGCTGGAGGTGCACACCGTCTTCGGGGCGCCGCCGGACGCCTGGGCGCACACGGTGCGGGTGTTCGCCGCCGGGCTGCTCGATCCGTTGCCGCTCGTCTCGCACGAGCTGCCGCTGGCCGAGTTCGCGCAGGCCATCGAACTGGTGGGGTCCGGTGATCCGAAGGTCGGCAAAGTGCTCCTGCGCCCCTAGTCGTACGCCGGTACGGGGGCAACCTGACGGCTTCCGTACCGGCGTACACCCAAGCCCCCCGCACCCTGAGCCGCGAACCTCGTCCGACATATCGAACAAGAAGGACAGCTTGTGACCGACGCTTCCGATACGGCAGCCCGCCGACCCGGTGAGCAGGCCCTCACCACGCTCGGCCTGGGTGCGCCCGCCCTCGACCCCGCCGACGCCTCGCCGCACTCCTTCCCCGGTGGCGGCGGCTGGCGCACCGAGGTCCCCTCGTGCGAGGGGCCCGAAGCGCTGGCCGTGATCCTCAAGGAGTCCTCACGGCTCGATGTGCCGATCCACCGGATCAGCCAGGGCAGCGGCGTGTGGATGCTGACCGACGCCGAGATCACCGAGATGGTCGACGCGACGAACGCTCGTGACATCGAGCTCTGCCTGTTCACCGGCCCGCGCGGGACCTGGGACATCGGCGGATCCACCCGGACCGACTCGCGCGGCGGCGGTCTGCGCGCCCGCGGCCATGACGCCGTCGCCGGCTGCGTCGAGGACGCCGTCCGGGCGACGGAGCTGGGCGTCAAGTGCCTGCTGGTCGCCGACGAGGGCGTCCTGTGGACCCTGCACCGGGCCCGTACGGCGGGCATCATCCCCGCCGACACCACCCTCAAGGTCTCCGCGCTGATCGGGCCGGTCAACCCGGCTGCGTACGCGGTCTACGAGAATCTGGGCGCCGACTCGATCAATGTGCCCAGCGATCTGACGCTCGACCATCTCACCGAGATCCGGCGGGTCTCCGCCGCACCCATGGACATGTACATCGAGGCCCCCGACGATCTCGGCGGCTATGTGCGCATGTACGAGGTCGCCGAGCTGATCCGGCGCGGCGCACCGATCTACCTCAAATTCGGCCTCTCGAAGGCGCCCGGTATCTACCCGTACGGGCACCATCTGCGCGACCTGACGCTGACCACGGCCCGGGAACGGGTGCGGCGCGGACGGCTCGCTCTGGACCTGCTCGCGCGGCACGGAGCGGACGGCGACATGGCGCCGCTCGGCTCCCGGCTGCCGGGTGCGCTCCGTCGTTTCGAAACACCCTCATAACGTTCCGGCCGTCACCTCTTCACAAAAGAAGACGCAGCCGAACACAATCCCACACACCCTCTCTTCGGTCGTACCGCACCACCCGACGGGGCCTCACCGCACCGCCAGACCGAGTCAGTCACAGACATCAAGGATGATGATCATGCGTACTCGCCGAGCCGCACTCGCCGCGATAGCCACGGCCGCCTCCCTCTCCCTCACCCTCACTGCCTGCGGTCAGAGCGGCGAGGGCGGCAGCGAGGAGGACTCCGGTAGCACCAAGGGCGCCACCATCGGCATCGCGATGCCCACGAAGTCGTCGGAGCGCTGGATCGCCGACGGCAACAACGTCAAGAAGGAACTGGAGTCCAAGGGGTACAAGACCACGCTGGTCTACGGCGAGGACGACCCCGACCAGCAGGTCTCCCAGATCGAGAACCTGATCACGCAGGACGTGAAGGCGCTGATCGTCGCGGCCATCGACAACAAGTCGATGAACAACGTGCTCCAGCAGGCCAAGGAAGCGAACATCCCGGTCATCTCCTACGACCGCCTGATCCTCGGCACCGAGAACGTCGACTACTACGCCTCGTTCGACAACGAGAAGGTCGGCGAGCTCCAGGGCAACTACATCGTCGAGAAGCTCGGCCTGAAGGACGGCTCCGAGAAGGGCCCGTTCAACATCGAGCTGTTCGCCGGCTCCAACGACGACAACAACACCCGCTACTTCTTCGGCGGCGCGATGAAGGTCCTGCAGCCCTACATCGACAAGAAGCAGCTCGTCGTCCGCTCCGGCCAGACCAAGCTGACCCAGGTCACCACCCTGCGCTGGGACGGCGGCACCGCCCAGAAGCGCATGGACGACATCCTGACCGGCTCCTACAAGTCCGAGCGGGTCGACGCGGTCCTCTCGCCGTACGACGGCATCTCCATCGGCATCCTGTCGGCCCTGAAGTCCGACGACTACGGCTCCAAGAGCAAGCCGCTGCCGATCGTCACGGGCCAGGACGCCGAGCTGGCCTCGGTGAAGTCGATCATCGCGGACCAGCAGTCGATGACCGTCTTCAAGGACCTCCGCGAGCTCGCCAAGGTGGCCTCGAACATGGTCGACGCGGCGCTCAACGACAAGGAGCCCGAGGTCAACGACACCAAGACCTACGACAACGGCTCGAAGGTCGTCCCCGCCTACCTGCTGGAGCCGGTGGCCGTCGACAAGGCCAACTACCAGAAGGAACTGATCGACTCCGGCTTCCTCAAGGCAAGCGACCTCTAAGACAACCGCCGCACCTAGGGATTGGAAGGCACGACCATGGCGGGACCCGTCCTGGAAATGCGCTCGATCGTCAAGACCTTTCCCGGCGTCAAGGCGCTGTCGGACGTCACTCTGACCGTCCAGCAGGGCGAGGTCCATGCCATCTGCGGGGAGAACGGCGCCGGCAAGTCGACCCTGATGAAGGTCCTCTCCGGCCTCCATCCGCACGGGACGTACGACGGTGAAGTCCTCTTCGAGGGAGAGATCTGCAAGTTCAAGGACATCAAGGCCAGTGAGCATCACGGCATCGTGATCATTCACCAGGAGCTGGCCCTGATCCCCTACCTCTCCATCGCGGAGAACATCTTCCTCGGCAACGAGCACGCCACCCGCGGGATCATCAGCTGGACCGAGACGCTGCGGCACGCCACCGAGCTGCTGCGGCGGGTCGGTCTCAGCGATCACCCGGACACCCGCGTCGCCGACATCGGCGTGGGCAAGCAGCAGCTCGTGGAGATCGCGAAGGCGCTGTCGAAGAAGGTGAAGCTGCTCATCCTGGATGAGCCGACCGCCGCCCTGAACGACGAGGACAGCGGCAAACTCCTCGATCTCATCCTGGAGTTGAAGAAGCAGGGCATCACCTCGATCATCATCTCCCACAAGCTCAACGAGATCCGCACCGTCGCCGACTCGGTGACGATCCTGCGCGACGGCCGCACCATCGAGACGCTGAACGTGAAGGCCCCGGAGACCACCGAGGACCGGATCATCAGCGGCATGGTCGGCCGGGACCTGGAGCACCGCTTCCCGGAGCGGACGAAGCACGACGCCGAAGTGGGCGCCGCGGCGGCTCTGGAGATCCGCGACTGGACCGTGTTCCACCCCATCGACCAGCAGCGCAAGGTGGTCGACGATGTGTCGCTGTCCGTGCGGCGCGGGGAGATCGTCGGTATCGCGGGCCTGATGGGCGCCGGCCGCACCGAACTGGCGATGAGCGTCTTCGGGCGCACCTACGGCCGGTACGCGGGCGGTTCGGTCTTCAAGGACGGCCGGGAGATCCGTACGAAGACCGTGGCGGAGGCCGTGAAGCACGGCATCGCGTATGTCACCGAGGACCGCAAGCACTACGGCCTCAACCTCATCGACACCATCGGCCGGAACATCTCGCTCAGCGCCCTGGGCAAGGTCTCCAAGCGCGGGGTGGTCGACGAGCACGAGGAGCGGCAGGTCGCCGAGGGCTTCCGCAAGTCCATGAACATCAAGGCGCCGACCGTCTTCGAGCCGGTGGGCAAGCTGTCCGGCGGCAACCAGCAGAAGGTCGTCCTCAGCAAGTGGATCTTCGCGGGTCCGGATGTGCTGATCCTGGACGAGCCGACGCGCGGTATCGACGTCGGCGCCAAGTACGAGATCTACACCGTCATCGACCAACTCGCCGCGCAGGGCAAGGCGGTGGTCTTCATCTCCTCCGAGCTGCCGGAGCTGCTCGGCATGTGCGACCGCATCTACACGATGGCCGCGGGCCGGCTGACCGGTGAGTTCTCGCGGGCCGAGGCCTCGCAGGAAACGCTGATGCGTCAGATGACCAAGGACAAAGAGGTAACCCGATGAGCACGGATGTGACCGCCAAGACGCCGGCCCCCGCGCCGGCCGGAAAGGGCGGTTCGAGCACAGGCGGCGGCCTGTTGCAGCTGATGCTGGACGGCATGCGCCGCAATATGCGGCAGTACGGCATGCTGTTCGCGCTCGGCCTGATCGTGGCGCTGTTCGCCGTGTGGACCGACGGCGACCTGCTGCTGCCGCGCAATGTCTCCAACCTGGTGCTGCAGAACAGCTACATCCTGATCCTCGCGATCGGCATGATGCTCGTCATCATCGCGGGCCATATCGACCTGTCGGTCGGCTCGTTGACGGCGTTCATCGGCTCGATGGCCGCCGTGTTCATGGTGAAGAACGACCTGCCATGGCCGGTCGCGGTGATCCTCTGCCTGGCCATGGGCGCGGTCGCCGGTGCGGCACAAGGGTTCTTCATCGCATACGGCGGCATACCGAGCTTCATCGTCACCCTCGCGGGCATGCTGATCTTCCGCGGTCTCACCGAGATCTTCCTCGAGGGCCAGACGCTGGGCCCGTTCCCGGAGGGGCTGCAGAAGGTCTCCAACGGCTTCATGCCGGAGGTCGGGCCGGAGACCAACTATCACAACATCACGTTGTTGTTGGGCATCGGGCTGATCGCGTTCGTGGTCTTCCAGGAGTTCCGCGACCGCCGCCGGCAGCAGGAGTTCGACCTCGACGTCCTGCCCACCAAGCTGTTCCTGCTGAAGCTGGTCGCGCTGGGCGCCGCCATCCTCACGGTGACTTTGATGCTCGCCAGCTACAAGGGCGCCCCGATCGTGCTGCTCATCCTCGGTGTGCTGCTGGTCGGCTTCGGCTACGTGATGCGCAACGCGATCATCGGCCGCCACATCTACGCGATCGGCGGCAACCTCCCGGCGGCCAAGCTGTCGGGTGTGAGGGACAAGAAGGTCACCTTCCTTGTCTTCGTGAACATGGGCATGCTCGCGGCCCTGGCGGGTCTGGTCTTCGCCGCCCGCTTCAACGCGGCCTCGCCCAAGGCCGGACTGAACTTCGAGCTCGAGGCGATCGCGGCCTCGTTCATCGGCGGCGCGTCGATGAGCGGCGGCGTCGGCACCGTCCTCGGCGCGATCATCGGCGGTCTGGTCCTGGGCGTGCTGAACAACGGTATGAACCTCGTCGGCATCGGCACCGACTGGCAGCAGGTCATCAAGGGCCTGGTCCTGCTGGCGGCGGTCGGCTTCGACGTGTGGAACAAGCGCAAGGTCGGTTCGTAAGTCGTCCCGGGCCCCGCTCACAGAGCGGGGCCCCTCCATTTGCAGGAGCCGCACATGGACATGAACAGACGAACGGTCATCGCCGGAGCAGCGGCGGCGGGCATAGCCGCCACCACGCTCGGCGGCACCGCGCACGCCACGGGAGGCAAGAAGCCGGTGAAGTCGCTCTTCGGCAAGCTCGCCGACGGCACGAAGGTCCACAGCTGGTCGCTGGAGAACGGGGGGACGCGGCTGAAGGTCCTCTCCTACGGCGGCATCGTCCAGTCCCTGGAGATCCCCGACCGGCGCGGGCGCTACACCAACGTGTCGCTGGGCTTCGACAACATCGAGGACTACGTCGCCAACAGCCCGTACTTCGGCGCGCTGATCGGCCGTTACGGCAACCGCATCGCCATGGGCAAGTTCACCCTGGACGGCAAGAGCTACCAGCTCTCCGTCAACGACGGTGAGAACAGCCTGCACGGCGGGACCAAGGGCTTCGACAAGGTCGTCTGGAACGTCGAGCCGTTCACCAAGGGTTCGGACGTCGGCCTGTACCTGTACTACACGAGCGTCGACGGCGAGATGGGCTACCCCGGAACGCTGAAGACCAAGGTGACGTACACCCTCACCCGGCGCGGCGACTGGCGCATCGACTACGAGGCCACCACCGACAAGGCCACCGTCGTCAACCTCACCAGCCACGTCTACTGGAACCTCGCGGGCGAGAGCAGCGGCACCATCTACGACCACGAACTGTCCATCGCCGCCTCCCGCTACACGCCGGTCGACTCGGGGCTGATCCCCACGGGCGAGCTGGCGAGGGTCGGGGGCACCCCCTTCGACTTCCGCTCCACCAAGACCGTCGGCGAGGACATCCGCGTCGCCCACCAGCAGCTGCTGTACGGCAAGGGCATCGACCACAACTGGGCGCTCGACAAGGGCATCACGGCCAGGCCGCAGCACGTCGCCACCCTCCGCGACCCGTCCTCCGGCCGCACGATGAAGATCGCCACGACCGAGCCCGGCCTGCAGTTCTACTCGGGCAATTTCCTCGACGGCAGCTTCGCCGGCACCGGCGGCAGCATCTACCGGCAGGGCGACGCGCTGTGCCTGGAGACACAGCACTTCCCGGACTCGCCGAACCAGCCGTCGTTCCCGTCGACAACGCTGCGACCTGGGCAGACGTACCGTTCGACCACGGTTCACTCCTTCGGTAAGTGACCCTGCTTCACAGTAGCTTCACAAGTTTCCATCGAATCCACAGCGGTTGAACAGCGCCTCATAGGCATCCGTATCTAAGGGCGGCCCGCGCTCCCCCGCGCGGGCCGCCCAAAGACGACGGACCCGGTCGTCCCCACCGGGTCCGCCCCATACGGAGGTTCCATGGCTGAGAACGTCACCTCGCTGTTCCGCAGCACGGCGGCGCACAGCCCGTCGATGGCGGCGCTGACCCGCGAGGGCGGCGACGGAGCCGGTCCGATCGACTTCTGTATCCCGTGCAACCCGTACTTCCCCACGCCCGCGATGTTCGACGACATGGCGGGCCGGTTGCGCGACATCATCACGTACTACCCCAGCAGCGCCGACACCATCACGGCCGAGCTGTGCAACCTCCTCCAACTCCCGCCGCAGGCCGTCGCGATGGGCAACGGCTCGACCGAGCTGATCACCTGGATCGACCACCTGATGGTGCGTGAGTCCCTCGCCATCCCCGTCCCCACCTTCGGCCGCTGGACCGACCAGCCGATGGAGACCGGCAAGCGGGTCGACATGTTCCCGCTCCAGGAGTCCAGCGGTTTCGCCCTCGACCTCGCGCAGTACGCCGAGTTCATCCGGGCCCGCGGCACCCGCGTCGCCGTCATCTGCAACCCGAACAACCCCGACGGCGGCTATCTGCACAAGCACGCGCTGGTGCAGTTCATGGACGCGATGGCCGACCGGGACCTGATCGTCATCGACGAGTCGTTCCTGGAGTTCGCGGACGCCGAGCAGGAGCCGTCGGTCGTCCAGGAGGCGATGCTCCGCCCGAACGTCATCGTCCTGCGCAGCCTCGGCAAGAACTTCGGCCTGCACGGCATACGCTTCGGCTATCTCGTCGCCAATCCGGCGCTCGCGGGCCGGGTCCGCTCGATGCTGCCGAAGTGGAACCTCAACGCCTTCGCCGAGCACGTGGTGTTCATGCTGAAGAACCACGGCCAGGAGTACGCCCAGAGCCTGCACCAGGTGCGCCGCGACCGCCTGGACATGGCCAGCCAGCTCTCCGCCCTGCCCGGCCTCACGGTCTACCCCTCCCAGGGCAACTTCCTCTTCGTGCGCCTTCCCGTGGGCGCGGAAGGCACCGTGGTCCGGGACCGACTGCTCACCGAGCACCGGATCCTGGTCCGCGAGTGCGGCAACAAGATCGGTTCGTCCAGCCGCTTCCTGCGGCTCGTGGTGCGCCCTCAGGTCGACGTACGTCGCCTGGTGTCCGGCCTGGAACAGGTGCTCTACGGGACCAGGAGGGGAGCCGCCGTGCCCGAGCTGAGTACAGGGACCAACTACAGCTCGGGTACGGCGGCAGTGGACCGGCTGATCGGACAGACCAACGGGGCGGGTGTGCAGGGCCTCGCGGCGCAAGCGATGGCGTCCGGCGGCGGTATGCCGCAGCCTCAGCCGGCTGCCGCGCAGACGTACCCGCAGCCTGCCGCCGCGCAGGCCTACCCGCAGCCTGCCGCCGCGCAGACGTATCCGCAGCCGGTGCCTCCGTCGCCGCCGACGCCGGCGCAGATGCCTCAGCCGATTCCGGCACCACAGCCGATTCCGGCGCCGCAGCCCATCCCTGCGCCCCAGCAGCCCGTCCCCGCCCAGTTCCCGGCGGCTGCGGCGTCTGCGGCCCAGCCGACGGGGCCCACGCCGGTGGGGGTTCCGGCGCGGGGTGGGCTCACCGCCGCGCAGGTGCGGGGGACCAATGGGCTGACTCCGGCGCCGGCCACGGGGTGGCCCAATGCGGGGAGTTGGCCCAGTGCGGCGGGGCAGGCGGGGTAGCGCCTGTTCGCCGTAGGGGTGCGGGGGGTTGGCGACTGACGGTTCGTTGTGGCTTGTCGCGCAGTTCCCCGCGCCCCTGTCGGCGTTGCAGTCAGGGCGAGTTCAGGCTCCACGTCAGTAGGCGACGGGCCATCCGCTGGTCCAGTTCAGTAGGTTGATGCCGAGTTTGGGTGTGCCGTTGTCCTGGGCGTCGTAGTAGTGGTAGACGATCAGGTCTCCGTCGGCGTCGTTCATGATCGACTGTCCGCCGGGGCCGATGTAGCGGCCGTGAGACTCGAGGACGGGTGTCCCGCCGTTGTTCATCATCGCGACGCCGTTCTTGTCGTGGTACGGCCCGGTGACGCTGGTGGCGCGGCCGACCTTGACCTTGTACGTGGAGCTGGTGCCGGCGCAGCAGGTGTCGTACGAGGCGAAGAGGTAGTAGTAGCTGCCGCGCTTGACGATGTAGGGCGCTTCGACGGCCTTGGTGCCGGTCGGGCGGGAGGCGAGCGAGTACCGGGTGGTGTTGCCGGCGAGCTGCTTGCCGGTGGACGGGTTGAGCTGGATCATCTTGATGCCGGTCCACCAACTGCCGAACGACAGCCACCACTTGCCGTCGTCGTTCACAAAGAGGTTCGGGTCGATGGCGTTGTAGTCGGTCGACGAACTCGAGGTGTAGACGATGCCCTGGTCGCTCCAGCTGCCCGGCCGGCCGGTGCTGGAGGTGGCGAGCCCGATGGCCGAGGTGTTCGAGCCGAACTTCGAGACGGAGTAGTACAGCAGGTACTTGCCGCCGTGGTACGAGATGTCCGGCGCCCAGGCCTCCGGCACGGAGGAGTACGTCGACCACCAGCCCGGGCGGGAGGAGAAGGCGTCGGCGCCCGCGTCGAAGGCGATGCGGTTGCCGGACGTCTTGCTGGCGATGCCGCCGCCGGTGGCGTACAGCAGGTACTGGCCGGACGAGGTGCGGATCATCGTCGGGTCGTGGGTGACGAGGGAGCCGGTGACGGTACCGGGGTTGGGGTAGGCCGACGCGCTGGACGGGACGAGGGCCAGCAGGGCGGCGGCGGGGAGGGCGAGAAGAGCGGTTCTGGTGCGGCTCACGTGAACGCTCCTGTTCTGTATTTCGAACAACGATCGTCACTTCGGACGGAACGTAGAATCGAATCACTTGCGCGTCAATGACCCGCGCGGAAGGTCCACCTCCGCGAGGACGGTCTTGCCGGGAGGGTCCCGATCCAGCACCTCCCACCGGTCGGCCAGCGCCTCCACGAGGACGAGTCCACGGCCGTGTTCGTCGAGGAGACCCGGAGGCGGTACGTCGCCCGGCTTCGGGACGCCGGCTTCGGCACGGGTGTCACTGACCTCGACCCGGATGCTCCCCGTCGGCAGCGACAGCCGCAGCTCGAAGTCCCGTCCGGGGACCCGGCCGTGAGTCACGGCATTGGCTGCCAGCTCGGCGACGATCGCAGCGACGGCGTCAGAGACGGCACTGCCGTACGGGATGCCCCATTCGTGGAGCTGGTTCAGGGCGAGATGCCGGGCGAGACGGGCGCCGCGTGGGGTGGCGCTGAGGCGCAGGGTGAACATACGTACGGTAACCGGGGGTTGGGGGGTGAGCGGTGCGTGCATGTGCTCAATCTGGCGGCTTCGGCGGGCAGTTCACCAGGTCGGCGGCGCGTACGGTGCGGGAGCGTACGCGGTTACGGGGTGGACAGTACGCGTGACTGGCCGTGACCATGTGTGCGGGAGGTGACCGACAGTGGTCGATGCGGCGGTGGGTGGCGGTGAGCCGGAGGCGTCCGACAGTCTGCGGACGTTCGGAGCGGTGGTTCAGGCGTTGCGTGAGCACGCGGGGCTGAGCCGGGAGGAGTTCGGGGAGCGGGTGGGGCTGTCCAAACACACCGTGGCTTCGGTGGAGTTGGGGCGGCGGATGCCGGATCCGACGTTCGCGGAACGGTCTGAGGGGGTGCTGGGAAATACGGGGGCCGTGCGGAACGCGGCCAAGCATCTGGCTCGGCAGCCGGGGTTGGCGGCGTGGTTCCGGCGGTGGGCGCAGCTTGAGGCCACGGCGATCACGCTGTACACGTACGAATGCCGGTTGATTCCAGGGCTGTTGCAGACGGAGGCGTATGCGCGGACCCTGTTCACGAACCAGTTGCCTCCGCTCAGCGACGAGCAGATCGAGGCGCAGTGGGTAGCACGGGCGGAACGGCAACGACTGCTGCGGGAGCGGCCGAACACGGCGTTCGCCTTCATCCTGGAGGAGCACCTGTTCCGGCGGCGAACGGGCGGTGCGGAGGTCACGCGGGAGCCGATCGACCACGTGCTGGAGATCTCCGAACTGCGGAACGTGGAGATCCAGATCATGCCGACGGAGCAGGAGACCCACGCGGGACTGGACGGTCCCATGCGACTGCTGGAGACACCGGAGAACAAGTGGTTCGCCTACTGCGAGGGGCAGGAAAGCGGCCAGTTCATCGCCGACCCAAAGGTGGTCAGCATGCTTCAGATGCGGTATGCCAGGATGCGCTCACAGGCTCTCACTCTCAAAGACTCCATGAGCCTGTTGCAGCGGATGCGAGGAGACCAATGAGCACGTCCGACCTGGCCTGGTTCAAGAGCAGTTACAGCGGAGGCTCCGGCGACGACTGCG
Source organism: Streptomyces sp. NBC_00457 (assembly GCF_036014015.1). NCBI lineage: Bacteria > Bacillati > Actinomycetota > Actinomycetes > Kitasatosporales > Streptomycetaceae > Streptomyces > Streptomyces sp. NBC_00457. The sequence continues at coordinate 7,473,419 of NZ_CP107905.1, read as the reverse complement.
TCGAGGTCGCCCTCTCCTGGCACAAGTCCAGCTACAGCAGCGGCGGTGACGGGGACTGCGTAGAGGTCGCCCTCACCCCCGCCACCATCCACATCCGCGACTCCAAGGACAAGCAGGGCCCTCAGCTCACCCTCTCCCCCACCGCCTGGGCCGGATTCCTCGCCGGATCAGTCGGGGCTGAGCGCCCCTGACGCCCAGGGTCGGTCGCCGAAGGCCTCCGCTCCGATGATTCGGGCCGGGACGTCGCCCCAGAAGTCCAGATCCAGGTCGGGCTTCTCGCCCAGGTCACGTAGATCGAGCGCCCGGGAGCCGTCGCCCACCAGGCCCGCAGCCAGCTTTCTGAGGCGGGGGAAGGTGCGGCGCAGCAGTCCCATGTGGGTGTAGTCGCGCAGGCCGGTGATCCTGAGGTATTCGATGCGAGGGTTCGGGGTGAGGGCTGCCAGGTCGTCTAGGGAGTCGATGCCCAGGACGAGACCGGTGAGCCGGGGTGCGCGCAGGGCGGCCCGGAGGACTCCCAGCAGGGGGGTGCGGGCGAGGTCGCGCAGCGCGGTGTTCTGTTCCAGCTGCTGCAGCAGGTCCCCTTCCAGGGAGGCGAGGAGCTCCTTCTCCTCACCGCCGCGGCGGGTGTCGTAGAACTGCTCGCATTCGACGCGGGCGGCCTTGTGCCAGGTGCGGACGAAGGCGCGGATGTCCTCGTCGCTCATGGGCAGCAAGGTGAGTTCGACGAAGCGGTCCGTGCGGAGCCAGTCCTTGTCGACCGCGTTGGGGCGGACGGTCGCCAGGCACCGGGTCTGCGGGTAGCGGTCGAGGAGGGTGGAGAGCCAGCGCCGGGCCTCTTCCCGCTCCGCCGCGGGCACTTCGTCGAGTCCGTCCACCAGGAGCAGACCCCGTCCGGTCTCCATGACGCGGCGGCACCGGCCGTCGGGCGGGTCGTCGGTGATGGACCGCCGGCGGAGAACAGCCTCCGCGGCACCGAGCACCGTTACCGGCGGTCCGCTCACCCTTGCCGAACTCTCACGGCGTCCCTGCCGCGCGCTCGACGACGAGGACCTCCGTTCCACCGAGCTGCCCATCTTCACCGACCCGGTCGTGGACCCCCCGGGCCCGGACGGCCCCACGCCGGCCACTGATTTCGCGAAGGCGATCCTGGCGCACCTCCGGTGAGAGCCTCGGGCCAGGTCATGCCTCGCGGGCCTCCCCGGGCGCGAGGTGGCGCCCGAACATGACGAACGCGCCGCCACGGTCGTCGTAGGTGTTGGGCACCACCCGGTGCTCCACGCCGAGCAGATGCCCGAGATCCTGCCCGAACAGGAGCGCTTCGATCAGCCCCCGGTCGCGGGCACTTCCGGTGTCGGCGAACCACAGGCCGACGATCTCGCCGTCGCTCGCGCGCACCTTCGCGTAGTTGCCGTCGTCGCGTCGCGCCGGGGCCGGCCCGGGACGCTGACCGGCGACCAGGTCGTCCTCGTCGAGCGGAGCCGAGATGAGCACGCTGCCGTCGTTGGCGGCGCTGGCCACCCGGGTCGTGCCGTCCGGGCAGGCGATGGCGACGACGTCGTTGATCCTCGCGCTGCCGAAGGAAGGGTCGCCGAATGCCGGGCCGTGTTGGTTGAAGGGCGCGCTGAGGGTGGTCGGGTGCCGCGGGTCCCAGAGTTGGACCCCACACTCGCCGTACTCGCGAAAGGCCCCCGCGATCACCGTCCGCCCGCCCAACGGCACCGGTGCGAGCCGCTCGTAGGGGATGTCCAGGTCGCCCCGCGCGGTGCGCTCGCCGGTCTTCAGGTCCCATACGTCGATGCCGCGGCGGGCCGGGATCGCAAGACGGGTGCCGTACGCCGTGAAGTCGCCGGCGCCAAGCGCCATGAGCGAGAAGGGCCCTTGGTGCCAGCCGCGCCCGCCCGGCGCCCAGACCTCCAGCCCGCCGCCGTACCGGGCCGCGGCGAAGCCCGCCGTGTCGTCGTCCAGGCGGACGCCGACCAGCCGGTGGACCTGATCGCCCACGTGCCCCTTCGGATGCGGCGGCTGACGGAAGTCGAACACCTGCCGCCCGCTCGCCGGGTCCATCACCCTGACCGCCTTGGCGTCGGCGAGCACGATGAGGTGCGGCTCGCCCGGGATGACCGCCAGCGCCGCCGCGCGGGTGTCGAGGAGCCGCCGTGGTTCGTAGTCCGGCCGGCCCATCCGGAGCGGGTCCCACAGCGTGACGCCGTCGGAGCCGGTGCACGCCAGCGCCCAGCCGTCGGCGCCGAGGTCGACCGCGGCGAGGTCCGCCACATGGACGCTGTCGACGGTGACCGGTCCGGCGACGTGCGCACCGGTGCCGGCGTCCCACAGCAGTACGCCGCCCTCGGTGTCGCCGCTGGCCAGCAGCAGGCCGTCGGCGGTCGGCACGGTGGCCAGGCGATACACGATCGAGCTGTGCCCGCGCAGCTCGTGCTCGCCGCCGGGGCGGGTCGTGCTGCTCGGCTCAGGGCGTTGCGGCGGTTGCCGAGCTGCCGTCGAAGGCCTGCGCCGCCGGAACGGGTTGGGTAGCTTCATGCCCGCTTCTTAGCAATGCTTCGACGGGACCGGTCCCGGCGGCCCCGAGGGTCACGTGGGGCCGCCGGCAACCTCACTTACCCGGGCACTCCTTCCAGGCCAAGTGGTAGGTCGTGCTGATGTCGCCGTCGGTCGAGTCCATCGTCATGAAGCTGGAGCTGCCCGGTGTCGACGTGCCCGCGCTCACGCGCAGCTCCGTGTTGATGTTGAAGTTGCGCTCGACCCCGCAGGGCGACCAGACGATCTGGGCGTACTCCGTCTGGTCCGTGGCCTGCCAGTTGTCGTTGTACAGGCCGCTGAAGTTGTGGGTCTTGGACGCCGTGTTCGACGAGCCCTGGAAGTAGTACGAGGCCTTCTGCATGCCGGTCGCGCCGCGCTGGAGCGAGGCGAAGCCCCGGTAGTCCGCGCTGGCGATGCCGTAGGTGAAGCCGCCGGGGACGTGGACGATCAGGTTGAGCTGGCAGTTCTTGCGGAACGCCGTCGGGTCGGCGTTGCCGCCGACCTTGGCGAGGTAGTCGCTGTAGGTGACGGTGAAGGCGGTGTTGTCCGGGGAGACGGCCACGGCAGCCGTGCCCAGCGGGCAGCCCGAGCCGTTCACGGTGGCGATCTTGATGACGACCTTGTCCGCGGGCGGGTCGTCGAACGAGGAGGTCGGGGCGGCGTGCGCGGGGAGCGTGGCCGTGAGGAGAGCGGCCAGCGCGCCGCCGCTCAGCAGGAGTCCACGAGACATGGTCTCTCCAAAGAGTCGGGGGGTGGCTGTGTGCCTCAAGTCTTCGTTGACTTTTGAAGAAACTGTGAGGTTTCTGTGAAGACGAGAGGCGTTCGCATCGTACGAGCCGCGCGCACGGCCGTCATGGGCGAACTCCAGCCATTTACAACCCAGTTGAGCGAGCAACGCAGCCCGTACAGCGAAGTGCTCAGCCCGCACGCAAACGCCCGGCTGGGAAAGCCCCAGCCGGGCGACGGTCCCTGGCCCGGGCCAGGGGCGGGTTCAGCGGGTCGAACGCTGGATCAGTTCGTACTGGGCGGAGGTGGACTCTCCGGTGATGAGTCCGTAATTGCCGACGGACCAGAACTGTCCGGTGCGGCCGGTGGGCGCGAGGGCATCGATGTCGTACGCCTGGGTCTGGCCGCCGGGGACGGCGTCGCCCTCGACGGAGGTCCAGACGCCGCCGCGCAGGCGCCAGTAGAGGGCGGTGCCCTCGTAGCCGTAGCGGTCGCCCGAGACCCAGACGGTGCCCTTGCCGTCGCCGGTGATGGCACTGGCCCACAGCCCGTCGACCGGCCCGGTGACGTCGCGCCAGCTGCGGCCGTCCCAGTGCAGCACCTTGCTCTGCTGCGGTTCGTCCTCGGTGTACGGGCTGAGTGCGGTGACCCAGACGCTGCGGGCGGACTCCTGGTACACGGACGTGACCGTGAGATCGCTGCCGGCCGGCGCGACGTCGGTCCACGAACTGCCGTCCCAGTGCATGAGCACGGACCGCCCCGGCTGGCCGACGTGCGCGAACTGCCCGACCGCCCAGGCGTCGCGGGAGTTCCGCGCCTCGATGGCGTTGATGAAGACGCCGCTCTGGAGGGGTGTGCTCTGCCAGACACCGTTGGCGTAGGAGTTGATTGCGGTGTCGCTCACCAGCCAGACCTTGCCGGGGACGGCGGCGAGCTTCGCGAAGCCGTAGCCCTTCTCCGCGGGCAGCGGCATCTGCGTCCACCGCTTGCCGTCGTAGTGGGCCAGGGTCTCGCCGTCCTGGCCCCAGCCGTACGCCCAGACGTCGTGCGCCGACACCGCGTCCACGGCGTACCACACACCGGTCCCCGGCACACCGGGGGTGGACTGCTGCTGCCAGGTCCTGCCGTTCCAGCGCAGGATGACGCCCTTGCCGATGCCGTCGATGTACTGGTGTCCCACGGCCCAGGCGGCGTTCGGACCGGCCGACGCGATGTCGGACAGCGCGGAGTTGTCCGAGAGCGTCCCCGCCAAGGAGGTGCGCCAGGCCGGAGCCGAGGCCTGGCCCGGGGCCGACGCGGCGGGAGCCGCACGGTCCGCCGCCGATACCGCGGCCGGGGCGACGGCCACGGTGGCCGCCGTTAACGCCGTGACGATCGCGATCTTGAGATACGTGCCTGTCTTCATGACTGCTCCCCGTTGTCTGCCGGCTACGGGGGTGCCCCGTGGATCCTGCGACTTCGCCCCCCGTGGTCAGTTGCTCACTCATGAGACCGCTCGCCCGGCCGGACGGTTGTGCCCATCACGGGTCAGGCCGGCTCAATCAGTTGTGGGCCGGCCGAGGAGGCTTGTACCGCACCAGTTCTGCTGGTGGAGATGGTCGAGCATGGCCGTTTCCGCCGAACCCGGATTGCGCCGGACGCCGACGAGGACGGGCTCGGTCAGGGAGGGCAGTAGTGGGCAGGCCAGTTCTTCGAAGCCTTCGGGGATGGCCGAGGCCGGGACCACGGTGACGCCCAAGCCCTGCGCCACGAGCCGCACCGCGGTGGAGATCTGTGACGCTCGGGCCACCGTGTGTGGGCTGAGGCCCGCGTCGGCGAGCAGGCGGGCGAGGTAGTCGTCGAGCAGGCTGGCGCGCCGGAACCGGATCCACCCCTCTGAAGCCAGGTCTTCCAGGCTCAGGGCCGCGCCGTCCGAGAGAAGCGGGTGCCCCTTCGGCAGGACGGCGACGTAGGCTTCCTCGCCCAGCGGGTGAGTGTCGAAGGTGCACCCGGCGGGGATGCGGTGCACGAGGAGCATGTCGAGGGTTCCCTGGCGGACCAGTCGTTCCAGGTCCGCGGGATCGGGTTCCTCGTGGAGAGTCACCTGCAGCTTCGGGTGGCGATTGCGCAGCTGCCCCAATACCTGGGGCAACTGGCGTGATCCCAGGCCCATGTGGACAGCCATGATGAGTTCGCCTGCCAGTTCCCCGTCGGCGGCGCGGGCGGCCGTGATGGCACGCCGGGACGCGGTCGTCGCGATCTCCGCCTCCGCGAGGAAGGCCCGCCCTGCCACCGTCACCGTCACCCCGCTCGGGGTGCGGGTGAACAGCTGCACCCCGAGGTGCTTCTCCAAGGCGCCGATCTGCTGCGACAGAGAGGGCTGAGTGACCCCGAGACGTTCTGCTGCCGCTGTCATGGAGCCCTCCTCGGCGACGGCCAGGGCGTATTCGTATTGGCGCAGGTTCATTCGAAATCCAACCCTCGACATGACATAGGCGATGTCAATGCAGGATATACGTTGCCACTATTTGCCTCTATGTCAGGCCGGTCCTACCGTGGTGCGCACCCGGCGCGCTGCCAGGCATCTTTTCTTTTCGAGGAGCACACCATGGATTTCGCGGGCAAGAGCGTTCTGATCACGGGTGCGGGGTCGCGAGGAGGTATCGGCGCCGCGACGGCGCACGCGTTCGCACGCGACGGAGCGTCGGTGGTGATCACCGGCCGCGACGCCGAGCGCGGGGCCGAGGTGGTGGACGACATCACCGCCGACGGAGGAAAGGCCCGGTTCATCCTCGCCGATCTGAGTGATCTCGCCGACGTCGAGCGGCTGGCCGAGGAGGCGGGTGAGGTCGACGTGCTGGTCAACAACGCGGCAAGCTACAGGGCCAGCATCAAGCCGACCCTCGACCAGGACATCGAAGCGAACGCGGAGTCGTGGGACACCAACGTGCGCGCCACCTTCGTCCTCAGCACACGACTCGTCCGGGGGATGATCGAGCGGGGCCGCGGCACCATCGTCAACATCAGCAGTATCGCCGCCGCGATCGCCATGCCGCACATGGCGACGTATGGAGCGCAGAAGGCGGCCGTCGAATCCTTCACCCGCAATTGGGCCGCGGAGTGGGGCCGTTACGGCATACGCGTCAACGCGGTGGCTCCTGGGAACGTGAACAGCGACAACGTGGTGGACTTCATCGGCGCCGACCAGTTCACGGCGTGGTCCGAGGTCAACCCGCTCAAGCGCAACGCCACGCCCGAGGAACTCGCCGAGGTCATCGCGTTCGTCGCGAGCGAGCGCGCGAGCTTCGTCACCGGCCAGGTGATCGTGGCCGACGGTGGTCGCCTCGCCGTCTGAACGACGCGGCGACCACCGCCACCGCGAAGATCTCCGGCCGCCCGTCCGTGTGCGGCCGGAGACCGAGCCGGGTCACGACGCCGACCACCAGCCGGGCCGACGACGCATCCGCCGCAGTGCCTGAGGTTTTCGAGAACTCAGCCACCCCTGCGCCCGGCCCGACACCCACCTGACCCGCACCGGATTGTGCGAGAGGAGGGACAGAAATGACCGAACTCACCCTTGAAGAGGCGGAAGCGTATGTGCTCGGCGAGTGTTTCAAGACGGGCCCCCCTGAGCGGATCGGTGTGGAGACGGAGTGGCTGGTCCAGGACCGCCACAACCCTCTGCTACCGATATCCGTCGACCGGCTGAACGCCGCCCTCGCGCCGATCGAGGTGACCGGCGCCCTGCCCGGGGGCAGCAGGCTCACCCGTGAACCGGGCGGCCAGCTGGAGCTGAGTTCCCCGCCGGCCCTCTCGCTCGGCGCGTGCGTCGAGATGATGGCCGCGGATCTCGCCGTACTGCGCACGGCAGTCGAGCAGGCCGATCTGGCACTCGTCGGCCGGGGCCTCGACCCCTATCGTGAACCGCCTCGCGTGCTCGACCACCCCCGCTACCGGGCCATGGAGAGCTTCTTCGACCGCGAGGGCCCCTGGGGTCGCGACATGATGCGCCGCACCGCATCCGTACAGATCAACCTGGACTCCGGCGAGGACTCCCGCGGCGTGGGCGGCTACCGCTCCCGCTGGGAACTCGCCCACCGTATCGGTCCCGTGCTCGTCGCCGCCTTCGCCAACTCCCCGATCCAGGACGGGTGGCCCACCGGGTGGCTGTCCAGCCGGCAGGACGTCTGGTCCCGGATGGATCCCGGTCGTACCCGCCCGCCCCGCCACCACTGCGATCCACGTGTGGCCTGGACCCGCTATGCGCTCGACGCGCAGGTGATGTGCATACCGGGCGACCTCGACGGGGACTGGTCCGCGCCCTCCGGCTTGACCTTCCGCGCCTGGCTGCGAGGCGTACCCGAACTGCGGCCGCCGACCCTGGCCGACCTGGACTACCACCTCAGCACTCTGTTCCCGCCGGTCAGACCGCGCGGCTGGCTGGAGTTGCGGATGACCGACGCTCAGGACGGCGACGACTGGGTCGTGCCGACTGTGCTGGCCGCGACGCTCCTGAACGACGCGGTGGCGGCCGATGCCGCCTACGCGGCAACCGAGCCACTCTGCCCAAACTCGCAGCACCCCGTCCCCACCCACGACGTCTGGCTGCGGGCGGCCCGCAGCGGCCTCGACGACCAGGACCTCGCCAAGGCCGCCCGCGTCTGCTTTGCCGCGGCAGACAGCGCCCTCGCCGTTCCCGGCACCCCGGCGGTCCTGCGGCATGTCCTGACCAATTTCGCCGAGCGCTACACAGAGCGCGGCCGTTCCCCGGCCCATGACCATCTGGACGCGCTCCGCCGCACCTGACCCCCGCCTGCCCTACTGAAACACCTCCCGTATGAGTACGGCCTCTCCGTGAGGCTTGGTGATGTCGCGCCGTGCGCCGGGCTGGGCCCTGCGGCGACCGAGGACGAGCCGATCCCGTGAGCGCTACGGGTTCTCCCATGCCGCCGGTTCCGCCGCCAGCTCCTTCACCGCCACCGGCAGGGCGTCCGCCGCGACGTCCGCGATCGTGACGCCCTCCAGGATCCGGCGGACGTTGGCGCGCAGCGCGATCCACAGCGGCAGCAGCGGCTCGGCCGACCCGGCGTAGGACAGGCCCGTCGGGCGGACCCCGCGCACGGAGACGATGGGGCCGTCGACGGCCCGGATCACATCGGCGACGGTGATCGCCGCCGCGTCCCGGGCCAGCCGGTAGCCGCCGTTGCCGCCGCGCCGGCTCTCGACCAGCCCGGCGCGGCGGAGGTCGCCGAGGATACCCTCCAGGAACTTGTGCGGGATGTCCTGGACCGTGGCGATGGTCTCCGCCTTCACCGGACCGTCGCCATGGCGCACGGCCAGCTCCAGTACCGCCCGTACCGCGTAGTCCGCCCGTGCCGAGATCCTCATACGACCATTGTCACCGGTCCTGCCCGCCTCAGCGCAGCCGGATCACGTTCCAGGACAGCGGTTCCAGTACGGCGGTGAGGGTGCCGTCAGTGAGTGCCGTGCCCTCGACGGGGTGCGGGGTGACGCGCTCGGGGTCGTCGAGGGTGTTGCGGGCGTCCGGATCGGCGTCCGCGAGGGCGCTGTGCTCGACGACCGACGTCAAGTCCAGGGCGTTCAGGGCGACTTCGAGCGGGAGCGCTTCGGTGCGGCTGCGGTTCACCGCGAACACGGTGACCGAGCCGTCGTCGGCGCGTACGGCGGTGGCGTGCAGCAGGTCCGCCTCGCCGTACTTCTTCGTCTCGTACGTCGGTGAGTCCGCCCGTACGTCCAGGACCTGCCCGCGTCCGTACTTCGACGCCTGCGCGAACGGGAAGAACGTCGTCTGCCGCCAGGCCGCGCCGCCCGGCTCCGTCATGATCGGCGCGATGACGTTGACGAGCTGGGCGAGGCAGGCGACGGTGACGCGGTCCGCGTGGCGGAGCAGGGCGATGAGGAGCGAGCCGAAGACCACGGCGTCGGTGACGCTGTAGTTGTCCTCCAGGAGACGGGGTGCCTCGGGCCAGTCGTCCTGCTCGAACGCCTTCGCCCGCGCCTCCCACTCGGGCAGGTACCAGACGTTCCACTCGTCGAAGGACAGGTTGATCTTCTTTTTCGACTTGAGCTGTGCTCCCACGTGGTCGGCTGTCGCGACGACGTTGTCGATGAAGGACTCCATGTCGACGGCGGAGGCGAGGAAGGAGTCGATGTCGCCGTTCTCGGGCCAGTAGTAGGCGTGCAGCGAGACGTAGTCGACAAGGTCGTACGTCTCCTTGAGGACCGTCGCCTCCCACTGTGCGAAGGTCGGCATGGACTGGCTGGAGGAACCGCAGGCGACGAGTTCCACGGTGGGGTCCAGCTGGCGCATGGCACGGGCCGTTTCGGCGGCGACGCGGCCGTATTCCTCGGCCGTCTTGTGGCCCGTCTGCCAGGGGCCGTCCATCTCGTTGCCGAGGCACCAGAGCTTGATGCCGAAGGGGTCCTTGTCGCCGTGGGCGATGCGCTTCTCTGCGAGGGCGGTGCCGGAGGTGTGGTTGGCGTATTCCTGGAGCTCCAGGGCTTCCGCCACGCCTCGGGTGCCGAGGTTGACCGCCATCATGGGTTCGGACTGGGGGCCGATCTTGCGGAGGAAGTCGATGTACTCGGAGAGGCCGAATCGGTTGGTCTCGGTGGAGTGCCAGGCGAGGTCGAGGCGGCGGGGGCGGGTTTCGGCGGGGCCTACCGAGTCCTCCCACTTGTAGCCCGAGACGAAGTTTCCTCCGGGGTAGCGGATGGCTGTTACGCCGAGTTCGCGGACCAGGTTGAGGACGTCTTGGCGGAGGCCTGCGTCGTCTGCGGTGGGGTGGTCCGGTTCGAAGATTCCTGTGTAGACGCAGCGGCCGAGGTGTTCTACGAAGGAGCCGAAGAGGCGGGGGTTTACCTGGCCGATGGTGAATGCGGGGTCCAGGGTGAAGCGGGCGGTGCGCATGGGGTCCTTTCGGTTGTGAGTATGTGCGGGTGCGTGGGGGCTGGTCGCGCAGTTCCCCGCGCCCCTAAAAAGCCTGGGGCCAGCCGTTTCTTGTCCAGTTCAGTTTGTTCAGGCCCAGCTTGGGCGTGCCCTCGTCCTCTGCGTCGTAGTAGTGATACGCCAGCCAGTCCTTACCCCTGTCCCTGAACACCGACTGGCCTCCCGTGCCGATGTACCTGCCATGTCCCTCCAGCAGCAGGTCGCCGCCGCCCTCCAGCATCGGCTTGCCTGTGCTGTCGGTGTATGGGCCCGTGATCTTCGTGGCGCGGCCTACCTTGATCTTGTATGTCGAGTTCACGCCTGCGCAGCAGGTGTCGTAGGAGGCGAAGAGGTAGTAGTGGCGGCCGTGTTTGACGATGTACGGGCCTTCTACCGCGTACGGCGCGTCGGGGCGGGTCGCCAGGTGGTGGACCGGGGTGTTCGGTGCCGCCTTGCCGGTCCTCTCGTCGATCTCGATCATGCGGATGCCTGTCCAGTACGAGCCGAAGGACATCCAGAGTTTGCCGTCCGCCCTGGTCGGGGCGGGGTCGATCGCGTTCCAGTGGTCGGTTGTCCCGGAGGTGAAGGCCTTGCCGTGGTCGGTCCAGGTGCCGGGGAGGCCGGAGGGGGAGGTGGCGACGCCGATGGCGGAGTGGTTGGTGCCCCAGCTCGATACGGCGTAGTAGAGCCAGTAGCGGCCGGCGCGGTAGGAGATGTCGGGGGCCCACGGGTCGCCGGTGTCGTTGTACTCGTACCACCAACTCGGGGGCTCGGCGAAGGCGTTGCCCGCGTCCGTCCAGTGGGTGCGGTCCTTGGAGACGCGGGCGCCGAGCACGCCGCCGGTCGAATAGGCGACGTAGCCGCCCTTCTTGAGGCGGATGACGGTCGGGTCGTGGATGATCTGCTGGCCGGTGATCGGCTGAGGGTCGGGGTAACTCCCGGCTGCTTGGGCCGTGTTGGGGAGGAGAGTCAGGAGAACCGCCGTCAGTACGGCCGTCACCGCTCTGTGCGCTCTCACTGTCCCGCCAATCCCGTGTGGGCGACGCCCGCGACGATCTGCCGTTGGAAGAAGACGAAGACGATGATCAGGGGCAGGCCGGCCATCAACCCGCCCGCCATCAGCTGCGCCCACTGGATGCCGTAGGAGTTCATGACCGTCGCGATGCCGTTCGGCATCGTCATCAGGTCGGGGTTGTTGGTCACCATGTACGGCCACAGGAAGTTGTTCCATGAGGCGATGAAGGTGAAGATGCCGACCGCCGCGAGGGAGGGGCGGGCGAGGGGGACGACGATGGTGAAGAAGACGCGCCAGCGGCCCGCGCCGTCGATGAAGGCGGCTTCCTCCAGTTCGCGCGGGATGCCCTGGAAGAACTTGTAGAGGATGTAGACCATGGCGGCGGGAGCGCACTGCGGCAGGATCATGCCCCAGTACGTGTCGACCATCCCCATCTGCTGGACCGTGGTGAAGAGGGGCACGCCGAGGACCGCGGGGGAGATCATCAGGCCCGTCATGACGACGGCCATGAGAACGCCCTTGCCGCGGAACTCCGTGCGGGCGAAGCCGTATCCGGCCAATGCGCTCACCAGCAGTACCACTGACGTCACGCAGACCGAGACGACCAGGGAGTTCACGAACCAGTTGGTGATGTTGCCGGTCTCGAAGAGGGCCGTCCATGCCTGGCCGGTCCAGTCCTCCGGGAGCCAGTGCGGGGGTACCTCGACCGCCTCGGTCTCCGACTTGAGGGAGGTGAACAGGCCCCAGGCGAGCGGCGCGAGGAAGACGACGGAGACGGCCGTGCCGAGGAGGGTGAGGATGATCTGGCTGGGGGTCCACGCCTTGCGCGGCTTCATCGGTACGGCGGTCGTCATCGGACGGCGCCCTCCTCACGGTTGCGCAGCAGCCACATCCGGGCGAGGGCGACGGCCGCGATGATCACGAAGAAGATGATGGAGATGGCGGAGGCGTAGCCCACGCGGTAGCTGGTGAAGCCCTCTTCCAGGGTGTACTGGACGAAGGTGCGGGTCGCGCCCTCGGGGCCGGGAGTGAAGTCCATCATCACGACCGCCTGGTCGAAGACCTGGAGCGAGGCCAGGATCTGGAGCGCGATGACGAGGCCGGTGATGTTGCGGAGCATGGGGAGCGTGATGTGGATCATCCGGTGCCACGCGTTCGCGCCGTCCAGCTTCGCCGCCTCGTAGAGGTGATCCGGGATGGACTGGAGCGCGGCGAGGTAGAGCAGGAAGCTGAAGCCGACCGTCCACCACAGGGTGGCGATGACGATGGCGAGCAGGGCGTACGACTTGTCGGTCAGCCAGGGTGTCTCGATGCCGAAGACGTGGTTCATCATGCCGGTGCCGGGGTTGAACAGCCACTGCCACAGGTTGCCCGCGACGGTGGAGGGCAGGAGGAAGGGCGCGAAGAAGCACAGGCGCCACAGCCACTTGGCGCGTTCGATGTGGTGGGCGAGCATCGCGAGGAGGAAGGCGAGGACCGTGATGCAGGGCACGACCAGGAGCGTGAAATACGCGCTGTGGCCGAGGGTGTCCCACATCAGGGGGTCCTGGAGGGCCTCGCGGTAGTTGTCGAGGCCGACGAAGTTCGCGCTGTCGCCGGAGATGTTGGCGTCGGTGAAGCTGAGGTAGAGGCCGCGGAGAAGTGGCCAGATGACGAAGAGGGCGAACAGGACCAGGAACGGGGCCACGAACCAGCCGCCGTGCTGGAAGCCCTGCCTGCGGCGGACGGTGGCGCTGTCGGCGGCGGTCTTCGCCCGCGCCGGTGCGAGCACGGTCTGAGCGCTGGTGGTCATGCGACCGCACCTCCCTGCGCGGCGGTCCTGCCGTCCATGGGGTTCTTCGTCGCCAGCAGCCTGGTGAGCTCGCTCTTCATCCGGCGGGCGGCGGCGTCCGGCTTGGCGGAGCCCGTCGTCGAGGAGACGACGATCGGGCCGATGTCCTGGGCGAGGATGCCGGTCGAGCCCGCGAACCACACCTTGGGCTCGGTGGCCTGGTGGTCCATGGCGGAGACGTACTCGTTCTGCGGGGTCATCTTTTTGTACGCGGCTGTGGACAGGATCGGCCGGTAGGCGGGGATGTGGCCGCCGAGCGCCCACTGCCGGGCGTCCTTGACGATGTAGGCGGCGAGTTGGTGTGCGGCCTCGTTGGCGGGGCCGCCGCGGTCGGACTGGTGCGGCAGGACGAAGGCGTGCGACTCGGCGTGGGTGGCCTGCTTGCCGAAGACGGGCGGCAGCGGGGTGGCGCCGTAGTCGACTTTCGCGGCGTCGAAGACCGGTACCGACCAGTTGCCCTCCCAGACGAACGGGGAGCCGTTGACGAACTGTTCGGCGCCCGCGCCGCCCCCGAAGTTCGGGTCGGCGTATCCGTCGGTGATGTGCCGGCGCAGGAACTCCAGGACCTGGGTGGCCTTGTCGGTGTCGAAGGTGACCTCGGTGCCGGCGTCGTTGAACCAGGTGCCGCCGAGCTGGGTGTAGAAGGCGACGAAGAACCACCACTGGAAGTTCTGGTCGCTGTGCCAGAAGCCGAAGGTCTGCAGGCCCTTCTTCGTGGCCCTCTTGGCCTCCTTCAGCACGTCGAACCACTCGTCGGCGGAGGTGACCGGGACCATCCGGCCGTCGTCGCCGAGCAGCCCCGCCTTCTTCAGTACGTCCCTGCGGTAGAAGCAGAGCTGGACGTGGATGTCGAGCGGGACGGCGTAGAGCTCGCCGTCGATGACGCCGCGGTTCCACAGCTGGGGGTTGAAGTCCTGCTGCCGCACGCCGTACTTGGCGAGCAGGTCGACGTCCCAGGCGTCCAGGAGGCGGCCGGGCGAGAACCCGGTGACCCGGCCCATGTGCATGACGCCGAGGTCGGGTGCGCGGCTGCCCGCGGCCGCCATGGCGAGCTTGGTGTAGAAGGGGCTGCCCCACTGGAGGGTGGAGTCCTTCACCGCGATGTCCGGGTTGTCCTTACGGAAGGCGTCCAGCATCGCGATCATGTTGTAGCCGTCGCCGCCGCTGAAGAGGTTCCAGTAGCGCACCCGGGTGTCCGCGCCGGAGGCGAGCGCGTCGGCGCCCGTGCCGAGTGCGGCGAAGCCGAAGCTGCCCGCGACCGCCAATCCGCCTGCCGCGGCCAGAAGTTGCCTGCGATTCAGGCCGGGTTGTCCCATGTGCCCTGCCCTCACTGTTCGACATTTCGGATTATGCTCGTAACTTCGAACGGGACCGTAAAATGTAAGCGCTTGCACGTCAATGAGTTGCACAGGACTTTCGGTCGGCGCCGGTCGTTTCCCGTTGCACAACGGTCGGCCGATCGCATGACGTGGACAGTTCCGGGCGCGTAATCTCGGACGGGCTGCCGAACGGCGGTGAGAAGGGGGTCCGATGGGCATCGCGGGCGCGCGCAACAGTGCGGGGCGGGTCGCCACAGCACTGCGGCGCGCGAGAACCAGCTCCGTGATGCGCGAACTCGCCGGCGAACTCGGCGCCGCGGTACGGGCCAGGCCCCATCCACCTTCCGGGGTGCACGAGGTGTGCCGGGCGCTGTGCGAGGAGATGAGCGTGCGCCGCGGCGGACGGCCCGTCGAGCTGCGCTTCGAGCGGTTCCCCGAGGAGATCGAAGTCACCGGTCTGTGGGTGGAGTTCCAGGACTTCGACCTGGTCATCGTGGAGGAGCGGGCCGAGGCGGTGCAGCAACTGGTCATCCTGGGCCACGAGTTGTGGCACCTGCACGCCGGGCACCGCCACCACCACGGCATCGGCACGGCCGCCGCCCATGCCCTGGCCGGACCCCGCGGCTGGGACGACCTCGCCCTGACGGTCGCTGCCCGCAACGGCTCCCGGCAGACGGACGAGGCGGAGGCGGACGACTTCGGGCACCGGCTGGCGGCGGCGTTCCGGCCGTATCTGTCGGGCCAGGGCGGCAGGCCGTCCCTCGACCCGCTGGAGCGGTCCATGGGCTACCGCGGGCGCAGAGGCACGAAGCGGTGACGTACGTCTTCTCCGCTCCGGCGGGCGCCGGCCTGGCGGCGGGAAACGTCCTCAGCGACCTGCACATCTCCTACTGGCTCCCGACCGCCGTGCTGACCGCCGCCCTGGCGATCAAACTGCCCAGCATCCTCAAGCTGTGGCGGGACCCGCTGCTGCGCGCCGTCGGCGGACTGCTCCTGTTCGCCTGCGCGGTGTTCGTCTTCGCGGCCCCCAGCACCATCGCCTGGACCAACCGGGTCACCGGCGTCCCCAACATCGCGGCCCCCTGGGTGTACTCCCTGCTCACCGCGCTCTCCGCGTCCTGGCTGCTGCTGGTCGTCCACTGGCGCAACGGCCGTACCGAGCGCCATGCGCAGACCCGGCGCGCGACCCGGTGGGTGGTCTCCGTCTACGCGGGTGTGGTCGTCGCGCTGTGGGTGCTGTTCGCGCTCGCGGACGTACCCGTGGAACAGATCCGGGACCTGGACACCTACTACGCCAACACGCCCTTCATGCGCGAGGAGATCCTCCTCTACCTCATCGCGCACACCGTGGCCTGCTCGATCACGGCCCGGCTCGTCTGGAACTGGATCCGCACCGACGGCCTGGACGGCTGGCTGCGCTGGGGACTCAGGTTCCTCGGGGTCGGCTATGCGACGAACCTGCTCTTCAGCGCCGCCAAGCTCACGGCCGTCGTCGCCCGGTGGACCGGCCACGACCTGGACTGGCTGAACACCAACATCGCACCGTCGGCCGCCTGCATCGCGGCCACCCTGGTGGCGACCGGCTTCATCGTCCCGCATGCCGGCCAGTACCTGCAGGAACGCTGGCTGGTGCGCCACCGCCACCGCAGCCTGAAACCCCTGGCCCGCCTGATGCGGACGGTCTCGGGCCGCCGCGAGCCCTTCGCCCTGCGCGCGACCCCCGAGATGCGCCTGATCCGCCGCGAGACGTTCATCCGCGACGCGCTTCTCCAGCTCTCCCGGCACCTCGACGAGGACCTGCGTGGACGGTCCTACGACGCGGCCCTCACCCTCGGTTTCGAACCCGGCCGGGCCCATGCCCTGGCCGCCGCCGTGACGATCCTGGACGCCATGGAGACCGAGCGGCGCTCCCCGGACGGCGACGGCACGAGCACCCCCGACACCACATATCTGCTGCAGGAGATCCAGGCCGTGTCCGAGGCCCTGCGCAAACCCGAGGAGATCAAGGCGGTACGCGCCCGCGCGGCCGTCCCGGCAGAAAAGCAGGTCGGCAAGGATGACCGCCGTGACATCGCGAGGCAAGCTTGAGTGAACGTCCCTCCCCCGCCAGAGTCGCCGTTGTCCTGGGGGGATCCCACACAGGCATGCTCGCGGCCCGGGCCCTGGCCGGCCTCGCCGACCGGGTCGTGGTCGTGGAACGCGACGAGCTGCCCGAGGAGTCCGCGCCCCGCAAGGGGCTGCCGCAGGCGCGCCATGCCCACATGCTGTGGTCGGGCGGCGTCCGGGCGCTGGAGGGGCTGGTGCCGGGCGTCACCGGTGCGCTCCGGGAAGCCGGGGCGCGGAGGGCGCCGGTCACCACGGACTTCGTCGCCCTGTCGGCGCACGGCTGGTTCCGCCGCTGGCCGGAGTCCCACCACGTCATCCTGGCCGGGCGGGACCTCCTCGACGCGACGATCCGGGCCCGGGTCCTCGCGGACGAGCGGATCGAGGTGCTCGGCGGCACGGAAGTGCTGGGGCTCCTGGGCGGCCCGGCGGCCGTCACCGGGGTCCGGGTACGCGGGCACGACGGCCGGGAACGCACCGTCGAGGCCGGCCTGGTCGTCGACGCCACCGGCCGGGGCTCCGGGGCGCCCCGCTGGCTGACGGCGCTCGGGCTGCCCGCACCGCGGCGGCGCGAGGTCGACTCCGGCCTGGCGTACGCCAGCCGGCTCTACCTCGCTCCCGAACAGGCCCGCGGCGGCTTCCCCGTCATCAACGTGCAGCCCGACCCCCGGGACGGCGGCCCCGGCCGGGCGGGCTTCCTCCTGCCCATCGAGAACGGCCGCTGGATCGTCACCCTGAACGGCACCCGCGGCGGCGAACCCACCCCCGCGAACGCCTCCTCCGACGACTTCGTCCGCTTCGCCCGCGAGGAACTGCGGCATCCGCTCATCGGCGACCTGATCGCACGGGCCGAGCCGCTGTCCGACGTGGCGTTCACCCGCACCACCGTCAACCGGCGCTACTTCTACGAGCGGATGCCGGCCTGGCCCGAGAACTTCCTGGTCCTCGGCGACGCGCTGGCCGCGTACAACCCGGTCTACGGCCACGGGCTCGCCGTCGGAGCCCAAAGCGCCCTGATCCTGCGCGATATGACCCGCCGTCACGGATGGGGCGCACCCGGGCTGTCCCGTCGTATCCAGAAGGCGGTGGCCCGGCCGGTCGCGGCGGCGTGGGATCTGGCGACCGGGCAGGACGTGTTCTACCCGGGAGCGACGGAGAACGGGCCGACGCTGCGGGACCGCGTGCTGACCGCGTATGTCAACCGGCTCATGCACACGGCCACCGGCAACGGCCGGATCGCCCGCCGCGTGACCGACGTGACGTCGCTGGAGCGGCGGGCGGAGGTGTTGCTCACGCCGTCGGTTCTGCTGGCGGCGGCGGTGGGGCCGTTGAAGCCACCGCTGAGCGAACCGCCGTTGACCGGGGACGAGTTGAAGCGGGCGGGCCTGCGGTGAACCCGCGCGCGACGACGGGCGTCAGCCGGCGAACGCCGGCTGTGCCAGCCCCTTTCCGGCCCCCGGCACCACCAGCAGCGAACCCGCCACCGGGTGCGGGGACTCCAGGCCCACCCGCGCCGTCGTGACGTAGAGGTCGGTCAGGTCCGCTCCCCCGAACGCGCACGCCGTGACCCGCGGGGTCGGAAGGGTGACCACCCGGTCCAGCTCGCCGTCCGGCGTGTAGCGGCGTACCGCCCCGCCGTCCCACAGCGCCACCCACACACAGCCGTCGGCGTCGACGGTGAGGCCGTCGGGGAAGCCCGCGCCCTCCTCGATCGCGGCGAACGGGCGGCGCCCGGAGATCCGCCCCGCCTCGTGGTCGAGGACGTCGACGCGGCGGGTCGGCGAGTCGATGTAGTACATGCGGCGTCCGTCGGGGCTCCACCCGGTGCCGTTGCTGACGGCCACGTCGTCGAGGACGACCTCGACGGATCCGTCACCGGTGACACGGGACAGGGTGCCGCCGCCCGGCGCCTCGTCGTACCGCATGGTGCCCGTCCAGAGCGACCCGTCGGGCGCGACGGCGGCGTCGTTGGCGCGGCGGCCGGGGACGCGTTCGCGGTGCAGCCAGCGGAAGCCTCCGTCCGCGTCCAGGAGGCCCACGCCGTCCACGAGATTGAGGACGAGCCCTCCGCCGGCGCGCGGCTTGGCGGCGCCCACGTGCTGGTCGACGACCCGGAGCGTTCGCCGGCCGGTCGCGGGCTCGTACGTGTGCACCCGCCCCCCGAGGATGTCGACCCAGATCAGCCGCCCGGCCGCCGCGTCCCAGGTCGGGCCCTCGCCGAGGGTCGCCTCGGCCCGTACCGCGACTTCGTACCTGTACGTCATCCCACGCTCCGGTGACCGAGCCGCTCGGACAGTTCGGCCGCGCCCTTGGCGGCCAGCTGCTCCAGCTCACCACGCCGCTCGTCGCTCCAGCGGATCATCGGCACGGAGATGGACAGCGCGGCGACGACCTTCCCGGTGCGGTCCCGGACGGGCGCGGCGACGCAGGAGACGTCGGGGTTGGACTCCCGGCTCTCGACGGCGATCCCCCGCTCCCGGATCTCGTCGAGGGTCTCGCGCAGGGCGGCCGGGTCGGTGATGCTGTTCGGGGTCATCGCGACCAGCTCGGCGTCCTCCGGGATGCGCGCGGTGAGTTCCGTCTCGGGAAGGGAGGCCAGCAGCATCTTGCCGACGGAAGTGCAGTGCGCGGGCAGCCGGCGTCCGGCGGCGGAGACCATCCGCACGGCGTGCGTCGAGTCGACCTTGGCGATGTAGATGACGTCGGTGCCCTCGAGGATCGCCACATGCACGGTCTCGTCGCAGGTCTCGGCGACGGACCGGGCGACCTGCTGTCCCTCGGCGGCGAGGTCCAGCTGCTCGGCGTACCGGCTGCCGAGCTGGTACGGCCGCACACCGAGCCGGTACCGACCCGGCTGGCCCGGGACCTGGACGATGTACGACCGGGCGGCGAGCGTGGTGACCAGCTCGTGCACGGTGGTGCGCGGCAGCTGCAGCTTGCGCACGATGTCGGGGGCGGAGAGCGTGCCGTCCCCGTCGAGGAAGAGCTCGAGAATATCGAGAGCCCGGGTCACGGCAGGTACGAGACGTCCCACGTCCGGCCCCCTCCCTTGGTATGTGTTCGAGATTTCAACAGGCGATCGGAATAACGAACACAGGCTACTCAAGGTCTGTTTGCCTGGGCAATGGGCAGGCACCCACCCGTCAGCCCTGCACTTCCCCCAGCCTCCCCCGCAACCGCTGCGCCCGCAGCACCAGCTCCAGCTCGAAGCGGCGGTCCGGGTCGTCGATCTCGTCGCCCCAGAGTTCGCGGATCTGGCGCAGGCGGTAGCGGACGGTCTGCGGGTGGACGCCGAGGCGGGCCGCCACCTCGGGGGCTCCGCCGCGGGTCTCCAGCCAGGCCAGCAGGGTCTGGGCGAGCCGGCGGCCGTGGGTGGGGCCGCAGTGGGCGAGGGGGGCGAGGCAGCGCAGGGCCAGGTCGTCGAGGAGTTCCTCGGGCTGGAGCAGGACCAGCGCCTCGGTGTGCTCGGTGCAGTAGAGGACGTCGCCGGCGGGGAGCAGCCCGCGTTCCATCAGGCGTACGGCCGCCTCCGCCCAGCGCAGTGACTTCGCGGCGTCCGCCAGGGGGACCGGGGGGCCGATGGCGCCGGACCAGCCGGTCAGGGCGCGGTGCAGCAGTTCGGGGCGGCCGGCGGCGTCCGGTTCGGGGACGACCATGCGGGGCTGCTCGTACTCCATGTCGAGGAGGACGCCCTGGCCCACCGCGGGGGCGACGGCCTCCCGGGCGGGGCGCAGCAGTACGCCCACCGCGACCTTCTCGGGCAGCGGCCAGCCGATCCGGGCGGCCCGTTCGGAGAGCGCGTCGGCCGGGTCGCCGCGGTGGTGCTCGGCGAGCAGGAGTTCCATCAGGCGGCGTTGCAGTCTCAGCCGTTCCCCGGCCTGCCGCGCCGCCGCCTCCGCATAGCCCCGTACCGACTGGTCGACCAGGCCGTCGAGGTACTCGTAGCCCGCGTCGACCAGCTCGTACATCGCCGGAGGCGGGATGTCCACGCGCTGGCCGATGTCGGCGAAACGGCGCCAGGCCAGCCGTACGCCCATCCGGTAGATCGCCTGCAGCGAGTCCAGGCTGCGGCCGTTGAGGCCCTCGCCGCGGCCGAACTCCTGGAAGACGCCCGGCGGTACGGTCGGGCGGCCCTCCGCGGTCTCCAGGTGCTGGACGAAGACCTCGATGGCGCGGCGGATGCCGACCAGGGCCATCGGCTCGCCGGACTCGTCGAGGACGACCGGCAGATGGGGATACTCACGGCGGATCTCGCGCAGGATCTCCTCGGCCAGGTCGGGCGCCTCGGACATGGCGATCGCGGCGAACCGGCGGACCTGGAGCCGCGGGACGTCGAGCCAGGCCGACCGGGTGGACACTGCCGGGGAGCGGGCAGGCTGCTTCATTTGCTTCGCCTCCGGGGCGCTACAGCCGGTGTCGAGAGGGCGACCGTGCTCAGCCCCTCCTTCGTCGGGGTCTCCGCGCTCCCCCACTCTCGGCTTCGCTCGAGCGGGGGGACCCCCATGCCCTCTCGACACCGGCGCGCCCCTGCGGCTACGCACGGTCAACTCCCCTGGCCGGCTTGCTCGTAGGTGATCAGGGGGGTGTTCGGTTGGTCGGGGGTCGCCTCCAGGAGCGCGACGATGCCGAGGGCGGCTCCTACGGCCAGTGCGGCGGCGGCCGCCACCGTGAGCGCTGCGGCGAGCAGTCTGGACATCTCGGGTCAGCCTTTCCGGACATTTCTAGACGTATCTGGACACATCTAGAGGTACTCGAAAGGTCGCCCTCACCCTTGCGCCGGCCCCGTCCGGCAAAGGTTCAGTCTTGACTTTCCATTGACACTCCGTCAAGGGTGCGCCTACGGTTCCCGGCGCAGACGGGTTCGCGCGCACTGTTCCCCCAGCACGTCCCAAGCCTTTGGAGTGCCAGGATGCGCCGTACTGCCTCACCGCTGTCCCTGATTCTGCTCGGCCTCGGCACGTTCCTGCTGGTGCTGGCGCCCCTGCTGGCCTGGTACGTGGAGCCGAGGGCCGCCGTGAATCCGATCGACATCGACCAGACCGCCGTCTACCAGGGCACGGGTTCCGTCTTCGACGTGGAGCAGGTCGAGACCGTCCCCGACCAGGCCATCACCATCACCCAGCGCGTCCGCGGCGACGTCGCCGAGAGCGAGCGCAGCGGACGGGCCGCGGTCTGGGACGTGACGACCACCGTCGACACGGACAAGTCCCTGCCGGCGGCCGATCCGCACGACGCGCTGGACTTCGTACCGCACCGCTGGGTCAGCGACCGCCGGACCAACCGGCCGGTGCACTGCTGCGGTGAGACGCCGTACATCGAGGGCGAGGCATATCTGAAGTTCCCCTTCGACGTGCAGAAACGCGACTACCAGTGGTGGGACAACACCGGCGAGCGCACAGTCACGCTGCGGTACCGGGGCGAGAAGAAGATCCAGGGGTACGAGGGCTACCGGTTCACCGGGACCGTTCCGGCCACCAAGACCGGAACGCGACTCGTGCCCGGCGCCATCATCGACCAGCCCGAGCGCTCCCAGGTCTTCGCCGAGGAGTGGTACGCCAACCACGGCATCGAGCTGGTCGTCGACCAGGCCACCGGCCGGGTGCTCTACGCCCAGACCGGCCCGCGCCGGACGCTGCGCGCGCCGGGCGGGGACGAGGACGCGGCGGTGCTCCTGGACAGCCGGAAGATCTCGTTCACGGACGAGACACAGGAGTTCGCGGTCGAGCGGGCCAAGGAGGACAGCGGGCAGCTGCGCCTCGTGGGGCGGACCCTGCCGGTGGGGGCGGCCGTGGCCGGATTCGTACTCGCGGCGGTGGGTGGCGTTCTGGTGATACGTGGGCGGAAACGTCCGGAAAATGGCGAGGAATCCGAACAATACCCACCGACCCTCACGATGTGATGTGGCGTCAGCTCCACAAAGCCCGGAAATTGTCACGCCGGTGAGTAGCAGCTTCGAACCACTGGGCGAAAACTGTCCACCCCCACAACTGAACACAGTGCGCCCACACCCTGTTCACAGGACAGTCCGCCCCATTCACAGAAGGAGTCCACGCCCTCACAGGCGTCCTCACAGGCGCCCCAACAGGCGAAAACCACCCCACGCCCACATGCACACCCCCCACCCCACGTGCCACTCCCCCCACTGAGTTCCGCACCCTGAGACGAGTTGGAGCACCAATGCCCCAGCACGTGCCTTCCCAGCTGCGCGCCGCACTCCCCCGGGCGCCGCAGCACCCCCCGGCGCACCCCCCACCTCCGCGCCGAATCGTTTTCCTCGCCCATCGGGACCTGGGCAATCCTGCCGCCGGCGGTTCCGAGCTGCTTGTCGACCGGCTGGCCGACGGACTGACCGGCCTGGGCCACCAGGTGACCCTGCTGTGCGGCGGCCCGGCCTCCTTCCGTGACTACCGGGTCGTGTCGGCCGGCGGTGAGTACGGCCATTTCCTGCGCGCCCGTTCCGCCTTCGCCCGGCAGGTCGGCGACTGCGATCTGCTGGTCGAGGTGTGCAACGGCATGCCGTACTTCGCACCGATGTGGCATCGCGGGCCGACGATGTGCCTGGTCAACCATGTCCACACGGATCTCTGGAAGATGCGGTTCGGCGGCGGGCCACTGGCGCCGGCCGCCCGGATCGGACGAAGACTCGAACAGTGGGCGCTGACCGGTGCACAGCACCGCAGTCTGATGGTCGCCGTCTCCCCCTCGACGGCGCACGCCCTGCGCGGGATCGGCGTCGAACGGGACCGGATCCGTGTCGTCCACAACGGGGTCGAGGACCCCGGCCCACGCGCCGACCGCTCGCCCGAGCCGCTGTTCGTGGCGGTGGGGCGGCTCGTCGAGTACAAGCGGATCGATCTGCTGCTGCGGCTGTGGGAGCGGGTGCGGCCGGTGACGGGCGGGCGGCTGGTGATCGTCGGCGACGGGCCCGAACGCGCGCGGCTGGAGCAACTCGCCGGTGCGGGCGTGGAGTTCGCCGGGCATGTCAGCGAGGCCGAGAAACACCGGCTGCTGTGTGCGGCGTGGCTGCTCGTGCATCCCTCCGCGGTGGAGGGGTGGGGGCTGGTCGTCACGGAGGCGGCGACTCGTGAGACACCGGCGATCGCCTTCGATGTGCCGGGGCTTCGGGACTCCGTCGTGGACGGGGAGACCGGGGTTCTCGCGCACGGTGAGTCCTCGTTCGCGGCGGCGTGGTGCACGCTGGCGCTCTCGGAGCATCGGCGGGAGCTGATGGGGAAGGCGGCGCGGGACCGGGCGGCGCGGTATCGCTGGGATCGGACGGTTCGGCAGTTCCGGGCGGTGGCCTCTGAGGCGGTGCGGGGCTGGACGCCGTGACCGGGCTGCGGGTTCGTCGTGGCTGGTCGCGCAGTTCCCCGCGCCCCTATCGGGGCGCTCCGCTGGACCGGCGTTTGAAGGATCCGTCCTTTCGGCGGTCCCTTGCCCTCTTCCGTGCGTTTCTGCATGAGCAGGACGATCCCGACGCCTGCTACTCGCTGCTTGCCCGGGATGCCGTCGATCAGGTCGAGGCCTACGGCGGTCCTGTCGGCGGGCGTACCGTCGTCGATGTCGGTGGGGGCAGCGGGTACGTCACCGAGGAGTTTCGGCGGCGTGGTGCGCACGCGTTTCTCTTCGAGCCCGATGTACGGGAGTTGGGGGAGAAGCCTCCCGACGCGGCAGTGATCGCGGACGGGTATCTGCTTCCCCTGTACGACTCGGTCGCCGACGTCGCCTTCTCGTCCAATGTGCTCGAGCATGTCGACGATCCGCAGACGTTCCTGAGTGAGCTGGTGCGGGTGACCCGGCCCGGTGGGCTGATCTATGTGTCGTTCACCAACTGGCTGTCCCCGTGGGGCGGTCACGAGTGGGCGCCCTGGCACTACTTCGGTGCGGAGTGGGCCCGGGCCCGCTATCGGCGCCGTACCGGGAAGCCCGCGAAGCACACCCTCGGCGAGAACCTGTTCACCGTGCACATCGGCCCGACCCTGCGGCAGGTGCGTGCCCGGGACGACGTCACCGTCGTCTCGGCGCGTTCCCGCTACTGGCCCTTCCTCGCGGAGACCGTCGTCAAGGCGCCGGGCATCCGTGAGGTGGCCACCTGGAATCTCCTCCTCGTCCTCCGGCGGTGTCCTCCATGACGACCACGGTCCAGGCTCCTCCTCCGGCAGCCGTCCCCACCACCACGACCGCGTCGGGCCCGCCGCACGGCCCCCGGTCGCGGCGCTGGCTGCTGGGGTTCTGGGCCGTGGTCTTCGTGCTGCTGCTCGCGGTGCGACCGGGGCGGCAGACCTTCGACACGAAGCTGGGCGTCACCGTCGACCCCGGTCAATTCCTCGCCGATCTGGGCCAGTTGTGGCACGACCGGGGCTCCTTCGGCGGGATCTCGGACCAGTACGTCGGCTACCTGTGGCCGATGCTGCCGTACTACTGGCTGTGCGATCTGGTGCGGCTGCCGGTGTGGCTGGCGGAACGGCTGTGGCTGTCGCTGATCGTGTCCGTCGCCTTCTGGGGCGCACTGCGGCTGGCCGAGCGGCTGGGGATCGGCAGCGGCGGCTCCCGGCTGGTCGGGGCCGTCGCGTATGCGCTGTGGCCGACCTTCACGATCGTCGTCGGGTCCACGTCGGCGGCGGCGCTGCCCGGTGCGTTCCTGCCGTGGGTGCTGCTGCCGCTGACGAACGAGCGGTACGCCGCACGGGTCGCCGCCCTCCGCTCGGCGCTGATCGTGCCGTTCATGGGCGGGGTCAACGCGGCGGCGACGCTGGCGTCCCTGTTGCCGGTGGGTCTCTACCTTCTGTCCCGCCCACCGGGACCACGGCAGCGCAAGCTGATCGCCTGGTGGGTGCCCGGCGTGATCCTGGCGACCGCCTGGTGGTGGATCCCGCTGCTGCTGCTTGGCTTCTACGGCGAGAACTTCCTTCCGTACGTGGAGACTTCGCAGACCACGACGGACACGATGGCGGCGACGGAGGCACTGCGCGGCGCCGGGAACTGGGTCGCCTATCTGCACTTCGGTGAGGCGTGGCTGCCCGCCGGGTGGACCGTCGTGTCCTCGGTGGTCGTGGTCGTCTGCTCGACGCTGGCGGCGGGGCTCGGCCTCGCGGGACTGGCCCGGCGTGATCTGCCGGAGCGGCGCTGGCTGGTGCTGACCGTGCTGACGGTGGCGCTGATCGTGCTCGCCGGGTACGGCGGGGCCTTCGGGGCGCCCTTCCACGGGGTGGTGCAGGACTGGCTGAACGGCTCTCTGGCCCCCTTCCGCAACATCTACAAGTTCCTGCCGGGCCTCGCCCTCGCGCTCGTCCTGGGCCTGGCCCATCTGGTGGGCGTGGCCGCCGAGCAGCGCGGCGCCCGCCCGGTCCGGGGCCGTCGTCTCGCGCCGCTGATCGCGGCGGTGCTGGTGCTGCCGGGGCTGATGTGGCCGTACCTCAACGGGTCGATCCTGAACCCGGGTTCCTTCCAGGAGATCCCCAAGTACTGGACGGCGACGGCGGATTGGCTGGAGGAGTACTCGCCGGATTCGCGCGCCCTGGTGGTCCCGGCGACCGCGCACGGCATCTACACCTGGGGCTCGACGATCGACCAGCCGCTGGATGTGGTGGCCGAGTCGCGCTGGGCCCAACGGGATTACGTGCCGATGGGCACGCCCGGCAACCGGCGCGCGATGGACGCCGTGGAGCAGGCGCTGATGTCGGGCGGTGAAGTCCCAGGCCTTGCCGACTACTTGAGCCGGGCCGGCATCCATTACGTCGTCGTCCGCAACGACCTCGACCCCGACCAGATCGGCCACGTACCGACCACGACGGTCAAGCGCACCCTTGAGCAGTCCGGGTACGAGCGGGTGAAGGGCCTGGGCCCGGTCATGACGGGCGGCCGGATCGCCGAGGGCACCCCGCTGGAGATCGAGGGCATCTATCCGAGGCAGCGGGCGGTGGAGATCTACCAGCCGCCGGGGAACGAGGGGGTACCGCGTCCCGGGCAGGCTTCTCTGCTGCCGGTGTCCGACACGGCCGTGGTCTCCGGCGGCCCGGAGGCGCTACTGCCGCTTGCTTCCGAACTCCGGGGCCGAGCAACGGTGTTGACCGGGGACAACCATCCCGGGCTCGGCACGCCGCCCGTGCAGGTGGTGGGCGACGGACTGCGTCGCGCGGACACCCGGTTCGGGCTGGTCAACGCCAACACGTCGTACACGTACACCCGCGACGAACGCAACGCGCCGGACGCCGCCCAGGACGCCGGCGAGAAACCCCACCAGATCCTGCCGACCGAGGGCCTCGGCCATCAGACGGTCGCCGAACTGCGCGGCGCCCGCTCGGTCACGGCCTCCTCGTACGGCAACTGGCTCTTCCACCTCCCACAGTACGACCCGGTGAATGCCTTCGACGGCAACCCGGACACCGCCTGGGCCGAGGGCTCGGCGGGCTCGGCGGACCGGCAGTGGCTGCGGATCGGGTTCAGCGAGGCGTACGACATGCCGTCGTCGTTCAGGGTGTCGCCGTTGCCGCAGGAGAGTGTGCGGTCGGCGGCGACGCGGGTGCGAGTGGAGACGGAGAAGGGGGTGCGGACCAGCGTCCTGCGCCCGGACGGGACGGCGCAGAGCATCAAGGCGCCTTCGGGTGAGACGAGTTGGATGCGGCTGACGATCGTCGACTCGGTGGCGCGGCACACGGGTCTGACGGGCGCGGGCTTCTCCGAGATCTCGCTGCCTGACGTGCAGGTCACGCGCATGCTGCGGCTGCCGACGGACGCGCGGGATGCCGGTGCCGCCGCCGAGATCGTCTCGCTGCACCGCACGGCCGACCCGACCGGCCTCTCCGCGACGGGCACGGAGGCGGGCCTGCACCGCCGCTTCTCCACGGGCACGGCGGGGACGTACGAGGTGACGGCGAGCGCGGTGCCGGTACCCGGCGCGGAACTCGACCGGCTGCTGTACGACGTCGCCCCCGACCAGCAGAGCCGCATCGTCGCCACCGCCGACTCCACGGCACGGCTCGGCGCGGGCCTGGCGGCGCGCAACCTCACCGACGGTGACCTGACCACGGCCTGGATCGCGGGCGACCGCCCCACCATCCACCTCCGCTGGGACGGCGAACAGTCCGTCGGCGAACTGGTCCTGGCCCCCGCGGGCGGCCTCTCCACCCGCCCCACCGAGGTGCAGATCAGCTCCCCGGAAGGCGCCGCCCTCGCGGGCGTCGACGAGAACGGCTGGGTCCGCTTCCCGCCGATCACCACGGACCGCCTCGACATCACGGTCACGGCGACGGCTCCGCTGACCCTCCACAACCCGGTCGTCGACGAGGACCTGCGCCTTCCGGTGGGCCTCACGGAGGCGTACATCCCGGCCCTCGACGCCTACCGCACGCCCCAGCCGGCGGCCACGCGCGCCTTCTCGCTGCCATGCGGGCAGGGGCCGGTGATGGCGGTGGACGGGGAGTTGTACGAGACGAGCGTGCGGGGGACGGTACGGGACCTGACGGAACGGCGACCTGTGCAGGTGACGCTCTGTCAGGAGGGGCGAGCGAACGCCGAGTTGGACCTGTCCTCCGGCCGGCACCGGGTCGAGGGCGGGGACGCCGGGCCGCTGACGCTCACAGATGTCACGCTGACACGCGGCGGGGCGCTCGCTGAGCCAACGTCCGCGGACCGCAACCTTGAGATCCGTGACTGGCTCGGCGACCAGCGCCAGGTGACGGTCGGGTCGGGCGCGGCCACGTACCTGACGACGTACCAGAACTACAACGACGGCTGGAAAGCCACGCTGAACGGGGACGAGTTGTCCCCGGTCCGCCTCGACGGCTGGCAGCAGGGCTGGCGGATCCCGGCCGGGGCGGGCGGCGGGGTCAAGCTGTCGTACGAGCCCGCGACGACGTACGACGCCGCGCTGATCGGCGGGGGTGTAGCGGTGGCGGCCCTGGTGGGACTTGTCCTCTGGCGCCGGCGCTCCCCGAACCCCGACGACCCGCAGCCGGTGCCCCCGCCGCCGGGCCTGTGGCTGGGGACGGTGGCGCTGACGCTGGTGGGCGCGGTGATCGCCGGGTGGTTCGCGCTGCTGGTACCGGCGTTGGCGCTCCTGGCCCACCGACGGCACGCACTGCTCGTACCGATCGCGTTCGTCGCGCTCGCGGGGGCGGGGATCGCGGCGGCGGTGGGGGCCGGGGAGCCGGCGGGCGCGGAGGAGGGTGCCTTCGGTCCGGCGGCTCAACTCCTGGCGCTGATCGGGTTGTTCGCGGGGTTGGTGAGTGTGCGGGAGCGGGACCCAATGGCGGTGCCGCCACCGTCCGGGGGGTCGCCGGCCTCGGAAGCCCCGACGCAGCAGTTGCCGCAACGGGAGCGGGGCGCGAGTCCTCTCGGTGCCGAGCCCCCGCCGCCTGCCCGCCCGGACTCCGGCCCGACCGTCTCGGCACGGGGTCCCGGCGCCCCGCCGCCCGACCCGCCCACCGTGCGCTTCGCGTTCCGCAAGCCGAGGCTCAGGGCGACACCACCCGAGGCCGACCTGAGGGGGGACAGCGCATGACGACGCTGGAGCACCGCGCCGAGGGCCCCGTACGGCCTCCCGAGCGCATCCCGTTCCCCGTGGTGGACGAGATCGCCCGCCACTGCCTCCAGGAGGAGGAACCGGAAACCGTCCACATCGAGGTCCACCTCCCGGGCCACCTGGACCGCGACCGCCTGCGCTCCGCCTTCACCGAGGCCCTCCGCCGCCACCCCCGCATCCTCATGCGGGAGGCGGCGGGTCGGTGGTACCGGCGCCGCTACGAGTGGGAACTGACGGCGGACCCGGATGTGGAGGTCGTGACCTTCCTGCCACCGGGCCCGGACGCGCTGCGAGGCGCGCGGACACGTGCACTGGTGGAGGCCCCGCCGTTGACGGCTTCGCCGCCGGTACGGCTGGAGGTGGTGGAGGGGGCGGGACCGGTGGAGGGGAGCGAGGCGACGGATGCGGTGGGGAAGCCCGCTGCCGATCCTGTACCCGCCGCCGCTGCGGTCAGCGGTGCGGGCTGGGGCGACGCCAACCCCAGCAGCGGCGCCGACGCCAACGCCGCCGCTGCACCCGCCGCCGCTGACGCTGCCGCACGCCCCGCCGCTGCGGGCAGTCGTGCCGCTGGGGCGGCACGGGTGGGCGCAGCGGCACCCGGCCAGCGCCGGCAAGCGATACCCACCCCGAGCAGCAACGCCAGTCACGGCAAAGGCACCGGCACCGTCCTCTTCCTCACCATCAACCACACCGCCCTCGACGGCCCCGCCTGCCTCCGCGTCCTCGCCACCGCCGCAGAGCTGTACAGCGGCCGGGACAACTCCCCCGCAGCCTCCCCCACCCGCCCTACGCAACCCCCACCCCACCCCGAAGAAACCCCCTCCAACTGGTCACCCCCCGCCCGAGTAGCCCCCGGCACCCCCGAACCCTCCCCCGGCAACGGCATGCTCGTCACCGAACTCCCCCTCCCCCACCGCCCCAAAGGCTCCCCGTACACGGTGAACGACCAGCTCATGGTCACCACAGCCCTGATGATCACCCACTGGAACAGAGAACACGGCGAACACCCCCGCCCCCTCCGCATCACGATGCCCGTGGACGACCGCCCCAGGGACACGACGATGCCGATAGGCAACGGCACTCGCCTGGTCGAAGTCCCCTTCACCCCGGACGAGTTGAACCCGGCGGACATGCCCGCACTCCTCAGCCGTACGGCACTCCGCACCCTCGCCCTCAAGTCCCTCCCCCGCCCCCAACTCGGCCACGGAGCCACCCTCCTCACCGCCCCCATCACCCCCGTGTCCTGGCGAGCCGCCCTCACCAGAACCCTCCGCCGAGCAGCCGCCCCCTGGACCTCGACGACGCTCCTCAGCAACATCGGCCGCGTCCCGTACCCCCTGGACTTCGGCGAGGAGGCAGGCCGCGCGCACGCCGTCTGGTTCTCGGCGCCCGCGAGAATGCCCCGCGGCCTCACCGTCACCACCGCCTCCACCGCCGGCCGCCTGCACCTGGCCCTGCGCTGGTCCCGAGCCCTGCTCAGCCACGGCGACGGCGCGCACCTACGCGACCTCTTCGAGCACTATCTGCACACCACGGAGGTGGCCCCATGACGACCACGTCCACGACCACCACCCCACCCCGCACGGAACTCCGCGACTTCTACGAGAACCCGGCGGTCCCCGTAGCCTCCGGCACCCCCCGCACCCTCCGCCAGGCCCACCTCCTGGCCACCGCCCTGGGCCCGCCCACACCATCCGGCCACACCCGCACGATCCTCGACATCGGCTGCGGCGACGGCACGGCGGCAGCCACCACCGCACCGCTCCTCCCCGGCCACCGCATCATCGGCGTCGACTGGTCCCAGGACGCCCTGAAACGCGCCCACACCAGAATCCCGTACACCCTCCGCGCAGAACTCAACTCCCTCCCCTTCAGGGACGGTTCAGCGGACGCCGTGCTGTTCAGCGAGGTGATCGAACACCTAGTGGACCCGGACTCCGCCCTGGACGAGATCCGCCGGGTGCTGCGCCCGGGCGGCCATCTGATGCTGTCCACCCCGAACCTGGCCGCCTGGTACAACCGCGCCCTCCTCCTCGCGGGCGTGCAGCCCGTCTTCTCGGAGGTCAGCCTGCGCGCGATCCACGGCCGGCCGGGGCGGGAGGTCGTAGGACATCTGCGGCTCTACACGGCCCGCGCCCTCCGCGAGTACGTCACCGCGGCAGGCTTCGAAGTCGTACGACTCAAAGGGGCCCCTTTCCACGGCGTACCGCGTCCCCTGCGCCCGCTCGACCGGCTCGCCTGCTCCAGAGCACCACTCGCCTCGATCCTCCTCCTGCACGCGCGAAGGACGTAGCCGATGTGGTGGGGAGTAGCCGCGGCGTTGCTGGCGAACGTCCTGTACAGCACCGGTTTCGTCCTGGAGAAACGGGCGCTCGCGGCCCTGCCCCAGGTGACCGTGCGCGAACCCGCGAAGCTCCTGAGACTGGTCCTGGGCAGCCCGCTGTGGATCGGCGGATCACTGTCCCTCGCCGCCGGTTTCGCCGCGCAGCTGGTCGTCTACCGCACGCTCCCGATCGCCGCCGCGCAGGGCATCTTCGTCTCCGGCCTGGTCCTGCTGGTGCTGCTGTCGGCGCGGCTGCTCGGCGAGGAGACCACCGGCCGCGAGCGGTACGCCCTCGGCGCGATCCTCGCCGCGCTGCTGATGGTCGTGCTGTCGCTGCGGGAGGACTCGGACACCGTGGGCGGCGAGGCGCCGTACCCCCTGATCCTCCTCGTCTGCGTGCCCTCGCTCGCCGCGGGCGTCTGGCTGTACGGCTCCGCCGAGCGCCGCGCCCGCCACCGGCACCGGCTGCCGACGACCGGCGTCGAATACGGCGTGGCGGTGGGCGTGCTGTACGGCGTCAGCTCGCTGGCGATCAAAGGCGTCTCCAACTACCTCACGGACCTCACGGCAAGCGGAATCGGCGAGGCGCTGCTCGATGTCCTCCGCTCCCCGTATCCGTATCTCCTGCTGTTCACCGGCGCGTTCGGGCTGGTCATGTCGCAGGCGGCGCTGCAACGCTGCCGGGCCTCGCTGATCGTGCCGGTGTGTACGACGGTGACCTGCCTCTATACGGCGGTGCTCGGCACGCTGTCGTTCGGCGAGGCGCTGCCGCAGGAGCCGTTGCGGCTGGCGCTGCGGCTCGCGGGCACGGCGCTGGCGATCACCGTACTGCTGACCATGCCCAAGCACGACCGGCAGGCAGCGGCCCAACCCTCCCTCGGTGCCAAGGAGTTGACACCACCGTGAAACCCGACGACCCCCTGCTCCAGATCCTGGCGTGTCCACTCGACAAGGGCCCGCTGCACCTGTTCACGGCCGATGACGAGGAGGTGCTCTACAACCCACGCCTGCGCCGCCGCTACCCGATCGTCGACGGCATCCCGCAGCTGCTGCCCTCGTCCGGGGAGCAGGTCACGGACGACGAACACGAGGAACTCCTCAAACGGATGACCCCATGACCAAGCCCCCGCGAACCCTCGCGGCCCGCGTGGCACCCCTGCTCCCGACCCGCCTGGTCGCGGCAGCCGCCCGGGCCGTCTACCCCCGCTTCGAACCGGAACTGGCCCGGCTCGGCGAGCTGTGCCCGCCGGACTGCGGCACGGCGGTGGACATCGGCGGCTGGTACGGCCCCTGGACGCGCCGCCTGGCGAAGCGAGCCCGCGAGGTGGTGACCGTAGAACCGGTCCCCCACCTTGCACGCCTCCTCACTGCCACGGCCCCACCGAACGTCCGCGTGATCCGCGCCGCCGCCTCCGACGGCCCCGGGGTGGCCCGCCTCTGGCTCCCGGCGGACGACCCCGGCGACAGGGGCGTGTCCTCCCTGATCCGCCGCGACATCCACAGCCGTGCGCTGGACGTCGGCTGCGTAGCCCTGGACGACCTGGGGCTCCGGAACGTCGACTTCATCAAGATCGACGTGGACGGCGGCGAACTGGCGGTGCTGCGCGGGTCGACGGGCATCCTGTCCCGCGACCGCCCGGCCTTGTTCGTCGAGCTGGAGTCCCGCATCCAGCCGATCGCCCGAGTAGTCACGTACCTCACCCTACTCCGCTACGACGGCTGGGTCCTGCCCGGCGACACCTGGGTCCCGCTCACCTCCTTCCCCCTGGAGGCCCACCAGGCCGAGGCCGCCCACGTCGTCACCCAGGGCCTGCTCCCCCGAGTCCTCCCCTTCCGCCACCGCCCCCGCTACGTCAACTCCGTCCTGTTCCTTCCTGACGGCCGCCGTCCGGGCGGTCGCGTGGAGAGCGACGAGGTGAGAGACGAGGTGAGCGATGTGGTGAGTGACGAGGTGAGCGACGATGGGAGGCATGCCGTCCGCAACGCGCCCCCAAGGCCCCTTCACTCCCCTCGACTTCCAACTGGTCCTGCTGCGCCGCATGGCCGACCACAATCCGGACCTGGTGGCGGACGCACGAACTGAACTCGGCGCCTCCATCGCGGACATGCGCGAGGCGAACAAGCGCTGGCAGGCAATGCTCCACTCACCGCGGGCGCGAGCGGCGGCTTCCCGCTACCGCTCGATCCTGGGCGCCCCCGAGTCGGCGGTGATGCGCACTATCGGCGACCTGAAGTGCGAAGCCTTGCAGTGGCCGCTCCCCCTCTGGTCCGACCTGCGCTTCGAGGTACTCGTCGCCCCGAATGGAGCGGTATGGAACGAGTGGCTGGTACGCGCGCCGGATGCCGAGAGCCCGGAGCTGCGGTCTTTGGACGACCTCACGCCCTGGTCCTGCACGGTCGACGAAGCGGCCCGCGCATTCGCCCCGGCCCGTCCACTGGAGGGTTCGGCGCCGACTCGGTGGGGGTTGGCGTTCAGGGCGCCGGATGGGGAGGGGAGGTCGCGGGAGGTCATTGCGGAGTTCACTTGGGGGTTGTTGCAGCGGACGGCGGTCGGCGACGTGGCGGTGTAGCCCGTGGCTCTGCCGTCAGCCGCCCACGCCCCAGGGAATTCCGGGAATGGGAAGGCTCCTCGGGCCGCCGGTTACGCCGGATCGATCAAGCCGCCTTGTGGTGCGGCGTGAGCTCGATGGTCAGGTCGGCATCGAGGGCGCGTGCCAGGCGTCGCAGGAGCGGGATGGTGGGAACGGTGCCGCCGCCTTCGATCCGGGAGATCTGGGCTGCTTCATTCCGCAACGTTCGGCGAGTTCGGTCTGGGACAGGCCCAGGGCGGTACGCCGGTCATAGACCAGCTGGCCGAGGTCAGCGTTCAGGTCACTGTCGAGCTGCATGCGCAGCGCCCCGAGGTGACTGCGGACTGGGAAGAGATCGCTGAGATCTCGTGCAACTCCCCTTCCGGGGAAGCGCTGGTGACGTATTTCATGGACGACCCCGCGGAACTGCCCTCGCTGGGGTCCCAAGGGCCAGGCCACTACCGGCTGCGTATTCATGCGCGCGGCCGGGACCGGGCCGTCGACCAGACACTCGTGGACGATGTCGTGGAGTCCTACCTGATCCAAAGCTGGCCCGCCGCACACCAGGATGCTCTCCTGATCAAGGCGACCGACGCCTACGCAGCTCAGGTACGTGCCCAGCCGGCCGACGACACCATCGTCATCGACCACGAGGACTCACTCGACACCCAGACCGGCCGGGAGCGCGACATCCTGCACCGGGCCGAACGCGGCGACTACGCCTGATCCACAGACATCTCGAAGACCCGCACGCGCCGACCACAGCCGGGATCGACGGTCTCGCAGAAAAGATGCATCCCCAGCTTGACCATGACCCGTTCGGAAGCGGCATTGCCCGCCTGAGCGATGCTGACGATCCGCTCAAGCCCTCGTTCCTCGATTCCGAACCGGACAGCGGCGGTTGCGGCCTCGGTGGCCAGGCCCTGTCCCCAATGGGCACGTCCCAGCCGCCAGCCGACCTCGACCGCCGGCAGCACCTCCGGAAGGAAGTCGGGAATCGAAAGGCCGGTGAAGCCGGCCAGTTCGCCGGTGGCACGGATCTCCACGGCGAACAGACCGAAGCCCCGTGCCTCCCACTTGCGTTCCATCGTTTCAATCCCGCTGCGGGTCTGCTGTTCGTTACGGACGCTGCCGTCACCGATCCAGCGCATGACCTCTGGGTCGGCGTTGATGGCGGTCAGTGGCGCAACATCCTCCGGGCGCCAGCGACGAAGGAGCAGACGGGGAGTCTCAAGCATGGGCATCCGAGCATTCTGAACCAGCCCCGAGCGCTCCTGATCACCGAAGCGCGTAATGAACACGGCCGCGCCTTGTCACCGCCGGCGAAGTCGGGTGCCATGTGATCGAACCGTTGACATGCTCGTACGTCCGTATGGGTTATCGTGCCTCGTCGACCCCGACTGTTCACGAACGGGAAGCGGAGAAGGTGACGATCTCGGTGTCCGATCTTGGGCGACTCGTCGCCGGCCGTTACCTGTTGGTGGAGCGGGTGGGCAGTGGCGGTATGGGCACCGTGTGGCGGGCCGAGGACAGGCTGCTCGGCCGTCATGTCGCCGTGAAGAAGCTGCACATCCCGCCGCACCTGCACGACGACGAGGTCCGCACGCTCCATGAGCGCACCCGTCGCGAGGCCCGGAGCGCGGCCCGGATCGCGCACCCCAATGTGATCGTGGTGCATGACGTCGTCGACGACGAGGGCCTGCCGTGCATCGTCATGGAGTACATACCGTCGGCGACGCTCAGTGACGTGCTGAAGCAGCGGGGTGCGCTGCCTCCCGAGGAAGCGGCCCGGATCGGGCTGGCCATGGCCGCCGCCCTGCGCGCCGCCCACGACGCCGGGGTCCTGCACCGGGACGTCAAGCCCGCCAACGTTCTGCTCGGGGACGGCGGCCGGATCGTCCTCACCGACTTCGGGATCGCCATGGAGTCGGGAACGTCCTCCCTCACCAAGCCCGGTGAGCTGATCGGCTCCATCCGCTATCTGTCGCCCGAACGCCTCCGGGGCGCCGAGCCCGGTCCCGCCAGTGACCTGTGGGCCCTGGGGGCGACGCTGTACCAGGCGGTCGAGGGGCAGCACCCGTTCGCCCGCGACACCCCGATCGAGACCGCGTACGCCATCGCAACGGATCCGTACGAGCCCTTGCGCAACGCCGGGGACCTGGCGCCGGTCATCGAGGGTCTGCTCGTCAAGGAACCCGGGCAGCGCATGGACGTGCACGAGGTCGAACGCCGCCTGGTCGATGTGACCGCCACACGGACCGCTCGCCTCGATCCGCCCACGCGGTCGGAACGGACCGACGCCCCCTCGCCTCCCGCGAGGAAGAGCAGCGGCAACCGCCGCCGTACGGTGGTGCGGTCGATCGTGGCAGTGGCGCTTGCCGCCGCTGTGGCGGGCGGCGGTGCACTGTGGTGGCTCAAGGGCCCTGGCGATGAGCCGAGTTCACACGCGTCCGGGTCCGGTGCCTCCGCCTCTCCCAGTCCCAGTCCCAGCGCCACCCTGCCGCCGCCGGTGCCCGACGGATATCAGCTCCAGAAGGCGGGCAGCGGCTTCTCCGTACCCGTACCGGACGGCTGGACCCGTAAGACGCTGGACGGCGGCGAAGTCGCCTTCATCGACCCGTCCGGTCTGGTCGGGCTCAGGGTCAACGCCATCGAGTTCGCGGGCACCGATCCGCTACGGCACTGGCGCGAGACGGAAGAGGAACAGACCGCCCGCGACAACCCCGGCTATGAACGCGTGCGGATGGCCGAGACGACCTTCCGCGGACGACCCGCCGGGTACTGGGAGTTCACCTTCGACGGCAGGGCACGGCAGTACCGGGCGGCGGAGCTGGCGTTCTCCAGCACCGACGGCACCCAGTACGTGGTCTATCTCTCCGCGCCGAACGCGCAATGGCACACGTACCGGAAGGTCTTCGACACCGCCGCCAACGGAGTCCGCGTGAGCGAGACCGGCTGAGGAAATCGTCCCGCCGTCAACTTCCTCACTTCCGCGCTGAACTCGACCGCGAACTGCGCCGCCCGGTCACCGGTCGGCGAAGCGGCGTGCTCGCCGTCGTCCAGGTCGCCGAAATGGCCACGCTGGAGGAGCGGTTCGGGCCGCGCATCCGGCGGGAGGTCGCCGAGCGGCTCGCGCAGGTCGTCGAGCGGCTCGGCGGCGGCTGCGACCGGCTGGGCCGGGACGAGGACGGGCGGCTGCTCGTGCTGATGCCGGGCCTCGACGAGGAGACGGCCCGGCGTCGGCTGCACCAGTTCGCGACCACGAACCCCGTGCCGCGTAGCGGCACAGCAACGATCGAGAAGGCCAGAATCCTCGGGCTTCAGCCCGAGGTGCAAGTCAAAGCCTCTACATCTGGCACGAGCCGGTCATGCTCCTCCTCTACGACACCGGCCTGCTCCCCTCCGAGGGATCCAGGTCTGGCTTCGCCCTGGCCGTCGCGATCGTCACGGCGACGGCGGTTCTCGCCGCGACGGTGAGCTACTGGGCGGTGGAGTACCCGGGCAGCCTGCTCGCCCGGGCGAGGGACCGGCGCGGACGCCCCCGGGACTTCTACTCGCCCTGAACCGCCGTCCACTCCCCGGCCCGGACGACGTCGGCGACCACACAGCTGACGTTGTCCGGGCCGCCGGCGTCGTTGGCGGCGTCGACCAGGGCTCGTACCGCGGTGTCCGGGTCCGGGACGGAGAGGAGGAGGTGCCGGATGCGGTCTTCGGGGACGACGCCGTACAGCCCGTCCGAGCACAGGAGATACCGATCACCGGCACGGGTCTCGTGCAGACGCAGGTCAGGGGCAGCGGGTGGGCCGCTCCCCAGGGACTTGAGCAGGAGCATCCGCTGCGGATGGGACCCGGCCTCCTCCGGCGTCAACCGGCCCTCGTCGATCATCGACTGGACGACGGTGTGATCGTGGGTGATCCGGAAGAGGCCGCCGTCCCGCAGCAGATACGCGCGGCTGTCGCCGATGTGGACGAGGGCCAGCTGGGAGCCCGTCCACAGTACGGCGGTGAGGGTGGTACCAGCCTCCTCGCCGTCGGCTGCGACATCCCGAACAGCCTCGGTCGCCCCCTGCACGGCATCCTCCAGCAGCCCGAGGACGCCACCGGCCGGCACCTCCTCCCCGTCCAGGAACTTCAGCGCCTGCACGGCGGCGCTGCTCGCGGGCGCACCCGCCGGCCCGTACCCGTCGGCCACGGCGAGCAGCCGCGCGCCCGCGTACGCGGTGTCCTGGTTGGCGGGGCGTACCCGTCCGATGTCCGAGTGGGCGGAGTAACGCAGTTCCAGCATGTTGGTGCCCCTTCCCGATATGCCCGGTCCATCCGCTACGGCGGACAGCTGATCGACGAGGAACGCGGCGAGGTCACGCCGGGCCGCCGTCTCGGCCTCGACGCCGGCCCAGTAGGCACGGATCTCCCGAGCGGCGGCAGCGCGCTCAAGACCGCACACCGCACGGATCCGCGCCAACGGCATCCCCAGCCGCCGCAGCCACGCCACCAGCCGGGCCCGCTCCAACTGGCCGGGCGCGTAGTAGCGGTAGCCGGTGTCGGGGTCGACGTGGGCGGGCCGCAGCAGGTCCAGTTCGTCGTACAGCCGCAGTGCTTTGGGCGTGAGCCGGGACACGTTCGAGAAGGCGCCGATCGTGAGCAGATCCACTCGCAGATCCATCCGTAGATCCATCCGTGAGCTCCCCCCTGTTCCGCCACCGATGCTGGGGCTTCACCAAGGGTGAAGGTCAAATGGGTTGTCGCGGTTGCGGGCGCGACGGTTAGCCTGCGGGGACGCCGTACGAGAATGGAGTCCCGCAGTGCCCCGAGTCGCCCTCGTCACCTACGACCCCCGACCGGAGCCCAGCAAGGACGCCGACCTCCCCGTGCTCCTGCGGGCGCTGCGCGAGGCCGGGGCCGAGGCGGAGGCGGTGCATTGGGACGACCCCGACGCCGACTGGGCCGCGTACGACCTGGCCGTCATCCGCTCCACCTGGGACTACAGCTGGCGGGCGGACGAATTTCTGGCGTGGACGCAGAAGTGCGCGAGCCTGACGCGCTTGGCGAATCCGGCCGAGGTCGTGCGGTGGAACACCGACAAGCGGTACCTCGGGGATCTTGCGAGGGCGGGAGTGCCGGTCGTGTCGACCAGCTACATAGCGCCCGGGGAGTCGGTCAGCCTCCCCGACACCCACGAGTACGTCGTCAAGCCCACCTCCGGAGCCGGCTCCCGGTACGCGGCCCGCTACACGCCTGACGACCACGACACGGCCGTACGGCATCTTGCGCGGATGCACGACGAGGGGCTGACCGCGATGGTCCAGCCGTACATGCGCGGCATCGACGTCTCCGGCGAGCGCGCGTTGCAGTTCTTCGGCGGAGGGTTGCTGCACGCCAGCCGCAAGCGGGCGGTGCTGACCCCCGGCACGGCATACGACGCGCCCAAGGTGGCCCACCCGGACCTTGAGCCCTGGACCCCCAGTCCGTCCGAACTCGCCGTCGCCGAACAGGCGTTGGCCGCTGTGCCGGACGCGACGGACCTGCTCTACGCCCGCGTGGACCTCGTGGACGGCCCCGACGGCGAACCACGCGTGATGGAACTGGAACTGGTCGAGCCGAACCTGTTCCTGTTCCTGCATCCGGTTTCGGTGTCGGCGGTCAGTGACGCGATCCTGGCGGTGGCTGCGCGGTAGCCCCTAGGGTCGTGTCCCCGACCTCATTCCGGGATGTTCCCGATGTAGGGGGATGGGGTACCTTGGTCAACTTTTCTCATGAGCCGTCAACAGTCCTCTCGTGGACTCCCCATCGCCCTTGCCGTCGCAGCCGTCGCCGTGGGAACGCTCGCCGCTGCCACCGCCGCACCGGCCGGGCCACCCCACCATGATCCGCCCCGATTACACGCGAAGACCCAGGCCGTACTGAACGAGATCGTCGCGCAAGGCACCCCCGGCGTCATCGCCCGGGTACGGGACGCGCGCGGTGTGTGGGACGGCCGGGCCGGTGTCGGTGACCTGGTCGCCGAGCGGCCGAGGAGCACCAGCGAGAAGTTCCGTATCGCCAGCGTGACCAAGACCTTCACCGCCACGGTGCTGCTCCGGCTCGAAGCCGAGGGCAGGCTTTCGCTGGACGACAGCGTGGAGGAATGGCTGCCCGGGGTGGTGCGCGGCAAGGGCTACCGGCCCGGGGACATCACCGTGCGGCACCTGCTCAACCACACGAGCGGCATCTTCGACTACAACATGGACGACGGCTTCCGCGCCCTGTACGCGGGGGACGAGTTCGACCGGAACCGCCACACCAGGTGGTCCCCGGAAGAGCTGGTGGACATCGCGCTCGCCCACCCGGCCAACTTCCAGCCGGAACAGGGCAGCAGGCCCGGCAGGCCAGGCAGGTGGGACTATTCCGACACCAACTACATCGTCGCCGGCATGGTCATCGAGAAGGCCACCGGCGGCACCTACGCGCAGGCGGTCGAGCGTCTTGTCATCCGGCCGCTCGGCCTGCGCGGCACGAGCGTGCCGGGCACCTCGCCCCGACTGCCCGCACCCCACGCGCGGCACTACTCCACGCTGTTCGAGGACGGGCCGGAGGCGAAAGTGCGCGACGTCACCGAGTTCAGCCCCACCGTCGCCTTCTCCGCCGGGCAGATGATCTCGACCGTCGCAGACGTGAACACCTTCCTGTCCAAGCTCCTGGCCGGTGTGCTGCTGCCGCCCGCCCAGCAGCGGCAGCTGCTCGACGCGGTCCACGTCGACGGGGACAAGGGACACGGTGGTCCACAGGACCGCTACGGCCTCGGCATACGGCACTTCAAGCTCAAGCAGGGCTGCTGGGCATGGGGCCACGGCGGCATGATCCCCGGCTCCGCGACCCGAACGCTCGCCTCGGCGGACGGCCGGCACGTCATGACCATGAACCGCAACGGCGACTGGGGCGAACAGCAACTGGAGGACGCGGCCGTCGAGACCGAGTTCTGCGAGCCCTGACGAGTTCCCGTAGCCGCGCCTCGAAGGTCGGGGCTACTGTCCCGACACTTCGGGCCGGGACAGAAGCCGCACGGCTACGGCTCGAGGCCGCTGGCCTTGGCGATCGCCTCTACCTCGCGGCGGAGTCGTTCACGATCGGTGGCGCTCTGATCGGGATCCGGGCCCGCGGCGCCGAAGTCGACGAAGGTCTGCGCGCCGAGTGGGCCCAGGAGGGTCAGGAGTTGGTGGAGCTGCTTGCCGAACTCCGGGGTGAACAGTTCCTGTTCGCGTGGGGACAGGGCGATGTCGATGTCGGTGTTGCGGTGGATCAGGGCGTCGTTGGTGCCCTTGAGGATGCGTAGCAGCAGGTCGTACGACTCGGAGTCGAGGCTGTTCTGTAGCTCGGACAGATAGAGGGCGAACTGCTTGGTGCTCTCCAGGAATCCGTGTTCGTTCATTGGGGCATCGTGGCGGATCACTGGCTGCGATATGGGCTGTTTCTGGGGATTGACTGTCTTTCCGCTGCCTGGCTTGACAAGACAAGGATGCAGGGCAGGGAGTTCGGGGGGTTCGGACAGGATGGGTCCCATGACTTCCTCGTCCTCGCTGTCCGCCACGGTGATCACCTCGGACCGACTCCGGCTGCGCAAGGCCCACGACGCCGACCGCGACGAAATCATCGAGCTTCAGACCGATCCACGGGTCCGGATGTACCTCGGCGGACCGAGGCCCCGGGGTGCTGTCGAGCAGTATCTCGATGCGGCCGGTATCGCCGACGTGGCCAACAAGCCCGGCACGTACGTCATCGCCGACAAGACGACCGACCGGCTCATCGGAACGCACGTACTCGACCGACGCTCCCCCGGCCTCCCCGGGCATGTCACCGAGGACGGTGGGGAGCTGGAACTGACCTACCTGCTACGACGCGACGCTTGGGGCGCGGGCCTGGCGTTCGAGGCCGCCACGGCCGCGTTGCGCGCCGCCGCCGACGAACTGCCCGACCAGCCGGTCCTGGTCGTGACCCAGACAGCCAACGAGCGTTCACTCAAACTCGCCACCCGCCTCGGCTTCCAGCGCATCAGCACGTTCGAGGCGTACGACGCGGAGCAAACCCTCGCCGCAGCCAACCTGCATTCATTCAAGGCCTGACCGGCACCCATGTGCCGGTGCGGTTTTCCGCAGGGTCGGTCATGCGGAAACCCGCACCGGACCGGACGGCAACCCTCATACCGGCGTTGAGCTGCGGTTTCTAAGTTGGAGGGCGGTCGAGGGCGTTGCCCCGACGACCCTGAACCTGACCCTCCGCGGGGAGATCGTATGCAGCTCACGTCCTTGGCTCTGACCGATCAGCCGGCCGGCGGTATCGCCGGCTGGGCTGCCGATCTTGTGGAGACGTTGGGGGGTCCGGGGGCCGGTCTGGCCATTGCGTTGGAGAATCTTTTTCCGCCGCT
This sequence comes from Streptomyces sp. NBC_00457, assembly GCF_036014015.1. Classification (NCBI taxonomy): domain Bacteria; kingdom Bacillati; phylum Actinomycetota; class Actinomycetes; order Kitasatosporales; family Streptomycetaceae; genus Streptomyces; species Streptomyces sp. NBC_00457. The sequence goes on along the minus strand of NZ_CP107905.1, from coordinate 7,431,145 downwards.
GCCGAGTGAGGTGATTCTGCCGTTGACCGGGTTCGCGGCGGGGCAGGGCGCGATGAGTCTCGCCTCGGCGTTGTTCTGGACCACCCTCGGGTCGGTTGTGGGGGCCGTGGTGCTGTATTGGATCGGCATGCTTTTCGGGCGTGAACGGATGCACGCGATCTGGGCGAAGCTGCCGCTGGTGAAGGCTTCCGATCTGGAGCGTACGGAGCGGTGGTTCGTGAAGCACGGCACGAAGGCGGTGTTCCTCGGCCGTATGGTGCCGATCTTCCGGAGTCTGGTCTCCGTGCCCGCCGGGGTGGAGCGTATGCCGTTGCCCGTGTTCGTCATGCTGACGACGTTGGGCAGCCTGATCTGGAACTCGGTTCTGGTGCTGGCCGGTTACTGGCTGGGCGACCAGTGGTCGTCCGTGGAGAGGTATGTCGGGGTCCTCTCCAAGGGTGTGCTGATCCTGGTGTTCGTCGCCCTCGCGGCCTACGTCGGCGTACGGCTGCGCGGCCCCAACCGGGCCCAGCACCGCCGTACTTCATGACCCACCGGATAGGCTCGGCGCCCATGCAGGGGGATTCCGCAGGTGTCAGCGGCCAGGACTCCGCAATCGTCACCGGCCAGAACCTGTCGGCCTCCTGGCCGCGTCGTTGTGCCGGTACGCTCCTCGGCTGCGTCACGGCACTGTTCGACTTCCTTCTCTTCCTCGTCGTAGGCACCGCCCTCGGCCCCTTCCTGCTGTGGCCGCTCACCCGCCCCAATGCCCTCGGCATCCTCGTGGCCGGGGCTCGTCGGCTGATGGCCCTGGAGCGGAGGCGGCGGGCCGTCTTCTTCGGTGATGCCTTTCCCGGGCGCTATCAGGCGTCCGATGAGAAGGTTCTGCGCTATGTGGCGATGCGCAGTTACGCCGGCCTGCTGTGCGGTGTCGTGATCGCGCTGCTGGGGATCGGCATCGTCCTGGCGGGGCTGCTCGTCGCGGGAGTGGTGCAAGGGAGCGTCCGCTGGGACGAGTTGCTGATGCAGGTGCTCTTGGGCGGTGTGCTGCTCTTCCTCGATCTCCAGGGGCTCCACTCGCTCGCCGCCCTGGACGCGCGTCTCGCCCGCGAGTACTTCGGCCCCTCCGAGCGGGAACTGCTGGAGCGCCGCATCCATGAACTCGCCGCCAGCCGGGCTGCGGTCGTGCGGGCTGTCGACGCCGAACGCCGCCGTATCGAGCGGGATATGCACGACGGGATCCAGCAACGCATGGTGGCGCTGGCCATGCTGCTGGGCCGGGCACGTCGGGGGCGCAGTCCCGACCAGGCGGACGCCATGCTGCGCCAGGCGCACCAGGAGTCCCAGGAAATGCTGGCGGAGCTGCGCGACGTGACCTGGCGGGTCTATCCCTCGGCGCTGGACAGTCTGGGGCTCGAAGAGGCGCTGAGCGGGGTGTCCGAGCGGTGCGGCATTCCCGTACGGACGGAGTTCGACGTCGGGGGGCCACTGCCTCAACCCGTGGCTACCGCCGCGTACTTCGTGGTGTCGGAGTCCGTGACCAACGCGGCCAAGCACTCGCGCGCCACGGCCGTCTCCGTGCGGGTCGGGCTCCGCAGCGGAATGCTCGCCGTGCAGGTCCAGGACGACGGCAAGGGCGGCGCGAATCCGGCGGGCGGCGGGCTGAGCGGGCTGCGCAGCCGGGTGGCCGCGCTCGACGGCGTCCTGCGTGTCGACAGCCCCGAAGGGGGACCCACCACCATCACCGCGGAGCTGCCATGCGCCTGATGATCGCCGAGGACTCGACCCTGCTGCGCGAAGGGCTGGTCCGGCTCCTGGTGGAGGAGGGGCACGAGGTCCTGGGCGCGTACGGCGACGCCGGTCCGTTGCTGGAGGAGATCGCCGTACGGCGGCCCGACGTCGTCGTTCTCGACATCCGGATGCCGCCTACGCACACCGACGAGGGGCTGCGTGCCGCGCTGGAGATCCGCGAACGGTGGCCGGAGACCGGCGTCATGGTGCTGTCCCAGCACATCGAACGCAACTACGCCGTCCAGCTCCTGGCCTCCAGCGCGGAACGAGTCGGCTACCTCCTCAAGGACCGCGTCGCACAAGTAGAGGAGTTCCTGGACGCGTTGGAGCGCATTCAGGCCGGGGGTGCTGCGATCGACCCGGAGGTGGTACGGCAGTTGGTGGTCCGGACGACGCACGCCGATCTCCTGATCCGCCTCACCCCTCGCGAGCGCAGCGTCCTTGAGACCCTGGCCCAGGGGCACACCAACACGGCGATCGCTCAGCAGCTGCATATCTCGCTGAGCGCGGTGGAGAAGAACCTCAACGCGATCTTCGACAAGCTGGAGCTGTCGCGCACCACCGGTTACAACCGGCGGATCCTGGCGGTGCTGAGGTATCTGGAGGCGTAGCGCACGCCCGTCACGCGCCTCGCGGCTACGCCCCCTCCCCCGGGTCCCAGTCCAGCAGCCGTACCTTCGCGACCGTCCGGACATGGCGGCGCATCGCCGCGGCGGCCGCTGCGGGGCGGCGGTGGGTGATCGCGTCGAGGATGGCCTCGTGCTGGGCGTAGGAACGGGTGGGGCGGCCGGGCTGGCGGAGGGACTCGGTGCGGCTCTCGGCGATCTGCTCGGAGATGGAGCGCATGAACTCGGCGAGGATGCTGCTGTGCGCGGCAGCCGTGACCGCCGCGTGGAACAGGCGGTCGCCGTCGACGCCGGGCCGGCCGTGCTCGATCTCCTCGGCCATGTGCGCGAGCGCCTGGCGCATCGCGGTCAGGTCGTCCTCCGTACGGCGCTCGGCGGCCAGTTCGGCGAGTTTCGTCTCCAGGGCCTCGCGGGCGTCGAGGACGTCGGGGAGGCGTCGGCGGCGCTCGACCAGCTTCTCCACGGGCTCCACGTCGAGGCTGTCCCGGACGAGGTAGGTGCCGCCGCCGTGCCGCGCCTCCACCAGGCCCTGGACCTCCAGCACCACGATGGCCTGTTTCACCGAGGCCCGGCTGACGCCGAGGCGCTGGGCGAGGTCGCGCTCGGGCGGGAGACGGTCGCCGGCCTTGAGGTCACCCTCGGCGACGTACTGGCGCAGCCGGTCCAGCACCTGCTCGTAGAGGCGCTGCTTGCTCATGGGGCGCAGGGCGTCGGTCACAGGGTCCCCCTCTCGTGGGGAGGGTAACACTGGGTGGTCGAGTGGTTCATTGGTGCAGTGGCTGAGCCAATTTTTGCGTGACCCCTTGACGCGCCGAACAGACGGGCCCACGCTAACCAGCCAACCAGGCAAAGTGGCTCAGCCACTCGTCCACTCACCCAGCCGTCCACTCACCCAGCCAGTCATCCCTCACCGCTCCGGGACCCAAAGGCGGGAGCCCGTATGTCATCCGAACTCATCTCGATCCTCGTCCTCGTCGTGGTGTTCGTCATCGCCACCACGCGCTCCATCAACATGGGCGCGCTCGCCTTCGCCGCCGCCTTCGCGGTGGGCGAGCTCGTCGCCGACCTCGACGCGGACGGCATCTTCGCCGGCTTCCCCGGGGACCTCTTCGTCGTCCTCGTCGGCGTCACGTATCTGTTCGCGATCGCGCGGGCCAACGGCACCACCGACTGGCTGGTGCATGCGGCCATCCGGCTCGTACGGGGGCGGGTGGCCCTGATCCCGTGGGTGATGTTCGCGATCACCGGCGCGCTCACGGCGATCGGCGCGGTCAGTCCGGCCGCGGTCGCGATCGTCGCGCCCGTCGCGCTGAGCTTCGCCTCCCGTTACGGGATCAGCCCGCTGCTGATGGGCGCGATGGTGGTGCACGGCGCCCAGGCCGGCGGGTTCTCGCCGATCAGCATCTACGGTTCGATCGTCAACGGGATCGTGGAGCGCGAGAAGCTCCCCGGCAACGAACTCGCCCTCTTCCTCGCCTCGCTCCTCGTCAACCTGGTCATCGCGGGCGTGGTGTTCGTCCTCTTCGGCGGGCTGAAGCTGTGGACGCAGGGCGCGGTGGCGACGGAGACAGGGCCGGGGACAGGGACGGAGACGGAAGGCGGTGACTCCGGCAGCAGCGGCGGTACGGGGAAGCCGCGCCCGGAGCCGAACGGCACCGGCTCCGGTACCGGCACCTCCCCCGCTCCGACCACGATAGCCACAGTCACAGCCACCCAACCCGACACAGTCCCCGACATCCGCCTCACCCCCGCCCGTATCACCACCCTCGTCGCCCTGGTCGCCCTCGTCGTCGCCGTGCTCGCCTTCGATCTCGACGCCGGGCTCACCGCGATCACGCTCGCCGTGGTCCTCAGCGCCGCCTGGCCGGAGGACAGCAAGAAGGCGGTCGGGCAGATCGCGTGGCCGACGGTGCTGGTGATCTGCGGTGTGCTCACGTACGTCGGCGTTCTGGAGGAGATGGGCACGATCACCTGGGCGGGCGAAGGCGTCAGCGACATCGGTGTGCCGCTGCTGTCCGCCGTGCTGCTGTGCTACATCGGCGCGCTCGTCTCGGCGTTCGCGTCGTCCGTGGGAATCATGGGCGCGCTGATTCCGCTGGCGGTGCCGTTCCTCGCGGAGGGGGATGTGGGCGCGGTCGGCATGGTGGCGGCGTTCGCGGTGTCGGCGACGGTGGTGGACGTCAGCCCGTTCTCGACGAACGGCGCGCTGGTCCTGGCCGCCGCGCCGGACGTCGACCGCGAGCGATTCTTCAAGCAGCTGATGGTGTACGGAGGGATCGTGGTGGCGGCGGTACCCGCGGTGGTGTGGCTGGTGCTGGTGGTGCCCGGCTGGGGGTAGATCCCCGGTCTCCGGCCCCCGGTCGCCCCTCCCCGGTCCCCGGTCGCCTTCGCAGCAGCGAGACAACAGTTAAGGAGTACGACGCGTGTCCTCTCTCTTTCCCGCCCTGACCGAGGGCCCGACCGACCGGCCCGCGCTGCGGTTCGGCGACCGCTCCCTGACCTACGGGCAGCTCGCCGCCGCGGCCGGCGCGACGGCCGGGAGAATCCGGGGCGCGGGGCGGGTGGCCGTCTGGGCGACCCCGGCACTGGAGACGGCCGTCGCCGTGGTGGCGGCGCTGGAGGCCGGGGTGGCCGTCGTACCGCTGAACCCGAAGTCGGGCGAGAAGGAGCTGGGGCACATCCTGGCCGACAGCGCCCCGTCGGCCGTACTGACCGCACCCGGCACCGAACTCCCCTCCCCCCTGTGCGACTTGCGGCGCATCGACGTAGACCCGCAGGCACCCGGCGCCGCCACCCACGAAGCCTCCGTGTCCTCCGAAGATCCCGCCCTCGTCGTCTACACCTCCGGCACCACCGGCCCGCCCAAGGGCGCCGTCCTCCCGCGCCGCGCGATCGCCACCACCCTCGACGCGCTCGCCGACGCCTGGCAGTGGACCGGCGACGACATCCTCGTCCACGGCCTCCCCCTGTTCCATGTGCACGGTCTCGTCCTGGGCGTCCTCGGCCCGCTGCGGCGCGGTGGGGCCGTCCGCCACCTCGGCCGGTTCAGCACGGAGGGCGTGACACGCGAGCTGAACGACGGCGCGACCATGCTGTTCGGCGTGCCGACGATGTACCACCGCATCGCCCAAGCCCTGCCCGAGGAGCCGCAGTTGGCGAAGGCTCTCGCCCATGCCCGGCTGCTCGTCTCCGGGTCGGCCGCGTTGCCCGTGCACGACCACGAGCGGATCGCGGCGGCGACCGGGCGGCGGGTGATCGAGCGGTACGGCATGACGGAGACGCTGATGAACACCAGCGTGCGGGCCGACGGGGAGCCGCGGGCGGGGACGGTGGGCGTACCGCTGCCGGGCGTGGAGCTGCGGCTCGTCGAGGAGGACGGGGCGGCCATCACGTCGTACGACGGCGAGACCGTGGGCGAGATCCAGGTGCGCGGGCCGAACCTGTTCACCGAGTACCTGAACCGGCCGGACGCGACGGCCGCCGCGTTCACCGCCGACGGCTGGTTCCGTACCGGTGACATGGCGGTGCGGGACCCCGACGGCTATGTCCGGATCGTCGGTCGCAAGGCCACCGATCTGATCAAGAGCGGGGGGTACAAGATCGGGGCGGGCGAGATCGAGAACGCGCTGCTGGAGCACCCGGGTGTGCGGGAGGCCGCGGTCACCGGTGAGCCCGACCCGGATCTGGGTGAGCGGATCGTCGCCTGGATCGTTCCCGCGGATCCGCAGTCCCCGCCCGCCGACGACGAGTTGGCCGATCATGTGGCCCGTCGCCTCGCCCCGCACAAGCGGCCCCGCGTCGTCCGTCACCTCGACGCGCTGCCCCGCAACGACATGGGGAAGATCATGAAGCGGGCTCTGAGCACCGATGGCTGACCGTCTCACCGCCCGCGAGACGATCGCCCTCGTCGCCGACGACTTCTCCGAACTCCCGCCCCCGCCGGGGCAGTACGCCCCCGACGGCCCTCTCGGCTGGCAGGGTTACGACGCCTCGCGCGCCCGCGCCGCCGAACGCACCGGCGAGCAGGAGTCCGTCGTCTGCGGCACGGCTCGTATCGAGGGCACGGGCGCGCTGCTGATCGCCTTCGAATTCGGCTTCCTGGGCGGCTCGTTGGGCGAACGGACCGGCGACCGCATAGAGGCCGCCTACGCTCACGCCCGCGTCCACCGTCTCCCCGTCGTCCCGCTCGTCGCCACCGGCGGCAGCCGCATGCAGGAGGGCATGTTCGCGCTCACCCAACTCCAGCGCGTGGCCCGCCAGTCCGCCCTCACCCGCGAGGCGGGCCTGCCTCAGATCGCCGTACTCCGCGACCCGACGACCGGCGGCGGCTGGGCCACGCTCGGCGCGGGCGCGGATGTCGTCCTCGCCCTCCCCGGCGCCCAGGTCGGCTTCGCGGGCTCCCGGGTCCGCCCCCTGGACGCGGACCCTGCCGCGTACACGGCGGAGGCGCAGGTGGCGGCGGGCGCGGCGGACGCGATCGTACGGCCGGAGGAACTGCGGGAGACGCTGGGACTGTGGCTGAGGCTCCTGACTGGCCCGTCGGCACAGGAGGCACCGGTCCCCCGGGCGCTGAGCACCGCGGCGGAGGTCCCCGCAGCGGGAGCCGACACCACGACGGAACCCGCCGTCACAGGCAACGCGCCCGAAACCGGAACCGACCGCTCACCGGCACCCCCCGTCCACGGCACCGCGGCGGAGCCCCCCGCAGCCGCAGCCGACACCACGACCCAGCCCGCCGTCACAGGCAACGCCCCTGACACCGGCCCCGGCCGCACACCGCCACCCCCCGTCCACGCCGGCGCCCCGAGCCTCCCGCCGACAGGCTGGGACGCCGTCCAGCGTGCCCGCTCGCCTCAACGTCCGCGTGCCGAGGCCTACTTGGATGCCTACTTCAGGCACCGGGTCGCCCTCAGCGGCGACCGTTGCGGTGGCACCGACGCGGGGATGCTCTGTGGGTTCGGCGAGCACGGCGGTCGTACGGTCGCGTACGCGGCGCAGGCCGGGACGGCGACGCGGCCCGCGGGTTACCGTACGGCCGCCCGGCTGATCCGGCTGGCGGACCGGCTCGGGATTCCCGTGCTGACGTTGGTGGACACGCCGGGTGCGGCCAATGACGCCGAGGCGGAGCGGCAGGGGGTGGGCGCGGCGATCGCGGACGTGTTCGCCGCGGTGGCCGCCGCCCGTACGCCGATCACCACGCTCCTGATCGGCGAGGGCGGCTCGGGCGGCGCGCTGGCGCTCGCCGCTCCCGGCAACACCTGGGCCACACCGGACAGTTACTTCTCGGTGATCGCACCGGAGTTGGCGGCGGCGATCCTGAAGCGGCCGGCGGAGGAGGTCGAGGCGACGGCGGATCAGCTCCGTATCCGGCCGCAGGACCTGGCGGAGCTGGGGGTGATCCGGGGCGTGGCCGCCCACTGACTCCCGGCGGAATCCGGTGACATCTCCAAGCACGGTCCGTAACAATGGAGTTCGTACAGGTCACATTCATCACGGGGGAGCGGGCGACGCCATGGACGGGTTGATGGAGTTCCGGACCGAGGGCGGCGCCATGGTGGTCGTGGAGGGTGTCGAGGACGAGTCGGGCGCCCGGCTGGTCTCGCGCAGCGACGGGCCCGCGCGGGCGGCGCGCACGTTCGAGGGCGCGCTGGACGGGGTCCGGGCGGCGGCCGAGTCCGCGTTGCGGGTCTTCCGGGACGGCTCGCTGCGGCCGGAGTCGGTGGAGCTGGAGTTCGGCGTGAAGCTGACCGCCGAGTCCGGGGCGGTCATCGCCAAGGGGTCGGCGGAGGGCCATCTGGTGGTGAAGCTCAGCTGGTCCCCGGGACAGACCCCGGCGGCACCGGAGGCCGCCGACCGGTCATGAGCGGCGCTGCCTGGCACGCCCGGATCTCCTGCGGGAACGAGATCGGCGCGGGCTTCCTGGTCTCTCCCCGCCGTGTCCTCACCTGCGCCCACGTCGTGCGCCGGCGCGACACGTCGGCGGTGACGGTGACCTTCCCCGGCGCCAGGGACCTCGGTCCGCTGCCCGCCACGGTGATCGTGCACGGCGGCTGGTCGAGCGGCGCGTCCGACCACGGTGATCTGGCCGTCCTCGAACTGGACCGCGAAGTCCCGCTGACGCCGGCCGAGTTCGCACCGCCGGGCGCCGAACTGGGCGACCCCGCACCGACACTCGTCGCATACGGCTTTCCCAAGGGGTACGACGAGGGCATGCTCGCCCAGTACCAGGCCGTGCGCGGCGCACTGGTCGCGGACGAGTGGCGCCAGCTGGAGGCCGTGACGGCCCATGGGCAGCCCTTGGCGGCCGGCTTCAGCGGCGCGGCGATGACACTCCCGGACGGCAGGGTCGTCGGCATGGTGGCGTCGATCGCGGGTTCGCGAGAGGTCCGGGTCGGGCGGATGCTGCCCACCCAGGTCATGGCCCGCTACTGGCCCGAGCTGGGCGAGCGGGTCCCCACTCCCGACCACCACCCCGAGTTGGGCGAACGGGTCCCCACTCCCGACCACCACCCGGATGCCGTACGGCGGTTGTACACGCTGGCGCGAAGGGCGGTGGCGCACGACGTCGACTGCGATCCGAACCGGCTGTACGTCGATGCGGTGGGCCTGTTCGGACCGCCGTTGCCGGAGGGCGGGTTCGCGTCGCTCGGGGCGGCTGCCGAGTATGTGCAGCGGGAGGTGCCGGGCGCGGAGGCGGTGGGCCGGTTCGCCGACCGGCTGCAGGAGCTGCTGGACGCGCCGCCCGCCCGGCCCACCGCCGCGCACGCGTGGTCGCCGATCCTGGTCGAGATCGAGCACAGCGGTGCAGGCGTCGACCAGGTCACCGTCGAGGTGTCCGCCTACCGCGACGGGCACCGGCGGCGCATCGGGTCGCGCAGGCTGCCGCGCACCGCCGTACGGGCGTACGTCCAGGAGCGCATCGACGAGGCGTTCAGCCAGCTCGCTCCGGACGCGGACGAGCTGATCACGTTCGTGCTGCCCCGCGAGTGGCTGAACGAGCCGGTGGCGCACTGGGAGTGCGGTGAGGACGACTCCACCCCGCTGGGCTGTGCCTATCCGCTGGTCGTGGTGGACCGGTCCCGGCACCGCAGCGGGCGGCTGCGGCACCGGCTGGCCAAGCGGTGGCAGCAGCTGGACGCCTGTCCCGGCGCGCGGCTGCACCGCGTGGAGTGCGGTGCCCCGGAGCGGCCGCCGAGCCTGCGCAAGCGGCTGCGCGACCACTCGGCCGACCTGGCGGGCTTCGCCTTCCCGCCGTCCACCGCACAGCCGCACTTCGAGGTCGGCCTCAACACTCCGGTGCCGGTGCTGCTGTGGTCGCGCACGGGCTGTGCCGATCTGCGGCACGACGGTCCCTGTTCCGGGGCCGCGTTCCTCGACGAGCTCGCCGCCTCCGTCGCCGATGTCCCGCCCATCGAACTCCCGCGTCACGTCATGGAGTTGAGAGAGGCGGCGGACGCGGACGACGATCCGGAGAGCCACTGGGCGAAGGACGTCCAGCTGCTCTGGGACGACCCGCGCTGCTTCCCCGAGCCCGCCGCCTGCATGCACTCACCCGTCGTCTGAGCTGCCCACCGACCACGACACGAACCACCCATGGAGAGAAGATCCATGCCCCTGTGGCCCGTCTACACCGGTACGACCGAGCCGCACGACGGCATCGACCGGCTGCCGCCGCCCCCGCCCTGGCGGGCCTTCGACGGTGGCCCGGTGCTCGACGCCCCGGACGGGGCCGCCGACGCGTCGGCCGTCTCCCCGGACCGCACTCATCGCGCCGCGACCTACCGGGCCACCCCGCAGACGGTCCAACTGGTCAACGCCGCCCTGTACTTGCGGCGCCCGCTCCTGGTGACCGGTCCGCCCGGCACCGGCAAGTCCTCCCTGGTGTACGCGGTCGCGCGCGAGCTGCGCCTCGGCCCGGTCCTGCGCTGGAACATCACCAGCCGCAGCACCCTGCACGACGGCCTCTACCAGTACGACCCGCTGTCCCGCCTGTACGCGGCCCGGCACACCCCGGCGGCGGGGACCGACGGCGCGGGCGGCATCGAGGACCACCTCCGGCTGGGCCCGCTGGGCACCGCCCTCCTCCCCTACGCCCGCCCGCGCGCCCTGCTCATCGACGAGATCGACAAGAGCGACCTCGACCTGCCCAACGACCTGCTGAACGTGCTGGAGGAGGGCCAGTACGAGATCCCCGAACTGATCCGGGGCTCCCGCACGGCCGAGGTGATGATCGACGGCGCCGACCAGCGGGTGCCGGTGCGGCGCGGCCGGGTGCGCTGCCGGGCCTTCCCCTTCGTCGTCCTCACCAGCAACGGCGAGCGCGAGTTCCCGCCAGCCTTTCTGCGCCGCTGTGTGACCTTGCGCCTGCGGCAACCCGACGACGGCCAGCTCGCCGACATCGTCCGCGCCCACTTCGACGAGGATCCCGACGCCTACGCGCAGACCCTGATCGACCGTTTCCTGTCCCGGGTGGGCGGCGGCGACCTCGCCACCGACCAGCTCCTGAACGCCATCTACCTGGCCCGCTCCTCCGACCTGGCCGCCGAGTCCCTCGACGAGCTGGCCGAGCAGCTGATGCCGTATCTGAGCGAGGCACCGCAGACCGATGCCTTCTGAGCGCCCCGGACCGCGCACGCCGCTGCTCCGCCTGGCCGACATGCTGGCCGAGGCGTCCGGCGGCCCGCACCCGACCCCGCTCGAACTGGCCGAACTCCTATGGCTGGCCCGCCACATGGAGCCCCCGGCCGAACCCCCGGCCGCCCCTGCCGCGCAGGCCCCCGCCGATGCCGTACGACCTCCCGAAGCCGCGACGCAGACACCTCCGCCACCCCCAGCCGGGCAACAGAACATCAGCGAACAGTCCCCGCCGCCAGCCCCTCGCGCCCCGCTGCACCTGCCCGCGCCTGAACCCGCGCCGGCGCCCACCACCGAACTCCACACCACCCTCCTGGCCCCCGCGCCCCCGATGCTGCGCCACCCTCTGGCCCTGCAACGCTCCCTGCGCCCGCTCAAGCGCCGCAGCGACGCCCCCGACCGGCTCGAACTGGACGAGCGGGCCACGGCCGACCGCATCGCCCGCCTCGGGGCCGCCCCCGAATGGTGGCTGCCGGTGCTGCGGCCCGCGCGGGAGCGCTGGCTGCGGCTGAATCTGGTGTACGACACGGGCCCGACCATGCCGGTCTGGCGCCCCCTGATCCGCGAACTGCACACCGCGCTCGTCCAGTCCGGGATCTTCCGCACGGTCACCCTGCACCGCGCCCACCCGGACGGCACCGTGCGTTCCCTCCCCCTCCCCGGCGACGGCCGCACGGTCACCCTGCTGGTCAGCGACTGCATGGGCCCGCAATGGCGGCAGGGTCCGGCCGGCGCCCGCTGGTTCGGCACGCTGGCCCGCTGGGCGCACCGGATGCCGCTGGCCGTCGTACAGCCCCTCCCGGAACACCTGTGGCGGGACACGGCTCTGCCGTCGGCGCCGGGCCGCCTGTCGGCACCACATCCGGCGGCACCGGCGGCCTCGCTCGCGTTCACGCCGTACGACGACGCCCTCGACGCGCCGGACGGCAACGGCACCGTCCCGCTGCCCGTGCTGGAGCCGGGGCCGCGCTGGCTGGCGAACTGGGCGGCGCTGGTCGCGGCGCCGGGAGGGCAGGAGTTTCCCGGTTCGGCGGCCCGGCTGGGCGGACCGCTGCCGGCCGCCTCCGACAACCGTACGGACATCACCGGCCTGTCCGCCGAGGAGCTGGTCCTCCGCTTCCGCGCGACGGCCTCGACGGAGGCGTTCCGGCTGGCCGGCCATCTCGCGCTCGGCCGCCCTGACCTGCCGGTCATGCGCCTCGTCCAGGCCGCCGTCGAGCCACGCCCGCGCCCCCAGCATCTCGCCGAGGTGATCCTCAGCGGCATGCTCACCACGGTCCCCGGCCCGGCCGGGTCGTACGCCTTCCGGCCCGGCGTGGGCGAACTGCTGCTGCGCAGCCTGCCGCGGACCGCGCGGGGGCGTACGGCCGAACTGCTCACCCGGGTGGGCGGGTTGATCGACGAGCGGGCGGGAGCGGCGCCGGGTGAGTTCCGGGCGTCCACACCGGCGGCGGGCGGTACGCCGACCGTTGTGGAAGGGGAGGCCTTCGCGACGGTCACCACGGAGAGCGTGCGGCAGTTGACGGGCAGCCGGGGCGCGGGGACGTCGGGGTCCGTGCCGCCGGTTCTCGCGGGCCGCTACCGGATGCTGGGCCTGCTCAGGCCGGACGGCACGCTGCGGTGGGCCCATGACACCGAGGCGGACCGGACCGTCGTGATCCGGCGGCAGCGGCCGGTCACCGATCCGGAGAGGCGGGAGGCCTTCCTGCGGGAGGCGCGGATGCTCCAGGGCATCGAGGAGCCGGGTGTGGTGACCGTCCACGACTTCGGCATCGAGGACGACATCCCGTACGTGGTGATGGAGCATCTGGACGGCATTCCGCTCAACGCGATGGCCGAGGTGGGCGGTTACGAGCTTCCGTATCCGCTGCTGGTGTCGATCGGGACGCAGCTCGCGGGGGCCCTGCGGGCCTGCCACCTGTCCGGCATCTTCCACAAAGGGCTCGAAGCAGGGCAGGTCGTCCTCCTGCCGGACGGCACGGTGAAGATCACCCTCTTCACACCGGGCCGCACCGCCGGCCCTGATCTGCGGGCCCTGGCCGAGGTGCTGCTCGAACTGGCGGCGGTGACCGCGTGGCTGCGGGGGCCGGTGCACCCGGACCAGCTGATCCATCTGCCGAGCAGCTTGCGACCGCGGTTCGCGGAGGCCATAAACCGGCTGCTGTCCCCGGTCCCGGACACGCAGATGGAGGGCCTGGAACAGCTCACCGACCCGGATCTCCTGCGGGCGGCCAGGGAGGCCTACGAGCGGCGCTCCTACTACGTCCTGGGTCCCCTGCGTGTAGAAGGCCCGACCGGCGACATCCCCATCCCCCCGGACCTGCGGCCCATGCTCGCCATGCTGCTGCTCAGACACGGCCGCAAGGTGACCCACGACGAGCTGGCCGCCGGCGTGTGGGGCCCGGGCGAGGCGCCCCAGGACACCGTGGCCGCGCTGCGCCGGCAGGCTTCCGCACTGCGCACCCTGCTGGGTCCCGGCACCCTCGCCGTCCAGCCCGACGGCTACGCCCTGCACACGAGCGCCGACTTCGTCGACCTGATCGCGTGCGAACGGCTCGTGGCCCGCACGCCCCGCCACGGCTCGCACTACGACCGGGCCCTGGAGCTTTGGCGCGGCGACGAACCCCTCGCCGACGTCCCCGGCCCCGCCGCGCACACCGCCTGCGTCCGGCTCCAGCAGCTCCGCCTCGGCCTCTACCGTTCCCGCGCCGAACTCGGCCTGGAGCGCGGCGAGTTGGAGCGCGCCGAGACCGACCTCGCCGAGCTGCTCCGCGCCCATCCCGACCGTGAGGACTTCCGCCGCCTGTACATCATCGCGCTCCGCCGCCAGGGCCGTAGCGAGGAGGCTCTGGAGGCGTACGAGGAGTACGAGGTGTCCGGCGGGCAGAATCCGGAACTGCGGACCCTGGGACACGAACTGCGTGACGAGCTGGAGAGGTTCGACGACGCTCCGGAGGGTGGGGGCGAGGAGCCCGCCGCCGACAGTACCGTCACCGACTACCTGCTCGGTTACGCCGTGGCGGCCGAGGAGCTGGCGTCGGAGGAGCCGCTTCCCCAGGAGGACGTGCCGGTCGATCCGCGCGACGAGCTTCCGCCGGAGGCGTTCGACAACGAGCCGGACATCGACCAACGCGACTGCGCCCGCTTCGAGTTCGCGGATGGCCGGCCGACCGACGAGGCGCTGGAGAACCTCCGTCGGCTGGTCTCGATCCTGGTCGCGGTGAGTGGTCTCGCTCCCTCCGATTACCAACGGCTCGACGACGAAGACGGCTTCACGGTGCGGATGGCGCCGTACCTGGACGGAGCTCCGCTCTTCCGAGCGACGATGACCGGGCTGCGGGAACTGCTGGAGCGCCTCGACGGCCGCCGTCTCCGCGTGGAGTTCTGGCAGGCGTGGTTCCGGCCGGACGGCAGCGAGGAGGACGGCGACCGTCCGGGCTCCGAGTCGGTCAAGGCCGCCCTGGACGCCTCGGGTGCGCAGGCGGTCATCGCCTTCTCGGACTTCTGGCACCAGGTCGAGGTGGAGGAGAATCCCCACGCCGACCCGGAGCTGTTCGTGCAGTTGGGTGATGCGACGGGGTGGTATGAAGCAGTCCGGCCCGACGGTGCGCGCGAAGCGACTGCGGCGGTCGTGGTCGCCTCCTTCGGCGCGGCCCACGACACGGTCACGTCGTCGCCCGCCACCGCGGTGCGCGGCCCCTTCCCCATGTCCGACGGGGAGCTCGTGCCTGCCGAGGAAGCGTCCGAGGCCCTCGTCGTCTCCCTCCCCGGCGGCGAACTCGTCCCCATGGACTCTTCGTTGACCCGCTGGGCACCCAGCCGCGTCCGTGTGGCCTGGCAGTACTTCAAGGTCGACCTGACGGAGCGCGGTCTCACACCCGACACCGTTCCCGGCGTCGAGGTGAGATGGCGCGTCAACGACCCCGTGAAGGCCGCGAGCAGCCCCGGTCTCGACCTGCCCGGCCTGCTGACCGAAACGCTGCTCGGCGCGCTGGGCCTGTACGGCGACGAACTGAGCGAGACCCTGACCCGGACGAAGGTGCCCGGCTATGTCATCCGCTGGATCCTGCCCGCCGAGCTCCAGACCACGACGCTCGGCACCCGGCCCGACCAGTCACGCCCGACCAATGCCTCGTCTGCCCTCATCGCCGACGCCGACGCGGTCATCCTGGCCTTCGACGACGTGCTGGCCCGCATGTTCCCTGCGAGCGCCGAGCGGGAGGTGCTGCGGGACGTGGCGCGGCTCATCGCGGAGGAACGTGATCCCGAGGACGCGCTGAGCGGGCAGCCGCTACTGCCGGGGGGCGGGCCGGTTCCGCCGCTGGAGGGGCATGCCAACTCCCTCGATCTGCTCAGGGCGTTCGCCGGGCACGGCCTCGCGCAGGAGGTGCGGCGCCGGATGGATTCGCACGAGGCGCGGGCGGCGGCGACCGCGCGGCCCACCCCGCTGTCCGACCAGCTGGTGAGCACCCTGTCCGCGGCGAAGGTCCCCCTGGCCGTGGTGACCGACCGGGCGACCGAGCCGGTCAGGAAACACCTCGACCGACGGGGCCTGACCCGGCACGTGACGGGTGGCGTGCACGGCCGCGGCACCGAACTCGCCCTCCTCATGCCGCACCCGCACGTCCTCCATCGGGCCCTCGACCGGCTCGGCGTGCCCGCCGCCCGCGCCGTATTGATCGGCTCCACCGTCGCCGAGCAGACCGCCGCCCGCGCCATCGGCCTGCCGTTCATCGGCTTCAGCACGGACGACCGGACCCTGCGGCGACTGCGCGCGGCGGACGCCGAGACGCACCTCGTCACGAGTCTCCGTACGCTCATGACCGCCGCCCGATACCGCTGAGCTGACAGGACAGGACGGCGACGCGCCGCGCGAAGATCAGGAATCACCCGTCCAGTCGCACCCCACCCGGCCCCCCAGAACAGGCGGGCCCCGTCACGCCCCCCGCACGATGCGAGGGAGAGGCCCGCCGCCCGGCGGCCCGCGAAACGAGGCCGGCCGGCGCGCGTCCGGCGGCCCGCCACGCTCTGCACTCGGGAGGATCTGCCGTGACCGACAGTCTGAACCAGTTGCGCCGTTGCCATTTCGCCGTCGACCTGGGGGCGGCGCGGACCCGGGTCTATCTGAAGGGGGCCGGGCTCGTCGTCGACCAACCGTCGGCGGCGGCCGTGAACACCAGGACCGGTGCGCTGATCGCGGTCGGGGAGTCCGCGGAGCGGATGACGGGCCGTACGCCGCCGTACATCCGGGTCGTCAGGCCCGTATCGGGGGGCAGTGTCGTCGACATCGACATGGCACAGCGGATGCTGCGGCATCTGCTCGGTGACAAGATCCGCCGCTCGTTGCGCCGCAAACCGTTCCTGCGGGCCGCCGCCTGCACACCGCACGACGCGGACCCGCTGGCCCAGCGGGCGACGATCGAGACGCTCGTCGGGCTGGGTGCGCGCCGGGTCGAGCTCGTCGACACGCTGATCGCCGCCGCCGTCGGCTGCGGGCTGCCCGTCGAGCAGCCGGAGGCCACGATGGTGCTGGTGTGCGGGGCCGCCGCCACGCAGATCGCCGTGCTGTCGCTGGGCGCGATCGTGACCGCCGAGCGCATCTCCGTGGGCGGCGAGGCCGTCGACCGCGCGATCGTGCAGCACCTGCGGCACCAGCACGAACTGATGCTGCCGAGCCAGTCCGTACGACCCCTGCAGCTCGCCCTCTCCGGCAACGGACTCACGCCCCACGGGCCCGCCTCCACCGAGATCCACGGCCGGGACGTCGCCACCGGTCTCGCCCGTTCCGTGCACGTCGACACCGCCGCCGTACGCGACGTCATCCAGACCCCGCTCACCGCCGTCCTCGACGGCATCGGCAAGGTGCTGCGGGACTGCCCGCCCGACCTGGTGGCCGACCTGTCCGACCGGGGGGTCATGATGGTCGGCGGGAGCGCCCTGATCCCCGGCCTCGACCAGATGGTGCGCCAGGCGACCGGCATGCCGGTACACATCGCGGAACGGCCCGACGTGTGTGCCGTACAGGGCCTCGGCTGCATGCTGGAGGGCGAGATCGAGCCGATCGCGCTGGATACGAGCAGCGCCCCGTAGGGGCGCGGGGAACTGCGCGACCAGCCACAACGAACCCGCAGACGACCACGGCCCGTCCCGGCACCGCACCGCACCGCACCACCAGCGGAGCGCCTACGTACGGGTGACCGTCCCGCACTCCTCCTCGCGGTCCGGGTTCGGAGTGCGACTGCGGTCGTACGGGTCCACCGCCGAACCGGAGGGCGAGGGGCCGGAGGGGACGTCCGAGTCGAAACCGGGGTGGAGGAAGCCGTCGTAGACGTCGCAGGCGGAGTTGCCGATCTCCTGGTCGTAGCGCTGGACGGCGATCTTTCCCGGCGTGACCTGGTAGCGGCCGGGATCGTCGAGGCGGAGGTCGAGCACGCGGCGTACGACGGTCCGGGCCACCTCAGTCGCACCGTCGCCCGCCTTCACCAGCGGGTAGACGAAGGTGTAGTCGGCGTGCACGGCGAGCGAGCCGTCCTCGCCGGCCCCGAAGGTCATCCGCCCGCGTGTCTTGACGACGTCACCGGCGAGGCGGACTTCGTCGGGGTCGAAGCGGCTGAACATGGTCAGGGGGTCGTGGTCCTTGTCGGGCTTGCGCAACGACGTGTCGAGCAACTCCACAAGCTCCGTCTGCTCCGGCTCGATCACGTCGAACGCGGTCTCGGGCCGGCCGCCGCGCAGCGTGACCGGGTCGAGGTTCGCGTCGACCAGCAACTCCCGGGTCTGCCGCAGGGCTTGGCCCACCTGCGCCGCGGAGAACGCGCCGACCGCGGTCGCCTTCGGCAGTACGATCCCGGCCGCGCCGTCGGCGTAGTCCTTGGCCGGTGACCCGGCGAACGGGTCGGCGAGGGTGGCGGTGTCCGGGGCCACCGAGGACGGCGGTGCGGTGGGGCGGGCGGTTTCGGCGGGCAGCGGGGAGGCGGCGCCGGCATCGTCCGAGGCGCCGGATCCGAAGGGGTCCCCGGGGAGCAGCGACGGCTTCACCGCCACCAGTGCGACGACGATCGCGACGGGAACGCCGAGGATCGCCCACAGCCGCCGGCGCCGTGCCCCGCGCCGCTCCGTCACCCGCCGGTCGGGCCCGGCACGCCACGCTTCGGGCGCCTGCCCCCGCGCGTCCTGCTCCCGCAATCGTGCGGTGACCATACGGGCCCGCGCGGACGGTTCCTTCGGAGCCGAGGCCGGGGTCTCCCGCTCCGCTTCCTTGAGGAAGCGCTCCCACTCGTCGTCGGAAATGGGCGTCTCGTCGGACGGCTGTCCGGCCATGCTGCTACTCCCCCTCGTCCACGGTCACCCCCGGGGCAGCGTCGCCCCTGCTGGGCGGGGCTGACGCGCCGGCGCAAGTCTAAATGGGCGATGGGCGGGGGCCGGTAGTCGGTCGGCTGCGGCGCCGTCGTGGCTTGTCGCGCAGTTCCCCGCGCCCCTTCGGGGGCGCTGCCGAACCGTCGGCCGACTTCCACTCGACCCGCTTAAGCTGGCTGTATGGGTAGCGGCGTAGTCACGCTGTTCCTGTGCGGCGACGTGATGCTCGGACGAGGTGTCGACCAGATCCTCCCGCACCCGGGCGATCCGGCCCTGCGGGAGACGTGGGTCGCGGACGCCCGTTCCTACGTCGACCTGGCCGAGGCGGCGCACGGGCCCGTCCCCGCACCCGTACCCCCGTCCTGGCCGTGGGGCGAGGCGCTGCGCGTGCTGGACGAGGCCGGGCCGGACGTGCGGATTCTGAACCTGGAGACGTCCGTCACGCGCAGCGACGCGTTCGCGCCCGGCAAGGAGGTGCACTACCGGATGCACCCGGCCAACCTGCCCGCCCTGACCGTGGCCCGCCCCGACGTGTGTGTCCTGGCCAACAACCACGTCCTCGACTTCGGCCGCCCCGGACTCGACGAAACCCTCGGCTCGGTCGCCGGCGCGGGCCTGCGGACGGCGGGAGCGGGACGGAACGCCGACGAGGCGTACGCGCCGGCGGTCGTCCCGCTCGGGCACGGCCACCGGGTCCTGGTGTTCGCCCTGGGGGCGTGGTCCAGCGGCATCCCGCCCGACTGGGCCGCGACGACGGGCCGGTCCGGTGTCGCCTACGTGCCCGAACTCTCCGCCGCCGAGGCCGCCGCGACGGTCGTACGCATACGACAGGTCAGACGCGCGGGCGACCTCGTCGTCGTCTCCGTGCACTGGGGTTCCAACTGGGGCTACCGCGTCCCGCACGACCAGACCGCCTTCGCGCACGCCTTGGTCGACGGCGGCGCCGACGTCGTCCACGGGCATTCCTCGCACCATCCCCGCCCGCTGGAGGTGTACCGCGACCGGCTGATCCTGCACGGCTGCGGCGACTTCATCGACGACTACGAAGGCATCTCCGGCTACGAGCAGTACCGCGACGACCTGCGCCTCGCCCACCTCGTCTCGCTGGACGCGGAGACGGGACGGCTGACCGGGCTGCGCCTGATGCCCTTGCGGGCGCGGCGGATGCGGCTGGAGTCCGCGCCGCCGGATGACCGCGCGTGGCTCGCGGAGACGCTGGGCCGGATCAGCGGCGGGCCGCGGATCGCGGTGGAGCGCGACGGCACGCTTCGGCTGATGCTTGCCGATATGCCGGGGTGACCGTCAGCCAGCCTCGGCTTCGGCCCCGATGAGCACGAACGAAAGAGATCCCGCCGCCGCACGTCCGCACCCCGGACACCACCGACCCCAACTCGCTCACAGGCACCGCCTAATATCAACGCGATGAAGAGCCGGGCGCAGGACGCGACCCGCGGCACGCGGCGGACCGCGCGGATCGCGGCGCTCAGCCCTGCCACCGCCGCACTGCTCTCCGTACTGCTCTCCGCGCTGGTGCTCTGCCTGGGCCTCGTGACGCCCGGTCAGAGCGCCCCGGCCGACGCCGCCGCCACGATCTCCGTGTCCACCGCCGCGACGGTCCCCCCTGCCGAGCAACCCCTCGCGGCGCCCGTCGCGCACGCCTCCGACTGCCCCTACGGCGACATGTGCTGCCACCGGGCCGTCGACGCCGTACGAGCCGTGCTCGCCGCTCCCGTCCATCCCCTCCCGGCGATCCTCCCCCGCTCGCCGGACCTGCCCCGGCCGCCGGACACCGCCCCGCGCATCGCCGGGCCCACGCCGGCCTGTCGCGCTCCCGATCTCCACGTCCTCCAGGTGCAGCGGACGTAGACGAACTCCCAGGGCCCGTTACGCACGTGTGCGCACCGGCCCGGCGGCGTACGTCCAACCACCCCTGCATGCACCGCCGTTCGGCGGGGACGAGGAACACACAGCCATGAGCAGAACCAGCAAGAAGGCCGCCGCCCAGGCACGGCGGGCGCGAATAGAGGAGATGCGCCGCGCCGACCAGGCCCGCGAGCGCCGCAACCGGATCATCACCATCACGCTCAGCACGGTCATCGTCGCCGGACTGGTCGGCTGGGGCGGGTACGCCCTCAACAAGGCCGACGAGAAGGACGAGCAGCAGGCCGCCGCGGCGAAGAAGCCCGTACGCGGCGAGCGGACCTGGGCGAAGAAGGAGCTCAAGCAGAACCACGTCGAGGGCACCGTCGACTACCCGATGGACCCACCCGTCGGCGGCGACCACCACCAGGCCTGGATGACCTGCGACGGAACGGTCTACACCAAGCCCGTCCCGAACGAGAACGCCGTGCACTCCCTGGAGCACGGCGCGGTCTGGGTGACGTACAACGACAAAGCCGCCGACGCCGACATCAAGACGCTCGGCGACAAGGTCTCCCGGACGCCTTACACCCTGATGAGCCCGAACGACGACCAGTCCGGGTCCATCATGCTGTCGGCCTGGGGCCGCCAGCTCAGTGTGGACAAGGCGTCCGACCCGAGGGTGGAGCAGTTCTTCACCAAGTACGTCCAGGGTGCGCAGACTCCTGAGCCGGGCGCCGCCTGCTCCGGGGGCCTGACCGGGGCGTGAGTGGCTGATCGTGGCCCAGTCCGTGCCGGTTCGTAGACGTGCCCCCGTCTACGGACCGGCAGTCGGCCCCGTGCCCCGCAGTTCCCGGACGGTCCCGCCGATCTTGTCCCGGAACCGCTCCAGCATCTCCGGCTTCGCACTGACGACCCAGCGCTCGCCGACCAGGTACTTGCCGCCGTAGACCGCGGCGAAGTCCAGCCAGACCTGGGTGTACTTCTCCTCGGGGAAGGTGGTGATGACGTACTCGGCCTCCTTCGTGCGGCACACCCCCTCGCGCAGCTGCTCCGCCTCGACGCGGATCTTGGGCTTGCACCCGGTCAGGGAGGCGATCACCTCGACCTTCGCCGACGCCTCGACACCGGCCGCCGGAGCGGCCGACATCTCCGACGGCTTGATGTCCGCCGACGCGGCAGCGCGCAACAGGCGGACGGCGGGCGGCCCGTGCCCGGTACGTCCTCGCGCGGGCCGCCGTGACTCCTCGGGTAGCTGGAGCGCACCCAGGAGGCGTGCAGCGCGACCCCGAAGCGGCGCTGAGTTCCGTCAGCGCCGCGGAACCCGACACAACCTGCCTGAACCTGAAAGACCGATCAGCTCCTGCTTGTGCTTGCCGGGGCGCCGTGTTCGTGCAGTGTCTGCATGACCTCCTCGTCGCTGACCTGGTCGAAGTCGTCGTACCACTGCCCGACCGCGTAGAAGTCCGACGGGTGGTGCAGACAGAGGACGTCATCGGCTTCCGCTTCCGAGCGCATCGCCGCGGCGGTGTCGGGAGCGCAGACGGGGACGGCGAGGACCAGCCGAGCCGGGCCCCGGCGGCGCAGGTGGCGCAGGGCGGCGCGTGCGGTGGCGCCGGTGGCGAGCCCGTCGTCGATGAGGATCACAGCCCGGTCCTTGAGCGGGGGCATGGGGCGCTCGCCTCGGTACCGCTGTTCCCGGCGGCGCAGTTCGGTGCGCTCGCGGGCTACGTCCGGGGCGAGCCGGTCCTCGGTCAGGCCGAGCATCTCCAGTGAGCGCCGGTCGAACAGTGGAGGATCGTCACCCGCGATCGCGCCGATGCCGGTCTCCGGGTGACCCGGGACGCCGATCTTCCGCACGACCAGCACATCCAGCGGTGCCTCGAGGGCTCGGGCCACCTCGGCCGCCACCGGAACGCCGCCGCGCGGCAGCGCCAGTACGACGGGGTCGACCAGCTCGACCTCGGCTGCCCACTCCATGAGCCGGACCGCGAGTTCCCGGCCGGCGTGGCGACGATCGCGGAAGCGCATGATCGCGGCCCTCTCAGTGCTTGGTGTGCCTTCGGACTTGGTGTGCCATTGCCTCCGCGGACGGTCCCGGCGATCCGGCGGTCGTGGCCGCTCCGGTGCCGGCGGCCTCGCCGAGGCCCGGGGCGACCGACCCCTGGTCCGAGACTCCGAGGGCCACCTTCGTCCAGCCCGCTTCCCGCCGGTCGAATCGGCGGTACGCCTCGACCGCGTCCTGGGTGTCGCCCCAGCGAGTGACCAGAGGCGTGGGGTCGAGGCGCCCGTCCGCGACGAGTGAGACGAGCGTCGGCACGTAGCGGCGGTGGTTGCAGTTGCCGGACTTGAGGGTGAGGTTCTTCATGAACGCCTCACCGAACGGATAGTGCTGGACCTGCGGCGGATAGACGCCGACCGTGCCGATGGTGCCCGCCTTGGCCACCATCTGCACCGACCACCGGGCCGCCAGCGACGGCGCGTCACCCGGCACCCAGGGGTCCCCGTCCGGATTCTTGTCCGGATTCTTGTCCGGGTTCTTGTCCGGGTTCTGCTGAGGGGCCGCCTCCGCGCGCTCGTGATCGAACTGCTCGGCCTGCTCGCGCAGCGCCTCCGCGGCCGGCCCGCGCCGCGGCCGCTCCGCGTCCACGCCTACGGCCTCGATCACGCGGTCGACACCGATACCGCCGGTCAGCTCCCGCACCGCCTCGACCGGATCCTCGGTGTTGAAGTCGACGGTCTCGGCGTGCTGGCTGCGCGCCACCTCCAGCCGGTCGGCCACGCCGTCGACGAGGATGATCCGCCCGGCGCCCTGGAGGCGGGCACAGGCGATGGCGGCCTGCCCGACGGGACCGGCTCCCATGACGGCCACGGTGTCGCCGTCGCCGATCTCGGCCAGCCGGGCGCCGAACCATGCGGTGGGGTAGATGTCGGAGAGCAGGATCGCCTGGGCGTCGTCGACGGTGTCAGGCAGCGGAACCAGTCCGACATGCGCGAAGGGAACGCGGGCGTATTCGGCCTGCAGCCCGTCCAGGCCGCCTGCGGCCTCCGGTCCGCCGAAGAACGTGGTGCCCGCCAGCCGCCCTTGGGGATTGGCGTTGTCGCACTGCGCGTAATACCCCGCACGGCAGTAACTGCATGTCCCGCACGCCACCGTGGACGGCACCACCACCCGGTCACCGGGGCGGAGGTTGCGCACACCGGAACCGACCTCTTCCACCACACCGACAGCCTCGTGGCCCAGGATCCGGCCCTCCTGCAGGCCCGGCATGGTGCCGCGGACGAAATGCAGGTCGGTGCCGCAGATGGCGGAGGTGGTGATGCGTACGATCGCGTCGTACGGATCCTTGATCGTCGGTTCCGGCACGTCGTCCAGGCGTATGTCGCCGAGTCCGTGCCACACCACGGCCTTCATGCGAATGCTCCCTCCATCCCTCTTCAGATCAGCGTGAACGGGCTGCGCGCGTCTTGGAGCGGTTGGCCTTGCGGATAGCGTCGAGCAGCTCCTCCTTCGACATCCGTGAC
The DNA here is from genome assembly GCF_036014015.1 of Streptomyces sp. NBC_00457. Classification (NCBI taxonomy): domain Bacteria; kingdom Bacillati; phylum Actinomycetota; class Actinomycetes; order Kitasatosporales; family Streptomycetaceae; genus Streptomyces; species Streptomyces sp. NBC_00457. The sequence goes on along the minus strand of NZ_CP107905.1, from coordinate 7,407,374 downwards.
CGGCCTTCGATGTCCAGGTCTCGAGCGATGTCGTACAGGTGCTGCTTGGAGGCCTTCTCGTCGACGCCCTCGCCGCTGCGGCCTCCCCGTCCGCGGGGCCGGCCGGACTGAGGGTCCGAGGGCCCCTTGCGGCCGCCCTCTTTGCGCTGCCAGTGGTCGCCTACCTTCTCGTACTTGTGCTTCAGCGCGCCGTACGCCACCCGGTGCGCCCGCTCACCCTCGCCGTACTGCTCGACGGCGGAGTCGTGCGCCTTGATCCACGTGCGCTGCGCGTCCTCGGCGGACCGTTCCAGGGTCGACGGCATCTCCTGTCGTCCGGGCATATGGCTCACTCCTTCGGTGTGGCTACCCGGGAAACCGGGTTCCCGCCGCACAGCCGCGATAACGACGGCGACCCGGACGTCCGCCGTGACACCTCGGAAGCCGTCGTCCTTTCGAGAGTGACGGGTGTGTTTGCGCTGGTCAGGTGTAGGGGCGGCGTTTCGGCGGGAGGGACGGGGTGTCGTGTCGTGTCGTCTCTGCGTTGTGCCTACGCACCGGGCGCCGCGGCCTGGACGACAACGCGACCTGGCTGGGATCACGCGCCGGCGGAAAGTCCTCGTCCGAAAGACCGCTCAAGGGCGATGCGCGTGAGCCAGCCGAGGCCGGCGGTGAACAGCGGTGGCCAGACGATCGGCCCGAACGCGTAGCCGATCAGTACCACCAGCGGAATCCACACGCGGTGTACCGCTTGGTGGAGGGGTCCCGGCGGGCGGATCCCAGCCAGCCGAGCCAGGTCGGGCAGAGCGAAGAACACCAGCGCCGCAGCCGTGGTCGGCAACCCGTACTTGACGCTCTCGAAAACCGCGAACGCAGCCAGGAACAGGGTGAACGCCCCCCAGCTGCTCTTCCTGACCCGACCGCCGACACCGTGTCGGCTGCCGACTCCTCTGATGCGCTGCGACGCATCGTCATGAGCACGTTCGCTTGTCACGCCCACAGCGTAGGCCAATTGAGGACTGAGCGACCCAACTACCAGACGCGCACGGTGAGTTGTACCAGGTTCCGCCGCTGCTCGCGGCCCGCGGTCTCGTTCCACCAGGCCTCGACGCCCTTTACGGAGTCAACTCCGGCAGTTCTTCGAGCGCCTTGCCTCCTTGATGTTTTCCCAGGTCAGACGCGCTGATCAGGGTCAGTCCTGTGTGGTGCTTGTCGATGTGTTGCTGTCCTTGTGGCCCCTCAACGGCCCCTGACGCTCCTTGAAAGCCCGCGCAATACGCCGTCGATCGGCTGGGCTTCGACCACGAAGGGGCCAACAGACCGACCTTGTGGAGGCGGTCCTGGTGATCAGGCTCGTACGTCTCGCTGCTGAAGTTCCTTGAGCACTCCGGCGACCGTCGCGAAGTCGTTGTCCACATGGAGGACGGTGTGCCCGTGGTGGACCGCGGTCGCACACACCAACAGGTCGATCGCTCCTGCCGCACGATGCTGACCCTGTTGTGTCAGCTTGTACTGGGCGGTATCGACCCAACGCCAGGCATTCTTCGGAACGGGAGACAGCAGGCAGAGTGCGTCCAGCTCCTCCGCGAGCTCGTCCCGGTGAGTCGGACTGGTTGCCGAGTAGAGAAATTCGGCGCGTGTCGGCTCGCAGAGGTGGAACACCCCGGCGGCGATGTGTCCCTCCCAGGGCGCCAGAGCTCCGGGGGTGCGGAACAGGTGCCACAGGGCGGAGGTGTCGAGCAGGTATCTGATCACTCGAAGGCCTCGCGTCGGGCACGCTTACCTGCGTCATGCGCCGCCGCGGCCTGCTCGAACTCACCACGCGCACCGCGCGCGGCGAGCTTCTCGGCGGCCTCGAGGCGCTTGATCCGTGCCACGTAGTCCCGCAGGGCCGCGTTGACCGTTTCCTTCTTCGTCGTGACGCCCATCAGCCGCATAGCCTCAGCGAGCGCCTCGTCATCGAGATCAATCTGTGTGACGGACATCGAGCACCTCCAGCATCCACGATGTATGTCATCAAGATACATCGCCAACATTGGAGCTGCCACCGCCCAGGAGCAGGCCCATGAAGGCCCGTGCCGAACAGAGCCAGGCTCCCCGACTGTCGGAAGAAGCCCTGGCGAGCTGGGCCGACGGGTGCGGCGGAACCCCCGGAACTCATTCGTCGTCCGCCGGCCACCGTCCCAGGGGCATCGCGGAGGGCCGTACATGCTCCAGTCCGGCTCGGCCCCGCGGCCCGGCCACGGCCGTCAGTCGGACTTCGGTGGCGCGTAGTCCTCCTTCATCAGGCGCAGATGGGTCCAGGACTCCACCGAGCGGATGCCCGGCACCGCGCGAAGTGTCTCCAGGAAGGTCAGTTCGCCCTCGGCGGAGTGGCTCGCGGCGGTGCCGATGGCGTCGCAGCGGCCGATGGTGTGGGCGAGGTATTCCACCTCGGTCAGGTCGCCGATGGTTTTGAGGGCGTCGGCCGCGTGGTTGCCGTCGAGGGTGAGCTGGAAGCCGCTGAGCCTGGTCGCGCCCAGGGCATCGGGGCGGACCCGGGCGCCGATGTGGACGGCGCCGGAGTCGAGCAGACGTAGCACCCGGGTTCGGGCGGCACTGGTGGACAGGGAGACGGCGGCAGCGAGCTCCGCGAAGGGGGTGCGTCCGTCGCGCTGGAGGTTTTCCACCAGGGCGAGGTCGACGGCGTCGAGGGCTGCCACCTTGGACGGACCCGGCGGGAAGTGGGAGTGCTGCACGATCGCGGTGTACACGGCGGTGCGGATGTCGCGCACGCCGGGCAGCGCGGCGATCCGGCGCACCGCGGCTGCCAGGGCCTCCTGGTCGGCGCTGCGCACCTCGGCGACCAAGGGGAAGTGCCCGGCGACGACCGAGACGTACACGGCGTCGTCCATGGCGCACACCTGCTCGGCGACCGGCAGGACCGGGCCGGCGACGTCGACGGTCACGTGGGCGTAGGCCGTGCGGCCGAAGACGGACGGGTGCGCGACGCCGACGACGCGTACCACGCCCGCGTCCAGAAGGCGCCGCAGCCGCGCCCGGGCGGCGGGCCGGGACATGCCGAGTACCAGGGAGAGCGCCTCGTAGGTGACGCGTCCGTCGCGGCGGACCTCGGCGATCAGCGCGTGGTCGGCGGCGTCAAGGGCGATCTGCGGCATGGGCTCCTCTTGCTGGTGCGACGGTGCGACGGTGCGGCGGTGCGGGCCGCGGGCGCTGTCGTGGGCACGGCCTGTGGTCTCCACGATTCCAGGCCCCATGTTTCAGCCACGTAAGAATCTGCGGCTGATTTATTTCTGTGCCACAACTTCGGAAGTACGCGACCTAGTCTACTTCCACTTCGTTCGCCCCCTCTCGGTTTCACGGCCACTTCGCAGGAGGCTCCAATGCCCCACCCTCCCCTCAACTCGGCGTCGCGGCGCCGGTTCCTCACCCGGGCCCTGTGGGCCACCGGCGGCGCCCTCGCCGGGCCCGCGCTGCTCTCCGCCTGCGGCTCCGACAGCGACACCGGCAGCGGGGGTGACAAGGCGGGTTCGGCCACCGCACCGGCCGACGTGGATGCCAAGTGGCCACGGATCAGATCCCGTCAGGTGGTCGTCGCCGGGTTCGGCGGCGAGACGTACGACATACGCCAGGAGCAGTGCTTCGACCCGTACAGCGAGGTCTCCGGGGCCAGGGTCGTGCAGGCCGCGTGGGACTACGGCAAGTTCCTGTCCATGCTGGAGAGTTCGAGCCCGGCCTGGGATCTCATCGACTTCGACGGCTACTCGGTCGCCGGGCTGATCGAGGCCGGCACGGCGCCGGGCAGGCTGGCCGACTGGGTGCGCCGCTGCGACCTCGTACCGAAGGCGTACCAGGACTACTGCGCGGGCGGCTACGCCTGGAGCCAGGTGATGGGCTGGTCCACCGAGCTCGACGCGACGCCCACCGGCTGGGCCGACTTCTTCGACACCAAGAAGTTCCCGGGCAAGCGCGCCTTCCCCAAGTCCCTCTACATGGGGGCGATGGAGCTGGCCCTGCTGGCGGACGGTGTACCCAAGGACAAGATCTATCCGCTCGATTTCGACCGCGCGACCGCCAAGCTCGACGAGCTCAAGTCGCACATGATCTTCTACGACACCTACGCCCAGGGTCAGCAGTACATGGCTCAGGGCAGCGCCTCGATGATCGCCACGTCCAGTGCACGCATGATCCAGCTCAAGAACGACGGCAAGCCGGCCGACTTCACCTTCCAGGACGCGATGCTCTACCCCTGGAGCGCGTTCACGATGCCGCAGAAGCCGCAGAACGCCGATGCGGTGAACGCCCTCCTCGACTACATGTCGACACCCGAGCAACAGGCCCTGATAGCGAAGAAGATCTATCTCGGCCCCACCGTCTCCAAGGCTCTCGACCTGCTGAGCGACAAGGAACTGGCGCTCACGCCCAGCGCGCCCGACAACGTCGCCAAACAACTCTCCGTGGACGTCGACTACCTCGGCACAACGGATGCGACGTACGTGGAGAAGTTCACCTCGTGGGTGGGCGCATGACGGCCACCCTCCTGACCGATCCGGCGAAGGCGCACAGCAAGGTCAGGACGCACGGTTCGCGCAGCGGGGCGCGCTGGCTGTTCCTGCCGCCGCTGGCCCTGCTCCTGTTCGGACTCGCCGGGCCGCTGGTCGCGGTGGTGGTGGCGGGCAGTGCGGACCACGGTCCGGTGGAGATGTTCGCCGAGCCGTTCCGCAGCGAGCTGTTCCTGCGCGCCGCGTGGCGCACGCTGTGGCTCGCGACGCTGGTCACGGCGTGCACGGCCGTGCTCGGCGTGCTCTACGCGCTCGCGCTCGGCATGTCCCGCAAGGCGCTCGGCCGGGTCCTGTTCGGGGTGCTGTTCCTGACCTTCTGGATCTCCCTGCTCGTGCGGACGTACGGCTGGGTCCTGGTGCTGCAGCCGCAGGGCGCGCTGGACGCGCTGGCCGAATCGCTCGGACTTCCCGAGGGCGGACTCGGCCTGTACCAGACGATGCCCGGCCTGGTCCCGGCGATGGTCCACATCATGCTGCCGTACGTGGTGCTGCCGGTGTACGCCTCCCTGCGGTCCCTCGACCCGGCGCAGGTGCGGGCGGCCCGGAGCCTGGGGGCAGGTGAGTGGCTGGTGCTGCGCACGGTGGTCCTTCCGGCGCTGAGGCCGGGGGCGGCGGCCGGGGCGGTGATCGTGTTCGTGATGTCGCTCGGCTTCTACGTCACCCCGGCGTTCCTGGGTGGTCCGGGCAGCCAGGTGACGGCGACCGTGCTCGGCACCGAGTTCGGGCGGATGCAGAACCTGGGCGGGGCTGCGGCCATGGGCGTCGTGCTCCTGGTGGCGACGCTCGGGCTGTATCTGGTCGCCGACCGGTTTCTGCGGATCGGCGAGCAGTGGGAGCGGATCTGATGGACGACGTGAGCGCCGAACTGCGCCTCTCCTTCCGCCGCCTGGGGCCCTGGGCCGCCGCGGCAGGGGTGCTGGTCGCCCTCTTCCTGCTGACACCGCTGCTCGCGATCGTGCCGATCGCGTTCAGTGCGGACCGCTATCTGACCTTCCCCCCGACGGGGTTCTCGCTGCGCTGGCTGACCGAGGTGTTCACCGACCCCGACTGGCAGGCGGCGTTCGGGCAGTCCGTGTACACGGCCACCGTCGCGACCGTGCTCGCCGTCCTGGCCGGCACGGGCGCGGCCCTGGCCTTGCCCCGGACCCGGCGCGCCACCCGGCTGCTGCGCACCGTGCTGCTCGCGCCGATGGTGGTGCCGCCGCTGGTCCTCGCGCTCGGCCTGTACCTGGCGGTCGACGACCTCGGCGGCAGCGCCGGCATCCGCACCCTGATCCTGGGCCAGGCCACGCTCGCCGCGCCGCTGGTGTACGTGTCGGTGGCGGCGGGGCTCAGCAAGGTCGACCCGGCACTGTCGCGGGCCGCGCGCGGTCTCGGGCACGGCTGGGTGTCGGTGCTCCGGCGGGTCGAACTCCCGCTGGTGGCACGGAGTATCGCCGGGTCCGCGATCCTCGCGTTCGGGCTGTGCTTCGACGAGTCCGTCCTGTCGTACTACCTGGCGCCGCCCGGCGAGGAGACCCTGCCGACCCTGCTGTGGCTGGACGCCGGCCAGCAGGCCTCGCCCGCCATCGCGGCGGTCAGCACGCTGGTGATGGGGATGGCGGTGGCGCTGCTCGGGCTCGCCGTTCTCCTCGCCCGCCCTCGCCCCGCCCCCGTATTCGTCACCAGGATCCTGAAGAGGAGGACGTCATGAGTGTGTCCGTCGAGATCGACGCCCTGAATGTGAGCCTGGGCGGCTCCCCCATCCTGCGGGACGTGAGTCTGGCCGTACCCGCCGGTTCGTTCGTCACCCTCCTGGGGCCGAGCGGCAGCGGAAAGACGACCACCCTGAACGTACTGGCCGGATTCACCGAGGCCACCTCGGGCCGGGTCCTGCTCGGCGGGCAGCCGCTGACCGGCGTACCGCCCGAGAAACGCGACATCGGCATGGTGTTCCAGAACTACGCCCTCTTCCCGCACCGCACCGTCGCCCAGAACATCGAATTCCCGCTCCTGGCAAGGAAGTTGCCCGCATCTCAGCGGCGTGCGCGGGTGGACCGGGCGCTGGCGCTCGTCCACCTCCCTCAGGCCGGTGGCCGACGGGTGCAGTCGCTCAGCGGCGGGCAGCAGCAGCGGGTCGCGCTCGCCCGCGCCCTGGTGTACGAGCCGGCGCTGCTGCTGCTCGACGAGCCCCTGGCGGCGCTCGACAAGCAGCTGCGGGAGGCGATGCAGTACGAACTGGGCCGTATCCAGCGGGAGACGGGCACCACCACGGTCGCGGTCACGCACGACCAGACCGAGGCCCTGTCCCTGTCCGACCTCGTCGCCGTCATGAACGGCGGCCGCATCGAGCAGATCGGTACCCCCGAGGAGGTCTACCACCGTCCGGCGACGCCGTTCGTGGCACAGTTCCTCGGCGAGGCCAACCTGCTGCCGGTGCACGCGGGACGTGTCGAGGCCCTCGGGCTGCCCGTCGAGGGCGCGCCGGACGGGTCCACGGTGATCCGGCCGGAGGATCTCGCCCTCGCCCTCGGGGAAGGGGCCGCTGCCACTCCCGGCATGGTCGAGCAGGTGGTGTTCCAGGGGCCGCGCACGCGGGTCACGGTGACCGTGACCGGGTGCCCGAAGCCGCTGGTGGTGTCCGTGCCGGCCGGTGGACCGATACCGGCGGCGGGGGACTCGGTCGGCCTTCGCTACCGGGGCCCGGGCGCGCGCACGCTCAGTGATCCGCCGGCCGACCGGGCATCGAAGATCGCCGCATGAGCCGTCGTACGCTGTCCGTGTTCCAGTCCCTGTGGGCGATGGAGGGCCTGCCCTGGCGCGGCGCCCGCGCCTGGTCCCTGGACGAGCGCGTCACGCGGATCGCCGAGGCCGGATTCTCCGGAGTGGGGCTCGACCTGCACGCCCGCGAGGCGCCGCTCGCCGCCGACGTGGCCCCGCTGCTCCGGACGTTCCGCCTGCGCTCCCTCGTCACGGCCTTCGTCAACGAGCGCACACCGCTCGCCACCAGCCTGGAGTACGCGCAGACGGTCGGCGCCGAACTCGTCGTCGTATGCGGCCAGTTCTTCCCGGACGACCCCGCTGAGGCGGCCGGCCTGGTGCGCGCCTGGCGCGAGGAGACAGAGGCGGCCGGCTTCGCCTTCCATCTGGAGACGCACCGCTACACGCTCACCGACGACCTCGCCTTCACCGACCGGCTGGTACGGGAACTGCCGGACGTACCACTCTCCCTGGACCTGTCCCATTACGTGGTCGGGAATGAGCTGCCGGATCTCCCGGACGACCGGGTGACGGACATGATCGGCCGTCTGCTGGCCCACGGCTCCTCGCTCCAGGGCCGGGTCGCCACCCGTGAACAGGTCCAGGTGCCACTGGAGTTCGCCCAGCACCGGGCGCAGGTGGACCGGTTCCGCGGGTGGTGGGGCGATGCGATGCGCTGCTGGCACCGGAGCCTGCCCGACGACGCCGACGCCGACGCCGACCTGGTCTTCCTGTGCGAGCTTGGGACGACCCCGTACGCCATCACGGGCGCGGACGGCACCGAACTGTCGGACCGGTGGCGGGAGTCGCTGCTGCTCAAGACATGGGCCGAGGAATTGTTCGCGACAGCACAGCAGGAACAGGGACAAGGTCAAGGACAGGAGACCCCATGACCGTCAGGAACCCGACGGGTCCGCTCGACGGACGCCCCGTCGGCCGCAGCATCCTCCCGGCCGATTCCTACACCGGCGGGGAGGTCTTCGACGCCGAACGACGGGTGATCTTCGAGGACAGCTGGGTGTGGGCCGGGTTCGCCCACTGGCTGGCGAAGCCCGGCAGTTCGCGGCCGGTCACCGTCGCGGGCCGACCCCTGCTCCTGGTCCGGGACCGCGAAGGCACCCTGCGGGTGTTCCACAACCTGTGCCGGCACCGCGGGATCGTGCTCAGCGAACAGCCGAGCACCCGGGGCAGGCTGCGGTGCCCGTACCACTTCTGGACGTACAACCTCGACGGCTCACTCTGCGGCACCCCGTACTGGGACCGCACGAAGGGTTCGGGGCCGGACGACGACGTCCGCGCACAGCTGGGGCTGCTGCCCGTCGCGCACAGCGAGTGGGCCGGGATGATCTTCGTGCACCTCGGCGAGCCGACCGGGACCGTCTCCCTGGAGGAAACGCTGGCACCGCTCGCCACGCGCTGGGCGCCGTACGACCTGAGCGCGCTGCATCTCGCCGAGGAGCGCGCGTACGACATCGACGCCAACTGGAAACTGGTCGTGGAGAACTTCCTCGACTTCTACCACCTGCCCTTCGTGCACCCGCAGGTCGGCCCCGCGGCCACCCTCCTGGACATCGAGGACCTGGCATTGTCGCCCGGGATCGTCGGCGGCTACTACCCGCGCGGCGCCGCCGCGAAGGCCTCCGGTCAGACCGCGGCGGGCGGCTCGGGCACGGTCGCGCTGCCGCTGCTCGGGAAACTGCCGGGCGAACTGCGCGACCGGCAGGACATCTTCTGCGTGTTCCCGAACGCGCTGCTGTTCCTGGAGGCCGACTTCTTCCAGGTGATCGCCCTGGAACCGGTCGCGCCGGACCGCACGGCCGAGCACATGGCGGTGTTCGTGGCGCCCGAGGCCGCGGCGGACGTGTACGACACCGCCCGCAAGGGCCTCTGCGAGGTGCTCTTCGAGGTCAACGACCAGGACCTGCCGGTACTGCGCGCACTCCAGCAGGGCCGCCACTCCCCCGCGGCCGACCGCAACCACCTGGTGCCGCACTGGGACCAGGTCACCGCGCGATTCCAGCAGCTCATCGCCACCGCGCTCCACCAGGACGGACACTGACATGACCGAGGCAACCGACATGAGCGAACCGGAACTGCGGCGCCAACTGGCCGCCGTCTACCGCCTGGTGGCGCACTTCCGGATGACCGACCTGATCTTCACCCACATCTCGCTGCGACTGCCGGGACCGGAACACCACTTCCTGATCAACCCGTACGGCCTGCTCTTCGAGGAGATCACCGCATCATCCCTGGTGAAGGTCGGCCTGGACGGGAAGCCCGTCGAGGACACCCCGCACCGGGTCAACCCGGCCGGCTTCGTCATCCACAGCGCGATCCACGCGGCCCGCGACGACGCCCGGTGCGTACTGCACACCCACACCAGGGCCGGGTGCGCGGTCGCCGCCCAGAGCGGCGGCCTGCTGCCCGTCAACCAGATAGCGATGGAGTTCTACGACCGGGTCGCCTACCACGACTACGAAGGCGTCGCCCTCAACCTCGCCGAACAGAAACGCCTCGTCGCCGACCTCGGGAACCGTCCCGTGATGATCCTGCGCAACCACGGCCTGCTCACCGTCGGCACCACCGCCGCCCAGGCCTTCCTGCGCATGTACTACCTGGACAAGGCGTGCGAGATCCAGACCACCGCACAGGCCGGCGGCGGCCCGCTGGCGCTGCCGCCCGCGGACGTGTGTGAGTACACCGCCCGTCAGCTGGCAGGCGAGGACGTCGCTGCCGACTTCACCGACGACGGCGCCTACGACCTGGCATGGGCGGCCCTACTCCGGCTCCTGGACCGCGTCGCTCCCGACTACCGGGACTGAACGGCTTCCCTGGGCCTGCGGCGGACTCCACTCGTCGCCGCCCAGGCGTCTGTGGACGAACCCCGGCGCGGTGCGATAAACGACGCCGCGTTCCGGCTCATCGTCCCGCCGAGGCCTGACTGACGCGCCATTGCGGGGCCTCGGACTGACCGAGAGATACCTGGCGGCGATGGAACGCCGCGGCGGCGGGCACACGGACGCCAGGGGCCGTACAGGGGACTTGGGGGGCCAGGCCCGCGACCGGTGATGCCCGGCTGCCTACAGTGGTCGCCGAGGAGAAGGTGAGTGCGATGTCCCTTGCCCCCGACCCGGAGAACCCTCCGGGGACCAGCCGCAGCACATCGGCGACGATCCAGCCGAACATCCTGCGCTGTCTCGTCACGGTCGCCGACGAGCGCGGCATCGATCTGCGGCCCCTGCTGAAGCAGGTCGGGCTGGACGAGACGGTCATGCGCTCCGCCGCACTTAGGGTGTCGTACCGGCAGGGCAGCGCGGTGATCCGGCGTGCTCTCGAGCTCACCCGGGACGAGCGCCTGGGGCTGAAGGTCGGAGCGGCACAGCACCTGACCGCGTGGGGCCTGCTCGGCTTCGCCCTGATGGCCGATGACACGCTGCGACACGCCATCGAGACGGGAGTGAAGTACCAGAACCTGTCCGGGGCGATGGTCGTGTGGTCGGCCGCCACGAGCGAGCAGGACGACGCCTTCGTGCTGCGTGCCGACCTCCCCGATCCCGCCATGGACCCGGCCGTGGCGTCCTTCCTGAGCGAGGAGGCGTTCGCCTCCGTGGTCGCCCTGTCGCGGCTGGCCGTCGACCCGGCATTCGCGCCACGGGCAGTGGAGTTCTCCTTTCCGCCACCGCGCCAACTCGACCTGTACGGCGTCCTGTTCCGCTGTCCGGTCCGATTCGGCGCCGCCACGAACCGGATGCTCATCGACGCCACGTGGGCTCGTACCCGGATGCCCGGCCGGGATCCGGTGGCCTACGCATCGGCACTGGAGATGCTCGACGCGCAGATGGCTTCCCGCCGCGACCAGCAGGACCTACTGGAGGTTCTGGAGATCTCCGTCGCGCAGAGCCTGCCGGTGATCCCCTCCTTCGCTGAACAGGCACGGCGGCACGCGACGAGCGAACGGACGCTGCGCCGCCGACTGGCCGACTGCGGCACGACGTACGAGGCTCTCGTCGAGGGAGTACGCCGGGAACGCGTCGAACAGCTGCTGCTCCGGCGGGAACTGACGCTGCGTGACATCGCCCGCCGGGCAGGATTCTCCGACGAGCGCGCGCTGCGCCGTGCGGTACGCCGCTGGCACGGTACCTCCCCGGTCCACCTGCGAGAGCGGATGCGTACGGATCGCTCCTAGGACAGGGCCCAGGCCCGAGGTCAGTGTGTGCGGATCCAGACCGTCTTCTCCCGGGTCCACTGGTCGAAGGCGTTGGTGGACTTCTCCACGCCGCCGAATCCGGACTGCTTCCAGCCGCCGAAGGGCGTGGTGATGTCGCCCTCGCTGTAGGCGTTCACGGAGATCACTCCGGCCTCGATGCCGCGTGCCAGCCGCAGCGCGCTGTCGAGGTCGCGGGTCCAGACCGAGGCGGCGAGCCCGTACTCGGTGGCGTTGGCCATCCGCACCGCCTCTTCCTCCGAGGCGAAGGCCTGGACGGTGACGACGGGCCCGAACAGCTCCTTGGTGAGGACGTCGCTGCCGTCGGGGGCGCGGGCGATCACGGTGGGCGGGTAGTAGGCGCCGTGTGGAGGCAGACCGTGGGGCAGTCCCCCGGTGTGGACCTTGGCTCCGCCGGCTCGGGCGGCCTCCACGGCTCCCGCGACCCGGTCGAAGGCGGCACGGTCGATGAGCGGCCCCACCTGCGTGCGCGACTCGGACGGGTCACCGATGACGAGTTCCTTGGCCGCGGCCGTGAACCGCTCCAGGACCTCCTCGGCGATACTGCGGTGGACCAGGACGCGGGAGCCGGCCGTGCAGTTCTGCCCCGTCGTCAGGAACGCGGCCTCGATCATGTTGTCGATCAGCTCGTCCCCGTAGGCGAGCGCGTCGGCCATCAGCACCTGGGGGCTCTTGCCGCCCATCTCCAGCGAGACGCGCTTGAAGTTGCTCTCGGCGGCTGCCGTGAGGACGCGGCGGCCGGTCGCGGTGGACCCGGTGAAGGAGAGCGCCCCCACGAGGGGGTCACGGGCGAGGGCCACCCCGGCTTCGGAACCGTACCCGGGCAGGACGGTGAGCACCCCGTCGGGCAGGCTGGCCTCGGCGGCGAGCGTGGCCAGGTGCAGGGCCGAGCGCGGGGTTGCCTCGGCCGGCTTGACCAGCAGACAGTTGCCCGCGGCCAGGGCGGGTCCGACCTTCCAGGCGGTCATGGCCAGCGGGTAGTTCCACGGCAGGATCGCCGCGACCACCCCGATCGGTTCGCGGCTCATGAGGCCCAGCCCGTGGGGCCCGCTCGGCGCGATCCGGCCGAAGACCTTGTCGGCCGCCTCGGCGAACCAGCGGATCGACTCGATCGCGCCCGGTACGTCGCCCGTACGGCACTCCGTGATCGGCTTGCCCGCGTCCTCGCTGTCCAGCCGGGCGAGGATCTCGGCGTCGCGTTCCATCAGGTCGGCCAGCCGCAGCAGCACCGCGGCGCGCTCCCGGACCGGCAGCCGCGACCACACTCCGGCGGTGAAGACCTGCCGGGCCCGCTCGGCGGCCTTGGCTATGTCGTCGGCACTCGTGGCGGGCAGGGTGGTGATTGGCTCCCCGGTGGCGGGGTTGACGACACGCAGCGTCTCGTACGTGGTCATGCTTCCTCCACCAGCTCCCAGTGGCCGTCGGTCTGGCGGGCCAGTCCGCGTCGGCGAAGTTCTTCCAGATAGCGGGCCATGCCGCGATCCCCGCGCTTGCGGAACAGCGGGAAGATCATGGGCAGCAGGTTCGGTGCGAGCATCGCGAACCGCACCAGACGCGATTCACCGGTCCGGGGATAGGCCTCCAGGCGGGGCTTGTCCAGCAGGCTCACCACGGCCGCAACGACGTCGGCGGGCCGTTGAGGCCGGTCCTGGAACTGCATGGAGTTGCCGCCGTCCACGGCCTCCTGACGCAGCATCCGGGTGTCGGTCGCCGACGGCAGCACCGAGCCGGCCTGGATTCCCTTGCTCCGCAGATCGAGGCCGATCGCGAGCATCGCGCCGCGCAGCCCGAACTTGGAAGCCGTGTAGATCGGGGTCTCCCCCAGGGGGAAGATCCCGCCGAGGGAGACGGTGGTGACCACCCGAGCGTCCCGGGAAGCCAGAAGCAGGGGAATGGCGATCCTGGTGGCAATCAGCGGGGACGTCAGATTGAGAGTGATCTCCCGCTCTATGCTCTCGACGCTCCGCACGTCGAAGCGTTCCGCGCTGGTCATACCGACGTTGTTGACGAGGACGTCGAGGCGGCCGTAGGCATCGGCGACCAGCTCGAAGAGGCGCTCGACCTGGGCGCGGTCCATCAGATCGCAGCCGATGCCCGTGTGCCCGGCACCGGGCAGGTCGGCGGCGACCTTCCCGGCCCGGGCCTGATCGATGTCGACGACGACGCAGCGGGCGCCGCCGGAGGCGAAGCGGTGGCACAGCGCACTACCGATACCGCCCGCGCCGCCGGTCACCAGCATGACCTTGTCGGTGAAGTCGAACCTGCTCATGCCGCGGCCTCCGCGCGTCGCAGGGACCGTACCGGCGGCGGCTGACCCTCGGTGCGCCAGCCCATCTCCCTCGCGACCTTGCCCAGGTACTTCACGAAGGCCGCGCTGTCGACGTAACCGGTGTGGCGGGGCGACTCGACGAACTTCAGCCCGCCGGTCAGGTCCGGGCGGTCGACACGGATCCTCCGGGTGAACCGCTCGGCGTTCGGCAGCCGGTGCCGCGCGTCGTGGATGTACCCGGCGATCAACTGCGCCTGGGTGTCGAAGAGCTGGTACGCGCCGGAGTTGGTCTCGATGAAGCCGATGCCGAACAGGCCCTGGTGCTCGCGCGAGAACGATGACAGGTAGAGGTCGGGATGCTGCTCGTCGCCGAAGTACTGCTGCGCTACCGGCACTTTGTGGACGTAGCCCGTGGCCAGCAGGATGAGATCGAAGTCGTCGCTCGTGCCGTCGGTGAAGTGCACGGTCCTGCCCTCGGTGCGGGCGATCCCGGGCTTGGCGGTGATGTCGCCGTGCTGGAGGTGGTGGATCAGCATCGAGTTGATGGCCGGGTGGGTCTCGAACAGCTTGTGGTCCGGCTTCGGCAGCCCCAGGCGCGTCGGATCGCCGTTGATGACCCGCAGGAGAGCGCCGAAGACCCGCTGGGCCAGCCACATCGGCAGATGCGGCCCGCTGTTGGCGATAGTGTCCACCGGCCGGCCGAACAGGTGCTTGGGGATGAACCAGTACCCGCGCCGCATGCTGATCACCGCGTGGTCCGCCGTCCGGGCCGCGTCGCACGCGATGTCGCACCCGGAGTTCCCCGCCCCCACGACCAGAACCCGCTTTCCGCGCAGCTCCTCCGCGCTGCGGTAACCGACGGTGTGCCGGACCTCTCCGCTGAACTCCCCGGGGAGTTCGGGGGTGTTGGGGTGCCACTGCGAGCCCGTGCACACGATGACCTGTCCGTGCACGCTTGCCCGCCCGTCGGCCCGGGTGACCGTCCAGGTGCCGTCCGCGTTCTTCTCGACATCGGCGACCTCGACGCCGAACTCGATCCGGTCCGTCAGCCCGTAGGCATCGGCGAAGGACCGCAGGTACGACAGGATCTGCCGATGCGGCGGATAGTCCGCGAAGTGGCCAGGCATCGGGAAGCCGCCGAATCCCGACAGGGTCCTGCTGGAGATGAAATGGGCCGACTCGTACATCGGGCTCCCGGGATTCTCGATGTCCCAGATTCCGCCGGGCCCGGTGTGCCGCTCAAGATGTGTGTACGGCAGATTCCGCTCCGCCAGAGCCCGCGCGACCGCCAGTCCGGCGGGTCCCGCCCCGATCACACACGTGTCCAACTGGTTTTCCTTCACGAGCCTGCCTCCTCGTTCATCCGCTTTTCACGGGTGTGGGAGGCAACGTATTCACCCGCCGTTCAGCGCGAACTGACCCACGCGGCCACAGACAGGACCTCAGCGGCCGTGCCACTGCAGCATCCTCCGTCAGCACAGCGCCTGATTTGTTCGATCGACTTGTTCATAGGACTTGGTCGCTACGATGCGGTCATGGCTCACGGTCCCGCGGCCGAGCGCCGTCCTCAGCTGATCAAAGCGGCGATCACCTTCATGACGAGGGAAGAAGTCGCGGCCGGAAGCACTCGTGCCATCGCCGCTGAGCTGGGGGTGGCTCAGGCCACGGTGCGCTACACCTTCGGCACGAAGGAAGGGCTGTACCGCGCTGTCATGGAGCAGCTCACGCAGGACCTGATCGCCCAGGTCGAGGCGGCCGAGCCCACCGGACAGCAGCTGGCCCAGCCCGCGGAAACGATCGCCCGGTTCTTCCTCGCCGGGTTCGACGGGCTCACGATGCAGCGCCTCTCTCATCCCGATGAGAAGGCCGAGCACACCTGCCTCCAGACCTTCGTGTCCGCCGTGGTGGCCATGGCCGGCGGTCGGCTGGAGCTGGTGTCCGTAGCGGCGAGCTGACAGCTGCCGGACGCATGCCCAGCCGGCGCGCTTCTCGGTGTGAACGGCGGCGGAGAACGCACTCCTGAGGCGCCGCGTCGACGCCTGCGTCACGTTCGCCCCGCTCCAGGACGTGACCGGTGTCTTCGAGCTCGCACCCGCGGTTGCGCTCAGCGTGAGGCTCACCCACGGTGGCGACGCACTTGTGGTCGATGGCCTGGACGGCATCGGGGGCCCATGACTGCTCCTTCCTCAGATCCGATCGGCAGGAGCCTCGGTGGCGACATGGTTGCCGCATCCGGACCGAGCCGCCCTGCTCGGCGTCGTCGACGGTGCCGTAGACGCGCTCTCCGACGACCCGGGTGAAGGAGCGCGGCACTACATCGCGTCGCTCGCTCGTCCTGAGGGGCAGCGCCGGCGATCTCTGCCTTGCACAGCGAGGTCTCACAGGTCAGGCCATCCGGTGGGGCCTGTCACAACGGCGTGGCCATCGACGCCTTCGCCGTCCGGATGACGCTCGTACCCGCGGTGCTCGCCCTCGCCGGGCGAGGCGCCTGGTGGCTGCCGGCCTGGCTGGGCCGGATGCTGCCCGACCCTGAGTCCATCCGATGGGCTCGCGGCGCCGACCGCATCGTGAGCCCACCCAGGAGCGGACCGCCACCGCCCGAACCCCCACTCCTCCAGGCGACCCGAAGGACGAACGATGCACCGGGTACTCCTGACGGGCGGGCCTGCTCTCCTACGCGGGGCCCACGCGCGCGTCATCGAGGACTCCACCCTCCTGACCGTTCAGGCGCAGATCCCCGACCTCGCCAGTGCTCTGGCCCAACTGCCTTCCCTGAGGCCGGACATACTCCTCATCGACGCCATGGCCATGGCTTCTTCCCCGCGGACCACGACACTGCCGTCCCTGCGCCGAGCCGCAACCCGGACCACGCTTGCCATCATCGGTGAGACACCCGCCGAGAAGGCCGGTTCGCTCCTGCGCGTCGGCGTCACCGGCATCCTCGGCCAGCAGATGGAAGCCGCTGCCTTCGTGGTGGCTCTCGACCTGATCAGCCGGGGCGGGACGGTCATCTCCTCGCCATCCACGGTCACGAGGATCTCCGCCACCCCTCCCAGTCCTACACTCGATCAACTCTCCGCAGGGAACGGCAGGTACTCGCCCTGGTCGCGACCCAGCCCGACAACAGCACGCTGGCACGCCTGCTGGGCATCAGCCCTCTCACGGTCAAGTCCCACGTGAACCGGATCCTGCGGAAGCTCGGCGCTTCCTCCCGCGCCCACCTCGTCACCACCGCCTACGAGAGCGGACTCGTCAGCCCCGGGCCGCCGATCGACCGCACGTGCGCGTACTGAATCACCGGATCACGTTTCTACGATGCCCTCCGACCGACGAGTGGAGAGACGAGCGAGCCGCTCAGCCCTTCGCAGGGAGCGGTAGGCAGTAGGCGACGACGACCTGCGTGCGGCGCCGACCCCGTAGGGGTCACATCTCCCCCGTTATGAGGGACCGATGGAGGCGATGCCGGTCTTGACCGTGAAGGGGGTGATGAAGAGGTGCTCGGCGATCTCGTCGTTGGTCAGCCCGGTGGCGACCAGGGCCAACACCGCCCGCCGCGTACCGCGACGGCGAGGGCCGACCCCCTGGGAGGCCGGCTCCGCCGTCGAGTACCCCGACGGATTCGCCGTCCGGGTGTGACTACGGCCGCCGTGCTAGTGTCCTGCGCCAGTAGTTGATCGTTAGTTGGTGTGTGACTTCTACTGCTGGTGCGTCAGTTCCTCGTCGGGGCCCGAAGCTGCAGCCGTTGCTGCTGTCTGATGACGAGCGGGCGGTGTTGGAGCGGTGGACGCGTCGGGCAACATCGGCCCAGGCCCTGGCCCTGCGAGCGCGGATCGTGCTGGCGTGCGCGGGGCCGGAAGTACCGCCGATTGTCGCGGTCGCCCGCGAGTTGCGGGTGGCCGCGGACACGGTCCGCAAGTGGCGGCGGCGCTTCCTCACCCAGCGGCTGGACGGACTGGTCGACGAGCCCCGACCGGGCCGGCCGCCCACCATCAGCGTCGATCAGGTGGAAGCCGTCGTGGTCACCACGCTGGAACAACTGCCCAAGAACGCCACCCACTGGTCGCGGAAATCGATGGCGCAACACAGCGGCCTGTCGAAGTCCACGGTCGGCCGGATCTGGCGGCAGTTCCAGCTCAAGCCGCATCTGGCGGACACCTTCAAGTTGTCGACCGACCCGTTGTTCGTGGAGAAGGTCTACGACGTCGTGGGCCTGTACTTCAACCCGCCCGAGGGGGCGGTGGTGCTCTCGGTGGACGAGAAGTCGCAGATCCAGGCCCTGGACCGGTCCCAGCCGGTGCTGCCGATAATGCCGGGCATGCCCGAGCGGCGCACCCATGACTACGTGCGCAACGGGCTGACCACCCTCTTCGCTGCCTTCGACGTCGCCACCGGTGAAGTCATCACCGCCCTGCACCGTCGGCACCGGGCTGCGGAGTTCAAGAAGTTCCTGATCCGGATCGACAAGGAGGTGCCCGCACAGCTGCAGGTCCACCTGATCGTGGACAACTACGGCACCCACAAGACTCCAGCGATCAAGGCCTGGCTGGCGAGACACCCGCGCTTCGAGCTGCACTTCACCCCGACCGGCTCCTCCTGGATCAACCAGGTCGAGCGGTGGTTCGGCTACCTCGCGCACCAGATGATCCGCCGCGGCGCACACAAGAACATCCAAGCCCTCGAGGCCGACATCCGCGCCTGGGTCAAGGACTGGAACGAAGACCCTAAACCGTTCATCTGGACCAAGACCGCCGAAGAGATCCTCGACTCCCTCGCCCGCCTCTGCCGACGGATCTCTGGCGCAGGACACTAGCAGCCCATCGCCTTCACCTGGTCCGCGAAGGAGTCCACCAGCTTTCGCTCGCCGGCCTTGGTGTACTCCTTGTTGTCGAACGGCAGGAACACGTTCCTGCCGAATTCGATGTTGCGGTTCTTCACCTCGAGTACGAGGCTGAACCTGGACGGAACAACTCCGTTGTCGTTCTTCTTGTAGTACGCGGCGACCCCGAGGTTGACGATCTTGTAGCTCGTGTTGCACTGCAGGGTCTTGCGCTCCACGGACTTCAGGATCCTGTCGGCCGACTTGGTGACCGGGACGACGTTGGCGCGGTGGCCCGCACCTCTGACGCCGGCCGGAATCAGCCGCGCGCCGACGTGCCCGGGACCGCCCCACTCACCCACGGTGGTCTCGCACGCACTGGGCTTCGGGTCCCGATCGACACCCCCGACCCGGATACCGGCGTTGGCCGGCCTGCCCAGCTTGTCCGTCCTGTAGGTCTGCAAGGAGGGGCCCGCGGGGTCCGTTCGATAAGTGTGCTTCTTCTGGAGGTACTTGGCGCAGGGGATCTGCGCCGCCGCCTCCGAGTCGGCGTAGGCGGATGAGCCGGCGCCCGCCATCACGGCGAGAGAGGCAGTGGCGGTCAATACCGCCAGGACACGCCCCTTGGGCTGACGATTGCGCATTTCGCGTCCTTTCCTAAAAAGGGAAGAGGGGATCGAAGAGAAGAGGGGAAGCTCGTTACCGCGCAGCGCGGTAGGCGGCACCCACGCGGTTAGCATTCGCACCGTTGTAGAGGCCGGTGCCATGGCCGCGCTGCGTGGAAAGCGTGAACCACGCGTACCGCTTGACGTACGGTAGTTTTTCCAGCATGGCGGTCGATTTCTTCACGAAGGCGGCCTGCCGCGCCTTGGTTGGATACTTCGGCGTACCGGTGGAGAAGTCGATCAGCGCGTATTCGGTCAGCCAGATGGGCTTCTTGTAGCGCTGGTGCACGGCACGGAGGTAGTTCTTCAAGTGGCCGGTCGAGGCTTGGGCGTTGAAGTCCGAGCCGTACCAGTGCAGGGGAATGAAGTCGACACGGTATCCGCGGGCCGCGGCGCCTTTCATGAAGCGGTCGAGCCAGCCGCCGGCCAGGTCACCGCCGGTGGCCACCGCGGGTGCTCCGAGGCGCATTCCGGTCGACTGCAGCCGGGGCCACAGATCGAGCGCCTCCTGCACGGACATCTTCGCCTGGTCCGCCCGGTCGGGTTCATTGAATCCGAGGAGGTTCTTGCCCTGTGCCCTGGCCCGTTTGAGATGAGCGTCGGTCACGAAGTCGCGGCCCCAGATCATGGGCACGAACTCGACGCCCGGCGGGGGCTTGATCTTCTGCTTGTCCGAGGCCCAGGTGTAGAACCAGCCGACCTTCGCGTCGGCCATCGCCCCGGTCACCCCGTTGAATTTCCAGGCGCTGATGCCCTTCTTCTTCACCGCGACGGCGGATGCGCTCGCGTCGGCCTGACTGCTCCCGGTGGAGGTGAGCATGGTCAGGACGGCCAGCAGCACCACGAGTAGGCGCAGCTTCCGCATGGCTTTCACGCTCCCGTGTCAGAACTTGGCGCCGAAGTCCTGCGTCCAGTAGGTCCCGTGCGCGGTACCGGGCTTCTTCACGTAGCCGACGCCCAGGTGCTTGAGCGAGCAGTTGAGAATGTTGGCCCGATGCCCCGGGGACCTCATCCAGCCCTTGACGACCGCAGCGGCGCTCTTGTCACCCGCGGCGACGTTCTCCGCCAGCGCACTGAAGCCCGTGTAGCCCGCCGCCCTGGCCCTGGTCACCATCGTGCTGCCGTTGGAGCCGTCATGGCCGACGAAGTTGTGCCTGGCCATGTCTGCGGAGTGCCGCTGGGCGGCCTTGGCGAGCGCGGGGTTCTTCTTCAGCTTGGGGCAACCGGCCTTGACCCGTTCGGCGTTCGTCAGCTTGAGCACGCCGGCTCGCAATGATTCGGCGGACGGTGTCGCCGATGCCGAGGCGGCGGAGGTGGCCGACAACGCGGTGGTGGCCGCGGTGACCGTCAATACCATGGCGAGGTACCTGGGTATGCGCATTCTTTCCGTTCCCATCTGGTCGGAATTTCGGGTGATGAGCAGCCCAAATGGCGCGAGCCGAGCGCCGATTCGACTCATTTGAGCTTTCCATTCCAGATGGAATGCGGTCAATTTAATCCGGTTCTGCCGGCCTTTAATTCGCGCGCAGGCCGCCCGACATCCTGACCGCCGCACCAAGGCCCTTTCCGACGGAATGCGAAGGAGCCCTGCCGGGCTGCCGCAGGAGTGACGCGGCCCCGAGGGCGGCGGCGTGGTCGCCCAACTCCGCGGGCCGGACGAGCAACGACGGCCGCGAGCCGCACCGCACGACGTTTGCCAGCAATTCGCGCCGCACCGACTCCATCAGGGTCGGACCGGCGGTGACGAGTTCACCGCCCACGACGACCATGCCAGGTTCGAGCGCGTTGACCAGACCGGCCAGCACCCTTCCCACATGGGTGCCTGCCCGCCGTAGCACCGCGTGGGCGGCCGGATCTCCGGAACCCAACGCGGCCACCAGGTCCGTTAAGTCCGCCCCGGGTCGGTACGCGTTCAGCATGGCCGTGGTCGACGCGACGGTCTGCAGACACCCCTGGCCACCGCAGGGGCACTGCGCGCCTCCGGGCTCTGCGGTGATGTGCCCGAACTCCCCGGACCGGCCGTGCGCGCCACGGTGCAGCACGCCACCGCTCACCAGCGCCCCACCGACAGGGTCCGAGAGTTCCAGGTAGAGCACGTCTCGCTGTCCCTGGGCCGCGCCCCAGACCGTCTCGGCCAGGGCCGCGAGCCGCGCGGCGTGGTCGAACCGCACCCGGGTGCCGAAGCTCCGGCCCATCATCACCGCCATCGCGCGCTGGTCGAGCGCGGCGGGCGAGTCGGTTGCCGGGCCCGTCACCGCGACTCCCACACCGTTCAGGGCGTCGAGTCGCAGTGGTCCACCGGTCAGGGTGCCGGCGAGTCGACGTGCGATGGCGATGCGGTACGGCCACGGGGCCGTGGGGGAATGCGCTTCACACGCCGTACTGATGGCGTCGTGCCCCAGGGAGTGGTGCGCCAGGTCACGGCGCTCCAAGTGGTCACGCCGCAAGTCCTCGCGGTCCCCCACCACCGCCACCACGCGAACCGTCCGCCGCCCGAAGTCGATCCCGAGCACTCGGCCGGCCTCCGGGTTCAGAACCAGCTTCTCCGCCGGGCGCCCCCGCCTGCGCGGAGTGCTGTCCGGCACCGCGGCGATCACCTGGCCACTGTCCACGAGCCTGCTGACGACCTCGTACAGCGTGGTGCGCGACAGTCCGGACAGCTCCCCCAGCTCGCTCCGTGTCAGCGGGCCGAACTGGCGCAGCAGGCGCAGCATCTGGTCGCTGTACTGTCCCCGTGCCCATGTGGTGTTGCGTGTTGCGTTCGGCACTTCTGCCCCCCCTTCTTGCGGCAGACCCCCGCCTGTCGCAAGAAGGAAAGTAGGGACCGTTCTTGTGGAATCTTTGTGACCGGGGCCGTTCAGGCCGGGCCGTTGTCCACGCGCAGAACGAATCCGACACCGCGCACGGTGTGCAGGATGCGGGGACGCCCGTCTGTCTCCGTCTTGCGCCTCAGATAGCTGACGAACGTGTCCACGGCGTCCGTACGGACGCGGGCGTCGTAGCCCCAGACGTGTTCGAGCAGCTGGCCGCGGGTCAGGACCAGGCCCGCGTTCCGGGCCAGCATCTCCAGAAGGTGGAACTCGCGGGGCGTCAGGTGCAGAAGCTGTCCGTCCAGCCATGCCTGGCGGGTGGACGGTTCCACGACCAGGCCGCCGACCTGGACCCGGTCCGTCGCGGTGGGAGGGCGGCGGCGCAGGAGGGCGTGCAGACGCAGCGTCAGTTCCTGGAGCGCGAAGGGCTTGACCAGGTAGTCGTCGCCGCCGGCCTGCAACCCGGCGATCCTGTCGGCCACTTCGTCCAGTCCGGAGAGCATGAGCACGGGCACATCGTCCCCGTTCTCGCGCAGTGTCCGGCACACGTCGATGCCGCTCAGGTCAGGCATGCAGACATCGAGGACAACGATGTCCGGACGGAGTCTGTTCATCGACTCCATCGCGGAGCGGCCGTCACCGGCCAGCGTCACCTCGAAGCCCCCCAGCCGGAGTCCGCGTTCCAGCGAACGCCGCGTGCTCACGTCGTCGTCGGCCACGAGAACTCGTCCGGCCCTGCCGGCCATGCGTCGCTCCTCTCAAGGCGTTGCCCGTTGGTCCGAAGCCAGTCGCCACTCAGCCCGCGGACCGGCCGGACCCCGTAGCGCCGCGGCTGTCGTAGGCCGCCCGCGCCTCCATGACGTCACTCATATGACTGATCGACCAGTTCTTCAACGCCACCAGCGGCTCGCGCAGAGTGGCGCCCAGTTCGGTGATCTCGTACTCGACGCGGGGTGGGATCTCCGGGTGGATGGTCCGGCGGACCAGACCGTCCCGCTGCAGCGCGCGGAATGTCCGCGTGAGCATCTTCTCGCTCACGCCTTCCAGCTTCCTGCGCAGAGCGATGTAGCGCTTGGCTCCGGATTCCGCCAGCTCCCCGAGGACGAGCACGGTCCACTTGTCGCCGATGCGGTGCAGGACGTCGCGGGACGGACAGCCGCCGGCGTACGGGTCCCACTCGGTGCGCGATTCCTTCGTCATGCCCTCACCCGGTCATGCCCTCACCCGTCATGCCCTCGTCGCGTGCACGTCCCGCTGCCGCGGTAAGCGTATCCAGGGGGAGGAACTCTCTGGAGCGACGGGCACTCTATGCCGGAGAGCGCCTGGCCGCGGGCGACTCGGACCGCATCGCGCGGTACTGCGACGGTGTGCAGCCCATGACCCGGCGGAAGCTCCGGGAGAAGTGCTCGGAGCCCGAGAAGCCGCAGCGCTGGCCTATGGCCGCGATGGTCTCGGTGCCGTTCTCCAGATGCGTCCGCGCCGACGCGATCCTCAGCTCGGTGAGATACCGGTAGGGCGTGGCACCCGTGGCGTTCTTGAAGCAGCGCAGGAAGTGGAAGCGGCTGAAGGAGACCAGGGCGGCGAGATCGTCCAGCGTGATGGGGAGCGCGAAGTTGGCTCTCATGTACGAGGTGACGGTCTCCAGTTGCTGCGGGGTGAGACCGCCCGCCGGCTCCTTCGGGGCTGCGGCGCGCGACCACGGATTACGAAGGTGGGCGAGGATGAAACGCGCCGCCGAGTCCGCGTACACGTCGTCGGCACCGAGTTCGCCGGCGGCCACCACCGCCTTCACCATTTCGGCGAGCACCGGGTCGGAAGTGACCGCCGGACAGGGGTGCGGGGACTGGCGCTCCTCCATCCGGAATTCCTCTCCGAGGAGCCGGCGCACCATGGCCTCGGGAATTGCCAGGGACGCGATCACGGCGGGCCTGTTCCCTCTCGGGGACACGACCAGCGGCCGGTTCGGTTCCGCGGGGGTGACGCAGACGTCCTCCGGCAGCAGGATCGTCTCCCGCGTGTCCCCGCGGCCCCCGTGGACGGCGAGGATACCGCTGACGTGCACACTCAGTCCGATTCCCGTCGACGGCGGCACCGGAAGCGTGTGCACGCCCTTGCCTAGCGTCCGCTTCCACACGTGCAGCGCACGCCACATCGTGTGGGCCACCGCGGTGGTTCCGTTCAACGTCGGCGTTCCTCTCTTTCTCGGTCCGGCAGCTCTCTCCGGAACCATGACAAGGAGGAGGTGTCGTTCTCAAGGAATCCCAGCAGGAATAATCGACGCCGGGCGGGATTAATTCAGCACAGGAATTCGAGCCAGCAGGAATCAGCCTCGGGCGGGATTTATTCCGGACGCCTCCGCCGCACCGCTCAGCCAGTCGCGGCGCAGCAACGGCAGTGTGTGCTCGAACTCCCGCACACTGGTCAGCGGCAGCCGCACTTCGAAGCGTGTGCCGCGCTGCCCGTCCGGGCGGTCCGAGATCGAGACCTCCCCCTGGTGGAGGGCGACCTGCTGGGCGACAAGGGTGAGGCCCAGCCCGGAGCCGGGGCTGTCCGGACCGTGCCAGAACCGGGTGAAGATCTTCTCCCGCCGTTCGGGCGGGACGCCGGGACCGTCGTCGTCCACGGTGAGTACCGCGATCCGCTCGCCCGGCCGGTCGGACAGCCGCAGGGCCACCGCGATGGTGGCGGCACGTTCGCCGACCCTGCCGTGCACGCGGGCGTTGGTCAG
Organism: Streptomyces sp. NBC_00457; assembly: GCF_036014015.1. Lineage (NCBI taxonomy): Bacteria > Bacillati > Actinomycetota > Actinomycetes > Kitasatosporales > Streptomycetaceae > Streptomyces > Streptomyces sp. NBC_00457. Next base: position 7,382,581 of record NZ_CP107905.1, on the reverse strand, counting down.
CAGGTTGTCCACCGCCGAGCGCAGGCCCTCCACCCAGCCATGCACGATCAGTCCCGACGCCGCCCGCACGGACACCTCGGTCTCGGGGTGGGCGCGGCGCAGTCCGGCGACGCAGGAGTGCACCAACTCCCCCAGGTCCAGCGGCGCGAACGCCTCCGCCTCGACCAGATCGCCCTGCGCCAGAGTCCGCAGCATCGTGAGCAGACCGACCAGCCTCTCCTGCTCGGCCACCAACTCGGCCAGCACCTCCGCCCGTTCCGCCGGGTCGAGCTCGAACGGCCCTGCCAGGACATCCAGGTTGGCGCGCATGCTCGTCAGTGGCGAACGCAGCTCGTGGGAGGCCGCCGCCGCGAACGACCGGGCCGTGGCCAACGCCTCCCCAGTACGTGCCACCTGCTCGTCGTAGCGGCTGAGCACGGTTTGCAAGGTGAGCGCGAGGTCGTCGACCTCGGCGATGCGGGTGGGGCGGTGCTCCAGCCGGGCGGAGCTGGTGCGCGGGTCGAGTCCGCTGGTACGCCGTTGCAGCCGGCGCAGCGGCAACACCGCCCGGGTCGCGATGGCCCAGGCCGCCGCTCCCGCCACCGGCAGGGCCAGCGCGGCCCCGGCGTACACGCGTTGGCGCACCAGCGCCAGCTCCTCCTCGACCCTGTCCGGTGCGAACAGCCAGAGGTTGGGCCGGTCCCGCTCCCGGTCGATCGCGACGGGCAGCGACAGGACCAGCCAGTCCCGGCCTTGGACGGTCACCTTCAGCGGTTTCGGCGCGCTGTACGGCAGCTCCGCGGGCGGAAGTTGGGGACCGGCTCGAAGTGTGCCCGTGGGTTCGGTGAGCCGTACGCCCATGCCGCTGGTGGACTTGATGAGCCGCTGTCGGCGGACCTCCTCGAGGACCGGCTGGCCGGTCCGGGCCGCGTCCAGGTAGTTCTTGGTGTTCTTGGCCACGACGGTGGCACGGGCCTGCAGTTGGGCGTCCTGCTGCTGGCGAAGGTCACCGGTGATCAGGCTCAGCAGGAGCCATCCGCAGGCCACGATCAGCACGGGTACGCCGCCGCCGACGGTGAGCGCGAGCCGGGTGGAGAGCTTCACCGGCCGCCACCGGTCGTCCGCTCACCGGCATCCGTACGCAGGACGAATCCTCCGTCGACCATCAGCACCCGTCACCCGCACTCCGACGACCCCGGCCCGGCCCGTCCAGTGCATGCGGACGGCCCCCGCCAACACTACGCGGCGGGGGCGTCTGGGGGAAAAGGATCTACGGGTTCCCGGCGCTCCAACAGCCGTCACCGCGGCAGTTCTTGAGTCGGGTCAGCGCGTCGTGCAGGTTGTCCAGTCGGGCTCCGCCGAGCTGCCCCACCGTGTTGTGCAGTTGGTAGGGGTCGTTACGGAGGTCGTAGTACTCCTTCGCTCCGCTGCCGTACTCGACGTAGGTGTAGGAGTTGGTGCGCAGGGCGTGGTAGTTCGGCGGGCTGATGCTCTCCCGGCCGTTGTTGTCGGGGTCGCCCGGCGACTTGGGGGCGCGGCGGTGCTCGATCAGGTTGGTCGTACGCCAGTTGGCGTCAGAGCCGCCGTCCAGGAGCGGAAGCAGGCTGTGCCCGTCCACCCGGGACGACACCGGGGCGCCGCCGATCCGCTGGAAGGTGGGCGCGAGGTCGATGTTGGACACCTGGGCGTTGCTCGTCCTGCCGGCCGCGACACCGGGTCCGGCGATCACCAGCGGCACCCGGACGTCGGTGTCGAAGGCGGTCTGCTTGCCCGCCTTGAGGCGGTACTCGCCCAAGTGGAAGCCGTTGTCGGAGCCGAAGACGATGTAGGTGTTGTCGGCGACGCCGGCCCTGGTCAAGGCGTTGCGCAGCTTCCCGATCATCTCGTCGACCGCCTGGAGTGCCTGGGCGCGCTTGCGGAACTTCCGGTCGATCGTGTTCTTCTCGCGCTGGGTCAGCCGGTCCTGCCGGTCCAGCCACGGCGGGGCGTTGGTCGGCAGTTTGTCGAACGCGGGGCTGCGGGGCGCCTCGAGGCCGGGGAAGGCGTTTTCGTGGCGGGGCGCCGGCGTAGAGGGGCCGTGCGGCGTGAAGAGCGCGATCTCCAGCATGAACGGCTTGTTCGCCGCCGCGGACTTCCTGACGAACGCCGTGCCCTTCTTGCTCAACACGTCGGTCAGATAGTCCTTGGGCCTGTCGCCGTGCGACTCGATCTGGTGGTTGTGGGCGAGCTTGTAGTTGTAGCCCTCGTAGCCGCCGCCGACGACATCCCACTGGTTCCAGCCCGGCGGTACGTAGGGCTTCTGGCCCGCGACGGTGTCGCCCGGGCTGTAGCCGTTCAGGTACTTGCCCATCATGGCGGTGCGGTAGCCCTTGGCCTGAAGGGCCGTGGCGAAGGTGTCCCGCTCCTCTCCGCCGCGGTGGAAGGCGCCGAACCCACCGTTCGGCCCCTCGTTGCTGAGGACTCCGGTGTTGTGCGGGTACCGGCCGGTGAAGATGGACGCGCGGGACGGGCAGCAGAGCGAGTTGCTGACCACGAAGTCGCTGAACGTCATGCCCTGCGACTGAAGTTTCCGAACCTCCGGCATGTACGGCAGGAGGTTCGAGGACATGTCGTCGGTGAGGACGTAGACAATGTTCGGCTTATCCGCCGCGGCCTCGGCCGCGATTGGCTGTGTGGTGACGGCGGGACTGTTCATTGTCCCGCCCATTGCGCTCGGGGCCGCCAGAGCCAGTGCCGCTCCGCCGACTATCAGGGCCAGCAATTGACGAGTACGAATCATATGGAAAGCGTGGCAGCCGGATTCCGGGCCGGTCAACACCCGTAAGTGCTGGGGGATTTATTCCGGGAATTTATCCGGGATTTATTCCGGATCGGCGGCCCATTGATCCGGCAGGCAAAAGGCGAACACCGGGCGCCGGCACGAAAACCCGTGACGGCGCCCGGTGTTCAGGGGAGCCCAGAGGCAGGGAAGCGAGGGGAACGCCACCCCCGGGCGGGGATCAGGCAGGGATCAGGCCCTGCTCGCGGCCTTGTAGAGCTTGCGGGCGCGGTCGCCGAGAGGCGGGTGGTACTCGCTGACGTCCGTGCCGACGGCGATGTTGCCGACCAGCACGCCGACACCCTTGTCGGCCTTGAACTCGGCGAGGAAGGCACCGCCGCTGGATCCGCCGGTCTGCACGCAGTCGATGCCCCACATGGTGGAGCCGGGGCGCCCGAGGTCGCGGTGTTCCTTGCCCTGGCAGTGGTTCAGCCGCTCGCCGTTGCCCTCGGCGCGCGAACCGCCGTAGCCGAAGGAATGGACGTAACGCCCCTTCGGGCCATTGAACTTGATGCCCTGCGCACCACCCACGACCCTGGCCAACGGACGGCCGTCACGCTTGCGCAGGGTGGCGAAGGCGACATCCCAGTTGGCATTGCCCTGGCTGGACACGTACGACTTCAGGTGGAAGAGCTCCTTGGCGGTGAAGGTGCCGTGTGGGCGCTCGCCCTTGTGGTAGCCCGGGATGAAGATCCACTTGCGGAAGACCTCGCCGGTGCGGGCGTCTACCACACAGTGCCCGGCGGTGAGGACGACCGACTTGTTCTCGCTGTTGGCGACGGTCGCCGAGCAGGAGAACAGACCGCCGGCGGCGTTCTCGAAGAACACCTTGCCCGCGGTCCTGCTAATCAGCCCGCCCCGCTTCCAGGCCTTCGGCTTGGAAGCGAGCGTGGACACCGGCGCCTCGTCGGCGGCGGACGTGGTGGTCTCCGCGTCCGGGAAGACCACCGGCGGGACGGACAGCCGAGGCCCGCGGTCATCGGTGACGGACGAGGTGACGGCCGGTGCCTCCGAGGCGGCGGGCGCGGCCACCTCCTTGGCGGCGTTCAGCCGGGCGTCGGTCCAGAACTTCAGGGCGGTGTCCTGCTCCTGGTCGGAGAAGGCGGTGGCGCGGGTCTCGCTGCCGGCGGGTGCGGGCCCCGCCTGCGCCGGCCCGACGGTGGCACCCAGGGCGGCGAGGCTGAGGACGCTGACGAGCAGCGCGGTACGTCTCATGGATTCGGCTCCGAAGAGGGTGGGGGGCGGTGCTACGGCAGGGGTGTGGCATTGGGGTGCCGGACGCCCGGGAGTTCACGGGCGTCCGGCACCGGCTCAGCAGCTGAGGTTCTTGCCCGGCTTGACGTCGAGGATCTTGGTGAACTTCTTGTACGTGTCCACCCGGCTCTGCACCTGGGCCGGGTTGCCGCCGTTGCACTCGATGGCGCCGTTGATGCTGCGGATCGTCTGGCCGAAGCCCTTGCCCTTGACCATGGCGTTGTGCGGGGTCATGGTGCCCGCGCCGGACTGGGTCATCCAGAACCACAGGCCCGTCTTCCACGCCACGACGGGGTTCTTCTGCACCAGCCCCGGCTTGTGGAGCAGGTCGATGCCGAGCGCGTCACCGGCGGCCTTGTAGTTGAAGTTCCAGCTGAGCTGGATCGGCCCGCGACCGTGGTACGCGGACTGCCCCGCCGGGCAGCCGTACGGCTGCGTGGTGTCGCAGTACGACGGCCAGTTGGCCTGGTTCTGCTCGACGATGTAGCGCCCGCCGCCGGTCTCGTGGTGGACGTTGGCGAGGAAGGCCGCCGCCTCACGCTTCTTGGTCTTGGCGTTGCCCTTGTCCGCGAAGGCCGGGTACTTCTTCATCGCCTTGACCAGGGCTTCGTAGTTGTAGAAGGGCTTGTGGTTGGGGAACATCCGGTTGTACTCCGCCTTGCTGACGACGAAGTCACTCTGGGCGGCGGGCGCGGCAACTTCGGCGGGCGCGGCGGAAGCGGTCGCCGCGGTGAGGCCGGCCCCGGTCGTCGCCAGCAGCACGGCGGTCAGAAGGGCATGAGCGGTACGCATCTTCGGCATGGTGGAAACTCCTTGATTACGAAGGAACGGGCTGGTCAACGGACGAACTTCCACTTGACCTTGTGAATGACGCCCTTGGAGGGATCGGCCAGCTTCGCGAATGCCGGCTGGCTGAGGTCGATGTGCTTGGGACCGCATTCCATGCACTTGTCCCTGACCGGGACGGTGATGGTCTTGCCGCGGAAGGTCAGCCGGACCTTGACCTTGCACAGCGGGTCGTTGTTGGGGTTGGCGGCCTTCCAGTACTTCGGTGAGACCGCCACGAGCATCTGGGTCGAGGCGTCGAGCGGCTTTCCGCAGGCGCCGGTGCCGACGTCGTTGTAGTAAGTCGCCTTGCCCTGACGGATCTTGCCGATGGGGACGGCGGAGGCGGGCGACGCCTGGGCGACTCCGAGAACGGCCGCCGCCATGGTCACGGCAAGGACCGACTGCGTACGACGGGAAACGGGCATGACTGATCGCCTTTCGTCGGAGGATCGGAAGAGATCGGAAGAGGAGAGCGGCCGTACCGGCCCGTCAGAACGGCGTCAGCGTCAGGTGCATGGCCTTCGGCTGGGTGTCCTGGATGTACGACGCCCACTCGGCGACGTCGTCGAAGGCGAAGCCATACGCCTTGCCGTTGCCCATCTGGGCGTGGATGGCCCGCGCGTAGTGGTTGGTGATCTCCGGCTTGTAGAAGGCCGCCGCGCGGGTGGTGGGCTGCTTCGGATGGCTGAGCAGCGTGGAGCGGTTGAAGCCGGCGCCCAGGATCGCGGCTACGGGACCGGTGACCCCGTCGTTCGGGGCGGCGAGCGCGCCGTCGCAGAACAGCACGTCGCGGGTGGAGGGCTTGGCGAAGGAGACTGTCGCCGGGCCGTGGAAGGTGAGCCTGCCGTTGTCGACCCGGCCGGTGAACGCGCCCGCGACGGTGCGGACATGGAGCGGCTGCTGCCGGTAGGCCTGCCAGACCTTGTCGATGTACGGGTCGAAGTAGTGCTTGCCGAACCGGCCCGCGTCGAGTCCGTGACTCGGCGCGATGACCCGCCGTTCGCCGACGACCAGCCTGCCGAAGCCGGGGGTGTTCTCCATGGCGCGGAAGATCCGGGCCCGGCCGCCCTGCCGCATCCTGCCGGTGGTCTGGTCCCGGTTCCCGGACAGCCGGATCATCAGCGGCACGCTGAACATGTCGACCATGGTGGTGTTGCAGAACATGCCGGACGCGTTGTGGGTGAACTCCACGAAGTCGTGCAGCACGGGGAAGTTGGGGTCGGACTCCACCCAGCCCGCCGGGTGCTGGAGCGCGGGCCGCCCGGCCCCGTCCCGGACGGCCTTCAGCTTGAGCTTGCCGCCCAGGGAGACATAGATCCGGCCGGACATGTGCGGCAGCCGGATCCGTGTGGTGCCGCGGGCGTCGAGCGGGATGGCGTAGTCGGTGAAGCCGTTGTCCTTGTTGTCGGAGACCTTGACCGGCTCGACCGTGCCGCGGGCTGTGACCCGGACCTGACGGTCGCCCCGGCTGCCGACTATGTACAGGTGGACGTTGCGGTTGGCGAACTCACCGCTGTTGTTGTGGATGACCAGCGGCAGGCCGCCGGCACGCTCCTCCGGCAGGGCCAGGCCCTCCTCGTCCGCGGCCAGGGCCGGACGCGCGCCCGCGGCAAGCGCGGCGCCGGCCACGGCGGCACCGGCCAGCGAGGTGAGCGCCCTGCGGCGGGAGAACACCGGTGAATCAAGCGGCACCATACGGGAATTCCCTTCCTTTACCACGGGGCATGCCCGTGTCCTTTCTCGAACGCTCCTTGCGTGAACGCGGTCAAACCTAGCCAGCAGTGATGCTCGGCGGTCATCAAAAGTTGCTGCGGGACGGACAGTTGTTGCGGGGACCGTGAACGGCAAAAAAGGGCTGTGTCTGCCCGACGTGTTCGACGAACACGTCGGGCAGACACAGCCCCAGGGAAATGCGTGTGAAAAGGGGTGGACCGGGATTCAGCGCAGGGTCGCCTCGATGAACGAGAACGGCGTGGGGGTGGCGACGATTCGGTCCAGGGTGAATCCGGCCGCGTCCAGCAGCGCCTCGTACTCCTCGGCGGTGCGCTCCCGTCCGGTCAGCATGGCCAGCATGGTCAGGTCGACGAACTTGGCGGGGTGCGGAGCGTCGCCGGGCGGGATCACGGACTCGACGAGCACGACGCGGGCACCACGACCGGCCGCCGCCCTGACCATCCGCAGGATCCGCAGACAGGACTCGTCGTCCCAGTCGTGGAGGATGTACGAAAGCACGTATACGTCCGCCTCGGGCACGGACTCGAAGAAGTCCCCGGCGACGACGTCCACCCTGTCCGCGAGCCCGTGTTCGGCCAGCACCTTCCGCGCCGCGGGCACCACCTCGGGCCGGTCGAATACGATACCCCGCCGGTCCGGCTCACCGGCCAGGAACTGGCAGATCATGGCCCCGTCAGCCCCTCCGACATCGGCGACGACACCTCCCTCCGGCAGCGAGTAGCCGTCGAACATCCCGGCCCGCAGGCCCTTGGTGACACCGGCCATGGCCCGGTTCTGCGTCTCGACCTGGGCGGGGAACCTGGAGATCCAGTCGAAGAACGGCTCACCGTAGTAGTGGCTCGCGGCGTTCTCACCGGTCACGGCCGTGTGCAGGAGTGCGCCGAAGGGTGCGTAGTGGGTCTCCATCCAGAACAGCGCCAGGTCACGGACCGAGTCGGGCTGTCCGTCGGCGAGGGTCTTGCCGAGATCGGTGACCTCCACCAGACCGTCATCGGTCCGGAAAACCCCGAGCGGCGCGAGCGCACGGACGATACGCCGGAGCACATCGGCGTTCGTGCCCGTCGCGGCAGCGAGCTGCTCGACCGTGAGCGGGCCGTCCGCGAGGGCGGTGGACAACCCCTGTTTGGCCACGACGTACAGCGCCTGCGATATCTGGAAGCCCACGAGCAACTGGAGCATCTGCACGGGCTTCGGCACTTCTTCGGTGGTCATGAGGATGTGTTCCTTCCACGTGAATACGTGAGTACGTGAATTCCTGGAGCACCCGGCGCGGGCCGCGAGAACGCTACGGAGGGGAAAGCGCTCGCGTGTATCCCCAATTTCTGGGATCTTCACCGCCCGGTAGCATCGCCGGGCCGGAGTGCCGAGGAAGGGGAGCTGCCGGATGAGGCTGTCCACCGCCCAGCGCGAAGCGGTCCGCGATGTCGAGACGATCTGCGCGCAGGAGGCCGATTCGCGTCGGCTGCGCGGCCGGGTCGCCGCTCGGCTCTCGCGCCTCGTGTACTGGGACGCGGCCTGTTTCGGCACGATCGACCCGTGGACGCTGCTCATCACCGACGACGTCTCCTACGGCGTCCCGCCGCACGTCTACGCACTCGCCGCGCACAACGAGTACCTGGTCGACGACGTGCACAAGTTCGTGACTCTGGCCAGGTCCGGGGCGGGCGTAGGTATCCTGGGCCGGGCGCCGCACGAGAAACGGCAGGCCAGTTCCCGTCTGCGAACCGTTCTGCCGGCGTTCGACGCCCGTCACGAAGTCCGCGCGGCCTGCGTCGCCGACGGGCAGTGCTGGGGCGCGATCGCACTGTTCCGCAACGGCGACCAGCCCGACTTCTCGTCCGCCGAGGCAGCCCTGCTGAGCGCGGTGTCCGGACCACTGGCCGCGGGACTGCGACGAACGGCCTACCGCCCGGGCGCCGGTGTCGGCATCACGGCCGACAGGTCGGGGCCGGGCGTCCTGATCCTCGGGCCGCGCAACGAGACCCTGACCATCAATGACACCGCCCGCCGGTGGCTGGACGAGCTGACGCCCACCCCGCCCCGGCACGGTGGCGAACTGCCGTACGTCATCCACCAGGTGGCGGCGAGAGCCCAGGACCGCGGCGTCGAACCGAACCAAACAGACCCGCACCACACCGGCCCAGACAGCACCGACCCGACCGGCCCGCCCGTCCCCCGGATTCCGGAGGCGTACGCCCGGATACGGACCCGGTCCGGGCGGTGGCTGACGGTGCACGGCTCACGGGTCGACGGCGCCCTCACGCCGGACGAGGGCACCGCCGTCGTCATCGAGGCCGCCCCCACGTCCGACATCGCCGAGGTCCTGATGCTCGCTCACGCGCTGACCCGACGCGAGCGGCAGGTGCTCCAGCGGGTGATCGCCGGAACGCCGTCGACTGCCATCGCCACCCAACTGCACATCTCCGTCAACACTGTTCAGGACCACCTGAAGTCGATCTTCTCCAAGGTCGGTGTCCGCAGTCGCGGCCAGCTGGTGGCCCGCCTGCTCGGGGAGCACTACCTGCCGGACCCGGGCTGACGCCGGGTCAGGATTCGAGTGCGCCGGTGAGCACATCGGCGAGACCGGTCGCGGGGCGACCGATCAACCGACGCAGATCCCCGCTGTTGGTGAACAACTCGCCGCGCTTGAGCCCGAGGTCGGAGTCGGCGAGGACTTCGGCGAGTTCGGCGGGCAGCCTGGCGTCGAGAGCGCGGCACGGTACTGCTCGGCGGGAAGGTCACTGTAGACGACATGCCTACCTGAGGCGTCGGACAGCGCGGAGGCCAACTCGGCAAGCGTGAAGGCGTTTTCCCCGCCCAGTTCGTACACGGACCCGGCATGCCCCTCGCCGACGAGAGCGGCCGCCGCGGCCGCCGCGTAGTCACGCCGGGAGGCGGCGCTGACCCGGCCGTCGCCGGCGCTGCCCGGCACTACGCCGGTCTCCAGGTAGAGCGGGAACTGTGAGGCGTAGCACTCCAGGTACCAGCCGTTGCGCAGGACGAGGAAGGGAACGCCGCTCTCGCGCAGATACTGTTCGGTCTTCGCATGAGCGTCGGCGAGCATCATGCCGGCGGTGCGGGCATTGAGCGTGCTCGTGTAGACGATGAGCTCGGCATCGGCGTCCTTGGCGGCGTCGATGGCCCGCACATGGTTGTCGTACCGCTCACCGACAGTCGTCGTCGACACGATCAGCACCTTCCGCACCCCTTGGAAGGCCTGGACGAGACTCCCGGAATCGGCGAAGTCGGCCCGCCGCACGCGAACGCCCCGCTCGGCCAGATCTGCCAGCCGGCCGGTGTTCCGCCCGGTGGCGACGATGTCCTGCGACGCCACTCCGCGCCGCAGCAACTCCTCCACAACCAGCCGGCCAAGCTGCCCGGTCGCTCCGGTAATGGCGATCGACATGCCTCAGTCCTGGTACGTAGGTCTGGGAGGGCTCGAGCGCCCCCGCCAGCAGTACACAGGTGAGCGCCGTGGGCAGCCAGCGGCCGAGACAGGCGCACTTACCAACTGCCAATCGCCCGTGCCCGTCACAACCGACGTACACGAACACCGGGAAGGTCGTCGAAGCGCGCTCGCTTGTCGTAGGTGACCACTGTGCGTGCGGTGGTCAGGGCGGTTGCCGCGATGATCAGATCGTGGGCTCCCCTGGGCTGGCCGGCCCTGCGTACGTGGGCGAGCAGCCGCGCATGAGCCCGCGCTATGTCCACGGTGTGCTCCTCGACCGGAATCGTGGCGAGGATGGCGTCAACGAATGACTGGCGGGCAAGCCGGTTAGTGTCGTCCGCCAGTTCGACGCCCTGGAGCAACTCCGCCGCCGTGATGGCGGCGATCACCGGGTCGTCATCGTCCGCGAGCACATGGTCGAGAAGGACTTTCCGGCGCTCGACCGCGATCAATACTCCGGTGTCCAGGATCAGTCGTTCCACGGATCGTCCAGGGTCAGCAGATCACGGGCGGCCATCACATCACCCTCGAAGGCGTCGTCGAGGGTGTCGACGTAGGGCAGGAGAGCATCCTTCACCGCCCGGCCGGTGGCTTTGGGCGCCGGGCCAAGCACGGCCAGGCGTTTGCCCCCGCGGGTGATCACGATGGTTTCGCCGCGTTCCGCGCTGTCCAGCTCTCAAGCCGAACAGCGGCCGGAGAGCGGTGCCCGGCAGGCGGGGGCGAGGTGGACAGCGACGGCGCCGGCGGTCAGGCCGCCCGGCTTCCTCGTGCCCGCTCCATTTCCTCGCGTCCCCTGCGCGTCCCCTGGATCTTGCTTTTGGACTGCACCGCGTAACCCCCAGCAGCCAAGCTTGTTTCGAATCGCCGCAGGTCAGAGCCTTGACAAGGGTGCCCGGACGCCCGCCGTGACACCTCAGACAGTACTTGTGAGCAGCGGATTCTCTCCGTGGGGACCGAGTAGGTGACTCAGAGGCGCTGAAGAGACGTTTCCGCAGGTCAGGGCACGTTACTGGTGGGGCGGGTGGGACTCGAACCCACGGCCGACGGATTATGAGTCCGCTGCTCTAACCGGCTGAGCTACCGCCCCATAGCGGCGTGTCGCGCACATTTGTGCGCGCCGTCTGCCGCAGCATAGCCGCTCATACGATCTCCTGCCTCGGATGGTCGACTTCGCACGCCCATGAGGACTTAGGCCTGGCCTGGGCGGTTCCACCGGACATGAAAAAGGACCCCAACGGGGTCCTCTTCAGGGGCTCTCCCGACTGGACTCGAACCAGTAACCTGCCGGTTAACAGCCGGCTGCTCTGCCAATTGAGCTACGGAAGATCGAAGCTCCCCCGACTGGACTCGAACCAGTAACCTGCCGGTTAACAGCCGGCTGCTCTGCCAATTGAGCTACGGAGGATCGCCTCGTTGCATCGAACGTACCTCCCTGGGTATTCGCCAGGGGGCGCGCGCTCGCTGCGACACATACATTAGCGCAAGCAGGGGGGTGCTCCGCCAATCGGTTCCCCCCGGCCCGACGCCGACACCAGGGACTCGTCAAGGAAGGGTGGCCACCATGCGCTACCGGCTCACGTTCGTCGCCGGACTCGCTCTTGGTTACGTGCTGGGCACGCGGGCCGGGCGCGAGCGCTACGAGCAGCTGAAGAAGTCCGCCCAGCAGATCTCCCAGAACCCCGCCGTCCGCAACACCGCCGAATCGGCCGCCCAACAGGGCCGCCAGTTCGCCGGCAAGGCCTACCACACGGTCACCGAGAAGGTCCACGTCCCCGACTCGGTAGCCGAACGGGTCCGCGCCCTCCGCGACCGCAACACCAACGGCGTAGTAGAGGACGACTGGGGCACGAGCAACACGTAACAGTGCCTCTTCAATCCCGGGCGCGCCGACGTCCCAAGGGGCGCGGGGAACTGCGCGACCAGCCACAACGCACCCGCACCTAACAGACCACACGCACCCCTACGGTCTCCCCGGCCCAACCACAGCGGCGCGTGCGGCAGAATTTTGTGTCATGGGGATAGTCGCCGGGCTGGACAGTGCGCCCGATTTCACTCGCATCGTCGTCTGCGACGCGGACACCGGAGCCGTGCTCCGGCAGGGGTATGCCCCGCATCCGATCGAAGGTGCCGAAGGCGGATCGCGGCCGTCCGATGTCGATCCGCAGGCCTGGCTGCTGTCCCTCGGTGAGGCGGCGGGGGGCGGTCTCCTCGAAGGCGTGCAGGCCATCGGCGTGTCCGCGCAGCAGAACGCGCTGGTGCCGCTGGACCCGCAGGGCAACACCGTGCGGCCTGCGATGGTCGGCGGTGACAAGCGGGCGCAGGTCGCGGCGGCCGATCTGATCGACGCGCTCGGCGGGCGTGAGGCGTGGGCGCAGGCGGTGGGGTGTGTGCCGCAGGCCGCTCAGCCCGTGACCAAGCTGCGGTGGCTGGCGAAGACCGAGCCGGAGAACGCCGTACGAACCGCTGTGCTGATGCAGGCGCACGACTGGCTGGTGTGGCAGTTGCTGGGGCGGCCGGTGCGCAGGACCACGGATCGCGGTGGGGCTTCCGGGACCGGGTACTGGTCCGCCGCCACCGGCGCCTACCGGGGTGATCTCGTCGAGCTGGCGCTCGGGCATCAGGCGATGCTGCCCGAGGTGATCGGGCCGTCGGACGCGGGCGGTACGACGCCGGAGGGGCTGCTGATCTCCGCCGGGACCGGCGAGACGATGGCCGCCGCCTTCGGGCTCGGGATCGGACTCGGCGACGCGGTCGTGTCGCTGGGCGCGTCCGGGTCGGTGATGGCCGTGCACCCCGAGGCGCTCGTCGACCAGACCGGGATGATCACCTCGCTGGCCGACGCGACCGGCATGCACTTGCCGGTCGTCACCACTCTGAACGCCGTACGGACCCTGCGCGGCACCGCCGAGCTGCTCGGGCTGCCCGACCTGGAGAGCCTGTCCGACCTGGCGATGAAGTCGACACCGGGCGCCCATGGACTCGTACTCCTCCCCTATTTGGAGGGTGAGCGGACGCCGAGTCTCCCGCACACCGCGGGGACGCTCGCGGGGCTCAGGCGGGAGTCGATGAAGGCGGAGCATCTGGCGCGGGCGGCGTTCGAGGGGATGCTGTGCGGGCTGGCGGACGCGCTGGACGTGCTGCGGGGGCGGGGTGTGGAGGTGCGGCGGGTGTTCCTGCTCGGGGCCGCCGCCGAACTGCCCGCCGTACAGGCCGCGGCGCCCGCGCTGTTCGGGGCGCAGGTCGTCGTACCGCAGCCCGCGGACTACGGGGCCATCGGTGCGGCCCGGCAGGCGGCGTGGGCGCTCGGTACGTCGCAGGGCACCCTCGACCCGCGCACCCCGCCGGCCTGGCAGGGGCCGGCCGCGCAGATCCTGGAGCCCGGCGAGGAGCTGGCGGTGGGACAGGCGGTGCGGCAGCAGTTCGTGTCGGTGCGGGAGCAGACCCATCCCGGGGCGTTCCGGATGTGAGTCCGGCCTTGCGGAACGTAAGAGACCGGTAGGAGTCGGGCGCTGTCCGTAGCCATTCCGTACCCATAAGGCCGTACGAAGCACTGCTGACGGCTTAATCGGTTGAGGTAACACGGGTGGAGTGTTCGACGATAGGGGCCAAGGGCAACCACCGCCCCCACCGCCGACTCCGAGAGACGTAGCGTGCTCATACGACTTCTGCGGACCTATCTCAGGCCCTACAGAAAACCCATCGCCGTGCTGGTGCTGCTGCAGTTCCTGCAGACCTGCGCCACCCTCTACCTGCCCACGCTGAACGCCGACATCATCGACAACGGTGTCGTGAACGGAGACACCGGCTACATCCTTTCCTACGGCGCCCTGATGATCGGCATCTCGCTGGTGCAGGTCGTCTGCAACATCGGTGCCGTGTACTACGGCGCCCGTACGGCGGCGGCGCTCGGGCGTGACGTCCGGGGTGCCGTCTTCGACCGGGTGCAGTCCTTCTCCGCCCGTGAGGTCGGTCATTTCGGGGCGCCCACGCTGATCACGCGGACGACCAATGACGTCCAGCAGGTGCAGATGCTGGCGCTGATGACCTTCACGCTGCTCGTGTCGGCGCCGATCATGTGCGTCGGCGGCATCGTGCTGGCGCTCGGGCTCGATGTGCCGCTGTCCGGGGTGCTGGTCGCGGTGGTGCCGGTGCTTGGCATCTGCGTGACGTTGATCGTGCGGCGGCTGCGGCCGCTGTTCCGGACGATGCAGGAACGGCTGGACACCGTGAACCGGGTGCTGCGCGAGCAGATCACCGGCAACCGGGTGATCCGCGCCTTCGTCCGCGACGAGTACGAGCAGCAGCGCTTCCGGCACGCCAACGCCGAGCTCACCGAGATGTCCCTGGCCACCGGCAAGCTGCTGGCGCTGATGTTCCCGATGGTGATGACGGTGGTGAACCTGTCGTCGATCGCGGTGGTGTGGTTCGGCGCGCACCGCATCGACAGCGGTGGGATGGAGATCGGCGATCTGACGGCGTTCCTCGCCTATCTGATGCAGATCGTGATGTCCGTGATGATGGCCACCTTCATGTTCATGATGGTGCCGCGCGCGGAGGTCTGCGCCGAGCGCATCCAGGAGGTGCTGGACACGTCCTCGTCGGTGGTTCCGCCGACCGCGCCCGTGGTCAAGCTGCTTCGGCACGGGCATCTGGAGATGCGCGGGGCCGGGTTCCGCTACCCGGGTGCCGAGGAGCCGGTGCTGAAGGCCGTCGACCTGGTGGCCCAGCCCGGTGAGACGACCGCCGTGATCGGCTCGACCGGCAGCGGCAAGTCCACGCTGCTGGGGCTGGTGCCGCGGCTGTTCGACGCGACCGACGGGGAGGTGCTCGTCGACGGCGTCGCGGTGGCCTCCCTCGAACCGAAGCTGCTGGCGAAGACGGTCGGGCTCGTCCCGCAGAAGCCGTATCTCTTCGCGGGCACCGTGGCGACCAATCTGCGGTACGGCAATCCGGACGCGACGGACGAGGAGCTGTGGCACGCGCTGGAGGTGGCGCAGGCCAAGGAGTTCGTGGAGCGGCTCGAAGGCGGGCTCGACTCGCCGATCGCGCAGGGCGGCACGAACGTCTCCGGTGGTCAGCGGCAGCGGCTCGCGATCGCCCGCACGCTGGTCCAGCGGCCGGAGATCTATCTCTTCGACGACTCCTTCTCCGCGCTCGACTACGCGACCGACGCGGCGTTGCGTGCCGCGCTCGCCCAGGAGACCGCCGAAGCGACCGTCGTGATCGTCGCCCAGCGGGTGGCGACCATCCGGGATGCAGACCGGATCGTCGTACTCGACGAAGGGCGGGTGGTCGGGACGGGCCGGCACCACGAGCTGATGGCGGACAACGAGACCTATCGGGAGATCGTGCTCTCCCAGCTGACGGAAGCGGAGGCTGCCTGATGGCCGGGCCTGCAGGGCGGATGATGGCCGGGACGGGGCCCGAGCACCGCTCGATGGACTTCAAGGGGTCGGGCAAACGGCTCGTCGCCCAGTTCAGACCCGAACGGCTCACGATCTGCGCGCTGCTGCTGTGCGTGGTGGTGAGCGTGGGCCTGTCGGTGGTCGGGCCGAAGATCCTCGGCCACGCGACCGACCTGGTCTTCGCGGGCATCGTCGGGCGCCAGTTCGAGGCCGGGTCCACCAAGGAGCAGGTGCTCCATGCCATGCGGGAGCGGGGTGACGGCTCGGTCGCCGACATGCTCCGCAGCACGGACTTCACGCCGGGTCAGGGCGTCGACTTCGATGCGGTCGGCTCCGTACTGCTGCTCGCGCTGGGCGTGTTCGTGGTGGCGGGGCTGCTGATGCTGGTGGCGACGCGGCTGGTGAACCGTTCCGTGAACCGGACGATGTACCGGATGCGGGAGGACGTACAGACGAAGCTGTCGCGGCTGCCGCTGTCGTACTTCGACAAGCGGCAGCGCGGTGAGGTGCTGTCCCGTGCCACCAACGACATCGACAACATCGGGCAGACGTTGCAGCAGTCGATGGGGCAGCTCATCAACTCCGTGCTCACCATCATCGGTGTGCTCGCGATGATGTTCTGGGTGTCCTGGATCCTGGCGCTGGTGGCGCTGGTGACCGTGCCGCTGTCGTTCGTCGTCGCCACCCGGGTCGGGAAGCGGTCGCAGCCGCACTTCGTGCAGCAGTGGCGCTCCACCGGGAAGCTCAACGCGCACGTCGAGGAGATGTACACCGGGCACGCGCTGGTGAAGGTGTTCGGGCGGCAGGACGAGTCGGCGCGGCAGTTCGCCGAGCAGAACGACGCGTTGTACGAGGCCGGGTTCAAGGCGCAGTTCAACAGCGGGATCATGCAGCCGCTGATGATGTTCGTGTCGAACATCAACTACGTGCTGGTCGCGGTGGTCGGTGGCCTGCGGGTCGCGTCCGGCTCGCTGTCCATCGGTGATGTGCAGGCCTTCATCCAGTACTCCCGGCAGTTCTCCATGCCGCTCACGCAGGTCGCGTCGATGGCGAACCTCGTGCAGTCCGGGGTCGCCTCGTCCGAGCGGATCTTCGAAGTCCTCGACGCCGAGGAGCAGGAGGCCGATCCGATGCCGGGCGAGCGGCCGGAGGAGCTGCGCGGGCGGGTGGCGCTGGAGCATGTGTCCTTCCGGTACGACCCCGAGAAGCCGCTCATCGAGGACCTGTCGCTGAAGGTCGAGCCCGGGCACACGGTCGCGATCGTGGGCCCCACGGGTGCCGGCAAGACCACCCTCGTCAATCTGCTCATGCGGTTCTACGAGGTCTCCGGCGGGCGGATCACCCTCGACGGCGTCGACATCGTCCGGATGTCCCGGGACGAACTGCGCGCCGGGATCGGCATGGTGCTCCAGGACACCTGGTTGTTCGGCGGGACCATCGCCGAGAACATCGCGTACGGGGCGTCCAGGGACGTCACCCGGGGCGAGATCGAGGAGGCGGCGCGGGCTGCGCACGCGGACCGGTTCGTCCGGACGCTGCCGGACGGGTACGACACCGTGATCGACGACGAGGGGACCGGGGTCAGCGCGGGTGAGAAGCAGCTGATCACCATCGCGCGGGCGTTTCTGTCCGATCCGGTGATCCTGGTGCTGGACGAGGCGACGAGTTCTGTGGACACGCGGACCGAGGTGCTGATCCAGAAGGCGATGGCGAAGCTGGCGCACGGGCGTACGTCGTTCGTCATCGCGCATCGGCTGTCGACGATTCGGGATGCCGACACGATTCTGGTGATGGAGAACGGGGCGATCGTGGAACAGGGGGCGCACGGGGAGTTGCTGGCGGCCGACGGGGCTTATGCGCGGCTGTACAAGGCGCAGTTCGCGCAGGCGGTGGCTGAGGTGGACTGAGCGGGTGCGCGGCGTGGGGGCGGGGGCGTGGCGCAGCCCGGCGCGACGGGGTGCCGCCTGCGCCCACCCGTGCCGCCCTAGGCGGCACGAATGCCCGCAGCTACGCGAGGTGCGACGCCCCTGCAACGCCCCAGGGGCGCGGGGAACTGCGCGACCGGCCCCCACCGGCCCGCAGTCGGCATCAGTCCAGATAGCCCCTCAGCTGGTCCGCGAACGCGTGGTCGCGCAGTTTGTTCAATGTCTTCGACTCGATCTGGCGGATTCGTTCCCGCGTCACGCCGAAGATGCGGCCGATCTCCTCCAGCGTGCGGGGGCGGCCGTCTGCCAGGCCGTAGCGGAGTTGGACGACCTTGCGTTCGCGTTCGCCGAGGGTGGAGAGGACGGCCTCGAGGTGCTCTCGGAGGAGGAGGAACGCTGCTGATTCCACCGGGCTTGCGGCGTCGCCGTCCTCTATGAGGTCGCCGAGGGCCACGTCGTCCTCCTCGCCCACGGGGGCGTGCAAGGACACCGGTTCCTGGGCCAGGCGCAGGACCTCGCTGACGCGCTCGGGTGCGAGGTCGAGGTGGGCGGCGACCTCTTCGGGGGTGGGTTCGTAGCCGCGTTCCTGGAGCATGCGGCGCTGGACGCGGACGACCCGGTTGATCAACTCGACCACGTGGACCGGGACTCGGATAGTGCGGGCCTGGTCGGCGAGGGCTCGGGACATGGCCTGGCGGATCCACCAGGTGGCGTACGTGGAGAACTTGTAGCCGCGGGCGTAGTCGAACTTCTCCACCGCGCGGATGAGTCCGAGGTTGCCCTCCTGGACGAGGTCGAGCATGGTCAGCCCGCGGCCGACGTACCGTTTCGCGACGGACACGACGAGCCGCAGGTTCGCCTCGATGAGGCGGCGCTTGGCCATCCGGCCCATGACGACGAGTTTGTCGAGGTCGAGGGCGAGCTGGCTGTCCAGGTCACAGGCGCCGGCGAGTTTCTCCTCGGCGAACAGGCCGGCCTCGACACGGCGGGCGAGTTCGACTTCCTCGGCCGCGGTGAGCAGGGGGATGCGGCCGATCTCGCGGAGGTACTGGCGGAACAGGTCCGAGGACGGGCCGCTGGTGTCGGGGCGGCCGCGCGGAGGCTCCACCGGCTCGGGTTCCGCCTCTTCGACGGGCGGTTCCGCCGCCTCCTGCGGGGCCTCCGGCTCCGCCTCGGGGTGGTGCACGACACGGCCCTGCGGCGGAACAGCGACGAGCACGTCGGTCTCCGCTTCCGGCTCCGTGATGTCGGTCTGGGTCAGGGTCTGGGTCTGCACGGGGGCGACCTCCAGGATGATCGCTGCTGAGGTGTGCGGCAGCGCTGCTTCGGGAGCGGAGTCGGCGGCCACGCCGCTGTCCGTCCCGTACGCGATGAGCGGAACCGCGGGGGTGTGGGATCCGTTGGGGACGGATCGGCCGCGCTCCGAGGACTCAGGCACCGGAACCCAGTGTGGAGTACGACACATCGCCGCCACGAGGGGCGTGCGGTGACTTTTTGAGTCCGGTCCGTGACCGCGTGGTTACCCCTGCGAAAAACCTCTCTTTCCGGGTTCCCCGTCATATGCCGGGGAACCAGCCAGGGGGCAAGAGGAACCGGAAGCGGACTAGAGCGCCGCCACTCCCCGCTCCCGCAGCGCCTGGCCGTACTGCTGGAGCACCCACAACTCGTTCTGTACGGCGGCCAGTTGGGCCGGGTCGCCGCCGTTGGTGAGGCGGGTGAGGGTGCCCTGGATCTCCTGGATGCGGCGGTCCACGGCGCGGCGGCGGACCATGACGAGCTGATCGCCGGCGTAGATCTCGTCGACGGTGCGGCGCATGATCGCCTCCACCGCCAGCTCCGTCACCATCGCGCGGACCTGGTCGTCGGGGGCGGCCTCGCGGACGCGGACCAGGTATTCCTGCGGGTCCTGGATGCCGTACTCCGCGCCGCCCGCGTCCATGACGGCCTGGCGTACGGCGGCGTAGGGCGGGGCGGTGAACTCGTCGATGCCGTATGCGTCGAAGGCCGGGGAGACCAACTCGGGGCGCTGGAGGGCGAGTTTCAGTAGCTCGCGTTCGGTGGCGTACACCGGGTTGCGGAGGTTCAGGGCCGGGCCGGAGGGGGCGCGGACCGTGTCGTACTGCTGCGTGTGGCGCTGCTGGGCGGGGGCCGGGCCCTTGCCGCCGCGGTCCCTGGCCCAGCGCGCCAGCTGGGCGACCCGCTTGACCACGAACTGGGTGTCGAGGATGCCGAGCATGCCCGCGAGCTGGACGGCGACCTCGTGCTGGGCGCCGGTGTTCTTGATGCGGGCGACGATCGGCGCCGACTCGTCCAGCGCCGAGGCGCGGCCCGCGGGGGTGTCGAGGTCGTAGCGGCTGACGATCTGGCGGAGCGCGAACTCGAAGAGGGGCGTGCGGGGTTCGACCAGGTCGGCCACCGCCTCGTCGCCCTTGGCCAGGCGCAGCTCGCAGGGGTCCATGCCGTCGGGCGCGATCGCGATGTACGTCTCGGCGGCGAACTTCTGGTCGTCCTCGAAGGCCCGCAGGGCCGCCTTCTGGCCGGCCGCGTCGCCGTCGAAGGTGAAGATCACGCGGGCCGAGCCGTTGTCCATGAGGAGGCGGCGGAGGATCTTGATGTGGTCGCCGCCGAAGGCCGTACCGCAGGTGGCGATGGCGGTGGTGACGCCGGCGAGGTGGCAGGCCATGACGTCGGTGTAGCCCTCGACGACGACCGCGCGGCTGGCCTTGGCGATGTGCTGCTTCGCGAGGTCGACGCCGTACAGGACCTGGGACTTCTTGTAGATCGCCGTGTCGGGGGTGTTGAGGTACTTGGGGCCGTTGTCGGACTCGTACAGCTTGCGGGCGCCGAAGCCGACCACGTCGCCGGCGATGTCGCGGATCGGCCACATCAGCCGGCCGCGGAAGCGGTCGATGGGGCCGCGGCGGCCCTCCTGGGCGAGGCCGGACAGGAGCAGCTCCTTGTCGGAGAAGCCCTTGCCGCGGAGGTAGCGGGTGAGGTGGTCCCAGCCCTGGGGGCTGTAGCCGACGGAGAAGTGCTCGGCGGCGGACTGGTCGAAGCCGCGCTCGGCGAGGAACTTGCGGCCGGTGTCCGCCTCCGGGCTGGTGGCCAGCTGCTCCGCATACCACTGCGCGGCGATCTTGTGGGCCTCGACCAGGCGGATGCGTTCGCCGCGCTGGTGGGAGGGGTTGTACCCGCCCTCCTCGTACCGCAGGGTGATGCCGGCCTGGCCGGCCAGACGCTCGACCGCCTCGGAGAAGGAGAGGTGGTCGACCTTCATCACGAACGTGATGGTGTCGCCGCCCTCCTGGCAGCCGAAGCAGTGGAAGAACCCCTTGCTCGGGCTGACCTGGAAGGACGGTGACTTCTCGTCGTGGAACGGGCAGAGACCCTTCATGTTGCCGCCGCCCGCGGGGCGCAGCTGGAGGTACTCGGACACGACGGCGTCGATCGGGACCGCGTCCCGAACCGCCTTCACGTCCTCGTCGTTGATCCGTCCTGCCACGCGGTGATTCTACGGGGGCGGACCGACATTCCTGACTGCTGCCGTCGGCTACGGGATGAGGCTGTCGAGTGGTACGTGCGGGTCCGCGAGCGCCTCTGTGTCCACGCGTGCCGCGGAACGAATCAGCTGCTGGATCGGGTCTGTGACGTCCCACACATTCACGTTCATCCCGGCCAGCACGCGGTTCTCCTTCACCCAGAAGGCGATGAACTCACGCTTTCCGGCGTCCCCCCGGATCACCACTTCGTCGTACGTGCCCGGGGGCGCCCAGCCGGAGTACTCCATCCCGAGGTCGTACTGGTCGGAGAAGAAATAGGGCACGCGGTCGTAGGTGCCGTCCCGGCCGAGCATCGCGCGGGCCGCCGCCGGGCCGCCGTTGAGGGCGTTGGCCCAGTGCTCGACGCGTACGCGGGTGCCGAACAGGGCGTGCGGGAACGCGGCGACGTCGCCGGCCGCGTAGATGTCGGGGTCGGAGGTGCGCAGCTGTTCGTCGACCAGCACGCCGCCGCCGTACGCGCGCTCGGCGATGTCCAGCCCGGCCGACTCCGCGAGGGCGATGCGCGGGGCCGCGCCGATCGCCGCGAGGACGTCGTGCGCGGGGTGTTCCTCGCCGTCGTCGGTGCGGGCGGCGAGGACCATGCCGTCCTGGCCGATGATCTCCGTCAGCCGCACGCCGAAGTGGAAGCGGACACCGTGCTCGCGATGCAGCTCGGCGAAGACGTTGCCGAGTTCGGGCCCGAGGACGCCGTGCAGCGGGGTCGGCTCCGGCTCGACGACCGTGACCTCCGCGCCGTACTCCCGGGCCGCCGCCGCGACCTCCAGGCCGATCCAGCCGGCGCCGGCGATGACGAGGTGGCCGTTGTCGCGGCCCAGGGAGGCCAGGACGCCCTTGAGGCGTTCGGCGTGGGCGAGGCGGCGCAGATGGTGGACGCCCGCGAGGTCCGTGCCGGGAACGTCCAGGCGGCGGGGCTCGGCGCCGGTCGCGAGGAGCAGCTTGTCGTAGCGGACAACGGTGCCGTCCTCGCCGAAGCGGACCGTCTTGGCCGTACGGTCGATGGCGTCGACGGTCTGGCCGAGGTGCAGCTCGATGTCGTTACGGGCGTACCAGGCGGGCTCGTGCACGAAGACGCTGTCGCGCTCCTCCTTGCCGAGCAGATAGCCCTTGGAGAGGGGCGGGCGCTCGTACGGGTGATCGCGTTCGTCGCAGATCAGTATCACGCGGCCGGTGAAGCCCTCCGCTCGGAGTGTCTCGGCCGCCTTCGCGCCGGCGAGACCGCCTCCGACGATGACGAATGTCTGATCCGCGTCGACCACTTGATGCCTCCTCGGGGGTCTGGGGGTTTCCCCCAGTTGAACACTGCACGGTGCCGCCACATGCGAGCGTCCCGCACGCAGCGTGATGGGGGAAGAGGGAGTGGCCCGATCAGGCCACGGAGGGTCACATTCGGGCTTGATTCACCTCACTGCCGTCCCGTGAGCCTCTGGTGCAACGACCGCGCCGACGCGTCCGTGAGCGACGCGATCTGGTCGACGATCACACGTTTGCGGGCGCGGTCGTCGGGCGCCCGGTCGAACAGTGCGCGGAACTGGGGGTCGAGTCCGTCGGGCGCGCGGGTGGTGAGCGCGTCGGCGAGTTCCGCGACGACGATGCGCTGGTCGGCGCGGAGACGTTCCTGTTCGGCGCGCTGCATGACGTACCGGTCGGCGACGGCCTTCAGGACGGCACATTCGAGGCGGACCTCGCGCGGTACGACGAGTTCGGCGGCGTATCTCGTCAGGCGGCCGGTGCCGTACGCCGCGCGCGTGGCGGCCTCGGCGCCCAGGCAGAAACGGCCGATGAGCTGGCTGGTGGCGTCCTTGAGGCGGGCCTGGGCCACGGCCGTGCCGTCGTAGCCGTGCGGCCACCAGTCCTCGTCCAGGAGACGGTCGAGGGCCTCGGCGAGTTCGGCGGGGTCGGTGTCCGAGGGGACGTAGCGGCCGATGGCGACCGCGAAGACCGCCTGCCGTTCCGGTTCGGCGTGCAGGCAGTTGGGGTCGATGTGGCCGGCGTGCAGGCCGTCCTCGACGTCGTGCACGGAGTAGGCCACGTCGTCGGACCAGTCCATGACCTGGGCCTCGAAGCAGGTGCGGGTGCCGGGGGCGTCCTTGCGGACCCAGTCGAAGACGGGGCGGTCGTCGTCGTAGACGCCGAACTTCCGGGACTTGGGGTCGGCGGGGTGGGCGCCGCGGGGCCAGGGGTACTTGGTGGCCGCGTCGAGGGCTGCTCGGGTGAGGTTGAGGCCGACGGAGCCTTCGGGGGTGAACCGTTTGGGCTCGATGCGGGTGAGGAGCCTCAGGGACTGGGCGTTGCCCTCGAAGCCGCCGCAGTCTTCCGCGAATTCGTTGAGGGCCTGTTCGCCGTTGTGGCCGAACGGGGGGTGGCCGAGGTCGTGGGAGAGGCAGGCGGCTTCGACCAGGTCGGGGTCGCAGCCGAGGGCTGCGCCCAGTTCTCGGCCGACCTGGGCGCATTCCAGGGAGTGGGTGAGGCGGGTGCGGGGACTGGCGTCCCAGACCGAGGAGCTTCCTGGCGTGACGACCTGGGTTTTTCCCGCGAGCCTTCTGAGCGCGGCGGAGTGCAGGATGCGGGCACGGTCGCGCTGGAAGGCCGTTCGGCCGGGGCGCTTGTCCGGTTCGAGGGCCCAGCGTTCGGTTGACTGCAGGTCGTACGGCATGACTCGACAGTAATCGCCGGTGGTGGCGAACGGTGTGCGCCTTTGCGTCTGCCGAGTGCGGTTAGCTTGCGAGTGCGGGTTGTGGGTGGCTGGTCGCGCAGTTCCCCGCGCCCCTTGCGTACGTCCAGTCAGCCTGCGTTTTCAGTGACTCGTCGTAGCGGTGCAGGACCAAACGGGCCATTGCCGGGTGGGTGCCCAGGGGGGCCGACGCTATCCATGGGGCTGCCTCCGCGCACTGGGTCGCGAAGTGGCCGGGGGCCGTGAAGTAGCTCGCTACAGCCACCCTGCGGCAGCCTCGGGCCGTAAGCGTCTGTACGGCTTCCTCCACCGTCGGCTTCGCTGCCGACGCGTACGCGGGGACCACCGGTACGCCCAGGCGGTCGGCCAGCAGCTGTGCCGTAACGCCCGTGTCTGTTGCCGCGTCGGGGTCGCGGGAACCTGCTGCGGCCAGGACGACTCCGGTCTTTTCCGCGCCCTTGCGCCGCCAGCCCGCCTCGGTCAGGCGGTCGTGGAGGGCGTCCACGAGGAGGGGGTGGGGGCCGAGGGCGGTGGCGACGCGGGTGCGGGCCGGGGCTGCGGCGGCCATGTCGGGGATGTCGCGCTTGACGTGGTAGCCGCGGCTGAGGAGGAGCGGTACGAGGACGGCATCGGAGGTGCCGAGGGCGGCGAGGGTGTCCGGGAGCAGGGGCTCGTTCAGCTCGATGTGGCCGAGACGGACGGGCAGGCCGGGGCGCAGTTCGCGGACGCGGTCGACGAGGGCGGTGACCGTGCGCAGGGTGCGCGGGTCGCGGCTGCCGTGGGCCACGAGGACCAGGGCCGGTGCCGGAGGTGGCGTCGTCCGCCCGGAGGGCGGGCCGGGCGGCGTCTGGTGCGTGCTCTCGGCGTGCCAGGCGGAAGCTCTCGTACTGGATGTACTTGGGCTTTCGCCTGGTGCGGCGAGTGGGGGTCCCCCCGGCCGGAGGCTGGGGGAGCGTGCCAGGCGTCGCCCGGCAGGCGCCACCTCCGGCACCGGCCCAGGTGCGGGCGGCTCGGGGCGTCGCCTGCCGTCGCGGGAGACGAGGCTGAGCTGGTCGGCGAGCTGGCTGGTGATCCGGTTCATGATGTGCGCCGTACTGTCGAGGTGGGCCCCGTGCGGGAGGGTCGTGGACTCGTCGTGCAGTGGTTTCGACGCCGTCATGAACCGATGGTGGCGGCAGGAGGTTGCCGCCCCGTTGCATGGGCGTCACGGGTCTTTTCGCGGGGTTCACGGTGGGGGGCATGGGGTGTGTGAGGTGGCGTGACCTGCGGTTTCGATGCGGGGAGTGAAGGTGGTCACATGGCCGGGACCGAACCGGAGCGGCCGTTCGGGACGTCTGTGACTGTCGAGAACCCACCAGGGAGGGACCGTGAAGGTGCGCAGACCCCGTCTGCCGCGTAGCCCCATTTTTTGGCGTTCGCCTACGGGGCGCTCCAGCCGGTGTCGAGAGGGCGATCGTGCTCAGCCCTTCGGGCCTCCGCGCGTTCGCCCTCTCGACACCGGCGCGCCCCTTCGGCTCACTCGTACCGGGCAGCGGCGGCTGGTGCAGGCCGTGATGCTCGGGTGTGTGCTGGCGCTGCTTCCCGCGACGTGGATGTACGTGGTGGCCGGCGACCGGCTGCGGACCACGGCGGACGTGCCCCGCACCGAGGTCGCGGTCGTGTTCGGCGCGGGTCTGTGGGACGGCGAGCCGTCGCCGTATCTCGCGCACCGGCTCGACGCGGCGGCCGAGCTGTACCGCGAGGGCCGTATCGAGGTCGTCCTCGTCACCGGCGACAACAGCCGCGAGGACTATGACGAGCCCGACGCGATGCGCACCTATCTGACCCGGCGGGGCGTGCCGGACGCGCGCATAGTGAGTGACTACGCGGGGTTCGACACCTGGGACTCCTGTGTCCGCGCGAAGAAGATCTTCGGGGTGGACCGGGCCGTGCTGATCAGTCAGGGCTTCCATATCCGGCGCGCGGTCGCGCTGTGCGATGAGGCGGGGGTGTCGTCGTACGGCGTCGGGGTGGACGACGTGCACGACGCGACCTGGTACTACGGCGGCGTCCGGGAGCTGATCGCCGCGGGGAAGGCCGCCGTGGACGCCGTGTTCGAGCCGGACCCCCGGTTCCTCGGACCGCGGGAACCGGGGGTGGCTCGGGCGCTCGCTAGCGCCCGGTGAAGTGCGGGGCGCGTTTCTCCAGGAACGCGCTCATGCCCTCCTTCTGGTCCACGGTCGCGAACAGGGCGTGGAACACCCGGCGTTCGAAGCGGATGCCGTCGCGCAGGCCGGTTTCCATGGCCTGGTTCACGCATTCGCGGGCCGCGGTGACCGCCGCGCGGCCGTACGAGGCGATGGCCGCTGCCGCTTCGAGGGCCTCCGGCAGGACCTGGTCGTCGGAAACGACGCGGGAGACGAGACCGCAGCGTCCAGCCTCCCGTGCGTCCATGGTGCGACCGGTGAGGATCAGGTCCATCGCCGTGGCCTTGCCGACCAGCCGGGTCAGCCGCTGGGTGCCGCCGATGCCCGGGATCACCCCGAGCTTGATCTCCGGCTGGCCGAACACCGCCGACTCGCCCGCGATGACGACGTCGCACATCATCGCCAGCTCACAACCACCGCCCAGGGCATGCCCGTTGACGGCGGCGATCTTCGGCGTACGGAGGTCGGCGAACTCCTCCCACGCCGCGAAGTAGTCCTCCGCCGCCATCTCCGCGGCCGACTTCCCCGCCATCTCCTTGATGTCGGCGCCGGCGGCGAACACGCTCTCCGAGCCGGTGACCACGAAGCAGCCGACCTCGGGGTCCGCGTCCAAGGGGCGCAGGGTGTCGAGGAGTTCGGTCAGCAGCTCGGTGTTCAGTGCGTTGAGCACGCGCGGCCGGTGCAGTCGGACGGTCACCACTCGGCCGTGCCGTTCGACTTTCAGGTTTCTCATGCGGAATCCCTTCGACGGTTACGAGTCCCAGATCGCGCCGTACGCCGGAATCCCGCGCCGCTCAAGCCCGTGTACGACCTGCCAGGTGAGCTTCTTGTTGGAGATGCAGATCACCGCCTCGGCGCCGAAGTCGCGGTACGCGGCGTACGCGAGGCGCACCATGTCGGGCTTGCCGTGCCGGGAGGTGTCCCAGATGACGGCCTCGGGCTGGACGGCGAGGATCTCGTCGGCGAGCGCGTCGCCGTAGGTCGTGCGGGGGTCGCGGGTCGCCCAGACCAGGCGGGAGGGCACCTCGGCGGCGAGGAGATGGGGCAGGCAGGGGCCGATGCCGCTGCCGGTCGCGACGTAGATCACCTTCTTGAACAGGACCTCGATGTTGGCGACCCCGGCCGTGGTGATGCCCTTCACCCACACCTTGGGCGGCAGGTCGTCGATGAACGAGCCCGTCCAGTCGCCGGCCCGCGAGATGGTGAGCCGGAAGCCGGGCTCACCGGGGGCCGGGACGTTGGCGAAGGAGTGCCATTCCCGTAGCGGGCTGCGGCTGATCGCGGTCGAGGAGCCCGCGAAGGGGGTCTCGCCGTGGTCGAAGCGGGCCAGTACGACGTGGCGGGAGGGGCGTTCGAGACGGACGGCGACCTTGCGGAGCCGTAGCCAGGGCAGGGCGACGCTGAAGGTGACGACCGTGAGGACGGTGACGGGTATCGGCCCCGGCGTGGACATGAGCGTGTGCGTCCAGAAGAGGGCCAGGGCCGTCCATCCGCCGAAGCGGTGGATCTTCTCGAAGTGGTCGTGATGGCGGGAGCGGAAGGGCGGCAGGGCGGCGGCGACGATGACCGTGAGGAGGGCGATCAGGGTCCAGCTCACGGTCCTGAGCGGCGTACTGGCCGGCCCCTGGGTCGTGCTGATCGTGAGCGCCAGGAACCAGCCGGTCCCCGCCAGCGCCCCGCCCGCGTGCAGTCCGCCGAAGTGGTACACCTTCCCCAGCGTCCAGCGGATCTTCAGTGGCCAGTGCGTCGGCGCCCAGGTCGCCAGCCGGAAGAAGAGGTTGATGACGTACTGCTGTCGTACGACGACGGCGAGCGCGAGGTTGGCGAGGGCCGCGTGGCCGAAAGTCTCGCTCGACAGGGGCCAACGGGCGTACAGGAAGACGAGGTTGGCCAGGATCACCAGGGCCGCGAGCCTGTTGTAGTGCATCAGGCGTGGGTGCTTGAGCAGGCGGCGAGGGCCCGACAGAAGCGGGGGCAGCTCGGTGGTGTCCTGCCGGGTCCGCGGAGGTGAGGTGGTCATCGGGCCACCGCCATCCGCTCTTCGGCCATCCGCAGCAGCGCCGTTTTGTCGATCTTGCCGCGGTCGGTCTCGGGGAGGACGGGCAGGGGCAGGACCTCGTCAGGCACGCAGTAGTACGGCAGGGCGTCGGCGACAGCGCCGCGGGCGGTGCCCGGGTCGACGTCGGCGGGGCAGACGAAGGAGACCAGCGTGCGGGCGTCCCGCTTCAGGGTCACCGCGCGCCGGCAGCCCGGCACCGACTCCAGCACCGAGGACACCGAGTCGAGCTCGACGCGGAAGCCGCGCACCTTGACCTGGTCGTCGGTGCGGCCGAGGTGTTCCAGTTCGCCGTCCGAGGTCCAGCGGCCGAGGTCGCGGGTGCGGAACATACGGCGACCACCGCCGAGGAAGGGGTCGGGGGCGTATCTCTCGGCGTTGAGCCGGTCGTCGCCGAGGTATCCCGCTGAGACGCAGTCACCGCCCGCCCACATCTCGCCGATCTCGCCGATGGGCAGCGGACGGCGGGCGGCGTCGAGGACGTAGACCGTGTTGTTGGGGGTGGGCCGGCCGATGGTGAGGAGTGGGTCGGCCGGGTCGTGGCGGCGCATCGTGTTGACGATGGTCGTCTCGGTGGGGCCGCAGCAGTTGTGGAAGGCGGCGCGGGCGGCCCAGGCGTCGGCGAGCGGACGCGGGCAGGGTTCGCCCGCCACCGCGACCGTGCGGACGCGAGGGCAGGCTGCCGGGTCGATGCCGGACAGGACGGTCGGCGTGGCGATCAGGACGTCGGCCGTACGGGCCGCCGCCGCGATGTCCTTGCCGCGGATCACGAGGGTGCCGCCGTGGGCGAGGCAGCCGAGGATCTCCCAGGCGGCCATGTCGAAGGCGATGTTGAGGAGTTGGGCTACCCGGTCGCCGGGGCGGATGCCCAGGTCGCCGGGGGCGGTGAGGAGGATGTTGGCGACGTTGCGGTGGGTGACCTTCACGCCGTTGGGGCGGCCGGTGGTACCGGAGGTGAACAGGACGTAGCAGCCGTCGTCGGGGCTGGTGTGCGGGCGGGGGAAGGCCGCAGGGGGCAGGGGTGTGTCCAGGGCGATCACGCGCGGGCCCCGCGGAATGCGGGCCGCGTGTTCCGCGACGGTGAGGACGACGCGGGTGCTGGCGGTGCGGACGACGTGGGCGAGCTGGGCGGGGGGCGCGAGAGCGATGTCCTGGGGGACGTAGGCGGCGCCCGCCTTCAGGATGCCGAGCAGGCCGACGAGCATCGGGAGGGAGCGGCGTACGAAGAGGCCGACGCGGTCGCCGGGCCGTACGCCCTCGCGGGCCAGGCGGGCGGCGAGCGCGTCGGCCTGGCGGTCCAGCTCGCCGTAGGTGATCAGCGCGCCCTGATGTTCGGCGGCGACGGCGTGCGGGGTGGCCGCGGCATGCCGTTCGACGGCGCGGTGGACGAGGGGGTCCGGGACGGGAACTGTGGGACCACGACCGTATTGCCGGAAAAGGTGCTGGTCACGAGGGGTCAAATGGCGCAGGGGCATGACTCGGAGACCTCCTGGCTGTTTCGCTTGACGGGCTGTTTCGATGGCGGTTACTGCCTTGCCGGATCCGGGATGAGCGGCGGGCATGCCCGGTATGTCGAACGCCGTGCGGAGTCGCGCGAAGGCCCGACTGTAGGGGCCTTTACTCCAACACTCAACAACCTGCGACCGGCCAACTACAGTACGGAACGAGCCACATGTGGCGCCTTTCACACCAAGGGCACCTTGCGCACCGCCCGGCGGCGTCTCAGAGGCGGGCTGCCGTGCGCCTCACGTCGGTCCGGCGGCGGCGGGGAGGTCGCCGTCCCGGCCGTGTAACAAAGAGCCGACCCGACCCGTAACAAGGACGAAGCATGCTGAATGACATGCAGAACTCCGCGACGCCCACGCACTGCCCGTACTGCGCCCTGCAGTGCGGCATGAATCTGACGCCGGCCCCTGACGGGACCGTCGAGGTGACCGAGCGCGCGGACTTCCCGGTGAACCGGGGTGCGCTGTGCGGCAAGGGCCGTACGGCGCCGGCGGTGCTCTCGTCCCGGGTGCGTCTGACCTCCCCGTTGGTGCGCTCCGAGGGCAAGCTCGTGCCCGCCTCCTGGGACGAGGCACTGGACCGGATCGCCGAGGGGCTGTCCCGCACGCGCACGGAGCATGGCCCGGACGCGTGCGGGGTCTTCGGCGGCGGCGGACTGACGAACGAGAAGGCGTACACGCTCGGCAAGTTCGCGCGGGTGGTGCTGGGCACCTCGCAGATCGACTACAACGGGCGCTTCTGCATGTCCTCGGCGGCGGCAGCCGGGATGAAGGCGTTCGGCCTCGACCGCGGCCTCCCCTTCCCGCTGGAGGACATCCCGAAGACGGGCTGCGTGATCCTCGTCGGCTCGAACCTCGCGGAGACGATGCCGCCGGCGCTGCGGTTCTTCAGCGAGCTGCGCGAGAACGGCGGCACGCTGATCGTCATCGACCCGCGCCGCACGAAGACCGCCGAGCAGGCGGACCTGCACCTGGCGCCCCGCCCCGGCACCGACCTCGCGCTCGCCCTGGGCCTGCTGCACCTGGTCGTCGCCGAGGGCCGGGTGGACGAGGAGTACGTGCGTGAGCGCACCGTCGGCTGGGAGGAGGCGCGGGCTGCCGCGATGGCGCACTGGCCGGAGTACGTGGAGCGGATCACCGGCGTCGATGTACCCCAACTCCGCGAGGCCGTAAGGATGTTCTGCGAGCCCGAGGCCGCGATGGTGCTGACCGCGCGCGGGCCCGAGCAGCAGTCCAAGGGCACCGACACGGTGGGCGCGTGGATCAACCTGTGCCTGGCGACCGGCCGGGCGGGCCGCCCGCTCTCCGGCTACGGCTGTCTGACCGGGCAGGGCAACGGACAGGGCGGGCGCGAACACGGCCAGAAGGCCGACCAGTTGCCCGGCTACCGCAAGCTGACCGACCCGGCGGCGCGGCAGCACGTGGCGGAGGTGTGGGGCGTGGACCCGGACTCGCTGCCGGGTCCGGGGCGGAGCGCGTACGAGCTGCTGGACGCGCTGGGCACGGATATCCGGGCGTTGCTGCTGATGGCCTCCAACCCGGTGGTGTCGGCGCCGCGGGCCGCGCACATCGAGGAGCGGATCAAGTCCCTTGATTTCCTGGCCGTGTGCGATGTCGTGCTGTCGGAGACGGCGGCCCTCGCGGACGTAGTCCTCCCCGTCACCCAGTGGGCGGAGGAGACGGGCACGACCACCAACCTCGAGGGCAGGGTGTTGTTGCGCCGGCAGGCGATCACCCCGCCCGACGGCATCCGCAGCGACCTCGACGTCATGCACGAACTGGCCGACCGGCTCGGCGTGGAGAAGGGCTTCCCGACCGACCCCGAGGAGGTCTTCGAGGAGCTGCGCCGGGCGAGCGCGGGCGGCCCCGCGGACTACTCCGGCATCACCTACCGCAGGCTGATCGAGGAGAACGGGGTGTTCTGGCCGTGCCCGACCCCGGCGGAAAGTTCTGACGCCGGCGACCATCCCGGCACCCCCCGCCTCTTCCTCGACCGCTTCGCCACTGACGACGGCCGCGCCCGCTTCGTCCCCGTCTCGCACCGGGCGATCGCGGAGGAGCCGGACGACGAGTACCCGGTGCTTCTGACGACCGGCCGGGTCGTGGCCCAGTACCAGTCCGGCGCCCAGACGCGGCGCGTGGACGAGCTGAACGCCGCGGCGCCGGGGCCGTTCGTGGAGCTGCATCCGCGGCTGGCCGAGCGGCTCGGAGCGAAAGAGGGCGACCGGTTGGCGGTCGTGTCCCGGCGGGGCAGGGCGGTGGCCCCCGCGCGCATCACGACCACGATCCGCCCGGACACGGTCTTCATGCCCTTCCACTGGCCGGGCGAGGGCCGCGCCAACACGCTGACGAACCCGGCGCTGGACCCGACGTCGCGGATGCCGGAGTTCAAGGCGTGTGCAGTTCGTCTGGAGACGGTGAAGCCGTAGTAGCCCGGTTCAGCGCCGGGCGGCCCGCCAGTCCCCGCCCTCGATGAGCTTCCCCCGCGCCCGCAGTCGTACGGCGACTGCGGGCGCCGCGACGTACACCCAGGCGCGTACGGCCGTCCCGTCCGCCTCCCGCGTGACGTCACGCGCGACGCGCTCGTAGAGGTTGCGCGGGTCGCCGGGGGTGTACTCCTCCAACTGGTCGAGGGCGGCGAGGAGTTCGCCGTACCGGTCCGGGAGGGCGGTGACGAGTTCCCCGCACACGACACCGGCTCCCGCGTCCTCCACGGCGTACGGATATCCGGGCCCGGCGTAGAGCAGCGCGCCCGTGAGCCGTGCCGGCTCCTCGGCCTCGGTGCGGCCGCGCAGGAAGAGGTCGTGGTTGGGCTCGCCGGGGCGGAGGGTGCCGTAGACGAAGAACGGAAGTCTCGCGGATCTCACAGAAACGATTCTCTCTCCTCACACATCTCCTCATCAGCGCCATGGACATGGCAGGTCAGCGGCCCTTGAATCGCAGGACCGCAGAAACGATCACGCCCCCGTCCCCACGCGCCCGCCCCAGGCGCCTGCGCCTCCCTGAGGAGACCCATGAGCCGTATACGCATACGGACACGGACCGGAACCCGGACCCGGACCATCCGAGGTCCCCGTCTCGCCGCGGCCGGCACGGCGGCCACCGCAGCCGCTCTGCTGGCCGCCGTCCTCTCCCCCACGGCGGACGCCACCGACAGGCCGACCCGTGCAACCGCTGTCGAGAACGCGGCAGCGGCGCTCGCCGAGCACGCGACGTCGCTGGGTGTCACGTCGGCGACGGACACGAAGGTG
Organism: Streptomyces sp. NBC_00457; assembly: GCF_036014015.1. Taxonomy (NCBI): domain Bacteria; kingdom Bacillati; phylum Actinomycetota; class Actinomycetes; order Kitasatosporales; family Streptomycetaceae; genus Streptomyces; species Streptomyces sp. NBC_00457. The sequence continues at coordinate 7,349,961 of NZ_CP107905.1, read as the reverse complement.
CGGGACGTGATCGTCGATTCGGACGGCACGCAGCACGTCCGCTACGACCGGACGTACCGTCATCTCCCGGTGCTGGGCGGCGACTTCGTCGTCCACCTAGCCCCGGACGGCACGTATCGGAGTGTCTCGCGCGCGACCCGGCAGGCGGTGGCCCTGCCGAGTGTGACACCCAAGTTGTCGGGCCCCCGGGCCGCGGACCTGGCGGCGAACGCGCTGCGGGCGGCCAACTTGGGCGAGACGCTTCGCAAGTTGACGTCGAGGCCGCAGCTGGTCGTCGACGCCCTGCACGGCGCCCCGAAACTGGCCTGGCGGACGGACGCGACGGCTCAGGACTCGCTCGGCAACCCGGTCGCCCGCACGGTGCTGACCGATGCCGTCACGGGTGAGCAGATCGACGCGTGGGATGTCTTGGAGACGGCGACGGGAGACGGGGAGTCGCTGTATTCGGGGACGGTGCCGCTGGAGACGACGGCGTCCGGATCGACGTACGCGCTCAAGGACCCGACGCGCGGAAGCACGTACACCGGCGACGCGGCGAACAAGACCGACCTGTGCCTGCTGACGACGATCTGCCTCAGCCGCGCCCCCTCCACGGTGTTCACGGACACCGACAACCACTGGGGCACGGGCACGACGACCGACCGCGCGTCGGCGGCGGTGGACGCGCAGTACGGCACCGACGTCACCTGGGATTACTACGAGAACATGCACGGGCGTTCCGGCATCCGCGGCGACGGCGTGGGCTCGTACAACCGCGTGCACTACGGGACGCGGTACAACAACGCCTTCTGGGACGACAGTTGCTTCTGCATGACGTACGGGGACGGCGACGGGACGCAGCTCGGTCCGTTGGTGTCCTTGGATGTGGCCGGGCACGAGATGTCGCACGGGGTGACATCGGCGACGGCGGCGCTGACGTACTCGGGCGAGTCGGGCGGGCTGAACGAGGCGACGTCGGACATCTTCGGGACGCTCGTGGAGTTCTACGCGGGGAACGCCAAGGACCCCGGTGACTGGCTGATCGGCGAGAAGATCGTCCGCTCGGGGCTGGGGCGGGACGCACTGAGGTACATGGACCGGCCGTCCAAGGACGGCAACTCGGTGGACTGCTGGAGCGCAGGGACCGGAAAGCTCGACGTCCACTACTCGTCGGGCGTCGGCAACCACTTCGCGTATCTGCTGGCGGAGGGGAGCGGGGCCAAGACGATCGGCGGGGTTGCTCATAACTCGCCTACGTGTGACGGGACTTCGGTCACCGGGATCGGGCGGGAGAAGCTGGGGGCGATCTGGTACCGGGCGCTGACGGTGTATATGACGTCGTCGACGGATTATGCGGGGGCTCGGGGGGCTACGTTGCGGGCGGCTGCTGATCTTTATGGGGATGGGAGTTCGGAGTACGACGCGGTGGGGGCGGCTTGGAGTGCGGTGAATGTGGGCTGAGTTGTGACGCACGCTTCTGGCGTACGGCCCCGCAGCCGGTGGCGCCGATCATCTCCGGCTGCGGGCACCTCCCGTAGCAGCCCGTCCACTTCATGAAAGGACGTCAGAAGACCGCCGGCAGCCCGTCGAGCTCCTTGCTCACCTCGGCTGCGAACTCCGCCCCGTTCCAAGGCTGTTCAGTCGCCCACCAGACGCGCCCGTCGGGACGGATCAGTGCCGCCGTGACGCCGGACCACGCGGGTCCGCCGGTCTCGGACAACCGGCTGGGGTGTACGGAGATGCCGGCCGCCGCCGCCCGTTCGGCCACCTCGCTGTCCACCGGTTCGGTGCCCATGGTCAGGAGCACCGCGCGGCCGTCGTACAGCAGCGGAAACACCCCCTCGCCCTCAGGGTCATGGGCGCGGCCGCCGGTCAGGGGGTGCGCGTCCGGGTCGGCGGGCCGGTAGACGGTGTCGAGCCCGGAAAGCTTTCCGGCCAGCATCCGTGCGAACGCGGGCTCGGAGGCGATGGCCTCGTTCAGCAGGCCGCGCAGTGCGGTGACGTCCGGGGTCAGCCCGCTGATCAGGGCACCCTGGGCCTTGGTGTGCTCGGCCAGCTCAACACCGACCAGGTGGCGTTCGGTGTGGTAGGTGTCCAACAGCTCCGCGTCGGCCCGCCCCTGGACCACGGCGGCCAGTTTCCAGCCGAGGTTCATGGCGTCCTGCAGCCCGATGTTGAGTCCGACGCCGCCGGCCGGCCAGTGGATGTGGGCCGCGTCCCCGGCCAGCAGCACCGAGCCCTTCCGGTAAGCGGCGGCCAGCCGGGTCGCGTTGCCGAACCGGGACAGCCAGGAGGGATCGCGCATGCCGAAATCGGTGCCTGCGATCCGCAGCGAGGCGTCGCGCAGTTCGTCCAGCGTCATGGGGACGTCGCGCTGCTGGTTGGCCGGGTCGTATCCGGTGACGCGGAATCTGCCGCCCGGCAAGGGGACGACCAGGAGGCGGCCGGCCTCGGAGAGGGCTGCGAAGCCGGGGGTCTGCGGCGGGTTGTCGAGAACCACCTCGCCGAGGAAGCCGTAGGCCGAGGTCTCGGAACCGGGGAAGTCGATGCCGGCTTCCCGGCGCACGGTGCTGCGGGCGCCGTCCGCGCCGACGACGTACGGTGCGCTCACCTCGTAGGCGCCATCGGGACCGCTCACCCGGACGGTGACCGACGAGTCGTCCTGGACCAGTGACGTGACCTCGTGTCCGCGCCGGACGACCGCGCCCAGTCCGGTGGCGTAGCGCTCCAGCAGTTCCTCAGTGACGGTCTGCGGCTGGGCAAGCAGGAAAGGGAAGGGGGTCGGCAGCGAACTGAAGTCGACACGGGACTCCAGCATGCCGAAGTGCCAGTTCGGGAGGGGCCGGCCGGCGGCGAGGGCGTCGTGGTGCCGGTTCCGCATGGCCAGCACCTCGATGGTGCGTGGCTGAATGCCGAGGGCCTTGGAGTGCGGACTGCGGCCCTCCTCCCTCTCCAGCACGAGGACGGAGACGCCCGCGAGGGCGAGTTCGTGGGCCAGCCAGAGACCGACCGGGCCGGCTCCCGCGATCACGACCTGGTGGTCCGAGGACCTCTCGGGTGGTGCCTGACGCGTTAATGACATGACGGTTCAACTCCTGGTGGAGAGATTCACGAGGGTTCATCACAACCACTAATGACCATTGGTCATTATGCATGTCCCGGCCGTCGAACGAGCGGCATGTCCCGTGATCAAGCGGCTCGCCGGTGGGCACATGGCCGGAACGGCTAGGGTCAGCGCATGCCCACCGCCGACACTCCCGATCGGCCGCGCCGTGTCCGCAACCCGGAGCTGCACCGCCGGGCCATCCTCGACGCGGCGGCCCGCGCCTTCGCCGAGCGCGGCTACAGCCGGGCCACCGTGCGGGAGATCGCCCGCCGTGCGGGGGTGACACACGGGCTGGTGCTGCGCCACTTCGGCAGCAAGGAGAAACTGTTCCTCGCCGCGGTTCCCGGCACCCGGTCCATCGACAAGCTCACCGAGGACTCCCCCGAGCCCCTGCCCGCGCGCATCGCCCAGGAGTACGTGCGCCGCCTGGAGGCACCCGAGGGCACCGACACGTTCGTCGCGCTCGTACGCGGTGCCGCGGAGGACAAACGCGCCGCCGGCGAGCTGTACATGGCCATGCAGGAACGGACCAATGCGACGTACCGCCGACTCCTGGGCGAGCACGCGCTGGAGCACCGGGTGCCGTTCCTCGCCGCCCTGCTCGTCGGAGTCACCTTCAGCCGGTACGTCATCCGAGCCGGCGCCCTGGCGGAGATGAGCGCGGAACGCTTCACCGTGGACCTCACCGCCTCCATCCATGCGCTGCTCTACGGAGACCCGGAGGCCGGGCAGTCGACAGCGGCGGCGCATACGGAGGTTGGACCGGGCTAGGTCCGGGCCTCTCCGGCGGATCATGCCGGCGTGGCGGGGCCGACTCTCAGCGGCCCGTCAGTAACCCCAGCCCCAACGTCACCGCTGCTCGGGTACGCCGTCGGGCTCGGATTCTGCCCGTACGGATCCTTGCCCGATGGTCCGTGCATCGCGTCCCGGAAGGCCTCGGCGTTGCACATCTTGGCGAGGTGTCGTCGGCAGACCGTGCGTCCGTGATTGCGCCAGCTCAAGCCGCGCCCCGCCGTTCGGCCTCGTCCGCCGCCGGCCGCGCCAGGATCACGTCAGCTTCGGGGGCGGGTACGGCCTGCAGCATCCAGTGCCGCATCACGGCGTGGATGTCATGCACGCCGGCCTCGTTGATGGCTCGGTCGAACTCCTCGCGCCGCTCCTCCGGGAGGGCCGCGCGGATGTCCGGGAGTCTGCTGGGGACCTCGACCTCTACGCCATTGACGAAGGTCGCGAGCGGTTCGGACATCGTCGCCTTCCTTGGAGACCGTAGTTCGCTGGGCTCACGGTAATCCGCCGAGGCTGCTTCCCGTACGACGTCCAGCTCGCACCACACCGATTTGCCGACGGCCCTTTCGCACACGCCCCACCGGTCGGCGACCTCCCGCACGATGAGCAGGCCTCGCCCGAACATGTCGTCGTCCGAGGCGTGGCGCGGGGTTGGGAGTAACTCACCCTTGGGGTCGGAGACGACAATGCGTAGGGCGCGCTCGGTGAGGGCGAGTTCGACTCGGAAGAGGCGGTCGCGCAGGCATCCATGGAGGACTGCGTTGCCGCCGAGTTCGGAGACCAAGAGGGCGGCGTCGGCGGCGAGTTCGGGGTGGCCCCATTCGGTGAGGAGGCGGTGGGCTCGGCGGCGGGCGAGGGTGACGCTTCTGGGGAACGGGGTGTAGTCGAGGCGGTCGTAGTGGAGGGCGCCTTCGGCTTGTTGAGGCTCTTTGGAGACGGCCATGCCAATCACCTCCGGGCAGGGGCAAGCAGCGCCACAGGACAACTGGCGCCACTCTGCGAGCAGTTCGTCACCGAAGGTAAGCGTGGGTGACGATGAAGCGCAAGCTACTCCCGGAGTAATTACTCCGAAGCGTGATTGCAAGGTCCGGGCCAGCACGCCAGACTGACCGCGCAACAACGTCCGGAGGAGCGCCAACGTGACCGCAGGCAAGTCGACACAGGGCTACAGCACATCCACCGTCTTGGGGCGCCGATTGGGCGGCGAACTCACCAAGCTGCGCACAGCTGCCGGTCTCAATCAGACGCAAGCAGGCAAAGCGCTGACCGCGTCCACGACCAAGGTCGCAAAGATGGAAGGCGGCTGGGTTCCCATGCGCGATCCGGACATCCGGGCCTTGTGCGACCTGTACGGCGTCCACGACCCGGGAACGGTCGGCGGACTTCTCGAACTGGCCAAGGTCGACCGTGAGCGTCGTAAGGCCAAGGGATGGTGGGACGACTACACCATCCATGGCGTCATGCAGGAGTACGTCTCACTGGAGAGCGCGGCGACAACCATCAAGGTCTGGCAGCCGGCATTCGTCCCCGGGTTGCTTCAAACGCCCGAGTACGTAAGGGAGTTGAGGCAGGGACCTACAGCAGAGGTAGCCAAGAGCGCGGATCCTGACGAGGAGTTCATCACGGCACGGCTCACGCGGCAGCGGCGCCTCTCCGAAGACCCACCCCTCTCACTGCATGTCGTGATCTACGAAGCAGTCCTCCGAAACTTCCCCGACGGGGCGGCGACAGCCAGAGGGCAACTCGAACACCTTGTACGAATGGCAGAACTGCCGAGCGTCACCCTCCAGATCTTTCCCCTCGGAGGCGGTACGCACCCCGGCCTGAACGGCTCTTTCAACATCATCTCGTTCGCAGCGCCTGGGGCCATGGACGTCGTCTACGTTGAGGCCCCCTTCGTCCAACGCTGGGTGGAAGGCGGAGAGGCCGCAGCCGCCTACGATGAGTTGTTCGAGAAGATCGCCGAACGCTCTCTCAGCGAGCGGGAGTCGGTCTCGTTCCTCCACAAGCTACTCAAGGAACCGTGAGCCGTGCCTGACTTCGATTACCGCAAGTCCAGCTACAGCGACCAGGCGGCCGAGTGCGTCGAAATAGCCACCAACGTCCCCACCACTATCGCGATACGCGACTCCAAGAACCCTGATGACATATCGCTCCAACTCCGGCCACCCACTTGGGCGTTCTTTCAAACGGCCCTTCTCGAGGGGAAGCTATAGCAGAATCGACGCAACCGCACTTTGGCGAGAAGCGGATCGCAAGCCCTACACCAAGAGCAGGCGTAGCTCGTTGCAGCGTGACGCGAAAGTTGAACAGCAGCGAAGCACTGGACGTGAAGATGAGTATGGAACCCCAAACCCCGGCCTCTCCGCCACTAGAGCGATCACCCTCCGTGCTGCCGAGATCACCCGCATCCGGTCCATCGCGGTTGGGCTGGTTGGACGCGTTGCGCGGCATCGCGGCGCTTGTCGTAGTGTTCGATCACTCGTCGTACGCCTTCATGGCGGAGTTCCGGCGGGAGCTGATGCCGGAATTCAACACCAGCCGGTACGGCATCATGGTGTTCTTCCTTGTGAGCGGCTACATCATCCCAGCCTCGCTTGAGCGGCGAGGATGCATCCGGGCTTTCTGGATCGGACGCATATCCCGCATCTACCCGCTGTGGGTGGCTGTCGTCACCGCAGTCCTTGCCGCCAACTTGTTGGGCTTTGCGGAGATTCGCGACTTCGGTGGGCAGAGCGTTGCTACGGCGGCCGTCGCCCATGTCACCTTGCTCCAAGAGCTGCTGGGGACGCCCAATCTCCTTCTTGTCTTATGGACGCTCTCCTATGAGATGGCCTTCTACCTGCTGGTCGTTGCTCTTTTCTCGGTCCAGCTTCACCAGCGGTCAGCAACCGTCGCCGTCACCCTGGCGGTGCTCGCCACTGCAAGCGTGACGGTAGGGAGTGCACTGCCCGTTTCCGCCCTTTCTGGCACGGTCGGCACGGGCCCGTTGGTAGCCGTCGCCGCGATCGCCATGGTGGTCGCCATCTGCTGTGCGAGCACCGGATCACCCGCACTCCGTGTGTTCGGAGCAGTGTTGGGCGGGGTACTGGCGCTCGTACTCGTCACGTGCAACGGCACTGTCCCCATGTGGGAGGGTCTGGTTATCCTTGCCGTGATGTTCCTCGGCACCGCCGTCTACCGGGCCGAGAGCGGTCAGAGCACTTGGCGGTACGCGGCCTGCACCGCCGTCGTTGTGGTGGCTTGCGCTGTGGGGAGCGCGTATCGATACGGTGACGGGTCCCACTTCACACGGCGCAGCTGGATCGTGGCGTTCCTTCTGGCCACGCTCACCTTCGGTGTCGGACTGGCATTGCGCCGACGGCGGATACCGCGCTGGCTGACCAGGCTCGGAACGATCAGCTACTCGGTCTACCTGGTGCATCCGGTACTGCTGGCAGTGACTGACGGCACAATTGGCCGGTGGCGGCAGGACAATCCCATTCTCGAAATGGCGTTCTATGCCGTGCTGCTGCCCCTGTGCATGCTGACCTACCGTTACATCGAAGCGCCGGGCCAGGCATGGGGCCGGAAGCTGGCACGCCGCGTTCAGCCGCCGTGACAAGGATCCTTGCCCCAAGCGTGCCGAATCCCTGCACGGAGCACAGGACGCCCCGGACCGATGAGGTCCGCGGCGTCCTGACGGCAGATTCTGACGGGGGAATTTTTCAGTCCAGTGACCCGCGCCCCCTATCGCGTGCGGTCCGGATTCTCGGATGTCTTGTGTTCCAGCGTCGCCACTGTTCTCGCCGTCCGTTTGCGAGCACAGACCGAAAGCACCTACTGGGCAGCATGCTTTTGGTGGGTGTGCCGAACTCCTAGACGAACTGATCTGCTGGTGCAGCCCGGACGGCGGAGAGAGCGCCGAGCGCCTGTTGAAACGAGCCGGCATCGCGCCCGGCCAGGGGGCAGGAACGAGCCCTCGACGGTTCAATCGTGCATTAATCAGCCGTTATCCAGGCCTGGTTTTCGGCCTGTCTGTCGCACTGGAACTGTGCGGCCTGTGCGCCGTTAGCGGTACTGGCTCCCGAAATACCCAGACACTTGCCACTCTTGCGATTGATCAGTGCGAAGGAGTTGGTGTCCCCGTCGAAGAAGCCGAAATCCCTATGCCAGTCCTGGTTGAGGTCGCTGGACCCATTCGCAATGATGGCAGCCGCGCCGGACGCGGTGCTGGCACCGTCAATGCCGAGGTTTCTCCCTGCTTCGAAGTTCTCGAAGGTGTAGAAGCCGTCGTATATAACGGTGGACCACAACTGAAGGTGGTTCTCGGCATCCCTGGACTGCTGGACAACCCGGGCGCCGTTGGCAGTACTTACCGGCTGCAGATACTTTCCGGATTTGCGGTTCTTGAGCCGACTAGTGGCGGCGATCTGACTGGACTGCGTAGGGTCACTGCTCTGCGGCGACTGGGCGTGAGCGATTACTGGACTGGATAGAGCCAGCAGCACTCCAGCCAACATGGTCGCGACGACATTCCTGGTACGTGCTGTGCGCATGACATTTCCCCTTACGTTGAGTTGTGTTGATGTTGCCGGGAGTACTCAATCAGTCCGACCACAGGATTCGCTAGGCCGTTCGAGCACTTAGGCCGAAAGCGCTTGCTTGACAAGGGCTCCCTACTCTGCACGCCGAGCCTTCGATGCCGGGTCGATCATCACGCATCGAGCTGACTCGGTTTCAGGAGCAGGCTGTCAAGGGTCGTTTTCATCAACGAGTCGTACCTGGACCTGTCGTCCGCGCGGCCGAGTGTGTGGGCGGCGGGCTGGTCAGCGATCATGCGCTGTCCGTGCGGCAGCCGCTCGGCAAAGAGGCCGACGAGATAGCCGAGTTCGACCGGCAGCTGCTCGTGTCAGGGGTCGTGGTCGTGGCACTGGCCGCGTTCGGCAGGGCTCTGCTGGCGAGCCGGCTCAGCCGTGAGCTGCGTACTGCTGCAGCGACCGCGCGGCGGATGAGCCCGGGGAGAACCGGACACCCGTATCGACCATCGGCGACCGCCCCAAACGAAGGAGGAGTTCGCCGAACTCGCCGCCGTCGACACAATGCGGCCTCGCTACAACAAGGGACAAGGCGGAGAGCCCTTCACCGCCGACGTGACGCATGAACTGCAAACCCCGCCCACCAGATTGCACACCGGGGCCGACTCCTCCCGCCGGGGCGCCCGGCCGAGCTGATTCAGGGCCGGGTGTAAGCCCTGCGGACGCTGACCGAGGACCTGTTGGTGGTCGCACGGCCGGACGCAGAGGTGAAACAACCGGGCCTGGAAGTACGACTATTGGGGGAGCTGGTCGCCGGGATCGTCCAACGGGTCGGTCATCCAGTGGAGTTCGACTGGGGCAACGACGCCACGCTCGTGCGGACCGATGCACGACGCTTGGAGCGGATGCCGACGAACCTCGTCGTGAACGCGGGGCGGCACGGGAACGGGCCGGTGGAGGTGGGGGTCAAGGAGCGCCGCGTGATGGCAGGCGATCACGGCGGCAGGATTCCGGAACGGTTGCTGCGGGAGGGGCCGATGCGGTTTCTCACGGGGCGGCCGAGCAGAGAGAGGCGACAGGGCTGAGGCTGACCAATGAGGTGGAGCAGGCGCAGGTGATCGGGGCGGAGGTGCTGTTGCCCAATGCGGAGGGGAGTGGGGCCGTGGCGACGGTCGTACTGCCCGACGGCACCTACCCCGGGTACGGCCACCGCCCCTTGGCCTCCCGCAACGCCCTCCCCCACCACACCAACTGATCCAGCATCGCCTTCGCCGCCGCGTCCGCCGCGGACGGGTCCTTCAGGCGGCCGTTGTCGTCGAAGGACGCACCCGCGTTGTGGAAGGACACTGTGTCCCGGATGGTCACGGCGTGGAGTTCGGCGAAGACCTGGCGGAGGTGTTCCACCGCGCGCAGGCCGCCTGCCAGGCCGCCGTACGAGACAAGGGCCACCGGCTTGGCGCGCCATTCCGTGTAGTGCCAGTCGATGAGGTTCTTGAGGCCGGCCGGGTAGGAGTGGTTGTACTCGGGGGTCAGGACTACGAACGCGTCGGCGGCCGCCAGTTTCGGCGTCACCGTGGACAGTTCGGCGGTGGCCTGCGGGGTCGGGGCGAGGGATGTCGGGAGGGAGATCTCGGCTACGTCCACGACCTGGGGGATCAGGTCGTCCCGGTCCCGGAGGCGGGCGAGCAGCCAGTCGGCGACGACGGGGCCGAAGCGGCCGTGGCGGTTGCTGCCGATGACGAGGGTCAGGTTCAGGGGAGTGTCCTCACCGGACTCGAGAGCGGGATCAGGAGTGGTTTTCGTCTGCATGCCGCCCACCCTCGTATCTCAACCTAACTTGAGGTCAAGGACCGGGGCCGTTGTCTCCCGTCGGCTCTCGTCCTCTCCCGTCATCTTCCGTGTCACCCGTTCACAGCCCCGCCCCACCTCCTTCGGGTTCTTTACCGAAGGCCGCCTCCCACACGCCGGTGACCTGCCGAAATGTCGGCCCAGGACGCCCCCGGACGCCCGTCCCCACACCCATTCACCCCCCTCCCCCCGCCCGCTCAGGAAGCGCGCTCGGCGTCCTGCCTTTTTCCTCGGAAGGGGAACCACCGCTGATCTCGAGGGAGCACCGAATGCGACGTACCGCCCGCCTGCTGTCCGGTGCCGTACTCGCCGTGGCCGCCGCAGGCCTCGGCAGTGTGCCGGCGTACGCCGCGGACGCCGGGAGTCTGGAGGTGTTTCCGTCCTCCGTCGTGCCGGGCGGCCAGGTCTCGGTGAATACGACGGCATGCGGCGACACGGGCACGGCGGCGGGCGACGCCAGTGCGGTCGGCGCCGGTTCGTTCACGCTCGCGCCGAGCACCCACAAGGACAACGCCATCGGGCAGTTCAAGGTGCCGCCGAGCGCGCAGCCGGGGACGTACGAGATCGTCGCGACCTGCGCCGAGGACGGGAAGCGGGTGACCGGCGACCTGGTGGTGACGCTGACGGCGCCCCGTGAGCAGGTGTACCCCAGAGGAAGCGTGAAGACGGGGGTCGGTGGCGCCCTGGGCCCCGATCCCGTGCAGACCGCGGCCGGCATCGCGGCTCTTGCCGTCGCCGCCGCGGGCGGTACCTGGCTCCTGCATCGCCGGGCGAGAGGCGACGGGATCTGACGGACACCCTCCGCTGTCCGTCCGCCGGTACCGCACGTCCCCTCCCCCTCCGGGTCCGACGCCCCTCGCGGCCCGGAGGGGGATCGGGGCGGGCCGGCTTCAAGGGTCGCTTTACGGGGTCGCTTCGGGGGGCGCTTTACGGGGTCGCTTCAGGGGTGCTTTTACGGGGTCGCTTCAGGAGGTCGTATGCGCAGGTCGGGCAAAGCCGTCATAGCCAACGCCGCGATAGCGACCGTGACCCTCACCGCCTTGTGCACCGGCGCCTGGCTGCTCAGCAGCGGCGCCCAGCCGCACAACACCCCTCCGCAGCCCTCCGCCCGCCAAGCACACGCGGATGCACACGCCGAAGCGGCCGTACGGCAGTCCGCCGCGCCCGCGCTGCCCCCCTCCCCGCCCGACCGCATCCGCATCCCCTCGCTCCGCGTGGACGCCCCCCTGATGGGCCTCGGGCTGACCAAGACCGGCAGTCTCGACGTCCCGCCGGCCGGGCAGCGGAACCTCGCCGGCTGGTACGAGGCCGGCACCACCCCGGGCGAGACGGGCACCGCCATCGTCGCCGGCCACGTCGACAACGCCGACGGACCCGCCGTCTTCTACGGCCTCGGCGCCCTGAAGCGGGGCAGCACGGTGGAGGTGGACCGGCGCGACGGCGGGGTCGCCGTGTTCACCGTGGACGCCGTCGAGGTGTACGACGCGAAGGACTTCCCCGACGAGAAGGTGTACGGGGCGGCGGACCGGCCCGAGCTGCGGGTGATCACCTGCGGCGGGGGCTACTCACGGGCGACCGGTTATCAGGGGAACGTGGTCGTCTTCGCGCATCTGACGGGCAGCCGCTGAAGCGCTCCGCTGGAAGCGCGGTGATGCACCCGCGGGCCGGTGGGGGCTGGTCGCGCCCCGCGGCGGAGCCGCTGATGTCACAGCCCCGCGCCCCTTCGGGGCGTGATCTATCGCGCAGAGCAAAAGCCCGCCTTCCCTCACATGGACCCCACACGCCCCTGCAAACCCACACAGATATGACGAAAAGGAGATCTTGACCAGAAGCGTGAGCTCGGCGGACCGTGGCCAGCAGGGCGGGGAGGTGGACATGGCTGCCACGGCACGTACGGCGACGACGACCACAGGCACGGCCACGGGCACGGCCGGAGTCGAGGCGGTGGTGCGGCAGGACGCCGCGCTGCTGGAGGACGACCTGCGCGAGTTCATCGGGTCGCTTCCCACCGAGACGGGGTCGCTTCCCGCCGACGGGGACCTGTACGGCGCGGCCCTGAACCGTTCCCTCTACGCACCGGTCGCCGATGCCCTCGGATCCAAGGTGGGGCAGGCCGCCCTGCCTCCGGCTCCGCAGGCATCCGGTCACAGCGGACCCCCTTTACGGCCCTCGATCGTCTACTGGGCCTACCGCAATTACCGCGGCTTCCAGCGCGCGACCAGCGACGACGCCCCCGACCTCGCCCTCATCCGCCGCACCGCCGTAGCCATACGCATCCTCCTCAAAGCCGCAGTCGTGCTCGACGACATCCAGGACGGCAGCGACGTACGGTACGGCGAGCCCGCACTGCACGTCACCCATGGCGTGCCGCTCGCTCTCAACACCGCTTCGTGGCTGATCATGGCGGCGTTGCGGCACGCGGACGATCCGGCGGTGGTGGCAGGCCTCGTCCGCGCGGTGGGCAACGGCTTCACCGGCCAGGCGGGCGACATGTCGACACGGGCCGCCGACACCCGCGCCGAGCTGCTCGCCGCGCCGCACGGGGAGCGCGTGCGGTTCTGGGAGTCGGTGGCGGCGCTGAAGACCGGGACGCTGTTCCGGATGCCGCTGGACGCGGCGGTCGCCGGGCTCGGTGTGGGCGAGGACGAGCGGCGCACGCTGGACGACGCGATGCGCCGGCTCGGGCTGGCGAGCCAGCTGTTCAACGACCTCACCGACGTCGTGCCGGAGCTCGGCGGCGCCAACACGCACGAGGACTTCGACGGCCTGAGCAACCGGGTCTTCCTGGAGCTGATCGATTCCAGTCGGACTCGAACTCGGACTCGGACTCGGCCGCCCGCGCAGGGTGAGCAGCTCAAGGCGTTCGTCCTCGGTCATCCGGGGCTTCAGCAGAGCCTCCTCGAACTCTCCGCCGAGGCCGTCGAGTTGAAGCGATCCGCGAAGGAGGCCGTGCATCGCGTGTGCCGTTCGACACGCAGTGCGGCGTACTTCGATGTGACGATCGAGCGCAAGGGCCACCTCATCGACCGGCTCCACGAGACGGTCCGGCAACGGGCCGGCGTGTGACGGCAACCCCCGAGGAACGCCTGCGACGCGGGCAAGGCGCTGTCCATCGCCCGCCTCCCCAGGCGTGAGCTGCTGAAAGCCCACCCCTCCAGCCCGGCACACCCCCGCTTCGTAGACGATGGCGGCAACACGGAAACCGGTGTGGTTCGGGCACCCGTACCGCCCCCGCCTCACAGTCCGCGACCCGCGCACCGTCCGAACCCTCACACACACCCCCGGCCTCCGCTGAGGGCAGCGTTCCTCACGGGAAACAGACGTGATGCGGCCGGGTAACACCGGCACCGCACGCTCAAGGGCATGACCTCGAATACGCGTGTGGTGGTGATCGGCGCCGGCCTCGCGGGCGTACGTCTCGCCCGGCGGCTCGGTGAGCTCGGCACGCCCGTGACGCTGATCGGCGAGGAGGAGCACCGGCCGTACAACCGGGTGCTGCTCGCCGAGGTGCTGGCCGGCCGGTACGCCCCCGAGGTGATCGCGCTGCCCTCCCCCGCCGGTCTTGTTCGCGCCCGGGTCACCGGGGTCGACCGCGCCGGGCGGCAGGTGGAGTGCGAGGACGGCTCGAAGATCCCCTACGACACGCTGGTCCTGGCCACCGGCTCCAACCCCGTGCTCCCACCGCTGCGCGGCCTGTTCACGCCCGATCATGTGCTGCCCGAGGGCGTGCACGCGTTCCGGACCATGGACGACTGCCTCGGGCTGTCCAAGGCGGTTCGGCCGGGTGTACGCGCGGTCGTCATCGGCGGCGGGCTCCTCGGGGTCTCCGCGGCCCGCGCGCTCGCCATGCGCGGCGCCCAGGTCATGCTCGCCCAGCAGTCCGAGCGGCTCATGGAGCGCCAGCTCGACCCGAACGCCTCGAAGCTGGTGCTGCGGCACCTGAAGGACCTCGGTGTCGAGGTCCACACCGAGTGCCGGGTGCGTGACGTGCGCTGTGTCGGCGGCGCGGTCCGCTCGGTGGAGATGGCCGACGGATACGCCCTCGACGCCGACCTCGTCGTCCTGGCCTGCGGGGTCCACCCGCGTGTGGGCCTCGCCCAGATCGCCGGACTCGCCGTGCGCAAGGGCGTCATCGTCGACGACGAACTGCGGACGTCCGATCCGCACATCCGGGCGATCGGCGACTGCGCCCAGCACGACGGCGTCCTGTACGGGCTCGCCACTCCGGCTCTCGAACAGGCCGACGTACTGGCCGAGATGCTGGCGGGGAACGCGGGCTCCCGCTACACCGGCACCCGTTCGCTGACCCGGCTCACCCTGAGCGGGACGGACGCGTTCGACCTCGCCGCGTTCGGCGAGACCGTGCCGCTGCCGGGCGACGACGTCGTCCAGCTCGCCGACGCCACCCGCGGCACCTACCGCAAGGTCGTCGTCCGCGACGACCGCGTGGTCGGCGGCGTACTGGTCGGCGAACTCGGCACCGTGGGCGCCCTCGCCCGCGCCTGGGAGGGAGCAGAGCCGCTTCCCGCCGACGGCGCCCCCCTGCTCCACCTGCTCACCAACGATGGAGGCTCCTGATGACCGCCACCCTGGGGGCCACCCCCACGATCGTGCTCGTCGGCCATGGCATGGTCGGCCAGCGCTTCCTCGAAGCGCTGGCCGAGCGCGGCCTGACCGCCACGCACCGCGTGGTCGTGCTGTGCGAGGAGCCGCGCCCCGCGTACGACCGCGTCGGCCTCACCTCGTACTTCTCGGGGAAGACGCCCGAGGATCTGTCGATGACCGACATGGAGTTCATCGAGAAGCACTCGATGGAGCTGCGCGTCGGCGACCCGGCCGTCTCCGTGGACCGCGAGGCGAAGAAGGTCACGGCCCGGTCCGGTGAGGTCTTCGAGTACGACACCCTCGTCCTCGCCACCGGCTCCTTCCCCTTCGTGCCGCCCGTCCCCAACAAGGACGCCACCGGCTGCTTCGTCTACCGCACGATCGAGGATCTGCTCGCGATCGAGGAGTACGCGAAGACGGCCACGACCGGCGCGGTCGTCGGCGGCGGTCTGCTCGGCCTGGAGGCGGCGGGCGCGCTGCAGGGTCTCGGACTCACCTCCCACATCGTGGAGTTCGCGCCCCGGCTGATGCCCGTCCAGGTGGACGACGGCGGCGGCGCGGCGCTGCTGCGCACGATCGAGGACATGGGCCTGAGCGTCCACACGGGCGTCGGCACGCAGGAGATCGTGGTCGACGCGGACGGCGCCGTGACCGGCATGAAGCTGTCCGACGGCTCCGAACTCGCCACCGACCTGGTCGTGTTCAGCGCCGGTGTCCGCCCCCGCGACCAGCTGGCCCGCGACTGCGGTCTGACGGTCGGCGAGCGCGGCGGCATCACGGTCGACGAGCAGTGCCGTACGGTCTCCGACCCGCATGTGTTCGCGATCGGCGAGTGCGCGCTGGCGTCGGACGGCCGGGTGTACGGCCTGGTGGCGCCGGGCTACGAGCAGGCGGAGACGGCCGCCGCGACCATCGCGCGGGACGAGGCGGAGTTCACCGGCGCCGACCTCTCCACCAAGCTGAAGCTGCTCGGCGTGGACGTGGCGTCCTTCGGTGACGCGCACGGCTCCACCGAGGACTGCCTCGACGTCGTCTACTCCGACTCCCGCGCGGGCCTGTACAAGAAGCTGGTCATCGGCCGCGACGGCACGCTGCTCGGCGGCATCCTGGTCGGCGACGCGGACGCGTACGGCACCCTGCGCGCGCTGACCGGCTCGGTCCCGCCGATCGCACCCGAGTCGCTGGTCCTGCCGGCCGGCGCGAGTGGCGGCGCCCAGCTCGGCCCGTCCGCGCTGCCGGACGACGCGGTCATCTGCTCCTGCCACAACGTCAACAAGGGCACGATCCGCGGCGCGGTCACCGACCACCAGTGCACGACCGTGCCCGAGGTGAAGAAGTGCACCAAGGCCGGTACGGGCTGCGGCAGTTGCGTCAAGGTGCTCGGCCAGCTGGTCACCGCGGAGCTGGAGGCCAGCGGTGTCGAGGTCGACAAGGGCCTGTGCGGCTGCTTCTCGCAGACCCGCGAGGAGCTGTACGAGATCGTCCTCGCCCTGCGCATCAACACCTACCAGGATCTGCTGGACCGCTACGGCCGCGAGGACGCCCGGGGCGGCGACGGCTGCGAGATCTGCAAGCCGGCGGTGGCGTCGATCATCGCCTCCCTCGCCCCCACGATCGGCGCGAGCGGCTACGTCCTCGACGGCGAGCAGGCGGCCCTCCAGGACAGCAACGACCACTTCCTCGCCAACCTCCAGAAGAACGGCTCGTACTCGGTCGTCCCCCGTATCCCCGGCGGTGAGATCACCCCCGAGGGCCTGATCGTCATCGGCGAGATCGCCCGCGACTTCGGCCTCTACACGAAGATCACCGGCGGCCAGCGCATCGACATGTTCGGCGCGCGGGTCGAGCAACTCCCGCTGATCTGGACGAGGTTGGTGGACGCCGGCTTCGAGTCCGGCCACGCCTACGGCAAGTCCCTGCGCACGGTGAAGTCCTGCGTCGGCCAGACCTGGTGCCGCTACGGCGTCCAGGACTCCGTCCGCATGGCGATCGACCTGGAGCTGCGCTACCGGGGGCTCAGGTCCCCGCACAAGCTGAAGTCCGCGGTCTCCGGGTGCGCCCGCGAGTGCGCGGAGGCCCAGTCGAAGGACTTCGGCGTGATCGCCACGTCCAACGGCTGGAACCTGTACGTCGCCGGCAACGGCGGCGCGACCCCGCGCCACGCGGACCTGCTCGCGCAGGACCTGACCGACGCCGAGCTGATCAAGCTGATCGACCGCTTCCTGATGTTCTACATCCGCACCGCCGACCGCCTGGAGCGCACGTCGACGTGGCTGGAGCGGATCCCGGGCGGCCTGGACCACGTACGCGATGTGGTCGTCGAGGACTCCCTCGGTATCTGCGAGGAGCTGGAGACGCTGATGGCCGCGCACGTGGCCAACTACCGCGACGAGTGGTCCGACACCATCAACGACCCGGAGAAGCTCGCCCGGTTCGTGTCCTTCGTGAACGCGCCGGACACCCCCGACCCGGTGGTCGGCTTCGTCCCCGAGCGCGACCAGATCAAGCCCGACCTGCCGCTGCTGTCCATCGGCCTGCGCCCCGCCGATGACGTCCTGGAAGGAAGCGCCCAGCGATGACCCTGGCCCCCGAGACGACCGATCTGTTGGTCCAACTCCGCCTCGACGACAGCTGGTTCACCGTCTGCGACCTGAACGTCCTGCTGCCGGGCCGCGGCGTGGCGGCCCTGCTGCCGGACGGCCGGCAGGCAGCCCTCTTCCGCGACCGGGCGGGCAACCTCTACGCCGTCGACAACCGCGACCCGTTCGGCGGCGCGGCCGTCCTCTCCCGTGGCCTGATCGGCTCCCACCAGGGCCGCCCCTTCGTCGCCTCCCCCCTGCTGAAGCAGCGCTTCGACCTGGAGACCGGGCAGTGCCTGGACGACGACACGGTACGGATCACCGCGTACGAGGTGCGTACCGCTGACGTCGGCGCCCCTACGACCGACGGCTGAGACGAAAGCCGACCGCACCGGCCGGCCTTCCCCGTCTCACTCGCAGCCGACTCCGTCGCCGTCCCGGTCGAGGTGGCGCCCGTAGCCGGGATCGCCGACCCGCACGGGCGCGGCACCGGCGGCGCGGGCCGCGTCGCAGTTGTCGTAGTAGACGCTGCCGGAGCCGCCGCCGTCACCGGATCCGGCGTCCTCGTCGGCGGCGGGCCGGGCCGTGACGGTGACGGTCTCAGTGACCTCGACGGTTTTCGTCGCGGTCACGGTGGGCGCCGCTTCGGGCTCCGCCGTCGCGGTCGCGGTCGCCGTCGCCGTGACGGTGACGGTCGGCTGTGGCTTGGCTGACTTGGGCTGCGCCTGGTCCGTCGTCGTGCCCTGGCCGCTGTTGCCTATCCCGACGCCGATGAACAGCGCCACGGCGAGCACCGGCAGGACGTACCGCTTCCTGGCCCACTTGGGCGTGGGCCTGGAGGCCGGCGGCTGCGGCGGCCAGGGCGGTGTGGTGTACGCGTTGCTCATGCTCATCCCCCCGAAGGTGTTACGTGAGGGGATGACCGTATTGCCGCGCTCACTGTTGTGAAGGTTAAGTGACCATCTTGTGATGCATCAGTGGTCGACCGCTCAGGCCTTCAACCCTTCGTACGCCACCCCGGTCAACCGCTCCGACGCCTCCCAAAGGCGTTCCCCCGCCCGGTCGTTGAGCGTCCAGGGTGCGCGCCAGGCCCGGCCCGGTGCGCCTCGCCAGCCCGCGAGCGACGGGCCGGTGAAGGAGTCGGGGGTCACGTCGGGGGCGGTGGCGGCGTAGAGGGTGGGCAGGGCGCCGGTGGTGGCGGGCTGGGCGAAGACGCGGTTGCCGAGGAGCATGAACCGTTCGCTGAACTTGCTGCCCGTCATTCGGGGGCCGGCGGTCTGGAGGTTGGTGGCGGCGTAACCGGGGTGCGCGGCGGCGGCGAGGAGGTCCGCGCCGGCGGCCGCCGCCTTGCGGGCCAGCTCGTGTGTGAAGAGCAGGTTGGCCGTCTTGGAGCGGGCGTAGGCGATCCAACGGCTGTAGCGGCGCTCGCTGTTGAGGTCGTCGATGTCGATGTTGGACAGGGCGTGCATCGTGCTGGAGACGGTCACCACTCGCGCCCCGGGCGTGGCGAGCAGCACCGGCAGCAGCCGTCCCGTGAGCGCGAAGTGGCCCAGGTGATTGACCCCGAACTGCGTCTCGAAGCCGTCCGCCGTCGTCCCGTACGGCAGCGCCATCACCCCGGCGTTGTTGATCAGCAGATCGAGACGGTCGTACGGGTACCAGGCCGCGAAATCCCGTACGGACCCCAGGTCCGCCAGGTCCAGCCGGCCGCACTCCACGTCCGTGCCCGGCGCTTCGGTGACCAGCCGGTCACCGGCCTCGGTGCCGCGGGCCTCGCTGCGGCAGGCGAGCACCACGCGGGCGCCCTTGCGGGCCAGCTCCCGCGCGGTGACGTATCCGAGGCCGCTGTTGGCGCCGGTGACGACGGCGACGCGGCCGTGCTGATCGGGAATCTCCATCGTGTTCCAGCCGGCCATGGCCGAGCTCCCTCCGCTGACGGCTGGATTCAGCGTACGAGCGGTGGGCGGTCGGCGTAATCGGCCGGAAGGGGGCGCGTGTCCAGGTAGAACCATTCGGCTCCGGGGCCCGGGGCGGGCAGCGCGGCCGTGTCGGCGTCGGCGGGGGCGGGTTCGGAGGGGGTGGGAGCGGGGTCTGCTCCTCTCACCGGGCCCGGCATCAGCAGTTCCACCCGTGTGCCCGTCCCCCGCTGCTGGGCCGTGAACTCCTCGATCTGGTTGCGGCAGGCGTGGTCCAGATGGGTCACGCCGGTCAGATCGAGGCGGATCCTCGGCTTGCCCGACGCGGCGGCGGCCTCCAGCGCCTCGATGACCTGCGGCAGCCGCAGGAAGGTGGCGTTGCCGGCCATGACGACCTTGGCGGTGTCCTCCTCGGTGTGCTGCCGGATCACCGTCTGCGACATACGCAGCGCGGCCAGCACGATCCCGGCGCCGAGTCCGACGATCACGCCTTCGAGCAGCGCGGTCGCCACGATCACCAGCGTGGTCACCGTCATCACCACGAACTCGCCCCGGTCCTGCCGCCACATCTTCGGGAACTCCTCGGGCGCGAACAGCTTCCAGCCGCTGTGCACGAGGACCCCCGCGAGCACCGAGACCGGGATCAGGGCGAGGACCTGCGGCAGCAGCAGCGCGAACGCGAGCAGCCACAGCCCGTGCAGCGTGCGGGAGAGCCGGGTCTTCGCGCCGGCCTGGACGTTCGCCGAGCTGCGGGCGACGACCGCGGTGATCGGGAGCGCGCCCAGGAGACCGGCGAGGGTGTTGCCCGCGCCCTGCGCCAGGAGCTCGGTGTTGTAGCGGGTGCGCGGGCCGCTGTGCATCCGGTCCACGGCCGCCGCGGTGAACAGGCTCTCCGCGGAGGCGATGACCGTGAAGGTGAGGACGGAGGTGATGATCGCCGCGTCGGCGAGGCCCGCGAACTGCTCGGCGCCCGGCGGCTGTATGGAGTCCAGCAGACTGCCGACCTGAAGGGTCTTCACGTCCACGCCGGGCAGTGCGGCGACCGCGATGCCGATGCCTACGGCGATCAGAGCGGCCGGGATCTTCCGCAGCGGCCCCGGCACCTTCTTCCACACGAAGCTGAGCACGATGGTGACGACCCCGAGCAGGGCGGCGATCATCGCCTGCCGGTCCGTCAGGATGTCGCCGAGCAGCGCCGGGATGCCGGCCATGTTCTCGATCGGGGTGCCTGGGGCCTTGGCGTCGGCCATCGGATAGGCCTGGCTGAACATCAGCGGCAGTCCGATGCCGGCCAGCATGCCCTGGATGACGGCGAGGGAGATCGCCTGGAACAACCGGCCGAGGCGTATCAGGCCCAGGATGATCTGCAGCAGCCCCGAGCACAGGACGATCACACCGAGCATGACCACGCCGTGCTCCGCCACGGTCTCCGCGACCAGTGCGGCGAGGCCTGCGGCGGGCCCGCTGACCTGGAGCGTACTGCCCCGGAACGCGCCCACCACGAGGCCTCCGATGACGCCGGAGATGATGCCCAGCTCGGGCGGGACGCCGGATGCGACGGCGACGCCGATGCAGAGCGGTAGCGCGACCAGGAAGACGACCAGGGATGCGGTGATCTCGGTGCCCAAGCGCTCCGCTGGATGTGACGTGATGTGCCGTCGTTCGACTGCGGCGCCGTCGTGGCTGGTCGCGCAGTTCCCCGCGCCCCTTTGGGGCGCTGCCGAACCGTCGGACCGGGGGCCCTTCGCGCTCACCGTCCGCCGGGGTGTCCGGCCCCGCGCATGTGCCCCGCTCATACGGCGTGCACCCGGAAGTGGCCGTCGTCGTCCAGTTCGGCCACCCGGCCGGTGTGGACCTCGTAGTACCAGCCGTGCAGCCGCAGCCGGCCCGCGTCGAGGCGCTGCCGCACCACCGGGTAACTCCGCAGCGCGGCCAGCTGGTTGACGACGTTGCGCTGTACCACCTCCGGCAGCGACGGATCGTCGGACGGGCCGGCCAGCACCGATGCCAGCTCGGGGCGGGCCGTACGGAGCCAGGCGTCCACCCCGGGCAGTGCGGTCAGGTCCTCGCCGGACATGAGCGCGCCCATGGCTCCGCAGTGTGAGTGACCGCACACCACGATGTCCTGAACTCCGAGCACCTCCAGCGCGTATTCGACGGTGGCGGCCTCGCCACCGGCGCCGTGCTGCCCGTACGACGGCACGATATTTCCCGCGTTGCGCAACTCGAATATCTCTCCGGGGCGGGCTCCGGTGATGAGCGCCGGTATGACCCGGGAGTCCGAGCAGGTAATGAAGAGGACCTCGGGATTTTGCCCCTCGGCCAGTTTCCGGTATTCGCCGCTCTCGAAATCCACGTGCCGTTTGAACGAGCGGGCGCGGTCCAGCAACGCCTTCAACGGTGCCTCCTCGACTGGGAGTTCGGTCAGTGCACGACACCGTAGAGGGGCGATGGCCAGAGGAAGGTTAAGCCAACACCAGAGCGCGGCCAGCAGCCGGACATTCTTTGTCCCGGGGCCGGTCACACACGCGGAAATAGCAGCGGACAAACGCTTTCTGAGCGGCTGGTCACACTGTGCCGCATTCGCTCGACGCACGGTTGGCATCCCTCGTAACGTGTCAACTCCACGACACGTCATACACATTGTCGTGTTGTTGATACGCATTGTCGTGTTGTTGTCCGGATTCACGGAGAGACGGGACCTATGGGCCTACGCGTGTTGCTCATCGAGGACGACGAGACGATCGCCGAGCCGCTCGCCGAGGGGCTCGGGCACTTCGGGCTGACGGTCGATCGCGTCGCCACCGGCACCGAGGGTCTGAGAGGTCCGTACGGCGATGTGGTCCTGCTCGATCTGGGGCTGCCGGACATGGACGGCATCGACGTCTGCCGGGGCATCCGGCAGACCTCCGACGTCCCCATCGTCATCCTCAGCGCGCGCGGCGAGGAGGCCGACCGCGTGCTGGGCCTGGAGCTGGGTGCCGACGACTATCTCGCGAAGCCGTTCAGCGTACGGGAGTTGGTGGCGCGGGTGCGGGCGGTGACCCGGCGGACGCAGCGCACGCAGGAGCCCGTGGAGCCCGCGCCGGAACCGGCGTACGAGCCCGGACCGCTCGTGGTGGACCGCCGTACCCGCCAGGTCTGGGTCGGTGAGGTGCAGATCCCCCTGACTCCCAAGGAGTTCGAGCTGCTGGCGCTGCTCACCGAGGACCCGGGGGCGGTCTACTCCCGGCAGCAGATCCTCGACCGGGTGTGGGACCCGCACTACGAGGGCCCGACCAAGACCCTGGACGTCCATGTCGCAGCGCTGCGGCGGAAGTTGGGCCATCCGGCGTGGATCCAGACCCTGCGCGGGATCGGCTTCCGGCTGGCGGTGCAGACCGGGCCGAACGAGCCGACATGACACGTCGGCTGCTGTTCAGCTATCTCAGCCTGGCCGCCCTGGTGCTGCTCTGCCTGGAGGTCCCGCTGGGCTTCGTCTACTCGCGGGGCGAGCGGGAACGGGTGGTGGGCCTGGCGAGGGACGAGGCCGAGTCGGTGTCCGCGTACGCCGCGCTGTCCCTGGCGGCCGGCCGGGCCGAGCGGGACCTGCCCGGCCGGGCGGCGCACTGCGCCGCGCGCATCGGCGGGAAGGTGGTGATCGTGGACGCCTCGGGCACCCTGCTCGCCACCTCGCATCCGCTGACCGGGCAGGCGGTGCGCGCACTGCCGACCCGCCCGGGGATCGCGGCGGCGCTCCGGGGCACGTCCACGGTGGATGTCCGTACGTCGACCATCGGCGGGGTGGAATACCTCTCCGTCGCCGCGCCCGTCGGGGAGGGGGCGCGGGGTGCCGTATGGCTCACGGTGCCCACGCGGACCGTGCATGAACGCGTCCACGATGTGTGGCTGCTGCTCGCTCTCGGCGGGCTCGGGGTTCTCGCCGCGGTCACCCTGGTCGGCTTCGGCATCGCCCGCTGGACCGGCCGCCCCATCCGTGAACTGGAGCGGGCCACGCATGCGTTGGCGGACGGCGGCTGCGCCGAGCCGGTGACGATCACCAAGGGCCCGCCCGAAGTACGCAGGCTGGCCGCCGCGTTCAACCGTACGGCGGCCCGGCTCGCCCATCTCCTCGACTCCCAGCATGCCTTCGCGGGCGAGGCCTCGCACCAGCTCAAGACGCCGCTCGCGGCACTGCGGCTGCGGCTGGAGAACCTGGAGCCGAACGTCTCCGCGCGCGGCCGGGGCAGCCTCGCCGCCGCCGTCACCGAGACGGACCGGCTGTCCCGGATGGTCGAGGGCCTGCTGGCGATGGCCCGGCTGGAGGAGGACGCGGTCACTCCCGGGCCGGTCGACGTGGGCGCGGTCTGCGCGGAACGGCACCGGACCTGGGGGGCGCTGTTCGAGCAGCAGGGGGTCGCGCTGGTCCTGTTCGCCGGCAGCGTGGGCCCGGTGCTCGCGCTGCCCGGGGCCGTCGAGCAGATCCTGGACAACCTGCTGTCCAACGCCCTGCGGGCCTCCCCGTCCGACAGCACGGTGACCATCGAGCTACGGCTCCTCGTCCCCGCCCGCCGGGCGCTGCGCGACAGCCGCCCCTGCTGGGTCGACCTGCACGTCACCGACGAGGGCCCCGGCATGACCGCGGACCAGCGCCACCGCGCCTTCGACCGGTTCTGGCGCGCGCCCGGCGCCCCGAAGGGCGGTACGGGCCTGGGGCTCTCGCTGGTCCAACGGCTCGCGCACGCGAGCGGCGGCGAGGCGAGGCTGCAGGCCGCGGCGACGGGAGGGCTCGACGCGGTGGTCCGCCTGCCCTCCGCGGACCCGTCCGCCGGCGGCCACCCCATCACCAGACCGGGCCCACCACGCCGCCGCGAGGCACCGGCGCTTCCGGCATGAGTGGCCGGATTGACCTGAGCGGTCCGATCTGCCTGACCGCAACGGCACCCAAGCCCGCCACAGCCGTCGCACAGCCCCGTCACAACCTGTCCATGACACGTCAACCCAGGGTCCCCGAGGGCGGTAACCCGCGCCCATAGGTTCCGTGACCGCACGACCCCGTCGCCGATCGGTGACGGGGCGGTCATGCCACCCTTGGAGCGAGAGTGGAACGTCGTACTGTCCTGCGTGCGGCCGTCCTCGGCGGGTCCTCCGCCGTCTTCGGCGGAACCCTGTGGCGCGGCGCCGCGTACGCCGCACCCGCGCAGCCCGGCACCGGCCCGTACGGAGCGCTCGGCTCGCCGAACGCCAACGGCATCAGACTCCCCAGCGGCTTCACCAGCCGAGTGATAGCCCGCTCCGGCCAGACGGTCCCCGGCACGTCGTACACCTGGCACAACGCCCCGGACGGCGGCGCCTGTTACACCGACGGCAGCGGCTGGATCTACGTCTCCAACTCGGAGATCAACCCGTCCGGCGGCGCGAGCGCGGTGAAGTTCTCGTCGACCGGCGCGATCACGGGCGCGTACCGCATCCTGTCCGGCACCCGCCAGAACTGCGCGGGCGGCAAGACCCCGTGGAACACCTGGCTGTCCTGCGAGGAGGTGTCCCTCGGCTACGTCTACGAGACGGACCCGTGGGGCGTGAACGCCGCCGTGCGCCGCGACGCCATGGGCCGCTTCAAGCACGAGGCCGCCGCCGCCGACCCCGTGCGCAAGGTCATCTACCTGACCGAGGACGAGTCGAACGGCCGCTTCTACCGCTTCGTACCGACCACTTGGGGCAACCTCTCCTCCGGCACCCTCCAGGTCATGGTCGCCGGGTCGGGTACGTCCGGCTCCTTCAGCTGGGCGAACGTGCCGGACCCGGACGGCTCCCCGACGTCCACCCGCACGCAGGTCTCCGGCTCGAAGTCCTTCAACGGCGGCGAGGGCTGCCACTACGCCGACGACACGGTCTGGTTCACCACCAAGGGCGACAACCGCGTCTGGCAGCTCAACCTCACCAACAACACCTACGAGTTGGCGTACGACGACTCCCTGGTGACCTCGGGCACGGCCCCCCTCACCGGCGTCGACAACATCACCGGCTCCTCCTCCGGCGACCTCTTCGTCGCCGAGGACGGCGGCTCCATGGACATCTGCGTCATCACCCCGGACGACGTCATCGCACCGTTCCTGCGCATCGACGGCCAGTCCGGCTCGGAGATCACCGGCCCGGCCTTCTCCCCCGACGGAACCCGGCTGTACTTCTCCAGCCAGCGGGGGACGAGCGGGAGTTCGTCCGGTGGGATCACATACGAGGTGACGGGACCCTTCCGCTTGTAGCGGCCCGTCCGGCGGGGGCGTCCGTGCCGTGCGGGACGCCCCACGGCCTGCTTAGGCTTCCGTCATGACCGTGACCTTCTTCGCCGTGACCGTTCCTAAAGACTGAGCGGGAGTGAGTCCTGTTGCCAGGACTCATGCTCAGCCGAACGCCCCGTACGGTGTTGGGCGTTCTGGTCGACCGCGTTCGCTCCACGTCCGGCGCGCACGGATCGTGTCCGTGGTCCGGGGATGCGGGGGCGGTTTCCCTCACGCCCCGGGGTGCCCGGTCGGGCCTGGACGGTCCGATGCCCCTGCTCATCACTCCGGTGAGCAGGGGGCGGTGCCGTCCGTCGCCGGATCGGGTGCCCCAGGGCGCGCCTTCCGATCGCCACGGCCGCTGCGCCGTGGCGGGTCGTCTTACGGGTCTTGCTGGTGAGGGGCTTTTGCCAGTGTTGGGCGCCCCAGCGAGAGGTGTAGGCCGGGTCCACGGCGACGATGGTGACGCCGAGTTCGGCAGCCATCGACACCAGCCGGGCCCGCAGCCTGCTGACCGGCATGCCGGAGATGAGCTTGCGGAACCGCTTGCGGCCGCCGTGCTTCTCGCGGGTCTTCTCCGCGGTGAAGTCGAGGTCCTCGACCGCGATGGACAGACCACGTCGTTTGGCCCAGTGCAGTAGGCGGATCAGTGCGTGGCGGACTTGCGCGTCGCGGTGGCCGGCGGTACCGGACAGGTCGTAGCCGAACCGGAGCGGTTCGCCGGTGGGGTTGCCGTGGTGGTCCAGGCGCCAGGCGGCGAGGTGGTCGGCGTTGGTGTCCACGCCGACCAGGCCGTGCGCGCGGGCCGCCTCCAGCGGCACGAGGGCCACGGGCCGGTTCGTCCATGACGCGGTCAGGTACCAGCGGCCCCGCACGGTGTCTTCGTGGATGCGGTAGGCGACGGCCCGGTTGGCGGCGACCCGGTCGGCCCACTGCTCGCCCCGGTGCGCGAAGCTCACCCGGGCGGTGAGCGCGTAGCGGCCGTGCGGCGCGTTCGCCAGGTGCGCCAGCGGCGCCGGGAGCTTGAGGGAGACCTCGCCGTCGGGCGTGACGCGGATGGTCTCGTTGCCGTACCGCTTGCCGGACTCGCCGTCCGCCTGCAGGAACCGCCGCCCCGCCTCCCACCGGGCACGCCATCCGGCCTCGGTGAGCTGGGCTTCCTGAAGGTGGTGCCGGGTGTTCAGCAGCCGCTTGCCGCCCCGCACCACGCGCACGATTCCGGCCTCGCGGTCGGCCCGCGCCGCGTCGAGCCGGTCTTCGAGTACGTGCAGGCGGCGGGACTTGGCGAACCACTCCTGCCGACTGCGGTACCCGCCCGGAGCGCGCTTGCTGCCCTTCTCACCGATGGGCCTCGACAGCCGGTGGGTGATCGTCTCGATCCCGGCTTGAAGGCTGTGGATGTGTGCGAGCTGGCCGCGGCGGGCGAGCGCCCACTGATCGTGGGTGGCCTTCGTGATCGCCCCGGCCCAGCGGGAGGAGGACTGCTTGGTGAGGGTGCGCTTGCGCTCGGCCCATCGCTCGGCGTCGTGATCCGTCCCGGCCGCACACCGCGCTTTGAGGTCGCGGGAGGCGAGCGTGCCGAGCAGATCACCGACCAGCCGAAGAACCTTCTCGTCCTCGGCGCTCAGGTGCTTGAACCGGGTACGGACCGCGACCCCTGAGGGACCGGGCACCACGAACGGCGCCGCCACCTCCCGCAACCCACCCACCCCGTTCCCCCCGCACTACACAAGCCGAAGAACCCACTGCCCCACCCAACGACCCACCGCCCGCAAGGGTCACGCATTCGATGTAGGAACCTTCGTTCCCATCCCGGACGCCCGCACCCGCCGCCAGGACACTCACTCATACACACCAGAACGCGCCCGTGCGCAGTCGATCGACAGCAGCTCATTACCCCCCAACCACCCCACTGGCCGGACCCGGCCGCCCCGCGCCGCCATCACCTGGAGTTCGCCGTCGACGAGGACATGCCCACGATCGAACGCCGCCTCCTCGAACTCGGCGCGACCATGCACGAACACCAGTCGGGCGCCGACCAGTTCCGGATGTTCACCGACCCCGCCGGTCACCTGTTCTGCCTGGCGCCGCGCGAGACGACGTATGTGCACGGGGAGTTGCTCGACGCCGAGCACTGAAGCGGGATCGGGCGGACGCCGACGCTCCGGGGCCAGGTGGCGTGGCCCAGCGCTGATCCAAACGAAAAGCCCTGGTGGGGTGTCTCCCCGATCGGTGCCGGTACGTTGGCCCGATGGACGAGGCATGGAGCGAGTTCCGTGACCGGCTGCGGGCGGAAGTGGCCGGTATGCGCGAGAGGGACACCCTGGTGGTCTCCGAGCCCGACCCCGAGCCGGCGCCCGATGCTCCGGGCCGGCACTGGTGGCAGCGGCGCCCCAAACCTCGGCAGGATACGGGGCGTTACGTGCAGTTCATGAGGTGGGACGACGGGTTCGGCGCCGAATGCGTCTCATTGGCGTACCGGAAAATGACCGAGGCACAGAAGCAGCGGCTGCTGTCGCTCGGCTGGTCCGACCCGGACGCCCACCCGCCGCGCAGCGGGCGCTCGGAGAATCACGAGATGTGGTTCGGCCTCGACGAGGTCGACCGACTTGCCCAGATCTCCACCGACTCGCTCCGGGTACTGGGCGAGGAGCCGCCCGACGCGCACTGGACCTGGCGGAAGGACCCGCCGGCGTGAGCGGCCGGACAGCACACCTAGTCGCGCTTGGGCCAGATGAGGCCCTGATCGGTCCAGATGACACCCTTGTTGCGGCAGAGGCAAAAGGGGTGGCCGATGGGGTCGGTGTAGACGCGGAAGCCGTAGCCGTCGGGGCCGACGCAGTCCCGCTCCAGGGTCGCGCCGAGGGCCAAGACCCGGCGCTGTTCGGCCTCGACGTCATCGACTTCGAAGTCGAGGTGGAACTGCTTGGGGTGCTCGCTGTCGGGCCACTGCGGGGCGCGGTAGTCCTCCACCCGAATGAAGGCCAGTTCGATCTCGCCGCACTTGATACCGGCCCAGTCCTCGTTACTGCCCTCCTTGACCGGGAGCCCGATCACCTCGGAGTAGAAGGCTGCCAGCTTCATCGTGTCCGGGCAATCGATGATGAAGTCGGTTAGTCGCAGCATCCGGCGATCTTGCCACAAGATCCGAGTGCTCGACTGCTTGCTCCGCCGGCGCGGCCGGTCTTGGCAGCGGGCAAGGTTATGCGAACGCCCAGCCGCTCCACCGCTCGACCCGAATGGCGGCCACGGGACCCTGGGGAGGAGAGTCCCGGTACTGGTCGTACTTGTCGCGCAGCAACTCCACCGCGCGATGCCGCTCTTGCCCGTCCTCCAGTACTTCCCCGCGGCCATCAGCACGAGCCCACCACAACGTCGACCAGTCCTCGGCGTAGTGGTCGACCAGGACCGTCACCGAGGGATTCTCCCGAATGTTGCGGAGCCGCCGCAGTTGCCATGTGCTCTTGGGTTTGTGGTCCACCGCGAAATACACGACGTCGTCCAGGACGGCGAAGGTCACCGGCACGGCGTGGGGCACTCCATTGGCGTCGGCGGTCGCCAGCCGTGCGACAGGTGATCCGGCAAAGCGTTCCCGGGCGACGAGCGGTGAGAGCTTCACGCATTCCACGGTAGAGCTGAAGCATCACCGGCTTTACAGAACGCCAAGCCATGAGCGGAGAGCTACCGTCCAGTCACGTCACGTTCGCATCACGTGTCCGGTGTTTCGCCGCGCCATCAGCAGCCCCCCAATACTTTCGTCACCTCATATCCGGCCGATTGCCTCTGTGTGATCAGGCGTATGGATACCCGCGCACATTGAGGGGGCTCCCCGTGAAGTCGTTCCGCAAGCCGGCCGCCGTGGCTGTCGTCGCGTTGGCACTGGCCGCTCTGCCTGTCACTGCCGAGGCGCATGACGGCAATCACCCGTTCGAGAACTGCTCCGAGGCGTACGAGAACGGGTACTCCAATATCAAGGAGGGCGACGAGCACTACGGGGAGCACCTGGACCGCGACCAGGACGGCATCGGCTGCGACAACCCGCCCGCCGGCTTCGTCCCCGCCGAGGACGAGGGCACCGACGGAGCCGAGGACACGGCGGGGCAGGAGGACACCGACCTCGCGGAGACCGGCGGCAACAGTGCCACGTCGTACATCGCGGGTGGCGGTGCCGCCGTTCTGCTCGCCGGGGGTGGGCTGCTGGTTGTGGTGCGTCGGCGTCGCGAGGTTCGCTGAGCCGCGGAATCGGCGGGTCTGTCGGCGAGTTGACGGGAACGTATCCGCGATCTTCAAGGAGCAGGCCGACATGTCCGACGAACCCGCCGTCCGTGAACTCCGTCTCGTCGTCACAGCGGACGACTACGACGCCGCCCTGCACTTCTACCGCGACGTTCTGGGCCTGACCGAACAGGCCGCGTTCTCCTCGCCCGGCGGGCGCGTCACGATCCTCGATGCCGGGCGGGCCACGCTGGAGCTGACCGATCCGCATCATGCGGCGTTCATTGATGACGTGGAGGTCGGGCGGCGGGTGGCCGGGCATATCCGGGTGGCGTTCCAGGTGGGTGACTCCGCCGCCGTCACGGCGAAGCTGGCCGCCGCCGGTGCCGAGGTGGTCGCCGAGCCGACGCGGACGCCGTGGAATTCGCTCAACTCCCGGCTGGAGGCGCCCGGTGCGCTCCAGCTGACCCTCTTCACCGAGCTGGGCGAAGGCGAATAGGAAGGGCGAGAGGGCGGCACCCCCCGCACGGGGTGCCGCCCTCTCGTCGTGCGCCGGAGCCGCCGCCCATCGGTGAGGGTCGGGGACGGACGACGGCTCCGGGGACTAATGGCTAGGCGGGTCGGGCTAAGTCAGCTGCGGTTCGGCAGCGCCCCGAAGGGGCGCGGGGCTGTGTCGATATGCGGCTCCGCCGCGTGGGCGCGACCAGCCACGACGGCGCCGCAGACGACCAATGGCACATCGCGGCATCCAGCGGGCGGCGCCTACCTGTGATCGCTCCCCTGCGACTGAGACGCCGCCCGGCCCGCCTCCAAGCGCGCCACCGGGATGCGGAACGGGGAGCAGGAGACGTAGTCCAGGCCCACCTCGTGGAAGAAGTGGACGGACTCCGGGTCGCCGCCGTGCTCGCCGCAGACGCCGAGCTTGAGGTCGGGGCGGGTCGCACGGCCCGCCTCGGCGGCCAGCTTCACCAGCGAGCCCACGCCGTCCCTGTCGATCGTCTCGAAGGGCGACACTCCGAAGATGCCCTTCTCCAGGTACGCGGTGAAGAACGAGGCCTCCACGTCGTCCCGGCTGAAGCCCCACACCGTCTGGGTCAGGTCGTTCGTGCCGAAGCTGAAGAACTCCGCCGCCTCCGCGATCTGCCCCGCCGTCAGTGCGGCGCGCGGCAGCTCGATCATCGTGCCGATCGCCAGCTTGAGGTCCGTACCCGTCGCCGCCTGCACCTCCGCGACGACCTGGTCGGCCTCCTCGCGGACGATCTCCAGCTCCTGGACCGTGCCGACGAGCGGGATCATGATCTCGGCGCGCGGGTCACCCTTGGCGTTCTTGCGCTCGGCGGCGGCCTCGGCGATCGCCCGTACCTGCATGGTGAAGAGGCCGGGGATCACCAGGCCCAGGCGCACACCGCGCAGGCCCAGCATCGGGTTCTGCTCGTGCAGGCGGTGGACGGCCTGGAGCAGGCGCAGTTCGTTCTCGTGCGGCTCCTGGCGGGACTCGGCGAGCGCCACGCGGACCGACAGCTCGGTGATGTCGGGGAGGAACTCGTGCAGCGGCGGGTCGAGGAGCCGGATCGTCACCGGGAGGCCGTCCATCGCCGAGAACAGCTCCACGAAGTCCTGCTTCTGGAGCGGGAGAAGGGCCTTCAGGGACTCCTCGCGCTCCGTCTCCGTGTCCGCGAGGATCAGCCGCTCGACCAGTTCGCGGCGGTCGCCCAGGAACATGTGCTCCGTACGGCAGAGTCCGATGCCCTGCGCGCCGAACCTCCGCGCCCGCAGCGCGTCCTCCGCGTTGTCCGCGTTGGCACGCACCCGCAGCCGGCGCTTGCGGTCGGCGAACGCCATGATCCGGTGTACGGCCTCGACCAGTTCGTCGGCGTCGTTGGCGCCGGCGTGCATCCGGCCCTCGAAGTACTCGACGACGGGAGACGGGACCACCGGCACCTCGCCCAGGTAGACCTTGCCGGACGAACCGTCGATCGAGATCACGTCGCCTTCCTCGACCACGTGACCACCCGGCACCGTCATCCGGCGCCGCTTGGTGTCGACCTCCAGCTCCTCCGCGCCGCACACACACGTCTTGCCCATGCCGCGCGCCACGACGGCCGCGTGGGACGTCTTGCCGCCGCGCGAGGTCAGAATGCCCTCGGCCGCGATCATGCCGTCCAGGTCGTCGGGGTTGGTCTCCCGGCGGACCAGGATCACCTTCTCGCCCGAACGCGACCACTTCACGGCGGTGTACGAGTCGAAGACCGCCTTGCCGACCGCCGCACCCGGCGACGCCGCGATGCCCCGGCCGACCGTCTGGACCTTCGTGTCCTCGTCGAAGCGGGGGAACATCAACTGGGCCAACTGGGCGCCGGTGACGCGCTGCAGCGCCTCGGCCTCGTCGATCAGCCCCTGGTCCACCAGCTGGGTCGCGATACGGAAGGCCGCGCCCGCCGTCCGCTTGCCGACGCGCGTCTGGAGCATCCACAGCTGGCCGCGCTCGATGGTGAACTCGATGTCGCAGAGATCCTTGTAGTGGTTCTCCAGGGTCTCCATGATCTGCATCAGCTGGTCGTACGACTTCTTGTCGATCGACTCCAGCTCCGCCAGCGGGACCGTGTTGCGGATGCCGGCGACCACGTCCTCGCCCTGCGCGTTCTGCAGGTAGTCGCCGTACACGCCCTGGTGGCCGCTGGCCGGGTCACGGGTGAAGGCGACGCCCGTACCCGAGTCCGGGCCCAGGTTGCCGAAGACCATCGAGCAGATGTTGACCGCGGTGCCGAGGTCGCCGGGGATGCGCTCCTGGCGGCGGTACAGCTTGGCCCGGTCGGTGTTCCAGGAGTCGAAGACGGCGTGGATGGCGAGGTCCATCTGCTCGCGCGGGTCCTGCGGGAAGTCCCGGCCGGCCTCGGTCTTGACGATCTTCTTGAAGCGGGTGACCAGCTTCTTGAGGTCGGCGGCCTCCAACTCGGTGTCGACCGTGACCTTCTTGGCCTCCTTGGCCTTCTCGAGCGCGTCCTCGAAGAGGTCGCCGTCGACGCCGAGGACGGTCTTGCCGAACATCTGGATGAGGCGGCGGTAGGAGTCCCAGGCGAACCGGTCGTCGCCGGCCTGCTTGGCGAGGCCTTGCACGGACTTGTCGGAGAGGCCGATGTTGAGGACCGTGTCCATCATGCCGGGCATCGAGAACTTCGCCCCGGAACGTACCGATACGAGGAGGGGGTTATCGGCCTGTCCGAGCTTCTTGCCCATGGTCGCTTCGAGGGCGTCGAGGTGCGCACTCACCTCGTCACGCAGTGCCACCGGCTCCTCGCCGCTGTCGAGGTAGACCTTGCAGGCCTCGGTGGTGATGGTGAAGCCCGGAGGGACCGGAAGGCCCAGATTGGTCATCTCGGCGAGGTTCGCACCCTTTCCGCCGAGGAGGTCCTTGAGTTCCTTGTTGCCCTCGGTGAAGTCGTAAACGAACTTTTGATTTTCCGACACGGGTCCCAACTCCTCGAGGACGCGGTGGCTGCCCTGACGGCGAGGAACATACCCAGTTCGAAGGCGCCTGGGTACGTCCACTTGTGCGTCATGAGCCTGTAACCAGCCGTCCGCCACAGGATCGAAAGTCAAAGCTTGGCAAGGAATAGCCCGGCCATGTGTTCACTTCTTGAACGGGCTCAGCCCCGCAGGCCGCCATTATCGCTCACCTGAGCGGCTCTCGGCACGTCTGATTTCGATCGATGAACGATCAAGGGGTGGCACTCAGTGCCACCCCTTGGAGAAGTGCAGTCGCCCAAGATCCGCTCATCTGAGCACAACCCTTATCAAGGGTGGCGAGAATCACGCTGCCACACGCGACGGAATTTCACCATGCG
Source organism: Streptomyces sp. NBC_00457 (assembly GCF_036014015.1). Taxonomy (NCBI): domain Bacteria; kingdom Bacillati; phylum Actinomycetota; class Actinomycetes; order Kitasatosporales; family Streptomycetaceae; genus Streptomyces; species Streptomyces sp. NBC_00457. The sequence continues at coordinate 7,316,308 of NZ_CP107905.1, read as the reverse complement.
GACGACCCGCGGACAGGTATCCGGACCGAAACGTGCTGCTTACACACCCAGTGCCAGCAACCGCTCCTCCACCCGCTCCGGCGCATACAGGTACTCGACGACCAACGCCCCCGCCCCCACCAGCCCCGCCCGCTCACCGAGCCGCGAGGTCACGACCTCCAGATGAGCGGTGGAACGCGGCAGCGCCCGCTGGTACAGCAGCTCCCGTACGCCGGTGAGGAAGGGAGTTCCGGCCAGATCCCCGGCGATCATCAGAACCCCGGGGTTCAGCAGCGTCACGACGGTCGCCAGTACGTCTCCGACCGCCCGCCCTGCCTCCCGCGCCAGCGCCGCCGCCTCCGGATGCCCGGCCGCCAGCAGATCCCGTACGTCCGAGCCGGACGCGGCCGGCACCCCGGTCTGCGCCAGCCGCCGGGCCACGGCACCACCGCTGGCGACGGCGGCCAGACAGCCGTACGAACCGCACCGGCACAGCGCCTCCGCGCCCACCCGGATGTGCCCGAGGTCGCCCGCGCCCCCGTCGATGCCCCGGTAGACCGAGCCGTCGACCACGACGCCCGCGCCGATACCGGTGGACACCTTGACCAGCACGAAGGCCGAGCAGTCGGGGTGGCTGGTGCGCTGTTCGCCGTACGCCATGAGGTTCGCGTCGTTGTCGACGAGGACGGGGACGGGTGCGGCGCCCGTGTGCTCGGCGAAGGCCCTGGCGAGGCGGCCCCGTATGTCGTAGCCGTCCCAGCCGGGCATGATCGGCGGCTGGACGACGCGGCCGGTGTCGCGGTCGACGGGGCCGGGCACCGCGAGTCCGATGCCGCAGACCTCGTCGGCCCGGTGACCGGCCTTCTCCAGGAGCTCGGCGAACCAGTGGCCGAGGTCGCCGAGTACGGCGTCCGGGCCGTCCTCGACAACCAGCGTGCCGGAGTGCTCGGCGAGGATCTCGCCGGTGAGCGAGAGGACGGCGGCGCGGGCGTGCCGGGTGTCCAGGTCGGCGGCGAGGACGACGGCGTGCTCGTCGTCGAATTCCAGGGTGATCGAGGGGCGACCGCCGAGCGGGGACTCGACCCGGCCGCCGGCTCCCTCGCGCAGCCAGCCCGCGCGGAAGAGGCGGTCGAGACGCTGGCCGACGGTGGCGCGTGAGAGACCCGTCACTTGTTGGAGGGCACCACGAGTCGTCGCACGGCCGCTGCGCACCAGTTCCAGCAGCTCTCCGGCGCTCGCCTGAGTCCGACCGGCCATGCACACCCCCTTGTGTTTCTCAAGCCTGCATTACATATTGAGTTTTGCGTGTTAAATAGACGTAACTCTACGGTAGCCAGCGCCGAACCGATCGGCCGGACGTCTTCGGGGAGCCCCGAGTGGATCGCACTGCCCAACTCACAGCACGCCGCACCGAGCGTGAGCTCGTATACGATCCGCCCCGCACGAAACCTTCGCTGCACCTCAGGGCCGCGCGGGTGCTGGAGACCAACTGGACCGGCACCAACACGGTGCCCTCGCGCAGCCTGTATCCGCACCAGTGGTCGTGGGACTCCGCGTTCATCGCGATCGGTCTGCGGCACATCTCGCCGTTACGGGCGCAGACGGAGCTGGACACGCTGCTCGACGCCCAGTGGGGCGACGGCCGGATCCCGCACATCGTCTTCAACCCCTCCGTACCGCTCGATGCCTACTTCCCGAGCCCCGACTTCTGGCGCTCCTCGACCGCGGGGCGCGCTGCGGGCGCCCCGCGCACCGTACAGACGTCCGGCATCGTGCAGCCACCGGTGCACGCGCTGGCGGCCTGGCTGGTGCACTGCGCCGACCCCGGCTTGTCCCGCGCGCGCGGGTTCCTCTCCCGGGTGTATCCCCGGCTGGCCGCCTGGCACCGCTATCTGCTGCACCGGCGGGACCTGGGCGGCGGCGGTCTCGCGTCCGTCGTGCACCCGTGGGAGCAGGGCATGGACAACTCCCCCGCCTGGGACGCTCCGCTGAGCCGCATCACACCCGCCCCGGCCCGCTCCTTCCGCCGCGCCGACCTCGACCACGGGGCGGCCGAGGACCGGCCGACGGATCTGGACTACGGGCGGTATGTGCGCCTGGCGACGGACTACCGGGACCGGGGGTACGCAGACGGGGGCGGCGACTTCGCGGTGGAGGACCCTGCCTTCAACGCCCTGCTCATCGCCTCCGAACACGCCCTCGCCCGCATCGCCCACGAGCTGGGGGCGACAGGGACGGCCCGGCACGCGCGCGCGGAACGGCTGACGGCGGCGCTGGTGGAGCGGCTGTGGGACCCGGAGCGGGGCATGTTCTTCTGCCGGGATCTGCGGGGTGGGGAGTCCGGCCGTGACCTGCACGGCAGGGAGTCCGGCCGTGACCTGCAGGGCCGGGAGTCCGGCCGGGATCCGCACGGCGGCGTCCTGATCCCCGAGCGCACTGTCTCCGGCCTCGTCCCGCTCCTCCTGCCCGGCCTCCCGCGTGACATCGCCGCCGCCCTCGTGCGCACGGCGAGCGGCCCGCACTTCGGCCTGGGCGACACGACCCGCCTCATCCCGTCCTACGACCTCCTCGGCGAGGCCTTCGACCGGCACCGCTACTGGCGCGGCCCGGCGTGGTTCAACACGAGCTGGCTGCTGGAGCGCGGGCTGCGGATGTACGGCGAGCGGGAGCGCGCCGGTGCGCTGCGCGAGGCGGTGCTGGAGCTGGCCGACTCGTCCGATTTCGCGGAGTACGTCGACCCGTACACCGGCGAGGCCTGCGGAGCCACCGGCTTCGGCTGGACCGCCGCGCTCGCGCTCGACCTGCTGCACAGCGACACCTCAGTCAGCGGCACCTCAGTCAGCGATACCTCAGTGAGCGGCACCTCAGTGATGGCCGGCGCGGCGGCCAAGGGAGGGGACCAGGGATGACGGACCGGCATCATCTGCTCGTGCACGGCGGGACGTTCGCCGCCGTGGGCGACGGCGGCGACATCAGCGGCGTACGGGGCGGCAGTTCCCCGGACGGCTTGTTCGTGCGTGACGCCCGGCACCTCAGCCGCTGGCAGCTGACGGTCGACGGGGCCGTGCCCGAAGCCCTCAGTCCCGTCGCCGACGGGGACACCGCGCGCTGTGTCCTGGTCCCGCGCGGGGGCCGCCAGGAGCCACCGGCGTACACGATCTTCCGTGAACAGGCCGTAGGGGACGGCGCCTTCGTCGAGTTACTGCGGGTGACCAGCAACCGTGCGGTGCCGACCACGGTCCGCCTCGCGGTCACCGCGGACGCCGACTTCACCGACCAGTTCGAGCTGCGCTCCGACCACCGCACCTACACCAAGATCGGTGCCACCCGCACCCGCCAAGTCCTCGACGGCGGCGTGGAGTTCACCTACCGGCGCGGCGAGTGGCGCTCCCTGACGACGGTGACGGCCGAGCCGGTGCCGGACGGCGTCGAGGAGACGGGCACGGGCGCGCGCCGCCTCGTCTGGACCCTGGAACTGGCACCGCACGGCACGGCGGAGCTGTCCCTGCGGGTCATGGCCCGCCCGCACGGCGACAAGCGGGCCCTCCGGGTGCCCCGCTCCCCCGCCGCGCTGACCGACCAACTCCTGGCCATGGAGGGCGAATTCGTCGAAGGCGTGGCCTTCCCGACCGGCTGGCCGGAGCTGGCCGCGGCCTGCGCGCGCGGCCTCGCCGACCTGGCCTCGCTGCAGATCCCGGCGGCGGGCCTGGACGGCGAGGAGGTACGGGTGCCCGCGGCCGGAGCGCCCTGGTTCCTGACGCTGCTGGGCCGCGACGCGCTCCTGACGTCCCTGTTCGCCCTCCCCTACCGCCCCCAGCTCGCCGCCGCCACCCTCCCCGCGCTCGCCGCCGCCCAGGCGACGGAGACCGGCGCGGACTCGGTCGCCCAGCCCGGCAAGATCGTGCACGAGGTACGGCACGGCGAGCTGGCGCACTTCGGACAGGTGCCGTACGGGCGTTACTACGGGTCGGTGGATGCGACGCCGCTGTTCCTGGTACTGCTCGGCGCATACGTAGAGCAGACGGGCGACGCGGAACTGCCCCGCCGCCTTGAGCCCCACGCCCGCGCCGCGATCGGCTGGATGCTGGACCACGGCGGGCTCACCTCCCGCGGCTACCTCGTCTACCGCGCCGACCAGGGCGGCCTGGCCAACCAGAACTGGAAGGACTCCCCCGGCGCGATCTGCTCCGCCGACGGTACGAGGGCCTCCGGCTCGGTGATGGCGGCGGGCGCTCAGGGTTATGCGTACGACGCCCTGCGCCGCACCGCGTGGCTGGCCCGCACGGTGTGGGACGACGAGGTGTACGCGGCGCTCCTTGAGCAGGCGGCGGGCGATCTCCGCGACCGTTTCCAGCGGGACTTCTGGATGCGCGACCGGTCCTTCCCCGCCTTGGCCCTGGACCGCGAGGGCCGACATGTCGACGCGCTCGCCTCCGACGCCGGGCATCTGCTGTGGTCGGGGCTGCTCGACAAGGAGTACGGCGCGATGGTCGGGCGGCGCCTGCTGGAACCGGACTTCTTCTCCGGGTGGGGCGTCCGCACGGTGGCCTCCGGCCAGCCCGCGTACCATCCGCTGTCGTATCACCGGGGATCTGTGTGGCCGCATGACAACGCGCTGATCACGCTGGGGCTCGCACGGTACGGGCTTCATGACGAGGCCCGTACGGTGGCGCACGCGCTGGTTGACGCGGCGGCGGCGACGGGGCATCGGTTGCCGGAGGTGCTTGCCGGGTACGGGCGGGATACTCATGGGGAGCCGGTGCCGTATCCGCATGCGTGTGTGCGGGAGTCTCGGTCTGCGGCGGCTCCATTGGCGCTGTTGACGGCTGTTGGGGGCGCCTAAAAGCTCGGGCGGCGGGGCTGCGTGGCGAGTGCGGCCAGGTTGTGGCTGGTCGCGCAGTTCCCCGCGCCCCTAACGGGGCGTCTTGTTTGCCCGGAGTTTGCTGAGTGCTGGGCGAATGTGCTGAACACGAGCCACAGCCCGGCCGTACGGGATGGCGTAGTTCCTGGGCCTTGCACGGAAGGACTTCGGGTGCCCGTCTTCACGCGCCAACGTCAACAGCCTGCTACGACTGACGAGCCGGCACCCGCCGACGGCGATAAACCCCTGGAGGGGCCACCCGCACCCGACGACGAAAGTGGTACGGGTGGTGCGGGTGGGAACGAAAAGGCCGAAGGCGAAGCCGAGGCCGCAAAGCTACCCACCATCCTCAGCTGGACCACGACCATCCTCGCCGCAGCCCTCGTCATCGCCGCCTTCCTCCTCCCGAACGCCTGGGCCGCCCTGCGCCCGAACAGATTCATGCGACTCCCGGCGGAGGCGATCGTAGGAGCCGTGCTCCTGCTCGCACTCCCCCGCCGCCCCCGCACCATCGTCGCCGCGCTGATCGGAGCCGGCCTGGGTGTCCTGACCGTGCTGAACTTCCTGGACATGGGCTTCCGGGAGTACCTGGGCCGGGGCTTCAACCTGGTCCTGGACTGGGAGTTGCTGGACGACGCGCAGTCGTACATGGCGGACTCGATGGGCGGTACGGTCGCGACGCTCGCCGCCGTCGGAGCCGTACTCCTCGTGGTCGTACTGATCGCCGTGATGGCGCTGGCGACGGTCAGGCTGGCGAATCTCCTCGGCCGGAACACCGCGCTGGCGACACGCGGCACGCTGATCGCGGGCACCGTCTGGATCATGTGCTCGGCGATGGGGGTGCAGCTGCTGGGCGTGCCGGTGGCTTCCGACCGGGCGGTGAGCGCGTTGGCGGTCCAGGCGCGGCGGGTGAAGGACACGCTGCGGGACGAGGCGGCGTTCGCCAAGGAGGCCAAGGCGGACCGGTTCGGCAGTACGCCCGGCGCTCAGCTGGTGCCGGATCTGCGGGGCAAGGACGTCATCTTCACCTTCATCGAGAGCTACGGCCGCAGCGCGCTCGAGGACCCGGACATCTCGCCCGGCGTGAACAAGACGCTCGACACGAGCGCCGAGGCGCTCACGAAGGCCGGTTTCGCCGCCAAGAGCGGCTGGCTGACGTCGGCGACCTTCGGCGGCAGCAGCTGGCTCGGCCACTCCACGTTCCTGTCCGGCCTGTGGATCGACAACCAGCAGCGCTTCCGCACCGTCATGTCCAGCGACCGGCTCTCCCTCACCAAGATGTTCCAGAAGACCGGCGCGTGGGACACGGTCGGCATCATGCCGGGCATCCAGAAGGGCTGGCCGGAGGAGAAGTTCTACGGCCTCGACAAGGTCTACAACGCCTTCGAACTGGGCTACAAGGGCCCGAAGTTCAGCTGGTCGACCATGCCGGACCAGTACGCCCTGGAGGCCTTCCAGCGCCAGGTGCACGGCAAGAAGCGCGACAAGCCGCTGATGTCGGAGGTCATCCTGACCTCCAGCCACCAGCCGTGGTCCCCGATCCCCAAGATGGTCGGCTGGGACGAACTGGGCGACGGCTCCATCTTCAACAGCATCCAGAAGGCGGGCACCAACCCGTCGGACGTCATGTCCGACAGCGCCAAGTCCCGTGAGGAGTACGGCAAGTCGATCGAGTACTCGGTCACTTCCCTCACCCAGTGGCTCGAGCGCTACGGCACCGACGACACCGTCCTCGTCTTCCTCGGCGACCACCAGCCGATCGCCCGCGTCAGCGGCAACAACGCCAGCCGCGACGTCCCGATATCGATAGTCGCCAAGGACCCCAAGGTCCTCGACAAGATCTCCTCCTGGAACTGGACCGACGGCATCAAGCCCGACGCCAAGACCCCCGTCTGGAAAATGGACACCTTCCGCGACCGCTTCCTGATGGCATACGGCTCAACACCGGCCCCCAGCAAGGGCTGAGCGGTTCGGCAGCGCCCCGAAGGGGCGCGGGGAACTGCGCGACCAGCCACGACGGACCCGCAGCGGAAAACTCAGCCGCCGGACGTATCCAATTCCGCGTCCTCACCGATGCCCGCGCAGTCATACGGATCCTTCAACCACCCATCCGGCAGAACGACCCGATTGTTCCCGGACGTACGCCCCCGAGGGCCATCCGCACCGGTCGGCCACGCCTGCTCAAGGTCCAACTCGTCCAAACCAGAACGGAGTTCCTCCAGCGAGGACGTGATCGCAAGACGCTTCCGCATCTCCGAACCGACAGCAAAGCCCTTCAAGTACCAGGCCACATGCTTACGGAAGTCGATAACGCCGCGCGCCTCGTCACCGATCCACTCGCCGAGGAGCGTGGCATGGCGGACCATGACGTCGGCCACCTCCCGGAGGACGGGCCTGCTGAAGTCCGTCCGCCCCTCGAACGCCGCCACCAGGTCGGAGAACAACCACGGCCGCCCAAGGCAACCCCGCCCGACAACCACCCCGTCGCATCCGGTTGCCCGCACCATCCGCAGCGCGTCCTCCGCCGACCAGATGTCGCCGTTGCCGAGCACGGGGATCTCCGGCACGTGCTCCTTCAGGCGGGCGATGGCGTCCCAGTCCGCCGTACCCCCGTAGTGCTGCGCAGCCGTACGACCGTGCAGCGCGATGGCCGTCACGCCCTCCTCGACGGCGATCCGCCCGGCGTCGAGGTAGGTGATGTGATCGTCGTCGATGCCCTTGCGCATCTTCATCGTGACCGGCAGGTCCCCCGCCCCGCTGACCGCCTCCCGCAGGATCGCCCGCAGCAGGTTCCGCTTGTACGGCAGCGCGGAACCCCCGCCCTTGCGCGTCACCTTGGGGACCGGACACCCGAAGTTCAGGTCGATGTGATCGGCCAGCCCCTCCTCGGCGATCATGCGCACGGCCTTGCCGACCGTCGCCGGATCGACGCCGTACAGCTGGATCGACCGCGGCTTCTCACTCTCATCGAAGTGGATCAGCTGCATGGTCTTCTCGTTGCGCTCGACCAGCGCCCGGGTGGTGATCATCTCGCTCACGAACAGGCCCTTGCCCCCGCTGAACTCCCGGCACAGCGTGCGGAAAGGCGCGTTGGTGATCCCGGCCATGGGGGCCAGGACGACGGGCGGCTGGACGGTGTGCGGGCCGATCCGCAGGGTCGAGTTCATCGTGGACGTGGGCGTGGGCATTCACCCATTGTCACGTACCGAGGGGGGTGCAGCCAGATTCATTAGTTAGGCGTACTATTGATGGATGCCCGAGCTGAGCCCTCGTCGCCGCAAACTGGTGCTCGCGATCTGCTGCATGAGCCTGCTGATCGTGAGCCTCGACAACACGATCCTCAACGTGGCCCTGCCCTCGATGCAGCGCGAGTTGCAGGCGAGTACGGCGGGCCTGCAGTGGACCATCGACGCCTACACCCTCGTACTCGCCTCGCTGCTGATGCTCGCGGGCTCCACCGCCGACCGGATCGGCCGCAAACGCGTCTTCATGGCGGGGCTCGTCGTCTTCACGATCGGATCGGCGCTGTGCTCGATCGCGCCGAACCTGGAAGCGCTGGTGGCGTTCCGCATGGTGCAGGCGGTGGGCGGTTCGATGCTGAACCCGGTCGCCATGTCCATCATCACCAACACGTTCACGGACCCGCGTGAGCGGGCCCGGGCGATCGGCGTATGGGGCGCTGTCGTCGGTATATCGATGGCCGCGGGCCCGCTGGTCGGCGGACTGCTCGTGGAGTCGGTGGGCTGGCGGTCGATCTTCTGGGTCAACCTGCCGGTCGGGCTGGCCGCGCTGCTGCTGACCCTCCGCTACGTCCCCGAGTCCCGTGCGGACCGGGCCCGCCGTCCCGACCCCGTCGGCCAGCTCCTGGTGATCGCGCTGTTCGGCTCCGCGACGTACGGGATCATCGAGGCGCCGCACGCGTCGGCCGCCACGGTGCTGCCGTTCGCGGTGGTCGCGGTCGCCGCGCTGATCGGGCTCCTCGCGTACGAGCCTCGTCGCGCCGAGCCCCTCATCGATCTGCGGTTCTTCCGGTCGGCACCGTTCAGCGGGGCCACCGTGATCGCGATCAGCGCGTTCGCCTCGCTGGGCGGGTTCCTGTTCCTGTCGACGCTGTATCTGCAGAACGTGCGAGGGCTGGACGCGCTGCACGCGGGGCTGTGGATGCTGCCGATGGCTGTGCCGACGCTGGTGTGCGCTCCGCTGGCCGGGCGGCTGATCGGGAGCCGGGGGCCGCGGTTGCCGTTGCTGATCGCGGGGGTGGCTATGACGTGCAGTTCGCTGTTGTTCGCGGTCTTCGATGCGGAGACCTCTGACGTGACGCTGTTCCTGGGGTACGCGCTGTTCGGCATCGGGTTCGGGTTCGTGAACGCGCCGATCACCAATACGGCCGTGTCCGGGATGCCGCGAGCGCAAGCCGGCGTGGCCGCCGCCGTCGCCTCGACGAGCCGCCAGTTGGGGCAGACGCTCGGTGTCGCCGTGGTGGGGGCCGTGCTGGCTGCCGGTGTGGGGGCGGCGGCGTACGAGGACGCGTTTGTGGATGCCGCCGTGCCGGGGTGGTGGATTCTGACCGGGTGCGGGGTGGTCGTGCTGGTGGTGGGTCTGCTGAGCAGCGGGCGGTGGGCTCGGGGAACCGCCGAACGCACGGCCGAGAAGCTGGACGCCGCGGAAGTACGTCAGACCGTAGGGGCTTCTGAGCGTCATTGAGGGACGTGAACACTGGGAGCTCTTCGACAGAAACTGGTGAAGGACCACCTGTTGATGTTGGTCTTCCTGCACACTCCTCCTTGACTCTCCCGGGACGACTTTCCCAGGACGCTGGAGGCGTCATGCCGCAGATCGACTCGAGCAAGGTAAGCCGCTGGGACCAGCACGGCCGTGAGCACGTGGTGCGGGTGCAGCGCACCGGAGTGCAGCGCACGATCAAGTGCGACACGTGCGGCTGGCGCAAGCCGGCGCAGTTCCTGCCCTGGCTGAAGGCGGAGGAGCATCTGGCGGAAGCGCATCAGGCGACGGTGGATCCATCGGCGGCATAGAGGACGCGGTGGCGATGACTTTCCGTGGCGGCAGCGGTCGTACGTACAAAGGCATACGACGATCAACGCGGAAGGGCTGCCGATGAGCGCTCTGCACGACACCCTGCGACGGCACGTCGACGGCGGATCTGTGCCGGGAGCCGTCGGTCTGGTGGACCGCGGCGACGAGGTCGAGGTGGTGACCGTCGGTTCGCTGACCGCCGGCGGGACCGCACCGCTGCCCCGGGACGCGATCTTCCGGATCGCCTCGTTGACCAAGCCGATCACCGCGGCGGCGGTGCTGATGCTGGTGGAGGACGGGCGGATCGGGCTCCATGACGCCATCGACGAATGGCTGCCGGAGCTGTCGAAGCCGATGGTGGTGCGTACGCCGTCGAGTCCCGTGGACGACGTGGTTCCGGCGGTCCGCCCGATCACGGTCGAGGATCTACTCACCTCCCGGACGGGCTGGGGCTACGCGTCCGACTTCTCGCTCCCCGCGGTGCAGGCCCTCTCCGCGGTCCAGAAGGACAGCCGGGAGCCGCACACCTATCCCGACCCCGACACCTGGCTACGGCAGCTGGCCCAGGTCCCGTTGCTCCACCAGCCGGGCGACGGCTGGCTCTACCACACCGCGTCCGACCTCCAGGGCATCCTGATCGCCAGGGCGTCGGGCCGTACCCTCCCGGACTTCCTCGCGGAACGGATCTTCGAACCGCTGGGCATGAAGGACACGGCCTTCGAAGTTCCGGAGACGAAGCGGGACCGCTTCACGACCTACTACCGCGCGGACCCGACCGGCGCCCTTGAACCGGCTGACACCCCGGACGGCGACTGGAGCCGCCTGCCCGCTCTCCCGTCGGGCGGCGGCGGACTGGCCTCCACGGCCGACGACCTGCTGGCCTTCTTCCGCCTCCTCCGCTCCTCCGGCGAATCCGGTAAATCCGGCGAACCTGGTGAATCCGGCGGCCACCGCCTCCTCACCCCCGCCTCCGTCAGCCGCATGACCACCAACCACCTCACCGCCCACCAGCGCGAACTCGGCACCCTCTTCCTCCAGGGCCAGGGCTGGGGCTACGGCGGCCAGGTCGACGTCACCCCCAGCCAGCCCTGGAACACCCCGGGCCGCTACGGCTGGGTCGGCGGCACCGGCACGACGGCCTACCTCGTCCCGCCCACCGGCACGATCACGATCCTGCTGACCCAGGTGGGCGTGGAGAGCCCGGAACCGGTGCGGTTGCTGGTGGACTTCTGGCGGTGTACGGCGGAGGTCAGGCCCTGAGTCCGCGCACCAGCAGATCCACCATCGCCTCGAACTCCCCCTGGATCTCCGCCCGTTCCCACTCCCGGTAGTACCGCGGGTCGTGGAAGAGGGCCGTGGCCTGGAAGAGGGCGGTGGCGGTGGTGGCCGGGTCGGCGGTGGTGAAGGCGCCGGACTCGGTGCCGGCGCGGACGATGTCCGTGAGCTGGCCGGTCAGGTCGGTGAGGTGTTCGTCGACGGTGTGGCTGTTCTCGCTGGTGAGGACGGTGTAGGTGGCGAAGAGTTCGGGGTCGTCGCCCGCCTTGTGGCGCTTGGCGTCGAACAGGGCCCGCAGCCAGTCGCGGACCCGGGACTCCGGGTCGCGGTCGGTCGCCGCGACGATGCCGGACAGGGACGCCGACGTACGGTCCAGCCACCTCTTCGTCACGGCCTCCCGCAACGCGGCCTTCGTGCGGAAGTGCCGGTACACGCTCCCGTGGCTGACGCCGAGCGCGCGGGCCACGTCGACCACGGTGGCCTTGGCGGGGCCGTGGCGGCGCAGCACCTCCTCGGTCGCTTCGAGGATGCGCTCGGCGGTCAGTGTCTCGGAGGTGGGTGACATGGTCAGACCGTACCTGGCGGCCCGGTCGTCACTTGCTGCCCAGGTGGGACATCATTGCTGCCGGGTAGCGCTCGCCCGCCGCCGCGTCCGCCGGTACGGCCTCCTCGACGGCCCGCAGATCGGCCTCGTCCAGCGTGACGTCCAGCGCGCCGAGGGACTCCGTGAGCCGGTCCCGGGTGCGGGCGCCGACGAGCGGCACGATGTCGTCGCCGCGCGACAGAGCCCAGGCGATGGCGATCTGGGCGACCGAGACGCCCTTCTGCTCGGCGATCTTCCGCAGGGCCTCGACCAGGTTCAGGTTGTGCTGGAGGTTCTCGCCCTGGAAACGGGGCGACACCGACCGGAAGTCGTTCGCGGCGAGCTGTCGGTCGGCGGAGAAGTGGCCGGAGATCAGTCCGCGGGAGAGCACGCCGTACGCCGTGATGCCGATCCCCAGCTCGCGCGTGGTCGGCAGGATCTCGTCCTCGATGCCGCGTGAGATCAGCGAGTACTCGATCTGCAGGTCGGCGATGGGGGCCGTGGCGGCCGCCCTGCGGATGGTGTCCGCGCCGACCTCGCTCAGGCCGACATGGCGCACGTACCCCTTCTCGATCAGCTCCGCGATCGCGCCGACCGTCTCCTCGATGGGGACGGCCGGGTCGAGCCGGGCGATCCGGTACACGTCGATGTGGTCGACGCCGAGGCGCTGGAGCGAGTACGCGGCGAAGTTCTTCACCGCGGCGGGACGGCCGTCGTATCCGCTCCAGCCGCCCTCCGGGTCACGCAGGGCGCCGAACTTCACGCTGACGACCGCCTGTTCGCGCCGGGCCGCCGGCGCGGTGCGCAGGGCCTCGCCGATCAGCATCTCGTTGTGGCCCATGCCGTAGAAGTCGCCGGTGTCGAGCAGGGTCACGCCGGACTCCAGTGCGGCGTGGATGGTCGCGATCGACTCGGCCCGGTCCGCGTCGCCGTACAGCGCGGACATGCCCATGCAGCCGAGGCCGAGGGCGGAGACCTGGGGTCCGGTGGTTCCGAGGGTTCGGGTTCGCATCGTCATGTGCTCCACCATGCCACGGCGACTGACAGATATCAATATCTGTCAGCTGTCATTCGTCAGCCACCGCGACCGGTCACCCGCCGCGAGGTGAGTGGTCCAGACCTATTGACTAAAGGTCTGGACCGCGCAACTGTCATGCCTACGACACCTCACCGCACCCCCCACCGGGAGGCCTCGCATGGTCCGCCGCGCCCTCAGCCTGCTGGCCGCAGCAGTCACCACCGCCTGTCTCGCCCAGATCCCGCTCACCCCCACCGCCTCCGCCGCCGACACCTGCGCCGTGAAGTCGAAGCCCGCCGGCAAGGTCCTCCAGGGCTACTGGGAGAACTGGGACGGCGCCGCGAACGGAGTCCACCCGCCGTTCGGCTGGACCCCCATCACCGACTCCCGTATCGCCGCGCACGGCTACAACGTGATCAACGCGGCCTTCCCCGTCATCCGCTCCGACGGCACCGCGCTGTGGGAGGACGGCATGGACACGGGCGTGAAGGTGGCGACGCCCGCGGAGATGTGCGCGGCGAAGGCCTCCGGCCAGACGATCCTGCTCTCGATCGGCGGCGCGACGGCCGGAATCGACCTCAACTCGACAGCCGTGGCGGACAGGTTCATCGCGACGATCGTCCCGATCCTGAAGCAGTACAACTTCGACGGCATCGACATAGACATCGAGACGGGTCTCGTCGGCAGCGGCAATATCGGCCAACTCTCCACGTCCCAGGCCAACTTGATCCGCATCATCGACGGGATCCTCGCGCAGATGCCGTCGAACTTCGGCCTCACCATGGCCCCGGAGACGGCGTACGTCACCGGCGGCAGCGTGACGTACGGCTCGATCTGGGGGGCATACCTCCCCGTCATCAAGAAGTACGCCGACAACGGCCGCCTGTGGTGGCTGAACATGCAGTACTACAACGGCAGCATGTACGGCTGCTCCGGCGACTCCTACTCCGCCGGCACCGTCGAGGGCTTCGTCGCCCAGACCGACTGCCTCAACAAGGGCCTGGTCATCCAAGGTACGACGATCAAGGTCCCGTACGACAAGCAAGTCCCGGGTCTACCCGCCCAGCCGGGCGCCGGCGGCGGCCACATGTCACCGTCCCTCGTCGCCGAGGCCTGGCGCCACTACGGCACCAGCCTCAAGGGCCTGATGACCTGGTCCATCAACTGGGACGGCTCGAAGAACTGGACGTTCGGCGACAACGTCAAGACACTCCAGGGCCGTTGACCGGCTTCGCGGAAGGAACCCCGAGCACATCGAGCATCGCCCGGGTGGCCGGACTCGGATTGAACCGGCTCCACGCGAGCACCTCGATACGACGCGGCCCGCCCACCACCGGGACCAGCACCAGCTCGGGGTCGCCCTCCGCCAGCGGCCGGGCGAAGGCCGACGGCAGCAGCGCGACGCCCAGGGCCCGGGCGGTCAGCCGGGTGATCAGCTCGACGACCCCGACCTCGTAGGCCACGTCCCGCGCCAGCCCTGCCGCGGCGAACGCCCGGTCGGACTGGGCCCGGGCGGGTGTGCCGTGCATGAAGTCCACGAAGGTCTCCTCGGCGATGTCCCGCAGGGTGACCCGGGAAGCGCCCGCGAGCCGGTGCCCGGCCGGCACGACCAGCACATGCTCGTCGTGATCGAGCACCAAGGTCTCCACCTCGGACGGCCGCTGGTCCTCGGGCAGACCGAGAAAGGCGATGTCCAGTTCGCCGTCCCGGATCGCCGCCACCAGATCGTCGCTGCGCCCGGAGCGCAACACGATCCTGACCTCCGGGTGCAGCGCGCGATACCGCTGCAACAGCTCCGGTACGTCGACGGCGGCGGTGGTCACGATCACGCCGACGGCGAGCCGGCCCCGTACCACCCCGGCCGCCGCGGCGGCGTCGGCAGCCGCGAGGTCGGCGGCCGTCAGGCACTCGCGGGCCCGCGCGACGAACGCCTCGCCGGCGCTGGTCAGCTCCACCCGACGACTGGAGCGGGCGAACAGCCGGACCCCCAGCTCCCGTTCCAGGCCCGCGATCCGGTGGCTCAGTGACGACTGCACCACGGAACACCGCTCCGCGGCCCGCGTGAAGTTGCGGGTCTCGGCGACGGCGACGACGTAGCGCATCTGCTGAAGGTCCATCCAGCCATCGTTCTGATTCATCGCTGCCATGGCAACCATGCTTTGGAGTCATGACGCGGTGCGGCCGAGACTGCACCCCATGCAGAGGAATTCGTCCGCGCAGCACGCGGCGACCGTCGCCCTGACCGCACTCGCCCCGGCCTCCTGGGGCACCACCTACGCCGTCACCACAGAGCTGCTGCCGCCCGGGCATCCGCTGTTCGCCGCGCTGTTGCGTGCCCTGCCCGCCGGGCTGCTCGCGCTGGCGCTCACCCGTGTGCTGCCGCGCGGCGACTGGTGGTGGAAGGCCGCCGTCCTCGGCACCCTCAACATCGGCGCGCTGTTCCCCCTGCTGTTCGTGGCCGCCGAACGGCTTCCCGGCGGTGTCGCCGGCACCCTCGGCGCCGTCCAGCCGCTGCTGGTCGCCGGGCTGGCCATCGCGGTGCTCCACAGTCGGCCGACCGCCTGGACCTGGATGTGGGGTGTGCTCGGTGTGGTCGGCGTCGGGCTCGTGGTGCTCGGTCCCGACGCCCGGCTGGACGCCGTCGGCGTGCTCGCCGGTCTCGGCGGTACGGCGGGCATGGCGGCCGGGGTGGTCCTCACCAAGCGCTGGGGCCGCCCCGCGGGAGTCGGTCCGATGACCCTGGCGGGCTGGCAACTGACGGTCGGCGGGCTGGTGTTGCTGCCCCTCACCGTCGTGTTCGAGGGAGCGCCGCCTTCGATCGACACGGAGGCCGTCGTCGGCTATCTGTGGCTCGGCAGCATGGGCGGGCTGATCTCGTTCACGCTGTGGTTCCGCGGCATCGGGAAGCTGCCGGTCAGGGCGTCCGCCCCGCTCGTGCTGCTGTCACCGCTGGTCGCCACCGTCGTAGGTCTCACGCTAGGCGAGACGCTGAACCCGCTCCAGGCCCTCGGTTTCACCCTCGCCCTGGCCGCCCTGCTGGCCGCGCAGTTCAACGCCCCACGTACAAGGAGAGCGCAATCCATGACGACAGAGACGACGGGCATGACGATCGCCGTGCTCGGCGCCACCGGCATGGTCGGCAGCCGGGTGATCAACGAGGCCGTCGCACGCGGACACCACGTGCGCGCCCTGTCCCGGAAGCCTGCCGACGAGGACCCCGACGTGACGCCCTTCGCCATCGACGCGAACGACACGGACGCCCTGCGCGAGGCGCTCGCCGGCACCGACGCCGTTGTGGTCGCGGTGCGGACCGATCCGGTCGACCAGGACTTCCTCGTCGGTACGACCCGTGCGGTGCTGAACACCGGGATACGCACCCTCGTGGTCGGCGGCGCGGGGGTGCTGCGCAGCCCGGAGGACCGTGAGCTGCTGGTCGCCGACAACCCGGTGTACGTGCCGGAAGAGGTGAAGCCGGTAGCCGCGGCCGGGGTGGCTCAACTGCGGGCCTGCGAAGGGCACGGCGGCAACTGGGCCTATCTCGCGCCGCCCGCCCTGCTGGTCCCCGGCGAGCGCACCGGCCACTACCGGCGGGGCACCGACACGCTGCTGACGGCCGCGGGCAGCCGTTCCTGGATCAGCGCGGAGGATCTGGCTGTCGCCGTACTCGACGAGCTGGAGGCTCCCGGGGCCGACCGCGTGTTCACCGTCGTCTGCTGCGGCGCCGTCGTGGCTGGTCGCGCAGTTCCCCGCGCCCCTTCGGGGCGCTGCCGAACCGCTTAGCGGGCCGTGAACGCGAGCTTCGCCCCCAGTGCCACGAACGACCCCGCGAAGCTCCTCCGCAGCCACGTCATCACCCTCGGCCGTGAGGTGACGTGGTTGCGGACGGACGCGGCGAGGATGCCGTAGACCGCGAAGACGACGAAGGTCGCCAGCATGAAGACGCCGCTGAGCGCGAGCATCCGGAGCACCGAGTTGGGCTCCCCCGGGCTCACGAACTGCGGCAGGAACGCGAAGAAGAAGATGGTCAGTTTCGGGTTGAGGATGTTGATCAGCACGCCCCGGACAATCACCCGGCCCGCGGAGAGGGGAGCCTGCTGATCGTCCACCGCGATCGCGTCGCGGTCCTTCAGCGTCGCCCATGCCATGTAGAGGAGGTAGGCGACACCGGCGTACTTCAAGACCTGGAAGGCCGTCGCGCTCGCGTGCAACAGCGCGGCGACTCCGGTGATCGTGGCCAGCATGTGCGGGACGATGCCGAGGGTGCAGCCGACCGCCGCGACGACGCTCGCCCGGCGGCCGCGAGACAACCCGGCCGCGAGGGTGTAGACGACGCCGGTGCCGGGAGTGGCGACCACGACCAGGGTGGTCAGCAGGAACGCGATGCTCATGCCGTCCACCCTGTCGGGGCCGCCACGGACCCGTACAGGACCAATCACACGTCCCGTACGGGGACCACTCAGCCCTGCTTCAGCGGCAGCGCCAGGTCCACCACGGCCCGGCCGCCGTCGAAGGTCCCGGCCCGCGTGACCGAGCCGTTCAGCAGGTCCACGCGGTACAGCCGCTGTGCGCCGCCGACGCTGAGGACGCCGTACGCCGTGTTGGAACCGCTCCTCGTGGACGTGTAGATGTCGAAGCCCGCGCTCGGGCCCGCGTCGACGCCCAGCTTGCCGGTGGGGGCGAGGTTGCCCGCGTTGGCCGGGGACTGGATGGAGACCTGGTCATTGACCGTGTCCACGTCGAAGAGGGTGGTGGCGGTGGTCTGGGAGAGGTCGTTGTTCGTGTACGCCGCTCCCGTCACGCCCTGTGCCGTGGCACCCGCCGTCGCGGGCGGGACCGGCGGGTTGGTCAGGGTGCCGTCGACAGCCGTGGTGCCCGCCGCCGGGGCGCCCGCCGGGTCGTCGATGTTGTGGCGGAGGTTCTGGCCGGTGTCGCTGATGACGCGCAGGCGGTTGGCGGCCGGGTTGAAGTCGACGCCGTACGACCCGCCCTGCAGCGCCACGCTCAGCTGGCTGACCTTCTTCGCCTTCGCGCCGATCTCACGGACCGTGTAGACGCCACCGCGGTCGCCGACGCCGTACAACTTGCCGTTCTGCACGCGGTAGTCGATGCCGACGAGCTTGGTGTCGCCCTGGAGGCCGTTCACCTTGCCGAGCGGGAGGACGCGGTCGGGACGGTCGGTGCGGAAGGTGACGAGCCGCTGGTCGGCGGTGAGGCCGATGGCGGTGAGCCGGTCGCTCTGCGCCGCGCCCGCGCCGGCGCCGATCAGTCCGCCCTTGTTCTCGATGGCGGCGGGGGAAGACTCGGCCTTCGCCGCCCCGTCGCCCATCGCTCCGCAGCCGACGGTGCCGATGGCCAGTGCCATGGCGGATACGGCGATGACTGCTTGCTTGCGCATTGGTGCCCCCGTGAAGGTTCTCTCCGCGACCCGCCCGCTGCGGGCCGCGCATGTCCCCTCTTCGGAGCCGGATGGGCACTGGATGGGAAAAACCCCGGTTCCGTTACGTCTGTTACGTCCGTAACGAAACCGGGGTTTTTGCCGACGCTTACGCGCCGATGAGGCGACCCGCCAGGTAACCCTCGATCTGGTCCAGCGACACCCGCTCCTGCTTCATGGTGTCGCGCTCGCGCACCGTCACCGCGTTGTCGTCCAGGGTGTCGAAGTCGACCGTCACGCAGTACGGCGTGCCGATCTCGTCCTGGCGGCGGTAGCGGCGGCCGATGGCGCCGGCGTCGTCGAACTCGATGTTCCAGTTCTGCCGGAGCGCCTGGGCGAGACCCTTGGCCTTGGGCGACAGTTCCGGGTTGCGGGACAGCGGCAGTACGGCCACCTTCACGGGCGCCAGACGGTGGTCCAGGCGCAGCACCGTCCGCTTCTCCATCTTGCCCTTGGCGTTGGGCGCCTCGTCCTCGATGTAGGCGTCGAGGAGGAAGGCCAGCATCGCGCGGCCGACACCGGCGGCGGGCTCGATGACGTACGGCGTCCAGCGCTCCCCGGCCTCCTGGTCGAAGTAGGAGAGGTCCTGGCCGGAGGCCTTGGAGTGGGCGCCGAGGTCGTAGTCGGTGCGGTTGGCCACACCTTCCAGCTCGCCCCACTCGTTGCCGCCGAACTGGAAGCGGTACTCGATGTCAGCGGTGCGCTTGGAGTAGTGGGAGAGCTTCTCCTTCGGGTGCTCGTACCACCGCATGTTCTCCTCGCGCAGGCCCAGGCCGGTGTACCAGTTCCAGCGCTGCTCCATCCAGTACTCCTGCCACGTCTCGTCCTCGCCCGGCTTGACGAAGAACTCCATCTCCATCTGCTCGAACTCGCGAGTCCGGAAGATGAAGTTGCCGGGCGTGATCTCGTTGCGGAAGGACTTGCCCATCTGCGCGATGCCGAACGGCGGCTTGCGGCGCGAGGTGGTCTGCACCTGGGCGAAGTTGGTGAAGATGCCCTGCGCGGTCTCGGGACGCAGGTAGGCGATGGAGCCGGAGTCCTGGGTGGGGCCGAGGTGGGTGGAGAGGAGGCCCGAGAACTGCTTGGGCTCGGTGAACTGGCCCTTGTTGCCGCAGTTGGGGCAGTTGACGTCGGCGAGGCCGTTCTCGGGGAGGTGGCCCTTCTTGGCCTCGTACGCCTCCTCCAGGTGGTCCGCGCGGAACCGCTTGTGACAGGAGGTGCACTCGGTGAGCGGGTCCGTGAAGGTGGCGACATGGCCGGAGGCGACCCACACCTCGGGGGCCAGGATCACGGACGAGTCGATACCGACGACGTCCTCGCGCGAGGTCACCATGTAGCGCCACCACTGGCGCTTGAGGTTCTCCTTGAGCTCGACACCCAGCGGCCCGTAGTCCCAGGCGGCGCGCTGTCCGCCGTAGATCTCACTGCAGGGAAATACGAAGCCACGGCGCTTGCTCAGGCTGACGATGGTGTCGATCTTGTCGGCGGCCACGGTGCTCTCTTCATTACGACGACGGGCGACGAAGCGAGGTGCTTCCAGCGAATGCTTCAGGTTACCGGCGCAGGCTCCCCCTCAACCAAATCGGGTTGTGCTCAGGGCCACCCCGGACCTTTGTTGACAATCGTTTCCAGAACCATTGAAAATGACTGTCATGAACGCACGTCGTCGTCTGATACCCACAGCCGTGGTAACCGCCCTCGGTCTCGCGGCCCTCTCCGCCTGTTCCAGCGCCAGTGCGGGCTCCGGCAACACGGACAAGTTCGACGTCGTCGCGTCGTTCTACCCGATGCAGTTCCTCGCCGAGCAGATCGGCGGGGACCATGTGAACGTCACCACGCTGACCGAGCCCGGCCAGGAGCCGCACGACCTCGAGATCAGCGCCAAGCAGACCGCGGCACTCCAGGAGTCCGACGCGGTGCTCTATCTCAAGACCCTCCAGCCCGCCGTCGACGAGGCGGTGGAGCAGTCCGCCGTCAAGACGAAGATCGACGCGGCGACCCTCACCAGGCTCGAGAACCACGGCGAGACCGGCCACGCCCATGAGGGCGAGGAAGACCACGCCGAGGAGGAGCACGCGGAGGAGGAGTCGGCGCTCGACCCGCACATCTGGCTGGACCCGGTGAAGTACGCCGAGGTCGCCGAGGGTGTCAGCGCCGCCTTCGAGAAGGCCGACCCGGACAACGCGGCCGACTACCGGAAGAACACGGTGGACCTGGTCGCGAAGCTGAACACACTGAACACCGACTTCGAGACCGGCCTGAAGAACACCGACACGAAGGTGTTCTTCACCAACCACTCGGCCTTCGCCTACCTCGCCGAGCGTTACGGCCTGACCCAGGAGTCCGTCACCGGCGTCGACCCGGAGAGCGAGCCCAGCGCGGCGCGCATGAAGGAACTCCAGGCGGAGGCCAAGGCGGACGGCGTGACCACCGTCTTCTACGAGACCCTGGTCTCCGACAAGACGGCCAAGACCCTGGCCGCCGACGCCGGGCTGAAAACTGATGTACTCGACCCGCTCGAGGGCATCACCGACAAGTCCAAGGGCGACGACTACTTCGAGGTCATGCAGGCGAACCTGACGGCCCTGGAGAAGGCGCTCGGCGCGAAGTGACCAGCAGCACACAGCAGTTCGGAGGCGCACGCCATGACGGCACGTAAAGCCGGCGACCCCGTCATATCCCTGCGGAGCGTGACGGCGGAGCTCGGCTCGCGCCCCGTGCTGCGCGGCATCGACCTCACCGTGGGCCACGGTGAGGTCGTCGCGCTGCTCGGGGCCAACGGCTCCGGCAAGTCGACCGCGGTGCGCACGATCATCGGCCAGGTCCCGGTGTCCGGCGGCGAGATAGAGATCTTCGGCACCCCGCGGCGCCGGTTCCGGGACTGGGCGCGGGTCGGCTACGTCCCCCAGCGCACGACCGCCGCGGGCGGTGTCCCCGCCACGGTCACCGAGGTCGTCTCCTCGGGCCGCCTGTCCCGCACCCGCTTCGGCGTCCTGCGCAAGGCCGACCGGGACGCGATACGGCACGCCCTGGAGCTGGTCGGCATGGCGGACCGCGCCAAGGACTCCGTCGACGCGCTCTCCGGCGGCCAGCACCAGCGGGTGCTGATCGCCCGCGCGCTCGCCTCCGACCCCGAACTGCTGATCATGGACGAGCCGATGGCAGGCGTGGACCTGGCCAGCCAGGAGGTGCTGGCCCGGACGCTCACGGAGCAGGTGTCCCAGGGCACGACGGTCCTGCTCGTCCTGCATGAACTGGGCCCCCTGGAGCCGCTGATCGACCGCGCGGTCGTCCTCCGCGACGGCTGTGTCCTGCACGACGGCCCGCCCCCGAAGGCGGTCGGCCAGCACGCGCTGCCGGGCCACGACCACGTCCACCCGCACTCGGCCCACGACGCCGAACCGATCCGCACAGGACTGCTGAGCTGATGGAGATCCTGGACTACGCCTTCATGCAGCGGGCCCTGCTCGCCGCCGTCCTGGTCGGCATCACCGCCCCCGCGATCGGCATCTACCTCGTCCAGCGCCGCCAGGCCCTGATGGGCGACGGCATCGGCCACGTGGCGATGACCGGCGTCGGCCTCGGCTTCCTGCTCTCCACCTCGCCGGTGTGGATGGCGACGGCGGTCGCGGTGATCGGCGCGGTGCTGATGGAGCTGATCCGCTGGTACGGCCGCACCCGCGGTGACATCGCCCTCGCGATGCTCTTCTACGGCGGTATGGCCGGCGGCGTGATGTTCATCAACCTCGCGCCGGGCGGCTCCAACGCCAACCTGAACTCGTATCTGTTCGGTTCGCTGTCCACGGTCTCCGAGGACGACGTGACGGCGATCTGTCTGCTGGCGGCGTTCGTGGTGCTGGTCACCGTGGGCCTGCGTCGCCAGTTGTTCGCGGTCAGCCAGGACGAGGAGTTCGCGCGGGTCACGGGGCTCCCCGTCCGCGCCCTGAACCTGCTGACGGCGATCACGGCGGCGGTGACGGTGACCGTCGCGATGCGCGTGGTCGGGCTGCTGCTGGTGTCCGCGCTGATGGTGGTGCCGGTCGCCGCGGCGCAGCAGCTCAGCCGGAGCTTCGCGCTCACGTTCGCCATCGCGGTGGCGATCGGGGTGAGCGTGACGATCGGCGGGACCGTGACGTCGTACTACCAGGACGTGCCGCCCGGCGCGACGATCGTGCTGCTGACCATCGGCGCGTTCATCGTGCTGACCGCGACGGCGGCTCCGCTGGCCCGGCGCCGCGCGCGGGCCCTGGCCGCGGCAGACCCCGTGGGAGATCCCGCGGAGTGTGCGATTCCGGCCAGCCGGGAACGCGACGGAAAGGTCGGTGTCTGACCGCGCACATGTCGGACTGGCACAATGGCCGGGCACGGCAAGCGCAGATGTGAGTCGCTCGGTCGACACCGGCGCAAGCGCCCCTAGGCGACCGAGCAATGAAGGAGGACCGGTGACGACCGCTGGACAGCCGGTGAAGGGCCGAGCCACCCGGCAGCGTGCCGCCGTGGCGGCGGCGCTCGACGAGGTCGACGAGTTCCGCAGTGCGCAGGACCTGCACGACATGCTGAAGCACAAGGGCGATTCCGTCGGGCTCACCACGGTCTACCGCACCCTGCAGTCCCTCGCCGAGGCCGGCGAGGTCGACGTCCTGCGCACCTCCGACGGCGAGTCCGTCTACCGCCGCTGCTCCACCGGCGAACACCACCACCACCTCGTCTGCCGCGTCTGCGGCAAGGCCGTCGAGGTCGAGGGCCCTGCCGTCGAGAAGTGGGCGGACGCGATCGCCGAGGAGCACGGCTACGTCAACGTGGCACACACGGTGGAGATCTTCGGCACGTGTGCGGAGTGCGCGGCGGCCAACGCGTAAGGCACCCGACGCACCGAACGCACCTGGGGCGCCCCTCACGGGACGCCCCAGAGCCGTTCACTCCTGCCTGCCCTCCATGGCCAGCAGCTCCTCGTTCGGGATCGCCCCGCCGAACCGCCGGTCGCGGGAGGCGAACTCCAGGCACGCGCGCCACAGGTCGCGGCGGTCGAAGTCCGGCCACAGCACATCCTGGAAGACCATCTCGGCGTACGCGCTCTGCCAGAGCAGGTAGTTGGAGGTGCGCTGCTCGCCGCTGGGCCGCAGGAAGAGGTCCACGTCGGGCATGTCCGGGTAGTAGAGGTACTTCGCGAAGGTCTTCTCGTCGACCTTGGACGGGTCGAGCCGCCCGGCCTTCACATCCTCCGCCAGCGCCTGCGCGGCGTCGGCGATCTCCGCGCGGCCGCCGTAGTTCATGCAGAAGTACAAGGTCAGCTTGTCGTTGTCCTTGGTCTGCTCCTGGGCGATCTGGAGCTCCTTGGCGACCGACTTCCACAGCTTGGGCATCCGCCCCACCCAGCGCACCCGCACACCCAGCTCATCGAGCTGGTCGCGGCTCTTGCGGATGAAGTCGCGGTTGAAGTTCATCAGGAAGCGCACCTCGTCGGGCGAGCGCTTCCAGTTCTCGGTGGAGAAGGCGTAGAGCGAGATCGCTTTGACGCCCATCTCGATCGAGCCCTGCAGCACGTCGAGCACGCGCTCGGCACCGACTTTGTGGCCCTCGGTCCGCGGCAGCCCGCGTGCCTTGGCCCAGCGTCCGTTGCCGTCCATGACGATCGCTACATGGCGGGGGATCAGCTCGCCCGGGAGCTTCGGCGGGCGGGCACCGGACGGGTGCGGTTCCGGCGTCGTGTACTCGCGGCGCTGACGCCCCAGAAACCCGCGTACGGCCATGTGTTTCTCGTCTCCTCGCTCCGTGCATGTTGTGCGTGTTGCACGTGTTTCGCGTGTCTCGCTACTTCTCTACGTACCTGAGTGAGCGCAGCCCGCGCTCCAGGTGCCAGTGCAGGTAGGCGGAGACCAGCCCGCTGCCCTCCCGCACATACCGCGGCTCGCACGCGTCCGCGGTCTCCCAGTCTCCCGTAAGCAGCGCGCCGAGGAGTTCCAGGGTCTGCGGCGAGGGTACGACGCTCCCGCCCACCCGGCAGTCGACGCAGACGGAGCCGCCGGAGGCCACGGAGAAGAACCGGTTCGGCCCGGGCAGCCCGCACTTCGCGCAGTCGCTGAAGCTGGGCGCGTAGCCGTTGACGGCGAGCGAGCGGAGCAGGAAGGCGTCCAGGACGAGGTGGGAGGCGTGCTCGCCCCGGGCGAGCGTGCGCAGGGCGCCGACGAGCAGCAGATACTGCTGGACCGCCGGCTCGCCCTCGTGGTCGGTGAAGCGCTCGGCGGTCTCCAGCATGGCCGTCCCGGCGGTGTAGCGGGCGTAGTCGCTCACGATCCCGCCACCGTACGGAGCGATCGTCTCGCTCTGCGTGCACAGCGGCAGCCCGCGCCCGACCAGCTCACTCCCCCGCGCGAAGAACTGCACATCCACATGCGAGAAGGGTTCCAGCCGCGCCCCGAACTTCGACTTCGTCCGCCGCACCCCGCGCGCCACGGCGCGTACCCGCCCGTGACCGCGGGTGAGCAGGGTGATGATGCGGTCGGCTTCCCCGAGCTTTTGCGTCCGCAGGACGATGCCGTCGTCCCGGAAGAGACTCATGAACCCATTCTCGCCTACCGCGTGCGCGCATCCGCCCGGTTGTGGCCCAGCCCACCCGGATCCGGTGCGTCGGCCGTTTCCCCCATGGGACGGATCAGCGGCCCCATTGACGGCATGGCCAACACCGGCGGACCGGAACAATAAAGTCCGGATTTCGATCCCGTAACAAGAATCGTCGGGTCTCGTGAAAATACCCGCCCTCGCGCGACCCACCTGCGGAGAAGCCATTAATCAACCGCCTTTACGACCAGATTCAACATCTCCATCCTGACCGAAACGAATCAGCGGGTACGTGTAGCATCGATTGCCAGCGACCCGCCAATTCAACGGCGAAGGAAGCCGGGCCGCCAACGGGGGCACCACATGCTGCGCCCGCGCACTCTCTTCACGCACGCGAACGTCACGCGAACGAAGGGAAAGCATGTCATCGATACGAATCCTGCTCGTGGACAGTGAACGTTTAGTGGCCGAGGGATTCCAGAAGCTGTTGGAAGGTTTCTCCGAGTTTTCCGTCGTCGCAGTAGCCCGTGACGGGCTGTCGGCGCTGAGGGAGGTACGCCGGGAACAGCCGCACCTCGTCATCATGAATCTGAGCCCGGCCGGGTCCAACTCCACGCAGGTCGCCCGGGAGATCCGCCGCGACTTCCAGCACGTACGGATCGTCGTCCTCGCCACCAACCAGCAACCGGTCTACATGCGCGAGGCGTTCGCGGCCGGCGCCAACGCCTACCTCTCCCGCAACATCGGCGCGGACGAGCTGCGCGACACCCTGCTCACGGTGCACCGAGAGGGCGCCGCCCTCTCGACCGTCGCGGCGGGGCAGGTCCTGGAACTGCTGTCGGGGCGCCCGCCGGACGGCGGCTCCCCGCTCTCCCTGCTCACCGAGCGCGAACGGCAGATCCTGTTCCTCGTGGCCGACGAGCAGGCGACGCACCGCATCGCCAAACGTCTGGGCATCAGCCCGAAGACGGTCCGCAACTACCTGAGCCGTATCTACGCCAAGCTCGGCACCCAGAACCGCGTCGAGACGGCGCTGTACGCCAAGCGCTCCCTGGACCGTCGGCCGGAGCCGGTCGCGGAGTTCTGACCTGCTCCCTCCGGACGCCCTGTTCCCTCTTGGGTAAATACGCTACGCTACTCGTAGCGTATTTAAATGGTCTGGCATTGAACAACCCAAGGAGGGGGCATGGCGCCCAACCGGTGGTGGACACTGACCGTGGTGTCGGTGGGCAGCTTCATGCTGCTGCTCGACGTCACGATCGTGAACATCGCACTGCCCGACATCGAGGAGGCCCTGGACGCCACGCTCACGGACCTGCAATGGGTGGTGGCGGCCTACGCCGTGGCGCTGTCGGCCGTCCTGCTCACGGCGGGCTCCCTCGCCGACCGGTTCGGCCGACGCGCGGTCTTCTCCTGGGGCATGGCGGTCTTCACGCTTGCCTCACTGCTGTGCGGAGTCGCCCAGGACCCGCTCACCCTCATCGTGGCCCGGGTGCTCCAAGGGGTGGGCGGCGCCGCCCTGCTCGCGACCTCGTTGGCCCTGCTCGCCGCCGCCTACCCCGACCACCGCGACCGGCATGTCGCCCTCGCCGTCTGGGGCGCCGTCAGCGGGGCAGCGCTCGCCGTGGGACCGCTCGCCGGCGGGGTGCTGGTCGAAGCGGCCGGCTGGCGGTGGATCTTCCTGGTCAACCTGCCCGTCGGCATCCTCGCCCTGATCGCCACCGCACTGCGCGTCGCCGAGTCCCGGGCTCAGAGCGCCGGGCGGATCGACTGGCCCGGCTTCCTCACCTTCGGCACCGCGCTCGGCGCCCTGTCCTTCGCCCTGCTGCGCGCCAACGAGGAGGGCTGGGACAGCGCCCCGGTGGTCAGCGGCTTCGTCCTGTCCGCCGTGTCGATGACCGCGTTCGTCCTGGTCGAACGCACCCGGCGGGACCCCATGCTCCCCGGCGCCGTGTTCCGGAAGATCACCACCACGGGTGCCGCTGTCGGCGTCCTGGCCATGAGCTCCACGGCGTTCGCGCTGCTGCTGTACCTGACGCTGTATCTGCAGACGGTCCTCGGGCACGAACCCCTGGCGGCCGGGCTGCGGCTGCTGCCGCTGACCCTCTCCATCTTCGTCGCCTCGGCGATCGCCGCCCGGGTGGGCACCGTGCTGCCGGCCCGCTGGCTCGTCTCCGCCGGCCTGGCCTGCGTAGGGCTCGGGCTGCTGCTCATGGGCGGCCTCGACGCGTCCGACGACTGGACCGCTCTGCTCGCCGGGCAGTTGGTGACCGGGCTCGGCGTCGGACTGGTCAACCCGAACGTGGTCGCCGCCGCGATGGGCGCGGTCGAACCGGCCCGCGTCGGGGTGGCCTCCGGGCTGAGCAACACCTGCCGGTCCCTGGGCATCGCCGTCGGCATCGCCGCCTTGGGCGCGGTCTTCGCCGACCGGGTGCGCGACGCGGTGCACGACGCCGTCGCCGGCACCCCGCTCCAGGAGCGGGCGGGCGAGCTCGGCCACGCCGTCTCCTCCGGGCAGATAGGTCCCGCCCTCGCCCAGCTCCCGCCCGAGCAGCGGGGCATCTTCACCGACGCGGCGCACTCCGCGTTCGTCCACGGGCTGAACTCGATCCTGACGGTGGCGGCGGTGGTGGCCTTCGCGGGTGCCCTCGCCGTCATCCCGCTCATTCGCAGCCGCGACCTTTCCACCACCGGGCCGGACGGCGAGCCCCTGCCGATCGCGGCCGGGCACTGACCCGCGCCCGCACGCAACCCAGGAGCGATCCATGAAGACCGAGACCACCCAGTGCGTCGTCGTGGGCGGCGGCCCTGCCGGGATGATGGCAGGACTGCTGCTCGCCCGGCAGGGTGTGCAGGTCACCGTCGTCGAGAAGCACGGCGACTTCCTGCGGGACTTCCGCGGCGACACCGTGCACCCCTCGACCCTCCAGGTCATCGACGAACTGGGGCTGCTGGACGAGTTTCTGCAGATCCCGCACACCAAGGTCACCGACATCACGGTGAGCACAGCCGCGGGGCCGACCACGTTCGCCGACTTCTCCCGGATCCGCAGCCGCTACCCGTACATCGCGTTCATGCCGCAGTGGGACGTCCTGGACTTCCTGGCCCGCAAGGCCGGGGAGCTGCCCGGCTTCCGGCTGCTGCAGAAGACCGAGGGCACCACCGTGATCCGCGAGGGCGACCGGGTGCTCGGGGTGCGCGCGGACACCCCGGAGGGGCCGCTGGAGATCAGGGCCGACCTGGTGATCGCCGCGGACGGCCGCCACTCGGCCATGCGCAAGGCCGTCGGACTGCGCGTGGCGGCGAGCGCCGCGCCCATGGACGTGCTGTGGTTCCGGCTCGGCCGCGAACCCGAAGAGACCATGACCTTCCTGCACACCGGGAAGGGCTTCGTGCTGATCACCATCGACCGGGGCTCCTACTGGCAGGTCGCGTACGTCATCCCGCAGGGCCAGTACGACGCCGTACGGGCGGAGGGCCTCGGCCGGCTGAGGGCCGACGTGTCCTCCGTGCACCCGCCGTTCGCCGAGCGGGCCGAACGGGAGATCCGCGACTGGGACGATGTGAAACTGCTCGGCGTCCGGGTCGACCGGCTGCGCAGCTGGTACCGGCCCGGCCTGCTGTGCATCGGGGACGCGGCGCACGCCATGTCTCCGGCCGGCGGGGTCGGCATCAACCTCGCCGTGCAGGACGCGGTGGCCGCCGCGCGGATGCTCGGGCCGGTGCTGCGCACGGGACGTACGCCGACCCTTAAGGAACTGCGCCGGGTCCAGCGGCGGCGTGAGCTGCCGGTACGAGCCGTGCAGTTGGCGCAGGTGCACATGCTTGCCGACCTTTATCCGAAGGACCGGCGGTCGGTGGTGGAGCGGCCGTTCGCGGCCCGGCTGGTGCGGCGCTTCCCGTTCCTGAACCGGTGGACAGCGCAGTTCATCGGCGTGGGGCTGCGGCCGGAACACGTGTCCTGAGGGGCCTGCCCTCAGGTGGCCCGGATGGCCGGCCAGATCGTGTCGACCACCACGTCCGCCCAGTCGGCGGGTGGCGGCGCGCCCCGGACCGCGAACCGGGCGATGAAGGAACCGGCCAGCATGCTGACGACCGTCTCATAGTCGGCGTCCGCCCTCAGTTCGCCGCTCTCCACTCCGGACCGGAGGGTCTGGAAGATGACCTCCAGCCGCGGCCCCAGAATGGTCTCCCGGAACACCTGGGTGAACTCCGGGTCCTCGTCGCCGTGCAGCAGGGCGACGAGGGCCCGGAGGCCGACCACCTCTTCCAGACCATGCCGGAATTGCGTGAGCAAATAGACAAGCCGTTCCCGCACCGGAAGACCGGGGGACGGCTCGGGAATGTCCTCGACGAAAGCGAGCGAGGACCGCAGAAGTTCATAGCGGTTCTTGTACCGGCGGTAGATCGTCGTCTTCGCGGAACCCGAATACTGGGCCACCGCCTCGACCGTGACGCCCTGCGGGCCGCGTTCCCGCAGCAGGGCGAGAGCGGCCAGATTGATTCCTCTGGACACTTCCGCACTGCGCGGGCGGCCCGGAGCGGACCGGGCGATATCTTCTTCAACCATTGCCGCCAGTATAAGGAAAACCCGGAACGGCTATACGACGGAACGGGACCCGGGGTAGACACGGCTCCAGCCCACCGGCACACCCGCCGTGTACAGCCGCCCCAGCGCCATGAGCATCGGTCCGGTGCCGTCGGTGCTCCTGCCGAGCGAGGCCAGCCACAGCCGCCCCTCCCCCGGCAGGCAGCGTGCCCCGAGCCCGACCAGCGCCCGGCCGGGTCCGGCCTCCACATGGGCACGGATGCCGAGTCCGTCGAGGACACGGACGGCGTCCAGGAATCGCACCGGGCCGCTCAGATGCCGGGACCAGTGCTCGGGGGCGAGTGGGCCGGTGATCCTGGCGCCGGTGACCGTGGACACGAAGGGGATGCGGGGCGGATGCGTGGGGATCCTCTCCGCCACGGCCCGCAGTTCGGCCGACGCCGGTTCCTGGAGCGGTGAGTGCAGACCCGAAGACACCGGCAGGCTGCTGGTCCGGACGCCGGCGGCCGTGAGGCGCTCCACGATCCGGGCCAGTTCCGTGGCCCGGCCCGAAAGGGACACCTCGCCCGGTGAGATGACCGCCGCGAGCCCCACCGACGGCCCGGTCTCCGCGAGGAGGTCCAGCGCGGCCTTCTCCTCCAGGCCGACCACCGCCATCGCACCGTCCGTGACCCGCTCGGCAAGGGTGACCTGCGTGCCCAGCAGCAGCACCGCGTCCTCCGGGGTGAGGACCCCCGCCCAGCAGGCGGCCGCATATTCACCCGAGCTGAAGCCGAGCACGGCCGCGGCCTCTATCCCCCAGCTGCGCCACAGCTCGCCCAGCGCGAAGTTGACGCAGAACGTGCCGAGGGCCGCGTGAGCGAGCCGGTACACCACGGCCGGCCCGGCGCCGGGGTCGAGCAGGTCCTGGAGAGGAATGCCGAGGTAGGGCCGGGCCGCCTCCGCGCACCGGTCGAAGGCCGCCCGGAAGACGGGTTCGGTGCGGTGGAGGCCCCGGCCCATGCCCGCGTACTGCGCCCCCTGGCCGCTGAACAGCAAGGCGACCGGCGGCCGACGGACCGGGTCCGCGTGCCCGACGGACACCTCCCGGACCGGCTCGCCCGCCAGGTGAGCGCCGATCCGGTCGGCCATCTCACCCGCCGTGCGGCCCACCACGCCCATCCGATGGCCGGCATGCGGGCCTGCGGCGGCCTCGGCGCACCACTGGGCCAAAGCGGCGTCGCCGAGCCGGGCGAGCCGGGCGGCGGTTTCGCGAGCGCCGGCGGTCAGGGCGTCCGAGGTGTCGGCGGAGAGGGTGAGG
This sequence comes from Streptomyces sp. NBC_00457, assembly GCF_036014015.1. Lineage (NCBI taxonomy): Bacteria > Bacillati > Actinomycetota > Actinomycetes > Kitasatosporales > Streptomycetaceae > Streptomyces > Streptomyces sp. NBC_00457. The sequence goes on along the minus strand of NZ_CP107905.1, from coordinate 7,285,717 downwards.
AGGTGCGTGGCGCGGGGGTCGTACGTCATGGTGGGAGGCCTTTCGCTGCGGGCGGGCCGGAGCCCGGTCACTGTGGGGCGGGACCGGGCTCCGGGAACCCGGTGCGCGCCACCGCCCGGCACCATGCCGCCCCCGCGTCGGCGAGAGCGACGGGGAACGCCATGAACGTGAACGGGCCGTCCGGCAGCGCCCGTAGCCGGGCGAGCCCCTCGATCTGGATGAACTCCCGCCGCCTGCCGTGCAGATGGGTGGGCCACAGGGCGCCGGAGTCGCCCGTGGCGAAGAAGTCCTCGACCATCCGGCGGGCCGGCCCGTCGAAGCTCCAGCAGTCCGTGCCGAGCACCTTGACGCCGAGGTCCAGGAGGAGGTCGACGGCCTCGGGGGTGATCGCCGTGGATTCGGTGTGGTACGCCGGTGTACCGAGCCTCAGGTCGGAGTCGCTGCGGAACAGCACCACCCAGCCGGGACCGACCTCCGGACCGGCCGTGCGCAGCGCCTCCTTGACGTCGGCGGCCGTCACCCGGCCCCCGCAGCCGCGCACGTCGAGGACGACACCCGGGCCGTGGAACCACTCCAGGGGCAGGTCCATGACCTTCTTCGCGGGGCGTCCCTCGCACTGCGGGCCGTAGTGGAAGGGAGCGTCGACGTGGGTGCCCTGGTGGACGGACATCCGGTAGAACTCGTTGGACATGAAGCAGCCGTCGGGCAGGTCCTGTTCGCGCAGCCGTCGGCTGCCGGTGAGCCAGCGCAGGTGGTTGACGAACCGGTCCCGGCGGCTGTCACCGGGCAACGCCCGGATCCGGCGGGAGAGATGGCGGATGCCGTCCCGGTGGAGCCACTGTTCGAACTCGACGCCGGGGGCCCGGCGGCTGACGGGGATGCTCAGATCGACGAACACGGCTGCTCCTCTACTCCTCGGTCGGTTCCGGCTGCCTGCGCACGGCCCTGCGCCCGGTGCCCGCCGCGGTGCCGGGGATCCACGCGGGCACGGCACGCCGGTAGGCGGCGTACTCGGCACCGAAGGTCTCCGACAGCCCCGGCTCCTCGATCCGGCGGGCGGTCGTCCAGGACACGGCCAGCACGAACGCGGCCCACAGGGCGATGCCCGGCGCGGACCACAGCAGGCTCTCGCCGGCCAGGACGAGGGTCATCCCGGCGGCCATGGGGTTGCGGATCACCGCGTACCAGCCGGACCACACGAGATGCTCGGGCGGCCGGTCGCCGAGCGGGGTGGGCTGGCGCAGGTAGACTCGGTCCACGGCGTCCACGGTCATCCAGGCACCGAGGAGGACGAGAACGGCCCCGGCGGGCAGCAACAGCCAGCGGGCGAGCGGCAGTCGCGGCCCGGACAGCCACATCCCCAGCACGCTGGGCACGATCCCGGCGACGGTCAGGGGAATCAGCAACGGGCCGGGCCGGACCCGACGACCACGGCTCACGGCGGCCTCGCCGGAATTCACGAGAGGCCTGCCTTCTGCGTCCTGGGCGTGAGCCCTGGCACCGGTGCCAGTTCCGCCAGTGCACGGTCGCCATAGACCTCGCGCACCCGTCCCGCCACCGCCCGTGCCCTCGGCGCGTAGGTCTGGGTGCCGATCGACTCCAGGGCGAAGGACGCGAGGGCGCATCCCAGCCGGGCCGCCGCCTCGGCCGGTACGCCGAGGGCGAGGGCGGCGAGCATGCCCGCCCGCAGCGCGTCTCCCGCGCCCGTCGGATCGGCCACCGGGACATCGGGGACCGCGGGCACGACGACCGGTCGGTGGCCGGCACGTTCGAGGCGTACGCCGCTCGCGCCGAGGGTGGTCACCCAGGTGCCGACCCGCTCCAGGACGCTCGCGGCGCCCCAGCCGGTGCACTCCTGGAGCAGCGCGGCCTCGTACTCGTTGGTGAACAGCCAGCGGGCCTGACCGAGCAGGAACCGGACGTCCGCCCGGTCCATGCGGGCGAGCTGCTGGGAGGGGTCGGCGACGAACGGCAGTCCGGCGCTACGGCACTCCTCGGTGTGCCGGAGCATCGCCGCGGGGTCGTTGGGCGACACGACCACCAGGCCGAGTCCCCCGACCCGCGCCAGGACGTCCCGCAGGGCGATGGTGTACGCCGCCCGCATCGCGCCCGCGTGGAACGTGGCGATCTGGTTGTGGTCCGCGTCGGTCGTGCACACGAACCGTGCCGTGTGCTCGCCCGGCACGACCAGCACGGAGTCGGTGTCGACGCCGTGCTGCTTGAGCCAGACCTGGTAGTCGCAGAAGTCGGCCCCGGCCGCGCCGACCAGCACCGGGGACATCCCGAGCCGCCCGAGGCCGTAGGCGATGTTGGCGGCGACGCCGCCGCGCCGTATCTCCAGCCGGTCGGAGAGGAACGACAGGGAGACGCTGTGCAGCCGGTCTGCGACGAGCTGCTCGGCGAAACGGCCCGGGAAGGACATGAGGTGGTCCATGGCGATGGACCCGGTGACGGCGATACGCGGCGAGGACGGGGGTCGGGTCACGGCCCCACGGCCCCCGACTCGATCTTCTTCTTGATCCCGGCCTGGTTCTGCCGCGTGTGGGTGTTCATCCGCTCCAGGACGGTCGCGAGCGGGACGTCGAACTTCTCGTCGAGCTCGAAGTCCTGGACCCAGGTCATCCGCGTCCCCTCCGGGACCGCCTGGTAGCTCCACCGCAGGTGCATGTAGCCGAACGGGTAGAGCGGGTCGCGGCGTTCGGCGACCGCGACGAGCTCCCGGTGGTCCAGGATCCGCCAGGAGCGCCAGCTCGCCCCCTCCTCGTTGGTCAGCTCGAACACGATCTCCGTCCAGCGGCCCTCGCGTTCCTCGGAGAGGACCTTGGCGTCGCTGTACTCGTCGAAGATCTCCGACCAGCGGGCGATGTCGTTGGTGACGTCGAAGACGAGCCGGGGGTCGGCTCCGATCACGATGCTGTTCTCGATCCGCGGCATCCCGTCACCTCCGCGCGGCGGTGCCGGCGGACAGCAGCCGTCCGACGCAGCCCACCAGGTCGCCGGCGGTGGTGAAGCCGCCCTCGGCGTCCGCGTCGATGGCGATGTCGAAGTGCTGCTCCAGGGCGACGACGATCTCCACCAGCTCGGTCGAGTCGATGTCGAGGTCCTCGGCCAGCCGCTTGCCGGCCTCCAGTTCGTCCCCGTCGAAGCCGACGCCGCGCAGCACGGCGAACACCTGCTCTTGTACGTCCATGACTCCTACGTCCTCCGTCTCGTGGTCGGGGTGGTCCGGTTCGTCTAGACGGCGAGGGCGATCGCCAGGGCGAGCCCCGCCTCGTGCGTGATGCTCAGGTGCAGTCCGGTGAACGAGGCCTGCCGAAAGGCTTCCTCGGCCCGCCCGGACACCCGCGGCAGCGGCTGCCCGGACTCCGCCCGGCCGATCTCGACGTCCAGCCAGCCGCACCCCTGCCCGTGCGCGCCGAGGGTCTTGCGGACGGCCTCCTTGGCGGCGATCCGGCCGGCCAGTCGGCGGGCGCGGTGGTGCGGCGAGCCGCCCTCGCACAGGGCCAGTTCGGCGGGCGTGAACAGCCGGTCGTACAGCGGCCGTCCACGGCGTTCGAGCATGGCCCGCAGGCGCTGGACGTCCACGACGTCGATGCCGATCCCGCGTACCGTCGCGGGGGTGTTCAGCAGGGCTTCCGCGATCAACGCCTCAGTAGGAGACATGCGTTCACACCTCCCAGGCCTCGGGACACGACCAGCGTGTGCTCCCACCGAGGGGCCGGCCGCGCCTCGCCCCGCACGATGTCCAGCTCGATGCCCGGCGCCTGCCGGTCGAGGTTCACTGTGGGCGGCACCGAGCCCGCCGCCATGGCCCGCAGGGCGAGCGCCACGTCGGCGGGGGCGGCCGCGCCGAGCAGATGCCCGAAGCCCGACTTGGGCGCGGTGACGGGCACGTGTGCGGCGCTCTGCCCGAACGCCTCCTGCAGGCCGTAGCCCTCGGTGACGTCCTCGAAGGGGATGCCGGAGCCGTGTGCGAAGACGGCGCCCAGGTCACCACCGGAGATCCCGGCGCGCTCGGCGGCGGTGCGCATGGCCCGGCCCAGCACCTGGCCGGTCGGTTCGACCGTGTAGTACGGCATGTAGCCGTCGGTGCTGACGCCCCAGCCGGCGAGTTCGCCGAGGATGCGTGCCCCGCGCCGCTCGGCGTGCTCGCGGCGCTCCATCACCAGGAACACCGAGCCCTCGGCGAAGACACTGCCGCCGTGCCCGGCGTCGAAGGGCCGGTACAGCTCGTGCGGGGCGAGGGAGCCGCGGGCCTTGGCGACCAGCCCGCTGGTTTCCAGGCACAGCCAGCCGTACGGCGACAGCGGGGCCTCGACACCGCCCGCGAGGACGACGTCGGCCCGGCCTCGCAGCAGGGTCTCGGCAGCTCCGATCAGCGCGTATGCGCCGCTGGCCCGGTCGGCGACGAAGGTGCGGGCCGGGCCCTTGATGCCCTGGTCGATGCAGATGTTGCCCTGCGGCGCCGCCGGGAACCAGGCGGTCGCCTGGTACGGGCTGACCGCGCGCGGGCCGTCGATCCACAGCTTGCGCAGCTCGCGCTCGGCGAACTCCCAGCCGCCGAGGATGTTGCCGACCATGACGCCGGTGCGCTCCGGGCTCACGTCGGTGCCGACGGCGACCCCGGCGTCCGCGAGAGCCCGGCGGACGGTGTGCACGGCGAGGTGGGTGAAACGGTCGGTGCGCTTGACGAAGCGGGAGGGCAGCTCGGCGTCGGCGTCGAAGTCGGCCTGGCCGGCGACGGGGCAGGCGTAGTCCCCGGCGTCGAAGCGGTCGATGGTGGCGAGGTGCGAGGTGCCCGCGCGGGCGCTGTTCCACAGGGGTTCGACGCCGTCGCCCGCCGGGGTGACGGCACCGGTGCCGGTGATGACGATGCTCATGACCGGCCCCCGTCCCGCACGGTCCGCGCGACCATCGCCGCGTGCAGGCCCGCGAAGCCGCTGGCGTCCTTGAGGATGACCTCACCGTCCCAGGGACGGCCCGTGCCCGGCACATAGTCGAGGTCGCACGTGGGATCGGGCGTCTCGTAGTTGGCCGTGGGGTGCACGAAGGAGTGCCGGCCGGCCAGGGCGCACAGCACGATCTCCATGGCGCTGGCGGCGGCCAGGGCGTGACCGAGCATGGACTTCGCCGAGTTCACCGGGATCTCCCGTGCGCGCTCGCCCAGTGCCAGCTTGAGCGCGCTGGTCTCGCAGGTGTCGTTCTGCCGGGTGGAGCTGCCGTGCGAGCTGACGTGGTCGATCGCGCCGGGCGCCACCCCGGACACGTCGATGGCCTGGCGCATGGCCCGGGTCAGGTCCTCGCCGTCGGACAGCAGGTCGGTCATGTGGATGGCGTTGGACGTGTGCGAGAAGCCGCTGATCTCGAGGTAGGCGGTGGCGCCGCGGCGCAGGGCGTGCTCCTTCTCCTCCAGGACGACGACACCGCAGCCCTCGCCGAGGACGAAGCCGTCGCGGTCCGCGTCGTAGGGGCGGGAGGCGGCCTCGGGGTGGTCCCGATGGGCGCGGGAGAGGCAGTTGATGATCTCGAAGGAGGCCACGGTCACCGGGGTGATGGGGGCCTCGCTGGCGCCGGCGATCATGACGTCGGCGTCACCGTGGGCGATCGTCTCGAAGGCGTGGCCGACCGCGTCGATGCCGCCGATGCAGCCCGTGGACAGGGTCACGCAGGGGCCCTGGGCGCCGAGCAGGGCCGACAGGACGGCCCCGGGCGTGTTCGACATGGACGCGAGATACAGGTCCCGGCCCGCCTTGGCCGGGTCGATGGGCTTCCGGCCCTCGTCGGTGACGGCGAGGAACTCCTCCTCCATCTTGGGCGTGCCGCAGATCGCCGTGGACAGCGAGATGCCGGTCCGTTCCGCGTCGTAGCCGCCGTCCTGGAGTCCCGCGTCCCGTATCGCCTGCAGGGCCGCCGCGACCGCGAACTGCACATACCGGTCGAGGCGTTGCACTTCGGGCGGCAGCGAGGGTATCTGCTCCTCGAATCCGGGGACCTCGGCTATCGCGTCGGAGGCGAAGTCGAAGGACTTGAAAAGGGGAGAGCTCGTAATGTCGGAAAGGGATTTCGTGACGCTTTTTCCCGCCGAGACCGTGTCCCAGAAGGCTTCTTTCCCGATTCCCGCCGGGCTGATCACGCCGAGCCCGGTGACGACCACTTCTCGCATGGTTACCGCCTTTCTCCTGTCTGGGCCGTCACCAGCCCGTGCGTTACGCATTCCTTCGCCGTCACACCGGCGTCTTCCATGAGGGCGCGGTAGTCCTCCGCCGCGAGTACGGCCCCGTCCGCGGTGTTGACCAGGAGGCTGAGCCCGAGCATCGGCCGGCTCAGCGCGGGCCGCCCGGGCTCCGGCCGCATGACGTCGGCCAGCAGCAGCGTGCCGCCCGGGCGGAGCAGCCGGGCGCACTCCCGCACCAGCCGGGCCGTGGCGGTGGGCCCCGCGAAGCGGCCCGCGTGTGCCAGCACCACGGTGTCGAAGCCGGCGTCGGCGAACGGCGGTGCGGCGAAGTCGGCGGACACGAACCGGAACCTGTCGGCCACCCCGAACTCCGCCGCCCGCGCCCGGGCCGACCCGAGCAGCACCGGATCGTCGTGCGCGGTCACCTCGGCCCGCGGATCGGCGGCGGCAAGGGCGATGCCCCACTCGCCGCCCCCGCAGGCCAGGTCCAGCACCCGGCCCGCGCCGCGCAGCCCCAGGGCCTCGACCGCCGCGAAGGCGACCCGGACGGCGAGCGGGAAACCGCCGCCGAACAGTCCGGGGTGACGACCGCGCGAGGCGGGGGCGCCGAAGTCCCCGGAGCGGTCGCCGGAGCGGGTGACCGAGGTCAGCGCACTCCACCGGTCCCACTGGCCGAGCACCTCGGTGAAGTGGTCGCCCAGGTAGGTCGGCTCGCCCTCGACGAGGTAGGCACGGGACAGCTCGGTCAGTCCCCGCCCGTCACCGGTGAGCAGTCCGAACTCGGTGAGGGCGGCCAGCAGGTCGCCCAGGGCCCGGGGGTCGCAGCCGAGTGCGCCGGCGAGGTCCTCGGTGCCGCGCGGGCCCCGGGCCAGCTCGGTGAACACGCCCAGTTCCAGGGCCGTACCGAGGGCTCTGGCCCTGGCGAAGCCGAAGTTGAGGGCGAGCAACGGGCCTGGGTCGGGGGCGGTCGTGTAGCGGGCCAACGCCGCGGCGGGGGGCGAGGCCTGCACCGGGGTGTCCGTCATCGTGGCGTCCTACTTGGTTGCCGTGAGCAGACCGGAGAGCAGGGACACGTTGCGGGTGCCGATGTCCCGGAACCCGGCGCCCTCCACCCAGGCGCGGATCTCGTCCACGTCCCGGACCTCGCCCTCCTCGGTGTTGACCAGGAGGATCAGCCCGAACATGGCCGGGAAGAGCCCGGTGGCCAGGGCGGGCATGTGGGAGTGCACCAACAGCCGTCCGCCGTCGGGCAGATGGGCATGGATGCGCTTGACCAGGTGGGCGGCACGCTCGGGACCGTAGCCGTCGAGGACGTGGGAGAGGAGGACCGCGTCGGTCTCGGGCCAGGCGTCCTCCATGATGTCGGCGGGCCTGACCTCGATCCGGTCCTCGAGTCCTGCCTCGCGCACGTTGGCGCGGGCCAGGTCGGTCACGGCGGGGTAGTCGAGGGCTGTGACGCGCAGCTCGGGGTGGTGCGAGGCGAGGGCGATCGAGTAGTCGCCCGAGCCGCAGCCCAGGTCGACGACGCGGCCGACGCCGGCCAGCGGGGCCGCGGCGGCCAGCTTGCCCGCCTGGAGCCGGGAGCTGACCCGCATGGCCTGGATGAGCCGCCCGGTGCCCTCGCGGCCCTCTCCGGCCGCGGCGCCCTGGTCGCGGTAACCCTGCTTGAGGACCCGCTGGTTGAGGGAGGTGTTGGTGCGTACGGCCTCGTCGAGGCGGGAGAAGTGGCCGAAGTGGGAGTTCTGGTGCGCGGCGAACCCGCCCATGTACTCGGGCCGCCCGGCGACGAGATAGCGGCTCGTCTCGTCGGAGTTGCAGTAGCCGCCGTTCTCGGCGCGCACCAGGTCCAGGCCCTTGAGGGCGACGAGGAGGGCACGGGTGGGACGTTCCTGCAGGTTCAGTTCGCGGGCCAGTTCGGCCACGGTGCGCGGGTTCTTCTCCAGCGTCTCGAAGACCCCGAGCTCGAGGGCCGTGAACACGGCCTTGGACTGGAGGTAGGCGGTCAGGATGGTGTGGACCCGCGAGGAGTCGCCGTCGGGTGCGGGGGAGCCGGCCTGGGTGTCGAGGTCCTGAGTGGTCGTCACTTGTTCTCCAGGAGGCTGGTGTACTCGGGCATCTGCGTGTACTCGTAGGGGTCCTCGGAGAGGAAGACGTTGCGCACCGGCGGCCGCTCGCACGGGGCGACCACGAGGAACCGGCACGTCTGCTCGGGGCCGGTGACGAAGCCGTGCTGCTCGCCCCGGGGGATGAAGATGGCCTCGCCCGGCCCGACCTGCTCGGTGCGGCCCTGGTCGGGCAGGACCAGGCCCATGGAGCCTTCGAGCACGTAGATCTCGTGCTCCCAGTCGTGGAAGTGGGGCGGGGTGGACCCGTTCGGCGACACCTCGAACTCGGTGAGGACGAAGCGGTCCGCGCCGTCCGGGGTGTCGATCAGTTTGCGGTGCGTCGTTTCCTTCGCTCCCGGTTCCCTTACGATTTCCGCCTTCACATCGGTTCGGTGCACGCGTTTCATCGGCCGCCTTTCCGCTCTGAGGGACCCGTCATCCGGTGATTCGGAGCCTCGTTCGGAAAGCGACTCTAGGGCTGACATTAGAAAACCCTCTACGGACAACCGTCACCGCATATCCGTGACAATCACCCATTACCGACCGGGACATGTGCCCACCCGACGGGGACATCCACCCAGGGGGCCATCACCGGCCAGTGCTCAGCCGGAATTCGGGGGTGGCCGGCATATCGCCGGCCACCCTGGGTGAGCGGCCCCTCAGGGGATCTCGCCACGGCTGCGTGCGTTGGCATAGGCCGTGGCGGCACTGAGCCGCTCGGCGGGGGTGGCATGCCGTACGACGCTTGGCTCGGCGTCCCACTCCTTGCCGCCGCCGTACGGTCTGAGTTGTACGTATGGACCCTCGTGCCCCATGACGAGGCCGACCCGTCCAGTGCGGGTGTCCACCACGTACGACCCGACCGGCGGCTTCATCGCAGGACCGCCGCGAGTCGCTGCGCGGCCTCGACGGAACAGCCGCCCGGTTCGACGAGCGGACATGGGGTCTCCCGCGCGAGACTTGCCGGGTCGAGCCGCAGGGACGGCAGAATGATTCCTGCGTTTTCCAACGCTGCCCGCAATTCTTTCACTGCTTCCTCCGCCTCTTCGACGCAGAGCGCCGAGTGCTGTGCCTTCACGTGGTTCCCCTCCCATTTCGGGTTTTACGCTTCGCATCTCAAGGATCGCGCACCACATCTACACTCGGCAGGAGTCTGTGCTCTACAAGTGCGGGGCAGCACAAGGGGGTTGAACTGTGGCCAACGGTTCACGTCAGGCGGCATGGGAGTTCTTCGGCACGGAACTGAAGCGGCACCGGGAGGACAGGGGGCTCACTCAGGTCGAGTTGGGGGCGCGCGTCTTCGTCTCGGGCGCCTATATCGGCCAGTTCGAGCAGGCGATTCGAAAGCCGCAGCTGGATATCGCCCAGCGGATTGATGAGGTGCTGCAAACCGACGGTATTTTCGAGCGGGCGTGGCGCAAGCTCATCGACGACAAACGCTATGCCGATTACTTTGCGGCCGTCGTGGAACTGGAGCGGACGGCAACGAAGATTGCGGAGTTCGCGCCCACCGTGGTGCCGGGGCTGTTGCAGACCGCCGCCTACGCACGGGCGGTCACCATCGCGGCCAATCCGTTCGTCACCGACGAGTACGAGGAGGAGAAGGTTACGGCCCGCCTGGAGCGCCAGCACATCCTCAAGGACGCTACAAGGCCGGAGTATTGGGTGATCCTGCATGAGGGGGTGCTGCGCCCTCCGGTGGGCGGGCCGGAAGCCATGGCCGAACAACTGGAGCACATCGCAGGGCTGATGCGGGAGCGCAAGGTGTGGGTGACTGTGGTGCCTTTCGCGGCTGGAGCGCATGCATCGATGGGCGGGTCCATGAAGCTCATGGAGTTCGAGGACGCGCCTCCGGTCGCCTATACAGAGACGGAGTATTCGGGGACGCTCATCGACGACCCGGCCATGGTGAAGCGCACCCAGCGCACATACGATCTGCTCAGGGGCACCGCACTGTCGCCGTCGGCGTCCCTGGCCCTGATCGAATCGGCGGCTGAGGACTTCAGACGATGCGCGAGTACGACCTGAGCAACGCCCACTGGCGCAAGAGCAGCTACAGCAACGGGCAAGGCGGCGACTGCGTCGAGGTCGCCGACGGAGTCCCCGGCGTCGTACCGGTCCGGGACAGCAAAGTCGCCGACAGCCCCGTCATCCTCCTCGGCGCCACCGCCTGGGCGGCCTTCGTCCGCGCCTGCTAGTCTCCCCGAGCCTCCTGCGGGGGAAGTCCGGTGAGAGTCCGGCGCTGACCCGCAACGGTGTGTGCGTGGGCCCCTGGGGCCGACGTGCAAGCCCGATTACCCGCAGGCGGTTGCCCAGCCCATTGACCGCTCGCCGAGGACTGCGAGCCGAGGCGAAGGACCGCCGAGCGTGCGCCTCTCCCCAGGCCGAATATCCGTGCCGCTGTTGGCTGTCGCCCTTGCGGTCATACTCCTTGTCTCCCTTGTCGCCGGTGTCGGGCTGGGGGCCGCCGGCGTCGGCTGGGGTGACGTCCTCCGGTTCCTCGGGGCCGGGTTCACCGGCGGAACCATCCCCGCAGGGGACGCGGCGTCGTACACCATCGTCTGGGAGATCCGGCTGCCGCGTGTCGTGCTGGCCGGCGTCGTGGGGGCGGGGCTCGCGACCGTCGGGGTGGCTGTGCAGGCGATGGTGCGTAACGCGCTGGCCGATCCGTTCGTGCTGGGGATTTCGTCCGGTGCCGCCGTGGGGGCCAACGCGGTCATCCTGCTCGGGGCGTTCGCGGGGCTCGGGGTGTGGGCGCTGTCGGTGTCGGCGTTCTGTTCGGCGCTGGTGGCGATGGCGATCGTGTACGCCGTGGCGCGTTCCGCGACGCACGGGCTGACGCCGCTGCGGCTGATCCTGACGGGGACGGCGCTGGCGTACGGCTTCGAGGCGCTGACCACGGTGATGGTGTTCGGCGCGGCCCGGGGTGAGGCGGCCCGGTCGGCGATGATGTGGCTGCTGGGGAGTCTGGGCGGGGCGACGTGGCCACGGGTGCCGATCGCCGCCGTGACCGTCGTCGCCGGGTGGGTGTGGCTGCGGTGGCGGGCTCAGGCCCTGAACGCGCTGGCGATGGGGGACGAGACGTCGGCGACGCTGGGGGTCCAACCGGGGCGGCTGCGGCGGGAGTTGTTCCTCGTCACGGCGGCGGTGACCGGGACGGTAGTCGCGGTGAGCGGGGCCATCGGGTTCGTCGGGCTGATGGTGCCTCATGTCGTACGGATGCTGGTGGGCGCCGATCACCGGCGGGTACTGGCCGTCGCGCCGCTCGCCGGGGCCGTACTGCTGGTGTGGGCGGATGTGCTGTCCCGGCTGCTGCTGGCGCCCGCGGAGTTGCCGGTCGGGGTGATCACGGCGGTGGTCGGCGTCCCGGCCTTCCTGCTGCTGATGCGGCGCGGCGGCTATGCGTTCGGGGGGCGCTGATGCGGCTCGATGTGGAGGGCGTGACGGTCGAGGCCGCCGGAAAGCGGCTCGTCGACGAGATCAAGCTCAGCGTGGACAGCGGGGCGTTCGTGGGGCTCGTCGGGCCCAACGGGAGTGGAAAGTCGACGCTGTTGAGGTGCGTGTACCGGGCGCTGCGGCCGGCGGCCGGGGTCGTACGGCTGGACGGGGACGACGTACACACGCTGGATCCTCGTGCCACCGCACGGCGACTGGCCGCGCTGCCGCAGGAGTCGTCGTCGGAGTTCGACTTCACCGTCGCCGAGGTGGTCGGGATGGGGCGGTTGCCGCACCGGGGACGTACGGCGGCGGAGGACCGGGCGATCTGCGCGGAGGCGATGCGGTCCACCAGCGTGGAGCATCTGGCCGCCCGTGGCTTCCTGGCCCTGTCCGGCGGCGAGCGGCAACGCGTGCTGATCGCGCGGGCGTTGGCGCAGCGCCCCCAGGTGCTGGTCCTCGACGAACCGACCAACCACCTCGACATCGCCCACCAGTTGGACGTGCTGTCCCTGGTCCGGGCGAGCGGCCTGACCGCGCTGGCCGCGCTGCACGACCTCAATCTGGCCGCCGCGCACTGCGATCTGCTGTACGTCCTCTCGGCGGGCCGGGTCGTCGCGTCCGGGCCGCCGCACGACGTCCTGCGCCCCGACCTGCTCGCCGAGGTGTTCGGCGTGCGCGCACATCCCGTACGGCATCCGGAGACCGGTGCCGTGCAGCTGCTCTTCGACCTTCTCCCGCCGTCCGACTGAGGAACTCCCCACATGCGTAAGCCAGTTGTCGCCGCCGCCGTCTGCCTCGCCGTGCTCAGCGCGGGCTGCGGTGCCGAGGTCGAGCCCTCGCCGGACTCGAAGGCCGCGTCGTCCGTCACGCTCACCAACTGCGGGCGCAAGGTGACGTACGACAAAGTCCCGGAGCGGGTCGTCACCAACGACGTCGGCATCACCGAGCTGATGCTCGCGCTCGGCCTTGAGGACCGGATGGCCGGGTTCGCGATGCCCGACGACAAGGGGGACCTGGGCGGCGTGCCGTGGAAGGACGGCTACGACAAGGTGACGTGGCTGTCGAAGGACCAGCTCACCAAGGAGAACGTCCTCGACGCCCGCGCCGACTGGGTCTTCGCCGGCTGGAACTACGGCTTCCGCGAGGACGACGGCTTCACCCCGGACGCCCTGCGCAAGCTCGGCATCCCCTCGTACATCCTCACCGAGTCCTGCCGCAACGGCCGTACGGAGTCCTCGCGGGGCATCATGCCGCCGCTGGACGCGCTGTACGAGGACCTCACCAACCTGGGCAAGCTGTTCGGCGTGGAGAAGCGGGCGGCGGCGCTGATCTCCGACTTCAAGCGCGAGGTGGCGGAGGTGAAGGCGAAGGCCCCGTCCGCTTCCCCCAAGGTCTTCCTCTACGACAGCGGCGAGGACCAGCCCTTCACCTCCGGCCGCTACGCCGCGCCCGACCAGATCATCAGCGAGGCCGGCGGGGTCAATGTCATGCACGACCTCCAGGACTCCTGGACGACGGTCGGCTGGGAGACCGTCGTGGAACGCAACCCGGACGTGATCGTGATCTGCGACTACGGGGACGTGAGCGCGGAGCAGAAGAGAAAGTTCCTGCTGTCGTACGCCCCGCTGCGGAACGTGTCGGCCGTCAAGCACAAGCGGATCTTCACGCTCGACTACGTCGACCTGGTGGAGAGCCCGCGGAACCCGTCTGCCATCACCCGCCTCGGGGAGTACCTGCGGACGACGACGCCCTGACTCGGAGGCCGGGACCGGTCCCGGCCCGCCCATGGTCGAATCTGCGCCCGTCAGCAGTGCAAGGTCACGGAACGCGGAGAGTCGGATGAGAAGTCGAAGTCCGGTACGTGCAGGTGTCATCGCTCTGGCTGCAGTGGCTCTGCTGGCCGCGTGCACCGGAGGATCGAGCGGGGAAGGCGACAGTCCTGCGGCCTCCGGCTCGCCCACCCGCAAGGCCCTCGACCTCAGCGGCGATCCACGGGCCGCGGCGCCCTTGGCGTTCGAGAGCAAGGCGGCCCATGTCCTGCCGACCGGCCCGAAGGGCTTCCCTCCCCTCACTCTGTACGGGCGTGCGGCCTGGCTCACGCACGCGTCCGGCCTGACGATGTACAACCTGGCCACGGGTAAGGCCGTCACCGACATCAAGACCCAGAACACGCCCACGTACGACCTGCCTGCGCCAGGCGATCTGAGCAAGAAGCAGGCCGAGATGATACGCAGCCGCGTGTCGTTCCCTGTCCCGGTGGAGATCGGCGGAGTACAGGCCGTGGTCGCCGCCGTGCCGGTCAAGCTCGCCAAGCAGGGCAGCGGTTCGGCGCAGGCCGGGTTCGAGGTGATCGCCGCCCGGGCGGACAACGGCAAGCCGATCTGGCGGCTGCCCGTGGACATCTACGGTGACCCGGCCGGCAAGCTCGGCGCGCTCGTGGTCGAGCCCGGGGACGGCGTGGTGAGCGTCACCTGGACGGAGGACGACTACACGACAGGCAGCTTCGCTGTCTCCCTGGACGACAAGCAGCCCCAAATGCTGTGGCAGCGTGCGGACTTCTGGACTGTCGCCGGATACGGCGACGCCGTTCTGGGCTTCCGTGAAGAGCCGGACGAGCAGTACTCGGTGGCCGGCGTCGCCGCGTCCAGCGGCCGCGACCTGTGGGTCAAGGGGCTGCCCGCCGGAGCCACCTGGGCGGTCAAATCGAACGACACGCCCTTGGCCAAACTCGACGACGACAGCAAGCAGGCGCGGCTGATCGAGATCGCGACCGGCGACTTCGTCCTGTCCAAGCAGGCCGGACTGACCAAGGGCATGAGCTGCCTGCACGGCGACGGCGGCACCGTCCTGCTGTGCTCCTCGAAGCAGGACGGGGCGCTCGCGGTGGACAAGACCGGCAAGGTCCTGTGGCGCCGGGCGGCGGGGGACGGCCCGGGCAAGTGGAACGCCACCGTGGAAGCCGAGTTCAAGGATCGGTTCTACGCCAAGGGCAAGGACGGAGCGTTCGTCGTCGACGGGCGTACCGGACGAACGGTCAGCGCAGACGCGGGGATTGTCCCCGATCGCGTCGACGCCTACGCCGCGCTGGTCTACACGGACAAGGGCACGGAGGTCCATCTCCCTAGCGCTCCGGGGGTGCCGCGATAGGTCGTTGAGCGGCTGCGGCTGCGTCGTGGCTTGTCGCGCAGTTCCCCGCGCCCCTTCGGGGCACGACCGGTGGCGGGGTTTACCCGCCACCGGTCCTTTCGCGCGTTCTACGAGGCGCCCGGGCCGACGTCCGTCGCGGTGAGCGGGGTTCGTGTGACCGGGGACGTGGACCGTTCGTCGGCGCCCGCGTCGATGGTGCCGGCTCGGGGCTGGCCGTCCATGTCGTCGGTCACGAAGGCGTGGCCGCCGGTGCCGGTGTCGATCGCCGGGCTTCCCGGGCCGATCCGGTAGAGCGATCCGTCGGAGGCGAGCAGCGGGTCGACCGCCCTGACGGAGCCGGAGGGCAGGGACACGCCGACGGTCGCCGATCCGGTCGGCCACGCGATGTTGCCGGCGTAGGTCATGTTCACGGGTTTCTTGACCTCGTTGAGCAGCTTGCCCCGGCTGCCCGTGATGACGTTGTCGGCGATGACCGAGTCGACCGGGGCGAGGTTGTAGTTGGCGCCGATCTCGATGTTCGACACGTTGTTCACGAAGGTGTTGTTCACGACGGTCGCCCGGTAGACACGCCAGTGCGCGTTCAGCGCACCCGAGGTGTCCACGTCGCCGCCGTCGATCTGCAGCGCGGCGTCGAAGCCGCTGCCGGTCAGGCCCTCGAAGTAGTTGTTGTAGATCTTGTGGTCCTGGCCGTAGATGCGGATCCCGCCGGTTCCCGCCTTGCCCTCCCCGAAGAAGAAGTTGCCGTAGAACTCACCGCGGTTTCCGTGCCGTTGGGACAGGACGCCCTGCGAGGCGCGGAAGGTGTTGTGGCGGACGATGTTGTCGTTGCTCTTCACGGAGACGATCTCCGGGTCACCGTCGCACCTCTCGAAGAGGTTCGACTCGACGACGGTGAATCCGCTCGACTGGGACATGCCGCTCCAGCCGACCCGGACGGCCTCCATCTCGTTCGCCACGCGGGGGCCGATGTCTCGGAAGTGGTTGTGGTCGATGCGGTCGTGTTGTGACTGCTGCGTCCCGGACCCGTCGATGGTGATGAAGTTCCCGGGCTGGTGCTTCTCCTCGAACAGGCTGTGATCGATCCGGTTGTGGTGGCTGTTCTCACCCTGGATGATCACCCACTTCAGCGAGGACTCCCCCTCCGTCAGCCGGAAGTGGTTGCGGGTCAGCCGTACGTTGTTCGAGCTGGTGATCTTCAGGGTGTTGCTGTTCGTGAACTTCAGCCCCTGGAAGGTGACGTAGGAGGAGTTCGCCACCTCCAGCTGCCCGTCGCCGATCACCGCCTTGCCGCGGTTCTCCGCGACGACGGTGATGGGCTGGGCGGCCGTTCCGCTCTTGCCGGTCAACTTGCCGATCGAGTACGTGCCGTCCGCGAGGACGATGCGGTCGCCGGAGCGCGCGTCGCTGAACGCGCTCTTCAATGCGGTGGAGTCCGAGACGCGGACCGTGCGGACGGGGGCCGGGTCTGTTGGGTCGGTCGGGTCCGTTGGGTCGGTCGGGTCCGTTGGATCTGTCGGATCCTCGCCGCCGTCACCGCCCCCGTCGGCTCCGTAGATGTCGGTCTCGGTGATGCTGGTCCAGTCGTTGACCGTGTTGCCGTGGCCGACGATCCTTACGTAGCGGGCCGAGGCGTCGGCGAAGTCGTACTTCTGCTGCTCAAGTGTGCTGCCGCTGCTGGTCTTCCGGGCCAGCATGGTCTTCCACGACGATCCGTCGTCGGACAGCTGGACGTCGAAGGTGTTCGTCCTGCTGTTCCCCTGGTGCCAGGCGACGGACGCCGACCCGACGGTCTTCGGCGAGCCGAGGTCGTAGCGGATCCACGCCCCGTCGCCCTGCGACGACCAGCGGGTGCTCAGGTTGTTGTCCAGGGTGTTGGCGGGGACGTTGCCGTCATCGGGACTTGCCGTGACGCCCGCGACCTGAACCGGGGAATCCCCGGAGGGGTCCTCGCCCGCCGCGTCGACGTCGTACGTCCGGACCCAGTCGACCTCGAACACGGCCGGGCGCGGAACGCTGTTTTTGGCGAAGTTGTCCAACTGGATGACGAGGTTCCCCAGGGGCATGTCCTGGATGTTCCCCCGGTCGGCGTTCGCGCCGTCCGCCAGCCGGAACCATTCGACACCGTCGACGTAGCCGACCAGCGCCTTGGACGTCCACTCGAACGCGAAGTTGTGCCACTTCGTCATGTCCACGGGGCAGTGGTCTTCTTGTTCCTTCTTGTCCGACGGGCTCTTCGGGTAGTGCAGGAACGCCCCGAGGCACTGCGCGTCGGGGTCCGAGTACTCGACCCAGTCGTACTCGCCGTTTTCGAACCGGTCGCCCGCGGTGGGCCAGATCAGGTGCAGCGGGTGGTAGGGCACGCCCTCCGGGCCGGTGTTCCGTGAGCGGGACCGGATTTCCCACCGGCCGTACTGGGTGGGCTCGTGCTGCCTGATCCACCCCGTGTCGCCGTTCGCCTCACCGCGCATGGTCATGATGCCGTCGGCGACGGTGCTGTTCTTCCCGCACCGGCGGCCGTTCTTTTCGTGGCCGTCCCAGCATTGGGGTGTGCCGCCGACGCTGCCCGACGGTACGTCCCACTTCGCGGGGTCGACCGGGCCGGTGTAGTCGAACTCGTCGGATATCGGCAGCGGGTTGCCCCAGCCGTACCGCTTGGCGGCCTCGGTCGAGTCCCCGTCGCCGCCGTCACCATCGCCGTTGCCGTTGCTGTGCGTGACGTTCAGATCGTAGATCTTCACCTGGCCGTAGTTGTCGGCGCTGCACGGCTCCGAGTTGCCGCAGTTGGCCTGCGTGTACGCGCCCGCCTTGAAGTAGGCGCCGGAGAAGTCCTTCGACAGCGTGGTCTGCAGCACGCCGTTGTAGTACGCCTTGATCTTGCCGTCGCTGACCACGAACTTGGCCTCGAACCTGGTCCCCAGCTGGTAGTTGTCCTCCACCAGCTTGTGATCCTTGGTATCGCCGTCGGTGACGTAGAGCTTCTCGCCCTCCAGACGGAAGACGCTGAGGTCGTCGGAGCCGCCGTGGATCTGGCCGGCGACGACGTTCGGGGTCTCCTTGGGAACGTCCGTGATGGCCTGGTCGATCACCATCGTGTGGGTGCCGGACGTGGACGACCAACTCGCCTTGGTCTCCCCCGAGTCCGTCATCTCCCGCAGCTCCGAGCGGGGGTACTTGGAGCCGCTGGTGGTGACGCCGTTGACCGGGGCGCGGAACCGGACGGCCGCGCACTCGTCGGACGTGGTGAACCAGGGATCGTTCGCGTAGGTGTCGAGTTCGGGTTGGTAGACGTTGGTGGGGGACTCCTCCTCGCCCACCGGCAGCCCGATGTACCAGTTCGTCAGGTCCAGCACGTCGGCCGGGTACGCGCAGGAGCCGCCGCCACCGCCGCCGGTGCCGTCGGCTCCGTAGATGTCGGTCTCGGTGATGCTGGTCCAGGCGTTGACCGTGTTGCCGTGGCCGACGATCCGCACGTAGCGGGCCGAGGCGTCGGCGAAGTCGTAGCTCTGCTGCTCAAGTGTGCTGCCGTTGCTGGTCTTCCGGGCCAGGACGGTCTTCCACGACGATCCGTCGTCGGACAGCTGGACGTCGAAGGTGTTCGTCCTGCTGTTCCCCTGATGCCAGCCCAGCGACACCGACCCGACAGTCTGCGCCGAGCCGAGGTCGTACCGGATCCACGCCCCGTCGCCCTGCGACGACCAGCGGGTGCTCAGGTTGTTGTCCAGGGTGTTGGCGGGAACGTTGCCGTCATCGGGACTCGCCGTGACGCTCTTGACCTCCAGCGGAGAGGTGTCGGCGGCCGACGCGACCGGGTGGAACACACCCGAGACTCCGACGGCGACCGCACCCACTAACAGCGCATGACACATGCGTCTCATAGGGCCCTCGCTTCCGTGAGGTGGCGCACCGTGGGGTGGTGCACCGAATGCGGAGACACTGTGTCTGTCCTGTGACGGGAGGGGTCCCGTTCCGCCCGCGGCCGAAGTGAACAGGTTGTTTACAATGCTTAGTTGACATCAAGTCGTGTGCATCTCATGCTCATCTCATGCCTTCGACTCCTGACCAGCAGTCCGATCTCTTCACGCCTCCGCAGCCGGAGCAGGCGCGGGCACACCGCGTCTACGCGTCCCTGTTCCGCATCGCCGAACGTCACGCGGCCACTGACAAGCAGCGCCACCGGCAGGTTCATCCTTCGGTCCTCGGGCCGCACGAGGCCGTCAGGCTTGTGTCGTTCCTGCTCAGCGGAGCCGCGCAGCCCGATGACGGCGAACCGGAGGTGGACCACGCCGATATCACCGCCGCATTGAGTCTCGTCCCACTGGTTCGCGGGGAGATGGACGAGCTGGAAACCGGGCTTCTTCAGATGGCGCGGGGCCGCGGCATGACCTGGCAGGAGATCGCTTTCGGACTCGGGCTCGGCACTCCGCAAGCCGCCAGGCAGCGATACGAACGACTGGCCAGCCGCGCCGCAGCCGACGCGGACGGCTCGGAGTAGAGCGAGTCCGAAGCCATGCGGTCACAGCACTAGCTCACTGACACCAGGCCCGCCTCATACGCGATGATCACCAGCTGGACCCGGTCCCGTGCGTCCAGCTTGGTCAGCAGGCGGGTCATGTAGGTCTTGGCTGTCGCCACGCTGATGCACAGCTCCGCGGCTATCTCCGTGTTGGACAGGCCCGTGCCGACGAGGGTGAGGACCTCGCGTTCCCGGTCCGTGATGGCCTTCAAGTCGCGGCGGGTGCCGGGCGGTTGGGGGCGGGAGGCGAAGTCGCGGATGAGGCGGCGGGTGACGCTGGGGGCGATGAGGGCGTCGCCGGCCGCGACGACGCGTACGGCCGCGATGATGTCGTCCAGGGCCATGTCCTTGACGAGGAAGCCGGACGCGCCGGCGCGCAGGGCGCCGTAGACGTGATCGTCGTCGTCGAAGGTGGTGAGGACGACCACCCGGGTGTCGGGCTCGTCCCGGGTGATGTGGTCCGTGGCCTCGATGCCGCCCATGCCGGGCATGCGGATGTCCATCACCACGACGTCCGGGGCGAGTTCGGCGACGAGCCGCACCGCCTCCTCCCCCGTCGCCGCCTCCCCGACCACCTCCACGTCGTCGAGTTCGGCCAGCACCATGCTCAGTGCCGTGCGGATCAGCTGCTGGTCGTCGGCGAGGACCACCCGGACCGGGGCGGTCATCGGACCACCACCGGCACCGGCAGACGCGCCGCCACCCGGAAGCCGCCCTCGGGACGCGGTGCCGCCGTGAACTCGCCGTGGAGCAGGGCGACGCGCTCTCTCATGCCCGCAAGCCCGAAGCCCGTGTCGGTCGAACTGCCGCTGCCCCGGCCCTCGTCGGTGATCTCCAGGGCCAGTTCGTCGTCGGCGCGATAGTCGAGCGTGACCCGGCACGCGCGCGTGCCCGCATGCCGTACGACATTGGTGACCGACTCCTGGACGATGCGGAAGGCCGACAGGTCGATGTCCGGGGGCAGGGCTCTGGGGTCGCCGACGCGGCGCACCTCGACCTGGACGCCCGCCGCCGTCGTCGTGGCCGCGAGCCGGTCCACGTCCGCGAGACCGGCCGGTGTCACGCTCTCCCCCTCGTCCGCCGCCCGCAGCGCGACCAGCATGCGCCGCAGGCCCGCCAGCGTCTCCCGCCCCTCGTTCTCCACCGCCCGCATCGCCTCCAGAGCCGCCTCCGGGCGGGCCGTCGCCACGCGGGACGCCGCTCCGGCCTGGAGGGCGATGATGCCGATGCTGTGGGCGACCGTGTCGTGCATCTCGCGGGCGATGCGCAGGCGTTCGGCGGTGACGACCTGCGCGGCGTGCTCGGCCACGAGCCGTTCGGCGTGGACGCGGGCCTGGTGGGAGGAGTTGCCGAGCAGCCAGGCGATGATGGCGACCATGGCCACGGTGAGTTCGGCGGAGGTGCCGACGTTCCAGCCGCTCAGCAGCCGCACGGCCAGCCAGCCGGCCAAGGTGCCCAGTGCCATGGCCAGGGCGATCACAGCGGTCCGCCGGGCCTGCGACGCCGCGATGAAGTACAAGGCGACGGTAGGCGCGAGGAACTGGGCCATCGGTATCTCGCCCCCTCCCAGCGCGGTCGTCGCCAAGCCCGCGGCCGTCAGCAGGCAGGCGAGCGCGGCGAGCGGTTTCCGGGACAGCAGGCGGCCGCCGTTCATGGCCAGCGCTGTGGCCAGCACCAGGGTCACCAGCCCCTCCCAGCGGTACAGCTGGGCCGCGGGCCACTCTTCAGGCTCGATCTCGCCGGGCAGGCGCACGCGCGCGAGGCGGGTGAACAGTTCCCCGGCGCACCACGCGAGCGCCACCCAGACGCCCGGCGGTACGCGTTTGTGCAGGGGCGGCGGCGGTTCGGTGGCGGGCATGACGGGATCGTAGGCGGGCTATGCGGCCAAGGTCATCGGCCCGGGGATGTACAACCACGGTCGACATCGGATGCGTACGAGTGTCAGCGGGCGGCCGATGTGCCGCACCGGCCGGTCGCGCGACCGTGTTCCCGTGATCGAAGTCAACGAACTGACCAAGAGATACGGCGGCACGACCGCCGTTCGTGACCTGTCCTTCTCCGTCCGTCCCGGCCGCGTCACCGGCTTCCTCGGTCCGAACGGCGCGGGCAAGACCACGACCCTGCGGATGCTGCTGGGCCTCGTGGAGCCGAGCGGCGGCACCGCCACCGTCGACGGCCACGCCTTCCGCCGCCACCGCCGTGGACTGCGGCACGTCGGCGCGCTCCTGGACGCCGGTGATGTGCACGGCGGGCGGAGTGCGCGGGCGCATCTGGGGGCACTGGCCCGGAGCAATCGCATCCCCGCGCGCCGGGTGGACGAGGTGCTGGCGGAGGTGGGGCTCGGTGATGCCGCCGCCCGGCGCCGGGTCGGCGGGTTCTCGCTGGGCATGAAGCAGCGGCTCGGCATCGCGACCGCGCTGCTCGGCGAGCCGCCGGTGCTGGTCTTCGACGAACCGCTCAACGGGCTTGATCCGGAAGGGGTGTTGTGGGTGCGGGGACTGTTCCGGAAGCTGGCGGCCGAGGGGCGTACGGTCTTCGTCTCCAGCCACCTCATGTCAGAGATGGAGCACACCGCCGACGACCTGATCGTCATCGGGCGGGGTGAGCTGATCGCCGCCGAGAGCCTCGCCGAGTTCTCCGCGCGAGGGACGGCGCCGACGGTGACCGTACGGTCTCCGGACGCCGGGGCGCTGGCCGACGTACTGGCATCTCAGGGTGCGGCGGTGGCGCCGTACGACGAGGAGACGCTCCAGGTGGCGGGGCTCAGCACCGAGCGGATCGGTGAGCTCGCCTTCGAACACCACTTCCTGATCAGGGAGTTGACCCCGCGCGCCGCCTCCCTGGAAGCGGCCTTCATGGAACTGACCGCCGACAGCGCCGAGTACACCGCCGGAGACCCACGATGACGGACGCCCGCTTCACCGACCTCCTGGCCGCCGAGTGGCTCAAACTCCGCTCCCTGCGCTCCACTTACTGGGCGCTCGGCATCGGCGCGCTGACAGTCCTCGGCTTCAACGCGAACGCGGCCCGGAACCACTACGCCAACTACTCGTACATGCCCGCCGACATGAAAGCGGACTACGTGGAGTGGGCACTTCAGGACGCCTTCACCGCCGGGGCCGCGCTGATCCTGATCCTGGTGTGCGCGAGCGTCGGCGCGCTCACGGTCGTCGGCGAGTACGCGACCGGGCTGATCCGCACGACGTTCGCGGCCGTTCCGGACCGGCGGGCGCTGATGGCGGCGAAGGTGACGGTGGTGGCAGGGGCGATGACCGGCTACGGGGCCGTGGTCGTCGGGGTCTCGTACGCCGCCACGCAGGGCATCCTCTCCGGCCGGGGCGCGGACGTCCCGGTCAGTCACCCGGGCGTGCTGTCACTGCTGCTGGCCTCCGCCCTGCTCGCCCCCGTCTCCGCGCTGGTCGGCATGGGGCTGGGCGCGGTGATCCGGCACGGGGCCACGACGACGGGCGCCATCACCGTCGTACTGCTGCTCCTGCCGACCTTCATCACCGACCGCTACGCCTGGACGGCGGCCGTCCGCAACGCGCTGCCCGTCAACGCCTGGACCCGGCTGGTCGATGTGACCTACGGCGAGTCGGCGGTCCGGATCTATCCGCCGCACTATCCGACGACGGTGACGGGGAGCTGGGTGGTGTTCGCGGCGTGGGCGGCGGTGGCGGCCGTGGTCGCGGTGATGGTCGTGGACCGGCGGGATGTGTGAGTCGGGGGTGACCCTGACGTGGGACCTGGGGTAATCCCCCGTGCGAAGTGGGTTGTTGCCCGGATGTGAGGGACGGTCGGGCTCCGCGAGGCTCGTACCCATGAAGCCGATGACCAAGAGCCTCGCCCTGATCGCCGCCGCCTCCGGAATCGTGTTCGGTGTCGTGACGCCTCTCACCGCGTCCGCCACGAGCGGGCCCGCGCCAAAGTCGCCGAAGTCGCTGAAGTGGACGAAGTGCGAGGGCACCGGCCTCGATCCACGACAGCAGTGCGCGACGGTCGAGGTGCCGATGGACTACGCCGCCCCGGACGGGCCGACGATCGACGTCGCCGTCTCCCGTATCCCGAGCGAGAACCCGTCCGCCCGCCGGGGCGCCTTACTGCTGATCCCCGGCGGACCCGGCGGCACCAGCCTCAACGACCCGTCGGGCAAGGGCCAAAAGCTGCCGCAGAAGGTGCGCGACGCCTACGACCTGATCGGGTTCGCCCCGCGCGGGCTGGCCCCCTCCACCTCCGTCGACTGCGGCCTCGAACGCCGCGACCTCGCCCTCACGGCGACCCGGCCCTGGCCCGCCCCCGACGGCTCCATCACGGAGAACCTGGTCACCGCGAAGCGCCTGTCGGACGCCTGCGCCCGCAACGGCGGCGAGCTGATCCGGCACCTCAGCTCCGTCAACGAGGCCCGCGACCTCGATCGCATCCGGGCCGCGCTCGGCGAGCGGAAGATCTCCGCGTGGGGTGTCTCGTACGGCACCTATGTCGGCTCGATCTACAACGAGCTGTACCCGCACCGCACCGACCGCATCGTGCTGGACAGCAACGACAATCCCGACCCTGTCAGGGTCCAGCGCGCCTGGCTGGCCGCCCACGAGCAGGGTGTCGAGGACGCGTTCCCGGAGTTCGCCAAGTGGGCTTCCGCGCCTGGCAATCCGGACCGCGTCGCCGCGACCCCGGCCGAGGTGCGGTCCGGCTTCCTGAGCCTGGCCGCCCGCCTCGACCGCGAACCGATCCCCTGGCCCGGCCACAACCCGCCCGTGCTCGACGGCAACGACCTGCGCCAGGCGATGCTGAACGACCTGGACGACCCGGACGACTTCCAGGACCTGGCCCAGCTGATCGTCGCCGCGCGGAAGGGGACCGTGCCGCCCGCGCCGCCGTCCCCGCCGGAGGAGGTGCTACAGAACGTCACCGCGGTCGGCGCCGGGACCATCTGCAACGACGCCGACTGGCCCGAGTCCGCCGCCGCGTACGAGGCCGACGTCGCGAAGAGCCGGGCCGAGTTCCCGCTCACCGCGGGCATGCCCCGCAACGCGATGCTCTGCGCCGCCTGGCCGAACGAGCCGCGCGAGGCGCCGGTACGCATCACCGACCGCGGCCCGTCCAACGTCCTCCTCATACAGAACGAACGCGACCCGGTCACCCCGCTCAGCGGCGCCCTGAAGCTGCGTGCCGCCCTCGGCAAGCGCGCGGTCATGGTCGTCAACGACGCGACGGGCCACGACGCGTACTTGGCCAACGGCACGGCGTGCGGGGACGACGTGGTGTCGAGGTTCCTGGCGACCGGGGAGAGGCCGCGAAAGGACACGTACTGCGACTAGACGGCGGTACCACCCGCGCCCCGCAAGGGGCGCGGGGAACTGCGCGACCAGCCACAACGAACCCGCACACGCCCACGACCTACACCCGGCACCCCCAGCGGCGCGCAATCGCCCCGAACGCCTCCTTCCGCTCCCAGTGCCAGTCCGATTCCGGGTCCCCCGGCCGGTCCTTGATCGGCTTCGTGATGGCGTAGCTCGCCATGTCGATGTCGTAGCGAGGATCGTCCGCCCGGTGCTCGGAGTCCGCGGTGACGAACTCGAAGACCATGGCGGCATACAGCCCCATCGACTCGAAGACGTCCAGCAGCTCGACCAGATAGTCGGCCTGCGTACGCTCACTCCGAACCGGATTCCCCTTGATCTCCGGCGGAGTCTTGTAGTGGTCGACGATGTTCCAGCCCATACCGCCCGCCTCGGGGGCGCCGACGAACGTGCATGTCCCGAACTCGGTGATGGCGAGAGGCTTGCCCCAGCGGAGGTAGCGCTTCAACTCCCGTACGTAGTCGGCGCGGTCGCGGTGGGAGGAGTAGTAGTCGATGCCGACGATGTCGAACAGGTTCCAGTCGACCTTGTCGTCCTGCGCGGCGGCGTAGGAGAGGCGGCCGTGGAAGACGGAGCGGCCGACCGCGGCGGCCTTGGCGATGAAAGCGTCGAGACGGCGCTGCATCTTCTCCCAGTCGACCGTGCCGTTCAGGAGGTTCTCAATGCGCTCAAGGACCGTCTCGCCGGGCACGATCCCCGGCACGAACAGCCAGAACTCGCAGCCCACGCTGAAGTCGACGCCCGCGCCCTGCCGGCGCAGCCGCTCCGCGTGCCGGCCGGTCTCCGCGATGTGGTCGAGGATGTCCCGCTCGGGGGCGTCGCCGAGGGTGGGCTGCAGCCAGACGCGCAGTCCGGCTTCGGCGACCTCGGTGGCGGTGGTGTTGAGGCGTTCGACGCCATCACCGGTGACGTCGACGGTGTCGGCGTGCAGGTCGTCGCGGATGACCCGGATGTCCCTGCGCATGCGGGCGGCGCTGAAGGCCGTACCGGGCGTCTCCCCCGCGCCGACGGTGTAGACGACACCCCGGTGCCGCAGCCCGCGGCGGCCCCCCGTCGCCTCCGTCGCCTGTGCACCGGTCGCCGGCAGCATCGCCGCCCCCGCGACTCCGGCGGCCACGGCCCCGGCCAGGAACCGCGCCCTGCTGATCCCGTTCTTGGTGTTCTCCATGCCCTCACTGTGGGGAGCGGGGGCCTGTCCAGGCTGTCGCCCGAAGGTCTATGGCACGGCAACCAAGGTATGAGGTTCGGCCTCGATCACATCCAGAGGCTTCCGTGGCACGAACACTGTCCACGGGGGCGCCGCACAGGGGACGGCGCCCCCCGCCGGCCGGCTCACCCGGTGGGCCCCGCCGGCGCCGCCGCCCGCGCCTCGATTCCCTGGAAGTGGACGGCCATCGCGCGCTGCGCGCCCTCGACGTCGTGGGCGCGCAGGGCTGTGACGATGTCGCGGTGGCGGCTGACGGTGAGTTCCGGTGCGGGTTCGTTGGGGCGGCCGAGGGCGCCGGCCACCCGGCGGAAGACGGTCCAGAAGGCGCCGAGCAGCTGCGGCACGAGGGCGTTGCCGAGCGAGGCGTAGAGCAACTCGTGGAATTCCCGGTCGAGTTCGGCGAAGGGCGTACCGGCCCGGCCCGCGGCCTCCATGCGGTCCACCACGGACTCGAGGCGGTCCAGGTCGGCGTCGGTGAGCAGCGGCGCCACTCGCCGGATCAGCCCTTCCTCCAGCACCTCGCGGACTTGGAGGATGTCGGCGAGCGCGTCGGCGTCGCCCTCGTGCCGGGCCAGTGTGCGGAAGGTCAGCCCGTCGATCAGAGGCGTCAGGGAGGCCTGTCCGACGTACGTGCCGAAGCCGTGCCGGATCTCCACGATGTCGAGCGCCTGGAGCGCCTTGAGGGCCTCGCGGACGGAGTTGCGGCTGACGCCGAGGTCGGCCATCAGCTCGGTCTCGGTGGGCAGCGGCGCACCGACCCGGAGCTTGCGGTCGAGGATCAGCTGTACGACCTCGCGCTGTATCCGGCTGTTCCTGGGCTCCGAGGACATGCGCCGCATCGTACGCGCCCGGGACGTCCCACGTCCCACGTCTCACCGATGACGGTTCGTCAACATCGGCACGGCACAGCGCCATTGGTCCGACCTCTGGCATATACGCCATTCGTGTGCGTTCCCTTGACCGCCCTCACAGCCCCTCCTATGGTCGCGCTGACTGCAGGACGTAGGACGTCGTATCTCCTCATATTTTCCGCCCGTCCTCTCGTACCCCCACCCTCATCTCGCTGGAGGAACCGTGCGCGACGTGACCGACGACATGCCGGCGCTGCATCGCCGGACGTTCCTGAAGTACACCGGCGCGCTGGGAGCGTCCGCCGCCGTCACCGCGTCGCTGTCGGCCTGTTCATCGGGCCCGGAGTCGACCAATGACACCGGCGGCAGCGGCAAGAACCGCACTCTGACCGCGGTCATCGGCTATGGCAACGACGGCAGCTGGGATCCCATGCAGACCGCGTCGGCGTTCTGCATGGCCGCCAACAACCACATCTACGAAGGGCTGCTCGACACCGACCCGATCTCCCGCGAGCCGTACGCGGCGCTCGCGACGCAGGTGCCGGGCGACCCGAACAGCACGTCCTGGAAGTTCACGCTGCGGGCGGGGGCCACCTTCCACGACGGGAAGCCGGTCACCGCCGACGACGTGGTGTTCGTCTTCGACCGGATCCTCGACCCGAAGACCCAGACCCTGGCCAAGGGGTTCTTCGCGAGCTGGCTGAAGGAAGTCCGGAAGATCGACGCGCAGAACGTCGAGTTGGTGCTCAAGTTCCCCTTCCCGGAAGGGATTTCGCGGCTCACCCTCGCCAAGATCATGCCGAAGCACGTGTTCTCGCAGCCGGGTGCCTTCGACGACGCGATCAGGGGCAAGGCGATCGGCTCGGGACCGTACCGGCAGACCGCGCACCACCCGAAGTCCAACACCACCTTCGAGGCGTACGCCGACTACAACGGCCCGCGCAAGGCCACCTTCCAGAAGATGAACTGGCTGACGATCGTGGACGCCGCCCCGCGCGTCGCCCGCATCTCCGGCGCCAGCGCGGGCGCGCAGATCGCCGACAACATCCCGTACGCCAACATCGGCCAGCTCAAGAGCGGCGGGCTCACGGTCGCGGGCGGGGCCGGGATGAACAACCTGTTCCTGATGTTCAACACCAAGCACAAGCCCTTCGACGACGTGCGGGTGAGGCAGGCGCTGCACTACGCCATCGACACCGAGAAGATGGTGGAAGTGGCGCTGAAGGGGCACGGGAAGCCGTCGTCGTCCTTCCTCAACGAGGGCAACCCCAGTTACCGGCGCGCGAAGACGGTCTACGACTACGACCCCGACAAGGCGAAGGCGCTGCTGAAGCAGGCCGGGGTCCGCGGGCTGAAGATCGACATCCTTGCGGTGAACGTGAGTTGGATCGTCGACTGCCTGCCGACCATCAAGGCGTCCTGGGACGCGATCGGCGTGAAGACGACCCTCAATCCGCAGGAGACCACGGCCGTCTTCACCAAGATGGACCAGAAGCAGGACTACCAGGTCGTCGCCGCCGCCTCGAACCCCAACCAGTTCGGCCTCGACGCCGACCTGATCATGCACTACAACTACGGGCCCACCAACCTGTGGATGGGGTACACGCGCTGGGCGGACAACGCCGTCGCCAAGAAGCTCTTCAAGGACATGGACGCGGCGACCCGGGAGCCGGACGGGGACCGGAAGAAGACGATGATCCAGGACTACATCGACGTCGTCGCCGAACAGGCCGTGCTCTACCCGGTCGTCCACAACGAGCTGATGACCGCCTGGGACCCCAACGAACTCGCCGGGATAAGGGCACAGCCGTACCCCGGAATCAACCTGCTTCAGGCCAAGTGGGTCTAGTCACCGACGTCGTACGGGAGTTGGTCCGTGGTCGCCATCGCCAGGATCCTGGCCCGCCGTGTCGCCCTGCTCGTACCGCTGATGCTCGGCATCGTGCTGTTCGTGTTCCTGGTGATGCGGTTCTCGGACGTCGACCCGGCGTCCGCCTTCTTCCAGGGCGCCAATCCGACGCCCGAGCAACTGCGTGAGTTCCGTGAGGAGAACGGTCTGCTCGACCCGCTCCCGGTGCGCTACGTCGACTTCGTGGGCGCCCTGCTCCATGGCGACATGGGCATCAGCGCACTGACCCGGGCGCCGGTGATCGACCAGGTCACGACCGCGCTGCCGCTCACCCTCCAGCTCACCTTCCTGGGCCTGGGCATCGCGGTGGTGCTGTCGCTGATCGGCGGCGTGACCGCGGCGATCTACCGGGACCGGCTGCCGGACCAGATCATCCGGGTCGTGTCACTGACCGGCGTCGCGGCGCCCGGCTTCTGGCTGGCGCTGCTGATGATCCAGTACCTGGCGGTCGACCTGGGCTGGTTCCCGACCGGCGGCTACATCAACCCGGCGGACTCCTTCACCGGCTGGCTGAAGACGATGACGCTCCCGGCGCTCGCGCTGTCCCTGCCGGTGGCGGCCCAACTCACGCGCATCGTCCGGACGTCCGTGGTCGAGGAGCTGGACAAGGACTACGTCCGCACCGCGATCGGCAGCGGTCTGCCGCCGCGCGTCGTGGTCGGCCGGAACGTCCTGCGCAACGCGCTGATCAATCCGCTCACCGTGCTCGGCCTGCGCGTCGGCTATCTGCTCGGCGGCGCGGTGGTCATCGAGACGATCTTCTCGCTGCCCGGCATGGGCAAGCTGATGATCGACGCGGTGAAGAACGGCGACCCGGCCGTCGTCCAGGGCGTCGTCCTGACGACCGCGACCGGCTTCGTCGTCATCAACCTCGTGATCGACATCCTCTACCTGCTGGTCAACCCGCGACTGAGGGAAGCCTCCTGATGTTCACGCGCAAGGGGCTCACGGACGCCCTGGGGCGTGCGGCGAAAGTCCCGTCTGCCTGGCGACGCCTGGCACGCTCCCCCAGCCTCCGGCCGGGGGGACCCCCACTCGCCGCACCGGGCGAAAGCCCAAGTACGTCCAGTACGAGGGCTTCCGCCCGGCACGCCGAGAGCACGCACCAGACGCCGCCAGGCCCGCCCTCCGGGCGGACGACGGGACTTTCGCCACACGCCCCAGCCCGGCCCGGCATCCGGCTGCGCGGCTGGCGCCGGCTGCCGCTGCTGTCGAAGATCTCCGTCTGCTTCCTGGCCGTCGTGGTCCTGGTGGCGCTGTTCGCCCCGCTGCTCGCGCCGGACGACCCGCTCGACCAGCAGCCGCCCGTCGACGGCACCGGTCATCCGTCCGCCGAGCACTGGATGGGTCAGGACAGCCTCGGCCGGGACATCATGAGCCGGCTGATGTACGGCGCCCGCTGGTCCCTCGCCATCGGGCTCGGCGCGACCGGGCTCGCGCTCGTCGTGGGCGCGCTCGTCGGCGCGATCGCGGCGACCTCCCGCAAGGCCGTCGACGAGACGCTGATGCGCTGCCTGGACGTGGTGATGGCGTTCCCGGGGATCGCGCTGGCCGCCGTCCTGGTCGCCGTGTTCGGCGGCGGCATCACGGTCCTCATCTGCGCGATCGCGTTCCTGTTCACGCCGCCCGTGGCACGGGTCGTACGGGCCAATGTCCTCGATCAGTACGGGGAGGACTATGTGACGGCCGAGCGGGTGATCGGCGCCCGCACCCCGCACATCGTCTGGCGGCACGTGGCCATCAACTGCGCCGCGCCCGTGCTGGTGTTCTGCACCGTCCAGGTCGCCGAGGCCATCGTCTTCGAGGCGTCGCTGTCCTTCATCGGCGCGGGCGTCCGGCCGCCGGACCCGTCCTGGGGCAGTGTCATCGCGGACGGCAAGAACATGGTGCTGACCGGCGGCTGGTGGGCGACCGTCTTCCCCGGGCTGCTGATGCTGGTGACCGTGCTGTCGCTGAACATCCTCTCCGAGGGCGTCTCCGACGCGTGGGCGGCACCGTCGGCGCGGGAGGTCGAGGTCCGCGACGAGGACGACCGGCTGGAGGCGCCGGAGCCGGGCAGCGGGGAGATCGTGCAGCTGCCGGGGCTGACCGAGGCGGCGGCGCGGCTGCGGGCACGGGCCCGGCCACTGCCCGGCGGCGCTCAGCCGGTGCTGGCCGTGGAGAACCTGGCCATCGGCTTCGCGGCCCGGCACCAGGGCGTGGACATCGTCGACGGGATCAGCTTCGAGGTGCAGCCCGGTGAAGTCCTCGGCCTGGTGGGCGAGTCGGGCTGCGGCAAGTCGCTGACCGCGCTGACGGTGATGGGCCTGGAGCCGAAGGGGGCCCGGGTGCGGGGCCAAGTCCGCTTCCACCAGCGCGACTTGCTCGCCGAGCCGATGCGCGTGCGCCGCAAGCTGCTCGGCCACGAGATGGCGATGATCTACCAGGACGCGCTGTCGTCCCTGAACCCGGCGATGACGATCCGCGCGCAGCTCAAGCAGGTCGTACGACGCGGAGGGCGCCGTAGCCCGCATGAACTGCTGACGATGGTCGGCCTCGACCCCGACCGCACCCTGCGCAGCTATCCGCACGAACTCTCCGGCGGCCAGCGTCAGCGCGTCCTGATCGCCATGGCGCTGTCCCGCGACCCGAAGCTGATCGTCGCCGACGAACCGACGACCGCGCTCGACGTGACCGTACAGGCGCAGATCATGGAGCTGCTGCTCCGGCTGCGCGAGGAGCTGGGGTTCGCGCTGATCCTCGTCTCGCACGACCTCGCGCTGATCGCCGACATCACCGACCGGGTGGTGGTGATGTACGGCGGGCAGATCGTGGAGACGGGCGTGACCGCCGATCTGGTGGAGGCGCCGGCCCACCACTACACGCGCGGGCTGCTCGGCAGCGTGCTGTCCCTGGAGAGCGCGGCCGAGCGGATGACGCAGGTCAAGGGGGTCGTGCCGTCCCCCGCGGACTTCCCGGCGGGCTGCCGGTTCGCCGACCGGTGTCCGCGGGCGAGCGAGGTCTGCCGTACGACTGCTCCCGTGCTGGCGGGTACCCGCACGCATACGGCGGCCTGCCACCATCCGGCCGTCGACCTGATGGACGTGGAGGTCGCCCAGTGAGCGCGCTCGTCGAGCTGTCCGACACGCATGTCGTCCACAAGGCCCGCAGCGGCGGCCTGTTCACCCGGGACCGGGTGTACGCCCTGACCGGCGCCGATCTCGCCATCGCGCCCGGCGAGACGGTCGGCGTCGTCGGCGAGTCCGGGTGCGGCAAGTCGACGCTGGCGAAGGTGCTGGTCGGCGTGCAGCGGCCGACGTCCGGCACGGTGTCCTTCCGGGGCCGTGACCTGTGGAGCATGGCGCCCGCCGAACGCCGGGCGACGGTCGGCCGGCACACCGGCATGATCTTCCAGGACCCGTCCACCGCGCTGAACCGGCGCCTGACGGTCCGGCAGATCCTGCGCGACCCGATGGATGTGCACCGGCAGGGCACAGCGAAGGAACGGGACGCCCGGGTACGGGAGTTGATGTCCCTGGTCGGCCTGCCGAAGGCGCTGACCGACGCGCTCCCCGGCCAGCTCTCCGGCGGCCAGCGGCAACGCGTCGCCATCGCCCGGGCCCTCGCGCTCGACCCCGATCTCGTGATCGCGGACGAACCGACCAGCGCCCTCGACGTCTCGGTGCGCGCCCAGATTCTGAATCTGCTGCTCGACCTGAAGGAGCGCCTGGGTCTCGCCCTGGTCTTCGTCTCGCACGACATCCAGACGGTACGGCGGATGAGCGATCGGGTGATCACGATGTACCTGGGCCGGATCGTGGAGGAGGCACCGGCCGAGCGGGTGACGGAGGGTTCCCGGCACCCGTACACCCGTGCCCTGTTCTCGGCGACCCCCGGGCTGCTGCACCCGATCGAACCGATCCCGCTGGTCGGACCGGTGCCGTCGGCGACCCACCCGCCGAGCGGGTGCCCCTTCCGGACCCGCTGCTGGAAGGCGGACGGTCAGTGCGCCGACACGATGCCCGAATTTTCCGTTGCGTCCACTCCTGTGCACCGCTTCCGGTGTCACCATCCAGTGGAGGAGGGCCGACCGACCCGCGACCTCGTGGGCTAAGCGCTCCGCGGGAAGTGCGGCAATTGGCCGTCGATCGTCTGCGGGGCCGTCGTGGCTGGTCGCGCCCACGCGGCGGAGCCGCAAATCGATACAGCCCCGCGCCCCTTCGGGGCGCTGCCGACACCGGAAGAGCACCAGGAGCCGACATGAAACTCCCCACCCCGCTGTCCGGAGTGGTCCCGCCCGTCTGCACGCCCCTGACGCCGGACGGCGAGGTGGACGTGGACTCGCTGCTCAGGCTGGTCGACCATCTCATCGACGGCGGGGTGGACGGGCTGTTCGTGCTCGGGTCGTCCTCGGAGGCCGCGTTTCTGACGGACGGGCAGCGCGGGCTGGTCGTGAAGGCGGTGGCGGCGCATCTGGGCGGGCGGCTGCCGCTGTTGGCCGGCGCGATCGACATGACGACACCGCGGGTGCTGGACCATGTGGCGGCGGTGACGCAGGAGGGCGCGGACGCGGTCGTCGTGACGGCGCCCTTCTACACGCGCACCCACCGCGCGGAGATCGCCCGCCACTACCGCCGGATCGCCGCCGCCTCCCCCGTACCCGTCGTGGCGTACGACCTCCCGATGGCCGTCCACACCAAACTCCCCGCCGACCTGGTCCTGGAACTCGCCGCCGACGGCGTGCTGGCCGGGCTGAAGGACTCCAGCGGCGACCTGGGCGGCTTCCGCACCGTCGTGACCGGCGCCCGCACCCATCCCGGACTCACCGGCTTCAGCGTGCTGACCGGCTCCGAGGTGATCGTCGACGCGGCGCTCGCGCTGGGCGCGGACGGGGCGGTGCCCGGCCTCGCCAACGTCGACCCGCACGGCTACGTCCGCCTCTACCGGCTCTGCCGCGCGGGCGACTGGGACCGGGCCCGTGCCGAACAGGAGCGGCTGTGCGGACTGTTCGGCATGGTGGGCGTCGGCGATCCGGCGCGGATGGGTGGTGGCTCGTCGGCGCTCGGTGCGTTCAAGGCGGCGCTGCATTTGCGGGGGGTCATCGCTTGTGGGGCGACGGCGGAGCCGCAGGTGCCGTTGGCGGAGGACGAGGTGGAGCGGGTGGGGAAGCATCTTGCTGCGGCGGGGTTGCTTTGAGCTTTGCTGGTCGCGCCCACGCGGCGGAGCCGCATATCGATACAGCCCCGCGCCCCTTCGGGGCGCTTCTCACACCGTGAATTTGACTGCTTCCAGCCACAAGTCGTTGTTGAGGGTTCCGCCGAAGATCAGGTTCTCGCCGCCGGGTTCGTCGCAGCCCATGCCGTGCCAGCCCTCCTTGTGGACGTTCGAGGTCTGGCAGATGACGCTCGTGCTTCCGCCGACGTTGATGGCGAAACCGAGCATGTCCGGGGCGCTGTTCTTGCTGCTGCCGATGTAGTTGTCGATGCCGTCGACCGCGCCCTTCCACCCTGTGGGGTAGTGCCCCTTGCCGTCGGTCGAGTCGGGGTTGTGGACGAATGCGGTGGCGGCTGTGCCGTTGGTGCCGGACACGGCGATGTTCAGTGCCTTGATCGGCCTGCCCTGGCCCACCGTGCCGGCGGTGGCGCCGTCGCACACCGCGGCCTGCCAGCCGAGGTTCTCCACATAGGCCCGGTAGCAGATGTGCCGGCCCGGATTCCGTGTGGCCAGCTCCTGCACGGCGACCGCGGCGGTCCTCACCCGGGGCTTGGCCGCCTCCTTCGTCACGTCGCCCCCGGACCCCGTACCGGCGGCCGGCGGCGACGCGACCGGTGCCGCGGACGAGGTCTCCGGTGTCACGACGGGCGGAGCGGGCGGGACCACGGCCTTGGCGGTGGGGGTGGACTTGGTTCTGGTGGGCATCGGCGTGGGTGTGGGCGAAGGGGTGCGCGAGGGAGCGGGTGAGGTGGGGACGGTCTCCGCGGTGACCACTTTGTCGCTGTCGTCCGAGGTGAAGACGTCACTCCCGAGGAGCGGGATGCCGACGGCGAGGACGGCCGTCAGGGCACCGCCCCAGCCCAGGCTGAGCCAGACCCGACGCCCGGGCACGAGACCACGGGGGGAACGGGCGGGTTTGCGGGCGAAGGTGTCCGAGAAGCCGTTCGGTGACTTCGAGGGCTTCGGTGTCGGTGTGGGCATCAGGGTTACTCCGGGAATCGTGGACGGTGAGTCGGGCGTCGTCTTCTGGTACGGCCTGCGCCGGACCCGCTCAGGGGACCGTCCACTTCTGGGCCGCGTTGCCCGAGCACCAGGCGATCTGGAGCGGAGAGCCGTCGGTGGTGGCGGCGTTGGCGACGTCGAGGCACTTGTCGGCGGCGACGTTGACGATGTCGTAGGCGGCGCTGTAGCGCCACTGGGTGACCGTGGTCGAGTCGCAGGAGGCCATGACGACCCGGGTGCCGTCGCTGGTGGAGCGGCCGGCCAGGGAGAGACAGCGGCCGTCCTTCCGGAGGGTGCCGTCGGCGGCGAACTGCCACTGTTGGTCGGAGCCGCCGTCGCAGCCGTACAACTGGAGGGCGCTGCCGACGAGTTGGACGCACTTGCCGACGAAACCGTCGTAGTGGCCGGAGATCTGGCCGACGGGGCGGGAGAAGTCCTGGGCGGGGGTGGTGGATTCGGGGGTGCGCCTGGTCTCGGGGGCGGGCTTCTGCTTGGCGGTGGGTGGCTTGCTACTCGCGGTGGCCGTGACGGTGGCTACGGTGCCCGGGTGGTTCGGGGCCTGAGCGAGGTCCGGGATCCCGGTCTCCTTCGTGGTCTTCGCCGGGGTCCTGGAGGGGCGCGGGGACTCGGGGGAGGGCGTGGGCGACGGAGCGGGCGACGTGGCCGAGTTGCCGCTCGCCGCGGTCACCTCGGTGCCGTTGTCCGAGGCAGGGGCCCCGCTGCCTACCAGCGGGATGGCGAGGGCGCAGACGGCGGCCACGGCACCGGCCCAGCCCAGGCTGATCCAGACCCGTCGCCCGGGCGCGAGACCGCGGGGCGAGCGGGCGGGTCGGCCGGCGAAGGTCTCCGAGAAGCGCTGCGGGGATTTCGAGGGCTTCGGGGGCATGGGGGTTGCTCCGGGTGGTCGGGATCGGGGGCCGTGGGACGGACGGGGGTCGGTCAGGCGGGTGTGGTGGGTTGGGGCAGGTCCTGCTCGTCCAGCAGTACGAGTTGTGCCGCCTCGGGCGCGGTCAGCTCGGCGACCCGCATGGCCTGGCGTTCCGTCATGGTCTGGAAGAGCTGGCGGGCCGTGCGGCCGTTGCCGAACCGGTCGTTGCGCGGGATCAGTTCGACGTGCTCGGCCAGCGCCTTGCGGGCGGCCGTGCTGAGTTCGTACCGGTGGCGCTGGGCGTGGTGCTCGACGATGCTGACCAGTTCGGCCGTGGAGTAGTCGGCGAAGACCAGGCTGCGGGTGAAGCGGGAGGACAGGCCGGGGTTGGAGCCGATGAAGCGGTCCATGTCGTCCGGGTATCCGGCGGCGATGACGACGACCTCGTCCCGGTGGTCCTCCATCAGCTTGACCAGGGTGGCGATCGCCTCGCCGCCGAAGTCGTTCGCGGACCCGGCCGGGACCAGGGCGTACGCCTCGTCGATGAAGAGGACGCCGCCCCGGGCGCGGTGGAAGGCCTCGGTGGTCTTCGGGCCGGTGTGGCCGACGTACTCGCCGACGAGGGCGCTGCGGTCGACCTCGACCAGGTGGCCGCGGGCGAGCAGGCCGAGGGCCTTGAGGAGGCGGCCGTAGAGGCGGGCGACGGTCGTCTTGCCGGTGCCGGGGTTGCCGGCGAAGACCAGGTGGCGGCTGAGCGGCGGGGCGGGCAGGCCCGCCTGCTCGCGCAGCCGTACGGTCTG
This sequence comes from Streptomyces sp. NBC_00457, assembly GCF_036014015.1. NCBI lineage: Bacteria > Bacillati > Actinomycetota > Actinomycetes > Kitasatosporales > Streptomycetaceae > Streptomyces > Streptomyces sp. NBC_00457. The sequence continues at coordinate 7,249,149 of NZ_CP107905.1, read as the reverse complement.
CATCAGCTTGACCATGCCGCCGACGTCGCGTTTGACGCCGTCCAGGCCGACGAGTTCGTTCAGCTCGGCGAGCAGGTCCTCCAGGGTCTCCGGCTCGGGTTCGGGCTCGCCGTGCTGGGCCAGGCCGGGGGTGCCGGTCGCCGGCCCGGCGGGGGTGGCCGGGGTTCCCGCGGGTGTGCGGGGTGTGGCGGGGGCCGTCGGCAGGTCCGAGAGCGTCGGGAGCAGGGCCGTGCCGACCCGGATCGCGGCGCAGTCCTCGAACTCCGGCTCGGCGCCCTCGGCGAGTTGCGCGTCGTGACCGCAGTCGAAGACCCGGCAGCCCCGGAATCGCGGGGTGGCGCCCCGGGCCATGTGCAGCGCGGGGAACGCGGTGGCCGACACATCGCAGTGGTCGAAGGTGCCGCCGGACTCCTCGCCGACGAGGATGCCGTTCTTGCCGGTGCCCTCGATCCGTACGCCCCGCACCTCGGCCTGTGCCTTCCGCCCCAGGACCAGGCCGCCGGCCCCCGACCCGGAGACTGAGCCGCCCTCCATGACCAGCCGGGCCCCGGTGTCGACGGTCACGCCCGCGCCGCCCACCTCGGCGATCCGGGTGCCGCGCAGCACGGCGACCGCGTCGGCCGCCAGCTCGACACCGCCCCGCCGCTGGCCGGTCACCGAGCAGTCCAGGAGCTGCGACTGACGGCCGGAGCGCACCCGTACGCCCGTCTCGCCGTCCTCCACGCGTACGGCGGCCAGCACCACCTGTGCCTCGCCGTCCACCTGCGCTCCGCACGCCCGCGCCCCGGCCAGCGTGGTCCGGGTGACCTCGGCCTGCGTGGTCCCGGCGGCCACCAGGGCGTGCTCCCCGCTGCCGGACACCCGGCAGCCGGTCACCACCGCGACCGCCCGCTCGTCCAGGTGCAGGGCCGAGCCGCCGGTGCGGGCGAACAGCGAGTCGGTCAGCGTCACCGTCGTACCCCCGGCCGCGAGCAGTCCGTGGCCCGCCGGGTCCAGCACATGGCAGCCGCGTACCGTCAGCCGGGACGCGTCGCCGGCCTCCAGGCCGTGGCCGCCCGCCCCGGTGATCCGGCAGTCGGTCAGCTCGGCCCGGGCCTCGTGCGAGACCTGGACACCGGAGCGGGCCACGCCCTCGATCCGGCACCCGTCCAGCAGCGCCTCGGCGGTGTCCTGGACGAGGACGCCGTTGCGTCCGGCGCCCACCAGGCGCGCGTCGCGCACCAGCAGCCGTGAACCGCCGCGCACCCGCACCGCGGATCCGGAGTTCGCCTGGATCCGCAGCCGCTCGGCGAGCAGCACGGCCGTGCCGGACAGTACGGCGCCGATGCCGTCGACCGACTCGATCACCGTGTCCTCGACGCGGGCGCGTGCGTCCCCGGCGAGGTGCAGCGCGGTGTGCTGGGCGCCGCTGAGCCGGGTCCCGCGCAGCACCAGGACTCCGCCTCCCAGCGGGTCCGCCAGCTCGGCGGCGAGGTCGCTGTCCAGGTCCAGGGCGGCGTTGGCGACGGCTCCGGAGCCGTCCGGGGAGCCGAGCACCTCGATGCGGCCGTGGCCGAGCCGGCAGTCCTCCAGGCTGAGCCCGGCGGCGTCCTCGACCCGGATCAGCGCCTCCACGGGGTCGGCGCCGCGCAGCACCAGGCCGGTCAGCAGGCACTCCGGGGCGGTGACGGTGAGGGCGATGCCCGCGGGGGCCCGCAGGACGACCGAGCCGGGGCCGTACTCCGGCTCCAGCGTGACACGCCGGTCGAGCCGCAGGGTCTCCTCGTACTCGCCGGGCGCGACGGTGACGACCGCGCCCGCGGGCGCGGCGGCGAGCGCCGAGGCGATGCTGCGGTGCGTGCCCCGGCCCTTGGGCGCGACCCTGATGGTCCGGTCCGTCATGCGCCGCCCCCGCTGTTTGAGACGTCCCCGACGACCGAGTCGCGGATCGCGCCCGTCAAGTACATGTTGGCGAAGATCTTGTCGGCCAGCTTGCCCATGCCCGCCGCCACGAAGATGTCGAAGAAGCCCTGGCGGTGGTACCAGCGGCCGGCGATGTTCTGGGTGATGATCGTCTTGGCGAGGCCGGTGGTGACGCCGCCGATCACGCCGGCCGCCGCGCCGGCCGCGCCCACCAGCAGCGCGTCGGTGCCGTAGAGGTGGACGGTGTTGCCGTCCTTGTCCTTCACGCCGAAGATCGCCGCGCTCGCGCTGCCGCCGATGAAGCCGGAGAGGGCACCGCCGAAGATGCCGAGGCCGAAGTCGTACGTGCCCGCGCGCCAGCGGGTGACCTTCTCGTTGCCCGCGAACTCGCTCTGCCAGCTGTCGTCGTTGGGGCGCCGGGAGTAGGGCTGGCCCATGTCCATCTGGCCGAGGCCGGTCTTCCAGGGACCGCCCCGGAAGGTGGCGAGGTGGCCGGCCGAGAGGGTGCCCTTGACGCCCGCGCTGACGGTCGCGCCGAAGGCCGCCTTGGCGACGTCGTTCCAGCCGAACTCGCTGCCGGTGGCGGCCGCGACGATGCCGTAGACGACCAGGTTCATGCTGAAGTCGAGCAGCCACTCCTGGCCCATCTCGACGGCCAGCATCTGGGCGGCCTTCCCGGCGAACGGGGTGTACACGGACTCGCCGCCGACGCTGCGGCCGAAGTCCCAGCGGTTGGGCTCGCGCCACATCCGGCTGAAGCCGCGGTACTCGCCCAGCGCGCCGATGAAGTTGGTCTCACGGCCGATGAGCGTGGTCCGGCCGAAGGTGTCGCTGCTCCAGATGTATCCGGAGATGGCGCGCTGCTCCAGGAGTGTCGTGCCGGTCGGGCCGCCGTAGCGCCGCCACTGCTTGTGCCACTCCTCGCTCTCCAGGAAGGTGCCGTCGCCGAGATCGGTCTTGCGGCGGATGTCGATCCCGTTGTCGAACTCCTTCCACACGTTGGAGTTGAAGGTGCCGCCGACGTCCGGCACGTACTCGCGCACCCGGAACGGCGCGTCGGTGGCCCAGCTGTGGATCGGTCCGGTGGCCGGGCGGGCCGGGATCTCCTGCACGGTCACGGTGTTGATGGTGGCCGGGTTGTTCGGGTCCGGAGTGGCCACCTGGTCCTGCCAGCGGGCGTCGGGCCGCCAGCCGGGGAGCACGTTGCCGTTCGAGTCGATCCAGTTCCGCACCCGGTGCGGGGCGCCGCCGCCGAAGTCCATGACGTTGCCGTGCCGGTCGATCTTGTTCCACTGCCAGGTCTCGGCGCCGGTGTTCGGGTCGCGGCTGACACGCCAGGCGTCGACGGTGGTGCCGTCCCCGAGCAGCCGGTGCTCGCGGATCAGCCTTCCCCCGTCGAAGTCCTGGAACGACTCCTTGTCCCAGGCCCAGGTCTCCATGCCCCGCTGGTGCTGCGTCTGCCGGATGCCGTGGGTGCCGTTCGGGCCGTGCCATTCCAGGGTCTTGGCGCCCGCCGGGCCCGTGGCGGTGATCGTGATGGTGTTGTTGCCGCCGCCGGCCGGGTCGGGCCAGGTGTCCTTGCGGCCGACGACCATGCCGTGCGGGTCGTACTTCGTCCAGTCGCCGGTGCCCGCGTGGATGTTCTGCCGGAAGGCGATGTCGCCGTTGCCGGCCTGGCCGTCCGGGCGGACGGCGGGGGCGGGCCGGTACTCGATCACCGTGCCGTCCTTGAGGCCGGTGCGGGCGACCTCCCACTGCTTGTTCGGGTCGGGCGAGTACCAGTCGCCGTCGGCCCGGTTGGGGGTGAAGCGGTCCTGGAAGAGGATGTCGCCTCGCTGGTGGCCCGGCGGCACGTGGAAGTCGGCGGCCACGTACGTGCGGTGGCCGTCGAGCTTGCCCGCGCCCTCGGACCAGGGCAGGTAGTTGGCCTGCCGGTTGACACCGTTCGGCAGCGGGACGTCGCCGACGGTGAGTTCGTTGCCGCTCGGCGTCTTGCCGGTCACCCGGACGACCTGTCCGTTCCTCGCGATGTCCGTCGTGACACCGCTCATGCTGACGAACCGCACACCGCGCTCCGGCAGTCCGCCGGACGCGGGCGTGAGCTTCCACTCGTGGATCTGGTACTTGCCGTCGAAGCGCAGCCAACTCGCGTCGGCCAGGCTGGTGGCCCGATAGTCCCCGCTCATCGCCCAGCGTGCGAAGAACGGCGGGCGCTGCTCGGCGATCCGGCGGGTCTCCAGGAAGTCGCCGTTGCTCAGCGTCACGCCACGGCCGTTCTCCTTGCCGTGCGGCGAGTGGGACATCCAGTCCCGCTTGGGGATGCCGTCCGCGCCCATCTCCACCTGGAAGTAGCGGCGTACGTCGTGCGGACTCGGGGTGAAGCGGCCGAACTTCTCGTGGACCACGGTGTCCACGCCGGTCTTCGGGTGGGCCATGGTGTCCGTCCAGCCCCGACCCGGACCCCACTTCCTGGCACCCTCCGCGAGGTGGTTGTAGTCCGCGTCGAAGCGGTGCCAGGTGCCGCGGCCCGCGCTCTGCGTCCAGACCGAACGGTCCAGGCTCGCCAGCACATGGCCGCCGTCCGGGTTCTGCTGGAAATGGCGGACGCGGGTGTCGACGCCCCGGACCGTGGTGACGTCGAAGTAGCTGCGGCCGCTCTCGCCCCAGTGCCGGGTGCCGTAGCGGACCGCCGCGCCGGCCCCGTCGAACTCGGTCCACACACCGCGCTGGTTGAAGCGGCCGAACGCGCCGACCCCGGCGGCGGAGTGGAAGGCGTCGATGGAGCCGCCGTTGCCGAACGGCAGCGGGCGGCGCTCGAACACCTCGGTGCCGGAGTGGCCGAGCAGCCGGACCCGGCCGTGGTCGATGCCCTTGAGGTCGACCGTCCCGCCGTCGTACCAGGGCCGGTTCCCGGCCGGTGGCACCGGGTTGCCGGCCGCGTCCAGGTGGATCCGCTGCCAGGTCGGCTTGGCGCCGGCCGGGGCCGCGTTCGGGTTCGGGTAGGTCACCTCGATGTGCTGGTCGGGCTTGATCCGGCCCTGGTGGATGACGTTGATCCGCTGGAAGTCGAGCCGGCCGTCGGCGTCGTACCGCTTGAACTCGCCCTGGTGCGAGGCGCCGACGCCGTCGACCCGGTACTGGCCGTTCGGCTCGCGGGTGACGTTGCCGGGTGTCGGGGTCAGGTGGGCGTCCAGGACGCGGAGCTGGTTCAGGTCGGTGCGCAGGAACCGGGTGCCGATGCCGTCGCCGAGCCGGACGGTGTCGTACAGGTGCGTGCCGTTCCCGTCGTCCACGCGGAAGACGCCGCCCTGGCCGGTGTCGGTCACCGAGTGGTCGAGCCTGCCGTTGTTGCCGTAGAGCCGGAAGCCGCCGTCCGCCTGCTCCACCCGGTGTCCGCCGCCGGGCCGCGCGGTGACCTTGATGTTCGGTATCTCGGCCAGGTTGTTGTCCACCAGCTCCAGGGCCCCGCCGGGGTGGACGCGGACGTTCTGGCCGACCGGCACACCGGCCGCGTCCTGGAGCCGGACGGTGTCGATGTCGACGCGGCCGTCCGCCGCCCCGTGGACGCGGAGGGCGGTCGGCTGTTCGACGAGGAAACTGCCGTCGGCGCGGACGGTGACATGGGAGTTCGGGATGGCGGAGCCGTCGCCCTGCTTGAGCACGGCCGGTCCGTTGACCGGCGTGTGGACGAACTCGCCGTTCGCGTGCGGGGCGGTGCCGCCGGACAGCTCCCGGACATCGGCGGTGTGGTTGCCCCTGACGTCCACGGCGACATGGTCGTTGCCGCGGAGGACGCGGAAGCCGTTGCCGTCGCCCGGCTGGGGGACGGCGGTGGCGGTCGGGTGACCGTTCAGACGGACCGTGCCGGCGGGGTCGATGCGTAGCACTCCGCCGTTCAACGCGCCCCCGTTCAGCGGGAGTTCGTCGTACATGTGCTGGTAGTTGGCGTCGTAGGTGACCGTGCGGTTGTTGGCGCCAGGGACGCGGTACTCACCGCCGACGTGGGTGATGCCGCCCGGCTGGGGTGCCCCGGCCACGTCCGTGCGGATGATGCCGCCGGGCCGGCCCGCGACGGGCGTGTGGACGAACTCGCCGTTCGCAGCGCCGCCGTTCAGGGGGCGGGCCGTGTGTGTCTGAACACCCAGGTCGTTGACCACGAGGTGCGGCTGGTTGGGGCCGTTCTCGATACGGAAGCCGACCGGTTGTGTCTCCACCCGGGCAACCGGCACCGGGTTGCCGCCCGCGTCGATCAGATCGTGAGTCGCACGGGTCCCCTCCGGCGAACGGACCATGTTGCCGCCCGGCACCGGCAGAACCCGGTGCACATAACCGCCGTCGGCCCCATACACCCGCAGCCAGTTGCCGTTCGCCTCACCCACATGGAAACCACCGTTGCCCGGCAGGACCGTGACGTTGACGCCGGGCTGACCGGTCACGCCGACCGTGCCGTTGGGGTCGATGCGCAGCACCCCGCCGTTCAACGCGCCACCGGTCAGCGGGAGTTCGTCGTACGCGTGCGTGAAGTTGGCGTCGTAGACGACCGTGCGGTTGCCCGGCCCGGGGACGCGGTACTCGCCGCCGACGTGGGTGATGCCGCCCTGGGGTGCCCCCGCCGCGTCGGTACGGATGATCCCGCCGGGCTGGCCCGCGACGGGCGTGTGGACGAACTCGCCGTTTGCAGCGCCGCCGTTCAGGGGGCGGGCCGTGTGTGTCTGAACGCCCAGGTCGTTGACCACGAGGTGCGGCTGACCGACACCGTTCTCGATCCGGAAACCGGTCGTTTGCGGCTCCACTCGGGCACCCGGCACCGGGGTGCCGCCCGCGTCGATCAGATCATGAGTAGCACGCGTCCCCTCCGGGAAACGGACCATGTTGCCGCCCGGCACCGGCAGAACCCGGTGCACATAACCGCCGTCGGCCCCATACACCCGCAGCCAGTTGCCGTTCGCCTCACCCACATGGAAACCACCGTTGCCCGGCAGGACCGTGACGTTCACGCCGGGACGACCGACCACGCCGACCGTGCCGTTGGCATCGATCCGCAGCACCCCGCCGTTCAACGCGCCACCGCTCAACGCGAGTTCGTCATACGCGTGCGCGAAGTTCGCGTCGTAGACGACCGTACGGTTGCCCGGCCCGGGGACACGGTACTCGCCGCCGACATGCGTGATGCCGCCCGGCTGGACTGCCCCGGCCGCGTCGAGGTGCCGTATCGCGCCTGTGCCGCCCGGCAGTACGTCGATGCCGACCGTCGTACCGCCGAAGTGGCCGCCCCGCAGGGTGATCTGGTGCTCGGCGCCGACCAGACGGGTGCCGTGGGTGTCCACGTCGAAGTCCCAGTGGCGGGTCTCGCCGCCGTTGACGTGCTCGATACGGACGACGTTGCCCTGGCCGGTCTGTTCCGCGCGCAGTCCCTGGACGCCGTTCGGGTTGACGATGTTCGGCCGGGAGCCGGGCGTGATGTCGACGCGGACGCCGTTCAGGCCGGGCACGTTGACGGCGTGGGCGGGTGCGGTGTTGGTTCCGGAGGGTCCGGCCGTGGTGATGTGCGGCGGCGGGGCCTGACTGGGGAGGGTCTGGAGCTCGATGCCGCGGACGACCTGGGTGCCGATCTGCTGGTGGTTCAGGGCGGCGCTCAGGTGGTAGTCGGTCCGGCGGACCGAGCCGTCGCCTAGGTCCTGCTCCACCCGCAGGAACTGGTTGCCTCCGCCCTGCGGTGTCTCGTAGGTCGCCCGGACTCCCGGAGTGGGGGGATCGACCCGCGGCTGGGTGGCCGTCGGGGTGACTTCGACCCGGACGTGGGGCAGCCCGGGGATGTTGGTGAAGGTGTGCTGGAGGTCCAGCGCCTGGTCGTTCTGCATGAAGACGCGGATGGTGCGGTGCTGGTCACGGAACGCGGCCAGGTCGACGCGGCCGAGCTGGGGCAGGTCGGCGAGGAGGCTGTCGTTGCCGGGCAGGCCCAGGCCGCCGTTCTTGGCCGGTCCCCCGGTGCCGGGCGGTGGTACGTGCGAGGCCGGGCTGCCGTCGAGCCCGCCCGTGGGGGTGTGCTGGACCCCGCCCGGTGCCGGGGGCGCGGTCAGCGCGTTCGCCGGCGCCGGGTTCACCGCGGGCGTACCGCTGACGGGTACGTCCACCCGACCGAGAGCGGATGCGGGCGGTGCGTCGACGTGGGCGGCCCCGGCCGGGACGTCCGACGCGACCCCTGTCGGTCCGCCCGCGTTGCCGGTGACGGGGAGGTCGACGCGGCCCACGGACGGCACGTTGACGCTCCCGGCGGCCGGTACGTCAACGCGCCCCACGGACGACACGTTCGCAGTTCCCGTGGCCGCGACGTCCACCCGCCCCACCGGCGCCACACCCACACCACCCGCGGCCGGCACATCCACCCGACCCACCGGCGCCACACCCACACCACCCGCCGCCGGCACATCCACCCGCCCCACCGGCGCCACACCCACACCACCCGCCGCCGGCACATCCACCCGCCCCACCGGCGCCACACCCACACCACCCGCCGCCGGCACATCCACCCGACCCACCGGCGCCACACCCACACCACCCGCCGCCGGCACATCCACCCGCCCCACCGTCGACAGGTTCACGTTCACGCTCGTGACCGACGGGACGTCCACGCGGCCGACGGACGGTGCGTTCATGGTGCCGACCGACGGGACGTCGACCCGGCCCAGGGTCGAGCCGACGCCGTTGACCGAGGGGATGTCGGTGATCCGGGCGGCCATCCCCGGGGCGTCCAGCCGCGTCGTCGTGGGGCCGTTCGCCAGCGCCCCGGGGCTCGGCACGTTGACCTGGTGCGCGCCCACCGCGGCGACGTCCGGCGAGGCTCCCATGGTCACCGTGGGCACGTTGACCTGCCCGAGGCCCGTCGTGGGCACGTTGACCTGGGCGACGGCCGGGACGTCGACCTGGCCGACGGACGGTGTCTGCACGGAACCGACGCCGTGCGCCGAGGGGATGTCGGTGACCCGCGCGTCCACCGAGGGCATGTCCACCCGCACCGCGGTCGGACCGGACGCCACCGAACTGAGACTCGGTACGTCGATCCGGGCGGCGCCGACCGCCGCGATGTCCCCCACCGCGATGTCGGCGCCCCGGAAGGCGCCCGTGCCGACCGCCCCGACCTGGCTGATCTGGCCCAGCTGCGGCATGTTCATGTTGCCGAGCCCGCTCAGCTGGGGCACGTTGACGCCGCCGAGCCCGCCCAGTGGGGGAATGTGCACACCGCTGAGTCCGGAAACGGCCGGCAGGTCGGTGATGCGGGCGCCGATGGCGGGGACGGGCGCGTTGAAGGACCCGCCGAGCCCGCTCAGTCCGCCGGTGAGGTTGACGTTGCCGATCGAGGGCGACAGGTCCAGCGGCGGCAGCTTCGTCAGCCCCGAGCCGAGTCCGCCGGCCGGGGTGGGAGTGAAGCCGGTCAGGTTGACGTGCGACAGTCCGCCCAGGTCGGCCCCGGGCCGCAGCAGCGTGAGCCCCGACGCCGCGGCCCCGCTGATCTTGCTGGACGCGCCGAGGAACTGGCCCCCGGCGAAGGCCCCGTACCGGTACATGCCGAAGACACCCCGGTCGATGACGCCGATCCTGAGCGCGAAGAGCAGGCCGTTGCCCATCTCGTCGGCGGCGACCGGCAGGAAGAACCGCAGCCCGTTGAGCCCGCGCACGCCGTTCAGCATCGAGTGGCCCAGCGAACTGCCCAGCCTCCCGATGCCACCCAGGCCGCTGATCACGCTGCGCACCGCGAAGAAGCTCTTCGCGCCCAGCAGGTTGATGACGGTCAGCTCGGTGGCCGCCGGGAGGACTGAGAAGCCCTTGCCGAGGCCGACCCCGCCCAGGGTGAAGCCCTTGAGTCCCGGCATGAAGGCCAGACCGGGCGTGAACTTCATCCCGTTGATGCCACGCAGACCGTTCAGCCAGACTCCGGTGGCCCGGAAGGTGTCGTCGATGCCGAGGGTCAGCCGGCCGAGCAGCCCGAACGCGTTGGGCCCGCCCAGGAACAGGGTCTTGCCGCCCTGGAAGGCGGAGACACCGGCCCCCTTCAGCCCCTTGAACACCGCGCCGACGTTGATGCCCTTGGTGGTGGGCGCGATGACGCCCAGGATGGAGAGCACCAGTTCGGTGACGCTCGCCTTGCCCTGGGAGAAGTCCACCGCCGTCTTGATCAGCAGCGCCACGTTGAGCCCGATGGCGAACAGGGCCAGCGGACCGCCGACGATGATCGCGGGGATGATGAGGATCAGCGCCAGCCAGCCCAGCGCCTTCCAGAACTCCTCGCACTCGTCGATCGGCGAGGCGATGCTCTCCGCCGCCGTGGTCAGCGCGGACGCCGCCGTCTCGGCGGCGTCCGACAGGATGCTCCCCGCGTCCTCGGCGGTGGACTTGTGGCCCTCGCGTCCCTCGTCGTCGTCCTCGGCCAGCCCGGCCGCCGCGGTCAGGGCGGCGTCGGCCCGCTCCTGCTGGGCGCGCATCACACCGACGTAGGTCCGCAGCGCGGCCTGGGCGTCCTGGTGGGCCTGCCGGAACGTGGAGACGTAGTTGCGCAGATCGCCGTCGATCACCTTGCGCAGCGCGTCCGCCGTCTCGCCGACGAAGGCCCCGTCCGTGGTGTTCTTGATCTCCGTCAGTCCGGTGTCGATGGTGTCCGCCAGAGTGACCAGTTCGCCCTGCGAGGTGATGATCTCGTCGATCCGGGCGGCGTCGCCCGGGGTGGGGTCACTGCCGAGGCCGAGCGCGCTCCAGTCGGCGGGACGAGCCATCGGGGGCGCCTCCTTCTGCTTGCGGGACGTGCGTCGGGACGCACCCGGACGTGACGTTGGGACGTACGTACGGGCCGTCGTCTGTCCCGTCCACGCACCGGGACCCCGAGATGGTTCAACGCACGGGAAAACAGTGTCTGTTGAACCTTTCCGGGGTCCTGGTGCGTGGAGGGGGCGGAAGAGGCGGACGGGACACCAGGAGGTACGACGGGTGGCGGACTTCTCCATCGACTACTCGGCCCTGCACACGGTCCAGAAGAAGATGCACGACCTGGCCGACCAGGCCGACTCGGGCGGCGCGACCGGGGCGTTCAAGGAGGTGGGCGAGGACACCTCCAGCGAGCGCCGGGCGGTCTTCGGCGACTCCGGTCTCTCCTCCGCGTTCAACCTCTTCTACCGCCGCTCCAGCTCCCGTACGAAGCAGGCCAAGGACGGGCTCGGCCAACTGGCCGACGTCTTCAGCTCCGTCGCCAACACCTTCTTCGACGCCGACGCCCAACTCTCCAGCGCGGCGGGGCTGATGGGCTCCAGCATCGGCCTCGACGAATGGAAGAACGACACGGCGGCTTACGAGGCCTGGCAGGAGGACAAGACCGCCTGGGACGCCTACCTCGACAAGATCGGCGCCGGCGAGTACTTCGACCAGCACCCGGACGCCGACATCGGTGAGGTCTGCCGGGCGGACGGCGCCCCGTCCTGGTGCGAGACCTGGCAGAACGACGAGGACGCCCCCGATCCGCCGGGCCCCGCGCCGGAGAAGCCCTCCGCCGACCCGCCGACCGAGTACACCTACGAGGACGAGCACGGGACGGTCGAGGTCAAGGTCGAGCTGAACGACCAGCACGACGTCATGAAGGAGACGTCGACGATCACCACCCCCGACGGCCAGTCCTACACGTCGGTCACCACGTACGACTCCGCCCCGAAGATCATCGATCCGGAGGGCAACGGCACCAAGGACGCCTTCGACGCCCGCGACTACACCATGGTCACCACCTACGCGGACGGTTCGAAGACCACCAGCGTCTTCGCGATCAGCGACGACGGCTCGGGAACCATGACGAGCACCGATCAGGACGGCAAGGTCACCGTCTCCACCCGCTCCGGCCCGGACGCGGAATGGGTGACCCCCGAAGACGACGAAGAGTAGAGACCGGGAAAGGACCCCTCCCCATGGCAGCCAACATCAGCCTCTCCTACGCCGAGATCGAACGTGTCGCCGGCCTGCTGGACACGAGCGTCGACCAGACCCTGGTCCCGCGCATGGACGAGGCCAAGCTGGAAGTGGACACCCTCCTGGACACGGCCCTGATCCTCACCGAGTCCAGCCCCGCCCTCCAGGTCCAGTACGAGAAGTTCACCACCTCGCTGAAGGAGGCCACCGACAGCATCAAGGGGTACGCGGAGCAGTTCCGCAAGATCATGGAGTCGGTGAAGGGGATGGACCACGACATCGCCGAGAAGGTCAACAGCAGCGGTCAGTAGCCCGAGCAGTCGGACACCCCTCAGGAGATCACGATGGCAGCAGGAAGTCCCGATGTCCTTTTCGATTACGACGAGATCGCCCGGGCCGCCACGGCCATGGGCAACAAGCTCACGGACATCTCCAACGAACTGACCGACCTGGAGACCACGGTGAGCGGTCTGCTCCAGGACGGCCTGGTCTTCGAGAAGGCCAGCCCCGCGCTCAAGGACGCGTACGACGCCTTCAGCAAGCAGATGAAGTCCTCGGCCAGCAACATCGGGGAGTACGGCAAGAGCTTCCAGGACATCGGCGAGTCGATCGCCCAGTCCGACCAGGACATCGCCAACGAGGTCATCAAGGCCCAGAGCGAGTCGAACGCCTGAACCGGTAGAAGGGGGGTGGGGCCGCTGTCCGGCGGCCCCACCCCCCTTCTGTACTGCCTTTTTGTACTGCCTTCTCAGCCGTCCAGCACCGTGAGCGGCACCTGGACCGCGATCGGGGCGCCCGCCTCGCTCGCCGTCCAGCCGCGGCCGGGGGCCAGCGGTGTGCGGACCTGCTCGGAGGAGATCCGCACCCCGATGAGGTCGCCCTCCCCGATCGACTTCGGCCCGAGCAGGATGCCGCGCCGCGAACGGCGGGCCATACCGACCCAGCCGAGGGAACTCATCGACTCGGGCAGTCCGGCGAGCAGCAGGCCCTGCTGTCGGTCGCGCCCCGAAGTGGCGACCTGCCGGAGCACCTTGTCGGCCCCGCACGCCAGGAGCAGGTCCGCGTCGTCCACGACGACGACCACCGGCTTCCCGGAGACCGCGCGCAGGGCCTGGGTGACCGCGTCCGCCGAGGGGTCGTGGTCGGTGATGACCTGGGCGAGATCGTGCGCGGCGAGCTGCCGCAGCTGCGAGTCGCGCGGCGCCAGGACGACGAGTGCCGTGCCGCCCATCAGCAGGGACACGCACATGGAGGCGAGCGTCGTGCTACGTCCCGAGCGCGGGGGCCCGGCGACCACGAAGGAGCCGCCGCCGGCCGCGAAGTCGAAGCCGAGGGGCTCGGCGGTGTCGCCGCCGATGCCCACCAGGGCCCACAGCGGACGGCGCCGGGACTCCGGGACGCGGTCCACCGCCTCCTGGAAGCCGATCAGGGAAGGGAGTTCCTCGATGCGGAAGGGACGGCGGACGACCGGGATCGCGGAGTCGCGCGCGGTGGTGCGACGGCCGATCTCGGCCAGCGCCTCGCCCTGGTCGGCGCCGTCCTCGGCGGGCAGCAGGGCGATCTGGGCCTCGACGCCGCTGGGGGCGTGCCAGCCGCGGCCGGGCGGGATGTGCGCGGGAACCTTGCCACGGCCCATGCCGGCGATGTTGTAGTCGCTGAGGTCGGCCTGCTTGAGCAGGAACCGGCTGTCGTTGTGGGCGGCGAGGCGGCCGCCCAGCAGGATGCGCTCGGAGGTGGCGATGACGTGGATGCCGGCCGCAGCGCCCTCCCTCAGCAGCCGTACGACCTCGGAGTACAGCCGACCGCCGTCGTAGTCGTCGAGCATCGCGCTGAGCGCGTCCCAGCCGTCGATGAGCAGCAGCAGTCGGGCCGGACGGCGGTCTTTGGGGAGTTTGGCGCGCAGTTCGCCGATGCCGGGGGCGCCGTGCTGCGAGATCAGACGCTGACGGGCCGTCAACTCCGCGGTCAGGCGGGAGATCAGCCGCTCCAGGCGTTCCGTGTCGTGCCGCGAGACGACCGCTCCGCAGTGCGGCAGGGACTCCAGGGCGGCGAGACCGCCGCCGGCTGCGTCGATGCCGTAGATGTGCAGGTCGGAGCTGGGGATGACGAGGGCGGCGGAGCCCGCGACGGTCCGTAGGACCTGGGTGCGCCCGGAGCGGGGCGAGCCGATGACGTAGAGGTGGCCGAAGCTCGCGAAGTCGATCGTGCCGAGCCGTTGTTGCTGGAGCTGCGGGACGTCCATGAGGGCGTACGGCACCAGCGGCAGCCCACCGGGTTCGGGCGGCGGGCAGGGCGGCAGGGATTCCATGGGGACGGTCTCGGCCAGCGGGGGCAGCCAGGGGCTGCGCTGCGGCTTGTAGTCGTCGAGGAGTTCGGCGGCCCGGCCGACGGCCTCGACCAGGGCGCTCAGGTCGGTGACGGGTTCCTCGCCGCCGGTGCGGTACTCGAAGGTTTCGTGCTCGTCCTCCGCGGCCAGGTCGGCGGGGCGGCCCAGCCGGTTCCAGGTCAGCTCGACCCCTCGGACCGGACGGGAGGGCGTCACCGATTCGGGCGTGGCGGCGCCGGCGCGCTCGGCGCCGACCCAGGCCGTCTGGAACGGGGTGGGGGCGCCGGCGCCGCGCCGGATGAGGGCACGGCCCGGGGTGGAGGGCGAGATGCTGGCCGCTTCCGGGGCGTTGATGATGTCCTGGCTCTCGGAGCGGTCGGTCACCCGCAGGGCGATCCGGAGGTTGGTGTTGGCCTTGATCTCGTTGCTGACCGAGCCACCGGGCCGCTGGGTGGCCAGGACGAGGTGCAGGCCGAGCGAGCGGCCGCGCTGGGCGAGGCTGATCAGGCCCGGCACGAACTCGGGCAACTCCCGTACGAGGGTGGCGAATTCGTCGATGACCAGGAGCAGGCGGGGCAGCGCGGGCAGCTTCGGGTCGCGGGCCCGTTTGGCCCGGTACTCGGGATGGTCCTTGGCCTCGACGTCGGCCAGCACGCGTTCGCGGCGGCGCAGTTCGGCGTCGAGCGAGGCCAGGGCCCGCTGCACCAGATGACCGTCCAGGTCGGTGATCATGCCGAGGGTGTGCGGGAGTTCGGCGCACTCGCGGAAGGCGCTGCCGCCCTTGTAGTCGACCAGTACGAAGGCCAGTTCGTCGGGCCGGTTGACGGCGGCCAGTGAGGCGATCATGGTCTGCAGCAGCTCGGACTTGCCGGAGCCGGTGGTGCCGCCGATCAGCCCGTGCGGCCCGTCCCTGACCAGGTCGAGGCGGAGCTCGCCCTCGTATCCGGCGCCGAGCGTGAACGCGGTGGAGGCGGGCCGACGGGCCCAGCTCGCCACTATCGCGGCCGGGTCGGGCGGTTCCTGGCCGAGCAGCGGCAGCAGTCGTACGTCGGAGGGCAGCCCGGAGTCGCTGTCGACCGTGACGTCCCGCACGGGCGCGAGAGCGCGGGCGACCTCCTCGCACCAGTCGGCGCCGACCAGGTCGGCCCGGATGTCCTCCACGGAGGGCACCCCGGACGCCCGTACGGTCAGCCGGTTGCCCTCCGTCGTGATGACGGCGGTGCACTCCTCGGGCAGCAGCCGTTCGCGTTCGTCCACGCACAGACTGAAGATCCGCACACCGGGTCCCCCGGTCAGCAGCTGGACGACGCCGGGCACGTCCCGCAGCCGACGGGCACCGTCGAGGACGACCAGCACATCCGGTTCGCGCAGCAGGGTGTGGCCCAGCGCGGAGCCGGCGGCGGACGTCCTCGCCTGGATGTCGGCGATCAGTTCGCTGACGCGGTGGGCCGTGCTCTCCGGGTCGTTGCCGAGCGCGATGACCGAGCCGCGGCGGTCGGGCCGCAGGTGTGGCAGCCAGCGCACCCAGTTCCAGGCGTCCGCGTGCGCGTCGTCGGTGAGGACGACGATCCGCAGGTCCCGGGGACTGTGCAGGACCGCGGCCTGCGCGACGGCCCAGCAGGCCACCGTACGAGGGGTCTCGCCGGCACCGGACAGGCCCACGACGCCGAAGTCGGCCAGTTCGACGCCGAACGGCACGTCGGCCAGGCGCCAGTGCACCTGGCGGTGGTTGGACTCGCGGGCCTGGTCGTCGATGCGCTTGAGGGACGGGCGGGTGACCGTGCCGAGCCTCAGGGTGAGGTGGTCGGGGTCGCGGCGGCGGCGCTGCCACAGCAGGCTGCCGGGGCCGGTGGCGGTGAGCAGGACGGTGGCCGGGTCGGGGAAGGTGATGTTGCGCAACTGCCGTTCCGCCACGGTCGCGTCGCGCATCTCCAGCTCCAGGGAGGCGCGGCGCAGCCGGTAGATGCGCAGCGCCTCCTCCTGCTGCTTGCGCCCGGTACGGCGGCCCATGATCCAGTTGCTGACCGCCATCATCGGCGTGAAGAAGATGAAGATGATGAAGTAGAAGGAGCGGAACAGGCTCATCAGGACGAGACCCATGACCAGCGGCATCAGCATCATCAGCACAGGGAACGGCCGTGAGCCGCGTTCGCCGGGCGGACCCTGCATCCGGATCTGCTCGCTGTCCAGGTGCGGGGCGATGCGCGGCGGCCGGTTGTACTCGATGGCCAGGCCGTCGGCCGAGGGGTTCACGGCCGCGTCCGGGTCGAACAGCGGGCTCAGCCGCAGCAGATGGTCACCGAGCGACAGGTCGGCGTAGGCGGGCCAGGCCTGCGAGCCGTCGTCCGGCGGCGGAAGCCAGCCGACCGGGGGTGGCGGGGGCTGTTGCGGCAGACCGTCCGGGCCGGGCCGGGCGGGCTGCGGGGTGTGCCCGCCGGGGCCGCCGTCCTGCGGGCCCGCCGGTTCCTCGGCGGTCAGCGGGGTCCCGGTCTCCGGGTCGACGGGCGGCGGCGGGGTCAGGCTGCGCAGCCCGCAGCGGTCCTGGTCGGCGTCGCCGGGCAGCCGGTAGGTCACCGTGCCGTCCGTGCCCACGGTGATCCACACGCCCTGCTCGGGCGCGCCCCCGCCGTCCAGCCGCAGGGCGCAGCCCCGGTCCGTGCCGGCTTCGTGACTGCCGGGCCCCAGCCGCCAGGACCGCCCGGCACCGGGCCCGCTCACATGCCGGATCTCCACCAACTCCGGGTCACAGGACGGCGGTTCCCAGGCGCGGGCGGCGGTGCGGGCCGGCACGGGGGCGCCCAGGCCGACCACGACCCCCTCACGGATGCCGCTGGCACCGATGGGCAGATCGGGGCCGAGCAGCCGGTCGCCCAGATACAGCGGCCCGGCCTCCAGAGCGGCACCGAGGTCGCCGACCGTGGCGCCCTCGGGCAGATCCAACAGATGGTCCACCCGGCGCCCGGCCGGGTCGGCGGTGGTGAGGATGAGGTTCAACGTGGGTCCAACCGGTGCGCGAGGGGTCAGCTTGCGTGGACGTGGTGCCGGGGGGCCGGCTCCGGGCGGAGGCCGGCAGAGCGGACGGGGTCAACTGTGCGTGGACGAGATGCCGGGGCCGGGGCCGGCTCCGGGCGGGGGCCGGCCGAGCGGGTGGCGGGGTCAGCTGTGCGTGGACGTGGTGCCGGGGGCCGGGGTGGTGGGTTTCGGGCGGGGGGCTGCCGTGCGGGAGGCGGCGGGGAGTGGGGCCTCGCCGGTCGTGTGCAGGGAGGTGGCGGACTCGTCGGGCGTGCTGCGGGACACCTTCGGCGCCTCCACCGCGCCTTGGTCTTCTTCTTCGAACAGGTCGCGCGCGTGGCGGCCGGAGAGTCCGGTCGAGGCTTCGGCGGACGGGGCGGGCGGCAGGACGGGCGGGATCGAGGGCAGCACCTTGGCCACGGCGCGGCCCAGCGGGCCGCAGCGGGCCAGCAGCGGGGTCCCGGCGACGGCCACCCTGCCGTGCCGGTCGGTCAGCAGCGAGCGGACGTAGGCCCGGCCGGGGCCCAGGACCACGGCCCGGACTGTGGGGTCGTCCCCGGGCGGCGCGGCGAACTCCGGCGGCAGCGGGTCCGGCAGTTCAGCCGCGATCAGCACGGGCGCGATACCCAGCCGGGGCGGAGTCTCCCGGGCGGTCCGGTACGCGGACCGCACCGGGGGGCCCGCGTAGTCCCGGTGCACACCCTCGGCGACGACGACCAGCGGGCTCGGCAGCCGTACGTCGAGCTGCGCGGCGACCACCTGGACCAGGGCCGTGGCCGCCCGGTCGTGCCCGGTGACGGAGAGCACGGGCGGGCCGACGGCCAGGTCGAGGAAGGCCACCGACCGGTCCGCCTCACCGACGGCGACGATGATCGGGCGGACGTCGGCCGCCTCCGGTGTCACGGAGGGCAGGTCCGCGCGGGCCACGAGCCATCGCTCCGGCTGGTCCGGCTCCGTCCACCACGCCCCGTCGGGGTCGGGCCGCGGGAGGTCGGTCCCGGCGAGGAGCACGGCGACCGAGTCGGAGGCCACCAGCGCGGCGTACGGCCGGGCCGGCGCGGCGGCCGACCGGGCCGCGGCCAGGGCTCGTTCCGCGTCCCGCCAGGTCGCGGGGGCGCCCAACTGCCGTACGAGCAGCCGCAGACTGCTCCGGTGGCGGTACCAGGCCCGCACGGGCGCGGTGAACGCGTACCGCGTGACGGCCACTTCACGGCGCAGCCGCGCCCAGGCCGCGCGCCAGCCGCCCCAGCGCATCGCCCACACGCGCAGTAGCAGGTAGACCAGCAGCAGCGCCCCCATGATGCCGAGCACCCGGTAGATGGTGTCGCTGTGCTGCCGGAAGAAGACGAAGGGGTCGGTGTTCCTCATGCCGCCTGGATCTGGTCTCGTAGCGCCAACAGGGCATAGTGGTTGCGCGACTTGACGGTGCCCTGCGGGACCCCGATGGTCCGCGCGGCCTGCGCCCGGGTGTGGTCGCGCACGTGGATGTGGAACAGCACCTCGCGATGCTCGGGCGACAGTCCCGCCAGGGCCAGCCGGACGATCTGACGGTCGGCGACGCTGTCGGCCAGGTCGCCTGCGCTGTCCGGCCGGTGCACCATGTCGTCCGGGATCACGCCGACCGGGACGGCCCGGTCGCGTCGGCGGGCATCGACCGCCAGATTGCGGGCGACGCGGTAGAGCCAGGCGATCCGGCGGTCCTCGTCGTAACGGTCGAGGTCGGCGGCTGCCAGCCAGGCCCGCAACATCGTCTCCTGCACGATGTCCTCGGCACGGTGCCGGTCTCCGGAGGTGAGCCGGTACGCGTGGCGGAGCAGGCGAGCCCGGTAGCGCTCAGCGGTTGGGGGAGAGCCGGGTAATTGAGCGTGAGACATGGTTTTGCTCCAACGACGCACTCTGTGGGGCGACATGGGGGCACCGGGCCCACTGGGGCCGTGGTGGAACTCTGAGGCTATTGACATCCTGCGGATTTTTCCTGTGTCAGCTTTTGCCCAATAACGACAAAAGACAGCAGAGTCACCTCAGATATAGCTCAGAGTTCTCTTTCCAATGGGCAACGGGAACAGGCAAGTTGCCCAATCGGGAAGGTATGCCGCGCCCTTCGGTCGTCTAGAGCCCGCTGACCGGAAGCCGGCGGAACTCGATCGTCTCGTACGTCCCGCTCGCCCCCGTCTCGTACAGGATCCCGACCGTGTTCCGGTTCACCTGGACCAGGTCGGAGTAGGCGGCCCGGCGGCCGTCCAGGGTGCGGACCTTCTTGAATGTCTTTCCGGCGTCCTTGCTGCGCCAGATCGCCATGGACCGCCGGGCGGTGGGCACGGACGGGCCTGAAAACAGGAGGGGGCCCGACTGGACCTGGAGGACGCTGGCCTCCACGACGGGCACGTCGTTGAGGGTGGGCTGCACCCGGTAGGGGCGGTCCAGTTTCCGCGCGCCGCTGCTCGAATAGCTGTCGAGCCGGTTGCCGGGGCTCGTGCCGTTGTGGTCGCGGGAGTTGAAGTAGAGGCGGCCGTCGGTGAGTTGGGTGGCGGTGGATTCGTTGGCGTTGTTGTAGCCGTTGTAGGTGGCGTCGACGAAGCCCAGGTTCCAGGTCTGGCCGCCGTTGTCGCTGTAGAGGGCGTGGCCGCCGTAGTACTTGGGCTCCTGGCCGGTGTCGGCGGAGCCGGCGGGCGGGGCGGTGGAGTGGTTGGCGGGGACCACCAGGCGTCCGGCGTGCGGGCCGCGGGTCAGGGCGACGGCGTGGCCGGGGCCGGTCGCGTACCAGCGCCAGTTCCTCGGCTTGACGCGGGTGGTGATGTCGCGTGGGGACGTGAAGGTGCGGCCGTCGTCCCAGCTGCGCTGCACGAAGACCCGGCGGCTCTGCTGGGGCGTGACCTCGCCGCGCATGATCTGACTTTCCGTCACATCGCCGCTGTTGTAGGAGGTGAGCAGGATGACCGCCTGGGCGCGCGGGTCGTACACGGGTGCCGGGTTGCCCCGGGTGTTCCCGCCGCCGGCCGCGACGACCTGGAGCGGGCCCCAGGTGCAGCCGCCGTCGCCGGAGCGGCGCAGGACGACATCGATGTTGCCGGTGTCGCCGGCGCCGTCGCGCCGGCCCTCGGCGAAGGCGAGGATCGTGCCCTCACCGGTCCTGACGGTGGCGGGGATGCGGTAGGTGTCGTAGCCGCCCTTTCCGGAGACGTACGGCAGTGAGGTGGTGCAGGCGGCTGCCGAGGCGGTGGCCGTGGGAGCGGCCAGGGGACTGAGGAGTACGGCGGTGACGAGGAGGGTGCGGATCAGGAGTCTCATCCCTCTCCC
The DNA here is from genome assembly GCF_036014015.1 of Streptomyces sp. NBC_00457. NCBI lineage: Bacteria > Bacillati > Actinomycetota > Actinomycetes > Kitasatosporales > Streptomycetaceae > Streptomyces > Streptomyces sp. NBC_00457. Next base: position 7,228,670 of record NZ_CP107905.1, on the reverse strand, counting down.
TGACGGATCGTCGGATGCGGTCCGTCACATGGTCCCCGGTGTGACCATCCCCGACTCGTACGCCACGATGACCAATTGCGCCCGGTCCCTCGCCCCCAGCTTCCCCATGATGCGGCTGACGTGCGTCTTCGCCGTCAGCGGGCTCAGCCCCAATGCCTCGGAGATCTCGGTGTTGTTGAGCCCGCGCGCCACCAGGGTGAGCACCTCGCGCTCCCGTTCGGACAGGCATTCGGGCCCGCCCGCCGCCGGTGGAGCCGAAGGGCTGCGCAGAAGTCGCTCGATCAGCCGTGCCGTCGGCCCCGGCGACAGCAGCGCCTCCCCTGCCGCCACCGTGCGGATCGCGTCGAGCAGTTCGGCCGGACGGGTGTCCTTCACGAGGAACCCGGAGGCGCCGGCCCGCAGCGCCTCGATGATGTGCTCGTCGGTGTCGTAGGTGGTGAGGACGAGGACCTTGACGCCGGCCAGGTCCTCCTCGGCGGCGATCTGCCGTGTCGCCTCGATGCCGTCCAGGTCGGGCATGCGGATGTCCATCACCACCAGGTCGGCGCGTTCGGTGCGGGCCAGTTCCAGTGCCTCGCGGCCGGTCGCGGCCTGTCCCACGACCTCCATGTCCGGCGCGGACTCGACGAGCATGGCGAACGCGGCCCTGACGAGGGTCTGGTCGTCGGCGAGCAGGACGCGGATGGTCACGTGGCTCCTCCCAGCGGAAGTACGGCGGTCACCTGGAAGCCGCCCCGGTCGCGCGGCCCGGCGTCGAGTGTGCCGCCCACGCTGCGGGCGCGCTCGCGCATTCCGACGAGCCCGAAGCCCGGTGACTTCCCGGGGGTGGGGCCGGTGCCGTCGTCGGTGACGGCGAGGTGCAGGGCGCCGTCCTTCTCGTGCAGGTCGACGGCGACGGCCGGTTCGGGTCCCGCATGCCGTACGGCGTTGGTGAGCGCCTCCTGGACGATGCGGTAGGCGGCGGCGCCGACGGCGGGCGGGGCGTGCCGTATCGCCACCGTCTGCTGGACCTTCGCGCCCGCGAGCCGGGCGGCCTCCACCAGGTCGGGCAGCCCGTCGAGGCCGGGCAGCGGGCCGCGCGCGTCGGGCGAGCCGTGCTCCCGCAGCACCTCCAGCGTCGTACGCAGCTCGCCGCGCGCCGTCCGGCAGGTCTCGGCGATGTCGTCGAGGGCCTTGGCGACCGTCTCCCGGTCCAGGCGCTCGGGGTCGGCGGCGAGGACGTGCGCGGCGACGGAGGTCTGCACGCCGATGAGGGTGATGCTGTGCGCGAGCAGGTCGTGCAGGTCCCGGGCGATCCGGAGGCGCTCCTCGGCGACGCGGCGGCGGGCTTCCTCCTCGCGGGTGCGTTCGGCGCGTTCGGCGCGTTCGACGATGGCGGCGACGTACTGGCGGTAGTAGCGGACGTCGATGCCGATGAAGAGGACGGCGACGACCCAGCCGGAGATCCGCAGGAGCTCCACCACCCCGTCGGGGTTGGTGAGGGCGTTCATGATCAGCGTCACGCCGAGGACCGTGGTGCCGGTGAGCAGCGTACGGCGCACCGTGCCGGTCGCCGCGATCGTGTACAGCACCACCATGGTCGCCGGGATGGGCGCGGTGTGGTTGTTGTCGAGGGCGTGGTACGGAGCGATGCAGGCCAGCGCCACGAGCAGCACCGGCACGGGGTGGCGGCGCCGCCACACGAGCGGCACATGCGCGGCGAGCAGCAGACTCCAGCCGAGCGCGTCGGGCCGCAGCCCGTCGTCGACGAGCAGGGCGAGGGCCGTGGAGACGACGGCGAGCGCCCCGGCCAGCAGCGCGTCGTTGCGCATGCCGTGCGGGGCGGTGCGGGGGTCGCGGTTGATCGCCGCCATGACCCGCTCGCCGAGGCGGGGAGATGCCGTGGTGGTGGATGTCTGCACAGGGTCATCTTCCGTGCGGAGGGCGCCCCTCCGGGAGGGAGGGGCGCCTTTCGGGTCAGTGGGCGGACACGGTCACCAGCTCGGGTTCCTTCGGCGGCATGGGCGGTTCGGGCTCGCGGGAGAGGCGGCCCGGCCACCACACCTTGCGACGCAGCGCGACGCTCGCGCTGGTGACCAGGTAGGTGCGGACGAGGAAGGTGTCGAGCAGGACGCCCACCGCGATGACGAAGCCCAGCTCGACGAGTTGGACGAGCGGCATGTTGATGAGCACCGCGAAGGTGGCCGCGAGGACCAGTCCCGCGGAGGCGATGACCCCGCCCGTCGTCCGCAGCGCGGTGAGGGCGGCCGCCACGGGCTCGGCGCCCTTCAACGCCTCCTCCCGCATCCGGTGCATCAGGAAGATGCCGTAGTCGACGCCGAGGGCGACGAGGAACACGAAGGACAGCAGCCCGAGTCCGGGGTCGGTGCCCTCGAAGCCGAACACCGGCCCGAAGACCAGCCCGCCGATGCCGAGCGCCGCGCCCCACACCGCGACCACGGCGGCCACCAGCAGCAACGGGGCGACCAGGCTGCGCAGCAGCGCGATCAGGATCAGCAGTACGGAGGCGAGGACGAGCGGCACGACGACCTTCGTGTCGCTCGCATTGGTGGCCTTCAGGTCGATCTGCTCGGCGCTCACTCCGCCGACGTAGGAGCCGTCGAGCCGGTCGCGCAGATCCTTGATGGTGCGGGTCTCGCCCGGGGACTCCGGCGGGGCGGCGGCGAGTACGGAGATCTCGGTCCAGCCGTCGCCGCTGCGATCACGTTCGGCGCTCTCCACGCCGGCCGTGTCGCGGATGTCGGCCAGGGCGGCGTCGGCGCGGTCGGTGGGCGCGATGACGCTGATGGGTTGCGTGCCCTGCTCAGGGTAGGCCTTGGCCAGGGTCTCCATGGCCGCCACGGCTTCGGGCTTGTTGGTGAAGGAGTCCTCCTGCTTGATGGTGCCGGGCAGGTTCAGTGTGCCCAGCGCGAGCGCCCCGAGCAGGACGGCGCCACCGGCGAGCACGGTCAGCGGGCGTCGCCCGGCGGAACTGCCCATCGCGGAGAACAGCGACCGGCGGACCTTGGGTGTACTGCCGTAGCGCGGCACCAGCGGCCAGAACACCCGCCGGCCCAGCAGCACCAGCAGCGCGGGCAGCAGGGTCAGCATGGCCACCAGAGCGCACAGCACGCCGAGGGCGCCGAGCGGTCCCATGCCCCGGCTGGAGTTGAGGTCGGCGGCGAGCAGGCACAGCAGTCCGGCGGCGACGGTGCCCGAGGAGGCGAGCACGGCGGGCCCGCAGCCGCGCAGGGCGGCCACCATGGCGTCGTACGGCCGCTCGATGCGCCGCAGTTCCTCCCGGTACCGGGCGACGAGCAGCAACGCGTAGTCGGTCCCCGCGCCGATCACGAGGATCGTCATGATCCCGGAACTCTGGCCGGACACGGGCGTCCCGAACCACCGGTTGAGCCCGTAGGCGAGGCCCATCGACAGATAGTCGGCCAAACCGGCGACGAGGAGCGGCAGCAGCCACAGGAACGGGCTGCGGTAGATGAGGATCAGCAGCAGCGCGACGACCGCGAGGGCGGTGTAGAGCAGCGGTCCGTCGAGCGAGTCGTAGACCTCGGAGGAGTCCGTGTCGAGCGCCTCCGGACCGCCGACGTCGACGCTCAGCCCGTCGCCGCCCTGCGCGATGTCCCGTACGTCGAGGACCATCTTCTCCCGGGCCTTCTCGTCCGCGCCGGGCTCGGTGCTGGCCACCGGGTAGATCAGGGTGGTGCCGTCCTTGGACGGCACTCCGGCCGGTTCGTCGGTCAGGGTGTGCGCGCCGGCGATCCGGTCGATCTGGCCGGCGGCGGTGGCCTTGTCGGCGGCGGTCAGTCCGCCGTCGCGGTGGTAGACGACGACCATTTCGGTGGCCTCACCACCGGGCAGCCGCTCCTCGATCTTGGCGGCCTGGGTGGAGTCGGCACTGGCCGGCAGATAGTCGACGGCACGGTCACGCTGGACATCGGCGAGTTTCGCGGCGAACGGCGAGGCGAACGCCAGTACGGCGATCCACAGCCCGAGCACCAGCCAGGGCACGGCACGTCGCCGCCGTACGGATGTCTTTGCGGCCCCCATATGACGGGCCTCCCTCCGGTCGGGGTGTCTGGGTCGTTCTCCAGACTCCCGGCGGGAGGAGGGCGATTCGTCGCGCGTGAGGGCGAGTTGAGGGGTACTGCCAGGGGCGTCACGTGGGCCGCGTTACTCCCCGGGGAGTACGGCTACGACGGCGTACGCGCCGCCGCCAGCAACCGGCTCACATCGTCCCCGCAGATCGTGAGCGCCGCCCCCACCGTGCTGAGCACATCCCGCTCGGCCGGGGTGTACGGCCCGTCCGCAAGGGCGATCCGCGCGCCCTGCAGCAGGATCGACTCCCGGCCCGGCGCGGCGAGGTGCGGGGCCAGCGGGTCGAGGGCCTCGTGCAGTTCTATGGCCAGACCCGCCCCGCACGGCTCCCCGTAGACCCGGCCGGTGTCCGCGGCCAGCGCCTCCACGAGAGCGTTCAGCTGGTCCTCCGTGCAGTCGTCGAACCCGGCGGCACGCACCTCGGTCGCCGCCGCCTCCAGCGACGTACGACTGCAGGTGCCGCCCGCGGCGAGGACCGCGAGGGCGACGGTGTGCACGGCGTCGCGGAGCATCGCGGAGAACCGCGTGGTCGTCGGGTGATCCAGCACGTCCGTGCCGAAGTGCCGCTGGCAGGCCGCACACTCCACGACCGGCCCCGACTCGCCCCTCGGCAGCACGGGCACACCCAGCATCGTGAACCGGCGACGCCCGGTCAGCCGCTGATAATTCCGGTCTCCCCCGCACCCCGGACAGAAGAACTCGCCGTCCCCGACGGCACTCCACGAGGTACGGGTGCCCAGAATGCGCGCACGCCTGGCAGCACGGCCGTCTCGTCCCCGTCCTGGCAGCACGTCGCACCTCCGTAACCCCACGGCAACATCGCCGCGCTCGCGTGATGTTAGCCACATTGTCGAGCCAGAGTCAGCACCCCGGACGAGACCCACCCGTGACCTGCACAGGGATTGGCCGGAAAACGAGGTCCCGTCCGCCGAGATACGGCGGACGGGACCTGTGAACGCCGGGCCGCGACAACGCCCTAAAGGGGCGCGGGGCTGTATCAATTTCCGGCTCCGCCGCGTGGGCGCGACAAGCCACGACGGCGAGTCAGCCGCTCAACGACCTATCGCGGCACCCACGCGACGCGAACCGTCAACGACCCGCCCGGTTCACCGCGGAGACAACCGCCTTCAGCGACGCCCGAGTCGTATTCGCATCGATCCCGATCCCCCACAGAACCTTGTCCTCGATCGCCACCTCGATGTACGACGCGGCCTGCGCGGACGCCCCCTCGCTCATCGTGTGCTCCTGGTAGTCCAGCAGCCGCGCATCGATGCCGATGCCCTGCAGCGCATGGAAGAAGGCCGAGATCGGACCGTTGCCCGTGCCGACCAGCGTCGTCTCGACGCCGTCGACCTCCGCCTCGACGTGCAGCGTGTCCACGCCGTCCGTGTCGGTCGTCGACTGGCCGTTCTTGACCTGGATCCGACCCCACGGATTCCCGGGGTTCGGCAGGTACTCGTCCTGGAAGACCGTCCAGATGTCCTTCGGCGTGACCTCGCCGCCCTCGGCGTCCGTCTTCGCCTGGATGATCTTCGAGAACTCGATCTGCATCCGGCGCGGCAGGTCCAGCTTGTGCTCGTTCTTCAGGACGTACGCCAGCCCGCCCTTGCCGGACTGCGAGTTGACGCGGATGACCGCCTCGTACGACCGCCCGACGTCCTTCGGGTCGATCGGCAGGTACGGCACGGCCCACTCGATGTCATCGACGGTGACACCCTTCGCCGCCGCCTCGGCCTCCATCGCGTCGAAGCCCTTCTTGATGGCGTCCTGGTGGGAGCCGGAGAAGGACGTGTAGACCAGGTCGCCCACGTACGGGTGGCGCGGGTGGACCTGCATCTGGTTGCAGTACTCCCACGTACGACGGATCTCGTCGATGTCGGAGAAGTCGATCTGCGGGTCGACGCCCTGCGAGAACAGGTTCATCCCCAGCGTGACCAGGTCGACGTTGCCGGTGCGCTCGCCCTGTCCGAACAGGCAGCCCTCGACGCGGTCGGCGCCGGCCATCAGCGCCAGCTCGGCCGCCGCCACCGCCGTACCGCGGTCGTTGTGGGGGTGAATGGACAGGCAGACGTGCTCGCGACGCGAGAGATGACGGCCCATCCACTCGAAGCGGTCCGCGTGCGTGGACGGCGTGGAGCGCTCCACGGTCGCGGGCAGGTTGAGGATGATCTCGCGCCCCGGACCGGGCTGCCACACATCCATCACCGCCTCGCAGACCTCCAGCGCGAAGTCCAGCTCGGTGTCGGTGAAGATCTCCGGGCTGTACTGGTACCCGAACTCGGTCTCCGGCCCCAGCAGCTTCTCCGCGTACTCCATCACCAGCCGCGTGCCGTCGACGGCGATCTGCTTGATGTCGTCCTTGGAGCCGCGGAAGACGACCCGGCGGAAGACCGGGGCGGTGGCGTTGTAGAGGTGCACGGTCGCGCGCTTGGCGCCCTTGATGGACTCCACCGTCCGCTCGATCAGGTCCTCGCGGGCCTGGGTCAGTACGGAGATGGTGACGTCGTCGGGGATCGCGCCCTCTTCCTCGACGATGGAGCGCACGAAGTCGAAGTCGGTCTGACCGGAGGCCGGGAACCCGACCTCGATCTCCTTGTAGCCCATCTTGACCAGCAGGTCGAACATCGCGCGCTTGCGCACGGGCGACATGGGGTCGATCAGCGCCTGGTTGCCGTCACGCAGGTCGGTGGAGAGCCAGCGGGGGGCGGTGGTGATCCGCTTCTCGGGCCAGGTGCGGTCGGGAATGTCGACCTGCTCGTACCGGCCGTACTTCTGAATCGGCATAGAACTGGGCTGCTGGCGATTTGCCATGGTGCGGGGCTCCTCAGGATGTCCGGAAGGACGGCCGACGACGCAACACCAAGCTCCGCGGGGAGGGAGTCGACCTGTACTACAGGCCCTCGCCGCGGCAGCTAAGGAGGAGCAGCCCGAAACGCATGATGCGCAGCATGCTAGCGGACCGTTCCCGGATGCACCGGGCTGTATCAATATGCGGGACTGCAACGCCGCGCCCAAGGGGCGCGGGGAACGGCGCGACCAGCCACGACGGCGCCGCAGCCAATAACACAGCGCAACCAGCCTACGCCCCAAACATCCCCACATTTCACCAATCATGGTTGCCGATAGTGACAGCCAGCTAACGCAGTGCCATCGTGCGGGGCATGACGACAAACGGGGGCTACACGCCCGTCTTCTGCACCGTCGTACCACCCCACATCCTCGACAAGCTCGCCCAGGCCGAGGACCCCGCGCTGGCCGGCCCCGCTCGCAAGACCCTCGAGCGCGACGCCTACCAGCGCACCCACCGCCGCCTGACCACCGTCCTCGGCGCACCCACCGTCACCCCGCCCGCCCAAGCCGCAGCAGGCAAACCGCACCGCACGATCTACGACGCCGAGCACAGGACCGACCTGCCCGGCAAGAAGGTCCGCGGCGAGGGCGAGGAGCCCGGCAAGGACGCCACCGTCAACCGCGCCTACGCGGGCCTGGGCGCGACGTTCGAGCTGTTCCTCAAGGCGTACGGGCGCGACTCGATCGACGGCGACGGACTGCCGCTCGACGCGACCGTGCACTACGACGAGGACTACGGCAACGCCTTCTGGAACGGCGAGCAGATGGTGTTCGGCGACGGTGACGGCGAGATCTTCCTCGACTTCACCATCCCGATCGACGTCATCGGCCATGAGCTGGCCCACGGCGTCACCCAGTACACGGCGAACCTGACCTACTTCGGCCAGCCGGGCGCCCTGAACGAGTCGATGTCCGACGTCTTCGGCTCGCTGATCAAGCAGTACACCCTCGGCCAGACCGCCGCCGAGGCCGACTGGCTGATCGGCGCGGGCCTGCTCGCTCCGCGCGTGACCGGCAAGGCGCTGCGCTCCATGAAGGAGCCGGGCACGGCGTACGACGACGACGTCCTCGGCAAGGACCCGCAGCCCGGCACGATGGACGGCTACGTCCGCACCGGTCGCGACAACGGCGGCGTGCACATCAACTCGGGCATCCCCAACCACGCCTTCTACCTCGCCGCGACCGCGCTAGGCGGTCACGCCTGGGAGCGGGCCGGGCAGATCTGGTACGACGTGCTGACCGGGGGCGAACTGAAGGAACAGGCCCTCTTCGTCGACTTCGCCACGCTGACGGTCGCTGCCGCGAAGGCACGGTACGGCGACAACAGCGAGGAGATTCAGGCCGTACTCAAGGCCTGGGAGCAGGTCGGGGTGCGCACCCTCTAGTTCCGTACTAGACAGGATCCATGCGTATTCAGGTGCGACGCACAGGCGGATTCGCGGGCATCGAGCGGCACGCCGAGGTGGAGACCTCGGGGCGGCCCGATGCCCAGGAGTGGCACTCCCTGGCCGAGAGCGCGGTCGCGTCCGGCCGGGGCGTGCCCCCCGTCGGGGTTCCGGACGGCTTCAGCTACCAGCTCACCGTGGACGGCAAGACGGTGTACTGCTCGGATCCCCGGCTCACGGACGAGCAGCGGAAACTGATCTCACGCGTCCTGAAGGAAGGCGCGTAACTGCTTGTTCACGCCTGCCCGTTGACTTCCGTTACCGGCGGTACGGATGATCCGGCGCATGGCGACTGATCCGATACCCCGGTTCCCCTCCGGCTTCCTGTGGGGCGTCTCGACGTCCGCCCACCAGATCGAGGGCGCGGCCGACCGACGCCAACCCTCCGTCTGGGACGCCTTCACGGCCGAGCCGGGGCGGGTGAAGGACGGCTCGACGGCGGCGGTGGCCTGCGACCACTACCACCGCTACCGCGAGGACGTGGCGCTCCTGGCCGAGCTGGGCGTGGACGCGTACCGCTTCTCGATCTCCTGGCCGCGGGTCCGGTCCGACGGCGGACTGGACTTCTACGACCGTCTGGTCGACGAGCTGTGCGCGGCGGGCGTACGTCCCGTCCCCACCCTCTTCCACTGGGACCTGCCGGTGTCCCTCGACTGGCTGAAGCGGGACACGGCCGCACACTTCGCGGAGTACGTGTCGACGGTGGCCGACCGCCTGGGCGACCGCGTCTCGAAGTGGATCACCCTCAACGAGCCCGCCGAGCACACCCTGTTCGGCCACGCGCTCGGCGCCCACGCGCCGGGCAAGCAGCTGATGTTCGACGCGCTGCCCGCCGCCCACCACCAACTCCTGGCTCACGGCCTGGCCGTACAGGCCCTGCGCGCCTGTGGCGCCACCGACATCGGCATCGCCAACTCGCACGGCCCGACCTGGCCGGCCTCCCGCGAACAGGCGGACCTGGAGGCGGCCGACTTCTACGACCTGCTGCTCAACCGCCTCTTCGCCGACCCCGTCCTGCGCGGCGAATACCCCGAGGGAATCGCGGACTTGATGCCAGGGGACGTCCCCGCCGACCTCAAGATCATCGGTGAGCCGCTGGACTTCTACGGCGTCAACTACTACGCGCCGACCCGCGTGGGCGCCCCGCATGGCACCGACATCGAGTTCGGCGGGCTGACGATCCCGGCCGAACTCCCCTTCTCCGTCCACGAAATCGACGGCGTCCCGGTGACCGACTTCGGCTGGCCGGTGGTCCCGGAGGGTCTGACCGAGCTGCTCACCGGCTTCCACGAGCGCTACGGCGACCGGCTCCCGCCCGTCGTCATCACCGAGAACGGCTGCTCGTACGAGGGCATCGACGACCAAGACCGGATCGCCTACCTGGACGCTCATGTGCGCGCGCTGCACCGGGCGGTGGAGGCGGGCGTGGACGTACGCGGCTACTTCGTGTGGTCGCTCCTGGACAACTTCGAGTGGGCTGAGGGATACGCGCGGCGCTTCGGGCTGGTGCACGTGGATTTCAAGACGCTCGCCAGGACCCCGAAGGCGTCGTACGCCTGGTTCCGGGATGTGCTGCGGGCCCAGAGATGAGCGGGATCGCCCTCGCGGAGCCCGTCGAGCGGGTCGGCCGGGGCTGGATGTCGGCCCTGTCGCTGGCCAACGTGGCGATCTGGGTGGGCTGGTACGGCCCGCTGCAGATCCTGCTGGCCCGGCAGGCGGAGGACTTCGCGCCCGGCACGGGCATGTCGAAGGAGACGCTGCTGGCGTGGGTGACGGGCGTGGGCGCGGTGGTGTCGCTGGCGGCCAACCCGTTCTTCGGCGCGCTGTCGGACCGGACCACGGCCCCTTGGGGTCGCCGTACGCCGTGGATCGTGGCCGGAGCGGCGGGCGGTGCGCTGTCGTTGCTGCTGCTCGCGGGCGCGGGCGGGCTGTGGACGATGGCGGTGGGCTGGTGCCTGGTCCAGCTGACCCTGAACGCGGCCTTCGCGGCGGTCACGGCAGCGGTGCCGGACCGGGTGCCGCGGCTGCAACGGGGTTCGGTGGGCGGGTGGTTGGGCGCGGCGCAGATCCTGGGCGCGGTGGTCGGGACGGGACTGGCGACGGCGGCGGGCGGGATCGCGGCGGGGTACGCGGCGTGCGCGCTTTTCACGCTGGCGGGTGTGCTGCCGTACGTCCTGCGATACGGGGATCTCAGGCTGGCGGTCACGGACCGGCCGCCCTGGTCCCCGAAGGCCTTCCTCAAGGGCTTCTGGCTGAGCCCGCGCCGCTACCCGGACTTCGGCTGGGCCTGGCTGACCCGCTTCCTGATCAACCTCAGCAACGCCCTGGTGATCCTCTACCTCCTCTACTACCTGCGGGACCGCCTGCACCACGACGACCCCGAGTCCGGCGTCCTGATCCTCACCGCCGTGAACAGCGTGACCCTGCTGGCCACGGTCGTGGTCGGCGGCGCCTGGTCGGACCGCGTGGGCCGCCGCAAGCCCTTCGTGCGCTGGTCCGGCGTACTGATGGCCGCGGCCACGGCCCTCCTGGCCGCCTGGCAGACCTGGCCGAGCGCAATCGTCGTCGCGGCCCTGCTGGGCGTGGGCCTCGGGGTCTTCATGTCGGTCGACTTCGCCCTGATGACGGACGTCCTGCCAGAGGCGCAGGACCGGGGCAAGGACCTCGGCGTCATCAACGTGGCCAACGCCTTACCCCAGGTCGCGGCCCCCGCCCTCGCCGCCCCGATCGTGACGCACCTGGGCGGCTACCGGGTGCTGTACGCGGTGGCGGCGGGGGTGGGGTTGGCGGGGGCGGTGTTGGTGGGACGTATCAAAGGCGTGGACTAGAGCGCCCCGAAAGGGGCGCGGGGAACTGCGCGACCAGCCACAACAGCCCCGCAGCCGCCCACCACCCATCGCGGCACCCCCTTAGAGCGCCCCAGCCTCCCGAGCCGCATAAACACTCGGAAACAACGGCCGATACCCAAGCTCCCGGCGGATCCGTTCAGTGGACATGATCACGAGCCACGGGTCAGGATCGCTGCGCGTATACAGCTCCTCAGGAACCTCCACCCCGTTCAGCTGGTGCAACTCAACCGCCGTGACCACCGCATCGTCGGCGATGTTGTAGACACGGCCCGCAATCCCCGGCGCGTACAGAATCCGCAGCAGCCCTTGGGCAACGTCCGCATGATGGCCCATGTGCAACCGCTGGGTCGCCGCCCAGCCGCTCGCCCACATCAGGGACTGGGCCAGATGCGGATCGCCCTCCCCGTAGACGAAGGGAAGCCGGCCGACGCGCACGTCCAGACCCTCCAGCGCGAGCAGCTCCCGCTCGGCCTGCGCCTTGGACTCGGGGTAGGCGCCCCACATCGACCCGCCGGGCCGGCTCTCGTCGTCCTCGGTGAGCGGGCGCCCCCGTCCGACGCCGTACACCAGCCCGGTGCTGACCTGCACGAACCTCTGCACACCGGCCGCCTGTGCGGCGCGACCCAGCTCGACGGCCGCGTCCCGGTTGACCGCCCGCGCCTCCTCGTCCGGCACCCCGCGGAAGGACGCCGCGACGTTGACGACCGCGTCGACCCCGGCGACCGCCTTGCCGAGCACCTCGGCGTCCCGCAGGTCGCCGACCACGACCTCGGCGCCCAGCTCGGCGAAGGGCTCGCCCCGCGCCGCGTCACGCACCAGCACCCGCACCCGCTCGCCCGGCCGCGCCTGCGCCAGCAGCCGCGGCACGAAGCGCCGACCGACCTGCCCCGTCGTACCCGTCACCAGTGTCAACATGATCTGCTCCTCACGAACCGGATGCTCTACTGCCACCACCCTCGGACGGTGCGACGCCGGCCGGGAGAGACCCGCCGATCAGGGGATCGACAGTCCCTGGATACGGCGGGCGGCGTGCCGCAGGCTGGACGCGTGAACCGAGCCGAACTCGCGGACTTCCTGCGCCGGAGCCGCGCCCGCCTGAGCCCGTCGGACGTGGGCCTTGCGCCGGGCGCCCGGCGCCGTACGGCCGGTCTGCGGCGCGAGGAGGTGGCGCAGCTGGCAGGCATGTCGGTGGACTACTACACGCGCCTGGAGCAGTCCCGCGGTCCCCGCCCGTCCCGGCAGATGCTGGCGGCGCTGGCCCGTGCCCTGCGTCTCACCGCCGACGAACGCGACCATCTGTTCCACCTGGCCGACGAGGAGCCACCGCGCCGCGAGACGGCGTCGGCGCACGTCGCGCCCGGTCTGATGCTGATCCTGGACCGGCTGCATGACACACCGGCGCAGGTGGTGACCGACTGTGGCGAGGTGCTGGCCCAGAACTCCATGGCGCGGGCGCTGACCCGCGATGTGATGTCCCGCCCCCCGGGCGAGCGCAACCTCCTCCGGCTCTACTTCCTGGACCCTCAGGCGTGCACCCTGTTCCCGGAGGAGGACCGGGCCGAGCACGCACGCGCCCATGTGGCCAATCTGCGTGCGGTGGCCGCCGCCCGTCCCGACGACCCGGAACCCGCCGCGCTGGTCGCCGAGCTCCGTTCGTCGAGCGAGGAGTTCGCGCGGCTGTGGGACGAACACGAGGTGTCACTGCGCCACCGGGCGACCAAACGCTTCCTGCACCCTCTGGTCGGCCTGCTGGACCTCGACTGCGAGGTCCTGCTCAGCCACGAACACCACCAGCTCCTGGTCATCCACACCGCCCGCCCGGGCACGGAGGCCTACGAACGCCTCCAGCTGCTGCGTGTGCTGGGCCTGCAGAACATGTCGGTGAGCAAGCCCTGAGCCGGGCCAGGAGCCGGGCCGATGAAAAGACCTACGGCGATGTCAGTCTCCCGGCGTACCCTTGAAATCGCCAGGCCGCCCTTGTGGCAGGCGAGTCGTATGGAGGAGGACGTGCAGGCCTACAGAGCCGGCCCATGACTCAGACACCCACAGCTCACACCCCTGCGCAGGGGCAGTCACGAGCAGAGTTCACCGTCCCCGCCCAGCACCCCATGGTCACCGTCCTGGGGTCCGGCGACGCCCTCCTGCGCGTGATCGAGAAGGCCTTCCCGGCGGCCGACATCCACGTCCGGGGCAATGAGATCAGCGCGGTCGGCGACACCGCAGAAGTCGCCCTCATCCAGCGCCTGTTCGACGAGATGATGCTGGTGCTCCGCACCGGACAGCCGATGACGGAGGACGCAGTGGAACGCTCGATCGCCATGCTCCGGGCGAGTGAGAACGGCGAGAGCGACGGCGAGGAGACCCCCGCCGAAGTCCTCACGCAGAACATCCTCTCCTCCCGCGGCCGCACGATCCGCCCCAAGACCCTCAACCAGAAGCGGTACGTCGACGCGATCGACAAGCACACGATCGTCTTCGGCATCGGCCCCGCCGGTACCGGCAAGACCTATCTCGCCATGGCCAAGGCGGTGCAGGCCCTGCAGTCCAAGCAGGTCACCCGCATCATCCTGACCAGGCCCGCGGTCGAGGCGGGCGAGCGTCTCGGCTTCCTGCCGGGCACGCTCTACGAGAAGATCGACCCGTATCTGCGCCCGCTGTACGACGCGCTGCACGACATGCTCGACCCCGACTCCATCCCGCGGCTCATGGCGGCGGGCACGATCGAGGTCGCGCCGCTGGCGTACATGCGCGGTCGCACGCTCAACGACGCGTTCATCATCCTGGACGAGGCCCAGAACACGAGCCCCGAGCAGATGAAGATGTTCCTCACCCGCCTCGGCTTCGAATCGAAGATCGTGATCACGGGTGACATCACGCAGGTCGACCTCCCGGACGGCACCAAGTCAGGTCTGCGCCAGGTCCAGGACATCCTGGACGGCGTCCCGGACGTCCACTTCTCCCGGCTCTCGTCCCACGATGTCGTTCGGCACAAGCTCGTCGGCCGTATCGTCGACGCGTACGAGGAGTACGACAACCAGCACGGCACCCAGAACGGCACCCACAAGGGCGGCCGGAACAGGTCCGGGCACAAGGGGAAGTAGACCGAGCAGCACCATGTCGATCGACGTCAACAACGAGTCCGGAACCGAGGTCGACGAGCAGGCGATCCTCGACATCGCCCGCTACGCGCTCGCGCGGATGCGCATCCACCCGCTCTCCGAGCTCTCGGTGATCGTCGTGGACGCCAATGCCATGGAGCAGCTGCACATCCAGTGGATGGACCTGCCGGGCCCGACGGACGTCATGTCCTTCCCGATGGACGAGCTGCGTCCGCCGGCGAAGGACGAGGACGAGCCGCCGCAGGGCCTGCTCGGCGACATCGTGCTGTGCCCTGAGGTCGCCGAGACGCAGGGCAAGGAAGCCGAGACGCAGCACTCCATGGACGAGGAGCTCCAGCTCCTGACCGTCCATGGAGTGCTGCACCTGCTGGGCTACGACCACGAGGAAGCGGACGAGAAGGCCGAGATGTTCGGGCTCCAGGCGGCGATCGTGGACGGCTGGCGGGCGGAGAAGGGCCTCACCGGCCCGTCCCCGGCCCCGACCGTGTCATGAGCCTCCCGCTGATCTCCGGCGCCGTCGCCCTGGTCGTCGTCGCCTGGCTCGCCGCGTGCGCGGAGGCCGGTATCGCCCGTGTCTCCAGCTTCCGCGCCGAGGAGGCCGTCAAGTCCGGCCGCCGCGGCAGCGAGAAGCTCGCCCAGGTCGCCGCCGACCCGACCCGCTATCTCAATGTCGCGCTGCTGGTGCGCGTGGCCTGCGAGATGGCCGCCGCGGCAATGGTGACGTACGCCTGTCTGAACGAGATCGAGGGCACCACCCGGGCCCTGCTCGCCGCGATCGGCGTCATGGTCCTGGTGTCGTATGTCGCCGTCGGCGTCTCCCCGCGCACCATCGGCCGCCAGCACCCGCTGAACACCGCGACGGCGGCGGCGTACGTCCTGCTGCCGCTGGCCCGGGTGATGGGCCCGATCCCGCCCCTGCTGATCCTCATCGGCAACGCGCTCACCCCCGGCAAGGGCTTCCGCCGCGGCCCCTTCGCCTCCGAGGCGGAACTGCGCGCGCTGGTCGACCTCGCCGAGAAGGAGTCCCTGATCGAGGACGAGGAGCGCCGCATGGTGCACTCCGTCTTCGAGCTGGGCGACACGCTCGTACGGGAGGTCATGGTCCCGCGCACCGACCTGGTCGTCATCGAGCGCTACAAGACCATCCGGCAGGCCCTGACGCTGGCGCTGCGCTCCGGGTTCTCGCGGATCCCGGTGACCGGCGAGAGCGAGGACGACGTCGTCGGGATCGTGTATCTGAAGGACCTGGCCCGCAAGACGCACATCAGCCGGGACGCCGAGTCCGAGCTGGTCTCCACGGCCATGCGGCCCGCCGCCTTCGTGCCCGACACCAAGAACGCCGGCGATCTGCTCCGCGAGATGCAGCAGGACCGCAACCACGTCGCCGTCGTCATCGACGAGTACGGCGGCACGGCCGGCATCGTCACCATCGAGGACATCCTCGAGGAGATCGTCGGTGAGATCACCGACGAGTACGACCGCGAGCTCCCGCCCGTCGAGGAGCTGGGCGAGGACCGCTACCGCGTCACCGCCCGCCTCGACATCGGCGACCTCGGCGACCTGTACGGCCTGGAGGCGTACGACGACGAGGACGTGGAGACCGTCGGCGGCCTGCTGGCGAAGGCGCTGGGCCGCGTCCCCATCGCCGGGGCGTCGTCCGTCGTCGAACTCCCCGACGGCCGTGAGCTGCGGCTGACCGCGGAGGCCGCCGCGGGACGCCGGAACAAGATCGTGACCGTGCTGGCGGAGCCGGTGGGCGCCTCGAAGGAAGGCGAGGAAGAGGAGTGAGCCCCGAGGAGCTGCGCGGCTTCTGTCTGTCCTTCAACGCGGCGGTGGAGGACTTCCCCTTCGCCCCGGACATCTCGGTCTTCAAGGTCCTGGGCAAGATGTTCGCCCTGAGCTGGCTGGACTCCCGCCCGCTCACCGTCAACCTCAAGTGCGACCCGGAGGACGCCATCCGGCTCCGCGGCGAGTACGAGGGCCTGATCATCCCCGGCTACCACATGAACAAGCGCCACTGGAACACGGTCACGGTCGACGGCGACCTCCCGGACCGCCTGGTCCGCGAGCTCATCGAGGACTCGTACGACCTCGTCGTCGCCGGGCTTCCGCGCGCCGAACGCCTCCGGCTCGACCGGTCCTGACAGCCACCTCGACCGGCCCTGACAGCCACTTCGTATGCTCAGGGCATGACCGACAGCAGCGCGCTCGACCCCGAAGACCGCAAGATCGTCACCCTGGCCCGTTCCGCGCGGGCCCGCAACGGTGTGCCCGAGGGGGCGGCCGTACGGGACGACACCGGGCGTACGTATGTCGCCGGGACCGTTGCCCTCGACTCCCTGAAGCTGAGCGCGTTGCGGACGGCCGTGGCGATGGCGGTGGCGTCCGGGGCGACGTCGCTGGAGGCGGCGGCCGTGGTCACGGAGGCGGAGTCGGCGTCGGCCGAGGACCGGGCGGCGGTCGCGGATCTGGGCGGTCCTCAGACGCCGGTGCTGGTGGCAGGGCCCGACGGCACGGTACGGATGACCGTGCCGGCAGGCTGAAAACCGCCCTTTTCAGAGTCGTCCGGAATTCAGCCTTGCCGACCCGCGTCCCAGACGCATCAATGGGTCCGGTAGTTCCGACGGACCGTCAGATTCATCCCCCCACCCCCCACCGGGCGTCCCGCACCGCGCGCGCCGACGGCTCCGCCGGGCTCTCCCAATCCATCCCCACATGGCAATTCCCAGACAGGGAAGGGAGCCGGATTCCCCATGAAACGCATAGCAACGGGTGCGGCACTGACGGTCGGGGCCCTCGCGGTCACCGGCCTGGCCTTCGCACCGGCCGCTCTCGCCGTAGCCCCCGGGTCGGCGACGATCACTGCCGACTGCGGCAGCTTCGGCGGCGGCGAGGCCACCATCACGGCCACCCAGGACGGCACCGCGGCGACGATGACCGTCACCTCCTCCGCCATCACCGCGCCGATCGCACTGGGTGAGGACTCGATCCAGTCCACCCTCACCCTCGTGAAGGCGAGCGGCGGCACCACCACCTTCACGGCCACGGAGAACCCGGCCATGGCGGCCGGCGACGATGTCCAGGTCGGTCCGCTCCCCGGGACCGTGGCCTCCGGCGACAGCCTGGAGGCGTTCGGCGGATCGCTGCGGATGACGGTCCTCGGCATCACCATCACCTGCACGGCGTCGGGACCGCAGTCACCGGGTCCGTTCGTGTTCGACTGACCGGGCAGCAGTAGCTGGTGGGTCGTCAGTTCCCTTAGGACATACAGGAACTGACGATCCATCAGTCCTTTTCGGCATCTCCATTGACTTCTCACGCGATCCCCACATCAATGCCCCCAGCGGGCGCGGGAGTTCAGCAGCCGCGCCCGCGTCCTCAGCCATCGCTCAGGAGGGGGCACCCATGGCTACGAGAGCCCGAAGACGCCGCTGGTCATCGCTGCTCGGGGTGACCGCGCTCGCGGTCACCGGGGGTGGCGCACTGGCCTGTCCGGCCGGCGCCGCGCCCACGAACGTGGACTTCGCCACGCACTGCATACCGCCCGACATCGCGGGCATCCCGCCGATCGACGGCACCACCACGGCCAGTGTCGCGGTGGACAACGCCAGTCCGAAGGTCGGCGACACCGTCACCGTCACATACACGGTCGTCAAGCCCGCCGCCAACAACCCCACCGCCATCGCCCTGCCGGCCGACATCATGACGCCCACCGGCAAAGTCACCCTCGGCGGAGCACAGACCGGTGACGTGACCGTCGCCGGGCCGAAGAAGAACGACCCGGTGCCGGGCAACGGCCCCTTCCCGTCGTTCTCCATGACCGGCACCTTCAGAGTCACCGCGCCGGGGTCGATCACGCTCTCGCCCGGCGACTACAACATCCACACCAGCTACATCCTCGAACTGGACACGCCCTGCACGGTGATCACCCCGCCCGCGCCGGTCTCCGAGACCATCACCGCGACGGACGGCAACCCCACCAACAACCGTGCCATCTCGCTGAGTTCGGCCTCCGGCAACCCGGGTGACAGCGTCACCGTCAGCGGCAGCGACTTCACGCCGGGGGCGACCGTCACGCTGGCCGGGCGGTCCGGCTCGACCCAAACAGCGGACACGGCCACCGTCACCACCGGAGCGAACGGCTCCTTCAGCGGCTCGCTCGTCGTCAACGACAAGACCACGACCGGTGTGGTGGCGTACGAGGGGAGTACGTGGAGCGCGGAGAAGGGGGCCGGGCCCGCCGCGTACGTCGTCAATGACGACACACCCGTGCCCGACGGAAGCCAGAAGCTGACGACGACCGTGAAGGCGGGGACGCTGTCCATGTCCCAGGCCGGGGACTCCGTACGGCTGTCGGCGGTGGACTTCGGCGAGGGCGGGGCGTCGACGGGCTCGCTGCAGACCGTCACCGTCGAGGACTTCCGGGGCGGGCCCGCAGGATGGTCCCTCACCGGCAAGGTCACCGACTTCACCGGGCCCGGCGCCAAGATCGACGCCGGGAAGCTGAAGTGGACCCCCGCCTGCGCCACCAAGGCGGGCAGCCCGAGCACGTGCCAGACCGGTTCGTCCGGCGTGGTCGGCAGTTCGGGCGCGACCCTGGCGTCCACGGCCAACGGCACGCTCACCGGCGGTGAGTTCACCGTCGACGCCGGGCTCTCCCTGGACGTACCGGCGTTCACGCCTCCGGGCTCGTACGCCGGAGTGCTCACCCTCACGCTCAGCTGACCGTACGGGCGTCCGCACCCGCCCGTTCACCTCATCCACGTGGGGGTCCGCACCCATGCGCAAGCTGTATGTCCTCCTTCCGGGACTGCTCCTGGGCCTGCTCCTCACCGCCGTCGCCGCGCCCTCGCACGCCGCCGACAACGGCAGCTGGTCCGTCTACCCGGCCGCCTCTAAGGTCGCCGCGCGCCCGTACTTCTACCTCTCCGCCGATCCCGGGACGACCGTCGAGGACAAGGTCGTCGTGGCCAACAAGACGGGGCAGCCGCTGACGTTCCGGCTGTACGCCGCCGACGCGTACAACACCGCGCGCGACGGCGGATTCGCGGTGCGGACGGTCAAGGAGAAGCAGCGCGGAATCGGAGCCTGGGCCAGGCCCGCCAAGTCCCGGGTGACCGTGCCCGCGCACGGCAAGGTCACCGTCCCCTTCACGCTCCGCGTGCCCGAGGGCGCCGAACCCGGCGACCACCCGGGCGGGTTGGTCGCGCTCGACGAACGCGTGGACCGGGGCGACGGCTCACTCGCGCTCGGTGTGCAGCGGGCCGTCGCCGCCCGGATCTACCTCCGTGTCGGCGGTCCGACGCTCCCCGCGATCGCCGTCGAGGACGTCCGCGTCACCCACCACCAGCCCCTCGTCCCGGGCCTCGGCGACAGCACGGCGACGATCTCCTACACGCTGCACAACACCGGCAACGTCACCCTGAACCCGAAGGTGGAGCTGCGCGCGAAGGGCCTGTTCGGCCGTACGCTGCTGGCCCGCGACCTGTCGCGCGTCCCCACGGAACTGCTGCCGCGCCAGCGCGTCCGGCTGACCGAGCCCTGGCGCGGGGCGCCCCAACTCGACTGGGGCGACGTGACGTTGACGGCGAGCGCGCAGGACACGCGGGAATCGGGCAGCGCGTCGTTCTTCGCGCTGCCGTGGCTGATCGGCGTGGTGCTGCTGGTCGTGGTGGTCGTCGGGGTGGTGCTCTGGGTCAGAGCGCGTCGGGGCCGCGCTCGCCGGTCCGCACACGTACGACCGTCTCCACGGGCAGCACCCACACCTTCCCGTCCCCGATCTTCCCCGTCTGCGCGGCCTTGACGATCGCGTCGATGACGTCGTCCGCGGCGGCGTCCTCGACGACGATCTCGATACGGACCTTCGGCACCAGGTCGACCTGGTACTCGGCGCCGCGGTACACCTCGGTGTGGCCGCGCTGCCGGCCGTAGCCGCTGGACTCGGTGACCGTCAGACCGTGCACGCCCAGCTCCTGGAGCGCGTTCTTGACCTCGTCGAGGCGGTACGGCTTGACGATCGCGGTGATGAGCTTCATGCCGGGGCTTGACCTTCTGGGCGGAGGGGACGGGGGACGCGCTGACCGGGGCGCCAGGGCCCGGGACGCCGCGATCGTATGCGGTCCGGGCGCGCACCGTAAGGGAGGCGGGCGTGCACTGGTGCGGCGGGGGCCTGTGGATCAGGGAGAATGGGCGCCATGAGCGTGCGTATCAAGTCATCCGAGCCGTCCGAGGCCACCCATCGCGCCGGCTTCGCCTGCTTCGTGGGCCGCCCGAATGCGGGCAAGTCCACCCTTACGAACGCTCTGGTCGGCCAGAAGGTCGCGATCACCGCGAACCAGCCGCAGACCACGCGGCACACGGTAAGGGGCATCGTGCACCGGGAGGACGCCCAGCTGATCCTGGTCGACACCCCTGGGCTGCACAAGCCGCGCACGCTGCTCGGCCAGCGGCTCAACGACGTCGTACGCACCACCTGGGCCGAGGTCGACGTGATCGGCTTCTGTCTGCCGGCGAACGAGAAGCTCGGCCCCGGTGACCGCTTCATCGCCAAGGAGCTGGCCGGGATCAAGAAGACCCCGAAGGTCGCCATCGTCACGAAGACGGACCTCGTCGACTCCAAGACCCTCGCCGAGCAGCTGATCGCGATCGACCAGCTCGGCAAGGAGCTCGGCTTCGAGTGGGCGGAGATCGTGCCGGTGTCCGCGGTCAAGGACCAGCAGGTGGACCTGCTGGCCGACCTGCTCGTCCCGCTCCTGCCGGAGGGCCCCGCCCTCTACCCCGAGGGTGACCTCACCGACGAGCCCGAGCAGGTCATGATCGCGGAACTGATCCGCGAGGCCGCGCTGGAGGGCGTCCGCGACGAACTCCCGCACTCCATCGCGGTCGTCGTCGAGGAGATGCTCCCCCGCGAGGACCGCCCCGCCGACAAGCCCCTCCTCGACATCCACGCCTTCGTCTACATCGAGCGCCCCAGCCAGAAGGGCATCATCATCGGCCCCAAGGGCAAGCGCCTGAAGGAAGTCGGCATCAAGAGCCGCAAACAGATCGAGGCGCTGCTCGGTACCCCGGTCTACCTGGACCTGCATGTGAAGGTGGCGAAGGACTGGCAGCGCGATCCGAAGCAGCTGCGCAAGCTCGGCTTCTGAGCTTTCAGGCAGACCATGAGCTTTCAGGCAGACCTTCGGAAGCCGATCGTCGGGACCGCGCGGGCCAGGGGCCAAGGGCGGGTCGATGCCTCCGGGACCAGGGACTGAAGGAACGCGTACCGCTGGAGCGCCGCCTGGTCCTGTCCCTCCAGGGACTGCACCTCGCGCCACCACGTGGCGATCTCGGCCCAGCCGGGGGCCGAGAGGGAGCCGCCGAATTCCTGGACGGAGAGGGCGGCGGTGAGGCCGGCGAAGGCGAGGCGGTCGGCGAGGGGCCAGCCGGCCAGGGTGCCGGTGACGAAGCCGGCCACGAAGACGTCCCCGGCGCCGGTCGGATCGAGGGCCTCCACGGCGATCGCGGGCACCTCCGCGGTCTCGCCGGTACGCCGGTCCACGGCGTACGCGCCCTCCTTGCCGAGGGTGACGACGGCGACCGGCACATGCTCGGTGAGGGCGTGGGCGGCGGCGCGCGGGCAGGTGGCGCCGGTGTAGCGCATGGCCTCCTCGGCGTTCGGCAGGAACGCCTCGCAGTACTTGAGATCGGTCAGCCCCGCCAGATCCCAGGCACCGGTGTCGTCCCACCCGACGTCGGCGAAGATCCGGGCGCCCTTGCCCGCGGCCTGGGCGACCCAGTGGGCGGGTCTGCCCGGGGTGAGCGAGGCGATCGCGGCACGCGCGCGGGGCGGACAGTCCGGCGCGGGCTCCTCCGGCGGCGGCTCGTGGCCGTGGGAGACCATCGTGCGCTCGCCCTCGTACGCCATGGAGACGGTGACCGGCGAGTGCCAGCCGGGCACGGTGCGTGCCAGGGAGAGGTCGATGCCCTCGCCGTGCGCCAGGGCGTCCCAGCAGTACTCGCCGTAGTGGTCGTCACCGAAGGCCGCGGCCAGGGACGTCCTCAGGCCCAGCCGGGCCAGCGCGGTCGCCATGTTGGCGACGCCGCCGGGGCTGGAGCCCATCCCGCTGGCCCACGACTCGGTGCCCCGCACGGGCGCCGAGTCGAGGCCGGTGAAGATGATGTCGAGGAAGACGGTGCCGGTGAGGTACACGTCCCAGGGCGGGTCGTCTGACCTGCGCAGGGGCCCCAGGGGGTCGACCTGGGCCTGGCAGCGGTGTCCCTCTCCGTTGAACACGATCACGGTGAGCTCCCTGGCATGGTGCGGATCAGGCCAGTGTGCCTCACACCACTGACACCGCGCCGTCGCTCACCGTCAGCCACCGCCCCGCGCAGACCCGCCGCAGGTCCCGGCCGTACGGCGCGGACGGCACCCCGCGTCACCTCGGACGCCGTGACCGTGGGAGCCTTCGCCGGCCGCGTACGGATCCGGTCATTTCGTCCCCCGCCCCGCACCGGCGGCACGCTTACCAGCGAGGGACCGCCGGGGTGACCCAGCCCGGGTCGGCGATGCGCATGGCGGCCGCGTCGTCGCGCTCCCGCAGCGCGCCGTCGTCATCCAGCCACCGCTGGTGCAGGAACCGCAGCTTGTCGCGGTCGAGCTCGACTCCGAGGCCGGGGGCGTCACGGACGGCCACCTTGCCGCCCTCGAAAGTCAGCCGCTCGGTGAGCACGTCCTCCGACTGCCAGGGGTAGTGGGAGTCGCAGGCGTGGTGGAGGCCCGGGACCGTCGAGGCCACGTGTGTCATCGCGGCGAGGCTGATCCCCAGGTGGGTGTTGGAGTGCATGGACACCCCGACGCCGAACGTCCGGCAGATCGCGGCGAGTTGCTGCGTGTTCCGCAGCCCGCCCCAGTAATGGTGATCGGAGAGGACGACCTGCACGGCATCCTTCGCGAACGCCTCCTTGATCTCACCGAACGTCGTCACGCACATGTTGGTGGCGAGCGGCACGCCCGCCCGTCGCCCACCACCGCCCTTGTCCGAGGCGCTTCGCGCCGCCCCTTTCAATCCGGCGGCGACCTCGGCCATCGCGGACGTACCCAGCGTGGGATCCTCCAGATACTCCAGGACGTCCCCCACCTCCTCCGCCACGGTCAGCGAAGTAGCCACGGACCAGGCCCCGTTGGGGTCAAGACGCAGCGGATGCCCGGGAAACGCCTCCGCCAGCGCCCGTACGGCGGCGATCTCCTCCTCCGGCGGAAAGACACCCCCCTTGAGCTTGAAGGACGTGAACCCGTACCGCTCCTTGAACACCCGCGCCTGCGCGACCACCCCGGCCGGATCGACGGCGGCACCCCAGTCGTCCTTCTCACAGGCCACACCCTCCGGATGATCGGCCCACCTGTAGAACAGGTACGCGCTGTACTCCACCGCGTCCCGCACCTTGCCGCCGAGCAACGCATGCACCGGCAGCCCGACCGCCTTGCCGAGCGCGTCCAGGCAGGCCACCTCGAACCCGGAGACGACGGACAACCGCAACTTGTCCGCGGTCTGAACACCACGCAGCCCACCCACGTCGACCTGACCGGAAACCCGCGACTGATCGACGGCAACCTCGTCGGCGACCGTGAACAGCTCGTTCAGATCGGAGACTTGACGCCCGATCAGCTTCGCGGCGAAGGGCCGCGCCAGCTCCAGGTACTTGGTGTCGCCGTACGTCTCACCGACCCCCACGACCCCGTCATCGGTCACGACCTCGACGATCAACCGGGGCGTGTACGGCTGATGGACACCCTGGGTATTCAGCAGAGGCGGATCGGCAACGAGGACAGGGGTAAGGCGCACGTCGGTAATGGAGAGGTCCACAGAGAGGCTCCTACGAAGTCGAATCAGCAGGACTACAGCGCCCCTTCAGGGGCGCGGGGAACTGCGCGACCAGCCCCCACCGGCCCGCAGGCGACAAACCACCCCGCTCAACCGAACTCGTACGCCGCGACCTCCGCGAGATACCCCGCCCGCCGCTCCTCATCGTGCTCCAGAAACGCCGCGAGAAACGAGTTACGCGCCAACTCCCGCAACCGATCCTCCCCAAGCCCCAGCGCCAACCGCACCGCATCGAAGTTGTCCCCGACGTACCCGCCGAAGTAAGCCGGATCGTCAGAGTTCACCGTGCACAACAGCCCCGCATCAAGCATCGCCGGCAACGGATGCTCGGCAAGAACACCCACCGCACGCAACCGGACATTGGAGAGCGGGCACAAAGTCAGCGGCACACGCTCCCGCACCAGCCGCTCGACGAGGACCGGGTCCTCCATACACCGCAGCCCATGGTCGATCCGCTCGACGCCCAGCACGTCCAGCGCCTCGGTGATGTACTCCGGCGGTCCCTCCTCCCCCGCATGCGCGACGCGCCGCAGCCCCAGCTCCGCCGCCGCCTCATACACCTCGCGGAACTTCACCGGCGGATGCCCGACCTCGGCGGAGTCCAGCCCGATCCCCACGATGCGGTCGAGATACGGCTTCGCGGCCTCCAGCGTCGCCATCGCCGACTCGGCGGAATCGTCGCGCAGGAAGCACATGATCAGCTGCGTGGAGATGCCATGGTTCCGCTCGCTGCTGCCCAGCGCCCGCCACAGCCCCTCGACGACCGTGCCCATGCCCACGCCCCGCGCGATGTGCGCCTGCGGGTCGAAGAAGATCTCCGCGTGCCGCACACCCTGCGAGGCGGCACGCGCGAGGTAGGCGTCGGCGAGATCTTCGAAGTCCCGCTCGGTCCGCAGAACGGCCATGAGCTCGTAGTACAGGTTCAGAAAGGACTGGAGGTCCTCAAACTGGTACGCCTTGCGGAGCTGGTCCGTGTCGGCGTACGGCAGCTCGACGCCGTTGCGCGCGGCGAGCTCGAAGGCCAGCTCGGGCTCGAGTGTGCCTTCGATATGGAGGTGCAGTTCTGCTGTGGGGAGGGGCATCGAAATATCGTACGGGCGTTTTATCGCCGTTTCGGAACCGGCACCCTCAGCAGATCGTGCGCCACGGTCAGCTCCCCCTCGAACCCGGCGGCCCGCGCCTGCCGCTCGAACTCGTCGGGCTCGGTGTACCGCTGGCTGAAGTGGGTGAGCACGAGATGCCGTACGCCCCCCTCCTTCGCCACCCGTGCCGCCTGACTGGCCGTCAAGTGACCGTGTTCTACGGCGAGTTGCTCGTCCTCGTCGAGGAACGTGGACTCGATGACGAGCATGTCGCAGCCCTCGGCGAGGGCGTACGCCCCGTCGCACAGCCGGGTGTCCATGACGAACGCGAACCGCTGTCCGCGCCGGACCTCGCTGACGTCCTCCAGCGTGACGCCGCCGAGAACGCCCTCGCGCTGGATGCGGCCCACGTCCGGGCCCTTGATGCCGTGCGCGGCGAGCCGGTCGGGGAGCATCCGCCGCCCGTCGGGCTCGACGAGACGGTAGCCGTACGACTCGACGGGGTGGGAGAGCTTGCGGGCTTCCAGGGTGTAGGCGGGGGTGGTGGCGAGCGCCCCGTCGGCGGTCACGGGTGCCTGGGTGATCTGGACCGTCTCCCGGTAGGCGGTGGCGTACCGCAGCCGGTCGAAGAAACGCTGGCCCGACTTCGGGTAGTGGGCGGTGATCTCGTGCGGCACCTGGTCGAGGTTGATGCGCTGGATGACACCGGCGAGGCCCAGGGAGTGATCGCCGTGGAAGTGGGTGACGCAGATCCGGTTCAGGTCGTGCGCGGCGGCCCCGGCGCGCAGCATCTGGCGCTGGGTGCCCTCGCCCGGGTCGAACAGGATGCCCTCGCCGTCCCAGCGGAGCAGATAGCCGTTGTGGTTGCGGTGCCGGGTCGGGACCTGGCTGGCCGTGCCGAGGACCACCAATTCACGTACGGACACGGTGAGTTATCCGGGCGGCCACTGCATGCCGCGACCGCCCATGACGTGGGCGTGCGCGTGGAAGACGGTCTGGCCGGCGCCGGCTCCCGTGTTGAAGACGATGCGGTAGCTCTCCAGCTTGTCCTCGTCGGCGACTGCCTTCGTCTCGCGCAGTACGTCCGCGGCGAGTTCCGGGGCCTCGGTGGCGAGTTCGGCGGCGTTCGCGTAGTGGGCCTTGGGGATCACCAGGACGTGAACGGGTGCCTGGGGGTTGATGTCACGGAACGCGACGGTCGTCTCCGTCTCTCGGACGATCGTCGCCGGGATGTGCCCCTCGACGATCTTGCAGAACAGACAGTCGTCCTGCGGTTCCCCAGCCATACGGCCTCCTGACGCCGGGTTGATCGAATGTGGGTGCATCGTATCGTCGCCTGAGGCGCCAAGCTGCGGGCAGTCGTGCCGCCTGTGGCGGCACGGGTGGGCGCAGGCGGCACCCCGTCAGCGCCGGGCTGCGCGACCCACCCCCGCCCAGCCCCCCGGCAGGGTCACGGCAGACTCGGCGGCACCTTCGCCGGCGTCTCCTCCAGCGCGGCCAGCGCCAGCCTCACCGCCTCGTCCAGTTGGACGTCTCTCCCCGCCGCGTAGTCCTGGGGGCGCTGGACCACTTCCACGTCCGGGTCCACCCCGTGGTTCTCCACACCCCAGCCGTAGTTCTCCAGCCAGAACGCGTATTTGGGCTGGGTGACGCGCGTGCCGTCGACCAGCCGGTACCGGTTGTCGATGCCGATCACGCCGCCCCACGTACGCGTGCCGACGACCGGCCCGATTCCCAGCGCCTTGATCGCCGCGTTGACGATGTCCCCGTCGGACCCGGAGAACTCGTTGGCGACGGCGACGACGGGACCGCGGGGGGCGTCCTCGGGATAGCTGTACGGCCGCATGCCGCGCGGGGAGGCCCAGCCGACGATGCGGCGGGCCAGCTTCTCGACGACGAGCTGGGACGTGTGGCCGCCCCGGTTCTCCCGGACGTCGACGACGAGCCCTTCCCTGGCGACTTCCACGCGCAGGTCGCGGTGGATCTGGGCCCAGCCCGGCGCCTGCATGTCGGGGACGTGGAGGTAGCCGAGACGGCCGCCGGAACGTTCATGGACGTAGGCCCGCCGGTCGGCGACCCAGGCGTGGTAGCGCAATGGCTCCTCGTCGGCGACGGGGACGACGACGGCGTGCCGGGGCTCGCCGCCGCCGGAGGGCGACACCGTCAGCTCGACCGGCTTGCCCGCCGTACCGACGAGGAGGGGGCCGGGCCCGGTCACCGGGTCGACCGGGACGCCGTTCACCGCCACGATCGCGTCGCCTGCGCGCACAGCCACACCAGGCGCAGCCAAAGGCGCACGGGCATCCGGGTCGGACGTCTCGGAGGGCAGGATCCGGTCGATGCGCCAGCTGCCGTCCCCGTGCCGGGAGATGTCCGCGCCGAGCAGCCCCTGCCGGTCCCCGCTGCCGTGGCCGCCGCGCGGCACGACGTACGCGTGGGAGGTCCCCAGCTCGCCGTGCACCTCCCACAAGAGGTCGACGAGGTCGTCGTGGGTGGCGACGCGGTCGAGGAGGGGGCGGTAGCGGTCGAGGACGCCGTTCCAGTCCGTGCCGCCCAGGTCGGGACGCCAGAAGTTGTCCCGCATGATGCGGCCGTTCTCCTCGTACATCTGCCGCCATTCGGCGGCCGGGTCGACGGTCTGGCGGATCCGGCCGAGGTCGACGGTGATGTTGGTGTCGCTCTCGTCGTCGTTCGCGGCCCGCCGGTCGCTGGGGACGACCTTGAGCCGGCCGTCGGTCCGCAGCAGGACCCGCTTGCCGTCGCCGCTGACCCGGAAGTGGTCGGCGTCGTCCGCGAGATGCTCCAGGCGCCGCTGGACGAGGTCGTACCGCTCCAGCTCCGACTTGGGGTCGGGGTCGTCCGGGTTGGCCCGGGTGGCGCCCAGCGACCCGCGCACCGGGTGGCGCAGCCACAGCACGCCGTCCTTCGCGGCGCGCAGCCCGGAGTAGCGGGCGGCCTCGACGGGGAACGGCACGATCCGGTCGGCGAGTCCCTCCAGGTCGACGCGGGTGGTCGGGGCGCCCTCGCTGTCCGGGGTCTCGTCCTTGTCCGGCGCGTCGAAGGGGCGGCCGTGCCGCTGCGGGCCGAACGGGGACGGGGTCGTCGCGGCCAGCGTGATCAGGTGCGGGCGGGAACCGACGACGAAGGCCAGGTCGAAGACGTGCTCGTCGTAGACCGGGTCGAAGGCGCGCGTCGACAGGAAGGCGAGATGTTTGCCGTCGAGGGTGAAGGCGGGCGCGTAGTCCTGGAAGCGCAGCGGGGTCGCCTCGGTGACCGACAGGTCGGTGGTGTTGGCGAGTTTGAGATGGCACAGCGGGCGCGGGCCGGGGTGCGACCAGGCCAGCCATGCCGAGTCGGGCGAGAAGACCAGGCCGGAGGCGTCACCGTCCTCGCTGCGGTCGACCTCGCGCACCTCGCCCGTCTCGCGCTCGACGAGCAGCACGCGTCCGTCGTGCGAGGCCACGGCGGCCCTGCTGCCGTCGGGCGCCATCGCGAGCCCGAGCACGCGGCCGAGCTGTCCGGCGGCGAGCCGACGCGGAGTCGCCCCCGGCGTCAGACCGGTCGCCGGCGCGAACTCCAGGGCGTCGTCGCCCTCGGCGTCCGTCACCCACACCACCCACTCCTCGCCCTCCGCGCGGAACGTGCGCGGCAGCCGGGCCCGTACACCGGGTTCGGCGGCGAGCGCGCGGGCCGGTCCCGAGCGGTGGGTGACCCAGTGCACGGCGCCGCGCACCGCGACCGCGCTGCCGCGCGCGGTGTGGTCGGGGGACGCCGACCCGAACCAGCGGGCGGCGTTCACCGGGTACGGCTGCCGGTCGGTGCGCTGCCCGCCGAGCCGGATGTCGAGCTTGCGGGGCTCGGCGCCGTCGAGGTCGTCCAGGACCCAGAGTTCACCGGCACAGGAGTACACGACGCGGGTGCCGTCACCGGAGGCGTGCCGGGCGTAGAAGCCGTCGACGGGAGTGTGCCGCCGCAGATCCGAACCGTCCCCGAGGGAGGAGTACAGCGCCCCGACCCCTTCGTGGTCGGACAGGAACGCTATCCGCTCCCCCGCCCACACGGGGTACTCGATGTTGCCGTCGACGTCTTCATGCAGCCGTACGAACTCCCCGTCCCCCTCGTGGTCGATCCACAACTTGCCCGCCGTACCGCCCCGGTACCGCTTCCACCACGCCGCCTCCCGCCCCATCGGCGAGGAGAGCAGCACCGCGCTCGGGCCGTAGGCGACATGGCCGACCCAGCCGTACGGCAGGACGGTCGACGGTCCGCCGTCGAGCGGGACGGCGTGGGCCCAGCTGCGGCGGAGGTTGGCCTGGCCGTAGGTCGTGATGGCGAGGACCTGGCCGTCGGGGGTCCAGCCGCGCACCTGGGTGCGTGAACTGCCCCAGTGCGTCAGGCGCTTGGCGGGACCGCCGTCGATGGGGGCGATGTGCACCTCGGGGGCGCCGTCGCGGGTGGAGGTCCACGCCACCGTCGTACCGTCGGGCGAGATGCGCGGCAGGGTGACCGGCACATTGTCGGCGCTGACCCGCCAGGCCCGGCCGCCGTCGAGAGGCGCGAGCCAGACGTCGTCCTCGGCGGTGAAGGCGACCAGGTCACCGTGCAGGTGCGGGAAGCGGAGATACGCGGCGGATGCGGGCTCTGTCACCCGATCACCCTATGCAGGCGCGGCGCCGCTGGACAGGCCTTTGGATCACTTGCCCGGTCCGCGGGAACCACGGCTCACTTGCCCTCGGGCCAGCAGTTTGGCTGCTCCTTGCACCACAGGGTCTTCGTCTCGGTGACCGTCACCGTGGCCCCGGGTTGCTGCGGGTCATTGACCGGCGGGGTGCTCTTCGCGTCGCAGTCGCCGAGCCCCTCGACGTGGAACCACTCCTTGCCGTCGATCTTGGCGGTGAGGTCCCCCCTTACACACTTGCCGTTGACCGCGCGCGTCACCTTGCCGGCGACGGTGATGTCCTGCCCCTGGTCGGTACGGCCCTGGCAGTCGACGTCGGCGACGGCGTTCTCGCTCGGGCTCGAACTCCCCGACGCGGAGGCCTTGTTGCCATCACCGAAGGACGCCGTACAACTGAGCCAGCTCACCTTCGCGTTCCGCCGCTCCAGCTCCTTGGTGACGGTCTGGTCGGTCGTGTACGCCACCGTCGCCGAACTCAGCCCAGCCGGATCACAGCCGACGACCACCCCGACGACTCCGACCACGGCAACGACCCTGCGCAATGCCCCCATGGGAGGGCAGCCTCCCACTGACCCGCCAGACACGAAAGAGCGCATACGGCCACTCAAGCGCCGCCCGACCGAAGCGCCCCGTAGGGGCGCGGGGAACTGCGCGACAAGCCCCCACCGACCCGCAGTCACGTACGAAGCAGCAGCCACTCCTGAAGCTCCACCAGGTTGCCCTCAGGATCCTTGAGATGCGCGACACGCATACGCGCCGCCATATGAGTCGGCCCATGCAACAGCGTGGCCCCGCGCGCGGCGACCTGCTCGCAGTACGCGTCCAGGTCATCGACGCGCAGGACGACCAGAGAACGGTGCCCGGTCGCCGCATCCCCCAACTCCCCCAACATCTCCGCCATCATCGCCCGGTCCTGCAGCGCAATCCCCGCAGAGCCCGTCGCGGGACTGAACTTCTCGTACGGCCCCTCCGTCGCCCCCGACTGCGGCTTGAGCCCGAGAACCTCGGAGTAAAAGCGATAACACGCGGCGAAGTCGGTGACGAGCAGCCGTACTTGAGCGAGTTCCATGACCACTCCCGGGTGTTCAGGACCACCGGCCGGTGCGGCCGAGAAGAAGCGCCGCCGCCGCGGTACCGGCGGTGGAGGTACGCAGCACACTGGGCCCCAGCCGGTACGCCCGCGCACCGGCCTCGGCAAACAGCCTCAACTCCTCGGGAGAGACGCCCCCTTCGGGCCCGACGACCAGCACGATCTCACCCTCGGCGGGCAGTTCGGCACCGGCGAGGGGTTCCGTACCGCTTTCATGCAGTACGGCGGCGAAGTCGGCCTTCGCGAGAAGTGCCGCGACCTGCTTGGAGGTCGCGGCGTCCGCGACGTCGGGGAAACGCACCCGGCGGGACTGCTTGCCGGCCTCGCGCGCCGTGGCCCGCCACTTGGCCAGCGCCTTCAGTCCGCGCTCGCCCTTCCACTGGGTGATGCAGCGGGCGGCGGCCCACGGCACGATCGCGTCGACGCCGACCTCGGTCATCGTCTCGACGGCGAGTTCGCCGCGGTCGCCCTTGGGGAGGGCCTGGACGATCGTGATGCGGGGTTCGGGCTGCGGCTGCTCGGCCACCGGGTCCAGCCGGACGATGAGGCGGTCCTTGCCCTCGGTGTCCAGCACCACGCACTCCGCCCAGCGGCCCGCCCCGTCGGTGAGCACCACGTCCTCGCCGGGCCGCAGCCGCTTCACCGAGACCGCGTGCCGTCCCTCGGGGCCGTCGAGGACGTACCGCCCGCCGCTGTCCGCGTCGAAGTGCTCGACCACGAAGACGGGGGCGGTCATCAGGCACCGCCGCCCATGGAGGGAGCGGCCGACAACGCTGTCTTCGCTGCGGCGATCTCGGCGGCCAGCACCTCGACCAGCTGTCCGGCGGGCAGTTCGCGGGCCATCCGGTGGCCCTGTCCCGCCCACAGCGCCATGCCCTGCGCGTCGCCCGCCTTGGCCGCCGCCTTGCGCAGCGGCGAGGTGAGGTGGTGGACCTCCGGGTAGGCGGCGGGCGCGTACGGGCCGTGCTCGCGCAGGAAGCGGTTGACCAGGCCGCGGGCCGGGCGGCCGGAGAACGCCCGCGTCAACTCCGTACGGACGAACAGGGGGTTGGTGAGCGCCTGCTTGTGCAGGGCGTTGGCGCCGGATTCGGGGGTGGCGAGGAACGCCGTGCCGAGCTGGGCCGCACTGGCGCCCGCGGCGAGGGCGGCGGCGATCTGGCTGCCGCGCATGAGGCCGCCGGCGGCGACGAGGGGGAGCGACACGGTCTCGCGGACCTGCGCGATCAGCGACAGCAGGCCGATGCCGCCGCCGTCCGTCTCCTGGACGTCCCGGTGCGTGCCCTGATGGCCGCCCGCCTCGACGCCCTGCACGATCACTCCGTCGGCACCGGCCCGCTGCACGGCGAGGGCCTCCTCGGCGGTGGTCGCGGTGACCAGCGTGAAGGTGCCGACGCGGCGCAGCGAGTCCAGTACGTCCCGGCTGGGCACGCCGAAATGGAACGACACCACCGGCACCGGGTTGTCGAGCAGGACGGCGAGCTTGGCGTCGTAGCCGTCGTCGCGGCCGCTGTCGGGGTCCCCCAGCTCGGTCTCGTACCAGGCGGCCTCACCGGCGAGCTGATGGGCGTAGACGTCCACGGCGGCGGCATCGGCGTACTCCGGCTGCGGCATGAACAGGTTCACGCCGAACGGGCGGCTCGTGATGCCCCGCAGCTGTTTGATCTCCTGGTACATGCCGTCGGCGGTCTTGTACCCGGCAGCCAGAAACCCGAGCCCGCCGGCCTCGGACACGGCCGCAGCGAGATGCGGGACGGAGACTCCGCCCGCCATGGGGGCCTGCACGATCGGATGAGGGAAGAGATCGGTCAGTGCGGAGGACATGACGGCATGTTGTCACGTCCTCCGAACAAGTCCGAATCCGGCCTTCCCCTTGGCATAGGCCACCGGCATGCCAGAGCTAACGCCCGTTGAAAGCGTCCTTCAGCCTCGAGAACAGCCCCTGCTGACCGGGCTGGAACTGCCCCGTAGGCCGTTCCTCGCCGCGTAGCTTGGCCAGCTCGCGGAGGAGGCGTTCCTGTTCGGGGTCGAGTTTGTTGGGGGTCTGGACCTCGACGTGGACGATGAGGTCGCCGCGTCCGCCGCCGCGGAGGTGGGTGACGCCGCGGCCGTGCAGCGGGATCGACTGGCCGGACTGGGTGCCCGGGCGGATGTCGACCTCTTCCAGGCCGTCCAGCGTCTCCAGCGGGACCTTGGTGCCGAGCGCGGCCGCCGTCATCGGCAGCGTGACCGTGCAGTGCAGGTCGTCGCCGCGCCGCTGGAACTGCGCGTGCGGCAGCTCGTGGATCTCGACGTACAGGTCACCGGCGGGACCGCCACCGGGCCCCACCTCACCCTCGCCCGCGAGCTGGATCCGCGTGCCGTTGTCGACACCGGCCGGGATCTTGACCGTGAGGGTGCGACGGGAGCGGACCCGGCCGTCACCGGCGCACTCCGGGCACGGCGTCGGCACGACCGTGCCGAAGCCCTGGCACTGGGGGCAGGGCCGGGACGTCATGACCTGGCCCAGGAAGGACCGGGTGACCTGCGACACCTCACCGCGACCGCGGCACATGTCACACGTCTGCGCACTCGTCCCCGGCGCGGCCCCCTCGCCGCTGCAGGTCGAGCAGACGATCGCCGTGTCGACCTGAAGGTCCTTGGTCGTGCCGAAGGCCGCCTCGTCCAGCTCGACGTCCAGCCGGATCATCGCGTCCTGGCCGCGCCGCGTACGCGACCGCGGGCCCCGCTGGGACGCCGTACCGAAGAACGCGTCCATGATGTCCGAGAAGTTCCCGAAGCCACCCGCGCCGAAGCCGCCCGCGCCACCGGCGCCGCCGGCCTGGGACAGCGGGTCGCCACCGAGGTCGTAGACCTGCTTCTTCTGCGGGTCCGACAGCACCTCGTAAGCGGCGTTGATCTCCTTGAACCGCTCCTGGGTCTTCGGATCCGGATTGACGTCCGGGTGCAGCTCGCGTGCGAGCCGCCGGAAGGCCTTCTTGATCTCTTCCTGCGACGCGTCGCGGCGCACGCCGAGAACGGCGTAGTAGTCCGTGGCCACTTACGACTCCGCCAGGATCTGTCCGACGTACCGTGCCACTGCGCGTACCGCTCCCATCGTTCCTGGGTAATCCATGCGGGTCGGTCCGACCACGCCGAGCTTGGCGACTGCCTCGCCGCCCGAACCGTAGCCGACCGACACGACAGACGTGGAGTTGAGTCCCTCGTAGGCGTTCTCATGACCGATGCGTACGGTCATGCCCGAATCCCCGGCCTCACCAAGCAACTTGAGGAGCACGACCTGCTCCTCCAGTGCCTCGAGCACCGGCCGGATCGTGAGGGGAAAGTCATGCCCGAAGCGGGTGAGATTGGCGGTGCCGCCGATCATCAGCCGCTCTTCGTTCTCCTCGACGAGGGTCTCCAGAAGTGTGGAGAGCACCGTCGAGACCGTGCCGCGGTCCTCGTGGTCGAAGCCCTCGGGCAGGTCCTCGACCAACAGCGGGACATCGGTGAACCGGCGTCCGGCGACCCGGCTGTTGAGCCGCGCGCGCAGATCGGCGAGGGAGGCCTCACCGAACGGCGCCGGACAGTCGATCATCCGCTGCTCGACCCGCCCGGTGTCCGTGATCAGCACGAGCATCACGCGCGCGGGAGCGAGCGAGAGCAGTTCCACGTGCCGCACGGTGGAGCGGGTGAGCGAGGGGTACTGCACGACGGCGACCTGCCGGGTCAGCTGCGCGAGCAGCCGCACGGTCCGCGCCACCACATCGTCGAGATCGACGGCCCCGTCGAGGAAGTTCTGAATCGCACGCCGCTCGGGCGCGCTCATCGGCTTGACGCCGGCCAGCTTGTCGACGAAGAGGCGGTAGCCCTTGTCCGTGGGGATGCGCCCGGCACTGGTGTGCGGCTGGGCGATGAACCCCTCGTCCTCCAGGACCGCCATGTCGTTGCGCACGGTCGCCGGGGAGACACCGAGGTTGTGCCGCTCGGTGAGCGCCTTGGAGCCGACCGGCTCCTCCGTGCCGACGTAGTCCTGGACGATGGCGCGCAGCACCTGAAGCCTGCGTTCACTCAGCATCTCGCGCACACCTCCAGAAGTCGTCCTCTCGGCGCCTCGCCTGGCACTCTTCGCTTCCGAGTGCCAGAGTTCCCCGGCCCAGTGTACGGCGGTCGGGTGCGCACGGGGCAAGGACGGGGTCGTACGGCTAGCGTCGCCGTATGAGCGTGACTTGGGAAGAGCTGGGGTGGGAGCGGCTGGCGGCCGGGGTCGGGCGGTGCCGGCTGCCGGTCTGGGACTGCACGGTGGGGCTGGTCGTCGGGGCGGGCGCGGCCCTGGTGATCGACGCCGGGTCGAGCCTCGCGGAGGGTGCACGCGTGCGTGCGGGGGCGCAGGAGCTCGCCGGCCACCGTGTGACTCATCTCGCGCTCACCCACCCGCACTTCGACCACGTCTTCGGGGCGGGGGCGTTCGCGGGCACGGAGTTGTACGGCGCTGTGGGCATCGACACGGTGTACTCGCACACCGGGCGCGAGGAGCTGCGCGCGGACGCGGTACGCCACGGTCTGGACGCCGGCCCGGCGGACGAGGCGGTGGCGTCCCTCACACCGCCCCGCCATCACGTCTCCGGCGAGTGGACCCTCGACCTGGGCGGCGGCCGGCAGGTCCTCCTCGCCAACGTGGGTCCTGGCCACACCGCCCACGACCTCGCGGTCCTGGTCCCCGGCGATCCGGAGGTCGTGTTCTGCGGCGATCTGGTCGAGGAGTCGGGGGACCCGCAGGCGGGCACCGACGCCGTACCGACCCACTGGCCCGCGGCACTTGATCGTCTGCTGGACCTGGGCGGCGAGGACGCGCTGTATGTGCCCGGTCACGGAGCGGTGGTGGACGCGGCGTTCGTCCGCGCGCAGCGGAACGCGCTCGCCCGCCGATTCGGCGTGTCGTGACCACGCCCCTCCGGCTTCTCCTATCGTCATCCGAATGCGCCAGTACTCTTCGGACCTCACCCCGCCGTGGAAGAAGTCCAAGCCCGTCCCCGAGGTCCCGGCGGACCCCGGCCTGGTCGTCGAGGAACCCGGCACCGGCTTCTGCGGCGCGGTGATCCGCTGCGAGGCGGGCACGGTGACCCTGGAGGACCGCTTCGGCAAGCACCGCGTCTTTCCCCTGGAACCACGGGGCTTCCTCCTGGAGGGCCGAGTGGTGACCTTGGTCAAGCCCGCCGCCGGTCCCGTACGTCCCACCCGTACCGCATCCGGCTCCGTCGCTGTCCCCGGCGCCCGCGCGCGTGTCGCCCGCGCGGGCCGCATCTACGTCGAGGGCCGGCACGACGCGGAACTCGTCGAGAAGGTCTGGGGCGACGACCTCCGCATCGAGGGCGTCGTCGTGGAGTACCTGGAAGGCATCGACGACCTCCCATCCATCGTGGCCGAATTCGCACCGGGCCCGGACGCACGGCTGGGGGTCCTGGTCGACCACTTGGTACCGGGCACGAAGGAGTGGCGCATCGCGCAATCGGTGCCGAGCGAGCACGCCCTGGTGGTCGGCCACCCGTACATCGACATCTGGGAGGCCGTGAAGCCGTCGTCACTGGGGATCGCGGGGTGGCCACGGATTCCGCACGGCCAGGACTGGAAGACGGGCGTGTGCCGGGCCCTGGGGTGGCCGGAAAACACCGGTGCGGCGTGGCAGGGGATTCTGGGGCGGGTGCGGTCTTATCGGGATCTGGAGCCGGAGTTGCTGGGGAGGGTGGAGGAGCTGATCGACTTCGTCACGGGTAGCGGTGGGGCTTGACGCCGGAGTAGGTGCCGAATCCGGTGGTGTCGAGTTCGATGCCGAGCGGCTCCAACGGCGTGATCAGTCCACCAAGTCCCTGACCACCGCATCCGCCAGCAACCGCCCCCGAAGCGTCAGCACCGCGTGCCCCTCGTCGTACGGCCGTTCCTGAAGGAGCCCCTCCTCCAGCGCCCGCCGGGACGCCTTGCGGCCCGGTTCCCGGAGGAGAGCCAGCGGTACGCCCTCCCGGAGCCGCAGCTCCAGCAGGATCCGCTCGACCCTCCTGTCCTCCTCCGACAGGAGCTCGCGCCCGGCCCCCGGCGACCGCCCCTCCGCCAGCGCCGCCGCATAAGCCCCCGGGTGCTTCACGTTCCACCACCGCACCCCGCCCACGTGCGAGTGGGCTCCGGGTCCGGCGCCCCACCAGTCGGCGCCTCGCCAGTACAGCTCGTTGTGCAGGCACCGCCCCGCGTCCGACGTCGCCCAGTTCGACACCTCGTACCAGTCGAAGCCGGCCCCGGACAGCACCGACTCCGCGATCAGATACCGGTCGGCGTGGACGTCGTCGTCGGTCATCGGAACCTCGCCGCGGCGGATGCGCCGGGCCAGTTGTGTGCCCTCCTCGACGATCAGGGCGTAGGCCGAGACGTGGTCGGGACCGGCGCCGATCGCGGACTCCAGGGAGGCCCGCCAGTCGTCGTCCGACTCCCCCGGCGTGCCGTAGATCAGATCCAGGTTGACGTGGTCGAAGCCCGCCGCCCGGGCCTCCGCGACGCAGGCCTCCGGGCGTCCCGGCGTGTGCGTACGATCCAGCACGCGCAGTACGTGCTGCTTCGCGCTCTGCATGCCGAAGGAGACCCGGTTGAAGCCGCCCTCCCGGAGCGTGGCCAGATACGCGGGGTCCACCGACTCCGGGTTCGCCTCGGTCGTGATCTCGGCGTCGGGGGCCAGGCCGAACTCGTCGCGGATCGCGCCCAGCATGCGGACGAGGTCGTCCGCGGCCAGCAGGGTCGGCGTACCGCCTCCGACGAAGACCGTCCGCACGGCGCGCGGGTCGTCGCCGAGGACCTTGCGGGCCAGGCGGACCTCGTCGATCAGCGTGTCCGCGTAGTTGTCACGGGACGCCAGCACGCCGCCCGTGCCGCGCAGCTCGGTCGCGGTGTAGGTGTTGAAGTCGCAGTAGCCGCATCGGGTGGCGCAGTACGGGACGTGCAGATAGAACCCGAGGGGGCGGGCGGCGGCGTCGGCGAGCGCGGAGGCGGGGAGCGCGCCGTCGTCGGGGACGGGCTCGCCGTCGGGGAGTGCGGAAGGCATGCCTTCCATTGTCCAGCACAGGAACCTTTACTCGGCTTGCAGCACCAGCAGCGCCAGGTCGTCCTCCGGCGGCCGCCCGCCGAACTCGTGCACCAGCCTGCGGATCCGCTCCGCGATCAGCTCCGCGCTGAGCCCCTCGCACCCCGCCAGGGCCTCCGCCAGCCCGTCGCCGTCGTCGAACTGGCGGGAGCCGGAGCGCCGCTCCGTCACCCCGTCCGTCACGCACAGCAGCGTGTCGCCGGGGCCCAGCTCAAAGGTTTCGCTGGTGTACGTCTCGTCCTCGACGACGCCGAGAAGGGTCTGCGGGCGGGCGGCCGTACGGACGGAACCGTCCGGGCCGAGCAGGAGGGGCAGCGGGTGGCCCGCGGATGCGAGCGTGCAGCGTACGCCGCCGTCGAAGGGCGCCAGCTCGCCGTAGAGGAGGGAGAGGAAGCGGGTCTGCGGGCCGTCGTCCGGCCGGCCGCCCGCGGCGACCAGCACGCGTGCCGCCGCGTCCGCGGCCTCGGTGGCGTCGTCGAGGAGGAGCTGGTTGAGGCGGTCGAGGACATCGGCGACGCGGTAGCCCTCGCGGGCCAGCAGCCGCAGCCACGGGCGGGCCAGACCGATCACCACGGCGGCCTCGGGGCCCTTGCCCTGTACGTCGCCGAGCGCGAAGCACCAGCGGCCGTCGCCGGCCGGGAAGAGGTCGTAGAAGTCGCCGCTGGGTCCGCCCTTGTCGCAGGGCTCGTAGACGAGGGCGCTGTGCACGCCGGGGATCTCGGCGACGGCGCCGGGGAGCAGCCCGCGCTGGAGCACGGCGCTGATGGTGGCCTGGCGGGCGTACTGGCGGGCCGTGCCGATGGCGAGCGCCACCCGGCGGCCGAGGTCCTCGACCAGCCCGGTGATCTCGTCGGGGAAGCGGAACAGCCCGGACCGTCCGATGACGAGCGTGCCGAGCGGTCGGCCGCCCGCGATCAGCCGGTACGCCAGTGCCGAGCCGTGCTCCGCGCGCGGGCCGAGGGCGTCGCCGGGCCAGGGGTAGGGGACGGGGCCCGAGCGGACCGGGTCGGGGGCGCGCGGCGGATCCTTCTCCAGGGCCTGGCGCAGTTCCTCGATGCGGTTCTCGCTGCTGTGCCAGACGCGGGCGAGCCGGGGCCCGGTGCCGGTGACGCCCTCGGACCAGCCTCCGCGGCCCATGACCTCGTCCTCCAGCCACACCGCGCACCACTCGGCGAGGCGCGGCACGATCAGCTGTCCGGTGAGCGCGGCGACGAGATCCTCGTCGAGCTGTCCGGCGAGCAGGTCGGAGGCCTCGGCGAGGAAGGACAGGGCGCCCCGGTTGAGCCACTCCCGGTCCCGCTCGGCCTGCTGCGGTTCGGGGGCGAGGTAGTCGGCGACGCGGAGGCTGCAATCCCCGGCGTACGCGCCGGGCGCCTCGGCGGGCAGTCGCGCCCACAGCGTCTTGGCGCCCCGGCGATAGGTGACCCCCCAGTCCTCAGCGAGCGTGGCGACGAGGCGCAGGCCGCGGCCGTACTCCGGTGTCTCGTACGGCGGTTCGCTGTCGCTGTCGCGCGGGGCGCGCGAGGGATGCTGGTCGGTGACCTCGACGACCAGGTCGCCGGCCGGCGCCTCCAGCCGGCAGACCAGCCCGACGTCGGTGCCCGCGTGGATGACGGCGTTGGTGACGAGTTCGCTGACGACCACCACCGCGTCGTCGGCGAGCCGCTGCGTGACGTGTTCGGTGCCGGGCAGGCCCAGTTCGGTCCATTCGGCGAGTGCGGCGTGCAGAAGTGCGCGGGCGGCTCCGGGCGCGAGGGGGCTTCCGCAGAGGGTCGTATTCACCTCCGCGCTCCGGTGCCCGCTCTCGTGCGCAGGTGCACCAGAGGCACGGGGATCGGTCTCCCGTTGCATCGGAATGGCCCCCATGTCCAGCTCCCGGAGCAGATCGGACGAATAGCCTCGGTCGATGCGGACAGAGTGACAGACTGGCCACGCCCATAAGCGCCGAGTTACCGAAGTGGGCCGCCATGAGTGAGAACAGTGCTACGCGTGTGCTCGAAGACGGACACATTCGGGCATCGGATTTGCGCCCTCTGCTCGCCGCGATGACCGCAGCCCGCGACGGAGACTTCTCCAGGGTGCCGGAATCCGGCCATGGATCGGGTCATGGCGACGGCAACGGCCTGGTGGCCGAACTCGCCGCCGTCTTCAACCAGATCATGGACCGCAGCAACCACTTCAACACGGAGGTGCAGCGCGTACGACGCGAGCTGGTCCGGCACGGCCGGCTCGACGAACGCCTCTCGGCCAGCCCCGGCCAGGGCGACTGGACGTCCCGCGTCAACGAGG
Organism: Streptomyces sp. NBC_00457; assembly: GCF_036014015.1. Taxonomy (NCBI): domain Bacteria; kingdom Bacillati; phylum Actinomycetota; class Actinomycetes; order Kitasatosporales; family Streptomycetaceae; genus Streptomyces; species Streptomyces sp. NBC_00457. The sequence goes on along the minus strand of NZ_CP107905.1, from coordinate 7,188,214 downwards.
TGAACCAGCTGCTCGACGCCCTGGTCGCCCCGGCCGCGAACGCCACGCGAGTGCTCGATGCCGTGGCGGGCGGCGATCTGACCCAGCGGGTCGATCTGCACGACGGCAGCAGGCAGTTGCGCGGTGATCTGCGGCACCTCGGGCGTGCCGTGAACAAGATGGTGGACCAGCTCTCCCTGTTCACCGGCGAGGTGACCCGGGTCGCCCGTGAGGTCGGCACGGAGGGACGGCTCGGCGGACGGGCCAAGGTGACAGGCTTGTCGGGCAGTTGGCGGGATGTCACCGAGGCGGTCAACACGATGGCGTCCCGGCTCACCGCTCAGGTGCGCGACATCGCCCTGGTGACCACGGCGGTGGCCCGCGGTGATCTGACCCGCACGGTCACGGTGGAGGCGACCGGTGAGCTGCTGGAGCTGAAGCTCACCGTGAACACGATGGTCGACCAGCTCTCCGCCTTCGCCGACGAGGTCACCCGGGTGGCCCGCGAGGTCGGCACGGAAGGGCAGTTGGGCGGGCGGGCGCAGGTACGGGGCGTGTCCGGGGTCTGGAAGGACCTCACCGACAACGTCAACTTCATGGCCTCGAACCTGACCTCCCAGGTCCGCAACATCGCCCAGGTCACCACCGCCGTCGCCAACGGCGATCTGAGCCAGAAGATCACCGTCGACGCCCGCGGCGAGATTCTGGAACTGAAGTCGACGGTGAACACGATGGTGGACCAGCTGTCCGCGTTCGCCGACGAGGTCACCCGGGTGGCCCGCGAGGTCGGCACCGAAGGAGACCTCGGGGGCCGGGCGCAGGTGCGGGGCGTGAGCGGCGTCTGGAAGGACCTCACCGAGAACGTCAACTTCATGGCGGACAACCTCACTTCGCAGGTCCGCAACATCGCGCTGGTGTCCACGGCCGTCGCCCAGGGCGACCTGTCCAAGAAGATCACGGTCGAAGCCAAGGGCGAGATCCTGGAGCTCAAGACCACCTTCAACACCATGGTCGACCAGCTCTCGGCCTTCGCCGACGAGGTCACCCGGGTGGCCCGCGAGGTCGGCACGGAAGGAAACCTGGGCGGGCAGGCGCAGGTGCGGGGTGTCAGCGGCGTCTGGAAGGACCTCACCGACAACGTCAACTTCATGGCGCTGAACCTGACGTCGCAGGTCCGCAACATCGCCCAGGTGACCACCGCCGTCGCCAACGGCGACCTGTCGAAGAAGATCACCGTCGACGCCCGCGGCGAGATCCTCGAACTGAAGGACACCGTCAACACGATGGTGGACCAGCTGCGCGCCTTCGCCGACGAGGTCACCCGCGTGGCCCGCGAGGTCGGCACCGACGGCCGGCTCGGCGGACGCGCGCAGGTGCTGGGCGTCTCCGGCGTCTGGAAGGACCTGACGGACAACGTCAACTACATGGCGGACAACCTCACTTCGCAGGTCCGCAACATCGCCCAGGTGGCGACGGCCGTGGCGCAGGGCGACCTGTCGAAGAAGATCGACGTGGACGCGCGCGGCGAGATCCTGGAGCTCAAGACCACCATCAACACCATGGTGGACACGCTGTCCTCCTTCTCCTCCGAGGTCACCCGGGTGGCCCGCGAGGTCGGCTCCGAGGGCCAACTCGGCGGCCAGGCACGGGTGGAGGGCGTGTACGGCACCTGGAAACGCCTGACGACGAACGTGAACGAACTCGCCTCGAACCTGACCACCCAGGTCCGCGCCATCGCCGAGGTCGCCTCCGCGGTGGCCCAGGGCGACATGTCCCGCTCGATCACGGTGGAGACCCAGGGCGAGGTCGCCGAGCTGAAGGACAACATCAACCTGATGGTGGCCAACCTCCGCGAGACCACCCGGGCCAAGGACTGGCTGGAGTCCAACCTGGCCCGTCTCGCCGCCCTGATGCAGGGCCACCGCGATCTGATGGAGGTCGCCGACCTGATCCTGCGCGAGCTGACCCCGCTGGTGAACGCCCAGTACGGCGCCTTCTACCTGGCCGATCCGGACGAGGACGGCGCCGCGCTGCGCACCACCGTCCCGTCGAAGGGCCTCGCGTTCATCGCCGGATACGGCGCGGCACAGGGCGCGACGGTGGAGACCGGCGGCCTGCCCACCCACGGCCTGGTCCGGCAGGCGGCCCGCGAGAAGAAGCGGATCCTGGTGGAGGAGGCCCCGCCGGACTACATCAAGATCAACAGCGGGCTCGGTGAGGCGGCGCCCACCAGCGTGGTCATCATTCCGATCCCCTTCGAGGACAAACTCCTCGGCGTGATCGAGCTGGCCTCGTTCTCCCGCTTCTCCGACGTCCACCTGGCGTTCTTCGACCAGTTCGTGAACACCATCGGCGTCGCCATCAACACCATCATCGCCAACTCCCGCACCGAGTCCCTGCTCGGCGAGTCCCAGCGGCTGGCGATGCAGCTCCAGGAACGGTCGGACGAACTCCAGGAGCAGCAGGCGGAGTTGCAGCGCTCGAACGCCGAACTGGAGGAGAAGGCCGCCCTGCTGGCCACCTCCTCGCAGTACAAGTCGGAGTTCCTGGCGAACATGTCGCACGAACTGCGCACCCCGCTGAACTCCCTGCTGATCCTGGCGAGGCTGCTGTCGGACAACCCGGACGGCCATCTCTCCGACCAGGAAGTGCAGTTCGCGACGACGATCCACCGCTCGGGCTCGGATCTGCTCCAGCTGATCAACGACATCCTGGACCTGTCGAAGATCGAGGCGGGCAGGATGGACGTACGCCCGAAGAAGCTCCCCCTCATCAAGCTCCTCGACTACGTCCACGCCACCTTCCGCCCGCTCACCATCGACCGGGGGCTCGCCTTCGAGGTGGCGGTCGGCGAGGACGTGCCGCGCGAGATGTACTCGGACGAGCAGCGGCTGCAGCAGATCCTGCGCAACCTGCTCTCCAACGCGATCAAGTTCACCGCGACCGGCCGGGTCGAACTCCGCGTCAGCCGGGTCAAGGACCCCCAGCACCACTACGTCCGCGACACCGACGAGGTGATCGCCTTCGCCGTCTCGGACACCGGCATCGGCATCGCGCCGGAGAAACTCCCGGTGATCTTCGAGGCGTTCCAGCAGGCCGACGGCACGACCAACCGCAAGTACGGCGGCACGGGACTGGGGCTGTCGATCAGCCGCGAGATCGCCGGCCTGCTGGGCGGCCGTATCGCCGCCGAGAGCGAACCCGGCAAGGGGTCCACCTTCACCTTGTACGTCCCGGTCGTCAGCCCCGGTCACTCGGCGACCGGCCCGGTCCCCGAGCAGCGTCCGCTGCCGGTGCCGGAGCAGCTGTCGGCCGAGCCGTACACCGCGCACGAGCCCGACGACAGCTGGCCGGCACCCACCAAACTGGAGGAGTGGAAGTCCGGTCGCGCGGGTCAGGTCCTGCCCGGACGGCGGGTGTTGATCGTGGACGACGACATCCGCAACGTCTTCGCCCTCACCCATGTCCTGGGGAGGGTCGGAATGCCGGTGCTGTACGCGGAGAACGGCCGCGAGGGCATCGAGACCCTGGAGCGCAACCCGGACGTCGAACTCGTCCTGATGGACATCATGATGCCGGAGATGGACGGTTACGAGACCATCGCCGTCATCCGCAGCACCCCCCGCTGGACGGGCCTGCCCATCGTCGCGCTGACCGCGAAGGCGATGCCGGGAGACCGCGAGAAGTCCATCGCCCGGGGCGCCAACGGCTACGTACCCAAGCCCGTCGACGTCGACCAGCTGCTGACCGTCGTCTGCGCCCTCCTCGATCCGGAGGGCGCAGACACGCAGCACACCGACGGCGACACGGAGACAGCAGTACCGGAACCGGACCCGGCAGGGGAGGCCGCGGTTCCGCCCTCTAGTGAGTGAGGCACAGTCATCATGAGCGCTGAGGCAACGACCGGCGAGCGCGCGAACATCCTCCTGGTGGATGACATGGAGGACAACTTGATAGCGCTTGAGGCCGTCCTGGGGTCCCTCAACGAACCGCTCGTGCGGGCACGTTCGGGCGAGGAGGCGATGAAGGCACTGCTGCGGCAGCAGTTCGCCCTCGTCCTTCTCGACGTCCGTATGCCGGGCATGGACGGCTTCGAGACCGCCGCGAACATCAAGCGGCTCGACCAGACCAAGGACGTCCCCATCATCTTCCTCACCGGCGCGGAGGACGACTCCGGCTACGCCTTCCGCGGCTACGCGACCGGCGCCGCGGACTACCTGACGAAGCCGTTCGATCCTTGGGTGCTACGGGCCAAGGTGAGCGTCTTCCTGGAGCTGCACCGCAAGAACCGGCAACTGGAGCGCCTGAGCGGGGAGATGAGCACAAGACTGGCCGTACTGGAGGAACATCTGACGGGGCCCAACCCACCGGACAAGGCAGCGCTCCTGAGGCAGGTAGTGGAGCTACGCCAACTGGTAAGCAAGGGCCGCGTGAACTGACCTGAAGGGGCGCGGGGCTGTGTCGATATGCGGCTCCGCCGCGTGGGCGCGACCAGCCCCAACGAACCCGCAGCCGCCACGCAGCCCCACCACCCCTCCGCTCCCGCGCTACGCCTCGCGAGAGCCCTCGTACATCTCCTCGATGAGGTACTTGTACTCCCGCTCGACAACCGGCCGCTTCAGCTTCAGGCTCGGCGTCAGCTCACCGTGCTCGACGTCGAGATCCCGCGGCAGCAGCCGGAACTGCTTCACGGTCTGCCACCGCTGAAGCCCCGCGTTGAGTTCCTTCACGTACCCGTCGATGAGGGCCACCGTGGCGGGCGCGGCGACGACCTCCTCGTACGACTTGCCCTCCAGGCCGTTGTCCTTCGCCCAGGCCATGATCGACGGCTCGTCGAGGGCGATGAGGGCGCTGCAGAAGTTCCGGTCCGCGCCGATCAGCACGATGTTCGAGGTGTACGGGCACACCGCCTTGAACTTGCCCTCGACCTCGGTCGGCGCGACGTACTTGCCACCGGACGTCTTGAACAGGTCCTTCTTGCGGTCGGTGATCCGCAGGTACCCGTCGGGCGACAGCTCGCCGATGTCGCCGGTGTGGAACCAGCCGTCCGCCTCCAGCACCTCGGCGGTCTTCTCGGGCAGCCCGTGGTAGCCCTCCATGATGCCGGGGCCGCGCAGCAGGATCTCGCCGTCGTCGGCGATCCGGACCTCCGTGCCGGGCAGCGGCTTGCCGACCGTGCCGGTGCGGTACGCCTCGCCGGGGTTCACGAAGGACGCCGCGGACGACTCGGTGAGGCCGTAGCCCTCGAGGATGTGGATGCCGGCGCCGGCGAAGAAGAACCCGATCTCCGGCGCCAGGGCGACCGAGCCGGAGACGCAGGCCCGCAGATTGCCGCCGAAGGCCTCCCGCAGCTTGGCGTAGACGAGCGCGTCGGCGACCTTGTGCTTGGCGGCGAGCCCGAAGGGCGCGGAGTGGTTGCCGGTGCGGCGGAAGTTGTCCTGGGTGACCTTGGCGTACTCGCGGGCGACCCCCGCGGCCCACTGGAAGATCTTGTACTTGGCGGGACCGCCCGCACGCGCCTTGGCCACGACCCCGTTGTAGACCTTCTCGAAGATCCGCGGGACCGCCGCCATGTACGTCGGCTTCACCACCGGCAGATTCTCGATGATCTTGTCGACCCGGCCGTCGACCGCGGTGACGTGCCCGACCTCGATATGGCCGGAGGTGAGCACCTTGCCGAAGACGTGCGCGAGCGGCAGCCACAGGTACTGCACGTCGTCGGCGTTGACCAGCCCGGTCGCGGCGATCGCCTTCGCCATGTACGACCAGTTGTCGTGCGGGAGGCGGACGCCCTTGGGCCGGCCGGTGGTGCCGGAGGTGTAGATGAGGGTGGCGAGCTGGTCCTTGGTGATCGCGCCGACCCGTTCCTTGACGACCTCGGGGTTCTTCTCCAGATACGCGGCGCCCCGGCTCTCCAGCTCGGCGAGGGTGAGCACCCAGTCGCCGGTCTCGACACCCTCCGGGTCGATGACCACGACATGAGTGAGCTCGGGCAGCTCGGCGCGCTTCTCCCGCGCCTTGGCCAGCTGCTCGGCGTTCTCCGCGATGAGCACCCGGCTGCCGGAGTCGGCGAGGATGAACGCCGACTCCTCGGCGTTGGTCTGCGGGTAGACCGTGGTGGTGGCGGCGCCCGCGCACATGATGCCCAGGTCGGCGAGGATCCACTCGATCCGGGTGGCGGAGGCGAGCGCGACGCGCTGCTCGGACTGCACGCCCAGCTCGATCAGTCCGGCGGCGATCGCGTTGACCCGCTCGGCGGTCTGCGCCCAGGTCAGCGACTTCCAGTCGTCCGGGCCCTGCCCGGACGCGGCCGGTACCGGGTAGCGGTAGGCCTCGGCATCCGGCGTGGCGGCCACGCGCTCCAGGAAGAGGCCCGCCACGGACGGCGGACGGTTCTCGATCAAAGTCTGTGTGTCGCTCACGACATCCTCCGGGGCCCGCGGCTGCGCGGCTGGCTCATTGCGGCTGTTTTCACTGCTGCTGATGCACTCACGAGCGGTTGCAGATCGGTTGTTTAACTCGCGAGTAACTACCGAGCAGAGATCAGAGTAGAGCGCGACCGGCCGGTGCGTAAGGGGCTGCGGCCTGTCACTTCCCCGATCGGGCGACCGTACCCACGCACAGGGGCCCGCCGCGCTGTGACGCGACGAGCCCCGATTTTCGCGGGTGACAGGTGGCTATTTCTTGCCCTTGCCCGATCCCGCGTTCTCGTCGCTGGACAGAACGGCGATGAAGGCCTCCTGAGGAACCTCCACGGAACCCACCATCTTCATCCGCTTCTTGCCCTCCTTCTGCTTCTCCAGCAGCTTCCGCTTACGGGAGATGTCACCGCCGTAGCACTTGGCGAGGACGTCCTTGCGGATGGCGCGGATGGTCTCGCGGGCGATGACCCGGGAGCCGATGGCGGCCTGGATGGGGATCTCGAAGGCCTGGCGCGGGATGAGCTCGCGCAGCTTGGCGACGAGCCGTACGCCGTACGCGTACGCGGCGTCCTTGTGGGTGACGGCGGAGAAGGCGTCGACCCGGTCGCCGTGCAGCAGGATGTCGACCTTCACCAGCGAGGCGTCCTGCTCGCCGGTGGGCTCGTAGTCCAGAGAGGCGTAGCCGCGGGTCTTGGACTTCAGGTTGTCGAAGAAGTCGAAGACGATCTCGGCGAGGGGAAGCGTGTAGCGGATCTCCACGCGGTCCTCGGAGAGGTAGTCCATACCGAGAAGGGTGCCGCGGCGGGTCTGGCAGAGCTCCATGATCGAGCCGATGAACTCGCTGGGGGCGAGGATCGTGGCCCTCACGACCGGCTCGAAGACCTTGTCGATCTTGCCCTCGGGGAACTCGCTCGGGTTGGTGACCGTGTGCTCCTTCCCGTCCTCCATGATCACGCGGTAGACCACGTTGGGCGCGGTGGCGATGAGTTCGAGGTTGAACTCGCGCTCCAGGCGCTCACGGATGACGTCGAGGTGCAGCAGGCCGAGGAAGCCGACGCGGAAGCCGAAGCCGAGGGCCGCGGAGGTCTCCGGCTCGTAGACCAGGGCGGCGTCGTTGAGCTGGAGCTTGTCCAGGGCCTCGCGGAGGTCGGGGTACTCCGAGCCGTCCAGCGGATAGAGGCCGGAGAAGACCATCGGCTTGGGGTCCTTGTACCCGCCGAGGGCCTCGGTGGCGCCCTTGTCCTTGCTGGTGATGGTGTCGCCGACCTTGGACTGGCGGACGTCCTTCACGCCGGTGATGATGTAGCCCACCTCGCCGACGCCGATGCCGTCGGCGGGCGTCATCTCGGGGGAAGAGACGCCGATCTCAAGCAGCTCGTGGGTGGCGCCGGTCGACATCATCTTGATGCGCTCGCGCTTGTTGAGCTGGCCGTCGATGACGCGGACGTACGTGACCACGCCCCGGTAGGAGTCGTAGACCGAGTCGAAGATCATCGCGCGGGCGGGGGCGTCCTTGACGCCGACCGGCGCCGGGACGTCACGGACGACCCGGTCCAGGAGCGCGTCCACGCCCAGGCCGGTCTTCGCCGAGACCTTGAGCACGTCCTCCGGCTGGCAGCCGATGAGGTTGGCGAGCTCCTCGGAGAACTTCTCCGGCTGGGCGGCCGGCAGGTCGATCTTGTTCAGTACGGGGATGATCTTGAGGTCGTTCTCCATCGCCAGGTAGAGGTTGGCGAGGGTCTGGGCCTCGATGCCCTGGGCGGCGTCGACGAGGAGGACGGTGCCCTCGCAGGCGGCGAGCGACCGCGAGACCTCGTAGGTGAAGTCGACGTGCCCCGGGGTGTCGATCATGTTGAGGATGTGCGTGTTGCTCTTGTCGTGGGTGGGGGCCCACGGCAGGCGCACCGCCTGGGACTTGATCGTGATGCCGCGCTCGCGCTCGATGTCCATACGGTCGAGGTACTGAGCGCGCATCTGCCGCTGCTCGACCACCCCGGTCAGCTGGAGCATCCGGTCGGCGAGCGTGGACTTGCCGTGGTCGATGTGCGCGATGATGCAGAAATTGCGGATCAGAGCCGGGGCGGTACGGCTCGGCTCGGGCACATTGTTAGGGGTCGCGGGCACGCAGGGTCCTGTCTCTTGAGGCGCCTTATGCCTCGGGTCGGATCGATACGTAGGCTCCATGGTCCCACGGGCGGCGACCGGACACCGTTTTGGGCCGTGGGCCGGGCCACTGGTACTCTGGGTGGCTGTGTCTCATGCCCTCTCAGCGCGAGGCACACCCCAAGAAAAATCACCGGTGCGGGACCCGTGCGGCCCCGTGCCAGAACCTGTAGAGGCTCATTCGTGGCGAACATCAAGTCCCAGATCAAGCGGATCAAGACCAACGAGAAGGCCCGGCAGCGCAACAAGGCCGTCAAGTCCTCCCTGAAGACCGCGATCCGCAAGGCCCGTGAGGCAGCTGCCGCGGGTGACGTCGAGAAGGCCACCGAGTACCAGCGCGCTGCTGCGCGTGAGCTCGACAAGGCCGTCTCCAAGGGCGTCATCCACAAGAACCAGGCCGCCAACAAGAAGTCGGCGCTGGCTTCCAAGGTCGCTTCCCTCAAGGGCTGATACTTGATTTGACCGCCGGAGGGAATCGAGCGGGCCCTCTCTCATCCGCTCCCGTCCGGCACCCCGAGCCTGTACGCGGCCTGCGTTCGCCACGCGGGTACGGGCTCACCGTCTTGAACCGAAGGCCCCGGCACCTCGCCCTTCCCCAGGGCGGGAGCCGGGGCCTTCGGTATGCCTGCGTCACGTCCAGAAGTCGTTGGACTTGTCGAGGTCCGCAAGGCACTCGTCGAGATCGGTGATCTTGTCGCCGACGATCCGGAAGACGATGCCCCCGTCCTCGTCGATGTGCTTGTCGCCCCGGTCGGCGGTGAAGCGGTGCACGGTGATGGCGTGCCCGCGGCCGTCCACGAATATGTTGCGAAGCTCGACCTGGAACGACCCGCCCGTCTCCGAGTAGAGCCGGGCGTAGTACCCGTCGAGGATCGAGTCGATCCCCTTGAAGTCCCCGGAGAGCGGGTGCGAGCCGGGTACGTGGTGTGTGCAGTCCCCGGTCATCAAGCCGCGCAGCGTGTCCATGTCTCCGCGCTGGAAGGCTTCGTAGCCCTTGCGGACGAGAGCAGCGTGCGGGTGTTCAGCCATGACAGTCGCCACCTTTCCGTCATATCGGCGATCTACGGCTGATACGCCTGATTCTCCTCTCTTCGGGCTACGCACGCCCCCTGGACCGAGCGGCCCGCGCGATCGTGACGACCGCCTTCTCCAGCGCGTACTCGGGATCGTCCCCGCCGCCCTTCACGCCGGCGTCGGCCTCCGCGACGGCCCGCAGCGCCACGGCCACCCCGTCCGGAGTCCATCCCCGCATCTGCTGGCGCACCCGGTCGATCTTCCACGGCGGCATGCCCAACTCACGCGCCAGATCGGCCGGCCGCCCGCCGCGTGCCGAGGACAGCTTCCCGATCGCCCGTACGCCTTGGGCGAGCGCGCTGGTGATCAGCACCGGAGCCACGCCCGTCGCCAGCGACCACCGCAGCGCCTCCAGCGCCTCCGCGGCCCGCCCCTCCACGGCGCGATCGGCGACAGTGAAGCTGGAAGCCTCGGCCCGCCCGGTGTAGTACCGCCCCACCACCGCCTCGTCGATGGTCCCCTCGACATCGGCGACGAGCTGGGAGACGGCCGAGGCCAGCTCCCGCAGATCGCTCCCGATGGAGTCGACGAGCGCCTGGCAGGCCTCGGGCGTGGCCGATCGCCCGAGACCCCGGAACTCTCCTCTGACAAAGGCCAGCCGATCCGCCGGCTTCGTCATCTTGGGACACGCGACCTCCCGCGCCCCGGCCTTCCGCGCGGCGTCGAGCAGGCCCTTGCCCTTGGCTCCGCCCGCGTGCAGCAACACGAGCGTGATCTCCTCGGCGGGCGCTCCGAGATACGCCTTCACGTCCTTGACCGTGTCCGCGGACAGATCCTGCGCATTCCGTACGACCACGACCTTCCGCTCCGCGAACAGCGACGGACTCGTCAACTCCGCCAATGTCCCCGGCTGCAACTGGTCCGACGTCAGATCCCGCACATCCGTGTCGGCATCAGCGGCCCTCGCCGCAGCCACCACCTCCCGCACAGCCCGGTCAAGCAGAAGATCCTCCTGCCCCACAGCAAGCGTCACAGGCACGAGCGGGTCATCATCAACACTCTTCCTGGCCATTACGCCAAGCATGTCACGCCCCACTGACAAGGGGGGAGCAGTCAAGCTGCGGGCATGCGTGCCGCCTGGGGCGGCACGGGTGGGCGCAGGCGGCACCCCGTCAGCGCCGGGCTGCGCGACCCACCCCCGCCCAGCCCCCACGCCGGGCACCCTCAAAGCGAGCCCAGCACGACCCGGCACCGCACCGCAGCGTCACGGCTCCTCCCGCCACCCCTCCCACTCCCCCACAAACGCATCCAGCTCCCCCGCATCCAACCGCCCCTCCTCATCCCGCAGCACGACGAGCCACTGCGCATCCTCCGCATCGTCCTCACCGGCCAACGCATCCCGCACCACCTGCGGCTCCTCCCGCACCCCGAACCGCTCCCCCAGCGCCTCCACCACTTCGTCCGCCGCATCCCGGTCAGGCAGCACCAGCACATGTCTCACATCACTCACGCCCCCATTTTCCGGCACCCACCCCACCCCCGAACCACCAGGTCAGCCCTCCCGACCGGCGGCCTCCCGAACCACCGGCACAACCGCCAGCTCGATCCCGAACCTCTCCCGATACACCGCGAGAACCTCCTCATCCGACCCCAGCTCCCGCACCTCCCGCGCCCCGTCCGCCGCCGCCGCCGTCACCGTGAGCGCCCGCCCGCTGAGCGTGACCCTCCCTCCGTCCTCCGTGACCCGCGAGCACACCAGCGACCGCACGAAGTGCGAAGCCGTAGACGTGCTGTGCCACCACGCCCCGGCCACAAAGTCACCGAGCACCCGCGGCCGCATCTCCAGCCGATACTGCGGGCTGCCGTTCCGGACGACGTCCAGATCGGGCGCCCCGGCCGCCTCACCCCGTACCCCCGCCGCATCCGGCCCCGCCTCGACGATCCGGAAGACTCCCCCGGGATCCCGCTGCTCCGCCCGCGCCTCGAACGCCAGCGGATAGTGACTGTGCGCCCCGAACCCGACGTCGGCCAGCCACTCACCCCCGTCCACCGTGCGCACCTTCAGCGCGAGATGGTCGTACGGGATCCCCAGCCTCCCCTCGTCGCCGTACACCCGGGCCGCCAGCAGCGTGACGTCGTAGCCCAGCGCGGTCAGCAACGCCCCGAACATCCCGTTGAGTTCGTAACAGAACCCGCCCCGCCGCGCCCCCACCACCTTGTCCAGCAGCCGCTTCTCCTCCAGCACGATCTCCTCGCCGAGATGGATCGACAGGTTCTCGAACGGAACGCGCTGCAGATGCCGCAGATGCAGCTCGCGCAGGACGTCGACGGTGGGCCACGCCGGGCGCTCTGCTCCCAGGCGACGGAGATAGGCATCAACCTCTGCGGAATCCATGCCCTCAGTCTCGCGCCACGAGCAGCTCTCCGCCCGTACCCGCGACAGCCAGGGCCCCGTCCTCGTCCGTCCGCAGCACCACCGCTCCCTGCGCCCGCAGCGCCGCGACCGTACCGGGTGCGGGGTGACCGTACGGGTTGTCCCGACCGCAAGAGATCAACGCCAGTCGCGGCGCGACCCGGCGTATCAGCTCCGGATCCTGATAGGCGGAGCCATGGTGGGCCACTTTGAGCACGTCCACGCTGCCCAGCCATGCCCCCGCCGGTGATCTCAGCAGCGCCTGCTGGGACGGGGGTTCGAGGTCCCCGAGCAGCAGGAGCCGCAGCCCCGCCGACCGGACGAGCAGGCTGACACTGGCGTCGTTCGGCCCCTCCGCATCCGGCACCGACGCCGCATGCGGTGGCGGCCAGACGACCTGCCAGCTGAGCGCCCCGCTACGGCGCTGTTCCCCGGCGACGGCTCTCGTCATCGGAATGTGCCGCGCCGCTGCCTCTCTCCGAACGAACTGCGCCTGGTCCTCCGGCTCTTCGAGTCCCGTCGTCTGGATCGCACCGACCTCGCGCCCATGCAGCACCCCGGGCAGACCGGCCACATGATCCGCGTGGAAATGGGTCAGGACCACCAGCGGAACCCGGGTGATGCCGAGTGTGCGCAGACAGCGGTCGGCCAGCCGCGGATCCGGCCCGGCGTCCACGACCACACCGGCGCCCTCACCCGCCGCGAGCACCAGCGCGTCCCCTTGTCCCACATCGCACATCGCCATCCGCCAGCCCGGCGGCGGCCACCCCGTGATCACTCTGGCCAGCGGCGGCGGCTGCACGACCGCCAGCACAAGCAGCACCCCGCAGGCCCCGCACCACCAGGGATGCCGCAGCAGCCGGCGGCCGACCAGCAGGACCACCACCGTGACGAGCGCGAGCAGCGCCGCCCCGGTCCAGCTTCCCGGCCAGTCCACGCCCGCCCCGGGCAGCGCCGCCCCGGTACGGGCCACGTCCGCGATCCACCCGGCCGGCCAACTCGCGCACCACGCAAGCGCTTCGGCCACCGGCATCGCCACCGGCGCTGTCGCCAGCGCGGCGAAGCCCAGCACCGTCGCGGGTGCGACCGCGAACTCCACCAGCAGGTTGCACGGCACCGCCACCAGGCTCACCCGTGCCGACAGCACCGCGACGACCGGCGCGCACAGCGCCTGAGCGGCGGCAGCTGCGGCCAGCGCCTCGGCGAGCCGCGGCGGCACCCGGCGCCGCCTCAACGCCGTGCTCCAGCGGGGCGCGAGTGTGAGCAGGGCGCCGGTGGCCAGCACGGACAGCAGGAAGCCGTAACTCCGGGCCAGCCATGGGTCGTAGAGCACCAGCAGCAGGACGGCCGTGGCCAGCGCCGGGATCAGCGATCTGCGGCGTCCGGTGGCGAGGGCGAGCAGCACGACCGCCCCGCAGGCCGCGGCCCGCAGCACGCTCGGGTCAGGCCGGCACACCACGACGAACCCGAGCGTGAGCACGCCGCCGAACAGCGCGGTCGTCCGCAGCGGGATGCCGAGGCGGGGCGCGAGTCCGCGGCGCTCGACGCGCTGGGCCAGGCCGGGCGGTCCGATGAGCAGGGCGAGGATGATCGTGAGGTTGCTCCCGGAGACGGCGAGCGTGTGCGCGAGGTCGGTCTCCTTGAAGGCCTCGTCCAGCTCCGGAGTGATCCGTGCGGTGTCCCCGACGACCAGCCCCGGCAACAGCGCCCGCGCATCCGCCGGCAGCCCGTCCGTGGCCTCCCGCAGCCCGGCCCGCAGTCGCCCCGCGAACCGCTGCGCCGCCGACGGCTCCCCCATGACCAACGGCACCGCCTGGTCCCGCACCCGCATCACGGCGGCGACCCGGTCCCGGCCCACCAGGGCAGGGGCCAGCCGTGCGGTGACGCGCAGCCGCGTGGAGGGCAGCAGCCGCAGCCACGGCGAGGCCTTCGGCCCCTCGGCGGTGGGGCGTGGCCCCGCGTCGACGATCAACAGCACCGGTGCCCGCGTCTCCACCGCCGTCCCGTCCGCCTTCTCGACGTGCCGCACGTCCGCGCCGATCAGCACCGCACTCGGCGCCGCGTGGTTCCCTCTGATCCGGGGCCGGGTGAGCCGGGGATCGGCGGTCACCTCGACCTCGGCCGTCACGGTCGCGTACTCCCGCGCCAGCCCGGGCACCGGCCCGCGCCGCAGATCGGCCCCGTGCAGCCCGGCGGAGGCCGCGCCCGCGGCGACACAGAGGAGGGCGGCGGCGACCGAGACGCGGGACCATCGTCGCCGTATCGTCACCAGCACACCCGCCGCGACCAGGCACACTCCCGTGACGCCGATGGTCCACTCCGGCGGCGCGTCCAGCGCCAGCGCGGCCGTCGCCCAGGCAGCGAGCGCGGGCGGAACAAGTCGTAGGTCCGTCGGTCCTTCCTGTCGGGGGTGGGCAGCGCCGAGCCGGTTGCCGGAGGTGGTGTGCACCGAGGCGCGGGGACCGGCGACGCCGGCCTCGTCGGAGATGTCGGGGGCGACCGCACTGGGCCGACGGGTGGCACTCATGGCTGTACGAGATCGCGTAGATCGGCGAAGCGGCGGTCACCGATGCCGTTCACCTCGCGCAGCTCGTCCACCGAGCGGAAGCCGCCGTGCTGGGTGCGGTAGTCGATGATGTGCTGCGCCAGCACCGGTCCCACGCCGGGCAGGGTTTCGAGCTGTTCCACGGTCGCGGTGTTGAGCGGGACCGGAGCCGTGGGAGCCGCAGCCGAGCCGGCCTGGCCACCGACCGCCGTACCGCCCGCGACCGGGGCGGAGCCCGAGCCCGCGACAGGACCGCCGACGATCACCTGCTCCCCGTCCACGAGGAAGCGGGCGCGGTTGAGGCCGTCGGTGTTCGTCCCGGGTCGCACCCCGCCGGCCGCACGGAGCGCGTCGACGACCCGCGACCCCGCGGGCAGCCGCTGAATCCCGGGCTCGCGGACCTTGCCGCTGACGTCCACCACGATCTCGGCCGCCGCCGTCCCTCCGGCGGTGGGGTTGCCGGGAGCCTTGCTCGGCTCGCCTTCCGCTTGCGCTGCTTCCGCGAACGGAGCCGCCGCCTGTACGACCTCGGGCGGGCGCACGGACTGGGTCCGGCCGGTCCAGAAGTGCTGCACCGCGAAGGCCGCGGCGACGACCAGCAGCGCGGTGAGTGCGACCACGCTCCTGCGCTCCAGCCCGCACCGCGCCTGCAGCCACACCGGCATCCGCTCCCGCAACACCGGCCCGACCCGCCCCCGCCAAGCCCTCGCGCCGTGCCGGGCCTGGGCATCGGCTTCGACGTCCGCGGCGACGGGCGGGGCATGGCCGCCGCCTTCCCAGCCGTCGGGCGGGGCATGGTCGCCGACTCCCCCGCCGGCAGGCGGCACTTCGTCGCCGACATCCATGTCGGCGTACGGGATGTGAGGTTCGGCATACGGGACAACAGCAGCGTCCACGCCCGCGTCGTCCCGACCCGCCGTCGCCTCTCCCGACTCCCGCCGCCGAACAGCCCGTTCGCCGAACAGGACCTCTGCGCGTCGGCGAAGCTCCTCCGCCGACGCGTATCGGTACCGGGCCCGGCTCCGGGGGTGGAGGCGTCGATGGCGGGTGCGGCCGTCGGAGGCGGGGCCGCGGCCGGGACCGCTGCTTGCAATCGCTGCGCGTGAACGTGATCGAAGTGCCATGCGACGAGGATCGGGCAGCCCGACACTCTCGCGATGATCTTGGTCAAATCCCGGGGATTACCAGCGAGTTGTGGATAACTCCCTCACTCACACGAGTGAGCCACCCGCACCCACCGTCGAAACCCGGCAGGCAGCCACTGTCACCGCGGCGACACCACAACCCCCAGCAACCCGGGCCCGGTATGCGCCCCGATCACCGCCCCCACCTCACTCACATGCAGGTCGACGAGCCCGGGCACCCGCGCCCGCAGCCGGTCCTCCAGTGCCGACGCACGCTCATGGGCCGACAGATGGTGGACGGCGATATCGACCTGGGCGCCGCCCGCCCGGTCGGCCACGATCTCCTCGAGGCGGGCGATGGCCTTCGACGCCGTCCGTACCTTCTCCAGGAGTTCGATACGGCCGCCCTCCAGCTTCAGCAGCGGCTTCACCGCCAGGGCGGAGCCGAGCAGGGCCTGCGCGGCGCCGATCCGGCCGCCGCGGCGCAGATAGTCGAGGGTGTCGACGTAGAAGTAGGCGGACGTGCCCGCGGCCCGCTTCTCCGCGGCCGTGACCGCCTCGTCCACCGTGCCGCCGGACTCCGCCGCCTCGGCGGCGGCCAGCGCACAGAACCCGAGCGCCATCGCGACCATCCCGGTGTCCACGACCCGCACCGGCACCGGCGCCTCACGCGCCGCGACGAGCGCCGCGTCGTACGTGCCGGAGAGCTCGGCGGACAGATGCAGCGAGACGATGCCGGTGGCCCCGGACTCGGCGACCCTGCGATAGGTCTCGGCGAACAGCTCGGGGCTGGGACGTGAAGTGGTGACGGGGCGGCGCTTCTGAAGCGCCTGGGCGAGGGAACGGGTGGAGATCTCGGTGCCCTCTTCCAGTGCCCGGTCGCCGAGGACGACGGTCAGGGGCACCGCTGTGATGCCGTGGCGCTCCATCGTCCGCGGCGGCAGGTAGGCCGTTGAATCGGTGACGATCGCGACATGGCGGGACATGAGCTGGAGGTTACCTGGCGTAGCGCCCTGGCGGCAGCCCGGCCCCGCTGACCCGGGCCGGCCGGAACCGGATCAAGTGGTGCTCTCGGGACGGGGCTTCTTCTGCCAGGGATACGTGGGACGCGGCGCCGACGGGGTGATGGCGGGTCGTGCCGGCTTCTCCTCGGCCGGCTCCGGCCGGGGTGTCTCCGGCCAGGTCTGCTGGGCTGCGGGGCTCTCGGCGGCGGGCGCCTCGGGCCACGGGGGCGGCGCGGGTTCCGAGGTGGTCCAGTGTCGCAGCGCGCCGGTCTCCACGTCGATCTGGGTGCTGAGCGAGTCCAGGTCGTCGTCGGCGAAGCGGTGGGCCCGGTCCCGGGCCGCCCAGCGCAGCGAGTCCGCCGAGTCGACGATGCGCTTGGTGCGCTCGCGCAGCGCGGGCAGCCGCTCGGCGAGGGTCGCCCGGTCGGGCTCGGACTCCAGGCGCTTGAGGTCGTCGTCCAGCTCATGGCCGTGCACGCTCAGGCGCTCGAAGAGGCCGATGGACTCCTTCAGGGACTCGTCCTCCGCCACGCGTGCGTGCAGCGCGTCCTGGGTGGCGCGCATCGAGGTGCGCAGCTTCAGCCGGAGCTGGGCGATCTCGCCCGCGGGGCCGATCTGGGCGAGGGACTTGGCCCGCAGGGTGTGCTCCTCCACCGTGCGGCGGGCCTGGGTGAGGGTGCGGTCCACGCCGCGCTTGGCCGCGCCGACCGCCTTCACCGTGGCGTAGGCGCCGAGTCCCAGGAAGAGCATGAAGAGCAGGGCGAAAACTGCGACGACTGCTTCCACGACGCTCCTCCTCCGAAACGGGCCCAGCACTCGCGCCGCGCCACTCTTCAACGGTAAACGCAGCGGGCAGGCCCGGAGTTCCAGAAAAACCCCGAACCTGCCCGTAGGGGACCACCCCTAGCCGGAGGCACAAACCCGGAAACGACGCCTACGCGGGAACGATGTTCACCAGCTTCGGCGCCCGCACGATCACCTTCCGGATCCCGGCGCCGTCCAGCGCCGCGACGACCTTCTCGTCCGCCAGCGCGACCTTCTCCAGCTCCTCCTCGGAGATGGCCGGCGAGACCTCCAGGCGGGCCTTGACCTTGCCCTTGACCTGGACCACGCAGGTCACGGTCTCGTCCACGACGTACGCCGGGTCGGCGACCGGGAAGTCCTGGTGCACCACCGAGTCCTCATGGCCCAGCTTGCGCCACAGCTCCTCGGCGATGTGCGGGGCCAGCGGCGCGACCAGCAGCACCAGCGGCTCGGCGACCGACCGCGGCACCGCACCTGAGGCCTTGGTCAGGTAGTTGTTCAGCTCGGTGACCTTGGCGATGGCGGTGTTGAACCGCAGGCCCTCCAGATCACCGCGCACCCCGTCGATGGCCTTGTGCAGGGCGCGCAGAGTGCCCTCCTCGGGCTCCGCGTCGACGACGGTGAGCTCACCGGTCGCCTCGTCGACGATGTTGCGCCACAGCCGCTGCAGCAGCCGGAACTGGCCCACCACCGCGCGCGTGTCCCACGGCCGGGAGACGTCCAGCGGGCCCATCGCCATCTCGTACAGACGCAGGGTGTCGGCGCCGTACTCCGCGGCGATCTCGTCCGGAGTGACCGCGTTCTTCAGGGACTTGCCCATCTTGCCCAGCAGCCGGGAGACCTTCTCGCCCTGGTAGTAGTACGCGCCGTCGCGCTCCTCCACCTCGGCGGCCGGTACCGCGATGCCACGGCTGTCGCGGTAGACGTAGGCCTGGATCATGCCCTGGTTGAACAGCTTGTGGAACGGCTCGGCCGACGACACATGCCCCAGGTCGTGCAGCACCTTGGACCAGAAGCGCGCGTACAGCAGGTGCAGTACGGCGTGCTCGGCGCCGCCCACATACAGGTCGACGCCGCCGTGCGGCTGCCCCTCGCGCGGGCCCATCCAGTACTGCTCGATCTCCGGGTCGACCAGCTTCTCGCTGTTGTGCGGATCCAGGTAGCGCAGTTCGTACCAGCAGGAACCGGCCCAGTTGGGCATGGTGTTGGTCTCACGCCGGTAGGTGCGCGGGCCGCGGCCGTCGCCCAGGTCCAGGGTGACGTTCACCCAGTCCTCGTTGCGGGACAGCGGGGTCTCCGGCTCGGTGTTCGCGTCGTCCGGGTCGAAGGTGCGCGGCGAGTAGTCCTCGACCTCCGGCAGCTCCAGCGGCAGCATCGACTCGGGCAGCGCGTGGGCGATGCCCTCCTCGTCGTAGACGATCGGGAAGGGCTCGCCCCAGTAGCGCTGGCGGCTGAACAGCCAGTCGCGCAGCCGGAAGTTGACCGTGCCCTCGCCGATGCCCTTGCGCGCCAGCCACTCGGTGATGCGTGCCTTGGCGTCGACAACGCCCAGGCCGTCCAGGGAGACACCGTCACCGGTGGAGTTGACGATCTTCGCGTCGTACGACACGAAGGCCTCGTCCCACGCGGAGGTGTCCGTGCCGCGGCCGTCCGTCGGCTCGACCACGCAGTTGATCGGCAGCTCGAAGGCGCGCGCGAACTCGAAGTCACGGCCGTCATGCGCCGGTACGGCCATGATCGCGCCGGTGCCGTAGCCCATCAGCACGTAGTCGGCGATGAAGACGGGGATCCGCTCGCCGTTGACCGGGTTGGTCGCGTACGTGCCGATGAAGACGCCGGTCTTGTCCTTGGCCTCGGCCTGCCGCTCGACGTCGGACTTCGAGGCGGCCTGCGCGCGGTATGCGGTGACGGCTTCGGAGGGGGTCGCGTGGCCGCCGGTCCACACCTGGTGCGTGCCCTCGGGCCACTCCTGGGGCGTGAACTTCTCGACCAGCGGGTGCTCGGGAGCCAGCACCATGTAGGTCGCGCCGAACAGGGTGTCGGGGCGCGTGGTGAAGACGGTGATGCGCTCGCCGTCGATCGGGAAGTCGACGCGGGCGCCCTCGGAGCGGCCGATCCAGTTGCGCTGCTGCAGCTTGATGGCCTCGGGCCAGTCCAGCGCGTCCAGGTCGTCCAGCAGCCGGTCGGCGTAGGCGGTGATGCGCATGTTCCACTGACGCAGCTTGGCCTTGAAGACGGGGAAGTTGCCGCGCTCGGAGCGGCCGTCGGCGGTGACCTCCTCGTTGGCCAGTACGGTGCCCAGGCCGGGGCACCAGTTGACGGGCGCGTCCGAGGCGTACGCCAGGCGGTACTCGCTCAGGACGTCGGCGCGCTCGACGGCGCTCAGCTCGTTCCAGGAGCGCCCGCCGGGCAGCGCGCGCTCACCGCTCTCGAACTGTGCGACCAGGTCCGCGATCGGGCGGGCCCTGCGCGCCTCGTCGTCGTACCAGGAGTTGAAGATCTGCAGGAAGATCCACTGGGTCCACTTGTAGTAGTCCGGGTCGATCGTGGCGAACGACCGGCGCTTGT
The DNA here is from genome assembly GCF_036014015.1 of Streptomyces sp. NBC_00457. Classification (NCBI taxonomy): domain Bacteria; kingdom Bacillati; phylum Actinomycetota; class Actinomycetes; order Kitasatosporales; family Streptomycetaceae; genus Streptomyces; species Streptomyces sp. NBC_00457. The sequence continues at coordinate 7,168,178 of NZ_CP107905.1, read as the reverse complement.
CGTGGCCCAGGCCCAGCCGGCGCAGCTGGATCTTCATGTTCTCAATGTTGGCCTCGGTGGACACGCGCGGGTGCGTGCCGGTCTGCACGGCGTACTGCTCTGCGGGCAGGCCGAAGGCGTCGAAGCCCAGGGTGTGCAGGACGTTGTGGCCGGTCATGCGCTGGAACCGGGCGAACACATCGGTGGCGATGTAGCCCAGGGGGTGACCGACGTGCAGACCCGCACCGGAGGGGTACGGGAACATGTCCATGATGAACTTCTTCGGCTTGGCGGCCAGTTCGGCGTCGCCCGCCAGGTCGCCCTTGGGGTTCGGCGCCGCGTACGTGCCGTCGGCGTCCCAGAAGTCCTGCCAGCGTGCCTCGATCTCCGCGGCCAGGGCCGCGGTGTAGCGGTGCGGCGCGGCCACCTCGGCGGCGGCAGCGGGGTTCGTCTCGCTCATGATCCTCAAAGCTCCATCGATCGTCTCTGCCGGCGGCGACATTCAAGAAACGAAAAATCCCCTCGCACAGGAGGGGACGCCGCGCCGATTCCGACCACCAGGACTGGCCTGGGTCGGGACTGATCAGCGCGGCTCGCTAAGCAGAAGGCGTACGGCACGCATGGCGTCAGGGTACCGCAGCCGCCGAGGAGGCCGCGACGGGCTTCCATGAGGCACACTGACGCCTCACGGCCGCTTGTGAAGATTCCGAAAAGCTGAACAATGTTCAATTATTACCCGGCGTAACAGTCGCTAATGGACAACACAGGCCCCGCATGGCCCGTAGATAACAACGCAATAACTCAAACGGCGTACCGGTCAGTTTGAAGTGGACTTAGAGTGCGGCAGCGGGACCGCTTTCCCGAACCGCTCGGAGTTGCCCCCATGAACCCTCGTCGTACCAACAGCTCGATGCCCCAGACAGGCCGGTCGGCCTACGGGGTGGCATCGGCTGTCTTTCTGCTGGCCATACCCCTCGTCGTGGTGTACGGAGGCTTCTGGCTCCAGGACTTCCTCAACTTCGGGGCGGGTGTCTTGACGCTCGTCCTGCTCACCTGCTCCGTGATCTGGGGCCTCGTCGCCCAGGACCGGATGATCCTCAACACCAGGCAGCGGATCATCGCGCAGGGCATCCACCGGGTGACCGCCGTGGGCTCGATCGCGTTCCTGCTGCTGCACATCGGAGTCAAGCTGGCGCTGGACCACGTCGGCTGGATCGCCGTGTTCATCCCCTTCGCGCTGGTGTTCTCCGGCGGCGACGAAATCCAGGGCGGCGGCGTCCTCATCGGGCTCGGCACGCTGGCCGGTCAGCTCATGATCTTCGTGGGGATCACCGGCGCGCTGCGCAACCAGTTCGCGGGCGCGGGCCCGGTCGCCGCCCGCTGGCGGGCGATGCACATGCTGGCCTATCCGGCCTGGTGCGCCGCGCTGGTGCACGGCCTGTACGCGGGACGCGCGGTGAAGAGCCCGATCTTCACCGTCATGTACGCGCTCTGCGTGCTCGGCGTCATGGCGGCCCTCGCTCTGCGCGCGGCGCCGCGCCCGGTCAAGCGCCAGATCATGGACAAGGCCGTCGCGCTCATCGGCACCGAGGAGAAGCCGGGCCGCGAGAACCTGGAGGAGAGCCGCGCCCGGGTCGCGGGCGGCGCCACCCTGCCCGGCTACGAGCGGGCCGACGCGACGGGCCCCCAGCCGCGGATGACACCCGGCATGGCCCCCCCGACGGCGCCGCTGTACGAGCAGCCCGCCCCGGAGCCCGCGAACGGCTTCGCGGCCGCCTACCGCGCCGTCACGCCCCCGCGCCCTCAGCCCCAGCAGTCGTACGCGGCCGACCAGACCGCCCGCATGGATCTGCCGCTGGACATGCAGGCCACGGAGGCGATCCCGCGCGTCGACGGCGGCGGCAGCACCTCGGGCAGCTGGCCGATCCCGATGCCGCCGCCCGTCGGCGAGGCTCCCCCGTCGGCGTACGACCCACTCACCGACACGGGATACAACATCCCGGCCTATACCAATCCGGACACCGGCGGGTACGGCCAGAGTGATGTGTACGACACCGGTGAGACGAACACCCTCTATGGCACGTACTCCCCCGATGACACGTACAACAGCGGTCCCGCCAATGAACCAACGCCCGGCGATTCGTACGACTTCGACTCACCGGGCCCGGGCGAACCTTGGAACACGCCTTCCGGAGGCTATAGGTGAACGAGGCCCTGCCCGACGTACCCGAAGTCCGCGTGGTCGGCCTTCCGCAGCTCACGTCTGGCTTCGACCTTGTCGAAAGACTTGATCTGCCCATGCACCTGAAGGTGCACGGGCCGCTTGAACCCATGGGCGGCGAGCAACTGGCCAAGCTCGCGGAGAACATCAGCCTCAAGGGCCGCGGCGGCGCGGGCTTCCCCTTCCACAAGAAGCTGCGCTCCGTCGCCGAGGCGGCGATCAAGCGCGGTGTGCGCCCGGTCGTCGTCGTCAACGGAAGCGAGGACGAACCGGCCTGCCGCAAGGACACGGTGCTCATCAACCGTGCCCCTCATCTGATCCTGGACGGCGCCTTGTTGTGCGCCGAGGCCCTGGGTGCCCGCACGCTCGTGGTGGGGGTCACCCGGGAGTCCACCCAGCGCTCCATGGAAGCCGCGCTCGCCGAACGCGGCCTGAGCAACGGCCGCAGGTCGGCGCTCCGCGCGCGCGTGCAGCGCAATCCCGTACGGATGGTCACCGGAGCGGCAGCGTCGCTGATCCGGTCCATCGACGGCGGCCCGGCGATCCCGCCCGGCCGCAAGGTCAGCGCCTCCCAGAACGGCGTCGGCGGCGCACCCACCCTGCTGTCCAACGCCGAGACGTTCGCCCAACTCGCCATCGCCGCCCGCATCGGCCCGGAGCGCTACGGCAACACCGGCCTGTACGACGAACCCGGCACGGTCATGCTCACGGTCTCCGGCGCGGTAGCCCGCCCCATGGTGATCGAGGTCCCCACCGGAGTGCCGCTGCGTTACGTCCTGCAGCTCGCCGGCGCCCCGCCGGTCCCGCAGGGCGTGCTGACCGGCGGCTACCACGGCAAGTGGATCGACGCCGCGACGGTCAACGAGGCGATCGTCTCGCGCAACTCGCTGGACGCGGTGGGCGGTTCGCTCGGCGCCGGCGCGATTCTGCCGATCAGCCAGGAGACCTGCCCGCTGGGCGAGTCGCTGCGCGTGGCCCAGTGGCTGGCCGAGGAGAGCGCGGGACAGTGCGGTCCCTGCTACCTCGGTCTGCCGGCCGCGGCGCGCGGCATGGAGGACATCCTCAACGGCGGCGGTCCGGCCGCCCTGGAGGCCCTCAAGCAGGTCGCCAAGAACGTGAAGCGGCGCGGCGCGTGCTCCCACCCCGACGGCTCCGCGATGTTCCTCGAGTCGACCGTCAAGGCCTTCACCGACGACCTCGCGGCGCACGTCCTCGGAAACGGCTGCGGAAGGCCCGTGGAGGGCGTTCTGCCGCTCTTCGAGGGCGGCAGGACCCCGACGGGCCTCCCGGGCGGCGGCGAATCCGAGGAGAACGGCCCCAGCCGCCAGAAGATCTACGTCGACTGGACGCTCTGCCGCGGCCACGGCCTGTGCGCGGACATCCTCCCGGAGGTCTTCGAACTGGGCGCGGACGGCTTCCCGACCGTCGCGCAGGCACAGGTGCCGCGCTACGCGGAGGCCAAGGCGGTGCGTGCGGTGCGCCGTTGCCCGGCCCTGGCCCTGCGCATCGAGGAAGAGACCCAGCGCGACAAGGCGCCGGCCCGCAACCTCCCGGTCCTGTCCCAGGGCCGCGGACGCCGCGCGCTGGGCCGCTGAGCACGGGGATACCACGGGAGATACGACGAGGGCGGGCCATCCGATCGGATGGCCCGCCCTCATTTTCTGTGGAGCTAAGGAGAATTGAACTCCTGACCTCCTGCATGCCATGCAGGCGCTCTACCAACTGAGCTATAGCCCCGCGTTGCCCTGGTGCCGGTTTCCCCCGGCGGCGACGCCAACATTACACGGTCCACCGGGGGCAACACCAAATCGTTTCCGTCGGCTCACAGTCAAGCCGTGACGAACGAGTAGAACCGCTTGAGAGTGCAGTGCTCCTCCAGGAGCCGACCGTAGATCGGCTCGCCCTCCAGCTCACGGTACGTCTCGATGGGGTCGCCTTTTATGATCAGCGCCCGCGCGCATTCCTCGCACCAGTACTGGTAGTCGGGGTTGACCGGCTCCATGTCTCGGACGATCGGCGTCCCGCTGCCGCACCAGTCGCACTTTCGCCTGTGTGCACCCATCGATCAGCTCCAGCTGTGGCCGCAGGCCGTGCACACGTAGGAAATTCCGCCGTTGTCGCCGAGGACCTGAGCGACATGGAGGGAACCGCAGGAAGGGCAGCTGAGCCGGGTCACCGTGTCCCGTGTCATCGCTGCGTCGAGGTGGTCACCGACCGCCTCACGGATGCTCGCAGGCATCACTGGCTCCCTCCCGTCGGGCCGCGCCCCCTTCCGGCCGTTTGATTCTGCCACGGCCGGACCGATACGGTCAGCGACGCCTCAGTACCAGTCCGGACACGGCACTCGCCGCGACCGCCCCGGCCAGCGCGAACCTGCACGCCGGCGGCGTCTCCGTAGAGGTATACGCCTCCGGGGCCCAACTCACTCAAACCGGTGCGAACAAAAAGATCCCGTCCCCGAGGGGGACGGGATCTTCGTCCTGTGGAGCTAAGGAGAATTGAACTCCTGACCTCCTGCATGCCATGCAGGCGCTCTACCAACTGAGCTATAGCCCCTGGTGTTGCCCCAGCTGGGCGGGGCGAACAAGAAGAACTTTAGCCTGCGACCTGCCGGAAAGTGAAATCCGGGTCACGAGCCCTGGAGGAGGGCTCAGTCGTCGTCGCCGAGCACCGGCTCCGGCAGCGTCCCGGCGTTGTGCTCCAGCAGCCGCCAGCCGCGGGCGCCCTCGCCGAGGACGGACCAGCAGCAGTTGGACAGACCGCCGAGGCTCTCCCAGTGGTGGGCCTCCAGGCCGAGGAGACGGCCTATGGTCGTGCGGATCGTGCCGCCGTGGCTGACCACCACGAGCGTGCCGTCGTCGGGCAGTTTCTCGGCGTGCCGGAGCACGACGGGGGCGGCGCGGTCGGCGACCTCCGTCTCCAGTTCGCCGCCACCGCGGCGCACCGGCTCACCGCGCTTCCACGCGGCGTACTCCTCGCCGTGCCGGGCGATGATCTCCTCGTGCGTCAGCCCCTGCCAGACGCCCGCGTAGGTCTCGCGCAGCCCCTCCTCGTGGGTCACCTCCAGGCCGGTGAGCACGGAGAGCTCGGCGGCCGTGAGGGCGGCCCGCTTCAGGTCCGAGGCGACGATCGCGGCGGGCTGCAGGGAGGCCAGCAGCCGGGCGGCGCGGCGGGCCTGGGCGAGGCCGGCCTCGGTCAGGTCGACGTCGGTGGTGCCCTGGAAACGGCGCTCCACGTTCCACGCGGTCTGGCCGTGCCGCCACAGGATGACGCGGCGGCCCCGGCCCGGCCTCGAGCCGACGGGGGCGCTCACCGCAGCCCTCCGAACTCGGCGGCGTCCTCCTCGGCCTGCAGCTTGGCGTGCTCGGCGGCCTTGCCCCGGGTGGCCTTGGCGTCGGCGGGCAGCTCGAGCTCGGGGCAGTCCTTCCAGAGCCGCTCCAGGGCGTAGAAGACCCGCTCCTCGCTGTGCTGGACGTGGACGACGATGTCGACGTAGTCGAGCAGCACCCAGCGGGCCTCGCGGTCGCCCTCCCGGCGCACCGGTTTGGCGCCGAGCTCCTTCTGCAGGCGCTCCTCGATCTCGTCGACGATCGACTTGACCTGGCGGTCGTTGGGCGCGGAGGCCAGCAGGAAGGCGTCCGTGATCGACAGCACATCGCTGACGTCGTAGGCGATGATGTCGTGGGCGAGCTTGTCTGCGGCCGCCTGCGCGGCGGTGTTGATGAGCTCGGTGGAGCGGTCAGTCGCGGTCACTACGTGGCTTTCGGTCGGCGGTCACTTGACATCAAGGGTCTCACGACCCGCCGACGGCACCCCACGCGATTAAACGGATCACTCCCGATCGTCTCCTGAGCGCTCCTGATCACTCCTGTTCGCTCGCTGCGGGGCTCACGACGAGGACGGCTCGTAGTCCTGGCCCAGCACCACCGACACGTCCGCGTTCGAGGACCCCTTGCCCTTGGTGACGGCGCTGGTGGGCAGGCCCAGGGTCTTGGCGACCTCGGTGGCGTTCTCCTTGTCGGCGGCATCGGTGTAGGTGACCTTGGACGCCGCCTGGGCGCCGGACGCCGTACCGCCCTCCAGGAAGGTGAAGCCGCCGTTGAGGAGCACCACGCGGGCCTTCTCGGTGTTGTCCTTGTCGCCGCTGGCGTTCTGGACGGAGACACGGACGGCCGCGTCCTTGTCGGGGCTCTTCGCGGTGCCGCCGAGGACATCCTTGACCACGCTGTCGCTCGCCTGCGCGCTGAGCGTGCCGTCGGTCTGGACGGGCAGCAGCGCCGTCTTGTAGTCGCCGCCCTTGGCGAGGTCGGCGAGCTTGGCGAGGAAGGTGCCGAGGTCCTTGTCGGTCAGCGACGGGTCGAGGATCTGCGCCAGCGTCTGCACGGTGGTGGTGGCCGCCGTCGCGTCGGAGGACAGCTTGCGCAGCACGGCCTGCATGACCTGCCCGAACCGCTCCAGCTGGGCGTTCTGGGCCTCGCCGGAGGCGCGGTAGGTGGCGTAGGCGACGGCCATCTTGCCGCTGAGGGTCTGGTCCTCGCCCTTGCTCACCAGGGGGGCGGCGCCCTTCTTCTTGGCGTCGGGGTCGGGCACGTCGGTGTTGGTGGTGACGTCGATGTTGCCGACCAGGTCCACCAGGTTCTGCAGATACGGGGTGTCCAGCCGCCAGGTGCCCTGGATCTGGGTGCCGAGGACGGTGTCGAGGGCCTCGCGCGTTCCGGAGGAGCCGTCGTCCTCGACGGCCTTGGCGAGGGTGGTCGTGGTGCCGTCGTCGCCGGTCATGGCGAGGGAGTTGGGCAACAGCACCGTGGTGCCCTGCTTGGTGGTCGCGTTGTCGACGAGCAGCGCCGTGGCGGTGCCGCCCTGCTTGGTGTCGTGCAGATGGACGACGATCACGTCCCGTTTCTGGGCGCCCACGGCCGTCGCCTCGCCCGTCTTCGAGTCGTCGGAGGAGGACAGGCCGGGCAGCTTGCCCGCGTACCAGAGGTAGCCGACCCCGCCGACCGCGACGAGGGCGAGTACGACGACCAGGGCGACGACCCGGCTACGGGCGCGGCGCCGGGCCTCCTCGCGGCGCTCGGTGCGGTTCTCCGTGAACGCCAGCCAGTCGATGACGTCCTCGGGATCGCCGTCGGGCTCCTCGACGAAGGCGAACTGCTCGGTGTGGTAGTCCCGTTCGTGGTAGTCCCGTTCGGGCTGCGCGGAGGCGGCGGCCTCGTGCTCGGCCGGACCGGCCTGCTGCGGGATGTAGGCGGTCTGCTCGGCGGTGCGCTGCTCGACGCGCGGCTGCCGACCGCTGGTCGCGGCCTGGCCGTAGGGGTCGTACGGCGTGGCGGTTCCGGTGCCCCCTCCGCCCCGGTTGCCGAAGGCGTCGAAGGAAGAGGCGGTGGGCGCCTGCTGACCGGTGTCGTAGGGGTCGTACGACGAAACCGGTTGCTGTGAACCGGTGTCATAGGGAGGAACCGGTTGCTGCACGCCCGTGTCGTACGAGTCGTAGGAGGGCGCCGGCGGCTGCTGGCCCGTGCTGTACGGGTCGTAGCCGTAGCCCTGCTGGCCGCCGTGCTGTTGCTGTGCGTACGGGTCGTACGACTGCTGCTGCGGGAGCTGCTGGGCCGGGACCTGCCGGTACATCGGCCGGCCGTACTCGTCGTAGCCGACGATTTCGTACTGGTCGCCGTGGTCGCCGGGGTACCCCGCGTCGTATCGGTCGTTCACCGGTGCCCCTCTCGGCTCACTCGCCGCGGTACAGCTCGCGCTTGTCGATGTAGCGCACGACTCCGTCCGGCACCATGTACCAGATGGGGTCTCCCTTGGCGACTCTCGCACGGCAATCGGTGGACGAGATGGCCAGTGCGGGAACCTCCACAAGCGAGACACCGCCCTCGGGGAGACCGGCGTCCGTCAGATGATGGCCGGGTCGGGTGACCCCGATGAAGTGCGCGAGGGAGAACAGCTCCGCGGTGTCCCGCCAGGTGAGGAGCTGGGCGAGGGCGTCGGCGCCCGTGATGAAGAACAGGTCCGTGTCGGGGTTGAGCGCGCGCAGGTCACGCAGGGTGTCGACGGTGTACGTCGCCCCGCCGCGGTCGATGTCGATACGGCTCACCGAGAACTGCGGGTTCTCGGCGGTCGCGATGACCGTCATCAGATAGCGGTCCTCGGCCGGGGAGACCTTGCGGTGGCTCTTCTGCCAGGGCTGGCCGGTGGGGACGAACACCACTTCGTCCAGGTGGAACTGCGCGGCGACCTCGCTGGCCGCCACGAGGTGACCGTGGTGGATCGGGTCAAACGTCCCGCCCATGACGCCGAGGCGGCGCTTGCCCGCGTTCGTCGGGCCGGTAGGCATGTCCTGCTCTCCCATGCGTGCAGACCCTACCGGCCCGTCCTGAGGACTCCGGCCGGAGGCTTCAGCGGTCGCGGTTGAAGCGGGTGGTGATCCACAGCAGAAGCAGCAGGACGAAGAGCGCGCCGCCGCCGGTCAGATAGGCGTTGAGGCTCTCGTGGCTGCCGCCATGTTCCTCGCCCTCGGCGGCGAGGGTGGCCAACTGGGCTGCGGTGCTGTGGAAGCTCATCTTCGGCAGTACCTATCCGGTGTGGGCGGGATAAAGATGTCGGCCCATGGTAAGCGGGCGGCCCGGCCGCCCTCACGCCGACTCCGCCGTCGGTACGCGGCGGCCGGGACGGAGGAACTTCCCGGCCGTTTCAGTCGTCCTTTTGTTTGTACCCCCGCAGCAGGAACCACGCGGTCAGGACACAGCCCAGCACCATCACGATCAGTACGACCCGGAGCAGATTCCCCGCCCCTTGCTGTTCGGCGGCGTTCGCGGCTCCGGCGAGCCAGGCGGACGCCGGGTTGTGCTCCATGACGGACTCCTTCGCTGTACTGCCCGTCCACGGTATATCCGCCTAGGCTGGGCTCTGCTTCGGGGGCGCAAAGGGCCGCACAAGGGTCCGCAAAGGGCCACACACACGCACATGGGGGAAGACATGTCCGACGGCCACGAGCACAACGGGCACGAGAACGTGCCGAGCAGGCAGCGCAGGCGCTTCCCTGGAATCTCCTCGCGTGCGTACGAGCATCCGGCCGACCGCTCCGCCCTGGTGGCGCTGCGCAAGCTGAGCGGCTTCGACACGGTCTTCAAGGCGCTCAGCGGTCTGCTGCCCGAGCGCAGCCTCAGGCTGCTGTTCCTGTCCGACTCGGTACGCGTCTCGGACCAGCAGTTCGCCCACCTCAACGACATGCTGCGGGACGCCTGTTACATCCTGGACCTGGAGAAGGTCCCGCCGATGTACGTCAACCAGGACCCGCAGCCGAACGCGATGTGCATCGGCCTGGACGAGCCGATCATCGTCGTCACCACCGGCCTCGTCGAGCTGCTCGACGAGGAGGAGATGCGGGCGGTCATCGGGCACGAGGTGGGCCACGCCCTGTCCGGCCACGCCGTGTACCGGACCATCCTGCTGTTCCTGACCAACCTCGCGCTCAGGGTCGCCTGGATCCCGCTGGGCAACCTGGCGATCATGGCGATCGTGACCGCGCTGCGCGAGTGGTTCCGCAAGTCGGAGCTGTCCGCGGACCGCGCGGGCCTCCTCGTCGGCCAGGACCTCACGGCCTCGATGCGCGGCCTGATGAAGCTGGCCGGCGGCAACCACCTGCACGAGATGAACGTGGACGCGTTCCTGAAGCAGGCCGAGGAGTACGAGGCAGGCGGCGACCTGCGCGACTCCGTGCTCAAGATCCTGAACGTGCTGCCACGCTCCCACCCCTTCACCACCATCCGGGCGGCCGAGCTGAAGAAGTGGTCCGAGTCCCGCGACTACCAGCGGATCATGGACGGCCACTACCCGCGGCGCAGCGAGGACAAGGACACCTCGGTCTCGGACTCGTTCCGGGACTCGGCGTCGCACTACGCCACGCACGTCAAGACCTCCAAGGACCCGCTGATGAAGCTGGTCAGCGATCTCGCCGGCGGGGCGGGGGACCTGGGCGGCCGGGTGCGCCGCGGCTTCAGCGGCTTCGCAGGACCGGCGGGCGGCTCGGCCGAGTCCACGCCGAAGGACCAGCCGCCCCGCGACGACAGCACGGGTCCGGACGGCGACAACCGCTGACCCGACCGAGGGGCCGGTTCACACCTTCGGCTGCGCGCTCTGCGCCAGCGTCCCGCACAGCGCCGTCGCGCTGCCCGTGGCGTAGGGGTCCGTACCGGCCGGTCCGCCGCCCTTGGCGGTCTGGCCGGCCAGCAGCGGGCGCAGATGGTTGGTGGAGTCGCCGGCGCAGGAGACCGGCCCGGCCTGGACGTAGGAGACGGCCAGCTGGGCCTGCTGGAGGCGCAGGTCGTCGCGGTCGAAGCGGAAGTGCAGCTCACGGCGGACGGTGAACAGGGACGCCTCGGCCTTCTCGCCGGCGCCGGTGGGCCGTAGCGCGTACACGAAGGTGTGGTCCGAGGTGACCTCGAGCGTGGACGCGTCGGCCTCGGCCGCGTGCAGGCTGCCCTGGACGCGGATCTTGGCGTCGGCCAGCTCGGTCCTGTTCGGGTCGAAGCGAACCAGCCATCCCGTCGGCGCATGCCGGCCGTCGGCGGTCGGCTGCCGGAAACTCTGGTCGAACTGGTCGAGTTGGTCCGGGGCGACCAGGACACGCACGGGCCGGACCTGTCCGCCGGTGAGCACCTCCGGGTAGAGGGAAGAGCGGACGAGGTAGTCCTTGGCGGTGTTCAGGGCGCTCACGACCTGGCTGTCCGAGAAGTGCTCGGTGCGCCGGGTGGCGGGCAGTGGTATCCCCTCGGCGCCGACGCGGAACTGCGCGGCGGGGCTGTGCGCGAACAGCTCCTCGGGGTCCGCGGAGCCGGGCACCTTGCCCTGCGGGGCGAGCGGGATGACGGTCATCCGCAGGGGCTCGACGGGCTGCCGGCTCTGCGGGGTCTGGTAGGGGTGCCGTACACCCATGTAGATCGCGGTGCCGAAGGCCACCGCGATCAGCATGACCAGGATCAGCGCCTGCCGGGACAGGCCGCCCCGGCGCACCGGCGGACGGCGCCGTACGGCGGGCGCGTGGTCGGCGATGCGCTCCTGTGCGGAGAACTCCTGAAGACGGGCAGCCCGGACGAACGATTCGTCGAAGACGACGGATCGGTATTCGTCCTCGCCACCTCCGGGGCCGCCCTCGGGTGTCCCCTCGTGTGGGTCTGAAGGCCCTCCCATATCTTCAGAGTAGGTCTCCGGGAGGCCAGGTAAACGCCCTGGTATACGACAAGTTCTGACAGGTTCTCACCAGGATGGTCCCAGGGTGATCAGGGCCTGTCGGGGGCGGATGTCAGGGCGTGCGCGGGGTCGCGGGGACCGATGGCTGGGAGTAGCTGGCGGAAGCGGAGGGTGCCGCCGCACTGCCCTGTTCGAGGCCGGTGGAGGCGGGTGGCGGGACCCTGTCCCGGTTGCCCGAGGACGCGCCCCGGTAGACCGCCGTGAAAGCCAGCGCGACCATGCCGATGCCCATCAGGATGGCGAGCATCCAGGCGACGGGGCGGTGCCAGCGGACCTGCTTGCCGTAGGTCCCCGGAGCGCCGTAGCGGCCGTTGAGGGTGTCGGGGTCGTCCAGGTCGTCGAAGTCCGGATCATGGCCGAAACCGCCGCGATCGTCGGGGCCGTAGCCGTCCTCGTACCGTTCGCCTCTGCGGTGGGCCCGGCGGGCCTCGGCCTCGGAGGCCTCGGCTCTGGCCTGGGCAGCGGCCAGGAGGCGTTCGACGGCGGTCGGCTCGTGCACCACGGCCGACCGTACGAAGGCCTCGTCGAAGACCACGGAGGCGAACTCTTCGTCCGACACCCCGCGGTCGTGGTCGTCGTCGGGCTCCCAGCCGTCAGGGAACGGCGTGCCCCCCACGTCCTCCGGCACGGATCCAGAGTAGACCGGAGGGATCAATTTGGGCAGACGGTATGGAAATTCATCCGCCCTGTGAGACGACTCGCTCCGCGGGTGGTGCCGTGACGGGTGGTCGGTCGTCTGCGGGCCCGTCGTGGCTGGTCGCGCAGTTCCCCGCGCCCCTTTGGGGCGCTGCCACTACCGGGGCTGTATCAGCGGCGTACGTGGCCATCTCCCGTGACGATGTACTTCGTGCTGGTCAGTTCTGGCAGGCCCATCGGGCCGCGGGCGTGGAGCTTCTGGGTGGAGATGCCGATCTCCGCGCCGAAGCCGAACTGGCCGCCGTCGGTGAAGCGGGTGGAGGCGTTCACCGCGACCGTGGTGGAGTCGACCAGCTGGGTGAAGCGGCGGGCGGCCTGCTGCGAGGTCGTGACGATCGCCTCGGTGTGGCCGGAGGTCCACAGCCGGATGTGCTCGACGGCCTTGTCGAGCGAGTCGACGACCGCCGCGGCGATGTCGTACGACAGGTACTCGGTCTCCCAGTCCTCCGGCGTGGCCTCGACGACCGTCGCCTTGGAGTCCTTCGCGTACGCCAGTACCCGCTCGTCGGCGTGCACGGTGACCCCGGCCTCCGCGAGGGCGTCCAGGGCGCGCGGCAGGAACTGAGGCGCGATGTCCTGGTGGACCAGGAGCGTCTCGGCGGCGTTGCAGACGCTGACGCGCTGTGCCTTGGAGTTGATCAGGATGTCGATGGCCATGTCGAGGTCGGCGTGGGCGTCGACGTAGACGTGGCAGTTGCCGGTGCCGGTCTCGATGACCGGGACGACGGACTCCTGGACGACGGTCTGGATCAGCGAGGCGCCGCCGCGCGGGATCAGTACGTCGACCAGGCCGCGCGCCCGCATCAGCTCGCGTACGCTCTCGCGGCTCTCGCCGGGCACGAGCTGGACGGCGTCGGCGGGCAGCCCGGCGCCGCCCACGGCGTCGCGCAGCACCCGCACCAGCGCGGTGTTCGATTCGTAGGCGGAGGCGGAGCCCCGCAGCAGCACGGCGTTCCCGGACTTCAGGCAGAGGGCGGCGGCGTCCACGGTGACGTTCGGGCGGGCCTCGTAGATGATCCCGACGACGCCCAGCGGGACGCGGACCTGGCGCAGGTCGATGCCGTTCGGGAGGGTCGAGCCGCGGACGACCTCGCCGACCGGGTCGGGCAGGGCCACGACGTCCCGCACGTCGGAGGCGATCGCCCGGATCCGCTCCGGCGTCAGCGTCAGCCGGTCGACGATGGCCTCGCTGGTGCCGGCCTCGCGGGCCTTGGCGATGTCCTTGGCGTTGGCCTCGACGACGTCGCTCGTACGGACCTCCAGCGCGTCCGCGATGGCGAGCAGCGCGTCGTCCTTCTCGGCCCGCGGCAGCGGCGCGAGGTCGGCTGCGGCGGCCTTGGCGCGGTAGGCGGCCCGGGTGACCGGGGACATCGAGTCGTACGGCGAAAGCGTGGTCATAAGGGAAGCGTAGTGCGCGGAACGGGTCGGTCCGGCCGCCATCCCAAACCCCGAGACAAGCTGCCCGGACTCGGCAAAACGACCGCTCGACCGCTCAATACGGGTGGACGCCGACCGGCGACGCAGGCGGCGGTCCGTAGCCCTCCGCGATCCGCTGGTGGTAGGTCTCGCGGTCGATGACCTCCAGGCCGACGATCTCCCAGGGCGGCAGTCCCGCGGACTGGCGGTGTTCGCCCCACAGGCGCAGGGCGACGGCGGCGGCGTCGTGCAGGTCGCGGGCCTCTTCCCAGTAGCGGATCTCGGCGTGGTCGACCGCATAGCGGCTGGTCAGCAGAAAGGGGTGGTCGTGGGCGAGCTGCTCGAGGCAGCGCCGTACCTCCTTCAGCGGGGTCTCGGCGCCGGAGACGCTCAAGGTGACGTGCCACAGACGGGGCGCGTCCTTCGGCTCCTCGTACCGGTCGCCGGCCGCGACGCTGGTCAGGGTGCGCTCCTCGCCGCCCGCGCGGGAGGGAACACCGTCGCGGGACGCGGCCGCCCCAGGGCGCACTCGTCTCACGACGGCCTCCTTACGATGGTCGTGCGGAATGGTCCCCAAGGGATCGGCCCCTGAGGGATCGGTCCCTAAGACAAAGTTGAGCAGGCCGCAAGCCGCCGCGGGGCTGTTTTGCGCAACGGTCACCTTTTACGGGCGCAGGATCACGTTCTACGGGTGCAGGATCACGAGGTCGTCCCGGTGGACGACTTCACGTTCGTACGCCGGGCCCAGTTCACGGGCGAGTTCCCGGGTCGAGCGGCCGAGCAGCTGGGGGATCTCCTTGGCGTCGAAGCTGACGAGCCCGCGGGCCACCGCACGCCCCTCGGTGTCGCGCAGTTCGACGGGGTCGCCCGCGCTGAACTCACCCTCGACGGCGGCGATCCCGGCCGGCAGCAGCGACGTGCGGCGCTCGACGACCGCCCGTACCGCCCCGTCGTCCAGGGTCAGCGAGCCCTGCGGGGTGGACGCGTGCTGCAGCCACAGCAGCCGGTCGGCGGACCGCTTGCCGGTGGGGTGGAAGTAGGTGCCGGTGTCACCGCCGGACAGCGCCTCGGTGGCATGGATGGCGCTGGTCAGCACGACGGAGATGCCGGCCGCGGCGGCGATACGGGCGGCCTCGACCTTGGTGACCATGCCGCCGGTGCCGACTCCGGCCTTGCCCGCGCTGCCGATCTCCACGTGGGCGAGGTCCGACGGGTCACGCACCTCCGCTATCCGCGCGGTGCCCGGCTTGCTCGGGTCGCCGTCGTACACGCCGTCGATGTCGGAGAGCAGCACCAGCAGGTCGGCCCGTACGAGGTGGGCGACGAGGGCGGCGAGGCGGTCGTTGTCGCCGAAGCGGATCTCGTCCGTGGCGACGGTGTCGTTCTCGTTGACGACCGGGAGGGCGCCCATCGCGAGGAGCTTGTCGAGGGTGCGCTGCGCGTTGCGGTGATGGGCGCGGCGGCTCATGTCGTCGCTGGTCAGCAGCACCTGGCCGACGCGGACGCCGTAGCGGGCGAAGGAGGCGGTGTAGCGGGCGACGAGCAGGCCCTGGCCGACGCTGGCGGCGGCCTGCTGCCGGGCCAGGTCCTTGGGGCGGCGGCGCAGCCCCAGCGGGGCGAGTCCGGCCGCGATGGCGCCGGAGGAGACGAGGACGATCTCCTTCTCTCCCCCGCTGCGACTCTTGGCGAGGACGTCCACGAGTGCGTCGACGCGGTCGGCGTCCAGGCCGCCGGACGCGGTGGTCAGCGACGAGGATCCCACCTTGACGACGATCCTGCGGGCCTCGCTCACGGCCTGCCTTGCCCCTGCCACTTCGCTTCCGTCCCCTCGCACTCGGCTGTCCGCAATCTACGCGAAGGGGGCCAGGAACCGCGCATCGATATCAGTCCCTGGACGTGCGTCCGGTAACCGTGTCCTCACAGGTCGCGCACGGTAAAAAGGTTGTACCGGTTGCTTCTAGTAATCAAACGCCATGCAAATTTAACGTGAACGCCGTGCCACCTAAAGATCGCCAGGGCGCCCGTGTGCAGCGCATTCTGCTCCGTTCCGGGAAGAGCCCGTACGACGTCGTCCCCATCGAGGAAGCCCTTCACCGGGACGTGTTCGCCACCAACTCCGGCAACCTGATCTTCAGCGACGCCGCGCACAAGATCCTCGAGACTCCGGATACCGAGGTCGTCTCCAACGGCATCCGTACGGACGTCTCCGCGGCAGCCCGGATCAACGAGGAGTACGACGCCTTCGTCGTGCCGCTGGCCAACGCCTTCCGGCCGTCGTTCGAGCAGCAGCTGAAGCGGCTGACGCGGCTCATCGGCCGGCTGCGGATCCCGGTCGTCGTGCTGGGCGTCGGCGCGCAGACCGGGCTGACCTACGACCCGGCACGGCTGAAGCCCATCGAGCCGACCGTGCGTGAGTTCGTCTCGGCGGTGCTGGACCGCAGCGCCTCGATCGGTGTGCGGGGCGAGTTCACGGAGACGTACCTCAAGGACATGGGGTTCAGGGACGTCGAGGTGATCGGCTGCCCGTCGCTGTTCCTCTACGGCAAGGAACTCGCCGTGTCCAAGCGGCAGCCGGAGCTGTCCGCCGCTTCCCGGATCGCCGTCAACGGCTCACACAGCGCCGTACGGTCGCAGGGCCTGGACCGGATCATCCGCCACGCCCACGAGCGCTACCCGCACCTCCGGTTCATCGGCCAGAACCTCAGCGACGCACGGCAGTTGCACTGGCGGGACCTGTCCGACCCCAACGGCCGGATCACCGCGATGCCGACGCACCCGGACCATCCGATGTACCGGGAGGACAAGGCCCGCGTCTACGTCGATCCGATCACGTGGATCGACGATCTGCGCCCGTTCGACTTCTCTTTCGGCTCCCGTATCCACGGCAACATCGCGGCGCTGCTGGCCGGTACGCCCGCGACCGTGCTGTGCGGTGACTCGCGCACGCTGGAGCTGTGCCGCTACTTCGGCATCCCGCACCGCAGGATCGACCAGCTGCCCGAGGACCCCGGAGCGACCGACCCCGCGCGGCTTTACGAGGAGGCCGACTTCGCCGAGCTGACGGGCGGCCACCAGGAGCGCTTCGAGCGGTTCACGGGGTTTCTGGACCGCAACGGGCTGCGGAACACGTTCACGCATGGTGACGGCGGTGCGGCCTTCGACGCACGCATGCGCTCCCTGGCCTTCCCGGCGGGCATCCGCCCCTGGAACGACGCGGACATCGCCTCGCTCACGTCCCGGTTCGGGTGGCTGCACAGCCGTATCGCCGAACTGGCGGTGGACAACGCGAAGTTGAAGCGGGAACTGAAGCGCGCGGCCACGCCGGCCGCGCCTGCGCCCTCGACCTCGGTCTATCGCAAGGCCCGGCGGGTCGTGGGACGACCGATCCGCCGGGCGCTGCAGTCGGGTCGCTAAGCGCTTCGCTGGAGGGCGGTGCTCTGAGCTCCGCAGGCAGTCCGTTGCGCGTCCGCGGGTCCGTCGTGGCTGGTCGCGCAGTTCCCCGCGCCCCTTCGGGGCGCTGCGGGCAGCGCCCTGCGTACCCGGCGGATCACCTTGCGCGCGAACCCGTCTGCGCCGCCCTCGCGGTAGCCGGGGGCGGCGCGGGCCTCGCGGGGCTCGGCGAGGTAGACGGAGTCGGGTATGGCGGCCGTGCGGTCGCGGAAGAGGGGGTAGGCGAGGTAGACGCGGCGGCCCTTCTTCTCCAGCAGGGGGGCGGCCTGCTTCTTCGTGCGGAGGAACTCCAGGACCTCTACGAGGAGTTCGGACCGCTGCCCGGCCACCAGGTGCAGCCGCAGCCGCTCCTCTACCTTGAGGCGGCGGGCCACCTCTTCGGTCCAGTAGGCCTCCATCAGCGGCTTGGCCAGCTCCATCTTGTGGCGCCGTACCTCCTCGCTGTCCTTGAGGTACTGGGGGCCGAACTGCGGCAGCAGCGTGACCGTGAAGGGCCGGACCATGAGCATGTCGCGGCGCGGGCCGGCCGGGACGAGGTCGGTGATCAGGCGCATCAGGGCGCGGGCGGAGTCGAAGCGCAGGGTGTAACCGCCGCTCTTCGTCACATGCTTGCCGTCGTCGCGGCCGACCAGGTAGTAGCAGACGTGGTCCGCGACCACCGAGACGCCGTCGGCCCGCAGATACGCCTCCATCGTGAACAGCGCGTCCTCGCCGGTCCACAGGGACTCGTCGAACCGCATGCCGTGCCGGTCCAGCAGCGCGCGGCGGAACAGCTTCTGGGCGCTGAGCGTGAACTTGATGTTGGAGGAGTAGACGTCGGTGCGCTCCAGCGTCTTGCCCCACATCGACCTGGGCGCCTTGCGGTTGATGCCCTCGACCTTGCCGAGGACGACGTCCGTGCCGTTGCGGTCGGCCATCGCGACCATCCGCTCCAGGGCCTCGGCGCCCAGCCGGTCGTCGGCGTCGAGGAAGAAGACGTACCGCCCGGCCGCCTTGCCCAGGCCGACATTGCGCGGGCCGCTGGGGCCGCCCGAGTTCGCCTGCCGGATCACCGTCACGTGCATCGGCGCGCGGGCCGCGAACTCCTCCAGGTACTCCCCCGTGCCGTCCGTCGAGCCGTCGTCGACCGCGATGACCTCGATGCGCTCCGGGTCGATGGTCTGTGCCTCGACGGATGCCAGGCACTCGACCAGATACGGCATCGCTTCGTACGCCCCGATGATCACGGTCACATCAGGCTGCGCCACGGTCACATTTTCCCCCTCGCTAACGGGACATTCCCCCCGTATCTCTTTATTGCAACCTTGTAGACGGGCGAGTGGGTGAAGCGGTTGCTTCCAGGCCATGAATTAGTGACCTACGTCATACGAATTCCAGATGACGAAAAGGCCCCCGAGGAATTCGCTCCTCGGGGGCCCTGTCGGGCTTGTGGCGGTCGGTCAGCCCGTCAGCTCCGCCTCCGTCGCCGCGGTCCGTGCCTCCTGGCCGAGGTTGCGGGTCTGGGCCTTCAACGCCAGGTTCGCCACGGCGGTGTTGAACTGCTCGATGGACTTCGGCTCGTCCGGGCCGAGCAGATACCGCTTCAGCTCCTTGCGGTCCGCGGCCAGCGGATCGGCGGCCCGGTCACGGACGGCGGCCAGCAGCCCGCCCAGCTCGGCGGCGCTGTTGCTGAGAATGACGGCGGCCCGCACGGCGGTGTTCTGCCGCTTGAACTCCTCCTCGCCCAGCTCGGCGGAGTCGGTGACCGCGTACGGCTTGCCGCTGGCGATGAAGTCCGAGACCACGCTGGAGATGTCGGAGACCATCGCGTCGGAGACGTTGAAGCAGTCGTACAGGCGCGGTTCGGCGCCCTCGATGACACGGTGCTCATGGGCGGGGAAGGAGCGCCAGTAGGCGTCGTTCCACTCGGCGCGCAGCCGGGCGAGCTCCTCGTGCTGCGCCACGTCGACCACGCCGTCCCGGGTGGCCTCGGCCTCGTCGCGCTTCTCGGCGCCGGTGCCGGACAGCTCCGCGATACGGGCCTCGATACGGGCCAGCTCGGCCTTGGCGGCGTCCTGCGCGGCCTCGTCGACCGGGCCCCGGGCCTCGGCGGCGGCCTTCTCGACCAACGCGGTGATGCGCTGATGGGCGGTCTTGGCGGCGGCGCTGCGGGTGCCGGTGAAGGGGTGCGGCTTGTACAGGACGCGGACCGGCGGGTCGGCGGTGATGAGGGTGCGGACGATGTTCTCGCCGGCGAGCAGCAGGGAGGTGTTGCCGGGGTTGTCGTCCCAGCCCTCCCAGGTGGGAGCGTAGAGAACGGTCGGGATACGGCCGCCCTCCGGCACGCCCTGCCACGTCTCGATCGGCGCCAGCTGCGGGCGGCCGACCTCCACGATGTCCTCGTCGCGGACGCCGACGTCGGCGATGGCGTAACGGTCGCGGCCCGCCCGCCCGGCGGTCCACACCTCGTCGTACACCTTGCTGAACGGGTTGACGCTGGCCAGCTTGTCGCTGTCGCCGTGGCCGATGAAGACGTGCTTCATGGTCGGGACGCGCAGCATGTGGATGTTCTTGCCGACGTTCGCCGCGTACAGCGTGACGCGCACCGTGGAGAGGTCCATGTTCATCAGGTGCACCCCTCCGGGCACGCAGATGACGGGGACCGTGGTGGGCGCCATCCGTTCCAGGACGGCGCGCTCACGCAGGATGATCAGCGGCCTGGAGTCCAGCTGCTCCATGGTCTCCAGCCACATGTTGACCTGGTACGCGGAGTCCTTGGACCCGGAGAAGTACAGCGCCGTCTGAGGCCGGTACTCGCCCAGCCAGCCGTCCACGGCGGCCAGCACCTTCTCCGCGTTCGGCGGGATCTTCGAGCCGCGGACGTACGGCACCAGCGCTAGGACGTACAGGCAGCCCAGGAACAGCGTCACGCCGATGCCGATGAAGCCCGCCGCGGCCGACTTCATGCCCGCGGAGACGATCACGCCGGTGACGGCCGCGAGGTCGAGGTGGAGCATCCTCTCCGCGGAGCGGTGCAGCAGCGGGCGCGGCGGGGCGTCCGGGATGCGGATGCGGGAGGCCAGGTCGACATTGCGGGTGGCGACCGGCATCCGGCGGCGGTTGCGGATGAGGGTGACCAGCGCGCCGTGCGGGGCCTGGAGGCCGTAGAAGGCGATGAAGCCGGCTATCGCGCCGTAGAAGATCAGGTCGTCCGCGAGGGAGAGGCGGGCCAGCAGCAGGACCAGCAGGAGCTGCCGGATCAGGAAGCGGATCGACAGACCCGCGCGCACCTTGCTCAGGCGGTTGATCAGATAGCTGCCCTTGTGGTGCAGATAGTGGTCCGCCAGATACGTCACGGCGGCCGCGGCCGCGAAGGTGGGAACGCTCGGGACGAGCGCGGCCAGCATGAGCGCCGGGTAGCCCAGCATCATGAGGGCCGCTGCGGCCAGCTCGGCCGTGCTGCCCACCCGGGCGACGCGAATAGCGGTGGAAATCACGGAGAAACCTGCTCCTGGAGGGGGAATGCCGGTTTTGTTCTGTACGGCTTCAGGCCTCTGTGAACACCCCGTAAATGGGTATCCACAAAGGCCTGAATTGAAGATCTATTTGGCGGTAATTATTACACGCCGTCCTGGCGGTCGAGGACCGAGGCCAGCGCCGCGTCGAAGCCGGAGGCCTTCGCCGCACCCGCCGTCGGGTCCTGCTGACGGACGTCGATGACATGGCCGGTCAGCTCGGACAGCAGCACGTCGAGCGAGGTGCGGGCGACGGCCTCGGAGGACAGCAGGCTGCCCGCGGGCTCCTGGCCGAAGGCCTTGGTGCGCATCGGGGTGGCGGTGCGCTCCGGGTTGATGCAGTTGACGCGGATGCCGTCGCCGGCCCACTCGTCGGACAGGGCCTGGGTGAGGTTCACCATGGCGGCCTTGGTGGAGGAGTAGAGGCTGTACTCGGCACGGCCGCGGGTGTAGCTGCTGGAGGTGTAGAGCAGCAGCTGGCCCTTGGTCTCCGCGAGGTACTTGTACGAGGAGCGCGCGATCTGCACCGGGGCCAGGTAGTTGACCTTCAGCGCTTCCTCGATGGTGGCGTTGTCGGTCTCGGCGAGCTTGCCGATGCGCAGCACGCCCGCCGTGTTGACGACGTAGTCGATGCGCCCGGTCTCGGCGTACGCCTTGGACAGCGCGTCGTCGACCTCCTCCGGGTTCTCCACGTGCGTGCCGGTGGTGGAGCGGCCCAGCGCGTAGACGTGGGCGCCGTACGCCTGCGCGAGTTCGCAGATGTCCTTGCCGATGCCGTACGAGCCGCCGAAGACGACGACCGTCTTGCCGCCGAGCAGCTCACGGTAGGCCTCCTCGCCGAACTGCTCGGGCGTGGCGGTGGAGGCCAGCTGGAACAGCTTGTCGGCGATGAACACGTCGACGGGCTGGGTGACCTTCATGTTGTACTCGTCGCCCGCGACGACGTGGATCGGCACGTCCGGCAGATAGCGGAGTACGACGGTGCAGTCGTCCGTGGCCTGGAAGTTGGGGTCGCCGGCCGCGACCTCGTAGGCCCGCTTGATCGTGGACAGCTTGAACGCCTGGGGCGTCTGGCCGCGGCGCAGCCGGGAGCGGTCCGGGATCTCGGTGATGAACTCGCCGTCCTCGCCGTGCGTGCGGGTCACGATGATGGTGTCGGCGGACGGGATGGCGACGTCGACGGCCTGGTAACGCTCCAGCGCGGTCACGCAGTCGTCGATCACGCGCTGCGACAGCAGGGGGCGTACGGCGTCGTGGAACAGGACGTTGCGGTCCTCGCCCTCGGCCAGGCCCTCGCTGAGCGCCTCGATGGCGCGCTCGGTGGTCTCGTTCCGCGTCGAGCCGCCTTCGATGATCCTTGAGACCTTCTGGAACCCGGCCTTGGCGACGATCTTCTCTACGTCCGGCACATAGCCCGGCGCCATCAGCACAATGATGTCGTCGATCGAGTCGGCCTTCTCGAAAGTGGTCAGGGTGTGCTCGATGACTGCCTTGCCGGCGATCTTCAGCAGCTGCTTGGGGATCGAGAGACCCACACGCTGGCCGGTGCCACCGGCCAGGATCACTGCGGTGGTACGGGGCTTGGCAATGTGCTGTGACACAGGTGACCTACCTCGGGGCGACTGGGGACCTGGAAATGGTCCCACTTGTGGTCACCGCAGTGCAAGGTGAGCGCCCTCCACTGCATATGTGCGCGCAACCTGGTATTCACCTTGCACGCCTGGTCATGAGCGAGAACGTTCCATGACCGGGCGTGCAATTGCTGTGAGTAACTCCACAGGTGATCGGCGTCGCGGAGCGTGACGAATTAAGAAGAGCCTGGAACTCAGATGAGTCCCAGGCTCTCCCCCAAAACGTTTACACCACGTGCACGCCCGGCTTGCCGGACTCCACCCACAGCTTGGCCAGCGTGCTCGCGGCCGCCGTCGGCTGTCGCACCGTGTCCACGACCCGCACCCGCGCGTCGATCCCGTCGCGGCGGAGGTCGAAGAGGTGGTAGCCGCGGTGGGCGTCGAGCAGCTTCCAGTGCGGGTTGTCCGGCATCCGCGGGTCCCACTCCTTGCGGAAGGCCGCCTGGTCCTGGTCGCCGTTGCTGGAGATGGACGTGCCCACGAACTCGGCGCCGACGACGTCGGAGCCCGGGTCCGCGTAGTCCTTCTTCAGGTCGCTGATCATCGTCAGATGGCGGTCACCGGTGAGCACCACCGGGTTGCGGACCTCGGCGAACTCCGCCATCAGTGCGTTGCGTTCGACCTGGTAGCCGTCCCAGGCGTCGTAGAACCACTGCTTGCCCTCGCCGATCAGCAGATCCGTCTCGGCGACCATGATCTGCGAGGCGACCAGGTTCCAGCGGGCGGGCGAGCCGTGCAGCCCGTCCAGCAGCCACTGCTTCTGCTCGGCGCCGAGCATGGTGAGCGACGGGCTCTTGGCGGCTTCCTGGCTGGTCACCTGGTCGCTGCGGTACTGCCGGGTGTCCAGCACATTGAGCCGGGCGAGACGGCCGAACTCCAGGCGGCGGTACATCTGGATGTGCGGTCCGCTGGGGATCGCGCTCGCCCGGACCGGCATGTGCTCGTAGAACGCCTGGTAGCCCGCGGTCAGCCGGGCCACGAACGCGTCGTGGGTCTGCTTGTCCGGGTCCTGCGGGATCTCGCCGGCGAAGTCGTTGTCGATCTCGTGGTCGTCGAAGGAGACCACGAAGGGCGCGTTGGCGTGCATCGCCGCGAGATCGGGGTCGGTGCGGTACTGCGCGTACCGGTTGCGGTACTGGGTGAGGCTGTACGGCTCACCGGTCCCCTCGTGCTTGCGCAGCGCGGTCGCCGACGGCGTCGACTCGTAGATGTAGTCGCCGACGAACACCACGACGTCCGGGTCCTGCGCGAGCATGTCGGCGTACGGCGTGAAGTAGCCGTGCTGCCAGTTCTGGCAGGAGGCGAGCGCGACGCGCAGTTGTCCGCCGGAGCTGAGGCGCGAGGGCGCGGTGCGGGTGCGGCCGACCGGCGAGAGCTGGCCCGAGGTGCGGAAGCGGTACCAGTACGTACGGCCCGGGCGCAGTCCCCGTACATCGACGTGAACGCTGTGCCCGTACTCGGGCCGCGCCTGGGCGAGCCCCCGGCGCACTCCCTTGCGGAACCGCTCGTCCTCGGCGATCTGCCACTCCACCGGCACGGTGCGCGCGGGCATGCCGCCGCCGTTCAGCGGGTCGGGGGCGAGCCGGGTCCACAGCACGATGCCGTCGGGCAGCGGGTCACCGGAGGCGACACCGAGGCTGAACACCCCGTCGGGAAGCGGGTTTTCGGCTGCTCGGGCGGCCGCAGGCAGCCACAGCTGGGCGGAGGCGGCGGCGCCCAGGACGGCGGCTCCCGCGGTCAGAAAGCGGCGTCGGTCGGGGGATACGGCTGGGGTCATGCGCGAACTCCCTTGCCTCGCTGGCCTCTTGGACACTGCAAGGCTCACAATTCCGGGCAGTCCACCCGTTGAACACAGGGGTTCGCGTGCATGACAAATAGGAAGACAAGAGGAGACCCGTTGCGGCATGGATGGTGAAACGACCGATGCGATCGCGCCGTAACGCCCTGATGGCCCGTCAGGCGGTAGGACCAGCGCCCCGAAGGGGCGCGGGGCTGTATCGATTTGCGGCTCCGCCGCGTGGGCGCGACCAGCCCCCACACACCCGCAGACAAAGGACGGCCCCCGCGAAGCGCTATCGCGCGAACTCGCCGCCGAGGTTCGCGTCCGCCGGCTCAGCGCCCAGCGTCCCCGCGCCGAAGCTGAGGGAGCCGGTCGTGGTCGGGCCGGTCGCGTTGGAGCGGAACGCCCAGACCGCGCCGTCGCCCTGGTTCTCGCTCGCGACACCGGCGTACAGGTCGGCCCTGCCGTCGCGGTCGGTGTCGACCAGCGCGGTGTGGGCGCCGAAGTAGTCGTTCTGCTCCGCCGTACCGGGCACGTTCGCGGTGTTCTGGCTGAAGGACTTCGCGCCGCTCCCGGTGAGCCCGGCCGCGCTGCCGCGCAACACGTTCACCTGGCCGGCCGCGATCACGTTGCCGAGATCCTCGCCCGCCGAGCCCGCGGCGACATCCGCGTAGCCGTCACCGTCGACGTCGGCCACCGCGATGTCCGAGCCGAACAGGTCGCTGTACTCGGCGGCGCCGGGCACGCCCGGGGTGTCCTGCGTGATGGTCGTCGTACGGGAGGTGTCGGGCCCGGCGGCCGAGCCGTACACGACGCCGATCTGACCGCCGATCAGCTGCGGGTCGACGTCCGGGACCTCGCCCCACCCGTCCTTGGTCCGGCCGATGACGACATCGCCGTACCCGTCCTTGTCCACATCGCCGACGCCCACGCTCTCGCCGCCGCGCATCACGGTCCCGTCGGGGTTCTTCAGGGTGGCCGGGGCGGACAGGCCGTCCGGGGTGCCGCGCAGGTGGACGGCGCGGCGGTTGAAGGCGTCCGGGTCGTGCGTGTCGCTGTCGCTGGGGTCGTGGAGGAGCGCGACGAGGTCCGTGACGCCGTCGTGGTCCACGTCGCCGGCCGCTATGTCGTCCGTGACGTAGGAGGCGTCGAGCTGGAGGGCGGTGGTGCCGGCCGCACCGGTCGTACGGCTGAAGGGCCCGGCCAGAACGCGGTCGGGCGTGGCGAGGTCGAGGTGGCCGTCGCCGTCGAAGTCGCCCACGGCGGTCCGGACGTCGAGGTCGTCGGTCTGTTCGCCGCTCGCGATCCCGGTCCCGCCGGACAGCCCCTCCGATCCGCCCCACAGCACCGCGAGCGTGCCCGGGTCGCGGATCTCCCCGACATCCTCGCCGGAGGAGCCGACCACGAGGTCCGCGTAGCCGTCGCCGTCGAGGTCGCCGGTGGCGAGGCTGTCGCCGTAGGAGTCGTCGGCCTCGGCGACACCAGGTACACCGGGGCTGTTCTGGGTGACGACCTGCCGGTGCGCGAGGTCGAGTCCCTCGGCCGAGCCGTACACCACGGCGACGTACCCGGCACGCGCCTTCCCGTCGACCTTGGCGCTGGGCGCGGCGACGGCGAGGTCCTGATATCCGTCCCCGTCGAAGTCGCTGCGCAGCTTCACCGCGGTGGGCCGCGCCTCGGCCGCCGTCGCGGTCACCGGCGCGATGACGGCACCGGCGACGGCGATGGCGGCGGCAAGTCCGATACGACGGAGTGACGTGCGCTTACTCATATGGCTCCTGGAGTCGGGAGGTAGAGCTGTCACTTTCTACGACCCACCCACGAGCGACGGGGTTGCCTCACGGCAGCCCCAACTTTCCCCGCCGTTAACCCAGTTCACCGCCCGGCGGCGCTCACAGGGCCCCTTCGGCTGCGCCTAGAACGGATTGAAGTCGTCGAACTCCTGCTCCGACTCGTCCCGCTCCGCCTGCCGGTCCCGGCGCCGCTGCGCCGCGGGCCTCGGCTCCTCCAGGCGATGGTCCTCGCCCCGTCGGCCCAGCATCTCCGCACCGGCCATCACCGTCGGCTCCCAGTCGAAGACGACCGCGTTCTCCTCGGGTCCGATGGCGACGCCGTCTCCGGTCCGGGCGCCCGCCTTCATCAACTGGTCTTCCACACCGAGGCGGTTGAGCCGGTCGGCGAGGTAGCCCACTGCCTCGTCGTTGTTGAAGTCGGTCTGGCGCACCCAGCGTTCGGGCTTCTCGCCCCGGACCCGGAACAGCCCGTCTTCCTCACGTGTGACGGTGAAGCCCGCGTCGTCCACGGCCTTGGGCCGGATGACGATCCGCGTCGCCTCCTCCTTCGGCTTGGCGGCCCGTGCCTGCCCCACCAACTCCGCGAGCGCGAACGACAGTTCCTTCAGCCCGATGTGTGCCACCGCGGACACCTCGAAGACCCGGTAACCACGGGCCTCCAGATCCGGCCGCACCATCTCGGCGAGGTCCTTGCCGTCCGGTACGTCGACCTTGTTCAGGACGACCATCCGGGGCCGGTTGTCCAGCCCGCCGTACTCCCGCAGCTCGGCCTCGATGACATCGAGGTCGGACACCGGATCGCGCTCGGACTCCAGGGTGGCGGTGTCGAGGACGTGCACGAGCACGCTGCACCGCTCCACGTGGCGCAGGAACTCCAGGCCGAGCCCCTTGCCCTGGCTGGCACCGGGAATGAGTCCCGGCACGTCGGCGATCGTGTAGACGGTGGACCCGGCGGTCACGACACCCAGGTTCGGGACGAGGGTCGTGAACGGGTAGTCCGCGATCTTCGGCTTGGCGGCGCTCAGCACGGAGATGAGGGACGACTTGCCGGCGCTCGGGTACCCGACCAGCGCCACGTCGGCGACCGTCTTCAGCTCCAGGACGATGTCCTGCAGATCCCCCGGCTCACCGAGCAGCGCGAAGCCGGGCGCCTTGCGGCGGGCGGAGGCGAGAGCGGCGTTGCCGAGCCCGCCCCGGCCGCCCTGCGCGGCGATGTACGACGTGCCGTGCCCGACCAGGTCGGCGAGCACATTGCCCGCCTTGTCGAGGACGACGGTGCCGTCCGGCACGGGAAGGACCAGGTCCTGCCCGTCCTTGCCGGAGCGGTTGCCGCCTTCGCCGGGCTTGCCGTTGGTGGCCTTGCGGTGCGGGGAGTGGTGGTAGTCGAGCAGCGTGGTGACGGACTGGTCGACGGTGAGGATGACGTCGCCACCGCGCCCGCCGTTACCGCCGTCGGGCCCGCCGAGCGGCTTGAACTTCTCACGGTGGACGGAGGCACAGCCGTGGCCTCCGTTACCCGCGGCGACATGCAGTTCGACGCGGTCCACGAAGGTGGTCATGGGGGGTGCCTCCAGTTACGTACGCGAATGTCTTCTGATCAACACGCGAAAGGCGGACCCGCTTCCCGTGAGGGAAGTGAGGTCCGCCTCGCGAAAGCTTCCGATCAGGCGACCGGAACGATGTTCACGACCTTGCGGCCACGGGCGGTGCCGAACTCCACAGCACCGGCCTGCAGCGCGAACAGCGTGTCGTCGCCGCCACGGCCGACGCCCGCACCGGGGTGGAAGTGGGTACCGCGCTGGCGGACCAGGATCTCGCCCGCGTTGACGACCTGACCGCCGAAGCGCTTCACGCCGAGGCGCTGAGCGTTGGAGTCACGACCGTTACGGGTGGACGATGCGCCCTTCTTGTGTGCCATCTCTCCTCAGTCCCTTACTTCGCAGCCGCGGGGATCTCAGTGACCTTGATCGCCGTGTACTGCTGGCGGTGGCCCTGACGACGGCGGTAGCCGGTCTTGTTCTTGTAGCGAAGGATGTCGATCTTGACGCCCTTGTGGTGGTCCACGACCTCGGCCTGGACCTTGATGCCGGCCAGCACCCACGGGTCGCTGGTGACGGCCTCGCCGTCGACAACGAGCAGGGTCGAGAGCTCGACCGTGTCGCCAACCTTGGCAGTGGAAATCTTGTCAACCTCAACGATGTCGCCGACAGCAACCTTGTGCTGGCGACCACCGCTGCGCACGATGGCGTACACGCGGATCTCACTCTCTCGCTCGGGAACGGCACCCCCGCAGTCCAGCCGCCCGGCAGAGCGAGCAGCCTCTCCCGGCCGGTACTGGCCCGAGAGGAAGAGGTTTACGGGGATGTGGCTTGTCACCTGTGGACACGCCGACGGTCAAGGCTACGGGGCCGAGGCCGAACGGGTCAAACCGGGCCCCGGCGCCCGAGGCTCGCCCGGTGGGCCACGCACTGCTCGTAGGAGGGCAGCAGGCCCTGTTCCCGGGCCTCGGCCAGGGTGGGCGCCTGCTCGTCCTTGGCGGAGAGCAGCGGCGCGAGATCGGCCGGCCAGTCGATGCCGAGGGCCGGGTCGAGCGGGTGAATGCCGTGCTCGCGTTCGGGGGCGTAGCCCTCGGAGCAGAGGTAGACCACGGTGGCGTCGTCGGTGAGTGCCATGAAGCCGTGGCCGAGGCCCTCGGAGAGGTAGACGGCGTGGTGGTCCCGGTCGTCGAGGCGGACTATCTCCCACTGGCCGAAGGTGGGCGAGCCGGTCCGGATGTCCACGATCACGTCGAGGACCGTGCCGCGCACGCACTTGACGTACTTGGCCTGGCCGGGCGGCACATCGGCGAAGTGGATGCCGCGCAGGGTGCCCCGGGCGGAGACGGACATGTTGGCCTGGGCCAGCGTGAGCGGGTGGCCGGCTGCCTCGGTGAAGAGGGGTGCCTTGAACCACTCGTGGAAGCTGCCCCGGCCGTCGGGGAAGACCTTCGGCTCGTGCACCCACGCGCCGTCGATCGAAAGAGGTCGCATTACGGGGTCCTCAGCTCTTCTTCTGCTGGTTCGACAGGGCACGCCTGAGCCGCCCCGCAGCCCGGCGCCACAGCGGACGCGGCGGTGCGGGCTTCTTCTTCGGCGCGGGCTTCGGCGCGGGCTTGGCCGGCGGGGTGTGCCGGTCGATCACCTGGGCGTTGCCATCGGCGTCCACCACCACGTCGACCGGAAGCCGGGTCCATTTCGCCTGCCCCCGGGCGGCGGACGGCACACCGATCCGCACCGCCCAGCGCATCCCGGTGAGCTTCTCCAGCGGCAGCGGGGCGCTCACCGTTCGGCCGTCCAGCACGGCGTCGGCGGGGTACTTGCCCACGTTCTTGCGCTCGAAGCGGAGCCGCACCGGGTCTCCCGCATCCGCCGCGAGGTGCAGCGGCAGCCGGAGCCGCACGGTGGAGCCGTCGACCACGGCCACAGCCGGGTCCATCAGCGCCACGGCCTCGCGCTCCAGCTTGTCGGTGTGCTGGTCGACGTCGAGGGAGAGGTTGCCGGGTCCGTCGGTCCAGTACGGGAGGACCAGCCGCCGCGGCTCACCGGTGAGCGCGGCAAGCCGCCCGGCCTCCACGTCCTCGCCGCGTACGGCGCCGAGCCGGGTCTCCTTGCTCCAGCCGCAGGTCTTGATGCGCAGATGCAGGTCCCAGATGCCCCGGGTCAGGGGCGTACCGCCGGCCGCGGTCTCCGGGTCGAGCACGGCACGCGCGGTGATCCGCTGGCGGAAGGAGCCGTCCCCGGCGTCCGCGCGGTGCCGCTCGCTGTCCAGCGGGAGGTAGAACTGGGTGGCCTCCTCGCGGTGCCGGACCACCAGGTCGACGTCACTGGCGTCCACCGGGGCGTCCAGGGTGATGCCCTGTCCGGTCAGGGCCTCGATCGCCTTGTCGGAGAGCGGCAGGCCGAGCAGGTCGCGCTCGCCGTCCCGACGGAAGGTCATCGGCGTGCCGTCGACCTCGTACTCGGCACTGAAGCCGATGTTCAGGGTGCCGTTCTCCCAGGCCAGGGAGTCCAGGGTGCCGGTGGGCCTGATACCGGCCTCCCAGCGGGCCAGTTCCCGGATGTCCTGGTAGAGGTCGGCGGCGATCAGCCCGGCCACCACCCGCTGCGTCGGAGCGATGTGGGCGAAGACGCCCGGTCCGAAGCGTTCGACGACCACGCCGCGGATCTCGCGGTAGAGCTCCTCGGCGTAGTCCTCAGGGAGCTTCAGGAGCCGGTTGCCGCGCAGCCGCTCGACCATCTCGTTGCGCAGCCAGCGGCTGAACATCCGGTCGCGCAGCGGGCCTGGCTCGGTGAGCTCCTCGACCACGTCGAGGGCCTCGCGGAGGTTGTTGAAGTAGCCGACCGGGTCGAAGCGCTGGAAGCCCGCGTTGGAGCCGTCGTCGCGGGTGATGTGGTAGTAGCACAGGTAGTCGCCGAGGACGGCGACGCTCTTCGCCCGCAGGTACGCCTCGACGACGAAGACGTGGTCCTCGAGTCGGCGGCGGCCCTCCTTGAAGCGCATGTCGTGTTCCGCGAGGAACTCCCGGCGGAACATCTTGTGCGGGGTGAGGCTGTCCATCAGCGGCGCGTTCGCCACCGTGGCGCGCGGCCGGTTGATCCGGAACAGCTCCTGCGGGACCGGGCGGCCGATGCCCGCCATCTTGCCGATGACCACGTCGGCGTCGTTCGCCTTGCCGTACTCGTACATCCGCTCCAGGGCTTCGTCGCCGAGCCAGTCGTCGTGGTCGACGAACATCACGTACTCGCCCCGGGCGGCGTCGATGCCGGTGTTGCGGGGGCGGCCGGACCAGCCGGAGGCGTCCTGGTGGATGACGTGGAAGTGGGAGTGCTCGGCCGCCAGCCGGTCCAGGCGGGCCGGGGTCTCGTCGGTGGACCCGTCGTCGACGAAGAAGACCTCGAACTCGTCCGGGGTGAGGCTCTGCCGCAGCAGGCCCGTGATGCAGTCCTCCACGTACTTGCCGGGGTTGTAGACCGCGATGACGACGCTGACCTTGACCGTCACGCCGGATTCTCCTTCGTCTGGGCCCGGTGGATCTCCGGGAATGCCTCGGCGAGCGCCGCACGCCAGTCTCGCGGCGGCTCGATGCCGGCCGCGCGGAAGCGGTCGTGGCCGAGGACGCTGTACGCCGGGCGGGGCGCCGGGCGTACGAATGCCTCGCTGGTGGTGGGACGGACCCGGTCCGGGTCGGTGCCGAGCAGCCGGAAGATCTCCCGGGTGAAGCCGTACCAGGTGGTCTCGCCGGAGCTGGTGCCGTGGTAGACGCCGGCGGGGGCGGTGCCGGCCAGGGCGCCGCACCCGAGGGCGAGCAGCAGGCCGGCCAGGTCGGCGCTCCATGTGGGCTGGCCGCGCTGGTCGTTCACCACGTCCAGGGTTTCGCGCTCGCCCGCCAGGCGGATCATGGTGCGGACGAAGTTGGGGCCGCCCGTGCCGTACAGCCAGGCGGTGCGGACCACATAGCCGTGCTCCGGGAGGGTCTTCAGGACGGCCTGCTCACCGGCGAGCTTGGTGCGGCCGTAGGCGCTGCGCGGGGCGGTGGGCGCGTCCTCGGCGTACGGCTCCTCGGCGTCCCCCGCGAAGACGTAGTCGGTGGAGACGTGGAGCAGGACGGTGCCGGTGCTTGCGCAGGCGGCGGCGAGGTGGGCCGGGCCGTCGCCGTTGATCGCGAGCGCTTCGGCCTCGCGGGTCTCGGCGTCGTCCACGGCGGTCCAGGCCGCGCAGTTGACGACCACGGCGGGGCGGTGCAGCTCCAGCGCCTGCTGTACGGCGGCCCGGTCGGTGAGGTCCAGCGCCGCGCGGTCCAGGGCGACGACC
The DNA here is from genome assembly GCF_036014015.1 of Streptomyces sp. NBC_00457. NCBI lineage: Bacteria > Bacillati > Actinomycetota > Actinomycetes > Kitasatosporales > Streptomycetaceae > Streptomyces > Streptomyces sp. NBC_00457. The sequence continues at coordinate 7,136,613 of NZ_CP107905.1, read as the reverse complement.
TGCTCGCCCGCCTCGGCCAGCCGGCCCAGGACGTCCTGGGCCAGCATCCCGCCCGCACCCGTGACCAGCCAGGGGCGATCGTCGGTCACAGCGCGGCCCGCTCCTTCAGCGGCTCCCACCAGGCACGGTTGTCGCGGTACCACTGGACGGTCTCCGCGAGTCCCTGCTCGAAGCTCTTGCGCGGCTGGTAGCCGAGTTCCTCGCGGATCTTCGTGCAGTCGACGGAGTAGCGGCGGTCGTGGCCCTTGCGGTCCTCGACGTACTCGACGCTGGTCTCCCAGTCGGCGCCGCACGCCTTCAGCAGCAGCTCGGTGAGCTCCTTGTTGGACAGCTCGGTGCCGCCACCGATGTTGTAGACCTCGCCCGCGCGGCCCTTGGTGCGGACCAGCTCGATGCCCTGGACGTGGTCGTCGATCTGCAGCCAGTCGCGGACGTTGCCGCCGTCGCCGTACAGCGGGACCTTCTTGCCGTCGAGGAGGTTCGTGACGAAGAGCGGGATGACCTTCTCGGGGAAGTGGTGGTGCCCGTAGTTGTTGGAGCAGCGGGTGACGCGGACGTCCAGGCCGTGGGTGCGGTGGTACGACAGCGCGATCAGGTCGCTGGACGCCTTCGCCGAGGAGTAGGGCGAGTTGGGCTCCAGCGGGTGGGTCTCGGGCCAGGAGCCCTCGTCGATCGAGCCGTAGACCTCGTCGGTGGAGATGTGCACGAAGGTCTTGATCCCGGCCCGGTGGGCCGCGTCGATGAGCGTGTGCGTGCCGACCACATTCGTCCGGACGAACTCGGCGCCGCCGTCGATGGAGCGGTCGACGTGCGACTCGGCGGCGAAGTGCACCACCTGGTCGTGCTCGGCCATCAGCTTGCCGACCAGCTCGGGGTCGCAGATGTCGCCCTGCACGAAGGCGAACCCGGGGTGCTCGCGCACCTCGTCGAGGTTGGCCGGGTTGCCCGCGTACGTCAGCTTGTCCAGGACGGTGATCGCGACATCACCGGGGCCCTCGGGGCCGAGCACGGTACGGACGTAGTGCGAACCGATGAACCCGGCACCGCCGGTCACCAGAATGCGGGTTGTCATGAGGAGATCTGCACCTTGCTGTGATCACCGAGCACGAGTCGGTGGGCCGAGGGGTTACGGGGAGCGGGCGTGACCTCGACGTCGCGCCCGATGAGCGAGGCCTCCACCCGGCGCACGCCGATCACGGACGAGCCGCGCAGCACGATGGAGTACTCGATTTCGCTGTCCTTGATCCGGCAGTCCTCGGAGACCGAGGTGAAGGGGCCGATGTACGCGTCTTCGACCACCGAGCCGGCACCGATGATCGCGGGGCCGACGATCCGGCTGCCTTCGACGCGGGCGCCGGCCTCGATGCGTACCCGGCCGATGATCTCGCTGTCCGCGTCCACCACACCCTCGTTCAGCGGCGCCACGGTCTCCAGGACGGACCGGTTGACCTCCAGCATGTCCGTGACGTTGCCGGTGTCCTTCCAGTAGCCGGAGATCGTGGTGGAGCGGACGTCACGCTTCTCGTCGATCAGCCACTGGATGGCGTGCGTGATCTCCAGCTCGCCACGCCAGGACGGCTCGATGGAGCGGACGGCCTCGTGGATGGCCGGGGTGAACAGATAGACACCGACGAGCGCCAGATCGCTCTTGGGCTGCTTCGGTTTCTCCTCCAGGCCCACCACCCGGCCCTCGCCGTCGAGTTCGGCGACACCGAACGAGGTGGGGTTGGGAACCTTGGTCAGCAAGATCTGCGCGTCGGGCCGCTCGGCCCGGAACTCCTCCACCAGACCGGTGATGCCACCGACGATGAAGTTGTCGCCGAGGTACATCACGAAGTCGTCGTCACCGAGGAACTCCCGGGCGATCAGCACGGCGTGGGCAAGCCCCAGCGGTGCCTCCTGCGGGATGTAGGTGACCTTGATCCCGAGCCGGGAGCCGTCTCCCACCGCCTCGCGGATCTCGTCCGCGGTGTCACCGACGACGATGCCGACCTCGCTGATCCCGGCGTCCGCGATCGCTTCCAGGCCGTAGAAGAGCACGGGTTTGTTGGCGACCGGCACGAGCTGCTTGGCCGAAGTGTGGGTGATCGGGCGGAGGCGCGTGCCCGCTCCCCCGGAGAGCACGAGTGCCTTCACGTATTGAGCCCCAACTAAGTTGATTTGTCGCAATTCTCGGATCACATCGTAACCGAGCGGCGCAAACGTCGATTCTCCGGTCGTTCACCCATTCGACACTTGTATGACGGCTCGAACCCCGGAGTGGTTGTGCAAGCAATGGAAAAAACTGATCCGCCCCCGGTCGGACCGGGGGCGGATCAGGTACTTCGTCCGAAGAGGCGTCAGCTCTCGTCGGCGGAGGCCGTGACGGACGGCTGCGCCTGCTCCGCCGCCGCGGTCTTCTTCGACGTCGACTTCGCGGCCTTCTTGGTGGCGGTGGACTTCGCCGCCTTCTTGGCCGTCGCCTTCTTGGCGGCGGTCTTGGGGGCCGCCGTCTTCTTGGCGGCGGTCTTCTTCGCCGTGGCCTTCTTCGCGGTCTTACGGGCCGTCTTCTTGGCCGGAGCGGCCTCCTCGGCGCCCTCTGGTTCAGCAGGGGCCTCGGAAGGAGCCTCCGCGGCCGACGGCACGACCACGACGGCCGCGTCCTCGGATGTGGTCGGCGCGGTGGCCTTCCGTACCGCGCGGCGCCGCGTACGGGCCGGAGCGGGGCTCTCCTCGGCGGCCGGAGCCTCGACCGGTGCCTCGGCCCGCGGTTGTTCGGCGACCGCCGTGGGCGCGGACTCGGCGACCGTCACCACGGCAGCCTCGGCGCCCGCGGGGGAACCGGCCGGTGCGGAGACCTTGCGGGTCGCGCGGCGACGCGTACGGCCCTTGGGCGCGGCCTCCTCGGCGGCCGGAACGACCGGGTCCTCGACCGCGACCGGCTCGGCCTGCGCCTCGGCGGCCGACTCCGGCTGCACCGGACGCTCGACCTCCCGCTCGACCTCGGCGGCCCGCTCCGCGCGGTCGGCCCTGTCCGCCTCACGCTTGGGCGCACCCGCCGGAGCCGAAGCCCGACGGCCGGCCCGGCGCCGCGAACGGCCTCGCCCGACCGCGGCCTCCGCCTCGGCGACGCTGCTGTACAGCTCCTCGTCCGGCGCATAGTCAGGAGCGGTCAGCGCGACCGGCTCGGCGACCTCGGCGGCCACCTCGGCCTCGCTCTCCGCCTCCTGCTCCACGGTCTCGAAGACCTCGGCGCCCTCGACGACGGCCGCGGCCTCGTGCTCGTGGACCTGCCCGTCACCGCCACGTCCGCGCTTACGGCGCTTGCCGCCGCCTCCGGTGGAGGTCGGCTGCTCCATGTGCACGATGACACCGCGCCCGTTGCAGTGGACGCAGGTCTCCGAGAAGGACTCCAGCAGCCCCTGTCCGACCCGCTTACGGGTCATCTGGACCAGGCCCAGCGAGGTCACTTCCGCCACCTGGTGCTTCGTACGGTCCCGGCCCAGGCACTCCAGCAAGCGCCGCAGCACCAGGTCCCTGTTGCTCTCCAGCACCATGTCGATGAAGTCGATGACGACGATGCCGCCGAGGTCCCGCAGCCGCAGCTGGCGCACGATCTCCTCGGCCGCCTCCAGGTTGTTCCTGGTCACGGTCTCTTCGAGGTTGCCGCCCTGACCGGTGAACTTGCCGGTGTTGACGTCGATCACGATCATCGCTTCGGTCTTGTCGATCACCAGCGAACCGCCGCTGGGCAGCCAGACCTTGCGGTCGAGGGCCTTCATCAGCTGCTCGTCGATCCGGTACGTGGCGAAGACGTCGACCTCGGAGGTCCACCTCTGCAGCCGGTCCGCGAGATCGGGCGCGACATGGGCGACGTATCCGTGGACGGTGTCCCAGGCCTCGTCACCGCTGACGATGACCTTGGTGAAGTCCTCGTTGAAGATGTCGCGGACGACGCGGACGGTCATGTCCGGCTCGCCGTACAGCAGCGTCGGCGCGTTGCCGCTCTTGGCCTTCTTCTGGATGTCCTCCCACTGCGCCTGCAGCCGCTCGACGTCCCGGCGCAGCTCGTCCTCGCTCGCGCCCTCGGCGGCGGTGCGCACGATGACGCCCGCGTCCTCGGGGACGATCTTCTTGAGGATGGTCTTCAGCCGCGCCCGCTCGGTGTCGGGCAGCTTGCGGCTGATGCCGGTCATCGAGCCCTCGGGGACGTACACGAGGTAGCGGCCCGGGAGGGAGACCTGGCTGGTGAGCCGGGCGCCCTTGTGTCCGATCGGGTCCTTGGTGACCTGCACGAGGACGGACTGGCCCGACTTCAGCGCGGACTCGATGCGCCGCGGCCCGTTGGCCATGCCGAGCGCCTCGAAGTTGACCTCACCGGCATAGAGCACGGCATTGCGGCCCTTGCCGATGTCGATGAAGGCTGCCTCCATCGAGGGCAGGACGTTCTGCACCTTGCCGAGATACACATTGCCGACGTACGAGGTCGCCTGCTCCTTGTTGACGTAGTGCTCGACGAGCACGCCGTCCTCCAGGACGCCGATCTGCGTACGCTCACCGCTCTGCCGGACGACCATGACGCGCTCGACGGCCTCGCGGCGGGCCAGGAACTCGGCCTCGGTGATGATCGGGACGCGGCGGCGCCCCTGCTCACGGCCTTCGCGGCGGCGCTGCTTCTTGGCCTCCAGACGCGTGGAGCCCTTGATGGACTGCACCTCGTCGGACGGCTCAGCCTTCGGGCGGGGCTCGCGGACCTTGACGACGGTACGCTCGGGGTCGTCCTCGGACAGCTCACCGGCATCCCCGCCGTCACCGGAGCGACGGCGACGACGGCGCCGGCGACGGCTGCTGCTGGAGCCGCCGGACCCACCGCCCTGCTCCTCGCGGCCCTCGGCCTCTTCCTCGTCTTCCTCGACCTGCTCGGCGGTGTCCTCGGCGTCCTGCACGGCCTGCTCGGCGGCGACCTCCTCGGTCTCCTCCGACTCGTCCTCGCCACCCGACTCCGCGGACTCACCACGGCGACGGCGACGGCCGCCACGACGGCGGCGACGACGCGAGCCGGTCTCCTCGGCCTCGTCACTGTCGACGGTGTCCTCGGCCTGCTCCTCGGCCTCGTCCGCCGCGTCCTCCACGGCGGTCTCGGCGGCGGCCTGCGGCTCGGCCTCCTCAGCGAAGGCAGCCCCCCGGCGCCGGCGCCGACGCCGCGTCCCGGCCGGCTCCTCCTCCGGGAACTCCTCGGGCTCCACGACCTCGGCCTCCGCGGCCGCCTCGGCGGCAGCCCGCTGGGGCGTCTGGAACTTCGGCTCGGTGAAAACGGGCGCCTGGAACACCGGCGCGACCGGCCGCCTCGGCCGACGCGTCTTCCCTTCCTCGCCCTCGGCGCCCTCCGCCGCCGCAGGCTTCGCGGGCTCGGCGAACCCGACGGCAGCCGAACGCACGGAACGGCGACGCGAACGCTTGGGGGCAGCCCCTTCGGCAGCCTCGGCGACGGGCTGCTCCGCAGCACGCGGCTCTTCCGCGGCCTCCTCGGCAACCTGCTCCGCCTCAGCGGGAGCAGCCTCTACGGCGGACTCGGCGGCGGTCACCCGCCGGGTGGCCCGGCGACGCGCACGACGCGGGGCGGCCTCCTCGGCGACTTCGGCGACCGGCTCCGCCTCAGCGGCGGGCACCTCCGCGGTCTCGGTGGACTCCACGGCCGCAGGAGCGGCGGCAGGCGCGGACACCCGCCGAGTGGCACGCCGACGCGCACGGGGCGGAGCGGCGTCCTCGGCGGCGTCCCCAGCCGCGACCGGCTCGGCGGCCACGTCGGCAGCAGGCTCGACGGTCTCAGCCGCGGGCACGACCGCCTCGGCGGCCGGTACGACGGTCTCGGCGGCCTCGGCCGCCGCCGGAGCCCCGGCAGGCGCCGACGCACGGCGGACAGCACGGCGACGCGTACGACCGGCGGGCGCGGCCGTCTCCGCGGCCTCAGCAGACTTCTCAGCCTCTTCGGCCTCTTCAGCCTTTGCGACCTCAGCGGCCTCTTCAGCCATCACGGCGTCTCCGGCCTCTTCAGTCTCTTCGGCCGCCGCAACCGCCGCGGCCTCTTCGATGTTCTCGGTCACGTCACTCACGACGCTCGCCTCAGGCGCAGCGGTCGCAGCGGCCCCGACTGCCTCTTCGGCAAGGTCGGCGGACTCGGCCACGGCCGGTATGGCCGGCGCGACGGTCTCCGCCGCGGCCTCTGTGGTGCCGGCGGGCGATCCCGCCGGGCGGGAAGCGGCACGGCGCCGACGACGCGGCGGCAGGGTGTCGCTGGGAGTGTTCGGTTCGGAGTCCGTGACGGACTCGTTCGGTTCGGTCGGCTCGAGCATGCGGGGGTTTCTCCCGTCAGGCTCCCGGGCGCCGCACCTGGTCCGGCGTGGATGCCGGTGACGTCCGCGGCTCGCGCGATGCGCGGTGCCGCCGTCCGGGGCGCGGGCGCCGCTCGGGAGCTCTCTGTGTCCTGTCTCGCCGGTTCCGTACGCCGATTTGCGTACGGCCTGGCGAAAGTCTTGTGGTCGGTGCGCTGCCCGACCCAGGTGGCTCCCGAGTACCAGGGCGGCGCTACGACGTCCGTCCTACGCGGAACCTTCCTTACGCCGGCGCCTTCGCGGCGGCAGACGATGGTTCGGCCGATGGGGGGGCCGTGTCTGCCTCGCGGTCGGGCGCGAGCGGGTCGGTCACCGTGCCGGTCTCTTCATCGAACAGCCCCTGCGCCAGCCTGGTCACCCCTGCGGGGACCGGCGGCGCCAGGTCGGCCACGGCGCGGAGACCGGACAGGACGTCGTCGGGTCGTACGGCAGGCGTCACGTGCCGAACAACCAGCCGCAGTATCGCACAGGGCTGGTCGGTCGGCCTATCAGCTGCCGAACTGTGCGTTTCAAGGCTGACGACCGCCGGGCGGGCGTCGAAGGTCCGTAGGCCGTTCTTGGTTCTCCGCTGGACCTCTACGGACTCGGCGGCGGTGAAGGCCCGGACCGCGCGCTCGGCGTCGGCCGGGTCCACTCCGTCGAGCCGCAGCTCCCATTCGGATGCCGTGAGCCGGTCGGCGAGCCCCGAGGTGCGGGACTCGACCGCCTCGATGATGTCGAGCCCGGCGGGCATCGACTCGTCGAGCAGAACCTTCAGCTTCTCCGGGTCGCGCGCCTCGGTGAGCGCGATCTCCAGGTACTCCGCCTCACTGCCCGTGCCGGTGGGTGCGGCATTGGCGTACGACACCTTCGGATGCGGCGTGAACCCCGCCGAGTACGCCATCGGCACCTCGGCACGGCGCAGCGCACGCTCGAAGGCGCGCTGGAAGTCACGGTGGCTGGTGAACCGGAGGCGGCCGCGCTTGGTGTAGCGCAGTCGGATGCGCTGCACCGCGGGTGCGGGCGGCGGGCCTTCGGGCTGTCGCTTGCCCAGTGTCGTTCAGTCCTTCGTGAGAGCGGTCGTACTGCTACCAAGAGTACGTGTCTCGGCGCCCGCAGGTTCCCGCCGTACGACCTCCTCCGGCTCCGGCGGCCGGCCGAACAGCATCTGCCGGACGTCGGCCCTGGCCCGCCGCACGGACTCCCGCGCGGATTCCAGCGCCTGCCGGGCGACCCGCCCCACAGCGCGCGCGGCCTCGGCGGCGGGCCGCAGCACGACGTCCCGCACCGCATGCCCCACCGGCGTCAGCACACTCCGGTACACCCACCGCACCGGCTCGACGAAGATCCACCGCAGAAGCGTTCCGAGGAACCGCCCCACGGCCCGCGAGATCCGCCCCGCGACCCGCCACGCATGCCCGAGCGCCTCCCCGATCTCCCGCCCGATGACGGCGAGCACTTGACCGACGGGCACGAGGATGTACCGCCACAATCCGAGGGCGGGCAGCACGATCAGAATCCGCGCGGTCCAGTACAGGGCCGTGCCGATCCCGGTGACGGTGATGCGCACGACCCACACGAGCCCGTTCACGCACCACGCGATGGCCTGTCCGATGGGCGTGAGGACCCACATGATCCCGTGTCCGAGAGGCGTCAGCAGCCGTACGTAGATCCACTCGAGACCGGCTCCGATCCCCCGGGCCACCCAGGCGATCGCGTGCCCGACCGGAGTCAGCACATACCGATACAGCCACACACACGGCACGACGACGAACACGTTCCCGAGCCATGCGAGCCCCTTGCCGAGGGGCACGACGACATACCGCCACAACCCCACGAACGGCCACACGAAGACCGCCCGCCCCACCCACAGCAACGCCCGCCCGAGCGGCCGGAACACCGTGTCGTTCAGGAACCGCCCGGCGACGACCAGCCCGTCCCACACCATTCGTACCGGCACGACCAGCACAAGCACCACGATCCGTACGGGTATCCGAATCGCGACGACAAGGCACCCCTCGGGGTTCTGCTGCTGCGGCGGGGGTGACTTCTCGAGATCCATACCTGCGTAGACGCTGCAACGCCCCGTCCGGATGCAGTAAGCATCAAGGGCCGGAACTGGAGGCGGCAGTACCCGGGGCTGTGAGGATCTCGATCAGCGCTGTGGTGGCGGGTGGGTCCGGCGGGTCGCCGTACGTGGCGGCGTAGATCCGGCGGGCGTTGCCGGTGAGCTGTGTGGTGTGGATGCCCGGCGCCCGGTGAGCCTGCAACGCGAGTCCGTTGAGTATGGCGACACCCATCCCGGCGGCCACCAGCGCCTGGGCGACGACCGTGTCGTCGCAGGAGTAGGCGATGCGTGGGGAGAAGCCGGCGCGTTCGCATGCCGTGACCGTGGCGGCTCGGCAGCGTTCGCAGCCGCCGACCCAGGCGGAGTCACGGTGGTCTTCGAGGCGCGGACGGGGCTGGTCGCTGATGAGATAGAGGGGGTCGTCCAGCAGGTGGGTGAGCCGGATTCCCTCCTCCTCCAGCGGAGTGTCGGCGTGCCGGAAGATCAGGGCGATGTCGACGTGTCCCGAACGCAGCATCTGCAGGCCCTCGACCGGGTGGGCGTCGACGAGGTTCAGCTCGATTCCCGGGTACGAGCGGGACAGTTCGGCGGCGGCCCTCGGTACGAGGGTGCTGAGGACGGTCTGGAAACCGGCGAGCCGTACCCGTCCGGCGCGAAGACCCACACGGGCGGCCAGCTCGACAGATGCGGCGTCGACGCGGCCCAGTATCTCTGTGGCCCGTTGGGCGAGGAGTTCACCTTCGGGGGTGAGCCGGATACCGCGGCCGGCTCGTTGGATGAGCCTGGCTCCGGTGGCTGCTTCCAGCCGCCCCAGGTGATGGCTGACCGACGGCTGGGAGTAGTGCAGTTCCTTCGCTGCCTCGGTCACCGATCCATGACGGGCGACCGCCTCCAGCACCTTGAGATGCGTCAGGTTCAGCATGGATTAAGTTTATCTATGAGACCTGGGAAGAAATGACATTAGACGTCATGGCACCGGGACGGCCATCATCGCTTCATGAAGAGCTGACCCAACGACAGCTGACGCAAGGGAGCACCAGCCATGTCGCTCGCCCGTGTCCACAACTTCTCCATCTCCCTCGACGGCTTCGGCACCGGTGACGGTCTGAGCCTTGACGCACCGTTCGGCCATGCCGGCGAAAGGCTGCACGAGTGGATGTTCACCACCGGGTTCTGGCACAACATGACCGGCCGGCCCGGCGGGACCCGCGGCCTCGACGACGCCTTCGCGCGGCAGTTCGAGCCCGGGGTCGGTGCCGAGATCATGGGCGCCGGCAAGTTCGGCTACCCCGGATGGCACGAGGACCCGGACTGGAAGGGATGGTGGGGGCCCAACCCGCCGTTCCACACACCGACGTTCATCCTCACCCACCACACGCGCCCGCCGATCGAGATGGAAGGCGGCACCACCTTCCACTTCCTCGACACGTCGCCCGCCAAGGCACTCGAGACGGCCCGCGAGGCCGCGGGCGGCCAGGACGTACGCATCGGCGGCGGCCCCACCGTGATCCGCGACTTCCTCGCCGCCGGCCTCATCGACCACATGCACGTCGTGGTGACCCCCATCCTGCTCGGCCGAGGCGTCCGCCTCTGGGACGGACTGGAGGCCACCGAGGAGAACTACAAGATCGAGTCCGCCTCCTCACCCAGCGGGGTCACGCACCTGACCTTCACGCGCGCGGGCCTCTGAACCATGTCGGCGGCCTGCGCAGACGGATTCAGTGAGTGTGTCCGCTGGTGGCAGTCTCAGACTTCTTGACCGTCAGCGGCAGCAACTTCTTCCCCGTAGGCCCGATTTGGATGGACGTGTCCATCTGCGGGCACACCCCGCAATCGAAGCACGGCGTCCACCGGCAGTCCTCGACCTCCGTCTCGTCGAGGGCGTCCTGCCAGTCCTCCCAGAGCCAGTCCTTGTCGAGGCCGGAGTCGAGGTGGTCCCAGGGGAGGACTTCCTCGTAGGTGCGTTCGCGGGTGGTGTACCAGTCGACGTCGACGCCGAAGGGGGCCAGCGCCTTGTCGGCGGACTGCATCCAGCGGTCGTAGGAGAAGTGTTCGCGCCAGCCGTCGAAGCGGCCGCCGTCCTCGTAGACCGCGCGGATGACCGCGCCGATGCGGCGGTCGCCGCGGGACAACAAGCCCTCCACGATGCCCGGCTTGCCGTCGTGGTAGCGGAAGCCGATCGAGCGGCCGTACTTCTTGTCGCCGCGGATCTTGTCGCGGAGCTTCCCGAGGCGGGCGTCCGTCTCCTCGGCGGAGAGCTGGGGGGCCCACTGGAAGGGGGTGTGGGGCTTGGGGACGAAGCCGCCGATCGAGACCGTGCAGCGGATGTCGTTCTGGCCCGAGACCTCGCGGCCCTTCTGGATCACGTTCATCGCCATGTCGGCGATCTGGAGGACGTCGTCATCCGTCTCGGTCGGCAAGCCGCACATGAAGTACAGCTTCACCTGGCGCCAGCCGTTGCCGTACGCCGTCGCCACCGTCCGGATCAGGTCCTCTTCCGAGACCATCTTGTTGATGACCTTGCGCAGGCGCTCCGAGCCGCCCTCGGGGGCGAAGGTGAGGCCGGAGCGGCGGCCGTTGCGCGTCAGCTCGTTCGCCAGGTCGACGTTGAAGGCATCGACACGGGTCGAGGGGAGGGACAAGCCGATCTTGTCCTCCTCGTAGCGGTCCGCGAGGCCCTTCGCGATGTCGCCGATCTCCGAGTGGTCGGCGCTCGACAACGAGAGAAGACCCACCTCCTCGAAGCCCGTCGCCTTCAGGCCCTTGTCGACCATCTCGCCGATGCCCGTGATGGAACGCTCACGGACCGGGCGGGTGATCATGCCCGCCTGGCAGAAGCGGCAGCCGCGGGTGCAGCCGCGGAAGATCTCCACCGACATGCGCTCGTGGACGGTCTCCGCGAGCGGGACGAGGGGCTGCTTGGGGTACGGCCACTCGTCCAGGTCCATCACCGTGTGCTTGGACACACGCCACGGGACGCCCGACTTGTTGGGGACGACGCGGGCGATGCGGCCGTCGGGGAGGTACTCGACGTCGTAGAAGGCCGGGATGTACACGCCGCCGGTCTTCGCGAGGCGGAAGAGGACCTCCTCGCGGCCGCCGGGACGTCCCTCCGCCTTCCACTCGCGGATGATCCGCGTCATGTCGAGCACGGCCTGCTCGCCGTCGCCGATGATCGCCGCGTCGATGAAGTCGGCGATCGGCTCGGGGTTGAAGGCGGCGTGGCCGCCGGCCAGGACGATCGGGTCGTCGAGGCCGCGGTCCTTCGACTCCAGCGGGATGCCCGCCAGGTCCAGGGCCGTCAGCATGTTCGTGTAGCCGAGCTCCGTGGAGAAGGAGAGGCCGAAGACGTCGAAGGCCTTCACCGGCCGGTGGCTGTCCACCGTGAACTGCGGGACAGCGTGCTCCCGCATCAGCGCCTCCAGGTCCGGCCAGACGCTGTAGGTGCGCTCGGCGAGGACGCCCTGCTGTTCGTTCAGAACCTCGTAGAGGATCATGACGCCCTGGTTGGGCAGCCCGACCTCGTACGCGTCCGGGTACATCAGGGCCCAGCGGACGTCGCACGACTCCCACGGCTTGACCGTGGAGTTGAGCTCTCCGCCGACGTACTGGATCGGCTTCTGCACATGGGGGAGCAGAGCTTCGAGCTGCGGGAACACGGATTCTGCGGCCGCAGCGACTTCGGAGGGCATCTCGCGAACCTTCGTGGGCTGGACGGTACTGACAGGGGTGACCATCCAGCCTAACGCGGCCGACGACCTCCCCCGCCCACCCAGCTGTCCGTCCGGGCCTTGATCTCGGCCCAGAGTCCGGGCAGCTCCGCCTCGTCCGCGGCGGCGCGCTGCTCCTCGCGTCCGTACAGCAGCCCGTAGGTGAAGGCGCTCTCCCCCGCCGCGTGCGCCTGCTGCGCGAGCTCCCGCAGGGCCTCCCGGGCCATCACGCTGTCCTGGTGGTCGCCGAGCAGGTTCTGCAGGGACTTCATCGAGTTCAGCAGGGCGGCAGCCGGATCGCCGAGTGCCGGGACCGCGGACTCGGCCGAGTAGCGGGTCCGCTTCGCCTCCTTCCGCGCCTCGTGCAGCGGGACGTCGCGGTCATGGCCCGACGGAAGACCGAGGCCCTCCTCGACCAGCGCGGACACTCTCGAGAAGTCCTTGCGTACGGCCTTCCCGATCACCTTCTCCGGACTGCCGGCCGCCGCTGCCAGCAGGGGCGGGTCGGCGATCAGGGCGTCGAGGGTTTCCAGCAGCGCGAGATACCGCTTCCCGTCCAGTACGGCGATCAGCCGCCGCCGGGAGCCGCCGCGCCGGGCGTGGGACCAGGTGCGCAGCCGGGTGCGGACGGGGCCGGACACCAGGGTCCTGGGCAGTTCGTCCAGCGCGGCGGTGAGGCGCTCGGTCAGCACCTCCTGGTCGCGGTCGACGCCCAGCTCGCCGGCGAGCCATTTCAGTTCGTCGCCGATCGGGTCGGTGACGGTGCGGTCGAGGACTTTGCCGTACGACCTGAAGGCGCTGCGCATCCGGCGGGTGGCGACGCGCAGGCGGTGCACGGAGTCGTACACGTCCCGCCGGACGGCCGGGTCGAGCTCGACGATCGCGTCCCGCTGGGCCCGCAGATAGGCCAGCACATGGTCCCCGGCGGTCCGGGGCGCGGCGGTCGCGGGGGTCTGCTTCTCCTTGCGCCGCTTCTTCTTGGGGGCCGTGTCGGCCAGGGCGCGCGCCAGTTTGGAGGGCGATGCGGACGGTCGTACGCCTGCTTTGCGGAGTCGTTTCTCCACCTTGTCGAGGAAGGCCGGGTCGCCGCCGTCGGCGAGTTCCACCTCGATCTCGCTCCACTGGGCGGTGCCGCCGCCCTCGGTGAGCCGCTCGGCGCGTACGGCGTCGACGCTGACCTCGGCGAGCAGCCGACCGTCGGCGTCCAGGAGGTCGCGTACGTCGCGGGCGGAGCGGAGGCGGACGACGGGGACCAGGTCGGAGTCCCGGACGCGGGAGCGGACGAGCCCGGCGAGGGTGCGCGGCAGGGTGTCGGAGAGGGGGGCCTGGATCTCGTCACGGACCCCGGGGCCGACCGGGAACTTCAGATGCCAGCCGGCGTCCGAGCCGCCGGTCCTGCGGCGCAGGGTGATCGAGGCCGCCGCGAGGCGGGTGTCGACCGTGTCGTAGTAGGTGGCGTCGAGTTCGGCGACACCTTTGTCCATGACGGCCGCGACTCCGGCGACGCCGGTGAGGTCGGGAAGACCACTCTCGTCGGATTCGTACTTGCGCTCGATTTCGCGCTTCGTGTCCGCCATGGACCGAATCTAGTGGCAGTCGGGATCAGATGACAGTGCCTACAGGAGGTGAATCGTGAATGAACGTCAGGGTTCCGGGAGGTTGAATGACTTACGCCGACATGGGTCTTTGCACCCGAATCGACTGCAGCAGTCCCACTGCCACCCACACCGCGAACATGGACGAACCTCCGTACGACACAAACGGCAGCGGCAGCCCCGCCACCGGCATGATCCCGAGCGTCATCCCGATGTTCTCGAAGGACTGGAAGGCGAACCAGGCGATGATCCCGGCGGCGACGATCGTGCCGTACAGCTCGGTCGTCTCACGGGCGATCCGGCACGCGCGCCACAGCACCACACCCAGCAGCGCGATGATCACGACACCGCCGACGAAGCCCAGCTCCTCCCCCGCGACCGTGAACACGAAGTCGGTCTGCTGCTCCGGCACGAACTGGCCGGTGGTCTGCGAGCCGTTGAACAGGCCCGAGCCCGTCAGTCCGCCCGAACCGATCGCGATACGGGCCTGGTTGGTGTTGTAGCCGACGCCCGCCGGGTCCAGCTCCGGGTTGGCGAAGGCGGCGAAGCGGTTGATCTGGTACTCGTCCAGCACACCCAGCTGCCAGACCGCGATCGCGCCCGCGACGCCGACGCCGAGCAGCCCGAAGACCCAGCGGTTGGAGGCGCCGGAGGCCAGCAGCACGCCCAGCACGATGATGACCATGACCATGACCGAGCCGAGGTCGGGCATGAGCAGCACGATCAGTATCGGCACGGTGGCCAGGCCGAGGGCCTGCAGGACCGTGCGATGGTCCGGGTACTGCTTGTCGCCCGCGTCCACCCGTGCCGCCAGCAGCATCGCCATGCCGAGGATGATCGTGACCTTCACGAACTCCGAGGGCTGGAGCGAGAATCCGGCGCCGAGCACGAGCCAGGCGTGGGCGCCGTTGATGGTCGCGCCGAGCGGGGTGAGCACCAGCAGCACCAGGAACACCGAGAGGCCGTACAGGATCGGCACGGCGGTGCGCAGGGTGCGGTGGCCGAGCCAGACCGTGCCGATCATCAGGGCGAAGCCGATGCCGGTGTTGAGCAGATGCCGGACCAGGAAGTAGTACGGGTCGCCCTCGTTGATCTCGGTGCGGTTGCGGGTCGCCGAGTAGACGAGGGCCGCGCCGATCAGCGACAGCGCGATGGCCGACAGCAGTATCGGCCAGTCGAGCCGGCGGGCGAGGGAGTCACGGGCGAACAGCCGGGTCCAGCCCGCGCGCTTGGGACCGTACCCGGAGACGGAGAAGCTGTTGCCGGTCATGTGCGCCTCCTGAGACGCCGCTGCCTCCTGCGGGTGTCACGGTTGCCCGTCGCCGGCGTCTGCACGGTCGCCGCCTGCTGGGCCGCGTCCGACTCGGCCGCACCCTTCTGGCTGGCCTGCTGCTCCTTCGCCGGGTCCCCCTTGACCTTGGGCGCGGTGATCGAACCGTCTGTCTTGATCTTCGGCAGGCTCTTCTGCGGGGTGGGCAGCAGCGCGTTCTTCGGGTTGATCCGGCCGTCGTCGGAGACGCCGTACAGCGCGTCGTAGATGTTGCGGACGGCCGGGCCCGAGGCGCCGGAACCCGTACCACCCTGGGAGATCGTCATGACGACCGTGTAGTCCTTGGTGTACGTCGCGAACCACGACGTCGTCTGCTTGCCGTAGACCTCGGCGGTACCGGTCTTGGCGTGCATCGGGATCTTGTCCTGCGGCCAGCCGCCGAACCGCCAGGCGGCGGTACCGCGGGTGGCGACGCCGGCCAGGGCCTCGTTCATCTCGGCGAGGGTCTTCCGGCCGACGGGCAGCTTGCCGTGCGCGCTGGGCTTGATCGGCGAGACGGTCTTGCCGTCGGCGCTGATGATCGCCTTGCCGACGGTCGGGTCGTACAGGGTGCCGCCGTTGGCGATGGCCCCGTAGATGGTGGCCATCTGGATCGGGGTCACGAGGGTGTCGCCCTGGCCGATGGAGTAGTTGATCTCGTCACCGGCGCGCATCTTGTTGCCCTCGAGGCAGTTCTCGTACGAGATCTTCTCGACGTAACTGCCGTTCTTCTTCCCCGTCTTGCACCAGGCGTCCTTGTTGGCCTCCCAGTACGACTGCTTCCACTGGCGGTCGGGGACGCGGCCGGCGACCTCGTTGGGCAGGTCGATGCCGGTCTCCTTGCCGAGGCCGAACTGGTGGGCGGCCTTGTAGAAGTAGTCCTTGGGCTCCCCCTTCTTGGGGTTGATGCCACCGTCCTTCTGCCACTCGCTGTGCGCGAGCCGGTAGAAGACGGTGTCGCAGGAGACCTCCAGGGCCCGGCCCAGACCGATCGGGCCGTAGCTCTGCGACTCGAAGTTCTTGAAGACCTGGCCGCCGACGGAGTAGGAGCTGGAGCAGTCGTAGTTGCCGTCGAACGGGTAACCGGCCTCGACCGCGGCGGCCGTGGAGACCACCTTGAAGATCGAGCCGGGCGCGGCCTGACCCTGTATGGCCCGGTTCAGCAGCGGGTAGTTGGAGGACTTGCCGGTGAGCCGCGTGTAGTCCTTGGCGGAGATACCGCCGACCCAGGCATTGGGGTCGTACGTCGGGTTGGACGCCATGGCGACGAGGCGGCCGGTCTTGGCCTCCATCACGATGACGGCACCGGAGTCCGCCTTGTAGTTCTCGCCGGTGTTGTCGTCGAACACGTCGCGGGCCTTCTTCATCGCCTCGTTCAGCTCGTACTCGGCGACCCGCTGGACCCGGGCGTCGATGCTGGTGACGAGGTTGTCGCCGGGCTGGGCCTCGTCGGCCTCGGCCTGGCCGATGACGCGGCCGAGGTTGTCCACCTCGTAGCGGGTGACGCCGGCCTTGCCGCGCAGCTCCTTGTCGTACGCCCGCTCCAGACCCGAGCGGCCGACCTGGTCGGAGCGCAGATAGGGCGAGTCGGTGTCCTGCGCCTTGGTGATCTCCTCGTCGGTGACCGGGGAGAGATAGCCGAGGACCTGCGCGGCGTTGGCCGCGCCGGGACTGGTGTACCGGCGTACGGCCTGCGGCTCGGCGGTGATGCCGGGGAAGTCCTCGGAGCGTTCACGGATCTGCAGGGCCTGGCGGGGCGTGGCCTCGTCGGTGACCGGGATCGGCTGGTACGGCGAGCCGTTCCAGCAGGGCTGCGGGGTCTTCGCGTCGCACAGCCGGACCTTGTCCATGACCTCCTTGGGCTTCATGCCCAGGACGCTCGCGAGCTTGGTGAGGACGGCCTTGCCGTCGTCCTTCATCTTCAGCAGCTCGGTGCGCGAGGCGGACACCACCAGCCGTGTCTCGTTGTCCGCGAGGGCGACTCCGCGCGCGTCCAGGATCGAGCCGCGTACGGCGGGCTGGACGACCTGCTGGACGTGGTTGCCGGACGCCTCCTTGGCGTACTCGTCGCCCTCGCGGATCTGCAGGTACCACAGGCGTCCGCCGAGGGTGCCGAGCAGGGAGAGGACGAGGATCTGGATGACGACGAGCCGGATCTGCACGCGTGGCGTCCGGCCGGTCTCCGGGATGTTGGTCACTACTGCCTCCCCCTCTCAGTACGTGTGCGACGTCTTCATATCCGACGGACCTGTGCGCGCTGTCGCCAACTGCCTGGGGATCACAGTCGCTTGACCCCCTTGATGCGTCCGGCGCGGGCCACCCGGGCGCGGGCCGCCTTCACCTTGAGGCCGCCTCGCTGGCCGCCGATCCGCAGGCCGGTGCCGGAGGAGAGCCAGCCGGTGGAGATGTCGGACTTGGCGGCCGAGGTGGTGTCGGCGAGCGGATCGTTCTCCGCGCGCCGGGCCAGCGCCATGATCCCGGGGACGACGAAGGGGGCGAGCAGCAGGTCGTACAGCGCGGCCGTGAACAGCAGGCTGCCGAGGCCGACATGGCGGGCGGCGGTGTCGCCGACGAGGGCGCCGACTCCGGCGTACAGCAGGGTGGAGCCGATGGCGGCCGCGGCGACCACGACCATGGGGCCGGTGGCCGACTTCAGCCGGCCGTTCTCCGGTCTGACGAGCCCGGCGAGATAGCCGATGACGCACAGCACCAGGGCGTACCGGCCGGCGGCGTGGTCCGCGGGCGGGGCGAGGTCGGCGAGGAGACCGGCGCCGAAGCCGACGAGGGCCCCGCCGACATGGCCGTACACCAGGGCCAGGCCCAGGACGGTGAGCAGCAGCAGGTCGGGGACGGCGCCCGGGAGGTGGAGGCGGGCGAGGACGCTCACCTGGAGCACCAGGGCGACGACGACGAGCGAGGAGGAGAGCAGGATCCGGTTGACACGCATGACTCAGCTCCTACTGCTCTTGCTCGTACTGGCCGCCGAGGGGCGCTTCGGCGGACGGCGTGACCGTCACCGTCACGGTAGGCGTGGGTTTGGGCTGCGGCTTGTCCGGCAGCACCGTGTCGCGCGGATCCTGCTTCGGGGTCTCGACGACCACGCCGACGACGTCGAGCTTGGTGAAGCTGACATACGGCGTGACGTACAGCGTGCGGGTCAGGTCGCCGCCGGAGGGGTCGACGCGGGAGACCACGCCGACCGGGACGCCGGGCACGAACGGCTTGTCGGCCTGCGAGCCGAAGGTGACCAGCCGGTCGCCCTTCTTCACCTCGGCCTTGCCGTTGAGGAGTTCGACGCGCAGCGGACGGTCGCCCTGCCCGGAGGCGAAGCCGAGCTCGTCGCTGGCTTCCATCCGGGTGCCGACGGTGAAGTCGGGGTCGCTGGCGAGCAGCACGGTGGCGGTGTTGGGGCCGAGTGTCGTCACTCGCCCGACCAGGCCGTCGCCGTTGAGGACGGTCATGTCGCGCTTGATGCCGTCGTTGGCCCCCGCGTTGATGGTGATGGTCCAGGAGAAGCCCTGAGCCGCCCCTATGGCGATGACCTCGGCGCCCTTGATGCCGTACTGGCCCTTGCCCGCGATCTTCAGCATCTTGTCGAGCTGGGCCAGCCGGCTGCGGTTGCGGTCGTCGCTGCCGAGCTTCGCCTTGAGGGCCGCGTTCTCCTGCTCCAGTGCGGCGAGCCGGTCATGCCGCTCGCCGGAGTCACGGATCGCGGAGACGGCGTTGCCGACCGGATCGACCGCACTGGACACGCCGTCCTCGATCGGGCCGAACACGGCCGCCGCTCCCTGGCGCGCACCGTCGACCGGTGAGTCCTCCCCGCCGCGGATGTCCACCGTGATCAGTGCGAACGCGATGGCGATCAGCAGCACCAGAAGCAGCCGGCTCTCTTTCGTGTCCCTCACGTGCGGCGGCCGTGCCTTCCCTCTAGGAATGTGCAGGTGTTGAAGAGCAGCGTTTATGAGTGAGCTTATGTCTCTATATCAACGATCCGCCGTACAAGAAGAGATCGTCTCGTACGGCGGAATCGAAGAGTTACGTCATCTGCGGGGCTGGGCGTCGAGCACCTGCTGCAACGCCTCGAACTCCTCGACACACTTACCGGAACCGAGCGCCACGCTGTCCAGCGGATCCTCGGCGATATGGATCGGCATCCCGGTCTCCCGGCGCAGCCGCTCGTCGAGGCCGCGCAGCAGAGCACCGCCGCCGGTGAGCACGATTCCGCGGTCCATGATGTCGCCGGACAGCTCCGGCGGGCATTTGTCGAGGGTCGTCTTCACGGCGTCGACGATGGCGTTGACCGGCTCCTCGATCGCCTTGCGCACCTCGCCGGCCGAGATGACGACGGTCTTGGGCAGCCCGGAGACCAGGTCCCGGCCGCGGATTTCGGTGTGTTCGTCGGCATCGAGGTCGTACGCGGAACCGATCGTGATCTTGATCTGCTCGGCCGTCCGCTCACCCAGCAGGAGCGAGTACTCCTTCTTGATGTGCTGGATGATCGCGTTGTCCAGCTCGTCGCCGGCGACGCGGATGGACTGGGCGGTGACGATGCCGCCGAGGGAGATGACCGCGACCTCCGTGGTGCCGCCGCCGATGTCCACCACCATGTTGCCCGTGGCCTCGTGGACCGGCAGACCGGAGCCGATGGCCGCCGCCATGGGCTCCTCGATGATGTGCACCTGGCGGGCGCCGGCCTGGGACGACGCCTCGATGACGGCACGGCGCTCGACACCCGTGATGCCGGAGGGCACACAGACGACGACCCGCGGACGAGCCAGATACCGCCGCTTGTGGATCTTCAGAATGAAGTAGCGGAGCATTCGCTCGGTGATCTCGAAGTCGGCGATCACGCCGTCCTTCAGCGGACGTACGGCAACGATGTTGCCGGGCGTGCGCCCGATCATCTTCTTCGCTTCGGCGCCGACCGCGAGAATGCCACCGGTATTGGTGTTGATCGCGACCACGGACGGCTCGTTGAGTACGATCCCGCGACCCCTGACGTACACCAGCGTGTTGGCGGTCCCGAGGTCGACAGCCATGTCACGGCCGATGAACGACATTGAGTTCCCCATCAGGATTCGTCTGGCCTTCCCACAGAGCTTTTGAGGGCTTTTCAGGACGGCGAAGTGGGTGCTGTGACGTGAAGGCTTCCATCGTAGACGCGCCTTCCCGAACACTGCGCGAGGGTCTTCGCCATTGTCAGCAGATGATGAGCCGCCTCGCTGCCTCAGACGGTCCATCGGGGGCTCTCGTTCCCCCGATCGGCACGCATATGCCGGGGGACGGCGGGAAATAGCCAGCCGTCCCAGGTCAAGCAGGGTGACATGGCGGAACTGACGGGCCCTCAGGTGACGGCTCGGTGACGCACGGGCCTACGGTCAGGAGCGGCCCGGGAAGAAGATCTTCACCTCGCGCTCGGCGGACTCCTCGGAGTCGGAGGCGTGGATCAGGTTCTCCCGGACGATCACGCCGTAGTCACCGCGGATGGAGCCGGGAGCGGCGGCGATCGGGTCGGTCGGACCGGCCAGGGCACGCAGCCCTTCGATGACCCGCTCACCCTCGACGATCATGGCCACAACCGGACCCGAGGCCATGAACTCCACCAGCGGCTCGTAGAAGGGCTTGCCCTTGTGCTCGCCGTAGTGCTGCTCCAGGGTCTCCTGGTCCAGCGTGCGCAGCTCCAGCGCGGTGATCCGCCAGCCCGCCTTGCGCTCGATACGGCCGATGATCTCGCCGGTCAAGCCACGACGTACGGCGTCGGGCTTGAGGAGGACGAGGGTGCGCTGGGTCACGAGCGAGCTCCTTTGAATCAAAGGTTGTGCGGGGTGGTGTTGGAGCCTGGGTCCCATCTCCGGCCGGATCAGCGCGCGGCGTCTGGTGCGTGCGATCGCAAGGCGCCGGATCGCCCTCGTGGCGGAGCCACGTGGGCGGTTCGGCAACGCGGCGAGCGTGCGTGCCAGGCGTCGCGCGCCCGGCCGGGGGTGGGACCCAGGCTCTGAGCATACGGGGCGCAACCTGGTGCTTGTTACGCAGCGTCAGGCTGATCCGCCTGGGCTGCCGCGAATCTGGCCTTCGCCTCGTCGATCTTCCGGCCGTAGTGCACCGAGGCCCACCACAGCGCCGCGAAGACCGCCCCCAGGAAGAACATGCTCGGCACGATGAAGCCGGAGGCGATGAGGGCGATCTGGAGGGCCCAGCCGAGGGCGACGCCGCCGGGGCGGGTCACCAGGCCGCACAGCACCAGGCACAGGAACATCGCGATGCCGCTGACCGTCCACACCGTGGTCATGGACAGATCGTCGTCCTTCATCGCGACCAGACCGGCGAAGCCGATGACGAACAGCTCGCCGATCAGGGTCGAGGAACAGAGCGTACGCATGCGTGGATTCAGCCCTTCCCCAGCAGCAGCCGGGCCTCGCCGACAGTGATGACAGAACCGGTGACGAGCACACCGCCACCGGCGAACTCGCCCTCCTCCTCGGCCAGCGTGATCGCGGCCTCCAGGGCGTCCGGCAGCCGCGGCTCGACCTGCACCCGGTCGTCCCCGAACACCTCGACGGCGATCGCGGCCAGCGCGTCGGCGTCCATCGCGCGATGGCTGGAGTTCTGCGTCACGACGACCTCGGCGAAGATCGGCTCGAAGGCCTCCAGCAGCCCCCGTACGTTCTTGTCCTCGCTCGCCCCGACCACCCCGATCAGCCGGCTGAAGTCGAAGGCCTCCCCGACCGCCTCGGCGGTGGCGCGGGCGCCCGCCGGATTGTGGGCCGCGTCCAGGACGACGGTCGGGGAACGGCGTACCACCTCCATCCGCCCCGGCGCGGCGACGGAGGCGAACGCCTTGCGGACGTGGTCGATGTCGAGCGGGTCGGAACGCTGCGCGCCGACGCCGAAGAACGCCTCGACGGCGGCGAGCGCCACGGCCGCGTTGTGCGCCTGGTAGGGGCCGTGCAGCGGCAGATACACCTCGGGGTACTCACCGCCGAGCCCGCGCAGGGTGACCAGCTGCCCGCCGACGGCGACCTGCCGCGCGACCACCCCGAACTCCAGCCCTTCGCGAGCCACGGTGGCGTCGACCTCGACCGCCTTCTTCAGCATCACCTGCGCCGCCTCGACGGGCTGCTGCGCCAGGATGACCGTCGCGTCCTGCTTGACGATCCCGGACTTCTCCCCGGCGATCGCGGCGGCCGTCTCGCCGAGCCGGTCGGTGTGATCGAGGTCGATGGGGGTGACGACGGCGACATCACCGTCGATCACATTGGTGGCGTCCCAGGAGCCGCCCATGCCGACCTCGACGACGGCCACATCGACGGGCGCGTCCGCGAAGGCGGAGTACGCCATGCCCGTCAGCACCTCGAAGAACGACAGCCGGAACTCCTGCTGGCCGTCCACCATCTCGATGTACGGCTTGATGTCCTGGTACGTCTCGATGAACCGCTCGGCGGAGATCGGCGCACCGTCCAGGCTGATCCGCTCGGTGATCGACTGCACATGCGGGCTCGTGTACCTGCCGGTGCGCAGCTCGAAGGCGCCGAGCAGGGCCTCGATCATGCGGGCGGTGGAGGTCTTGCCGTTGGTGCCGGTGATGTGGATCGAGGGGTACGCGCGCTGCGGCTCGCCCAGGACGTCCATGAGAGCGGAGATCCTGGCGACCGACGGCTCCAGCTTGGTCTCGCCCCAACGCGTCGCCAGCTCCCCCTCGACCTCACGAAGGGCCTTGTCGACCTCGGGGTCCTCGGGGCGCACCGGCACGGCGGCCTCCGGCGGGCCGCCCTGGGTCCGCAGGGTACGGCTGCCGGCCTCGATGACCGCGAGGTCGGGGTCGCGGTCGGTTTCGGCGGCGACGATCTCGTCGAACGGGTCGCTTTCACTCACGGGGTCAGTCTACGTACCCAGCCTGCGGGCAGTCGTGCCGCTGGGGCGGCACGGGTGGGCGCAGGCGGCACCCTGCAAGCGCGGGCTAGCGACTCGCCCCCTACGGCAACCAAAGGCCCCCGGTGCTCAACAGCTCCGGGGGCCTTCAGCAACGTACAAACCCTTACGCGGCCGGCAGACGATCCAGCTGCGCCTTGATCCGCGCGATGTCCTCGTCCGCCTTGACGAGCCGCGCCCGGATCTTCTCGACGACATGATCCGGCGCCTTCGCGAGGAACCCCTCGTTGCCGAGCTTGGCGGTGGACTGGGCCTTGTCCTTCTCCGCGGCAGCCAGGTCCTTGGCGAGGCGCTTGCGCTCCGCGGCCACGTCGATCGCGCCCGAGAGGTCCAGCGCGACCGTCGCCCCCGCGACCGGCAGCGTCGCCGTCGCCGAGAAGCCCTCGCCCTCCGGCTGCAGGCGCCCCAGCTGGCGGATGGCCGGCTCGTGCGGGGCGAGCCCCGTGCCGTCCAGGGTCAGGCGGGCCGGGACGCGCTGGCCCGGCTGGAGGCCCTGGTCGTTGCGGAAGCGGCGGACCTCCGTGACGAGCTGCTGCAGCGCCCCGATCTCCTGCTCCGCGGCCGCGTCACGGAAGCCGCTGTCCTTCGGCCAGTTGGCGATCACGAGGGACTCGCCGCCCGTCAGCGTCGTCCACAGCGTCTCCGTGACGAAGGGTACGACCGGGTGCAGCAACTTCAGGGTGACGTCCAGGACTTCGCCCAGGACGCGCTTGCTGACCTCCGCCGGCTCGCCGCCCGCGTTGAACGTCGTCTTGGACAGCTCGACGTACCAGTCGAAGACCTCGTCCCAGGCGAAGTGGAACAGCGCGTCGGAGAGCTTCGCGAACTGGAAGTCCTCGTAGAGCGCGTCGACTTCGGCGACGACGGAGTTGAGGCGGGAGAGGATCCAGCGGTCCGTCGCCGACATCTGCTCCGGAGAAGGCAGCGGGCCCTCGACCGTCGCGCCGTTCATCAGCGCGAAGCGTGTCGCGTTCCAGATCTTGTTGGCGAAGTTGCGGGAGCCCTGGACCCAGTCCTCACCGATCGGGACGTCGGTACCGGGGTTGGCACCGCGCGCGAGCGTGAACCGGAGCGCGTCGGAGCCGTACTTGTCCATCCAGTCCAGCGGATTGACCGCGTTGCCGAAGGACTTCGACATCTTCTTGCCGAACTGGTCGCGGACCATGCCGTGCAGGGCGATGGTGTGGAACGGCGGGGTGCCGTCCATCGCGTACAGGCCGAACATCATCATCCGGGCGACCCAGAAGAAGAGGATGTCGTAGCCGGTGACCAGGACGGAGTTCGGGTAGAACTTCGCGAGCGACTCGGTCTGTTCGGGCCAGCCGAGGGTCGAGAAGGGCCACAGGCCGGAGGAGAACCAGGTGTCGAGGACGTCGGTGTCCTGGTGCCAGCCCTCGCCGGAGGGGGGCTCCTCATCCGGCCCGACGCAGACGACTTCACCATCGGGCCCGTACCAGACG
Organism: Streptomyces sp. NBC_00457; assembly: GCF_036014015.1. Classification (NCBI taxonomy): domain Bacteria; kingdom Bacillati; phylum Actinomycetota; class Actinomycetes; order Kitasatosporales; family Streptomycetaceae; genus Streptomyces; species Streptomyces sp. NBC_00457. The sequence goes on along the minus strand of NZ_CP107905.1, from coordinate 7,112,192 downwards.
GGAATCCGGTGACCCCACCACAACTGCCGCGAAATACACCAGTCGTGGAGGTTGTCGACCCAGTCGAAGTACCGCTTCTCCATCTCCTGCGGATGGATCTTGACGCGCCCGTCGCGGACCGCGTCGCCGGCGGCCTTCGCGAGCGGGCCGACCTTGACCCACCACTGCATGGACAGGCGCGGCTCGATGGTGGTCTTGCAGCGCGAGCAGTGGCCGACGGAGTGGACGTACGGCCGCTTCTCGGCGACGATCCGCCCTTCGGCGCGCAGCGCCGCGACGATCGCCGACCGCGCTTCCAGCCGGTCCTGGCCCTGGAAAGGCCCGTGAGCGGTGATGACCGCGCGCTCGTCCATGATCGTGATGGCGGGCAGGTCGTGCCGCTGGCCGATCTCGAAGTCGTTCGGGTCGTGGGCCGGGGTGACCTTGACGGCGCCCGTGCCGAACTCGGGGTCGACGTGCTCGTCGGCGACGACCGGGATGGAACGGTCGGTCAGCGGCAGCTTGATGAGCTTGCCGACCAGGTGCTTGTACCGCTCGTCCTCGGGGTGAACGGCGACGGCCGTGTCGCCGAGCATGGTCTCGGCACGGGTGGTGGCGACGACGATCGTGTCGTCCCCGTCCCCGTACTTCATGGAGACCAACTCGCCGTCGTCGTCCTGGTATTCGACCTCGATGTCGGAGATGGCGGTCAGACACCGGGGGCACCAGTTGATGATGCGCTCGGCGCGGTAGATCAGCTCGTCGTCGTAGAGCCGCTTGAAGATGGTCTGAACGGCCTGGGACAGGCCCTCGTCCATGGTGAAGCGCTCACGCGACCAGGCGACACCGTCACCGAGCCGCCGCATCTGTCCGGAGATCTGCCCGCCGGACTCGCCCTTCCACTGCCAGACCCGCTCGACGAAGGCCTCACGGCCCAGGTCGTGCCGGGACTTGCCCTCCTTGCCCAGCTCGCGCTCGACGACGTTCTGCGTCGCGATGCCCGCGTGGTCCATGCCGGGCTGCCACAGGGTCTCGTACCCCTGCATGCGCTTACGACGGGTCAGCGCGTCGATGAGGGTGTGCTCGAAGGCGTGCCCGAGGTGGAGCGAGCCGGTGACGTTGGGCGGCGGGATGACGATGGTGTACGGAGGCTTGTCGCTCTTCTCGTCCGCCTCGAAGTAACCCCGTTCTACCCAGCGCTCGTACAGCGGCCCCTCTACATCGGCCGGCGCGTACTGGGTCGGCAGTTCGGTGTCGGGCGCTGGTGGCTGCTGCTGAGCGTTCTCGGTCACCCGCTCAGTTTAGAGGTGTCGCGGGCGTGTCCCGAAACGCCTTTGTTCTGTAACACTGCGCACCCCGACGCCGTGCGGTCCCTGTGCCTGCGCCAGGATGTCGGGAACACGTAAGCATCTGGAGGGGAACCCAGAAATGAGCTACAACCAGCCGGGCCCGTACGGCGGGCAGCCCCAGCAGCCCGGACCGTACGGCCAGCCGGGTCCGTACGGCCAGCAGCCGCAGGCCCCCCAGCCCGGCTATGGCTACCCCCAGCAGGCTCCGCCCGCCCAGCCCGGTTACGGCTACCCCCAGCAGCCCCCGCAGGGCGTCCCGCCCCAGACCCCTCCCTACGGTCAGCAGCAGCCCTACGGCCAGCAGCCTCCGTACGGCCAGGCCCCGTACGGCGCCCCGCAGCCGCCGGCTCCGGGCGGCGGCAAGAAGAAGGCGGGCATCATCATCGGCGCGGTCGCCGTCGTGGCGGCGATCGGCGTGGGCGCGTTCTTCGCCATCGGCGGGGCCAGGGGCGGCGGCTCGGGCGGCATCGAGGACGACGGCGCGCACAAGCTGACGACGCCGGAGACAGTGCTCAGCGAGTACAAGCTGTTCACCAAGGACTCCGAGGGCTCCGGCACGGACACGGCCGAGGACCTGGCGAAGAGCGGCGTCAAGAACGGCACCGCGGTCTCCGGCATCTACTCGACGGCCGACCTGAGCGACTACGACCCCAGCGACCCCTCCACCGCGCCCGACCCCAGCGAAATCGCGACGGCCAAGGGCATCACCTACATCGGCGCCTACGGTGAGATCGCCGATCCCGAGAAGTCCCTGGACGAGTTCTTCGCGCTGATCAAGAAGGAGTCCCAGGACAACTCCTCGGCCTCGGGCAGCACGGCCGCTCCGAAGACCGAGATGGTCGGCGAGCCCGAAGCGGTCGAGATCGACGGTGCGGTGATGAAGTGCCAGGCGGCCAAGGGCACCAACCTGGCGACGCAGAAGGCGAAGACCGACTGGTTCTGTGCCTGGGCCGACTACAGCACGATGGCCATGGTCTCCCCCGGTGACGCCAGCAAAGGCATGACGAAGGATGTCGCCGCCGACCTCACCAGCAAGCTCCGCGAGGAAATTCGCGTCAAGGCCTGACGCCTCGCGCACGCTCGTCGAGCGCGAAGGGGCCCCGGTCGGATGACCGGGGCCCCTTGCCGTATGCGTTCGGCGGCTACGCCGACTTCTGCTCGCCCGAGCCCCGCCCTCGCGCGTCGCGCGGGATCAGGGTCGGGTTGACGTTCGAGTGGACGACCTCGGCGGTGATGACGACGCGGGCTACGTCCTTGCGGGACGGGATCTCGTACATCACGCCCTGGAGGACTTCCTCCATGATGGCGCGCAGGCCGCGGGCGCCGGTCTGGCGGAGGATGGCCTGGTCGGCGATGGCTTCGAGGGCCTCGCGTTCGAAGTCGAGTTCCACGCCGTCGAGTTCGAAGAGGCGCTGGTACTGCTTCACCAGGGCGTTGCGCGGCTCGACGAGGATCTGGAGCAGGGCCTCGCGGTCCAGGTTGTGGACGCTCGTGATGACGGGGAGGCGGCCGATGAACTCGGGGATCATGCCGAACTTGACCAGGTCCTCCGGCATGACGTCCTCGAACTGGTCCTTGGCCTCCAGCTCCCGCTTCGAGCGGATCGTCGCGCCGAAGCCGATGCCCTTCGCGCCGGCCCGGGACTCGATGATCTTCTCCAGTCCGGCGAAGGCGCCGCCCACGATGAACAGGACGTTCGTCGTGTCGATCTGGATGAACTCCTGGTGGGGGTGCTTGCGCCCGCCCTGCGGCGGCACGGAGGCCGTCGTGCCTTCGAGGATCTTCAGCAGCGCCTGCTGGACGCCCTCGCCGCTCACATCCCTGGTGATCGACGGGTTCTCGCTCTTGCGGGCCACCTTGTCGATCTCGTCGATGTAGATGATCCCGGTCTCGGCCTTCTTGACGTCGTAGTCGGCCGCCTGGATGAGCTTCAGCAGGATGTTCTCGACGTCCTCGCCGACGTACCCGGCCTCCGTCAGCGCCGTCGCGTCGGCGATGGCGAACGGAACGTTGAGCATGCGCGCGAGGGTCTGGGCCAGCAGGGTCTTGCCGGAGCCCGTGGGGCCGAGCAGCAGGATGTTGGACTTCGCCAACTCGATGGCGTCCTCGCGGCTTTGGGCGCCGCCGTTCTCACCGGCCTGGACCCGCTTGTAGTGGTTGTACACCGCGACGGAGAGCGCCTTCTTGGCAGCCTCCTGGCCGACCACATAGCCCTCGAGGAACTCGTAGATCTCGCGCGGTTTGGGGAGTTCCTCCCAGCGCACCTCGCTGGTTTCCGCGAGTTCTTCCTCGATGATCTCGTTGCAGAGATCGATGCACTCGTCGCAGATGTACACACCGGGGCCTGCGATGAGCTTCTTGACCTGCTTCTGGCTCTTGCCGCAGAACGAGCACTTGAGCAGATCGCCGCCGTCACCGATGCGTGCCACGGTGTGCTTCCCCTTCGCCTGGGAGACGCCTAGGTCCAGCGGCTCCTGGTGCTGCCTTATGTCCGACGGTACCTTGCCGGGGCCCTCGTTCGGGCCCCCCTTGGCACGGTTCACTTCCACGCGCGCTTTGTCGTGCACAGTCCCGAACCGTGCCAAGGAGCGGCAGACGATACAGCCTTCCGCGTCAGCGGACCGATTCGTTGTTAATCTTCCGGGTCGAGATGATCTGATCGATCAGGCCGTACGACAGCGCGTCCTCGGCCGTGAGGATCTTGTCGCGCTCGATGTCCTCGCGGATCTTCTCGATCGGCGTGGTGGAGTGCTTGGCCAGCATCTCCTCCAGCTGCGCACGCATCCGGAGGATCTCGTTCGCGGCGATCTCCAGGTCGGAGACCTGACCGCGGCCCGTCTCGCTGTAGGGCTGGTGGATCAGGATGCGGGCGTTCGGCAGCGCCATGCGCTTGCCGGGCGAGCCGGCCGCGAGCAGGACGGCCGCGGCGGAGGCCGCCTGGCCCATGCAGACCGTCTGGATGTCCGGCTTCACGAACTGCATCGTGTCGTAGATCGCAGTCAGCGCCGTGAAGGAACCGCCGGGGCTGTTGATGTAGACCGAGATGTCCCGGTCGGGGTCCATCGACTCCAGGCACAGCAGCTGCGCCATGACGTCGTTGGCGGAGGCGTCGTCGATCTGCACGCCGAGGAAGATCACGCGCTCCTCGAAGAGCTTCGCGTACGGGTCGTACTCGCGGACGCCCTGCGAGGTGCGCTCGACGAAGCGGGGGATGACGTACCGGGACTCGGCGACGGGCACCTTGCTCTCGGCGCGTGCGCGGTCGTACATGCCGCGGCCGGGGAAGTCGTTCACTGTCTGTCTCCTAGAAGGCTGAGGCGGTCGGCTGGGGGCTGCGCGGGGGCCTCAGGCCCCGGTGCCGCCGCCGCCCGGCAAGCTCGCGGCGTGCGTGATGACATCGTCGATCAGGCCGTACTCCTTGGCCTCGTCGGCGTCGAACCACCGGTCGCGGTCGGAGTCGCGGGTGATCTGCTCGATGCTCTGGCCGGTGTGGAAAGACGTCAGCTCCGCCATGCGCTTCTTGGTGTGCAGCAGCCGCTCGGCGTGGATCTTGATGTCCGAGGCCGAACCGGCGAGGCCTGCGGAGGGCTGGTGGATCAGGATCTCGGCGTTCGGGAGCGCGAAGCGCTTGCCCGGGGTACCCGCGCTGAGGAGGAACTGGCCCATCGAGGCGGCGAGGCCCATCGCGATCGTCACCACGTCGTTCTTGATGAACTGCATGGTGTCGTAGATCGCCATGCCGGCCGTGATCGAGCCGCCGGGGCTGTTGATGTAGAGGTTGATGTCCTTGTCCGGGTCAGCGGCAAGGAGCAGCAGCTGCGCGGTGATCTTGTTCGCGATGTCGTCGTCGACCGGCTGGCCGAGGAAGATGATCCGCTCGTTGAGCAGCCGGTTGTAGACCTGGTCGCCGAGGCCACCGAAGGAAGGCTCGCCGGCGGCTGTAGGCATCAGATTCGTCACGTATCCACCTGCTCGTCTAAAACGACGGCGCCGGGCCGTCTTCACGTATCCCTGCGGGGGCCTCCGGCGGTTTGGCCGAGGTTCTGGCCCCCTATTCATGGACCCTAACGCGCTGGTCCCTTCGGGGAATCCCGGAGAGGTGAGTGTTCGCCGGGGGCGTAGAGGGTTCGGCGGGTGGGGCGGTTGCTACTCGCCGTGATTGTGCGGGTACGTGGGCGGGTGCGGGTGCGTCGTGGTTGCTCGCGCAGTTCCCCGCGCCCCTGGGTGGGCTGCCTCGCCGCATGACAGAAGGGCCCCTGGGTTCGCACCACCCAAGAGCCCTTCCGTACGACCTACCTGGCGCCGTGGGCTCAGCCCTCGGTCTTCTGCTCGGCGGGGGTCTCGGCGTCGGTCTCCGCGAGTTCGACCGTCTCCGTGGTCTGCTCGTCCTCGTCCTCGTCGTCCAGGTCGATGATCTCGCCGTTGGTGTCCTTGACGGTGGCCTTCTCGACGACGACGGCCAGGGCCTTGCCGCGGGCGACCTCGCCGACCAGGAGGGGGACCTGGCCGCCTTCGACGACGGCCTGGGCGAACTGGTCGGGGGACATGCCGGAGGAGGCGGCGCGGCGCATGAGGTGCTCGGTGAGCTCCTCCTGGTTGACGTTGAGCTTCTCCTGCTTGACGAGCTCGTCGAGCACGAACTGGGTCTTGATGCCCTTGACCGCGGCCTCGCGGGTCTCGGTCTCGAACTCCTCGACGGTCTTGCCCTGGATCTCCAGGTACTTCTCGAGGTCGAGGCCCATCTGGCCGAGCTGGTGGTGCTCGAGGTTGTGCTTACGGGTGTTGATCTCGTCCTCGAGCAGCTTCTCGGGGACGGGCACCTCGACCAGCTCGAGCAGCTTCTCCAGGACGCGCTCCTGGGCCTGCGTGGCCTGGTCGTACTGCTTCATGTTCTCGAGGCGCTTGCGGCTGTCGGCCTTGAGCTCGTCGAGGGTGTCGAACTCGGAGGCGAGCTGCGCGAAGTCGTCGTCCAGCTCGGGGAGCTCGCGCGCGGCGACCTGGGAGACCTTGACGGTGACCTCGGCCTCCTTGCCGGCCGCGGAGCCGCCCTTGAGCTCGGAGGTGAAGGTGGCCTCGCCACCGGCCTCCAGGCCCTTCACGGCGTCGTCGATGCCGTCGAGGAGCTCGCCGGAGCCGATGGTGTAGGAGACACCGCTCGCCACGCCGTCCTCGAGGATCTCGCCCTCGGCCTTGGCCTCCAGGTCGAGGGTGACGACGTCGCCGTCCTCGGCGGCACGCTCGACCGGGGAGGTGGAGGCGAAGCGCTCGCGGAGCTGCTCGACGGACTCCGCGATGTCGTCCTCCGTCACCTCGACGGCGTCGACCTCGACCTCGATGCCGGAGAAGTCCGGGATCTCCAGGGTCGGGCGGATGTCGACCTCGGCGGTGAAGTTCAGCGTCTCGCCGTCCTTCAGCTCGGTGATGTCGACCTCGGGCTGGCCCAGGACGTCGATCTCGGCCTCGTTGACCGCCTCGGTGTAGAACTTGGGCAGCGCGTCGTTGACGGCCTCCTCCAGAACCGCACCGCGGCCGAACCGCTGGTCGATGATGCGGGCGGGGATCTTGCCCTTGCGGAAGCCCTTCACCGTGACCTGCTGGTTGATCTTCTTGTACGCCGCGTCGAGGCTGTCCTTGAGCTCCTCGAAGGGCACCTCGACAGTGAGCCGAACCCGAGTCGGGTTCAGGGTCTCCACGGCGCTCTTCACGGTTCGGTCTCCTTGTGGCTGACTTCTTGGTTTCTGCCGGAGCCAGACTGGCCCGGCGGATTTCGCCGCCCGGAGGACTTCAGTGATCTTCACTGCCGAGACACACGGACGCGCAGCTTGCATAGTAGCCGTAGCCGCCGGACGCCCCCAAAGGCGATCATGCGAGGTGATCCGTACGTGGTCGGGGTGGCGGGATTTGAACCCACGGCCTTCCGCTCCCAAAGCGGACGCGCTACCAAGCTGCGCCACACCCCGTGCTGGTGCGACACGTAGGGTACATGCCCGCAGGCAGTGCGGCTGCCGCAATTATGGGGTGTGCGATGAGGGGGCACGACCCGCTACGATGCCTGCAGTGCCGCGGTCACCTGACCTGCGGCGCGTGTTGTGCGGGCGTAGCTCAATGGTAGAGCCCTAGTCTTCCAAACTAGCTACGCGGGTTCGATTCCCGTCGCCCGCTCCATGAGGGCCCGGTTCTTCGGAACCGGGCCCTTTCGCATGTCACGAGTGCATGTCACGAGGCCGGCCGGTCAGAACTGGATCTCGTTGATCGTCTGAGCTATCGAGTCGAGGAAGCGCTGGATGTCGTCGGCCATACCCGTCGAGGCGAGGAAGAAGCCGAAGAGGACCGCGACGACCGCGGGGCCGGCCTTGATGTTCCCTGCCCGGATCATCACCACCAGGATGATCGCCAATAGCAGCACCACTGACAGTGAAATGGCCACAACTGATCACACCCTCGGTCGGATCCGCTCTCCCGGCCCGGGATGCCGCCCCGCGCACCCCCGCCAGAACCATCGTGCCACCAACGGGGCCCCGGTATGCGGCCCGTGACGCATCGTCTGCCACGCCTGTATCCGACAAGTCTGGATCTGTCCGTACGAACTCATATCTCTGCCACAGCTTGCGACACAATTCGCCGGTCAACTGCGCAAGGAATTCGGCCGGTTCGTTTCGGTGTCCACACAACGCGTTCGCAGGGAATTCGATTTGTTGCGCACAAAGACAACGGAAGCGGACATTCCGGCTCTCGGCGCAAGTGACCCACTGTGTTCACCGTCACGTCATCCGCGATGCCAACTTCCGGCAAACACAGGCGGTCGGACCGGAAAAGCAGGAATGACGTCGGGGTTTTACGAGAGCCCACAGGCAACGCTAGGGTGCCTCAGATGTTCCACGCCGCCACGCCCTCCACCAGCGGTCACACCCGAACGCCGCTCCCCCCGGCACAGTCGCCGACAGCGGGAGCGCCGAGTACGGGAGCACCGCAGAGACAGCAGAAACAGCAGCGCGACGCTTTCTTCGACAACGCCAAGTATCTGGCGATCGTGCTGGTGGCGATCGGCCACTCCTGGGAACCGCTCAAGGCCGACAGCCGGATCCTGGAGGCCGTGTACTCGGTCGTGTACTCGTTCCACATGCCGGCCTTCATCATCATCTCCGGCTTTTTCTCGCGCAGTTTCGACATGCGCCCGGACCGGCTGAAGAGATTGATCACCGGTGTGGCGGTGCCGTACATCCTCTTCGAGACGGCCTACCCGCTCTTCAAGCGTGTCGTCGCCGACGATCCCGGCCAGGAGGTCAGTCTTCTCGACCCCTGGTACCTCACCTGGTTCCTGTGCGCGCTGTTCATCTGGCGGATGACGACGCCGATCTGGAAGCTGGTGCGTTGGCCGCTGCCCCTCGCGCTCGGTATCGCCATGCTGGCGTCGGTGACCCCGGAGATCGGCAACGACCTCGATCTACAGCGGGTGTTGCAGTTCCTGCCGTACTTCGTGCTGGGTCTGTGCATGAAGCCCGAGCACTTCCAGCTGGTGCGCCGGCGTTCGGTGCGGATCGCGTCCGTGCCGGTGTTCGCGGCGGCGCTGGCGGTCGGCTGGTGGGCCGTGCCGCGGATGAACACCGCGTGGTTCTACCACCGTGACGCCGCGCAGAACCTGGGCGCTCCCTGGTGGTCCGGGCCGGTGATGGTGCTCGCGACGTTCGGCTGCTCGACGCTGCTGACCGCCTGCTTCTTCGCCTGGGTGCCGCGCCGCCACATGTGGTTCACGGCGCTCGGCGCGGGCACGCTGTACGGCTATCTGCTGCACGGATTCCTGGTCAAGGCAGGTGACTACCAGGGCTGGTTCGACCACGCCTGGCTGCACCGGCCGCTCGGCGAGATCATCGTGACCGTCCTCGCGGCTGCCGTCGTGACCCTGCTCTGCACGGCGCCGGTGCGGCGGGTGTTCCGGTTCGCGATGGAGCCGAAGATGGAGTGGGCGTTCAAGCGCGACGCGACCGAGCTGGCCCGGGAACGTGAGAAGACCAGGGAACCCGAGAAGGCCCGGGAACCGGAGAAGGCACGCGCCTAGGCGCTATTCGCCGCTCGATTCACCCTTCAGACCGAGAAGTGCGCGCATCCGTGCGTACTTCTCGGTCAGTCGTGTGCGGGTGGGCGCGTCGAGTACGGCGAGCCGTGCCGGGTCCGCGTTGTGTGCCAGGTCGGCCTCCTTGACCAGCAGGGCGCCCGGGGTGGCGAGGATGCGCGCGGCGTACGCCTCGGGGGGTTCCCCGGCCCGCTTGGTGACCGCGCGCACGATGTCCTTCGTACGAGGGCTCAGCGCGGCCTCGTCCAGCCACTGCTCGGAGAGCTTGTCGTCCTCGACGGCGTCGTGCAGCCAGGCCGCCGCGATCTGCTCGTCGTCCCCGCCGCGTGCGCGTACGCCCTCGGCGACGGCCCTCAGGTGCTCGGCGTAGGGCTGTCCGGCCTTGTCGGTCTGGCCCTGGTGGGCGGCGCGGGCGAGGGCTTCTACTTCAGGGAGGGTCAAGGGCGTTGGAGTCACCCCTCCAGTGTGAGTCACTCCTCAGCCAGTGCGAGTCACCGCTCAGCGGGCCGCGGCCTGAGCCGTCGGGCCCTCGCGGCAGATCAGCAGCAGTGCCCGGTCGTCGTTGACGTCCTTCGCCACCGCCTCGATGAGATGCCAGGCCGCGCCGTGGAATCCGCCGGCGACATAGCGGTCGGCCTCGCCGGTGAGGCGGTCGATGCCCTCGACGATGTCGCGGTCGGACGTTTCCACCAGACCGTCGGTGAACAGCATCAACACGTCACCGGGGCGCAAAGATCCCTTAACCGGGTCGAACTGGGCACCGTCGTACACGCCCAGCAACGGCCCCTCCGCCGCCTTCTCCTCCCAGCGTCCGCTGCCCGCGCTGAGCTGGAGCCCCGGTGGATGCCCGGCGGAGTACAGCTCGTAGTCACCGGAGTCGAGATCGAGGACGAGGTGGATGGAGGTGGCGAAGCCCTCGTCCCAGTCCTGGCGCAGGAGATAGCCGTTGGCGGCGGGGAGGAAGGCGTGCGGCGGCAGACTGCCGAGCAGGCCGCCGAACGCGCCCGACAGCAGCAGCGCCCGTGATGCCGCGTCCATGCCCTTGCCGGAGACGTCGGTGAGGACGACTTCGAGCGTGCGCCCGCCGTTCGTGCGGGCGGCCACCACGAAGTCGCCCGAGAAGGACTGCCCGCCGGCCGGCCGCAGCGCCATCTCGCGGTGCCACGTCACCGGCAGCTTCGGCAGCTTGCTCTGCACCCGGATACGTTCCCGCAGGTCGAACAGCATCGTGCCGCCGCGCCGCCAGGGCACGCCGACCCGGCTGCGGAACTGTGCGATGAGCAGCCCGAAGAACCCGCAGGCGGCGACCACCAGCACCACACCCGGCGTGACCCGGGACGGCCCTTCCGTGTACGGCCCGAGCTGCACCGACTCCACGATCAGCGCGGTCGCCGCCGCCGCGTAGAGGCCGAGCAGGCTGGCGGGGCGCAGCAGCAGCCCGCCCGCGACGATGGGCAGGACGAGCGCGGCCGGTGAGCACCACACGGAGTTGGCGAGCGTGGTGATCGCGATCAGCGGGATGGTGAGCAGCAGTCCGACCAGCGCGATCCAGTCCGAGCCGTCGCCGCGGAAGTAGTCGACGGCACTTCTGCGCAGGCCGGTGCGGACCCGGTGCACGTGCATCTTCCACCGGGCCGTGAACGTCTCGGCGGCCGTGCGCCGCTCTCGTCCTGCTGCCATTAGTTCGGGACCCTATCCATCCGACCAGCCGCTTGGCACGGGAGGTCCCACTTGTCCCCCGTCCGAGGCTGGACTTCACAGTGAACTTCACAGAAACCCGTCGCGCCCCCGCCCCGGCAAAATTCCCTCGCCCGTCCCGCAACACCCTGATAGGCATGGGCCATGGGCACAGACAGCGCGACGGGCGCCAAGACCGACCTGCGGGTGCTGCGGCAGGACGAGTGGAACACCTTCTACGACCACCTGATCCGCGCCTTCGGCGGAGTCCCGGAGTCGGCCGAGGAGCGGGAGCTGTGGAACTCGCTCACGGAAACGGACCGTTCGATCGCCGCCTGGGACGGTGACCAGTGCGTCGGCACGGCCGGGGCCTTCACCTTCCGGCTGACCGTGCCCGGCGGCGCCTCGGTGCCCGCGGCGGGCGTCACCATGGTCAGCGTGGCCGCCACCCACCGGCGGCGCGGCGTGCTGACGTCGATGATGCGGCGGCAGCTGGACGACGTCCGCTCCTGGGGCGAGCCGCTCGCCGTACTGACCGCCTCCGAGCCGGAGATCTACGGGCGGTTCGGGTACGGCGTCGCGACATTTCACGCCAATGTCGAGATCGACACGAATCGTGTACGGCTGTCCGTGCCGCCCGGCACCGATGACGTACGCCTGCGGTACGCGGCGCCGGCCGACGTGCTCGACGTGTGCGAGGCGGTGTACGCGCGGGAGGTGTCGCTGCGGCCGGGCATGCTGGCCAGGCGTCCGGGCTGGGAGCGGGCGGGGCTGCTCGACCCGGAGAGCGAGCGGGAGGGCGCGTCACCGCTGCAGTGCGTGGTGGCGGAGCGGGACGGCGAGGTGGTCGGGTATGCGCGCTTCCATGTGAAGCCCGGGTGGCACATCACCGGGCCCAAGGGCACGGTGCAGCTGCGGGACGCCTTCGGGGTGGACCCGGCGGCGCACGCCGCCCTGTGGCGTTTCCTGTGCGACATCGACCTCACCTCGACGCTGAGTGCGCGCGGGCGGCCGCTGGACGAGGCGTGGCAGTACATGGTGTCCGACATCCGGCGGTGTTCACTGCAGGTGCGGGACTCGCTGCACGTACGGCTGGTGGATGTGGGGGCGGCGCTCGAGGCGCGGACGTATCAGGCCCCGGTGGACGTGGTGTTCGAGGTCGAGGACGCGTTCTGCCCCTGGAACGCGGGGCGTTGGCGGCTCACCGGGGACGCGAAGGGGGCGTCCTGCGCGCGGACCGAGGACGCGGCCGATCTCGCCCTGTCCGTACGGGAGTTGGGGGCGGCGTATCTCGGCGGCGTGACCCTGGGCGCGCTGGGGGCGGCCGGGCGGGTGCGGGAGCTGCGGGACGGGGCGCTGACGGAGGCGTCGGTGGCGTTCGCGTCAACCGTGGCGCCCTGGCTGCCGCACGGCTTCTGACGCCTGATCAGCTCCCCTGACATTTCTGGCAGTCGGGGCACCAGAAGAGATTGCGGGCGGCGAGATCGGCGGTGCGGATCTCGCCGCCACAGATGTGGCAGGGCAGGGTGGCCCTGCGGTACACGTAGACCTCGCCGCCGTGGTCGTCGACGCGGGGCGGGCGGCCCATCGCCTCCGGGGTGTGCTCCGGGCGGACGGTGTCGATGCGGTTGTTGCGGACGCCCTCACGCATCAGCTCGACGAGGTCGGTCCAGATCGCGTCCCACTCGGCCGGGGTGATGTCCTTGCCTTCGCGGTACGGGTCGATGCCCTGCCGGAAGAGGACCTCGGCGCGGTAGACGTTGCCGACACCGGCGATGATCTTCTGGTCCATGAGGAGCGCGGCGATGGTCATGCGGCTGCGGGAGATACGCCGGTAGGCCGCGTCCCGGTCGGCGTCCGTGCGCAGGGGGTCCGGGCCGAGGCGGGCGTGTATCGCGTCCTTCTCGGCGTCCGTGATCAGGGCGCAGGTCGTGGGGCCGCGGAGATCGACGTACGACGTGCTGTTCGCGAGGCGGAGACGGACCGTGTCCGTCGGCGGGGGTGCGGGGGCGTCGCCGAAGTTCACCTTGCCGAAGAGGCCGAGGTGGATGTGGATCCAGTCGGCGTCCCGGAAGCCGAGGAAGAGGTGCTTGCCGTGAGCGTCGGCGCGGCGGAGGGCTCCGCCGGTCAGGAGGGCGGCGGCGTCGGAGAACTTGCCCTGAGGACTGGTGACTTGGGCTGTACGGCCGGAGAAACGGTCCGCGTAGTCCAACGCCAGCCGGTGAATTGTGTGACCCTCGGGCAAGTCCCGCGATCCTTTCCCACCCACCCGCCTGTCTCGGTCTCCTGACAGGCGGGCCTCGAAAAAACCTCTACTGCTGCGGGTGGTGCGCCGGGATCGGCGGCAGGTCGCCCGTCGTCTCGTAGCCGGCCAGCATCTCGATGCGCCGTGCATGGCGCTCGTCGCCCGAGAACGGTGTGCCCAGGAAGGTCTCGACGAACTTCGTCGCCTCGTCCTGCGTGTGCATGCGCGCGCCCACCGCGACGACGTTGGCGTTGTTGTGCTGCCGGCCGAGCGACGCCGTCTCCTCGCTCCAGGCGAGGGCCGCACGGACGCCCTTGACCTTGTTCGCGGCGATCTGCTCGCCGTTGCCGGAGCCGCCGATCACGATGCCGAGGGCGTCGGGGTCGGCCGCGGTGCGCTCGGCGGCGCGGAGGCAGAAGGGCGGGTAGTCGTCCTGGGCGTCGTAGATGTGGGGGCCGCAGTCCACGGGATCGTGGCCGGCCACCTTGAGCCACTCGACGAGGTGGTTCTTGAGTTCGAAGCCCGCATGGTCGGAGCCGAGGTACACGCGCATGGGGAGAGTGTGACACGGCTGTTTCCGGGCGGCAGCCTCGGGGCCGGTTCAGGAAAAGTGTGAGCAACACTACAGAACCTCAGGAAAACCTCAAGTAACGATCCGGAATCAAAGGTTCAATAATCCATTCACCTCCGATTCACTGGACCGATTCGTACGCCCCCGTGCACCGCTCGCACGGGAATCTGCTCGTCCGGCGCAAAGGAAATCCCCTCCATGACCTCGCAGCCGACCCTTTCCAAAGCCAGCACGGAACCTGGGGCCACCGGCGATCCCGGTAACGGCCTCCAGGCAGGTCTCAAGAACCGTCATCTGTCGATGATCGCCATCGGCGGTGTCATCGGAGCCGGGCTCTTCGTCGGCTCCAGCTCCGGTATCGCGACCGCCGGACCCGGCATCCTCCTGTCGTACGCCCTAGTCGGCACGCTCGTGGTGCTGGTGATGCGGATGCTCGGTGAGATGTCCGCCGCCAACCCGACGTCCGGCTCGTTCTCGGCGCACGCCGACCGGGCGCTCGGGCGCTGGGCCGGGTTCTCCATCGGCTGGCTGTACTGGTTCTTCTGGGTCGTCGTGCTGGCCGTCGAGGCGACCGCCGGTGCGGTGATCCTGGAGGGCTGGATACCCGCCGTCCCGCAGTGGGCCTGGGCCCTGATCGTGATGGTGGTGCTGACCGCCACCAACCTCGTCTCCGTCGGGTCGTACGGCGAGTTCGAGTTCTGGTTCGCCGGGATCAAGGTCGTGGCGATCGCCGCGTTCATCGTGATCGGCGGTCTTGCCGTGTTCGGGCTCCTGCCGGGCGTCGACAGCGAGCAGGCCGGGCTGAGCAACCTCACCGACCACGGCGGATTCCTGCCGAACGGGCCGGGTGCGATCCTCACCGGTGTGCTGCTCGTCGTCTTCTCCTTCATGGGAAGCGAGATCGCCACACTCGCCGCCGGTGAGTCCGAGAACCCGCAGCAGGCCGTCACCAAGGCCACCAACAGCATCATCTGGCGGGTCGCCGTCTTCTACCTCGGCTCGATCTTCGTCGTGGTCTCCCTGCTCCCCTGGGACAGCAAGTCGATCGCCGACGACGGCTCGTACGTCGCCGCCCTGGACTCCCTCGGCATCGCGCACGCCGGTCAGATCATGAACTTCATCGTGCTGACCTCGGTGCTGTCCTGCCTCAACTCCGGCCTCTACACGGCCTCCCGCATGGCCTTCTCGCTCGGTCAGCGCGGTGACGCGCCCAAGGCCTTCGCGAAGACCACCAGCCGTGGTGTGCCGCTCGCGGCGATCATCGCGTCCGTCGTCTTCGGCTTCGTCGCGGTCTTCTTCAACTACAAGTTCCCGGACTCCGTCTTCCTCTTCCTGGTCAACTCGTCCGGCGCCGTGGCGCTGTTCGTCTGGCTCGTCATCTGCTTCTCGCAGCTGCGCATGCGGAAGATCATCCAGGCCGAGGCACCGGAGAAGCTGGTCGTCCGGATGTGGCTGTACCCGTATCTCACCTGGGCCACGGCCGCGCTGATCGTGTTCGTCCTCGGCTACATGCTCACCGACACCGAGCACGACGGACGCAAGACGGTACTGCTGTCGCTGCTGGTCGCCGCGGTCGTCCTGGCCATCGCCTTCGCGAAGGAGAAGCTGGCCCGCACGACGAAGGCGCCTACAGCACGGTGAAGGTGTCCTTGACCTTCTTGTATGTCTCCAGCGCCTGCGCCTCGATGTCCGGCTGATACCACGTGTTGACCTGGTACGACGTACCCTCCACGGTGAAACCCAGGAGCTCGGCGTGCCAGGCGACGCCCTTGATGGTGAAGGCGTACTCCCAGACGACCGCCGGGTAGCCGCGGAAGGTCGTCTCCTCCAGGCGGATCGTGTCGTACTGCCCCTCTTGGGCGTTCTGCTCGGAGCGCCGCCAGGTCTCCAGCAGGTCACCGCGGGCCACCGCGGACTTCGTGGCGAGTTCCTGCTTGGCGTCCGGGGAGGTGTAGTGCACCTCGGAGCCCGTCTTCACATCGCGCCGCCAGCCCTCGGGCGGCACCCAGGCGTATCCGCCCGCTTCCTTCCGAGCGCCCGGCGGCAGGGTCTGCGGCCTGGAGGTGCCTTCTACGGTGGCCGAGGGGGTGTCGCTCGAGGGCGTGGACCCTCCCGCCTTCTTGTCGTCCGGCGACCCGGAGTTCAGCATCAGAACGACCGCGATCACGGCACCGGCGGTGACCGCCGCCACGGCCGCCAGCAGGCCCGTACGACGGTGTCGGCGCCCGGGGCCGGGGGCGGCAGGGACGGCGGGGCCCGGGAGTTCACCGGGCGGACCGTGCTCCTGCGTCGCCGCCTCGGCGCGTACGAAGGAGACACCGGTCCTGCCGCGTGCCGCCGAGTGGGCGGCCGGGGTCTCGGAACGGGTCTCCGAGCGCAACTCGGAGGCGGCTTCGGTGGAGGCGGATGCGGGAGCGGGGGCGGGGAGGGAGGTGCGGCTGCGGCCGAAGTTGTGGGCATCGGCGGGTCGTTGAGGCTGAGGGAGCGGCTGGGTCTGGGGAGGTTTCGCGTCCTCGATGGGTTGCGACTGCCGGGGGTCGCGCGGGGCGGGGATGCGGTGGGGCTCGATGAGGGCCGGAGTGGGTGGCTCCGGAGGCGGCGGGGCGGCCTGCGGCTCCAGTTGCGCGTCCGTGGGCGCCGCTTCTTCCTGCTCTTCCCCTTCTACGGCTTCCGCGGCGACGGAACGCAGCGTGGACTCCAGGTCGTCCAGGCCCGGCCGGACCGACGGCTCCTTGTCCAGGAGGGAAGCCAGGATCGTGGCCAACGTGCCTGCGGAGGAGGGGATTTCGGGCTCCTCGTACAACACCGCGTGCAGTGTGGCCAGGGTGGTGTCGCGGGAGAAGGGGGAGCGGCCGCCCATCGCCGCGCAGAGTGTCGCGCCGAGGGACCAGATGTCGGAGGGCGGGCCCTGGGGGCGGCCGGAGACGCGCTCGGGGGCCATGTAGTCGGGCGAGCCGACCAGCATGCCGACCATGGTGAGCGCCTTGGCGTCCTGGATGGCGGCGATGCCGAAGTCGGTGAGGACGACGCGCTGTCCGCCGCTCTCGACCAGGACGTTCCCGGGTTTGATGTCGCGGTGCAGTACGCCGCGTGCGTGCACCTGGCGCAGCGCCTCCACGAGGCCCAGTCCGATCCGTGCCGCCTCGCGCTGTCCGAGCGGCCCGTCCTCGGCCATGATCCGTTCCAGGGAGCGGCCGGCGATCAGCTCCATGACGATCCACAGGCGCTCGCCCTCGTCGACCACGTCATACACCCGCACGACGTTGGGGTGGTCGATCCGGGCGGTGGCCCTGGCCTCGCGCAGGGTGCGTTCCCGGCGAGTGCGCGCGTCCTCGCCGTCGAGGCCGTCGATGCGCATTTCCTTCACGGCGACCTGACGATCGAGTATTTCATCGGCGGCTCGCCACACCCGCCCCATACCTCCCTGGCCAATACTTTCGACCAATCGGTAGCGCCCCGTCACCAGTATCCCAGGAACCCCGCCGCTCCTCGTGTTTTCCGTATTCCCCGGCAATCCGCTGCACCCCCTCAACTACTCCTCGTCTGAAACACAATGGTCACACTTCAGGCTGCACCAGCATAGTGCGGAGAAATCTTGTGGTAGCTCTTCAAGTACTGCGAATTCAGGCGCAGCCAAGGGGGACGAACATGAGTTCGCGTCGTATGACGACCATCGCGGGATCGCTGGTTGCGGCATCTCTCTCGACGGTGATGATCCTTTCCGTCACCGCCAGTGCGGATGACCAGGGGCCGGGAAGCAGCAAGGGGGGCAAGGCCGTTGACGAGGCGCCGGCGGATGTCGAGCTGACCACACTGCTGCCCGAGGAGATCTCGGTCGACAACAGTTCACAGGAAACGGCGATGACCGCCACGGTCAAGAACGAGGGGACCAAGGACAGCGGCAAAATCAGGCTCTGGGTCGTGGGCTTCGACGGCATGACCGTAAAGAACGTCCAGGGGTGTTCGCCGATTGCGGAGGGCGATCTTCCCGAGGGCTCGAACAGCGGTTACACCTGCCCGATCGACAATCTCGCGGCCGGTGATTCCAAGTCGTACGACGTCGATGCGACGTACGACGTGAGCCGGACCGGAGAGAAAACCGGAAAGATCTGTCTGCCCGTGCAGAACAGTGACGGAAGCAAGACATTCTGGCAACAGGGCCCGGTGCCGTTCGGCACGACGAATCCGTCACCGGACGCCCCGGCCACCCCGTTGCTGCTCGGCACCGACAACACGCCGGTGGCGCCGGGGAGCGACGAGCTGCCGAAGACCGGTCCAGGACGTGACGTCCTGCCGCTCGGCGCGGCGGGCGCGGCGCTGATCACGGCCGGCGCGGCGGGGCTGTGGTGGTCGCAGCGGAGGCGCGAGACCTGAGTCTCGGCACAAAAGAGCACGAAAAAACCGGGGTGCGGCTCACTGCCGCACCCCGGTTTCACGCTGTCGGCTCACCACAGCCACTAGCTCAGCGCTTGTCGACGAACTTCCAGGCGGTCGGCAGCAGCCCCATCGCCAGAGCCGCCTTGAGGGCGTCGCCGATCAGGAACGGCGTCAGGCCCGCCGCGATCGCCGCGGACGCGGAGATGTCGGCGGCGAAGGCGAGATACGGCACGCCGATCGCGTAGATGATCGCCTCGCCGAGCAGCATCGCGCCCGCCATGCGCAGGACGGAGCGGTCGGCGCCGCGGCGGGCCAGGGCGCCGACGACGGTGGCCGCCAGCATCATCCCGATGATGTAGCCGAAGGAGACGGTGACCCCGGACGCCCCGTTCGCGAACCACGGCACACCGGCCAGACCGGCCAGCGCGTACACGACGAGCGAGAGCAGGCCGCGCCCGGCGCCGAGGCTCGTGCCGACCAGCAGCGCGGCGAAGGTCTGGCCGGTCACCGGCACCGGGGAGCCGGGCACCGGCACGGCGAGCTGGGCGGCGAGGCCGGTGAGCGCGGCGCCGCCGAGCACGAGCGCGGCGTCCCGGACGCGGGAGGCGGGGAGGAGGTCGGCGAGGACCTGCCCGGTGCGGGCGGGGGCGGCGACGGCAGCGGTGCTCATGGGGACTCCGAGTCAGGGCGGTTCGGGACACCGTGACGCTAACCCAGGGCACCTGAGCGCAGCACCGTCACCGCTCGACAAAGGCCGGAGCGCGGCTGTGGTGGGCTCCCGACAAAGAGTGCCGGTTACACGTGACCCGGCGTGATACGGGTCACTGAGGTGGGGCCGCGCAGGTCACCGAGGCGGGCGGAGCCGAGCACTGTAGGGTCCCGCCAATCCGGAACCCGCCGCGGCCCCCTGGTGATCCACCCGGGGGCTTTTTGCTGTTAGCTTGTTGTTGCAAGCTACTTGCAACAAGCCTGAGGGGACCCTTCATGCCCGTCTACACACTCCCGGAACTGCCCTACGACTACTCCGCGCTCGCCCCCGTGATCAGCCCCGAGATCATCGAGCTGCACCACGACAAGCACCACGCGGCTTACGTGAAGGGCGCCAACGACACGCTGGAGCAGCTGGCGGAGGCGCGGGACAAAGAGTCGTGGGGCTCGATCAACGGGCTGGAGAAGAACCTGGCCTTTCATCTCTCCGGGCACATCCTGCACAGCATCTACTGGCAGAACATGACCGGCGACGGAGGTGGCGAGCCGCTTGCCGCCGACGGTGTGGCAGAGCTCGCGGACGCGATCGCCGAGTCCTTCGGATCCTTCGCCGGCTTCAAGGCGCAGCTGTCCAAGGCCGCCGCGACGACGCAGGGTTCGGGCTGGGGTGTGCTGGCGTACGAGCCGCTGAGCGGGCGGCTGATCGTGGAGCAGGTCTACGACCACCAGGGCAACGTCGGGCAGGGCGCCACGCCGATCCTGGTCTTCGACGCCTGGGAGCACGCCTTCTACCTGCAGTACCGGAACCAGAAGGTCGACTTCATCGAGGCGATGTGGCAGGTCGTCAACTGGCAGGACGTGGCCCGGCGTTACGAGGCCGCGAAGTCCCGCACGGATGTGCTGCTGCTTGCGCCCTGAGGCCCCCGAGCGCCCTGCCTCGTGATCGTCTTCTCACCTTTCACGAACGGCAGGCGGAAAGAAGGAAGCCCCCGCGAGGACGTGACTCGCGGGGGCTTCCCATTGAGGGGAGGGCGTCAGGGCTTGCGGCCCACACCGCCGTGCTGACCGATCGGTGTCGGGTTCTCGGTCTCCGGGCGCCAGAGAGGCACCGAGACGACTCCCGGCTCCACCAGTTCCAGGCCCTCGAAGAACGCCTCGATCTTGTCGACCGGGCGCAGGAAGTACGGGACGGCGCCGGTCTCGTTGTAGGCGTCCTGCGCGTTCTCGTAGTCCGGGTCGGTGCCCCGGGAGCCGTCGTTGATACAGAGGTAGCTGCCGGAGGGCAGGCCGGCCAGCAGGCGGCGGACCAGCTCGCGGGCCTGGTCGTAGTCGGCGACGTGACCGAGGATGCCGCTGAGGATCAGGACCGTGGGACGGGAGAGGTCGAGGGTGCGCGAGGCCGCATCGAGGATCTTCTCCGGCTCGTACAGGCTCATGTCCTCATACGCCGTCACGCCCTCGGGGGTGGAGGTGAGCAGGGCCCGGGCATGGGCCAGGACCAGCGGGTCGTTGTCGACGTAGACGATCTTCGACTCGGGAGCGAGGCGCTGGGCGACCTCATGGGTGTTGTCGACCGTGGGCAGGCCGGTGCCGACATCGAGGAACTGGCGTGCGCCCGCCTCCGTCACCAGATACCGGATGCTGCGGCCCAGGAAGGAGCGGCTGCTGCGCGCGATCGTGACGATGCCGGGGAAGACGGCGGTGTACGCGTCGCCCGCCGCCTCGTCCACGGGGTAGTTGTCCTTGCCGCCCAGCCAGTAGTTCCAGATCCTGGCCGAGTGCGGTACCGAGGTGTCGATCTCCATCATGTGGCCATAGTGCTACGTCAGTTCGGGCTCGCAGGGCACATTGAGGGAGAGAAGTGCGGCGGATCCGTCGGCTTTTACGAGGAGTTCGCTGATCGCGGCGTTGCGCAATCGGGGGAACACTCTGCGGTACTCCCCGGCCGGGATCGACAGCAGCGTGCACAGCACCAGACGCAGGAGCGTGTTGTGCGCGACCACGAGGACGCGCTCGCCCGGGTGGGCGGCGGCGATCCGGCGCAGGGCCGCGGCGCCGCGCTCGGCTGCGGCCGACGGGTCCTCCGCGCGGGGGAACGGGTTCGCCACCGGGTCGGTGCGGAACGCCTCCGCCGCGGCCCGGTTCTCGGCCGCGAACTCCGCGAGCGTACGGCCCTCCAGCACGCCGAAGTCGCATTCACGCAGGCCGGGTTCGCGGTGCGGAGAGAGGCCGAGGGCCCGGCAGGCCGGGTCGGCGGTGGCGACGGCACGGGAGAGGGGCGAGGTCCAGATCGCGTCGACCGGATGGACCGCCGCCCAGCGGCCCAGCGCCTCGGCCTGTGCGCGGCCCGTGTCGGTCAGGGCGATGTCGCTGACTCCGGCGTAACGGTTCTCGGCGTGCCAGACGGTCTGGCCGTGGCGGACCAGGAGGAGGGTAGTGGTGGTGCTCATGCTCCGGCAGTATCCATGGTGAGCGTCATGGTTCGGCCGTATCCATCGTGAGGCGGGCGCGGGCGTGGGCCGCGACCTGCGTCGGCAGCCAGCCGCGGGCTTCCAGTTCGTCGATGAGCCGGGCGTACGGTTCGGCGAAGAGGACCGTGCGGTCGGGGCGGGGGTCGACGAGGGTGCGGATGTGGACCATGCGTTCGGCTGTGTCGGCGAGCGAGGGGCCGCCTCCGGTGCCGTACGCCGCCAGCGCGGCCATGCCCAGGGCCGGTTCCGTCTGTTCCGGTACGCGGGCCGTGCGGCCCAGGACGTCGGCGCGGAGCTGGTTCCAGTACGGGCTGCGGGCGGCGCCCCCGGTGAAGGTGAGGGTGCCGTCGAGCGGGGCGCCCAGGTGGTGCAGGTAGTCCAGGCAGAGGCGCTCGGTGAAGGCGACGCCCTGGAGCAGCGCGGCCCACAGATCGGCGTCGCAGCTGGGTTCGCCGAGGAGGACGGCGGTGGCGTCCGGCGCCAGGAACGGGAAGCGTTCGCCGGGCGACGCCAGCGGGTAGGTCACCGCACCGGACGGTTCGAAGGCCGCCGCCTGTGCGTCCATGGCGGCCGGGTCGGCACCAGAGAACGCGGCGGTGAGCACGCCCGCGCCGACGCTGGACGCCCCGCCGGGCAGCCAGCCCCCGTCCGGCGCACGGTGGTTGTAGACGACGCCGGCCGGGTCCCGGACGGGGTGCGAGGTGGCGCCTTTCAGCACCAGCGTCGTGCCGAGCACCGAGTTCCAGGAGCCCTCGCGCAGCGCGCCGGAGGCGATCTGGGCCGCGCAGCCGTCGGTCATCCCGGCGATGACCGGGGTGCCGGCGGGGATGCCGGTGGCCTCGGCGGCGGCCACGCAGACCTCGCCGAGCCGGGTGCCGGGCGGTACGACGTCCGGCAGCGCCCCGTCCGGCAGGCCGAGGATGTCCGGCCAGGCGTCGCGCCCCACGTCGTACGCCGTCTTCAGCGCATGACTCGAGTCGGCCGGCACCCGCCGACCCACGAGCCGTGCGGTGATCACGTCGGGCTGATGGGTGAGCCGTCCGGGCCCGTACGTCTCCGCCAGCCACCGTGCCTTCGGCAGTGCCCAGGTGTCCTGCACCGACAGCCCCGCCGCCCGGGCCTTGACTCCCTGCTCCCCCGCCCGCCCGTCGTCGTACATCAGGGCCGGGCTGATCGGCTCCCCCGAGATGTCGGTCAGCAGTACCGTCCCGGACGTCCCGCACACCGCGACCCCGCGCACCGACGCGTGCCGGGGCAGCGCGGCCTGGGACGCCGCGCACACCGCGTCCCACCACTCCCCCGGGTCCTGCTCGTGCCGTACGCCGTCACGCCGACCGGTCAGCGGGGCCGTACCCCTGCCCAGGACCGTGCCGTCCGCGGTGACGAGCAGCGCCCGGACGCCCTGCGTCCCCAGGTCGATCCCGAGCCATGACTCCATCGGACCTCCCACACCTGGCCGTGAACTTCTCACTCTGCACCGAGGTTTCCACCTGCGCGAGGGATTGACGCCCCCCTTTCGCCGTTCCACCCTCTGTTAACGAGTCGATTCGACGTGTTGGACCCACGATGAGCAACGCACAGCAGGGGCCCGCGGCCCGCCAGGCCGCCATGGCGGAGCAGGTCCTGGCCGACGGCTCGGCGACCGCCGCCGAGCTGGCCGAGCGCTTCGGGGTCAGCCTGATGACCATCCACCGGGACCTCGACGAACTCGAACGGCAGGGGATCGTACGGAAGTTCAGAGGTGGCGTGACGGCGCAGCCGTCCGGGGTGTTCGAGTCGAACGTGCAGTACCGGCTGAAGACCATGCGGGCGGAGAAGGCCGCGATCGCAGGGCACGCGATGAAGTCGATAGAGCCCGGCATGGCGATCATGCTCGACGACTCCACCTCCACCCTGGAGATAGCCCGCAGACTCCGCCTCGGCGAGGTCACTCCCCTCACGGTCGTCACCAACTTCCTGGAGGCGATCAACCTCCTCTCCGACCAGCGCGGCATCCACCTGATGGCCCTCGGCGGCGACTACGATCCGCTGCACTCCTCCTTCCTCGGCGTGTCCTGCGTGGAGGCGGTGCAGTCGCTCCGCGTCGACGTCTGCTTCGCGTCCACGTCGGCCGTGCACGGGGGTTACGCCTACCACCAGGAGCAGCACATCGTGTCCGTGAAGCGGGCGATGCTCGACTCGGCCGCGCGGAACGTCCTGCTGATCGACCACACCAAGCTCGCCCGGGTCGCCCTGCACCGGGTCGCCCCGCTCTCCCGCTTCGATCTGCTCCTCGTCGACGACGGGGCGTCGGCCGAGGCGCTGCGGGACCTGGACGAGCACAAGGTCCGTTACGAGGTCTGCGCGACGCCGACGTCATGACGCCGAGACGGGAGACGCACTGCGATGAACGGAACGCTACGGGTCCTCGCCGCCGGGGATCACTTCGTACTGCCGTCGCTGATCACGTCGGCGGTGGGCCAGGAACTACGCGACCACCAGTGCGACGTGGACGTAAGGGAGTTGACCCTCGGCTGGCCCCTGGAACCCTTCGGCCCGGTAGCCGAGGTGACGGAGGCGAGCGACGCGGAAGACGAACTGATCGAGGCCCTGTCGGACGACCGCGAGGTGCTGGTGACACAGATGGCCCCGGTCACCGAACGCGTCCTCGACGCCTCCCCCTCCCTCCGCCTGGTCGTCGTCTGCCGCGGCGGCCCGGTCAACGTCAACCTGGAAGCGGCCAAATCCCGTGACGTACGGGTGTGTTTCTCACCCGGCCGCAACGCCGCCGCCACCGCCGAGTTCACCGTCGCCCTGATGCTGGCCGCCCTGCGTCGTATCCCGCAGGCCCATGACCTCCTTGCCCGGCAAGGGAGTTGGCAGGGGGCGACCTATTACACGTACGAGCACAGCGGCCTGGAACTGGAGGACCTGCCCGTCGGGCTCGTCGGCTACGGAGCGGTCGGCAGCCGGGTGGCCCGCGTCCTGTGCGCCTTCGGCGCCAGGGTCATGGTCTACGACCCCTACGTCCACGGTGAGATCCACGGACTGCGGCTGTCGTCCCTGGACGAGCTGCTCACCCGCTCCCAGGTGATCACCCTCCACGCCCGCCTCACCCCCGAGACCCGCGGCCTCATCGGCGCCCGCGAACTGGCGCTCCTCCCGCCCGGCGCGGTCGTAGTGAACGCGGCCCGCGGCCCCCTCCTGGACGAGGACGCCCTCTGCGACGCGCTGGAGAGCGGACACCTGTCGGCGGCGGCCCTGGACACGTACGAACGGGAGCCACTCCCCGCCGACTCGCGCCTGCTGGGCCTCACCGAACGCGTCGTACTGACCCCGCACTTGGGCGGAGCGAGCCGGGCGACAGCAGAGAAGGCGGCGTCCATAGCAGCCGGCGAGGTAGGACGCTGGGCACGTGGAGAACCCCTGGCCCACAGCTTGCGGTAAGGGCCCACCAACGCGCACCGTCCCCACGCGCCGGCCGGGAGGGAGCCGCAGGGGGCGCGCCGGTGTCGAGACGGCATGGGGGCACCTCCCGCTCGAGCGAAGCCGAGAGTGGGGGAGCGCGGAGGCGCGAAGCGTCGAGCACGATCGCCGTCTCGACACCGGCAGTGAGCGCCCCCGGAGGCGACCGACCCAGAAATTCAGCACGGAAGAGAAAAAGGAGGATGGTGACGCCGTGTACATCGGGATGGATGTAGGCACGTCCATGGTGAAGGCCGCAGCTTTCGACTCCACAGGCCGTCAACTCGCCGTAGAAGCACGCCCCGTACGCCTCTCCCTGCACAGCGGTCACGTCGAGCAGGACATGGACGAGGTATACACAGCGGTGATCACCGTGCTCGGCGCACTGACCGCCCGCTTGCCGCACGAACCCATCGAACTGGCAGGCCTCACCGGCCAGGGCGACGGAGTATGGCTCATCGACGACTCAGGACGCCCCATCCGCCCCGCCGCCTCCTGGATGGACGGCCGCGCGCATGAACTGCTCGACCGGTGGCAGGCGGACGGCACCTTCGAGACGGTGTTCCGGCGCACCGGCAACGCGATGTTCCCCGGCTGTCCGGGCCCGCTGCTCGCCTGGCTGGACGCGCACGAGCCGAAGTCACTCGACGCCGCGAAGGCGACCGTGTACTGCAAGGACATGGTGTTCCAGCGGCTGACGGGAGCAGCACGCGCCACGACGGACGTGTCGGACGCGTCGATGCCGTTCCTGGACCCGAGGTCGCGGTCGTACGACAACCGGGTCGTGGAACTGCTCGGTCTCACCCACCGCCGGGGCCTGCTCGCCCCCATCAGCGACCCAGTGGCCACGGCTGAGGCACGCGGCGAGGGGCTGCCGGCCGGGACTCCGCTCGCGAACGGCCCGTACGACCTCCCCGCCAGCGCGCTCGGCGCCGGCGTCACCTCCCCGGGCGACGGTCTGCTGATCGTGGGCACATGCCTCGCCGCCCTCGTCGCGACGACCGACCTGGACCTGACCGGTGAGCCGGCCGGGCTGTACATCTCCACCGACCGGCCCGGCCACTGGCTGCGTGCGATGCCGGCGATGGTCGGGACGGCGGCGCTGGACTGGGTGCTGTCGACGACGGGCGTCGCCCATGAGGAGGTGGACTCCCTGCTGACCGACACGCCGCCCGGTGCGCACGGCGTCCGCGTCCTGCCGTACTTCGCTCCCTCGGGCGAGCGCGCGCCCTTCGTCGAGCCCGGGCTGCGCGCCGAACTCACCGGCGTCAGCCTGGAGTCGACCCGTGGCGACCTGGTCCGGGCGACCTGTGAGGGTATCGGCTATGCCGCCCGGCACTGTCTGGAGGCGGCGGGCCTGACGGGGTCGCTCGCGGTGTGCGGGGGCGGGACCCGCAGCCATGCCTGGATGCGGCTGCTCGCCGATGTGCTGGGCCGGCCGCTGCGGGTGGTCGAGGGCGAGGTGGGGGCGCGGGGCGCGGTGCTGGCGGCGGCCGAGCGGTACGGGGTCGCGCTGGACGAGGGGGTGTGGACGAAGCCGACGGAGGTCGTCGAGCCGGACGCGGGGCGGGCCGCGTACTACGCGCAGGGGTATCGGGACCACCTGGTCCGGCTGGCGCAGGCGCGGGCCGCGGCCGGCACCGCGGGGCGGACCGCCTGATGTTCAAACGGTGCCCGAACTGCGGCGGCGGCCCGCTCCAGGAGTTCCGCGAGCTCAACGACGCGGAGAAGGAGATCGTCCGGCAGCAGAAGAAGGAGTTTCCGCCGGAGGCCTACATCCGGTGCGCCCGCGACGGCTGCAGACGCTTCCAGCGGAAACTCAAGTGGGACGACGGGGGCAACTTCCCCGAGTGATCCCTACAGACCTACAAGGCTTACAGGTTGCTGAAGTCCGGCCCCTTCGTCCGCGTGCGCTTGATCTCGTAGAAGCCGGGGACCGAGGCCACGGCGAGGGTGCCGTCCCAGAGGCGGGCGGCGTCCTCGCCCTTGGGGGCGGGGGTGACGACCGGGCCGAAGAAGGCGATCTGGTTGCCGTCGGCGCCGGGCACGGCGATGACGGGGGTGCCGACGTCCTGGCCGACCTTGTCGATGCCCTCCTTGTGGGAGGCGCGCAGCTCGGCGTCGAACTCGAAGTCCTCCTGGTCGAAGTAGTCGATCAGGTCGGCGGGCAGGCCGGTGTCGGCGAGGGCGCCGACGACGGCCTCGCGGGTCGGGCCCTCGCCCTGGTTGTGGATGCGCGTGCCGAGCGCGGTGTACAACGGGCCGAGGATCTCGGAGCCGTGCTTCTGCCAGGCCGCGGTCACCACCCGGATCGGCTGCCAGGCCTTGGTCTCCAGCAGCTCGCGGTACTCCTCGGGCAGCTCGTCCACCTTCGGCTCGTTCAGCACGGCCAGGCTCATGATGTGCCAGCGGACCTCGATGTCCCGGACCTTCTCCACCTCCAGCACCCAGCGAGAGGTCATCCAGGCCCAGGGGCACAGCGGGTCGAACCAGAAATCGACGGGGGTCTTCTCCGACATGTCTCTCCTCATGAGGCGGGCAGGTCTCCGCGGAACCTCTGGGGGAACGTTCCTGCTCGCCCGGCCATTCCCTGATGCCGCCGGTCAGGGCCACATGGCAGGATCAGGGCTGTCCGCATGCTGAACACACCCCGAGGGAGTGCCGCCCGTGCCCGGTGAGAATCTGTCCCGCGACGAGGCCCGGGAGCGGGCCGCCCTGCTGTCCGTCGACGGGTACGACGTGTCCCTCGACGTGCGCTCCGCCGTCGGTGGCGGCGACGGCGAGGACGGGGCGCCGCGCACCTTCCGTTCGGTCACCACGATCCGCTTCCGCTGCGCCGAGCCCGGCGCGACCAGCTTCGCGGACCTGATCGCGCCGAGCGTGACGGCCCTCTCCCTCAACGGCAAGGACCTCGACCCGAGCGAGGTCTTCGACGGGACGCGGATCACCCTGGAGGACCTCGCCGCCGACAACGAACTCGTCGTCGACGCCCAGTGCGCCTACTCCCGCACCGGCGAGGGCCTGCACCGCTTCGTCGACCCCGAGGACGGCGAGGTCTACCTCTACACGCAGTACGAGCCGGCCGACTCCCGCCGCGTTTTCGCCAATTTCGAGCAGCCGGACCTCAAGGCCCCGTTCCGCTTCGAGGTGCGGGCGCCCGAGGAGTGGACGGTGTGGAGCAACGGCGTCGGTGAACTCGCGGACGGGGTCTGGCGGTTCGCGGAGACGAAGCCGATCTCGACGTACATCACGTGTGTGGTGGCGGGCCCGTACCACTACGTCACGGACTCCTACTCCCGTACGTTCACCGACGGTACGACGCTGGACATCCCTCTCGGCGCCCTGTGCCGCAAGGGGCTCGCCCCCTACTTCGACGCCGACGACGTGTTCCTGGTGACCAAGCAGGGCCTGGACTTCTTCCACGACCACTTCGACTACCCGTACCCCTTCGGGAAGTACGACCAGGCGTTCGTGCCCGAGTACAACCTCGGCGCGATGGAGAACCCGGGACTGGTCACCTTCCGCGAGGAGTTCATCTTCCGGGGCAAGGTGACGCGGGCGTCGTACGAGGGCCGCGCGAACGTCGTACTGCACGAGATGGCGCACATGTGGTTCGGCGACCTGGTCACCATGGAGTGGTGGGACGACCTGTGGCTGAAGGAGTCGTTCGCCGACTTCATGGGCGCCTTCGCCCTGGTGGGCGCGACCCGCTTCCAGGACGGCTGGATCACCTTCGCCAACCGCCGCAAGGCGTGGGCGTACCGCGCGGACCAGCTCCCCTCCACGCACCCCGTCACGGCAGACATCCGTGATCTGCAGGACGCGAAGCTGAACTTCGACGGCATCACGTACGCGAAGGGGGCTTCGGTCCTGAAGCAACTCGTCGCCTACGTCGGTCAGGACGCGTTCCTGGAGGGCGCGCGGCGCTACTTCAAGCGGAACGCGTACGGCAACACGCGCCTCGGTGATCTGCTGTCGGTGCTGGAGGAGACCAGCGGACGCGACATGGCGACGTGGGCGCGGTCCTGGCTGCAGACGGCCGGCGTGAACTCGCTGACTCCGCAGGTGCTGCTGGACGCCGAGGGCCGGATCGACGAGCTGGCGGTGCTGCAGGAAGCCGCCGAGTCGCACCCGGAGCTGCGGCCGCACCGGGTGGCGGTGGGGCTGTACCGGCGTTCCGAAGGCGGGGCGCTGGAGCGGTACGCGCGTGCCGAGGTGGACGTCGACGGGCCGCGTACGGTCGTGGCGGAGCTGGTGGGTGCTCAGGCGCCGGAGCTGGTCCTGGTCAACGACGACGACCTGACGTACTGCAAGATCCGCTTCGACGACACTTCGCTGGCCACGCTGAAGGACGGTCTCGGCGGGATGACCGATCCGCTGGCGCGGGCCCTGTGCTGGTCGGCGCTGTGGAATCTCACCCGGGACGCGCTGCTGCCGGCGCGGGACTTCATCGGGCTCGTGCTGCGGTTCGCGGGGCGTGAGTCGGACATCGGGGTGCTCCAGGTGCTGCACGCCTGGGCGAACTCGGCGCTGGTGCACTATGTGGCGCCGGGGTGGCGGCCGGTCGGCGAACGGCTGCTGGCCGAGGGCGCGTTGCGTGAGCTGCGGGGTGCCGAGCCGGGCAGTGAGCACCAGCTGGCGTGGGCGCGGTTCTTCGCGACGGTGGCGGCGGCCGAGGGCGATCTGAAGCTGCTGAAGGGGCTGCTGGAGGGCACGGAGACGATCGAGGGCCTGGCGGTGGACCAGGAGCTGCGGTGGGCGTTCCTGGAACCCCTCGCCGCGCACGGGGTCGCCGACGAGTCGGTGCTCGCCGCCGAACTGGCCCGCGACGACACCGCGTCCGGCAAGCGGCACCAGGTCCGCTGTCTCGCCGCGCGTCCCTCGGCCGCGGTCAAGGCGCAGGCGTGGGCGCAGGTCGTCGAGTCCGACGCGCTGTCCAACGCGCTGGTCGAGGCGACGATCGCGGGGTTCGCGCAGTCGTCGCAACGGGAGTTGATCGCGCCGTACGCGGAGAAGTACTTCGCGGCCATCGAGCGGGTGTGGTCCGAGCGGTCGATCCAGATCGGGATGGACGTGGTGCGGGGGCTGTTCCCGGGGTTGCAGGACTCCGAGGAGACCCTGGCGGCCACGGATGTCTGGCTGTCGGCGCACGAGACGGCTGCACCGGCCCTGCGGCGGCTGGTGCTGGAGGCGCGGGACGATCTGGCGCGGGGGCTGCGGGGGCAGGCGTGCGATGCGCTGGCCGAGGGCGCGTAAAGCTCCGGATGACCCTTGGCCAACGATCACGGCCTCCGTGACCGTTACGGAATTCAGGCAATAGCAGCCGTAACCCCTGGTCCAACCCGAACGGACCAGGGGTTTTCCGTGCCTACTCGGCATCCGAACACCCGTCCTTTAGTGCCAGGTTGTCCGCTTTTGTCGACGGACGTGTAACAACGGTTAAAGGGCGGATCGGACGCGGGAACCTCCGGGTCATGAACCACAACACCCCGCTCTCCCCCCGCCCCCTCCGCCACCTCTCCGAGGTGCACCGCCGCGTCATGACCGCGGCCCAGCTCCGCTCGCACGGCGTGTCCGCGGCCGACGCGAACGACCAGTGCCGGCCCGGCGGCCCCTGGCAGCAGATCCTGCCGGGCGTCTTCCTGCTCCACCCGGGCCCGCCGACCGGCGAGGAGCGGCTGCACGCGGTCCTGATGTACGCGGCACGCGAGTCGTCCCCCGGCGTGCCGGCCCAGCCCGGCGCGGACGACCCGCACCGACCCGTGTACGCGGAGGCCATGATCACGGGCCTCGCGGCGCTGGCCCTCCACGGTTTCGCCTCCGCTCCCCCGCTGCTGTCCCTGGAGAAGCTCGACATCCTGGTCCCCCGGCTGCGCCGGCTGCGCTCCACGGGACCGGCCCGGATCGTCCGTACGGCGGCCCTGCCCACCCCGCAGCAGGTCACCGGCGTGCCCGTGGCCCCCGTCCCCCGCGCCCTCGCCGACGCGGTCTCCGGCCTCGCGGACGCCGGCGCCGTACGCCGCCTCCTCACCGAAGCCGTGCGCGGCGGCCACTGCGAACCGGCTTCCGTGGTCCGGGAGTTGAACAACGCCAAGCTGCTGAGCCGACCGCACGTCGTCGACGCGGTGGACTCCCTGCTGGCCGAGGGCCGCGCGATCGCGGAGGACCGGCTGTACCGCATGGTCCGCGAGTTCGGCCTGCCCGACCCGGTGTGGAACGTCGACCTGCGGCTACCCGGTGGGCCCCACCTCGGCGGCCTGGACGCGTACTGGCCCGAGCAGGCGGTCGCCGTGGAACTGGACACCCGGGCTCCCCGGCAGGACGAGGACGCCCTGTGGTCCGAATACGCCCGCAAGCGCGAGCACCTGGAGCGCCTCGGCATCACCGTCGTCCACATCACACCGAAGAAGCTCCGGGACTCGATGGAACAGCAGGCCACGGTCGTCCGTACGGCCCTGATGGCGTCGGCGGACCGCGATCCGGCCGCGTATGTCGTGGTGCTGCCCCGGTAACGACGGACCGGGACCGGCATCAGGAGGGGAGAGGAGGGGCACCGGGCCCGACGCCCGGGGCCCCTCCTCATGCGCATGTGGCCCCTAGCGACCGAGGCCCTCGACCGCCACCGTGGCCGCCTTGGCGATCAGCGCGTCGTCTCGCTCGGCGTCCTTCTTGCCGCGGGTGGACAGGACCGTCACGACGATGGGGTTGCCGCCGTCGTCGGGCCAGACCACGGCGATGTCGTTGCGGCCGCCGTATCCGGCGGTGCCGCTCTTGTCGGCGACGTCCCAGGCCTTGGGGACGCCGGCCCTGATGAGGGTGCGGCCGGTCATGTTGGTGGTCATCCACTGCCTGAGGAGCAGGCGTTCGTCGCTTTTCAGGGCGTCGCCGAGGAGGAAGGCGCGCAGGCTTCCCGCCATCGCGCGGGCTGTGCTGGTGTCGCGGATGTCGCCCGGAGTGCCCTCGCTCATCTCCGTCTCGTAGCGGTCCATCTCGGTGACGTCGTCGCCGAACTCCTCCAGCACCTTCTCCAGGCCGTCGGGACCGCCGAGTTCGTCGAGGAGCAGGTTGACGGCCGTGTTGTCGCTGTACCAGAGGGTCGCGGCGCACAGCCCCCGCAGGGTCATGCCGGTGTCGACGAAGTTCTCGGAGACGGGCGAGTTCTCGACGAGGTCGTCGCGGGAGTACGTGACCACCTTGTCGATGCCGTCCGTGCCGTACTTCCGCAGGATCGCGCCTGCCGCCAGCGCCTTGAACGTGGAGGCGTACGCGAACCGGTCGTCCGCGCGGTAGCCGACCGAGCGGCCCGTGCCGGTGTCCAGGGCGTAGACGCCGAGCCGTGCGTCGAACTCCCGCTCCAGGGAACGGAATGCGGGGCCGGTGGGTTGCTTCGTGGCTGCCGCCGGTGACTCTGATCTCGCCGCACCGGCGGACGAGCCGGTCCCGGACGCGGATTCCTGGCCGCATGCCGGAAGCACGGCGAGGGCGAGCAGTCCGGCCGCCGCCCAGGCGGCGCCTCGGCGGATGCGAAGCGGATACGTCATGGATGAACCTCCAGGCCGTCGAAGGACAGGTGGGCGGTGTGGGCCCCGGGGAACCCCCTGGACCGCGACCAACTCTCCGGCCCGCGGGGGGCCGAGGTCCAAGACGCGGACGTTCGACTCCATGCTGTTTTGGCATAGTGGAGCGCGTGGATCTTGTCGCGGCATGCCGGGCGTTCGTCAGTGTGAGCGAGCACGGCAGCTTCACGGTGGGCGCCGCGGCGGCCCGTACGGCCCAGTCCGTGGTGAGCCGTCGCGTCGCCGCGCTGGAACAACGCCTGGGCGAGCGGCTGCTCGACCGGTCCTCGCGAGCGGTGACGCTGACGCCCTTCGGCCGGGACATGCTGCCGACGGCGAGGCAACTCGTGCTGCTCGCCGACCGGTTCGAGTACGAGGCGGAGGCGGCCCGCCGGCGGCCGCTGCGGCTCGCCGTGCCCGCCGTCTGCCCGACCGGCGCCCTCGCCCGGCTCATCGCCGACGCACACGAGCAGGGCGTCCTCCTCGACCCGTTTCCTGCCGGTCCGGCCGAGCGGGCCGACCTCGTGAGCTCCCGGCAGGTGCGCGCGGCGCTTCTCGCGGTGGCGCCCGCCGAGGCGGCCTGGACGGTGCCGCTGGGGCTGGCGGTCGCGGACGAGCCCGGCGGCGGGGCGATCTACCTGGACACCCTGCGCCCCGGCCGGGCCGACCGCGACCGGCGGCCCCGGCGTGTGTGGCTCCAGCCGGAGGACGATGTGCCGCACGTCCGGGACCGGCTCACCCGGCTGCGCGACGCCGTGGGGCTGCGCCCGGCCCAGCTGGCCGTCGCACCGGCCGTGGCCGCCGCCGCGGCGGACGTGCTCAGCCACGGCGACGCCCTGCTGTGCTCGGCCCCGCAGGCCCGCGAACTCCGCCTCCACTGGCGGCCCGTCGGCGAGCTGGGCCCCGGCTTCGCCCGCGGTTTCTCGCTCGCGGTGGCGGACGAGACGGACGTCGATGCCGGGCGCATACGCCAGACCTGCGCGCCCGCCATCGCCCGGTGCCTCGGCGCCACGGAGAGCGCGGAGGGGGCCGTATGACCACCGGTACCGAGAGACTGCTCGGGGAGCTGCGACGGGCGCTGCGCGACGGCGGGCTGTACGGCTCGCTCCTCACCGGGCTCATACGCCAGGCGTACGCGCCCGGCATCGCCCCGTGCCTCGGCGCCACGGAGAGCGCGGAGGGGGCCGTATGACCACCGGTACCGAGAGACTGCTCGGGGAGCTGCGACGGGCGCTGCGCGACGGCGGACTGTACGGCTCGCCCCTCACCGGGCTCATACGCCAGGCGTACGCGCCCGGCATCGCCCCGTGCCTCGGCGCCACGGAGAGCGCGGAGGCGGCCGTATGACCACCGGTACCGAGAGACTGCTCGGGGAGCTGCGACGGGCGCTGCGCGACGGCGGGCTGTACGGCTCCTTTCTCGTCCGGGATCTGGAGACGGGCGACGAGATCGGGATCGACCCCGACACCGAGTTGCCGGCCGCGTCCCTCGTGAAGATCCCGCTCGCCCTGGCGACGCTGGAGCGCATCCGGCGTGGCGAACTCGACGGCGCCCAGGTGATCGAGGTGGCGCCCGGGCGGGTCACCACCCCCGGTCCGACCGGCCTGAGCCGGTTCCGGCACGCCGCCCACATCGCCGTGGAGGACCTGCTCTACCTCAGCACCTGCATCAGCGACAGCAACGCCGCCGACGCCCTCTTCGCCCTCACGCCTCCTGCCCAAGTCGGCGCGGTTCTGCACGAGTTCGGGCTGCGCGGCATCGCCGTCCGGCACACCATGGGGGAGCTGATGGACACCCCGGTGGAGCGTTTCGACCCCGCGGACGTCCACCTCGCGCATGCCCTCGCGATCGACGCCGGCACGCCGGGGCGCGGCCACCGGGTGCCGCAACTCGACATCTCGCGCGCGAACACCGGAACGGCACGGGCCTTCGTCGACCTCCTCCAGGCCCTGTGGACCGAGGGCGCCGAGCGCCCGGCGATCCACCCCGAGGTCGCCGCACAGGTACGCGGCTTCCTGGCCAACAACCTCCTGCGCAACCGCCTCGCCCCGGACTTCGAGTCCGACGCCTCCACCTGGTCCTCCAAGACCGGCACGCTGCTCAATCTGCGCCACGAGGTCGGCGTCGTCGAGCATGCCGACGGCCAGACCTACGCGATAGCCGCCCTGACCGAGTCACAGGTCGCCGCCGGCCGGCAGCCGGGCGCCGACGCCCTCATGGGCCAGGTCGCCCGGCGCCTGCGCGACGAACTCCGTTCGAGGTGGGTCTAGAGGCCAGGAGGCCACGGCGACCCCGTCACTTGGCGCAGTACTCCCCCTCGAGCACCGCGGCCGCGTCCCCGGTCCAGTCCCCGTTGAAGTTGAAGGCGAGGGAGTGGCGGCCGTCGGCGGTCGTGACGGCCACCGAGGAGGAGCCGTGGATGCCGCCTTCGTGGCCCCAGACGTGGACGCCGCAGCTGAGCTCGACGTCCATCAGGCCGAGGCCGTAGCGGATGTCGTTCGTGTCGGGGTCCGTCACCGTGGTCTTCATCTCCTTCAGCTGCTCGGCCGGGAGCAGCCTGCCCTGCATCAGGGCGCGGTAGAAGCGGTTCAGGTCCGCCGAGCCGGAGATCATCCCGCCCGCGGCCCCGGCTCCGGAGGGGTTCAGCACCGTCACGTCGTACGTCGGTCCCGTCGCGTCCTCCGCCAGCTTGGAGTAGGCACGGCTGCTGGGCTGCGGGACCGTGGCCCGGGTGCCGGGGACGGAGGTGGCGGTGAGACGCAGGGGCTCGATGATGCGCCGGCGCACCTCGTCGCCGTACGAGTGTCCCGTGGCCTTCTCGATCACCATGCCCGCGACGATGTAGTTGGTGTTCGAGTAGCTGTAGGAGGTGCCGGGCGCGAACTCCGGCTTGTGCCGTACAGCGATCGACACCAGCTGCCGGGGCGTCAGGGTGTCGTAGCGGTGCTTGAAGAAGCCGTCCGCGAGGAAGTACTTGCGGATGAAGTCGTCGTCCGAGGTGTAGCTGTAATTGCCGCTGGTGTGGTTGAGGAGCTGCCGGAGGGTGATCCGCGCGCCGTCGTGGCCGTTGCCCTCGACCACGCCCGGCAGCCACTGCTCCACTCTGTCGTCCAGGGACAGCCTGCCCTCGGCCTCCAGTTGGAAGCACCGTGGCCACGAAGGTCTTGGTGATGCTGCCGACGCGGTAGCGGTCGTGCTCCGAACGCGGCTGGTCCGTCTTGATGTTGCCGACGCCGGCCGTCGTGGACCAGCTGCCGCGGCCGTCCTTCGCGGTCGCCGTGACACCGGGGACACCGGCGTCGACGGCGGCCTCGATCGCCTTGCGGGTGGCGTCGTGATGGCTGCCCTTGTCGGCGGCCACGGCGGGTCCCGCGAGTGCCACGGCCGACAGCGCGACTGCCGTCGCCGCCGCCAGGGTCATCCGTACGGTCATGTCTTCCCCCACTTGTCGTACGCCCTTGAGCTCGGTCGCGGGGAAGGACCCGGCGTCCGGGGGGAAGGTTGCCGCGCCGTGGGGAGGTTGAGCGGCTTTCAGCCCTTCTGGTCAGGCGGCCAGCTGTCGCTGCACTGCCTGGGCGTCGATCAGGTAGTTCATCTCGTAGAAGCGCCCGTCACGAACCTTGTGGAAGGCGTACTCGGCATACTCGACGGTGGTGCCGGTGGGGGGCACGCCGAACCACTCCTTCGCGGGCGTGCCCTTGTTGAACAGACGGGCCGCCACTCGATCACCGTCGATGGCGAGGTCCTTGACCCGCCAGGTGAAGTCGGGGACCGCGTCGACATGGCCCTTCTGGGCCGCGATGACGTCGTCCCGCTTGACCGGGGAGCCGTTCATGACGACCTCGTCGTGGACGAACTCGGTCATGCGGTCGAACTCATGCGCGTTGAGCGCGTCGATGTAGCGCTGGAAGAAGTCGCGCAGTTCGGCGTCAGACATGATTGCCTCTCAGTCTCTCGGAATCGTCAGATCTGGTTCAGCCCGCCGTCGACGTAGAGATTGGCGCCGTAGACGAAGCTGCTGTCCGGCGAGGCGAGGAAGGTCACGGCGGCGGCGATCTCGTCCGGGTCGGCGACCCGCTTGGGGGGCAGGCCGGCCGCGACCGCCTTCAGCATCTCCTCGGCGCGATCACCGAAAGCCGCGTCCCACAACGGGGTGTTCACCGGGCCCGGCGAGATCGTGTTGACCCGGACACCCCGGCTGCCGAGCTCGTCGGCCCAGGCGCGGGCGTAGGCCCGCACGGCCGCCTTCGACGCTCCGTAGGCGCTCATGCCCGCGGCGCCCGACTCGGCGGCGGTGGAGGCGGTGAGGATCACCGAGGCGCCCTCGTTGAGCAGCGGGAGGGCCTTCTGCACGGTGAAGAAGGTGCCCTTGACGTTGATGTCGAAGACCGCGTCATGGATGTCCTCGGTGAGCTCGTCCAAGGTCGCGATGTGGTTGATGGCCGCGTTGGCGAACAGCACGTCCAGGCCCTGACCGCGCTCCCGCACCCTCTCGTACAGGCGGTCCACATCGGCACCGACGCTGACGTCACCGGGCACCGCGGTGGCGTTGCCGATGGCGGCGACGGCCTTCTCCAGCTCGGTTTCGCGCCGGCCGGTGATGAACACGTGCGCGCCCTCGGCGGCGAACCTCTTCGCAGTCGCCAGGCCGATCCCGGTGCCGCCGCCGGTGACGACCGCGGTCTTGCCCTCAAGCTGCCCCATGAATATGACCTCCACAAATTTCGGTACCGATCGATACCGAATGCGACCGTAACACCTTCCGCACCGACCAGTACAGAAGAGGTACGATCGCTCGCATGGAGAAGCGGCAGAAGGCACCGATCGGCCGACCGAGGGGTTTCGACGCCGACGCGGCCCTCGAACAGGCCATGCGGGTCTTCTGGGAACAGGGCTACGAAGGCGCCAGCCTCACCGACCTGACCAACGCCATGGGCATCACCCGCACCAGCATGTACGCGGCCTTCGGCAACAAGGAGGAGCTGTTCCGCAAGGCCCTGGAGCGCTACACCGAGGGCCCCGCCTCGTACGGGGCGCGGGCCCTGCGGGAGCCGACCGCCCGCCAGGTGGCCACCGCGTTCCTCAACGGCTCCGTGCGGGCCACCACCCGCCCCAGCTGCCCCACCGGATGCCTGGGCGTCCAAGGGTCCCTCGCCGCCGG
The DNA here is from genome assembly GCF_036014015.1 of Streptomyces sp. NBC_00457. Taxonomy (NCBI): domain Bacteria; kingdom Bacillati; phylum Actinomycetota; class Actinomycetes; order Kitasatosporales; family Streptomycetaceae; genus Streptomyces; species Streptomyces sp. NBC_00457. The sequence goes on along the minus strand of NZ_CP107905.1, from coordinate 7,074,583 downwards.
CGACCCGGGACGCGGCGCCCGCGACGCCCTCGTCACCTGGCGCAACGAGCACACCGCTCTCCTGCGCGACCGGTTCCAGCGAGCCGTCGACGAGGGAGACCTGCCCCCCGGCACCGACCCCGGACTGCTCGCCCGCCACCTCATGACCGTGGCCAACGGCATCGCCGTCCAGGCCGCCGGCGGCATCACCCGCGACGAACTCCAGCAGGTGGCCGACATGACGCTGCAAAGCTGGCCACCGGCCACGAACCCGGCACAGCTCCCGTGATGCCCGTGGTGCGGGCCCGGCGCTTCAGCGCCCGGTAGCTCACCCCTTCTTCAGCACCAGCTCGGTGTTCCGGTCGCCCGCCTCCCCCGCCAGCTTCGTACTGGCGCCCGGGGCGTTGAAGGAGAGTTCGCGGTAGAGGGCGGCCAGGCCGGTCTGGGAGAGGTCGGCGAAGTCGGTGCGGTGCGGGGCGGCGGACTCGATGAGGGTGGTGAAGAGCGACAGCGTGCCGTCCTTGTTGTCCACCACCTCGATGATGCGGGCGAGTTGGGGGAAGTCCACGTGGGAGGCGGTGGAGATCTCCCAGAAGGAGTGGCCGCCGGAGCCGGTGCGCGGGGTGATGACGTTCCGGTGGATGTGGCCGTTCACCCAGGCGAGCACGTTGGTGTTGCGGCCGAGCACGGCGAGGACGTCCTCGCCGCCGTGCCGGCGGTCGTTCGGGCGCGCGGGGTCGGGGCGCAGGTTGGTCATCGTGCCGCTGGTGTGGTGGCTGAAGATGATCGCGTACGAGTGCTTGTTCTGCTTCAGCGTCCGGTCCAGCCACTTCAACTGGGATGCTCCGATGGACCCGTTGTAGTGGCCGCCCGCGTCGGTGGTGTCCAGGCTGATGCCGATGACGTCGTCGGAGATGCGGAAGCTGTAGTACTGGGTGCCCGCCTCGACGTTCGCCGCGGAATAGCCGTGCCCGACCGGGCCCACACCCTTGTACGCCGGGTCCAGGTGGGCCTTGACGTACTCGGCGGCGGTGAACGGGGCGCGGCTGTCGTCCGGGGTGACCGAGCGCAGATCGCGGGAGTGCGCCTTCAGCAGGTCGCGGAACCAGGTGCCCTTGGGGTCCGTGTCGCCCTTGAGCGTGTCCTGGAGCTTCTTCGCCTCGGACGCCGACAGGCTCATCAGCTTCTTGCCGCCGACGGCGAACTCGGCGAGATAGGAGTCGCCGTGGCCGTAGGTGCCGAGCGGCATGGCGTCGTGGTTGCCGACGGTGGAGTACCAGGGGATGGTCAGTCCCGGGCTGTTCATCTCGCGGATCGCGGCGGCCAGGAAGCCGTCCAGGTGCGGGAAACCGAGCTGTTTGTCGGCGTCGCGGGTCGTGGAGTCCGGCTGCCAGTACTGCTTGAGGCCGCTGTTCTGGACGCCCTCATAGCGGCGCGGATCCCCGGTGTTGGGGGTGACCCGGCCGCCGCTCATGATCGTCAGGAACCACTCCAGCTCGGACTTGGCGTTGTTGTCCGTGTTGTCGCCGGTGGTCATGGCGAAGTGGAGCGGGGAGCCGGTGACGGGGGCTCCCCGCAGCGCGTTGACCCGCTCCACCAGCGAGATGGCGCCCGGCACGGTCAGCGCCTCCTGCGGCCGCCAGGCGTGCACGTCCGTCGAGCGGAGGAACTCCAGACGCAGCGGGTGCTGGCTGTCGATCAGATGCAGATCGGTGAGCTGCACGAACGCGGCGAGCGCGGTACGGCGGCCCGCGCGGCCCGACTTGGGGGCGGCCAGGTCGCTGCGGACGACGCGCTGCCAGCCGGGGCCGTCGCCGAGGCGCCGGTAGCCGGAGGAGGTGCGGGGGGCGGCGACGCCGGCGAGTGTGGTGCCGCGCGTGTAGGGCACGAGGGGTGCGGTGGCGGCCTCGCGGGCGGTGACGACCGGGGCTTCCTTGGCGATGGCGGTGCTCGCGGTGGCGGCCTGGCTGTCGGTGGGCCGCAGGGCGTAGCCGACGCCGGCGGACAGGGACACCGCCCCGGTGGCGGCGAGCAGCGTACGACGGTGGACCCCCAGCGCGGAGCTGGCGACAGAGCGTATCCGCGACATGCGCGTGTCTCCCCGAGTGCGAACGCGTCGACAGTGGTCGCGGGCCGCCGCTCTCGCGAACTTCCCGCTCGTACTGGATCGTTGGCAGCAGGGATGACCTGCGCGTAAACAAGACCACAACGCGCAACGCCGATCACCGTACGTCGATCTTGGACTACCCTGCGCGTACGCGACCGCTCCGCGAACGTGCGGGATGCGGTCACTCAGCGTTCATCTTCGGGGGTACTGAAGCAAAGCCTCCGCGGAATTCCGGTGTGCTGGCTGCGGGTCCGTCGTGGCTGGTCGCGCAGTCCCCGCGCCCCTTACGGGGCGCGGTACCGCACCGTCGGCAGCGCCCCGAAGGGGCGCGGGGAACTGCGCGACCAGCCCCCACCGGCCCGCAGGTCCATCACCGCAACGTTAATCGGCGGAGGCGGGATTGGCGGGCGAGTATTCGGGCTCGGCCCAGCGCAGTGGCAGCGCCTCCGGCGTCTCGACCGACTCCGTCACCGTGAAGCGGACCGTGCGCGTGCCGTCGGTGGTGAACTCCGTGTGCGCCTCGCCGGTGAGCTGAAGAACCGTGCCCGTCGTCCAGTCCAGGAACAGCAGGCCCGCGCGCGGGTCGGCCACCAGGTTGCCCAGGGTGAGGAACATGGAGTTGCCCGGGTAGTCGCGCCAGCTCAGTCGGGTGGGGGAATCGACGTGCACGAAGCCGGGGTTGCCGCCTCGATGGCTGACGTCGGCTCCGTTCTCGTGGACGGTGGCGAGGAAGAAGGTGTCTGCCGACTCGATGAACTCGGCCTGGTCGGCGGTCAGTTCGGGGCCGAGTCGGGAAGCGCCCGGCCTGCGGCCGTCGACGACTTCGTACGCCTCCCTCTTCTGGAGGTACTTCGGGCAGTTGGCGAACACCCGCTCGGCCTCGACCGCGAAGCCCCGGGGTGTGGGGCGGAGCCGGCCGTCCAGGCGCATGCGGCGGCGGGTGCGGGGGTCGAGGGCGAGGGTGCCGACGGGGGTGCCGGGGGTGGTGAGGGCGGCGGGGGCGAGGGGGTCGGCGGGGTGGGTCGCGGCGGTGACCGAGATCTGGCGTGGTCCCGTGGTCCGTACGAAGCCGGGGGTTCCGGCGAGCGCCGAGGCCCATACCCTCCCGGTCGCCGGGTCGGCCGCACCCAGCATCAGCAGCGGCTGGAGTTCGAGGAAGGCGGCGGCCACCGGTTTGATGCCCTCGCCGACGGACCGGCCGACGTGGTCGGCGAGATCACGGACGCCGACGCGGTCCTGCACGGCGCGCGAGCCCTCGTGATAGACGCCCATGACTAGAAGAAGCCGCAGGTCGGTGCCGACGAGTTCGGGGCGGGGGCGCCTTCCGCGCCGCTCGGCACCGAGATCTCCAGGCGGGTGCCGTCGGGGTCGTGGAAGAAGATGCCACCGGAGCCCGCGCCCTCACTGTGGGCCACGACACCGTCGTACGCGAAGTCCACGCCGTACGCCCGCAGGGCCGTCTCGTACTCCCTGACCTGCTCGATCGAGTCCGCTTCGAGGGCGAGGTGATGCAGGCCCGCCCGCTCGCTGTCGTACGGCTGCTGCGCCTGCTGCCAGAGGGTGAGGACGAGCTGTCCGTCCGCGCCCAGGAACGCGTACCGCCGGTCGTCCTCCTTGCCCTCCGCGATCAGGCCGAAGCGCAGGACGTCCCGGTAGAAGGCGAGCGAGCGGTCGAGGTCGGTGACGTTCAGGCCGAGGTGGCCGGTGCGCAAGGTCATGGCTGTCCCCTTCAGTAGATCTGAGATCTAACCCCTGACATTGAGATTAGAGGTTAGGTTCGGGCACGTCAACCGTTCACGTACTCTTGAGCGGTTAGCAGAGAAGGGAGCCCTCCACATGTCCGCCGACCCCCGTCCGCTCACCGGCGAACCGCTCTCCCTCGACCTGCTCAACACGCGATGGATGCAGGAGGGCGCCGTGCAGGACCTGCTGACCGACACCGACGGGCTCGCGGTGTGGCTCGCGGCGAACCAGCTCGACGTCAATGCCGATGCCGATGCCGCGACGCTCCGGCACGTCCTCCAGGCGCGCGACGCGCTGGCCGCGGTGGTCGACGGATCGCTCGCCGAAGGTGCCGCGGCCGTCGACGCCGTGCTCGCGCACGGGCGGATCCGGGCGACGCTCAGCGCCGAAGGCCCCGGAGAGCTGCCCGAGTTCCGCGACGGCTCCTGGAGGCCCGCCTGGCTCGCCGCGCGCGACTACCTGGAGCTGCTGGCCACCGCGCCGGACCGGATCCGGCGCTGCGCCCACGGCGCCTGCGTCCTGCACTTCTTCGACACGTCACGGAACGGCACCCGGCGCTGGTGCTCGATGGCGACCTGCGGCAACCGGGCGAAGGCGTCCCGGCATTACGCGCGGTCGAAGGATGCCTGACAGGCAGCAGCCCGAAGGGTGGCGGCCTGAACGGGTGGGCGGCTTTGCCCCGTTCGCGAGGTATACCCGTAAAGGCCATCGCGGGTTTTCCCCATACATGCATATCGTTTCGGTCAACACTCCCCAAACATCTGCCCCTTGCGTAAAGCTGTGCGGTCGTCCGGGGTCGCATTCCGGACCAACGTGACCGAGCTTGACCGGCCCGGTCGCGACACGCTCGTTCCTTTACCTGCAAGGGATGCCGATGACCCTCACACCCCAGCGCGATCCGATATCGGGTGCAAGACATGTGGCCCGCATAGCCGTGGCCGCGGGTCTCGTCGCCGCACTCTCCGCGGCCGGGCCGATACCCATGGCCATGTCCGCCGACCAGGCCGCGCCCGCGGCCGACCCCAGCGTCAAGTCCGCCCACGACAAGCTCGGTTCGGACGACGCCGATCTGCTCGCCGAGGCGAAGGCCGGCGGCGCCAAGACGGTCACGATGATGGTGGCCACGGCCCCCGGCAAGACCGAGCAGGTCGCCGAGCAGCTCGACGCGGTCAAGGGCGGCCTGGTGGGCCGTACGTACGACAAGCTCGGCTACGTCCGCGCCACCGTCCCCACCGCGAAGGCGGACTCGGCCATCGCCGCCGCCACGAAGCTGTCCTCCGTGCACGGCATCGACCTGCGCGAGGAGATACCCCTCGACGACCCGACGCCGAGCGCGCACACCACCAAGAGCGCGAAGGCCACGGGCAGTTACCCGGCCCCCGGCAAGAAGACCCCCGCCGAGAACCCGTACAACCCGTCCTTCGAGACGGGCGCCGTCGACTTCGTGGCGAAGAACCCGAAGTCGGACGGCCGCGGTATCACCATCGGCATCCTGGACTCGGGCGTGGACCTCGCCCACCCGGCGCTGCGGAAGACCACCACCGGCGAGCGCAAGATCGTCGACTGGGTCACGGCGACCGACCCGGTCGTGGACGCCGACCGCACCTGGCGCCCGATGGTCACCTCGGTGTCCGGGCCGACCTTCACCTTCGGCGGCAAGACCTGGACGGCGCCCGCGGGCTCGTACCGGATCAGCACGTTCCTGGAGTCGTACACCACCGGCGGCGACGCGGCGGGCGACGCGAACCGGGACGGCGACAAGACCGACTCATGGGGCGTCCTCTACGACGCCGCGGCCGGCACGGTCCGCGTCGACCTGAACAACAACTACGACTTCGGTGACGACACCCCGATGAAGCCGTACAAGAACGGCTTCCAGATCGGGTACTTCGGCACCGACAACCCGAAGACCGATGTCGCCGAACGCCAGCCGTTCGTCATCGAGATCCGCAAGGACGTCGTCTACAACGAGGCCGGCGCGAAGGCCGACTTCGTCAACATCGGCGTCATCGAGTCCGAGCACGGCACGCACGTCGCCGGTATCACCGCCGCCAACGGCCTGTTCGGCGGCCGGATGGACGGCGCCGCTCCCGGCGCGAAGCTCGTCTCGTCCCGTGCCTGCACCTGGTCCGGCGGCTGCACCAACGTCGCGCTCACCGAGGGCATGATCGACCTCGTCACCAAGCGCGGCGTCGACATCGTCAACATGTCGATCGGCGGCCTGCCCGCGCTCAACGACGGCAACAACGCGCGCGCCGAGCTGTACACGCGCCTCATCGACGAGTACGGCGTGCAGCTGGTGATCTCCGCGGGCAACTCCGGCCCCGGCACGAACACCATCGGCGACCCCTCCCTGGCCGACAAGGTCATCTCGGTCGGCGCGACGATCTCCAAGAAGACGTGGGCCGCCAACTACGGCTCCGCGGTGCAGAAGTCGTACGCGATGATGCCGTTCTCCTCCCGCGGCCCGCGTGAGGACGGCGGCTTCGCGCCGACGCTCTCCGCGCCCGGTGCCGCGATCAACACCATCCAGACCTGGCTGCCGGGCGCCCCGGTCGCCGAGGCGGGCTACTCGCTGCCGGCCGGCTACGGCATGCTCCAGGGCACCTCGATGGCGTCCCCGCAGGCGGCGGGCGCGAGCGCGCTGCTGCTGAGTGCCGCCAAGCAGAAGGGCATCGCCCTCACCCCGGCGAAGCTGCGCACCGCCCTGAACTCGACCGCCGACCACATCTCCGGTGTGCAGGCGTACGAGGAGGGCGCGGGCCTGATCGACATCGTGGACGCCTGGGACGCCATCAAGGACGGCGCCACCGCCCACGACTACACCGTCAAGGCCCCGGTCGACACCGCGATCGACTTCGCGCTGAAGACGCCGGGCTTCGGCACCGGCCTGTACGACCGTGAGGGCGGCCTCAAGGCCGGCCAGAAGAAGACGTACGACGTCACGATCACCCGTACCTCCGGCGCGGACCGCGCGCTGCGGCACGAGCTGGACTTCGAGAACAACGCGGGCGGCACCTTCAAGATCGTCGGCTCCGACGTCGTCAAGCTGCCGCTGAACCAGCCGGTGACCGTCAAGGTCCAGGCCACGCCCAAGAGCGCGGGCATCAAGAGCGCGATCCTCGAGATCGACGACCCGCGCACCGAGGGCGTCGACAAGCAGGCCATGAGCACCGTCGTGGTCTCCGCGCCGCTGAAGTACAGCTATTCCGCCTCCGGTTCGGTGCAGCGCAACAGCAGCAAGTCCTACTTCGTGACCGTGCCCGAGGGCGCGAAGGCGCTGGAGGTCGCGATCGGCGGGCTGAAGGGCAAGAGCCAGACCCGGTTCATCGCCATTCACCCGTACGGCGTTCCGGTCGACCCGACGTCGACGATCAACTGCTACCCGAACTACACCAACCCGGACAGCGCTCCCTGCCGCCCCGACGTGCGCTCGTACGCCGATCCGCAGGCCGGCGTCTGGGAGATCGAGGTCGAGACGCGCCGTACGTCGCCGCTGCTCGACAACCCGTACAAGCTGAACGTCGCCGTCTACGGCGCTGACTTCGACCCCGAGGTCGTGACCGTGCCCGAGGCCAAGGTCGGCACCCCGGTCGAGGCGTCCTGGAAGGCGACCAACAAGTTCGCCGCCCTGGACGGCAAGCTGGCCGGCGGCCCGCTCGGCTCGTCGAAGTCGGCCCGCCCGACCATCGCCAACGGCGTGACCCAGACCAGCACGGTCGTGGTGCCCGAGGGCGCCACGTCGCTGGACGTCGCCATCGGCAACGTCTCCGACACGTCGGCCGACCTGGACCTGGTGGTCCTGGACGCCGCCGGCGACGAGGTCGGCAGCTCGGCCGACGGTGACTCGGAGGAGTCCGTCTCGGTGCCGAAACCGGCCGCCGGTACGTACACCGTCCAGGTCATCGGCTACTCGGTGCCGGCCGGTTCGACGGCGTACGACTACCAGGACGTGTTCTTCTCCACCGTCCTCGGCAGCGTCACCGTCGACGACGCGCCGGTGAAGCTCGGTACGGGCGCCTCGGCGACCGTCTCCGCAAGCGTCACCGCCGCTGCGCCCGCTCCGGAGGGCCGTGAGTTCTTCGGCCAGGTCCAGCTGGTCAACGCGCGCGGCACGGTCGCGGGCGTGGGCAGCGTGAAGATCGAGAAGGTCACGCCGTAGTCGTTACGGCTGCTGGGGCGGGCGTCCGAAAGGGCGCCCGCCCCTTTCTCATTCGCAGGTGAGGGTGCGGGACTCGGGGAGGGCCCTGGTGATCCAGGTGCGTTCCCGGGCCATGTCCTTCCTGCCGACGGCCCACAGGTCGGGCGAGGCCGCGTTCCGCTGGAGGCCGATCAGGGCGTGGTCGCCCTTGTCGAGGATGTCCTCGTCCATGACGAAGACGGCCTTGTCCTCTCCCTTGGCGGGCTTGTAGGAGCGGGTGACGTCCAGGGTGACGCGTTCCTGTGCGGTGCCGGGGACCGGCACCACGGCGGTGACCGTGCCCTCGACGACGAGGCGGGCGCAGGCGAGGTAGCGGGCGCGGCTCTTCGACGTGCTCTCCGCCTTTCCCGAGGCGTCGTCGTTCTCCGGCTTCGCCGCGCTGTCCGAGCCGCTGCTGTCCGCCAGCGAGCCGCTGTCGTCCGTCGTCCCCGACCCGGACTGCACGACGAGCCACCCCATCCCCGCGAACAGCGAGGCGGCACACGCCACCGCGAGCCCGCCCAGCGCGAGCCTCAGCGTCCGGCGCCTCCGCAGCCGTACCGCCGGCGCGGGTTTCTCGGCCTTCTTCTTCGCCGGCTCGGCGGCCAGCGCGTCCCCGATGACCCCCAACTGCTCGCGCAGCAGCGCCAGATCGGCGAGAGCCGACTCGTGCTCGGTCATGAAGGCGGCGTCCGCGCGGGCCTCGTCCGTCAGCGGCTCGTCGGTGAGCGCGGCCATCAGCGCGTCGGCGCCGTTGTGTTCGGCGGTCATGTCACACCACCTCGTCCTCGTGCAGGCGGGCGCGCAGTGCCCGTACCGCCGTGTGCAGCCTGCTCTTGACCGTGCCTTCCGGGATGCCGAGTTCGTCGGCTATCGAGCGCACGGGCAGATCGGCGTAGAAACGCAGGACGAGGACCTGGCGCTGGGGGTCGGGCAGCTCGTCCAGACCCTGGGCGACGGCGAGGGAGAGCACGCTGGTGTCCTCGCCGGAGGGGTGCTCCAGCTGGCGCAGGGAGGCCAGGCGCTCGCCGAGCCGATCCTGGCGGCGCTTGGCGCGGTGCCAGTCCATGGCGAGGTTGGAGGCGACCACGGCCACCCATGCGGAGACGTCGCGCGGGGCCTCGTACCCCTTCGCCGCCCGCTCCAGCAGCCGCAGGCGGACCTGCTGCACCCCGTCCGGCAGGTCCGTCTGCGGCACACCGCCCAGCGCGAGCACCGCCCGCACCCGGCGTTCCTGAGCCGCGTCCAGAGGGTCATCGTTCCCCTGGTCACGGCGGGCCTTTCTGCGCAGCACAAGCCACCCCCCTCACCGCGTTTCCTCTACGACGCCGCAGCGCACGGAAACGTTCGGCGGATCTCGGGGAAATCTGCCCGAGGTGTACGTCACACTGCCCGGTGTCCCACTCCTCGGGCATGGAGCGCAAAGAATTGGACAGGCGGACCGGGGTCGGCCGCATGATGGAAAAGCCGCAGACACGTACGTACACGCAGAAGGAGTCGCCGTGAGGGTCGGAATCGTCGGAGCCACCGGGCAGGTCGGCACGGTCATGCGCAGGATCCTCACGGAGCGTGCCTTCCCGGTCACCGAGCTGCGTCTGTTCGCCTCGGCCCGCTCCGCCGGGACGACCCTGGACGGCGTGACGGTGGAGGACGCGGCGACCGCCGACTACCGCGGCCTGGACATCGTGCTGTTCTCCGCGGGCGGCGCGACCTCCCGGGCGCTGGCCGAGAAGGTCGCCTCCCAGGGCGCGGTCGTGATCGACAACTCCTCGGCCTGGCGCAAGGACCCGGACGTACCGCTGGTGGTGTCCGAGGTGAACCCGCACGCGATCGCCGACCGGCCCAAGGGCATCATCGCCAACCCGAACTGCACGACGATGGCCGCGATGCCGGTACTGAAGCCGCTGCACGCGGAGGCGGGGCTGGAGGCGCTGGTCGTCGCGACGTACCAGGCGGTGTCCGGCTCGGGTCTCGCGGGCGTGGCGGAGCTGCACGGGCAGGCGCAGAAGGTGGTCGCCGACGCCGACCAGCTCACCCACGACGGCGGCGCGGTCGACTTCCCGGAGCCCGGTGTCTACAAGCGTCCCATCGCCTTCAACGTGCTGCCCTTCGCGGGCAACCTCGTCGACGACGGTCTGAACGAGACCGACGAGGAGCAGAAGCTCCGCAACGAGTCCCGCAAGATCCTCGAGATCCCCGCCCTCAAGGTCTCCGGCACCTGCGTCCGCGTCCCGGTCTTCTCCGGCCACTCCCTCCAGGTCAACGCCCGTTTCGCCCGCCCGATCAGCGCCGAGCGCGCCACCGAGCTGCTGGCCGCCGCGCCGGGCGTCGAGCTCTCCGACATCCCGACCCCCCTCCAGGCCGCCGGCCAGGACCCGTCGTACGTCGGCCGCATCCGCACCGACGAGACCGTCGACAACGGCCTCGCCCTCTTCGTCTCCAGCGACAACCTCCGCAAGGGCGCGGCCCTGAACGCGGTGCAGATCGCGGAGCTGGTGGCGGCGGAGCTGAGCGCGAAGTAGTCCCCGGCGCCGGGGCCGGTCACTCACGGGTGGCCGGCCCTTTCGCATACCCGAGGAATAGCGCCCTTAGGGGCGCGGGGAACTGCGCGACCAGCCACGACGGAGCCGCAGCGGACCAACGACACATCGCGGCACTCACAGCGGAGCTCGCCGCACCTCGTACAGGAAGCACCCGTACTCCACGGCCCGCACATGCACCAGCGCCACGGCCGGGTCGTCGAACGCCTTCCGGAAGGCCTCGTCGTCGACCGCGTCGACCAGCTCGCCGCCCAGGATGCGGCCCTCGGCAGAGTAGCGCCGGACGGTGCGGTGGGCGCGCGCGAAGGGGTGGCCGTCCGGGTCGGGGCCGGGGCATTCCTCGGCGTGGATGAAGACCGGGCCCTGCTCGTCGTACGCGCCGGGATCCGCTCCTGTCTCGGCGGCCCAGCGGCGCAGCGGGGCGTACGAGACGAGGGCGATCCGCTCCCCCGGCTCGCTGCGGCGCAGACAGCAGCGCAGCGGCGCCCCGCCCTCCTCGTCGGTCACGGGAACCATCTCGCGCCCCGCATCGTCAGCAGAACGCAGCTCCTTCAGGGTCACGGGGGTGATGGGTCGTGCGATGTACGTCGTCGTCATACGAACAGCGTCCTGCGCGTCCGGCCCGCTCACCGGCGGGAACCGGACATCGCGTTTCTCACAGGTCCCGTGGAAGGATGACCGAACCGCCGAAGCCACCCATATCGAGGAGATGACCGCGTGCCTGGCACCAACCTGACTCGCGAAGAGGCGCAGCAGCGAGCCAAGCTGCTCACCGTTGACTCGTACGAGATCGATCTCGACCTCTCCGGCGCGCAGGAGGGCGGTACCTACCGGTCCGTGACCACGGTGCGCTTCGACGTCGCCGAAACCGGCGCGGAGTCCTTCATCGACCTGGTCGCCCCGACCGTCCACGAGATCACGCTCAACGGCGATCCGCTGGATGCCGACGAGGTGTTCAAGGAGTCCCGGATCGCCCTGCCGGGGCTGCTGGAAGGCCGCAACATCCTCCGTGTCGTCGCCGACTGCGCGTACACCAACACCGGAGAGGGCCTGCACCGGTTCGTCGACCCGGTCGACAACCAGGCCTACCTCTACACCCAGTTCGAGGTGCCGGACGCCCGCCGGGTCTTCGCCTCCTTCGAGCAGCCGGACCTGAAGGCCACCTTCCAGTTCACCGTGAAGGCGCCCGCCGGCTGGACGGTCGTCTCCAACTCGCCGACGCCGGAGCCCAAGGACGACACCTGGGTCTTCGAGCCGACGCCGCGGATCTCGACGTACATCACGGCGCTCATCGTCGGCCCGTACCACTCCGTGCACAGCGTGTACGAGAAGAACGGGCAGTCCGTCCCGCTCGGCATCTACTGCCGCCCCTCCCTCGCCGAGTACCTCGACTCGGACGCGATCTTCGAGGTGACCCGGCAGGGCTTCGAGTGGTTCCAGGAGAAGTTCGACTACGCGTACCCGTTCAAGAAGTACGACCAGCTGTTCGTGCCGGAGTTCAACGCGGGCGCGATGGAGAACGCGGGCGCGGTGACGATCCGCGACCAGTACGTGTTCCGGTCGAAGGTGACCGACGCCGCGTACGAGGTGCGGGCCGAGACGATCCTGCACGAGCTGGCCCACATGTGGTTCGGCGACCTGGTCACCATGGAGTGGTGGAACGACCTGTGGCTGAACGAGTCGTTCGCCACGTACACCTCGATCGCCTGCCAGGCGTACTCCCCCGAGTCGCGCTGGCCGCACTCCTGGACGACCTTCGCCAACTCCATGAAGACGTGGGCGTACCGCCAGGACCAGCTGCCCTCCACGCACCCGATCATGGCCGAGATCCGCGACCTCGACGACGTGCTCGTCAACTTCGACGGCATCACGTACGCGAAGGGCGCGAGCGTCCTCAAGCAGCTCGTCGCGTACGTCGGCATGGACGAGTTCTTCCGGGGCGTGCAGGCGTACTTCAAGGCGCACGCGTACGGCAACACGCGCCTGTCGGACCTGCTGGGCGCGCTGGAGGAGACTTCCGGGCGCGACCTGAAGACCTGGTCGAAGCTGTGGCTGGAGACGGCCGGAATCAATGTGTTGAGGCCGGAGATCGAGACCGACGCGAACGGCGTCATCACCTCCTTCGCCATCCGCCAGGAGGCCCCGGCGCTCCCGGCGGGCGCCAAGGGCGAGCCGACGCTGCGCCCGCACCGCATCGCGGTCGGCCTCTACGAACTCGACGACGAGACCGGCAAGCTGGTCCGCGACGAGCGCGTGGAGCTGGACGTCGACGGCGAACTGACGGCCGTACCGCAGCTGGTCGGCAAGCGCCGTCCGGACGTGGTCCTGCTCAACGACGACGACCTGTCGTACGCGAAGGTCCGCCTCGACGAGCAGTCGCTGTCCTTCGTCACGGACCACCTCGGCGACTTCGAGGCGTCACTGCCGCGGGCCCTGTGCTGGGCGTCGGCGTGGGACATGACGCGGGACGCGGAACTCGCCACCCGCGACTACCTCTCCCTCGTGCTGTCCGGCATCGGCAAGGAGTCCGACATCGGTGTCGTGCAGTCGCTGCAGCGCCAGGTGAAGCTGGCGATCGACCTGTACGCCGACCCTGCCGCCCGCGAGGCCCTGCTCACCCGCTGGACCGACGCCACGCTGGCCCATCTGCGGTCGGCGGCGCCGGGCGGCGACCACCAGCTGGCGTGGGCGCGGGCGTTCGCGGCGACGGCTCGTACGCCGGAGCAGCTGGACCTGCTGGAGGCGCTGCTTGACGGTTCGCAGACGATCGAGGGCCTGGCCGTCGACACCGAGCTGCGCTGGGCGTTCGTCCAGCGGCTCGCCGCCGTCGGCCGGTTCGACGAGGCGGAGATCGCGGGCGAGTACGAGCGGGACAGGACGGCGGCGGGCGAACGGCACGCGGCCACCGCCCGCGCGGCCCGGCCCACCCCGGAGGCGAAGGCGGAGGCCTGGGCGTCGGTCATCGACTCCGACAAGCTCCCCAACGCCATCCAGGAAGCCGTCATCTCGGGCTTCGTCCAGACCGACCAGCGCGAGCTGCTGGCACCGTACGCCGACACGTTCTTCGAGGTCGTCAAGGACATCTGGGAGTCCCGCTCCCACGAGATCGCCCAGCAGATCGCCATCGGCCTCTACCCGACCATCCAGGTCTCCCAGGAAACCCTGGCGAAGACGGACACCTGGCTGACCTCCGCCGAGCCGAACGCGTCCCTGCGTCGGCTCGTCTCGGAGTCGCGGGCGGGCGTGGAGCGGGCGCTGAAGGCGCAGGCTGCGGACGCGGTGCAGTAGTCCGTCGTACGTCGATGGGGGCGCCCGGCACGATGCCGGGCGCCCCCTTTCGTACGGTCAGTCAGCAGGCCGAGGCGCCTCCGGCTCCGGCCTCTCGATGCGCGCGAGCCGATATGCAGCCCCCAGTTCCCGACCTTCCTCACAGGCGGTAGGCGCGAAGCATGGCGTCCTCGGCGTACTGCAGGCAGGGCTCCGGCGGGCGCTGCTCGGCATCCCGAGTCGTACGGGAACTGAATGATTCTTCGATCGGCCCGCTCACTGGCGGAGTTGTACCGTCCACCCGACCGCCACGCCATCATGACGGCGTGAGCATCTCGCCGGCCGAGGCCGCGATCATAGGCACTTCACTGGGCGCGACGGCGACCTTGAGCGCCGCCTGGCTCACTCAGCGTGCGACAACGAGGAGAGACCAGGAGCGGCGGCTCTGGGATCGCCGAGTGGACACCTACGCCGACCTGATGAGCACCATCCACGCGTTCGCCCGCATGCGCGCACAGGCACGGCTGACCGGCGAACTCCCGGACAGCGAGGAGCGCAGAGCCACTGCGCAGAACGCCGCCGTCACACTCGTGGCACGCATCGAGCTCTACAGTTCCGAGCCCTTGCGCCTGGCCTGCCAGAAGTCCTTCGACGGGATCGACAAGTGGCAGGAGGCATGGGAGCAGTGGCACAACCAGGGCGAGGACATCCGCTTGGAGGCCGACAAGCGGTGGCAGAGGTTCGCGAGATTCGTCAAGGAGTCGAGGGCGGCCGACCGTGAACTGCTGGAACTTCTGCTCGCCGACGTTCACGTTCACCAGAGGGAACAGAAGAAGTGGATCAGAAGGCTCTTCCTCTGAACTCGACCGGAAAAGACCGCCACCGTCACCCCTTCCGCATCAAGAGAGACATTTCCGAAGAACAGGTCGACCAGGAATTCTGATCATGGCTAGCATTGCCTTCCCAGGGCGGGACGCCTGGATCGCATGACCGGTCAGACGGGGGGAGCCGTACTGCAATGCAGAACGAACACCTGATCGACATTTACGCCAACGGGGAACGTGTCGGATTCGCCTTGCGAACCGAACGGGCGTTCGCCTATACGGCTTTCCATCTCCTGCGGGAAAAACTCGGTCACGATGTTTCCGCGACAAAGCCACCCCTTCACCTCAAGGACGGGACCCCGGTTTCCATCGTGCGGTGCAACAAACCGTCGGACCTGGCACTGCTCAGGATCGAACTGAACGGCACCAGGGAGCCACTGCGGAGAATTCTTTTCGAGAACCCCAGGAAGGGGAACGCCTGGCGAACAACAGCGTCGCCCCGCGCCAACAAACCCCTGACAGGCACGATCATCGAGGCGAACTCCGAGTACTACAAGACGCCCGACCTCAAAGTGAAAGCAATGCGGCTCCGCTGCGAAGGCCAGATCGACGACTACAGCACCTATGCAGGCGGCCCCATCGAGCGCCATCCGTCGAAATCCCCTCCCGTGGTCCTGGGCATGCTCGTCGAGCCGCGAAGGAATCAACCGACCGAGAACAATGAAGCGTTCGCCGTCTCCATGTCGGAAATAATCCGGCTACTACGGAGTTCCGGGAACGGAAGGTCAAGGAATAATTCCAGGAAAGGGTACATCGACGCCCAATGGAACCGGCCCCATCCGAATGGGCGCCCACGAGGGGGAAACTGACCATGGATGGGATCCGTAGCCTCGACGAAGCGACCTCGATGGCGGAGAGGGCCTGCGAGGAAGAAGAAGAGACACGTCAGAGCAGTCATCCCGGAGTCGAGATCGAGGATCTCCTCACCGACTACGTCCACCGGATCTCCACTGGTGCGGCTCCATGGGAGGACGTTCCGAAGAGCATCGGCGCTTACATCGACCTGGCCCAGTCATTACTCGGGCTCGGCATGAAGAAAGAGTCGATGGACTTGACGAACGCGACCTTGCGGAAAATGGAACTCGACGAGAGCGACCGAGTTGTGTACCCGGACGCCGGAATCTGGAATCAGCTGGGAGCGCTGCTCGCGGCGCACGGCGACCTGATGCGGGCCAAGGCCACGCTCAAGTTCGCCCTCGACCGGGCCCATCAGTTCAAGACCCATGAAATCTCCGCGATTCTTGCCAACTTGAGCGAGGCAAGTCTGCAGATGGGCGATGCGCAAGCCGCCGGCCTATGGGCCGACAAGGCTCTTGCCGCGCCCGAACACCCCTGGGAGAGAGACCTGGATGCCCGGCTGACAGCCAACCGCGTGAAGCTCGCCATAGCCCGAACCCATCGGGACACCGAGGATCTGCGCAGCGCGCTGGGCAGATTCAGTGAATCGGTGGGGCTCCTTGTCGAAAGGGACGGAAACCTGAGCCCTCGGGCCATCGACGCGCAAGTCGCCTTAGCCGCCGCGCAGCACGAGTCCGAGCCGGACGGGCAGGCCCTCACCGACCTGGAAGCCCTCCATGTGACGGCTCAGGTGGTACTCGGTCCCAAGCGCCGCGAGGCGATCATCGCTCAGGCCACGCTCGCTGTCGCCGAGTTCGGCGCAGCGGGCGGCTGGGACGGGGTCGACGACGAACGAACCAGGGCCGCCGTGGAAACGCTCGAAGCGGCCAAGAACTACGCGACGGCCTCCCTGGACCTCGGCCGGGCACATCCCCAGACGCGCATCCTGCAGGAGGCACTTGCGGACATGCGTGCTGCCGGGATGACGGACGGCAAGGCCGCGTACCAGATCGAGAAGGTATACCTGCCTCAGGACAGCGGCCAACGCAACGCTGCCAAGAAGGCGGCCCTCCAGGCTGAAAACAACGTCATCCGGCTCATCGCCCACGCGGGCGCTTCCTACTTCCTCAGCCAATTCGACTTCTACCAACCGGTCATCGCCGCGCTGGACCGCAAGGTGCACTTCAACGTCATCATCAGCAGTCCTTGGAGCACTCTGGCAGCCTTCTTGCCCAGCGACCCCACGGCAGATCCCGGAAACTACGGGAACATTGAGGCTCTGGTGCGGAAGAGTCCTTACTACAACGACGCATATCTCAAGGTGACCGAGTCGTATCAGCGGCTCAAGGACAGGTATCCCGACCACGTCGAACTTCGGGTCACACCCATGGACATCGCAGGATCGACGCTTCTCACCTCGGACGTCGGATTCTTCGAGCCCTACACCACATCCGATCCGAACGGCCGGACCCTGCGCGGCATGAGCGCCTTCGAGGTCATGTACCGCAAGGACAGCCAGTACTACCACGATGCCCGCAAAGAGTTCACAACCCAGTGGGAACTCTCCAGCACTTGGGGGGAGTTCCAGAAAACCGAGCAGAGTCATATCGAGACGCTGCAGACCGAAATGCAGGCACACGGCCACGTCCACGTCCGGGAAAAGGTCAGAAGGGGAGAAGTGCCCCTTCCTTGACGCGGCGCAACACCTCCACCGAGCCGATGAAGAGCGGGTCGGGCAGAGCGTCGAGCGGCCAGAACTGCCACTGTTCACATCGGTCCGGCTCTCTCACCTCGATCTCACCCGTGTGGTCAAGGATCTCCACTCCGACCTGCATATGGTGATTGGCGGCGGGATCCGGGTCGGTGACACAGATGATGCGAGCGCCCAGGGCGTGCACTCCGGTCTCCTCCGCCAACTCGCGGCAGGCTGCGCCGGTCAGCGACTCGCCGACCTCGAGGTGCCCTCCGGGAAGTCCCCAAGTGCCATGTCCGAAGACGTTGATCCGCAACCCCAGCAGGACCCGGTTCCCCGAACGGACGATGGCCTGGACCCCCACACGCACGTTTGCCGTCATCTCAACCCCTTGGCTGGTCCGGCTGGTTTCGCATCACTCATCGGGATAGGTTCGGACGAAGTTCTCCATGTTCCGGGACGGCAGCACCAGGTCGGCAGGACGAGGCGCGCCGTCCTCAAGCAGGCTGAAGAAGTTACCGAGCCTCCGTTCCCCGCCCTCGTCGACGACGACCACTTCACAGTCGGGATCGATGAAGAAGTAACTGCCTGTTCGCGTGGAATTCCGGTAGACGCGAAGGGTGACACCACGCTCCTCGGCCTTCTGCTGGCATTTTTCCACCACCTCCTCGAACTCCTCGTCCCCGACCGAGAGCCAATCACCGTTGTCCGCACCGTAATTGGTCTCCGACATTTGATAGACCTTCCAGACGTCAGGAAGCCAGGAGTCCTCCTCGATCAGGTCAAGAACACGTGGCGCACCGGAAACGTTGCGTCTGGTGATCACGGTCCCCAGTTTTACGCGCACTCTTTTATGGTTCTTCCGTACTTCTTTCAGAAGGTCGAGAACCCGCTTCCGGTGCGGCGCGGCACTGCCTGTCCTCAGCTCCCGGTGCTCCTTCTCATCCGCCGATTCCAGCGGGAGCGCGAGCCAGGACAGCCCGGGCAAGACACGCTCCATCACCTTGAGCGAAGCAAGACCATTGGTACTGAGAACAACTCTGGGTGGAAAGCGACCCGGCAGCGGAGAGCTCAATTCTTCAACGAGCTGGGCCAGGTATCGGAGGAGTGTAGGTTCACCTCCCGAAATCACAACACCTTGCACGCCTTCCTGCCGCAGTTTCGCCGCAATCCGGAATGCGACCGCCTGGGGCATGGTGGGAACATCATGTCTGGGACCGAAGCAGAAAGGGCAGCTCAGGTTACATCTGCCGATCGGACGAAGATCCACATAGGGGGGGAGCACTGGGCGAGACTATCCCCATGTCAGCGCCTCTCGGGGCCGAAAAGGTCAAGCGACACCACTGCGGAACAGACTTCCCAGAGTTCGTAGTGATCACGCTCGCGGGCCTCGCCGCTCGGACTGACGCGCTGGACTCCCCGACGCCGAGGCCAGCCGTACTCCCGGAGTGCCCATAGAACTCGTAACACGATCAAGCAAACCACCCAGTAGTCGTGTCGTAGTGGAGCGTGGGAGCGTGGCTCTGGATCGTGGGCGATGACCTGTGTGGCGAAGAGGGCTGGATGCGCGTGGTGTGGGCGGCGACGTCGCCGGAATCGGGACTGTTCCATCCGGTTGAGAGACGTTCAGAGGTGGCGCATCTGTCAGACCGCTTCAACGACCTGCGTTCCCGTGGTCAGGGGTACGTCGAGGTTCACGCGGTCGTCCATCTGATAAGTGACACCGAGCATGGACGACCTCGCCGCGTTCACGGGCGACTTTGTCCTGGATATCGATCGGGCGTGGGACCTGGTGCACGACTTCACCCAGTCGTCATCCACGATCCACGGCCGAGTACTCACACCCTCCCGAACGGGCGAATCGTCACATCGGTCAGCCCGACCAGGGGCACCTCAACAAGATCGTGTTACGAGCTCATAGGGCTTTCCCTATGGATGGATCACCCTCTTGCCGCAACGCTCCCCAGGCGCTTCACTTGGCCCACCTCCCACAGGAGAACACCCACTCCCGCCTGCCGAAGGGGTAGTTCTTTTGTCAGCCCTACGCGTCACCGCCACCGCCGTCACCGCGGCGGCCTGTGCGGCCGTGCTCGCCACCGCACTGCCGGCCTCGGCCATCAACTCCTACAACGCGACGCCCGCCCCCGAGCGCACCGAGGTCGGCGCGCTCGTCGCCACGTGGGACAACGACGACAACCCCGCGACCCCGGACCGGGTCGACTGGGTCTGCTCCGGCACCATGATCGACACGGACACCTTCCTGACGGCCGCGCACTGCACCACCGACTGGCCCGACAACGTGAAGTTCTACGTGTCGCTGGACCAGGATGTGCAGTCCGACCTCGACGCCGCCGCGAAGAAGTACCCGGGCGACCCGGCCGCCCAGGCGAACGCCGTCGCGGTCCAGGGGACGGCCCACAGCCACCCCGACTTCCCCGGGCCCGCGTATGACACCCACGACATCTCGGTGATCGAGCTCTCGGCCGCGAAGATGAAGGCCCGCTGGTCCTTCGCGCCCGCGGCCCTCCCGACCGCCGGTCAGCTCGGCGCGCTCGGCCCGCAGGGCCTCAACTCCACCGACTGGTTCGTCGCCGGATACGGCACCCAGGAGGCCGTCAACGGCCCCGGCGGCCAGACCCACCCCGGCGGCGGCGTCCGTATGAAGGCACCCGTCACCTTCAACGCGCTCAACAACTCCTGGGTGCGCCTGGCCATGACCGCCCCGCAGGGCAACGGCGGTGCCTGCTACGGCGACTCCGGCGGCCCCAACTTCGCGGTGATCGGCGGGAAGAACGTCCTGGCCGCCACCACCATCACCGGCGACACCCCGTGCTACGCGACCAATGTGACGTACCGCCTGGACACCCTGGGCGCCCGCGCGTTCCTGTCGCCGTTCGTCACACTTCCCTAGGGCTGCCGACAGCACACCGAAGGACCGAGGAGCGCGACGCTCTCCTCGGCCCTCCGCCCTCGCGCCCTCACCCCAGATGCGCGGCGAGCGCGGCCTCGATCGCGGCCGGTTCGGCGGTGTCCGCCGCCCAGGCCGCGTATCCGTCGGGGCGCACCAGCACGGTCGTACGGCGGTCTCCTGCCCAGTGCTCGACGGCCAGCCGGGACTCGCGGGCGCCCCTCTCGTCGTAGCCCTCGGGCGTGATCAGCACGAAGCGGCCGCCGCGCAGGGCCTCGTAGAGACGGCCGCTCTTGAGGGCGACGTCGGGGACTCGGGTGCCGGTGAGGCGGTGGGAGAAGTGGGGGGCCGGGTATTTGTAGCCGAGGCCGGAGATCTGGGCCAGGGCCTTGCGCTGGGCGGGGCGGGCGACGTTGACGAGGGCCGAGACGAGTGTGCGTACGGCACGCAGTGCGGGGCTCTGGGCGCGGGCCAGCCGGACCAGACCGCCGCTGCTGCGCAGGACCGCCTTGCCGACGGGGTGGCGTTCGGCCTGGTAGGTGTCGAGGAGGCCCGCGGGCGCCCAGCCCTGGACGGCCGCGGCGAGCTTCCAGCCGAGGTTGGCCGCGTCCTGGAGGCCGGTGTTCATACCCTGGCCGCCGGCCGGTGAGTGGATGTGCGCGGCGTCCCCGGCGAGGAAGACCCGGCCGACGTGGTACTCCGGCGCCTGGCGCTCGTCGCTGTGGAAACGGGAGAGCCAGCGCGCGTCATGCATGCCGTAGTCGGTGCCGAGGGCGCGGCGGGTGACGTCCTTGATCTCGTCGAGGTCGAGCGGGGCGTCGTCGGCCGCCTCGTTGCGACTGTTCCAGCCCATGACGCGGTACCAGCCGTCACCGAAGGACGCGATCATCGCGAAGGCGTCGCCCGCGCCGTTGACGGTGAGTACGCCCTCGGGCTGCTGGGCGAGCCTGACGTCCGCCAGGAGCAGGGACTTGATGACGGAGACGCCGGGGAAGGGCAGGCCGATCGCCTGGCGTACGGCGCTGTGGTGGCCGTCCGCGCCGACGACGTAGGCCGCGCGGTGAGCGGTGACCTCGCCGTCGGGGCCGCGTACGTCGAGGTCGACGCCCTCTTCGTCCTGCCTCAGCCCGACGACCTCACTCTCGTACGCGAACTCCACCCCTGCCTCGCGCGCCCGCCGCTCCAGCAGCCGCTCCACCTCGTACTGCGGGGTGATCAGCAGGAACGGGAAGCGGGACGGCAGCGTGCCCAGGTCGAGTGAGAGGCGACGGAAAAGGCGCAGGCCCGTGATGGTGTCGCCGGTGGCGAGCAGCGGGTCGGCAAGGCCGCGGGCGTCGAGCTGCTCCAGGGTGCGGGCGTGTACTCCGAAGGCGCGGGAGAGGTTGCTGATCTTGTGGGGGCGCTTTTCGAGGAGGGTGACGGGGACGCCGGCGGTGGCGAGGTCACCGGCGAGGAGCAGGCCGGTGGGGCCGGAGCCGACGACGATGACGGAGGGGGTGGTGCGGTTTTCGGTGCCTGTGTCCGTGCCGGTGCCGTTCATGGTGGCCTCCCTGGATGCCAACGTTCGTTTGCCAACGACTGTTGACCAACGCTCGTTGACAAACGTAGGGCCCCGGCCTGGACGTGTCAACACCTGTTGGCCTACGCTTGTTGGCATGACCGACAGCAAGCCCCCCGCCCCCGCCCCGCCCCGCCGCTCCGACGCCACCCGCACCGCGATCCTCGCCGCCGCCCGCGAGCGCTTCGCGACCGACGGATACGAGCGGGCCACCATCCGCGCCATCGCCAAGGACGCGAACATCGATCCGTCGATGGTGATGCGCTACTTCGGCAACAAAGAAGGCCTGTTCGCGGCGGCGGTCTCCGTCGATCTACGGTTGCCGGAGTTCGCCGCGCTGCCCCGGCAGATCATCGGCGAGACCCTCGTGACGCACTTCCTCACGATGTGGGAGGAGAACGAGGAACTCACGGCCCTGCTGCGGGTCGGCGCCACCAATCAGGCGGGCGCCGAGCGGATGCAGGGCATCTTCCGGGACCAGGTCATGCCGGTCGCCCGGTACGCCTGTCCCGACCCCGAGCAGATCCCGGCGCGGGCGGGGCTGGTGGCGACGCAGATGCTCGGGCTGGCGCTGACCCGCTACGTCCTGAAGTTCCCGCCGGCCGTGGCGCTCAGCCGGCAGGAGATCGTGGCGTGGCTGGGGCCGACGGTGCAGAGGTATCTGACGGCCCCGAGTCCATGACACCAAGGAACGCGAAAAGGCGCCGACCTCGCCCACGTACGGCTGCTGCGCGTACGTGCGGCGGGGTCGACGCCCTCGAAAGAGTCTCGGGGAGCCCGGTCAGGCCTTGGAGCCGGCTTCGGCCTTGGACTTGGGCCGGGTCTTGATGTTGCGGGTCGTCACCCGGTGCGCCTCGTGCGACTTGTCCAGGACCATCACCAGGCCGGCGATGACCACGAAGAGGGCGAGCGGGGCCACGACGAACAGGCCCAGCGTCTCGATGACGCTCAGGCCCGGGCCGGGGTCGTCGCCGTCGTCGCGGGTGATCGCGAGCGCGGGGGACGACATGAGCAGCATCATCAGCGTCGTACCGGCAGCCAGGGCGCCGGCGCGCAGGGCGTTCTTCTTGTCCACGGAGCCAAAGTATCCAACCGCGGGAGGGGACGCGCGTCCGGGGTGCCGTAAGAGGCGAACCACGCACACCGGACCAGGCACCAGGGGACCACGCGCCGCCCACCTCACGCCTGCCGCCCACCGGACGACGCACCGCCCACCTTCACGCCTGCCGCACACCGGACCACGCGCCACCCACCTCACGACCGCCGCACACCGGACCACGCGCCACCCACCTTCACGCCTGCCGCCCACCAGCCGCCCGCACCACCTCCACCAGCGCATGCAGCCGCGCCGACCCCGCCAGCTCCTCCAGTGTCATCGGCCTGCCCTCCGCGTCCGCGACCGGAAGCCGCCAGTTCGGGTACTGGTCCCACGTACCCGGCAGGTTCTGCGGACGGCGGTCGCCGACCCCGTCCGGCAGCCAGATGCCGATCATGCGGGCCGGGGTGCGGAGCAGATAGCGGTGGACGGCCTGGACCTCGGCCTCCTCGGCGGACGTGCCGAGGCCTCCGCTGGTCCCCTGCAGGAGACCCAGCTGGGCGAGCAGTGTCAGCCACTCCCCCGTGTCGGCGGCGGCCTCCGCCCGCTCCTCGTCGACGGGGCGCGTCAACAGGCCGAGGCGGTCGCGGAGTTCGACGTGGTCGCCGGTGAGGCGGGCGGCGGTCGGGGGCAGGTCGTGGGTGGTGGCGGTGGCGAGGCAGTCGGCACGCCAGCGGTCGGGGGGCAGGGGGCGGCCGTCGCCCTCCCAGTCCCGTTCGAACCACAGGACCGACGTGCCGAGCACCCCGCGCTCACGCAGCGCCTCGCGGACCCCGGGCTCTACGGTGCCCAGGTCCTCGCCGATCACCACGGCCCCGGCGCGGGAGGCCTCAAGGACCAGGATCGCCAGCATGGCCTCGGCGTCGTAACGGACGTAGGTGCCCTCGGTCGGCGGCAGCCCTTCCGGCACCCACCAGAGCCGGAACAGGCCCATGACGTGGTCGATGCGCAGGGCGCCGGCGTAGCGGAACAGGGCCTTCAGGAGCATGCGGAAGGGGGCGTAGCCCGACTCGGCGAGCCGGTCCGGGCGCCAGGGCGGCAGCCCCCAGTCCTGGCCGCGGGCGTTGAAGGCGTCCGGTGGTGCGCCGGCCGACATCCCGGCCGCGAAGTACCGCTGCTGCGCCCAGGCGTCCGCGCCCTCCGGGTGCACGCCGACCGCCAGATCGTGCACGATCCCGACCGGCATGCCCGCCTCCCGCGCGGCGCGTTGCGCGGCGGTGAGCTGGGCGTCGGTGAGCCAGGCGAGCCGGCAGTGGAAGTCGACGCGGTCCATCAACTCGCCCCGGGCGCGGGCGGTTTCCGTCGAGCGGGGGTCACGCAGGCCCGCAGGCCAGCCACGCCAGTCCGGGCCGTGCACCTCGGCCAGCGCGTACCAGGTGGCGTGGTCCTCCAGCGCCTCGCCCTGCTCGGCGAGGAAGTCGGCGTACGCGGCCTGCCGCCCCGGTCCGAGCGGCACCTCCCGCACCAGCTCCAGCGCTTCCCGCTTCAGCGCCCACACGGCGTCCCGGTCGATCAACTCCCCCTTCTCCAGCACCGATTCCCGCAGCCGCGCCGCCCGCTCCAGCAGCCCCCGCACCCGCTCCCGCCCGTCCACGTACGCGAACTCGGGGATGTCCTCGACCCGCAGATGCACCGGGTCGGGGAAGCGACGTGAGGAGGGCCGGTAGGGGGACGGGTCTGTGGGTGTGCCGGGCACGGCCGCATGCAGCGGGTTGACCTGCACGAATCCGGCGCCGAGCGCCCGCCCGGCCCAGGCGGCCAGCTCGGCGAGGTCACCGAGGTCGCCCATGCCCCAGGAGCGCCGGGAGAGCAGGGAGTAGAGCTGGACTAGGAGGCCGTACGAGCGTCCGGGCGGCGCGGGCAGCCGGGGCGGGGCGACGACCAGGTGGACGCGGGCGGTGCGGCCGTCGGGGGCGGTCGCGGTCAACCGGTGGACTCCGGGCGGGAGTTGCTCGGCGGCGGCGCGGGTCTCGCCCTGCTCGGTCTCGATCCGCAGCCGGGTGCCCGCCGGGAGAGCGGCGAGCGCGGCGGGCGCGCTGCTGCTCCAGCACACCACCGTCGGCGGCAGCAGCCGTTCGCTCAGCTCCCGCTCCCGGTCGGCGAGCGCGGCGCGTACGGCCCCGGGGCTGCTCGCTTCGACACCGAGCGCCGCCAGCGCCCGGGTGAGCGCGGCGGCCGACGCGGTGACGGTGCGGTCGGGCGACGGGCTGTACGACGGGGCGACGCCGTGCAGCTCGGCGAGCCGGGAGAGGTCCTCGTCGGGGGCCGCGGCCGACCGGGGTGCTGTCATCTACGGCTCCGCAAGGGAAGGGTCCGAAGTGTCCGGTGGACATCTACCACTCCGGGGGACATCTACCACTCCGGGCGGAAGGTGTCCGAGTAGGCGTCGAGCTCGCCGGCCGGCGTGTCCGGGTAGGCGTCGGACTCGCTGGTCAGCGGGGCGGCGTCGGCGAGCGGCGGCTCGCTGGTGAGAGGTTCCGCGTCCGGCAGCGGGGGTTCGCTGGTCAGCGGCGCCTCGGCGCAGGCGCCCTCCGCGCTGAAGACGCACAGGTGCAGATCGGATGCGGCGGACGGCTCCGCCTCCTGTTTGGAGAGGGCCGAGAGCAGAAGGTGTGCCGATGCGGCCACGGGGAACTCCTTGTCGAGTACGGCGGGTAAGGCTTCGTACGGGTTACCGCAGCCCTACCCAACGGACGCGAGACCAGACGTCCACGGCCGGACTACGTGCGCCTCATCACACACATCCTGTGCGACCGCAGCACTCCTTCCCGCACTTCTTCCCGCGAATTCCCGCTGGTTCCCGCGAATTCATAGATCACTATTCACTCAGTACATGTAGTGGGTGCATACTGGCCCCCATGAGCACCCGCCACATCCTCCTGGGACTGCTCGCGACGGGACCGAGCCACGGCTACGACCTCAAGCGACGCCACGACGAACGCTTCCCGCAGGCCCGTCCGCTCGCCTACGGACAGGTCTATACGACCCTCCAGCGCCTGGTCCGCGACGGCCTCGCCGAGGTCGACGGCACCGACTCGGACGGCGGTCCGGAGCGCACGACGTACCGCTCGACGGACGACGGTGTGCGTGAACTCGGCAAGTGGGCGGGCGAGATCACCCCGCCCGCGCCCTTCGTGACGAACGAGATCTTCGCCAAGGTCGTCGTGGCGATCCTGTCCGGCGGCGATCCGGAGGCCTATCTGCGCGCCCAACGCGCCGCGCACATGGAGCGGATGCGTGAGCTCACGGCGGTCAAGACCGCTCCGGGCGCCGATCTCGCGACCGTGCTCTCGGCCGACTACGCCCTCAACCACCTTGATGCCGACCTCCGTTGGATGACCACGACGGCGGCCCGGCTCACCACCCTGACCGCGGAGGTCGACGCAGCATGAGCAACCCAGTGCCGCTCTTGGCGGCCCATGATCTGGCGAAGGCGCACGGCAGCACGCCGGCCCTGCGCGGCGCCTCGGTCGCGTTGCAGGCCGGCGAGATCCTCGCCGTGACCGGCGCCAGCGGCAGCGGGAAGTCGACGTTGTTGCACTGTCTGGCGGGGCTGGTCCGCCCGGACGAGGGCGTGGTGACGTACGACGGACAGCGGCTGGACACGCTCTCCGAGAAGCGGCTGAGCGAGCTGCGCCGTACCGACTTCGGCGTGGTCTTCCAGTTCGGGCAGCTCATCCCGGAGCTGACCGCGCTCGACAATGTCGCCCTGCCGCTGATGCTGGCCGGGACCGCCCGCAAGGACGCCCAGGAGCGGGCCGGCGAGTGGCTGGAGCGGTTCGGGGTGCGGGGGCAGGAGGGACTTCGGCCCGGCGAGATGAGCGGTGGGCAGGCCCAGCGGGCGGCGCTCGCCCGGGCCCTGGTCACCGGCCCGAAGGTGGTCTTCGCCGATGAGCCGACCGGCGCGCTGGACTCCCTCGCGAGCGAGCAGGTGATGACGGCCCTGACCCACACGGCCCGCGAGTCCGGCACGGCCGTCCTGCTGATCACCCACGACGCTCAGACAGCGGCGTACGCGGACCGCGAGGTACGGCTGAGCGACGGCACCGTGAGCCCGCTGGAGGTGACGGCATGACGACCCAGCTGTGGACCATCCGCCGAGTACGCCTGAGCAATGTGACCGCCCTGGAGGTGACCGCATGAACGCCGATCTGCGGCTGGCCTGGTTGCTGACCCGAGGCTCGAACCGGCGGGAGTGGTGGCGGGCGGGGCTGATGGCGGTGGGGGCGGGGCTGGCCACCGGGTTCGGGCTGGCGGCCGTGGCGATCGCGTCGATCGAGGGGCAGTACGTCGTGCCGTTCGGCAACGGGCTGCTGAATCAGCCCGGCGAGCGGACGGGCGTGGTCTTCGCGCTGGTGCTCCTGCTGATCCCCGTGCTCGGGTTCCTCGGGCAGTGCGCCCGGGTCGGTGCCGTGCACCGCGACCGGCGGCTGGCCGCGCTGCGGCTCGCGGGGGCCGCGCCGGGACAGGTGCGGCGGATCGCCGCGCTGGAGGCCGGGCTGGCCTGTCTCGTGGGGTCGGTGATCGCCGTACTCGCCTCCGTGGTGGTCGTCCTCGGGGAGTGGGCGGAGCCGCCGGGCATCGTCTGGGCCGGGTTCGTGCTGGTCGCCGTCGCCGTGCCGGTGCTGGGTGCGCTGGTGAGCGCGCTGGCGCTGCGCCGGGTGATCACCTCGCCGCTGGGGTGGGTGCGGCGGGTGCGGACGACGAGCCGGCCGGGGCTCGCGCTCGCGGTGGTGGTGCCGACGTTCGCCGTCCTGGTGCTGCTGACGGCCCTCACGCCGTACCGGGACAATCCCCTCATCGGGTTCGCGATGGTTCCGCTGACGGTTGTCGCCGCGGTGGTGCTGGTCGGGGTGGTCTCGGTGTGGCTCTCGGGGTTCACGGCCCGGCTGACCGGCCGGTACCTCGCCGCCCGCACCGAAAGCCCGGCCGTGCTGATCGCGGCGGAGCGGCTGCGCGACGACCCGTGGGCGGCGGCCCGTACGCATGCGGCGGTGCTGCTGGTGACGGTCGTGGGCACGGGCTTCGTGGGCGTCCGGCAGGGGCTGCTCGCCCATCTGCATGGCATGAGGTACCCGGCCGAGAACATGTCCTTCTACGAGACGGGCCTGAACCTCACGGCCGCCGCTATTCTCGTCGCCCTCACGATCACGCTGTGCGCGCTGGCCGTCGGCACCGCCGAGTCACTGGCCACCCGGCGCCGGGGCCTGGCCGCGCAGACCGCCGCCGGGGTGCCGCGGGCGGTGCTCGGCCGGGCGCTGCTTCTGGAGACGGCGCTGCCGCTCGCGCCCGCGCTGCTCCTGGCGGGGTTCGGCGGCCTGGCGATCGGTGTCGGATACGGCGGGATCGTCGGCGACGTGCTCGCCCCGTCCTCGTTCGCGGCCCTGCTGGTCCCGCTCGCGGTGTACGCGACGTGCCTGCTGGCGGCGGCCACCTCGCTGCCCCTGCTGCGCCGCTCGGCGCACCCCGGGGAGCTGCGCTACACGTGAGGCTTCCGGCCCCGGGGGCACGGGGGACCCTCGGGACCGGCGGAAGGCGTGCCGCATGCCCGGCCGTGCGGGAACCGGCCGGGGCTATGCGAAAGCCCGGATCGTCAGGCGGAAATAGCGCCGTCGATCCGGGCCAGGGCGTCGTCCGCGCCGAACGGCTGCAAGTACGGCAGCCAGCGCGGATCCCTATGGCCCGTCCCGATGATGCGCCAGGCCAGGCCGGAGGGCGGAGCGGGTTTGTGGCGCAGCCGCCAGCCGATCTCGAAGAGATGCCGGTCGGCCTTCACATGGTTGCAGCGGCGGCAGGACGCCACCACGTTGTCCCAGACGTGCTTGCCCCCGCGGCTGCGCGGGATGACGTGGTCGACGCTGGTTGCGACGCCACCGCAGTACATGCACCGGCCCCCGTCGCGCGCGAAGAGCGCCCGCCGGGTCAGAGGAACGGGCCCCCGATAGGGAACCCGGACGAATCGCTTGAGCCGGACCACGCTTGGTGCGGGGACTGTGACGGTTGCGCTGTGCATAAAGGCGCCGGACTCCTCGAGGCATACGGCCTTGTTCTCGAGGACGAGGACGAGCGCGCGGCGGAGCGGTACGACGCCGAGCGGCTCGTACGACGCGTTCAGGACCAGGACATGCGGCACGGATGCCTCCTTGTGCGTCGGCGGCGCGTGGCTCGCGCCGGGACGATCTGTAGTCAGTCTCCCCTCATGCCTGGTGGAAGCGCCACCATGTCCCGGTAACGGGCTGGGAGTGTTTTCGACCACATCTTGAATCATCCCCAGGATCACGGGCGGTTCATCCCACCAGTTCATCCCCGGCGGAGCGCCTCTCCTCCCTCGAACACCGCAACGATCCACACACAATGCCCCGATAGTGTGGTGAGCCTGCCCGTCCGGTGACCTTCTTGTGATCTTTACTGCCTGCCGGCGGGCGGACCGCTGCACCTGGAGGTACCTGCCGTGTCCCTGTCCGCCGTCCTCTTGGCCGCCGGTTCGTCGCCCTCGCCGTCGCCGTCTCCCTCACAGACGACGCCCCCGGCGGTCCCCTCGCTCCAGGACGCGCAGGAGAGCGCGACCAACGCCGCGGGCTGGGTCGAGCAGAACTGGTCCACCTGGCTCGCGATCGGGCTCAGAGTCCTGCTGATCCTGGTGATCGCGGCGGTGCTGAGAGTGGCGGTGCGCCGGGCGATCACCAAGCTGATCGAGCGCATGAACCGCACCGCCCAGGCGGTCGACGGCACGGCGCTGGGCGGTCTGCTGGTCAATGTGGAGCGCCGCCGCCAGCGCTCGCACGCGATCGGCTCGGTGCTCCGCTCGGTGGCCAGCTTCCTGATCATGGGCACCGCGGGCCTGATGGTCCTCGCCACCTTCGAGATCAACCTCGCCCCGCTGCTGGCCTCCGCCGGTGTCGCGGGCGTCGCCATCGGTTTCGGCGCCCGCAACCTCGTCACGGACTTCCTCTCCGGCGTCTTCATGATCCTCGAGGACCAGTACGGCGTCGGCGACACCGTCGACGCGGGCGTCGCCTCCGGCGAGGTCATCGAGGTCGGCCTGCGCGTCACCAAGCTGCGCGGCGACAACGGCGAGATCTGGTACGTCCGCAATGGCGAGGTCAAGCGCATCGGCAACCTGTCCCAGGGCTGGGCCACGGCCGGCGTCGACGTCACCGTCCACCCGTCGGAGGACCTGGACCGGGTCAAGGCGGTCCTCACCCGGGTCGGCGAGGAGATGAGCAAGGAAGACCCCTGGAACGAGATGCTCTGGGGCCCGGTCGAGATCCTGGGCCTGGACAGCGTCCTGCTGGACTCGATGGTCGTCCGCGTCTCCGCCAAGACCATGCCCGGCAAGTCCCTCACCGTCGAACGCGAACTCCGCTGGCGTATCAAGCGCGCCTTCGACGCCGAGGACATCCGCATCGTCGGCGGCCTCCCGGCCCAGCCGGACGGCGAGTCGCCCGCCGACCCGACCGCGGGCATGGCGGCCCCGTCGGTCTACTCGAACACGTCGTCCCCGCAGGCTTCGGCGGCCACACCGCTCACTCCGCCGAGCGCGACGAAGTAGGCGTCGCGCGACTACTCCGGCGCCGCGGCCGACTGGGTCCGCGGGTTGGACACCAGTTCCCACAGGTGCCCGTCGGGGTCGGTGAAGTAGCCCATGTAGGACCCGTCATAGGTGCCCGCGCTCTTGGGGACCGACCCGCCCGCCGCCGTGGCTCGGGCGAGGATGTCGTCGACCTCCGCCCTGCTGCCGATGGCACAGGAGATGACGCACGCGCCCGCCACGGCGGCGTCGGGAGTGGCGACGCCGGCACGGTCGGTGTACGTCGCGTACTCCTCGCGCTCGATCAGGAAGAGCGACAGGTTCGGGAGCTCGAAGAGGACGGCGCCTTCGTCTTCGGCCGCCGCGGACAGGCCCAGTCCGTCCCGGTAGAAGCGCAGGGCCCGCTCCAGGTCGGCGACCGGAAGCGAGAGGACGACGGTTTTCGGCTTCATGGTTTCTCCTGACTCGGTCGGGATTCGCTATGGACTGGTCGTCATGGGCTAGTCGTCGCTGGAGCTGGAGCCCGATTTCCCGCTCCCGCTGCTGCTGCGCCCCAGAAAGCGCACCACCTCGCCCACTCCCAGCGTCACGGCGGCCACCGCCCGCACCCAGCGCGGGCCACCCCGCTGCGCCCAGACGACACAGACACAGGCGCCGACGACGAGCGCGAGGGCGACGAGCAAGACGAGTACGGCCATGTGCCGCCCCTCCTTCTGTTGGGGTCGCGTTCTGTTGTGATCACGCCATCCTGGCAGGACCGGTTGCACGGACCTCTCTTGACGCCCCCTTCGTGCCGGGCTTACCTTCCTGAACACCACGATAGGAAACTTTCCTAACAGTGGTCGGGCGGTGGACTTCCCTCCCCCGGCACTGAAAAGCTGGGCGGCTGAAAGGCAGGTGTCGACTCACATGGCAGGAACCGCCGGTACGCCGGGCACCCCGCGCGTCCTGCGCGCCATGAACGACCGTGCCGCGCTGGACCTCCTGCTGGCCCACGGCCCCCTGTCCCGCACGAAGATCGGCAAGCTCACCGGCCTCTCCAAGCCGACCGCCTCCCAGCTTCTGGCCCGCCTGGAGGCCGCCGGGCTCGTCCTCGTCACCGGCACCAGCGAGGGCCGCCCGGGTCCCAACGCCCAGCTGTACGCGGTCAACCCGACCGCCGCGTACGCCGCCGGGCTCGACGTCACCCCCGAACGCATCCACGCCGCCGTCGCCGACATCACCGGCCGCACGGTCGGCGAGTACGAGCTTCCGACCCCGGGGAGGCGACCCAAGGGGCCCGTCGTCCAACAGGTCACCGACGCCCTCGACGGCGCCGTCAAGGCGGCCGGGCTCGCCCGCGCCGACCTCCACCGGCTCGTCATCGGCACCCCCGGCGCCTTCGACCCCGGCACCGGCCGACTCCGCTACGCCTCCCACCTCCCGGGCTGGCACTCCCCCACGCTCCTCGACGAACTCGCCGCCGCGCTACCGATGCCGGTCGAGTACGAGAACGACGTCAACCTCGTCGCCGTCGCCGAGCAGCGACTGGGGGCGGCCCGGGGGCACGAGGACTTCGTGCTGCTGTGGAACGAAGGGGGCCTGGGTGCCGCCCTCGTCCTCGGCGGCCGGCTGCACCGCGGCTGGACCGGCGGTGCGGGAGAGGTAGGTTTCCTGCCGGTCCCCGGCGCACCGCTCGTGCGGCAGGTGACCAAAGCCAACAGTGGCGGCTACCAGGAACTGGCCGGTTCGCAGGCCATCCCCCACCTCGCGCGCGAGATCGGCATCTCCGACATCCCCTCGGGGTCGCACGCAGAAGTCGCCGCCGCTCTCGTCGCGCGGGCCGCCGCGGAGGACACGGTCCTCAACCGGCTGCTCCTCGAGACCTACGCGACCCGGCTCGCCACGGGTCTCGCCTCCCTCGTCTCCGTCCTCGACCCCGAACTCGTCGTCCTCAGCGGCTCCTCACTCGCCTCCGGCGGCGAGGTGCTGCGGGCCCTCGTCCAGGCCGAGCTGGAGGAGCTGGCCGCGGCCCGGCCCCGGCTCGTCGTGGGCGACGTCCATGAACACCCCGTGCTGCGCGGCG
The DNA here is from genome assembly GCF_036014015.1 of Streptomyces sp. NBC_00457. Taxonomy (NCBI): domain Bacteria; kingdom Bacillati; phylum Actinomycetota; class Actinomycetes; order Kitasatosporales; family Streptomycetaceae; genus Streptomyces; species Streptomyces sp. NBC_00457. Next base: position 7,042,195 of record NZ_CP107905.1, on the reverse strand, counting down.
CGTTGGAGAGCGCGCTGGCAGCCACCCGCGACGAGGTCTTCGACACCTCCCGCTGACCCCGTAGTCACACACCTTCTTTCCCCGCCACACCTCCTTCTCTCGCCACACCTTCCTTCCTCGCCCCGTCCCAGGGAGTCCTTGCCATGCCCGGAATATCCCGGAAAGCCGCGATCGCGCTCGCCGCCTCCGCCTCCATCGCCCTGCTCGCCACCGCCTGCACCGGCCAGTCGAGCTCCGGCGCCGAGGACGACGCCTCCAAGGAGACGACCCTCAACTTCTGGCACGCCTGGAGCGCGCCGGCCGAGGTGAAGGCCGTCAAGTCGCTGGTCGCCGGCTTCGAGAAGGCGCACCCCAACATCCACGTCAACGTCGTCGGCAACATGACCGACGACAAGATCAACCAGGCTCTGCGGGCCGGTGGCGGCAAGGCCCCCGACGTCATCTCGTCCTTCACCACGAACAACGTCGGCAAGTTCTGCTCGTCCGACGCCCTGGTCGATCTCAACCCGTTCTTCGAGAAGTCGAAGATCGACCCGGAGAAGACCTTCCCGAAGGCGATGAACGAGTACACGCAGTTCGAGGGCAACCGGTGCACCGTGCCGCTGCTGGGTGACGCGTACGGGCTCTACTACAACAAGACGGCCTTCGACAAGGCCGGCATCAAGAGCCCGCCCAAGACCTGGTCCGAATTCGAGACGGTCGCCAAGAAACTGACGATCGCTCAAGGGAACACATACAAGCAACTCGGCTTCATGCCGAACTACCACGGCTGGGAGTCGACGACCGAGCACTACCTCGGCCAGTTCTCCCCCACGTATTTCGATGCGGACGGCAAGTCCAACCTCGCCAAGGACCCCGCCTTCGAGGCCGGTTTCACCCTCCAGAAGAAGCTCGTCGACGCACTCGGCGGGTACAAGAAACTGGAGACCTATCGCGCCACGCTCGGCGACGAATGGGGCCCGAAGCACCCCTTCCACACCGGTCAGGTCGCCATGCAGCTCGACGGCGAATGGCGCCTCGGCATGGCCCTGGACGCGAAGACGGACTTCGAGATCGGCGTCGCCCCGCTGCCCGTACCCGACGACCAGGCCGATGAGTACGGCAAGGGCTACATCACCGGGACGATCGCCGGAATCGCCGCGACCAGCGAGAAGCAGAACGCGGCCTGGGAACTGGTGAAGTACATGACCACGGACACGGACGCGGTGGTCGGCTTCTCCAACGCGATCCACAATGTGCCGTCCACCCTGGAAGCGCTGAAGTCGCCGAAGCTGAAGTACGACCCGCGTTTCAAGACGTTCCTGGAGATCGCCGCGAACCCGAATTCCACGACGTCTCCCGCGTCCGTCAACGGCGGTGTGTATCTGGCGACGATCCAGGAGTTCGGGTACGACTACGAGAGCGGCAAGGAGACCGATCTCAAGGCGGGCCTCGCCAAGACGGCGAAGCAGATCGACACGGACATCGCGCAGGCGCGGTAATGGCCACGATCACCCTCGCGTCGAAGCGCCGCCGGTCGGCGCTTCGCACGGCCGCCTTCATGTCGCCCTGGCTGATCGGCTTCGCGGTCTTCTTCGCGTATCCGCTGATCTCGACCGTCTACTTCTCGTTCATGCACTACGACGGCTTCAAACCGGCGACGTGGAGCGGAACGCAGAACTGGACGTACGTCTTCGAGCACTACACCTTCTTCTGGCCCGCCCTGCGCAACACCCTGTGGCTGGTCGTGATCATGGTGAGCCTGCGGGTCGTGTTCGGGCTCGGCGTGGGCCTGCTGATCACCAAGATCAAGACGGGTACGGGCGTCTTCCGCACGCTCTTCTATCTGCCGTATCTCGCCCCGCCCGTCGCCGCGACCATGGCCTTCGCGTTCCTGCTCAACCCCGGCACGGGCCCGGTCAACTCGATCCTCGAGAAGGTGGGCCTGCCGGCCCCTGGCTGGTTCAACGACCCCACCTGGTCCAAGCCCGCCCTCACCCTGCTCGCCCTCTGGGGCATCGGCGACCTCATGGTCATCTTCATGGCGGCGCTGCTCGACGTGCCCCGGGAGCAGTACGAGGCGGCCGAGCTGGACGGGGCGCCGGCGTGGCAGCGGTTCCGCTATGTAACCCTTCCCAACATCTCGCCGATCGTGATGTTCGCGGTGGTCACCGGCGTGATCCAGGCCATGCAGTACTACACACAGCCATTGGTCGCCGGGAAGGTCGCATCGGGCGTGATCCAGGGCGCGGGCACCCAGTTCGAGCCCGGCTACCCGGACAAGTCCACCCTCACGCTCCCCCAGCTCGTCTACAACCTCGGCTTCCAGCGCTTCGACTACGGCTCCGCCTGTGTCGTCGCCCTCGTCCTCTTCGCCCTGTCGATGATGTTCACCGCGTTCCTGATGCGGCGCCGGGGCGGTCTCATCCAGGCAGGTGACTGATGACGCAAGTACTCGACAAGCCGGTGGAGTTGAGGGCCCCGGCTTCCCCCGCCGAGCGCACGGCCCGTCGCAAGGCCGTCCTGGAGTGGATCGCGGTCCACGCGCTGGGCGTCGCCGCCGCCCTGTTCTTCGTACTCCCCTTCGTGTTCGTCTTCCTGACCTCGCTGATGAGCGACAGCCAGGCCCTCAGCCGCGACCTGATCCCGGACACCTGGGAGTGGGGCAACTACCAGAAGGTCTTCGACACACCGGGCTTCCTGACCTGGTGGCGGAACACGCTGCTCTACGCCGGACTGGGAACGATCCTTACAGTCGTGTCGTCGATCCCAGTGGCGTACGCGCTGGCCAAGTTCCGCTTCCGGGGCCGCAATCTGTCCCTGATGCTGGTGATCTCGATGATGATGCTGCCACCGCAGGTGGTCATCATCCCGATGTACCTCTTCTGGGCGAAGCAGCTGGACCTGTCCGGCACGCTCTGGCCGCTGATCATCCCGATGGCCTTCGGGGACGCGTTCTCGATCTTCCTGCTCCGCCAGTTCCTGATGACGGTCCCGAACGAGTACCTGGACGCGGCGAAGGTCGACGGCTGCGGAGAGCTGCGCACCCTGCTGAAGGTCGTCGTTCCGATGGCGAAGCCCGGCATCGCCGCCGTGGCGCTGTTCCAGTTCTTCTACGCCTGGAACGACTACTTCGGCCCGCAGATCTACGCCTCGGAGAACCAGAGCGCCTGGACGCTGAGTTACGGCCTGGAGTCCTTCAAGGGCATGCACCACACCGACTGGAACCTGACCATGGCCGCGACCGTTCTCGTCATGGCCCCCGTGATCCTCGTGTTCTTCTTCGCGCAGAAGGCGTTCGTCGAGGGCGTCACTCTCACCGGAGTTAAGGGTTGATCCATCTATGAAACTCACCGTGGTCGGCGGCGGCTCGACCTACACACCCGAACTCATCGACGGTTTCGCGCGGTTGAGGGACACCCTGCCGATCGAGGAACTCGTGCTCGTCGACCCGGCGGCCGAACGGCTGGAGCTGGTGGGCGGGCTGGCCCGGCGTATCTTCGCCAAGCAGGGCCACGACGGCAGGATCGTCACGACCTCCGACCTGGACGCGGGGGTCGACGGCGCCGACGCCGTCCTCCTCCAGCTCCGCATCGGCGGTCAGGCGGCCCGCGAGCAGGACGAGACCTGGCCACTGGAGTGCGGCTGCGTCGGCCAGGAGACGACAGGCGCGGGCGGCCTCGCCAAGGCGCTGCGCACGGTGCCGGTCGTCCTCGACATCGCGGAACGAGTCCGTCGTACGAACCCGAACGCCTGGATCATCGACTTCACCAACCCGGTCGGCATCGTCACCCGCGCCCTGCTCCAGGCGGGCCACAAGGCGATCGGCCTGTGCAACGTGGCGATCGGCTTCCAGCGGAAGTTCGCCCACATGCTGGGCGTCGCCCCCGCGGACGTCCACCTGGACCACGTGGGCCTCAACCACCTCACCTGGGAGACGGGCGTACGGCTGGGCGGCCCCGAGGGCGAGGACGTACTGCCCAAGCTCCTTGCGGAGCACGGCGACCTGATCGCCGCCGACCTGCACCTGCCCCGCCCGCTCCTGGACCGCCTGGGCGTCGTCCCGTCGTACTACCTGCGCTACTACTACGCGCACGACGAGGTCGTACGAGAGCTGCGCACCAAGCCGTCCAGGGCCGCCGAAGTGGCCGAAATGGAACGGCAACTGCTGACGATGTACGGCGACCCGGCCCTGGACGAGAAACCGGAACTGCTCGCCCAGCGGGGCGGTGCCTACTACTCGGAGGCCGCGGTGGACTTGGCGGCGGCCTTGCTGGGCGGCGGGGGCAGCCCGTATCAGGTGGTGAACGCCTACAACCGGGGCACGCTGCCCTTCCTGCCCGACGACGCGGTGATCGAGGTGCAGGCGGCGGTGGGGCCCCAGGGTCCGTCACCGCTGCCCGTACCGGCCGTGGACCCGCTGTACGCGGGGCTGATGGCGCAGGTGACGGCGTACGAGGACCTGGCGCTGGAGGCGGCCGTGCACGGCGGCCGGGAGCGGGTCTTCCGGGCCCTGCTGTGCCACCCCCTGATCGGGCAGTACGCGTACGCGGAAGCCCTCACCGACCGACTGATCGCACACAACCGGGAGCATCTCGCGTGGGCATGACCGCATCCGTCCTCGCCGTCGACGCGGGCAACAGCAAGACCGACGTGGCGGTGGTGGCGGCGGACGGGCAGGTCCTGGCCACGGCGCGCGGCGGTGGATTCCGGCCACCCGCGGTCGGCGTGGAGGCGGCAGTGGACGTGGTCGCCGAGGCCGTGCGGCGGGCCTTCACCGACGCCGGGGTCACCTCCGCCGACCATGTCTCGGCATGTCTGGCCAACGCCGACTTCCCCGTGGAGGAGGAGCAGTTGGCGGCCGCGCTGCACGCGCGCGCGTGGGGCACGACCGTCGAGGTCCGCAACGACACGTTCGCGATCCTGCGCGCCGGGGTCACCGAACCGCGCGGGGTCGCCGTCGTCTGCGGCGCCGGCATCAACTGCGTCGGCATGCACCCCGACGGCAACACCGCCCGATTCCCCGCGATCGGCCGCATCTCCGGGGACTGGGGCGGCGGTTGGGGCCTGGCGGAGGAGGCGCTGTGGTTCGCGGCCCGCGCGGAGGACGGCAGGGGCGAACCGACGGCACTGGCCCACGCCCTGCCCGCGCACTTCCGCCTCGACTCCATGTACGCCCTCATCGAGGCCCTGCACCTGGAGCACATCGAGCCGCTGCGCCGCCACGAACTGACGCCGGTGCTCTTCGCCACCGCGGCGGACGGGGACCCGGTGGCCCGGGCGATCGTGGACCGGCTGGCCGACGAGGTGGTGACGATGGCGACGGTGGCCCTGACCCGCCTGGGGCTGCTGGAGGAGGAGACGCCGGTGGTGCTGGGAGGTGGAGTGCTGGCCGCGGGGCACACGCAACTGGACGACCGGATCAGGGACTTGCTGGCGGAACGGGCTCCGAAGGCGGTGGCGCGAGTGGTGCGGGCGCGGCCCGTGCTGGGCGCGGTGTTGCTGGGGCTCGACCGGGTGGGGGCGGGGGCCGAGGCGCACGAACGGGTGCGCAGTGAGTATGTGACGTAGCACCGGCGCGTACGTGGCACAGCACCGCCGCCACAACGGGACATGACCCTCGAACTCCCACCCGCCCCCCGATGGAACCGAACCGATTCCCCCGGCGTATTCATGGGCAGGGGAGGGTGCGGAGTGCCACGTCATGCCCGAAACTCGGGCTACACCGCTGCGATCCGATCAAGATCCAGTGAAGGCCGGTGCGGAATGTCAGTCCCGGCAGCGATACTTGCGGCGAAGGATGACCATGGGGGAGGTCAGCAGTGACACACTCGCCGAAAAGCAGCGCGGCGCCACCAGCGGGCGCCGTGCCCACGATGCCATCACTACCGCCGCCACCGGGCGACCCCGGCGCACCCGGCCCATCCCTTCCCCCCGCACCACAGGGATCGGCCGCCCCGGACCCCACCGAGCCGCCCCGCCGCACCGCGTTCGCCGAGGGCGTCGACCGCCTCCGCGCGGCGGCCACCACGGAACCCGGCCGCCTGCGCATCATCGGCGCGGTCCTCGCCCTGCTGGTCGTCGCCTTCGGTGCCGTGACGGCCTGGCAGACGACCGAGCGGGCGGACGCGGCCGACGCCGTACTGCACAGCAGCCAGCCGCTCAGCTCGGACGCGGCCGACATCTACCGCTCCCTCGCCGACGCCAACACGGCGGCCTCCAGCGGCTTCCTGGCCGGCGGCCAGGAGTCGGCGGCGACGCGCGACCGGTACGAGAGGGACATCCGCACCGCCGCGGCCAAGCTCGTCAACGCCGCCGCGAACTCGGAGCCCGACTCCCCGTCCGCGGAGACCATCACGCGGCTCAACCGGCTGCTGCCGGAGTACAAGGGCCTGGTCGAGCGCGCCCGGACGTACAACCGCCAGGGCTTCCCGGTCGGCGGCGCGTATCTGCGGTACGCGAACGAGAAGATGCAGACCCAGATGCTCCCCGCGGCCGAGGATCTCTACACGAAGGAGAAGCAGCGGCTGCGCGCCGACTACGCCGACGCGACGCCGTATCCCTGGGCCGCGATCGCTCTCGGTGTCCTCGTGCTCGCCGGGCTGGCCTGGGCCCAGCACCGCAACTACCGGCGCACCAACCGCGTGCTCAACCACGGCCTGGTCGCCGCGACCGCGACGGCCACGGTGGTGCTGCTCTGGCTGGTCGTCGGCCACAGCGTCGCCCGCGCGGGCCTCAACGACTCGTACGACCACGGAGTCCGCTCGCTGAACGTGCTGAACGACGCCCGGATCGCCTCCCTGAAGGCACGCGGCAACGAGAACCTGACGCTGGTGGCCCGCGGCGCCGAGACGGTCACCACCTCGGACGGCAAGACCCTCGACAAGTTCGACGACACCTTCCAGAAGGACATGAAGACCCTCGCCAAGGGCCTGACCGCGGCCGAGGATCTCGCCGACGACAACTCCGGCGAGCAGCCGGTCACGGCGGCCGTGGGCAACATGGAGGAGTGGCACAAGCGCCACACCGCCGCCCGCGCGCAGGACGACAACGGCAACTACCAGCAGGCACTGGACAAGGTGATCGGCGCCAAGGGCGCGACCGGCGAGTGCTTCGACAACGTCGACAAGAACCTCGCCACGGCACTCAAGCACGAGCAGACCGAGTTCAAGCAGGCCGCCGGTGACGGCCTCGACGCGATGACCGGTCTGTCGGTGGGCGCCGCCGTCCTCGCGGTACTCGGTGCCGCTGGCGCGGTACTGGGCATCGGGCGCAGGCTGTCGGAGTACCGATGAAAGGGGGCGTGACGATGCATGCACGGAGGTTCTCCCTTCGCCGCCTCCGAGCCGGCCTCAAGGGCTGGGGCGGTGTCGGTGCGATGGCGGTCGTGTGCGCCCTGGCGTTGGCCTTCGCGCTGCTGCTGCCGAAGACCCAGTCCGCCGGCGACGGCACGGGCACGGACGGCCAGGAGGTCGCCCACGGCAGCCAGGCGCGGGCCGAGGAGTGCGACGACCCGGAGAAGCAGACCCTGTCCCCGTCCGGCGCGGACGGCTCCACCATCGACGCCATCAAGGCCCGCGAGGGCGAGAAGCGGAAGCTGATCGTCGGCGTCGACCAGAACAGCTACCGCTGGGGCTACCGCAACCCCAACAGCGCCGGTACGGCCGAGCTGGAGGGCTTTGACATCGACCTGGTCCACCGGATCGCCCAGGAGATCCTCGGCGACCCGGACGCGGTCCAGTTCAAGGCCATCCCCACCAACCAGCGCATCCCGGCCATCCAGGAAGGCCGCGTCGACATGATCGTCCGCACGATGACGATCAACTGTAGCCGCCTTGAGGACGTCGCGTTCTCCGCGCCGTACTTCAAGACCGGCCAGCAGGTCCTGGCCCCCAAGTCCTCTGCCATCACCGGCTACGACGACTCGCTCGCCGACAAGAAGATCTGCACGGCCGAGGGTTCCACCGCGTACACCAAGCTGGACGAGGACAAGAAGGCGAAGAAGCTGGTCTCCTCCGCCGACATATCCACCACCGTCCCCAACCAGCTCGACTGCCTGGTGCGCCTCCAACTCGGCGAGGCCGACGCCGTGGTGACCGACGGCGCCCTCGCCGCCAGCCAGGCCGCGCAGGATCCGACGGTCGAGCTGAAGGGCGCCCCCTTCACCACCGAGTACTACGGCGTGGCGATGAAGCAGGACGCCGACGATCTGGTACGCCGGGTCAACCAGATCCTCGTGGACTACCGGGAGGACACCGCGAACGGCTGGCAGGCGTCGTACGACAGGTGGTTGTCGGCCACACTGGGTGAGGACCCGGCGAAGGCGGAACCGCCCGCACCGGAGTATCTACGCAAGAGCTGAACCACCGTCAACGTCCGCTCCACGTCAGCCACATAGGAACGTCAACCACATAGGCACACAGAGCAGCGAGAGGTGATCGATGGGCGTCACGGGACCCCCCGGGCCGGTGATGGACCGGGACGAGGTGGACCGTGCGCTGGCGCGGCTCGGCGCGGAGCACGAGGCGATCGAGACCTCGCTCCTCGCCCTGCAGGACCACGCGGGCCGCAGACTCCTCGAAGGTGCGCAGCTGACCGGCGTCACCAAGGAGCGCTGGACGGCGGCCGAGGCGTCGATCACCCTGCTGTGGGCGTACTTCGACGCGTACACGGACGCGTTGCGCGCCGCCCGCGAGATCCGCTCCCGGCGCCGCTGGTCCAGCCGGGAGGACCTGGCGGAGCTGACCGAGCTGCTGCGCGGCGAGGCCGTCACGGTCGCGGGCTCCACCGGCGCCACGGCGAGCGCGCCGACCCTGCACGGCGGCTCGGGCAAGCTCAGCGAGCAGTTCACGCTGGTCACGCTCGTCGACCGGATGAACGAGCTGTACGCGACGTCCCTGGACATGGTCGTCGCCGCCGACGCGGTCTGGTCGGCGCTGCCCGCCCGGATCGATTTACTGGCCGCGGAGCTCCAGCGCACCCGCAAGCTCGCGCACTCCGTCGGCGTACGCCCCGGCGAGCACCCGGCAGGCGACGACCTGGAGCGCATCACCCGCACGCTGACGAACCTGCGCGAGCAGGTCATCTCCGACCCGCTGGCGTTCTGGACGCCCACGCCCGGGAGTTCGGCCCCCGGCGGTGGCCGCCCGGACACCACGGTCTACGACCGTGAGGCGCGCGCCCTGGAGGACGTACGCCGTGAGATCGACGCTGTACTGACCGTCCGTCAGGATGCCGAGCAGCGCCTGGTCAAGCTGCGTGACGTGCTCTCCCGCGCGGACCGTACGCTCGCCGAGGCCCGCACCGCGCGCGGCGAGGTCCTGGCGAAGATCGCGGCCACGGAGGTGCCGGTCGTCAGCGGCCCGCCGACCGTGCTGCAGGAGCAGCTGGCGACGGCCGCCGAGTACCGCAGACATGCCCAGTGGCACCGGCTGTCCCCACTGCTGGAGTCCCTGGAGCAGAAGGCGGAGGACGAACTGCTGCGGGCCCGCGAGTCGTTGACCGCGGTCACCCAGCCGCTGGCGGTCCGCGCCGAGCTGCGCGGCCGGCTCGACGCGTACAAGGCGAAGGTCGCCCGGCACGGCCTCGCGGAGGACCCGTTCCTGATCGAGCGGTACGACGCGGCGCGGCGGATGCTGTGGAGCGCGCCCTGCGACCTGCGAGTCGCCGAACAGGCCGTCCTGCGCTACCAGCAGTTGGCGGCCGAACTGCTGAGCAGCCCGCGCGTCCCGGGGCAGGGCGGGCCGCAGGATCGTAGGGGGGAGCACTCGTCATGAGTCAGGCAGAGCAGAAGTGCCAGCGCCCGGGGTGCGAGGGCGCGTACGAGGACGTGGGCGGCGGCGAGCTGTACTGCGACACCTGCGGTCTCGCCCCGGTCGTCTCATCGAGCGGCATGGTGGGCTCGCCGCCCACCGGCATCAGCCGCAGCGGCAAGGGCTCGTCCGGCAGCGCGAGTTCACGCGCAAGCTCCCGCGCCAGCTCTCGTACGTCGTCACAGTCGTCGAAGTCGCGGCGCTCGGTGTCGGGACGCCTGTCGCGCTCCCTGTCGGGCCGTTCCACAGGCCGCTCGGTGTCGGTGCGCAGCTCCGGCTCCGGCACTGGTTCCAGCGGTCGCAGCCGGCTCGGCGTGGGACTCGTCCAGGTGCCGGGCGTGCCGCGGCCCGACCCGCGCGAGATGGTCCTGGAGAAGGCGGAGGTCCCGGAGCGCAAGCGGTTCTGCTCCCGCTCCGACTGCGGGGCCCCGGTCGGCCGGGCGCGCGGCGAGCGACCCGGCCGTACGGAAGGCTTCTGCACCAAGTGCGGTCACCCGTACTCCTTCGTCCCGAAGCTGAAGGCGGGCGACGTCGTCCACGGTCAGTACGAGGTCGTGGGCTGCCTGGCGCACGGCGGCCTGGGCTGGGTCTACCTCGCGGTGGACCGCGCGGTGTCGGACCGGTGGGTGGTGCTGAAGGGTCTGCTCGACACCGGCGACCAGGACGCGATGGAGGCCGCGATCTCCGAGCGGCGCTTCCTCGCGGAGATCGAGCACGCCAACATCGTGCGGATCTACAACTTCGTGGAACACCTCGACCAGCGGACGGGCTCGCTGGACGGGTACATCGTCATGGAGTACGTCGGCGGCAAGTCGCTGAAGGAGATCGCCAACGAGCGCCGCACACCGGGCGGCAAGCGGGATCCGCTGCCCGTGGAGCAGGCGTGCGCGTACGGCATCGAGGCGCTGGAGGCCCTGGGCCATCTGCACAGCCGCAACCTCCTGTACTGCGACTTCAAGGTCGACAACGCCATCCAGACCGAGGACCAGCTCAAGCTGATCGACATGGGCGCGGTCCGCAGGATGGACGACGAGGAGTCGGCCATCTACGGCACGGTGGGCTATCAGGCGCCGGAGGTGGCGGACGTCGGCCCCTCGATCGCCTCCGACCTGTACACCGTCGCGCGTACGCTCGCCGTCCTCACCTTCGACTTCCAGGGCTACACGAACGTGTTCGTGGACTCCCTGCCCGACCCGGACAACATCGAGGTCTTCCGGCAGTACGAGTCCTTCTACCGGCTCCTGGTCCGCGCCACCGACCCGGACCCGGCCCGCCGCTTCGCCTCCGCGCAGGAGATGACCGAGCAACTCACGGGTGTCCTGCGCGAGGTCGTCTCCCTGCAGACGGGCACGGCCCGACCGTCGCTGTCGACACTGTTCGGGCCCGAAGTGAAGGTGACGGACACCGAGTTGTTCCCCAAGCTGGAGGGGGATGTGTCGCGGCTGGGGGCACGCATGGTGACCCCTCGACGGCGCGTGGCCGGTACCGGTGCCGCCGAGCTGCCGGCCGTCGGATCCGGCAATGGACAGGGCGCCCAGGACCTGGTCAAACACATCAACGCGCCCGCTGCCGCGCTCGCCCTGCCCGTGCCGCACGTCGACCCGAGCGACCCGAACGCCGGGTTCCTGGCGGGCCTGATCGCCTCCGCCCCGGGTGAGTTGATCAGTGCGCTCGCGGCGGCGCCGTCGGAGTCGACCGAGACGCGGCTCCGGCAGATCAGGGCCTGGCTGGAGACCGGCGACTCCGGCACCGCGCTGGAGACCCTGGCACGCTTGGAGGCCGACCACCCGGACGACTGGCGGGTCGTCTGGTATCGAGGCGTCGCCGCACTGGTGACGGGCGATCACGAGAACGCCGCGCTCTCCTTCGACGCGATCTACGACGCCTTTCCCGGCGAGCCCGCGCCCAAGCTGGCGCTCGGCCTGTGCGCGGAGGTGCTGGGCCAGCTCGACAACGCCGCCGAGTACTACCGCCTGGTGTGGTCGACCGACCCGAGCTTCGTGTCCGCAGCGTTCGGCCTGGCCCGCGTCCGGCTCGCGACGGGCGATCGCCGGAGTGCCGTACAGACGCTGGAGTCGGTTCCCGAGTCGTCCATCCATTACACGGCCGCGCGCGTGGCCGCCGTACGGGCGCGGCTGCGTCAGCGCACGGCCGCCGCCGGCGACGTACCCTTCCTGGAGGACCTGACCGCTGCCGCCGGGCAGGTCGAGGCCCTGGAGGCGTATGGTCTGGACCCCGCGCGACGCGAGCAGTTGTCGGCGGAGGTGCTCGGCAGTGCGCTGGACTGGATACTCTCCGGTGGCCAGGGTTCCGTACCCCCCGCCGCCGGGGGACGGGTGCTGCTCGGCAGCGGACTGGACGAGCGGGGACTGCGTTTCGGCCTGGAGCGTTCGTACCGCACGCTGGCCCGGCTCGCACGGGGCGGCGAGGAGAGAATCGATCTGGTGGAACGTGCCAATCGTTACCGCCCCCGGACGTGGGTGTAGTTGATGTCGCAGATGCCCCAGCAGACCGCCCTGTCCCGGTGCCCGAGCTGCGAGGAACCCCTCGAGTCGGGTGACCGTTTCTGCGGTGCGTGCGGATACGACCTGTCCGCCGTCCCCGCACGACCGGAGGACCAACCGACGATCACCATGAACGGCTCGGCACCGCCCCCGCCGGCCGGTGCCGCCGATGTGGACTGGCCCGTCGCCCCCGGCCGGCCCGCCGCCGCGCATCTGCCGGCCGATCTCCCGGCCACGGACCCGGACGGCCACGCGATCCCCGCGCAGGCACCGGTGGGCTCCCCCGTGTCCCCCGCCTCCGGTGTCCGCTTCGACCGCCCGCCGGAGCCCGACGAGTACCCGCTCCAGGCGCCCGACCCGCGCATCGCCGACCTGACGTCCCCGCCGGAGGGCACCACCGTGTGCGTCGCCTGTCGTTCCGGCCGCGTCGACAACGACGGCTACTGCGAGAACTGCGGGCACGCCCAGCCCCGCGAGCGCGACCACATGGAGCAGGAGACCGGCCCGGTCGCCGCCGTCAGCGACCGCGGCCTGCGCCACCACCGCAACGAGGACGCGTTCGCCCTCGGCTGCACCGCGCTGCCCGACGGCGCCCCCGCGACCGTGGCGATCGTCTGCGACGGCGTCTCCTCCGCGACCCGCCCGGACGACGCCTCCCTCGCCGCCTCCCGGGCCGCGAGCGAGTCGCTGCTGGCCGCCCTGCCGCGCGGCACGCACCCGCAGCAGGCGATGCACGAGGCGATCGTCGCCGCCTCACGCGCCGTCAACTCCCTGGCCGGCGAACCCGCCACGGCCCGCGAACACGCCCCGCACCAGAACGCCCCCGCCTGCACCCTCGTCGGCGCGATCGTGACCGCCGGACTGCTGGTCGTCGGCTGGGTCGGCGACAGCCGCGCCTACTGGGTACCGGTGGACCGCAGCTCCCACCCGGCCCGGCTCACCGAGGACGACTCCTGGGCCGCGCAGATGGTCTCCGCGGGCCTGATGAGCGAGGCCGAGGCGTACGCCGACGAGCGCGCCCACGCGATCACCGGCTGGCTCGGCGCCGACGCCTACGAACTGGAGCCGCACACCGCTTCCTTCAAGCCGGACCGTCCGGGTGTAGTGGTGGTGTGCACCGACGGGCTGTGGAACTACGCCGAGGCGGCCGAGGAGATGGCCGAGGTCGTCCCCCTCGACGCCGCCGTGCGCCCCCTGCACAGCGCCCAGGTCCTCGTCGGTCACGCGCTCGACGGCGGGGGCCACGACAACGTAACAGTGGCCGTCGTGCCGTTCCCGGCCCCGCCGCAGGGGGCAGGATCGGCCTGAGGCCACCGCACGAAACGGACTGGAGGGGACCAGTCCGGACACAGTCATCACCCCGCTCCTGTGGGGTTTTCGAGGGGATCTTCAGGAGATCTTCAAGGGGGAGCAGAGAAGGCATGGCCAATTTCTCGAAGTCGAACGTGCCGCAGTTCTCGGTGGACGTCTATCAGAACGAGTACCTGCCGGAGGGCGCTCGCGAGGTCAACGCGATCGTCACCGTGACCGCGACCGGTGGCGGCACGATCGGAAGCGCGGTCGCCGCACCCCACCTCTACGCTCCGGGCCAGGGCCCGGACGCGGCGGTGGCCATCATGGTCGACTGCTCCGGCTCGATGGACTACCCACCGACCAAGATGCGCAACGCCCGGGACGCCACGTCCGCCGCGATCGACACCCTGCGCGACGGCGTGCACTTCGCGGTGATCGGCGGCACACATGTCGCCAAGGAGGTCTACCCGGGCGGCGGGCGCCTCGCGATCGCCGACGCCACCACCCGCGACCAGGCCAAGCAGGCGCTGCGCAAGCTCAGCGCGGGCGGCGGTACGGCCATCGGGACCTGGCTGCGCCTCGCCGACGGCCTGCTGTCGTCCGCGGACGTCTCCATCCGGCACGGCATCCTGCTCACCGACGGCCGCAACGAGCACGAGTCGTCCGAGGCTCTGAAGGCCGCGCTCGACTCCTGCGCCGGACGCTTCACCTGTGACGCCCGCGGCGTGGGCACCGACTGGGAAGTGAAAGAAGTCACAGGAATCGCCTCCACCCTGCTCGGCAGCGCCGACATCGTCGCCGACCCGGCCGGTCTCGCCGCCGACTTCACGCAGATGATGGAGACGGCCATGGGCAAGGAGGTCGCGGACGTCGCCCTGCGGCTGTGGACGCCGGTGGGCACCACCGTGAAATTCGTCAAGCAAGTCGCGCCCACGGTCGAGGATTTGACCGAGCGCCGCACCGAGTCCGGCCCGCGCGCCGGGGACTACCCCACCGGCTCCTGGGGTGACGAGTCCCGTGACTACCACGTCTGCGTCGAGGTCCCGGCCGCCAACATCGGCCAGGAGATGCTCGCCGCCCGCGTCTCGCTGGTGATCCCGCAGCCCGACGGCACGGCCCAGAACCTGGGCGCCCAGGGCCTCGTACGGGCCGTGTGGACCGACGACATGGTCGCCTCGACGTCGATCAACCCCCAAGTCGCCCACTACACCGGCCAGGCCGAACTGGCGCAAGCCATTCAACAAGGGCTCGACCTTCGCAAAGCGGGCGATATCGATGGAGCAACGGCCAAACTGGGCCGCGCCGTTCAGCTCGCCAGCGACTCCGGAAATGCGGATACCGCGAAACTCCTTGCGAAGGTGGTGGACGTTGTCGACGCCGCGACAGGTACTGTGCGACTGAAGGCGAAGGTCGCGGAGGCCGATGAGATGACCCTCGAGACCCGGTCCACAAAGACTGTTCGTGTAAAGAAGTGACCTGAGACAGACGCGAGCCTGACCCCTTGGGGTTGGAGAAATCCGGTCGTCGCGGCCGGAAAGGAGAGGGGGAAGCGCCGACATGCCGACCTGCCCGAACGGACACCAGTCGGGTTCCGACGACTGGTGCGAGGTCTGCGGTCACCGCATGGCCGGTGCCGTACCCCCGCCCCCGGCCGCCGGGTACGGCTACCCGCAGCCCGGCCCGGCCCAGGCCCCGCCGCCCGGCGCCCACCCCGGCGGGCGCCCGCATCTGTCCGCCGTGCCGGACCCCGAGCCGGAACTCTGCCCGCAGTGCCGCACGCCGCGTGAGGGCGGAGCGCCGTTCTGCGAGGAGTGCCGGTGGAACTTCCTGACGAACACGGCGACCTCGTACACCCCCGCGGCCCCGCGCCCGCAGGGGCCCGGCCCGGCCGTGCGCTTCCAGCAACAGCCGCCGCCCGGTCCGTCGTACGGCGGCGGTGAGTCGTACGACTACCAGAGCTCGCGTCCGTCCCAGATGAACCGGCCTGCCGAGCCGCTCCCACCGTTCGGCACGGACCCGTCGGGGCAGGGCGGCCCGCCTGGTCCGCCTGGCCCTATGGGTCCGCCCGGTCCGCACGGTGGTCATGGCGGTCAGCCCGGTCACGGCGGCCAGCCCGGTCCTGGTGGTCCGTCCGGCGGTCACGGCGGCCAACCCGGTCCCGGTGGTCCGTCGGGTCCCGGTGGTCCGTCCGGCTTCGGTGGCGATCCGTCGCGGCAGGGTCCGCCGCCCGGGCCGAACCCCGGTGGTCGTGGCGGTCCTGGTGGACCCAACGGTCCTGGTGGTCCCATGGGTCCCGGTGGCCCCAACGGCCCCGGTGGTATGGGTGGTCCCGGTGGACCCGGTGGTCCGGGGCATCCCGCGCAGGCATTCCAGCAGTCCGGTCCGCCCGCCCCGCCCGCGTTCCCGCAGGAGACGAACAGGCCGCAGCAGCCCGGCGGTCAGTCCTTCGGCGGCGGTGAGGACGACTGGCTGCTCTCCCCGCCCGGCTCGACCGCGCCCGGCGGCCCTGGCGGTCCTGGCCCCGGTCAGGGCGGCTACGGCTACCCGCAGCAAGGCTCGACCCAGGCCCCGCCCCCGCCCGGCCCGGCGTACCAGCAGCAGCCGACGACCTGGCTGGCGACCATCGGTCCGGACCGTGACTACTTCATGGCGATGATGCAGCGCTCCGGCCCCGAGGCCGCGGGCCTCAACCTGCCCGCGTACTCGCCCGAGCAGCAGCGCGCGCTCACCGGCAACCAGGTCACCATCGGCCGCCGCCGCCATTCCACCGGCGACACCCCCGACATCGACCTCTCGGTGCCGCCGGAGGACCCGGGCGTCTCGCACCAGCACGCGGTGCTGGTCCAGCAGCCGGACGGCAGCTGGGCGGTCGTCGACCAGAACTCGACGAACGGCACGACGGTGAACGGCGCCGAAGAGCCCATCCAGCCCTTCGTGCCGGTACCGCTGCAGGACGGGGACCGGGTCCACGTGGGCGCGTGGACGACGATCACGATCCGCCGGGGTTAGCGGCTTCCGCTCACTCGGTGGCTTCCGCTCACTCGGTGACTTCGCTCACTCGGTCAGCAGGCGTGGCCGGTCGTTCGGGAGGGGCCAGGCGTACGGCCCCTCCGGGTCGTCCAGCCAGGCCCACTCGTGCTCGCCGCTGACCGTCACCCCGTAACGCTCCCGCTGCGGCTGCCCCTCGCGCTCCCACAGTGCGTACGCCTCCTGCGGTTCGAGGCTGCCGCGGCTCAGCGCCAGCAGGAAGCGGAACAGCTCGTGCTCCCGGGCCCGGCGCGGTACGCCGCCGAGGTGCGCCGGTTCCGCGTCGGGCCTGGCCGATCCGCGCAGCGGCACGAAGTAGGCGGGCGTGTGCAGGAACCGCCCCTCGGCGTGCCCGGCGTCCCGCACCTCCAGCGCGATCAGGCCGGTGGCCAGCGGTGTCAGGATGCGGGCGCCGGGATTGCACTGGGCGAGCCAGGCGCACGGGATCGAGGTCAGGGTGCAGGTCGCGATGACCCGGTCGAAGGGGGCGCGTTCCGGCACCCCGCGCGCTCCGTCGCCGGTGACGACGGCCGGGTGGTAGCCGGCGGCGGCCAGGTGCCGGCGGGCCGACTCGGTGATCTCCGGTTCCAGGTCGACCGTGGTGACCAGGTTGTCGTCGCCGAGCCGGTGGGCCAGCAGGGCGGCGTTGTAGCCGGTGCCCGCGCCGATCTCCAGGACCCGGTTGCCGTCCTCCACCCGCAGTTCCACCAGCATGATCGCCATGAGCGAGGGCTGGCTGCTGGAGGAGACCAGCTCGCCGTCGCGCAGCCGGGTGGCCAGCGGGGCATCGGCGTACGCCCCGCGCATCCAGCGTTCGCGCGTACGCGGGTCGGGGCTCTCACCCCACCGGCGTTCATAGCCGCCGACGACGCCGACGTAGTAGTACGGCACGAAGAGGTGACGCGGCACCGCCTCGAACGCCT
The DNA here is from genome assembly GCF_036014015.1 of Streptomyces sp. NBC_00457. Lineage (NCBI taxonomy): Bacteria > Bacillati > Actinomycetota > Actinomycetes > Kitasatosporales > Streptomycetaceae > Streptomyces > Streptomyces sp. NBC_00457. The sequence goes on along the minus strand of NZ_CP107905.1, from coordinate 7,024,657 downwards.
CCCGCCACACCGGATCCCCCGCCCAGGCCCCGCTCAGCTCGATCTCGCGCACCAGCGCGGCCCGCGCCGACGCGGCGAGGTCGTCGAGTCCGTTGTCGAGAGCGTGCGCACCCATACGTCCACTTTCCTGCGGGACGGCCCGAGAGGCGAGCACCCATACCGGTCGAACCGGAATCGACCAGTCAGCACGGATGGGGATCCACCAGTCGGGACGGTGGTCCTAAGCCTTGAGTCCTGGTCCTCCCCGTCTGAGACCATGGGTGATGTGAAAGAGATTCGGCGCGGCACGCTTCAGGAGCAGACCTTCTACGAGCAGGTCGGCGGGGAGGAGACCTTCCGCCGACTGGTCCACCGTTTCTACGAGGGAGTCGCCGAGGACCCGATCCTGCGGCCGATGTACCCCGAGGAGGACCTGGGCCCGGCCGAGGAGCGCCTCACCCTCTTCCTGATCCAGTACTGGGGCGGCCCGACGACATACAGCGACAACCGCGGCCACCCGCGTCTGCGCATGCGCCACGTCCCCTTCACCGTCGACCGCGCGGCCCACGACGCCTGGCTGAAGCACATGCGCGACGCCGTCGACGACCTCGGCCTCTCCGAGGAACACGAGCGCACCCTGTGGAACTACCTGACCTACGCGGCGGCGTCGATGGTGAACACACCGGGCTGACCGCCTCCGGTGTCTGCGCCCCGCAGGGGCGCGGGGAACTGCGCGACCAGCCACAACGAACCAGCAGCCGACGCACCGGCCTTCCAGCGGAGCGCTGGCGCGCTCAGCGGGACACGCTGACGTCCAACGCCCCAAGCCCCGCCCTGCGTACGGCGATCGACCCGTACGGCGTGCGCAGCCTGAGCCAGGCGCCCGACGAGAACAGCGCGAGCTGCGGCTCGTCGGACGCGTGCGTGTCCTGTCGTACGCGAAGAAAGCCCAGTGACTGGGCCGCGTGCACGGCCCGCACCGGCAGATGCGTGTCCCCGACCGACCGGGACCAGATCTCCCGCCCGATCCGGTCGAGTGCGGCCCGCGTACGCTCCTCCGGCGTCAACTCCTGCGTACGGGACCGGAATTCGGCGACCCCCGCCCGGACCATGGCCCGCAGGGCGTCCGGTGCCGGCAGGCCCGGCTCGGGCCGCCACCCGCGACGCGGCGGCAGCACCCCGGCCCACGGGGGCCCGGTGACCTCGGCCGGGACGGCAGCGGTGGCCGCCGGCTCGTCCAAGGCCTCCAGCAGCTCACCCGCGGAGACGGTCACGTCCAGCGTGACGTCGAGCCCGTTCTCGTACGGCTTGGCGAGCCGTACCGCACGGATCGCCAGCACCTCGAAGGACGGCGGCCGCCCGAAGACGGCGAGCGCGGTGCCGGCCGCCTGCAGGCGCACCGCGGCTCCACGGTCGTAGTGGAGCAGCCGGGAGAGGAAGGCCGCGAGGTCCGCCGCCTCCCCCTCGTCGGCGAGGTGGAGCACCGTCATGCGGCGACGGCCTCCTCCTCGTCGTCATCCCTGTACTCCGCGAGGAATTCCCGTTCCTCCGCCGTGAGCCGACGGGGACGCTGCGCCTCGAAGTCGAACGGCACTATCACCGTCGAGGCCCGGACATAGACCTGGTCCGGGTCCTTGACCTCGTAGGTGATGGTGAAGGAAGCCGCCCTGATCTGGGTGATCCACAGCTCGATGTCCACGGGCGTGTGCCGGTGGACGAGCTGCCGCTTGTAGTCGATCTCATGGCGTGCCACCACCGACCCCTGCTTGAAGTCCTTCTCCGGGCGGAACAGGAAGTCGATACGCGCCTCCTCCAGATAGCGGAGGAAGACCACGTTGTTGATGTGGCCGTACGCGTCCATGTCCGCCCAGCGCAGTGGGCAGCGGTAGATGTGCCGCAAGATCAGCCCCGGGTCAGCTTCTTGTAGGTGGCGCGGTGCGGACGGGCGGCGTCCGGGCCGAGCCGCTCGATCTTGTTCTTCTCGTACGACTCGAAGTTGCCCTCGAACCAGAACCACTTGGAGTCACCCTCGTAGGCGAGGATGTGCGTGGCGACCCGGTCCAGGAACCACCGGTCGTGGGAGACGACCACGGCCGCGCCCGGGAACTCGAGCAGCGCGTTCTCGAGGCTGGACAGGGTCTCGACGTCGAGGTCGTTCGTCGGCTCGTCGAGGAGCAGCAGGTTGCCGCCCTGCTTGAGGGTGAGCGCGAGGTTCAGCCGGTTGCGCTCACCGCCGGAGAGGACGCCGGCCGGCTTCTGCTGGTCGGGACCCTTGAAGCCGAACGCGGAGACGTACGCCCGCGAGGGCATCTCCACCTGGCCCACATTGATGTAGTCGAGCTCGTCACTCACGACGGCCCACAGCGACTTCTGCGGGTCGATGTTCTCGCGGCTCTGGTCGACGTACGAGATCTTGACGGTGTCGCCGACCTTGATGCTGCCGGAGTCCGGATCCTCCAGACCCTGGATCATCTTGAAGAGCGTGGTCTTGCCGGCGCCGTTGGGCCCGATGATCCCGACGATGCCGTTGCGCGGCAGGGTGAAGGACAGGTCGTCGATGAGGACCTTCTCACCGAACGCCTTGGAGAGGTTGTTGACCTCGACCACGACATTGCCCAGACGCGGGCCCGGCGGGATCTGGATCTCCTCGAAGTCCAGCTTCCGCATCTTGTCCGCCTCGGCGGCCATCTCCTCGTAACGGGTGAGCCGCGCCTTGGACTTGGCCTGACGCCCCTTGGCGTTGGAGCGCACCCACTCGAGCTCTTCCTTGAGCCGCTTGGCCCGCTTGGCGTCCTTCTGACCCTCGACCTTGAGGCGGGAGGCCTTCTTGTCGAGGTACGTGGAGTAGTTGCCCTCGTACGGGTGGGCGCGGCCGCGGTCCAGCTCGAGGATCCACTCGGCGACGTTGTCGAGGAAGTACCTGTCGTGGGTCACGGCGACGACGGTGCCCGCGTACTTCGCGAGGTGCTGCTCCAGCCACTGCACGGACTCGGCGTCCAGGTGGTTGGTGGGCTCGTCGAGCAGCAGCAGGTCGGGGGCCTCGAGCAGCAGCTTGCACAGCGCCACACGACGCCGCTCACCACCGGAGAGGTTGGTGACGGGCCAGTCGCCGGGCGGGCAGCCCAGGGCGTCCATGGCCTGCTCCAGCTGCGTGTCCAGGTCCCACGCGTTGGCGTGGTCCAGGTCGTCCTGGAGCTTGCCCATTTCCTCCATGAGCGCGTCCGAGTAGTCGGTCGCCATGAGCTCGGCGACCTCGTTGAAACGCTTGAGCTTGCCCATGATCTCGGCGGCGCCGTCCTGCACGTTCTCCAGGACCGTCTTGGACTCGTCCAGCGGCGGCTCCTGGAGGAGCATGCCGACGGAGTAGCCGGGCGACAGGAAGGCATCGCCGTTCGACGGCTGCTCCAGTCCGGCCATGATCTTGAGAACGGTGGACTTACCGGCACCGTTCGGACCGACCACACCGATCTTCGCGCCGGGCAGGAAGCTCAGCGTCACGTCGTCAAGGATCACCTTGTCGCCGTGCGCCTTACGCGTCTTGCGCATGGTGTAGATGTACTCAGCCAAGAGAAACCGTCCGGCAGCTTGAATTCTGGCAGTGGGCAGATACACCCCATCTTGCCCGACCGCCACCCCTCGGGGGAAACGGGTATGGCCGGGGGGCTCTGACCTGGGGATTCGCTATCGAGTTGTCAAGCATCCGTGCCGCTCAGCCCTGTCCAGGCGTCTTCTTGTTCCGTACGAGGACCAGGACGCCGCCGCCGATCACGACGAGGGCGATGGCGGTGCCGCCGATTACGGGGGTCGCACCGGAGCTGCCGGTTTCGGCGAGGTTGGTGTCGGGGGTGGTGCCGCCGACCGTGGCGGGGCTCGGCTCGGTGAGGATCTGGGTCGAGTCGCCGGTGTCGCTGCCCTTTGTCCGGCAGTCGAGGACGCCGGTGAACCGCTTCTGGAAGCCGCCCGGCGCCTCGATGGTGAAGTCGTACGCCTGGTCCTCCTGCAGGGGGATCGTCACCGTCCGGGACTCGCCGGCGGCGATGGTGTGCTCGATGCCCATCAGCTTGAAGGTGAAGTCCTGGTCGCCCTTGTTGGCCGCGGTGAGGTCCACGCCGCCCGCGGCGCAGTTCTTCACCGCGGACAGTGCGGGTATCGGGCCCTGCTCCGCCCAGGTCGCGCTCGCCGTCGCCGAGACCGTGGACTCGCTGGAGCCGGCCAGGATCTGCGTCTGGCTGCGGCTCTCGGAGGCGAAGGCGCGGCCGACCGGCACGGTGGTCGAGGCCTGCACGGTCAGCTCGGCCGATCCGGCTGCGGCGTCCTCGGGGACCTCGAAGAACACCTGGCTGCCGTCGGCGGCGGAGGTGACGGCCTTGCCGTCCCCGTCGACGATCGTCACCCCGCTCGTGGCGGAGTCGGCAGGCGGTGTCACCGTCACGGATTCCGCGTTGGTGTGCACCGTCACCGGGCCGAGCCGCTCGCCGGAGCGGCCGGAGACCGCGGGCGGGTCCAGGGTCAGCGACGCCTTCGGCTCCGCCACGTCGCGGGCGTTCTTCTCGAGGTAGTCCGCGAGCTTCTCGGCCTGCGGGTCGACGGCATCGACGTCCACGTCGTCCGAGTGGCGCCAGATGGCCACCTGGGTGCCGGCCGCCGCGTCCTGCTCGGTGAGGCCGCCCTTGACGCCGGCCTTGGTGGCGAGCGCCGCGAGGTCGTTCACCTGCGGGTAGGAGTTCTGCAGGATCCAGCGGATCTTGCCCGCGTCCTTGTTGACGCCCAGGGACGTACCGCTCCAGGGCGTCTCGTGGTACTTGGCGTCCTTCTGTGTGGGGTTGCGGATGTCGACGCAGTACGTCTGCAGCATGCCGCCGCCCTCGACGGACATCTCGAACAGGCCGGCCGACAGCTCCTGGTCCCCGGCCGCGTCGTGGATCACGGCCGCGCCGTACGTCTTCAGGCCGCCTATGGTCGCGGTCGCACCGCCCTGGTTCTGCGCCGTCCCGTCCGCGACGGCCGTGCCGGCCCCTGCCATCACAGCGGTGACGGCCGCGAGCCCGGACACCGACGTCGCCACGGCGAGGCGGACTGCCCCTCGCCCGCGCGCGGACGGCGCAGAGAACGAAGAAAACACAGAATTCCCCTTCGAGCAGGACCCGTTGACGTGGGGGGTGCGGTCCCACCAGCAGCATCAGAAGCCCCGAGAGCTACGTCCCGCATCCTAGGGACGTGGCGCACCACGCCTCCCGGGGATAACGTCGGACAGCCGATCCGACTCGGAATCGTTATCGCCAAGACCGCTTGTGAGCAGGGCTTACCGACAAATCCACCGCGGTGGTGCGGTGCGCATTCGCCGATAAGCCGTAGTTCAGTCGGCTCAGGGCGAAGGTGACATCACGTCACCGCCACGGGTTCCGGCTCCCGTTGAGCTTCTGCGCCGACCCTGTCCCCGGGCGGCGTCTCCCAACTGGGCTCCGACTGCACGGGTGCCGCCCCGGCCGCCCCCATGTCCGGCTTGTTCGGGCGCCGGAAGACCGATGTCCCCCGTGAGAGGTCGTGCCCGATCGCGACCGCGTCGATGTCGGCCGACGTCCAGCTCTGTCCCTCACGTACGTCCGAACGCACCTTCAGCCTGCCCTGCACGATGACCGGGTCGCCCACCGACAGCGACGACGCCACATTCGTGGCCAGTTGCCGATTGGCCCACACCGTGAAGAAGTTGGTGTGCCCGTCGGTCCAGGTGTTCTTCTCGCGGTCCAAATACCGCGCGGTCACCGCCAGCCGGAACCTCGCCGAACCGCCCGACGCCAGCTCCCGGTACACCGGCTGCGTCGCCACGTTTCCCACCGCGCAGACCATCGTCTCGTTCATCACGACCCCTCCCTCGCCCCGAGCGGTTCACCCCGGGCGGATACGCCGACGGGCCCGTCCCGTACGGCTGCGTCTGCCGCGACGACCCGGTACACCAGGTACGTCGCCGCGTCCGCGACCACCGCGTCCGCCGCGATCGCCGCAGAGCCAGACTGCCTCCGCCGGGCCGAGCCCGCTGAGCGCTGTGGACCACCGACCGCCTGTGGAAAACTCCGTCACCCGAACGGGCGCCCGAGCCCCCGCGCCCTCACCTCAACACGGCCCCGCGCCCTCGCCTCACCACGGTCTCCGCGCCCCTCACCTCACCACGGCCTCCGCCCCCAGCACCCTGCCGTACTGCTCCCGCACCTCCCGATATCGCAGCAGTTCCGCCGCCACCGGATCCAGCACACGCGCCCGCCCGCACCCGGCAGCGGCCTCGCGCAATCGCCGCTCCGCCTCCAGCCCGTACCGCCGTGCCGGTCCCCGCGCCGCGAGCTTGCAACTCCATTCGACGAGCGGACCGCCCACGATGCCCGCCACCATCAGCAGCACCGGCACGCCCAGGTTCGGCGCCATGACCTGAAAGATCTGTCCCGTCAGCCAGACCCCGCCGACGACCTGAAGGATCGTCATGGCGGCCTGCGCCAGCACAGCCACCGGCCACCAGCCCGGCCGCGGCGGTCGCCCCGGAGGCAGTCCGGCCCGCGCGGCCAGCTCGTCCAGCGCCTCGGGCAGCCCCTGAGCCCCCCGTACGGCCGCCTCCCGCACCGCCTGCGCCCAGGGCGCGGGCAGCCCCGCCGAGGCGCGGTCGGACACCGCCCGCACGGCCTGCTCGACACGCTGCCGGGCCGTGACCTCCTCGTCGTTGTGCGTACGCGACGACAGGCGCCCGGTGGGCGGTTCGCGCCGGTCGTTGAACCACCCCCACAGCCGCAGCCAGGGCGTGCCGCACGCGCGACCCGCGTTGCGCAGCCACGCGCGTTCGGCGGCTTCACCGGCGGCGGTCGCGCCCACCGCGTCCGCGAGTCGCGCGGAAAACTCCTCCCGTGCGTCCTCGCTGAGCCCGCTGCGCCGCCCCGTGGCGTAGACGGGCCGCAGCCGCCAGGCCGCGGCGTCCACGTCGGCCGCGATCCGACGTGCCGCTGCCCCGCGTTCCGCCACGAACTCGCCGAGCGCCTCCCGCAGTTCCCCGACCCCGTCCCCGGTGAGCGCGGACAGCGCGAGCACGGTCGCGCCCGGCTCGCCGTACTCCCCCAGGGCGATGCCGTCCTCGTCGAGCAGCCGCCGCAGGTCGTCGAGGACCTGGTCGGTGGCCTCCCCGGGAAGCCGGTCGATCTGGTTGAGGACCACGAACATGATCTCCGCATGTCCCGCCATCGGCCGCAGATAGCGCTCATGCAGCACGGCGTCGGCGTACTTCTCGGGATCGACCACCCAGATGACCGCGTCGACGAGCGCCAGGACCCGCTCCACCTGCTCGCGGTGCTGTACGGCGGCCGAGTCGTGGTCGGGCAGGTCGACCAGGACGAGCCCGCGCAGCTCGGCCTCCGTGTCCGGGTTCTGCACCGGGCGCCGCCGCAGCCGTCCCGGAATGCCGAGCCGGTCGATGAGGGACGAGGCGCCGTCGCTCCAGCTGCACGCGATGGGGGCGGCGGTGGTGGGCCGACGCACCCCGGTCTCCGAGATGTTCACTCCGGCGAGCACGTTGAACAGCTGCGACTTTCCGCTGCCGGTGGCGCCCGCGATCGCCACGACGGTGTGCTGCCCGGAGAGCCTGCGCCGCGCCGCCGCCTCGTCGAGGACGCGCCCTGCCTCGGCCAGCGTCTTGCTGTCGAGCCGCGTCCGGGACAGCCCCACCAGTTCGCGCAGCGCGTCCAGCCGCGACCGCAGCGGCCCGTCGTACGCCAGCGGCGCCACGGTCTGCGGTCCGGGACGCCTGCTCTCCACGATGGCGACCGGCTCAGGGGCAGCGGTCTCGTCGACCCGCCGTGCGATCAGCCCGTCGTCCCAGGGGCTGACGGATTCGGTACCGCCGGACTCCGCAGGGCCGGATTCGGTACGACCGGATTCGGTACGACCGGATTCGGTACGACCGGATTCGGTACGACCGGATTCGGTACGACCGCACTCCGTACGACCGGACTCCGTACGACCGGATTCACCATGCCCGGAGTCAGCGCGGCCGGAGTCATCCCGCCCGGCCTCCGTGGGCCCGGCAGCCCCGGTCTCGCCACGCCCGGTCTCCCCACGCCCGGACTCTCCGCGCCCGGCCTCCTCCGTACGCCCGAATCCGCCGCTCCCGTCCCCCACGCGCGCGTGCTCGTCGAGGTCGCCTTCTGCTTCTGCATCAAAGAACCCGCTGCCCATGGACGCACTCTCCCCGTCAGAACCCTCCCCGAGGTCTCCGGACGTGCTCTCCCTGCTCGGTCTGTCCCCAGGGATGCTGTTTCTGGAATCGCGCTCTTCAGGGAGCTCGATTTCGACGCGCGCGTCCTCGGGGGCCACGCCCTCCGGGCGCTCGGCGTGTTCGGTGTGCTCGGTGTGGTCCCGGTCAGTGATGGCGGTCACCGGTCACCTCTCCTTCTGCAGTACGGACAGCGCGGCGATGAGTTCGGCCTGAGGTTCGGGGTGTACGTCGAGTGCGTCGAGCGGGGCGAGGCGGCGCTCGCGTTCGGTGTGCATGACCCGGTCCAGGTGGTCCGCGAGCAGCCGTCCGCCCCGGTCGCGCAGCCGCAGCGCCCCGTGGGGGCCGATCCGGTTGGCGAGTGCCTCACCACCGGACCGCGCCCGGCGCCCGCCGAGCAGGGTGGTGGCGGCGAGGGCGGCGACCACCTCGGCATCGGGCGCGACACTCCGGTCGAGGTCGCGTACCTCTTCCTCGGCGAACTCCTCGAGCTCCCGCCGCCACCGTCGTACGGCCATCCCGATCCGGTGCTCGGCGCTCTCCAGCGACGGATCGCGGTCGGTGAGCCCGGGAGCGCCGGAGGCGGGTTCGCGCCGCCAGGCGTCGTCGACGCGCTCGTCGGCGGCGGTGACGGCGCACAGCAGGAGGGCGGCAAGGCTCTCCACAAGGGCATCGAGCAGTTCGCCCGCGGAGCAGTCGAGCGGGAAGGCACGCCACCGCTTCAGGGCGTCGCCGGCCAGCACGGCGCCCGCCTGCAAACGACCCCGCACGCGCGCGTACTCGCTGTCGTAGGCCGAGTCGACGGCGGCGGTGAGCCGCAGGGCGGCGGCGTACTGGGCGGCGGCGGCGCTGGCCAGCTCGGGCATCCGGGACCGGAGTGATTCCAGGAGGCCGTACGCCGTACGGGCCATCGAGTGCTGTCGGGCGGCCGGATCCTGCGCCTGCTGGACGAGCCAGGTCCGCAGCGGCGCCACGGCGGTGGACGGCAGCAGCCCGCCGCCCCAGGCGGACTCGGGCAGTTCGGGCACCGTGAACCGGGGTACGTCGCCGAGTCCGGCCTTGGTGAGCAGCGCCGCGTATTGCCGGGACACCTCGGACACGACCTGGTGGGGCACCCGGTCCAGGACGGTGACCAGGGTGACGTCGTACTCCTTGGCGGTGCGCAGCAGGTGCCAGGGCACCGCGTCGGCGTACCGGGCCGCCGTGGTGACCATGAGCCAGATGTCGGCGGCGCAGATCAGCTCCGCGGCGAGGACCCGGTTGTCGGCCACCAGGGAGTCGACGTCGGGCGCGTCGAGGAGGGCGAGCCCGCGCGGCAGGGTGTCGGCGGTTTCGATCCGCAGCACGCGCGCGGGGTTGTCGCCCGGCAGCAGTAGCTCGTCGCCGGGGTCCTGATGGGGCATCCACACGCGCGTGAGGTCGGGCAGCACCCGCATGCCGCTGAACCAATGATGGTCTTCCGGGTTGCACACCAGCACCGGAGTCCGCGTCGTCGGGCGCAACACCCCCGCCTCGCTGACCCGCCGTCCCACAAGGGAGTTGACCAGCGTCGACTTCCCAGCCCCGGTGGATCCACCCACCACGGCGAGCAGCGGCGCTTCAGGCTCTCTCAGCCGGGGCACCAAGTAATCGTCGAGCTGAGCGAGCAGTTCGTCGCGGTTGGCACGCGCGCGCGGGGCCCCCGCCAGGGGCAGCGGGAAGCGTGCGGCGGCGACACGGTCGCGCAGGGCAGAGAGTGCGTCGAGCAGCTGAGGCCGTACGTCCAAGGTCACCACATGCGAAGAATGCCCAATTTTAGGGGATATCTGAAGCATATGAGCATGTCTGCGCGCCGACAGGACACAAGGGATGGAAGGGGCGAGTGGGACGAGGGCGAAGCCCAGGCATAACGAGTGCACAACACCCGAGGTGTGAGGCGCCAAAAGCGGTGCACGATTCGTACCTGCCTGCGATTATCAGGACCGCTTCACCGAACCTCCACATCGAGCCACGGAGGCGAAGCAACAGGGACAAGGATCGGGGAGCCCTATCCTTGTCCCCGGCAATGTCACGGATCAGCCCCCGCCCGGGCACCACGACACAAGCCACCACCGGCCCCCGTAGCTCAGTGGATAGAGCAGGCGCCTTCTAAGCGCTTGGCCGCAGGTTCGAGTCCTGCCGGGGGCGCCAACCAGACCGCGGGGACCCCGGTGGCCGCCCAGCGCCGCCGACCCCTCTCCCGCACTTGGCAGCGCAGGAGTTCAGGGCCCACTGACAGCCGGTCCGGGACTGGTTGAGGATCGAGTTCACGATCTCCCGCATCGGATAGCGGCCCTGGTGGCCGCTCACGCAACGGTGCCGGTTCTTCCAGGCCGTGAGCACCGGCTCGATCAACGCCCACTGCTCGTCGGACAAGTCGCTCTGGTACGGCTTGCGTTCACTCGTCCCACCGATCCCAGCAGACCACCGGCACCGGACCGGAACGTTCCGGCTTTACCCACGCGATCAGGCGACACCAGAACCACTCTCCGGCCGCTCCCGCTGGGCTGGGGATCACTTTGCCGGCCGTCCAGCCGGACAGGCCGACTGAACGTAGCGGACACTGCCCGACGACATGTCCCTCAGTGAGGCCACCGGGCCCGTGGCAGCAACACACCGGCAGCGCCGCCGAGCGAGGAGGGTGGGAGTCGCGAACTCGCCCGGTACGTCGATCCAAGTGAACGCGGCCGCAAGAACGACCAGGAGGGCGAAGGCGCCGAAGGCACTTTGGCCCGAAGTGCGGCGGCGATGCTGTCGGTGCCGGCAAGGCGGAGGGCCCCCGATGGCGCTGCCACTGCGGCCCACCCAGATGCGCGCGCCGTAGAGGTCGTCGCCCGGCTCGACCTGGCCGACCACGACCTCGCCCGCCGGACCCTGGCGGTGCGCCGGGGCGAGCACACTCATGTTGTCCACCTCGACGATCTGAGCACCGCCCTCATGGCCGACTGGCCGCGCGAGCGCCGCCGCCACTGGCCCCAGGCCACCGACCCGCACCTGCTCATCACTTCGCAGTCCTACCGGCACCCGGCTTCCCCGCAGATCAGCTACTGCGCGATGCGGGCCGCGTTCGACCAAATCGGGCTGCTGCCACGGCAGGTACGGGCCGACCGCATCCTGGACAAGGCCCAGGCGACCGCCGACCCGGTCCACCTCGTCCGCATCTTCGGCATCTTCGGCATCCACCCCAGCATCGCCGTGAAGTACGTACACGCCGCGCACACCCGGACAATGCCCTGCTCCGGATCCGCTGACCGGGCGGCACCTCCCAGCCCCATGACGCACGGTGGAAGACGTCGGCCATGCCTTCAATCTGGCCCCCGCCGGCTCCGATGCTCGCCGCACCCACTTCCGATCCCGCACTCGCGCCGGATCAGGCGGCGGAGCCCAAGTGGGACGGCTACTGAGCACTCGTGGGCCGGTGGTCCGGCGACCGGGTGCTGATCCGCTCCCTCGCCGGCGGTATGCGCTTTCCGGACCTTGCTCAGATCTTTCCTGGATCGTCCGGGCGTGACCACTTGCCATCGGCCGACGACCCCCGTATGGTCGTACGAACGTAAGACATACGAACGTACTTTAAAACCGAGGGAGCTCGTGATGACTTCGACAAACCGACCGGTGGCACTCGTGACAGGTGCGTCCACCGGTATCGGAAAGGCGGCTGCCCTCGCGCTCGCCGCAGCGGGTTTCGAGACGGTGGGAACGAGCCGGAAGACGTCGGGAGCCGACCGTCGCGACGGCGTGACGTTCCTCGCCCTCGACGTGGGCAGCGACGATTCGGTCGCTGCCGCGGTGGAGCAGGTGATCGAGCGGTTCGGGCGGATCGACGTTCTCGTCAACAACGCGGGCATCGGCTCCTCGGGCGCGTGGGAGGAAAACTCTCTCGCGCAGGCCGAGCGCCTCTTCAACACCAATGTCTTCGGTGTGATGCGCATGACCAAGGCCGTTCTCCCGCACATGCGCGCCCAGGGAAGCGGGCGCATCATCAACATCTCGTCCGTCCTCGGGTTCCTCCCTGCGCCCTACATGGCCAACTACTCGGCGTCCAAGCACGCGCTCGAGGGGTTCACCGAATCCCTGGACCACGAGATCCGCGAACACGGGGTCCGGGCCGTTGTCGTCCAGCCGGGCGGTACCAAATCCGCGTTCGAGGCGAACACCGTCGCGCCCGACATGCCCATGCAGATCTATGCGGAGCAGCGGCGCATCGCCGACCAGGTGGCGCTGGCGGTCAACCAGGAGGGCGACGACCCCGCCGTCGTCGCGAAGGCGATCGTCGCGGCCGCCACCGACTCCAAGCCGAAGGTGCGGTACACCGCCGGCCGGCAAGCCCGGCTCGTCAGCGCCGCGCACCGATTCCTTCCCGCCGGGGTCTTCGACGGACAGATCCGCAAGAGCAACAAGCTTCCCGGCTGAGATCTGCAGACAGTGAACTGCTCTGATACCGGTGGAGGCTGCGGACTGTCCCGAGGTGGGTGGAGCCGAGTACCCGTGGACGTCGCCGGGGACGGCATGGTCGGGCACTGAGCGGCTTCGTGCACATGGCTGCGGACGAGCGGATCGGCGCGCCCGAGAGGCCGGGCAGTTGCGCCCCGATGTGGAGTCCGGCGATCTGATGGCCGCCGTCAGCCTGCGCACCGTCATCTGCAGTCGTGACATGCGACGAGCGTGACTGATCCGGTCGGTCGGTCAGATCGATATCGATTGGTTCGGCGCTCGGCGCCCGCCAGTAGTCGTAACCAGTAATCACCTCGTACAACGCTTTCGGCCGTCGACGATGACGAGCCGTCCCAGTCCCTGTCTCGATGTCTCGCCACGAAGTCCCGAAGTCCCGAAGTGGGTATCCCCATGTCTGAAACAGTTCAGGCCACCGCCAAGGCGGCAGCCGACTCCCATTCCAACCGCTGGAAAGCGCTGACATTCATCGCGCTCGCCCAGCTGATGGTCGTGCTCGACGCGACCATCGTGAACATCGCGCTGCCCTCCGCCCAGCAGGACCTGGGCATATCCGACGGCAACCGCCAGTGGGTCATCACGGCGTACGCCCTGGCCTTCGGTGGTCTGCTGCTCTTCGGCGGCCGTATCGCGGACAAGTGGGGCCGCAAGCGCACCTTCGTCGCCGGTCTGATCGGCTTCGCCGCCGCGTCCGCCCTCGGCGGCGCGGCCACGAACGAGGCGACGATGCTCGGTGCCCGCGCCCTGCAGGGTGCCTTCGGCGCGCTGCTCGCGCCCGCCGCGCTCTCCCTGCTCGCCGTGATGTTCACGGAGCCCAAGGAGCGCGCCAAGGCGTTCGGCATCTACGGTGCGATCGCCGGTGGCGGCGGCGCCGTGGGCTTCATCCTCGGCGGCCTGCTCACCGAGTACCTCGACTGGCGCTGGACGTTCTTCGTCAACATCCCGTTCGCGGTCATCGCGGCCGCGGGCGCGTACTTGGTCATCCGTGAACCGTCCGGCAGCCGCAACCGTTCGCCGCTCGACCTCCCGGGCGTCGTCCTGTCCATCCTCGGTCTGGTCACGCTGGTCTACGCCTTCACCCGCGCCGAGTCCGACGGCTGGGGCGACTCCACGACCGTCGGCCTGTTCGTCGCGTCGGTCGTGCTGCTCGCCGCGTTCGTCCTCGTCGAGTCCAAGGTCAAGGCCCCGCTGCTGCCGCTGCGCGTCATCACCGAGCGCAACCGCGGAGGCGTCTACCTCTCCCTGGGCCTCGCGATCATCGCGTTGTTCGGCCTGTTCCTCTTCCTGACCTACTACCTGCAGCTCGTGCTGGGTTACTCGCCGGTCAAGACCGGCCTCGCCTTCCTGCCGTTGATCGGCGGCCTGATGGTGGGCTCCACGCAGATCGGCACCCGCCTGCTGACCCGGGTTCCCCCGCGCCTGCTGATGGCTCCGGGCTTCCTGGTCGCCGCGACCGGCATGCTCATCCTCACCCGGCTGGAGATCGGCACCTCGTACGCCAGTGTCATCCTGCCGGGGCTGGTGCTGCTCGGTCTCGGCATGGGTACGGCGTTCATGCCCGCCCTCTCCCTGTCCACGCACGGTGTCGAGCCGCGTGACTCCGGTGTCGCCTCCGCGATGGTCAACACCTCGCAGCAGGTGGGCGGCGCGATTGGTACGGCCCTGCTGAACACCATCGCCGCCTCCGCGACGACCGCGTACATCAAGGACCACATCGGCGGTGCCGGTTCCCAGGCCCAGCAGCAGCTGGTCCAGCTGGAGGGCCAGGTGCACGGGTACACCAACGCGATCTGGTTCGCCGTCGGCATCCTCGTGCTCGCCGCGACCATCGCCTTCACCTTCATCAACACCGGCAAGCCGGAAGTCGGTCCGGCCTCCGGCGAGGGTGCCGAGGATGAGGCGAAGATCCCCGTGATGGCCCACTGACGGCCCGTACACCGGGTACGCCCGGTACTTCGGGTACTGCGATCACTGCGATCACTTCGGGGTACTTCCCGTACTTCGTGTACGGCGCGGGGTGGGGACGCCTCGCCGTACGCGATGCAGGGTCAGCCCCGGCTCCGAGAGCGACGGAGCCGGGGCTGACCGTATTCGGGCCTCTCTTCCACGACGAAGACGCCGAGTACGCGCGTCGGCTCAGTGACAGCGGCGTCCCCTGCGACCTCGACGTCATCCCCGGCGCCTTCCACGGCTTCGACCTCGTGTTTCCCAAGGCCGAAATCTCGCGGGAGTTCTGGCGCCGGCAGGCACGGGCGCTGAAGGGCGCACTGTGAGACCGACCGAAAATGAAGGCAGACCGACTCCTCACGGCGGCGGCAACGGGATCAGGGGGGAAGGGGTGCTCGGACTCATCTCCGAGCTCGGGGACCTCCTGCTGGACGGCCTCAGCTCGGGCATGTCCGAGAGCGTTTGAAGTACGGCAACACCTCGTCGTACGAACCAGCCCGCAGCTCCCATCGTGGGGCACCTGGTGTGAATGACGACAAGCTCTACCCAGCGCTGGGCGTCAGCGGCGCCCGGTCCTTCCCCGAAGGCGGCCAGTCAGCCGATCGGATGCAACCCGTCCCCGAAGTCGATGCGCGCGAGGTCGGCGCGCGAGACGATGCCGAGCTCGGGGAACACGTTGGCCAGGTGATGAGCCACCGTGCGAGTGCGGGCAAGCAGAGGCGCCGCGTCCAGTCGCCGCAAGATCTCCGCGGCTTCGGCAAGGCGGCGCTGGCAGCCGCCAATGCTCAGCTCCGGGATCACAGGGCCACGATCGCAACGGCCTCCACCTCTTCGACACCGTCGACCGGAGGGCTGCCGGGCCCAGGCTCGTCGATCTGACCGTCCGACCGCTTGGGACTGCGGCATCCCAGCCGGTCGGCGGCCTCGGGCGTGCTGGGCGGAACGCCGTGAGCGAGCGCAAGCCGACAAGACACGTGAATCTCCAGCAGGTCACGATCACGCCGATCGGCAGGCTTCGTGACCGTCAAGGGCGGACCAGCTGACGCGTGATGCCGGCGATCACCGCGGTGGCGAGGATCCAGCCGGCGACGATCAGGCCGTAGGCGACGGTCTGCCCCGGGCCATGCGGACTCCACGCGGTCTCCTGGCCGAGGTTCACCGCCGGCAGCAGGAGATCCAACGTGTAGGCAGCCGGCGAGAAGGGCGGCGGGTTGTCGCGGGCGGCGCTCGGAGGCGTGGCCGTGAAGAACACGGTGCCCGCGGCCAGCAGCACCAGCAGCCAGAGGCCGGCCAGCCATGGTCGGTATCCGTAGCCGACGAGCAGGTCCTGGATCAGGCCCCACGTACGGCCAGGTGGTGCGAGCGTCCTGCGGCGTTCGCGCTGCTTGTGCAGCAGGACACGCCGGGCGTCCTCGTCGTGGCCGATTCGCCGGTAGTGCGCCGCGAGTTGTTCGAGGGGCTGGGGTCGGTAGTCGTTCCGGCCGCGGGAGAGCCAGTCGAGTCGTGCCGGTGCGGGGAGGCGAGGCGCCAGGTCCTCGTATCGCAGACCATCGAGCCTGGTTTCCCGTGGCCAGTGCGCCGGGTCGTCACACAGGCTGTCGACCTGTGCCTGGCGTAGATCCAGCACGGTGAGGCGGGTGTTGTCGAGTCGCAGTTCGCGCTTGATCCCTGCGCCACGTAGGTCGAAATCGCCTTCGATTGCGCACACGGCACGGTCGGCGTTGTACCCGAGGCGGCAGTACATGCCGTTTTCGACATCGAGGCCTCGGGCGAGGACCCCGCGGCGGATGGTGGAGCCGTCCAGCTCCGCGCAGCCCTTGATGTGAGCACCGGGCAACCGTAATTGTCCGTCGAGGACGGCGTCGTGGCAGTAGAAGGCGCCGTCGATCGTGGCGAGATCACCCTGTACCGCGACGCTCGGGGAGGTGAACGTCGAGCCGGAGATTTCCACGTCTCCCGTTCGCGCTCCGTAGAGCGACAGCTTGTCGAGTCGGCAGCCCGCGACCTCCAGTTCCCCGTCGAGAGTGATACGGGCCGCGTTGATGTGGGAGAGGTAGCAGCCGCGCAGCCTGACGCTGCGGGTGGCTGCCTCCGTCAGCAACAGGTTGCCGTCGAACACGCAGTGCTCGAACAGGAGCGAGGTCTGCAGTCGTGCGTTGGCCAGGTCGAGGTCGCCGGAGACCCTGACCCCGCACAGGGTGAATCGGCTGAGCGAGTCCGCGCCGGACACCAGGGCAGCGATCACTACGGCGCGGACCCGACGCTCCTCGCTCCACTGTTCCGCCTCGTTGGGGCCGTAAGCGTCGTCGGTTCGGAAGTCGACCACCATCTCCTGGCGGGCCCTCGCCACGAGGCGCTGCTCGGACTCGGACAGGTTGTCGGGCATGTCCATGGCCGAAGCATGCCCGACGACAACCGAGCCCTCAGCCAGCCGCACGTGTGAGGTAAGCCGCCTTTCAACTGGGGTAGGCAGGCTGGTCGGGGGCCGCCGGGCGGCTAACCGCTCCGCGCGGCGGCAGGTCGTGCGGAAGCAGGTCCCACTGGCAGCGGTGCGGCCCTGGCAGAGGAGCGCGTTGACGATTCCCCGCACTTCGTACCGGCCCTGAGGGCCGCTGACCGAGGGGCGCGCGGCCTTCCACGCGGCGATCACCGGCTCGATCAGCGCCCACGGCTCGTCGGACAGGACGGTCTTGTAGGGCTTGCGCTCGCTCACGGTGTTCAGCCCACAACACCTACCGAATCGCATACCGCCCTCTCAGAACTTTTCGGATCGCCGGGCGCGACCACTTGCCATCGGCCCACGACCACTCTATGGTCATACGAACGTAAGACATACGAACGTAAGCTAAACAAAGGATTCCGTGATGCTGACAACTCGACCGGTAGTGCTCGTGACAGGTGCGTCATCGGGGATCGGCAAGGAGACGGCCCGCGGCTTCGTCGCGGCGGGGTTCGAGGTGATCGGAACCGGCCGCAAGACTTCCGGGCTCACCCCGCCCCCCGGCGTGACGTACCTCGATCTCGACGTGGGCAGTGACTACTCGGCCACCGCCGCCGTCGCAGAGGTGATCGACCGGTTCGGGCGGATCGACGTCCTGGTCAACAACGCCGGGATCGGCGCGTCGGGCGCCGTCGAGGAGAACTCCGTCGCCCAAGCCCAGAGCGTCCTGAACATCAACGTCCTCGGTGTCATCCGCATGACGAAGGCCGTCCTGCCGCACATGCGGGCCCAGGGCGGCGGACGCATCATCAACATCTCGTCCGTCCTCGGGGTCGCCCCCCAGCCCTTCATGGCCCTCTACGTCGCGTCGAAGCACGCCATCGAGGGCTACTCCGAGTCCCTGGACCACGAGGTCCGTGAACACGGCATCCGGGTCCTCATCGTCCAGCCCGCCTACACCAAGACCCCCTTCGAAACCAACGCCGCGCAGCCCGACACCCCGCTGCCCCTGTACGCGGAGCGACGACGCGACTTCGACGAGATGGTCGCGGAGGCGATGGAGAAGGGCGATGACCCCGCCGTCGTCGCCAAGGCGATCGTCACCGCGGCCACCGACAAGAAGCCGAAGCTGCGGTACACCGCCGGCCCGCTGGCCTCACGCGTCACCAAGGCGCGCCGCCTCGTCCCCGCCGGAGCGTTCGACAAGCAGATCCGCAAGAACAACCGCCTGCCCGACTGACACGCCGGTCCGGCTTCGAGGGCGCTGATTCCGCCCGAACCATCTCCGATGTACCCGACATCCCAATGTCTCTGACGTCTCTGATGTCCCCAAAGCCACTGATCAATCGATCAGTTACTCGTTGATTTACCGAGGAGAGTCATGCAGCAGCAAGGTCAGCACACGGTCCGGCGCAGTGCATCGAGCACCCGGCGTTTCGGGAAGGCGAGGAGGAAGGGCGTCATGGCGCTGGCGGTCGCCGCGGCGGCGGGCGTCCTGGTCTCGGCGCCGTCCGCGTCCGCAGGAACGGGACAGACGGGACGCTGGTCCGGCGGATCCGTGGTCACCGACGTACGGACCACGGCGACGTTCGACTACGCCGTCGGCGAGGTCCCCGAGAACATCACCGTCAACCCCGACGGCTCGGTGACCCTGTCCATGCTCGGCAGTTGCGCGGTGTGCGAGCGCACCCATGGGCCGCAGCTGATGCGTATCTCCGCGTCCGGAGAGCGCACCGTGCTCGTCACCGGGCAGGTGGGTGAGGCGATCAGCGGCAACACCCGTGGCAGTGACGGCACCGTCTACTACAGCGTGTGGGCCGCGGGCAACGCGGCCAGGAACGGCGTGTACAAGCTGCTTCCGGACGGCACCCCCCAGCGCATCGCCGCGCTGGCCCCCGACTCGGGCCCCAACGGGCTGGCCATCGATGCGGCCGGACGCACCCTCTACATCGCCGACAGCCTCAAGGGCACCATCTGGTCCGTTCCCGTCGCGGGCGGATCGGTGACCCCGTGGCTGACCGATGCCGCGCTCGCGCCAGTGCCGACCGAAGCCCTGCCGATCGGCGCCAACGGGCTCAGGTTCCACAACGGCGCCCTGTGGGCCACCAACTTCAACAAGGGCACCCTGCTGCAGATCCCGGTCACCCCCACCGGCACGGCCGGCCCCATCCGCCAGGTCACCGGCGGCCTGCCCAACATCGACGACATCAGCTTCCTCACCCCCCGCTCCGACGTGGTCTTCGCGGCGCAGAACGGCTCCTCTTCGCAGAACGGTCCGGACAGGGTCGTGGTCATCTACCCCAACGGCACCTACAAGCCCGTCCTGACCAGCGCGGACGGTCTCACCTCGCCCTCCGCGACCGCGATCCGCGGCGACCGGCTCTACGTCACCAACGGCGGGGTCCCCGAGCCCCACGACCCGAAACTGCAGACCGCCAGGATCAACTTCCCGGCTCTCCTCGCAGGCGCGGCACACTGACCCGACCCGGACGGCAGCCGGGGCGCAAGCCCCGGCTCCCATGGAGGAACGCATCGTGCGGTACACGAAAGAACACAAGCAGCAGACACGGCAGCGGATCATCGCGAAGGCCGGCCGCCGACTCAAGCGCAACGGCATCGACGGCTCCGGAGTTGCCACGCTCATGAGGGACGCCGGCCTGACCCACGGCACCTTCTACGCCTACTTCACATCCAAGGACGAACTCGTCACCACCGCGGTCGCCGACCAGATGCGCGCACAGCACGAGAACATCGTCGCGCAGGCGGCACCCGGCCGTGCCGGACTCGAGCAGATGATCCGCTGGTACTTCTCCCCCGAACAGCGCGACAGCATCGAGGACGGCTGCCCCAACGCCGCCCTGCTCGACGAGATCGGACGCGCCACAGATCCCACCAGGCAGGCGTACACCGAGGGCGCGCTCGTCCTCATCGACGGCTTCGCCGCCCGCCTGGCACCCCACGACCCGCCCTCGGCGCGTCTGAAGGCACTCGGCCTCCTCGGCATGATGGCCGGGACACTGCAACTCTCCCGCGCCCTCACCGACCGGCACCTCGCCGACCAGCTCCTCGAACAAGGCATCCGCAACGCCCTCGCCCTGATAGACGCAGACACCGAACAGCACAACTGATGGGGCCGTGTCTGCCTTCACTGATGAAAGCCCCACGCTCGCCCGTCGCCGCTGCCGCCTCTTTGGATTACGTTCGCAATACCATAGACTGGTGAGTCCGTGAAGGGCAACCAGCCCTTCCGGTCGGCGAAGGAGCGTGTGCTGTGGTCCGGTACGCAAAAGAGCACAAGCAGGAGACGAGGCGGCGGATCATCGAGACGGCGGGCCGCCGGCTCAAGCAGGACGGTATCGACGGCTCCGGGGTCTCGACGCTCATGAAGGACGCGGGGCTGACCAATGGGGCCTTCTACGCCCACTTCGAATCCAAAGACGACCTCGTCACCACGGCAATCGCCGACCAGTTGAAGGTACAGGCCGAGGAGGTCGTCGCGCGGGCTGCTCCTGGCCGTGCCGGACTCGAGCAGATTGTGCGCGGGTACCTGTCGCCCCAGCACCGCGAGAGCCTTGGCGACGGCTGCCCCAACGCCGCGCTGCTCGACGAGATCGGGCGCTGCACCGACACAACCAGGCAGGCGTACACCGACGGCGTGCTGGTCCTCGTCGAGGGCATTGCCGAACGCATGGTGCCCGAGGACCCGTCCTCCGCGCGTGTGAAGGCGCTCAGCCTCCTCGGCCTGATGGCCGGGACACTGCAGCTTTCCCGCGCCTTGACCGACAGTCAACTCGCCGAAGAGCTCCTCGATCAGGGCGTGGACAACGCCCTCGCCCTGCTGGACACCTGGCAGCGCGGCTGACGCACTTCCGCGCGCGGACCGGTCGCCCAGTCCGCATGCGCACCAAGACGATCCGATCCGGGCGGGTCGGCGACACCGGATCGGTGCCGGTTCCAGGCTGAGCGAGGCGTGCGTGGAGCGCCGTACCGAGGGCAGTCGAGGCGACCGCACCGAGGTCTCCGCATCGTCACCCTTCGCGGCTCCTGCTCAGCGGCTGACACTCCCCCGTCACGGTCCACCTGCTTTATGGGACGCCTCGCCCACAGATGGGCGCATTGGGCTTCGGATTTCACAATTGATGATGATATGGGCCGGTCCAATGTTCCGTACTCGAACGGAGAACGCCCCACATGCGCATCCGCACGCTCCTGACCGTAACCGCCATGGCTGCCGCAGCAGTCCTCGGCAGCATTGGCCCGGCCACCGCCGGGGACGAAGAGAACAGCGGCAGCATTGTTCAATCCGCTTCCGGGAATGACCAGCCGGAGCATGTCGGACATGAAGTGCCGAGCTCGTCGCCTGAGCACGGCGTGAATCGAATCGGGGGCATTTCCGACCAACGCGAGATTCCGGCTGCGGAGCGTCCTGACGAAGACGCAGGCGGAGGCCTGCTCAGCAGGCTGTTCGGCTGAGCGAACGCAGAGGCTGAGCCCTCTTGGCCGGTGGAGGGCACAGTGTCAGGCTTCCGTCTCGGCCTGGAGTTGCATGTCGGCCAGTTCCGCTTCGAGGTGGGCCATGGCCTCGCCGCCGGCCATGAGGTCGGTGATCTGCTCCCGGGTGCGTTCGCCCTTGCGGAAGTCGTCGGCCTTCTGGCCTCGGATGAGGACGGCGAAGTGGTCGCCGACCATCATGGCGTGGCGGACGTTGTGGGTGACGAGGATGACGGCTACGCCCTTGGCGCGGGCCTGCATGATGATCCGCAGGACGTGGGCGGCCTCCTTGACGCCGAGGGCGGCGGTGGGCTCGTCGAGGATGAGGACGTTGGCGCCGAAGTAGACGGCACGGGCGATGGCCAGGGCCTGGCGCTCACCGCCGGAGAGGCTGCCCACGAGACGGCCGCCGTCGGTGACGCGGGTGATGCCGAGGGACTGCATCTCTCGTACGGCGATCTCGCCGGCCAGCTTCTTGTCGAACAGCTTGAACGGGCCCCAGCCCTTGGTGGGTTCGGCGCCGACGAAGAAGCAGCGCCCGACGCCCATCAACGGGAAGGTGCCGCCGAACTGGTGCACGGTGGCGATGCCCCGGTCGCTGGCGTCGCGCGGGCTGTCGAAGACGACCGGTTCGCCGTTGATCTCGATCGTGCCGGTGGTGGGCTTGTGGAAGCCGGAGAGGATCTTGATCAGGGTCGACTTGCCGGCGCCGTTGTCGCCGAGCAGGCACAGCACCTTGCCGGGCTCCACCTCGAGGGAGATGTCCTGCAGCGCGTTGGTGCCGAGAAACGACTTGCTGATGCCGGTCAGGCGCAGAAGGGGTGCGGTCATGGTCAGGCCTTCTTCGCGGATCGGGGCTTGTAGGACAGGGCGAGCCGGCGGAAGGTGTTGTTCATCAGGACCGCCGCGAGGATGAGGATGCCGAGGATCAGGCTGGCCCAGTCGGAGTTCCAACCGGTGTAGTAGATGCCCTGGTTGACGATGGCGAACGTCAGCGTGCCCAGTCCGACGCCGACGACCGAGCCGTAGCCGCCGGTGAGCAGCACACCGCCGATGACCACGGCGATGATGGAATTGAAGACGAAGGACTGGCCGTTGGCGACCTGGGCGCCGTTGTAGAGGATCGTCTGGATCACGCCGACCAGGGCGGCACCCAAACCGCTGGCCATGTACAGGGCGATCTTCACCCGGGCGACCGGGATGCCCGTGGCGCGGGCGCTCTCCTTGTCGCCGCCGATGGCGAAGATCCAGTTGCCGTACTTCATCATCGTCAGCAGCACCGTGACGAGAACCGCGATGCCGATCCACCAGAAGATCGCCACCTCGAACTGACCGCCGATCAGCTGCCCGAACAGCGACTTCGACAGCGGGTCGGGGTTGATGGGGACGCTCGTGGTGCCGGTCGTGACGCGGGACAGGCCAAGAGTGAGACCGGCCAGACCGGACAGCGTGGCCAGCGTGACGATCAGTGAGTGGACGTTGGTGCGCGTGACGATGATCCCGTTGAGCAGGCCGACCAGCAGCCCGAGCCCGAGCGCGCACAGGATGCCGACGGTCATCGGGGCGCCCCAGTGGCCGGAGACGATGGCCAGCGTCATGGAGCTGCCGGCCAGTACCGAGCCCACGGACACGTCGAGTTCACCGGCGATCATCAGCAGCCCGACGGGGATGGCGATGATGCCGAGCTCGGCGGCGATGTTCAGCCAGCTCGCCGCGCCCGCCGGGGCCAGGAACTTCTCGCCGCCGAAGATCGCGAAGAAGACGAAGACACTGATCGTTCCGATGAGCGCGCCGACCTCGGGGCGGTGGCGCAGTTGCCCCAAGGGGCTCTCGGACTGCTTCGGCACGGCGACGGCGGGCTCTTTCCCGGCCGTCGTTCCGGTAAGTGAGGTTGTCATCGGGCTGTGTCACCTTCGTGGATCGGGAGGGATCAGCGGACGCCGGCCTTGGCACCCGCGATCGCCGCGTCGACGTTGTCGGCGGTGACCAGGAGCGGGCCGGTCAGGATCGGGTTCTGCGGCGGGAGTACGCCGTAGGACAGGTACTGGTTGGCGATCGACACGACGTAGAAGCCCTGCAGGTACGGCTGCTGGTCGATGGCGAACATCTGGTCGCCGGCCTTGATCCGGTCGAGCTGGCTCTGCGAGAGGTCGAAGGTGCCCAGCTTGATCTTGTCGCCGGCGCCGGCCTGCTTGATCGCGGCGGCGGCGCTGTCGGCGTCCCCGACGCCGATCGTCACCACGGCGTCGATGCTGCCGTCCTTCAGCAGCGCGCCCTTGATCGCCTGGGTGACGGCGGACGGGTTGCCGAAGTTGGAGGAGGGCAGGGGGAGTTGCTTCGAAGCGGCGCCCTTGCTCGTGGCGCCGTCCTTGATGCCCTTGCAGCGGGCCTCCTGGTTGGCGGAGCCCGGGGACGGTGTTGACGCACAGGATGTTCTTGGCGCCCTCTTCGGCGAATTTCGCGCCGCCCGCCTTGCCGGCCTCGTAGTCGTCCGACCCGATGTACTTCACCGCGCCGACCCGCTTGGCCGCTTCGATGCCGCCCGAGTTGTAGATGAACACCGGGATGCCCTTGGCGATGGCCTGCTTGATCGCGGAGTCCTGGTTCTCGGGCACCCAGTCCGGTACGAGGATCGCCGACGGGTTCTGCGAGATGGCGGTCAGCGTCAGCTTGGCGACATCCGGGCCGAGGTTGTCGTAGTTCTGCGGACCGAGGTAGGTGACCTTGCCGCCGCCCGCCTTCACCAGCTTCGTCGCGTCCTCGACACCGCGCTTGACCGCGGAGAAGAACGGGTCGTCGGACTTGCCGCCGATGACGTAGATGCTGTTCTTGCCGTTGCTCTTCGTGCCGGACGTCGTTCCGCCCTCGGCCGGCGCCGTCGACTGCCCCGATGTATCGCCGGTGGCCTTACCGCTGGCGCACCCGGTCAGCGCGGCCGCCGTCACGGCAAGCAGGCTCACCAAGGTCAGGCCGCTTCTGGAGAGACGACGGCCGGACTGCCGCCGGATCTGGGTGCGTTCCATGTGCGGGTGCTCCTTCATGTGGTGCCGATTGAGGGCGTGAGCGGGACCAGGCATGTCTCGGGGCGCGGGGTGCTGGGACAACTCGTTGCGGCGGTGTCCGGTACCCGGCACGGCAACGCTCGATCGAGGTGTGAGCGTGGATTCAGCGAGCTCTTTAAATCGCTTTAAGTCCTAAGCGGTGCGCAGAGCATGCTTGCGTTTCGGGAATGTGTCAAGAGTTCGCTCACGAGTGCACGCTGCGGCGTGCGCCTGTCGCATAAAAGTGCATCAGCCACATATGTGCTGCCCGGAGGCCTGGTTCAGGCCTTCCACGCCACGCACAGCGGCCAGACGACTCGACGGCTCGGCGGGATCAGCGCGGTCGGCTCGTGGTCGCCCGTACGACCAGCGAGGGAGCGAGGACGATCTCCCGAGGTGCCGTGCGCCCCTGGTCGAGGCGTTCGACGGCGGCCGTGACGGCCTGCCGGGCCTGCTCCTCGGCGTTCTGGCTGACGGTGGTGAGGTTGAAGCAGCTCAGCCGGGACAGGGTGTCGTCGTCGTAGCCCGCGACGGACACGGCGCCGGGGACGTCGACCCCGGCCCCCCGCAGGGCCGTGAGCAGCCCGATGGCGCTCCGGTCGTTGAACGCGACAACCGCGGTCGGTAGGTCGCCGCCGAGGAGATGCCGCCCGGCCTTCTCGCCGGCCTCCTCGGTGAGGTCCCCGTGCAGGACCCTGATCCGCTCGTCGAGACCGTGACGGCGCATGGCGGCCCGGTAGCCGCGGCGCCGGTCGGTGGCGATGACGCCCTTGCCGCCGTCGACGTACGCGATCGCGCGGTGACCGAGACCCACCAGGTGGTCGACGACCTGGCCTACTCCGTCGTCGTCGGCGCTGCGGACGACGTCGAGGTCGGCGCCGGTGATCCTGCGCCCCACCGAGATGACGGGCGCCCTGCGGTCGAGGTCGGCGAGGACGGAGGCGGGCGCCACCGGGCCGAGCAGGATCAGGGCTTCGCAGCGGAAGGCGAGGAGCGTCTCGACGGCCGTGCTCTCGTCGCGGGTCCGGGTCTGGGTACTCAGGACCAGGTCGTATCCGACGCCCTCGGCGGCTGTGTGGAGATGCTCGACCAGCTCGGCCTGGAAGGCGCTGTGGACGTCGATCATGACTCCGAGCAGCCTGCTGCGCCTGCTGGCCAGGGCGCTGGCCGTGCGGTCGGGACGGTAGCCCAGCTCGGCGGCGGCTTTCAGCACGCGCTGCCGGGTGCGCTCGCTGGGGCCGGGGATGTTGCGCAGCACCAGCGACACCGACGCCGTCGACAAGCCGACGCGCGCGGCGACATCCTCCAGCCGGGGACGCGCAGCCCCGCCGTTGCCGCCCACGGGGCCGCCGGAGCCGAGCTCTTCCACACGACCTCCATGGTTCTGCCGGTTCTGCCGGTTCTGCTGAATCTGCGGTAACAGCCTTGACATCTATCTGTGACGCCGCTGATAGTACCAGGGTTTAAAGCGTTTTAATTCATTGCCTGGCCGGCCACCGGAGGGGAATCACCATGGACACAACACCGATCAGGGTGGCGGTCATCGGGGCCGGAATGGCGGGCCGAGCCCACCTCAACGGCTACCGGCAGGCCGCGACCCTGTACGGCGCAGGACTGCCCGAGGTCCGCCTGGTCGCCGTAGCCGATGCTCACGAGCCCTTCGCCCGGGACGCCGCCCGCCGCTACGGCTACGAGCGGGCCGAGACCGACTGGCGGGCGATCGTCGAGGCCGAGGACATCGACGCGGTCAGCGTCGTGGTCGCCAACCATCTGCACCGCGAGATCGTCGAGGCGCTGCTGGCGGCGGGCAAGCACGTGCTGTGCGAGAAGCCCCTCGCACCGTCCGTGGCCGACGCCCAGGCCATGGTGAAGGCCGCCGAGAACACCGGCCTGGTGGCCGCGACCGGCTTCACCTTCCGCCGCTCCCCCGCCGTCAACGCCATCCGGCAGCAGGTGCTGGAGGGCTCGCTCGGCCCCGTGCAGCACTTCAACGGGCACTACTGGTGCGACTACGGACACGACCCCGACGCCCCCATCAGCTGGCGCTACCGTGGCGGGCCCGGTTCCGGCGCGCTGTCCGACGTCGGCAGTCACCTCATCGATCTCGGCGAGTACTTCTGCGGGCCGGTGCGCAGCGTGCAGGGTGCGGTGCTGTCCATACAGGTCCGCGAGCGGCCGACACCCCTGGGCACCACAGTGGGGCACTCGGCGAACGTGCAGGTGAGCCAGGAGCGGCAGCCGGTGGAGAACGAGGACCTCGCCACCTTCACCGCGACGTTCGCCTCCGGCGCCGTCGGCACCTTCTCCGTCTCGCGCATCGCCCGCAGGCTGGCCAACTCCCTTGGTTTCGAGGTGTTCACGAGGGGCGGTGCGGCGACCTTCGAACTGTCACGGCCCGCGGAGTTCACCATCGCCGACGCGGCGGCCTCCGCCCCCGTGGACGGCTACCGGCGCGTGGTGGTCGGCCCCGGCCACCCCTACATCGCCGGTGGCCTGCCCATGGACTTCCCCAGCGTGGGCCACGGCCAGCACGAGTTCTTCGTCTGGCAGGCCCGCGCCTTCCTGGAGCAGATCGCGGGCCTGGACCGCCTTCCCCCGTGCCCCACCCTCGCCGACGGGCTGCACAACCTGCGCGTCATCGACGCGGTCGTGGCCTCCGCCGATGCCGACGGCAAGGCAGTCACCGTCCAGTAGCCCGCGAAACCTCGTAGCAACAACCTATTGACATGACATTCGGACGGAGTCATCGTTCTCGACTAGAGCGCGCTATTCAAGCGCTTCAAGCTTGTCTGCTCGAAGGGAAGCCAGCTGTGATGCCGTTCGAAGTGCTGACCATGGGCCGCGTCGGAGTGGATGTGTATCCGCTCCAGACAGGCGTGGGGCTGGCCGAGGTCACCTCGTTCGGCAAGTACCTCGGCGGCAGCCCCACCAATGTCGCCGTCGCCGCCGCCCGCTACGGGCGTACCGCTGCCGTGATCACCAAGACGGGCCGGGACCCGTTCGGGGACTTCGTCCGTACGGCGCTGGAGGGCTACGGCGTCGACAGCCGCTTCGTCGGTACGTCGGGCCTCGCGCCCACCCCGGTGACGTTCTGCGAGATCTTCCCGCCGGACGACTTCCCACTGTACTTCTACCGCCTGCCCAAGGCCCCCGACCTGGACATCGCTCCGGGCGAGCTGGACCTGGACGCGGTGCGGGAAGCGTCGGTCTTCTGGATCACCGGGACGGGGCTGAGCGAGGAGCCGAGCCGCTCGGCGACGCTCGCCGCGCTGGCCCACCGGGCGAAGGCGGGGACGACGGTGTTCGACCTCGACTGGCGGCCGATGTTCTGGGGTGATCCGGCGCAGGCGCGCGACTACTACGCCGAGGCTCTCCGCCACACCACCGTCGCCGTCGGCAACCTCGACGAGTGCGAGGTGGCCACCGGTGAGCGTGAGCCGTATGCCGCCGCGAAGGCACTGCTCGCCGCCGGGGTGGAGCTGGCGGTGGTGAAGCAGGGGCCGAAGGGCGTGCTGGCGATGGACCGGGACGGTTCGACGGCCGAGATCCCGCCGGTGCCGGTGGACGTGGTCAACGGGCTGGGCGCCGGTGACGCCTTCGGCGGGGCGCTGTGCCACGGGCTGCTGTCCGGCTGGGAGACCCGCCGCACGGTGTCCTTCGCCAACGCCGCCGGCGCCATCGTCGCGGGCCGGCTGTCCTGCTCCGACGCGATGCCGACGGAGGCCGAGGTCGAGGCCAAGCTCCGTGAAGCATCCCTCGCCTCCCCCGATGGCTCCTCCGAACGAAAGGCGTGACGACGTGCTGTCCGACAACGTGAGCCGGATCGTGGACGCCCGGGTGAGCGACCCCGGCGCCATCGCGGCCGCTGCCGCGCGCCGCGTGAAGGCGGCCTCGCTGCTCGGCGAGCACGGCAAGGCGATGATCATCGCCGCCGACCATCCGGCGCGCGGCGCGAACGGCGTGGGCGGTGACCCGTCCGCCATGGCCGACCGCTTCGAGTTGCTGGACCGGCTGTGCGTGGCGCTGGAGCGGCCGGGTGTGACCGGGGTGCTGGCCACCGCCGACATCCTGGAGGACCTGCTGCTGCTCGGCGTCCTGGACGGCAAGAGCGTCTTCGGGTCGATGAACCGGGCCGGTCTCGCGGGTTCGGTGTTCGAGATCGACGACCGGTTCACCGGCTACGACGCCGCCACGATCGCCGCGATGGGCTTCGACGGCGGCAAGATGCTCACCCGTATCGCCCTGGGCGACCCTGCGACTCCGTCCGCCCTGGAGAACAGCGCCCGCGCCGTGGACGAGCTGAATGGCCGTCAACTCATCGCCCTGGTCGAGCCGTTCATATCGGTGTGGCAGGACGGGAAGATCCGTAACGACCTCTCCACCGACGCCGTCATCAAGTCGGTCAGCATCGCCTCGGGGCTGGGTCGCCGTACCGCCTACACCTGGCTGAAGCTGCCGGTCGTCCCGGATATGGAGCGCGTGCTGGCCTCCTCCACGCTGCCCGCGCTGCTGCTGGGCGGCGAGGTCAAGGACGCCGACGCCGCGTTCGCGTCCTGGGGCAAGGCGCTCAAGCAGCCCACCGCGCAGGGTCTGGTCGTGGGCCGGTCCCTGCTCTATCCCGCGAGCGGCGACGTCGTCGGCGCGGTGAACCGGGCGGTGAGTCTGCTGTGACCTCGTCCACCGTCACCACGGACGGCACGGCCTTCGAACTCGTCGGGCGGTCGGGCGTGTTCGACTCCGTCACCGACTTCGCGTACCTCCCCCGCGCGTCGGGGGCCCTGATCGGCAGCGCATCCGGTGGGAGGTTCGCGCTGCCCTCCGCCCGTACCGAGCAGGGAGGTCACTCGGCTCGGTACGGGCGCAAGGAGGACGTCCCCGTCGAGCTGCGCGGCGCCGGGGTGTGTTCCCGGCAGGTCAACAACTACTGCCTGCCCGGCACCTTCGACGCCGAGCAGCTGCTGGTGTGCGAGGTGCGCACGCCCGGCGGCAACTGGTCGGCGTATCCACCGCACAAGCACGACGAGGCACGGCCCGGCGACACCGTGCCGGTCCCGCACGGCCGGCACGGACCGTCGATCGCCGCGCCCGGCTACGACCTCTACCACCTCGACGTCATGGCCGGTCCGGGCCAGGACCGCGCCCGGCTGATCTGCGACGACCCCGCCCACGGCTGGGTGCGCTCCACCTGGGACGCGCAGGACATCGACGACAGGCTTCCCTTCGAAGGACTCGGCGAGCGATGAACACCATCCGACTGACCACCGCTCAGGCCCTGGTGCGCTTCCTGGCGAACCAGTACAGCGAGCGCGACGGCCAGGAGCAGCGGCTGATCCCCGGCATGTGGGGCATCTTCGGGCACGGCAACGTGGCCGGGATCGGGCAGGCTTTGCTGCAGGCCGCCGTCACTCAAGAGGCCGATCTCCCTTACTACCTGGCCCGTAACGAACAGGGCATGGTGCACGCGTCGGTGGCGTACGCGAAGATGCGTGACCGGCTGGCGGCCTTCGCCTGCACGGCCTCCACCGGCCCCGGCTCCACGAACATGATCACCGGTGCGGCCCTGGCGACCACCAACCGGCTGCCGGTCCTGCTGCTGCCGTCCGACATGTTCGCCACCCGCGCCGCCGACCCGGTGCTCCAGCAGTTGGAGGACACCCGCGGCGGGGACGTCACGGTCAACGACGCCTTCCGCGCCGTATCGAAGTACTTCGACCGCGTCTCGCGCCCCGAACAGCTCATCCCGGCCGCGCTGGCCGCGATGCGGGTGCTGACCGACCCGGTGGAGACGGGTGCCGTGACGCTCGCGCTGCCGCAGGACGTGCAGGCGGAGGCGTACGACTGGCCGGCCGACTTCTTCCGGCGCCGGGTGTGGCATGTGGGCCGTCCGGTGCCGGAACCCAGCGCCGTGGAGCGGGCCGCGCGCCTGCTGCGGGGCGCGAAGAAGCCGCTGATCGTGGCGGGCGGCGGGGCTGTGTACTCCGGCGCCGAGACCGCCCTGCGGGCCTTCGCCGAGGCCACCGGTATCCCGGTCGCGGACACGCACGCGGGCAAGGGCGCCGTGGCCTGGGACCATCCCCGCGCGGTCGGCGGCATCGGCTCCACGGGCTCGTATGCGGCGAACGAACTGGCGCGCGAGGCGGACGTCGTCCTCGGCATCGGCACCCGGTACTCCGACTTCACCACCGCCAGCCACACCGTCTTCGGCAACCCGGACGTCGCCTTCGTCAACCTCAACGTCGCCCGCCTCGACGCCGTGAAGCACTCGGCGGAGCCGCTGGTCTCGGATGCCCGCCTCGGCGTCGAAGCGCTGGCGGGGGCGCTCGCAGACTGGGAAGTGGACCAGGAGTACCGCGACCGCACCCGCCAACTCATCGCCCGTACACGGGAGATCGAGGAAGAGTGCTTCGCACCCGACCGCAACACCGGCGAGTTCCCCGCCCAGACCCAGATCCTCGGCGCGCTCAACGACGTACTCGACGACCGGGCCGTGGTCATCAACGCGGCGGGCTCCATGCCGGGTGACCTGCAACAGCTGTGGCGGGCGCGGGATCCGAAGGCATACCACGTCGAGTACGCCTACTCCTGCATGGGTTACGAGGTCGCCGCCGGTCTCGGTGCGAAGATGGCCGACCCGTCGCGCGAGGTCGTCGTCCTGGTCGGTGACGGCTCGTATCTGATGATGGCTCAGGAGATCGTGACCATGGTCTCCGAGGGCCTGAAGGTCATCATCGTCCTGGTCCAGAACCACGGCTTCGCCTCGATCGGCGCCCTGTCGGAGTCGCTCGGCTCGCAGCGCTTCGGCACCAAGTACCGCTTCCGCGACGGGGATTCGGGCCGACTCGACGGTGGTGTCCTCCCGGTCGACCTCGCCGCGAACGCCTCCTCGCTCGGCGCGGACGTCCTGCACGCCACCAGCGTCGACGAGTTCCGCAGCGTGATGGAGAAGGCCAAGGCCGCCCAGTACACCACCGTCGTGCACGTCGAGACCGACCTCTACGGCCCCAATCCGCCCGGCCACGGCTGGTGGGACGTCCCCGTCAGCCAGACCTCCGCCCTGGACTCCACCCGCGCCGCGTACGAGACGTACGCCGCGAACAAGCTCAACCAGCGGCACTACCTGTAAGGACACCCTCACGTGAAGACCATCCCGCACTGGATCAACGGCAGCCCCGCACCGGGCTCCACCGCCGACACCCAGCCGGTGTTCAACCCGGCCACCGGCGCCGAGCAGGCCCAGGTGGTCCTGGGCGGCGCGGCCGATGTGGACGCCGCCGTCGCCGCCGCCGCGAGTGCCTTCGAGACCTGGTCGGACTCCTCCCTCAGCCGGCGCACCCAGGTGATGTTCGCCTTCCGGCAGCTGCTCGTCGAGCACGAGGAGGAGCTGGGCCGGATCATCTCCGCCGAGCACGGCAAGACCGTCGACGACGCCCGCGGTGAGATCACCCGTGGCCGCGAGGTCGTGGAGTTCGCCTGCGGTCTGGGCGACGTACTGAAGGGGTCCTTCTCCGACCAGGTCTCGCGTGGCGTGGACGTGCACGACTTCCGCCAGCCGCTGGGAGTCGTCGCGGGCATCACGCCGTTCAACTTCCCCGCCATGGTGCCGCTGTGGATGCATCCCATCGCCATCGCGACCGGCAACACGTTCCTGTTGAAGCCCAGCGAGCGTGACCCGTCCGCCGCCAACTTCGTCGCCGAGCTCTATCAGAGGGCCGGCCTGCCCGACGGGGTTTTCAACGTCGTCCACGGCGGTAAGCCGGCCGTCGACGCCATCCTCACCCACCCCGGCATCCAGGCCGTGTCCTTCGTCGGCTCCACCCCGATCGCCAAGTACGTCCACGAGCAGGCCACCGCCCACGGCAAGCGCGTCCAGGCTCTCGGCGGCGCCAAGAACCACGCCGTCGTCCTGCCCGACGCCGACCTGGAGTTCGCCGCCAACCACATCACGGCGGGCGCCTACGGTTCGGCCGGCGAACGCTGCATGGCCGTCTCCGTCGCCGTGGCCGTGGGTGACGCGGCCGACGGGCTGGTCGAGGTGCTGGCCCGCAAGGCCCGCGAGGTCGAGGTCGGCCCGGGCGACCGGCCCGGCACCGAGATGGGCCCGCTGGTCACCAAGGCCGCGCAGGAACGTGTCGAGAACGCGGTCGGAACCGCTGCCGCGCAGGGCGCGACGGTCGTCGTGGACGGCCGCGGACTGAAGGTCGACGGCCACGAGGAGGGCTTCTTCACCGGCCCGTCCCTCCTCGACCACGTCACCACCGAGATGGAGGCGTACAAGGAGGAGCTGTTCGGCCCGGTCCTGGCGATCGTCCGTGCCGAGTCCCTCGACCAGGCCATCGAGTTGATCAACGCCAACCCCTACGGCAACGGCACCGCCCTGTTCACCGCCTCCGGCGAGGCCGCCCGCCGGTTCCAGCGCCGGATCAAGGTCGGCATGATCGGCATCAATGTGCCGGTCCCGGTCCCGATGTCGTACTACTCCTTCGGCGGCTGGAAGGACTCCCTCATCGGCGACTCGCCGATCCACGGCCCCGAGGGCATCCGCTTCTACACCCGCCCCAAGGTCGTCACCTCCCGCTGGCCCCAGACCGAGCAGCAGGTCGCGGCCGGCTTCAACTTCCCCACTTCCAGCTGAAGTTCCCGTCCCCTCCCCCAAGGAACGTCATGGCAACGACGCCGCCCCCGGCCGTCTCCCGGCGGCTGCGGGTCGTCACGGTCATCGCCACCTTCGGCGGGCTCCTCTTCGGGTACGACACCGGCGTCATCAGCTCGGGCAGGAACTCAAGGCCCGCTACTCCTGAACTCCCCGTGCGCTCCCGGCGGTTGGCGTCGGGGCTGGAAAGGACTTCCCCATGTCTGTGCGCGTAGGGGTGATCGGGGCCGGCTGGATCGGTCAGGATCACATCCGCCGGCTCACCGACACCGTGGCCGGTGCCGAGGTCACCGCGGTCACCGACATCGACTCCGCGCGGGCCGCTGAGTCGGCGGCCCGAGCCGGCGCCCGGGTGTGCGCCGACGGTGCCGGGCTGATCGCGGCGGACGACGTCGACGCGGTGCTGGTCACCTCCTGGGGCCCCACCCACGCCGAGCACGTCCTGAACGCCATCGCGGCCGGTAAGCCCGTGTTCTGCGAGAAGCCCCTCGCCACCACCGTCGAGGACTGTCTGCGGATCATCGAGGCCGAGTCGGCGTACGGCCGCCGTCTCGTCCAGGTCGGTTTCATGCGCCGCTACGACGCGGGCTACCGGCAGATGAAGCAGGTCATCGACTCCGGCCGCGTCGGCGAGCCGCTGGTGGTGCACTGCGCCCACCGCAACCCGACCGTCCCGGAGTCGTACATCTCCGAGATGGCCGCGCTCGACTCGGCCGTACACGAGATCGACGTACTGCGCTGGCTGCTCGACGACGAGATCGTCTCCACCCAGGTCGTCGTGGGGCGCTCCACCAGCCGACGGTTCGCGCACCTGAAGGACCCGCAGATCATGCTCTTCGAGACCGCCAAGGGCGTTCGCATCGACCTGGAGCTGTTCGTCAACTGCCAGTACGGCTACGACATCCAGTGCGAGATCGTCGCCGAAGAGGGCCTCGTACGACTGCCGGACCCGGCCTCGGTCGCCGTACGCACGGCGGGCCGGCACAGCACGGAGATCCTCCAGGCGTGGGTCGGCCGGTTCACGGACGCCTTCGACACCGAGTTCCGCGAGTGGATCGCCTCGGTCGCGGCGGGCACCGAGCCCACCGGGCCGTCCGCCTGGGACGGCTACGCGGCGACCGTCATCTCCAACGCCACCGTCGAGGCCCTGACATCGGGCCGCATCGTCGACACCGGCATGAAGCCCCGGCCCGCTTTCTACAGCGGCGGTGCCGTCGCCGTGGATGTTCAGCCCGCCGCCTGACCCGTACGTAGAGAAGGACATCGACACATGGCTCTCAAGCTCGGCGCCTACACCGCCTGTCTGCACGACCGCACCCTCACCGAAGCCCTCGACATCCTCAAGGAGAACGGCCTGACCTCGGTCGAGGTCAACACCGGCGGCTTCATCCCCGCCCCGCACTGCCCGGTCGACCTGCTGCTGTCCTCGGCCACGGCGCGCGAGGAGTACCTGGCGACGTTCGCCGACCGCGGGATGGAACTGACGGGGCTGAACTGCAACGGCAACCCGCTCAACCCGCTCCCGGGGGTCGGCCCCAAGCACGCCGACGACCTGCGCCGCACCATCCGCCTCGCGGGTCTGCTGGGCGTGAAGCATGTCGTCACCATGTCCGGTACGCCCGGCTCGGACCCGGACGCCAAGTACCCCTCCTGGGTGGTGAATCCGTGGGACGGCGTCTACATGGACGTCCTGGACTACCAGTGGGGTGTGGCCGTCGCGTTCTGGAAGGAGATCGACGCGCTGGCGCGGGAGAACGACGTCCGGGTCGCCGTCGAGATGCACCCGCACAACGTCGTCTTCTCGCCGGTGACTTTGAAGCGGCTGGTCGACGAGGGCGGCCTGACGAACGTCGGCGCGGAGATGGACCCCTCGCACCTGATGTGGCAGGGCATGGACGTCATCGCCTCCATCAAGTGGCTGGGCCCGCTGGTGTTCCACGCCGCCGCGAAGGACGCGACGCTCTGCCCGGGCGCCGACATCCGCGGCGTACTGGACACGTCGTTCACGCGCGTGCCCGCGGACGCGCCCAGCAAGGTGCCCACGGGCTACGGCTTCTGGTGCAACGCCTGGCCGGAGAACCCGGCGTGGAAGTTCGTCGCTGTCGGTCTCGGAAACGACGTGCCGTTCTGGACCGAGTTCCTGCGCGCCCTCGCCGAGATCGACCCGGAGATGGCCGTGAACATCGAGCACGAGGACGCCGCGTACTCGCAGACCGAGGGGCTCGCGCTGGCCGCGAAGAACCTGAACGGTGCTGCGGCCGCTCTCTGACCCGCCCCTCTCGCCAAAGGACAGCGATGAAGCTCGCCCTTGATCCACAGATGTTCTACTCGACTCACTCGGTGCTGGAGCTGCCTGACCTGGTGGCGCGTGCCGGTTACTCCTGGATGGAGCTCTCGCCCAAGGACGACTTCATCCCCTTCTTCCGCCACCCGCGCGCCGACGACGCCACCGTGGCCAAGCTGCGCAGGCGCGCCGCCGATGCCGGGATCGGCATCGCCTCGGTGCTGCCGGTGCTGCGCTGGTCCGGCCCTGGGGAGGAGGAGCGCCAGGCGGCGGTGCGCGCGTGGAAGCGGGCCATCCAGATCACCGTCGACCTGGGCGTCACCACCATGAATTCCGAGTTCAACGGCCGCCCCGAAGGCGCCGAGTTCGCCGAGAGCCAGTTCCTGCGCTCCCTGGAAGAGCTGATGCCGGTGTTCGAGCGCGAAGGCGTCAAGCTGGTGCTCGAACCGCATCCGGACGACTTCATCGAGGACGGCCACGCCGCGGTGAACATGGTGCGCGGCCTCAACCGGGACTGGATCTCGTTCCTCTACTGCACCCCGCACACCTTCCACCAAGGCGACGACGCCACCGGCATCATCACCGCCGCGGCCGAGAAGGTCACCTACGTGCACCTCGCCGACACCCTGGACCACACCGCCTCGGGCGGGCTGCGCTACATCGTCAACCCGCCCGGCTCGACCGTGCGTGTGCACCAGCACGCCGAGATGGGCCGGGGAGAGGTCGACTTCGACGAGGTCTTCGCGGCGCTCGCCTCGGTCGGCTTCGACGGGGTGGTCTCCTCCTGCGTGTTCGGCTGGGAGGAGCACGCCGAGGACATCAGCGTCCGCCAACGTGAGAAGGCCACCGCCCTGATCGACAAGCACTTCGGCGCGAGCACGCTCGGCTGCGGGCGCTGAAGCCCTCTCACGACACCGCCGGCCTTCACCCGCGAGGGCGAGGGCCGGTGCGGCGGGCGAGTACAGCGGCCGTGGTGAGCAGGGCGAGCAGGGCGCCGGTGAACCACGTCATCGCGGTGGTCACGGTGGTGTAGCGGGTGGCGATGCCGAGGCCGATCGCGGGCAGGGCGAGGCCGAGGTAGGAGATGAGGAAGAGCCCGGCGAGGGCTTCGCCGCGTTTGGCCGGGGTGGCCATGGCGACGACGGTGCCGACCGCGGACTTGAACAGCACTCCGGCGCCGCTGCCGGCCACGATGCCGGCCACCAGGAACACGGGGAGGCTGGCGGTCTGCATGCCGACGGCGAGAGCGGCCATCCCGGCGGCCTGGGCGAACAGGCCGAGGTTGCTGCGTACCTTGGCGTCGAGCCGGCTGGTGAGCGTCTGCGCCGCCGCCGCGGCACCGAACACGGCGAACACGGTCAGCCCGGCCAGTGCGCGGGACGGGTGGTGCAGGGTGTCGCCGACGAACTGGGGGGCCAGCGAGGTGAACAGGCCGAAGACCGCGAAGGACGCGAAGCCCGCGGCTGCGGCGGCCAGGTATCCGGCCGGGTCGCCGTGGTCGGCGCTGACGCGCTGCGGGCGGTACGCCGGCCTGACCGGCCGCTTCTCGACCGTCTCGGGGGTGAGCGCGACCGCGACGATGCTGATCAGCAGCAGGGCGCCGAAGACCAGGTAGGGCAGGCGCAGGGGCGCGTCGAGGTACTGGGCGAGGAGGCCGGCGACGAGCGGGCCGAAGCCGAGGCCGCCGATGTTGGCCGCGGTGGAGACGATCTCGAACCGTTGCGACGAGGCGCTGGGCCGGTGCGCGCTGTGCAGTTCGTGCAGGTGCGCGGTGGCGGCCGCGGTGAGCATGCCGACACCGAGACCGGTGATCAGCCTGGCGACGAGGAGGACCGGCACAGACTGATCGGTGAGGAACAGCGCGGCGGCGACCAGTTCGAGCGTCAGCGCCGTGATCAGGACTTTTCGTCGGCCGAGCCAGTCCGAGACGTGTCCGGTCAGCAGCAGACTGATCAGTACGCCGACGGCGTAGACGGCGAAGACGATCGTGACCGTGAACGTGGAGAAGCCGTCTCGTGCCTGGTACAGGGGGTACAGCGGTGTCGGGACGGTGGAGAACGCCATGGCCGTGACGAACGCCGAGGCGATCAGCCAGAATCCGGCACCGTGCCTGCGGGCCGAGTGCCCCGAGTGCCGCTTGACTGCGCCCTCGGCAGGTGCCCGGAGAGCGTGCCGGAGTGCGGACAACGACATGTGAGTGCTCCGTTTTCGTATGTCGTAGATCTGTGTACGTTGCCGGTCGCTGCCCGGACCGGTGGGCTCACCGGCCCGGGCAGCGACCGACGGGGGCTCAGGCCAGCCGGCCGTGGGCCTGGGCCCACTTGACCTCGGCCCCGGCGGCCTCACCACCGGTGGCCTCCGCCTGGGCGCGGCCCACCGACTCCATGACGGCCGCGTAGCCCGGGCTGACACTCGCGTAGACGCCGCCCCAGTTGGCCGCGTCGTCGCGGGCCCAGGTCTTCTGGAGCTCGGCCGCAACGCCGAGGACGTCGACGACCTTGACGCCGGCCCGGCTCAGGCGCTCGATCGAGATCCGCTGCGCCTCGTCGGAGTAGGTGCCCGAGGCGTCGATGACGGCGTACACGTCGTATCCCTCGGCGAGGGCCGACAGCGCGGGCTCCACGACGCAGATGCTGGTCATGATGCCGGCGACGAGGAGCGTACGGCGGCCGGTCTGCTCGACGGCGCTGCGGAAGCCTTCCACGTCCCACGCGTTGATCTCGCCGTGACGCTGGACGTACGTCGCCTTGGGCGCGTTCTCGAACACCTCCGGGATCAGCGGGCCGTTGGGTCCCTCGGGGACCGACGCGGTGGCGATCACCGGGGCACCGGCCAGCGTGGCGGCCTTGGCCAGGGCGGCCACGTTGTTGCGCAGCTCGCGGACGTTGACGTGGTCGACGATCTGCAGCAGACCGCTCTGGTGGTCCACCAGCAGTACGGCGGCGTCCGCGGGATCGATGAGGCCGTTGTTGCTCGACACGATGTCTCCTTGGGGGTCTGGTTCGTTCGCCGGCGGCTCCCTTGCTGCCGACACCCTCTTCAACCCGGTGCCGCAGTGGCCGCTTCCCATGTCGAGGAGATGGCTCGAGATAACGGTAATCTCAATCAGAGATAGATTTTGATGCCGGCCGTACGGAGACGGAATGGACCTTCGGCAGATGGAAGTCGTCGTCGCGGTCGCCGAGGAGGGCGGCTTCAGCGCGGCGGCACGACGCCTGCACGTGGTGCAGTCCGCGGTGTCCACCACGGTGCGCACGCTGGAGCGCGAGCTGGGAGCCACGCTGTTCCACCGGACCACCCACCGGGTGTCCCTCACCCCGGCGGGCCAGGCCTTCCTCCCGGCCGCCCGCGCCGCGCTGCAGGCCGCCGAACAGGCCCGCGCCGCCGTCGACTTGGTCAAAGGCGAGCTGCGGGGAGAGATCACGATAGGTGTCATGCAGGGTCTCCACACGGGCCTCGCCCAGGCGCTGGCCGCCTTCCGCCACCAGCATCCGCAGGTGACCGTCAGGCTTCATCAGGCGCCGGCGGACGACCTCCTGCAAGCACTGCGCGACGGCACCACGGATGTGGCCGTCGTGGCGCCGGCCCGTCTCCGGCAGCGGGGCCTGGCCGCACGCGTGCTGAAGGAGGAGGAGATGGTCCTGGTCACGGCGGCGAGCCGCGCCGTGGAACCCGGGCGACCGGTCACCCTCGCCGAGGTGGCCGGCCTGCCCCTGGTGGACTTCCCGGTCGGCTGGGCGATCCGGCACTCGGTCGACCGGGCCTTCCGTACGGCCCTCGTCGACCGCGCCGCCACCTTCGAGGTCAACGACATCCTGGGCGCCACCGACCTCGTCCGCCACGACCTGGGCGTGTGCATCATGCCGGAATCTCTGGCCGCCCGCTTTCCCGACCTGACCGTACGCCGGTTCGCCCAGAACGCACCGACCTGGAAGGTGATGGTGGTGCATCCCCGCGGCCAGCTTTCACCGGCCGTCACCGCGCTGCTGCGCCACATCAAGTAGTGCGCCACATCGAGCAGGTGGCGGCTCGCCCCACAGGGCCTGTCCGCGGAGCCTCCGGAACCGGTCCTCAGCCCGCGGCGGCGGTGAGCGCTCCGAGGGCGCTGGCCTGGGTACGCCAGTCGGTCTGGTTGGGGCTCGTGCCTGCACGCCGATGTCGCAGGACTCGGTGAGCACTCCGTTGCGGGTCAGTGCCGGGTTGCTGATGGCGGCGTCGGCCAGGGTCCGCGCGGTGGCCAGCAGCGAAGCGTCACCGGTCGCCTTCCACAGTTCGGTGAAGCCGCCGATGGCCAGTCCCTGGTTGTAACTCCACACCGTGCTGCCGTTGTTGGCGCAGGACGAGGTCAGCCACAGATACGATCCGCTGC
This sequence comes from Streptomyces sp. NBC_00457, assembly GCF_036014015.1. Taxonomy (NCBI): domain Bacteria; kingdom Bacillati; phylum Actinomycetota; class Actinomycetes; order Kitasatosporales; family Streptomycetaceae; genus Streptomyces; species Streptomyces sp. NBC_00457. The sequence goes on along the minus strand of NZ_CP107905.1, from coordinate 6,984,741 downwards.
CGGGTGTTCGGAAGGGGTGCTATCTCACCTCCTAGCGGTGTCAGGGCCGTGGGTCCAGGTACCGGCGAGCATGGTCGCGTGCACCGGCATTTCGCGCAGGGTACGAGCGTCCGCGGTGAGCGGGTCGGTGTCGGTGACCACCAGGTCCGCGCGGTCGCCGACCCGGATCAGCCGCCGCTGCCGGGACGAGCCGGCGAGGGCGTCCGCGACCGGTATCCGCTGCTCGGGGTGCCATGGCGGGCGCTCGTCGCCGGTCCGGGTCACGGCGGACGCCATGGTCAGCCAGGGGTCGAGGGGCGCGACGGGAGCGTCGGAGCCCAGTTCCAGGACGGCTCCGGCGGCGAGCAGGTCGGCGAAGGCGTAGGCCCGGTGGGTCCGGCCCGCCCAGTGCCGGTCGGCGACATCGCGGTCGTCCACCGCGTGGGTGGGCTGGACGCTCACGGTGACGCCCAGTTCGGCGAAGCGCGGGATGTCCTCGGGGGCGAGCAGCTGGCCGTGCTCGATCCGGCCGTGGCAGCGCACCGCCTCGAAGGCGTCGAGGGCCATCTCGTTGGCGCGGTCACCGATCGCGTGGACGGCGGGTTCGATCCCGTGGGAGGAGGCGCGGCGCAGCAGGGACACCAGCTCCTGCGGGGGAACCATCTCCAGTCCGTGGGAGCCGGGCTCACCGGGGATCGCGGCCGGGTACGCCTCGTGGCACAGCGCGGTGCGGGTGTTGAGCGAGCCGTCGACGAGCAGCTTGAACGGCCCGACCTCCAGGAGCCCGCCGGGTGTGTCCAGGGTCTGGCCGGTGCGGAGCCCCCGTCCGATCGCGGCCTCCAGGTGCGGGGACCAGATGGAGGCGGCCACCCGGAGCGGCACCGGGGCGTCGTTCATACGCCGGGTCCAGTCCGCGATGTTGTCGGCGAACTCGAAGTCGACGATGCCGGTGACGCCCCGCGCGGCGGCTTCGGCACAGGCGTCCCGCACCCACACGTCCGTCAACTCCACCGAGGCCGTGGGGAGTTGTCGCATGGCCCGCATGCACTCGTCCTCGCGCAGCAGTCCGGTGGGGTGATCGCCGCGCTCCACCAGGGCCAGTCCGGCCGAGTTGAGCCAGGCGCAGTGCAGATCCATGCTGATCAGCAGGGCGGGGCGGTCCGGGACAAGGGCGTCCAACAGGTCCTTGTGGGGCGCGTCCGGCCACAGCCCGTCGCGGAAGCCGTGGCCGATCACCGGCTCCCCGGCCGGCAGGGCGGCGGCCCGCCCGCCGACCGCGTCCGCGGCCTCCCGCGCCGAACGGGCCCCGGACACGTCGAGCCGGCGCCGCAGGCCCGCCCACTGGACCATGTGGACATGCGCGTCCCACAGCCCCGGCAGCAGGGTGCGGCCGTCGAGGTCGACGCTCTCCCCGTCGGAGCGCGGCGATTCACCCGCCGGCCAGACGGCCGTGACGCGACCGGACTCGATACGGACATCGCTCAGCGGTCCGCCCGCCCCGAGGTGGACCCGGCGCAGGGTGAGCGGCCGGGTACCGGGCACTGCTCGCGTCGTGGTCACGGCGTCCTCCGGATGTCGCGCATGGCGCGGGCGAGTTCGGGACGGGCATACGGCTCTTCGGATTCGAGCGCCTTGGCGAGGCGGAGGACGACTTCCTCGCGTTCGTCCTGGCTGAGCTTCGCCTTGGCCGTCACCCGCGTGGCCGGCAACCGGAATCCGGTGACGCCGCCGGCGATCCGGCGGGCATAGTCCTCCACCCGGGCCAGCCGCCACGGTTCGGGAAGGCGGTCCTCGAAGTGGTCGACGGTGGCGGACAGTACGTCGTAGGTGTCCGCCGGGTCGAGCACTTCAGGGCGGCCGCGGACATGCAGGACCGTGAAGTTCCAGGTCGGGACGTGGGGTGTCTCCTCGTACCACGTCGGCGAGATGTAGCCGTGCGGCCCCTGGAGCACGACGACCACCTCGTGGGAGCCGAGTTCGTGCTTCTCGGCGTCGGTCCTGGCGAGGTGGCCCAGCAGCGTGGTGCCCTGTCGTGAGTCGTCGATCAGTACCGGCAGGTGGGAGATGACCGGTCCGAGGTCGGGAGAGTGGCTGATCAGGGTCGCCCACGGGTGGGCTCTGGTGAGATCACGGATCCACTCGGGGTCGTCGACCCGGAAGATCTCCTGCTCCAGCATCTGCGCTGTTCCGTCCTGTCAGTGCTCGTCAGTTCTCGGGGAAGTGGCAGGAGACCTGCCGCGTTCCGACGGTCATCGGTGCGGCCGGCTCCGGCCGTTGCCCCGCGCAGATCTCCTGGCTCTTCCAGCAGCGCGTGTGGAAGGCGCATCCGGTGGGCGGGCGGGTCGGGCTGGGAGGGTCGCCCTGGAGGACGATGCGGCCGGTGGTGTTCCGACGGCGCGGGTCCGGGTCCGGTACGGCCGAGAGCAGCGCCCGGGTGTAGGGGTGCGCGGGGCGGGAGTAGACGGTGTCGCGGTCGCCGTGCTCGACGATCCGCCCCAGATACATGACGGCGACCTCGTCGGCGACGTGCCGGACCACCGCCAGGTCATGCGCGATGAAGACGTACGACAGCCCGAACTCCCGCTGCAGCTCCTTGAGGAGGTTGATGACCTGTGCCTGCACGGACACGTCGAGCGCCGACACCGGCTCGTCGCAGACCAGGATCTTCGGGCGCAGCGCGAGGGCCCGGGCGATGCCGAGGCGCTGGCGCTGCCCGCCGGAGAACTGGTGCGGGTGGCGGTGCGCGTGCCCCGGGTCGAGCCCGACCATCTCCAGCAGCTCGCGGGCCCGGGTCGCGCGGTCCTGCTTCGGCATCAGGTCGCGGTGGATGTCCAGCGGTTCACGGACGATCTCCAGCGCCGTCATCCGGGGATCGAGCGAGGTGTACGGGTCCTGCATGACCAGTTGGATGTCACGTCTGCGGCGGCGCAGTTCGGCCGACGACAGCCCGAGCAGGTCGCGGCCCTCGACCCGTACCGTGCCGGAGGTCGGGCGGTCCAGGGCCATCAGGAGACGGGCGAGGGTCGACTTGCCGCACCCGGACTCCCCCACGAGACCGAGGGTCGAGCCCTGTTTCAGGATCAGGTCGACGCCGTCGACGGCCTTGACCGGCGCCCGGCGCCGACCAGCGAAGGCGCCGACCTTGTAATGCTTGACCAGGCTGCGGGCTTCCAGCAGCGGGGGGTCGTCAGGCACCGGAGACCTCCAGCGGATGCGGATAGTGGCAGGCGACGAGCCGTGCCGGTGGGGCCGGGAGCAGGGCGGGTGCTTCCGTCGCGCAGCGGCTTTGGGCGTCGGAGCAGCGGACGTGGAACGGGCAGCCGGAGGGCAGCAGTCCGGGGCCGGGCGGGCTGCCCGGGACGGGGGTGAGGTCGGTGACGTCCCCGTCGAGGCGGGGTACGGCGGCGAGCAGCCCTCGGGTGTAGGGGTGGGCGGGACGGTCGTAGAGCTCCTCGACCGGTGCCTGCTCCAGGATGCGCCCGGCGTACATGATGGCGACCCGGTCGGCGGTGCCCGCGGCGAGTCCCAGGTCGTGGGTGATCAGCAGCAGCGCGGAGCCGGTCTCCTCGCGGAGTTCGGCGAGCAGTTCCATGATCTGCGCCTGCACGGTGACGTCCAGGGCGGTCGTGGGTTCGTCGGCGATGAGGACGTCGGGGCTGAGTGCCACCGCCATCGCGATCATGATCCGCTGACGCATGCCGCCGGAGAACTGGTGCGGATGGTCGCGGCAGCGGCGGGCCGGGTCGGGGATGCGGACCCGGGCCATCAGCTCGACGGCCCGGGCGTGGGCCTGGCGGCGGCTGACCTGCTCGTGGGCCCGTATGGTCTCGGCGATCTGGTAGCCCACGGTGAGGGTGGGATTGAGGGCGGACAGGGCGTCCTGGAAGATCATCGCGATCTTTTTGCCGCGCCGCGCACGGAGCTGGTCGGCGGGCAGTGTCAGCAGGTCGGTGCCCAGGTGGCGGGCGCTGCCGCCGACGCGGGCGGTGGTGGCCGGGAGCAGCCCCATGACAGCCATCGCGGAGATGCTCTTGCCGGAGCCGGACTCGCCGATGAGCGCGAGCGTCTCCTCCTTGTGGAGGGTGAACGAGACGCCGTGGACGACTCGTTGGGCGACGCCGGCGCGGGACAGCACGTCGACGGTGAGGTCCTGGACGTCCAGCAGGGGCGCGTCCCCGGGCGTGTGGACCATGACGGTCACCGACCTCTCGGGTCCAGGGCGTCACGCACGGTGTCGCCGAAGGTGATGAGCAGGAAGACGGTGAGGCACAGGAACAGCCCGGGAAAGATCAGCAGGTGCGGGTGGGTCTGGAAGGAGTTCTGGGCCCCGGCGAGCTGAAGTCCCCAGGAGATGGAGGGCGGTTGCAGCCCGACGCCGAGGAAGGTCAGCGCGGACTCGGCGACGATCACGCCGCCGACGGTGATGGTGGCGAGGACGAGGACCGGCGTGAGGGCGTTGGGCAGGACATGCCTGATGACGATGTGCCACTGGCTCGCGCCGAGGCTGCGGGCCATCACCACGTAGTCGGCCTCGCGCACGGAGCGGACCGACGCCCGGACCACCCGGGTCATGGCCGGCCAGCCGAACAGCGCCAGGACCCCGGCGACCGTCGGTACGTCGCGGGTGGTGACGCTGTTGAGGACGACGATCGCGCCGAGCAGGAACGGGAAGCCGAGGAAGACATCGGTGACCCGGGCGATCACGCTGTCCACGATCCGCCCCGCCATCCCGGCCAGGCACCCGAGGACCAGCGCGACGGCGAGACCGCCCCCGGTGGCGAGCAGACCGACACCGAGCGAGGCACCGGCCCCGTGGATGACGTTGGCGTACAGGTCGCAGCCCTGGACGTCGTATCCGAAGGGGTGGCCGGCGCTCGGCCCCTCGGCGCTGTGGCCGAGCTCGCAGACGGTCGGGTCCCCATGCCCGAACCAGCCCGCGAAGAGCCCCGGCGCCACGGCAAGGAGCAGCAGCAGGAGGACGCCGCCGCCGGTGAGGAGGAAGACCGGCCTGCGGCGGAGCGTGCGCCAGCCCGCGTCGGAGGGGGCGTCGAAGGCCGGGCCTGTGGCGGAGACCGGTGCGGTCGCGGTGTCAGTCATGGCGGATCCTCGGGTCGAGGAGGCTGTTGAGGAGGTCGACCAGGACGCTCGCGGCCAGGAAGATCAGGATGAGGGCGGTGGACACTCCCACCACCGTCGGCCCGGCGTGGGCGCGGATGGACTGGAAGAGCAGCTGGCCGATGCCGGGGAGGTTGAAGACGCCCTCGATGATCACGGTGCCGCCGAGCAGGTAGCCGAGGTCGATGGCGAGGTAGGTGACGGCGGGGATGAGGGAGTTGCGCAGGACGTGGATGCCGACCACCCGGCGCCGGCTGAGTCCCTTGGCGACGGCAGTGCGGGCGTAGTCGGCCCGCAGGTTCTCGATGACTTCGGCTCTGACCAGCCGGGACACCGACGCGAGACCGAAGGCCGCGACGCACAGGGCCGGCAGCAGATAACTGGTCGGCCAGCCGTCGGTGTTCCCGGCGACCGGGAACCATCCCAGCTTCACCCCGAGGACGACCTGCGCGGTGTACGCGAGGACGAACACCGGCACCGAGGTGGCCCCGATGGTGAAGGCGAGAACCGTGCGGTCCGTCCAGGTGCCCCGGCGCAGCCCGGCGAGCACGCCGAGCCCGATGCCGACGACCGCCTCGATCCCCCAGGCGGTGAGGGCCAGTTGCAGGGTGACCGGCCAGCGGTCGGCCATCTGCTCGGCGACGGAACGCCCGCTGAAGTCGGTGCCGAGGTCGCCGTGCAGCAGTCCGGCCAGGTAGTGGCCGTACTGGGACAGCAACGGCTCGTCGAGGTGGTGCTGTTCGCGCAGCGCCCGCTCCACGCTCGGGGCGAGTGGCCGGTCGCCCGCGAGTGCGGCGATGGGGTCGCCGGGCAGGACGTACGTCATCGCGTAGATGACCAGGCTGATGCCGAAGAAGACGACCAGCGCCTCCAGAAGCCGGCGTATCAGGTACTTCATCCGGGGTCCCCCGTGCTGTCACGGGCGGCGCGGGCGTGGTCGGCGGCGGCCAGCAGCGCCCCGTACTGGATCCCGGCCAGCGTCGAGATCGGGATCGGGTCGCCCGTGGCCGGTTCGGCCTCGCGCTCCCAGGTCTCGTACGTCTCCAGCAACTCCCGTTGGCAGCGTCGCACTTCGGGGGTTGCGGTGCCCGCGACCACCTCCGCGTTCAGGGCGCGCAGCAGCATGCCCCCGAAGCGGACCCGGAGGCTGTGTGCACCGGCCTCGCAGTCGAAGCGTTCGGACACCGTCGCGGCCCGGTCCGGCAGTCCGTCGGCACGGGCCGATTCCATCGTGGCGAGTTCGGCCAGCGAGGGGACGAAGTCGCGGACCGCCCGCAGGAAGGGGGACGGGATCGTCAGGTGCGGGTGCGCCGCGTCGAGGATGCCGCACAGGAACGTCCCGGCCTCGCCGAGCGCCCGCGCCCGGCCCCTGACCACATCGGCGTACCGCTCCTCGGTGGGTGTGTCGTCGCCGGCGTCCGGATGGCTCCAGTGCGGGACCTCGGTGACGAAGTAGAAGGTGCCGTAGCGCTCGGCGTACGCGGCGCTCGACGAGCCCGCGATCTTGGCGGCGGCGTCGACGCCGAGCCCTTCGAGGTAGTCGTACGCGTCCTTCATGTCGATGCAGCCGTAGACCGCCGGGGCGTAGACCGGGGCGTGCGCGGCCTCGGGCTCGCCGGTCGCCAGCGGCATGCCGAGGGAGGCCGGGATCTCGGCCAGGACCGCGTACAGCTCGGGAGCCGGGCGGTTCATGTAGTAGTAGACGCCGCCCGCCTCGCAGTTGTGCAGGGTGGTCAGAAAGCGCGGCCGGGTGGCGTCCAACAGGCGCATCAGCGCGAGGGTTTCGGGCAGTACGCGGTCGAACCACGCCTTCTTGTAGGCGAACGGGAAGGTCCACTCGACCTGTTCGTCGCCGGCGGGCCGGTAGAAGTGGCGTCCATAGTTCCGCTTGTCGGCCGGGGTGGCGAACCAGCCCTCGTTGAGCCGGGCCCCGTCCGGGTCGATGCAGGGCACGATGTGCCAGGCGCCGCCGAAGTGCGCACGCAGGTCCGGGTCTTGGCACAGCGCGGTGGCCAGGTGCAGGGCGGCCACCGCGCCGACGGGCTCGTTGGGGTGCACCCCGCCGACGACGACGTATCCACCGCCCTCGTCGCTGCCATCGGTCGCGAGGCTCGCGGGGCCGTCGCCCACCGTGAAGCAGTACAGGGGTTCGCCGAGGGTGGAGGTGCCGATCCGGCTCTCGGCCACCAGACCGGGATGAGCGTCGGCCAACCCCCTGAAGGAGACGAGGAGTTCGTCGACGGCCGGGTAGGCATGGGTCTCGGGGACGGTCGCCGCGTGCCGTACCCAGTCTCCGGGGGACGGTACGGCGGGGGCGGACTGCTCGGATGTCGTGGCTGTCATGCGGGTGCGGGTCTCCGGAGTGTGGGGGCGAGAGGGTGCGGACGTGCGGGTGCGCGTACGCGACGGTCAGCCGACGACGGAGATCGAACTGAGGTCGACGTCGGCCGGGCCCACGGTCACCCCGGTGACCTGGTCGGTGCTGGCGTAGATGTAGCTGCCGTAGAAGAGCGGGATCACCGGGAAGTCCTGGAGGATCCGCTTCTGGGCGTCGTTGTAGAGCCGCTGCGCCGCGGCGGCGTCGGTCGCGCTGTCGGCCTGCTGGAGCAGCTTGTCGACCTCGGCGTCGCTGTAGTGGCTGCACACCTGGCAGCCGCCGGCCTCGGTGAAGATGCCGCGCAGGGTGGCCTGCATGCTGGGGTAGAGGGCGCCCCAGTGCGCGTGGTTGAGCCCGGTGATCTTGTCGGCGAACGCCTTCTCGCTGAACTCCGCCCAGTCCGCGGTGGGCTCGGCCCTGACGTCGGCGATGCCCAGATTCTGCCTGATCTGGTTGGCGACCGCCTTGTAGAGCTCGTCGAGGCCGAGCCCTCCCGGGTAGGTGATCGTCAGCTCGCCGGACCAGCCGCCCGCCTCGGCGAGCAGCTTCTTCGCGGCGGCCGGGTCGTACGCGCAGGCGTCGCAGACGTCGGTCTCGGCGCCGACCTCCGAGGGCGGAGTGAGGGAGGTGGCCGGGGTGTAGAGGCCGCCGTAGATGGCCTTGTTGACCGCGTTCCTGTCGATGGCCATGGACAGCGCCTTGCGCAGCCGGACGTCCTCGAACCGCTTTCCGGACAGGGGCAGGCCCATGAACTCCAGCGACGGGGCCTCGTAGGTGTGCAGCCGGTCCCCGAAGTCGGCCTTGGCCTGGCCGTACTTGCTGACCGGGACACCGATGACATCGGTGTTGCCCGCCAGCGCGTCGGTGTAGGCGGTGTTGAGGTCGGTGTAGCTCTTGAAGGTGATGGCGGAGGACTTCGGCTTGGTGCCCTTGTATGCCGCGTAGGTGCTGACGGTGGTGCCCTGGTCGGCCGTCCAGGCGGTGGACATCTTGAAGGGGCCGTTGCCGATCGGCTTCTTGTCGTAGGCCTCGGGGTCCGTGAACGCCGCCTTCGGCATCGGGTAGAAGCCGGTCTGACTGGGGGTGAGCTGCAGCGGGAACTGGCTGTCCGGCCTGGAGAGGGTGACCTTCAGCGTCGTGGTGTCGACGACCTTCACACCGGAGAGAGTCTTGGTCTTCGGTGTGCCCTTGGCCGGATTGAGCGCCGCGTACCCCTCGATCCCGGCGAGCTGGCCATTGGCCGCCCAGGCGTTCGGGCCGTAGGCGGTCGCGTTCCAGGCGTCGGCGTAGCTCTGGGCGGTCACCGCCTCCCCGTTGTGGAACGTCCAGCCCGAACGGAGCTTGATGGTCCAGTGCCGGGCGTCGGTGGAGGTCACCGACTCCGCCTGGACGTAACTGACCTCGCCCTTCTGGTCGACCTTCACCAGGGGGGCGAACAGGACGCGCAGTTGGTCCCAGCCGACGGTGCTGCGGCCCGGAGTGAGATGGTCGGGCTCCCCGACGGCGACCGAGAATCCGGCCTTCGCCGCATCGCCTCCGCTCTGGGTGGAGCCGGAGCAACCGGCGAGGGCGAGGCTGAGGACAAGGGCCAGAGATAGGCTCGCCGGGGCTGTGGACAGGGGTGATCTGGGCACGACGACTCCAGGGGAGAGCAGGGCGCGCGCCACCGTCCGGCCCGGGGAAGGGGGCTGGGCGGCCAGGTGCTCACCGGGGGCGCGTAACCGGGATACTGGTCGTCACTGAGATGCCATGTCAATGCAAAGCTGCGAAACGTTTAGCATGAGATGAAAGTTTACGTGGAGGAATCAATGTCCGGCGACGCTCCGGCCAGCACCGCACGCGGCCCACACAGCACCACCGCGCCTCATGGCAGTGGCGGCGGCTGGAGCCGGGAGTCGTTCGTCGAGGAGGTCGGGCTGGTATGGGAAGCGGCGGGCAGCAGCCGGATGGACGGCCGCATCATCGCCTACCTGCTCATCACGGATGTCCCGTACGTCTCCTCGGCGGAACTGGCCCGTGCCCTCCAGGTCAGCGCCGGCTCCGTCTCACTGGCGACCCGGCGGCTGGTCGAGGCGGGGTTCATCAGGCGGCACGCCGTGCCGGGCGAGCGCAGCCACTACTTCCGCGTCGACGACGACGTGTGGGGCAGCTTCCTGGCCGGTGAGCGCCGCTATCTGGACCGGCAGGAGCAGCTCGCCGAACAGGCCATCGCGCTGCTCGGCCCGGACGAGGAAGCGCCCCGCCGCCGCCTGGTCAACATGCGCGACTACATGCGCTGGGTCCGCAACAGCCACCACGACCTGCTCGCGCAGTGGCGGAACTACCGGTCCGGGGGCGCCGACGAGGCGACGGACCAGCGGGCCGCGGGGCCCGAGGAAGCGGGCGGTACGGCAGCCGTGGAGCCGACGGCGCCGAAGCCGGCCGACGACGAGGAGATGCGCAACCGCCTCTCCGTCACCGTGAGCCCGGTCCTGGCACGGCATCTCGTGCCGGACGCCCTGTGGGCCGCCGCGGAACCCCTCCTGCCCTCGCGTACCGCGAACGAACGAGCGGCGTTCACCGCCGTCGTCTACGTCCTCACCTCCGGCTGCGGCTGGCAGCAGCTCCCGGCCCAGTTCGGGATCTCGCACTCCACCGCGCACAGGCGCTTCACGGCCTGGAGCAAGGCGGACCTCTGGCAGCGCTGGCTCGACGCCGTGACCGAGGCGCCCGGCGACGCCACGGACATCGCGTGGTGCTCGGCCATCGTCCAGGCCGCCGCGAGCCGTCAGCCCGGCGCCGGGGCCCGCTGATCGACAGGACCCCGGCGCCGGGTACGGGGATCAGCTGCTGGGAACGGTGTCCTGGAACACGGTGCCCGCGCCGCGGTACGCCGTCACCTTCGCGGCGACCTGAGCGGGCGTGAGGACCTGGTCCTTGACGTGAAGGACGTAGTCGACCTGCTGGTCGTACGCCCGCGCGGTGGTGCCCGTCTGGCCCGCGAGGTCGATCAGCCACTGGTTGAAGTTGATCGACATGGGCCGCTCCGGCAGATACGCGGCGTCGTGCGTGCCGAAGAGCTGTCCGTCGACGTAGTACTTGATGGTGCTGTTGTCGATGGTCAGCACCAGGTCGTGCCAGCCGGCGTAGCTCTGGCGGCTCTCGGTGTGCTGGTTGACCGCCACCCACGGGTCGGCCTGGTAGGTCTCCCAGGACGTCGTGTAGAGGATGTTCGCCGGCTCGCCCCAGCCGCCGTTGGGCAGGTACTCGAAGTCGTACTCGGCGTAGTCGTCGGCCAGCGGTGCCTTGAGGTCGTTGATGGTGAAGAACGTCTGGACGAGACGGTCGCCGTCCGGCCCGTACTTGGGCGCGTCGCTGAACTTGACCCGGGCCGCGTAGGTGCCGTTCTTGAACTTCATGGCCCGGGTGAGGATCTCGGTGTGCTCGGTGCTTCCCGCGGTGCCGGCGGTGGAGGTCTCCAGGTTCATGATGGAGTTGCCGCCCGTGGTGGCGAAGGTGACGTTCTCGGGCGCCCAGGTGGCGCCGGGCACGCCGGGGCCGCCGGAGTTGGCGCGCACGCTCCAGCCGTTGGCCGAGATCTTCGGGTCGGTGTGGCTGCTGTAGTTGAAGTCGTCGAACAGCGCGGCACCGTCGGCCGGAGGATCGGTCGGCGGGTCGGTGGGCGGGTCCGTCGGCTCGTTGCCCGCGGGGGCCGTGCCCCACACGGTGGTGCCGGACAGTTGCGCCGTGACTTTGGACCAGTCGCCGTACGACGTCCGGGCGGCGCCGAAGGAGTAGTCGTCGCTCTGGTTCAGCGGCGCCCACGTCGACTGGTGGAAGCGCAGCTGCATGTCACCCGTGTCGGCGCCCGGAGCGAGCGAACCGGCACCGGAGGTGAAGCCGATCTCCAGGTAACGGTCGGCGGTGGCGGTCGGGTTGGCGAGCGTGCCGAAGGTGCCCGTGACGTTGGCGCAGCCCTTGACGGCCCAGGAACAGGCAAAACGGTAACTCGCGCTCGCCGAGTCGGCCTTGAAGTAGTAGCGGATCTTGACGCCGCTCAACTGCACGCTCGCGGTACCGGTGTTCGTCACCTTGAACCAGGGCTCGGCCTGGTCGGCACTGGCTCCGGTGGCGCTCGTACGGTACTGGACGCTCAGCCCGTCGGCGGCCGCGCTCGCGGTGGTGGGGAGTGCGGTGAGCGCGGCGGCACCCATGGCCGCCGCTACGGCGGTGACCGCGGTGGTGCGCAGCCGGTTCTTCGCGAATCTCATCCTTGTTCCTCTCCAGAACGGTGGGGGCTTCCCGGAATTCCCGGAACGGGACGGGGTCAGGGGTGGTACCGGACGCCGAGCGCGTCGAGCCGTGCCGTGTGCTCGTCGAGGCGGGAACGGAAGTCGGCCCAGTCGCTCGCGCCGCTCCAGCCGCGGTCGGCGAGGGCGCACAGCCGCGGATAGGTGAGGTACTCGATGTGGGCGGGCGTCGTGACGAACTCCGTCCACAGCTGGGCCTGGGTGCCGAGCACCCGCCCGGCCGCGTCGGCGTCGGCGGCCTCGGGTACGGGGTCGTGGGCATGAACGGCCCGCAGATCTACGACGGTTCCGGGCTGGGCCGGCGGTTCGAGGGGGTCCTCGGACTGGGCGTAGTCGAGGTAGGTGGCCCGGTGATACGCGCTGACGACGGCGTGGCCGCGACGGGCCGCCGTCAAGGTGTGGGACGAGTCCCGCCACGTCAACACGGTGAAGTCCAGGGGCAGTTCGGCACCGGTCTCGGCCCAGCCGACCGGGCGGCGCCCGCGCCGGAGGAGGAAGTCGCCGATCTGTCCGAGGAACCAGCCGTGCAGGGCCTCGGGGTTGGGCAGCCCCTCCGCCGTCGCTCGTTCGCGGGCGGCGGCGCTGTGCGTCCACTCGGTGGTGGGGCACTCCTCGCCGCCGACGTGGATGTACAGCGAGGGGAAGACGTCCATCACCTCGTCGAGGACGGTGCGGCAGAAGTCGAGGACCTCGTCGTGGACGCCGAGCACGGTGTCGCACACGCCCCAGCGGGTCCAGACGTCGAGGGTGCGCTCGGGGTGGTTGCCCAGGTGGGGATAGGCGGCGAGGGCGGCTCGTACATGTCCGGGCATCTCGATCTCGGGCATGACGGTGACACCGCGAGCGGCCGCGTACCGGACAAGGTCGCTGAGTTCGGCCCGCGTGTACGCCCCGCCGTGCGGGACGCCGTCGTACGTGGCGCTGCCGGCCGGGCCCTGCTGCGACTCGGCGCGGTGGCCGCCGATCTCGGTGAGCTTGGGGTAGGCGGCGACCGGCATGCGCCAGCCCTGGTCGTCGGTGAGATGCAGATGGAAGACGCTGATCTTGTGCAGGGCCAGGACATCTACGTACCGGCGCAGATAGGAGACGGGCTGGAAGTGGCGTGCCACGTCCAGCATCGCGCCGCGCCAGGGGTGCCGCGGGACATCGGTGATGTCGGCGCACGGCAACAGCCACGGCGTCCCGCGCTGCGGGGTCGCCGACAGGGCCCGTGGGGGCAGGAGTTGACGGATCGTCTGGATACCGCGCAGCAGGCCGGTGGGGTGCGCGGCGCGCAGTGACACGGCGTGCGGGTCGATGGTGAGGACGTAGCCCTCTTCTCCCAGGTGGCCGAGGCCGGAGTCGAGCGTCAGGGTGAACTGGCCGTCCGGGGACGGTCGTAGAGGCAGTCCGGTGGCGGGGGCGAGCAGGGTGCGCAGCAGGTCCGCGGCCGGTTCGGCGCCTGGGCCGAGGTGCAGTTCGGTGTCGTCGTCGAGGGCGAAGTGGCCGGGCCGGAGCGTGGCCTCGGTGGGACGAGGTACGAGTGCGGGCATGGCTCGCCTCCGGAACGGGTCGTGTGAGGGTTCACCCCTGGAGGACCTGACCACTTGACCAGTGAGGTCCACTGGACAGCTCATCTGTCGATGTGGGGATGAAGGTGGCATAGACCAATCGCGGCGTCAACCCCTTGCGTCTGCAAGGGATTTGGTCGGCGGCAGTTAGACTTTCCTGACCAAGGAACCGGCCAAGGAACCGACCACGGGCACCAACTGGTCAACTGGTCAACCGGGGATCCGCGCATCAGGGAGGGCGAGATGAAGGCCGACGAACCAGGAGCGGTGCTCAAACGGGAGCGAGTGCGCGACTTCGTCCTCGACCTCGTCGAGTCGCACCGCCCGGGCGACGCGATCCCCTCCGAGCGCTCCCTGTGCGCCCAGCTGGGCGTGTCCCGCCCGACCCTGCGCGCTGCGGTCGACGAACTGGTCGCCGCGGGACTTCTCGTGCGGGAACACGGCCGTGGCATGTTCGTGGCCCCCGAGAAGATCACCCAGGAACTCGTCTCCGCCCAGCAGGCCATGACGGTGCCTCAGGCCTCCGGGACCTGGTCGAGCCGCCTGCTGGAGTTCACCACCATCCCGGCAGGCGCGCGCGTGGGCCGCAAGCTGCGCCTCTCACCCGCCGCCGAGATCGTGTACGTGGCACGGCTGCGCCTGGTCGACGGCGCCCCGATGGCCATCGAGCACCTGCACATCAGGGCCGACCTGGTCCCCACCCTGTCCGCCGGGGAACTGGAAGCCGGCGACCTGTACGAGCACCTGCGCGAACAGCACGGCGTGCACGTCCAGGAGGCCGTACAGGCGATCGAGCCGACCGTCGTCACCCGTGCCGAGGCCGAACTGCTCGACGTGCCCGAGCTGTCCCCCGCGCTGCTCTTCGAGCGGCTCACCTCGGACACCACGGGTCAGGCCGTCGAATACGTCCACTCGGTCTACCGCGGCGACCGCTACCGCATCGTCTCCCGCCTCACCCTCGGCCCCTCGGCAGCGGCAGCGCCCCCGACCGGCCTCGGCCACCACCCCGGCATCCCCCCGGGCGACTTCGCCCACAGCGACACCATCGCCTCCTCCACACGCGGGGACATCCAGTCGGCACCGTGAACCGCGTTCGACGCATCCCCGTGAGAGCTACGGGAGTTGTCCATGCGCGGGTGATTCGCCGACGTCGGCCGATTCCTGGCGTGGCCATCAGGTCGCCGCAGGTGCGACCACTACCGGACCACCATGGGCACGGCCCGGCACGCAGCACGACACAGGACTGGCCCCGGACAACGGCCCAGGCGCCCGCGGAGGGCGCGGCGGGCGTTTCGGCCGGATCGCGCGCTCTCCGCTCGGCTGGATGGCGGCGGGCATCGTCGGCGTCGGCCTGGTCTCGGCCCTGACGCCGACCGGCCCCGGCCCCGACGCTCCACCTCGGTACGGCGCTGTACGAGAAGTCGCGCGCGGAAGGCACCACGACGACGGGAACCGCCTCCGCCTCGGCCGACGGGACCGGCTCCGAGGGACGGACCCCACGCAGCTGCAGCGTCGGCTTCAGGAGCGCACGGCCGACCTGCAGCGAGTGAAGGCCGAGTACGACAACTACCGCAAGCGGGTACGCCGGGACCGTATGGCCGTACGCGAGATCGCCGTGGCCAACGTCCTGCGCTCCCTCTTGCCCGTCCTGGACGCCGTCGACCGCACCTGCGCCCACGAGCCCATGACCCCGGGCCTGAAGGACATCACCGACACCCTCCGGACCCAGCTGGGGGCGCTGGGTCTGGAGGCGTTCGGCCAGGAGGGCGACCCTTTCGACCCCGCCTGCCACGAGGCAGTGGCGATCGCTCCGCTGTGTCGGGTGCCCCACCGCTCACACAGCAGCGCGACCTGGCGACGGATGCTGCCGTCGCCAGGTCGGTCACGCGGCCGAAGGCGTTCAGGCGGTGGCGTACACCCGCTCGGCGAACTCGGCGATCTGATGCTCGCTGAGATGCCGGGCGATGTCCCGCTCGCTGATCATGCCGACCAGCGTCTTGTTCTCGACCACCGGCAGGCGCCTGATCTGGTGCCGCTCCATCGTGGCGAGCACCTCGCTGACGTCGGCGTTGACGTCGATCCACTGCGGGGTGCCCTGGCACAGCTCCGAGCACTCGGTCCCGGCGGGGTCACGCCCCTCGGCGACGCACCTCACCACGATGTCGCGGTCGGTGATGATGCCGCACATCCTGCCGTCGTCCTCACAGACCGGCAGCGCGCCGACCTCCAGTCGTTTCATCAACTCGGCGGCGCGCGCGAGGTTTTCCGTCTTGTTGATGCACTCTGCGCCTCGGTGCATGATCTGCCCGGCAACCGGCATGGAGTCCTCCTGTGTGGAAAGCGTCCGACTCCCCCCTCGTCCTGGTACGGCACTTTCACGCTATGCGCGAGCACTCCACGACCCCGTGCCGTAGTACGCCACTCGGGTGACGGGCCTTGTTGAACGATGCTCGGTCAGGCAGCCGGCTGAAGGAGGAGTTCACGGATGTCGTGCGGAAGCTGGTCCACTGCCGCCTCCAGTTGCCCGGGCGAGACGTGGTCGCGTACGACGCCGGTGACAGCCGAAGCGATCCGGGGCACGTCGTCGGCATCGACCTTCGCTTCCTGGACGAAGCGGTCCACGTACCCTTCGCGGCCGTACTTGACCGGTACGGCGCTGGGGTCCCAGCCGTCGTAATAGGCGCCCCGCAGCAGGTCGGGAAGTTGCGCGGCGAAGTGGGCGGCCACGTCGACGGTGACCCGGTCGCGCAGCGTGTGCAGCCAGGTGCGCAGCACCCGGTGGGCGAAGTGGCGGTCCTCGGTGCCCAGGGCTTCCGCCACCGCTTTCAGCCAGATGTTGGCGGTGTGGATGGCGTGCTCGAAGTCGGGTGGATGTGTGGGAGGCATCGATCTTGCCCTTCCGGTCTCTGGGTCTTCTGGGTCTTCTGTGGCGCCCTGCGAGTTTCCAGGCCAAGGCGGACAAAACTGGTCAGGAACGGGATCTACGACCGGTCCTGCCCTTGCGCAGGAAGCGCCGCAACCGTGCCTCCGGCCAGGTGTTGATCACGTCGTCCTTGGTGAGCCAGCCGCGCTGTGCCGTGCCCACGCCGTAGCGCATGGTGGCCAGGTGGAGGGTGGCGTGGGCGTCGCTGTCGACGGCGAACTTCACGCCGTGCCGCCTGGCCCGCAGGATGTCCTCGTCGTGCAGATCCAGCCGGTCGGGGTGCGCGTTGATCTCCAGCGCCGTACCGGTGCGCGCGCACGCGGCGAAGACCGCGTCGAGGTCGGCATCGATGGGCGGCCGCTTGCCGATGATCCGGGTGGTGGGGTGGCCGATGATGTTGACGTACGGGTGCTCGCAGGCCCGGACCAGCCGCCGGGTCAGGGCCTCGCGCGACTGGTTGAAGTGCGAGTGCACGGAGGCCACGCACAGGTCGAAGCCGGCCAGGAACTCCTCCGGCCAGTCGACGTCCCCGTCCGGGTCGATGTTCAGCTCCACGCCGTGCAGCAGCCGCATGCCCCTGCCGCCCTTGCCGCCATGAGCGCCGTCGAGCTCCCGCACGCGTTCGCGCTGGGCCAGGATGCGTTCGTCGGTCATCCGCTGCATGTACAGGTTGGGCCCGTGGTCGGTGACGGCGTAGTAGGCGTAGCCGCGCTCGGCGGCCGCGGTGACCATCTCCTCCAGCGGGGCGAGACCGTCGGTGAGGTCGGTGTGGGTGTGCAGGTCGCCCCGGATGTCCTGCTCCTGGATCAGGTCGGGCAGTCCGTCGTGCAGCCCGGCCTCGATCTCGCCGCGGTCCTCACGCAGGGTGGGCGGGATCCAGGGCAGGCCGAGGCGGGCGTACACGTCCTCCTCGGTCTCGGAGACGATCTTCTTGCCGCTCTCGGCGTCGAAGAGGCCGTACTCGGAGAGCTTGAGCTTCTGGTGGACGGCGATCTCCCGGGTGCGGATGTTGTGCGCCTTGGACCCGGTGAAGTACTGAAGTGCCGCGCCCCAGGAGTCCGGCGGGACGACGCGCAGGTCGACGGCCAGGCCCTTGGTGGTGCGGATGGACGTCTTCTTCTCGCCGTGCGCGATGACCTCCGAGACGTACGGCAGCTCGGTGAACGCCCGCATGACCGGCTCCGCCTTCCGCGCCGCGACGAGGATGTCGATGTCGCCGATGGTCTCGCGGACGCGGCGCAGTGATCCGGCGTAGGTGCACCGCTCGCAGCCGGTCACCTGCGACAGCTCGGTGACGATGTCGTCGGCGAGGTCCATGGCGACGTCGAGCAGGACCCGCTCTCCGGAGGACCGCAGGAGTTCGATGCCGTGGAGGATGTTCTCCTCCGTCTTCGGCCCGAAGCCCTTCAGGTCGCGCAGCCGCTCCTCGTGGATGGCGTCGGCCAGTTCCTCGACGGAGGCGATGCCCAGCTCCTCGTACAGGACGCAGGCCTTCTTCGGGCCGAGCGTGGGGATGGCGGTCAGCCGCCGGACCCCGGCGGGGATCTTCGCCCGCAGCTCCTCGACCGCGGACACGCTGCCGCCGCGGAAGTACTCGAGGATCTTCTCGGCGATGGACTTGCCGACGTTGGGGATCTCCTGGAGGCCCTTGATGTCGAGGGTGGAGACGTCGGCGTGGTAGCCGCCGATCGAGCGCGCGGCCTTCTCGTAGGTGCGCGTCCGGAACGCGTCTCCTCCGGTGATCGAGATCAGGTCCGCGTATTCGTGGAACAGCGCGGCCACCTCGTCGTTGGACCGAGCCATGACTTACGAGTAGGCAGACAACGCCCGTTTCATGCGTGCCGGCCGCGTCCTGTGACGGTGAACTGGGCGCCGTCGGGGTCACGCAGCACGGCCTCCTGCTCACCCTCCTCCAGAACACGGCCACCATGCCGCTCCGCGGCCCGGGCACACGCACCCGCATCGTCCACGGCGAAGTGCACCTGCCAGTACGCCCGGACGGAAGGGTCAGGCGGCGTCTCCACCGAGCCCGCCTCGATACGGGCCACGATCTCGCCCCGGCTGCGCAGCAACACCTTGTCGCCCGCGTACTCGACCTCGCAGCAACCGGGCAGGCCCGAGGCCCAGCCGAGGATCTCCCCGTAGAAGATGGCCGCGTCGAAGGCGTCCCGGGTGTGCAGGACGATGAACGTGGATGCCGCCTGCCGCCACGCCTCCCACTCGGTGACGAGTTTCCCCTCCCATATCCCGAAGGCGGCCCCGTCACGGTCGGCCACCAGCGCCGCCCGCCCGGGAGGGAAGGAGAGCGGCCCTACGGCCACGGTCCCGCCGCGCTCCCGCACGCGGGCCACGGTCTCGTTCGCGTCCGCCACGGCGAAGTACGGCGTCCACGCCGAGCCCATCTGCCACATGCCGGCCACCCCCGCGATCCCCGCGACGGGCACCCCGTCCGCCAGCGCGGTCCGGAAACGGTCGCCCAGCCTCGCGTCACGCCACCGCCAGCCCAGTACGGCCCCGTAGAAGGCCTGCGTGGCCTCGAGGTCGCGGCTGGCCAGACTCACCCAGCACGGAGCGCCGAACACGGAACGGGTGAAGACGACATCCGCCGCGTCGTGATTCATGGCCATCGCGCCCTGGTCTCGTTACGCCCAGCAATCGCTGCTCTTCACCACAGTGTCCAACCCAGGTTCCGGTCCTGCACATCGCCTGGGCGTCGGTGCTCGCAGTACGCGAAGTTGCGGGTTGCGGCTGCGGCGAGTCCAGGCGCGCATGGGTGTTTTCGCTGATGAGGACGGTGTGAACGGGCGACGATCCACGGCCCGGTCGCCCGGCGCGGCGGAAACGCGCACCATGGAGGTGCCCCCTTTGGCCTACTCGCGCTCACCGAGTCCTGATCCCGACCCGGTGCCGGCGGGTGTGGAGACGAAGATGCTGAAACCCCACGTCAGAACCGTCGCCGCAGCACTTCACGCCTACCGGTCCGCATGGGCCGGTCTGCTGCGCGACCCGGCGAGCCCGCACAGCTACCGTCGGCTCGACGACGCCGCCTACACGCTCTGCGTCCTCATGGGACAACGCAACGCGGCCGACGCCGCGGCAAAGGCAGAGCGCTTCCTCGCCCGGGCCTCGGCGGAGAGGACAGAGCGGAGGGCAAGGGTCGATGCCGAGCCCGCGGCCGACGGCTCGGTTGCCGCGACGCCGTCGCAGACCGAGGTCTCCGCGTGAGGCGGTGGCTTTATGGTGGTCGTGAGGGACCCTCTGGGGGCGGTGAGCGCCATGCGAGTCGAACTGATTCAACGGGCCGCCAGCGTGCTCTTCGACGTGCCGGACGAGACGCACGAGGAGATCATCACGCTCATCGACGCGGTCACCCAGGACGCGGTGATCCAGGACGCGGACCTGGCGGCAGCGTTCGGCGAGTGGTGCTGGCTCGTCTACACGGTCCACGGCGACGTGATCGAAGTACTGGATGTCGGCTGCGCACGCTGAGGCAGACTCGGCCAGCCGGCAGCGAAGTCGCCATGTCCGCCAAGTAGTTGCCGACAGAACCCCGCACCACGCCCTGACACCGCCTCGGCCAGGTCACGTGGGTAGGGTGCGTCAGATACTGGGCCCCGGCCACGGAAAGGAGCCGCCGTGCGGCTGCGCTGTGCTGTGCTCGACGACTTTCAGCGGGTGGCGACGGAGGTCGCCGACTGGTCGCCGCTCGCGGACGATGTAGAGGTCGTCCCCTTCTCCACCCACTTCTCCGACGAGGACGCCCTCGCCGAAGCGCTCGCCGGGTTCGACATCGTGGTCACCCTCAGGGAACGCGTCCCCTTCCCCGCCTCCCTGTTCGCCCGGCTCCCCCGGCTGCGGCTGCTGATCGCCTCCGGCATGCGCAACACGGTCATCGACTACGCCGCCGCCGAGGCACACGGCGTCACCGTCTGCGGCACCGGCAGCTCCTCCACCCCGCCCGTCGAACTGACCTGGGCGCTGCTGCTGGGCCTCGCCCGCGGCATCGTGGAGGAGGCGGGCGCCCTGCGTTCCGGGGGCCCGTGGCAGTCCACCGTCGGCGCCGATCTGCACGGCCGCCGCCTCGGGCTGCTCGGCCTCGGGAAGATCGGCAGCCGCGTGGCGCAGGTCGCTCTCGCCTTCGGCATGCGGGTCGGCGCCTGGAGCCAGAACCTCACCAAGGAACGCGCCGACGAGTGCGGCGCGCAACTGGCCGCCTCCAAGGAGGAGTTGCTCGCCGAGAGCGACTTCGTCTCGATCCACCTCGCCCTGAGCGACCGCACCCGCGGCCTCCTCGGCCCCGCCGAACTCGCCCTGCTCAAACCGACGGCGTACCTGATCAACACCTCGCGCGCGGCGATCGTCGACCAGGACGCCCTGCTCACCGCCCTGCACGAGGGACGGATCGCCGGCGCCGGCATCGACGTCTTCGACATCGAGCCCCTCCCCGCCGACCACCCCATGCGCACCGCCCCACGCCTCCTCGCCACACCTCACCTGGGCTATGTCTCGCAGGCGAACTACGCGACGTACTACGGCCAGGCGGTGGAGGACATCCAGGCCTTCCTGGCGGGTTCTCCGGTACGACAGCTGCCCTGAAGTCGGCGGTCGAGCGATGCCGGCGCGTCAGGCGATGTCGGCGGCCCCGGCCTGCGCGGTGTCGACCGGCCGCCGGTAGATGCCCTCGCTCCGGTGCAGATGGTGCAGGTCCACCAGATGGCGCCGGAGCGTCACATGGTCGATGTCGTCGCTGTCCTGGCACCAAGCGCGCAGCTTGTCGTTGACGGCCCGCTCCGGGTACTCGACGCCCGGCTCGAAGGTCTGCTCGGCGATGTGCCGCAGCACCAGCTTCTTGCGGGTCCACTGCGCGGGAAGCCGGACCAGCCGCCCGTCCCGGACGAAGGTCCGCAGGACGAGGCCGGTCCGATCGCTGCCGGAGGCGGGGCGCTCGGCGGCTTCGGAGTCCTTCGCCCGCTGCGCCGCCGCTCGCGCATGCTCCTTGAACAGGCCGTACGCGACGCCCAGTTCACCGCCGTCCCCCGCCGTGACGACCCCCTGCTCCCGCAGCCGCCGCAGCGCCACGGCCGTCTCCTTCGGTGACAGACCCGCCGCCCGGGCGACCTGCTCGGCGCTCCCGGCGCCCAGCGCCACGGCGGCGAAGGCGCGCACCCGCCTCTCCTCGGCGAACAGTCGGACCAGTTGCTCCGTCGCATCGGTTGCCATGCGCGGAGGCTAGTGGACGTAGGCCGCGGGACCGAGCCATTTTTCTACCGGTACGTCATGCGTACCGGTAGATGTGGGACACGTCCTCCAACTCGTCCGGAGTGACATCCCACGGCGGCAGCCGCTGGTGCCGGGCGACGATACGGCCGTACTGGGGACTGCCCCGGCCGGGCGGCCGGTCCGGCAGATAGCGGTGGTTGCGGTGACGCTGCTGCCAGCGCTGCCACTGCAGGTCCACGAAGGCGTGGACCAGCCAGAAGACCGGGTCGTTGACGGACGCGCCGCCGAGCATGGCGCCCCCGACCCAGCGGTGGACCCGGTTGTGGTTGCGCCATGGGTTGCTGCCGCTCCCCCACCCCTCCAGCTGGTTGCGGAACCCCCTGGTCACCGTCGAGTCCCACGGGGAGACGTCGTAGACGGGATCGTCCAGCGCCCGGTTCAGATCGTCCTCGGTCGGCAGGGCGATCGGCCTCCGTGGGCGGCCCAGGTCCCGGGTGAGGAACTCGTCGTCGGTGACGCCCACCCGGATGGTCCAGTGGCCGGCCGCATAGGCGAACGGCCCGGTCATCACCTGCCGGTCGAACCGCCGCCCGTTGCCGCCGAGCAGATCGTCCGTCCACGGCACCGAGGTGGTCGTACGGTCCCGGGTCCAGTCCCAGTACGGCACCGTCACCTGGGAGTCGACTCGGCGCAGGGCGCTCTCCAGGTCCAGCAGGAACCGGCGGTGCCAGGGCAGGAAGGAGGGCGTCATATGGGCGGCGCGCAGACCGCGGTGGCCGTCCCCGACGAAGTGCGCGACATGGAGCCGTACGAACTCGTCGTACTCGCCACTCCGTTTGAGCTCCAGCAACGCCTCCACGAACCGCCGCCGCTCGATCCGCGTCAGCCTGCTGACGTCCTTACGCACGTACGTCATGCTCTCCCCCCTGATGCGAATGCCCGCCGCCCAACGCTCCGGGCCCGAGTTCGTCGACGGCCGCACGGGTCGCCTCCAACGGCGTCCGGAACCAGCCGTAGTGGTCGAGCATGCTCACCCAGCTGCCGTCGGCCCGCCGCATGAGGTGCAGCGGATGCCCGTCCACGGTGACGTGCCAAGCGACATCAAGGCCGCCGAGGGGCACCAGAACGCCTTGGATACGGCGGCCCCGGTAGACCTCGTCGAAGGCTGCACCGGCCCCCTCCTCCGGCCCGTCCGCGGACCACGGACGCCGGGATGCGGTGACGAACGGGGCGACGGCGGAGGCGAGCAGCCCCCGCGCCACCTCCCGCCGCGGCGTACCCATCGTCATCGCTCACTCCTCGTACGGTTCGGCTGTCCGTACGAGCAACCGCCCAGCTCTCCCCACGGTCACCGAATTCCTCATTCCTTTCAGCAATTCAGCCGGACCGCACCGGACGAACCATACGATCAATCGATTCGCCGATCACATTCCAATCCCTCCGCGGCGCCTTGCGCATTACATTCTTCACTCCCGCGACTTTCATACGTATGGAGCAACGCGTCGCTTTTACAGAGGCCATGGACTGCTATGTTCTCCAACCGTCGGATCAGAGGTAACTTTTCAAGCGAGGTGAATCATGAAGAAGGCAGTTTTCACCACAGCGGCGCTGGCCATCGGTGCGGGTCTTGTGGGCGGCTCCGCCGCCGCGGCATCGGCCGCCGGAGGTTCGGGTACGACCCCGGCTCCGCTCGGTCTCATGTCTCCGACCAAGGTGTCTCCGGCTGTCGTGCCGGCGGCCGACACTGTGACGCAGTTGGTCCGTGAGGGCGGGATCGGAAAGGGCAGCGCGTTCGACAAGAACAACTCGGGCGGAATGTCCGGCATTTATCTGGACGGAATGGACCCGGACGCCGCCAAGAAGCCCACGATTCCAGTGAAGAACCCGGCCGGAAAGGGTTCCGTGCAGGTCCGCCCGCTGCAGGCGCCGACCGCCGCGGGGCTCGGCACCATGCTGAGCAAGTGAAAGCGTGCGAGTTCTGAGACTCTGATCCGGTTCTCGGCAGCCGGAGACCGACAGCAGGCTCACCTCCGCATACGGCGGGCCCCGAGCCCACTGGCACCCGCGAACCATCTGTCCGGCCCACCGGCCCTCACCCTGCCGGTGGGCCGGACGCACGTCGGCATCCATGCATTTCCCGGAACACCGCGCGGATTCCACGCTGCCCGTGGTTGCGCCATCCGATGGAATCTGCCCGCGTTTGAATGTTCCCACCGTGACTTATGCACAGTTATATGGGTTTCCTGGTACGTAAGCGTGCGCAACCGTGAATTCAGGAAGGAAATCGAGTTGTCCAAGAAGTTCGCGGTCATCACGGCCCTCGCCCTCAGCACCGTTGTCGGCAGCGCCGGCATTGCCGCCGCTGACGGTGGCGGCAACAACACCACCGTCAAGGGCGGTGGCGGCTTCTCGACGTCCCCGGTCGTCGTGAACGCGCCTCAGCAAGGCGTTCTCGTCGTCAACGGCACGGTCGTCGACGGCCGCTGCATTGCCCCGTGGTCCAACGGAGCCGTCCTCGGCGGCGTCGTCCCACCGAACTCGCACTACGCCGCCTGCAACACGGCGCCGGTCGACCAGTCGCAGAACGCCCCCTACAAGGGCGGCCTGCTGTTCTGACCCCTGCTCCGAGCAATTCAGAGCAGGTACACCCACGCAGCCCGGAAAGGCGCAACTCATGCGTAACAAGGTTACGGCCATTTCCGCCCTCGCGGCAGGCATCGTCCTCGCGGCCGGCGGCACCGCCGCGGCCTGCAACTGTACGGAGGTCGAAGGTGGTGACGGCTTCTCGACGTCCCCGGTCGTCGTGAACGCCCCTCAGCAAGGCGTTGCCGTCGTCAACGGCACCGTCGTCGACCTCCGCTGCGTCGCCCCGTGGTCGAACGGGGCCGTCCTCGGCGGCGTTGTCGCACCGAACTCGCACTACGCCGCCTGCAACACGGCGCCGGTCGACCAGTCGCAGAACGCCCTCTACAAGGGCGGCCTGCTGTTCTGACCCCTGCTCCGAGCCATTCGGAGCAGGTAAACCCACGCAGCCCGGAAAGGCGCAACTCATGCGTAAGAAGGTTACGGCCATTTCGGCCCTCGCGGCAGGCCTCGTCCTCGCGGCCGGCGGCACCGCCGCTGCCGACGGCGACACCACCACGGTCAAGGGTGGTGACGGCTTCTCGTCGGCCCCGGTCGTCGTGAACGCCCCTCAGCAGGGTCTTGCCGTCGTCAACGGCGCCGTCATCGACGGCCGATGCATCGCCCCGTGGTCCAACGGAGCCGTCCTCGGCGGTGTCGCGGCGCCGAACTCGCACTACGCCGCCTGCAACACGGCCCCGATCAACCAGTCGCAGAACGCCCCCTACTTCGGCGGCTTCCTGTTCTGAGCAGTACTTCACACCCGAGTGCGGTCCGCCGGAAATCCGGTGGACCGCACTCGGCTTTTATGACGATGGTGAGTTACGGCGAGGGGGAGTGCCGCATCAAGCCCAAGCCCGTGGGCCCTGTCTGCGTCAGTACACAGACAGGGCCCACGGTCACGAGAGAACGCCAACAAGGAGGAAAGGGCGCCCATTCACCAGGTGCAACGGAGTTGTGCCGCCCGCGGTCACCCTGAATCGTCCGTTTGGCCCAACGGGCAAAGGGTCATGGCAGCCCCCCATACATGCCGAAGGGCCGGCTCCGGTAAGTGCGGAGCCGGCCCGGCGCGGGATGAATCGCTACTTGGTGGCCGGCTTGGCCGCCGTCTTGCCGACCGGAAGGCCGTTGAGCAGCTTGCCGTCGAGCGGGTTGGGCAGGGTGCCGCCGAAGACGGGGGTCTTCACCATGCCCGACTCCTGCACGCCCTGCTTCACACCCTCTGCCGTGCGCTTCACCTTGCCGCCCACCATGCCCGTCGGCGCCTTGGCGGCATCGGGGAGATTGCGGGCGACCGTCTTCCCGTTGTCGACCAGGCCGTTCCCCGGCTTGTCCGCCGCGACCGCGGGCGCAGTGACGCCGGCGAGGGCGAGGGAGCCGACCACGACGGCAACAGCCTTCAGGTTCTTCATCATGCGCCTTTCTTGGCAAATCTTCTCGGTTCTCCTGGGCTAACGAGAGCGGACCTTCCGGGAAACCCCGCGGCCGACAAGTCCCGCGAACTCATACGAGAAGACCCCCCGCCGATCGGGTGGTCAGAGCGAGGAAACACATGGATAAGCGGCTCATGTCGCTCATCCCATGATCAAAATAAGCCGATTGAAACTCTTTCTTCGGAAGGGCAGCCTCGGTCATGCGTATTTCCCCGGGTCCCGTCCCGTGTCGTGCGACGCCGTCCGTGGTATATGCGCCACACATCCTGCATGTGACTCAGCCCGTCGAGGGCGACATCGCGCGGGCCGTGACGGCCCTGGTGGCGGCGCAGCTCGCCGCGGGGCTGCGGGTGACCGTGGCGTGCCCGGAGGGCGGCACACTGGCGGAGGGGCTGCGCGCGCTGGACTGCACGGTGGTGCGCTGGGACGCGACCCGCTCGCCGGGGCACCGACTCCCGGACGAGGTACGGCGGTTGACGCTGCTGCTGCGCGAGGTACGGCCGGATCTGGTGCACGCGCACAGCGTGAAAGCGGGGGTCGCGGCCCGGCTCGCGGTGCACGGCCGTATGCCGACGGTCTTTCAGCCGCACACCTGGTCGTTCGCGGGGGCGGACGAGGTCGTCGCCCAACTGGCGGTGGGCTGGGAGCGGTTCGGGGCGCGATGGGCCACGCGTGTGCTGTGTGTCAGCGAGGCGGAGCGGCGGGCCGGGGAGCGGTACGGCATCACCGCGCGGTGGCGGGTGATCCCCACCGGTGTCGACACCGACCGGTTCCGGCCGGAGGGAGAGCGGGCGCGGTCAGGGGAGGGTCCGGTCGTCGTGTGCGTGGGGCGGCTGTGCCGGCAGAAGGGGCAGGATGTGCTTCTGCAGGCGTGGCCCGAGGTGGTGCGGCAGGTGCCCGGCGCACGGCTGGTGCTGGTCGGCGACGGTCCGGACGCGCAGCGGCTGCGCGCCGGTGCGCCCGCGTCGGTGGAGTTCGCCGGCGCGCCCGCCGACACCGCCGCCTGGTACCGGGCCGCCGACGTCGTGGTCCTGCCGTCGCGCTTGCCGGGCATCGGGCTCGCCCCGCTGGAGGCCATGGCGTGTGCCCGACCGGTGGTCGTCACGAACGTGGACGGAGCGCGCGAGACCCTTCCGCCCGGCCATCTGCCGTCCTGCCTGGTGCCGCCGGAGGACCCCGGCGCACTGGCCAGGGCCGTGACGGCGCTGCTGCGGGACGAGCCGCTGCGCACCGCGCTGGGCGCACAGGCCCGCGCGCATGTGCTCGTCGCTCACGACCTGCGGCATGCCACGGATGCGGTGATCGATGTGTACCGCGAGCTGCTCGGCACGGTCACCACGTCGTGCGTCGTCCCCAGTCAGAGCAGGGAGTCCGTCACTTCCTGACGGCGTGGCCGTCACCTACGAAGGGGCTCCGGCCGATGAAGAGGGCGAGCCGTGTCGCGGCGCTGATGATGGCCGGGATGGTGTCCTTGGCGTGTCACGTCCATGCGACGGCGCCGCACGGGAGGAGCGTTCCCGAAGGCGTGAGTGTCGTCCAGGACGGTCTCACTCCGTCAGGCGCCCATCCCGGCAAGGCAGTTGCCGCAACGGTGAAGTTGCGCGCGTCCGAATGCGTCACTGTGCGGAGAGTGGGCGTGGCCGTACGGGACGGGCTGGAGAAGCCGCTCGATTATCCCGGTGCGGCCATGAACGCGCGGATCTGCCCCGGCGGTTTCACCTTCACCACCAAGCCCCGCACCTTCCGCGCGGGCACGTACACCCAGTACGCCTATTACGACGACGAGACCGGTCACCATCCGCTCGCGAAGACCAAGTTGCGGGTCGTCTCCAAGGGGCGGAGCGTGGATCCGTCCGCGGGGAGAAAGCTCGTCTGGGCGGAAGACTTCAACTCGCCTTTCGTGTGGGGTCGCCGCTGGACCCGCGACGCCAGTTCGGCCTATGAATACGGGACTCACAATCCGAGGTACTTCAAGCTCGACTGGCTGAATCCCCACAACGTGCGTATCGCCGGCGGAAAGGCTGTTTTCACCGCTCGGCCCGGTCGGCAGACCCTGGAGAACGGCCTGCAGGCCTGGGAGACGGGGCTGATCACGACGGAACGTTCCCGAGAGGGGTTCCGGCTGCGGCCCGGCCACTACCTCGAGGTCCGGGTGAAGCTGCCCACCGCGGTCGGAGCATGGCCATCGGTGTGGACCTGGATCGGTGACGGCCACGAAATCGACGTACTCGAATACCATCCCGATGCTCCGGACCTGCTGGAAATGGTGAACCATGTGCGGGAAGCAGCCAATTATCATGTGATCAATCCCCTGGGCAAAGGGAATTGGGTGCGGGTCGGGGTGCTGCTGGGCACGCGTTCCGCCGACTGGTACGTCGACGGTGCTCTGGTCTACCAGGACGGACGCGGAGTGGACCCGAAGTGGTCCGCCTATCTGAACGTGAATCTCTCGATTTCCTCGGGCACGCACCACCCCGTTCCGCAGACGAAGGACCCCATCACTTTCAGCGCCGACTATGTGCGCGTATTCCGATGAGGAGGGTGCTCCATTCGAGGTGTCGGGTGCGTCCGTTCCGACACTGTTGACGAGTTCTCAGATAAATACAGGTGCTGGTTCAAAATCCCCCATGCAGGGAGACCGACCCCACATGACTACAGCCGCGTCACCGTGGGCGCTGCCCCTGCCCCTGCCGGCGCTGCGCCGGGCCGCTCCCGTTCTGCCTGTCGTGGCGCTGATCGCGCTGATCGGGCTGCCACCCATGTCGTACGGGGTCACTCCGGCCGACGCCGCCTCCGGGCTGGTGGTGCTCTGGGCCGTCGTACACACCGCGCGTCAGGCCCGGCGTCCGCTGACGCGCACGGGCGCCGTGGTCCTCGGGCTCCCGGTGATCGGCTTCTCGGTCGCCGCGACGGTCGCGCCCAGTGCGGGTGAGGGGCTGATGGGGCTGGCTCGCAGCGTCCAGGTGTTCGTGCTCGTCCCGGTCGCGGTGCTGCTGTTGTTGCGCGACCGCCGTGATCTGCGGCTGGTGGCCTGGGCGGTGATCGGTCTCGCGGTGTGGCAGGGCGGGGTCGGGGTGCACCAGTATCTGACCGGTACGGGTGCCTCGTACGACGGGGAATTCGTGCGGGCGGTGGGCACGTTCGGGCCGACCGAAGTGATGGGGATGGCGACGGTCGTCGCGTCCGGGATCGTGGCCGCCACGGGTCTGGCGCTCGAGGCCCCGGCGCGGCGGCAGCGGGTCGTGGCCACGGTGTGTGCGCTGATGCTGCTCGTTCCTCTCGTTCTGTCCTTCAGCCGGGGTGCCTGGATCGCCACGGCCGTGGCCTGCGGGGCACAGCTGCTGCTGGCCGGAGTGCGGCGGGCGGTCAAGGTGTTCGTGGCGGCGGTCGCCGCAGGGGTGGTGCTGGTCGGCGGGTTCGGCGTGGGTACGTCGATGCTGCAGGAGCGGCTGGACAGCATCACGCAGGTCGCCGCCGCTCCGGACCAGTCGGTCCTGGACCGGTACGCGCTGTGGTCGGCCGCGCTGGGCATGTGGAGCGACCAGCCGGTGACCGGTGTGGGGCTGAAGGCCTTCCCGGAGTACCGGGACGGCCATGCGCCGCTCGCGCTGGAGTCGGCGGCCGACACGGACGGCGCCGGCCACGACTTCTACCGCCAGCCCTTCTTCTCGCCGCACAACATGTACCTGACGGTCCTCAGCGAGCAGGGCCTGGTCGGTGTGGTGACGGTGGCGGGCAGCTGGCTGGCCCTGCTGGTGTGCGGGCTGCGCAGACTGCTGCGTACCCGTGCGGGACGGCATGACCGGGACTGCGCGCTCATCTGCTGCGGCCTGCTCCTGTGGCAGCTCGTGGACTTCACCTACGCCGACATTGGCGGAGGCTCCGCCACCCTGGTGGCCCTGGACTTCGGACTCGCGGCCTGGTGGGCGCTGGGCGGCGGCGCGGCGTCGGCCACGACCGCGGTGTCGGAAGAGGGCCCGCGATGAGGCCCACGCCGGCCGGTTCCGTCCCGGCCGGCCCTCCCGACGCCGAGCAGGACGACGCCCCGGGGCGGAGCCGGGCCACCGCCCGTGCCGCGGACACGGCGCCCGCGTCGGCCCCCTCGGGCCGCTTCCTGGCGAAGGCCACCCTGCTCACCACCGTGCTGTCCATGTTCGGGTCGCTGCTCGGGCTGGCCAGGGACCAGTCGCTGGCGCACTTCTTCGGGGCGAGCGGGGAGACCGACGCGCTGCTGGTGGCCTGGACCCTGCCGGAGTTGGCCGGGTCGTTGCTGATCGAGGACGGGATGGTGATCGTGCTGGTCCCGGCGTTCAGCGTGGCACTGGCCCAGCGGGCGCGCGGCGTCACCTCGCCCGACCCGGTGCGGGCGCTGATCGCCGCGTCGTTGCCACGGCTGGGCCTCGCCTTCGCCGGCATGGCGGCGCTGTTCATCGTGGCGGCGCCGCTGCTGGTCTCCGTCCTCGCGCCGGGCCTGCCCGATCCGTCCCTCGCCGTGGACTGCACCCGTCTGACGGCGACGTGCGTGCTGACCTTCGGGCTGGCCGGGTACTGCAGCGCGGCGCTGCGGGCGCACCGCTCGTACCTCGCGCCCGCGACGATCTCCCTCGCGTCCAACTCCGCGATCATCGTCACGATGTTCGCCCTCGGCGGGCACTGGGGCGTACGGTCCGCCGCGTTCGGCGTCGCACTCGGCGGGTGCCTCATGGTCACCGTCCAGGGGATCGCCCTGTGGCGCAGGATCTCCGACGGGCCCCGGCAGCCCTCGTCCGCGGAGGCCGAGGAGGACGGCCGGCCGCTCACGCTCGCCCTCGTCGGCGCGGTCCTCGTCTTCGCGCTGTGCCGCCACTCGCAGGTCCTCGTCGAGCGCTACTTCGGGTCCGAGCTGCCCAGCGGTTCCATCTCCCACCTCAACTACGCCCAGAAGGTCGGGCAGTATCCGATGCTGCTGGCGCTGACGCTGGCGATCGTGACGTATCCCGTGGTGGCGCAGGCCATCGCCCAGGGGGATCTGCGGCGGGCCCGGGAGCGTATCGAGCAGGACCTGGTCCTGGTGGCCTCCATCGCGTTGATGGGCGCCGCCGCGATCGTGGCCTGTGCGCCGCAGATCGTCCAGGTCCTCTTCGAGCGTGGCGCCTTCACCGCCGAGGACACCGCGGCGACCGTCGGCATCCTGCGGGTGTACACGCTCGGGCTGCTCGGCCAGGCGCTGGTGGGGACGCTGCTGCGGTCGTACTTCTCGGCGGGGCGCGCCACTTGGTACCCGGCCGGGGCGATGGCCGTGGGCCTGGTCGCCACCGCCGGTATCGACGCATGGAGCGCGAGCCACTGGGACGCGCGCGGCATCGCCCTCGGCAACGCGGCCGGCATCACTCTCACCGGGCTGATCCTGTTGCACGGGCTGGGCTCGCACAGCGTGCCCGTGCGCGTTCGCGGGCTCGTCGTCGAACTGGCCAAGGCAGTCGGCGCCGCCGCGTGCGCGGCCGGAGCGGGGTTCTTCTGTGCAGGGGCTTTCGCCTCGCCTCCGGCCGCGGTCGTCGCGGGGGGCGTGAGTGTGACCGTCGTCTTCCTGCTGCTGGCGTGGGTCCTCGACGCGGCGGATGCCCGGCACCTGACGCGTGTCGCCGCAGTCGCCGTCCGACGCTTCCTCACCCGAAAGGCACGCCATGGTCGTTGACGGCTCCGCATCCCGCGACGCGATCGCGCCGCCGGCACGAGGACGTGTCCGGCGCGGCCCCAGCGCCTGGGTGGCCATGTACCACTCCGTCTCCGACTGCCCGGAGGACCCGCACCACATCACCGTCTCGCCCGACCGCCTCGACCGCCAGCTCGCCTGGCTGTGCGGGCGCGGTCTGCGCGGGGTGAGCATGCGCGAGCTGCTCGCGGCGCGGGCCCGGGGGAAGGAGCGCGGCCTGGTCGGGCTCACCTTCGACGACGGGTACGCCGACTTCCTCACCACCGCGCTGCCCGTACTGCGCCGCCGGGGGTGCAGTGCCACCGTGTTCCTGGTCGCCGGGCGGCTCGGCGGCGGGAACGACTGGGAGTCGTACGGACCGCGCAAGCCGCTGCTCGACGCCGACGGCGTCCGCCGGATCGCGGCGGCCGGCATGGAGATCGCCTCGCACGGCCTCACCCACACCGACCTCATCGCCCTCCCGGACGACCTGCTGCACGCCGAGCTCCACGAGAGCCGCGCCCTCCTCGCCCGGATCACCGGCGGTGACGTCGAGGGCTTCTGCTACCCCTACGGCACGATCGACGCGCGCGTGAGAGCCGCCGTGCGCGGCGCGGGATACCGGTACGCCTGCGCCATCGCCCCCGGCCGGGAAGCCGCCGGCGATCTCGCGCTGCCCCGCATCAACATCAGGCAGGCCGACACGGCGGTGCATCTGGAACTGAAACGACGGCTGGCCCGTGTCTGGGGCCGCGCATTGGAGACGAGCGCATGAGAGTTCTGCACATCATCACCGCCCTCAGGGCCGGCGGCGCCGAGCAGCAGTTGCGCCAGCTCCTGCGCCATCTGCCGCCGGAGGTGGAGTGCGACGTGGTCACGCTGACCCGGCCCGGCCTGGTGGCCGACGGGCTGCGGGCCGACGGGATCCCCGTCCTGCATCTCGGCATGGGCGGCAACCGCGATCTGCGCGCCCTGCCCCGTCTCGTCAGGCTGATCCGGACCGGCGGCTACGACATCGTCCACACCCATCTGTACCGGGCGTGCCTGTACGGCCGGATCGCCGCGCGCCTCGCGCGAGTACGGGCGGTGGTGGCCAGCGAACACAGCCTGTCCGGCACGGAGTTGGAGGGCCGACGGCTGACCGCCGGGGTGCGCGCGCTGTATCTGCTCGGCGAGCGCCTCGGCCGCGTCACGATCGCCGTGTCGCCGACGGGCGCCGAGGACCTGCGGGCGTGGGGGGTGCCCGCATCACGCATCCGCGTCATCCCGGTCGGCTTCGACCCGTCCCTGTTCCGGTTCGACGACGTGCGCCGCAAGAAGGCCCGGATGCACTACGGGCTGCCGGAGGACGCGTATGTCGTCGGCGGCGTCGGCCGGCTGATTCCCGGCAAGCACTTCGAGGTGCTCGTGGGCGCGCTGCCGCAGCTGCCCGCCGACGTACGGCTGCTGCTGGTCGGCGACGGCCCGGAGAAGGCGGCGCTGTGGCACACCGCCAGGGCACTGGGGGTCGCGGACCGGGTGGTGATGACGGGCGAGCGGCCGTACGTACCGGACCCGGGGGACGACGCGCCCGGCATGCCCGACCTGCTGTCCGCGATGGACGTGCTGGCCGCCCCGTCGACCTCCGAGACGTACGGCATGGCCGTGATGGAGGCACTCGCGACCGGGCTCCCGGTGCTGTACACGTCCGCGCCGGCCGTCTCGGACCTGCCCCCCGACGCGGTACCGACCGCCCGGCAAGTCCCGTGCGGTGTCGAGGAGTACGCGCGGGAGGTGCTGCGGCTGTACGCGGCGCGTCCCGGTGAGCGAACCGTCCCGGATGTCGTCCAGCGCAACAGCATCCAGAACATCGCCCGGCAGACGGTGGATCTGTACTCGGCAGTCCTGTCCGACGCACCCCTGGAAGTGAGGCCCCGATGACGACCGACACCTCCCCTCAGCCCGCACGACGTGCCCTGAGGGCTCTCGCGCGCGCCACGCGGCTGCCGGCGCGGTGGCTGCTGCCGGCCGGCGTACTGCTCGGCGCCGCGGCCGGCGGCCTGTACGGCACGGCGCAGACCCCGCAGTACACGGCCACCAGCTATGTCATGGCCGTACCGGTCAAACAGAGTTACGTCGACTCGCAGGCGGCGCTGGGCTTCGCTCAGGCGTACGGCCGTGTCGCCACGCAGCTCGCGGTGCTCGGGTACGCGCAGATGTGGGCCGACGTTCCGGTCGGGACGTTGCGCAGGAGCGTGCGGGCCCAGACCTCGCCCGACGCGCCGATGGTCTCGATCTCGGCGACCTCCACGCGCCCCACGCAGGCCGCCGACATGGCCAACGCCGTGACCCGCTCGCTGACCGAGCATGCCGGCCACGCCGCCGGTACTACCGGCATCAAGCTGGTGAGCTTCTCCCGCGCCTTGAAGCCCGCCCAGCCGTCGTCCGCGTCCCCCGCTCTGACCACGCTCGTGGGCGCCAGCGCGGGAGGTCTGCTGGGTGGCCTGGCGCTGCTGGTCCGGCCTCGGCCGAGCGCGGAACACGGGGATTCCACCCACGCGCCGGTGCCGGCTCCGGCCCACGCCGGTGATGCGCAGGAGCAGGTCGGATGACCGCGTCCGGCAGCCCCTTGTCGGTGGAGATCTGCACCGACGAGCGCGTGTTCGCCGGGCTGGCCGAGGAGTGGGCGCGCCTGCACAGGGCGTCTCCGGCGGCGACGCCGTTCCAGAGCCACGCCTGGGTGCACTCATGGTGGCTGTCGTACGGCAGGCCGGGCCGCCTGCGGCTCGTGCTGGTGCGCAGACGCGGCACGTTGGTGGCCGCCGCGCCGCTGATGCGCGTGCACTACCCGTTGCCCGCGCTGGTGCCGATCGGCGGCGCCATCACCGACTTCTGCGATGTGCTCCTCGATGAGCAGGCGGTCGTACAGGGCACACTCGCGCTGGCGGACGCCCTGCACGAAGAGGCCCGTACCGCGCTGATCGACTTCCGCGAGGTGCGGCCGGGCGCCGCGGTGGAGCGGATCTACCGCATCTGGGGCGGCCCGCGCCGGCGGCTGCGCGACTCCGAGTGCCTGGAACTGCCCGCCGCTCCCATGAACGATCTGCTCGGGCGGCTGCCGAAGACACGGTCCCAGCGGATCCGCAACAAGCTGAACAAGCTCACCAGGCTCGGCGTCGAGTCGCGTGTCGTGGGCCCCGACGAGACGGCGTCATCGCTGCGGCGCATGCTGGAGCTGCATCAACTGCAGTGGCAGGGCAGGGGCGTGACGCCGGAGCATCTGCGGCCGCGCTTTCTCGACCATCTCGTCCGGTCGACCGTGCCCATGGCCCGCTCCGGCGAGGCGCTGGTGCGGGAGTACCGGCTGGAGGACGAGGTCGTGGCCGTCGATCTGACGCTGCTGTCCCGCCAGTTGGCGGGCGTCTATCTGTACGGCGTCCATCCGACGCTGCGGGAGCGCAAGGCGGACGTGGCGACGATGGTGGTGTGCGCGTCGGCCGAGTACCTGGCGTCCCGTGAGCACCGGGTACTGAGTCTGCTGCGCGGCAACGAGCCGTACAAGTACCGCTGGCACCCCGAGTCCGTCGTCAACCAGCGTCTCCTGCTGGCCCGTCGCCGCACCGCGCCGCTGCTGGCGGCCGCCGCCGGCGAGGCCGCCGCGCGCGGCCGGGCCAAGCTGATCCTGCGCAGTCGGGCGTGGTGCCGGAGCGGCGCCGACAACGAGAACCACCGTGGCGCCGACGGAACATGACGGTGCGTCGGATCTCTGACAACAGCTGAGCATTTCTTGGCAGGCCGTCCGGGCGTGGGCCGGACGGCCTTTTGGATGACAATATGCGTCGGTGCCGCGTCAGGCCACCTGGACAGACTCCATTTCCGTGTATATATGAATTCGCCGCCCGCCCCGAATTTCCTGACCCAGTTAGCGGCGGTCCGTTCAATGCCGGTCATCCCAGCAGAGATCAGGAAATGGAGCATCCCTCACGATGTCCGCTGACACCCCACGCCCACGGCTCTCGTTCATCGGCACCGGATATCTCGGCGCGACCTACGCCGCCTGTTTCGCCGACCTCGGATACGACGTGATCGGCTACGACAACGACGTCGCGAAGGCCGCGCGGCTCGCCTCCGGCGTCCTGCCGTTCCATGAACCGGGACTGGATACGCTGCTACGCCGCAATCTCGGGGCCGGCCGCCTCTCCTTCACCGCCGACATCGACGAGACAGCCCACTTCGCGGACATCCATTTCATCTGCGTCGGCACCCCCCAAAGACCCGACGGCCTCGGAGCCGACCTCGGTCACGTCGAGACCGCGGTGACCGCACTCGCCCGCCGTCTGCGCCGGGACGCGCTCATCGTCGGCAAGTCGACGGTCCCCGTGGGCACCGCCGAGCACGTCGAGCGGCTGGCCCGGGAACACGCCCCCGAAGGCATCGCGGTCGACGTGTCCTGGAGCCCGGAGTTCCTGCAGGAGGGACGTGCCGTGGAGGACGTCCTGCGTCCCAGCCGGATCGTGTTCGGCGTACGCGACGAGAGCGTACTGGCGCGGCTGCACGCCGCCCATGAGGCCCTCTACCGGCTCGCCGAGCACGAAGGACGCGAACTGCCGCTGCTCATCACGGACTTCGCCACCGCCGAGCTGGTGAAAGTGGCGGCCAACTCCTTCCTCGCCACCAAGATCTCGTTCATCAACGCCATGGCCGAGGTGTGCGACACGGCGGGCGCCGACGTCACCGAACTCGCCGAGGCCCTGGGCCACGACCCGCGGATCGGCCCGGCCTTCCTGCGTGCGGGGGTCGGATTCGGCGGCGGCTGTCTGGGCAAGGACATCCGGGCCTTCCAGCACCGGGCGGGCGAACTCGGTGCCGTGGGCGCACCGCGCCTGCTGCACGAGGTCGACATGATCAACCAGCGCAGCCGGGCCAGGACCGTCGAGCTCGCCGCCACCATGCTCGGCGGCACCCCCGCAGACCCGCACCCCGATCTGACCGGCCACACCGTCGCCGTACTCGGCGCCACCTTCAAACCGGACTCCGACGACGTCCGTGACTCGCCCGCCCTCGCCGTCGCCTCGGCACTCCACGCGGCCGGGGCGCGCGTGCGTGTCTACGACCCCATGGGCACGGACAACGCCAGGCGCGCGGAACCCCTGCTCGACTACGCGGACGACCTCGAGGCCGCCGGTGCCGGGGCCGACCTGGTCTGTGTCCTCACGGAGTGGGCCGAGTTCCGGGACGCGGACCCCGCGGTCCTGGGCAAGGTCGTCTCCGTCCCCCGGGTGCTCGACGGGCGGAACTGCCTCGACCCCGCCGCCTGGCGGCAGGCCGGCTGGACCTACCGGGCCATCGGCCGCGGCATCGGACACCGCCGCCGCACCGGCACCGTCCACGCGCCCGCCGGCGAGCCCCGTCTGGAGTCCGCCCGCCACGAGGAGATGGCCCATGTCTGACGACCGCGACGGCCTCACCCTCGTCACCGGAGGCGCCGGCTTCATCGGCAGCCATCTGATCCGGAAGCTCCTGACCAAGGCGCCCGGCACCCGCATCGTCTCCGTCGACAACTACTTCACCGGCAGCCGCCACAACCACGTCCAGGACGACCGCGTCCGGTACCTGGAAGGCTGCACCACCGACATCGCCAAGATCTGGGCCGCACACGGCCTCGGCCGCATCGGCACGGTCCACCACCTCGGCGAGTACTCACGCATCCCCCAGTCCTTCGACGAGCCCGACCGGGTCTGGGAGTTCAACCTCCTCGGCACCAAGGAAGTGGTGTCGCTGTGCCAGGAGCACGAGGCCCGCCTGGTCTACGCGGGCTCCAGCTCCAAGTTCGGCAACGGCGGACGCGACGAGCACCTCAACCCGTACGCCTGGACCAAGGCGAAGAACGTCGAGTACCTGCGCAATTACGGTGACTGGTTCGGGCTCGACTACGTCATCACGTACTTCTACAACGTCTACGGCCCGGGCCAGATCTCGACCGGCACCTACGCCACGGTCATCGGCATCTTCGAGGAGCAGTACCGCCTCGGGCGCCCCCTCACCGTGGTCGAACCCGGCACGCAGAGCCGGGACTTCACGCACGTCGACGACATCGTCGAGGGCATTCTCATCTGCGCGGCCAAGGGGTCCGGCGACGGATATCTGCTGGGCCGGGGCGAGGAGCACCGGGTGATCGACGTGGCCCGGATGTTCGGAGCGCCGGTCGAGTTCGTACCCGCACGCCGTGGTGAACGGACCCGGGGCCGGGCCGACAACTCCCGGGCACGGGCGCTGGGCTGGGAGCCCAGGATCGCCCTGCGCGACTACATCGCGGAGTTCCGCGCGGGCACGAGCGCTCACGCGAGCGTGGATCAACTCGCCTCTGTGTGACGCGGGTCCACTTCGAATCTCACCCTTTCCTGTCTCGGGAGGAGTAATGCCTTGGAAGGAGTAGCCCCCGTGCTGAACGAGGTGGAGAGCTCGGCGGCGACGCCGCGGCCACCACTCATCGGCACACCCCGTCCGCGCTGCGCCGGCTCCCGCGCCAAGCGCATGCTCGACATCGTGCTCTCCGCGGTTCTGCTGATCGTCTTTCTGCCGCTCATGCTGGTCATCGGCCTCGCCGTGGCCCTGAGCAGCACCGGACCCGTCGTCTTCCGGCAGACCCGGGTCGGTCTCGGTGAACGGCCGTTCACGATGCTGAAGTTCCGCACCATGCACCACAACACGTCCGTGGGCCTGGTGGACCTGCTGCAGGCCGACGGCCACCAGCTGGCCCTGCGCACCAAGCCCCGGCACGATCCCCGGATCACGGCGGTCGGCCGCTTCCTGCGCAAGGGCTCGCTGGACGAACTCCCCCAGTTGGTCAATGTGCTGCGAGGCGACATGTCGCTGGTGGGCCCGCGCCCCTGCGAACACGTCGAGCACACGACGCTGAGCCCGGAGGACAGGGTCAAGCGGGTGTCCGTCAAGCCGGGGATGACGGGACTGTGGCAGGTCTCGGGCCGCTCGACCGTCACGGCCGAGAAGGCGATCCAGCTCGACCTGCAATACGTAGACGACTGGCGCCTGCGGCTGGACCTGCTGATCCTCCTGCGCACGCTGCCCGCCGTCCTCAGGACACGCCATGCCTGGTGACTCGGACGGGCGGCCGACGGTCCTGCACGTCGCCGAGGCATGGCAGGGCGGTGTGCAGGCGATCGTCTACGACTATGTACGGGCCGTTCCTGAGGCGCGGCACCTGCTGCTGAAGGGGGACAGGGAGGGCTACCAGGTCGCCGACGAGGAGACGGCCTTCGCCGGGGTCTGGCGGATGCCGCCCGGCCACCTGGCACGGGTCCGCGAGGTGGGGCGGCTGTACCGGGAGCTGCGGCCGGACGTCGTCCACGCCCACTCCTCGATGGCCGGAGGGTATGTGCGCCTCGCCGCCTCCGTGCCGACGCGGCGCATCGTCTACACCCCGCACGGCTTCGCGATGGAGCGCAGCGACCTCTCCTGGTACGCGTCGGCGGCGGTGTGGACGGCCGAGCGGGTGCTGTCCCGGCGTACGGGCATCGCGGCGGGCTCCAGCCCCCGGGAGACCGAACTCGCCCGGCTGCTGCGCAAGCGGCAGCGAACCGTCTACGTGCCCAACGTGGTGCGCCCCCGGACAGGCCCGGGCACGAGCGACGCCGGCCTGCCATCGCCGACCGTCGCCGCGGTCGGAAGACTGTGCACACAGAAGGACCCCGCGTTCTTCGCCGACGCGGCGGCCGAGGGCAGACGGCTGATGCCGTCGAGCAACTGGTACTGGCTCGGCGGCGGCGAACCCGCCCACCGGGAGCGGCTGGAAAGGGCCGGCGTCACGGTCACCGGGTGGCTCGACCACCACGACCTGCAACGACTGCTCGCCCAGGCCGACGTGTACGCGCACACCGCACTCTGGGAAGGAGCGCCGATGACGCTCCTGGAAGCGGTCGGACTGGGGCGGCCCGTGGTGGCACGGCGTATCCCGGCACTGGAGTCCCTGGGCCTGCCCGGCCTGGTCGACACACCGGCAGAACTGGCCGCCGAGGCCGTCGCCCTGCTGAAGGACGGTCCCAGCAAGGGTGCCGAGGAGAGGATGGCCGAGCTGTTCGTCGAGCACAGTCCGGAGCGGCAGCGGACGATGTTGCGGCACGTGTACGGCCATTGACGCATTCCCCGGTCCGACGCCCCCGTCATGCATCCGGCGGGGGCGTCGGCCATGTGACGACGGGCGAGCCCTGCCTCGGGTCGATCCGGGAGGCCAGCCACACGCGGACCAGGGCGGCCGAATAGGGGTTGTCGGGGCACTGCCACATACCGTGCGGGCATTTGTCGAAGAACGTGGCGTACAGCGGTTTGTGCTGGTCCATCCACGCGAGCATCCGCAGCGTGTACGTCGCGTTGTCACCGTTGCGGTACAGACCCCACTCGGGATACGAGATCTCCTTCCCGTGAGCCTTCGCGAAATCCACCTGATGCTGCAGGCCGTAGGGCTCCGAGATCTCCTCGTCGAACGACATCCCCTCCGGCTGGTCGTAGGAGTCCATGCCGATGATGTCCACGAAATTGTCGCCGGGATAGCAAGCGGTCCATGGAATGTCGTCCATTCCCCGGTTCGGGGTGAAGTCGAATCTGAATTTCTGCCCCGGCACGGAACGCATCGCGGTCACGATCCGCCGCCAGTACAGCTTCCAGCTCACCGGATCAGGACCGCAGCGATGGGTGTACGAGATGCCGTTCATCTCCCAGCCCGGTACCAGAATCGTGTCCGGCGCCCCCAGTTCGACCAGCCGGGTCGCCAGGACCTTGAAGTGCTTGTCGAACTCGCCGGCCGCGCCGCGCCGCAGAAGCTCTCTGACCTCGGCGTCGGAGAGCCCCTCCTCATTGCGCTCCTGCATCGGCACATTGAGCACGAAGAGCCGGT
Organism: Streptomyces sp. NBC_00457; assembly: GCF_036014015.1. Classification (NCBI taxonomy): domain Bacteria; kingdom Bacillati; phylum Actinomycetota; class Actinomycetes; order Kitasatosporales; family Streptomycetaceae; genus Streptomyces; species Streptomyces sp. NBC_00457. The sequence continues at coordinate 6,944,672 of NZ_CP107905.1, read as the reverse complement.
CGTCCTTGGCCCGGCGCCACTCGGCCCACTTGTCCAGGAATCCATGGGCGCCCTCGATATTGCTCCACAAGTCCCCCGGCAGATACGTGCGCGCGACACGCAGCTCGTAGCCGTTCAGCCACTTGCTGAGGCCGTTCATCAGCGGCACCGCGGTGGCGCCGTCGTAGTGGACGTATGCGCCGTACGCGGGAGCGCTGGAGGCCTTCCCCGGCGGCGCGTGCTGCGTCTCCACAGGTGGCGGCGAGGTCGACAACGCGACTGATGCGACCGCCGCGGCCGTTCCCGCCGCGATGACCATCAGCCACCGGCCGACGGCCCGGGGGCGCTCAAGGGCCATACTCACTCCTCATGCTCCGCCGCCCCCTTATCACCTGACATTCAGTCATATGCGGGTAATGTACTGCGGATTCATGAGAGGTGCGCCCCACCACGCGCTAGCCCGCGCGAGTGAGGAATTCCCAGGGAATTCGCGGCACGCGTGCAAAGCACGCCCTCGCTGGATGCACTGTTCGACGACGAATCGTCGGCGACGAAAGGGAGCGAATCCATGAGCGGGAAGTGTCTTGTCACCGGTGGAGCGGGCTATGTCGGTGGTGTCGTCGCGCAGCATCTGCTGGAGGCCGGGCACGAGGTCACCGTCCTGGACAATCTCTCGACCGGCTTCCGTGAAGGCATCCCGAGTGGCGTCACCTTCATCGAGGGCGACATCAAGGACGCCGCCAAGTGGCTCGACTCGTCGTACGACGTGGTGTTGCACTTCGCCGCGTGCGCGCTGGTCGGCGAGTCGGTCGTACTGCCCGAGAAGTACTGGGACAACAACGTCGCCGGCAGCATGGCGCTGTTGGAGGCGATGCGTTCGGCGGGCGTGCGCAAGCTGGTCTTCTCTTCGACCGCGGCCACTTATGGCGAACCCGAGCAGGTCCCGATCGTGGAGACCGCGCCGACCCGGCCGACCAACCCCTACGGCGCCTCGAAGCTCGCCGTCGACCACATGATCACCGGCGAGGCGGCGGCCCACGGCCTGGCCGCGGTCTCCCTACGCTATTTTAACGTGGCGGGCGCATACGGCGCCCAGGGCGAGCGGCACGATCCCGAGTCGCACATCATCCCGCTGGCGCTCCAGGTCGCCCTGGGGAAGCGGGACGCCGTCTCCATCCACGGCGACGACTACCCGACGCCGGACGGCACCTGCGTGCGCGACTACATCCACGTCGCCGATCTGGCCGAGGCCCATCTGCTGGCGGTGAAGGCAGCGCGCCCCGGTGAACACCTGATCTGCAACCTCGGCAACGGCAACGGCTTCTCCGTCCGTGAGGTCATCGAGACCGTCCGGCAGGTCACCGGGCACCCGGTCCCTGAGGTCGTCACGGCTCGACGCGGGGGCGATCCGGCGGTGCTGGTGGCGTCCGCCGGGGCGGCCCGGGACAGGCTCGGGTGGAGTCCGTCCCGGGCGGATCTTGCGGAGATCGTTGCCGATGCATGGAAGTTCACGCAGAACACGACGCGCTGAGCGTGGTTGCGTAGTTCGCTTGCTGCGGGGCGGTGGGGGCTGGTCGCGCCCACGCGGCGGTAGCCGCAAATCGACACAGCCCCGCGCCCCTTACCGGCGCTGTACTACCGGTGAGTCCCTGCCCTGCCCCGCCGGTACAGGACGGTTCCGGCTGCCAGGAGTGCTCCGCCTGCGGCCGTCGCCGCGATGATGCCCTCAGCGCCGGTTTCGGGCATCTGTGGATGGTGGGGCTTTACCGGCGGTGTCTTCGACGGGGTGGGCGTCGGCTTGTGGGAGGGCGGTGGCGTGACCGTCTTGGTCGGGGTGGGTGTGGGGGTGGGGGTGGGGGTGGGCGTAGGTGTGGGTGTGGGGGTCGGCTCGGGGTGGTGGCTGTGGCACTCGCAGGTCGGCTTCTCGCTCGGCTCCTCGCGGCCGTAACTGGGCGGCTCTTCCGGGCCGTACCCGGAAGGCTCCTCGCTGCCGTATCCGGACGGGACCTCACTGCCGTATCCGGACGGGACGGACGGCTGCTCGGAGTGGTGGCCGGACGTGTCCTCGGTGTCGGTGTCGGTGTCGGTGTCGTAGCCGAAGGTGCCGTTTTCGAACCACGGCTGCGGGACTCGCAGTTGGTCCAGCCGCTCGTCCAGGTTGGTCAGCTTGTCGTCCAGGCCGTTCAGGCCGTCCGGTCCGTCCGTGTTGCCGGACAGTACGGCCGGGGACTGGGCCGCGGTCCCGAGCTTGCCGGGTGTCGCGAAGGCCCAGGTGCCGTACAGGGACAGGGCGCTTGTCGTGGCGGCGACGGCCACGATCAATCCCTTGCTGAGGGTCTGTCGCACTCTCGTTGTCTTCCTCTCAGGGGCGAAGCCGGTCGTCGCGGGGACCGCGCTGACGCGCGTGCGTATATGCCACGACCTGCCAACTGTGAACGAGATGTGGAGACCCAAAGAAACCGATATGTGTAACTTGCCGGGTAATTCACCCGGTTGCCCGTCCGTGCCCGGTGGGCTCACCCGCCGTACAGCGCCTCGATCTCGTTCGCGTACGCCGCCGTCACCGCATGCCGTTTCACCTTCAGGGACGGGGTGAGCATGCCGTTGTCCTCGGTGAACTCGCCCTCGACCAGGACGAAGGCGCGGATCGACTCGGCGCGGGAGACGGCCTCGTTGGCGTAGTCCACGGCCTTCTGGACCTGCGCGCGCATCCGCGGGTCCTGGACGACCTCGGACAGCGGGGTGTCGGCGGGCAGTTTGCGGACCGCCAGCCAGTGGGCGACCGCGTCGGGGTCGAGGGTGATCAGAGCGGCCACGAAGGGGCGGTTGTCGCCGACGACGAGGCACTGGCCGACGGGCGGGCGGCTGCGCAGCCGGTCCTCCAGAACGGCCGGGGAGACGTTCTTGCCGCCGGAGGTGACGATGATGTCCTTCTTGCGGCCGGTGATGGTGAGATAGCCGTCCTCGTCGAGGGCGCCCAGGTCGCCGGTGGCGAACCAGTCGTCGGTGAGTACGGCGTCGGTGGCGGCCGGGTTGTTCCAGTACGACCCGAAGACGATCCCGCCCTTGATGAGCACCTCGCCGTCGTCGGCGATACGGATGGCCGTGCCGGGGACCGGGAGGCCGACCGTGCCGGGGCGGGGCTTGAGGGGCGGGACGATGGTGGCGGCTGCGGTGGTCTCGGTCAGGCCGTAGCCCTCGTAGACGATGATTCCGGCGGCGTAGAAGAACAGGTTGAGGTTGCGGTCGAGCGGGGAGCCACCGCTGATGGCGTACCGCATCCGGCCGCCGAGTTCCTTGCGGACCCGGCGGTAGACCAGCAGGTCGTACAGGGCCCAGGCGGCATAGAGGGCGGGGCCCGGGCCCTTGCCGGTGCCGAGGAACTTGTTCAGGTATGCCTCGCCGAAGCGGACGCCGATGCGGTCGGCGCGGTCGAAGGAGGCGCCGCGGCCGATCTTCTCGGCGGTGGCGCGGCCGGTGTCGTGGATCTTCTCGAAGAGATACGGGACGCCGACGAGGAAGGTGGGCCGGAACTCCTTGAGTGCGGGGCGGAGTTCGTCGGGCTTGATGCTCGGGCAGTGGCCGATCTCGATACGGGCCATGAGACAGGCGATCTGGAGCGTGCGGCCGAGGATGTGGGCGAGGGGGAGGAAGAGGAGGGTGGAGGCTGTTTGGCGGGTGACCTCCTTGAAGAGGGGGTGGAGCAGTTCGACCGTGTTGGCGGCCTCGGCATGGAGGTTCGCGTGGGTGAGGACGCAGCCTTTCGGCTTTCCGGTGGTGCCGGAGGTGTAGCAGACCGTGGCGACCGTGTCGGGGGTCAGGGCCGTACGGCGCTTGGTGACCTCCTCGTCGGGGATGTCCCGGCCGAGGGTGGTGAGTTGGGTGAGTGCGTCTGCGTCGAGCTGCCAGATGCGCGGGGGTTCGGGGTGGCGGGCCGTGCCCGTCGTCACCGTCTCGGTGTTCTCCGCCGTCTCCGTGACGACGAAACGGGTGCCCGAGTCGCGGACGATCCACTCGACCTGCTCGGCCGAGGAGGTGGCGTAGATCGGGACGGTCTTACCGCCGGCCGTCCAGATCGCGAAGTCCAGGACCGTCCATTCGTAGCGGGTGCGGGACATCAGGGCGACCCGGCCGCCCGGTTCGAGGCCGGCGGCGATCAACCCCTTGGCGACGGCGGTGACTTCGGCGGCGAAAGCGGCGGCCGTGACGGGCTGCCAGGTGCCGTGCCGCTCGCGGCGCAGGACCACGGCGTCGGGAGCCTCCGCGGCGTTGGTGAACGGCAGATCGGCCGTGCTGCCGGTGGTGACGCGCGGCGCGAGCGGCGCGGTACGGGCCTCGCGCACCGCGCCCGACCCGTCCCTGATCAGCTCGACCTCGGTGCGTGCGGCCAGGTCGGTGCGCTGCTTCGCCCGCTTGAGGTCCCTGCGTACGCCCATGTCGGCTCCCGGTGCCAGTCGGACTTACCGCGGAGTCAACTTACTCGCGCGTAACGAAAGGTCAATGGGTCGGGGAGTAGTGATGGTGTGTGCGTCTGTACGTTGCTGTACGACCGCCCCCCCACGGAAGGAACTCCCGTGCACTCCCGACGTCTCCGGTCCGCCCTGGTGGCCGTCTGCGCCGCCACCGCCCTGTCCCTCTCCGGCGCCGCATCGGCCGCCGCACAGCCCTCGGCTCCCCCGCGGGCGGCCTCCGTCGCCCCCGGACTCGTCCCGCTGACCGACCTGTTCGCCGAGCGGCTGCTGCTCGCCGACAAGGTGGCGGCCGCCAAGTACGGCACCGACAAGCCGATCGACGACCCGGTGCGCGAGCAGCAGATCCTGGACGACGTCGCCGCCCGGGCGACCGGGCTCGGGCTGGACCCGGCGGCCGTCCAGGCCGTGTTCCGGGACCAGATCGAGGCGAACAAGCTGGTGCAGCGCGGGCTGTACGGACGCTGGGACGCGCATCCCGAGGAGCGGCCCACCGAGCGCCCCGACCTGGTCACGGAGGTGCGGCCGCAACTCGACCGCATCACCACCGAGTTGCTGACCGCGCTCAAGGACACGCAGCGGCTGCGGACGTCGCCGTCGTGCGAGCCGAGGCTCCTTCTGGCAGCCAGTTGGTCGGCGTACCGCCATGAGCTGGACGTCCTGCATCTGAAAGGGCTTCAGCGGGCCGTGCCCTCCGTGTGCGGGGGCGAGTCTCAGTCCTGACCGGTGAGGTCGCTCGCCCGGTCGATGGTGTCGGCGAGGCGGCGGACCTCCTCGTCCTCGGTGCAGTCCGCCAACTCGGCGGAGTAGTCGGCCAGTCCGGCGAGGGTCGGGGCGCCCGGAAGGGAGTCGTCGCCGTCGAGGGCGTCGGCGAAGTAGGCGGCCGTCGCGGTGACCTGGAAGCGCGGCGCGGCTTCGCTCAGGGAGTCATCGAGGGAACCGGTCTCCAGTTGGCCGGACTCCTCGTGCGGGTCGCGGGATTCGGGGTCGAGCCAGCGGACGCTCGCCGTGGCGAGGTGGCCCTCGGCGCCGGGCTTGACGCGGACGGCGTAGAGGGCGGTGACGGTGTGGCCGGGGCCGACCTCGCCGCCGTCGACGCTGTCGTCCCGGAAGTCCTCGTCGGCGACCTCGCGGTTGTCGTAGCCGACCAGGCGGTACTCGGCGACCGTCTCGGGGTCGAAGGCGACCTGGGCCTTGGCGTCGCGGGCGGTGAGGTCGATGTTCTGCGGGAGCTGCTGCACGAACACCTTGCGGGCTTCCTCGTCGTCCGAGACGTAGACCGTGTGGCCGTCGCCGTTGTCGGCGAGCTGTTCCATCAGGGCGTCGCCGTAGTCGCTGCCCACGCCGACGCCGAAGAGGGTGATGCCGTGCTCGCGGCGTTCGCTCGCGATGCGTTCGAGGATGGTCTCCGCGTCGGTGTCGCCGGTGTTGGCGAGGGCGTCGGAGATGAGGACGACGCGGTTGGTGGCGCCCTCGCGCAGGCCTTCCTCCGCGGTCTCGTAGCCGGTGTCGACGCCCGCGCCGAGGTTGGTCGAGTCGGTGGGCTCCAGGCTGTCGATGGCGTCGTGGACCTCGTCGCGATCGTCGTCGAGGCGGGTCATCGGCAGCACCTCCTCGGCCTCGTCGCTGAAGGTGACGATCGCGACCGAGTCGTCGTCGCGGAGCTGGTCCGTCATCACGCCGAGGGAGTCCTTGGCGAGGTCGAGCCGGCCGGGCTCGGCCATGGAGCCGGAGATGTCGATGACGAAGGTGAGGGCGGCGGGCGGCCGTTCGCCCTCGTCCTCGGCGGACCGGGTGGCGAGGCCGACCCGGACCAGGGACCAGTCGTCCGCGGCGGTGCGGGCGCCGTCGACGGTCACGGAGAAGCCGTCGCCGTCGGGGCGGTCGTAGTCCTGGCGGAAGCTGTTGACGAATTCCTCCGGGCGGACCGTCGACGGGTCGGGCAGCCGGCCCTCGGCGAGGGTGCGGCGGGCGTAGCCGTAGGAGGCGGTGTCGACGTCCAGGGCGAAGGTGGAGAGGTGGTCGGGGGCCGGGGCGAACTCCCGGGATTCGTCGGTTCCCTGGCTTCCTTCGGGCTCGGGTATCGCGGGTGCCGGGAAGCCGGTTTCCCGTGCCGAGTCCGAGGTCTTGCTACTGTCCGAGTCCTCACCCCCACCGCAGGCCGTGAGCAGCAGGCCGCTCGCCGCGGTGAGCGTGAGCAGCAGCCGTCGTGTGCCGTACCGCTTCAACATCCGTGCCCCCTTTGTCGTTCGACGTCTGTGACTGTGACGGCGAAGGAGGCCGGAACGTGCGTGACGGGGCGTTGCGGAAGAGTCTCGATGAGGGCACGGAGCAGGTCTGTCGAGACCGGTGGGTGACCCTCCGTTGACCTACGACACGATGTCCTTGCGCGCGAAACCGCGGAAGGCCAGCGCGAACAGCACGAGCGCGTACGTTACGGAAATCGCGCTGCCCTGGATCATGCTGGACCACTCGGGGTTCGGCTGGACGGCGTCGGCCCAGGCGTAGTTCCAGTGCGCGGGCAGGAAGTGCCGCCAGTCGCCGAGGGCGGTCACCTGGTCGAGGACGTTGCCGACGATGGTCAGGCCGACCGCGCCGCCGACCGCGCCGAGGGGCGCGTCCGTCTTGGTGGACAGCCAGAACGCGAGCCCCGCGGTGACCAGTTGGGAGACGAAGATGAACCCGACGACCACCACGAGCTGCTGCGCCGCCGTGCCCGCGTCCACCGCGCCGCCGGTCGGCAGCTGCAGCGGACCCCACCCGTAGGCGGCGACGCCGACGGCCAGCGCGACCAGCGGCAGCACGATCATCGCGGCCAGGCTGAGGCCGAGGCCGACGACGAGCTTGGACCACAGCAGCCGGGCGCGTGGCACGGGTGCGGCGAGCAGATAGCGCAGGGAGGACCAGCCGGCCTCCGAGGCGACCGTGTCCCCGCAGAACAGGGCGACGGGGATCACCAGCAGGAAGCCCGCGGACACGAACAGGTTCACCGCGGCGAAGTTGGCGGCGGACTGCGTGGCCGTGTCCAGCAGCGTGATCCGCTCGCCACCGCCGCTGTCGGGCTCGCCGCCGATCGCGAAGGCGACGACGAGCACGAACGGCAGGGCGGCGAGGATCGCGAACATGACCAGCGTGCGGCGCCGCTTGAGCTGGCGGAGCAGCTCGACGCGGAGCGGCAGGGTGCGGCCCGGGCGATAGCCGGACGCCGTTTCGGCGCGCTCGACGAGCGGCTCGGGGCGGCCGGTCTCTTCGGAGCGGCCGGTTCCCTCGGTGAGCGTGCTCATGCGGAGCCTCCGATCAGGGTGAGGAAGGCGTCTTCGAGGCGGCGGTGCGGGCCGACCGACTGGACGGGGATGTCGAGGCGGACGAGTTCGGCGACCAGGCGCTGTGGTGTGCCGTCACCGTCGAGCCTGATCAGCAGGCCGTCGTCGGTGGACACGGCCGAGCTGATGCCGGGCAGCGCCGCGACCTTCTCCACGACGGGTCCCTCCACCGGCGTACCGGTGCCGACGAGGAGGGTGTCGCCGGAGCCGATGATCTCTCCGACCTGGCCCGCCTGTACGAGTCGGCCCCGGTCCATCACCACGAGGTGGGTACAGGACTGCTCGACCTCCGCCAGCAAGTGGCTGGAGACGATCACCGTGCGTCCGGCGGCGGCGTACCGGATCAGCACCTCGCGCATCTCGCGGATCTGCGGCGGGTCGAGGCCGTTGGTCGGTTCGTCGAGGATGAGCAGGTCCGGCAGGCCGAGCATGGCCTGGGCGATGGCGAGGCGCTGGCGCATGCCCTGCGAGTACGTGCGCACCGCGCGGGCGAGGGCGTCGCCGAGGCCCGCGATCTCCAGGGCCTCCTCGATGTGCGCGTCCCCGGCGGGGCGGCCGGTCGCGGCCCAGTACAGCTCCAGGTTCTCCCGGCCGGACAGATGCGGCAGGAAGCCCGCGCCCTCGACGAAGGCGCCGACCCGGGACAGCACCGGGGAGCCCGGCCGGATGGCGTGGCCGAAGACCCGGATCTCGCCGCCGTCCGGGGTGATCAGGCCCATCAGCATGCGCAGGGTCGTGGTCTTGCCCGCGCCGTTCGGTCCGAGGAGGCCCAGCACCTGGCCCTTCTCGACGCGGAAGGACAGGTCCTTGACCGCGTAACGGTCGGACGACTTCGAGTATCGCTTGCTCAAGTCCGTGATCTGGAGCGGAACTTCGGCGAGTGCGGGGTCCGGGGGCGCGGACGCGGTGCGGCGGCGGGCGGTCAGCAGCAGGGCAAGCGCGATGCCGGCGCCCGCGAGCGGCAGCCACCACACCCAGGACGGCAGCGGAGCCGCCGCCGTGCTCACGCCGGAGGCCGTGGGCACCGACAGGTCGCCCTTCAGGGAGACGGTGTACGTCGCCGGGGCCGCCGGCGAGGCGTAGCCGAGGTCCGTGGAGGAGAGGACCAGGCGCAGCCGGTGGCCCTTGTCGACGTTGTGGTCGATGGCGGGCAGCGTGATCGTGACATCCTTGCCGGCCTTGGCGTCCGTCACCCTCAGGGGCGTCACCAGCTGGGACGGCAGCACCTGCTGGGCGCCGTCGGGGCCGACGTCGTACACCTTGCCGAAGAGGACGGCGTCGTCGCTGGTGGACTTGACGTGGACGGTGGCCGTCGGCGATCCGGTGATGCGCAGGTCGTCGCCGACGGGGGCCGACTCGAAGGCGGCGTACTGGCCGGGGAAGTCCAGCGAGATACCGACGCCGAGCGAGGAGAGCTGGGCGAGTCCGCCGCCGCCGAGGCCGGGCAGGGCGGAGATGGCCGGCGGGTTGGCGCCGGCCGGGTTGTCGAAGGTCTGCTCGCGGCCGGTCAGGGCGACGGACTTCTGGCCGCTCTCCAGGCCCGGGTAGGTGTCGCCGCTCGCACCGCGCAGCGTGGCCTCGCCGTCGGTGGAGTCGACGCCGCCGGTGCGGGTGATGCGGAAGGCGGGGCCGGTGTCGGCGCTCTTGTCGTCCTTGAGGTAGCGGTCGAACCAGGAGTCCACGCGCGCGTTGAGCCGGCTCGCCTCCAGATCGCCGCCGTCATGCCCGCCGGAGATCCAGTCGACGTCGACGGGGGCTCCGTTGGCGCGGATCGCCTTCGCCGCCGCGTCGGCCTGGCCGAGCGGGAAGAGGGAGTCCGTCTGGCCCTGCATCAGCAGGGTGGGCACCTTGATGCGGTCGCCGACGGCCGACGGTGAGCGCTCCTCCAAGAGCTGCCGTGCCTCGGCGTCCGGGGTGCCGGACTCAGCGACGCGGTCGTACATCTCGCAGAGCCGCGTCTCGAACTTGTCGCAGCCGCCCGCCGTGTTGAAGAAGACGCCCGCCCACAGCTTCTTGAAGACGCCGTTCGGGAACAGGGCGTCCGCGAGGTTCCAGTAGGTGATCGCCGGGGCGATGGCGTCCACCCGGTCGTCGTACCCGGCGCCGAGGAGGGAGATCGCGCCGCCGTACGAGGCTCCGGCCATGCCCACGCGCGGGTCGCCGGTCTTGTCGAGCTGGACCTGGGGCTGCTCGGCCAGCCAGTCGATCAGCCGGGAGACGTCGGCGACCTCGGCCTTCGGGTCGTTCAGGCCGACCTTGCCGGTCGACTTGCCGAAGCCGCGGGCCGACCAGGTCAGCACCGCGTAGCCGTCGGCGGCGAGGTCCTCGGCCTGCTCGCGTACGTCGTCCTTGCTGCCGCCGAAGCCGTGCGCCAGCAGGACGGCGGGGCGGCGGCCGTCCGCGCCGGAGGTGAAGTACGAGGTGTCGACGCGCACCCCGTCACCCACGGCCATCACCCGGTCGGCGCGGTGCACCGCGGGCGCGTCGTCGGAGGCGACGGCCGTCCACGTACCGGCGCCGGCGAGGACGACAAGGGCGGCCGCGGCGGTAAGAAGCCGCCGCGGCCGCCCTGGCCCACGCAGTCCGGGCAGTCGAAGATCCATGCGTCAACGGTACGCGGCCAACCTGTCGGCCCCCGACAGCTTCTGGGCGGAACCCTCTGACCTCCCAGGGGCGTACACGCACCGTCCCGTATACCGCGCCCGTGGTACGCGCACTGCCGTACAAGAACCGCTGTTCGAAGCGCCACTCGATCCATTGAAAGATCACGACACGGCGGGTTTCCGGGGGCGCCCCGGCAGATCCTTGAAGGTCTGCCCCCTTCGCGAACGGAGACGCCCTGTGCGCATCACTGACATCCAGCGCTGCGAGGTCCGGCCCGGACGGCTCGTCGAGTGGACGCTCAGCCCGGCGACCGTGGAGGCGGCGGCGGGCCTGCCGGATGACACCCGGCCACCGGCGTACATCCAGGAGTCGCACATCAAAACGGCGCGAAGTGTGCGGGAGGACGGCCTGTTCGTGCCGACCTGGCTCGGTACGGCCTTCGACATCCCGGGCCGGGTCGACCTGGACGCGCTGCAGGACGCGCTGCGGGGCTGGACCCTGAGGCACGAGACGCTGCGCAGCGGCTTCCGGCCGGACGGCGACGCGCTACGGCGCTTCACTCTTGCCCCGGGTGCCGTGTCCCTGCACCGCGAGGACGTCGGCGACTTCCCCGACGCCGCCGAACTGGTCCAGCACCTCCAGGACCGCTTCGACACGACGGCGGACGCGCTGCGCTGGCCGAACCTCATGTACGCGGCGGTCGTCCGCTCCGACTCCACCAGCGTGTACATGGCCTTCGACCACAGCAACGTCGACTCCTACTCGATCCAGCGCATCCCCGCCGAGATCCACGAGCTGTACACGACCGGCGTCGAGGGCGGTCCGGCTCCGCGGGACCCGGTCAGCAGCTATGTCGACTTCTGCGAGATCGAGCGGGCGGACGCCGACCGGATCGACGAGAGCCACGAAATCGTCGCCCGCTGGCGGGAGTTCATCCGCCGCTGCGACGGCAGGCTGCCGAACTTCCCCGTCGACCTCGGCCTGGATCCCGACGCCGGGCTGCCCACCCAGAAGCTGATGCGGGAGACGCTGGTGGACGCGGACGACGCCGCCGCCTTCGAGGCGTACTGCCGGCCCTACGGCGGCAGCCTCGTCGGCGTCCTGGCCGCCACCGGCCTCATCGTCCGGGAGCTCGGCGGGCAGTCCGTCTACCGCACGGTCGTGCCCTTCCACACCCGGATGAAGTCCCACTGGTCGGACACCGTGGGCTGGTTCGTGGGCGGCGCCCCGATCGAGGTTCCCCTGGCGCCGGGCCTCGACTTCCCGGCCGCCCTGAAGGCCGTACGCGCCGAGATGCACGCCAACCGGTCGCTGGCCCGCATGCCCATCGCCCGGGTGCTGCGGCTGCTCGGCTCCGACTTCCGTCCGACCTCGCCCGACCTGTACTCCATCGTCTCCTTCGTCGACGGACGGGACCTGCCCCGCTCCGCGGACTGGTCCGAGCTGGCGGCGTACGGACTGCTGCGGGTGTCCTACGGCGACCAGGTGTGCGTATGGATCAACCGGCTCCACGAGGGCCTGTGGTTCGCGAGCCGCTATCCGGACACCGACGTCGCGCACAAGAACATGCGGTTGTACGTCGAGCGGCTGCGGGACCTGATCCGGTCGGTGCCGCGGTGACGATCACGCTGCTGTCGACGCTGGTGTCAGTGGGGCTCGCTAGAGTTCCGGGCACAGTAGATTCACAGCTACGGGTGGGGACAGATGAAGCAGAAGCACACCGCTGCCTGGGTGGGGTTCACGGCGGCGGCGTTGGTGGCGACGGCCGGGTGCGGCGCGGAGGCCACGAAGGAGACCGCGGAGCAGGCGGCCAAGGCGGTCGGCAACGTCGAGCAGATCAAGGCGGTGCTCTCGCGGGCGGCGGACCGGACCGAGGAGCTCGGGTCGGCCGAGGTGAAGATGAGCACCACGATGAACGGCGGCGCCCCCATAGCCATGGAGGGCACGTACTCCTGGGGTGACGGGTACGAGTACGACGTCGAGATGGACACCAAGGCCGCCCAGATGCAGACGCTGACGGACGCCCCGACGATCCGCGTGCTCTTCGTGGACGGCGCCTATTACTACGACGTCGACCCGCAGCCCTCCGGCCCGCTCGCCGGCAAGGAGTGGATGAAGGTCGACGGCTCGGCGGTCTTCGGCGAGAAGGGTGCCGACGCGCTCAGCGGAAGCAGCGGCGGCAGCCCGTCGGCCACGATGAAGGGCCTGAAGTACGCGGACGACGTCGAGAACCTCGGCAAGCAGACGGTCAACGGGCAGAGCACGACCCACTACCGGGCCGTGATCGACCAGGCGAACATGGGCAAGCTCCAGGAGGCCTACAGCGACGAGGGCAACCTCTTCAACTCGCTGACCGGCGGCGGCGACTCGATCACCATGGACGTCTGGGTGGGCGCCAAGGACCTGCCGGTCCGCATATCGCAGGAGTTCGGCACCATGTCGGTCACCATGGACTTCGAGAAGTTCGGCGCCACGGCCGACATCGCGGCGCCGCCCGCCGCGCAGACCGGTGACCTCACCGAGGCGCTCAAGGAAGCCAACGGCCAGTGACATGACGGAGCCCGGGCACGTGCGGTGCCCGGGCTCAGCTGTGTCGCTCAGTGGTTGCGCGGGAAGCCCAGGTCGACGCCGGCCGGGGCGTCGGCCGGGTCGGGCCAGCGGGTGGTGACGACCTTGCCGCGGGTGTAGAAGTGCGTGCCGTCGTTGCCGTAGATGTGGTGGTCGCCGAAGAGGGAGTCCTTCCAGCCGCCGAAGCTGTGATAGCCGACGGGGACCGGGATCGGGACGTTCACGCCGACCATGCCGGCCTCGATCTCCAGCTGGAAGCGGCGGGCGGCGCCGCCGTCCCGGGTGAAGATCGCGGTGCCGTTGCCGTAGGGCGAGTTGTTGATCAGCTCCACGCCCTGCTCGTAGGTCTCCACGCGCAGGACGCACAGCACCGGGCCGAAGATCTCGTCCCGGTACGCGTCCGAGCCCGGCGGCACCTTGTCGAGCAGCGAGATGCCGATCCAGTGACCGTCCTCATAGCCCTCGACCGTGAAGTCGGTGCCGTCGAGCACGACCTTCGCGTACTGCGCCGGGGCGCCCTTCACATACGACGCCACCTTGTCGCGGTGGGCCTTCGTGATCAGCGGGCCCATCTCGGACGTGGGGTCGTTGCCGGGACCGATCTTGATCTTCTCGGCGCGCTCGCGGATCTTCTCGACCAGTTCGTCACCGATCGCGCCGACGGCCACGACCGCGGAGATCGCCATGCAGCGCTCGCCCGCGGAGCCGTAGGCGGCGGAGACCGCGGCGTCCGCTGCCGCGTCCAGGTCGGCGTCCGGGAGGACCAGCATGTGGTTCTTGGCGCCGCCCAGCGCCTGGACGCGCTTGTGGTTGGCGGAGGCGGTGGTGTGGATGTAGCGGGCGATGGGGGTCGAGCCGACGAACGACACCGCCTTGACGTCGGGGTGCTCCAGCAGGCGGTCCACGGCCACCTTGTCGCCGTGGACGACGTTGAAGACGCCGTCGGGCAGCCCGGCTTCCGCCAGCAACTCGGCGAGCTTCATCGACGCCGACGGGTCCTTCTCGCTCGGCTTCAGCACGAAGGTGTTGCCGCACGCGATGGCCATCGGGAACATCCACATCGGGACCATCGCCGGGAAGTTGAACGGCGTGATGCCCGCGACGACGCCCAGCGGCTGGCGGATGGAGGCGACGTCCACGCGGCTGGCGACCTGCGTCGACAGCTCGCCCTTCAGCTGCACGTTGATGCCGCACGCCAGGTCGACGATCTCCAGGCCGCGCGCCACCTCGCCGAGCGCGTCGGAGTGCACCTTGCCGTGCTCGGCGGTGATCAGCTCGGCGATCGCGTCCCGGTTGGCGTCCAGCAGCGCCCGGAACTTGAACAGGATGTTGGTGCGCTGGGCCAGCGAGGACTGGCCCCAGGTCACGTAGGCCTCCTTGGCGGCCTGCACCGCCGCGTCCACCTCGTCGACCGAGGCGAACGCGACCTTCGTGGTGACCGCGCCGGTGGCAGGGTCGGTGACCGGCCCGTACGTACCCGACGCGCCTTCGACGGTCTTGCCGCCGATCCAGTGGTTGACGATCTTCGTCATGGCTGAGCTCCAGTCATTCCTTCACAGAGGGCGGCGTCGGGCGCTGACGTGCCGGTCGTACTCCTCGCGGGCCTTCACCGCCGACGAACGGGTCGCGGTTTCGGCCACAGGTACATCCCACCAGGCCTGCGCCGGAGGCGGGCCCGACACTGTGTATGCCGTTTCGGTCTCGACGTAGACACATGTGGGAGTGTCGGCGGCGCGCGCCTCGGCGAGCGCCTCGTGCAGGTCGGCGACGGTCTTCGCACGCAGCACGCGCATGCCGAGGCTGGCGGCATTGGCGGCGAGATCCACCGGCAGCGGGGCGCCGGAGAACGTCCCGTCGCCGGCGCGGAAGCGGTAGGCGGTGCCGAACCGCTCGGCGCCGGTCTCCTCCGACAGGCCGCCGATGGACGCGTACCCGTGGTTCTGCACGAGCAGCATCTTGATCGCGACGCCCTCCTGCACGGCCGTGACGATCTCCGTCGGCATCATCAGGTAGGTGCCGTCGCCGACCAGCGCCCATACGGGACGGTCGGGCGCCGCGAGCTTCACACCGATCGCGGCCGGGATCTCGTAGCCCATGCAGGAGTAGCCGTACTCCAGGTGGTACTGGTCCGCCGAGCGCGCCCGCCACAGCTTGTGCAGATCGCCCGGGAGCGAGCCGGCCGCGTTGATGATGATGTCCGACTCGTCGACGATGGCGTCCAGCGCGCCGATGACCTGCGGCTGCGTCGGGCGTACATCGGGCTCGTCGGCCTCGAAGCAGGCGTCGACGCGCTGCTCCCAGCGCTCCTTGTCCTCGCTGTACTCGGTGACGTACGCGTCGGGGACCCGGTGGCCGTGCATGCCCAGGGACTGGGTGAGTTCCTGGAGGCCGCTGCGGGCGTCCGCGATCAGCGGCAGACCGGAGAGCTTGTGGCCGTCGTACGGGGCGATGTTGAGGTTGAGGAAGCGGACGTTCTCGCCGGTGAAGAGGGTGCCGGAGGCCGTGGTGAAGTCGGTGTAGCGGGTGCCGACGCCGATCACCAGGTCGGCGGTGCGGGCGAGTTCGTCGGCGGTGGCGGTGCCGGTGTGGCCGACGGCGCCGACGTCCTGCGGGTGGTCGAAGCGCAGGGAGCCCTTGCCCGCCTGGGTGGAGGCGACCGGGATGCCGGTGGTGCGGGCGAACTCCTCCAGCGCCTCCTCGGCACGGCTGTGGTGGACGCCGCCGCCCGCGACGACGAGCGGGCGCCGGGCGGCGCGGATCGCGTTCACGGCCTCGGCGAGCTCGGTCGGGTCCGCTCCCGGCCGTCGTACGACCCAGGTCCGCTCGGCGAAGAACTCGTCCGGCCAGTCATAGGCCTCGGCCTGGACGTCCTGGGGCATCGCGAGGGTCACCGCGCCGGTCTCCACCGGGTCGGTGAGTACGCGCATCGCCTGCAGGGCCGCCGGGATCAGGGCCTCGGGGCGGTGGATCCGGTCGAAGTACCTCGACACCGGGCGGAGGCTGTCGTTGACCGAGATGTCGCCCGCGTACGGCACTTCGAGCTGCTGGAGCACCGGGTCGGCGGGGCGGGTGGCGAAGATGTCGCCGGGGAGGAGCAGCACCGGAAGGTGGTTGATGGTGGCGAGGGCGGCGCCCGTGACCAGGTTGGTCGCGCCCGGGCCGATGGAGGTCGTCACCGCGTGCGTGGAGAGGCGGTTGGACTGGCGGGCGTAACCGATCGCCGCGTGCACCATGGACTGCTCGTTGCGGCCCTGGTGGTAGGGCATGTCATCGGCGTACTCGAGCAGCGCCTGGCCGAGCCCGGCGACGTTGCCGTGGCCGAAGATGCCCCAGGTGGCGTCGATGAGCCGGTGCCGTATGCCGTCCCGCTCCGTGTACTGGACGGACAGGAAGCGCACCAGCGCCTGCGCGACCGTCAGCCTCGTCGTTGAGGTCATCGGTAACCCTCCGTGTGGTCCGGGTGGAAGCAGATCCGCCACTCCCGAGTCTCGCCGGGCCCCGCCATGACGTTCAGGTAGTACATGTCGTGGCCGGGCTGGGCGATCGACGGGCCGTGCCATCCGTCGGGGACGAGGACGGCGTCTCCGGAGCGGACCTCCGCGAGGACGTCCGATCCGCCCTCACGGGAGGGGAATACGCGCTGATAGCCGAAGCCGTTCGGGCCGTCGATCTCGAAGTAGTAGATCTCCTCGAGCTCCGCTTCCTCGCCGGGCCGGTGCTCGTCGTGCTTGTGCGGCGGATACGAGGACCAGTTGCCGCCGGGTGTGATCACCTCGACCGCGATGAGCTTGTCGCATTCGAACGCGTCGGCGGAGGCGAAGTTGCGCACATGGCGTGTGCGGTTGCCGCTGCCGCGCTGCTCGACGGGAACCTCCGGCGCGGGGCCGTAGCGGGCGGGGAGTCGTCGCTCGCACTTCGCTCCTGCCAGGGCGAAGCGGCCTCCCGCGCCGGAGGCGATCTGTACCCGGGCGTCTCGGGGCGCGTACGCGAAGTCGGTGACCGACGCGAACACGCTCTCCCTGCCCAGGAGTTGGAATACCTCGTCCTCCACTTGCACCGTACAACCACCGCTCAGCGGCACCACGATCCACTCGCTGTCACCGGTGGTGAAGGTGTGCGAACCACCCGCCTCCAGCTCGACGATCCGCAGACTGGAGTGGGTCCACCCGGCCAGCTTGGGGTCGATGTCGAGCGCGTAGTGCGGGTCGGCGGTGGCGCCCTTCGGGACGTACAACTCGTTGCTCATGCGGCCCTCACAGCAGTCCTACGGCGGTGTCCACGGCGGCGGCCACATCGCCGTCCGCCGGATACAGCAGCGAACGGCCGACCACCAGGCCCTGGACGGTGGGCAGTTGGAGGGCGCCGCGCCATTTCTCGTACGCGCCGTCCTGATCGTCCCCGACATCGCCGCCCAGCAGCACGGCGGGCAGGGTGGAGGTCTCCATGACCCGGGCCATGTCGTCCGGGTTGTCGGTGACGGGGACCTTCAGCCAGGTGTACGCCGAGGTGCCGCCCAGGCCGGAGGCGATGGCGATCGACTTGGTGACGGCGTCGGCGGAGAGATCGTTGCGGAGCTTTCCCTCGGGCGTCCGACGGCTGATGAACGGCTCGACGAACACGGGGAGCCCGCGGGCCGCCATGTCGTCGATCGCGCGGGCCGTGGACTCCAGGGTGGTGAGGGAGCCCGGGTCGTCGAAGTCGATCCGCAGCAGCAGCTTGCCCGCGTCGAAGCCGAGGCGCTCGATGTCCTGGGGTCGGTGGCCGGTGAAGCGGTCGTCGAGTTCGAAGGAGGCGCCCTGGAGGCCGCCGCGGTTCATCGAGCCCATGACGACCTTGCCGTCCAGGGCGCCGAGCAGCAGCAGGTCGTCCAGGATGTCGGCGGTGGCGAGGACGCCGTCGACGCCGGGCCTGGCGAGGGCCAGGCAGAGGCGTTCCAGCAGGTCGACGCGGTTGGCCATGGCGAACTTGCGGTCGCCGACGCTGAGCGCGCCGCGGGCGGGGTGGTCGGCGGCGACGATCATCAGTCGGCCCGAGTCGCCCATCAGCGGCCGTCGGATGCGGCGGGCGGCCGCCTCGGTGATGGCCTCGGGGTGGCGGCTGCGGGTGCGGACCAGCGCCTCGATGTCGACGGTCACAGAACGGCTCCCGCGGTGAGGGCGGCTTCCACTTCGGCGGGGGTCGGCATGGCGGACGAGCACTCCAGTCGGGAGGCGACGATGGCACCGGCGGCGTTGGCGTGCCGCATGATCTTCTCCAGGTCCCAGCCTTCGAGGAGGCCGTGGCAGAGGGACCCGCCGAAGGCGTCACCGGCGCCGAGGCCGTTGAGGACGGTCACGGGGAGGGGCGGGACTTCGGCGCTTTCGCCCTTGCTGTTGACGGCGAGGACGCCCTTGGGGCCCTGCTTGACGACGGCCAGTTCGACGCCGGCGTCGAGGAGTGCGCGGGCGGCGGCGTGCGGTTCGCGGACACCGGTGGCGACCTCCACCTCGTCGAGGTTGCCGACCGCGACGGTGGTGTGGCGCAGGGCCTCGGTGTAGAAGGGGCGGGCTTCGGCCGGGTCGGCCCAGAACATGGGGCGCCAGTCGAGGTCGAAGACCGTCGTACCGGCCTTGGCGCGGTGGGCGAGGGCCGCGAGGGTCGCCGTACGGCTCGGCTCCTCGCTCAGGCCCGTGCCGGTCACCCAGAAGACACTCGCGTCGCGGATCGCGTCGAGGTCCAGCTCATGGGCGTCGATCTCCAGGTCCGGGGCCTTGGGACGGCGGTAGAAGTACAGCGGGAAGTCGTCCGGCGGGAAGACCTCGCAGAAGGTGACGGGGGTGGGCAGTCCGGCGACCGGGGTGACCCAGCGGTCGTCGACGCCGAAGTCCCGCAGCGCCTCGTGGAGGTAGGTGCCGAACGGGTCGTCGCCGGTACGTGTGATCACGGCGGTACGGCGGCCGAGGCGGGCCGCGGCGACCGCGACGTTCGTCGCCGAGCCGCCGAGGAACTTGCCGAAGGACGTCACCTGCGGCAGCGGGACACCCGTCTGCAGCGGATAGAGGTCCACGCCGATCCGCCCCATGGTGATCAGGTCGTACGCCATCGCGTTCCCTTCGTATCGGCTCTCTCCGGCTTTCTAGACCCCGATGGCGAGCCCTGTCAATGTTTTGTCCAGACATTCGGACCAGACCTTGACAGGCCCCGCTGTGCGACCGGAAGCTGGCCGCCATGACTTCGTTGTCACCACAGTCCTCACTGTCCCGCATCCGGGTCGGGTCGGCGCCCGACTCCTGGGGTGTGTGGTTCCCCGACGACCCTCAGCAGGTTCCCTGGCAGCGCTTCCTGGACGAGGTCGCGCAGTCCGGCTACGAGTGGATCGAGCTCGGCCCGTACGGCTATCTGCCGACCGACCCCGCCGTGCTCACCGAGGAGACCGCGCGGCGTGGCCTCAAGGTGTCGGCCGGGACGGTCTTCACGGGGCTGCACCACGGGGAGGCCGTGTGGGAGAAGACGTGGGCGCATGTCGCGGACAACGCGGTGCTCGCGCAGGCCATGGGGGCGAAACATCTGGTCGTCATCCCGTCCTTCTGGCGGGACGACAAGACCGGTGAGGTGCTGGAGCCGAGTTCTCTGACGGCCGAACAGTGGCGGAACCTCGCCTCGCTGACCGAGCAGCTGGGGCGTCGGGTGCGGGAGGAATACGGCCTGCAGATCGTCGTCCATCCGCACGCCGACACGCACATCGACTCCGAGGAGAACGTCGTCCGGTTCCTCGACGCGACCGACTCCGATCTGGTGTCGCTGTGCCTGGACACCGGGCACTACGCGTACTGCGGTGGGGACAGCGTCAAGCTCATCGAGACGTACGGTTCACGGATCGGGTATCTGCATCTCAAGCAGGTGGATCCGGAGATCCTGGCGGAGGTACGGGCGGAGGGGACGCCGTTCGGGCCTGCGGTGGCGCGGGGTGTGATGTGCGAACCGCCCTCCGGGGTGCCGGCGTTGGGGCCTGTGCTGGAGGCTGCGCAGCGGCTGGATGTGGATCTGTTCGCGATCGTGGAGCAGGACATGTATCCGTGTGCGGCGGATGTGCCGTTGCCTATTGCGGTGCGGACGCGGGCGTTTTTGAGGTCTTGCGGGGCGTAGGGGCGCCTACTGGGCTGGTGGGTTGCGGGAGGGGCCGGCGGGTGCGGGTTGTGGGGGTTGTTCGCGCAGTTCCCCGCGCCCCTTACGGGGCGCTGTACTGCAACCCCCTTAGGGGCGCGGGGAACTGCGCGACCAGCCCCCACCGGCCCGCAGCAAGCAACCCTCGTGTCACAAATAACTCCCTCGTGTCACACATGTCGCATGTTCGCGAGTCATCCGTCACACCCCGTGCACAGACCTGACCCGCGCTCACTCTGCGTCGTTCACCAGACACAGGCTTTGTGATCGCCAGCGCAGCGCCCGGTACCCCCGACGGCCGTTCCCGGCTGCCGCCGCGGTGCGCGCAGGGAGGTGCACCTCATGACCGACCGACGGCTCTGGTCCTACAAGGAGATCGCGGCGCACATCCGGGTGCAGCCGGACACCGTGCGGTCCTATCGCAAGCACGGGCTGCTGCCGCCACCCGACCATGTGGAGGGCGGCAAACCCTACTGGTACGCGGACACCGTCCGGGCATGGGTCGCTTCCCGCCCGGGGAACCGCGCCCGTAGAGAGGACTGAACCGCCCGTCGACAGGGCTGGATGTCCTGTGCCTGCCCGGGAAGCGCGGCCGGGCAGGCGCGGCTCGTTCAGCTCCACGGCTCGATGACCGTCACCCCCGCTCCCGGTGCCGTGCCCATCGCGGCGAGGGCCGACGGTGCCGCGTCCAGCGTGATGGTGGAGGTGACCAGGAGGTCGGGGCGCAGGGCGCCGGTCCGGACCAGCTCCAGCATGGGCGGGTAGGTGTGAGCCGCCATGCCGTGACTGCCGAGGAGTTCCAGTTCCAGGGCGATCACGCGGGCCATCGGGACGGGGGTGGTGCCCGTGGGCGAGGGCAGCAGACCGACCTGGACATGCCGGCCCCGGCGACGCAGGCCGTTCACGGAGGCGGCGCAGGTCGCGGGTGCGCCGAGGGCGTCCAGGGAGAGGTGGGCGCCGCCGCCCGTGAGGTCGCGGATCGCCGCCGCCGTGTCCGGCGTCCCCGTCCCGTCCACGCACTCCGCCGCCCCGAACTTCCTTGCCAGGTCCAGGGCCCCGGCGGATACGTCGACGGCGATCACCCTCGCCCCGGACGCCGCCGCGATCATCACCGCCGACAGGCCCACGCCCCCGCAGCCGTGCACGGCGACCCACTCCCCCGCCGCGACCCTGCCCTGCTGCACCACCGCCCGGAACGCCGTCGCGAACCGGCAGCCCAGCGAGGCCGCCGTCGCGAACGACATGCCGTCGGGCACGGCGACGAGGTTGACGTCGGCGTGGTCCAGCGCGACGTACTCGGCGAACGAGCCCCAGTGGGTGAAGCCGGGCTGGGTCTGGCGCTCGCACACCTGCTGGTCGCCCGCCGCGCAGGATGCGCAGGTGCCGCAGGCGCAGACGAAGGGGACGGTGACTCTGTCGCCGGGGCGCCATGCGGTCACTCGGTCGCCCACCGACTCGACGACACCGGCGAGTTCATGGCCCGGGACGTGCGGGAGCGTGATGTCCTCGTCGTGGCCTTGCCAGCCGTGCCAGTCGCTGCGGCAGAGGCCGGTTGCTTCGACCCTTACGGTCACTCCGTGGGGGGCGGGGGTGGGGTCGGGGGCGTCATTTCTGACCTCGGGCGGTTGCCCGTACCGCTCGAACATCACTGCGCGCATGTGCCTTGGCCTCCGGGGTGAGTGCCTCGATATGCCGGTTGTCGTCTGCTGCGCCATCGTGGCTGGTCGCGCAGTTCCCCGCGCCCCTTTGGGGCGCGCTGTTCAACCGTGGGCTGTCACCTTGTCCCTCGCTCCAGCCGAACCGCTGATGCAGGCGGCGCAACGGACCCGGTGCCCACCAAGTCGCCTTGCCTGTGAGGCGCATCACCGCTGGGACCAGGAGGCTGCGGATGATCATGGCGTCCATGAGGACCGCCAGGGCGATGCCCAGGCCGAGCATCTTGGTGTTGGTTACTCGGGAGGTGCCTATGGCGACCATCACCACGGCCAGGATGACGGCGGCGGCGGTGATCAGGCCGCCGGTGCGCTGCAGGCCGTGCCGGACTGCCTGCTCGTGGTCGCCGGTGTGGTCGTACTCCTCCTTGATGCGGGAGAGCAGGAACACGCCGTAGTCCATGGAGAGTCCGAAGGCCACGCAGAACATCAGGACCGGGAGGGTGGTCTCGATGGAGCCGGGGCTGGTGAAGCCGAGCAGGCCGGAGAGGTGGCCGTCCTGGAAGATCCAGACCACCGCGCCGAACATCGCCGTCAGGCTGAGCGCGTTGAGTGCCACCGCCTGGATGGGGATGAGCACGCTGCCGGTGAGGAGGAAGACCAGGAGCAGGGTGACTATGGCGATGAAGGCCGCCGCCCAGGGCAGTTGCTCGGCGATGGCGTCCTTGGAGTCGACCAGGACGGCCGCGGTGCCGGTCACCTTGGTGTCGAAGGGGGCGTCCGTTTCCCGTAGTTCGCCGACGAGTCGCTGGGCCGGGTCGTCGACCGGCTCGCCCTCGGGCTGCACGGTGAAGTAGGCCGAGTCGCCCTTCACCAGCGGGCCCTCGACCCGCAGCACGTCGGGGAGGGCGGCGATCCGCTGCTTGTAGGCGGCGTACTGCGCCTCGGTCGCCCGTCCCTCGGCCAGCACCTCCAAGCCGCCGCCGGGGCTGCCCGGGAAGCCCTCCCGGATGTGCTGCTGCACGACGTGGGACTCGGCGCCGGCCGGCAGCTGGCGGTCGTCCGCCGTGCCGAACTTCACGCCCAGGAAGGGCAGGCCCAGAAGGACCAGCACGGCGGTGGTGCCCAGGGCGAAGAACGGGGCGCGGCGCATCACGAGGGACGCGGTGCGCGCCCAGCCCGAGGTGTCGGCGACGACCGTCGCCTTGGACGGCCTCCCGCGCCGGAACAGCTTCCGCAGATCCAGTGCGTTCACCCGGTGGCCCAGTAGGACCAGCGCCGCGGGGAGCAGGATCAGCGCCGCCGCCGCGGCCAGCAGCACCACGGCGATGCCGGCGTAGGCGAAGGACCGCAGGAAGTACTGCGGGAAGAGCAGCATCGCCGCCAGCGACACCGCGACCGTGAGGGCGGAGAAGAGGACGGTGCGGCCCGCAGTGCGCAGGGTGGTGCCGACCGCCGTCAACGGCTCGGCTCCCGTGGAGAGTTCTTCGCGGTAGCGGCGGACGATGAACAGGGCGTAGTCGACGGCCAGCCCCAGGCCCAGCGCCGTGGTCAGGTTGATCGCGAAGATGGAGACGTCGGTGAACTCGGTGAGGCCGCGCAGGATCGCGTTCGTCCCCAGGATCGCGACGATGCCGATGCCGAGCGGCAGCAGCGCCGCGACCGCGCTGCCGAAGACCATCACCAGCAGGACGAGGGTCACCGGCAGGGCGATCACCTCGGCGCGGGTCAGGTCCTCCTGGATGATCGCCTGCATCTCGTGCCGCACGGCGACCATGCCGCCGACCTTCACCTCCACCGGGCCGTGCGTGCCGCGGAACGAGGGCAGGATGCGGTCCAGGGTCTCGCCCATCGCCGTCTCGTCGCCGGTGAGGCGGGCGGCGATCAGCGCTTCGTGTCCGTCCTCGGCGCGCAGGGCGGCAGCCGCCGAGGGCTCGGCCTGCCAGTAGGAGCCGACACCTATGACGCCCTTCTCCCTTGCCAGCCGCTCGGCGAGACGCTCTGCCTCGGCGGCGACCGCCGGATCGTCGACCGAGGCGCTGCCCGCGTCCACGAGCAGCAGGAAGTTGGGCTGGGAGTCGGGGAATTCACGCTCCAGTGCCCTGGTCGCATACGTCGACTCGGCAGCCGGGTCCTCCCAGCCGCCGCTCCCCAGCCGGTCGGCCACACCGCTGCCGGCCAGCACGGCGAGGGCCGTCAGCACCAGGGCCGCGAGCAGCGACAACCGGGGTCGTGCGGTGACGAAGCGGGTCCAGGCTCCGACCCGAGGTGGGCTGTTGACTTCGGTCATGGTGCGGTGTCCCCTCCACCGTGGAAACCATAGACTGGAAAACACGAGACGTCGCTCGCGTTCCGACTCCAGAATGCGAGCGGTCACTCGTGTTTGTCAATGATGTTCGAAGAGCTGGGGATAACCGCGTGCCCGACAACCAGGAGCAGCAGGAGAAGAAGGACCAGCCGCGCCGGCGCCAGGCCCGCGGCGAGCGCCGCATCGCCCAACTGCTGGAGGCCGCGGCCAACGTCTTCTGCACGACCGGCTACACGGCGGCCAGCACCAACGCCATCGCCCGCGAGGCGGGTGTCTCGCCGGGCACGCTGTACCAGTTCTTCCCGAACAAGGAAGCGATCGCGATCGAGCTGGGCGACCGGCTCATGCGGGAGATGCGGGAGGCGTACGGCGAGGCGCTCGCGCCGGTCGACCCCGCGACCCCGCTGGAGGAGGCCGTCGGCGCGGCCGTCGACCGCTTCATCGCCTTCAACTGCGAACACCCCGTCTTCTTCGCGCTGATGCACGGTCCCGACGTCCCCGGCCGGATCGCCGAGGACCACGACGCGCTGCACGCGACCCTGCTCTCCCGGGTGGAGGACCTGCTCGCCTCACTCCTGCCGGACACCCCGGCCACCGGCGTCACCCGCATCGCGCAAGTCGTCCTGGGGATGTACATGGCCGGCCTGGAGCTGGTACTCGCCCACGAGGGCGCCGAACGCGACGCGTACATACAGGAATTGAAGAACGTCCTGATCCGCTACCTGGACCCGATGGTCGGCGACCGGCTCGGTCGGTCCCCCTCTTGGACTAATACCCCCTAGGGGTATACTCTGTGGGTATGGGGCTCCCCCCTGGGCCCCCTCAGCCCCACACGCCTCCACGAGGAGTTACGACATGAGCATCACCGCCACGTACAAGGTCAGCGGGATGAGCTGCGGACACTGCGAGGGCGCCGTCTCCGGCGAGATCTCCGAACTCCCCGGCGTCAGCTCGGTGAAGGCCGTCGCCTCGACCGGCGAGGTCACCGTCACCTCGGAGGCCGCACTGGACGAAGAGGCCGTGCGCACCGCCGTCGACGAGGCCGGCTTCGAGCTCATCGGCACGGTCTGAGAACACCCCGAGAGCCCCGCATGACCGGCGTCACTGTCACCACCACCGCCTCCACCGCTCCCACGCCGACAGCCGCGACCTCCGAGGTCGAGCTGCTCATCGGCGGGATGACCTGCGCCGCCTGCGCGGCCCGCGTCGAGAAGAAGCTCAACCGCATGGACGGTGTGACGGCCACGGTGAACTTCGCGACGGAGAAGGCCAAGGTCAGCTACCCCGCCGGCCTCGAGGTCGCCGACCTGGTCGCCACGGTCGTCAAGACCGGCTATACGGCCGAGGAACCGGCGCCCGTCAGCGAGGCGACGCCGCCCGAGGACCCCGAACTCACGTCCTACCGGCACCGCTTCACCGTCTCCGCGCTGCTCGCGATCCCGGTCGTTCTGCTGTCGATGGTCCCGCCCCTCCAGTTCGACTACTGGCAGTGGCTCGCGCTCACCCTCGCCGCGCCCGCCGTCGTCTGGGGCGGCTGGCCCTTCCACAAGGCCGCCTGGACGAACCTCAGGCACGGCGCCGCCACCATGGACACGCTGGTGTCGCTCGGCACGCTGGCGGCGTTCGGCTGGTCCCTGTGGGCGCTGCACTTCGGCGACGCGGGCATGCCGGGCATGCGGGACAGCTTCCGGCTGACGGTCGGCGGCATGGACGGCGCGTCGACGATCTACCTCGAAGTGGCGTCCGGAGTCGTCGCGTTCATCCTGCTGGGCCGCTATCTGGAGGCCCGCTCCAAGCGCCAGGCGGGTGCCGCTCTGCGGGCGCTCATGGAGATGGGCGCGAAGGACGTCGCCGTACTCCGTGACGGTCGGGAAGTGCGGATTCCGGTGGCCCGGCTGGCCGTCGGTGACCGGTTCGTCGTACGGACCGGCGAGAAGGTCGCCACCGACGGGACGGTGGTGGAGGGCTCCTCCGCCGTCGACGCCTCCATGCTGACCGGCGAGTCCGTGCCGGTGGATGTGACGGTCGGGGACGCGGTCACGGGCGCCACGGTCAACGCGGGCGGACGGCTGGTCGTCGAGGCCGTCCAGGTCGGCGCCGGCACCCGACTCGCCCGGATGGCGAA
Organism: Streptomyces sp. NBC_00457; assembly: GCF_036014015.1. Lineage (NCBI taxonomy): Bacteria > Bacillati > Actinomycetota > Actinomycetes > Kitasatosporales > Streptomycetaceae > Streptomyces > Streptomyces sp. NBC_00457. Next base: position 6,918,501 of record NZ_CP107905.1, on the reverse strand, counting down.
GCTGGTGGAGGACGCGCAGAACGGCAAGGCCGAGGTGCAGCGGCTCGCCGACCGGATCTCCGGGGTCTTCGTGCCGGTCGTCATCCTCATCGCGGTGGCCACGTTCGGCGCCTGGCTCGGCCTCACCGGCGACACCGTGGCCGCGTTCACCGCGGCCGTCGCGGTCCTGATCATCGCCTGCCCGTGCGCGCTGGGCCTGGCCACCCCGACCGCCCTCATGGTCGGCACCGGCCGCGGCGCCCAGCTCGGCATCCTCATCAAGGGCCCCGAGGTCCTGGAGTCCACCCGCCGCGTCGACACGGTCGTCCTGGACAAGACCGGAACGGTCACCACCGGCCGGATGACCCTCCAGAAGGTGTACGTCGCCGAAGGCGTCGACGAGCGGGAGCTGCTGCGTCTCGCCGGCGCCCTGGAACACGCCTCCGAACATCCCGTCGCGCGTGCGGTCGCCGTGGGCGCCGAGGAGCGCGTCGGGCCACTGCCGCAGGCCGAGGGGTTCGAGAACGTACCCGGGAGGGGTGTGCGAGGGCGCGTGGAGGGCCGTGAGGTGGCCGTGGGGCGCCTCTACGACGCCCTCCCAGAGGAGTTGGCCCGGGCGAAGGAACAGGCCGAGAGCAGCGGTCGTACGGCCGTCGTCGTCGGCTGGGACGGCGTGGCACGCGGTGTCGTCGCCGTCGCGGACGCCGTCAAGGAGACCAGCGCTCAGGCGGTGCGCGAACTGCGCGCGCTGGGGCTGACGCCGGTGCTGCTGACCGGCGACAACCGGGCGGTCGCTCAGGCGGTCGCGCGGGCCGTCGGGATCGACGAGGTGATCGCCGAGGTGCTGTCCGAGGACAAGGTCGAGGTCGTACGGCGGCTGCGGCGCGAGGGACGTACGGTCGCCATGGTCGGTGACGGCGTCAACGACGCGGCGGCGCTTGCCACCGCCGATCTCGGGCTGGCGATGGGCACGGGGACGGACGCGGCGATCGAGGCGAGCGATCTGACGCTGGTGCGCGGGGATCTGCGGGTGGCCGCGGACGCGATCCGGCTGTCCCGGAAGACGCTGTCCACGATCAGGGGAAATCTTGTGTGGGCGTTCGGATACAACGTGGCCGCGCTGCCGCTGGCCGCGGCGGGACTGCTGAACCCGATGATCGCCGGGGCGGCGATGGCCTTCTCGTCCGTGTTCGTGGTGACGAACAGCCTTCGGCTGCGGACGTTCCGCTGAAGTTACCGCTGGTTACGCGCAAGTAGAGGTGAGAGACCCTCTGGAGTCCACGACGAGCCTCACATAAGCTCTTCACAAGGCTCGCGCATCTTCCTTACGATAGGGCCCCGATCACCGAATCGGGGCTCTTGCGCATCTAACGGACATATGCAAGAGACGCAGATCACAGTGATGCGAAGGTAACCATCGAAGGGGTTCGAAGGTCTAAGTTGACGATGTCGGGAAGCGTCTTGGGGGGCGCCGACTGACATCTGAGGATGTCTTGGGGGACTTCCTCGGAGCTGCGTTGCCGGGGCACGTACAGACGGGAAGCTTTGAGCGGCCCTCCCGATCGTGCGCTGTCCCGGCAGACCGCACACCCCAGGAGTACGACGAGTTCGCTCGTTTTACTCAAAGGCTGCCTCGGCAGTTTGCTCGACAGCGATTTCAGGCGCTGGTTTCTCACAGACGCCCGGCCGGATCCCGTGGGGGGAATCCGCACCGGGACATGGGAAGGCGCCCTGATCGTCGGCCCGTGGGGGGACCGGCGCAGGGCGCCTTCCTTCTTTTTTGGGGCTCGGTTCGCCTCCGGGGCGCCAAAGTCTGTGTCGAGAAGCCGAGCGCCTCCGCGCGCTCGACTTCTCGACACAGACGCGCCCCTTCGGCTCACTCGCCGGGCCAGCTGCAGTGAACGAACGGCCAGCGAGCCCGGCTATGACAAGCTCAGCGAGCCTCGACCGGCACGAAGTCGCGTTCGACCACGCCCGTGTAGATCTGGCGCGGGCGGCCGATTCGGGAGCCGGGTTCCTTGATCATTTCGTGCCACTGGGCGATCCAGCCCGGGAGGCGGCCGAGGGCGAAGAGGACCGTGAACATCTCGGTCGGGAAGCCCATGGCGCGGTAGATCAGGCCGGTGTAGAAGTCGACGTTCGGGTAGAGGCTGCGCGAGACGAAGTAGTCGTCGGAGAGCGCGTGCTCCTCCAGCTTCAGCGCGATGTCCAGCAGCTCGTCGGACTTGCCGAGGGCCGAGAGGACATCGTGCGCCGCCGCCTTGATGATCTTCGCGCGCGGGTCGAAGTTCTTGTAGACCCGGTGGCCGAAGCCCATCAGCCGGACGCCGTCCTCCTTGTTCTTCACCTTGCGGATGAAGGAGTCGACGTCGCCACCCGAGGCCTGGATGCCCTCGAGCATCTCCAGGACGGACTGGTTGGCACCGCCGTGCAGCGGACCCCACAGCGCGGAGATGCCGGCGGAGATCGAGGCGAACATGTTCGCCTGCGAGGAGCCGACCAGACGCACCGTGGAGGTCGAGCAGTTCTGCTCGTGGTCCGCGTGCAGGATCAGCAGCTTGTCGAGGGCGGCGACCACGACCGGGTCGAGGTCGTACTCCTGAGCCGGCACCGAGAAGGTCATGCGCAGGAAGTTCTCGACGTACCCGAGGTCGTTGCGCGGGTAGACGAAGGGGTGGCCGATCGACTTCTTGTACGCGTACGCCGCGATCGTCGGGAGCTTCGCGAGCAGACGGATCGTCGAGAGGTTGCGCTGCGTCTCGTCGAACGGGTTGTGGCTGTCCTGGTAGAAGGTCGACAGCGCCGAGACGACCGACGACAGCATCGCCATCGGGTGGGCGTCGCGCGGGAAGCCCTTGTAGAAGTTCTTGACGTCCTCGTGCAGCAGGGTGTGCTGCGTGATGTCGTTCTTGAACGCGGTGAGCTGGTCGACGGTCGGCAGCTCGCCGTTGATCAGCAGGTAGGCGACCTCCAGGAAGGTGGAGCGCTCGGCCAGCTGCTCGATCGGGTAGCCGCGGTACCGCAGAATGCCCGCTTCGCCGTCCAGATAGGTAATGGCGGATTTGTACGCGGCGGTGTTGCCGTACCCGCTGTCCAGCGTCACCAGACCGGTCTGGGCGCGGAGCTTGCCGATGTCGAAGCCCTTGTCACCGACGGTGCTGTCGATCACCGGGTAGGTGTACTCGCCGTCGCCGTACCGCAGTACTACAGAGTTGTCGCTCACGTCTTCCCTCACCGACGTTGTGCCTCATCTTCGAGGTTGCCCTGACTGTCTCTACCATCCCCCATTTGGCGCAGGTGAGTGCACTCGGGGTCGACCATTGGGCCTATTGGCGGCACTGAGTGCCGCCAACTGTTCATCCTGCCCCTTCTTGTTCCCCGTCTGCTAGTGCTGTGTGACCCAAACGACTCATTTGATCGATCATTTTTGCTGCGACCCCCATCAGGCCTCTCGTCAGCCGCTCAGAGGCCGCGGCGAGAGCCTGAAGTCGAGTGCCGTGCAGCGGCGTCCCGCCGACACCGTGCGCACCGCCTGTCCGATCGCCTTGCGCGAACCGACGAGGACGACCAGCTGCTTGGCCCGGGTCACCGCGGTGTACAGCAGATTCCGCTGGAGCATCATCCACGCCCCGGTGGTGACGGGGATCACCACCGCCGGATATTCACTCCCCTGCGAGCGGTGAATCGTCACCGCGTAGGCATGGGCAAGTTCGTCCAGCTCGTCGAATTCGTACGGCACCTCCTCGTCCTCGTCCGTCAGTACCGTCAGGCGCTGGTCGACCGGGTCGAGCGCGGTGACCACGCCCACGGTGCCGTTGAAGACACCGTTCTTGCCCTTCTCGTAATTGTTGCGAATCTGCGTGACCTTGTCGCCGACCCGGAAGACACGGCCGCCGAACCGCTTCTCGGACAGGTCGGGGCGGCCGGGGGTGATCGCCTGCTGGAGCAGGCCGTTGAGGTTGCCGGCGCCCGCGGGCCCCCGGTGCATGGGGGCGAGCACCTGGACGTCACGGCGTGGGTCGAGCCCGAACTTGGCCGGAATACGCCGTGCCGCCACGTCCACCGTGAGCCGGCCGGCCTCCTCCGTGTCGTCCTCGACGAAGAGGAAGAAGTCCTTCATGCCGTCGGTGACCGGATGCTGACCGGAGTTGATCCGGTGCGCGTTCGTCACCACGCCCGACTGCTGGGCCTGGCGGAACACGCGCGTGAGGCGGACGGCGGGGATCGGGCTGCCCTCGGCCAGCAGATCGCGCAGCACCTCGCCGGCGCCGACGCTGGGCAGCTGGTCGACGTCCCCGACGAACAGCAGATGCGCTCCCGGAGGCACCGCCTTCACCAGTTTGTTGGCGAGCAGGAGGTCCAGCATGGAGGCCTCGTCCACCACCACCAGGTCGGCGTCCAGCGGCCGGTCCTTGTCGTACGCGGCGTCCCCGCCGGGCTTCAGCTCCAGCAGCCGGTGGACGGTGGAGGCCTCGGCGCCGGTGAGTTCGGCGAGGCGTTTGGCGGCGCGGCCGGTGGGGGCGGCGAGGACGACCTTCGCCTTCTTGGCTCGGGCCAGTTCGACGATCGAGCGGACCGTGAAGGACTTGCCGCAACCGGGCCCGCCGGTGAGCACCGCGACCTTCTTCGTCAGCGCCAGCTTGACGGCGGCCTCCTGCTCGGGGGCGAGCTCGGCGCCCGTACGCCCCTTCAGCCAGCCGAGCGCCTTGTCCCAGGCCACGTCATGGAAGCCGGGCATCCGGTCCTGGTCGGTGCGCAGGAGGCGCAACAGCTGGGCGGAGAGGGAGAGTTCGGCGCGGTGGAAGGGGACGAGGTACACGGCGGTGACGGCTCCACCGTCCGAGCCCGGCACCTTCTCCCGTACGACGCCGGGCTCGCCGGATTCCTCGTCCGGCTGGGCCAGCTCGGCCAGGCACTCGATGACCAGGCCGGTGTCGACCTGCAGCAGCTTCACCGCGTCGGCGATCAGCTGCTCCTCGGGGAGGTAGCAGTTGCCCTGGTCGGTGCCCTGCGACAGCGCGTACTGCAGGCCCGCCTTGACCCGCTCCGGGCTGTCGTGCGGGATGCCGACGGACTGGGCGATCTTGTCGGCGGTGAGGAAGCCGATGCCCCAGACGTCGGAGGCGAGGCGATAGGGCTGGTTCTTCACCACGGAGATGGAGGCGTCGCCGTACTTCTTGTAGATGCGGACGGCGATGGACGTGGACACCTCCACCGTCTGCAGAAAGAGCATGACCTCCTTGATCGCCTTCTGCTCCTCCCAGGCGTCGGCGATCTTCTTGGTCCGCTTGGGACCGAGCCCGGGGACCTCGATGAGCCGCTTGGGCTCCTCCTCGATGATCTGCAGGGTGTCCAGGCCGAAGTGCTGGGTGATCCGGTCGGCGAAGACGGGCCCGATGCCCTTGACCAACCCGGAGCCGAGATAGCGGCGGATGCCCTGGACGGTGGCCGGGAGGACCGTCGTGTAGTTCTCGACGGTGAACTGCTTGCCGTACTGCGGATGCGAGCCCCAGCGGCCCTCCAGCCGCAGCGACTCCCCGACCTGGGCCCCGAGCAGCGCACCGACGACGGTCAGCAGATCCCCGCCGCCGCGGCCGGTGTCGACCCGGGCGACCGTGTAGCCGTTCTCCTCGTTGGCATACGTGATCCGCTCCAGGACGCCTTCAAGTACGGCGAGATGCCGCTCGCCCGTAGGACTCCCCGCCTGACTGGCCATGATCCGACGGTACCGGCAGGCACCGACAGGCCGCAGTGACGAGCACCGCGGCCTGCGGGACTCCCTACGATGCGAGCGACCATGTTCGAGATGATGTGGTGCTGGGCGAACCGGGGAGACATTCCATGTACGACTACGACCTCCTGGTCGTGGGTTCCGCCAACGCCGACCTGGTGATCGGCGTCGAACGCAGGCCCGCCGCCGGGGAGACGGTGCTCGGCTCCGACCTGACCGTCCACCCCGGCGGCAAGGGCGCCAACCAGGCGGTCGCGGCCGCCCGGCTCGGGGCGCGTACGGTGCTGCTGGCCCGGGTCGGCGACGACGCCCACGGCCGGCTGCTGCTCGACTCGCAGCGGGCGGCCGGCGTCGACACGGTGGGCGTCCTGGTCGGCGGGGCGCCGACCGGGGTGGCGCTGATCACCGTGGACCCGTCCGGGGACAACAGCATCGTGGTCTCGCCGGGTGCCAACGCGCGTCTGACACCACCGGACGTACGGGTCGCGGCCAGTCTCTTCCAGGCGTCCCGGGTGGTCTCGGCGCAGCTGGAGATTCCGCTGGAGACGGTCGTGGAGGTGGCGAGGAACGTCGCGGACGGCAGCCGCTTCGTACTGAACCCGTCACCGCCGCGCCCCCTGCCCTCCGAACTCCTCGCCGCCTGCGATCCGTTGATCGTGAACGAGCACGAGGCGAAGGTGATCCTGGGCGCGGCCGCCGTAGGGGATTCCCCCGAGGACTGGGCGCGGATCCTGCTCGCGAAGGGACCGCGGTCGGTCGTCGTGACCCTGGGCGCGGACGGTGCCCTGGTGGCCTCCAACGAGGGTGTCACCCGGGTCCCGTCCGTGAAGGTGAACGCCGTGGACACGACGGGCGCGGGTGACGCGTTCACCGGCGCGCTGGCCTGGAAGCTGAGCGCGGGCGCGTCCCTGGTCGAGGCGGCGGCGTACGCGGCCCGGGTCGGAGCGACGGCCGTCACGAAGCCGGGCGCGCAGGAGTCGTTTCCCACGGCGGCTGAGGTGGACGCCCTATGACGAGGAAACAGAATTGAAGAGGAACCAGAATTGAAGGGGCCCGGTCATCAACCGGGCCCCCTCAGGTTTCCCCTCCGCATCAGAACCCCCGCGATCCCCCCAGATCTCCCCCCAGAAGTCCTGATGCCAAGTACGACCCGCGGACTGCCGGAAGGGTTGCACGGTCTCTCCACAATTTTTCGGACCGTCTTCGCGCCGGGTCCCTACGATGGCCCGAAGGACGATGGCCCGGAGGTTCCCGTGCGGTGCGGGTGGGGGTGCACGCCGATGCTGATGCAGGAGCTCACGACCGAGGTGGTGCCTGCCGCCGAGCGCTTCGACCTGTGGCAGGACATCAGCGCACGCACGTACATGCCCCATCTGCTGCGCACCGACTGCCGGGACGACTTCCGCGCCACACTGCGCACGCTGCCGCTCGGTGATGTGCGGATCTCCTCGGTGGCCTTCGAGCATCTGGTGTCCGTCCGCACGACCCGGCTCATCCGGCGCTTCGATCCCGAGGTCTACCTGTTCAACTGCCAGCTCCACGGCAAGGGGGTCGTCGCACAGGACGGGCACGAACGGGCCTTCCACGCCGGGGACCTGCTGCTCATCGACAGCAGCCTGCCGTACGAGTCCTGGCACTGCATGTCGTCTCAGACCGCGTCGACGGTGATCGTCGCGATGCCGCGCGCGGTGCTGCCGCTGCCGCCGCGGACGGTACGGCGGCTGCTGGCCCAGCCGATTCCGCTGGACCGGGGCCTGGGCGGGGTGCTGTACCGCTGGCTGACCGACATCGCGGCCCGCGCCGACGAGTTCACCGAGGCAGATGTGCCGACGCTCGCCTCGGTGACCACGGATCTGCTCGCGTCCGTGTTCGGCGACTGTCTGGACGCCGAGGACGCGCTGACGCCCGAGGCCCGCCGCCGCGCCCTGCACACCCGGATCCGGGACTTCATCGACCAGAACCTCGGTGATCCCTCGCTCTCCCCGGCGGGAGTCGCGGCAGCCCACGGCATCTCGGTGCGCCACCTCCACCAACTGTTCGCCGAGGAAGGCGCGACGCCGGCCGCCTGGATCCGCCACCGCCGCCTGGAACGCTGCCGCCGCGACCTCGCCGACCCCCGCCTGCGCGCCCGCTCCATCCAGACGGTGGCGGCCCGTTGGGGCTTCACCGACCCGGCGGCGTTCAGCCGGGTCTTTAGGCGGGAGTACGGAATGGCGCCCCGGGACTACCGCCACCACACCTGACCGACCCGCCGCTCATCGCACAGAAGCGTGCAGGAATCGCCAAGATTCGTGCACGTCCGGCCAAGGATCCGGGCGCTCCGCTTTGACATCCTGTTGCCCGGGGGAGAACCCGTCGCACCGCGGGGGAAGCACGGGTTACGGGGGTGCGGGGGTACGGCTGCTCACTGCCGGAGTCGGCGCGGCAGTGAGCACCGTACACAGCACCCGCCTGTCAACCGGCCGTGTGCTCCACGAACCGCGCCGCCGTCTCCGCCAGCACCTCCTGCCCGTCCCGGGCCCACAGCGCGTCGTTGAACAACTCGACCTCGATGGACCCGGTGTACCCGGCCGCCTCGACGTACCCCTGCCACTCCCGCATGTCGATCGCACCGTCCCCGATCTGACCGCGGCCGTTGAGCACGCCCTCCGGCAACGGGGTGGTCCAGTCGGCCAGTTGGAAGGTGTGGATACGGCCGCCGGCGCCCGCGCGGGCGATCTGCGCGGGCGCGTTGTCGTCCCACCAGATGTGGTACGTGTCCACCGTGACGCCGACCTGGTGCGCGGGGAAGCGTTCCGCGAGGTCGAGGGCCTGGGTGAGGGTGGAGACCACGCAGCGGTCCGCCGCGTACATCGGGTGCAGCGGCTCGATGGCCAGCCGTACGCCGTGGGATTCGGCGTACGGCCCCAGCTCGCCCAGCGCGTCGGCGATCCGCTCCCGCGCGCCGTGCAGGTCCTTCGAACCGGCCGGAAGGCCGCCGGAGACCAGGACCAGCGTGTCCGTGCCGAGCGTGGCCGCCTCGTCGATCGCCCGTCGGTTGTCGTCGAGGGCCTTGGCCCGCTCCCCCGGGTCGATCGCCGTGAAGAAGCCGCCGCGGCACAGGGTCGTCACCGTCAGGCCCGCCTCGCGGACCAGCTTGGCCGTCGCCTCCAGGCCGTACGACTGGACCGGCTCACGCCAGAGGCCGACGTTGCGGATGCCCAACCGGCCGCAGGCGTCGGCCAGTTCGGGCATGCTCAGCTGCTTCACCGTCATCTGGTTGATGCTGAAGCGTTCGAGGCCGGTCACTGGTTCACTCCGTACAGGCTCAGCAGGTTCTTCATCCGCTCCTCCGCCAGCTTCGGGTCGGGGAACAGGCCCAGTTGGTCGGCGAGTTCGTAGGCGCGGGCGAAGTGCGGGAGGGAACGGGCCGACTGCAGGCCGCCGACCATCGTGAAGTGGGCCTGGTGGCCGGCGAGCCAGGCCAGGAAGACCACGCCCGTCTTGTAGAAGCGGGTCGGGGTCTGGAAGAGATGGCGGGACAGCTCGACAGTGGGGTCGAGCAGCGCCCGGAAGCCGGCCACGTCCCCGGTGTCCAGCACCCGTACCGCCTCGGCCGCCAGCGGCCCCAGCGGGTCGAAGATGCCGAGCAGGGCGTGGCTGAAGCCCTGCTCGTCGCCCGCGATCAGCTCGGGGTAGTTGAAGTCGTCGCCGGTGTAGCAGCGGACGCCGTCGGGAAGCTTGCGGCGCACGTCGATCTCGCGCTCGGCGTCCAGCAGGGAGATCTTGACGCCGTCGACCTTGTCGGGGTGAGCGGCGATGACCTCCAGGAAGGTGGCCGTCGCCGCGTCCAGGCCGGTCGAGCCCCAGTAGCCCTCCAATGCCGGGTCGAACATCGGGCCGAGCCAGTGCAGGATCACCGGCTCGGAGGCCTGACGCAGCAGGTCCCCGTAGACCTCCAGGTAGTCCTCGGGGCTCTTGGCGACGGCGGCCATGGCCCGGGACGCCATCAGAATGGCCTGAGCGCCGGCCTCCTCGACGACCGCGAGCTGCTCCTCGTACGCGGTCCGGATCTCGTCCAGGTTGTACGGGTAGCCGATCTCGGTGACAGGGAGCTGGTCGGTGCCCACGCCGCAGGCGATGAGGCCGCCGACCGCCTTCGCCTCGGCGGCGCTGCGCCGGATCAGCTCCTCCGCCTCCGCCCAGCCCAGCCCCATCCCCCGCTGAGCGGTGTCCATCGCCTCGGCGACACCGAGCCCGTGGGACCACAGGTGGCGGCGGAAGGCGAGGGTGGCGTCCCAGTCGACGGCGGCGGGCGAGTCGGGGGTGACGTCGGCGAACGGGTCGGCGACGACATGGGCCGCCGAGAAGACCGTACGAGAGGTGAAGGGGGCACCGGGGGTGACGGCGAGGGGTTCGGGGCGGGGCTCGTACGCCCTCAACCCGCCTTCGGTGTCCGGGAGTCGGATGGTCACAGTGCGATCTCCGGTACGTCGAGACGGACGCCCTCGGCCGAGGACTTCAGGCCCAGTTCGGCGAGCTGGACGCCGCGGGCGCCGGCGAGGAGGTCCCAGTGGTAGGGGGCGTCGGCGTAGACGTGCCTGAGGAAGAGCTCCCACTGCGCCTTGAAGCCGTTGTCGAACTCGGCGTTGTCGGGGACCTCCTGCCACTGGTCGCGGAAGACCTCGGTGGCGGGGATGTCAGGGTTCCACACGGGCTTGGGGGTGGCGGACCGGTGCTGGACGCGGCAGTTGCGCAGACCGGCGACCGCCGAGCCCTCCGTGCCGTCGACCTGGAACTCCACCAGCTCGTCGCGGTTGACGCGGACGGCCCACGAGGAGTTGATCTGGGCGATCGCGCCGCCCTCCAGCTCGAAGATGCCGTAGGCGGCGTCGTCGGCGGTGGCGTCGTAGGGCTTGCCGTTCTCGTCCCAGCGCTGCGGGATGTGGGTGGTGGCGATGGCCTGGACGGACTTCACGCGGCCGAACAGCTCGTGCAGGACGTACTCCCAGTGCGGGAACATGTCGACGACGATGCCGCCGCCGTCCTCCGCACGGTAGTTCCAGGAGGGGCGCTGGGCGGCCTGCCAGTCGCCCTCGAAGACCCAGTAGCCGAACTCGCCGCGGATGGAGAGGATCCGGCCGAAGAAGCCGCCGTCGATGAGCCGCTTCAGCTTGAGCAGGCCGGGGAGGAAGAGCTTGTCCTGGACGACGCCGTGCTTGATGCCGGCGTCGGCGGCGAGTTTGGCCAACTCCAGGGCGCCTTCCAGCCCGGTGGCGGTCGGCTTCTCGGTGTAGATGTGCTTGCCCGCGGCGATGGCCTTCTTGAGCGCCTCCTCGCGGGCGGAGGTCACCTGGGCGTCGAAGTAGATGTCGACGGCCGGGTCGGCGAGGACCGTGTCGACGTCGGTCGAGATGGATTCCGGATCCAGGCCGTGCTGCTCGGCGAGCGCCCTGAGCGCGTGCTCGCGGCGGCCGACCAGGATCGGCTCCGGCCACAGCACGGTGCCGTCGCCGAGGTCGAGGCCGCCCTGTTCACGGAGGGCCAGGATCGAGCGGACCAGGTGCTGGCGGTAACCCATGCGCCCGGTCACGCCGTTCATGGCGATACGCACCGTCTTGCGTGTCACGTCATTCCCTTCGTGGGCCTTGTACGCGGTGGTGCGCCGCGTACGCCCCTCGCGTCACAGGCGAGCGAGGTGAGCCGTACAGCAAGCGCTTTCTATATAGGGAGAAGCTAGCCTCTGACCAGGGGTCTGGACAAGACCGTAACGAGGTCGAGTTGTTCGAGGGGGCGAACAACAGGGGTCGATGGCCTTAAGGTCTGCTCGGCATGTGGGGAACCGTGGCCCCGGTCGGCCTGTCTACGACGACGTATGCCGAAGCCTGACGAGTACGAAGAGGTACGACGAGATGCGCGACCGGAGGACGACGAGATGACGGTGACCCTGGCGGACGTGGCGGCCCGCGCGCAGGTCTCGCCCGCGACGGTGTCGCGCGTGCTGAACGGGAACTATCCCGTGGCGGCCTCCACCCGTGAGCGGGTGCTGCGGGCCGTGGACGAGCTGGACTACGTGCTGAACGGCCCGGCGAGCGCGCTGGCGGCGGCGACATCGGACCTGGTGGGGATTCTCGTCAACGACATCGCCGACCCCTTCTTCGGGATCATGGCGGGCGCGATCCAGTCGGAGATCGGAGGGCCGGGGGGACGCGCCGGGGGTGAGCGGCTCGCCGTCGTCTGCAACACCGGGGGTTCGCCGGAGCGCGAGCTGACCTATCTGACCCTGCTGCAGCGGCAGCGGGCGGCGGCCGTGGTGCTGACCGGCGGTGCCATGGAGAACCAGCCGCACGCGGCGGCGGTGGCCGCGAAGCTGCGGAGGCTGGGCGACGCGGGGACGCGGGTCGTCCTGTGCGGCCGGCCGCCGGCGCCGGACACCGAGGCGATCGCGCTGACCTTCGACAACCGTGGCGGCGGGCGGGAGTTGACCGAGCACTTGATCGGCCTCGGACACCGGCGGCTTGGCTATATCGCGGGACCCGAGGAACGTACGACGACCCGGCACCGTCTCGAGGGCCACCGTGAGGCGCTGGCCGCGCACGACATCGAGGAGGACCCGCGCTGGACGGTGCACGGCCGCTACGACCGCCGGTCGGGCTACGAGGCGACGCTGGAACTGCTCCGCCGGGACCCGTCACTGACAGCCGTGGTCGCCGCCAACGACTCCGTCGCCCTGGGCGCGTGCGCGGCTCTCCGCGACTCCGGCCTACGAATCCCGGACGACGTGTCCGTCGCCGGCTTCGACGACCTGCCGTTCAGCATCGACGCGGTGCCTGCCTTGACGACGGTCCGGCTGCCGCTCGCGGAGGCCGGGGCGCGGGCAGGACGCATCGCCATGGGACGCGAGGAGCCGCCGCCCGGGGGGATCTCGACGGTTCGGGGGGAGCTGATGGTGCGGGGGTCTTCTGGGGTGCCGCGGGGCTGAGGGGGCGGCGGCTTCGGGGGTGACGGGCTGCGCTGGGGCCAGGTTTCCGAACGGCAAGCTCCGGGATGCGGCGCATTCGGGGGTAACCGGCTGCGCGGAGGGCGGGGTTTCCCGCGAGGCTGAGGCTGCGGCTTTGGGGGTGACGGGCTGCGCTGGGGCCAGGTTTCCGAACGGCAAGCTCCGGGATGCGGCGCATTCGGGGGTGACCGGCTGGGCTGAGGGCAGGGTTTCCCGCGAGGCTGAGGCTGCGGCGGCTTCGGGGGTGACCGGCGGCGCTGGGGCCAGGTTTCCGAACGGCAAGCTCCGGGATGCGGCGCATTCGGGGGTGACCGGCTGGGCTGAGGGCAGGGTTTCCCGCGAGGCTGAGGCTGCGGCGGCTTCGGGGGTGACCGGCGGCGCTGGGGCCAGGTTTCCGAACGGCAAGCTCCGGGATGCGGCGCATTCGGGGGTAACCGGCTGCGCGGAGGGCAGGGTTTCCCGCGAGGCTGAGGCTGCGGCGGCTTCGGGGGTGACCGGCGGCGCTGGGGCCAGGTTTCCGAACGGCAAGCTCCGGGATGCGGCGCATTCGGGGGTGACCGGCTGCGCGGAGGGCAGGGTTTCCCGCGAGGCTGAGGCTGCGGTGCCTTCGCGGGTGACCGGCGGCGCTGGGTGCCGGGATCCCGAATGGCAAGCTCCGAGGGTGCGGCGTCTCCGCGGTGACCGGCTGCGCTGGGGCCGGGCTCCCGAACGGGAAGTTCCGAGGGTGCGGCGTCTCCACGGGTGACCGGCTCCGAAGGATGCGGTGCCTTCGCGGTGACCGGCTCCGAGAGTGCGGCGTCTCCGTGGGTGGCCGGCCGCGCTGGGGCCGGGTTTCCGAACGGCGTGACCAGCGGAGCGCACGGCGTCAGGCGGCCAGGTGGCTGATCGGGTCGCGGGGTGCCAGCCATACTCCGACCCCCGGTGCGAGCCGGGCCGCGCGAGGGTGGCGGAATCCGAGGGGGCGCAACTGGTCCATGTGGCGCGGGGAGATCGTGGCCGCGACGGCGCCGACGCCCTCGCCGTCGACGGCGCGCAGGCCGGGGGCCAGCAGCTCGGCGACCACGCTGCGGTCCCAGGCCTCTGTGTCGTCCGGCGCACAGGCCGCGACCACCGTCCAGTAGGGCCCGTCGAGGCCCGCCGCCTGCAGTGCCGGTGCCGCCGGCAGGACCGCCTCTTTCGGCTTTTCCGGAACGCAGGTGTCGAGTTCGCGGGCGAGGAGGCTGCCGAAGCGGGTGTGGTGAGGTTCGGTCCCGGTGCCGGGCGGCAGCCACACCGCGGCCGCGAGGAGGTGGCCGTCCGCGCGCTCGGCCACCCACACCTCACCCTCTTCGAGGGCGTAGTGGGCCAGCATCAGACGCATGGCGCGCTGCGCCTGCTCCCAGTCCACGGCGGAACCTTCCGGCACCGGGAGCGCAGGACGGGACGCGGTCGCGGCCGGGGCGAGCAGGCGCACCACGGCGGGTACGTCCACCAGTCCGGCCGCGCGTACGACGGTGCTCCGGGGCTTCAGCTGAAGGATCGTCATGCCGGCATTCCATCTCTTCCGTCGATACGAAACGGTTTCGTACAGATAAGCTACGGCGGCCTCGATCGAAACGCAAGCGTTTCTTTACTTCCACTGGACTGGCGGCACCCCGCGTCCTAGGCTCGCCCCGACGGTATCTCTGACTGAGTCAACCATCCGGGGGTCGACGACCATGACCGTCCAGGACATCCGCGCCTTCAACCGCTTCTACACGAACGTGATCGGCGCCCTCGACTACAGCCGCCACCTCTACGCGCCGTACACCCTCACGGAGTCCCGCGTCCTGTACGAACTCGCACACTCCCCCCGTACGGACGCGGCCGATCTCCGGACCGAACTCTCCCTGGACGCGGGCTACTTGAGCCGCATCCTCAACAAGTTCGAGCAGGACGGCCTGATCGAGCGCACCCCCTCCCGGCGCGACCCGCGCCGCCGCAACGTCACCCTCACCGCCCGCGGCCGGGAGACCGCCGCGCTGCTCGCCGAGCGGGCGGACGAATCCGTAGGCGCCCTGCTGTCCACCGTCCCGCCCACGGACCGCCCCCGCCTCGCAGAGGCGATGCGGACGGTCCGTACGATCCTCTCCACCGCCCGCCCACCCCGCGCCGAGGACGTCGTCCTGCGCGACCCCGGCCCCGGCGACCTCGGCTGGATCGTGCAGCGCAACGCCGCGCTGTACGCCGCCGAGTACGGCTGGAACGCCGACTACGAGGGCCTGGTGGCACGTATCGTCGCCGACTTCGCGGAGGATCACGACCCCCACCTGGAGCGGGTATGGATCGCGGAGCTGGACGGCCGCCCGGTGGGCTGTGTGATGTGCGTACGGGACGACGCGCCGGCCACGGCCCGCCTGCGCCTGCTGCTGGTCGAGCCCGACACCCGCGGCCTCGGCATCGGCGACCGTCTCGTCCGCGCCGTGATCGACTTCGCCCGCGGCGTCGGCTACCGGGAACTCGTCCTGTGGACCAACGACGTCCTGTCCGCCGCCCGCCGCATCTACCAGCGGCACGGCTTCGTCCTCGTCGCCGAGAAGCCCCACCGCTCCTTCGGCAAGGATCTCGTCGGCCAGGACTGGCGCCTGGATCTGCACGGGACGGGTAGTGACGAGTAGGGTCGATGACCATGAAGCTGGCGTTCTCCACCCTCGGCGTCCCTGGCCTCCCCATCACGGACGTGCTGCGCCTCGCGGCCACGCACGGCTATCACGGCGTCGAGTTGCGCGCACATCCTGAGGAGCCGGTGCACCCCGGCATCGGGCTCGCCGAACGGGCCGACGTGGTGGCCGAGTTCAAGGCGGCGGGGGTGGAGGTCCTGGGCGTGGCGGGCTACGCGCGCGTGGCCGCACCGGGCCCCGACGAGCCGGTGATCGAGGAGATCCACCGCCTCCTGGACCTCGCCCGCGACCTGGGCGCCGGCTTCATCCGGGTCTTCCCCGGCGCCGGCACCGACCAGTCCGCCGAGGAGGCCGACGCGACGGCCGCGCGACGCCTGGGCACGGCCGCGGAGTACGCGGGCGACCTAGGCGTACGCATCCTCCTCGAGACGCACGACTCCCACCGCACCGGCGCCGCCGCGATCCGCGTCCTCGGCCTGGTCGGCCACCGCCAGGTCGGCTCCCTCTGGGACGTCATGCACACCTGGCTCGGCGGCGAACAGCCTCACGAGACCTACGCCGCCCTCTCCCCCTACCTCGGCTACGTCCAGGTCAAGGACATCACCTCCGCCACCGACACCACCCCCCTCCCCCTCGGCACGGGCGTCCTCCCCCTCACCGAATGCGTCGAGGTCCTCTCCCGCCACGGCTGGGACGGCTGGCTCTGCTGGGAGTACGAGAAGCGCTGGTACGAGGGCGCCGCACCGCTTCCGGAACTGCTGGGGGCGGGCCGCGAGCACCTGGCCCGGCTGCTCAACGAGTCGGCGTAGGCCAGGCAAAAATCCTTACCGGCGGCTCCAGGCACCACTCCAGCACGGCGGGCCAGGAGCGGTAACCCGCGTCGGCACGCGGTGTGACCGTCGGGGCCGCCCGCGGTAACCGCTCAACTCCGTTCAGCGGGCCAACGCCTTGGCCAGCCGACCCTCCAACCGTGCCTTGCACTCCGGCCACTCCTCCGCCGTGATCGAGTAGATCGCGGAGTCGCGCAAGCGGCCATCCTCACCCGGCGCCCATGAGCGGGACCAGTTGCGCAGGACGCCCTCGAAGTGGGCGCCGGTCGCAGCGATCGCGGCGCGGGAGCGGCTGTTGCGGGCGTCGGTTTTCAGGTCCAGCCGGGACACGTTCCACTCCTCGAAGGCATGCCGGAAGAGGAGGAACTTGGCCTCCGTGTTCACGCCCGTGCCCTGGGCCGACGCCGCCAGCCAGGTGAAGCCGACCTCGATGGCGTCCAGGCGGTCGTCGGAGAGCCAGGAGCGTGGCTCCCAGTACGACGTCGTACCGAGCGCGCGTCCCGAGGTGACCGACACCTGGGCGTACGGTGCCAGGAGGCCCGTCGCCGCTCGGGCCAGCTGCGCGTCGATGTACGCGCCGACCTCGTCCGCCCTCGGCACCCACGTGAAATCGTACGAACCCCGGTCCTCCTCCGCCGCCACCGCCAAGTCGGCCGCGTGGCCGTGGTCCAGCGGTTCCAGGCGCACGTGGGCACCCTCCAGGACCGGCCCCTCCAGCTTGAAGCCCAACTCCCCACGCTCCTTCGCGAATCCGCCAACGGTCATTGAAGATCTAGGGGAAGTCTCCCGTGCGCAACCAAATCCGTCGAAGGAGTTTCCCGGCGGAACCGGGTGACGTACGCCTGCTGCCCGACCCTGTCCTCCATGTCCCGGTACATCGGATTGGTCCAGGTGGCCCCTATCGCAGTGCTCCCCCGTGCGCGAGGGTGACAGGGGCGACGGGGCCCGCGGGGGGAAGTGGGGGGAGTGGGCGGTATGGGGGATCAGGGCGAGCCGTTCGTCGGGCGGGGCAGTCATCTCCTGGCTCTGGACGGGCAGTTGGCGCATGTCGTCGCCGGGGCGTCCCGGATCGTGTTGGTCGACGGGCCCGCCGGGATCGGGAAGACCGCGCTGATCGGGCGCTTCGTCGCCGGGCATCCGGACGCCGCGGTGCTGAAGGCATGCGGGGAGGAGAACGAGACCGGGCTTCCGCTCGGGCTGCTCGACCAGTTGCTCTCCCCTGCCGCGCACGACGAGCACGGCGAGCAGGTTCTCCCCCGGGCGCCGGCTGCCGACGCGCCGACCGCCGGCGCGCGGCTGCTCGACGTACTCGGTGAACTCCAGACCCGTACCGCCAGGCCGTTGATTCTCGTCGTGGACGATGCGCACTGGGCGGACTTCTCGTCGCTCCAGGCGCTGGCCTTCGCCCTGCGCCGGCTGCGCGCGGACCGAGTCCTCACGGTCGTCGTCGTGCGGGAGGCCGATGATCCGGCGCTGCCCGAGGGGCTGCGGCGGCTGCTCGCCGGGGAGGGGACGCTGCGGCTGTCGCTGACCGGGCTGAGCGCGGGTGAGGTCGGTGAGCTCGCGGCTGCCCGCAGCGGTGCGCTGCCGCCGACCGCCGTCGTACGGCTGCTGGACCACACCGACGGCAACCCGCTGCACGTGAAGGCGCTGCTCGAACAGGTGCCCCCGGCCCGCCTGATGTCGACGGCCTTCCCGCTGCCCGCGCCGCTGGAGTACGCCCGGCTGATCGAGCAGCGGCTGGTGGACTGCACCGCCGAGGCACAGGCCCTGGCCGCCGCCGCGAGCGTGCTCGGCATGTCCTGCCCGCTGCACCGGGCCGCCCGGCTCGCGGAGCTGAAGGATCCGCTGCCCGCCCTCGAGGAGGCGGTCGGTGCCGGGCTGCTCGACGAGACGCCGGAGCCGGGCGGCCCCCGCGTGTCCTTTCCCCATCCCATGCTGCGCGCCACCGTCTACCGGAGGCTCGGACCCGTACTGCGGCACGCGCTGCACCGGGCCGCCGCCGGGCAGGCGGACTCGGCGTACGGCCGTCTCCAGCACCTGGTGCATGCCGCGCAGGGCCCGGACGACACCTTGGCCGGACAGCTCGCGGACGCCGCCCACACCGAGGCCGCCGCCCGGCGCTGGGGCAGCGCCGCCCCGCTGCTGCGCGACGCCGCCCGGCTGGCCCGTACGGAGCGGGACCGTGAGCGGTACGGCGTCGAGGCGATCGAGGCGCTGCTGTGGGAGGGCCTGCGGGACGAGGCGCAGGCCGTGTTCGACGAGTTGCCGGGGGACACCGCCTCGACAGCGCACCGGTACGCGCGGGCCATGCTGCTGCCGTTCGACGGCGATCTCAAGCAGGGCGAGCCCTTGCTGCGTGAGGCCTGGAACAACTGCGACCCCACGGCTGACCCGGAGCTGGCCTCGTACATCGCCGGAATGCTCAGCTTCATGACGCTGTCCCTCAACCAGGGTCTGGACGCCGCCGAATGGGCCGGACGGTCCCTGCGGCTGTCCGCGCGGCGGGCCTCCAGCACCATGCTGCGCTACGTCCGGATGACCGGTTACGGCCTCAGCGGTGACATCGAGCGCGGGCTCGCCGTGGCCGAGGAGCTGCCGGACCCCTCGCTCGTCACCGCCGCCGACGTGGATCTGCTCTGCGGACGCGGTCTGCTGCGGCTGTGGTCGGGCGAACTGGCGGACGCAGAAAGGGACTTACGGGAAGCGGTGTTCATCTGCCGGGACGGGCCGATGATGCTGCGGATCATCGCGATGTTCCAGCTGGGCCTCACGCAGTACGCGCTGGGCGCCTGGGAGGAAGCCGTACGGCTCCTGGACTCCGCCGCGTCCCTCACCGACGACACCGGCAACGAGCTGCACCCGACGGTGCACTCGGCGGCCGCGTGGGTGCTCGCCGCCCACGGGGATTACGACCGCGCCGAGTGGCATCTGAGTCAGGTGCCCGGCATCCCGGTCGTGCCGGGGACCGTCATGACCGAGTCCCGGCGCGCACGCGCCGTTCTCGCACTCCTGCGGGGCCGGCCGGACACCGCCGCGGCCGAACTGCTGCCGCTCCTGGAAGCGGGCGCCGCCGAGGGACTGTGCGAGCCGATGTCCACACCGTGGCGCGATCTGCTGGCCGAGGCGCTCATCGGGCTCGGACGTCTCGACGAGGCGGACCACGCGCTGACCGTCTTCGAGGCGCTGGCCACCGCTCGTGGACACGCGGCAGCCCTGGCCACCGGCTGCCGGATCCGGGGCGAGCTGTTCGCGGCCCGGCACGAGCCCGGGGCCGCCGAGGAGATGTTCGGTACCGGGCTCGCGCACGCCGCCCGGGGCACCGCACCCTACGAACGGGCCCGGCTCAAGCTCGCGTTGGGCGAACTGCTGCGCCGTACCGGTCGTAGGACCGCCGCCGCGCACGCGTTACAGGCCGCGCACGAGACCCTGACAGGACTGGGCGCGCTTCCCCTCCTGGAGCGCTGCGCCCGCGAACTCGCCGCCTGCGGATCGGCCCGCGCGGCCGGGTGTCCCCCGTCGTCACCCGACCGCGGCCCTGTACTGACCCCGCAGGAACTGGCCGTCGCCCGGCTCGCCGCCTCCGGTCTCACCAACCGCCAAGTCGCCCGGGAACTGCTGCTCAGCGTGAAGACGGTCGAGTACCACCTGGGCCATGCCTACACGAAGCTCGGCATCTCCTCCCGGGTCGGGCTGGTGACGAGACTCCCGCCCGGCCCGGTCGGCACCCGATGACGCGTCAGCGCTGGATGAGGAAGCGCGGGCTGGTCGCGAAGCTCGCGTCCGGGTCCTGCAGCCCCATGTACACGGAGGCGTAGACCTCGCACTGGTGCCCCTTGTGCTTGTTCAGCTCGGCGGCGGTGATGCCGAACACGAACACGCTCTGCTGCTTGTCCCAGGGGGCCTGGCTGAGCAGCCCGCTGACGTTGGCCGTCGTCGTCGGGATGTTCGTGCCGCTGACGAGGTCCTTGACGGTGACCTCGACCTCGTAGGGCGCCCCGATCCGGAAGATGGCGTCCCCCGCCTCGACCTCCACCGCGACCTCGGCCGTCTCCTTGGGGTTCAGGGTCGGGTCGGCGCTCGGGCTGGTCGTGTTCCGGGCGAACACCCGGACGATCTCAACGTCGTTCGGTCCCACAGTGACCATCTCCCTCATGGGGAAGCGTGCCGCCCGGCCCCCTGCCAGGCTTGCTCCGCATCCCTCGCCGGAGACATTAGGGACGGTACGGACCACCGCGCCTCGGGGTACGCCTCGGGGAGAACCCCAGGGCAAACGCCTCGTGGAACCCGGGGAACGTCTTCCGTACACACCCAGGGTCGTCGAACGCGATCCCCGGCACCCGCAACCCCGTCACCGCGAAGGACATGACGATGCGGTGGTCGCCGTACGACTTGATCTCCGCGCCCGACATATCCGGCCCCGGCTGAATCCCGATCCAGTCCGGCCCCGTCTCGACCTCCACCCCCAACCGCCGCAGATTCTCCGCGCAGGCCTCCAGCCGGTCGCACTCCTTCACCCGCGTGTTCGCCACGTCCTCGATCCGCACCGGACCGGAGGCGAACGGGGCGATCGCCGCCAAGGTCGGCATGGTGTCCGAGATGTCCCGCATGTTGACCGTCAGGCCCCGGAGTTCGCCGGTCCCCCTGACCGTCGTGCTCTCCGCACCGACCGTCACCTGTGCGCCCATCCGGCCCAGTACGTCCACGAAGTCGAGGTCGCCCTGGAGGGCCCCGGCGCCCAGCCCGGGGACCGTCACCTCGCCGCCCGTGACGGCCGCCGCAGCGAAGAAGTAGCTCGCGGTCGAGGCGTCCGGTTCGATCGCGTAGGTCGTGGCCCGGTAGCCGCCCGGCGGGACCACGAAGACGTCGCCGTCCCGCCCGACCTCCACGCCGAACGCCCGCATCATCGCGAGGGTGATCTCCACGTACGGCGCCGAGACCAGGTCCGTGACCTTGATCCGCAGGCCCTTGCGGGTGAGCGGGCCGAGCAGCAGCAAGGCCGTCAGGTACTGCGAGGACTGGCCGGCGTCCAACGTCACGTCGCCGCCCTCGACTCCCGACGCCCGGACGGTCAGAGGGTGATGGCCCTCCGTCTCCTCGTGCCGGAGGTCGACGCCCAGGTCGCGCAGGGCGCGGGACAGGGGCAGCAGGGGGCGGCGGCGCATCTGTGCGGAGGCGTCGAAGCGGTAGGTCCCGCGCCCGGTCGCCGCCAGGGTCGGCAGAAAGCGGGCCGTCGTCGCGCCGTCGCGGCAGTACACGTCCGCCGCGGTCACGGAAGGTCCCTCGGGGCGGCCGTCGATCTGCCAGGTGTCCGGGGTCCGGCCCACGCGGTAGCCGAGGCGGGCCAGGCCCTCGGCGAAGCCTTCGGTGTCGTCGGAGCGGAGCGGGCGGACGAGGGTGGTGACCCCGTCGGCGGCCGCCGCCAGGAAGAGGGCGCGGGCGGTGATGGACTTGGAACCGGGGATGTCGACAACAGCCATGCCCCATGGTCCCCCGGCCCCCGCCTCCCCTGTCGTCACGTCCACGGGATGGACCACGGAACGTCGCCCGGTGGTCACCGGGAACCCGGCCACACCCCCGCTCGTCCAACCCGCAAGCTGTCGGAGAGTCACCGTGGTGCGGTGTCGGCCTCGCTGCTGGCTGCGAACGCTGACGTCCCCTCTCCGCCGTGCCGCGGCCGGCAGCATGCCGCCGTCGGCGCGCCCCCCTCCCATAGCGCCGATGGCGGCGCCACCGCTTCGCTGGATAGGCAGATCATTTGTCCGCGGGCCCGGTGGGGGCTGGTCGCGCCCGCGCGGCGGAGCCGCATATCGATACGGCCCCGCGCCCCTATGGGGCGCTTAGCGTGCGGTCCCTTGACTGGCAATAACTTCCCGGATATTGGTGACTCCTCGGAAGTTTCCTTCAGCGGATCACCTCCGGAAGGAGCGCACGTGCCCTCCAGACGCACCGTTCTGGCCGCCACCGCAGGCGTCGCCGCCACTCTCGCGGTGGGCGGACCCGCCTACGCGGACGACAAGAAGCTCCGCTCTCTCATCTCCCGTATGACGCTGCCCGAGAAGGTCGGGCAGCTCTTCGTCATGCGGGTCTACGGCCACTCCGCCACCGCCCCCGACCAGGCCGACATCGACGCCAACATCAAGGAGATCGGCGTCCGCAACGCCGCCGAGCTCATCGCCGAGTACCGCGTCGGCGGCATCATCTACTTCACCTGGGCCCACAACACACGTGATCCCCAGCAGATCGCCGACCTGTCCAACGGCATCCAGCGCGCCTCGCTGCGGCAGCCGCGCGGGCTGCCCGTCCTCGTCTCCACCGACCAGGAGCACGGGATAGTGTGCCGAGTCGGCGAGCCCGCCACCCTCTTCCCGGGCGCCATGGCCATCGGCGCGGGCGGGTCGCGCACCGACGCACGGTCCCTCGGCCGTATCGCCGGGCAGGAGCTGCGCGCCATCGGCATCCGGCAGAACTACTCCCCCGTCGCCGACGTCAACGTCAACCCCGCCAACCCGGTCATCGGCGTCCGCTCCTTCGGTTCCGAACCCGACGCGGTGGCCGGTCTGGTGGCCGCCGAGCTCACCGGGTACCAGCGGTCGGGCGTCGCGGCGACCGCCAAGCACTTCCCGGGGCACGGGGACACCACCGTCGACAGCCACACCGGCTTCCCCGTCATCACGCACAGCCGGGAGGAATGGGAAGAGCTGGACGCCGGGCCTTTCCGGGCCGCGATCCGCGCGGGCATCGACTCGATCATGACCGCGCACATCCAGTTCCCGGCCCTCGACGACTCCGGCGACCCGGCCACCCTCTCCCGCCCGATCCTCACCGGCATCCTGCGGGAGGAACTCGGCTATGACGGGGTCGTGGTGACCGACTCCCTCGGGATGGAAGGGGTGCGCACCAAGTACGGCGACGACCGCGTGCCGGTGCTCGCGCTCAAGGCCGGTGTGGACCAGCTCCTCAACCCGCCGAAGCTGGACGTCGCGTGGAACGCCGTCATCCAGGCCGTGGAGGACGGGGAACTCACCGAGGCACGGCTCGACGAGTCGGTGCTGCGCATCCTGCGGCTGAAGGCGAAGCTCGGACTGTTCGACGCGCCCTACGCCAGCCCGGGCGGCGTCGACCGGAACGTCGGCACCCCGGCCCATCTCGCCGCCGCCGACCGCATCGCCGAGCGGACGACCACCCTCCTCGTCAACGAGGGCGGGCTGCTGCCGCTGTCCGCCGGCGAGCACCCCAGGCTCCTCGTCGTCGGCGCCGACCCCGCCTCCCCGTCCGGCACCACCGGACCGCCCACCGCCGTCCTCGCCGCCGCCCTCACCGAACTCGGCTTCACGGCCACGAGGTTGTCGACCGGTACGGCGCCCACCTCGGCGGCCATAAGCGCCGCCGTCGCCGCGGCGGGCGAGGCGGACGCCGTCGTGGTCGGGACGTACAACGTGACGGCGAGCAGCACCCAGAAGACCCTGGTCCAGGAGCTGCTGGCGACCGGGAAGCCGGTGGTTGCGGTCGCCACCCGCAATCCCTACGACGTGGCCCAAC
Organism: Streptomyces sp. NBC_00457; assembly: GCF_036014015.1. Classification (NCBI taxonomy): domain Bacteria; kingdom Bacillati; phylum Actinomycetota; class Actinomycetes; order Kitasatosporales; family Streptomycetaceae; genus Streptomyces; species Streptomyces sp. NBC_00457. The sequence continues at coordinate 6,894,801 of NZ_CP107905.1, read as the reverse complement.
TCCCCGACATCCAGGCCTGCTTGGCGTCGTACTCCTGGACGGACGTCGAGCTGCGCGCCGCGGCCCGGGTGATCGCCGGGCGGGTGCGGCCGCGCGGGAAGCTGCCGGTGCCGGTGCAGCGGGCCGACGATCCGGCGCGGGTGCTGTATCCGGTCGGGCATGGGCTGTCGTACCGGACGTAGCACACATACGTCATGCGCCCGGCCGCTGAGTCAACGGCCGGGCGCATCTCCGCGTTCCTCGTGCGTTACGGATGCAAGGCCGGCTCGCGCTCGATGTCGCGCTTGTCCAGCTTGCGGTCGAACTTGGCCAGCGGCTTGGCGACCTCGGGGTTCGACTGGACGGCGCTGGACGCGACGCCCGCCCACTGCAGGATCCGTGCCGTCGCCAGGGACTTCTCGTCGGGGACGAGGCCCGCGACGTTGGCGCCGTGGTTGAGGCCCGGCGCGGTGAAGACGTAACTGTCACGCGCCTTCTTGCCGAGGTGGAACGGCTCGGCGCCCCACGGGTCGTTCTCGCCGTAGACGAAGAGCATCTGCCGCGCGTTGTGGCGGACCCAGCTGTCGACGTCCTTCATGACGTACGGCTGGAACTTCATCGGGATCGACCGCGGCACGAAGTTGCGCGGCGGCAGGTAGCCGTAGCGGATGTACTTCTTCTCGATGTGCGGGAAGACGATCGTCGGAGCGCCCAGCTGGGTGCCCGCCTGGTAGAAGTACGGCGTGTACGGCTCCAGGCCCTGGTCCGTGTAGAAGGAGAACCCGGCGATGGTGTCGAGCGTGTTCCAGATGGCGTCGTCGCTGGCGTTCTTGGCGTCCGCCGGGATGGTGTCGCAGTCGGACAGCAGGCTGTACTGCCAGAAGCCCCAGACGTAGTCGAGGACGGTGGCCTCGTAGGCCTTGTCGAGGCTGCCGATGGTGTTGAAGGTGTAGCCGTTGTCGGCCGCGTAGGCCTCGTACCGCTTCTCCATCGGCTCCCGGCGTACCAGCGCCTCGCGCTGCACGCCGTTCAGCCGGTCGCGGCACTCCTTGGTACCGACGGTGGCGAAGAACTCGTCGTAGGCGGAGTCCTCCTTGTTCACCACATCGTTGGGGGCGACGTAGGCGACGACGCCGTCCATGTCGCGCGGGTAGAAGCGCTCGTAGTACGTGGCGGTCATGCCGCCCTTTGAGCCGCCCGTGGAGAGCCACTTCCGGTCGTAGATCGGCTTGAGCGCCTTGAAGATGCGGTGCTGGTCGCTGGCGGCCTGCCAGATGTCCAGCTTGGTCCAGTCGGCCGGGTCGGGCCGGGACGGGGTGAAGAAGCGGTACTCCATGGAGATCTGGTTGCCGTCCACGATCTGGGTCGGCTCGCTGCGGCGGGGCGTGGTGGAGACGTTGTAGCCGCTGGTGAAGAAGACCGTCGGGCGGGCCTCGTCCTTGTGCAGCACGGTGATGCGCTGCTGGAACGTGCCCTTGGACGGGCGCCGGTGGTCGACCGGCTGGGTGTAGTTGAGGACGAAGAAGCGATAGCCGGTGTACGGCTTCTCCTCGACCAGGCTCATGCCCGGAACCGAGAGCAGCTTCTCCTTGATGTCAGTGGTGGCGGTGGCCTCCGGCTCGGCGGCGGTGGCCGCTCCCGCCGTACTCAGCGTGCCTATGAGCACGGTGAGCGCCAGCAACCATCTGAGCGCCTTGCGCATGCACCCTCCCGGTGAATACAGATGTGCGCCGGAAGCTAGCGGAGCAAGTCACCTGAGCACCAGGGGAGATGACGGACGATCGGGAAAACCCTGTAGAAAACCTGTGGATCGGCAACCTGTGGATCAGTACCGGATCCAGCCGGTGCCGACCGAGCCCCCGCCGACCGCGCCCTTCACGCGCACGGTGCGGTGGCCCATGTAGACCAGCGGCGTGCTGATACGGCGGACGCGCTTGTCCGTGAAGGCGACCGGGCGATGACCGCGCACCTGCACGCTGACTTTCATCGTCCGCACGGGGCCGGGGTTCTTGGCGAGCGTGACGGCACAGATCTCACGGCCCTGCTTGTAGACGCGCACGATGCCGGTCGAGAACGTGAGTGTCCTGACCTTGCGGCCGGCGCAGGGCTTGGCGGCCGCGTGCGCCTCGGCGGGTGCCGCCAGCCCGAGCAGCCCGGAGGTGGTGAGCACGGCAATGCCGAGCGCCAGCCCCCGGCGTATCGCACCACGGTCCACAGTCATCCCTCCCGTACCCCGTCCAAGAGCGTACGGGTGTACGGACGCAGGACGTACGTCGGATGGTTGCGCGGCCCTCAGCGCGACGCGCCGACCGGCTCTGAACCTCCCGACGTCGCCCTCGCACCGCTCGGCCCTGGCGGGCCTCCCGGGCTTCGGACGACTGGCCGGACTCCGTCCGGCGGCTGACGTGACCGTCGACCGACGGCCCCGCTCGGCAGGCCGACGACCCGTCAGGCCACCACGGCCGTGTCCTCCCCCACGAACGTCCGCCACAGCTCCGCGTACTGCCCACCCCTTGCGAGGAGTTCCTCGTGGGTGCCGTCCTCGGCGACGCGGCCGTCGGACATGACGACCACGCGGTCCGCGCGGGCCGCGGTGGTCAGGCGGTGGGCGACGACGAGGGTGGTACGGCGGCCTGCCAAGCGGTCGGTGGCCTGGTTCACCAGGGCCTCGGAGGCCAGGTCCAGGGCGGCCGTCGCCTCGTCGAGGAGGAGGATGTCCGGGTCGACCAGCTCGGCGCGGGCCAGCGCGATCAGCTGCCGTTGGCCCGCGGAGAGGTTGCGGCCGCGCTCGGCGACCTCGTGGAGGTAGCCGCCCTCCAGCGTGGCGATCATGTCGTGCGCGCCGACCGCCCGGGCCGCCGCCTCCACTTCGGCGTCGGTGGCGTCGGGGCGGCCGTAGGCGATGGCGTCGCGGACGGTGCCCTGGAAGAGGTACGCCTCCTGCGGGACGACGCCCAGCCGGTGCCGGTACGACGTGAGGTCGAGGGCGCGCAGGTCGGTGCCGTCGACGGTGACGCGGCCACCGGTGGGGTCGTAGAAGCGGGCCACCAGCTTGACGAGGGTCGACTTGCCGGCGCCGGTCTCGCCGACGAAGGCGACGGTCTGCCCGGCGGGGATGGCGAGGTTGATCCCGGTGAGGGCCTCCTCCTCGCCGCCGTAGGCGAAGTGCACGTCCTCGAAGGCGACTTCGCCGCGCAGCGAGAGCACGTCGAGCGGCTCGTCGGCGCTCTTCGTCGACGTCGGCTCCTGGAGCAGCTCCTGGATGCGGCCCAGCGAGACCGTCGCCTGCTGGTAGCCGTCGAAGACCTGGGAAAGCTGCTGGACAGGGGCGAAGAACAGGTCGATGTAGAGGAGGTACGCCACCAGCGCGCCCGTGGTGAGCGTGCCGTTGTCGACCCGCCCGGCACCCACGATCAGCACGGCGGCCGCGGCGACCGACGACAGCAGCTGCACGCCGGGGAAGTACACCGAGATCAGCCACTGACCCCGGATACGGGCCTGACGGTAACTGTCGCTCCGCTCCGCGAAGCGCCGCCCGCCGTCCCGCTCACGCCGGAACGCCTGCACGATCCGCAGCCCGGACACCGACTCCTGGAGGTCGCCGTTGACCACCGACACGCGTTCCCGGGCCAGTTCGTACGCCTTCACGCTCGCCCGGCGGAAGAAGACCGTGGCGAGGATCAGCGGCGGGAGGGTGGCGAAGACGAGCAGCGCCAGCTGTACGTCGATCACCAGCAGGGCGACCATGATGCCGAAGAACGTGACGACCGAGACGAACGCCGTGACCAGGCCGGTCTGGAGGAACGTCGACAAGGCGTCGACGTCCGTCGTCATCCTCGTCATGATCCGGCCGGTCAACTCACGCTCGTAGTAGTCGAGTCCGAGCCGCTGGAGCTGGGCGAAGATCTTCAGGCGCAGGGAGTACAGCACGCGCTCGCCGGTGCGCCCGGTCATCCGGGTCTCGCCGACCTGCGCCGCCCACTGGATCACGACGGTGAGCAGCCCGAGCAGCGCGGCCGCCCAGACCGCGCCGAGGGCCATCTCCGAGACACCGCTGTCGATGCCGTGCCGGATCAGGACGGGCAGGAGGAGCCCCATACCCGCGTCCACGGCGACGAGGGAGAGGCTGACGAGGAGGGGCAGGCCGAAGCCGCGCAGCAGCCTGCGCAGTCCGTAGCTCTCCTCGGCTCGCACGGCGCGTGCCTCGTCGATCTCCGGGGTGTCGGTCGCCGGGGGCAACGCGTCCACCTGGGCGAGGAGTTCGGGGGTGGCCGGGGTGCCGTCCATCGCGAGGTCGCGCGGGGTGCGCTCGCCCGCCCACAGCCGGGGCGTGATGCCGCGCTCGGCATCGAACTCGGCGTCCAGCTCGTCCCGTACGGAGGTGTCCTCCTGCGGACAGGCGGGCTGGGCGTGGCCGGGCGAGACGCCGCCGAGTTCGTCCGGGTCGGTGAGGAGCCGGCGGTAGAGAGCCGACCGCTGCTGGAGTTCGTCATGGGTGCCGATGTCGGCAAGGCGCCCGTTCTCGAGGACGGCGATGCGGTCGGCGAGGTTGAGGGTGGAGCGGCGGTGGGCGATGAGGAGGGTGGTCCGGCCCTCCATGACGTGCTTCAGGGCCTCGTGGATCTCGTGCTCGACGCGGGCGTCCACGGCGGAGGTGGCGTCGTCGAGGACGAGCAGCCGCGGGTCGGTGAGGATCGCGCGGGCGAGGGCGACGCGCTGGCGCTGGCCGCCGGAGAGGGTGAGGCCGTGCTCGCCGACCTTGGTGTCGTAGCCGTCGGGGAGGTCCCTGATGAAGCGGTCCGCCTGGGCGGCGCGGGCGGCGGCCTCGATCTCGTAGTCCGTCGCGTCGGGACGGCCGTACGCGATGTTGCTGCGGACCGTGTCCGAGAAGAGGAAGGAGTCCTCGGGGACCAGCCCGATCGCGGCCCTCAGCGAGTCGAGGGTCAGCTCGCGGACATCGTGGCCGCCGATGAGGACGGCGCCGTGGGTGACGTCGTAGAACCGGGGCAGCAGCAGCGAGACCGTCGACTTGCCGGAGCCGGAGGAGCCGACGACGGCGAGGGTCTCGCCGGGGTGGATCTCGAAGCTCAGCCCGTCGAGAACAGGAGTGGTTTTGCCCAGGGCACCCTCGTAGCCGAAGGAGACGTCGTCGAACTCGACGGTGGCGGGCGCGTCGGCGGGCAGCGTCTTGTGGCCGTCCTCGAGCGCCGGCTCGGTGTCGATCAGTTCCAGGACGCGTTCCGTGCCGGCGCGGGCCTGCTGGCCGACGGTGAGGACCATGGCGAGCATGCGGACCGGGCCGACGAGCTGGGCGAGGTAGGTGGAGAAGGCGACGAACGTGCCGAGCGTGATGTGCCCGCGGACCGCGAGCCAGCCGCCGAGCGCGAGCATCGCGACCTGGCCGAGGGCGGGGACGGCCTGGAGGGCGGGGGTGTACTTCGAGTTGAACCGGATCGTGCGCAGCCGCCCCGCGAAGAGCCTGCGGCCGACCTCCCGCAGCTTCCCGGTCTCCTGGTCCTCCTGCCCGAACCCCTTCACCACGCGTACGCCGCTGACGGCGCCGTCGACGACGCCCGCGACGGCCGCCGCCTGGGCCTGGGCGTACCAGGTCGCAGGGTGCAGCTTGGTGCGGCTGCGCTTGGCGATGAACCAGATCGCGGGCGCGACCGCGAGGGCGACCAGCGTGAGCGGGAGCGACAGCCACGCCATGATGACCAGGGAGATCAGGAAGAGCATGAAGTTCCCGATGGTCATCGGGAGCATGAAGAGCAGGCCCTGGATCAGCTGGAGGTCGCTGGTCGCCCGGCCGACGACCTGACCGGTGGACAGCTCGTCCTGCCGGCGGCCGTCGAGGCGGGTGATCGTGCCGTACATCTCGGTCCGCAGGTCGTGCTGGACGTCGAGGGCGAGACGGCCGCCGTAGTAGCGGCGGATGTAGGTGAGGACGTAGACGAGGAGTGCGGCGCCGATGAGGGCGCCCGCCCAGACCGCCATGGACCGGCTGTGACCGACGATCACGTCATCGATGATCACCTTGGTGATCAGCGGGGCCAGCGCCATGACGGCCATGCCGACGAGCGAGGCGCCGAGGGCCAGGACGACGTCCTTGGGGTAACGCCAGGCGTACGCCCACAGCCTTCGCGCCCAGCCTTGCCCCTGCCGCGCTGCCACGTCGGTGCCTCCCCGTTCTGTTGGATCTACGGAAGGCACCAACGCCGCGGCGAGCGGATTTCATCCCTCCGGTGTGGCTTCGGGTGCGGCGCCGTGGGGGCTGAGCGCGCAGTTCCCCGCGCCCCTAACGGGGCGCTGTGCTTACCCGGAGATCGTAGAAGCGCGTCGTCTGTGTCGCGTTCTGGTTGTCGTCGCTGGCCAGCAGTACCTTCAGGCGGCCCTTGGTCCAGCCGGTGATCGTCATGGACTCGATGTTGTCGAGGAGGGGGTTGGGCTGGGGCTGCTTGGCGGTCGCGCCGAGTGTCGGGCAGTTCACGAGGTCGGCGAGGAGGGTCTTCTTGACCAGCCGTACGCCGTCCTGGCCGGTCAGCGTGTCGATGCCGCCGGTGTCGGTCGCGCGGCGCGGGTCGGCGAGGTAGAGGCGGACGGTGTTGCCGACGCCGGAGGTGAAGCCGCGCTCCAGGACGAGGAACCGGCCGTCGGGCAGCGCGGTGACCTCGGGGACGCCGAGGCCGGTGTCGGCCCGGTAGGCGTACTGGGCGCCGAGCCCGAAGGTGCCGTGGTGCCGCTTCCAGGTCTGCCAGCGGACGATGCCGGCGGTGTCGCCGGACAGCGCGTACTCCATCGACGCGAGCAGGGTGCGCCCGCCGGGGAGCATGGTCAGGCCCTCGAAGGTGCCGTTGGTGACGGCCCGCCCGGCCGGGGCGACCTGGAGAGAGGCCGGTACCGGCAGACGGTCGAGGATCTTGCCGTCGCGGGAGTAGCGGCGTACGGACGGCTCGGTCTCGGAGCTGATGAGCCGGGTGCCGTCCCGCTCCACGACCAGGCCCTCGGAGTCCAGCGCGGTGCCGTTCTCGTCGGCGAGCTGGACGACGGACTTCGGCTGGAGGGTCCTGCGGTCCAGCGTGAACAGCGACGAGCGGTCGCTGAGCGCGGCGAGGTCGCCGTTCCGGTCCACGGCGAGCGCGGAGAAGTTGCCGACATAGGTGCCCTGGTACGTCGTCTTGTCCAGGGCGTCGGAGAAGCCCTGGATGGCGACGGAGGGCGAACAGGCGTGATTCTCGCCCGCGTTGGCGGGCCCTGCGGCGGTGAGGCAGGTGGCCGCCGCCAGGCCGGCGGTGGCGGTCGCGAGTACGGTTCTCAGACGCATGGGCGCCACCGTAGGGCGGGCCGGTGACGGAGGGGAGACCGGCTCATGAAGCGTCGGCTCGCGACCAGGGCACCGTCATCGGCTCTCCTCGCCGCTGCGGCACTCGTTGAGATCCGCGTAGACCGCCGAGCGGGACACCCCGAGCCGTTCGGCGATCCGCGGCACCGCGTTGCGCACCGTGAAGACACCGCGCCGGTCCAGGACGTGGAGGAGGGCCAGCCGCTCCACCCGGGTCAGACTGCTCACCGGCTTGCCGCGTGACACCTCCTCGGCCCGGATCAGCGCGTCGACCACGTCGTCGAAGTCGTTGCTGAACGTGGTGTCCGTGACCTGCACGGGCGGCGTCCCCGCCAGCGCCGTCAGCAGGTCGCCGGCCTGCCGCAGAGCCGTGACGTCGACATTGACGCACAGCGCCCCGAACACATGGCCCGCACCGTCGCGCAACGGCATGGTCGACGACTTGATGATCCGCCCGTCCCCCGTGCGCGTCACGTAGTTGATGTCGTTCGTCGCCGCGCCCCCCTGCGCCAGCACGGCCAGCCCGATCTCGCTCAGCGCGCCGCCGACCTTGCGGCCGGTCACCGCACCGGAGACCGCCGCGACCGACTGCTCACCCCGCCGGTAGTCGTGCAACACGACCTCGCACGTCGGCCCGAACGTCTCCGCCAGCCCATCGATGACCGGCAGCAACGCCGCCAGGATCGCGTCCGCGCTGTCGTCGGCCATCGCACCGCCCCTCAGTCACTCCCAACCCGGAACACCAACTATAGTAAACGTCCAGCGCATGGACGTAAAGTCCAGACCGTACTACGAGATACGATCCCCGAGTGAATACCTACTGGCACGCCGTCACGCCCCCTCCCTGCGCCTGACCGGGCGCAGACGCTGAGGGTTTGATTCCTGATTCCCCGGCCCCGTCGTGCGCCCGTTTCGGACCCAGTCCCAGACGCATCGACGACGGAAGACCACGACCGTGCCGAACCGCACCACCACTCTGCTTCCCGCGCGCCCTGACGCGCGCCTTCTCACCGGCCCCGCGCCCATCCTCATATCGGCCGTGCTGTGGGGCACGACCGGCACCGCCTCCTCCCTGGCCCCGGCCGGCGCCCCGGCGGCGGCGATCGGCTCCGCCGGGCTCACACTCGGCGGCATCCTGCTGTTCCTCACCTCCCGCGGCGCCCGCTCCCTGCCCGCCGTCTGCACCCGCCGTGAGCGGTGGCTGCTGGTGCTGGGCGCGCTGGCGGTGGCCGGATATCCGGTCACCTTCTATCCGGCGGTGGCCCGCACCGGCGTCGCGGTGACGACGGTGATCGCGCTCGGCAGCGCACCGGTCTTCGCCGGACTGCTGTCCTGGATGACCGGGCAGTCCCGGCCCACCGCACGTTGGACGCTCGCCACGGCGGCGGCCGTCCTGGGCTGCGCGCTCCTGGTACTGGGCCCCGAACTCACCGGTCAAGCCACGCCGATGGACGTGACGGGCGTCGCGCTCGCCGCGGGGGCCGGACTGTCGTACGCCGTCTACTCGCTGATCGGCGGTCGGCTCATCACCCGCGGCCATGCGTCCGACGCGGTGATGGGCGTGCTGTTCGGCGCGGCCGGGCTGCTCGTCCTGCCGCTCGTGCTGCTGGTGGACACGCAGTGGCTGACCACGGCACGCGGCGCGGCGGTGGCCGGCCACCTCGCCCTGTTCACCGTCGCGCTTGCCTACCGGCTCTTCGGATACGGGCTGCGCCACACCCCCGCCTCGACGGCCACGTCACTGACCCTGGCCGAGCCCGCCGTCGCCGCGGTCCTGGGCGTCACCGTCCTCGGCGAACGCCTGCCGACCGCCTCCTGGTGCGGGTTGGCCGTCCTCGGGCTGGGGCTGGTGTTCGTCAGCGGTGATCGTCAGCGATGACACCGGCCGATTGAGGAACGGCTGACGATCCGGCCCAACGGCCCCCGACTTTCCGGTCAGGGGCCGCTTCCGCGTGTCAACTCGCGTAGACAAGGGTCGATTTGCCGCTTCAGGTCACCGAATGGACACGCAGCGTCCATTTACACCGCCACATGTCCATGTCACTCTCCCACTTGCCGCCTCCATTCAACCCGCGTAGATGGGACCCCCCTCATGCTGGCGACACGCACCCGGCACTGGAAGCCCGTGGCTCTGGCCACCGCGGCCGTCCTGGTCGGCCTCACCGCCTCGACGCTGACCGCGACCCCCGCCGCGGCCACGACCACGGCGTACGACGACACGTACTACGCCGACGCGATCGGCAAGACCGGTACGGCGCTGAAGAGCTCGCTCCACACGATCATCAGCGACCAGACGAAGCTGTCGTACTCGGCGGTCTGGAACGCGCTGAAGGTGACGGACCAGGACCCGAACAACAGCGGCAACGTGATCCTGCTGTACTCGGGCATCTCCCGCAGCAAGTCGCTGAACGGAGGCAGCACCGGCAACTGGAACCGCGAGCACACGTGGGCGCAGTCCCACGGCGACTTCGGCACCTCGGCCGGCCCTGGCACGGACCTGCACCACCTGCGCCCCGAGGACGTCCAGGTCAACAGCATCCGCGGCAACAAGGACTTCGACAACGGCGGCAGCAGCTTCACCAACTCCGGCGGCAGCCTCACCGACTCGAACTCCTTCGAGCCCCGCGACGCCGTCAAGGGCGACGTCGCCCGCATGATCCTCTACATGGCCGTCCGCTACGAGGGCGACGACAGCTGGGCCGACCTGGAGCCCAACGACGCCGTCACCAACGGCAGCACCCGGTTCCACGGCCGCCTCTCCGTCCTGAAGCAGTGGAACGACGAGGACCCGCCGAGCACCTTCGAGGAAAACCGCAACGAGGTCATCTACGACACCTACCAGGGCAACCGCAACCCGTTCATCGACCACCCGGAGTGGGTCGAGTCGATCTGGTGAGCGCCCTCGCGACCAGCGGGACTTGCGGGACTAGAGGTGCGTAGGCGCGAACATCCGCAGCACAGCCGGCAGAACGACCACCGACGGCCCCGGCGCTGCCAGCGCCTTCGCCAGGTCCGTCTCCAGGGTCTCGGGGGACGTACGAACCCCCGGGACCCCGAAGGACTCCGCCAGCGCCACATAGTCCGGCCGGGTCAGTTCCGTCGCCGTCGCCTCCCCGAAGGCGTCGTTCATGTACTCGCGCAGGATGCCGTAGCCGCCGTCGTCGACGATGAGCCAGGTGACCGGCAGGTCGTACTGCTTGGCCGTGGCCAGCTCGGCGATGGAGTAGAGCGCGCCTCCGTCGCCCGACACCGCCAGCACCGGACGCGAAGGGTCCGCCGCCGCGGCGCCCAGCGCCGCCGGGAAGCCGTAGCCGAGGCCGCCGGCGCCCTGGGCGGAGTGCAGGAGGTTGGGGCCCTTGGCGTCGAAGGCGGACCAGGCCCAATAGGCCAGGATCGTCATGTCCCAGAAGGACGGGGAGTCAGCGGGGAGCGCCGCCCGCACCGACGCCAACACCTGCTGTTCCAGGGTGAGTTCCTGGGCGGCGATGCGCTCGGAGACCTTCGCCAGGACCGCCCGCACCCGCTCCGGCGCCGACGGGTCCGGCCGCTCCTCCACCGTCTCCAGCAGCGCCTGCAACGCCAGTCGCGCGTCCGCGTGGATGCCCAGTGCCGGGTGGTTGGACTCCAGCTTGCCGAGGTCGGCCTCGATCTGGACGACCCGGGCGCGCGGCTTGAACGTGTGGTAGTTGGACGACACTTCGCCCAGACCCGAGCCGACCACCAGCAGGACGTCCGCGTCCTCCAGGAAGTCCGTGGTGTGCCGGTCCTCGATCCACGACTGGAGCGACAGCGGGTGCTTCCAGGGGAACGCGCCCTTGCCGCCGGGCGTGGTGACCACCGGGGCCTGGAGCATCTCCGCGAGCTGCCTCAGCTTGCCGCTCGCGTCCGCCCGTACCACTCCCCCGCCCGCGATGATCGCCGGGCGGGCCGCCTTCGACAGCAAGTCGGCTGCCACCGCCGTCAGTTCGGGGCGCGGCGGCAGCTCGTCGGGGAAGGCGTCGCCGCCCGTCACCACCGGGATCGAGGTCTGTGCCAGCAGCACGTCCTGCGGGATCTCCACCCACACCGGGCCGTGCGGGGCCGTCAGCGCCGACTTCCAGGCCGCCTCGATCGCGGACGGGATCTGTGACTGCGTACGGACGGTGTGGACGGACTTCACCACGCCCCTGAACGAGGCCGCCTGGTCCGGGAGTTCATGCAGATAGCCGTGGCGACCGCCGCCCAGCCCCGCCGTCGGGATCTGGCTGCTGATCGCGAGGACTGGCGCCGAAGCCGCCGCCGCCTCCTGGAGCGCCGCCAGTGACGTCAGCGCGCCCGGTCCCGTCGACAGCAGCAGCGGTGCCGCCTCGCCCGTGATCCGGCCGTACGCGTCGGCCGCGAACCCGGCGTTGTTCTCCACCCGCAGCCCGATGTACCGCAGGTCGGACCGCCGCAGCGCGTCGAACATGCCGAGCGCGTGCTGGCCGGGCAGCCCGAACACCGTCGTCGTGCCGAGCGCCGCCAGCGTCTCCACGACCAGGTCTCCGCCGTTGCGGCCGGGGGGAGGATTCAGCGCGGCCGAGATCTGCGCCTCGGTCGGACGGAGCACCAGGTCGTGGTCGTGAGTCACTGTGCGCGGGCCTCTGCAATCTGGCGGGACATGATCGTGGTCAGTTCGTACGCCGTGTGGGACGCGGCCACCGACGTGATCTCGGCGTGATCGTACGCGGGCGCCACCTCGACGACATCCGCCGAGACCAGGTTGCAGCCGGCCAGACCCCGCAGGATCTCCAACAGCTCCCTCGACGTCATGCCGCCCGCCTCGGGCGTCCCCGTGCCGGGCGCGTGCGCCGGGTCCAGGCAGTCGATGTCGATGGAGATGTACAGCGGGCGGTCGCCGATGCGCTGACGCAGCTGGTCGGCGACCTCGTCGACACCGCGCCGCATGACATCCGCGGACGTCACGATGCCGAAGCCGAGCTTGGCGTCGTCATCCAGGTCCTGCTTGCCGTAGAGGGGGCCGCGAATACCGACGTGGGAGAGGGCCGAGGTGTCCAGGATCCCCTCCTCCACCGCCCGCCGGAACGGCGTCCCGTGCGTGTACTCGGCGCCGAAGTACGTGTCCCAGGTGTCGAGGTGCGCGTCGAAGTGCAGCAGCGCCACCGGGCCGTGCTGCTTGGCCACGGAACGGAGCAGCGGGAGCGCGATGGTGTGGTCGCCGCCGAGGGTCATCAGCCTGGCCCCCGTCCCCAGCAGCTCGTCCGCCGCCGCCTCGACCGTCTCCACGGCCTCGTTGATGTTGAACGGGTTCACCGCGATGTCCCCGCCGTCCGCGACCTGCGCCAGCGCGAAGGGGGACGCGTCCTGCGCCGGGTTGTACGGGCGCAGCAGCCGGGACGCCTCACGGATCGCGTTGCCGCCGAAGCGGGCGCCCGGCCGGTACGAGACGCCCGAGTCGAACGGCACGCCGACCACGGCGACATCGGCACGGCCGACCTCGTCGAGCCGCGGCAGCCGGGCGAAGGTCGCGGGTCCGGCGTACCGCGGGATGCGGGAGGAGTCGACGGGGCCGCGGGGCGTCTCGGTGCTGCTCATCGGGAAATGCCTTCTTTCTCACGCTTCATCGCGTATGTACTACTTGCCATACGACTTTACTGGTGCGCCGGGACCGGCTCCGACCGGGGTTCGGGCGCCCGCCCGGCGAGCCGCTCACGCCAGGCCGCGAGTACGGCCGCGTCGGTCGCCGGAGTCGCCAGGGATACGACGACGTAAGTGGCCAGCGACGACAGCAGCCCGTAGTAGATGGGCTCGTTGGCGAGGATGCCGTACGTCGCCATCAGGCCGATGACGGCGAGACCGCCGACGGCGACGGAGGCGAGCGCGCCCTGGGCGGTGCCCCGCTTCCACAGCAGCCCGCCGAGGATCGGCACGAGGAGTCCGCCGACGAGCAGGTTGTACGCCACCGTCAGCGCCTCGACGACGTTGTTCAGCGCGATGGCCGTACCGATCACCGCGAGGCCCATGATGAGGATGAAGGCGCGGTTGTCCTTGACCTCGTCGCGGTCACCGCCCGTGATCTTCCCCCGCAGCCGCGACCAGATGTCGTTGTTGGCGACGGTGGCACAGGCGATCAGCGCGCCGGAGGACGTCGACATGACAGCCGCGAGCGCGGCGGCCAGCACCAACCCCCGTACACCCACCGGGAGTTCGTCCTTCACGATGGTCGCGAAGGCGTCGTCCGCGCTCCCCAGCTTCGGGTACAGCACCTTGGCCGCCGTACCGATGACGGCGCCCGCGAGGGCGTACGCGAGGCAGTACGTCCCCGCGACCGTGCCGCCCCATTTCGCCGTCTTGTCGCTGCGCGCGGTGAACACGCGCTGCCAGATGTCCTGACCGATGAGCATGCCGAAGGTGTAGATCAGCACGTAGGTGAAGATCGTCTCGCCGCCGATGCCCAGCGGGTCGAAGTACTCGGTGGGCAGCTGCGCCTTCATCTCGCTGAAGCCGCCCGCCTTGACGACGGCGATGGGCAGCAGGAGCAGCAGCACGCCGATCGTCTTCACCACGAACTGCACCATGTCCGTCAGCGTGATCGACCACATGCCGCCGAGCGTGGAGTACGCGACGACGATCGAGCCGCCGAGGACGATCGCGACGGTGCGGTTCATGTCGAAGAGGACGTCGAAGATCGTGGCGTACGCGATCGTCGAGGTGACCGCGAGCATGAGGGTGTACGCCCACATGACGACACCCGAGACGACGCCCGCGCGGCCGCCGTAGCGCAGGTCGAGCATCTCGGAGACGGTGTAGACCTTGAGGCGGGCGATGCGGGCGGAGAAGAAGACGGAGAGGGCGAGGAGTCCGAGGCCGATGGTGAAGACCATCCAGGCGCCGGACAGCCCGTACTGGTAACCCAGCCCGACGCCCCCGATGGTGGACGCGCCGCCGAGGACGATCGCGGCCATGGTGCCGGAGTACATGGTCGGGCCCAGGCGACGGCCCGCGACCAGGAACTCGCTCTTGGACTTGGCGCGGCGCATGCCCCACCAGCCCATGGCCAGCATGCCGACCAGATAGACGACGATCACTGCGTAGTCGATGGCCACTAGGCCCTCCTTCGGTCGGTCTCGCCGGCGGGTGCTGACGACTGACCCTAGGTGGCCGGAAAGCGACTGCGAAGTGTACGTTTCATCCATTCGAGGTGCCCTGAGTGGAGGGATCGCACACCATGCCGGAACCCTCTGTTCCCCCCACCCCACCCGTGCCCCTCGCGTCCCTCCTGGCCCGCGAGGACCTCGCCCTGCGCCAGATCGCCGGGCCCACCGATCCGGACATCGTCATCCACTGGGCGCACACCTCGGAGATGGCGGACCCGTACCCGTATCTGCTGGGCGGCGAGCTGCTGCTGACGGCCGGCGTGCACATCCCGGACGCGGCGGGCTCGGGCACGTACTTCGACGACTATGTCTCCCGGATCGTCGCGGCGGGCGGCGCGGCCCTCGGCTTCGGGCTCGCCCCGGTGCACGACACGGTGCCGCGGGCGCTGGTCGCGGCCTGCGAGGCGTACGAGCTGCCACTCGTCGAGGTCCCGCCGCAGACCACCTTCTCCGGCGTCGCCCGCGCGGTCTGGCAGCTCATGGCCCAGGCCCGCCTCGCGGAGCTGCGCCGGGTGACGGAGGCCCAGCAGAGCCTGGCCGCCGCGGCCTCCCGCCCGGACCCGGTGCCGTCGGTGCTACGGCAACTGGCACAGCGGGTCGGCGGACGGACGGTGCTGTTCGGACCGGACGGCGGGGAGATCGCGGCGGCGGGGCGGGGGCCGGGGGGTGAGTTGCGGGAGGCGCTGGCGGATCTGGCGGGAGTCGTACGGCCGACGGACGCGGCGGCGAGGCGGGGCGGGCGCGGCGCGACGGCCGCCGCGGACCGCACGTCCGCAGGACACCCGGCCGGTGAGCCCGGCGGGGCGGCACCAGCCAACCGCCCACCCGCAGGCCCCTCCCACCCCACCTCCGCCGCCGTCCCCGGCCGGGCGGCACGAGCCGACCGCCCACCCGCCGCCCGACCGGCCCCGGTCGGCCCCGTCCGCCCCACCTCCGCCACCGACACCATCGCCGGCACCCACCTCGCCGCCTACGCTCTCGGCGCCGGCCAGGGCTTCGTGCTGGGCATCGCGGCCCCGCAGCGCGACCCCGGTGACCACACCATCGCCTCCGTCGCCGCTGTGCTGCTCACCCTCCTCACCGGCGAGCACCACAGCGGCGCGGGCGCGGCCCGGTCCTCCGCGCTGGTACGGCTGCTGCTGGGCGCCCCGCCCGAGGAGGTCGCGCCGCTGCTGGGCGCCGACCGGTGGCTGGTCGTGCACGCGAGGCCGGACGCGCCGCGTCCCGACGCCATGGCGGCCTCGGCGCTGGGCGCGGCGCTCGGTTCGCCGTTGGTGGACCTGGCGGAGGATGTCGTACGCGTGCTCCTGCCCCTTCGTGAGATCGAGCCGCAGCCGGGCTGGACGCTCGGGGTCAGTGCGCCCGCCGCGCCGCAGGAGTGGCCGTCGGCCGACACCCAGGCGGCCCGTGCCCTGGCACGCGCGCGTGCCACCCGCACCGCGCTGGTCCGGCACGGCGCCCGCCCGGGTCTCGCCGAACTCCTCCCGCCGGAAGAGGCGGAGGCGCACGCCCGCGCACTCCTCGCTCCCGTCGCCGCCGCTCCGGCCCTCACCGAGACCCTGCGCACCTGGCTTTCCCTGCACGGGAGTTGGGACCGTACGGCCGTCGCGCTGTCCGTGCATCGCAACACCGTGCGGCAGCGGATCGCCCGGTGCGGGGCGCTGCTGGGCGCCGACCTGGACGATCCGGACGTACGCATGGAGTTGTGGTTCGCGCTGCGGAAAGGGTGAGTGACGCGTGTCCCAGCGGGCGGGACGCCGGGTGTTCGCACTGCGGTCTGCCTCACAATGGTTCCCATGCCGATATCCGGGACCCCCAGCCGCGCCGAGCTCGTCGACCACCTCGTGAAGACCCGTATCGCGGGCGACGTGGCCACGCCTCGCGAGAACAACCTCTCCCACTACCGCAAGCTGGCCAACGGCGACCGGCACTACTGGCTCGGCCTCGAGCTCGGCGAGCGCTGGACGGACGAGCAGGACGTGCTCGCGGTGATGACCGAGCGGGTGGGTGTGCACGACGACCCGGAGTACCGGTACGGCCAGGACACCATCGACCCCGAGCTGACGGTCGACGCGCTGGAGCGGATGGCGGCCCGGCTGCGCAAGGCGGCCGACGGCGAGCAGCGGGTGCTGTTCGCCACCGGCCACCCCGGCGGACTGCTCGACGTACACCGCGCCACGGCCGCCGCGCTGCGCACGGCCGGCTGCGAGATCGTCGTCATCCCGGACGGCTTGCAGACGGACGAGGGATACGTCATGCAGTTCGCGGACGTGGCGATGCTGGAGCACGGCGCCACGCTGTGGCACACGCACTCCGGCGCCCCGATGCGCGCCATCCTCACCGCCCTGGAGCAGGAGGGCCGCCCGCTGCCCGACCTGGTCGTCGCCGACCACGGCTGGGCGGGATACGCCGCCCAGCACGGCGTGGACTCCGTGGGGTACGCGGACTGCAACGACCCGGCCCTCTTCCTCGCCGAGTCGGAAGGCACCCTCCAGGTGGCGGTCCCCCTCGACGACCACGTCCTCAGCCCGCGGTACTACGACCCGCTGACGGCGTATCTGCTGTCCGAGGCGGGGCTCACCTAGGCCGGAGCGCTAGGCCGTGGGGCTTGGCCGTGGGGCGCGCACCACGCCCTCCTGGATCACCGATATCGCGAGCTGCCCGTCCTGGGTGTAGATCCGGGCCTGTCCGAGACCCCGGCCGCCGTGCGCCGACGGGGACTCCTGGTCGTACAGGAGCCATTCGTCGGCGCGGAAGGGCCGGTGGAACCACATCGCGTGGTCCAGAGAGGCCCCGACGACGTCCCCGACCGCCCATCCCCCGCGCCCGTGCGCGAGGAGGACAGAGTCGAGGAGGGTCATGTCGGAGACGTAGGTGGCGAGGACCACGTGGAGCAGGGGGTCGTCGGCCAGTTTGCCGTTGGTGCGGAACCAGACCTGGGAGTGCGGCTCGCGGGGCTCGCCGTAGCGGCCGTACGGCGGGTCGTCGACGTAGCGCAGATCTACGGCGGCCCGCGCCTCCAGCATCTTCTCGACGACCTCGGGGGCGAGGTCGTACGCCGGCAGCCGTTCCTCGGCGGTGGGGAGGGTGACCGGGTCGGGGGCGGGCGGCATCGGGATCTGGTGGTCGAAGCCTTCCTCGTATTTCTGGAAGGAGGCGGAGAGCGCGAAGATCGGCTGGCCGTGCTGGATCGCGACCACGCGGCGCGTGGTGAAGGAACGGCCGTCGTTCATCCGGTCGACGTTGTAGACGATGGGTGCGCCCGCGTCGCCGATGCGCAGGAAGTACGCGTGGAGGGAGTGGGCGAGACGGTCCTCGGGGACCGTACGCCCGGCGGCGACGAGCGCCTGGGCCGCGACCTGTCCGCCGAAGACGCGTGGGACGACGGCGGAGCGGGACTGGCCGCGGAAGATGTTCTCCTCGATCTGCTCGATGTCGAGCAGATCGAGGAGACCCCGTAGTGCCTGGTTCATGGCACCTTTTCTACTGGCCGGTAATTTCGGGAACCTTACAGGCCCATGTCCTTCGCGATGATCGACTTCATGATCTCGCTGGTGCCGCCGTAGATGCGGTTCACACGGTTGTCCGCGTACAGGCGGGCGATCGGGTACTCGTTCATGAACCCGTAGCCGCCGTGCAGCTGGAGGCAGCGGTCGATCACGCGGTGCGCGACCTCGGTGCAGAACAGCTTGGCGCTGGCGGCCTCGGCCGGGGTCAGCTCACCGGCGTCGAGCGCCTCGAGGGCACGGTCGGCGACGGCCTCCGCCGCGTCCACCTCGGCCTGGCAGGCGGCCAGTTCGAACTTGGTGTTCTGGAAGGAGGCGACGGTCTTGCCGAAGACGGTGCGGTCCTGGACGTACTCCTTGGCGAACCGGACGGCCGCCTTGGCCTGGGCGTAGGCGCCGAAGGCGATGCCCCAGCGCTCGGAGGCCAGGTTGTGGCCGAGGTAGTAGAAGCCCTTGTTCTCCTCGCCGAGCAGGTCCTCGACGGGCACCTTGACGTCGACGAACGCCAGCTCGGCGGTGTCGGAGGTCTTCAGCCCGAGCTTGTCGAGCTTCCGGCCGACCGAGTAGCCCTCGGACTTGGTGTCCACGGCGAAGAGGGAGATACCGAAGCGGCGGTCCTCGGCGGTGGGCGCGGACGTGCGGGCGCAGACGATGACGCGGTCGGCGTGGACGCCACCCGTGATGAAGGTCTTGGCGCCGTTGAGGACGTAGTGCGTGCCGTCCTCGCTGAGCTTGGCGGTGGTCTTCATACCGGCGAGGTCGGACCCCGTCCCCGGCTCGGTCATCGCCAGCGCCCACATCTCCTCACCGGAGACGAACTTCGGCAGGAACCGCTTCTTCTGCTCGTCGGTGGCGAGCATCTTGATGTACGGCAGACCGAGCAGCACGTGCACACCGGAGCCGCCGAACTGCACACCCGCGCGGGCCGTCTCCTCGTACATCACGGCCTCGAACTTGTACGAGTCGATGCCGGCGCCGCCGAACTCCTCGTCCACGCGGATACCGAAGACGCCCAGCTCGGCCAGCTTGTAGTAGAAGTCGCGCGGCGCCTGACCAGCCGCGAACCACTCGTCGTAGACCGGCACGACCTCGGCCTCGATGAAGGCGCGAAGGGTCTCCCGGAACGCCTCGTGATCCTCGTTGAACACCGTACGGCGCACGCCGTCCTCCTCCACCCGGTACATGTCTAAGCGCTTGCTCATTCAAGGTACCGGCGAGTAGGACACGGCGTCCAGAGAGGGCTGGGGGTAACGCTCGTCACGCCGGGGGGCGGGGGGCGGTGCGTGCGGGGGCCTGTTCCGACTGGACTGAACAGGCCGCCGTACGGCTTTATCGGTGGCGGCGGGTGCGCCGATCTACTCGGCGACGAACAGTTCCGAGGCCCGGCTCACCTGCACGGCCCGCTGCGACCACACTTTGAGCTGCTCCAGATCAGTACACGCCTCCACGCGCTGGCGCACCGACTCGGGCACCTCGATGCCGCGCCAACGCAGAAGGTCCAGGACCATCTCGGCACGGTCTTCGACACGCCCTTCGTTGCGGCCTTGCTCCAGGCCTTGCTCGCGACCCTGCTCGCGGACCTCCTCGGCAAGCGGGTGCCGGAAGAAGTACTGCATCGCTGTCATCAAGTCCCTCCACAGCTGCTTGGCCTGGGGATCTGCCAGGCACGAGTCGACGAGTGCAGCGAAGGCCGCTGCTGTGTCCGGTTCCACTTCCTTCAGGGCGGTCGCCAGGGATTCCAGTATGGCGGGAGCCTTTCGACCGCGGCCGTGTGTCATGGCAGAAAGCACCGCAAGGGATGGCTTCCGCACGGCCTCCTGCGCATCCGCGATCAGCGGAACGTTGTCCGGACTCAGCACGAGAGGCTGAACGGTGAGCGAAGGACACCCCCGCACCCCGAGATGAATCGGCTGCGCCGCCCAGCGGGCCGTGGCGCTGCTCTGCGTGACGACGATGAGCACCGGCTGCCAGCTGTACTTCTCGTACAGATAGCTGAGGTAGTACGGCCAACTGCCGAGCTTCTTCTTGTCGGGCTTCCCCTGCGACTCCACGATCAGGAGGTACGTGCCCTCGTCGGTCTCCGCCCGCAGCAGCGTGTCCACCCGCCGCTCGACCGGCTCGATCTCAGTGAGGTCGACGTTCATGGCGGCGAAGTCGTGGGGCTTGGGGAAGGGGACGCGTAACACGTCCTGCAGAGCATCGGTGAGCAGTGCAGGGTCCTTCTGGAAGATCCGACCTGATGCTGCTGGCGCATGCCGCAGCGCCGAGCAATTGGCAGATCCGAACCAGAGGCAGGGCGTAAAACCGGAAGATCACTGGCCCGGATGTGCCAAGCAGTGTCCGTCGAGGGGATTTCCCTCAGGGTCTGACGGCCTGTCCAGGGGCGTGGACGGACACGTGCCGGCTCCGGTCTGTAGCCACTGGCCGGCCGCAAGGTCGGTGGCGTCGATCCATTCGCCCAGTTCCGGGACCCAGAAGGGGTGACCCTGGGTCGCGGTGCCCTCGGCGGTGACCGTCTGGACACTCGTCTCGCCGGTCTCCGGGTCGGTGGCCAGGACCCTGTCGCCGACCGGCGATATCAGCGGCACCGGTCTGGACGCCGCCCACCAGGACGGCACGGTGCTCGCCGGAACCGGCCCCAGGGCGGCTACTGGCTGGCCTTCGGCTGAGTCGAGGCGCCCGTAGCACGCCGATCGTCAAGCCTGTGCCCGGCGCCTCACTCCACCCCCACCTCCGCCGCCCCGAACGCCCCCCGCGCCATCCGGTGCAGCAGCTCCGCCGTGGCCGCGCGTCCCGGCAGGGACCCCGGCCGCCCCAGGTGCGGGGTCGAGTTCAGCAGGCCGAAGACGGAGTGGACCGCCGAGCGGGCCGTCGGTTCGGTCAGGCCGGGGTAGACCTTGCGCACCACATCCACCCACAGCTCGACGTACTGCCGCTGCAGCTGCCGTACGAGCTTGCGGTCGGTGTCGCGGAGGCGGTCCAGCTCGCGGTCGTGCAGGGTGATGAGGGGACGGTCGTCGAGGGCGAAGTCGATGTGGCCCTCGATGAGGGAGTCGAGGAGCGCGTCGGGGTTGCCGTCCGCCTCGGCGACCCTGCGCTTTCCGCCGGTCAGGAGCTGGCCGCTGATGCCGACGAGCAGCTCGGCGAGCATCGCGTCCTTGCCCGCGAAGTGCCGGTAGAGGCCGGGGCCGCTGATGCCCACCGCGGCGCCTATCTCGTCGACTCCGACCCCGTGGAAGCCGCGCTCGGCGAAGAGCCGGGCAGCCTCCTTGAGGATCTGCTCACGGCGGGTGGGGGCGTCGGTTCTGGTGGCCATGAAACCAATTCTAGACAGGGAGGTTAGCGGTCGTTAACCTGGAGGAAATGCGTTAACGCTCATTAACAAGGTGAGGGGACCGCAGGATGCAACAGGCACCGGAGCTCCACAGCGCGGCGGACCCCGCGTCGGAGGCCTGGCGGGCCAATGAGGCGGCACAGCTGGCGCTCGTCGAGGAGCTGCGCGGCAAGCTCGCCGCCGCCCGGCTCGGCGGCGGCGAGAAGGCCCGCGCACGACACCGCGCACGCGGCAAGCTGCTGCCCCGCGACCGGGTCGACACCCTCCTCGACCCCGGCTCACCCTTCCTGGACCTGGCCCCGCTCGCGGCCGACGGGATGTACGACGGACAGGCCCCGGCGGCCGGTGTGATCGCCGGGATCGGGCGGGTCGGCGGGCGCGAGTGCGTGATCGTCGCCAATGACGCCACGGTGAAGGGGGGCACGTACTACCCCATCACCGTGAAGAAGCATCTGCGGGCTCAGGAAGTCGCCCTGGAGAACCGGCTGCCCTGTCTCTATCTGGTGGACTCCGGCGGCGCCTTCCTCCCCATGCAGGACGAGGTCTTCCCCGACCGTGAGCACTTCGGGCGGATCTTCTACAACCAGGCCCGGATGTCCGCGGCGCGCATCCCGCAGATCGCGGCCGTGCTGGGGTCGTGCACGGCCGGTGGGGCTTACGTCCCCGCGATGAGCGAC
The DNA here is from genome assembly GCF_036014015.1 of Streptomyces sp. NBC_00457. Taxonomy (NCBI): domain Bacteria; kingdom Bacillati; phylum Actinomycetota; class Actinomycetes; order Kitasatosporales; family Streptomycetaceae; genus Streptomyces; species Streptomyces sp. NBC_00457. The sequence goes on along the minus strand of NZ_CP107905.1, from coordinate 6,872,830 downwards.
GAGGCCGTGATCGTGCGCAATCAGGGCACCATCTTTCTCGGCGGGCCCCCGCTCGTGAAGGCCGCCACCGGTGAGGTCGTGACGGCAGAGGAGCTCGGCGGCGGCGAGGTCCACGCGCGCGTGTCCGGCGTGACCGACCACCTCGCGGAGGACGACGCGCACGCACTGCGGATCGTGCGCAACATCGTCGCCACGCTGCCCGCGCGCGGTCCGCTGCCCTGGGATGTGGTGCCCGCCGTCGAGCCGAAGGTCGACCCGTACGGGCTGTACGGCGCCGTGCCGGCCGACCCCCGCACTCCGTACGACGTCCGCGAGATCATCGCGCGCGTCACCGACGGCTCCCGCTTCTCCGAGTTCAAGTCCGAGTTCGGGCAGACCCTGGTCACCGGCTTCGCCCGGATCCACGGCCACCCGGTCGGCATCGTCGCCAACAACGGCATCCTGTTCTCCGAGTCCGCCCAGAAGGGCGCCCACTTCATCGAGCTGTGCGACCAGCGCGGGATCCCGCTGGTGTTCCTGCAGAACATCTCCGGGTTCATGGTCGGCCGGGACTACGAGGCCGGGGGCATCGCCAAGCACGGCGCCAAGATGGTGACGGCGGTCGCCACCACGCGCGTGCCGAAGCTGACGGTCGTGGTGGGCGGGTCGTACGGCGCGGGCAACTACTCGATGTGCGGCCGGGCCTACTCCCCCCGCTTCCTGTGGATGTGGCCCGGCGCCAAGATCTCCGTCATGGGCGGCGAGCAGGCCGCCTCCGTCCTCGCCACCGTCAAGCGGGACCAGCTGGAGGCCCGCGGGGAGTCCTGGCCCGAGGGCGAGGAAGAGGACTTCAAGGCGCCGATCCGTGCGCAGTACGAGCGTCAGGGGAACGCTTACTACGCCACCGCCCGGCTCTGGGACGACGGCGTCATCGACCCGCTGGACACCCGTCAGGTGCTGGGCCTGGCCCTGACCGCGTGCGCCAATGCGCCCCTGGGTGATCCCCAGTTCGGCGTCTTCCGGATGTGAGGGACCTGACGACCATGTCCGACACGATCATGTTCGACACCGTGCTTGTGGCCAACCGGGGAGAGATCGCCGTCCGGGTCATCCGCACCCTGCGCACGCTGGGCGTCCGCTCGGTCGCCGTCTTCTCCGACGCGGACGCCGACGCCCGGCACGTCCGGGAGGCCGACACGGCGGTACGGATCGGTCCCGCGCCGGCGGCACAGAGCTATCTGTCCGTGGAGCGCATCCTGGAGGCCGCCGCCCGCACCGGCGCCCAGGCGGTCCATCCCGGGTACGGCTTCCTCGCCGAGAACACCGCGTTCGCGCGCGCGTGCGGCGAGGCGGGTCTGGCCTTCATCGGGCCGCCCGCCGAGGCGATCTCCCTCATGGGCGACAAGATCCGGGCGAAGGAGACGGTGCAGGCGGCCGGGGTGCCGGTGGTGCCCGGCGGACGTGACCCCGAAATCGTCGACGCCGCCCGCGAGTTGGGCGCCCCCGTGCTGCTGAAGCCCAGCGCCGGCGGTGGCGGAAAGGGCATGCGCCTGGTGCGCGACCTGGCCGTGCTGGACGAGGAGATCGCGGCGGCCCGGCGCGAGGCCGCGGCCTCCTTCGGCGACGACACGCTCCTCGTCGAGCGGTGGATCGACCGGCCCCGGCACATCGAGATCCAGGTCCTGGCGGACGCCCACGGGAATGTGATCCACCTGGGCGAGCGCGAGTGCTCCCTCCAGCGCCGCCACCAGAAGATCATCGAGGAGGCGCCTTCCGTCCTGCTGGACGAGGCCACGCGCGCGTCCATGGGCGAGGCGGCGGTCCAGGCGGCCCGTTCCTGCGGATACGTCGGCGCGGGCACGGTCGAGTTCATCGTCCCGGGCGTCGATCCGTCGTCGTACTACTTCATGGAGATGAACACCCGCCTCCAGGTGGAACACCCGGTGACCGAGCTGATCACAGGCCTGGATCTGGTGGAGTGGCAGCTGCGGGTGGCGGCGGGAGAGCGGCTGCCGTTCACGCAGGACGAGATCCGGCTGACCGGGCACGCCGTCGAGGCCCGCGTCTGCGCCGAAGATCCCGCGCGCGGGTTCCTCCCGTCCGGCGGCACGGTACTCAGCCTCCGTGAACCCCAGGGCAACGGCGTCCGCACCGACTCCGGGCTCAGCGAGGGCACCGAGGTCGGCAGTCTGTACGACCCGATGCTGTCCAAGGTGATCGCGTACGGCCCCGACCGCGCGACCGCGCTCAGGAAGCTCCGGGCCGCCCTCGGGGAGACGGTGACGCTGGGCGTGCAGACGAACGCGGGGTTCCTGCGGCGGCTGCTGGCCCATCCGGCCGTGGTCGAGGGCGAGTTGGACACGGGGCTGGTCGAGCGGGAGGTGGACGGGCTCGTACTCGACGAGGTGCCCGCGGAGGTCTACGCGGCGGCAGCGCTGCTGCGCCAGACGGCGCTCGCGCCCGCCGGCGGCACCGGCTGGGCCGACCCGTTCGGCGCCGCGGACGGCTGGCGGCTGGGGGGAGAGCGGGCCTGGACGGCACACCACCTGCGCGTGCCGGGCCACGAGCCGGTGACCGTGCGCGTACGCAGTACACCGGACGGCGGGACCGAGCTGCTGCTGGAAGATGCGGACGAACCTCTTCGGGGGTCCGCAGGCCCGCTTCCCGAGCCCGGAGGCCGGTTCACCTGCCGGCTCGACGGCATCGCCCACACCTTCGCCGCCCTGCCGGACGGCACCTGGATCGGCCGCGACGGCGACGCGTGGCACGTCCGGGACCACGACCCGGTCGCCGCGTCGCTCACCCGCGCCGCGCACTCCGGTGCCGATTCGCTCACCGCGCCGATGCCGGGGACGGTCACGGTCGTGAAGGTGGCCGTCGGTGACGAGGTGGCCGCCGGTCAGAGTCTGCTGGTCGTCGAGGCGATGAAGATGGAGCACGTCATCTCCGCCCCGCACGCCGGCACGGTCGCCGAACTGGATGTGGCGCCGGGCACGACGGTCGCCATGGACCAGGTACTGGCGGTCGTCGCACCGCACGAGGAGGCGGAGGAATGACGGTTCAGGGACTCCCCATGGTCGTACCGGCCCAGGGTCTGCCCGCCCGGGTGCGGATCCACGAGGTCGGCGCGCGCGACGGACTGCAGAACGAGAAGTCGACCGTGCCGACCGAGATCAAGGCGGAGTTCATCCGCCGGCTGGCCGACTCGGGCCTGACGACGATCGAGGCGACCAGCTTCGTCCACCCCAAGTGGGTGCCTCAACTCGCGGACGCGGAAGAGCTGTTCCCGGCCGTGAGCGACTTGCCGGTCGCACTCCCGGTGCTCGTGCCGAACGAACGCGGACTGGACCGGGCGCTGTCCCTCGGCGCCACCCGTGTCGCCGTCTTCGCCAGCGCCACGGAGACCTTCGCCAAGGCCAACCTCAACCGGACGCTCGACGAGGCGCTGGCCATGTTCGAGCCGGTGGTCGTGCGGGCGAAAGCCGAGCAGGTCCACGTGCGCGGTTATCTGTCGATGTGCTTCGGCGACCCGTGGGAGGGCCCGGTCCCCGTCCACCAGGTCGTGCACGTCGCCAGGGCCCTGCTGGACATGGGCTGCGACGAGCTGAGCCTCGGCGACACGATCGGCGTGGCGACCCCGGGCCACGTCCTCGAACTCCTCGCCGCACTCAAGGAACAGCACGTCCCGACCAGCGCGTTGGGCGTGCACTTCCACGACACGTACGGCCAGGCGCTGGCCAACACCCTGGTCGCGCTGCAACACGGCGTCACCACCGTCGACGCCTCGGCGGGCGGCCTCGGCGGCTGCCCGTACGCCAAGTCCGCCACCGGCAACCTCGCCACCGAAGACCTCGTGTGGATGCTCCAAGGACTCGGCATCGACACCGGAGTAGACCTCGGCCGTCTCGTCGCCACCAGCGTCTGGATGGCCGCCCACCTGGGCCGACCCAGCCCGTCCCGCGCCGTCCGCGCACTCGGTACCACACCACAGCCCCACAAGGAGCAGTGATCTGCCATGGACCACCGCCTGTCCCCCGAACTCGAAGAACTCCGGCGTACGGTCGAGCAGTTCGCGCACGACGTGGTCGCCCCCAAGATCGGCGAGTTCTACGAGCACCATGAATTCCCGTACGAGATCGTCCGCGAGATGGGCCGCATGGGCCTGTTCGGGCTGCCGTTCCCGGAGGAGTACGGCGGTATGGGCGGCGACTATCTGGCGCTGGGCATCGCCCTGGAGGAACTCGCCCGCGTGGACTCCTCGGTGGCCATCACCCTGGAGGCCGGCGTCTCGCTCGGCGCGATGCCGATCCACCTCTTCGGCACCGAGGAGCAGAAGCGCGAGTGGCTCCCCCGCCTGTGCGCCGGCGAGATCCTCGGCGCCTTCGGCCTGACCGAGCCGGACGGCGGCAGCGACGCGGGCGCGACGCGGACGACGGCCCGGCTGGACGCCGAGACGGACGAGTGGGTGATCAACGGCACGAAGTGCTTCATCACCAACTCCGGTACGGACATCACGGGCCTGGTGACCGTCACCGCGGTGACGGGCCGCAAGCCGGACGGCAGGCCGCTGATCTCCGCGATCATCGTCCCGGCGGGAACCCCGGGCTTCACCGTCGCCCCGCCCTATTCGAAGGTCGGCTGGAACGCCTCCGACACCCGCGAGCTGTCCTTCTCCGACGTCCGGGTCCCGGCCGCGAACCTGCTGGGCGAACAGGGCCGGGGCTACGCCCAGTTCCTGCACATCCTCGACGAGGGCCGTATCGCCATCGCGGCCCTGGCGACGGGCCTGGCCCAGGGCTGTGTGGACGAGTCGCTGAAGTACGCGAAGGAACGGCACGCCTTCGGCCGCCCGATCGGCGCCAACCAGGCGATCCAGTTCAAGCTCGCCGACATGGAGATGAAGGCCCACACCTCCCGCCTGGCCTGGCGTGACGCGGCCTCCCGCCTGGTCGCCGGGGAACCCTTCAAGAAGGAGGCGGCCCTGGCCAAGCTCTACTCGTCGACGATCGCGGTGGACAACGCCCGTGAGGCGACCCAGATCCACGGCGGCTACGGCTTCATGAACGAATACCCGGTGGCACGCATGTGGCGCGACTCGAAGATCCTGGAAATCGGTGAGGGCACCAGCGAGGTCCAACGGATGCTGATTGCACGGGAGTTGGGGCTGACGAGCTGAAACAGCAGGTCACAGGGTGCGTACAGGCTTCGGACCGGGGGGCGGCCCACCCCTGGACAAGTGGTGAGGTTAGGCTAACCTACGTTCGAACTTGTCCGGCGGGCGCTTCGCCCCGTTCGAAAGCAGTCACACCATGTCCAACGCCAGAGCCACCCACTTCACCCGCCGTGGCATCCTCGCCGCCGGTGGCGCCCTCGGCCTCGGTGCCGCGCTCGCAGCCTGCGGAGACGACGACGCGAAGAGCGGTGGCTCTGAGTCGACGGCCTCCGCGAAGGCTACCGGCCCCTGGTCGTTCAAGGACGACCGCGGTACGACCGTGAAGCTGGACGAAGTCCCCACGAAGATCGTCGCGTTCACCGGTGTCGCCGCCGCCCTCTACGACTACGGCATCGAGGTCAAGGGCGTCTTCGGCCCGACCAAGACCAAGTCCGGCAAGGCGGATGTGCAGGCCGGCGACATGGACGTCAGCAAGCTGACGGTCTTCGGCAACGTCTGGGACGCGTTCAACGTCGAGCAGTACGCCGCCTTCCAGCCCGACGTCCTCATCTCCACGACCTTCGACAGCGCCGGCACCCTCTGGTACGTCCCCGAGGCGTCCAAGGACAAGATCGCCAAGCTCGCGCCGAGCACCGCGATCTCCGTCTACGACCGGCAGATGACCAAGCCGCTGGGGCGCATGTGGGAGCTGGCCGAGTCGCTCGGCGCCGACATGACGGCCGACAAGGTCGTCCAGTCCAAGAAGAAGTTCGAGGACGCGGCCGCCCGGCTGCGCGCCGCGGCCAAGGCCAAGCCCGACATCAAGGTGCTGGCCGGCTCCGCGAGCGCGGACCTCTTCTACGTGTCCGGCACCAACTTCTCCATCGACCTGGAGTACTTCAAGGCTCTCGGCGTGAACTTCGTCGAGCCGCCGGAGAAGGCGAAGGAGGCGACCGGTGGTTGGTTCGAGAGCCTCAGCTGGGAGAACGTCGACAAGTACGGGGCGGACGTCATCATGATGGACGACCGGTCCTCGACGATTCAGCCGGCGGACATCGCTGAGGGCACGTGGAAGCAGTTGCCTGCGGTGAAGGCTGGGCAGGTGATTGCTCGGTCGCCGGAGCCGATTCTGTCGTATGACAAGTGCACGCCGCTTCTTGAGAACCTTGCGGAGGCTCTTGAGAAGGCGAAGAAGGTCAGCTGATCAACGGGGCTTGATGTTGTGGGTTAGCTGCGGGGCGGTGGGGGCTGGTCGCGCAGTTCCCCGCGCCCCTAAAAGACAGGCACGCTCCCCCGCCCCCCTTTCAGGAGCAACCCCTATGACCACCGCCGTCACCACCCCCTTCCGGTTCTTCTCGCTCCACGTCGTACGGACTCAGCGGCTCGGGCCCTCTCTGGTCCGGGTCACCTTTGCCGGGGACGAGTTGCGGGACTTTCATTCCGACGGGTGTGACCAGTCGCTGTCGTTGTTTCTGCCGCATCCGGGGCAGACCGAGCCCGCCGTGCCGATCGAGCTCGGGGATGGCTGGTGGCAGGGGTGGCGGGAACTGCCGGATGACGTGCGGGCCGTGATGCGGTCGTACACGTTGCGGGCGTTGCGCCGGGAGCCCGAGGAGATCGATATCGACTTTGTGCTGCACGGGGTCGAGCCGGGCGCCGCGGTGCCCGCGGGGCCGGCGTCGCGGTGGGCCTCGCGGGCGGGTGCCGGGGACCGGGTGCTGTTGCTCGGGCCGGCCGTCGCCGACAACCGGGCCATTCGTTTCCGGCCGCCCGCCGACACCGATCTGGTGGTGATCTGGGGCGACGAGACCGCCGTACCGGCCGTCTCCGCCATCGTCGAGTCGCTGCCCGCCGGTACCCGTGCCCGGGTCTGGCTGGAGGTGCACCATGCCGGTGACATCCAGGATCTGGTGACGGAGGCGGACGCGGACATCACGTGGCTCGTGCGCGCCGAGGGGTCCCCCATGGCCCTCGACGCCGTGCGGGCCGACCAACTCCCGTCCGCGGAGCGGCCGTACGTCTGGATCGCGGGTGAGTCCGGCTGCGTGAAGCAGCTGCGCCGGCATTTTGTGGGCGAGCGTGGGATCGACCGCCGCCGGGTCACGTTCGTGGGCTACTGGCGGCAGGGGCTGACCGAGGAGCAGCTGCGCGAGCGCGGCGATTGATGACGCAGCGACAGGAGTGACCACTGTCACGGGTGGGTTGGATTTCTCATGCGTTAAATTCGGTGAAATTAGGTTAGCCTTACCTAAGTTGAAGCTGAGACTCCGCTTCTCCTCGCCCCGCCGACGGCTCGTCCCCACCGGAGGACCCCCACATGCGCTCGCACCTGCTCAATGACACGACCGCGGAGCGGTATCGCAGCTCCGTGACCGAAGGAATCGAGCGGGTGGCGGCCAAACTCGCCACCACCGACCGTCCGTTCACCGGCGTCACGGTCGACGCCCTCGCCCCCCGTATCGACGCGATCGACCTCGACCGGCCGCTGCACGACACCGCCGCGGTCCTCGACGAACTGGAGGACGTCTACCTCCGGGACGCGATCTACTTCCACCACCCCCGCTACCTCGCCCACCTCAACTGCCCGGTCGTCATCCCGGCCGTGGTCGGCGAGGCGGTCCTCTCCGCGGTCAACTCCTCCTTGGACACCTGGGACCAGTCGGCCGGCGGCACCCTCATCGAGCGCAAGCTCATCGACTGGACGACCGCCCGAATAGGCCTCGGCGAGAACGCCGACGGTGTCTTCACCTCCGGCGGCACCCAGTCCAACCTCCAGGCGCTCCTCCTCGCCCGCGAGGAGGCGAAGCCAGGGCGGGTCGGGTGGGAAGAAGGGGCCTCCTTCGCCAAACTGCGCATCTTCGCCTCCGAGGTCAGCCACTTCAGCGTGAAGAAGTCCGCGAAGCTGCTCGGTCTGAGCCCCGACTCCGTCGTCTCGATCCCCGTCGACCACGACAAGCGCATGCAGACCGTCGCGCTCGCCCATGAGCTGGAGCGCTGCAAGAAGGACGGCCTGGTCCCCATGGCCGTCGTCGCCACCGCCGGCACCACCGACTTCGGCTCCATCGACCCGCTGCCCGAGATCGCCGAGCTGTGCGAGCAGTACGGCACCTGGATGCACGTCGACGCCGCGTACGGCTGCGGACTCCTCGCGTCGATCAAGTACCGCGACCGCATCGACGGCATCGAGCGCGCCGACTCCGTCACCGTCGACTACCACAAGTCCTTCTTCCAGCCGGTGAGTTCATCGGCCGTGCTGGTCCGCGACGCCGCCACGCTGCGGCACGCCACCTACCACGCGGAGTACCTCAACCCGCGCCGGATGGTGCAGGAGCGCATACCCAACCAGGTCGACAAGTCCCTGCAGACCACCCGCCGCTTCGACGCGCTCAAGCTGTGGATGACGCTGCGGACGATGGGCGCCGACGGGATCGGCCAGCTCTTCGACGAGGTCTGCGATCTGGCCGTAGAGGGCTGGCAGTTGCTCGCCGCCGACCCGCGCTTCGACGTGGTCGTTCAGCCGTCGCTCTCCACCCTCGTCTTCCGCTACATCCCGGCCGCCGTCACCGACCCCGCCGACATCGACCGGGCCAACCTGTACGCCCGCAAGGCCCTGTTCGCCTCCGGTGACGCGGTGGTCGCGGGCACCAAGGTCGGCGGCCGCCACTACCTGAAGTTCACCCTGCTCAACCCCGAGACGCAGGCATCCGACATCGCCGCCGTCCTCGATCTGATCGCCGGCCACGCCGAGCAGTACCTGGGAGAGACCGTTGTCCGCGCTTCCTGAAGCCTCTGAAAAGACCCTCGACTTCGTCGGGATAGGCCTCGGCCCCTTCAACCTCGGCCTGGCCTGTCTGACCGAGCCCATCGACGAACTCGACGGCGTCTTCCTGGAGTCGAAGCCCAACTTCGAGTGGCACGCGGGCATGTTCCTGGACGGCGCCCACCTCCAGACCCCGTTCATGTCGGACCTGGTCACCCTCGCCGACCCGACGTCGCCGTACTCCTTCCTCAACTACCTCAAAGAGCAGGGGCGGTTGTACTCGTTCTACATCCGCGAGAACTTCTACCCCCTGCGCGTCGAGTACGACGACTACTGCCGCTGGGCCGCCGGCAAACTCAGCAGCGTCCGCTTCGGCACGACGGTGACGGAAGTGACGTACGAGGACGAGCTGTACGTCGTACGCACCACCAAGCACGAGACCTTCCGCGCCCGCCACCTGGTCCTCGGCACCGGCACCTCGCCGTACTACCCCGAGGCGGTGCGCGGCCTGGGCGGCGACCTCTCCCACAACTCCCGCTACATGCAGAACAAGGCGGAGCTGCAGAAGAAGGAGTCGATCACACTCGTCGGCTCCGGCCAGTCCGCCGCGGAGATCTACTACGACCTCCTCAGCGAGATCGACGTCCACGGCTACCGGCTGAACTGGGTGACCCGCTCCCCGCGCTTCTTCCCGCTGGAGTACACCAAGCTCACGCTGGAGATGACGTCGCCGGAGTACGTCGACTACTTCCACGCGCTGCCGGAACAGACCCGCTACCGCCTCACGAACGAGCAGAAGGGCCTGTTCAAGGGCATCGACGGCGACCTGATCAACGAGATCTTCGATCTGCTGTACCAGAAGAACCTCGGCGGCCCGGTGCCCACGCGCCTGCTCACCAACTCCGCGCTGAACAGCGCACGGTACGAGAACGGCACGTACACGCTGGGACTGCGCCAGGAGGAGCAGCAGAAGGAGTACGAGATCGAGACCCAGGGCCTGGTCCTAGCCACCGGCTACCACTACGCCGAGCCGGAGTTCCTGAAGCCCGTGCGCGACCGGCTGGTCTACGACTCGCAGGGCAACTTCGACGTGGCCCGCAACTACTCGATCGACACGACCGGCCGGGGCGTCTTCCTGCAGAACGCCGGCGTCCACACCCACAGCATCACCAGCCCCGACCTGGGCATGGGCGCGTACCGCAACAGCTACATCATCCGTGAGCTGCTCGGCAGCGAGTACTACCCGGTCGAGAAGACGATCGCGTTCCAGGAGTTCGCCGTATGAGCCCCATGACGAGCCCCCTCACCTTCACCTTCCGCCCGCTCGACCCCCTCAACGACGCCGAGCTGCTGCACACCTGGGTCACGCACCCCAAGGCGGCCTACTGGATGATGCAGGACGCGAAGTTGCAGGACGTCGAGCGCGCCTACATGGAGATCGCGGCCGACGAGCACCATCACGCCCTGCTCGGGCTGCGGGACGGCGAACCGGCCTTCCTGATGGAGTACTACGACCCCGCGCACCGTGAACTGGTCGGCCTGTACGAGCCGCAGCCCGGCGACGTCGGCATGCACTTCCTGGTGCCGGCGACCGACCGGCCCGTGCACGGCTACACCAAGGCCGTCATCACCGCCGTGATGGCCCACCTCTTCGAGGACCCGCGCACCGCCCGCGTCGTCGTGGAGCCGGACATCGCCAACAAGGCCGTCCACGCCCTGAACGAAGCCGTCGGGTTCATCCCCGAGCGGGAGATACAGAAGCCGGAGAAGAAGGCGTTGCTGAGTTTCTGCACGCGCGACCACTTCGAGAAGGCGGTGCACGGATGACCCTCGCCGACGCCACGGCCCACCTCTCCCCCGAGCGCTGGGAGCGGGCCAACCGCCTCCTCGTCCGCAAGGCTCTCGCCGAGTTCGCGCACGAGCGGCTGATCACCCCCGAGAAGGACGGTGACCAGTACGTCGTCCGCAGCGACGACGGCCTGACCCGGTACACCTTCACAGCAGTCGTCCGCGCCCTCGACCACTGGCAGATCGACGCCGACTCGATCTCCCGCCGCCGCGACGGCGCCGAACTCCCGCTCGCCGCCCTCGACTTCTTCATCGAGCTGAAGAAATCACTCGGCCTGAGCGACGAGGTCCTGCCGGTCTACCTGGAGGAGATCTCCTCCACCCTCTCCGGCACCTGCTACAAGCTCACCAAGCCGCAGACGACCTCCGCCGAGCTGGCGCAAAGCGGCTTCCAGGCCATCGAGACCGGCATGACCGAGGGCCACCCCTGCTTCGTCGCCAACAACGGCCGGCTCGGCTTCGGCATCCACGAGTACCTCTCGTACGCCCCCGAGACCGCCAGCCCGGTCCGCCTGGTCTGGCTCGCCGCCCACCGCTCACGCGCCGCGTTCACGGCCGGTGTCGGCATCGAGTACGAGTCCTTCGTACGGCAGGAGCTGGGCGAGGACACCGTGGAGCGCTTCTACGACGTCCTGCGCGACCAGCACCTCGACCCCGCCGACTACCTCCTCATCCCCGTCCACCCCTGGCAGTGGTGGAACAAGCTGACGGTGACCTTCGCCGCCGAGGTCGCCCAGAAGCACCTGGTCTGCCTCGGCGAGGGCGACGACGAGTACCTGGCCCAGCAATCGATCCGCACCTTCTTCAACAGCACCAGCCCCGAGAAGCACTACGTCAAGACAGCGCTCTCGGTCCTCAACATGGGCTTCATGCGCGGACTCTCGGCCGCCTACATGGAGGCCACCCCCGCCATCAACGACTGGCTCGCCCAGCTCATCGACAACGACCCGGTCCTCAAGTCCACCGGCCTGTCGATCATCCGCGAGCGCGCCGCCGTCGGCTACCGGCACCTGGAGTACGAGAAGGCGACGGACCGCTACTCGCCGTACCGCAAGATGCTGGCGGCCCTGTGGCGCGAAAGCCCGGTCGCGTCCCTCCAGGACGGCGAGTCCCTGGCCACCATGGCCTCCCTCGTCCATGTCGACCACGAGGGCGCGTCCTTCGCGGGCGCCCTGATCGAGCAGTCCGGCCTGACCCCGACGGAGTGGCTGCGCCGCTACCTGCGGGCGTACTTCACCCCGCTCCTCCACAGCTTCTACGCCTACGACCTGGTGTTCATGCCCCACGGCGAAAACGTCATCCTCGTCCTGAAGGACGGCGTCGTGGAACGCGCGATCTACAAGGACATCGCCGAGGAGATCGCCGTCATGGACCCGGAGGCGGTCCTGCCGCCGACGGTCGAACGGCTGCGGGTGGAGGTCCCCGAAGAGAAGAAGCTCCTCTCCATCTTCACGGACGTCTTCGACTGCTTCTTCCGCTTCCTCGCCGCGAACCTGGCGGCCGAGGGAATCCTGGACGAGGACGCCTTCTGGCGCACGGTCGCCGAAGTCACCCGCGACTACCAGCACTCGGTGCCCGAACTCGCCGACAAATTCAACCAGTACGACATGTTCGCCCCCGAGTTCGCCCTCTCCTGCCTCAACCGCCTCCAACTCCGCAACAACAAGCAGATGGTGGACCTGGCGGACCCAGCCGGCGCACTCCAACTGATCGGCAACCTGAAGAACCCCATCGCGGGGCTCTGACACCCAAGACCGGCGGGCACCCCGGAGTACGGTCCTCCGGGGTGCCCGTCGTCATATTCAAACGCCCTTGACGGACACGCCGTTAAGGGGCGCGGGGAACTGCGCGACCAGCCCCCACCGGACCCGCAGACAACAACTCACCACGGAACCTGCGGAGACCGGTAGTACCCAATCCCCATCGCATCCCACCGCGCCCCCTGCGCAGCAAGCCGCACCCTGTAGTCACCCCAGTCATGCGTAGAAGCCGGCGACCACCCCAACTCAGCCACCCCCGCAAGCCTCGGAAACGCCATGTACTCGATATCCGCGGACTTGGTGATCGTCTCGCTCCACAAGGGCGCCTCAACACCCCGAACAGCCGACGCAGGCACCCCCGCGAGATAGTCCCCGGGATCCCAGTCATACGCCCGCTGCACCTCGACGTACCCCGCCCACGACAACCCCAGCGGAGTATTCGCGTCGTACTTCATGTCGAGGTAGATCCGGTCGGCCGGCGACAGAATGATCCCCGTCCCGCCGCGCGCCGCCGCAGCGACCTGCGCCTTCTCCTCCGCACTGGTGGAATCGAGCCCCCAGTACTGCGCAAGCGCCCCCTTCGCCGGAGTGGCCCCTGTCAGCTGATGCCAACCCACCACCGTCTTCCCGTACTTCGCGACGATCGGCTGCACCCGATCCATGAACTTCACGTAATCCTCATGGCTGGTGGAGTGCGCCTCATCCCCACCGATGTGCAGATACCGCCCCGGCGTGATCGCCGCCAGCTCCCGCACCACGTCGTCCACGAAGTCGTACGTGATCTCCTTGTCCACGCACAGCGAGCTGAAGCCGACCTCCGTGCCCGTGTAGAGCGGCGGAGCCACCCCGTCGCAGTTCAGCTCGGCGTACGAGGCCAGCGCGGCGTTCGTGTGGCCGGGCATGTCTATCTCGGGGACGACCTCCAGATGGCGGGAGCCCGCGTACCGGACGATCTCCTTGTAGTCGGCCTTGGTGTAGTAGCCACCGGGGCCACCGCCGACCTGCGTGGAACCGCCGTACGTCGTCAGCCGCGGCCAGGAGTCGATGGCGATGCGCCAGCCCTGGTCGTCGCTGAGGTGCAGATGCAGCTTGTTCATCTTGTACAGGGCGAGCTGGTCGATGTAGCGCTTGACCTGGTCGACGGTGAAGAAGTGCCGGGAGACGTCGAGCATGGCGCCACGCCAGCCGTACCGCGGGGTGTCCTTGATCGTGCCGCCCGCGATCAGCCACGGCCCGGGCTGCACGGAGTCCTTCTCGACGGCGGCGGGAAGGAGCTGACGCAGGGTCTGGACGCCGTGGAAGAGCCCGGAGGGCCCCGCCGCCGTGATGGTGACGCCCTTGCTCCCGCTGTCCAGGCGATAGCCCTCCGCACCGAAGGAGCCCTTGCCGAGCCGGAGTTGGATGCCTCCGGAGCCGTACGTCGTGACCGGCAGTCGATAACCGGTCGAGGGACGCAGGACGTCCGCCAGATACTCGCCGACCCGGCGTGCCTCGCGCGAGCCGTCGACACGGATGCGGGTGGAGTCGGTGATGCGGTACGGCGATCCGCCCGCGTCGACCGAGGCGGGGGCCGGGATCACCCGGTCCAGCGGTGTCGCGGCGGCCCGCGGGGCCGGTGCCGCGCCGACCGCGAAGGCGCCGGCCGCCGTCACCAGCAGCAGCGAACCGAGGAGCCGGAACATACGGGGAGTCGTTCTGTGGTGCCGTCTCACATGCGCTCCCTTCAGGATTGCTCTCAGGATTACCCTCAGGATTGCCTTCAGGATTGGTAGAGACCACTCTCTCGCAGAAGCGATGAAACAATCCCTCTCATGGCGGAAATCATCCAGAAGGACGGCACCTGGGCCTTCGACGGCGACGCCCTGCGACTGACCCCAGGACGGGACAAGAACGTCAGCCTGCTCCGCAAGACCCTGGGTGAACTGGTCGTCCCCCTGGGCGCGTTGGCGGGCATCTCCTTCGAGCAGGGCAGGAAGTCCGGGCGGCTCAGGCTCCGGCTGCGCGACGGCGCCGACCCGCTGCTGCACGCCACCGGCGGACGGCTGGCCGAACCCCACGACCCCTACCAGCTGATCGTCGACGCCGACCGCTACGGCGTCGCCGAGTACTTCACGGACGAGGTCCGCAACGCCCTGCTCCTGGACGAGGTGCCGTCCAACCCCGTCTCCGAGTATCTGCTGCCCGGCCCGGCGGTCCCGCTGTCGGTCTCCGCGGGCGACGGCACCGCGAGCTTCGACGGCGAGCGCATCCGTCTGGAGTGGAACTGGAAGACCGAGGACGCCAAGGCCGCCGCCGGCACCCGCACGCTCGCCCTGTCCGACCTGACCGCCGTCGAATGGCACCCGGCGGCCGGCCTGGAGAACGGCTATCTCCGCTTCACCGTGAAGAACGCCCCCACCAAGGCCCCGCCCAAGTACGACCCCAACTCCGTCGAGCTGTGGGGCTTCAAGAAGGACCCGCTGATGGCCCTGGTCGCGGCGGCGGTCCAGGCCAGACTTCCGCATCCGGCCCAGGCCGCCGCCGTCGACGTACACGACGCACGACCGGAAGTGCCCTCTCCTCCGGTGGCCTCCGCCGAGGACGACCATGACGCCCTCCTGCGCCGGCTGCGCGAACTCGGCGAGCTGCACCGGTCGGGCGTGCTGACGGACGAGGAGTTCACCGTGGCCAAGCAGGCGATCCTCAAGCGGATGTGAGCGGCGTGAGGGCTACTTCGCCCTGCGCGCCACCGTGAAGTGGTCGATCCGGTCACCGGTCTCGGCGATGCCGGACACCTTCAGCCTGGCGTAGTGGCCGCGCGGGGCGGGCTCGACGTCCACGCGCAGGAAGGAATAGTTAAGGTAGCGCACCCGGGACCAGGCGACGGTCTCATCGACCTTGCCGTCCTTGGTGTTGACGAACGAGGCCACGGAGTCGACCTCGTGCGGGTGCCCCTCGTAGGAGTCCGGCGCGCTGAACGCGTACAGACTGCGGCCCGCCGCGCCCGCCGTCACGTAGACGACGCCCTCGGTCTCGGGGTAGGCCGTGTCGCCGATGGCGAGCTTCTTGGCGACCTTGTTCCCCTTGATGACGTCGGTGCGCTCGTACTGGTGGTTGTGGCCGTTGATGACCAGGTCCACCGTGTACTTCTCGAACAGCGGCACCCACTCCTGGCGCACGCCTCCCTCCGAGGCGTGCGAGGTGGACGTGCAGTAGGCGCAGTGGTGGAAGAACACGACGATGAAGTCGATGTCGTGCGCGGCCCGGTACTTCTTCAGCTGCGTCTCGAACCACGTGGTCTGGGTGCCGCCGGAGAGGCCGAGGTTGGCGGGGATCTCGTACGACACGTCGTTCGGGTCGAGCGAGATGACCGCGGTGTTGCCGTAGACGAAGGAGTACACGCCCGGCAGGTTCGCCTTGTCCGGCCCGTTGTCGGGGAGCGTGAAGCGGGCCTCCTCGCCGCCGTAGCCGTTGGGCGAGTACCAGGCCTCCATGTCGTGGTTGCCGTAACTCACCATCCACGGCACGGACTTGGCGACCGACTCGGTCTGGGCGAGGAACTGGTCCCACACCCGCGAGTCGAAGCCGGTGTCGGCGCTCTTGCCCGCGCCGGCCGGGTCGGCGTAGGCGATGTCGCCGGCGTGCAGATGGAAGACCGGGTCCTGGCCGAGGATCAGGCTGTCGTTGGCGAGGCCGTGGTAGCTGACGCCCTGGTCGCCGAAGGCGGTGAAGGTGAACGGCTTCTTGTGGTCGGGCGCGGTGGTGAAGGTGCCCAGGGTGCCGATCAGATGCGGCTCGGCCGGGTCGAAGCCGTCGTGGCCGACGCCGTAGTAGTACGTGCTGCCGGGGCGCAGATGGGTCAGCCGGGCGTGCACGTAGTACTGGGTGTGGTCGGCGCTGACGCCGACGCCGGCCGGGGTGTAGAGGGTGCGCACCTCGGCGTCGATCTTGCGGGAGAGGTCCCAGGGGCGGGCGCCGATCCGGATGAACGGCTTCTTGACGGCGACCGGGACCTGCCAGGAGACGGTCATCTCGGTGCGCGCGTCGTTGCCGTAGGCCAGGTGGCGGCCGAAGGGGGCGACGAGCGCGCCGTCGACGGTCTCGGTGCTCGTCCGCCGCGTCGGCACCGCGGCCTGGGCGGTGGCACCCGGTACGAACGCGCCACCCGCGACGGCGCCGAGCGTGACGGCGCCACCTCTGATCATTGTGCGCCGCGAGAAACGCGTGCGCAGGTACTCGTGCTGCTCGGCCATGCTCATGCGCTCGGCCAGCCGCTCCGGTACTCCCATGCGAGGAATGTCCATGGCGACTGAAACTCGTCCCCTTGGGCAACGAGCCGAGTGCTCCCGCATGGACAGCTCACGAACAGGTGTCCATGACGGATTCAACGTTCCCCCAAAGAGATTCAACAGGCCAATGCCCGATATCGGGCAGGATTCTTGCGAAAGCGCCGCCGGTACCCCAGGATCTACCGGGTGCACGACGAACTCGTAGATCATCTGACGCGCTCCACGCCCCTCAGCCGGGGCGAGGCGCTGCGCGTGATCCAGGACGTGCTCGCCTACTTCGACGAGACGACCGAGGACTACGTCCGTCGCCGCCACCGTGAGCTGCAGGCCCAGGGTCTGGTGAACGCGGAGATCTTCGAACGGATCGAGGCGGACCTCACATACAGAGCGGTCGCACCCCCGGAGCTCACCCTCCGGCAGCTGCGCCGCATCGTCTACGGCTAGGAATACCTCTACATGTGCGGAATTGTCGGATACATCGGCAAGCGTGACGTCGCCCCCCTGCTCCTGGAGGGCCTCCAGCGTCTGGAGTACCGCGGCTACGACTCGGCCGGCATCGTCGTGACCACGCCCAAGTCCTCAGCCCTGAAGATGGTCAAGGCCAAGGGCCGGGTCCGCGACCTGGAAGCCAAGGTGCCGGCCCGCTTCAAGGGCACCACCGGCATCGCCCACACCCGCTGGGCCACCCACGGCGCCCCCTCCGACGTCAACGCCCACCCGCACCTCGACGCCGAGGGCAAGGTCGCCGTCGTCCACAACGGCATCATCGACAACGCCTCCGACCTGCGCCGCAAACTGGAGGCCGACGGCGTCGAGTTCCTCTCCGAGACCGACACCGAGGTCCTCGTCCACCTGATCGCCCGCTCGCAGGCGGAGAAGCTCGAGGACAAGGTCCGCGACACCCTCCGCGTCATCGAGGGCACCTACGGCATCGCCGTCCTCCACGCCGACTTCCCCGACCGCATCGTCGTCGCCCGCAACGGCTCCCCGGTCGTGCTCGGCATCGGCGAGAAGGAGATGTTCGTCGCGTCGGACATCGCGGCCCTGGTCACCCACACCCGGCAGATAGTGACGCTGGACGACGGCGAGATGGCCACCCTCAAGGCCGACGACTTCCGCACGTACACGACGGAGGGCACGCGTACGACGGCGGAGCCCACCACCGTCGAATGGGAAGCCGCCTCCTACGACATGGGCGGCCACGACACCTACATGCACAAGGAGATCCACGAGCAGGCCGACGCCGTGGACCGCGTCCTGCGCGGCCGCATCGACGACCGCTTCTCCACCGTGCACCTCGGCGGCCTGAACCTGGACGCCCGCGAGGCCCGCCAGATCCGCCGCGTCAAGATCCTCGGCTGCGGCACCTCGTACCACGCCGGCATGATCGGCGCCCAGATGATCGAGGAGCTGGCCCGCATCCCCGCGGACGCCGAGCCCGCCTCCGAATTCCGCTACCGCAACGCGGTCGTCGACCCCGACACCCTGTACATCGCGGTCTCCCAGTCCGGTGAGACGTACGACGTCCTGGCCGCCGTGCAGGAGCTGAAGCGCAAGGGCGCGCGGGTGCTGGGCGTGGTCAACGTCGTCGGCTCGGCGATCGCCCGCGAGGCGGACGGCGGCATCTACGTGCACGCGGGCCCCGAGGTCTGCGTCGTCTCGACCAAGTGCTTCACCAACACGACGGTCGCCTTCGCGCTCCTCGCCCTCCACCTGGGCCGCACCCGTGACCTCTCGGTCCGCGACGGCAAGCGCATCATCGAGGGCCTGCGCAAACTCCCCGCCCAGATCGCCGAGATCATGGAGCACGAGGGCGAGATCGAGAAGCTGGCCCAGCAGTACGCTGAGGCGCGCTCGATGCTCTTCATCGGTCGCGTCCGCGGCTACCCGGTCGCCCGCGAGGCCTCCCTGAAGCTCAAGGAGGTCTCCTACATCCACGCGGAGGCCTACCCCGCCTCAGAACTGAAGCACGGCCCCCTGGCCCTCATCGAGCCCGCCCTCCCCACGGTCGCCATCGTCCCCGACGACGACCTCCTGGAGAAGAACCGCGCCGCCATGGAGGAGATCAAGGCCCGCAGCGGCAAGATCCTCGCCGTGGCCCACCAGCACCAGGAGAAGGCCGACCAGACGCTCGTAGTCCCGAAGAACGAGGACGAACTGGACCCGATCCTGATGGGCATCCCCCTCCAACTCCTCGCCTACCACACGGCATTGGCACTGGGCAGGGACATCGACAAGCCGAGGAACCTCGCCAAGTCAGTAACGGTGGAGTAAAGCGCCCCTTCAGGGGCGCGGGGAACTGCGCGAGCAACCCCCACACACCCGCAGAGGCCACACAACAGAACGGACCCCCACGTGCTGCCACCAGACACGGGGGGTCCGTTATCAACGCCGGGGGCCGCCCAAACCCCCAGCCAGCGCAGCTAACCGTGGGCCGTCACGCCCCGACCAGCAGCACGCCCTCGCAGCGCAGTCGGCCAGTGAGCCAAGGCCGCAGTCGCCGCATACCAAGCCACCGCACCGGCCGCGACAGCGAACCACCCACCCACCTTGGTGAGCCCGTCATTGTCGGCGAAATGGGCGACAGCCATGAGCACCAGGGCGACGAAGAACAACCCGTACATCCCCTGACCGAGCTGATCACCACCCGCGAGGGTGAGGGTCAACGCCACCAGGGCGAAGAGCAGCAGGAACAACCCGGCCGCGTTGGCGGAGACTTGGGCGTCGGCGGAGACGGCCCAGGTGAACCAGAGCGCACCGAGCGCGCAGAACGCCGTACCACCGACGGAGTCCCTGTCCCGGAAGGCCATGAGGCCGGCGACGAAGAGGGCGACACCGCCCACGTACTGGGCGATTGATACGGCGTCAGCAGCCGACACTCCGTCGATCACGTCGGTGTACCCCAGCCCGAAGGCCAACAGGGTGATTCCCAGGGCGAGTCGGCCGACCACGGTGGTGATTCCGCTTCCCGCAGAGACGTCGTTGTCCACGGCGGGCTCCCTTCATGCATGTGCAGTTGTGCGGTGACCGGTATATGCCCTTCACAAGGGCACAAACACCTCTACGCGCGAGTAGTTTTACGCTCCGCAGAAAGGGGGTCAGGCCACGCCAACGCCACATCTCACCTGGGACAACGGCGAGTTACGGAATGACAACGACGGGCCGCTTCGCACGCTTGGCGAGCCGCCCCGCGACGGACCCGAAGAGCCGTCCGACGATGCCCTGCGTGGACCCGACGACGATCGCGTCCGCCTCGTACTCCCGCCCGACCTCTTCGAGTTCATGGCAGATGTCGCCGCCGCGCTCGACGAGGATCCAGGGCACCTCGGCGAGATAGTCCGCGCAGGCGAGCTCAAGCCCGAGCACCTCGGTGCGATGGTCCGGGACGTCGACGAAGACGGGTGGCTCGCAGCCGGCCCACACGGTGGTGGGCAACCGGTTGGCCACGTGGACGATGATCAGGCCCGACCCGGAGCGATGAGCCATGCCGATGGCGTACGCGAGGGCCCGCTCACTGGAGGTGGAGCCGTCGAAGCCGACGACGACGCCGTGCTTGAAGGCGGGATCGCAGGAATGGCGTGACTCTTCCGCCGCCAGGGGATCGGCCGCCGTGTGATCGGCGACCGGCCGCTTGCGGTCCGCGGGTTCGAAGAATTCGTGACCGGCCATGGCTGTCTCGGCGTTGTGATCCTTTTGGGAGGGACGACAGTATGCGGCGGAGCTGTGTCCGGGAATCATCTTCCCAACCCCATACCCCCAAGGGTACGGCGGCACGCCTCCTTAAGCCCAGATCCCGCGCAACCTCCGCGGGGGTTCCAGGGAGCATGCACGAGGCCACGCCCGCAACGCAATGGTTGCTGCGCCGTACAGGCGGTTTGCACAGCGTTCACTCACCCGGCCCGCGCGGGGCCGGAGCAGCACGTACAGTGACCGACACCTCGAACACGCGTTGAACCCGGCGACCGACCGACCCCCGGGAGCACGCAATGTCCGGCCCACGTTCCACCCCCGAGGCCCCCCACTCCCAGGACACCGCGACCGACGTGGTCCGCTGGGCGGCCTTCAGCTGTGTACTCGTCCCCGTCGTCCTTGTCGTGTACGGCACCTCGCTCGCCGGCGCCACGGGTACGGCCCTCGGCCTGGCGGCCGTCACCGCCGTCTGCCGGGTGCTGCTGCGCCAGTCCGAGCGCAGCGCCGCCCGGCCGCTCACCGACGAACCCGCACCGCACCGGGGCCGTCACCACAGAAGCGGAACGGGGGCCCACCGAGGCGGACGTCACACTGGGGGAAACTCACCGGTCGACTGACCGGTTTCCATACCCCCAACCGCTTCTTTTCAGCCAACTTCTGGCTACCGCACGCCCCTTGCCCTGAGCACCCCCCACGCCCCGTTCCACCTGCACGGAAAGGGCCTCGGAGGGCGTGCGCACCCTACAGGGATTGGCCACTGCGACGAGGCGCACTTCCCTGCACGCCCCGCGAGTGCAACGCTTCGTGATCGAATGCTTCACGCCAAGTTGCCAAGTCGACAATGTGCCGGGTGATGAACTGGTCACCCCGGCACCACGGGACGCAGTAGATTCGATCTTGACTGTCTTACGGCGGGGGACTCGTGCAGGACCGAGGGGAAACGTGCAGGAGCGACACAACCGAGGAGCCGCGACCACCGAGGGGGGCTTAGCAGTATGAGCCACGACTCCACTGCCGCGCCGGAAGCCGCGGCCCGGAAACTTTCCGGGCGACGCCGCAAGGAGATCGTCGCGGTGCTGCTGTTCAGCGGCGGCCCCATCTTCGAGAGTTCCATACCGTTGTCGGTGTTCGGGATCGACCGCCAGGACGCCGGCGTACCGCGCTACCGACTGCTGGTGTGCGGTGGCGAAGAAGGACCGCTACGGACCACGGGGGGCCTTGAGCTCTCCGCACCGCATGGCCTGGAAGCGATCTCGCGGGCGGGCACGGTCGTCGTGCCTGCCTGGCGCTCGATCACTTCCCCGCCACCGGAGGAGGCGCTCGACGCACTCCGCCGGGCACACGAAGAGGGCGCCCGCATCGTAGGGCTGTGCACCGGCGCCTTCGTGCTGGCGGCGGCGGGCCTGCTGGACGGCCGCCCCGCGACCACCCACTGGATGTACGCGCCGACGCTGGCCAAGCGCTATCCGTCGGTGCACGTCGACCCACGGGAACTCTTCGTGGACGACGGCGACGTACTGACGAGCGCGGGCACCGCGGCCGGAATCGACCTGTGCCTGCACATCGTGCGGACGGACCACGGCAACGAGGCGGCGGGCGCGCTCGCCCGGCGCCTGGTGGTCCCGCCGCGCCGGAGCGGCGGCCAGGAGCGCTACCTCGATCGATCTTTACCAGAGGAGATCGGCGCCGACCCGCTGGCCGAGGTCGTCGCCTGGGCGCTGGAGCATCTCCACGAGCAGTTCGACGTGGAGACGCTCGCCGCGCGCGCGTACATGAGCCGTCGTACGTTCGACCGCCGGTTCCGCTCGCTGACGGGAAGCGCCCCGCTGCAGTGGCTGATCACGCAGCGGGTGCTCCAGGCGCAGCGTCTGCTGGAGACGTCGGACTACTCGGTGGACGAGGTCGCGGGCCGCTGCGGCTTCCGTTCGCCGGTGGCGCTGCGCGGGCACTTCCGCCGCCAGCTCGGCTCGTCGCCCGCGGCGTACCGGGCCGCGTACCGGGCGCGCAGGCCGCAGGGCGAGAAGCAGCCGGTGGACACCGACGGAGCACCGGCCGCGACCGGCTCACCGGGCTCCCCGAGCCCGGCACCCGCGCTCCATTCGGAGGGCCCCGGCGCGGTCCCGATGCAGACCCGCCGTACCGCGGCGGCGAACGCGGTCGGACCGTCGCCGTCACTGGCGGCGACCGCGTCCGGCGAGCACGGCCGTGAGGCGTACGCGGGAAGCCGGGCGACGTTGCCGGGGCAGCGCAGCGGATCGTAGGCCGATGTCGATGGTGAGGGGCGGGGCACTCCACGCCCCTCACCATGGCGGCCGGCGTGAGGAGCCCGGCGCCACCGCGGGGCCCTCATAAGCGGAGGTCGGCTTTAGGGTGGTCGCATGAACGATCGTATGGTCTGGATCGACTGCGAGATGACCGGCCTCTCGCTGTCCGACGACGCACTCATCGAAGTGGCCGCCCTCGTCACCGACTCCGAGCTGAACGTACTCGGCGAGGGTGTGGACATCGTCATCCGTCCGCCGGACTCCGCGCTGGAGACGATGCCGGACGTGGTGCGTCAGATGCACACCGCCTCCGGACTGCTCGACGAGCTCCCGGCCGGCACGACTTTGGCGGACGCCGAGGAGCAGGTGCTCGCCTACGTCCGGGAACACGTCAAGGAGCCCGGCAAGGCCCCGCTGTGCGGCAACTCCGTCGGCACCGACCGCGGTTTCCTCCTGCGGGACATGCCGAAGGTCGAGGAGTTCCTCCACTACCGCATCGTCGATGTGTCGTCGATCAAGGAGCTGGCCCGGCGCTGGTATCCGCGGGCGTACTTCAACAGCCCCGAGAAGAACGGCAACCACCGCGCCCTCGCCGACATCCGCGAGTCCATCGCGGAACTGCGCTACTACCGCGAGGCCGTCTTCGTCCCCCAGCCCGGCCCCGATTCCGACACGGCGAGGACGATCGCCGCGAAGTACGTTCTGCCTGCTCAGTAGGCAGGTCAGGGGCGTTGAGGGGGGCGCCGCGAAAGCCAGGCGCGAGCACCCCTTCGGACCCTGTACACTTTTTCTCGGCCGGTCGGGGAGAACACTCGTCGAATCGCCGGTCATGGTGGGTGTAGCTCAGCTGGTAGAGCACCTGGTTGTGGTCCAGGATGCCGCGGGTTCGAGTCCCGTCACTCACCCTGAGTGATCAGCCGGTGACTTCGAGAAATCGAAGTCACCGGCTGATTCCGTTTCCGGGGGGCCTGTTGCACAGCGAACCGATCCGCACCGCCCGCCTCGACCTGCTCCCCCTGCGCGTCGAGCACGCCACCGAGATGGCCGCCGTACTCTCCGACCCGGCCCTGCACACCTACATCGGCGGCACTCCGAGTACCCCCGAAGCCCTCCGCACCCGCTACGCACGCCTCGTCGCCGGCTCCCCCGACCCGGCAGTCTCCTGGCGCAACTGGGTCCTGCGCCACCGCACCGACTCCCATCTCATGGGCACCGTCCAGGCCACGATCACGGGATCGACCGCGGAGATCGCCTGGGTCGTGGGCACGCCGTGGCAAGGACACGGTTATGCCTCCGAGGCGGCGGGAGGGCTCGTGGCCTGGCTACGGGAGGGACACCCCGGGCTCACGGTGATCGCCCATATCCACCCGGCCCACCACGCCTCCGCCGCTGTGGCCAGAGCCGCCGGCCTGTCCCCCACGGACGAGGAACATGACGGCGAGGTGCGGTGGCGGCTCTCCCCGCAGCTGTGACGTCATGACGACGTACGCGGCACCAGTTCCGTAGCCAGGACCAGCTGGCGGCGCTCCAGACCCCGGGAGGCCGGTGGGCGGCGGTCGGCTATCTCGGTGAGGAGGAGGTCGATCATGGTGCGGCCCATTTCCTGTATGGGCTGGCGGACGCTGGTGAGGGGCGGGTCCATGTGGCGGGCGATGGCGGAGTCGTCGTAGCCGACGAGGGCGACGTCGTCGGGGATGCGGCGGCCGGCCTCGCGGAGGACCTGGCGGGCGCCGGCCGCGGTGACGTCGGAAGCGGCGAAGACGGCGTCGAGGTCGGGGCAGCGGTCGAGGAGCGCGGCCATCGCCCGGTGGCCGCCCTCCTCCGTGAAGTCGCCGGGTTCGATGAGGCGGTCGTCGGCCTCGTGGCCCGCGTCGCTCAGGGCGTCGCGGTAGCCGTCGACGCGGCGCTGGGCGCCGTAGACGTCCTGGCGGCCGGTGATGTGGGCGATCGTGCGGCGGCCGCCGGCGAGGAGGTGCTCGACGGCTGAGCGGGCGCCGCCGTAGTTGTCGGAGTCGACCGAGGTGAGCGTCTCGGCGGCCGACCTGGGGCCGCTGATGACCGCGGGTATCTCCAGTTGGGCGAGGAGGTCGGGGAGCGGGTCGTCCGCGTGGACCGAGACCAGCAGGACGCCGTCGACGCGGTGGGCGGCGAGGTACTGGGCGAGGCGGGCGCGCTCCCGGTCGCTGCCGGCGAAGATCAGCAGCAACTGCATCTCGGTGTCGGAGAGTTCGGCGCCGACGCCCTTGAGAATGTCCGAGAAGTACGGCTCCGAGAAGAAGCGGGTCTCCGGCTCCGGGACGACCAGAGCGATCGCGTCCGTCCGGTTGGCGGCGAGGGCGCGGGCGGCCGTGTTCGGGACGTAGCCGAGCTCCGCGACCGCCGCCTCGACGGCCGCGCGGGTGGCGTCGCTGACCCGGGGCGAGCCGTTGATCACCCGGGAGACCGTGCCACGGCCGACTCCGGCGCGGGCGGCGACCTCTTCGAGGGTGGGCCGGCCACCGCTCCGGCCCCGCGCTCCATGGATTGCCATGTGGCTCCGCCTTTCCGCCGTCACCGCGCCGGCCTGGAATCTAACAGCCCCGGCTGACATGGTGACCTTCCGAGCCGCCCCCCGACGGGCCGGGCCGTGCCGCCGAGGTCCAGTTGACGTCCCGATAAGTCAACTGCCCGTCACTCACGTGCCGGGCTTGCACAACGGGCATTACTGGCGGTGATGCTGCGTTTGCGTCCAGCCCCGCCCCGGCCGTCTGACCGCTGGGGGTGGGGCAGGGGCCGTTGACTCAGCCCCGCGTCGCCACAACTCCCACGCACGGGCGCGGATGTTGCGGGAGCCGTTCCGATCGGCGTGATCAACGAATCCGCACGACCGGCACGCGAACCAGGCCTGCGAGACCCGATTCGCTCTGTCTACGTGCCCGCACTCAGCGCAGGTGCGGGAGGTGTACGCCGGATCGACGTACACCACCGGCACCCCCGCACGACGGGCCTTGCACGCGATGAACCGCCCGAGCTGATGAAACGCCCAGGAGTGCAGGGTGGCCCGTTGGGGCTTACGGAGCCGTACCCGCTCGCGGATGCCCGTCAGGTCCTCCAGGGCGATCCCACGACCGGTGCGTTCTGCCTCGGCCACCACATGCTTCGCGATCTTGTGATTGATGTCCTTCACCCGCCGCGCCTCCTTACGCCGCCGCTTCTTCAGGCGGCGCTTCGCGGACGGGGTGTTTTTCTTCTGCAGCTTGGCGCGTAGCTTCCGTTCTCGGACCCGCATTCGGTTCAGGTCCCGTCCGGCCATGATCTCGCCGTCGGAGGTGCTGGCGATGTTCACGATGCCCAGATCGATGCCCAGGACGTCCACCGGATCGGCGTTGCGCGGTACCTCTGGGACCTCGCACGTGGCCGACAGGAACCAGCCGCTGTCCCGGCGCACCAGGTCGGATTCGCCCTTGCGGTACAGCGTCAGGGTGGCCAACAGGAACACGATCGGCTTCTGCGTCGCCTTCCGGTACCGATTCGAGCCCGGCTTCCCCAGATTCCCTGCCCGCGGGTTCCCACTCAGCGTCGCGTACGCATCGCACGTCTCGCCGTACGTGTGCTCACGCAGCGCGAAGTTCCTTTTCACGTCATTGGCGAAGGCGATCTCACTCGCCCACGTGGCGGCCTCGTTGCAGGCGCGCAAGGTCGCTTCGAGGGCCGCCGCCTGGACGGGCGTCGGCAGCAGCTTCACCTGCACCACCAGCTTCACGATCACCGATCGTGCATGACTCTTCGACGCTCGACCATACGTTTCACGCGAATCACTGGATCGAGTGATACAAGCGGTCATCTGCTGATATCCGCCTCATCCATGACATCCAGCCGCGAGGACCGAAAGCCTTGACGGGAAAACTTGAAGACACATCTGTTGCCCGCTCCCTTGACACCCCCGCCCGGACCGACGAACCTTCAACACATCACGAGTGGGAGCGCTCCCACAGTACCTGACACATACACATCCCGCACGTTCCCCGCCCGAGCCGCAGCAAGAACTAACGGGCCCAACAACGCCGTTGGCCGGGGGGTCGGCACGTCAGGGCAACAGGAGGACGCAATGCGAGCACGTACCCGAACCGCCCGCAAGGCGGTAGTCCTCGCGGCCGTCGCGTCGCTGGGCGCCGGGCTGCTGGCCGGCTGTGCCGACGACGGCAAGGACGACGGAGGCTCGTCGTCGGAGGGCGGCGGAGGAGGCAAGACCAAGATCACACTCGGGCTGTTCGGCACCGCCGGCTTCGAGGAGTCCGGCCTGTACAAGGAGTACGAGAAGCTCCACCCGGACATCGACATCCAGCAGACCGTCGTGGAGCGGAACGAGAACTACTACCCGGCGCTGATCAACCACCTCACCACCAACAGCGGCCTCCAGGACATCCAGATGGTCGAGGTCGGCAACATCGCCGAGATCGTCGAGACCCAGTCGGACAAGCTGCTCGACCTGTCGAAGTACGGCAAGAAGAGCGACTACCTCGAGTGGAAGTGGCAGCAGGCCACCGCCAAGGACGGCCAGACCATCGGTGTCGGCACCGACATCGGCCCGATGGCCATCTGCTACCGCACGGACCTGTTCAAGGCGGCCGGTCTGCCCACCGACCGTGAGGAAGTCGGCAAGCTGTGGGCCGGCAGCTGGGACAAGTTCGTCGACGTCGGCAAGCAGTACCAGGACAAGGCACCCAAGGGCACCACTTTCCTTGACTCCCCCGGCGGTCTGATCCAGGCGATCCTCAGTGGTGAGAAGGACCGGTTCTACGACGCCTCCGGCAAGGTCATCTACAAGACGAACCCGGCCGTGAAGGACGCCTTCGACCTCACCGCGCAGGCCGCCGAGGACGGACTGATCGGCAACCAGACGCAGTTCCAGCCGGCCTGGGACACGACGATCGCCAACAGCAAGTTCGCCGCGATGTCCTGCCCCCCGTGGATGCTCGGCTACATCAAGGGCAAGTCGAAGCCCGAGTCGGCCGGCAAGTGGGACATCGCCCAGGCACCGAAGTCCGGCAACTGGGGCGGCTCCTTCCTGACGGTTCCCAAGTCCGGCAAGAACACCGAGGAGGCGGCGAAGCTGGCCGCCTGGCTGACCGCGCCCGAGCAGCAGGCCAAGCTGTTCGGCGTGCAGGGCAGCTTCCCGAGCACCCCGGCCGCGTACGAATCGACCGAGGTGACGAGCGCGAAGAACGACATGACTGGTGACGCGCCGATCGGCACGATCTTCGCCCAGGCCGCCGAGAACATCCCCGTGCAGACGATCGGCCCGAAGGACCAGATCATCCAGCAGGGCCTGACCGACAACGGCGTCATCCTGGTGACCCAGGGCAAGTCCGCCAAGGAAGCCTGGGACAACGCCGTCAAGACCATCGACAACAACCTGGACCAGTGACCCGTATGACCACTGGGCACGAAACCGCTGCCGCGCCCCCCGCCAAGGAGGGGGGCGCGGCCCCGGCCCGCCCGCCCGCGGGGCCCTCCGACGACGAACGCCGCCGAGCCCGGCTGTCCCGCCGCTGGCAGCGGGACGTGCGCTGGAGCCCGTACGCCTTCGTCTCGCCGTTCTTCCTGCTGTTCCTCGCGTTCGGCCTGTTCCCGCTGATCTACACCGGCTGGGCCTCGCTGCACGCGGTGGAGCTGACCGCGCCCACTGACATGAGCTGGGTGGGACTGCGCAACTACACGCGCATCTTCGACGACGACTTCTTCTGGAACGCGGCGAAGAACACCCTGACCATCGGGATCATCTCGACGGTCCCGCAGCTGCTGATGGCGATGGGCCTCGCCCATATCCTCAACTACAAGCTGCGCGCCTCGACCTTCTACCGGGTCGCGATGCTCGCCCCGTACGCGACGTCGATCGCCGCCGCATCGCTCGTCTTCGTCCTGCTCTTCGGCCGTGACTACGGCATGATCAACTGGGCGCTGAACTTCGTCGGCATCGACAACATCGACTGGCAGAACGACAAGTGGGCCTCGCAGATCGCGGTCTCCACGATCGTCATCTGGCGCTGGACGGGCTACAACGCGCTGATCTATCTGGCGGCGATGCAGGCGATCCCGCAGGATCTGTACGAGTCCGCGGCCCTGGACGGGGCCAACCGCTGGCAGCAGTTCTTCCATGTGACGCTGCCGTCGCTGCGGCCGACGATCCTGTTCACGGTGGTCGTCTCGACCATCGGCGCCTCCCAGCTCTTCGGCGAGCCGCTGCTGTTCGACGCCAACAAGGGTGCCTCCGGCGGAGCCCAGCACCAATTCCAGACGCTCGGCCTGTATCTGTACGAGCAGGGCTGGGTCAACCAGCACCTCGGCCGTGCCTCGGCGATCGCGTGGACGATGTTCCTGATCCTCATCGTCATCGGGATCGTCAACTACGTCATCTCGCGCCGGCTGCGCGCCAGTAGTTAGGAGAACCGGCCGTGACGACGACACTGACTCCGCCGACCCCGCCGGAACAGAAGCCGGGGCGCGTACGGCGCCCCAAAGCCGCCCGTGCCGGCGGCACCCTGCACGCCGGGCCGATCGCGTACCTCATCCTCGCCCTGTTCACCATCGGTTCGCTGTTCCCGCTGGTGTGGACGGCGATCGCCGCCTCGCGCGACAACCAGCGGCTGGCACAGAACCCGCCGCCGTTCTGGTTCGGCTCCGGCCTGTTCGACAAGCTCGAAATCGCCTGGACCGACGCCAACTTGGGCGAGGCGTTCATCAACACCACATTCGTGGCGGGGGTTTCGGCGATCACCATCGTCATCCTGTCCACGATCGCCGGGTTCGCCTTCGCCAAGCTGCGCTTCAAGGGCCGCAACGCCATGATGCTGATCGTGATCGGCACGATGATGGTGCCGCCTCAGCTGAGCGTGATCCCGCTGTACATGATGGTCGCCAAGCTCGACTGGTCCGACCAGCTGCAGGCGGTGATCCTGCCCTCGCTGGTGAGCGCGTTCGGCGTGTTCTTCATGCGGCAGTACCTGATCCAGGCGCTGCCGGACGAACTGATCGAGGCAGCCCGGGTGGACGGCGCGAGTAGCTGGCGGGTGATCTGGCACATCGTGTTCCCAGCGGCACGCCCCGCGATGGCGGTGCTCGGCATGCTGATGTTCGTCCAGACGTGGAACGACTTCCTGTGGCCGTTCCTGGTCCTGACCCAGAACGGCAACCCGACCGTGCAGGTCGCGGTCGCGGGCCTGGGCCGCGGCTACACGCCCGACCAGTCCCTGATCATGGCGGGCGCATTGCTCGGCACGCTGCCGCTGCTGGTGGTCTTCGCGATCTTCGGCAAGCAGATCGTCGGCGGCATCATGCAGGGCGCTGTCAAGGGTTGACCTCCTGCTTTCCAGGGGGCCGGGTCACCGCCGCCTCGGCCCCCTCCCCTCCCCTCCTACCCCTCGGTCTTCACGACCTCCAATGGGAGCGCTTCCATGCCTGAGCCCGAAACGTCCGTCTCCTTTCCTCCCGCCTTTCTCTGGGGTGCCGCGACCTCCGCGTATCAGATCGAGGGGGCGGTGCGGGAGGACGGTCGTACGCCCTCGATCTGGGACACGTTCAGTCATACGCCGGGCAAGACGGCCGGCGGTGAGCACGGTGACATCGCTGTCGACCATTACCACCGGTACCGCGAGGACGTCGCGATGATGGCCGACCTGGGCCTGAACGCGTACCGCTTCTCGGTGTCCTGGTCGCGGGTGCAGCCGACGGGGCGGGGCCCGGCCGTCCAGAAGGGACTGGACTTCTACCGCCGGCTGGTGGACGAGCTGCTGGCGGCCGGCATCAAACCGGCCCTCACCCTCTACCACTGGGATCTGCCGCAGGAGCTGGAGGACGCGGGCGGCTGGCCGGAGCGGGACACGGCTTTCCGGTTCGCCGAGTACGCGCAGATCGTCGGCGAGGCGCTCGGCGACCGGGTGGAGCAGTGGATCACCCTCAACGAGCCGTGGTGCAGCGCCTTCCTCGGCTACGCCTCGGGGGTCCACGCGCCGGGCCGCACGGACTCGGCGGCGTCGCTGAAGGCGGCGCACCATCTGAACCTGGCGCACGGCCTGGGTACGTCGGCGCTGCGTACGGCGATGCCCGCCCGCAACACCGTGGCGGTCAGCCTCAACTCCTCGGTGGTCAGGACGGTGTCCGAGGACCCGGCCGACCTGGCGGCGGCCCAGAAGATCGACGACCTCGCCAACGGCGTCTTCCACGGCCCGATGCTGAACGGCGCCTACCCGGAGACGCTCTTCCCGGCCACGGCGTCGGTCACCGACTGGTCGTACGTCCTGGACGGCGACCTGGCCCTGATCAACCAGCCGTTGGACGCGCTGGGCCTCAACTACTACACACCGGCGCTGGTTTCGGCCGTGGACTCGGACGCGAGCGGCCCCCGGGCGGACGGCCACGGAGCGAGTTCGTTCTCCCCCTGGCCGGGCGCGGACGACGTCGCCTTCCACCAGACCCCGGGCGAGCGTACGGAGATGGGCTGGACGATCGACCCGACCGGCCTGCGGGACCTGATCATGCGCTATACGCGTGAGGCCCCGGGCCTGCCGATCTACATCACCGAGAACGGCGCGGCCTACGACGACAAGCCCGACCCCGACGGCCGCGTCCACGACCCCGAGCGGATCGCCTACCTCCACGGCCACCTGACCGCCGTACGCCAGGCGATCACCGCCGGCGCCGACGTCCGGGGCTACTACCTGTGGTCCCTCATGGACAACTTCGAGTGGGCCTACGGCTACGGCAAGCGCTTCGGCGCGGTCTACGTGGACTACTCGACGCTGGAGCGCACGCCCAAGTCGAGCGCCTTGTGGTACGGGGAGGCGGCGCGCACGGGGAGCCTGCCGGCCATACAAGGGGACTGAGCGGGGGGCGGGGCGCGGCATGCGGTGGGGGCATGCCGCGCCCCGGTCTGTTCTGTGCCTTTTAGTGGGGCTGCCGTACCACCGCGATCTCCCCGGGCGGCACCTCGACCGTGCCCGACGTGACCGGCTTCCCCGTGAGGAGTTCGATGGCGTCGGATGCGACCTGGACCTCGGCTCCCTTCCCTCCGTGGTCGATCAGGAAGAGGTAGTCGGCGTCCGTGCCCCGTCGCAGCACCGCCTCGATGCCCTCGGGGACGGCGTCCAGCACCGGCCGTACGCCCGCCTCGGTGCGGACGCGGTCCAGGAGGGCGGCGAGGGTGTCCGGGTCGGGGCGGGTGGACAGGTACCACGTCACGCCCGCCCCATGGGAGTTGCGGGTCACCGCCGGGACACCGGCCAGGGGGCCATCCGTGTACGACGCCACCGCCTCAGCGCCTTCCAGGCGGACCCGCTCCGACCACAGGGTCGCGGTCGCGTCGCCGCCGAGGGCGACCTTCTCGCCCGGCAGCAGGGGGAAGAGTTCGTCGGTGCGGACGCCCAGGGCCTCGCGGAACGCGCCGGGGTAACCGCCCAGCCGTACATGGCAGTTCTCGTCGACCATCCCGCTGTGGAAGCCGACGGCCAGCGTGCCGCCGCGCTCGGCGAAGCCGGTGAGGTTGGCGGTGCCCGCG
Organism: Streptomyces sp. NBC_00457; assembly: GCF_036014015.1. NCBI lineage: Bacteria > Bacillati > Actinomycetota > Actinomycetes > Kitasatosporales > Streptomycetaceae > Streptomyces > Streptomyces sp. NBC_00457. The sequence goes on along the minus strand of NZ_CP107905.1, from coordinate 6,840,577 downwards.
TCGTCGATCAGGTAGAGGCTGGGGGCGAGGACCAGGCGGTACGACGACAGGTCCGCGTCCGGGCGTACGAAGTCCACGGCGACGCCCGCGCGCCACAGGGGCTCGTACCAGGAGCGGACGAGGTCGAGATGGCGGACCATCTCGCTGGGCTGGGAGGGGAGTTCGAGGGACCAGCGGGCGTCCCAGTCCCAGACGACGGCCACTTCAGCCGTGCCCGTGCTGCCGCGTACCTCCGCCAGGGCCTTGAGGTCGGCGCCGAGCCGGACCACGTCACGCCAGATCTGGCTGTCCGTGCCCGCGTGCGGCAGCATCGCCGAGTGCCACTGCTCGGCGCCCGCCTTGGCGGCCCGCCACTGGAAGTAGGCGATGCCGTCGGCGCCGTGGGCGACATGGGCGAGGGCGTTGCGGCGCAACTCGCCCGCGTTCTTGGCCCGGTTGACCGGCTGCCAGTTCACCGCGCCCGTCGAGTGCTCCATCAGCAGCCAGGGGCCGCCCGCGAGGGAGCGCATCAGGTCGCCGCTGAGGGCGATGTCGATCTCCGACTCGGGGTCGGTGGAGCCGAGGTAGTGGTCGTTGGAGACCACGTCCAGTTCCGGGGCCCAGCGCCAGTAGTCCAGGGCGTCGAAGTTGTACATCACCATGAAGTTGGTGGTGGCGGGCAGAGCAGGGGCCGCCTCGCGCAGGACGTCCCGTTCCGCCTTGTACAGCGACAGCAGGGCGTCGCTGCAGAAGCGGCGCCAGTCCAGCTGGTGGGTGGGGTTGGGGACGGCGCCCGTCGGGCGGGGCGGGATGATCTCGTCCCAGTCGTAGTACCACTGGCTCCAGAAGGTGGTGCCCCAGGCGTGGTTGAGGGCAGCAAGGTCGTCGTACTTCGCCCTCAGCCATACGCGGAACGCCGCCGCGCTCTCGTCGCAGTAGCACTCCGCGTTGTGGCAGCCGTACTCGTTGTGGACGTGCCACATCACCACGGCCGGATGGTCGGCGTACCGCTCCCCCAGCGCGCCCGCGATCCGCAGGGCGGCCTCGCGGTAGGCGGGGCTCGACGGGCAGAACGTCTGGCGGCTGCCGTACGACAGTCTGCGCCCGTCCTTGTCGACGGGCAGCGCCTGAGGGTGCTTGCGGAAGAACCACGCCGGGGGTGCGGCCGTCGGGGTCGCCAGGTCGGCGGCGATGCCGTTCTCGTGGAGCAGGTCGAGGATCTTGTCCATGCGGGAGAAGTCGTACGCGCCCTCGGACGGCTCGAGCAGCGCCCAGGAGAAGATGCCGACGCTGACCATGGTCACGCCGGCCTCGCGCATCAGGCGTACGTCCTCGGCCCAGACCTCTTCGGGCCACTGCTCGGGGTTGTAGTCGCCGCCGTAGGCGATGCCCGGAAGGTTCAGTGCGCGCTTGCTCATCGGGCAACTCCGCTCAGAAGACGACGTGTTGTGGTCACGCCCCACTCGTCGAGCGACAGCAGGCGGTCGCTGGACGCCATCAGGCCGCCCGTCGCCTCCACGTGCGCCGCCCAGCGTTCGCGGGTCTCGACCGCGGGGCGGGCCATCAGGCAGTCGGGGTCGTTGATCCAGAGGCGGCCGTGCTGCCACTGCCGTCCGACGCCGGTGAACTCGGCGGCGTCCTGGCCGGGCTGGCTGTAGTCGTCCGCCTTGGGGCGGCGGTACGGCGCGGTGTCCGCGCTGACGCGCATCGCGTCGAACAGGCCGATGGACGGGAGGATCGGGGCGCCGCAGCCCAGCAGGTAGGCGTCGTCGCCGATCGCCTCGCGGATGAGGGTGATGCCTTCGCGGTACGCGGTGAGCGGGTCCGCGCCGGAGTGTCGTACGCCGTCCAGGGCGCCCGCGTAGAGGAAGTCGACCTTGAAGTAGTCGTAGCCCTCGGTGCGGAGCGTGGTGAACACCTCGGCCAGGTAGGCCGCCGCCTGAGGGTGGGTGGTGTCCAGGGCGTACAGGTCGTGGCCCCAGTTGACGCCGGCGTGCAGGGGCGCGCCGTCCGTGTCGCGCACCAGCCAGTCGGGCTGTGTGGCGGCCAGCTCGCTGCTCGGGTCCACCAGGAACGGTGCCGTCCAGATGCCCGCCCGCCGGCCCCGGGCGCGGATCGCGTCGGCGATGCCCGCGCGGGAGCGGAAGCGGCCGGAGAGGGTGAGCCAGTCGCCCAGCTTGCTCTGGTAGCCGTCGTCGATCTGGACGACGTCGATGGGCAGGTCGAGGGTGTCCATCGCACGGAGGTTCTCGTGGATGTCGTCCTCGGTGACGTCGGTGAAGTACTCGTACCAGGAGCACCAGACAGTCGGCGCCGGGCGCGGGGCCGGTACGCCCAGGCCCTCGGCCCAGTCGGCCAGCACCGACTGGATGTCCGTCCCGGTGAGCAGCTTCACCGGTCCGTCGGCGCTGATCTCCGCCTGGTCGCCCTGGACGGTCAGCCGGATGGACGGGACCGAGTGCCGCGGGTCCGGCGCCGCCCACAGCCGGACCGGTGAGCCGTCGCCCGGGTCGAGCGCCAGCAGGCCCTCACCCTGGAAGGTCCCGGCGGGGACGGTGACGCCGGGGCGGTAGCAGACCGTCGCCCAGTTGTCGTTGGTCGGGCGGTGGGGGGTGTCGCCGAGGGCGTAGGCGCCGCTGGGGCTCCAGGACTGCCAGCCCTCCTCGTGGACGCGGGCGGTGCTCGGGTCCACGGGGACGGTGGCGACCGGGGTGAAGGGGTTGTGCACGGGGTTCTCTTTCGGGAAAGGGGGTCAGCCCTTGTTGGCGCCGAGCGTGAGGCCGCTGACGAACTGCCGCTGGAGCACGAAGTACACGATCAGCGTCGGGATCGCGGTGAGCAGGGCGCCGGCGGCGACCAGGTTGGGGTCGGTGAAGTACGCCCCGGTGAGGTTGTTCAGCGCCGAGGTGATCGGCATGTTCTCGCCGGTGGAGATCAGGACGAGGGCCCAGAAGAAGTCGTTGTAGATCCAGATGGACAACAACGTCGCCAGGGCCGCCATCGCCGGACGGCACAGCGGCAGCACGATCTGCCAGTACATGCGCCACACCGAGGCGCCGTCGACCAGCGCGGCCTCGGTCAGCTCGTGCGGCAGCGAGCGCATGTAGTTGCTGAGCACGAAGGCGCAGAAGCCGGACTGGAACGCGACATGGATGAGGACCAGGCCGAGCGCGGAGTCGTACAGCTTGCCGGACATGGTGATGCCGGGCAGGTCGATCAGCAGGTACAGCCGGTACAGCGGGGTGATGATGACCTGCTGCGGGAGCAGGTTGCCGGCCGTGAAGACCAGCAGCAGCGCGATGTTGAGGCGGAAGTCGAAGCGGCTGACGTAGAAGGCCACCATCGACGACAGGAACAGCGTCAACAGCACCGCCGGAACGGCGATGATCATCGTGTTGACGAAGTAGTGGCTCATGTCCGACTGCGTGAACGCGTTGGTGAAGTTGTCGAAGTTCAGCGTGTCCGGCCAGGACACGTATCCCTTCTCACTGGTCTCCGCGTAGGGCCGCATGGCCGAGTACAGCGCCCACGCAAGCGGTGCGAGCCAGGCCAGGGAGGCGCCCGCGAGGAAGAGGTGCAGCAGGATCCGGGCGGGGCGGACGGGCGTACGGGGCTTGGGTACGACGGTGGTGCTCATGCGCGCCGCTCCTTCCGGAAGGTGGCCACCAGGTACGGAATGATCACGACGAGGGAGATCAGCAGCAGCACGACCGCGATCGCGGAGCCGTATCCGATGCGGCTGGACTCGCCGATGATGTTGTTGGTGACCAGGATCGAGAGCAGCTCGGTGCCCTCGGCGCCCTTGTTGAAGACGAAGACCAGGTCGAAGGCGCGCAGGGCCTCGATGATGGTGACGACGAGGACGACCGTGTTGGTGGGGCGCAGGGTGGGGAAGATGACGTTCTTGAACGTCTGCCACTCGTTGGCGCCGTCCAGTGCGGACGCCTCCCGCAGGGAGGGGTCGACGCCCTTCAGGCCGGCCAGGTACAGGATCATCATGTAGCCGGTGTGGCGCCAGGACGCGGCGATGAGGATGGCCCAGAGGTTGAGGTCCGGGTCGCCGATCCAGTCGATGTACTTGCCCGGCTCGTTGGCCCCGATGATGCTGTTGATCAGGCCGGTGTCGGGGTTGTAGATCAGCTGCCAGACGAAGCCGATCACGGCCATCGACAGGACGACGGGCAGGAAGAACGCCGTCTGGTAGACGCGGCTGAAGCGGATCTTCTTGTCCAGCTGCACGGCCAGGAACAGGCCGAGCGGCGTGGGGATCGCGATCAGCACGACGAACCAGATGACGTTGTGCTGGACGGCGGGCCAGAACTGCGGGTTCTGCTCGAACAGTTCCTTGAAGTTCTGCAGCCCGACCCACTGGATCGAGTCGAAGCCGATGCCGTCCCAGGTGGTGAAGGCCAGCGCGATCGAGGCGAACGCGGTGACCCAGACGAGGGCGATGTGCAGGATCGTCGGCAGACCCGCCATGAAACCGAGGGTGATCCGGTCACGGCGGGTGAGCAGACGGCGGTGGCCGTGGGAGGCCTTGGGCGCGGGGGCAACGCCCGGAGGCGGCACGGCGGCCGCCTCCGGGATCTCCTTGGTGGTCTCGGTTGTCATGACTGGGCGAAGATCGTCTTCTTCTGGCGCTCGATCGAGGACAGCAGGCTGTCGACGCCCTTGGGGTCACGGATGAACTTCTGCAGCGCGGGCTGCATCACGGTCGAGGTGAAGTCCGGGCGGCTGTCGCGGTCCATGAACTGCGTCAGGGACTTGGCGCCGGAGATCATGTCGTACGCCTTCTTCTGGATGGCGGTGTACGACGACGTGTCGGCCTTGCTGGAGGCGTGGACCACGCTCGGGTCGGACTTGAGGTAGATGTCCTCGGCGTCCGGGGTGCCCAGGTACTCGAGGAGCTTGACGGCCTCGGCCTTGTTCTTCGGGCTCTTGCTCATCATGAAGCCGTCGGTCGGCGCCTCGACGGTGTCCTGCCCGTACGCCGGGTCGATCTCCGGGAAGGCGAAGAAGTCGAGGTCGTCGAGGGCGGCCTTGTCGGTGAACTGCTGCGCCACGAAGGTGCCCAGGATGTACATGCCGGCCTTCTTGGAGGCCAGGGTCTGGGCGGCGTCCTGCCAGGTGCGACCGACGGCGCCTTCCTGGTGGTAGGGGAGGATCTCGGCCCACAGGTCGAAGACCTTGCGCACCTTGGCGTCGGTCCAGGACGCCTTGCCCGCCATCAGCTCGACATGGAAGTCGTAGCCGTTCTGGCGGAAGTTGATCTGGTCGAAGGTGCCGAGCGCGGGCCAGGCGTCCTTGTCGCCGAAGGCCATCGGGACCAGCTTGTCCTTCTGCATCTGCTTGCACAGCGCCACGAAGTCGTCCCAGGTGGTGGGGACTTCGTAGCCGTACTGCGCGAAGACGCTCTTCCGGTAGAAGACCGCCCAGGGGTACGTGTACAGCGGCACGAAGTAGTACTTGCCGTCCTCACCCTTGCTGAGCTTCTGCATCGCCTCGGGGAAGTTGGCCCCGATGGTCTGCCACACGTCGTCGATCGGGGTGGCGAGGCCCTTGGCCGCGAAGAACTGCATCCGGTACCCGGCGAACCAGGTGAACACGTCGTCCGGCGTGCCCTGGAGGTAGGAGTTGATCTGCTCCTGGAAGGTGTTGGAGTCCTTGGTGTTCACGTCGACCGTGATGCCGGACTTCTTCTTGTAGGCCGCGTAGATGTCGGCGAACGCCTTCTTCGGCACCGGGTCCGACGCCTTCGAGCCCAGCGAGACCGTCTTCGGATCGGCGGCCGTACCGCTGCCGCCGCACGCGCTGAGCAGGGGTATGCCGGCACCGAGCACGGCCGCGCCGCCTATGCCGCGCAGCAGGGTGCGACGGCTGGGCGCGGGGAGGGCGAGGCCCGAGGGGGAGAGATCGTGCATGAACGGCTCCAGGGGTGAGGGTTCGACCATGAGCGAGCCGCATCGAGTTCCGTCGTAATCACTCAGAAACCAACTTGACCGAACATGGGTGGCGTAATAACAGCCGTATGTCCGGTCATGCGTCAAGGGTTTGCGGCCCCAGTTGTCGAAACGTAATCGACATCACCGGGCGCCTCTCGGAGCACACAAAGGGGGCGTACGGCCGCCGGTGCGGCTGTACGCCCCCTTGGAGACGACCCTGACCTACTGGTACGCGGCGAACGCCTTCGAGAACGCGTGCTCGTCCTGGACGATCGAGCTGCACGTCGCGTCAGCGGCGGGCTTGGCGCCGCCCGGGCACTGCTTGTCGCGGGTCGCGGACCACATCGACAGCCAGCCGAGGCCCTTGGACTTGGCGAAGTTCACCAGCTGGGTGGCGTCGTCGACCTTGAAGATCTCGGTCACGACGTCGTTGACGCCGATCATCGGGGTGACGGCGACCGTCTTCCAGGCCGCGCTGTCGGAGAGCCCGAGGACGCTCTTGACCTGGGCCTGGGTGGCGGTGGCGGCCTGCTCGGCGTAGGTACCCATGTCGTCGCTGTACGCCGGGCCGTAGTCCATCGCCATGATGTTGACCGTGTTGATGTCGACGCCGTTCTGCTTGGCGTCGGACAGGAGGTCGACACCCGGCTGGGTCAGGCCCTCGGGCATCACCGGGAGGGTGAAGGAGACGTCCAGGTCGGGGTGGGCCTGCTGGAGCTTGGCGATGGCCTGGGCGCGACGCGTGTTCGCCGCCTTGTCCGGCAGCGCGCCGCCCTCCACGTCGAAGTCGACCTTGGTGAGCTTGTACGCGTCCACGACCTTGCCGTACGCCGCCGCCAGCGCGTCCGCCGACGAGCAGGTCGTGGCCAGCTCGGAGCCCGCCGCGCCGCCGAAGGAGACCCGGACGTCGCCGCCCTTGGCCCGCAGGTCACCGATCTGCGCGGCCACCGCGTCACTCGCCAGGTCGCTCACGCCGCCCCACTTGGGGGTGCAGCCGCCGCCGTCGGTGATGAAGGCGAGGTTGTAGTCCTTCACGCCGGTGGCCTCGGCGGTGCCGACCAGGTCGAAAGCCGGGTAGAGGGAGGTGTCGACGTACGGGGCGAAACCGGAGCCGGCGGTGGTGCCGGTGCCCGTGCTCTGCGAGGGAGAGGCTGTAGGGGTGGGGGTGGCGGTCTGGGTGGGCTTGGCCGTCGGGGTCGGGCTCTGGGTGGGGGTTGAGGTCTGCGTCGGGCGTCCGCTCGGCTCCGGCGTGGCGCCGTCGTCCGCGGAGCACTTCGCGCCGTCCACGAGGCAGCCGGTCGGGGCGCCGGTGCCGTTGACGACGAAGCCGACGGTGACGGACTCGCCGGCCGCGAGGCCGTCCTTGTCCCAGGACGGCGGCTTCACGGTGACGCGCTGACCGCTCACGCTCGACTCCGCGTTCCAGAGGGAGCTGAGCTTGCTGCCGGACGGCAGGCCGAACTCCAGCGCCCAGTCGCTCTTCGCCTCGCCGCTGTTGTTCGTGACCACGTACTGCGCGGTGTAGCCCGTCGACCAGTCACTGGTCTTGGTGTAGGCAGCGCCGACACCGGCCGCCTGCGCGGTCCCGGTGAACAGGATCGCGCCACCGCCGGCCACGGCCGCCGCGACCAGGCCGCCGATCACCTTGTTCCTGCCACTGATCCTGCGCCGGTGCGTGCTGCTCATGCGCGTGCCTGCCTTCGCTGTTCAAGGGGGTGGTGCGGCAGCACGCTAGCGATCCGGAATCGGGCAAAGCGCCTGATCCGGACGGGGGTTGGGGATCTTAGGGCTCGCTTAAGGAGGGGATCGGGGACGGTTAATGGTCAAGACCAATCCGACCCCCTGGGGGCCGGGCCGACGAACGTTCACTTCACGGAAGCCGACCGTCTCCGCCGCCGTACCGTCCTCCCCCGATGCCCTCTGCGCTCCGGTGTCCGCCCGTCCAGCTGGATCCAGATCCGGACCTCCGTGCCGCCGAGCACCGAGGAGCCGATGCGTACGTCGCCGCCGGTCGACTCGGCGAGGCGCCGCACGATGTCCAGCCCGAGGCCGGTCGAGCCGGCGCTCCCCGAGCCGCGCCCGCGGGCCATCGCGGCCTCGGGGTCGATGATGCCGGGGCCCGCGTCGGAGACGAGCACGATCACCGCGTCCTCGCCGTTGTGCACGTCGACCGCGAAGGCCGTGCCCTCGGGGGTGTGCCGGAAGACATTGCCGAGCAGGGCGTCCAGCGCGGCCGCCAGATCCGCCCGGGCCACGGGTATCCGCACCGGCCGGTCGACCCCGGCCACCCGCACCTTGCGCCCCTCGTCCTCGGCGAGCGCCGACCAGAACCCCATCCGCTCCCGCACCACCTCGGCCGCGTCGCACCCGGCCCCGGCACCGGGCGCCGCCGTCTGCGGCTTGGCCTCCCGCGCCGTCTGGATGATGGTGTCGACCTCCCGCTCCAGCTGCGCGACGGCGGCCCGCGTCTGCTCGGCGGCGGGCCCGTCCCCGAGCGAGGCGGCGTTGAGCCGGAGCACGGTCAGCGGCGTACGCAGCCGGTGGGACAGATCGGCCGCCAACTCCCGTTCGTTCGCCAGCAGTTGTACGACCTGATCGGCCATGGAGTTGAACGCGACCGCCGCCAGCCGCAGTTCGGTCGGCCCCTCCTCCGGCACCCGGGAACCCAGCTTCCCCTCCCCCAGTTCATGCGCGCCCTCGACCAGCCGCTGCGCGGGCTGCACCATCCGTACCCCCAGCCGGTCGGCGACCGCGACCGAACCGACGATGAGCGCGGCGCCCACCGCGGCCAGCACGGCCCACGCGGTGTCGACGCCGTTCGTCACCTCGGACTCGGGGACGTACACCTCGACCACGGCGATCTCACCGGAGCTCAGCGCGACCGGTTGCAGCAGCGTGGACCCGCCGGGCACCTCGGTGGTGGAGGCGCGGCCCAGCTTCCGCACGGTCGCGATGTCCTCGTCGGCGGCGCGCTGCTTGCCCAGGCCGACGGCGGCGGCACCGTCGGAGGCCGGTATGTGCACGGCCATCCCGGCGTCCGATCCCGCGGAGGCGACGACGCGCTCGAGCTGGTCGCGGTCGGTGGTGATGGACAGCGCCGGGGCGACGGCCGCGGCCTCCCGCTCGGCGTTGGAGAACGCGCGGTCCCGGGCCATCTCCTTGATGACGAGGCCCAGCGGCACCGCGAAGGCGACCACGACCATGGCGGTGACCGCCAGCGAGACCTTGACCAGCGCCCACCTCATGGCTCTACCCCTGGTGGCTCCAGCTTCACGCCGACCCCGCGCAGGGTGTGCAGATAACGCGGTCGCGCCGCCGTCTCCCCCAGCTTCCGGCGCAGCCACGACAGATGGACGTCGATGGTCTGGTCGTCGCCGTACGACTGCTGCCACACCTCGGCGAGCAGCTCCTTGCGCGGGACGACGACACCGGGCCGCCCGGCCAGAAAGGCGAGCAGGTCGAACTCGCGCCGGGTCAGGTCGAGGCGTACGCCGTCCAGCTCGGCCTGGCGGCGCAGCGGATCCACGGTCAGCCCGCCGACACGGATCACGGTGTCCGGGGGCGCCTCTCCCGCCGCCGCACGGGACCGCCGTAGCACCGCGGCCATCCGGGCGGAGAGATGGTCGACCGAGAACGGCTTGGTCAGGTAGTCGTCCGCGCCCGCGTTCAGCAGCCGGACGATCTCCGTCTCGTCGTCCCGCGCGGTGGCGATGATCACCGGGACATCGGTGATGCCGCGCAGCATCTTCAGCGCCTCGGACCCGTCCAGATCGGGCAGACCGAGGTCGAGAATGACCACGTCGAAGCGGAAATGGGCGACCTCGCGCAGCGCCTCGAGGGCGGTGCCGACGCTGCGCACGGTGTGCGCGGCATCGGTCAGATGCCGGATGAGGGCCGAGCGTACGAACTGGTCGTCCTCGACCACGAGCACACTTGCCATGCGCCGCACCGTACGCCATGCGATGGACACCGGTCCGGCGCCTGTGGATAACTCCAGGCGGTGCGCATCCGGGCGACACGGGTGGGACGCGTGAGGCAGTATGGCGCGCGATGCGCAGAGGTCTCATACACGTACTCGCGTGGACGCTCGCCACGGGCGCGGCGGTCACGCTGTCGTGGTGGGGTGTCCACACGGTGATGGCGGGCACGGCGTACGACCCGCCGCGCGCCCTGCCCATCACGTCCGGCGACGCGACCACGCAGGAGTCGAAGTCGCTGGCCTCCTCTACGGCGCGGGCGACTCCGTCGAGCGAGCCGCCACCGACGCCGACGCCGCGTGCGACGCCGTCGGCTTCGGCGTCGACGCAAGCCCCCAGCCCGTCCCCCACCGCCTCCGGCCGGGTCAAGAGCTACGACACCGAGGGTGGGCGGGCGGTCTTCGACCTAGGGGAGGCTTCCGCGACTCTGGTGTCCGCTTCGCCGGCCGCGGGGTGGTCGATGCAGGTGTGGAAGACGGAGACGTGGATTCGGGTGGAGTTCGCGCAGGGGGCGGATCGGGTGTCGGTGTTCTGTACTTGGCACGACAGTGCGCCGCGGGTGGACATCGGGACGTATTAGCTCCGCTGGTTGGTTGTTTGTCGTCTGCGGGTTGGTGGGGGCTTGTCGCGCCCACGCGGCGGAGCCGCATATAGATACAGCCCCGCGCCCCTAAAGGGGCGCTGCAGAAACCCGCGTTCAGCGGAAGACCGATGGTGGGGGTGCCGGGGACGCTACCGCCGCCTCGTCCGTCACCGGTGTGGCTCCGCCTGTGAAGTCGGTCAGGGGCTTGCCGTGGTCGACTCGGGCGGGGTGGGGGTCGGAGGCGGCTCGGCGGGTCAGTTCGGGGATCGGGAGGGGGTGGTCGGAGGCTACGAGGATTGCGTTGCCGAACCGTTTTCCCCGCAGCACCGTCGGGTCGGCCACGAGTGCCAGCTCCGCGAAACGGGCGGACGCGGTGGCGATCTGACCCCGGAGATGGGTCAGCGGCGGGCCGTCCGCGAGGTTGGCGGCGTACCAGCCACCCGGCCTGAGCGCCCTGCGTACCTCGTCGAGGAACTCCGTCGAGGTGAGGTGGGCGGGCGTGCGGGCCCCGCTGTACACGTCGGCCACGATCAGGTCGGCCCACCCGTCGGGCACCTTGGCCAGCCCCTCCCGCGCATCCACGGACCGCACCCGGATACGGGCCCCCGGCTCCAACGGCAGCTGCCTGCGCACCAGTTGAACGAGGGTGGCGTCCCGCTCGACGACCTGCTGGGTCGACCGGGGCCGGGTGGCCGCGACATAGCGCGCCAGCGTCAGCGCCCCACCGCCGAGATGCACGACGTGAACGGGGCTGCCGGGCGGGGCGACGAGGTCGACGACGTGGCCGAGCCGCCGCTGGTACTCGAAGGAGAGATGGGCGGGGTCGTCCAGGTCCACATACGACTGCGGCGCCCCGTCGATGAGCAACGTCCAGCCCCGGCTGCGATCCCGATCCGGTATGAGCTCGGCCAACCCCCCGTCGACAGCCTCGACGACAGCCGCGTCACCCACACCCCGCCGCCGCGAGTTCCTGGACTTTCCCATTGCCCCATTATCGAGGCACCCGACCCCGCCCGCCCCAGCTGCGGGCACCGCACGTCACCGACAGTTGTCCGCCGCCTCGATCAACCGAGCCGCCTCCCCCAGCGCCGCCCGCAGCACCGCGGGGTCCGTCGCCAGGTCGGCCTCCCCCGGCGGCAGCAGCCAGTCGGACCCCTCCACCGGCGGCTGGGGGTTCACGCACAGCCCCCGGCCGTCCGTCTCCGTACACGTACTCCCCGGAACGTCCCACCCCGCCGCGGTCCCGGCCGGCACCACGAAGCCCAGGGTGTCGCAGCCGTCGTCATGCAGCACCGGCCCCACCGAGTCCCCGGCCCCCCGCCGCAGGATGTCGACCGCCTCCAGCCCCTGCCGAGCGGGCACGGTCACCAGGTCGCACCCGTCCGCGTCGGCGGCGAACGGCGTCGCGCTGCTGTCCGGGGTCGGCGCATGCCGTGCCGTCGTCACCGGAGCACTCGGCACACACGGCGTACACGGCGCACACGCCTCGACGCTCTGACTGGTCTCCATCCCGGCCTGCACCACGGAACCCCTCCTAGGACGAGCGGGTCGGGAGTCGGGCGGCTCCCGGTCCACAGAGTCCAACGCGTCGCCGCGTCAACGGCTACGCGAGAAGTCAGCCGCAAAGGATGGCAGTTCATGGCAGATCACGGATGAGATATCCGGTTTGTAGCCAAACACTGCGTGGTGGCTCCGACACAGCAGGTACGTTCTTGCCCGCCGGACACAGGGGTGCCTCACGGACAACCAGCCCTATATCCGGCATGGTTCGACGGTTCGCACGAGAGGACCCGGCCATGGCGTCGTCAGAAGTGACCTCGTCTCAGTCTCCCCGGCCACCGCGGCCGAATCTCGCGTTCCGGCAGTTGCGCGCCCAGCGCTCGCCGGCCGAGTTCGCCGCGGCGGTCCGGCGAGCCGCCCGCGAGATCGGTGAGCGGGTCAGCTGTGACGCGCGCTACATCGGTCGTGTCGAGGCGGGTGAGATCCGCTGCCCCAACTACGCGTACGAGCGGGTGTTCCTGCACATGTTCCCCGGCCGCACGCTCACCGACCTGGGCTTCGCGCCCCGCGCATCCGTACGCGGACGCGGGGCGCGAAACCCCGAGGACACGCCCCCCTTGCACACCACAAGCCCGGCGTACGAACCCGGTGAGACGGAGGGGGCGTACGAGCCGTATGACCCGCAGAAGCCCTACGAGACGCACGAGAACCACGAGGAGAGCGACGTGCTACGTCGCGCATTCATGACCGGCGGTGGCGCCACGGTGGCCGCCGCCCTGGGCCCCATCGGGCTCGCCGTCGAGGCATCGGCCGCACAGCGCCCGGCCCGCCGCTCCGGAGCGGGCGAGGCGGACGCCCTTGAGGAAGCCGTGCGCAGAATCCGGCTGCTCGACGACCGGCACGGCGCGGACGGCCTCTACCAGCGCGCGGCGGCCCCGCTGCGCGCCGCGTACGCGCTGCTCGACGCCGGCGCGACCCGGCAGAAGACCGCGGACCGCCTCCACTCGGGCGCCGGTGAGCTGGCCATCTCGGTGGGCTGGCTGGCCCATGACTCGGGCCGGTTCGACGACGCACGCTCGCACTACGCGGAGGCGCTCGCGACCGCCCGGATGTCCGGCGATCCCGGCCTCGAGGCGCACGCCTTCTGCAACACGGCGTTCCTCGCACGGGACGCGGGACGGCCGAGGGAGGCGCTGCGCGCGGCGCAGGCCGCGCAGCGCGTCGCACGCCCGCTGGGCTCCGCCCGCCTGATGTCACTGCTCGCCCTTCGTGAGGCGGGCGGCTGGGCGGGGCTCGCCGACCGCACGGGCTGCGAGCAGGCGCTGGCCCGCGCCCAGGCCCTGTACGACCGCGGCCCCTCGGAGGACGACCCCGAGTGGATGAGCTTCTACGGGGAGGCCGAACTGGAGGGCCTGGAGGCGCAGTGCTGGTCCACCCTGGGCGACTGGCCCCGCGCGGCCCGCCACGCCCGGCGCGCGGCCCAGCTCCAGGACCCGCACTTCACCCGCAACATCGCCCTGTACACCGCCGAACTGGCCGACGACCTCGCCCGCGGCGGCCACCCCGACGAAGCGGCCCTGGCCGGCATGCGCGTCCTGGATCTCCTCAACGAGGTCCAGTCGTCCCGGATCCAGACGATGCTGGCGGGAACCGCGCGCGTGCTGCTCCCGCACCGCCGCGCCTCGGACGTGTCGGCCTTCCTGGAGCGACACGCCTCGCTCCCGCGTACGGCATGAGCAGCCCCGTAAGCCCTACCCCGCCAGGTGCCCCAGGTCGTTCCAGCTCTCGATCGCCGGCTCGCCGTACGCCCACCCGAGCACCGACAGCGACGTGGGGTTGAGCCGTATCCGAGCCGCGAAATCGAGCGGCAGGCCCAGCCATCGTGCGCCGATGGACCGCAGGATGTGCCCGTGGGCGAAGACCAGCACATCCCGGTCCGCCGCCCGCGCCCAGGCGACGATCTCGTCCGCTCGGGCCGTCACCTCGGCGAGGCTCTCCCCGTCGGGCACCCCGTCGCGCCAGATCAGCCAGCCGGGACGGCCGGACTGGATCTCGTCCGGCGTCAGGCCCTCGTACGCGCCGTAGTCCCACTCCATGAGCACGTCCCAGGCACGCGCGCGTTCCCCGAACCCGGCCAGTTCGCATGTCTCACGCGCGCGTGCCAGGGGGCTGGTGCACACCTCGACGCCGGGGAGACCGTCGTACGGTGCCTGGTGCAGCCGCTCGCCGAGCAGTTTGGCGCCGCGGCGGCCCTCCTCGAGCAGAGGGACGTCGGTCCTGCCGGTGTGTCTGCCGGACAGCGACCACGCCGTCTGTCCGTGCCTGGCCAGCAGGATGCGCGGTGCCATCGAAGACCTTTCCAGAGGGATTCCATGAGGAATCGAGGGATTCCATGAGGATTCGAGTGGGCCCCCTCCATCATCGCCTACGGCACACACGGGCAACCCGCCGGGCGATCTCTGCGTCTATCAGGGCCGGGGGCGCCACTCGGGGGCTCGCGCATACACCGTAAAGTGGCACGTCCGGAGCGCCGGGGCCGCGCGACGAGAAGGGGGAGGGCGATCGGATGCCGCACGCCGAAACGCTGGGCACCGAGGCAGCCCTACGGCCCCGCCTGCGCTGGTGGACCGAACTGCCGCTGATTGTGCTGGTGTACGCCTGCTACTCCGCCGGCCGGCTGCTCGTCGGGGGCGATGTCTCCAAGGCCGTCGATCACGGCCTGGCGATCCTGAAGATCGAGAAGGTCCTCCATCTCAACGCGGAGCATCCCCTCAACCGCCTGTTCACCCGCGAGCCCTGGATCGGCGTCCCGGCCGACTTCTGGTACGCGTCGCTGCACTACGCCGTCACGCCCGCGATCCTGATCTGGCTCTTCCGGTCCCGGTCCCGGCACTACCGAGCGGCTCGCACCTGGCTGATGACGTCCACCTTCATCGGCCTGATCGGCTTCACGCTGATGCCGACCTGCCCGCCCCGTCTGCTCGACGCGAGCTACGGCTTCGTGGACACGATGGCCCAGTACAGCTCGTACGGCTGGTGGGGCGGCGACGCGAGCGCGCCGAAGGGGCTGGGCGGCCTGACCAACCAGTACGCGGCGATGCCGAGTCTGCACTGCGGCTGGGCGCTGTGGTGCGGCGTGATCCTCTGGCGGTACGGCGGGACGCGTCTGACCAAGGTCGCCGCCGTCGTCTACCCGCTGGTGACGACGATCGTGGTGATGGGCACCGCGAACCACTACTTCCTCGACGCGGTCGCGGGGGCGGCCGTGATGGGCGCCGGGTTCCTGCTGACGCCGTACGTGTTGCGGGTCGCCGGCCTCGTCCGGAACCGGCTGGCGGCACGGGTCGCGCCCGTTACAGCGGGCACTGTCGACGCACCGGCCTCAATTGTCAGTGGCG
The DNA here is from genome assembly GCF_036014015.1 of Streptomyces sp. NBC_00457. Classification (NCBI taxonomy): domain Bacteria; kingdom Bacillati; phylum Actinomycetota; class Actinomycetes; order Kitasatosporales; family Streptomycetaceae; genus Streptomyces; species Streptomyces sp. NBC_00457. The sequence continues at coordinate 6,825,198 of NZ_CP107905.1, read as the reverse complement.
GATGCCAGACTTCCACGGGTGAGCGACTTCCACGGCAGCGCGAGTCCCGGTTCGGATCCGGAGCCGAGCCGAGTGCCGCCCCCCAGGACGCGGGGGACAGCACTCCGGCACCGGCTCGCTGAGCTGCGCGGCCCCGACGTACCGGCCAAGGCACTGGACGCCCGTGCCCTGGCGGCACTCGCCGCCAACCCGGGCTGCAAGCGGCGCGCGATCCTCGACGGCGCCGGGGTGGACAAGGCGGCGCTGGCGAGCGCGCTGGGCGCCCCGTCGGCCTTCGGGCAGTCGCAGTTCGCGTTCGTCCGGGGCAACGCGTTCGAGGCGAAGGTCAAGGCCGACGGCGGCGCGGAGCTGCTGCGGCTGGTGCACGAGAAGCTGGACCGAGGCGCCGAACCGCCCGCTCGGGCGCACGTGCCCGACCTGTCCGCGATCGGCCCCGAGGGACGGTCCGCGCGTACGGCGCTGGCGCTGCGCGAGGCCGTGGAAGCCGGCGGCTGGACGCTGCTCGACCACCCGATGCTCGCCCTCGACGTCGCCGGGTCGCCCGCCTTCCTGGAGCCGGACGCGGTGGTCGTGCACCCGGACGGCAGCTGGACGGTCGTGGAGATCAAGTCCTTCCCGATGCTGGACGGCTCGGCGGACCCGGCGAAGGTGGGCGCGGCAGCCCGCCAGGCCGCGGTGTACGTCCTGGCACTGGAGCAGGTCGCGGCCCGCCTCACCCCCGCCCCGCGCGTACGCCATCGGGTGCTGCTGGTCTGCCCGAAGGACTTCTCCAACCTGCCCACGGCGTCCGCCGTCGACGTACGCAAGCAGCGCGCGGTGACCGGCCGCCAGCTGGCCCGGCTCACCCGCATCCAGGACATCGCCGACGCGCTCCCGGAGAACACCTGCTTCTCCCCCGAGCTGCCCGCCGGCGAGCTGACCGCGGCCGTCGAGTCGGTTCCGGCGACCTACGCGCCCGAGTGCCTGTCCGCCTGCGAGCTGGCCTTCCACTGCCGCGACCGCTCCCGCGCGGTCGGCGCGGTGACCTCCCTCGGCCGTTCGGTGCGGGCCGAGCTGGGCGGGCTGACGACGGTCGGGGACGTGCTCGCGGCGGCCCGCGGCGAGGCCGGCGACCCGGACGACCCGGCGGTGGCAGCACTGCGCCGGGCGGCGGAGCTACGGGCCGAGGCGCTCGACCGGCGCGTAGGGGAGGCCGCTTCGTGTCGCTGATCTCCACCCTCGCCCGCCTCGAAGCCGTCGCCACCGGTCACGCCCAGCCCGCCGCCACGGTCCGGCACCGGCATCTGTCCGACCACCCCCTGGTCTTCGTGCCGCTCACCACGGCCGGTGAGGCCGGCGCCCCGCTCGGCGCGCTGGTGGGCACGGACCGGGACGCACCGCGCCTGCTGGTCGTACCGCAGCCACGCGACCGCGACCTCAGGTTCGCGTTCCTGGCGGAGCTGGCGGATGTCGTGCTGCCGTATGTCGACGGGTACGCCGAGGCGGTCGAGGCCGCCGAGCGCTCCGAGACGGACCCCGAGACCGGCAAGCGGGTCAAGGTCGAGGTCGAACTGTGCGCGGACGCCCCGCAGCTGATCGTGCCGAGCCGCGCGGGCGTCGATTTCGTACGACTCCTGGGCCGCTCCATGCGCTTTCGGCGCACGGCGGAGCAGGACCCGGAGACCCCGTATCCGGCGCCGCCCCGGGTCCCGCTGCTCGGCCGGTGGCTGACCCACTTCGGGGAGCGGGCCCGCGTGCCCGGCTCCTCGCTGCTGCTGGCCATGACGGACGTGCTGGCCCGGCACTGGGCGACCGGCCAGTCCAGCCTCGAGGACCAGCACCTCGGCGCGCTGCTCGCGTGGATCGACCCCCCGGAGGACGAGTCAGGAGCCGAGGCCGCGCTGCGGGCCGAGCTGGCACGGGACCGGCAGGGCCAGCTGCTGTGCCCGCCCGCCGGCCCGGCCACCGACCCGGCGTTCGACAACAGGCTGCTCGCGCCCGCGATCGAGCGCTACGACCGTGCGCGCACCGCCCTCGCCGCCGCCGAGGACGGCCTGGAGGCGGACGACCGGCTCGGTGAACTCACCGCCGCCGAGCGGGAGATCCGCGACCTGGTACTGAGCCGCACGCTGCCCACCTGGCAGAAGGTCTGGCAGGGCCTCGACCTGCTGCGCGCCCTGCCCGCCGGCGCGCACATCGAGGAGCGGTGGACCCGCGACCGCTGGTCCTTCACCGCCCACCGCGACCGGATCGTGGCCGGCGAGCCCCCGCAGCCGCGCCGCGACGACGCGGTCACCGCGGCCAACAAGCTCGCCGCGCGCGAGCGGGAACAGGCCCGTCTGGAGGCCCAGGAGGCGCTCGACGACCCGCTGGTGATGGCCGGGCGGCGGCTGTCCGGAGAAGCGTTCGCGGGCGAGGTCACGGATGTCGTCATGGCGTACAGCGAGAGCAAGCGCCCCAGCCCGCGCCCGCTGATCACGGTCCGCACCGGCGACCGGCCGCATCTCGGCGAGCGGGTCAGGGTGTACCGGTCGCTGGGCGGGAAGCCGCAGGCGGCGGAGTTCGTCGAACGCGCGGGGGACGATCTGATCGTGCTGCGGATCGTCGACAAGATGGGCCGCGGCAAGGTGCCGGAGGAAGGTTCGGTGCCGGACAAGGGCGACGCGGTCTGCTTCACCCTCTTCGAGCACGAACAGCGGGGCGGCGCCAAGCTGCCCGACCCCGAGCAGACCCCGTGGACCCATGGCGGGCCGCCCGGCGAGGCGGTCCTCCCCGAGGCCGACCCGATGACCGCGGAGGACGTGCTGTGACGGCCCAGGCCGCTTTCGACCCGGGTGCGGAGGCCGCCCGCGCCACCGACGCGATCCTCGCCGACACCCTGCACGGCACCCATCGGGGCGTCGTCGTCGACTCCCCGCCCGGCGCCGGCAAGTCCACGCTCGTCGTCCGTGCGGCGCTGGAACTGGCCGATGCCGGGCGCCCGTTGATGGTCGTCGCGCAGACGAACGCCCAGGTCGACGACCTGGTGCTGAGGCTCGCCGAGAAGAACCCCGAGCTGCCGGTCGGCCGGCTGCACAGCAGCGACACCGACCCGTACGACAAGGCGCTGGACGACCTGCCGCAGGTACGGAAGTCCGCGAAGGCCGGCGACCTGTCCGGCCTCCCGGTCGTGGTCTCGACGGCCGCCAAGTGGGCGCACGTCAAGGTCGACGAGCCATGGCGGCACGCGATCGTCGACGAGGCGTACCAGATGCGCTCGGACGCGCTGCTCGCCGTGGCCGGGCTGTTCGAGCGGGCGCTGTTCGTGGGCGACCCCGGGCAGCTGGACCCGTTCTCGATCGTGGGCAGCGAGCAGTGGGCGGGCCTGTCGTACGACCCGTCCGGCTCCGCCGTGACCACCCTGCTCGCCCACAACCCCGAGCTGCCGCAGCACCGCCTCCCGGTGTCCTGGCGGCTCCCGGCGTCCGCGGCGCCCCTGGTGTCGGACGCCTTCTACCCGTACACGCCGTTCCGCAGCGGTACGGACCACGGCGACCGGCGGCTGACCTTCGCGGTCCCCTCGGACGGCTCCGGCCCCGACCGGGTGATCGACGAGGCGGCCGCATCCGGCTGGGGCCTGCTGGAACTGCCCGCCCGGCGCACCCCGCGCACCGATCCGGAGGCGGTACGGGCCGTCGCTACGGTCGTACGGCGCCTGCTGGACCGGGGCGGTGCGGCCACGTCGGAACGGTCGGACGGCCCGGCGCCCCTGACCGCCGACCGGATCGCGGTCGGCACGGCACACCGGGACCAGGCGGCGGCGGTGCGGGCAGCACTCGGCGATCTGGGCGTCGCCGACGTCACGGTCGACACCGCGAACCGACTCCAGGGCCGGGAGTACGACGTCACAGTGATCCTCCACCCCCTGTCCGGCCGCCCCGACGCGACCGCCTTCCACCTGGAGACCGGACGGCTCTGCGTCCTCACCTCCCGCCACCGGCACGCCTGCATCGTGGTCTGCCGGGCCGGCGTGAGCGACCTGCTGGACGAATATCCGTCGACCGAGCCGGTGCAGCTGGGGACGGTCGTGAAGTTTCCTGACGGCTGGGAGGCGAACCACGCGGTGCTGGCGCATCTGGCGGAGCGGCGGGTGGGGTGGCGGCCGTGACCGGCTCCCGGGCAGTGCACCAGCCAGCGCCGCAGACGACGCCCCACCGCCGGACGGAGTCCGGCACGCCGCCGGAGGCGGCCCGTGAATACAGCCCCGGACGGCTGGGAGGCGAACTATGCCGTACTGGCGCATCTGGCGGAGCGGCGGGTGGGGTGGCGGCCGTGACCGGCTCCCGGGCAGTGCACCAGCCAGCGCCGCAGACGACGCCCCACCGCCGGACGGAGTCCGGCACGCCGCCGGAGGCGGCCCGTGAATACAGCCCCGGACGGCTGGGAGGTGAACCACGCCGTACTGGCGCACCTGGCCGAGCGGCGGGTGGGGTGGCGGCCGTGAGGCTTGTGCCGGTGCCATGTGCCGCAGGCCCACTTGCGGAGGCGCGAGACAATGGACGGTGGCCCGCTCCACAGGCCGGCCGCCCATGACGTACGAGGAGGAGACAGACATGGCGGAGCCCACGCCGCGTCGGAACGAACCGCGGCTACGCCCCGCGCCACTGCTCTTCGAGCCCGCGCAGGTGGCGGACGATCCGGAGCACTTCTTCGATCTGGAGTCGATCGAGGATCCGCGCGCGTTGCTGGCGCGGGCGACGGAGCTGACGCAGGCGTTTCGGGCGGCGACGGATCGTGCGGTGGAGTTTCAGGCGATCGCGGCCGCGCAGTTGGCGGATCCTCGGCGGTTCGATCGGCTGACGGCGGCGGATATCGCTGAGCGGGCCGAGTGGACCGAGGACTACGCGAAGAAGATGGTCGAGTTCGGGCGGGATCTTTTGCGGGGGGTTGCCGGGGATGGGCGGGGGACTGCGGATCCGGTGTGAGTGACGTGAACGTTGGCTGGTGCTGGCCGGGGGTGGGTCGCGCGGCCCGGCGCGGTCGCTGGGGCGGGGTGGGTCGCGCCGGCCCGGCGCTGACGGGGTGCCGCCTGCGCCCTACCCGCAGTAGGGGTGGGCGGCATATGCCAGGCGGGCAAGATACTCCCTCCCGTTGCTCTCTGTCCCCGTTTCCGGCAACCCTCTGGGACTGTCTGCTCACCGGCGGTAGATCTGGACGGTATGAGCAGCAGCACCCGCAATGAGACGTTGTCCGATCGATTCGACGTATCCGGTGTCACCGCGGACGGTGCAGCGTGGCTGGCGTCGGCCGGGGCGTACCCGCGGAGCGCTCTCGCGCTGTGGGAGGAGCGGCCGGACGCGCCGGTCGTGCTGCCGTGCGGTACTGCCTTCGATGTCGTGAGCGTGCCCGCGGTCTTCGGGCGGCAGATGCTGGACCGGTTGTGGGACGAGGGACCGGGGTCCGGGCCGGTCGCGGTGTTCCGGGGGCGGATGCTGCTGTTCGCCGGGACGGGTACGGCACACCGGCTGCCGTCGCTGCTGGAATGGGAGGAGTGGGCCGGCCGGAGCGGTGGAATCCCGCCACTGCTCTGCCACGGCCACGGTGACGCCGTGACCCTCCCCGCCCCCCTCGGTGCGGTCGGCCTCCACTCCCGCTGGCTCGTCGCCCCCGACACCCGTCACCCGTGGCTGCCGGGGCCGGAAATCCTGCTGTGGGCGGCCGTGCGGGCGGCCCGGACCACCGTACGGATATCGATTTTTCCTCCCGCCGATCAGGGTGCTAAGGTCTACGACGTCAGCAGGCGCCGCTAGCTCAGTTGGTTAGAGCAGCTGACTCTTAATCAGCGGGTCCGGGGTTCGAGTCCCTGGCGGCGCACCGACCGGAAGGCCTCTCACTCAGGTGGGAGGCCTTTTGCGTGCCCCCCAGACACACAACCGACGGGATCACGCTCTCGTGATCCTCACCGTCCACGCCCCCGCCGCCGTCCGCCCCTCCACCTCCACCCGGACCCCTTCGCCCGGCACGGTGAAGGTCTCGCCGAGGGCGACCGGGGCGTCCGCGAGGGGTGGGTAGACGGAGTTCGCCCAGCAGGCCTCGGTGCGGGGGTGGGCGTCGATGACCTGGATCGGGCCACCGACGGATGCCTCGCCGCTGCGGACGCGGTAGACGAGGATGCCCTGGCGGCAGGCCGTCGCGTCGTTGCCGACGGGGCCGCGGGCCTCGAAGGCGAGGGCCGTGTCGGCGCCGGTGCGGAGGATGGCCACCTTGGTGCCGTTGCCGAGGCCGAAGGACGGGGCGCCCGCGGCGCCGGTCGCCGGGTCGTCCGGGCCCGCCGACAGCGGCTCCAGGGTCAGCCGGGTGGGCCCGCTGCCCTGCACGCATCTCACCTGCCGGCCGTCCAGCCAGCCCAGCTTCCACTTGTGCCAGCCGAACAGGTCGGGCGCCAGGCCGAACTGGCTGCCCATCAGGTCCCAGTCGCCGACATAGGTGTCCCAGTCGCCCTCGTCGTCCGTCGGCCGGTGGTACAGGTCGGGCAGGTCGAAGACATGCCCGGTCTCATGGGCCAGGACCAGCCGGTCCGGCGGATGCTGTTCGAAGACCGTGACGACCCGGCGCAGGTCCGTGCCGTCGGCGCGCAGCGGAGTCTCCAGGTTGACGACCTTCGTCGCGTCCGAGTCGACGCCGGGGGCGTGCGGATCGGCGACGAAGTAGACGATGTCGTAGCGGGAGAAGTCGACGTGCGGGTCGGCCACCCGCATGGCGTCGCGCAGGAAGGCCGCCCGGTGCGCGGAATTCCAGTCGCGCTGTATGGCGTACGACATCGACGAGTGCGGCATCCGGGTCCAGTGCCGGAGCGGGTGCGGGCGCAGGGTGAAGCGGCCGTAGGAAGAGCGTTCGAAGAAGCGGCTGGTGACCGGGAAGTGGTCGGCGGTCAGTTCGGCGGGGGTGGTGAGCGGGGCGGAGTCCGGGAAGGACAGGAACACCATCACCGCGTCAAGCCGGCGGGCCGGGCGCGGATAGGCGGCGTTCCAGGTGTCGACGCCCTCGGAGTGATGGGCGTCGGTGCGGTGCAGGGCGCACGAGGCCGGAGAGTACGGCTCGGCGACCGAAGGGCCCGTGATCAGGGATGTCGCGGCGAGCGCGGACATCGTGGTGAACACCGCGGCCGTACTGCGCAGTCGGGGCCGCGCCGCCGCCCAGCCGAACCCTCGGCGGACCCCATGGGTGAGTCCGGTGAGGGAGAGCTGACGTGGCACGGGGACCTCCGGGTGCGGTTCGCGGGACACCGCATCCAGCCTGTGCGAGATTGTCGTACTACGTCCTGTTTGTCTGGCCCAGATGAGTGAGATACCCGAGAGACCGTCAGAAGAGAGGGCCAGTGGCAACAGCCGAAGCCGACACCCCCGAATCGCTCACGGAACGTCACATGCGATCGAGGGCCCGAAGAACCCGCCCATGTGCGGGCAGAAACGATCTGCCAGAAAGGCCGGTCCGTCGGGGACACTGGACTGTGGCTGGAAGGGCCCGGGGCCAGCCTCTATGATCGGCACACTTTCCAGCCCGGACACGGCCCGGAGGCCTTCCTCCCCGGACGGTCATCCCGACGAGACCCATCCGAAGATCGAGTGCACTGCGGGAGCGAGCGGTGAGCGGAACGTCCGAAGGGCCGGCGCCCACGGCAGATCTCATGCAACTTGCCGTCACAGAGAGTGATGAAATGTTGTCGTCCGGCACCACTCCGGACACTCTGACCCCACCAGTCGACTTCCGTTCCGCGTTCTCCGCGGCCCCGCTCGCGATGGCCGTGGTCGACCGCGAGGGCCTGGTCGTCAGCGCCAATGAAGCGCTCGGCGCTCTACTCGGCGCGCAGGCAGAGGTGTTGACCGGCAAACTGGCCGCCGATCTGGTGGACCTGGCGTCCGACGCCCGTACCTGGCACGCGTATCGCGAGGTGCTGCGCGGGCGGCAGGCGCGGCTGCGCTGTACGCGTCGTATCAAGCATCCCGACGGGCAGGCGGTGTGGGTGCAGGTCACGGTCGGGCCGCTGCCGGACCGGGCCGAGGCGGTGCTGCTGTCCGTCTTCGACATCAGTGCCCGGCGTGAACTCCAGGCGCGGCTGCGGCACTTGCAGATGCACGACCCGGTGACCCGGCTGCCCAACCGCACGCTGTTCTTCGAGCGTCTGTCGTCCGCGCTGGAGGCGGATGCGTACGCGGAGGGCGGCACCGGACGGATCGGGCTGTGCTACCTGGACCTCGACGGCTTCAAGGCGGTCAACGACACGCTCGGCCACCGGGTCGGCGACCGGCTGCTGGCCGCCGTGGCGGAGCGCCTCAATCGCTGTGCGGACGAGGCCGGTTACGCCAGAGCGAGCGCGCCGCTGGTGGCGCGGCTCGGCGGGGACGAGTTCGCCCTGCTGGTCGAGGACTCGACGGGTACCGAGCAACTCGCCGATCTGGCCGAGTCGGTGCTGCGGGCCCTGCAGGCGCCGTTCGACCTGTCCGGGCAGCGGCTGTCGGTCTCGGCGTCGATCGGCGTGGTGGAACGCCGGGCCGCCGGGACCACGGCGACCGGTCTGATGCAGGCCGCCGACACCACGCTGTACTGGGCGAAGGCCGACGGCAAGGACCGCTGGACGCTGTTCGATCCGGAGCGCAACGCCCACCGCATGACCCGTCAGGCCCTGGCCTCCACCCTCCGCCCGGCCATCGAGCGTGGTGAATTCACCCTCGAATACCAGCCGTTGGTGGGCATGGAGGACGGACGGCTGCGCGGGGTCGAGGCGTTGGTCAGATGGAACCATCCACAGTTCGGCGTACTGACGCCGAATCGGTTCATCGGATTGGCGGAGGAGGACGGTTCGATCGTTCCGCTGGGCCGCTGGGTGCTCGCCACGGCCTGCCGGCAGGCGCGGCGCTGGCAGGTGGAACACCCCGACGAACCCCCGCTGTTCGTCAGCGTCAATGTGGCGGTCCGCCAGGTCTGGGACTCGGACCTGGTGGCGGACGTGGCCGAGACGCTGGCGGAGACGGGCCTCGCACCGCATCTGCTCCAGCTCGAACTCACCGAGTCCGCGGTGATGGGCTCGGCGGGCCGCCCCCTCCAAGCGCTCCAGGCGCTCAGCGAGATGGGCGTGGGCATCGCGATCGACGACTTCGGCACCGGCTACTCGAACCTGGCCTACCTCAGCCGGCTGCCGGTGTCGGTGCTGAAGCTCGACGGGTCGTTCGTACGGGGCTTCCAGTACGACAGCACCGACAGCACCGCCGACAAGGCCGTCGCGCCCAACCCGGCGGACGAGGTCATCGTCGAGGCGATGATCCAGCTCGCCCACCGGCTGGGGCTGACCGTCACGGCGGAGTGCGTGGAGACGTCGGCGCAGGCCACCCGGCTCCGTCACATCGGCTGCGACACCGGGCAGGGGTGGCTGTACTCCCGTCCGGTGCCGCCGGATCGTATCTCCGAGCTGCTGGGCCCGCCCGAAGTTCAGGCGGCGGTCGGCAACCCGTAGGCGTCCGCGATGAGTTCGTAGCTGCGGACGCGGACGGCTCCGTCGTGGGCGTGCGAGGTGAGCATCAACTCGTCGGCCCCGGTGCGCTTCTGGAGGTCGTCGAGGCCGGCGCGGACCTCGTCGGCGGTGCCGTGGATGATGTTGGAGTTCCAGGAGCCGATGAACTCCCGCTCCATGGGGCTGAATTCGTGGGCCTCGGCTTCCTCGGGGGTCGGGACGAGGCCGGGACGTCCGGTGCGCAGGCGGATCATGTTCAGGGCGCCGGCCATGACCTGGCGGCGGGCCTCCTTCTCGTCGTCGGTGGCGAGCGCGGAGACGCCGATGAGGGCGTAGGGCTCGTCGAGGAGCGCGGACGGCTGGAAGGACTCCCGGTAGATCTCCAGGGCCGGGATCGTGTTCTGCGCGGAGAAGTGGTGCGCGAAGGCGAAGGGCAGGCCGAGAGCGGCGGCGAGACGGGCACTGAAGCCGGAGGAGCCGAGCAGCCAGACCGGGGGGCGGTGCGGGGACTGGACGCCGCCGGGGCTGGTCGCCTGGACCGGGCCGGGGACGGCGTGGATCCGGCGGTAGGGGTGGCCGTCGGGGAAGTCGTCGTCCAGGAAGCGGACCAGCTCGGCGAGCTGCTGGGGGAAGTCGTCGGCACCCTCGCCCAGGTGGTCCGTGCGCCGCAGGGCTGCCGCGGTGGCGCCGTCCGTGCCGGGGGCTCGGCCGAGGCCCAGGTCGACGCGGCCCGGCGCCATCGCCTCCAGCGTGCCGAACTGCTCCGCGATGACGAGCGGGGCGTGGTTCGGGAGCATCACGCCGCCCGAGCCGAGGCGGATGCGGCTGGTGTGTGCGGCGAGGTGGGCGAGGATCACGGCCGGCGACGAGGAGGCCACGCCCGGCATGGAGTGGTGCTCGGCGACCCAGTAGCGGTGGAAGCCGCGCTTTTCGGCGAGGCGGGACAGCTCGACGCTGGTACGGAGGGCGTCGGTGGCGGTGTGTCCCGCACCGACGGTCACCAGGTCCAGTACGGAGAGGGCGGTGGGGGCCGTGCCCTGCGCTGTGCCCCGTATCTCGTCTGCCGTCACGGTGAAGCCTCCTGTGTTGGTGCCGTGCGCTGTCCGCGGCAGTGCAACAGGAGGCTGTCTCCGTTTATTCCCGGGGGTTATTCCCGAGGGCCGGCGCCCCCTGCCTCGTAGAGCGCATGCGCCGCCCGCAGCACCAGATCGTCCCGGTGCCGTGCCCCCAGGATCTGCATCCCGATCGGCAACCCGTCCCCATCCGTCCCCACCGGCACCGTCGCCGCCGGCTGCTGGGTCATGTTGAACGGGTAGGTGAACGGCGTCCAGCCGGTCCACCGCCGGTGCCCTGATCCCTTCGGTACCTCGGCGCCCGCCTCGAACGCGGTGATCGGCAGGGTCGGCGTGACCAGCAGGTCGTACGACTCGTGGAAGTGCCCCATCCGGCGCCCGAGTTCCATGCGGACGTCGACCGCGGCGAGGTAGTCCAGCGCGCTGTAGCGGGCGCCGAGGGCGCAGATCTCGCGGAGTCCGGGATCGAGCAACTCGCGCTGGTGCGGCCCGAAGGGCTGGGTCACCCGGGCCGCGCCGCTGAACCACAGGGTGTGGAAGGCGTCCACCGGGTCGGTGAAGTCGGGGTCGGTCTCCTCGACGTACGCGCCGAGCCCGGCCAGGCGTTCCACGGCCCGCCGTACGGCCGCGGCGACCGCGGGACGGACCGCCACCTGGCCGCCCAGCGCGGGCGAGTAGGCGACCCGCAGCCCGCGGACGCCGCCCGCGAGGGCCTGGACGAAGGAGGTGGCCGGTGCGAGCGCCGACCAGTCCCGGGCGTCGGGACCGCCGATCACGTCCATCAGCAGCGCCGCGTCCGCCGCGTCCCGCGTCATCGGCCCGACGTGCGCCAGCGTGCCGAAGGCGCTCGCGGGATACAGCGGCACCCGTCCGTACGTCGGCTTCAGCGCGAAGATCCCGCAGAAGGCGGCCGGGATGCGGACACTGCCGCCGCCGTCCGTGCCGAGCGACAACGGCCCCGCGCCCAGCGCCACGGCCGCCGCGCTTCCGCCGCTCGAACCGCCCGCGGTGCGTGAGGTGTCGTGGGGGTTTCGGGTCACCCCGGACAGCGGTGAGTCCGTGACGCCCTTCCAGCCGAACTCGGGCGTCGTGGTCTTCCCGAGGAACACGGCGCCGTGCTCGCGCAGCCGGGCGACGGAGGGGGCGTCCTCGTCCCAACGGCCGTTCGGGTCAATGGCCTTGGAGCCCTTGAGCGTCGGCCCGCCCCGCATCAGCAGGATGTCCTTCACCGTCACCGGCACCCCGTCCACCAGCCCGGCCGGCTCCCCGCGCCGCCACCGCCGCTCCGACTCGGCGGCCCGCGCGAGCGCGTCCTCGGGGTCGAGACGTACGAACGCGTTGACGACCGGCTGCAGTTGCTCGGCGCGTTCCAGGGCCGCGCGGGTCGCCTCGACGGGGCTGAACTCGCCCTTTCGGAAGCCGTTGACGAGTTGTACGGCGGTCAGCTCGGTGAGCTCCGACATGCAGCATCCTCCAGGGACGTCAGCGTCCGGGTACGTACCCGCGCTTCTTGTCGACCACGTTCAGCAGTGATCTGCCCGCCTCCCAGCGTTCGTACAACTCCAGGAACTGCCGACCGAGTTCGTCCCGCCAGCCGATCGTGTCGCCGCTCATGTGCGGGGACACGATCAGGCCGGGCAACTGCCACAACGGGCTGTCGGGGGTGAGGGGTTCGTGCTCGAAGACGTCCAGGGCTGCGCCCGCGATCCACCGCTTGGCCAGCGCCTCGGCGAGCGCGTCCTCGACGACCAGCTGGCCGCGGCCGACGTTGATGAAGCGTGCGGAGGGCTGCATCATGCCGAAGCGGCGGGCGTCGAACATGCCGTGCGTCTGCTCGGTGAGCGGCGCGGCGGCGATCACCCAGTCGGCGCGCGCCATCAGCCGGTCGAGGTCCTCGGGGCCGTGGACGCCGGTGCGCGAGGTGCGTCCGACGAGCGCGGTCGTCACTTCGAGGGCCTTGAGGGTACGGGCGATCGTCCGCCCGATCGGGCCCGAACCGACGACGCACGCGCGTGTGCCCGCGACCCGCTGCGACTCGCGGTGGCGCCACTCCCGGGCGCGCTGGAGCTCCCACGTCCGCGGCAGATCCTTGGCCATCGCGAGGACGAGCGCGGCGACGTACTCGGCGATGGGCTGGTCGAAGATGCCGCGTGCGTTGGTGACCACCGTGTCGGAGTCGGCCAGCTCCGGGCACATCAGATGGTCCACGCCCGCGCTCGCCGTGTGCACCCAGCGCGGGCGCGGTCCCTCGCCCGGCCAGGCCTCGCGCACGGCGTGCGAGGTGAAGTCCCAGACCAGGAGCACATCGGCGTGCGGGAGGCGCTCGGCGAGGGTCGAGGGGGCCGCGTGTTCGATGCGCGCGCGGCCGGTGAGGCGGCCGAGGCGGGGCGGCGGCTCGGCGTCGAGGACGAGGAGGGTGGGGGCGGACGGGGGTGAGGTCATTCGAGGGCCGTTTCTCGGCGTTTTCTCAACGATTTCTCGGCGATGACAGTCGTCTGACGTGGGCGGTGATGTGCCGGTAACGACACGTTGACCTGCGGGCGACATGCGAGGATTGACCACGCTCGCACCCGAACCTACCTTCGTCAACATGGGCGGGCGTTGGGTCCGCTGCCCTCTCGTTCCTCATGTGAGGCCGGTGCCTGCCATGGATGTCTCCTTTCTGGGCGGACCGCGCCTTCAGCGCGGTGTCGGTGTAGTGGCCCCCTTCGACTTCGCGCTGGATCGCGAGCTGTGGCGCTGGGTGCCCGACGACGTCTCCCTCCACCTCACGCGCACGCCGTTCGTGCCCGTGGAGGTCAGCCTCGACCTGGCCCGGCTGGTCAGCGAGCACGAGACGCTCGGCGACGCCGTGCGCACCCTGAACGCCGTCACGCCCGAGGTCGTCGCCTACGCCTGCACCTCCGGCAGCTTCGTCGGCGGCGTCGCGGGCGAACGCGCGATGTGCGAGGCGATGACCCGCGAGGGCGCCGTGCCGTCCCTCACGACGTCCGGCGCGCTGCTGGAGGCGCTGGCCTCGCTGGGCGCGCGGAGGGTGGCGCTGGTGACGCCGTACACGGTGTCGGTGACCCGCTCGCTGGAGGAGTACGTGGCGGAGGCGGGCGTCACGGTCACGGGCTGCGCGTTCATGGGCCTGACGCGGCACATCTGGAAGGTGCCGTACCGGAACGTGGCGGACATGGCGCGGCAGGCGGTGAGCCGGGGCGGGGCGGACGCCCTGTTCATCAGCTGCACCAACCTGCCCACGTACGACGTCATCCCCCAACTCGAGGCGGAACTGCGCCTGCCGGTCCTGTCGGCCAACCAGGTGACGATGTGGGCGGCACTGCGCCGACTGGGTACCCGAGCGGTGGGGCCGTATCAGCGGCTGATCGATCCGGCCGCGCGGATCGGCCCCGTGGTGCCGGAGAGTTCCGGCGCCGTACTGCCGGAGGGTTCCGGCCCCGCACTGCCGGAGGAAGAGCAGCAGCAGGAAGGGTGGACATGACAGCACTCGGATTCCTCTACCCGGGCCACTCCGCCGAGGACGACTATCCACGCATCGAGCTGCTCCTGGGCAGCGACATCCGGCTCGACGTGATCCACACGGACATCGGCGAGGACGCCCACCGTGTCGACGCGCTGCTCGGGATGGGCTCGGCGGAACGACTCGCGGCGGGCGTCGAGGACCTCCGCCTGACCGGCGCCGAGGCGGTGGTGTGGGCCTGCACCAGCGGCAGCTTCGTCTACGGCTGGGAGGGCGCCCATGACCAGGTCCGCAGCCTCGCGCTCGCGGCCGGCATGCCCGCTTCCTCGACGTCCTTCGCCTTCGTGCACGCGGTGCGGGAGCTGGACGTGCGGCGGGTCGCGGTCGGCGCGACGTATCCGTCGGACGTGGCGGACCTGTTCGCTGAGTTCCTGCGGGCGGGCGGCGCTGAGGTGCTCTCCGTCCGCGGCTCCGGCATCATCACGGCGGCCGAGGTCGGCACGTGGGGTGAGGAAGAGGTCCTGACGCTGGCGCGCGAGGCGGACCACACGGACGCGGAAGCGGTCCTCCTCCCGGACACCGCCCTCCACACCGCCTCCCATCTCCCCGCCCTGGAGAAGGAACTGGGCAAGCCGGTCCTCACCGCGAATCAGGTCACGGTCTGGGAGGCCCTGCGGCTGACGGACCGGCGGGTGAACGCGCCGGTGCTGGGTTCTCTGTTCACGAGGGAGCCGATCGTGCAGGCGTGACGGCGGGGCTGCCGGGTGCGGCCGTGATGCCGGGTGCGGCGGTGATGCCGTCGGTGTGCAGCAGCCAGGTCAGGGTGATCATGAGGTCGAGTCGGTCGGCGGGATCGTAGACCCGGCTTCCGGTCAGTTCCGCTATCCGGCGCAGCCGGTAGCGGACGGTCTGTTCGTGGACCTGGAGCCGGGCGCTCGTGATCACGGCGTTGTCACCGCACTGGAGATAGGTGAGGAGCGTGGTCAGCAGCGGCACCCGGCGGCGCGGCGGCAGGGCGAGGATCGGGGCCAGGAACACGGCCGAGGTGGTGTCGATGAGGTCCTCGACCATGGCGGCGGCCAGCAGCGCGGTGTGGTCGGCCGCCCGCTGCGGCCGGTCGGACGGCAGCACGCCGCGCTCCATGAGGGCGCTGGTGTGCCGGGCCCAGCGGAGCGAGACGGCGGTGCGCTCGGCCGGCACCGTCGGCCCGATGGCGGCGGCACCCAGCGGGACCAGCAGGGTGGGCAGCCAATCCCGCCCTGCCGAGTCGGGGTCGGGGACGATCAGATACGACGCGTCCCAGTCGGCGAGCACATCGGGGGGCAGGATGCGGCTCGGCGGCCGGGCGGCGGAGAGCAGGGCGACGGCCGCGACCGTGCCGGGCACCCTCCAGTCGGCCGCCCTGGCCTGCTCGTGGATCAGGTCGGGGTCGGGCGGCGGCTCGCGGACCAGCAGATCACGCAGTCGCCGGCGCCGACGCTCCCGGTCGGTGGCCAGCTGACCCTGCTGACGCGCGTACCCCTGGGCGCCTGCGTCGGCCGCCTGGGCGAGGAGCCCGAAGAGGCCGTCGGTGAGCGAGGAGAGGGTCTCCTTGGGCCAGGAGAACCGGTAGGCGTCCTTGATGAACCGGCGGCAGGCGACCTGCCCGCTCAGCCTGAGCGCGGTCTGCAGCCGGTCGAGGCTGTAGCCGCGACGGGCCGCCTCGGCCCCCAACTGGCTGTAAAGCTCGGTCAGTCGGGTGGAGTCCGTGGCGTGCCGGCCGAGTGAGTCGACGAAGTGGGCGACGGTTTCGTCGATGACCTGACGGACGGCTCTGCGGTAGTCGGCGTCCACGGGCGGACCGCCCTCGTGAACATGCACCCGGACCTCGCGCTCGATCTCCTCGACGGCGTCCGGGAGGTGCGGCCGGAGCATGTCCGACAGCGACTTCGCCAACGGTGGGTCGATGACAGTCACAAGCATCCTCTTCCGTCCCCCCGGATGGTCCCGGCACATCGTTCACCCGGTCAACTCACCTGCGTGACAAGGTGAGTTGATCGTTTTGTCGGTGCCGCGCCAACCTTGTCGGAGACCGACAAACAAGGCCGCGAATTGCCCGGCGTCACATGCAGCACGCCGGTCTCCCTGATTCCACGATGTCCTCTCGAAACCCCCACACCCCCACACTCACGAGAGGACTCTCCGTGAAACCAGCGCTGAGAAAAAGGTTAGGAGTACTGCTCACCGGTGTGTCCCTGACCGTGTTGCTGGGCGTCAACGCCCCGGCCGAGGCGGCACAGAACCCCTACGAGCGCGGCCCCGCCCCCACGCAGGCCAGCGTCATCGCCGCCCGCGGTCCGTTCGCCATCGGCCAGGTCACGGTGGAGTCCGGCAGCGGCACCGGCTTCAACGGCGGCACGATCTACTACCCGACCGACACCAGTCAGGGCACGTTCGGAGCGGTCGCGGTCATTCCCGGTTTCGTCTCGCCCCAGTCCGTGGTCCAGTGGCTGGGCCCCCGCCTGGCCTCGCAGGGCTTCGTCGTCTTCACCCTGGACTCCAACGGGCTGTTCGACCAGCCGCAGAGCCGCGGCAGCCAACTGCTCGCCGCGCTGGACCATCTGACCACGAGGAGTCCGGTCCGCGATCGCGTCGACCCCAGCCGCCTCGCGGTCATGGGGCATTCGATGGGCGGCGGGGGCTCGCTGTGGGCGGCGCAGAACCGGTCGTCCCTGCAGGCGGCGATTCCGCTGGCGCCCTGGGAATCCGACACCACCTGGGAGAACGTCAGTGTGCCTACGATGATCATCGGAGGCCAGTCCGACACCATCGCCCCGGTCGCCTCCATGTCGATCCCGATGTACACGTCCATGACGGGCGCGCCCGAGAAGGCGTACCTGGAAATGCTGAACGGCAGCCATTTCGCGCCCGTCAGCGAGAACGTCACCACCGCCAAGTACGCGCTGTCCTGGCTGAAGCGCTTCGTCGACAACGACACCCGCTACGACCAGTTCCTCTGCCCGGCACCCACCCCGAGCACGGCGATCAGCCAGTACCGCGACACCTGCCCCAACACCTGACCCGCCACCTCGGCCCGACCCTCCCCTCTCCCCGGGAGGGCCGGGCCAACCCTGCGGCAAGGCACGTCACGCCCTCCGGAAGCTGAGGCTCTCCCCCGCCGCCCCCGTCCGCCACAGGTCGTTGCAGCCCTCCGCCATTTCCGTGAGGCCCTCGACCACCGTCCCCCACACGATCCCCGGCACCCACCCCACGTCGGCGTTGAGCAGCAGGTTGTTGCGTTCGTAGAAGAGGGCCAGGTCGACGAGGGTCGTGCCGGGGCGGACCTCGCGGTCGTAGCCGTACGCCTTCGTGCCCAGTTCCGCCCCGGCGAAGGAGAAGTAGCAGAGGTCCCCCGGGATGGGGGTCACCGTCGGATTCTCCAGAGGCGGCTCCGCGTCCGCGAACGGTGCGAAAAGGGCGTAGATCTCATTGCGTGCGTATTTCGCGTGGTAGACGTCGCCGGAAAGCGGCAGGGAATCCCAGACGGCGGCGCAGGTGATCGGTGCGCGGTCGTCGAGCAGCCGGGCCCGGCAGGTGATTCCGCGCTTGACCAGCGATACTTCGATGTAGCGATCAGCCATGCAGTCCATGGTGCCCCGCCGGTCAAGAGGGCGTGGCCAGGAACGGGGCTCAAATCGGCCCGCATAACTCGCATGAGGTCGGGTAGCTGCGCCGCCATGGCTCCATCACTGGAACATGGCTCAGATATGTCCGGGCCCACGCGTATGTCCGGGCCCACGCGCCGGTCGCTGCTCGCGGGGGTGGCGGCGGTCGGCGCGCTGGGCGCCGCGGGCTGCTCACGTGTGGCCTCGGCTTCGTCCACGGAGGGCGGTGATCTCCTCGACCGGCTGAAGGCGCAGGGTGTCGTGCGGCTCGGGATCGCGGGCGAGATCCCGTTCGGATACATCGATACGAACGGCGAACTCACCGGTGAGGCACCGGAGTTGGCGAAGGTGATCTTCAAACGGCTCGGCGTGGACAGCGTGCAGGCCGTGCCGACGGAGTTCGGGTCGCTGATTCCGGGGCTGAATGTGCAGCAGTTCGACGTCGTGGCGGCGGGGATGTACGTCAATCCCGAGCGCTGCGCGGAGGTGATCTTCGCCGATCCGGACTACCAGATGCTCGATGCCTTCATCGTGCGCAAGGGGAATCCGAAGGGGCTGCACAACTACAAGGACGTCGTCGAGAAGAAGGCGAAGTTCGCGACCGGGACCGGTTACGCGGAGATCCAGTACGCCGTCGAGGCGGGGTACAAGGAGAGCGACATCATGATCGTCCAGGATCAGGTCGCCGGGCTGAACGCGGTGGAGGCGGGGCGCGTCGACGTCTTCGCCGGGACCGCGCTCACCACTCGCGAGGTGGTGAAGAAGTCCGCCAAGGCCGAGTCGACCGAGCCGTTCAAGCCGATCGTCGGCGGCAAGCCGCATGTCGACGGGGGCGCCTTCGCGTTCCGCCCGACGGAGACCAACCTCCGCGACGCCTTCAATGTGGAACTGCGGAAGCTCAAGAAGAGCGGGGAGCTGCTCCGCATCCTCCGGCCCTTCGGCTTCACCCAGGCGGAGATGACCGACCTCACCGCGAAGGAGCTGTGCGGCGGATGACCTCGGGACTGTGGGAACTGGTACTCAAGGGCCTCTGGGTCACGATCCAGCTGCTCGTCTTCAGCGCGCTGCTCGCGGCGGCCGTGTCGTTCATCGTCGGCACCGCCCGCGTCCACCGGTCGCGGATCGTCCGCTTCCTCGCGGGCTTCTACACCGAGGTGTTCCGCGGGACCTCGGCGCTGGTCATGATCTTCTGGGTGTACTTCGTACTGCCGCCCGCCTTCGGCTGGCAGCTGGTGCCGATGTGGGCGGGCACGCTGGCGCTGGGACTGACCTACGGGGCGTACGGCTCCGAGATCGTCCGCGGCGCGCTGGCCGCCGTCGACCCGGCGCAGAAGGAGGGTGGGATCGCGCTCAGCTTCACGCCCTGGCAGCGGATGCGGCTGATCCTGCTGCCGCAGGCGGTGCCGGAGATGATCCCGCCGTTCTCCAATCTGCTGATCGAGCTGCTCAAGGGCACCGCGCTGGTGTCGATCATGGGCATGGGCGATCTGGCGTTCAGCGGCAGCCTGGTGCGGCTCGCCCTGCAGGAGAGCGCGGAGATCTACACGTACATCCTGCTGATCTACTTCGTGATCGCCTTCCTGCTGACGCGTGTGATGCGCGGACTGGAGAAGAAGTTGAAGGCCGGGGTCGGCAAGGAACCGAAGCGTGGCCTCTCCCCCGATGACGAGCTGAAGCGCGCCCAGACAACCGGTATAGGAAGTGGGGCTGGGGCAGCATGAACTGGGACTGGAATGCCGTAGGCGACTTCATGCCGCACTTCTGGGACGGCCTGCTGGTCACCCTGCAGGCGCTGGTGCTCGGCTCGCTGATCTCGTTCGCGCTGGGCCTGGTGTGGGCGCTGCTGATGCGCGTGCCCTCGCGCTGGGTGACCTGGCCGGTCGGGGTCGTCACGGAGTTCGTGCGCAACACCCCGCTGCTGGTGCAGCTGTTCTTCCTCTTCTACGTGCTGCCCGAGTGGAACATCACCTTCTCCGCGCTGACCACCGGCGTCTTCGCGATCGGCCTGCACTACTCGACGTACACGATGCAGGTCTACCGGGCCGGTATCGAAGCGGTGCCCGTCGGCCAGTGGGAGGCGGCGACCGCGCTGAACCTGCCGCTCAGGCGGACGTGGACCGTGGTGATCCTGCCGCAGGCCATCCGCCGGGTCGTGCCGGCGCTCGGCAACTACGTGATCGCGATGCTGAAGGACACGCCGATGCTGATGGCCATCACCGTGCTGGACATGATGGGCGAGGCACGGCTGTTCTCCCAGCAGACCTTCCGCTTCACCGAGCCGCTGACCGTGATCGGCGTGGCCTTCATCCTCATCTCCTATCTCGCCTCCGTCCTGCTGCGCACCCTGGAGCGACGCCTTGTCCGTTGACACCGAAAAGAACCCGACCGACGTGCCCGCCTCCTCGTCCGAACTGATCCGCCTGGAGAACGTGACCAAGCGGTTCGGCGAGAACACGGTCCTCGACCATCTCGACTTCTCCGTGAGCGCGGGCAAGCACGTCACCCTGATCGGCCCGTCCGGCTCCGGCAAGACCACGATCCTGCGGCTGCTGATGACGCTGACCAAGCCCGACGAGGGCACCATCACCGTGGACGGGGAGCAGTTGTTCCCCGCGCCGGAGAAGCAGGTCCGCGAGGTCCGCAAGAAGATCGGGATGGTCTTCCAGCAGTTCAACCTGTTCCCGAACATGACGGTGCTGAGGAACATCACCGAGGCCCCGGTCACCGTGCTCGGCATGTCCAAGGACGAGGCGGACGAGCGGGCGCGCGGGCTGCTGGACCTGGTGGGGCTCAGCGACAAGTGCGACGCGCACCCCTCCCAGCTCTCCGGCGGCCAGCAGCAGCGCGTCGCGATCGCGCGGGCGCTGGCGATGCGGCCGCAGGTGCTGCTGCTCGACGAGGTGACGTCCGCGCTCGACCCGGAGCTGGTCGCCGGTGTCCTCGACGTCCTCCGGGACATCGCCCGTTCCACGGACATCACGATGCTCTGTGTGACCCACGAGATGAATTTCGCCCGCGACATCTCCGACCAGGTCCTGATGTTCGATTCCGGCCGGGTCATCGAGGCCGGGCCGCCGGAGAAAATCTTCAGCGACCCGGAGCAGGACCGAACGCGGGAATTCCTCAGCGCGGTTCTCTGATTGCAGGAGGTGAAGGCGGACGGGCTGCCGGTACGCAAACGGCAGCCCTTTCCTCTGGCATATGCCAGAGTGTCAGTCCCCCTGCTGAGAGGGCCGGAATCTCGTCAACAACCGCTCACTACAAGCCTCTTGGCGGCTATCGTGGAGAGGATCCGCTGACCGGATTGCGGCCCAAGAGCGAGCCAAGAGCGAGCGCAGGGGGAAACCGTGGCGCTGATGAACGAGCCGACCGCGCCGTACCACTCGGCCCAGGACGCCCTGCGCGTCCTGGAGACGGTGGCGCGGCACTCCGCCGGAGTCACCGACGCCGAGCTCGCCCGGCACACCGGCCTCGGCGCCGAGCGGCTGACCGTGCTGCTGCGGATGCTGCGCCGTGAGGGGTACGTCGAGCAGGGCACCGACGGCGCCTATGTCACCGGTGCCGCCCTCACCCGCCTCACCTCCACGCACGGCCGCGAGGAGGCCCTGCGCGAGAAGCTCCAGGGCACCCTCGACCGGCTGCGCGACTCGGTGGGCGCGGCGGTCTACATCAGCCGGTACGTCGACGGCGAGATCAACGTCACGCAGTACGCCGACGGCCCCACCACTCCCGCGGTGAACGAGTGGGTGGACTTCCGCTACTCCGCCCACGCCACCGCGATCGGCAAGAGCCTGCTCGGCCAGCTCGACCACAACGGCCGCCGGGACCATCTCTCCCGACACAAGATGGCCCGGCTCACCTCGCGCACCATCACCAGCGACAAGCTGCTGCTCTCCCGCCTGGAGGCCCAGCCGCCGACCGTGCCCCACCTCGACCTCCAGGAGTATGCGATCGGCACGGTCTGCGCCGCCGTCCCGATCACGGCCGGCTCCTCCGTGGGCTGCCTCGCCCTCTCCCTCCCGGTCGAGCACGCACACCGGCTCAAGCAGGCGGCCGACGCGCTGAACCGCAACGCCGCGCCGGTGCTGCTCTCGCTGGCCATCTGAGGGTCGCCCGGCATTGGTCAGGAGCACCCCTGAGAACCGGGTAATATTTTCCGTACCGCCGCCGCGCGAAGCACATCACGCGCGGCCGGCGAGGGTCATGCGCCGCTAGCTCAGTTGGTTAGAGCAGCTGACTCTTAATCAGCGGGTCCGGGGTTCGAGTCCCTGGCGGCGCACGTTGTCGATGGCGAGGCGTGTTCGCGGAAAGCGCGAACCGGCCTCGCCATCGTCGTTACTGCGCGGCTGCGCCGCGCGTTGTGGGGGCTCCGCCACCCACACCCCCTGAAGCCGGGCCTCTCGTGGGAGCGAGGGGCCCTTCTTCGATGTCCGCGGGCGTCAGCCTCCGGTACACGTCCTCCCCCGCCGGTCGCCACCACACAGGATCAGCGCACCGGATCCCTTCCTTCCGCAGCCGCGCCCGGTGGATCTTGTTCGTCGCCGTGACCGGCATTCGCTGCACGACCCGTACGAACCGGGGCGCCATCTTGGTCCCGAGGTCGGGCTGGGCCGCCAGAAAGCGCACGAAGCCCTCCGGATCGAAGGTCCCGGAGATCGCCGCCATCACCTGGTCCCCGGTCACCGGGTCCGGCACCGCGTACACGGCGACGGCATCCGCGCCCTCGTACCGGGCGAGGATGTTCTCGATCATCGCGGCGGCGAGATTCTCACTGTCGACGCGAATCCGGTCGTCCGCGCGCCCGGCGAAGTACAGGAACCCGTCGGCGTCCCGGCAGAAGAGGTCGCCGGTCCAGTACGCGCCGTCCCGCAGCCGTGCCGCGTCCGCCTCCGGGTTGCGCCAGTAGCCCTCGAAGGGATTCGGCCCCCGGTTCACCAGCTCGCCGATCGCCTCCTCCCCGTTGAGCAGCCGCCCCGTGGAGTCGAAGAGAGCCGCCGGGCACTCCTGCCTCGTCTCCGGATCGAGTACGACCAGCCCGGGCGTCGCGGGCCCGACCGCCCCCGCCGGCGTCCCCGGCGTCCACTGCACCGCCGCCCCGCCCTCCGACGACCCGTACCCCTCCACCAGCCGCACCCCGAACCGCCGCTCGAACGCCGCCGCGTCCACCGCCCCCGCCTCCGTGCCGAAGCCGAGCCGCAGCGGATTGTCGCGGTCGTCGCGCCGTTCCTCGGTGGCGAGGATGTACTGCACGGCCCGCCCGACATACGTGAAGTACGTCGCCCCGTACCGCCGTACGTCCGTCAGGAACCCCGACGCCGAGAACCGCCGCCGCAGCGCCACCCCCGCCCCGGCCGCCAGTGCGGGCGCCCAGTCGGCGATCACCGCGTTGCCGTGGAACATCGGCATGCAGATGTAGTGCACGTCGTCCCGGCCCACCCCGAAGTGGCCGGCGAGGGAGTGCCCGGCGGCGGCAAGGCGGCCCTGGGTGCAGACGGCGGCCTTGGGGGCGCCGGTCGAGCCGGAGGTGAAGTAGAGCAGGAGACGGTGGGACGGGGTGGCCCGGGTGGCGTCCGGGCGGGCGTCGGCGTAGGGCGCGAGCAGGTCGTCGTACTCCTGGGTGTCGGTGCACAGCAGGCGTACGCCGGGCAGGTCGAGGCCGGTGAGGAGCGGGAGGCGGGTGCGGTCGGTGAGGACGATCCGGCAGTCGGTGTGCAGGATGTCGCGGGCGAGTTCGGGGCCGCGGCGGGTGGGATTGATCCCGGCGACGGCCGCACCGGCGAGAGCGGCGGCGCCCAACCACAGCGGGTACTCGGGGGTGTTGTCGAGCAGCACCCCGATGTGCGGCTCGGCGTCCGGCGGCAGCAGATCGGCCAGCAGCGCGGCACGGGCCGCCGCTCCGGCCGCCATCTCGTGGTGGCTGAACGTCCGTTCCTCGCACCACAACCCCGGGCGGTGGTCGCCCCACCCCGCGGCGACGAGTTCCGCGACCGTACGCGCACTGGATTCCATGGGCGCGCACGGTAATTGACGTACCGTCAGATGTGGAGCCCCAGGAGGACCCGGAAGCGCCCCAGGAACCTAGAACCCGAAGCCTTCCGCCGCCGAGAAGAACGCGTGGACGATGACCATGAACGCGATACAGAAGGCGATGAAGACGCCGAAGAACAGCAGCACGCAGCCCGAGCCCGCCGCGAGCTTTCCGGGCGAGGGAGCGTGGGCCGTGGCGCGCTCGGGGCGCTCCGGCAGGTAGTGCACGGTGACGATGTCGCCTTCCACGGTCGTCGCCGGGCCGTACTGCTCCTCGAACCGGATGTAACGCCCGTCGCGCGTGGTGAACTCGTAGACGTGGTGCTGCGTCGTGGAGTCATTGCTAGTCGTCGTGAACGCCCGCAGACACCGTGCCTCGGCCGTGAGTCCGTTGTTCCAGGCGCCGCGGATGTCGCGGGCGCGCCGCATCAGCCTCGTCGCGGCGTAGACCGCCAGGCCGATCATGAGCAGCGGTATGACGTAGAACAGCGCTTCCATGAGATCCCCCGAGGTCAGGTACGGCTTCCCGCACGCCGGAACGGTCTTGATCGGCGTGCGGGAAACCTACCCGCGGGGGGTGGCGGATTGACTCAAGGGATGCTCAGAACGTGACGTCGGAGCAGGCGTAGAACGCGTTGCTCGTGTCCGCGATCGTCCACACGGCGAGGATGACGTGGTGGCCGCTCAGGCCGGAGGGCAGCGTGCCGCTGTGGGAGAGGGTCTGCGGCGGGCGCTGGCCGTTGTAGGGGACGGTGAAGAACGGGGTGAGGTTGAGGTCCGAGCGGGCCAGGTTGTGGTTCTGGTTCCAGCCCGGCTTGGTGACGTAGTACTTGAAGTCGGTCGTGGCGTGCATGGCGGTGAACTGCCAGCGGAACGTGTAGCTCTGACCGCCCGTCACCCTGGTGGTCGGCCAGGCGGCGCCGGAGGGCGTCTTCGGTGCGCTGAGCTGGGCGAACTGGCCCAGCCCCGCGTTGCATATCTGCCCGTCCGCCGGGCCGGAGGCCGGGAAGCCCTTGGGGCCCTCGACGCTCTGCGGCTCCCACTGGATGGAGCCGCAGTTGGTCACGGTGCCGTTCTGGCAGAGCTTCTGCCTGCTGATGGGGAGGTCGGTGTAGCCGTGGCCGCTGGCGCCGCCGGAGGAGAGCACAAGGGCTCCGGTCGTGGCGAGGCCCACCGCGACGGCGGACAACTTGGTCTTGGTGCGCATGCTGCCGCTCCTGGAGAACGTGGGGGAAGTTCAGTGAGCTTGCAGGTCTAGACCAAGGTTCAGATTATTGCGGTTACTTGAACATGTCCATACCAATCGAGGAACTCATTCCGGACATGGTTCAGGGCCCTGTTTCTGTCCGTCCGGAACAGAACGCCACCGTCAAGTCCTTCACCAGCACCTTGCGTTCGTAGTCGTCGAGGTCCACCAGCCCCCGCATCGTCAGCCGTGTCACCGTGTCCTCCACCGAGTCCACGACCGACGTCAGCATGCTCGCCCGGTGCTGGGCGTCCAGCGCGGCGATCCGGCGGCGGTGCATGGCGGCGGCGACCTCGGGGGCGTACTCGACACGCACCGGACGCACCGAGAACACCTCCAGGCCGACCGGCGTCGCGTCCGCCGCGACCAGCCGGGTCAGCGCGTCGGTGGCCACGTCCATCGACGGCCGCACGCCGCCCGGCATCTCCACCGGCACCCGGGCGAGCGCCGCCTCCACGCACTCACGCAGATAGGTCTCGTGGTCCTCGACGCCCAGCGTGGCCCGCGCGGTGTCGCGCACCCGCCACACCACGAGGACGACGACCCGCAGCGAGACCCCGCTGCCCTCGGCCGCGGGCATCGGCTCGCTGCGCCAGTGCCGCAGCCGTACGTCGACCCGGCGGCGCAGCAGCAGCGGGTTGACCCACATCAGCCCGGTCCGCCGCACGGTCCCCCGGTAGCGCCCGAACAGCCCGAGCACCCACGCCCGCCCGGTCCGCCCCCGGGCCAGCCCGCCGAACCCGAACAGCCCCAGGGAAACGGCGCCGGCGTACGCCGCCCACTGCGCGGGCCCGAGCCCGGCCCCGCCGGTCCCCGGCAGACCCAGCTCGGCAAGGACCGGGGCCGGCAACGCGCCCGCCCACCAAGAGGTGAGGAGAGTTCCGGCCACCCCGGTCCCCCCGGCGAGCACTCCCACCACACCGGGCAGCACGCGTGCCGGGCGCTCGGCCAGGGCGGGGTCCACCTCCGGCACAGGGCGAGCCTTCGCCGGGACAGGACGGCGCAGCCGCGGCTGCTCGCCCGTCCCGTGACGCCGGCCCACGACGGCGGGCTTGAGGGGGACGGACACCGGGTTGGCGTCGTCGCGGAACAGCAGATGGACGGGGATCTCGGTGGTCGCCTCGTTCTGGATCAGCCGGGCGGGCCGGGGCGCGCTCTCGGCGGGGCCGTCGGACTCGGGCGTGTGGGACGTGGTCGTGGTCATCGGGTGCCTCCAGCCTCCGCGCCAGATGCGTCAGATGCGTCGATGCTCAGAACGGTGGGATGCCGGGCCTCGGGTGACTCGGGTTCGCCGCGCTACGTCCGCGCCGGTCACCCCGCTGCCCTGCTTCTCTGCTGGGGGTCCGGGGGCCCGCGGCGGTAGTCGCCAATGTCTCAGCCCCCGGGAAGATGCAGCGCGAACAGCCGCCGCCAGGTCTCCGGCCCCGGATAGCCGTCCGCCGCGCCGCCCCGCCAGCCCTGGGAGCGCTGGAAGGCCTCGACGCCGCGCCGGTCCGCCTCGCTCCAGCGGGGACCCTGACCGGTCGTGTAGTGCGTGCCGAATCCCTTCCTCACCAGCTGCCGGCGGAGCTGGGTGACGTACTCGTTGGCCGCGCCCGGCCGGAACATGGCCCGCCCCGGATAGCCGGGCACCCCGTGCGAGGCGGGCGCGGCCGGTGCGGCGGCCTCCGTGGTGATGTCCTTGCCCTTGCCGGTGACCAGCAGCGCCCAGGTCCGCGGCCCCGGCAGCCCGTCCGCGTCGTCGCCGGTCCAGCCCTGGGCACGCTGGAAGGCCCGGGTCGCCCTGCGGTCGGCGTCCGTCCAGCGGGGGCCGGGACCCGAGGCGTAGAACCGGCCGGCGCCGCGGGCGGCGAGCATCCGGCCCAGTTCGGCGACGTGCTTGTTGTGGGCGCCGGGACCGAAGTAGGCCGCTCCCGGGTACGGCCGCGCGGCGGACGCGCTCGGCTCGGCGCCCGGGGTTCCCGTGCCTGCCGCGAGCCCCTTGTAGCGGTAGGCGAGATAGCGGTCGGAGTTGTTCCAGTAGGCGTAGGGGGTGGTCTGCTTGCGGGCGTGCGGGCGGGTGGACTCGTAGGCGATGTAGGAGGTGTGCGTGTGATCGGTCCAGCCGCCGAAGATGACGACGTGTGAGCCGTTCTGCGGGTTCTCCGGGTTGTGGAACAGCAGCATGTCGCCGGGCAGCAGATCGTCCTTGGACACCCGCACCCCGTACTGGCCGAGGCTGCCCGTCCATTCGTTGCCGGGCAGCTTCCAGGCCATCGAGACGAAGCCCGAGCAGTCCTGCCGGTATCCGTCGGACCAGAACCGGCTCATGCTGTACGGCACCTTCGCCTCGACCCATTTCTTGGCCCGCTTGATGATCTCCGCCCGGGTGATCGCGGGCACCACGGTCCCGGGCGCGGGCCTGGGCCGACCGGCCGAACCGTGCAGCGGGGCCGGGCCGCCCTGGGGACTCGTGGCCTCGTCATCCGGGGGAAGGTCCGGCCGCTGGGCCGCGTGCGGGGCGGCGAGCGCCGGTGCCGCCTGCCCTGCGGCGAGCGCCGCGGCGGCCACGACCAGCACCCGCCGGGCGGCCGGGTGACGGCTTCCGTGACCGGTCGCGGAATGCGGCAGGACCCGCCGCCAGTGAACACATCCCGCGCAGTCGCAATCCCCCGTTGGATCGAATTCCTCGAAGGCCGGAGCCGGCATGCGATTCCCCTCACACTCCAGCTGGAAATGTCCACGTCTGTGCATGTTGATCAGTTTCACAACTGTCGTCCGGACGCGCATGTTGACGGTCCGAATGATGTACGGCGGCCAGGGCGGACCCCGGCCGGCGGGGCGCCGGTGGTCCGGAGCACCCTCCGGGGTCCGGTAAAGTCGTGCAGGTCAGCAGGCGCCGCTAGCTCAGTTGGTTAGAGCAGCTGACTCTTAATCAGCGGGTCCGGGGTTCGAGTCCCTGGCGGCGCACCGACAGCTAGGCCCCTCGCTCCGGCGGGGGGCCTTCGCCTTACCCCCCATCTTGCGATCATGCTGGACGCCGTAGAACCCTGTTTCTTCACGATGCTGCGGATTCGCGGCACTTGGGGGGCAAGGAGCCGGTTGTCGGTTTGTCGCGGGGAGGGGGGCCCCGTTCATGAAGCGATACCGAGGGGGGCATCATGCAACCGGAAGGTCGCTGTTTCATGTCTAGTGGTGTGGAAGATGTGGTGACAGCGGTCCATCACTGATACGCCTGTGAAGGTCGAGGGGGACCGGAGCAGGTGTAAGGAACCGACAGACACGCGCTGATCCGCGTGTGGGGGGATGATTCATGACGTCGACGCCGACGGGCGCCCGGCAGAACTATGACCCGTCACAGACGACCCAGCTCAGGGTCCCGTCGCATCGCACCGGCGCCTTCCGCCGGATAAAGAAGACGCTGCCGAAGTACGACTACGAGCACTACAGCCGACTGGCGGGTCCCCTCACACAACCCGATCCGAACAAGCCCTACAGAGTGCAGTACCGCTCCTTGATCTCACAGGAGCCGCACCGGCTCAGAGTGGCCCTGATGCTGGCCGCCGCACCGCTGCTCTCGCTGGTGCTGCTCGCCTGGCTGCTCCAGCCCGTGCACTGGACCGAGCGCGACTATCCGGCGTACGACTTCCTGCCCACCCTCGACATGGTCATGCTCGTCTCGATCGGCCTGATCGAGTTCTTCCGCTGCATGAACGTGCTGTCGAACGCGCACGCCACGCTGGTCGCCCGCGACCCCATCCCGGTGGTGCCCGAGACCGGCACCCGAGTCGCCTTCCTGACCTCCTTCGTGCCCGGCAAGGAGCCGCTGGAGATGGTGACGAAGACCCTGGAGGCGGCCGTCAAGCTGCGCCACCGGGGCCTGCTGCATGTCTGGCTGCTCGACGAGGGCGACGACCCGGCGGTCAAGGAGGTCTGCGCCCGGCTCGGCGTGCACCACTTCAGCCGCAAGGGCGTCGCCAAGTGGAACCAGGCCAAGGGCCCGCACCGCGCCAAGACCAAGCACGGCAACTACAACGCCTGGCTGGACGCGTACGGCGACCACTACGACTTCTTCGCCTCCGTCGACACCGACCATGTGCCGCTGCCCAACTACCTGGAGCGGATGCTCGGCTTCTTCCGCGACCCGGACGTCGGCTTCGTCATCGGCCCGCAGGTCTACGGCAACTACGACAACTTCGTCACCAAGGCCGCCGAGTCCCAGCAGTTCCTCTTCCACGCCCTGATCCAGCGCGCCGGCAACCGCTACGGCTCGCCGATGTTCGTGGGCACCTCCAACGCCGTACGCATCAGGGCGCTGAAGCAGATCGGCGGGCTGTACGACTCGATCACCGAGGACATGGCGACCGGCTTCGAGATCCACCGGCACAAGAACCCCGTCACGGGCAAGAAGTGGCGCTCGGTCTACACGCCGGACGTGCTGGCCGTCGGTGAGGGCCCGAGCGCCTGGACGGACTTCTTCACCCAGCAGATGCGCTGGTCGCGCGGGACGTACGAGACGATCCTCAAGCAGTACTGGAAGGGCTTCTACTCGCTGCCGCCGAGCAAGCTCTTCAACTACACAATGATGATCATCTTCTACCCGATGTCGGCCCTGAACTGGATCCTCGCAGCGATCAGTTGTGCGCTGTTCCTGGGCCTGGGCGCCTCGGGTGTCAACATCGACCCGACGATCTGGCTGATGCTCTACGGCAACGCCTCCGCCCTGCAGATCGGCCTCTACGTCTGGAACCGCCGCCACAACGTCTCACCGCACGAGCCCGAGGGCTCCGGCGGCGTGGCCGGCATGGTGATGTCCGCGCTGTCGGCGCCGCTCTACGCCAAGGCGCTGATCGACTCGATGCTCCGCAAGAAGAGCAAGTTCGTGGTCACGCCCAAGGGCGACTCGGCCAGCCCGGACCGCTGGTTCGGGACCTTCCGGTACCACTGGTACTTCATCCTGATCTTCGCCGGCTCGATCGCCGCGGGCTTCGTGTACGGCCACTCCCACCCCGCGATGATCATCTGGGCCTGCTTCGCCCTGCTGATCACGGCCACGCCCATCTTCGCCTGGCGCCACATGATGCGGCAGGAGAAGAAGAAGCCCGCCGCGCCCAACCCGCCCGAGCCGCAGCCGCTGCCGGCGCCCCACGCCCCGCAGCAGAAGCCGAGTTGGGCCGCCGCGCAGCAGCAGCAGCCGCAGGGCGGCGGCAACGACCAGACCATGCAGATCGCCCTTGGTGGACTTGGGGGACGTAAGGAATGAAAGACCAGGCCGGCCGCCGCCGTGTCCGTCGACTCGCGATAGGCACGGCGGTGGTTCTCGCGCTGGCCGGGATGAACGGGCCGTGGCTCTACCGCGTCGGGACCGAGAAATATCACGAGTACCAGATCAACAGACCCGACTACAAAGCCGACAACGGTCGCTGGGAGATCGTCGATTTCCCGGAGGAGTACCGGCAGAACACCATCCACGCGGCGCTGCTGCGCACCGGCAAGGTGCTGCTCGTCGCCGGGTCGGGCAACAACCAGGACAACTTCGACGCGAAGAAGTTCGACACCCGGATCTGGGACCCCGTCAAGGGCACCATCAAGAAGGTGCCGACGCCCAGCGACCTGTTCTGCACGGGCCACACCCAGCTCGCCAACGGCAATCTGCTGATCGCGGGCGGCACCAAGCGGTACGAGAAGCTCAAGGGTGACGTCACCAAGGCCGGCGGCCTGATGATCGTCCACAACGAGAACCCCGACAAGCCGATCACCCTGCCCGCGGGCACCAAGTTCACCGGCAAGGAGAACGGCAAGACGTTCGTCTCCAAGGACCCGGTGCTCGTGCCACGCGCGAAGAAGGTCTTCGACCCGGCGACCGGCGCGTTCCTGCGCAACGACCCCGGTCTCGGCCGCATCTACGTCGAGGCGCAGAAGAAGGGCAGGCAGTACGAGACCGGCACCCAGGACAACTACCGCGTCCAGGGCCTGACCGGCGCCGCCGCCCGCAACACCTACGGCATCGCGCAGAAGCTCGCGCTCGACAAGAAGGACTTCCAGGGCATCCGGGACGCCTTCGAGTTCGACCCGGTCGCCGAGAAGTACATCAAGGTCGACCCGATGAAGGAGGCCCGCTGGTACCCGACGCTCACCACCCTGAGCGACGGCAGGATCCTCAGCGTCTCCGGCCTCGACGACATCGGCCAGCTGGTCCCCGGCAAGAACGAGATCTTCGACCCGGCGACCAAGAAGTGGACGTACACGAAGAAGATCCGGCAGTTCCCGACGTATCCGGCGCTGTTCCTGATGCAGAACGGCAAGATCTTCTACTCGGGCGCGAACGCGGGATACGGACCGGACGACGTGGGGCGCGACCCCGGTGTCTGGGACCTGGACTCCAACAAGTTCACCAAGGTGCCCGGGCTGAGCG
This sequence comes from Streptomyces sp. NBC_00457, assembly GCF_036014015.1. NCBI lineage: Bacteria > Bacillati > Actinomycetota > Actinomycetes > Kitasatosporales > Streptomycetaceae > Streptomyces > Streptomyces sp. NBC_00457. Next base: position 6,793,882 of record NZ_CP107905.1, on the reverse strand, counting down.
ACGCGAACATGCTGGAGACCGCCAACAGCGTGCTGCTGCCGCCCGCGCAGGACGAGAAGTACATGGTGATCGGCGGCGGCGGGGTCGGCGAGTCCAAGCTGTCGAGCGAGAAGACCCGGCTGATCGACCTGAAGGACGCGAACCCGGCGTTCACGGACGGGCCGTCACTGGAGAAGGGCACACGGTATCCGCAGGCGTCCGTGCTGCCCGACGACACCGTGCTGATCTCCGGCGGCTCCGAGGACTACCGAGGGCGCGGCGACTCCAACATCCTCGAGGCGCGGATGTACGACGCCGAGAGCGGCGAGATGCGGCGCGTCGCCGACCCGCTGGTCGGCCGGAACTACCACTCCGGGTCGATTCTGCTGCCCGACGGCCGGGTGATGTTCTTCGGCTCCGACTCGCTGTACAGCGACAAGGCCAACACCAAGCCGGGCAAGTTCGAGCAGCGGATCGAGATCTACACGCCTCCGTATCTGTACCGGGACGCACAGCCGTCGCTGTCCGGCGGTCCGAAGACCATCGAGCGCGGCGGGACGGGGACGTTCACCTCGCAGCATGCGTCGACGATCAAGAAGGTGCGGTTGGTGCGGCCCAGCGCGTCGACGCACGTCACGGACGTCGATCAGCGGTCCATCGCGCTGGACTACAAGGTGTCCGGGGACAAGATCACGGTGACTGTGCCGAAGAATCGGAATCTGGTGCAGGCGGGGTGGTACATGCTGTTCGTCACGGATGATCAGGGGACGCCGAGTAAGGCGCAGTGGGTGCGGGTGCCGTAACCGGCACATGACTAGGGGCGCCCTCCTATGTGGAAGGCGCCCCTAGTCATGTGGTCACTTGCTGGCTTTGGCCAGGCTCAGTGCGTACTCCGGCCACCACTCGCCCGCCTTCGGGCCGCCCTTGCACTCGCCGTCCGATTCGCCGGGGCGCTTGGCCCAGACGTAGGCGTCAACGAGGGGGTCCGCCGTTTTGGTGGTGGGGGTTTCGCCGAGGGCGCGGCCGGGTGGGTTGCACCAGCGTTCGTCGGGGTTGCCCTCGGTGTAGGGGCCGTTGCCGTTGCGGCTGGTGTCGATGATGAAGGGCTTGTTGCCGACCTTCGCGGAGAGCTCCTTGCCGTAGGCGATGGAGTCCTCGGTGGTGTAGAAGTTCGAGACGTTGACGGAGAAACCGTCGGCCTTGTCGATGCCCGCCCACTGGAGGGGTTCGAAGATTTGGTCGGGCCGGCCCCAGCCGGCGTTGCCGGCGTCCAGGTAGACCTTGGTGTTCTTGTTGGCCTTGAGCTTCTCGACGGCGCCCTTGAGGAGGTCGTAGCGCTCCTCGTGGAACTCGTCCGGGGTGCAGCCGTCGACCAGGTGCAGGATCGCGTCCGGTTCGAGGATCACCGTCGCGGAGCGGTCGCCGATGCCCTTGGCGACCTGGTCGATGAACTCCCGGTACGCGTTGCCGTCCGCGGCGCCGCCGCCGGAGAACTGGCCGCAGTCGCGGTGCGGAATGTTGTAGACGACGAGCAGCGCATCGCGGTCGGCCTTCTCGGCGGCCTCGGTGAAGCCGCGCGCCTCCTGCTCGGCGCTCTCCGGAGTGAGCCACTCGCCCGTCGGCTGCTGAGCGATCTTGCGGATCTGCTCGGCCTCGTCCTGCTTGCCATCTTTCGCGTACGTCGCGACCTGCGTGGCCGCGTTTCCCTCCGGGTTGACCCAGAACGGGTCGGTCTCCTTGGGCTGTTGGGAGATCTTCGCACCGGCGTCGCCGGTCTCCTCCCCGCCGTCCCCGTCCCCGGAAGAGCACCCCGCGAGCAGTAGCGCCGCCCCCAGCACCACTGCGGACGCCCGTGTTCCGGCCGACAAAGACCTCACCCCCCTGTTGCCGTACATCCACCCCCCTTGGGTGCACCGTTCGAGTCTCAATCCTGACATACGTAACGCGGCGCCCACGAGGCCGCCCGAGCCTTGTCGGAGAGCTGTTACAGCCCCGATGGTCTGGGGAGGCGCGCGCCTGAGAGGAGGGCGCAGAGACACACGAAGGGGAGTGCGCGGGCATGCAGCACACCGGCCGGGAGATACAGCTCGCTCAGGCTCTCGTGGAGGCGGCGGACACCCTCACCGACGCCTTCGAGGCCACGCGCTACTTACAGGTGATCTCGGACCACTGTGTAGAACTGCTGGCCGCGCGGGCGGCCGGGATCATGCTGATCGACGGCGGGCGGGCGGTGTCGCTGGCCGGGAGCAGCCGGCAGCAGGAGGTCGCCCTCGACCTGCTGGAGGCGCAGCACGGCGGCGGGCCCTGCCTGGACAGCTACAGCTCCGGGCAGCCGGTGCCGCCGGTGTCCATCCGGCTCGCCCACGCCGACGCCCGCTGGCCGGACTTCACCGAGCGGGCGCTGCGGCACGACGTCATGGCGACGTATGCGGTGCCGCTGCGCCGCCGCGAGACACTGCTCGGCGCGCTCAATGTGTTCGTGCCGACGCCCCCCGAGCACGACGGGCGTGCCGGTGAGACGGAACTGGCGCTGGCCCAGGCGCTGGCCGACGCCGCCGCCGTAGGACTGCAGAACCATCGCGCGTATGTGCAGTACCGCACGCTGGCCGGGCAGTTGCAGGAGGCCCTGTCCAGCCGGGTGCGGATCGAGCAGGCGAAGGGGATGCTGGCGGAGCGCTGGGGCACGGGGGCGGACGACGCGTTCGCGGCCCTGCGGCAGTACGCGCGCCGGCGCAGGCTTCCGATCGACCGGGTGGCGAGCGCTGTCATCGAACGGGTCGCGGATGACGCGGAGTTGCGCGGGGAGGGCGGGGAGAGCGGGGGAACGGTCGGTGGGCCCGCGTAGACCCCTGCACCACCCAGACCCCTGCACCACCTGCAAGCTCTATGCCGGGCAGCGTTTTTCGTTCTACAGTCGTCCTCGACGGCCCCAGTCCCCGGCCAGTCGTCCCCCCACTGTGGCTTCCAAGCCTCCCGCGCCGGTCACCGGGTTACTCCCGCAGCCCGAGCGCGCGCGGTCGAGGACCAGCCCGGTCGGCGGCTTCAGGGGGAGCGGGCCGTCGACCGGGCCGGGTGACTCCGGAATCGTCAGGAGCCTGTCCTCGTCAGGTACGCCGACACGATCACGTTTGCCGTATAGCTGCGGCTCTGTCGGTCGAAGGTGCCGCCGCAGGTGATCAGCCGTAGCTCGGGGCGGCCGGTGTGATGGGGGCCGTAGGCCTGATGGGCGTCGAAGTGGTCGCGGGTCACCACCTGGATGTCGTCGACGGTGAACTCGGCGATCCTGCCGTCGTCGCGGATGACGCGGACCGTCGCGCCGGGCTGCAGAGAGCTGATCTTGTGGAAGACGGCGGGGCGGGTCTCGGTGTCGGCGTGTCCGACCATGAGCGCGGTGCCCGCGGCGCCGGGTTTCGCGCCCCCCGCGTACCAGCCGACCACTCCGGGCTGGTCGAGGGGCGGTGCGTCGACGGCGCCGTGCGCGTCGAGCCCGCGGGCCACGACGGGGGCCTGCACTCCCAGGTCGGGGATGTCGATGCGCTGCGGCATCGCGGCCTTCAACGGCCGGGCGGCGGGCGGCAGTTCGGCGTCCGGCGGGCGGCCGACCGCCGCCATGTCGCCGGTGGTGGGTGTGGCTGTCCCGTGCCGTACGTCGGTGACCTCCCGCCCCCACAGCCACAGCCCGAGCAGCAGCACCGCCCAGACCAGCCCCGTCGTGAGGCGGCCGGTACCCGAGGAGCGCTCGGACATCGCCGGTCAGTCCGTTCCGCGGCTCCGGCGGGCGCCGCGCAGCGCCACGGCGACCGCGGCGACACCCGCCAGCACCAGCCCGGTCACCGCGTGCCCCGTACCGGGCCCTGCCTCGTCGGCCTCGGCATCCGCCTCGGCTTCGGCACCGAGCCGGGCCGCACCACCGCCGCCCGCCTGGACGGGGGCCACGGGTGAGGAGGCGGGGGCGGTGGGGTGGTGCGGGGCCGACGGCTGCGTCTCCGATGGCATGTCCGGCTGCGCCTTCGGTGGTGTCTTCAGTGGCGTTTTCGCTACGACGGTCAGGGCGCCCCTCGTCTGCCCGCCCCCGCAGCTGACCCGCACGTCGTACGTACCCGCCCTGACCGAGGAGCTGACGCGGGTCTCCCCGACGAGCGTGCCGCCGGGGCCGGTGAGGCGGGCGTCGGCGACGAAGGCCGGTGAGGCCGCGGTGGCGGTGGTCGTGGAGCAGCCGGTGGTTCTGAGGGCGATGTCGGTACCGGGGGCGGGGGACGCCGGGGTCACCGAGAGGCCGCCTCCGTCCGCCGCGTGGGCGGCCGGGGTGAGCGCCGCGAAGATCGCCGCGCCCGCACAGAGAGTGACTTTCAGTGGACCCATCATGAACCTCCCGTAGTCAGGAGGCTCCCCCGCGGGGCCCGGCCGCGCATCCTCAGCCGGGCCGCGCTGCTCCGTACGAGTTGGATTTCGTGGGAACCGGGTTTCAGACCCGGTCGACGAGGTCGGCGATGGAGTCGACGACCTTCGACGGCCGGTAGGGAAAGTCCTCGACCTGCTCGGGCCGTGTCAGCCCGGTGAGCACCAGGAAGGTCTGCATCCCGGCCTCCATGCCGGCCAGCACGTCCGTGTCCATGCGGTCGCCGATCATCGCGCTGGTCTCGGAGTGCGCGCCGATCGCGTTCAGCCCGGTGCGCATCATCAGCGGGTTCGGCTTGCCCGCGAAGTACGGCTTCTTTCCGGTCGCCTGGGTGATCAGCGCGGCGACGGCGCCGGTGGCGGGCAGCGGGCCCTCGGTGGAGGGGCCGGTCTCGTCGGGGTTGGTGCAGATGAAGCGGGCACCGCCCAGGATCAGCCGTACGGCCTTGGTCATGGCCTCGAACGAATAAGTCCGGGTCTCGCCGAGGACGACGTAATCGGGCTCGTGGTCGGTGAGGATGTAGCCGATGTCGTGCAGCGCGGTGGTCAGGCCGGCCTCGCCGATGACGTACGCGGACCCGCCGGGCCGCTGGTCGTCCAGGAACTGTGCGGTGGCCAGCGCCGAGGTCCAGATGGACTCGATCGGCACCTCAAGGCCCATGCGGCGCAGCCGGGCGTGCAGGTCGCGCGGGGTGTACATCGAGTTGTTGGTGAGGACCAGGAAGGGCTTCCCGGACTCACGCAGCTTCTTCAGGAACGCGTCGGCACCGGGGATCGGAACGCCCTCGTGAATGAGCACACCGTCCATGTCGGTGAGCCATGACTCGATGGGCTTGCGGTCTGCCATGTGCGGGTTCTCCTGCCGTACGTGCGTGCATGTGCGGGGGCGCCGGAACCACGGCGTACCGACGCCCCCAGCGTAGTCAGGAAGCGGTGATCTCGACCCCGTCGATCACCCGGTACCGATGACCGATCGAGTCAGGCCCGCGTAGCGGTGTGCCACTCCGCCGGGAAGCAGGTATTCGGCCAGCAGGTTGCCGGCGCGGCGGGATGGCAACCCCATGTCGTGCAGGAGTTCGTCCGCGCAGTGGATGTCGTAGGGGCCGAAGTCGTAGCCGCCGGAGCCTGGCAGTACCTGCTCCTGCCAGGCCAGGCGAGCGTCGATGGCCTCGATCATCCCCTGCTCGCCCGGGGTGGTGCGCAGCGTCGCCCGGAAATGACGGGTCAGCCAGTGCGCGGTGAGTTCCACGCCCATGATGTTGTTGAAGACCTGCCGGAAACCGACGAACCCCAGCCGGTCGGCGCCGGGTGGCACGATGCCTCGGTAGAGCCGCAGCCTCCCGTCGGAATCGTGCACGCGCACGCTCGAGTCCAGGAACGGGAAGGTCTTGTGATGCCCGGTGGCGAACACGATGACATCCGCCGCCACTTCCTCGCCGGTCGCCAGTCGCAGCCCCTTGTCGGTGTACGCCTCGACGGCACTGACCTTGGGGGCGATCAGGCCGCGGCGGACGGCCCGCGCGTAGCCGCGTGGCATCACTCCCGCGTGGGCGAGGTGGAAGGGGAGCGCGTGAGCGGGCCGCAGATGTCTCGGCAGCCGGTACAGCCCGGTGGAAAGCAGCATGTCGCGGGTGATGAGCCACCACAGGGCCCGCTTGGCCCGCTCGTCGATGCGGTCGATCGGGCGGACGCAGGCCGGATCGTGGTAGCGGGGCAGGAGCGCCTCGCCGAACCGGGTGAACAGGATCCACTTGTAGCCGACCAGTCCGAGCAGGAGCCGCTCGGGGATCATCCAGTTCACCTTGCGCTGCACGATCGTGGCCGAGGCCGCCTCGCGTGCGGCGCGGGTGATCAGGTCCAATGCGGACTTGCCGCCGCCCACGACGACGACGCGCCGCCCCGCGAATGTCCCGGCCCGCACCTCGTTGGAGTGCAGCACGGTCCCACGGAACGACTCACGCCCGGGCAGCTCGGGCAGTCGGGGATGATGATGAGCCCCGCTGGCGACAACGACGTAGTCGAATGTCTCGCGATGAACGTCCGCCGCCTTGTCCCCGGCGGGCCGGGAGTCGACCGACCAGCCGGAGGCGCCCGCCCGCCCGGGCCCCTCCACCGGCCTGATGGAGATCACCTCGGTACCGGACCGGACGCGGTCCAGTACACCGAAGGTCTTGGCGTAGTCCTCCAGGTAGCGTTGCGTGTCCACCGCGCCGGCGAAGTGCAGGCGGTTGGGCAGGTCCGCGAACTCGAAGATACGGAGCGCGGACTGGTTGGCCAGCCCGTCGTAGCAGCCCTGCGCTGACCAGATCCCGCCGACCTGCTGGTACTTGTCGAAGACCGTGACGTCGAAGCCGTTCTCCAGCAGCACCTTGGCGGTGACGATTCCCCCGGGGCCGGCCCCGACCACACACGCTCTCATCAGCTGTCACTCCCCCTGGCGATCGCCGTGTCCAGCTCGCTCATCATCCCGGTCGCGGACCTCCATGCCCAGGGCGCCCTCACACCACAGCGCCTGAACCCCGCGCCCGCCCGCGTCGCTCCAGCGGACTGCGCGCTCCGCTGTCCTCGCTGCGCTTGGGACGCACTGGAGGCGCCGGTCGGCGGCCCTCGAGTTGCACGGCGATCGGCACCGCGGTGAACACCGTCGACGCCATACCGATCACCACGCCGGCGATCAGTGCCAGGGAGAAGTCCGCGAGGGAGTCACGGCCGAGCACGGCCAAGGCTGCCAGGATGAACAGCGCGCCCATACCGGTGTTCACCGTGCGCGGCAGCGTCTGGATGACGGCCTTGTTCGCGGTGGTTTCCAGGTCCGCCGCCGGATCGCGGCGGCGCGCCTCGCGCACCCGGTCGAAGACGACGACGGTGTCATTGACGGAGTACCCGATGATCGTGAGCAGGGCCGCCAGGAAGACGCTGTCGACGGGCTTGCCGAGCCAGGCGAACAGGCCCACCACGAGCAGCACGTCGTGCACCATGGCCGATACGGCCGCAGCGGCGAACGTCCACCGGAACCGCACGCTGAGGTAGATCAGCTGGGCCGCGACGGCGATGCCGAGCGCGATGAGCGCGTTCCGGCGCAGTTCGTCGCCGAGGCTCGGGCCGATCAGCTCGTCCCGCTCGACGGTGACCTCGCCGCCCTCCTTCGCCAGCGCCGTTCTGATCGTGTGCTGCTGGTCGTTGCTCAGCTCACCGGTGCGGACCGAGATGTCCCCGTCCCCCGACTCCTGCACCAACGCGCGCGGGAACCCGGCCTCCGTGACCGCCGTGCGCGCCGCGTCCACGTCCACGGGCCTGCTGGTGCTGTACTGCACCAGGCGCCCGCCGGTGAACTCCACCCCGAAGTCCAGGCCACGCAGGCCGATTCCGGCGACGGCGACCACGATCAGCAGCGCGCTGACGCCGAGCCAGCGGCGCCGGTGGTGCACCAGGCGGGGTTCGCGGTGCGCGAGCCAGGCGCGCACCCGGCCGGTGGAGGTGATCCCGGTCAGGCCGGGCCGGCCCCGCACGAAGCGGCGCCGGATCGCGAAGTCGGCGAGGACCCGGGTGATGACCAGGGCCGAGATCATCGAGACGAGGACACCGATGGAGAGCGTGACGCCGAAGCCCTTGACGGGTCCGGTGGCGAAGAAGAAGAGCAGCCCGGACGCGAGCAGCGTGGTCACATTCGAGTCGACGACCGCGCTCCACGTCTTGCCGAAGGCGGTGCGCAGCGGCTTGTCCAGGCGCGCCGAGGCCGACTTCAGGGCGCGGACTGCCAGATACTCCTCGCGGGCACGCTCGAAGACCAGCACGTTCGCGTCCACCGCCATGCCGATCGCCAGGACGAAACCGGCGAGTCCGGGCAGGGTCAGGGTCGCGCCCAGGGCGACCAGTGCGGCGTAGGAGATCAGCCCGTACAGCGCGAGCGCGATGGTGGCCAGGGCGCCGAGCAGCCGGTAGACGACGAGGATGAACAGCCCCGTCAGGGCGAGCCCGATGATCGCTGCCTGGGTGCCGGCGGCGATGGCGTCGGCACCGAGCGTGGGGCCGACGGTGCGCTGTTCCACGACCTCTACGGGCACCGGCAGCGCACCGCCCTTGACGAGCGCGGCCAGATCGCGCGCCTCTTCCCGGCCGAAGCCGCCGGTGATCTGCGTGGAGCCGCCGGAGATGCCGACCTTGCACGCCACGTCCGCGTTGACGCCGGGCGCCGAGAGGATCTTGCCGTCCAGGACGATGGCGACGCGCCGCTCGGGGGCGCCCTGCGGGGCACAGGCCGCCGCCCCGGTGACCCGTGCCCAGTCCTTGCCTGCCTGCCCGCGGAAGGTGAGGTCGACCATCCAGCCCGACATCTGCTGCTGGTCGAGCACGGCCTCGGCGTCCTTGACGCCCTCGCCGGTGAGGGCGGTGGGCCCGAGCTTGAGGAACGCCCCTTTCTGGTCGGGGTCGGCCAGGGTGCGCGAGCCGTCCTCGGCCGGCTTGCCCTTGTTCTCGTCCTGTTTGTCCGTCGCGCCCTGCACCGGGTGGACGGTCAACTGCGCGGTGCGGCCGATGACTTCAGCGGCCTCGCGCGGGTCCTGCAGGCCGGGCAGCTCGACGAAGATCCGCTGCTGTCCGGACCGGTACAGGCTCGGCTCGGACACGCCGAGCGCGTCGACCCGCTGGCGGAGCACCTCCAGAGCCCGCTGGGTCGATTCGGCATCGGCCTCGACGACGGGTGAGTCCTTGGTCTCCAGGACGATCTGGGTGCCGCCGCGCAGGTCGAGGCCGAGGCGGGCGGACTGGGTGAGAGCGAAGAAGAGCGAGGCGGCGATCACACCTAGGGCGACGATCGCCCGCCACATGGGCGCACGAGACATGAGTTCTCCACGATGGGCAGGCAGACGGAGTCGACGTCTGCGCCGGGCGCGGAGGCGAACGGTCAGGCGTCGATACGGACTTCGGTGCTCCATCGGGACGGCGGGCCACGCGGGCGACACGCATGGGCGCCCCGGCTCGCTCCTGCGTCCGCGGCCACCACGGCCGCAGGGGGCCCACCGACAGCGCGGTGCGGGGCCGCGTCCCCGGCGCCAGGGCCCAGGAAGCCGTGGAACGGGTACGGCACGGCGTCGGCTTGGCCGAGAACGGGACGCGCCACGGCGACGGTTCGCTGCGCGTCGGCGGTCGCGGACGCCTGCGCGGTCACTGTCGCGGCCGTGCCCGCCGAGGACGGGCGGGACGCCGGCACCGACTTGGCCGACACCGGCAGGAGGAAGGTCAGGACCGCGAGCAGCGCGGAGACCACGACGGCGGCCTGGCGCGTGGGGTGTGCGCGGTGCTGCTGCACGCCTCTTGCCCCCCGGTCAAGTCGTCGTACGGAATCAGCAGTTGGGCACGATGAGCCGACGGCTCGGCTCGTCCCGCCGTCAGTGACACGAACGCCGTCGGGCGTCCTGAGGTTCCCGGCTCAGCGGCGCCTGCGTACGAGGTACAGCGCGCCGCCCGTGGTGAGCAGGAAGGCGACGGTGGCGGCGAGGGCACCGGGCGGTGTGCCGAGGCCGGTGCGGGCGAGTTCGTCGGCGAAGGGGAGGGGGCGAGTGGTGGGCGGGGCGGAGGCGTCGGCGGGTGGCGGGGTGGGTTCCGGGTCGGCGTCGATGCCGAAGCGGTAGTCGTTGGACTGGCCGACCCAGTCGCCGTCGTCCTCATGCCGCTGTACGACGGCCGCGTTCGCGGTGACCCGGTTGGGCGCCGCGTCCGACGTCACCGCCAGCCTCACCTTCACGGTGACCGTCCCGCCCGGGCCGACGGTGAAACCGGGAAAGCCGTCGTGGTCGCCCCCGAAGGCCCCGACCAGTTCGTCGGCGTCGGTCGCCTCGAAGCGCACCGGACGCGGGCGGGGTCCGTCGTAGAACTCGAGTCGGGGCTGCGAGGGCTTCAGCGTGTGCCGTTCGTCGACGAGGACGACGACCGGGTGGATGCCGGAGCAGGTCCGGTCGGTGGTGTTGGTGAGGTCGAGGGACCAGGTCCCGTAGCCACCGCCGGCTTCATAGGAGGCGGGGCCGCCGTGGATGCGGGTAATGAGGGGAAAGGTGCCGTCGTCGGGGGCGGCACAGGCGGCTTCGGTGTCCGCATGCGCCGCGGCGGGGAGAAGGGCGGCTGCCACCGCGAGGCAGAGGGAGGCGGGCGTGAACAGTCGCATGAGCACATGAGCATGGTGGGCGGGGGTGGGGGTTCCTGTGCGCCATGCCGGGGGTGCCCTCGGATGGGGGTGGGGCTGTGCTCGATCTGGGGCTGTGCTCGATCGGGGGCTGCGCTCGATCGGGGGCGCGGATCACGTTCCCCTTCAGCCGGCCGTCAGGGCTGAATGTTCTCCAGGTCCTCGAGGAGGCCGGGGTGCGTCGGCTGCCAGCCGAGGGCATCGCGGGTGTGGGCGCTGGACGCCGGCTGGTCCATGGCGAACAACGGGCCGAACGGGCCGAAGTCTTCCTGCGGAACCTCCTTGACCGGCAGTCCCAGTCGTCGGCCGATGACTGTCGCGATGTCCCGCACCGCGTCACCCTCGTCGGCGACGGCGTGCCACACGGTCCCGGCCGGGGCCGATTCGAGGACCAGCCGGAAGAGAACCGCCGCGTCGCGCGCGTGCACGGCCGGCCAGCGCTGGGTGCCGTCGCCCGGGTAGCCGGCCACCCCGCTGCGGCGGGCCGCGGCGGTCAGCAGGCCGGCGAATCCGCCCTGTCCCTCGTTGTGGACCGTGCGCGGCAGGCGGACGGCCATGACGCGCAGACCGCGCGGGGCGAGATCCAGCAGCGCCGTGACCGAACGGCTCCGGCCGCCCACGGGCCCTTCGGCCGGCAGCGGGTCGGCCTCGGTGGAGACGCGCCCCGGCATCGGGGGCGTGCCCGAACACGTGACGAGCGGGCGGTCGCTCCCTATGAGTTCCTGGCCCAGCGCGGTGAGCGCGGCGCTCTCCTCGGCGACGGACCGCGCGACCGCGTCCTGAGTGCTGTAGTCGCGTCCGAACGCCAGATTGATCACGCCGTCGGCCTGTGCGGCGCCGGACCGCAGGACGTCGAGGTCCGCCAGCTCTCCTCGCAGCACCTTGGCGCCGGCGCCCTCGAGGGCCTGCGCGGAGGCGTCCGAGCGGGCCAGTGCGAGAACGGTGTGGCCGCCCGCGAGCAGCTCGTCGACGACGGCGGAGCCGATGGTGCCGGTGCCGCCGGTGATGAAGACATGCATGAGCTCTCCCTGAAGTGATGGGACCATTGTCCCATCACCTATCCTGGGCGCATGGCTAGATGGCAACCGGGGGCGACCCAGCGACTCGTCGTTGCGGCGGTCGACCTGTTCACCGAGCAGGGGTACGACGCCACAACGGTGGCGCAGATCGCCGAGCGCGCCGGCGTCACCAAGAGCACCTTCTTCCGGCACTTCGCCGACAAGCGCGAACTGCTGGTCGCAGGGCAGGAGACGCTCAGCAGGCTGCTCGCCGACGGCATCGCCGAGGCGCCCGAGAGCGCGAGCCCGCTGCAGGCGGTGGCGGCGGGGCTGGAACGCGCGTCGAGTGCCATGGGGCCGGCGAACCGCGAATTCGGGCCCCGCCTCAAGGCGGCCGTGGCGGCCAGCACCGAACTCCAGGAGCGTGACGCCCTCAAGAGCGTCGGTCTCGCGGCAGCCATGACAGCCGCGCTCGTCGCCCGCGGTGTCCCCGAGCCGACGGCGCAGCTCGCGGGCGAACTGGGAGTCCTCGCGTTCAAGCGGGGCTACGCCAAGTGGTGCGAAGGCGACCGCGACGACGAGGAAGGGCTCGCGCCCTTCGCACTGGCGGCCCTGGAGGACTTGCGCGCGGCGACCGCATCGCTGGGCTGATCGGTGCCGCCTGCCTGATCCCCTCACATCACCTACCCGCTACCCGTCCCCCCGTCCGAACACCGGCGCAAGCAACAACTGCGCCGCCCCCTCCGCGACCCCCTGCACTCCACCCGGCGCAACCCTCACCGGCACCACGTCCTCCCCCGCCCCCTCCCGCCGAGCCCGCTCCTCCAGCACCGCGCCCACCCCCCGCACGAACACCTCCGGCGCCGCAGCCACCGTCCGGCCGCCCAGCAGCACCACATCGATGTCCAGCAGCCCCACCAGATTCGCGGCCCCCGCTCCCAGCACCCGCGCCGCCTCGTCGACCTCACCGCGCGCGACCGCCTCCAGGCACAGCGCCTCGATGCAGCCGCGGTCACCGCAGGTGCAGAGGGGCCCGTCGAGCTGGATGACCTGGTGCCCGAACTCACCCGCCCCGGTCCGCGCCCCCCGATGCACGTTCCCGCCGATCACGAGCCCGGCCCCGAGCCCCGTACCGAGATGGAGATAAGCGAAGGACCCGCCCCCGCCGCCACGGCCGACGGCGAGCCCGAGCGCGGCGGCGTTGGTGTCCTTGTCGACGACGACCGGCACCCCCAGCCGCTCCTCCAGCGCGGCCCGCAACGGAAACCCGTCCCACTCCGGAAACCCGGTGACCCGGTGCAGCACCCCCCGCGCATGATCGAGCGGCCCGGGCAGCGCGACCCCGACACCGGTGAGCCCGGGAACCACGCCCGTCCCCAGCACGGCGGCAACCGCCCCCTCCACCTCCCCCAGCACGGCCTCGGCCCCCGCCCCCAGGTCCAGCGGCGTACACCGCTCCCCCACCACACTCCCCTTGAGGTCGACGAGGACCGCCCGCAGCTCGTCCCGGTCGAGATGCACCCCGACCGCATGCCCCGCCTCCGGCACCAGCCGAAGCACGGTCCGCGGTTTCCCGCCCGTGGACGCGCGCCGCCCCGCCTCGGTCACGAGCCCCTCCTCCCGCAGCCGGGCCGTGATCTTGCTGACGGCCTGCGGGGTGAGCCCGGTGCGCTCGGCGAGTTCGAGCCGGCTGATCCCGTCGACGTCGGCCGCCCGCAGCAGATCGAGCACGAGCGCGGTGTTATGACTGCGCAGGGCAAAGAGATCCGCGCCACCGACCGCCCCCCTCAAGCCACCCGCCCTGCCCTCGTCGCGGCCGCCCTTCGTCCTGTTCACGCCCCCATTCTCCCCACCGCTTGCACTTTGGCAACAGCGTTGCGAAAGTGGAGCCATGAGTGCTACCCCTCTCCGCGTCGGCCTGGTCGGCTACGGCCTCGCAGGCTCCGTCTTCCACGCCCCGCTGATCGCCGCCACCGAGGCCCTCACCCTCGACACGGTGGTCACCTCGAACCCCGAGCGCGCGGAGCAGGCCCGCGCCGAGTTCCCGGACGTCCGCGTCGCCGCCACCCCGGACGAGCTGTTCGACCGGGCCGACGAGCTGGACCTGATCGTCGTCGCGTCCCCGAACAAGACGCACGTCCCGCTCGCCACCACCGCGCTCAAGGCGGGCCTCCCGGTGGTCGTCGACAAGCCGATCGCGGGCACGGCGGCCGAGGCACGCGACCTCGCGGCGCTGGCGGACGAGCGCGGGCTGCTGCTCTCCGTCTTCCAGAACCGCCGCTGGGACAACGACTTCCTGACCCTGCGCAAGCTGCTGGCCGAGGGCGAACTGGGCGACGTATGGCGCTTCGAGTCCCGTTTCGAGCGCTGGCGCCCGCAACTCAAGGGCGGCTGGCGGGAGTCCGGCGACCCCGCAGAGATCGGAGGTCTCCTCTACGATCTCGGCAGCCACCTCGTCGACCAGGCGCTGGTCCTCTTCGGCCCCGCGACGTCCGTGTACGCCGAGTCGGACCTCCGCCGCCCCGGCGCCGAGACGGACGACGACACGTTCATCGCCCTCACCCACGCGGGCGGAGTCCGCTCCCACCTCTACTGCACCGCGACGACCGCCCAGCTCGGCCCCCGCTTCCGGGTGCTGGGCTCGCGGGCGGGCTATGTGAAGCACGGCCTGGACCCGCAGGAGGCGGCACTCAAGGACGGGCAGCGGCCCTCCACGACCGCCGGCTGGGGCACGGAACCCGAGTCCCTCTGGGGCCGCGTCGGCTCCGGCGAGTCCCCGCTGACCGGCGGCGGCCGCCCCGAGCCGACCCTCCCCGGCGACTACCCCGCCTACTATGCGGCCGTGGCGAAGGCCCTGCTGGACGGCGGTCCCAACCCGGTGACCGCGCTGGAGGCGGCCGCCGCCCTCGACGTACTGGAGGCGGCCCGCCGTTCCGCCCGCGACCATGTGACGGTGACGCTGTGACACACAACCCCGAGCTGACCCCGAAGTTCCACCCCGAACTCACCCCGCCGCTGGAGGAGTTGGAGGCTCAGGAACGCCGCCTGGTCTTCCGCGAGTTCACCTACGACGACGCCTGGGCCCTGGGCTCCCTGCTGGTCGAGATGGCCCGCGAACGCCAGGCCCCGGTCGCCATCGACATCCACCGCGCCGGCCAGCAGCTCTTCCACGCGGCCCTCCCCGGCTCCACCCCCGACAACGACGCCTGGATCAACCGCAAACGCCGAGTGGTCGAGCGTTACGGCTCAGCCTCCTACCTGGTAGGCGCCCGCTTCCGAGCCAAGGGCACCACCTTCGAGGACTCCTCCCGCCTCGACCCCGACGAGTACGCGGCCCACGGCGGCTCCTTCCCGATCACCGTGGAGGGCGCAGGCGTGATCGGTTCGGTGACGGTGAGCGGACTGCCGCAATTGCAGGACCACAAATTCGTAGTGGAAGCCCTGGAGCATTTCCTCGAGAAACAGTAGAGGAACGCCGAGAAGGGGCGCGGGGAACTGCGCGACCAGCCACATACGGCCCGCAGTCGACAACTAAGCGCAGTTCCCCGGCTCACCCAGCGGAGCGGCTACGCGTCTTTGAACTCCTGCCGCTGTCGACCGAGCCCCTCGATCTCCAGCTCCACAACATCCCCGGAACGCAAATACGGCTTCGGCTCAGGCCGCCCCAGCGCCACCCCCGCCGGCGTCCCCGTATTGATCACGTCCCCGGGATAAAGCGTCATGAACTGACTGACGTACCGCACGACCTCCCCCACGGGAAAGATCTGCTCAGCCGTGGTCCCGTCCTGCTTCAGCTCCCCGTTGACCCACAGCTTCAGGGAAAGCCCCTGCGGATCCGCCACCTCGTCCGCCGTCACCAGCCACGGCCCCAGCGGATTGAACGTCTCGCAGTTCTTCCCCTTGTCCCACGTCCCGCCCCGCTCGATCTGGAACTCCCGCTCGGACACGTCATGCGACACCGCATACCCGGCGACATGAGCGAGCGCCTCCTCGGTCGAGTCCAGATACCGGGCCGTACGCCCGATGACGACCGCCAGCTCGACCTCCCAGTCGGTCTTCACGGACCGACGGGGAACCAGCACCGTGTCGTGCGGCCCGACCACCGTGTCCGCGGCCTTGAAGAAGATCACCGGCTCGGGGGGCGGCTCGGCCCCCGTCTCGCGGGCGTGGTCGTGGTAGTTGAGCCCGATGCACACGATCTTGCCGATCCGCCCCACCGGCGGCCCGACCCGCAGCCCGGCCGCGTCCAGCTCGGGCAGTTCCCCGGCGCCGGCGGCCGCCCGGATCCGGCCGAGCGCGGCGTCATCGGCGAGCAGCGACCCGTCGATGTCCGGGACGAGGCCGGAGAGGTCCCGCAGGATCCCCCGGTCGTCGAGCAGCGCGGGCCGCTCGGATCCCGCCGTACCGACTCGCAGCAGCTTCATGTTCACAATCTCCCTCGATCGCGGGCGCCCGGCCGACGGCGACGGCCGGTGTGCGGCCTGCACGCAGCCATCGGAGGACTGGTCGATCCTCCAAGGTCACCGACCACTCCGCAAGACCCGGTTCACGGACTGGACCGGAGTGCATCCGCCAGAAATCCAACTACGCTCCTGAGCGCCGAAGTTGATATGTAAAGCTATGGCCATGAGCGCCGAGGAGATCGACACCAGCCGGCCGCATCCCGCGCGGATCTACGACTATCTGCTGGGCGGCAAGGACAACTACGACGTGGACCAGGCCGCCGGTGACGCCCTCGCCGCCAAGGCGCCCGAGGTGCGGATGAGCGTGCAGGCCAACCGCGCGTTCCTGCAGCGTGCCGTCCGGTATGTCGTCGGCACCGGCGTCCGTCAGATCCTCGACATCGGCACCGGGCTGCCCACCTCGCCGAACGTGCACGAGATCGCCCACGAGGCGGCGTCCGACGTACGCGTGGCCTACATCGACAACGACCCGATCGTGAAGGCGCACGCCGACGCGCTGCTCAGCCAGTCCGGCGCGACCAGCATCGCGCTCGGCGACCTGCGCGACCCGCAGGCGATCATCGAGCACCCCGATGTGCGCCAGGTCATCGACTTCGACGAGCCGGTCGCGCTGCTCCTCGTCGCCATCCTCCACTTCATCACCGACGCGGAGAAGCCCGCGCAGATCGTCGCCACCCTGCGCGACGCGCTCCCGGCCGGCAGCTATCTGGTGCTCTCGCACGCGACCGGCGACCTCGCGGACCGCCGCGACGCCCAGGCCGTCTACAACAACGCCACCGCCACCATGAACCTGCGCACCCGCGCCGAGGTCGAGCGGCTCTTCGACGGCTTCGAGCTGATCGAGCCCGGCGTGACCCAGGTCCCGTTCTGGCGCCCGGACACCCCGCCACCGGCCCGCGCCGCCGAGATCGGTTTCTACGGCGGCGTGGCCCGCAAAACCACCGGCTGACACCGGCTGCTGCTCAGCGGTACAGCGCCGCCCGCTCCACCGCACTCCACGTCGTACTGGTCACCACATACAGCGCGGCGGCCAGCGGCACCACCGCCACCGTGATCAGCGTGAAGAAGGACATGAACGGCATGACCTTCCTCATCGCCCCCATCCCGGGAACCTGCTCACCGTCGGCTGCCATCGGCACGGGAGCCGCATTGGCGGCCATCATGCGCTTCGTCCGCCGGTAGTTGAACACGGCGACGGCGGCGACCAGCGCGTACAGCCCGACGTACACCAGCCCGGCCGCCCCGAACACCCCACCGTCCGCGAGGGCGTCCACCCAGCGATGACCGAGGGGCGCGGCCAGCAGCTCATGGCTGAGCAGTGCGTTCGCCTCGCCGCCGATCGTCGGGTTGGAGAACAGGTGGTAGAGCAGAAAGAACGCGGGCAACTGGAACAGCCCGGGCATGCACCCGGCCAGCGGTGACACCTTCTCCTCGGCATGCAGGTCCAGCACGGCCCGCTGGAGCCGCTCGGGGTTCTTCCCGTGCTTCTTCCGCAGCTCGGCGATCTTCGGCTGCAACTCCGTACGCGCCTTCTGCCCACGCGCCGCGGCCCGGGACAGCGGATGCACCAGCAGCCGTACGAACGCGGTGAACAGGACGATCGCGGCGGCGGCCGCCGAGGCGTGGAAGAGCGGTTCGAGCAGCTGCGCCAGTTGCTCGACCAGGTTGGCGAAAACGGACATGGGTGAGCCCTCCGTGGGGTCTCGTCGTGCCGGATCAGTGGGATGGCGGCATGACGACCCGCGCAGGGGCACGTACTGGAAGGAACTGGAAAGAACTGGAAATAAAAGGGGTGCGTGCGTGCCCTACGCGGCGGCCGTCGAGAGGGCCCGTCCGGGTGCTCGGGGCCGAGTGCGCCCCCTGGCGTCGGGATCGCGTTGCGGCAGGAACGCCGTACGAAGGTCACGGTCGCGGATGGCCGTACGCACCCGGGTGGGCGGCACGGCGGGTGCGCAGCGCGCGACGAGGAGCGAGCACGCGGCGAACGCGGACCCGGCGGCAGCGGTCGCCGCGAGGGCGACGGTGGCGGAGAGGCTGCCCGTGTCGAGCAGCGCGACCTGGACGAGCAGAAGCAGCAGTACGAGGGCGGGACGCAGGCCGGTCCGATTGCTACTGATCACTGCGGCTCCCCCTCTCGCTCACGTGCGCGCACTACTCAACCCGTAGTACTTACTGGTCTCGTTCGTTATACAGGATCCGTCTCGAGCGGCTGCAGCAGCCTCTTGGGCTTGAGCAGCGCCCGGCTGACCGGATCCGCCGGGTCCGGATCGAGTCCGGGTCCCGGCAACATTTCTACGTCCGGGAGGGCTACGACGGTTCCGCACCCGCGACATTCGCCGTACGGGCCGAGTTCGGTACCGCATTCCGTGTGCCGGAAGATGCGCAGCTGGGCGTCTCCGAAGTGCTCCCGGCCCCACAGCCCGAGCGAGCGCAGCGTGGGCCACAGCGCGATGCCGCGGTCGGTCGGGACGTACTCGTCGCGCGGCGGCGACTGCTGGTACCGGCGCTTGGCGAGGATCCCCTCGGCGGTGAGCGCCTGGAGGCGGGCGGCGAGGACGGCGCGCGGGATGCCGAGGTGGACGAGGAAGTCGTTGTAGCGCCGTACGCCGTAGAGGGCGTCGCGCACCACGAGCAGGGTCCAGCGCTCGCCGACGATCTCCAGCGCCCGGGCGATCGAGCACTCCTGTGTCACGTAGTCCTTGCCCAATGCCATGGCGTCCACTGTAACCAGTTTTCCGGCTGTTGGTTCATTGACTGAACCTTTAATGCTACGGTCCGGAGCATGCCCAGGTTCAGTGAACGAACTCCGACGATCCGGCCCGCCGCCCCGGCCGCTCCCCGTCCCGAGTCCGCGCCCCGCCCCACGGCCACCCTCGCCGTAACCAGCGCCGCCACCGCCGTGGCCCTGATGACGTACACCGCGCCGATGGTCACGCTCCCCGAGACCGCCGCCGCCCTGCACACCCCGCTCTCCGCCCAGGCCTGGCTGCTGAACGGCACCCCGCTCGGCCTCGCCGCCCTGCTGCTGGTCGCCGGCAGCCTCGCCGACGACTACGGCCGCCGCCGGATCTTCCTCGTGGGCACGCTCGCCCTGGGCATCACCACGGCGCTGGGCGCTCTGACGAGTACGACCGTGCTGTTCACGCTGGCCCGCATCGCCCAGGGCGGGGCCAGCGCCGCCCTCCTCGCCAGCAGCCTGGGCCTGCTCGTGCACGCCTTCCCGACCCCACGCGGCAGGCTGCACGCGACCGGCGTGTGGGGCGCGTTCGTGAGCGGCGGCATCGCGCTGGGACCGCTGGTGGTCGGGGCGATGCCCAACTGGCGGATGGCATACGGGGTGTTGGGCGTCGCGGCTGTGATCGTGGCCGCGGTAGGCATCCGTACGCTGGCGGAGTCCCGTGCCCCGAGAGGCGGACGGCCCGACTTCGGCGGGGCGGTGACCTTCGGGCTGGCACTGGTCGCGCTGGTGGCGGCGCTGACGCTGGGGCGGGACGGCTGGCTGCGGGCGCCCGTGGGGTTGCTGCTGGCCGCGTCCGCCGTACTGGTGGGGATCTTCGTGCTGGTGGAGCGGCGCGCGGGGACGCCGATGATCGACCTGGGCCTGCTGCGCCGCCCCCGCTTCCTCGGCTCCTCCGTCGGCGGCCTGTTCACCGGGCTCGCGGTGATCGGTCTGTTCAGCTTCCTGCCGGCGCTGCTCCAGCAGACGCTGGGCCTGTCCGCGATGGACACGGCGTGGCTGTTCCTGCTGTGGTCCGGGCTGTCGTTCGGAGTGGCCCTCCAGGCGAAGCGACTGGCGGGCCGTGTACCGCCGCGCCTCCAACTGGCCCTCGGTTTCCTGCTCCACGCGGGCGGCGCCATGGCGATGCTGGGCGCGCTGGACTCCGGCTCGTGGGCACGGCTGTTGCCCGGCCTGGTGATCGCGGGCGTCGGCAGCGGTCTGCTCAACGCCGCGCTGCCGCTGCTCTCGGTGGAGTCCGTACCGGCCGAGCGGGCGGCGATGGGGTCGGGGGCGCAGCAGACGTTCCGCTATATCGGCTCGTGCGCGGGCGTCGCGCTGACCATCGCGCTGGCGACGTCGTCGGGAAGCCTGGCGCGCGGCGCGGATGTCGCGATGGTCGTGTCGGCGGGGCTCGCGGTGGTCGCGGCGGTGGGGGTGGGGGTGCTTCGGGAGAGGACGTGAGGGAGGCGGTTGGGAAGGTGCGGACGTGCGTAGGGCGTCGGTCCAGGGGAACGGATGTCTGGATCCACGCCTACCGAGAGGACGAGCCCCGTTGACTGAATGGCAGTTGCCCCAGACCTTCCGCAGCAGCTCCGGGGAGGTCCGCTGGGACAGCCTCGGACCACCCGGCCAGGACCCGGTCGTCCTCCTCCACGGCACCCCCTTCTCCTCCTACGTCTGGCGTGCCGTCGCCCGCGTACTCGCCCGCCGGCACCAGGTGTTCGTATGGGACATGCCCGGTTACGGGCAATCGGAGATGTTCACCGGCCAGGACGTCTCCCTGGCCGCCCAGGGCCGGGTCTTCACCGAACTCCTGGCGCACTGGGGCCTGACGGAGCCTACGACGGAACCCCTGGTGGTAGCCCATGACTTCGGCGGCGCCGTCTCCCTGCGGGCCCACCTGCTGCACGGCGCCCGCTACCGTGCGCTCGCCCTGGTCGACCCGGTCGCGCTGGCACCTTGGGGTTCCCCGTCCTTTCGACTGCTGGGCGAACACGCCGAGGTCTTCGAACAGTTGCCGCCCGCGCTGCACCGAGCCCTGGTACGCGAGTACGTCAACTCGGCCAGCAGCCCCGGCCTCCACCCGGCCACCCTCGACCGCCTCGTCCACCCCTGGCTCGGCGACCCCGGCCAGGCCGCCTTCTACCGCCAGATCGCCCAGGCCGACCAGCTCCACACCGACGAGGTCCAGGCCCGCTACGCCGAGATCGACATCCCCACCCTGATCTGCTGGGGCCAGGACGACACCTGGATCCCCCCGGCAAGGGGCCAGGAACTCACCGCCCTCATCCCGGACGCACGTCTAGAGCCCATCGCTGGCGCGGGCCACCTGGTACAGGAAGACGCCCCCGCGGAACTCACAGCGGCGCTGCTCCCCTATCTCCAGGACCACGCGGAGCCACGGTGATCGCGCAGAGCTTCCTCGAACCTCCGGTGGTCATGACGGCTGGGCAACCCGCAGATGTCGTCGCTCGGCCAGTTCCTCCGCGCCGACCAAGGTCAGAATCGGGGTGCCGGGGGGCGCGAACATGGTCACCACCAGCTGCGACTGTGCGTCCGAGAGGTTGTTGGCGCCCTGGTAGTGGATCACGTCGCCCCCGGGCTCGAACAGCGCGTCACCGGCCTTGAGCACCCGGGGCGGCTGTCCCTCCAGCTCGAAGAGGATCTCGCCCTGGGTCACGTAGCCGAAGAGCGGCCCGGGGTGCCGGTGCGGCGGTGCGCCAGGGTCGCCGGGCGACAGGGTGACCCGGATGGTCCTGGCCTCGGCACCGGCCGGAATCAGGGCCGCCGCCTCCGACAGGGTGGTGATCACCTCGACGCCCGGGGGCAGGTGTGCGTGCTCAGCGCTCATGCATGTCCTCCAAACAGGGGCTGTCCACACGGAAGACAGATCAGCGCCCCCGTTTGTGACAGCCCCACCCGGACCTGCACTTGGCAACCTTGGCGACCGAAAACCTCAGTGGCGTGGCCGCATCGACAGCAGCTTCCCCCACACCACCAGCCGGTACTTGGACGTGTACTCGGGAGTGCAGGTAGTGAGGGTGAGGTAGTACCCGGGCTCGGAGTACCCGTAGCCGTGCCGAACCGTACTGCTCGGCACGGCGCGGATGACACCGGTGTCCCGCGCGGAGGTCTGCGCAAGGATCCGGTCGACGGCATACGTATAGACCGCGTCCTCCGTCTCCACCTGAACCTCGTCCCCCCGGTCGAGCCGATTGACGTACCGGAAGGGCTCGCCGTGGGTATTGCGGTGCCCGGCGAGCGCGAAGTTCCCGGCCCGGCCCGGCTGTTGGGTGCCGGAGTAGTGGCCGACGTACCCCTTGTTGAGGACGTTCTGCTTGCTGGTGCCCTCGGCGACGGGGACGCGGAGGTGGAGGCGGGGGATGGTGAGGATGGCGTAGGCCTGGGACCAGTCGGGGCCGGCGGACGTGGCACGTCGCGCTGCGGGCTGCCGCGGGGGCACGTCGGTCTCGTCGGGCGCGGCTGACGACGTACCGGATGTACCGGAATCGTCCGGAGCGCCACCGCCCTCCGGCACCCCCCACTCCCGCTCCAGCGCCTCCACCTTCCGCTCGGCGCCGACCTTGGCCTGCCGGTTGGTCCACCACAGTTGATGAACGACGAGCAGCAGGAGTACGACGCCCACGGTGACGAGGACCTCGCCGCCCGCCCACACTCCGCGCCGCAGCAGCACACGCCGCCGCCGGCTGCTGTGCTGCACGACGAGAACCCGCATCATCCGTGACCTCCTTCGCCGGGGCCGCCCGCACGATAAGGGCCGGGGCGCGAGGTCTCCAGACGTATGCGCGTCCGGTACCCCGAACACTTTCTCCACGGGTTCGAGAAAGGGCTGTCGAAACTATCGACAACCCCACACGCCACACCCGATGCTTCCTGTCGGCATGCACGGGACAAGCCACGACGCCGGTTCGACGACGACCGGCCGTTGAGCGAAGCGGAGAAGTCATGATCCGACGCAGAACTCTGCTGGCGGCGACAGGCGGCGCACTCGTCGGCAGCGCCCTGGCGACCGGCACCGCCCACGCGGACGCCACCATCGCCGTCAACCCCGGTACCAGCTACGGCACTTGGGAAGGCTGGGGCACCTCGCTCGCCTGGTGGGCCAACGTCTTCGGCGCCCGCGACGACTTCGCCGACCTCTTCTTCACCACCAAGTCGGTGACCTACAACGGCACTTCACTCCCCGGCCTGGGGCTCAACATCGCCCGCTACAACCTCGGCGCGTGCAGCTGGAACAGCGTCGGCGGCGAGTCGATGGTGAAGTCACCCAACATCCCCGCCTTCAAGCAGATCGAGGGCTTCTGGCAGGACTGGAACAACGAGAACCCCACGTCCTCCGCCTGGGACTGGACGGCGGACGCCAACCAGCGCGCGATGCTGGTGAAGGCGACACAACGGGGCGCGGTGAGCGAGCTGTTCGCCAACTCCCCCATGTGGTGGATGTGCAAGAACCACAACCCGTCGGGAGCGGCGGGCGGCGCCAACAACCTCCAGACCTGGAACTACCGCCAGCACGCCTCGCACCTGGCGGCCACAGCCCTGTACGCCCGCAACAACTGGGGCGTGAACTTCGCGACGGTCGACCCCTTCAACGAGCCCGCCTCCACCTGGTGGACGGACACCGGCACCCAGGAGGGCTGCCACATGGACCCGGCGGTCCAGGCGGCCGTACTCCCGCACATGCGCAGCGAACTCGACGCACGCGGCCTGACGGGCATCAGGATCTCCGCCTCCGACGAGACCAACATCGACACGGCCCGCTCGACCTGGTCCTCCTTCAACTCCTCGACCAGGGCCTTGGTGAGCCAGGTCAACGTCCACGGCTACCAGGGCTCGGGCGGCCGCAGGGACCTCCTCTACACGGACGTGGTGACGACGTCCCGCAAGAAGCTCTGGAACTCGGAAACGGGCGACGGCGACGGAACCGGCCTGACCATGGCCTCGAACCTCTGCTACGACTTCCGCTGGCTGCACCCCACAGCCTGGTGCTACTGGCAGGTCATGGACCCGAGCACCGGCTGGGCCATGATCGCGTACGACGCGAACACCCTCCAGCCGACCACCATCCAGACGAAGTACTACGTCATGGCCCAGTTCAGCCGCCACATCCGCCCCGGCATGACGATCATCGACACCGGCGTGAGCTACGCGGCAGCGGCATACGACGCGTCCGCCCGCCGCCTCGTGATCGTGGCCGTGAACACGTCATCGGCCGCCCAGACCCTCACCTTCGACCTCTCCCGCTTCTCCACGGTCACGGGCGGCTCCGGCGGCCTGGTCCCCCGCTGGAACACAGCCACCGCGGGCAGCGACCGCTACCGCGCCTACTCGGACACCCGACTGAACGGCAAATCGGTGAGCGTGCCGTTCGCGGGGGGTGCGGTGCAGACGTTGCAGGTGGATGGGGTGACCTTGTAGCGACGCGGGGGTGGGGGTGGCGGTGGGGTGCGGCTTGTCCCAGGTCACCGGCGTGTTGTCGGCGGTGCGGGAGGACCGCGCCCGGCAATGGAAGGTCAAGCGGCTGCAGAGCCGGCGAGCGTGCTCCGCTCCCGCTGATCACTGAAGGCTGATCGCCGCCCCCCTGCCACCGCGTGGCGCCCCACACGACTCGGGCCAACTGGCGGCGCGAGGTACACCGTCCGGTGGCTTATACCTGCCACCGCGTTAGTCATATAACCCGTTTTCCTATGAATTCCACTATCCAGCCCTTGGTGCTGACCAGCCGTCACAAGGCCCTGAACCAAGTCGAGGAGAGTGGATCACATGACGACATCGCCACGCTGGCGATCTGTCCTGGCCTCAGCCGCCACGGCCGCCGCACTAGCCGCAGCCACCCTGACAACCGCGGCACCAGCCAACGCCGAAACCGGGACGCCGCACCCGCCGCATCCGGCGAAGCCCGCGTACCCAGCCAAGCCTGTTCACCCAGCCAAACCTGTCCACCCGGCCAAGCCGGACCATCCGGCGAAGCCCGACCACCCGACTAAGCCCGCGTATCCCGCCAAGCCCGCGTACCCGGCCAAGCCCGCATACCCGACGAAGCCCGACCACCCCGCCAAGCCCGCGTACCCGGCGAAGCCTGTCCACCCAGCGAAACCGGTCCACCCCGCCAAGCCCGCCTACCCGGCCAAGCCCGATCACCCCACGAAGCCCGCATACCCGGCTCACCCCGCGAAGCCGGCCCATCCGGAACACCCCGCAAAACCTGCCTACCCGGCCCACCCCTCCAAGCCCACCAAGCCGGAGCTCCCGGCGAAACCGGCGTACCCGGCCCACCCCAGCAAGCCCGACCACCCAGCAAAGCCCGCTTACCCCGAGCACCCGGCCAAGCCCGCATACCCAGCTCACCCGGCAAAGCCCGCTTACCCAGAGCACCCGACCAAGCCCGCCTACCCCGCAAAGCCCGCCCATCCGGAGCACCCGGCGAAGCCGGCCTACCCGGCACACCCGACCAAGCCCGCTTACCCAGAGCACCCCACCAAGCCGGCCCATCCGGAGCACCCCACGAAGCCCGCGTACCCGGAGCACCCCTCCAAGCCCGCCTACCCGGCCCACCCCTCCAAGCCGGAACACCCCACGAAGCCGGCCTACCCGGCCCACCCCGCCAAACCGGCCCACCCGGAACACCCGACCAAGCCCGCGTACCCGGAGCACCCCACGAAGCCGGCGTACCCGGAACACCCGACCAAGCCGTCCCACCCGACGCACCCCACCAAGCCCTCCCACCCCACGAAGCCGGAACACCCGCACCACGCGAAGTCGGGCCACGGGGAGGAGCACGGCTGACCCCTGCCGCGACGCCAGTGACAACCAGGCCTGCACCTGCCCACCCGGCCACAGGCCACTGGCGCCAGCCCTCAGCCACCAGCACCAAGCCCCCACCCCCCAACCCCCACCCCCCAACTCCCAGCACCCGGCCAGAGCGCACCCGCAGCCGATGTCACTGACCACCCGCAGTGCCGGGCCCGCACCCCCGGGCCCGGCCCTGGCCTGCCCATACCTCACCTTCGTCACCCACCGGCGCTACGGTGTCCCCCATGCGCCCCGACACGCCTGCCGAAAACGTCGACCACGCCGCCGAAGCGGCCCGCCTCGAGCGGACCGCCGGCCTGTACCCCGAGGACGCCGAAGCCCTGCTCCTGCAGGCCGCGGCCCATCTGGAACTGTCCGGCGACCGCCCCGCCGCGACGACGCTCTACGACCGCCTGCTGTCCTCGTCCGCCGGGCTGGAAAACCCGCACCTGGTACGAGCACTCAAGGCATCGAACCTCTGGGAATACGGCCACGAGGCCGAAGCCAGGGCCATCATCGAGGGAGTCCGCACGGCATCCCCCCGCGACCCGGCCCCCTGGGTCATCGTCGCGGAGGCCCTGGAGTCACACGACGAGCTGGAGCAGGCGCAGGAGACGTTCACAGAGGGCGTACGGCTCCTCCTCACGGACGTACCGGAGCCCCCGTACGCCACCCACCCCCTCCTCTTCGGCCGCCACCGCGTACGCCGCATGCTGGGCGCCGGCCACGACGAGTGGGACGCCCTCGCGGACACCGTCCACACCTCCCCGGTGTCCCTGGACGAACTCCACGACCCCAAGCGCCTGTGGTCCCTCGGCTCGGACAACCCCGCAGAACTGCGCGCGGAAATCTCAAGGTTGCAGGCGGAACTCGGCACCTACAGGGCGGCCCTGTCCCGCCCCTTCCCGGTGGCCGTACTCCACTGGCCGGCGACCGAACTGACAGAACTGACCGCCGCCTACCCCACCCTTGCCACGGAGTACCCCTCCCACGAGGAGCACCTGGCGACGATAGAGGCCTCCCTCCGAGAACTCGCCTCCTCAGGCACCCCGAACCTGGGAATCGTCACGGGAACAGTCCCGTCGTACGAGGCCTTCGCGGCATCGGAAGGCGCCTCCCCCGCAGACCCAACGCTCCTCCCCCAGTACGCAACCACCCTCGCAGCCCGGGGCCGCGCAGTGGAGTGGCCACCGCAGGGTGGAGTCTGCTGGTGCGGCTCAGGTCAGACGTACGGGGACTGCCACGGGTCTTAGAAGCTGTCGTCCTTCCGGGCGTGATCGCCGAGTTTCCGCTGGTCGGGGATAGGAGCGGTGCTTCTGTGGGAGTGGTGGCCCGTCGGGTCGTCGTTTCCCTGGAGGTCGCGAATGCCGTCGGTGGTCGGGCTGCTGGAACAGCACGAACTCGCCGCTCGCCGTCGAGTCGACGAACTGCGGGAGGAGGCCGACCGCGTTCAGGCCGAACTCGCCGCTGCCGAGGAGGAATGGCAGGAGTGGGTGATCGCCCGCAGGCGGGTCGACACGGTGCTGGCCCCGGACAGCGGCACCAGCGCCGAAACGGAGGTCGCCGACGATCCGCGGAATGCGGACGCGCCCTCGACGCCCCGGGAGGCGGCGAAGCCGAAGTCGCAGGTGCCGGTGTGGCACGAGGGGCTGGCCTGGTCGGCGCTGTCGGTGGACTACCAGCGCATCCTCAAGGCGCTCGCGGACCGGGCCCGGCTCGGGCAGGGGCCGCTGACCTGCCAGGAGATGGCCGCAGGGTTCGGCATGGACGTGGTGCCGGCGCGGGTGGAGGCGCTGCGGTCGAAGGCGAAACGCCTGGTCGCGCGCGGCTGGCTGGCCGAGCCTGCGCCGGGCCGCTTCACGCTCGCCCGCGGCGTGAGCGGGCCAGGCGGCGGGTCATGAGCAGGATCATCGACCAGTAGGCCATCGCCTCGGCACTGGTGGTGCGCCGCTCGAAGTCGCGCACCAGGCGGCGCGTGCGCATCAAGTGGGCGAAGAAACGCTCGACGATCGACCGCTTGGGCAGCACCACGAACCCCTTCTTGTCGTCGCTGCGCTTGACGATCGCCAGCACCAGCGCGAGGAAGGTGAGGCAGTACTCGACGAGACTGCCGGTGTAGCCGCCGTCGGCCCAGACGAGGGCCAGGCGGTGGTGGGCGTCGGCGACCCGCGCGAGCAGGTCCTGGGCGGCGGTGCGGTCGCCGACGTCCGCGCTCGTGACCATCACGCCCAGCAGCAGACCGAGGGTGTCGACCACGACGTGCCGCTTGCGGCCCTTGACCAGCTTGCCGCCGTCGAAGCCGCGGCTGTCGGCGCCGACGACGGCGTCCGCCTTGACGGACTGCGAGTCGATCACGCCGGCCGTCGGCTCCGTGTCCCGGCCCAGTTTCTCGCGCACCCGGCCGCGCAGCCGGTCGTGGAACTCCTTGACCAGCTCGTTCTCGCGCCAGCGGCGGAAGAATGCGTAGACCCGGTCCCACGGCGGGAAGTCGGCGGGCATCGCCCGCCACTTGATGCCGTTGTCCACGAGATACCGGATCGCATCGAGCATCGCGCGGTGGCAGTACGCCTCCGGACGACCACCACGGCCGCGCATCCAGCCCGGCACCGGCAGCAGCGGCCGGACAACAACCCACTCCTCCTGCGTCATGTCCGACGGATACCGGCGCTCGCGCATCGGGGTGTCGGCGGCGTTTCCGAACCGGTGAGCCAGACAGTCACACACGAGAGTGGCCGAAGTGGACTCCGCCTCCGCGGTGGCATACAACTGCAACAACAGGGCCTCTTGGCGCACGAGTTGGCGTAGACACCCACCGAGCTACCAAGAGGCCCTGCTCCCATGCCCGGCACCGGCCGCGATCACCCGATCGAGACTCCCGTTCGACGAACACCGCTCAAGATCGAAAAGACAACAGCTTCTTATACTTTCAGCCTGGCATGACAACAAACCGATGGCCCAGAACAGCAAGGTTCGAGACCATGAAGCCATGTCTCTCCCGACAGTAGCCTTGGTGAGCATCCTGCAGGCAGCGAGAAACGAACTCGGTCAGCTCACTGACCCGCCGCGGGCCAGTGTTCCCGTGGCCCAGGACGACTGGGAGCAGTCTCTGTGGGATGCAGGACTCTGTGAAGAAGAGTGGCTTCTTAGTGGCCCAATGGATGCGCTGGCGACCGTTGTTGCGGAGGGGAACGCCAAGGGGGTTCGGCAACGCGCGCTCGATTTGGTGCATGATGTAAAGGCGCGAGAAGAAAACCTGTGGTATTTGGCCGTGCTCAAATCGGGACTCTCGCAGGAAGTACTGCACTTGCGGGAGTGCTTGCATGCTTTTGCGATCCAAGTTCTTGATGATGCTGCTTGTGGATTTCCTGATGGCCTGCGGCATGCGGATGAGCTGCGGGCCAAGGTGGACTCGATCACAAGCGCTACGCCGAGTTTGCCGAGTGAAACGTGCAGTCAGATCTTTGGCGTGACGCGCGATGAGATCTGTGATCAACGAGGGATCTTCCTGCCGTCGCGCCTTCTGGCGAACTACCGTGGGCGCTATGACGTGCTCTATAAACGCCTATCTTCTGTGCTTTCTGAGCTAGCGAAGAGGCCACTGACACTCGAAGGTGCAGTCGATCTCGCTTGGGCCTATACGCAAAGCGGAAGGCCTCTGTTGGTGCTGCGCTCGGCGTTCTTTGTTTCCAGGACCGTAAGGAGCAGATTTTCTTCAGACCCGATTTTCGCGGAGCCAATTAGGCGTCTGAGGGCGCGGACCGACCGAAGCGCGGCTAACCATCAGGGGATAGTTCAAGCCCAGCAGAACCTCAGGAATGCAGCAAGTGCTCAGCAGCGTGCCTTCTGCGTGCTCGATGTCTATCGCAGGGTGGTTGAGGGCCAGCTCCGACCTTGTGCGTGGACGGTCCTTGAGCTGCGAGGGCGATCTGGAAGGCTGCCCGAGATTGCCTCCTTGCGCGACCAGCTAGTTGCTGATGGGCACCGAGTCCTTCAGGACGCGGCATGGGCGATCCTGCCAGCTGCCAGAAACGGGGCCGCTCACGAAGACTTCGAATGGGATGAAGACCGCGAGCTGATTTGTGTCGGCGAGGACACGATTGCAGTAGAGGATCTTGCTGATGGGATCGAGCGGGCGTATGCATTCATGGTGGGGTTCGACTGCGCATTGATGGCGCTTCGGGCCGAGATACCAGAACTGGTGCTCTTCCTTGACGGGAATGATCCGCCGCAGGGCGTTCGTGCGCTGCGTGAGAGGGATGCTCTCAACGCCTTCGGGAGTAATGGGCTCTCGGTCCACGATTGGCGCCATGAGCGCGGTCGCCTCGAAGTGGTGTTGGATCACTGGGGGCCGGACTCCTTCTATCCTGGTCTTCAGGCGGCAATGTGGACTTCCCGTTTTCTGGAGAATCTGAAAGAAGTCGCTGTGAGTACTCGGGGCTCTGAATCAGTTCCGATCGTGGTAAGCCGCCCGGCGCTGGATGCTGCGTTCGCTGTCTGGGAGGAAGCGCGTCCTCTCTTCTCGGTAATGCCTGCCTTCGTCTTCATGCCAGCGGAGTACTCGGTGAGGGTCGCGAGGGGGCACCATGACGTTGCATTTGGTGTGGTGCTCCGCAGGGCGATTCAAAACACACTAGTTATGTGCTCCTCATTTGAAGAGAGCGGGAAAGCCGACGTCCTGGTGCGCCGTCTTGCGCTGGTGCTAGTTGCCATCCGGCAAACAAAGGCCTTAAGTGGAGATGGTCAATGCGTGCGAGTGAATGATGTTGAATCGCTCATTTATCGCTTGACGGAACAGCTTGCAAAGCCTAAGCGAGAAAGGGTGCCGTCAGTTGGTCGCTACCTGCTTCAGAAACTGGCGAACGTGCATGACCGCTTGCCAGGTGCGTCGCCAATCCCTGGGCTCTTCGCCGACTCTGGAACTTAACCTCGATCTTGCGTGAGGGTCTGTGGGCGGAGTCGGTGGCCCCTTTCGCCTTCCAGGGCGGGTGGTGGACAGGCCGGTGGCCCGGCCGTCGCGTTCGGGTGGGCGCCGGGTTCCACTGTCCGGGGTGAGGTGGCGCTGCTGTCGGGACGGGAGGGCGAAAGGGCTGAGCACTGTATGCCGGTGGAGGTGCCGGAGAAGTGGCAGGGGCTGCCGCTGCTGTCCGAGGGCCTGTTGTTCCCGGACGACGCCGGGTTGGAAAGACCGGAACTTTGCGCTCCACCGTGATCACATGGCTGGTGTCCCGCACGGTCTGCCCGGTCTGCGTTGCGCATGACGGTGACGGGCCATCCATCATTGACCGGCCGGTGGCGATGCTCGGCCGTGGTGAGTGGCGTGAAGACCGCGGCGAGCAGTCTGAATGTCTCTACAGAAACCGACCTTTATGCGCAAATATGGATAATTTCAACTTGTCGCGCAGTAGGATTTGAGGCAGATCGGCTGCGGTGTCAGTGGCAGTCCCTATCCTGTTACCAATCGTGCACGAACTGTGAAGGCAGGGGTGGGCCGTGGACGGGAATGATGAGCAGTCCGGCGGCAGTGCTGGCCCTGCGCGCATGCTGCCCGTCGCCTCTTATGAGTGGTGGCAGGCACACTTCGCCCGGCAGTACTTCGGACCCGAGCAGGTCGGCAGGCCAGTCCTGTTCTTCGTCGACTCCTACGAGTTGGAGAGCAGTGATGTTGAGCAGGCCCGGCCTGCGCTGCTGGGCGACGCCGTCTCTGCGCTGCTGAACTGGCGGGGCAACCCGTACGAGCCGGTCGCTCTGCGCACGGAGCTCTGGAGGCATGGATCTCGCGAGGAACCCCCACCCTGCCTCCCTCTTCTGGCGGCCACGGTGTATGCGGCGGTCCAGATGCGGGCTCAACGGGGTGCCGGAGCGCCGGCGTACTACGACCGGCTCGCTGAGATGCTCAGGCCCGCCGTACCTGTGGACCACCACGTCAAGCCCCTCAAGGATCATCGGGGGACCGTCAAGCTCCTTTGGCACGATCTTGATGATTGGCTGACTGCCCAGGGTGGTGAACGGGGGGTCAGCACACTACGGCGAGTGGCGAAGACCTCCTTTATCGGCTACGCAAAGTCACAGGCCATCGTCCGCATGACGGATCGACCGGCCCTGGCTGACTTTCTGCACTCCATTCCCGATGCCGCTCACGTTCCCGGTTTCCAGCTGCTGGATCACCTCAGACGCTGGAGTACGAACAAGCGGGGGCTTTCCCGGCGTTTCAGAGAGGCATTGGAGAACCGGGCGGATGACGAGGTTCTCGAGCCGCTCCTGGAGAAACTAGCTGCCGAGGGCATCCCCGACGTTGTGACGGAGTCCGGGCTTCGAGAGATCCAGCTGCTGGTCCGCGCACGCGATGACTTCGTCGATGGGTGGCTGCTGAGCTGGTACGCGCCGAGCGCTCCTGACGTCCCGCATGACACGCTCAGGCATTCGGCCGGCAGCATTACCGTCGACATCGCCGAGCCTGATGCCGAGCGCTACACGCTGTCTGGCAGCCTGCCCCCGATCGAGCACGCGCTGCCGGGCGGCTTCTCAGCCGCAAGCGCGACTGCGGAAGTTCGCTTGCTGCCTCGGAACCTCGTGATCCTTGGTGAGCACGAAGAGGCGGGAGGGTTGGTGGAGGTCTCCTCCGTAGCTGTAGGGGAGCCGTATCGCCTTCTGTTCGATGCCGCAGGGGAAGCGGCAGCCCGGCGCTTCTTTGCGGAGGCGGGAGAGCGGTGGTACCGGCCGGACGAGACATCCGTCCCCGGCTGGTGCTTGACGGATGAGGTTGAATTCACTGAAGAGCAGCATCTCAGCAATGCGTTGGCCGCAGCTGGAACGAGTGGTGTGCACACGCGGGCCGGTCGGCGGGCGCGGCTCGTGGGCGGTCTCCGAGCCAAGATCTCGGGATCTAGTGCGCACCATTGTTACCTCGTAGGCGGCGAGCCTGACGTCGTGCTCTCCGGCGATAGCAGTGGGGAGGCCCTTCTTCACCCCAGCCTGGGAGACAGCCCTGTGCGTCTCAGCGCCCCGGGATATGTACCGCTACGCGGACGGGACTTGCGAGCAGGGAACTATCGCCTGGAGTACTGCGGGCAGTCCGTCAACTTCTCGCTCCACGAACTGCACGGACATCTATCCGGCACCAGGCACGTGGCGGCTCGCCACCCTGTGGCGGACGGCCGTCGCATCGCCGTACCCGTCAACGGGGACGTCCGATTTCTGACAGCGCAGGGCAAGTTCGAGTTCCCCCACCGTCCTGCGCAACCATGCTGGTGGACTGCAAGGGGCACAGGGCTCGATAAGTCAGCCCAGTGCTATGTCGACCTCCCTGAGGAGGCGGTATGGCTGGTCATCACCCCCGAAACGGGAGAGACGACTATTTCGCTTCTCCAAGAGCGGGAGCCCGCAATAGGCGTGCTCAGCGACGCCGCCCGGCATTACTGGGCGCGCCTCGTTCTTGTCGGGCCCCGCAACGGCCAGCACAGGCGACTGTGGACTCGATACTGCACAAGCGTCCTCGCCCATGCAGCCCAGACAGGATTCCACCGTGTTCGACCCTGACCTCATTGTTGCGTGGATGGCGGAGCACCAGTCCGGGAACCTTTCGCGCCTTGTCAAGAACGTAGAGTGGGCTGCATCCCGGGACCGAAAAGCCGCCCGGAGCTGGGTTGCCCAGCTCCAGCGACTCGGGATCGCAGACATCGACTGGCAGGCCGACAGATGGAAATCGCGGTCGTGTGTCCTTACCCCGCTTCCCGGCAATCTCGAAACGACCCTTCTCAGCGGCGCCCGCCCGGTGATCGCCGAGGAGTACATCAGCCGTGGCGCTGTCGTGCACCGCGAGCCCTCACCGGACTGGCAGGTCCCCTACCCCTCCACCGTGTGGTGGCATCTCGGTAGACCGGGCGAGCGCGACGAACTCGCTGAGTCCCTGGGTATTCGGTCCGAAACCTGCGCCGCCGACCGGATTGCCCATGCTTTGCCTCGACTGAAGCCCGGCCCGCCTACTTCGCCGCCGACCGGCCGAGAGGCCGACTGGTTCAACCCGGCCAGCCTCTCCTTCGAGCGGATCGAGGTGGGAGCTCGACCGCGGAATGGCCTCTACAAGGGCCTTATCGACGGCAACCGGACCCGCTACGCCATCTTCGACGGACACGACTGGTACAGGAGTGATCGCTGGGAAGGCGCCTACTTTGTGCTGTCGCCCAATAGCCACCCGCTCGTCTGGCGGTCCGAGTCGCGCTACAGGACCAGCAGTTCTCTCGGCACTCTTGTCGTTGGCCGCCGGATGCACCTGCCTGCCGCTCATGCCGAAGCCGCAATCCTGTGCACCGGCCTCCCACCGCGCCTCACTGGGCAGACCACGGAATACGACGGTGTTCCCTTCCGAATCGCCGAAAAGATAGCCCGTTCCCTTCGCCGCAAGCTGGAGACCACGTGACCACGCCTGCCGGACTTGATGCCTTCAGAGCCGTGGACGCTCTGCGGGACGCCTACCTGCGCTATTACGACACGGCCTTCCGGCTGCGTGACGACCGCCTCCAAGCAGAACGGCGCGCCCTGCTTGAGCAGGCCGGAAGCATCTCTGCCGAGCCCTACGTCGAACTGCGGCCGCGGTACCAGCAGGTCGACCGCGATCTTCAGGCGTCCATGAAGGACGCTGACCCAACAGGAGAACTCAGCGCTTTCGCCGCATGCGGCCTCTTCGACAGACCCGAGATGAAGCTGTACACACACCAGGAGCGCATGCTTACCGGCACCGCCGCTCCCGGGAAGAACGCGGTAGTCACCGCCGGAACGGGATCCGGCAAGACCGAGGCGTTCATGCTGCCGATCATTGCGGATCTCATCCGGGAATCTCGGTCCTGGACTGGCGGCCCGGCACCCTTTGACCCCTGGTGGCAGAAGTCATCCACGCCCTTCCGCAGCCAGCGCGAAGGAGAGAGTGGGCACCGGCCCAAAGCAGTCCGTGCGATGGTCCTCTATCCCATGAACGCCCTGGTCGATGACCAACTTGTGCGTCTGCGCCGGACCCTTGACAGCGCAGCTGCCCGGGCCTGGCTGCGGCACAACCGCCAAGGCCACCGCTTCTACTTCGGCCGCTTCACCGGGGCTACGCCCGTCACCGGTGTCCGGCCGGACGCAACCCCGGGAAGGGCGAACCGTTCCAACGGCTCGCTCGAAGAGCTGCGGAAGCATCTGAACGCCACGGAAACCCGGCATGCAAAGGCGGTGGAGGTCGACCGGGCGAAGATGGACCAGCAGGGGCGGCAGTACTTCGTCCCTAGCCTGGACGGCGCTGAGATGCGCTCTCGGTGGGACATGTACGACGCCCCGCCGGACATCCTCATCACAAACTACTCAATGCTGAACGTCATGCTGCAGCGGAGCCGAGACCGCGGCTTCTTCGACAGCACCGCCGAATGGCTCCATACGACTCCCGATGCTCGCTTCACGCTCGTCGTCGACGAACTGCACATGTACCGCGGCACTGCCGGCACCGAAGTCGCCTACCTCATCAGGAACCTTAAACAACGCCTTGGTCTCGCAGGCCACTCTGAGAAACTGCGCGTCCTCGCCGCGTCTGCCTCACTCGACGAGAAGCGGGCCGAGGACCGCCAGTTCCTCCAGGAGTTCTTTGCCATTGGCAAGGAGACCTTCGAGTTCATTCCAGGCCTGCCCGCTCCCCGCCCAGTGGGCCCCCCGGCTATCCAGTCTGCTGCTCAGGCACTGGCAGAAGCCGCAGAGCAGGACCTGACCTCTGAGCAAGCTGCCGAACTCCTGAAGCAGACAGGGGCTGACGCCGCGGTCTTCAAGGCGCTGGGAGGAGACGGAACTGCCGTTGCTCCACCCGCAATCCCTGCCACGGAGCTGGCCGCGAAGCTCTTCCCGGAGAGCAGCCCTCGGGGGGCACTGACCGCGCTGCGTGGCGCCGCGACAGCTATCCGCACCGCCACCGCAGACGAAAAGCACACACGGCCGCAACTACGGATCCATCTGTTTTTCCGCAACGTTGCCGGCATCTGGGCCTGCACGGACCCGGACTGCACGGCAGTGTCCGCAGAGTACGCTTCGCCGGAGCGGCGCATCGGTCGTCTGTACACCGTGCCCCGCAGCACATGCGATTGCGGAGCACGGGTTCTGGAACTCGTCTACTGCCTCTCCTGCGGCGAAGCAATGCTGGGCGGCTACGCCCCGCGCAACGCCTTTGGCCGGACAAATTTCTCCTCTTTCCTGCTCCCTGACAGCCCTGATCTGAGCCGCGTTCCCGACGCATCCAGGAGCGACCGTACAGCGGACAACTATGTCGTTTACTGGCCGACGGATCAGATCCAGCGCGCCGACGACGACGGCAAGTGGACGGCAGACGGCGGGAAGGTCACCTTCGCCTTCCGGCGCAGCCGCCTGGAACCGGGCTCTGGGCGGCTTGAGAACGACGGCGAGGACTGGACGGGCTGGAGCTTCCACGTCAGGAGCCAGCGAAGCAGGGACAGCAGCGGACAACCCAAGGCCGACACCGGCCGGATCCCCGCGTTCCCCACAAGGTGCCCGTGCTGCGGCGCAGACTGGGAACGCACATGGAACCCCGCCACGAAAGCGACGCTGCCTCCGCTAGACCCAGCCCGGTTTGTGTCCCCAATTCGCGGGATGAGAACCGGTTTCGAGAAGGTCAACCAGCTGCTCGCCGACGAGCTGGCCGAGCAGTTCCGCGAACGACGTGATCGGAAACTGCTGATCTTCACGGACAGCCGCCGGGACGCGGCCAAACTGGCGCCGGGCATTGCCCTCCGCCACTACCAAGACCTCGTACGCCTCGTCACTCTCGATGAGCTGAGCAAACTCGAAGCCTCGACCGCGGGTATCGCAGCAGTCCGTGCTCTGGCCGACGGCGACAAGTCCGACGAGGTCAAGGAGGCCGTGGCACAACTCGAAGAGGTCATGCCCGATGTGGTAAGAGATCTTCTCTTCGCCGTGATGCGCGGCGATGAGGAAGCTGTCCTGAGAGCGGAAGCCCAGCTCGCCACCGCGCCGTCGCTGCGGGACCTCGTACGCAGCAGAGTGCACCCGAGGCTTCTCCGACTGGGCGTGAATCCTGCAGGCACGATGCGTTCCGCCCAAGGGCATAATGGCACTGACTGGTACTCCATCTACGACTGGACGGACGACCAGCCCAAGCTCCGCGACTATGCGAGTGCAGCCGACAAAGCAGCTGCATTCAGCACGGAGGGCGGGCTGCTCGAGAACGCGCTCGAATCGCTGTTCTCCGGCGGAGGGCGCGATGTTGAGTCCATTGGGCTCGGCTACATCTCCATCCTTCAAACGGCGCCAGACTCGACGTCACTTGGCCAGGCGAGCCTCCGGCTCCTGGCCGGCATGCGACGCTTCAACGGCATGGACCGGGACCCGCGCACCAAAGCCCCCAGCAAGCTTCGGACCTACTGGAAAGCAGTCGCCCTCCATCGTGGCCCTGAATGGGACGAGGACAGCGTCCAGCGGGAAGCGGAGAAGGCATGGGGCAACTCCGTACGGGAATACCTCATCGACCCGGCCAAGGTCTGTATCCGCCAGCCAGGCCCCACCATGAGAGTCTGCTCGACATGTGGTTGCCGGCACCTCACCGACGCCGCTGACGTCTGCATCCGCTGTCATGCGACGCTCCCCGTGGATTCAGCCCCTGTCGAACGAGCGTGGGAGGATGACTACTACGCGTGGAAGGCACACAGCCGACGCGGTGAATTCCCCATGAACAGCGCGGAACTCACCGGTCAGACTGGCCGCACCGAAGCACAGGCCCGACAGGCCCGTTTCCAGGGCGTCTTTCTTCAAGAAGAAATCGAGAAGGTACACGAACTTGACCTTCTCTCCGTCACGACCACGATGGAGGCGGGCGTCGATATCGGCCCGCTGTCCGCAGTTGTGATGGCGAACATGCCGCCAAGCCGGTTCAACTATCAGCAACGCGTCGGTCGCGCTGGCCGCCGCTCCAGCCCGGTGGCTGTTGCGCTGACTGTCTGCCGCGGCCGCAGTCACGACGAGCACTACTTCGCCAACCCGGACGCGATCACCAACGAACCGACCCAGCCGCCGTACCTCACCCTGGGCCGCAAGGAGATCTTCCAACGTGCCCTGACTGCCGAGGTACTGCGCCTCGCCTATGTAGCGCTTCCCGACATCGGCGGAACAAGCAATCCCCACGGGGAGTTCGGGCTCGCCGACTCCTGGCCTGCTGCCGAGCCGCACGTCCGCGACTGGCTGGCCAAATACCCTAACGAGATCGCCTCGGCCGCGCGAGCCCTGACTGCGTTCACCCCCTTCGAGCACGACTCGAGCCCCGACGATGCGTGGGCAGATCACGTCATCAAGGCGATCACGAATATCGCAGCCCAGCCTGTTGGTGCTCAGGAGCTCA
The DNA here is from genome assembly GCF_036014015.1 of Streptomyces sp. NBC_00457. Taxonomy (NCBI): domain Bacteria; kingdom Bacillati; phylum Actinomycetota; class Actinomycetes; order Kitasatosporales; family Streptomycetaceae; genus Streptomyces; species Streptomyces sp. NBC_00457. The sequence continues at coordinate 6,755,949 of NZ_CP107905.1, read as the reverse complement.
GCGAGCGCCTGGCCCACGCTGGCGTCCTTCCGATGTTCGGCTTCCCCACGAGAGTGCGCCAGCTCTACCTGGAACGGCCCAAGAGTTCCTACCCCTGGCCGCCGGACATGACGACCGACCGGGATATCGCCATCGCAGTCTCCGAATTCTCCCCCGGCGCCGAGTCCATCCGGGACGGCGAGGTGTACGTCGCAGTTGGCGTCACGGAGTTCGAGGCAAAACTGTCCCGCGAGCCCAGGTATATCGACGAACCCCTCGAAAACCATCAGACAGTCGGCCTGTGCCAGACCTGCAACTCCGTCGACACCACTCCCACGGGGGATAGGGCCGTTTGCAAAGTCTGCGGATCCAGCGAGTACACCGTCGTCGACCTTCGGGAGCCAGCCGGGTTCCGGGCCCGGTACGACCGGGACTTCGACGGGAACTTCACGTGGTCACCGAGGACCGTGACCTCACGAGCGTCGGTCAATCTCCCCGACTTGGCGAGGAACTCCTGGCACAAGGCAGACGTCTATGCAGGTCCTGCGACGCGCTACGTGATTAACGACAACGGCGGCAAGCTTTTTTCGTTCCGCCGCGCCGTCGGGAACTGGGGCGGATACATCGCCACCACGAGCGTCGATCAGACGAAGGGCCTCGGAGCCCACGGCGATCCCTTCGATGTAGCACTCAGCGCACGACTCCAGACAGACTTCCTGTTCATCGGTCCCCAGGCAACCACCGACGCCGAACGCGGCCTTCGGCTCAACTTCTCCCAGGAACCGAATCCGCTGTACGCGCAGGAACTGAGCGAGGGCCGCCGGGCTGCCTGGTATTCCCTCGCCTTCCTGCTCCGCGCAGCGGCGGCACTGCATCTCGATATGGCTCGGCAGGAGCTGGTCGCCGGCGTGCACACGGGCCCTCACCCGGATGGCCACGCTATGTACGCCTTCCTTGCTGACTCCCTAGAGAACGGGGCCGGCTTCAGCACACACCTGGGCACGTCGCCGGGTCTTGCCCCCTTCATGGACGACGTCACCGAACTGATCACGGAGCTTCGGCAACCCGGACATGCAGGCATCTGCAAGACCTCCTGCCCCCGGTGTCTGCGCGACTACTCCAACATGGCAGTTCACCCCCTGCTGGACTGGAGGCTGGCCGCGGACCTGCTCGAGGTCCTGCGTGGTAGCAACATCCCGGACGACGCGCAACGCGGCGCCCGGTCGCTCTCCGCACTCCAGTCGCTCTTCGGAGGAGAAGTGCTATTGCAGGGACCGACTTCGACGCTCCAACTGACCTACCGCAGGGAGCCGTGGGTGGTCATTGTTAAGCATCCGCTCGAGGCATGCGAGGGGAGGCTAGTCAGCCCTCGGCTCGACACGGCGCTGAACGCCGCGCGAGCGCACACCCAGAACGCTTCACGGGTCCTTGTCGCCGACTGGTTCACCCTGGAGAAAAGCCCTGTCCGCATCCTGGAATGCCTTGAGGCTGCACGACGGCGGTGACGGGTGTCGGCCGCGGGTCTGCGGATCCTGTGCCCTTTAAAGAGCGTTTTGTCCCGGCGAGGTTGTTTGGTTCGAGGTTCAGGTGTGGCGCCAGTTCGGGGTGGATTCGCGGGTGAGCCGACGGCTTATGAGGTCGATCATTGCGATGTGGATTATGGCTTCGGAGCGGTGCGGGTGCCTCTCGTAGTCGCGGGCGAGGCGGCGGTGGTGCATGAGCCAGCCGAGGGTGCGCTCGACCACCCAACGCCGGGGGATCACTTTGAACCCTTTGGTGCCGGGATCGCGTTGGACGACCTGGACATCGATGCCGAGACGGGCGCCGTGGTCGATGGCTTTGGTGCGATAGCCGGTGTCGGCCCACGCCTTGGTCACGCGGGGGCTTGTGGTGGCGATCTGCGAGAGCAGGTGGATGCCGCCGGTGTTGTCGGAGACGCTGGCGGCGGTCACCCAGACGGCCAGCAGCAGGCCGAGGGTGTCGACACCGAGGTGGCGCTTGCGGCCTGCGATTTTCTTGCCCGCATCGATGCCTTGGCCGGCCGCGGGGACGTTGGCGGAGGTCTTGATGCTCTGCGCGTCCAGCACGCAGGCGCTTGGCTCGGCATCCCGGTTTTCGGCCTCGCGCACCAGGCGCCGCAGGAGGCCGTTGAGTTGGTCGAAGATGCCCTCCTTCTGCCAGGCGGCGAAGTAGCCGTAGACCGTCTCCCACGGTGCGAAGTCGTGCGGCAGGTACCGCCAGGGAATCCCGGTGCGGTCGACGTAGAGGATGGCGTCCATGATGCGGCGCAGATCGTGCTCGGGCGGGCGGCCGATGTCCAGGCCCTTGCCTCTGCGCTCGGCCCGCCAGGCGGTGAGTGCGGGACCGATCAACTCCCAGCGGGCATCGGAGAGATCGCTGGGATAGGGGCGGTGTGGCGGCATGTTTCGTTAGTACCGTCGGACATGGCTTGTCCCCAGGGCGCAAACGGCGGTAATCGGGGGCGCCTTGGGATCAGACAGGAGCGACTCGACCTAAACGGGCAGAGATGCGGCGTCTGCTGTCACACAGCCCGCCTTGAGCACGCTCGCCTCACCGGTCTCATATCCACTCGCCGCCCGAAGCGCCACCAAACAACCTCGCCGGGACAAAACGCTCTTTTAGACCTGACACCACGCAGCACACGCGCACGCCCGCAGGACGCTCACCGCACGACGGTGCTCCGCTTGAACGTCACATGCGCGGGCGGGCTGTGACTCGGCCGCCTCAGCGGGGGCGGAGTGTCGGTGTGTCGGGGAGGTCGTACGAGGGGTGTCACGGGGCTGACCAGGGCGCGAGAGTCAGAACTACCGACCCCTTCTGCACCCCACTTGGAAATCGCCTTCTGTTCGGTGCACAGCGTGCACCGAAGGGCTAGTTTTGGGCTGGGTACCGGCCGATCACTCCACTGGTGTCAGTGGGGAATCCGGTAGGTGCGAGACTCTTGGTTCGGAGTGATCGTCCACGACCACGGACGCCACTCAGCACGATGGCTCATCCCCAGAAGGAGCGGCATGCCCCCCAGCGGCCAGAAGCGACCGCAGTTCACGACGCCACTGACCTCGATCGAGATCTGTGCAGGGGCCGGCGGACAGGCTGTGGGGCTGCACAATGCCGGATTTGACCACTTGGCACTTGTCGAGTGGGACCAGCATGCGGTCAGTACTCTGCGTGCAAACGTCGGGCGCTGGCCCGGGTGGACACCGCAAAAAGCCCAGGCCCTCACCCCCATGGATGTCAAGGAATTTCTCACATCAGACACATGCAAGGCTCTTAAATCCCAAGGCGACACCATCGACCTCCTCGCAGGCGGCGTCCCTTGCCCTCCTTTCTCTTTGGCCGGAAAAAGACTGGGCGAAGATGACGAGCGCGACCTATTTCCAGCAGCTCTGGCCATCATTGAAGAACTTAGCCCTAAAGCGGTCATGATTGAAAATGTCCGGGGAATGCTTGAGCCGCCGGAAGTCTTCCTCGAATATCGAGCCAAGATCCTCGATCGATTGCGCCGCGCTGGCTACACAGTTCCTAACGTTGACACTTCACTTTCTCCATCAGCTCAGGATCTTGAGATGCGAAGAGTGTGGCGTCGACTCGACGCGAAAGATTTCGGCGTCCCCCAGCTGCGCCCCAGAGCTATCCTGGTCGCGATCCGTGAAGACCTCTCAAAGCCGGGCGTCAATGAATTCTGCTGGCCGCTGGGCCTCAAGGGCGACGAAGCTAATGTCGCCGAAAGCCTCAGAAGGACCATGCGGGAACGGTGCCTTCCGTACTGGGACAAGAACGAGTCGGGTAAGCCAGCCAAGCCCGGGGAGCGGACCGGAGAGGACGTCTACAACGACTGGCTCGACGCCGCTCGGAAGTCCGCGGCCGCCGGCCGTGGTGTAGCCCCCACACTGGTGGGCGGGTCCAGGAAGCACGGCGGCGCCGATCTTGGACCCACGCGAGCGAAGAGAGCCTGGGCGGCCATGGGCGTTGATGCCATGGGGGTGGCCAACGACCCGAAGGAATGCGACCCGGCACGAGACTTGTTCAGGGAGAACGGCCCTATGCTCACCGTCGAGCAAGCCGCCATAATCCAGGGCTTTCCGCGAAATTGGCGGTTCAAGGGAAAAAAGACAGCACAGTACCGGCAGGTGGGAAATGCGTTCCCTCCACCGGTCGCTGAAGCCGTCGGCCGGGCAATCGCGGCAGTTCTGCGACCGGAGCACCGGGAAGAGCTTCTCGGCAACTACGACGTCGACTCCTCGGGCACAGCTGCCCTGGATGAAATTCCACACCAAATGGAATTCTCGATTTCAGCGGAAACTACTCCCGCTCCTGCGTGCGAGGACCGTCGCGGCAATCTTGTCGGCACAAGCCTCTGACTGCTCGTGCTCCCAGAAGCGGAGCACGAGCCATCCCGCATCGCTGAGCCTCTGATCCGTGTCCCGGTCCCGCTTCACATTACGCAGCACCTTCTCGGACCAGTAGCCGGAGTTTGTTCTAGGCGGCACATAGTGTTCAGGGCACCCATGCCAATAGCAGCCGTCAATAAATACGGCCACCTTCGCCGGACGGAATACCAAGTCTGCCGTCCGGCGAAGGTCGGGTATGGGGCGCGCGGACACCCGGTAGCGGAGCCCTTGGGCGTGCACTAGACGCCGGATCAGCCATTCCGGTTTTGTATCGCGACTGCGGATAGCCTGCATGTTGCGGCGGCGTGCGGCGGACGAAGCCCAGGAACCCTCCGGGGCTGCCCAGTCGGCTTCAGAAGACACACCATCAATCGTAGTGCGCTGCGTCCTCCGCACGCAGCCAGCTACCGGTTGCCCCCCAGGTGGCTCAGCAGCGCTTCGATGTCACTCGGCGCAAGACCAGCCGCCACCGACGGCTCCTCCTCCAAGTCGGCAAGCTGCTGGACTGTCGGGTCATCCAGGATCTGGCCCATGAACGCCAGCTTCTGTTCCAGCCGCGCGGCCACGACCTCGTCGATGGAATTGCGTACGGCGAGAACCGTAACCCGCGTCTCGGTGTCCGGCGCGAGCCCGAGGCGATGGATACGGTCCAGGCTCTGCAGAAAGCGGCCGGCCATGAAGTCACGGTCCACGTAGACAGCGTCATGGCAGTGGTGGTGCAGGCTGATCCCCTCGCCAAGGGTCGCCGGGTTGGAGATAAGCACCATGCAGGCCGGATCGTCGCGGAAGCGCCGGATCTGTTCCTCCCTGTCCGGGGTCCCTCCGTAGACCACGGCAGGACTGAACTTCTCCAGCATGCGCTCCAACGTCGTAAGGCTCCGGACGAAAGTCGTCCAGACCAGCGTCTTACGTCCTGCCGCCGCATTCTCGGCGATGATCGTCACGGCTTCCTTGTACTTCGGTGACAGCTCGTAGTCAGGAAGGTTCTGCATCATTGAGTACAGCGAACCACCCCGGGGGATCTCCAACGGAGGCAACTGGTAAGCCAGCGGCTCGTATTTGGTGGCTCCTTCCAGAAGCAGAGCCGGACTCGTCGCGGCCATGAGAAGCCGCAGAGCCGTCTTGCCGAGCGCGCTGAGATCTTCCCTGGCCGCCCCGTTGCTCATACCGCTGACCAGGGAACTGTAGATCTCATCGTGCAGAGGCGGCATGTCGACGTAACGGATGCCCAGATCAACAGGAGGCAGACCGAGTTCCTGCTTAGTGGTCCGTGTGAACAACGGCCGCAGAACCGTACTTGCTTGCCGAAGGTCTCCCCCGGCCACAGCGCGCACGACGGTCCGCTGTCCGTGCCCCGGCCACACGAAACCCAGAAGGTTTTCAAGGTCCTTGGCACCGTTTGGAGCCGGCGTACCCGTGAGGATCAGGCGCCGGTCTGCATGGGGCCCGAGGGCCATGCACGCGGCACCGTAAGTGCCCCGGGATCCAAGCTTCATCCGGTGCGCCTCGTCAAGAATGATCATGGACGGCTGAGCTGCCAGCCAGGCGGTCAGCATCGACAGTGAGCGGTCCAGCCGTTCGTAGTTGACGACGAGCACCTCCGCCCATTGGTCCAGCGACCCGTCCAGGACGTTGACGCGCAGCGCGTGCGTCAGGCATTCCGACGTCTCGAAACGCCATGAGTCGTAAGCCGACTTCGGGCAGACGACCAGGAGGCGACGCGCGTGCCCGGCGACCTTCTGGGCCGCGTACACAGCGAGCGCGACGCGCGTCTTGCCGGCCCCGGGCACGCTGAAGTTGGCGCCGTGCTGGAGGGACAACAGCTTCGCGATGTCCCTGCGCTGGAAGGCACTCAGCTCACCTTTCCAGTTGTCACCGAGCAGACTCAGGACATCGTCGGGGCCGACCTCGCCGACGGTACCCGTGCCCGCCAGCCTGGTTTCTACGGTCCGCGCGTCCTGGAGGACGCCGGTCGCCAGCTTCCTGAGGGCAGAAGACCACTCCACGCCGTTTGGATCAGGCCAGTCTCCAAGGACTTGCAGGTTGGCCAGAAAGTCATCAAGAGCAACTGATGCGCTGAGCAGGCCAAGCTGGCCGCCCGTCCGGAAACGGGCAGCCAACTGGACCAGGTCCGGCTGGTGGCGCTCAGTGGTCCGGAGCACGACGCGCGTGTGCGTCTCGTCGAACCCCAGGTGCAGGGACGTTTCGCTCGGTGCGTTCGTCACTGTCGGCCCTCCGTGGCGACAGCGTCCATCAGCCAGGCCACGCCATCGCCTGGATCCTGCAGACCGCGGCCGGCCTGCTTGGCGAGCTTCAGCAGGCTGCCACGGAGCTTGATCACCGCGTCATCGAAAGCTTCTTCGTCGAGGCTGCGCGACGTGCGGGCCTGCACCAGGTCGCTCACGCACTGGTCGATGCTGGCGCATGCCTCCGCGAGCCGGGCGGGCGCGAGCTGCTTGCGCTTGCGCAGCCGGGCACTGCGGCCAGCGGCCTCGATGGCATCGTCGAAGGTCTTCTTCGTGTCGTCCAGAACGCTCTGGGCCTGCTCCTTCGCCTCGTTACCGAGGTCAGGGCCCTCGCTCCTACTGCGTACGACAGCGGCGGCACGCAGCAGGCGGTCGTTGAGTGCCTTTATGTCAGCCACGGCGGAGGAAACGGCTGGGACCTCTACTCCGAGCCCCGGGATCATGACTCCCGCCGACTTGGCCTCAGAGCGTTCCTCAAGCGCCGGACCAGCGGAAAGCAGCTTCTGCTCCAGCCCCTCCTTGAGGAAGTCCTCGTTGATGTGCCGCACGTCGGTCTTGGAGAAGTTGAGCAGGATGGCGGCCAGACGCAGTTCCTTGAGGATCTCCGCTTGGTCGTGGTCAAGCGTCTCCAGCTTCACATACAAGCGCTGGAGTTCCTTGAGTCGCTCCTGAGCCCCTTCCCAGTCGACCAGCCGGAGTCCGTCGTCGCCGGCTTCCTGACTGCGCTTGATCAGCTCGCGGATCGTGGCGAGGATCCAGCGTTCCTGGTGGTACGTCCGGACCTGGATCCGGAACTCCTTGGCGATCTGCTCGGGCGTGCGCCCAAGGGCCGCTTGTTCCTCCATGGCGATGATGCGGTTGATGTAGGAGTAGTCGCGTCGGTGATCCCGGCGGAGCTGCAAGGCCAGCTCTACGGCGTTGATGTCCGCCCAGGTGAACGACTCGGGCAGCACACCCACGCGCATCGACTGCTTGCGAAGCAGCTGCAGAGCGGCTGCCCGGGTGTTGCCGTTGACCACGATGCCCTGATGGGTGACCAGCCCGGGGTCGTTCTGGCCGAATTCTTCGAGGCTGTCCTTGAGGGCGTCGAACTCGACATCGCGCAGATTGGTATCGGTCGGCGAGGCCTGGAGCAGGAAACGGAGGTAGTCCTGGCTCTCCGCGCTCCACGGGTTCTGGTCCAGCTCCGCGTCCTTTGCGGCGTCGTGGCTCCGCTGTGCGCGGATTCGGTGCGTGCTGGGGTTGAAGTAGAGCTTGCTGAGGGGCAGATCGATCACGTCGACGTGCACCTTCTGCTCGTTCCACTCGACGGTCACCGTTTCGCGGGTACCGCCTGCCGCCTGCGCCTCCGCGACCTTCTTCTTGATCAGTTCGCTCAGTTCATCCGCCCGCGGCGGAGCCGGAAGTTCTCGCATCATGTCCGTTCCGTCCTGTCTTAGTCGTTCGCGCCGTCGAGCGCGTCCGCCACGGCCTTACGGGAGGGCTCCGGCAGCGTCCGGTACAGCCCCCAAAGCTTGTCCAGCGGACTCAAGGAACGCCGGTCTGCGGCGATCCAGCCAGCAAGTACCCGCTGCTCCATAGGCGACAGAGCCGCAACCTGCTCCAGGACGCGCCGCAGATCAACCTGCCGGCCCGAGCTTCCCGCCCCACACCGCTTGCACTCGGTGATGTACTGATAGGTCGTGTCCCCGCTGGGCTGGATCACCTTGCGGCGGGCCACGTTGAGTACCGCCTGGTCAATTCCATCTTCGTACGCTTCACCAACCGCGATTCCGCACGTGCGGCAGAGGTAACCGTCCTCGTCCAATACCTTCGTGCGCTGGGCGGCCGTGAGGCTCGCCTTGTGCTTCGGCGCCTTCGACTTCCCAGGGATCCACACCTCCGCCCCCTGGGACACGAAGCGCTGCTCCTGCTGACGGAGTGTGGGGTCCTCACGGCTCGGCGAGATCTTCCAGTCATGGTCACGCAGGTCGCGAATACGCCGGTCGATCTGGGCGACGTCCGGGAACGCCTCGCGCAGTTCGGCCTTGGTAAAGATGTTGCCCTCCCCTACTTCCTGCACCAGCCACAGTGCAGCCCGCGCCATGCTTCCGATACCTGTGTCCCGCCAGGACGGCTGCGCCATTTACTCACTCCTGTTGTTGAATCGCACGCTTTTCGGCAAAGGCGCAGTATGCGCGCATGCGTAACTCACGCAGCGGCACAGGCGTCTTGGCCACCCCCCGCTCCACGAGCGGCTGCTCACAGTGTTCCACCGAGAACCGAATATCAGTCCCCATTGGAACACTTGCGCATCAACTAGCAAGAACACAACTCGCCTTGTGTCGTGCACAATTGGTCCGACCTGCGCCGCATGCGCCACGAAGCCGACAAGACCTGCCAGCGGCGGCCCGATTTCAGCTAATTCGCTACACATAGACCGGAATGAAGTGATTGATATGCCACGAGCAAAAGGAAGCCTCACTCCTTACGCCTGGACGGCGAAGAAGGAGTTCGGCAGCGACGTTCCCCCAGGGAAGCGAGCACTTGCCGCCCAACTGCAGAAACTCTGCCGCCTGCTGGCCTTGAACCCCGACGGCAGCGCCCCGACGCAGCAGCAGGCAGCCGACCGGCTACATACCGGAGATACATCCCTGTCCAGATACCTCACTGCCGAGTACCTGCCAGACATAGGCATCGTCAGGGATCTCCACGCGATGGCGAGTGCGGGCGGCGTGGAGGAGGTAGGCATCACGCTTGCTGAGCTGGAGAAGCTGCACTCCGAAGCCGCTGCCGAGCAATGCGACGACTGCGTGAAGTTGCGCTACGAGGTGGTGGAACTGCAACAGCAGACAGTCGAAAGCTCCGTTGAACTCAGTGCCGTCCAGGACGAACTCAACGCAGTCCAGAAGGAAGCCGCAGCCCTACGAGAGGGGGCTGCTGCCTTGAAACGTGAAGTGCAGGAACTGAGGGCTCGGGAGGTGCGCACCCTCAAGACCAGCGCACGGCGCGCCATTCGGGCCGGCCAGCGATCCCGTTTGACTGCGCGGGCTGACGCAGCTCTGCTGCCGGTCCCCCCTCGGAGGGGGGACCGGCAGCAGAGTAATCCGGAGAAGAGGGCCGCACTAACTGTCGCCCGCCAGGCCGAAGCCTTGCAGAACGGCGGCCGGCAAGACGGGGTTCTGGCCCTGCTGCGCCACTCCGCAGAAGTGCTTAGCCCGGCAGAGGCGGCGGCCCTTGTATGTGTCTTGCGGGAGGGTCAACTGGACGAACTTGCAGGAACCTTGATCCACATCTACGGACGGGACAATCCCGATCCTCATGTGATGCGGGCAGCGGCCCAGCTTCACCAACATGGGGCACCTGACGATGCCGCCGCACTCCTGCAAGCGGCTCTGTCGATGCGGCAAGGGGCACCATGAGGCCAAGCGTGCGGGTAGCGCTCAGGCGGCGACAGCCGCCTCGGCCTCGTAGTGCGTCTGGGCCCGGTCCAGTACGTCATCCGGGTCTTGGCCCCGCGCAGCGGTCCAGTGCAGCAAGTCCGCGATGAGCTCGACCGCGGATTCCTCAAGGAGAACCGCCTTACTGCGTCCTTCAACAGCCATGACGGGGTGATCCTCACGGTACCTCTCCAGCGCGCCGCGAGCCCGCTCCGCACGTCGGCACACAGCCGTCGGCTGTGCCGCGATCTCACACCACACGGACTTACCGACAGTCGTCAGGACCGTTCCCCAGTCCATCGCCAGAGCCGCGAGCAAATGGAGGCCACGCCCGCACTCCTCGTCACAGTGAGCCCTCACGGGAGTCGGCAGGGTCCGGCTCTTGTCGTGGACCTCGACGCGCAGCCGTCCATAGCGCCACTCCAGGATCAGCGTCGCCGGGGCGCCCGCTCCCACATGCTTGATGACGTTCGTGACGAGTTCCGTCACCAGCAGCTCCACCTCGTCGGCCGCAGAAGACACGCCCCACTGGCCAAGCTGCGCGACGGTGGCTCTGCGCAGCAGGCGGACTTCCGCCGGCTCCGCCTCAAACGGCAGGACACAGCGGAACCGGGGTTCGTTCGCGTCGTAACCAGTCACGGCTCTCCTCCCTTCAGGCCACGCCGACCAGCGCACTCCGCTAACACACGGATGCAGTGCGTGACTCTCTGCTTGCGAGCATGACATAGAGAAGTCTCGCCGTGTAACTTCTCACGACAATCCTTCGGGTGAATGCGGTAGTGGCCAACAGGCGGGCTGCCTAGCCTGATTGAGCTTCCGGACAGCCCCGGAAACCACGCGTAGGGAGCCGCATGACAAACCGGGCCACGACACGACGACGACAACTCGGCGCTGTCATGCGCAAACTGCGGGCCAGGAAGGGACTGACCCTTGAGGAAGCGGGTCAGCTCGTCGGCGTCTCAAAAGCCACCGTCAGCCGCTACGAGACACAGGCAGGGCCGGTCAAGTGGCTTGTGATCGACGCCCTATGTCGCGAGTACGGCGCAACTGACGAGGAACGCGAAGCGGTCGTCGCGCTGGCGAAGGACGCCAAGCAGCAAGGGTGGTGGCGCTCGTTCGCCGACTTCATCCCAGAGAGCATGAACTTGCTGCTCACGCTGGAGGACGAGGCTGTACGGGAGGACCACTTCGCGTGTGTCTACGTGCCGGGACTTCTCCAGACCAGGGCCTACAGCACGGCACTCCAGCGCGCAAACGAAGTCCCGCTGGCGCCCACCGAGATCGAGCGTCTGGTGGACATCCGCATGAAGCGACAGGAGATCCTCAACCGCCCCAAGCCGCCGAGGCTGTGGGCAATCCTGGACGAGTCAGTGATCCACCGCATCGTCGGGTCACCAGCTGTCATGAGCGAACAGCTGGGTCGACTGCTCGAAGCGAACGAGTCGCCCAACATCACCCTCCAAATTCTGCCCTTCTCCAAGGGAGCGCACGCGGCGGCACTCGGCAGCTTCGTCCTCATCGGCGGCAAACAGCCCACCCTCGATGTCGCCTACGTCGACTTCCACACCGGCTCCCTCTTCCTGGAGCGCGAAGAGGAGCTGGAGCGATACAGACTTGCGTTCGAGTACCTGCGCGCACAAGCGTTGGACATGGAGGCCTCCTCCGCCATGATCCATCAGGCCCGCAAGGAGCTGTGAATGTCCGTTCGCCCTCAGCCCGTCTTCGAGCTCGTCTGGTTCAAGTCGTCGTACAGCGGTGGCAATGCCACCGAGTGCGTGGAGGCGGCCTTCATACCAGGCGGCGTGCTGCTACGGGACTCCAAGCAGCCTGAGGCACCTCATGTGCGGGTGTCAGCCGGGGCTTGGGGAAAGTTCTTGGCCGCTTCGGTGAAGTAGGCCGTAGGAACCGATCACCTGACGAACTCGAACGATATGAAGGGCGACGAAGGGGCCACGGTCGAGGACTACCAGCGCTGTGACCGGTTTTCTAGGGCACTGTTGAGATCCCCTCTCACCCCGCAGATGATGTCCACGAGCGTCGGTGACCCGATGCCCAATGACTGACGGCGGCAGAGCGGGGACACGGAGTGCTGCGGCAGCGTAACGGTGTACTGACGGCTAGTACGTCATGAGGAACCGCCTGCAGCTGTTGCTCCAGGCCATGTTGGTGCTCGTCGCAAGCCTGCTGGGGATCGTCACCAACTACGCCACCAGCGAGAACGAAGCCCCGTGGCTCCTGAACCTGCTCCAGCAGGTTGCCATACCGGCCATCGGCTTGCTGATCGTCACGATGGTGGTGATGCAGATCGTCGTCCTTCGGCTGGAGAATCCTGCTCCTCCACCGACGGACTGGCCCCACGACCGGGTCCCGTACCCCGGGTTGGACGCCTTCGTGGAGGACGAGGCCGCGGTCTTCTTCGGCAGGGAGAACCAGTCCGAGGATCTGACGCGGCGGCTGCACGCACCACAGAGCCGGCCAGCCGACAAGTTTCTCGTGCTCGTCGGGGCTTCGGGGAGCGGGAAATCGTCGCTCGTGAGAGCAGGGGTGCTGCCGCGTCTGCGTGTCCGGCGGTGGTCGATCCTGCCCGCCTTCCCACCAGGCCCCAATCCGCTTGCGGCGTTGGCCTCCGCCATCTCCACGGCGGGTGGGGAGCACGAATCAGCCGGTGCGGTGTTGCGACGCCTGCGGCAGGACCCTGCCTCCCTGCCCGCGGAGCTGTCGCGGCTGCGCGGAAGCAGGTTCCGCCACATGCTCGTCGTAGTCGATCAGTTCGAAGAGATCATTACTCTCGCCGGGGAGCGGGAGCGTGCCCAGTTCCTGGATGCGCTGCACGCCTGCGTGACCCAGGATGCGCGAATCCGGGTGCTCGCCACGCTGCGTGTGGAGTTCCTGGGACAGCTCCTCGGTACGCGTCACGCCGAGCTCTTCCAGCACCCGGTCGCCATCGGCGCGCTGGGCCGGAACCAACTCGCCCAGGTGGTGGAGCGGCCCGGCGCCCTCGTTGGTCTGTCCTTCGCGCCTGGCGTTGTGGAGGCCATCGTCAGCGACGTGGGCACAGACGACGCACTGCCGCTGCTCGCGTATCTGTTGCAGGAGCTGTACTTCGCCTCCGGTTCCGGCGAGACGGTGTCGGAGGAGCTATATCACAGCCTCGGCGGCGTCGCCGGCGCCCTCGCACGTCAGGCTGACGACACCGTGTCGGAGCTCGGCTGCGGAGACGACGGTATCGACTTCGTACTGAAGGTGCTGCTCAGATTCGTCACTGTGCAGAGACAGGAAGTGGCCCGGCGCCGCGTACCCCTCGCCGAGCTGACGGCGCAGGAGCGACGTGTCGTGGACGCCTTCGTCGACGCGCGCCTGCTGATGTCCGACGTACGCGCGGGTCAAGAGCCGTATGTGCAGGTGACGCACGAGGCTCTGTTCCGTCAATGGGCCCCTTTGCGGCAGGAGGTCGACGCACACACCGAGCAGCTGCGTCAGCGCGCGGAACTCGAACGATGGGCAGAGGACTGGGAGCGTTCCGGACGCAGCTCCGACTACCTGCTCACCGGCGAGCGGCTCACCCTGGCCCGGCGATGGCTGCACGCACTGCAAGAGACCGGGCAGGCCTCGGCGACCGCTCAGTCTCTCGTCGAGTCCTCACAGCGACGCGATGTCGCCTTTCTGCGCCGCGTCTCGGACAGCATCGGGCAGTACGCGCTCGGCGCCGCGGAACAGCAGCCGGAGCACTCCCTGTTGCTGACACTGGCAGCGCTGGGCGAATGCACCCCGACCCCGGCTGCCAGACGCGGACTGATGACGGCTCTGGCATCCAGTCACCTGCGCACCCAACTGGACGGGCACACCGACGTAGTCCGGCACATCGCATGGTCGCCGGACGGCAGCCTGCTGGCCACCGCGTCGAGAGACGGTACAGCCCGCGTATACGACGCGAGGTCGGGTCGCTCGCTGCACGTCCTCCCGTCCGGCGGCACGATGGTCGAGGGCGTGGCCTGGTCGTCGGACTCGGCCCAGGTCGCCACCGTGGGCCGTGATCATGTCGTACGAATCTGGGACGCCGCGTCGGGAGAACCGCTGCGGTTGCTCACCGGCGCCACCGACACCGGGCGACAAGTCGCCTGGTCACCCGACGGGCGCTGGATTGCCGCCACTGCACGCGATCAGACGACGCGCGTGTGGGACGCCGAAACCGGGGACCTCGTCCACGAGCTTCGTGGACACCAGGACGACGTGTGGGGCCTCGCATGGGTGCCGGACAGCACACGCCTGGCCTCCGCCTCGCACGACCAGACCGCCCGGGTCTGGGACCTGGCCACCGGCACCTCGGTGACAACCCTGAGCGGCCACACCGATTTCGTGGAGGGCATCGCTTGGTCTCCGGACGGACGCCTCATCGCCACCGGCTCCGGTGACCACACGGTACGGATCTCCGATGCCGAGACCGGTGAACTGCGGCTCCTGGTACGCGGCCACTCCGACTACGTCTGGAACGTCGCATGGTCACCCGACGGGCGGATGCTCGCCTCGGCCTCCTCCGACCGGACCGTACGCATCGTCGACGCACACGACGCGAAGGTGATCGCTGTCCTGCGAGGACACACCGACACTGTCTGGGGCGTGGCGTGGTCCCCGTCGGGCGACCAGATCGCCACCAGTTCCACTGACGGCACTGGACGCGTATGGGACCTGAGGCCGCGTGGTGCCGAGAGCCTGCTCCTTGATGGACACCGCGGGCCCGTGAACCAGGCAGGCTGGTCGCACGACGACACACAGATCGCCACCGCGTCGGACGACGGAACGGTCCGAGTCTGGGACGCCACCACGGGCGCCCCTTCCACGCAAGTGATCGAACAGACGGGCCGCGTATGGAGCACCGCGTGGTCACCGATCGACGACCGCTTGGCCATCAGCACCAACGACGGTCTCTTCCGCATCGTCCGCCCGGGCCAGGAGAGCGAGTTCGACCACCGGGGAGCTGTGGTCGAGTGTGTCAGCTGGTCTCCGGACGGCAACCGCGTCGCCACCGGAGACCACGACGGCACGGTGAGGGTATGGGCGGTCCAAGATCACGTAGAGCTCACTTGCCTGACGGGACATCAGGACTGGATCAGCCGAATTGCCTGGTCCTCCAGCGGGCGCTTCCTGGCCAGTGCCTCAGACGACCGCACATGCCGACTGTGGGACGTGGCCGAATCCCGGCAGCTCACAGTGTTGCGCGGCCACGACAACTACGTCGACGACGTCGCCTGGTCTCCGGACGAGCAGCGCGTCGCCACTTCCTCCGGTGACTGGACAGCGGCTGTCTGGGATACCACAACGGGCCGCCGCATCGAGGTCCTCAAGGGCCACGAGGGCCGTGTCCGCGCTGTCGCCTGGTCGCCGGACGGCCGGACCATCGCCACCGGGTCCGACGACCGCACCGTACGCATCTGGTCGTCAGTCACCCTGGACGAGATCGCCATCGTCGGCGTGCACCAGGACAAGGTGACCTCGGTCGCCTGGTCCCGGGATGGCACACGCCTGCTCACCGCTTCCTCCGACGGCACTGCCCGCGTGTGGCTCGCTGCCCCCGACTTCGACCGCCTGGAAGCCGAAGCGCGTGGCAGGGTCTTCCGCGTGCTCAGCAGCGAGGAGCGGCGACACCACATGCTGCCACTGGACCCGTGATCACAACTGCGGCTCGACCGTCCGGTCATCGGTGTGCGCCAAGTACTCGTCCGGGTCCAGGTTCATCGCCTTCCGCTCCGGCGAAGCCCAGTAGACCGCGTTGCGTTCGGCGAACGTCTCCGGGCCGTCGTACGAGATGAGCCACACGAACTGATTGCGCTCGCGGTCCACCCAGGCACCATCGATGGCGAACCCCAACTGCAGGCGCAGCGGCACGATTTCCGCACGCCACCGCTCCACCCACTCGTCGAGCATTCCCTCCCGGACGGTGTAGGTGCGCAGTTGAGTAGTCCTGGGCATGTGGTCCCTCCCTGGCTCGTAGCTCTCGGACCGCAGGCTATGCGTCGGAGAGTGGCCGGCGACAGGGCGAGATGACTCGCGTCAGGTCCGACTCTGCGGGAGACGAGATCACTGCGGCAACTCCCATAGCAGCACGCCGCCCTCACGGACTCGGCACGGGCTGGCTTGCTCGTCCAGGTCCACGTCGAAGAATCAAGGCGTCGTACATCGGAGCATCGGGAAAGGGCAGCGCTTCTCCGAACCACTCGTATCCCCATGACTCGTACAGCGCCCGGACCTTGGGATGATCCCGCTCGACCAGAAGCGTCACGCGTTCCTCCGGCCGGTCACGTAGCAACTCATCGTGCATGTGTCGGGCGACGCCCGTTCCACGGACCTTCTCGACAACCATGAGTTCCGAGAGAGCGAAGGTGCGGGAGCCGGTCTCCCTGGTGGCTTCAGCTGGGACCGGTGTTTGGAGGCCGTTCCACCAACGCGTCGTCTCCTGGAGCGTGCAGCCATACGCATAACCGATCGGGGTGTCGCCTAGGTAGCCGACGACCGCGGCGAACCCGGGGACCTCGGTGTTCCAGCCGAGCCGTTCGTTGAACCTCTCGATGCTGTGGAAGTCCTCGCTCAACCGGTCCGCGTAGATCTCCGCGTACACGTCCAGGAGTTGCTGTCGGATGTCGTCCAGACCGGCCGCGTCCCTGCGTTCCAGTCGAAGCCCGCCCATTTCACGCTCCCGTCTCTCGTGTCTGCTCCAGGAAATCCGCAGCCGCTGGAACGTACGCGTATCGCTGAAGATGCTGGCGCAGGTCGCCGAGCTTGTCTCGGATGCGCTCGCTTTGAACTCGTCCCACCAGGGCGACGGCTTCACCGGCTTGGGCTGCAGCGCGCTCAACATCTCCGTTGCTCATGAGGGCTTGGGCGTGCTGAGCCGTGTAGTAGACCCGATTCCGCTCGAAGCGCGGTTGAAGCATCTCGAGGGCAGACGCGGTGAGTTGTTCGGCCCGTCGGTGCTGTCCGAGGGCCTGATGCGCGGCGCCTGCCAGGCCTGTCAGCTCCGCTGGGGTAAGGAAGGACAGCCAGGCCACAGGCTGGCCTTGGGTTCGATCGTAGGCCGTCTCAGCGCGGGAAAGGGATCGCTGGGCGCGGGTGCGGTCTCCGGTGCGCGCGTGTCCGACGGCCTGACGGCAGTGGAGCAGTGCCATCAGCCACGGGTCGCTCCTCGCCTGGCGCGTTTCCACGGCGGCACGACCAATTCGTAGGGCCTCCCTGTCGCGGTTGAGGAGGCGAGCCTGCATCGCAAGGTTGGACCAGACACGGGCTTGCAGCATTCCGTCGCCAGAGAGCATGCCGGCCTGGAGGGCTTCGTTGTACAGACCGGTCGCGGCTTCCTGCCGTCCGGCGTCGTACGCGAACCATCCGGCGGAAGCGGCCAGATCTCCCATCGCGGAGTACAGGAGACGTTCGACGCGCTCGCCGTAAGTGCAGTGGTTGACAGCGTTCTGAACGCGGCGCAGGGCTTCGGTAGCGACCTCGTGCAAGGCGCCACCGCCCAACGAGTGGTCGTACTTGTACAGGGCCGGAACGATGACTCGAATGCGCTCAACATCGCTGGTGCCAAGGCGGCCGACCGAGGGAATGGCGTCCAGACCAAGTGCCGCGACAAGGCCAACGGCAATGAACTCCCGCCGTCGTACGGTGTGTCGATCCTTCGCGGGATCCGGCCGCCGAGGCGCAGGCGGGACGTGTGAAGAGCTGCGCGGGATGAAGCCCATGGCCTCGGGGCTGCGGCCGAAGATGCGCTGGAGCGGGAGGAGGTAGCGCGGCCAGGGCCAATGCACGTCTCCTGCAATCCAGCGGCGCACGTGTCGGTCAGTGCAGTTGGCGGGCGTGCCGAAGATGTCGTCCGCCGCGCTGTTCACCGCATCGGCAAGCTGCTGATGGGTGTAGCCGAACTCGGTTAACAGGGCTTCGAGCCTGGTGTTTCTCTTGCTGCCCACTTCTGCCCCCTCGCGCACGTGGTCATTCGACGGTAGTCCTACCGGCCTCCGCCACCTGGTGAAACTGTCCGGTCGGCTGCTGGTAACTCCCCAGGATGTGTCCTGATGGCCGACTGGCCACTTCGGGTTTCCTCATAGGCGTGACCAGCACATTCAACCGAGGGGGCTACGGTGCTGACGCCAGCCGACATGGACAGACTGATTACTGAGTGGCTTGCCCGCGCTCATCCGGTACCGCAGCAGGCACACGCAGAGTGGTCGCACCAAGGCGTGGCGCTCCTCCCACTCGGCGGTCTATTTGCCGCAGTCCGTTTGCCCTGTGAACTTGTGCAGGCTGCCGTCGGATACGAGGAACCCGCCCTCATCGCCGCCGCCATTCAGGAATGGCTGAGTGGTCCCGTCATCCACGACCACCGCACCGCGGGTGCCACCTACTACGCCCTGATCA
Source organism: Streptomyces sp. NBC_00457 (assembly GCF_036014015.1). Classification (NCBI taxonomy): domain Bacteria; kingdom Bacillati; phylum Actinomycetota; class Actinomycetes; order Kitasatosporales; family Streptomycetaceae; genus Streptomyces; species Streptomyces sp. NBC_00457. The sequence continues at coordinate 6,737,490 of NZ_CP107905.1, read as the reverse complement.
ACTGGGGTGCAGGCGTGATCCAGCAATTGGAGCAGGCCGAGGATGCGCCATGCCTCGGTAAAGGCACGTATCTCGGCGTCCCACGGATCGACCGCCGGGAGCCGCCCGGAACTTACTGGGTGGTGCCACCGCGACGCGATGGCGATCTGTGCCGCCCGGCGGCCGTGCGCTCGCTCGTCGCCGCGGGCCGATGCGAGCTCGCACAGCGCGCCAACGCCTGATTTGGCCGCCACGAAATCAGACTCCCGCCCGCCAAGGGCGGCGGCGGTCACTCACGACCGCGTCAGCTAACCAGGAAGGTGCAGAAAATGCTGGACGGAACCACCCTGTACGGGCTCGACATCAACGGGATCTCCTTCGTGAAGGCGTGTGGAGGCCCCTGTACCGAAGGCTGCGGGACCCTGGCCCGGATCGGTGAGAACGCCTGGGCCCTGGGGGACAGCAAGCGGCCGGACGCGGAGCCCTTGCGGTTCAGCACGGAGGAATTGACGGCGGCCGGGATCGACCCGGCGCGGTTCGGTCTGTCCGGCTGACCGTCCCCTCTTCGGCCGGCCCCGGCTGACTCTGGCGTCGGATCGGGGCCGGCTGGTCCTTGGGCCTTCGAGGCGCTTCGACCGACCTTCGACCTTCGACCCTCGACACCGAACGGGTACGAGCGGTGCACCATCACGGCTACCTCTGGACCGGCCCGAAGGAGCGCTTCGACGACGAAGCCCTACGACGGCCCCCACACCCTGAGCCACCACCGGCCGGAAGCAGGCATGAGCTGATCCAGCGGTACCGGGAGGTGGCGGCGGAGTTCCGGGCCACGGATCTTCCGCCTCTGGAAACGGCGTACTGGCTCGTCAAGCCGCGTGCTCTGGTTCGTGGCACGTGGGGTCAGGCCAAGGAAGCGGCGGCCTGGGTCGGGGAGCAACTGGCCGAGTACGAGCCCCGGTTCGCCTCGGAGAGGGACCGCGACATCGCCCGCCTGGCACAGCTGGTCGACTCCGCTGTGGAGAGGCTCGATGCGGGGGCTGACGTATCGCTCGGCTTCTATCTCGAACGTCCCTCGTATCTATCGCTGGCGGTGGTGACGTGCTCTCCGAACCGCTCGAAGCCTGAACTGCCGTGTCCTGTCCGGTAATCGCAGCTCGCTGAGCGAGCCACGACATGCTGATGACCGGTCGGTCGCTCTGCCGACGACGGACGACAAGAGGAGGAACGCAGTGACGAGCATCATCCCCTGGCAGCAGCGGTTGTCCACCGGCACTGAAGACATCCAGGACGAGGTGATCCGCTGGTACCAACAGACGCGGAACGGCAAGGGGTACGTGCCCGACATGATCTGGGGCACCCTCCAGACCGAGGCCTACGCGACCGTCATCCTCCGTCGGGTCGTCGACTTCCTCGGTGTGCCGGACGACGTACCGGCGGGGGTGGCCAAGCGGATGGAGCGGCAGCAGGTTCTGTACGACGGTGAGCACCAATACGAGGTGATCCTCGGTGAGCAGGCCCTCTACACGAACGTCGGAGGACCTGAGGTGATGCGCGGGCAAATGGAACGCCTTCTCCGGGACATCGACCTGCCCTCACTCACCCTCGGCATCCTCGCCGCCACCGCCGAAGTGAGCGTGGTCCCCATGCCCGGCTTCAACATGCGCGGCGGCGACAGCGTCCACTACGAACTCGTCTCCTCCGGCGTGGACATCACCGACCCGGAGGAACTCGCCCTCCACGACAAGGCCTTCGCCGCCATCAGCAATGCCGCGGCATACGGCGACACCGCCAAGGATCTGATCACCAAGGCCCTGGCCTTCTGGAGCAACGGTTGATTGAACCGCCAGACACCCTGATGTCACAGCTCCAGCGGCCAGAGCACCCGGACAGGCGCCGCGGCTGCTTGGTGCTGTGCTCCCACGCCCGAACCATCGGCACGGAAGCATGCCCGTCATGACCGAGAGAGTGCTGCATCGGCCGCAGTTGTGGCGGTCGCTTCCGCCTCGGGCGCGGGAGTTGCCGTCCACGGACTGCGGGTCAGATGTCCAGGGAACTCAGATCACGACGGAGGACGTCGCGAGCAGCCTCGGTCGTCTCTCTATGTGTCTGCCTGGCTGCTTGATAGTCCGGTGTCGGCACGGTGGCGCCAGAGGCAAGTACCTCGCGGATCTTTCGAAGCGAGATGTATGACGCGTCGATCGCCGACGCCACTTCTTGGGTTGCTGTGAGGATCAGCCGTTCCCGTGCCTCATCGCATCCCGACGCTTGGTACACCTGCCGGATCCGGGCCGCTCTCGCCTGTGGATTCGGATGCTCTTCGTCGGCGGCCAACCGCATGGCCTCGTGCGCTTTCCGAAAGGAGACGAGACAGTCCGCGTACAGGTTCCGGCGGTCCTGCAGCCTGTTGTCCCTGGTTGTGCGCCGCCAACGCACATGCTCGCCGACCAAGGTGGCCCCCACTCCCAGTACGGCCCCAAGCCCCGTCCCGACCAGACTCGACCACTCCACGCCAACGGATAGTGCCATGCGGACACAGGACACAGAACGTTCTGATCCGCAGCGGTACCGGAATCGGTCGGCAGCGGCGATATCGATCGAGTGATGACCCTCGTACTGCACCGCACCCGCACTTGCTGTGGCCGGCGGTCCGGCTGGCCCGTGAGCTGGTCACGGGGGGGGGACGTCACGATTCATGGGGTGCATCGCTGGGTGGCCGGGTTGGGAGTGGTGCGGCAGAGGTGTCTGCATGACCCCGTGGCAGCAACGGCCGTCCACCGGCACCGAATCTGTCCAGAGCGAGGTGATCAGCCTAGATCGGACATGTCGAGTACGAAGCGGTAGCGGACGTCGCCGCGCCTGAGGCGGTCGAGGGCCTCGTTCACTCGGGCCGAGGGGAGCAGCTCGATGTCGGCGGTGATGCCGTGCTTGGCGCAGAAGTCCAGCATGGCGGCGGTCGCGGGCGTGCCGCCGCTGCCTGCGGAGCTGAGCTTCTTGCGTCCTATGAGCAGGTCGGTGGTCTCCACGGTGACGGGTCCCAGGTGCCCGAGGTGGCTGAGCGTCCCGTCCATGGCGACCAGACGCAGGTAGGAGCCGAGGTCGTGCGGGGCGGAAATGGTGTCGATGAGGACGTCGAAGCGGTCGCGGGCGTCAGCCATCTGGTCCGGGTCCGTGGAGACGATCAGAGCATGGGCCCCGAGACGGCGGGCGTCGGCGGTCTTGTCCGGGGAGCGGCTGATGACGGAGGTCTCGGCGCCGAGGGCTACGGCGATCTTGACCGCGAGGTGACCCAGGCCGCCGAGCCCCGCCACCGCGACGCGGGTTCCCGGCCCGACGCCGAGAGCGTGCAGTGGTTCCCAGACAGTGATCCCGGCGCAGAGGAGAGGAGCGGCGGCGGCTGGATCCAGACCGGCGGGAAGCACGTAGGCGAAGCGGTCGCGGACGACATACTCGCGGGAGTAGGCGCCTAGTGTGGTCGATCCGTCGTGTCGGTCGGTGCCGTCGTAGGTCAGGGTCGGGAAGGCGTGGCAGAAGTTCTCCTGGCCGGCCCGGCACATGGCGCACGCGCCGCACGAATCGACGATGTTGCCCACCGCGACCGGGTCGCCGACGGTGAAGCGGGTGACGGCGGGTCCGGTCTCGGTCACCACGCCTGTGAACTCGTGCCCGGGTACCAGGGGCCGGCCTCCGTCGCCGTCGCGGGCGCTGACGGCGTGCAGATCGGTGTGGCAGACGCCGCAGTAGTCCACCCGGACCGCTAGGTCGTCGGGGCGCAGGTCGCGCCGTTCCAGTGGCGTCCGCCGTAGCGTCGTCGACGCATCTTCCAGCTGCCAGCCAACGGTGTTCCTCACGGCGCCTCCTCATAGACAGACTGGTTGGTCTATTTGAGAGTACGGCCGTCTGGGGCAGCTAGGCAAACCAACTGTTCTGTTTGGTAGCGTGGGGACATGGCCGATCAGCCCCTGTCCTCGCGCGGAGCCGCGACGTACCAGCGCATCCTCGATGTGGCGACCCAGGAGTTCGCCGAGCACGGGATCGCCGGAGCGCGCATCGAGCGGATCGTGGCCGCCGCACGCACCAACAAGGCGCAGCTCTATGCCTACTTCGGCAGCAAGGAAGGGCTCTTCGACGCCATCTTCTTCGGCTCGCTGGAGCGGATCGTGAATGTCGCCCCGATCGACGCCGCCGACCTCGCGGACTGGGCCGTACGCCTCTACGACGAGTATCTGCGCCGCCCTGACCTCATCCGACTGGCCACGTGGGCACGCCTGGAGCGGCGCCCGGCCGGCCATCTGGTCGACGATCCCGACCGCCTCGACGACCACAAACTGCGCGCCATCGCCGAGGCCCAGGAGGCCGGCCTGGTACGCCAGGGAGACCCGTTCGACGTCATGGCCATGGTTATCGCCATGTCCATGGCTTGGTCACCGGTCAGCAATGTCTACGCGGCGACCGCACAGGAGCCACCCGAACTGCACGAGCGGCGTCGCGCCCTGCTCCGCGAGAGTGTTCACCGCGCTATGACGGCCGCCTGATCGCCCCGTCCAGTCATCTGCGTGCCTTGGCTTCTCCATTGGGGAGCACGCAGAGGCCCGGGTCCAAGCAGTGTCAGCAAGTGGCGCTCACGGCGGGGCAGACGGGCCCGATTCGTAGGATCGCTGCCGCCGGCCGAGGTCGTCGTTGATGATGTCCACGTGGCTAACCGCATCAGCGCTCTGATCTCGGCCTTCGGCGTCTTTGCCAGCATGGTGCTGCTCGTCGGTGCCGTTCATGAGTACCGCTCTGGGGCATCGGCCCTCTGGATCGCGGCTGGAGCCGTGATCTTTCTCAGCGCCGTGTACGCGCTCGTACGAGACGTGCAGCGGCTCCGCGCAGAGCAGACGACCTGACGAGCGGCGCCGGTCCCGAAGTGATGGCCTAGTTCTGCGGAGCCAGGGTGCGCAGGACGCAGAACTCGTTGCCCTCGGGGTCTGCCATGACGACCCAGTTTCGGTCCGAGCCCTGGCCCACGTCCGTCTTGGTGGCGCCGAGGCCGAGCAGCCTGGTCACCTCGTTCTCGGTGCTGCCGTCGATCGGGCTGACGTCGAGGTGAAGCCGGTTCTTGACGGTCTTGCCCTCGGGTACCTGGATGAACACCAGGGTGGGCGGCATCTGGCGGGCCCGGACATCCTCGACGGTCGGCACCCAGGAGCCGATCTCGACCTTGCCCTCGCCTCGTTCGATCACCTTGAAGTCCAGGACCTCGCACCAGAATGCCGCGAGTCTCTCCGGATCGTGGCAGTCAACGGCCAACTCGGTGAACCTACTTGTCATGACTCTCCCCGATAGTGATGTCGGTGATCAGGGTATTGGCCCGTGTCGCTGCCCGCCTTGGAGTGAGAGGACGAGATGTCGTGGATGTGTATGAAGCCGTGGACAGTCGCAGGGCTGTGCGGGCGTTCAGCGATGAGCCGGTGCCCAGAGATGTTCTCGAACGAGTGCTGGCCGCGGCGACGCGGGCTCCGTCGAGCGGGAATCTCCAGCCGTGGCATGTGTATGTCGTGAGCGGCGAGCACTTGGCCGAGCTGAAGAGGCGTGCGACGGCCAGGGCGCTGGCGGGCGACCCGGGTGATGAGCGGGAGTATCCGATGTATCCGGCTGGACTGAGCTCGCCGTACGTGGACCGTTTTTCCGCGGCGGCTGCCCAGCGGTACGAAGCGCTGGGGATCGAGCGCGACGACCCCGAAAGGCCCATGAAGATCGCCGCCTTGAACTCGGAGGCGTTCGGGGCGCCGGTCGTGCTGTTCTGCTACCTCGACCGGACGATGGGGCCAGGACAGTGGGGGGACGCGGGGATGTATTTGCAGACGGTCATGCTGTTGCTGAGGGCGGAAGGGTTGCACAGCTGCCCGCAGGTGATGTGGACGATGTATCGCAGGACCGTCAGCCAGATGGTCGGAGCCGATGACGGGCTCGTGCTGTTCTGCGGTGTGTCGGTGGGGTTCGAGAAGGAAGGCGTGCCACGGCTGCGCACCGGGCGGGCGGATATGACAGAGACGGTGAGCTTCCTCGGAGTGTGACTCGTGTGACCGTGTGACGCCCTGACCGGCGATCCTCGCAACAGACGGGTCGTCGGTCCGTGCCGCTGCGCTCATTGCGGGCTCGGGCTCGGGCTGGGAGCCACATCCGGACGGTCGACGGTGCCACCAAGTCGGACCTCCAGCCGTGGCCTCCTGAACGCCCGTCCTGTCCGGCCAGAGGCCATCGCGTACTGTTCCCGCACGCTTGCAGGGGGAGAAAATCCCAAGACCTACACCTGAGCGGGGGACGGAGATGGACGTGCTGATCAGGCCCGCGCAGGCAACGGAAGCCGAGGTGCTCACCGACTTGGCGCTGCGGTCCAAGGCGCATTGGGGCTATGACGCCGAGTTCCTGGAAGCGTGTCGAGAAGAACTCACCGTTGCTGCGAACGAGGTCGTACGCCGGCGAACCACGGTGGCTGACAGAGACGGTCACATTCTGGGCTTTACGAATCTTGTGGGAGAGCCACCCGCAGGAGTTCTGGGCATGATGTTCGTCGAGCCGCAGGCCATTGGCCAGGGGGTCGGCCGTCTGCTGTTCGAACACACCGTCGCAGTTGGACGAGAGCTGGGGTTCACCCAGCTCACGATCGACGCGGATCCGAATGCCGAGCCTTTCTACCGCGCGATGGGCGCAGTCCGCATAGGAAACGTTCCCTCGGGCTCCATCGCCGGCCGAATGCTGCCACAGATGATCGTCACCATCCAGCGCTGAGACAGCACCGCTCGGCAACATCATTGGGTCCCTTTACGTCTCACAGCCGACGGTCCGTCAACCCTCCGTGCGGGGCCGCAGAGTCACGTGGAAGTTCTCTCCGCCGTAGAGGGACTCGTAGCGGATCTCCAGGTGCAGACGCCGAGTTATCAGGTCGATGAACTCGGCGTGAGCGTGTGGCTCGTACGGGTCCACGCTCAGCAAGAACTCCTCGTAGTCGGTGGCGATGGTGGTCTGCGACTCGGTGAACGTCACGGCGTAGGGCCATGCGACGAGGCCTTCACGTGCCCGGTCCGCGCCGGCCTTGTTCCAGACGCCGACCACTTCGCCGTCCACCGTCAGGGAGGTGCTGAGGACGACGGCCGGGCCGAGACCGGCGTTGATGAGCCTGATCCCGGCTTTCTGTCCCTTGGACATCCTGCGTTGCAACTGGAGTATGGGCCGCACCGAGTGGCGGTTGTGCTGCCGTGTCGCGCGTACCTCGTAGACCGAGACGGCGAACGATGCCACGGCGATGGCTACGGCACACGCCGCGATGACCGTCTCCCCGTCCATTTCGGGCCGCCCCCCTTCCTCCGACTCATCCCGCTTGGAATGCCCGAAGAAGGACGAAGCCATGCACCACGGCGCGCGGGAGAGTTGGGGTGCCGCAGCCCTCAGTCGAGACAGAACTCGTTGCCCTCGACGTCCTGCATCGCGATGCACGACTCGTTGTCTTCGTCGGCGAGCAGCAGTTGCACGCGTACCGCGCCGAGGGCGACCAGCCGCGCGCACTCGGCTTCGAGTACGGCGAGGCGCTCTTCGCCCACGAGGCCGGTGCCGACCCGCACGTCGAGATGCACACGGTTCTTGACGACCTTGCCTTCGGGAACGCGCTGAAAGTACAGGCGCGGGCCCACGCCCGAGGGATCGCTGCAGGCGAACCAGGCACCCTGATCCTCAGGCGGCAGGGAACGGTTGAAGTCGTCCCACGTGGCGAACCCTGACGGTGGCGGCGGCGCGACGTACCCCAACACCTCGCACCAGAAGCGAGCGACGCGTTCAGGTTCTGCGCAGTCGAAGGTGACCTGGAACTGCTTGATCGACGACATCGGCCCACCTTAGCGAGACCCCGGATGTCATCGCCGCACGGGTCAGCGGACGACGTCGAAGACGTTCTTCTGCAGACCGTTGGCATAGACCTCGTGCTCGACGAGCTTCAGCTTCTGGGTGTCCTTGTCCGTGGCGCTGAAGAGCCGCTTGCCCGCGCCGAGCAGGAGCGGGAAGACGAGCAGGTGGTAGCGGTCGATCAGGCCGGCGTCCGAAAGGGCGTGGTTCAGGGTGGCGCTGCCGTGGACGATGATCGGGCCGCCTTCGGTCTCCTTCAGCGCGGCGACGTCGTCGAGCGAGCGCAGGATCGTGGTCTCGCCCCAGTTCGACACCAGGTCGTCCTCGGTGAGGGTGGTGGAGACGACGTACTTCGGCATCACCTTGTAGTCGGGGAAGTCCTCCATGTCGGGCCACACCGGGCTGAACGCCTCGTAGCTGGTCCGGCCCAGCAGCAACGCGGTGGCTTCCTTCTGCTCCCGGCCCTTGAGCTCGTATGCCTCGGGGAGGAACTCGACGTCCTTGAAGGTCCACCCCGTGTTGCGGTAGCCGGGCTCGCCGCCGGGGGCTTCCATGACGCCGTCGAGCGAGATGAAAGCGGTGCTGATCAAAGTACGCATCAGGGGTCCTCGGTGTCTCGTGTCGGTTCTCAGCAGGTTCGGGCGGCGCACGCTTCGCCTTCGCCCATACTCGCGGTGCGGCGCACCAACCAAGAGCTCTGACTGCGGATCAGGCAGAAAATCATCGGTCGCCTCCCGCAGCCGTGCCGTACGCACTGTGACGTCGGCCGCTTACCAGCGAGTTCGGGCCGGATCCCGCTTCCGGCCTCAGCCTTGCGTGGCATCATGCGCGGAACGTCGTACGACGGCGTCGACGGACGCACAGCCACGGGGTACGCATGTTGTGCAGAGCACTGGCGAAGGCATGGGCGGACACGGTCCGGATACCTGGAGTCGCCGAAGACGGTCTACCCGATGCCCGCACCTGGGTCGCCGAGCTGACGCTGCTCGGCGACCCGGAGGCCGTGTACGGCAAGGTCAGCCGCAGCCACCCCAGTTGGCGCGCGACCGGCACGCTCGCGCTGCTGCTCAGCGCGCGGGACGCGATGGCCGGGGGCGAGGAGCCCACCCCGCCGGTCGAGGGGGCGGGGGAACTGCTCCTCCTCGTCCTCGCCTCGCCCGACGCCTCGAAGAACTCCGTGTGGACCAGCGCCGTCCGAGGGATCATCCAGGGCTACGACCTTTTCATGGGCCACGGTTACTTCCTCATCGGCGCCACTCACCATGTCGGGCAGGAACGGAAAGCCCACCGCACCTATCAGCTGGCGGCCCGCGAGTACGCCGCCGGCAGGTCCGAGGGCGCCGCGACCCTGGCCGCCCTCGCCCGGCTGGCCACCGCGATCACCCGGCCCGACCTCGACACCGGGGCCCGAGATCCCGGGGTCCGCACCGCCCTCGCCGAACTGACGGTTCTGGATGCCTCGTTGGCGGCCGGGCTGGAGCGGGCCTGGGAGCGGCATCTTGCGGAGCGGGGGGTGGTCGTACGACGAGAAGGCGTGCGGGATCAGGCGCGGGTGTCAACTCAACTCCCGTCCCCCGCACAGCCCATACGACCTTCGGCACCCTCTCCCGCCCCCACCGAAGAAGCCCGACGCAAAGCCGAGTTACGCAGAGCCGACCAGCTCCGCAAAGACGCCCTGGCCTCGCTCCGGAACGTCCCGCGTGCCCTGGAGCTCGCCAGGGAGGCTGACCGCATCGCTGCCGAGCACGGCCGGAAAGCCACCGCAGTGGCCGCACTCGGCGACGAGCTGGTGCGTCGACGTGCCTGGGCGGAGGCCTACACCGTGCTGGAGGAGCGGCGGCGCGCCGACCCTGCCGACCGGGAGATCGTCCACATGATGGCCCGTTGCCGCTTCGAGCGGGGGCTGTACTTCGCGGGCCGGAAGTTGCTGACCGATCTGCTCGGGCAGCCGCCGGGGCCTGAGGACGTGGAGACGCTCACGTTCCTGTGCACCGTCGCGGTCGGGATCGGTGGTGATCCTGAACTCGGCCGCTGGAAAGAGGAGTTGAAGCGGCTCGACCCCCTCCAGGAACCCCTCCCGGACAGGCTGACCACGCCCCGCACACCCCGGACGAAGATCCACGTCGACCGGGGCCCCGACGCCGGGAAGAGGAACCGGCCCGCGCGCCGGGGTGGCTTCGACCCGACCGGCATGTCCCAGGACGAGTTCCAGGCCAACTTCCTCGCGTCGTTCGTCGAATGGCTCCCCGAGGAGCAGCGCGCCGAGGCGACGCGGGACCTCGTCGGGGACGATCCCGAGCTGGCGGCCGAGGTGGGGCGGCTGCGGGACCGCAGTCGGGCCGAGGAGCACTTCAAGGCGGGCGAAAGGTACTTCGGCACGGGCCGGCTGGACGACGCCGAGCGTGAGTACGAGGCGGCGATCGCGCTCGACCCCGACCACGGTTACGCCTGGCACTGCCTCGGCGACGTCTGGTACCTGCGCCGGAAGTACGACCTGGCCCAGGCGTACTGCGAGGAGTCCGTGGCCATCCAGCCCAGCGCGCAGGGGCTGTGGCTGATCGGCGAGTGCCTGCGCAGCGGCGGGGCAGGGGCTCACCGCGCTCGCGCGTACTACCAGAAGGCCCTCGCACTGGACCCGGACTACGGGGCCGCGCGCAAGGCGCTCGCCGCACTCGACAGGGCGAACCCGCCCCGGCCGTTCGGCAGGCAGGGACGGCTGGAGGGCTCCCTGGACGCCGGGGGCGTGCTCCGCGCCCTGGGAATCATCGGCGGACCCCGCAAGTCCGGTCGGCGCAAAGGGAGTTCTCCCACCGTCAGGTCCGGCGATCCCGGCAGCGGTCACGGCGGCAGACTCGTTGCCGCCGTCCAGGACAACGACCCGGACGGCTTCGCCCATGTCGCCGAGGACGACCGCCGCGCCGCCGCCTGGATCGCCGCCGCGCCGCGCGACGAGCTGTTCCGGGCGATCATGCAGGCGATGACCATCGGTCACCACTACGGGATCAAGGACCGGGACCACACCCGCTGGGCTCTCTGGGCCGAGCGGCAGTTGCAGCTCGCCCGCGCCCTGCCCCGGGATTTCACTCCGGACCCGCATTGGCTCGGCCTCGGCCGCGACCGCATGCTCGCCGACGCCTACGCGGCGGTCGCCTCGGTGCGGACCGCCGAGCACCGGCTGCCGGAAGCCAAGGCCTGTCTCCTCCAGGCCCGGGAACTGCTGCTCGCGGACGAGACCGCGCGGCGGGCCGCGGGGATCGGCGAGACCGAGTACGACCGGCTGTTCGCGCAGACCAGCCCGTACGCCTCGACACTGCACAGCCTCGCCACCGTGTGCGACCGGCTCGGCGACCACGAGGCCTGTCTGACGTACACCCGGGAGGCGCGTGCGGCGGAGGCGGCGCACCCCACCACCGGCACCCAGGTCGACACCCTCGCCGCCGTCAGTCATATCGCCCTGGAACGCGGTGAGACGGACGAGGGCATCGGCGCGATCCAGGAGGCCGTCTACCTCGCCGAGGACGAGAATCCCCGGCTCGTGCTGCCGTACACGCTGATCAGGGCGCTCACCATGCTCGGCCGGACCAGGCACCGGCTCGGTTTCCACCGCAGCGCTCTCACCTGCTTCGTGCGTGCCCGGGAGCTCGATCGGACCGGCAACGCCGCCCGCCTGTCGGCACACCACTTCGACATCGCCCGGGTGCTGCGGGCCCGCCCCGACATCGGCGAGGCCCTGGGCGGTGACGCCCGCCACCACCTGGAACAGGCGCTCGTCCACGCGAGTGTCCCGCAGGAGGGGAGCACCGCCACCCCGCTCGACTGGACCGCCTCCGACGGCACCCGCCACCGCGTGGCCGACACCGCGGGTGCCACCCCCGCGCTGCTCGAACTCGCCGCTCTGCTCCAGGAATCGGGGGAGTACGACACCGCCGTACACCTTCTGACCATGGTCACCGACGCCGCCGGACAGCTGCGCGCGAACGCCGCCGACCCCGAAGAGCGCATCGCCGTGCAGAACGAGCAGATGGCCGCCTTCACTCAGCTGACCCGGCTGCACTTCCAGCGCGCCGCCGCCGAGGGGAACGCCGGCTCGCACGCGCGCGCCGCCTGGGCCGCTCACGAGTCCATGCGGGCCCGCACCTTCCTCGACACCCTCGGCGAGGGCGACCTGCCCGCTCCGGCCGGTGTTCCGGCCGAACTCGTGGCGCGCGAGGCGACCCTGCTGGCCCGGCGGCGCAGGCTGCGCGGCCTGCCGGGGGACCGCAGCCCGGCGTTCTGGGACTCCTACCGCGAGACCGAGGGCGAACTGGACGACCTGTGGGCCCAGATGCTTCGTCGGGTCCCGTCCGCCGCGGGCTACGTCCAGGTACGGCAGGGCAGTCCGGCCGACCCCGCCGACATCGCCCGCCGCCTGGCGACGGGCGCGGACGACGGTCGTACGGCCGTCCTGGCGAGCCTTGTCCTCCTCGACGATCGCACGCTCGGGGTGATCGCGCTGCGCTCCGACGGCACGGGGCCGGTGCTGCGCAGCCGTCCGGCCGACGTCCGCGAACTGGGTCGGTTCGTACGGCAGAACTTCGGCGCCGCTGCTCGGGTACGGCTGCTCGCCACCGACGCGGAGGATCTGTTCCAAGCTCAACTCGCTCCGGTGCGTGAGCTGTTGACGAGCGTCTGTGATCCCGGCGAGCGGCTGCTCGTCTGCCCCACGGGCTTTCTGCACCACGTTCCGCTCGGCGCCGTCCGCACCGGAGGGTCCAGAGGGTCCGGACGGTCCGGCGGTGAAGTCCTGCTGGAGCGCAATCCTTTGGGCGTCCTGCCCAGCGGCTCCTTCCTGCGCGGCCGGAACGGGAGCGGCCGCGACCGGACGCGCCTCCGGGAGCCCCACGGCATGCAGATCTTCGGTGATCCCACCGGAGACCTCCCCGGCGCCCGGAAAGAAGCCCAACTCCTCGCCCGCACACCGGGATCCCGGCTCACCCTCGGGTCCGGGGCCACCGTCGACGCCGTCCGCCGGGCGCTCACCGGGTCCTCGGTGCTGCATCTCGCCGCGCACGCCCGCTTCGATCCCGACGATCCGCTCGGCTCGGGCGTCGTGCTGGCCGAGGGCGGCGTCCTCACCGCGCGGGACGTGATCCGCCTGCGTGCCCCGGACCTCTCCCTGGTGACGCTGTCCGCCTGCGAGACCGGCGTGAGCGCGACCGACGCCGCCGACGAACTCATGGGCCTGACCCGGGCGTTGCTGTTCGCCGGGGCGGACTCGGTGGTCGCCGGGCTGTGGAAGGTGCCGGACGATGCCACGGTGACGATCATGCGGGCGTTCTACGACGGGATCGGCCGCCAAGGTCTCGCCAGGATCGACGCTCTGCGCGCCGCCGCCCTGGAGGCGAGGGAGCGGGAGCGCGACCCGGCGCGGTTCGACCGCTGGGCCGGATTCCAACTGGTCGGCGCCTGGCAGTGACCTGCGCCGGGCACGCACACGCACAACAAGGTATGGAGCGGACCGAAGTGACAGTGACCGAGCACGATTTCACCTACGGCGTGGAACTCGACCTCGAGGCCGACCACGAGGAATTGGGGATGTTAAGGGAGGCCGCGCCACCCCCGGGGACGGGATCACTGTCCCGTGTGGACACCTATGGGCAGTCGCACTGGGACGTCGACGAGCCCCCCGTGGTCGTGAGCGACGAGGACCTCAGATTCCTGCGCCGCGAGAACCGGGTGGCCGTCGCCCGCGCCGCTCCCGCCGAGGTGAGGAGCACCGACCTGCCGCCCGGCACCGCCGCCTACCACGTACCGCTGCTCTTCGTCCTGCACGCGCACCCGGAGTGCGCGTTCACCTACGCCCGCCTCCAGGTGGACCTCACGCCGACCCCGGGCAGCACCGTCATCGACATGTCGCCGCGCGAGGTGCAGGAGCTGCCGATGGAGATCGAGAGCCGGCGGGTCGTCGGGCTGTCGTTCAAGGCCGTGCCGAGCGTCTTCGATCTCAGCACCTCGCACGAGCAGGCGCTGACGCAGACCATGTACGTGCCCACGCTGACGACCTCCGGCGTCGGATTCACCAAAGCCTGCTGGGACTTCTACCCCAGGTCCGGCTATCTCCACGCCGACCAGGAGCTTCACATGCTGCTGCGCGCCCCGGCAGACACGCCCGTCCTCGCCGGTCTCACCGTCCGTGCCAAGGTCACCCGGCGCGGCCGTAAGGGTGGATTCCCCCTGCTCGCCAGAGTCCGGGACGTGCACAGGCCCGTTCACCTGGCCGGGCCCGAACCAGCCTGAGAGCCGGACGTGTTCAACGACCACGTGTTCGGCGACTGGGTACACGATCCCGCGGCCCTGAGCGCCATGGCCCGGCTCAAGTCCCGGATGGACAGCCTGCTCCTCGACTTCGACCTGGGCCCGGTGCTCGAACCGCAGGCCCTGCGCGATGCCGACCTGGTCCTGCGGGCGGTGCGCGGCACCCCCGTCGAGGGGCCGATCGCGGTCGTCGTCGCCGGGATCCACCACCTCCGTTTCACCGCCCTGCCCAAGGCGGCGGGCCAGGCCTCCCTGGAGGCGGCCGTCGCGCTGACCGTGCCCCACGCCCGGCACGATCCACAGGTCCGGCAGATCCTGAAGGGGTACGCCCAGACCGCGCCGGAGCTGCTTCCCCCTGATCTGCGCGCACGACTGCGCACCCCGGGGATGACCTTCGGCAAGTTCAAGACCCAGGCCGCGGCGGACATTCTGAAGCGGGCCAAGCCCACGTCCGCCGACGACCCGGGACTGCGGTACGCCATCACACTCTTCCGGCACGCCCTCGACGACGTCTCCGCGACTCCGGCCGACCGCGCCGACTCACTCAACCAACTGGCCCTGGCCTACGAGAAGCGGCAGGAACTGTCCGGTTCCGTCGCCGACATGGAGCCGGTGATCCGCACCTGGCGGGCGGCGGTGGCGACCGTGCCCACCGGGACGCAGGAGCACGCCATCTACCTCCACCGGTTGAGCGGCGCCCTGAACAAACGCTTCGAACTACGCGCGGACCCGGCCGACCTGGCCGAATCCGTGACGACCGCCCGCGCGGCCTGCGAGGCCGTACCGCGAAGTCACTGGCTCACCCCGATGTTGCAGAACAACCTCAGTCTCGCGCTGTGCCACCGGGGAAACACCGCAGACCTGGACGAGGCCGTGACCACCGCCCGCACCGCCCTCACCGCGGCAGGCCCCGACCACAAGGCAACCCCCCTGTTCCGCACCACCCTGACCAAGGCCCTGCACGCCCGCTTCAGAAACACCGGAAACTGGCGCGACCTGCGGGAGGCGATGCGCCTGGACGGGGCGTGATCCGTAGCCGCAAGCATCACTGCCCAAGTCGGAGACACAAGCAGGGCCCCGGCCCCGGGCTTGTGGCCCGGGTGCCGAGACCCGTTGCGGTGAGCTGCCAGTTTCGGATCTCCGCTAGTGGCCGTGGCCGCAGCTGGAGCCGACGTGCTGGTGTTGCCCGCCCGCGTTGCCTTCGCCGTTGATCGCGTTGCCCAGGAGGCCGTTGAGGAGGCCGACCTGGCCAAGGAGGCCGACGTTCAAGTCGTGAGACTTGCAGCCTCCGCCGCCGTACATGACGGGCGCGCTCTGGGCGGTCGCGGTGCCGGTGGCTATGCAGCTGAACGTCCCCACCATGGCGGCCGCAACAGCGGCCTTCTGAAGCTTGCGCATGTCTCCTCCTTCGTGAGTAGAGCGCACCAACAAAAGATCCACTTTGCGCTCGTATCGGAGGCTAATCCGATATCTCCCACGGCGCTCTTCGGAGCTGCCATCCGGGGCGCGGAGCTGCCATCCGGGGCACGGGACACGCCCGAACCGGCTACATCGGCCCCCAGGTGCGCGTCTGATCACCCATCACCCCTCACCCTTCACCGCGGCTTCCTCATCACGTCGCTCACCGCCCGCGTCAGTTCCGGTCGCGTCAGGACGTCCGTGCTGTCCATGTACTGGTCCGCCGAGCCGACGGCCGGCAGGTCCCGGAGGGTGGGGTCGGTGATGCGGGAGCTCAGGGCGCGGGCGAAGCGTTCGGCGTGCAGGACGTGGAAGGGGCGGGAGTGGTACGGGCGGGTGGTCGGGTCCAGGCGGTGGGTGAGGTCCAGCTGGTTGTGGATGCCGGCGACGATCTCGTAGGCCTGCCCGAGGTGCCGTTCGCGGGTGTGCCAGTCCGTGGCCGCGAGGGCGGCGGACAGGACGGGGGTGAGGCGGGGGGCCGCGTGGGTGCGGGCGAAGGCGCTGCCGAGCCATTTGGCGTACGGCGGATAGCGGCGGTCCATGAGGAGGCACAGCCGCATCAGGTCACGGACGAGGCGCGCGGCGACGACGGCGGAACCGAGTTCGTCGCCTACTTCGCCGCAGCGGCCGACGAAGGCCTCTTCCTGGGAGACGCGCTGCCATTGGCAGGCCAGGACATGGAGCCAGACGTCGTGCGGGTACCAGCGGAGGGTGTGGCGTAAAGGGCCGAGTTCATGGAGGCCGTCGTGGAACACGGCGCCGCCGGTGACCTCGGCGAGGAGCTGGGTGGGGGTGGCCAGCCAGTCCGCGGGGGTGACGCCCTGCCACGGGTCGAAGCCGAGTTCGTCGGTGAACCAGGCGGCGCGATGGGTGACCTCGATGCGGTGGTACACCGGCCCGTCGGTGACCCGCATGACACGGGTGTCGCCGTCGCCGGTGGGGGCGAAGTGGGTGGGGTAGCCCGCGAAGGTCTTCGGAAGGTGTTCGGCCAGCACGTGTCTGATCCGGCCGCCGTGCCGGGAGACGTCGCTTCTACGGAGGAAGACCTGCAGACGTGGGCCCCATTCGTGGTCCGCCGAGCGGGGAGTGTCGAAGCCGAGTACTTCGGATCCGCTTCCGATACGGGCCGCGGAGTGCGGGATTCCGGGGGCGGCTTCCTCAAGGAGGGGGCGTACGGCATCTGTGTAGAAGCGACGGGAGAGTTCAAGGCCCGGTATGAAAGGTGGCATATTCGTGAAGCTCATGCCGGTGCACCTTCCCCGTCCGCACATGATCGTGCAGAAAAGTTTCGCCTCCGCCGCGCGAGCGTCGTACGGCATCAAGTCGCCCAGCTCGCAGCGGCGTTGTCAGACCCGTCCGCTAGCGTTCCTTCATGACTTCAGGCAAGGGCAACACCGCAGGTCGGCTGGACGAGTTACGCGCGGGCGTGGAGACGGCCACGCCCGTTCAGGCGCGTAAGGCGGTACGGGAACTCGTCCTCGTCGCCGACGACGGGGAGGCGCTCGAACTCGCCGTCCGGTATGCCCCTACGGCGGACCTGTCCTCCGAGTTGCTGCTGCGACTGTGGGAGGGGGCGGCCGATCCGGACGCGTTCTGTGCCGCGCTGCTCGCGCCCGCGTTCCGCCGCGAAGGGATCGTGCCCCTTGTCGTGGTGTAGCCGATCAACTGGTGGGCTTGTTCGTGGTGTTGGGGAGTGCGGGGGCGCTTTCGGGGAGCTCTGGGTAGAGCTTGTCCATGCTGCCTTCGGGGAGATAGCGGCGGGGAAAGGCGATCCATTCGTCGTGCATCTCGCAGAGCACGGCGGTCGTCAGCCGTTCCAGGGCGGGCGGGTTGGGGAAGACCTGGACGACGTCGGTTCGACGCTTGATCTCCCGGTTGATCCGTTCCAGCGGGTTGGTGGACTGGATCTTCTTCCAGTGCCGGGGCGGGAAGTCAGCGAACGCGGTCAGGTCCTCCTTCGCGTCCAGGAGCATGGTCCTGACCTTGGGAAACTGGCTCCCGAGCATGTCGGCGACGGTGTCGAGCTGGGTGCGCACGAGGTCCGCGGTGGGCTGGGTGAAGATCGTGCGGATCGTCGCGGCGACCATCTCGCCGGACTCCTTGTCGATCACGCCGAAGACATTGCGCAGGAAATGAACCCTGCACCTCTGCCAGGCGGCTCCGAGCATCACCTTGCGGACTGCGGCGACCAGGCCGGAGTGGTTGTCGGTGATGACGAGGCGGACGCCACTGAGCCCGCGTTCACGCAGGGAGCGCAGGAACTCCTTCCAGAACACCTCGGTCTCACTGTCGCCGACCATCAGCCCGAGGACCTCGCGTCCGCCGTCCTCGGTGATACCGGTGGCGATCACGACGGCCTGGGAGACGATCCGGTGGTCGACCCGCACCTTGCAGTAGGTCGCGTCCAGGTAGACGTAGGGGAAGCGGGTGTGGTCCAGGGGCCGGGTGCGGAAGACGGTCAGAGGCTCGTCCAGGGCCGCGCAGATCCGCGAGACCTCGGACTTGGAGATGCCGGTGTCGCCGCCCAGCGCTTTGACCAGGTCGTCCACGCTGCGGGTGGAGACCCCGTGCACGTATGCCTCCATGATGACGGCGTAGAGGGCCTGGTCGATGCGGCGCCGCCGTTCCAGCAGGCTCGGGAAGAAGCTGCCGGTGCGGACCTTGGGGATCTCCAGGTCCAGGTCGCCGGCCAGCGTGGTCAGCACCTTGTCGCGGTGCCCGTTGCGCAGGGCCGTCCGCGAGGCGGTGTGCTCGTTCCACTCCGCGCCGATGTGCGCGGTGGCTTCGGCCTCGATCAGCTCTTGCAGCATCCGCTCGGCCACGCTGCGGACGAGTTCGATTCCGTCCGACGAGCGTAGTGACTCCAGCAGCCGTATCAGGTCAGACTGAGACAGGGCCATCGTGCACTCCTACCGCTTGAACTGGCGTTTTAGCAGGGAGAGTTGCACGATGGCCCGCCTTTGGTCAGGGAGTGGCCACCCCCATCAGGTGTGCGCCCCGGGCAGACGCCCGCGCACTCCCACACCTTGATCGGCTACACCACGACAAGGGGCACGATCCGCGAAGGACGGACCGAACTGCGGTTGCAGCGGCGCGGTTCGCTGATGGGGCTGCGGCATCTGACCATGCTGCGTACGCTCCACCTCTTCCGCTGCAAGGAGATCACGGACCTCACCGAGGTCGGCGCGCTGAGCGGGCTGACCGAGCTCGATCTGAACGGCTGCTCGGGCATCGAGGATCTGACGCCGCTCGGCCGGCTCACCGAGCTGGTCCGGCTCAATCTGCACCGGTGCCGGGGTGTGACGGACTTCGCGCCGCTGCTGACGCTCGGGCGGCTGCGTGAGCTGGACCTGAGCGTGACCAAGGTGTCCCGGCTGTCCGCCGATGCCGACGGCTTCGGCCCGGCGTTCCCCGTACTGGAGAGCCTGTCGCTGCGCGCGTGCCGCGCCTTCAAGGACGCACGGCAGCTGTCCGGGCTGCAGCGGCTCACCCATCTCGACCTGGGCCATACGGGCATCCGCGACCTGGCGGGCGTACGGGATCTCCCCGCCCTCACCCACCTGGATCTGCGGGACTGCGCCCAACTGCGCGGCCTGGCAGGCATCGACGCCCTGACGGCGCTGACCGAACTGGTCCTCGACAACTGCTCCCGCCTCAGCACCCTGGACGGCCTCGGGGCCCACCCCCGGCTGACCCGGCTCACCCTCGCGAAGTGCCCCGAACTGCGGGACCTGGTCGGACTGTCGCCGCTGGCCGGACTGACCGAGCTGGCGATCAAGGAGTGCGAGGGGCTGACGTCGGTGCGCGGCATCGGAACGCTGCGCACCCTGACGACGTTCCGTGTCTCCCTCTGCCCCGCGCTGGAGGACTACGCCGAGCTGAGCTCCCTTCCGTCGCTCAGCCACCTGAAACTGCACGGACTTGAGCAGCTCCGGGATCTCTCACTGTTCGACGCCGTCCCGGGACTGCGGCGGCTGGACATATGGCACTGCCCGGGACTGACCGACCTCGAAACACTGGGAGAGCATGGCCAGTTGACCAAGTTGCCGGTCGGGGTGTGCGACAACCTGCGGACACCGGGCAGCCTCACCGGCCTGCCCGCCCTACGGGAGGTGGAGTTCAGCTGCCGGTCCATGATCGACCTCGGGGGCCTCGGCAATCTCCCCTCGCTGAGGAAACTCGTGGTGATCAGCGGCACGCTGGAGAGCATCGACCCCGTGGCCGGGACCCCGCTGGTCGAGGTGGCACTCTACGGAGTGGACGGACTGAGGTCCCTCCGCGCCCTGGAGCAGTGCCCCGACCTGCGCGAGCTGACGGTCCACCGATGCGTCGATGTCGAGGAACTCCCCGTCGGCACGCCCGGCACGCTCTCCCTCGCCTTCCTGGACTGGAAGGACCTGTCCCCCCTCACCGGCCATGACGGCATCCGCACGCTCCACCTCAACTCCCTTAACACCCTTCAGGACTTGAGCGCCCTGACCACCCTCCCCGCCCTCACCCACCTCGGCTTCAACACCGTCTCCGCCCAGGAGAACTTCGAGACACTGCTCGAACTGCCGGCCCTGGAGCGGCTCACGATGCCGGGAGGACTGCACAGGAGGAGAGGGGTGTACGACGCCGTCGTGGACGAACTCGCCGGGCGCGGGGTGGCCGTATCGCACGGGTGAGGTTTTTTCAGGACTCGCACGGGTGAGGTTCTTCAGGACGCTTACGCCGGGTCCGTGCTGCCGCCGCCCCGTAGGGCGCGGGCGCAGCAGCCGATGATCGTGGCGTTGACGAGCGCCCCGATCACGACGGCGAGGACGAGCATCGCGCCGTTGTCCGGCAGCGCGAGCAGCACCAGGCTGGCCGGGGCGGTGGCGAGCAGCGGTATGACACCCGCCATGGATTCGTCCGAGCTGTCGGCGACGGTCACCGCGAGCGCCCCCACGAGCAGGACGGCACAGATGGCAAGGTAGACGCGGGCGACGATGTCGCTGAGCGCGAGACGCAGGATGCGGGGAAGGGATCGGCCGGAAGCTGTCACGGTGGTGGACTCCTCGGTGGGGTCGCGTGCTGAGCGGCGGTTCGCTCTCTTCGACCTGGACAACAGACCTGGACAACACCCCGGTTGACCGGCAACTCGCTTTCCATGCCCACCGAGCACCACATCAATGCCTTCGGGACGGGTCCCCGGACCCAGCCGGTATTCATGGCATGGGCTTCGGCAGGTCACTGGGGACGGGGTGGGTAGCGATGTTGTTGCTCAGCGAGATCGGGATGCGGTTGGGGGCGGGCGCGGCCGGGGTGGGTTCGGCGGTTGTGGCGGTGACCTACGGTGATCTTGTGGTGCGCTTGGTGGCTGTCTGGGTCGCCGTGATCTTCCTGAGCGTGTTCACGGTGATGGTGGTCGCCGACATCCGGGAGCGGCGGGGTCTTCCGCCGCCGAAGATCCATGGGACCGGCCGGCCCAGAGCCCGCGAATGGGTCTACGTCGTGGTCTTCGACGCCCACATGGCTCTCTTCGTCTACGCGGGAGTCCTCGACAAACAGCGGCGCGGTGAAGGCGACTTGTTGGTCGCCGGAGTGCTGGCCGTCGGGATGGTGCTGGTTCTCACCGGCGGCGTCGTGCGCCGTTGGTGGGCCCATCGCGGCGCCGGGACGACCGGCGAGAGGCATTGAACGTCTCGTCGGGCGGCGTCACCGTCCGTCACCGTCCGTCACCGGGTGGTCGCGTCCAGGGATCGGCTTTGCGGACGAGTGTCGTGACGTGGTGGCCCACGGGCGGCGGGAGGCGGTGGAGGAGCGTGCGCGCCCTGCGGCGGAGGGCGGGGGACGTGGTGGTCCGCAGGAGGGCGCGGTGGGCGACGGTGCTCTTGCCCGGCCGGCCGACGGACAGGCGGAGTTGGGAGTCCCGGGGCGTCCAGTTGGGGATGACCAGGCGGGGTGGGGTGCCCACGGTCATCGTGGGGAGACGCGGGTCGGCTCCCGCCTCAGGGGGCGGGGCCGTCACGCGCATGTGGCGGCCCACGCCGAGGAGTTGGGCGTAGGCCCAGACGTTGTGGGTGCCGGGAGGCAGGGGCCGGCCGCCGGTCAGCGTCAAGGGCTCCAGGGCGGTCGTGCCCGAGACGACCACCCGGTGCCGGCCGCCGCCCAGCGGTTCGGTGCGGGGGGCCAGGTCGGCGTCCGGGTACCACGAGATGTCGCGGGACGTGTCGTGCAGGCGCAGTTCCCCGTAGGCGTAGGCGAGGGGGTCCGGCACCTCCCAGTCCTCGGCGCCCTTGATGCCGTACAGGAGGTCGGGGTCGAGGAGCAGGCGGCCGTAGCGCTCCACGAGGGTGAGGGGTTCGCCGTCGGGGCGGAACATGCCGATCGTCGTCGTGACGAGGAGGCGGTCCCCGTCACGGCGGACGGCGTCGACGGTGATCCGGGGTCTGATCTCCTGGACCCGGCGGGCCAGTTCGACCAGGGAGTCCAGCAGGCCCTCCTCCAGCAGGGTCGCCCTCAGGCGGGTGATCGCCGGGAGTCCCTGCCGGACGCCCGGCGGGTAGCAGTCGAGAGCCATACGGCGTACGACGGTGAAGTACCGCTCGAGGGCCTTTCCGGTGCGTTGCAGGGCGCGGGGTTCGCTCACCGGGCGCAGGAGTTCCACCCGGTAGGAGCGGCGGAGCAGGTGGTCCTGGAGCGGGCCCGGTTCCGTGCCCTCCCTGATGGCCTCGACCACGGAGCGGAGGTGGCCGTAGTAGGTCTCGGGGGTGGTGGCGCAGGCGCTGGTGTTGGCTCCGTCGTCGCGGCGGTTCCAGACGTAGCACGGGTGGTCGCCGAGGATGGAGACGGTCTGGGCGCGGACGTAGGCCCGGGCCATGAAGACCTGGTCCTCCAGGCGCACCCGGCCCTCGGGGAACTCGATGCCGTGGTCGAGCAGGAAGCGGCGACGGAACATCTTGTGCGGGGTCAGGCTCTCGAAGAGCGGGGCGTCGGCGGCGGTGCACCGCTCGACGGTGCGTTTGAAGACGCTGCTCGGGCCCTGCATGGTGCCGATGACCTTGCCGAGGACGATGTCGGAACCGTTGCGGGCCGCGAGCCGGTGGAGGCGTTCGAGCGCCTCGGGGGTCAGCTCGTCGTCCTGGTCGACGAACTGGACGTACTCCCCTCTCGCGAGACGGACACCGACGTTGCGGGGTCTGCCGGGCCAGCCGGAGTTCTCCTGGTGGACCACGCGGACGTGGGGCCAGGCCGCGGCCAGCCGTTCGAGGCGGCTTGCCGAGTCGTCGGTCGAGCCGTCGTCGACGTAGATGATCTCGTACGCGTCCGGTCCGATGCTCTGGCCCAGGAGGGAGAGGGCGCAGCGCTCGATGTAGCTGCCCGCGTTGTGGACGGGCACCACAATGCTGACCTTGAGCATCTCGCCCCCTCTGTATGGATCTGGAGGTACGGATCGGGCGCGGACGGCGCAGATACCACGTTATGGGAGGTTTCAGGCCTGGGCGAGTCATCACGCACGTCGGCGCGTCACTGGATCACTTGTACGCGACGGCCGACTCGCTGTACTTGCAGTGCGTGCCGTCCGCGCCCGAGCCCAACGACGTCGGCTCGTCACCGGAGTCGTTGCCCTTGAAGCGCTCGCAGAGGGTGATGTCCTTGTCGCCGACGACCGTCACGCCCGAAAGGGTCGCGGTGTCGCCGAAGTTGGCGTTGACGCCGACGAGGACGTTGCCGGGTGCGGTCGCCTTGACGTTGCTGAGGACGATGTGGCGCTGGTACTGGGTGGAGCAGTTGCCGCAGGAGCGGACCAGCTTGCCGAAGGCCTCGACCTGGAAGTTCTTGATGGTGAGGGTGCCGGCGCCGTTGAACTGGAGGACCTTGTCGTCCGCCTTGCGCGCGCCGCCGCCGTCGACGACGTACTTCGCCGACGCCGACTTGCCCTTGAAGCTGGCCGCGTCCTCGCCGACGTCCTCCCACCACACGTTCTGCAGCGTGCAACTGCCCAGGCAGTGAACGCCGTCGGCGGCCGGGGAGCCGAGGACGACGTTCTTCAGGACCGCCCCGTCGGCGAGTTCGAAGAGCGGGTCCTGGCCCTCGGACTGGCTGTCGCCGCCGAGGCCGCCGGAGCCGTAGAAGCGGGCGAGGCCACCGTCGTACGTACCGGAGACCGCGATCGTCGCCGATACCGCCTTCTTGCCGGTGGGGGTCGGCCAGGCGCCCAGGGTGGTGGTGCCGCCGGTGGCTGGCGGGGCGGCGGTGGGGGTCTTGGTCGCGGGGGCGGACGTGGAGGGTGTGGCCGAGGGCGACTTGGTCGCGGAGGCCGAAGCCGAGACGGACGGCGACGGGGAGGGCGACTTGGTGGCGGAGGCGGAAGGCGTCGCGGACTTCGTCGGCGTCGCGTCCCCCTTCCCCACCAGCGTCCAGCTCTTCGTGCTCGCCTTGTCACACGAGTTCTGCTGGAGCAGCCCGGCCTTCACATTGAGGCACTTGGCGCTCTTCGCGTTGACCAGGTGGTACGCGTTCCCGACCGCCGTCGGCTTCCACACCTGTGCGGAACTGCCGTCGCACGCCTGCAGTTGTACGGCCTTCCCCGCCGACGTCGACGCGCCCTTCGCCCCGGCGCACATCGTGCCGTCCGCGGACTTGACGGCGAATCCGCCGTCGCTGTCGGCCAGTTGCCAGGTCTGGGCGGTCAGGGCGGAGCCGGTGTTCGCGCACGCGGCCGTCGCCAGCCGGGTTCCGGCCGCGGCCGACGGTGCGGTCACGCAGGTGCTGTCGGCGGCGTTCACCAGGTGATACGTGCCGGCGCCGGGGCCCGACGCCGACGCCGTCATCAGCACACCGCCGGTGACCGCGCCCGCGCCGAGCGCCACGACCAGGCCGCCGATCAGCACTCCCCTGCGGCGGCTCGTCTTCTTGCGCCGCCTGCGCACAGCTGCTCTCTCGCTCACGTCGTCGCTCTCGTTCGGGTTCGGAATGTCGGAGGGCGGAAGCGGCCCGCCAAGACAGCCGTGCGTTGCCCTCTGCCGCATGGGATGCCGCTCCTGTGCCGCTCCTGCCGCATCAGCTGCCTCTTGGACCGCTTCCGCCCTTGTGTTGCCGCCGGAGGGGGAAGGGTTGCCGTGGGGGCGAGATTCTTTTACGCGCCGATTCTTTGCGCCGAGGTGAGTTCTGGAGCCGCGGATCACTCAGGCCGGTCGTACAGTCGCCCGCCACAACTCCGCCACCTCGCCCGCCACTCCGGGCGCCGTCAGCAGCAACGGCTCGTCGTACGCCGGGAGTTGCGGCAGCGCCACCGCGCCCGCCTCCGTGGCGATGAGGAGGGCCGGGAGGCTGTCCACGGGGTGGAACTCGCCGATCGCGGTGGCGGAGGCGCGGCCCGCGGCGACCTGGGCCAGGGAGAGGGCGGTGGAGCCCATGACGCGGACCGTGCAGTGGCGGGCGGCGAGTTCGGCGAGGAGGGCGTCCATGCCGGGCCAGTGCGCGTGGGCGGCCCACTCGGTGAGGAAGACATGGCCGGTGAGGGTGGTGTGGTCCGCGGCGTGGGTGGGGGCGCCGTTCAGGTGGGCGCCCCTGCCGCGGGCCGCCGTGAAGATCTCGCGGCGCCACGGATCGGCCACGACGCCCAGGAGGGGGCTGCCGTCGGGTGCGGCCAGGCCCAGAGAGAAGGAGCACCAACCGATGCCGTGCGCGTAGTTCGTCGTACCGTCGACCGGGTCGATCACCCAGCGCGGGGCGTCGGATGCGCCCTCATGGACGCCGTGTTCCTCGCCCTCGATGCCGTAGGAGGGGAACTTCGCGCGCAGCAGCGATCGTACGTACGTCTCGATCTCCTCGTCCGTGTCCGTGACGATGTCGGCGGGGCTCGCCTTCTCCCGCACGGGACCGTCCGCCGCGCCACGCGGCCGGCGGATCATCTCCGACGCCCACTCGGCCAGCCGGGTCGCGACGGTCAGGGCGCGGTCGAGGTCATCGGTCACGGTTCGCTCGCTGTTCTTCAGAGAAAAGCACGCACGGCTGCGTGCAGGCGTTCCGGCTGGTCCAGATGTACGTCGTGAGCCGCGGCCGGGATCACTTCGAGGGCCGTACGGGTCGGGCGGCGGGCCCGCATGTCCCTGTGGTCGCGCTCGGGCATCGTGCCGTCCGCTCCTCGGATCACGAGCGCCGGGCAGGTGATCCTGGTCCAGTCGTCCCAGTAGTCGTGCGCGGCCAGTTCCGTCACGGCCGCGATCATTGTGTCGCGGTCGACCCTCGGGTACCAGCCGTCCTCCCGTTCCTCCACGTTCGCCGCCCACGCCTCATGACCGAAGAACGCCTGGGCCGCGGCCGGCGAGCGGAACGGCGTCGGCCAGCTGTCCACCCAGGCCGCGATACGGGAGGGCAGGTCCGGGTTCGGGCCGCCCGGGCCCGCCTCGATGAGGATCAGGGACTGCACGAGGGCGGGGTGCGCGGCGGCCAGCAGCAGGGCCGTATGTCCGCCCAGGGACTGGCCGATCAGGGTCACGGGAGCCAGGGACAGCTCCTCGACCAGGGCCACGGCGTCCGCGACGCAGGCCGCCCGGCTCATCGTCGGCGGGCGGCGCGTGCTCGCGCCATGGCCCCGGGCGTCGTACGCCACCACCCGGCGGCCCTCGTCCAGCAGCCGCCGCGCCAGGTCGTCCCACTCGCCCATGTGACCCGCGAGGCCGTGCAGGAGGAGCACGGGGCCGGGGGCCTGCGGGGCGGGCGACGGGCTGTGGTCGCGGTAGGCGATGCGGGTGCCGTCCGGGGTGGTGAGCGTCGTCAAACGGGTTCCTCTGTTCCTTTCCTCTTTCCTTTCGGATCCGTCAGTCCTGCGGTGTCAGATCCGCCCTGCCGAACAACAGGGCGTAGCCCGGCGGGAGGTGGCTGACGATGCGGTCGGCCAGGTCCTCACCGGTCTGCCGCGGCAGCACGCTCAGGACCGAGCTCACGTCCCAGCGGGCCGTCGCCGGGGTCGCTCCCTCTATGCGGGCCGCCACCGACTCCACGAACTCCGCCGCCGTGAGCGGGCGCGTGACCGGGATCTGGGAGGCGACCACCCGGGCGGCTTCCTCGGGGAGGGCCCGGGCGAGGTCGACGCGTTCGTCGCCGATGACGTGGCCGCCGAGGGCGGAGAGGACGATGCGGGTGACGCGTTCCGCTTCCGCGGTCGTCGGGTACTGGCCGGCTTCCCGTACCTGGTCGATCAGTTCACGCCATGCGGGGCTGCGGTGCTCTTCCCTGCGGTGTCGGTCATCTCCCTTCATGGTGGTCGTGGCGGGCAGGGTCGTTCTCGGAATCGTCAGGCTGGGTACCGACGTCACGCTCATCGTGGGGGCTCCTCCGGGGGACGGGCGGCTCCTGATCACGGTCCGGTCAGCTCTTCAGCTGCTTCCGATCGCTGCCGCCGCTGATCTGGATGCGGCGCGGCTTGGCCTGTTCGGCGACCGGGATCTGCAGGGTGAGCACGCCGGCGTCGTACGAGGCGGCGATGCGTTCCGTGTCGAGGGTGTCACCGAGGAACAACTGGCGGCTGAAGGTGCCCGTGGAACGCTCGGCGACCAGCATCTCCGCACCCTCGGGGGCGGGAGAACGGCGCTCGGCGCGGACGTTCAGGACGTTGCGTTCGACGTCCAGCTCGATCGTCTCCGGGTCGATGCCGGGCAGGTCGAAGTGGACGATGAAGTCGTCCCCGGAACGGTAGGCGTCCATCGCCGTCGCGGGGCGGCTGTCACCGAAGACCTGCTGCGCGAGGCGATCGAACTCGCGGAAGGGGTCGGTGCGCATGAGCATCACGGGTCACTCCTCTCATCAGGCGCTGCGGGTGCGATGCCCTACGGCTTCTTATATAGCTCCCGGGAGAAAACTTGACAAGCCTCGACTCAGGTTCACGTATTCACGCAGCGTGCGGGTTAGCCTCGCTGCATATCGGTCGTGAGCGGTTGGGCGGTTGGAGGCAGGCATGGCGAAGGTTCCCAGTGCGGTGGTCGCCGCGAGCGGGCTCGTCGGCGGGTACGGCGTGGCGCGGTGGACCAAGAAGCGGGAGCTCGGCGGTGCGGTGCTGGCCGTCGCGGGGGCCGCGGCCGCCCGGCAGTGGCGGCAGCAGGCCGGCGGGAAGGCCGCCGGCGCGCTGACGGCCGCGTATGTCGCCGGTTTCGCCGGTTCCCACCCGCTCGCGAAGAAGGTGGGCGCCTGGCCCGCCGTCTTCGGCGTCGCGGGGGCCGTGGCCCTCGCCTCGTGGGCGGTCGCGGACCGGCGGGGCTGAGTCACGGTGGGGTGAGGCGGTACAGGGCCGAGCCATGTGCCGGCAGCTCCGCGTGGAGGCTGTGGCCGTCGTGGGTGATGTCCGTGTGGGTCCACAGTTCGCGGATGCGGTCGCCGGGCCGGGCGCCTATGGAGCCGAGCGGCACGGTGACCTTCTCGGGGCTGTCGGCCAGCGAGAACACGGCCGCGTAGCGCGTACGTCCGTCGGTGTCGTCGGCGGTCCACAGCACGAGGTCCCTCTCCCGCAGCACCTCGCGGTTGCCCCTGCTGTGCCACAGGACGTCGAGCGCCTCGTCGTTCGTGAGCAGGGCGATGGTCTGAGCCGGGCTGGTGGGCAGATCGCCGCCCATCATCAGCGGGGACCGGGAGATCAGCCACAGGCTCAGCAGGCTGATCTGCTCGTCGCGGGTGAGACGGCACAGGCGGTCCTCGCCCCGCTCGGCCCGGATGCCGACGCGGCCGAGCGGCAGCATGTCGGCGTCGGCCCAGCCGCGTTCGTCCTGCCAGGGTGCCCACCTGGCCATCCGGCCGAACTGCGCCTCCACGTCCTCCCACCGGTCCCACAGGTCGTCGCAGACACGCCACATCGTGGCCGTCTCCCGCAGATGGCCGAGGTGGGCGAGGGAGACGTCCGTACCGGGTGACAGGCTCAGCTCAATGGGCCGGCCGCTGCGGGCGATGGCCTCGGCGTAGGCGGAGATCTCCCGCTCGTGGTACGGGAAGAGCATGTCGTCGGCCTTGATGAAGTCGACGCCCCAGCGGGCGAATTGGGCGACCTGGCTGTCGTAGTACGCCTGGGCGCCCGGGTGGTCGTGATCGAGGCCGTAGTTGTCGCTGTTCCACGGGCATACGGAGCCGGTGTCGGCGATCTCGTCGGCGGTGAAGCCGGTGCCCGCGACGGGCAGCCGGGCGGCGACGGCGCGGCGCGGGATGCCGCGCATGATGTGCAGGCCGAAACGCAGGCCCAGGCGGTGCACGCGCTCGGCGAGCGGCCCGAATCCGGCGCCGCCGGCCGCGGACGGGAACCGGTTCGGGGCGGGGAGTTGACGGCCGTGGGCGTCGAGGACGAGGGGGGCGTCGGGGTTGTAGCCGTGGGCGCGGGCTGTGGGCTCGTACCACTGGATGTCCACGACGACGGTGTCCCAGCCGTGCGGCAGCAGGTGCTCGCGCATGAACTCCGCGTTGGCGAGGACCTCTTCCTCGGTGACGGTGGTGCCGTAGCAGTCCCAGCTGTTCCAGCCCATCGGGGGGCGCAGGGCGCGGTCGGGGAGGGGGCGGCGTGCGGGGTGGGTCATGGGTGAAGGGCTCCTGAGCGGGTGCGACGTCGGTGAAGGTGGCTAGGCCTGGTGACTCAGTACATTCACTACCCGCCCGTTCGGATCCCGGACGAAGAAGCGTCGTACGCCCCACTCCTCGTCCCGCGGCTCCCGTACGATCTCCGCGCCCGAGGCCGCCACGCGCGCGTACACCGCGTCGACGTCGTCCACCTCCACGCTCAGGTCGGAGACGACGGGTGCGGTGCGCTCCTCGGTGAAGAGGCTGATCTGGGCGGTGGGGTTGGCGGGGGACGCGAGCGTCACCACCCAGCCCATGTTCATGACCTCCTCGAAGCCGAGAAGCCCGTAGAAATCACCGCCGGCCTTCATCGCTTCCTCGGACGCGACCTGCACGTTGGGGACGATCCTGCGAATGGTCATCGGACGCTGGCTCCTCATCGGCGTCGGTTTTCTGTTATTCCCCACAGTCTCCTCCCGTCTCCGGACCGTCCCCAGCCGCAGGCACGCGAGGAATGAGTCACGTGACACGACAGATCAGCCGCCGGAGCATGCTCAAGGCCACGGGCGTGGCAGCCGGAGCGGTCGGTATCGGTACGGCCGCGATCCCCACCCCCGCAGCGGCGGCCGGCGCCTACGCGCACCCCGGCCTCCTGCACACCCGTACCGACCTGGCCCGTATGGCGGCCAAGGTGAAGGCGGGCGCCGCGCCCTACACCGCCGGGTTCGCCAAGCTGACCGCCAACCGCCACGCGCAGAGCGGCTGGACGGCCAACCCGCAGGCCACGGTCATCCGGGGCGGCGAGGGCCAGAACTACGTGACCCTCTACAACGACATCCACGCCGCCTACCAGAACGCCCTGCGCGGCCACATCAGCGGCGACGAAGCCCACCTCGACACCGCCGTGGCGATCCTGAACGCCTGGTCGGCCGAGCTCACCGCGCTCGGGGGCAACGCCGACCGCTTCCTGGCCGCCGGCCTCTACGGCTACCAGTTCGCCAACGCCGCCGAACTCGTCCGCGACCACCCCGACTTCGAGCTCGCCCGGGCCCAGGAGATGCTGTCCACCGTCTTCGGAACGGTCAGCGACGACTTCCTGGTCCGGCACAACGGCGCCGTCATCTCCAACTACTGGACCAACTGGGACCTCACCGCCATGTGCTGCGTCCTGGCCACCGGCCTCTTCTGCGACGACAAGGCCCAAGTCGCCTGCGCCGTCGAGTACTTCAAGCACGGCGAGGGGCTCGGCTCCATCAAGAACGCCATCCCCGTCGTGTACGACGACGGACTCGCAGAGTGGCTGGAGGCGGGCCGCGACCAGGGGCACGCACTGCTCGGTGTCGGCCTGATGGGCACGTTCTGCGAGATGGCGTGGAACCAGGGGATCGACCTGTACGGCTACGACGACAACCGGTTCTTCAAGGGCGCGCAGTACGTGGCCAAGTGGAGCATGGGCGGCGACGTTCCCTACACCGCGAACACGCGGGACAAGGGGGCCATCAACGGGTGGTCGGGCCGTGAGACCGTGACTGAGGCCGCGCCCGTCGATCCCGCGTCGACCCGTCCGATCTGGGCGATGATCGCCAACCACTACACCAAGCGGCGGGGCATGTCCGCGTCCTACCTCACCCAGGCCGCCGCGAAGTCCGCGCCGGAGGGTGGTGGCGGGGACTACGGGCCCAACAGCGGGGGGTTCGACCAACTGGGCTTCGGTACGTTGGCGTTCACGCGGGACAGGTCCGAGGACACGTCGGCGTCCCCGAGTCCGTCGGCTACGGCGTCCACTTCCGCGTCCCCTTCCGCGTCTGCTCCCGCGGGTGGCTCGGATCCCCGACCGCAGGGATCGGCCCCGTCATCCGCGTCGTCTGTCTCCTCCGACGGGGATCTCGCGGCCACGGGCTCCAACGAGGTCGTCGGCTGGACCGCCGCGGCGGGGGTCGCCGCGGTTGCCGGGGGCGTGCTGTTCATGCGTCGGCGTGACCGGGTCCGGCGGAGCCAGTAGGCACCCGGCGCGGTGGCTGGGGTGGGGTGGGTCGCGCGGCCCGGCGCTGACGGGGTGCCGCCTGCGCCCACCCGTGCCGCCCCAGGCGGCACGCATGCCCGCAGCTACAGCGCCCAGTCCTCCGCCTCCCGGCGGAACGCCCGGCCCACCGTCGCCGCGATCAGTACCCCCGCCGCTATGACCAGGGTGAAGAAGGCCCAGGCCAGGGGCCAGGCGCCGGCGAAGCCGTCCGGGGGGCCGGGGTGGGTGCGCAGGGAGATGTACATCAGGGTGACGGGCGGGGCGGCGACCAGGAGCAGGGGCCAGGCCAGGTCGTCGCGGTGGCCGAAGTACGCCGCCAGGAGCAGCAGGGCGACGGCCAGGAGGATCACGCCCACGCCCGTCACAGGCGTCGTCTCATTGACAGAGCCCGGAGTTTCGACGCGGTTGCGCAGGTCCCACGGGATGCAGACCAGGTACGCCGCCGCAGCGAGCCCCGCGCCGAGCGCACGGGTCAGCCAGCGTTCCGGCCAGGAGCCCGTCCGCAGAGGGCTCAGCAGCTTTTCGGTCTTCTCGGTCATGCATACGAGGGTTCTCCCCCGGACCGGCGTTCGACAGAGTACGCGTACTCAGATGTACATGCTCAGACGAGCCTGGGCAGTCCGCTGCGGTTCGGCAGCGCCCCAAAGGGGCGCGGGGAACACGGCACACCCAGCAGAGCGCTCACGCCCCGACCACCCGCGTCAACGTGTAGATCAGCAGCCCCGCCAACGACCCCACCACCGTGCCGTTGATCCGGATGAACTGCAGATCGCGCCCGATGTTCGCCTCGATCTTCCGCGTCGTGTGCTCCGCGTCCCACCCGGCGACCGTGTCGGTGATCAGGGAGGTGATCTCCTTGCGGTACGTGGAGACGACGTACACCGCGGCCCCCTCCACCCAGCTGTCGACCTTGCCCTGCAGCCGGGACTCGTCCGCCATCCGCGCCCCGAGGGACAGCAGCGAGGCCCGCACCCGGAGCCTTAGCTCGCTGCGCTCGTCCTCGGCCGCCGAGACGATCATGGAGCGTACGGCGGTCCAGGCGGACGCGATCAGGTCCTGGACCTCGCCCCGCCCGAGCACCTCCCCCTTCAGCCGCTCGACACGCGCGCGCGTGTCCGTGTCGGACTGGAGGTCGGACGCGAAGTCGGTGAGGAACCGGTCGAGCGCGCCCCGCGCCGGATGGGACGGCATGTCCCGCATCTCGGTCACGAACCGCAGCAGCTCCTTGTAGACCCGCTCACCGATCCTCTTGTCGACGAACCGCGGCGTCCACCCGGGAGCCCCGCCCTCCACCGCGTCCATGACCTGCTCGTCATGCAGCACGAGCCAGTCGTGCGCACGCGTGACGACAAGATCGACGACCCGCCTGTGCCCCCCGTCGGCGACGACCTTCTCCAGCATCTTCCCGATACCGGGCGCTATCTCCTGCGCATCGGCCCGCCGCGTGATCGCCTCCCCCACCACGGCCTGCACATCGGAGTCCCGCAGCACGGTCAACGCACCCCGCAGAGCGGCCGACAGCTCGGCCGTCACCCGGTCGGCATGCTCCGGTTCCGCGAGCCACGCGCCCAGCCGGCTCCCGATCCCGACGGCCCGCAGCCGCTGCCGTACGACGTCCTGGGAGAGGAAGTTCTCGCCGACGAACTCCCCCAGGGAGACGCCCAGCTGGTCCTTCTTCGTCGGGATGATCGCGGTGTGCGGAATGGGCAGCCCGAGCGGGCGCCGGAAGAGGGCGGTCACGGCGAACCAGTCGGCGAGCGCACCGACCATGCCCGCCTCGGCGGCCGCGGCGACATACCCCGCCCAGGGACCGGCCCCCTCGCCCGCGGCCCACTTGGCCAGGACGTACACCACCGCCACGAACAGCAGCAGCCCGGCAGCGGTGAGCTTCATACGGCGTACCCCGCGCTGCTTCTCCTCGTCCGCGGCGCTGAACGTCGTCATCGCGCGCGGTTCATCTGGTTTGGTACGTTCCATCCACTCCACCCGTTCGCGGCCCCTCGTACTTCTCATTGTCCCTTCCTGACCGACTCCTGGAACGGAACAAGAGTTCCCGCCGTCTGTACGGGCGAGGGAACCTCAGGGAGAAATCAGGGTGGCGGAACGGGGGGTCTGTTCCACTACCTCCCTACCCATGCCTCATCATGGGTGATGATCACATCGGAGCCTCGGGCTCCCAACCCACCCGAGGAGCACGCACCGCATGGCCAGGAAAGCCGGTTATGCCTTGCTTGCCGCGATCGTCGCCCTGATCGTGGCACTGTCCGCCGCCATATACGTCGGCGTCGCCGCCGGTGACGGCAGCGGCGGCAGCAAGGAGAACCTCGCCGGGTCCCGTACCCCGCGCAGCCCCGCCGAGCCCGCCTCCACCGGCACCTGGGTCGGCACCTGGTCCGCGTCCCCGGTCGGCGCCGAGCCCGGCACGGAGATCACGGGCCTGGCGAACCGTTCGGTACGCAACGTCGTGCACACGAGCGCGGGCGGCACCTTCGCCAGGATCACCCTCTCGAACCTCTACGGCCAGTCCCCGCTGACGATCACGCACGCGTCCATCGCCGTCGCGGCCGGCGACGACACAGCGGCGGCGGCTCCCGGGACGATGAGCAGGGTGACCTTCAACGGCAGCACCAGTGTCGTCGTACCGGCCGGCCAGCAGACGATGAGCGACGCCGTCCGCATCACCGTCCCGCACGACAGCGACGTACTGGTCACCACGTACTCCCCCACCGCGACCGGGCCGGTCACCTACCACCCGCGCTCACGCCAGATCTCGTACGCCGCCCAGGGCGACCTCACCGAGGACGTGACCGGTGCCCCGTACACCCAGCAGGTCGAGTACTGGCGCTATCTGACCGCCCTCGACGTGCTCAGCAACGAGTCCAACGGCACGATCGTCGCGTTCGGCGACTCGCTCACCGACGGCGTCGGCTCCTCCACGGGCGCCAACAACCGCTGGCCCGACCTCCTTTCGGACCGGCTGCGCGAGGCCGCCGAGGACGGCGACGACGTGCCGCGCTACAGCGTCGTCAACCAGGGCATCGGCGGGAACCAGGTCCTCGCCAACGGGTTCGGCCGCCCCGCCGAGAACCAGGCCGGCCTCGGCCGCTTCGACCGTGACGTCCTCAGCCGCACGAACGTCAAGGTCGTCATCATCGACCTCGGCGTGAACGACATCCTCCGCAACCGCGGCCACGCCGACCCCGACGCGATCCTGGGCGGCCTGCGCGCCCTCGTCCAGCAGGCCCACGCGCGCGGGCTGAAGGTCATCGGGGCGACGCTGATGCCGTTCGGCGGACACATCGGCTACTCCGCCGACCGGGAGAGCGTGCGCCAGGCCATCAACGCGCAGATCCGCGCGGGCCACGTCTTCGACGCGGTCGTCGACTTCGACGAGGCGGTACGAGACCCGTACGACCCCCGCAAGTTCCACCCCGACTACGACTCCGGTGACCATCTGCACCCCAGCGACAAGGGGTACGAGCGGATAGCGGACGCGTTCAACCTGGACGACTTGAAGGGCGGCGCACCAGCCAAGCTATAAGCCCCAGCCCCAACCGCGGGCATGCGTGCCGCCTGGGGCGGCACGGGTGGGCGCAGGCGGCACCCCGTCAGCGCCGGGCCGCGCGACCCACCCCCGGCCGGCACCAACGCCGGGCAACTCACAGCGCCGGCTCAGTCCTCCCCGCGCCGACGCCGCTCCCGCCGCTCCTCATGCCGGTCATGCATCAGGCTCCGATGCCCGTCCAGCATCCGCCGATGAGCGTCTTGGATGTCGTCCCGGTAGGACTCCGCCAACTCCCGCTTCGATGCCTTCCGGTCCAGCCGCCCCTGCCGCCGTTCCTCCCGCTGCCGCTGCTTCTCGGCCCGGGTCAGCTTGCGCTCGACGCCCACGCCGCCCCAGAAGGCGAACCCGGTGACGATCACACGAGGCGCCCCGGGGTCCCCGAGCACGCCCTCCTCGCCCTGGTCGAAGCCGCCCATGACGCCGATCCCGCGGACGACGACCTCGACGCCGGGCGGCACGATCACCGTCATCCCGCCCATGATCGCAATGCAGTTGATCTCGACCTCACGGTCCGCGAAGTTCGCCTCGCGCAGATCGATCTCACCGCCGCCCCAGAAGGCGAAGCAGTTGAACCGCCTGGGCACGGTCCAGCGCCCCTTGCGCTGGAAGCCGGACATCACGGCGACGGCCCACGTGGACGAGCCCTCGCCGCCGACGATCCGCCGGCCCCAACTCCCGTCCTGTTCGGGCCTCTTGAGCATGTCGACGGACGGCGGTGTCACCCCGGCGGCGGGCAGGTCACGGGTGATCGGCGTCAGTTCGCCGTACGTCCGTGCCTTGTACGTCGCGTCCAGCCGCTCCTCGAACTCCGTCATGTCGAGCCGCCCCTCGGCCAGGGCGTCCCGCAGTACCTCGGCGACTCGTTCTCGATCGGCGTCGGAAGCACGCAGTTCCGGGGCATCGTCCGTCATATCCCTCAGCCTACGAGTTCGACGGCCCGGACACTATGCGGTCGCCCGCTCCGCGTACATCCGCGCGATCACGGCCTCGATGTCCGGCTCCCGCACCGACAGATCCACCAGCGGATACTCCGCCGCGATCCGCGCCACCAGCGGCGCCGCCGACTCCGACGCCGGGAACGCGAGCCACTGGCGCGGCCCTTCCACCCGTACGACCCTGGCGGGCGGCGCCTCGATCGGCGGAAGCTCCCGCTCCAGGTCCACCACCAGGGTGCGTTCGCTCTCCCCCGCCTCATGCAGGCCGACGAGCGGGCCGTCGTACATCAGGCGCCCGTGGTCGATGACCATCACGCGGGAGCACAACTGCTCGATGTCCTGGAGGTCGTGCGTGGTCAGCAGGACCGTGGTGCCGCGCTCGGTGTTCAACTCCCGCAGGAATTCCCGGACCTTGGCCTTGGAGATGACGTCGAGGCCGATCGTCGGCTCGTCGAGGTAGAGCACCTCGGGGTCGTGGAGGAGGGCCGCCGCGATGTCGCCGCGCATCCGCTGGCCGAGCGAGAGTTGGCGTACCGGCACGTCCAACAGGGCGTCCAGTTCGAGGAGTTCGACGCAGCGGTCGAGGTTCTCGCGGTAACGGGCGTCCGGGATCCGGTACATGCGGTGCATCAGACGGTACGAGTCGATCAGCGGCAGGTCCCACCACAGCGTCGTACGCTGCCCGAACACCACCCCGATCCGGTGGGCGAGACGCGTGCGCTCACGGGACGGATCGATCCCTGCGACACGCAGCCGGCCGCCGCTCGGGGTGAGGATGCCGGTGAGCATCTTGATGGTGGTGGACTTTCCGGCACCGTTCGGACCGATGTAGCCGACCATCTCGCCGCGCGCCACGGAGAAGGTGATCGAGTCGACCGCCCGCACCTCACGGCGTTCACGCTTGAGGAAGCCGGCCTTCTTGCGGACGACGAAGACCTTCTCGACCCGGTCGAGCTCGATGAAACCCTCTGTCACTGGCCCTAACTCCCTGTACTCCGGTACGAACGAAGCCCCACTCGCCACACCACACCCGCCAGCGCACAGCACACTCCGGCGGCGAGCGGCGACAGGAACGTCACCCACGTCGGCAGGTCGAGCGGATACGGCCGCCCCAGCACGTAGGACGCGGGCAGCCAGTTGACGAAGGCGAGCGGCACCATGAACGTCACCCCGCGCACCAGGTCCTTCCCGAACAAGGTCGGGGGGTACTGCAGCAGCGTGGTGCCGCCGTACGTGAACGCGTTCTGCACCTGGGCGGCGTCCTGCGCCAGGAACTGGAAGGCCGCGCCCGCGACGAAGATCGCCCCGAAGATCACCGCGCCGCTGACCAGCATCACCGGCACCAGCAGCACCTTCGGCGCACTCCAGTCGATGTCGACGGCGAACAGCGCCCAGCCCAGCACCAACGACCCCTGGATGACCCGGCCGAACCGGCGCAGCGGGAACTGGTCCGCGGCGACCTGCGCGAGCACCGGAACGGGCCGTACCAGCAGGGTGTCGAACGACCCGTCGCGTATCCGGGCGCCCAGACCCTCCGACGAGCCGAGCAGCAGGTCGGTGATGCCGAACGCCGTCACCGACAGGCCGTACAGAAAGGCCACTTCGGGCAGCGTCCAGCCGCCGAGCGAGTCGACCTGCGAGAACATCAGCAGGATGCCGACGAAGTCAAGGCCGGACAGCAGCAGGTTGCCGAGGACCGTGACGACGAAGGAGACGCGGTAGGTCATGCCGGCCCGGATCCACATCCCGGCGATCAGCAGGTAGGCCCGCACCCCGTCCACCAGACGGCTCGTCTCACCCACCCTGCACCACCACCCTCCGCGTAGCGGCCGACTGCAACAGCCGCCCCGCCGCCAGCAGTGCCACCGCCCACGCCGCCTGGAAGGCGAACGCCCCGAGCGGGGCGGACTCCCCCATCAGCACATCCGCCGGGACCTGCAGCTGCGCGGCCCACGGCAGCGCCTGGACCACGTCGCCGAGCGCGTCAGGGAAGGCGTTCAGCGGCAGTGTCATGCCCGAGCAGAAGATGCCCGTGACCATCAGGGCCTGCATGACACCCCTGGCGTCCATGAGCCAGAACACGCTCAACGCCGCCAGATAGCGGATCCCGAAGCTGACGAGGGCCGCCAGCAACAGCGTGACCAGGAACGCCGCCCAGGTGCCGACGTCCCCCGGCAGGGCCATCGGGAAGAACAGCGCACCGAAGACGAACGGGATCACGCCCCGCCCCGCCAACTGGAACAGCATCCGCCCCAAGTCGCTCGCCAGCCACCACAGTTGGAGATCGGCCGGCCGGTACAGATCGACCGCGATCTCACCGGTGCGGATGCGTTCCATGAGCTCGTTCTCGAAGCCCCCGCCCTGGATGGCCAGCGCCGCGAACAGCGCCTGCCCCAGCCACACATAGGTCACGGCCTGCGCCTGGTCGTACCCGCCCAGATCCGGCCGCTCGTCCCACAGCGCGAGATACGTGTAGACGAGGATCAGCCCGAAGACGGTGTTGGTGAAAACCCCCGCCGCCGTGGCCACCCGATACGTCGCGTACCGTCGGAAACTCCCCGCGGCCACGGCCGCGTACAACCGCACCGAGCCCACACCCACGCCCTCCTCGCCCGCGCCCGGCACCGAAGCGCAGGAGCCTAGTGCGCCGACGACGCGGACTGCCACGTATTTTCCCGGCTCGACGCGTGCCGAGGCAGGGAACTGATCGGCGGGTGCGACAGTCTTCAACAGGGGGCACAGAAGACGTACGAGGGCGTACGGGAACGTACGACGTAAAACAGGAGTCCGTGCACAACATGAACGACCAGCCGCAGCCGCACCAGCCGGACCCTGGCAAGAAGCGCCCCGAGCGCACCGGTTGGCGCCGGCTGATCCCCACCTGGCGCATGGTGCTCGGCACCTGCATCATCGGGACGCTGCTGCTGGCCGGCCTGTTCTTCCTCGGCTACTCCCTGGTCAAGATCCCGCCCGCGAACGCGCTCGCGACCAAGCAGAGCAACATCTACCTCTACGCGGACGGCAGTCAGCTCGCCCGTGACGGCGAGGTCAACCGGGAGAACGTCACCCTCGCGCAGATCTCCAAGGCCGCCCAGCACTCCGTACTGGCCGCCGAGGACCGCGACTTCTACTCCGAGTCCGCGATCGACCCCACGGCGATGGTCCGCGCCGCCTGGAACACGGCGACCGGCAAGGGCAAGCAGTCCGGCTCGACGATCACCCAGCAGTACGTCAAGAACTACTACCTGGCCCAGGAACAGACCGTCACCCGCAAGGTGAAGGAGTTCTTCATCTCGATCAAGCTGGACCAGGAGCAGAGCAAGGACGACATCCTCCAGGGCTACCTCAACACCAGCTACTTCGGCCGCAACGCCTACGGCATCCAGGCCGCCGCCCAGGCCTACTACGGCATGGACGCCGACGACCTCGACGCCGCCCACGGCGCCTACCTCGCCGCCCTGCTGAACGCGCCCAGCGAGTACGACGTCGTCGCCCACCCCGAGAACAAGGCCGCCGCCGAGGGCCGTTGGCGGTACGTCCTCGACGGCATGGTCAAGGAGGGCTGGCTGAGCAAGGCCGACCGGGCGGGCCTGAAGTTCCCGATGCCGAAGGAACAGACCGTCTCGACCGGCATGTCCGGGCAGCGCGGCTACATCGTCGCCGCGATCAAGGACTACCTCACCCAGAACAAGGTCGTCACCGCGGAGGAACTGGACGCCGGCGGCTACCGCATCACGACCACCCTGCAGAAGACCCGGCAGAACGCCTTCGTGAAGGCCGTCGACGACCAGTTGATGTCCAAGCTCGACAAGAAGAACAACAAGGTCGACACCTACGTCCGCGCGGGCGGCGCCGCCGTCGAACCCAAGACCGGCAAGGTCGTCGCCATGTACGGCGGCATCGACTACGTGAAGCAGTACACGAACAACGCCACCCGCCGCGACTTCCAGGTCGGCTCCACCTTCAAACCGTTCGTGTTCACCTCCGCCGTCGAGAACGAGTCCGTCACCCAGGACGGCCGCCCCATCACCCCGAACACGGTCTACGACGGCACCAGCGAACGCCCCGTACAAGGCTGGAGCGGCGCCTACGCCCCCGAGAACGAGGACGACGTCAACTACGGCGACATCACCGTCCGCACCGCCACCGACAAGTCCGTCAACTCGGTGTACGCGCAGCTGGCCGTCGACGTAGGCCCCGACAAGGTCCGCCAGACCGCGGTCGACCTCGGCATCCCGGGCACCACCCCCGACCTGACCGCCACCCCGTCCATCGCCCTCGGCCCGGCCACCGCCAGCGTCCTCGACATGGCGGAGGCCTACGCGACACTCGCCAACCACGGCAAGCACGGCACGTACACGCTGATCAACAAGATCACCAAGGACGGCGCGGACGTCGTGGACCTGCCCAAGCGGTCCACCCGGCAGGTCGTCACCCGCGAGGCCGCCGACACCACGACATCGATGCTGCAGAGCGTCGTCGACAACGGCACCGCCACCGCCGCCCAGGCCGCCGGCCGCCCGGCGGCGGGCAAGACCGGCACCGCGGAGGAGGACACGGCCGCCTGGTTCGCGGGCTACACCCCCGACCTGGCGACGGTCGTCTCCGTCATGGGCCAGGACCCGGTCACGGCCGCGCACAAGCCCCTCTACGGCGCGATGGGCGAGCCCC
The DNA here is from genome assembly GCF_036014015.1 of Streptomyces sp. NBC_00457. Taxonomy (NCBI): domain Bacteria; kingdom Bacillati; phylum Actinomycetota; class Actinomycetes; order Kitasatosporales; family Streptomycetaceae; genus Streptomyces; species Streptomyces sp. NBC_00457. The sequence goes on along the minus strand of NZ_CP107905.1, from coordinate 6,697,184 downwards.
GTATCAACGGCGGCGGCGCGCCCGCCGACATCTGGGCCCAGTTCACCAAGGACGCCCTGAAGGGCACCCCGGTCAACGACTTCGACCTCCAGCTCCAGGAGGGCGCGAACGAACCGCAAACGCCGACGGGCGAGCCGCCCGCCGACCCGGACCCGGAGGCCCCGACCGACGACGCGACCACCGGCCGCCCCACGGACGGCACCACCACCGGCGGCCAGGACACCCAGGGCCAGACCGACGGCGGCACGACCACCACGGGCGGCACGACGACCGGCGGCACGACAACCGACGGGGGCACCACCGGAGACACCACCACCGACGGCACCACGACCGACGGCGGCACGACGGGCGACACGACCACGGGCGGTACGACGGGCGACACGTCGACCGGCGGGACGACGGGTGACACGACGGGCGGCGACACGGGTGGCACGGGTGACACGACGGAGGGGACGTCGGCGGGCGGGGACCCACCGCTCTTCAGTGAATGACTCTTTCAGCGAATTAAGCAGGGGCTGGTGACGACGGGCCACCAGCCCCACAAGCCGTTGTTCTACAGGTACAGCCCCGTGGAGTCCTCGGATCCCTCGAAGCGGTCCGCGGCCACGGCATGCAGATCGCGCTCGCGCATGAGCACGTAGGCGATGCCGCGCACCTCCACCTCGGCCCGGTCCTCCGGGTCGTACAGGACCCGGTCGCCCGGCTCCACGGTCCGTACGTTCTGCCCCACCGCGACGACCTCGGCCCAGGCCAGCCGCCGCCCGACCGCCGCAGTGGCGGGAATCAGGATGCCCCCGCCCGACCGCCGCTCGCCCTCACCGGTCTCCTGCCGCACGAGTACACGGTCGTGCAGCATCCGGATGGGCAGCTTGTCGTCCTGGGTGCTGTGCTCGTTACTGTTGGCGCTCACGCCCCGAACCTACCTGCCTTCGACCCGTCCGTAAGCCGCCGGGTCAGCCCTTACGGCGTCGGCTGCCCAGGGCCAGCAGCCCCACGAGCCCGACGGCGACGAGAGCGACGGGCACGATGCGCTCGAGCCGAGGCGCACCCTTGTGATCAACGAACTGCCCCTTCACATCGCTCACGACCCGATTGACGCTCACATAGGCCCGGCCGAGGGTGCGATCGACATTGGAGACGACCTTGGCCTTGGCGTCCCCGACGATCGTCTTGGGATGCACCCGCACCCCGATCTCGTCGAGCGTCTCGGCCAGCACGTCACGGCGATGCTTGATGTCCGCCTCGATCTGCGCCGGGGTTCTGGTGTCCGAGGTGTCCGCCACCGTACGGCCTCCGAAGTCTGGTGCTGCGCTGTTCCGGACAGTCTGTCAGCTCTTACGCCGACCGCACTGTCAGGACCCCCCGTTACTCTGGCGGAATGACTGAGCGACTGCAGCCCGGGGACACCGCCCCCGCCTTCACCCTCCCCGACGCCGACGGCACCGAGGTCTCCCTGTCCGACCACAAGGGCCGCAAGGTCATCGTCTACTTCTACCCGGCCGCCCTGACCCCCGGCTGCACGAAGCAGGCCTGCGACTTCACGGACAACCTGGAACTCCTGACCGGCGCCGGCTACGACGTCATCGGCATCTCCCCCGACGCCCCCGAAAAGCTCGCCAAGTTCCGCGAGAAGGAAAACCTCAAGGTCACGCTGGTCGGGGACCCCGAGAAGACCGTCATCGAGTCCTACGGCGCCTACGGCGAGAAGAAGAACTACGGCAAGACCTATATGGGCGTCATCCGATCGACGGTGATCGTGGACGAGGAGGGCAAGGTGGAGCGGGCGCTGTACAACGTGCGGGCTACGGGGCACGTGGCCAAGATCATCAAGGATCTGGGGATCTGACCGTGCTGCCCGGCCAGTAGCATGACCGGGCAGCATCATCGGGCGGCCGTGGTGGAATTGGCAGTCACGCTGGGTTTAGGTCCCAGTGGGGTAACTCCCGTGAGGGTTCGAGTCCCTCCGGCCGCACCAGTATTCAGCCCAACAGCTCCCGAACCACCGGCACCAGCGCCCGGAACGCCTTCCCCCGATGGCTGATCGCGTTCTTCTCCTCCGCGCTCATCTCGGCGCACGTCCGTGTCTCCCCCTCCGGCTGGAGAATCGGGTCGTAGCCGAAGCCGTTCGTGCCGACCGGCGTATGCCGGAGCACGCCCCGCAGCTGCCCCTCGACCACGCGCTCCGTCCCGTCCGGCAACGCGAGCGCCGCCGCGCACGCGAAGTGGGCGCCGCGGTGTTCGTCGGGGATGTCGGAGAGCTGGGCGAGCAGGAGGTCCAGGTTGGCGCGGTCGTCGCCGTGGCGGCCGGACCAGCGGGCGGAGAAGATGCCCGGCGCTCCGTTGAGGACGTCGACGCACAGGCCGGAGTCGTCGGCGACGGCGGGCAGGCCCGTTGCCTGGGCCAGGGCGTGGGCCTTCAGCAGGGCGTTTTCGGCGAAGGTGACGCCCGTTTCCTTGACGTCGGGGATGTCGGGGTAGGCGTCCGCGCCGACGAGGTCGTGGGGCAGGCCTGCGTCGGCGAGGATCGCCTTGAGTTCGGTGATTTTTCCGGCGTTGCGGGTGGCGAGGATCAGGCGGGTCATGGCGTCCAGTATCCCGGCCCGGCCGACCGTGTCTTACGGCGTGCAGACCTTCGTCAGTTCGCCGGCCGCGTCGGTGACCGGGCTGATGTCGGGGGTCTCGTCGCCGTTCTTGACGGCGTCACGGACGTTGGTGACGGCCTGCTGGAGGTCGTCCACCGCCTTGTTGACGTCGGCGTTGTCGGTCTTGTCGCCGATCTTGTCGAGGTTCTTGTCGATGGAGTTGAGGGACTCCTCGAGCTGGGTCGGGTCGTTGGCGGCGCTCTCCACGGCCTGCTGGAGGTCGGTGACGCTGTCGGCGATGGCGTCGGCGGTCTGGACGCAGTCCAGTGCCTTGTTGACGGCGTCGCAGCCGGTGGTGAGTCCGACTGTCAGCCCGACGGCCGCGACGGCGGCGACGATGGCTATGCGCGGACGACGGCTACGGCTCACGGCCATGGTTCGTTTCCTCCCTGGCGCAGGGCTCGGAAGGCCCCCCGTTACTTGGCCGGGCGCACAGTGGCAAACCGTGCGCCCGTACCCGTAGTGACGCGAGGCCGGGCTGTGGGGTTGCCCGCGGCTGCCTGCTGTCTTGGTGCGTCCTTTACTTTTCGAGGACGGTATCAAGTGCCTTGCGCTGGAGGACAGCGAGTTCCGTGCAGCCGGAAACGGCCAGGTCGAGCAGGGCGTTGAGCTCGTCCCGGGCGAAGGGTTCGGCTTCGGCGGTGCCCTGGACCTCGACGAAGCGGCCGTCGCCGGTGCAGACGACGTTCATGTCGGTCTCGGCCTTGACGTCCTCTTCGTAGCAGAGGTCGAGGAGCGGGATGCCGCCGACGATGCCGACGGAGACCGCCGAGACCGTGCCGGTGAGGGGCTGGCGGCCGGCCTTGATCAGCTTCTTGCCCTGGGCCCAGGAGACGGCGTCGGCCAGGGCAACGTAGGCGCCGGTGATCGCTGCGGTGCGTGTGCCGCCGTCGGCCTGGAGGACGTCGCAGTCGAGGACGATGGTGTTCTCGCCGAGCGCTTTGTAGTCGATGACGGCGCGCAGTGAGCGGCCGATGAGGCGGCTGATCTCGTGCGTACGGCCGCCGATCCTGCCCTTGACGGATTCGCGGTCGCCGCGGGTGTTGGTGGAGCGGGGCAGCATGGAGTATTCGGCGGTGACCCAGCCCTCGCCGCTGCCTTTGCGCCAGCGCGGGACTCCTTCGGTGACGGAGGCGGTGCAGAAGACCTTCGTGTCGCCGAAGGAGACGAGGACGGAGCCCTCGGCGTGCTTGCTCCAGCCACGTTCGATGGTGACGGGGCGGAGCTGTTCGGGGGTGCGGCCGTCGATTCGAGACATGGCGTTGAGCCTAGCCGTAGGGCCGGCCGTCAGACTCCCGGCGTCCGCCCGGAGGGCGGGCCGAGCGGCGTCTGGTGCGTGCGATCGCAAGGCGCCGGAGCGCCCTCGTGGCGGAGCCACGTGGGCGGTTCGGCAACGCGGCGAGCGTGCGTGCCAGACGCCGCTCGGCAGGCGGGAGTCTGACGGCCGGCCCTCAATGCGGAAGGGGCTCCTCCCGCGTCGGGAAGAGCCCCTCGTCAGTGAGCGGGGGTGCGCACGCCGGTGAGCGGCGGGCTCACATCATGTCTTCGATGTCCGCCGCGATCGGGTCCGCGTCGGTGCCGATGACGACCTGGATCGCCGTGCCCATCTTGACGACGCCGTGTGCGCCGGCCGCCTTGAGGGCTGCCTCGTCCACGAGGGAGGCGTCGTGGACCTCGGTGCGCAGGCGGGTGATGCAGCCCTCGACCTCTTCGATGTTGTCGATGCCGCCCAGCCCGGCAACGATCTTCTCAGCCTTGGTGGCCATGTTGTTTCTCCCTGATCCGAACCGCTTTGTCGCAGTAACCCACAGTTGGCCCATCTTTGCGAGCGGTCATGTCGTACGTGCCGAATGATGGCGACCACGACAGCGGAACCGTCCGTCAACTGGTCTACACCACCTTACCGAGGGGCGTCCATGAGTTCCGACAGCGCCGCCGCCGCCAGCCCTGTCCGCACCCGTTGGAACAGTCTGTTCCAGGGCTTGCAGAAGATGGGCCGCAGTCTTCAGTTGCCCATCGCGGTCCTGCCGGCCGCGGGCATCCTCAACCGCCTTGGGCAGCCTGATGTGTTCGGCGAGGACGGGCTCGGCTGGGACAACGTCTCGAAGGTGATGGGCAGCGCGGGCGGCGCGCTGCTCGACGGCTCACTCGGGCTGCCCTTGTTGTTCTGCGTCGGCGTGGCCATCGGCATGGCGAAGAAGGCGGACGGTTCGACGGCGTTGGCGGCGGTGGCGGGGTTCCTCGTCTACTACAACGTGCTGCGCGCGTTCCCGGAGGACTGCCCGGACGGGACCGAGGAGATCACCAACATCGGCTGCAGCACGCCCGACGGGATGGTGAGCGCGTACGAGTACCAGAACCCGGGCGTCTTCGGCGGTATCGTCATCGGCCTGCTGACGGCCTTCTTCTGGCAGCGGTTCCACCGCACGAAGCTGGTGGACTGGCTCGGCTTCTTCAACGGGCGGCGTCTCGTCCCGATCATCATGGCGTTCGTGGCGCTCGTGTTCGCGGTGCTGTGTCTGTGGGTCTGGCCGCCGGTCGGTGACGCGTTGGAGGACTTCAGCGACTGGATGAGCGATCTGGACGCGTGGGGCGCGGGTGTGTTCGGTGTCGCCAACCGGGCGCTGCTGGTGATCGGTCTGCATCAGTTCCTGAACGTGCCCATCTGGTTCCAGTTCGGCACGTACACCAGGCCGGACGGCACGGTGGTGCACGGCGACATCAACATGTTCCTGGCGGGCGACCCGGACGCGGGCCAGTTCACCTCGGGCTTCTTCCCGATCATGATGTTCGCCCTGCCGGCCGCGGCCCTCGCCATCACGCACTGCGCCAAGCCGAGCCGCCGGAAAGAGGTCGGCGGCTTGATGCTGTCGGTGGCGCTGACCTCCTTCGTCACCGGCATCACGGAACCGATCGAGTACTCGTTCCTCTTCATCGCGCCCCTGCTGTACGCGGTCCACGCCGTGCTGACCGGTGTCTCGATGGCGGTGACCTGGGGCCTCGGGGTCCACGACGGCTTCAGCTTCTCGGCCGGCCTGATCGACTACGTGATCAACTGGAACCTCGCGACGAAACCCTGGGCGATCATCCCGATCGGTTTGTGCTTCGCGGTCGTCTATTACGTCATCTTCCGCTTCGCGATCACGAAGTTCGATTTGAAGACTCCGGGGCGGGAACCGGAGGAGGAGGTGGAGGACGTCACCAAGGTCTAGTGGGAATCGTGGGTTCCTTATGCGCCCTTCACCGTGCTACAACAGGTCTACACCACTGAGTGGTGTAGACCACGTGGTATTCCGCGTGGCATAGAGACGCCGCCGTCCCCCTTCCCATGTACCTGGGCGGCGCCATGCCCCAATGGAGGAACTTGTGACCACGGACAGCGCCGCTCCCGCGGCCGACAAGAAGAAGGGGAAGGGCGCCGGCGTGATGGCTGTCATGCAGCGCATCGGCCGCAGCCTGATGCTGCCGGTGGCGGTCCTGCCCGCAGCCGCTCTCCTGGTCCGCTTCGGCAACGCCGACATGCTCGGCGACCCGGAATACCCGGCCTTCCTGACGAAGATCGCGGGCTTCATGAGCGCCGGCGGCAACGCCATCCTCGACAACATGGCCCTGCTCTTCGCGGTGGGCATCGCGATCGGCTTCGCGAAGAAGTCGGACGGCTCGACCGCGCTCGCGGCCGTCGTCGGCTACCTGGTCTTCAAGAACGTGCTGGGCACGTTCACCGACGGCAGCCTGCCGAAGAAGGAAGCCATAGTCGACGGCAAGATCGTCATGGTCGAGCAGGCGGTGGACGCCAAGGTCCTCGGCGGCGTGGTCATGGGCATCGTCGTCGCCCTCCTCTACCAGCGCTTCTACCGCACCAAGCTGCCCGACTGGGCGGGCTTCTTCGGCGGCCGCCGGCTGGTCCCGATCCTGTCGGCCTTCGCGGGCCTGATCATCGGCATCATCTTCGGCTACATCTGGCCCGTCCTCGGCACCGGTCTGCACAACTTCGGTGAGTGGCTGGTCGGTTCGGGCGCGGTCGGCGCCGGCATCTTCGGTGTCGCCAACCGGGCGCTGATCCCGATCGGCATGCACCACCTGCTGAACTCGTTCCCGTGGTTCCAGGCGGGTGAGTACGAAGGCAAGAGCGGTGACATCGCCCGCTTCCTGGCCGGTGACCCGAGCGCCGGACAGTTCATGACCGGCTTCTTCCCGATCATGATGTTCGCGCTGCCCGCCGCCTGCCTGGCGATCGTGCACTGTGCCCGCCCCGAGCGGCGCAAGGTCGTCGGCGGCATGATGTTCTCCCTCGCTCTGACGTCCTTCGTCACCGGCGTGACGGAGCCCATCGAGTTCACGTTCATGTTCATCGCGCCGGTCCTGTACGCGATCCACGCGCTGCTCACCGGTGTCTCGATGGCCCTGACCTGGGCACTCGGCATGAAGGACGGCTTCGGCTTCTCGGCCGGCGTGGTCGACTTCGGCCTGAACCTGGGCATCGCGACCAACCCGTGGGGCCTCGCCCTGGTGGGTCTGTGCTTCGCGGCGGTCTACTACGTCGTCTTCCGCTTCGCGATCACCAAGTTCAACCTGCCGACGCCGGGCCGCGAGTCCGACGAGGAACTGGCGGAACTGCAGAAGGCGGAGGCCAAGTAAGCCCCTCCAGCCCCATGAGAAGGCTCCCGGAGCATCGCGCTCCGGGAGCCTTCTCATGTATCGAAACTCAGATCTCGTACGACACCCTCGGCGCCGCCAGTTCCACCGGTCCGTCGTACACCGCGCGGGCGTCGGCCAGGTTGATCCGGGGGTCGGTCCACGGGGGGATGTGGGTGAGGACGAGGCGGCGGGCGCCTGCCTGGGCCGCCGTCTCACCCGCCTCGCGGCCGTTGAGGTGCAGGTCGGGGATGTTCTCCTTGCCGTGCGTGAACGCGGCCTCGCACAGGAACAGGTCGGTGTCGCGGGCGAGTTCGTCGAGCGTCGGGGTGACGCCCGTGTCGCCGGAGTACGTCAGGGACTTCCCGTCGTGCTCGACGCGGATGCCGTACGCCTCCACCGGATGGGCCACGCGTTCCGTGTGCACCGTGAACGGGCCGATCTCGAAGGTGGACGGCTTGACCGTGTGGAAGTCGAAGACCTCGCTCATCGAGGAGGCCGAGGGGGTGTCCGCGTAGGCGGTGGTCAGCCGGTGTTCCGTGCCCTCGGGTCCGTAGACGGGGAGCGGGTCGCAGCGGCCGCCGTCGTGGCGGTAGTAGCGCGCGACGAAGTACGCGCACATGTCGATGCAGTGGTCGGCGTGCAGATGGCTGAGGAAGATCGCGTCAAGGTCGTAGAGACCGCAGTGGCGCTGCAGCTCGCCCAGGGCACCGTTGCCCAGGTCGAGAAGCAGCCGGAAGCCGTCGGCCTCGACGAGGTAGCTCGAGCAGGCCGATTCCGCGGACGGGAACGACCCCGAGCAGCCGACGACGGTGAGCTTCATGAAGCAGAAACCTCCGCTGGCGGGAATTGACAATGGGGTTGCGTCGGGGGTCGTGCGGTCCGTCGAGCGTAAGGCGCAAAACCTCCGGTCGCTCCTCCGCCAAGGGCTGTTGTGGGCGAACTCACCTGTGGTGTCACCGGTTCGGCTCGAAGTGGGGAGCGTGTGCCGGGTGAGAAGGGCGCGCGGCGGTGGGTGCGCGCCGGTACCGTCTGTCGTATGGATACGTCCTGGTGGCTCGCGCTCGCGGCGGTGGTACTGCTCGCGCTGGTCGCCGCGCTCGTCGACGGCTGGGGGCGGCGTGGGCCGCGGGGGCGCAGGACGCGGCCGCCGGGGCGGCCGGGCGGGCGGGTGGTGGCGCGGCCGCAGCCTGCGGAGATCTGGTGGGCGAGCGTGCCGTTCGAGGACGGGCCGGGGGGTAAGGACCGGCCGTGTCTGGTGCTCTCGGTGCGGGGGCGGCGGGCGACCGTCGCGAAGATCACCAGCAAGTATCACGACGAGCGGGCCGGGGTGATTCCCTTGCCGCCGGGGGCCGTCGGCGATGCGCAGGGGCGCGCGAGCTTTTTGGAGACGGACGAGTTGCGTGACGTGCCGATGGGGGATTTCCGGCGACGGGTGGGGGTGGTGGACCCGGTCCTGTGGGACCAGGTCCGTCACCTGGCGACGTGAGCGAGCCCTACGCCCAGAGTTGGCCCTGCACCGTCTCGATCGCTTCCTCCGTCGTCGTCGCCGTGTAGACGCCCGTCGACAGGTACTTCCAGCCGCCGTCGGCCACGATGAACACGATGTCCGCGCTCTCGCCCGCCTTGACCGCCTTGTTGCCGACGCCGATCGCGGCGTGGAGAGCGGCGCCGGTGGAGACGCCGGCGAAGATGCCCTCCTGCTGGAGGAGTTCGCGGGTGCGGGTGACGGCGTCGGCGGAGCCGACGGAGAAGCGGGTGGTGAGGACGGAGGCGTCGTAGAGCTCGGGTACGAAGCCCTCGTCGAGGTTGCGCAGGCCGTAGACGAGGTCGTCGTAGCGCGGTTCGGCGGCGACGATCTTGATGTCCGGCTTGTTCTCGCGGAGGTAGCGGCCGACGCCCATGAGAGTGCCGGTGGTGCCGAGGCCGGCGACGAAGTGGGTGATGGAGGGGAGATCCGTGAGGATCTCGGGCCCGGTCGTCGCGTAGTGCGCGCCCGCGTTGTCGGGGTTGCCGTACTGGTAGAGCATCACCCAGTCGGGGTGCTCGGCCGAGAGTTCCTTGGCTACGCGTACGGCGGTGTTGGAGCCGCCCGCGGCGGGGGACGAGATGATCTCGGCGCCCCACATGCCGAGCAGGTCCCGGCGTTCCTGCGAGGTGTTCTCCGGCATGACGCACACCATGCGGTAGCCCTTGAGCTTGGCGGCCATGGCGAGGGAGATGCCGGTGTTGCCGGAGGTGGGTTCGAGGATGGTGCAGCCCGGGGTGAGGCGGCCGTCCTTCTCCGCCTGCTCGATCATGTGCAGGGCGGGACGGTCCTTTACGGAGCCGGTGGGGTTGCGGTCCTCCAGCTTGGCCCAGATCCGGACGTCGGCTGACGGCGACAGCCGCGGCAGGCGCACCAACGGGGTGTTGCCCACCGCGGCCAGCGGGGTGTCGTAGCGCATCAGACCATGCCGCCGGCCACGGCCGGCAGGATCGTGACGCTGTCGCCGTCGGTGAGCTTGGTGTTGATGCCGTCGAGGAAGCGGACGTCCTCGTCGTTGAGGTAGACGTTGACGAAGCGGCGCAGCTGGTCGCCGTCGACGATGCGCGCCTGGATGCCGTTGTGCCGGGTCTCGAGGTCGGCGAACAGCGCGGCGAGGGTGTCACCGCTGCCCTCCACCGCCTTCTGACCGTCGGTGTACTGGCGGAGGATGGTCGGGATGCGGACCTCGATGGCCATGGCTCAGGGCTCCTGTCGGGAGAAAGTCTGTCGTCGGACGCGCGGCAGCGCAGATACGGCAAGGTGTGGTGCGTGTGTGCGGCGCCGCGGCTCACGGCCGTACGGCGGCAGGGGTCGGCGTCAACAGATGGCGCTGGCGAGCCTGCACAGGTCGACGTGCAGCCGCGCCACGAGCAGCGTGCCCGGCGTCTTTTCGCTCACGTCGTGGAAAACCATGGGGTCATCGTATCGATTCCCGGTCCGCTTCCTGGAATGTGATCTCACCTTCCGGACACATTTCATCCGCAGTACGAGATCGGTACGAGATCAGTACGCCTCCACCACCCTGACCTCCTCTTCCGTCACCTCGCCCTCGACGATCCGGAACGAGCGGAACTGGAACGGGCCGAGGTCGTCCGTGTCCGCCGTCGACACGAGGACGTAGTGCGCGCCGGGCTCATTGGCGTACGAGATGTCCGTGCGGGAGGGGTGGGCCTCGGTCGCCGTGTGGGAGTGGTAGATGACCACCGGCTCCTCGTCGCGGTCGTCCATCTCGCGGTAGAGCTTGAGCAGGTCGCCGGAGTCGAACTCGTAGAACGTGGGCGACATGGCCGCGTTCAGCATGGAGATGAAGCGCTCGGGGCGGTCCGAGCCCGCCGGGCCCGCGATCACGCCGCACGCCTCGTCGGGATGGTCCTTGCGCGCGTGGGCGACGATCCGGTCGACGAGGTCCTGGGTGATGGTCAGCATGTCCAGCAGGATAAGCAGAAGGGCCACCCCGTACCGAGGGATGGTACGGGGTGGCCCACATTCCGGACTCACCCGAGCGGCAACGCCCCTGAAAGGGGCGCGGGGAACTGCGCGACCAGCCACAACAGACCCGCAGCCGGCAGACAGCCTCAACCCGCCGAGTTCTCAGCCGACCTTCTCCAGGTCCGGCTCACGGCGCTGCGCGACCTCCGGGTTCCGCGACTTCAGTACGGCCCAGCCGACACCCAGCGCGGCGGCCCAGCCGGCCATGACGTACAGGCAGACGCGGGAGTCGGCGTCGTACGCGATCAGGCCGGTGACGAAGAGCAGGAACGCGATGGCCACGTAGGAGAACACCGCGCCGCCCGGGGCCGGGAAGGAGGATGCGGGCAGACGGCCCGCGACCACCGCGCGGCGGTACAGGACGTGGCTGATCAGGATCATCAGCCAGGTCCAGATGCCGGCCGCGGTCGCCACCGAGGTGACGTAGCCGAAGGCCTTCTCCGGGACGACGTAGTTGAGGATCACGCCGATGCCCATGAAGAGCACGGAGATGAGGATGCCGAAGGCGGGGGTCTTGGTCGACGACAGCTTGCTGAAGACCTTGGGTGCCTCACCGCTGTCGGCGAGGTTCCGCAGCATGCGGCCCGTGGAGTACATGCCGGAGTTGCAGGACGACAGGGCGGCGGTCAGGACGACGAAGTTGACGATGCCGGCGGCGGCCGGGATGCCGATCACCGCGAAGGCCTTCACGAAGGGGCTGACGCCCTCCGCGAACTCGGTCCACTTGACCACGCACAGGATGACGGTGAGCGCGCCGACGTAGAACAGCGCGATACGCCAGGGCAGGGTGTTGATCGCCTTGGGGAGGGTCTTCTCCGGGTCCTCGGACTCGCCGGCCGTGACACCGACCAGTTCGACCGCGAGGTAGGCGAACATGACGCCCTGCAGGGTCATCAGGGACGAGCCGACGCCCTTGGGGAAGAAGCCGTCGAAGGCCCAGAGGTTGGAGACCGCGGCGGTGTCGCCGGCGGCGCTGAAACCGAAGGTGAGCACGCCGAGACCGATCACGATCATGCCGATCAGCGCGGTCACCTTGACCATCGAGAACCAGAACTCGATCTCACCGAACAGCTTGACCGAGATCAGGTTGGCCGCGAACAGGACGATCAGGAAGACCAGCGCCGTGACCCATTGCGGGATCGACGGAAACCAGTAGTTCACGTAGATCGCGGCGGCCGTCAGCTCGGCCATGCCGGTGACGACCCACATCAGCCAGTACGTCCAGCCGGTGAAGTAGCCGAAGAACGGGCCGAGGAATTCGCGGGAGTACTCCGCGAAGGAGCCCGAGACCGGGCGGTAGAGCAGGAGCTCGCCGAGCGCCCGCATGATGAAGAAGATGATGACGCCGGCGATGGCGTACATGAGGATGAGGCTGGGGCCGGCCTTGGCGATGTTCGCCCCGGCTCCCAGGAACAGGCCGACGCCGATGGCGCCGCCGATCGCGATCATCTGGACCTGGCGACTGCCGAGCCCGCGCTCGTACCCCTCTTCCGGGGTCTCGGTGCTGACCTGGGCGGAGGTCATGTGTGGTGCGCCTTTCTCCATGCCGACCCGGGCCTTCGTCGGCCTCGGATCGGGTCTCGATCCCCCCGGACTGCTGGAGCGTTGTGCCTGACCGGCGGTCTGCCGGTCGGTGGCGCACCCGGCGGAACAATGGATGGCGTTCACCGGGCGGTCGTGAAGATTTATCACGGTCGCCTTGTTGATCACCTGTGCGGGATGTGGCGCACAGCACAAAGAGAAGCGGACAAAGGGCACTCAGGAGGTGCATACATCGCCGCTACGGTGACGGGATCGTTATTCGGATTTGAGCGTCCGCTGAGCGAACAAAGCACCGCCACATTCCGTCACATTCAGGGCATGAGTGTGGAGACAAGCGTCTCCTGGAGCCCGCCCAGCCACAGATACGCCATCACCATCGGCTTGCGCGGATCCTCGTCCGGCAGCCGGTAGAGGAGGTCGGTGTCCTCTTCGTCCGTGATGTCGAGCCGGGAGCCGATCGCCAGGCGCAGGTCGTTGAGGGCGCTGAGCCACTGCCGGGACTCTCCGTCGGACAGCTTGAGGACCGCCCCGCCCTCGTCGACGGGGCGCAGCGCGTCCAGGGACCGGATCACCGCGAGGGCGTTCTCGCGCTTGCCGGCGCGCAGGTCGTTCTCGGTGTAGCGGCGGAACTCGGCGGAGTACGCCTTCTGCTCCGCGGCCTCCTCGGTCTGCGGCGTGCCCTCGGGGTCGCTGTAGGCGTCCGGGAAGAGCCGCTTGAGGACCGGGTCGGCGGGCGGTTCGCTCGGGCCCTCGGCGAACAGCTCGGCCAGCGGGTCCTCGGTACTGTCCTCGCCGGGACCGGGGCCGATGAGCTCCAGGAGCTGGACGGCCAGCGACCGGATGATGGAGATCTCGACGTCGTCGAGTGCGACGGCCGCGCCGCCGCCGGGGAGCGGTTCGAATTGACCTGGCATGAAGTGAGTTCGCTACTTCCGGTCCTGCGAGCGGGTTCGGTTCACGTCCGGTCCTGCCTGTGAGTTCGGGTCATTTCCGGTCGTGCTGGAGGGTGGCCCACAGACCGTAGCCGTGCATCGCCTGCACGTCGCGTTCCATCTCCTCGCGGGTCCCGCTGGAGACGACCGCCCGGCCCTTGTGGTGGACGTCGAGCATGAGCTTGGTGGCCTTGTCCTTCGAGTAGCCGAAGTACGTCTGGAAGACATACGTCACGTAGCTCATGAGGTTGACCGGGTCGTTGTGCACGATCGTGACCCAGGGGACGTCCGGCTCGGGTACGGCGAAGACCTCCTCCGCCGACTCGGGGCGTTCGATCTCTACGGGCGCGGGTGACGTCACATGGCCCATGCTGCCACCGGAGGGGGGTGGTCGCACAAATGCGCCCTGCGATCGAGCCCGATCGACTGTAAATCGTCAGACTGACGAGATGGGGGGTATCATCCTCAGTCATGGACACAGCGGACCTTGGGCTGCCGGTGGATGTTCCCTCGACGGCGCTCTTCACGGACCAGTACGAGCTGACGATGCTGCAGGCCGCGCTGAGGGCGGGCACCGCCGAGCGGCGGAGCGTGTTCGAGGTCTTCACCCGGCGGCTGCCCGAGGGACGGCGCTACGGCGTCGTCGCGGGCACCGGACGGGTGCTGGACGCCGTGGAGAACTTCCGTTTCGACGCGGACGTCCTCGGCTTTCTGCGCGAGAACGGGATCGTCGACGAGGAGACCCTCACGTGGCTCGCCGGCTACCGCTTCAGCGGTGACATCTGGGGCTACCCCGAGGGCGAGGTGTACTTCCCGGGCTCGCCGATCATGCGGGTCGAGGGCTCCTTCGCCGAGTGCGTGCTGCTGGAGACCGTGATCCTGTCGATCCTCAACCACGACTCCGCGGTGGCCGCGGCGGCGTCCCGGATGTCGGCGGCGGCCGGAGACCGGCCCCTGATCGAGATGGGCGCCCGCCGCACCCACGAGCTGTCGGCCGTGGCCGCCGCCCGCGCCGCGTACGTCGGCGGCTTCACGACCACCTCCGACCTGGCCGCCGGTTTCCGCTACGGCATCCCGACCGTCGGCACCTCCGCGCACGCCTTCACCCTGCTCCACGACCGCGAGCGGGACGCCTTCCAGGCCCAGGTGAACTCGCTGGGCCGGAACACGACGCTGCTGGTGGACACGTACGACGTCACCGAAGCCGTCCGTACGGCGGTGGAGGTCGCCGGGCCCGAGCTGGGTGCCGTGCGGATCGACTCCGGGGATCTGCTGCTGGTCGCGCACCGGGTGCGGCAGCAGCTGGACGAGCTGGGCGCGCGGGACACGAAGATCATCGTCACCTCGGACCTGGACGAGTACGCGATCGCCTCGCTGGCGGCGGCGCCGGTGGACGCGTACGGCGTCGGCACCCAGCTGGTGACGGGATCCGGCCATCCCACGTGCTCGATGGTCTACAAACTGGTCGCCCGCGCCGAGTCCGCCGACCCGAAGGAACCCCTGGTCCCGGTCGCGAAGAAGTCCAGCGGAGGCAAAACGTCCATCGGCGGCCGCAAGTGGGCCGCTCGACGGCTGGACGAGGACGGGGTCGCCGAGGCCGAGGTCGTCGGCACCGGACCGGTCCCCGGCGAGCTGGCCGGCCGGCAGCTGCTCGTGGAGCTGGTCAAGGGCGGTGACGTGGTCGCACGTGAATCGCTGGACGTCCCGCGCGACCGGCACATGGCCGCCCGCGCGAATCTGCCGCTGTCCGCTACGCAGCTGTCCCGGGGGGAACCCGTGATTCCGACCGAGTACGTGCACGGGCGCTCGGGTAGCTAGAGGTGGCGCACCGGCGCAAGCCCTGAAATGCCCCCTCCCCTAGGGCCCTCCCAGTCTCTAGGCTCGTAACTTCACACCGGCGGGCCCGCACCTGATCCACCCGACCCCATAGTCGAAGGACACCCACCATGCGCCGCGCCTTGATCGTCGTAGACGTGCAGAACGATTTCTGCGAGGGGGGCAGCCTCGCGGTGGCCGGGGGTGCCGATGTGGCCGCCGCCATCACCGAGCTGATCGGGCAGGCGCCCGCCGGCTACCGGCATGTGGTGGCCACGCGCGACCACCACATCGCACCCGGCGGACACTTCGCCAGCAACCCCGACTACGTCCACTCCTGGCCGGCGCACTGTGTCGCCGGCACGGAGGGCGTGGGCTTCCACCCGAACTTCGCGCCCGCCGTCGCCTCCGGCGCCGTCGACGCCGTGTTCGACAAGGGGGCGTACTCGGCGGCGTACAGCGGCTTCGAGGGCGCCGACGAGAACGGGGTGCCGCTGGCGGACTGGCTGCGCGCCCGCGAGGTCACCGAGGTGGACGTGGTGGGCATCGCGACCGACCACTGCGTGCGCGCCACCGCGCTGGATGCGGCGCGGGAGGGGTTCCGTACGCAGGTGCTGCTCGACTTGACCGCGGGGGTCGGCGAGGAGACCACGGAACGGGCGCTGGAGGAGCTGCGGGAGGCGGGCGTGGAGCTTTCGGGCAAGCCGGTCGTCTAGGGAGCTGTGCGCTCCGTGGGCACTGCCTCGATCGGCCGTCCACCGCCTGCGGGTCCGTTGTGGCTGGTCGCGCCCGCGCGGCGGTAGCCGCATATCGATTACAGCCCCGCGACCCTTTGGGGCGCTTTCGAGCCCCTTCTCAGAGCCCTGATCGGATGCCACAGCTCCTGTGTCAGGACCGGTACGCCGTCGTCCGGGGCCGTGCGCCATATCAGGCCGTCGGGGTGGTGGAGGACCGCGGTGATCTCGTCCGGGGTCGGTGGGGCCGCGTTGCCGCGGAGGTAGACCGCGCGCATGCCCAGGTTGCGGAGCCTGGTCAGGGCGCGGGCCCGGTTCTGGGCGTGTACCAGGACACGTACACAGCCCGTGCCGTCGACGGTGGGACTGGGCAGGTTCAACGCCACCACCACGCTGCCGGACGGCAGTCTGCAGAAACCTCCTACGGCCATTCAGTCACTTCCCCGTTCCCAGCGGTGTCAATAAGAGAATCACAGGACGCACCTAAACACGATCGGCGGCAACCCGCCAGGGGCTGCCGCCGAATCATGCTCTGACCTGCGAGAACGTTGACTACTTCACCGCGGGGCCGACTTCGAGCGAGATCGTCGAGCCGTCCTTGGCCTCCTTGACGATCTTGATCTTGGTGTTGGTGTCAGTGATCTTGACGCCCGCGAGCGGGGTGCTCTCGTCGTAGTAGGTGCTGGTGTGGTCGTTGAAGACCGGCACCCCCTTCTTCGACGGGATCTTGGTCTGCACGCCCGCGTTGTGCAGCGTCAGACCGTCCGTGCGGTAGAGGCTGAACGGCGAGTCGTACGACTGGATGCGGCTGCGCATCAGCGTGCCGTCGGACCACTTCATCGCCGTCGGGTGGGCGTCGACCGGGAGGAGCAGGCCGGTGCCCTTGTGCTGGCTGGTGTTGTTGTCCGCCTGGGAGGTGTCCCACTTCCAGATCAGCAGGCCGTTCTGGTACGGGAAGTGCTCCACCCAGGACGGACGGGTCGTCGAGAAGCCGAAGTTGTACGGGCCGACCTTGAGGGTCTTGTCGTACGACACGTACTGGCGGTTCTCGGCGATGTAGTACTGCGCGTACTTCTTGGTGAACGCGGCGCCGATGCGGGAGAAGCCGGTCGCGGTCCACGCGGCGTCCGCCGTCTCGGCGTTGTCGGTGAAGAGCGGGCTGCCGTCGGCGGTCAGGGTGATCGCGTCGGCCGCGAAGCCCTTGAGCGCCACGCCGCCGTCGGAGTAGTAGCGGAAGCGGAGTTGGATGTTCTGGCCCGCGTACGCGTCGAGGGAGTACGACAGCTTCTTGTAGCCGTCGACCGAGCCGGTGAGGGCGGGGTTGCCGCTGCCGTCACGCGGGATGGCCTGACCGTCCACCGTGCCGTCCACGGGGGTCCACTTGGCGCCGCCGTCGGTGGAGACCTCGGTGTAGAGGTAGTCGTAGTCCTTCTCGATGTCGTAGAAGCCGTCGAGGGTCAGCGTCGCCGACGATTTCCCGGTGAGGTCCACGGAGCGGGTCAGGGTGTTGCGGAGGTCGTTGCCGCTGCCGCTCCACCACTGGCTCGCGCCCTCGGCGGGGGCGACGACCTCGGTGGTGACCGCCTTCTCGGGGAGCGTGACCACGAGGGCCTGCTTGTTCCTGGTGTTGTACTCGGCGAGGCCCAGCTTGTGCTTCGACTTCGTCGCGGCCTTCGCCGTGTCGTAGTCGAGCCAGCCGAGTTGGAGCTTGTCCCAGGCGGTCATATCGCCCGGCAGGTCGCCGATGGTGTCCTTGCCGGTGCCGAGCCAGGAGCCGGAGGACATCAGGGTCCAGAAGCCGGTGGAGTTCTCGCCGCCGCCGGAGGTGTCGTAGTGGTCCGGCAGACCGAGGTCGTGGCCGTACTCGTGGGCGAAGACGCCGAGTCCGCCGTTCTCCGGCTGGATGGTGTAGTCGCCGACCCAGATGCCGGTGCTGCCGATCTGGGTGCCGCCGAGCTTGTTGTTGTCGGGGCCGGTGGCGCCGGCGTCGGTGCCGAAGGCGTACCAGCGGTGGGCCCAGATCGCGTCCTCGCCCTGTGCGCCGCCGCCCGCGGACTCGTCCTCACCGGCGTGCACGATCTGGAAGTGGTCGATGTAGCCGTCGGACTCGTTGAAGTCGCCGTCGCCGTCGAAGTCGTAGCGGTCCCACTGGTCGTACTCGGCGAGCTTGGCCTTGATCTCGGCGTCGGTCTTGCCGGCCGCCTTCTGCCCAGCGGCCCACGCGGTCACGCCGTCCTGCACCGCGAACCAGGCGCAGTTGTCGGGGTCGCACTTGTTGGAGCCGTAACGGGCCTCGTTGTAGGGGACCTTGACCCAGTCGGCGACCTCGCCCTCGATGGAGTAGCGGCCCGAGGACTGCTTCTCGTAGTAGGTCTTCATCGAGGCGGTGCCCTCGCCGAAGTACAGGTCCTGGAAGTGCTCCTGGTTGTAATCCGCCTGCCAGGCCGTGCTGTTGTCCTGCGCACGGTCCGGCTCGGCTATCTGGTTGTGCAGCGGGCCGGGCGTGCCGCCGTAGCGGGGGTCCGTCTGGTCGCCGAACTCGACCAGGATCGTGAAGATCTTGTCGGTCTTCTCGCGGCCCAGCTCTACGTACTTGCTGTCGCCCTTCTTGCTCTTCAGCTGGACGACCTTGGAGCCGTCGCGCTCCTTGACCTGGGCGTCGCCGGAGAGGACCTGGTTGAGGGCCTCCTGGCGCTGCGCCTCCTGGGTCTTGGTGAACGGGCCGTCGAGGTCGTGCTCCTGCTCGTCGGCCTGCTTGGCAGGCTGCGGGTCGTGCCGGTTCACGGCGGCCGGCTCCGCGGCGGTGTCGGCCTGTGCCACGGTGAAAGCCGAGATCGTGGCGGTGGCCGCGGCGAGCGCGACGGTCGTGGCCGCGGCTCTGAACGTCCAGGGTCTTCTGGTCACTTGAGATCCTCCCCCGCGTCCGGGCACACGGAAGGGGCTCCTGGGGTCATGGAAGGTCCGCGTGCGCGTGAGAGACGCGTGTAATCAAGTGACGACATTTGACTAGAGGTTGAACTGAAAAGACAGACCTTGACTTGAGCAAGTCAAGTGCATTACTGGGGCCTTCCTAGCGGGCGCGTGGGTCCGTCCACTTGCTGGACGGTGTGACTCGATGCGCCCCCCATGCACCGATACTGTTGGTTAGGTCACGCTTACCGTTCGTTCCACTCGGGCATCCCTGCGATTAGAGTCGGTTGGCGGCTCGCCCGGAAACCGACGTAATGCCAGGCCGGCGCCCCTTCTCACCCCCATTTCCGAGGACACGATTGCCATGCCTCGTCCGACTGCGCCCCGACCCACCGCCGCACAGCTCGCCTACGGTTCATGCACCGTGATCTTCTCGACCCTCGCCATGCTGCTGCTGTCACAGACGAGTTCAGGTGTGGGGATCGCGGTCATCGCCGTCGCCGCGCTCGCTCTCGGGCTCCTGGTCGCCATGACGGTTCCCCTGCCGAAGCCGAGCGCGACCGCCGCGCCATCGGCCGAGGCCCCCACCACGACGCCGGAGCGCGTACCGGTGAACTCCGGCAAGGCTGCCTGAACCTCGCAGCCTGATCTCGTACGTACGACCGGCGGGCCCGTGATGCGCGGGCCCGCCGGTCGTTCGTCGTGCCGTCAGGCGGTGACCACGACCGTCTTGGCCGCCTTGTCGTGCAGGCCCTGCTTGTACGGCTTGTCGAAGTAGCTCACGCCGCCCGAGATCGCGGTCCAGATGCAGGCGCAGCAGAAGGCGAACGGGATCCACAGCACCAGCGACCGCACCAGCATCGTCTGCACCGAAGGCGTGGAGCCGTTGTCGAGGTTGGCCACGCGCATCTTCAGCCACTTCTTGCCCAGGGTCTGCCCGGTCTTGGCCATCATGAAGGTGTCGTAGGCGATGTAGAGCACGGCGGCGACCGCGGACTGCGCGAACGACTTGCCGTACTCCACCTCATCGGAGTTGACGTCGTACTCGCTGACACCGAAGCCCCAGGTGAGCAGCCAGACGACGACCCCGACGAGGATCAGGTCGATGATGCGGGCGAGCGTGCGTCTGCCGCTGTCGGCGAGCGGGGGCATACCGGCGAGCGGATCACTCGGGTACGAGCCGCCGCCGTAGGGGTCACCGCCGTAGGGCGGGGGCTGGGCGCCGCCGTGCGGAGCGTTGTACGGCGAGCCCGATCCCTGTTCTGGCGGGGGCTGCTTCCTGAACGGGTCGTCTTCCGGCGGCTGCTGGCCGGAGCCGGGGGGCGGTTCGCTGCTCATGGCCCGAGTCGACCGCGAACTTTCCGGCTCCGCATCCGGCGAGCGGCCGTCCGGAGTACGAAATCAACTGGTCCTTCTGGAGTACATGTCATCCGGCGACGAACGTATGCGCCGCCTTGTCGTGCCAGCACTGGCGCCAGGGCCGGTCGAACAGGCCCCAGATGACGCCCACCACACCGACGACGAGCAGGCCGGGCACGCTGTAGACGAGCCAGCGGCGGACGGCCGCGCCGAACGACGGGGGCTCGTGGCCCTCGATGTCCCGCACGTCCAGACCGAGCAGCTTCTTGCCGAGGGTGCGGCCCCATTTGTGGGTGGGCAGCGCCTCGTAGGCGACACCGAAGAGCAGCAGGACGGCCAGCACGATGCCGAGATACACCGATGTCGTGCCGTCGAGCAGCCAGACGGTGACGGTCTCGCCGGAGAGCTTGGCCGCGTCGATCTTCTCGTTGACGTGGTCCATCGCCTTGGTGCCGAGCGGGACGGCGGCGACGGAGGTGACGGCTGCGAGCACGAGGGTGTCGACGAGCCGGGCGGCGAGCCGCTTGCCGAGCCCGGCCGGACGGGCCGACGCCTGGCGCCTGGCGGCCGCCTGGAAGATGTCCTCCACCGGCGGCTTCCAGGGCGCCACGGGCTGCTCCTCGCCGGGCACTCCGGCGAGCCGGTGCACCTGCTGCGCCCAGGAGGGCTGCCCGCCACCGGGGCCGCTCGTCAGGGGCGTGGCGGACTGAGGAGCGCCGGACTGCTGCGGGATGGCGGGGGACGGCTGCTGGGGGGCGGTGGGGGCGGGCGTGGCCGCGGCGGGTGTGGCGGGCTGCTGCACGGCCGAGGCACGGGCGGCGGCGGCCTTTCCGGCGCCGAAGCCCGGGCTTCCGGGGGTGCCGGAGGAAGGCTCGGCGGCGGGCGCGGAGGAGGCCGGAGCGGCGGACGCCTGGGCACCACCGGCCGACGCAGCCGCACCGCCCGAGCCCTGGGCGCCGAACCCGGGCGTCCCGGAGCCACCACTCGGCGTCCCCGTCCCGGCAGAACCGGTTCCGCTCGGGTTCGTTCCGGCTGTGCCCCCGCTCTGCGCCCCCGCTCCCCTGGTCTGCTGTGGGGTGCGCGGGGAGAGCGCGCGGAACTTCATCGTGCCGTCGGGGGCCTCGTCGGGGCCGGGGCTCGCGGACGCGGCCGTCGCGCCGGGTCCGGGTGTCGGCCGGCGGAAGACGAACGTGTTGCCGGAGGCGACGCCGTCCGACTCGGCGGGCGGGATGGTCGCCGCGCCCTCCGCGCGGGCGGTGGCCTGGCCGTCCGGCTGCGCCTGGGGCTCGGCGGGCACCCTCGGGTCGGCGTCCTGCCCGGCGCCCCAGGAGACACGGCGGTCCTGGTCGCCGCCGAAGCCGGTCTGCCGGGAACGGTCGGCGCCCCACGCGGACGCCGGCTCGGGCCGGCTGCCGTACTGGGCGTCGCCCGGACTGGGGGCGCCCGACGCACCCGCCGGTTCCTCGTCGAAGAAGTGCGGGCCCGTCTCCTCGACCTGCGCCGAAGCCGGGTCTTCGCCGGTCGGCGGGGCGAGCGGCTCGCCGTCCGTGGGGGCCGGACGGCTGGTGCCCGGAACCCAGGAGGTGCCGTTCCAGTACCGGACATATCCGGGAATGGAGGGGTCCGGGTAGTAGCCCTCGCGGGGCCTGTCGTCACCTGGGGCCGGGGTTGGGGCGCTCATGTCCGTCGTCCCGTATCTGCTCGGGGGTCAACTGGGGGCCTCCAACATCTACCAGACCGGCGCAACAACCACCGCCCGTCCCGTAGGACCCACCCCTTTCCGGGCAACCTCGTACACGTACTTCACACGACCCGGAGCCAAGCGACGCCGCTCCGCGAAAAAAGTTACGGGAACCCGCGTAATGGTTCCGGCCCTCCCCTCTCTCCACTCGTACGGGCCCACGCCAGGGCCCACGAGAGCGACATGAGGAGCGACAATGAGAGAGGAAACACGCCCTATGTACAGCGTGGTAGAGCGGGAGCTGGAGCTGAGGCTCATCCTGTCGCCGGAGCGGAGCATCCCGGTCCCGGCCCGGCTGAGCTTCCGCAGCGACGATCCGTACGCCGTCCGCGTCTCCTTCCACATCACCTCCGATGCCCCCGTGCACTGGACGTTCGCCCGTGAGCTCCTCGTCGAGGGCGTGTTCCGGCCCTGCGGCTACGGGGACGTACGGGTGTGGCCCACGAAGGCCGAGGGCCGCAGCGTCGTCCTGATGGCGCTGAGTTCACCCGACGGGGACGCCCTGCTGCAGGCGCCCGCCGCCCAGGTCTCAGCCTGGCTCGAGCGCACGCTGCGGGTGGTGCCCCCGGGGACTGAGGGCGAGCAGCTGGGAATCGACGACGCGCTCGATCAGCTGCTCGCCCAGTGACCGTAGGAGAACTCGTAGGTCAGAAGAGCTTGCCCGGGTTCAGGATGCCCAGCGGGTCGAAGACGGACTTCACCGCCCGCTGCATCTCCACCCCCACCGGGCCGATCTCGCGGGCCAGCCACTCCTTCTTGAGCACGCCCACGCCGTGTTCGCCGGTGATCGTGCCGCCGAGTTCCAGGCCGAGCGCCATGATCTCGTCGAAGGACTCGCGGGCCCGGCGGGACTCGTCGGGGTCCTGGGCGTCGAAGCAGACGGTCGGGTGTGTGTTGCCGTCGCCGGCGTGGGCGACGACGCCGATGGTGAGCTGGTACTTCTCGGCGATCCGCTCGGTCCCTTCGAGCATGTCGCCGAGGCGCGAGCGGGGCACGCACACGTCGTCGATCATCGTCGTGCCCTTGACCGCCTCCAGGGCGGTGAGCGACAACCGCCGTGCCTGGAGGAGGAGTTCCGACTCGGCCAGGTCGTCCGCCGGTACGACCTGGGTGGCGCCGGCCGCCTCGCAGAGCGCGCCGAGGGCGGCGAGGTCGGCGGACGGGTCCGGGGTGTCGAAGGCCGCCAGCAGCAGCGCCTCCGTCGACTCGGGCAGTCCCATGTGCGCCAGGTCGTTGACGGCCTTCACCGTCGTGCGGTCCATCAGTTCGAGGAGGGACGGCACATGCCCGCCCGCCATGATCCGGCACACCGCATCGCACGCGGCGGCCCCGGACGCGAACTCGGCCGCCAGCACCAACTGCTGCGGCGGCTGCGGCCTCAGCCCCAGGACCGCCCGTACGACGATGCCCAGCGAGCCCTCCGAGCCCACGAACAGGCGGGTCATGTCGTACCCGGCGACGCCCTTCGCCGTGCGGCGGCCGGTGGTCATGAGCCGCCCGTCGGCGAGGACGACATCCAGGCCGAGGACGTACTCGGCGGTGACCCCGTACTTCACACAGCACAGTCCGCCCGACGCCGTCCCGATGTTGCCGCCGATCGTGCACATCTCCCAGCTGGAGGGGTCCGGCGGGTAGTACAGGCCGTGTTCGCCGACCGCGCGGGACAGGGCGGCGTTGATGACGCCGGGTTCGACGACGGCGATACGGTCCACCGGGTTGATCTCGAGGATGCGGTCCATCTTGATGAGGGACAGCACGATGCAGCCGTCGGAGGCGTTCGCCGCGCCCGACAGGCCGGTGCGGGCGCCCTGCGGGACGACCGGGACGCGCAGTTCGGTGGCGATGCGCATGACGTGCTGCACTTCTTCGACCGTGCGCGGCAGTACGACGACGGCGGGCGCGCCGGCCGGGCAGAAGCTGGCCATGTCGTTGGCGTAGGCGGCCGTGACGTCGGGGTCGCTGAGGACGGCCTCGGCGGGCAGGCCGCTGAGCAGGCGGTCGAGAAGGTTGCCGGTCACTTCGTCACGCGGCGCTTCGATACGGCTCATGATCACAGGTTCGCACCCGGGGCCATCGGTGTGAACCCCGTCCGCACAAGGCTTCGGGTGCGGGAATGGGGTCGTCGTGTTGACGCACAGTGAGCGCCATGGGGAACCACGAGGAAGCGCCGGCCGAGGTGCGCAAGCCTGTTGCCCGCTGGGTGCCGCTCGCGGCCGTCGCCGCGTGCGCCGTACTCGGTGTGGTGCTGATGCTGCTGCCCGGGGAACGGCCGGAATCGCGGGCTCCGGCTCCGGCGCCGGGGGCGCAGGCGCTGACGGCGGTCGGTTCCGGGGTGCCGGCCGCGCTGCCCGGCCTGGCGGCGCTGATCGGCGAGCACGAGGCGCGAGTGCGGGCGCATCCCCAGGACGCGCGGTCCTGGGCGGTGCTCGGGACGGCGTACGTCGAACAGGGGCGGCGGATCGCGGAGCCGTCCTACTTCCCGCGGGCCGAGCAGGCGCTGCGGACCTCGCTGCGGACGCGGGCGGAGGGGAATGTGGAGGCGCTGACCGGGATGGCGGCGCTGGCGAACGCGCGGCGGGACTTTCCGGCGGCGCGGAAGTGGGGGCAGGCCGCGCTGGAGCTGGACGCGAAGCGCTGGACGACGTATCCGGTGCTCATCGACGCCTATACGGGGCTTGGCGATCACAAGGCGGCCGAGCGGACGCTGGACCGGATGCTGGAGCTGCACTCCGGGCCCGCCGCCCTCGCGCGGGCCGGGGCCGTCTACCGCGACCACGGCCGGCGCGAGGACGCCGCCGCCGCGCTGGCCGACGCGGCGGCCGGAGCCGAGGCGCCCGCCGAGAGGGCCGCGTATCTGGAGCGGGGCGGGCAGCTGGCATTCGAGCGCGGGGACCTCGAGGTCGCGCTGCGGCACTTCCAGGAGGCGGTCCGTTTCGACCCCGACCAGCGGGCCGCGCAGGCCGGGCAGGGGCGGGCGCTGGCGGCGCTGGGGCGGACGCCGGAGGCGCTGAACGCGTACCAGATGGCCCTCGCCAAGCAGCCACTGCCGCAATACGCCCTGGAACTGGGCGAGTTGTACGAGTCGCTGGGGCTCGATCAGGCCGCGCGTGTGCAGTACGAGCTGCTGCGGGAGCGGGTGCGGAGTGCGGCGGCGGGCGGGGCCGACGAGGAGCTGGTCCTCGGGCAGTTCGAGGCGGACCACGGGGACCCGGAGGCGGCGGTACGGCGACTGCGCGCCGAGTGGCAGCGCCAGCCCGGTATCGCCGTGGCCGACGCGCTGGGGTGGGCGCTGCACCGGGCCGGGCAGCACGAGGAGGCACTGAAGTTCGCGGCGCGGGCGACGGACGAGAAGCACGGGGGTGGGGTGCGCAGTGCCCTGTACGCGTATCACCGAGGCATGATCGAGGGCGAGTTGGAGCTGTATGGGCCCGCCCGGCGGCACCTTCAGGAGGCCCTGCGGATCAACCCGCACTTCTCGCCGTGGCGGGTTCCTACGGCACGGGAGGCATTGCGGGGGCTCGGCGACCTGCCGGCCGACGAGCCCCTGCCTGCATAGTTCTCCTGGCTACAGGTTGCCCCGCTTCTCCTGCTCCCGCTCGATCGCCTCGAACAGGGCCTTGAAGTTGCCCTTGCCGAAGCCCATGGAGCCGTGGCGTTCGATCAGCTCGAAGAAGACGGTCGGGCGGTCCTGGACCGGCTTGGTGAAGATCTGCAGCAGGTAGCCGTCCTCGTCGCGGTCGGCGAGGATCTTCAGTTCGCGCAGGGTCTCGACGGGCACGCGGGTGTCGCCGACCCACTCGCCGAGGGTGTCGTAGTACGAGTCGGGAGTGTCGAGGAACCGCACGCCGGCCGCCCGCATCGTCCGTACCGTCTGGACGATGTCGTTGGTGTTGAGCGCGATGTGCTGGACGCCCGCGCCGCCGTAGAACTCCAGGTACTCGTCGATCTGGGACTTCTTCTTGGCGAGGGCGGGCTCGTTGATCGGGAACTTGACCTTGAGCGTGCCGTCCGCGACCACCTTGGACATGAGCGCGCTGTACTCGGTGGCGATGTCGTCGCCCACGAACTCCTTCATGTTCGTGAAGCCCATGACCTTGTTGTAGAAGCCGACCCATTCGTTCATGCGGCCGAGTTCGACGTTGCCGACGCAGTGGTCGACGGCCTGGAAGGTGCGCTGCGCGGGCGGCTGGACGAGCGGGGTGGCGGCGGTGAAGCCCGGGAGGTACGGGCCGTCGTAGCCGCCGCGTTCGACGAGGGTGTGGCGGGTCTGGCCGTACGTGGCGATCGCGGCGAGGACGACCGTGCCGTGCTCGTCCTTCAGCTCGTACGGCTCGGTGACCGAGCGCGCGCCGTGCTCGACAGCGTACGCGTACGCGGCGCGGGCGTCCGGCACCTCGATGGCGAGGTCGATGACGCCGTCGCCGTGCTCGGCCACGTGCTCGGCGAGGAAGTGGCCCCAGGTGGTCGCGGGCTTGATCACCGAGGTGAGGACGAAGCGGGCGGAGCCGTTGGTGAGGACGTAGCTCGCGGTCTCGCGGCTGCCGGTCTCCGGTCCGGAGTAGGCGACGAGCCGCATGCCGAAGGCGGTGGAGTAGTAGTGCGCCGCCTGCTTGGCGTTGCCCACGGCGAAGACGACCGCGTCCATTCCCTTGACCGGGAAGGGGTCGGCCTGCCGGGCGGTGTCGGGAGTGTGGTGTGTGGTCTGCGTCATAGCGGAAGCCTCGCGCCGGTTTGCAAGGTGCGCAATAGTTTGCGAAATTGCTGGGCAATGTGACCAGCGCGGGGCCAGCTTCTGCGGGCTTCCTGTACAGGATGACCACCCCTGGAGGGCCGTATGGCGATCGATCGACTGGACGGGCGGATCATCGGGCTGCTGGCGCGGGAGCCGCGGATCGGGGTGCTGGAGATGTCCCGGCGGCTGGGGGTGGCCCGGGGGACGGTGCAGGCGCGGCTCGACCGGCTTCAGTCGAATGGCGTCATCCGGGGGTTCGGGCCCGAAGTGGATCCGGCGGCGCTCGGCTATCCGGTCACGGCGTTCGCGACGCTGCAGATCCGGCAGGGGCAAGGGGCCGACGTACGAGCGCACTTGGCGACCGTGCCGGAGGTGCTGGAGCTGCACACGACCACCGGCACCGGGGACATGCTGTGCCGGCTCGTGGCCCGCTCGAATGCCGATCTTCAGCGGGTGATCGACCTGGTTGTCGGTTTTGATGGCATCGTCCGGGCCTCCACCGCGATCGTCATGGAGAACCCTGTTCCGCTGCGGATCATCCCGCTGGTGGAGCAGGCGGCGCTTCCTGAGTGAGCCGAAGGGGCGCGCCGGTGATGAGAGGCCGAACGCGCGGAGGCCCGAAGGGCTGAGCACGATCGGCCTCTCATCACCGGCTGCAGGCGCCCCGCAGGTGAAACGAGCGATCAAAGGGGACCTGGACGGACGGGAGTGATACCGAGCCTCTGAGGTGACCGCGGGTGAACTTCTGGGAGTACCTGGGCAACCGGCATCAGCAGTTGCTCACGGATGCCGGGCAACACGCCAGCGCGGTCTTCCAGTGCATGGTCGTGGCGACCGTGCTGGGCGTCCTGATCGGGATCGTGACCTACCGGAGCGAGTGGGCCGGAAGCCTCGCCACGACGACCACCTCGACGATTCTGACCGTCCCGTCGCTCGCCATGATCGGTCTGCTCATCCCGATCGTCGGGCTGGGAGTGCCGCCCACGGTGATCGCGCTGACGCTGTACGGGCTGCTGCCGATCGTGCGCAACTCGATCGTCGGGCTTCGCGGGGTCGATCCGACGCTCGTGGACGCGGCGACCGGCATCGGGATGTCGCGCGTGGCCCGGCTGGCGCGGATCGAGCTGCCGCTGGCCTGGCCGCCGATCCTGACCGGGATCCGGGTCTCCACGCAGATGCTGATGGGCATCGCGGCGATCGCGGCGTACGCCTCCGGGCCCGGCCTCGGCAATGTGATCTTCCGTGGGCTGGCCTCGCTGGGCAGCAAGAACGCACTCAACCAGGTGCTCGCGGGAACGCTCGGGATCATCATCCTTGCGCTGTTGTTCGATGCCGCGTACGTCCTCATCGGACGGCTGACCATCCCCAGGGGGATCCGTGCCTGAGACCTCCGTGGCCGATACCTCCGTAGCCGAGAAGGCGACCTCCGGTGCCTCCATCGAGCTGGAGAACCTCACCAAGCGGTATCCGGGCGCCCCGCAGCCGGCCGTCGACAGCGTGAACATGGAGATCAAGGCGGGCGAGATCGTCATCTTCGTCGGGCCCTCCGGCTGCGGGAAGTCCACGACGCTCAAGATGATCAACCGGCTGATCGAACCGACCGGCGGACGCATCCGCATCAACGGCGAGGACGTCACCGACATGGACCCGGTGAAGCTGCGCCGCAACGTCGGGTACGCCATCCAGGCGTCCGGTCTCTTCCCGCACATGACGGTCGCCCAGAACATCGCGCTGGTGCCGAAGATGATCGGCTGGCCGAAGGCGCGGATCAGAGCGCGGGTGGAGGAGATGCTGGACCTGGTCGGGCTCGACCCGGGCGAGTTCCACGGCCGCTATCCGCGTCAGCTCTCCGGCGGTCAGCAGCAACGCGTGGGCGTGGCACGGGCGTTGGCGGCGGACCCGCCGGTGTTGTTGATGGACGAGCCGTTCGGCGCGGTCGACCCGATCACCCGCGATCACCTCCAGGACGAGCTGATCAGGCTGCAGCACGAACTGCACAAGACGATCGTCTTCGTCACCCATGACTTCGACGAGGCGATCAAGCTCGGTGACCGCATCGCCGTGCTGCGCGAACGGTCCCACATCGCCCAGTTCGACACCCCGGAGGCGATCCTCACCAACCCGGCCGACGACTTCGTCTCCGGGTTCGTCGGCGCCGGGGCGGCGCTGAAGCGGCTGAACCTCACCCGCGTACGGGATGTGGAGATCACCGACTATCCGACCGCGACCGTCGACGATCCGCTCCAGCAGATCTTCAACCGGCTGCGGACGAGCGGCACGAACGAGGTCCTGCTGCTCGACAAGCGCGGGCGGCCGTACAAGTGGCTGCGGCGCGGCGACATGATGCGGGCCAAGGGTTCGCTGGCGCGGGCGGGCACGCTCGTGCACGACACGGTGACCAGGGACGCGACCCTGCGGGACGCGCTGGAGGCGGTGCTGACGGACAGCGCGGGCCGGGTGGCCGTGACCGGGCGGCGCGGCGAGTACACGGGCGTCGTCGACATGGAGACGCTGATCAACTCCGTGCACGAGCTGCTGGAGGCCGACCGGCTGGACGCCATGGAGCACCAGCACGAACTGGAGGAGATCCGGGCCCAGCAGACGCACGCCGAGCAGGAAGGCGTCGGAGGGGAGAAGAAGGCGTGAGAGGAGAAGGCGTGGCCGCCTCCGCCGACCGGCGTCCCGAGGGCGAGCACGAGGTCAGGGGGCACGCCTTCCGGGACGAGGGCGAGGCCCCCGGCGACCAGGAACCGCCGCCGCCACGGGCGGTGCCGCGGCGCCGGATCGGCTGGCAGAAGCTCACCTTCCTGCCGGTCGTCCTCATCGCCGTGCTGCTGGCGACCTGGCTGTGGTTCGAGCAGGCCGACCTGGACCCCCTCTCCGAGAACGCGCTGGCGGACGGCGAGGTGTCCAAACTGCTCTGGGAGCACATCCAACTCACGGCGATCTCCACCTTCTTCGTGCTGATCATCGCGATCCCGCTGGGCATCCTGCTCACCCGCAAGGCGTTCCGGAAGGCGACCCCGGTGGCGATGGCGTTCGCCAACATGGGCCAGGCGACACCCGCGATCGGCCTGCTCGCCCTGCTGGTGATCTGGCTGGGCATCGGCCGGAGGGCGGCCCTGATCGGCATGATCATCTACGCCGTCCTGCCCGTGCTGTCGAACACGATCGCCGGCCTGAAGGCCAACGACCCGAGCCTGCTGGAGGCCGCCCGCGGCATCGGCATGTCCCCGCTCGGCGTGCTCTCCCGCGTCGAACTGCCTCTGGCGGTCCCGCTGATCCTGGCGGGCGTGCGGACGGCGCTCGTCCTGAACGTCGGTACGGCGACGCTGGCGACGTTCGGCGGGGGCGGCGGGCTGGGCGTACTGATCACGACCGGTATCACCAACCAGCGGATGCCCGTGCTGATGCTGGGTTCGATCCTCACGGTCGTACTCGCCCTGCTGGTGGACTGGCTGGCCTCGCTGGCCGAACTGCTGCTGCGGCCGCGGGGGTTGGAGGTGGGGACATGAGGCGGCGGCTGTGCGCGGTGCTGGCTGTGGCCGTCATGGTGAGTGGCTGCGGGCTGACGAGCGGTTCGCCGATGGTGGACGATGTCCGCCCCGGCTCCATCGGCCAGGGCGAGCCACTCAAGGGCGCCGACCTCACCGTCACCTCCAAGGAGTTCACCGAGCAGCTGATCCTCGGCGCGATCATGGGCATCGCCTTCGAGGCGGCCGGCGCGGACGTGCTCGACCGCACCGGCATCCAGGGCTCCGTCGGCGCCCGCGAGGCGGTCAAGGGCGGCGACGCGGACGGGATGTACGAGTACACGGGCACCGCCTGGATCACCTACCTCGGCAACAGCGAGCCCATCGACGACCCGCAGAAACAGTGGGCGGCGGTGCGGGACGCGGACGCGAAGAATGGGCTCACCTGGCTGCCGCCGGCCGCGCTCAACAACACATACGCCCTCGCCATGAACCAGGCCAACTTCAAGAAGTACGGCACCAAGACCCTCTCCGACGTGGCCGCCCTGTCCAAGTCCGACCCGGGCGCGGTGACGCTCTGCGTGGAGGGCGAGTTCGCGAACCGGGCGGACGGGTTGCCGGGGATGCAGAAGGCCTACGGCATGGACGTACCGGCCGGCAACATCACGCAGATGGACACCGGGATCATCTACACGCAGGCGGTGAAGGGCAGTTGCACCTTCGGGGAGGTCTTCACCACCGACGGGCGCATCAAGTCCATGAACCTGGTGGTGATGCGCGACGACAAGAAGTTCTTCCCCAACTACAACGCCGCACCCTCGATCAACTCCAAGACGCTGAAGGAGTACCCGGCGATCGCGGACGTCCTCGACCCGATCACCAGGCGGTTGGACAACGCGGTGGCGCAGGAGCTGAACGCGAAGGTGGATGTGGCGGGGGAGGATCCGCATCAGGTGGCGTTGGACTGGATGGTGGAGGAGGGGTTCGTGAAGGAGGGGTAGGGCGGGGGTGGGGATCCAAGGCGGGGCGGGGATCCAAGGGAAGGGTCAAGCCCGCCCATCAGTGATTCACCCTGGCGCATCATGATGCAGTCTGCTTACGCTTTGGTGCATGAGGACAACGGTCGACCTCTCCGAGGACCTGCTTCAGGAAGCCAAACTGCGGGCCGCCCGCAGGCGCGTCACAGTCAGTGCGGTGATAGAGGATGCGTTGCGGGCGTCGTTCGCGCGGGATGTGGCGGCGGCGAAGAACATCGTCAACCTGCCCAGCGCCGACCTGGGCGGTCTACGCCCGGGAGTCGATCTCGACAACAATGCCGCGCTCCTCGACATCATGGACGGCATCGAGTGATCTTCTGCGACGTGAACGTGCTCGTATATGCCTTCCGTGAGGAAGCCAAGGAACACGAGCCGTACAAGAAGTGGCTGATCGAGCGGCTGCGGGGCGATGAGCCGGTGGCCTACAACGCCATGGTGGCCAGCGGATTCGTACGTCTGGTCACCCACCCGCGCATCTTCCCGCGGCCCGTCACCTCAGCCGACGCACTGGACTTCCTGCAAGCCATCCGTGAAGCGCCCGTGACCACGCCCCTCCACGAAGGCCCCCGGCACTGGGAGATCTTCGACCGACTCTGCCGCAGAGTAGGAGCTCGCGGCAATCTCGTTCCGGACGCCTACCTCGCGGCCCTCGCCATCGAGTCCGGCTCCACCTTCTACTCCGCCGACCGGGGATTCGCCCGCTTCCCCGGCCTGCGCTGGCAGCACCCCCTGGAGGACGACAACCTCTGACCTACGGAATAGCAGGGGCGGGCCTCAGCAGCTCGGCACCGAGCCCTTCCCCGTCTCCAACGCCACCAGCGCACTGACCGCACCCTTGAGCGTGGTCACCGGAATCAGCCGCAGCCCCTCCGGCAGCTCCGACTCCGCGTCGCCGCACTCGTCCTTCGGAACCAGGAACACGGTCGCCCCGTCGCGCCGCGCGGCCTGCGTCTTCAGGGCGACACCGCCGACCGCGCCGACCGTTCCGTCGGCCTCGATCGTCCCCGTGCCGGCGACGCTACGACCGCCGGTGAGGTCGCCGCCGCTGCCGTTTCCGTTGAGCTTGTCGATGATGCCGAGGGAGAACAGGAGCCCGGCGCTGGGGCCGCCGACGTCGGCGAGCCTCAAGGTGACCTTGACGTTCTTGTCGCTGAGGTCGAGATAGTTCAGCGCGGCCTCGGTCGCCGCGTCCTGCGACGCGCGCATCTGCTCCGTGTTGTGCCGCTCGATCTCCTTGACGCTCTCACCGCTCGGATAGACCGAGTCGCGCGGCATGACCGCCCGGTCCGTACGGAACCACGAGTCGATCACATCCCCGAGCGAGACGTTCGTATCCGGGTTCGTCGCCTCGATCGTCGTCATCCGCAGCTGCCCGCTCGTGTCCCGAGCCGGCGCCCCGGAGATCGTGATCACCGGCGTCCCCCGGTTCTCCCCCAGCACATCCGCGGTCAGCCCCGGCTGCGTCAACGAAAACGGCAGCGGCGCGAACACCGCCGCCCCGACCAGACCGACGACAGGCAGAGCACAGACCACCAGGGCCTGCGGGCGCGTGAGACGAGAGAGGAACACGGGATCAATCTAACGGGCGGGGTTCGGGGTGGTGACTGAGGGCAGCACGTACACCGCCGTAGCTGCGGGCGTGCGTGCCGCTGCCCTAGCTGCGGGCATGCGTGCCGCAAGGGCGGCGCCCACCCAGCAGCCCGTCCCCGAATGCCGCAGCCTGCGGGCAGTCGTGCCGCCTGGGGCGGCACGGGTGGGCGCAGGCGGCACCCCGTCAGCGCCGGGCTGCGCGACCCACCCCCACCTCAGCCACCACGCCGGGCAAGCGACCCACCCCACCGCGCCCAGCCCCACCGCACCTCGTTGAAACGCCGGTCAGCGCAACGCCTCCGCAACCTCCCGCGCCGCATCCACCACCCGCGGCCCCACCCGCTCCGGCACCGCATCCGCCAGCATCACGACCCCCACACTCCCCTCGACCCCGGTCACCCCGATCAACGGCGCCGCGGCCCCACTCGCCCCCGCCTCCAATTCTCCGTGCGTCAGGGTGAACCCCGGCTCCGCCACCGTCCGCTGCCGCGCGGCGAGGATCGCCTTGCCCGCGGCCCCCCGGTCCAACGGATGCCGGAACCCCGCCCGATACGCCACGTGATAGTCGGTCCACGTCGGCTCGACGACCGCGACGGCCAACGCCTCCGCCCCGTCCACCAGCGTGAGATGCGCGGTCGCGCCTATGTCCTCGGCCAGCGACCGCAGAGCGGGCAACGCCGCCTCCCGCACCAACGGATGCACCTGACGCCCCAGCCGCAGCACCCCGAGCCCGACCCGGGCACGTCCGCCCAGGTCACGTCGTACAAGTGCATGCTGCTCAAGCGTGGCGAGCAACCGGTACACCACGGTCCGGTTCACGCCCAGTTTGTGGGAAAGCTCGGTGACGGTCAGCCCGTGGTCCGTGTCGGCCAGCAGCTTGAGGACACGCAGTCCCCGGTCGAGCGTCTGGGAGGTCTCCGCGGTCACGACGCCCACTCCTTAGTGGTGAGGTCGACGGCCCCCTCGCGGCAGATGCGTCACCGAGTCCCGTCGGTGACGCGCTTCAGAGGCCGCCGATCGGTCGGCGGCCCGGACCGACTGTCCGAACCGCGTCGCTTCACGGCTGCGCTCCGCGGCGGCGCTGCCACGGGGCGTGTGCGTAGCGGGACAGTAGCGAAGGGAGTCCGCTGAGCGGAAGGCTCCGTCCAGAATCCGGTCACGTGCCGGTACGGACTACTTTGATTTGCGGTGGTATGCGCGCCCCAAAGGGGCGCGGGGAACTGCGCGACCAGCCACGAACGACCTGCAGCCGAAGTACGACAGGTCGGCCCCGGAAAACCGGCTCAGGCACAGCGCCCAGCGTCACCGCATCCGCGTGGCCCACTCCTGCACCTTCGCGATCCGCTGCCGCAGCTGCCCCGCCGTGGCCTCCGCGCTCGGCGGCCCACCGCACACGCGCCGCAACTCCGTATGAATCACCCCGTGCGGCTTGCCGCTCTGGTGAACGTACGCACTCACCATCGTGTTGAGCTGCTTGCGCAGCTCCATCATCTCCTTGTGGCTGACCACCGGCCGCCGCTCGGCGGGCAGTTCGAGCAGGTCGGCCTCGGAGTCCGGCTTCTTACGGCTGTGCGCGATCTGCCGGGCCTGCCGCTTCTGCAGCAGCATCTGCACCTGGTCGGGCTCCAACAGCCCAGGAATACCTAGGTAGTCCTGCTCCTCCTCGCTGCCGGGGTGGGCCTGCATGCCGAACTCGGCGCCGTCGTACAGGACTCGGTCGAAGACGGCGTCGGACTCCAGCGCCTCGAAGGGGAGTTGGTCCTGCTCGCCGGTGTCCTCGTCCTGCTGCTGCTCGGCCTCCTGGAGAAGCTTCTCCTCCTCGGCGTACGGGTCCTCCTCGCCCTCCTTCTTGGGCTTGTCGAGGGCGTGGTCGCGCTCGACCTCCATCTCGTTGGCGAAAGTGAGGAGGTCGGGGATGGTGGGGAGGAAGACCGAGGCCGTCTCGCCGCGCCGCCTGGACCGTACGAAACGGCCGACGGCCTGCGCGAAGAACAGCGGCGTGGAGATGGTCGTGGCGTACACCCCGACCGCGAGCCGCGGCACGTCGACGCCTTCCGACACCATCCGGACCGCGACCATCCACCGGTCGTTGCTGCCGCTGAACTCGTCGATCCGGCCGGACGCACCGGCGTCGTCGGACAGGACGAGCGTCGCCTTCCTGCCCGTGATCTCGCGGATGAGCTTGGCGTACGCACGCGCCGAGTCCTGGTCGGACGCGATGACGAGCGCGCCCGCGTCCGGGACGGCCTTGCGGACCTCGGTCAGCCGCTGGTCGGCGGCGCGCAGCACGCTCGGCATCCACTCGCCACGCGGATCGAGGGCGGTGCGCCAGGCCTGGCTGACCGCGTCCTTGGTCATGGGCTCGCCGAGCCGGGCGGCGACCTCGTCACCGGCCTTCGTGCGCCACCGCATGTTGCCGCTGTAGGAGAGGAAGATGACGGGCCGGACGACGCCGTCGGAGAGGGCGGAGCCGTAGCCGTACGTGTAGTCGGCGGCGGAGCGCCGGATCCCGTCGTTGCCCTCCTCGTAGGCCACGAAGGGGATGGGGTTGGTGTCGGACCGGAACGGCGTACCGGTGAGCGCGAGCCGGCGGGTGGCCGGTTCGAAGGCCTCCAGGCAGGCCTCACCCCAGGACTTGGAGTCACCGGCGTGATGGATCTCGTCGAGGATGACGAGAGTCTTGCGCTGCTCGACGCGATTGCGGTGCAGCATGGGCCGCACGCCGACACCGGCGTACGTGACCGCGACACCCTGATAGTCCTTGCCGAGCGGCCCCGCGCTGTACTCCGGGTCGAGCTTGATCCCGATACGTGCCGCGGCCTCCGCCCACTGCTTCTTCAGATGCTCGGTCGGCGCGACGACGGTCACCTGCTGCACGACGTGATGGTGCAGCAGCCACGACGCCAGAGTCAGCGCGAACGTCGTCTTTCCGGCACCGGGCGTCGCCACGGCCAGAAAGTCACGCGGCTGCTCCTGGATGTACTTCTCCATCGCCCCTTGCTGCCAGGCACGCAGCTTGCTGGCGGTACCCCAGGGGGCGCGGCCGGGGAACGCGGGTGACAGGTGATGCGACGACGAGGAGCTGGCGGCGGTGGTAGTCACGGTCTCCGGTGAAGGGGTCGGGCGGCTCGGCTGGGTATGACAACCGGGCCACCCTACCGGCGCCGGGTTTCCGCCAACGGGCGGACTGTGCCGGGGTTGCCTTGGATGGGACCGAGGTCACATGGCCTCGTGCAGCGCCCTCAAGCGGAGGGCGATCAGCCCCACGTCCTCCAGGCCGCCGGATGCCACCTCGATGACGAGCTTGTACGCCTCGTCCTGATCGACGTCGAGCATCTCAGTACCGTTGAAGTCGAGGAAGACGACGGTGCACATCCACGCCATGCGCTTGTTGCCGTCCACCAGAGGATGATTCACAGCCAGCGATTGAAACAGCGCGGCAGCCTTCTCGAAGAGGTCCGTGTACGCCTCGACGCCGAACATCTGCGACTGGGGGCGATGGACGGCCGAGCTGAGCAGACCCAGGTCACGTACGGCGACCTGCGTCTGCTCCCCGCACGCCAGCTCCGCCAGGTCCAGGACCTCCTGGACCGTGAGGTACTTCATCTACTCCCCCAGCCTCCGCAGCAGGTCGGCGTGGCCCGCTGCGTACTTCGCCCCCAGGCGACGGACCGTGGCCCGGTCGGCCTCTTGCTCCAGATACCGGTCGATCGCCTGAAGCACTATGGCGTGCATGCTGCGTCCCTCCTCCTCGGCACGCAGCTTGAGCGCCTCCTGCTGGTCGTCACGCAGACGAAGATTCATAGCCATACCAAAACGGTACCACCCTTGGGGCCACTGTGGTACCGGAATCAGGCGGCCCGCAGCCGCGTTGTCACCCATGCCCCCACCAAGGCCACCCCCGCCATCGGCAAGAACACCGCGGCGAACGCGGCCGGATGCGACCCCGCACCGGCCGCCTCCGTCGCCGCATGCGACACCGTGCCGCCACCCAGCGCCGCGAAAGCCGCGCCGCCCGCCGCGAGGAGGAGGACGTTGGAGAGGCCGTCGGAGATCTGGAGGGCGGCGGAGTTGGTGCCGGACTCCTCGGGGGCGGAGAGCTTCAGCAACAGCACACTCGTGGAGGAGATCACCAGCCCCATGCCGAAGCAGCCCACCGCCCAGGCGACGGCAACGGTCCAGGCCGGCACCGACTCGATCAGCACGCTCGGCGCGGCGGCGATCGCGGCCGCCACCAGCACCATCCCGAGCGTCATCAACCGTTCCCGGTACGGCGCCATCCGCGCCCGCGACTGCACCCACGACCCCAGCGCCCACGTCCCCCCACCCGCCGCGAGCGAGAACCCGGCCAGCGTCGGCGACAGCCCCCGCTGGGTGACCAGCATCAACGGCACGAACGACTCGGCAGCGATGAAGGAGCCCGCGGCCACCCCGCGCAACAACACGACGGACGGCAGCCCACGGGCCGCCCGATACGTACCGCGCGGCAACAGCCCCAGAGCAGCCGGCACCAGCAGCGCGGCACCCACCACGCCGGGCACCACCGACAACCACCGCAGATCCTGCGCGGCGTACTGCAACAGCCCCGCCCCGAGCGAGATCCCGAGTGCGAGCCGAATACGACGCCGATCGAAGGAGGCCGTCCGGCGCACCCGCGCAGGCTTTTCAGACACCGAGCGGCCCACGGTGCCACCCACGGTGTCGCCCACCGAACCGCCCAGGGGACGGGCCGCCCAACCGCCCCGGGAACCGTCCGCGGAACCATCCGCCGGACCGCCCAGGGGACCGCCCACCGAGCCGCCGGCCCGACCACTCCCCGAACCATCCACCGGCCCCGCCGCCCGCCGCCGTATCTGCGGCAGTGCAAGCGCCAGCGGGAAGACGACGAGCACCGGGATGCCGACGAACACCCAGCGCCAGCCGAGGTGTTCGGTCACCGCGCCCGACGCGAGCGGGCCGACGATCGACGGCACGACCCAGCTCGCCGCGAACGCCGCCATGATCGCGGGCTGCAGCCGCCCTGGATAAGCGCGGCCCACGACGACGTACAGCGCGACGATCACCAGCCCGCCGCCGAACCCCTGCACGGCCCGCCCCAGGATGAACAGCCACATCGCGCCCGCCGTGCCGGACAGCAGCAGACCGGCCGCGAAGGAAGCGATACCCGTGGTCAACGCCCCGAGCGGCCCTCGCCGGTCCGACCACTGACCGGAGAGCACCATGCCGAACAGGCTCGTCGTGAAGTACCCCGAGAACGCGAACGCGTACAGCGACACCCCGTCCAACTCCCGCGCCGCCACCGGCATCGCCGTCCCGACAGCGGTCGCCTCGAAGGCGATCAGCAGCACGACGGAGACGATCCCGACACTGAGCGCACGGTAGGAACGGCTCAGAACGGTCTCGTCGCGCTCGGCGCCCGACAAGGAGCCGTCGGGATCAGCAACGTCGGTGTCGCTCGGTTCGAGGGCGGTCATGGTCGCCAGCGTAAGGGCCACACCCCACGTTGACCCCTGTCGAGAGAACGGCCCCACCTCAGCCCTTGGTCGTACGACCGCCCCCCACGCCCCGTTTCATGAACGCGGCATGGCAGTCCCGTTGCACCACCCCCGCTTCCCTTGAGCCCCTCCCCCACAGCGCCCTACGGTCGACACACGAAGCAAGGCCGTGTGCCCGAGTGGTTGAGGGGCTCGCCTGCAAAGCGAGTTACGCGGGTTCAATTCCCGCCACGGCCTCCAAGAAGGTCCGGCTCAGTTCCCGTCTCGGTTCTCTTCGCGCCGCAGCAGCCACAGAGTGAACGCCAGTGTGGAGAGGTCCGTGTTGAGAGGACTCGGCAGCGCGTCCCCCTCGGCCCAGTACAGGACCGTCCCCGTCGCGCCGTCGATCACGAGGCTGGTGTCGTCCGCGATGTGGCCGAGGCGTATCAGGTGGGCCGTGCCGGGCGGGAGTACGAGGTCGCCGTCGCGCTCGTCCGTGGCGTACTCGGCGAGGGTTCGTGGGGGGACGTCCGTGTCCAGGGTGAACCGGGTGGCCTCTTCGGGCAGGCCCACGTCGCGGAGGAAGCGGCGGGTGGGTTCGTGGGTGAGGGCCGTGGGGAAGTCGACGTCCTCGAAGCGGACGATCGATGCGGTGCCGAACTCCTCGTCCAGCAGCCGTGGCGGCAGGTCGAGTGCGAGGCCGCTGCCGGGCTCGGCGATCCAGGCGAGGGGGCGGATCAGGGCGCCCATGCTGCGGAACGCCGGCATCGCAGTGCCTGTCCCCTCCTCCCAGACGGCCAGCAGCCGGCGGGAGGCCTCCGCCACCGCGCCCGGCCCGAAGCGTCCCGCGTAGGCCGCGAACTCGTGGCGCAGTCGGGCCAGTTCATCGGCCGCCGACGCGAATCGCACCAGCGTGCGCAGCCGGCCTTCCTGGCGCAGCTCGGCGAGCGACAGCAGCTCATCGCCACCCGGCTGCCGGAGGCACAAGTCCGGCTCGGCGACCCGCTGCCCGAGGCACTGCTCCTGTCCCGCGTCACCCCAGACCCCATGGCCCGGCGGCGCATCCACCCCGAACGGATCCGGCTCGCCCTCGGTCAGGCCAGTCGCCGCGATACAAGTCACGCTGGTCGTGCTCATGGAATCCCCCGTGCATGAAAGGTCGTTCAGTCCCCGAGCGGGGCGCGGATCGGCACCACAGACCGCAGCCGTCGTACCAGCGCGGTCACAACCCCCGCCGTCCCCACATCCAGAACACTACGCCGCACCACTGACAACGGCCCGCAGCCCGGCAACGCCAAGGCTGTTGCGTCGCACACAGCCGGTCAGGACAGCCGGTCAGAAGGGCCGGTCACGCGAAGTAGATACCGCCCAGCACCACCACCACCGCCGCGAACACGAACACCAGCGCCCACACCAGCAATTTCCCTGCGCTGGGCGGTGGTTCGTATCGCGGTGGACCTGGGTCGGGGGCCGTCACTGGCCGGTCACCACCGCGGCCTGCGGGCGGATCGGGAGGCGGTTGACGGGGCGGCCCGTCGCGGCGCGGACGGCGGAGGCGATGGCCGCCGGGGACGTCACCACCGGTACCGCGCTGGCGGCCTTCGCGCCGAAGGGGGCGACCACGTCGCGTTCCTCGACCAGTTTCACGATGCGGATGTCGGGCGCGTCCAAGGCCGTCGGCAAGGCGTAGCCCGTGAGGTCGGGGTGGCGGATCAGGCCGCGTGCCGTGCGCAGGTTCTCCGTCAGCGCGATGCCCACGCCCTGTGTGACGCCCGCTTCGATTCGTGCCGTCAGCTGGGCGGGGTTCAGGACGCGACCCACGTCCTGGGCTACGGCCAGTTCGACGACCCGTACCGAGCCGAGTTCGATGTCGACGTCCACGACCGCGCGGATCGCGCAGAAGGCGAGCCCCACGAAGGCGTCGCCCTGTCCGGCTTCGTTCAGAGGTTCCGTCGGATGGGGGCGGCACTGGGCGGTGGCCCACAGTTCCTTGCCGTCCATCGCCTCGGTGACGGTGGTCGACAGGACTCCGTCGTACGACGTGATCTTGCCGTCGGTGATCTGCAGCAGCTCCGTGGACATGCCGAACTTGTGGGCCAGGGGCTGGAGGAGTTGCGTGCGGACCATCTTCGCCGCGCGCTCCACCGCGCCGCCGGACACCCAGGTGTGGCGGCCCCGGCAGCCCGCGCCCGCCGGTGGCTGGTCGGTGTCGACGGGGGCGACGTGCACCTCGTCGATGCCGAGTGTCTCCTGGACGATCTGCCGGGCGAGGGTGGTGAAGCCCTGGCCGGTCTCGACGGCCGCGCACAGGACGGTGGCGATTCCGTCATGGACCTTGACGGTCGCCGTGGAGACCTCGTCCGCGCCCTCCGCGCCGAGCATGTGGACCATGCCGAGGCCGTAGCCGACTCCCCGGCGCACCGCGCCCGGTTCGCCCGCGCCTTCGGGGCCGCCGGGCAGCAGCCAGTCCTCCTCGGGCGTGTCCTTGGGGAGCGCGGGAAGGGGGAAGTCCCGTACCGCCTGGAGCAACTCCGCCACGGGTGCGGGGCATGTCACGGTCTGGCCGGTCGGCAGGACGTCGCCCGTGGCGAGCGCGGTGCGCAGGCGCAGCTCCGCCGGGTCGACGCCGAGCTTCTTCGCCAGCTTGTCCATCTGGGCTTCGTACGCGGCGGCGACCTGCATGGCGCCCTCTCCGCGTACGTGACCGGA
Source organism: Streptomyces sp. NBC_00457 (assembly GCF_036014015.1). NCBI lineage: Bacteria > Bacillati > Actinomycetota > Actinomycetes > Kitasatosporales > Streptomycetaceae > Streptomyces > Streptomyces sp. NBC_00457. The sequence goes on along the minus strand of NZ_CP107905.1, from coordinate 6,656,342 downwards.
GGGCGGGTTGTTGGTGCGTACGGCCCAGCCCTCGATGAAGGCGTTCGGGACGACGTACGGGCCGCAGGCGAAGGACACCGCGGCGGCCAGCGCCTCCGAGGAGGTGTCCGCGTACGCGCCCGCGTCCAGCAGGATCTGCGCCTCGACCTTCACCAACTTGCCCTCGGCGTCCGCGTGGTGGCGGTACCGCAACAACGTGGGATGCCTGTGGGTGTGGCCCAGGAAGGACTCTTCGCGCGTGGCGGTCAGTTTGACCGGGCAGCCGGTCTTCAACGCCAGCAGGCCCAGCGGGAGTTGGAAGCCCTGGTCCTCACGGTCGGCGGTCGCGCCGGGCACGCCGGTGACGACGACCTTCACGCGGTCGGGCTCCAGGCCGTAGCAGGCGGCGGCCGTGTCGCGGTCGCTGTGCGGGTCCGTGGACGCCAGATACAGCTCGACGCCGCCGTCCGGTCGCGGCACCGCGAGACCCGCCTCGGCTCCTATGGGCGCCGGGTCCTGGCGGCCGATGCGGTACTGGCCCTCGACGACGATGTCGCCGGCCGCGTCCGGGTCGCCGTGGCGCAGCGGGATGTGGCGGATCAGGTTGCCGTCGGGGTGCAGCGCCTCGGCCTCGAAGGCCTGTTCCGGATCCGTCACCGGGTCGAGTACTTCGTACTCGACGGTGACGGCCGCCGCGGCCATCCGCGCGGTGTCGGGGTGGTCGGCGGCGACGGCGGCGATGGGTTCGCCGTGGTGGCGTACGACCTCGGAGGCGAACACCGGGCGGTCGGCGCTGCCCCGGCCGTACCGGGGTGCGCCGGGCACGTCCTCGTGGGTGACGACGGCGCGGACGCCGGGCATCTCGCGCGCGTGGGACGTGTCGATCGACACAATGCGCGCGTGCGGGTGCGGTGAGCGCAGGACGGCGGCCCAGAGCAGGCCCTCGGCCCACAGGTCGGCCGCGTACGGGAACGTGCCCTCGGTCTTGGCGCCCGCGTCGGCGGGGTGCAAGGACACGCCGAGGCCGTGCGGGATCTCCTCGGGGGCGGGGGCTGCCTCCGCGGCCGTGGTCGCGGTGGCGGCTTCGTTGCTCACGCCGGGCCTCCGTCCTGTCCGTACGCCTGGTCGTGCGGCTCGAACGCCGACGGGTTGACGCCGCCGGCTCCCGGGCCCGCCTGGTGCGGGATACGTGCCTCGTTCGCGTCCGTCTCAGCGTCGGCGGCGCGGTGCGCCTCGCGTTCGGCGACGACTTCCTTGACGGCGTCCAGGACGCCGCGGTAGCCGGAGCAGCGGCACAGGTTGCCGCACAGCGCCTGGCGGGCCTCGAGTTCGGTCGGCGCCGGGTTGCCCTCCAGCAGGTCGTGCACGGTCATCGCCATGCCCGGCACGCAGAAGCCGCACTGCACCGCGCCGCACCGGGCGAGCGCCCGCTGCACGTCGGAGGGGTGGCCCTCCTCCGCGAGGCCCTCGACCGTACGGACCTCGCTGCCGGCCGCGGTGACCCCGGGCACCAGGCAGGAGGCGACGAGCCGGCCGTCTACCTGGACGTTGCACGCGCCGCACTCGCCCTGCGAGCAGCCGTCCTTGGCACCGGCGAGGCCGAGCCGTTCGCGCAGGACGTACAGCAGCGATTCGCCGATCCAGGCGTCGGTGACGGGCCGGTCGACGCCGTTGACGCGCAGGACGTACGAGGCGAGCGGGTGCTCCTCGCCGGGCGGCGGGGGCGCCTCGTCCTGGGCCTCGGCTCCGGCGGACTCCTCACCGGCCTCCGCGTCGGCACGCGACTCCGGCTCCGAGCCCCGCTCCGGCTCGGGCTCCCCGGAACGCTCCACGGCCCTCTCAGCGGCCTCTGCGGCCCCCTGGGCATCCTCGGCCGCCTGGGCTGCCTCACGGGCCCTCTGAGCGGCCTGTGCGGCGGCTACGGCTCTCTCGTGCGCGCTCAGTGAGTCCGCTACGGCGGTTCCGTCCGCGGACTGTCGGTCGTGGGCCCCGTCGGATGCGGGCCGGGCGGGTGCCTCGTCGTGCTGCGGGGCGTGGAGTTCAGGGTCCTGCGAGGCATGGAGTTCAGGGTGCTGCTGGGCACGAGCGTCCGCGTGCGACTGAGCCGCGCGCTCTCCGTACTCCTCCGCGTGCGGCTGAGCCGCGCGTTCCCCGTACTCCTCCGCGTGCGGCTGTGCCGCGCGTTCCCCGTGAGCGTCCGCGTGCGGCCGGGCGGGAGCGCCCCCGTGCTGCTGCGCCGGAGTCCCCGGGTGTGGCCTCGTGTACGCCTGCGCGGACACCTCGCCGTGCGTCTGGCCGGGTGCGTCCACCGCGGCGTCGGCGGGAGGCGCGGTGTTCGCCGCGTCCCGCGCCCACGGCTGCCCGGCGGCCTCCGTCGCCCAGGGAGCGGCCGCGCCGCCGGGGAGTGTGGCCGGCGGTGTGCCGCCCCACTGCTCGACCAGGGACGACGTGGTGAACTCGCCCGATTCGTCCGGAAGCTCGCCTCCGGCGACCGGGATCGACCACTGCCCGGTCACATCGTGGCCCGGCGCCGCTGCCGTGTGCTCCGCCGATCCCGCCGATCCATCGACGGTCCCGAAGTTCCACTGCCCGGTCGCCCCCGGGTTGTACGAGAACCGGTCGCTCCCGGTGTCCTGGGGTACCGCGTTCGGGTCGGGCCACTGCACGGGTTCGGCGGGCGCCGGCCAGCCGCCGGGGGCGGGGTCGGTCCCCGCGGGGTCGGCCGTTATCTGCGGCGGCACATAGCCGTGGCCGGGCGCGGCCAGCGGGCTGTCGGCGGAGGCCAGGAGGGCGTCGATGCCCCCTTCGGGGAGTTTCACGAAGGCGGTGGCGCCGTCGTCGTAGTCGCCCTGGGGCAGCGGGTCCCAGCGGCTGCCGCTCTGGGGCGTGCCCTCTCCGTGCTGGTCGTCGGTCACGACAGCGCCCTCCCCAGTGCTCGTCGGGCCAGCGCGGCGACGGTGCGCCGCAGGTGCAGTACGGCGGGCGGAAGCTGTTGTACGGAGCCGTCCTCGGCCGGGACCGGATCGGGGATGCAGGCCGCGGCGACGTACTCCCCGAAGGCGGCCAGCGCTTCGGGGACGATCGCGCGGCTGTTGTCCCAGTCGATCAGCCGGGCGACCCACTGCTCGGCGTCCAGGGGCCTGAGCGGCATCGGCGCTATGGCACCGACGGCGCACCGCACTCCGCGCCGGGCGGGGTCGAGGACCAGCGCGACCGACGCGACCGCGCGGCCGGGGCCGGTGCGGCCGGTGGCCTTGAGGAAGACCTGCGGGGCGTGCAGCAGGGGCACGCGCACGTACCCGATGAGTTCGCCGCCGCGCAGCATCTCCACACCGGCCAGCAGGTGCGACACCGGGATCTCCCGGCGGGCTCCGCCCGGGCCCGCGATGATCAGCGTCGCCTCCAGGGCGGCCAGTACGGGAAGCGCGTCCCCGGTGGGGGCGGCCGTCGCGATGTTGCCGCCCAGGGTGCCCGCGTTGCGGATCTGCGGTGGGCCCGCCGCGCGCGCCGCGGCGGCGAGCGCCGGGATCAGGGCGGCGAAGTCGGGGCGGCCCATGCGCGCATGGGTGAGGCCGGCGCCGAGCAGCGCGTGCCCGTCGAGGTACTGCCAGCCGCGGATCTCGCTGATCTTGCCGAGGCCCACCAGTGCGGCGGGCCTGAGCTGCCCGGAGTTGACGGCGGTCATGAGGTCGGTGCCGCCGGCCACGGGAACGGCGGCGGGCATGGCCGTGAGGGCCGCCACGGCCTCGTCCAGCGTCGTAGGCAGCGTGACGGCCTGCGCCGCCTGCGGTGCGCTCGTGGTCAAACCGGCTGCCCCTTCCCGCTGCCCCACCTGGTCCCACCTGTGTTGCCGTACGGTACGTGCTGACAGGGCGGACGTGGCAACTCTGGCACATCTTCGCAGGGCCCGAACGCGGGGGTCCGCTAGGAGGCATTCGCCCCCCTCACCAGCGAGATGGTCCGTTTTCGCACGACATCAACCGTGCGCGCGAATTGCCACTCTTCGGTGACACTTGAGGGCTTTTCCCTGACCTGTTCCCATGCGTGTTCCCATGCGTGCGCCCTTACCTGTTCGGCTACCTGTTCGGCGGCGCCCCCTCGATGGGACGGCCCAGCACACCCGGCCGCCGCTGCCACGGCAACGGCCCGGCAGGCGGCCGGTAGGCGACTCCCAGGGCGTCAAGTCGCCGGTAGTGGACGGCCATCCGCCGCTCGAAATCGGCGAAGTCCCGTTCCGCGGGGGCGGGCAGGCCGACGCTCCAGGCCACCTCGGCGAAGGCCGCGAGCCTGGGGAACGTCTGGTAGTCCACGCGCGCGTGGTCCTCCATCACCTCGGTCCACACGTTGGCCTGCGTCCCGAGGACGTGCCGGGTCTGTTCCGGCGTCAGCTCGGGTGGAACGGGTTCGAACCGGTAGACGTCCTCCAGGGTGCGGACGTAGCCGATGGGGACCGGCTCGTCCGCACCCCCGTCCTGGCGGTGGTCCAAGTACACCTGCTGTTCAGGGCACATGACGACGTCGTGACCTGCCCGGGCGGCGGCGATTCCGCCCGCGTAGCCGCGCCAGGACGACACCGCGGCGCCCGGTGCCAGGCCGCCCTCCAGGATCTCGTCCCAGCCGATGAGCCTGCGCCCGCGCGCGGAGAGCCACCGGTCGAAGTGCCCGATGAACCACGACTGCAGTCCGTCCTCGTCCGCGAGCCCGAGTTCCTTGATGCGGGCCTGGACGAAGGGCGACTCCCGCCACTGCTCCTTGGCGCATTCGTCGCCGCCGATGTGAATGAACTCGGAAGGGAACAGCTCCAGCAGTTCCTCGAACACCCCCTCGTAGAAGCGAAGGGTGTTGTCAGAGGGTGCGAGTACGTTCAGAGAGACGCCCCAGTTGTCCCAGACCGTGAGGGAGGTCGTGTCGATGACGTCGGTGTTGCCGAGTTCCGGGTACGCGGCGATGGCGGCCTGCGAGTGTCCCGGTACGTCGATTTCGGGGACGACGGTGATATGCCGCTCGGCGGCGTACGCGACGATCTCCCGGATGTCGTCCTGGGTGTAGAAGCCCCCGTGCGGCTTCTCCTCCCACAGCGGCGAGGCCCGGTGGCCGAATTTCGTGCGGGCCCGCCAGGAGCCGACCTCCGTGAGCCGGGGGTACTTCTTGATCTCGATGCGCCAGCCCTGGTCATCCGTCAGATGGAAGTGGAAGACGTTGAGTTTGTGGGCTGCCATCAGATCCAGGTAGCGCAGGACACCGTCCTTGGGCATGAAGTGCCGGGCCACGTCGAGCATGAGGCCGCGCCAGCGGAATCGGGGGGCGTCCCGGATCTCCGTCAGGGGCAGCCGCCATGTACGGCCGGGAAGGGGCGCACGCCGGAAGGCGTCCGGGCCGAGAAGCTGGCGCAGCGTCTGTGCGCCCCAGAAGACACCGGCGGGCGAGCCGCCCTGGATGTGGACGCCATGGGGGGCGACGACGAGGCGGTAGGCCTCGGCGTCGAGGCCGGGCCGGACGGACAGATGGAGGACGTCGTACTGGCCCCCCTCCTTGGGCGGCAGCGCGAGCCCGGTCGCCGCGCCGAGCGTCGCGCGCAGCCATCGCGCGGTGCCCTCGGTGCCCAGGCCGGCCTCGATCCCGAAGTCGTCGCCGAGTTCGTAGAAGCGTTCGGTCCGCTCCATGTGGTGAGGTGCCGGAATCAGTTCAGTCACGTCGGTCTCAGTCACGTCAGTCCTTTACCGCTCCGCCCAGCCCCGACACCAGCCGTCGCTGCACGAGCACGAAGAAGATCAGTACCGGAATGGTCATCACCGTGGACGCCGCCATCACACCACCCCAGTCCGGCTCGTCCGGCTTGTAGAAGACCAGCAGGGCCATCGGGAGGGTCGACTGGGAGGTGTCGCTGATGATGAAGGACTTGGCGAACAGGAAGTCGTTCCAGGCCGAGATGAAGGAAAACACGCTGGTGGCCACCAACCCCGGGAAGACCAGCGGGAAAAGGATCTGCCACAGGAATCGCGCCCGGCTCGCCCCGTCGATGTACGCGGCCTCCTCCAACGCCTCTGGAACGGCTTTCACGAACCCCCGCAGCATCCAGATCGCGAAGGGCAGCGAGAAGGCGATGTGCGGCAGGATCAGCGAGCCCAGCGTGTTCAGCTGACCGAAGTCCCGCATGAGGAAGAACAGCGGGATCGTCAGCGCCTCCACAGGCACCATCTGGGCCACCAGAAACATGATCAGCAGGGTGGTCCGGAAACGGAAGCGGAATCGTGTCACCGCGGTCGCGGCGAGAAACGCGATGAGCGCCGAGGCGACCACGACGGTGCAGGCCACCACAAGGCTGTTGACGAAGTAGCGGCCGAATTCCTGCTGTCCGAAGACCCGCCGGAACGAATCCAGCGAGGGCGCCAGCGTCCACGGCCGCGGCTCGGTCGACTCGATCTCTCCGGCCGGTTTGAAGGCGCTGAGCACCATCCAGTAGAGGGGAAACGCGACGACGGCCGCGATCAGCAGCGCCGACATCTCGGCGGCCAGCCGCCAGGGACGCCGTACCAGACCACGTACGAGATTCACAGCTCCTCCCCCTGTCTGCGCAACAACCGCAAGTACACGAGCGTGACCGCCAGCAGGATCAGCAGCATCACGACGCCGATCGCCGAGCCGAGGCTGTACTGCGAGGACGCGAAGGCCTTTTGATACGCGTACACGTTCAGCACGAGGTTCTGGCCCGCGATGCCGCCGCCGTTCGTCATGACGTAGATCTGGGTGAAGACCTTGAAGTCCCAGATCACCGACTGAATGGTGACGACCACGAGGATCGGCCGGAGCATGGGCGCCAGCACCGAGCGCCAGATACGCCACTGCGAGGCCCCGTCCAGAGCGGCCGCCTCCAGCACCTCACCGGGCACCGCCCGAATCCCGGCGTACACCGTCACCATCACGAACGGGAAGGAGCACCACACCACTTCGAGCAGGACGAGAAAGAACGCACTGACGCGTTCGTACGTCCATGAGTAGTCCCCGAGCCCCAGCACCCGGTTCACCGGCCCGAAGTCCGGGTCGAACAGCAACAGCCACACCGTCGACCCCGTGATCGCCGGCGTAGCCCAAGCCCCCAACGCCGCCAGCATCAACACCAGCCGAGGCACGGCCCGCACCCGAGTGAGCAACACGGCAAGCGCACACCCGACAGCGAGCGTCGACACCACACAAGCCGCCGCGAACACCACGGTCGCCAGCAACACCTGCCAGAACTGCGAGTCGGAGAACAGCTCCGCGTAGTTCCCGAACCCCTCGAAGGTGGTCGGCTCCCCACCACTGACCTGCGCCTGCGTGTACTGAAAGAACGAGATCAGCCCAAGCTGATAGATGGGATAAACGAGCAACCCACCAAGAACGACAAGGGCAGGAGCAAGATAGAGCCACGGCGCCTTAGAACTCGGCCGACGAGGACTCCCATAGGGGCGCGGGGAACTGCGCGACAAGCCACCCACGGCCCGCACCCGCAAACGATCCGCGCCCCTCGAGCTGGTAGGCGCCGTCACCCCACAGACCCAAACGCATCGTCCATCTTCTTCGCCGCATCCCCAGCCGCCGCAGCCACACCCTTCTTACCGCTCACGACCTCCTGGAACATCGTCGGCAACACCAGCGCCGCATCGATCTCCGCCCACGCAGGCGACGCGGGAACGAACTTCGTCCCCGCAGCCAGCGTCTGCGCGAACGGCTTCACATACGGCTCCTCCGCAGCCACCTGCTTCCGCACGTCCGCGAAGGTCGGCAAAAACCCCATCGCATCGAACATCGACGCCTGCGTCTTCTTAGAAGCAAGCTGCTCCATCAGCTCGACGGCCAGCGTCCGATGCGAAGTGGACTTCAGCACACCGATGTTGTTGCCCCCGGCGAACGCCGGCGCGATCGACCCGGCCTCGACCCCCGGCAGCGGCACCACCGCGTACTTGCCCTTCACCTTGCCCGCCTCGACGGCCGTGTAGCTGAAGTCGCCGCCGATCGCCATGCCCGCCTTGCCGGCCGCGAACGCGGTGATCGTGTCGTTGCCGCCGAAGCCGGCGCACTTGGCGGCGGGACAGTTGTCGTCGCCGAAGAGGGAGGTGTAGGCCTTGATGCCCTTCTGGGCGGCCGCGCTGTCGATGGCCGAGGCATACGATCCGCCCTTGCCGGTGGCGAGTTCACCGCCGTTGGCCCAGATGAACGGCATCGCGCCGTACGTGTAGGCGCCGCCGACGACCAGGCCGTACAGCTCGGGCTTCGCGGCGCGGATCTCACGGGCCGTGGAGGCCAACTCGGCCATGGTCTTGGGGACTTCCAGGCCCAGCTCGTCGAAGACGTCCGTGCGGTAGTACAGGGCGCGGACGCCGACGTAGAAGGGAGCGCCGTAGACCTTGCCGTCCACCGTGACCGACTGCTTCGCCGTGGGGTCGGTGTCCTTCGCCTCGGTCCAGTCGCCGAACTCCTTCGTGACGTCGAGGAGTCCGCCGTCCTTCACATAGCCGGCCGTGTCGGTGTTGCCGTACTCCATGACGTCGGGAGCGGACTTGGGGTCGTTGAAGGCGGCCTTGACGCGCTGGGCGCGGGTTTCGATCGGGATGTACTCGATCTCGACCTTCGCGCCTTCGTGCTCCTTCTCGAAGGCGGTGACGACGGAGTCGACGACCTTCTCCTTCGGCTGGTTGCCGACCTCCTGGAAGAGCCAGACCCGCAGCGTGCCGGTCTTCTCGTCCTTGTCGGAGGAGGAGTTGTCGGACGTCTGGGGTGCGCAGGCCGTGACGACGAGGCCGGCGAGGAGGAGCGCGGGGAGTCTGCGGGAGAGCTTCATGGAGTGATCCTCCGGAGTGCGTTGCAACATACGCAATGGTGGTTTCGCTCTGCACAACACTCCGGAGGCTAGGGACTGCATGAACACGACCACAAGAGGTCTCAACCACTCTGTGACCAGCAAACGCACCCTGTGCAACGCGCGGACAGCGCAAAGGCCCCCAGGGCACACAAAACGTGCGCTGGGGGCCTTACCTGTGTACGACCGTCCGGAGAGCTACTTGTCGCCCTTGCCCTTGTCGTCGCCGCCGGCGCCCATGGACTCGTAGATCTCCTTGCACATGGGACACACCGGGTACTTCTTCGGGTCGCGGCCCGGTACCCAGACCTTGCCGCACAGCGCCACGACGGGGGTGCCGTCGAGGGCGCTCGCCATGATCTTGTCCTTCTGGACGTAGTGGGCGAAGCGCTCGTGGTCGCCGTCGCCGTGGGACACCTGTGGCGTCGGCTCTACGAGGGTCCCCGTACCAGTCCCGCGCTGCGGCTGGGTCTCAGGCTCAAGAGTGCTCATAGGCCCAAGGGTACTGAAGCTCACATGTCTCAGTTGAGCGATGGGTCGTCCGGATAGGTGGCGACCATCGCGAGCTCGTTGCGCTGGCGGCGCAGGACCTCGCGCCAGAGTCTTTCCGGGGACGGGGAGGACACGTCGCCGGGCTCCGACTCCACGACATACCAGGCACCCTCCACCAGCTCGTCCTCCAGCTGGCCGGGGCCCCAGCCGGCGTAACCGGCGAAGATGCGCAGGGAGCCGAGGGCCGAGGCGAGCAGTTCCGGCGGGGCCTCCAGGTCCACGAGCCCGATCGCGCCGTGCACCCGGCGCCAGCCCAGCGGCACGTACCCGGCCGCGGGCTCGCCCGGGATGACCGCCACGCCGAGGGCCGAGTCCAGCGAAACCGGCCCGCCCTGGAAGACGACACCGGGCTCCCCGGTGAGATCCGCCCAGCCCTCCAGGATGTCGCCCACGTCCACCGGGGTGGGGCGGTTGAGGACGACACCGAGCGAGCCCTTCTCGTCGTGGTCGAGAAGGAGCACCACCGCGCGGTCGAAGTTCGGGTCCGCCAGGGCGGGGGTTGCCACGAGCAACCGCCCTGTGAGCGAGGACACCTCGGTCATGGCAGACATGATCCCGCATCTTCCCTTCGCGCGGGGAGGCAATGGGGGTTCGGGAGTGAATGCAGCTCAGGGCTCACAGGTGCGTCCTGGGCGCACGACTCGGCCGGTGACCCCATGTGCCCGTTTGCGAACGGTTCGTGTTGTGACAGAGCTATGACGGAGCTGGGTGGTACTTGGGCTTACGGAAGGGGGGTCGGCGGCGATTACTCTGTCTGTCCGGCCCTGCCCAACTCATCGGAACGCGAGATACATGACCGTCAACGACGATGTCCTGCTTGTCCACGGCGGAACTCCGCTGGAGGGCGAGATTCGTGTCCGCGGTGCGAAGAACCTCGTACCGAAGGCCATGGTCGCCGCCCTGCTGGGCAGCGCGCCGAGTCGACTGCGCAACGTTCCGGACATCCGTGACGTGCGTGTCGTACGCGGCCTGCTGCAACTGCACGGGGTGACGGTCCGTCCGGGAGAGGAGCCGGGCGAACTGGTCCTTGACCCGTCGCACGTGGAGAGCGCGAATGTCGCCGACATCGATGCCCACGCGGGTTCTTCGCGCATCCCCATCCTGTTCTGCGGTCCGCTGCTGCACCGCCTCGGGCATGCGTTCATCCCCGGTCTCGGCGGCTGCGACATCGGCGGCCGGCCCATCGACTTCCACTTCGAGGTGCTGCGGCAGTTCGGCGCGAAGATCGAGAAGCGGGCGGACGGGCAGTACCTGGAGGCTCCGCAGCGGCTGCGCGGCACCAAGATCCAGCTGCCGTACCCGTCCGTCGGCGCGACCGAGCAGGTGCTGCTGACGGCGGTGCTCGCGGAGGGCGTCACGGAACTCTCCAACGCCGCGGTGGAACCGGAGATCGAGGACCTGATCTGCGTCCTGCAGAAAATGGGCGCCATCATCGCGATGGACACCGACCGCACCATCCGCGTCACCGGCGTCGACAGCCTCGGCGGCTACACCCACGCGGCCCTCCCGGACCGCCTGGAGGCCGCCTCGTGGGCTTCCGCGGCGCTGGCGACCGAAGGCAACATCTACGTCCGCGGCGCCCAGCAGCGCTCGATGATGACGTTCCTCAACACCTACCGGAAGGTGGGCGGTGCCTTCGAGATCGACGACGAGGGCATCCGCTTCTGGCACCCCGGCGGCCAGTTGAAGTCCATCGCGCTCGAAACGGACGTCCACCCGGGCTTCCAGACGGACTGGCAGCAGCCGCTCGTCGTGGCGCTGACGCAGGCGACGGGCCTCTCGATCATCCACGAGACGGTCTACGAGTCACGCCTGGGCTTCACCTCCGCGCTCAACCAGATGGGCGCCCACATCCAGCTCTACCGCGAGTGCCTCGGCGGCTCGAACTGCCGCTTCGGCCAGCGCAACTTCCTCCACTCGGCGGTCGTCAGCGGCCCCGCCAAGCTCCAGGGCGCCGACCTGGTCATCCCCGACCTCCGCGGCGGCTTCTCCTACCTCATCGCGGCACTGGCAGCCCAGGGCACATCCCGCGTCCACGGCATCGACCTCATCAACCGCGGCTACGAGAACTTCATGGAAAAGCTGAGCGAGCTGGGCGCGAAGGTGGAACTGCCGGGCAAGGCGCTCGGGTAGTAGTTCAGTTCGTACGACGATGGGGCGGCCCCTGGTTAAGGGGCCGCCCCATTGGCGTTACTCAGGTGCCGTACACCGGCCGTGGTGTACAGGCGAGGTCACTACTGGCCCTTGGCCGCTTCCTTGAGCTTGGAGCCCGCGGAGACCTTCACGCTGTAGCCGGCCGGGATCTGGATGGGGTCGCCGGTCTGCGGGTTGCGGGCGGTGCGAGCGGCACGGTGGGTGCGCTCGAAGGTCAGGAAGCCGGGGATGGTGACCTTCTCGTCGCCCTTGGCGACGATCTCGCCGACGGTCTCGGCGAACGCGGCCAGAACGGCGTCGGCGTCCTTGCGGGTCACCTCGGCGCGGTCGGCCAGCGCGGCCACCAGCTCACTGCGGTTCATGTTGTTACTCCCGTGTTCTTCTTGCCGTATGAGGCGTGCCACGCGGCGGAGCCGCATATCGGGCACTGCGAAGTCGATGCTGCCAGGGCCCTCGGACATTCCCCGGACCCGGGTCCGTCATCGGACCCCCGCGCCCAGGGAGGCATCCTGCCCCTACCTGCGGCGGGAAAGCCAATCCGGCACCCGTAGGAGTCGTGAGAACACCCTTGGGAGTCACACGAAAAGAGGGCCGAGCCTGGCCGCAACGATAAACGGCGGCCAAAGGCCCTGCGTTCCGCGACGCGCCGGGGCCCGTCGTGGCGATCCTCACAGCAGGCCACACACCGACGAGCCTACGACGCCGTCGCGCCCGCCGCCTTGGCGGCCTCCCGTACGGCGCCCGCCACCGCGCCCGCGACCTTGTCGTTGAAGACGCTGGGCACGATGTAGTTCGGGTTGAGCTCGTCCTCGGTCACCACGTCCGCCAGGGCCTTCGCCGCCGCGAGCATCATCTCGGTGTTGACGGTGCGGGACTGTGCGTCGAGGAGGCCGCGGAAGACGCCCGGGAAGACCAGCACGTTGTTGATCTGGTTCGGGAAGTCGGAGCGGCCGGTGGCCACAACAGCCGCCGTCTGACGGGCGATTGCCGGGTCGACCTCGGGGTCGGGGTTCGCGAGCGCGAACACGATGGCGCCGTCGGCCATGGCGGCCACGTCATCGGCGTCGAGGACGTTCGGGGCGGAGACGCCGATGAAGACGTCGGAGCCGCGCACGGCCTCCTTGAGGGTGCCGGTGACGCCTTCGGGGTTGGTGTTGTCGGCGATCCAGCGCAGCGGCGAGTCGGGGGCGGCGGCCACCAGGTCCTCGCGGCCGGCGTGCACGACACCGTGGATGTCGGCGACGACGGCGTGCTTCACGCCCGCGGCGATGAGCAGCTTCAGGATCGCCGTACCGGCCGCGCCGGCGCCCGACATGACGACGCGTACGTTCTCAACTCCCTTGCCGACCACGCGAAGCGCGTTGGTGAGCGCAGCCAGCACGACGATCGCGGTGCCGTGCTGGTCGTCGTGGAAGACGGGGATGTCGAGGGCCTCGCGCAACCGTGCCTCGATCTCGAAGCAGCGGGGTGCGGAGATGTCCTCGAGGTTGATGCCGGCGAACCCGGGGGCGATCGCCTTGACGATCTCGACGATCGCGTCGGTGTCCTGGGTGTCGAGGCACAGCGGCCAGGCGTCGATGCCGGCGAAGCGTTTGAAGAGGGCCGCCTTGCCCTCCATGACGGGCAGCGCGGCCTTCGGGCCGATGTTGCCGAGGCCCAGCACCGCCGAACCGTCCGTCACGACCGCAACGGAGTTGCGCTTGATGGTGAGGCGGCGGGCGTCCTCGGGATTCTCGGCGATCGCCATGCAGACTCGGGCCACACCCGGCGTGTAGATCATCGAGAGGTCGTCACGGTTGCGGATCGGGTGCTTGGACTGCATCTCGATCTTGCCGCCGAGGTGCATCAGGAACGTACGGTCGGAGACCTTGCCGAGCGTGACGCCCTCGATGGTGCGCAGCTGCTCGACGATCTCGTCGGCGTGTGTCGTGGAGGTCGCCGCGATGGTGACGTCGATGCGGAGCTTCTCATGGCCGGAAGCCGTCACGTCGAGGCCGGTCACCGAGCCTCCGTGGGACTCGACGGCCGTGGTGAGCTGGGAGACCGCGGTACCGCTCGCGGGCACCTCCAGCCGGACCGTCATCGAGTAGGAGACGCTGGGCGCCGTTGCCATGGCCGACTTCCTCTGCTTTCACCGTGTGACGCTGGATGCCGTCCGATCGTCGCACCTACTGCCGGGTAGCTGGTAGCCGCCCCGGATTGCGGACTTTGTGTTCACAGCGGTTCACAGCGAAAGAGGCTCACGTCACAGGGTGACGTGAGCCTCTCGCACATTCAGTGACACCGACCCGCCATGCTCGCCTCGCGGCAAGTGGTCGCTCGTAGCGACGAAGGTTGGGCCCGGGGGCTTGGATCGGGCCGGTGCCACACCCAGGCTAACAAACAGATCCCGTAAGGCCATTCCCGTCGCTCGAGTCCGTCTGGATCAATCCTGGAGGAGGTCCGGAACCCCGTTCGCGTCCGGCTCGTCCCGGTCCCCCGACACCACCGTCAGCTGCTGGGTGGCCCGGGTCAGTGCGACGTACAGCACACGCAGGCCCGCCGGGCTCTCGTCGGCGATCTCCGCGGGTGAGACGACGATCGTCGCGTCGTACTCCAGGCCCTTCGCCTCCAGGCTGCCGAGCGCCACGACCCGGTCGCCGAGGCCGGTGAGCCAGCGGCGGGCCTCCTCGCGCCGGTTCATGGCGACGACGACGCCGACCGTGCCGTCGACGCGGTCGAGCAGCCGGGCGGCCTCCTCGCGGACGGTGCGGCTCAGGGAGTCGCGGACGGCGGTGAAGCGGGGCTCGACGCCGGTGGAGCGGACCGCCCTCGGTGACTGGGAGCCGGGCATGGCCAGCGCCAGCACCTTCGCCGCCAGCTCGGCGATCTCGGCCGGGTTGCGGTAGTTCACGGTGAGCTGGAAGCGGCGGCGCGGGCGGGAGCCGAGGGCCTCGTCGCGGGCCTCGGCCGCCTCCTCGGGGTCGGACCAGGAGGACTGGGCGGGGTCGCCGACGACCGTCCAGGTGGCGTGCCGGCCGCGGCGGCCGACCATGCGCCACTGCATGGGCGTGAGGTCCTGCGCCTCGTCGACGATGACGTGCGCGTACTCGACGCGTTCCTGCGCCAGCCGTTCGGCCCGCTCGCGCTGCGACTCCTCGCGTACGGGCATCAGCTCGTCGAGCCCGGTGAGCTGGTCGAGCGGGTCCAGCTCGCGCTTCCTGCGGGGGCGGGCGGGGGTGCCGAGGATCGCCTGGAGCTCGTCGAGCATGGCGATGTCGTGCACGCTGTGGCCGTTCCGCTTGAGCGAGCGGGCCACCTTGCGGATCTCGCCGGGGTTGAGGATCCGCCGGGCCCAGCGGCCGAGGCGGCGTTCGTCGGCCATGGCGGCCAGGACGTGCTTCGGCGTGAGCTCCGGCCACCAGGCGTCGAGGAAGGCGATGAAGGCGTCCTCGGACGTGATGTCCTCGTCGAACGACGACCGCAGCTCGGCGGCCAGCTCGGGGTCGGTGTGCCGGGTGGCGGCGCCGGACTGCTCCCACAGCGCGTCGAGCAGCAGCTTGCGGGCGCGCGGGCGCAGCAGGTTCACGGGGGCGGTGCCGCTGAGGACGGCGTGGCGGATACGTTCCAGCTCCGCCGCCTCCAGTTCGAGCCGGCGCCCGAAGGCGACCACGCGCAGCCGGGTGGGCGGCGCGGCGGGTGCCCCGTTCTGTCCGGGCGTGGCGTCGTCGCTCCCGTCACTCTCCTCGCCGAAGGCGAGCTGGCCGGGGGCGGGACGACCGGAGGCGGGACGATTGGAGCCGTGACGGCCAGAGGCGGCGGGACCGGAGGCAGCCGGGCCCGCGGCCGCAGGACCGGAGGCGGCGGAGCCGGAGGCGAGGCGGCCCGAGCCGTGGCGGTCGGAGGAGGCAGGACCGGGGGCGGAATGGCCGGAGGCAGCCGGGCCCGCGGCGGTACCCGGGTCGGTCGCGGCACCCGGGTCGGTCGCGGCACCCCGGCCGGTCGCGGCGCCTGCGCCGAACTCCAGCGCCCCCCGCGCCGCCTTCCGCAGCACCTTCAGCATGCGGTACGAGCCCTTGGCGCGGGCCACCGACGGGGAGTCGTACAGCGTGGCCTCGGTGCCGTCGACGAGGGAGCCGATGGCGCGGATGGCGACCTGGCCCTCCTCGCCGAGGGAGGGGAGGACGCCCTCGGTGTACGCGACGAGCAGCGGGGTCGGCGAGACGATGAGGATGCCGCCCGCGTACCGGCGCCGGTCCTGGTAGAGCAGATACGCCGCCCGGTGCAGCGCCACCGCGGTCTTACCGGTGCCGGGGCCGCCCTCGACGTAGGTCACGGAGGCGGCGGGGGCGCGGATGACCAGGTCCTGCTCGGCCTGGATGGAGGCGACGATGTCGCGCATGGTGTGGCTGCGGGCCTGACCGAGCGCGGCCATCAGCGCGCCGTCACCGATCACCGGGAGCTCGTGGCCGTCCAGCGTGGCCTTCAGCTCGGGGCGCATCAGGTCGTCCTCGACACCGAGGACACGGCGGCCCTTGGAGCGGATCACCCGGCGGCGTACCACCCGGCCCGGATCGACCGGGGTGGAGCGGTAGAAAGGCGCGGCGGCCGGGGCGCGCCAGTCGATGACCAGCGGTGCGTAGTCCTGGTCGAGGACGCCGATCCGGCCGATGTGCAGGGTCTCGGCGATGTCGGCCGTGCCGTCGTCGCGCACGGCGCCGTCAGCGGGCTCGACCGCGGTGTACGCGCCGTCGGGTCCCTTCTTGCCGTCCTTGCCGGGCAGCAGGTCGATACGGCCGAAGAGGAAGTCCTCGAACTCGTTGTTCAGGCGGCTGAGGTGGATACCCGCCCGGAAGACCTGCGCATCACGCTCGGCGAGTGCGCCGGGCGTGCCGACCTGGCCGCGCTTGGCGGCGTCGTTCATGAGGAACTCGGCCTCGTGGATCTTCTCCTCGAGCCGCTGGTACACCCGGTCCAGGTGTTCCTGTTCGACGCCGATCTCCCGGTCGCGCGCGGAGTCGTCGCGTACGGAATCCTGGGCGGAGGAGTCGAGCGCGGTTTCCTGCTGAGCCTGAGCGGCCACCGGGCCCCCTTCTGACGTGCTGGGCAGCCGTCAAAGGTACGCGAAGGGGGCCCCGGAAAGCTACGCGTCTACCTCGACAAGCCGCTTGCCTTCGAAGGTCATGACCTCGAAGTGGTCGATCTCGTTCGGTGCGAAGGCGGCGCCGCCGTGGACGTAGAGCGGGTTTCTGGCCTGCTCGGTCTTGGCGTTCTCGATGCCGTAGCCCCAGTTCGGGACCGACCATGAGGTGATCGTCTCACGTTCGCCGTTCTTGCCGACGGCGATGAGCGAGCACTTCAGAGGGCCTTTGACGTTCTTGAGCTCGAGGACCGCGTGGGTGCCCCAGGCCTTCGGCTCCAGGCCGACGCTGGCGCTGACCTTGGTGGTCGGGTCGGTCGCCGAGATCTTGTCGGACATGTGGTCGAAGGCTTCCTTGGCGGGGCTGGCCGCCAAGGTCTCGTTGCCGCCGCTCGTGCCCTCGTCACCGGCCGTGGTCGCCACCGCGGCGACCGGACCGCCGATGATCAGCGCCGCCGCTGCCGCCACCATGTAGAAGGAGCGGCGACGGGTCATGGCGCGTCGCTCGGCGACTTCGTTGACCAGCTTCTCCGCGAGCCGCGGGGAGGGCTTGGCCGACAGCGACTCGCCGATGGCGGGCGTACCGGTGCCGGGCAGGTCCGCGAGGGCTGCCAGCATCGGCTCCATCCCGGCGAGTTCGTCGAGCTGCTGGGCGCACCACTCGCAGCCGGCGAGATGTGCCTCGAAAGCGGTTGCCTCTACGTCGTCGAGAATCCCGAGAGCGTAGGCGCCGACGGTCTCGTGCTCGTTCGGGCCCGGAGATCCCTGCATAGGGCCAGACATACCCGGACCACCCGAGCCGAATCCCTGATGTCCCCCGTACACACTCATCACGCCGTCACCCCCCGCTCCTCCAGAGCCAGCTTCATCGATCGCAGGGCATAGAACACCCGTGAGCGCACCGTGCCACTCGGTATACCCAGCGTCTCGGCCGCCTCATTGACCGTACGCCCCTTGAAGTACGTCTCTACGAGCACCTCCCGGTGGGCGGGGGTCAGGTCGTCGAGCGCGTCCGACAGCGTCATCAACCACAGCGCCTTGTCGATCTCGTCCTCCGCGGGGATGACCTCCAGCGGCGACGGATCGACCTCCTGCGGCCGGGCCTGCCGGCTGCGATGGCCGTCGATGACGATGCGGCGAGCGACCGTCACCAGCCAGGGGCGTACAGATCCGGTCGCTCGATTGAGCTGACCGGCGTTCTTCCAGGCACGGATGAGTGTCTCCTGCACGACGTCCTCGGCGCGCTGCCGGTCTCCGGCGACCAGCCGAAGGACATAAGCGAGCAGAGGTCCGGCGTGCTCTCGGTACAGCGCACGCATCAGCTCCTCATCTGGTTCCGAGGGCTGGGACATGCGATGTCGGGCCCTCGATGCACGTTCATTGGCCACGACGGAATCCTTGCGCACGCCCACCTCCGATGTCCGGGGGTTCCCCCAGTCGGTCGCTCCACAACCGGTACGGAAGCCAACAGCGGTGTGTTCAACGTGACGTGACAGTTTTCTCAGTGGTGACGTGACGAGGGGGGACATGGCCGCACATTCCCCCCGCCTTGTCTTTACATTCCCGCCACATTGGCAAGATCGACGCCTTTGCCGGCGGCATGCGGCAGGGTCACGGAGTGTTGTCGAAATCACTTCGACGGGCGTTTCACATACGGAACTTAACGGGCGCTAGGCGCGGGCGAGTGCCGCGCGGCGGCGGTGCCGGGCCACCCGTTCGCGGTTTCCGCAGACCTCACTGGAGCACCAGCGCCTCCTGCGGCCCCGGGAGGAGTCGACGTACACGATGGGGCAGTTGTCCCCTTCGCACTGCCTGAGACTCGCTCGCGCGACGGGGTCGGTGAGCAGTTCGACGGTGTCCCGGGCGATCGCACCGAGCAGCGCCGAGTACTCCGGCGGGTCCAACTCGCGCACCAGCGTGCCGTCTTCGCGACGCAGGGCGCGGGGGGCCGGGGGCGCGGTGCGGGCGAGTTCGTTGACGCGGGCGAGCGAGCGGTCGTACGGCGGTGTCGTGGGCGACAGCCTGCCGTGCACCAACCGGCCGATGTGGCCGCGCAGTTCACGGAAGCCGACCAGCCAGGAGGCGTCGGCATGGGTGAGCGGAGTGCCCGGCGGGACGAGTCCCGAGCCGGTGATCCAGGCGTGCAGCACCTCTACGGAGTCGAGCTTTTCGCCTGGGTGCGGGGTCGCGGTCGCGAGGAGATCCAGGCAGATGCGCCCGGCGTCGAAACGGAGCTCGTACGCGGACGAGGATGTGTCTGTGACCGTACGACCCATTGCCATGTGCCTGTCACCCACCTGTGCGTTCGGCTGCCGCGCCGTCGTGGCTGGTCGCGCCCACGCGGCGGAGCCGCATATCGATACAGCCCCGCGCCCCTTCGGGGGCGTTGGGGAACCGTTCCTCTTACAGTGCCTTCCCCCTCACGCCGCCGGAACCCCTCGTACCGGGTCGGCGTGGACGGCTGCGTATGCCGACGCGCGTCTGGGGCATGTTCCGTCCACGATGCGGGTCGTTGACTGTGAGGCATGACGCAGAACAGCACTGGCACTGTCACTGGATTCGTACTGGGTGCGGCCACGGTCGCGATGGGGCTGATCGCCGGGGCCTTCTATGTCTTCGCTTGCGGTGTGATGCCGGGGCTCGCCCGCAGTGATGACCGGGCGTATGTCGAGGTCATGCGGAACATGAACGAGGCGATCCAGAACCCCGTGTTCTTCCTGAGCTTCATGGGGGCGCTGCTGCTGGCGGCTGTGTCGGCGTGGCAGCTGCGCGCGGCGCCCTGCCGGACGTGGGTGTGGGCGGGCCTCGCGGCGTACGCCCTCACCTTCCTCGTCACGGTCGTGGTGAACATCCCGCTGAACAACGGCCTCGCAGAGATCGGCACTTCGGCGTCGGTCGCGCGGGAGGAGTTCGAGGACATGTGGGTGGCCTGGAACGTGGTACGGGCGGTGTTGTCTACGCTCGCGCTGGCGTTCCTGGCAAGGGCCCTGGTCGTGTACGGCCGCGGCCGTCAGGCGTCGGCGTACTTGGCGTCGGCGGCCGGGTCGAGGGCGAGCCGGTAGCCGCGTTTGACGACGGTCTGGATGAGTTTGGGCGCCCCGAGTGCCGTACGCAGCCGGGCCATCGCGGTCTCCACGGCGTGCTCGTCGCGGCCGGCGCCGGGCAGCGCACGCAGCAGTTCGGCGCGGGCGACGACCCAGCCGGGCCGCCGGGACAGGGCCCGCAGCAGGGACATCCCGGCGGGCGGTACGGGTTTCAGCTCGCCGTCGACCAGGACCGCGTGGCCCCGGATCTCCACCCGGTGCCCGGCGATCGGCAGGGCCCGCGCGCGGGCCGGCAGCTCCTGGCAGAGCAGCTGGACGAGCGGGCCGAGCCGGAAACGTTCCGGCGAGACCGTGTCCACGCCACGGGCCTGGAGCGGCAGCGCGGTGACCGGGCCGACACAGGCGGGCAGGACGTCGTGGTGCAGGGCGGCGAGCAGTTCGGCCAGCAGACCGCGCTCCTCGGCGCGGGACAGCAGGGACGCGGCGGCGGGCGCGCTGGTGAAGGTGAGCGCGTCCAGGCCGCGTGAGACGGCGGCGTCGAGCAGCCGGTCGACGGGCCCGATGTCCTCCGGCGGCATCCACCGGTACACCGGCACCCCGACGACCTCCGCGCCCGCGGCCCGCAGCGACTCCACGAATCCCGGCAGCGGCTCGCCGTGCAGCTGAATGGCGATACGACGCCCCTCGACCCCTTCCTCCAGGAGCCGGTCGAGCACCTCGGCCATGGACTCGCTGGACGGCGACCAGTGCTCGGTCAGCCCGGCGGCCCGTATCGCGCCCTTGACCTTGGGTCCGCGCGCGAGCAGCTCCACGCCGCGCAGCCGGTCCAGCAGATCCTCGCCGAGGCCCCACCCGTCGGCGGCCTCGATCCAGCCCCGGAAGCCGATCGCGGTCGTCGCGACCGCGATGTCCGGCACGTTCTCGACGATGTCCTTGGTGGCGGCGAGCAGCTCACCGTCGTCGGAGAGCGGCACGATCCGCAGGGCGGGGGCGTGCAGAACGGCGGCACCGCGCCGCTGGAGCAGTGCCCCGAGTTCATCGGCCCGGCGCGCGGCGGTGACACCCACGGTGAACCCGGCGAGGGGTCCGTGTTCCGGTCGCTGCTGTTCCTCGTACATAAAACTCTCGTCCCGCACTCGAGTCGTCGCACCGTATGACCCAGGTGAGGCCACAGGCCCTGCATGAGGCGCTGCCTCACATCAGGCACTACCTCAGATCAGGCGCTACCTCACATGAGGCATTTCGGCTCTTCTGCCTGCATGCCGACCGAGCCTGTCAACGGTGCGTGACAGGCTCGGTTCGACTGGATGTCGCTGGTGTTACGTCACACCTCGGCGTAGCTGAGCTGCGATTTCGCCTCCGATGCGGTGGCGGTGGCCGGAGCCTGCGCGGCCGGGCGGCGAAGGTATACGGCCCAGGTGACCACGAAGCAGACGCCGTAGAAGGCGAGGAAGGCGACGAAGGCGCCGGTGCCGGAGCCCACGCTCAGGAACGACTGCCGGAAGGCGAGGTTGATGCCGAGCCCGCCGAGTGCGCCCACCGCGCCGATGAGTCCCATGGAGGCACCGGAGAGCCGGCGGCCGTAGGAGGCGGCCTCTTCACCGGTCAGGCCCTTGGCCGCGGCCTTGGCCTGGAAGATGCCGGGGATCATCTTGTACGTCGAGCCGTTGCCGAGCCCCGTCAGGATGAACAGCGCGATGAACGCGGTCGTGAACAGGGCCAGCGACTTCGACATCGAGGCGGAGATGATGACCGCGGTCGCGGCGGCCATGCCGACGAAGTTCCACAGGGTGATGCGCGCGCCACCGTACTTGTCGGCGAGCCAGCCGCCGAAGGGCCGGATCAGCGAGCCGAGCAGCGGGCCGATGAAGGTGACGTACGCGGACTCCAGCGGCGTACGCCCGAACTGCGTCTGCAGGACGAGGCCGAAGGCGAAGCTGTAGCCGATGAACGAGCCGAAGGTGCCGATGTAGAGGAAGGACATGATCCAGGTGTGGGGGTCCTTCGCGGCCTCCTTGGCGGCGCCGGTGTCGTTCTTCACGGACGAGATGTTGTCCATGTACAGCGCGGCGAGGACCGCGGCGACGACGATGCAGGGGATGTAGATCCCGAGCAGCACGCGCGGGCCGCCGCTGGCGCCGATGACAGCGAGGCCGACCAGCTGCACGACCGGGACACCGATGTTGCCGCCGCCGGCGTTCAGGCCGAGCGCCCACCCCTTCTTCCTGAGCGGGAAGAAGGCGTTGATGTTGGTCATGCTGGACGCGAAGTTTCCGCCACCGATGCCGGCGAGCATCGCGCACAGCAGGAAGGTGGTGAACGAGGTCCCCGGCTCCATCACGATGAAGGCGGCGATGGTGGGGAGCAGCAGCAGCGAGGCCGAGACGATGGTCCAGTTCCGGCCACCGAAGACCGCGACCGCGAAGGTGTAGGGGACCCGGACGAGCGCGCCGACCAGCGTCGCCATCGACACGATGACGAACTTGTCGGCCGGGGTGAGCCCGTACTCGGGGCCCATGAACAGCACCATCACGGACCACAGGGTCCAGATCGAGAACCCGATGTGCTCGGAGAGTACGGAGAAGACGAGGTTGCGGCGGGCCACCTTCTCTCCGGTCTCGTTCCAGAAGGTCTCGTCCTCGGGATCCCAGTGATCGATCCAACGGCCTCCCCTGCTCTGGGCGGGGGCCTGGCTAGGGGCTGTCATGACGCCTCCACGGTGCTCCGGGGCTCGGGCGGTTCTTTGCGGTGCTGAGCGGTATGAGTCCTGAAGGTAGGGAGGGCGCGTTTCCTGTCTGTGGCGTCGGGTGACCGGAAAGGAACTTTGCTCTCACCCCGGCGAAGGGGCGGATGAGAGGTTGTACGGCGAAACGAACGCGGACGGCCGCCGCCGGTACGCCCCCGGGCTGCCTCGCGTCGTGTCATGGAGCGCAGATCGCGAATGCGCTCGAGACGCCGTAGATCAGCGACCGTTCGCGCCTCGTTCGTCGCCTTCGCCTCCACGGTCGTCGTGCCGGCCTGCCCGATGTCGCCCCAAAATCAGGGCATTCTCTAGCAATTCGGACCTGTTGCACCGTCTGTTCGTATCTCTGTCACGCGCGGGCATGTGACGGATCTGTGATTCCAGCGCATCGAATGTTTTGCGTCAGGCACCTTAGGTTCAGAGTGGTCGGCATCTGTGATCTGTCTGAGGGAGGACATGTGGCCGAGAGTCCGGATTCGGGCAGGCAATTCGACGACTCCGAACTTCTGGAGATGTCCCAGGGAGACCCGGCGCAGGCGAGACTGCTGCGCAAGTCACTGGAGACCCTCGCCGCCGGGCACGGCGGCGATGCCCTGAAGGAGATGGCACAGGAGGTCCTCTCCGGGCGGGCGAGCCTGCGGGACGCCGCGAACGTGTCCGCGTACGCCGACCAGCTGATCGAGCAGGCGGCGCCCATGGCGGAGAAGTGGGCCTCACTCTCCGAGGCGGAGCGCGAGGAACTGGCCGCAGAGGGCAGGCGCGCGATCGCGGCGGAGCAGGAGCAGATCGACGAAGAACGACGCGCGGCGCCCGACGAGCGCGCCGACAAGAAGTCCCGGCATGACGGCCGTGGCTGGTCACTGTACTGACGGGGGCGGGAGCAGACCGTGGGTTTTCGAGTAGAGCCGGACGCGATCCAGGGGTTCTCCACGCTCGTGGGGCGCGGCGCCGAGGGCGCCACGCAGGCCGTCGAGTACACGAGCAACAACGCGAAGATCGACACGATGGTCGGAGGGCAGCTCTGGGATCTTGTCGCGGGCGATCACGACAGTTACGTGGAAGCCGCCAAGAAGGCCCTGGGCAAGGTGCAGAGCGTCCTCACCGCGTCGCAGAAGGAACTGTCCCAATCCGCCAAGTAC
This sequence comes from Streptomyces sp. NBC_00457, assembly GCF_036014015.1. Taxonomy (NCBI): domain Bacteria; kingdom Bacillati; phylum Actinomycetota; class Actinomycetes; order Kitasatosporales; family Streptomycetaceae; genus Streptomyces; species Streptomyces sp. NBC_00457. The sequence goes on along the minus strand of NZ_CP107905.1, from coordinate 6,632,776 downwards.
TACCGCGAGACGGACACGGACGAAGCCGCGAAGATGGACGCCACCTACCCGGGCTCCAAGGGCGGCGGAGGCGCACCGTCCGGCGGCGGCAACGGAAGCGACTTCGCCGACGCGCAGGACGCCGGGGCCACACTCAAGGCACCGGCGGGCGACAGCGACAACCCCCTGGTCAAGTACGCCCAGGGGCACGCCGACGAATACACGATGAACCCGGTGCAGAAGACCCTCGGCACCGTCCTCGACCTGGGCAGCCCCTCCACCGTGGCCGTGGAGGCGGTGAAGCTGCTCTTCGGCGTCGACATCTTCGGCGAGATCAACAACTGGGTTCTGGGCGACTGGAACAAGTACAAGGACTGCGCCGAAGTCTGGGGCAACCTCGGCTCGTTCTGCGACTCGGTGGCCGCGAACCTGAAGAAGGGCACCACGAACGTCGGCGTGACCTGGGAGGGCAACGCCTACGACGCCGCGAAGGTCTACTTCGACGAGTTCAGCAAGAAGCTCGCCGACTTCAAGGAGAGCTTCGACTCCCTGAAGACCTGCTACGACCAGGCGGCACAGATGGTGTTCCAGCTCGCCGAGGTCCTCAAGGCCGGGGTCGTCTTCCTCGCCGACATGGCGATCATCTGGATGGCCAACATGGCCGCGGCCACGGCCGTCAACGCCATCCCGGTCGGCGGGCAGGTGGCGTCCGCCGCCATGTTCGCCCTGGCCGCCGCGCAGGCCGTCATGATCATCGAGAGGTACGCCGCTCTGGTGAAGGCATTCGACGCGACCATGATGGCCATCACCGGGCTCGGGGCGGTGCTGTCCACGGCGATCAACGGCTTCTCGTCGGCCGACGGCTTCCCCGAGGCCAGCTCCGCCGGCTACGACAACCGAGTGGTCGCCTGAGATGCCCTACCCCTCCTCGAGCGAAAACATGGAGCTGTTCCTCACCCGCGCCCGGATGCTGTCCGCGGTGGCCGTCCCCGCATACCTGGCCCTCCTGCTCTTCCTCACCAGCGAGGAGGGCTGGACCTGGAGCTTCCTGGTGCTGTGCGTCCTGCCCCCCGTCGCCGCGGTGGCGGGCTTCGTGGGGAAGCGGGACATCCGGCCGGGGCTGGCGGTGGCGGCGCTGGTCCTGGCGTTCGCGCCACTGCCGCTGATCGGCGGGCTTGAGGCGTTGTTCTAGTTGTACTGCCCAGGGACGTTGGTCAACCTGGTGATGGGGGCTTTGCCGCCGGTCGCGGTGTGGGGGCGGTGGTGATTGTAGTGATGGAGCCAGGCCGGCAGGGCTTTGCGGCGGGCTGATTCGCTGGCGTAGAAGCGTCCCAGGGCCCAGCCGTCGGCGAGCGTGCGGTGGAAGCGTTCGACCTTGCCGTTGGTCTGTGGCCGGTAGGGCCGGGTCTTCTTCGGTGTGATCCCGAGTTCGTGGCAGGTCCGGGACCAGTGGCGGGAGCGGTAGGCCGAGCCGTTGTCGGTGAGGACCCGCTCGATCGTCACCCCACGGACTGCGAACCAGTCGACCGCACCGCGCAGGACGTCGGCTGCGGTGGCGGCCGTCTCGTCATCGCGGATCTCGACGTAGGCGACTCGGGAGTGGTCGTCGACGACGGTGTGGACGAACGCGGTTCCCAACAGCGGTCCGCGGTATTTGTTGCGGGGCCTGTCGGGTGTTGCGGCGCGGTTCCTGCGGCCCTGGACGCGTCCGACATAGCGCCAGCCGCCGCCGTCGGGAACGTTGCCCAGCTTCTTGACGTCGATGTGGAGCATCGCACCGGGATGATCGTGTTCGTAGCGGCGGACCGGCTCGCCGGTGACGCGGTCGATGTGGGACAGCCGGTTGATCCGGCACCGGGTCAAAACCGCGTGGACGGTCGAGGCGGGCATGCTCAGCCGCCCGGCGATCTGGACCGGGCCCAGCCGTTGCTTCCAGCGCAGATGCACGATCTTGCGGACCTGGGGCTGCGGGGTTCGGGCCGGGCTGCGGTGAGGCCGTGAGGACCGGTCGAGCATGGCGGCCGGCCCGGACTCGGCGTAACGGTCGGCCCACCGTTTGGCGGTGGGCCAGGACACGTCGTAGCGCTCGGCTGCACGGGCGACCGGCCAGCCGTCATCGACAATCAGACGCGCCAGGCGCAGCCGGGCACGAGGCGTCAAAGCAGCGTTAGCGTGAGACACGAGGCCTCCTGGTTGGCGGAGCGGTTCCTCGACAGCTTCACTCCACAACCGGAGGCCTTCACCCGTCACCCGATTCAGACGGTGTCAGAGCACAAACTCGACCAACCTGCCTGGGCAGTACATCTAGTACCGCGAGGCCACGCTGGGCCGCGGGGGCGTCGGCCTTGTCGTGGTTGAGGGCGTAGCCGCTGGTGTGGGGCACCGCGGTCGGTCGGTCCTACCACCTGGTGGGCGCAGCGCCTCACGCCCGATGCGCCGCGCCCCTGCCCCCGCCACGCTTGGAACCATCCGGCCACAACCTCGGCTTCCGCTTCGCGGCGATGTCCTCGATCCAGCCCACCCCCACGATCGCCAGTCCGATCAGTGGCCACACCAGCAGGAACATCCACAGCATGTACGTCGCGTCGAGCGCCGCCGTCGCGCTCTCGCCCTGCATGAACGGCAGCTCGTACGCGCGGTCGATGATGGGGACCGTGGCCATGATGAGCATGTTGTGCCAGAGGTAGATCGTGACGGCGCGGTTGTTGGACAGGGTCACGAGCTTGTCCCACCTGGCGAGGCGGCCGGGGAGTTCCTGCCAGGACGGGGAGTAGACGAGGAGGATGACGACGAAGCCGAAGGACCAGGTGGCCTGGGCCAGGGGGATGTCGTTCAAGTCCCAGCCGTCGGGGCCCAAGTGGCCGGATGCCCACCACAGGCCGAAGGCCATCAGCAGCGTCGAGCAGGAGACGGACATGTAGCGCGGGATTTTTGCCAGCAGGCCCTCGTGGTGGGCGATGCCGAGGACCCAGCAGCCGCCGTAGACCGCGAAGTCGGTGACCGCGTTGCCCGTTTCGCCGGGGATGGTGACAAGTCCCGTGCCCACTACGGCCGTCAGGCCGAGCGGGGCGAGCAGGGTCGGCCAGGGTGCCCTGCGGAATGCCCACAGCAGCAGGGGCGACGCCACCACGAACCACAGATACGCCCGCAGGTACCACAGCGGACCCGCCGTCTGCACCGCCCAGGTGTCCTCCACCAGGCCCGTCGGGGAGCCGATCTGCCATGGGAAGGGCGGAGCGCCGATCGGGACGATGTAGTTGACCAGCTTGAGGAGGGTCCAGACGGGGCCCTCGTCCGAGCCCTTCGCCGGGTTCCAGCCGTCCGCGAACATCAGGACCAGGATCACCGCGCTGAACGCCCAGAGCGGAGGCAGAAGGCGCCGGATGCGGCCCTTGATCACGCCCCGTGCCGGACGGTTCAGCGAGCGGGCCATCAGGGAGCCCGCCAGCGCGAACATCACGCCCATGGAGGGGAACAGGACGGTCAGCCAGGCCCAGCCGAACAGGTGGTACACGACCACGCGGACCAGGGCTATGGAGCGGAGGAGGTCCAGGTAGCGGTCCCGGCCGGGTCTCGCGGCAGGGGGTGCCGGCTGCTCCGCCGTCCGCTGCTGCGGAATGCCGTACGACGTGCTCACACCCGTCGTCGTCGGCTCGTATGCCTGCGTCATCCCACCGGCCTCCGATCGGCCCCGTCCTGAGGCGCCCGCGGCCTCGGCATCGCGCCGCCCGGAGCTTCGACGACCCCGGTGCGGCGCAGCTTCTGCCAGCGCAGGCGGCCGCCGGTCAGGGCGGTGATCCAAGACTGGAGCAGGACGACGTACATGAGCTGCCGGTAGAGGATCTGCTGGAGGGGCAGGGTGATGAGGTGGGTCATGCGTTCGCGGTCGAGGCGGAAGGCGTACGCCGCGCAGACCGCCTGGATCGCCAAGACGCCCAGCCAGGCGCCGATGGTCTTCGTCGTCGGGCCGAAGATGATGCCGTAGAGGAGGAAGACGTCGATCAAGGGGGCCAGGAGCGGGGCCAGGACCATGAACAGGGACACCAAGGGCAGGCCGACGCGGCCGAAGCGGCCCGACGGGCCCCGTTCCACCAGCGCCCTGCGGTGCTTCCAGATCGCCTGCATGGTGCCGTACGACCAGCGGTAGCGCTGGGACCAGAGCTGCTGGACCGTCTCCGGGGCCTCGGTCCAGGCGCGCGCGTTCTCGGCGTAGGCGACCCGCCAGCCGTCGCGGTGCATCGCCATGGTGATGTCGGTGTCCTCGGCGAGCGTGTCGTCGCTCATGCCGCCGACGCGTTCGAGGGCGCTGCGCCGGAACGCTCCCACCGCGCCCGGGATCGTCGGCATGCAGCGCAGGATGTCGTACATACGGCGGTCGAGGTTGAAGCCCATCACGTACTCGATGTGCTGCCAGGCGCCGATCAGGGAGTCGCGGTTGCCGACCTTCGCGTTGCCCGCGACCGCGCCCACGCTCGGGTCGCCGAAGGGCTGGACGAGTTCGCGGACCGTGGCCGGTTCGAAGACCGTGTCGCCGTCCATCATCACGACGATGTCGTGACGGGCGTTCGCGAGACCCCGGTTGAGGGCGGCCGGCTTGCCCGCGTTGAGCTGGCGGACCACCCGGACGTTCGGCAGGCCCATCGCCTCGACGATGCGGGCGGTGCCGTCGCTGGAGCCGTCGTCGACGACCACGACCTCAATGGGATGCTCACTGGCCATCAGTGAACGGACGGTGTTCTCGATGCACTTGGCCTCGTTGTACGCCGGCACCAGCACCGACACCGGTTCGGTGACCGGCGGTCCCCAGCTGAAGTCGCGGCGGCGCACCCGGCGGGCGTGGATGCCGGAGAGGAGCAGCATCAGGACGAAGCGGCTGATGACCAGGAAGCCGATCACCGCGAGACCCACGACGAGTACGTCCGTGATCCGCTCCGAGGCCTGGACCAGGAAGACCCATGCCTTGCCCTTCCAACGGTCGAGGCCGGTGACCTGGGTGTGCGCGCTGGGCGCGTCGAGGGCCTCGGTGAGGTTGTCGAACTCGTAGCCCCGCGCCTTGAGATCGGGCAGGAGCCGGTCGAGCGCCGCGACGGTCTGGCTGCGGTCGCCGCCGGAGTCGTGCATCAGGACGATCGCGCCCTTGCCGTCCTGCGGCGTCGCGCGGCGGATGATCTCGTCGACGCCGGGCCGCTGCCAGTCCTCGCTGTCGGTGTTGTTGACGACGGTGATGTAGCCGCGGGCGCCGATGTAGTCGGTGACCGGCCAGGACTTGTTGTCCATCGCGTCGGCGAAGGAGGAGTACGGCGGCCGGAAGAGGGAGGTGCGGATGCCTGCCGCGCCGCTGATCGCGAGCTGGTTCTGGGACAGCTCCCAGTCGATGCGCTGCTTCGACTGGTAGGAGAGGTCGGGGTGGTTGAAGGTGTGCAGGCCCACCTCGTGGCCCTCCGCCACCATGCGCTTGACGAGGTCGGGGTAGCGCGAGGTCATCGTGCCGGTGACGAAGAAGACCGCGTGGGCCTTGTGCTCCTTCAGCACGTCCAGGACCCTCGGGGTCCAGACCGGGTCCGGGCCGTCGTCGAAGGTGAGGACGAGACGGCGGTCGGGGACGCGCAGGCTGGTGGTGCGACCGCTGCGGGTGTCGATGACCGGGCCGCCCTTGAGGATCTGCTCCGGCACCCGGTCGGTGGCGGCGGGCGGCTGGACGCGGTGGTCGGCGAGGATCTCGCTGTGGACATACCCGCGCAGCATCAGCATCGCCATCAGCGCGACGAGGACGAGCGAGGGGAGCAGCAGGCGCATGGGCAGGCGGCGGCGCCGGGAGCCGTCACGGGCTCCGGTTGCGGGCCCGGGACGGCGGGTGCGGGATGCCATCAGGTGATGTTCTCCGGGGACGAGGGTGGAGCGGAGGTGCCGCCCGGCTCCTGGGCGACGGGGTTCGGGTCGCTCGCGCCGTCGGCCACCGCACCGGGGGCGTCGACGGTCGCGGAGGCACTGGCCGAGGGGGAGGGCTCGCCGCCGCCGGTCGGGCTCGGGTCGGGCGATGCGGAGGCCGACGGGTCGTCGGACGGCTCCGGGTCGGCGGGGTCGTCGGACGGACCGGTGCCCGGGTTCGGGGCCGTCCGGGTCGCCGAGGGCTCGGGGTCGGTGGACGTGCCGGGGTCCACGACGCCGGCGGAGGCGCCGGGCGCGGTGGCGGAGGCGCCGATGGAAGGCGTCACGTCGGCTCCCGGGGACTCGGTCACGCCGGGTGAGAGGAGACCGGTGCCGGTGGGTTGCGCCGACTGGGCGGGGAGCGGCGGGGAGTCGACCTTGCCGGCCGGCTGCTCGTCCTTCTGGCCCGGTACGGGGAGCCAGGGCGCTTCGGAGTTGCCGGACATCAGGGTGGCCAGGATGACCACGGCGTAGACCGCGCAGGCGATGCCCACGGCCATGCCGATCCGGCGGTACCTGCGGCTGCGGCGGCCCGACTCGTCGACGAACACCGGTCCGTCCGAAGCGGGGGACGTGGAAGAGGAGCCGCCCGCGCCGGACGGTCCGCCCTTCGCCGCGTGCAGCCGCAGGTTGTCGAGCTGCAGCCCTATGCCGTCGAGCTGGACCGTCACCTCGTGCGGGTCATGGGTGTGCCCGTCCGTCTCGCCGGACTCGGCCCACGGGTCGCGCGGGGGCACGGTCCCGGAAGCGGGCGACTGAAGCGCTCTCTTGCGGATGGGCGGAAGCACCTCGGTCTCGTCGGCCGGGACAGCGGATGACGTCGAAGGACCGGACGAACCGGAGGAAACTGAGGAGCCGGAGGAACCCGAAGGACCGGAGGCACCGAAGAAACCGGTAGAACCCGAGGGGCCCGAAGTACCCGAGGAACCGGAAGAACCCCGTCCGTCCCCCATGGTCACCGACAACTCCCGAGTCCCGGAAGCCGCATCGGGCCACTCCGGTTGGGCGTCTTCCCGCCAATTTTTCACGCGCACGCACATCCCCCCACGGACCGTTCTGGGCGCGCACGACTCCGAGCACCAGTCGACCGAACCGGGCCCCCACCCGCTCCGAGCGCCCCCCTTACCACACCGTGCTCAGGGCATGAATGTAGCGCACCGAGGAGGATCCATGTTCGGCAGGTGTCAGAAATGCGTACTTACTGTGTCCACGTCAATGGCTGGAATCCATCCCCCGACGGGTCTCACCAGCCACCCCTCCTCGCCGGCCAGCTGAGCCGCGGCCCGTCGAAGTGCGTCGAATCCGGGGTGCACCAGCCCCTTTCGCCACACCAAACTGACGAGCGAGAGGGGAACAGGGTCCACAAGGGGCCGTACTACCGTCGAAGGCATGGCCGGAAAATCCACCACGGCGAGGATCGGGTTACGCATCTTGGCCATGATCCGCTGGAACTCCTCGTCACCCACCGCAAGCGGAGCGGGCGCGGCGACCTGGATGCCGCGCCCCTCGAAAAGCCGGCGGGCAAGATCGGTCCACTCCGGTGTCCGTGGATTTCCGGCGCCCGCGTACACGGTCTCGCCCGCAAGCGCTTCGAGTGGCACTGTCTCATTTCCGGCCAACCGGTGGTCCTCGGGCAGAACGACCGCCATCGGCTCGTACCGCACCGGCTGATGGTCGAGCTGGGCCCGCAGCGCCGGGTCCAGCCCCGCGTACCGCCCGAACGACGCGTCCAGCCGGCCCGCGATCAACTCCCCCGCCGCGCCGGTCAGCCCGCTCTCGAAGCGGGCCATCAGCTCCTGCTCGGGGGCGAGTTCCCGCGCCCGGTGCAGCACTCGGCGGCCGGTGACGAGACCCGGCGAGTTCAGGTCCACCAGTAGCGGCCTGGCCTGCCCGAACGCCGACAGCAGCGCCTCCTGCGCCGCCAGCACCCGACGCGCGTACGGCACCAGCCGCTCACCGTCGGCCGTCAGCGTCACCTGGCGCGTGGTCCGTACGAACAGTTCGGCGCCCAACTCCCGCTCCAGGCGACGTACATCACGACTGAGCGCCTGCTGGGCGACGTAGAGCCGGGCCGCGGCGCGGGTGAAGTGCAGCTCCTCGGCGACGGTGAGGAAAGCACGCAGCAAGCGGGGGTCGAGGTGAGCGGGCATGACGGGAACTTACAACGCAGGTGCGTGAATCGGCCCGCAGAAGGTGTTGGACCCCTTGATCGCTTACGGGCGACGGTTGCTCCATGCCCAGCCGCTACCGCCGTTCCATGTCCAGCCCCTACCGCCACCTCTTCACCCTCCCCGGCACCCGAGCCTTCACGATCGGGAATCTCGTCGCCCGGCTCCCCATGGGCATGTTCAGCGTGAGCGCGATCCTGATGATCGCCGGTTCGCGTGGCTCGTACGCCCTCGCCGGCGCCGTCACCGCCACCGGCCTCGCGGCGACCGCCGTGACCGCCCCCTGGATCGCCCGGCTCGTCGACCGGCACGGGCAGGCCCGGGTCGCCGTACCCGCCACCACCCTCGCCGCGCTGGGCAGCCTCGCGCTGCTGCTGTGCGTCCACTACGACGCCCCGGCCTGGACCCTGTTCGCCGCGTATGCCGCGACCGCCACCACCCCCAACCTCGGCGGCATGTCCCGCGCCCGCTGGGCCCACCTGCTCAAAGACGACACCGCCGCCCTGCACACCGCGAACTCCTTCGAACAGGCCGCGGACGAGCTGTGCTTCATGCTGGGCCCGGTCCTCGCGGCCTTTCTCTGCGGCACGTTCTTCCCGGAGGCGGGCACGCTGACCGGCGCCGTCCTCCTGCTCACCGGCATGCTGCTGTTCACCGCCCAACGCGCCACCGAACCGCCGATACAACGGCGGAAACCGGCGAAGGCCCCCCTCCGCACCCCCGGCATGCCCCCGCTCCTCGCCGTATGTCTCGCCCTGGGCGCGGTCTTCGGCTCGATGGAGGTCGTGACGCTCGCGTTCGCGGACGCACAGGGCCACAAGTCGGCGGCGGGCGCGATCCTCGGTCTCCAGGCGGCCGGTTCCTGCGCGGCGGGCCTGCTGTACGGCGCGACGAAGCCGACCGGACCGGCGGAACGCCGTTACCTGTACTGCATAGCCGCCATGACCGCCCTCATGGCCCTCCCCCTGCTCGCCGCGGCCCTCACCGGCTCGCTCCTCGTCCTGGCCGGCGCCCTGCTCGTCGCCGGTATGGCCACGGCGCCGACCATGGTCACCAACATGACCCTGATCCAGCGGCACACCCCGGACGGCCGCCTCAACGAGGGCATGACGCTCGCGGTGACCGCGCTGCTCGGCGGTATCGCGTGCGGCAGCGCGCTGGGCGGCTGGACGACGGAACACCTGTCGGCGACGGCCGGCTTCTGGATACCCGTGGCCGCCGCGGCGGCGGCGCTGGTGATCGCGCTCGCCAGAGCACTTCCCGGAACACTCCGCCGAACCAATTCGCGTCCAGCCCATTGACGCCCTCACAGCCCCCACATACCTTCGCCCGTCGAAGCGCTTCGACGTCCAGCATCGAATCGATTCGACGAACGCGATCCATCTAGATCCATCCGGCTCCGACTTCCCTGGAGGCACGGGATGTTGACGGCACGAAGGCGTGTGGTGGCGACGGCGGTGATACTCGCCGGGTCACTGCTCCTGACCTCCTGCGGAGACTCAGACAGCGGGTCCTCAGGAGACGGCAAGACGCTCAAGCTGTGGCACTACGAGGCCCCGAACAGCGCGATGGGACTGGCCTGGAACGAGGCGATCAAGGAGTTCAAGGCCAAGCATCCGGGCGTGAAGGTGGAGTTCGAGGAGAAGGGCTTCGAGCAGATCCAGAAGACCGCCCCGATGGTCCTCAACTCCTCCGACGCACCCGACGTCATGGAGTACAACAAGGGCAACGCGACGGCGGGCCTGCTGTCCAAGCAGGGTCTGCTCACCGACCTGTCCGCGGAGGCCACGAAGCGCGGCTGGGACAAGAAGCTCAGCGCGAGCGTCCGCACCACCAGCGTGTACGACGCGAACGGCGTGATGGGCTCCGGCAAGTGGTACGGCGTGCCCAACTACGCCGAGTACACGATGGTCTTCTACAACAAGGAACTCTTCGCGAAGTACAAGATCCCCGAGCCGAAGACGTTCGACGAACTGACCGCCGCGATGGACACGTTCGTCAAGAACAAGGTCACCCCGCTCGCCAACGGCGGCGCCGAGTACATCGCCCACCAGTACCTGTACCAGCTGGCCCTGTCGAAGGCCGACCGCGCCTGGGTGGACTCGTACGAGCTGTACAAGGGCAAGACCGACTTCCACGACCCTGCCTGGACGTACGCCGCCGACACCTTCGCCGACTGGGTGAAGAAGGGCTACATCGGCAAGACGTCCAGCAATGTGAAGGCCGAGGAGACCGGGGTCTCCTTCATCCAGGGCAAGGCGCCGATCCTGTTCTCCGGCAGCTGGTGGTACGGCCGTTTCGTGAACGAGGCGAAGTTCGACTGGGGCACCTTCCTGTGGCCCGAGTCCAACCTCACGCTCGGCTCCGGCGGCAATCTGTGGGTGGTGCCCAAGGGCGCCAAGAACAAGGAACTCGCCTACGACTTCATCGACATCACCATGTCGGAGAAGATCCAGAACCTGCTCGGCAACAAGGGCGGCGTCCCGGTCGCGGCCGACGCGAGCGCCATCACCGACCCGAAGTCCAAGACGCTCATCGACAACTTCAACACTCTCTCCGAGCGCGACGGCCTGGCCTTCTACCCCGACTGGCCGGTCCCCGGCTTCTACGACGTCCTCGTCTCCGAGACCCAGAAGCTGATCACCGGCAGCGAGCAGCCGGACGGCTATCTCGACGCCCTCCAGGAGGCGTACGACAAGGGCGTGCCGCAGCAATGACGGTGACCGTCGAGCGGCGGGTGACCGGCAAACAGACCCACGCCGGTCACCCGCGCCGCCCCCGTGACTCGTACGCCCTCTTCCTGCTGCCCGGTGTCCTCGCCTTCCTGGCCGTGATCATCGTCCCGTTCCTGATGAACACGGGCGTGAGCTTCACCGACTGGCAGGGCGTGGGCTCACCGGAGTGGTCCGGGCTCGCCAACTACCGGGAGCTGCTGGACGATTCCGAGTTCTGGGCATCGTTCCGGCACAGCCTGTTCATGGTCGTCGCCATGGCGGCCGTACCGACGGCGGTCGGACTGGTGCTGGCCGCCGCGCTGTTCGACTACGTCGGCAAGCACTTCGGCTCGAAGACGGTCGCCGTCCTGCGCGCCTGCTTCTACCTCCCGCAGGTGCTGCCGATCGCGGTCGCTGGCATCGTCTGGAGCTGGATCCTCGCCCCGGACAGCGGCTCCCTCAACGAACTGCTCAAGGCGATCGGCCTGTCGAGCTGGCAGCAGGACTGGCTCGGCGATCCGGACATCGCGCTCTACAGCGTGATGGGCGTGATGGTCTGGGTACAGCTCGGCTTCCCGCTGGTCATCTTCATGGCGGGTCTCCAGCGCGTCGATCCGCAGCTGTACGAGGCGGCCGAGTTGGACGGCGCCGGCTGGTGGCGCCGCTTCTGGCACATCACGCTGCCGCAGATCCGCCCGGAGATATACGTCGTCCTGACGTGGTGCACGATCGCCGCGCTCAAGGTCTTCGGCGCGGTGTACGTCCTGACGAAGGGCGGACCGGGCGGCGCCACCAACGTGCCGTCCTACTTCTCCTTCACCACGTTCTTCGAGAAGACGCAGGTCGGCTATGGCGCCGCGATCTCCACGGTCCTGACGGTGATCATCCTGCTGCTGTCGCTGATCGGCCTGAAGCTCCAGACCCGCGCGGAGGAAAGGGAGGGATCATGACCGGCGCCCTGCGTCGCTACCCGGTGCTGATCGCCCTGTGCATCGCCGCCCTCTTCATGATCGTGCCGTTTCTCATCGTCACGCTCAACGCGTTCAAGTCCCCCGCCGAGTACTCCCAGAACGGCCCCCTGAGCCTCCCCGACGGCCTCTACCTGGACGGCCTGAAGGACTTCTGGGAACGCGTCGACTACACCCAGAAGCTCGTCAACTCCCTGCTGATCAGCGGCGGGGTGGCGGTGTTCGCGGTGATCCTGTCGATCCTCAACGCCTATGCGATCGGCATCGGCCGGATCAAGGGCCGCACCTGGGTGCTGGCGTTCTTCGTCCTCGCGAACATGCTGCCGCAGGAGGCGCTGGTCTACCCGATCTACTACCTGAGCAAGGAGGCGGGGCTCTACGACACCCGGCTCAGCGTGATCATCGTGTTCACGGTGATCCAGGCGGCGTTCGGCACGTATCTGCTCTCCTCCGTCCTCGGCCAGTTCCCCCGGGAGATCATCGAGGCCGCCCGGATCGACGGCGCGAACAAGTGGCAGATCCTGTGGCGGATCGTCGTCCCCGTCAGCCGTCCCACCATCGGCGTGCTGCTGGTGTTCTTCTTCATCTGGACCTGGAACGAGTTCCTGCTCCCCCTGGTCATGCTGATCTCCAACGACAACCAGACGGTGTCGGTGGCGCTCGGCGTCCTCCAGGGCCAGCGTCTGATGGACGCCACGATGACCAACGCGGCCGCCCTCCTCGGCGTGCTCCCCGCTCTCGTCTTCTTCCTCGTCTTCCAGCGAACGCTCACCCGCGGCATCGCCGTGGGAGCCGTGAAGTAAGGGACCCCCACGTGAAGTTCACCGACGGCTACTGGCTGCTCCGCGAAGGTGTCACCGCGGCCCACCCGGTCGAGGTGCTCGACGTCACCGCGACGGACGGCGCACTGGAGATCCACGCGCCGACCCAGCCCATCCGGCACCGCGGCGACCTGCTGAAGGGACCGGTCGTGACGATCAGCGCCCACACTCCGATGCCCGACGTCATCGGCCTCACCTTCACCCACTTCGAGGGCGAGCAGCCGCGCGGCCCCCAATTCGACCTCGCGAAGGAGGAGACCGCCGCGCACACGGAGTACGACGAGGAGAACGCGACCCTCACCTCCGGCGCGCTGTCGGTCCGGGTGGCCCGCACCGGCCCCTGGCACGTCGACTTCCTCGCCCACGGCCGCACCCTCACCTCCAGCGGCCCCAAGGGCATGGGCATCATGCGGGACGGGGAAGGCTCGCACTACCTGCGGGAACAGCTGAACCTCAAGGTCGGCACCTCCGTCTACGGCCTCGGCGAACGCTTCGGCCCGCTCGTCAAGAACGGCCAGGTCGTCGACATCTGGAACGCCGACGGCGGCACGGCCACCGAACAGGCCTACAAGAACGCCCCGTTCTATCTGACGGACGCCGGCTACGGCGTCTTCGTCGACCACCCGGGCAAGGTCTCCTTCGAGGTGGGCTCGGAGACGGTGTCGAGGGTCCAGTTCAGCGCGGAGACGCAGCAGTTGACGTACTACGTCATCTACGGCCCCTCCCCCAAGGACATCCTCCGCAAGTACACGGCCCTCACCGGCCGCCCGGCCCTCCCGCCCGCCTGGTCGTTCGGGCTGTGGCTGTCGACGTCCTTCACCACGTCGTACGACGAGGAGACGGTGACGTCGTTCATCGAGGGCATGCGGGAGCGCGAACTCCCGCTCTCCGTCTTCCACTTCGACTGCTTCTGGATGCGCGAGTTCAACTGGTGCGACTTCCAGTGGGATCCGCGGGTCTTCCCGGACCCGCAGGGCATGCTGTCCCGGCTGCACGCCCGGGGCCTGCGCGTCAGCGTCTGGATCAACCCGTACATCGCCCAGCGCTCCCCGCTGTTCGCGGAGGGCAAGGCGCTCGGGCATCTGCTGAAGCGGCCGGACGGCAGCGTGTGGCAGTGGGACCTGTGGCAGCCCGGCATGGCCCTGGTCGACTTCACCTCCCCCGCCGCCCGCGACTGGTACGCGGCCAAGCTGGAGGCACTGCTCGCACAGGGCGTGGACTGCTTCAAGACGGACTTCGGCGAGCGGGTGCCGGTGGACGTGGCCTGGTCCGACGGCTCCGACCCGGAGCGGATGCACAACTACTACACGTACCTCTACAACCGCACGGTCTTCGACGTCCTGCGCAAGCACCGCGGCGAGGAGGAGGCGGTCGTCTTCGCCCGGTCGGCGACGGCGGGCAGCCAGAAGTTCCCCGTGCACTGGGGCGGCGACTGCGAGGCGACGTACGAGTCGATGGCCGAGTCACTGCGCGGCGGGCTCTCGCTCGGGCTCTCCGGCTTCGGCTTCTGGAGCCATGACATCGGCGGCTTCGAGGGCACGCCGACGCCGTCGCTGTTCAAGCGGTGGCTGGCGTTCGGGCTGCTGTCGTCGCACAGCCGGCTGCACGGCAGCTCGTCCTACCGGGTTCCGTGGCTGTTCGACGAGGAGTCGGTGGACGTGCTGCGGCACTTCACCCGGCTGAAGCTCAGCCTGATGCCGTATCTGTACGAGGCCGCCCGCACCGCCCAGGCCGAGGGGACGCCGGTCATGCGGGCCATGGTGCTGGAGTTCCCGGACGATCCCGGGTGCGCGCATCTGGAGCGGCAGTACATGCTCGGGCCGGATCTGCTGGTGGCGCCGGTCTTCGACGACGAGGGACAGGTGACCTACTACTGTCCCGAGGGCACCTGGACCCACTTCGTCAGCGGGCAGACGGTCACCGGCCCGCGCTGGGTGCGCGAGAAGCACGGCTTCATGAGCGTGCCGCTGCTGGTCAGGCCCGGTGCGGTGATCCCGGTCGGCGCGGTGGCCGACCGGCCCGACTACGACCACGCCGACGGGGTGACGCTGCGGGCGTACGGGCTGGAGCGGGGCGCCCAGGTGACGGTACGGGTCGGGGAGGTGGCCTTCACCGTCGTACGCGAAGGGGACACGCTGCGGGCGTCGTGCAGTGACCCGTCGGCGCCGTGGGCGCTGGCCGCGGGCGAGCGGGTGGTGCGGGCGCCGGCCGGGACCGGCTTCCTGACGGTGGAGCTGGGCTGATGGTGAAGATCACTGATGTGGCCCGGCACGCCGGGGTCTCCCCCAGCACCGTCTCCTACGCGCTCAGCGGCAAGCGCCCGATCTCCGAGGAGACCCGGCAGCGCGTCGAGGCGTCCATCCGCGAATTGGGCTACCGCCCGCACGCGGGCGCCCGGGCCCTGGCCAGCAGTCGCTCCAACGTGCTGGCACTGGTGGTCCCTTTACGGGCCGGCATCCACGTCCCGGTCGTCATGCAGTTCGCGGTGTCGGTGGTGACGACGGCACGGCGATACGACCATGACGTGCTGCTGCTGACGCAGGAGGAGGGCGAGGAGGGGCTGCGTCGGGTCGCCGACACGGCGCTCGTCGACGCGCTCGTGGTCATGGACGTCCAGCTCGACGACCCCCGGCTGCCGCTGCTGCGCTCGCTGGACCGGCCGTCGGTGATGATCGGGTTCCCGGCCTCATCGGAGGGCCTGACCTGCATCGACCTCGACTTCAAGGCCGCCGGCGAGGCATGCGTGGAGCATCTGGCGCGGCTCGGCCACCGGGTGGTGGCGCTGATCGGGTCACCGCCGGAGGTGTACGTCCGCCAGACCGCGTTCGCCCAGCGCGTGGTCCAGGGCTTCACCGCCGCCGCCGACCGGGGCCGGCTCTCCTCCTCGGTCCACCCGTGCGAGGCCACGCCCGCCGCCGCCCGCGCGGTCGCCGAGCAACTGCTGCGGGAGCAGCCCGCGTTGACCGGCGTCGTCGTGCACAACGAGGCGATCCTGGAGCCGCTGATCGACGCCTTCGGCCGGCTCGGCCTGCGCGTCCCCGCCGACCTGTCCGTCACCGCCATCTGCCCCGACGAACTCGCCGACTCCCTCCGTATCCCGGTCACCTCGGTCGCCCTGCCCTCCGCCGAGGTGGGCGCACAGGCCGTGGAGCTGCTGATGAACAAGCTCGGCGGCAAGACGGTGCCCGAGGCCACGCTGCTGCCGCCCCGGATGACGGAACGCGCGAGCACGGCGCCGCGCAACACGCCCTGAACCCCGTATGTGCAAGGCCCTACCTGAAGGAGCCGTGGCATGAGAGGCAAGACAAGACGCAGATCCACGCTCGTGGTGGCGCTGGCCCTGGTCGCAGGGCTCGGCGCCACCGTCCCCGCCCACGCCGAAGACCCGGCCCACCCGTTCCGCAACCCCACCCTCCCCGTCGAGAAGCGCGTCGACGACCTGCTCGGCAGACTCACCCTCGCGGAGAAGATCTCCCTCCTCCACCAGTACCAGCCCGCCATCCCCCGCCTCGGCATCCAGTCCTTCCGCACCGGTACCGAGGCCCTGCACGGCGTCGCCTGGCTGGGTGAGACCACCGTCTTCCCGCAGGCCATCGGGCTGGCCTCGACCTGGGACCCGGCCCTGATGGAGCAGGTCGGCTCGGCGGTCGGCGACGAGGCCCGCGGCTTCCAGCAGGAACGCCCGGCCGGCTGGGGCCTCAACCTCTGGGCTCCCGTGGTCAACCTCCTCCGCGACCCGCGCTGGGGCCGCAACGAGGAGGGCTACAGCGAGGACCCCGAGCTGACCGGCGCCCTGTCGACGGCGTACGGCGAGGGCCTGACGGGCGGCGACCCCGACCACCTCAAGACGGCGCCCACGATCAAGCACTACCTCGCGAACAACAACGAGTGGAACCGCACGACCACCTCCTCCGACCTGCGTCCACGGGTCGCGAAGGAGTACGACGAGGCCGCCTTCAAACCGGCGATAGAGGCGAACGCGGCGACAGGCGTCATGTCCTCGTACAACCTGGTCAACGGCCGCCCGGCGACCGTGAATCCGGACCTCAACGACGTCGTACGGAAGTGGACCTCGTACGACCTCCTGAACGTCACCGACGCCTTCGCGCCCGGCAACATTCCCGGCTCCCAGCAGTACTACCCGACCCTCGCCGAGGGCGACGCGGCGACGCTCAAGGCCGGCAACGACAGCTTCACGGACAACGACACGAACTCGGGCGTGACGATCGCGGCGATCAACTCGGCCCTGGAGCAGGGCCTGCTGGAGGAGTCGGACGTCGACGAGGCCGCCTCCCACATCCTGTCCGTGCGGGTCCGGCTCGGCGAGTTCGACCCGGGCGGCGGCAAGTACGGCTCGATCGACAAGTCCGTGATCAACAGCCCGGCCCACCAGAAGCTGGCGCGCAAGGCGGCGACCGAGGGCGCGGTGCTGCTGAAGAATGACGCGGCTCTGCCCTTGAAGAAGTCCGAGAGGGACGTCGCCGTCGTCGGCCCGCTCGCCGACACCCTCTACACCGACTGGTATTCCGGCACCCTCCCCTACGCGGTCACGCCTGCCGACGGCGTCGCCGCGAAGCTTTCCACCGAGGTGACCAGCAGCGAGGGCGTCGACCGGATCGCGCTGAAGAACGCGGCGACGGGGAAGTACATCACCGCGGGCACGGACGCGGACGGCGAGGCGCTGAAGGAGACCGAAGTCTCCAGTACGGCCGGACAATTCGACGTCTTCGACTGGGGCGGCGGCGTGGTGACCCTGCGCTCCGCGGCCAACGGCAAGTACGTCGGTTACAACTGGTCGAACTTCGTCAACGACCAGACGCAGCCGAACGGTTGGTATGTGCAGCAGCAGTTCAAGCTGGAGGAACAGACGGACGGCACGTATCTGCTCCGCTACGCCGGCTACGAGACCGAGGAGTCCTGGTGGTCCAACCCGGTCTACCTCGGCCCGACCGGTGAGGACGGCACGCTGGGCCTGGTGGCGAAGGACGCCGCCGCGCACTACACGAAGGACGTCGTCCGCAGCGGCGTCGACGAGGCCGTGGCCGCGGTGAAGGGCAAGGACACGGCCGTGGTGGTGATCGGCTCCAACCCGTCGATCAACGGCCGCGAGGCCCACGACCGCACCGACATGGGTCTCGCCCCGGCTCAGGAAGCCCTGGTCAGGGCCGTTCACAAGGCCAACCCGAACACGGTCGTGGTCGTCGAGAACAGCTACCCGACCACCCTCGGCGCCTTGCAGAAGGAGGTCCCGGCCGTGCTGTGGACGTCCCACGCGGGCCAGGAGACGGGCAACGCGCTCGCCGACCTCCTGTACGGCGACGCGAACCCGTCGGGCCGCCTCACCCAGACCTGGTACCGCTCCGAGGCGGACCTCCCGTCGATCCTCGACTACGACATCATCAAGTCCGACCGCACCTACCAGTACTTCAAGGGCCGGGCCCTCTACCCCTTCGGCCACGGCCTCTCCTACACGAACTTCCGCTACGGCGCCCTGAAGAAGACCGACGGCGGCTACGCCCTGACCGTCACCAACACCGGCCGCCGCACCGGCGACGAGGTCGTCCAGCTCTACGTCCACCAGCGCGCCTCCCGCGACAAGCAGCCGCTGAAGCAGCTGAAGGCGTTCCAGCGGGTGTCGCTGAAGCCCGGCGAGACCAAGACGGTCAAGCTGAAGGTGACACCCAAGGACCTCGCGCACTGGGACGTCACCCGCTCCAAGTGGGTGGTGGAGAAGGGCACATACGACGTCCTGGCCGGCGCCTCCTCCGCCGACATCCGCGCCCGTACGACGTGGCAGGTGTCCGGGGAGACGATCCCGGCGCGCGACCTGTCCCGTACGACCCGCGCCGAGAACTTCGACGACTACGCCGGCACGCGTCTCGTCGACGAGTCGAAGGCGCGCGGCACGGCGGTGGGCACGGCGGCCGACCGGGCGTGGCTGAAGTTCGGGGACGCCCAACTGCGGTCGGGCGCCACCAGGTTCACCGCACGCGTGGCGGGCGCGGCAGGCACGGTCGAGATCAGGCTCGGCTCCCCGACCGGCACACTCGTCGGTACGGCCGTGACGGACGGGACGCCTTCGCCGTACGACTACGAGACGGTGACCGCCGATCTCGCGCGCGCGGCGAAGGGCCGTACGGACGTGTATCTCGTGCTGAAGGGAGAGGGCCTGCGCCTGGCGACGTTCAGTCTGCGCTGACGGGCACCCGGCGCAGGCCCGGCCTCAGCAGCGGGCGGGCTTGCGCCACGCGCACTCGACGTCGGTGCCCTGGGTCGCCTTCGGCTGGACCGCCGTCGCGGCCTCTTCCGTCGACTTCGCGAGCGTGACCACGATGGCGTCCTCCAACGGCTTCACGGAGGACGCCAGATAGTTGTTGAGGACGATGCTGAAGACCAGCTCGCGTCCACCGGCGTCCGTGACATACCCGGACAGGGCCGAGGCCCCCGTCAACGACCCCGTCTTGGCGCGGGCGTTGAGCGCGGCGGCCGTACCGCACATCCGGGAGCGCAGGGTGCCGCCGACGAACCGGTCGGGATCGCAGGCGACCGGCAGCGAGCGCAGCCAGTCGGCGTACCAGGGCTCGGCACGTACGGCGAGGAGGAGCTCGGCGAGCTGTGCCGCGGGGAAGTTGTCCATCCGCGACAGCCCCGACCCGTCGACCTGACGGACCCTGCCGGTGTCGACGCCGATGCCCTTGAGATATCCGCTGACGGCGGCCAGCCCGGCACTCCAGCTCCCCTGCTTCGACACCTCGTACGCCATGGCCTTGGTGAGGATCTCGGCGTGCATGTTGTTGGAGAGCTTCATGAACGGGACGAGCAGGTCCTTGAGGGCCATGGAGTCGTGCGAGGCCAACTCGCGTGCGGATGCGGGCGTTTGACGCCCGAGCCGAGTCGGCCCGGCGACCTTGACCCCGTGATCCGCGAGCGCGTCCCGGAAGACGGCGGCGGCGTATCCGGTGGGCTCCCACACGGTGATCCACTCCTTGGCACCGGAGCCGCCCACGGGGGTCGTACCGCTGACGACGATGTCGTTGGTGCCGTGCTCCCGCTCGACGGTCAGGTCGTTCGGGCCCCCGGCGGCGACGGTGGTGGCGCGCACGTCGATGTCGATAAAGTCCGTGTCGGGTGTGACGGCGACGACGGGCTCGTCCCCCGCCTTCGCACCCGGCGTCACCGTGACGATCACGCTCCCGGTGTCGTAGTCGGTGTCCGGCGCCACGCTCAGCGCGCTGATCTGCGCGGAGTAGTACGAGGACTCGTCGTCGGCTGCCCAGGAACGGCCGAGCCGCTGGGCGTCGAACCGGGTGTCGTCGGCGATCAGCCGTCCGTCGACGCGTTTGACACCGGCCGCGGCGACCTGGGCGGCAAGGCGGTCGTAGTCGGCGGCGAGCAGGGTCGGGTCGCCGGTGCCGCGCAGATACAGATCGCCCCGGAGCACGGACCCGGACCGCCGTCCGGCCGCCAGGACATCCGTGGTGAACCGGTACCCGGGGCCGAGGATCTCCATCGCGGCGGCCGAGGTGGGCAGCTTGGTGTTGGAGGCCGGCATCAGCCGGGTGCTGGGCAGATGCTGGTACAGCAACTCACCGCTCACCGCATCGGCGATCACGACACTCGCCACCCCGCCCTCCATCCGGGCGTCGCCCAGGATGGTGTCGACGGCCTCCGGCAGACCGGTGCGATCGGAATCCGCACCGGCCTGCGCGCCGGGCCCCAGGACGGCGGCGAGCGCCGCCACCAGGGCCCAGATCCATACGCTTCTACGGGAGTTGAGACGTCTCCCGGACCATCTCACGGGTGTGCTCATGCCAAGGGAGCATTCCCGATACCGGAACCGGGCAACAGACCGCCTCAGCCACCGAGCCCCCAGGCCCGCCCCATCCGGTACGCGGCGCACAGGTCGACGTCGAGGATGTACGCCCCGGCACTCCCGCACTGCTCGGCCCCGCTGCCGGGGTCGACGGGCTGCCCGTGGCCCATGCCGGTGATGCTGTAGGTCTCTACGGCGGTGTTCCCGCCCGAGTCCCGGAAGACCTGGTGCGGATATCCGGCGACGGTGTCGCTGACGTCGGCGGACTGGTCGGTCCCGTGGACATCGGCCCACTGCTTCACCAGGTCGGTCATGTTGACGGGCTTCACGGTGTAGTCGGCGGTGCCCTGGAAGGCGACCAGGGTGGGCCAGGGTCCGGTGTACCCGGGGCGGGCGGCGCGGACGCGGTCGCCCCACTGGTCCGGGGTCTGGGTGGCGCCGACGTACATGCAGACGTACGGCGACCCGGCGGCCTGCGCGCAGCCGTACGGCAGCCCGGCGACGATCCCGCCCGCCTTGAACTTCTCCGGGTACGCCGCCATCATCACGGCGGTCATCGCGCCCCCGGCGGAGAGCCCGGTGACATACACCCGCGAACCGTCCCCACCGGCGTCGGCGAGCTGCCGGTCGACCATCTGCGCGACGGACGCGGTCTCGCCCTGGCCACGCGCCATGTCGCCGCTCTGGAACCAGTTGAAGCAGGACGAGCCGTTGTTCGCGCTCTGCTGCTGCGGCAGCACCACCGAGAAGCCCCACCGGTCGGCGAGCTGCGTCCACCCGCTGCCGGTGCCGTACCCGGACGCGTTCTGCGTACACCCGTGCATCGCGACGACGACCGGCCGCCCGGCGGGCAGCCCGTCAGGGACGTACCGGAACATCCTCAGCGCACCCGGATTCGACCCGAACCCGGTCACCTCCTGGAGAGAGGCGGCAGCTGCTCTGCCCGGAGTCAGCAAACCGGCGAGAAGGGCGACCAGCAGGGTCGCCAGGACAGTGATACGACGTGCGGCTCTGGTCTGTGTCATGCAGCGGGACGGTAGAACCGCGAACCACCGGCCGATATGTCGCCGGACAACACAACTAGGGCCCGGCGTCATGTGCCGCCGGGCCTCGAGGAAGGGGGTGCGGGTGGCGAAGCCCCCGCTCGCGCGGCGCAGCCGCGCAATAACGACGAAGGCGACGCGGCCCGCGCTGTCCGCGGGCACACGTCGCCTTCGACTTCGTGGAGATGGCGGGAATCGAACCCGCGTCCAACGGTGCAGAATCAGGGCTTCTCCGTGTGCAGTTCGCTGCGATTTTCTCGGCCCCGGCGATCACGCGAACAAGTCGCCGACGGGCCCAGTCACTGTTTGATTTCCCATCGAACCCCGTGACCGGGCTCGATGGTTTAGTTCCCTAGATTATGCCAGGATCCGGGCCGGGAACACTCCCGGGCTGACACCCTTTATGGGCCTTCACTCACTGCTTATTAGGCAGCGAGGGCGAAGGCGCGGGAATCGCTCTTGGTATTGGCGATTATTGGTTGCGACATATGGTTTACGAGATCATTGCCGCTTCCTCGACACGCTTCCCCTGCTTCGACAGCCGCTGTCGAAACCGATCATCCCCATGTTGATTTTTCAAGGTGCGCCCCGTTACCAGCGGGGCTGTGCCCATCGTACGTGACCAACGCACGTCGATGCCACCGTATTCCCGCCCCGTCAGGCGCTCCGCTGCCGCCGCTTCGCCGCCGCGATCGCCCGCTCCGACTCCCGCCGGTCCTGCTTCTCCCGCAGGGTCTGGCGCTTGTCGTACTCCTTCTTGCCTCGAGCGAGGGCGATCTCGGCCTTCGCGCGGCCGTCCTTGAAGTACAGGGCGAGGGGCACGATGGTGTGACCCGTCTCCTGGGACTTCGCCTCCAGCTTGTCGATCTCCTCACGGTGCAGGAGGAGCTTGCGCTTGCGGCGCGCGGAGTGGTTGGTCCAGCTGCCCTGGTGATACTCGGGGATGTGGGCGTTGTGCAGCCACGCCTCGCCCTGGTCGATCTGGACGAAGCCGTCGGTCAGCGACGTCCGCCCCTCACGCAGCGACTTGACCTCGGTCCCCATGAGGACGAGACCGGCCTCAAAGGTGTCGATGATCGCGTAGTCGTGGCGGGCCTTCTTGTTCTGGGCGACGATCTTGCGCTTGCCGCCCTTCTCGCCGTCCCTGGCCTTCGCGGCGGCAGCGCCGCCCTGCTTGGGCTGGGACTCCTTGGGTACGTACATTCCCTTGCTCATAGTGCTGGCCATTTTCGCACTACAAGGGGGTCCGAGGGAAAGGCGATTACGAAGCGTCCCCGAGCCCGCTCAGCACCGTCTCCGCCTGCTTCAGCGCCCCGGTGTCGGCCTCGAGGTCGGGCGTGATGCCCTTGCCGTCGACGCCGCGGCCGGACGGCGTGCGGTAGTGCCCGACGGTCAGCTCGGCGACGGAGCCGTCGGGCAGCCGGGTCGGCATCTGCACGGACCCCTTGCCGAAGGTGCGGGAGCCCACGACGACCGCGCGACCGCGGTCCTGCAGGGCGCCGGTGAGCAGCTCGGCCGCGCTCATCGTGCCGCCGTCGACGAGCGCGACCAGGGGTCTGGTGGTGTCGCCGCCGGCCTCGGCGTGCAGGGCGTGCTCGGTGCCGTCGACGTCGTACGTGGCGACGAGGCCGCCGTCGAGGAAGGCGGAGGCGGCGGTGACGGCCTCGGTGACGAATCCGCCGGAGTTGCCGCGCAGGTCGAGGACGATCCCGGTGTCGGCGGGGGCCTGCCGTACGGCGTCGCGGACCACGTCGCCCGAGCCCTTGGTGAACGCGTCGATGGTGATGACGGTGACCCGGTCGGCGAGATTCCGGACGGTGACCGAGTCCGTGGACAGACGGGCCCGGCGCAGAGTGAGGCTCCACGCGTGCGTGCCGCGTTCCAGGCCGAGCCGGACGGTCGTACCGGCGGCGGCGTCGGTCGCGTCACCGCGCAGTAAGGAGACCACCTCGGTGACGGGCCGCCCCTCGACGCGCGCGCCGTCGACGGAACGCAGCCGGTCCCCGGCGCGGATCCCGGCGGTGGCCGCGGGCGACCCGGCGCTCACCTTGGTCACCTCGATACGGCCGTCCCGCACGCCGCGCGTCCACAGCCCGACGCCGGTGTACTCGCCGTCGAGGGACTCCTCGAACTCCTCGAACTCGCCCGGCGAGTAGACGGCGTCCCAGCGGTCGCCGCTGCGGCTCACCGCGCGTTCGGCGGCCTCCATCGGGGACTTGCCGACGGCCATCGCCTCTGCGGCGGCCTCGGTGACCTCCTGGGGCCGGGCGGCGGAGGCGGACGAACGGGACGTGCCCGGCGTGGTCTTCCGGTCAGGTCCGGGCAGGGAGCCGGTCGCGGCACCGGCGACCAGCACACTCGCGAACACCAATGTCAGGGCGGCCCCGCGGCCGAAGCGGCGGGGCTGACAGAACAGGTCACGGCCTGACATGCCGGTGAGTCTAGGACAACGCGAAGGGCCGCACGGCCGGTTGACCGTACGGCCCTCTTGGCGTGCGTCACACCTTCAGGTACTTGCGCAGCGCGAAGAACGCGGCCAACGCGGGCATCAGCAGGCTCGTCGCGAGGATGAGCGGCAGCTTCGTCAGGACGGCGTCCCAGCCGATGAAGTTGATCAGATTCAGCTTCTCGGACAGGGCCAAGCCGTGGTCGATGATGAAGTACCGCGCGACCACCAGGAACCCGCACGCGACCCCGCCGCCGATCAGCCCGGCGACGGCGGCCTCCATGATGAACGGCGCCTGGATGTAGAAGCCGGAGGCGCCGACGAGCCGCATGATGCCGGTCTCGCGGCGCCGGCTGAACGCCGAGACGCGCACGGTGTTGACGATCAGCATCAGCGCCACGACCAGCATCAGCGCCATCACGGCCCGCGCCGCCCAGTTCATGCCGTTGAGCAGTCCGAAGAGGTTGTCCAGGATCCCCTTCTGGTCCTGCACGGACTGCACGCCGTCCCGCCCGTCGAAGGCGGTCGCGATGACCTGGTACTTCTCCGGGTCCTTCAGCTTGATCCGGTACGACTCCTGCATCTGGTCCGGCGTGAGCGAGCTGGCCAGCGGGGAGTCGCCGAACTGCTCCTTGTAGTGCTTGTACGCCGCGTCCTGCGACTCGTAGGTGACCGTGTCGACCACGGACATCTTCTTCAGATCGCCGAGGATCTGGTCCTTCTGGTCCTTGGTGACCGCGCCCTTGGCGCAGTTGGGGTCGGACTCGGCGTCGCTCTTGTTGCAGAGGAAGACCGAGACGTTGACCTTGTCGTACCAGTAGCCCTTCATCGTGTTGACCTGATCGCTCATCAGCAGCGACCCGCCGAACAGGGCGAGGGACAGGGCGACGGAGACGATGACAGCGAAGGTCATCGTCAGATTGCGGCGGAGACCGACACCGATCTCGGACAGAACGAACTGGGCGCGCATGGCGTCTCTTTCAGGCCTTTCCGTGGACGGGGGAGCGGGTCAGTGCTGGTAGCCGTAGACGCCGCGTGCCTGGTCGCGGACGAGGCGGCCCTTCTCCAGCTCGATGACGCGCTTGCGCATCTGGTCCACGATGTTCTGGTCGTGCGTCGCCATCACCACGGTCGTGCCGGTCCGGTTGATCCGGTCGAGCAGCTTCATGATGCCGACGGAGGTCTGCGGGTCGAGGTTGCCGGTGGGCTCGTCCGCGATCAGCAGCTTGGGCCGGTTGACGAAGGCCCGCGCGATCGCCACGCGCTGCTGCTCACCACCGGACAGCTCACCGGGCATCCGGTCCTCTTTGCCGCCAAGCCCGACCAGGTCGAGCACCTGCGGCACGGACTTGCGGATCTCACCGCGGGACTTGCCGATCACTTCCTGCGCGAAGGCCACGTTCTCGGCGACCGTCTTGTTCGGCAGGAGGCGGAAGTCCTGGAACACCGTCCCCAACTGGCGGCGCATCTGCGGCACCTTCCAGTTGGAGAGGCGCGCGAGGTCCTTGCCCAGGACGTGCACCTGACCGTGGCTGCACCGCTCCTCGCGGAGGATCAGCCGCAGGAAGGTGGACTTTCCGGAGCCGGAGGACCCCACCAGGAACACGAACTCGCCCTTCTCCACTTCCAGGGACACATCCCTGAGTGCGGGGCGGGTCTGCTTGGGGTAGACCTTGGAGACGTTGTCGAATCGGATCACGGATGCACCACGGTTAGCCGGGGGTAGATGAGCGTGACCATACGCGAACGGGGAGCATGAGCGCAGTCACGAGAGGGGATGCGCGAGGCTTGTGCGGTTTTGTGAGCGCCCCAAAGGGGCGCGGGGAACTGCGCGACAAGCCACACCCAACCCGCAGCCGCGAGATAATGGCCAACCACCCCTCTGAGAGCGACCCGCGCACCTTCCGGAGGAACCTGGCATGGTGGAGAGGGGAACGTTCTCGTACGCGAGGGCGTTCTAGGGGTGGAACCGCTGGCGAGGAGGCGAGGCGCATGACGTACGACCGGCTGGTGTGCGCGAACTGCGCGGCGCCCGTGAACGAGGGCCGCTGCCCGGTCTGCCGGGCGAACCGCCAGCGACTGCAGCAGGAGAACCCCTTCGCGGGGCTCAACCCGATGACGCTGATCGCCCTGCTGGCGATACTGATCGCGGCCGTGGCACTGCTGGCGCACCAGACCGCCTAGAGCGGCCTCGGACCCGCACCCCACAAGGCACACAAGGCATGTGAAGGGCCCGGAGCGACACCGCTCCGGGCCCTTCATCACTCACAGCGCATACGTTCCGTATGACTGCGGCTACCGTCAGGCAGCCGCACCGCCACGGCCGCCCATGAGGCGCGGCAGAACGCGGAAGCCGATGCCACCGGCGATCATCGTCGCGGCACCGATCAGCAGGAACGTGGTCTGAGCGGCACCGGTCTCGGCGAGCTCGTCACCGTTGCCCTGGGCATTGGTGTCGGTCGCGGCGGCCTCAGAGCCGGTGTCGGTGAGGGAGGACGAGCCCTCCTGCTGCGCCGAGGAGCCACCGTCGGGGTCGGCGTTGTTGCCGCCACCGCCGGCGTTCCCGTTCCCGTTGCCATTTCCGTTGCCGTTACCCGGGTCGGACGGGTCGTCGGAGGCCGGCGGCTCGGTGGGCTCGGGCTCCTCCGGCGGCTCGCTCGGCTCCAGGGTCGGCTCCGGAGGAAGGTCCGTCGGAAGGCCGGTGGGCGCATCGGTCGGCAGGCCCGTCGGGACCGTCGGCTCCGGCTCCGGCGAGGGAGACTCGTCGCCACACAGGATGCCGAGGATGCAGTCGTCCCCGGGCTCCTCCGCAGCCGAAGCGGCGCCCGCAGCGGTCAGCGAAGCACCGGCGGCGATCACGGTCGCGGCTGCGAGGCGCGCGACGCGGATGCGCGTCTTGTTGGTCATCTGGTTGCTACCCCCAGTAGCTGATCGTCATTGAGGCGGCGCTCGGGGCTGTGATCGACGGGATAGCTGAACTCACGGCCCCCCGGTTCACATGCGCCCCGGAGATACGCATGCCACGCTTTACCCTTCCCATTTTTCAAAGCAACGTCAAGGCCGTTTACATACGCGATGTCCAATTGCGGCGACTATGCGATGGGTTGGAGTCTGTGAGTGTGATGTAAAACCTGGACATGCAGGCACGCAAAAGGCAACTGCCGCCGAGGTGGCGGCAGTTGCCTTGTCGACAAAGTTACTTCTCTTGCTGCTTGCGCCAGCGAATTCCGGCCTCGAGGAACCCGTCGATCTCGCCGTTGAACACGGCCTCGGGGTTGCCGACTTCGAACTCGGTGCGCAGGTCCTTGACCATCTGGTACGGGTGCAGGACGTACGAACGCATCTGGTTGCCCCAGGAGTTGCCGCCGTCGCCCTTGAGCGCGTCCATCGCGGCCTGTTCCTCCTGGCGGCGCCGCTCCAGCAGCTTGGCCTGGAGCACGTTCATGGCGCTCGCCTTGTTCTGGATCTGCGACCGCTCGTTCTGACAGGAGACGACGATGCCGGTGGGGAGGTGGGTGAGCCGCACCGCGGAGTCAGTGGTGTTGACACCCTGACCACCGGGCCCGGACGACCGGTACACGTCCACGCGCAGCTCGGACTCGTCGATCTCGATGTGGTCGGTCTGCTCGACCACGGGGAGGATCTCCACGCCCGCGAAGGAGGTCTGCCGGCGCCCCTGGTTGTCGTAGGGCGAGATCCGCACCAGCCGGTGCGTGCCCTGCTCGACGGAGAGGGTCCCGTAGGCGTACGGCGACTGCACGGCGAAGGTGGTCGACTTGATGCCGGCCTCTTCGGCGTACGACGTCTCGTACACCTCGGTCTTGTAGCCGTGCTGCTCGGCCCACCGCAGGTACATCCGCTGGAGCTTCTCGGCGAAGTCGGCGGCGTCGACGCCACCGGCCTCGGCGCGGATGTTGACGAGCGCTTCCCGGGAGTCGTACTCGCCGCTGAGGAGCGTCCGCACTTCCATCTCGTCGAGGGCCTTCTTGACGGCGATGAGCTCGGCGTCGGCCTCGGCGCGGGTGTCCGGGTCGTCCTCCTCCTCGGCCATCTCGAAGAGAACGGCGAGGTCGTCAATGCGACCGCGGAGGGCCTCGGCCTTCCTCACCTCCGCCTGAAGGTGGGAGAGCTTGCTGGTGATCTTCTGCGCCTCGTCCGGGTTGTCCCACAGGGACGGCGCGGCCGCCTGCTCCTCGAGCACGGCGATGTCTGCCCTCAGCTTGTCGAGGTCCAGAACGGCCTCGATCGACTCCATGGTCGAGGAGAGGGACTTGAGCTCTTCGGATACATCGACGACTGCCACACCCCCAGCGTAACGGCTCCGCCAACCGAGGAACGCCGGGTCACCGCCACTTATCCGTGCCCCAGCGTTGGCACCCCGGTAAGCACAATTCAGCCCGTCCGGCGTTTGAGCACGAGGCCGCAGGCCGATGGGGTGCGGGGCGAAGCCCCGGTGGGGCGCAAGGGCGCAGCCCCGCCGGGGTCCACGGGCGAACCCCCGCCGGGGTCCAGGGGCGAAGCCCCGCCGGGGTCCAGGGGCGAAGCCCCGGTGGGGTGCAAGGGCGAAGCCCCGCTGGGGTCCACGGGCGAAGCCCCGCCGGGGTCCACGGGCGAAGCCCCGCCGGGGTCCACGGGCGAAGCCCCGCCGGGGTCCACGGGCGAAGCCCCGCCGGGGTCCACGGGCGAAGCCCCGCCGGGGTCCACGGGCGAAGCCCCGCCGGGGTCCACGGGCGAAGCCCCGCCGGGGTCCAGGGGCGAAGCCCCGGTGGGGTGCAGGGGCGGAGCCCCGCGGGGGGTGCAGGGGGCGCAGCCCCCTGGCGGGGTCGAAGGGGCGGAGCCCCTTCAGGATGGGACGGGTAGGGGCGGCGGGGGCGAAGAACACTCAGGGCGTGGCCGGCGCCGAGTTGTTCGTGTCCTGGGGAGTCGCGTCCGCATCGTCCCCCGACGTCGCCAGCCACGCCCCCACCCCCGCAGCCACCACCAACACCACCGCAGCCACCCCCACCGCCACCCTCCGCCGCCGAGTGACAGCCCGATGCCGCGCGGACCCCGGCCGAGGCGCCCCCGCCGCCCGCGGCACCCGCGCCGTCCCCCGCGCACCCCCGGCCAGCTCATCCGGCCCCGGCACCCTCATCGACGTATGCGTGTCCCGATTGGAGTCGGCCGGCTTCGCCCCCGGCACCAGCGGCACCGCCCCCCGCCGCCGCACCCGCTCCCCCCGCTCGGCGGCCGACGCCCCCGTCCCGACGGCCTCCTCCGCTTCCTCCGCCGCCTGGGCGTCCGCATCCGGCTCGTCCACATCCAGCGGCGGCATCCCGGCCATCAGAGGCAACAGCTCCCGCAGCCGCGCCCCCATCTCGGAGGCCCGCAGCCGCGAGGCCGGCGCCTTGGCGAGGCACTGGACGAGCAACTGCCACAGTTCGTCGGGGATGCCGGGAAGAGGGACCACCGTCTCCGTGACATGGCGGCGCAGCACCGCCCCGGGATGCCCGCCACCGAAGGGCGTGAAGCCGGCCAGCAACTCGTACAGCACGGTCGCCAGCGCGTAGATGTCGACCGACGCCCGCGGCGGCAGCCCCTCGACGATCTCCGGCGCGAGATAGTCCGGCGTACCGATGATCTTCGTCGCCCGGGTCCGCCGCGGCGAGTCGATGAGTTTCGCCACACCGAAGTCGGTCAGCAGCGCCCGGTGCGAACTCCCGGGCCCGAGCGGGCCCTGCATGTCGAGCAGCACGTTCTCCGGCTTGACGTCCCGGTGCACGACCCCGGCGGCATGCGCGGCCGCCAGCCCGTCCGCGACGTCCGCGACGATCGCGACGGCGGCCTCGGGGGCCAGCCGCCGGTCGCGGTCCAGCCGGGTGCGCAGATCGGTGCCTCGTACGAGATCCATGACCAGCGCGAGATCGTTTCCGTCGACCACCAGGTCGCGCACGGACACGACGTTCGGGTGCTCGAGGCCGAGCAGTGCCGTGCGCTCCTGCACGAAGCGTCCGACGAGCTCCTGGTCGGACGCGAGGTCCTCGCGCAGCAGCTTGATGGCGACGGGCCCTTCCGGCCCCTCGCCCAGCCACACCGTGCCGGCGCTGCCCCGCC
Organism: Streptomyces sp. NBC_00457; assembly: GCF_036014015.1. Taxonomy (NCBI): domain Bacteria; kingdom Bacillati; phylum Actinomycetota; class Actinomycetes; order Kitasatosporales; family Streptomycetaceae; genus Streptomyces; species Streptomyces sp. NBC_00457. The sequence goes on along the minus strand of NZ_CP107905.1, from coordinate 6,602,803 downwards.
CCAGGATCTGGTGGGCGGTGTACCGGCTGCCGATCTTCCGTGCCAAGGCTGCTCCTACGGACGCGTGTTAGTCGCTAAAACTACGCGTCCGACGAGCCAACCTTCACCGCGGAGGCGGAAATCACCCGCCAGGTGTCGACAAATCACCAACCCCGTCGCCACGAACACCGCGAAGGCGACGTCAGTTGGTGCCGGAACTCCCGCCGCCCAGGTCCTCGACCCACCCGGAGACCGTGCTGAACATGTCGCCGATCTGGTCCCAGTAGCTCTTGCCCGTGCCGATCCACTCCTGCAAGGGGCTCAGCTCCCAGACCAGCCACCCCGCGACGAACAGGATGACGATCGAGAACAGGCACCCCTTCAGACAGCCGAGACCGGGGATCCTCATCCGGTTGGCGCTGCGCTGCCGCGGCTGCCGGGGCTCGCGCTGGGGCTGCTGCGGCTGCTGGGGCGGCGCGTACCGCTGAGGCTGCTGAGGGGCGTACTGCTGCGGCTGTTGCTGCGGCGGATAGCCGTAACCCTGCTGCGGCTGCTGCTGCCGCCGCTGCTGTCGGCGCGACGGCTGCTGCTGCTGCTGAGGCTGCGGCGGTGGCTGCTGCGGCCGGGCGACCTGCCGCTGGGGCCGGCGGCGCAGGGGGTCCTGGTTGGGGTCGAGGTGCTGGACCTGCGTCTGCTCGTTGCGGTCGCGGGCCGCCCGCATCTGGTTCTGCCAGGGGTGCGGGTCGTCGGGCCGCCCGGGCTGCTGCCCCGGCTGCCCCTGCGGCACCGGCGGCATGACGGCGGTCGGATCCGCCGCGCCGCGGTTCGGCAGTACGGCGGTGGGGTCAGCGGCGCCGGCCGGGCCGCTGGTGTGCGGCATGACGCTGGTCGCGGCGTTCGGGTCGTAGTTCCCGTGCGGCAGCACCTGCGTGGGATCGGCGGAACCTGGGATACCCGATCCGGGTACGGTCGCGGGCGCCGGGTCGGGGGCGAGGAGCGCACCGACGTTCTCGGCGGCGGCGATCTGCGCGGAGTTCGCGTGCACCCCGATGCCCTCGGCGACGACACGCAGGCCGCGGGCGAGGTTCTCGGCGCTGGGCCGCTGGTCCGGGTTCTTGCGCATACAGCGCTCGATGACCGTCCACAGCGCGTCGGGGACGGTGGAGGGGCGGCGCGGTTCGGCGCTCAGATGCTGGTGCAGGACTTCGAGCGCCGAGCTGCCGGCGAACGGCGGACGGCCGGTGACCAGCTCGTACAGCAGGATTCCGGCGCCGTAGATGTCGACGGCGGAGGTCTGCGGGCGGCCCTCGGCGGACTCGGGCGCGACATACGCGGGCGTGCCGACGAACTCCTGGGTGCGGGTCAGGCCCGGGGAGTCGGCGAGGCGCGCGATGCCGAAGTCGGTCAGCATCGGGTGCATCTGGCCGCCCTGCTGGGCGAGCAGGACGTTGGCCGGCTTCAGGTCGCGGTGGACGACGCCGTCGGCGTGGCTGGCGGCGAGCGCGTCGGCGATCTGCGCGGTGAGCAGGGAGGCGCCGACGGGGGTGAGGGGGCCGCTCTCGCGCAGGTAGCGATGGAGGTCGGGGCCGTCGATCAGATCCATGACCAGGGCCAGCAGATCGCCCTCGACGACCAGGTCACGGACCCGGACGATGTTCGGGTGGGTGAGCCGGAGCAGGACGGACCGCTCTCTCAGGAAGCGCATCACGATGTCGGGATCGCTTGCGAGCTCTTCCTTGAGGACCTTGATCGCGACGGTCTCGCCGGGCTGGCCTGCCACGGCCGCCTCGGCGCCCGCGGTCTCCCGCTGACGGGCTCGCCAGACGGTGCCCGTGGCGCCGCGTCCGAGCGGCTCCTCGAGCAGGTACTTGCTGCCTACCGGCCGCACGTCATGTGCTCCCTGCTGCTTGCCTGCGTTTCCGACCCACTGTAGTGCCGCCGCGCCCGGCACCGGGCTGCCGTCTTCCTGTGCTCGCTCAGTTCCGCTTTCCGTTCCGTTTACGTACGCCTTCCCGAACTTGTTCGAAGGAAAGACGCTCGACCCGGTCCGCCGGTTGCCGGACCCGGACGTGACCGATCTCAATCCGCTACCGAACGATCAACGGTGGGGTATTGGTCAGGCACTTTTGCGGGCAGAGCCGACCAATCAAGATCACTTGGCACCCGGCGGGGGGCGCGTTGTCAGTGGCGGGTGCGAGGATGCTTCCAGTACTGGCCGACGTGCTCGTGTGGGGTGGGGAAGCCCGCGCCGCGCCCGTGCAGAAGGGACCGCTGACGGCGATGCAGATCCGGCTGACCGTCGTAGACCCCCTGGGGGCGCCCGCGCCCGGCCGTGCCGCGAGCTGCGACGTACTGATCACGGCCCCCGCGGGCACGGCTCTGTCCGCGGTCGCGTCGGCGCTCGCCTCCGCGGTCTCCGGCAGCGACGGCCCGGCCGTGCTGTTCGCCGGCGCGGAGCGGCTCGACGACCGGCGCTCCACGCTGGGCGAGCCCCCGCTGATCGACGGCGCCGTGCTGTCCCTGGGCGCCCCGGCCGAGCCCGAACCGCACCCCGAGGTCGACGACGCCCCGACCCGCCTGGACATCGTCGCGGGCCCGGACGCGGGCGGCGTCCACCTCCTTCACGGCGGCCAGATCCACATCGGCCGCTCCGCCGACGCCGACGTCGCCCTGGACGACCCGGACGTCTCCCGCCTCCACTGCGCGGTCACCGTCGCCGCCGACGGCCGGGTCACGGTCGCCGACCTCGGCTCCACCAACGGCACGACGCTGGACGGCGCGCCCGTGACCACCCGCCCGGTCCGCTTCACCCCGGGCGCCCTCCTCCGCATCGGCGAGTCCGCCCTCCGCCTCGCCCCGGCCGGCGGCCCCGGCCCCCGCCTCCCGACGGCACCCGACGGGGAAGGCCACGTCCGGGTGCCCGCCGATGACACCGAGGACCCGCGCGCGGCAGGGGCCACGTCTCACTCGTACGGGACGGGGGCATGGGCGGCACAGGGGCAGAGCCGGCAGAGCCCAGGTGAAGCAGCGGTGGTACCGGAGCAGGGCGGGGCACCGCACATCGAGCGCCGGAGGACGGCGACGGCCACGGACGCGAACACGGCAGGCGGCTCGGCTTCGCGGGGGCGGGGGCGCGAGGGTGGGGGCGACACCCATGGCGGCCGGTTCGGGGTGGCCGGACCGGGCGTGACGTCCGGCGGGGCGTCGGCGGACGGTGGCGGCTTCGGGGCGGCGGGGGGCAGTGGGGGCGGGGGTGGCGCTCACGGTGCGGCGGGGGGCGGTGGCCGCGGGGGTGGCGCTTACGATGCGGCGGCCGGGAGCAGCGGGCGCGACGATGACACATACGGTGCGGCGGTCGGTGGCGGGCGCGACAGCGGCTCCTTCCGTACGGCAGCCAGAGGCGGACCCGCCGACGGGGTCCCCGGCACCGCAACTCACGGGACGCAACCGGACCGGGGCCCTGGCGCGAGGGCCGCGGGCAGGCTCGGCGACATGGACCCCGGTGCGGCGGCTGGGAGCGGGCGCGACAGCGGCGCCTTCCGTACGGCAGCCGGTGGCGGACCCGCCGACGGGGTCCCCGGCACCGCAACTCACGGGACGCAACCGGACCGGGGCCCTGGTGCGAGGGCCGCGGGCAGGCTCGGCGACATGGACCCCGGTGCGGCGGCTGGGAGCGGGCGCGACAGCGGCGCCTTCCGTACGGCAGCCGGTGGCGGACCCGCCGACGGGGTCCCCGGCACCGCAACTCACGGGGCGTACCCGGACCGCGGTTCCGGTGCGGGGGGCGAGAGCACCCTTGGCGGTACCGCTCCCGGTGCGGCCGCGGGCGACGACACGTTCGGCGGCTCCCACTCCGGTGCGGCGGGGCGCTCCGCGGGCAGCCCGGATTTCGGTACGACGACTGGCGGCCGGCACAGCGACGCGGGCTCCGGCGCGACGGCAGGGCGCTCACTCGGCGGCCCTGATCCCCGTACGGAGGCCGACGGCGTTGGGCGGGGCGGCGGTGGAGCGGTGCACGGCAGGCTCGGTGACCGGGCCTCTGATGCGGAGGCGTCGGCCCACCCTGCCGACGGGAGGAGCCGGCGGAAAGGGACTCCCCTCCGGGGGACCGATGTGCCGCAGGGCGTGCGGAAGCGCGGAGGGCTGACGGCGTGGGCGCGGCGGTTGGCCGGGGGTCGCACCGAGCAGGGGGCGGCGGCCGGGCGCGAGGCGTACGACGCGGACGTAGCCGGTGTGGCGGCGGAGCCCCTGGTGCCCGTCCCCCAGCTGCCGGAGACCTGGCCGGACCCGGCGGCCCTGCTGCTGACGGCGCTGGGCCCCGGCCCTCGGCTGTGGGAGCGCGGCCCGGGTCACCCGGAGGCGCTCACCGTCCGGCTGGGCACGGCAGACCGGGCGGCACCCGACGGCTCCGGCCTGCTGCCCGCCGTACCCGTGACCACCGATCTGCGTGAGGTCGGGGCGCTGGGGCTGGCCGGCCCGCGCGCGCGGCTCGCCGGGCTGGCCCGCGCGGTCGTGGCCCAGCTCACCGCGCTGCACTCCCCCTCCACTCTGGAAGTCGTCCTGATCAGCGCGGACCGCTCCCGCCCGCTGCCGGAGCGCACCGCCGAGTGGTCCTGGCTCGGCTGGCTCCCCCACCTCCGCCCGGGCCACGGGCAAGACTGCCGACTCCTCCTCGCCTACGACCGCGAACAGGCCACCGCCCGCGTAGACGAACTCCTCCGCCGCATGGAGGACCACCTGGCGGAGCTGCGCAGCGGCCCGGGGGCCACGGCCCACGGCCTTACCTCCGCACGGACAACAGGCGGGCCGACGCCCCCGACCGCAGAGGGAACCGCCACGGTCACTCTGCCGGGCACGTCCACCTCCGGCACCGGCCCGACGCACCCTGACAACCCCACCCTCAAAGCCTCCTACGACACCCCCGCGGCCCACCCCGACCACGCCACCGAGGAGCCGATCCGCGGCGCAGTCCACCGGCCCTCCTGGGCCGCGGCCGCCGACGAAGCCGTACCCGACAAGGGCGGATTCCCGGGGCCGTACACCGTGGTCATCGTGGACGGGGACCCCGGTGGCGCCGATGTGCGGGAGGCGGTGGCGCGGCTGGCGTCGGAGGGGCCGCGGGTCGGCATTCATGTGGTCTGCCTGGCCGAGACCGCGCCTGCCTCGCCCGCGTCGCCGGTGACGGAGACGTACGAGGCGGCATGCGCGGCGTCCCCGGCGTTCCGGGAGTGCGGGGCCGTGGCGCTGCTCAGCGGTGATGTGGCAACGGCGCTGCGGCTGTTGCGGGTCGCGGGGGCGGGCGCCACGCGGCCCGGCCCCGTCGGACACGGCACGGTCGCCGCGGTGGACGCCGTCTCGCTCGCCTGGGCGGAGCGGTTCGCGCGGGCACTGGCGCCGCTCAGGACGGACGGTGCCGGGGGTGAGCGGCAGGGCAGGGTGTCGGCGCCGTTGCCCCAAGTGGCCCGATTGCTGGACGAGTTGGGGCTGGCCCGGGCCACTCCGGCGTCTCTGATGGCGCGGTGGGCGGACGCGGCCGACGACGCGGAGGCGCTCGGCGGGCGGGCGCTTGCCGTGCTCGGGGCCGGGCCGCGCGGGCCGGTGTGCGCGGACCTGGTCGCCGATGGGCCGCATCTGCTGATCGAGGGGCCGCACGGCAGCGGGCGTACGGAGCTGCTGCGGGCCGTGGTCGCGTCGCTGGCCGCCGCCGAGCGGCCGGACCGGCTGAGCGTCGTGTTGATCGACGGCCGGGACAGCGTGAGCGCGGGCAACGGCCACGGCGAGGGCTTGCGCGTCTGTACGGACGTACCGCATGTGACCACCCATCTCGCCGCCAACGACCCAGTCCGCATGCGGGAGTTCGCGCAGTCGCTGAGTGCCGAGCTCAAGCGGCGGGCCGAGCTGCTGGGGCGGGCTGACTTCGCCGAGTGGCACAGGGGGCGGGAGGTGTCCGGCCGTATGGTCGCCCAGCGCTCGGCAGGAGCGGGTGCGGGAGCGGGCGTAGCCGGTGCCGGGGATCTCGACGCGCCGTCCAGTTCGACGCTGCGGTTGCGGCCGGGGGCGGCGCGTCAGCGGGCGGAGGCGATATCGCCGTTGCCGCGGCTCGTCGTGGTCGTCGACGACCTGGACGCCCTGGTGTCGCCCGCGCTCGGTTCACCCGGCCGGCCCGCCGCCGGGTCCGTGATGCGGGCACTGGAGGCCGTGGCCCGTGAGGGCGAGCGGCTGGGCGTGCACCTGGTCGCTGCGGCGGGTATCGGCGGCCGTACGGCCCAGACGGAACCGGCACAACGGGCGACTCTGCGGGTCACCCTGGACCCACCGGCGCCGGGACCGGACGAGCCGGCACCGGGGCGCGGGCGGTTGACCTGCGACGACGGCCGGGTGACGCCCTTCCAGGGCGGACGGGTCACGGGCCGCATCCCCCGTACGGCAACCCTGCGGCCGACCGTCATACCCCTGGAGTGGGAACGCATGGGCGACCCTCCGACCCGGCGCCCCGTACGGGAGCTGGGAAACGGCCCGACGGACCTGGCGCTCCTGGCAAGCGCGCTGGAACGGGCAGCCCGGGAGGTATCGGCGGTGGCGGTGCCGTCGCTGTTGTAGGGGGTAGGGCGCAAATTGACGAGGGGTGACTGGTCCAACCCAAGGGGCGCGGGGAACTGCGCGACCAGCCCCCACCGACCCGCACCCGTCAATCAACCGTCCCCACCACCACTCTTGGTCACGACGCGGTCACGATCACCCACTTGACACCGAACGCACTCTTGCCGACCCCCACCACCCGGCGTAGACCAGACCGCACGGGACAGCGTTCGGACGTTCGACGAGGAACGAAGAACGGGGCAGTCATGCGCAGCACGCACAGCACCATCCGGAAACACACGGCCGTGAAAACCGCAGCCACCGTCCTCGCGGGAGCACTCGCACTCACGCTCACCGCCTGCGGTGGAGACGACGACAACGGAAACGAGCAGGCCGGCGGCGGCAAGGAGACGGGCACCACCGTGACCCTCCCCAAGCTGAACGGCGAAAGCCTCGAGGTCGCCGCCGTCTGGAGCGGCGCGGAGCAGGACAACTTCAAGAAGGTTCTCGCGGAGTTCGAGAAGCGCACCGGCGCCAAGGTCTCCTTCGTGCCCGCGCAGGACCCGATCGTCAACTTCCTGGGCTCGAAGATCGCGGGCGGCCAGCCGCCGGACATCGCGCTGCTCCCGCAGCCCGGCGCGATCAAGCAGGCCGTGGACAAGAAGTGGGCCAAGCCGCTGGGCGCCGAGGCCAAGGCCGAGCTGGCCAAGAACTACTCGCAGGGCTGGCAGGACATCGGCAAGGTCGGCGGCGAGCAGTACGGCGTCTACTACAAGGCCGCCAACAAGTCCCTGATCTGGTACAACACGCAGGTCTTCGAGAACGCGGGGGCCACGGAACCGAAGACCTGGGACGAGTTGCTCACCACCGCCCAGACCATCTACGACTCCGGTGTCACCCCGTTCTCCGTCGGCGGCGCCGAGGGCTGGACCCTCACCGACTGGTTCGAGAACATCTACCTCTCCCAGGCGGGCCCGGAGAAGTACGACCAGCTCGCGCAGCACGAGATCAAGTGGACGGACCCGTCCGTGAAAGACGCCCTGACCACGCTGGCCCAGGTCTGGGGCAAGAAGGACTATGTCGCCGGCGGTGCGAAGGGCGCGCTGCAGACGGACTTCCCGGCCTCGGTGACGCAGACCTTCACCGGCGGTGACCAGCCCAAGGCGGGCATGGTCTACGAGGGCGACTTCGCGCAGGTCAACATCGGCACCGCGGGCGCGAAGGTCGGCACGGACGCGAAGGTGTTCCCCTTCCCGGCCGTGGGCGACAGCCCACCCGTGGTCTCCGGCGGCGACGCGGCGGTGATCCTCAAGGACTCCAAGGCGGCGCAGGCGCTGGCCACCTTCCTGGCCTCCCCGGACGCGGCGACGATCCAGGCGAAGCTGGGCGGCTATCTCTCGCCGAACAAGAACGTGGACAACTCGGCGTATCCGAACCCGGTGCAGCAGAAGATCGCCAAGGCGCTCATCGACTCGGGCGACGAGTTCCGCTTCGACATGTCCGACCAGGCCCCGCAGGCCTTCGGCGGCACGCCCGGCAAGGGCGAGTGGAAGGCGCTGCAGGACTTCCTGACCAATCCGAAGGACGTAGCGGGCGCGCAGGCGAAGCTGGAGGCGGACGCGGCGGCCGCCTACGGAGGCTGACGCGATGACGTCGGCCACGGCGGCAGGGGTCCCTCCGACCCCTGCCGCACCCAAGTCGCGCAAGAGCGTGACCGGCACCCGCAAGACCGTGGCAGCGCTGTTCCTGCTGCCCGCTCTCGTGCTGCTGGGCGCGCTCGTGGTCTACCCGATCGGGTACTCGGTCGTCCGCAGTTTCTACGACCAGTCGGGCTCGTTCACCGGCTTCGACAACTACGAGTTCCTGTTCACCGACGACGGCATCCGCACCGCCCTGAAGAACAACGTCATCTGGGTGGTGTTCGCGCCGACGGTCGCCACCGCGCTCGGTCTGATCTTCGCGGTGCTGACCGAACGGGTGAGCTGGGGCACGGCGTTCAAGCTGGTCGTCTTCATGCCGATGGCGATCTCGATGCTGGCGGCCGGCATCATCTTCCGCCTCGTCTACGACCAGGACCCGGAGAAGGGCGTCGCGAACGCGGTGTGGGTGGGCGTCCACGACACGTTCGCCGAGTCGTCGGCGTTCCCGAAGGCCCACCCGGGCCGTGAGTCGCCCCTCGTGGCACAGGGCGGCGGCGCCTTCATCACCAAGGCGACGGTCCACACCGGGGACACGGTCACGCTGCCCCTCGTGGGCGTCGCCCCCGACCAGATGCCCGGCAACGCCAAGCGGGCCGTCGCTCCGCAGGCCGACCCGGGCAGGATCACCGGCACGACCTGGCAGGACTTCACCCGCGGCAAGGGCGTCGGCACGCTCGGCGCACCCGACGCGACCGAACTCGGCTACCCCGGCATGAAGATCGAGGCGGTCAAGGACGGCAAGGTCGTGGAGACGGCGAGGGCCGGCGACGACGGCACGTTCTCCCTGTCGGAAAAGGCCGACGGCGCCCAGCTCCGCCTCCCGGCGAGCAACTTCAAGGAGCCGTACAACGGCCTGGACTGGCTCGGCCCGTCGCTGGTCACGCCGTCGATCATCGGGGCGTACATCTGGATGTGGGCCGGTTTCGCGATGGTGCTGATCGCGGCCGGGCTCGCGGGCATCCCGCGCGAGCTGCTGGAGGCGGCCCGCGTCGACGGCGCGAGTGAGTGGCAGGTGTTCCGCAGGGTCACGGTCCCCCTGCTGGCGCCGGTCCTCGCGGTCGTCATCGTCACCCTGATGATCAACGTCCTGAAGATCTTCGACCTGGTCTTCATCATCGCCCCGGGCTCCGCACAGGACGACGCGAACGTCCTGGCGCTGGAGCTGTACCGCAAGGGCTTCTCCGAGGACCAGCCGGGCATCGCGAGCGCGATCTCGGTGTTCCTGCTCCTGCTGGTCATCCCGGTGATGTGGTTCAACATCCGCAGGCTCAGGCGGGAGGTGCGGCGATGACCACGCATGCCGACAGGCTCACCAAGCCCGAACCGGTCACTCCGGTCAAGGCGAAGCAGTCCCTCGGCTCACGCCTCGCGGAAGGTGTCAGCGGCGGCGCGGTCCGGGTCTTCCTGATCGTCGTCGGCCTGTTCTGGCTGGTCCCGACGATCGGTCTGCTCCTGTCCTCGCTGCGTCCTCCGGAAGAGATGACGATCAGCGGCTGGTGGGACGTCTTCAGCAAACCGTCCCAGCTCACCTTCGAGAGCTACGACAAGCTCCTGCAGAACGACGACATCACCGAGTCGCTCGTCAACACCCTGTTGATCACGGTCCCGGCGACGCTCCTCGTCGTCGTCATCGGCGCGCTCGCGGGCTACGCGTTCGCGTGGATGGAGTTCCCGGGCCGCGACTGGTGGTTCCTCGGCGTGGTCGGCCTGCTGGTGGTGCCGGTGCAGGTGGCGCTGATCCCGGTCGCCGAACTCTTCGGCAAGATCGGCCTGTTCGGCAACGTCATGGGCGTGGTCCTCTTCCACACGGGCTTCGGCCTGCCCTTCGCGGTGTTCCTGCTGCGGAACTTCTTCGCGGAGATCCCGAAGGAACTGCTGGAGGCGGCCCGGCTGGACGGGGCGGGTGAACTGCGCCTGTTCGCCCGGGTCGTACTGCCGCTGGGCGGGCCCGCGATCGCGAGCCTGGGTATCTTCCAGTTCCTGTGGGTGTGGAACGACATGCTGATCGCGCTGGTGTTCTCCGACACCGACAGCCAGCCGATCACGGTCGCCCTGCAGACGCAGATGCGCGCGTTCGCCGACAACGTCGACATCCTGGCGCCGGGCGCGTTCATCTCCATGGTGATCCCGCTGGTCGTGTTCTTCGCGTTCCAGCGGCAGTTCGTGTCCGGGGTGATGGCGGGCGCGGTGAAGTAGCGCGTACGACGGCCTGCTTGAAGCCTGACCGAAGCCTGATTGAAGGCGTACGACCGGGGCGAGCCGGCAACCGGCTCGCCCCTTCACCTGCCCGGGCTCGGCTCGTCCCCCGAATGCCGTACCCGACGTAACCAAGCCACTCCACCGGCCGTTCCCGGGCCGACCGCCCGCGCCGACCCATGGATGTGCCGTGCCCAGGTTCAGCGTCATCGTCCCCGCGCACCGGGTTCAGGCGTATCTCCCCGCGTGCCTGGAGTCGGTGCTCTCCCAGTCATGTCCGGATCTGGAACTGATCGCCGTGGACGATTGCTCGCCGGACGCCTGCGGCGCGCTCGCCGACGAGTTCGCGACCCGCAACGCCACCCTCGCCCCGGACGTGCTGGTGGTCGACCACCTGCTGGCGGTGCACACCAGGCGCGACCGCCTCCCGCGCGCCGCCCGCACCGAGTTCCTGGGCAAGTCCCGTGCGTACTACCGCCGTTACCGCCCGCTCGGCACCCAGGTCCCGCCGCGCTCCCATGCCCGGCACGCACTGCTCCGCCTGGGCCTGCATCGCACCTACGGCACGCTCCGCCTCACCTCGGCGATGTGCCGCAGGGCAGCCCGGCAGTCGGTCCGCCTGATCAGATCGGCGCGAGCCGTCGCGCTCCGGCTCCACCACCGCATCCAGCTGCGCCCCACTGACCCCTTTCGGTCAGTCGAGCGCTTCTGAACACCGCCCTCACATCAGGGAGTTCCCTTGCCCTCCAGCCCCTCACGGCCTACTCCCACCAGGCCGCACACCTGGCGTCCGGCGGGACGGCCGGGCCGAGCGACGAGTTGACGCTCGGCCCCCGGCGGGAACGTTCGGCGCGTGCTGGATTACTCGACGACGAGGTCGACGTCGATGTTGCCGCGAGTGGCGTTGGAGTACGGGCAGACCTGGTGGGCGGTCTCGATGAGCTTGCGGCCGGTCGCCTCGTCCAGGCCGTCGGGCAGCTCGACGCGGAGGGTGACCTTCAGGCCGAAGCCCTCGCCCTGCTTGCCTATGCCGACCTCGGCGGTGACGGCGGCGTCGCTGACGTCGACCTTCGCCTGGCGGCCGACGAGGCCGAGGGCGCTGCCGAAGCAGGCGGCGTAACCGGCGGCGAACAGCTGCTCCGGGTTGGTGCCCTCGCCGTTGCCGCCCAGCTCCACCGGCGGGGCGAGCTTGAGGTCGATCTTGCCGTCGGAGGAGACAGCGCGGCCGTCACGGCCGTGGGTGGCGGTGGCGACAGCGGTGTAGAGCGCGTCCATGGAAAATCCATCCCTCTCAAGTCACGGTCGGCGGTCCTGTGCGGCCGCCTCTCGACGTCCCCAAGTAGAGCACACAATTCAATTGTGCACAACTAAATGACGGACAAGCGCTACCCTGGATACATGACCACCACGCCCACCGCGGACTGGCTCCGCCTCGACCAGCAGATCTGCTTCTCCCTGAACGCCGCGTCGCGCGCCTTCGGCGGCCTCTACCGCGTCCTCCTCAAGGACCTCGGCCTCACCTACCCGCAGTACCTCGTGATGCTGGTGCTGTGGGAGCACGGCGACCTGCCCGTCAAGAAGCTGGGCGAACACCTCCGCCTCGACTCCGGCACGCTCTCCCCGCTGCTCAAGCGGCTGGAGACGGCCGGCCTGGTACGCCGGGAGCGCAGCGCGCGCGACGAGCGGTCGGTGGAGGTCCGGCTCACCGAGGACGGCACGGCGCTGCGCGAGCGGGCCCTGGAGGTGCCGCGCCGGATCGGCGCCGCGACCGGCTTCGAGCTCGACGAGATCCGTGAGCTGCGGGAACGTCTGGACCGCCTCACCACGGAGTTGGACAGGGCGGTGGAGCAGGCGAGTGACTGACGCCTGCTTCACTGTGCCTGATTCACTTTGACTTCACTGTGACCGACCAGCAGCACCAAGCACACGGGCCAACTGACGAGGGGACGGCCGCACATGACCTGGCTGATCACCGGCGGCGCCGGTTACATCGGGGCGCACGTCGTACGCGCCATGACCGAGGCGGGCGAGCGGACGGTCGTGTACGACGACCTGTCCACCGGCATCGCCGAGCGCGTCCCGGACGGCATCCCCCTGGTGGTCGGCTCGACCCTCGACGGCGACCGCGTGACCCGCGCGCTCACCGACCACGCCATCACCGGTGTCGTGCACCTGGCGGCGAAGAAGCAGGTGGGCGAGTCGGTGTCCCGGCCGCTGGAGTACTACCGGGAGAACGTCGAGGGCCTGCGCGTCCTGCTGGAGGCCGTGACACAGGCGGAGGTCCCCTCCTTCGTCTTCTCCTCCTCCGCCGCGGTGTACGGCATGCCCGATGTGGAGCTGGTGACGGAGGAGACGCCGTGCGTGCCGATGTCGCCGTACGGCGAGACGAAGCTGGCCGGCGAATGGCTGGTCCGCGCGACAGGCAAGGCGACGGGCCTCGCCACCGCCTCCCTCCGCTACTTCAACGTGGCGGGCGCGGCCACCCCCGAGCTGGCGGACACCGGCGTCTTCAACATCGTCCCCATGGTCTTCGAGCGCCTCACGGAGAACGCACACCCGCGCATCTTCGGCGACGACTATCCCACCCCGGACGGCACCTGCATCCGTGACTACATCCACGTGATGGACCTGGCCGAGGCCCACGTCGCCACAGCCCGCGCCCTCCAGTCCTCCCCCGGCCGCGACCTCACCCTCAACATCGGCCGCGGCGAAGGCGTCTCCGTCCGCGAGATGATCGACCTGATCAACGCCGCCACCGGCTACAACCTCCCCCCCACCGTCACCCCCCGCCGCCCCGGCGACCCCGCCCGCGTCGTCGCCTCCGCCGACCACATCACCACAGAACTGGGCTGGAAGGCGAAGCACGACGTCCACGACATGGTGACGTCGGCGTGGGAGGGGTGGGTACGACTGCACCCGGGGGCGGCTCGGAGGTAAGGCCGCCGATCACTCAGAGCGCCTTCAGCCCCGCCGCCGTAGCCCGAGTCAGCGCCTCCAGGTACCCCTTCGGCAGCTTCGGGCTGCGGATCACCACCGAGCGCCAGTACAGCGGCCCGGAGATGAGATCCAGCGCCAGGTCCTGGTCGATGCCCTCCCGCACCTCACCCCGCCGCTGAGCCGCCGCCACGATCCCGCTCGCCACCCCGTCCTGCCCCTCGCGCACGGCCTTCTGCATGGCCTCGGCGATCTCGGGGTTGCGGGCGGCCTCGGCCTGGAGGTCGGGGATGATCTGTGAGGCGACGGGATGCCTCAGCGCCCGGGACGTCACCTCGTACAGGAGGCGCAGGTCGCTCTCCAGGGAGCCGGTGTCCGGGGCGGGCAGGCCCTGGACGGCGATGGCGGAGACCAGGTCGAGGACCAGGTGCAGCTTGGAGCGCCAGCGGCGGTAGACCGCCGTCTTGCCGACGCCCGCGCGGCGTGCGATGCCCTCGATGGACATCCGCGCGTAGCCGACGGCCGCGAGTTCCTCGAAGACGGCGCCCCGGATCGCCTCCGTCACATCCGCCCGGAGTACGGCCGCACCGGCCGGGGGCCTGCGGCGCCGGCGTTCGGCCACCTGGGCCCTTGGCTCGTCGGCGTTCGTCGTCATGCGCACCAGCATAGGACGTTACGACGAGACGGTTGCGTTCCGACGTTAAATCGGAATACTCTCGCGTTGCGACGATACGGTCCCGTCCCGACGTAAGAGAACGTGAAGAAACACGTAAGGAAACGCCAGGGGATCAAGGACCGGACGTGCGCGCCCCGCCCCTCGAGCGAAAGCAGCGGATGTGAGCCAGGTCCTCGACGCACCGCCCCTCACGGCGACCACTCCGGCCGACGACGGCGACCTCGCGGCGCTCGCCGCCCGCCACGGCCTCACGGTCAGCGGCGCCCGCCCGTCCCTGCCCGAGTACGTCCGCCAGCTGTGGGACCGGCGCCACTTCATCGCGGCGTTCTCGACCGCCCGGCTCACCTCCCAGTACAGCCAGGCGAAGCTGGGCCAGATCTGGCAGGTCATGACCCCGCTGCTGAACGCGGCGGTCTACTTCCTCATCTTCGGCGTGCTCCTTGGCACCAAGAAGGGCGTGCCGGACTACGTCCCGTTCCTGGTCACGGGCGTGTTCGTGTGGACGTTCACGCAGAGCTCGATCCTGTCGGGCACCCGTGCGATCTCCGGCAACCAGGGCCTCGTACGGGCCCTGCACTTCCCGCGTGCCGCGCTGCCGATCTCCATGTGCCTCCAGCAGCTTCAGCAGCTGCTGTTCTCGATGGCGGCCCTGGTCGTCATCCTGCTCGCCTTCGGCGTCCCGGTCGCCTTCTCCTGGGTGCTGGCGATCCCGGCCCTGCTCCTGCAGTTCACCTTCAACGCGGGCATGGCGATGATCCTGGCCCGGGTCGGGGCGAAGACGCCGGACATCTCACAGCTGATGCCGTTCGTGCTGCGTACCTGGATGTACACCTCGGGTGTGATGTGGAGCATCGAGCACCTGCTCAGCAAGCACCACGACTGGCCGTCCTGGGTGGGCCCGGTCCTCCAGGCCAACCCGGCCGCCGTCTACATCGACCTGATGCGCTTCGCACTCATCGACAGCTTCCACGCGAGCCAGCTGCCCCCGCACGTGTGGGCCATCGCGACGGGCTGGGCCCTGCTCGCCGGAGTCGGCGGCTTCATCTACTTCTGGAAGGCTGAGGAGACGTACGGCCGTGGCTGATCACACTTCTGAGAACGTCCCCACCGTCATCGCCGACGGCGTCGACATCGTCTACCGCGTCAACGGCACGGGAGCCGGCCGCGGCTCCGCCACCGCCGCCCTCAACCGCATGCTGCGCCGCAAGCAGACCGAGAAGGCGGCCGGCGTCCGCACGGTGCACGCCGTGAAGAACGTGTCCTTCGTCGCGTACAAGGGCGAGGCGATCGGCCTCATCGGCACCAACGGCTCCGGCAAGTCGACCCTGCTCAAGGCGGTCGCGGGCCTCCTGCCCGTGGAGAACGGCGCCATCTACACCGACGGCCAGCCCTCCCTCCTCGGCGTCAACGCCGCCCTGATGAACGACCTCACCGGCGAGCGCAACGTCTACCTCGGCGGCCTCGCCATGGGCATGTCCCGCGAGCAGATCAAGGAGCGCTACGAGGAGATCGTCGACTTCTCCGGCATCAACGACAAGGGCGACTTCATCACCCTCCCCATGCGGACGTACTCCTCCGGCATGGCCGCCCGCCTGCGCTTCTCCATCGCCGCCGCCAAGGACCACGACGTCCTCCTCATCGACGAGGCCCTCGCCACCGGCGACGCCAACTTCCGCAAGCGCTCCGAGGCCCGTATCCGCGAACTGCGCAAGAGCGCGGGCACGGTGTTCCTGGTCAGCCACAACAACAAGTCCATCCGCGACACCTGCGACCGCGTGCTGTGGCTGGAGCGCGGCGAACTGCGCATGGATGGGCCGACCGAGGACGTCCTCAAGGAGTACGAGGCGTTCACCGGCGACAAGGCCCCCAACAAGCCGAAGCCCAAGCCGAAGGCGGCGGCACCGAAGGTTCCGCAGCCGTCCTGAGCTGCTCTTCTACGACGACCAGGGCGCCCCGAGCCGTATCAGCTCGGGGCGCCCTGGTCGTCGTATCACCGCCTACGAATGCGTCCGCAGCAGCGTCCGCATCGTCCGCATCGCCACCGACAGGTTGGCCAGGTCGAACGCGTCCGAGTTCTGGATCTCCTCCAGCGTGGCGCGGGCGCGGGCGAGGATCGCCGCGTTCTTCTGCTCCCAGAGCTTGAACCGCTGCTCGGGCGTATCGGTCCCGTTGCCGACCGCGAGGACGTCCGCCGTCACCGCCGAGTGGGCGGCGTAGAGGTCCTCGCGGATGGCGGCGCGGGCCATGGACTGCCAGCGGTCGGCGCGGGGCAGCTCGATGATGCGGTCCATGAGCTGGGTGATGCCGAGCCGGTCGGCGAGGTCGTAGTAGACCTCGGCGACGTCCAGCGGCTCCTTGCTCATGCGGTCGGCCACCGAGACGATGTCCAGCGTCGGGAAGGCGGAGGAGAACCCGGCCACGCGGGTGGCGAGTTCGTCCGGGACGCCGACGCCGGTCAGCTCGTCGTGGATCTGCTGGTACCAGTCGAGGTCGGCGCCGCGCAGCAGCTTGGGCAGCTGCGACCAGACCTGCTCGACCCGGTCGCCGAAGAACTCGACGGTCTCGGCGAGTTCCAGCGGCTGTGGCCGGTTGTTGAGCAGCCAGCGCGTGCCGCGCTCGCACAGCCGGCGCGAGTGCAGTCGGATACGGGTCTGGACGGCCGCCTCGACCTTGTTGTCGAGCAACTCCACGGCGTCCCACACCGCGGCCGCGTGGAAGATCGTCCGGGCCGCTGTCTGCGCCCGCACGATCTCCTCGAGGGAGGCCCCGGTCTCCTCGCGCAGCCGGTGCAGGAAGCTCGTACCGCCCGTGTTGACCGTGTCGTTGACCAGGACGGTCGTCACGATCTCGCGGTGCAGCGGATGGCTGTCGATGTGCTCGGGGAACTTCTCGCGCAGCGGGGCCGGGAAGTACGCGTAGAGCAGGCCGCGCAGGTACGGGTCGTCGGGCAGCGAGGTGTGCAGCAGCTCGTCGGCGACCGTGATCTTCGTGTACGCCAGCAGGACCGCCGTCTCCGGACCGGTCAACCCCTGTCCCGCGCCGAGGCGTTCGCGGATCTGACGGTCGGTGGGCAGGAATTCGATGGCCCGGTCGAGGTGGCCCTCGCGGACCAGGTGGCGCATGAAGCGCTGCTGGGCGTGGAGCATGTCCTTGGACTGGGCCAGCGCGTTGGAGATCGCGGTGTTCTGCGCGTAGTTGTTGCGCAGGACCAGCCGGCCGACCTCGTCGGTCATCTCGGCGAGCAGCTTGTTGCGCTGCTTGACGGTCATGTCGCCGTCCGTGACCAGGCTGTTGAGCAGGATCTTGATGTTCACCTCGTGGTCGGAGGTGTCCACACCCGCGCTGTTGTCGATCGCGTCCGTGTTGATCTTGCCGCCGTGCCGGGCGAACTCGATCCGGCCGAGCTGGGTCAGGCCCAGGTTGCCGCCCTCGCCGACGACCTTGACGCGCAGGTCGGCGCCGTCGACCCGGATCGCGTCGTTGGCCTTGTCGCCGACGTCCGCGTGGGACTCGGTGGACGCCTTGACATACGTACCGATGCCGCCGTTCCACAGCAGGTCGACCGGCGACTTGAGGATCGCCTTCATCAGGTCGGCCGGGGTCATCTTGGCGACTTTGCCCTCGATGCCGAGGGCCTCCCGGATGTGGCCGTTGATCGGGATCGACTTGGCGCTCCGGGGGAAGATGCCGCCGCCCGCCGACAGCAGCTCGGTGTTGTAGTCGGCCCAGCTGGAGCGCGGCAGCTCGAAGACCCGGCGGCGCTCGGCGTACCCGGTGGCCGCGTCCGGGTTCGGGTCGATGAAGATGTGCCGGTGGTCGAATGCGGCGACCAGCCGGATGTGCTCGCTGAGCAGCATGCCGTTGCCGAACACGTCACCGGACATGTCGCCGATGCCGACGACCGTGAAGTCCTCGGACTGGGTGTCAACGCCCAGCTCCCTGAAGTGCCGCTTCACGGACTCCCAGGCGCCGCGCGCGGTGATACCCATGCCCTTGTGGTCGTACCCGGCGCTGCCGCCGGAGGCGAAGGCGTCGCCGAGCCAGAAGTTGTAGCTGCCGGCGACCTCGTTGGCGATGTCCGAGAACGTCGCCGTGCCCTTGTCGGCCGCGACCACGAGGTAGGTGTCGTCCTCGTCGTGCCGGACGACGTCGGCGGGCGGGACGACCTCGCCGGCCACCATGTTGTCGGTGATGTCGAGCAGCGCCGAGATGAAGGTCTTGTAGCTGCCGATGCCCTCGGCCAGCCACGCGTCGCGGTCCACGGACGGATCCGGCAGCTGCTTGGCGACGAACCCGCCCTTGGCGCCGACCGGCACGATGACGGTGTTCTTCACCATTTGCGCCTTGACCAGGCCGAGGATCTCGGTCCGGAAGTCCTCCTTGCGGTCGGACCAGCGCAGCCCACCCCGCGCGACCTTGCCGAACCTGAGGTGCACACCCTCCACCCGCGGCGAGTACACCCAGATCTCGTACGCCGGACGCGGCGCCGGCAGATCGGGGATCGCCTGCGGGTCGAACTTCATGGAGACGTAGTCGTGCGGCCGGCCGCCCACGGCCTCCTGGAAGAAGTTCGTCCGCAGCGTCGCCTTGATGACGGTGAGGAAGGACCGCAGGATCCGGTCCTCGTCGAGCGACGCGACCTGGTCGAGCGCCGCGTCGACCTCTTCGAGGAGGGCGTCCACGATCTCCCGGCCCGCCCGCTGCCGGTCCGGCGACATCCGCGCCTCGAAGAGCGAGACGAGAAGCCGCGTGGTGTGGACGTTGTTGCAGAGGGTGTCCTCCATGTAGTCCTGGCTGAAGGTGGAGCCGGCCTGGCGCAGATACTTCGCGTACGCCCGCAGCACCATCGCCTGCCGCCAGCCGAGACCGGCGCGCAGCACCAGGGAGTTGAAGCCGTCGTTCTCCGCCTTGCCGGTCCAGGTGGCCGCGAAGGCGTCCTGGAACCGCTCGCGCCCGTCGTCGCCCAGGTAATCACCGGCGGTACCGGCCAGCTTGGGCATGCGCAGGCCGAAGTCATAGATCCAGGCGGTCGTACGGTCCGAGCAGCGCAGTTCGTACGGCCGCTCGTCGATGACCTCGACGCCGAGCCGGTTGAGGACCGGAAGGACCGCGGACAGGGAGACGGGGGCACCCTTGCGGTAGATCTTGAAGCGGCGCTCCTCGGGCGCGGCGCCCACCGGCTCGTACAGGCTCAGCTCGAAGTTCTGCTCTTCGGTGAGCTGTTCCAGGTGGACCAGGTCGGCGACCGCGGCGCGGGGGGAGTGGTCGGCCTTGTAGCCCTCGGTGAAGGCGTTGCCGTATTTGCGCAGCAGCCCGGCCGCCCGCTCCTCGCCGAGCTCGGCGTTGAGCGCCTCACCGAACCCGTCCGCCCAGGAACGGGCCGCCTCCACCAGCCGCGCCTCGATGCGCTCCTTGTCGCTGTCGCTCAGCTCCGGCAGCTCGGTGCCCTGCGGGACCCGGACGACGAAGTGCAGCCGGGAGAGGATCGACTCGGTGTTCCAGGCGGTGAAGTCGACGCTGGTACCGCCGAGTTCCTCCTTGAGGATGTCGATGATCCGCAGCCGTACGCCCGTGGTGTACCGGTCGCGCGGGAGGTAGACGAGGGCCGAGTAGTAGCGCCCGTACTCGTCCTGGCGGAGGTAGAGCCGCAGCCGCCGTCGCTCCTGCAGATAGAGGACGGAGGTGACGATGGACCGCAGTTCGTCGACCGGCGTCTGGAACAGCTCGTCGCGCGGGTACGTCTCCAGGATCTGCAGCAGATCGCGCCCGTCGTGGCTGTTGGGCGAGAACCCGGCGCCCTCCAGCACCTCGGCCACCTTGCGCCGGATGACGGGCACCCGGCGGACGGACTCGGTGTACGCGGCGGACGAGAAGAGCCCGAGGAACCGCCGCTCACCGACGACTTCTCCGTTCTCGTCGAACTTCTTGACGCCCACATAGTCGAGATACGACGGCCGGTGCACGGTCGACCGGCTGTTGGCCTTCGTGAGGATGAGGAGCTTGTGCTCGCGGGCCTTGGCCCGGGCATCGGCGGGCAGCCGCTCGAAGGAGGGGCTGACGGGATGGCTCTCTTCAGTGGCGTGATGCGGATCGGACCGCAGAATGCCGAGCCCGGTACCGGGTACCGCCGCGAGGGAATCGTCGTCCCGCAGCTCGTACTCCCGGTACCCCAGGAACGTGAAGTGGTCGGCGGCCAGCCAGCGCAGCAGCTCCCGGGCCTCCTCGACCTCCTGCTCCCGCAGGTCGGACGTGGGCTCCCTGGGCAGCTCCTCGGCCATCCGCAGCGCCGCGTCCCGCATCTTCTCCCAGTCCTCGACGGCCTCCCGGGCGTCGGAGAGGACACGCAGCAGATCGGCGGTGATCTGCTTGAGGTCGGAGCGGTCGGTCTCGCGGTCGATCTCTACGTGGATCCAGGACTCGGTGTGCGCGTCGTGCGGCAGCTCGGCCGGCGGGTCGGTGAGTACCTCGCTGAGCTTGCCGGTGACATCGCGACGGACGATCACCTGGGGGTGGATGACGACGTGGATGCCGCGTCCCTGCCGGGTCAGCTCATTGGTGACGGAGTCGACGAGAAACGGCATGTCATCGGTGACGACCTCGACGACCGAGTGGCTGCAGGTCCACCCGTTCTCTTCCACGGTGGGCGTGTGAACCCGCACATTGGCCGTACCCTGCGGTCGGTTCTCGGCCAGCCGGTAGTGGGAGAAGGCGGCGCCGAAGATGTCGACCGGGTCGCGGTCGGTGAGGTCCTCCGGTGCGGTGTGCAGGTAGTAGCGCTGGAGGAACGCGAGCACGATGTCGTGGTCCGGGGTGCCGGAGGTGCCCTCGTCCGTCGTCCCAGTCGGTAGATACCCCCCGACCGGGCTGTTCTCAGCTACCCGGGCGGCCCTGTCGAGCAGCTCGGCTTTGGCTTCGTCCAGCTTGGTCTGCATTGTCCTCTGGCTCCTGTCGCGCGCCATTGCGTGACGTTGAAGGAAGTACGGTCTCTTCCCCTCCGACGTAACGTCTCGACGCGGGGTGTCCGGTCTGCTTCGACGCTATGCCGCAAGGTGAGATGAGCGGGGGGTTATCAGCCATTCTCGACGCGCCCGAGGGGTGTGACGCTGCTCTCTGCGCCGCAGGCACCCCGGGTGCACGTGCCGTCCCGGGTGCCTCACCGGCCCCCTCCCACCCGCGAAGACCAGCGACCATCGCCCGGCCACGGCTGTCATCCGTGAACCCCGGGCGCACAACGGAGACACCAAGGCCCCCGCGATCTATCGCGCTGATCACGCCACCAGGCTATCGCTCCGGCCGGGGCCCCCGTCATGAGCCGTATGTGTACAAAACCGGGGACTGAAGTTTGCCGTTCTGCACAGTATGGGGGCCACGCCTAGGCTGGGGAGCAGGCACCCGTCCCGCCAAGCTGCGGGCACCCGTCCCGCCAAGCTGCGGGCATGCGTGCCGCCCAGCTGCGGGCATGTGTGCTGCCTGGGGCGGCACGGGTGGGCGCAGGCGGCACCCCGTCAGCGCCGGGCCGCGCGACCTACCCCTGCCCAGCCCCAACCCACGGCACCCGCCCCAGTGCCGGGTCGCACGACCCACCTCACCCCGCACAAACTCCGGCACCCCAACAACCCCCCACCGCCGTCCCCCTTGGCAAGACCCCCACCCCGAGGCACGTTGCCCATAGCACCCGCACCCGCACCCGCCAAAGCCACAACCCACCCTCGAGGGGAGCGCAGCCCATGTCGGCCAAGATCCTCATCGTCACCGGCGACGCAGCCGAGTCCCTGGAAGTCCTGTACCCCTACCAACGCCTCCGCGAAGAGGGCTACGACGTCCACATCGCCGCCCCCACCCGCAAAAAGCTCCAGTTCGTCGTCCACGACTTCGAACCCGGCTTCGACACCTACACCGAAAAGCCCGGCTACACCTGGCCCGCCGACCTGGCCTTCGCCGACGTCGACCCCGGCCAGTACGCCGCCCTCGTCATCCCCGGCGGCCGAGCCCCGGAGTACCTCCGCAACGACCCCGAACTCCGCAAGATCCTCAAGTCCTTCTTCGACGCCGACAAACCCGTCGCCCAGATCTGCCACGGCCCCCTCCTCACCGCCGCGACAGACAGCCTCCGGGGCCGCCGCGTCACCGCGTATCCGGCGCTGGAGCCGGACATGCAGGCCGCCGGTGCCACCTTCCAGGACACCGAGGCGGTGGTGGACGGCACCCTCGTCTCCTCCCGCGCCTGGCCCGACCACCCCAGCTGGATGCGAGAGTTCCTCACCGTCCTCCGCGCAAAGGCCCCGGCAACCTGAGCCACCCACCTGAGCCACCCACCTGAGCACCCACCCCCACCCGCACGCCCGCCGCAGGCGTCACGCGGCCAACCGCTCCGCCACCGCGACCGCCTCCCCCAACGTGTCCACCACCGGCACCCCCGTCTCCTCAAGACTCGCCCGGCTGTGCGACCCCCCGGTGTACAGCACGGCCCGCGCCCCCACATGACGCGCCGCCAGCGCGTCATCCGCGGCATCCCCGATCACCACCGTACGAGCGGGGTCCACACCGGCGAGCGCCGCGACGTGCCGCTCCATGTGCTCGGCCTTGCTGCCCCCGGACGGCCCGGTCCGCCCGTCGACCCGTATGAAGTGCGGCTCGATCCCGAACCCCCGCACCAGCGGGACGAGTTCGTCATGGACGTACATGCTGAGAAGCGACTGGCTGCGCCCCGCCGACCGCCAGCTCTCCAGCAGTTCGGCGACACCCTCGGTGAGCCCGCACGTCACCCGGTGCTCGGCGTAGTACCGATGGAAGGTCTCGTCCATGACCAACCACTCGTCCTCGGTCGGCAGCCGCCCCAGCAGCCGCTCGTAGAACTTCGGCACCGGCACGCAGTACAGCGACCGGTACTCCTCCATCGTGATCGGGGCGAGCCCCAGCTCGCCGAAAGCCGCGTTCGTCGCCCCGATGATCGCTTCGTTGTCGTGGAACAGCGTCCCGTTCCAGTCCCAGACAATGTGCGCGTCCGTCTGCATCCCCATGGCAAAAACCGTACCCGCCACCACTGACAATCAAGAGAAGGGCGGCGTCAGTCCCCCAGCCCCACCAGATTCGGAATCTCCTGCCTGGCGAACCACAGCAGCTCGTGATCCTCGGCCCCGTCCACGACGAACTGCGCGTCGTCGTCACCGGCGTCCGCCGCCTGGAGCGCCTCCGCCGCGGCGGCCACGTCCGCCTCCGCGTCGTCGGCGTCGACATGCACCGACGCGGCCTTGGCCAGCGATACGGCCCCGCCGATCCGCACCTCCCCCAGCACCGAGGGATCGAGCCCCCGGTCGGGGTCGGCCACCGCGGCGCCCTCGGGTACGTCGACGGCGACCACGACCCGGCGCCGTACCGCCCCGGGGTCGGCCGCCAGCAGCCGCAGCGAGGCCAGCGCGGCCCGGCTGAGCGCCGCGTACTCGAGCTCCTCGATGTCGTCGGAGAGGTACCACTCGCGCAACCCGGGCGTGACGGCGTAGGCGACGAACGGCCCGTCTCCCAACTCACCCGTCTTGTACGCCTCGGCGAGACCGGAGAGGGTCAGAGGGACGTAGACGCGCATGGCTGGCCGCTTTCGTGGTCGAGGGCTCCGCAGTGATCCCGGGAAGAGCGAGTCCCGCGTCTCCCGGGGGCCTTCAGGATACGTGCGGGCGTCCCCTTTCGGGTTCCCGCCCTTGCCTCGGGAGGCGTCCACCTCGCGCCCGGAACTCACCCGGTGCACCCGCGAGATCACGGTCCTGGACAGCTCTGGATCACCCGGATAAGTGAACCGTGCGACCACCTCGGCGCGGACCGCGGCTGCCTTGCCCTCGCCGTCCGCGGCCCCGTACAAGATCCCCACCAGCAAGTTACTGCCCGGTACCCCCGGGCCCACCGAGCGGGGACACTCATGAACAAGGTCATGACCAGGGCGAACCACGACGCGGGCACTCGCCCTCCCGGCCGCCGTGACACCCGCCGCCCCGGCGGCACCCCGCCCCGCACATCGGGCGGCACGGCATCGCGCACGAGGACGCGCACCGAGGCGCGTACGACCTCCGTCACCGCGCCTCCCGCCGTACCGCCCCAGACCCCGCCCAGGCCCGCCCCGCGCCCACGGCCCACCGACGTCTTCGCCGACCGCCTGCTGCTCGTCCTGAGCGGCCAGCGCCCCGTCCACTGGATGCTGGGCCACACCGCGGGCCGCGCCTACGACGAACTGGCCCGGCTCGCGGAACACGGTCTCCTGCGCACCCGCGGCACGCGCCCCGTCGTCCGCGACATCGGCTACTACATCGTCCACGCCGGCGCCGTCGAGGCCTTTGCCCGCATCGGCGCCGGTGACGAACTGCGCGCCATGGCCTTCCGCCTGGAGAAGGGCCCGGACCTGCGCTGGCGCTGCACCGCGCTGGAACTCGACGGCCCACGCACACCGGAGCCGGACGACGACTGAAGCCCGCCCACAGCGAGGGGCCGCGGGCACCCTCAGGATGCCCCGCCCATAACGAGAGGCCGGGCACCCTCGAGATGCCCGCCCACAACGAGAGGCCGGGCACCCTCAGGATGCCCGCCCACAACGAGGGGCCGGGCACCCTCAGGATGCCCGGCCCCTCATCACTCCGCCTCGCTCATGGAGCAGCCATCACAGCCGCTGCCACTCTCGCGAAGCGCCCGTCACTTCTTGCGGCGCCGCCCGCCCCGCGCCTGCTTGCGGCGCTCCGCGCGGGTGAGGCCGTCGGACTCGGAACGCGCCCCGGCGGTCTCCTCCTCGCTGGCGAACTCGCCCTCCACGGTGCCGCCTTCGCCGTCCACGGTCGGCGCGGTGAAGTGCAGATTGCGCCGCTGCGGAGCCTCCAGGCCCTTGGCGCGGATCTCGGGGCGGGACCCCGCCTGCGCCGGCACCGCGTCCTGCTTCTGCAGGGTCGGCTGCTTGGCGTCCTCGACCGGGACCTCCTCGACCTGCTGCTCGACCTGGACCTCCAGGTTGAACAGGTAGCCGACGGACTCCTCCTTGATGCCCTCCATCATGGCGGTGAACATGTCGAAGCCCTCGCGCTGGTACTCGACCAGCGGGTCCTTCTGCGCCATCGCGCGCAGGCCGATGCCCTCCTGGAGGTAGTCCATCTCGTAGAGGTGCTCGCGCCACTTGCGGTCCAGGACCGACAGCACGACCCGGCGCTCCAGCTCACGCATGATCTCGGAGCCGAGCTGAGCCTCACGCGACTCGTACTGCTCGCGGATGTCGTCCTTGATGGAGTCGGCGAGGAACTCGGCGGTGAGGCCGGCCCGGTCGCCGGCCGCCTCCTCCAGCTCCTCGATGGTGACCTTCACCGGGTAGAGCTGCTTGAAGGCGCCCCACAGCCGGTCCAGGTCCCACTCCTCGGCGAAGCCCTCGGCGGTCTCGGCCTGGACGTACGCGTCGATCGTGTCGTCCATGAAGTGCTGGATCTGCTCGTGCAGGTCCTCGCCCTCCAGGACGCGGCGGCGCTCGCCGTAGATGACCTCGCGCTGCCGGTTGAGGACCTCGTCGTACTTCAGGACGTTCTTACGGGTCTCGAAGTTCTGCTGCTCGACCTGCGACTGGGCCGACGCGATCGCGCGCGTGACCATCTTGTTCTCGATCGGCACATCGTCCGGGACGTTGGCCATCGACATCACGCGCTCGACCATCTGGGCCTTGAACAGGCGCATCAGGTCGTCGCCGAGCGACAGGTAGAAGCGGGACTCACCGGGGTCGCCCTGACGGCCGGAACGACCGCGCAGCTGGTTGTCGATCCGACGCGACTCATGCCGCTCGGTGCCCAGGACGTAGAGCCCGCCGAGTTCCTTGACCTCCTCGAACTCGGCCTTCACCGCCTTCTCGGCCCGCTCCAGGGCGGCGGGCAGCGCGGCGGCCCACTCCTCGATGTGCTCCTCGGGGTCGAGGCCGCGCTGGCGCAGCTCGGCCTCGGCGAGGTCGTCGGGGTTGCCGCCGAGCTTGATGTCCGTACCACGGCCGGCCATGTTGGTGGCGACCGTCACGGCGCCCTTGCGGCCGGCCTGGGCGACGATCGACGCCTCCCGGTCGTGCTGCTTGGCGTTCAGCACTTCGTGCTGGATGCCGCGCTTGGAGAGCTGCTGCGAGAGGTATTCGGACTTCTCGACCGACGTCGTACCGACGAGGATCGGCTGGCCCTTCTCGTGCTTCTCGGCGATGTCGTCGACGACCGCGTCGAACTTCGCGACCTCGGTGCGGTAGATCAGGTCCGACTGGTCCGCGCGCACCATCGGCCGGTTGGTCGGGATGGGGACCACGCCGAGCTTGTAGATCTGGTGGAACTCGGCGGCCTCGGTCATCGCCGTACCGGTCATGCCGGAGAGCTTGTCGTAGAGACGGAAGAAGTTCTGGAGGGTGATCGTGGCGAGCGTCTGGTTCTCGTCCTTGATGTCCACCCCTTCCTTCGCCTCGATCGCCTGGTGCATGCCCTCGTTGTAACGGCGGCCGGCGAGGATACGGCCGGTGTGCTCGTCGACGATCATGACCTCGCCGTCGATGACGACGTAGTCCTTGTCCTTCTTGAAGAGCTCCTTCGCCTTGATCGCGTTGTTCAGGTAGCCCACCAGCGGCGTGTTCACCGACTCGTAGAGGTTGTCGATGCCCAGCCAGTCCTCGACCTTGCTGACACCGGACTCGTGGATGGCGACCGTGCGCTTCTTCTCGTCGACGTCGTAGTCGCCGGTCTCCTCGATGCCCTTGAGGGGGTTGCCCGCCTCGCCGCGCTTGAGGCGCGTGACCAGCTTGGCGAAGTCGCCGTACCACTTGGTGGCCTGGTCGGCCGGGCCGGAGATGATCAGCGGCGTACGGGCCTCGTCGATGAGGATGGAGTCGACCTCGTCGACGATGGCGAAGTTGTGGCCGCGCTGGACGAGTTCGTCCTTGGACCACGCCATGTTGTCGCGCAGGTAGTCGAAGCCGAACTCGTTGTTCGTGCCGTACGTGATGTCGCAGCCGTACTGCTCGCGGCGCTGGGCCGGCGTCATGTTGGCGAGGATGCAGCCGACGGACAGGCCCAGGAACCGGTGGATGCGGCCCATCATCTCGGAGTCGCGCTCGGCCAGGTAGTCGTTGACCGTGATGATGTGGACGCCGTCTCCGGAGAGGGCGTTCAGATACGCGGGCAGGGTGCCGACCAGGGTCTTGCCCTCACCGGTCTTCATCTCGGCCACGTAGCCCCAGTGCAGGGCCGCGCCGCCCATCATCTGCACGTCGTAGTGGCGCTGGCCGAGGACGCGCTTGGCGGCCTCCCGCACGGTGGCGAACGCCTCGGGCAACAGGTCGTCCAGGCTCTCACCATCGGCATACCGCTGCTTGTACTCATCGGTGAGGGCCCGCAGCTCGGCGTCGGAGAGGTCGACGAAGTCCTCTTCGATGGAGTTGACCTGGTCCGCGATGCGGTGCAGCTTGCGCAGGATTTTGCCTTCGCCTGCACGCATGATCTTCGAGAGGACGGACACGGGGGTTGGTCTCCTTGCCGGTCGGGCCTGGGACGGTCGGTTTCATTTGACTTGACTGAGCAACGGCCATCGTATGCGAGGACCCCGGCACGCCGGGAGGCCTGCCGTGACTGCGACTGTCCGCTGCTGCACAACTCTTCAATACTCTTCAATAGGGGACAACGGCCGGGGCCCACGGATGGTGCCGCGTCGCGCCGACGAATTGCGCGAACTGTGATCGCCTGCTCACGCACCGCGAAAAGATGGCGTCTTCGTCGAGACTCCGACCAGAATCACCGGATGGAACCCGCCACGCTGACCACCGGCCGTCTCGTCCTGCGCACGGTCGGTCCGCAGGACACGGACGCCGTGTTCGCCGCCGCCCAGGACCCCGAGATCCAGCGCTGGACCACGATCCCCTCGCCCTACCTCCCCGAACACGCCGAGAGCTTCACGGAACACCTCGCTCCGGACGGCTGGGCGAACGGTTCCATGTTCACCTTCGGCGCCTTCCTCCCCGAAGGGGAGTTGGTCGGCATGCTCAGCATCACCATCCGCTCCCTGGGCGTGGCCGAGATCGGTTACTGGGCCACAAAGCACCACCGCGGCAACGGCTACATCACCGAGGCCACCCTCACCGCCGCCCGCTGGGCCTTCACCCATGTCTCCGTCGACCGCATCGAGTGGCGAGCCGAAGTAGGCAACACAGCCTCCCGCGCCGTCGCCGAACGCGCCGGCTTCACCATCGAAGGCACCCTCCGCTCCGCCCTCAACAACAAGGGCGTACGCCGAGACTGCTGGATCGGCTCCCTACTCCCCTCAGACCTGGGCCTCCCCTCAACAGCCCCCTACCTACCAACACCCCCCACCCCACCCACCCACTGACGACGACACCCCCACCGCCCAACACCATCCACCCCACCCGGCATCCGGGCACGAGAACAACCCCCTACCCACGCACCCGCCGGGCCAACTCACTCCTCGGGACCGGTCGCCGCCATCCAGCCGCTCCGGTCCCTCCCCACGCCGATCCGCATCATCCAGCACCTCCGCATTTGACGACGAGAACGGCCATGCCAACCCCCACCCACCCACTGGGGGCGCCTCACCTCTCGACACCAGTCCACGCATTCCAGCCCGCCCGGCGCTTGAGGACGAGAACGGCCATCCCCAACCCCCACCCACCCACTGGGGGCGCCCCACTTCCCGGCACCAGTCCACGCATTCCAGCCCGCCCGGCGTTTGACGACGAGAACGGCCATCCCCAACCCCCACCCACCCACTGGGGGCGCCTCACCTCTGGGCGCCGGTCCGCGCTTTCAGCCCGTCCGGCGTTTGAGGACGAGGCCGTTCAGGCCGAAGCGGGGGTCTGGGGGCGCAGCCACCAGGGATGGGACGGGTAGGGGCGGCGGGGGCGAAACACCGCGAGGCCCGCACCCACGCCGGGCACCCACACAACAAACCGGCAGCTCACACCCCACTGTCAGACCCAACCCCTATCGTGCGGAACCATGACGACCCTCCCGCGCCCGAGCACGGAACTCTCCGCAGACGACGCCCGCCGCCTCGCCCTCCGCGCCCAGGGCTTCATCGGCGCCCCCGACCGCCGCTCCGGCGTCCGCGGCCTCCTCCGCCACCTCGGCGCGGTCCAACTCGACACCATCTCGGTCCTGGCCCGCTCCCACGAACTCATCCCGTACGCCCGCCTGGGCGCGGTGAGCCGCAAAACCATCGAGAGCGCCTACTGGACGCCCGCATCCGACACCGCCCGTCCAGCACAACCGCACGCCTTCGAATACTGGTCCCACGCCGCCTGCATACTCCCCATCGAGGAGTGGCCCCACTTCGCCTTCCGCCGCCGCGCCTACCGCAACCGCCCGCACTGGAACCACGAACTCCCGGACGGCACCTACGACCAGGTGATCAAGCAGCTGCAAGCGGAAGGCCCCCTCACCGCCACGGAGTTGGGCGGCGCGAAGAGGACCAGCGAGTGGTGGGACTGGTCCGGCGCCAAGGTCGCCGTGGAGCGCGCCCTGATGCACGGCGAGGTGGTCTGCGTGTCACGCCGCGGCTGGAAGCGTGTCTACGACCTGGCCGAACGCGCGATCCCGGACACCCTGCTGCACGACGACCTCGACGACACCGAGTGCCTCCGCAGACTGGTCCGCCTCGCCGGCCAGTCCCTGGGCGTCGGCACCCGCGCGGACATCGCCGACTACCACCGCCTCAAGGGCGACCAGGTCGATGCGGTGATCGCCGAGTCGGGCCTGGTCCCGGTCACGGTCGAGGGCTGGGGCAAACCGGCCTGGGCCGACCCGGCGGCCCTGGAGACCCCTCCACGCAGCCGCCACCGCACCACGCTCCTGTCCCCCTTCGACTCACTGATCTGGGAACGGGCACGCACCGAGCGGATCTTCGGCTTCACCCACCGCCTGGAGGCCTACGTCCCCAAGCCGAAGCGCGTGTACGGCTATTTCGCGATGCCGGTCCTGGCAGGAGGCCGCCTCGTCGGCCGCGTCGACCCGGCCCGCGACGGCCGCACCCTGGTGGCCAAGCAGGTCACCCTGGACGGCCCGAAAGCAGTCCCGGCCGTCGCCCAGGCCCTGGCCGAGGCGGCAAGCTGGGTCGACTGCACGGACGTACGCGTGGAGCGCGTGGACGCCCCGGAACTGCGCGAGCCCCTCACAAGGGAACTCACCCGCATACTGGCGTGATCGTCAGCGGATCTCGAGGATCTTCTCCCGCATCGCATACACGACCGCTTCCATCCTGGAGTGCAGCTGCAGCTTCTCCAGGATGTTGCGCACATGGTTCTTCACGGTGTTCTCGGAGATGAACAACTCCTTGGCGATATCGCGGTTGTTCATCCCCGTGGCGACGAGCTTGAGCACTTCCAGCTCGCGGTCCGTAAGCCGCGGCGCAGGCACCAGCCGGCGCTCGTCGGTCCGCTGGATCATCGACTTGAACTCGGTCAGCAGCTTCGACGCCATGGAAGGGCTGATCTGCGACTGCCCGTCGGCCACCGCGCGAATGGCGGTGGCCACCTCGTCCGTCGAGATCTCCTTGAGGAGATAACCGGTCGCGCCCGCCTTGATGGCCTCGTAGAGATCGGCTTCCTCATCGCTGATGGTCAGCATGATGATTTTGGCACTGGGGGCCACTTCCTTGATCGAGGTGCACGCCTCGATCCCGCCCCGCTTGGGCATCCGTACGTCCATCAGGACGATGTCCGGCAGCAGATCGGCGGCCTTGTCGACGGCCTCCGCGCCGTCACCCGCCTCCCCGACGACCTGGATGTCCTCCTCGGCCGCGAGCACGATCTCCAGACCACGACGGAAGAGAGCGTGGTCGTCCACGACCAGGACGCGGATCGGCTCCTTACGTGGTGAGCCCGTGTCCGGGCCCATGCCGGCGACGCCGTCGTCGGCGTCTCCGTCATGCATCGGTCCGAAGCTGTCCGCCATCGTTCCTCCCCCTGAAGGCTGTGGCTGGTCCTGTGCCATCGCCAACCCAAGGCAACGGCCCACCGGTTGGGCCGGTCCGGCCATGATTCCATGCCCGGACGACACTGAGGTGACAGAGCGGGGCGCGAAGTGGTCGCACGCGGGTGCCCCTGGGGGCGCATACACGCTCCAGGGGCACCGTCAGATGTGCCGGCCGGATGGGTCAGCCACCCAGCGTGCCGCCTGCCGCGGGGGACTGCGCCTGGGCCACCATCGGGTCGGTGTTGAGGTGGATGACGCCGTAGTCGTATGCGTGCCGCCGGTAGACGACGCTCGGCTCCTTCGTCTCGGAGTCGACGAACAGATAGAAGTCGTGCCCGACCAGTTCCATCTCGTAGAGGGCCTGGTCGAGGGTCATCGGAGAGGCGACGTGGGTCTTCTCGCGGACTACGAGGGGGCCTTCACCCTTCACTTCCAGCGAGCCGATCTTCTTGACGGGCACGCCGTCCGAGTCTTCGTCGTGGACGGTGTGGCCGTTCCCGTTGAGCGTCGCCGCGCCCGGAACGTGGTCGGGGACCTCGGCTGCCGTGAGCCGTCGCGCGCCCCGACGTGTGTGGCGCTTGTCGTGCTGCTTGCGCAGCCGGGCATCCAGCTTCTCCGCCGCCAGGTCGAGTGCCGCATACGGATCGCTGGCCGCCGCCTCCGCCCGGATCACCGGACCGCGGGAGCGGAGCGTGATCTCCACTCGATCCGATCGGTCGGCCTGTCGCGGGTTCGGCTCCTTGGACACCTCGACGTCGAGGCTGATCACCTTGCCATCGAGCTTCTGGATCTTCTCCAGCTTCAGCTTCTCGGCCACGTGCTTGCGGAACCGCTCGGGCACCTCGGTCTTGCGGCCCTTGACGACGATGTCCACGCAGAACTCCGTTCCCGGATCGCTCCGCTTCAGTGGCGGAGCATCTCCCTCTTGCATCAGGCTCCGGTGAGGCCGGAACCTCGGACTCGGTGACGTTCACCTCCTCCTCCCCCGCGGGCAAGATCTCCACCCCGCCGGCCCGGTGATTGCGCAAAACCCGCGGCACGGCATTCGATATGCGAGGTATGGCCTGGGCCTTTCCCTCACAACCGAACATATCTCGCCTGGACGGATGTCGTCACCCTCTACCGCGGCGTACCTCCACTCAGGTGAATTGCTCCTCTCATAACCTGCAACGATGCGCGTTCACAGCCAGTTCCGGTTTATTTCGAAAGAATCCGGCGAGGCCGCGACCACAGCTGCGCAGACCTTGTCACCGGCCCGGCGCGGGCCCGCCATTCCTGGCACTCCGTGCCTTCGGTCCACTGCCTCGTCCATTGATCCAGTCCTTCGTTCCTCTGTCCTTTCCCGAGGCGCCGCGGCATACACCGCCGTAGTCCTTCTTGTGTACGTTTCCGGCCCCTCTGCCCCGCTGTACCCAGCCGTTACGTCTGTACGTCCGCATGCGGCCACTGCCGCTGCCGCCGCCCGCACGGCTCGCGCCGCCTCCGTCAGGGAGGCGCCCGTCGTCATCAGGTCGTCGACGAGCACGACCGGGCCCGCGGTGAGCAGACCTGCCCCTGCGGACGCCACCGCCAGCGCGCCCGCGAGATTGTCCAGCCGCTGCCGGGAGTTGAGCCCCGCCTGGTCGGCCACGGCCCTTCGCTGCCGCAGCACGGCGACCACCCGCGCCGGCACTCCGCCCCGCCGCAACTCCCCCGCGGCGGCGAGTGCGATCCGCCGAGCCGGATCATGCCCCCGAGCCCGCACCGCCCCACGCGCGGAGGGCACGGGAACAAGCAGCACAGGCCGGCTGTCCGATGCCTGGTCGCTGGTCAGCCCCGCCCGCACAGCCCCTGCCAAGGCCATGCCCAACGGTGCCGTGAGCGCCAGCGCGCCCCGTTCCTTGTGAGCGAGCAGCACCGCACGCACCTCGTCCGCGTACCGGGCGGCCGCGTGCACGGTCGGCAGCCCGGGCGGCTCCGGCACCGGCCGCACCCGGCGCGGTACGGCCCCGCTCAGCGCCGTACGGCACTCCGGGCAGAGCACCGTACGAGGCCGACCGCAGCCTCCGCACTCGGCCGGCAGCACCAGGTCGGTGAGGTCCTGCCACCACCCCCGCATGCCCACCACTGTGCCAACACCCGCGCCACGCGGCCACCCCTGTGGATAACGCGCTGTGGATAACTGCGGACGCCGACTGGACGGCCGTATCGCGGAACCGTGCGCAGCACCGGAGCATGCGGCCGCAGCATCGGAGAGCGCGCGGAGGGAGAACCGCAGCGCCCCGAAGCCTCACCCCGGATAAACCGGCGCCGAGCCCTCCGCGATCACCTTCTGCCACTGGGCCCCGGTCGGCAGGCGCACGATCCCGTCCTCCGAGTACGCCACGAGCGGCAGCCGCTCGTCCTCGGACGCGGCGATCTCCTTCACGCCGGTCAGAGCGGCGGGCGCCGGCCCTTCAGGGGTGGAGCCGTCGACGGCGGCATACCGCATCTGCTGCACGCCGCCCTCCTCGCGCCCGACGACCACCAGTCGGCTGTCGCCGGCCCACGACATGGCGGTGATCTCTTCCAACTCCGGTGCCGCGGAATGCAGTCCGGAGACCGAGACGGCCTGGCTCTCGCCCACCTTCCCGCTCCGCTCGATCCGCCCGATGAGCAGGGACTGCTTGCCGCCCTTGTCGACGACGAGCGCGATCCGCACCCCGTCGGAGGCCACGCGGACGGATTCGATACGGCCGCCCAGCTCCGGCGTGTTCACCACGATCGGCTCGCCCGCGCCGTCCTCCAGCATCAGCAGCCTGGAGTTGTCGGGGTTCTGGTCGGCCACCCACAGATCGCCCTGGCTGTCCCAGCTCGGCGTCGTCAAGCGGTCCTCCACCGAGCCGCCCGCGCTGCGCAGCACGGCCTCCCCGAGGGAACCGCTCGCCACCATCGATCCGACGTACAAGGACTTGCCGTCCGCGGATACGGCGGCCGCCCTGCTCTCGTCGCGGGCGACCGCCACCGACCGCAGCTCTACGTCACCCTCGCCCAGCGCACCCGGCACCGCTTCGGATTGCTTGTCGCTGCTGTCGGCCGCCATCCGCACGAGCCGCTTCTTGCCGTCGACGAAGTACAGGTACTCGGTACGCCTCACCTCACCGCGCGCGGCGACCCCGTCGGCGCTGTCCTCGGTCAGCGTGCACAGCTGGGTGTCGCCCGACTTCAGCTCGACCTCGTCGACGGCGGGAGTCAGGTTCTGCAGGGTGAAGAGGATCTGGGTCGCCATCTCGTTGCACGTGCTCGTCCCGACCCGTGCGGCCTTCTCGTTCAACGGCACGGTCAGCTTGTTCTGGTCGTCCGGCGTCAACGGCGTGGTGCCCTTCAGCGCCGTACCGGTCGGGAAGCTCGACCTGACGACCGGCTTGAGCCACCTGGTGGGCCCGTTGAGCAGGGAGCGCACCATCTGCGTCATCGGGTCGACATGCCGTCGTACGTACACCGGATCCGCGACCGCCGCAGGCTGCTGCACGACCGTCCCGGCCGCGGTGTTCGAGGCGAGGAAGTACTTGTCGACGGACATGTAGTTGCGCTGGAAGTCCGACCTGCCCATGACGACGCCCGGCGGCAGGCCGTCGATGCGCCACTGCTTGGTCTTCTCCTCCCGCACGAGGTACACCGTCTGGCTGTAGTTCCCGCGCGCGGGCTCATACGCCTGCTGTCTGTCCACCGCGGCGACCTTGGTACCGGTGAGCGTGAAGGAGAAGTAGTCACTGTCGTCGCGGGGCCCCGGGTCGGGCGTGGTGTCGGGCGCGCTCGCGAGCACCGTCGTGGACATCTCCGGCTGCCACGTCTTGGCGGCCCTTGCGGTCAGGTACTTGCGCGCCGTCTCATAGCGCGGATCGTCGCTGGTCAGCGCCTCCATGAAGCCGTCCACGATCTGCTGGGGCTGAGCGCCCTCGGAGGGCGGCATCGCGAAGACCCGCACTTGTGTGTCCTGGCGGGGTGTGGATTCGACGCCGCGCAGATCCCCGCTGTCGGGCATCGAGGCGCATCCGGCCAGCAGTACGCCGCCACAGACGGCGTACGCCACCGCGCGCACCGGTCGACGCCGCGCGCCCCCCTCGCGGTCAGCGCCCACGAAATGCCTCCCCTTGCTGTTCCACGTCCTGCGACCCGGCATCCGCACGGTCCGAGGACACGCCGCGCGGCCCGTCCGCAGCCGGCGTGTCGTCCTGTCGTCGGGTGCCTGAAGTCGGCCGGGGCACCACGCGCGCGCCGTTGCCGGGCAGCGCCGTCGGGTCCGCCGTCGGCGCCACGGAGGCCATCCGCGGTGTGATCGACATTGACGCCCCCTGCTCGCCCGCCGGCTGCGCCGGCACGGTCGCGCTCTTCTCGGCACCGCCGTGCGGCAGTCCGGCGTCGTCAAGTCCGCGATTGCGTCGCGAGTCCTTCGGCTCCAGCGGTATCGGGGAGCCCCGCAGCGGCTCGTCCGCGGTCCTCGGCAGCGTCAGCCGGAACTGCGAGCCGCCGCCCGGCTCACCCCATGCCTGCAACCAGCCCCCGTGCAGCCGCGCGTCCTCCAGGGCGATCGACAGCCCCAGCCCCGTACCACCGGTGGTACGCGCGCGTGCCGGGTCGGCCCGCCAGAACCGGCTGAACACGCGAGTCGCCTCGCCGGGCTTGAGCCCGACTCCGTAGTCACGCACCGCGACAGCGACCGCCCCGCCCGCCGCGGCGAGCTTGACGATGACGTCCTTGCCCTCGCCGTGCTCCACGGCGTTGACGATGAGGTTGCGCAGGACACGCTCCACCCGCCTGGCGTCCGCCTCCGCGACGACGGGCTGCTGGTCGCCGACGACCCGTATGTGTGTGCCCTTGCGCTCCGCGAGCGGCTCGGCACCGCTGACGACCCGCCGTACGACCTCCCTGAGGTCTATCGGCTCGGCCTCCAGCGCCGCCGCGCCCGCGTCGAAGCGGCTGATCTCCAGCAGATCCGCGAGCAGCGACTCGAACCGGTCCAACTGGTCGGCCAGCAGCTCCGCCGATCGCGCGGTCACGGGGTCGAAGTCCTCCCGCGCCTCGTGGATCACGTCGGCGGCCATCCGCACGGTCGTCAGCGGCGTCCGCAGCTCGTGCGAGACATCGGACACGAACCGCCGCTGCATCCGCGACAGGTCCTCCAGCTGCTGGATCTTCAGCTGCAGGTTCTGCGCCATCTTGTTGAAGGCCTCGCCGAGCCGCGCGATGTCGTCCTCGCCGGTGACCTTCATACGTTCCTGCAGGCGCCCCGCGGACAGCCGCTCTGCGATGCCCGCGGCCATCCGAACGGGGGTGACGACCTGGCGTACCACCAGCCAGGCAATGGCCCCGAGGAGAACGACCACGAACAGCCCGGCCGTCGCCAGCGTCCCCTTGACCAGGCTCAGCGACTTCTCCTCCTGCGTCAGCGGGAAGAGGTAGTACAGCTGGTACGGGTCGCGGTTCGGGTCGTCGACCTGCTTGCCGATGACCAGGGCCGGCTGGGACTCCTTGTCGGTGTTGTAGATGATGCGGGTGTAACTCTGGGCCGCCGCGGGGCTGGTGTCGACGCGTTCACGCAGTTCCTCGGGCACGCTGGCGAACGGGTCGACGTAACCCGAGGCGCGCGGTCCGCGCCCACCGCCGGTGTCGTTACCCGCCGGGAGCGTGACGACGTCGAAGGCGCCCTGGCCGCCGCTGGACAGCGAGGACACCAGATCGCTCATCCATTCGATGACGTTCTGCGCGGGACGGCCGTCCGCCGTGGTGGCGTCGTCCACGGTGCCGCTGGCCGTCTCCTCGGCGTTCTGCTTGGCGACCGCGAAACCACCGGTGGCCTGGCTCTGCGAGGCCTTCACCTTGGCGTCCAGCAGGCCGTTGCGCACCTGCCCGATGACGACGAAGCCGAGCAGCAGGACCACGCCCAGCGACATCAGCAGCGTCGTGACGACGACCTTGAGCTGGATGTTGCGCCGCCACAGCCGCATGACGGGCAGCAGCGGCCGACGCACCCAGCGCATGAACAGGCGCAGCACCGGGCTGCCCTGGACTCCACCCTGCAGCAGCCCGCCCTCCAGGAAACGCCCCCAGCGGGAGCCCGCAGCCTTCCGGCCGACAGGCCGCCCCGCGCGGCCCCCGGGCTTGCCGGGCGCCGAAGCGGCACTGTCCCCGGACATGTCAGCTCGGCCCGGCCTTGTAACCGACACCACGGACAGTCACCACGATCTCCGGCCGCTCCGGGTCCTTCTCGACCTTGGACCGCAGCCGCTGCACATGCACGTTGACAAGGCGCGTGTCGGCCGCGTGCCGGTAGCCCCACACCTGCTCGAGCAGAACCTCACGAGTGAACACCTGCCACGGCTTACGGGCCAGCGCCACCAGCAGATCGAACTCCAGCGGCGTCAGCGCGATCGACTGCCCGTCCCGCTTCACAGAGTGACCGGCCACATCGATGACCAGGTCACCGATGGCAAGCTGCTCGGGCGCCGGCTCTTCCGACCTCCGCAGCCGCGCCCGGATCCGGGCGACCAGCTCCTTCGGCTTGAACGGCTTCACGATGTAGTCGTCCGCGCCCGACTCCAGGCCCACGACGACATCGACCGTGTCACTCTTCGCCGTCAGCATCACGATCGGCACACCCGACTCCGCCCTGATCAGGCGGCACACCTCGATGCCGTCCCGACCGGGCAGCATCAGGTCGAGCAGCACCAGGTCGGGCTTGGTCTCACGGAAAGCAGCCAGCGCCTTGTCGCCGTCGGCCACAAAAGACGGCTCAAAACCTTCACCACGCAGCACAATGCCGAGCATCTCGGCAAGTGCGGTGTCGTCGTCGACGACAAGGACTCGTCCCTTCATAAACGACATCATCCCATTCTCGTAACATTGGCGAAGGTACTGGTGAGGCACGTCACTGGCCCGTGACGATAGTCGTAT
Organism: Streptomyces sp. NBC_00457; assembly: GCF_036014015.1. NCBI lineage: Bacteria > Bacillati > Actinomycetota > Actinomycetes > Kitasatosporales > Streptomycetaceae > Streptomyces > Streptomyces sp. NBC_00457. The sequence continues at coordinate 6,564,869 of NZ_CP107905.1, read as the reverse complement.
CCAACCGTCACTGTCTGCCTTGGGCCAGCGGCCCCCTTCAAGACCCGAACGTGAACGGGATCCAGACCGCCCTTCCTCACAGGATCGCAGAACATCCCGTCAACTGAGCGTGACCTCTCGAGACCTGGCACACAGCTCTGCCAGGGCCTCAGCCGTCACAGGTGAAACAGCGCCCTCCTCAGTGACGATCGCCGTCACCAGCTCGGGCGGGGTCACATCGAACGCCGGGTTGTACGCCTGTGTCCCCAGCGGCGCCACCGGAATCCCGCCTCCCGCCTCCGCTCCGGCCACCGGCACCTGGGGCGCCGTCACCTCGGTCACCTCATGGCCGGCCCGCTGCTCGACCTCGATGGACGCTCCGTCCGGCGTGTCCGGATCCACCGTCGTCACCGGCGCCACCACGATGAACGGCACATGGTGGTAGCGCGCGAGCACCGCGAGCGGATAGCTCCCCACCTTGTTCGCCACCGAACCGTCGGCCGCGATACGGTCCGCCCCGATCAGCACCGCGTCCACCTCCCCGGCCGCGAACAGCGACCCCGCCGCGTTGTCGGTCAGCAAGGTGTACGACATGCCGCTGCGCGCCGCCTCGTACGCCGTCAGCCGAGCGCCCTGCAGCAGCGGACGCGTCTCGTCCACCCACAGCCGCCGCAGTCGGCCGGACCTATGCGCGGCGAGCGCCACCGCGAACGCCGTCCCCTCACCACCCGACACCAACCGCCCGGTGTTGCAGTGTGTGAGGATCCTGTGCCCACCGCCGGGCAGCAGCTCGTCCAGCAGCGCCAGCCCCTTCTCGGCCATCCGCGCACTGGCTTCGGCGTCCTCCTGGTGCAGCGCACGCGCCGCGGCCAGCGCCGCCCGGGCGGACTGCTCCGGATCACCACTCCTGCCGAGCTCCGCCCGGTACGCGGCCTCGGCCCGGCGCACTCCGCCGGCGAGGTTCACCGCGGTGGGCCGGGCGCTCGCCAGCGCGCTCGCGGCGTCGGCCACGTCGAACCCGCGCGCGGCGGCGAGCGCGACCCCGTACGCCCCCGCGACACCCAGCAGTGGCGCCCCGCGCACGGCGAGCGAACGGATCGCCTCCACCAGCGCGGATGCATCCGTACACACCAGTTCGACCTCCTCGACCGGCAGCCTCGTCTGGTCGAGAAGGACCACCACCGGGCCTTCGGGCGGCTCTTCCCACCGGATCGCCGGTATCTCGGTCGACTGGTTGTCCTCGCCGGATTGCGCGTGCTGATCAGCCATGCGGTCAGTCTGCCCCTTACCCGGCGGACAATTGAAGGTGTCCACCCCAGACCGCGGCCGGTCACTCGTCGACCACCCCATGGCACGATGGCTGCCAACCTGCCGCCGCGACCGCGGAATGGGCACCGTGAAGGAGCGACGATGAACGACACTCCGGGCTGGGCCTCGCCCGGATCTGCCCCGTCCGACGGACAGCAGCCCGGTCCATCGGGCCCTGCCGAACCCGCCGACCGGCCCGGCCCCGAACAGCCCGCGGCCCAGCCGGGTCCGGATGCGACGGGCCCCGGCTCGAAGTGGTCCAAGGAACAGCCGCCACCTGCCCAGTGGTCGGCACCCACCGGACCGGCGACCGGCCCCGGCCAGGCCCCGCCACCGCCTCCGCCCGGCCCTGGCTGGGGCAGCCGGCCTCCCGTCAGCCCTGGCGGCTACGGAGGAGGCTACGGAGGCCCTGGCGCTCCCGGCGGATACAGCGGCTGGGGCGGCGGCTGGGGCGGTCCCCCGCCCGCGGCCAAGCCCGGCGTGATCCCGCTCCGCCCGCTCGGCGTGGGCGAGATCCTCGACGGCGCTGTCTCCACCATGCGCACCTACTGGCGCACGGTTCTGGGCATCGCGCTGACCGTCGCCGTCATCACGGAGATCATCGTCATCCTGCTCCAGGGCTTCGTCCTGAACGACCGCGCCAGCACCGAGGCCCTCAACGATCCGAGTGCCAGCCTCGACGAGCTGACCCGCGCCCTGGGCGACACCATGCTCAGCACGAGCGTCGTCTTCCTGGTCTCCCTGATCGGTACCATCGCCGCGACCGCCCTGCTCACGACCGTCACCAGCCGGGCAGTGCTCGGCAAGTCCGTGACCACCGGCGAGGCCTGGCGCGACGCCCGTCCGCAGATGCCAAAGCTGTTCGGCCTGATCTTCCTGCTGCTGCTCATCGCCTTCGGCGTGATCCTCGGCGGCGCGACGCCCGGCATCATCGTGGCCGCGGCTGGTGCCGGTGCCGCCGGTGCCGCCCTCGCCATCCTGGGCAGCCTCGCCGCGGGCGTGGTCGCCCTGTGGCTGATGATCCGCTTCTCCCTCGCCTCGCCGGCGCTGATGCTGGAGAAGCAGAGCATCGTGAAGTCGATGAGCCGCTCCGCGAAACTGGTCCGCGGCTCCTGGTGGCGCGTCTTCGGCATCCAGCTGCTCGCCACGATCATCGCGAACATCGTGGCGTCGATCGTCGTCATCCCCTTCACCTTCCTGGGTGCGGCGGTCAGCGGTGGCGGCATGAGCAACTTCCTCGACACCGGCGGCAGCGACCTCGGCTGGACCTTCCTCATCGTCAGCGGGGTCGGGGCGGTGATCGGCTCCATGATCACTTTCCCGATCACAGCCGGCGTCGCCGTGCTCCTCTACATCGACCAGCGCATCCGCCGAGAGGCCCTCGACCTCGAGCTGGCCCGCGCGGCCGGCGTACAGGACTACGGCACAGGCGCCCCCGGCCCCACCCCGGGGAGCTGATGCGGTGAGCTTGGCGGGGGGAGTCCTCACGGTCGTACCGGAGCGCGTCGCCGACATGGCCGCACGGGCGCTGCTGCGCGCCGGTGATGCCTCGGCCCTGTCGCGCTCCGACGACGAGCCGCCTTTGACCATCCCGCGCGACCCGGCGCGGGAGGCGGCTCGGCGCGAGCTGTCCAAAGGCATGTACCACGAGAACGACCCCAGCCTGTTCGAGCGGGCGCTGAACGCATTCTGGGACTGGGTCGGCAAGCTGTTCGGCGCCGCCTCTGCCGCCACTCCTGGGGGGACGCTCGGCCTGGTCGTCGTCATCCTGGTCGTCCTAGCAGCCCTGGCTGCCCTGTGGTGGCGCCTGGGCACACCGCATCGAGCACCGGTCTCCTCCGCCGCCCTGTTCGACGACCGCCCCCGCAGCGCCGCCGAGCATCGCGCCGCCGCCGAGGCACAGGCCGCACAGGGCCACTGGAACCAGGCCGTCCAAGAACGCATGCGGGCCATCGTCCGCTCCCTGGAGGAACGCGCCCTCCTCGACGTCCGCCCCGGCCGCACCGCCGACGAGGCCGCCGCGGAAGCGGGCAGCGCCCTGCCCTCCGCTGCCGACCGGCTGAGCGCAGCCGCCCGTGACTTCGACGACGTGACATACGGAGGACGCGCGGCAACCGAGCAGTCGTACCACCGCATCGCCGAACTCGACCGCAACCTGGAGCGCACCAAACCGGTGCTCGCCAGCAGCGCCCACAGCGCGGCCCAGAACGCCCGCCAGGGAGCCGCCGAATGACCGCTGAGGCCACGCTCCCGTCCACCTCGGCCTCTCCCACCACCCGTCAGGTGTGGACCCGCACGCGAGGCGTCCTGCTCGCTCTCGTGCTGCTCCTGGTCGGTGCCATCGCGATCGCCGTGATCCAGTCCGACGCCCGGCACGGCCGACTCGACCCACGCTCCGCCGACCCCTACGGCAGCCGCGCCGTCGCCGAACTGCTCGCCGACCGCGGCGTGTCCACGCGCGTGGTCACCACCACGGACGAGGCCCGCACCGCCGCCGGCCCGGACACCACCCTCCTCGTGGCCGACCCCGACTTGCTGACAGCACGTCAACAGACCCAGCTGTACGCCGCGACCGACGCCTCCGGCGGACGCAGCATCCTGGTCGCGCCCGGCAGCTGGTCCGTCGAACGGCTCGCTCCCGGCGTCATCGCCGACCCTGCCACCAGCCTCGACTCGACGCTGTCCCCCGACTGCAATCTGCCGGCGGCCCGCCGCGCAGGGAGCGCCGACACCGGCGGCATCCGCTACACGGCCCTCCAGGTCGACGCCGACGAGTGCTACCCCAGCGAGCGCCTGGCCACCCTCGTACGCGTCCCGGCGGCATCCGAGGGCGGCGACACCGTCGTCATCGGTGCGCCCGACATCCTCTTCAACGACCGCCTCGACGAGCAGGGCAACGCCTCGCTCGCCCTCCAACTCCTCGGCTCCCGCCCTCATCTGGTCTGGTACCTCCCCTCGCTCTCCGACTCCACCGCCGCCGGCACCGAGGGCGAGCGAGGCTTCTTCGACCTGCTCCCCTCGGGCTGGCTCTGGGGCACACTTCAGCTCTTCATCGCGGCAGCCCTGGCCGCTCTCTGGCGGGCACGCCGGCTCGGCCCTCTCGTGCCCGAAAATCTCCCCGTGGCGATCCGCGCCTCCGAAACCGTCGAAGGCCGCGCCCGCCTCTACCGCAAGGCCAACGCCCGCGACCGCGCGGCCGCCGCTCTCCGCTCCACCACCCGCACCCGCCTCGCCCCCCTCGTAGGCGTCCCCGTCGCCCAGGCACACGCGCCCGAAGCCCTGCTCCCCGCGTTGTCCGCCCACCTCCACGGCGACGGACAGTCCCTGCACACCCTCCTCTTCGGCCCGCCGCCCAGCGACGACGCCGCGCTCATCGCCCTCGCCGACCAACTCGACGCCCTCGAAAGAGAGGTACGCCGTCCATGATGGACCCGACCACTGACAACGCCGGGCCGACCGAGGACGCGGGCAACGCCCGAGCCGCCCTGGAGGCCCTGCGCGCCGAGATCGCCAAGGCCGTGGTCGGCCAGGATCCCGCCGTGACCGGCCTCGTCGTCGCCCTGCTCTGCCGCGGACACGTTCTCCTTGAAGGAGTCCCTGGGGTCGCCAAAACGTTGCTCGTCCGCGCCCTCGCGTCCGCACTCGAACTCGACACCAAGCGCGTCCAGTTCACCCCGGACCTCATGCCGAGCGATGTGACCGGCTCCCTCGTCTACGACACCCGCACCGCGGAGTTCTCCTTCCAGCCCGGCCCGGTCTTCACCAACCTCCTCCTCGCGGACGAGATCAACCGAACGCCCCCCAAGACCCAGTCATCTCTCCTGGAAGCCATGGAAGAACGCCAGGTCACGGTCGACGGCACCCCCCGCCCGCTCCCCGAGCCCTTCCTGGTCGCGGCGACCCAGAACCCGGTCGAGTACGAGGGCACCTACCCCCTTCCCGAGGCCCAGCTGGACCGTTTCCTCCTCAAACTCACGATCCCCCTCCCCTCTCGCCAGGACGAGATCGCCGTCCTCACCCGCCACGCCGATGGCTTCAACCCGCGTGACCTGCGCGCCGCCGGCCTGCGCCCCGTCGCCGGCCCCGCGGCTCTCGAAGCCGCGCGCGCCGCAGTCGCCAAGACCGCCGTCTCCCCCGAAATCACCGGCTACGTCGTGGACATCTGCCGCGCGACGCGCGAATCCCCGTCCCTCACCCTCGGCGTCTCCCCACGCGGCGCCACCGCCCTCCTGGCCACCTCGCGCGCGTGGGCCTGGCTGACCGGCCGTGACTACGTCATCCCCGACGACGTCAAGGCCCTCGCCCTCCCCACGCTCCGCCACCGCGTACAACTCCGCCCGGAGGCCGAAATGGAGGGCGTGACGGCGGACTCCGTCATCAACGCGATCCTCGCCCAGGTCCCGGTCCCCCGCTGATGGCCCTCACCGGACGCACAGCGCTCCTCGCAGCCCTCGGCTCGCTCCCCGTAGGCATCTGGGAACCCGGCCTCACGAGCCTCCTCGCCGTGAACGCCCCCCTGGCGCTGGCCTGCGCGTGCGACTTCGCCCTGGCGGCGCCAGTCCGACATCTGCGCCTGACCCGCTCCGGCGACACCTCCGCACGCCTGGGCGAGCAGGCCGACGTCACCCTCACGGTCACCAACCCGTCACGCCGCCTGCTCCGGGCCCGCATCCGAGACGCCTGGCCCCCCAGCAGCTGGCAACCCGGCACGGAAATCGCCGCCTCCCGCCATCGCCTCACGGTCCCCGCCGGCGAACGCCGCCGCATCACGACCCGTCTACGCCCCACCCGCCGCGGCGACCGCCAGGCAGACCGCGTCACAGTCCGCTCGTACGGCCCTCTCGGCCTCTTCGCCCGCCAGGGCACCCACAAAGTCCCTTGGACAGTCCGCGTCCTACCCCCCTTCACCAGCCGCAAGCACCTCCCCTCGAAGCTCGCCCGCCTGCGTGAACTCGACGGCCGCACCAGCGTCCTCACCCGCGGAGAAGGCACAGAATTCGACAGCCTGCGCGAGTACGTCCCCGGTGACGACACCCGCTCCATCGACTGGCGCGCCACAGCTCGCCAGACCACGGTCGCCGTACGCACCTGGCGCCCCGAACGCGACCGGCACATCCTCCTGGTCCTCGACACCGGCCGCACCTCGGCCGGCCGCGTCGGCGACGCCCCACGCCTGGACGCCTCCATGGACGCCGCCCTGCTCCTGGCCGCCCTGGCATCCCGCGCCGGCGACCGCGTCGACCTACTCGCATACGACCGCCGGGTACGCGCCCTGGTCCAGGGCCGAGCAGCAGGCGACGTCCTCCCGTCCCTGGTCAACGCGATGGCAACACTCGAACCCGAGCTTGTCGAAACCGATTCCCGAGGTCTTACGGCCACCGCGCTCAGGACGGCCCCCCGCCGCTCGCTGATCGTGCTCCTGACAACCCTCGACGCGGCCCCCGTCGAGGAGGGCCTGCTGCCCGTCCTCGCCCGCCTCACCCAGCGCCACACGGTCCTGCTGGCGTCCGTCGCAGACCCGAATATCGCCCACATGGCCACGGCACGTGGCAACACAGAAGCCATTTACGAATCCGCAGCCGCCGCCCAGGCTCAAAGTGAACGCCATCGCACAGCGGAACAACTACGACGTCATGGAGTTACGGTCGTGGACGCGACACCTGATGAGCTGGCTCCCACACTGGCCGATGCATATCTGGCGCTAAAGGCGGCTGGCCGCCTTTAGCGAGGAGGGCAGGACTCGCCTGCCTACCCCAAAACGCAATTAGGGCCCACACCAAAAGGTGTGGGCCCTAATTTTAAGTTTTGTTCGGCGGTGTCCTACTCTCCCACAGGGTCCCCCCTGCAGTACCATCGGCGCTGTAAGGCTTAGCTTCCGGGTTCGGAATGTAACCGGGCGTTTCCCTCACGCTATGACCACCGAAACACTATGAAGTTACGACCGGACACAACACGGTCGTTGCCTCAGAACTAACACAGTGGACGCGAGCAACTGAGGACAAGCCCTCGGCCTATTAGTACCGGTCACCTCCAGCGGTTACCCGCCTTCCAGATCCGGCCTATCAACCCAGTCGTCTCCTGGGAGCCTTAACCCCTCATGGGGGTGGGAACACTCATCTCGAAGCAGGCTTCCCGCTTAGATGCTTTCAGCGGTTATCCCTCCCGAACGTAGCCAACCAGCCATGCCCTTGGCAGAACAACTGGCACACCAGAGGTTCGTCCGTCCCGGTCCTCTCGTACTAGGGACAGCCCTTCTCAATGTTCCTGCGCGCGCAGCGGATAGGGACCGAACTGTCTCACGACGTTCTAAACCCAGCTCGCGTACCGCTTTAATGGGCGAACAGCCCAACCCTTGGGACCGACTCCAGCCCCAGGATGCGACGAGCCGACATCGAGGTGCCAAACCATCCCGTCGATATGGACTCTTGGGGAAGATCAGCCTGTTATCCCCGGGGTACCTTTTATCCGTTGAGCGACGGCGCTTCCACAAGCCACCGCCGGATCACTAGTCCCGACTTTCGTCCCTGCTCGACCCGTCGGTCTCACAGTCAAGCTCCCTTGTGCACTTACACTCAACACCTGATTGCCAACCAGGCTGAGGGAACCTTTGGGCGCCTCCGTTACTCTTTAGGAGGCAACCGCCCCAGTTAAACTACCCATCAGACACTGTCCCTGATCCGGATCACGGACCCAGGTTAGACATCCAGCACGACCAGACTGGTATTTCAACGACGACTCCCCCTGAACTGGCGTCCAGAGTTCACAGTCTCCCAGCTATCCTACACAAGCCGAACCGAACACCAATATCAAACTGTAGTAAAGGTCCCGGGGTCTTTCCGTCCTGCTGCGCGAAACGAGCATCTTTACTCGTAGTGCAATTTCACCGGGCCTATGGTTGAGACAGTCGAGAAGTCGTTACGCCATTCGTGCAGGTCGGAACTTACCCGACAAGGAATTTCGCTACCTTAGGATGGTTATAGTTACCACCGCCGTTTACTGGCGCTTAAGTTCTCAGCTTCGCCACCCCGAAGGATGACTAACCGGTCCCCTTAACGTTCCAGCACCGGGCAGGCGTCAGTCCGTATACATCGCCTTACGGCTTCGCACGGACCTGTGTTTTTAGTAAACAGTCGCTTCTCGCTGGTCTCTGCGGCCACCCCCAGCTCACCGAGTAAATCGGATCACCGGTGATGGCCCCCTTCTCCCGAAGTTACGGGGGCATTTTGCCGAGTTCCTTAACCATAGTTCACCCGAACGCCTCGGTATTCTCTACCTGACCACCTGAGTCGGTTTAGGGTACGGGCCGCCATAAAACTCGCTAGAGGCTTTTCTCGACAGCATAGGATCATCCACTTCACCACAATCGGCTCGGCATCAGGTCTCAGACTCCTGCCAGGCGGATTTACCTACCTGACGTCCTACACCCTTACCCCGGGACAACCACCGCCCGGGATGGACTACCTTCCTGCGTCACCCCATCACTCACCTACTACAGGTCTGGTTCGCCGGCTCCACCACTCCCCCTTGCCCGAAGGCTCCGGGGCGGCTTCACGGACTTAGCATCGCCCGGTTCAGTGTTAGACGCTTTACAGCGGGTACCGGAATATCAACCGGTTATCCATCGACTACGCCTGTCGGCCTCGCCTTAGGTCCCGACTTACCCTGGGCAGATCAGCTTGACCCAGGAACCCTTAGTCAATCGGCGCACACGTTTCCCACGTGTGAATCGCTACTCATGCCTGCATTCTCACTCGTCAACCGTCCACAACTCGCTTCCGCGGCTGCTTCACCCGGCAGACGACGCTCCCCTACCCATCCCAGCCCCCGTTGGGGGTACATGCTGGAATGACACGACTTCGGCGGTACGCTTGAGCCCCGCTACATTGTCGGCGCGGAATCACTAGACCAGTGAGCTATTACGCACTCTTTCAAGGGTGGCTGCTTCTAAGCCAACCTCCTGGTTGTCTGTGCGACTCCACATCCTTTCCCACTTAGCGTACGCTTAGGGGCCTTAGTCGATGCTCTGGGCTGTTTCCCTCTCGACCATGGAGCTTATCCCCCACAGTCTCACTGCCGCGCTCTCACTTACCGGCATTCGGAGTTTGGCTAAGGTCAGTAACCCGGTAGGGCCCATCGCCTATCCAGTGCTCTACCTCCGGCAAGAAACACACGACGCTGCACCTAAATGCATTTCGGGGAGAACCAGCTATCACGGAGTTTGATTGGCCTTTCACCCCTAACCACAGGTCATCCCCCAGGTTTTCAACCCTGGTGGGTTCGGTCCTCCACGACCTCTTACAGCCGCTTCAACCTGCCCATGGCTAGATCACTCCGCTTCGGGTCTTGAGCGCGCTACTCCACCGCCCTGTTCGGACTCGCTTTCGCTACGGCTTCCCCACACGGGTTAACCTCGCAACACACCGCAAACTCGCAGGCTCATTCTTCAAAAGGCACGCAGTCACGACTGTATGTGCAAGCACACACAGCGACGCTCCCACGGCTTGTAGGCACACGGTTTCAGGTACTATTTCACTCCGCTCCCGCGGTACTTTTCACCATTCCCTCACGGTACTATCCGCTATCGGTCACCAGGGAATATTTAGGCTTAGCGGGTGGTCCCGCCAGATTCACACGGGATTTCTCGGGCCCCGTGCTACTTGGGCGTCTCTCCAACGAGCCGCTGACGTTTCGACTACGGGGGTCTTACCCTCTACGCCGGACCTTTCGCATGTCCTTCGCCTACATCAACGGTTTCTCACTCGTCTCACGGCCGGCAGACCGTGAAAGAGAGATCCCACAACCCCGTATACGCAACCCCTGCCGGGTCTCACACGCATACGGTTTGGCCTCATCCGGTTTCGCTCGCCACTACTCCCGGAATCACGGTTGTTTTCTCTTCCTGCGGGTACTGAGATGTTTCACTTCCCCGCGTTCCCTCCACATACCCTATGTGTTCAGGTATGGGTGACAGCCCATGACGACTGCCGGGTTTCCCCATTCGGACACCCCCGGATCAAAGCCTGGTTGACGACTCCCCGGGGCCTATCGTGGCCTCCCACGTCCTTCATCGGTTCCTGGTGCCAAGGCATCCACCGTGCGCCCTTAAAAACTTGGCCACAGATGCTCGCGTCCACTGTGCAGTTCTCAAACAACGACCAGCCACCCATCACCCCACCGTCACACGGCGAGTTCACTGGGGCCGGCACCCGAGGAAAAATTCATTCCCTCAGACACCCAACAGCGTGCCCGACACCCTCGCCACTCGTGATCAGCTTTCCACGCTCCGAAGAGCAGTACTGGCAGCCCGAGATGACTGAGTGTGCCGAATAATCAACGTTCCACCCATGAGCTGACCACCGCAGGACGTGTGCCTGCGTAGTGGCTCTGGCTGCCTTGCGGCAGCTAGATGCTCCTTAGAAAGGAGGTGATCCAGCCGCACCTTCCGGTACGGCTACCTTGTTACGACTTCGTCCCAATCGCCAGTCCCACCTTCGACAGCTCCCTCCCACAAGGGGTTGGGCCACCGGCTTCGGGTGTTACCGACTTTCGTGACGTGACGGGCGGTGTGTACAAGGCCCGGGAACGTATTCACCGCAGCACTGCTGATCTGCGATTACTAGCAACTCCGACTTCATGGGGTCGAGTTGCAGACCCCAATCCGAACTGAGACCGGCTTTTTGAGATTCGCTCCACCTCACGGCATCGCAGCTCATTGTACCGGCCATTGTAGCACGTGTGCAGCCCAAGACATAAGGGGCATGATGACTTGACGTCGTCCCCACCTTCCTCCGAGTTGACCCCGGCGGTCTCCTGTGAGTCCCCATCACCCCGAAGGGCATGCTGGCAACACAGGACAAGGGTTGCGCTCGTTGCGGGACTTAACCCAACATCTCACGACACGAGCTGACGACAGCCATGCACCACCTGTCACCCGGCCACAAGGGGGGCACCATCTCTGATGCTTTCCGGGCGATGTCAAGCCTTGGTAAGGTTCTTCGCGTTGCGTCGAATTAAGCCACATGCTCCGCTGCTTGTGCGGGCCCCCGTCAATTCCTTTGAGTTTTAGCCTTGCGGCCGTACTCCCCAGGCGGGGAACTTAATGCGTTAGCTGCGGCACCGACGACGTGGAATGTCGCCAACACCTAGTTCCCACCGTTTACGGCGTGGACTACCAGGGTATCTAATCCTGTTCGCTCCCCACGCTTTCGCTCCTCAGCGTCAGTAATGGCCCAGAGATCCGCCTTCGCCACCGGTGTTCCTCCTGATATCTGCGCATTTCACCGCTACACCAGGAATTCCGATCTCCCCTACCACACTCTAGCTAGCCCGTATCGAATGCAGACCCGGGGTTAAGCCCCGGGCTTTCACACCCGACGTGACAAGCCGCCTACGAGCTCTTTACGCCCAATAATTCCGGACAACGCTTGCGCCCTACGTATTACCGCGGCTGCTGGCACGTAGTTAGCCGGCGCTTCTTCTGCAGGTACCGTCACTTTCGCTTCTTCCCTGCTGAAAGAGGTTTACAACCCGAAGGCCGTCATCCCTCACGCGGCGTCGCTGCATCAGGCTTGCGCCCATTGTGCAATATTCCCCACTGCTGCCTCCCGTAGGAGTCTGGGCCGTGTCTCAGTCCCAGTGTGGCCGGTCGCCCTCTCAGGCCGGCTACCCGTCGTCGCCTTGGTGAGCCATTACCTCACCAACAAGCTGATAGGCCGCGGGCCCATCCTTCACCGCCGGAGCTTTCAACCCCCACAGATGCCCGTGGAAGTGCTATCCGGTATTAGACCCCGTTTCCAGGGCTTGTCCCAGAGTGAAGGGCAGATTGCCCACGTGTTACTCACCCGTTCGCCACTAATCCCCACCGAAGTGGTTCATCGTTCGACTTGCATGTGTTAAGCACGCCGCCAGCGTTCGTCCTGAGCCAGGATCAAACTCTCCGTGAATGTATTCCCGGTCATCCGGGTCGACACCACGAGAGCGGAACCGCCGAGCGGAATAAGCCCGACCGTTCACAGCGTCCTCGCTGTGTATTTCTTCAAAGGAACCACGCCCTCTCAAATTGAGAGAGACGGGGTATCAACATATCTGGCGTTGATTTTTGGCACGCTGTTGAGTTCTCAAGGAACGGACGCTTCCTTCGTACTCACCCGAGACACACTCTCTCGCGGCTTTCCTCCGGGCGCTTCCCTTCGGTGTTTCCAACCTTACCAGATCGCTTTTCCGTTCCGTTTCCGGTCGGAATTCGTTTCCGGTGGCCGTTGGAGTGGCCTTGCCTATTTGATTGCCTTCCGGCTCTCTTTCGGCGAGTCCGACTTTATCAGAAGTTTTTGACCGGCCTGACAGGCCACTCAGTCCTGAATAATCGGGGGCTTCTCGGGAAGTGAGATCACAAGAAGCCGACAGATGCTCACTGTCGCCCCGGGCAAACCCTGCCCTCTAGGCAACTGTTTGAATCTACCTCCCCACGCCCTCCGTGTCAACGGCTCTTGTGGGGCGAACGAGAGACTAGCAGCTCAGCAGACATGTCCGCACATCAGGCAGCCGTCGGAACCGCGGCGCTGCGCTCCGCGGCCTCGACGTCGCCCGTCTCCCCGGTGCGGGCGGCGCGGCCGCCCAGGACGTAGACGTAGGCAAGGAAGACGAGCTCAGCGAGGACCCCGATGCTTATTCGTCCCCATGTAGGCAGGCCCGACGGGGTCACGAAGCCTTCGATGGCGCCGGAGATGAAGAGGACCAGGGCGAGGCCGATGGCCATGCCCACTGCGGCTCGGCCCTCTTCCGCGAGGGCCGTGCGTCGGCTGCGTGGGCCGGGGTCGATGACGGTCCAGCCGAGGCGCAGGCCGGTGCCGGCGGCTACGAAGACCGCGGTCAGCTCAAGCAGACCGTGCGGAAGGACGAGACCGAGGAAGGTGTCGAGCCGGCCGGCTGAGGACATCAGGCCGAAGCCCACGCCGAGGTTGAGCATGTTCTGGAAGAGGATCCACAGGACCGGGAGGCCCAGGAAGACCCCGAGGATCAGACACAGGGCGGCCGCCCAGGCGTTGTTCGTCCACACTTGGGCGGCGAAGGAGGCCGCGGGGTGGCTCGAGTAGTAGGCCTCGTACTGGCCTCCGGGGCGGGTGAGCTCGCGCAGCTCATCCGGGGCCGCTATGGAGGACTGCACTTCTGGGTGAGTGCCTATCCACCAGCCCAGAAGGGCCGCGACCAGGGTCGACAGGAGCGCGGTGGGTACCCACCAGTGGCGCGACTTGTAGACCGCGGCGGGGAATCCGTGCGTGAGGAAGCGGGTGACGTCGCGCCAGGAGGCGCGTCGCGTGCCTGTCACGGCACTACGCGCGCGTGCCACGAGTTGGCTGAGCCGACCGGTCAATTGCGGGTCGGGGGCGCTGGACTGGATCAGGGAGAGATGGGTGGCGGTGCGCTGGTAGAGGGCGACGAGTTCGTCGGCCTCGGCACCGGTGAGGCTGCGCTGGCGCCGGAGCAGGGCGTCGAGGCGGTCCCATTCGGCTCGGTGGGCGGTGACGAAGACGTCGAGGTCCATCGGTTTGCCTGCTCCTGGGCTGTTCGTCGGCGGCTCGTCGTGGTGTCAGCTTGTCGTACTGCGGCGCGATGCGCCCTCAGCTTGGCAGACTGGCCCTTCTCAGGGCAGGTCAGGGAAGGACAGCGGCGTGAGTGAGCTGGTGACGGGTGAGGCGGTGGCGCTGGAGTTGCGCCCCGCGAGGCTGCCCAGCAGGGCGCTGGCCGTCCTGCTCGATCTGGTGGTGGCCGTGATCGTCTACCTGGTCGTGACCATCGGTCTGGTGGTCTCGACAGCGTCATTGGACGAGGCGGCACAGTTCGCTCTGTCGATCGCGACATTCGTATTGGTGCTGGTGGGCGGACCGATCGCGGTCGAGACGCTGAGCCATGGGCGGTCGCTCGGCAAGATGGCGTGCGGGCTGCGTGTGGTGCGGGACGACGGCGGGCCGATCCGGTTCCGGCATGCGCTGGTACGGGGTGGGATCGGCGTGATTGAGATTCTGATGACATTCGGCGTGATCGCCTGCATCGCTTCTCTCGTGTCGGCGCGCGGGCGGAGGCTCGGGGACGTGTTCGCAGGGACTCTGGTCGTGAGGGAACGGGTGCCCGTGGCCCGTACGACCTTCGTTCCTCCGCCCCCGCCCTGGCTGGCCGGGCGGTTCGCCGAGCTGGATCTGTCGGCCGTACCGGACGGTCTGTGGCTTGCCATCCGCCAGTATCTGACGCGGATGCAGCAGCTGGATCCGCAGGTCGGCTGGGCCATGGCGGAACGGCTCGCCACCGACCTCGCGGCCCGTACGGGGAGCCCGGTGCCGCAGAGCGTTCCGCCGGCCGCGTATTTGGCTGCGGTGGTGCAGGAACGGCAGGCACGGGATGCCAGGCGTGCCTTCGCGGGCGGTTCGGTGGTGGGCGGTCAGGCTGTGGGTGCTCCCGCAGCTGGTGGCGGGCCTGCGGCCGGTGTGCCAGGGGCGTTTGTGCCTCCGCCGGTTCCGTCCACGGTCCCTGCTCCTCAGCCCGAGGCTCCGGTCAGTGGTCGGCGCGAGGCTGCCGAGGTGTCGCCCGCCGACCGTCCTGCCACTGGGTTCGTACCGCCTGCCTAGCCCGGCCCGTCGGCCATCCAGCCCGAACGCGGCGCTCAGTCGAACGCGGACGGCGGCGAGTCAAGGTCCTCCAACTCGATGCCCGGTGCCGCGAGCACGACGTCGCCGGCGATGTGTACGGCGTGCTGTTCGCCCGTGTCCAGGGCTGTGACCTGGTACTCGTCCACGGTCAGGGGGCCGTTGTCAGTGGCGTGTGTTTCTCTTTTCAGCAAGGCCCAGGACTGGTCCACGGTGCGCGGGGCGAGGACGGGGTCGGTGAAGGCGACGAGGCGTACGCGGGTTGCTGAGCTGGAAGGGGTGAGGCGCAGGAGACGAGTGGTGGCGATGAGGAATGCGGGGGACGTGCCGGTGAAGGCGTGGGCGCGGACGTTGCCTTCCGTGGCATGAGCCCCAGTGGGGTCTGTACGGACCCAGGTGACGCCGTCGAGCGCGGCGCCGCGGACCTGCCAGCCCGCGGCGTGGAGTTCGAGGCGGATGGGGCGGCCGAGTTCGTCGAGGGTGAGGTCGACGGAGCCGCTGTGGTCACCCGCGGGGGTGGTCCGTTGTGAGACGTAGCGCCAGCCGGAGGGGCCGGGGGCGCAGTGGAAGTGCTCGTCTGCGAGGGGGGTGTGATCGTGCGGATCGTGGAGCGAATAACGGCCGCGGGGCATGGGGGTCCTGGGTCTTGACGGGCTGGTCCGGCCGCAACGGCCAACGGGGCAGGCCCCCGGCACGGGGGTGCGGGGGCCTGCCTCGGAGGACCTGCTGGTGAGAGCGCGTCAGCGCACCGGCGCGCTCTCACGGGATGCGGTCAGTACTCAGCGGTACTCAGTGCCAGAGCCGGCGGCTACCAACAGCAGCCGACGGCTCAACAGCGGCAGCCGAGGGCTCAGTAGCGGTAGTGGTCCGGCTTGTACGGCCCCTCGACCTCGACACCGATGTACGCGGCCTGCTCCGGGCGCAGCGTGGTCAGCTTCACGCCGAGCGCTTCCAGGTGGAGGCGGGCGACCTTCTCGTCGAGGTGCTTGGGCAGCACGTACACGTCGGTCGGGTACGCGTCGGGCTTGGTGAACAGCTCGATCTGGGCCAGGGTCTGGTCCGCGAAGGAGTTGGACATCACGAACGACGGGTGGCCGGTGGCGTTGCCCAGGTTCAGCAGGCGGCCCTCGGAGAGGACGATGAGCACCTTGCCGTCGGGGAACGTCCAGGTGTGAACCTGCGGCTTGACCTCGTCCTTGACGATGCCGGGGATCTTGGCGAGGCCGGCCATGTCGATCTCGTTGTCGAAGTGGCCGATGTTGCCCACGATCGCCTGGTGCTTCATCTTGGCCATGTCCGAGGCCATGATGATGTCCTTGTTGCCGGTCGTGGTGATGAAGATGTCGGCCGTCTCGACGACCTCGTCGAGGGTCGTCACCTGGTAGCCGTCCATCGCCGCCTGCAGTGCGCAGATCGGGTCGATCTCGGTGATGATCACGCGGGCGCCCTGGCCGCGCAGGGACTCCGCGCAGCCCTTGCCCACGTCGCCGTAGCCGAAGACCACGGCGGTCTTGCCGCCGATGAGGACGTCGGTGGCGCGGTTGATGCCGTCGATCAGGGAGTGGCGGCAGCCGTACTTGTTGTCGAACTTCGACTTGGTGACGGCGTCGTTGACGTTGATCGCCGGGAACAGGAGGGTGCCGTCGCGGTGCATCTCGTACAGGCGGTGGACGCCGGTCGTGGTCTCCTCGGTCACGCCGCGGATCTCCGAGGCGAGCTGGGCCCACTTCTGCGAGCCGTCCGAGATGGTGCGGTTCAGGAGCTCAAGGATGACGCGGTGCTCGTCGTTCTCGGCGGTGTCGACCGACGGGACCTTGCCGGCCTTCTCGTACTCGACGCCCTTGTGGACGAGGAGGGTGGCGTCGCCACCGTCGTCCAGGATCATGTTCGGGCCGCCGGTGGGGGTGTTCGGCCAGGTCAGCGCCTGCTCCGTGCACCACCAGTACTCCTCCAGGGTCTCGCCCTTCCAGGCGAAGACCGGGATGCCCTGGGGGTTGTCGGGCGTGCCGTTCGGGCCGACGGCGACGGCGGCGGCCGCGTGGTCCTGGGTGGAGAAGATGTTGCAGGACACCCAGCGGACCTCGGCGCCCAGGGCGACCAGGGTCTCGATCAGGACCGCGGTCTGCACGGTCATGTGCAGGGAGCCCATGATTCGGGCGCCGGCCAGCGGCTGAGTGGCGGCGAACTCCCTGCGGATCGCCATCAGGCCGGGCATCTCGTGCTCGGCGAGGGTGATCTCCTTGCGGCCGAACTCGGCCAGGGAGAGGTCGGCGACCTTGAAGTCCTGTCGGTTTTCGACAGTCGTCATACGAGCTGCTCCTCGGAGGTTGAGGCGAGGTGGATACGGCTGTTCTGCGCGGCGGCGGACACAGGGGTGCCCGAAGAGGACACAGGTATGCCCGCGATCACGCAGCGCAGTCCGTCGGAGGCCCTCTCTCCCTCGGTCGGTCCGCGGTGGGACCGCCCGACCGCCATCAGCAGCGACGTCTGGCTCCGTCCCAAGCTACACCGGCAGAGCGGGCCGTCCCCAGCCCGCCTCCGAATAGATCAGGCCGATCACGGTCCCGGGGAGGGCCCGTCCGCCGGCTGGCCTGTCGGGCGGCGAACGGTTGTGACAGCGATAACAGGACACCCGCAATCGGATGGACAGGCGTCGACAGACCAGGACTTTCAGGCACTCCTGCCTCTTTGAGCTGGGAGAGAGGTGTTGCAGGATGCGAGGAGATCGGGACATCTGATCGATCCTGCGGGACGTCCGGGACGGCGTTCTCGCGTGACAAAGGCGTTAGGAGATCGACGTGACCAGTCCGGCCGGCCCTCCCCCCACGGGCAGCGGCGGTGGCGAGCGCAAGAGGTTGAAGTTGCTCGCGGTGACCGCGTGCCCGACCGGCATCGCCCATACGTACATGGCGGCGGAGAAGCTCGCGCAGGCCGCCGTGAGCCGAGGCATCGACATGAAGGTGGAGACGCAGGGATCCATCGGGGCTGAAAACATCCTCGATGACAACGATGTCACATCCGCTGACGGCATCATCATCGCTGCAGACAAGGATGTGGACCTGAGCCGATTCGCAGGCAAGCGGGTCCTGACCGTCGGGGTCGCGGAGGGCATTCGCCACCCCGAGCAGCTGATCGAGCGGGTGCAGTCGGCGCCCGTACACATGGAGGGTGGCTCCCCCACGGCCGCCCGCGCCACCGGCGGCAAGGAACGCGGCATCACGTACAAGGCGCTGATGAACGGGGTCAGTTACATGATTCCGTTCGTGGTCGTCGGCGGGCTGCTGATCGCGGTCTCGCTCGCGATCGGCGGGAACACCACGCCGGACGGCCTGGTCATCCCGGAGGACTCCTTCTGGATGGACGTGAACAACATCGGCGTCATCGGCTTCACGCTGATGGTGCCGATCCTGTCCGGCTATATCGCCTACGCGATAGGCGACCGGCCCGCACTGGTGCCGGGCATGATCGGTGGCTGGATCGCGAACACCGGTGAGTTGTACGACTCGAAGGCGGGCGCCGGGTTCATCGGGGCGATCGTGACGGGGTTCCTGGCCGGTTATCTGGTCCTGTGGATCAAGAAGGTCAAGGTCCCGAAGTTCGTGCAGCCGATCATGCCGATCATCGTGATCCCGATCGTGGCGACCTCGGCGCTCGGGCTGTTCTTCATCTACGTCATCGGCAAGCCGATCTCCTGGGTCTTCGAGCATCTGACCAGCTGGCTCAGCGGGATGACGGGCACGAGCGCGATTCTGCTCGGGGCGATTCTCGGGCTCATGATCGCGTTCGACATGGGTGGGCCGGTGAACAAGACGGCGTTCCTGTTCGGCGCCGGGCTCATCGCGACCGGCAATCAGACGGTCATGGGCATGTGTGCCGCCGCGATCCCGGTCATGCCGCTGGGGCAGGGCCTCGCCACGCTGATCCGCAAGCGCCTCTACACCGAGCAGGAACGGGAAACCGGTCTGGCCTCGCTGTTCATGGGCTGCTTCGGCATCTCCGAGGGCGCGATCCCGTTCGCGGCGGCGCGGCCCGCGCAGGTCATCCCGGCCAATATGCTCGGCGGCGCCGTCGCCGGTGCGATCGCCGGGCTCGCCGGCGTCGAGGACGCGGTGCCGCACGGTGGGCCCATCGTGGCCGTGCTGGGTGCGGTGAGCGGCGTGCCGATGTTCTTCGTGGCCGTTGTGATCGGCTCTGCCGTCACCGCGCTGACGACGGTCGCCCTCGTCGACATCACCGAGCGGAGGCGGGGCACGCCGGTCGGCGGTGTGGGCGTGAGCGGGCCCGAGCCCTCGCTGGTCGGGGCGGGCGTGGGAGCGCGGGCCGCCACGAGCGCCGTAGGGGCGCAGGACGCCGCCAGAGCCGTACCGTCGCAAGCTGCCGGGCGTGCATCCGCGGCGCCGGTCGAGGGCGGGGCGAGCGCTGGCGGACCCGCCGAGACCGCGGCTGCGCGGGGCACGGGTACGACGGAGGAGGCAGCGGAATCTGCGGAGCCGGACTCTGCCGTGGACACCGCGAGCCCGAGCTCCACCCCGGAGTCAGCCACCCCCGAAGCCCTCTCCGGTCACCTCACCGCGCAGACCGTGAAGGTTCGGCTCGACGCCTCCGACAAGGAGACGGCGATCCGCGAGATGGCGGCCCTGCTGGCGCGGACGGGCAAGGTGGCGGACGTCGACGAGTTGGTGGCGACGGCGTTGCGGCGTGAGGCGCAGGGCACCACGGGGCTCGGTGAGGAAATCGCGATACCGCATGCCAAGACGGACGCGGTCACCGCGCCGGTCGTCGGGTTCGCGCGGTCCGCCGAGGGTGTCGAGTGGGGCTCGATGGACGGTACGAAGGCGAGGCTGGTGTTCATGATCGCCGTACCGGAAGCCGCCGCGGGTGACGAACACCTGCGGATACTGGCGCTGTTGTCGCGGAAGTTGATGGACAGCGCGTTCCGAGAGCGGCTCATGGCGGCGCCGGACGACGCGGCGGTGCTCGGCGTGCTGAGCGAGATCCAGTAGCCGGTAGCCGGTAGCCGGCACAACAGCCGATGGGGCCCGCCGAAACGCTCGGCGGGCCCCATCGTCGTAAACACATGGTCGTCAGCACATCGTCGTGCTGAGAACGCGGTCGTACGGCGTCGTATCAGTGCTCGGCGGGGTGGGGTGCCGGGCCTCCCGGCGTTGCCTCGCGGTCGGCGCCCTTCGCGGCCTCGGTCTCGCTGTAGATGTCGGGCTCGAGGTAGATCACGCGGGCGATCGGGACGGCGTCGCGGATGCGGGCCTCGGCCGCGTCGATGGCGGAGGCGATCTCCGTGGCCGTGTCGTCGTGCTGGACGGCGATCTTGGCGGCGACGAGCAGTTCCTCGGGGCCGAGGTGGAGCGTGCGCATGTGGATGATGCGGGTGACGGTGTCGCCGTCGACGATCGCGGCCTCGATCTTCTGGACGTCTTCGAGGCCGGCGGCCTCGCCGAGGAGGAGGGACTTGGTCTCGACGGCCAGCACGATGGCGATCAGGATGAGGAGCACGCCGATGCAGAGCGTGCCGATGCCGTCCCAGACGCCGTCGCCGGTGGCGAGGGCCAGGCCGACGCCGCCGAGGGCGAGGATCAGACCGACCAGCGCGCCGAGGTCCTCCAGGAGGACGACGGGCAGCTCGGGCGCCTTGGCGTGACGGACGAACTCCGACCAGGACTTCTTCCCGCGCAGGACGTTGGACTCCTTGATGGCCGTCCGGAAGGAGAAGGTCTCGGCGATGATCGCGAACACGAGGACGCCGATCGGCCAGTACCAGTGCTCGATCTCGTGCGGGTGCTTGATCTTCTCGTAGCCCTCGTAGAGGGCGAACATGCCGCCGACCGAGAACAGGATGATCGAGACGAGGAAGGCGTAGATGTAACGCTCGCGGCCGTACCCGAAGGGGTGCTGGGGGGTCGCCTCGCGCTGGGCCCTCTTGCCGCCGACGAGAAGCAGGCCCTGGTTACCGGAGTCGGCGAGGGAGTGCACCGACTCGGCGAGCATCGACGACGAGCCGCTGAAGAGGAACGCCACGAATTTCGCTACCGCGATCGCGAGGTTGGCGACGAGTGCCGCCACGATCGCCTTGGTGCCGCCTGACGCGCTCATGTATTCGCGTTGTCCCTTCGTACGTACGCCGTCCAGACCTTTGCCCGGTCTTTGCCAGTGGGCCATTGTTGCAGCCCGCTCCGACAACGGTGCGCGAGCCCGCAACTCCTTGACATTCAGGCGATGACGGTGGCCCGGAAGAGCGTTCCAGAACCGGATACTTCGGCCTTTTCGCCGGCCGGGACGAAGACCGACCGACCGGGGTTCAGCTCGTGCTCGCCGGCCCGTACGGAACCGGCCGTGCAGAGGAGGATCTGCGGGGTCTCGCGGGTGAGGTCGTGGGCGGCGCCGCCCACGGGGAGGACGTACCGGGAGAGCCGGAACTCGTCGATCGGGGTCTCGTAGACCTCCTCGCCGTCCGGGGACGCCTCCGGGCGCAGCACGCCGGGGTCGCTGGGCTCGAAGCGGACGATGCGCAGGAGTTCGGGGACGTCGACGTGCTTGGGGGTCAGGCCGCAGCGCAGGACGTTGTCGGAGTTGGCCATGATCTCGACGCCGAGGCCGTTGAGGTAGGCGTGCGGGATGCCGGCGCCGAGGTAGAGGGCCTCACCGGGCTGCAGGCGGACGTGGTTGAGGAGCATTGCGGCGATGACGCCGGGGTCGCCCGGGTAGTGGTGGGCGATGTCCGCGTAGGGGGCGTACTCGCCGCCGAGGCGGGCGCAGGCTGCGGCGGCCGCGGTGACGGTGCGGGCCATCTCCTCGCGGTCGGCGCTCAGAACGGCCGTCAGGACCTCGCGCAGCGCCGCCTCCTCGGGGTGGGCGCGCAGCAGGTCGACGTACGGCTTGAGGGAGTCGACGCCGAGGCCGGCCAGCAGGTCGGCGGCCTGCGCCGGGTCGCGGAAGCCGCACAGGCCGTCGAACTCGGTGAGCGCGCAGATGAGTTCGGGCTTGTGGTTGGCGTCCTTGTAGTTGCGGTGCGGGGCGTCCACGGGGATGCCCCGGCGCTCCTCGTCCTCGTAACCCTCCTTCGCCTGCTCCAGGTTGGGGTGCACCTGGAGGGAGAGGGGGGCGCCGGCGGCGAGGATCTTGAGCAGGAAGGGCAGGCCGGGGCCGAACTTGGCCACGGCCGCGGCGCCGAGTTCGCGTTCCGGGTTGTCGGCGATGACCTCGACGAGCGTGCCGCGGTCGGTGCGCGAGGGTGCGCCCGGGTGGGCACCCATCCACATCTCCGCCTGCGGTTCACCGGTCGGCTCGACGCCGAGCAGCTGCGGGATCGCGGTGGTGGAACCCCAGGCGTAGGGGCGGATGGTGTTGTCGAGGCGGTCCATTCGGCTCTCTGTCTGCTCTCTGCGTTCGACGCGTTCAATGCGTGCGATGCGTGCGCTGCGTGCGCTGCGTTCGACTCTGGTTCGCCGTGCGTGCGGCTTTCGTCTTGTCGCGTGTACGGCGGTCAGGGCGTCCTGGGTCAGATCAGGCCCTCGAAGCGAGCGCCAGGTAAACGGCGGCGAAATCGGTGATGGCGATCAGTTCGGCGAGGGTCTCCAGTTCGCCACCGGGTTCCGGCTCCAGTTCGCTGATCGGCGTGTCGTGGCTGAGGGCCAGGTCACGGGCTGCGGGGGCGGCGGTGAGGCCCTCGATCGGGCGGTCGCGGAGCAGCACCACGCGCGCGTGCATCGCGGGTGGCTCCTCGACGCGGTCGCGGAAGAAGTCGTCGGGGTCGGCACTGGCGGCGAGTGGGCCGGCGAGCAGGGCGCTGTGCGCGGCGAGTGCCTCGGGGAGTTCGGCGACTACGGCCGGTGTGCCAGAGAGTTCGGCGAGGGCCGCGGCGAACCTGCGGCCGGCCGGTCCTGCCGAGGTGCCCTCGGTCCAGACCAGCGGGAGGGCGTCGGCGAGTTCGGCCGCGAGGGTCTTGGCGGGGTTGCTGTACGTCGCGATGGCCGGCCCGCAGCGTTCGGCGATGTGGTCGAGGCGGTCGGCGACCTTCTCGATGGCGTCCGGCGGAGCGGTGAGCAGGCCGGTGCGGTCGAGGAGGGCGAGCAGCGGGGTCAGCAGCGCCCACAGGACGCCGGGCGCAGACGCGGCGGCGAGGGATTCGTCCTCCTCGTACGGGGCGGTCGCGAGCGGTACGAAGAGACCGTGGGCGCCGTCCACCGCCTCGGCGAGCGGGGTGCGGGGCGGGGCTACGGCGGCGACCGTGCAGCCGCGGCGGTAGGCCTGGTCGGCGAGGAGGGAGAGGCCGGGTTCGGTGCCGTCCGGGGTGGCGATGAGCAGGAGGTCCACCGAGCCGGCCCAGCCGGGGAGTTCCCAGCGCAGGGCGCCTGCGGCGGGGGCGACGCCGGAGGGGGCGAGGCGGGTCACCGGGCTGCCTGCGCCTGCGAGCGTGCCGAGGAGGTCGGCCACGCAGATGGCGGCGGCGCCGGGGCCCGCGATGAGCACGGCGCGGGGGCGGCCGTCCGGTTTGAGGTCGTGGACGCCGGACTCGGCGGCGTGCCGGGCCGCGGTGCGGACTCGGGCGCCGGCCTCTGCGGCGCCGCGGAGCAGGCCGCGTTGGTCGGCCTCCGAGAGCGCCTCGGGGGCGTCGAGCAGCGATTCGTCGAGCATGGGCGGCAGACTCCGATCGCCGGGTGGTTACGCGGGGTGGCGGGCCTCGTCGACGAGGAGGACGGGGATGCCGTCGCGGACGGGGTATGCCAGGCCGCAGTCCTGGCCTGTGCAGATCAGCTCCGTGTCCTGCTCCTTGAGAGGGGCGTGGCAGGCCGGGCAGGCGAGGATCTCCAGGAGGCCGGATTCGAGCGGCATGGGGGGTCCCTTCGGGGGCGGGGTGGGCTACGGCTGTGTGGGTGGATGTGCCTGGTCAGGGTACCGCTGGAGGGGGTGGGTGTGGGGGTTGGACGGGGTGGGGGTTCGGGGTGAGCAGCGTTGGTGTGACCGTTGGCGGGTTTCGCCCCCGCCGCCCCTACCCGTCCCATCCTGAAGGGGCTCCGCCCCTTCGACCCCGCCAGGGGGCTGCGCCCCCTGAACCCCCGCGGGGCTTCGCCCCTGCACCCCACCGGGGCTCCGCCCCTGAACCCCGGCCGGGCCGCGCCTCCTGCACCCCCCGCGGGGCTCCGCCCCTGCACCCCACCGGGGCTCCGCCCCTGAACCCCGGCCGGGCCGCGCCCCCCTGGGCCCCACTGGGGCTTCGCCCCTAGACCCGTCGGGGCTTCGCCCCGGACCCCGTCGGCCTGCGGCCTCGTCCTCAAACGCCGGACGGGCTGGGGGTGGCTGTGACGGTCTCGTCCTCGTGCGCCGACGGGAGTGGGTGTGGCTGAGACCGTCTCGTCCTCGCGCGCGGGACGGACTGGGTGTCGCTGACACAGTCTCGTCCTCCTACGCCGACCTACGCCGACGGGCTGAGTAGTGCCGACCGGCGTGCGAGAAGTGAGCGGCCCCAGTGGGTGGGTGGGGCCTCGGGATGGCACCTCCGGCCTCGGACTCCGGGCGGGCTGAAATGGCGCCGACCCGTACCGAGAGCCGTCCCCGGCGTCAGGGTCAGCCCCTGATGATCTCCAGCACCTCGTCCCGGACCTTCGTCATCGTGGCCTCGTCGCGGGCCTCTGCGTTCAGGCGGAGGAGTGGTTCCGTGTTGGAGGGGCGGACGTTGAACCACCAGTCGGCGGCGGTGATCGTGAGGCCGTCGAGGTGGTCGAGGGTTACGCCTTCGCGGCCCTCGTAGGCGGAGCGGATCGCGGTGAGGCGGGCGGTTTGGTCGTCGACGGTGGAGTTGATCTCGCCGGAGCCGGCGTAGCGGTCGTACTGGGCGACGAGGGCGGAGAGGGTGCCGTCCTGGCCGCCGAGGGCGGCGAGGACGTGGAGGGCGGCGAGCATGCCCGTGTCCGCGTTCCAGAAGTCGGCGAAGTAGTAGTGCGCGGAGTGCTCGCCGCCGAAGATCGCGCCGGACTTGGCCATTTCGGCCTTGATGAAGGAGTGGCCCACGCGGGTGCGGACGGGCGTGCCGCCGTTCTCCTTGACGACCTCCGGGACCGACCAGGACGTGATCAGGTTGTGGATGATCGTGCCCTTGCCGCCGTGCTTGGCCAGCTCGCGGGAGGCGACGAGGGCGGTGATGGCGGACGGGGAGACCGGGTCGCCGTGCTCGTCGACGACGAAGCAGCGGTCGGCGTCGCCGTCGAAGGCGATGCCGAGGTCGGCGGACTCGTCACGGACGCGCTTCTGGAGGTCGACGATGTTCGCCGGGTCCAGCGGGTTCGCCTCGTGGTTGGGGAAGGTGCCGTCCAGCTCGAAGTACATCGGCACCAGGGTCAGGGGCAGGCCGGCGAAGACCGTGGGCACGGTGTGGCCGCCCATGCCGTTGCCCGCGTCGACGACGACCTTCAGCGGGCGGATGGAGGTCAGGTCGACGAGGGAGCGGAGGTGTGCCGCGTAGTCCTCCAACGTGTCCCGCTGCGTGATCGTTCCCGTCGTGGCCGTCGGTTCCGGGCCGGCACCGGAGTCCATCCAGCCCTCGACCAGTGCGCGGATCTCGCCGAGGCCGGTGTCCTGGCCGACGGGGGCCGCGCCCGCCCGGCACATCTTGATGCCGTTGTACTGGGCCGGGTTGTGCGAGGCCGTGAACATGGCGCCCGGCAGGTCGAACGCGCCGGACGCGTAGTACAGCTGGTCGGTCGAGCACAGGCCGATCTCGGTCACGTCGGCACCGCGCGCCGCCGCCCCGCGCGCGAAGGCGCGCGACAGCCCTGGCGACGAGGGCCGCATGTCGTGCCCGGTCACGATCGCGCTCGCCCCGGTCACCTGGACGAAGGCGGCCCCGAACAGCTCGGCCAGCGATTCGTCCCATTGGTCCGGGACCACCCCGCGTACGTCGTACGCCTTCACGAGCTGCGACAGATCAGCAGACACGGCCAACCCTCCTGAAAGTCCTATCGGTCACCACAAGCTACCCGTACCCGCTGACAATGCGCTGTGCGGAGGCCAGGTGGACTCCCAGCCGTAACCTGAGGTCAGGGGAGCATCCAATCCAGCACCGGTGAACTCTGACCGACCACGATCAGGCACATCACCATCAGCAGCCCCACACTCCAGGGCAGCACTTTGCGGAGTATGTCCCCTTCGCGGCCCGCGAGTCCGACGGCCGCGCAGGCGATGGTGAGGTTCTGCGGCGAGATCATCTTGCCGAGGACACCGCCCGAACTGTTGGCGGCGGCCAGGAGTTCGGGCGACAGGCCGGACTCGCGGGCCGCGGTCACCTGCAGCGCCCCGAAGAGCGCGTTGGCCGAGGTGTCCGAGCCGGAGACGGCCACGCCGAACCAGCCGAGGACCGGGGACAGGAAGGCCAGCCCCGCGCCGGCCGCCGCCACGAAGTGGCCGATGGTGGCGGCCTGTCCGGAGAGGTTCATGACGTAGGCGAGGGCCAGCACGGACGTCACGGTCAGGATCGCGAACCGCAGTTCGTGCACGGTGGCCGCCCACTCCTTGACCGCCACGCGCGCGTGCACCCCGAGCACGACCGCGCTGCACACACCGGCCAGCAGCACGAGCGTCCCGCCGGTGGAGACGATCGGCCAGGTGAAGACGTTGCCGCCGACCGGCTCGCCGTCCGGTCCCGCGACGTCCAGGAAGGGCCAGTCGTACGTCTGTGTCGCCTCGGCCAGCCAGTCCTTGACCGCCGGGATCTGGGCGACGGAGAAGATGGCGACGATCAACGCGTACGGGGCGTAGGCACGGACGACTTCGGGCCGTGGGTCCTCCACGTCCAGGTCCTCGCTGCGCACCCCGGTCAGTACGGAGGCGCGTACGGACTCGGCGGCGGGCACGCGCGCGTGCGGTACGGCGACCAGGGCGCCCGCGCCGAGCAAGGCGGCGCCGATGTCGGCGAGTTGTGCCGAGACGTAGTTGGAGGCGACGAACTGGCCGACGGCGAAGGCGATTCCGCACGCCAGGGCGGGCACCCAGGTCTCCCGCAGTCCGCGCCGTCCGTCCACCAGGAACACCAGCACGAGCGGCACGACGAGCGCCAGCAGCGGTGTCTGACGCCCCACCACGGAGGCCACGGAGTCCAGTGGCAGGCCGGTGACTTGAGCGAGTGTCACGACCGGTGTGCCCATCGCGCCGAAGGCCACGGGCGCGGTGTTGGCGACCAGCGCGACGACGGCCGCGCGCACCGGCTCGAAGCCGAGCGCGACGAGCATGACCGAGCAGATCGCGACGGGTGCGCCGAACCCGGCGAGTGCCTCCAGCAGGGCACCGAAGCAGAAGGCCACGACCAGCGCCTGGATGCGCGGATCGTCGGAGAGCCGCCCGAACGACCGCCGCAGGATGTCGAAATGGCGGGTGCGGACGGTCATCCGGTACACCCACAGGGCGTTGACGACGATCCACAGAATCGGGAAGAGCCCGAACACGGCGCCCTGGACGGCGCTGGAGACCGTCTGGTCCAGCGGCATGCCGTACGCGAGCCAGGCGACCAGCGCGGCCGCCACGAGGCCCGTGAGGCCGGCCAGATGCGCCTTCATACGGACGCCGCCGAGCAGGACGAGGACGATCACAAGGGGCAGGGCCGCCACGAGGGCGGACAGGCCGAGCGAGTCGGCGACGGGTTCCAGTTCCTGGACATACACGGGCGCCTCCCGGATTCCGCTATGCGAAAGCGATTTCTCACGGGCTTCCGGAATGGTCGTGTCCGCAACAACTTCGCGTCAATGGGCGTGCGTCACTCGGCGAAAGGCACAGGGAACGCACAGAGAACGTCCACGGGACACGCACAGAGAAAGCGGCCGAATCCGAACGGCGTCAGCTGTCAGGAGGACCGTCAGCTGTCGGGAGAACGCAGCACCCGCAGGTGCCCCCGCCGGGCGACCTCCATCGGGTCGGCCCCGCGACCGCCGCCGCCGGCCTGCGCGGCACGCTCCTGCGGCCGGGCCGCCTCGCGCACGGCGTTGGCAAGCGCTTCCAGATCGTCGCCACTGGGCCGCGCCGGAGCCGAGCCGTCCAGGAGTCGTACGACCTCCCAGCCGCGGGGTGCGGTGAGGCGCTCGGAGTGCTCGGCGCACAGGTCGTAACAGTGGGGTTCGGCGTAGGTGGCGAGCGGGCCGAGGACCGCGGTCGAGTCGGCGTAGACGTACGTCAGCGTCGCAACGGCGGGTCGGCCGCAAGCGGTTCGCGAACAGCGACGTACAGGGCTCACGACGTTGGACGGTACCGCACTCTTGAGCGGGCCGCGACGACTCTCCACCAGGTCACTCCACCGTGTCGTGTTGTGAAACGCCCCACACGCCCCTCTGAACACACCCTTCTGACCTGCACAGATACCGCTTTCCAATCAGCGGCGGGATTTCACCTCCGGTCATCACTCGGTACAAACGCCATCAATTGCCTTGAGATCGCCGGTCTCGGAGAGATACGGAAACGAGCCCAACCTTGGCTGGAATGGTCAACTTCCGGCATGCCGTGCGGGGTGGCCGGGCACCGCGTGGGCGCGGAGCACCCGGCTCGGGCGGGGACTACGCTTCACCAGTGATGGACAACCCCGTACCGCCTCCCGCCGCCGGCTCCGGCCCCCGCCGTCGTGATCGCCACGGCCGGGGCATGCGCGGCCCGATCGCGCCGCCGCAGGTGCCGCTGGCGGCGAGCCGTGCCGAGGCGTTCGCCGACCTCGTGCAGGACTCCGTGGAGCGTCTCGAACGACGGTGGCCGCAGCTCGCCGACATCGATTTCCTGGTGCTCGAGGTACCACGCCTCGACGGCCCCGGGCGGGCCTGGAACGACGAGGCGGTCCCGCTGGGCGGCACGATCCCCGCGCGCGACGGGCGGCACGCTCGGGTGATCATCTACCGGCGACCGGTGGAGATCCGCACCAAGGGGCGCGACGAGCGGGCCGCGCTGGTCCACGAGATCGTCGTCGAACAGGTCGCCGAGCTGCTCGGGCTGACGCCGGAGACGGTCGATCCGCGGTACGGCGAGGACTGAACCGGAGCGAGGACTCGGGCCACTGCTGAGGACTCGGGCCGCTACTTCTGCAGCACCGCCAGGTCCTCGTCCGCCTCCGGCACCGACACCATGCCCCGGTCGTCGGGCAGGGTCTGGACCGTGAAGGCGGGCAGGCCGTTCGCCGTTCTCGCCAGGGTCCGGGACGCGTACACCGGCGCTCCTGAGACCGTCTCCACGGTCAGGGCGTACGCCCCCTTCACACCGGTCGGTACCGGCGCCTCGACGTCCTGTGTCGTGCCGGACTTGATCGTGTACGTCTTCGACACGGCCGTGCCTCCGTCACTGCCCGCGGACGCGGTGACCTTGACCTTCGCGGTGCCGGTGGGCGCGGTCAGGGCCAGGGTGGAGTCCTTCTCCGTGTTGTCGGCCACCGTCGCGCGCGTGCCGACCGGGCTCGTCGCCGGGATGAACGCCGTCTCCTGCTTGGCGCCCTCGCCCCGTACGACCCGCACGGCGGCCACGACCGGCACGGACTGATCGGTCGGCGTCAGCACCAGCGAGCCCGCCTCCCCACGCGTCACGTCGCCCAGATCGACCGCCGTGGTCATGCCCGCCTTCACGTGCAGCGTCTCGTTCCCGGCCGGTGTGATCGACCCGGACGGAGAAGCCAGCCGCACCTTGAGATCGGCGTCCGCGTCACCGGGCGTGAAGGCGATCAGCCGCACCTCCGTGGCGTCCTTCGGGATGCCGGGCAGGACCAGGCTGCTCGCCGGATCCGTGGTCGCGGACAGCCAGTCACCGCCGAGCTTCTCGTCCAGCGCCTGCACCGCAGCGCCCACCCGCCCGCTGCGTACGTTCACATGCACGGTCACGTTGGTCTGTTTGTCCGCGGTGAGCGTCGACAGCAGCACCGGCTCACTGGAGTGCGGCTGAACCGTGATGCCCTCCCCCGCCGTCGACTCCAGCGCCCCGTCCTTGCCGTACAGCTCGAGGTCGACGACCGCGGCGGAGTCGTCGGGGTTCGTCAGATGCACATAGTCGGTACGGTCCGCCGCGGTGCTGGCTCCGGGGAACCAGAAGTCCGTGTCCGGCGCGGAACAGTTGACTCCCTGCAGCCCCCGCCCCGTGCCCACGTCGACCTCCGTGGTCTGCTGCACGGTCCACCCGGGCGCGAACTTCCCCTCGGCCGTGCCCACCAGCGCGGGCGAGTCGGCGCCGGAGACATCTCCGGTGACCGGCGTCCCGGGTTCCTTCGGCTCCAGTACGGGCTTGTCGGCCTTCTCGCCCTTCGCCTCGCCCCCGGCCTGCTCCTCCCCCGCGGGCCGCAGTTCGGCCGAGCCGTCGCCGTCCGCGCCCTTTGTGACGGGTGTGAAGGACGAGTACGACGTCTCGGCGAGATCCGATGTGCTCGGCGCCGGGCACAGCAGACTCGTGCGCTCCACGGGCAGTTCGGCCGCCGCCTTCGCGGTGTCCGTGCCGGTCGCCTCCGGCGCGGTCAGCGCGGCGAATCCGGTGACGGCGGCGAGGGCGGTGGCGCCGGCGATCAGGGACAGGGTGGTGCGGTTCACTGCTGACTCCCGTCGGGGCGCTCACTGCCGTTCGGGTACGGCTGTGCCGGGTCGTACGTCGCGTCGTAGCCCTGGTGATAGGTCCCGTCCTGGCCCTGCTCGTACGCCTGCTGGTCGTACGCGCTCTGCTCGTACGCCTGCTGGTCGTAGGAGCCCGGCTGGCCCGGACCGCCGTACGCGTAAGGGTCGTACTGCCCGCCCTGGTACGGGTCCGCCGGGTACTGCTGGCCGTACGACCCGTCCGGGTACTGCTGCTGGGTGGCGCCCTGGTACTGCTCGCCGTCATAGCCGCCGTACTGGGCGCCCGCGTAGGTCGAGTCCCACTCGCCGTACGGCTGCTGCTGCGGAATCGCTGCCGGGGGCTCCTGTGGCGGCGGAGGCGGGAACTCCTCGGCCTGGTCCGTCTCTTCGGCCTCCGCCTGGGCGCGCAGGCGGCGGGCGCGGCGGCCCTCGCCCGGTACGGCCTCGGCCGGGACGACCGCCACCTCCTCCGGGAGGTCGTCGTCGACGTCCCGGCGGCGGCCGGGCAGGGCCATGACGACGAGGACGACGGCGAGGGAGCCCTGGGCCCACAGCCAGGCGGTGTGGGTGAGCGGCGCGTCGAAGGTGACGTCCAGCTGCCCGCCGGAGGCGGGGAGTTCGAAGCCCTGGGCCCATCCGTCGACCGTCTTGCGCGTCAGCGGCTTGCCGTCCAGGGTGGCCGTCCAGCCCTCGTCGGCGGTGTCGGCGAGCCGCAGGATCCTTCCCTCGGCGCCTGCCGGAATCGTGGTGTGGATCTCCACGGGCCCGGCGGCGACGGACTGCGCGCTCCCGGAGCCCGACTCGGCGACTATCGCCGCCCGCGAGACCTGCTGGTCGACCCGCCACAGCGCCCCGCCGTCCTGCTGGCTCAGCCGGGACAGCCCGGGCGTGGCATCCAGCACGCGGGTCACCTCGCGCGGGGCGCCCTGGTGGACGAGGACATAGCGCACGGCGAACTTGCCGAGCTGGTCGGACTGATCGGCGCCGGACCCGGCTACGAGGTTGGCGACGACCTTGTCGAGCGTCGCGTTCTCACCGTCCGCCGCGGCCAGTTCGCCGTCGCCCATCCGTGCCCCGGAACCGCGGACGAGCATGTAGCCGACATGGGCCGCGGAGTCGCTGTCGAGGACGAGGGTGCGGGCCTGGTCGCGGGTGTTGCTCTCCTCGGCGACGAACGCGGGCACCTGCACCGGGTCGCGCCGCTCCAACGGCCCGTCGGCGCCGCTGATCATCCAGCCCGCGGCGACGAGCAGCGGGCCAGCGGCCGAGGCGAAAGCGATCAGCGCGGCCACCGGCTGACGCCAGCCGAAGCTCTGCTCGGCGACACGCGCGCGTGCCCCGTCGGCACCGAGCGCGGCGGCGGCGAGGAGGGCGATGCCGTAGACGAGGGTCGCGGGGCCGGCCCAGGTGGAGCTGTTGGACAGGACCGCGAAGACGAGGCCCACCAGAGCCACGGCCCAGGCCGTCCAGATTCCGAACTGACGGTGGGAGCGCAACAGGGCGGCCAGCGCGGCCAGCACGATACCGATGAGCATCAGCCCGTTCACCGTGCCGGGCCCGCCGGGGCTTGCGCCGAGCAGGTCTGTGGCGGACGCGGCCGAGGCGCCGTACTCCAGACCGGCCTCCTCGAAGAAGCCGGACGGGAACAGGGTCAGCGACCAGGGCGCGAGCACCAGCAGGGGGGTGCCGAGCTGGGCCAGGAAGCGCAGGCCGTGGGCGGTGATGTCGGCGCGGCGCACGGCCAGCACGCCGATGCCGAGGATCAGCGCGATGGGCCACACGATCGGCGTGAACGCGGTGGTGACGGTCAGCAGCAGGGCGTACGCCCAGGTGGCGCGCCAACTGCCGCGCGCCCCCGAGGCGTTCCCCAGGCCGCTGGCCGCGATGCCCGCGCGCGCGAGGAGCGGCAGCAGGATCGCGAGGACGGCCGTGCCGATGCGGCCGCCGGCGAGCGCGCCGGTGGCGGCAGGCAGGAAGGCGTAGACGACGGCCGCCCACGCGCGCAGCAGCCGCGACTCGACGAGCGGGCGGGAGACGAAGTACGCGGCGAGACCGGCCAGCGGCACCGAGCAGACCAGCAGAACCGTGACCGCCAGCCCGGTGGAGCCGAACAGCGCGGAGGCCAGCAGGGCGACGAACGCGAGATACGGCGGCGCGGACGAGGTGCCGCCGGCGGCCACTCCGTGCCAGGAGTCCAGGTACCGCGACCACAGCTCGCTCGCTTCGGCCGGGGCGGGCAGCAGCGCGCCGCCCGCGAGCGCGCCGCCGCCGAGCAGTTGGCGGCAGGCGATGAGCGAGACGAACAGCAGCACCAGGAAGAGCATCGGGCCGGGGTTGCGGGCGATGCGCTTCAGGCGCGCGAACTGCTCTATCTCCAGGAAGTCCGCGTCGTCCCCGCCGGGCCCGGACTCGACCGCGCCCCCGTGCCGCCCGGCACCGCCGGCGGTCTCGGGGTCGGAGTCGCGGAAGAGGCTGCCCGCGGCCTGCTCGACGGTGGCCCGCACGGTCGCGCCGGGCGGCGGGAACAGCGCTCGCAGCTCGTCCTTCTCTATCTGCGGGCGGCCGCGCCTGCGCCGCCCGGAGATGATCCGCTCGGGCCGCAGCAGCACCGACAGCAGGCCCCGGATCTCGTCGAGGGCCTGCCCGGGGACCTTGCCCACGAGATAGGCGACGGTCCGCAGCAGGGTGCCGAGCACCAGCCGCACCAGGACCCAGGGCAGCACGGCCGTCCGCGTGTTGACCAGCAGCGTGTAGACGGCGCCGGCCTTGTCGACCTTGTGCGGGGAGGCCGACGTACGGCCCACGCAGTCGACGGTGCGGCGCTCACGGGAGGCCGCCTCGGCGTGTCGTACGACCGCCTCGGGGGCGATGAGAACGCGGTGACCGGCGGCCTGGGCCCGCCAGCACAGGTCGACGTCGTCACGCATCAGGGGCAGCCGGCGGTCGAATCCACCGAGCTCCTCGAAGACATCGCGCCGCACGAGCATGCCGGCGGTGGACACGGACAGCACGGACCGGACGTGGTCGTGCTGGCCCTGGTCCTGTTCGCGGCGGTCCAGGCCGGTCCAGCGGCGGCCGGAGTTGGCGATGGTGACGCCGACCTCGAGCAGCTGGCGCCGGTCGTACCAACCGCGGAGCTTGGGGCCTACGACGGCGATGTCGTCGCGGCCGAGTTCGTGCTCGCTCTCCACGACGCGCAGCAGTTGGGCCAGGGCGTCCGGCTCAGGGGCGCAGTCGTCGTGCAGCAGCCACAGCCATTGCACCGGCTCCCCGTAAGGGAGTTCGGGCAGGTCGTACGCGTCGTCGCGCCAGGTGCGGGTGACGGGGTCCCAGCCGCTCGGGCGCTTCAGGTAGGGCAGCTCGTCCGGGGTGAGGAGTGGGGCGGTGCGGCCCGCCTCCTCGACGGCCTGGCCGAAGCCGGTGCGACGGGCGAGATGCAGCACACGGTCGGCGCCGAGGGCGTCGGTGAGCAGTTGGGCGGAGTGGTCCGCGCTGCCGGTGTCGGCCGCCATGGCGTACTGGACGGGGCGCTCCTGGCCGAGCAGCCCGGCGAGCGCGTCGGGCAGCCAGCGGGCGCCGTCATGGGAGACGAGCACCGCTGTCACTACATGACGCGGAAACTCAGGCGCGGCAGCGGCGTCTTGGTGGGCTGCCGTATGACTGTGCACGGACATCGAGGTACGGGCCCCGGTTCGATGGACTGCGGTGGACACCTGTGCCCACAGGGGGCAGCGGGACGTCTCGGACGAGCGACCACACTATCGGCTGGGCATGACGTCGGCCCGCCGCCTGTGGATAACCCACCTGCAACGGGCCGTTCGTCACCTATGTACGAAAGGGATGCTTACCGTCCGGTCAGACGGCGGCCTTCTTCAGCCGACGTCGTTCACGCTCGGACAGACCGCCCCAGATGCCGAACCGCTCGTCGTTGGCGAGGGCGTACTCGAGGCACTCGGAGCGGACCTCGCAGGCGAGGCAGACCTTCTTGGCCTCGCGGGTGGAGCCGCCCTTCTCGGGGAAGAAGGACTCGGGGTCGGTCTGGGCGCACAGCGCGCGCTCCTGCCAGCCGAGTTCCTCGTCCGCGTCGTCGACCAGCAGTTGCTGCACCAGCTCGGTCATGTGCGCCCCTCGTCAGTCTTTCGCGTCCCCGTGATGTAGCCGTTACCGATTTCGGCTGAACGACACGAGTGAAATTACAAGTGTGCTGCTCCGGGCGAGTCAAGCCGAGATCTGCTATTGAGCCCCTTATTCACTCTGCGGAACCAAGGCCTAGCGGAAAGTGTTCAAATCGTCCTAAACCTTGACAAGCAGATGAGGCCCCGGAGGGCCTCCACCCCCGCGCAGTGCCTGTACGGAGAAGGACGCCCGGAACATCGATCCCGTTCCGACACACACTCGAATCGATCCGGATCACAGTCCGATCACGGGATCGCATCGAGGTTTGTGCGCCCGGTTGTGCGCCATGTGTCCCGGCCGCCCCATGCACAAACCTTTCGTCACGGGGATGAACCGGATGAGGTGAAACCCGTCCCAGATACCGGGCGCCGAGTTGACAGTGCGAGGTGTCAACCGCTGTCCTTGTGGGCATGCTCGCGCACTTGGCACTCACCTCGACCCGCACCGCCGGGTCCCTCGGTGCTGCCCGCGCCCGCTGTCGCTGTTGTCGCTGTTCCTGCTGTTGAGCCTCACGCGCTCCGGCTGCCCCTGAGTCCATCGGACCGGCTTCCACGCCTTCATCTTCTTTTCTTGCTTCTCTTGCGACGAGGAACCACCGCACCCATGAACAGCGACAGCGACCTCCAGATCGCCGGCGACATCCTCGAAGTCCCGCACCTGCTGCGGGCGCCGAGTGAGCACCCGGCCACCGTCGCCGACTTCGTCGGCCTGGCCCGCTCCATCGCCGCCGACCGCTCCCAGTGGCAGCACCTGGTCCAGTACGACGCCACGTCCCGCTGGTACCACCGGCTGCGCACCGGCCCCGGATACGAGGTGTGGCTGCTGTCCTGGGTGCCCGGCCAGGGCAGCGGGCGGCACGACCACGGCCTGTCCTCCGGGGTGCTGACCGTCCTCGACGGCACGCTGACCGAGCACACGGAACGCGGCACGCGCGCGTTGGAGGCGGGTGCGCAGAGGGTGTTCGCGCCGGGGTACGTCCACGAGGTGGTCAACGACGCGCTGGAGCCCGCGGTCAGCCTGCACGTCTATTTCCCGGGCCTCACCGACATGCCGATGCACAGCGCCCAGTGCACAGCGGCCGCTCCGGTCTCGTAACCGCCTGCCCGGTTGTCGTACCCGCCTGCAACACTGATTCCCATGCGCATTGTGGTTCTGGCAGGCGGCATCGGCGGTGCCCGGTTCCTGCGCGGTCTGATGCAGGCCGTGCCGGACGCGGACATCACGGTCATCGGCAACACCGGGGACGACATCCACCTCTTCGGCCTGAAGGTCTGCCCGGACCTCGACACGGTGATGTACACGCTCGGCGGCGGCATCAACGAGGAGCAGGGCTGGGGCCGGGCCGACGAGACCTTCCACCTCAAGGAGGAGCTCGCGGCGTACGGCGTCGGGCCCGAGTGGTTCGGGCTCGGTGACCGGGACTTCGCCACGCACATCGTGCGGACGCAGATGCTCGGCGCCGGGTATCCGCTGAGTGCGGTGACCGAGGCGCTGTGCGACCGCTGGAAGCCGGGCGTCCGGCTGATCCCGATGACCGACGACCGCGTCGAGACGCATGTCGCCGTGGAGATCGACGGCGAGCGCAAGGCCATCCACTTCCAGGAGTACTGGGTACGGCTGCGGGCGTCGGTGCCGGCCGAGGCGGTCGTGCCGGTGGGCGCGGAGCAGTCCAAGCCGGCGCCGGGGGTCCTGGAGGCGATCGCCGAGGCGGACGTCATCCTCTTCCCGCCGTCCAACCCGGTCGTGTCGGTCGGCACGATCCTCTCCGTGCCCGGCATCCGCGAGGCCATCGCCGACGCCGGGGTGCCGGTCGTGGGCCTGTCCCCCATCGTCGGGGACGCGCCCGTGCGGGGCATGGCCGACAAGGTGCTCGCGGCGGTCGGCGTCGAATCGACGGCCGCGGCGGTCGCCGAGCACTACGGCTCGGGCCTGCTGGACGGCTGGCTGGTCGACACCGTCGACGCGGCGTCCGTCGAGCGCATCGAGGCGGCGGGCATCCGCTGCCGGGCCGTACCGCTGATGATGACCGACCTCGACGCGGCCACGCAGATGGCCCGGGAGGCGCTGGCCATGGCGGCGGAGGTTCAAGCGGCATGAGCACGGCACCTGACGAGGGCTACCGGGTCTGGGCCGTTCCCGGCCTTCCCGAGGTGGCCGCGGGCGACGATCTCGCCAAGCTGATCGCCGCCGCCGAACCCGGGCTGGCCGACGGGGACGTCCTGCTCGTCACCTCGAAGATCGTGTCCAAGGCGGAGGGACGGGTGGTGGCGGCGGACGACCGGGAGGCCGCCATCGACGCCGAGACCGTACGGATCGTGGCGCGGCGCGGACCGTTGCGGATCGTCGAGAACCGGCAGGGGCTCGTGATGGCCGCCGCCGGGGTCGACGCCTCCAACACCCCTTCCGGGACAGTGCTGTTGCTGCCCGAGGACCCGGACGCGTCCGCGCGCGCGATCCGCGACGGGCTGCGGGACGCCCTCGGCGTCACCGTCGGAGTCGTCGTCACCGACACCTTCGGGCGGCCGTGGCGTACGGGGCTCACGGATGTCGCGATCGGTGCGGCCGGGGTGCGTGTGCTGGACGATCTGCGTGGGGGGACGGACGCGTACGGCAATCCGCTCAGCGCGACCGTCGTGGCGACGGCGGACGAACTGGCCGCCGCCGGAGACCTGGTCAAGGGCAAGGCCGCCGGGCTGCCCGTCGCCGTCCTGCGCGGGCTGGCGCACGTGGTGGCCGCGGACGACGGGGAGGGGGCGCGGGCCATGGTGCGCGGCGCGCGCGACGACATGTTCCGGCTGGGCACGTCCGAGGCGGTACGGGAGGCGGTGACCCAGCGGCGTACGGTTCGGGCCTTCACGGACGAGCCGGTGGACGCCGGGGCGGTGCGACGGGCGGTCGCCGCGGCGGTGACCGCGCCGGCGCCGCATCACACCACGCCCTGGCGGTTCGTACTGCTGGAGTCGGCGGAGTCCCGGACCGGGTTGCTGGATGCCATGCGGGACGCGTGGATCGCCGACCTGCGGCGGGACGGAAAGAGCGAGGAGTCCATCGCCAAGCGGGTGCGGCGGGGGGACGTGCTGCGGAATGCGCCGTGTCTGGTGGTGCCCTGCCTGGTGATGGACGGGTCGCACACGTACGGGGACGTGCGGCGGGACGGCGCCGAGCGGGAGATGTTCGTGGTCGCGGCCGGGGCCGGCGTGCAGAACTTCCTGGTGGCGCTGGCCGGGGAGCGGCTGGGGTCGGCGTGGGTGTCGTCGACGATGTTCTGCCGGGATGTCGTGCGGGAGGTGCTCGGGCTGCCGGAGCACTGGGATCCGATGGGGGCGGTGGCGGTCGGTCATCCGGCGGAGGAGCCGCGGGCTCGGGCGGGGCGGGATGCGGGGGCGTTCATCGAGGTTCGGTGACGTGACGCTCCGCTGAGGCCGGGTGCCTATGGATCGGGGGGGTGGAGATTCGCGGGCGGCTGCGGGTTCGATGGGGCCGGTGGCGCAGTTCCCCGCGCCCCTGGGGCGTTGTCCACACGTCGTTGTCGTATACCGCCTAGTCTCGTAACGCCTCTCCCTCACCCCCTAGGACCTCATTCGTGGCCGGACGTTTTGCTCCCCGACCTACTCGTACGACCGTGCGTGGTGGCCATGTCGGCGTGCCGCGGCAGGCTGTGGGGCCGGGGCGGGTGCGGACGTATGTGCCGGAGGGGCCGGTCGATCTTGGGCTGGTGCTCGGGCCGTTGCGGCGGGGGGCGGGGGATCCGACGTTTCGGGCGGCGACGGACGGGTCCGTGTGGCGGGCCACCCTTACGCCTGTGGGGCCGGGGACGTTGCGGGTCGCGATGCGGGGCGGTGAGGTGTGCGGGGAGGCGTGGGGGCCGGGGGCCGAGTGGCTGCTGGAGCGGTTGCCCGAGTTGGTCGGGGGTGCCGACGATCCGTCCGTCTTCGTGCCGCGGCATCGGCTGGTGGCGGTGGCTCGGCATCGGCGGCCGGGGTTGCGGCTGACGCGGACCGGGCTGGTGCTGGAGTCGTTGATTCCGTCGATTCTGGAGCAGAAGGTCACGACCGGGGAGGCGTATCGGGCGTGGCGGATTCTGGTGCGGAAGTACGGGGAGCCGGCGCCGGGGCCGGTCGGGGGGCGGATGTGGGTGATGCCGGCGGCGCGGACGTGGGCGTTGATTCCGTCGTGGGAGTGGCATCGGGCCGGGGTCGACAACAAGCGGGCGTCGACGGTTCTTCGGGCCGTGCGGGTGGCTGCGCGGCTGGAGGAGGCGGTGGGGATGTCGGCGGAGGCGGCGCAGGCTCGGTTGGAGGTGGTGCCCGGGGTGGGGCCGTGGACGTCTGCGGAGACCGTGCAGCGCAGTCATGGGGCGGCGGATGCGGTGACGGTGGGGGATTTGCATCTGCCGGGGATCGTGGGGTGGGCGTTGGCGGGGGATCGGGATGCGGATGACTCCGTGATGCTGGAGTTGTTGGAGCCGTATGCGGGGCAGCGGCATCGGGCGGCTCGGTTGATTCTGTTGAGTGGGCGGACGCCGGCGCGGAGGGCTCCGCGGATGCCGAAGACTGATATCGGGCGGTTGTGACGCGTCCTGCGCCGCGGTGACCGTCGTGCCGTTTTCGCCCCCGCCGCCCCTACCCGTCCCATCCCTGGGGGCTGCGCCCCCACACCCCCGCTTCGGCCTGACGGCCTCGTCCTCAAACGCCGGACGGGCTGAAAGCGCGGGCCGGCGTCGAGAGGTGAGGCGCTCCCAATGGGTGGGTGGGGGTTGGGGATGGCCGTGCTCGTCCTCGAACGCCGGGCGGGCTGGAATGCGTGGACCGGCGCCGAGAAGCGAGCGCCCCCAACGGGTGGGTGGGGGTTGGGGATGGCCGTTCTCGTCCTCGAACGCCGGGCGGGCTGGAATGCGTGGACCGGTGCCGAGAAGCGAGCGCCCCCAACGGGTGGGTGGGGGCTGGGGATGGCCGTGCTTGTTCTCAAGCGCCGGGCGGGCTGGAATGCCTGGACCGGCGCCGAGAAGCGAGCGCCCTCAGCGGGTGGGTGGGGCCGGGGATGGCCGTGCTCGTTCTCAAGCGCCGGGCGGGCTGGAATGCGTGGACCGGCGTCGAGAAGTGAGGCGTTCCCAGCGGGTGAGCGGGCCGTGCACGCCGACGGTCTGGCCAAGTCTTCGAGGAACTGCTGCCTGTGCCGGCTGAAGGCCCCCGCGCTGTCCAAGACCGCTCCAGTAGCTCTTCATTTCCCGATGCCGTGGGCGAGGAGGCTCTCGGCGGTGTCGGCGATGGTGTTCTCGATGGGGCGCGCCCGCCATCCCAGGAGGCGTTCCGCCTTGGCGCTGGTGGCGTCGAGGTCCCGGCCGAGTTGGTGCCTCAGGAGTCGCAGTTCCGGGTTCACGATGGCCAGCGCGCGCGTGAGCCACACGGGCAGTTCACGCGTCGGGGCCTTCGCGGCGCGCTCGCCCAGGCGGTCATGCAGAGTGCGTGCGATGTCGACGAGGCGCAGATTGTGTCCGGCGATCGCGAGGAAGCGCTCGCCGGCGGCTGCCGGATCTGTCATCGCGCGCAGGTGCAGGTCAGCCACGTCGCGCACGTCGACGTATCCCATCCCGAAGGGAGGGCACGCGGGGACCCGTCCCTCGAGCATTCTGCGCACGAGACGCAGCGATGGTGGATCGTCCGGGCCAAGTAGTGGTCCTAGGACACCCACGGGATGAACCGCTGTCAGTTCGAGACCGCCGCCTTCGTCTTCGACGAACTGCCAGGCGGCTCGCTCGGCGAGCGTTTTGGACCGCTGGTAGGGCGGGATTTCGCTGTCGACGTCGGTCCAGTCCTCCTCGGTGAACGGGGTCGAGCGCGGGGGATGCCCGATCCCGATGGCACCGAAGGCGCTCGTCAGGACGACGCGGCGCACGCCGGCGTCGCGGGAGGCGCGCAGCACCCGCAGGACGCCCTCGCGCGCTGGGGCCACCATCTCGTCGTCGTTCGCCGGTGTACTGCGCAGGGTCGGCGAGGCGACGTGGAGGACGAAATCGCAGTCGGCGACGGCTTCGTCCCAGCCGTCGCGGTGCGCGAGGTCGGCGCGTACGACCGTGAGACGGTCGTCGTCGAACGGCTGGGCTGCGTGGAGCCAGGAGCGCAGTGCCGGCTCGCGCCGCAGGTCGCGGACCGTGGTGCGTACGGTGTGTCCGGCGTCGAGCAGGGTCATAACGCACCAGCTCCCGATGAATCCTGTTCCTCCGGTGACCAGTACCTGTGTCATCTGTGTCTCCTCAGTTCGCGATTCAGTTCGCGATTCAGTTCGCGATGTGCACTTCGAGCGGTGTCGGCGGGCGCGTCGCA
The DNA here is from genome assembly GCF_036014015.1 of Streptomyces sp. NBC_00457. Lineage (NCBI taxonomy): Bacteria > Bacillati > Actinomycetota > Actinomycetes > Kitasatosporales > Streptomycetaceae > Streptomyces > Streptomyces sp. NBC_00457. Next base: position 6,523,883 of record NZ_CP107905.1, on the reverse strand, counting down.
TGACGTCGCTGGGCCACGGCCAGGCTGCTTCCGAGGAGGGCGTGGCCGATCATGATCGGGTAGATCACGGCGCGCTCGAGCATGCCGATGTTCCACATCCAGCCGGTGAACACGTCGGCCATGAAGAGGGGGAACGCGATCAGTCCGACGGTGCCGAGGGTGATGCTCGCGATCGACCGGCTCCTCCCGAGGCCGATGCGGGCTCCGCCGGCTCCGACGGCGATCGCCATGATGTTGCCGGCGAGCATGACTCCCTGCGCGCCGAGGGTGTGGAAGGCGATCAGGCCGTTGTCGACGTTGGCGTTGGAGCCCTGGAAGATTCCGACGAGCGAAACTCCGACGCCGGCGAGGACGGCGAGGCTCACGATGAGGATCGGGCGGGTGCCCTTGCGTGGGTCGAACACGAGGAACGCACCGACGATCAGGAGGACGCCGTAGATCACCCAACCGGTGTCCATGACGGCGCCGAGGGGGGAGTTGGCGACCTGTCCGAACGCGGTCTGTGGTGGGCCGGTCAGGCCGAGGTGGCTGACCCAGTTGTGGAAGGGCGAGTACGGCGGGTCCTGCCATGCGGCGGCGGTGATGAACTCGGCGAGCCAGGACACGAGCGGGCCGAGCAGGATGAGGAGGGCTCCGGCGCGGGCGGCCGCGCCGGAGCGGACGATGGGGTTCATGCTAGAGCCATGCCGGGGACGCGCTTGCGGATGGCTTCCATCTCGGCCTCGTCCGAGACGCCCTGCCAGTCGTGCCGCGGCGTGTACGGGGCCTCCAGGGCGCGCACCTCGTCGTCGGTGAGGTCGATGTCGAGGGAGGCCACGGCCTCGTCGATCTGCGGGATCGAACCGGCGCCGACCAGCGGCGCGGTGACGACCGGCTGGCGGCGCAGCCAGGCGAGCGCGATCTGTGCGCGGCTGACGCCGTGAGCGTGGGCCACCTGACCGACCGCGTCGATGATCGCGTGGTTGGATGCCTCCTGCTCGGGCGAGTAGAGCAGGTCCGCGTACGCTCCGTCCGTCTCGGAGCGCGCCGTCGAGCGGGCGTCGTCCCATGGGCGGGCGAGGCGGCCGCGGGCCAGCGGCGACCAGATGATCGTGCCGACGCCCTCGTCCAGGCACAGCGGGATCATTTCGCGCTCCTCCTCACGGGCGAGGAGGTTGTAGTGGTCCTGCATCGACACGAACCGCGCCCAGCCGTATCGCTTCTGCAGGTGCAGAGCCTTGGCGAACTCCCACGCGTGCATGGACGAGGCGCCGAGGTAGCGGACCTTGCCTGCCTTCACGAGGTCGCTCAGCGCCTCGAGTGTTTCCTCCCACGGGGTGGAGTGGTCGTTGCGGTGGATCTGGTAGAGGTCGATGTAGTCCGTACCGAGGCGGCGCAGGGAGTGGTCGACCTCGGTCATGATCGCCTTGCGCGACAGTCCCCGTCCGTTCGGTCCCAGCCGCATCGGATGGCGCAGCTTGGTGGCGATCACCACGGCGTCGCGGTCGGCGAAGTCCTTGAGCGCACGGCCGAGGATCTCCTCGCTGGACCCGTTGGAATACATGTTCGCGGTGTCGAAGAAGTTGATCCCCGCCTCCAGCGCGTGCTTGATCAGCGGGCGTGCCTCCTCCTCGCCCTTCGACCAGACGGGGTGCCCGCGGTCGGGCTCGCCGTAGGTCATCGCACCGATCGCCATCGGTGACACGTCCATGCCAGAAGTGCCGAGCTTGATGTACTGCATGATGCCCCTCTAAACTAAGTGGAGAACTCTCCGAATAACGTAGTGGAGAGCTCTCCACTTAGCAAGGTGAGGTCCCGTGGTCCGCTCTGACGCCCGTGAGAACAGGGCTCGCATCCTCGCGGCCGCCCGCGAGGCGTTCGCCGAGGACGGCGGCGCGTCGATGAACCAGGTCGCCCAGCGCGCCGGTGTCGGCGCGGGCACCCTGTACCGCAATTTCCCCACCCGCGAGGCGCTGGCCCTGGCCGTCTACCAGGACGAGGTCGCACGCATCCTCGGCGCCGTGCCCGACCTGCTGGCCCAGCTGCCTCCACTCGAAGCGCTCCGCCACTGGACGACCGACCTCGTCGAAGCGATGCGCAGGAAACACGGCCTCGGCGACGCGCTCAGCCCCAGCGCGCACCAGGCGATCAGCGAGCAGAGCTACGGGCCGGTCGTCGCCGCGATCACGGAGTTCCTCGACGCCGGCAAGAGGGACGGAAGCATCCGCATGGACGCCGACCCCGGCGACTTCCTCCAGCTCACCGGCGCCCTCTGGCGTGCCGCGTCCGCACCCGAAGACCGGGCTCCCCGCATGCTCGCGCTCATCCTCGACGGACTCCGCACCCAGCCGCAGCGCTGAGGCCGCGTGCCGGGACTCCGCTCTCAGCGGGCGTGGGCGAGCAGTTCCTGCGACAGGGTCCACAGACGTCGGGCGTTGTCCGGGTCGACGGCGTACCGGGCGACGCCATGCAGGGTGCCGGAGCGGCGCTCAACGACCTCGGTCTCGTTGCAGTCGACGAAGTAGCGGCCACCGACGCCTTCGAGGAGAGGCGATGTGGCGAGGAGGACGGAGGTCGCCGCGCCCTGTTCGACGGTTTTGATCAGGTGGGCGGGGACCCTTCCGCTGCCTCGGCCACCGGTGTGCCGTTGCAGGTTGGTGTAAATGGCGCCGGGCATGAGGGCATTGGCGGTGATGTGGTCCGCGGCCCAACGGCGGGTGGCCTCGACCGCGAAGAGGACATTGGCGGTCTTGGACTGGCCGTAGGCGAGCCACGGGTCGTAGGGGCGGAAGGCGAAGTTGACGTCGTCCCAGACGACGGGTGACCGCTGATGGCCGGTGGAACTCACCATGACGACGCGCGCGTTGCCGTCGGCGGCCAGCGCGTCGTGCAGTCCGGTGGTGAGGGCGAAGTGGCCCAGGTGGTTGGTGGCGAACTGCCACTCCCATCCCTGTTCGGTGTACTGCTCGGGGCAGGCCATGACGCCCGCGTTGTTCACCAGGACGTGCAGCGGGCCCCGCCATGAGGCGGTGAAGGCGGTGACGGACGCGGAATCGGCCAGGTCGAGGTATGCGACATGCACCTCGTGATTGCCGGTCGATGCGGTGATGTCCTTGGCGACGCGTTCGCCCGCCGCCCTGTCCCGGACAGCGAGGGTGACCGCCGCTCCCGTGGCGGCCAGGGCCCGGGCCGTCTCGGCCCCGATGCCGGAGGACGCGCCGGTGACCACCGCACGACGGCCGGTGAGATCGACGCCTTGCGCCACCTCGGCAGCCGTGCTGGAGAAGCCGAAGGGCGTGGTGATGGAACCCATGAGTGAACTCCCGGCGGTGTGATGTGAGGCGTGTGCGACGGAGTGTCAGGGGGTGAGCATCCGGTCCTGTTCCACCGGGGGTGTGCCGCCGTACCAGTCCAGGGCTTTGCCGAAGCGGACGAGTTCGCCGTAGAGGGCGGGGTCGACGTGGTCGGCGAAGACCAGGTCGAGCAGGGCTTCGGCGGCCCGGGCCGGTGACTGGGCGTGGCTGTAGTCGCTGAACCAGGGGCGCGAGGTGGCGGTGTCGACCATGCCGGGACACACGGCCGCGATCAGCGTGCCGTCGGCGAGATCGTTCTCGCGGCGTTCGGCGGCGACGGCACGGACGGCGGCGACCTGAGCCACCTTCGAGGGCACGTTCAACCAGAGGGGCCAGCCGGCCTCCCGCGCGGTCCGGTTGTGGAGGGCGGCACGCCACGACTCGACGGCGTACTCGACCTGGTTCAGGCTCGCGCCGTCGAACAGGTGGTGCAGCCGGGCGTCGAGGTGGCCGAGGGTGCCCAGGCTGCTGGCCACGACGAGCAGCCGGCCGCCCGGGCGAAGGACCGGGGCGAAGGAGCGCAGGATCGCGTGCGTGGCGGTGTTGGAGACGTCGATGAACTCGTCGGCCCGCTCGGCCTGTGACTCTTCGGGCAACAGGCGGGCGATCGCGTTGGAGATGACGACGTCGACACCGCCGAACCGGACTCTCAGGTCCTCGGCGAGGCGGACGATGGCGTCGGCGTCGGAGACGTCCAGGACCCGCCCCTCCACGCGGGCCCGCGTGCCCGGCAGCTCGGTGACCTCGCGGGCGGCGTCCCGCACGCGCTGGTGGTTGCGGCCCGTGAGGAGGACCAGGTCGTCGGGGTTCATCCGGGCGGCCAGTCCTTCGACGAGGGCGCGGCCGAGTCCCTGGTTGGCGCCCGTGACGAGCGCGATGCGCGAAGTGTTCATACACGCCACGCTAGGAATGCGACTTCCATGAGTCCAACGAAGATTTGGCACATCTGGTATGCGTAAACGTCATGGACTTCACGGACGTGTCGCTCACCGCCCTGCGGGTCTTCCGTGCCGTGGCCGAGCAGGGAACCTTCACTGCGGCCGCCGCCTCGCTGGGCTACACGCAGTCGGCGGTGTCCCGCCAGATCGCCGCGATCGAGCGGGCGGCAGGTGCCGAGTTGCTGGAACGTCGGCGTGAGGGTGTACGACTCACTGCGGCCGGCCGCCTCGTCATGCGCCACGCGACGACCGTGCTCGACGAAATCGAAGCCACCGCCCGCGAGCTGTCCGGCCTGCCCGGACAAGCCGCGACGGTCCGCCTGGGATGGTTCCCCAGCGCCGGAGCCGTCCTGCTCCCCCGAGCCCTGACCGCGCTCCGCCGCACGGACCCCGCCCTGCACGTCGTCGGCCGGGAGGGCAGCACCCCCGCGTTGATCCGCGCCCTGCGGGCCGGCAGCCTCGACCTGGCCCTGCTCGCGTCCGCACCGCCGTTCCGGCCGCCGGACACCCAGACGCCCCCGCTCGCCCTGCAGACCCTCACCGAACGGGCCCTTCGCCTCGCGGTGCCCGCCGCCCACCCGCTGGCCCGCGGCGACTTCGTCGACGTCGCCGACCTGCGCGGACAGCGCTGGATCGCAGGCTCCACCTCCGGCGAGGACCGGTTGATGGGCGTATGGCCGGGCCTGGACGAGCGGCCCGACATCGCCCACACCGCACGTGACTGGCTGGCCAAGCTCCACCTCGTCGCGGCCGGCTTCGGACTGACCACCGTGCCCGCCGTCCTCGCCCCGGCCGCACCACCGGGCGTACGCGTCCTCCCCGTTCGCGGCGGACCCCAAGAACAGCGCCGGCTGCTCCTGGCCCGTCTCCCCCACCCGCCCACGGAGTCCGTCACCCGCGTGGCAGCCGCCCTCCGCGCAGCAGCCCTCGACGCCGACACACCCGCCCCCTCCTCCTCGCCGCCGTGACGACAGGACCGGCATGTACGGCTTGGTCGGCGTCGGGATCCGGGACTTGAAGAGCCAGGTGAGTGAAGGTCTGCACTGCGAGGTGCAGGCACCGCTTCTTTACTGGTCCGAGGAGAAGCGCACCGCGCCCGCCGGGATTCTCGCGTCGCACCAGATCCGGGCGCCGTCGATGAGTTCGTTGTCGGGGCCGATGATGGCGCCGTCGCCGATGACCGTGCCGGTGAGGATGGAGCGTTCGCCTATGCGGGCGCGGGTGCCGATGAGGGAGTCGGTGATGACGGCGCCGGGTTCGATGACGGCGCCGGGGAGGATGGTCGTGCCGGAGACTCGGGCGCCTTCGGCGACGTACGCACCCTCTCCGACCACCGTGCCGCCCGTCAGTTTCGCGTCCGGGGCGACCCTCGCCGTCGGCAGGATCAGACGGTCGCCGCAGCGGCCGGGGACCGCGGGGGACGGGGCGCGGCCCAGGACCAGGTCCGCCGAGCCTCGTACGAACGCCGCGGGTGTGCCCAGGTCCAGCCAGTAGGTCGAATCCACCATGCCTTGGAGGTGGGCGCCGACCGAGAGCAGGTCGGGGAATGTCTCCCGCTCCACGGATACCGGGCGGCCCTGCGGGATCGTGTCGATCAGTGAGCGACGGAAGACGTATGCCCCCGCGTTGATCTGGTCGGTGACTATCTCCTCCGGCGTTTGGGGCTTCTCCAGGAACGCCAGGACACGGCCCGTGTCGTCCGTGGGGACCAGGCCGTACGCCCGGGGGTCCGTCACCTTCGTGAGGTGCAGGGAGACGTCCGCGCCCGTCGTGCCGTGGGTCTCCACCAGCGCCTCGATGTCCAGGCCCGTCAGGATGTCGCCGTTGAAGACCAGGACCGGGTCGTCGGGGGCGGAGTGCAGGCGGCTCGCCACGTTGCGGATCGCGCCACCCGTGCCGAGCGGTTCCTCCTCGGTGACGTACTCCAGATGAAGGCCGAGGGACGAGCCGTCACCGAAGTGCGGCTCGAAGACCTCGGCCAGATAGGACGTCGCCAGCACTATGTGGTCGACGCCCGCCGCTCTCGCTCTCGCCAGCTGGTGCGTGAGGAACGGCACGCCGGCCGCGCGGACCATGGGCTTGGGCGTGTGCACGGTGAGCGGACGCAGCCGGGTGCCCTTGCCGCCGACCAGGAGGATCGCTTCTGTCACCTGTCGTCTCTGCTTCCTGCCGGGACCGGCCGATCTGTCGTTCGGCGGGCCAGTTTATGCAGACCTGTCCGGCACGCCGTCGACGGCCGTGCGGCGTTCCGTCCCCTGTTCACAGACGTTTCATTCCTGCGCTTTGGTTCAGCCGTCCGGCGAAGCCCTGCGGTTCAGCTGCCCGGCCTCGCGGTTCACCGGCCCTGGTAGCGGGCCGCCGTGGCGCGGGCAGAGCCGAGCTTGCGGTAGAGCTGCCGTCCCGGGCATGCCGTGTCGAAGCCGTCCCGGTGGCCGGAGATCACGTTCAGTCGAACTTTCTTTCCCTTCCGGTAGAGATTCCCACCGCCGGACTTCAGATATGTCTTGCCGCGCGGATTCACGCCGTACAGGCCGAGCTTCCAGGCCGCGAGCCGGGAGATCGCCTTCAGCGCGTTCCCGGACGGCTTCTTTGACTCGAAGGTGCCGAGGACGGCGATCCCCATGCTGTTGCTGTTGAACCCGAGGGTGTGCGCGCCGAGCACCGGCTTCGCCACGCCCCCGGCCCGGCCCTCGTAGATGTTTCCGCACCTGTCGACGAGGAAGTTGTAGCCGACATCGCGCCAGCCCATGCTCTTGACGTGGTAGCGGTAGATACCGCGAATGACGGAGGGGGCCTGCTTGCACCAGTACTTGTTGCCGGTCCCGGTGTGGTGCACGAAGGCCACCTTCACCTTCTTCGTGTAGCGGACCTTCTTCTCCCGCAACCTCTCGTTCGCGCCCCAGCCGCGGCGCGTGACGATGCGCGGACGTGGGCCGATGTAGGGCGTCGCCCGTTGCCTGTCCGTCAGTTGCCGGCCCGTCAGTTGCTGGTCGGCGTGGCGGTCGGTCTCCCGCACAGCACCGCCCTCACCTGCTGGAGCCACTCCCGGATCCACCAGTTCCAGACGCATGCCCGGAGGCAGCGCCCCGCCCGGACGGTCGGCCCCGTCACCTCCCGTCGCCTGCGGCTCCGCGCTGACCCGTACCTCCACCCCGTCGGAGTCCCCCACCCACAGCGGGGCCGTGGCCCCGTGGACGCGGCCCGAGGCTGCCTCGTCGGTGTCCGGGTCGGGGGCGTGCTCGTGGTTGTGCGTCTCGACGTCCTGCCAGCCGGACCAGGTGCCGGTGACGGCGTCTCGGGTACGGACCTGGACGCGGCCGTGGAGTTCGGTGTCCGGGTTGTCCCAGACGACTCCGACGAGGGAGAAGCGCCGTACGTCCCGGCGGGGCAGGCCCTGTTCGGCGGTGGGGCCGGCGGTGCGGTCGCCGTCGAGGGGAATGAGGGGCAGGGACTGGGTGCTGCCGGGGACGTCCGGCTCGGTGGCCCGGGCGACGGTCGTGGCCGCCTCCGCGCCGGGTGCCGGTCTCGCTGCCGCCGCGACTGCGGGCGGGGTCAGCGGGAGGGCGAGGGCGGCGGCGCAGGTGACGCCGATCGAGGAAGCAATGAGTCCACGCATGCTCCTGATGTTGGACATATGCATTCATATTTGTCCATTGGGGAATTGACGGACCGTTGGACGCTCTGGGCCGAACCGGTGGCGGAGGCGTGGACGGACGTTGGCTGGGCACCCGCGTGCGCCATTACGCTTGCGCGGGTGAACGCCACCGATCGCACCCCTGCCGACCTGCTGCGTTCCGCGCTCGCCGCGGATCCCGGACGTCCCCTGGTCACCTTCTACGACGACGCCACCGGGGAACGCGTCGAATTGTCCGTGGCCACCTTCGCCAATTGGGTGGCCAAGACCGCGAATCTGCTGCAGGGCGAGTTGTCCGTGGAACCCGGGGACCGGGTCGCCCTGCTGCTGCCCGCGCACTGGCAGACGGCGGTGTGGCTGCTGGCGTGTTCGTCGGTGGGCGCGCTCGCGGACGCCGGCGGCGATCCGGCCTTGGCCGACGTGGTCGTCAGCGGGCCGGACGCGCTGGACGCGGCGCGGGCGTGTTCCGGAACGCGGGTCGCGCTGGCGCTGCGGCCGCTCGGCGGTCGCTTCCCGCAGCCGCCGGAGGGGTTCGTCGACTACGCCGTCGAGGTGCCGGGGCAGGGCGACCGGTTCGTGCCGTTCGCGCCGGTCGATCCGGAGGAGCCCGCGTTGATCGTGGCCGGACGGGAGTTCAGCGGGGCCGAGGTCGTCGAGCGGGCCCGGGACGAGGCGACGGGGCTGGGACTGACGGGGCCGACGTCGCGGATCCTGTCCGGGCTGCCGTACGACACCTGGGAAGGGCTCAACGCCGGGCTGTACGGGCCGCTGGCCACCGGCGGCTCCGTGGTGTTGTGCCGCCATCTGGACGAGCTGAGCGAGGAAGCGCTGGCCAAGCGGATCGAGAGCGAGCGGGTCACGGCGACGGCGAGGTAGCGAGCCGCCACCGCAACCGCCCCCCAGGCCCCCCTTGTCCCCCATTCGGCCCAGCATCACCCACCCCCCGGCCCTCACCCGGGTCATGGTCGTAACAGCAGCCGCACGACACGTTCGTACGCGTTCGTACGCCATGAGGGGTGGAACTGACGTGAGCGACACCGCAGCGGGGGCGTCGCCGACCGGGAGTGGGCTGATACGGCGGCGCCGGCGGCGTTGGATACGCGGCACCGCCCTCGGGCTCGGCGTGTTGACGCTGGCCGCCGGCGGGGGCGTATGGGCCGTCTATGTGAAGCTCGACGCGAACATCACGCCGGACCAGGCGGCCGCGGCCGAGCTCGCGCGGTACGAGAAGGAGCGGCCCACCGCCCTGGTGAAGGGCGCGATGAACCTGCTGCTCATCGGGTCCGACACCCGGGCCGGCCAAGGGAACCGGCGGTACGGGCAGGACTCCGGGACCGAGCGGTCCGACACCACGATCCTGCTGCATCTGTCCGCCGGGCGGCGCAGCGCCACCGCCGTCTCGCTCCCCCGCGATCTGATGGTCGACGTGCCCGCCTGTCTGCGCCGGGACGGCAGCCGGACCGAACCGATGTTCGCGATGTTCAACTACGCCTTCCAGGCCGGTGGTTCGGCCTGCACCATCCGAACCGTCGAGAAACTCACGGGTATTCGGATCGACCACCACATGGTCGTCGACTTCAACGGGTTCAAGGAAATGGTCGACGCCGTCGACGGCGTGGAGATCTGCCTCAAGGAACCCATCCGCGACAAGGACGCCAAACTGCGGCTGCCCGCCGGCAGGGTGACGCTCGACGGCGAGCAGGCCCTCGGGTACGTCCGCGTCCGCAAGTCCCTCGGCGACGGCAGCGACACCGACCGCATGAACCGCCAACAGCGCTTTCTCGGCGCGCTGGTGAGCAAGGTGCGCAGCAATGACGTCCTGCTGAATCCGGTGAAGCTGTATCCCGTGCTGGACGCCGCCACCTCGTCGCTCACCACCGACCCGGGACTGGCCAGTCTGCGTGGTTTGTACGATCTCGCGCGCGGAGTACGCGACATCCCCACCGAACGTGTGCAATTCCTGACCGTTCCGCGGGAGTCGTATGTCTACAACGCCAATCGCGACCAGTTGGTGGAGCCCGAGGCGGAGAAACTGTTCGAGCGGCTGCGTACGGACGCGCCGGTGGCGGTCGCCGCGGAACTTCCGCGGGATTCCACCGCAAAAGGCCGCGACGGCACGTACGACGATTACTCCTTGTACGGGCCGGACGACGGAAAGTCCGCCGCGCGGCGGCCCGATGAGCCCGTCGCGGCCGATTCGCCCGCGCCCACGTTCAGCGGGACGACCGCCGACGAGGACACCTGTGAATAAAGCGAACGCAAAGCAGGCCAACAGCTTTCAAAGAAATGGGCGGATTGCCCAGTTGTAGGGGCGTGGCATGGGTCACCGGCGTCGCTCCGCGCCGATCCGTGCGGTTAGTGTGAGCGCTTCGGTGCGCTCGACCTGGGGATTGCAGTCCCGGGCGGCGCACTGCTTGTACGAGACCCGAGCGCCGATGGGGGAGAAGGCGCCGCGCCCCGACGGAGGATTCGGACAACCGTGGACGCGCAAGGACGAGGGCAGCGGGACGACATCGATCCCGCGGACCAGTGGGTACTCAATCCGAACACCGGCGAATACGAACTGCGACTGACTCCTTCCGCACCGCAGTCGACGGTCCCCCGTCCCCGCCGACCGGCCCCCGGCACCGGAGCGCGGGTCCCCCGAAGCCGTACGGCGTCTCCCGAGGCCCCCGGACGCGCGGTTCCGCCGCAGCGCAGGCGCCGTGGGGCGCCGCCCGAGGAGCCGCTGCCCGGTCGGCGCGGACGGCGGCCGGCGAAGCAGAAGAAGGCGAAGAAGGTCCTGCTGTGGACCGGCGGCACCATGGCGTTCGTGGTGCTGGCCGCCGCGGGTGCCGGATATCTCTACATCGAGCACCTCAACGACAACATCACCTCCGTCTCCGACGACGGCGCGAGCACCGGCGGCTTCAGCAAGGACAAGGCGATCAACATCCTGCTGATCGGCACCGACAAGCGCACCGGGGCGGGCAACGAGAGCTACGGCGACTCCGGCAGCGTCGGACACGCCGACACCACGATCCTGCTGCACGTCTCCAAGGACCGGACGAACGCGACCGCGCTGAGCATCCCGCGTGACCTGATCGTCGACGTCCCGGACTGCCCGACGACGCAGGAGGACGGCAGCACGAAGACGATCCCGGCCACCGACGGCGTCCGCTTCAACACCAGCCTCGGCCAGGACGGCCGTACGCCCAGCTGCACTTCGCGGACCGTCACCGAGTTGACCGGGATCACGCCCGACAACTTCATGGTCGCCGACTTCAACGCGGTGAAGACGCTGACCTCCGCAGTGGGCGGCGTCGAGGTGTGTCTGGCCAAGGACATCGACGACCCGGACTCGAAGCTGCAGCTGTCGAAGGGCACGCACACGATCGAGGGCGAGGAGGCGCTCGCCTTCGTCCGCACCCGGCACTCGGTGGGCTTCGGCGGTGACCTGAGCCGGATCGGGCTGCAGCAGCAGTTCCTCAGCTCGCTGATGCGGAAGCTGAAGTCCAACGACACGCTCACCAACCCGTCGAAGATGATCAAGCTGGCGGAGGCGGGCACCAAGGCGCTGACCGTCGACTCCCAGCTGAACAGCATCGGCAAGCTGAAGGACCTCGGTCTGGAGCTGGGCAAGCTCAACACCAAGAACCTGACCTTCACCACGGTGCCGGTGATCGACAACCCGGCCGAGAAGGTGAAGGCGACCGTCGTCGTCAACGACACGACGGCGCCCGAGGTCTTCGACATGATCAAGAACGATGTGTCGTTCACCGAGGTCAAGGCGCAGAAGAAGAAGGAAGCCGCCGCCGTGGCCGCCCGACTGAAGGGCACCAAGGCCGACGCCTCCGAGGTGCGGGTGCGGATTCTCAACGGCGGCGCCGCCGCAGGCAGCGCGCAGGCGCAGCTGGCCTACCTGCAGAACGAGGCGGGCGTACTGAAGTCGGAGAACGCCGGAAACGCCGACGCCGAACTGGCGAAGACGACGCTCGAGTACTCCCCCGACCAGGCCGACCAGGCCCGCAGGCTCGCCGACATCATGGGCCTTTCCGGTTCCGCGCTGAAGCCGGGCGAGAGCGTGGAGAACGCCCAGGGCCTGCCCACGATGACCCTCACCCTCGGCAAGGACTTCGAGGGAGCCGGGGTGAAACTCAACTCCTCCTCGGGTTCGACGCCGGAGGGCGTGCAGAAATCCACGGCCGACAAGGTCGAATGCGCCAAATGAGGTGACCTGACGGGCCTGCTTCACGTCTCACAGGACGTGAAGCAGGCCCGTTTCACTGGCGCGAGGGTGGGAGAACAGCGGATGACGCTCAGCGTTGAGGAGAAGGAGGGGGCGCCATTCGGGCACCGTCGGCGGCCCAGGCGCAAGCACCGGGTGCTGAGATGGTCCGCGACGACGCTGTCGGTTCTGATACTCGGGACGGCCGGCGCCGGATACCTCTACTACCAGCACCTGAACGACAACATCGTGAAGGGCGAGCGCGCCAGCGGCGACTCCAAGGTGGGCAAGGCCGCGCCGAACGCCGCCGGGCAGACCCCGCTGAACATCCTGATGATCGGCTCCGACAGCCGTAACTCCGACGAGAACGTGGCGCTGGGCGGCAGCCGGGACAACCGCGGCAACCCGCCGCTCGGCGATGTGCAGATGCTCATCCACCTGTCCGCGGACCGCAAGAGCGCGGCCGTGGTGAGCATTCCCCGGGACACCCGGGTCGACATCCCCGAGTGCGAGGACCCCGACACCGGCAAGACGTTTCCGCCCACCGACACGATCATCAACGAGTCGCTGGCCCGTGGCGGAGCCGGCTGCACGCTGGCCACCTGGCAGAACCTCACCGGGGTCTACATCGACCACTGGATGACCATCGACTTCGCGGGCGTGGTGAGCATGGCGGACGCCATCGGCGGCGTCGAGGTGTGCGTGAAGCAGAACGTGTGGGACCGTCCGCTGCCGAATGTGCCCGGCGGCTCCGGTCTGAAGCTGACGGCCGGCCGCAAGAAGGTCGAGGGCAAGCAGGCGCTCCAGTGGCTGCGCACCCGGCACGCCTGGGGCAGCGACCCGTTGCGGGCGCGGGCCCAGCACATGTACCTGAACTCGATGCTCCGCACCCTCAAGCAGCAGAACGTCTTCAGCGACACCGGCCGGCTGATGGACCTGGCCGAGGCGGCCACGAAGTCCCTGACAGTCTCCCAGGAGATCGGCACCGTCAAGCAGCTCTACGACCTGGGCACCCAGCTCAGGACGGTGCCCACCGACCGCATCACCATGACGACCCTGCCCACGGTCCCCGACTCCCAGAACAGCGACCACCTGGTGCCGGACGGCGCCGCCGCCGAGAAGATCTGGTCGATGCTCCGGGACGACGTGCCCTTCGACGACAAGGGCGGCAAGGCGCAGCAGAAGAAGCCGGCGAGCGAGGAGCAGCCTGCCCCCGCTGTGAACAAGGCCGCGGTCGGCGTCCTGGTGCGGAACGCCACGCAGTCCTCCACCGCCGCCCCGGTCTCCGGTCGCGCCGGCGCGGTCGCCCAGGCCCTCGCGTCCAAGGGCTTCACCAAGGCCACGGCGGACACCTCGGCGACGCTCTCCGAGGACCGTACGGTCGTGCGCTACCCGAGCGCCGAGTTGCGGGGTGACGCCCATGCTGTCGCCAAGTCCCTGGGAATTCCCCTGAGTTCGGTGAAGAAGTCGACCGACGTCTCCGGTGTCACGGTCGATGTCGGCGGCGACTGGCGCACGGGCACCGCGTATCCGAAGCAGTCGGCGCCCAAGGCGGGGGATCTGCCGGGCAACTCCGATGAAATCAACGGCTCGGACGCCAAGCAGTGCATGGATGTGTACGCGCCCTACCGCTGGTGATTCGAACGCTGCGCGCTCTTCGTACGTACTGAAGGCTCAGGGGGGACTCGCACACCAGGACAGGGAACTCGCTTTCAGGGAAATGGGGTGGAATGACCGGTTGTAGGGTCGTGGAGTTTGTCACTGCCGCGCTCGATGCCCAACTGGGCGGATAGTGTGAGCGATTCAGTGATCCCCGGCCACGAAATCTGTCCTGGGGGTCGAGCACTGTGTTGACCAACACCCGTGCGCTTTCCGGGGGGAGAGCGCCGCGTGGCCCTGACGGAGGTTTCGGACAACCGTGGACGCGCAAGGCCGTGGGCGGGGGGACGACATCGATCCCGCAGACCAGTGGGTACTCAATCCGAACACCGGTGAATACGAACTGCGATTGAGCCCTTCCGCTCCGCAGTCGGCGGTTCCCCGGCCCCGCAGACCAGCCGCCGAGACAGGCACGGGTGCTCCCCGAAGCCGTACGTCCCCCAAGGCCCCCGGCCGCGACATCCCGCCGCAGCGGGGGCGCCGCGGGGTCCCGCCCGAGGAGCCGCTGCCCGGGCGGCGCGGGCGCCGGCCGGCGAAACAGCAGAAGTCGAAGGCGAAGAAGGCCGTGCTGTGGACCGGCGGCACCATGGCGTTCGTCCTGGTCGCCCTGGCCGGTGGCGGATACCTCTACCTCAAGCACCTGGAAGGCAACGTCGCCACGACGGACGTCGGCGACGCGGGCGCCAGCAACTTCAGCAAGGACGAGGCCTTCAACATCCTCATCATCGGCACCGACAAGCGGACCGGTGAGGGCAACGAGGGCTACGGCGACACCGGCAACGTCGGGCACGCCGACACCACGATCCTGCTGCACGTCTCCAAGGACCGCTCGAACGCGACCGCGCTGAGCATCCCGCGCGACCTGATCGTCGACGTCCCGGACTGTCCGACGACGAAGGAGGACGGCACCGAGACGGTGATTCCGGGAACGCAAGGCGTCCGCTTCAACGCGAGTCTCGGTGAGAGCGGCCGGGACGCGGGCTGCACCATGCGCACCGTGAAGGCGGCCACCGGTATACAGCCGAACCACTTCATGATGGCCGACTTCAACGCGGTGAAGACGCTGACCGCGGCCGTGGACGGCGTCGAGGTCTGTGTGGAGGACGCCGTCAACGACAAGCAGTCGAAGCTGGTGCTGCCCGCCGGCACGTCGACGGTCGAGGGCGAGCGGGCCCTCGCCTTCCTCCGTACCCGCAAGAGCTTCGGCAACAGCGGCGACCTGGACCGCATCAAGGTGCAGCAGCAGTTCCTGGGCTCGCTGATGCGCAAGATGTCCTCCGGCAACACCCTCACCAACCCCGCCAAGCTGCTGAAGCTGGCCGAGGCCGCCACCAAGGCGCTGACCGTGGACGAGCCGATCGGCAACGTCAACACGCTCAAGGACATCGCCCTGGAGCTGAAGAAGGTGCCGACGAAGAACATCACCTTCGCCACGATCCCGGTGAAGGACAACCCCGCCGAGGTGGTCAAGGCGACGGTCGTCGTCGACGAGGCGAAGGCGCCCCAGGTCTTCGACATGATCGCGAACGACATCTCGTTCACCGAGGTCAAGGCGCAGGAGAAGAAGGAGAAGGCCGAGGTCGCCGCCCGGCTGAAGGGCACCAAGGCCGCCGCCTCCGAGGTGCGGGTGCGGATCCTCAACGGCGGCGCCGCCGCGGGCAGTGCGCAGGCGGAGCTGGCCTACCTGCAGACCGAGGCGGGCGTCACCAAGTCGGAAAACGCGGGCAACGCCGAGGCAACGCAGGCGAAAACGACTCTGGAGTACGCTCCCGACCAGGCGGACCAGGCGCGACGGCTCGCCGACATCATGGGCCTGTCCGGTTCGGCGATGAAGCCGGGCCAGAGCGTGGACAACGCCCAGGGTCTGCCGACGATGACCTTGATCCTCGGCAAGGACTTCAAGGGCGCGGGCGTCAAGCTCAACTCCGCCTCGGCAGCGACGCCGGACGTGGACAAGTCCACCGCCGACAAGGTCCAGTGCGCCAGTTGAGGCCTTAGGGGCAACCTCAGGGGCCCGTCGTATGTCTTCCGGACAGACGGCGGGCCTCTGTGTGACGCCGGTGTGGGCGCAAAGGGTGGGGAGGACGGGCGAGTTGACGCAGAACGGTGTGCGGGAGGCCGTACCGGTCGCCGAGGGGGCCGGCGAGCGGGACGGCGGGGTGGACCGCGGTCGGCACGGCTCACGACGGCCGGGGCAGGGGCGGCGGGTTCTTCGCTGGTCGGCGATGACCCTGGCGGTCCTCATACTCGGCGCATCCGGCGCCGGTTACCTCTACTACCGCCATCTGAACGGCAACATCAAGCAGGACGAACTCAACCTGGGCGACAACAAGGTCGCCGAGCCCACGCCGAACTCCGCGGGCCAGACCCCGCTGAACATCCTGCTCATCGGCTCCGACGCACGGGACACCGAGGAGAACCAGAAGCTCGGCGGCGCCAAGGAGACCTTCGGCGCGACCCCGCTGGCCGATGTGCAGATGCTGGTGCACCTGTCCGCCGACCGCACCAACATGTCGGTCGTCAGCATGCCGCGCGACACCCTCGTCCAGATCCCGAAGTGCACCGACCCCGACGACGGCGAGGTGTACGAGGCGAGCGACGGCCGGGTGATGACCAACCGGAGCCTGGGCCACGGCGGTCCCGGCTGCACGGTGGCCACCTGGCAGGAGCTCACCGGCATCCACATCGACCACTTCATGATGGTCGACTTCGCAGGCGTGGTGTCGATGGCGGACGCCATAGGCGGCGTCCCGGTCTGTGTGGACGCCAACATCTACTCCAAGGACAGCCGGGGCCATGGCTCAGGTCTGAAGCTGGAGAAGGGCACGCACCCGGTGAAGGGCGAGCAGGCCCTGCAGTGGCTGCGCACCCGCTACGGCTTCGAGGACGGCAGCGACCTCGCCCGCGCCAAGGCCCAGCACATGTACATGAACTCGATGGTCCGCGTGCTGCGGGAGAACGCCACCCTGAGCAACCCGAACAAGCTGCGCCGCCTCGCCGAGCAGGCCACCGCGGCCCTCACCGTCGACCCGGGCCTGGGCACCGTAAAGGCGCTCTACGACCTCAGCAACGAGCTGCGGAAGGTCGAGCCGAAGCGCATCACCATGACCACCATGCCGAACCGGTACGTCGGCGCGCGCGTCGAGCCCACGGAGGACGCCGAGCAGCTCTTCCGGCTGGTGCGCGAGGACATCGCGCTGGACGGCAAGGACGCGAAGAAGCCCGGGAAAGCCGCCGAGAAGACCGCCGACGACCCCGCCGCCCCCGACTCCGAGATCGCGGTCCTGGTCCAGAACGGCACCGGGTCCGACACCCTCGCCCCGCGGAACGGACGCGCGAGCGACGTGGTCAACCTGCTCGTCGGCAAGGGCTTCGACGAGGCGATCGCCGACCCCGCCGCCGGGAGCGAGGCCACGACACTGGTCCGCTACCCGAGCGCCGAGCTGGAGGGCGATGCCCGCGCCGTCGCCAAGTCCCTGGGCATTCCGGCGAGTTCGGTCAAGCAGTCGACCGACGTCTCCGGTGTCACGCTCGTCGTGGGAGCGGACTGGCGCGAGGGTACGGCCTACAAGGCGCCGAAGACCGACGACACCACCCCGGACACGGCCGAGGCCCTCAACGGGGCGGACGACGAGGCGTGTATGCAGGTGAACCCGGCGTACACCTGGTGACGAGCGCCGCTCAGCGCGCGTCGGCGTCCACGCGCACCGCGGGACGCCGGCTCGCGATCACCTTGCGGGCCAGCGAGCGGGGGCTGGTCAGGAAGCCCCAGCCCCACGACATGTGCATGGTGGCGAGCGCGACGGGGATCTGCAGCCGTGCCTTCAGCGGCAGCCCCTTGCCCGCGGGGACGGAGCCGAGGACGATCGCCGCGAGATAGCCGCCGGGGACCACGAAGCCCCACGGCGTCACCAGCGCGCCCACGACCAGGCCCGCCGCGATGGCGCACACCGCGGTCGGCGGAGCGAGGTAGCGCAGGTTGATGGAGCCCTCGTGGTAGCGGGCGACAACGTGCCGCCAACGGCCGTAGTTCCGGTACTGCTTGGCGAGTTCGCGCATGCTCGGGCGCGGCCGGTACGACACCTTCAGCTCGGGCGAGAACCAGATCAGCCCGCCCGCCTCGCGGATCCGGAAGTTGAGCTCCCAGTCCTGGGCGCGGATGAACTCCTCGTTGTAGCCGCCCTGTTGCTCCAGCGCCTCGCGCCGGAAGACCCCGAGGTACACGGTCTCGGCCTGCTGCGCCTCGCCGCCGGTGTGGAAGGCCGCGTTGCCCACGCCGATCTTCGACGTCATCGCGGCGGCGACCGCGTGCTCCCAGTCGTTCTCGCCCTCGGCGTGCATGATGCCGCCGACGTTCTGCGCGCCGGTCTCCTCCAGGAGCCGTACGGCCGTGGCGATGTAGTTCGGCGAGAGCATGCCGTGCCCGTCGACGCGGACGACGATCGGATGGCGTGAGGCCTTGATCGCGGCGTTCAGCGCGGCGGGCGTACGGCCGGTCGGGTTGGGGACGGTGTGCACACGGGAGTCCTCGGCGACCAGCTCGGCGGCGATCTCGTCCGTGCGGTCCGTGGACGGACCGAGGGCGATCACGACCTCCATCTCGCCGGCGTACTCCTGGGCGAGGATCGCTTGGACGGCTCCGCGCAGATGCCGCTCCTCGTTGAGGACGGGCATGATCACGGACACGGCGGGGAGCTGCACGTCGGGCTTGGCGTTCATAGGAGGCTCACGTTACCGCGAATGGGGGACAGCGATGCGCCCCGCCGGTGGCGGTGCCCCGGGCCACAGATCGTATGGGCCTACGGTGCTCACAAATCGCACACCCAGCCCACCGTACGGCCCTCGCGGAGGTGTCCTTCCTTGCCCACGCCGCCCACGCCGCCTCGGTCCAGAGCCCAGACGCCGCGCCGCCACCAGCCGACGTCCCGTGCGCCGCGGCCGCCCGTACGGCGGAACAAGCCGCGCTGGGCCATGCGGGTGGTGACCACGCTGTCCGTGGTGGTCCTAGCCTCGGCCGGCATCGGGCACTCGGTGATCACCAGCCTCGACTCCGACATCGCCAGGGTCGACCCCTTCAAGGACATGAAGAACCGTCCGCAGGCCGGCGACGGCATGAACGTGCTGCTGGTCGGCACCGACAGCCGCGACAAGATCGGCGAGGCGGAGCGGCGCAAGTACCGGCTGGGCGGCGAGCCCTGCCACTGCACCGACACGATCATGATCGTGCACATCTCGGAGGACCGGGAGCGGGCGAGCGTGGTGAGCCTGCCGCGCGACTCGTACGCCGAGACTCCCCCGCATGTCGACCAGACCACCGGCAAGCGGCACCACGGCCACCCCCTCAAGATCAACGCGGCGTACGCGGAGGGCGGGCCGCAGCTGACCGTGCGGACCGTGGAGCACATGACGCATGTGAAGATCGACCACTATCTGGAGGTCGACTTCACCAGCTTCATGAAGACCGTGGATGTGGTCGGCGGCGTGAAGATCTGCCTCGCCGAGCCGATGAAGGACACGTACACCGGACTCGACCTGCCGGCCGGCACGCATCAGCTCAGGGGTGGTGAGGCGCTGCGGTTCGTCCGCTCCCGGCATGTCGACGGGGCCTCCGACCTCGGCCGGATGAAGCGGCAGCAGCGGTTCATGGCCGCGCTGATCGACCAGGCCACGTCGTCCGGGGTGCTGCTGAACCCGATCAAGTTCCGGGACGTGACGCGGGCGGTGCTCGGGTCCGTGCGGGCCGACAAGGGCTTCGGCACGGACGAGCTGCTGGACCTGGGGCGGGCGATGCGGAACTTCTCCCCCTCCTCGTCCGAGTTCACGACCGTGCCGATCGGCCAGATGGGATACGCCGTGAAGGACGTCGGTTCCACGCTGAAGTGGGACCCCGTCAAGGCGGACCGGATCTTCCAGGCCCTGCGCCAGGACAAGCCGCTGGCCCTGCAGCGCCCGAAGACCACGGCCGTCAGCGTGGAGGTGGCCCCGCAGCAGATCCGCGTCCAGGTGGAGAACGGGTCGCCCACGGCAGGGCTCGGCACCCGCGCGGACAAGCAGCTGGCGGCGACCGGGTTCCTGACCACCCGGCAGCCGGTGACGGCACGGGAAGCCGTGAAACGCACGGTCGTCACCTTCGACCCCCGCTGGGACCGCTCCGCGAAGACGCTGGCCGCCGCGCTGCCGGGGAGCGAGCTCCGGGCGGTCAAGGGGCAGGGGCCGATGCTGAAGGTGATCGTCGGGCCGGACTTCCGGGACGTGCGGAAGGTGCGGGCGGAGGATCCGGAGCAGACGGAGTCCGGGGTGGTACGGGGGGACGAGGTGAAGTGCGGCTGAGAGCCGGGGTCAGTCCTCGAAGCCCTCGCCCGCGCGCCGCTCCCGCGGCTCCATGAACCAGGGCCTGTCCGGTATGGCCGCGGTGTCGCAATCCATGACGCTGGCCTGGTCTGTCATGACCCCCACCTTATGCCGAGTCGACATGCGCGGACTTTGTGTCAGATTGGCAACAGCCGCGCCCTTATTTTCCGACGAACCTTGTAAGGGACACGGCCGTGCCCTGCACACTGGGGCCCATGAACGATTGGCCCGAGGCATGGTCCGACGACAACCGCGGCCGCCGGTACGGACACGGTAGCGCGAGCGCACAGCCCGAGGGCGCGCGCGTGATGCGGCAGGTCCGCCGCGGCCCGGCGGCCACGCCGCCCGGGCAGAGCGCGTACGGCGGCGGGGTCCCGCAGCAGCCGTCGTACGTCAATGGCGGCTACGACGACGCGTACGGCAACGACTACAACACAGGCCAGGTCTACGGCACCCCCGGCGGCGGGGGGCCGGGCGGCCCTGACGACCCGTACGGTCCGCGGCCCCGGCCGAACTGGCGACGCCGCATCAAGTGGACGGCACTCACGCTGGTGACGCTGCTGATCGTGGTGTCCATCGGCACGTACTTCTGGGCCGACTCCAAGCTCAACCGCGACGTCGACCTGTCGAAGGTGATCGACCGGCCGGAGGCGGGCGCGGGCACGAACTATCTGATCGTCGGCTCCGACAGCCGTGAGGGCTTGTCCGACGAGGAGAAGAAGAAGCTGCGCACCGGGTCCGCCGAGGGCAAGCGCACGGACTCGATGATGATCCTGCACACCGGCGACAACGGCCCGACGCTGATCTCCCTGCCGCGTGACTCGGACGTGGAGATACCGACCTTCGTCGGCTCCGAGTCCGGCAAGACGTTCCAGGGCACGGGCCGGCACGTGAAGTTGAACGCGGCCTACGCGGAGGACGGTCCCGAACTGCTCGTGCGGACCGTGGAGTTCAACACCGGCCTGCACATCGACCACTACGTCGAGATCGGCTTCGCGGGCTTCGCGAACATCGTGGACGCGGTGGGCGGCGTGGAGATCGAGATCCCCAAGGGCGGGATGAAGGACACCAAGTCCGGCGCGAACTTCCAGGCGGGCAAGCAGACCCTGAACGGCGAGCAGGCCCTGGCCTTCGTCCGCACCCGGTACGCGCTCGCGGGCAGCGACCTCGACCGGACGAAGAACCAGCAGAAGTTCCTCGCGGCCCTGGCCAACCAGACCGCGACGCCGAGCACGGTCCTCAACCCCTTCAAGCTCTACCCGACGATGGGCGCGGGCCTCGACACCCTCGTCGTCGACAAGGACATGAGCCTGTTCGACCTGGCCGACATGTTCTGGGCGATGAAGGGCGTCACCGGCGGCGACGGCAAGTCCATGAACATGCCGATCTCCGGCTCCTCCGGCGGCAACCTCGTCTGGGACGAGGCCAAGGTCAAGACGCTGGTCGGCCAGCTGAAGAACGACGAGAAGGTCACCGTCTCAAGCAACTGACGGGCACGGCACCCAGCATCAAGGGCACCCCTCGGGGTGCCCTTGAGCGCGTTCGGGCGAGCGTCACATCGTGGCGCCGGCCATCGTGCGGCAGGTCTCGGCACAGCGGCGACACGCCTCCGCGCACCGCATCATCTGGGGGTCCTCCGGCATGGACATACACGCCTCGGCGCACATGTCGCAGGCCTTGGCGCACATCGCGCACATCTCGGCCGACATCGGCGAGCGGCGCATCATCATGTCCGCGCACATACGGGTCGTCTCGGCGCAGTCCATGAGCGCGCGCATGATCTGCATCTGAGCCTGGCCGCCCATCTGCATACAGGAGCTCATGGTCTCCTCGCACACGCTGTGACACGTCATGCACGCCTCGACGCAGTCCTGCATCTGCTTGCTCATCGCGGTCATGGTGGTGGACTGCTGCTGCATGGTTCCTCCTCGGATCGGCGGGGCCCGGAGTCGGACCCTCGCCCTACCGTCGTACGCCCCTCCGCGCGCCCCCGCCATGGGACGGACGTAAGAATTCCACCATGCGTGCTGATTACGGGCATCCCGCCCGTACCGACTACGGCTTCCTGCCCACGCCGCCGAAGTGGGTGACCTCGGCACTCTCGCCCTCCGCGGCGTCGGGGCGCCAGCGGGAGCAGGTGACGATGCCGGGCTCCAGGATCTCGACGTCCTCGAAGAACCGGACGAGTTCGGCGCGGCTGCGCAGCGTCATCGGCGCGGTCCCCTGCCCGTTCCAGTAGTCCACCGCCTTGGTCATCGCCTCGCCGTCGACCTCGGTGGTGGGGTGGGAGACGACCAGGTAGCTGCCGGAAGGTACGGCGTCCAGCAGCCGGCGCACGACGGAGACGGCCTCGTCGGTACGCAGCACGAAGTTCAGGATGCCCAGCATGGTGATCGCGACGGGGCGGCTGAAGTCGAGCGTCTCGGCGGCGTCCCGCAGGATCGCCTCCGGGTCGTGCACATCGCCCTCGATGAAGACGGCGGCCCCCTCCGGCGTGCTGTTCAGCAGTGCGTGGGCGTGGGCGAAAACGAGCGGGTCGTTGTCCACGCAGACGATCCGGCACGACGGATCCACCCGCTGGGCGATCTCATGGGTGTTGTCGGTGGTGGGCAGCCCGGTCCCGATGTCCAGGAACTGCCGGATTCCCGCCTCCTCGGCGAGATACCGCACCGCACGCGTCAGAAACCGCCGGTCCGCGACGGCCGACCGGGGCAGCGCCGGCACGAGCGAAAGTATCCGGTCGCCGACCTCGGCGTCCACCGGGTAGTGGCCCATGCCGCCGAGCCAGTAGTTCCAGATCCGCGCCGAGTGCGACACATCGGTACGGAATCGCGAGGAGCCAATCATGCGACCAAGTTAAGGCCGAAAACGCACCCATGGGGGCGCCTCCCGAGGTTTGATGCGATTGGAGATGATCGCGTCATGAACGAGATCGTGAACGAGATCGTCCTGATGGCGGACCCGAGGGTCGCCGCCATACCCGTCGCGGAGTGCGGCGAACCTCTCGTCGACGTCCGCCGCGAAGGCTCGCTGCTGGTGGACACCCGCAAACAGGACCCGTCCGCCGCCTTCGCCCACCTGCGGAAAGGCGTCCTGCAACGGCTCATCGAGGCCCAGTCGCTGCTCCCGCAGGGCCTGCGCCTGCTCTTCGTCGAGGGCTACCGGCCGCCCTCCCTCCAGCGCACGTACTTCGAGGAGTACGCCGCCGAACGGACCCACTCGGCGGCAAGCGCTACGTCTCCCCAACCGAGATCGCCCTCCACAGCGCCGGCGTCGACCTCACTCTGGCCGAACTCTCCTGCTGCGAGCTGGACTTGGGCATCCGCCTGAACGCGAGCCCCGAGGACAGCGAGGGCGACTGTTACACCGACGCCGCAATATCAGCGGGGAGGCCAGGGCCAACCGGGAGACGCTGGGTGCCGTGCTCGCGGCCGCGGGGCTGGTGAACTACCCAACGGAGTGGTGGCATTGGACCTTCGTGACTGGCTGACGTACGACGACAGCCCCCGGCGTGCCGCTGCCGGGGGCTGTGCGTGTGGCCTTCACGAGCCTTGTCGGGCCCAAGAGTCCTGTCAGGGAAGGTTCCTGGCCATCACGATCCGCTGGACCTGATTCGTACCCTCATATATTTGTGTGATCTTCGCATCGCGCATCATCCGCTCCACCGGATAGTCACGCGTGTAGCCATACCCACCCAGCAACTGGACCGCGTCCGTCGTGACCTCCATGGCCACGTCCGAGGCGAAGCACTTGGCCGCCGCGCCCTGGAAGGTGAGGTCGCGGTCGCCGCGTTCGGACTTGGCGGCGGCGGCGTACGTGAGCTGACGGGCGGCCTCGATCTTCATGGCCATGTCCGCCAGCATGAACTGGATGCCCTGGAACTCGGCGATCGCCTTGCCGAACTGCTTGCGCTCCTGGACGTAGCCCTTGGCGTAGTCGAGGGCGCCCTGGGCGATGCCGAGGGCCTGGGCGGCGATGGTGATGCGGGTGTGGTCGAGGGTCTTCATCGCCGTGGCGAAGCCGGTGCCCTCCTCGCCGATCATGCGGTCCGCGGGGATGCGGACGTTGTCGAGGTAGACCTCGCGGGTCGGGGAGCCCTTGATGCCGAGCTTCTTCTCGGGGGCGCCGAAGGAGACGCCCTC
Organism: Streptomyces sp. NBC_00457; assembly: GCF_036014015.1. Lineage (NCBI taxonomy): Bacteria > Bacillati > Actinomycetota > Actinomycetes > Kitasatosporales > Streptomycetaceae > Streptomyces > Streptomyces sp. NBC_00457. The sequence goes on along the minus strand of NZ_CP107905.1, from coordinate 6,499,620 downwards.
GTCGGACTTCTCGACGACGAAGGCCGAGATGCCCTTGGAGCGCTTCGTCGGGTCGGTCACCGCCATGACCGTGTAGTACTCGGACACGCCCGCGTTGGTGATCCAGCGCTTCACGCCGTTCAGCACGTAGTGGTCGCCGTCGCGGACCGCCTTGGTCTTCATGCCGGCCGCGTCGGAGCCCGCGTCCGGCTCGGAGAGGCAGTACGAGAACATTCCGTCGCCCTTGGCGAGCGGCGTCATGTACTTCTTCTTCAGGTCCTCGGAGCCGGAGAGGATCACCGGCAGCGAGCCCAGCTTGTTCACCGCGGGGATGAGGGAGGAGGACGCGCAGACACGCGCCACCTCCTCGATCACGATCACCGTGGCGAGGGCGTCGGCGCCCGCGCCGCCGTACGACTCCGGTACGTGAACGGCGTGCAGGTCGTTGGCGACCAGCGCCTCCAGCGCCTCCTGCGGGAAACGGGCCTCCTCGTCCACCGCTGCGGCGTACGGCGCGATCTTCGCCTCGGCCAGCGAGCGGATGGCGTCACGGAGCATGTCGTGCTCCTCGGACGGGCGGTACAGGTCGAAGTCAGCCGATCCGGCCAAGGTCTCTCACGCTCCAAAGCTGTGATGCTGGCGCTAATTACCGTTAAGTAACTCAAATTTTAGAGGCAGGCTCACGGGACGGGGACGTGAGCTTGGCGACAGCGGGAAAACTGCCCGTCAGACCCTCCGACTATGCTCGGCCCCGCACTGCCGACGAAGACTCCTGGAGCACCCCATGGCCCTCAAGATCACCGTGATCGGCACCGGCTATCTCGGCGCCACACATGCCGCGGCCATGGCGGAGCTCGGATTCGAGGTGCTGGGCCTCGACGTGGTGCCCGAGAAGATCGAGATGCTGCAGCGGGGCCAGGTCCCGATGTTCGAGCCGGGCCTCGAGGAACTGTTGAGCAAGCATGTCGCGGGCATGGAAGGGTCCTCCGGCCGGCTGCGCTTCACGATGGACTGGGCCGAGGTGGCCGCCTTCGGCGACATCCACTTCGTGTGCGTGAACACCCCGCAGCGCCATGGCGAGTACGCGGCCGACATGAGTTACGTCGACAGCGCCTTCGAGCTGCTCGCCCCGCATCTCACCGGCCCCGCCCTCGTCGTCGGCAAGTCCACCGTCCCCGTCGGCTCCGCCGAGCGCCTCGCCGCCTACCTCGCCACGCACGCGCCGGCCGGCGCCGACGCCGAGCTGGCCTGGAACCCGGAGTTCCTGCGCGAGGGCTTCGCCGTCCAGGACACACTGCACCCCGACCGGCTCGTCGCCGGCGTACGCAGCGAGCGGGCGGAGAAGCTGCTGCGCGAGGTGTACGCCACGCCGATCGCCGAGGGCACGCCCTTCGTCGTCACCGACTTCCCGACCGCCGAGCTGGTGAAAACCTCCGCGAACTCCTTCCTGGCGACCAAGATCTCGTTCATCAACGCGATGGCCGAGGTGTGCGAGGCCGCGGGCGGCGATGTCGCCAAGCTCGCCGAGGCGATCGGGTACGACGACCGGATCGGCAAGAAGTTCCTGCGGGCCGGCATCGGGTTCGGCGGCGGCTGTCTGCCGAAGGACATCCGGGCCTTCATGGCACGCGCGGGTGAGCTGGGGGCCGACCAGGCGCTGACCTTCCTGCGGGAGATCGACTCCATCAACATGCGGCGCCGCGGCGCGATGGTCGAGATGACGCGGGAGGCGCTCGGCGGCGGCTCCTTCCTCGGCAAGCGGGTCGCCGTGCTCGGCGCCAGCTTCAAGCCGGACTCGGACGACGTCCGTGACTCGCCCGCGCTGAACGTCGCCGGGCAGATCCACCTCCAGGGCGGCCAGGTCACGGTGTACGACCCGAAGGGCATGGCGAACGCCCGCAGGCTCTTCCCGACGCTCGGCTATGCCGACACCGCCGTCGACGCCGTCCGGGGCGCCGATGTCGTACTCCATCTCACCGAGTGGCGCGAGTTCCGCGAGCTGGACCCGGCCGCGCTCGGCGAGGTCGCCACGGCCCGTGTCCTGCTGGACGGGCGCAACGCCCTCGACCCGGAGCTGTGGCGGCGGGCGGGCTGGTCGTACCGCGCGATGGGGCGTCCGACGGCCTGACCAAGGAATTCATGTCGGCTTCCGGGGCGGATTTCACCGGGGGATTTGCTTGATGACAGAGACCACCCCGCTTGCCGCCCCTCCCCGAAACCCTCAAACGTGGTTCGAATTCAATTCGAGCAATGTGAGGGAATTGCACACCCTCAACCCGAATTCTTCACGGCCGAATTGCGCGTATTGACATCGGTGTCGCCCCATCTCACAGCGCACCCCCACCTGAAAGAGAGGCAGGCAACAAGCGCTTAACTGCCGCGTAGTCATGCGGACTCCACGCCACCCCCCAATGGTCCCCATTCACTGACGGGAATGACCAGACCATGCCAGGAGTGGGTGATCATGCCCTTGTTCCGCAAGGCGCAGTGGCCGACAGACCACCGGGACGAATTCGTCGCGGGGGCCCTCGTCGGGGCGGTGGTGATCGTGCTCGGGTACGCGTCGGGTATCGGCCCCTCCTCCGTCCCCGGCGCTGTCGAGGCCGCCGCTCCCCCTCCGTCGCCGCCCGCGGCCACGGCTCCGCCGAGCGGCACGACGCCGGCTCCCGGGGACTCCGGGCCCGGAGTTCCGGGCTCCGAGGTTCCGGTGGGCGGCGGGGTGGTGCCGGTGCCCGGCGGAAGCGGCGCGCACGCCGGGCACGACAGCGGCGCGGGGCACACCGGCGACGGCTCCGGACACGACCACACCGCTTCGCCCGGCCCCGGCACCACGCCCTCCCCCTCCCCGTCCCCATCGGGCTCCGCGCCCACGGAGCCGCCGCAGGGCGACGACACCTGCCAGAACGGCGAGGTGCGCCTCGTGGCACCCGTCCTCACCGGCCTCACCGAGCCGCTGTTCGGCCTCTTCAACGGCACCGACGAAGGCACGGGCAACGAGACGGACGACGAGACCCCCGAGCCCTCCGGCTCCCCCTGTGTCGGACTCGTCACCCCCACCGGACTGCTCGGCATCTCGGGCACCGGCACCGGACTGTTCGGCATCACCAACGCCTCCCCGCCGCCGGAGGCCACCCCATGAGCCGCACGACCCGCCGCCGCGCCCTCCTCCTGCTCCTCCTCACACCGCTCCTCTACGGCCTGTTCGGCTCTGCCCCCGCCGCCGCCCACACCGAGCTGGTCCGCTCGGCCCCCAAGGACGGCGCGGAACTCACCAGGGCCCCCGACCACCTCACCCTCGTCTTCGACGAACCCGTCGACCTCGCCGACGTCCGCGCCATGACGCTCGACGGCGACCGGCTCCCCGTCGCCCGTGCGGCGCAGGGCGGCAACGACACCGTGCGGGTGTCCCTCGGCCGTCCCGCGGACGGCGAACTCGCCGTCGTCTGGTCCGTCGTCGACGAGGAGGACGGCCACGCCTCCTCCGGCCGGCTCACCTTCACCGTCCGCACCGAGAGCGCGGAGAGCACCGCAGGGCCGGCGGGGACGGCGGCCGTCGCCCAGGACCGCGGCGACGAGGCCACCGCACCTTCTCCCTCGTCCCCGGTGCGGAAGAGCCTCGTCGCCGCTCGCTGGACCGGCTATCTCTCGCTGGCCCTGTTCATCGGAGGGCTCGCCTTCGTCGCGCTGCTGTGGCCGCGCGGCGCGGACGAACCCCGGGCGCGGGCGCTGCTCACGCTGGCCTGGGCGGGCGGACTGCTGTCGACGGTCGCGGCGATCGGACTCCAGGGCGCGTACTCCCCCACGCTCGGCTTCGCTCGCGCGGGGGGACCCCCACCTTTCGGCGGCCTGGGAGACGTACTGCGCCCGGCGACGTACGCGGACGTCCTCACCACCGAGCCCGGCATCGCACTCGCCGCGCGCGGACTGCTGTGGGTGCTCGCGGCCGTGGTGCTGAGCGCGCTGCTCCAGGGCGGTGCGGGCACGTCCCGCTCACCGGGCTGGCGCGTGGGCGCTCTCGCCGTGACCCTGGGACTGCTCCGCACGACCGGCATGCGGGGCCACAACTCTGAGGGTAGCGAGCCGACTTGGGGCGCGATCGCCGATCTCGTCCACCTCCTCGGCGCCGCCCTGTGGATCGGCGGCCTGGCGATGCTCACGCTGGCCGTACTGCCGCGCCGCGAGCCCGGCGAACTCGCGGCGGTGGTGCCCGGCTACTCACGGCTCGCGGCCGTCTCCGTCGCCGCGATCGCCGCCGCAGGGCTGGTGCTGGCCTGGCAGGTCGTGGGGTCGTACGACGCCCTGCTGCACACCTCGTACGGACAGCTGCTGCTGGTCAAGACAGCCGTGCTCGGCGGCGTCCTGGCGGCCGCCCAGTGCAGCCGCCAGTGGGTGCGCACCCGCCTCGATCTCGCCGTGCTGTTGCGCGGCGACGCCGCCACCGTGCGGCCCTTCGGTGTCTCGGTCGCGGCGGAGACGGGGCTCGTCCTCGTCGTACTCGCCGTGACGAGTCTGCTGGTCACGGCCGATCCCGGCCGCTGAACTCCCCTAGAAACAATAGGAGTTGAAGTGAAAAGTAGTAATGAGACCGGTGACCGGCGGCGCAGGCCGCCGATCGGGAACCGGTCCCTGCTCGTCGCGGGACTCGGTGCGGCCGTGGCTGCCGTCCTCAGCCTCGGGCTGCTGGCGGCCTCGGGTTCCACCACGGCAGCCTCCCAGGAGGCAGCGGGCGCGGCTCAGGCGCCCGTTGCCGCCGCCGAGGCCCAGCCCGCCGCTGCTGCTGCCGCCGACCACCAGGTCGACATCATGAGTTACAAGTACGGCGACGGGAAGCAACTCGTCGTCGAGGTCGGCCAGACCGTCCAGTGGACCAACCACGACAGCGCGCCGCACACGGTCACCACGACGAAGGCCCCGGTTTCCTTCGACTCGGGGTCGCTGGAGCAGGGCGAGTCGTGGTCGTACACCTTCACCAAGGTGGGGACCTACGAGTACTACTGCGCCGTGCACCCGGACATGGTGGCGTCGGTGAAGGTGGTCGCGGCCTCCGACGGCGGCGGCTCGACGCCGACGCCCACGGCCACGGCCACGCCGACATCGACCCCCACCGCCACCCCCACGGCGACGCCGACCGCCACCCCGACCACCGGGCCGACGGCCACCCCGACGGCCACGGGCGGCACCGGTGACGGCGGCGACGAGCAGTGCGCCAGCGTCCAGAACGTGCTGCTGCCGATCCTCCAGCACCTCTACTCGGCGCACCTGGAGCAGTCCCCGGGCCAGCAGGTCCAGGACGCGCTGGCGCTCGACTCGTACATCAAGATGCACACGGTGTGGGTCGAGAGCATCCTCAAGCCGGCCATCGAGGATGGCAGCACCGTGCTCGACAGCACGCTCAGTGTGTTCCTTGCACACGTCAACTCCGCCCACCTGGAGGAGTCGCTCGGGCAGCAGATCACCGATCTGCTCGACATCGACAGCTACGTGAAGATGCACACCGTCTGGGCCGAGCACATGCTCACGCCCACCACGGACTTCCTCACCACCAACTGCTGACCCTCCCCCGAAGGCGGACGCCGGTCCGGCCGAGGCTCAGTCGGCCGGACCGGCGCCCGCCCCATTCTCCACAACTCCGCCATAGCTCGGGAACCGCTTTCAAGGAGATCCGGGATGACGACCGTCACCCTGCCCACCGTCCCGCCCCCGCCTCAGTCGCGTGGCACCGCGTCCGCCCTGCCGCTGCCCGGCCGGTACACCGTGGCCCCCGGCCGCTCGCTCGTCGAACTCACCGCCTGGTACGGCCCGTTGCCCACCCGGCGTCGGCGCATCACCCTCGCCTCGGCCGCGTTGACCGTGCCCGACGATTCCGAACGCCCCGCCCTGCGCTTCGAGTTCGAGGGCCTCGACCGGGCCGACGCCCCGGTCGCGCTCACCTCCGAGGACATCGAACCCCTCGACGGCGGACGGCGGCTGCAGCTGACCGGCGACCTGGAGCTGAGCGGGATCCTCTTCCCCGCCCTGCTGCGTCTGCGCGTCGTGGAACGCGCCGACGACCGGCTGCTCGTGGTGGGCACCGCCCGGCTGCCGTACCGGCTGCTGCGCCGGGCGACCGGGTTCCGCCTGGGCCTGCTGCGCCCAGCCACGCGGCTGCGGCTGCTGGTCGCCGCGGAGTTCGCGTGAAAACGGCACGGTGGGCGGCCCTGTCCGCCGTACTCGCCCTCGTCGCCCTCCTGGTGGCCGTCCCCGGCGAAGCGTCGGCGGCCACATACCAGGTGACGATGAAGGGGTACGCCTTCGTGCCCGCGCGCCTGACCGTCCCCGCCGGATCCACGGTGACCTGGACCAACCAGGACACGGCACCGCACGACGTGAAGACCACCTCGGGCCCGGCCTCGATCCACTCCCCCATGCTGGACAAGGGCGAGAGCTGGAGCTTCACGTTCGGCACGGCGGGTTCGTACGGCTACTACTGCACCGTGCACCCGGACATGACGGCCGGGATCACGGTCCGGGCGGCGGCACCCGCCACCTCCGCGGCGCCCACGCGGACCCACACTCACCAGGAGACGAGCACGGGCGGGCAGCAGGAGGACCACTCCGAGCATGCCGAGACGGCCACGGTCGGGCCGACGGCGAGGGCGCCGCGATCGCCCTCCTCAACCCCGTCCATGGCCATGCCCACGACCACCGCCGCGGCCGTGCCGTCCGCCTCGCCCACGGTGGCCGCGGCTGCTCCCCAGACGCAGCCCGTCGCCTCGGCCCGGCCACTGGACCCGCTGCTCATCCTGACCGGGATCGTCGCCGGGGTCGCCGTACTGTGCCTCCTGTTGGTGGGCTCCCGGGCGGCCGCTCCGCGCGGAAGGAACGAGACCTAGCCGTCCCGGGCGCGGGACCCGTCCCGGAAGGGATCCCTTACGGTCCCGGCATGTTCTCTGGGTCAAGGGCGATCGCGGCGGTGGTGACGGCGTTCCTGCTGGTGACGGCGACCGGATGCGACAGCGAGGGAAGCGACGACGCCAAGCCGCGCTGGACACGCTGGCACCTGGATTACGTCAGCCCGTCCCCTGACGGCGCTGTGGTCGACCTGGCCGCCACCGCCAAGGACGAGGGCTGGGCGCTCGCCAACCGGATACCGGACGACGGCCCCACCGAGTACCACCTGCTGCACCGCCGCGGCACCACATGGAAGCGTGCCGAGTTGCCGCTGGGCCGGGCGAAGGACGCGGAGTTCTCCAACATGCACCTGGACGCCTCCGGACCCGGCAACGTGTGGCTGTTCGCCAGCCAGTTGAAGTTCAGCACCGACGACTTCGAGGGGACGTCGACGGCGATGCGCTGGGACGGCCGCAGGTGGCGTACGACATCGGTGGACTTCAGCGTGTCGGACGTGGCCGTCCTGGCGCCCGACGACGTGTGGGCGCTGAACGCGGGCTCGGAAACCACAGATGCCGATCTGCTGCACTGGGACGGCAAGCGCTGGACCGGGCAGGACCTCCCCGTCGATCAGGCCAACGTGCTGGCCGCGAACGGCCCGGACGACATCTGGGCGGTCGGCTTCCGCGACGACCAGCCCGCGACCGTGCACTTCGACGGGAAGAAGTGGCGGTCGGTCCCGGCGCCCGAATTCCGCCGCCCCGAGCCGGATTCGGAGGACGATGCCTCGCTGTGGGACATCGTCGCCGTCTCCCGGAACGAGGTGTGGACGTTCGGCACCCACAGGTACCGGAAGGGCGAGGAGGACCTCGAGACGGGCATCGCCCTGCGCTGGGACGGCCATCGCTGGCGCAAGGCACCGAAGCCCCTCGACACCGCGCTGCGCAAGAACCCCGACCTCGGGTCGTACGGGACCCGGGACGGCGCGGGCGGGTTCGTCCTGGGCGACGGGCTCCACCGGACGGCCGACGGCGCACTGCACATGATCAAGGCGCCGAAGCCGGTCGCCGGCCGCTCCGGGAAGATCACCAAGGCGGACCGGCGGCAGGACTTCGACACCAGCGAACTCGAACTCGTCCCCGGCACCCACGAGATCTGGGCCGCCGGCAACGTGAGCCTCGATGTCACTGACAACACGAACTTCATGCGGGGCGTGATCGCCTCCTACTTCGCGGGCGGCTGACCCGAGGGGCGCCCGCCGGCCCCGGCGGCACGGCTACTTCGCGCGATACCGCCGCATCTTCACGCGCGCCCCGCACACCTGCATCGAGCACCAGCGACGACGTCCGCCCGGGCTGCGGTCGTAGTACGCCCAATGGCATTCGGGCAGTTCACAGGCTTTGAGGCGCAGCCAGGTGCCCTCCGTCAGCGCCTGGGCCACGGCCCCCGCGACCCGGGAGAGCAGCGGGCCGTCGTCGGCGGGCGCGAGCGTCGCGGAGCCGTCGCGCTCGTCCACGGCGACGTACAGCGGCGCACGCGCCAGCAGCTCGCCCAGCGGTGTCACTTCGCGGTGCGGCGGGTGCCCGGCGTGCGCGAGACAGGCGGCACGCAGGGACTCCCGCAGCTTTCGTACGTCCGCCAGGTCCCGTTCCGTGATGCCGAACCGGTCCCGTACCTCGGCGGTCTCCAGGCCGTCGACGCCGGATTCCAGGTCGACGGTGTTGACCAGCGCCTCCACGAGGGCGAGCCCGCCGGGTGCGGCCGTTCTGTCATTCATGGTTGCGACGTTACCTCCTATGGGGGAGCATGGAGTAACCGCGTTACCGGTAGAGCGGCACATACAGGTAACTCAGATAGCTCCCGACAGGAGGAAAGCCATGGCTCTCGCGAAACTGGGCGTCGTCGTCCTGGACTGTCCCGACCCGCGCGCACTGGCCGGTTTCTACGCCGAGGTGCTGGGCGGCACCGTGGAGGGCGACGGTGACTGGGTGGACCTGGCCGTGCCCGGCGGCCAGTCGCTCTCCTTCCAGGCCGCCCCCGGATTCGTACCGCCGAAGTGGCCGGCGGCCGATCAGTCGCAGCAGTTCCATCTGGACCTGACCGTCGACGATCTGGACGCCGCCGAGCAGGGCGTGCTGGCGCTCGGCGCGCAGCCGCTGGACACCGAGGACCGCTCGCGGGGCTTCCGTGTGTACGCGGACCCGGCGGGGCACCCGTTCTGTCTGTGCGCCTGCTGACCGAGGAGGAGTACGTCATGGCACCCGTGGCCCGCATCCGCAACGTCGTCGTCGACTGCCCCGATCCCGTCGCGCTGGCCCGCTTCTACGCCGCGGTCGCGGGCGGCACCCCGCAGGAGGAGGACCCGGAGTGGGTCGTACTCCAGGTGCCCGGCGGTCCCCGGATGGCCTTCCAGCCCTCGCCGGACTACACGCCGCCGGAGTGGCCGCGGGCGGATCGGAACGGGCAGCAGTTCCATCTGGACTTCGACGCGGGCCCGAACTGGGCGGACCTCGACGCGGCGCAGGAGAAGGTGCTGGCGCTGGGGGCACGGCCGCTCGACCTGGACGACCAGGGCGGCAAGAAGGACTTCCGGGTGTTCGCCGACCCGGCGGGGCATCCGTTCTGCCTGTGCGTGATCCCGGAGGGGTGATCACCCGTCCAGTGCGGCGATCTTCGCTGTCGACGGCTCGCGGCGCTGCTGTGCGGCGCGGGCCGTGAAGTCGGCGCCGCGGAGCACCCGCTGGACGTTTCCCCAGGTCAGCAGGGTGATGTCGGCCTCGGTCCAGCCTCGGTCAAGGAGCTCGGCGATGAGGCGCGGGTAGCAGGAGGCGTCGGCGAGTTCGCGGGGGTGGGCGGTGCCGACGTCGTAGGTGCCGGAGAGGCCGACGCAGTCGGGGCCCGCGAGCGCGCGTACATGGTCGAGGTGGTCGGCGACGTCGCGGACGGTCGGGCCGGTCTGCTGGGCGGTCAGCGGCACCATGCACAGGCCCTTGGCCTCGCCCAGCCCGGCGAGCAGCTCGTCGGGGAGGTTGGCCGGGTGCGGGCGCAGGGCGTGAGCGGCCGAACGGGTGCACAGGACGGGCGACTTGGAGAGCACGAGGGCACGGCGGACGGTCTCCTCGGAGGCGCCGGAGAGGTCGGCGAGGACACCGAGCCGGTTCATCTCCCGCAGGACCTCCTCGCCGAACCGGGTCAGCCCGGCCTCGCTCGCCCAGGACACCCCGGACAGCGTGAGGACCCGCAGGCCGAGGGCGCACAGGGAACGCAGGATGCCCAGCGAATCACCGATCGCGGCGGCTCCGGCGGGACCGAGCAGCACGGCCACGCGTCCGCAGCGGAGCGCATCCGTGGCCTGCCCGGCGGTACAGGCCAGCCGCAGCCCCTCGGGGTGCGTACGGACCACCGTCCGCACCAGATCCAGCTGCTCCAGCGTCGCGCCGACCGCCCGGTCACCGTCCATCCCCTCCGGCAGATGCAGCGACCAGAACAACGCCCCCACATGCCCCTCCCGCAGCCGCGGCACGTCCGTGTCGACAGCGGCCTCACCGGTCTCCAGGTCGTAGAAGGGCAGATGCCGCAGCGCCCACGGCAGCCCGCTGTACCCGTCGGCGACCGGATGCGCGGCGAGGATGGCATGGGCGCGCTCCAGCGGGTCGGTGCCCGGCCCGGAGACGGCCGGCAAGGACTCCCCGGAGCCGGAGCCCCCCGGCTCGTCCGCGAACGGCCCGTCCGACCCGTCGACATCGGCCGTCGTGTGCACTTCGTCCTGGAGGTCTGCCATGGCGGGCTCCGTACGTCGTGATCGTCCCGGGGGTACGGTCACCGTCGCACGGCGTCCAGGGGGCTTCCTGGTGGACGGGGCGTTCGGGGGTACGGCTACGACTGAGGCCGATCAGCCGTCCAGTTCCCCGATGGTCGCGTTCGACGGCCCCCGCGTCGCCTGGAGGTCGCGGGACACGGCCTCTGCGGCGCCGAGGACTCGTACCGCGTTCTGCCAGGTCAGCTTGGCGAGGTCGGGGCGGGACCAGCCGCGGTCGAGAAGTTCCGCGATCAGGTTGGGGTAGCCGGAGACGTCGCCCAGGCCGTCGGGGGTGAAGGCCGTGCCGTCGTAGTCGCCGCCGATGCCGAGGTGGTCGATGCCGGCGACCTCGCGCATGTGGTCGAGGTGGTCGGCGACCGTGGACGCGGTGGCGACCGGGCGCGGGTGCCGTTCCTCGAAGGCGCGGTGGACCTTCATCGCCTCGGGTGTGGTGTCGAGGTGGTGGAAGCCGTGCGCGCGCATGTTCTCGTCGGCGGCGGCCGTCCAGTCCACGGCCGCCTGGAGCACGAACTTCGGCACGAAGGTCACCATCGCCATGCCACCGTTGCCCGACAGGCGTTCCAGGACGTCGTCCGGGATGTTGCGCGGGTGGTCGCAGACGGCCCGCGCGGACGAGTGGGAGAAGATGACCGGCGCCAGGGTCGCGTCCATCGCGTCCCGCATGGTCGTCGCCGCCACGTGCGAGAGGTCGACGAGCATGCCCTCGCGGTTCATCTCCCGCACCACCGCACGGCCGAAGGCGGACAGCCCGCCGACGCCGGGCTCATCCGTCGCCGAGTCCGCCCAGTCCACGTTGTCGTTGTGGGTGAGGGTCATGTAGCGCACGCCGAGCGCGGACAACGCCCGTAGCGTGGCAAGGGAGTTGGCGATGGAGTGGCCGCCTTCGGCGCCCATCAAGGATGCGATACGGCCCTCCGCGCGCGCCGCCTCCATGTCGGCGGCCGTCGTCGCGGGCCTCAGGTCCTTCGGGTAACGGGCCAGCAACTGCCGTACGCAGTCGATCTGTTCCAGCGTCGCCGCGACCGGTTCGGGCTGGTCCGCGCGGACGTACACCGACCAGTACTGCGCACCGACGCCGCCCTCGCGCAGGCGCGGGATGTCGGTGTGCAGATGGGTGCTCTGGGACGTGGCGATGTCGCGGGCGTCGAGGTCGTAGCGGACCTGTTCGCGCAGTGCCCAGGGCAGGTCGTTGTGCCCGTCGACGACGGGGAACTCGCGCAGGAGTTCCCGGGCTGCGTCCAGAGAGATCACGGCCGTCACTTCCCGAAACCGAAGCCGTTCGTGCCCTCGACCTTGCCGCGCAGGCGCCTGCCCTTCTCGGCGGCCTGGTCGTTCAGCTCCTGCTGGAACTCCCGCATCTTGCCGAGGAGTTCCTGGTCATGGGCGGCGAGGATACGGGCCGCGAGGAGACCGGCGTTGCGCGCACCGGCGACGGAGACCGTCGCGACCGGGACACCGGCCGGCATCTGCACGATGGACAGCAGCGAGTCCATGCCGTCCAGGTACTTCAGCGGCACGGGGACGCCGACGACCGGGAGAGGGGTGACGGAGGCGAGCATCCCGGGGAGATGGGCGGCGCCACCCGCCCCCGCGATGATCACCTTCAGCCCGCGCTCGGCGGCCTGCTCCCCGTACGCGACCATCTCGCGCGGCATGCGGTGCGCGGAGACGACGTCGACCTCGTACTCGATCTCGAACTCGTCGAGGGCCTGCGCGGCGGCCTCCATGACGGGCCAGTCGGAGTCCGACCCCATGACGATGCCAACTACAGGGCTCATTCTGTGATCGTGCCTCTCAGATAACCGGCAGCGTGACGGGCGCGCTCCAGCACGTCGTCCAGGTCGTCGCCGTAAGTGTTGACGTGGCCCACCTTGCGGCCGGGCTTCACGTCCTTGCCGTACATATGGATCTTGAGCTGGGGGTCGCGGGCCATGCAGTGCAGGTACGCGGGGTACATGTCGGGGTAGTCGCCGCCGAGGACGTTGACCATGACCGTCCACTTGGCGCGCGGACGCGGGTCGCCGAGCGGGAGGTCGAGGACGGCCCGTACGTGATTGGCGAACTGCGAGGTGATCGCGCCGTCCTGGGTCCAGTGACCGGAGTTGTGCGGGCGCATCGCCAGTTCGTTGACGAGTATGCGGCCGTCGCGGGTCTGGAACAGCTCGACGGCGAGATGGCCGACGACGTCCAGTTCCTTGGCGATGCTCAGGGCCATCTCCTCGGCGCGCAGGGCGAGCGCCGGGTCGAGATCGGGGGCGGGCGCGATGACCGTGTCGCAGACGCCGTCGACCTGCTGGGACTCCACGACGGGGTACGCGACGGCCTGCCCGTGCGGCGACCGTACGACGTTGGCGGCCAGCTCCCGTACGAAGTCCACCTTCTCCTCGGCGAGCACGGGAACGCCGGCGCGGAAGGGTTCCGCGGCCTCCTCGACGGTCCGTACGACCCACACGCCCTTGCCGTCGTAGCCACCGCGGACGGTCTTGAGGACGACAGGGAAGCCGTCCCCCTCCGCCGCGAACGCGGCCACGTCCTGCGGATCGCCGACGATGCGGTGCCGCGGACAGGGCACGCCGATCGCGTCGAGCTTCGCCCGCATCACGCCCTTGTCCTGGGCGTGCTGGAGCGCGTCGGGGCCGGGGCGGACGGGGATGCCGTCCGCTTCGAGGGCCCGCAGATGCTCCGTCGGGACGTGCTCGTGATCGAAGGTGATCACGTCACAGCCGCGTGCGAAGGCGCGCAGCGTGTCCAGGTCGCGATAGTCGCCGATGACGACGTCGCCGACGACCTGCGCCGCGGAATCCTGGGGGGTGTCACTGAGGAGCTTGAACCTGATGCCGAGCGGGATGCCTGCCTCGTGCGTCATACGAGCGAGCTGGCCCCCGCCGACCATGCCGACTACCGGGAATGTCACGACCCCAGGGTATCGGTCACGCCACCGCGGCCGGATTCCGCGCCTTTCCCAAGGGTTTCCTCTGCCTTTCCCCTGCGTGTGTGCGGCCGCACAAGCGTTTGGGCAGGCGGCTGGTTAGCATGGCTGAGTTGAAGTAATCCGACCGATGGGGGCCTGCACGACCATGGGACATGGTTCCTCGGGGCTTCATTCGGCCCCCCAAGCGCTACGGCAGCGCATCGACCTGCTGGTACGTGAGATCGCCAAGTTCGGTGCGGTGGGCGGCGCGGGGCTCCTGGTCAACCTGCTCGTGTTCAACCTGGTACGGCATGTCACCGACCTCCCGGTGGTACGGGCCAGCGTCATCGCGACGGTGGTGGCCATCGTCTTCAACTACGTCGGGTTCCGCTACTTCACGTACCGCGACCGCGACAAGAGCGGCCGCACCAAGGAACTGACCCTGTTCCTGCTGTTCAGCGCGGTCGGCCTGGTGATCGAGAACGGCGTCCTCTACGCCGCCACCTACGGCTTCGACTGGGACAGCCCCCTCCAGTCCAACATCTTCAAGTTCCTCGGCATCGGCATAGCCACGCTCTTCCGCTTCTGGTCCTACCGCACGTGGGTCTTCAAGACCCTCCCGGCCCGCGAGGCCGTCTCCGACGCGGAATCGTTCCTGACGGAACAGCGAACGCCTTCAACGCCAGAGGACCACCCAGCCCCGGCAGGAGCAGGCCGCCGCACCACGTGAGCTCAAGCTGCGGGCATGCGTGCCTCTGCCCCAGCTGCGGGCATTCGTGCCGCCTGGGGCGGCACGGGTGGGCGCAGGCGGCACCCCGCAAGCGCCGGGCCGCGCGACGCCCCCGGCCGACGCAAACCCCGGGCACCCAGCAAACTCAGGGCCCCGCACCCACCCCCGGCTACCGAACCGTCCGCTCCGACTCCCCCGCCGACTTCCCCGTAGCCGTACGAGACAGAAACAACCCGAACACCGGCGGCGCAGCCTGCAGCATCTCCAGCCGCCCCCCATCCGCCTCCGCCAGATCCCGCGCGACAGCCAGCCCGATCCCGGTCGAGTTCCGCCCACTGATCGCCCGCTCAAAGATTCGCGCCCCAAGATCGGCAGGCACCCCGGGCCCCTCGTCCGTCACCTCGACGACCGCCTGATTCCCGGTGACCCGCGTGCGCAGCGCGACCGTACCGCCCCCATGCATCAGCGAGTTCTCGATCAACGCGGCCAGCACCTGCGCCACCGCCCCCGGCGTACCCACCGCATGCAGATGCCGCTTGCCCGAGCTGACGATCGCCCGCCCCGCACTCCGGTACGCGGGCCGCCACTCCGCGAGCTGCTGCTGAATGACCTCGTCCAGATCGAAGGTGACGGCGGAGCCGGTACGCGGATCACGGGAGTTCGTCAGCAGCCGCTCGACGACATCCGTAAGCCGCTCCACCTGCGTGATCGCGATCGTCGCCTCCTCCTTCACCGTGTCCGGGTCGTCGGTGAGGGTGATCTCCTCCAGGCGCATGGACAGCGCGGTGAGCGGCGTACGGAGCTGATGCGAGGCGTCGGCGGCCAGTCGCCGTTCCGCGGTCAGCATGCGGGCGATCCGCTCGGCGGAACTGTCCAGCACGTCGGCGACCCGGTCCAGCTCGGGGACGCCGTACCGCTTGTGCCGGGGCCGTGGATCCCCGGATCCGAGGCGTTCGGCGGTCTCGGCGAGGTCGGTCAGCGGTGAGGCGAGCCGATTGGCCTGCCGTACGGCGAGCAGCACTGCGGCGATGACCGCCAGCAACGCCACGGCCGCGATGATCAGGAGGGTCCGCCAGACCTCACGGGTCACCACGGAACGGGGTTCCTGGACGACGACCGTCTCCCCCTGCTCGCCCTTGCGCGTGGCGCTGATGGTGTCGCCGGACGGCTTGGTGCCGATCTCGATGGGCTTCTCACCCGGGATCCGGACCTGGGCGTAACGCTCCGCCGGCACCTGTTCGCGCAGCACGTCAGCCGTGACGGCCCCCGTGGCCATCAGCCGGCTGTCCACGATGCTGGCCAGCCGGATCGCCTCGGAGTCCACCCGCTCCTGCGCGGTGCTGCTGATCGTCCGGGTCTCGACAATCACGAGAGAGAGCCCGAAGACGGCGATCACGACGAGCACCACGGCGAGCGTGGACTGGATCAGTCGACGGCGCATGGACCCGTACGACCCGTACTAGTCATTGCTCAGCACCGCTCGAACTCAGCTCTTCTCGAAGCGGAAGCCCACACCGCGCACGGTGGCGATGTACCGCGGGTTCGCCGCGTCGTCGCCGAGCTTCTTGCGCAGCCAGGAGATGTGCATGTCGAGGGTCTTGGTCGACGACCACCAGGTGGTGTCCCAGACCTCGCGCATCAACTGGTCGCGAGTGACGACCCGCCCCGCGTCCCGCACCAGCACCCGCAGCAGGTCGAACTCCTTGGCGGTGAGCTGGAGTTCCTCCTCGCCCATCCACGCGCGGTGCGACTCGACGTCGATGCGCACGCCGTGCGTGGCGGGCGGCTGCTGCGGCTCGGCGGCGCCGCGCCGCAGCAGGGCCCGGACCCGGGCGAGCAGTTCTGCGAGCCGGAACGGCTTGGTGACGTAGTCGTCGGCGCCCGCGTCGAGACCGACGACGGTGTCGACCTCGTCGGCGCGCGCGGTCAGGATGAGGATCGGGACGGTGTGGCCTTCGGCGCGCAGCCGGCGGGCCACCTCCAGGCCGTCCATGCCGGGCAGGCCCAGGTCCAGGACGCACAGATCGATGCCGCCCTGGATGCCGGCGTCGAGCGCGGTGGGGCCGTCCTCGCGCACCTCGACCTCGTAACCTTCCCGGCGCAGGGCGCGGGCCAGCGGCTCCGAGATGGACGCGTCGTCCTCGGCGAGCAGTACACGGGTCATGAGGTGATGGTAGTCCGCGGATGACAAGAGCCGGGGTGTGATCGGCAGGCCGGATTCTTACCGTCCCATGGAGCGATCCTTACCTTGCCCCGGCATCGGTACGAACCTATGGCCGTAGGGTGCGATCCTGAGAATGACCTTCGAAAATACGCTTGCGGTTCCACCGACACCTGTGATTGACGTCTCAAGTCCTTCCATTTCCATCGGTGTCCTGCCTTATGGTGAATGAGCGCCTGTAGCACCACGGGGACCTTTGGCAATCATTTGACGCTGAAGGTCTCTTTTGTGTGTGCCCCACCCACTCCAGGCGCGTCCCGACCAGCAAGGATCGACCATGGCGTCCAGCCTGACGAAGGAATCCTTTGAACCGGGCACCCCCGGTTCCGGATGGACCTTCTTCGGCCACCCCCGCGGACTGGCCACTCTGTTCATGACCGAGATGTGGGAGCGGTTCTCCTACTACGGCATGAGGGCCCTGCTCCCGCTGTACCTGGTGGCCCCCGGCGGCCTGCACCTCAGTGCGGCCACCGCCACCGCGATCTACTCGGTGTACCTGTCGCTCGTGTACCTGCTCGCCCTCCCGGGCGGCTGGTTCGCGGACCGCGTCCTCGGCCCCCGCAAAACGGTCGCTGTCGCGGGCGCGATCATCATGCTCGGCCACCTCACCCTGGCCCTCCCCTGGTCGGGCAGCTTCTTCGCGGGCCTCGGTCTGGTCGCGATCGGTTCCGGTCTGCTGAAGGCCAACATCTCGACGATGGTCGGGCACCTCTACGACGGCCCGGACGACCCGCGCCGCGACGGTGGCTTCACGCTCTTCTACATCGGCATCAACGCCGGTGCCTTCGCCGCCCCGCTGGTCATCGGCACTGTCGGCGAGAACGTCAACTGGCACCTGGGCTTCGCGCTCGCCGCGCTCGGCATGGGCCTGGGTCTCGCCCAGTTCCTGCTCGGCAGCCGACACCTGAGCGCCCGCTCGGACGTCGTCCCGACGCCGCTGACCGCCGAGCAGAAGGCGGCGACGCTGCGCAAGGCCGGCTTCTGGACCGCCGTCGCGATCATCTTCTACGCCGTCGTCGGCGTCTTTGGCGTCTACACGCTGAACTGGCTGCTGGTCCCCATCACGCTCGCCGGTCTGATCATCCCGGTCATGGTCATCGCCAGGATGAAGCGGGACAAGGAGCTGGACCGTGCCGAGCAGTCGAAGCTGACCGCGTACATCTGGTTCTTCGTCGCCGCGGCCGTGTTCTGGATGATCTACGACCAGGGCGGCTCGACGCTGTCGCTGTTCGCCGAGTCCTCCGCCGACAACTCCGTCTTCGGCTGGGAGTTCCCGGTCTCCTGGTACCAGTCGGTCAACCCGGTCATGATCATGGCGCTGGCGCCGGTCTTCGCCTGGCTGTGGCTGGCACTGGCCCGGCGTGGCAAGGAGCCGAGCACCGCGGTGAAGTTCTCGGCGGGCCTGATCCTCGTCGGCGCGTCCTTCTTCCTCTTCCTGGCCCCGCTGTCGATCGCCGAGGGCGGTCACAAGGCGGCGGCGCTGTGGCTGGCGGCGATCTACTTCATCCAGACCGTCGGTGAGCTGACGGTCTCCCCGGTGGGTCTGTCGGTCACGACGAAGATGGCGCCCGCGAAGTACGCCTCCCAAATGATGGGCGTCTGGTTCCTGGCCGTCACCGCCGGTGACGCCACGACCGGCCTGCTCTCCATCGCCGGCGTCGACCTCAACAAGACGGGCATCGTGGCCCTGGAAGCCACGCTCGCCGTCATCGCCGGTGTCGCCGTGTGGATGTACCGCAAGAAGGTCAAGGAGCTGATGGGCGACGTGCACTGACGCACGCCCCATACCTATGGCGAGGGCCACCGCACACATGTGCGGCGGCCCTCGCCGCATGTGCGCGCCGGGCGGCGCCGTGCAGCCCTTGCCTCACCTATCGAGATTCGATAGATTCCCATCGTAGCTCGATGGAAGGTTGGGTCATGGGAAAGCTGACCGTGCGCGCGCTGCGCGCCGTGCTTGTGGTGGTGCTCACCGGCACCGTGTTCGTGCAGGCATTGATGGTGTGGGCGTTGGTCAGCGGGAGTGACCCGGAGGACGGGGCGCTCCCGCTGACCCCGCTGCGCGTGATCACGATCCTGGGCATCGGGACGGCCCAGGTCGCCCTGGTCTGTGTATGGCGACTGGTGACGATGGTGCGACGCGGAACCGTGTTCTCCCACGCCGCCTTCCGGTACGTGGACGTCATCATCGGCGCGATCGTGGCGGCCGCTCTCGTGTGGTTCGCGGTCACGGCCCTGAATGCGCCGGGCCAGCGGGAGGATCCGGGCGTCACCGTCATCATGGGCGGGGTTGGCGTGGCCATCCTGGGAGTCGCGCTCATCGTGCTCGTGCTGCGGATGCTGCTCGCCCAGGCCGTCGCGCGCGATGTCGAAGCGGCGCAGATGCAGGCCGAGTTGGACGAGGTGATCTGATGCCGATCGCCGTCGACATCGACGTGATGCTGGCCAGGCGGAAGATGTCCGTGGGCGAGCTCGCGGACCGCGTAGGGATCACGCCCGCCAACCTGGCGGTACTCAAGAACGGCCGCGCCAAGGCGGTGCGCTTCTCGACGCTCGCCGCGCTCTGCGAGGTACTCAAGTGCCAGCCGGGCGACCTGCTGCGCTGGGAGGCCGAGGACACCGCGGGCGAATGAACCGCGCGGCGTACGGCGCCGGAGCGACCTCCCTCAGCAGCCCGGGCCCTCGGCACCAACAGGGAGTTCGGGCACCGGTCAGAGATGGAGGACCGGCTTGACGGCCTCGCCTGATGCGGCGACTGCGGCGGCGTCGTTGATCCGGCTGAAGGAGAACGAGGTGACCAGGCGCTCCACGGGAAAGCGGCCGGCCGCGTGGAGGCCGATGAGATCAGGGATCAAGACGTGGGGAACGGACGCTCCCTCGACGATCCCGACAATCCGCTTGCTGCTGTTGACGATGTCGATGGCCTGCCGGAAGGCCCGCACATTGCCGCTGCTCTCCAGCACATGGCCCGCTCCGCCTCCGGTGAGTTCCCGGATGGCCGCCACCGGATCGTCGGTGGCGGCGGCGTCGATGGTGTCCGTGGCACCCAGCTCGGTGGCCAGCGCCAGTCGGCCGGGGTTCACATCGACGGCGATCACCCGCTCGGCCTGAGTGAGACTCGCGGCCATGACAGCAGCGAGGCCGACCGCCCCAGTGCCGAAGACCACGACCGAACCTCCCGGTGCCGGTCGCAGGCCATTCAGCACCGCCCCGGCCCCGGTTTGGGGAGGCGCGGAGAGGCGGACGGACGCGCACACGGCGATCGGGCCGTCGTACGACATCAGCCGCCCGCCCCTGCCCGTGGCCGGCTGCGAGACCTGTCGGCAACTCGCGGAACGGCGGGCCGCGGCGCGGGCGGCCTTCGACTACAGCGCGGTGGGGGACGCGAACGTGCTGATGCGCTCACACCACCGGTTGGACCATGGCACGTGAGAAGTCGGCCCTTACCGCAAACGCCTCCCCGGCATGAACGTGAACACCGCACCGCCCAGCAGTACGGCCGTCCCCGCCACCAAGCCCAGCGCCTTCAGGGTGCTGTTGTCGTCGGAGCCGGTGGCGGCCAGCCCGCCGTCCGTCGACGACGAACCGCCGCCGGAAGCCGAACCGCCGGCCGAACCCGAGCCGCCGCCCGACGCACCGCTCGCCTGCTCGGTCGTGTCCAGGGTGAGGGAGACCTCCGACTTGGTCGGCGTGCACGTCGTCGTCGTGCCCAGGGCCTCGACGGTCAGGACGCCCGGTGACAGCGTCGTCTCACCGCTCGCGCCCGGCTTGTACGTGCCGGTGAGGTCGGGGACCTCGATCGGGTCGCCGGACTTGATGGGCTCGGCGTTGGTGGGCCCCTCGACATGGACCGTGCCGCTGTCGGCGCCGCCCAGGGCCACCTCCATCGACGGCTTGACCGAGTCGGCCGGGATGTCGGCGGGGCTGTCCATCACGGACTTCTTGAACTGCACGGTGAGGTCGAAACTCCCGCCGTTCTTCTTGGCGTCGATCTGGACCGGCGAGGTCGCCTCCTTGTCCCCGATCGGCGTCTTGCACTGGTACGGGACCTGAACCTCCTTGCCGGTGAACTCGGTCTGCCCGCCGCCTCCGCCGGTGCTGGAACCGCCGGTGTCGGAACCGCCGGCACCGGAGCCGCCCCCGGCGTCACCGCCCGTCTCACTCTCACTCGGCGTCGGCGACGAGGTACCCGTGGGCAGACCGGTCGGCAGCGTCGGCAAACCCGTCGGCAACCCTCCCGTCGTACCCCCCGAACTCCCGCCCCCGTCCGTCACCTTGATGGTCGCGGCCTTCTGCACCGCCTCCTTCGGCGAGCACTTGGTGTCCGTCGAGATCGGCTTGTTGACGTTGATGTTGTACGCGTCCGGCGTCAGCGTCACCTCGCCCGCCGCCGTGAGCTTCAGCTTGCCCTTCATGTCGGAGAGCTTCATGTCGCTGTTCTTGGGGATCGGCGGATTGGTCCGCGTGCCCTGCATCGCGATGTCCCCGGTCTGGGCGCCGGCGGCCTTGAGGGTCCCGGTCGGCTGGACGGTGTCCTTCTCCAGGTCGAGGACGTCGGGGTTCTTGGAGGCGGCCTGGACGAACTTCCAGGTGATCTCGACCTCGTCGCCGACCTTGGCCTCGGCGGGCGCGGTGATCTCCACCTTGGTGGTGCCCTGGACCGGCGGCAGCCCCGAGATGGCCGGCGGGATGCACTCGGTCGCGTACGACACCTCGGCGGCCTGCGCGGGCGTCGCGGCGACGCCGATCAGGATGCCCGCGCCGCACAGCATCATGGCGACGCCCGCCGCGCCCGTTCTGCGGCCGCGGGCCGGTGTGACTCTCCTCGGCTTGCTCACGTCTGTCCCTTCCTGGTGGGAGTCGTAGGACTCGTCGGGCTGTCGTCGTGCGGTGCGGAGAGCGGACCGGCCGTGCCCGGATCGGAGTCCGGGGTGAACCACGGCAGGGTGGTGGTCGAGGTGGCAGGGGAGGGTACGTCCTCCGAAGGGCTCAACTTCGGGAGGCGGAGGGCCAGTTCGGGCATGCGGAGCCGCGCGCGGCCGGTGCTGCGCCGGGGCCGTACCCGGTCCACCACCGCCATCCCGACGCGGAACACCGCCGCCGGTACGACCAGGCAGACCAGGACCCAGAACAGGGTCACGCCCCACGGGCGGCCCACGCCCCAGGGCTGCTCGGCGAGGACCTTCCCGCCGTACTTCAGCGACACGGTGTAGTCGCCGTGCGCGCCGCCGGACAACTCGACCGGCAGCTCGATACGGGCCTTCCGGCCGGGCTCGACGGTGCCGCGCCACTGCTGGTCCTGCCACTCGGGCGCGAACACGCCGTGTGCGGTGCCGACCTGGAAGACCGGGTTCTTGATGGTGGACGTGCCGACGTTGCCGACGGTGAAGACGAGCGTGCGCGTGGGCGCCGCCCCGAACCAGGTGAGCAGCCCGCTGGACCCGTCGAGCCGCGTGTCCGTCAGCACCGACAGCCGCCCGCCGGCCGCCTCCGCGGGCAACGGCTCCACCGCGTGCCCGGCGACCTGGAAGATCGCGTCGGCCTCCGCCTTCGCCCCGGTCACGGTGGCGACATGCACCACGCACGGGCACGGTACGGGCGGCTCCGCGACCGGCAGCTTCCGCTCGAACCGCCCCTCAGCGTCCGTCGTCACCGCCCGCCCGTCCCCGTTGGCACAGGAGTTGGTCCCGCCGACGACGCCCCGGGACGGCACGGACTGCCCGCAGATCAGAATCATCAGCAGCGCCCGCTCCCGCCAGCCGCTCCCGGTGACGGTGATCGAACCCCCCGTCCCCGCCTGCGACTTGGACAGCTTGACCGCGGGCTTCTCCGCCGCGACCGCCGGTGACCCCAAGGGCGCCAGCAACAGCGCGAGCACCGCGACCAGCACCGGAAACCGCACCTTGCCCCTCACGTCACCGCTCCCGTCAACTCGACTTCCGTACGCGGGGATTCGGACACGTCACCGTCTCCGGCCGTACGGCGCCGCCGACGTCGTACGACTGCCAGCGCGGCGCCCGCCACCACAGCCCCCAGCCCGCCCGCCACCGCACCCCACGGCACGCACCACACCGACGCCCCCGCCTCGTCCCGCGCACCGCCCGCCGCCGTCACCGTCAGCCGCACGTCCACCGAGTCGAGGGCGGGGCGGTCGGGCCAGGGCTCGGTGAGTTCGACGCGGCGGCCGGGGGCCAGTTCGACGGGAAGGGTGCGCGGGGCGCGGTCGAGGACGCGGCGGCCGAAGACGCCGTCGGCGCGGACGGCGAGTGTCGGCACGAGGGCGGTCGTACCGCGGTTGACCAGCTCGTACGAGATGCCGTCGGCGCCCACCGCCACGTGCTCGACGGTCAGCGCGGAGAGCTTCGGCCCGACGGCACGCAGCCGCAGCGCCACCGTCCTGGACCGCCCCTCGTCGTCCCGCGCGACGACCGCACCCGCGAGATCGCCGGGCGCGGCCCCCGTCGGAACGCTCACCGTGAAGGGAACGTCGGCGCGAGTACGAGCGGGCACCCGCACCGACCCGTCGGCGAAAGCGACCGCGACCCCGGTCCCCCGCAGCCGCACGGTGACCGGCTCCCCGCTCCGGTTGATCACGGACACCGTGTCCTGCAGGACCGCCCCGGGCGCACCCTCGGCGTAGAAGGACGGCCGCCCACCGCCGGAGGGCGCGAGGGACCAGTCATCGGCGGAGGCAGCGGACGCGGCGGGGGCAGCACCCGACAGCATCAGCAGGGCCAGCATCAGGACACGGAAGGCGGACGACATCGGCGGCTCCAACAGTCGTTCGACACAGACGGCGACGGCGGTCAGCGTGCCGTCTGATTCCTCCGTGTCAGCCACAGCACACCGGCCGCCCCGGCCAGCAGCACCGTGCCGCCGAGGGTGCCGAGGGCGATGGCCGAGTCCAGGGGGCCGGTCTGCGGCAGTTCGGAGCCGGAACCGGTGTCCGAACCGGAGCCGGACTGGGTGGAGCCGGAGGCGCCCGCGGCGGCCGTGACGTCCAGGGTCAGGGAGGGGCCGGGACTGTTGGACGGCGTGCAGGTCGTCGTCGTACCGAGCGCCTTGATGGTGAGGACGCCTGCCGTGAAGGTGACCTTGCCGGTCTTCTTCGGGGTGTAGGTGCCCGTCAAGTCACTGATTTTGATGGGGGTGTTGGCGGGGATGGCTTCCTGGTTGGCGGGCCCGGTGACATTCATCGTGCCGCTGTCGGCACCGCCCAGCTTGATGGTGGCGCTCGGGTTCATCGCGCCCTTGCCCAGTTCGACCGGGCTGGACGAGACACCCTTCTGCCACGACATCGTGATCTTGTAGCCGCTGCCGCTCTCCACGCCCTTGATGTCGATCGGCGAGACGGCACTCTTGTCCCCGATCGGCGTCTTGCACTGGTAGTTCACGTCCACGACCTCGGCCCGGGCTGCGGGGGCGGCCATCAGCACCGCCGAGCCGGCCAGGGCCGCGACGGACGCGAGCGCGGCGGTTCGTTTCCGGTACGACACGATTCCGCTCCCTCTCAAGTTCCTGACGGCACATCAGATCGAGCCGTCAAGGTACGCCCGCCCATGAAAGGAGGGAAGACAAAGGAGGTGTTGGAAATGTGCCGAAGCGAAAGCGCCCCGACAGGGGCGCGGGGAACTGCGCGACAAGCCACGAACAACCCGCAGCCACAAGACAACCGAAGCCCTACGGCGCTTAGGCAGGAGCCCCCAACTCGGCCCAGACGGTCTTACCCGCGACGCCCGGAGTCCGCACAACCCCCCAGTCCAGACAGAGCCGCTGCACGATGAACATCCCATGCCCACCCGGCCGCCCCGCCCGATGCGGATTCCGAGGCGCCGGCTGCCCCGCCCCCCGATCCGACACCTCGACCCGGATCACTTTGTTGTCACAGGCGATCCACAACTCGTCCGGCCCTTCGGCATGCAGACAAGCATTGGTGACCAACTCGGACACGACGAGCAGCACATCCTCAGCCGCCGCCCGCTGATCCGCGGTAGCGGCCGGCATCCAGCCCCACGCATACAACGCCTGCCGAGTGAAGTCACGCGCCAGCGGAACAACCCCACTCTCCCCGCCGAAGCTCAGCCGACGGACCTGGCGCCCGGCAGACGGCACGGACGCACCGTCCTCGGGCCCCCCGGAACCGCCGGAGGCGTGGGGCCGGGTGGTGCTCATCAGCGCTTCACCTCACCGATTCACCAGTTCACGATTCAAAAGTCACTTCACGGTCAGTACGGCTGTACGGGCAGTACGCGTTTCTCCTGCCCGGCCGAACCGGGGGAACACCCCCGTCTTCGGCCACAGCGGCGGTGCGGAGGGTGCGACACCCGGAAACCGCCGGTCCCGAAGGGGCGGGCGGGGCGCTCACGACGGCCGATTCAGCCGGTCCGGTCGGCCAGGGCCGCCTCGAGCGAGTCATGCACGGTGAAGACCGCTTCGGCCCCCGTGATTTCGAACACACGTGCCACCACGGGCAGCATCCCGGCGAGATGGACGCCGCCTCCGGCGGCCTCCGCCTTGAGCCGGGCGCCGAGGAGCACATTGAGCCCGGTCGAGTCGCAGAACTCCAGACGCGAGCAGTCGACGACCAGCCTGCTGAATCCTTTGGCCAGACATTCTTCGAGTGGCTCACGCAACAAATCGGCGGTGTGGTGGTCCAACTCACCCGCCGGGGTCACGACGGCACTGGGGCCCTCTTCCCTGACCTCCACCAGAAGCCGGCCAGACTGTGCGCTGCCGACCGTGCCGCGGTCCATGCCGTCTCTCTCTCCCGACGTCGTGACTGCTGACTGACGCCCTCGAACACTACGCCTTCCACACGACCTCCGACACCCGAACATCCGCCCAGAATCGGACATTTCCACACAGAACGCACTTGCGGGAGGCTCGGTAAACCGGGTAGGGCTAGTAGAGACACGAAACCAAACACGGCCGGCTTTGGAGGCGCCGCACACCGCAGTGCACGCACAGGCTTCGGCAGCCATATGCCGAGAACGATGGAGGACATCATGTCACCCCGGCTCGACGCATCGCATACCCAGACAGCGACGTCGGCATCCCCCTCGGAACATCTGGATCCCATCGCGGACACGGACGTGCCCCCGGAGCAGGACGACCTGCTCGCCGGTCTTCCGGACATCCCCCCGTACGACGAGGTGGGGCCGGTGGACGCACGGGCTCTCTCCAAGACCCTCTTCGAGCGGCTGGAGTCGCTGGAGGAAGGCACGCACGAATACTCGTACGTCCGTAACACGCTCGTCGAACTCAACCTCGCGCTGGTCAAGTTCGCCGCCTCCCGCTTCCGCTCCCGCAGCGAGCCGATGGAGGACATCATCCAGGTCGGCACCATCGGCCTGATCAAGGCGATCGACCGCTTCGAGCTGAGCCGCGGTGTGGAGTTCCCCACCTTCGCGATGCCGACCATCGTCGGCGAGATCAAGCGCTTCTTCCGCGACACCTCCTGGTCCGTGCGCGTACCGCGCCGACTGCAGGAACTCCGGCTCGACCTGGCCAAGGCCGGTGACGAGCTGGCCCAGAAGCTCGACCGCGCCCCCACGGTCGGTGAGCTGGCGGAGCGGCTCGGTCTGTCGAAGGACGAGGTCGTCGAGGGCATGGCGGCGTCCAACGCCTACACCGCCAGCTCGCTCGACGCCCAGCCGGAGGAGGACGACGCCGAGGGTGCGCTCGCGGACCGGATCGGCTACGAGGACCACGGGATCGAAGGCATCGAGTACGTCGAGTCGTTGAAGCCGCTGATCGCCGAACTGCCGTCCCGGGACCGGAAGATCCTCTCGCTGCGCTTCGTCGCGGGAATGACCCAGTCGGAGATCGGCGAGGAGCTGGGGATCTCGCAGATGCATGTGTCACGGCTGCTGTCGCGGACGCTGGTGCGGCTGCGGAAGGGCCTGACGGTCGAGGAGTGACCGAGTCGTAGACGTGAGAGCGCGGTCCGGCCGACTGGCCCGGGCCGCTTCTCATTGCGCCTCTCGTTGCTGCCTCTCGTTGCCGCTCTCATTTCGGTTGCTGATTTCGGTTACCCGGAGATACGTCTTTCCCCAAAGGTCTCCCTCCATCACTATGGGCACCCCAAACTGGCCGGTACGTCAGGAGCGGGAGGCGAGGAGGGGCCAGGGATGGCGCAGGGCGACACAGGAAACGGCGTGCACTCCGGGGCGTCCGACGCGCGGCTGACCGAGCTGCTGCGCGCCGACACCCCGACCGCGTACCCGGCGCTGCAGGAACTGCGCGAACGCCACCGCCCTGCCGTCCTCGCCTACGCCCGCCTCTGCACGACCGGCGAGTCGGCGGCCCGGCAACTCGCCGCCCAGGCCTTCACCCTCGCCGCCCGCGAGACGGCACGCGGCACCGACCCGGGCGTGCCCTGGCGACACCGGCTCCTGCTGCTCGCCGGACAGGTCGCCGCGTCGTGGGCCGGCGACGAGCGGGCGGCAGGAGTGGACGCGGGCCTGCTACTGGTGCTGAACACGGCCGCGCCGGTCCCCTCGATGCTCCCGGCGTTCCAGACACTCCCCTCCCGCACGCAGGGCCTGATCTGGTACGCGGTGGTGGAGCGCGAACCCGACGAGCGCACCGCCGCGCTGCTCGGCCTCACCCGCGCCGACGTGACCTACGGCACCGCCCCCGCCCTCCAGCAACTCGCCCAGGCCTGTCTGCGCACCCGCCTCGCCGCCTCGGACGACCCGCGCTGCGCGGACTTCCGCCGCCTCATCGAGGAGGCGGTACGGCCGGACAGCCCACGCGACAGCGCCGACCTGCACGCCCACATGGACCACTGTCCGCATTGCACGGCCGCGTTCGAGGAGCTCTCGGCGCTGCGTGACACCCCGCGCACGGCGCTGGCGGAGGGGCTGCTGCCGTGGGCGGGGACGGCATACGTCCTCAGCGACACGAGCGAGCCGAGGAGCAACAGCCGTACGGCTACGAGTACTTGGCCTCAGTCCCGTCGCTTCGCGCTGGCCTCGGCGGTGCTGGGCGTGGCGTTGGTGCCGCTGTTGGTCTATCTGTTGTCGCCGGACGGGTCGTCGTCCGTGGGCGCCGCGGGGTCGGTCACCACACCGCCGGGTGCGCCGCCGGTGACGGTCACGGCGACGGTTCCGGTGAGCCCGTCTCCTTCCCCTTCGGTGACCTCCAAGTCACCGTCCCCGTCGCCCTCTCCTTCACCGAGTTCGAAGCCGCCGAAGTCACCCTCGCCCTCACCGACGTATGAACCGCCGGGCCCTGCGTACGCCCAGGTGGTGAACTCGGCGTCGGGGCTGTGCCTGGACATCCGCGACGGAGAGACGGAGAAGGGCACGGATGTCATCACGGCGCCGTGCGGTGCGTCCCCTACGCAGCGGTGGCGGGTGGACGCGGGGCGGGGTGTCGTCCAGTCGTACGCCGACCCCGAGTACTGCCTGGACAGCCGGGGTGACACCGACAGGGGCGTGGGCATCTGGGAGTGCGCGTCCGTGGACAGGAGCAACGGGCAGAACCTGAAGTTCGCGGTGGGCGGTGACGGGGTGATCCGTCCGGCGATCGCGGTCGAGACGGCGGTGACGCCGGATGGCGACGGGGGTGTGGAGCTGGTGGCGGTGAGCGGGGGCGCGGAGCAGCGGTGGCGGGCGGGGGGGCGGTGACAGCGGTCGCCCGGGGGCGCGTGACGGCGAGGAACAGGCGGAGGGTCCTCAGACCAGCCGCTCGCCCCTGCGCCACACGCCGGTGACCAGGGGCACGCCCGGCCGGTAGGCCAGGTGGACGTGGCTCGGGGCGTCGAGGAGGGTGAGGTCGGCCCGGGCGCCCGGGGTCAGGTGGCCGATGTCGTCGCGGCGGAGGGCTGCCGCGCCGCCCGCCGTGGCCGACCAGACCGCCTCGTCCGGTGTCATCCCCATGTCCCGTACCGCGAGGGCGATGCAGAAGGGGACGGAGGAGGTGAAGGACGAGCCCGGGTTGCAGTCGGTGGAGAGGGCGACGGTGACGCCCGCGTCGAGGAGGCGGCGGGCGTTCGGCCACTCGGCGCGGGTGGAGAACTCGGCGCCGGGGAGCAGCGTGGCGACGGTGGCGCTGCCGGCCAGGGCGTCGACGTCCGCGTCCGTGAGGTGGGTGCAGTGGTCGGCGCTGGCGGCGTCGAGTTCGACCGCGAGCTGGACGCCGGGGCCGTAGGAGAGCTGGTTGGCGTGGACGCGCGGGTGCAGGCCCTTCGCCTTGCCGGCGGTGAGGATCGTGCGGGCCTGGTCGCCGTCGAAGGCGCCCTTCTCGCAGAAGACGTCGATCCAACGGGCGTACGGGGCACACGCGTCGAGCATCTCGCCGGTGACCAGGGCGACATACGCGGCCGGATCGTCGGCGTGGTCCGGGGACACGATGTGGGCGCCGAGGAAGGTGACCTCGTCCGTGTGCGCGGCGGCGATGCGCAGGGCGCGGGACTCGTCCTCGACGGTCAGGCCGTAACCCGACTTGGTCTCGAAGGTGGTGGTGCCCTGGCGGAGGGCCTCGTCGAGGTAACGGGTCAGGTTCGCCTCGAGTTCCGCGTCGCTCGCGGCGCGGGTGGCGGCGACGGTCGTACGGATGCCGCCCGCGCTGTAGGACCGGCCGGACATCCGGGCGTTGAACTCGGCGGTCCGGTCGCCCGCGAAGACGAGGTGGGAGTGGGAGTCGACGAAGCCGGGGAGGACGGCCCGGCCGCCGGCGTCGACCCGATTGTCAGTGGCGGGTGCTTTGCTTGATTCACCGGTCCACACGATGCGGTCGCCGTCGATGACGACGGCCGCGTCCTGGATCAGACCGAGGGGAGAACCGTCACCGAGGGAGGGGTTGTTGGTGACCAGCGTGGCGATGTTGGTGATGGCGGTGCTGCTGCTCATGGCGTCCTCGTGGGTGCTGGGGTCGGCGGCCGTCAGGCGCGGAGGGCATCGACTGCCCGCGCGAGAGCTTGCGGCACATCGGGTACGAGGGCGTGCGCCCCGTCTCGTACGACGTGCCGCCCCCCGACGATCGTGTGCCGTACGTCCGCTGCCGTCGCGGCGAATACGGCTGTCTCGGCGCCGAGCCTGGGCAGCGGCCCCGCCGTTCTGACCGAGTCGAGGGCGACCGTCGTGAGGTCGGCGAGAGCGCCCGTCTCGATGGTGCCCGCGTCGCCCCAGCCGAGGGCCGCGTGACCGTCGGCGGAAGCGGCGCG
Organism: Streptomyces sp. NBC_00457; assembly: GCF_036014015.1. Taxonomy (NCBI): domain Bacteria; kingdom Bacillati; phylum Actinomycetota; class Actinomycetes; order Kitasatosporales; family Streptomycetaceae; genus Streptomyces; species Streptomyces sp. NBC_00457. The sequence continues at coordinate 6,469,918 of NZ_CP107905.1, read as the reverse complement.
CAGTAGGGCGGCGGCCGTCCAGTGACCGCGGGTGCGGGTGCGCAGCCGCTCGTTCAGCTCCATCGCGCGTGCCTCTTCGAGCAGGTCGATGACGGCATGGCTGTCGGAGCCGAGGCAGAGCGGGGAGCCGGCTTTCTGCAGGGCGGCGGCGGGCCCGATGCCGTCGGCCAGGTCCCGCTCGGTGGTCGGGCACATGCAGGTGCCGGTGGTGCCGGCGCCCAGGAGCCGGATGTCCTCGTCGGTGAGGTGGGTGTTGTGCACGCCGGTGGTGCGCGGCCCGAGGACACCGTGCTCGGCGAGGAGCTGGGTGGGCGTGCACCCGTGGACCTGACGGCAGGCGTCGTTCTCGGCGGTCTGCTCGGACAGGTGCACATGGAGCGGGGCCCGCCGCTCCTGTGCCCACCGCGCCACGGTCGCCAACTGGTCGGCGGGCACGGCCCGTACGGAGTGAATCGCCGCGCCGATTCGCGCGTGATCCCGTTCCTTGAGAACTGAACAGCGTTCTGCCCAGGCGTCCGCGCCGCCGTCGGAGAAGCGGAGCTGGTGGGTGTTGGGCGGCTGTCCGAAGCCGGAGGAAAAGTAGGCGGTGTCGAGGAGGGTGATCCGGATACCGGCGTCGGCGGCTGCCGCGATGAGGGCTTCGCCCATGGCGTTGGGGTCGGCGTAGGGGGTGCCGCCGGGGGCGTGGTGGACGTAGTGGAACTCACCGACGGACGTGATGCCGGCGAGTGCCATCTCGGCGTACACGGCACGGGCCAGCGCGTGGTAGCTGTCCGGGGTCAGCCGGTCGGCGAACGAGTACATGACCTCGCGCCAGGTCCAGAAGGTGCCGGAGCCGACCTGGACGGTGCCGCGCAGGGCACGGTGGAAGGCGTGACTGTGGGCGTTGGCGAGCCCGGGGAGGGTGAGTCCGCGGAGGATGTCGGCGCCGGGGGGCGGGGTGTCGACGCCCCGGCGGACGGCGGTGATCCGCCCGTCCTGCATGTCGATCGCGACGCCGGGCTCGACGTGGGTGTCGAGCCAGGCGTGCTCCAGCCAGTAGGTCTTCGGTGTCACCTGCGGGCCAGCCCTTCCAGTACGTCGGCGAGTGCGGTCACCCCGGCCACGCAGTCGTCCTCGGCCGCGAACTCGGCCGGGGAGTGCGAGACGCCCGTGGGGTTGCGCACGAACAGCATGGCGGTCGGGATGGTCCCGGAGAGGATCCCGGCGTCGTGTCCGGCCCCGGTACCCAGCACGGGCACCTTCAAGTCGGTGTCCTGGCCGAGGATGCGGCCGAGTTCGTCGCGCAGGGCGTGGTCGAACTCGACGACGGGCGTGAAGGACTCCCGGACGACGTCGAGGTCGATGCCGTGGGCGTCGGCGTACTCACGCGCGGCTTTCTCGACGCCGCCCACCACCGCGTCCAGGCTCTCCTGGTCGGCGGCACGGGAGTCGAGCCAGCCACGCACCAACGAGGGAATCGCGTTCACCCCGTTCGGCTCGACCACGATCTTGCCGAAGGTGGCGACGGCACCGGCGAGTTCAGCCTCCCGGCGGGCGGCCAGCACCGTCTCGGCGTACGACAGCATGGGGTCACGCCGGTCCACCAGCCGCGTGGTCCCGGCGTGGTTGGCCTCACCCCGGAAGTCGAACCGCCACCGTCCGTGCGGCCAGATGGCGCTGGCGATCCCGACCCGATCGCCGCTGAGGTCCAGCGCCCGCCCCTGCTCGACATGCAGCTCGACGAACGCACCGATACGAGCCAGCCGTTCGGGGTCCGGCCCGATGGCCTCCGGGTCGTACCCGGCGGCCTCCATGGCCCGCGGCAGCGTCACCCCGTCCCCATCGGTCAGCCGGTGCGCCTGCTCGACGGTGAGCTGCCCGGCGGCCAGCCGAGACCCGACACAGGCCAGCCCGAACCGCGCGCCCTCCTCATCGCCGAAGTTGACGATGGCGAGGGGCTTGGTGAACCGGGTGCCACGCCGACGCAGCTCATCGAGCGCGGCAAAGGAGGACACGACCCCGAGCGGCCCGTCAAAGGCCCCACCATCGGGCACGGAATCAAGATGCGACCCGGTGACGACAGCGTCCCCCTCAGCCGGATCCCCGAGCCACGCCCACTGATTACCGTTCCGGTCAAGCTCATACGTCAGCCCACGCCCCTCAGCCTGCCCCCGGAACCACTCCCGACACTCGGCATCAGCACCGGTCCAGGCGAATCGGCGATACCCGTGGGAGCCGGGATGCCGCCCGATGGGAAGCAACTCCCGCCACATCTCCTGAAAGGAGCCGGTAGCCCCGCCAGGCTGCGAGCCCGCAGTCCCGCCACCAGGCTGTGGGCAGTCGTTCCGCAGGGCGGAACGGGTGGGCACAGCCGGACCCGCGGTCGGCGACGAGACCTGAGCCCCCGCCGGAGGGTTGCCGCCCCGCTCATCTCCCGGAAGGGTCACGCGTCGTCACCTTCGCGCATAGGCACCCGCACACCCCGCTCATCCGCAGCCGACTCCGCGATGTCGTACCCGGCATCCACATGCCGGATGACCCCCATCCCGGGGTCATTCGTCAGCACACGCCGCAGCTTCTCGCCCGCGAGCTTCGTGCCGTCGGCGACCGAGACCTGCCCGGCGTGGATCGACCGCCCCATACCGACCCCACCGCCATGGTGAATGGACACCCAGGACGCACCGGACGCCACGTTCACCATCGCGTTCAGCAGAGGCCAGTCGGCGATCGCGTCGGAGCCGTCCAGCATGGCCTCGGTCTCCCGGTACGGAGACGCCACGGACCCACTGTCGAGGTGATCCCGCCCGATCGCCAGCGGCGCGGCCAGCTCACCGCTCGCCACCATGTCGTTGAACCGCTCACCGGCCTTGTCCCGCTCCCCGTACCCGAGCCAGCAGATACGCGCGGGCAGCCCCTGGAAGTGGACCCGCTCACCGGCCATCTTGATCCAGCGGTGAAGGGACTCGTTCTCGGGGAAGAGGTCGAGGATCGCCTTGTCGGTCTTGGCGATGTCGGACGCCTCACCGGACAGCGCGGCCCAGCGGAAGGGGCCCTTGCCCTCGCAGAAGAGGGGGCGGATGTAGGCGGGGACGAACCCGGGGAAGGCGAACGCCCGCTCGTACCCGGCGAGTTGTGCCTCGCCACGGATCGAGTTGCCGTAGTCGAAGACCTCCGCACCGGCGTCCATGAAGCCGACCATCGCCTCGACATGACGGGCCATGGACTCACGCGCACGGGTCGTGAACCCGGCGGGGTCCTTCGCGGCGTAGGACGCCATGTCGTCGAAGTCGACGCCGAGCGGCAGGTACGACAGCGGATCGTGCGCGGACGTCTGGTCCGTCACGATGTCGATGGGGGCGCTCTCGGCGAGCATGCGCGGCAGCAGCTCCGCCGCGTTGCCGAGCAGGCCGATGGAGAGCGGACGCCGGGCGTCACGGGCCTCGACGGCGAGCTGGAGGGCGTGCTCCAGGGAGTCGGCGCGTACGTCGAGGTAGCGGTGCTCGATACGGCGCTCGATGGCGCGCGGGTCGCAGTCGACGCAGATGGCGACGCCGTCGTTCATGGTCACGGCGAGCGGCTGGGCGCCGCCCATGCCGCCGAGCCCGGCGGTCAGCGTGATCGTCCCCGCCAGCGTCCCGCCGAACTTCTTCGCGGCGACGGCGGCGAAGGTCTCGTAGGTGCCCTGGAGGATCCCCTGCGTGCCGATGTAGATCCAGGAGCCGGCGGTCATCTGGCCGTACATGGTGAGGCCGAGCTGCTCGAGGCGGCGGAACTCCTCCCAGTTGGCCCAGTCGCCGACGAGGTTGGAGTTGGCGATGAGGACGCGCGGTGCCCACTCGTGGGTCTGCATGACGCCGACGGGGCGGCCGGACTGGACGAGCATGGTCTCGTCCTGCTTGAGGGTCCGCAGCGTGCGGACCATCGCGTCGAAGGAGCGCCAGTCACGCGCCGCCTTGCCCGTGCCGCCGTAGACGACGAGCTTGTCGGGGTGCTCGGCGACCTCGGGGTCGAGGTTGTTCTGCAGCATCCGCAGGGCGGCTTCCTGCTGCCATCCCAGGGCACTCAGTTCCGTACCGCGCGGGGCTCGTACGGGGCGGGGTCCTGACATGGTCTGCCTCCTAGCGGATGTACTGCGGATGTACGCGGACTGTTGCTGTCGTTATTCACATCCTGACTTCATGAATAGAACTAGTCAATACATGGTCGCGTCAGCATGGGTAGGTCACCGGTGTTTGGCTGGATACACAGGCCGGCCGCGGGCAACGACACGACGGGGGATGCCATGGACAACCTCACCGACCACCGCGAGAGCGGCCTCGAACGGACCGGCCGCCGCGACGACGCGGTCCGCGCGGCCGTGGAGCAGGGGCTGCTCGGCCCGGACACTCCCATCGTCGGGCTTCTCGACGTCACCGGCATCCGGGAGTCGGCGGCCGAGCTGCGGGCGGCGTTCGACGCGGTCGTGGCGCCGGGGACGCCGGTGCTGCACGCCTTCGCGGTGAAGGCGACCCCTCTGGTGCCGGTGCTGCGACTGCTGCGGGACGAGGGGATCGGCGCGGAGGTGGCGAGCCCGGGTGAGCTGGCCCTGGCGCGGGCGGCGGGGCTGTCGCCGGACCGGACGGTGCTGGACTCGCCCGCGAAGACCCCGGCCGAGCTGCGCGAGGCGCTGGCGCTGGGGATCGCCGTCAACGCGGACAATCCGCAGGAGCTGGACCGTATCGACGGGCTGATGAAGTCCGCGATCAGCCGCTCACCCCTGGGGATACGGGTGAATCCGCAGGTCGGCGGGGGTTCCATCGAGGCGACTTCCACGGCGACGGCGACCTCGAAGTTCGGGGTGGCGCTGCGGGACGAGGGGGCGCGGGAGTGGGTCGTACGGGCGTATGCCGTGCGCCCGTGGCTGACGCGGCTGCATGCGCACACCGGGTCGCAGGGCATCCCGCTGTCGCTGATGGCGCGGGGCACCGCGGAGACGTTCGCGCTCGCCGAGGAGATCAACCGGCGGATCGGGCGGCCGCAGATCGACACGATCGACATCGGCGGCGGGCTGCCGGTGAACTTCGCCTCGGACGCGACGACGCCGACGTACGCGCAGTACGCGCGGGTGCTGCGGGAGGAGGTGCCGGGGCTGTTCGACGGGCGGTACGGGCTGGTGACCGAATTCGGGCGGTCGTTGCTGGCCAAGCACGGGACGGTGGTGGCGCGGGTCGAGTACGCCAAGAGCGCGGGCGGGCGGCGGGTGGCGGTCACGCACGCGGGCGTGCAGGTGGCGGCGCGGACGGTGTATGTGCCGGGTTCGTGGCCGCTCAGGATCGCGGCATACGACGGGAAGGGGCGGCCCAAGGAGGGGCCCGAGGTGGTGCAGGACGTGGCCGGTCCGGCGTGCTTCGCGGGTGATCTGCTCGCCGAGGGGCGTGCGCTGCCCTTGCTGGAGCAGGGCGACCATGCGGCGGCGCTGGACACGGGCGCGTACTACTTCGCGCACCACTACGCGTACAACTCCCTTGCCCGGCCCGGGATTTACGGGTTCGCGCCGGACGGCTCCGGGGGCGTCGCCTTCGCGACGGTGCGGGAGCCGCAGAGCGTGGACGAGATCGTGGCCGAATCGGGAGGGGCGCACGCGGCCGCTCTCACCACTCTTCGCGCACCCGGGCGCCCTTGACGCACCCCGGCGGAGCTCCGGCTCAACGGCTGGGGAAAAGGGGTCAGTTGACCCACCTTAGTCACTCGCCGCATGTTCCACTGGAAAATGCCAGAACCCTCACCCGCCGCTCACACGGAGCGTAGTTTCGGCGTCACTCAGCCGAACACCAGGCGGGAGGGGAGCCACGGTGCCCGGAATCGACGAGTGCTTACAGGAAGCCATGCGACTGCCCGGCGCCCGGGGCGCCGCCCTGGTCGACTGGACCAGCGGCCTGGCCCTGGGCTCGGTCGGCGAGTCTCCCGGCGGCGACCCGGACACGACCGCCGCGGAGACGGCCGAACTGGCCCGGCTGGCCGCCGAACACCGGGCGTTCGCGCCGCGCGACGACGCCGATGAGGCGGACCTCCCGGTCGAGGACCTGATCATCAGCAACCGGGACAGCTACCACGTGCTGCGGTTCGTGTGGACGTCCTTCGACAGCAGCGTGTTCCTGCATCTGTGGCTGGCCCGCGCGGACGGCAACCTCGCACTGGCCCGGATCCGGCTCGGTGAGATGGCCGGACGGCTGGTGCTGGGATGACGACCGTGCGTACCTCCCCGGCCACACCACCACCCCGCCTGCCGGTACGGGACCGGACGGCAGCCGATCGGCGTGCGAGGGTCGGTGTGTCGCCGATGCTCAGCCGACTCGCCGACGAGCGCGCCACCGGCGTCCTGCTGCGCGAACGCGGCACGCTCCACCTCGCCGAGGGCCATGTGGTGCACGCCGAGAGCCCGTCCTCCCCCGGCCTCGACGCGCTGCTCACCCGGCCCGACATCGCCGAGGGCGCCCTGGAGATCTGCCATCTGCTCGCGCTCTACGACGCCGCGTACTTCGCCCTGTCCCCCAGCAGCACACCGGGCCGCTTCCGTTACGAGGCCGAGCCCTCGCCCGGCCCCGGCCGCCCGGTCCCGGTGGCCGCCGTGGAACACGAGACGCTCCGCCGGCGCGACCTCCTGCACGCCATCTGGCCCGATCCCTCGACGGACGCCGATCCCCTGATCAGGGCCGACCCCGCGGACGCCCCGCCCGTCACCCCCCGGCAGCGGGCGGTCCTGACCCGGGTGGACGGCGTCCGGACGGCGACGGACATCGCACGGGAGCTGGGCCGCCCGGCGTTCCACACGCTGGTGGACATACGGCGGTTGGCGGCGGCGGGGCTGGTGACCGCGACCACCGCACACGGCGCGCGGGCCTCCGTACCCGCCGAGCCGCTGCCGCCGCCACCGCCCGATCCCGACATCGCCTTGCTGAAGAGAGTCAGGGATGCGCTGGAGGCCCTTTGACCGACCGAGGAGAAGAACCCTGATGGCGGCCGACCCGGCAATACTCGACGAACTCCACCGGCTCACCACCCGCGTCCCCCAGCTGACCGGCGCCCTCGCCGCCAGTGTCGACGGCCTGGTCATCGCCGCGGACACCCCCGGCTGCGAACCCGAGAGCGTCGCCGCCCTGACCGCCGCCGCGCTGGGCGTGGCCGTACGGATGACGGACGTCACCGGCCAGGGCGAGCTGCGCGAACTGCTCGTACGCGGCGTGCAGGGCTATGTGGCGACGTACGCGGCGGGCCGCAGCGCCGTACTGACGCTGCTGGCCCGGGACGACGTGAGCGTCGGCCGCCTCCACCTGGAGGGGCGCCGCGCGGCCACCCGTATCGGAGAGCTCGTCGACGCCCGGCCCAAGACGAGGCCGGCCCCGGCCAAGGCCGCGAACGGTGCCGTGCCCAAGCCCCCGCCCACCCGCACCAGAACTCCCCGCACCAACCGCACCACACCCACCACCACCGAAAGTTGAGAGGAGCCCCGACATGGCAAACACCGAGACCGCACTCAAAGAGGCCCTGACGTCCATAGAAGGCGCGACCGGAGTCGCGCTCGTCGACTACACCTCCGGTATGGCACTCGGCACGCTGGGCGGCAGCAAGAGCTTCGACCTCGGCGTGGCAGCCGCCGGCAACACCGACGTCGTACGCGCCAAGATGCGCACGATGGAGCACCTCGGCCTGAAAGGCCAGCTCGAGGACATCCTGATCACGCTGACCGACCAGTACCACCTGATCCGCCTGCTCACCGGCCGCAGCGGCAACGGCCTCTTCCTCTACCTGGTCCTGGACGCCAAACGCTCCAACCTGGCGATGGCCCGCCACCAACTGAGGAAGATCGAGCAGGACCTGGAGGTGTAGCGCCCCGAAGGGGCGCGGGGAACTGCGCGACCAGCCACGACGGCGCCGCACCAACCCGACGCCCCATCCCGGCACTACCAACGCAACGCACCACTCAAGCCAGCGCAGCAGCACGGCGACGCGCCCCACCCGGGGCCGCGTCGCCCGCCGCGATGCCGGTGCTGCGGTAGGCCTTCACGGTCTTACCGACCGGCCCCCCACCATTCCCGCCCAGCCAATCCACCCGCACCCACAACAACGCGTCCCCCGCCCGCTCGCGCCGCCCGAGCCACGCCGCCTTCAGCCACAGCCCGACCCCGCACCCGGCCAGCAGCAACCCGCCGGCGACCGGGACGGCAAACGCGCTGCCGAGGGCGGCGAGGAAGGCGAGCAGCAGCCACCACCGGTGCCCGCGCCGCCAGTTCCGTACCGTCACATGCCGGTCCTGGAGTACGTCGTGCTTGCCCGCGCGGGCGGCCGACTGGGCGAGGGCGACGTACCGCTTGCGCCGGCCCCAGGCCACCACGGCCGTCCCCACGATGAACAGCGCGGCCCCGGCGAGCACGCCGATCCGCCGTCCCGTCAGCCCCGGCACCAGAATCCCGATGCCTGCCGCCACCACACCCAGCCACCACATGGGCGCCGCTCCGGCCCGTACGACGACGGCCACCCGAGCCAGCCCCTGACCTCCGCGTGACACTTCCCGCCTCCTCGTCGCGTTGCCACACAGTGCTCGTTCGAGCGGGAGGTTAGCCGCACAACGTGAGACGAATCTAAGAGTCGCGTCACTTCACCGCGTCACGCGACGAAGAGCCCTTGTCACTCCACGAAAAGCCCCTTAGCCGCAGCCTTCGCGTCGAACTCCTCCAGGCGGGCCTGCGCGTCGGGCAGGTCGTCGCACATCGCCTCCAGCAGTACCCGGCCCAGCAGCATCGGCGCGCAGGCGGTGTCGAAGGCAAGCCCCGTGCCGACGGCGGCGGGCAGCAGCAGGTCGGACACCTTGGCGACCGGCGCGAACGCGGAGTCGGCGACCGTCACGACCGTCAGGCCCGCCTCCTTGGCGTAGCCCAGCGTGTCCACGACCTCCCGCGGATGCCTCGGCAGCGCGAAGCACAGCAGGGTGGACGCGCCGGCCCGGACCGCGGCGTCGATCCGGTCGTGGATCATCGTGCCGCCCTCGTTGAGCAGCCGGACGTCGGGATGAACCTTGGCGGCGAAGTAGGCGAAGCCGTACGCCTGGGAGGCCGCGGCCCGCAGCCCGAGCACCGGCAGCGGGCGGGACGCGGCCAGCAGCCTGCCCGCCCTCGCGACCGGCCGGGGATCGGCCAGCAGCTCCGCCAGATGCCTCAGGTTCTCGATCTCGGCCTCGACGGCCTGCTGGTACTCGTTGTACGACGCCGAGGCCCCCGTCTGTTCGGCGGGCGCGACCTCGCGCAGGTGCTTGCGCAGCGCGGGGTAGCCGTCGAAGCCGAGGGCGACCGCGAACCGGGTCACCGACGGCTGGCTGACCCCGGCCAGCTCGGCCAGCTCCACGCTGGACAGGAACGGCACCTCGGCCGCCCGCCGCACCATGCTGTGCGCGATGCGCCGCTGGGTCGGCGTCAGCCGGTGCCCCTCGAAGAGCGCCTGCAGCCGTGCGGCCGGGCTGTCGGTCACGCTCGTACTCCCCTCGGCGGTCATGACTCGCTGCCCCTCCAGATGTCCGTGAAACGGTCCAGCAGTGCGGTCGCGGCCGTCACGTCGTCCGTGAGCGGCCGGTCGGCCAGGTCGTCGTCGAGCACCGACTCGGCCAGTTCCAGCGCCCGGCCGACCGGCAGCTCGGGGTCGGGCCTGAGGCCGCGCAGGTGCAACGCCCGTACGGCGGCGACGAGTTCGCAGCCCACCACGAGACGGTACGCGCCGCACGCCCGCAGCGTCTGCCGGGCGGCGAGCGAGGCGAAGCTGGCCTGCTCCTCGACGCCCCGGGAGAGTACAGCGTGGCCGAGCGACGCGGGAGCGGAGAAGGCCCGCAGATCGCCGAGGGCCGCCGCGGCGGCGTACTCGAGGATCATCACGCCGGAGGAGGCGGGTTCGTTGTCGGCGAGGAAGGGCTTGAGGCGGGTGTAGGCGGGCTCGTTGAGGGTGGACAGGCGGGAGGTGGACAGCCTCGCCACCTGTGTGAGCGCGAGCCTGAAGTGGTCCAGGGACAGGGCGAGTTGGGCCTGGTAGAAGCCGCCGTGGTGGTAGGCGGTCATGTCCTCGGGGGAGATCAGCGGGTTCTCGGCGGCGGCGTTGATCTCGACGTTCAGCACCTCCTCCAGCGCGTCCGCCGCGTCCTGCGCGGGCCCGTGGATCTGGGGCAGGCAGCGGAAGCCGTACGGGTCCTGGATCCGCCCGAGGGGAGGGGTCGGCCGGTCCGCCGCACCGAGCAACTCCCGCATCCGGCGGGCGACTTCGGAGGAACCCCGGTGCGGGCGGGCGGCGTGCACGGGGGCGGCGTACGCCTCGTACGAGCCGTCGACGGCGAGCAGTGACAGCGCGCCGACGACCTGGGTGGCGCCGATCAGCCCGCGCAGTTCGTGCACGGCGAGGGCGGCCTGGCCGAGGGTGAGGGCGTTGCTGCTGATCAGCGCGAGGGCGTCGTTGTTGTCGAGGGGCTGCGGTTCGGGCGCCCCGGAGCCGCGCCACGGGTGCTCGCCGGCCAGCGCGAGCCCGACCTGCGCGAGGGCGGCGAGGTCGCCGGTGCCGACCGAACCGAACTCGTTCACGACCGGGTACGCGCCGCTCTCCAGCGCCTCGCACAGGGCGGTGACGACGGAGGGGCGCAGGCCCGCGCCGCCGGCCAGCAGCTGATTGGCGCGGACGGCGAGCATGGCCCGCACCTGCCGGGCCGGGAGCTCGTCGCCGATGCCGCCGGCGTGGCTGCGCAGCAGACGGAGGCCGTGTCCGGCGGCGGCCTCGGTGGGCACGTCCTCGTTCCGGTTGGCGCCGACGCCGGTGGAGCGGCCGTAGACGCGTCCGGTCGCGGCGATCTGCCGGGCGGCGTCCCAGGACTCCTCGGCGCGTTTCATGGCCTCGGTCCCGGGGACCGGCCGCGCTCCACCGTCGGCGAGGCGCACGACGTCCGCGACGCCGAGCCCGACACCGTCGAGGACGACCAGGCCGGTATGCGCGGCCTCCGGCATGTCCACGATCCGAGACGACATAAGGCCCAAACTCCCCTCAAGTCGGACATTCGATCTTGCCTGCCGGTCATCCGTTACCTCGGATTAACGCCCGAGCATTGACAACCTATTCAGACACCAAGAACTCTGCATGACGTTATACAGCCGGGCAAGGGACACATCATGATCCAGTTCGACGCGGTCCACAAGCGCTTCCCGAACGGCACGACAGCAGTCGACGACCTCTCCCTGGAGATGCCGGAGGGCGGCGTCACCGTGCTGGTCGGATCCTCCGGTTGCGGGAAGACGACCACCCTCAGGATGATCAACCGGATGGTCGACCCGACCTCCGGCACCATCCAGGTCGGCGGCAAGGACGTCACCCGGCAGGACGCGGCCGAACTGCGCCGCTCCATCGGGTACGTCATCCAGCAGGCCGGGCTCTTCCCGCACCGCACGGTGCTCGACAACATCGCCACCGTGCCGCTCCTGCTCGGCTGGGGACGCCGCAAGGCACGCTCCCGCGCCGCCGAGCTGCTGGAGACCGTCGGCCTCGGCGCCGACACCGGCAAGCGGTACCCGCACCAGCTCTCCGGCGGCCAGCAGCAGCGCGTCGGCGTGGCCCGCGCGCTCGCCGCCGACCCGCCCGTCCTGCTGATGGACGAGCCGTTCGGCGCGGTCGACCCGGTCGTGCGCGCCCAGCTCCAGGACGAACTCGTCCGCCTCCAGCAGGAGTTGAACAAGACCATCGTCTTCGTCACCCACGACGTCGACGAGGCCGTCCGCCTCGGCGACCAGATCGCGATCTTCCGCACCGGCGGCCACCTCGTGCAGTGCGCGACCCCCGCCGAGCTGCTCGCCCGCCCCGCCGACGACTTCGTGGCCGACTTCCTCGGCGCCGAGCGCGGCCTGAAGCTGCTCTCCCTGAAGACCCTCGCCGAGGTCCCGCAGGGCCCCGCGCCGGAGGGCGGCGACTGGACCCTCGTACTGGACGAGGCGCGCAAGCCCCTCCACTGGGCACCGACATCGGACAAGGGCGACCGGATTCCCGTACGACCGCTGGGGGACACCGACTCCCTGCTGTCCGCGCTCAACGAGTCCGTCGCCTCCCCCACCGGCCTGATCGCCCGCGTCGACGCCGACGGCGTCCTCACCGGCGTCTCGTCCCGCGACGACATCCACGAGCACGCGGGCAACGCGCACAGCGAAGCGCGAGTGGCCGCATGACCATCGACTGGTCGTGGATATCCGACCACACCGACGACCTGACCACCCTCACGGTCTCCCACCTCCAGGCGGCCCTGGCCGCGGTCTTCTTCGGCCTGCTGATCTCGCTCCCGCTCGCGGTCGTGGCCCACCGGATCCGCCCCCTGCGCGGCTTCCTGCTCGGCTTCTCGAACGTGCTGTTCACGATCCCGTCGATCGCGATCTTCGTCCTGCTGCTCCCGGTCAGCGGCCTGACCCGCACGACGACCGTCATCGGCCTGACGGTCTACACGCTGGTCGTCCTGCTGCGGAACACGGTCGAAGGCCTCGACTCCGTCCCCGCGAAGACGAAGGAGGCGGCGAAGGCGATGGGCACGCGCCCGTTGCGCACGCTCCTCACGGTCGAACTCCCCCTCGCCCTCCCCGTGATCATGGCGGGCGTGCGGATCGCGACCGTCATGTCCATCTCCCTGGTCTCCGTCGCGACCTACATCGGCGACGGCGGCCTCGGCCAGCTGTTCACGGACGGCTTCCAGCGCAACTTCCCGACCCCGGTGATCGTAGGAGTGGTCCTCACACTGCTGCTCGCCGTGATCGCGGACGCGCTCCTGGTCGCCCTCCAGTACGCCCTCACCCCGTGGAAGAGGCGGCGAGCCTGATGTACGAACTCTTCAAGGACCTCGGCAGCTGGCTGACCAGCGGCGCGCAGTGGCAGGGCTCCGACGGCATCGCCCACCGCCTCGCCGAGCACCTCCAGTACTCGCTGCTCGCGACCCTCATCGCGGCCGCGATCGGCCTCCCCCTCGGCCTGCTGATCGGCCACACCGGCAAGGGCGCGTTCGTCGCGATCAACCTCGCGTCCTTCGGCCGCGCGCTGCCGACCGTCGGCCTGGTCGTGCTGGTCTTCCTCGCCAGCGGCCTGTCCATGACCCCGGTGTACGTCGCCCTGGTCGCCCTCGCGGTGCCCGCGATCGTCACCAACACCTACGCGGGCATGACGGCCGTGGACCCGGACGTGAAGGACGCGGCGAAGGGCCAGGGCATGCGCGCCCACCAGGTCCTCTTCCAGGTGGAACTCCCCCTCGCCCTCCCCCTGATCATGACCGGCCTGCGTCTGGCGCTGATCCAGGTCGTCGCCACGGCCACCATCGCCGCCTACGTCTCCTTCGGCGGCCTGGGCCGCTATGTCTTCGACGGCCTCGCCCAGCGCGACCTCGTGCAGGTGATGGGCGGCGCGGTGCTGGTCGCCGTGATCGCCATCGCCCTGGACCTCGCCCTGTCCGGCCTCCAGCGCTTCCTCTTCCGCCACCGCACCGCCTAGGGAACCCGCCATGAATCGTCGTACGCTCCTCGGCGGCCTGTTCGCAGCAGGCTCCGTCACCGCCCTGTCCGCCTGCTCCAGCGGCGTCACCTCCCTCGACGGCCAAGGCACCACCAGCGGTGGCGGCGGCTCCAGCAAGAGCGGCATCACCATCGGCACCGCCAACTTCACCGAGAACCAGGTGCTGGGCTACCTTTACGCGGCCGTCCTGGAATCGGCCGGCGTCAAGACCACCGTCCGCCCCAACCTCGGCACCCGCGAGATCCTCATCCCCGCGCTCAAGGGCGGCGACATCGACCTCCTCCCCGAGTACCAGGGCGCCCTGCTGCACTACCTCGACACCAAGTCGACGGCGACGGAGGAGGGCGAGATGCAGAACGCCCTCGCCATGGCCCTACCCGCAGGCCTCCAGGTCCTGCCCTACGGCAAGGCCGAGGACTCCGACGCCTTCGCGGTCACCCAGGAGACCGCCAAGAGGTACGGCCTGACCTCCCTCGCCGACCTGAAGAAGCAGAACGGCAAGCTGGTCATCGGCGCGGCGCCCGAGGTCAAGAAGCGCGAGGTGGGTGTCGTAGGCCTGAAGGAGGTGTACGGGGTTGAGTTCAAGGAGTTCAAGTCGCTGGACTCCTCCGGTCCGCTGGTCAAGGGCGCCCTCAAGAAGGGCGACGTGGACGTGGCCAACCTCTTCACCACCGACACCGACATCGTGGCCAACGACTGGGTGGTCCTCACCGACCCCAAGAACCTCATCCCCGGCCAGCACATCGTCCCCCTCATCGCCGACCGCAAGGCCGACTCCATCGTCCGCAAGGCCCTCGCACAGCTCGGCAACGTCCTCACCACGGCCCAGCTCACCGAGCTGAACCGCCAGGTCGACAAGGACAAGAAGGACCCGGAGGACGTGGCGAACGACTACGCCAAGCAGCACGGGCTCACCAAGTAGCCCGAGGACGAACAGGGGGGCTAACCCCAGTGCGACCCCCGTCCGCGCTGCCTACCGTGGAGCGCATGACGGGAATGGACGCGCGGGACGCCGAAGTCAAGAAGGAACTCAACGCCACCCTGCAGGCTCGCAGGGAACTGGGCGAGGAGTACGAGTCCGCGCTGGTCGACTCGTTCCTGGAGAAGGTCGACCAGCGCATCGACGGCGCGGTGGAGCGCCGGGTACGCCGGCAGCTCGCCGAACAGCAGATGGTGGTGGCCCGCGACTCGCGGTCGCCGAAGGCCAACGACTCCGACACCTTCGGCGAACGCTGGGGCTTCGGGATCGTCTCGCTGGTCCTCGCGGTACCGCTGTCCGCGATCGGCGGCGGCGTCGCGGATCTGCCGGGCCTGCTCGTCGCCTGGGCGGGCATCGTCGGCGTGAACGTGGTCCAGGCCGCCCGCAACAACCCGGGCCTGTTCCACCGGCGCAGCAAGTCCTCCCGGGACAGCGACTGGGAGGGATGACCGCGCGGGGCCTCGGGCCTGGCGGGGCCGCGTAGTGCGGGCGATGGCGGTACCCGGCGGTGCCAAACCCACCTCGGCCGAAGTCGGCCCAAAAAGCTATCGCGGGGACCGCCGCACCCCCGTTGACGGGGGGCGGGACGACGGCGGTCCCCGCGAGGGACGCGGGCCGGGTCAGGCCGGGCTTGCGCGTCCTAGGCGTCCATGGAGGTCCGGGAGCCGCTCCGGAGGTCCTTGACGCCGTTCGGCGTCGGCCGGGGCGGGGAGCCGCTCCCGCCCTGCCGACACCCACTAATGTGCCGGACCCGTGTTAAGCGGGTGCTGCGCGGACGTGACGCGCTCGTACCACTTCCGCGAAGTCCACGAAGCCCGTCGATCACCACAAGTTCCCCACGTCCACGGCCCGTTCACCGGACGTTTCCCGCTGAGGGCCTGCCCGGCCCTACTTCCCGACCTTGGCGAGGAAGGCCAGCAGGTCCTGTCGGCCGATCACGCCGGTCGGCTTGCCCTCGACCAGGACGATCGCCGCGTCCGCCTTGCCCAGCACGGACATCAGGTCGGCGACCGGCTCGCCGGAGCCGACCTGCGGCAGCGGCGGGGACATGTGCTTCTCGAGCGGGTCCTCCAGCGAAGCCGTCTTGGTGAACAGCGCGTCGAGCAGCTCCCGTTCGACCACGGAACCGACCACCTCGGCGGCCATCACGTCCGGGTGCCCGGCGCCCGGCTTCACGATCGGCATCTGCGAGACGCCGTACTCGCGCAGCACCTCGATGGCCTGGCCGACCGTTTCGTCCGGGTGCATATGGACGAGGTGGGGGATCGCGCCGTGCTCCTTGTCGTCGAGCACGTCGGCGACGCGGGCGCTGGGGCCCGCGTCCTCCAGGAAGCCGTAGTCGGCCATCCACTCGTCGTTGAAGATCTTGCTGAGATAGCCGCGCCCGCTGTCGGGCAGCAGGACGACCACGACATCGTCCGGTCCGAGCCGCTCGGCGACCCGCAGCGCCGCGACGACGGCCATGCCGCAGGAGCCGCCGACCAGCAGCCCCTCCTCCTTGGCCAGCCGCCGGGTCATCTGGAAGGAGTCCTTGTCGGAGACCGCCACGATCTCGTCGGCGACCGTCCGGTCGTAAGCCGTGGGCCAGAAGTCCTCACCGACCCCCTCGACGAGATACGGCCGCCCGGACCCGCCGGAGTACACGGAGCCCTCGGGGTCGGCGCCGATGACCTGGACCTTGCCGTCGCTCGCGTCCTTCAGATACCGGCCCGTACCCGAGATGGTGCCCCCGGTCCCGACCCCGGTCACGAAGTGCGTGATCCGTCCCTCCGTCTGCTCCCACAGCTCGGGGCCGGTGGAGTGATAGTGCGAGAGGGGGTTGTGGGGGTTGGAGTACTGGTCGGGCTTCCACGCGCCGGGCGTCTCGCGTACGAGGCGGTCGGAGACGTTGTAGTACGAGTCGGGGTGCTCGGGGTCGACGGCGGTGGGGCATACGACCACCTCCGCGCCGTACGCGCGCAGCACATTGATCTTGTCGGTGCTCACCTTGTCGGGGCACACGAAGATGCACTTGTACCCCTTCTGCTGGGCCACGATGGCCAGCCCCACACCGGTGTTGCCGCTGGTCGGCTCCACGATCGTGCCGCCGGGCCGCAGCTCGCCGCTCTTCTCCGCGGCCTCGATCATGCGCAGCGCGATGCGGTCCTTCACCGAGCCGCCCGGGTTGAAGTACTCCACCTTGGCCAGGACGGTGGCCCTGATGCCCTTGGTGACGTTGTTGAGCCTCACCAGCGGGGTGTTGCCGACGAGACTGATCATCGAGTCGTGGAATTGCACCGTTGTCTCCGGATGCTTGCAAAAGAAGTGGTCGTGATTGGTTCCGCCAGCCTATGACCTTCGGCTTCACCGTAGCGGTCGTTCACTCACCGTTGAGATTGGGCGACGCCCCGTACGGGGCAAGCAGTGGATGTACGGCAATGAGGAGGTGGCGGCTACGCATGACGAGCATGTCGAGGGCGCGGGTGGCCCGGCGGATCGCGGCCGGCGCGGCGTACGGGGGCGGCGGGATCGGCCTGGCCGGCGCCGCTGCCGTGGGACTGCTGCTGGCGGAGGTGCAGCTGGCCAAGCGCCATGTCAACAACGGCACGTCACCCCACCCGCCGAACGCGGACGGCCGGTACGGCGACGCCTGCACCACCCCTGAGTCACCGCCCCTGCGGCTGGCGATGCTGGGCGACTCCACGGCCTCCGGCCAGGGCGTCCGCCGGGCCGGCCAGACACCGGGCGCGCTGCTCGCCTCCGGGCTCGCGGCGGTGGCGGAACGGCCCGTGGAGCTGCGGAACGTGGCGCTGCCGGGGGCCTGCTCGGACGATCTGGACCGCCAGGTGTCGTTGCTTCTCGCGGACCCGGCGCTCGCGCCCGACGTCTGCGTGATCATGATCGGCGCGAACGACGTGACGAACCGGATGCCGCCGACGCGCTCGGTGCGTCATCTCTCGGCGGCGGTACGGCGGCTGCGCACCGCGGGCGCGGAAGTGGTCGTCGGCACCTGTCCCGACCTCGGCACGATCGAGCCGGTACAGCAGCCGTTGCGCTGGCTGGCCCGCCGGGCGTCCCGCCAGTTGGCGGCGGCCCAGACGATCGGCACGGTCGAGCAGGGCGGGCGCACGGTGTCCCTGGGCGACCTGCTGGGCCCCGAGTTCGCGGCGAATCCGCGGGAGCTGTTCGGCCCCGACCACTACCACCCGTCGGCGGAGGGTTACGCCACCGCCGCCATGGCCGTCCTCCCCACGGTCTGCGCCTCCCTCGGCCTCTGGCCGGCGGAGGAGGAGCGCCCCGACGCCTCCCGCCGCGAGGGCTTCCTCCCGGTGGCCCGCGCCGCGGCCGAGGCCGCCTCGGAGGCCGGCACGGAGGTCACGGCAGCGATGCCGACGGGACCGCGGGGACCGTGGGCACTGCTGAAGCGCCGACGCAGGCGCCGGGTAACCGAACCGGAGCCACTCCACACACCAAGCTGACCTCGCCCCCGCCGCCCCTACCCGTCCCATCCCTGGGGGCTGCGCCCCCAGACCCCCGCTTCGGCCCTGAACGGGCCTTGTCCTCAAACGCCGGACGGGCTGAAAACCAGCCCCTCCGGCGTTTGAGGAGCGGGGTGCAGGGGCGGAGCCCCGCGGGGGTCCAGGGGGCGGAGCCCCCTGGCGGGGTCGAAGGGGCGGAGCCCCTGGGGGATGGGAGGGGTAGGGGCGGCGGGGGCGAAGAAAAGCAAGCGCTTAGAAAATTGCGGTCAGTGTCACACCACCGCGCACGTGACCGACTCCATACGTACGGGTAACTTCCCAAGCAGCCCAGCCCGTATATTCCGCACGTACGTCAATGGAGCCGTGATGCCCGAAGCCGTGATCGTCTCGACCGCCCGCTCCCCCATCGGCCGCGCCGGCAAGGGCTCCCTCAAGGACCTGCGCCCGGACGACCTGACCGCCACGATCATCCAGGCGGCCCTCGCCAAGGTTCCCGACCTCGACCCCAGGGACATCGACGACCTGATGCTCGGCTGCGGCCTCCCCGGCGGCGAGCAGGGCCACAACCTCGGCCGCATCGTCGCCGTACAGATGGGCATGGACCACCTCCCCGGCTGCACGATCACCCGCTACTGCTCCTCGTCCCTCCAGACGAGCCGCATGGCCCTGCACGCCATCAAGGCCGGCGAGGGCGACGTCTTCATCTCGGCCGGCGTCGAGATGGTGTCCCGCTACGCCAACGGCTCCTCCGACATGCCCGGCGCGCGCAACCCGCTGTTCGCCGACGCCGAGGCCCGCACCGCCGCCGTAGCCGAGTCCGAGGGCTCCACCTGGCACGACCCGCGGGAGGACGGCCTCCTCCCCGACCCGTACATCGCCATGGGCCAGACCGCCGAGAACCTGGCCCGGGCGAAGGGCATCACCCGCCAGGACATGGACGAGTTCGGCGTCCGCTCACAGAACCTCGCCGAGGAAGCCATCAAGAACGGCTTCTGGGAGCGCGAGATCACCCCGGTCACCCTCCCCGACGGCACCGTCATCAGCAAGGACGACGGCCCCCGCCCCGGCGTCACCATGGAGGGCGTGTCGGGCCTGAAGCCGGTCTTCCGCCCCGACGGCCTGGTCACCGCCGGCAACTGCTGCCCCCTGAACGACGGTGCCGCCGCGGTCGTGATCATGTCCGACACCAAGGCCCGCGAGCTCGGCCTCACCCCGCTCGCCCGCATCGTCTCCACCGGCGTCTCGGGCCTGTCCCCCGAGATCATGGGCCTCGGCCCGGTGGAGGCCAGCAAGCAGGCCCTCCAGCGCGCCGGGCTGACGATCGACGACATCGACCTGGTCGAGATCAACGAGGCGTTCGCCGCGCAGGTGATCCCCTCCTACCGCGACCTGGGCATCGACCTCGACAAGCTGAACGTCAACGGCGGCGCCATCGCCGTGGGCCACCCCTTCGGCATGACCGGCGCCCGCATCACCACCACGCTCATCAACTCCCTCCAGTTCCACGACAAGCAGTTCGGCCTGGAGACGATGTGCGTCGGCGGCGGCCAGGGCATGGCCATGGTCATCGAGCGCCTGAGCTGAACCTCTAGGTAGTCAACTCACGACCCAGCGTGAGTCTTCGGCCCAGAACCCGTGAAACTCCAAGGTTCTGGGCCGTTTTGTGATCCAATCTCCCCCAGGATGTGACCTATCTCCCTCGCGAGAGGGATTTACGCAGCTCAGAGCCGTTTCACGACCAAACATCAGGCCCAAAGACCTGTCCCATTCGTGACGTTACGCACTGACAGCGGGATAGTCCTCCCTTCAAGCTGATGTAGGAAGTCGGGGGTCGACTTTGAACCGGGAGTACGTCAGTGAGCGCCATGCCGATCGCCTTGCTGCTCACCACGGCCGCCACAGGCGCCGTGGGCGTCGCCGCCCTGCGCACCCTCGTGGTGCTGCGCCGGCAGGTCGCGGCCCTGCACACCGAGCTGGCCGAGAGCCGCACCACCGCCCGCCCGCGCGTGCCCGCCGCACGCCCGTCAGCCGACGTCGATGAGATACGCGCCGCCGTGGCCGAGGCCCTCGCCGAGGAGCGCGAGCGCGAACTGGCCGAGGCGCGCGCCTTCTGGGCGGCCCAGGAGGCCCGTGACACCGACGCGCCGACCCTGCTGGGCCTCACCGACAGCGAGCTGTTCCTGCCCCGCCAGAGCGACTTCGCGGGCCTGGAACCGCTCGAGCCGGTCAGCGAGCCGGGCACGGACACCGACGAGTACGCCGGAGACTCCCCCGAGTTGGCCGCGGCCCGCCGCCGCCACCCCTCCCACCCGGACTTCGTCCCGGTCCAGTCACCGGTCGTCAACGACCACGAGCGCACCGTAGCCACCCTCGAAGAACTCGCGGCCGACCGCGTAGAACTCACCGACGTCCGCCCCGGCCCCCTCGGCACCCTCGACGTCTACGTCTTCGCCGACGGCACCACCCTCTGCATGACCCCCGGCCACCGAGAAACAGCAGAACGCCTGGCATCGGCTCTGACCAAGGGCGCGTCCCCGATCCTCCTGGGCGGCTCAGGAATCTCAGGTGCGTACACGCTGACGTTCGAGTGCGGCGAGGAAACGGTCTACATCCTGGCGGACAGGGTCATAGCGTCGCTCTAGCTTTGAAGACGCCGGAGGACCGGACGCCCCTTTAGGGGCGCGGGGAACTGCGCGACAAGCCACAACGCCACCGCGCCCTAGACCCCCGCCCTCTTCTGCGCCTCAACCACCATCCGCACAGCCTCCTCAACCTCACCCTCGCTCTGCAGCACAACAGCCAAGTCATGCACAGCAACGGTGATTTGATCAGCCGCAGCGAACATCCCGGCGTCCGGCATCTCCCTGGGCTCGACCCCCGGCGCCTCCAAAACCTGCGCCCACCGAGCCAACTCCCTGGCCAACGCCAGCGCCTCCCCGGCCCCGCCTCGCTGCAAGCGACTCTGCGGAGCCGCCCGCAACCGATCGGCAAAGTGATCCACAGCTCGCGTCAACGGCGTCGTATCAACCACGCACCGAGCCTACGCAGTCTCCCCACACTGTTGCCAACACGCGAACGCTCAGGCACGGTGACCTGAAGGACCGGCTTACATCCCATGCGTCCGGAGGCGCCGATGTCCCACGTCCTCTCTGAGGAGACCCACCGCAACATGCTCGCCCGCATCCCCCACTGCACCGGTCGTGAAGTCTCCGACTGGCTCCGCACCGTCGACGAAGGCCCCGCCCTCTTCCGCTTCGAGGAGAAGGTCAGCTGGCTCCGGCACGAACACAACCTCGCGTACGGCCACGCGAAGGCGATCATTCACGAGTACGACCTGAGGAGGGCCGCGCGCAAGTTCTTCTAGGCGCGCACAACGGAGAAGGGCCCCGAGCGAACCCGGGGCCCTTCCGCACGACCGACGCAGATCAGACGCAGCCTCAGTCAGAACTGCGAATCAGTCGGAACTGTTGAGGATCGCGATGATCCGCAGGAACTCCATGTAGATCCAGACCAGCGTCAGCGTGAGGCCGAAGGCCGCCAGCCACGCCTCCTCACGCGGCGCGCCGTACGCGATGCCGTCCTCGACCTGCTTGAAGTCCAGGGCGAGGAAGCACGCGCCGAGCAGGATGCCGACGACACCGAAGATGATGCCGAGCGGGCCGCTGCGGAAGCCGAGGCCGTCGCCGCCGCCGAAGACGGCGAACAGCATGTTGACGACCATCAGCAGGATGAAGCCGAGCGCGGCCGCCATCACGAAGCCGTAGAACCGGCGGTTGACGCGGATCCAGCCCGCCTTGTACGCCACCAGCACACCGGCGAAGACCGCCATCGTGCCGAGCACGGCCTGCATGGCCGCCCCGTCGGCGATGCGGTTGTCGACGATGTTGGACAGGACGCCGAGGAAGACACCCTCGAACGCCGCGTACGCCAGGATCAGCGCAGGCGAGGCCTTGCGCTTGAAGGACTGGACCAGGGCCAGGACCATGCCGATCAGCGCGGCACCGATGCCGATGCCGTACGACCGGCTGATGTTCGCGTCGTCGACCGGCAGCAGCGCCCAGGCGAGCGCGGCCGTGACGATCAGAACGCCGAGCGTGGTACCGGTGCGCATGATGACGTCGTCGATCGTCATGCGGCCGGTGGTGACCGGGGCCTGCGGCGGAGCGCCTTGCTGCAGGTCCTGCTGGGCGTACGGGTTCTGCGCGTAGGGGTTCTGCGCGTACGGGTTGCCGGCCTGCGGCTGCGCGTACGGGTTGCCCTGCGTGCCCACAGCTGCGCCCCCGGCCTGCGGCGCGGTGTTGAAGCCCGCGTAGCCGTTGTCGCGGCTGAACCCCCGTCGCGAGAAGACCGGGTTGCTGCTCCTCATTTCACTCCTCCATGGCCACCCTGTGTGGCTGCCTTGGCTCAAGAGTAATAGGTAGGCAAAGGATTGACCCTAGTGCTTGGGGAGGATCTTTCCCTCGTCGTGCTGCGCAACACGCTACGCGGGTGCTTGATTCCCGGCACCGGAGGGCCGCACTCATGACCAACCTGCGACATTGGCCTCCCCGCACCTCACCCGAACGGAAACCCCGTGTACCCCTCGGCGAGGTCCGTCTCGGCCGCCCGGGACGCCGCGATCCGCTCCAGCCGGGCCAGCTGGAGCCGGTCCTCGAAGGCGGTGGCGTCGGGGGTGCGGTGCAGCAGGGTCGTCATGTCGTAGGAGAACCGCTCGGCCTGCCACACCCGCCGCAGACATGTCTCCGAATAGGCGTCGAGCCGCTCCGCCGAACCGGTCTCCCTCTCGTACGACAGTGCCCGCGCGAAGGTGACGACGTCCCCGACGGCCAGGTTCAGCCCCTTCGCCCCGGTGGGCGGAACGATGTGCGCCGCGTCCCCGGCGAGGAAGAGCCGCCCGTGCCGCATGGGCTCATGGACGTACGACCGCATGGGCGTGACCGACTTCTGGGTGATCGGCCCGCGCTCCAGCCGCCAGTCGTCGGCGGTCTCGAAGCGCCGCTCCAGCTCGTCCCAGATGGCCTCGTCGGACCACTCCTGCGCGTCGGTGCCCTCCGGCACCTGGAGGTAGAGCCGGGACACGGACGGGGAGCGCATGGACAAGAGGGCGAAGCCGCGGTCGTGGCGGGCGTAGACCAGCTCGTCGTGCGAGGGCGGTACGTCGGCGAGGATGCCGAGCCAGCCGAAGGGGTACGTCCGTTCGAACGTGCGGGTGAGTTCGGCGGGGATCGCCTGCCGGGCCACTCCCCAGAAGCCGTCGCAGCCGACGACGTACTCACACTCCAGGACGTCCTCACGCCCCTCGTGCCGGAACCGCACCCGCGGGCTGCCGGTCTCCGCGCCCTCGACGGCCAGCGCCTCGGCGTCGAACAGCAGCGGGCCGCCCTCCTTGAGCTGGAGGGCGATGAGGTCCTTGCAGACCTCGGTCTGCGCGTACACCATCACGGACCGGCCGCCGGTCAGCTCCGGGAAGTCGACGCGGTGGCGCCTGCGGTCGAAGCGCAGCTCGATCCCGTCGTGCCGCAGCCCCTCCCGGTCCATCCGCTCCCCGGCCCCGGCCGCGCGCAGCACGTCGACCGTGCCCTGCTCCAGGATCCCGGCGCGCTGCCGCTGCTCCACGTAGGCGCGGTCGCGGCTCTCCAGCACGACCGAGTCGATCCCGGCGTTGTGGAGCAGCCGGGCGAGGAGGAGACCGGCGGGGCCGGCTCCGATGATGCCGACGGTCGTGCGCATCGATCGCTCCGTTCACGTGGTGAGTATTCGCGCGGTGAGTGTTCACGTGGCGAATGTTCGCGTAGTGAATTTTTATTCACCATTTTCTGAACGCGAGTCTCCGACGGCGCAGGCACGAAGTCAAGAAGCGGCCGCGAAGGCGGCCGCGCGGAGGTCGGAAGGTGCCCGGAACCGGACTTGAACCGGTACGCCCGCGAGGGGCAGCGAGGTTTAAGCTCGCCGTGTCTGCATTCCACCATCCGGGCAGGCCATGGGCTCCGCATCGAGGTTCCGAGCCTATCGGGGCGCATCCCTCGAACAGCGGACGGGCGAACCGATGTTGTCTTATTTTATTGACGCCTGAGGGTGCATCAGCACTTGGAACGGGCCATCCGCACTTGCCACCAGCCTTTCGTGCGGCACCGGGCGGCGTATACGGAATGACGGAATTTCACCGTCCGAACGAGGGGGCTCCACCTGTTCTTGACAGGTCGAGGGTCATCCCCAGGTATGACACAACCGCGCGCGGTCCGACCGAAGTCGCCCCCCGGAACCAGAACAGCGGGTGACTACACGGCGAGGGACGGCCGGGACGATGGATGACGTCCCCAGAACATCACCGTCGTCCTCAGGAGTGCCTACTCGTGACCACCGCATCCATCGCCGGCCGCGCCACCGCCGTGGCCGCGCGCGCCACGGATCTGTCGAAGATCTACGGACAGGGCGAGACCCAGGTGGTCGCCCTCGACCGGGTCTCCGTCGAGTTCCGTCAGGCCGAGTTCACCGCGATCATGGGTCCGTCCGGGTCCGGCAAGTCCACGCTGATGCACTGCGTGGCCGGCCTCGACACCTTCTCCTCCGGTTCCGTGCGCATCGGTGAGACCGAGCTGGGCTCCCTGAAGGACAAGCAGCTGACGAAGCTGCGCCGGGACAAGATCGGCTTCATCTTCCAGGCGTTCAACCTGCTGCCGACGCTGACGGCGCTGGAGAACATCACGCTGCCCATGGACATCGCCGGCCGCAAGCCGGACAAGCAGTGGCTGAACAACGTGATCGAGATGGTGGGTCTGAGGGACCGGCTGAGCCACCGCCCCGCCCAGCTCTCCGGCGGCCAGCAGCAGCGCGTCGCGGTCGCCCGCGCGCTCGCCTCCCGGCCCGAGATCATCTTCGGCGACGAGCCGACCGGAAACCTCGACTCGCGCTCCGGCGCCGAGGTGCTGGGCTTTCTGCGCAACTCCGTACGGGAGTTGGGGCAGACGGTCGTGATGGTCACGCACGACCCGGTGGCCGCCGCGTACGCGGACCGGGTGGTCTTCCTCGCCGACGGCCGGATCGTCGACGAGATGTACCGGCCGACCGCGGACAACGTGCTCGACTTCATGAAGCAGTTCGACGCGAAGGGCCGCACCAGCTGATGTTCCGCACCGCCCTGCGCAACGTATTCGCGCACAAGGCCCGGCTGTTGATGACCGTGCTCGCCGTGATGCTCGGCGTCGCGTTCGTCTCCGGCACCCTGGTCTTCGCCGACACCCTGTCCAACGCCTTCCGCAACCAGTCGGCGAAGAGCTACGACGACGTCGCCGTCTCCATCACCTCGTACGCCAACACCGACGACGCCAAGGAAGAGCCCGGCCTCTCCCGGAAGACGCTCGACAAGATCTCCGCGGTGGACGGCGCCGCCACCGTGTCCGGCCGCGTCGAAGGCTTCGCCGGGGTCGCCGACCCCGACGGGAAGCTGATCGGCGTCGGCTGGTCCAACAAGGGGTCCAACTTCGCCCCCGGCAAGGACGGCAAGGACCCCGCCTACACGTTCACCGACGGCTCCGGCCCGGTGAAGGACGATCAGATCGCCCTGGACAAGGAGTCCGCGGCCAAGGGCGAGTACCAGGTCGGCGACCGGGTCCGGGTCGCCACCAACGGACCGGTACAGGAGTTCACCCTCAGCGGTGTGTTCACCACCGAGGACGGCGCGGTGAACGCCGGCGGCAGCCTCGTCCTGTTCGACACCGCCGTCGCCCAGAAGCAGTACCTCAAGCCGGGCTACTTCGAGAGCGCCATCGTCACCGCCGCCCCCGGCGCGGACGACGCGAAGATCCTGGGCGCGGTCAAGCCGCTGCTGCCCGACACGGCCGAGGCGCAGACCGGTCAGGCGCTCGCGGACCAGCAGGCCAAGGACATCGAGCAGGGGCTGGGCTCGCTCAAGCAGATCCTGCTCGGCTTCGCGGGCATCGCGCTCTTCGTCGGGATCTTCCTGATCTCCAACACCTTCACGATGCTGGTCGCCCAGCGCACGAAGGAGATCGCCCTGATGCGCGCCGTCGGCGCGTCGCGCAAGCAGATCACCCGCTCGGTGCTCGCCGAGGCCGCGGTGGTCGGCCTGGTCGCCTCGGTGATCGGCTTCGTCCTGGGCGTCGGTCTCGCGGTCGGTCTGCGGTCCGGAATGGCCGCGTTCGAGATGAAGACTCCGGACGGCCCGCTGATCCTGTCCGCCACGCCGGTGCTCGCCGCGATCGGCGTCGGTGTGCTGATCACGATGTTCGCCGCCTGGCTGCCCGGCCGTCGGGCCGCGAAGATCCCGCCGGTGGCGGCCATGAGCAGCGTCCACGCGGTGGCGACGACCAAGTCGCTGGTGGTGCGCAACTCCATCGGTACGGCCATCACCGGCCTCGGCGCGGCCGCGATCGTGGCGGGTGCCTCGACCGGTGGCAGCGACGGCCGGATGTACATCGCGGTGGGCGCGTTCTTCGCACTGGTCGGTGTGATCATCCTGATCCCGCTGCTGTCCCGGCCCGTGATCGCGCTCGTCCGTCCGCTGCTGGTCGGCCCGTTCGGGGTGTCCGGCAAGCTGGCCGGCCAGAACGCAGTCCGCAATCCGCGCCGCACCGGAGCCACCGCCTCCGCGCTGGCGATCGGACTGACGCTGGTGACCGGCCTGTCGGTGCTCGGTATCACGGTCGGCACGGCCATCGACAAGATGACCACGGACAACATCAAGGCCGACTACATGGTCTCGATGGCGAACGGCGGGGACCTCGACCAGTCCGCACTGACGGCGCTGGAGAAGGCCAAGGGCGTCTCGGCGGTCTCGCCGCAGCAGGATGTCGGCCTCGAGGTCGCTGGCGACGGGGACTACGTGTCCGCTTCGGCGGTCACACCGGGCGCCATCCAGCACGTCCTGAACGTCGATGTCGTCAACGGCGACATCGACTCGCTCGCCAAGGGCCAGATCGCGGTCGCCGAGAAGACGGCCAAGGGCAAGGGCTGGAAGACCGGCGACCGCGTCGACGTCATCTTCGACGACCAGGAGAAGGCCACGCTGACGGTCGGCGCCGTCTACAAGGACAGCGAGTTCCTCTCCCCCGTGCTCATCGACACCAAGATCGTGAACCCGCACGAGGTGAGGCCGTACATCCCGCAGATCTTCGTGAAGGTCGACGGCGGCCAGACCTCGGCGAACGAGAAGGTCCTCATCGACGCGCTGGGCGACAACCCCGCGATCACGGTCATGGACAAGCAGGACATCCGCAACGAGTTCGGCGGCGCCATCAACACGATGCTGAACATCATGTACGGCCTGCTGGCGATGGCCCTGATCATCGCCGTGCTGGGCGTCGTCAACACGCTCGCCATGTCGGTCTTCGAACGGCAGCAGGAGATCGGCATGCTGCGGGCGATCGGTCTCGACCGGCGCCGGGTGAAGCGGATGGTCCGGCTCGAGGCCGTGGTCATCTCGGTGTTCGGCGCGGTGGTCGGCATCGGTCTCGGTTCGTTCCTCGGCTGGGCGATCGGCGAGACCATCAAGAGCGAGATCCCGGGCTACGCGCTGGTCCTGCCCTGGGACCGGATCGGGATCTTCCTGGTGCTGGCCGCACTGGTGGGCGTCCTGGCCGCACTGTGGCCGGCCCGCAACGCCGCGAGGCTGAACATGCTCAACGCGATCAAGACGGAATAGCCGTACTGGGGGTGTCAGAACACCCCCTGGCACAAGGGCCCCGTTCCCGGGAGGGAGCGGGGCCCTTGGCGTTTCAGGCCCAGATGCGGGAGCGCAACGGCATCCCCGAGTCACCCGACGCGGGTGTGCGGACGGCCAGCACCTGGTTGACGCCGATGCGGTTGTGCTCGAAGGCGAGCGCGCAGGCCGCCATGTACAGGAGCCAGACGCGGGCGCGGCCGGGGCTGGTGAGCCGTACGGCATGGGCCCAGTCGGCCTGCAGATTGGCGACCCAGCGGCGCAGGGTGAGGGCGTAGTGCTCGCGGATCGCCTCGACGTCCCGCACCTCGAACCGCGCACGCTCCAGCTGGGTCACCGTGGCGCCGACGGGGGCGAGTTCGCCGTCGGGGAAGACGTAGGAGTCGATGAAATCGTCCACGCTGTACGTCGATTCGTCGCGCTGCGGGCGGCGGGCGATCTGGTGGTTGAGCAGCCGTCCGCCGGGCTTGAGCAGGGCGTACAGGGTGCGGGCGTACTCCAGGTAGCGGGCGGAGCCGACGTGTTCGGCCATGCCGATGGAGGAGATCGCGTCGTACGGCCCGTCGGCGACGTCCCGGTAGTCCTGCACCCGGATCTCCACCTTGTCCGTCAGCCCCTCGCCCGCGACGCGCTTACGGGCGTACGCGGCCTGCTCGTGGGACAGGGTGATGCCGACGACGCTCACGCCGTGCTCGCGGGCGGCGTGGATGGCCATGGAGCCCCAGCCGCAGCCGACGTCGAGCAGCCGCTGACCGGGCGTCAGGGCGAGCTTTCGGCAGATGAGTTCGAGCTTGTCGCGCTGGGCGTCCTCCAGCGTCCCGGCGTCCTCCCAGTAGGCGCACGAGTAGACCATGGACGGGCCGAGGACGATCTCGTAGAAGTCGTTGCCGACGTCGTAGTGGTGGCTGATGGCGCGTCTGTCGCTGCGCTTGGTGTGGAGGTGGGCAGGGCCGCGGCGGACCTCCTCGCGGGGCGGGGCGGGCGGCAGCGCGGGCCCGCCGAGCTTCACCAGTCCGCGTACGGCGGCCCGCACCTCGGGGTCGCGCAGCGCCTGGACGAGGGTCCGGTCGTCCTCCCCGCGCTCCCAGATGAACCCGGACATCAGGTCGAGGGCGGTGTAGAGGTCGCCGTCGATGTCCAGGTCACCGGCGACCCAGGCGCGGGCGAGGCCCAGTTCGCCCGGCTTCCACAGCAGCCGGCGCACGGCACGGCGATTGCGTACGACGAGGGTCGGCGCACCCGGCGGCCCCGCCTGCGAACCGTCCCAGGCGCGGATGCGCACCGGGAGCGGTACCCCCAGCAACTGTTCGACGAGGCTCTTCAGCCGCTGTGCGGCGTCTGGCATGGCGCACACCTCCGTGACGGGGATCCCGGAATGTCCCCACACCACGTAAACAAAAACAGGGGGACTGCGCAGTCCCCCAAGAGCGTTACAACTGGGCAAAACAGCTGTAGCCGACAGCTACAACGCCGAAGGGCCTCCCGCACCACGGATGGCGGGAGGCCCTTCGGCTCGTTCAGCGACCGGAGCAGGTCAGGAGGCCTTGGCCTTCTCCTCGGTCTTCTTCGACTTCGCCGCCGCGGGCGCCGGCGCGGGCTTCGCCGCCTCGTAGAACTCCTCGCGCGGGTGCTCCATCGCGCCGAGGGAGACGACCTCGCGCTTGAGGAACATGCCGAGGGTCCAGTCGGCGAAGACACGGACCTTGCGGTTCCAGGTCGGCATGGCCAGACCGTGGTAGCCGCGGTGCATGTACCAGGCGAGCCGGCCCTTGAGCTTGATCTTCATCTTGCCCATGACGATCATCGCGACGCCCTTGTGGAGGCCGAGCCCGGCCACCGCGCCCTTGTTGGCGTGGGCGTAGTCCTTCTGCGGGAAGCCCCGCATACCGGAGATCACGTTGTCGCCGAGCACCTTGGCCTGGCGCAGCGCGTGCTGGGCGTTCGGCGGGCACCAGGCGTTGGGGTTGCCGGCCTTGCGGCCGACGAGGTCCGGGACCTGGGCGTTGTCGCCGGCGGCCCAGATGTAGTCCGTGCCCGCGACCTGGAGGGTCGGCTCGCAGTCGACGTGACCGCGGGGGCCGAGCGGCAGGCCATAGCGGGACAGGACCGGGTTGGGCTTGACGCCGGCGGTCCACACGATGGTGCTGGAGTCGACCTCGAGGCCGTTCTTCAGCACCACGTGGCCGTCGATGCAGGAGTCCATGGAGGTGGAGAGGTAGACCTCGACCCCGCGGGCCTCCAGGTGCTCCTTGCCGTACTGGCCGAGCTTGGGGCCGACCTCGGGAAGGATCTTGTCGGCGGCGTCGACGAGGATGAACCGCATGTCCTCGCGCGAGACGTTGGCGTAGTACTTGGCCGCGTCGCGGGCCATGTCCTCGACCTCGCCGATGGTCTCCGCGCCCGCGAAGCCACCGCCGATGAAGACGAAGGTGAGCGCCTTGCGGCGGATCTCCTCGTCGGTGGTGGAGGCGGCCTTGTCGAGCTGCTCCAGCACGTGGTTGCGCAGGCCGATGGCCTCCTCGATGCCCTTCATACCGATGCCCTGCTCGGCGAGGCCGGGGATCGGGAAGGTGCGGGAGACCGCGCCGAGCGCGACGACCAGGTAGTCGAAGGGCAGCTCGTACGCCTCGCCGACCAGCGGGGCGACGGTGGCGACCTTGCGGTCCTGGTCGATGGTGGTGACCCGGCCGGTGAGGACCTCCGCCTTGGGCAGCACGCGTCGCAGCGGGACGACGACGTGGCGAGGGGAGATGTTGCCGGCGGCGGTTTCGGGGAGGAAGGGCTGGTAGGTCATGTACGACCGGGGGTCGACGACCGTGACGGTCGCCTCGCCGTAGCGCATCTTCTTCTGAATGCGCCGAGCTGCGTACAGGCCTACGTACCCACCGCCTACTACGAGGATCCTGGGACGCTCCGTGGTGCTCATGCCATCGAGTATCCACCTGCCCCAGGGGGGTGGCTCGTGCGCCCCTTCACAAGCTCCTGCAGGGGGTGTGTTATTCTGCGCGGCCCGCGTGAAACAGGTCATGCCGGCGAGGGGGAACCACCGTACCGGTCGACCCGTTGTCAATGCCGCGTGAGCTGCCTCTCTGTTCCGCCGGGCCCCGCGTGAGCCCCTCGAAACACCCTCCGCGACACCCTCGCGCAACGTCTCCGTCACGCACTCCTGAGCACGCCCACAGACCCTCCCACCCCCCGCAAGGACCAACCGGAGTCTGTTCGTCGCTCAACAGGGCAGAATTCCTTGTGAAGAACTTCACGAACTTTTCCGGCGGGGTGTCGCGGAGCGGCGTGTCACGCCCCCTCGGATGCGCTCATACGTTATCCGGCCTGCTCAGCCGTTGGCTACCGATGAGTAATAAACGAGAGCTAGGCCACCGGTGCGTGTCGTTCACCCGTCAGCCACGCTCCGCGCGATATTGGACAGAAGTGTGCATAGCGTGCCCGCATGAGCACTTCACTGCTGGCCACGAAGGCCATCTCGCGAATAGGCGCTGTCAGCGCGGTCCTGGGTATCGCTCTTGCGATGGGCGCGGTGACGACCGCGTCCGCCGCCGCGGCACCCGCCACTCACGCCGCCGTAAAGGCCACTCCGGCCAAGGGTGGCGGCCATGGCGACGATGGGGGGTGCAGCGGCCTCATCGTCCTGCTCTGCAACTGACGGAAACTGACGGACTGCCCGCACGGGCTGCGGCGAAGGCCCCGGTTCCTCTCTACGAGGGGCCGGGGTCTTCTGCCACCTTGAACGCGATGCCGTCGAGGATGTCGTGCTCGCTCACGACGACCTCCTCGGCGCCGATCCGCTCCATGATCGAGAGGAGTACGAGGGCGCCCGCACCGATCACGTCCACGCGCCCCGGGTGCATGGAGGGGATGGCCGCGCGCTCGGCGTGGGTGGAGTGCAGGAGCCGTTCGGTGATCTCCCAGACCCGGTCGTGCGAGACCCGGGAGTGGTGGATGGCAACGGGGTCGTACTCGGGCAGGTCCTGCGCGATGGCGGAGACCGTGGTGACCGATCCGGCCAGTCCGACCAGCGTGCGCGCCTCGCGCAGCGGAACCGTCTCCTCGGCGAGGTCGAGGGCGGCGTCGATGTCGGCGCGCATCGCGGCGATCTGCTCGTCACCGGGCGGGTCGGACACGACGCCGTCGCGTACGAGGTGCCGCTCCGTCATCCGCACACAGCCGACGTCCACGGAACGCGCGGCACGCACATGCTCCTCCCCCACCACGAACTCGGTGGAACCGCCCCCGATGTCCACCACGAGGTACGGCTTGTCGAGGTGATCGCTCCCCGCCAGCTCCTTCGTCGCCCCCGTGAACGAGAACTCCGCCTCCAGGTCACCGGAGATCACCTCGGGCTCCACCCCGAGAATGTCCAGCACCCCCCGCACGAACTCGTCCCGGTTCTCGGCGTCCCGGGAAGCCGAGGTGGCCACGAACCGCAGCCGCTCCGCCCCGTGCTCCTTGATGATCGCCGCGTACTCCCGGCACGCCGCGAACGTCCGCTCCAACGCCTCCGGCGCAAGCCGCCCGGTCCGGTCCACCCCCTGCCCGAGCCGCACGATCGTCATACGCCGGTCCAGATCGACGAGTTGACCGCTCTGAGGGTCCACGTCGGCCACGAGAAGCCGGATGGAGTTGGTACCGCAGTCGATGGCGGCGACGCGGGTCACTGCTCGTCCTCCTTCGGCGCCGTCACACACGCCCCCTTGCGCCACCACTCCGGCAGCATCGCGAGCGCCTCGTCGCCGAGCGGATTGACACCGGGCCCCGCGGCCAGCGAGTGCGCGACGAGCACATGCAGACACTTCACCCGGTCCGGCATCCCGCCCGCGCTCGGAAAGCCCTTCAGCTCATCGATCTCGTCCCGGCGCCGGATGTAGTCCTCGTGCGCGGAGCGATACGCCGCGGCCAGCTCCGGCTCGGTCTCCAGACGCGCCGTCATCTCCTTCATGACGCCGTTCGCCTCGAGCGTGCCGATCGCCGACGCGGCCTTGGGGCACGTCAGGTAGTACAGCGTCGGGAAGGGCGTCCCGTCGGGCAGTCGCGGCGCCGTCTCCACGACGTCCGGCTGCCCGCACGGGCACCGGTGCGCGATGGCACGCAGCCCGCGCGGCGGACGCCCGAGCTGCTGCTTGAAGGCCTCGACGTCCGCGTCGGTGGGCTCGGTGCGCGGAGTGGACGGCGGGGGCGTTTGCATCCTCGTACGACATTCTCTCTGTCAGTTCACTGGACGGAGGCGTCGGACTTGTCGACCCCGTCCCAGACGTTCAGGTACCAGGGGCGGTCCGCCGCCCCGGTGTCGGCGCGCGACTGCTTCGCCGCGTGCGGGTCGACCACGATGAACCCGGTCTCCCCCGGCATCACATAGTGCAGCCGCCGCCGGATCTGCTGCTGGGCGTACGCGTCGTCCTGCCAGCGCGCCTTGACGTCCCGCAGCTGCTCGACCCGCTGCTGGGCCTGCTGCTTCTGCCGCTGCAGGTCGGCGATCTCGGCGCGCTGGGAGACGTACTGCCTTATCGGATAGGCGAGAGCCACGACCAGCGAGCACAGGACGAGTGCCAGCAGCGCCGCGCGGCCGGTCAGCCGGGAGCGGCGGGCCTGGCGTTTGGTCTGGGACCGGTAGACACGGGCCGCCGTCTGCTCGCCGAGCAGCCGGATCCTGGTCGCGGTGGAGAATCGGTCCCGGTCCTTGACCGCCATGACCCGCCTCCCCTTCATACGTGCGTACGTCCCCGCACACGGTACGGGACCGAGTACGGGGACGTACGTACGACGCTGCTCTAAGGCCTGTGTCAGTCCTTGAAGCGCGGGAAGGCGCTACGACCGGCGTACACCGCCGCGTCGTCGAGGATCTCCTCGATGCGCAGCAGCTGGTTGTACTTGGCGACGCGGTCCGAGCGGGCCGGGGCGCCGGTCTTGATCTGACCGCAGTTCACGGCGACGGCGAGGTCGGCGATGGTGACGTCCTCGGTCTCGCCGGAGCGGTGGGACATCATGCACTTGAAGCCGTTGCGCTGGGCCATCTCGACGGCGTCCAGGGTCTCCGTCAGCGAGCCGATCTGGTTGACCTTGACCAGCAGGGCGTTCGCGGAGCCCTCCTCGATACCGCGGGCCAGGCGCTCCGGGTTGGTGACGAAGAGGTCGTCGCCGACGATCTGGACCTTGTCGCCCAGCTTCTCGGTGATGACGTTCCAGCCGGCCCAGTCGTCCTCGTACAGCGGGTCCTCGATGGAGACGAGCGGGTACGCGGAGACGAGCTCCTCGTAGTACTCCGTCATCTCGGCGGCCGAGCGGGACTTGCCCTCGAACTCGTAGACGCCGTCCTTGTAGAACTCGGACGCGGCGACGTCGAGCGCGAGCGCGATCTGCTCGCCGGGGACGTAACCGGCCTGCTTGATGGCCTCGATGATGAGGTCGAGCGCGGCGCGGTTGGACTCCAGGTTCGGGGCGAAGCCGCCCTCGTCGCCGAGGCCGGTGGACAGGCCCTTGGTCTTCAGCACCTTCTTGAGGGTGTGGTAGACCTCGGCGCCCCAGCGCAGGGCCTCGGAGAAGGTCTCCGCGCCGATCGGGGCGATCATGAACTCCTGGATGTCCACGTTGGAGTCGGCGTGCGAGCCGCCGTTCAGGATGTTCATCATCGGCACCGGCAGCAGGTGCGCGTTCGGGCCGCCCAGGTAGCGGAAGAGCGGGAGGTCGCTGGCCTCGGAAGCGGCGTGGGCGACGGCGAGCGAGACGCCGAGGATGGCGTTGGCGCCGAGCGAGCCCTTGTTGTCGGTGGCGTCCAGGTCGAACATCGCCTGGTCGATCAGGCGCTGCTCGGTGGCGTCGTAGCCGACCAGCTCCGGGCCGATCTGCTCGATGACGGCGAGGACGGCCTTCTCGACACCCTTGCCCATGTAGCGGTTGGGGTCGCCGTCACGCAGCTCGATGGCCTCGAAGGCGCCGGTGGACGCACCGGACGGAACGGCGGCACGACCCGTGCTGCCGTCGTCGAGGCCGACCTCGACCTCGACCGTGGGGTTGCCTCGGGAGTCCAGGATTTCCCGGGCTACGACGACGTCGATGGACGGCACGAGCATCTCCTTCGTGATGTGACGCGGATTGGCAGGACCGCAGCGGCTCTGCGGGATGAGCCTAACCGGCTCCGGGCGATCGGCCACCGGGTCACCCACCCGATGGACAGAACCGAGAGCAAATTGTTTCTGAACGGAACAAAAAGTGGGGCAGAAAAAAGCCCCGCCCCGGTGCGTACGGGGGATGACGCACCGGGGCGGGGAGCCCGTGGGGACGGGGGCCCTCACGAGGCCTTCACTATGAGGACCACGGATGTGAGGGAGGTGTGGTTCAACTGTGTTCTGCCTGCGGAGGCAAGATCACTTGAGGTGCAGCTGCTGACCCGGGTAGATGAGGTCGGCGTCCGAGACGATGTCCTTGTTGAGCTCGAACACCTTCGCCCAGCCGCCCTTGACGTCGTGCTCCTCGGCGATGGTGCTGAGGGTGTCGCCCTTGACGACCTTGTACTCGCCGTCGCCCTTCTCGACCTTCTTGCCGGTCGGGGTGGTGACGGTCTTCTTGGTGCTCTGCTCGGGCGCGGGGCGCTCGGCGGAGCGGGAGGCCGACTGCTCCTCGCTGGAGCGCGTGCTGCTCTCGCTGCTCTGGTTCGACGAGGAACCGCTCGACGAGGAGCCGTTGTACGAGGCGCTCGACAGGCCGGTGCCGCAGTTCGGCCAGGCACCCTTGCCCTGGCCCGCGAGGACCTTCTCGGCTATCTCGATCTGCTGGGCCTTGGAGGCCTGGTTCGCGGTGGAGGCGTACTGCGTGCCGCCGTACGCGGCCCAGGTGGAGGCGGAGAACTGCAGACCGCCGTAGTAGCCGTTGCCGGTGTTGATGGACCAGTTGCCGCCGGACTCGCACTGGGCGACGGCGTCCCACTCGGAGGCGGTGGCGGCGGAGGCGTTGCCGGCCGCCATCAGCGGGGCGGCGACGGCGGCACCGGTGACACCGGCGATGGCGATGGCGCGAGTGGCCTTGGACGGACGGCGGTGCTTGCCCTTGCCGGAAAACAGCATGGTTGATCCCCTCACCGACGCCTGCGAGGTGAGCTGTCGGGTTCGGGCCGGTTGAGTTGCCCGGCCATGTCTCGTACGAGGCTCTCGTCCCGTACGGGGCACGGCTTCACCCCAAGCCGCTCGGTCAACTGACCGGCGCGGCGCTTACCTTGGGTCCCCCGCTCCTGCCTAC
Organism: Streptomyces sp. NBC_00457; assembly: GCF_036014015.1. Lineage (NCBI taxonomy): Bacteria > Bacillati > Actinomycetota > Actinomycetes > Kitasatosporales > Streptomycetaceae > Streptomyces > Streptomyces sp. NBC_00457. The sequence continues at coordinate 6,434,040 of NZ_CP107905.1, read as the reverse complement.
GGCGCTGTTAAGCGACGACTGTTCCCGTGCGGCCACTGGCAGGATTCGGCGTTGTGGCAGCCGGGGCTCGTGTTGGCGAGCGGTGATGACCGTAGACACGCGATCCGCGGAATTTCAAAGACGATCAGGGCTTCTGAGACTCATCCCACACTTTCGCCGAACCGGACATTCAGCGTGAAACCGTGCCTCAACTACCGCTGGTTTTCGACCGTTTCGACACCGACTTCGAGGGTCTGACCGGGGATGATGAGGTCCGGGTCGGTACCGACGGTTCCCTTGTTCTCGGCGTAGAGCGCACGCCATCCGCCGCTCACCTCAAGGGAGTCGGCGATGGTCGCGAGAGTGTCCCCGGCGCGGACGCTGTAACCCTCCTCGTCCGCACTGGCACCCCGATGCTTGCCGGTTCCGGCGCCGGGGCCGGTGTCCGTAAGGTACGAAGAACCGCCGCTCTGAACGTACTTGTCCGTATCGTCACCCTCAGTGGAACCCGTGGAGGGGCTGGCGGAATCCTGTGAGGCACTCGGGCTGGATTCGACGAATGTGTCTGACTTGGCCGAGTTGTCCGCCGCATCCGACGGCTCGTCGGACGGAGACGGGGAGGACGGCGAAGGGGAGGACGAGGAAGGGGAAGCCGAGGGGGACGACTCCGAAGACTCTGAAGACGAGGACGACTCAGGCGAGTCGAACAAACCGGGTGAGTCGGAGGAGCCGGACGAGTCGGACGATTCGGCGGAGCCGGAGGAAGTGTCGGGCGACGTGGACGGTTCGGCCGACGCCTCGCCCGGCAGGCCCGTGTCGACGTTCGCCGAGCGGGAGTCCTCGCCGAGACCGTGGAGCAGTCCGCAGGCGGGCCACGCGCCGGCGCCCTGGTCCGCGAGGATCTTCTCGGCGACGGCTATCTGCTGGGAACGGCTGGCCTGGTCGGCGCTCGGGGCGTAGTCGAGGCCGCCGTACCGCTCCCAGTCCTCCTGGGTCAACTGCAGCCCGCCGAAGAACCCGTTGCCGCTGTCGGCGCTCCAGGCGCCGCCGCTCTCGCACTCCGCGACCTTGTCCCAGGTGCTGCCATCGGCCGCGCTCGCGCCGCTCGCACCGAGGAGGGGGATGGCGATGGCGGAGCCGGTCACTCCGGCCGCGACGAGCAGGGCCGGGGCCTGACGGGGGCGACGGTGACGACCGTTCCCGGAGAGCATGCGGGTGCCTTTCGCGAGACAGCAGGGACCGGCGCGGCGGGTGAGGCTGGGGGGCCGCGCTGATCCGTGAACGTATAGGCAGGCCCTCACTTGTCACAAGTTAATGCCGCGTAGATCACGTGAAGATCACAGACATGAGGGTCTGTCGCCTTTGGCTGCTTTCGAAGAGACGCGCCCCGTGATCTCAAACGGCGGGACAAGCGGCTCACGTTGGACCGGTGTGCCTCCGCCACGGAGGTTCAGATGGTTCACGAGGACCGGCCAAAATCCTTTTGCGAACCATGTGTTCTGCCTGTCCTTGGCGAGCGCCCACGGCCCGTACGGCTCGGGAAGCTGGTCCCAAAGGCAGCCGCTGCGCAACCGATGGAGGGCCCCGTTCACTTGAGTCCGGATGTCCACGGCGCCGCGCGCAAACTGACGACGCCGGAAATAGGTCGCCATCAGCTCCTCGACCGCCGGCCACTCCAACTCCAGCACTTCGCTGGGAACCAGGGTCCCGGTCCGCGCGCGCCATTCGGTCACCCTGCACTTGAGCCCGGAACGCTTCCGAACCTCTCCGAGCGGCTTCACCGTGATGTCCAGACGGTCGATCACCTGCCCCATCTCGGAGAGAGCCAAGTCCCGAGGCTTCCCCTTCACAGTCAGCATGAGACCCGAGAGGTCCCCGGCACGCAGCGCCGCCTCCTCCTGTTCCGCGAGCACCTCCCTGCCCCTGGCGAGCAGTTCCCTTGCGCTCCGTACGTCCTCTGCTAGCTGTCGCATGACCGCGTCCTTCACTGGCTGGTCAAGGTCGGGGACACGGGCCAGATCGGCTGCGGCACGTGCAGCGGCCTCCTCCTTCTCCTTGAGCGAATTCTCGAAGTGGGCAACGCGCTCCCTCTGCTTGCGGATGTCCCCGGGACGGACCTGCGGGCTGCACCCCGACAGTGACGCAAGCACCTCCGGCTCGGCCAGCAGCGTCAGCACCTCCCTCCACACCGCGGCCTCGATATCGTCGGCGGTCAGGTGAGGGTCCGAGCAACTCGCCTTCTTCCCGTTGCCGTTGTTACTGCCGCCGCATCGGTAGTAGCGAGTGTCGTTGGTTTTGCGATAGTTGCCGACGTAACGGCGTCCGCAGGAGCCGACGATCCGGCCGGTCAGCGGGTAGTACCCGGCAGGTGCATGCGAGGAGTGGCTGTTCACCAGCATTGCCTTCGCAAGAGCGTCGGCTCTCTCCTGGGTGATGATGCGGGGAACTCGGATGGCCACAGTGTCTCCATACAGAGGGACTCCCTCCTGATCCAATGCGGTGCGGTTCCTCCCGCTGCCTGCGGGGTTTCGGAAGACGACCTCCCCGCTGAGAAGAGCAGGGCTCCTGAGGCGCCGATGAAGATTGGCAGCAGTCCACAGTCGACCGCCGCGCGTGAGATACCCCAGGGCGTTCAACTCCCGAGCCGCCTCTGAGACGTTCATCTCCTCATCCACGATGAGACTCACGGCTTGGCGGACGACCTTCGCTTCGCCCTCGCTGATGGCGAGCGCGGACCCACGCTTGCCGACCTGCTCGATGACATACCCCCACGGCGGCGGGCCACCGACCCAGCCGCCTTCAAGGGCCTTGCGCTGACGGCCGCCCTGCGTGCGCTCGCAGATGATCTTCCACTCGGTCTCGGCCATCAGAGCGTGGAACTGCAGTTGCTGTCGGCCGGACGACGTGGTGGTGTCGATGTCCTGAGTGACTGACGCGAAGCTGACGCCGAGGTCCTCCATGGCCCAGATCCAGGTCCAGAATGCCCGGCCCGTACGACCGATGCGGTCGAAGTTGTGGACCACGATCACGTCGACGAGACCTTGCCTGGCCGCCTGTTCGAGTCGCAACATGCCGGGACGCTCGATGATCGCCCCCGACACTCCAGCATCCTTGAAGATCAACTCAGGGGACAGAGTCCATCCAGGCTGGTTACTGATGTAGGCACGCCCTTCGCTCTCCTGGACATCAAGCCCGTACCCCTGGGCCTGCTCATACGTGGAGACTCGCAGCATCAAAGCTGCTCGAACGGCGCGCGTGGGCTTCGATCCGCGGTTGGCCGCGGGCATGGACATACCGATAGCGTTGAACACGTCAGCCCCTTCACGGCTGGCAAGGCCCCGGAGCTCTGGACAGCTCTGGGGCCTCTTGCGTTATCGGGAATCTAACGCTTGGCAGGACATAGCACTGCGGAACAGGTGAAATTCAACGCCCACGCGTCCATTGCCCGGTTCCCGATACGGTCATCGCGTGAACGCCCCTTACGCCGTCCCCGAACTCTTCAGCTGGGAGTTCGCCGCCGACCCCTACCCGGCCTATGCCTGGCTCCGTGAGCACGCCCCCGTCCATCGGACCGAACTGCCCAGCGGGGTCGAGGCATGGCTGGTGACCCGCTATGCAGACGCGCGCCAAGCTCTCGCGGACGGGCGGCTGTCGAAGAATCCCGACCACCACGCCGAGGACGCACCCGGGAAGAGCAAGACTGGTATCCCTGGCGAGCGCAGCGCCAATCTCATGACTCACCTGCTCAACATCGATCCGCCGGACCACACACGGCTGCGGCGTCTTGTATCCAAGGCGTTCACCCCCCGCCGTGTAGCGGAATTCGCGCCTCGCGTGCAGGAGTTGACGGACGGCCTCATCGACCGGTTCGCGCCACGGGGCGAGACCGACCTCATCCACGACTTCGCCTTCCCCCTCCCCATCTACGCCATCTGCGACCTTCTCGGCGTCCCACACGACGACCAGGACGAATTGCGCGACTGGGCGGGGATGATGATCCGGCATGGAGGAGGTCCACGCGGTGGCGTCGCCCGCTCTGTCAAGAAGATCCGTGGCTACCTCGCCGAACTCATCCACCGTAAGCGCAACGACCTGGGCGACGACCTGATCTCAGGCCTCATCCGCGCCTCCGACCACGGCGAGCACCTCACCGAGAACGAGGCTGCCGCGATGTGCTTCGTGCTGCTCTTCGCAGGCTTCGAGACCACCATCAATTTGATCGGCAACGGCGTGTACGCGCTTCTGCGCAATCCTGAGCAGCGGGCCCGGCTTCAGGAGTCGATCAAGCGGGGTGAGCAGGAGCTGCTCGACACCGGCATCGAAGAGCTACTCCGCTACGACGGCCCCGTGGAGCTGGCCACCTGGCGCTTCGCGACCGAATCTCTCACCATCGGAGGCCAGCACATCGCCACCGGTGACCCAGTGCTGGTCGTACTTGCCGCCGCAGACCGCGACCCTGCGCGTTTCGCCGAGCCCGACACACTCGATCTCTCCCGCTCGGACAACCCTCACCTCGGTTACGGCCACGGAATCCACTACTGCCTCGGCGCACCCCTGGCCCGCCTCGAAGGTCGTACCGCTCTTGAGACACTGTTGCGCCGCCTGCCCGATCTCCAGCTGGCGGCCGACCCCACCGACCTGCGCTGGCGAGGTGGCCTGATCATGCGTGGCCTACGCGATCTCCCCGTGCAGTTCACCGCAGTCTGACCGAACTCAGCCCTCCGCGTCCTTGATCGCGTCCCGGTAAGCCCGTGCCGCCGCCCGCAGCGCGGCCTCCGGGTCGACCCCGTCGGCCTCGGCGCGGGACGCGAGCGCCAGCAGCTCGTAGCCGACGCCCTCGGCTTTCGGCAGCGGCACGTCCAGTCCTGCCGTGCGCGCGCGCGACGCCAGCTTCGCCGCGAGGGCGAGGCCGGGCTGGCCGAGGGGGACGCCGTCGGTCACCGACGTCCGCCGCTTCTCGGCCGCCTTGGTGCGCAGCCAGTGCTCCTTGACCTCTTCGGGGGTCGTCGCCGTCTCGTCGCCGAACACGTGCGGGTGGCGGTGGATGAGCTTGGTGACGATGCCGGCCGCCACGTCGTCGATGGAGTAGGGGGAGTCGGTGTCCTCCTCGGCGATGCGGGCGTGGAAGACGACCTGGAGCAGGACGTCCCCCAGCTCCTCGCGCAGTTCATCGGCGTCGCCGTCCTCGATCGCCTCGACGAGTTCGTACGCCTCCTCGATCGCGTACTTCGCCAGGCCCTTGTGGGTCTGCTGCGACGACCAGGGGCACTCGCTGCGGATCCGGTCCATGACCTGGACGAGGTCGAGGAGACGGGCGCCCGGCAGGTCGTACGAGGCGGGCAGCAGCTCCAGGTCGGGCATGTGGAAGCGGCCCGATCCCGCGAGCCGCGCGAGGCCGTCCGTCAGGGCCGGTTCGCCCTCACCCGTGGCGACGACCACCACCGTCCGCCCGCCGGCGCAGATGTCGACCAGTTCCTCGGCGGTCGGGGATGCCTCGTCCACCGATATGCCTGCCTCCCGCAGATACGGCAGCTGCGGGTGCGCGCCGTCCGCGCACAGCACCCGGTCGGCGCCGTGCAGCGTCTGCCACGCGGACCAGGACAGCAGTCCGGGCGCGACGCGGTGGCTGGTGGTGAGCAGGATGATGCGGCCGGGGGGCTGTTCTGCTTCTGCGCTGGTTGCGTTCACTCTCCGAACGTAACGCACCCCGCTGACGGTGCCCCGAGTTGTCCACAGGGGGCGGTTGCCGCCGCTCCGTTACGCCGTCTCCCGCGTCCCCGTCGCCGTGACCTCCCGGACCCACGGGGTCTTCGCGTCGACGCGGCTGCTCTTCTCGACGTCCCAGGCGCCGTAGCGCGGGTTGAGGTCGACGTTCAGTTTGTCGGAGGCCTCGGACAGCGCCTGCCAGAAGGCGGGCTGGCCGGTGTCCGTGCCGAGGTTCTCGGCGAGTTTCTGGGCCTCCAGCTGGAGGCGGAGGTTCTCGTCGAGGCGCTCCGGGGGGACGCCGTACTGCTGGAGCCAGGTCGTCTCCAGTCCCTTGGCGCCGCCGGCCTGTTCCTCCAGGGAGGCCCTCATTTCCTGGATCTCCTTGCGGGAGACGGTCACGCCCGCGTCCTGGGCGGCGCGGTGCAGCACCTGGTCGAGGACCATGCCGTGCAGGGTGTCGCGGGTGAGGCTGCCGGTCTTGGTGATGGCCTGCTCGTACTGTGCCTCGTCCGCGATGACCGCACGCTGGGCCTCGCGTACCTCGCTGACCCTGTTCTCCAGCTGGGAGACGGTGATCCGCTGTCCACCGACGACGGCTGCCGCGCCGGGGTGCGCGTCGTTTCCGCATGCGGTGAGAAGGGGGGCCGCGGCGACGATCGCGGCGGAGAGGAGGAGCGCGGTGCGACGGCGGCGGTGCAAGGAAGCCTCCCGAGGAGATTGTGCGGCGGTGCACAAAGTCTTGCGGTGATCGATGTTAGGCAGTGGCCAAGCTCTGGCCAACCCATTCGACCAACGATTCATCAGGACTTCGGGCACCTGGGAACCCCGTCGGGTCGCACGTACGGCCCTCGATGAAGGGCCGGGTCTGCCGGACCCGCCTAGCGTCGAGGTGAAAGCCGGTGCCGACCGCGCCGTGCTCCGAGGCAGAGGAGTCCCATGTCCGTCGTCCTGAATCTGCGCTGGCCGGAGATCACCCCCGAGGTGTACGAGGCCGCTCGCTCCGAGGTCCGCTGGGAGGAGGAGCCCGCGGACGGCCTGGACCTGCATGTGTCGTGGTATGCCGCGGACGGCTTCCACGTGCTCGACGTGTGGCGTACGGAGGACCACTTCGAGCGGTTCGTCGAGGAGCGGCTCGCGCCCGTGATCAAGGGCAAGCTGGGCGTCGAGGGCGACCCCGTCTACGAGTTCGCCCCCATGCACCGGCGGTTCGTGGCCCCCGGGGTCGCCGGAGCGTCCTCGTAGGACACGGCTCGGGCTACCCGCGAACCTGCCCCAGCCACTGCAGTGTCCGGCGGATGTCCGTGGCGAGTGGGTGGCCGGGGCCGTGCAGGCGTTCCACGTCGAGTACGAGGCGGGCGAGGGTGTCGTGGGCGGCGCCGCGGTCGCCGAGGGCGAGGAGGAGGTGGCCGATGCGGCGGCGCACGTCGTGGGAGAGGTGGGGGTCGCCGGCGACGTACTGGTTCTCGTAGTACGGCAGGAGCGTGCGGTACTCCGCGAGTGCCGCCGCCGGTTCACCGAGCTGTTCGAGGCACTGGGCGGCCTCGTAGCGGAAGCGCAGGGACTGGGGGTCGGCCTGGCCGGCCTCGGCGGCGCGTTCGTCGGCGAGGCGGCGGAGTTCGGGCAGTGCGCGCCGGTACTGGCCGTCGTCCATCAGCGTGGCCGCGTACTGCTTGCGCAGGGTGCGGACGACCGGGGAGTGCTCGCCGTGCTGTTCGGCGGCGACGGGCAGGATCGCGCCGAGGATGTCGACGGCCTGGGTGATGCGGCCCTCGCCGAGGAGGCGCTTGACCTCGTCCACGGCGCGTGCGACGTCCGGTTTCTCGGCGACGGGCGGGACGACGGGGGCGGGCTGCGGCGCGGGGGTGCGGGCGCGGTCCGGCCAGGGGGCGTGCGGGCGCAGGAAGGGGCGTCTGGGGTCGAGGGGCGCCGCGGTGGGTGTCCCGCGCCCGGGCAGGAGCGGCGCGAGGTGCTCGTACACCTCCTGCGCGGAGGCGGGCCGGTGCTGCGGGTCCTTGGCGAGGAGTCCCAGGACGAGCGTTTCGAGCGACTCGGGGACTTCGGGGCGGATGCGGCGCACGGGCACCGGGGGCTCGTACAGGTGCCGGTGCAGCACGCCGAGCGCTGTCGAGCCCGCGAACGGAACGTCGCCGCTGAGGAGTTCGTGCAGCACGACGCCGAGTGCGTACAGGTCGGTGTACGGGCCGACCGCGCCGCCCATCGCCTGCTCGGGGGCCATGTAGGCGGGTGAGCCGATGGGGGTGCCGGTGTGGGTGAGGCGGGTGGTGTCGGTGTCCATGACGTGGGCGACGCCGAGGTCGAGGACGGTGATCGTGCCGTCCTGCTTCACCATCACGTTGCGCGGCTTGAGGTCGCGGTGGACGATCGGCACCGCGTGCACGGCGCTCAGCACGGCGCACAGCTGCGCGGCGACCGCGACAGCCCACTGCCACGGGTACGGGTTGCGCTCGGCGAGATGACCGGCGAGGTCGACGCCGTCGACGTACTGCATGACGAGGAACAGCTCCTCGCCCGCGGTGCCCGCGTCATGGACCGTCACCAGGCCGGGGTGGTCGACCTGTGCGGTCACCCGGCACTCGCGCTCGAAGCGGCGGCGCAGTTCGTCGGCCTCGTGGCCCGCGACCTTGTCGGGGCGCAGCAGCTTGACCGCCACGCGCCGGTCGAGTCGCTGGTCGTAGGCCGTCCAGACCTGGCCCATGCCGCCCTGCCCGACGAGGGTGGACAGGGCGTACCGGCCGGCGACGACGCGTCCTGCCGCCACGGTCACCGTCCGCTCTCGTGGTTGCCGTCGTGCTTGCGCAGATAGTCACTGAGCTCGTCGAGTTCGGCGCGCACCTGGTCGATCCGGGCCGGGGCGGGGCGCTGCGGCGGGGTGGGTATCGGCGTCCGGTCCGCGGGGGCAGGGGGCATCGGGGGCGGGAAGTGCGGGGCGGCCGGGGTCTGCGGCGCGGCGGTAGCGGTGTACGGCGTCGGCCCCGACTGCGGGTAGCCCTGCCCCGGTATCGGCGTCTGCCCCGCGCCGTATGCACCTGCGCCCTGGCGGAGCCGCTGGAAGTGGCGTATCTCGGCCACGAGGTAGTACGCGACGCTCGCCATCAGCGAACCCATCAGAAGGAAGAACCCGAGGTAGCCGGCCGGGCTGTTGATCTCCTCGGCGGGCTCGGAGCCGAGCAGCCCGATCGCGACGATGTCGACGGCGATCAGGACTCCGAGCAGGACCCAGTCGCGCAGCCTGCGGGTGACGACCGCCAGGCGCAGCAGCATCGTCCAGGCGAGGAAGCCGAAGCTGATGATCGAGAGCGCCACGAACACCACACGGAGCAGAACCAGCCACAGCGTCGGGGGCGGCTGCTTCACCGGCTGCGGGTAGCCGTGGCCATGCATGACTGCTCCTGGTGCCTGAAGTGGGGCGTACGGGACCGTCGGCGTCGCCTCGCGCGGGCGCGACGTCGGTGGCGCGATTGTTCGGTTCGAGCGTATAGGCCGACACCGACAACCGGTCCGCGTTGTACCGAACCGTTGTCGTACCGACCAGTCCCTACGCCCGCCCAGGCGCCGGTCCTTACGCCCGCCCGGGCGCCGGTCCCTGCGCCCCTCCAGGCGAGAGCCGCACCCTCACACCGCGTGCCGCATCCACACGTTGGGCTCGACATATACGGCGTACCCCTGCTCCGGTTCGCACCGCACCGGCACCAGGGCGCCCGGCACCTCGATGTCGCCGGCGGTGTCGAAGGGCAGGCCCGTCCAGCCGCGCCACTGCTCCAGCGAGCCGGTGACGGTCATGGACGCCGGGGCGATGGAGTCGATGACGGCGCCGGCGCGGGCGTGGACGCGCAGCCAGGGGTCGTGCGGGAGCCCGTCGGGGCGTACGCGGTGGGCGTACTCCTCGATGGGCGTGCGCACTTCGAGGTGCTTGGCGCTGGGCCGGACCGGGGCGACGACCTCGCCGAAGCCGTGCGCGCGGGCGTTCTCGCGCATCGCCGACAGCATGCGGCCGGACAGTCCGCGCCCCTGGGCGTGCGGGGCGACGGTGACGGAGATGGCGCTGACCGTGTCGGGCCGCACCCCGCGGCGCAGATCGCTGAAGGCCCACACGAGCACCTCGTCCCACCCGCGCGCGGGCAGGTGCCCCCGCCCTTCGGCGGCGAGCGCGAACGGCACGCTATGGGCGTGCGCGACGACCTCCCCCGTCTCGTCCTCGGCGAACAGCACGAACTCGGGGAGTTCGGCTGCGATGCGCGGATAGTGCGCGTCGCCCACGGCGTCGTTGATGACGAACTCCGCCCAGCTGTGCGGCATTTCGGCGATCCGCTCACGCGCCTCGGGACGCTCGGCGAGGCTCCATATCTTCAGCTCCATGCGGTCACCGTAGGTTCAGCCTCCGCACTGGCGCAGCATCATTTCTTTGTCGGGCGCCGTCACCGGCAGCTCGTACTTGACGGAGACCTGCGCGAAGCGGACCACGTAGGAACAGCGGATCCGTTTGTTCGGCGGGAGCCAGGACGCGGGGCCTGAGTCGCCCTTGGAGCTGTTGGCGCGGCCCTGGGCCGGGATCAGGTTGAGCGGGTCGTTCGCCAGTTGCTCGCGTTTGTCCTCGGACCAGCGTGCGGTGCCCATCTGCCAGCTGTAGGACAGCGGCACCATGTGGTCGATCTGCACCTCGGTGGCCTTCTGCTTGCGCCACTCGATGGTCGTCCCGGTGTACGGGTCGTGCAGGGTCATGGAGATGACGACGCAGTCCGAGCCGGAGCGGAAACGGATGTCCTCGCCGTCCCGTTGGAGGAGGTCGTTGCGCGTGTCGCAGCCGTTGCGGGCCAGCGGCACCCCGTCCGCCGTGTCCATCCACGCATAGCCGAACTCGTCTCGGTCGTAGCCCGTCTTCGGGCCGCGCCCCTTGGTCGCCACCTTCTCGATCAGCGCCCGCGCCTCGGCCCGGTCGGCGTCCGAAGTGAGGGGCGCGAGGCCCGGTTTCGTTCCGTCCGGGTTGTCGAACGGGCTGGTGCCGGAGCCGGAGCCGGAGGGTCCGTCGGAGCCGGCGGGCTCGCTGTCGGCCTCGGGCAGATCGACGTTCTCGCAGCCCGCGAGCAGTAGTGCCATGCCGAGCATGACGGCGGCGGCGGCCGCCCCACCCCTGAGTTGTTTCACGTTGTCCCACGGTAGCGGCCCAGAGGTCCAGACCATAGAGGCCCTAAAGGAGCATTCGCCTCAAGTCGGGCGTATCGTCGGTTCTGAGTCACCTCCGGAAGGAGATCTGGATGGGCATCTTCGACAGGTTCAAGAGCAACAAGGCGGCGCAGGAGAAGGCCAAGGGCGCCTCCGACACCGCGGAACAGAAGATCAACGAGAAGACGGGCAACAAGTACGAGAGCCAGGTCGACCAGGCGCAGCAGAAGGCCGAAGGCGCCATGGGCATGGATCGCGACAGGCCCGAACAGCCGTAGCCACCAGACTCACGGAGGACAACGGAGGACAGCAGACCAGGCCGTCCGCGGACACCCACGTCCCGCGGACGGCTTTACTCACTCCTTCACACACTCCTGCGGCCCTACGACCCCAGGATCGACGCCAGGAACTCCCCGACCCAGCCGAGCAACTCCCGCCCGACCAGCGGCTTCCCGCCCACCTTCGCGGTCTTCGGGCGCGGCACCAGCAGCTGGTGGGCGGCCGGCTTGATGACCGTCCCCGGGTACAGGCGCTTGACGCGCAGCTCCTGCGACTCGCGCAACTCCACCGGCGCGAAGCGGATGTTGTTGCCCTGGAGGACGATCTCGCCGACGCCGCACGCGCGCGCGAGCATCCGGAGTCCGGCCACCAGCAGCAGGTTCTCCACCGGCTCGGGCAACTTGCCGTAGCGGTCGACGAGTTCCTCGCGTACGGACTTGATGTCCTCCTCCGTGTTGGCGGAGGCGATGGACCGGTAGGCCTGCAGCCTGAGCCGCTCGCCAGGCGCGTAGTCGTGCGGGACATGCGCGTCCACCGGCAGCTCGATCTTGACCTCCAGCGGCGGCTCCTCCTCGACACCGCCCTCCAGGGAGGCCCGGTAGTCCGCCACCGCCTCGCCGACCATCCGTACGTACAGGTCGAAGCCGACGCCCGCGATATGCCCGGACTGCTCGCCGCCCAGGAGGTTTCCGGCGCCGCGGATCTCCAGGTCCTTCATGGCGACGTACATGCCCGCGCCCATCTCGGTGTGCTGGGCGATGGTCGCGAGCCGCTCGTGGGCGGTCTCGGTCAGCGGCTTCTCCGGCGGGTACAGGAAGTACGCGTAGCCGCGCTCGCGTCCACGGCCCACGCGCCCGCGCAGCTGGTGCAGCTGGGACAGGCCGAAGTTGTCGCCGCGCTCCACGATGAGCGTATTGGCGTTGGAGATGTCGATGCCGGACTCGACGATCGTCGTCGACACCAGCACGTCGTACCGCTTCTCCCAGAAGTCGACGACGACCTGCTCCAGCGCCTGCTCCGACATCTGGCCGTGGGCCGTCGCGATCCGCGCCTCGGGCACGATCTCGCGCAGCCGCGCCGCCGCCCGGTCGATGGACTCGACACGGTTGTGGATGTAGAAGACCTGGCCCTCGCGCAGGAGTTCACGGCGGATGGCCGCGCCGATCTGCTTCTCCTCGTACGGCCCGACGAAGGTCAGCACCGGGTGGCGCTCCTCCGGCGGGGTGGTGATCGTCGACATCTCGCGGATGCCGGTGACCGCCATCTCCAGGGTGCGCGGGATGGGGGTCGCGGACATCGTCAGGACGTCGACGTTCGCGCGCAGCTTCTTCAGCTGCTCCTTGTGCTCGACGCCGAAGCGCTGCTCCTCGTCGACGATGACCAGGCCGAGGTCCTTGAACTTGGTCTCGGAGGAGAACAGCCGGTGCGTGCCGATGACGACGTCCACCGAGCCCTCGCGCAGGCCCTCCAGGGTCGCCTTCGCCTCCGTGTCCGTCTGGAAGCGGCTCAACGCCCGGACGTTGACCGGGAATTGCGAGTACCGCTCGCTGAACGTGCCGAAGTGCTGCTGCACCAGCAGGGTCGTCGGGACGAGCACGGCGACCTGCTTGCCGTCCTGGACGGCCTTGAAGGCGGCGCGGACCGCGATCTCCGTCTTGCCGTAGCCGACGTCGCCGCAGATCAGGCGGTCCATGGGGACCGACTTCTCCATGTCCTCCTTGACCTCGGCGATGGTGGTGAGCTGGTCGGGCGTCTCCATGTACGGGAAGGCGTCCTCCAGCTCCCGCTGCCACGGGGTGTCCGCGCCGAAGGTGTGTCCGGGGGCAGCCATGCGCGCGCTGTACAGCTTGATCAGGTCCGCGGCGATCTCCTTGACCGCCTTCTTGGCGCGGGCCTTCGTCTTCGTCCAGTCGGCGCCGCCGAGCCGGTGCAGGGTCGGGGCCTCGCCGCCGACGTACTTGGTGATCTGCTCCAGCTGGTCGGTGGGGATGTAGAGCCGGTCGCCGGGCTGGCCGCGCTTGGCGGGGGCGTACTCCACGACCAGGTACTCGCGGGTCGCGCCCTGCACCGTGCGCTGCACCATCTCGATGTACCGGCCGACACCGTGCTGCTCGTGCACGATGTAGTCGCCCGCCTCCAGGGTCAGCGGGTCGATGGTCTTGCGGCGCCGCGCGGGCATCCGGGCGCCGTCCTTGCCGGCCGCCTTCTGCCCGGAGAGGTCGGTCTCGGTGAGGACCGCGAGCTTCAGCGCCGTATCGACGAAGCCGTAGTCGATCGAGCCGCACGCCACGTGCACGACGGACGGGGAGATCTCGCCTAGGTCCGCGTCGAGCCGCGCGGCGATGCCCTCGCCGCCGAGCACCTCGACGGTCCTGGCCGCCGGGCCGTGCGCCTCCGTCACGTACACCGTGCGCCAGCCGTCGGCGAGCCAGCCCTTGGTGTCGGCGAGCGCCCGCGCGGTGTCCCCGCGGTACGACTCCGGCGCGTGCATGCCGAGCTTGAGCGTGTCGGCGTCCAGTTCCTCGTCCGCCGCGAACGGCGACACGGACCACCACATCATGTCCAGCTCGCGCGCCCGGTCCCGGACGTCCGCGATGGACCACAGGGAGGCCGCGTCGACGTCGATCGGCGCGTCGCCGCCGCCCGCGGTGGCCGCCCAGGATGCCTGCAGGAACTCCTGCGACGTCGCCACGAGATCCGAGGCACGCGTGCGTACCCGCTCCGGATCGCATACGACGGCCATGGCGCCCTTCGGCAGTACGTCGATCAGCAGCTCCATGTCGTCGACGAGGACCGGCGCGAGGGACTCCATGCCCTCCACCGCGATCCCCTCGGCGATCTTGCCGAGCAGCTCACCCAGCTCCGGGTGGGCCTCGGCGAGGGCACGCGCGCGTGCCCGCACCTCGTCCGTCAGCAGCAGCTCGCGGCAGGGCGGCGCCCACAGGCCGTGCTCGGCGACCTCCAGGGAGCGCTGGTCGGCGACCTTGAAGTAGCGGATCTCCTCGATGTCGTCGCCCCAGAACTCCACCCGCAGGGGGTGTTCCTCGGTGGGCGGGAAGACGTCCAGGATGCCGCCTCGTACGGCGAACTCGCCGCGCTTCTCGACGAGCTCCACGCGCGCGTACGCGGCGGCGGCGAGGGCCTCCACGACGGTGTTCAGGTCGGCGCTCTCGCCGGTGCGCAGGGCGACGGGTTCCAAGTCGCCGAGGCCCTTGACCTGGGGCTGGAGTACGGAGCGTACGGGCGCCACGACCACGGAGACCGGGCCCGTCTCCGGGTCGTCGGCCCTGGGGTGGGCCAGGCGGCGCAGGACGGCGAGGCGGCGGCCCATGGTGTCGCTGCGGGGGCTCAGTCGCTCGTGCGGGAGGGTCTCCCACGACGGGTACTCCGCGATGCCCTCCGGGGGGAGCAGGGAGCGGAGGGCCGCGGCCAGGTCCTCCGCCTCGCGGCCGGTCGCGGTCACCGCGAGGACGGGGCGACCGGACTCGCGGGCCAGCGCGGCGACGGCGAAGGGGCGGGCCGCTGGGGGGCCGACCAGGTCGATGTGCATGCGGTTGCCGTCTGCGGCCGCCTTGGTCGCTTCCGCGAGGGCGGTGTCCTTGACGACGGCATCGAGCAGACCGTGCAGGCTCATGTGGAGGGGGCTTCCGTCCGGGGGGTGGGCAACACGAAGGGCCCGACTCGTCACACGGGCCGGGGGGTCTCCAGCGTACGTCGGCGTCGGCGCGGGTGTCGGGGGCTGTGGATAACCCCGGGTTTCTCGCCCCCGCCGCCCCTACCCGTCCCATCCCTGGGGGCTGCGCCCCCAGACCCCCGCTTCGGCCTGAACGGCCTCGTCCTCAAACGCCGGACGGGCTGGATGATGCCTACCCGGCGCTGAAAATCCAGCCTCTCCGGCGTTTGAGGAGCGGGGGTCCAGGGGGCAGAGCCCCCTGGCGGGGTTGAAGGGGCGGAGCCCCTGGGGGATGGGACGGGTAGGGGCGGCGGGGGCGAAATCCGCGCCGGCATGCGCGAACCCGGTGCCGGAGAGTCCCCCAAGACTCCCCGGCACCGGGCCCTTCCCCCGCAACCCCCGTATGCGGTGGCTACTCGGTCGCGATGGCGTTCAGGACGTTCATGCGGCCCGCCCGGAACGCCGGGATGAGGGCGGCGAAGAGGCCGACGAAGGCCGAGCCGATGAACACGCCGCCGATGGTCACCCAGGGGATCTCCAGGACGTTGAGGCCCTCCAGGGCGAGGAGCTTCTGGGCGGTGGCGCCCCAGCCCATGCCCAGGCCGAGCCCCAGCAGCGCGCCGAACAGGGCGATGACCACCGACTCCATGCGGATCATCCGGCGCAGTTGGCGCCGCGAGAGGCCGATCGCCCGCATCAGGCCGATCTCCCGCGTCCGTTCCACCACCGAGAGGGCCAGGGTGTTCACGACACCCAGCACCGCCACGATGATCGCCAGGGCGAGCAGGCCGTAGACCATGTTCAGGAGCTGTCCGACCTGGTCCTTCAGTTCCTGCTTGTAGTCGGTCTGGTCACGGACCTGGTACTGCGGGTACGGCTCCAGGGCCTTCTTCAGGGCGGCGTACGCCTGGTCCTGCTGACCGTCCTTGGCCTTGGCGAACATGATCTCGTTCGGCGGGATCCTGTCGGCGGGCACGTACTTCCGCATCGTCTCGAGGCTGGTGTAGAGCGCCCCCTGGTCGATGGCGGTGTCGTCGTCGGTGATGGCGGCGACCTTGAGCTTCGCCGTCTCGCCGCCCTTGAAGGCGACGGTGATGGTGTCGCCGACGCGGACGCCGTGCTTCTTGGCGTAGTCGGTGCCGACCGACATGGCGTTCTTGCCGTACGCGGCCGGCAGGCTGCCCGCCGTGGTGGCGCGGCGCAGATCCTCCGCGTACGTCGGGTCGGCGGCGGTGAGGCTGGTGTCGTCCGTCTTGCCGTCCGGGGAGGTCAGCGTGGCTTCGACGTCCTTGTAGGAGGTGACGTGGGCCAGGCCCGGGCTCTGCTCCATCGCCTTCTGGGCCTGCGGCACGATCCGCTGGTTGCCCTGGACGATGAAGTCCGCGCCGACCGACTTGTCGAGCTCGCTGGTGGCCGAGGCGACCATCGAGGAGCCGACGACCGACAGACAGGCGACGAGTGCGAGGCCGATCATCAGGGCCGCGGCGGTGGCGCCGGTGCGGCGCGGGTTGCGCAGCGCGTTGCGTTCGGCCATGCGGCCGACGGGACCGAAGGCCCGCAGCAGCACCGCGCTGATCACCCGGACGACCGCGCCCGCCAGCAGCGGGCCGATGACGACGAAGCCGATGAGGGAGAGGACGATCCCCGCGCCCAGCATCAGCGCGCCGTCGCTCGCCTTGTCCGCGTTCGCCGCGGTGAAGAGGGCGAACCCGCCGGCGCCCGTGAGCACCGTGCCGATCACGCCGCGGATCCAGCCCGCCTTGACGTCGGCCGGCGTACCGGCGTCGCGTAGCGCGGCCATCGGGGAGACCTTGCCGGCGCGGCGGGCCGGCAGATAGGCGGCGAGGACGGTGACGACGACGCCGAGGATCACACCGGCGACCGGGGTGCTGACCTTGATGGTGAGGTCGTCGGTGGAGAGGTTCATCCCGGCCATCGACATGAGCTTCATCAGGCCGATCGCGATACCGACCCCGGCGGCGACGCCGAGGAGGGAGCCCACGACACCCAGGAACAGCGCCTCGACCAGCACGGAGCGGTTGACCTGCTTGCGGGACGAACCGATCGCCCGCATCAGGCCGATCTCGCGGGTGCGCTGGGCGACCAGCATCGAGAAGGTGTTGATGATCAGGAAGATGCCGACGAGGAAGGCGATCCCGGCGAAGCCGAGCATGGCGTACTTGATGACGTCCATGAACTCGCCGACGTCCTTGCGGTTCTCGTCCGCGGTCTCCTGCTGCGTCTGGATCTTGTACGTGCCGTCCAGGGCCTGCGTGACGTTCTGCTTGAGCTGTGTGTCGGAGACGCCCGCCGCGGCGGTGACGTTGAACTGCGTGAACCGGCCGGTGGAGCCGAGGAGTTCGCGCTGGGCGGTGTCGGTGTCGAAGTAGACGACGGAGGCGCCGGGGTTGGTCACCTTGAAGGTGGCGATGCCGACGATCTTCGCGGTGAAGTCACCGGTCTGCGCGATGGTGCGCAGCTCGTCGCCCAGCTTCAGGTCGTGCTTGTCGGCGGTGTCGGCGTCGACCATCACCTCGGTCGGCCCGCGCGGGGCGTGTCCGGAGGTGATCTCCATGGAACGCAGGTCGTTCTTGGTCCAGTTGCCGGCGATGGTGGGCGCGCCGGTCGTCGACCCCATGTTCTTGTTGTCGCTGTTGACGACGGTCACGTTCATCGAACTGACCGCGCCCTCGGCCGACTTGACGCCCTCGGCCTGCTGGGCCCGCGCCAGCAGCGAGGCGGGCAGCGACTCCGGGACGCCGTTCTGCGGGGCCTCGTCGGTCTTGGCCTCCTTCGGGGAGACCGTCACGTCGGAGGACGTCGTCGCGAAGAGCTTGTCGAACGTCGTGTTCATGGTGTCGGTGAACACGAGCGTGCCGCACACGAACGCCACCGACAGCAGCACCGCGACCGCGGACAGAGCCATGCGGCCCTTGTGCGCGAAGAAGTTGCGCATCGAGGTCTTCAGGACGGTCATGACGTACGTCCCCGGGCGTCGAAGTCCTTCATCCGGTCGAGGACGGCCTCGGCGGTCGGCTTGTACATCTCGTCGACGATGCGCCCGTCGGCGAGGTACAGCACACGGTCGGAGTACGAGGCGGCCACCGGGTCGTGGGTGACGATCACGATGGTCTGCCCCAGCTCGTCCACGGACCGCCGCAGGAACCCGAGCACCTCGGCGCCGGCCCGCGAGTCCAGGTTTCCGGTCGGCTCGTCACCGAAGATGATCTCCGGCCGGGCGGCCAACGCGCGGGCCACGGCGACACGTTGCTGCTGCCCGCCGGACAGCTGCGTCGGCCGGTGCTTGAGCCGGTCACTCAGCCCCACGGTGTCGACGACCCGCCCCAGCCACGCCTTGTCGGGCTTCCGCCCGGCGATGTCCATGGGCAGGGTGATGTTCTCTATCGCGTTGAGCGTCGGCAGCAGGTTGAAAGCCTGGAAGATGAACCCGATCCTGTCCCGGCGCAGTTGCGTGAGCTTCTTGTCCTTCAGCCCGGTGATCTCGGTGTCGTCGAGGTAGATCTGCCCGGACGTCACGGTGTCGAGCCCGGCGAGGCAGTGCATCAAGGTGGACTTGCCGGACCCCGAAGGGCCCATGATCGCGGTGAACTGCCCGCGAGCGATGTCCACGTCCACCTGGTCCAGGGCGACGACGCGGGTCTCACCGGACCCGTACGCCTTGACGACCTGCCGCGCCCGCGCGGCAACGGCCGTACGCCCTCCAGTACCCCCGTGCCTGGGAATGGTCACAGCCGATGTCACGGTATGTCTCCTATGTCGGTCAGCAGATGAAGCGTGTTGGTCCAGCGGACCCGTGCGTTCGTGAAGTCGTGCGTTCGTGAGGTCGTGCGCTCTTGCGTGAGACTCGGTACTCGGTACGCCCATGAGTCTGGTCGCGGCAGAGGGTCCTGCGCGCTGGTGCCCGACCCCGTCTTTTCCTGGGGAAAACCCCACCCCCGCGGGTTCGGTACGGCGCCCCCCTCGGCGTAAGGCCAGGTTAAGGACGACCCCGTACCCGTCACGTCCTCCAGGGGTACGAACCCTCCCCGAGCCCTAGTACGGAGGGACCCCTAGGGGCAGTCCACCCTTCGGTGGAGCGCGCCTCGGGGTTACCTCCACCCTCGGACGCACTCAGCCTCCACCCTCCCGCGACGTGAGGCTCAAGTGGGATGCTGGCGCGCGGAAGATAGATGCAAGGGGAATGTATGGGGAAGGAAGCCCGGTGGGCAGTACGAGACCCGCGATACCCGACACCGCACAGCGCACCGGAACCGAGAAGCGGGGAGCCGTCGTAGCGGCCCTCATGCTCGCGATGGCGCTGGCGGCCCTCGACTCCACCATCGTCTCCACGGCCGTACCGCAGATCGTCGGCGACCTCGGCGGCTTCTCCGTCTTCTCCTGGCTCTTCTCCGGCTACCTACTGGCCGTGACAGTCACCCTCCCCTTGTACGGCAAGCTCTCCGACACCTTCGGCCGCAAACCGGTACTGATCGCGGGCGCGGTGGTCTTCCTGCTCGGCTCCCTGCTGTGTGCGGTGGCCTGGAACATGGGGGCGCTGATCGCGTTCCGGATCGTGCAGGGCTTGGGCGGCGGGGCCCTCCAGGGCACGGTCCAGACGCTGGCAGCCGACATGTACCCACTGAAGGAACGCCCGAAGATCCAGTCCAAGCTGTCGACGGTGTGGGCGGTGTCGGCGGTCGCGGGACCGGGTATCGGCGGAATCCTGGCGGCGTACGCGGACTGGCGCTGGATCTTCCTGATCAACCTGCCGATAGGGGCGGTCGCGCTGTGGCTGATCGTCCGGTACCTGCACGAACCCGAGCGCGAACGGGCCGCACGCGTGCGTGTCGACTGGGCAGGCGCGCTCGCGGTGTTCGCCTGCGGCGGCGTGCTGCTGACGGCGCTGGTGCAGGGCGGGGTGGCGTGGCCCTGGCTGTCGCCGCCGTCCCTGGCGTTGTTCGGTACGGGACTCGCGCTCGTAGCGGTCGTGGTGATCGTCGAGCGGAGAGCCCGCGAACCGATCATCCCCGGGTGGGTATGGCGGCGCCGCACGATCGCGGCGGTGAACCTGGCGCTGGGCGCGCTCGGCCTGCTGATGGTGGCACCGACGGTGTTCCTGCCGACGTACGCCCAATCAGTCCTCGGCCTGGCCCCTGTAGCAGCCGGCTTCGTCCTGTCCGTCTGGACCCTGAGCTGGCCGATCTCGGCGGCATGCAGCCAGCACGTGTACCGGCGCATCGGCTTCCGCAACACGGCGATGCTGGGAGTGGGATCGGCGTCATTGCTCCTACTGGCGTTCCCCTTCCTCCCCTACCCGGGCCAGGCATGGCAACCGGCCCTGCTGATGCTGCTGTTGGGAGCGGCCCTCGGCCTCTTCCAACTCCCGCTGCTCGTAGGCGTGCAATCGACGGTCGGCTGGGAGGAACGCGGCACGACGACCGCCTCGGTCCTCTTCTGCCGCCAGACCGGCCAGACGATCGGCGCGGCGGTCTTCGGCGCGGTGGCCAACAGCGTCCTGGCAGCACGGCTGGGCGGCGCGAGCGACCTGGACTCGGTGACAAGTGCGCTGGACGCGGGCGCCGCGTCGGAGTCGGTACGGCGGGCGATCGCGGACGCCGTGCACGCGGTGTACTTGGGGGCGGCGGGGGCGGCGGCGCTGGCGTTCGTGGTGCTGTTGGTGATGGCGCCGAGGCGTTTCCCCGTACTCAAAGACTGAACTGAAAGGTGGCTCATGGTGAGGCTGGAACGGCTGCACGCTGACCACGCGCGCGTGCTGCTCGCGTTCGAGCGGGAGAACAGGGAGTACTTCGCCCGCTCGATACCGGACCGCGGGGACGCCTACTTCGCCGACTTCGCCGCCGTGCACGAGGCGCGACTCGCCGAACAGGACGCCGGAGCCTGCCACTTCCACGTCATCGTCGATGACGAAGGGCGTCTGATCGGGCGCGTCAATCTGATCGACATCGAGGACGGCTCGGCGGAACTCGGCTACCGCGTCGGCGAACACGCGACAGGCAAGGGCGTCGCGACAAAGGCGGTCGCCGAGGCGTGCCGGATCGCCGGTACGACGTACGGCCTGACATCTCTGATCGCCGTCACCACCCTGGACAACCGAGCCTCCCGGGCCGTCCTGGAACGGAACGCCTTCACCGCCGTAGAAGACATCACCATCGACGACCGATCCGGCATCCGCTATCGCCGCTCACATCTCGGGCACTGACAGGGCGGAAACCGTCCCGCGAGGTCAATTGGGGCATCCTTCCGGGACGGCTGATACGTCACTTCCGGCCCCCATGTCCGCCCACCGTCCCGGGACACCCGCAACGTCATCGACGCCCCGATGAGCCCCTTCTCCTTCTCCTCGTCCCACTGCTCCATGCCAACGCCCTTCACTTTGCGTGTTGTTGCCTGCACAGAGTGACGTCACCGTGGGTACGCTCGGAAGGTAGCTGAGCGTGACAACGGGGTCCGCACGGAGGGGGTTGTGAACAGGTGGCGATCGAGGACAATCCGCGGTCGAGGGAGCAGTACGGGCAGGAGCTGAAGCGGAGGCGTGAGGCGGCGGGGCTCACGCAGGAGGAACTGAGCCAGCGTGCGGTGATGTCGCGCACGCACATTGCGCATATCGAGGGTGGGCGGCGCAGGCCGTATGTGGAGGATGCGCGGCGACTCGATCAAGTGCTGGGTGGTGACGGGTTCTTCGAGAACTTCCTCCCGACGCTGGACGGGCGGGAGGTGGCGGAACACTTCAAGGAGGCGCTGGAGTTCGAGGACCAGGCGACGGTGATCAAGGAGTACGCACCGAGTCTGGTGCCCGGCATCTTGCAGACTCAGCCGTACGCCTACGAGGTTCTCAGCTGCGGCTACCCGCGCAAGAGCGACGAGGAGCGTGACAAGCTCCTCGTCACACGCCTCGAACGGGCCCGCATCCTCGACGACTTCCACGCCCCCGAGGTCTGGGCGCTCCTCGACGAGGCGGTTCTGCGACGCGTCGTGGGCGGGCCCACAGTGATGTGCGAACAGCTCTGTCACATCGCGCAGTTGGCTGAGAGCCGTCGCATTCGCTTGCACGTGCTTCCCTACTCCGTGGGGGCACACCCTCTGCAAGCAGGCTTCCTCTCCCTCATGTGGTTCGAGGAGTTGCCGCCCATCGCGTACTCGGAAGGCGTGAACAGCGGGCGGCTCCTGGAACTTCCGTCCGTAGTGCGCGAGTGCCAGGAGATCTACGATCTTGCTCTGGGCGACGCCTTGTCGCACCGTAAGTCCCTGGACCTGCTCCGGTCCGTCGCGGAGGATTACGAGCATGAAGCGCAGCGAGTACACCATCCCTGACGCCTCGGCGCTGACCGCCTGGCGCAAGTCCAGCTACAGCGGCGGCAGCAGCGACTCGTGCCTCGAAGTGAACGACACCGCCCGCCCCGCACACGTCCCCGTCCGCGACAGCAAGACCCCCACCGGCCCGGCTCTCCTCTTCTCGGCCTCCGCCTGGTCGGCATTCGTGACGTCTCTCGCCAAGTGACCGTGGGGCCGCCCGCTTCCTGGCCAGTGTCGTGCTTCCGCGACCCGAGTAAAGGGCGCTCCCTCCGGTCACGTACTGACAAGGGCTCAGGCTCACATCCCCCGGTCGGCAACCGCACAGTTCCCCTAGGGAAGTAACCCCCCACCCCGGACGCCACCTTCAGGGTCCCGCCGTCCTCCCGAACGACGCCCGGCACCACCCCGTCCGCGTCTGCTGGAGGCATGGACTTAAACAGGCGTACGGCACTTGCAGCGGGGCTCGGGGTCGCGGTGGCGGCGGGTGTTCCCTCCGCGCAAGCCGCTCCACGCACCGCCACTGTCACTGTCACTGTCACGGTGCCGGGAGAGTCCCCGGTGCGCACGAACATCCCCGTCGTGCGGGACCGGCGTGCATCCGGCGGGCGCTACCTCGCCCTGCTCACCTCCGAGGAACCGCCCTCCGCATACGGGTGGTTCGCCACGTACCGCCTGGAAGTCCCCCACGCCGGCGTCTACGCCCTCACCGCCGTCGCCACCGCGCCCGCCGAGACCCCGCACACCGAGGCCGTCGCCTCGTACCTCCAACTGGCCGTCAACAACAGCCCATTCACCGACCTCGCCCGCTCCCAGCCGCACTGGTACGACGACTCGGAGCCCGCCTGGGGTGACCTCTCCCTACTCGACCTCGGCCGTGTCGAACTCCGGTGCGGTGACAACACGTTGACCCTCCGCGTCCGCGAACCCGCCGTCCTCGACACCACCACCGCCTACGCCCTCTCCCTCGACCACCTCACCCTCCGCCTCCTCCACCGCCACCCCGCCCTGCACCGGCTCACCGTCCCCCGCCACCGCGACGGCGAGCCGGCTCACCTGCACCTGATCCTCGACGGGCACGCGACCCGCCCGCACGCCGTCCACTACACCGTCACCGACTACGACGGCCACCGCGTCGCCGACGGAGACGCCGCCATCCCCGTCGGCCGGACCACCGTGACCGTCGCCCTGCCGCACGGCCTCCCACCCGGCCACTACCGCGTCCACGCCGACAACGTCACCGGCGCCTTCGCCCGTCTCCCCGCCCGCCCCGCGCCCAGCGGCACCGCCAGCCGCTTCGGTGTCAATATCTGGCACTCCTCCCTGGTCCCCCCGTCCCGCCTGCCCGAATTCGCCGCCGCGGTGAGGGACATGGGCGCGGGATGGGTTCGCGACGGACAGTCCTGGCCCGTCGCCGAGCCCGCCCCGGGCACGTACGACACCGCCCACCACGACCGCGCGATCCGCACCCTGCGCGCCCATGACCTCGCCGTCCTCGACGCCCTCTCCCCCGCCCCCGAGTGGGCGATGACCGACGCCTCACTGCCGCTGCCCGCCGACCTGCGGCACGCCTATCGCTACGCCCGCCGCCTCGCCCAAGCCGGGCCCGAGGCGCTCCAGCTCTCCAACGAACCCGACGTCGACACCACCCGCAGCACCGGTGACGCCCATGCCGCGTTCGTGAAGGCGGCCGCGCTCGGTGTCAAGGACGCGTCCGACGCGCCGCCGCTCGTCGTTCTGCCGGGTATCGCGCAGGCGGGCCCCTTCCAGGACCTGATGCTGGCGAACGACGTCGTCCGGTACGCCGATGTTTGGGCCTTCCACGGCTACCCCGACCCCACCGCGCCGGGCGAGCCGCAGTTCCCCGGCGCGGCGGACGAGCAGCACGCGCTCGCGCGGGTGCACGGGGCGGACGTACCGCTGTGGATGACGGAGTGCGGGGCGTTCCAGATGACGCCCCGCGATCTGACGCCCGCGCAGGAAGCCGTACAGGCGCGGTATCTGGTGAAGTCCATGGTGGAGGGGCTGGCCGCGGGGAACGCCAAGCAGTTCTGGTTCGCCGGGCCGCCGCTGCACGACGACGGCGTGTACTTCGGGCTGCTCGACCGGGAGTTCGCCCCGCTGCCCGCGTACAGCGCCTTCGCCGCGCTGACTTCGCTGCTGGGGGCGGCACGGTTCGTGACGGCCCGGCAACTGGCGGACGGGGTCCGGGCGTTCGTCTTCGACAGCGGGCGGGGGGAGCTGGTGACGGTCGCATGGTCCGCGAAGCGGGGCTTGCGGCGGCTCGATCTGCCGGGTGTGGCGTACGACATCATGGGGCGCCGGATCTCCGGGACCGTGACCGCCTCGCCCGATCCCGTCTACGTCGTTTCGCGTGCGGACTTCGTACCTCGCGGCACGCCTCCGCGCCGCCGTCTCCCCTCCCCCGCCGAGCACATCGTCCTCAGCCAGCGCTACGCCGCCCGCAACGGCGCCCCCGGCAAGGACAACGGGGACGCGCCGCCGCCGTACGGGTATCGGCTGGGTCGGCGTACGCGCATGGTCGTCGACGTCTACAACTTCGGTGCGGCGGCTCGGTGGGTGACGGTCACGGGGCGTGGGGACGGTGGCTGGTCGGTGCGGGCAGACAGTGGCTCGGGCCGGGTGCGGGTGCCGGGGCGCGGGAGGGTCGCGGTTCGCTTCACTCTCGTCGCCGGGAGTTCCGTGCGGCGGCGCGTCGATCACCGGGTGACCTTCCGGGCGCGGCTCGACGATCAGCCCGACGTACCCGTTTCCGTAGCGCTCGTTCACGTCAAGTAATCGTAAAAAGTCTGAGTTAATGCGGGTAACAGCCCAGGTCAGCGAAGGAAGCGCGTACCGACCAATCAGTTTGGTGAAACCCTCGACCATCCCGGATACCAGCGAGTAGCGTGCGCACTCCGCCCGCCCCCCACACCTCCCTGCGGTCCGTCACCCAGCGGGCCCGAGCCACGCAAGGAACACCGGGATGTCCTACGACCCCTACGCCTACCCCTGGGCGCCACCACCCCCACCCGAACCGCCCGCCGCCCGGCGGGTGCCGGACCGGCCGCCGTTGGGGCACCACCGGGATCTGCGGATCCTGCGCACCGCCTACCGCTGGCAGCGGCGGGTGGCCACGCTCGCCGCGCTCGGCTACTTCACGCTGTTCCTGATCCTGTCGGCGTTCGCGCCGGGGTTCATGACGAGCACCGTCACCGACGGACTGCCCGCCGGTCTGCTGCTCGCGCTGCTTCAGCTGCCGGTCACCTGGCTGGCGATCGCGCTGTACGAGTACACGGCCCGCCGCCATGTCGACCCGCTCGCCGACCGCATCCGCAAGGAGGCCGCGCTGGACGCCAAGCGGGAGGGGAGGGAGGGGGAGCGATGAGTACCGACTTCGGCAACAGCTCCATGTCGCTCGTGGCGTTCTCCACCGTGGTGACCATCACGCTGCTGCTGTGTGTGATGACGGGGCCCGACCGCGACGACCTCGACGAGTTCTACACTGGCTACAACTCCCTGTCACCCATGCGCAATGGGCTGGCGATCGCCGGGGACTACGTCTCCGCGGCGACCGTGCTGGGCACCGGCGGGGTGATCGCGCTGTACGGCTACGACGGCATCGTGCTGGCGCTGAGCACCGCGCTGTCGCTGATGCTGCTGATGTTCCTGCTGGCCGAACCGCTGCGCAACGCGGGCCGGTTCACCATGGGGGACGCGCTGGCCCGCCGTATGCCGGGGCGGCGCGTGCGCATGACGGCGTGCGCGGTGACCATCGCGGCGCTGCTGCCGCTGATGCTGGTGCAGCTGGCGGGGACCGGGCAGTTGATGGCGTACATCCTGGGGTTCTCGGGCTCGGCCCTGAAGACCGGCTGCATCATCGGGCTGGGCGCGCTGATGATCAGCTACGCGGCGATCGGCGGGATGAAGGGTACGGCTCTCATCCAGATCCTGAAGATCGTGATGCTGCTCGGTTCGGGAGGCGTGGTCGCCGTACTGGTGCTGAACCGGTTCGACTGGGACGCGGGCGCGCTGTTCGACGCGGCGGCGGCGCAGAGCGGGGTGGGGTCGGCGTTCCTTGAGTCGGGGCTGCAGTTCTCCGGCGGGCCGCATCCTCAACTGGACATGCTGACCGCCCAGTTCGCGGTGGTGCTGGGCGGGGCGTGTCTGCCGCACGTCACGATGCGTATGTACACCGCGTCCAGCGCGCCTCAGGTGCGGCGCTCGATGTCCTGGGCGGTGTCGTCGGTGGTGCTGTTCGTGCTGGTCATCACGGTCGTCGGGTTCGGCGCGGCGGCGCTGATCGGGCGCGAGGCGATCGTGCAGGCCGATCCGCAGGGCAACTCGGCGTATCTGCTGGGCTCGCGGGCGGTGTTCGGGGCGGAGATGTCCACGGTGGAGACTTTCCTGTTCACGGCGGTCACCACGGCAATCTTCCTCACCGTGCTCGCCTCCGTCGCCGGCATGATCCTCGCCTGCGCCAACTCCCTGGCCCACGACGTCTTCGCGGCCCGCGTCCAGGAACTGTCGCCACGCCGCGAGATGCTGCTGGCCCGCCTCTCCGCGCTGGCGGTCGGCGTCCCGGCGATCCTGCTCGCCACGCTGGTCCAGCACCGCAGTCTGCAACCCCTGGTGACCCTGTCCTTCTGCCTCGCCGCCTCCGCCATCGCCCCCGCCCTCGTCTACAGCCTCTTCTGGCGCCGGTACACGCGGGCCGGTCTGCTGTCGACTCTGATCGGCGGCTCGGTGGTCGTGCTGCTGCTGATGCCGGGCACGAACCTGGTCTCCGGGTCACCGTTCTCGGCGTTCCCGGAGGCCGACTTCAACTGGTTCCCGTTCACCACCACCGGCCTGGTGTCCATCCCGGCGGGCTTCGCCTTCGGATGGCTGGGGACGATGATCTCCGGGCGGCGGAAGGCGGAGGAACAGCGGCGGCAGTACGAGGCGGTGGAGGGGTCGATTCTGGCGGGGGCGGTGCGCAGGGGCGAGTGAGAGGGGGGAACAGGGCGGGGGGAGCGGGGCGAATGAGAGCAGCGGATCGGCGCTGTTCTCACTCCGCCGTCGCACGCGCCTTCAACGCCGTCAGGCTGCTGCGTACGCGGTCGATGTGGGCGCGGACCTGGTCCCACCGCTCCCCGTGCTCACGCAGCACGCGCTCGGTCTCGCGGGCGATCTGTTCCCGGCGCGACCGTGCCTCGGCGAGCACCTCGGCCGCCCGCGCGTCCGCCTCTTCCTGGAGCCGCTCGATCGAGCCCTCGGCGTCGGCGTAGGCCTGCTTGGCGTCGGCGAGCGCGGCCTCGGCACGCGCGGCCCGTTCGGCGCAAGCCGCGTCCAGCGCGGCAATGGCTTCGTCCTCCTCGCGCTCCGCCTCCGCCCACCGCTGGGCGTGCTCCTTCGCCTGGTCGGCCAGCAGCGCGGAGACGCGTTGCCGCATCTCCCGCAGCGCGGCGAGGGACTCGGTACGGCTGTCCTTCACCTCGCGCCGGGCCGCGATACGGATCTCGTCGGCCTCGGCGCGCGCGACGACGAAGGCCTGGCGGGCGAGTTCCAGGGCATCGGCGCGTACGACGTCCGCGTCCGCCTGCGCCGCGGCCTGCGCGCTGGTCGCGTACACGTGCGCCTCTTTCGCACAGCGCTGCGCCTCCTGCCGCGCGGCCTCCCGTACGGCGGCGGCCTCCTCCTCCGCGAGCCGGAACACACGCTGCGCGCGCTCCCCGAGCGCCTCGTACGTCTGCGGGACGAGCTGCGCCACGGTCTCGCGCAGCTGTACGAGCTCCGCCTCCATGTCCTTGGCGAGCACGGTCAGACGCGCCGCGCGCTCCCAGGCGGCGTCCCGGTCCTGGGAGAGCGCTTCGACATACGCGTCGGCCGCTGCGGGACGGTAGCCGCGCCCCCGTACGGCCACGAAGCCATGTGGCGACACCGCTGCGCTGCTCATCCTGGGGCTCCTCTCCATCAGACGTGACGTCATCAGTCGTGGCATCAAATACAACTGATTTTGCGCACATCCTGCTGGATCGGACGGAAGTGTTCATAACGCGACACTCCGCGCAGAGGTCACGGCCGCAAGACAGAGCGCGGGGGCCGGTGGTGACCGGCCCCCGCGGAGGATCTTCGTACGACGTCAGCCGCGACGTCAGCCGCGTGTCAGAGCAACCCGTCCCACATCTCCTCCAGCAGCACCGACCACCAGCTCTCCGGCGAACCCAGCGCCGCCGGGTCGAGCGAGGCCAGCTGCGCCTGGAAGTCGACCGTCCAGCGGCCGGCCTGCTCCTGGTTCAGCCCGAACCGCAGCCGCCACATCCGGCCGAGCAGCGCCAGGCACCGCTGGAACTCGGGCAGCCCCGTGTTCACGAACTGCGGCGGTACGGACGTACCGCCCGGCCCCGCCTCCACGGGGACGGCGACGATGTTCGCCGTCCCGTACTGCACGCAGATCGCCTTGCCGAAGTCGCTGCCCATGACGAGGTACGAGCCCGCGTCCGGCGCCGGCTGCACCCCGCGCTCGGCCGCCAGCTCCGCCAGCGTCGGCACCGGCCGCCCCGGCTGGGCCTGCGCCCAGAAGAACGGGCCCATGTCCGTCGGCAGCCCCGCCATCACCAGCGAGTGCGCCACGACCGGCGGCACGCCCTGCCGGGACACCGCGGCCTCCTCGAACCGGAAGATCCCCGGTCCGAACGCACCCGCCAGCTCCTGTGCGATCCCTTCCGGGGGAATCGGCGGCGCCGACTGCACCTGCGGAAGCGGCGCCCGTACGGGGGCGGGGCGCGCGGGTCCGTCGGCAACCTGGTGCAACTCGCCCTGGTGAGCAAGGAGTTGCTGCATGCCCTGCTGCCGGCTCGCGTGATCCGTGCCGTACGGCGCGATGCTCGTGATCCGCGCCTGCGGCCACTGCTCCCGGATCATCCGCGCACAGTACGCACCCGGCAGCTCACACGACTCCAGCTCCGTGTGCAGCTCCAGCACCTTGTCCGGCGGGATGTTCATCGCCCGCAACTCATGGAAGATCTGCCACTCCGGGTGCGGCGTCCCCGGCGCCGAACGCCGGATCAACTGCTGCTCGGACCCGTCCTGCGCGCGGTAACGGAGCACGGCTTGGTAGCCGGGGCCGACGGTGGGCTGGGCGGTGGGGGGTTGGGGGTAGCCGTAGGCCGGGGGGTGCTGGGCGGGGGGTGGGGATTGGGCTGGGGTGGGGTGGCCTGGGGTGGGGTGGCCGGGGGTGGGGTGTCCTGGGGTGGGTTGGCCGGGGGTGGGTTGGCCGGACATGGGGTGTCCGGGCGTGGGGTGACTCGGCGGCGGGGGTCCGGGCGCGGTTTGTCCGGGCGCGATCTGTCCGGGCGGAGTGTGTCCGGGCATGGGGTGACCCGGCCCGGGGAGCGTGGGGGGTGGCACAGGGCCGGGGGGCATGGCGCCGGGGGGTACGTGGCCTGGAGGGGCCTGGCCTGGAGGGGCTGCACCAGGAGGTGTCTGACCCGCGCCGGGTGCCGTGCCGGGGGCGCCCGGAACGCCGGGGGCGCCGGGGGCCGGCGGTGGGCCCGGGACCTGCGGCGGTGGCGGAGGAGGGCCGGGGGCGCCCGCGGGGGGCGCGGACAGCACGGTCTCCGCGTGGTGTACGGCACCCTGGCCGCCGGAAGAGCCTGGCATGCCCGGGGCACCCGGAGGCTGCGGAGCGCCAGGCGCACCCGGCCCCATCCGGCCAGGGTCGGAAAGCACCGTGGCGGCATGGTGGACGCCGCCCGGAGGAGTACCGCCGGGAGCGCCCGGCGCACCGGGCGGATTCGGCGCACCCGGCGTCTGCGGGCCGCCACCCGCGCCGCCCGGCCCCTCGGAACCGTCGGGGCCGAGCGCCGACACAAGCTGGGTCGGCACATACCCGCCCGCCGGCGTACCCGGCGCACCGGGCCCGGACGGCGGGGGAGGCGGAGGAGGCGGCGGGCCACCCGCCCGCGCACCCGGCGCCCCCGGTGCACCCGGCGGAGGAGGCGGCGGCACTGCCCCGCCCCGCGCGGCACGCGGCGGCCCCGCCTTGCTCGTCGCCGCGTCGGCGATGTCCTCGGCGTTCGGCGCGAGCGGCCGCCCCGGCGCCCCCGGAGACGGCGTCCCGGCATCAGCACCACCCGGCCCCTGGGGATACCCGTACGACGGCGCACCAGGCCCACCCGGCGCACCCGGACCCTGCGGATAGCCGTACGACGGCGCAGGAGGCGGAATACTCCCCTGCGGCCCACCCGGACCCTGCGGATAGCCGTACGACGGCGCGGGCGGCGGCATGCTCCCCCGCGGCGCACCCGGCGCACCGGTGTCATCGATCGCCGGCTCCTGCGCCGTCGGCGGAAGCTGGCTGCCCCCCGACATCAACGCCGTCTTGGCGTCCGGCGGCGTAGGCGGCGAAGTCTCGTCGTCGGCCCCGCTCAGCGGCGGCGCGAACACGGTCTCGGGCAGCGGCACCGAACGGTCGTCCCCCGCATCCGCGTTGGTGTCCGTCCCGGCCCAGGGAGTCGCCCCGGCAGGCACACCGGCACCACTGGGACCGCTGGGCGCCCCCGCACGCACCCCCGCGCCCCCACCGGTCTCCGACGCACGGCCTCCGCCACCAGCACCATCCGAGGCACCACCAGCCGCAGCCGCAGCCGCCGACGCAGCCGATTCCTGATCCGCCCGCGCACCCGCAGACGCACCCGTCCCGGACCCCGCACCCGACGCCCCAGCTCCCGCACTGGAACTCGAACCCGCAGTCGACGACCCGGCTCCCGCACCCGAACTCGAACCCGACGCCCCCGCAGACGCCCCCCGCCGATCCGCGATCCCCAGCTGATCCGCCGCCTCCTGCAACCACTCCGGCGGTGTCAGCAAGAACGACGTCTGATTCAGGTCCACCCGCGCCGGTGCGGCCGGCGCCGGTGCCGGCTCGGCGGTGCCGTCCGGGCCGCCGTACTCCTCCTCGTACCGGCGGATCACCTCACCCACCGGCAGGGACGGCCAGAGCGTGGCCTCGCCGCTGTCGCGGGCGATCACCAGCCGCTGCCTGCCGCCGTCCGAACTCGGCCCGTCGGCGCGGTCCTCCGCCCACACCACGAACCCGAGCTCGAACTCCCGTACCCGCACCTCACGATGCTGGTACGCCGGCACATCACCGTTGATCCACTCTTCCGCGCGCTCCTGCGCCTGCGCGAACGTCACCATCGGTCAGCTCACTCCCCGGACACCGGAACGGACCGCGCGAAGCCGCCGTCCACCATCAGATTCGCCACCGTCTCCAGCTCCGGCGGCGATCCCGCCAGCCGGGACAGGAACGCGTCGAAGTCTTCGCCGCACGGCAACAGCAACCGCTCCACCCGCTCCGCGGGCGCCCACGAGGGATCGACGTCGCGTGCGTCGTCGTACGAGCAGAACCACACCGAGCCGATCCGCTCGCCCTTCACCTTCACGGCCAGCAGACCGCCCTGCACGAACCCGACGCCCAGGTAATCCTTGGTCAGGTGGTCGCGCAGGCACTTGTTGACGTAGACCAGGTCATTGACGGCCGCCTCGTCCCGCACGGTGAAGAACGGCTGGTCGATCAGCAGGCCCAACTCCGCGTCCAGCGCGGTCCCCACCGGGGCACACCCGCCGGCCGCCTTGAGGAACGACCGATACGCGCCCGGCAGCCGGTACCCGAGGTCCTCCTCGACGCCCAGCACCTGCGTCTCCGTCACCGCCAACGCCGACTTCGGCAGACCGAAATGCGCCGGACGCGTCTCCTGCAACGGCCGCGTGCCCCGCTTGTGCTGGTCGACCGCCGCCGTCGCCACACCACCGTGATGCCGCAGCAAGGCCTTCACCTCGACCGGAACCAGCTCCAGCCGCCGCGACCCGGCCATGTGATGCCACGTCCACCCGTGCGGCGTCGCCACCGAGGGAATCGTGTCCCACAACTCGTGGCCCGACGCCGCCAGCGCCGCGTTCGCCGACACGTAGTCCGTCAACCGCAACTCGTCGACGCCGAAGCCCTCCGGCGGATCGGCGATCTCGGCAGCCGCACGCGCATACGGCGAGAAGACGGGGTAGCCGCGCTCGTCCACCCGTACTCCTCTGGGGTGACGGGCCGCCCGGACCGGGTCCGGGAAATGCACGACCTGCCCGGCATAGGCCGCGTTCGGCGGCGCGGCTTGCTGCCCGAGCCGACCTGTCGTCATGGCGGTTGCCCCCTGCGGCACTCTGTACGAGCCCGCGACGGACACCATCGATCCGCCACGGCCCGTATTCGACTGTCTCCAACGCGTTGACCGCGCGCATCGCGGTGCCGACAGCCTATGCGGTACGACCAACCCGGTCACCGCCACCGGGTCCCCACCCCTTCGGTTCCGTGACCTGCCGTCACCCCGTCGTGACAGCGTGCCCAAACCCGGGCGTGTCGCACCGCCCCAGCTTCCGCACCAGCCACGCCATTTGGCACTCTGTGTGATCCGGGGGGATGCACGGGAGGGGATGACGACCATGAACGCGACGCAAACGGGACCGCACCCAGGGCCTCACACGGGCGCGAGCGGCGACCCCAGAATCGGCTGGAGCAGCACCGAGAGCCGCCATGTCCCCGCGCTCCTCCATCGCCGCGACGGCATACTCCCCACCGTCGCCGCCGCCCTCTCCGTCCGCGGCGCCACCCTCACCGGCACCGCCGCCCGCGGCGACCAGGCCCCCGCGCTGCACCCCCTCGTGCAGGACTTCCTCGACACCCTCACCAGCGCCCAGCGCGACCGCTTCACCGGCCGCTGCGCCGAGACCATCCTCATCTCCAGACACATCGCCACCGCCGACGCCGCCCGCAGCAAACGTGCCGCACGTAAACCCATGACCAACGGTGAAGCCCGCAAAGCCCTCAAACAGGCCAAACTCACCGCCCGCCGCATCCGCGAGGACGGCGACCCCCTGCACGGCAGCTTCGCCGCGCCCTGCCGCGCCTGCACCGCCCTCAGCGCCCACTTCGGCGTCCGCATCGTCGACCCCACGGCGACCGACGACTGACTCCCGTCCCCGACACCCGCGAATCTGAGGGCAGATGCACGCCGACCGCTCCTCCACCACCCGCTTCCCCGTGCCCGTCGACGCCGCCCTGCGTACCGCCGGCTGGCAGCCCGGACGCTGGGACATCAAGCAGGCCGAGTACTGGGCCGACGCACTCCGCGAACACACCTCACCCGCGGGCCACCGTCACGCCGTCTTCCCCGCCGCCGTCGAAGCCTGGGCCGAGTTCGGCGGACTGCACATCACCCCCGGCGCCCCCGGCCGCCAGATCGCCCCCGCGACCCTCCACGTCGACCCGCTGCACGGCCTCCACATGGCCCGCACCCTCGGCGACCTCGGCCGCGCCCTCGACACCGACGTCAGCCCTCTCGGCGCCGAAACCGACACCCAGTCCATCCTCGCCATCGACACCGAAGGCCGCGTCTACGCCCTCGACCACACCGGCGACTGGTACCTCGGCCCCGACATCGACCAGGCCCTCGCCGCCCTCGTCGCAGGCATCACCCCCGTACGCCTCACCGCAGGCTGACGCGACCGGGCGGCTGCTGTACGCCTACGACGCCGGAATCACCGCCGAGACCCGGAAGCCCCCCGCGTCCGTCGGTCCCGAGACGAAGACCCCGCCCAGCGCGGACACCCGCTCCTTCATCCCCACCAGGCCGTTCCCCCCGGACGGCAAGCGCGCCGACGACGCGGCCTCCGGTGGCGGTTCGTTCTCCACCTGCATCGCGATCTCCGAGACCCGGTGCGCCAGCCGCACATGGGTCTTCGCCCCCGCCGCATGCTTGTGGACGTTCGTCAACGCCTCCTGCACCACCCGGTAAGCGGTCTGCTCGACCTCCGGCGCATACGGCCGCGACTCCCCCTCCACCGAGAAATCCACGGCCATCCCCGCAGCCGCCGACTGCCCGATCAGTTCGTCCAGTTCGGACAGACAGGGCCCCTCGCCCGTGCCGTCCTCATCGGCGGCCCGCGACGCCGCGGCGGCCGCGGCCGCCCCCACCGCCGCCAACACACGCTCACGCTGCCGCAGCCCGTCCCCGCTGCGCAGCACCCCGAGCATCTCCCGCAACTCGGTCAACGCCTGCCGTCCCATGTCCCCTACGAGCGCGGCATTCCGCACAGCCTTCTCAGGGTCCTTGCGAGCCACCGCCTGCAGCGCGGCAGCATGCACGACCATCAGGCTCACCCGGTGCGCGACGACGTCATGCATCTCCCGAGCGATCCGGGTCCGTTCCTCGTTCCTGGCCCACTCGGCCCGCTCCTCGGCCCGCTCGGCAAGCAGTTGGAGCTCCCGCTCCAGCGAGTCCGCCCGCTCCCGCAAGCTCTCCATCAGCCGGCGCCGTGCCCCTACATACAGCCCCAGCAGCAAGGGCGGCGCGGTCACCCCGAGAGACGCGCTGATCGAAGCGAACGGAACGAACCAGTCCCCCAGCGACACATCCCCCGACGCCATGTCCTGCCGCACCCGCACGAACGTCACGATGAACGTCCCCACCAGCGACATCCCCGCCAGCGACGCGATGATCCGCCGCGGCAGCTCGGACGCGGCCAGCGTGTACAGACCGACGATGGCCATCAGGAAGCCCATCTGTGCGGGCGTGATGGCGATGGAGACGAGCACGACGGCTATCGGCCACTTCCGCCGGATCACCAGCACCGACCCGGCCAGCACCCCGAACAGCACTCCCGCGGCCACCGGAATCCCGGCATCCCGCGCGAACGGAATCCCCTCCGCCGCACATTCCATGGCGGATACGAACGCCAGGCTCCCGTCGAGCACGGCACTCCGCCACCTGGTCCACCACCAAGGCCCGGTCAAGGCCGGTGCGTGGTCTTCCCCCGTCGTGGTCATGCATCCAGCCTACGGGCGCAAGCCCCCCGTTTTCCGGTGAGTTTTCGCGACTGGCCTACACCACTCCCCGTAACCGAACAGAAGCGAAACCGCCCTATATATCTCGAACTGCTGAATCGCACATCGTTCACGCGGAACCGGCGGTGCGTGACGGGCACCGTCGCGTCAAAGGGTCTTGGTGCGGCATAGTAGGAGGCGCCGCTCGGCGACCCGGTGCAATGCCCGGCTCCGTCGAGTTTGTTCCCCCGTGGTGTAATTGGCAGCACTGTGGCTTTTGGTGCCATCTGTCCGGGTTCGAGTCCTGGCGGGGGAGCCCCTTCTCGGTTCGGGCCCTGACAGCTGTGTCAGGGCCCGCTCTCATGTCCCCCCTGATTCCCCCCGGTATCCTGCGGATGTCACTCCACCCCCTCCACAGCCGAAGGGCATCCCGTGAGCGCCATTCGCCCGGCAGCCGTCGTCGTTCTCGCAGCGGGTGAGGGCACCCGTATGAAGTCGGCCACACCCAAGGTCCTGCACGAGCTCTGCGGCCGCAGTCTCGTGGGCCATGTGCTCGCCGCAGCACGGGAGTTGCGGCCCGAGAATCTGGTCGTCGTGGTGGGTCACGCGCGGGAGAAGGTCGCTGCGCACCTGGCGGAGATCGACCCGCATGTGCGTACGGCCGTACAGGCGCAGCAAAACGGTACGGGGCATGCCGTGCGGATGGCGCTGGAGGAGTTGGGCGGTTCCGTCGACGGCACGGTTGTCGTCGTGTGCGGGGACACTCCGCTGCTCACCGGGGAGACGCTGCAGGCTCTCGCCGCCACGCACTCCGGCGACGGCAACGCCGTCACCGTCCTCACCGCGGAGGTGCCGGACGCGACCGGGTACGGACGTATCGTGCGCGACGGTGCTTCCGGTGCCGTCACGGAGATCGTCGAGCACAAGGACGCGTCCGAGTCGCAGCGGGCGATCCGTGAGATCAACTCCGGTGTGTTCGCCTTCGACGGACAACTCCTCGCGGACGCCCTCGGCAAGGTCCGTACCGACAACAGCCAGGGCGAGGAATACCTCACCGACGTCCTCGGGATTCTGCGCGAGGCCGGTCACCGGGTCGGGGCTTCCGTCGCCGTCGACCACCGTGAGATCGCCGGGATCAACAACCGGGTCCAGCTCTCCGAGGCCCGCCGGATCCTCAACGACCGGCTGCTGACCCGCGCGATGCTGGCCGGCGTCACCGTCATCGACCCCGCGACGACGTGGGTCGATGTGACCGTGACCTTCGAGCAGGATGCCGTCGTCCACCCCGGAACCCAGCTGCACGGCTCCACTCACCTCGGCGAGGGCTGCGAGGTCGGCCCCAACACCCGGCTCACGGACACGCGCGTCGGCGCCGGTGCACGGATCGACAACACGGTCGCGAACGGGGCGGAGGTCGGGCCGCAGGCGTCCGTCGGGCCGTACGCCTATCTCCGGCCCGGCACGCGGCTGGGGCTGAAGTCGAAGGTCGGTACGTACGTTGAGACGAAGAACTCCCTGATCGGGGAGGGCACGAAGGTTCCGCACCTCTCCTACGTCGGGGACGCGACGATCGGTGAGTACACGAACATCGGGGCCGCGAGTGTCTTCGTGAACTACGACGGGAAGGACAAACACCACACGACGGTCGGCTCACACTGCCGTACCGGTTCGGACAACATGTTTGTGGCTCCTGTCACGATCGGGGACGGTGCCTATACGGCCGCCGGGTCCGTGATCACGAAGGATGTGCCGCCCGGTTCGCTCGCCGTGGCCCGGGGCCAGCAGCGGAATATCGAGGGTTGGGTGGCCCGTAAGCGTCCGGGGAGCGCGGCGGCGAAGGCGGCCGAGGCGGCGGCGCGGGAGGCCGTTGACGAGGGCTGACCGGAAACCGGTGCGTCAAACTCGGCGTACCGTGATAAGTGCACATCCGCACACCCCAGCTGAGAACCTCTGAGGAGACAGTGCTGTGACCGGGATCAAGACGACCGGCGAGAAGAAGTTGATGTTCTTCTCCGGCCGCGCCCACCCCGAGCTTGCCCAGGAGGTCGCCCAGCAGTTGGGTGTCGGGGTTGTCCCGACGAAGGCCTTCGACTTCGCGAACGGTGAGATCTACGTCCGTTACGAGGAGTCGGCGCGTGGTGCGGACTGCTTTGTGATCCAGAGCCACACGGCTCCGATCAATCAGTGGATCATGGAGCAGCTGATCATGATCGACGCGCTGAAGCGTGCGTCGGCCCGCTCCATCACCGTCATCGTGCCCTTCTACGGTTACGCGCGGCAGGACAAGAAGCACCGCGGACGTGAACCCATTTCGGCGCGTCTGATCGCGGACATGATGAAGACGGCGGGTGCGGACCGGATCCTCACCGTCGATCTGCACACCGACCAGATCCAGGGCTTCTTCGACGGCCCCGTCGACCATCTCTTCGCGCTGCCGCTGCTCGCGGACTATGTGGGCCGCAAGGTCGACAAGGCGAAGCTGACCGTCGTCTCCCCGGACGCGGGGCGTGTGCGGGTGGCCGACCGCTGGTGCGACCGGCTCGGTGCGCCGCTCGCGATCGTGCACAAGCGGCGCGACAAGGACGTGGCGAACCAGGTGACCGTCCACGAGGTCGTGGGTGAGGTCAAGGGCCGCGTGTGTGTCCTGGTCGACGACATGATCGACACGGGCGGCACGATCTGCGGGGCCGCCGATGCCCTGTTCGCGCACGGCGCCGAGGACGTCATCGTGACGGCGACGCACGGTGTGCTGTCGGGTCCGGCGGCGGACCGGCTGAAGAACTCCCGGGTGAGCGAGTTCATTTTCACCAACACCCTGCCGACGCCGGCCGAACTGGGCAGCCACCTCGACAAGATCACGGTGCTGTCGATCGCGCCGACGATCGCGAGCGCGGTGCGTGAGGTGTTCGAGGACGGTTCGGTGACGAGCCTGTTCGACGAGCAGTGAGAGCCGAGCGGTAAGGCTCCTCGAAGATCCTTTTGGGTACGGCCTCCCCTGCCGAGTAGACTGCTGAAGTTGCTCGGCGAGGGAGGCCGTACTCATCGCGGTACGGCTGTCCGTTATCGACGCGCTCTTCGTAGCAGGCCGTTCGTGGCCGGGTGACCCTGTCCGTTCTCACCCATACGAGGAGTGCACAGCATGTCCGAGGTAAAGATCTCCGCCGAGACCCGCACCGAATTCGGCAAGGGCGCTGCCCGCCGTATCCGTCGTGACTCGAAGGTTCCCGGTGTCCTGTACGGCCACGGTGGCGACCCGCTGCACCTGACCCTTCCGGGCCACGAGCTCCTGCTCGCGCTGCGTACGCCGAACGTCCTGATCGCCCTGGACATCGACGGCAAGACGAACGAGCTGGCGATCCCGAAGGCCGTGCAGCGTGACCCGCTGAAGGGCTTCCTGGAGCACGTCGACCTGCTGCTCGTGAAGCGGGGCGAGAAGGTCAACGTCGAGATCTACGTGCAGACCGAGGGCGAGCTGGCCCCCGGTGCCTACCTGCTCGAGCACGTCCTCAACGCGCTTCCGGTCGAGGCCGAGGCCACCCACATCCCCGAGTCCGTCACGGTGTCCATCGAGGGCCTGGCGGCCGGCGACTCCATCCTCGCCAAGGACATCCCCCTGCCGAGCGGCACCAAGCTGGCCGTCGACGACGACACGGTCGTCCTGCAGGTGCTGGCCGCACAGGCCGAGGAGGCCCCGGAGGGCGAAGAGGGCGGCGAGGAAAGCGCCGAGGCCTGACCGGCGGTTGAGCCGTAGCTGACGTGCCGCTGATTCAACGGCACCCGGCGCTGCAGGCTGTGCCCACCCGTTCCGCCCTGCGGAACGACTGCCCACAGCGGTACGCTCCAGCCGCTGCTCCCCTCCTGAGGGGAGCAGCGGCTGCTGCATAAGGAGACGCAGACGTGACCACCTCCGCCAACGACCCCTGGCTGATCGCCGGACTCGGCAATCCCGGGGCCGAGTACGCCATGAACCGGCACAACGTCGGGTTCATGGTGGCCGATCTGCTGGCTGAGCGGATCGGGGGGAAGTTCAAGCGGGCCGGGAAGGCGCAGGCGCAGGTGGTCGAGGGGCGGATCGGGCCGCCGGGGCCGGGGAGCCGGCGGGTGGTGCTGGTGAAGCCGATGTCGTACATGAATCTGTCCGGTGGGCCCCTGAACGCTCTGCGGGACTTCTACAAGGTCCCGGTCGGCAACATCGTGGCCGTGCACGACGAACTCGACATCGACTACGGCACGTTGCGGCTGAAGCTCGGTGGCGGGGACAACGGGCACAACGGGCTGAAGTCGATGACGAAGGTGATGGGGCCGGACTACCACCGGGTGCGGTTCGGGATCGGGCGGCCGCCGGGGCGGATGCAGGTCGCGGACTTCGTGCTGAAGGACTTCTCGGCGGCGGAGCGCAAGGAGCTGGACTACTTCGTGGACCGGGCGGCGGACGCGGTGGAGTGCCTGGTGATCGAGGGGCTGGAGCGGGCGCAGAGCACGTACAACTCCTGACATTGCCCCCACGGGAGTTGACCGAGCGCGCGGGCATGGCCAATGATCCCCGCCATGCCTTCTGCCGTCATTTCCCACCGGGGCACGGAGACCGCGCTGCGGTTCGGCCGGCTCGCGGCGATGGGTACGGTCGCCGCGCTGATTCTGATCGCCGGTGTATGGGCGTCGTGGGGGACGGCGCAGTACGTGATGCTGACGAAGGGCCGGGAACGTGGCACGGTCGAGGTGACGCGGTGCGGTGCGGACACGTGCACCGGGCCGTACACGCCGGTCTCGCCGGGGTCGCAGCCCCGGGAGAGCGTGGTCATCGAGAAGACGGTCGCCGTGCGGAAGGGGCAGACGTACGCGGTCGTCATGAAGCCCGGCGGCAGTGACGTCGTGCGCTCCGGGCCCGGCGGTGTCCTGTACTCCTGGGCTCCGATGGGTGGTGCGCTGCTGCTCGCCTCGGTCGTGGTGGCGGGCGGGCTGGGGCGGGTGCGGGCGGCGTGGGTCATGGCGGGGAGCGGGGTAGCGCTGCTCACGGCCGCTTTTGTGGTGATCTGAGGGGTCCGGGGCGGCTGCGTTCTGTGGGGAAACTGTTCGTTTCCTGTTCGTGATTGACCCAGGGTCAGCCGCGGCTGGAAGCTGAGCCGCCCCCTCCACATCTTCCCGCTCACTTCTCGAAGATGGACTGCCCATGCGTACCCTCACGGTCGTGGCCGCGGCCACCGCCTCGCTGCTGCTCGCCCCTTCGGCCCAGGCCACGGACACCTACACCGTCGAACTGCGGCAGCAACTGCCGCGTACCGCCACCACCCAGGACGACGGGGCCCCGCAGGAGGACGGCTGCCCCGGGATTCCCGAGGACATGGACGGCTGGCACTTCGTCCTGCCTGGCAACTCCAGCTCGTTCGTCAGGCTGACGGTGACCTTCCAGCCCGGTGGCGAACAGGTCGTCACCAGCTTCGGCCCGCCGTCCGACAAGCACGCCTACGTGGCGTCGAAGCCGGGTGCCCTGCTGACATCGGCGGTCGCCGAGGTCGAGGGCGGCAGCCTGGAGCTGTTCAACCTGTCGCACACCTGCCCGGCGGGCACGGCTCCCGATCAGCCGGGCGACGACAAGCCGACCGATGAGCCGAGTGCCACGCCGTCGGCCTCCGCCACTCCGACGACCGAGGAGCCGGCCGCGTCCGCCTCCCCCACGGAGAGTGGACCGGCCGCCGCGCCGTCCTCCTCTCCCTCCGCGCAGGGCGGCAGCGGTGCGGGCGACCTCGCCGAGACCGGCAGCGGCGTCCCCGTCGGTCTGCTCTCCGGTGCCGCGGCGGCGCTGTTGGCGGCGGGCGGTTACCTGGTGTTCCGGCGTCGCAAGTCCGCCTGACGTCCCCGCACGACAGTGCCCCCGAGCCTCTCCGCGGAGGCCGGGGGCACTGTCGTACCAGGGGTGATCAACCGGTGTTGCGCAGTCCCGCCGCCACACCGTTCACCGTGAGCAGCAGGGCCCGCGCCAGCAGCGGATCCGGCTCCTCGCCGGCCGCCGCGGCGTCCCGCTGGCGCTTGAGCAGGGTGACCTGGAGGTAGGAGATGGGGTCCAGGTAGGCGTCGCGGATGGTGAAGGTCTGCCTTAGGACCGGGGTGGCGTCGAGGAGTTCCTGTTCGCCGGTGATCTTCAGTACCTCGGCGACGGTCAGCGCGTGCTCGGCCTTGATGGTGTCGAAGACGTGCTTGAGGTCGTCGGGGACGAGGGTGTCGACGTAGTGGGCGGCGATCCGCAGGTCCGTCTTGGCGAGGGTCATCTCGACGTTGGAGATGAAGTTGCGGAAGAAGTGCCACTGTTCGTGCATCTCGGCGAGGACGGTGTCCAGGCCCGCCTCGCGCAGCGCCTTCAGGCCCGAGCCGACGCCGAACCAGCCCGGCACGATCTGCCGGGACTGGGTCCAGCCGAACACCCACGGGATGGCGCGCAGTCCGTCGAGTCCGGCGCCGGAGTCGGGGCGGCGGGAGGGGCGGGAGCCGAGGTGGAGGTCGGCGAGCTGGTCGACGGGGGTGGCGGCGAAGAAGTACGCGGGCAGGTCCGGGTCCTCCACCAGCCTGCGGTAGGCGGCGTGCGCGGCGTCCGACACGACGTCCATCGCGGCGTCCCAGCGGGCCAGCGCCTCTTCCGGCTGGCGGGGTGCGGTGTGCAGGGCGGAGGCCTGGAGCGTGGCGGCGACGGTGAGTTCGAGGTTCTCGCGGGCGAGGGACGGCACGAGGTACTTGTCGGAGATGACCTCGCCCTGCTCGGTCACCTTGATCTCGCCCTCCAGGGTGCCCCAGGGCTGGGCGAGGATCGCGTCGTGGGAGGGGCCGCCGCCGCGGCCGACGGTGCCGCCGCGGCCGTGGAACAGCCTCAGCCGTACGCCGTAGCGATGTGCCACGTCGCGCAGGCGGCGCTGGGCGCGGTGGATCTCCCACTGCGAGGTGGTGATGCCGCCGAACTTGGAGGAGTCGGAGTAGCCGAGCATGACCTCCTGCACGTCCCCGCGCAGGGCCACGAGCCTGCGGTACGACGGGTCGGAGAGCATGTCCTCCAGGATCGTGTCGGCGGCCTTGAGCTCGTCGGTGGTCTCGAGCAGCGGCACGATGCCGATCTTCGCCCAGCCGGCGTGCAGATCGATCAGGCCCGCCTCGCGCGCCAGCACGGCGGCGGCGAAGACGTCGTCGGCGCCCTGGCACATGGAGATGATGTACGACTCGACGACCTCGGGTCCGAAGACCTCCAGGGCCCGCTTGACCGTCTCGAACACACCGAGGGTCTTCGCGCCGGCCGCGTCGACGGGCGCCGGGGTCGGGCCCAGCGGCCTGCGGGAGCGGAGCTCCTTCGCGAGCAGCTTGAGCCGGTACTCGCGGGGCATGTCCTCGTACCGCCAGGACTCCTCGCCGAGGCGGTCGAAGAGCTGGCCGAGGGCGTGGTGGTGGGCGTCGGCGTGTTCGCGGACGTCCATGGTGGCGAGCTGGAGGCCGAAGGCGGCGAGCGTACGGATCGTACGGTTCATCCGGCCTTCCGCGAACAGTCCGCCGCGGTGCTCCCTGAGCGAGGTCTGGATCAGGGTCAGGTCGGCCAGCAGCTCGGAGGTGCCGAGGTAGTCGCGGCCCGGCTCGTGCGGGGTGCCGGTCGCGAGGCGCTGCTTGGTGTTCTCCAGCTTCTGCCGGACGCAGGTGGCCTTGAGCCGGTAGGGCTCCTCGGCGTTGAGCCGCTTGTAGCGGGGGCTGATCTCGGGCAGGCGTTCGAGGTCGGCCTGCAGCGACGTGAGCAGTTCTTCCGTCGCGCCGGTGTAGCGGATGGAGTTCGACAGGAAGCCGCGCAGCTCGTCGACCATCTCCAGGGCGTCGTTGATGCCGTGCTCGTGCTGGAGGATCAGCACCTCCCAGGTGACCTCGGGGGTCACATTGGGGTTGCCGTCGCGGTCGCCGCCGATCCAGGTGCCGAAGGTGAGCGGGCGCGTGTCGTCGGGGAGCTTCACGCCGACGCGCTCCAGCTCGGCGGTCAGGTCCTCGAGTACGTCACCGACGGCGCCGGCGTGCAGTTCGTCGAGGTAGTAGATCGCGTTGCGGGCCTCGTCCGCGGGCTCGGGGCGTACGACGCGCAGCTCGTCCGTCTGCCAGACGAGGTCGATGTTCTCGGCCAGCCGGGTGTCGTAGCGGCGGCGGTCGGCCTCGATGACCGGGGTCTCCAGGAGCGCGGCGATGCGCCGGAGTTTGTTGAGCACCGAGCGGCGCGCGGCCTCGGTCGGGTGGGCCGTGAACACGGGACGAACGTTGAGGTTCCTGACCGTCTGGCGCAGGTGCTCGGGGTCGGCGTCCTTCAGCCGGTCGGCCGTACGGGCGAGGAGTCCGCCCTCGGCGGCACGCTTGGCGCGCAGCTCCCGGCCGCGGTGGACCTGCTCGGTGACGTTGGCCAGGTGGAAGTAGGTGGAGAAGGCGCGGACCAGCTTGGCCGCGGTGTCCAGTTCCGTGCCGCGCAGCAGCTCGGCGGCGGCCTCGCCGTCCTCACGGGTGAGGCGGCGGACCTTCTCGACGAGTTCCAGCAGCTCAGGGCCTTCCTGGCGGACGAGGGTCTCGCCGAGGAGATCGCCCAGCCGCCTGATGTCGGCGCGCAGCTCACTGCTGGTCGTGGTCTGGTCGTCGGCACTGCTCACAGGTGCGGCTCCTTGCAGTGTTGAAGCTCGTCTGGAGGGAACCCGAAGGAACGGTCGCGCGGCGGGGGCCGCATACGGGCCGGGCATCCGGGAATTAATCAGAGCGGACCGCGCTGTCCGACCGACTCCTAAGGATAGGTGTCCGTGCGGACGCGCAGGCCCACGGGCTCTTGCCGACCGGCGACGCGCTGCCATACTTACGTCGCCGTAGGTTACGGAACCGTAGGGACTCCCGTCAGAGCCCTCGACGACCCTGGGTTCCAGCCCGGGCACTAGCCTCAACCCACGAACCCCACAGGGGACGCCCCATGACCACGAGCTCCGATGTGATCGACGACGCCCCGAAGGCGCCCGACAACACCCCACTCCCCAAGGCCACGCTCGGCGGCGAGAAGAAGGGGCGCGTCGAGCAGCTCGCGCTCCTCCTCTTCATCGTCGTCCCCTTCCTCGCGCTCGCCGCGGCGGTGCCGCTGGCCTGGGGCTGGGGAGTGAGCTGGCTCGACCTCGGCCTGCTGGTCTTCTTCTACTTCGTCGCCTGCCACGGCGTCACGATCGGCTACCACCGCTACTTCACCCACGGCTCCTTCAAGGCCAAACGTCCGCTGCGCATCGCGCTCGCCGTCGCCGGTTCGATGGCGGTGGAGGGCCCGCTGGTCCGCTGGGTCGCGGACCACCGCAAGCACCACAAGTTCTCCGACGCGGAGGGCGACCCGCACTCTCCGTGGCGTTACGGGGAGACGCTCCCTGCACTGATCAAGGGACTGTGGTGGGCGCACGTCGGCTGGATGTTCGACGAGGAGCGGACGCCGCAGGACAAGTACGCGCCGGATCTGATCAAGGACGACACGATCCGGACGATCTCCCGTCAGTTCCTCTACTGGACGGTGCTCTCCCTCGCCCTGCCCGCGCTGATCGGCGGGCTTGTGACGATGTCGTGGTGGGGCGCGTTCACGGGCTTCTTCTGGGGATCACTCGTCCGAGTGGCGCTGTTGCACCATGTGACCTGGTCGATCAACTCGATCTGCCACGCGGTCGGCAAGCGCCCCTTCAAGTCGCGTGACAAGTCCGGCAACGTGTGGTGGCTGGCGGTCCTGTCCTGCGGTGAGTCCTGGCACAACCTGCATCACGCCGATCCGACGTCCGCGCGGCACGGTGTGGAGCGCGGCCAGATCGACTCCTCGGCCCGGATCATCCGCTGGTGCGAGCAGTTCGGCTGGGCG
Source organism: Streptomyces sp. NBC_00457 (assembly GCF_036014015.1). Classification (NCBI taxonomy): domain Bacteria; kingdom Bacillati; phylum Actinomycetota; class Actinomycetes; order Kitasatosporales; family Streptomycetaceae; genus Streptomyces; species Streptomyces sp. NBC_00457. The sequence continues at coordinate 6,389,187 of NZ_CP107905.1, read as the reverse complement.
TACGACGTGCGCTGGCCGTCACGCTCGCGTATCGATTCCCGCCGTAACACCGGGAACGACAGCTCTCGGCGGGGGAAGGCGCCCGCCGAGGCTGCATGATTGACGGCGTGGCGACCGATCCCAGCACCTCCAGCAATGAGAAGCCGCGGCGAGCGCGCCGAACCCGGATGACCGGAGCGGAGCGCCGCCAGCAGCTGCTGGAGATCGGTCGCACCCTCTTCGCGGAGAGGGGCTTCGAGGCCACGTCGGTGGAGGAGATCGCGGCGAAGGCCGGGGTGTCCAAGCCGGTGGTGTACGAGCACTTCGGCGGCAAGGAGGGCCTGTACGCGGTGGTGGTGGACCGCGAGATGCGGCGCCTGCTGGACATGGTGACGAGCTCCCTGACGGCGGGCCACCCCCGAGAACTCTGCGAGCAAGCGGCCTTCGCCCTGCTCGACTACATCGAGGAGTACACGGACGGCTTCCGCATCCTCGTCCGCGACTCCCCCATCCCCCAGTCCACGGGTTCCTTCGCCTCCCTCATCTCGGACATCGCCACCCAGGTGGAGGACATCCTCGGCCGCGAGTTCAAACGCCGGGGCTTCGACCCCAAGCTGGCCCCCCTCTACGCCCAGGCCCTGGTCGGCATGGTCGCCCTCACCGGCCAGTGGTGGCTCGACGTCCGCCGCCCGAAGAAGGCGGAGGTCGCGGCCCATCTGGTGAACCTGGCATGGCACGGCCTGGACGGGCTGGAGGCGAAGCCTCGGCTGATAGGGCGCCGGAAGGCCTAGCCGAGCGGTTCGAGGAACTCCAGCCGGTTGCCGACGGGGTCCTCCGAGTAGAAGCGCCGGTACCCCGGCAGATTCTCGTCCCAGATGACGGTCGCCCCATGAACTTCGAGCCGGGCGGCGTACGTCTCGATCCCGGCGACTCGCAGCCCGGGGTGCGCTTTCCTCGCCGGACGGAAATCCTCCTCGATTCCCAGGTGCAGTTGCACCGGTCCCGACTGGAACCAGCAGCCCCCGCGCGCGGCGAGCGCCGGCGGCTTGGGTATCCCGGTCAGGCCGAGGACATCGACGTAGTACGACCGCAGCCGCTCCTCCGAGCCTGGGGGCGCCGCGAGCTGGACATGGTCGACGGCGGTGATCATCACGCCTCCTTGCGGGCGACGGCGAAGATGCGGCGGAACGGGAACGGGGTGCCGTGCGGCGTGGCCGGATAGGCCGCGCGCAGGGCCGACCGGTACTCGGCCAGGAAGGCGTCTCGTTCGTCGGGGTCGTCGGCGAGCGCGGTGAGGACGGGGCGCAGGCCTGTCCCCTTGACCCAGTCGAGTACCGGGTCCTCGCCGGTGAGCAGGTGGATGTACGTCGTCTCCCAGACGTCGGCCGTGCAGCCCAGCGCGGTCAGGTGTGCCAGGTAGGTCTCGGGGGCGAGGACCGCGTCGTCGTGGCGGATGGTGGCGGCGAGGCGGTCGCCGAAGCGCGGGGAGTGGGCGAGTTCGCGCAACAGGCGGTGGCTGGGGGCGTCGAAGTTGCCGGGCACCTGGAAGGCGAAGGTGCCGCCGGGGGTGAGGCCGGCGATCCAGTCGGCGAAACGGTCCACGTGCCCCGGGACCCACTGCAGCGTGGCGTTGCTGACGATCAGGTCGTACGGCCGTACCGGCTCCCAGGTGCGGACGTCGGCGGGGGCGAAGTCGAGGTGGCCGCCGCCCGAGGTGGGCCCCGCATGAGCCCCGGCCCGGGACAGCATCTCGGGCGAGTTGTCGTAGCCGGTGATGTGCGCGGTGGGCCAGCGGTCGGCGACGAGGGTGGTGACATTGCCGGGGCCGCAGCCGAGGTCGGCGATGCGGGGCGGGGCGCCGGGGAGATCGGGGATGCGGGCCAGAAGGTCGGCGAAGGGGCGGGCGCGGTGGCCGGCGTGGCGCAGGTACTGGGCGGGGTCCCAGGTGGGGGCGGACATGGTGGGCCTCCGGGAGGGGAACGACCGTGGCTGACAGGTACCCAGCCTGCCCCGTTCATTAGCTCGCGGTCAAGAAACTTGATGTCAAGAGACTTCACATCGACACAACCACTACACTGATCGTCATGGAGGACGAGGTCGATCGGCTGGTCGCAGCGTGGCGCCGGGAGCGCCCTGACCTCGACGTGGAACCGCTCGAGGTGCTCAGCCGGGTGAGCAGACTGGCCCGGCACCTGGACCGCGCACGTCGGCTGGCCTTCTCCGAACACAGCCTGGAGCCCTGGGAGTTCGACGTGCTGACGGCGCTGCGGCGGGCCGGGACGCCGTATCAGCTCTCGCCGGGGCAGTTGCTGACGCAGACGTTGGTCACTTCGGGGACGATGACGAACCGCATCGACCGTCTGGCCAAGAAGGGGCTGGTGGAGCGGCTGCCGGATCCCAGCGACCGGCGCGGTGTGCTGGTTCGGCTGACCGATGAGGGTCGCGATCGGGCCGATCAGGCGCTTGCGGGGCTGCTTGATCAGGAGCGGGCGATTCTGGCGGAGTTGTCTCGGGCGCAGCGGGGGGAACTGGCGGGGTTGCTGCGGCAGTTGACGGCGCCGTTCGACAACATTCCCGGGTAGACATACTTGTTCGGCTGCGGCGCCGTTGTGGCTTGTCGCGCCCACGCGGCGGAGCCGCAAATCGATACAGCCCCGCGCCCCTTCGGGGCGCCTATCAGGCGCTGCTGCTTTCCTCCACCCCGATCCTCCCTACCGGACCCAGGTCCGCCGGGCCCACCCCCGCCCGCCTCGCCAGTGCCACCGCGGCCAGTGTCGAGTGGACGCCCAGTTTGCCCAGGACGTTCTGCATGTGGGTGCGGACGGTGTGCGGGGAGAGGAACAGGCGCTCGGCTACCGCTTTGCGGCCCAGGCCGGCGACCATGCAGCGCAGTACCTCCCGCTCGCGCGGGGTGAGGGACTCCACCAGCCGTTCGCTCTCGGTGCGGTGCTTGCGGGCGGCTGTCAGCTCGCGCAGGACGCCGGTGAGGAGGGCGGGCGGCAGATGGGTCTCGTCGCGCAGGACGCCGCGGATGACGGTGAGCAGCCGGGACAGCGAGCAGTCCTTGGCGACCCAGCCCGACGCCCCGGCCTGCAGGGCGAGCGCGGCCCGGCGTGGGTCGTCCTTCTCGGCGAGGACGACGATGCGTACGTGCGGCTGGGCGACGCGGACGCCGGCGACCAGGGAGATCCCGTCGACGAGTCCGTCCTCGTTCCCTTCCTGTACGGGCGTGGGACGCACGCCCTGCATATTTCCGCCCAGATCGGCGTCGACGAGCAGCACGTCGAAGCGGCGCCCCTCGGCGACGGCGCGCTCCAGACTGCGCATGGCGGCCGGGCCGCTGCCCGCCGCGGACACGTCGACGTCCGGCTCGGCGGCCAGTGCGGCGGCGAGCGATTCGGCGAAGATGCGGTGGTCGTCGACGACTAGGACTCGGATACGAACCACTGAAAACCCCCACTGGTCCGGGAAAACGACGACCTGTGCGGGTACGACGCCAGGAATGGTCGCAGTCGCACGGCCGCCGCCGTGCCATGACTGCTACCCCCACTGCGGGCGTCGTACCCGACTTGTCTCGCCCCCTGATCAGCACCGGCCCCCACCGGTGCTGTTCATCAGAGTACGGGCGGGGGCCGACAGCGGAAGGTAATTTGCAGAACTGGTTGTCCAGCGCGTTTATGGTGAGCCGCATGTTTCGTATCGAGACAGAAGTCGACAAAGAGCGGCGCGACTTGCTTCGTTCCCGTCTCCGCGCCGCCAATACGGCGGCCTCACCGATCTTGCGCGGGCTGCGCGGAACGCCTGGTGAACGGGAACTTCCGCTCCATGTCTGGGTGTTGGATCACCACGACCGGCTGGCCGGCGGCCTCGTCGGCCACACCTGGACGACCTGGCTGCACGTGACCTATCTGTGGGTGGACGAGCGCCTTCGGGGCGGCGGACTGGGCTCCCGGCTGTTGGCAGAAGCGGAGCATGTGGCGCGCACCGAGCGCGGCTGCCGGGGCGCGCGCCTGGAGACCTGGGACTTCCAGGCACCGGAGTTCTACCAGAAGCGGGGCTATGACGTGGTGTGCGTGATCCCCGACTATCCGCCGGGGATCACGGAGTACACACTGACCAAGCGGCTCAGCTGAGCCGCCGCGCCCCCGCCGAAGGCACCGCCTCGAAGACACGCGGTGCCGTGAAAGCGGCCGCCGCGAAGGCCTCCTGCACCGCCTTGGTGATGGTCTCGACGTCCGCCGTCTCGGCCAGCACGATCGCGGAGCCGCCGAAGCCGCCGCCGGTCATGCGGGCGCCGATCGCCCCGGCGGCCAGGGCCGTGTCGACGACCAGGTCCAGTTCGGGGCAGGAAATACGGAAGTCGTCGCGCAGGGAGGCGTGGCCCTCCACGAGCACCGGGCCGATCGCGCGGGTCTCGCCGGCCTCCAGCAGGGCGACCGTCTGCTCCACCCGGTGGTTCTCGGTGACGATGTGGCGCACCAGCCGGCGCACCTCCTCCTCGTCGCCGAGCCGTGCGAGCGCCGCGTCCAGGCCGTCGTACGGTACGTCCCGCAGCGCTTCGACGCCCAGCAGCGCGGCACCCTTCTCGCAGCCGGCGCGGCGCTTGCCGTACTCGCCGGTCGAGTGCTCGTGCTTGACCTGGGTGTCGACGACGAGCAGGCGCATGCCCTCGGCGGCCAGGTCGAAGGGGATCTGCTGCTGGGAGAGGTCGCGGGTGTCGAGGAACAGGGCGTGGCCCGCGGTGCAGCAGGCGGACGCGGTCTGGTCCATGATGCCGACGGGGGCGCCGACGTAGACGTTCTCGGCGCGCTGGCACAGGCGGGCCAGCTGCCAGCCCTTGAGGCCGAGTTCGTACAGGTCGTTCAGGGCCAGGGCGACCGCCACCTCCAGCGCCGCCGACGAGGACAGGCCCGCGCCGGACGGGACGGTCGAGGTCAGGTGGATGTCGGCGCCGGTGACCGGGTGGCCCGCGTCGCGCAGGGCCCAGGCGACGCCCGCCGGGTAGGCCGTCCAGTTCGTGTCCGACCCCGGGTTCAGTTCGTCGACGCGCAGTTCGACGACCGGGCCCTCGACGTCCTCCGAGTGCAGACGCAGGACGCCGTCCTCGCGCCGGGACACCGCCACGACCGTGACGTGCGGCAGCGCGAACGGCATGACGAAGCCGTCGTTGTAGTCGGTGTGCTCGCCGATCAGGTTGACCCGGCCCGGCGCCGCCCACACTCCCTCCGGCTCGGCCCCGTACAGCTCCTTGAACCGCTCGGCGACACCACCGACGACAGGCTCGCTCATCCCCTGACCCCTGACCTTTCGAACCGACCGGTCTGTACCGGCCCTGAATTTACTTGCCGCGCATACGAGTTACTTGCCGCGCGTACGCAGTCACTTGCCGCGCGACTGCGCGAATTCCCACGCGTCCGCGACGATCCCGGCGAGGTCCGCTCGGGACGGGTTCCAGCCGAGCCGCTCGCGGGCGGTGTCGGCGGAGGCGACAAGGACCGCCGGGTCGCCGCCGCGGCGCGGGGCCGTGATCTCGGGGATCGGGTGGCCGGTGACCTGGCGGACGGTCTCGATGACCTCGCGGACGGAGAAGCCGTTGCCGTTGCCGAGGTTGCAGATCAGGTGCTCGCCGGGCTGCGCCGCCTGGACGGCCAGCAGGTGGGCCTCGGCCAGGTCGGCGACGTGGATGTAGTCGCGGACGCAGGTGCCGTCCGGCGTCGGGTAGTCGTCGCCGAAGACGGAGATCGCGTCGCGCTTGCCCTGCGCCACCTGGAGGACCAGCGGGATCAGGTGCGACTCGGGGTCGTGCCGCTCGCCGTACGCGCCATACGCACCGGCCACGTTGAAGTAGCGCAGGGAGACCGCGGCCAGACCGTGCGCCGCCGCCTCGCCGGTGATCATGTGGTCGACGGCGAGCTTCGAGGCGCCGTACGGCGACGTGGGCGCCGTCGGGTCGGTCTCGGTGATCGGGGTGCTGACCGGCTCGCCGTACGTGGCCGCCGTAGAGGAGAAGACGAGCTTGCGGACGCCGGCCTCGCGCATCGCGCCCAGCAGCGCCATCGTGCCGCCGACGTTGTTGTCCCAGTACTTCTCGGGCTTCACGACCGACTCGCCGACCTGCGAGAACGCGGCGAAGTGGAGGACGGCGTCGAAGGTCGCGTCCAGCCACTTGGCGGCGTCGCGGATGTCGCCCTCGATGAAGGTGGCGCCGGTGGGCACGCCCTCGCGGAAGCCGGTGGTGAGGTTGTCGAGGACGACGACCTCGTGGCCCGCTTCCAGCAGATGCTGGGCGACCACGCTGCCGACGTATCCCGCGCCACCGGTCACCAGGTACTTACCGCTCATGAACTCGCTACCTCTCGCAGTCGCTCGGCCGCGCGCTCCGGCGGCACGTCGTTGATGAACACGTTCATGCCGGACTCGGAACCCGCGAGGAACTTCAGCTTGCCGGACGTGCGGCGGATGGTGAAAAGCTCGAGGTGAAGGGCGAAATCGTCCCTGCTCACACCGTCGAACTCGTCCAGCGCGCCGAACGGGGCCTGATGCCAGGCCGCGATGTACGGCGTGGGCGGTTCGCCCTCGCCGAAGATCCGGTCGAAGCGCCTCAAGAGTTCCAGATAGAGCTGGGGGAATTCTGTGCGCGCCGCCTCGTCGAGCCCGAGCAGATCGGGCACGCGGCGCTTGGGGTACAGGTGGACCTCGTACGGCCAGTGCGCGGCGTACGGCACGAAGGCGACCCAGTGTTCACCCTCCAGGACGACCCGCTCACCGGCGAGTTCACGCTCCAGGACGGCGTCGAAGAGGTTCTCACCTCCCGTCGCTTCCTTATGAGTTGCGAGAGAACGCAGCATGAGCGCGGTGCGCGGGGTGGTGAAGGGGTAGGCGTAGATCTGGCCGTGCGGGTGGCCCAGGGTCACGCCGATCTCGGCACCGCGGTTCTCGAAGCAGAACACCTGGTCTACGGAGGGCAGATGGGACAGCTCCGAGGTCCGGTCGGTCCAGGCGTCGAGCACCAACCCCGCCTGTTCCTCGGTCAGTTCGGCGAAGGACGCGTTGTGGTCGGAGGTGAAGCAGACGACCTCGCAGCGGCCGGAGTCCCCGGCGAGCGAGGGGAAGCGGTTCTCGAAGACCACGACGTCGTACGACGAGTCCGGGATCTCGCTCAGCCGCTCGCCCTCGGAGGGGCACAGGGGGCATTCGTCGGCCGGCGGGTGGTAGGTGCGGCCCTGGCGGTGCGAGGCGATCGCGACGGAGTCGCCGAGCAGGGGGTCCTGCCTGATCTCGGACGTGGTGACGGTCCGCTCCAGCGGACGGCGGTCCACGGCGTCCCGGACCGTGTCGTCGCGCAGGTCGTAGTAGACCAGCTCGCGACCGTCGGCCAGCCGGGTCGAGGTCTTCTTCACTGCGGACTCCCTATCAGGGCCACTCCATCAACCAACATAAGTAAACATATCGAAACACAAGCAACCAGGTGCGTCAACGTCACAATCCAACAAAGAGCACCATACGAAGTGTTCAATTACTGAACACGGAGGCGTAGGTTCCGCTCTGGATCAGTTCGCGCAACGAAGCGAGTGCTTATGCAAACCCCCACATATCTGGCAGCTGAGCTCCGACTCCCCACCAACTGGCTCGACTACACGATCCTCGGCATCTACTTCGTCGTCGTCCTCGGCATCGGCTTCGCCGCCCGCCGCTCGGTCAAGACGAGCCTTGACTTCTTCCTCTCGGGCCGGTCGTTGCCGGCCTGGATCACCGGTCTCGCGTTCATCTCGGCGAACCTGGCCGCCACCGAGATCCTCGGTATGGCCGCCAACAGCGCGCAGTACGGCGCCTACACCGTGCACTGGTACTGGATCGGCGCCATCCCGGCCATGGTCTTCCTCGGCCTGGTGATGATGCCCTTCTACTACGGCAGCAAAGTGCGCTCGGTTCCCGAGATGCTGCTGCTCCGCTTCGACAAGTGGGCACATCTGCTCAGTTCGGCTCTGTTCGCCTTTGCCGCCGTTCTGATCGCCGGTGTCAACCTCTACGCCCTGGCGATCGTCGTCGAGGCCCTGCTCGGCTGGCCGCAGTGGGTGGCGATCGTGGTCGCGGGCGCCTTCGTGCTGGCGTACATCACCCTCGGCGGCCTCTCCTCGGCGATCTACAACGAGGTCCTCCAGTTCTTCGTGATCCTCGCGGCCCTCATCCCGATCGTCGTGCTGGGCCTGAAGAAGGTCGGCGGCTGGGACGGTCTGACGGACTCGCTGACGAAGACGCACGGCGCCGACTTCACCACCGCGTGGGGCGGCACCGGCATCGGCAGCGACAACCCGCTGGGCGCGAACTGGCTGACGATCGTGCTCGGCCTGGGCTTCGTGCTGTCCTTCGGCTACTGGACGACGAACTTCGCCGAGGTCCAGCGAGCGCTGTCGGCCAAGAACCTGTCGGCGGCCCAGCGCACCCCCCTCATCGCCGCCTTCCCGAAGATCTTCATCGTGTTCCTGGTGATGATCCCGGGGCTCACGGTGGCGGCCCTGATCCCCGGCTTCGGCACCCCCGACTCGGGCTACCAGTACAACGACGCCATCCCGTATCTGATGGAGCAGTTGCTGCCCAACGGCGTCCTCGGCATCGCGGTGACCGGTCTGCTCGCGGCGTTCATGGCGGGCATGGCGGCCAACGTGTCGTCCTTCAACACGGTGTTCACCAACGACATCTGGGCCCGGTACGTGGTCAAGGGCCGGGAGGACGAGTACTACGTCGGCTTCGGCCGCCTGATCACGGTGATCGGCGTGTGCGCCTCGGTCGGCACGGCGTTCCTCGCGTCGTCGTTCTCGAACATCATGAGCTACCTCCAGACGCTGTTCTCCTTCTTCAACGTGCCGATGTTCGTCGTCTTCATCGTCGGCATGTTCTGGAAGCGCGCCTCCGCGGTGTCCGGCTTCTGGGGACTGCTCGCCGGCACCGTGGCCGCGATGGTGAACTACTTCTGGATCTACAAGGAGGGCATCATCGACATCCCCTCCGACCAGGGCGCCAACTTCGTCTCCGCGATCGTCGGCTTCGTGGCCGGCGCGGTCGTCATGGTCGCCGTGTCGCTGTTCACCAAGCCGAAGCCGGCCGAGGAACTCCAGGGCCTGGTCTACGGCACCGTCTCGCCCGGCATGTCCGAGGCACCGGCCGTCGGCGACGACGCCTGGTACCGCAGGCCGGCCCTGCTGGGCTGGGGTGCGATCGTCCTGGCCGCCGCCTGCTACATCCCGTTCTCGTTCTGATCGCGGGAGGATTGAGAAACCATGTCTGAGCACTCAGGGCCCTCCGAATACTCCAAGTACTCCGAGAAGGACGTCCTGCGGGAAGTCAGCGAGTTGCAGGCCAAGTCCGCGACCGCGGCCCGCATCTTCGACCTGCGCCGCATCATCGGCGGCCTGTTCGTGATCTACGGCGTGATCGTCACGATCGCGGGCATCTCCCCGTCCGACGCCGACCTGGACAAGGCCGAGGGCGTCAACATCAACCTCTGGACCGGGCTGGGGATGCTGGCGTTGGGCGTGTTCTTCCTGGTGTGGCTGAAGCTGCGACCTGTGGCTCCGCCGCCTCCGGACATCCTGCCGGACGAGTCGGCCGAGTCGCCTCGCCCGTGAGACCGGGGCCGGAGTCCGCGACGGACTCCGGCCCCGTTTCCGATCTACTCCAGTCCGTTCCCCATCCCCGTCCCCGTCTCAGGAGCCGAGTGCGGTACCGGACCCGCCCGGTCCAGCAGCCCCGTCCTGGCCGCAAGGGCCGCCGCCTCCAGCCTCGATCCCACCCCCAGCTTCATCAGGACCCGCTGCACATGCGTGCGTGCGGTCGACGGGGCGATGCCCATGCCGGCCGCGATCAGCCGGGTGTCCTCGCCGTCGGCGACCCTGACCAGGACCTCGACCTCGCGAGGCGTCAGCATCTGCAGCAGGCGCTGGCCCTCGTCGTCCGGCTGAACCGCGGGGTTGAGAAGTTCGCTGAAGGCGCCTTGCAGGAGCTGCGGCGCCACGGCCGCCTCGCCCGCCCTGGCCTTCATGATCGCCCGCTCCACACCTTCGATGCGCTCGTCATGCCGTACATAGCCCGAAGCCCCCGCGGCGAACGCGGCGGCTATGCCGCGCGGTGACGGCACGGGCCCCAGGACCAGCACCGCGACCTGCGGGCGCTCGCGTTTGATCTTCATCACCGGGTCGAATATGCCCGGTTCCGCAGGTGTCGCCGTCCCCAGCAGGCACACCTCCGGCGCCCGCGTGATCACCAGCTCCGCCGCCCCCGCGGCAGGCGCCGCGGCGGCCAGCACCCGGTGCCCCCGCAGTTTCAGCGCCGAGGCCAGTGCCTCGGCCAGCAGTCGGTGGTCGTCGACCACCATGAGCCGCACTCCCATCGAGCAACCCCCCAGTCCCCCCAATGGATGCCCCACTATGCATGCCCACTGGTCCGCGCGGCCAGAAGCCCCCACCCGGCTCCCCCGCTCTTCATGCCCCCGGAAGCTACACGCTTGTTCGACGTTGCGCTCCCCCTACCGATGAGAAGTGCCCCGGATCGACGGAATTTCTCGCTTTCCGCTCATTCGAGGGTGATGGGCGGTACGCGCACGGCCCCGTCTCTGAGCAGGGACGGGGCCGTCAACGCGAGTGAGTGGTTCAGCCGTTGGTGCCGAACGCGATCACCAGGTACCTCTTGTCGTCCGGATTGCCGAGTTCACTCGCGTACACAGAAGACATGTACAGATGCCCCTGCGCGTAGAGGATCTCGGCGTACTGCGGAGACATACGGGTCTCCACATCCCGCACCGTCTTCACGGACGGGTTCTCCAGCAGCTTCGTCTCCTTGAAGGTGCCACCGTCGATGCTGACGATCTGCCCGCCCTTGTCGTACGGCGGGCGCTTGTACGCGATGATGTTGCCGCCGTCCATGCGCAGCGGCGTGATCGTGTACCGGTCGCCCGCGTCCGCACGCTGTCCGGTCTGCTTGCCGGTGGCCAGGTCGAAGGCGACGATCTCGTTGGTACGGCCGTACTCGCCGCCGCCGGCGTGCTCCTTGGTCTCCACATAGAGCCGGTCGTTGCCCACCACGACGCCCGTGCAGGACTCGATCCTGGTGACGCCGGAGCAGCGGGCCTCGAACTGGTCGCCCGGCACAGAGATACGGATGCGCAGCTTGCCGGTGGCGTTGTCGATCGAGAAGACGTCCGTGATACCGACGGCGTCCTTGGACTCGCCGACCTCGGCGGCCACGACGAGCGGCTGGGTGGACACGACGCTGGCGTAGTCGACACCCTCGGCCAGCTTGTATTCGGAGTTCACCTTCCCGGACTGGGGGTCGATGGTCTGGATGTGCAGCTGGGGACTGTCGTACGTGCCGCACCTGCGGACCGCGACCAGCTTCTCGCCGCCGGCGTACCCGGAGTCGCGGCAGTCCTCGTTGGCCTTGGGGAGCCACAGCGGCTTGCCGGTCTCGAGGTCGAACGCGGCGCCGCCGCTGCTGCCGCCTGCGGCGACCGTGCCGCCGCTGACGGTGATGTTGTCGAACCGGATCGGCTGGCCGCCGACCTCGGCGGTCTTCGTCCACAGCTTTTTGCCGGCGTCGAGGTCGAGCGCCGCGATCTGGGTGCAGCCGTTCGAGGGCTTCGCCTTGGTCGGCATCGCGGGCTCGAAGGCGACGGCCGTCAGATTGTCGGTGACGTGCTTGCTGGCCTGGCAGACCGGGCCCGGCAGCGGGATCGTCCACAGCTCGGTGCCCTTGTCGGGGTCGTAGCCGACGATCTCGGCGACGCCGCTCTTGACGTACGCCTTGTCGGTCAGCCACGAGCCGGACACGACGACGGTGGTGTCGTCCTCGACCTTGGGTGACGGGACCTGGAAGAGGACGTTGGAGGAGGCGTCGGCGGGCACCTTCTCCGTGCCGGCGGGGACGCTGCCGCCGCCTCCCGTGCCGTTGTCGTCCCCGCCGCCGGTGCCGCCGCTGGAGGTTGCGGTGTCCTCCTTGCCGCCCGCGTCACCGGACTGCGAGTACCACACGCCGCCGACGACGAGCGCGATCACCACTACGGCCGCGACAATCACGGCGAGCGTGGTGTTGGACTTCCGCCCGCTGCCGTTCGGCACGGTGGGGTGGGGGTGCGGATGCATGCCCGGCTGCGGATAGCCGTAGCCGGGAGGCTGGCCGTACGGGTTCTGCGGCTGGTTCTGAGGCTGTGCGTACGGGTTGGGCTGCTGGCCCGGGTAGCCGTATCCGGGCGGGGGCGACTGGGGGTGGCCGAAGCCCGGCTGCGGCGGTGGGGCGGCGGGCGGCATGCCCTGGGGGGCCTGCGGTGGGTGCGCGGGCGGCTGCGCGGGTGTCTGCGGTGCGCCGAAACCGGGGCCCGGCTGCTGGGGCGGTTGCTGCTGGGGCGGCTGGTCCTGGGGCGGGCCGAACCCTCCCCCCTGCGGGGGCTGGTGGGGCGGCGGTGGGGGCGGCGGCTGGGTCATGGCGTGGCTACCTCAGGGGAGGGGGACGGCGGGTGCGGCGGGTACTTCGGGGACGGCGGTCAAGGTCATGCCTGGTGCGCGCCTCACTTGCCGAAGGCGAGCATCAGCTTCTCCTTGCTCTCGTCGTTGCCGCTCAGCCGGGTGCTCGCCAGGTAGAAACGTCCGTCGACCCAGTCGAACGCGCTGGAGAAGAAGCCGTTTTCGATGTCCGCGGTGCCCGCCGGGTTCTGCAGCAGCTTCGTCGGGGTGTGGCTGCTGCCGGTGACCGGGATCGACACGACCTGGCCGCCCGCGTCGTACGACGGCTGGACGTACGCGATGAGCTTGCCGTCCTCGACCTTGATCGGCAGCATCGGCTCTTCCACCGGGGACTTGACGCGCCACTTCTCCTTGCCGTTGGCGAGGTTGATCGCGACGATCTCGTTGGCGCTGGTGGTGGCGTCGGTGGGCAGGTAGAGCGTGTCGCCGTCGGCGGCCGCACCGGTGCAGCCCCGCAGATCACGCTGGAGGATGGCCCAGCCGCACTTGGCGCCGATGTTGATGTCGACGCTGACCTGCGAGCGGAACTTGCCGCCGGCGCCGAAGGTGGAGATGTTCCACGCCTTCTTGTCCTCGTTGGTGCTGTAGATGACCAACGGGTCCATGGAGTAGACGCGCGCGACCTTCCAGCCCGTCTGGAACTTCCGGGTCCACTTGGCCTTGCCGGTCGCCGGGTCGAGCTCCTGCACCTCGTCGTGCTCATTGGTGCCGGTGGCATCGCAGGACGCCACGGCGATCAGCTTCTCGCCGCCCGCGAACGCGTCCGGGAAGCACTTGTCGCCGTACCTCGTCTTGTCCCACAGCTTGTCGCCGCTGTCGATGTCGTACGCCGTACCGGACTGCGAGCGGCCCACCATCAGCGTCTTGCCGGTGATGGACAGCTCGACGTCGAGCGTGCTGTCGAACAGCGCGCCGTCGCCGACCGTGCCCTTCCAGCCCTGTTCACCGGTGTTGAGGTCGATCTGCTGGAGCTGGTTGCACTTGGCGCGGTCGCTGGAGCCGCTCATGTACGCCACGACGATCTTGTCGCCGGACGACTTCTCCGGCGTGACCGCGCAGATCTTCTGCGGGAAGGTGATGGGGTCCCAGGTCTCGCCGCCGTCGCCGACGTTGTAGGCGAAGACCTGCTTGTACGCCGCCTTCACCGCCGCCTTGTCGGTGATCCACAGGCCGGGCGCGTCGGCGCCGCTGCCTGGCGCGTCCGGTGCCTCCTTGTACCAGAGCACCTTCGACTCGCCCGACTGGCGGCCCTCGTTGAGGTCCTCCGGGTCGGAGCCGCCGTCAGCGCCGCCGTCACCGGAGCCGGTCGGGGACGCTGAGCCCTTCGGGTCGTCGCTCTGCTGGGCGACCGGCTTCTTGTCCTGGTCGTCGCTGCCCCTGGTCACCGCGAACACGGTGCCGCCGATGACGACCAGCGCCGCGACCGCCGCGCCGATGACAAGAGCGGGCTTTCCCTTGAAGGGGTTGCGCGAGCCGGGGCCGGGAGCGCCCGGGTACTGCGGCGGCGGGTAGCCGTAACCCTGGGCGGGCTGCTGGCCGTAGGGCCCGGGCTGCGGTTGGCCGTACGGTCCCGGCTGCTGCGGCGGCTGGGCGTACGGACCGGAGGTGTACGGCCCCGGCTGCTGGCCGTACGGGCCTGCCTGCCCCGGCTGCTGCGGATAGCCGTACCCCGGCTGCTGCGGGCTGCCGGGCGGCGGGCCCTGCGGGGGCGGCGGCGCCTGGGGCGGGCCCTGGGGCGGAGGGGGTGTCTGAGGGGCGCCCTGCGGAGCACCTTGCGGGGCCGGCGGGGTCTGCGGCGCATCACCTTGCTGCGGTGGCGGCGGTGCCCCGAAGCCGCCCTGGCGTGGGTCCTGTGGTGCTCCGAAGCCACCCTGCGGCGGCTGGTTGGGCGGCTGACTCATGAGCGGTTCCCCCTTCGACCGGTGTGGTGCCACGTTCTGTGCCGTCGCGTCTCGGCCACACCAGCCGTCTCTCAGACTTTTCTCAGACGAGCCTTTCTATCACCCGCCGCCGACAGCGCACCGGCGCTCATCGGCCGCTGTTCCCAAGGGAGAACCGGCCCGTGACGCCCTCGTTATGACCCTTCACGCACCCTTCACGCACCAGCGCGCCGCCCGCGCGCAGGGCCCCAAGTGCTACGCGTCCTCGGCGAGTTCCAGCCAGCGCAGTTCCAGTTCCTCGCGCTCACCGGTCAACTGGCGCAGCTCGGCGTCCAGTTCGGCGACTTTCGCGAAGTCCGTGGCGTTGTCGGCGATCCGGTCGTGCAGCTTGGTCTCCTTCTCGGAGATCTTGTCGAGTTGCCGCTCGATCTTCTGCAGTTCCTTCTTGGCGGCGCGCTGGTCGGCGGAGCTCGGTCCGGCGGCGGTCTTCACCGCGACGGGCGCCGAAGCGGCCACCGCCTCCTCCATGCGCCGGCGCCGCTCCAGGTACTCGTCGATGCCGCGCGGCAGCATCCGCAGGGAGGCGTCGCCGAGGAGGGCGAAGACGCGGTCCGTCGTCCGCTCGATGAAGAACCGGTCGTGGGAGATGACGATCATCGAGCCGGGCCAGCTGTCGAGGACGTCCTCGAGCTGGGTGAGGGTCTCGATGTCGAGGTCGTTGGTGGGCTCGTCGAGGAAGAGGACGTTGGGCTCGTCCATGAGGAGCCGGAGGATCTGGAGCCTGCGCCGCTCACCACCGGACAGATCACCGACCGGCGTCCACTGCTTCTCCTTGTTGAAGCCGAACGTCTCGCACAGCTGCCCGGCGGTCATCTCGCGCCCCTTGCCGAGATCGACGCGCTCCCGCACTCGCTGCACGGCTTCCAGCACCCGCAGATTCGGGTCGAGTTCGCCGACCTCCTGCGAGAGGTAGGCGAGCTTGACGGTCTTCCCTACGGCGATCCGCCCGCCGGCCGGCTGCGTCTCGCCCTCGGTCCGCGCCGCCTCGGCCATGGCGCGCAGCAGGGAGGTCTTGCCGGCGCCGTTGACGCCGACGAGGCCGATGCGGTCGCCGGGGCCGAGCTGCCACGTCAGATGCTTGAGCAGCACCTTCGGCCCGGCCTGGACGGTCACGTCCTTCAGATCGAAGACCGTCTTGCCGAGCCGCGAGGACGCGAACTTCATCAGCTCGCTGCTGTCCCGGGGCGGCGGTACGTCCGCGATCAGCTCGTTGGCGGCCTCGACGCGGAAGCGGGGCTTCGACGTACGGGCGGGAGCGCCGCGCCGCAGCCAGGCCAGCTCCTTGCGGACCAGGTTCTGCCGCTTGGTCTCCTCGGTGGCGGCGATCCGCTCGCGTTCGGCGCGCGCGAAGACGTAGTCCGTGTAGCCGCCCTCGTACTCGTAGACCGAGCCCTTCTGCACGTCCCACATGCGGGTGCAGACCTGGTCCAGGAACCAGCGGTCGTGCGTGACGCAGACGAGCGCCGAGCGGCGCTCACGGAGGTGGTTCGCGAGCCAGGAGATGCCCTCGACGTCGAGGTGGTTGGTCGGCTCGTCGAGCACGATCAGGTCCTGCTCGTCGATGAGCAGCTTGGCGAGCGCGATACGGCGGCGCTCACCGCCGGAGAGAGGGCCGATCACGGTGTCCAGCCCCTGCGGGAACCCGGGCAGGTCCAGGCCCCCGAACAGCCCGGTCAGCACATCCCTGATCTTGGCGTTGCCCGCCCACTCGTGGTCGGCCAGGTCCCGGATGACCTCATGCCGGACGGTGGCGGTGGGGTCGAGGGAGTCGTGCTGGGTGAGGACGCCCAGTCGCAGGCCGCCGGAGTGCGTGACCCGTCCGGTGTCGGCCTGCTCCAGCTTGGCCAGCATCCGGATGAGGGTCGTCTTGCCGTCGCCATTGCGGCCCACGACGCCGATGCGGTCCCCCTCGGAGACGCCGAGGGAGATCCCGTCGAGCAGGGCACGGGTGCCGTACACCTTGCTGACGTTCTCGACATTGACCAGATTGACGGCCATTACTCTCCTGACACGGGGGTCGATCGACCCTCCAGGGTAGTCCGCGCGGCGGGGCGGGATCCGTCCGGCGGGGTTCCTCGGCGGCTCCGGGCTCTGGACGCGGGCGGACCGGGCGACTCCGGGCTCTGGACCACCGGTCGGCGTCCGCTGGATCACCGGTCGGCCTGGCCGACCGCGCCTACGGGTGCGTGTCCGTGATCGCGATGACCTTGTCGAGGTGGTCCAGGGTGGCCTGCAGGTCGTTGATCTTGGCCTGGACGCGCTCGCGCTCGGCTCGCAGCATGGCTCGTTGCCCGGCGTCGGTGTGCCCTGCGTCCCAGCACGGCATGAGTTCGCTGATCCTTCGGCTGGTGAGGCCGGCGGCGTACATCTCCTGGAAGAAGCGGACCCGGGGGATGGCGTCCTGCCGGTACAGGCGCTGGCCGGACGGGCTGCGCTCCGCGATGAGCAGTCCTTGCTGCTCGTAGTAGCGCACGGCGCGCACCGAGACGCCGGCACCTCGTGCCACCTCGCCGATGCGGATCAACCGCTCGGTTGCGGCCCCTGTGACAGTCACGGTGATTCCTCTCACCCCAGTCCTGACGATCAGCACTTGCCTCTGACGCCAGCGTCAGGTTTTAGCGTACCGGCCATGGACATCAACAACTCCGTCGCCCTTGTCACCGGAGCCAACCGCGGCCTGGGCCGCGCCTTCGCCCAGCGCCTGCTCGAACGGGGCGCCCGCAAGGTCTACGCGACGGCCCGCCGACCGGAGACCGTGAACCTGCCCGGGGTCGAGGTGCTGCCCCTCGACATCACCGATCCCGCATCCGTGAGGGCCGCCGCCGAGGCCGCCCCGGACGTCTCGCTCCTCATCAACAATGCGGGAATCAGTACGGGGACCGACCTGGTGACCGGTTCGCTGGACGCGGTGCGGCACGAGCTGGAGACCAACATGTTCGGCCACCTGGGAATGATCCGGGAGTTCGCGCCGGCGCTCGCCAGGAACGGCGGGGGCGCGATAGTCAACGTCCTCTCCGCCGTGTCGTGGTTCGGGATCAAGGGCGCCAATGCCTACCACCTGAGCAAGGCCGCCGCCTGGGCCATGACCAACGGCGTCCGCCTGGAGCTCGCCGAGCAGGGCACGCTCGTCACAGCGGTACACCTCGGCCTGGCCGACACCGACATGGCGGCAGGCATGCCCGTGGACAAGATCGCTCCGTCGGACCTGGCCGACGCGGCGCTCGACGGTGTCGAGGCGGGCTCCGCCGAGGTCCTCGCCGACCAGTGGAGCCGGGACGTCAAGTCCCGTCTGCCGCTGACGCCGGAAGAGTTCAACGCCGCGATGGACCGCGCCCTGGCGGCGCTGATGGCGGCCTGAGGGGCCCCTCGGGCCGCGAGGAAATGTCACCCGACCTGAGACACGGCAGAGAGTCACGACTACGCGCGGGACCCCCAACCGGCCTCGGCCACTTGCCGGTTGGGGGCACCACAACCACTGTCGGGCGGAAGGGTCAGGAACCCGTGCCCGCGACCGCCGTGCGGACCTCGCCCAGGAGGTCGTACATCGTCTGGCCGGGGCAGTCGGTCTGGAGCCAGTCGCGGTGGCCGCTGATCGTGTTGACGTCCTTGGTGACGCCGTTGACCGGGTTGACGAAGGTGACCTGGGCCTGGGGGTCGAGGCCCTTGAAGCGGGTGATCACCTTGATGAGGCGGATCAGCGAGGCCTTGGCGGCGTCCGTGGGCGGCTGGCCGGTCAGGTTGCCGAGGAGGGCTATGCCGAGGTTGCCGGAGTTGAAGCCGGCGGTGTGGAAGGCGGTGACGAGGTTGCCCTTCGGGTCGAAGGCGGGGATGCCGTCGTCGCCGGAGTAGCGGCCCTCGTAGAGGGTGCCGGCCTCGTCGATGAGGAAGTGGTAGCCGATGTCGCCCCAGTCGTTGGTGATCGCGTGGAACTCGTAGATGCCACGCACGGTCGCCGCCGGGTCGGGGTCGGCGTTAGGGGTGTCGGTGTGGTGGACGGTGATCGTCTGCAACGGGTAGTACGTCTCGGGCGAGTTGACCTTCCCGTCCTTGTACCGCTTCGACTCGTCGGCGCCCCACGCCGGCCGCGACAGGTACTGCACCCCACGCACCCGGGTCGGCTCGGTCGGCACCCGGAACGTCTTGCCGGCCCCGCCCGTCGTGTCGATCGCCAGCGAGCGCACCCCGCTCGCCCCCTGCGGCGCCTTCAGCTCGTACCCGGTGGCGTCCCCCGCCGCCACCAGCGCCGTGCCGCCGTTCTCGACGGTCGCGCAACCGCCGCCCAGCTCCTGCCACTTGCCGTCCGCGAACCGGATCCCGGCACCGGCCTCCGCGCCGGTCCAGCGGACACCGACGTACGAGATGGCGAAGGGGGCGGTGGTAGCGGCGGTGCCGGTGGCGGCCTCGGTGCGGGTCGCCGGGAACTTCTGGGGCTCGGTGCCCGCGGGACCGGACGCGGTGTCCGACGTGGCGTCGCCGGAGCCGGAGTCGCCGGCCGCGAAAACGACCGGGGTCAGAGCGGTTCCCGCGGCCACCGCACCACCGGCGGCGATCATGCCGCGCCGGGAGAGGGAGCGCTTCCTGCGGTGGTCGGGAGTGGGGGATCCGGACACAGGTGTGCCTCCAGGGTCAGTTCACTTGGGGGACACCGCGCCGCGCGCACTCTGCGATGTGACACGGCGAGTGCTTGAAGTTGAAATGACCCTACGCGCAACACCCGCCCCACCCGCCCCAACTAAGACCAAGGAACGGTGAATTCACTGTGCCTGTCCGACAAATGGGGCGCGCGGGGAGGGCCCTGGGTTTCAGATCCGCCAGGAGGTTCAGAGCGAGGTTCAGATCACCGTGGCGCCCGGCGCCGGACCCGACGCCTGCCGTACCGAGCGGCATGTGCCGGACGCGAGCAGCGCCTCCGCCACCTTCGACGCCGACTCCCGGTCCCGCGCGAGGAACGCCGTCGTCGGACCCGACCCCGAGACCAGCGCCGTCAGCGCACCGGCCGCGCGGCCCGCGGCGAGGGTGTCGGCCAGCTCCGGGAAGAGCGAAAGCGCGGCGGGCTGAAGGTCGTTGGAGACGGCGGCGGCGAGCGCGTCGGGGTCGCCCTTCGCGAGCGCGCCGAGGAGTTCCTGGGAGGCGACGGGCTCGGGGATGTCCACGCCCTCGCCGAGCCGGTCGAACTCACGGAACACGGCCGGCGTCGACAACCCGCGTTCCGCCATCGCGAACACCCAGTGGAAGGTGCCGCCGACCTCGAGCGCCGTCAGCTTCTCCCCGCGCCCGGTACCGAGCGCCGCCCCGCCGACCAGACTGAACGGCACATCACTGCCCAACTCGGCGCAGATACCGAGCAGTTCGTCGCGGGAGGCGTTGGTGCCCCACAGCGCGTCGCAGGCGACCAGCGCCCCCGCGCCGTCCGCACTCCCGCCCGCCATACCGCCGGCCACGGGGATGTCCTTGACGATGTGGAGGTGGACGTCAGCGGTACGGCCGTACCGCGCGGCCAGCGCTTCCGCCGCGCGCGCCGCCAAGTTCGTACGGTCCAGGGGTACTTGACCGGCGTCCGGGCCCTCGCAGGTGACGCGGAGTTCGCCGGCCGGCGTGACGGTGATCTCGTCGTGGAGGCCGACCGCGAGGAACACATTGGCCAGATCGTGGAACCCGTCGGGCCGGGCGGCGCCCACGGCCAGCTGGACATTGACCTTGGCGGGGACGCGAACGGTGACGCTCACTGCTGACCGGGCTCCTTGTTGTCGGCGGCGCTCTTGCCGTGCTCGGCGGCGCTCTTACCGTTCTCGGCGATACGGGCGAACTCCTCGACGGTCAGCGACTCGCCGCGCGCCTGCGGTGAGACACCGGCGGCGACCAGGGCGGCCTCCGCGGCTGCGGCCGACCCCGCCCACCCGGCGAGCGCGGCGCGCAGCGTCTTGCGGCGCTGGGCGAAGGCCGCGTCGACGACGGCGAACACCTCGCGCCTGGTGGCCGTCGTCTTGACCGGCTCGACGCGCCGGGTCAGGGACACGAGCCCGCTGTCGACGTTGGGCGCGGGCCAGAAGACGTTGCGCCCGATGGCACCGGCCCGCTTGACCTCGGCGTACCAGTTGGCCTTCACGGACGGGACGCCGTACACCTTCGAGCCGGGCGGGGCGGCCAGCCTGTCGGCGACCTCCGACTGCACCATCACCAGCGTGCGCTCGATAGTGGGGAAGGTCTCGAGCATGTGCAGCAGCACGGGCACGGCCACGTTGTACGGCAGATTCGCCACCAGCGCGGTCGGCGCGTGACCCGGCAGCTCGGTCACGTGCATGGCGTCGGAGTGCACGAGCGCGAACCGCTCGGCCCGCTCCGGCATCCGGGCGGCGACGGTGGCGGGCAGCGCGCCGGCGAGCACGTCGTCGATCTCTACGGCGATGACGCGGTCGGCTGCCTCCAGCAGCGCGAGGGTGAGGGAGCCGAGCCCCGGGCCCACCTCGACGACCACGTCATCGGGGCGTACGCCTGCGGTGCGGACGATCCTGCGGACCGTGTTCGCGTCGATCACGAAGTTCTGGCCGCGCTGCTTGGTCGGACGCACACCGAGGGCTGCCGCCAGCTCGCGGATGTCGGCGGGGCCCAGGAGGGCGTCGGGGGGAGGGCTGCTGCTCACGGCCCCAAGAGTACGGGGCGCTCTTCGGTGGGTTTGCAGTCTGCGGGCCGGTGGGGGCTGGTCGCGCAGTTCCCCGCGCCCCTTCGGGGCGCGACCACCCCTCACCTGTGCAGGCGCGATCCGCAATGCGGCCACGGACTCGCCCCCCGCCGCACATACAGCCTCTTCGCCCGATGCGTCTGTTCCTCCGCCGACGCGTCCTGCGGGCGGCCCGTGCCGCCGAGGCTGTGCCAGGTTTGGGTGTCGACCTGGTAGAGGCCGCCGTATGTGCCGGAGGGGTCGACCGCGTTCGGGCGGCCCCCGGACTCGCAGGCGGCGAGGCCCTGCCAGTCCAGGTGGTCCGCGCCCTGCACGGACGTGGGCATCGGCTTCGTCCCGACCTTGACGACCCGGTCCCGTGGCTCCCGGACCACCTCGGTCTTCACCCACCGCGGCTTCTGCTTGACCCCGTTGACGGTCCGGAGCACGTACGTGATGCGCCGCAGCCCCAGCTGCCCGGCACGTTCGACGACTTCTGTTCCCTGGAACAGCGAGGGGTCGTCCACCCGCCGCACCTGGACCGGGATCGCTTCCTCCCGGACCTCCTTGGTGCGGGTGATCCGCAGTACGGAGACGGTCTGCCCGTCGCGCGGGAAGCTCCCCGGCGCCACGGAGGTGGTGTCCTGCCCGCGCAGGGTGACCCCGGCCTCCTCGACGACCTCCCCGACCGTTGCCGCGTTCGTACGGACCGTCCGGGCTCGTCCGTCGGCCATGACCGTCACCGAGCGCTCTGTGCGGACGTCCAGCGCGAGCCCTTCACGCCCGATGCGCCGGGAGCGCGCGATGGACACGTACGCGCCCTCCGCACGCACCCCCAGCTGCTTGAGCGCCTCTTCCACCGTGCGCGCGGTCGTCCACACCTCGCGCCGCTGACCGTCGAGGGTGAGCCGCACGGGCCGCCCGTACCGCACGGCGACCTCGTCACCGTTGGCGAGCGCCGCACCGGGCGCGGGCGCCACCTCGTCGTGGGCCCCCGTCTCCAGGCCCTGGTCCGCGAGCAGCTCGGTCACGTCGTCGGCGAAGGTGTGCAGCGTGCGGGGCTCCCCGTCGACGGTGAGCTCGATCGCCTTGTCCTTGGCGACGAACGCGGAGGTGCCGCCCGCGAGGAAGGCGACGACCAGCGCCTGCGGCAGCAGACGGCGCATGGAGCCGTCGGCGCGCTCGGCGTACCGCGACTTGCGCCGACGCGCGGACCGCCGATGCGCCCCGGAGCGCACCACGGGCACGGGCGCCTCCTCATACGCCTCGTCATCGGCTCCCTCGTCGGCCTCCTCCTCCGCCTCCTCGTCCGCCTCCACAGCACCGCCGACCTGCCGCGGCACCACCGGCTCGAGCATCTCGTAGGCCGGCGCGTAGGTGTCCCCGTACCCCCATGTCTCGGCGCTGTACGGATCGAACGCGCCGCCCGAGGCGTCGTACGCGCCGTACGCCTCGTACGACACATACGGCCCGTAGGCCGCGTCCACTCCGTACGGCGACTCCCCCGCGTACTGCGAGTCCTGCACGTTCTGCGCGTACTGCGAATTCCGCGCGTACTGCGAGTTGCTCACGCCGACACGCTCCAGAAGGCCAGAGGGGTCCGGATGGGGCCCAGAACCTAGCGGAGCGCCGGTCACTCTCCAAAGTCACTCAACTACACAGAGTAGTAATAGAGCGATGGTTGCGCCTCGGGAGCGTTACCGGGCGGTTATGCGTCAGTAGCCGAAGGCAGTTGCCGTGTTCGAGCCGAGGGCCGCGGCCAGCGTGTCCTCGTCGATGCCCCGTATGGCGGCCATGGCGCGCACCGTGACCGGAATGAGATACGGCGCGTTGGGCCGTCCGCGGTACGGCACCGGCGTGAGGAAGGGCGCGTCGGTCTCCACGAGGACCAGCTCCAGCGGGGCCACGGCGAGGGCATCGCGCAGGTTCTGGGCGTTCTTGAAGGTGACGTTCCCGGCGAAGGACATGTAGTAGCCGGCGCGGGCGCAGATCTCGGCCATGTCGGCGTCGCCCGAGTAGCAGTGGAACACCGTCCGCTCGGGTGCGCCCTCCTCCTTCAGCACGCGCAGTACGTCCGCGTGGGCGTCGCGGTCGTGGATGACGAGGGCCTTGCCGTGCCGCTTGGCGATCTCGATGTGGGCACGGAAGGACCGCTCCTGCGCCGCCTTGCCCTCGGGGCCGGTGCGGAAGTAGTCGAGTCCCGTTTCGCCGACGGCCTTCACGTGGGGCAGCGCGGCCAGCCGGTCGATCTCGGCCAGCGCCTCGTCCAGCCCCGCGTCCCCGCCGGGCTCGCGCGCTCCCTGCCGGGACCAGCCGTCGGGGTCGCCGTGGACGATGCGCGGGGCCTCGTTGGGGTGCAGGGCGACGGCCGCGTGCACGGCGTCGTGCGCCGCGGCCGTGTCCGCCGCCCACTGCGAGCCGCGTACGTCACAGCCGACCTGCACGACCGTCGTCACACCGACCGACGCGGCCTTCGCCAGGCCCTCCTCCACCGTGCCGGACTGCATGTCGAGGTGGGTGTGCGAGTCGGCGACGGGCACCCGGAGCGGCGCGGGCAGCGGCGGTGCGGCGTTCTTGTCGGACGCGTTCGAAGGCATGCCCCGATCCTACGAAAGGGGCATGCCTTCTCAGCGGGCGCTCTCAGAGGGCGCCCGGATCAGCTCGCCTTGCGCTGGAAGACGTGCAGCAGATCGGAGAGGTGCCAGTGGTGGGGTTCCCCGGCGGCGGGCTCCGGCACGTCGACCGGCCCCGCCTGCGCCGGCACCGGACGCCGATGCTCGGCGTCCCGCACGGACGACACCTGCCCCGCCCGCATGATCCGTACGACATGGTTGTCGCAGTTCTGACACGTGGGCCTGCTCAACGGGGACGGCACGATCTGCCCGTCGGCCACGTACATCACGAACTCATGGCCCTCGGCGTCCGTGTGGTGCTCTATCTCGTAGGACTGCTCCCAGCCGTGCCCGCAGCGCATGCAGGCGAAGGAATAGGACTCGTTCACTACGGCGGTCGCCCCGTTGCGAAGGCCGGTCTGCCCTGCGATCTCGGTCATGCCAGCTCCTGTTGTCCGCTGGAGGGACGGGGTGCGTCCCGATTCCCAGTGGACTGCTCGGCCGGAGCGAACGCACGGGACCTGTCCAGTGTTGGGGCTCATTTGGGCGTTCCTTGCCGAAAGGGCCCGCGCGCTTTACTCACCGATGGGGCGCTCGCTCAGCCGAGATACGCCCTGCTCAGAATAAGTTTCACGCCCCCGCGTTCTTCGCCGCCACCACCGCGTCGAAGACCTCCCGCTTCGGCACCCCCGCCGCCACGGCCACCGCGGCGATCGCCTCCTTGCGCCGCTCCCCCGCCTCCTCACGCACCCGCACCCGCCGCACCAGTTCCTCGGCGTCCAGCTCCTGCGCCCCCGCCTCCGGCGCCCCCTCGACCACGACGGTGATCTCCCCGCGGACGCCGTCCGCCGCCCACGCGGCCAGCTCGCCGAGCCCGCCCCGCCGTACCTCCTCGTACGTCTTGGTCAGTTCGCGGCAGACGGCGGCCCGCCGGTCCGCGCCGAAGACCTCGGCCATCGCGGCGAGCGTCTCGTCGATCCGGTGGGTGGACTCGAAATAGACCAGCGTCCGCCGCTCCTGAGCGACCTCCCGCAGCCGCGCCAGCCGCTCCCCCGCCTTCCGGGGCGGGAAGCCCTCGAAGCAGAACCGGTCGACGGGCAGCCCGGACAGCGCGAGGGCGGTCAGCACGGCGGACGGCCCCGGCACCGCGGTCACCTTGATGTCCTGCTCGACGGCCGCGGCCACCAGCCGGTACCCGGGGTCGGACACCGACGGCATCCCCGCGTCCGTGACGAGCAGCACACGGGCGCCGCCGAGGAGTTCCTGGACCAGCTCGGGCGTACGGGCGGCCTCGTTGCCCTCGAAGTACGACACCACGCGCCCCTTGGGCGTCACGCCGAGCGCCTGAGTCAGGCGCCGCAGCCGCCGGGTGTCCTCGGCGGCGACGACATCGGCTCCCGTCAGCTCTTCCGCCAGCCGGGGCGGGGCGTCGGCGATGTCGCCGATGGGGGTACCGGCAAGGACCAGGGTTCCGGGCGCAACTGTCACGTTTCCATCCTCGCAGCCCCCATGCACGGGACTCCCACAGAACGGTTCCCTACGATGGCGCGGTGACCAGTACAGCGTCGTCGGTGGACTCCACGGACATCCGACAGGGCGAGGCCCTTCACGACCAGCGGCCGTCGTGGCAGCAGCGGCTGCGCCGTTTCGGCTACACCGCGGGGCCCAGAACCGACATCCGGGACCGGCTGGTGCCGCCGTACACCCGGCCCAGCCCGCGTCTGTGGGCCGCGCTCGGACTGCCGAAGGCGCTGGTCGAGCGGCTGACGCGCTGGTCGGGCTGGGGCGGTCCGCTGCTGGTGACGCTGTTCGCGGGCGTGATCCGGTTCTGGAACCTGGGCAGCCCGAAGGCGGTGATATTCGACGAGACGTACTACGCCAAGGACGCGTGGGCGCTGGTCCACCGCGGTTTCGAGGTCAACTGGGACAAGAACGTCAACAACCTGATCCTGTCCTCGAACGGCGACGTCCCGATCCCCACGGACGCGTCGTACGTCGTGCACCCGCCGGTCGGCAAGTACGTCATCGGGCTCGGCGAGCTGATGTTCGGCTTCGACCCGTTCGGCTGGCGGTTCATGACGGCGCTGCTCGGCACGCTGTCGGTGCTGATGCTGTGCCGGATCGGCCGCAGGCTGTTCCGTTCGACGTTCCTCGGCTGCCTGGCGGGCGCGCTGATGGCGGTGGACGGGCTGCACTTCGTGATGAGCCGCACCGCGCTGCTCGACGGCGTGTTGATGTTCTTCGTGCTGGCGGCCTTCGGCTGCCTGGTGATCGACCGCGACAAGACGCGCGAGAAACTCGCCGCCGCACTGCCGGGCGACGCCGACGGACGGGTCGGCCCCGATGTGCATACGGCGGAGAACACCACATTCGGGCTGCGTCCCTGGCGGCTGCTGGCCGGCCTGATGCTGGGCCTGGCCATCGGCACCAAGTGGAACGGCCTCTACATCCTCGCCGCGTTCTGCGTGCTGGCCGTGTTGTGGGACGTCGGCTCCCGCAAGGTGGCCGGTGCCCGCCACCCGTACCAGGCGGTGCTCCGGCGGGACCTGGGCTGGACGTTCCTGTCGACGGTGCCGGTCGCCGTGGCCACGTACATCCTCTCCTGGCTCGGCTGGATCCTTTCGCCGACGGACGGCAGCGGCGGCTACTACCGCAACTGGGCCGCGACCGACGGCAAGAACAGCGACTGGTCCTGGCTGTTCCCGGACTGGTGGCGCAGCCTGTGGCACTACGAGCACCAGGTGTACGAGTTCCATGTCGGCCTGAGCTCTCCGCACACGTACCAGTCCAACCCGTGGAGCTGGCTCGTCGACGGCCGCCCGGTGTCGTACTTCTACGAGTCCCCCGCACCCGGCAAGGACGGCTGCCCGGTCGACGCGGGCGAGAAGTGCGCGCGCGAGGTGCTGGCGATCGGCACGCCGCTGCTGTGGTGGGTGGCCGCCTTCGCGCTCCTGTATGTGCTGTGGCGCTGGTTCTTCCGCCGCGACTGGCGCGCGGGCGCGATCGCCTGCGGTATCGCGGCCGGGTACCTGCCCTGGTTCATGTACCAGGAGCGCACGATCTTCTTCTTCTACGCCGTCGTCTTCCTGCCGTTCCTCTGCCTCGCCGTCGCGATGATGCTCGGCGCGCTCGTCGGCCCACCGGGCTCCAACGACACCCGCCGCGTGGCGGGCGCGACGGGCGTGGGCGTGCTGGTGCTGCTGATCGCCTGGAACTTCATCTACTTCTGGCCCTTGTTCACCGGCACGGCGATCCCCATCGACGACTGGCGTTCACGTATGTGGCTGGATACCTGGGTTTAGAGGAACTCCCCTCACAGGTTCCTCTCCCGCCACTTACAGTGCAGGGACATGAGTAGGGGGAGGGAGCGCAGCCATGCGCAAGGGGGTCAAGGCCACCGTCGTCGGTGGGGTGCTGGTCGTGATGCTGGGAGGCGCCGGGTACGGCGCCTTCAACCTCGTGTCCGCGCTGAACGGTGACGGCGGGCTCGGGGCGAGCGAGCCGGAGCCCGTGAGAACCGGGCCGCCGAGCGGCGACGAGGTCGAGGAGACGACGGGGAAGTTCTTCGCGGCCTGGGAGAAGGGGCAGGCGGCGACGGCCGCGGCGCTCACCAACAACGAGCTGGCGGCCGAGCCGCTGTTCACCGCCTACGGGCAGGAAGCGCACATCACCGGCGTCAGCATCACCCCCGGTGCGGGGACCGGCGCGACCGTGCCGTTCACGGTGAAGGCGACGGTGTCGTACGACGGGAAGTCCAAGCCGCTGACGTACAAGAGCAGCCTCACCGTGGTGCGCGGGAAGACCACCGGGAAGGCGCTGGTCGACTGGAAGCCGTCCGTCGTCCACCCCGAACTGCAGCGGGACGACACCCTCGTCACCGGTGAGGCGGCGAGCCCGCCCATCGAGGCCGTGGACCGCGACGGGACCGTTCTGACCGAGGACAAGTTCCCGTCCCTCGGGCCGATCCTGGACGAGCTGCGCGGCAAGTACGGCGAGCAGGCGGGCGGTACGCCCGGCGTCGAGCTGGCGATCCGGCACGCGTCCGCCGAGGCCGCCGACACCCCGCTGCTGACCCTCGCGGAGGGCAAGGCCGGCCGGCTGCCGACGACACTCAGCGCGAGCGCGCAGGCGGCGGCCGAGAAGGCGGTGAAGAGCTACGACGAGTCGTCGGTGGTCGCCGTCAAGCCCAGCACCGGCGAGGTGCTCGCGGTCGCCAACAACCGCGCGGACGGCTTCAACGCGGCCTTCCTCGGCAAGCAGGCACCCGGCTCCACGATGAAGATCGTGAGCGCGGCCACGCTCATCGACAACGGCATCACGGAGATGAACGGCCCGGCCCCCTGCCCACCCGACGCGGCCTGGCAGAGCCAGACCTTCCGCAACATCAAGGGCATGGACCCGAACCTGGACGCGACCCTCTCCGAGAGCTTCGCCCGCTCGTGCAACACGGCGTTCGTGAAGTACGCGGACGCGGTGAAGGTGGACTCCCTCACCAAGGAGGCCGAGGAGCGGTTCGGGCTCGGCAAGGACAACTGGCAGACCGGCATCCCGTCCTTCGACGGCCAGGTCCCGGCCTCCGGCGGCCCGGACACCGCGGCCAACATGCTCGGCCAGGGCCAGGTCCAGATGAACCCGCTGAACATGGCGTCGGTCACAGCGACCGCGATCACGGGCACCTTCCGGCAGCCGGTGATCGTGCCGCAGAAGCTCGACGGCCGTGAACTGGCAAGCGCGCGCGGCCTGTCCGCGGACACCGTCGGCCAGCTGCGCGCCATGATGAACCGCACCGCGACCAGCGGCACCGCGGCCGAGGCGATGTCCGGGCTGACCGGCAGCGTCGGCGCGAAGACCGGCTCCGCCGAGGTCGACGGGCAGAAGACGTCCAACAGCTGGTTCACCGGCTACCGCGACGACATCGCGGCCGCGGCGATGACCGAGGAGGGCGGGCGCGGCGGCGACGCGGCCGGGCCGATTGTCGCAGCTGTGCTACGGACCGGCGGCTGAACGGGCTGCGGAACTCACCCGCACAGGACGGGACTCTAGGGTGGTTGCCGTCGTTGATGAGGTGCATGAGGGCAACGGGGACCCTGGGGACTCGCGGAGGATTCGGAAGCTGTGGGAACGAGAAGGCGCGTCGCCGAGCGACGGAACACGAAGAAGCCGGCCGTCATCGGCGGGACGATCGCCGTGGTCATCGCGGGCGCCGGAGTGGGCGTCTACGCGCTGTACGGCGCGGGGGCCGCGGCCGACGACCGTACGTCCCCGACGGCGGCGCGCGCCGAGGAGAAGAAGGTCAAGACCGGCCCGCTGTCGGCGACCGAGGTCACCACGGCGGCCCGCACGTTCCTCACGTCCTGGCAGCAGGGCAAGGTGACCGCGGCGGCGGCCGCCACGAACGACGCCACGGCGGCCACCACCCTGCTCACCGGCTACACCAAGGACGCCCACATCAAGGACGTCACCCTCACCGCGGGCGCCCGCACCGGCGCCAAGGTGCCCTTCACCGTGAAGGCGACGGTGTCGTACAAGGGCACCAGCAAGCCGCTGACGTACGACAGTTCGCTCACCGTCGTCCGTGACACCAAGGACGGCAAGCCCTACGTCGACTGGCACTCCGCGGTCGTCCACCCGGACCTCGCGGACGGCGACACCCTGGTCACCGGCGCGTCCGGCACCCCGCCGGTCAAGGCGCTGGACCGGGACGGCGGGGAGATCACGACCGCCGAGTACCCGTCGCTGGGCACGGTCCTTGACGGGCTGCGCGAGAAGTACGGCAAGACCGCGGGCGGCAAGGCGGGCATCGAGCTGCGGGTGATCCGCGGCAAGGCGTCGAAGGCCAAGGAACTCTCCGACGAGACGGTCCTCGAACTCAGCAAGGGCACCCCGGGCACGGTCAAGACGACCCTGGACCCGGCCCTGCAGGCCGCCGCCGAGGCGCAGGTGGCCAAGAAGGCGAAGTCGTCGGTCGTCCTCCTGCGCCCGTCGACCGGCGAGATCCTCGCCGCCGCCAACGCCTCGCGCGGCTTCAACACGGCCTTCCAGGGCTCCCTCGCCCCCGGCTCCACGATGAAGGTCATCACCTCGTCGCTGCTGATCGAGAAGGGGCTCGCGTCGGAGGACAAGGCGCATCCGTGCCCGAAGTACTTCACGTACGGCGGCTGGAAGTTCCAGAACGACGACAAGTTCCAGATCAAGGGCGGCACCTTCAAGGCGAGCTTCGCCCGCTCCTGCAACACGGCCTTCATCAGCCAGGCCCCCAAGCTGGACGACGACGACCTCACCCAGCAGGCCCAGCAGGTCTTCGGCCTGTCCCTGGACAACTGGGCGATCGGCGTCCCCTCCATGGACGGCTCCGTGCCGGTCCAGTCGGACGCCCAGATGGCGGCCTCGCTGATCGGTCAGGGCGGCGTCCGCATGAACCCGCTCAACATGGCGTCGGTCTCGGCGACGATCAAGACGGGCGTCTTCCACCAGCCCTACCTGGTCTCCCCGGACGTCGACAACCGCAAGCTGGCCACCGCCTCCCGCACCCTGTCCGCCTCCACCCTCTCCCAACTGCGCGACCTCATGGCCTACACGGCGGCCTACGGCACGGCAGCGGAGGCGATGTCCGGCGTCACCGGCGACGTAGGCGCGAAAACCGGCTCCGCCGAGGTGGACGGCCAGAAGAAGCCCAACGGCTGGTTCACCGCCTACCGGGGCGACCTGGCGGGAGCGGGCGTGGTCCAGTCGGGAGGCCACGGCGGAGAAACGGCGGGCCCGATCGTGGCGGCGCTGCTGAAGATGGGGAGCTGAAGCGCCCCTTTAGGGGCGCGGGGCTGTATCGATATGCGGCTCCGCCGCGTGGGCGCGACCAGCCACAACGGACCCGCAGACGAAGCACTCAGTGAGGCACGGGTTCTGCCAAATACGTCCGCCGCAAGAACCGCATCAGTGCCTTCGTCTCGAACTGAACGACCGACACCCCCGTTGCCGAGTGAAACTCGACGACCGCCTGCACCCGGCCGCACGGCCACACTCGTACCTCCCCGGTACCGGCAGGTGCCCGCAGCCCCTGTTCCAGCAGCGCCCGCGAGAACGTCCACTCGTGCGACGCCCCCGGCAGCCCGACCCGCACCGAACGCGGGTCGGCCTCGGGGTCGTAACGCAGGACGACCGGAATCGTGTCGCTGTCCTCGATGGGCGCGTCCGTGACGATATGGGCTCGTGCGTACTGTTCGACTGCAGACATCGGACGGCCCCTTACGCTGCGTTACATAAGTAAAAAATGTGCATCCGCTTCCCCTCTAATGTCCCATATTTCGCGGATTACGCCCGCTGACGTCGCACATCTCACGTAGCCGATGTACGAGCCACTCGCTCTTGCGAGACGTTCGCAACAAGCCACTATCATCGAACGGTGCACGTACCTGACGGATTCATAGACGCCCCCACCTCCGCCGTGACCGGCGTCGTCGCAGCGGCGGCCGTCGCCGTGAGCCTGCGCGGCGCGCGCCGGGAACTCGACGAGCGCACCGCCCCGTTGGCCGGCCTGGTCGCCGCGTTCATCTTCGCCGTGCAGATGCTGAACTTCCCCGTCGCGGCGGGGACCAGCGGCCATCTCCTCGGCGGCGCACTCGCCGCGATCCTCGTCGGCCCCTACACCGGCGTCCTCTGTATCTCCGTCGTCCTGCTGATGCAGGGCATCCTCTTCGCCGACGGCGGCCTGACCGCGCTCGGCGTGAACATCACCGTCATGGGATGCGTCACGACGGTCGTCGCCTACGGCATCTTCCGCGGCCTGGTGAAGCTTCTGCCGCGCACCCGCCGCTCCGTCACCGCCGCCTCCTTCGTCGCCGCCCTCGTCTCGGTCCCGGCCGCGGCGGCCGCCTTCACGGTCCTGTACGCGATCGGCGGCACCACCGACGTCTCGATCGGCAAGGTCGCCACCGCCATGGTCGGCGTGCACACCCTCATCGGCATCGGCGAGGCCGCGATCACCGCGCTGACGGTGGGCTCCGTGATCGCCGTACGCCCGGACCTCGTGTACGGCGCGCGCGACCTGCGCCAGCGCCTCCAGCTGCGGGTGAACGGCGAACTCGTCGACGCGCCCGCCCCCGAGGTCGCCGTGGCCGCGCGCACCTCCCACCGCAAGGTGTGGATCGGCGGCCTGGTCGCCTCCCTCGTGCTGGCCGGTTTCGTCAGCTTCTACGCGTCCGCCGACCCGGACGGCCTGGAGAAGGTCGCCGCCGACAAGGGCATGGACCAGAAGGTCGAGGAGCACGACACCGCCGACTCGCCGCTCGCCGACTACGGCGTCAAGGACGTCGAGAACGCCCGCCTGTCCGGGGGGCTGGCGGGCGTGATCGGCGTGAGCGCGACGGTGGTCGCCGGCACCGGCGTCTTCTGGGCGGTGCGCAGGCGTCGTACCACCGAAGACACCGCCTCTTCCGGTCCCGTCAGCACGAGCGTCTGACATGGGAGCGGGGCACGCGCACCGGCTCTACCGGCACGGGCACTCGCCGGTGCACGCCCTGCCGCCGCACACCAAGCTCGCGGCGGTGTTCGCCTTCGTGGTCGTCGTGGTGTCGACGCCGCGGGAGGCGATGTGGGCGTTCGGGCTGTACGCCGTGCTGCTCGCGACGGTGGCGTCCATCGCGCGCGTGCCCGCCGGGTTTCTGCTCAAGCGGCTGCTGATCGAGGTGCCGTTCGTCGCGTTCGCGGTGCTGCTGCCGTTCGTGGCGGAGGGCGAGCGGGTCGACGTACTCGGGCTCTCGCTGAGCGTCAACGGGCTGTGGGGCGCGTGGAACGTGCTCGCCAAGGGGACCCTGGGCGTCGCCGCCTCCGTCCTGCTCGCCTCCACCACTGAACTGCGCGAACTGCTGCTGGGGTTGCAGCGACTGAAGCTGCCGCCACTGCTCGTGCAGATCGCGTCCTTCATGATCCGGTACGGCGATGTCATCGCGGACGAGATGCGGCGGATGCGGATCGCCCGGGAGTCGCGGGGCTTCGAGGCGAGCGGGGTCAAGCACTGGGGCGTGCTGGCCAAGAGCGCGGGCGCGTTGTTCATCCGCTCCTACGAACGCGGAGAGCGGGTGCATCTGGCCATGGTGAGCCGTGGGTACGCCGGTTCCATGCCGGTGATCGACGAGGTGACCGCGTCCCGGGCGCAGTGGTCGTACGCTCTCGCCCTCCCCGCCGCCGCCCTCGTCGTCTGTGTGTTGGGATGGGCCCTGTGAGTACCGCTTCCCTGGAGGTCTCCGGCCTCGCCTTCGCCTACCCCGACGGCCACCAGGCCCTGTTCGGCGTGGACTTCTCCATCGCGCGC
The DNA here is from genome assembly GCF_036014015.1 of Streptomyces sp. NBC_00457. Lineage (NCBI taxonomy): Bacteria > Bacillati > Actinomycetota > Actinomycetes > Kitasatosporales > Streptomycetaceae > Streptomyces > Streptomyces sp. NBC_00457. The sequence goes on along the minus strand of NZ_CP107905.1, from coordinate 6,356,179 downwards.
GGCGAGCGGGTCGCGCTGCTCGGGCCGAACGGCGCCGGCAAGACGACGCTCGTGCTCCACCTCAACGGCATCCTGACCGGCGGTACCGGCAGCGTGCACATCGCCGGGCTGCCCGTCGGCAAACGGCACATGGCCGAGATCCGGCGGCGGGTCGGCATCGTCTTCCAGGATCCGGACGACCAGCTCTTCATGCCGACCGTGCGGGAGGACGTGGCGTTCGGACCCGCGGCGGCCGGGCTGAAGGGGGCCGAGCTGGAGGCGCGCGTCGACCACGCGCTGGAGCTGGTCGGCATGGCGGAGTTCAAGGAACGCCCGCCGCACCACCTCTCCTTCGGCCAGCGTCGCCGGGTGGCCGTCGCGACAGTGCTCGCGATGGAGCCGGAGATCCTCGTCCTCGACGAGCCCTCCTCCAACCTCGATCCGGCCTCCCGCCGTGAACTGGCCGACATCCTGCGCTCGTTGGACGTGACCGTGTTCATGGTCACGCACGACCTGCCGTACGCCCTGGAACTGTGCGCGCGCTCACTGATCCTCAGTGAGGGCGTGATCGCCGCGGACGGCAAGACCGGCGAGCTGCTCGCCGACGAGGAGCTGATGCGGGCGCACCGCCTGGAGCTGCCGTTCGGCTTCGACCCGCGCTCTGTGACCGCCGAGAACCGTCCGTGACACGTTTCCGTGACGGCCGTCCCTCGGTCGTCCGCGATCTTCCGTGACAATGGGCGTGTGACGAACCAAGAGGATGCCGGATCGCTGCTGCTGGACGAGCAGCTGTGCTTCGCGCTGTACGCCGCCCAGCGCGCGGTGACGGCCATGTACCGTCCGCTCCTCGACGAGCTGGGGCTCACCTATCCGCAGTACCTGGTGCTGCTGGTGCTGTGGGAGCGCGGCGAGACCACGGTGAAGGAGCTGGCGGCGGCGCTGCGGCTGGACTACGGCACGCTGTCGCCGTTGCTCAAGCGGCTGGAGAGCGCGGGTGTGGTGCGCCGGGAGCGCGCGGTGCACGACGAGCGCTCCGTGGTCATCGCGTGCACGGGGCGCGGAGAGGAACTCAGGGAACGCGCGGTGCGTATACCGGGCGCACTCCTCACGGCGACCCAGCTCGGCGGTGCGGATGTCACCCGGCTCCGCGAGGAGTTGTGGCAGCTCGCACAACGGGCGCGGGCCGCGGCCGAGCGCTCCCGCTGAGCTTCGGTTACCGCCGGTTTCCTCCCCCTCCCTCCCACACCCGCCGTTACCGGCGAGTACCTTGTGCACGATGCACTTGCACACACCTGTGTTGCCAGCTGCCCCGTCCCATCAGGGGGAGGCCCTGCCATGATCGACGGCGCCGAAGCCGACATCCGTCCCGACAGCCGTCCAGACACCCGTAGCGATACACGCCCCACGAAGATCGTGTACGTCGCCGAGGCCACCGCCCACGGCGGCCGGGACGGCTATGTCACCAGCCAGGACGGCCAGATCGAGCTGAAGGTCGCGATGCCGCCCGAGCTGGGCGGCGACGGCAACGGCACCAACCCGGAGCAGCTGTTCGCGGCCGGCTACAGCTCCTGCTTCCACAACGCGCTGGTCCTCGTCGGCCGACGCGAGGGCTACGACCTGACCGGCTCGACGGTCGCCGCCAAGGTCGGCCTCGGCCCCAACAGACAGCGCGGCTACGGCCTCGCGGTCGCCCTCAGCGTCTCGCTCCCGGTCCTCGACACGGACATCGCGGCCAAGCTGGTGGACGCGGCCCACGAGGTGTGCCCGTACTCCAACGCGACCCGCGACAACATCGACGTAACGATCCTTCTGGGCTGACGCGGGCGAGGAATCGCAGGCATCAGCGGGGCGTTCCACCCACTGTCGCAGGTGATCCGGAGGGAAGTGGCGGGCGTGGACGTGCACGGTGCGGTGGCCGAGGGCTTCGAGCCGGTCAGGGACGCGTTCGCGGCCAACTTCGAGGGGCTCGGGGACCGGGGTGCGGCCGTCGCCGTCTACCGGGACGGGCACAAGGTCGTCGACCTGTGGGGCGGCACCAAGGACGTCGACGGGACCGAGCCCTGGGCCCACGGCACCGCGCAGATCGTGCGCTCGGCGACGAAGGGCGTCGCCGCCGCCGTACTCCTGCTGCTGCGTCAGCGTGGGGAGCTGGACCTGGACGCGCCGGTGGGCGAGTACTGGCCGGAGTTCAAGGCGGCGGGCAAGGAGCGGACGGCGGTGTGGCAGCTGCTCGCGCACCGGGCGGGCGTGCCGGTGCTGGACCGGCCGCTGACGCCCGCGCAGGCCGCCGATCCCGTGCTCGGCGCGGAGGCGGTCGCGGCGCAGGCACCGGTGTGGGAGCCCGGGACCGACCACGGCTATCACGCGCAGACGTACAGCTGGCTGACCGGTGAGCTGGTCCGGCGGGTCACCGGGCGGTCGATCGGCGAGTGGGTCGCGGACGAGATCGCCGGGCCGGTCGGGGCGGACCTGTGGATCGGGCTGCCGGACAGGGAGATACCGCGCGTGGGGCGGGTGGGCCGCGTCGAGACGCCGGAGCGGGCGGGCGGTCTGAAGACCCGGCCGAAGCGTGCGGTGTCGGACGCCTACGCCGACCCGGACTCCCTCACCCGCCGCGCCTTCGCCGCCATCACCCCGCAGCCCGACGAGAACGACCCCGCCTACCGCGCCGCCGTCCTCCCCGCATCCAACGGCATCGCGACGGCCGACGGTCTGGCCCGTTTCTACGCCTCCCTGATCGGCGAAGTGGACGGCGGAACGCGGCTGTTCACACCGGAGACGGTGGAGCTGGCCCGTGGCGAACGTTCCGCGGGCCCCGACCGCACCCTCGTCGTCGCCACCCGCTTCGGCCTCGGCTACATGCTCCACGGCGCCGCCTCCCCGCTCCTCACCCCCACCTCCTTCGGCCACCCCGGCCGCGGCGGCGCCCTCGGCCTCGCCGACCCCGAGACGGGCATCGCCCTCGGCTATGTCACCAACGGCTTCCGCAAGAGCGTGACGGCGGATCCGCGAGCGCAGGCGCTGGTGCGGGCGGTGCGGCGGGCTACGGCTGGTTAAGCGCCCCAAAGGGGCGCGGGGCTGTATCGATATGCGGCTCCGCCGCGTGGGCGCGACCAGCCACGATGGCGCCGCAGCGGACCACCGGCACATCGCGCCACTTCCAGCCGTCTTCAACGGGAGGACAGCGACGTCGCGCGGAAGTGCCAGATCTGAGCCGGGTCCCGCGAGCGCAGGGCGGTCAGGTCGATGTGCGGCGGGTGGATCCGCAGAGGGCTGCCGTCGAGGGCGAGTTCGGTGCCGGGGGCCGTGAGGTGATGGCCGTTCGCGGCCGCGGTGAGGGACCACTCCACGGGGACGGCGTGTCCCATGACCCGCTCGCGGATGCCCCGGGTGCGCGCATAGCCGAGGTAGGTGCCTTCCTTGACGTTACGGATGGTCCTGTTGCCGTTGGCCAGGGGCTGGACCTCCCACACCTGGCCGCCGCCGGCGCCCTCCGGCAGCAGCACGACAGCCCCCTCCGCTTCAGTGAGCGTGAGGAACTGCCAGTGAAAGCGGGAGATCGTGTAGAGCCCGCTACGCAGCGGCGCGGCGGCACGGGCGGGACTCGCGGCCGGGAAGAGGGCGGCCAGCCCCGCGGCCGCCACGGTGCCGAGCGCGCCGCGCCGGCTGACGGATCTGACGGGACTGACGGGTCTGATGGATCGCTCTGTCATGCCGCGATCGTGACGCCCCGCCGACCCCTCGATCCGTCCGGACCCGCTAGGGCGGGCCGTTTTCCCTCAGCCGTGTGAGCCCGCCCGGACCGGTGTGCCTCCCTGACGTACTTCCCCGATCAGACGTGAATCGGATGCGAAGTGCGTCCTGACGCCGCGTCGATCTCGGTGTGCGCCTTGGTCAGCATCTGCATGGCGAGTTCGTTCAGTGCGCGGGCCGCGGCGATCTCCTCGCCGACCCGCGGCTGATTCGGGTCCGTGTGGTGGCGCGTGGCGTGCCCATGGGTCCGTACTTCCGAGCCGTCGGGCAAGCGCACCATCGCCGCCGCCCGGGTGTGGGTGTCGTCCTCCTGGAACTCGAGCTCGACATGCCATCCCACTGTGGTCTGCATCATGACGATCACCTCCGGAACACTTGCTTCCAGAGTGCTCCTTCCGGCCTACGGACGCATCCATGAGGCGTGTCCGAAGTCACGCGGACACGCCGCGAGTGACGGATGTCGCACGCCGGACCGTATGACGCCGCCGACAAAACCGCCGCAGTTAACGTCAACAGGGCACAAACTGCAGTATGCGCTGCTGCCTCTCCGCTCCTCTGACGGTCCTGGCCGCCCTCCCCAGCCCCTGCGACATCGCGCGCTCCGGCGCACTGCTGGCGCCCGCTCTGCTGCGCGGCGCCCTCACCCGCGCCCAGCGAGCACGCCACGCCTTCCCCCACCACCCCGACGCTCTGGCCGCCGTACACCTCGAACTGGTCACCCTCACCGAGGACCGCGCGATCATCACCTGGTTCACCGGCGTCCCCGGAACCGACGACGGCTGGGGCCATATGCTGCCCGCCTTCACCGAGGGCGAGGTCGTCTACGGCACGCACCCCGGCCGCCTGACCCGCACCGCGTCCGAAGGCCGCGTGACCGCGCACCACCAGGTGGAGATCACCGGCCTGGAACCGGGCCAGACGTACTACTACCAGGCCCGCTCCCGCGGTACGGCCGCCACACCCACGCCGCTGCACCTCGTGCGCGGCAACGCGGTCGGCACCAATCTGCACGGCATCGGCTCGCGCGGCGGACCGTACTCCTTCACCACGCCCCAGCCGCCGCCCGGCCGCCACCTGATGTCCATCGCCCTCTGCAACGACCTGCACCTCGGCGAGACCACCGCCGGCCGGGTGGCCGGAATGCCGATGCTGCGCGGCATCTCGCAGCAGCCCGGGCTCGCCCCGTACCCGGAGATCATGGGCCGGGCCCTGGTCGAGGAGGCGCGGCGGCGCGGGGCGGACGTGCTGCTGGCCGCCGGGGACATCTCGGCGGGCGGCGCGCCGCGGGACCTGGCCGAGGCGAGACAGATCCTGGACGGCTTCGGCGTCCACGGGCGGGACTACTTCGTCGTACGCGGAAACCACGACCGCCCCGGCCCCGCCGGAGACACCTTCCGCGACGGCTTCCTGGGCGGCACGGGCCCCGGCTACCTCACCCACGACCTGGGCGGACTGCGGCTGATCGGGCTCGACACCTACGAGAAGAAGGGCAACGGCGGCGACGCGGGCGGGCTCGGCGACGAGCAGCTGTCCTGGTTCCGGGCACAGCTGCGCGAACAGCGGGAGCAGCCCACGCTCGTCTTCGGCCATCACCCGCTGACCGTGCGGGACTCGGTCTTCCCGATGGGTCGCGGCCAGCGCCTCGACCGCCGCCAGGCCCGCGCGATCGTCGACGCGTACGCCGCCTCGCCGGGCGTCTTCCTCCACCACGCGGGCCACACCCACCGCAACAAGCGCACGGTCCTGCTGCGCGCACCGCACGTCACCCAGCAGGAAGTCAGCGCGGTCAAGGACTACCCGGGCGGCTTCTCCCTCCTGCGCATCCACACCGGCGGCTACGCCCTCAACTACTACAAATCCGGCACCGACCCGGCCCGCGAATGGAGCGAACGCAGCCGCCGCGTCGCCGGAGGCCTCTGGCCCCACCACGCCCTCGGCCGCTCCCCGGCCGACCGCAACAGCGTCCGCGCGCATGACCTGTCCGGGATCGCCGTCCCGCACCAGCGGACCGTTTCGGCGGCTTTGCCGGGGGCGGCGGGGCTGTAGCTGTGAGGCCTCACGACGGTATGAGGCCTCACGACGGTCTCACCCCGCGCGCAGCATCAACCCGATCCCCACGACCACTACCCCCGCCGCCACGATCCGGGACACCCCGAACCGCTCCTTGAAGAACACCGCTCCGATGGCCGCGCCGACGATGATCGACGATTCCCGTAAGGCGGCGATCGGTGCGAGGGCGGCCCTGGTCTGTGCCCACAGGACCAGGGCGTACGCCGATACGGACAGGGCGGCGCCGAGGAGGCCGAGGGGGGCGGACGGGCGTAGCTGGGTGAGGGTCTGACGTCGCCAGCGGCGGATGGCGTACGCGGGGATGATCGTCCCCTGTAGCACCATCAGCCAGGCGATGTAGCCGAGCGAGGACCCGGAGGCCCGCACCCCGAGGCCGTCGACCACGGTGTAGACGGCGATGGTCAGGCCGGTCGCCAGGGCCGCGCCGATCGCCGCCCAGTCGGGGCGTCGGCCGCGCAGCCCCCACAGGGCGACGCCGGTGAGACCGGCGCAGGACAGGGCGATTCCGGCGGCTGCCCACGCGTCCGGCACCTCATGGGCGAAGACGGCGGCGAGCACGGTGACGACGAGGGGCGCGCTGCCGCGGGCGATGGGGTAGGCCTGGCCGAAGTCGCCCAGGCGGAAGGACTTCATCAGCAGCACGTAGTACGCGATGTGGATGGCGGCGGAGAGGAGGAGGTACGGCCATGCGCCCGCCGCCGGTACCGCCACGAACGGGATCATGGCCAGCCCGATCAGCACGCCGCCGCCCGCGATCAGCGTGAAGCCGACGAGCTTGTCGGTGATGCGATGGGCGATGGCGTTCCAGCCGGCGTGGGTGACGGCTGCGAGGAGGACGGCGGCGGTGACCAGGGGGGTCACGGGGTGGGCTCGGGGGCGTCCTGGTTGTGGGCGTCCTGGTTGTGGGTGTCCTGCTCGCGTACGTCCACGAGGTTCGCGCCGGCGTGGGTGATCAGCGTCTTGGGCTCCATGGGGAAGACGGTGTACGGGGTTCCGGCGGCGGCCCACACCAGGTCGTGGTCGAGCAGGGAACGGTCGGCGAGTACCCGGGTCTTTGTGCGGTGCCCGAAGGGTGGCACGCCTCCGATCGCGTACCCGGTCGTCTCCCGTACGACGTCCGCCTTCGCGCGCGTCACCTTCTCGGCACCGAGTTCCCGCCGCACCAGCTCCACGTCGACCCGCGAGGCCCCGTCCATCAGCACCAGTACCGGTACGCCGTCCGCCGCGAAGATCAGCGACTTGCAGATCTGGCTCAGCTCACACCCGATGGCGGCGGCGGCCTCGGCGGCGGTGCGGGTGGCGTCCGGGAAGCGGCGGATGCGGCTGTGGAGTTCACCGAGCCCCAGCTGTTGGAGTGCCTCGGCGAATCGGGGGTGGGCTCCGGAGTCTTCGGTGGCGGAGGCGGCGGAGGTCGTCATGAACGGCACGCTAACTCACAACACCGTTGCCCTTCGCGTTCGTTTTCATCGGTGTCACCGCGCCCCGCGCAGAGCTCGCAGAGCCCGCAGAGCCCGCAGAGCCCGCAGAGCCCGCAGAGCCCGCAGAGGGAGAAACTCCATGTCCCGCTACCTGTTCGACAACACCGACGCCCGCACTCCCGACCGCTTCTCGACCCTGGAGTCGTGCTACGACCGCGTCTCCCGCCGCCAGTTGGAACTGACCGGCCTGGCCCCCGGTTTCCGTTGCCTGGAAGTCGGCGGGGGCGGCGGCTCGTTGGGGGCGTGGATGGGGGAACGGGTCGGTCCGGAGGGGGAGGTCACGGTGACCGACCTCGACCCCCGCTGGGCCGAGTCCCGGCCCCGGCCGCCGCAGGTGCGCCTGCTGCGCCACGACATCGTCAACGATCCGTTGCCGGGCGGCGACTACGACGTGATCCACGCCCGGCTGGTCCTGCTGCACCTGCCGGAGCGGATCGCCGTACTTGAACGGCTCGTGGCAGCCCTGCGGCCGGGCGGATGGCTCCTGTTGGAGGAGTTCGCTGCACGTGGATTCCGGTTCTCGCGACCCCGGATGAGGCTTCCACCGCCCTGTTCACCCACGTCCAGGCCGCGCTGCTGGCCCAGTTGGAGAAGGCGGGCGCCGATGTGGCGTGGGGACGCCGGGTGCCTTCGGCGATGACACGGGCGGGGCTCACGGACGTCACGGCGACGACGTACGCGGAGTCCTGGGCGGGCGGCGGCACGGGGATCGACCTGCATCGCGTCACCTTCTCGGCCGTGAACGGCCGAGCTTGTGTACTCGGTCGTTCACACCTTGTCGCGCTCCCGACTGCCCCCTACGACAGGACGGTCACGGGTCGCATCTCCCCACAATCCGGCCTGTTCAGGCTGGTGCGGGGACGGGTGCGGTGACGAACACCCACGCCGAGCGCGCGCGGTTGCGCACGTTGACCCCGGCGACGTGATCGGCAGGCCCAGCGAGGCCGCACCGACGACAGGAGAAACGGTCCCGGTCGGGCCGGTTGGCCCGCTCGGTGTGCCCGCAGCGCGGGCAGCGCTGCGAGGTGTACGCCGGATCCACCTCCACAAACGGCACCCCGGCCCGGCGGGCCTTGTAGGCGAGGTGCTGTCCGAGCTGGTGGAACGGCCAGGAAGACCAGGTGCCCCGCTGGTCGCGGCGAAGCCGTACCCGGTCCCGGATCCCGTCGAGCTGCTCGACGGCAATCCCGCGACCGGTGCGTTGCGCGACGGACACGATCTCCTTCGAGACCCGGTGGTTCACATGGGTGGCATGGCGCTGCTCCTTCTTCGCCCGACGGGCCAGGCGGCGGGTGGCCGAACGGCTTTGCTTTGCCTGGAGTTCGGCGCGTTTACGGGCCTGCCAGCGCCGGTAGCGGTTCAGCCGACGGCCCTGGTAGTTGGTGCCGTCACTGGTGGTAGCGAGATTGACGATGCCGCGGTCAACACCGATCCAGTCAGCCGGCTCATACACCTCGGGATCGGGAATGTCGCAGGTCGCGATCAAAAACCACTTCCCGCCCCGCTGGACCAGATCGGACTCGCCCTTGCGGTACTCGGCCAGCGTCTTGAGCTGGTCCGGCGAGCCGGTGTAGCGGATGCCGCGCATCCGCCCGTCCACCGTCCAGATCGACACCGTGCGCGCGTCCGTCTGCCAGGACAGGCACCGGTCGTCGAACGGCTGCGCCGCCTCGGGCCGGAAAGTGACCGGTGAGCCGACCGCCTTGCGGTACCGCTTCGACTCGGGGCCGCCCAGCCGCCCGGCTTGCAGGCTCGCTGCGAGCGCACCGTAGGCGTCCACGACCTTCTTCACCACCCGCACCGCGGGCTGTGCCGACAGGCCGAAGGCGGCCTTGATGTCCGCGTAGACCAGTTTCTGCGGCCCGTTGCGGTCCTTGATGCCCGATTGGAAGGCGGTCCGGGAGACGTGGTCGGCGGCCCGGTTGCAGGCACGCAAGGTCGCCTCCAGCGCCGCCGCCTGCTCCGGCGACGGCAACAGCTTCACCTGCACCACCAGCTTCACAGCCCCAAACCTAGGCAGCACATCGCACACCCGGGCGAACTTCGCACGCATTCACCCACCCTCGCGACCATCCAGCACGCGCGTACGAATTCGCCGCTCCGCTGGACAGCCGTGCGGGCACTCCGTGCCCGGCCATCGGACGCGGTGACGCTCCGCGTCACCGGTTCGCGATGCGATTCCTCCCCGGCGTGAACGCCGGGACATCCTCGCAAGAATCAGGTGACCATGGAGCAGGCGGAGGTGGAGCTTAGGGGGGATGGGGTTACGGAGGGGGAGCTGCGGCGGTTCTACGCGTTGTTGAAGGACCCTGCGTTTGTGATCAACTCCTATCCGCTGATCAGTACTCGGGGGCGGCGGCCGGAAACTGGCGAGGGCGAATTCCGGTGACCGTCGGGGCCGCCCGCTTCTTTGGCAGTGTCGTGCTTCCGCGAGCCGAGTAAAGGGCGCTCCCTTCGGTCGCGTCGGCTGCGCCGATGGCCTCCGGCCACCCTTGACTCGGCTCGCTCCAGCACGGGTTGGAAGCGAGCGGGCGGCCCGGAGGGGTGGGGGCCGAGGTGGGTTTGCGGTGAGGTGGCTGGGATGCGGGCCGAGGTGAGCGGCGCGGTCGCGCCTCGCCAGCACGCCAGGCGGGCTGAGCGGCTTGCGGTGCGTGGGTGGCGCGGGACGCGTCAGCCGAGTGGCGGCACGCCGGGCAGGCTCAGCGGCATGCGGCCGGTGGGTGGGGCGCGTCGGTGGGGTGGCGGCATGCCGGGTCGGGTCAGCGGCTTGCGGGGCGGTGGGTGGGGCGCGGTCCTACCTCGCGAGTCGCATGGGCCTCGCTGGTCCTGCCTGAGCCGGTAGTTGGCAGATTTGGGCCAACCTCTGTGCTGCCGAGACCCGAGGGATCCTGGCTCACTCGTGGCCCGAACGTTCCAATTGCTGCTTGCCGACGGGCCGGGGAGTGCCGGGAAGGGCTACCCCAGCGCCGCCGTCTCGGTCAGAGGGGCGAGGTCGAACTCGATTCGGGCCTCGTCCGCGAGTCGGAGGGCGCCGGCGAAGGCCTTGTACGGCTTGATGCCCCAGGTGCTTTGTACGACGGTGGCGGCGCCATGCACTCCCCCCTCGGCGTCCAGGCCCGCCTCGAGGGTGATCGGATGGGTTGTGCCCATGATCGTGAGGTCTCCGGTCACGGTGAAGGCGTGCGGGGTGCCTGCGATCTCGGTCGAGGTGAAGGTGATGCGCGGGTGCTCCGCGGTGTGGAGGATCTTCTCTCTGATCGTCCGCTTGATGTCCGCCCGATCGTCGTCCGTCAGCGGCTTCAGGCCTCCGACTCCCTCCCGGACCTCCAGGGAGTCGACCTCGATCGAGGCGACCACGGACGACCGGCCCGGATCGGCGACATCGACCGTGACATCCCCGGACCACCGGGTGACCTCGATCGTCAGGTCATGCCCGGCCTTGCGGCCCAGCCCGGTGCGGCTGGTCTTGATCCGTAGCTGCCCTGTGTCCGAACCGATGCCGTGCTTTCCGCTTGCAGGGTCCATACGGCCAACATACGTCCGGCCCCTTGCCAGCGCCTGACGCGCGTCACGAAAACCGCATTGCGGGGGCGGGGGCCTTGCCGGACAGGCAGCATGCGGTGATGACCTCTACGCCCGCCGGGACACATGACGTCCCCTCCGCCGCCGTACGTCCCTATCGCCCCGCCGATCGCGATCGCCTCGACGACATCTGTGTCCGCACCGCCCACGTCGGTCAGGACGCCCGTCCCCACTACGCCGACCCCGGCATCTTCCCGGTGATCTTCGCGCAGCCTTACGTCCATCTGGAACCGGAGCTGGCGTTCGTGCTGGACGACGGGCGCGGGCGGGCCGTCGGTTACATCCTGGGGACCGCGGACACCCCTCGCTTCGTCGAGGACTTCCGGGCGAAGTGGCTGCCGAGGGTGGCGGACCGGTATCCAGAGCCCGACGGTCCGCCGCGCACGGCCGATGAGGAGATCGTCGCGCTGCTGCGCCGACCCGAGCGGATGCTCGTGCCCGAGGTGGCCGACTATCCGGCCCATCTCCACATCGACCTGCTGCCGGAGTGGCAAGGGCGCGGTTACGGACGGGAGTTGATGCGGGCGTTCCTGCGGGCGCTGCACAGCAGAGGTGTGCCGGCCGTGCACCTGTCGATGCTGACCGCCAACACGCCCGCGCGAGCCTTTTACCGTCGTCTCGGCTTCCATGAGATCTCGGTGCCCGATCCGGGGCCGGTCACCTATCTCGGGCGCAGTACGGCAGAGGAGCGCGGCACTACAGCAGAAGGCCGGTGAAGGCCGCCGTCCCCACGGAGCCCTCACCGGCCGGTCCTGTCAGAAGCTGTACGCCGTCAGACGCCGTGCGTCAGACCCGTACCAGCTCCCTATCCTCGTCCGGATCCGCGTTCCTGCGGTCCTCCGCGGTCCTCAGGCCCTCGCCCTCGACGTCCACGTTGGGCAGCGCGCGGTCCAGCCACTTCGGCAGCCACCAGGCCTTGTGGCCGAGCAGTGCCAGTACCGCCGGGACGATCGCCATCCGCACGACGAACGCGTCGAAGAAGACCGCGATCGCGAGGCCGAAGCCGATCATCTTGATCATGGACTCGCTGGAGCCGATGAAGCCCGCGAAGACCGCCATCATGATCACCGCGGCGGCGGTCACCACACGAGCGCCGTGCTTGAAGCCCGTGACGACCGCCTGGCTCGGCTTCTCGCCGTGGACGTAGGCCTCGCGCATCCGGGTCACGAGGAACACCTCGTAGTCCATCGCCAGGCCGAAGACCACGCCGACCATGAAGATCGGCATCATCGACATGATCGGGCCGGTCTCCTCGACGCCCAGGAGGCCGGACAGCCAGCCCCACTGGAAGACCGCGACCACGGCGCCCAGCGCCGCCAGCACGCTCAGCAGGAAGCCGAGGGCCGCCTTCAGCGGGACCAGGATCGAGCGGAAGACCGCGATGAGCAGGAGGAAGGCGAGGCCTACCACCAGCGCCAGGTACGGGACCAGCGCGTCGTTCATCTTCTGGGAGAAGTCGATGTTCATCGCGGTGGTGCCGGTGACCAGTACGTCCGCGTCCGTGTCGGACTTGATCTGCCCGCCCGCGTCACGGATGGAGTGGACGAGGTCCTCGGTCTGTGTCGAGGAGGGCTTGGAGTCGGGGATCACGGTGATGGTGAAGGTGTCCCCGGCCTTGTTGAACGCCGCCGGGCTGACGGACACGACACCGTCCAGACCCTTGATGTCATCGATCGTGGTCTGCGCGACCGCCTTCGGATCGTCGCTGCCCTTCGCGTCGCCGGCGATCATCAGCGGCCCGTTGAAGCCGGGCCCGAAGCCGTCGGAGAGGGTGTCGTACGCCCGTCGCTGTGTCGTGGACGTGGGCTGTGAGCCGTCGTCGGGAAGGCCCAGCTCCAGTGCCGCGACCGGAACCGCGGCGGCTCCGAGGCCGATGACACCGAAGAGGAGGACGGCGACGGGACGGCGTACGACGAAGCTCGCCCAGCGCGTGCCCATGTTCGGCTTGGTCTGCGCCGCGGACGCGGACTTCCGGCGGCCGAGGAACTTGCTCTTCGACCCCGCCGGCTGCACCTTGCGGCCCGCGTACCCGAGCAGCGCCGGGATCATCGTCAGGGCGATCAGTACGGCGATGACGACCGTGCCGGCCGCCGCGAAGCCCATCTTCGTCAGCATCGGGATGTTGACGACCGCGAGTCCGGCCAGCGCGATCACGACCGTGAGGCCCGCGAAGACCACCGCGGAGCCCGCGGTGCCGACCGCCCGGCCGATCGCTTCCTCGCGGTCCCGGCCCTCGGCGAGTTCGGCCCGGTAGCGGGAGACGATGAACAGCGCGTAGTCGATGCCGACCGCGAGGCCGATCATCATGGCCAGCGTGGCCGTGGTGTCACCGAGGTCGAGGGGGTTGGCCAGCGCCGTGATGCCCGAGACGCCGATCCCCACGCCGATGAGCGCCGTCAGCAGCGGCAGTCCGGCCGCGACCAGCGAACCCAGGGTGATGACGAGGACGACCGCGGCGACGGCGATACCGATGATCTCGCCGGAACCGGTCTCCGGCGTCGCCTGGAGCGCGTCACCGCCGATCTCGACGGTCAGCCCGGCGTCCCGCGCGTCCTGCGCGGCGTCCTCCAGCGCCTCCTTGGAGGCGTCCTTCAGTTCCATGCCGGAGACGTCGTACGACACCGCCGCATACGCGACCGTCCCGTCCTTGCTGACCGCGTTCGCCTTGAACGGGTCGGCGACCGAGGTGACCTCGGAGCCGTCGGACAGGTCCTGGACGGTCTTCTCGACGGTCGCCTTGTTGGCGGCGTCGGTCATCTTCTCCCCGTCGGGCGCCTGGAAGACGACCCGCGCGGTCGCGCCGTCGGCGGCCATGCCGGGGAAGCGCTCCTCCAGCAGGTCGAAGGCCTTCTGGGCCTCGGTGCCGGGGATCGAGAAGGAGGAGGAACCCGCTGCGGGTGCGCTGGCCGCGCCCACACCCGCGAGCGTCAGCAGCGCCACCCATATCAGGGCGACGAAGTGGCGTCGCCTGAAGGCGAGCCGGCCGAGTTTGTAGAGAAACGTTGCCACGAGGGCGTACTCCCGGTCAGGTCGTGGGTGTAACAGGGCAGGGGTGATCGGCCTGATGGGTGGCAGGCGTGATCGGCCCGACGACGTGAGCGGTTACGTCAGGTGGGGTGGGGCTTGCAGTGGGGAATTGCCGGTGAACTACCGGTCGGCAGACCGGTTCGCGGTGATGCCGAGGGCGGGGAGGACCACGGCGTCGATGTACGAGGTGAGGAAGTCCCGGGTCGGCGGCCGGTCCTCGATCAGGCCCCGGGCGACGAACGCACCGACCATCATGTGCGTCACATAGCCCAGCGCCGGGTTGTCCGCCCGGATCTCGCCCCGGTCGACCGCCCGTTGCAGCACACGGTTGAACTCCGCCATTTCCGGCTCGACGAGCTTTTCGCGGAACTCGCGCAGGAGGTCGGGGTTGTTGTGCACCGCCATCGCCAGGCCTCGCATGAGCCCGGCGTTCTGCTCCATCTCGCAGTCGTCCGTCTGCTCCATGTGGGCGTGCAGATCGCCCCGGAGCGAGCCGGTGTCGAGGCCTTCGAACGGGCCGGGCTTGCTGTGCCGCACGGCCTTCACGACCAGCTCGGGCTTGCCGCCCCACTGGCGGTAGAGGGTGGCCTTGCTGGAACGGGTACGGGCGGCCACGGCGTCCATGGTCAGGGCGTCGTAGCCGACTTCGCGGAGCAGGTCGAGCACGGCCTCGTACAGCTCGGCCTCGCGCTCGGGCGTGATCCGACTGCGACGCACCGTTGCGGCCTCAGTCATCCCACTCACCTTCTCCTGCTCCTCGCCGGAGTAACCCGGCCTTCGAACGACACTGTTTCGTACGTCACGAATGTAGCGCAGACTTCCGCGAAACGAAACCGTTTCGTACGTGTGCTGGCTCACGTGTGTTCGTTCCGCATAAGTTGCCCGGGCCCATCGACGGGAAAAGCATGGGGAGGTGAGCTATCTGCGCCTGCCGCACCTCAGCGGCGACCTGCTGTGCTTCGTGACCGAGGACGACCTGTGGCTGGCCCCCCTCGACGGACCGGGCCGAGCCTGGCGGCTCACCGTCGACCGCACCAAGGCCGGCCACCCCCGCTTCTCGCCCGACGGCCGCCATATCGCGTACACGAGCTGGCGCAGTCTGGTCCCGGAGATCCATGTCGTGCCGGTGGACGGTGGCGCCGGACGGCAGCTGACGTACTGGGGCAGCGCGGACACCCGGGTGTGCGGCTGGACCCCGGACGGCGACATCCTCGCCGTTGCCTCCCACGGCGAGCCCTTCTCCTACTTCACCTGGGCCTACAAGGTGACCCCCGACGGCGACCCCGGCCGCAAGCTCCCCTGGGGGCCGGTCTCCGACATCCAGGTCGCCGACCTCGACGGCGAGCGCAAGAGCCTGCTCCTCACCGGCACCCCGCCGCACGAACCGGCCGCCTGGAAGCGCTACCGGGGCGGTGCCATGGGCCGCCTCTGGCTGCACGGCGACCGGCTCCTCGCGCACGTGGACGGCCACCTCGAAGCGCCCCTGTTCGTCGGCTCCCGCATCGCCTTCCTCTCCGACCACGAGGGCGTCGGCAACCTCTACTCGTGCGCCTACGACGGCTCCGACCTGCGCCGCCACACCGACCACGACGCCTTCTACGCCCGGCACGCCGCGAGCGACGGCACACGCGTCGTCTACCAGTGCGCGGGCGACCTGTGGATCGTCGACGACCTGACCGCCGATTCGAAGCCGCGCAAGCTCGACATACGCCTGAGCGGCCCCCGCGCCGGCCGCCGCCGGTATCAGGTGCCCGCCGCCCAGCACATCGACGGCATCTCCGTCGACGAGACGGGCCGCGCGAGCGCGGTGATCGTACGAGGAAGTCTCTACTGGCTGACCCACCGCGACGGCCCGGCCCGCACGATCACCGACACTCCGGGCGTACGGGTCCGGCTCCCGGAGATGCTCGGCAAGGTCGGCCAGGTCGCGTACGTCACGGACGCGGCGGGCGAGGACGCCGTCGAGATCGCGTACCTGCCGCGCGCGACGGGCGACCGCGCCCCCCGCCGCCTCGCCTCCGGCGAACTGGGCCGCGTCCTGGAGCTGGTCTCCGACCCCCAGGGCGAGCGCCTGGCGATGGCCTCGCACGACGGCCGCCTCCTGCTCATCGACGCGACAGAGGACTCGAACGGCGAGGTCACGGAGCTGATCCGCTCGATCAACGGCCCGGTGCGGGACCTGGCGTTCTCCCCCGACGGGGCATGGCTCACGTGGTCGCACCCGGGGATCGGCCGCACGCTCCGCCAGATCAAGATGGCGAGGATCAAGGACCGTTTCATCGTCGACGTGACCAACGGCCGCTTCGAGGACGAGAACCCCGTCTTCACGCGAGACGGCCGCTACCTGGCCTTCCTGTCCTGGCGAGGCTTCGACCCGGTGTACGACGTCCACACCGGCGACCTCTCCTTCCCCCTCGGCTGCCGCCCCTACCTGGTCCCGCTGTCCTCCGCGACCCCCTCCCCCTTCGCCCTGAACCCCGAGGGCCGCCCGGCGGCGGGCGGCCTGGACCCGGTGGAGGACGACGAGGGCGGCGACGGCGCGGTGACGGTCGAAGTGGAAGGCCTGGAAAGCAGGGTCACCCCCTTCCCGGTCGCCGCCTCCAAGTACTCGGCGCTGTACCCGGTGTCCGGCGGCGGCCTGGTCTGGCTGCGCTGGCCGATCTCGGGCGCGCTGGGCGAGACGTTCGCCAATCCCGACGACACGACCGGCCGCCCCACCCTCGAATACTTCAACATCACCAAGGCGAAGAAGTCCGAACTGGTCGAGCACCTGGACTGGTTCGCGGTGAGCGGCGACGGCACCCGCCTGGTCGTCGTCGACGAGGGCGACCTGCGAGCCGTCCCCTCCACCGAATCAGGCGACAGCGATACGACCGTCTGGATCGACCTCCGCCGCATCCTGCACGAGGTCGACCCGGTCGCCGAGTGGAACCAGTCGTACGAGGAGGCGGGCCGCCTGATCCGCGCCTACTTCTGGGAACCCGGCATGTGCGGCATCGACTGGGACGCGGTGCTGGACCAGTACCGCCCGCTGCTCGAACGAGTGGCCTCCCCCGACGAGTTCGCGGACCTGCTCCGCGAGGTGCTCGGCGAACTGGGCACCTCCCACGCCTACGTCTCCGCCGCCCGCCGCAACGAAGGCCCCCCGCACTACCAGCGTTGGCAGGGTCTCCTCGGCGCCAACTTCGTCCGCAGGGACGGCGGCTGGACGGTCAAGCGCATCCTGCCCGGCGAGTCGTCCGACTCCAAGGCCCGCTCCCCTCTCGCCGGCACGGGCATCCGCGAGGGCGCGGTACTGACCCACGTGGACGGCCGCCCGGTGGACGCGGACACAGGCCCGTACCCACTCCTTGCGGGAGCAGGCGGTACGACGGTGGAGCTGACGTTCACCCCCGCCGAGGGCGAGGGCCGCTCCCGCAGGGTCGCCGTAGTCCCCCTGATCGACGAACGCCCCCTCCGCTACCAGGACTGGGTGGCCAAACGCCGCGCGGTCGTACGCGAGTTGAGCGGCGGCCGCTGCGGCTACCTCCACATCCCCGACATGGGCGGCTCCGGCTGGGCCCAGTTCAACCGCGACCTGCGTATGGAGGTCTCCCGGCCGGCCCTCATCGTCGACGTACGCGGCAACGCCGGCGGCCACATCAGCGAACTCGTCGTCGAAAAACTCACCCGCACCATCCTCGGCTGGGACCTGACGAGAAACGCCCAGCCGGTGTCGTACGCGTCGAACGCCCCGAGGGGCCCGGTGGTAGCCCTGGCCGACGAGGCAACCTCCTCCGACGGCGACATGATCACGGCAGCCTTCAAGCTCCTCAAGCTCGGCCCGGTCGTCGGCCAGCGCACCTGGGGCGGAGTGGTCGGCATGACCGGCCGCCACCGCCTCGGCGACGGCACCGTCATCACGGTCCCCATGAACGCGGCCTGGTTCGACGCATACGGCTGGTCCATCGAAAACCACGGCGTCACCCCCGACCTGGAAATCCTCCGCACACCCCTGGACTGGGCAGAGGGCAGACATGCCCAGCTGGACGACGCGGTACGGCTGGCCCTGGACCTACTCCAGACGACGCCTCCGGCAACACCCCCGGACTACAGCCACGTACCGGACCGCTCAAGACCAAAATTGCCGCCAAGGTCTTGAGAAAGGGCATGTTGTCCCACCTAGGGGCGCGGGGAACTGCGCGACAAGCCCCCACGGCGGGAAAGCCGAAACACGACTACGACCGCTTCCGCATCCGCCGGTCCATAGCCAGCGAAAGTTCCGCCTCCACCACGCTCCGCGCCAGCGGCCGCAGACGCTGCATGTCGTCCTCCGTGGCATGGCGGAGCACCACGTCGGCGAAGAGTTCGGCGAGGGCGTCGACGTGTTCGCGTACCTGTTTGCCGGCTGCCAGGACTTCTGCCAAGGGGATGCCTTCGCGGACGAGGGCGGCTGACACGTCCAGCAGGCGGCGGCTGACGTGGACGATCTCGTCGCCGTCGGTGCCGAGGTAGCCGAGGTCCATCGCGGCAGCGAGGTTTTCGGGGGTGACCTCGCCCTCGAAGCGGGCGGCGAGTTCCTCGGGGGTGAGGTGGACCGGCTCCTCTTCGGTGGGGGTGTCCACGCCGAGTACGTCGGCGACGTCGCGGCCATGTTCGAGGGCCTCCGCGAGCTCCGCGATGCCGTTGAGGGTGTGGCCGCGTTCCAGCAGGGCCGCGATCGTGCGCAGGCGGGCCAGGTGGTGGTCGTCGTACCAGGCGATGCGGCCCTCGCGGCGGGGTGGCCGGATCAGCTTGCGTTCGCGGTAGAAGCGCAGGGTGCGGACGGTGATGCCGGCCAGGCGGGCCAGCTCCTCCATGCGGTACTCGCGTCGTCCTCCGTCTTCTGCCACGCCGGAAGCCTATGTTGTACCGCCGGTAACTTTCCCGCGCGCGACCCCTACCCATCAGTACGGTCCTGCCCTACTCTCCCATTGCGCCAGTGTTCACTGGCAGAGTCGTGAGCGGATGCAGCGAATGCGGCGGATGCAGCGAACGCAGCGGAAGCAGTCGGATGCATGGAGGCGGGATGGCCCAGCAGGAGCACGAGCATGTGCGGGTGGCGGTGGTCGGGTCCGGGTTCGGCGGGCTGGGAGCCGCCGTACGGCTGCGGCGCGAGGGTGTCACCGACTTCGTCGTACTGGAGCGGGCCGGCAGCGTCGGCGGCACCTGGCGGGACAACAGTTATCCCGGGTGCGCGTGCGATGTGCCGTCCCATCTGTATTCGTTCTCCTTCGCGCCCAACCCCGACTGGCCTCGCGCCTTCTCCGGGCAGCGGCACATCCGCGCCTACCTGGAGCACGTCGCCGACGTCTTCCGGCTCCGGCCCCACATCCGCTTCAACTCCGAGGTCCAGCGCATGACCTGGAGCGGCGAACGGCTCTGCTGGGACATCGAGACGAGCAGCGGCTCCCTCTCGGCGGACATCGTCGTCTCCGCCACGGGGCCGCTGTCCGAGCCCAAGATCCCGGACATACCGGGGCTCGACTCCTTCCCCGGCAAGGTCTTCCACTCGGCCCGCTGGGACCATGACTACGACCTGCGCGGCAAGCGGGTCGCCGTGGTCGGGACGGGCGCCTCGGCCATCCAGATCGTGCCGGCCATCCAGCCCCTCGCCGAGCGGCTCACCCTCTTCCAGCGCACCCCGCCCTGGGTGCTGCCCCGCGTCGACCGGGCGATCAGCGGCGCGGAGCGCGCACTGCACAGGGCCCTGCCCTTCACCGCCCAGGCCCGACGTGGACTGCTGTGGGGCATACGGGAGTTGCAGGTCCAGGCCTTCACCAAGCGCCCCAACGAGCTGGGGATGGTGGAGCAGTTGGCGAAGCGCAACATGGCCCGTTTCATCAAGGATCCGGCCCTGCGCGCGAAGTTGACCCCCGACTACCGCATCGGCTGCAAGCGGATCCTGCTCTCCAGCGACTACTATCCGGCGCTCGCCCGGCCGGGCGTCGACGTCGTCGCGAGCGGGCTCAGCGAAATCAGGGACTCCACCCTCGTCGCCGCCGACGGCAGTGAGGCCGAGGTCGACGCGATCATCTTCGGGACCGGCTTCCACGTCACCGACATGCCCATCGCCGAACGGGTGGTGGGCGCGGACGGGCGGACGCTCGCCGAGGCATGGAAGACGGGCATGAAGGCGCTGCGCGGAGCCTCGGCGGCCGGGTTCCCCAACTGGATGACGATCATCGGGCCCAATACGGGGCTGGGGAACTCCTCGATGATCCTGATGATCGAGTCCCAGCTGAACTACCTGGCCGACTTCGTACGGCAGTTGGACGTGCTGGGCGGTCGCGCCGCCCTCGACGCCCGCCCGGATGCCGTACAGGCCTGGAACGACAAGGTGCAGGAGCGCATGCGGCGCACCGTGTGGAACACCGGCGGCTGCACCAGCTGGTACCTGGACGCCAGCGGCCGCAACACCACCATCTGGCCGGGCACGACGACCGAGTTCCGGCGGGCGACGCGGCGGGTGGATCTGTCGGAGTACGACGTCCTGCGGGTCTCCGCGCAGAAGAAGGCCGAGGTGGACGCGTGAGCCGTCTGATGCACGTGGCCTCCGGCCCGTACGCCCCACCCGTCCCCACCCGCGAGCTCACCGCCGTCTCCGCCGACGGCGCCCGGCTGCACGTCGAGGTGCACGGCCCCGAGAACGCCCCCGCCGTCGTCCTCGCCCACGGCTGGACCTGCTCCACCGCCTTCTGGGCGGCCCAGATACGCGAACTGGCCGTCGACCACCGGGTCATCGCCTACGACCAGCGCGGCCACGGACGCAGTCCCGCGAGCCGTGCCTGCAGTACGGACGCGCTCGCGGACGACCTCGAAGCCGTACTGAAAGCGGCTCTCGCGCCGGGCGAGAAGGCCGTGCTCGCCGGGCACTCCATGGGCGGGATGACGGTCATGGCCGCCTCCACGCGGGCCGGGTTCCGGCAGCATGCGGCGGCGGTGCTGCTGTGCAGCACGGGGGCGTCGCGGCTGGTCGCCGAGTCGACGGTCGTACCGATGCGGGCCGGGCGGCTGCGGACCGCGCTGACCCGGCGCATCCTCGGCTCCCGGGCACCCCTCGGACCGGTCACGCCGCTCGCCCGGCGGATCCTCAAGTACGCGACGATGGGCCCGGGTTCGCATCCGCAGATGGTCGAGGCGTGCGCGCGGATCGTGCACGCGTGTCCGCGCAAGGTGCGGTACGCCTGGTCGCAGGTGCTCGACCTGCTCGATGTCGCCCACGGTGTCCGGGAGTTGACGGTGCCGACGGCCGTCGTCGTCGGTACGGCGGACCGGTTGACGCCGGTCGTGCACGCCCGCTCGCTGGTCGCCGCGCTGCCGAACTGCGTCGGGATCACCGAACTGCCCGGGCTCGGCCATATGACGCCGATCGAGGCGCCCGAGCTGGTCACCGGGAAGATACGGGAACTCGTCACGACGTACGCACAGGTCAAGGAGGGCGCATGAGCAGAGTCAGCCTGGAGGGGCAGGTCGCGGTCGTCACCGGGGCCGCGCGCGGCGTCGGCGAACTGCTCGCCCGGAAGCTGTCCGCGCGCGGCGCGAAGCTCGCGCTGGTCGGTCTGGAACCGGACGCGCTCAAGCAGGTCGCCGAGCGGCTGCACGGCGACAGCGGCCACTGGCACGCCGACGTCACCGACCACGAGGCGATGGCGCGGGTGGCGGGCGAGGTGAAGGAGCGGTTCGGGAAGGTCGACATCGTGGTCGCCAACGCGGGTGTGGCGACCGGCGGTCCCTTCGCCGACTCCGATCCCGATGCCTGGCGGCGGGTGATCGAGGTCAATCTGATCGGGTCGGCGGTGACGGCGCGCGCGTTCCTGCCGGCTCTGCGGGAGAGCCGGGGCTATCTGCTCCAGATCGCCTCCCTCGCGGCCATCACGCCGGCACCGATGATGACCGCGTACTGCGCGTCCAAGTCGGGCGTCGAGGCGTACGCGCACAGCCTGCGGGCCGAAGTCGGGTACCAGGGCGTGAAGGTCGGGGTCGGGTATCTGTCGTGGACCGACACGGACATGGTGCGCGGGGCCGACCAGGACGACGTGATGCGGGAGTTGCGGCAGCGGTTGCCCTGGCCCGCCAACAAGACCTATCCGCTGGGTCCCGCCGTGGACCGGATCGTCGCCGGGATCGAACGGCGGGCCGGCCATGTGTACGGGCAGTGGTGGCTGCGCGGGATGCAGGGCGTGCGGGGGTATCTGCCGGGGGTCATCGGGACTGTCGGGCAGCGGGAGATGAAGCGGTTCGCTCATCAGCTGGAGGGCATGCGGACGGGGCTGGTCGGTGCGGGGGGCTCCGCCGATGAGCAGGAGCGGGTTACGCGCCGTAACTGATCGACATGCGGAGCGTCACACCGCGTGTGAGGCTGGTCGAGCCCGATCCCCCTCACCCATTTCGGGAGTGAAACCACATGGGCATGAAGGACAAGTTCCAGGACCAGTCCGAGCAGTGGCAGCAGCAGGCCAAGGAGAAGGCTCAGCAGGGGCGCCAGCGGGAAGAGCAGGGACGCCCGCGCGAGGAGCAGGGGCGCCAGCGCGAGGAGCGCGGGCGGGAGCAGGAGCCTCAGCGAAGTGGCCGGCCGCGTGACGAGGAGACGGAGCGTCTCCAGCGGGAGGAAGAGGACCGGTTCAATCAGGACTACGACGCCTAACCGAGCGGCGTTCGGCTATAGCCGTTGACGTGGGGTGCCCTGTTCTTCGGGGCACCCCACGTTCGCATTTGCCCTCACGCCTGGCTCTTCAGGCCCCGTAGACCACGGTCACGGGCGCGTGGTCCGACCACCGCTCGGCATGGGTGGCCGCGCGCTCGACGTACCCCTTGAGGGCTTTCGCGGCCAGCCCGGGCGTCGAGACGTGGTAGTCGATCCTCCATCCCGCGTCGCCGTCGAAGGCCCGCCCCCGATACGACCACCACGTATACGGCCCCTCCACCTCCGGATGCAGCGCCCGCACCACATCGACGTACTCGTCGAACACCCGGGACAGCCACTCCCGTTCCTCCGGCAGGAAGCCGGAGTTCTTGGTGTTGCCGCGCCAGTTCTTGAGGTCGGCCTGCTGGTGGGCGATGTTCCAGTCGCCGCAGACCAGGACTTCACGCCCGTCGGCGGCGGCGCGCTCGCGCAGGCCCTTCAAATAGGCGAGGAACTCGCCCATGAAGCGGACCTTCTCGTCCTGGCGCTCGGTGCCGACCTCGCCGGAGGGGAGGTAGAGGGAGGCGACGGTGACGCCTGGCAGGTCGGCCTCGACGTAGCGGCCGCTGGTGTCGAACTCGGCCGAACCGAAGCCGACTTGGATGCGGTCGGGCTCGCGGCGGGAGTAGAGGGAGACGCCGGCGCGGCCCTTGGCGGCGGCGGGGGCGTGTACGACATGCCAGCCGTCGGGCGTGCGCACATGCTCCGGCAGCTGCTGCGGCTCGGCGCGCACCTCCTGCAGGCACACCACGTCGGCTTCGGTCTCCGCGAGCCACTCCACGAAGCCCTTCTTCGCGGCGGCACGCAGCCCGTTCACATTCACAGAGGTCACAGTCAGCAAAACACTCTCCAGAGCAGAGGAAGACGCAGGCACGCTACTGGACGCCGGCACCCTCCCAAGGCAAGGGGGCTCTCGCAGTACCTGTATCGCCAGGGTCTCCCGGACGTCCAGAACGCCTGTCAACCTGGCTGAGTCGAAAGCGCAGAAGTAACGGAGACCAATGGCGGACAACCAATTCACCACTCACAAAGAACTCTTCGATCTGAGTGGGAAGTACGCCCTCGTCACGGGCGGCACCAGGGGCATTGGAATGATGATTGCGCGCGGCCTTCTCCAGGCGGGCGCCCGCGTCGTCATCAGCTCACGCAAGGCGGACGCGTGCGCGGAGGCACAGCATCTACTGTCCGAATTCGGCGACGTTCAAGCAATCCCCGCCGACCTGTCCAGGCACGACGAGTGTCAGCGCCTCGCTGATCTCGTCACGGCCGACTCGGAACGCCTGGACATCCTTGTCAACAACGCGGGAGCGATGTGGCGCGAGCCGCTGGCGACGTTCCCGGACGAGGCTTGGGACGCAGTGATCGACCTCAACCTCAAGTCGCCGTTCTGGCTGGTGCAGGCGCTGCTCCCCGCACTGCGCAAGGCGGGCACCGCCGATGATCCCGCGCGGATCATCAACATCGGCAGTATCGCCGCCATCCGCGTCGCCCAGTCGCCCAACTACTCGTACGCCAGCAGCAAAGCGGCACTCCATCAACTCACCAGAGTGCTTGCCAGAGAGCTGGGCCCACAGCACGTCACGGTGAACGCGGTGGCACCGGGAGTGTTCCCGTCGCAGATGATGGCGTCCACGCTCGATGCCATCGGCGACACGATCGCGGCGGCGACCCCTCTGCGCCGGCTCGGCCGCGACGACGACATGGCGGGCATCGCCGTGTTTCTCGCCGGCCGGGCCGGGTCCTACCTCACGGGCACCATCATCCCGGTGGACGGCGGCATCGCGACGACCGCATCAGGTACCCCTTGAATTGCGGGACGGGCTTACGGTGAGGGAATGGCCACGATCGATCCACGCACCGAGATCCGGGAGTTTCTCAGCTCGCGCCGCGCCCGCATCACACCCGAGCGGGCGGGCCTGCCCGCTTACGGCGGCAACCGTCGGGTCAAAGGTCTGCGCCGCGAGGAGGTAGCGCTACTGGCGGGGGTATCGGTCGACTACTACGTGCGCATGGAGCGCGGCAGCCTCGCCGGTGCCTCCGATGGCGTGCTCGACGCGCTGGCCTCCGCCTTGCAACTCGACGAGGCCGAACGCGACCACCTGTTCCACCTCGCGCGCCAGTCCAGGGCGCCCGGCGGCCCACGCCGGCGTAGGCCTGCCGTGACGGTGCGCTCGACGCTGCAGCAGGTGCTCGACGCGATCTCCGATGCGCCGGCCTGGATCGGTAGCGGCCGTTATGACGTGCTCGCCATGAATCAACTCGCTCGCGCGCTGTATTCACCGGTGCTGGCCGACCCGCGACGGCCCGCGAACACAGCGCGGTTCGTCTATCTGAACCCCGAGGCGGCCAGAGATTTCTTTGTCGACTACGACCAAATTGCCGGTGCCGTGGCCGCGAAGCTACGCATGGAAGCCGGCCGCAATCCGCACGACGAGGAGCTGATCGCCCTGGTCGGCGAACTGTCCACGTGCAGTGAGCTGTTTCGGCAACGGTGGGCATCTCAGGACGTGCGGCTGCACCGGTCCGGCCGCAAGCGGCTGCGCCATCCGATCGTGGGCCGGCTCGACCTGGACGTAGAATCCCTGCAAATGCCCGCCGAACCCGGCCTGCACCTCAACGTCTACACCGCACCCGCGGGCACACCGACCACCGACAATTTGGCACTCCTGGCGTCGTGGGCGGCCACCCAACAGACGCCGTACTAGACAGCGGACCACGACGTGGGGCAACTCTGGATTTCCCTCACCTCATAGATATACGATTTACGGCATGCATATACGTCGCGTCCCTTTCGACCACCCCGACGCCGTCAAGCTCGACAACGAGGTCCAGGCCGAGTACCACGAGCGCTACGGCGACGGCGGCGACGCCACATCCCTCGCCCCGTCCGACTTCGAGCCGCCGAACGGCGTGTACCTCATCGCGTACGACGACCAGGACCGCCCCGTGGCCACCGGCGGCTGGCGCAGCCAGGACGAGAACGCCGAGGGCAACCAGGACGGGGACGCGGAGCTCAAGCGGATGTACGTCGTCGCGGACATGCGTGGGCGAGGGCTGGCGCGGCGCATGCTCACCGCCCTCGAGGACGACGCGCGTGCGGCGGGCCGTGTGCGCATGGTGCTGGAGACGGGGCTTCAGCAGCCGGAGGCGATAGGCCTGTACACGTCCAGCGGTTATGAGCCGTGCGAGAAGTTCGGCTACTACCGCTTCTACGAGTCCAGCCGCTGCTTCGCGAAGCCCCTCAGCTCCTGAGGAAGGCGAGGACCGCAAGGACGCGCCGGTGGACGTCGTCGGCCGGCGGCAGGTCCAGCTTGGTGAGGATGGACCCGATGTGCTTGCCGACGGCCGCCTCGGACACCACCAGCGCCTTGGCGATCGCGCCGTTGGAGCGCCCCTCGGCGATCAGCGCCAGCACCTCCCGCTCGCGCGGGGTGAGACGGGCGAGCGGATCCCGGCGCCGGCGCAGCAGTTGTCGTACGACCTCCGGGTCGACGACCGTGCCGCCGGACGCCACCTCGGCGAGCGCGTCCACGAACTCCTCGACCTGGCCCACCCGGTCCTTGAGCAGATAGCCGACGCCGGATCCGTCGCCGGAGTCGAGCAGTTCGGCCGCGTACGCCCGCTGCACGTACTGGCTGAGCACCAGTACCGGCAACCCGGGCCGCTCCTCGCGCAGTTGGACGGCCGCGTGCAGCCCTTCGTCCTGGAAGCCGGGCGGCATCCGGACGTCCGTGACGACGACGTCGGGTTCGTGTTCGGCGACCGCCGCCCGCAGGGCGTCCGCGTCGCCGACGGCGGCGGCCACCTCGTACCCGAAGCGGGTGAGCAGCCCGATCAGCCCTTCGCGCAGCAGCACGCTGTCCTCGGCGAGGACTATGCGGAGGGTTCTCGTGCGGGGCGGCTCGGACGGCAAGGAATCTCCATGCGCAGCAGGGTCGGTCCGCCCGGCGGGCTGGACAGACTGAGTCTGCCATCGAGGACCGACACCCGGTCGGCGAGGCCGGTGAGTCCGGTGCCCTGTGACATGTCGGCTCCGCCGCATCCGTCGTCCTCGATACGGAGCACCAGGCGTCCGCCGTCGTAGCGCCCGTGTATCCCGGCCGTCTCCGCCCCGCTGTGCCTGGCGACGTTGGCGAGGGCCTCGCGGGCGACGAAGTACGCGGCCGTCTCGACGGGTCGGGGCAATCGGCCGGGCAGGTCGAGGTCCAGGTCCACCGGCACGGGGCTGCGGTCGGCCGCGTCGGTGAGGGCGGCTTCGAGGCCGTAGTCGGCGAGGACCTTCGGGTGGATGCCGTGGATCAGCTCCCGCAGTTCGGCCAGGGCGCCGTCGGCGTCCGCGTGGGCCTTGGCCAGCTGGTCGGCGAGCGGGCCCGGCGGCGCGTCGAGGCGGGCGAGGCCCAGGGTCATGGTGAGGGCGACGAGGCGCTGTTGGGCTCCGTCGTGCAGATCGCGTTCGATACGGCGGCGCTCCGCCTCGAAGGCGTCCACCAACCGCACGCGGGAGCGGACCAGTTCGGTGACCCGTTCGCTGTCCTCGGCCTTCGTGGTGAGCAGCGCACGCGCCAGCTCGGCACGCGCCCCGGCGGCGCACCCGAGGGCGTACGCGCCGGGCGCGAGGAGTGCCAGCCCGAGCACGGCGACCCCGAAGGCGCCCGGCCACGTCTCGACCATCCACAGCTTGACCACCTTCGCCTCGCCGTCGACGGCGACGACCAGGGGCGTGCAGGCCATCGACAGCGGTACGCCCGCCAGCAGTACGACGGCCAGCGCGTCCAGCGGCCACAGCACCAGCCCGAACAGCACGGCGTACGCCAGCTCCCGCCAGGTCGCCGCTTCCTTGAGCCGCGTCGACAGCCACGCCCGCAACCCCGGCACGGCAGGCACCCGATGCTGCCCGGCGGCCACCTCCTGCCCGGCGATCCGCAACCGCCACCGCTCCACGCCCGCCACGGGTATCCCGACCAGCGCGGTGAGCAGCAGCAGCGGCAGCCCGACGACCACGACGGACAGCGCCGCCCCGACCACCACCCCACTGACGATCACCACCAGAACGACCGCCCCGCACACCGCCCCGCTCACCAGATAGCCAACGGCCCGCCAAGGCCACGGCGACAGCAGATACCCGCGGCCGCCCAGCGCCCGCCAGATGTTTCGCATGGGGATCACGGTAGGAGCCCGGGGCGGACCCCGCGATCGGGCTACGCGGAGAGTCGGAGGTATACGTGGCCCTACCCCAAGTCTCGGCCCTGCCGCACCGACGCCTCGACGAATACGTCACTGATTCCGGATCGATTCCCTACCCTGTCCTTCATGCACTCGACAATCAGGGGGGCGCTCAGCGTCTCGGGTGTTCTCGCCGTGCTGGCCGCTCTGTCGACCGGCTGCAGCGATGACGGCGCACAGACCGACTCCGCCGACAAGCCCACGTCACACCGCGGCCTCGGCGACATCCTCGTCGGTGGTCAGGCCGTCACTGGTTCGAAGGCCACCGGCAACAAGAAGGTGCCGTACCAGCGCACTTATTCCGACGGCGCGCTCTACGCGCCGGTCACCGGCTACCGGTCGATGGCGTACGGCAGCGCGGGGCTGGAGGCCGTGTACGGCGATGTCCTGTCCGCCACCGCGTCCGGTACCGCATCGGGCGACGTCGTGACGACCATCGATCCCAAGGCCCAGAAGGCCGCATTCGACGCGCTGGGTGACCGGCAGGGCGCCGCGGTGGCGCTCGACGCCGAGTCCGGGAAGCTTCTCGCGGTGGCCAGCACGCCCTCGTACGACCCGGCGACGTTCAGCGGACAGCGGCCGGCGGACGCGGCGGCATGGAAGGCGGCCAACGCCGACGAGCGCTCCCCCATGCGCAACCGGGCTCTGCATCGGGCAGGCCCCCCGGACGGGACCTTCAGCATCGTCGTCGCGGCCGCCGCGCTGGAGGCAGGGCTGTACAAGACGGTGGACGACAGAACCGACAGCCCCCTCCCCTACGTACTCCCCCAGACGACGACCTCCGTGGCCGGCTCGTCCCCCCGGTGCAAGGACGCTTCGATCAGGCAGGCGCTGCGCTACTCCTGCACCACCGTCTTCGCCAAGATCGCCGCCGACCTCGGTGCGGCCAGGCTCCGGTCGACGGCGGAGAAGTTCGGCTTCAACGACGACAGCCTGACCGTGCCCGTGAAGGTCTCCAAGAGCAGCTATCCCCAAGGGGACGTGTCACCCGCTGAGGCAGCGCTGACGGGCATCGGACAGGGCACGCTCACGGCGACCCCGCTGGAAATGGCGAGGGTTGCGGCAGTGATCGCCAACGGGGGACGGCTGGTTGCCCCCCAGATGGTGGAGCGGGTGGAGAAAGCCGACGGCAGCACTGAGAAACCCAAGACCTCGGGCGGCCAGGTCGAGCAAGTCGTCTCCCGCGATACAGCCGATGCACTCCGGTCGGCGCTCAAGGCCGCGGCAAGCGACGTGCTGTCCCAGGGATCGGATGAGACGGAGTCCGGCATCGGCGGAAAAACGGGACAGGTCAGGGACGGTCAGGACGGCTCCGCCACCTCGTGGTTCACCGCGTACGCGGACGGGGCGAAGGGACGGCGGATCGCTGTGACTGCCTGCGTCGAGGGACTCCCCTCTGGAGAAGAAGAGAAGGGCACCGAGCAGGCGGTTGTGGTGGTCGAAGAGATTCTGGCGAGCATCTCCTGACTGCCGGGAGTGCTCGCCTGCACGTTGCCCCAGACGCAGAAATCCCGCCCGATCGAAACGATCGGACGGGATCTCGTGAACCGCCTACGAGTTGACTCGCGAACGGCGCTGCGGTGGACCTGTGGGGATTTGAACCCCAGACCCCCTCGATGCGAACGAGGTGCGCTACCAGACTGCGCCACAGGCCCTTGCAACGAGTGAAACCTTAGCACCCCGATCCGGATGCTTGGAAATCCGTTCCGTCGCCGGTCGAGGGACGGGGACAGGGCCGGTGGGGCGGGTGGGCGGGGCCGGCGCCGGGTGGCGGCGCGTGGGCTACTCGTTCGCCGCGCGCGGCCGGTCCCCGTCCTCGTACTGGTCGAACAGCGGCGTGCGCCCCCGCTCCCGTGCCCGGCGGGCGGAAGCGGCGCGGCGGGCGTCGCTGCGGTCGCCTTCTTCTTCGTCCGCGCGGGCGCCCGTCTCGTCGTGGTCGGCGGATTCGCGTACGGCGGCGGAGTCGGCGCTGTTGCCACGTTCCCGCGTCCCGGCTCCCGCCTCGCCGTCCCGGGCGACCGAGCTGGAGCGTGCGGAGCTCCATGCGTCCGGTGCGCCGAGGTCCACGCCGGCGGTGGCCCGCGGAGCGACCGGCGCTGTCACATAGGTGGGCAGCGGCACCGGTACCGGGTCCCAGCTGTCGCCCTGCCCCGGCCGCCGTTGCCGCTCGCGCTGCTGGTCGACCCACTCGGCGTGGTCGGTCTGCTCGACGAGGGCGCGGCGGTCGGCGGCGAGGGCCGAGAGGCCGGCGTCCTGCTCCGGCTTGGGCCTTTCGTCGTGCTCGTCGGTTCCCGTGCCCGCGCCGGCTTCGGCGGAGGTACGCCGACGCGGCTGGCGGCTGCGCTCGCGCAGTCGCTGCGCCGCGGCCTCGGCTCGGCGCCGGTCCATCTGGTAGGCGAAGCGGCGGCGTTCCTGGGCGCGGAGGTACACGATGTACGCGCTGAGCATCACGGCGGGCACGCCGGGTGCCCAGAGGAACGCGAGCCCGCCGACCGCGGCGACGATCGCGCCGAGGGTGAAGGCGAGGAAGAGGACCACCGTGGTGCGCCGGCGGCGCGCGAGGACCTTCGTGCGCCGTGCCCGTGCTTCGGCCGCCTCCGCGTCGGGGGTGCGCCGGGCGGCCGGCACCCGCTTGCGCGGCGGCGCGGCGGCGGGTTCGGGCGCCGGCTTGGCTTCGGGCGCGGAGGCGTGGGTGGATTTGGGCTCCGGCGCGGGCGCCTGCTCGCGCGCCGGTTCCGAGCGCCCTTGGGCCGGCGGCTGAACCGCCGCGCGCGCCTGCGGGCGGATCGGTGGCATGGCGAAGGCCCGGACGTCCACCGAATCGGTGACCGTGCCCGGGTCGTCGGCGCTGGGCTCCCCCTCGTCGGCGGAGCGCGCGCGCAGGTCCTTGGCGTATCGGCGCTCCATCGCCGCCCGTCCGGACAGCAGCCGGATGGCGGTGCTGAAGCGTTCCGTCGGACGGGCCTCGTTCAGCTCGTCCTGCCTACGGAGCCACATCGGCACCAAGTAGGCGGCCCAGGCCCCGACAATGACTGCGTAGATGAGGCCGCTGCTGCTCACGCCTCACACGGTAGAGGGGTTTGCGTGAGGCCATCTGCCAATTGAGCCGGTGTGTCGCACGATCTGGCTGATATTTCGAACTTTTTTTGTGACCGATGCGATCAGCGGACCGCCGAGGGTGCGAATTTATTGGCTTGAGCCGGTCATCGGGCGAACAATTTCGAACACTTATTCAATTTCCGGGCTAGGCGGGATTCCCCTGGGTGTTCTGCGGGTTCGTCCGCGGCGCTTTCCGCGAGCGCGACCGGCGCCAGCGGCTCAGCAGCCCTTCGGGCACCTCTTCCGCGGTGAGCGCGAAGACGAGGTGGTCGCGCCAGGCTCCGTCGATGTGCAGATAACGCGGACGCAGCCCCTCCTCGCGGAATCCGAGTTTCTCCACGACCCGGCGGCTGGGCCCGTTCTCGGGGCGAATGCAGACCTCGATGCGGTGCAGACCAACGGTCCGGAAACAGTGGTCCACGACAAGCGCCACAGCCGTCGGCATCACCCCGCGCCCTGCCACGGCCTCGTCCACCCAGTAGCCGACGTGCCCCGAGCACATCGAACCCCAGGTGATCCCGGCGACCGTCAACTGCCCCACCAGCCGCCCCTGGTACTCGATCACGAACGGCAGCATCCGGCCCGCGTTCGCCTCGGACCGCAGATGGCGCACCATCTGGCGGTAGGTCGGCCGGTGCGCGATCGGCCCGGTCGGCGTGGGCGGCGGAATCGTCGCCTCCCAGGGCCGCAGCCAGTCGCGGTTGCGCCGGTTGACCTCACGCCAGGCTCGCTGGTCGCGCAGCTTTATCGGCCGGAGGACGACATCGCCGTCCACCAGCACGGCCGGCCAGGATGGGCTGTTCAGCTCGCACCCCCACTATCGGCGCCGGGTCTGGGGTGGTCCCCGCCGCGGATCTGGTCGACGGCGTGCGCCAACAGCGGCTGCAGGACGGCCAGTCCGTCCTTCACCCCGCCGGTGGATCCGGGCAGGTTCACGATCAGCGTCCGCCCGGCCACCCCGGCCAGTCCGCGGGAGAGCGCCGCCGTAGGCACCTTCTCCCGTCCGAACGCGCGGATGGCCTCCGCGATGCCGGGCACCTCGTGGTCGATCACCCTGCGGGTCGCCTCGGGTGTGCGGTCGGTGGGCGAGATGCCGGTGCCGCCGGTGGTGACGATGGCGTCATAGCCGGCCTCGACACCCGCGCGCAGGGCGGCCTCCACCGGGTCGCCGTCGGGGACGACCTGCGGGCCGTCGACGGCGAAGCCGAAGCCCTTGAGGCCGTCGGCGATCAGTGGGCCGCCCTTGTCCTCGTAGACCCCGGCGGCCGCTCTGTTGGAGGCGGTGACCACAAGAGCGCGGTACGTCATGTCCGGCTCCAGTCGCCCGACTTGCCGCCCGTCTTCTCCTCCACCCGTACGTCCGTGATGACCGCTCCCTTGTCGACCGCCTTGACCATGTCGATCACGGTGAGCGCGGCGACGGAGACCGCGGTGAGCGCCTCCATCTCGACGCCCGTGCGGTCCGTCGTCTTGACGGTGGCCAGGATCTCCACGGCGTCGTCCGCGACCGACAGATCCAGTTTCACACCCGACACCGACAACGGGTGGCACAGCGGGATCAGATCCGGCGTGCGCTTGGCGCCCATGATGCCCGCGATCCGCGCGGTGGCCAGGGCGTCCCCCTTGGGAACCCCCTCGCCGCGCAGCAGCTCGACCACACGGGGCGATACGAGGACGCGGCCGCTGGCACGGGCGGTGCGCGCGGTCACGTCCTTTCCGGATACGTCGACCATGCGCGCGGCGCCCGCGTCGTCAATGTGCGTCAGTCGGTCCTGCACAGAGGGTCCGGGGGTCTCCCCCCGGGAAGGCACAGTCATGGCGTGTGGCGCTCCCGGTCCGGGCCCGCCGCGGTACGGCGCCGGGCCAGTTGTGCGCGACACGGTACCCCCAACCTGGGGCGCTCAGCGGAGCAGGACCACCTCGACCTCGGCGCCGGGCTCGACGGACTCCGTGTCCTCGGGGACCACGATCAGCGCGTCCGCGTGTGCGAGGGCCGCGACCAGGTGGGATCCGGCCCCGCCGACGGGGGTCACCTCGCCGTCGGCGTACGTCCCGCGCAGGAACTGTCTGCGCCCCTTCGGCGAGGTCAGCGCCTCGTCCGCGGTGAGCGTGGCCCGCGTGGTGGGCCGGTGGACGTCGTCGAGGCCCATGAGGGTACGGATCGCGGGACGGACGAACAGCTCGAAGGAGACGTACGACGACACCGGGTTGCCGGGGAGTGCCAGCAGCGGGGTGTGGTCGGGGCCGATGGAGCCGAAGCCCTGGGGCTTGCCGGGCTGCATGGCGAGCTTGCGGAAGTCGATTCCGCTGCCCGCCTCGTCCTCGTCCCCGACGTGCGACAGCGCCTCCTTGACGACGTCGTACGCGCCGACGCTCACCCCGCCCGTGGTGACCATGAGGTCGGCGCGGACGAGCTGGTCCTCGATGGTGGACCGGAGCGTCTCCGCGTCGTCGGGGACGGCGCCCACCCGGTAGGCGATGGCGCCGGCGTCGCGGGCGCAGGCGGTGAGGGCGAAGCTGTTGGAGTCGTAGATCTGGCCGCTGCCGAGCTCCTGGTCGGGCTGGACGAGTTCGCTGCCGGTGGACAGAACGACCACGCGCGGGCGCGGGCGCACGCGGACCGAGCCGCGCCCGATGGCGGCGAGCAGGGCGATCTGCGGCGGGCCGAGGACGGTGCCGGCTTCCAGGGCGCGGTCGCCGGCCTTCACATCGCTGCCCATCGCGCGTACGTGCGCACGTGCCTCGGCCGGCCGGTACACCTGCACCTGCCCGTCGGCGCCCGCGGGGGCCAGGCTGCGTGCGCGCATCCCGGTCACCGGGCCCTCACCGAGGCCTCCGTCGGTCCACTCCACGGGGACGACGGTCTCCGCACCGGGCGGCAGCGGGGCGCCGGTCATGATGCGGGCGGCCTGGCCGGGCCCCACCTGAAGCAGATCGGCCTGGCCCGCCGCGACGTCCCCGATGACCTCCAGGACCGCCGGGAACTCCTCGCTCGCGCCCGCTACATCCGCGACCCGCACCGCGTACCCGTCCATGGAGCTGTTGTCGAACGGCGGCAGGGACACCGGCACCGTGACGTCCTCGACCAGGACGCAGCCCTGGGCGTCGAGGAGTTGCAGCTCGATGGGTTCCAGGGGGCGGACGGTGGCGAGGATGTCCTCCAAGTGCTCGTCCACCGACCAGAGGTGGTCCTGACCGGCGGTGCGGGGCGCGGCGCTGCTCAACGTTGCTACATCTCCTCGGCTACGTAACTGCGAAGCCAGGTCCGGAAGTCCGGGCCCAGGTCTTCACGTTCGCACGCGAGTCTGACAATGGCACGCAGATAGTCGCCGCGGTCCCCGGTGTCATAGCGGCGGCCCTTGAAGACGACGCCGTGCACCGGGCCGCCGACCTTCTCGTCCTGCGAGAGCTGCTGGAGGGCGTCGGTGAGCTGGATCTCGCCGCCGCGACCGGGCTCGGTCTTGCGCAGTATGTCGAAGACGTGCGGGTCGAGGACGTAGCGGCCGATGATGGCGTAGTTGGACGGGGCGTCGGCCGCGGCCGGCTTCTCGACCAGGTCCGACACCTTGACGACGTCGCTGTCCTCGGTGGTCTCCACGGCCGCGCAGCCGTAGAGGTGGATCTGCTCGGGCGCGACCTCCATGAGCGCGATGACGCTGCCGCCGTACTGCTCCTGCACCTCGACCATCCGCTTGAGCAGCGGGTCGCGCGGGTCGATCAGGTCGTCGCCGAGGAGGACGGCGAAGGGCTCCTGGCCCACGTGCGGGGCCGCGCAGAGCACGGCGTGGCCGAGGCCCTTGGGGTCGCCCTGGCGCACGTAGTGCATGGTGGCGAGGTCGCTGGACTCCTGCACCTTGGCGAGCCGGCTGGCGTCGCCCTTCTTCTGAAGGGCCGATTCCAGCTCGTAGTTGCGGTCGAAGTGGTCCTCGAGGGGGCGCTTGTTGCGGCCCGTGATCATGAGGACGTCATCGAGGCCCGCGGAGGCGGCCTCCTCGACCACGTACTGGATCGCCGGCTTGTCGACGACCGGCAGCATCTCCTTGGGAGTGGCTTTGGTGGCCGGCAGGAACCGGGTACCGAGGCCCGCTGCGGGAATGACAGCCTTGCTGATCCTGGGGTGCGACTGAGTCATGCCCGCAACCTTATCCGGTGCCTTTGTGGAGAATCTGTGGCTCCGGTTAATTGGCTCTCATATGAGCGCAATAGAAGGGTACGGGTGCGACCTTTGAGTCACATCGGACGTCCGGCTGAGCCTGACAAGCGAATGTTGCGGCGCGGGTTCATCTCGGTGAGAAGCAGGTTGACGGCGGATGACCTGCGAGAAGCCGCTGAGGCTCAGAGTGAGCGCGCGCTCGAGCTGCCCGAGCTGGCACAGGCCGGCACGGTGGCGGCGTACGTCTCCGTCGGGAGCGAACCCGGAACGCTCGCGCTGCTGGACGCGCTCCGCGCGCGGGGCGTACGTGTGCTGCTCCCGGCGCTCCTGCCGGACAACGACCTGGACTGGGGCGCGTATTGCGGAGCGGACTCCCTCGCGCGCGTCCAACACGGCGGCAGAATGGCCCTCTTCGAGCCCACCGGGGAACGCCTGGGCCCGGACGCGGTGACCGGCGCCGACGTCGTCCTGCTGCCCGGCCTGGCCGTCGACGCGCGCGGCATGCGGCTGGGGCGCGGCGGGGGATCGTACGACCGGGTCCTCGCCCGCCTGGAGCGCGCGGGCGCGCATCCGGTGCTGGTGGTGCTCCTGTACGACTCGGAGGTCGTCGAGCGGGTTCCCGCGGAGGCTCACGACCGGCCGGTGCACGCGGTGGTGACGCCGTCGGGCGTACGTCGCTTCGGTCGGCCGTGAACGGATCGCCCATGAACGCGAAATGCCCCTCCACGCGCGCGTGGAGGGGCATTTCAGTGCCTCAGGGCTTCAGCACCAGCGTGTCACTGGTGTTCTCCTCGACCGCCTTGTCCGAGAACGACCAGTCCAGCAGTTCGCCCTTGGCCCATTTGTTCGTCTGGTCGGTGTAGTGGGAGCTGTAGGCATGCCCTGACGCGCCGGTGAGGTTGATCCACTTCGACTTGTCGAGGTCGCCGAGGTTGACCACCATGCGCATCGACGGCACCCAGATGACGCCGTAGCCGCCGGCGGCGTTCCAGCCGGTCGCGTTGACCGTCGCCTCGCCGCCGCTGAGCCTCCAGGGGCCGCGGTTGAGGGCGTATTGGAGGAAGCCGGGGCCTTCGGTGCCCAGGGTCTGGTTCTTCAGGAACAGGCGGTGCAGCCGGCCCCAGTTCCAGGTGTCGATGTCCTTGCCGAGCTTGGCGGTCAGCTCCCAGCGGGCGTCGATCATGGCGCGCTCGAACAGCTTGTCGCGGTTGTCGGCGGCCGGGCGGGTGCCTGAGCGGGGTGTCTTCCACCAGTCGCTGTCCGGGTCGTCCATGAGATTGCGCACGACCTCGAACCAGCGGTCACCGCCGTCCGGCTGTGCCTGGTCGGCTTCGCGCTGGCCGCACTCGCGCACCTTCTCGGTCTCGTCCGCGGGCCCGGTGGTGTTGACCGGGTCGACCCACAGGCACTGGCCCTCGACGCGCAGTTCCTTGGGCAGTTTGTTGCCGAAGGCGAGCTTGAGGATGTTGCGCCAGACCGAGTTGAAGTAGGCGGCCGCCGCCGAGTCGGCGTCCTGGGTGTAGTCCCAGCCCTCGAGGAGCTTCTGGGCCTCGCGGACGTCCTTGTCGGCGAGGTTGAGCTTCAGCAGCTGGGGCACGAGCAGCTTGGCGATCTCGCTGCTGTTGTCGAGCTGCATCTGGCGCATGTCGTCGGTGGAGATCTTGCCGCCGTCGTCGATCTTCGACTGGATCAGATCGGTGATCCGCTGGCTGCGGGCGCCGTAACCCCAGTCCGTGGTCAGCGTGTAGGGGTACTCCTGATCGACGACGGCCTGGTTGGCGGTGACGATGTAACCGCGCTGCGGGTTGAGCTCAAAGGGCAGTTCGTCCTGGTCGAGGTAGCCGGTCCACTGGTACGTGGAGTCCCAGCCCGGCGCCGGGAACCTGCCGTCGTCGCCCTTCTCGCGCGCGGGGATCTTTCCGGGCAGCGTGTAGCCGATGTTGCCCTGGGTGTCGGCGTAGACCAGGTTCTGCGAGGGCACCTCGAACAGCGCGGCCGCCTCGCGGAAGTCGTTCCAGTCGGCGGCCTTGTTCATGGCGAAGACGGCGTCCATGGTGGTGCCCGCGTCCAGGGCGGTCCAGCGCAGGGAGATGCCGTAGCCGTCCCCGCGGTCGGGGGCCGCGGCGTCGACGGTGGCCTTCTTGCCGACCTTCACCAGCTCGTCGTCGCGGTCGGACAGCAGGGGCATCCCCTGCAGGGTCTCTCCGCCCTCGGTCTTCTCGTCCTGGGTCTCCCGGACGATGATCTTCTTCGATGCGCCGCCGGCGACCTTGATGGTCTCCTCGCGCGAGGAGAACGGCTTGACCTTGCCGTTGTACAGGTAGCCGTTGCCGGTGAGTTTCTGCAGGTAGAGGTCGGTGACGTCGACGCCGGAGTTGGTCATGCCCCAGGAGATGTTCTGGTTGTGGCCGATGACGACGCCGGGCATGCCCGCGAAGGTGTAGCCGCTGACGTCGTACTGGCACTTGCTGGAGACGGAGCGGCAGTGCAGGCCCATCTGGTACCAGACGGACGGCAGCGAGGCCGACAGGTGCGGGTCGTTGGCCAGCAGCGGCTTGCCGGTGATGGTGTGCCTGCCGGCGACGACCCAGGCGTTGGAGCCGATGCCGTTGCCGTTCACGCCGACGGCCGTGGGGAGGTCGTCGAGGACGTCGTAGAGGCCCGTCAGCTGGGTCTGGAGGGCCGAGGAGGCCGTGTCCGAGGAGGACTGGCCCGTCGTGCCGCCCGTGGACGTTCCTGAGGTGCCGCTCGCGCTGTCGCTCTGCTCGAAGGTCTCCGTGAGGTCGTCGTACTGGCCGTCCTGGACGATCGGCTTGTTCCGGCCGTACGGGTAGTCCGGGTACAGGTCCTCGATCTGCTTGGGGCCCAGGCGGCTGGTCATCAGGGCGCGGTCGATCTCGTCCTGCATGTTGCCGCGCAGGTCCCAGGCCATCGCCTTCAGCCAGGCCACCGAGTCGACCGGGGTCCACTTCTCGGGCTTGTAGTCGTTGCTGAACCCGAGCGCCGCGTACTCCAGGGAGATTTCCTCGCCTTCCTTGCCCTCCAGGTAGGCGTTGACTCCCTTGGCGTATGCCTGGAGGTACTTCTTCGTGGCGGGCGACAGCTTGGTGTCGTACTCCTCTTTCGCCACACGGTCCCAGCCGAGGGTGCGCAGGAATTCGTCGTTGTCGACCTGGCCCTTGCCGAACATCTCCGAGAGGCGCCCGGAGGTCATGTGCCGGCGTACGTCCATCTCGTAGAACCGGTCCTGCGCCTGGACGTAGCCCTGCGCCATGAACAGGTCCTCGTCGGAGGAGGCGTAGATCTGCGGGATGCCGTTGCCGTCACGCTTGACGTCGACCGGTGCCGAGATGCCGTCGAGCGAGATTGAACCCTTGGTCTGCGGGAAGGAGGCGCGGACGGTGCTGATGGACCAGTACCCGCCGTAGCCGACGCCTCCGACGAGGGCCAGCACGAGGACGAGGACGATCAGACGGGCTTTGCGCCCCTTCTTCCTCCGAGACTTGCCGGGCTGCTGACCCGATGAGGCGGTGGTATTGGGGGGCATCGCTGTCCTTGCTGTCCTTACGCGAGCGGCAGGGCCGGCTGTCCTTTTGAATGAGCGCTGGAGCAACCATAGGCGCAGGGCCCGGCGCCCCTTGACGCGGAGTGGGCAACCGGGACGGACGGGCGTTCGATCTCACCCCCGGAACGTCAAGAAATCGTCAAGAGTTAGGTAAGGTAACGAAGTACCTGGACGCGAAGCACCGTGCCTTCGTGTCAGATGTACATGAGCCCACGCCCACGCGCGCGTGCCGTGTGTGAGCCAGGAAAGGGAACGGCCGCTGACAGTCCACGATCTCAACGAACTTCTGCTCGTCTGCTCGCTCGTCCTGCTCGTCGCCGTCGCAGCGGTCCGGATCTCCTCGCGCAGCGGGCTCCCCGGCCTGCTCGTCTACCTGGGCATCGGCGTCCTCATGGGCCAGGACGGCATCGGCGACATCCACTTCAACGATGCCGAGCTGACGCAGGTGATCGGCTATGCGGCGCTGGTCGTGATCCTCGCCGAGGGCGGCCTCGGCACGAAGTGGAAAGAGGTCAAGCCCGCCCTGCCGGCCGCCACCATGCTGGCGCTCGTCGGGGTCGCGGTCAGCGTCGGGATCACGGCGACGGCCGCGCACCATCTCATCGGTCTTGAGTGGCGTCAGGCACTGATCATCGGCGCGATCGTGTCGTCCACGGACGCGGCGGCCGTCTTCTCCGTGCTGCGGAAAATCCCCCTCCCCGCGCGCGTGACGGGCACGCTGGAGGCCGAGTCCGGCTTCAACGACGCTCCCGTGGTCATCCTGGTGCTGGCCTTCTCCACGGCCGGACCGATCGAGCACTGGTACGTGCTGGTCGGCGAGATACTCCTGGAGCTGGCCATCGGCGCCGCCATCGGTCTCGCGGTGGGCTGGCTGGGCGCCTGGGGGCTCAGGCACGTGGCGCTGCCCGCCTCCGGCCTCTACCCGATCGCCGTCATCGCCATCGCCGTCACGGCGTACGCGGCGGGCGCCATGGTCCACGGCAGCGGGTTCCTCGGTGTCTACCTCGCCGCGATGGTCATGGGCAACGCGAAGCTGCCGCACTGGCCCGCCACCCGCGGGTTCGCCGACGGGCTCGGCTGGATCGCGCAGATCGGCATGTTCGTCCTGCTCGGCCTGCTGGTCACCCCGCACGAGCTGGGCGACGACATCGTGCCCGCGCTGGTCATCGGGCTGGTGCTGACCGTGGTCGCGCGTCCGCTGAGCGTGGTGCTGTGCCTGGTGCCGTTCCGGGTGCCGTGGACGGAGCAGGCGCTGATGTCCTGGGCCGGGCTGCGCGGCGCCGTGCCCATCATCCTGGCGACGATCCCCATGGTGGAGGGCGTCGAGGCCAGCCGCCGTATCTTCAACATCGTCTTCGTCCTGGTCGTCGTCTACACCTTGATCCAGGGGCCGACGCTGCCGTGGCTGGCCCGCAAGCTGCATCTGGGCAAGGAGGCCGAGGCCGCCGACCTCGGCATCGAGTCGGCGCCGCTGGAGCGGCTGCGCGGGCATCTGCTGTCCCTGTCGATCCCCGAGGGGTCGAAGATGCACGGCGTGGAGATCAACGAGCTACGGCTGCCGGCGGGGGCCGCCGTCACGCTTGTCGTACGCGACGGGAAATCGTTCGTTCCGCTGCCGACGACCGTGCTGCGACGCGGGGACGAACTGCTCGTGGTCGCCACCGACCCCGTCCGGGACGCGGCGGAGCGGCGGCTGCGTGCGGTGGGGCACGGCGGCAAGCTGGCCGGATGGCTGGGGACCAACGGCGACAACAATCACAGGTGAACGCCACCATGGTGCTCACTTTCACAGGTGCGCCAGTCACTGATCCCTGTACGATGAAGGCGCACTTTGATCGAACCACCTCTGTCTGACGCAGAGCTGGCGCGACCGTATGGCGGCCGTGACGCCCCCGCAGTGGGCGCCGGTATCTACCGCAGTTCCGCGCAAGAGGACAGCTCTCGGCGCCGCCCCCACCCGCGGGGCGCGCTACCAGGCGGCAGAAAGGCACGGACCGTGGCATCCACGGTCACCACCGAGCCGTCGAAGAACTCGCCGGCCTCCTCCCGCCCGGGCTACGGGCAACTGCTGCGCACCCGCGGCGCCTGGACGTTCCTGCTCCCCGCCTTCGCGGCACGCCAGCCGTTCGCGATGCTCACCCTCTCCATCGTGCTGCTCGTGCAGCACACCACCGGCTCGTACGCCGCCGCGGGCGCCGTCGCGGCGGCCACCGGCGTCTCCATGGCCGTGTTCGCGCCCTACAGCGGGCGCCTCGCGGACCGCTACGGACAGCGCGCCGTGCTGATCCCCGGCGTGCTCGTGCACACGCTGTCGGGCCTGACCCTGACGGCCCTCGCGCTCACGGACGCCCCTCTGTGGGCGCTGTTCGCGGCGGCCGTCCCCACGGGTGCCTCCGTGCCGCAGATCGGGCCGATGGTGCGGGCCCGCTGGGGCGTGAAGCTCCAGGACTCGCCCCTGATGACGACCGCGGCGGCCTTCGAGTCCGTCACCGACGAGCTGACCTTCGTCGTGGGCCCGCTGCTGGCGACCGCCCTGTGCACCGCCGTCGACCCGGCCGCGGGCCTGGTGACCGAGGCGGCACTGACGCTCATCGGCGGTCTGCTGTTCGCGGCGCAGAAGAGCACACAGCCCCGCGTCTCGGTGAGCGGGCACGCGCGCGTGGAGCACGTTTCCGCGCTGCGCATCCCTGGAGTGCGGGTCCTGATCGTGACGTTCCTCGGCATCGGCGCCGTCTTCGGCGGGATGCAGGTCTCGCTGGCCGCGTTCAGCGAGTCGATCGGCGAACCCGGCCTGAACGGCGTCCTGTACGGCGTCTTCGCCGCGGGCAACATGCTCTCCGGCCTCGTCTGCGGCGCGATCGCCTGGAAGGTCGCCCCGCAGCGCCGCCTCCTGGTGGCGTACGGGGCGCTCGCCCTGACGGCCTCCGGCCTGTGGGCCGCGCAGTCCGTGCTCGTCCTCGCGGGCCTCGGCCTTCTCGTGGGCATGTGCATCGCGCCCGCGCTGATCACCGGCTACACACTGGTCGAGGGCCTGGTCCCGGCCGGCGCCCGCACCGAGGCCTTCACCTGGCTCACCGGCGCGGTGGCCCTCGGACAGGCGGCGGCCGTCACGGTCGCCGGACAACTCGAGGACCGCTTCTGGGACGGTGCCGGATTCCTCGTGCCGATGGGCGGCACCGTGCTCGCCCTGGCGACGCTTCTCGCACTGCGCTCGAGGCTGGCGACGCGGCCCCGCAGCCGCACCGTCGCACGTGGCGTCGGTCACCGCACACCGGTCGCAGTGGACTGATCCCGCGGAATACGTCACTATGGTTCGTCGTTAGCACTCATCGAGTGAGAGTGCCAGGAGGAAGACAGTGCCCACCTACCAGTACCAGTGCACCGAGTGCGGCGAGGGCCTCGAGGCGGTGCAGAAGTTCACCGACGACGCCCTGACCGAGTGCCCCAGCTGCCAGGGCCGCCTCAAGAAGGTGTTCTCCGCGGTCGGCATCGTCTTCAAGGGCTCCGGCTTCTACCGCAACGACAGCCGCGGCTCCTCGTCGAGCAGTGCCCCGGCGTCGTCCAAGCCGTCGACGTCCTCCTCGGACTCCTCGACCACGTCGTCGTCCTCGGACACGAAGTCGTCGAGCACCGGCACCTCGTCGAGTTCCGGCACCTCGTCCAGCAGCAGCTCCGCCGCGTAGGCGCGCAAGCCTCGCTCACCGGACCCTGTCGTCGTACGACGACAGGGTTTCCGGCATTTCCGGAGCCCCTCTCAGCGCCCGGCCGGGGCCAGCTAGTGTGCTGGTCATGGCCAACGCAGAGATCGGTGTAATCGGGGGCTCCGGCTTCTATTCGTTCCTCGACGACGTGACCGAGATCCAGGTGGACACCCCTTACGGTGCGCCCAGCGACTCGCTCTTCCTCGGCGAGATCGCCGGGCGGCGGGTCGCCTTCCTGCCCCGTCACGGACGCGGCCACCATCTGCCGCCGCACCGCATCAACTACCGGGCCAACCTGTGGGCACTGCGGTCGGTCGGCGTACGTCAGGTCCTCGGCCCGTGCGCGGTGGGCGGCCTGCGCCCCGAATACGGACCCGGCACGCTGCTCGTGCCGGATCAGCTGGTCGACCGTACGAAGTCCCGGGCGGGGTCGTACTTCGACGGCTTTCCGCTGCCCGACGGCACCGTGCCGAACGTGGTGCATGTGTCCCTGGCCGACCCCTACTGCCCCACCGGACGGACGGCGGCGCTGAAGGCGGCGCGAGGGCGCGACTGGGAGGCGGTGGACGGCGGCACGCTGGTGGTGATCGAGGGGCCACGCTTCTCGACCCGTGCCGAATCGTTGTGGCACCGGGCGCAGGGCTGGTCCGTGGTGGGCATGACCGGGCACCCCGAGGCGGCACTGGCCCGTGAACTCGAGCTCTGCTACTCGTCGTTGACCCTGGTCACCGACCTCGACGCGGGCGCCGAGACCGGCGAGGGCGTCTCCCACGACGAGGTTCTGCGGGTGTTCGCGGCGAATGTGGACCGGCTGCGGGGCGTGCTGTTCGACGCCGTCGCCGCGCTGCCCGCCACCGAGGAGCGGGACTGCCTGTGCACGACGGCGCTGGGCGGGATGGATCCGGGGTTCGAGCTGCCGTAGCGGAGGGCGCAGTCTGATCAAGGGGACGGGCGGAAGGGCGGAACTTCCCGTTCGGGTGAGGGAGTTGTCCACAACCGGCCAGTAGCGCACGGGCCTCAGCGAGCGGCGGCGCGAAGCCTCATCGTGGCGTGGAAAGCCGATT
Source organism: Streptomyces sp. NBC_00457 (assembly GCF_036014015.1). Lineage (NCBI taxonomy): Bacteria > Bacillati > Actinomycetota > Actinomycetes > Kitasatosporales > Streptomycetaceae > Streptomyces > Streptomyces sp. NBC_00457. The sequence continues at coordinate 6,312,781 of NZ_CP107905.1, read as the reverse complement.
CCTCGTCACGCACAGGTGGTGGTCCGCATGGCCTTCATGCCCTCGTCCTTGTCTTCGTCCTCTCCTTCTCCAGTTTCGCCTCGTCCGCTCGGCACCGACGCTCCCGCCACCTGCGAGGTGCCGCACTTCGCTCCCGTCCGGGTGCGCGGCGGTCGCTGTCAACTGCGCCGTCTTCTACGGCACCGGAGGCGGGCCGTGGCAGCCGGGCTCGCCGTCACCGCGGCGGCGCTCGTGGCCGCGGGCCCGCGGGAGTCCGACCGGGCGCGAGGGCACCCGGTGGCCGAACCGGTACGCCAACACCGCACAGTCGAGCGGGTGTCCGCGCCGGTGCGGATCGCCGACGGAGAGACGGTCAGGCTGCTGCGGCCCGGCGACCGGGTCGACGTCATCGCCGCCGAGGAGACCGCGACGGGCGGTGACGCGCGTGTGGTCGCGCGCGGGGCGCGGGTCACGAAGGTGCCCGAGCCTGTGGACTCCGCCGGTGAGAGCGGGGCGTTGGTCGTCCTGTCGGTACCGCGCTCCACGGCGGCGGGTCTCGCCGGCGCCAGTGCGACGGCGCGGCTGGCGGTGACGCTGTGCTGAGCCGGGTGGTTCGCCTTCTGCGCACGCTGATGTCAAGTCGCTCGTTCCAGCTACCCACCTGGACATGGCGGCCTCGGGCTGACGTAGGTTGCGGATCGTTTGATTCCACAGCCTGTGTGCGCGAGGAGAGGCTCCGCGGTGAGCGAGAAGAAGGAACCGAGCATCTGGGAGGGCTTCAAGGCCTTCCTGATGCGCGGGAACGTGGTCGACCTGGCGGTCGCGGTGGTCATCGGTGCCGCCTTCACCAACATCGTGAACGCGGTGGTGAAGGGGCTCATCAACCCGCTGGTCGGAGCGATCGGCACGAAGAACCTCGACAACTACAGCTCTTGTCTGAGCGACAACTGCGAGGGCGATCAGGGCATCCGGCTGCTGTGGGGCTCGGTCCTCGGCGCGACGCTGAGCTTTGTGATCACCGCGGCGGTCGTCTACTTCCTGATGGTGCTGCCGATGGCGAAGTACCTGGCCCGCCTGGAGGCCCGCCGGAAGGCGAAGGAGGGCACGCACGAGGTCATGGAGGTGACCGAGCTGGAGGTGCTCAAGGAGATCCGCGACGCCCTGGTCGCCCAGCGCGGCTCGGGTCACAACGAGCCGTAGCGGCAGCGGTCGGGGCGCGACGGGCGGTAGCCGCGGAGGTCCGGGAGGTCCGGCCGGCGAGGGCCTGCTGGACCCTCCGGACTCAGAGGTGGTGCGGCGGCTTCTCGTCCAGGAAGCGCTTGAGGTCGGCCGCGCTGCTGCCGTCGGCGCCGGGCCGCTCGCCCCAGCCGCGGTCCGTGTCGTCCGCGGACTGCTGGTCCAGCGGGTCGTCGAAGATCAGCGCGGGCTTCGGGGCGGGCTGCTCGGGGTCGGGGCCGGTGCTCATGCCTTCAGGGTACGGCCGCGGGCGGCCGCTCCCGCCCACATCTCGGCTGACCTGGTCTTTAACTGGCTCTCCGGGGCCCCCGGTGCTTCTGAGGCCTTCACAGGAATTTCGGCGGGTTATCTGCTGTGCTTGGACTCATGACGTCCAGCCCGACTCCGGCGCCCACCTCCCCCGGCCCGCCAGAACGCCGACGACCGCTGCGCAGGCTCACCGCCCGCGGTCGCGACGAGACGCACCGGGTCGCCACGCCACTGGAGCTCTTCTTCGACCTGTGCTTCGTCGTCGCCATCGCGCAGGCGGGCCTCCAACTGGTGCACGCCGTCGCCGAGGGGCATGCGGGCGAGGGGATCCTCTACTACGCGATGTCCTTCTTCGCCATCTGGTGGGCCTGGATGAACTTCACCTGGTTCGCCTCGGCGTACGACAACGACGACGTGCTCTACCGGGTCGTCACCCTGATCCAGATCGCGGGAGTCCTGGTCCTGGCGGCCGGGGTGTCCCGGGCCTTCGAGGACCACGACTTCCTGGTCGTCACCCTGGGTTACGTGATCATGCGGCTGGCCCTGGTGACACAGTGGCTGCGGGCCGCGCGGTCGGCCGACGGCCCGGAGAGAACGATGGCCCGGCGGTACGCCGGTGGGGTGCTGTTCTGCCAGATCGGCTGGCTGGCGCTGCTGGCCGTGCCGGACGACGCCCTGCCCTGGGGCTTCCTGGTCATGGCGATCCTGGAGATGTGCGTACCGCCGTACGCGGAGAGGGACTTCACCACGTCCTGGCATCCGCACCACATCTCCGAGCGCTACGGGCTGTTCACGATCATCGTGCTGGGCGAGACGATCGCGGCGGCCACGATCGGGGTGAAGACCGGCATCGACGAGAACGACGCGCTGGGCGAACTGGTGCCGATCGCCGCGGGCGGGCTGCTGATCATCTTCGCCGCCTGGTGGATCTACTTCGTGGTGCCGATCCACGGCCATCTGCGGACCAACGGGCAGGCGTTCCTGTGGGGGTACGGGCACTACCTGATCTTCGCGTCGGCGGCGGCGATCGGCGCCGGACTGGAGGTGGCGGTCGAGCAGTCCGTCGGCAAGGCGCACATCTCCACGCTGGCGGCGTCGGCCGCGGTGACACTGCCGGCGGCGCTGTATCTGCTGACGGTCTGGGCGCTGCATTCCCGCCACTTCAAGGTGGGCATCGCCCAGCAGCTGGTGCTGCCGACGGCGGCCCTGCTGGTGATCCTCTGCACCTTCCTGGGCGACTGGGCGGTCCTCGCGGCAGGCGTCGTGCTGGCGCTCACGGTGGCGACCGGGGAGACGATGACGGCGCGCCTGACGGCGCGGGAGCGCAAAGAAAGCACGCCGGCCTCGGCGGCGTGAACCGACCGCGAGGGCAGGCGCACGGGCGAGACTGGGTCACATGACAGTTGACGCATTGACGGACGTGGCCGGTGTGCGGGTAGGACACGCGACGCGTACCGGCGGCGGTTGGCTCACCGGCACCACGGTCGTGCTCGCCCCGGAGGGCGGGGCCGTCGCCGCGGTGGACGTGCGCGGCGGCGGGCCCGGCACCAAGGAGACCGACGCGCTGGACCCGCGCAACCTGGTGCGGAAGGTCGAGGCGATCGTGCTGACCGGGGGCAGCGCGTACGGGCTCGACGCGGCGTCCGGCGTGATGGCCTGGCTGGAGGAGCAGGGGCGCGGGGTGCGCGTGGGCGCCGATCCCACGCATGTCGTGCCGGTGGTGCCCGCCGCCTGCGTCTTCGATCTGGGGCGGGGCGGCGACTTCCGGGCCAGGCCGGACGCGGCCACCGGCCGGGCCGCCGTGGAGGCCGCCGCGGCGAGCGAGCTCGGCGCGCGGGTGGCGGAGGGATGCGTGGGCGCCGGCACGGGCGCCACGGTCGGTCCGGTCAAGGGCGGCATCGGCACCGCGAGCGCCGTCCTCGACTCCGGGATCACGGTCGCGGCGCTGGTGGTGGCGAACGCGGCGGGTTCGGCGGCGGATCCGGAAACGGGGGTGTTGTACGGGGAGTTGTTCCAGGGGCGGGTGAGCTATCCGGAGGCGCGGGTCCACGAGGCCGCGCATCGGCGGCTCGCCGAGATCGCGGCCAAGAACGCGCCCCCGCCGCTCAACACCACGCTCGCGGTAGTGGCCACGGACGCGGACCTGTCCAAGGCGCAGGCCCAGAAACTGGCCGGCACGGCGCACGACGGCATCGCGCGCGCCGTACGGCCGGTGCATCTGCTCAACGACGGGGACACGGTGTTCGCGCTGGCGACGGGAGAGCACGCCCTGGACGCCGAGCACCCGCTCGCCCTGAACGAGGTGCTCGCGGCGGGCGCGGACACGGTGACGCGGGCCATCGTGCGGGCCGTGCGTGCCGCCGAGTCGGTGGACGGGCCGGGCGGGACGTGGCCGTCGTACCGGGAGCTGTACGAGCGGTGACTCCGAGGGCCGTCCAAGAGGCGACTACGACAGCTGACTGAGAGGTAACTCACAAGCCTGTACGCGGAATTGTCCCGGTTCTGTCACGTGATGGCGTTCACGGCGCTCGGCGGGAACCCGACCGGGGGCCGACCCCCTCTTTCTCCACACACTGGAGCGGATCACGCACATCACATGAACCTGGAGCAGCTAGTGACAACGCCGGACATAGCAGCACGGCGCGCACTGGGGGCAAGTGCCGTCCTGATGGTCGGCGCCCTCACTCTCACCGCGTGCGGCGGCAGCGCGAACGCGAGCAACGACGGCAAGGGCGGCGAGGGCAACCCGAAGACGTCCGTCGCGAAGATCGTCATCTCGGCGAAGGACGGCTCGACGAGCGCGTCGATCAACACGACCGGCGTGAAGGTGAGCGGCGGCAAGCTGACCGACGTGAAGATGACGGTCGCGGGCGTGGGGACGGCCGTACCGGGAGAGATGTCCGCGGACGGCTCGGTCTGGAAGCCGAAGGAGCAGCTGGAGCGGGGGACGAAGTACCAGATATCGGCGACCGCCAAGGACTCGAAGGGCAAGACGGCCGCCGCCAACTCCATCTTCACGACGGTCAGTTCGGCGAACAGCTTCATCGGGACGTACACGCCGGACAACGGGAAGACGGTCGGCGTCGGGATGCCGGTGTCGTTCAACTTCGACAAGGTGATCAGCGACAAGAAGGCCGTGCAGTCGCACATCTCCGTGACATCGAGCAGCGGGCAGAAGGTGGTCGGGCACTGGTTCGGGGCGCAGCGACTCGACTTCCGGCCCGAGGAGTACTGGAAGGCCGGTTCCAAGGTCACGATGAAGATCGACCTGGACGGCGTGGAGGGCGCGAACGGCGTCTACGGGGTGCAGAAGAAGACGGTCACGTTCACGATCGGCCGGTCGCAGGTCTCCACGGTCGACGTCAACACGCAGACCATGACGGTCGTACGGGACGGCAAGACGATCAAGTCCGTGCCGATCTCGGCGGGCAGCGCTCAGAACACCACGTACAACGGGCAGATGGTGATCTCGGAGAAGTTCACGCAGACGCGCATGGACGGCACGACGGTCGGCTTCGGCGGCGAGTACGACATCCCGGACGTGCCGCACGCGATGCGACTGACCACGTCGGGCACCTTCATCCACGGCAATTACTGGTACAACAAGGGCAATCCGCCCTTCGGGCGTGAGGGCACCAGTCACGGCTGCGTCGGTCTCGCGGATGTGCAGGGCGCGCAGGGAGACACCCAGGCCAAGTGGTTCTACGACAACTCGCTGGTCGGGGACGTGGTGATCGTGAAGAACTCCCCCGACAAGACGGTGGCACCGGACAACGGGCTCAACGGCTGGAACATGCCGTGGAGCCAGTGGCTCGCGGGAAGTGCCGGCTGAGCGCGTCGGGCGGCACAAGTTGTCGCTGACCAGCAAGCTTTGACGGACCATCGGGCCGCGTGGGAACTTCCCGCGCGGCCCACGCGTTTTCCGTGCGCACGTTTTCTCGGTTCCCGGACATGATGTCCGACCGAGGGGCTACGGTATGCACCCACAAGGTGACATGCAGCAACGCCGGGAGAAACCTTGAGCGTTCCGTACGAGACGGCAGCGTACGAACCACACGAGTCGCCCGAGTCTCCGGAGGAGCACCTCGCGCGGCTCCTCGGCCGTGCCCTGAACTCCTTCGAGCTGCCCGACGAGACGATACGGCGACTCGACTGCGCGCTGGCGCACGACAGTTCGCTGCACTCCGCGCACCACAGCGCGGGACTGCACCGCGAGACGTACCGGCACACCTGGCTGCTCGCCGACGGCTCCGCGCTCACCCTCTGGGAACTCGTCCACAACACCGCCCCGGGCCGCGACCCGCAGCACGAGGTGTACGTCGACGAGGAGGAGCTGCGCGCCGCCACCGCCCGGCTGCCGCTGCCTGCGGACCCCCCGGACTTCGAACTGCCGGTGACGGTGCAGCTGTCCCCGATCCCGGTGCCCCGGCACGCGTACATGCACGACGACTCGGCGGACCACGCGCGCCGGCTGCTGCGCCGCGCGGAGAACCCGGACCGGCCGGGGGCGGACACGGCCGCGCTGCTGACCACGGCCTTCGCGTACCAGATCACGCAGGCCTTCGGCCGCCCGTGCCGGGCGGGACGCGTCGCGCTGTGCTTCTCGCTCTACGAACACGCCTTCCTGTTGCGCGACGGCGAGGAGATCTCCCTCTGGGAGGTCGAGCACACGGCGACGCCGGACGGGCGGCACATGTGCGAGGTCTACGTCACCGAGGACGCGGCCCGCGACGCGATGGAGCGGCGGGCGGCGCGGGTCTCCTAGTCTCCTAAGGCACGAGCGGAGATGCGGTCGGCCGCGAGCCTCCGGAGAGGACCGCGGCCGACCGCATCTGCCATGTGCGCCGTGTCCCGCCGCTACACCACCGTCACGCCGCCACCGGCTGCTTCGCCTCCGCCGGTGCCGTGGGCGAGCCCGCTGCCTCGGCGGTCACCGTGCCCGGGACCGTCCTGCGCAGGCCCTTGAGGATGATCACCAGGCCGGTCGTGACGCCCACGCCCGCGGCGATGGCGACCAGGAAGAGGAACGGGTTGCCGATCAGCGGGACCACGAAGATGCCGCCGTGCGGGGCGCGCAGCGTGGCGTCGAAGGCCATCGACAGGGCGCCGGTGACGGCGCCGCCCGCCATCGACGCCGGGATCACGCGCAGCGGGTCGGCCGCGGCGAACGGGATCGCGCCCTCGGAGATGAAGGAGGCGCCGAGGACCCAGGCGGCCTTGCCGTTCTCGCGCTCGGTCGGGGTGAAGAGCTTCGCGCGCACGGTCGTCGCCAGCGCCATGGCCAGCGGCGGAACCATACCGGCCGCCATCACGGCCGCCATGATCTTCATCGCGGAGTCACTGGGGCTCGCGACCGCGATGCCGGCCGTGGCGAAGGTGTACGCGACCTTGTTGACGGGGCCGCCGAGGTCGAAGCACATCATCAGGCCGAGCAGGGCGCCGAGCAGGATGGCGTTGGCGCCGGAGAGCCCGTTCAGCCAGTCGGTCATGCCCTTCTGAGCCTCGGCGATGGGCTTGCCGATCACCACGAACATCAGGAAGCCGACGATCGCCGAGGAGATCAGCGGGATCACCACGACCGGCATGATGCCGCGCACCGCCGGGTGGATCTTGACCTTCTGGATGGCCATCACCACGCCACCGGCGATCAGACCGGCGGCCAGACCGCCGAGGAAGCCCGCGTTGATGGTGAGGGAGATCGCACCGCCCACGAAGCCGGGCACCAGGCCCGGCCGGTCGGCCATGCCGTAGGCGATGTAGCCGGCCAGGACCGGGACGAGGAACTGGAAGGCCACGCCGCCGATCTGGAAGAGCAGTGCGCCCCAGCTGTCGACCTGGCCCCAGTCGAAGTGCTCCATGACCGACGGCGCCTTGTTGACCTCCCAGCCGCCGATCGCGAAGCCGAGGGCGATCAGCAGACCGCCGGCGGCGACGAACGGGACCATGTAACTCACACCGGACATCAGCCACTTGCGCAGCTTGGTGCCATAGCCCTCGCCGGAGTCACCGGCGCGGTCCACCGGCGTGCCCGCGCCGGAGGACGCCGCCGCGGTCTTCTCACCGCGCGCCGCCTTCCCGCGCACCTCGGTGATCAGCTCGCCGGGCCGGTTGATGCCCGCCTTCACACCGACGTCGACGGTCGGCTTGCCGGCGAAGCGGTCCTTCTCCCGTACGGGTACGTCGTGGGCGAAGATCACGCCGTCCGCCGCCGCGATGACCGCCGGGTCGAGCCGGGTGAAGCCGGCCGAGCCCTGCGGCTCGACGACGACCTCGACGCCCGCCTCGCGGCCCGCGTTCTCCAGCGACTCGGCCGCCATGTAGGTGTGCGCGATGCCGGTGGGGCAGGAGGTGACGGCGACGATACGGAAGGGGCGCTCGCCGGAGTCGGACGACGTGCCCGGCTCCGTGCTGACCGCTGCGGCGCCGACGGAGGCCGCCCCCGGCGCCGCAGCGGTGTCTTCGGAGGCGCTCTCAGCGCCCTGCGCACCCCGCACGCCCTCGGACGCGCCCTCCGCACCGCTCGCCGCCGGCACCTCGTCCCCGCGGATCAGCGCCGCCGCGGACACCGCGTCGCCCACCGACCGGAGCGCGTCCGTGAACTCGGTGTTCATCAGCTGCCGGGCCAGCGACGACAGGATCGTCAGGTGGGCGTCGTCGGCGCCGGCCGGCGCGGCGATCAGGAAGATCAGGTCGGCCGGGCCGTCCGCCGCACCGAAGTCGATGCCGTCGGCGCTGCGCCCGAAGGCGAGCGTCGGCTCGGTGACGTGCTCGCTGCGGCAGTGCGGGATGCCGATGCCGCCGTCGAGGCCGGTCGGCATCTGCGCCTCGCGGGCGGCCACGTCGGCGAGGAAGCCCTCGAGGTCGGTCACCCGGCCCTGGGCGACCATGCGCTCGGCGAGGGCTCGGGCCGCCGCTTCCTTGGTGTCGGCGGACAGGTCGAGATCGACCAGGTCCGCGGTGATCATGTCGCTCATCGCGGGCTCCTTCGCACGCGTATCGCCCGGGGACTGCGGTGGGCGCTTCTGGGGACGGGGGTGCTGTGGGGGGCTTCGGGGGGTGCGGAGGCGGGGCCGGGGAAACCCCGCCTCCGCCGGTCGGCAGAGCGGCTCAGGATGCCCTGCCGACCGTCGGCCGCGGCGAGTAACGGGGCGCTTCGCCGCTTCAAGGCCGGTCCATGGGGTGTCGCCGATGACGCCAAAGCCGTAGCCCTAGCTCTAGCCGTAGCCGCAGCCGCAGACGTAGCCATAGCCATAGCCATAGCCATAGCCGCCATCGTCATCAAAGTCACCAATGCATCAAAAGCCGTGAGCGGCATGAAAGATGTCACATCGGTCATGACACCGGCTCCTTCAGTACACGGTCCACCGGCACCTCGGCCGTGACCGTCACCGCGGCCGGGTCCAAGTCGCCCGGGGTCGGCATCACGCTGCCGGGCAGCTGGACGGCGGCAGCACCGTGTGCGACGGCGGAGGCGAGGGCCTCCGGGCCGCTGCCGCCGGCGATCAGGAACCCGGCGAGCGAGGAGTCTCCGGCGCCCACGTTGGAGCGCACGGCGACCACGTTCGCGCTGCCGAACCAGGCGCCCGCGCCGTCCACGAGCAGTTGCCCGTCCGCGCCCAGGCTCGCCAGCACGGCCCGCGCGCCCATCTCGCGCAACTCCTCGGCCGCCTTCACCGCGTCGCCCACCGTCGCCAGCGGGCGTCCGACGGCCTCCGCGAGTTCCTCGGCGTTCGGCTTCACGACGTCGGGCCGCTCACGCAGCGCCGCCAGCAACGCGGGTCCGGAGGTGTCCAGCGCGATCCGTGCGCCCACGGCGTGCGCCCGCGCGACCAGCTCGGCGTACCACGAGGGCGCGAGCCCCCGCGGCAGGCTTCCGCAGCACGCGATCCACGCGGCGTCCTGCGACTGCCGGCGCACCGTCTCGAAGAGCAGCTCCTGCTCCTCGGCCGACAGCTCCGGACCCGGTGCGTTGATCTTCGTGAGCACCCCGTCCGACTCCGCGAGCGCGATGTTCGAGCGGGTGGGCCCGGCGACCGGGACCGGCGCCACCTCGATGCCCTGCGCGTCCAGCAGATCCGCCACGAGTGCGCCCGGCGCACCACCCAGGGGCAGCACCGCCACCGTGCGCTGCCCGGCTGCCGTGACGGCCCGCGAGACGTTCACGCCCTTGCCGCCGGGGTCCATGCGCTCGCCGGTGGCGCGGATGACCTCGCCGCGCTCCAGCGAGGGGACCTCATAGGTGCGGTCGAGGGACGGGTTGGGGGTGACGGTGAGGATCATGCGCGCACTACTTCCGTGCCGCCGCGCTCGATCGCGGTGGCGTCTTCGGGGCTCAGCCCGCTGTCGGTGATCAGCAGGTCCACATCGCTCAGGTCGCCGAACCGGGCGAAGTGCTCCTGGCCGTGCTTGGAGGAGTCGGCGAGCAGCACCACGCGGCGGGCGGCGGCGAGGGCCGCGCGCTTGACCGCGGCCTCGGCGAGGTCGGGGGTGGTCAGACCGTGGTCGGCGGAGAAGCCGTTGGCCGCCACGAAGAGGACGTCCGCCCGGATCTCGCCGTACGCGCGCAGCGCCCAGGCGTCCACAGCGGCGCGCGTACGGTGCCGTACGCGCCCCCCGACGAGATGGAGCTGCATGCCCGGGTGGTCGGCGAGGCGGGCCGCGATCGGCAGGCTGTGCGTGACGACGGTGAGGGACGCCTCCAGCGGGATGGCCGCGGCGAGCCGCGCCACCGTCGTGCCGGCGTCGAGGATCATCGTGCCCTCGGTCGGCAGCTCGGCGAGGGCCGCCTTGGCGATGTTGTCCTTCTCGTCGGCCGCGGTGGTCTCGCGCTCGGCGAGGTCCGGCTCGAAGTCGAGGCGTCCGGCCGGAATGGCCCCGCCGTGCACCCGGCGGACCAGGCCGGCGCGGTCGAGGGCCTTCAGATCGCGCCGGATCGTCTCCGCCGTGACCTGGAACTCCTCGGCCAGCGACACCACGTCCACGCGCCCGCCGTCACGGGCGAGGCGGAGGATCTCCTGCTGCCGCTCCGGTGCGTACATGCCCGTTCACCTCCGACTCATGCCCGAACTTGTGGTTTCAGTCGGGAGGCTACGCCCGGATTTCCGGAAAGTAAACAGGGTCGGACGTCATCCGGGCATGAACGGACTTCCGGGCACGACAGGAGGGCTCGGCGCCACCAGCGGCACCGAGCCCTCCGACAAGCTCCCCGGCTCAGGACACGAGCTCAGGCTCCCGCTCCGTCACCCGCACCTCGGCCTCCGCCCCCTCCACATGCTGAGCCGGCCGCTTCGGCAGCGCGAACATCAGCAGGAAGATCGCGCCCATCACCAGGGCCACCCACCCCAGCGCGTACTGGAAGGCGTCCACGAACGCCGGGCCCACCTCGGCCGGCGCCAGCCGCTCGCTGATCCGGCCGAAGAACACGACGGACACCAGCCCGAGCCCCAGCGCGTTCCCCATCTGCATCACGGTGTTGATCAGCCCGGACGCGGAACCGGCATGCTCGCGCGGCACCTCCGACAGCACGGCGTCGGTCAGCGGGGCGAAGATCAGGCCCATGCCCGCGCCCATCACGATCAGGGGCAGCGCCATCTGCCACGAGGCGATCCCGAGGCCGTACCGCTCGGACTCCCACAGGTAGAGCAGGACACCCGCCGCCATCGTCAGCGCGCCTGCCTGCAGCACCTTGCGCCCGAAGCGCGGGACGAGCTTCTGCACCGACAGCCCGGCCGCCACCGACACCGCGATCGAGAACGGCACGCCCGTCAGCCCCGCCCGCAGCGGGCTCCAGCCCAGCCCGGTCTGCATGTACAGCGTCCACACCAGGAAGAAGACACCGAGCCCGATCCCGAACACCGTCTGCACGGCGATACCGGCCGCGAAGCTCTTCACCTTGAACAGCGACAGCTCGACCAGCGGGGAGCCGTCCCGCGCGGCCTTCCGCTTCTCGTACGCCACCAGCGCCGCGAACACGACGAGCGCGCCCGCCATCGACACGTGCCCCCACAGCGGCCAGCCCAGCTCACGGCCGCGGGTCAGCGGGTAGAGCAGCATCAGCAGACCCAGTGTCACCAGGCCGACGCCGACGAGGTCGAGCTTCAGCGCCCGCGGTGCCCTGGACTCGGTGATGAAGCGGCTGCCGAGGATCAGACCGACGATGCCGACCGGCAGGTTGATCAGGAAGATGGGCCGCCATTCGAGCCCGAACAGGTTCCACTCGGTCAGCAGCGCACCCAGCAGCGGACCGGAGACGGCCCCCAGACCCACGATCGCGCCGAACAGCCCGAACACCTTGCCCCGCTCGTGCGCCGGGAACGTCGCGTGCACGATCGACAGCACCTGCGGCACCATCAGCGCCGCCATCGCGCCCTGCAGGATCCGCGCGGCGACCAGCATCTCCGCGTTCGCCGCGAAGCCGCACAGCGCCGACGCGAGCGTGAAGCCGCCGATGCCGACGAGGAACACCCGCTTGCGGCCGTGAATGTCGCCGAGCCGTCCGCCGGTGATCAGGCCCGCGGCGAAGGCGAGCGCGTAACCGGCCGTTATCCACTGGATCTGGCTCCAGGAGGCGCCGGCTTCCTGCCGGATCGACGGGATGGCGATGTTGACGATCGTGACGTCGACGAGGTCCATGAAGGCCGCGGTCATCACGATCGCGAGGGCGAACCAACGGCGACGGTCTGCCGGAGCGGCCGGCCCGTGCGGTGAGGTCTCGGTGGAAGTCATGGCCTCAAGTTAGAACCGCACTAGGTCAGATCATGTCCTAGTTCTGCGGCATCCTCGAACTCATGACGACAGACACTCCGGCCCGGCTCCTCCAACTGCTCTCCCTGCTCCAGACGCCCCGCGAATGGCCCGGCGGCGAGCTCGCCGACCGGCTCGGCGTCTCCCGCCGCACGGTCCGCAGGGACGTCGACCGGCTGCGCGAACTGGGCTATCCGGTACAGGCGACCATGGGCGCCGACGGCGGCTACCGGCTGGTCGCGGGCAAGGCGATGCCGCCGCTCGTCCTCGACGACGAGGAGGCGGTGGCGATCGCGGTCGGGCTGCGGGCCGGCGCGGGGCACGCGCTGGAAGGGGTCGACGAGGCCTCCGTACGGGCCCTGGCCAAGCTGGAGCAGGTGCTGCCGTCCCGGCTGCGGCACCGCGTCTCCACCCTCCAGGCCGCGACCACACCGCTGACCAGCGGCGACGGGGCGAGCATCGCGCCCGAGACGCTCACCGTGATGGCGTCGAGCGTCGCCGGGCGGGAGCGGCTGCGGTTCGCCTACCGGGCGAAGGACGGAACCGAGTCGCGACGGCTGACCGAGCCGTACCGGCTGGTGTCGACGGGACGCCGCTGGTACCTCGTCGCCTACGACCTCGATCGCGCCGACTGGCGTACGTTCCGCGTCGACCGCGTCAGCGAGCCCTTCGCCACCGGCGCGCGGTTCGCTCCGCGGGAGCTGCCGACAGGGAGCGCGGCGGAGTATCTGCGGCAGTCGATCCGAGGGCAGCAGGACACCTACGCGTTCACGGTCACATTCGCCGGCTCCGCCGAGACGGTGGGCCCACGGCTGCCGGCCTGGCTCGGGGCACCCGAGCCGCTGGGCACGGACCGGTGCCGGCTGCGGGCCACCACGAGCGATCCGGTGGAGTGGCTGGCGGTACGGCTAGCGATGCTCGGGATCGACTTCACGGTGCAGGCACCCACCGAACTAGTGGAGTGCGTACGGGAGTTGGGCAGCCGGTTGAGCCGAGCGGCCGGGGAGTGAAGCGCCCGAAGGGGCGCGGGGAACTGCGCGACCAGCCACAACGAACCCGCAGACAAACGACGACCTACCCCTCGCCCCAAAACTCCCGCACCGCCGCCAAGTTCCGCAACGCCAACGCGGCCGGCCCCTCCGGCCCCGTCGCCGGCGCCTCCCCCGACGCCCAGGACTCGACCGCCACGCGCACCGCCGCATCGGCGACGGCAGCGGCGTAACGGAGTTCGGGGGACATCACAGCGCCCTCGGCAACGTTGTCGTCACCGCCCGCAACCCCGCCCCGCTCCCCCAGCACCACAGCCATCGACGTCTCCGACGCCAGACACACCTCGCCCCAAACCTTCCGCAACGCGGGGCTGGTCATGGCCAGGCGGACCAGCGTGCGGACCCACTCCCAGGACGCGGCGGAGACCGCCGTACCCGGCGTCAGGGTGTGGCGTACGGCGTGTTCCAGGGCCTCGGGGAGCGGCAGTTCGGGGGGAGCCTCCCGCACCGCCTCGGCCCAGCGCTGGGCGCCCATGATGTAGAGCGGGGCGACGGCCTCCTCCTTGGTCGCGAAGTAGCGATAGAAGGTGCGGGGAGCGATGCCCGCGGCCTGGGCGATGTCCTCGGCGCGGGTGGCCCGCAGGCCCTGGGTGACGAAGAGACGGGCCGCCGCCCTGGCGATCTCCATCCGGGTCTCCGCCTTGCGGCGCTCGGTCAGCGACATCGGCGCGGACCCGGAGGGCGCCGCGGAGGCGCCCCGGTTCTGTGCGGGGGTGGGACTGCTCACACTCGGCAGGCTATGCCCCTGTGACACAATCTGCCATTCGGCGGGCCACCCCGTGGTTCAGGTACGGGGTGGCCTGCCCTCCAGCATGCCCTGGCAGGGGGAGGCCGGGGCAGAGCCGGGCCCCGGCGCCCGGGGGGAGGGGCACCGGAACCCGGCTCGGGGAGAGTCCCGGCGCCGGGGGGAGGGCGTCGGGACTTGGTTCAAAGGGGGTCGCTGGTCTTGTTCCCGCGCCCCCACGGGTTGAAGCGGCGTTAAACACGCCATGTTTGCGCGGTCTTCCGCCACCAGCGCACGCGCCTGCCGAGGCCGTACGCCGCCCGGCGCACGCAGCTTCCCACGCGCGCCGGACCCGAAACAGTCTCTCCTACAGGTCTCTTACAGGTCTCTTACGCCGCCGCGTCGAACCCGGTGTCCCGGGCCAGCTTCTTCAGCTCCATCAGGGCGTGCTTCTCGATCTGCCGGATCCGCTCGCGCGTGAGGCCGTGCTCCTTGCCGACCTCGGTCAGCGTGCGCTCCCGGCCGTCCTCGATGCCGTACCGCATCTTGATGATCGAGGCGGTGCGCTGGTCGAGGCGGCTGATCAGGTCTTCCAGGCCCTCGCTGCGCAGCAGCGTCAGCACCGACTGCTCGGGCGAGACCGCGGAGGTGTCCTCCAGCAGGTCGCCGAACTGGGTGTCGCCGTCGTCGTCCACCGACATGTTGAGCGAGACCGGGTCACGGGCCCAGTCCAGGACGTCCGTCACGCGCTCCGGCGTCGAGCCGAGCTCGGCGGCGATCTCGGCGGGCTCCGGCTCGCGGCCGTTCTCCCGGTTGAACTCGCGCTGGATGCGGCGGATCCGGCCCAGCTCCTCCACCAGGTGGACGGGCAGCCGGATGGTGCGGGACTGGTCGGCTATCGAGCGGGTGATGGCCTGGCGGATCCACCAGGTCGCGTACGTCGAGAACTTGAAGCCCTTGCGGTAGTCGAACTTCTCCACCGCGCGCACCAAGCCGGCGTTGCCCTCCTGGATGAGGTCCAGCAGGGGCAGGCCGCTGCGGGGGTAGCGGCGGGCCACGGCGACGACCAGGCGGAGGTTGGAGCGGATGAAGACGTCCTTGGCCCGCTCACCCTCGGCGATCAGTGCCTCGAGCTCCTCGCGGGTGGCGTCCACCTGGGACTCCGCCTCGCCGTCGAGGACCTGTCGCGCGAACACACCCGCCTCGATGGTCTGAGACAGCTCGACCTCCTTGGCGGCGTCGAGCAGCGGTGTGCGCGCGATCTCGTCGAGGTACATGCCGACCAGGTCGCGGTCGGCGATCTCGCCGCCGTGGGCGCGAACACTGCGTGCCGCGTCGGTCCCGCCCTTGGCGGACTGACGACGGGCGACGGCACCGGTTGCCATGCGTGCTCCCTTGCGATGGTGAGGTCAGCGGGTGGTTCTGCGGATGCCCGGTTCTACGCCTCGGGTGGCTCTTCGGTTCACTCCTCGGGTGCCCTGCATCCGATGGAAACAACGACTGGAATCAGGACAGAATTCCCAACCGGCCCCTCTATTTTTCTGATCATGCAGTACCCTGTGCCGCCACATAGGAGGCGTGATGTCGTCGGAACGTACAGAGGTGCAGGTCAGGCCGGGAGTCGAGGCTGATCTCGAAGCCCTCACCGACCTCTACAACCACTACGTACGTGAGACGCCCATCACATTTGACACGGCTGCCTTCACTCCGGAAGAGCGTCGTCCTTGGCTGCTCTCCCACCCTGAAGACGGCCCGTACCGGCTGAAGGTTGCCGCGGCGGTGGACTCACAGGAAATTCTGGGCTACGCCACATCCAGCCCTTACCGTGCGAAGCCCGCCTACGCGACCTCCGTCGAGGTCACGGTGTACGTCGCCCCCGGCGCGGGCGGCCGCGGCATCGGCACGCTCCTCTACAAGGCCCTCTTCGAGGCGCTGGCCGGCGAGGACCTGCACCGGGCCTACGCGGGCATCGCTCAGCCCAACGAAGCGTCCACGCGGCTGCATGAACGCTTCGGATTCCGGTACGTCGGCACGTACCGCGAGGTGGGCCGGAAGTTCGGGCGCTACTGGGACGTCGCCTGGTACGAGAAGGATCTGTAGGACACGTAGGCCGCGTAAGCCACTCGGACAGAGGTCACCCGAACTGAACGGACCGCTTCGCCATGCCCATCCAGAACCCGTCGATCACCGACTTCTGCGCGTCCAGCTCACCGGCCGCGTCCGCCGCGCCCAGCGTCACGAACAGCGGGGCGAAGTGCTCGGTGCGCGGATGGGCGTAGCGGCCGGCCGGGGCCTTGTTCAGGAAGTCCAGCAGGGAGTCCACGTCACGGGACTCCAGCGCGCTCCGGCCCCAGTCGTCGAACTCCGACGACCAGCGCGGCACTCCCCCGCCGGTGTGCCGCAGCGCGGCCAGGTTGTGGGTGAAGAAGCCGGAGCCGACGATCAGCACGCCCTCGTCGCGCAGCGGCGCGAGCGTGCGGCCGATCTCCATGAGCCGGACCGGGTCGAGGGTCGGCATGGAGACCTGCAGGACCGGGATGTCGGCCTCGGGGAACATCTCCACCAGCGGGACATAGGCGCCGTGATCGAGACCCCGGTCCGGCACGTCCTGCACGGGCATACCCGGCGCCCGCAGCAACTTCCGTACGGAATCGGCGAGTTCGGGGGCGCCCGGGGCGTCGTAGCGCACCTGGTAGTAGTGCTCGGGGAAGCCCCAGAAGTCGTAGACGAGCGGGACCGGTTCGGTGGCGCCGAGGGCGAGCGGGGCCTCCTCCCAGTGGGCGGAGACCATCAGGATCGCCTTGGGGCGCGGCAGGTCGGCGGACCAGGCGGCGAGTTCGCCGGGCCAGATCGGGTCGTCCGCGAGCGGCGGGGCGCCGTGACTGAGATACAGGGCGGGCATGCGCTCCTGAGTGGCGGCGGACATGATGGCGACTCCCTCCGACGAACTGCTGCGAACTCTGCTCGAAGCTGTTGCTTAAAATCTAAAGCATCTCTTCTGAATCCTACGCCTCGTTTGTTTAACCTTCAAGGAGAGCCCTCGTACAGTGGAATACATGAACACGGCACCCGCATCCACCGAAGCAGCGCCCGCAGCCGAGGAGCCCCGCTGGCTCACCGCTGACGAGCAGCGCACCTGGCGCTTCTACCTGCACGCCACCACGCTCCTCGAGGACCACCTCGACCGCCAGCTCCAGCGTGACGCGGGCATGCCGCACATCTACTACGGCCTGCTGGTCGCCCTTGCCGAGGCCCCCGACCGCCGGCTGCGGATGACCGAGCTGGCCATGAACGCGAAGATCACCCGGTCCCGGCTCTCCCACGCCATCGCGCGCCTGGAGAAGAACGGGTGGGTACGGCGGGAGGACTGCCCCTCCGACAAGCGGGGGCAGTTCGCGGTGCTGACGGAGGAGGGTGCGGGGGTGCTGCGCCGTACCGCGCCGGGTCATGTCGAGGCCGTGCGCCAGGCGCTGTTCGACCGGCTCACGCCGGAGCAGCAGAAGTCGCTCGGGGAGATCATGCAGATCATCGCGGAGGGGCTGCAGCCGGGCGAGGCGGGTGCGGATCTGCCGTGGCTTCGCTAAGGGCTCTGTAGTTCGTCGGCTGCGGGGCGGTGGGGGCTGGTCGCGCAGTTCCCCGCGCCCCTTACGGGGCGCTGCCGCTAAGGGCGTTGTCATAAAACGGTTCGGACCTGCCCCCGGCTCCGGTGCGCGGAGTCGGGGGCAGGTCCTGGGAGTCGTACGTACGAGAGCGTCCCCTCCCCCGTACGTACGAGTCGGTCCCGAAGGGTGTCGTCGGCTCAGTGGGCGACGACGGGTATCGCCACCTCATCCTCGACGCCTTCGGCCGATCCGGCCACCGCGGAGGTGTCGGGCTTGCCGGCGTTGACGAGGACCATGACGATGACCGCGGCGAGGACCAGCATGCCGACGGCGAACCAGATCGCGTTGGTGTAGCCGTGCACCTGGCCCTGCAGCTGGACCAGCTGCTGCTGGGAGCTGGAGGTCGCCGAGCCGATGTGGTCCGCGATGTAGGTGGTCGTGGCCGACGCGGCGATCGTGTTCAGCAGGGCCGTACCGATCGCGCCGCCCACCTGCTGCGAGGTGTTGACCATCGCGGAGGCGACACCGGAGTCCCGGGGCTCGACGCCCAGGGTGGCCAGGGACATGGCCGGCATGAAGGCCGTACCCATACCGAGGCCGAGCAGCAGCATCGCGGGCAGGATCGTCGAGTTGTACGACGAGCCGATCTCCAGCTGCGTCATCAGGAGCATGCCGATCGCGGCGACCAGGAAGCCGGGGCCCATCAGCATCCGCGCCGGGACGCGGGTCATCAGACGGGTACCGATCTGGGTCGAGCCGATCATCATGCCGACGATCATCGGCATGAAGGCGAAGCCGGTCTTGATCGGCGTGTAGCCCTTCACGATCTGCAGGTAGTAGGTGAGGAACAGGAACGTGCCGAACATCGCGATGATCGCGATACCGAGCGAGAGGTAGATCCCGCCGCGGTTGCGGTCGGTGATGACGCGCAGCGGCAGCAGCGGGGCCTTGACCTTGGCCTCGGTGATGACGAACGCGATCAGCAGCACCGCCGACGCGACGAACATGCCGACGGTCACCGAGTCGCCCCAGCCGTCGGACTCGGCGCGGGTGAAGCCGTAGACCAGCGCGACCAGGCCGAGGGTGGAGAGCAGGACGCCGGGGATGTCGAGCGGGTTGCGGTTGCGGCCGCCCTCCGGCTCACGGATGACGAAGTACGCGCCGAGCGCGGCGACGATCGCGAACGGGATGTTCACGAAGAACGTCCAGCGCCAGTCCATGTACTCGGTCAGCACACCGCCGAGGATGAAGCCCACGGCACCGCCACCACCGGCGATCGCGCCGTAGATGCCGAACGCCTTGGCGCGCTCCTTGGCGTCCGTGAACATCACGGCGAGCAGGGAGAGCGCGGCGGGCGCGAGCAGTGCGCCGAACACGCCCTGCAGGGCACGGGCGCCGAACATCATGGCCTCGTTGGTGGCGGCGCCGCCGAGCGCGGAGGCCCCGGCGAAGCCGATCAGACCGACGACGAAGGCGCGCTTCCGGCCCCACAGGTCGGCGACCCGGCCACCGAACAGCAGCAGTCCGCCGAAGGCGAGGGCGTAGGCCGTGACGACCCACTGCCGGTTGCCGTCGGAGATGCCCAGGTCCTGCTGGGCGGAGGGCAGCGCGATGTTCACGATGGTCGCGTCGAGCACGACCATCAGCTGGGCGAGCGCGATGAAGACGAGCGCTTTCCAGCGGTTGGCGTCGCCGGACGTGGCCGGGGCGCCGGGAGCCTTTGAGGCTGTTTCAGACATGGGGATACCCACTTCGGGACTTCGGGACGGAAAAACGGTGAAGTAAGGGAACGACTGGTCTAGGGAACGGCTCGTCGTCACTGACGGCCGGAAGCTGTGTGTCGTGACTGACTGGCGCGAGGCGCTGAACTAATCGGTCAGGCTGGGCTCCGCAGGTCCTCCATCGTCGATGCCACCCCCGGCAGGACCGAGCGGGCCGGAGCCCGCAGTCCGTCCAGGAAGAGCTGCAGGTGCCGGTGGACGAAGCGGTCGAGGCTCATACAGCCGACACCGGCCGGGGGCCGGCTGAGCTGGGCCACGGCGAGCATCACGTCGCCGACGGCCACATCGGAACGGAGCTGGCCCGCCTTCTGGGCACGCTCCATGACCTCTGCGATGAGCTGCTCGACCCGTTCCCGCGCCGCCACCAGGTCGGGGTGGTGCTGGTCGAAGGCGCTGGAGATCATCGGGCACAGCGCGCTGATCCGCTCGTCGGCGGCGGCGTGCACGAAGCGCTCCAGCGCCTCGAAGGCATCCCCGGTCTCCGCGAGCGCCTGGTGCGCGGCCTCTGCCGTACGGTCCATGACCGAGCAGACGACCTCGCGGACCAGCGCCTCGCGGTCGGGGAAGTTGCGGTACACCGTGGCATTGCCGACGCCGGCCCGGCGGGCGATCTCATCGAGCGGCACATCAGGGCCGAACTCGGTGAACATCTCGCGGGCGGCGGTGACGATCCGCTCCCGGTTGCGCAGGGCGTCGGCGCGCGGCCGGGTCACCTTCTTCTGCACGGGGGTCGCGGTCTGCACGGCGTACTCCTCGATGGACTCTGGTGCGATCCGGGGAAGCGCTCCCCGTTTCGCGCGGACACAGGTCTAAACGGGGAAACGATCCCCGGTTATTTCCCGCCCTCGAAGAATCTTCCTGTGACCTGAGTCACATCCCTACCGGCGGGAAACGCACGTTCGGCCCCTCCAGCGCGCGCCCGCCCCGCCCCCCGCCCCAGGGTGATCGAAAGGGCGCAGTCCGTGACCTGCGGCTGCCCGGAGCGAAGGGGGCCGTGCATGCCGCAGCCGACCGCCACCCGTCGGATACGCCCGCGCCGCCTGGCCGCCCTCGCGTCCGTGACCGTCCTGACCTTCACGGTCAGCAACGCGGCCGGTACGGGGCACCTGGCGGCGACCTCCACGACGGCCGGCGCCGGCTCGATCGCCCTGGCCCGCTCCGCCGCCCACGGCCCCTGCATGATCACCGGCGGACCCCAGGTCCAGATGTCGGAGGGCGTCCCGACCCCTCGCGGCTACTCCCGCTCCACCGGCACCGTCCGCGCCCTCACCCTCATGATCGACTTCTCCGACGCGCCCGGCCAGGGCACCGCGCTCGACCGCTACGCCGAGTTCTTCCCGCAGACCCGGGAATGGTTCCGGACCAGTTCCTACGGCCGCCTGGACTACCGCCCCGACACGCCCATACGCCAGTGGCTGCGCATGCCGAAGCCGTTCCGGGCGTACGGCATAGAACGCGGCGCCCCCTTCGACCCCGGCTACCGCGACCTGGTCCAGGACCTCGTCGCCGCCGCCGATCCCAAGGTCGACTTCACGTCGTACGACTTCCTGAACGTGCTGATCACCCCGAACGCCGGCCCCTCCGCCCTTGACACCGTCCTGTCGGTGACCTTCGCAGGCAACACCGAGGCACCCGTCGCGGACGGCAGGCCGGTGGCGAACGCGTCCTTCGTCTACTCCCGCCAGGACGACGGCTCCGGCACCTACGGCAAGACCGGCTACCGCGTCCTGCCCCACGAGAACGGCCATGTCTTCGGCCTGCCCGACCTCTACACCCAGGAAGGCGGGGCCGCTGTCGGCCACTGGGACATCATGAGCGAGGACTGGGGCGCCAACAACGACTTCCTCGGCTGGCACAAATGGAAACTGGGCTGGCTGGACGCCGCCCAGGTCAGCTGCGCGGCCGACCCCGGCACCAGCGACCACACGCTCACCCCCCTGTCCCGCGCGGGCGGCCCCAAGCTGGTCTTCGTCCCGCTCGACGCCCGCACCGGCTACGCGCTCGAGCTGCGCACCCGCAGCGGCAACGACGAAGCGGTCTGCCGCCCCGGCGTCCTGATCTACAAGGTCGACGCGACCGTGGACACCGGCCGGGGACCGGTGACGGTGTACGACTCACGCCGAGACAGCGGCGGCTGCACCCGCAGCCCGAACGTCCACGCAGAACTCTCCGACGCACCCTTCACCCCGGGCGAGGACTTCCGCGACCCCCGCCACGACATCCGGATCGCGGTGACGGACGCGGATCCGGGCGGGGAGCATCAGGTCCGGGTGACACGGGGGCCGAGGCCGACGCGGAAGTGAAGGGCTTGGGGCGCTTGCAGCGCCCTCAAGGGGCGCGGGGAACTGCGCGACCAGCCACGACGAACCCGCAGACGACCGACCACCCATCGCGGCACTCTCCGCCTGCGGGCCGGAGGAAACGCCGCGGATTACCGTAGGGCTGCCGCGACCGCCGTACCGGAGAGCCGATGCCCGCGAACACCACGACCGCCGCCCTCGGGGCGACCGGCCAGCCCGACGCCGTACCGGCCGAGGCGGTCACCCCGCTGATGCGGGGGATCGCCGTGCTGCGGCACCTGACCGAGGCGGGCGGCACGCTGAGCCCGAGCGGGCTGGAACGGGCCACCGGACTCGCTCGCTCCACCATCGACCGGATCACCTCGACGCTCGCGCGCATGGGGTACGTCCGTCTCGACGGCCGGGACGCGGTCCTCACCCCGCGCCTGATGGAACTGGGCAACGCCTATCTGTCCGCCCTGCGCCTGCCGGCCCTCCTCGCCGCCCGCGCCGACGAACTCGCCGACGAACTCGACGAGTCGGTGTCGCTCGCGGTGGGCGACCGCGACGGCATCCGCTTCATCCACCAGGCCACCCGCCGCCGCGCGATGTCCCTCAGCTTCCGCATCGGCGACCTCCTCCCGGCCGAACGCACCGCGCCAGGACCGCTGTTCGCCGCCGAGTGGAGCGACGACGACTGGACACGCTGGCGCGCACGCCGGGCGGCGGACCCGCAGGACCGTGCCTTTCCCGCCGTACCACCACGCGAACACCCCCACCCCGACGAGGAGTTCGAGCAGCGGGCGGCACAGGCGGCGGCGGACGGCTGGGCGCTGGACGACCAGCTGATCGAACCGGGCCTGGTCGCGGTGGCCGCACCCGTACGCGATCCGCGCACCGGCCAAGTCGCCTGTGTGGCAAGCGTGGTGAGCCACACCAGCCGCCACACCGCCGCCGGCCTGCGCGACACGCTCCTGCCCCGGCTGCGGGCGGCGGTGACGGACATGGAACGCGAACTGCGCGAGTCCCCGCCGCCGGAGCCGGCCGCGCCGCCGTCGGGCCTTGCGACCTGGACGGGGGCGTCGAAGCAGGAGCTGGGGAGGGAGTTCGTGGAATCCCTGGCCCGCGGCCTGACCGTCCTGACGGCCTTCGGTGAGGGCCGCGCGGAGCTGACCCTGACGGAGGTCGCGAAGGCGACGGGCCTGGCACGGGCGACGGCCCGCCGGGCGCTGATCACCTACGAGCATCTGGGGCTGGTACGGCCGGCTCCGCACCGCACGTTCACGCTCACCCCGCGAGTCCTCTCCCTGGGCTTTCCGCCCCTCTCCCGCACGACCCTCTCCCAGATCGCGACCCCGCACCTCGCCGACCTCTCCACCCGGGTCCACGAGTCGGCGTCACTGGCCGTCCTGTCACCGTCGGGCGAGGAGATCCAGTACACGGCCAGGGTGGCCACGATCCGGGTGATGAGCGTCAACATCACGGTGGGGACGCGGCTGCCGGCGTACGCGACCTCGATGGGGCGGGTGATGCTCGCCGACGTACCTGAACAGGCGCGTGTGCTCGGCGAGTTGAAGGCGCTGACCCCGCGCACGGTCACGGACCCCGCGGCGCTCTCCGCGACCCTGGACGAGGTCCGTGCGCAGGGCTACGCCCTGGTCGACGAGGAGCTGGAGGAGGGCCTGCGCTCCATCGCGGTACCGGTCCGTGACCGCACGGGCCGGGTGGTGGCCGCGGTGAACGTCGCGATGCACGCGGCCCGGCACACCGCCGACGAATGCGTCCACGACATCCTGCCCGAGCTGAGGGCGACGGCGGCGGGCATCGAGGCGGACCTGCATGTGGCGGGGAGGTTCACGCGGGTGTCGGCTGCGTGAGAAGCACGCACCCTCCCCTTCAGCCCTTGTAGAGACGTCCTGACATATCCATTGACAGCCCTCCGGGGCGGCCTCATAGTACGTGGCACTTGGCACTAGAGCGCGCTAATAAAGCGCTCTAGTGCCCCGGACCGCACAGCGAGGTGCAGGGGACATGCGCAGACACCAACGAGCCGCCACACTCACCGCCACCGCTCTGGCCGGCGTCCTGTTCGCCGCGGGCTGCTCCAGCAGCTCGGGCGGCAAGAAGTCCGAGGAAGAGGGCGCGGCCGCCTCGGCGGGCAAGGCGAACACCCCCCGGATGACGGTGGCCATGATCACCCACGCGTCACCCGGCGACACGTTCTGGGACCTCATCCGCAAGGGCGCCCAGGCCGCCGCCGCCAAGGACAACATCAAGCTCGTCTACTCCAGCGATCCCAGCGCCGGCAACCAGGCCAACCTCGTGCAGAACGCCATCGACCAGAAGGTCGACGGCATCGCCCTCACCGCCGCCAAGCCGGAAGCCATGAAGGACGTGGTGGCCAAGGCCCAGTCGGCCGGCATCCCGGTCGTCGGCTTCAACTCCGGTGTCGGCAACTGGAAGGAGCTCGGCATGCTCGAGTACTTCGGCCAGGACGAGAACATCGCCGGCCAGGCCTTCGGCGAGCGCCTCAACGAGCTCGGCGCGAAGCACGCCGTCTGTGTCATCCAGGAACAGGGGCAGGTCGCCCTGGAGGCCCGCTGCGCCGGCCTGAAAAAGGGGTTCAAGGGCAAGACCGACACCCTCTACGTCAACGGCACCGACATGCCGTCCGTGAAGTCGACGATCACCGCCAAGCTCAAGCAGGACAGCTCCATCGACCAGGTGGTCACCCTCGGCGCCCCGATCGCCCTCACCGCCGTGCAGTCCGTGTCCGACGCGGGCACCGACGCCAAGGTCGCGACGTTCGACCTCAACAAGGATCTCGTCAAGGCCGTCCAGGACGGCACGGTCGAATTCGCCGTCGACCAACAGCCCTACCTCCAGGGCTACCTGTCCGTCGACGCCCTCTGGCTCTACAAGACCAACGGCAACTTCAGCGGCGGCGGCACCGCCCCCGTCCTCACCGGACCGGCCTTCATCACCAAGGACAACGTCGACCAGGTCGCCGACTTCGCGGCGAAGGGGACGCGCTGACGGTGAGGGCAGCGGTTCCGGCGCCACGTCGGGTGGCGCCGGCAGCCGCTCTCATGTATCGGCGCGCAGGTAAACGTTAGGTAATGTGTTCGCCCGGGTAGGGCCCATCGGCGCGGCCTTCGGCCCCTGATGCCAAAGGGGACGACCAGGAGAAGACAGACTGACCGGGGGAACACTTATGAAGACCGCTCACGCCCTGTCCGGGTCCGGGAGCAGTCCACCACCGCAGACCGACACGGTCATCGACGTACGCGATCTGCGGATGCGCTACCGCACCCAGGACGTACTGAAGGGGGTCGGCTTCACGGCCCGTCGAGGGGAAGTCGTCGTACTGCTCGGCCCGAACGGCGCGGGCAAGACGACCACGATCGAGATCCTGGAAGGCTTCCGGATGCGCTCGGCCGGTGACGTGACCGTCCTCGGCACCGATCCGGCGCGCGGGGACGAACGGTGGCGTGCGCGCCTGGGCATCGTGTTGCAGTCCTGGCGCGACCACGGCAAGTGGCGGGTGCGGGAGCTGCTGGTCCAGCTGGGTTCGTACTACGCGCCGTACTCCGCCCCCCTCGTACGGCGGCCGTGGGACATCGACGACCTCATCGCCGCCGTGGGGCTCACCGAGCAGGCGAACAAACGGGTGGGGACCCTGTCGGGCGGGCAGCGCAGACGGTTCGACGTGGCCATCGGCCTTGTGGGCCGACCCGAGCTGCTGTTCCTGGACGAGCCGGCGGCCGGTCTGGACCCGGAGGCCAAGAACGAGTTCCACGGCCTGGTGCGCGGGCTGGCGGACGAGAACACCACCGTTCTGCTGACCACGCACGACCTTGCCGAGGCGGAGAAGCTCGCCGACCGGATCCTCATCCTGGCCGGTGGCCGCATCGTGGCCGACGGCCCCGCCGAGGAGCTGTCCCGGCAGGCATCGGCCGAGGCCACCGTGCGCTGGACCCTGGACGGGAAGCCCTACGAGCAGGCGACGGCCGAGCCGACCCCCTTCGTCCGCCGGCTGTTCGAGGAGCACGGCGAGGCGATCGGCGGGCTGGAGGTGCGCCGGGCGAGCCTGGAGGACACCTACCTGACGATGGTGCGCGAATCGGAGGCGGGGAGCGTCTCCGGCGAGCGCGCGGCACAGGCCTTCGGAGAGGGATCGTGATGAGTCCGATGAGTCGGATGAGTCCGATGAGTCCGGTGTGGCACGCAGCGAGAGCGGGAGTGCGGCGTGGCTGCATAGAACTCCGGCAGACCTTCACCACCGGCCAGGACGTGTTCGGATACACCATCTGGACGGTCCTGCTCGTCGTGCCGCTGTTCCTGGTCAGGGACGATCGGCTGGAGGGTGCCGGCATCTCGGTCGGCGCGTTCATGCTGCCGAGCATGGTGGGCATGACGCTCGCCTTCACCGGCATGATGACCACCGCGCAGCTCCTGGCCACCGAGCGCGAGGACGGCACCCTGCTGCGGGCCAAGTCCGTGCCTCACGGCATGGTCGGCCACCTGGTCGGCAAGATCGTCATGGTGTCGGGTACGGCACTCGTCTCCATGGGACTCGCCCTCGCCGCCGGCGTGTTCCTCGTCGATGACGTTGCCCGGCAGGGCGGCGGAGCATGGCTGACGCTGCTCTGGGTGGTACCGCTGGGCCTCCTGGCCACCCTGCCCATCGGCGCCGTCATCGGCTCCCTCGTCGACAGCCCGCGCACCATCGGCCTGCTGATGCTTCCGGTCATGGGCCTCATCGTGATCTCCGGAATCTACTTCCCCCTCTCGAAGCTGCCCGACTGGCTCCAGACCGTCGGCCAGATCTTCCCCGTCTACTGGCTCGGCCTCGGCCTCCGCTCGGCCCTCCTCCCGGCCGACGCGGTCGCCGCCGAACTCGGCGAATCCTGGCGGCACCTGGAGACAGCGGGGGTACTGGGCGCCTGGGCAGTCGCCGGGCTACTCCTCGCACCGCCCGTACTGCGGAGAATGGCCCGCCGCGAGTCCGGATCCACGATGGCGGAACGGCATCGGAAGGCTATGCAGCGGGTCGGTTAGGGGCGTGCGTGGCGGGGCGTTGGCAGGGGGCGGGGGCCTCGGGGTGGCGGGCGGGGGCAGCGGGCGTCGGCGGTGGCATCCGGCCCCGGAGCCGAGCCTCCTGCGGAAACGAGGGCCTGCCCACTGCCGATCCCTTATCCGCTAGGCTGGTCGCCGGATCTCACGGAGATCCTCGCCTTCGTAGCTCAGGGGATAGAGCACCGCTCTCCTAAAGCGGGTGTCGCAGGTTCGAATCCTGCCGGGGGCACAGAGAAACATCAGGTCAGAGGCCCTTCCGTCCGGCGGACGGGAGGGCCTATGCGCATGCGGCACAGACGCCGCGGCCACCTACAGTTGCTGCTCCCACGGATTGACCACCAGAGCCCCGGTTCGGGCCATGTGCTTGATGTTGCGTGTGGCAACTGTCCAGCCGTTGGCCAGGGCAGAGGCGGCGATCAGGGCGTCCGGTGGGTCGATGCTGGTGCCGGCAGCCTTGAGCGTCTTGTGGATGGTGAGGTAGGCGGCCGCTTCCGGTTCGCCGATCGGTGCGATGCGGTCACGGAATTCGTGCCGTACCGCAGCGAGGGCTTGTGCGTAGCGGGCTTGCCTTACGGGATCCGGGGCGGCGGCAACGCCGGCCTCGATCTCGGCCACGGTGATCACGCTCAAGAAGCGGTTGGGGCGGGCCGTGGACCGGAACCAGGCCAGGACGCGCGGGTCGGGCTTCGCCCGGGTCGTGAGTTCGGCGACGACATTGGTGTCGAACAGGTAGATCACTCGGCGTCCGTCTGCGCATCGTAGGAGCGGGCGCCGAACTCCAGACCCTCGAAGGGCCGGGAGAGCAGAAATTCCTCGAAGCCGTCGTTGCTCAGCGTCACCCAGCGGTGCAGCATCTCGGGCAGAGCCTCGATCTCCGTGTCGGCGAGCTCCGCGTCAAAGTGCCGACGCTGGTCCTCAGGCAGGGACTCCCGGATGTCACGGATGGTCCGCAGCGGATGCGACGACGGGCGCGGCGGGTGAGGAACACCGCTCGAAGCTGTGGTCACCGGCATCCCCTCCGCATGCATCGGGCTGCGTACTGCTGGTCCCAGGCTACGGGTTTCCGCCTGTCCGCTCACACCTTTGGGACGAGAGCGGGGCATCCGTCAGCCTGGCCGCCCAGCGAGAGTGGCAGTTCTTACGGCGTGCGCCTGGTCGTCCTCGTCAACAGGTACCGCCCCCAACCAAGTGGCCGACCGGAACGGATTCGGCACACATGAGGCCGGGAATGGCTGAGAACACGCGAGAACCGTGGAGGAGTGATTTCGCAGGTCAGGTGCACTGGAGGCTACGTTTACGCAGGTCACGGCCTCACCGGAGGAGATCTCCTAAAGCGGGTGTCGCAGGTTCGAATCCTGCCGGGGGCACCACGCGTTACCGCGCTGACCTGGGGTTTCTCCCCCAGGGATGGCTCCTGTTCGGCCTCGGACGACTCGGACGCTGTTGGTTAATTCGGGGCCGGGCACTTCGCCCCGCTGGCCGCTTCTTGGTCGGCGGGGCGAAGTGCTGCGAAGTGGCTGATGCGAGTGCGGGCTCGTGGTGTGTCGATGAGGTGGGCGTCGATGCGGGCGAGGTTGATCGCGGCGCCAGTGAGCTGGTGCTGGAGGCTGGTTTTGGCCAGGCCTCGGTAGCGGGACCTGCGCAGGCCGCAGCGTAGGACGGCCTGGGACATGGTGCCCTCGACACCGGCGCGGATCTGGTAGCGCTCCTTCCAGGCGTCGGTCTGCTGTTCCGCCCTGGCCGCATGCAGCGCGTGGTGTTCGTCCTGGCGGCGTAGCCGCAGTTCACGGGGTCGTTTGGCGTTGGTGGTGTTGATGCACGCCTGTCGCATGGTGCAGGGGCGGCAGTCGCTCGCCGAGAAGACCACCCGGAGTACCGGCTGGCCGCGCTGGGAGAGCCGTTCGCTCCAGGTGGTGCTGGTGTGGCCGCCAGGGCAGGCGGCCTGCTGCTTGTTCCAGTCGATGGTGAAGGCGTCTTGGGCGAAGCCGTCTTCGGCGCTGGTCTGGGCGCTGTTGTCGGCTTGGATGGGTCCGTGCAGGGCGATGCCGTGGTCGCGTCGGGCGCTGACCAGGGCGGGGGCGGTGGGATAGCCGGCGTCCACCCAGTGTTCGGCGGGCAGGCAGTCACGTGCGGCAAGCTGGGTGTGGATCGTCTCGGCCATCGACCGGTCCTGGACGGTGGCCACGGTCGTGGTGACGTTCGTGATCAGGTTCGGGGCGTCCGGCTCGCAGGTCTCGGTGAAGTGGACCTTGTAGCCGTCCCACATGATGTCGCGTTTGACGCTGCCACGTGCGTCGGTGTCATACGGGGTGACCAGGCGCGTCGCGTTCGGCGGGCGGTCTTTTGGGTCCCTGCGCCGCACCTCGCCCTCCACCAGGTGAAAGTGCTGGATCCACATCTGCCGCAGGACCTCCACCTTGTTCAGGTCGCGCAGGCCATCGGGAGAACGGGGGTCGAAGACAGCTGCCAGCAAGCGCATCCCGTCCCGGCCGATCCGCTCGGCCACCTCGGCCCGCTTCGCGCGGGAGGCGGGAAACCGGGTGTCATCGATCCGGGTGGCGTAGTGCTGGAACCAGTCCGGCTCGGCAATGTCGGCCAGCCAGTCCGGGGCGTTGTGGGCGACCGCGTTGAGTGCCGCACGCAGGGTCTCGGCCACCATCTCCAGCCAGTTCAGCTCCCGTGCGGCGGACAGCACGTGGGTGGAGTCGGTGCGGGCCCGGCCCGAGCTTTTGAGCAGTCCTCGTTCCCTGGCCGCGGCCAGGACACCGTCCATCACCCGCCGCCCGCCGTCCGTGCCGGTCAGGCGGTCTCTGAACTCCGACAGCACCGAGAAGTCGAATCCCGGGTCGTCGAGCTCCAGCCCGAGCGCGTACTTGAAGTCGATCCTGGCGCGGACCGCTTCCGCCGCCTGCCGGTCGGTCAGCCCCTCAACGAACTGCAACACCAGCACCAGCGCCAGCCGCCCCGGCGACCACGCATGCCTGCCCCGGGACGGGAAGAGATCAGCGAACTGCTCATCGGTGAACAACACGCCCAGTTCATCCCGCAGCCGGGTCGCCAGACTGCCCTTCGGGAACGCCGCCCGCGCTACCCGCACCGTCTCCCCGGGGATCTCCCCATCCCCGGCCGAACGCATCGACATCAACACCCACCCCATACGACAACGTCGGTCTTCAAGACCACAACCGAGTCTTGAAGACCGACGTCACGCAGGCCCCAAATTAACCAACAGCGTCCGCCCGTGCGTGCGGGGCCGTTTGCGTGAGCGGTGCGTGAGCGGACGGAGAGTTGATCTCCGAAATACCGCCCACCGGATCAGCATCGTCCGGCACGGACTCCGGAGCGGGCTTCTCCACGTGAGCCCTCGCAGTCGGCTTCCGATTGCCCCGCCACTAATCGCATCGGACGCTCTTCACAGATCAGGCTCAGTGATGGGTCTCGCGCAGCGCATCCAGGTCTGGGTCCGGGAAGCCGCAGGTCACCGACACAGTGCCCCCTCTCTCCCAAGGCTAAAGCCGGTGATGGGACACAGCCGGGTCAGCGGGGCAACCTCGCTCACCGGTTCGCTGAGGTCCACCCCCTCGAGCGGGGCGGGGCTCGGTTTCAAGCGGCGTGCGGGGTGAAGGTGACGCGGGAGTCACCCTCGTCGATGGCCAGGTTCAGGGTGCCGTCCAGTGCCTTGGCCAGGCGTCGTAGCAGCGGGAGAGTGGGCACGGTGTCGCTACCCTCCATCCGGGACACCTGAGGCTGCGTCATCCCGGCCCGCTCGGCCAGTTCGGCCTGGGACAGACCGAGCTCGAGCCGACGGTCGTAGACCGCCTGACCAAGGTCGCCAGCCAGCCGTGCGTCGACGTACTCCTGGTCGTACTCCACCGCCTCACCCGCCAGCTGCCGGGCCCGGCGCGTCCTCCACGTGCTGTGATTCATCAACTCTCCTTGCGCCGGTCGTAGGTGTGCTCGGCCCGGCCATGCTCGGCCTCGCAGACCTTCTGGGCCTATGCGCACGCTCGACTTCCGCCGCCTCACGCATCCTCGTCTTACGGAACACCGTCAACAGAACGATCCGCTGCCCGGGGGCGAGCCAGTACGGGATGCGCACGGACTCGCCGTCCAGCTCGAAGCGCAGCTCACGCAGCTTGCCGCCCAGGTGACGCGAGTACGGCTCACCAAGTGTCGTCGGCTCGTCCAAGGTCAGGGAGGGTCCGGGGCCTTTCTCATGAGGCGATCACGCCGTTTGAGGCGGGAGTGGAGCAGGGCTCGGCGGCGATGGCCGTCGAGCCCTGTCGGGCTCAGTGGAAGAGCCGCTCCACGAACGCGTCGAGGTTGTCGCGCAGGCGCTCGATCTGCTGCTCGACGGTGAGGGACTCCTCCATGCGCCCGCCCGGTGCTGCCTTCTTCCTGCCGCGTACGTACAACGAGCAGTCCAGGTCGGAGCAGATGTAGAGGCCCACCGAGTTGCCTTCGCGGCCGGCCGGGCCTGCCTTGGGGGCGGTCATGAGGGAGACGCCGCTGCCGGGATGCGTGGTCAGGCACAGGGAGCACAGGCTGCGGCGCAGGAAGCCGCGGTTGCCGGAAGCGGAGCGGAGGGACAGGCCGACGAGTTCATCGGCGCGTTCGACGACGAGATACCTGCGATCGGGCGCGGACAGATCGAACCAGCCCAGGAAGTCCAGGTCGTCCCAGTGGTCGAGGTCCGCCAGGTTCTTGGGCAGGGGGAGGCGTTTGGCCTCGCCCTTCGAGCAGTTGACGAACGAGGTACGGATGTCGTGCTCGGTCAGGGGTTTCATGAGGATCCTTCGAGGAAAGCCGGCCAGGGACGGTCGCAGTGGTGACGACGGGCCGGTGTACGCAGCACGGGGACACGGCAGTGCCGAGATCACGGTGACCAGCGAAAGTAGGGCCCGTCTTCGGGCGCGCGCCCCCGCGGCCCTCGCGGCGACGAACCGCGCAGGCCAGGGCATCTCGTGACGCGGCATCTCAGGAAGATGCCGGAGACAAGAAACAAGAAGGGGGGAGAGTTACCGCGCGCCGCAGAGGAGGGAGGGCACACGGCCGGAGGCAACTATGGCCGCAACGCATTCGGCACGGTCCATGTCTCTCGCCTCCTTCCGGGCAGGGCACGCGGTGCGTGTCGACGCCGAGCGCGCCGAGTGGGGCGGCAGAGAACCTGCCGCGCGAAATCCCGGACAGAATATCCGATCAACGCCACCGCGCGACCGGAATTTCCGACCGCCCGCGCGCTCAGCATGTGTGATTGCCTGGGGGTGGAAGACAGCTGCTGGTGCAGCCCCGAGTACCGTGCTCAGGCTCAGCACTCAAGCCGACCGCCCGTCCATGCCTCGCGCTTCGGCGAGCAGGATGCGCAGCCGGCGCAGGACGTCCGACTGGGCTTCGTTGTAGATCTCCTGGAAGGCGTTGCCGACAGTCTTCTTGGCGAATTTCTCGCCCCGCGGGGCGTCGGCGGACAGTGTGCTCAGACCCGGGTGCTGCCGCCACAGCTCTTGCACGAAGGCGACCAGGCCCTCGGCCACCTCGGCGCGGGTCTGCTCGTCGGCGTCGGCGGGCAGTTGTTCGAAGGCCGCGCCGGCGGGATCCTCGACGGGGTTTCTCATCAGGTCGGCATAGGCGGCGGTGCCCTGCGGGCCGAGCATCCTGCTCCGTTTCGACTGCTCGGGTATCGGCCGACCGCCTCTGCTCACTCCACTCGGCACCATGCCGTCGCGGCATGGTCAAGCGCGACCGCACGCGCGCTTCACGCGCCCCCGGCCACCCCGACCGGGGCTCCCACTCGCCCTCGGACTCCTTGTCCGGGGCCGTTTGCCACCGAGGCCCCCGCACGGCCGTCTCAGTCCCGCGCCGCCGCTGCCCGGGACAGGTCCCAGTACGCGGCGTACCGGTCGGCGTGCCGCAGCAGCTCCTCGTGGGTGCCCTGTTCGACCACCCGCCCGGCGTCCAGGAAGGCGACGTGGTCGGCCCGGCGCACGGTTCTCATGCGGTGCGCCACCAGCACCACGGTCCGGCCCGCCATCAGCTCCTCGATGCCGGCGTGCACGGCCGCCTCGTTCACCGGGTCCAGGGCCGAAGTGACCTCGTCGAGCAGCACGATCGGCGCGTCCTTCAGCAGTGCGCGGGCGATGGAGACGCGCTGCCGCTCGCCGCCCGACAGCAGGGCCCCGCCCTCGCCCACGTCCGTCGACCAGCCGCCGGGCAGCCGCTCGATCACCTCGTCGAGACGGGCCGCGGCCGCCGCGGCCCGTACCTCGGCGTCGGTGGCGTCCGGGCGGCCGAGGCGCACGTTCTCCTCGATCGTGCCGTCGAAGAGGTAGACGTCCTGGAAGACGATGGCGATCCGCGCCATCAGCGCCGCCGTGTCCATCTCCCGTACGTCCACGCCGCCGATCCGCACCGCGCCCGCGTCGACGTCGTAGAAGCGGGCGAGCAGCTGCAGCAGCGTCGTCTTGCCCGCGCCCGACGGCCCGACGACGGCGAGCCGCCGGCCCTCGGGTACGGACAGCGCCACCCCGTCGGCGACCGTCCGGTCCCCGTGCCGGAAGGTGACCGCGTCGAACTCGACGTCGTGGCAGGACGGTTCGCGCGGCGCGCGGGGCTCCGGCAGCGGCTTGGTGGTGAGGACGTCGTCGAGGCGGGTGAGTTCGGCGCGGGCGGCTCGGATGCCGCCACTCATCTCGGCGAGGGACAGCAGCGGGTCGGCGCAGCGGGCGGCGAGCACCAGGACTGCCAGTGTCTCGGCCGCACCTATGTCCCCGCCGAGGGCGAGGTAGGCGCCGAGCGCGAGCAGCGCGGTGAACACCGCCTGCACGGTGACCGCAAGACCCAGCACACCTGGCAGCGCCGACATGGTGGAGCGACGCGAGGCGCAGCGCAGTTCCTTCAGGGAGTCGTCCAGCAGACCGAATCGCTCGCCGGTGCGGCCGCCGGCGCGCAGCACCGGCTGGGCCTGGAGGTACTCGATGACGCGGCCGGTGGCCTCGCGCTCGCGTTCCACGCGTTCCGCGTCGGTCGCCGTCGTCGCGCGGGCCGTACGCAGCTGGACCGCGGCTACCAACGGCACAGCGGCGAGGGCGGCAAGCCCCAACTGCCAGTTGACGGCGAGCATCACGGCGACGATCGTCAGCGGCGTCGCGCAGGCGGAGATGAACGGCGCCAGGAGGTGCGCGATCACGCTCATCGCCTGCAACACGCCCTGGCTGGCGAGGACGGATATCTCGCCGGTGCGGCCGGGTTGGTACCAGCCGATGGGCAACCGGGCGAGGTGTTCGCCGAGACGCTCGTACATGCCATGCAGCATCGTCGTACCCACGCGGAAACCGGAGCGGTCGCTGACGTACCGCAGCACCGCGTAGACCGCGACCGCCGTGCCGAAGGCGGCCAGCCAGGGCCGGGCGTCCTCGGGTGTGCTGCCGAAGAGCGCGCGCAGCACGGGCACCAGCAGGGCGTACGACAGTCCCTCGGCGAGGGCGGTCGCCGTCATCAGGGCAATGGTGCGGCGCACCGGCCCGGCGTACTCCTGGCCGAGCACACGCAGCAGGGTGCTGATCATCGGGCCTCTTCCCCTTCCATGGCATCGGCTTCCGCGGCACGGGCTTCCATGGCACCGGCGTGGATCTTCCAGAATTCGGCGAATGCGCCGTTCCGCGCGAGGAGTTCCGCGGTCGTGCCCCGCTCCACGATCTCGCCGTCGCGCAGCATTACGACGGTGTCGGCGTCGGCGATCGTCTCCAAGCGGTGGGCGATGACCAGCGTCGTCCGCTTCTCCCGGGTCTGCGCCAGCGCCTCGCGCACCGCCTGCTCGGTCTGCGGGTCGGCGAAGGCGGTGGCCTCGTCGAGGACCAGGACGGGGGTGTCGGCGAGCAGGGCGCGGGCGATCGAGACGCGTTGCGCCTCGCCGCCGGAGAGGCGGGCGTCCTCGCCGATCACCGAGTCGTAGCCGCGGGGCAGTTCGAGAACGCGGTCGTGGATGCTCGCCCGGCGGGCGGCGCGGACGACCGCGTCGCGGTCGGCGTGCGGGACGGCGAGGGCGATGTTGTCCGCGACCGAGGCGCGCAGCAGCCGGACGTCCTGGAAGACGAAGGACACCCGCCGGTACAGCTCCTGGCTGCCCACCTCGCGCAGGTCGACGCCGCCGAGGAGCACGGAGCCATGCGTCGGATCGTAGAACCGCGGCAGCAGCTGCACCAGCGTGGACTTGCCGCTGCCGGACGGCCCGACCACGGCGGTGATCGTGCCCGGCTCCAGCACCAGGTCGATCCCGCGCAGCACCTCGCGCCCGGCCTCGGCATCCTCGTACCCGAAGCGACCCTCGTACCCGAAGCGGACGTCCCGCAGCTCCACCCGGTGTCCCTCGGGCGCCACCGGCCGTACGGGCTCGGGCAGCGACGGCTCGGCGAGTACGTCCCGGATTCGGCCGACGGCGCGCCGCGCGGTCTGCAGGTCGTCGAAGCCGTGCCCGAGCGCGGCCACGGGCGCGGTCAGCCCGAGGCCGAGGAGCAGGAACGGCAGCAGGTCCGCCGGGGCGAGCCCGCCCCCGGTGATCCGGTACGCGCCGCCGACCAGCACCGCCAGCAGCACGAACGGCGGCGACAGCGCCACCTGCATCCCGGCGGCGACCCCGGCAAGACCGCGCACCATCCGGTAGAAGCTCCGGGTGAAGTCGCCCACCGCGGTACGGAACGTGCCGTGCGCCCGCTCCGCCCCGCCGAACGCCTTCACCACCGCGATGCCCTGCACGAACTCGACCACCGACGCCGAGATCCGCCCCATCGCGGCGTCGAACTCCTTCTGCTCGCGCAGCCGCGCAGGGGTCATCATCAGCGGCACCAGCGCGACGGCCAGCAGCACGGGGATCAGCGTGATCAGTGTCAGCCGCCAGTCCACGGTGAGGAGGTAGCCGAGCGAGACCAGCGGCACCACGAAGGCGGAGACCAGCTCGCCCGGCGTGTGGGCGATGAGCGGGTGCACGGCGCTGACGTCCTCACCCACCAGCTTCGCCAGCTCCCCGTTGCGCCGCCGTGCCAGCCAGCCGATCGGCACCCGCCCGAGCCGCGCGGCGAGTTGCCGGCGCAGCGACAGCTGCACCCGGGTGTCGAGAAGGTGTCCGACGCCGGACGAGGCGGCCGTGAACAGCAGCCGTACGAGCAGCCCTGCCGCGCCCACGATCACGACGTTGCGCACGTGCCCGTCGTCGGCCGGCCCCGGCGCCAGCAGCGTACGGCCGAGCTCGACGACCGCGAGGAGCGGCGCCAGGCCGGCGACGGCGCCGATGACCTGGAGGACGACGACAATGGCGAAGCCGCCCGCGTACGGGCGCAGTAGACGGGCCACGCCCGGTGGTGGCGGCGCGGTGGGTCCGGTGGGTCCGGTGGAAGTCATGCGCTCACCTTCGCCGCGGGTGCGGCCCACTGGATTGAAGAAATGTTCCGTCCGGGCGGGCGCCGTAGCATGGACGCATGTCAACTGCCGTGCGCCGGCGCGTCATTGCCCCCGTGTGGCAGGTCACGCGCCCGGCCCGGCCCAGCCGCGTACCCGGCGTCGTCCTGGCGGGGCTGCGCGACCGCGGCCCGGCTCCGGTCGACCACCGGCTCGACCCGCACCCCGTGCTGACGCTGGCGCTGGCCTGCGGTGAGGCGGCGCTCGGCATCGACGAGTCGACGGGGCGGCGGCACCGCGGCAGCCTTGTCACCGGGCTCGGGTTCGGCGTCGGCGGTGCGGCGCGGGTGCGGGCCGCGAACGTCGAGTGGATGCAGGTGCGCCTGTCCCCCGCCATCGCGCGCGCCGTGCTGGGCGTGGACCCTGCCGAGCTGGAGAGCTCCGTGGTGGCCCTGGACGACCTGTGGGGAGAGCGGCGGGCGGCCCGGCTGCGCGAGCAGCTGGCCCAGGCCGCCTCGTGGGAGGAACGCTTCGCGCTCGTCGAAGCGTTCCTCGCCCGGCTGTCCGCCGCGGGGCCCGCCATCGAGCCGGAGCTGGCCTGGGCCTGGGACCGTATCGTCGCCGGGCACGGCCAGGTGCGGGTCGAGGGGCTGGCCGGCGAGCTGGGCTGGAGCCGCAAGCGCCTGTGGTCCCGCTTCCACGCGCAGCTCGGCCTGCCGCCCAAGCGCGCCGTGAAGCTCGTCCGCTTCGACTGGGCCGCCACCCGCCTGGCCGGGGGCCAGGAGGCGGCCAGGGTCGCGGCCGACTGCGGCTACGCCGACCAGTCGCATCTGCACCGGGACGTCGTGGCGTTCACCGGTGTGACCCCCGGGGTCGTGGCCGGCCAGTCGCTCATCGCGACGGCCGACATGGCGTGGGTGGACCACGTGCCGCGCCTCTAGGCGGACGCGCGCTCGCGGCGCGGCCACACGGGTGGTTCGGCGCGGAGCGCCTACGCCGCGTTCGGCCCCGTAATGCCTTGACGGCACAGGGGACTTGAGCAGGCCGCCGAGCCGGCGCCCGCGCTCGTTGATCAGACGATCCGGCGTGCCGACGAGTCAATATCGGACATTTACCTATTAACCTCTCGCCATCTTATGACGTGGTGGATCGCATACGCGTCCGTTTCAACGCTCGGAGAAGACATGCGCAAGACTCTCAAGACGGCTGTCGTCACCGTCCTCCTCGGCACCGTCGGCTTCCTCGGCGCCGGCACCGCCTACGCCCACGGGGACGGGCACGAGAAGGGGCACGGGAAGGGGCACGGGCACGGGAAGGGACACGGGAAAGGGAAAGGGCACAAGCACCGCGGCGGGGAGAGCAAGACGATCGTCATCACCCAGAGCACCTCATGCAGTACGACCGACAGGAACACCGACGTACAGGGCCAGTCCGTGTACGGCAACTGGTCCAACGGCAAGGTCTCACCTGGCCCGCAAACCACCGACATCGGCTCACGCCTGGGGTGCAACAACACCCTCGTCCTCGGCAAGTAGCTCACTCGGGTCCCCGCGCCGAGCCACCCGCCCGGCGCGGTCACTCGGCGGTTGTCACCTCCACGGAGAGGTCGTTGTCGACCGTGTAGTAGGGACGCACGGCGACACCGCCGACCGCGGCCGACGGGTACACGAAGATCTCCTTGCGGTCCGCCACGTCGTCGAGCAGGCGACCGACGCGGATGAGAGGGGATCCCTCCGCAGGTCGAGCCTGAACGCTGATGTCCCAGACGCGGGTTCCGATGGCGTCGGCGGCGGCCAACTCTTCGTGGTCCACGGTGAAGGAGAAGCGCCGGCCGGCATTCTCGACCTGTGGCTCCCGGGTCCGTACAGCGCCCTTGGGACCCCTGGCACGCAGACGTACGACGGCTCCCGCGGAGAGCGTGGCGCCATGCAGCCGCCCCCTGACCGTCATCGACCGGTCCGTCACCTCGATGCCCTCGACCTCGGCATGGGCGGTGCGCAGCCAGGCCCGTACCGCGAGATAGCCGTCCTTGGTGGTGTACGGAACCCGCACCGCCACCGGCGACGGCCAGTCACGGGTGTGTCCGTCGACGAGGGCTCGCAGGTCCCGCAGACCGGGGCGGAGCCGCTGTCGCGGCGCTCCCGGTTCGGGGAGCAGGTACACGTCCCACCGTCCCTCGGCGAGAGAGGGCCGCGACTCCAGGATGGCGCGACGGCCGCCGTCGCCCACCGCTTCGACATCGAGGACACGAAGGGTCTCCTCGGGCTGTCCCTTCTTGGGACGCAGCCGCAGCAGCAACTGGGCCGACTGGGCCGACTGGGAGTCCGGTTTCCCAAGTGGTGGAAGGTGGAAGGTGATTCGGCCATCCACTTCGGCCGTGCAGTCGGCACGGAGCTGTGCGTCCTGTGTCGTGCCCGGTTCCCTGTTCATCGCCGTCCCCTCCGTACCGTGCGCAGCGCACTGCCGGCCGCGGCATGGGCGGCGTCGCGCGCGCCGAAGCCCCGGCTGATCAGGGCGCGATGTATCCGGCCGGGTTCCGGTGCGACCGGCCGCCCGGCCCTTCTCGCCTCGCCGATCAGGCGCTCGGCCTGCTCCACGACGGGGGCCGGGGCGAAGCGTCGCGCGTTCTCCATGGCCGTACGGCCCATCCGCCGGCGCCGCTCGTCGTCACCGACGAGTTCCAGCAGAGCGTCGCCCAGCGCGTCTCGGTCCCCGACCGGCACCAGCCTGCCGTCGACCCCGTCCTTGATGATCTCGCCCGGTCCGTACGGGCAGTCGGTGCTCACCACGGGCAGTCCGCAGCGCATCGCCTCGACCAGGGTCATGCCGAACGGCTCGAAGTTGGACGCGGCCGCGCCGATCGAGCCCTTGACCCACTCCGCCTCCATGGGCGCGGCCGCACCCATCAGAAAGACGTTGTCGCACAGGCCCAGGCTCTGGATGAGCTGCCGCAGCCGGGCCTGTTCCTCCCCTTTTCCGTAAATCCGCAGCTGCCAGTCCGGGTGCTCGGCGGCGACCCGGGCGAACGCCTCGACGAGCAGGTCGTAACGCTTCACCGGAACCAGCCGCCCGGCCGCGACCACCACTTTCGCGGTGCCGTCCGCGGCAGGCAGCACCGGATCGGGAACGCTGTTGGGAAGCACCTCCACTCTGACGCCCGGCAACCGCATCTTGCGCCGGTACGCGGCAGCGTCCGCCTCCGTGACCGTGGTGAGCACATCGAGACGGCGGTAGGCCCGGCGCAACGTGGTGCGCAGCCACGGTGAGTGGTTGTCGAGCGTGAGGTGCTCCTGCCCGACGCGGACGACATGGCGCGGGGCCTGCGACGCGAGATGTACGTTGAGCCCCGGTCGAGTGCCGATGACCACGTCGGCGTCGGTCGCGTTCAGCCACTCACCGATCCGCTGATCCGTCAACTCGCTGTACTGCCGGTAGCGGTACTCGGACGCCGGGAACACTCTCGCGGGTCTCAGATGAAGTGGATGTTCCTTCTCCTCCCGCAAGTCCACCAGTGGCCGCAGGGAAACCCTCGGGTCCAGGGCGAAGTTGGGACGTTCCCTGTGCCGCAACACCGAGACGACCTCCACATCGTGCCGCGCGGCCAGCGCCTGGGCCAGATTGAAGGTCGTGGTG
The DNA here is from genome assembly GCF_036014015.1 of Streptomyces sp. NBC_00457. NCBI lineage: Bacteria > Bacillati > Actinomycetota > Actinomycetes > Kitasatosporales > Streptomycetaceae > Streptomyces > Streptomyces sp. NBC_00457. The sequence goes on along the minus strand of NZ_CP107905.1, from coordinate 6,273,040 downwards.
ATCGTGCCTCCGATGCCATAGGCGTTGTGGATCAGGAAAGAGATCTTCATGGCGGACTAGACCTCACCAGCCCCCTTCCCGTTGCCTGCTGTTATCACTTTGTTCCCCTTCAGTGAGCGCGGAGGTCGCCTGACGACGGGAGCTCGAGTACGGCCCAGGCGTGCGGGGCGACCCGGTGCGTCGGGCCGGCGTCGGCAGCGTCGTCGTACGGGGCGCCGGCGAGCAGTCGTTCGGCGGAGGCGTCGACGGACGGGAAGTCCACCGGGGAGTCGGAGATGTTGAGCAGCACGGCGAGCCGCGCGCCGCTCTCGGGGTCGACGGCCCGGTAGGCGAATGCCTGGTTGTCCAGGTGCAGCACCTCGGTACGGGCCCGGACCAGCCAGGGGTGGCGCCGCCGCAGCCCGATCAGGTTCTGGTGCAGCCGGTACACGGGCCGGCCGTGGGGCGCGAGCCCGGAGGGGCTGTCGGGGAAGGCCGGCCGGATCTCCGCGTCGCCGTCCTCCCGCTCGTACTTGACGCCGCGGAAGGCCTGTTCGTCACCCGCGTAGACGCTCGGCGTCCCGGCGACGGTGAACAGCACGGCCAGGGCGTGGGCGAGGTGGCGCGGGTCGTCGAGCCTGCTGGCCATGCGGGTGACGTCGTGGTTGCCGACGAAGGTGAGCGGCTGGAAGAGCGCGGCGAGGCCGTTGTGCCGGTCCAGCGTCCAGGCCAGTTCGAAGAAGTTGTGGTCGTTGAGGGAGCTCCACAGGGCCTTCCACAGCTCGTACTGCGTCACCGAGTCGAGCCCGCCGTCGCTGACGGCCGCGGTGTAGTCGCCGTGGATCACCTCGCCGAGGAACCACGCGTCCGGATGGTCCGCGCGCACGGGGCCGATGACGTCCCGCCAGAAGGACGACGGCACGGCGTAGGCGGCGTCGAGGCGCCAGCCGTGCGCGCCGCGCCGCAGCCAGTGGTCCATCACCCGGCGGACGTGGTCCTGGACGGCGGGCTCGGCGTGGTCGAGGGCCACCAGGTGGCGGTGGCCCTCGAAGTCGGCGTAGCCGAAGCCGTCCGGGCCGTCGACCGACCAGTCGATCCGGAACCAGGAGGCGTAGGCGGACGCGGCACCGTGCGCCCGTACGTCCCGGAAGGGGCCGAAGTCCCGGCTCACGTGGTTGAAGACGCCGTCCAGCAGCAGCTTCACCCCGCGCTGCCGGCAGGCGGCGACGAGCCGGTCGAAGTCCTCGTCGGTACCCAGGCGCGGGTCGACGCGGAAGTGGTCGACCGTGTCGTAGCCGTGGGTGGAGGAGGCGAAGACCGGGCCCAGCGCCAGTCCGTCGCAGCCGAGTTCGACCAGGTAGTCGAGCCAGGGTTCGAGCCTGCCGAGCCGGTGCGCGCAGGGGGCGTCGGCGGGGAGCGCCCGCGGTTCGGCGCCGAGGAAGGTCAGGGGGTGCAACTGCCACCAGACGGTCTGGACGGGTGCGGGGTGGACAGGTGCGGTGTGGAGGGGTGCGGTACTCATCGGCACTCGGCTCGCCTTCACGGTCGAACGGTTGAACGCGCGTTCAACAGCCTGTGTACAGGACTCTAGCGACAGCCTTGGCGGACACAGAACGGGTTCGGGCGAATGCCGCACAGTGGAAACCGGGACGGGCACGGAGGCGAGGGGACGGCCGCCCCGGCACGCGAGCCGGGCGCGACGACGCGGCGGCGCCTGGAGCCGCGGGAGCGCCGGGAGGCGATCCTGCACGCGGCCCGCGAGCTGTTCAGCGACCGTCCGTACGCCGGCGTCTCGGTCGCCGACGTCGCCCACGCGGCCGAGGTCTCGTCTCCACTGGTCGTCTTCTACTACGGCAGCAAGCGGGCGCTGTACCTGGCCGTCATCGAGACCGCCGCGGACAGCATCCGGCACGGGCTGCGGGCGCTGCCCGGGCCGCCGTCGCCGCAGCGGTTCGCGGCAGGCGTGCGCTTCTACGCGGAGTACGCGCGCGCCCACCGGGCCGGGGTTCTCTCCCTGCTGCGCGGGGGCCACGAGGCCGCCCTGCCGGAGGCCGCCGCCGCGTTCGAACGGTTGCGGGACGAGGTGGCCGCACAGATCCTGGCGGACCTCGCGTCCGTGGACGACGCGGGCGAGGGCGGGGGCGGTGACGGGTCCGCCCCCGCCACCACCACCCCCGCCCCCGTCACCGCCCTCGCGGTCCGTGGCTGTCTCGGGTACGTGGACGCGGTGGTCGCTCACTGGCTGACGCTCCCTGAAGGCGTCGGCGAGGACGGTGCCGCCGTGGAGCCGGACACCATCGCCGCGCTCGCCGTCGGGGCGTTCACCGGCGGGCTGTCCGCGGTCGCCTCCCCGGGGGAGTGCTGACCACGGCACCCCTGGGCGCGGCACGGCTAAGGGGCCCGATCCAGAAAGCGGATCGGGCCCCTGGGGCTTCGAGTGCCCCCGTACTCACCGAAGAGGCGCGGCCTTAGAAGGCGCTGTTGTTGCAGCCCATGGTCGAGCCCACGTGGGTGTCCTGGCTTCCCGCCTTGCCCTCGCCGTTGAGCGCGTTGCCCAGGACGCCGTTGAGGATGCCGACCTGGCCGAGGACGTCGACGTTCAGGTCGTGCGACTTGCAGTGCGAGCTCTGCATGACGCTCTTGCCGCCGTGCCCGTCGTTGGCGGAGGCGGTGCCGGCGCTCAGGATCCCGACGCTGCCGAGAGCGACGACCACGACGGCAGCCTTGTGAAGCTTGTGCATGTCATCTCCGGAAGTGAGGTGTGGTGCTGGTGTGTGCGATCCGCGACAGATCGACTTCCTACAGTTACGGGAGGTTAATATGAAAAATGGTGATAGAAACCAGCGACGCGCCGTGATCCGCGAGCCGGCGAGGAAGCACCCGGACGGCCCCGAACCGGGCGCACACTGGAAGCACAGGACACATAGGACCGTGCGTCATGAGCCGAACCCGGAGGTGGGCCATGAGCACCCTCGAAGAGCACATCGATGTCGCAGTCCCGGTGGACAGGGCCTGGGACAGACTGCACCGGGTGGAGGACTATCCGCGCTTCGTGGCGGGAGTGCGGGGCGCCCGTCCGGAGGCGCGGGGGCGGGCGCATCTGGACGTCGAAGCCGGCGGACGGGCACGGGAGTTCGCGGCCGAAGTCTCCGACCACGGCGACGAACGTGTGATGGAGTGGCACACCACGGGTGCCGCGGAGCTGACGGGCTCCTTCTCGCTGCAGCCGACCGACCAGAACCACACCCGGGTCCAGGCGCGACTCGAGTACGACCCCGGCACCATCAGGGAGATCTTCGGCGGGCCGAAGGGATTCGCGCAGGCGAACGCGATCGAGCGGCTCGTCCGCGGTGATCTGGAGTCCTTCAAGGAGTACGTGGAAAGGGAGCAGTGAACGACAGGACAGCGGTGGACGCGGTGGGCGGTGATGGTGTCGTATGCCGTACGTCGCCGTGAGTGCGCTGAGTCATCCGGGGCTGCTCAGGGACCGCAACGAGGACAGTCTCGTCGTCGGCCCGTGGACCCTGTGCGCCACCGTCACCGAGAACCCGCAGACCCTGGCCTTCCCGCTGGGCACACCGCTCGTCGTCGCCGTCGCCGACGGACTCGGCGGGCATCCCGGCGGTGAGGTGGCCAGCGCCCTGGTCGCACGCCAACTCGCGGCGGTCGGTGCGGCACTGAGCGACGAGGACGCCGTACGCAGCGCCCTGAGCACCTGCAACCGCGCCGTGTACGAAGCGGCCGGCGGCGACGCGGGCGGCGAACTCGCCACGATGGGAACGACGGTGGCCGGCGCCGTCGTACAGCCCGATGCGCTGCTCGTGTTCAACGTGGGCGACAGCCGCGTCTTCGCCGCCTCCCCCGACGGGCTGCGTCAGGTGAGCGTCGACGACAGTGGGCCGCTCGAACCCGGGCAGCGCACCACCTCCCTCGTCACCCAGTGCCTGGGCGGCAGCCCGACCTACCGCCCCGTCCGCCCCCATGTGACGTCCCTGCCCCTGTCCCCCGGCGACCGCTACCTCATCTGCACGGACGGTCTGACCGACCCGGTACCGACCGACGTCCTCGACAAGGTGATGCGCGAACACGACGACGGACGGGCCGCGTTCGAACTCTGGAAGACCGCCATCGAGGCCGGCGGCCCCGACAACATCACGCTGGCGGTCGTGCGTGTCGGGGACGACGAGTAGACAGTTCACGCGCTTGCGCAGACCGCCCCGTTGAGCCTGAAGGACGTCGGTGCCGTGTTCGTGGCTCCCTTGCTCCCCGTGAACCCGACCGTCACCGAGCCCGCCGCCGGGATGGTGGACGTGTACGACGCGGGCGATACCGTCACCGTGCCCGCGTTCTGGGTCGCCGTCCCGCCCCACATGTTGGTGACGGTCTGTCCGTCGGCGAAGGTGAAGGCCAGGCTCCACCCGGTGAGCGGCGTCGTGCCGGTGTTGCGGATCACGATCTCGCCCTGGAAGCCGCCCGTCCACTCGTGCACCGCCCGGTAGCCCACCGAGCAGCCCACCCCCGCCGCCTCGTCCGTCGTGACGCTCACCGTCGCCGAGCGTGCCGAGCGGTTGCCGGCGGCGTCGCGGGCGTGGACGGCGAAGGTGTACGTCGTGTCGGGGGTGAGGCCGGTGAGGGTGACGGTGTTCGTACTCGAAGCGGCGACCGGCAGATCGGACATCCCCTGGACCCGGATCACGTCGTACGCGGTGACGGCCACGTTGTCCGTGGCGGCGGGCCAGGTGAGGGTGGCCGACGTGGCGGTCACGGAGGACGCCGTCGGTGTGCCGGGGGCCGTCGGGGCCTGGGTGTCCGCCCCCGTGCCGCCGAAGATCGTGGCCTCCTTCGACGTCTGGACGATGCCGTTCGGGCCGTTGAAGATGCGCTGGCCCCAGGAGCTGAGCCGGCCCGGGTCGAAGTCGATCGCCAGGTCGAGGATCGGGTCGGTGTTGCCGCTCCAGGACCAGGCCAGGTAGCCGAGGTCGAGCTGCTCGGCCGCCGCCATCATCGTGTCCTCGTCGGGGTCGCCGTACTGGTCGGGAGGACCGCCGAACTCGCCTATCAGGATGGGCAGTCGGGCCGTCACGAAGGCGTTCAGGTAGTCGGTGATCTCCTGTGCCGTGTCGAAGACGCTGTACATGTGGATGGAGAAGATCAGGTTGCCGGTGGGGTCGGCGTCGTACACGGTCCGGGCGTTCGCCCGCATCACGCCCTGCCAGTCCTGGCCCCAGTTGGGCGCGTCCACCATGATCGTGTGCTCGAATCCGGCCGACCGCAGCTTCTGTACGGCGGCGACGGTCGGGGCGGTCCAGCCGGCGGGGTTCGTGTTGCCCCAGGGCTCGTTGCCGATGTTGACGATGACGTAGTTCTCCTGGCCGGCCAGGACGTCCTTGAGGCCGATCCAGTAGTCGGCCGCCGAGTCCAGCGTGGCGGCCGCGGCCTCCTCGCCGTAGCCGGTGGTGTCGTGCACCTCCAGCACGCAGATCAGCCGGTTGGCCTTGCAGTCCGCGACGACCGCGGCCACGTCCTCGGCGCTGTTGCGCGTCCAGCGGTGGCCGTTGGAGAGGACGACCCGGACGGTGTTGGCGCCGAACGCCTTGATGTCCGCCAGGGACTGCGTCTCGCCGGGGTACCAGGTGTGGGCGTGGTTCACGCCGCGCATGACGAAGTCGTTGCCGTTGCCTTCGAGCAGACGGCCGTCGCTGATGTGGAGGCCGGTGGCCCGGGCGCCGGGCGGCTCCGCGTGGGCGGGGGCCGTGCCGAGGGCCAACAGGCCCACGAGGAGGGCCAGGAGGGCCAGTAACGCGGTGACGGGACTCTTTGCGCTCTTCATGCTGCTTCTCGTAGTTCTCACTGCGACTCCAGAGGCTCCAGAGGAATGAATGAGCGTGAGCAACGTGAGCATCGATAGAGATGTGGGAGCGCTCCCATGAACCCACTAGGGCAGGGACACGTCAAGACATCGCGCAAGCGCTTTCTCGAACACCCCCGCATACGCGCCGAGTTGACCTAAGTTGGTGACTCGATCACCGCACCGATCACCCGCACTCCCGAGGAGGAGGGTCTCCCGTGTCGTCGGACCCCACGACCAAGCCGCACTCGGCCCGCTTCTGGAACTACTTCGTCGGCGGCAAGGACCACTACCCGGTCGACCGCGAGATCGGGGACCACATCAAGGAGATCTTCCCCGGCCTGGTCGACGTGGCGGTCACCAGCCGGCACTTCCTGGGGCGTGCCGTCCGCCACCTCGCCGGTGAGCAGGGCATACGGCAGTTCCTGGACGTCGGCACCGGTCTGCCGACCGCCGACAACACGCACGAGGTGGCCCAGCGCGTGGCACCGGACGCCCGGATCGTGTATGTCGACAACGACCCGATCGTGCTGACCCACGCCAACGCCCTGCTCACGAGCACACCCGAGGGCAGGACCGCGTATCTCGACGCCGACCTGTACGACCCGAAGGGCATCCTGGAAGCCGCCACCGGCACCCTCGACTTCTCTCAGCCGGTCGCCCTGATGATCCTCAACACCCTCGGCCACGTCGCCGAGTACGAGCAGGCGCGCGGGCTGGTACGTGAGCTCATGGCGGGCCTGCCGCCAGGCAGCTACCTCGTGATCAGCGACAGCACCGCCACCAGCGAGGGCATGATCGCCGCGTCGGAGGCCTACAACGCGAGCGGCGCGGTGCCGTACCACGTACGCAGCGTCGAGGAGATCACCGGATACTTCGACGGCCTCGAACTCGTGGAGCCCGGCGTCGTCCAGGTCACCGAGTGGCGCCCGGAGTACGGCGACCCGGTCGCCGTCGACGCCTACTGCGGCGTGGGGCGCAAGCCGTAGGGCTCACGCGTCTGCCACAACCCGGGTGCCAGCGCCGCCGTCACCCCGAGCGACACCAGCGCCATGACGGTCATCGCGGTTGCCGGCGAGGTCAGTTGGGCCACGGACCCCGCCAGTGCCGCGCTCACGCCCTGCATCGTGAGCATTCCGGAGGAGTGCAAGCCCAGGGCTTGGCCCGCGAGTTCGTCCGGGGTGAGGGACATCAACCGCTCCTGCTGCACCAGGCTCGCGCCGAACCCGACCGACGCGAGGGTGACCGCGACCGCGGCGAGCGGGAGTGGCGGGTGGAGGAAGAAGAAGGCGTACGGGGTCGCCAGCAGGACCAGCAGCGGTACGCCGAGCCGTCCGCGCACCCTCCGCGGCAGCAACCGGCCCACCGTCACGTCCCCGACGAACATCCCCAGCGCCGCACAGGCGAACAAGGTGCCCGCGTCGGCGGGGGCGTAGGAGACGTACAGCGACTCGCAGCCGACCACCAGACCGTTGGGGATCCAGAGGGCGAGAAAGACGTACCGGCGTGGGCGGGACGACCACAGCAGGGCGTTCGCGCGCCAGGTCGCCGTCACCGACGGGCGGCCCGACGCGCGCGGTGGGCGGGCCGTCAGGCCGAGCCGGAGGCCGAGCGCGGCCGTGCCGTGCAGCACCGCCGCGAGCAGCAGGACTGTGCCCGGGGACAGGACCGCCAGCAGCGCGCCGCCCACCGCGTATCCGGTGATCTGCACGAGCCCGCTCATCATGTTGAAGACCGAACGCCCCAGCATGAACCCGCCCTTGGCCACCACCTCGTTCAGCAGCCCCCACCGCACTCCCCCGCCGAGCGACGCGACCAGCCCCTGCGCCAGGACGACGACGAAGACCGCCCAGATCGGCAGTCCGGGCGCGGCCAGCACGGCCGTAGCGGCCCCTAAGGCGACCGAGATACCCGCCAGCGTCGCCCTCGGCGGCAGCCGGTCCGCGCCCGACATCAGCAGCGTCGCGCCCACCATCTGTGCCAGCGACGGACCGAACATGCTCACCGCCGACAGCAGCGGTGACGCGGTCGCCCGGTAGACGAGCGTGCCGAGCGCCAGCCCGGCCATCGTCTGCGCGGCGACGCTCGCCGCGGAGGTGAGGAAGAGCGGAGTGAACTCCGGTGTCCGGAACAGGGACTTGTAGCCGTGGGTCACGCCGTCGGTCACGCCGTCGGTCACGCTTTTGGTCATGCGCGGAGTCTCGGGCGCCCACGGTCGCGGGAGTTATTGTTTCGCGCAGAAGCGAAAGGTGGCGTACGTCCATGGGCTGGTGGCAGATCAACGCCGACACCCTCGCCCGCAGCCGCTTCGTCCTCTCCCCGCTCGCCGAGACCTTCGCGAGCCTGAAGCTGCTGCACGCGGGCACGGCCGCGCACCCCGGCGAGCGTGCCTGGCTGCAAGCCCATCTCCCCGCCTACCAGCAGCACTTGGACATAGACCCCGTCACCGCTCTCCTCGTCCGCTCCGGACTCGGCCGCAGCTGGATCGCCGACTTCCTCACCCCCACTCCACGCGACGGCGAGACCTTCGAGGAGGGCCTCGCCCGCGTCCGCGCGGCCCGCCCGGAGGACGCCCGCGCGCACCTGAAGGTCTCCCTCGCCGGCCCCCTCCCCACCGCCCTCGACCGCGACGACCTCCCCGACCGCGCGGCCGACCTCCTGTCCTACGTCTGGACCGAGACCGTACGGCCGTACTGGCCCCGGCGACGGCGCATCCTGGAGGCCGACGTGATCGCCCGGCTCGCGCAGGTGAGCCGGGGCGGCTGGGCGGCCGTACTGGATGGGCTGCGGCCCGGGACACGCTGGCTCGGCGACAGCCGGTTCCAGGTCAACCTGCACGAATATCCGCCCCGCGAGATCTCCGGCGCGGAGCTGGTGTTCGTGCCGGTGACTCCGAAGGCGGGCTGGGTGTCCTGGGCGGAACCCGAGCGCCGATACGCGGTGATCTACCCGTGCAGGGGCGCCCTGGCCGACGTATCGGACAGACCTCCGCCCGCGAGCCTCGGCGCGCTGCTCGGCACCGCGCGGGCCGCCCTGCTCGTCCTGCTCGACTCCCCGCTGAGCACGACCCAGCTCGTCGCCCTGACCGGCCAGGGCCTCGGCTCGGTCGGCCGCCATGTGAAGATCCTGCTGGACGCGGGGCTGGTGGAACGGCGTAGGGCGGGCCGGTCGGTGCTGTACTCGCGGACGGCGGCGGGGCAGGTTCTCGTCGACGCTCAGAACGGTGCCGACACCTGTCGCGGTTAGCATCCGCTCATGACTACTGACACCACCGGCAATTCCGTACTCGACGTCGACATCGCTGCGCTCCAGGGCGGTGCGGCGGACCTCGGCCAGTACAAGGGCAAGGCCGTCCTCATCGTGAACGTGGCCTCCAAGTGCGGGCTGACCCCGCAGTACGCGGGCCTGGAGCGGCTCCAGGAGCGTTACGCCGCGCAGGGCTTCACCGTGCTCGGCGTGCCCTGCAACCAGTTCATGGGCCAGGAGCCCGGCAGCTCCGAGGAGATCGCCGAGTTCTGCTCGGCGACGTACGGCGTGACCTTCCCGATGACCGAGAAGGTCGAGGTCAACGGGGACGACCGGCACGCGCTGTACGAGCGCCTCACCGGCTTCGCCGACGCCGAGGGCCACGCCGGCGACATCCGCTGGAACTTCGAGAAGTTCCTGATCGGCCGCGACGGCGAGGTCGTCGCCCGCTTCTCACCGCAGACCGAGCCGGAGTCGGCGGAGATCGTGGCGGCGGTGGAGGCCCAGCTGGCCTAGCGGCTTCTTGCCCTTGACCTTGCCTGTGGGGCAAGGGTGAGCGTCCTTGTCACCGGGCGGACGGTGCCCGGTGAGGAGGACGAGGACGAGGCCAGCAAATCCCGGGCCGCCCCGGTCAGATGACGTTGACGACGTCGAGGAAGCGGGCGGCGAGTTCGGCGTCGCCGGTGACCGTCACGTCGCTGTCACGCCAGGACGACCGCTGCGTGCCCCAGTCGGGGAAGGTCAGCGCGGGGGCGGTGACATGCGCGGCCACCTTGCCGTCGGACGGAGCCAGGCCGCCTGCCTCGTCGAACCACCAGGTCCCGCCGCCGGGGCCGGTGAGGGTCAGTGCGACGCGGGCGTCCAGCCCGGCGACCGGCGCCTGCGCGACCTGATTGCTCAGTACGGCGATCATCCACGTCAGGACCGCGCGCATCCTGTCCGCGTCGGTGGGCGGCGCGGGCCGGCCGAGCGCCGGGGCCATGTCGTGGCGCAGGTGGGTGTGGTGGTCGAAGACGAGGGCGCCGGCCATCAGCAGACCCAGGGGGAAGCGACCGAGTTCGGCCAGCGGTACCCGCACTCGGGCGGCGGGCGTGCGTCTGACCACGTCGAGGATCGTGGTGGCTCGTCGGCTGGCGCCCTCGTACTCGGCCATCACCTTGGCGCGGCTCCAGTTCCGCCGTCGGCCGACGGGGTCTTCGTTGGCCTGTTCCAGGCTGGCGGCGAAGGTCGTGCGTATTCCGGAGGGCATGTAGAAGCTCCGGGCCGTGGCACCGATGTGGGCGACGACGTCGGCGATGCGCCATCCGGCCGCGGCGCTGGGCGCGGTCCATTCGTCGTCGGTGAGGCCGCTGGTGAAGTTCAGCATCTCGGCGCGTTCGGCGCGGAGGGCGGCGGCCATGTTCGGCAGGTCGGCGGGGGGCAGGCGCTTGCTCATGTCGTCTTCTTCTCTGGTTGTGAGGCCGGGCGGCGGATGGCCTGCACTGCCGCGTCGTAGAGGTCGAGCTGGTCGACCTCTCCGCCCAGGCGCATCCACTCTTCTACTGCTGCCTGGAGGCAGGTGATCGCCGCGGCGGCGATCGCGCGCGCCTGCAGGGCACGGTGGTCGGAGTCGGGCAGTCGCGGCTCGATCAGCGGCGCGAACAGGTCCTGCCAGCGCGCCTGCTTCTCGGCGTGGCCGGCGCGCAGGGATTCATTGCCGAACAGCAGGGTGACCAGCTCGAGCCGCCGCTCGGCGGTGGTCTCCATCTCCTCGAGCGCCTGGAACGCCGCACGCAGCGACGTCCACGGGTCCTCGTCGGCCGGGCGCTCGGCGAGCCGCGCGGCGATCAATTCACCCTGCTCGGCAAGGCCGTTGAGGGCGAGGTCTTCCTTGCTGCGGAAGTAGTTGAACAGGGTCCGCTTGGAGACACCCGCCGCGGCAGCGATCTCGTCGAGTGTCGTGTCGTCGTACCCCTTGGCGGCGAACAGTTCGAGGGCGGTTTTGGCGAGGAGCGCGCGAACCATCGAGCGGGTCTGCTCACGAAGGGGTGCCGGTTTCTGAGCCATGCACCGATGGTACATCTCTTCGCGAGATGCAGTATCTTGCACTCAGTGCAAAAGCATGCGTAGAGTGAAGCCATGAGCAAAATCGACTATCGCCGCCAGACCGTCATCGTCACCGGCGCCAGCTCCGGCCTCGGCGCGGAGTTCGCACGGCAACTGGCCGCCCGCGGCGCGAACCTCGTACTCGTCGCCCGCCGCGCGGACCGGCTGGGGGACCTGGCCGACGAACTCACCCGCACCCACGGCGTCACGGTGACCGTCATCGCCCGCGACCTCGGCCAACCCGACGCCGGCCGCACCCTGCGCGCCGAACTCGAATCCCGCGGCATCCACGCCACCGGCCTCGTCAACAACGCCGGCTTCGCCACCCACAACGCCCTCACCGACGAGGACCCGGACCGCCTGCAGAGCATGATCGCGCTGAACGTCAGCGCGCTGGTCGACCTCAGCCGCGCCTACATCGGCCCGCTGACCTCCGCAGACAACGGCATCCTGATCAACGTCGCGAGCCTGCTGGGCTTCCAGCCGACCCCGTACCTGAGCGTCTACGGCGCCACCAAGGCCTTCGTCCTCAGCTTCACCGAATCGCTGTGGGAGGAGAGCCGCGGCACTGGCCTACACGTCCTCGCCGTATGCCCCGGCGCCACGAAGACCGAGTTCTACGACGTCGCCGGCAGCCAGTCGGCCGACTACGGCACGCGGCGAGTCACCCCGGACCACGTCGTCAGGACCGCCCTCGACACGCTCGACCGCCGCTCCGCGCCCCCGTCGGTGATCACCAACGGCCGCCCGCTGGCCCTCGCGAGCAAGTTCCTGCCGCGCCGCCTGATCGTCCGGTTCATGGGCCGGATGGCCCGCCGCTGACCGGCACTGCTCCTCCGTCGCCCTCACCGGCCCAGCCACAGTAAGGAAACAAGATCATGACCATCACGGAAGCCACCTCACAGCCCACGGACGCGGAGCGCTTCGGTCGTATCCTCGCTGTTCAGCGCGCTGCTTATCTCCGCGACGGAGCGCCCTCACTGGCGGCGCGGCGCAGCGATCTGCGCAGGTTCAAAGCGGCACTGATCGCCCGGCGGAGCGCCATCGAGGAGGCCATCAGCACCGACTTCGGAAACCGCTCGCGCCACGAGACCGCGATGATGGAACTCGGAGGCGTCGTCCAGGGCATCGACTACCTGGACCACCATCTCCGCCGGTTCATGCGCCCGACCGGCCGTCACACCGCCTGGCCCATGCGTTTCGGCACCAACCGCATCGAGTACCAGCCGCTCGGCGTGGTCGGGGTCATCTCACCGTGGAACTATCCCGTCAACCTCTCCCTGATGCCGGTCGTCACCGCGATCGCCGCCGGCAACCGCGTCATGCTCAAACCATCGAAGTTCACCCCGGCGACGAACACCGTGCTCGCGTCGATGCTCAGCGAACTCTTCCCGCAGGAGCAGGTCACGATGGTCAGCGGCGACGGCAGCGCGTTCTCCTCCTTGCCCTTCGACCATCTCGTCTTCACCGGAAGCACCGAGGTCGGACGGGCCGTCATGAGGGCGGCGAGCGAGAACCTCGTCCCCGTGACGCTGGAGTTGGGCGGCAAGTCCCCGACCATCGTCGCCAAGGGACACGTAACCGACCGGACCGTGTCCGACATCGTCTTCGGCAAGCTCCTCAGCGGCGGTCAGACCTGCATAGCCCCCGACTACGCCCTGGTGCACGAATCCGAGATCGACGCCTTCATCGACAGCTACGACCGACTCGTGAAGGCCGCCTACCCCGACGGCCCGAACAGCGAGGACTACACCTCGATCGTCAACGACAAGCAGTACGCGATCCTCACCGACCTGATCGAAGACGCCCGCAGCCACGGGGCACGGATCATCGAGGTCGGTCACCGGCCGGGCGAGGCCGGGAACCGCCCGCACACCCTCGCACCGACCGTCGTACTCGGCGTCACCGACGAGATGCGCATCGCCCACGAGGAGATCTTCGGCCCCATCCTCCCGGTCTTCCCCTACCGCGACATCGACGACGCCATCGACTACGTCAACGCACGCCCACGACCGCTCGCGCTCTACTACTTCGGCAGCAACGACACGGACCGGCGCAGGGTCCTGGACCGCACGACCTCCGGCAATGTCACCGTCAACGGCACCATCATGCACGTCGGCCAGGACGACCTCCCCTTCGGCGGCGTCGGCGCGAGCGGCATGGGCCAGTACCACGGCATCGAGGGCTTTAGGACGCTCAGCCACCCCAAGGGCATCTACGTGCAAGGCCGTTGGAACGCCGCCCGCCTCCTCTATGCCCCCTTCAGCAAGCGCACCGACGCTCTTCTCAACTTCTTCCTTCGATAACCGGCGGCTTCCTTCCGCCGCCAACGACCGACCCGCCCAGCAGCTCCTTGACCTTGCCCCAGGGGCAAGGGTGAGCGTCCATGTCACCGGGCGGAAGGCGCCCGGTGACGGAGGATGACGTGGTGGACGACGAACTGCTCACCATCGGGGCGTTCGCCGCCAAGGCCCGCCTTTCGGCGAAGGCCCTGCGGCTGTACGACCGGCTCGGACTGCTGACCCCGGCCCAGGTGGACGAGGCCAGCGGCTACCGCTACTACCGCGCCGACCAGGCCGAACACGCCCGGCTCGTGGCCCTGCTGCGGCAGCTGGACATGCCGCTCGCCCGGATCGCCGAGATCGTCGAGGCGGCCGACGGTGACGAGGCCGCGCGACTGCTCGCCGCGTACTGGGCGGACGTAGAGGCGCGGGTGTCGGGGCAGCGGACGCTCGCCGAGTACCTCCGTGGACGGCTGTCGGGGAGGAGCTCCGAGATGTACGGGAAGTTCGAGGTCGAGACGGTGGACGTACCGGCGCAGGTGGTGATCACCGAGACCAGGCACACGCTGGCGGACGAGCTGCCGGCGTGGATCGGCGCCTCGCTGGGGCGCCTGGAGGCGGCCTCACGGGAGTGCGGGGGCATCACGGCGCCGCCCTTCGTCGTGTACCACTCCGAGGTGTCGATGGAGAGCGACGGGCCCGCCGAGGCCTGCGTCCCCGTCGCCGACGAGACCGCGGCCCGGGCGTGGGCCGAGGCACAGGGGCGGACCTGGGAGACCAAGGTCCGGGTGGATCCCGCACAGCGGTTCGCCTACACCAGGATCACCAAGGCGCAGGTGGCCTACCCCCAGATCATCGCCGCGTTCGAGGCGGTGGAGGAGTGGATCGCGAAGGAAGGGCTGGAACACGCGGGCCCCTGCCGTGAGGTGTACTTCGCCGACTGGGATGCGGCGGGGGCGGAGGATCCGGTGTGCGACATCGCGTTTCCGGTAAAGGTGGACGCGAAAGATCGCTGAGGGCTCAGTGCCTCGCAGGACCGAGCGGCCGGCCGGTGAACGCGTCCAGCAGAACTCGGTCGCCCACCGGCCGGTCCAGTTCCACCGTCTTCTCCTGGGCGTGCAGGCTGTCCTGGCACAGACCGTCGTCCGTCCCGACCATGTACCCCGACAGCACCACACTGCCGTCCGTCTCGAGTACGTCCACGGCGGGCCCGTCGTCGCAGGCTCCATGGTGGGCCACGACGGTCACCGACCGGCCGTCCCCGGCCACCTCGACCACCCCGCCGAGATCCCACAGATCAGCGGAGACCCCCTCCGCGGCCGGACCGATGGGCGGCTCGGGGACCTTCGACGGGCCGATGGCGACCCGTTTGAGCGGGGTGTCGTAGCCCTCCAGCGTGAACAGCCAGGCCGGGACGGTCGCCGGACCACGGCTGGTGGCCTGCGTCATCTCGCCCAGCTCCGCCCCGGTCACGGTGAGGCGCGGTCCCTCGCCGCTGTTGCCGGCCAGGGTCTCGTACGCCTCCCGCGCGCCCATCAGGTCCAGCGTGAGCGTCTCTCCGCTCTGCCATGTCACCTTGCCGCCCTTGTGCGTCCTGGGCAGTTCGGCGCTCAGGGCGAAGTTCTGGGTGGCGTAGGCCTCCTCGTCCTCCGCGTCGCGCCAGCCGCCCTCGGGCCGCTGGACCGGGCCTTGCATCGGGTAGTAGCCCTTGCTGTACGCCTCGGCGGCCGCAGACCCGTCCCAGGCCTCGGCGACCTGTCCGGCGCGCTCCTTCGTGTCCGGCGCCGAGCTGTTGCCACCGGCCCCACCGGCCGCCTCACTGCCGCAACCGACGACGGCGAACAGGACGAGCGCGATGATCCGTGTCAGGTGTGTTCGCATGGGTCCCCCAGGGCATGACGAGCGATACACACCTGTGACGCCCGGCCCCCGGCCCGCGTTCGCCTCGTTGTCCTTCCGTTACGCGGGTCCGTCGCGCGGGTCCGTTCGCGTGACTACCTCAGCTCCTCCGGACACGGCGTCCCCCGCGGCACCCCGTACGGCGCCCCCAGCCGGTAGGTGCCCGCCTTCGGTGCCAGCAGGACCGTCCACTTGTCGCCGTCCGCGTCCTCCTCGGCCTCCATCAGGCAGCCGTTGACGTTGTCGTACGACTTCGGGGTGCCGTCGGGGCGGTCCTTGGAGGCGTCCGTCTCCTGCGGGGCCTCGAGCTTCTTGCCCTCGGCGTCGACGATGCTCAGCCACGGCGAGTACGGGATGCGGACGATGATGCGGCCGGGCACGGTGACCTTCATGGTCAGCTCGGTCTGCTCGGTGCGCTCGACGACGGCGTTGGGCTCGGCGAGCGGCGTCGGATCGGTGACGCGGAACAGCTGCCAGTTGGCATCGCCCCAGATCTGCTTCAGATACGGCATGCCGCGCTGGACCAGCTCCCGCTCGCGCTCACCGCCGTCGCCGTCCGCCTTGCCCTTGGGCAGCACGACGAAGTGGACGGCCCAGCGCCTGAGCCACTCGTAGTAGTTCGCGGAGTTGAGCGTGTCGTCGTAGAAGAGGGGGTTGCGTCCCATGTCGGCCTGGCGGTTCCAGCCGCGGGCCAGGTTGACGTACGGGGCGAGCGCGGAGGCCTCGCGGTGGGAGCTGGCCGGGACCACCTCGACGCGGCCCTTCTCGGCGCCGACCTCCTGGAGTTCGTTGACGAGCGGCGCCAGCTCGCGGGCCCAGGAGGCGGTCGGGGTCGTGTTCACGACGTCGTCCACGGACTTGAAGCCGATCCATGCGTTGAAGCCGACGGTGACCACGACGAGCGCGTACCACTTGCGGGTGCGCGGCACTGTGAACGGCAGCGCGGCGACCAGCGCCACACCCGCGAACAGCATCGGCAGCCGGGTGATGTTGGAGCCGATCTGCGAGCTGATCAGCCACACCAGCAGGACCGAGAGCCCGTACACGGCGGCCGTGATCCGTACGGTCTTCCACTCGCGCGGCACGGCGGCGTAGACGAACACCGAGTACAGCAGCGGCAGCGACGCCGAGCCGACGGACATGGGCTGGGTGCCGGAGAAGGGGAACAGCCAGGCGGAGACGGCGACCACGGCCGCGGGCGCGAGCCCCAGCGCCCAGGCGCCCGGCCGGCGCTTCTGCAGGAAGAGGGCTACGGCCACCAGCCCGACGAACAGGCCCGCGACCGGCGATGCCATCGTGGCGAGCGCCGCCAGCGGGGCCGCGCACAGCGCCTTCGCCCAGCGTCTGTAGCGCCAGCGGTACGGCCAGCAGAACACCACCGCGACCGCGCCCAGCGCGAACACCGTGCCAAGACCGAAGGTCACCCGCCCCGACGCGGCGTTGCACAGAAACGCGAAGACCCCCGCGAGCGCGGCCCACAGCGGGTTCTTCACGGACCGGCTGCGCAGCAGGATCAGCGTCAGCAGGCCGGCCGAGATCGTCCCCGCGATCATCATCGACGTACGGACACCGAAGACGGACATCAGATACGGCGACACCACGCTGTACGAGACCGGGTGCATACCGCCGTACCAGGCGAGGTTGTACGCGGAGTCCGGGTGCCGGCCGACGAACTCGGCCCAGGCGTCCTGTGCCGCGAGGTCGCCGCCACTGTTCGCGAACGTGAAGAACCAGACGATGTGCAGGGCGCCGGAGAGGGCGGCGACGGACAGGACGGGGTGGCGCAGGAACCGTTCACGGAGGGTCAGGACGGCACGCTTGAGCGCCGCCGTCGCACCATCGTGCTCAGTGTCGGCCTGTGGGGCGGGCACGCGTATTCGCGGGCCTGATCCCGGATCCGGACCGGCGTCGTCTGCGTGTTTCGGCTCCGCAGTGGCCACCTGAAGGCACTCCCCGTGTCCCGTCTTCTGTTCTCTTCAGGACGCGTCCCGTTCCCCGTGCGTTGCCTGCCGCGTCCCTGCGGCTTTTCCGGGCGCGTCCCGTGAGCGGTGAGCTGCCCCGATTCGCGACGCTAACACGTGGCCCGCCGCTCGGCTCCCGGGTGGGCGCCGAGCGGCGGGCGACGGCGGAAAACGTCGCGCCCGGGATCAGGCGACGCGCGTGAGCTTGTCCGTGAAGCCCGGTTCGCCGAGGTCGGTCTGCAGCGCGACAGGCACCTTCACGGCACCGGCTGTGCTGCCGTCGCCGACGGTGAGCGTGCCGACCTTGGTGCCGGCCTTCGCGGTATGCGGTACGGCGTCGGCGGCGAAGTCCAGCTTGACCTTCAGGCTGGACCAGCCGACGGCGGTGACGTCCTTGGTGGCGACGACCGGGGTGCGGCCGCCGAGGCCGTCGTCGACGGAACCGACGACCTCGCCCTTCTTGATGATCGTCGCGGCCTGCAGGGCGTCCTGGGCGGCGCGGATCAGCTTGTCGCCGCCGTCGAGTGCGGCGCTGATGATGGTGTTCTCGGGGCCGCCGGCGGGCTGCCGGATGACCGCGCCGACGATGGTGCGGGTCTCGCCGCCGATGTCCTTCTTGGCGGCGAAGACGAGGTTGCCGAGGGCGGAGGTGGTGGTGCCGGTCTTGATGCCGACGACGTTGTTCTTGCCGACGAGCTGGTTCCAGTTCGAGTGGTTGACGCCCTTGTAGTCGTCGTACGACATCATCGCGGCGACCTCGCGGAAGGCGGGTGCCTCCATGGCGGCCTCGGCGAGCTTCACCTGGTCCACGGCGGTGCTGACAGTGGTGTCGTTGAGCCCGGACGGGTCGGTGTACGTCGTGTTGGTCATGCCGAGGTCCTCGGCGGCGGCGTTCATCTTCTCCACGAACGCCTTCTCCGAGCCGGCGTCCCAGCGGGCGAGGAGACGGGCGACATTGTTCGCGGATGCGATGAGGATGCTTTCCAGCGCCTCGCGCTGGGTGATCGAGTCGCCCGCGGTGACGTCGACGGTGGACTCCTGGCCGGCGTCGGACTGATCCTGTGCGGTCTGGTCGATCTTGATCTTCGGGCCGTCCTCGCCGCTCTTGAGCGGGTGGTCCTTGAGGATCACGTACGCCGTCATGACCTTGGCGACGCTGGCGATGGGGACGGGCTTCTGGTCGCCGGAGCTGCCGAAGGTGCCGATGCCCTGGACGTTGAGGGCGGCCTGCCCGTCGGAAGGCCACGGGATGTCGACTTTGCCGCCCTCGAAGGTGTAGGCGTCCTTCGCGGTGAGGTCGAGAGTGGGCGTCGGGAGCGGGCGGACACTCTGCACGACCCCGAAGACAATCACCAGCAGCAGGACCAACGGCGTCCAGATCTTGACCCGCCGCGCCGCCGTGCGCAGCGGCGTCTGCGGAGGCGGCGGCGTGTTCGTCAGCTCCGCCAGCAGATCCAGCGGCGGTTTCGGCGGCAACGGCTGCTGCGTCGTCCGCTCCGGCCCGACCTGCGGCACGTCACTGGTGACGTCCGGCGCGGCGGGACGTGGCTCGTCGAGCGGCTTGAGCGCGACGAACCGACTGGTCCGCTCGACGTCGGCCACGGGCTTGCGGGACGGGCCCTCGTCGGCCTTTTCGGGCTGGTCGGCGTCCTTGGGCTCCGGCTTGGCCACCCCGCCAAACTTCAGCATGGTCGTCGGCTGATCAACAGCGGGCGCGGACGGCCGCACGGCCTTGAAGACAGCGGTGGGCTGGTCTACGGGGCGCTTGTCGGCCTTGGAAGAGCCCTCGGCGCCGACGCCACCATCCCCGGCTCCGGCACCCGGCTCAACGTCGGCGTCGGGCTCGGGCTCGGAGTCAGCCGCGGCCTCACTGCCGGCGTCACTCTCAGGCTCGGCGTCAGCCGCGGCCTCACCGTCGGCGTCACCCTCAGGCTCGGCGTCAGCCTTCGGCTCGGAGCCGGAGCCAGCCACGGCCGCATCGTCGGCCTCGGCCGCCGCGTGAGCGTCGGCATCCGCCTCATCCGCAGAACCGGCACGCGTCTCGGCATCGACGTCGCCCTCAGACTCGGAATCAGCCTCGGCCTCCGGCTCGGCGCCAGCCTCCGGCTCGGACTCAGCCGCGGCCTCACTGCCGACCTTGCCCTCCGCGGCAGCCTCAGCACCACCCTCGGAATCGGCACCCGTCTCGGCATCGACGTCGCCCTCCGGCTCAGCGTCAGCCTGCGAATCGACCCCGGCTTCACTGTCGGCCTCAGTCTTCGCATCCGCATCGCCCTCGGACTCGGCCTCCGGCTCGGCGTCAGCCTCCGCATCGGCCCTGGCCGTCGCGTCAGCCTCAGCATCACCGTCGGCGTCCGCGTCGCCCTCAAGTTCGGCGCCCGCCCCGGAAGCGACCTTGGCCTCACTGCCGGCCTCGGTCCCGGCGTCAGCCGCCCCGGCATCACCGGCGGCGTCCACGTCGCCAGAGGAGGCGGCGACGCCAGTCTCAGCGTCGGCGTCCGGCTCAGCATCGGCCTCCGGCTCGGCGTCGGCCTCGGCAGCCGCCTCAGCCCCACCAGCAGCCTCGTCACCGCCCTCCGTGCCCTCATCGGCGCCCTCGGATGTCGCCACGTCTCCGTCGGCGTCCTCGGCGGCTTCAGACGTCGCCGCGCCTCCGTCAGCGTCCTCGGCGCCCTCGGACGTCACCGCGCCTTCGGTCTCACCCCCGTCACCCTCGGCTTCCGCGTCCCCTTCCGCCGGCTCATCGTCCGCCGTGGCCACCCAGGCAGCCACAGCCGCCCGCAGCCGGTCGTCACCCCCGGCGCTCTCCTCGCCACCGCCGGCGTCCCCGGCGCTCGCCTCGTCCCCGCCGGCGTCCCCGGCGTTCCCCTCGTCCCCGCCCGAAGAGTCCTCCGGCACGGCGGAATCCGCGGCACCGTCACCCTCGGCCTCACCGGCGTCCGCGGCGTTCCCCTCGTCCCCACCCGAAGAGTCCTCCGGCACGGCGGAATCCGCGGCACCGTCACCCTCGGCCTCACCGGCGTCACCGGCGGCGCCGGCCGCATCCCGGACATCCTTCGGGAGGTCTCGTACGGAGAAGACTTTCGTCGCCGTATCCACCCCACCGCGCGCCTCGGACGACGAGGACGAGGACGACCCAGCGTCCCGGGCCACCGCGAGGCGCGGATCCGCGGCCTCGCTCCTGGCTTCGGGAACCGGACCCGCGCTCCCCGACGTCGGTTCTGCCGACGACTCGCGCTTCTTCGACCTGTCGGGGGACTCGCCCGCCACCGATGCCTCCTCCATGCGCCGCACGGAGCCTTCCGTGCGCGTACCGAACCGTGAATCGCCGCCCGGACACAGCATCCCTACCCCTGTCCGAACCATGTACCAGTGTCCTGTGTGCGGGCTTAACCCCTGCGGTAGACGAGAACGACATACCTGCCGGTTCCACTACATTCCGGTCACGCGCTCTCGACAGACCAATGTGAGAGGGGTCACCCTGTCATTCATCCACGCGGGGAGGCATGGATGGGCAGGAGCCGCAGAACACTTCCGGAGGAGCTTCTGCTGCTGGCGTTGGACCCGACCACGGGTACCACCGCACAGCCGCAGTCGCTCGACCTTGGTCTGGCCGGAGCACAGCTAGTGGAGCTGGCGCTGGCCGGACGGATAGCCCCTGACGGGGATCGTATCGCCGTGGTGTCCCCACGGCCGACTGGAGATCCGACTCTGGACTGCGCGTTGGAGTTGCTGCGAAGGCGCGGCGCCCCGGTGCGGGCAGTCCACTGGATTGGCGGGCCACGACTGGGGCTGCGCCAGACCTATCTCTCGCATCTGGAGCGGTGCGGCATGGTGCATGCCGTGGCGGGCCAGATGTGCGGGGTATTGCCGACGACTCGCTACCAGGCGAGTCAGACCGAGATCAGCCGGGAGATCAGGGCCCGGCTGGACTCCGCGATCCGCACCGGCGTCCCGCCGGACCCGCGGACCGCGGCGCTCGCCGCACTGGCGCACGCGGTCGGCCTCGGCAAGCACCTGTATCCGGGTAATGAGGGACGCTCGTCCCGCTCCCGGCTACGGGATCTGATCAGGCACGACCCCATGGGCGGCCTCGTGGCGCACGCCGTGATGGACGTCCAGAACGGCGTGGCGGCCCAGCCGCGCCGCAGCCCGGCATCATCGGCCGGCCGCCAGGCCGCCCCCGGTGGCAGGGCCGCACCGGAACCCGCCCGCGGTGTTCCGATGCAACCGCGTCGCGGTTCCATGACGCGTGTCGTGGCGCACTGAGCCGCAGTCCCACGACACGAGCAGCACCACCAGAACCGCCGCACAACCGCACCACGCACATCAGCGCCGCACCGCATCCCCCCGGACCCGGTACGGGAGCCGCTGGACCGCGCGGGGCAATGAGGCCGTACGTCCGGACGACGACGCGGCCTCACCGCCCCGCGCGGCCGTGCGTCGCGGCGCCTTCACGCCGCGCCACCCGGCGCCACCGCGTCCGAACTGGCGCGTACCCGCCGTATATCCACCGTTTCCCAGCGGTAAGAAGCACCTTGGTGGCAGTCTGCTCAGCAGCAGATACGCAAAGTGGCAATCAAGGCACGCAGCCGGAGGTGCACGTCCCGTGGCGTCCAATGTCAATCCCACCGTCAGGCGGCGCCGGCTGGGCCAGGAGCTGCGCAGGCTCCGCGAGCTCAAGGGCATGACGGCCGAGGAAGTGGCGGAGCGACTGCTGGTGTCGCAGTCGAAGATCAGCCGGCTGGAGAACGGCCGGCGCAGTATCAGCCAGCGTGACGTCCGCGATCTGTGCGGGGTCTACGAGGTGGAGGACCACCGGATCGTCGACTCGCTGATGCAAATGGCCAAGGACTCCCGCCAGCAGGGCTGGTGGCATTCGTTCGGCGACATCCCGTACAGCGTCTACATCGGCCTGGAGACGGACGCGGCGAGCCTTCGGGTGTACGACCCGCAGGTCGTCCCCGGTCTGCTGCAGACCCGGACCTACGCGGAGGCGCTGATCGCGGGCGCGCTGCCGGAGACCGCGGCCGCCGAGGTCGAGAAGCGCGTCCAGGTGCGCCTGCGCCGGCAGGAACGAATCACCGCCCCGGACAACCCGCTGCGCCTGTGGTCCGTCCTGGACGAAGCGGCCCTGCGCCGGGTGGTCGGCAACCGCACGCTGATGCGCGAGCAGTTGGAGTACCTGGTCGAGCAGTCACAGCTCCCGCACGTCACCGTGCAGGTGATCCCCTTCGACATGGGCGCCCATCCCGGCCTGAACGGGCAGTACGCGATCCTGGAGTTCCCGGACGCGGCGGATTCCAGCGTCGTCTACATCGAGGGCGTCACCAGCGATCTGTACCTGGAGAAGGCGAACGACGTCCAGAAGTACGCGGTGATGTACGAGCATTTGCGGGCGCAGGCACTGAATGTGGATCAGTCCCGGCAGTTCATCGCGGACATTGCGAAGGACTACGCCCGCTAGCGGCGAGGAGGGCCGAGGGCCTGAATCCCGCCCCCTGGGCAGAAAGAAGCGCACAGTACACCTTCGCCCGGCCTGGATGGAAGATCCAATGGAATATGCCATCCGGTCGAGTGAATGGTCGCTTCATCAGCCGATGTTGGCGAGTAGCGTCGATCACGCCATCGAGCAACACCGTTGGCGCAATCTCAGCAACTCATCAACTGGCAATGCGGAGCGAACATGGCAATTCGTCAGGGCGCCACGGACACGTGGACCAAGTCCTCGTACTCCACGGGAAACGGCGCGTGCATCGAGATCAAGTCACCGGTTCTCGCGGCCATGGCCGTCCGGGACTCCAAGGTCCCCGAAGGACCCACGCTGGCCTTCCCGGCCGACGCGTGGAACGCCTTCGTGGCTCAGGCCGGCCGGGGAGCATTCGACCTCGGCTGATGCCGCACCGTCTCCCACAACTCCATAAGCACCACAGGAAGAGCCCTCTCGACTAGCCCGCCGTCCTTGCCGAGGGGGCTCGGCTTATGGTCCCGCGCCCCCTCCCCCTCCTCGCTACCTAAGCCGGTCCACGTACATGTCCGTCCCCGGCACGGTCGGAACGAACGGCGCCACCAGCTCCACCCTCCCCAGCCCCGCCTCCCCGACCGCCGTGTCCAGCCCGGTGAAGTACTCCTCCCAGCACTCCCGCGGATCCGCCTGAAGGAACCACAGCAGGGTCAGCCGCGTATCGACGCCCTCGACCTGCTTCACGTACGACATGCGATCCCCCGGCAGCGGGGTCGGCCTGAAGACGGTGACCATCGCTGCCGGGGAGCCCGCGAGCCGCTTCGGCAGATGGCGTGAACGCAGCCATTCCAGCAACTCGGCCCGCTGCCCGGCCGATTCGGCGTCGACGACCTCCACGACCAGTCCGGCGTAGGGGTGGTCGAGGGCGTGATAGTCACGGGGACCGGCCGCGCCGTCCCGGTAGACCGTCGCCTCGTGGTCCTGGAACGCCGTGAAGACGTGCGTGCGGTCCTGGTAGACGCGGCCGTCGCGGTTGAGGCGCTTGTTGATGCCGACGGTCCACCTCATGTGGTCGTCGTAGCGGCCGTCGGTGATCCAGTACGTCGAGATGTAGCAGCCGGCGGTGACCGGCTGGGCGATCGCCGACTTCTCGGGGTAGCGGAGGAGTTGGAGGTCGCGGGTGGCCACCCAGCGGCGCCCGGCGTACATCCAGGGCATGGCCATCGCGCCGGCGTAGTAGTGATCGTCCTCGTACCAGCGGTAATTTCGGCGCACCCCTCTGACCTGGGCTTATAAAGGTCGAAACGGCTGTGACCTGCTAGGACGGGTTGCAAAGGCGATCGGAGGCAGTCAGAGGAAAACGCTCTGATTCGACCCCGGTTCGACCCGGGCCGCTCGCAGGCAGTCAGAGGCGATCCCTCTGCAACTTGACTCCGAGAGGCCCGAGTTGGCCGGGCGTCGATCGGAATTGCCGACCTCTACGGCTCTCCGCTCCGACCCCGGTCGAGCTGCGATGGGGACGCCTGCCTCCAATGCGGAGCCTGGCATGCGAATGCCTCCAGGACCGGAAATCCTGGAGGCTTCGCCTGGCACCGATTGGAGGTCGGTTCCGGACACCACCCGTGGTTTTAGCGGGCCTGGGTGGCGTCCACGTCCTTGCGAGACGACCCACCGTGCCACACCACAACGACCAGGCAGAACCACAACAACAGACCTCTCGACCGTTCGGCCGACCGGGCCGCCACCGACTCCCACCGGCTGCTGCCGAGCTCATCCTGCTCGGCGACCTCACCGGCCGCTACGCAACAGGCAGCTACAGCAGGCTCGGCTCCGACGGCCGGACCCTGGCACTGCGCGAGAACCGCCAGGGTGCGGCCGAGCACGGGCACCGGATCACGGCGGCCATCGCCTGCCATGTGGCCCGCGCCGACGGAACCGTCGACCAGCTGACCCGGCTGCTGCTCCACCCCGAGCACGACGGCGGTCGGCACGCCCGGCACATTGCGCTGCGTTCCGGGCAGGCACGCGCCCTGGACTACATCCGGCGGGTGTGGACCAGCGCCTCGGCTGCGGTGAGCAGCACGCGAGTGCTGGAGTCCCGCCATCACGCGCACGAGGTTCTCGCCGCTCTGCGGGACCGTATCGAGACCACGCCCTGGCGCGGGGAGCGGGGGCGGACCGCGCTGCGGGTGCTGCGGGCGCATCTGAACTTCGCCGAGATCGCGGGCGGCCCCCTGCACCACGCCAGCGAGCGCCAGACCGCGGAGGAAGCAGGGATCTCCCGCACGACCCTGCGGGCTGTCTACGAGACCGTCCTGAAGCCGCGAGGGTGGCTTCGTCGTCTGCGGATCGGCCACGGCCGGGAGGGATCCACCTGGTATCTCGGCGACGGCAACACCGATGGCCATGGCGCCTCGGCTTCGCTGTCTCGTTTCCGTACCACTCAGTACCCCCCCGACCCGGCACTTGAGGAGTGGACCACTCCTGAGACAGGCGCGACGGCGGACATCGACTCCACCGTGATCAGCCGGCTGATGGGCCACGACGCTTTCGCCCACCACGGCCTCGGCAGCTCCGGCCTCATGATCATCGGTGCGCTGCACATCCGACCCGCTCAGACCGTCAGCGAGCTTGTCGCTACGGCCTCGGTATCCCGTGCCACCGCCTACCGGACCCTGGGACGCCTGGCCGACCACGGTCTCGTGCACCACACCGGCGAGACCTGGGCCCTCGCTCCCCGTGCGCTGGAAGGATTCGGTAACAGCCCTCTGGATGCCGCTACCGGCCCAGACGTACAGCCGACACGGGGCTGGGACGAGGTCGCCCGGCGATACGGCACTGCGGGCGCCGCGGCCCGGCGCACGGCACTGCACGCGGCCGAGCGCGCGGCGTACCGGGAGGTGCTGGACCGGCTCGCGGAACACCGCAGCAAAGCCGTGGTGATCGTCCGCGACGGACGCCAGGTCCTGGTCCCGGCACCGGGACCCGATGAGATCCCGGTCGCGTGGCAGGCCTCCGACGGGTCCGTCCTCGACCCGGCCACCGGCCGCCCTGCCGCCGGCTGGCGGGTCGCCACCGACGGTCGGCTGATCCTCATCACCCCGACTGACCAGCGCAGTTACGACGAGCTGGCCGCCGCCCATGCCAAAGCCCTCAGTGAATGGGAGTCCGCCGCGTGAATCCACAACCGCCACGTGCCGGTGCCGAGAACGGAGCGGCTACCGCTCAAGCTCTCCGCGAGCAGTACGAATCCGGCGCCACGGTCGCCGAAGTCGTCGCAGCCAGTGGGCTGTCGTACGGGACGGTCCTCAACCGGCTGCACGAGGCCGGGACCGTGATGCGCACGTCCTGGCAGACGCGGAGGCTGCGTGACGGCCAGGCCCGCCGCAATCTGGCGGCTCATCTGCGCCTCCTCTACGAGCAGCATGGCGCGACGCTTGCGGAGTTGGCTGCGGCGGGATCCGTGACACGGCGTTCCGCCAGGCGGCTGCTGATCGAAGCCGGGGGCACGCCCCGCACCACTCAGCAGACATTGCGCATCCGCTCGGCAGCGGAGGCCACGGCGCGTAAGAAGCTCGCGGCGTCCTTGCGGGCACGGTACGAGGCCGGCGCCTCCGTGCCGGAGCTGGCCAAGGAACGCAACTACTCGGTCGCCACGGTGTACCGGCTTCTGCACGAGGCCAACACCCGGATGAGGCCCCAGCACCGGCACGGCCCCGCTCGCACATCGGGGAAGCGGTCATGACCGTCCCGGCCCTCGCTGATCTCGCCGCGCGTGCCGGTCGACTGCCGACTTCGCCGCGGTGCCCTTCCCGGTCCAGCCGCGCGGCCCGCGCCCCGCCCCCAGGCCGCTGCGCATATGCGCAGCCACCGAATCAGACAACACCCTTCTATTTTTCAGGAGATCGAGCACACGTGAACGAGAACACCCGTCACAAGACCCTGGCGGCGGCCACAGCCCGCCCCTGGGACGCCTTCGTGATTGTCGTCGGCATGCTCAAGGGCGGCACCGGCAAAACCACCTCCGCCTGGTTCATCGCCCTGTACTACGCCGTCGTCCTCGGCCTGCCGACGCTGCTGCTGGACGCCGACGCGACCAGCCAGTCCGCCTACGACTGGTTCAAGGTCGCCCAGGCCGAGGGCTTCGAAATCCCGGCCAATCTGGTGGTCGAGCGGTACCCATTCGACGACATCGCCGAATACATCCGTGAAAAGCGTGCCGAGTTCGGGGCGATCGTGGTCGACGCGGGTGGCGGCAGCGCCCGGATCTTCCACGAGGCTGTCACCGAGGCGGACCGACTGATCGTGCCGGTCGCCCCGACCACGATCGAGCGCCGCAAGCTCGTGGCCACCTTCGACGAGGCCGAACGCGCCGCCGCCCGCAACGAGCGCGACATCACCGCCCACGTGGTCCTGGTAAAGGCGGACGACCGCACCAGCCTGCCCCGCAATGCGAAGGACAAGCTGCTGGAGCCCGCGAAGGGCGAGGGCATCGGCCCGGACCGCGACGAGCCGTTCCCGCTCGCCGAGACCGTCATCCACTCCTGGGTGCATTACATGGAGGCCTTCGGCGAGATCCCGACCGAGCTGAGCGAGTACGCCGAGCTGATGAAGGAGCTGACCGCGGCATGAGCGAGCGAATGAAGCCCCCAGCCCGCCGCAACAGTCGCACCCTGGGCGTCAAGAAGGCAGCCCCTCCGCCCCCTCCGCCGGCCGCCGAACTCACCCCCGAGCAGTTCGCTGCTGAACAGTCCGCCGACCAGGGCGAAGGCCGTCCCACCGCCAGCGAGCCGCAGGTTCAGCCCTCTTCCGCAGTTCCCGTCGAGGCATCGGCGCAGGGCCGGACAGAGCCGGTGCCCGAGGTGCCGCAGGCCGCTGCACAGCCGACCGACAAGGTCGCATCCAGCGGCCCCGTGCAGGAGCCAGCCGCGGCCAGTCAGCCGACTCGCCCAGCGTTCGCCACCCCCGAGGAGCGGGGGGAATCCGCTGCGGAACCGGTGGCGCAGCAGTCTGCGGTCCCGGCTGCGGACCCTCTGGCACCTGCAGTTCAATCCACGCCGCGGGCCGAATACGTTTCACAGAACGGGCCGTCCCACGTCACGTCCGCGGCTCCTGGTGTGGCTTCGGCCGCCGAGGTGGCGGTTCGCCCGGCGGCTCCTCCGACCGTGGGCGGTACGGCGTTCCCAATGAGGACCGATGTTCCGGAGGCTCACCGGGACCAGGACGCGCGATCGGAGGCAGCGCCGAGCGAGGGAACGCCATGGGCTCCGGGGCCTGGACGTCCCAAGGACATTCCTGAGACCGCCATGGTTCTCAACCAGCGCATCATCGCACGCGAGAGCCTCGACTCGTCGGTCCCCGCTGCGCTGAAGCTGAAGAAGCGGATCAAACGGTTCGCCCTGGACAACGAACTCGATCATTTGCCCATCGGCGACATCGTGGCGGTCGCGCTGGACGAGTGGCTCACCGCCCGCGGGTTCTGAACCCAACCGCAGTGCACGGGCGGCCGCCTCCGACGGGATGCGGCCGCCCCTCGTGCCGACTATTCCAATAGCCCATTAGGCGGCTAACTAGTTGCCTAGTCGGACCGACCGGAGCAACTCTCGTGCCTGATCCCTCCCACTACGCCCGCCGACTGCGTGAAATCGCCGACGCGCTCGACTCCGAGTTCCAACCAACCGCCGACGCTCTTACGCCGCACCCGGACACGCTGGACGTCATCGGCAACCGGCACACAAAGCGCGGACAACTCAACTACGCCGTCCCCGAGGTTCTCCAGCTCCAGCGCCGGATCCGCCGCTATCACGCCGACACCGGCGTACCGCACGGGGACATCGTGGCCCTGGCTGTCGACACCTGGCTCCGCGCAAAGGGCTACCCGCCTCACCCCAAACCACCGGGGGCAGAAGTTCCGTGACCTGCGTCGCGGACCGCGGACTGCCTCGACGAGCCCTTCATCTACGAGATGGCCCGCGGAGTCGGTGCCCATGGCTTGCCGGTGTATACCGGAAGCCGTGGGCACCAGTGCTACGACTTCCAGCCGGTGACCGTGGTGCCCGACTTGCTGACGTTGTACGTCACGGTCTTGCCGCTCCAGAAGTGGAAGGTGAGCGACACCGTCCGGCCGTCGTCGAACTCCTTGAAGGGGTCGGACGTGAGCTTGATGGCGTTCCTGGCGTAGTCCGGCTCGTAGGACCTGGCGTACTCCTTGTACGGGATCCAGGCGCCCTGCCCGACGTTGCTGCCGTCGGCGTACTTCGCCTTCATCGTCTTCAGCCGGTCGCCGTGGAACTGGACGGGGAGGGTGAAGACGTCTGTCGTCCCGGTCGCGTTCGCAAGCGCAGGTGTGTCGTGGGTGATGACCTGGATGAGCCAGGGCACGCCCCGGGAGAAGTGGGCGTTGAGCGTGGCCGCCTTCAGGGTGAGCCGGGTGCCGGAGAGGGTGTAGTCCTTGCCTCGGACCAGGGTGGTGCCGCCCTGCTTGAGGGCCCTGAACGTCTTGCTGTGCGGGTTCAGGGTGAGCGTCCGGTCAGTGATCCGCCCGGACTTCGGCACGAAGACCATGCCGGAGGAGGCGGTCGCCGAGCGGGTGTCCCGGGGGTGGACGGTGGTCGTGTCGGTCAGCCGGTCTTGGTCATGGCCCAGCGCTGCGGCGTCCCGCCGTTGGCGGACCACTGGATCACCGGGTCCCCGTCACCGCTGGTGTTGCCGTTGTCCAGCACCTTTCCGCTGTGCCGGTTGGTGAGCCGGTACTCGCCGTTGCCGAGCGCGGTGATGGCCCACTGCTGCTGGTGGCCGCCGTTGTCGGTCCGCTGCACCATCGTCGCCCCGTCGCCGGTGCTGCCGTTGTCGTCGAGGGCCTTGCCGCTGCGGACGCAGACCAGCTTGTAGTAGCCGTGGTCCAGGCCCGTGACCGTCCACTGCTGCGGAGTCCCGCCGTTGGGGGCCCACTGGATGACCTGGCCGCCCTCGGTGGTGGTGTTGCCGTTGTCGAGGGCTTTGCCGCTGCGGACGCTGACCAGCCGGTAGACGCCGCCCGCGAGGACGGCCGGCATGCCGTTGACCTCCACGCAGACGACGGAGTCGTTCGCGTTGGGTGCGGTGGCCGGCACGGAGACGTTGATGGTGCCGCCGTTGACCGTGTACGAGAGGGACGTCCAGGGGTTGTTCATCAGGTAGACGCGGTTGATGGTGTTGTGCACCGCCGGGATCTGCAGGGTGCCGCCCGTGGGCCAGGTGAAGACGTGGGCGAAGAGCTTGCCGTTCTTCTTGGTGATCCTGCCCCAGGACGGTTCGGTGGCGAAGGGGCTGCCGCTGGTGCCGTGGATGCTGTCGGCGTGGGTGGACATCCAGGAGGCCAGGCCGTTCAGGACCGTCACGGATCCGGCGGTCACGGTGCCGTCGCCCTTGGGGCCGATGTTGAGCAGGTAGTTGCCGTCACGGGAGACGACCGTGACCATCTCCTGGATGATGGTCTTCACGGACCGGTAGGAGTTCTCCCCCCACTCGGCGTAGCCCCACTGGCCGTTCATGGTGGCGCAGGCCTCCCATGGCCGCTCGATCGGCGCCTCGGGGATACCGAACTCCGCGACCGCGTAGTCACCGAGACCCTGTTCCCGCTTGACGCGCTCGTTGACGACGAGGCCCGGCTTGCGGGCCATCAGCCAGGCGTAGAGGTCCTGGCCGTCGGCCTTGGTCCACCAGTCGGTGAGCGTGGGGGTGGAGGGGTTGCCGCACCAGTCGCCGTCGAACCACAGGACGGCCGGGTCGTAGCGGTTCAGCAGTTCCTGCAAGTGGGCCTTCATGTCGTTGATGTAGGCGGTGCGGGCGGCCTGCGACGACATGGTGGAGAAATAGGCGCTGCGGTTGATGGTCTGCGAGGGGTGGCTCCAGTCCAGGATCGAGTAGTAGAGCCCGAATCTGATGCCCCGGCTCTCGCACTCGGTCTTCAGCTGGGCCAGCAGGTCGGGCTGGAAGCCGTTGTAGTCGCGCAGGTTGTACTGCTTGGCGCCGGTGGCGTCGGTGAAGCCCGCGACGTTGGAGTCCCACATCGCGTAGCCCTCGTGGTGCTTGGCGGTGATCACGAGGTACTTCATGCCGGCGTTCTTGGCCAGTTCGG
Organism: Streptomyces sp. NBC_00457; assembly: GCF_036014015.1. NCBI lineage: Bacteria > Bacillati > Actinomycetota > Actinomycetes > Kitasatosporales > Streptomycetaceae > Streptomyces > Streptomyces sp. NBC_00457. Next base: position 6,242,157 of record NZ_CP107905.1, on the reverse strand, counting down.
CGATGGTGGCGGCGTTGAAGCTGCTCGGGTTGAACGGCGCGGTCACCTGGGCGTGGTAGGTGGACTTGGTCCAGTGGGTCTCGGAGCTGAACGCCCACTCGCCGTGGCCGAGGTAGGAGTAGGACCCGAAGTGGATGAACATCCCGAAACGGGCCTGGTACCACCAGTCCAGCTTCGAGGGGACGGTGTACGCCTCGGCGGTGGCGGGCCACAGGGCCTGCGGCAGCCCGAAGGCCACGGCACCGCCGGCGAAGGTGGCGGCCTTGATGAGAGAGCGTCTGCTGAGGGGAGCGGAGGGGGACATGGTGCGGCTCCTTGGTATGTCCGGGGACACGGGGAAGGGCGAACGCGGGCGTGCCCGCAGGACTTGGGGACTGCGGTGCGGGCCGGTGTCCGGCGGGTGAGGGTTGAACAGATCGGACGGCTCGGTGAGACAGGGGGCGCAGGCGGCACAGAGGCGTGATGCCTGCGGCTACCCTCGGGGACATCGGATGTATTAAGGAACATGATTCCGTTGTGTGTCCAGAGTCATGACTAGATCCCGAGGTATTTTCGTTTGTCGCCAGCCATCCCGATCGGGGGACGCGAAGAAACATCCGATGCATCTGGGGGGATCGCCGGGGGCGATGTCGCGCGGACGACCGGCTGGAGCTGCTTCCAGTGAGTAGCTCAGTGAGAAGTCGTCGGCCACCTTTGCGCGTCCTGTGGCCACTGAGCAGTGAACCGTCGACTCGATCTTCCGAACGGACAGGCACGAGGACAGCGAGGCAGGCCGCACGGCAGCGCAGGCGCAGACACAGGCTGCTGGTGGGCACCACGGTGGCAGTGGCCGCTGTGGCCGTCCTCGCCGGCCTGGTCATGGCGTTGGCTCCCGACCGCGAGACCGACGCGGCGTCGGTCGCGGTGGCACCCGACGTCGGCAACCAGGCGAGCGCCCCGGCCTCAACAGGCACTCCGGCCCCGACCGGCACTCCGACCCCGACCGGCACCCCGACACCCACGGGCAGCCCGGACGCGACGGGGACCCCGACCCCGACCGCGACGGTCGGTGCGACCACCGCTGCGGCGCGGCCGTCGGCCACAAAGGCCCCGCGAGCCACGTCCGACGTGGCAGTGTCGCCCGGACGGATTCGGCCCGGGACCGCCTATCAGGGAGTCGCCACCGTCTACGAGGCCGGGAACGGCGACGGTGCCTGTCTGTTCGGACCGAGCGACGACCTCATGATCGCGGCGATGAACACCACCGACTACGAGTCGTCCAAGGCGTGCGGGGCACACGTGCTCGTCCGCGCGGCGAACGGCAACTCCGTCACGGTCCGGATCACCAACGAATGCCCCCTGCCCTGCGCCCCCGGGCAACTCGACCTCAGCGAACAGGCCTTCGCCAAGCTCGCAGACCCCAAGCTCGGCCGGATCCCGATCACCTGGAGCCTGCTCAGCCCCAGCACGTCCGACACGATCTCCATCCGGTACAAGGTCGGGTCGAGCCAGTACTGGTGCGGCATCCAGGTGATCGACCACCGCAATCCGGTCGCGCGGCTGGAGGTCCGCACGGCGGGCGTCTGGCGGCAGCTGCCCCGTACCGACTACAACTACTTCCTCTCCGCCGACGGCGCTGGGTGCGGCGGTGCGATCAGGATCACCGACATCCATGGAGAACGACTGACGGTCGACGGGATCGCGATACGGCCGGACGTCGCGCAACCGACCCGGGTCCAGTTCGCCAGGCACTGAACCCGCCAGTGCCCCCGGCTCAGGTACCCGCCGGTGCGGACGCTCTCAGGCCATGGCCAGGACGGCGGAGACCAGGGCCCGCGGGCAGACCCTTTCCGCTTCCTCGTCCGGCCGCGCGAGGTGCCGCATCATCAGCCCGTCGAAGCCCGCGAGGAAGAACCTCGCGATCGTCTCGGCGGGCTGGGCGAGCTTGTGGCCGGTGCGTTCGGCGGCCTCGCTGATCAGTTTCGCGGTCACCGCCGAGACGCCGCTGTAGTGACTGTGCAGAGCCTCCTTCAGGTGGGGCGTGCGCAGGGTGTGCATGGTCAGTTCGGTGAGCAGCTGATACGACGCGGGCTGTTCGAGCGCAGTGCGCCACAGCGCCTGCGCAGCACCGTCGGCGCAGGCTCGGGTTGATGGTGGGGACCCCGTTGGCGCCGGTCGCCGCGGGTGCCATGGCCTACGGCGGGGTGTTCGGGGCCTTCGGACGACGCGCGACCCGAGGCGGCGGCACCGTAGCCGGTGTCCGACGACGCGATCGGCCGTGGCCGCGATGCAGCCCGGCTGGGATCTGGGCAACACCCTGAGCGCCGTCCCCGACGAGACCTCGTGGGCAACCCCGCATCACCAAGGTCCTGCTGGACAAGGTCCGCGCCCAGGGCTGCAACAGCATCCGTATTCCAGTGACATGGCGGGACCGCCGGAGCGGAGCACCGGGTTGCATCATCGACCCGGCCCTGCATGAGCCGGGTCAAGCAGGTGGTCGACTGGGCGCTGGCCGAAGGCTGCTACGTCATGCTCAACGTCCACCACGACTCCGGCTGGATCAGCAAGATGCCGCTCTGCGCGACGGCCGGCGGCTGATCCAGGCCGCCGGCTGAACCTGCCCTGTCCGGGTCACGAGTACGACGTCTTCCTCAAGCACGAGTTCTTCTTCGAGCAGATCGTCGACATGCGGGCGGAGCCCCGGCACTCCGGTCCACGCTGAGCGCTCAGCCGGCCGCGGATGTCCGGAGTCGGCGTCAGGATGTCCCGCTGACTCCCGTCAGCCGAAGTCGGGCAGCGGACGTCGGGTGACCTCGTGGGCGTCGTCCGCGGGGACACCGAGCATGCGCAGGACCATCTCGGCCAGGTCCGAGGCGGCCTCGTCGCCGTCGAGATCGGGGCGGGCCAGCCGCAGCGCGACGAGGGACATCAGGGTGCCGCCCAGGGCGGACAGGGCGGTGGTGGGGTTGCCGGCGATGAAGCGGCCCGAGGCGATGCCGTGCTCCAGGTCGCGCAGCGCTCGTGGGGCGAGGCCCTGGTCGGAGTGGATGTGGGCCAGGCCGCGATCGCGCAGGATCTGCAGCAGTTCCGGGTGGGAGTCGGCCATCCGGGCGGTCAGCCGGAAGCCCGCCGCGACGAGTTCGGCCGGGTCCTCGATCCCTCGTACGCGCTCGTCGATGACCTGCCCGAACTCCTCCAGGGCGTCCGTCACTGCGACGTCGAACAGCTCCGTCTTCGACTCGAAGTGGTTGTAGAAGGAGCCGAAACCCACGTCCGCGCGCTCGGCGATCGTCTGGATGGTGGCGCTGGTGTCCCCAGTCTCCGCGAGGATCTGCCGGGCCGCGCGGACGAGCGCCTGACGGGTCTCGGCGCGGCGCCGCTCGAAGCGGTTCTTGGGTGGGGCTGACGTCGGCATACGGCGAGTCTAACAACCGTCACGATGAGACTCCCATCACTGATGAAATCCTCAATTCTTTGCTCACATCCTATTGACGATGAGGAAGACCAAAGTTGATGATTTCCTCATTACGGCAGTGTTGCTTGGAGGACACCATGTCCCACACCCCCGTTAACAGGGCGGATCGTCAGACGCCCCACCAGGACCTTCACAGTGAGCAGGGCGCCCTGCGGGGCGAGCACCCGGGGCGTGCCCGGAATCCCGTGATCAAGGTGGCGGACCTGGCCTGGCTGGAGTTCGAGAAGCCGGATCTGGACCGGGCCGAGGTGTTCGCCCGTGACTTCGGCTTCCAGATCGCCGCGCGTACCGAGAGCGAGCTGTGGCTGCGTGGCACCTTCGCGGGCTCGCCCTGCATGGTGATCCGGCGCGGGCATACGTCCCGTTTCCTCGGCCCGGCATTCCGTGCGGCCGAGCGGAGCGACCTGGACCGCCTGGCCCGTGCCACCGGCGCCGACGTGCGGGACATCGGCGTACCCGGAGGCGGACAGTCCGTCACCCTGCTCGATCCCTCGGGTTTCCCGGTGCGGGTCGTGCACTGCGCCGAACAGTTGCCCGCGCTGCCCGAGCAGCAGCCCCTGCTCCTCAACTTCGGCACGGATCACCGTCGTACGAACGTCACCCAGCGACCACCCCGTGAGCCGTCCCGCATCCAGCGGCTGGGCCACGTGGTGCTGGAGACGCGGGTGTTCGCCCGCACGCTGGACTGGTACCTGGACACCCTCGGCATGATCGTGTCCGACTTCCTGTTCCTGGACGGGCAGCGCGAGCGCGGGCCGACCATGGCGTTCATCCGCTGTGACCAGGGCAGCCTGGCCGTGGACCACCACACGCTGGCCATGCACCTGGGGCCGGGGACGGGTTATGTCCACTCCGCCTATCAGGTCACCGACCTGGACTCGATCGCCGCCGGCGGCGAGTACCTCGCCGAGCGCGGCTACCAGCGCAGCTGGGGGATCGGCCGGCACATCCAGGGCAGCCAGCTCTTCGACTACTGGCGCGACCCCGACCACTTCATGCTGGAGCACTTCGCCGACGGAGACCTGTTCTCCCGCGACGTCGACCCCGGCTGGGCGCCCATGTCGGCGAGCGGCCTGGCCCAGTGGGGCCCGCCGGTCACCCGCGACTTCCTGGGTACGAACCCGTCCCCCGCCAAGCTCCGCGAGGTCATGACGGCCCTGCGCGGCGACAACGAACTCGACCCCGCACGCCTACTGGGCCTGATGAAAGCGATGAGCTCATGAGCACCAACGTTCTGCGCACCACCGACGGCTGGTGGGCCATCCGGGACGAGCGCGCCGTCCGCATCGAGACCAAGGCGGTCACCACCGCCGAACTGCTCGCCGACCGCGACGCGGTCCGCGCGGCCGCCGCGTCCTCCGAGAGCGGCACACCCGTCGCCGACCTGGCGGCCCTGCCTCCGGTCACCACTCCGTGCCGGGTTGTCGCCCAGATGGTCAACTACCGCAGCCACGCCAAGGATTCGGGTTTCACCGGCGAGATCCCGCCGACCTTCTTCCGCAAGGCGTCAGGCTCGGTCAGCGGCCCGCACGAGGCGATCGTCCGCCCCGCACACGTGAAGTTCCTCGACTACGAGGTGGAACTCGGCCTGGTCATGGGCGCACCCCTGCCCGTGGGCACCGTCGTCGAGGAGCGGGACCTGCCACGCTACGTCGCCGGACTCGTCCTGACCAACGACGTCAGCGCACGCGACGTCCAGCTGACCAAGACCCAGTTCTACGAGAGCAAGTCCTACCCGACCTTCACACCGACGGGGCCGTATCTGGCCCTGCTGGAGCCCGAGGACTTCGCTCATCTGCTCAACCTGCGGCTGCGGCTGTCGGTCAATGGTGAACCGCGCCAGGACCGCACGCTCGCCGACATGATCGTACGGCCCGCGCAGGCACTCACCCTGCTCGCCCGCTTCCAGACCCTGGACCCGGGCGACCTGCTGCTGACCGGTACCCCCGGCGGCACGGCCCTGAAAGCCCCGCCCAAGCCGATCGAGAAGATCGGTGCGCTGCTGCCGCCCGCATGGAAGTGGAAGGCGTTCTTCAACAGCCAGGCCAAGAACCCCCACTACCTGCGTGACGGTGACCTCATCACCGCCACGATCGCCACGCCGGACGGGCGGATCAACCTCGGCGAGCAGCGGACCGCCGTAACGGACGCGCCATGAGCACCCCATCCCGGATCCCGGTGGTGATCATCGGTGCGGGACCCGTGGGCGTCACGGCCGCCCTCCTGCTCGCCCGCCGTGGAGTGCGCAGCCTCGTCCTGGAACGCCACCGCGACGTCTACCCCCTGCCGCGTGCCGTCGTCGTGGACGACGAGGTCCGCCGGATCCTGCAGAGTGTCGGCGTCCACGAGGAGTTCGCCGCCCTCTCGCGCCCTGCGCGCGGGCTGCGGCTGCTGGACGCCCGGCACGGCGTGATCGCCGAGTTCCCGCGCTCCTCGCACGGACACCACGGCTTTCCGCAGACCAGCATGTTCGACCAGCCCGAGCTGGAACGCCTGCTCCGCGAGGCTCTGGCACGCCGCCCGGAGTGCGAGCTGCGGGGCGGCGTGGAGGTCGCGTTCGTTACTCAGGACACCGACGGACCGAACGGTTCGACGGGTCCGGTCCGGGTCGCCTTCCGCCGCGACGGCAGCGACGAGGTGGAGCACGTGTGGGCCGATGCCGTCCTCGGCTGCGACGGCGCGGGCAGCGTCACCCGCGACGCCATCGGCGGCGTATGGGAGGACCTGCACTTCGAGGAGAGCTGGCGGGTCATCGACGTGCGCACGAGTCGTCAGGTGCGCACCTGGGAAGGCGCGGAGCAGATCTGCTGCCCGACCCGGCCGGCCACCTTCATGCGCGTCGGCGAGGACCGCTACCGCTGGGAGTTCCGGCTGGACGGCCACGAGCCCCTGGACGGCCCGGAAGGGCTGGAGCGCCTGCGCGAGCTGGTCGCCCCCTGGGTCGCCCTGCCGTCCGATGGTGCGTCGGACGACGACTTCGAGGTGATCCGGCAGGCGCAGTACACCTTCCGGGCCCGCCTGGCCGACCGGTGGCGCCGGGGTCGTGTCTTCCTGCTGGGCGACGCCGCCCACCTCACCCCGCCCTTCATCGGGCAGGGGCTGTGCGCGGGCCTGCGCGACGCCCACAACCTCACCTGGAAACTGGCCCGCGTTCTCCAACAGGGCGCCGGCGACGCACTGTTGGACACCTACGAACGCGAACGCAAGCCGCACGCCCGCCACCTGATCCGCGTCGCGGTCGCCGTCGGATGGGCCATGACCGGCGGACAGGACCGCGCCGCGGCGCTCCGCCGGGCCGTCGTGGGCACGGCCTGCCGCATCCCCGGTGTGACAGCGGCGGTGGGCCGCGATCTCAGCCCTCCGCTGGGCTCCGGTCCACTGGTACGGCGCGGCCCCCGGCTGCTCGGCCGCGGGCCTGCCGGCAGCGCGTGCCCGCAGCCTTGGGTGGTCGTCGACGGCAGGCGCGTGCGCCTGGATGACGTCCTCGGGGATTCCTTCGCCGTCCTGACCACCGTGCCCCCGGCCCCGCAGGTGACGGCCGTGGCCACGGCACTCGGCGCACGCACGATCCGCGTGGACGACCTGGGCGACGACGGCACTCTCGCCGCCTGGCTGGCACGCGGCCGGGCGGATGCCGTCCTGCTGCGTCCCGACCGCGTAGTCCTGGACACGGTCCCCGCCGGCACCGGCGACTTCACCGACACCGCCGCCTGGGCACCGCTGCTGCACACGGCCCGCCGCCCCGCCGAGGGCCGCCCCGCACCCCTGTCGAGGAGTACCGCACGATGAGCACCCCGCACACCACGCCGTATCCGGAACCCTTCTTCACTCCCGACCCGACGGCGGCCGCAGGCAGCCGCATCGCGGACTTCGCCCGATGGGCAGCTCGGCACCAGGGCGCCGAAAGCCTCCAGGACCCCACCGACTACCCGGCCCTGCACCGCTGGTCGGTCACCGACCTGGAAGGGTTCTGGGCCGCGATGTGGGAGTACTTCGCCATCGACGCAGCGACCCCGTACGAGAAGGTGCTGGCCGAGGAGACCATGCCCGGCGCCCGCTGGTTTCCTGGCGCCACTCTGAACTATGCCCAGCACGCGCTGCGCAAGCTGCAACCGGACGCCCCCGCGATCACCGCACTGGATGAGACCGGCTCCGGCTACGAGATCACGGGCCGACAACTGCGCGCCCGGGTCGCCTCCGTCGCGGCCACCCTGCGCGACCTGGGCGTCGGGCAGGGCGACCGGGTGGTGGGGTATCTGCCCAACACCCCCCACGCCGTCATCGCCTTCCTCGCCACCGCCAGCCTGGGCGCGGTGTGGTCGGTGTGCGGCCAGGACTACGCACCCAAGGCCGCCGCCGACCGCTTCGCCCAGCTCCGGCCCACCGTCCTCGTCACCGCGGACGGCTACCTCTTCAACGGCACCGCACACGACCGCCGAGCCGCTTCGCTCGAACTGGCCGGCGCGCTGCCCACGCTGAAGGCCACGATTCTCGTGGACCACGTGGGCCTTGCCTGGCCCGAGGCCCGGCACGCAAGGCTGACGGTTCCCTGGGAGGACGCGGTCGCCCGCAGCGAGTACCTGACCTTCGCTTCGGTGCCGTTCGACCACCCGCTGTGGGTCGTCTTCTCCTCCGGCACCACCGGCCTGCCCAAGGGCATCGTCCACGGCCACGGCGGCGTCCTGCTCGAACACCTCAAGATCCTCGGCCTGCACACCGATCTGGGCCTCGGGGACCGCCTGCTGTGGTACACCACCACCCACTGGATGATGTGGAACCTGGTCGTCTCCACCCTGCTGACCGGCGCCACCACCTGCACCTACGACGGCAGCCCGGCACCGGTCGCGCGACCGGACATCCTGTGGGAGCTGGCGGCCCGCCACAAGGTCACCGTCTTCGGCACCAGCCCCCAGTACCTGCTGGCCATGGCCAAGCTGGGCATCGAACCCTCCGCCCACGACCTGTCGGCCGTCCGCGTCATCGGCTCCACCGGATCGGCTCTGCCCGCCTCCGCCCACCCCTGGGTCCGCGACCACGTGGGGGCCGACGTCCAGTTGGCCTCCACCAGCGGCGGCACGGACGTCGTCTCCGGCTTCGCCGGCGGCGCCCCCACCGCCCCCGTCTGGGCGGGCGAGCTCTCCGCCCCCAACCTGGGCGTGGCGCTCGCCGCCTACGACGCCGAGGGCTTCCCGGTCGTCGACCGGGTCGGCGAACTGGTCGTCACCCGCCCCATGCCGTCCATGCCGCTCTACTTCTGGAACGACCCCGACGGCAGCCGCTACCGCGACGCCTACTTCGGCGCCTACCCCGGCGTGTGGCGGCACGGCGACTGGATCACCCTCACCTCCCACGGCTCGGTGATCGTCCACGGCCGGTCCGACGCCACCCTCAACCGCAACGGCGTACGCCTGGGCAGTGCCGACATCCACGAGATCGTCGAACGCTTCCCCGAGATCACCGAGGCCCTTGTCGTCGGAGCGGAGGAGCCGGACGGCGGCTACTGGATGCCCCTGTTCGTCGTCCCCGCGCCCGGCGTCACCCTGGACGACGGTCTGCGCGAGAAGATCCGCGACGCGATCCGCGCCGGCGCCTCACCCCGACACGTCCCCGACGAGATCCTCTCCGTGCCGGCCATCCCGCACACGAGGACCGGCAAGAAACTCGAGGTTCCGGTCAAGCGCCTGCTCCAAGGCGTGCCCGCCGAGCAGATCCTCAACCTCGCGGCGGTCGACAACCCCGAACTCATCGACTTCTACGCCCAGCTGGGCGCAGAGCGGAGCAAGCGAGCAGCACACCACGGCTGAGAGCCCGCCCCGAGACCACACCATCCGCACACCGAGGCAAGAGAGAAACCGTGAGCATGACCAACATTGAACCGCAGGCCACCCTCGACGTCCTTGCCGACGCCGGGCGAAAGCTGCTGTTCACAGAGGCCCGCACTGCGAACACCTTCGCCGCAACGGCCGTTACCGACGACGAACTCGCCATGATCTGGGAACTCGCCCGCTGGTCCCCGAGCGCCGCCAACGGCCAGCCCCTGCGCGTGCTCTTCGTACGCACCCGCGAGGGCAAGGAGCGCCTGGTCCAGCACCTCGACGAGGGCAACAAGGCCAAGACGCTTCAAGCACCGGCCGTGGCGGTCCTGGCGTACGACGCCGACTTCCACGAGCAGATGCCGACCGTCTTCCCGGCTCGCGGCGACATGCTGCGAGCGGCGTTCGCCGGCCAGACCGAGAAGCGCGAGAGCATCGCCGCCTACAACTCGGCACTGCAGACCGGGGTCTTCCTGCTCGCTGTGCGCTCGGCAGGGCTCGCTGCCGGTCCCATGGCGGGCTTCGACGAGGCCGGCGTGGACAAGGAGTTCTTCCCCGGTACGAGCTGGCGTTCGCATCTGGTGGTCAACATCGGTCACCCCGGTGCCGACCCATGGTTCCCGCGGCTGCCCCGCGTGCCCGTCGAGGACGCCGTCGCCTGGGCCTGACGGCACAACACCGCGCATGCGCGGCGGGGTCCGGCACCTGACCCGAAGTGACATCGAGGCTTGTGACCCTCCCGGCTTCGGCGCACCACGGCCGCAAGGCTTTGCCTTTCTCACCGCGCGAGTCGCTTGCATACCGCCGGGCCCGGTTCGTACGTGGGCCGGTGGTAGCGCTCCAGTCAGCCATCAGTACGTGTCTGGTATCGGCCGAAGCAGCCGAGGAAATGGTCCGCTGGACGGGGCGATGGAGGTGGGTTCGCGGCGCGCGGATCGGTAGGCGTGGCGGATCCAGCGCACGGCTATGACGTCGTAGGGGCGGCCCGTGCCGGTGCCGTGCCGGCGGCGCACCGCGCGGCGCCTGTCGGCACGTCGTTCTGCCGCCGCTCTTCCGCTGACGCATTCGACGACGGAACCCGGCGCGAGAGGGCCGCTCGCCGGGCCCAAACCAAGCATGAGTGGGTGTTTGCGAGCCTCGAAGGCGCTGTTCAGAGGGCCGACGGCCGACAGGCTCGGTGGATGAGCCTTTGCGCGGCCCGGGAGCGTCGGGCATTGGGAACCTGCGGGGCACTGACCAGCACATCCGGCATATTCTGCACACACAGGTGTTTTCGAGTCGGAGTGCGCAGGATGGATCACGCTGCCGAGGAGCTGGAGCAGGCCGCCGTACGGCATCTGCTGGACCAGAGTCTCGCCTGGACCATGGAGCGTCTGGGGGCGCACATCGGTGCGATCTACCTGGCCGAGCCCGGCGGCGAGGTCTTGAGCCTGGAGGTGGCCAGGGGAGCACCGCCGGAATGGGTCAAGCCGCTGCAGCGCATGAGTCTGGCCACTGTGGTTCCGAGTCCAACGGTCGACGCGGTACGCAGGCGGCACATGGTGTGGATCGGTTCGGGAGAAGAGTACGCACGCCGCTATCCGCAGATCCTCATGCTCGTCCCGTATCCGTCTGCCACGGCCTTTGTCCCCCTCGCCACACGGGCCACCGTATGGGGCACCATGGTGCTGATCTGGCCCCATGGAAGGCCGCCGGAGCTCAGCCGCGTCGAGCGCGACTCGATCGCCGCCGCCGGTGACCGCCTCACCAGACTGCTCGAGGGCACCGCCGAAGCCGGACGCCCTCTCGTGCCCGCCCCCGAGCCCCGCCACCTGCCTTCGGCACCCCGCGATGTGGCAGGCCCGGCCGAGGCTCATGCCGCGCTGGACTTCGTCACCCGGCTTCCCGAGGGCGGATGCGCCTTGACCCCGGACGGACGGATCACCTTCATCGACGGCACCGCGGCCGACCTCGTGGGCGAGAGCGCCCCGCGCCTGCTGGGCGCCCACCTGTGGGAGGCCCTGCCATGGCTGGGCGAGCCGGGCTACGAACACAAGCATCGGAATGCGGTGGTCAGTCAGCAGCCGACCTCCTTCACCGCCACCCGTCCCGCCGACCAGTCCCTGCTCTTCCAGCTGTATCCGGACCCCACCGGCGTCAGCGTGCGCATCACCCCCACGCGGCCCGAACACCGCCCCCCGGACCCACGCCCGCCCGAAGCCCGGTCGGCCGGGCCCACCCGGCCGGGCGCGATCTACCACATGATGCACCTGGCCGCCGCCCTGACCGAAACCGTGGACATCGACAACATCGTCAAGGTGGTGGCCGACCAGTTCCTCCTCGCCTTCGACGCCCAGGCCTTCGCTCTGCTCGTCCCGGAAGCCGGCCGGGCACAGATCATCGGCGCCCATGGCTTTACCACCCAATGGCTGCACCGCCTCGACCACAGCCCCCTGACCGCGGACACACCGGCCATACCGAGCCCGACCGCCGGTCAGCCGTCGTTCTTCGCCTCCCGGCAGGAGCTGCCGTACGCCTGTCCCGCCCAGGCCGAGTTGGAGGACGGCCTGGGCGCCTGGGCCTTCCTGCCCCTGACCGCCTCCGGACACTCCGTCGGCACCTGCGTGCTCGGCTACGACCGGCCCCACCCCTTCACCACCGAGGAACGCCTCACCCTCACCACCTTCAGCGCCCTGATCGCCCAGGCCCTGGACCGGGCACGCCTGTACGACGCCAAGCTCCGGCTCGCACACGGTCTCCAGGCCGGACTCCTGCCCCGCAACCTGCCGGAGATCCCCGGTCTGGCCCAGGCCGCGCGCTATCTCCCCGCCAGCCACGGCATGGACATCGGCGGTGACTTCTACGACCTCATCCGCATGACTCCGACCGACGCCGCCGCCGTCATCGGCGACGTCCAAGGCCACAACGTGCGCGCCGCCGCCCTGATGGGCCAGGTCCGCACCGCCGTCCACGCCCACGCCGTCGCCGGCGCCGCCCCGGGAGACGTCCTCGCGCGTACCAACCGGCTGCTCACCGACCTCGACCCCGACCTGCTCACCAGCTGTCTGTACGCCCACCTCGACCTGGCACACCACCGCGCCCGCCTGGCCACCGCCGGACATCACCCGCCCCTGGTGCGCCACCCCGACCTGTCCACCGAAATCCTCCCCGTGCCGCCAGGACCGCTGCTCGGGGCCGATCCCACAGCCGCCTACCCCACCACCGACGTCGCCGTGCCTCCCGGCACTGTCCTCGCCTTCTACACCGACGGACTCGTCGAGGCCCCCGGCACTCACTACGACAGCAACCTCGCCGCCCTCATCACAGCCCTCGCCCGAGCCGGCCACCAACTCGAGGAGATCGCCGACACACTGATCGACCAAGCGCAGCCATCAGGCGACCGCGCCGACGACACCGCCCTCCTGCTGCTGCGCATCGAGCCGGACCCTCGCACGAGCACCTGAAGCCCGCCGACGCCCGGCCTGATCGTGTGCCCGGTCGGCTCGGAGGGTGCGGGCATGGGGCGCTCACCAACTGGACAACCGCACAGCGCGTTCCGGAGGCAAGATGGGGTTGAGTGCAGTGAGCCACGGCGGCGCGTGTGACCTTGCCTCGCTGGTCCGAGCGACGGCGGGCCGGTAACGGGAGGATACGGTCCTCACCCACAGCCGGTTTGCCTCCGCTGGCCGTCGGCGTGATGCTTCTGGCCGCTTCCCCGGCAAGACCACAGCCAACCTGTTCAGCCACCTCTTCGGCAGAGACGTTGCCCTCAACATCACGCTGACCGCGATCAGCTTGGTGCTCGCCGCCCTCACCATTCCGATCATCACCAACCTCGCCGTCGACCATTTCGACACCCAGGGCGACCTCGGCCTGCACCTCGGCAAGGTGGTGCAGGTGATCGGGATCGTGCTCATCCCGGTCGGAATCGGCATGGCGGTTCGTCTGCGCTCCGCCGACTTCGTCGCACGCGCCGACCGCCCGGTCCGGATCTTCTCCATCGCCGTGCTGGTAGTCGTTGCGGTCGGTGTCCTGCTGGGCGAGCGGGAGAATCTGGCCGACTACGTGCAGCGAGTCGGGCTGGTGACCGGCATCTTCTGCCTAGCGAGCAACGGCCCGGCACGCATCGCACGGCAGGGGTGCCGCCCCGCCGGAAGGGTCCGTCACGTTTATCGCTCCTGCCTGTGCTCCGCGCGTTCAGTCAGCTCTGCACTCACTCCCCATCCTCGCGCAGCGCCCGTGCGGCCCCCTCGCCGGTGGGAGGCCCTCTGAAGTTCGCTAGAAGTCTAGCGATATTCTGATGATTCAGAGGTGGCCTAGGGATGGGGACCGCCCGATCCTAGTCGTGCCGTTTGGGGAGTAGGACCTTGTACCGCTTTATGCTGACCCGCCAATGGGTCCTCCTCACGCTGGCGTGCCTGGCCCTCGTTCCCGCGATGGTCCGGCTCGGCCTCTGGCAGTACCACCGGTACGAACAGAGGGTCGCGCAAAACGAGTTGATCGGCGCCAATCTGGCCGCCCCCGCCACCCCCGTGCAACGGCTCAGCCGTCCGGGCACACCGCGTCCCGTGTCCGACACCCACCGGCACGCCACCGCGATCGGCCGCTACGATTCCGCGCACCAGTCGCTCGTGCGCCGTCGGACTGCCGCCGACGGCGAGACGATCGGCTTCCACGTCCTGACCCCGCTGATCCTCGGCAACGGCGACCGTGTGCTCGTCAACCGCGGCTGGATCCCCGGCGGGGGAGGCCTGACGGCCGCCCCGAAGGTTCCCGCCGCTCCGGCCGGTGAAGTCACCGTCACCGGCCGTCTGAGGCCGGACGAGACCACGGCTTCCAGCGGCATCAAGGACATCAAGGGCCTGCCGAAGGACCAGGTGCTGCTGATCAACAGCGACATGCAGAGCCGAGTCCTCCGCGCTCCCGTACTCTCCGGATATCTGGAGCTGACCCGGACGTCACCCGAACCTGCCGCAGATCAACCGGAGTTGATTCCCGAACCGGACCACGGCAGCATCGGCCCGCACGTCGGCTACGCGTACAACTGGTGGTTCTTCGCGGCCATGGTGCCCGTCGGCTGGGGGATCCTGGTGCGCCGAGAAAGGCGCGACCGGTCGAATCCGAGACCGGCACCAAACCCGCCTGCGTCGCCGACGTGATCTTCCGTTACTTCCCGGCCATGCCCTGACGGGTCGGCGCCTTCCGCGCGCCGGGCGGCCTCGCCGACCGCGCGCGGAGACCGGCAGGGGCGTTGCCCTCATCGCTTCCCAGTCCGGCCAGTACGGTGCGGAAGATGTCCCTCAGGTGACGCACCTGCTCGCGGTCGAGACGGTCGAACAGCGCCCTGCGCACCTGCTCGACATGGCCGGGCGCCGCATCCTTCAGTGCGGCGAGCCCGTCGTCGGTCAGGGTCGCCACCACGACGCGGGCGTCCCTCCAGTGGCGGTCACGTCGCACCCATCCTCTGGCTTCGAGTTTGGGCATGGCATGGGACACCTTGCTCAGTGAGGAGCGGGTGAGCTCGGCGACCTCGCCCATCGACAGCGACCGCCTGGGTGCCTCCGACAACATGGCGAGAATCATGTAGTAGCTGTGCGGCATCCCGGCCTCGCCCGCCAGCTGCCGGTCGAGGACGTCGTGCAGCATCTGGGTGGCGAACACGAAGGCCCGCCAAGCTTCCTGCTCCTCGTCGTCGAGCCATCTGACGGTGGTCATGCATCCACTCCAGGCAGTGTTCGAGCCGGACCCGCGGGGCTTGTGATGGCGCACAGCGCGCGGGATCGGTCACCGCCGGCGGGATTCTGTCCCTGGTGACGGCACCCCACGGGACTGAATCAGGCTCGCGGAGGGCTCAGGAACAAGAAAGGTGCGGCACGGACTCCCTCGGATAACTAACGGACACCTTCGCTCAATCCTCTGCCCCTGTGTTGTTCCTGCGGAACTCCAGCGGAGCGGTGCCGGCGTTCCGCACGAAGAACTTGCTGAAGTTCGTCGCCTCGGCGAAACCGAGGGCGGAGGAGATCGATGCAACCGTCCAGTCCGTGTGCGTCAGCAGGCGCTTGGCCTCCAGCACGACCCGGTCGTCGATGACACGCTTCGCGGAGTGGCCAGTGGCGGCGAGGCAGGCCCGGGTCAGCGTCTTGGGCGTGTATCCGAGGCGGGCGGCGTAGTCCTCGACCCGCCGCGTGCGGGCGTAGGACTCCTCCAGCTCACGCAGGAACAGGGTGAAGGTCTCGCCGGCTTCGTAGGAGTTGAGCGTGTCGGCCGGCATGGGCAGGCGCCTGATGCGCAGCAGGAGCGCGGCCAGCAGATGACGCAGCAGGTCCGCGTCCGCGGCGGAGCGGGCGGACTCGTCCGCGAGTTGGCCGACGAGCTCCAGGTGCCTGGCCAGCTCTGGTTCGTCCAGCTGGTGCCGCACGGGTGCGAACGGGGCACTCAGCAGCCGGTCGGAGTCCGGCAGGGGTGGTGGGAAGTCGGGTGTGAACCAGACGATCCAAGCATCGAGCTCCTTCGGAACGAAGTGCCGCTGGACCTGACCGGGCCGCACCCACAGCAAAGTGCCGGGCGAGCAGGGATGGGACACGAAGTCGACTTCGTGCTCCGCGTGGCCTTCGGCCACCAGGACCAGTTCATGGAAGTTGAGGCGATGCGCCCCCAGCTCGGGGGCTCCGCCGCGGGCCGGGTCCCGCACGTCACGGGATCGGACCACCTCGATGCCGAGCGTCGTCCGCCCGTGACTGCGGTGGTAACCCACCTCCACGATGGGCTGTCCGTTCTTGACCGTCACGAGTCCCAAGCGTACCTGGCTCACCTGCGCAAGCACGACGGATGATTGAGACCTCAAGCGTTTGGTTTCCGATCGAAACCCGACACGTTCGTCGGAGCACCGGTGGCGTCGCCCGCCCCGAGCGGCGAAGCCTTCCGGCCCGCGTCATCTCAAGGAGCTGTTCCCGTCATGCCCAAGGTCCTCGTCCTCGTCGCCCACCCTGATCTGTCCCAGTCGAGGCACAACGCCGCCCTGGTGGACGCCGTCCGCGACCTGCCGAACGTCACCGTGCACGACCTGTACGCCGCCTACCCGGACTTCCAGGTGGACGGGGAGCGCGAGCGCGCACTGCTGGCGCAGCACGATGTGATCGTCTTCCAGCACCCGGTGTACTGGTACAACGTCACCCCCATGATCCGGCACTGGCAGGACGCCGTCCTCACGCACGGGTGGGCGTTCACCTACGACGGGACCCGCACCCAGACCGCCGGCAAGAAGGCCATCGTCTCGCTGACCATCGGTGGGGTCCCCGAGGCCTACACGCCGGAGGGCATCAACCGGGCCAGCATCGAGAGCCTGTTCCACAACTGGCAGGCGACGCTGAACCTTTGCCAGTTCGACGTCCAGCCGCTGGTCAAGATGTACGGCACCGTCTTCGGAGTGTCGGACGAGGACATCGCCACCGCCGCCAAGAACTTCCGCGAACTGATCGCCTCCCACGCCGCCTGACCGGCCGCCCACCGCCACCCCCTCCCGGGAAAGGGAAACCATGGCCTCCTCCACGTCCCCTTCCACGACCGCCGGCCGCTCCAGCGTCCCGCTGGTCATCGGCGGTCTGCTGGCCGCGATCGTGGCCTCCTCCGTCGTCAACGCGATCATCGCGGTGATCGCCCACGCGGCCGGGGCCTCGGACGACTTCCGCCCGCTGAAGACGCCGTCGTACGTGTCCTTCACGCTGCTGGGCGTCCTGATCGGCGCACTCGGCTGGTCGATCGTCCGCAAGATGTCCGCCGACCCCGACGCCCTGCTGCGCAAGCTCGTGCCGATCGTCGTCGTCCTGTCGTTCATCCCGGACCTGGCGATGCCGGTCAGCGACTACCAGCCGCACGCCGACAGCACCGGCGTGGCCGCCCTGATCATCATGCACATCACCACGGCGGCGATCGCGGTCTTCGCCTATCGCAAGGTTCTTCCCGTCTCCACGACGGACTGATTTCCCCCCGCTGGCAATTCCCCTTGTAAACCAGGAGATTTCATCATGAGCATCGTCGTCACCGGAGCCACCGGAGCCCTCGGCCGCCACGTCATCGAGGGACTTCTGAAGAAGGTCCCCGCCGAGCAGATCACCGCCGTGGTCCGCAGCGAGGAGAAGGGCGCCGACTACGCCTCCCGCGGCATCAAGCTCGCGATCGCCGACTACTCCAAGCCCGAGACCCTGGACGGCGTCTTCGCCGCCGGAGACAAGGTCCTGTTCATCTCCGGCAGCGAGATCGGCCAGCGCGTCCCACAGCACACCGCGGTCGTCGAGGCCGCCAAGAAGGCCGGCGTCGCCCTGCTGGCCTACACCAGCGTCCTCGGTGCCCCGGAGGCCGACTTCCGGCTCGCCGCCGAGCACCAGGTCACGGAGAAGCTGATCCTCGAGTCGGGTCTGCCCCACGTCTTCCTGCGCAACGGCTGGTACAACGAGAACTACACCGAGCAGCTGGCCCCTGTCCTGCAGCACAACGCGGTTGTGCAGGCCGCCGGTGACGGCCGGGTCGCCTCCGCCGCCCGTGCCGACTACGCGGCCGCCGCCGTGGTCGTCCTGACGGAGGAGGGCCACGAGAACAAGGCGTACGAGCTGAGCGGCGACACCGCCTGGAGCTACGCCGAGTACGCCGCCGAGCTCTCGAAGCAGACCGGCAAGGAGATCGTCTACCAGAACGTCCCCGCTGAGGCCTACCAGGGCATCCTCACGGGTGCGGCGGGTCTGCCGGAGCCGCTGGCTGCGACCCTCGTGGACGTCGACAAGGCCGTCGAGCGCGGGCGCCTGGCCGGCACCAGCGGGCAGCTGTCCAAGCTGATCGGCCGGCCGACCACGCCGATCGCGGAGTCGATTGCGGCGGCGCTGAAGGGCTGATCGGCTCCTGGGCCGGGTGAGTGTGCGAGGAGGCGGCGGAGTTTGCGAGAGGGTGGGCGACGGGTGTCGCCCACCCTCTCGCCCTGCCGTCGCGGTCAGCCGAGGTCGTAGTTGCACTCCAGTGGTTCGCCGGACTTGGCCGTGACCTTTTTGACCTCGTCGTCGCCGCCGACGGCTGAGCAGCCGACCTCTCCCTTGACGCCGTCCGCGCTCCCGACAGCCGCCGAGACAGTCGAGCCGGACCCGCATCGCGGGTCCATCGGCATGCCTGTTCGACACTGCGCTGTGGGCTCGCCCCAGGTCGACGGCCAGTGTGGTTTCGCCGCCGAGCCGTCCAGGTGGTCCCTGGGGCGTCAGACATCGCCACCGTCCTTGACGGCCGCCCTCAAGGGGGCGGGAATCTGCGACGAGGTGAGCCCTGGCCATGTCCGTTGCGGGAAGGCAGGGAGTGATCGGTGCGGATCAAGGGCGGTGGCTGCTTTAACCATTCCCGCCTTGGTACCAGCGGAAAAGCCCTCATGGCCGTCCCGTCGACCGGGCCTGAGGATCGACGACGTTTGAGAGCTTGTCCGATTCTCACCCGATGGAGTCCTCGGTGAACCTCGCCGCATGTTGCCCCAGAGCGGTTTATTGAAGTCTCAAGAGAGCGTCGGTCGAACGAGTCGCCGACGCCACCGAGTCGAGAGTTTTCCATCATGAATACGTTGCGCAGGTCTGCACTCGCCGCCGGGGCCGTGGCCTCGGCCATCGCCGGGATCATCGCCCTTGTGCCGGGCGGTACGGCGGCTGCGACGCCCGAGTCCGTGCCGGTGGCCGGTCACCCGTGGGGCAAGTCAATGAGTCCGGAGGAACGACAGAACGTCGCGGTGGTGAAGGCGTATGTCGAGCACGTGCTGAACGAACACGAGGTGGGAAGCATCGGCCGGTACATCAGCGCGGACTACGTGGAACACAACCCGGGCATCGGCAAGACCCGCGACGACCTGGTGAAGGACCTCACCGGTGTCTTCGAGGGCTTCCCGGACTACCGGGTCGCGGTGAACAACCTCATCGCCGACGGTGACAGGGTCGTCATCATCAACACCGTGAACGCCACCAACACCGGCCCGCTGTCCGGCAAGCCCGCGACCGGCGAGACGCTCCAGCAGCGCAACGGCGACTTCTTCCGGCTGAAGCACGGAAAAATCGTCGAGCACGGTGACGTGTACGACTACTCCCGGACCGCCAACTTCGGTCTGACCACGCCCAGCGGGCAGCAGGCGTTCCAGACGGACTTCACCAGCCGCTACACCCGTCAGGAGAGCGCCAACCTCAGCGTCGCCACGACGTTCTTCAACGAGCTCATCAACGGCCACGACCTCGGCGCCATCGACCGCCACCTGTCACCGGCCTACGCGCAGCATGTGGAAGAACTGCCGCCGGGCCGTGACGGCGTGCGCGGATTCTTCGCCGAGCAGTTCAAGAGCTTCCCCGACACCGCCATCACGCTGGAGCACGTCTTCGCCTCCGGTGACCAGGTCGCGCTGGTCACCACCCTGACCGGCACCAACACCGGTCCGTACTTCGGCAAGCCGGCCACCGGACGGGAGTTCACCTTCCGGGCTGTGGACTGGTTCCGCGTCCAGGACGGCAAGCTCACCGACCACTGGAACGCCGCGGACAACAGCTCGGCCGTCACCTTCCTCGGCTGAGCCTCAAGGACGGTCGGCCGGCGGAGCTGTGGGGGCTCACCGCCGGCCGGCCTTCATCGCCGGGCTTCCGGTACCGCAGGGCACGGCGTGTGAAAGCTGTCAGCGAGGCGGTCGCTCGGCGGGATTCCGCTCCCACCCTGGACGGCGCCGCAGTTCCGGGAGGTGTCCGTGGTGAAACAAGCGCCACGAACGCTGTCCGGTATGAGCCGCGCCGCGTCTCCGCGCTGGTCGCCATCCTCGAGAAGGACGGCCTGATCACCAAGGACCGAGCCGCACGACAAACGCGCGGGCCGGCCACCCCACCCGGCTACTTGTCCCCGCCCACGCAGTGCCTGAGGAAGAGTTGGGCGCGGCGGGTGAGGCGGGCTCCGGTGGGGTGGGCCAGGACGACGGGGCGCGGGGGTACGGGATCACTCAGGGGGCGTACGACCATGTCGCCGGCCCAGGTGGCGGGGTCCAGGCCGGCGGGCTGCGCGTACAGGGTGTAGCCCAGACCGTGGGCGACCAGTGCACGGGCGTGTTCGAAGCGCTCGGTGCGGAAGCGGATCTTCGGGGTGCTCTGCGCCGCGGCGAAGACGGATTGGACGAAGTCCGTGCCGGGGGCAGCGGTGAGCAGGATCATCGGCTCGGCGGCCAGGTCCCGTGCGGAGACGGCCTCGCGGCGGGCGAGCCGGTGTCCGGGCGGCAGCAGCACCTGCGGGAGCAGCGGGTACAGCTCGTGGGTGGTGATGCCGGGACGCAGTCCGATGTCCCACAGCAGCGCGAGCTCGCACCGGCCCTCCATCAGCTGGTCCTGGAGCACTACCTGACCACCTTCGGTGAAGTCGGGCTCGATACGTGGACATCGGTGGGTGAAGTCGCGCAGGAGGGGCGGCAGGACGAAGGCGGCGAAGTCGGTGAAACAGCCGATGGTCAGCCGTCCGGCCGGCTCGTTGCCCAAGTCGGTGATACGGGACTGGAGTTCTTCACTGGCGATCAGCAGCCGGCGGGCGTCGGGCAGCGCCTCTCGACCGGCCTGGGTGAGGGTGACGCCCTTGGCCTTGTTGCGGAGCAGCAACTGCACGCCGAGGGTGCGCTCGAGGTCGGTGAGGGCGGAGGACATCGCCGACTGGGAGATGCCGTGCGCCTGCGCTGCGGCGGCCGTCGTGCCCTGGTCGGCAGCAGTGACGAAATATGAGAGCTGGCGCAGCGTGAATCTGGTCATTGACCTCAGTTTATCGGCTGTGCCGATGTCTTTGAACAGAGACAGTTGTTTTACAAAGATCTGGCCGACGGTCACCGTGAGAGGGCGACATTCCGAGATGAAGGAGCCGGCCATGCCGACGAGCCCGACCGAGAAGCGCGGATACCACTGGGTGAGCCGCGAGCTGGCCCGGATGGATCCGGAGACCGAGTGGGAGCGGATGATCTCGCTGTACACCCAGTACCAGGTCAACGAGTTCGCCCTCGCCCTGATGATCTATCCGGTCACCATGCACGTGATGCAGCCGTCCCTCGGCTCCGCGACCCTGGATCACACCAGGAAGCTGGAGTTGAAGCCGCACCGCCGCTTCCAGGACGGCAACGACTTCTTCATGCACTGGATGGTCGACGGCCCCTCCAGCGAGGCCGGCAAGCAGGCGGTCACGCGCCTGAACCGCATGCACATGGCCATTGCCAGGGAGACCCCCCACCTGCCCGGTAACTTCGACGACAACGACGACTTCATCTTCCCGCTGGTGCAGATCGCCACCTTCGGCCACCGGCTCCAGCGCGCGCTCGGCCTGCCCGGCCTGCCCGAGCACATGAAGATCGCCTGGCACCACTGGTCAGCGGCGGTCTTCCAGCTCTTCGAGCGCGAATCGGGACCGGTCAGCGGCTTTCCCGAGGACTACGACGCGATGATCGCCTTTGCTGAGGAGTTCGATGCCCGGCCCTACGAGCGGACCGACTCCGGGCAGCGGGTCGCGACCGCGATGATGAACTTCTGGGCCGAACGCTGGTTCCCCCGCCCGCTCCAGTCCTTCGGCCGTGACCTCACCCGCTACCTGGCCGGCGAGCGAACGTGCCGGATCCACGGCATCGGCTGGATCACCCCGGGCCGGGAGCGCGTGATCCGCCTCTTTCTGAAGACCATGTTCCGAGCCCAGGGCCTCGCCCCCGAGAGCCGCACCCCGGTGACCGAGAAGCTGAAGAAGACCCGCCTCACCAACCAGCAGCTCAAGGAACTGGAGCCGTACGAGGGCTCGGTCCGCCGTGCACAGGAGCGCGGGGACCGCACCGCCTCCACCACTGCCTGAACTCCACGCGCAACAGAACGGAACTGATTGCCATCATGGCCCTTTACCTGCTGTCCGTCGGCTACATCCAGCCCATGGAAGAAGTCAGCAAGCACTTCGAAGGACACGTCTCCTGGCTCCAGGCCAAGTACGCCTCCGGCGTGCTCCTCGGCTACGCCAAGAAGGTCCCGCTGACCGGAGGCATCATCTTCGCCACCGCGTCCAGCCGCGAGGAACTGGACGCCGTCATCGCAGGCGACCCCTTCGTCAAGGCGGAGGTCGCGGCCTACGACGTCACCGAACTCGACCCCACCCGGCTCAGCCCGGCACTCCTGGAGTTCGCCGAGGAGAAGAGCTGACCTACCCCGCGCGGCCGAGGACACGAGCCTCTCCGAGGCGTCTCGGCCAGAAACGGGTTCGATCCGTCGGCGAGGGTTCCGAGGACCCTCGCTGACGGTGCGCCCCAGGACCCCGGGGAGAGTCACGTTCGTCCGGTTTGATCACGGGATTCCGTGGAGTGTGCGGGCGGTTTCGGGGTGGGTGTGGGCGCGTCGGCCGTCGGCGGTGTTGGTCCATCCGCTGCGATGGAGGGTGGCGCGGGCCAGGTCGCGCAGGGCGCTCATGACGGCCGGGGTGTGGTGGCGGCGGACCTGGCTGGCGTCCTCGGCGAAGGTGACGTCCTTGGTCCAGTGGACGGTGTTCTCGATGATCCAGTGGCCCCGCGCCCAGGCAGCGATCTCGGCGGCGGACGCGTGGTGGGCGAGCAGGTCGGTGACGGCACAGACCGTCTCAGTGGTCCATTTCTCCGCGCCGATGCGGCGGCGTTTGCGGTGGATGCGCACGACCTGGCGGGCGTGCGGGAAGAGCAGTCCGTCCACGGCACCGCCTTCACCGCCCGGACCTCCTCGCGGCCGTGTCCGCGAGCACGGGAGTGGCTCAGGACCGGTGCCTGCGCCCAGGGCAGGCTTCTTCAACTGCCGTGCCAGGGCGGGCTGGTTGCTCTTCACGGACAGCAGGTAGTGCGCCTTTCGGTCCTCGACGAGGTAGCGGGCATGGTTCTTCTGGGCGTGCAGGGCGTCGACCGTGACCACGGCATCGTTCAGGTCCTGGTCGTCGATGGTGTCCAGCAGCGGGGCGAACTCGGGGATCTCGTTCGTTTTCGCGCCGATCTCACGCAGGGCCCGCGGTCAGCGCGTCATCGTGACGGACGGCGGTCAGCACGCATACCGGACTGCCATGAGCGCGGACGGCTCCGCGCAGGCACTTGCCGTCCGCCGCCCACGCCGGCACTGATCCTGCCCGCGTGCGGTAGCCCGGTGGGCACGGCGTTGCTCGCCCTCCGCAATGCCGTCCGGGCCCAGCGGCCCCACCACGGGCGGTGTCAGCGCGGTGAGCCGGGCGAACCCGGCCGATGTGAGGGCGCTGGGATCGAACCGGGCGAAGACGTCCCGCAAGGTCCGCTCTCCCGGCGCCCGGAAGTGGCCGGCGAACGGATCGAAGGGACAGCCCAGCCGGGCCAGTACCGCCTGATCACAGCGGCGGGCCCACTCGGCTATCGCGACAGGGAGTTGTGACCGGCCGCCGTCATCGCGCACACCTCGATCGCCAGGAACGTCGGCAGCCGGTAGCGCACTCCGCGTGGATCCCGGGGATCAGGCACTCCGGCCAGCGCCTGCAGCAGTCCGCCCAGGCAGCGGACCGGCACCTGGCCGACGGACCCCTGCCCCAGGAGCAGTTGGCGAACCGGCAGCGCGGGCCTGCCCGGGGTGCCGCTGCGCGGCCAACAACCCCTTCGGCGCCCCCTTCGCCACTACGGCAGAGGGCGCCGAAGGGGTCGGGCCAGTCGGCCTCCGCCCTGACCCGTGCGGCGTCGCGCGGCCGGGATCAGAAGGGATAGTCGGGGATCTCACTCTGGGCGGTGACCCACTGGACCTCGGTGAAGGCCTCCAGGTTGCCCTGTATGCCGCCGAAGCGGGCCCCGGTGCCGGAGGCGCCCTGGCCGCCGAAGGGTGCGACGGCCTCGTCGGAGACGGTCTGGTCGTTGATGTGGACGGCGCCGACCGGGAGGCGCTCGGCCCATTCCATGGCCTTCAGCCCGTCGCCGGTAAGGATGCCGAGCTTGAGACCGTACGGGCTGTCGGTGGCGAGCGCGACGGCCTGGTCGAGATTCTCGTAGGCGACGACGGGCGCGACGGGGCCGAAGACCTCCTCCGCGAAGGCGGGCGCCGTCACGGGCGTGTCGGTGAGGACGGTGGGACGGTAGAACAGCTCGTCGTAGGTGCCGCCGGAGGCGAGCCGGGCGCCCGCGGCGACCGACTCCGTCACCAGCCGGTGGATCGTGTCGCGTTGTCCGGCGTCGATCACCGGGCCGAGCGCGACCTGCCCGGTGGACGGGTCGCCGACGGTGAGCCGGTCGGCGTGCTCGGCCAGAGCCGCTGCGTAGTCGGCGGCGATCGCCGCGTCGACGATGTGGCGTCCCGTCGTCATGCAGATCTGTCCCTGGTGCATGAAGGAGCCGAATGCGCCCGCCGATACGGCCTTGTCCAGGTCGACGTCGGCGGTCACGATGAGCGCTGAGTTGCCGCCGAGCTCCAGGTGGGCGCGCTTGAGATGCTCGCCGGCGAGTCGGCCGACGATGCGTCCGGCACGGGTGGAGCCGGTGAAGGAGATCACCCGTACCCGTGGGTCGGTCACCAGTGCCTCTCCGACGTCGGCGCCGCCGGGCAGCACGGACAGGACCCCCTCGGGCAGTCCCGCCTCCTCGAAGACGCGCGCGAGGATGACGCCGCCGCAGACGGCCGTGCGGGGATCGGGCTTGAGGATGACGGCGTTGCCCAGGGCGAGGGCCGGGGCGACGGACCGGATCGAGAGGATCAGCGGGAAGTTGAACGGGGAGATCACGCCGACGACGCCCGCCGGGACACGGCGGGCCAGGCTGATCCGCGGCTGGGCGCTGCGCAGCAGTTCACCGGCGGGGTGCGAGGCCAGCGCGGCGGATTCGTAGCACTCCTCGGCCGCCGTGTGGACTTCCAGTGCGGCCTTCGCCTGGATGGAGCCGGCCTCACGGACGATCCACTCGCCGATCTCCTCGGCTCTGTCGTTCCAGAGGTCGCCTGCCCGGCGCAGTACGGCCGCCCGCTGGTCGTAGGGCAGGGCGGCCCAGGCCCGCTGAGCCTCGGCGGCGCCCTCGGCGGCGGTGGCGACGTCGGCCGCGGTGGCCTGCCCGGCGCGGGCCAGCTCCTTGCCGGTGGCGGGCTCCACGACGGGGTAGTCGCCGCCGGAGCCCGGCACCCAGCCGCCGAGTTGGATCCGGGACTGCCAAGGGGACTCGTTCAACCACGTCATGACTGATTCTCCAGCTGCTGGTAGCGGGTGCGGGATGTGGATGCCGCCAGGGGCGTGCACCGGTGTGCCGCCGTCACGTCGGCGGTAGCGCCACAACAGCGGCGCACAGGCCGTATCAGGGTTTGTGCTCCAGGCAATCGACGAGCGCGGAGACATTGGCGCGGCCGCCCTCCGTGCCGGTCGGCGGACCGGGACAGCGCGCACCCGACCGGGGAAGGTACGACGCTGTCATGGTGACCTCCGCACACTTCGCTAGACTTCTAGCGATTTCAAACGACCGTAGCAACCCCGCATCGATGGTTGTCAAGCCATCGGAGGCGGAAGAATGGGACGCGCCCGGAAGGCGGGTGCAGTCAGGACTCCGAGACGGGGGCGACACACGTGACGGACAAGTCGAGCGACAGTGCGGAATCCGGGCCGTACGGCGAGCGTCTGGCGGCCGCGTCCGGCTTCACTCTCCCGGACGCCGACCTGGAGCTCGCGATCGCGTCGGTGGGGATGAACCTGATGCGGGCCGCGAGGAGGATCGAGCGCGACATGGAGTCCAACTTCGCCCGGCCCGCCGGGCTGACCTTCGCCGGCTTCTGGCTGATGACCGCGCTCAAAGTGGAAGGCCCGGCCGCTCCGCGGCGACTCGCCGAACTGCTCAGCGTCTCCACGGCGAGCGTCACCTCCACTCTGCACACCCTGGAGCGCGCAGCCCTCATCAGGCGCAACCCCCAGCTCGATGACCGGCGCATGCTTCTGATCACGCTCACGGAGCAGGGTGAAGCGGTCGTAGGCGAGTTCATGCACTGGTGGACCGTCAACCGCGAGAAACACTGGCTCGAGACCCTCACGCGCGACGAGGAGCTCACCCTGGCGCGACTGCTCGCCAAGATCGCCGCACACGAGCCGGAACCGCTCTCCGAGCCTCAGCGCCGCCTGATTCCGCCCAGCTGAACCCACGCCGCGACATTGCGGCTTAACGGCGACGCAACACCCTCTTGACAACTCCGTTCTCCGGGTCTCTACTTTCGTGAAACAGGTCGCTAGACATCTAGCGAATTGGTTTGGCGGGCGCCCTCCGGACAGCTCCTGCCCGTGCGCGGCCTGCCTCCTCCCCACCGCTGTGGTTGCGGATGCGGGAGGCGCCAGACCTCTGTCCGACCACCGTTACCGCCGCTCATGGACCCGGCATGGAGACCAGCATGGATTACGACGGCTACATCAAGACCTACAACCAGGGCGACGACGCCGAGACCGCCCAGCGCTACTACACCGAGGACTTCGCCCTCATCCTGCCCTTCGGGGAGCTCCGCGGCAGGGACACGGTGATCGACTTCCTGACCAAGAACCACCTCGGCATCCCGGAGGAACTGCGGCCGAGAATCGTCGCGCGAACCGAGGGACACATCCTCGTCGAGCTGGACATCGTGCTGCGGCCCGAGCGGGACGTGCCCGACCACTTCCTCACCCCGCTCGTGTCCGGCCGAGAAGTGACGATCCGGTTCTTCGCCTCCTACGACCTGCGCGGCGACCGCATCGCCGCCATGCGGCTCGCCTGGTGGCCCGTGGCCGACGACCAGCAGGCGCCCGCCGCCTAGGCCCTGTGTCGGAAGTGGCGCCTGCGGCCTACGCCTGGCACGCGCCCCCACTGCCTTAAGGGCGTGGGAGATGCCCCCACTCGCCGCACCGGGCGAAAGCCCAAGTGCGTCCAGTACGAGGGCTTCCGCCCGGCACCCCCCAGCCTTCGGCCGGGGCCCCAGAGCACGCTCCCCCACCCTCGAACCCGAACTCGCGCGGGCCCCCATCGCCGCCGCCCGGCCCGCCCTTCGGGCGGACGACGCCACTTCCGACACAGGCCCTGGTGCCGCGACCGGAAAGGTTCACCGGCTCGCTACGCCCGGCACGGCACCTCGCCGCGTTGTAGCACCACGTGAGCACGTCCGGTACGCGGGAGATGCTCTGCTTCGCGACGCACCGCACCCGACGCCGCGAGCTTCCCGGCAAGCCTTTCGACGGGCGTTGGTGATCGCTCGCCGAACGAACCCCTTTCGCACCCCCATCGATGAGCAGCAGTTCGCTGCTCCCGCCGCCGGGACGACCCCGTGCCGAGCCCTTGCACGCCGCCGGCACCCCCGTGAGAACGGAGCCTTTGCGGAGTCCCGCGAGCCCCTGCGCGCACAGCCGCCACACCGGTATGACCTCTGCCCCCGACCCGGCAGTACCGCTGGAGGAACCGTGACACAGCTCGACCAATCCGCCCCGGCCACCGCAGTCGACCTCTTCGGACCAGAGGTCGCGGCCGACCCCTACCCCGTCTACCGAGCCCTGCGCGACCTCGCGCCCGCCGTGCATGTCCCGGCGCACGACGTCTGGGCACTGACGCGCTACGACGACGTGCGCGCCGCGTCGGCCGACTGGCAGACCTATTCGTCGGCGTCCGGAGTCGCCCTGCTGGACGACTTCAACACCCCTTTCCTGGGCACTGTCCTGACCTCGGATCCCCCTCGGCACACCGAACTGCGCTCGGTGCTCTCCGAGCAGGTGTCGCCCCGCGGGATCGCAAAGCTGCGCCGGCAGGTCGCCGAGGCGGTCGACGCGATCGTCGCAGAGGCTGTCACGGACGATGCCTTCGACGGGGTGACCGACCTGGCCCAGAAGGTGCCCGTGCGCCTCGTCGGTGACCTCATCGGGGTCCCGCCGGAAGGACGAGAGCGGCTTCTCCCTGGCGCGGACGCTGTTTTCACCACCTTCGGTCCGGCCGGCGCCACACTCCAGGAGCGCATGCCGGTCTTCCTGGACTACGTCGAATGGATGCAGGCGGCCGCGACCCGCGAGGGTCTGGCGCCCGGAAGCTGGGGCGCGGCGATCCTCGACGCCGTCGACGACGGAAGGATCGAGGCGAGCGGCGCCGTACCCCTGATCCATGCCTTCCTGGTCGCCGGACTGGACACGACGGTCAACGCTCTGGCGTCCATGCTGCGTGTCTTCGCCGAGCAGCCCCACATCTGGGAGGTCCTCAAGTCCGACCCGGCCCTGGCCGGACCGGTGTTCGAGGAGGTGCTGCGGACCGAATCACCGGTCCAGGTCTTCTCCCGCGTCACGACCCGGAGCGTCCGCCACGGTGACGTCGAACTCCCGGCCGGTACGCGGGTGCTGCTGCACTTCGCCGCCGCCAACCGCGACGAGCGGCACTATCCCGACCCCGACCGCTTCGACGTCCGACGCAACCCCGTCGACCACCTGGCCTTCGGCTACGGACCGCACGGCTGCGCCGGCCAGGCCCTCGCCCGACTGGAAGGCAGGTGCCTCATCGAGTCGCTGCTGAGCCGCGTCGACAGCTTCGTCGTCGACGGCACGCCCGTCCCGCACGACAACCCCGTACTGCGCGGCCTGGAGAGCCTGCCGCTGACGATCCGGAGGGCCGACGGATGAGGGTGGAGATCGTCCCCGACCGCTGCGAGGGCCACGGCCTGTGCGAGACGACCGCCCCCGCCGTCTACCGACTCGACGAGGAGGGAATGGTCCACGCACGCGTCGACCCGGTCCCCCCGGAGCTCGCCGCAGCCGCTCGGGCGGGCGCGCGGGTGTGCCCCATGGCGGCGCTGCGTGTCGGGGGCCCGTCATGAGACGGATCCTGGTGGTGGGCGGCTCGATCGCGGCAGTCACCGCGGCCGGCGCACTGCGCGCCGAGGGCTACGACGGTGAAGTGGTGGTCGCCTCCGCCGAGACCGTTCCTCCGTACTCCCGGGTGCCGCTGTCCAAGGGAGTGCTCGCGGGCACGGAGACGCCGCAGAGCACGGCGCTGCCCACCCTCCCGGACGACATCGAACTGCGGCTGGGCTGCCGGGCCCGGTCAGTGGACATCGCAGGCCGCGAGGTCGTGACCACCGCGGGCGACCGGATCGGCTACGACGGGCTCGTCATCGCCACGGGGAGCAGCGCACGACGCCTCGCCGCTCCGGGGCAGTTGGGTGAACGGACGGTGCGCGACCTGGGCGACGCCGTCGGGCTCGCCGAAGCCGCCGGTACGGCCCGGTCAGCCGTCGTGGTCGGTGGGGGGTTCCTCGGCATGGAGGTCGCCTCGACGCTGTGCGCCCGGGGCCTGCAGGTCACGGTGGTCGATCTGGTACCGCACCTGCGTCGGCTTCTGGGCCCCGGCCTTACGGACATGGTCTGCACCCGGGCCCGGGAGCGCGGGGTTCGGCTGCTGGTGGCCGACTCCGACGTACGACTGCAGGGAAGTCCGGTCCGCGCAGTCCTCCTCGACGGCAGTCGGCGCATCGAGGCGGACCTCGTCGTCACCGCGGCCGGCGACCGGCCCAACGTCGCGTGGCTCGCCGGCACGCACCTGCCCGTCCACGCCGAGGGCCTGTTGACGGACGAGACCGGCCGTGTCGTGCCGGGCGTCGTGGCTGCCGGCGACGTCACATGCACCCTGCGGCAGGGGCGGCGGTGCCGGTCCCCGCACTGGACGAACGCCGTCAACCACGGCCGTACCGCCGCGCTGGCCCTGCTCGGCCTACCGGTTCGAGCGCGGCACGACGCCTACTTCTGGACCTCGATGTTCGGCCTGGACATCAAGCTGAGCGGCACACCGGACCGGACCGTCGTCCCCACCGTGCTCGAAGGCGACCTGGCATCCGGTTCCGCCCTGCTGCGGTGGAACAACCCCGACGGAACAGCGGCAGCGGCTTCCGTCAACCGCCGCATCCCCGTCGGACGACTCAGACAACTCGCCGGCGAAGCCGCCTGAATCCCTCCGCCCGCAGGCAGCACGACGAAAAGCGAGATCCGCGCCTCAGCCCGGCTCGCACGGCGCAACCGAGGCGGAGCGACCGCCGACGTCATCAACCCATCTTCCGCACACAGGAGTCGAGGCGCGATACACCTCGACACAGGAGTCGATCATGAGCGAACGAACTCGACGAGGACGCAGTGGATACAAGTGGGTGGATCGCGAACTGGCGCGCATGGACCCGGAGACGGACTGGGAGCGCATGATCGCGCTCGTGACCCAGTACCAGGTCTCCGAGTTCGCCCTGGCGATGATGATCTATCCGGTGACGATGCGGGTCATGCAGCCCACCCTCGGCTCGGCGACCCTGGACCACACCAGGAAACTGGAGCTGCGGCCGCACCGGCGCTTCCAGGACGGCAACGACTTCTTCATGGCGTGGATGGTCGACGGGCCATCGAGCGAGCAGGGCCGAAAGGCGACCCAGCGCCTGAACCGCATCCATATGAACATCGCCCGCACCACCCCGGATCTGCCGGGCAACTTCGACGACATCGATGACTTCATCTACCCTCTGGCCTCCCTCGCCACCTTCGGTCACCGCCTGCAGACGTCACTCGGCCTGCCCGGTATGCCCCCGCATCTGCGAACGGCCTGGCATCACTGGGCCGAAGCCGTCTTCCACCTCTTCGAGCGGGAGTCGGGTCCGCTCACGGACGCCGGCTTCCCGCCGGACTGGGACGCCATGGTGGCCTTCGTCGAAGAGTTCGAGGCCCGACCGTACGAGGAGACCGTCACCGGCCACCGGGTCGCGAACGCGATGCTGAACTTCTTCGCCGAGAACTGGTTCCCTCGCCCCCTCCACCCCTTCGCCCGGGACCTCACGCGGTATCTCGCCGGGGAGCGTGTGTGCCGTCTGCACGGCATCGGCTGGCCGGGCCCGCTCCGCACAAGGCTCGTCCGGGTCTTCTTGAAGACCGTGTTCCGCCTCCAGGGCCTGCTCCCCGACCCCCGGACCCCACTCACGGCGCGACTCAAGAAGTCCCGGCTCAGCAACGGCCAACTCAAGACCATGGAGCCGTATGCCCCGGCCGTAGGACGCGCCGAGGCAGCCGGGCGCGACACCGCCGCAGGCCCCAGCGCTTGAGCCAACGCCAGGCGGTCCGACAGCGGTGTGCGGACTTCGGGCCCGACCATGCCTGCGAGCTGCGGCGCCGACGGCCCCCGTCCTGCGACGAGTGGCATTTGGGCGAGGACTTCACAAGTCCGGTGCCGCCCACCATCTCGGCCTCACTCTTGCCTCCCCCGCCATCGGCTACCGCATGCCGCGGTCGCCGAACACTCGGGTGTAGGGCGGGCCACGGACTACCGCCGCGCATGCGGGAGTTGCGGCAGCGCCTCTACGGCGCCGCCGCCGAAGACCTCCGTGCGGCTTTGCGGATCGGCGTGAAGCGTGGCGAACTGCGCCCCGGCGCTGACGGCCACGCATCTCTCCTCCTCGCACGGATCATGGGGCTGCTGTTCTTCCGGCTATCTGCTCGGCCAGACGTTGGACGAGGAGTTCGTGGTGCGGAGCGTGGACAAAGCGCTCGTCGCTTGGCTGCCATTCACGTGGTCCGACTGGTCGAGGCAGAGTGTCTCGAAAGTTACGGACAGTTCGCGGGCGGAGTGGGCCTGGAAATCGGTGGGGCGGCGGCTGAGCCGCCCGCAGCGATCGGTACCGTGGCTGAGGCCGTGACGGGCCGATCGGCAGGGAAGAAGCGCGCGCTGCCTGGGTGGTTCACGGGGTGTCAGCGCTCAGCAGTGCCGGCAGGACCACGGCGTCCACGTAGCGGCTGAGATACGCGGCGTCCGCTTCGGCGCGTTCGACGACCGGTCGGGCGAGGTTCGCCCCGGCGATGAGGTGCGGCAGGAAACCGAGCGCCGGATTGTTCGCCGCCACCTCGCCACGGTCGATGGCGCGGTCGACCACCGCGCGCATCGTCTGCAGTTTGGGCCTGATTCTGCTGTCGTACATAGCGTCCGCCAGTTCGGGATGGGCGTGGGCCGCACGGCTGAGTGCCCGCAGCAGCACGACGTCCTCCTGGTGGGCGGCTCCCCCTGCCCTCCTGGCGATCTCGTGCAGATCGCCCGCCAGGGACCCCGTATCCAGGGCGTCGCTCTCAACGGGAGTGCGGTGCCGCAATGCCGCTGCCACGAGCCGCGGCTTGCCCTGCCATCGACGATAGAACGTCGCCTTGCTCGCCCTGGCCCGCGCGGCGACGTCGTCCATGGCGAGCGCGTCGTAGTCGACCTCCCGCAGCAGGGTCAGGACGGCCTCGTAGATGTCTCGCTCCCGATCCGCGGTCAACCGGCTGTGCCGTGATCTCTCGGCGTGCTCGGATGCCTCACCTGCGGACATGCTCACTCCCTTGCCGAAACCAGCCGTGCCCTTGGTTGTCCACCCGTCGTCCGTTGCGGCTCGGCGCGGCTCTGTCTCGCCATCGGTGGGCTGGTTGTCACCCCTCGTCGGAGGCGCCTGGACGGCTTGAAGGCGCTCCGGGCTCATTGGCCCTCACCGCCGTCCCGGCCGGCACGTTCGGCTGTGAGTCGGCTCTCCAGTCCCGTGATGATCATCTCTAGCGCCTCGTGGAACATCCGGCTGTCATCAGAGCCTGTGTCCGTGCGCTCGCCATTGCCGGCAGCGGGGGTAGTCGGCAGGAGAGCTGACCACCGGTGAAGTGAACCGTTGATTTCGGCGATCAGCACGCCGAGTACGGCGGCGCAGACAGGAGCGGCCACGCGTGGGGTCTCTTGCTGCGGTACCCCCGCGTCCTCCAGCACGGCGGTGAGTCCGAGCCAGAAGGGGTCTTCGGGCTGGATGAATTCCGGTCGTCCGAACGAGTAGGTCATGAGCTCAGGGTGGCGGTACGCCAGCGTGCGGAAGTCCTCGGCGAGTTGGCGGAGGCGGTCCTGCCAGGCAGCGTCTTCCCGGGTCGCGGTGCGGAACTGGGCGCCGACTGTTCTGGCCACGCCACTCAGCAGTGCGTCCTTGTTGGGCACGTGGTGGTACAGCGACATCGGGTTCGCGTCCAGCGCGGTCGCGAGTTTGCGCATGGTCAGCGCCTCGACCCCGTCGGCGTCGATGAGCTGCAGCGCCATGGCGTAGATGCCGTCCTCGGTGAGCGGTACGTCCCTCTTCCTCGTTCCCCGGGGAGCCTTCTTTGGCGTTTCCATACGGCGTATGGTACCACTGAAAGCAGTTCCATACGTCGTATGGAAACTTGGAGATGTCGCTGCTCCAGCGACGTTCCAAGCATTCGACCGGCGCCCTGGCCCCTCCCCCTCCTCACAAAGGAGCAAGCCCATGACCACGCAACCCGTGAGCGACCGCCGTTCCGCGTCTCCGAGCGGGATCCCGATGCTCGGCCAACCCCCGCAGATCCCCGACACCAACCCGGTCGCGTACATCGGCGAGCTGTCCAAGCAGTTCCCCGAGGGCATATTCAGCATGGACGTCGGGGGCCAGGAGAACGTCTTCGTCTACGACCCGGACCTGGTCACCGAGGTCTGCGACGAGACCCGTTTCGGGAAGCCGATCTTCGCGCCGCTGGCCCATGTCCGGGACTACACCGGCGCCGGACTCTTCACGGCCCACGACGACGAGGAAGTCTGGGGCATGGCGCACCGGATCCTCATGCCGGCCTTCAGCCAGCGGGCCATGAAGGGCTACTTCGGGCAGATGCTGGAGATCGCCCAGAACCTGGTGGGCAAGTGGGAGCGTAAGGAGGGGCAGCCGGTCAACATCACCGACGACTACACCCGGCTCACCCTGGACACCATCGCTCTGTCGGGGTTCGGCTACCGGTTCGACTCCTTCGAGAAGGAAAAACTGCACCCCTTCCTCCAAGCGCTGCTGGAGTCGCTGGTGGAGTCGATGCGGCGCTCGCAGGAACTGCCGAGCATGACCGCGCTCCGCAAGGACGACGACAAGAGGTACCACGAGAACATCAAGCTGATGCGGGACCTGGTCGAGAGTGTGATCAAGGAGCGCCGTCAGGGGGAGAGCAGCGGTGAGGACGACCTGCTCGGTCTGATGCTGCAGGCCACCGACCCGGAGACCGGCAAGCTGCTGGACGACGACAACGTCCGGGACCAGGTGGTGACGTTCCTGATCGCCGGCCACGAGACCACCAGTGGTCTGCTGTCGTTCGCCACGTACTCGCTGATGCGCAATCCGCACGTGCTGGCGCAGGCCTACGCCGAGGTGGACCGGCTGCTGCCCGGCGACACCGTCCCGGACTACGACACGATCATGAAGATGGACGTGATCCCGCGGATCCTGGAGGAGACCCTGCGTCTGTGGGCTCCCATCCCGCAGATCATGAAGGCGCCGCTGGAGGACACCGTCATCGGTGGCCGTTACGAGCTGAAGCAGGGGACGAAGACGAACCTGCTGATGGGACCGCTGCACACCCACCCCAAGGCGTGGGAGCGGCCGGAGGAGTTCGACATCGACCGGTGGCTGCCGGAGAACCGAGCCCAGCACCACCCGCACGCCTACAAGCCGTTCGGCAACGGCCGGCGTGCCTGCATCGGCCGGCAATTCGCGCTCACCGAGGCCCGTCTGGCCCTCGCGCTGGTGCTGCAGAAGTTCAAGTTCTCCGACACCAGCGACTACAAGATGGACGTGCGGGAGGCGCTGACGCGGAAGCCCGGCGACTTCGAACTGAAGGTGCGGACCCGCCAGGAGCACGAGCGGACCGTGTTCGGAGCCGAGGCCGAGCAGACGGATGACACGCGGCAGCAGGCCGCGGTCAGCGGTGTCGGGGTGAACCTGACCGTCGCCTATGGCTCCAGCCTGGGCAGCTGTGAGGATCTGGCGCGCACCCTCGCCGATCGCAGCGAGCGCTCCGGGTTCGGGACCACGCTGGCGAGCCTGGACGAGCTGGGCGACCACCTGCCCACCGAGGGCCTGCTCGTGGTCGTCGCCGCCAGCTACAACGGCAAGGCGCCCGACAACGCGCAGCGTTTCGACGAGCTGATCGCCGCCGGGCTGCCCGAGGGTTCACTGTCGGGCGTGCGGTTCGCGCTGCTGGGTGCCGGCAACACCCAGTGGGTGGCGACCTACCAGGCTTTCCCCAAGCGGATCGAGGAGGCGCTGCTCGCCGCCGGGGCCACGCCCGTGGTCGAGCGGGGCATCGCGGATGCGGCCGGTGACTTCGACGGCATGGCCTCTCGCTGGATGGACACCCTGTGGGCCACGCTGGCCGAGGAGTACGCCGCCGACACCTCCGACGCGGGCGGACCACGCTTCGAGGTGCAACTGCTGACCGAGGCCGATGTCCGCCCGGCGATCGTCTCCGAGCAGGCCTACCCCCTCACTGTCGTCGCCAACGAGGAACTCGTCAGCGACGCGACCGGCCTGTGGGACTTCAGCATCGAGCCGCCGCGCCCGTCGGCGAAGTCCATCACCATCGAGCTGCCCGAGGGTGTCACCTACGCGACCGGTAACCACCTGGCCGTCTTCGCCAAGAACGAGCCCGCGCTGGTCGACCGCGCCCTCGCGCGGCTCGGCGTCGACCGGGACCAGGTGCTGCGACTGGACCAGCCGGCCGGCGGCAGGACGCACCTGCCGGTCGGCACGCCCGTCACCGCGGGCCTGCTGCTCACCGAGTTCCTGGAACTGCAGGACGTGGCCACCCGCTCCCAGATCCAGACCCTGGCCGAGAACACCCCGTGTCCGTGGACCAGGCCGCAGCTGGAGGCGTACACGGCCGACACCGAAGAGGCCCAGCAGCGGTACCAGGAGGACATCCTCGACAAGCGCATGTCGGTGCTGGATCTTCTGGAGCGCTTCCCGGCGGTCGAGCTGCCGCTGGCGATCTTCCTGGACCTGATGGGCCCGATCCGTCCCCGCTTCTACTCCATCTCCTCTGCCCCGCTGGCCAACCCTCGCCAGGTGCGCCTGACCGTCGGTCTGCTGGAAGGGCCCGCCCTGTCCGGCGACGGCCAGTACCGCGGCACCTGCTCGTCCTACATCGCACGCCTGGAGCCGGGAGATGTCTTCTACGGCTACGTGCGGGTGCCTTCCCCCACCTTCGCCCCGCCGGCCGACCCTGCCACCCCGCTGATCCTCATCGGTCCCGGCACCGGCATCGCACCGCTGCGCGGCTTTTTGGAGGAGCGCGCCCGGCAGCACGAGAACGACACGAAGGTGGGCCTGTCGCAGGTCTTCGTCGGCTGCCGTCACCCCGAGCACGACTACTTCTACCAGCAGGAGATGCAGTCCTGGGAGCAGGCCGGGATCGCCCAGGTCCACACCGCGTACTCCGCGGTGACCGGCCACCCCGCCCGGTTCGTCCAGGACGCGATCACCGCCGCCTCCGACACGGTGTGGCAGGCCATCGAAGAGGGTGCCTACATCTACGTCTGCGGTGACGGCCGCCGCATGGCACCCGCGGTGCGCGAAGCCCTGGCCGCCATCCACCGCCGCCACACCGGCAGCGACGACGAGACCGCCCAGCAGTGGCTCGCCCAGCTGGAGGCCGACGAGCGCTACCAGCAGGACGTCTTCGCCTGACCCCGCACGCCGGGAGGCGTGCGGCACCCCTCCCTGGCCGTACGCCTCCCGGTCCCCACCCCCACACCCACGGGGGAACACTCGGCACCCAACGGCGCGAACCGTCGGCGGGGTGCCGCTCACAGAAAGCAGATCCTCATGGACACCATGCTCGCCGGACGCTTCCACCTGGACAGCAAGAAGTTCGTTGTGGAAGAAGTCCCCGTCCCCGTACCCGGGCCGGGCGAGGTCCTCGTAGAGGTCAAGGCCGCGGGCGTCTGCCTCTCGGACGTCCACCTGATCGACGGATCCCTCCCCCCGCTCTTCCTGGACTCCGATGTGGTCACCGTCGGCCACGAGGTCTCCGGTGTGGTCCACATCCTCGGCCCCGGTCTCAAGCGAGAACTGGCCGTCGGCACCCGCGTCACCCTGGAGGCCGGCAAGAGCTGCGGCCAGTGCGCCGGCTGCGTGCGCCGCCGCCCTTGCACCCAGATGCTCACCGCCGGCATCGACTACGACGGCGGCTGGGCCCAGTACATGGTCACCCCCGAGGAGACCCTCGTCCCCATCCCCGACAGCCTCCCCTTCGACCAGGCCGCGATCATCCCCGACGCGGTCTCCACCCCCTACGCCGCCGTCGTCGCCACCGCAGGCGTACGTCCCGCCCAGTCCGTCGGCGTGTGGGGCGTGGGCGGAGTCGGCGCGCACAACGTACGCCTCGCCCGCATGGTCGGCGCCGCACCGATCATCGCCGTCGACCCGCTGCCCAGCGCCCGCGAGCGCGCCCTGGACTTCGGCGCCGACCTCGCCCTCGACCCGGCCGCCCCCGACTTCGCCGACCAGGTCCGCGCCGCCACCGCCGGGCAGGGCCTGGACTTCGCCTTCGACTGCGCCGGCGTGCCCGCCGTCCGCGAGCAGGCCGCCTCCGTGCTCGGCCGCGAGGGCGCCCTGATCCTGGTCGGCATCACCCCCAAGCCGCTCACCATCACCGAGGGACTGACCCTCAACTACATGAT
Source organism: Streptomyces sp. NBC_00457 (assembly GCF_036014015.1). Lineage (NCBI taxonomy): Bacteria > Bacillati > Actinomycetota > Actinomycetes > Kitasatosporales > Streptomycetaceae > Streptomyces > Streptomyces sp. NBC_00457. The sequence goes on along the minus strand of NZ_CP107905.1, from coordinate 6,204,452 downwards.
GAAGCAGGTGCGCGGCCACTACGGCGCCACCCCCGAGGGCGTCACCGAGCTCGTGCGGCTGACCGCAGCCGGACGTCTCGACCTCGCCCCCTCCATCACCGATCACATCCCGCTGGCCGACGCCGCCGACGCGGTCAACCGGCTGGAGAACAAGATCGGCGACCCGATCCGCCTCATCCTCGTCCCCTGACACCAGTCCAGTGGGACATCAAAGCCACCTCGGGCAGGGGTGAGTGGGCGCCGGTGGTCCCCGACACCGGCGCCCACGGTCTTGTGTGGGCGGTCGGTTCATAAGGGTCTGTGTGAGCGCGGAGCCACCACGTGTGGTGGCCGCACGGATGAGGGTGCGGCGGACGGCGTACCCGAAGCGGTGGGCGGGCAGCCTGACCAAGCCCACGGACCTTGACCGAACAGATAGAAGCACCCCCAAAGCGGACGGCGGCAGGCGGTCACGGCCGCGCTCCCGCCGCGGCGACGTCCTCGCTGATGTTCGCCGCGGCGGCCGGGCGCGCGTCCCGGTACCGGGCGACAGTGGTTTCTTCGTGGTGCGAGGTCGTCGACACGTTCACGGCGGCCACCTCCGCACCGGAACGTCGAGCACCGGCGCGGCGAGGGAGCACAGGCCGCGCTCCAGCTCCTCCTCCACGTAGGCCCATCCTGGGCGCGGGCCGTCGCCAGGATCTCCCTCAGGGCGCCGGTTCATCGTGCACCGCCTGCGGCGTGAGGGCGGCGTGGTGAAGGCGGGCGTGGTACGCGGTGTGCGACGTGAGCGGCAGGGGCGGGAGCAGCCATCAGGCGTTCGCCACCGCCGGCGTTCGCCGGGCCGCGCTTCGCGGCGAAGGGGGAAGCGATCAAGGCGGAAAATCTGTGAATCTCCGCGGCAACCTTTTCGGCCACCCGGACCACACAGTGTTGTCCGGGCCGGTGGTCCGGTGAGATGCAACGGCTGAAAGAGAGCACAGACATGCCCCTTGAAGGGGAGCACAGACATGTCCCTCGCCCACCCACGTCATCGGTGGCGGACCGCGCCGGCGGCCACGCCCGCGGTAGTCGACCGATGCATCGTGCCCGTCGGTTGTTCGCGCGTCAGGGTTTCTGGGCGGCCATCGTCATGGCTGTCGTGGCCGGCTCCGCTGTTGTGGTCAACAGTGCCTCAGCGGAAACCCTGGATCTGAAGACGTGGTATGTGCTGGCCAACCGCAACAGCGGCAAGGTGCTGGACAGCCGCGCCTTCGACAAGACCAACGGCGCGGCGGTGGTGCAGTGGAGCCGTCACGGCGGAGCCAACCAGCAGTGGCGCTTCATCGACGCGGGTGACGGGTACTACCGGCTGCAGAACCGGAACTCCGGCAAGGTGCTGGACAACTACAACTGGTCGAAGACCGCCCGCTCCGGCATCGTGCAGTGGAGCGACCTGAAGGGCGCCAACCAGCAGTTCAAACTGGCGAAGTCGTCGGACAGTCACGTGCGTTTGATCAATCGCTTCAGCGGCATGGCCGTCGAGGTCAACAACGCCTCCAAGGCTGACGGGGCCGACGTCGTCCAGAACCGCGACCGGGGCGGCGCCAATCAGCAATGGCAACTCGTCCCGGCCGGGAAGGTCGACAGCGCCGGCACGCCCCCGTCGTCGGCGTCGTCTCCTGCGTCCGGTGGTGGCGGCTCGACGAAGAGTTTCATGGGTAGTAGCAAGGTGCTCATCGGCGGCTCGATGACTGACGCCTCGGCGACCGCCGCGCCGTTCGACGTGCGATACGCCTATGTGCACAGCCAGCCCGCGCCCTCGTCGGATTACTATTCGGCATCGCGTTGCAAGGATGAGTGGAAGAGCTGGTGGGGTTGCTGGGGCGGCAGCACCACGGAGCCCGGCAGTTACGTGACCTGGCAGGACGCCAATGTGGCCAAGGCGACTTACAAGGGCAGCCCGCGCCCGCAGAAGTTTTTCTGGACTTGGTACTCCTTGCGCGATCTCGGGGATTTGGCAGGCTCGGGCGACGGTCCGGGCGAGGTCAAGGCCATCAACAGGCGCGACCTGCTCACCCGGTATATGGACGACTACCGCTTCTTCCTCCAGAAGATCGGCAACTCGCACGACATGATCGACCTTGAGCCGGATTTTTGGGGCTACGTCCGGTCGCTCGGCGATCCGCACGAGGTTCCCGCGCAGGTCTCGGGCGCAAATCCGAAGGATTGCGGATCCCAGGAGAACAGCGCCGCCGGACTCACCCGCTGCCTGATTTCGATGGCGCACAAATATGCGCCGAACACCACTGTGGGGATGCACCTTTCCTGCTGGGACTGGCAGAGCAACACACAGGGATGCGCCAAGGATTACGCGAAGCTCGGTGCACAGAACGCCGACTTCCTGGTCGCCGATGTGTCGGACCGCGATGCAGGCTGGTACGCACAGCCCGCCCACGGCGGCCATGACAACTTCTGGACTGACCAGAAGGCCGCTGCCTCGCTGAAGTTCTACAAGACGATGGCCGAGTCCGTGGGCAAGCCGGTCGTCCTGTGGCAGATCCCCGTAGGCAACATGGCGCAGAACAACACCCTCAACCATTACAAGGACGACAAGGTGGACTGGTTCTTCGCGCACATGGACCAGGTGGCGAACGCGCATATCGCCGCCCTGCTGTTCGGCGCGGGGCATCACGAACAGACAGGGATCGAGTCCGACGGCGGAAACCTGATCCGCAAGACGATCGCCTATCACAACTCGGGTGGTGTGGCGCTCAAGTAGTCGAAGGCGCGAACCCGACCCCATCTCTTCGACGGGGTCGGGTTCGTCCTCTTCGTCGGGCTGAGGACTTCTCGGCTGGTGCCGGCCATGCTGCCGTCGGTGGGGGCACCAATCGAGGTGGCCTTGGCGAAGGAGCTGATCGTGTTGATGCGTGACGGCGGGACGCCCAGCTCGATCGCGAGGTCGAGATGGTGCGGGCCGTGCAGGTCGATGCCTGAACTGGGCACTCATCACCATGATGACCCGGCGACTGACCCGCAAAAGCCCGCGGACCAGCCAGTGGCCGAGGAAAACTCTTACGTGATCACCAGGACCGGCACCCCGCAAGGCACGGAAATACGGTAGTCCCGGAGTTCCGGACTCCGGGACTTCGCGTTCAGTGGCGCACTGCGCGCTCCGGCGGGATCCGCGGCCGGTCCTTCGGCAGCAGCACACGCAGGGCACCCGGCCGGATTCCGCACAGGACGGGGAGAGGAAGCCGCACCGCTTCGCCGTCGATCCCCGCGTCCAGGTGCCGCACGTCACCGTGCAGTGCGATGCCGGGAGACGACCAGACGACGACTCCTTCACCCGCCGGGTCAGCACCGCGCTTGTGCTGCCGCAGTTCGCCGCGCAGGTGCCGCAGAAGATCCGGGGGCGCCTCCGCCGGGCGCTTGAGGACGATGGCGCCCAACTGTCCCGTGCTGAGGGAGAAGCGACGCCCCAGCCAGCGCGGTGTGGCCAGGTGGTAGGGGTTGTTGGAGATCAGCACCACCTGCGGGAACTCGATGGTCCCCCCTGGGGTGTCCACGCGGGCCTCGACCCACTGCTTGCCCTTGAGATAGTCGGGCGCCACCGCGGCGAACGCGCGCGGCTTGTCCTCCCGGTACCCGGGCTCCAGCAGGGCGTCGGCGTACATACCGAAAGAGACGTTGTTGACGAAGACACGCGAGCCGAGCACCCCCAGGTCCACTCGGGCGGGCTCACCGTCGACCAGGGCGTCCAGCGCCTGCCCCGGATCGCGGATGTCGAGGCCTAGGTCCCGGGCGAAGTGGTTCCGGGTGCCCGCGGGGACCACGACCAGTGACCGGCCCGTGTCGGCGGCCACTGCGGCGACTGCCGACACGGTGCCGTCGCCGCCCGCGGCCCCCAGCACCTGCGCCCCCTCCTGGACGGCGTTCCTCGCGAGCGACGCCGCGTCCAGTTCCGGTCTGGTCGTCCAGACCTGAGCTCCCATGTCCTCGGCCCGCTGTACCAAGCCGTAACGAGCAGTCTTGCCGCCGCCCGAGCGTGGGTTCGTCACGATCACTACCCGGGCACACGTCCGAACGTCGGCCATCACCACACCCACTCTCGCTGCTCAGGCCGGCCTTCGGCCGCCCGGTGGACATAGGAACAATTGGCGCCTGCCAACGGCGTGGCGGCGGCGCCGAGCAGTGCCGGTTGGCGGCGCATTCGTGCGCTGCGGCAGCCGGGCGATGCTGCGTGCCGCAGGCGCCCGGTATGGCGGGCGCCGCACAAGCGGGGCGCCGGAGCCTGCGCCGCGATCAGTGCTGGGGGTGCGGTTGAGAGCGGAACAGAGGCCGCCGCTCGGCAGCGGTTCCCGGAGCGAGACGATCAGCACGATGCCCGCCAGCATGCCGATGATCCCGGTGAACAGCATCCAGCCTCGCGACGGTGTGTCCGGGGCGGAGGCCGCCGTAGCCGTCACCATGGTGCCGCGCAGCAGCCAACTGAAGCCAATCCACAGGGCGAGCAGCAGGATGGACTGCAGAGTGCCCCGGAAGCACATCAACCCGAGCAGGACAGAGAGCGCACCCGTGAGGAAATGCAGCGCCCGAAGATGTCCGGGGACGTGCGTGCCGAAGGCGGCAGCCAGCTGAAAGACATGATGACCAGCAGATAGATACCGAAGAGCACGCTGACGACCCGCAGCGTCTCCTCCGGCCAGGCAAGGACCACGACGCGAGGGCGATGGCAGCCAGGCCCGTGGTGAGAAGGATCTGCCAGCTCATGTTCGCCAAGGCCGCCAGGCTTCCGCCGAGGGAGGCGTCTTGTGGCCCGGTGCCGTGCGGGTGCGGGTGCGGAGTGCCGGTGCCTGCTGGGGAATCGGAGGGAGATGTCATACCAGCTCGCCCTTCCGGGAACAGCGGGAGCGGATCGGTTCCCCTCCATCGTCACCCCGCCCATCCCGGTATCGCCTGGCGAGGACGGAGGGGGTCAACCGAGAGCTGCTGTGTCGGTGCCGTCGGCCGGGGTTGGGTGCCGCTTCGCGCGATCTCCGTGCGCTGCTGACAGTGCCGGGGGACTCCTCGCCCCGGCCCCCGACCAGCGCCCAGAGCGCGCTGGACCACCCACCCTCGGGAGGAACCTCTGGCGGTTCCCCCTGGACCCGCTGGGTCACTCCGTACGCGACCTGCGCGCTTGATCGGCAGCACGGGGCGTGCATGGTCTCGGTCTCCCAGTCCTCGAACGGGGGAGCCCGGACACAGGATCGCTCGTAGATTGAAAGGGCATGCAGTCGCGCTCGCAAGGGACGGAGAGCGCGTAATGACAGCAGACATCGACTTCACGGCGTTCTTCGACCACACCAAGCCCGTACCTCGTGCTGGACACGCAACTGGTGATCCGCTACGTCAACCCGGCATGCCTGCGGACCACCGGCCGACCGCACCGTGCGCATCGTGGCGCCCGGGAGCGACGCCGGGGGGAGGGTCTTCAGGATGACCCGGTCGCACCGTCCGCCGTCGATCGAGCGGCTTCCGCCTCGGGCGCGGTGCTGGTGCCGGACACCATGGCCGCCGCGGCGGCGAGGTCGAGGTGGGATCGTGGATCGCACCATTCGCTCGGCAGGCGCGACAGTGGTCAACACGTTGTACAGGCGTGCTGCCCTCACGCGGAGTCTGGCTGCCCAGGCTGGTGTCGTCGAGTGTCGCGGCGACGGCATCGTCACAGCCGTCGTGCAGGCGGGGGTGCGCCTGGCCTCGGAGGACTCACCGCAGTTCATCCACGTAGCGGTCCGTGCCGGGCACTGTGGGGATGAACGGTGCGACGAACTGCACGTCGCCCAGCCGCGAAGCCCTCACTGCCGTGTCCAGGTCCGCGAAGTGCTCCCGCCAGCTGTCGCGGGGATCGTGCTGGAGGAACCACAGGAGGGTCAGCCGGGTCCCGATCCCCTCGACCTGTTTGACGTAGGTCATCCGGTCCAGGGGCAGCGGCATCGGCGTGAAGACGGTCACCATGGCCGCGGGCGAGCCCGTCAGCTGTTTCGGGAGGTGGTCGTCGCGCAGCCACGCGAGCAGGTCCGCGCGCCTGGCGGGGGTGTAGGCGTCGATGACCTGGACGACGAGCCCGGCGTAGGGGTGATCGAGGGCGTGGATGTCACGCGGGCCCTGGCCGCCGTCGCGGTAGATGGTCGCCGCGTGGTCCTGGAAGGCCGTGAAGACATGAGTGCGGTCCTGAAAGACCCGGTGGTCGCGGTTGAGGCGCTTGTTGATGCCGACGGTCCACCGCATGTGGTCGGCGTAGCGGCCCGCGGTCATCCAGTAGACGGATATGTAACACCCTGCCGTCACCGGCTGCGCGACGGCAGAGGTCTGGGGATAGCGCAGGAGCTGCAGGTCCCGCGGCGCGACCCAGCGACGCCCTGCGTACATCCAGGGCATGGCCATCGCGCCGGCAATGAAGTGGTCGTCTTCGTACCAGCGATTGTACTGGCGTTCGTGGCCGGGGTGCGGCTCGACCATGGTGATCAGGGCGTGTCCGAGGTCGGCTCCGTAGGGGCCGACGGCGGCCAGTTCCGCGTACGTGCGGCTGCGGGTTTCATCGGCGTGCGTCGCATCCTCCGTCATGGGTCCGGTCTACCTGACAAGGCGTCAGATTGGGAGAGGGCCCGCTCAACTCCGGCTGAGGTTCGGTGATCACCTGCCCCAAGCCTGCAGGCGAGTCAACACCGCGCGCACGACGAACCCCGGCGCCGTCACATGCGATCCCCGATGCCGTCAGACCGGCCAGAGCCAGGCTGAAAACGGAGGTGCTGAACGCGTGGCCGTCAACCCCTTCGCGCCCCAAGGGAGTCATACCAGGAGTCTTATGCGCATCTGTAACGCGCAACATCGGGCGGGTAAGAAAGGACACTGTGGCGCCTATGGGGTGATTTATCCTCTCGCGGCGAAGCTGACGATGGCCCGGTTCCGTGTCGGCGGCCGGGTCGAGACGCCCCCGATTCGACCCGGCCGCAGTGTCCGCGTCAAGGAGTGGCGCCCTGGCCTGCGCATATGTGAGCGATGGGCGACATGTACCTACAACCAGCGGTTGTAGGCGTACTCGTGGCCCGGATGCGGTTCGACCATGGTGATCAGGGCGTGGCCCGGATGGACCCCGTACGGGCCTACGGCGGCCAGCTCGGCGTAGGTGTCGCTGCGGGTGTCGTCGCTCATGCGGTTCCCCTTTCCTGCGGTCGCCCATACTCTGACGCTTCGTCAGATAGAGCGCTAGGGCCTGTCCTGAGTTCCCCGTCGTCCGCGCGGAGCGCGGGCGCAGCGGCGTTCGGTGCGTGCGATCGGCGTGCGGTGTCGCAGGTCATGTGGCGGAGCCACCTGTCCTGCGGCGCCGTGCGGCTGGGGGTCCCCCCACGCCCTTAAGGCAGTGGGGGAGTGCGTGCCGGGCGTCGGGGCGCAGGCGGGGAACTCAGGACAGGCCCTAGAGGCGGGAGGGAACGGGATGTCACTGCTCGCGGGCAAGACGGTCGTCGTGTCGGGAGTCGGGGCCGGGCTCGGGCATCAGGTCGCGGCGGCCGTCGTACGGGACGGGGGCAATGCCGTGCTGGGGGCGCGGACGGAGGCGAATCTGGCCAAGAGCGCCGCCGAGATCGATCCGGACGGGGCGCACACGGCATACCGGGCGACGGACATCACCGACGAGACGCAGTGCGAGGCCCTGGCCGGGCTGGCGCGGGAGCGGTTCGGGGGGATCGACGCGGTCGTCCATGTGGCCGCGTGGGACGGCTACTTCGGCGGTCTGGAGGATGCCGACTTCGTGACGTGGCAGTCGGTGATCGACGTGAATCTGCTGGGGTCGCTGCGGATGACCCGGGCCTGCCTGCCCCCGCTGAAGGAACGCGGGGGCTCGGTGGTGTTCATCGGGACGCAGTCGGCGGTGGCAGCGCCCTCGGAGGTGCGGCAGGCGGCGTACGCGGCGTCCAAGGGTGCGCTGACGAGCGCGATGTACTCGCTGGCGCGGGAGCTCGGGCCGTATCGGATCCGGGTGAACACCGTGCTGCCGGGGTGGATGTGGGGGCCGCCGGTGCGGGCGTTCGTGCAGTTCGCCGCGCAGACGGAGGCGGTGCCGGAGGGGGACGTACTGAAGCGGCTGACGGACCGGATGGCGCTGCCGGAGCTGGCCACGGACGGGGACGTGGCCGACGCGGCGGTTTTCCTGTCGTCGGACCGGGCGCGGGCCATCACGGGGCAGTCGTTGCTGGTCAACGCGGGGGAGCTGATGCGCTGAGCCGTTTTCTGGGGTTCATGTCTGTGAACGCAGGTCATCAAGGGGAACATTTTTACTGTCCCTTGACCTGACGCTTGCTTGTCGTGCTCGTGTAAAGACACTCACGATGAGCGGGCCGTTCACATGGCGGACCCTGGAAGGGGGCACATGAACAGTCTCGACTGGGCCGTGCTCATCGGCTATTTCGGTGTGATGGTCGCCATCGGCGTCTGGTCGCACAAGCGCGTGGACAACGTCAGCGACTTCTTCACGGCCGGCGGCAAGATGCCCTGGTGGCTCTCCGGCATCTCGCACCACATGTCGGGCTACAGCGCGGTGATGTTCACCGGGTACGCGGGCATCGCCTACACCTACGGCGTCACCTCCTTCGTGACCTGGTCCTTCCCGATCGCCCTCGGTATCGCCATCGGGTCGAAGCTGTTCGCGCCGCGCATCAACCGGCTGCGCTCCCGGCTGCGCGTAGCCTCCCCGCTCGAGTACCTGAAGAACCGCTACGACCTCAAGACCCAGCAGGCGCTGGCCTGGTCCGGGATGCTGCTGAAGATCGTGGACGTGGGCGCGAAGTGGGCCGCGATCGCCACGCTGCTGTCGGTGTTCACAGGTGTGTCGCTGAACCAGGGCATCCTCATCACCGGTTCCATCACCGCGGTCTACTGCACCATCGGCGGCCTGTGGGCGGACGCGCTGACCGAGCTCGGTCAGTTCGTCATCCAACTCCTCGCCGGTGTCGCGATGTTCGTCGCGGTGATCGTCGAACTCGACAACAAGGGCATCGGGTTCTTCGGCGCCTGGGACGAGCCGGCGCTCCAGGGCCACGACAAACCGCTGGTCGGACCGTACGGCACCGTCTTCCTGCTCGCGTTCCTCTTCATCAAGCTCTTCGAGTACAACGGCGGCATGCTCAACCAGGCCCAGCGCTACATGGCCACGCGCAACGCGCACGAGGCCGAGCGCTCGGCACGGCTGTCGGCGATCCTCTGGCTGGTGTGGCCGCTCGTCCTGTTCTTCCCCATGTGGATGTCGCCGCTGCTGGTCGAGTCGCAGAAGCCGGACGGTTCCGACTCGTACGGCCTGATGACCGAACAGCTCCTCCCGCACGGCCTGTTGGGCCTGGTCATCGTCGGCTTCTTCTCGCACACCATGGCCATGTGCTCCTCCGACGCCAACGCGATCGCGGCCGTCTTCACCCGTGACTGCGCGCCGGTGATCTGGCGCCGGGCACGGACCTGGAGCGAGGGTCAGGGTCTGCGGGTGGCCCGCGTGGCCACGGTCGTCTTCCTGGGCCTGTCCATGGCGGCGGCCACCCAGGTCAACTCCCCGGCCTTCAAGGACATCATCACGGTCGTGATCAAGTGGGTGGCCGGTCTGATGGGCCCGATGGCGATCCCGATGATGCTGGGCCTGCTGCGCCCGTTCCGCCGCTCGGGACCGACCGCCGCGCTCACCAGCTGGGCCATGGGCCTGTTCGCCTTCTGGCTGGTCAACTACCCGATCAACTGGAACGTCGAGGGCGGCGTCCCGCTCCAGTACCAGGTGTCGATCCCGCTGGCGGTGTCGCTGGTCCTGTACATCCTCATCGGCTTCGTGAAGCCGGAGGACACCCCGGAACGGCTCGCCATCATCGAGAAGATCAACACGGACGGGGACGGGGCGGCGGCCGCCGCGGTACCGGCTCCGGCGGGGGCGGGGGACGACGTGGTGCGTACGACGGTGAAGGACTGAGTCCGGCGCTCCGCGGGAAGGGCCGCATCGGTCCGTCGTTCGTCTGCGGGCGCGTCGTGGCTGGTCGCGCCCGCGCGGCGGAGCCGCATATCGACACAGCCCCGCGCCCCTTCGGGGCGCTGCCGCTCAGGCCCTCGGATAGCGGGCGATCCACCCCGGGGCCGAGCCCGCCGGGCCGTGCAGCGCGGGTCCCTGCGTCATCTCCATCGCGAAGTCGTCGGCGAGTTCCAGGATCGTGGGACGGCCCTCCAGCTCGGCCAGCCAGGCCGGGGGGAGGGCCGTTTCGCCGTGGAGGGCGCCCAGCAGCCCGCCGGTCAGCGTGCCGGCCGCGGCCGAGGGGCCGGCCTGGTTCACGGCGAGGCAGAGACCGTGCCGTACGTCCTCGCCCACCAGCGCGCAGTACACGGACGCGGCCAGCAGCCCGTCCGCCGTCCCGTCCCCCGCCAGCTCCTCCACCCGCGAGGGTGTGGGCATGCCCTGCCGTACGGCGCCCAGGGCGTGCTGGAGCGAGTCGGAGACGGGCTGGTGCCCGGGCCGGGCGGCGAGCAGCGCGAGGGCCCGCTGCACGGCGCCGTCGAGGGTCTCGCCGCGGGCCAGGGAGTGCACGATCACGGCGTACGCGCCCGCGGACAGATAGGCGGCCGGATGACCGTGCGTCTGCGCGGCGCACTCCACGGCGAGCTGCACGACCAGCTGCGGCTCCCACCCCACGAGCAGCCCGAACGGCGCGGAACGGGCGGCGGCCTCGGGCCCGGTCTCACCGGGATTCTTGGGAGCGTCGAGCGTCCCCATGGCCTCGTCCCCGAACCCGACGACCAGGGAGCGCGCCGGATCCCGTCGGGCGTACAGCCACTCCTCCCGGGCCAGCCACCCATCCTCCTTGCGCCGCTCGTCGGGCCCCCAGTCCCGCTGGGTCGCCGCCCAGCGCAGATACGCCCGGTGCAGATCCGTCGGCGGATGCCAGGCGCCGGTGTCGCGGCGCACCTGGGCGCGTATCAGCCCGTCGACGGAGAAGAGGCTGAGCTGGGTGAGATGCGTGACGGCTCCCCGCCGCCCGTACCCGACGGCGAGATCTACGAGCCCCTCGGCGCCGTACGCCTCCCGGATCTCCTCACTCCCGAGCCCGTCGACGGGCGCGCCCAGCGCATCCCCCAGCGCCGCCCCGAGCAGCGTCCCACGCACCCGGCTACGGAAGTCCTGCTGCTCGGCACGTCCCCAGACGGCCCCGGCTGCCGCACCCACCAAGACCTCCGTTGGTATCGCCCGCACGTACGACAGCTCAGCACTGTAATCGAACGGGGACGGTCCGTTCAGGCCCACGATCAGTCACCTGTGCCACAGCGGAGTTGAAAATGGATCACCGTTGGCTGTCGCGGCACCGAAGACGTCCCTCGTGGACGGCGACCGTGGCCGTGGTGGTAGCCACGGCGTTGATCTGCGGCACAGGAGTGTCCGCCGAGGCGGCGGTGCAGAAGCCGTCACCGACCAAGACGTACTGGGACTGCTGGTCGGCCAGATAGACGCGCGCAACGCCCGCTTGAGCGACACGATCAGGGAGGACTTTCAGAACTACGACGTGAAGACCCCGGGTGACGGGTTCACCAACTGGGTCTCCTTCGACGCCACCATCTCCGCAACGCCCACCGGGATCGACTTCGTCATCCCCGAGTCGGAGGTGCACACCGAGGCCTCTTGGTGGCAGAACATCATCGCGGTGACAGTGGGCGTGGCGATGCAGATTTTCACGCGAGCCCTGTGTCTCGGCTTCCTCCCTGCGGCGGCCGTGGTCTGTGCGTCGATCGGCGCGTTCGTCGGGACCGTGGCCGGCCGCTTCACCGTCCAAGGCTTCGACCATCAAGTGACGGACGGTGAGGCGTGGGCCAGCACCCTGCTCTATGCGGTGGCTGCCGCGGCAGGAGCGGCCCTCTGGGAGGCGGGTATCGGCGCGTGGGCGAAGACCAAACTGCCCGAACTTCTCAGGCGGGCCGGCGAATGGCTGAAGAATGACCTGCCGAGGCATCTGAAGGGGTTTTGGAGCTGGGGGAAGGACGCGGCCATCGCGGCCGGGACGGGCGTGATTCGGGTCGCCGGATGGGTCTACGAAAAGGGCAAGAGCTTCGTACCGGAATGGGGCAGCGGCAATCTCCCCGGCAGGCTGCGGATCCTCGACAGCGGCGGCACCTACGAACCGGACATCTTCACGGCCGACGGCACCAGCCACGGTGTCGGGTTCCTGTTCCCCGGCACCTGGAACTACGAGTTCTGTGTCACGGCCTTCAACGGGTCCGCCGAGTCGAGTCGCTCCGAGTGCGTGGTCGCACCACGACCCGAAGACACGGCCGGCGATCCGGGCGGCAACCCAGGGAGCACCGCGACGGACCAGGGCGGCACGCTCGATGACCTCAATGACCTCAATGAGCTCACGCAGGCTCTCCGTGAGTCGGCCTCGATGACCGGCTGATCCCGGGGTTCCCCGCCCCGTACACTCGCCGTCCCGGCAGGGTGGGTGTACGGGGTCCACCAAGGGCGAGCGGACGAACCCGCCCGCCGGGCAAGATGACCATCATGCCTACGACACCCCCACGAAACGCACTCCGCCTCACCGCCACCCTCCTCACCGCGAGCGTCGCGCTCTACATCGCGCTCGTCGCCTTCGGGAACATCACGGACTTCGGGACCAACCAGCAGTTCGTGCAGCACGTCCTGGCGATGGATACGACGTTCAAGGACGACGACCTGATGTGGAGAGCCGTCACCAGCAAGGGACTTCAGAACACGGCGTACGTGGCGATCATCGTCTGGGAGACGGTCGCCGCACTCGTCCTGATATACGGCACGTGGCTCTGGTTCCGCCGCGACGACACCCGCGCCCGCCGCTTCGCCACCTACGGCCTGCTGATGGTTCTGCTGCTGTTCGGCGCCGGGTTCATCGCGATCGGCGGCGAGTGGTTCTCCATGTGGCAGTCGGCCGACTGGAACGGCCTCGACGCGGCGACGCGCGCCTTCGTGTTCAGCGGAATCGTGCTGCTCGTCGTGCAGTTGACCGGCGGACGGAGCGAGTCATGACGGACGGGACGACACCACGCGTGGTGGCCGTCAACCGCGGCACCGAGCAGACCACCGACGCCCCGCCGACCGGGCCCCGGCACCGGGCGCTCGACGCCTGGGTGGGCCGGTGGATCAACCAAGGTCACATGATCGATGAGGACGGCAGCCCGGGAGCGACGATCACGACCTCCGACGTGTACGAATGGGGTCCCGGCGGGGTCTTCCTCGTCCACTCCGCCTACGGGCGGATCGGGGAGTTCGACGTCGGTGGCACGGAGATCATCGGCTACGACGAGACGAGCGGCGCCTACCGGTCGCACTTCTTCGACAGCCAGGGCAATGTGACCGTCAGCCGCCTCGTCGCGGACGGCGACACCTGGACCTACCAGGGCGACACGACCCGCTCCACCGTGGAGTTCAGCGACGGCCATCGCGTCCAGACGGTCCTGCACGAGCGGACCGACGGCGGGACCACCTACCGGCCCTCCATGCGGGTCACGCTGACCAAAGTCACGTGAAGTCACGTGACCGTAGGGGCTAGTTGACGACCACCACCGTCGTCCCCGTCGAGCCGAACGTCCACACCGCCGACCCGTCGGCCTTGCGCATCCGGATGCCGCCGGTCTGGGTGCCCGAGGCCGGCGGGGGTGAGGAGCCGTCGACGGCGTTGGAGAAGGCGATGTTGAGGCCGGACTTGGTGGCGAAGTAGACGATGTTCTCGATCGCCACCCCGTCCGAGCCGGTCGTCGCGTCGCGGCGGGAGACGACGGAGTAGCTGCCGGGGTCGGGGGCGACCGTCCCCGGCCATACGGCGAACGTGCGGCGGGCGGCATCGCTCTCGTCGACCAGCCACACCCGCCGCAGCCCGAGGGAGTAGACGATGCGCCGGCCTGTGCCGGAACCGTCCGGTATCGCGGCCGGTGCGGAGGCCGAGGGCTTCGGCGACGCGCTCGCCGACGCGCTGGGCCGCGCCGCCGTCGCCGTGGGACGCGGGCCCTTGTCGGCCTGCACGGCCAGGACGGTGACGGCGGCGATCGCGCCCACCGTCAGTGCGGCCACCCAGACCTTGGGAGCAGGCACGGGCACGCATCTCCTCAGCTCACCGACAGGGTCGGATCATCGTACTGCGAGCCCTCTGTCCCCTCGGTCCAGCACCGGTCAGTCCAGCACCGGCAACAGCTCCGGCAGATGCCCGTCCGACGCCTGAGCCGCCCGCTGCCGCTCCTGAGGCACCTCCCCGTAGAGCGTCGTACGCGGCTTCGCCGGCCGGCCCGCCGCCTCCGCCACGGCCACCAGGTCACGTACCGACTTGTACGAGCCGTACGACGACCCCGCCATCCGCGAGATCGTCTCCTCCATGAGCGTGCCGCCGAGGTCGTTCGCGCCGGAGCGGAGCATTTCCGCCGCGCCCTCCGAGCCCAGCTTCACCCAGCTGGTCTGGATGTTGGGAATCCACGGGTGCAGGAGGAGCCGGGCCATCGCCGTGACCGCGCGGTTGTCCCGCATCGTCGGGCCCGGGCGCGCGATGCCCGCCAAGTACACCGGCGCGTTGGTGTGGATGAAGGGCAAGGTCACGAACTCCGTGAAGCCGCCCGTCCGTTGCTGGATCCCGGCCAGGGTGCGCAGGTGACCCAGCCAGTGGCGCGGCTGATCCACGTGGCCGTACATCATCGTCGACGACGACCGGATACCGACCTCGTGCGCCGTCGAGATCACCTCGATCCAGGTCGCCGTCGGCAGCTTGCCCTTCGTCAGGACCCAGCGGACCTCGTCGTCGAGGATCTCCGCCGCCGTGCCGGGCACGGAGTCGAGGCCCGCTTCCTTCGCCGCCGTCAGCCACTCGCGGATCGAAAGCCCGGTCCGGGTCGCGCCGTTGACCACCTCCATCGGCGAGAAGGCGTGTACGTGCATCCCCGGCACCCGCTCCTTCACCGCCTTCGCGATGTCGAAGTACGCCGTGCCGGGCAGGTCCGGGTGGATGCCGCCCTGCATGCACACCTCCACCGCCCCCACGTCCCACGCCTGCTGCGCCCGGTCGGCGACCTGCTCCAGCGACAGCGTGTACGCGTCCGCGTCCGAGCGGCGCTGCGCGAAGGCGCAGAAACGGCAGCCCGTGTAACAGACGTTGGTGAAGTTGATGTTCCGCGTGACGATGTACGTGACGTCGTCGCCGACCACCGACTTGCGCACGTCGTCGGCCACCGAGCACAACGCGTCCAGCGCCGGCCCGTCCGCGTGCAGCAGCGCCAGCGCCTCGTCGTCGGTCAGCTTCGTCGGGTCGTCCGCCGCCGTCGCCAGAGCGGCGCGTACGTCCGTGTCGATCCGGGACGGCACCATGCCCGGCGCCGCCGCCTCGCGCAGGGCGCCCCAGTCGCCGTACACCTCGTCGAAGTCGTCGCGGCGGTCGGACGTACGGCCCTCGGTGTCGATGGTCGTGTGCAGATCCGTACGGCCGGAGGGGACGAACACCTCCTCGGGCTCCTGCCAGGGGTGCCCCTCGACCACGGCGTCCTCGAGCGCCAGCCCCGTCTCCGGGTCGGCCAGCGCGCGGACGTGCGGGCGCAGCCGCGGGTCCAGCCAGGGCTCGCCGCGCCGCACGAACTCCGGGTAGACGCAGAGGCGTTCACGCAGTTCGAAGCCGGCGGCACGCGAGCGCTCGGTGAGTTCCTCGATCTGCGGCCAGGGGCGTTCCGGGTTGACGTGGTCGATGGTCAGGGGCGACACCCCGCCCCAGTCGTCGATCCCGGCGCCGATCAGCCGCTCGTACTCGGAGTCGACCAGGTTCGGCGGGGCCTGCAGACACGCCGCCGGGCCCATGATGTGCCGGGCCACCGCCACCGTCGCGACCAACTCGTCCAGCTCCGCGTCCGGCATACCCCGCATCGCGGTGTCCGGCTTGGCGCGGAAGTTCTGGATGATCAGTTCCTGGATGCCGTGGTACGACCGCGAGACACGGCGCAGCGCGAACAGCGACTCGGCGCGCTCCTCGTATGTCTCGCCGATGCCGATGAGGAGCCCGGACGTGAAGGGGACGGACGAGCGCCCCGCGTCCTCCAGCACCCGCAGCCGTACGGCGGGTTCCTTGTCCGGGGAGCCGTAGTGCGGCCCGCCCGGCTCGGACCAGAGCCTGGTGGCCGTGGTCTCCAACATCATGCCCATGGAAGGGGCGACCGGCTTGAGCCGCTGGAAGTCGGTCCATGACATGACCCCGGGGTTGAGGTGGGGCAGCAGCCCCGTCTCCTCCAGGATGCGGATCGATATGGCGCGGACGTACGCGATCGTGTCGTCGTAGCCGTGCGCGTCGAGCCATTCCCGCGCCTCCGGCCACCGCTCCTCGGGCTTGTCGCCCAGGGTGATGAGCGCTTCCTTGCAGCCGAGGGCGGCACCACGGCGGGCGATGTCGAGCACCTCGTCCGGGGACATGAACATCCCGTGCCCGGCCCGGCGCAGCTTGCCGGGGACGGTCACGAACGTGCAGTAGTGGCATTTGTCCCGGCACAACCGGGTGAGCGGGATGAAGACGCTCTTCGAGTAGGTGATGACCCCGGGGCGGCCACCCGCCTCGAGGCCCGCGTCCCGCACCCGGGCGGCGGACGCGGTGAGATCGTCGAGGGCCTCACCACGGGCCTGAAGCAGCACCGCCGCCTCATTGACGTCGAGCGCGACGCCGTCCCGGGCGCGTTTGAGGGCGCGACGCATGGAGTTCTCGGTGGGACCGGTTCCGGAGCTCGCGAGGGTCGTCATCTCTTGAGCATACGATCGGGCTGATCAGCGCCCCGAAGGGGCGCGGGGAACTGCGCGAGCAACCACGACGAACCCGCAGCCACCCACCGCGCCGGACACGGCAGACGAGACGACACAGCCCACTCAGATGTACGCCGCATACTCGTCCAGCACCCGCAGAACTTCCGCCTCCCCCGCCGGAGGCAACTGCACCACAACCTCCTCGATACCCAGGTCGGCATAGTGCGCCAGCTTCCCCGGGCTCGGATAAACCGCGTACGGCACAACCTGAAGCCCCGCCGGATCACGCCCCGCGTCCGCCCACGCGGCCCGCAATCGCGGCATCGACTCCGACAGGCCCCGCCCCCCGATCGGCATCCACCCGTCGGCGTACTCGCAGATGTGCGTGAAGAGCTTCGGCCCCGCGGCGCCCCCGACAAGCGTGCGCGGACCGACGACCGGCCCACGCGGCTTCTGTACGGGCTTGGGGTAGGCGTGACTCGCCCGCACACCCCCGAACTCCCCCTCGTACGCGGTCGGTTCCTCCGCCCAGAGCGCCCGCATCAGAGCCATCCGGTCCCGGACGAGCTCGCGACGCGTCCGCCACTCCACCGTGTGGTCGGCGGCCTCTTCCACGTTCCAGCCGAAACCGAGCCCGAGCGTGAACCGGCCGCCCGACAGATGGTCGAGCGTCGCGATCTGCTTGGCCAGGTCGATCGGGTCGTGCTGGGCCACGAGCGTGATGCCGGTGCCGAGGCCCAGGCGGTCCGTCACGGCGGCGGCCTGGCCGAGCGCGACGAAGGGGTCGAGCGTACGGCCGTACTCGGGCGGCAGTTCCCCGCCCGCCGGGTACGGCGTGACCCGCTCGACGGGGATGTGCGTGTGCTCGGGCAGATACAGCCCGGCGTAGCCCCGCTGCTCCAGCTCGCGAGCGAGCCGGGTCGGGGTGATCGTCTCGTCGGTGAGGAAGATCGTGACGGAGAGGCGCATGGCCCATCTCTACCGCGACGGACCTCGAATGTCCATACCGACCAGTCGGCATCCACACGGCTCCCACAGGTGGATATCCGTGGATTCCCTTTCCTTGTACGGCAGTTAGCGCCCGATAGCCAGAGTTCTGCACCGGGGCGGGCATCCGGGCCGGGCGCCACCCCCTTCACGGGCAGCCGCGCGTACCGAAGAATCGCCGTATGTCCTCCCGAGCCCTGGTCCGGGGCCGGTCCCGGCGGGAGGCCCTGGCGCTGACGGCCGCGGGGGCGGTGCTGGCTGCCGGGTGTACTTCCTCCCCTCCTGCACCGAGCCCTGGTCCCAGTCGCAGTCCCCGTCCCAGCACCAGCCGTAGCAAGGCGGCGGCCCGGCTCCCCCTGGTCCTGGCCGTCCATCCCACCCGAGCCCTCGGACTCGCCGCCGGCAGAGGGCTGGTGGCGGACCTGCGGGACGGCGGGAGCGTGGCCTGGGAGCAGCTCGGTGGGCAGGGCGGGCGCGCCCGGGTCGTCCGCGGGGCGCCGGGGTCCGACCGGGAGGCGGTGACGGCCGTACGACACGACCCGGACGCCATCGCGGTCGTACGGGCCGACGCGCTGGACCCGAGCGTGGCCGCGCTGCCGGTCGACGGCCGGGACCCGGTGACGGAGCCGGGCCGCTATCCGGTGACCGTGGCCTCCGAGAAGGGGCCGGACATGGTCGTCACGACGCTCTGGACCGGCGACATCATGCTCGGCAGGCGGGTCGGTGAGGGCATCGCGCGGGCCGGGGATCCCGGAATGCCGTTCGCGCGGACGCGGCGTCGGCTGAGGGCGGCAGATCTGACCGTCGGGAACCTGGAGTGCACCCTGTCCCGCGCCGGGGAGCCGACCCAGGGCGGGGACTCCTTCGCGGCGGACCCAGCGGTGCTCGGGGCTCTGCGCGGGGCGGGCTTCGACGTGCTGCTGCTGGCCAACAACCACCTCGGCGACTTCGGCACGGAGGCGCTGCGGCGGACGGTGCGGGCGGTGCGTGAGGGGGGTTTCGCGGCGACCGGGGCGGGCGAGAACCTCGCCGCCGCCCGGGAACCGGCGATCGTACGGGCGCAGGGCCTGCGCTTCGGGATCCTCGCCTTCAACGCGATCGGCGAGACACCGGCGGCGGGGCGGGCGACGCCGGGTGCGGTGCAGGTCCGGATGCCACCGCGGACGGGCCCGCTGGACATGCCCAACCTGGCGGCGTTGGAGGCCTCGGTGCGTGACCTGCGCAGGCAGGTGGATGTCGTGGTCGTATGCCCGCACTGGGGGCAGCAATACACGCACCGCCCCGTCGAGGAGCAGCACACCGTCGCCCGGCGGCTCGTCGACGCGGGCGCGGACGCGGTCATCGGCTCGCATCCGCACTGGGTGCAGGGCATTGAGCTGTACCGGGACCAGCTCGTCGCGCACTCGCTCGGCAACTTCGTCTTCGACATGGACTTCTCCCGCCAGGTCCGGCAGGGCGTGGTGCTGGAGCTGGTGTTCTGGGGAGCCCGGGCGATGGCGGCGAGGCTGCTGCCGGTGCGGATCGGGGACGGGCATGTGCCGCACTTCCTGGGGGCGGGGAGCGGGGAGGCGCGGGAGATCCTGGCGGATGTGTGGCGGACGAGCGGAGAGCCGTTCTCGGAGGGCGTCGAGTGAGGCGGGGAACTGATCGATCCCTGCTGGCGTCGTGACGTCCATGGCGCAGGGTGGGAGCACGATGGAAGAGGAACCGACGTGGGCGGAGCTTCTGCTGACCTTCGCCATCATCGCGGCCGTCCCTACCGTCATCGGAGGGGCGTTGTTCCTTTCCCTGTTCGGATTGACGATGTGGGTGACGGCGCCGCTGCGGCGGCGCAGGCGCGCACGCAAGGCAGAGTGATCGACGCGATCGCCGGTCCGGGAGCAACGGCCTACGTGTCGCTGTCGAAGGCGATGTGCAGATGATCCCGATGCACGCGATCGGAGAAGAACGCCCCGCCCCCGAGCAGCCGCGGCCCGCCGATGTTGTACGCCCCCGCCCGCGCCGCGTCCCGCATGAACCCGTCGATGAGCGAGTCGGGAGTCTCCGGGTCGATCACCGACCTCCCGTCGACCGCCCACACGTCGAACGCCCGCATCCGCGTGTGATCGCTGAGCCGGTTCGTCCCGAAAACGTTCCGCGGGTGCCCGGTGTGCACGACGCTCACATCGATCTCGTACGTCTCCGCGAGCGCGAGCAGCGCACGCAGCGCCCTGGGCCGCAGCCGGCCTGCCCGTACGTCGGCGTCGGCGGCGGGCGGGAGGTGGATGCGGTCATGGCCGACGACCCGCTCGATCAGCGCGCCGGGCCGGGCGAGGGGCGGCGCGGGACGGGACGGATACAGGGCGCCGACCCGCCACCCACCGGGCGACCGCCCCAGCCGTACGTCGACGGTGGCACCCCCGGCCCGGACCGCACCGTCCTCCGCACGCCCCCACTGACGCATCGCCACGAGAACACTGGCCCGCGTGGCGAGCAGCCCGCCGTACTGCGCGGCGATGACACGGGCGGTGGCCTCGGAACCGGCGTCGAGGAGGGGTTGAGCCTGATCGACGACTCCAGGCGCGGAAGCGGACGACACGCCCTGCGCCTCCGCCCTCCGCCTCGCGGGCCCGGTTCCGCCCTGCCCACGGGGCCAGGTACCGAGGGCTTCGAGAAGCCGTACGGCGTTCCGCTTGGCCTGCGGTTCGACTTCCGTGCGGGCGAGGGGCCAGGGGGAGGCGGCGGGGAGCGGTGTTTCGGTCGGCGTCGGGAGCACCGAGGTGGGCGTCCGGGGAGGCGTGCCCGAGGGACTGGGCTTCTCGCCGGCCCGCTCCTCAGAGGTACATCCGACTAGCCCCAGCCCGGCAGCGGCGGCGGCCAGGAGAAGGGTCCGCCTGGCGGGTTCGGTCACTTCTTCAGGGTGCCGGGGCGGGCGGAGGGGGTGTCAAGGCGGTGGCACAGGCGCGGCGGTAGTGGAGGTTCGCGACCAGCG
The DNA here is from genome assembly GCF_036014015.1 of Streptomyces sp. NBC_00457. NCBI lineage: Bacteria > Bacillati > Actinomycetota > Actinomycetes > Kitasatosporales > Streptomycetaceae > Streptomyces > Streptomyces sp. NBC_00457. Next base: position 6,183,753 of record NZ_CP107905.1, on the reverse strand, counting down.
AGCTCGTCGGCGCAGAACGGGCGGGAGACGGGCGCACGCGGCACCGCTCATCAGGCCCCTCCCTGATGCCGGCCCAGCGCCATCGCGCACAACTTCGGCCCCCCCTCGAAGGGCACCGTCTCGCCCACCGTCCGGTAGCAACCTGTACGTCGGCCACCGTGGCGAACCTGACGTCCAGGAGATCGAGGGTGCGCGCGGCTTGTTCTTCCGCCCGGGCATAGAGGCCGGCACTCTGGTGGGCGCAGAGGGGGCGGGGGGCTGTATCAATGTGCGGCTCCGCCGCGTGGGCGCGACCAGCCACGACGGCGCCGCGGACGGCCGACGGGATCAGGATCCGTTCAGGCCCGCCGCAGTCAGCGTGAGGTGCTGGACCAGCATCTCGGCCGCCCCGTCGGCGTCCCGCGCCAGCGCCGCCTCCTCCAGGCGGCGGTGCTCGCGGAGGCCGTCCCGGTCGGGGTTGCGGTGCGACGACCAGCGGCGGGCCAGCTCGCTCACGGTCCACAGCCGGTCGCAGGTCTCCAGCAGGACGGGGTTGCCGCAGCCCTCCAGCAGGGTGCGATGGAAGGCCCGGTGGGCCTCGGCCCAGGCGCCGGTGTAGTACTCGCCCTCCTCCGGCAGATACGGCGGGGTGCGGGCCAGGCGGTGGTGGGCGGCTCGTACGCGGGCCTCCCAGTCGAGGTCGCCGCGCTCGATGGACATGCGCAGCACGACCGGTTCGACGGTCCGGCGGGCCTCCGCGATCTCGTGCCAGCGGAGGTCGGAGGAGGCCGGGACGGCGAACCCGCGATTGGGCAACCGGTCGGCGAGACCCTCGCCGACCAGCCGCACGAGCGCTTCGCGTACGACGGCCAGGCTGACGCCCTGCTGCTTGGCGAGGTCCTGCGGTTTGAGGGCGTCACGGGGGGCGAAGTCACCGCGCATGATCGCGTCGCGCAGGTGCGCGTAGACCTGCTCGGAAAGCATCTGCTTCCCCGAGGAGGTCGGGGTGCTGTCGGCCGTCTGCGTCATACCTCGAGCATAGACGATCCGTTCAATAATCGATTATCCATGTTATGGTCGATCTGCATCAGACAGAGAGGAACGACGCGATGAGCGCCAACGACCCGTTCGCCCGCCTCCCCGAGGCGGCTTCGTTCACCGTCACCAGCACCACCGTCACCGACGGCACGGCCTGGTCACCCGAGCAGTTCTCCGGCATCTTCGGCGTCCCCGGCGGAAAGGACGTCTCCCCGCAGCTTTCCTGGAGCGGCGCCCCGGAGGGCACCAAGAGCTACGCCGTCACCGTCTACGACCCCGACGCCCCGACCGGGTCCGGGTTCTGGCACTGGGCGGTCGCCGACATCCCCGCCACCGTCACGGAGCTGCCCGAGGGCGCCGGCGACGACACCGGCTCGGGCCTGCCCGAGGGTGCCTTCCAGCTGCCCAACGACGCCCGCCTGGCCCGCTTCATCGGCGCCGCCCCGCCGGCCGGACACGGCCCGCACCGCTACTACGTCGTCATACACGCCCTCGCCGTCGAGTCCATCGGCGTCGCGGCCGACGCCACCCCGGCCCTCCTCGGCTTCACCATGGCGAGCCACATCCTCGGCCGCGCGGTCCTGACCGCCACCGCCGAGACGCCCGCCTGACGACGGCGTGTCCCGACTCATCGACACCACGGAGATGTACCTCCGTACGGTGCTCGAACTCGAGGAACAGGGCATCGTCCCGCTGCGGGCGCGGATAGTGGAACGGCTTGCCCAGTCGGGCCCGACGGTCAGCCAGACGGTCGCCAGGATGCAGCGGGACGGCCTGCTGCATGTGGCCCGCGACCGGCGACTGGTGCTCACCGAGGCGGGCAGGGCGCTGGCCACCCGGGTGGTGCGCAAGCACAGGCTGGCCGAGTGCCTGCTCGTCAGCGTGATCCGGATGCCATGGGAAGAGGTGCACATCGAGGCGTGCCGCTGGGAGCACGTGATCTCCGAGTCCGCCGAGCGGCACCTCTACGAACTGCTCGGCCATCCGGACCGGTGCCCGTGCGGCAACGTCATCCCCGGCTTGGACGAGCTGGTCGCGGAGGCCGGCTGTCCGAGGTGAGCCTCCGCGTCCTGCCCACGCACTACCCGCGGGCTATGCCGTTGCCGCAGAGGACTGGGCCGTGAAGGCGTCCGCGTGCTCCGTGGCCCACTGGCCGAAGGTGCGGGCCGGGCGGCCGGTGACCTTCTCGACGGTGTCGACGACCGTTCGGCCCACCTCCGGGGTGTTCCCGTACGCCTCGAGCAGGAAGCCGATGACATCCTCCGGGTGGCCCGCCGCCCGCCACTGGGCGACTGCCTCCCCCTCGGTCAGCTCGGCCAGGGCGATCTCCCGGCCACAGGCGGCTGCGATCGTCGCCACCTTGTCGCCGACGGTCAGCAGCTCGGGACCGGTGATCACGTACTCCTTGCCTCCATGCCCCTCCTCGGTGAGCGCGACCGCGGCGACCGCGCCGATGTCGCCCTCGTGCACCATGGCGCTCAGCCGAGAGACGAACGGCTCGCGCACCACACCCGAGGCCATGATCCCGTCCGCCCACTCCAGGGCGTTGGCCATGAACTCGACCGGCATGAGCACGGTCCAGTCCACACCGTCGTCGGCACGCACGGCATCCTCCAGCAGGGACGGCCCGCCGCCGTGCAGCACGGTGACCCGGCGTACGCCGGCCGCGCGGGCCAGCTCCAGGATCCGCGGGCCGGTCTCCAGCGGAGCGAAGTAGGGCCCGCCGAAGGTGATCAGATGAAGGCCGGTGACGCCCTCCAGGGCCGGGATCAGGCTGTCGGGTTCGGTCAGGTCGCCCTGGACGACCTCGACGTCGGCCGGGAGGTCGGCCGTCGCCGCGTCCCGGGTGAGAGCGCGGACCGCGTGGCCGCGGGCGAGCAGTTCGGCGACGACCTGGCGGCCGACGGTTCCCGTGGCGCCGGTGACAAGGATCTTCTGCGTCTGCGTGCTGTTCTGCGTCATGGAACGACCGTAGGAAGCCTTGCGGTCAGCTTCTGTCCGCAAGGCTTCCCTGCCAGAGATGGCGGGCGTGTCCTAGGCGCCGGAGTGCAGCAGATCCCAACGCCACGCGGCAGCGCCGCTCACGTCCCCGACGGCCGCGGCTGCTCCGGCGGAACCGAGCTCTCGGCAACCGCCATCCACTGGTCCAGGTCGGCCTGGGTGAACTCTGCCCACGGCGGGATTCCGGGGAGCTGGCGGAGGAGGTCGTAGGCCTCGGGGATCTGGGCTCCGCGGAGGACCGGGCAGTGGCAGCCGGCGATGACCTCGGCGTTCAGGTGTTGGAAGTCGGTGACGACCGTCCCGAACTTCTGGGCGTCCAGCAGGGCGACCCAGGGGGAGACCAGCCTTCCGCCGAAGAACTGGCCGTCGCGGAATTCGTCCGGCGACAGCGCCGCCGTCTCGGGCATAGGCGTCGGCACGTTCGTGGCGAAGGTGTCCACGGCCCACAGGACGTTGGCCTTCGGGTCGAAGAGGGCGCGGGTCGTGGGGTTGTCGTACAGGGGCGGTCGCTTGGCGACCAGGGTGCGATCGCCCACGTCGATCGTGTCGCCGTCGGTCATGAAGCGGCACCGGTTGACGGGCGTCTCCCACTCCTCGGCCATACGGCCGATGGAGAACCATGTCGTCAGCAGGGTCGCGTTCGGGCATTCCGCGAGGACCGCCAGAAGGTTGCCGGCGTGGTCGCGGTCGTCGTGGGTGAGGAAGATCCACCGTACGTCCAGGGGATCCACGACGGACCAGGCTGCCTCCAGCCACTGGGACCGCACTGCGGGTGCCCCGGTGTCCACGAGGACCGGTTCGGTTCCCCGGATCACCATCGAGTTCATCGGGAAGTGGCCGACCGGCGGGGCCTCAAGGGCCCACGGGATGACGAACGTCTCCTCAGCGATCTTGTACGGCTGCAGCAGGTTGAAGCTCTGCAAGGTTGTCATCGCTGCTCTCCTTAGGACGGAGTCGCCGCAGCGGCCATGAATCCAGTGCAGCCCCGTGCCGGGCTGTCGTCAAACGCAGAACTCGTGACGGTCGGCTCCCTTGGTGCTTCGCTGGAGCTGGTGATAACTCGCGCAGATGGGTGTGAGGTCATGGTCGCCGGGTGGGGCGGCCCTCCCCTGAGGTGCATCCGACGAGCCCCAGCCCGGCAGCGGCGGCGGCCAGGAGAAGGGTCCGCCTGGCGGGTTCGGTCACTTCATCAGGGTGCCGGGGCGGGCGGAGGGGGTGTCAAGGCGGTGGCACAGGCGCGGCGGTAGTGGAGGTTCGCGACCAGCGAGCTCGTCAGCACAGAACGGGCGGGAGACGGGCGCACGCGGCACCGCTCATCAGGCCCCTCCCTGATGCCGGCCCAGCACCATCGCGCACAACTTCGGCGCCCCCTCGAAGGGCACCGTCTCGCCCACCGTCCGGTAGCCCCATCCCTCGTACAGTGCCCGCACCTTGCCGTGCGCCTTGTGCACCAGGAGCGTGACCCGTTCCTCGCCGCGCCAACGCAGCAGCTCGTCATGGATCGTCTTGGCGGCTCCGGTGCCACGCCACCTGGCACGCACCATCAACTCAGACAGGGCGAAGGTCCGCGTACCGGTCTCCGCCGTGAACTCCCCCGGCAGAGGTGGGGTTACCTTCGCCCACCAGGTCGTGGCTGTGCTCAGCGGCGCCCCGTACGCGTAGCCGACCGGTTCGCCCTGGTCGTAGCCGACCACGCACGCGAAGCCCTCGCGAGCCGACCAGTGGTCGACGAACTTCGCGAACTCTTCCCGCCCGGCGAGCGGATCGTCACTGCCCTCGTACACCTCGTCGTGCACGTCCAAGAGGAGCCCGCGGATCACGCCCGCATCCGCGTGCCTGTAGTGCGTGAGGTCGAGATCAGCGTGCGTCGTCACGGTGTCCCTCCGGGGCGTGGGCTGCTGCGGTGACCCGCTCTATACGGGCCGCGATACGGCTGCTGGCTACCCCGGCGACCTGCACGTCGGCCACCGTGGCGGCTGCCCGATCGAGGTCTCCTTGGGCGAGCTGGAGTTCAGCGAGCAGCACCGTGTAGTAGGCGCGGTTGCGGGCGAACCTGACGTCCAGGAGATCGAGGGTGCGCGCGGCTTGTTCTTCCGCCCGGGCATAGAGGCCAGCACTCTGGTGGGCGAGGGCGGCCAGCCCGGAGAGTTCGGCCGGGGTGAGGAAAGCGAGCCACGAGGCAGCGCCCACGATGTCGGCCCGGTCGTAGGTGCCTTCGGCGGCGGCGAGCTGGCGGCCCATGCCCTTGGGATCACCCGTCTGGGCAAGGCAGTCGGCCAGCCGGGCGTGCAGGAGTGAGGCGATCAGCGGCTGGGCGCGTACATGCCGTTCTGAGAGCGCGGCCCGGTTGATGCGGGCGGCTTCTGCGGGCCGCCCGGCGTGCTCTGCCTGCGCGGCGAGGTCGGACCATGCCCGGGTCACCGCGATGGGATCGCGGGCCAGCAGTGCCGCTTGTAGCGCCTGGTTGCGCAGTTGGGCAGCGCGGGCGTAGTCGCCGCAGTCATGCGCAGACCATCCCGCGCAGGCCGCGACGTCGGCCACGGCTCTGGTCAGGGCACGCTCGACACGTTCGCCGTAGGTGCAGTGGTCCAGAGCGTGCTGAAGTCGGGTCAGGTAGTCGGTGGCGACGTCGACCAGTGCGCCGCCGCCGAGCCCGTTGAAGTGGGCGTCGAGGCGGGTGATGGTGCCCTGGACGCGATCGACGTCGGTCATGCCGAGGCGGCCTCGCCGGGGGGTCTGGTCTGTGCCGAGGGTGGCGGCGAGGGCCCCGGCGATGAAGGTCCGACGCTGCACCGGGTGCTGGTCCTTGACGGGTGCCGACTGCGGCCGGGCAGGAAGCGGTAAGGCTTTGCGCGGTACGAACCCCATGTCCTGTGGGCTGCGGCCGAAGATGTGCTGGAGAGGCCGAAGGTAACGGCTCCAGGGCCATTGGACTTCTCCGGAAATCCAGCGCCGTACATGCCGGTCAGTGCAGTTCGCTGCTGCGCCGAACTCGTCATCGGCGACCCGGTTGACCTCGTCGGCGAGCCGCTGGTGGGTGTAGCCGAACTCCGTGAGCAGCACTTCGAGCTGGGTGTTCCGCTGCTTCGCCATCAAGTCCCCCTGGTACGTGCGCCCTTCGAAGGTAGTGGTACCGCCTCCATCCGGTGGACGAAACTGTCCGGTCGGCTGTTGGGAACTGCTGTCGATCTGTCCTGACGGGCGGCAGCGCACTTCCGGTTTCCTCAGGTGCAGACGAAACCCCGGCGACCGTGCGACCGGTCCCGGGGCGTGGCCAACCTGAGGAAGCAGGTCGACATGCCGAACACTACGACTCCTGGGGAGACCAGCACATCTCCGCCCCGCCAACTCGACTCGGGGCCGGTCAATGAGTGGTTGGCCTCAGCCCACCCATCGCCGAACACGGCACGCACCGAGTGGAGCAGCGCCGCGAGGCTCGCGCTGATCCCGCTCGGCCGACGGTTCGAGGCGATCCGCCTTCCCGAGGACATCGCCCACGGCGCCGCGCAGAGCGATGAGCCGTCCACCGTGGGCGCCTGGCTCGCCCGGAACCTGCGCGGTCCGGTCATCCACGACCCTGGATTCCGCCGCTACTACGCCCTCGTACCCGTCGGCACGCACCAGGCATGGAGCCAGAGAGGCACGGAGTGCCTGAGCAACGGCACTTACCTGGGCGTGCCGCGCACAGACCGCGCCGAGCTGGACGCGGAGACGCTTGCCTCGTACTGGTTGGTGCCGGTGACCCGGCCAGGCCACTTGTGCAAGGCCGCCACTGTGCTGGAAGCCGTGCTCTTGGCCCGCGTCCTGGCCGATGAGGACGAATCATGACCGCGCCCGCGGCCGAGGCGCCGCCCCTGTCCGCCGAGTGCACGCTCGCGCAGAAACCCGAGTACAGCGACCTGCATCGGCAGTGCCGCCAGACCAAGGACGTGCCGCTACCGCATGCCGGCGGGGTATTACTGGCGCGCCGTTGCGGCTGCACCTGCCACAGACGGACCGAAGGCGAGCCGTGATCAAGATCCTCGCTCTCGTCGCGTACGTGGCGGCTGTTACCTCCCCCGTACTTGCCCTGGTGCCGGCACGGCTGCCCGCCTGACGCACCCCCACGGCGACCGCAGGGTCAGGGTCGCACCCAGAGAAGTCCCTCCCGTCGGATCTCCGCCAGGGTCCGCCGGGAGGCCCCCACGACTCCCAGGAGCGTGCACGTGCCCGGATCCACGTTCACCACAACCCTGAAGTCTGCCGCCACCTATATCGATGTGGCGGCCAATGCACACGGCGAGGAGAAGGCGCATCTCGCTCTCCAGGCACTCAAGCGAGTGCCCCACGCCGGCCCCCACCTGGTGGAGGTCGGGCCCGGAGGAGGCTCCGCCGTCTGCTATCTGGCCTCCCAGCTGGCCACGGCACAGCCCCGGATCGACGGTGTCTCCCTCACCCTGGTGGAAGTCCCGGGCGTGACGTCGGCGTCGCTGGAGCAGGCCATGGACGCCTTCAACCGCATTGGCAGCTGCCGCCTGCTCACCGGCTTCGCCCAGGACATCGGGGCCCTGCTCACCGAGCCGGCCGACGTCATCAGCGCGTCCGCGCTACTGCACGAGGTGTACTCGTACGGCGGCGGCTACGCCGGGCTGCAGTCGATGATCCGTACGCTGCCCACGGTGCTGAAGCCCGGCGGCATGTTCGCCTACCGTGATGTATACGCAGTGAAGACCGCGTCACTGCATGAGCCCACACTTCAGACGTACACCTCGCGATCGTGGATTCAGTTCATGCGGATGTTCTTGCCGCAGTACCTCCAGGAAGGCACGCACCCGTACCACAGCGCGGCGGACCTGCTCGTGTTACGGCAGGACTCAAGAATCGTGGCACCGGAGAACTTGGCGGAGCGGACCAGTGTGGTCGCCGCTGCCCCGGTCGGTATCTTCCGCGAGGTACAGCGGCACTACCTCACCTTGCGGGACCACATCTGGCGGTCGGGCGTCCTCGGGTTCACCCCGTACCTGGAAGGCCCACTGGCGGGGGACTGGATCGACGCCCGCCACGGCCACAAGCGAGTCCACTACGCGCTGACCGACAGCGAGTGGCTGCCTGCCTCACAGCGGACAATGCTGCTGGCGCTGAGCGAGCAGTACATGGACCACCACACAGTGGACGGGGACATCCTCGACGAGTGCACCGACATCGCCCTGCACGCGTTCCTGGCGCGTGCCGAGCAAGGCGACGGCGAATGCGCGGACGTGTGGCAGACCTGGGTCACCCGGGAGGGTCGGGAGACGTACGCGTACATGACGCTGGACGCCCTGCTGGCAGCGGTTGCCGTGCATTCCAGCGAGGCAGCGCACGACCAGCGCACCGTGCTCATGCCTGTGCGCCTGGCCGACGTGACGCGCCGGGACCGCGCCTACTACAACCGGTACCTGCGACGCGCGCTGTCCAACCCGCTGAAGGATGCGAAGCAGTTGGTGCTCTTCTCCAACATTCCGGTGACGGACACCGGCTCGTTGGGAGACGGGATGCACTGCCTTCAGCAGTGGTGCAGCAAGAGCAGCCTGGCCCGCGTGTACGCAGCCATCAACTCGGGAGGATGACCACAGTGGACGGACAGATCGAAGTCGAACGAAAGCGGGAACTGGCCGACGACGGAGAGACACTGGCGCGGTTGCTGACCGATCTGGGCTGGACGCCCGACGCGTCCGTGACAGAGGTGGACACGTACTACAGCCGACCGGATGTCGACTTCATGAAGACTGTCGAATGCCTGCGGGTGCGACGGCGCGACGGCTTCTCAGAGATCACTTACAAGCCGCCGTCCACCGCGGCCACCCACAGCACGGACAGCGTGATCTCCAAGCCGGAAACGAACGTGCACCTCGTGCCCGACCACGCGGAACAGGCCGACCAGCTCCTGGAGAACATCGGGATGCGGCGTCTGGTCCGTGTGGAGAAGCACCGGACGACGTACCGGCACCCGGCGCATCCGGGAGTCTCGGTGAGCATCGACATGCTGGCCGGAGTCGGTGCCTTCGTGGAGACCGAGGTCATCAGTGGGGACGCTGCGGCGGCGGCGAGAACCATCGCGGACACCGAGATGCGCCTGGGGGTGGCCGACCTCCCAGTCGTCGATCTGCCGTACCGCGACCTCGCCCTCAGCCACACACCTGTGTAACTCCCGTAGCCGGCACGTCCTACCCGCCTACTCGGTGCCGATGGGCGAGGTCCGCCACGACCGCCGCATGGTCGGAGGGCCATACCCCCTCGACGGGGCCATCGCCCGCGCGCCGCACACCCTGCACATGGCCGATTCCGCCGGCGCCCGGAGGCCCTACGTGGATGTAATCGATGCGGGCGCTGGGGCCCAGACCTGCGGCGGCGTAAGGGTTTGCCGCGTCCCAGGTGAAGGCAGGCGCGCCCGGCTCGGCGTACTCCCAGGCGTCGTAGAGGACTTGCCCGGGGACGGCGGGTGCGGTGCGGTAGCCGCCGAAGAGGCGGATCTCGTCCGAGTCCGGCAGGGCGTTGAAGTCGCCGGTGACGACCGGCGGGAACGGGGTGCCGCTCCGGTGCTCCGCGACGAACTCGGCCAGGGCCCTGACCTGACGGCAGCGTACGGCCGAGGCGTGGACGGCGGAGGTGAGGTGGGTGGTGAAGAAGGGGACGTCGTAGGAGGGGGTGGCCAGGCGGGCGTACAGGGCGAGGCGGCCGTCGGCGACGTCGGTGGGGGCGGGGAGGGGCAGCACGGCGTGGTCGGTCACCGGCCAACGGCTGAGTACGGCGTTTCCGATCCCGACCGCCGCGTCGCCGATCCTGCGCTGCCAGCGCTCGGGCGCGGGTGAGGGGCCCCAGGCCCAGTGCAGGCCGAGTTCCCCGGCCAGCCACTCGGCGAGGTTCTCCCCGTCGTCGGTCGCCCAGACCTCCTGCAACCCGACGACATCGGGGCGCAGTTCACGCAAGACGCCGAGAATCGCCTTCTGCCGCGCCTCCCAAGGCCCGAACCGCCACCAGAGGTTCCACGTCACGACGCGCACGACCCCATCACCGCCCCTACGCCCTACCGCTTGCCGGCTCAAGGCAATGATGGAGTCCCGTCCCGGACCCGACACAGGAGACCCGGAAACAATGCCCCGTCACTCCGAACGCAAATACCGGGCCGTCACCGCGGTCCAGCGTCACCTCAACCGCGTCATGCGCCGCCTGCCGGCCCACACCCTCCTGGAGACCACCGGCCGCGCCTCCGGCCTCCCCCGCCGCACCCCCATCGGCGGCCGTCGCGTCGGCGACTCCTTCTGGCTGGTCTCGGAGTTCGGGGAGCGGTCGCAGTACGTCCGCAACATCAAGGCCAACCCACGGGTGCGGGTCCGGCTCCACGGCCGCTGGCACTACGGCACCGCCCACCTCCTCCCGGACGACGACGCGGTGGCCCGGCTGCGGAGCCTGCCGCGGATGAACAGTGCGGCGGTACGGGTGGTGGGGGCGGGGTTGCTCACGGTGCGGGTGGACTTGGACAGCTGAAAACTCTGCATGATGGTGGCGTGACGGTGAACATGACGATGAGCCTGCCTGACGACGTGGCCGCATTCGTCAAGGCCAAGGGCAATGCTTCCGCGTACACGGCACGGATACTGCGCCGTCAGATGCTCGCCGAAGCGTTGGAGAAGTCGGTACGAGTGCGCGCCGAGGCCGGGATCGTGGCGGTGGTGGCAGAACCCGCCGAGAGCGAAGAGGGCAGCCTGGAGCGGTGGGGCCAGGTGGCGGGCCGGTGAAGCACGGCCACGTCTACGAATTGACTCCCGGACGTGCTCGATCTGTAGCTCCAAGCGACTCTCTCACCCCGGCCAAACAAGCGCCTGCACCTCGCTGTACGCATGCAGCGCATACGACCCCACATCCCGCCCCACCCCGCTCTTCTTGAAGCCCCCGAACGGTGCCTCCATGTTCCGCCCGACGGTGTTCACGCCCACTCCGCCGGCCCGCAGTTGCCGGGCGACGCGGAATGCGCGGGCGACGTCCGACGACCAGACGTAGTCGATCAGGCCGTAGTCGCTGTCGTTGGCGAGGGCGATCCCCTCTTCCTCCTCCTCGAAGGGGATGACGGATACCACCGGGCCGAAGATCTCCTCCCGGGTCACGCGCATCGAGGCAGTGCAGTCCGCCAGGAGGGTCGGGGAGACGTAGAAGCCGCGGTCGTACGAGGGGCGTTCGCCGCCCGTCACCACCGTGGCTCCCTCCTTCCGGCCCGACTCCACATACGACTCGACCCGTTCCCGGTGATCGGCCGAGATCACCGGTCCGACCACCGTCCCGGGCTCTCTCGGGTCTCCGACCTTCAACCGGTCCGCATAGCCCGCGAGTTGCTCGACCAACCGGTCGTACACCCCGCGCTGCGCCAGCACTCGCGTCGGTGCGGTGCAGATCTGGCCGCTGTAGAAGGAGAAGGTGGTCCCGATGCCGGCCACGGCCGAGCCGAGGTCCGCGTCGTCGAAGACGAGCGCCGCGCCCTTGCCGCCCAGCTCCATCAGCTGGCGTTTCATGTCGCGCCCGCACACCTCGGCGATGCGCTGTCCTACGGCGGTGGAGCCGGTGAAGCTGACCATGTCGACGTCGGGGGACGATACGGCCGCCTCGCCCACCTCCACCGACCGGCCGCAGACCACGTTCACGACGCCCGCCGGAACGCCCGCAGCCTCCAGCGCCTCCGCCATCCGGAACACCGACAGGGGGTCCTGCGGGGCGGGTTTGACGACGACCGTGTTGCCCATGGCCAGCGCGGGGGCGATCTTGCCGGCCGGGTTGGCCCAGGGGTTGTTGTAGGAGGTGACGCAGGTGACGACGCCGACGGGCTGGCGTACGGCAAGGGCGCCCATCACCGCCGCCCTGCCCATCGGGCCCGCCTCGTTGATCTGCGGCGGGATCGCCCACTCCGCCGGCTCGACCTTCGCGTACCGCCGGAAACGGGCCGCGCCGACCCCGACCTGCATGCCGTACGCCGTCCCGGTCGTCGCCCCCGTCTCCGCCTGCGCCAGCCGGGCATACGGCTCCAGGTGCCCGCGGATGATGTCAGCCGCCCGGCCCAGTACGACCGCCCGCTCCTCCGGCGTCGTACGCGACCACGAACCGAAGGCCTCGCGGGCCGCGGCGGCAGCCGCGTGCACCTGATCCCGCGAGGCCTCCGGCGCCCACCCGACGGTCTCCTCCGACGCCGGGTCGGTCACCTCGTAGTGGCCGCCGTCCGGTTCGACCCACGAACCGCCGACGAACAGACGTTGTCCCTCGGTCACCTTCGGGTCACCCGTTCTTGTCGTGCGGGGTGCCGTGACCGACCTGCTTTTCCGGCCGGGGGTCCGGGGGTTGGCCCCCGGGAGAATGCAGCGTGCTCACCGTGCTCGTGTCCCGTCCGGACCGCAGCACCTTCCCCGGCACCGCCCCCGTCACCACGTCGTCCCGGATCGCCTCGACGCCGTTGACCCACACGGCCCGCACCCCGAGCGCCTTGGAGTCCAGCCGCGGACTGTCACCCGGCAGGTCGTGCACCAGGGTGGCCGTGCCGGCGCCGATCCGTTCCGGGTCGAAGAGGACGAGGTCCGCATGGAATCCCTCCGCCACCCGGCCCCGCTCCCGCAGCCCGAACAACCGCGCCGGATCGTCGGTCAGCATCTTCACCGCCTGCTCGAGCCCGGCCAGCTTCCGGCCGCGCAGACAGTCCCCGAGGAACCGGGTCGTGTACGGCGCCCCGCACATCCGGTCCAGATGCGCCCCCGCGTCCGACCCTCCGAGCATCACGTCCTCGTGCTGCCACGCCTCGGCCCGCATCGCCCAGGACGCCGGGTCGTTGTCGGTCGGCATCGGCCAGAGCACCGTGCGCAGCTCGTCCGCCGCGCAGATCTCCACCAGGCACTGGAAGGCGTCCTGCCCGCGTTCCGCCGCGATGTCCTCCACGACCCGCCCGCTGAGCCCACGGTTCGCCTCGCTGTACGTGTCGCCGATGACGTAGCGCCCGAAGTTCGTCAGCCGCCGGAAGACACCCGCCTCCTTGCTGCCCGCCCGCTCCAGCATCTCCGCCCGCACGCCGGCATCCCTGAGCCGCGCGATCCGCTCCGGCACCGGCAGCCCCAGAATCGGCCCCCACCCGGGGATGAGGTTCAGCGCGCAGAAGGTGCCGAGCGACATGTTCATCGGCGTGAGGATGGGCATCGTCAACGCCACCACCCGCCCACCCGCCTTCCGCGCCCGCTCACTCGCCACCAACTGCCTCGGCACCCGCTCAGGGACGGACGAGTCGATCGTCAGCACATTCCAGTTCAACGGCCGCCCCGCCGCCGCGCTCATCTCCACGAACAGATCGATCTCGGCATCACTGAACTGATCCAGACACCCGGCCACGATCGCCTCGATCTGCGTCCCCTCGTGCTCCCCCACCGCCTGGGAGAGCGCCAGCAGTTCGGCAGGCTTCGCATGCCGCGAGGCAACCGGCTGCCCGTCCCCGTCGGAGTGGGTCGAGGACTGCGTGGTCGAGAGTCCCCACGCCCCCGCATCCATCGACTCATGGAGCAGGCGGAGCATGGCGCCGAGTTGCTCCTCGGACGGCTGACCGCCGACCGCATCCGGCCCCATCACATACCGCCGCAACGCACAATGCCCCACCATGAAGCCCGCGTTGACCGCGATACGTCCTTCGAGGGCATCCAGATACTCACCGAAGCTGCTCCAGCTCCAAGGCGCCCCCTCCTCCAGCGCCACCAGCGACATCCCCTCGACCTTGGACATCATGCGGCGGGTGTAGTCCGCGTCGTCCGGGCGGTCGGGGTTGAGGGGGGCGAGGGTAAATCCGCAGTTACCGGCCGCGACCGTGGTCACCCCGTGGTTCAGGGACGGGGTGGCATACGGATCCCAGAACAGCTGGGCGTCGTAGTGAGTATGGGGATCGACAAACCCGGGCGCGAGAACGAGCCCAGCAGCATCCTCACTGCTCCGAGCCTCCTCGGTGACGGCACCGATGACGGCGATACGACCGTCCCGGATACCGACGTCAGCGGTGTAGGCGGGCGCACCCGTCCCGTCAACGACGGTCGCCCCTTTGATGACGTGATCGAGCATGAGCCTTACCTCCTTGAACTCCGGGCAGCTGGAGACACCCAGGGGCGCGGGGAACTGCGCGACAAGCCCCAACGGACCCGCAGACGCCGACGAACCTCAGCCAGCCCTACGGAACCGCGTAGTCCGATGCACCGGATCCGTATCGATCTTCGGAATCACGTGCTCCCCAATAAGCCGAATCGTCTGCAACGTCTCCTCCTTCGGCACCCCCACCGGCAACCCGAAGCTCAACTGATCCGCCCCCGCCTGCTCCCACCGCTTGCACTGCGTGAGCACCTCATCCGGATCCCCGCAGATCAGTAGCTCCTCCTCGATGAGGACCTCGACGAACTCCGCGGTGTACTCAGGCAACGTCTCCGGCCACACCGGAAACCCTTCCGGCCGCGGAAACGTGTCGTGGTACCGGAAGACCAGCGACGGCAGATAGTGCAACCCGCCATTGACGGCGATCTCGATCGCCTCGGCATGAGTAGGCGCACAGATCGCCGTCGTCGTCACCATCACGTTGTCGTTGACGAAGTCCCCGATCGGCTCCGCGTCCACCACCGCCGTCTTGTACTGCTCCAGCACCCACTCCATGTCGGAGACCTTCTGCACGCTGAACCCGAGCACACCGAGCCCCTTCTTCGCCGCCATGGCGTACGACGGCGGCGACCCCGCCGCGTACCACATCGCGGGGTGGGACTTGCCGTACGGCTTCGGCAGGATCTTCCGCGGCGGCAGCGACCAGTGCTTGCCCTGGAACCCGGCGTACTCCTCCTGGAGCCACATCTTCGGGAACTCGGCGATGGTCTCTTCCCAGATCTCCTTGGTGTAGTTCATGTCGGTGATCCCGGGAAGGAACCCGAGGATCTCGTGCGATCCGGCGCCTCGCCCGCTGCCGAACTCGAAGCGGTTCTGCGAGAGGTGGTCGAGCATGGCCACCTTCTCGGCGACCTTGACCGGGTGGTTGACCTGGGCGAGGGGATTGAAGATCCCGGAGCCGAGATGGATGCGCTCGGTCGCGTGGGCGAGGTAGCCCAGGAACACGTCGTTGGCGGAGAGGTGCGAGTACTCCTCCAGGAAGTGGTGTTCGGAGGCCCAGGCGTACTTGAAGCCGGACTTGTCGGCCTGGATGACGTACTCGGTCTCCTCCATCAGCGCCTTGTGTTCGGCCAGCGGGTCGGTCTCGGCGCGCTTGCCCACATATCCCTGTACAAAGAGCCCGAATTCCAAGGAGGTTCACCGTCCCCGGTCTGGAGTGCTTGGATGATCCGAATCTGAATCTGATGGCCCGTCAGATCGCTGACTGTGGCACCGTCCGCATGAAGCGTCAATACCTGACGGTCAGTCAGACGACCGAGACTCCCGCGAGCCACCCACCGTCGATCACGAACGGCTGCCCCGTGATGTACGACGAGTCCGCGCATGTGAGGAACAGCGCCAGCCGTGCCACCTCCTCCGGCCGCCCGATCCGGCCCAGCGGCACGAGCTTGCGGTAGAGCCCGTCGAGCGCCTCCGTCATCTCCGCGGCGTCCGCGTTCGGGTCCAGCTGGGCCGGGTTGGACATCGCCGTGTCGATGGCGCCGGGGCACATGGCGTTGACCCGGATGCCCCGGTCGGCCAGCTCCAGCGCGGCGACGCGGGTGAGGCCGAGGACGGCGTGCTTGGTGGCGGCGTAGGCACCGACCGCCGCCATGCCGGTCAGGCCGGTGTAGGAGGCGGTGTTGACGATCGTGCCGCCGTCGGCCAGTTCGGTGGCCACCGATTTGATCCCCAGGAAACAGCCGACCTGGTTGACCCGTACGACCTGCATGAACTCGTCGAGCGGCGTGTCCGCGAGCGTGTTGAAGCGCAGGATCCCGGCATTGTTGACCAGCCCGTCGAGACGGCCGTACGTCTCCTTCGCGGCGGCCACCGCCGCCTGCCAGTCGGCCTCCTCGCCGACGTCCAGATGGACATACGTCGCCCCGATCTCCTTGGCGAGGGACTCCCCCTGGTCGTCCAGCACGTCGGCCACGACGACCGCCGCGCCCTCCGCCCTGAACAGCCGGGCCTCCTGCTCGCCCTGTCCGCGCGCCGCGCCGGTGATGATGACGACGCGTCCGTCCAGCTTGCCCATGGCGTCTCCTCGGATCCTCAGAGGTGGGGTGCTATGTCGGCGCCGAACGCCGCGATCTGGTCGATGAGTTCGCCGCGGCCCCGGCTGCGGAACCGCACCTGGATCTGGTCCACACCCATCGCGCGGTAGGCCCGGAGGGACTCGGCGAGGGCGTCGGGGGGTCCGGTGAGGGCGCGCCGGCCGACGTCCCAGGCAGGCGTCCCGACGTACAAGGGCTCGGCGATGGCGCCGATGACGAAGGGTCCCTGGATGCCGGCCTCTTCACGGAGCCGCCTGATCCGGGCGATCTGTTCCGGCAGCCGGTCCCGTGGGTCCCCCTGCGGCAGCCACCCGTCCCCCTTCAGCGCCGCCCTGCGCACGGCGGCCGGCGACGATCCGCCGACCCAGACCGGGACGTGCTCCTGAGCGGGACGCGGACGCTGGCCGAGCCCCTCGAAGTCGTACAACTTGCCGTGGTGCTCGGGGAATTCGTCGGGGCCGAGGGCCGCGCGGAGGGCGTCGATGGTCTCGTCGAGTACCGCGCCCCGGTGCTGGAAGTCGACGCCCAGCGCCGAGAACTCCTCCTCCACATGCCCCGCCCCGACCCCGAGGATCAGCCGGCCGCCGGAGAGGTGGTCGAGGGTCGCGTACTGCTTGGCGGTGAGCAGGGGGTGGCGCAGGCCCACGACCGCGACATGGCTGAGGAGCCGTACGTGCCCGGTGGCCGCCGCCAGGTACGCGAGCGTGGCGACGGGGTCGTACCAGACCGTGCTCATCGCGGGCGCGAGACGGCGCGGGATGGCCACGTGGTCGCAGCAGGCGACGTAGGAGAAGCCCGCGCGGTCGGCGGCCCGGGCGATGGCCACGAGGTCGTCGGGGCCGGCGGCCGCCTCCCAGGGCTCGGTGTAAAGGGTGCTCTGGGACTGGACCGGGAGCTGGATGCCGTAGGACACGCTGGCCCTCCATTATCTGACGGGTCGTCACATGCATGGTCCGAGCTGATGACTCGTCAGGCAAGGGGTCGGTGGAGGTCGGTGGAATGTCCCCGGCTGCAAAGACGGCGCCGAAGTCGTAAATGGCCCCTGGATGTACTGGAGTTGGCGCACCGGTGCAGCGCGAGCGGCAACTGTGCCAGGAGTGCGCGGAGTGATCTCGAACCGTCTCCGCGCTGGCTACGTTGAGGCCGTGCGGACTCAGCAGCAGCCGGGGAGCGGCAGAACCGGCGACTCCCAGCAGTCGTCCCAGGCGCCCCGCAACGCCAGGCCACCCGTCTCCGGCGCCGCTCCCCCCGCCCTGCTCGGACTCCAGCGGTCCGCGGGCAACGCGGCCACCTCGCGGGCGGTGCAGCGTGCGCGGAACGCGAGTGCCCGGACGGAGTTACCCGCTGTCGACGAGAGCCCGGAAGTCGAGTTCGAGCTGCCGTCGTACCTGATGAACCTCCAGGCGGGCGGGCTCTCCTCGACGTACGGACTGACCGGGCACGAGTTCGTGCGGCATGCGGTGTCCGCGGTCGTCGGGCACGCCGATGGGACGGTCGCCGACATCGCGGGCGAACTGACCGGACGGCCGGAGAGCTTCTTCGGGCAGGGCCGTGCCTTCGCCGTGGAGGGCCGTACGGGCAAGGAGTGGTGGGACATCACCGTCGCCATCTCCCGGGCCCCCGACGACAGGCCGCCCGTCTTCCAGCAGAACGACCTGGCCGACGCCTCGCCGGAGACGGCGACTGAGACCAACGGTGTGCCCAAGGCGCGGCTGGACGACCCGGTGGGCAAGGACACCAAGCTCGACGTCCACCACAACACGGCCGCCACGGCCAGTTCCCAGGCCGGCGGGAACTCCAGCCACGGCGCCGGAGGCCTCGCCTTCGGGCTCGTGCCCGTCGTCCCCGGTCTGTGGCTGGGCGGCGCCGGCATGCTCAACGCGCAGCCCTGGCAGTCCTCCCGGGAGTCCCGCCACCAGCGGAACGTGGCCGAGCCGCGGGTGCTGCGGAGCAAGGACGGCACGGTCGAGGTGCGGCGCAAGGTGCGTTTCGAGGTGCGGGCGAAGCTGCGCGGCGGCACCGAGGACGCGCAGACGTTCGGCGGTTCCGGCGCGCTGACCCAGCGCGTGCCGACCGAGCATCTGGTCCCGGCCGGCCTCGCGGCACCCGCCCCGCCGCGGCCCGTGAGCGCGGACACCGCCCGGAACGTCTCGCTCGCCGACTCCATGGCCCCGGTCGCGGCGGCCGACTCCGCCGCCCCGCACGAGGGTGGCGGCGGGCTCTTCGACGCCGTCGCCTCCGTACTCCACCCCTCGCTCACCGCACCCGGAGCGCCGGGCCGGAGCCGGCTGTACCAAGCGACCTCCACGGCGACCGTCCTGGAGGACATGCCCCGGCTGCTGCGGGACGGCGTGGTCGGCGAGGATCTGCGCTCCAAGGACGACAAGACGGCGGGCAGTTACCACCTGCGTGCCGCGATCACCGGCCTCTCCCCGGCCTGGGGCACCGGCGGGACCCAGCTGCGCACCCACCAGCAGAGCCAGACGTCGGTCACGGAGAGCGCGGGCAAGGGGCGGTCCGTCGCGGGCGGCGTGGGACCGGCGATCGGCGTCGGGGCTGTCGCCAACGCGGCGGTCGTGCGGGGCACCGCGATGCCGGTCGGCGCCGCCCGCAAGGCGCGCTTCACCACGACCGAGCAGAGCGTCACCAGCCGGCAGGGCGCGGAGATCCGCGGCGAGAAGGCGCTCTACGCCGGGACGGTCGTCTTCACCGTGGAGGGGACGGGCCCGCGGTCGGCCCGGGCGATCCTGGACCCCGCCACCCGGGTCGCCCGGCACTCGATGAACGTGTGGATCAGCCTGCGGGCCGACGAGGCGGCGTCCTTCGGGCTGCCGCTGCCGGCCGGCATGACCGCCGAGGACTTCGTCCAGAAGCCGACGCGGGTCGACGAGAACGGCGAGGAGCAGGAGGTCGAGCGCCATCTGCCCTACGACGGGAAGGGCGCCGGCGTCGCGCTGAGCCGGGTCGACACCGGGCCCATGATGCGGGCGGTGCGTGAGCTGTTCGCCACCGACCCCCGGCTGGCCGGTTACCTCCCCGCCTTCGGCACCGCCGCGCCGGCCGGTCAGGTCAGCGACGAGGAGCAGGAGGCCCAGCGGCACAACTACCGCGAGCTGATGACCGCGCTGTCGGAGACCAACCTCCGGGTGAACAAGGACCAGTTGCTGTCCACCGGCATCCGGGTGCGGCTGCGCCGCAAGACGACCATGCACTCCCATGACGTGCAGCTCCTCGTCAAGGGCAGGCTGAGCGACACCGCCTACGAGGGCGACATCAAGGACTGGTCGGTGCGCAGCCACTCCGGCGTCACCGGCAACGCCCAGAGCGGGCGCAGCAGCCAGCGGTCGATCGGCGGTCTGGTGCTCGGCCAGGCCCGGATCGTCCCCGGCGTCCTCACCGGCTCGGCCCGCTACGAGCGGCACAGCACCGGCACCCACCGCAACCAGGCCGGCACGACCGGCCGTACGGACGTCGTGGCCAACGGCTCCGACACGGCCAGCGCCTTCCGGGCCGCCCTGCAGCTCGACGTGGAGGCCACCATGACCTCCCGGCCCCGCAAACTCGCCCGCGGCATCACCCCCGGCAAGCCCGGCCGGGACGTGCCGGAGGCCGAGACGGTGACGTACATGAACATGGGCAGCCAGGACGTACGGCTGACCACGCCCACGGAGTTCACGGTGGACCAGGAGGGGAAGGACCGGCTGGACGCGGTGGTCGGGGGCCGCGGGGAGCCGGCGCCCGCCACCGGCAACGTCGCCGCCGAGGGCATCGGCGACCTGGCCACGCTCGTGCCGCAGCCGGCCACCGGGTCCCTGGTGCGGGACTGGCAGCTGGTGGAGACCGTCGAGGCGGCGCCCGTCCGGGAGCTCGCCTTCGCGCTGCTGTCCAAGGCCGCCGCCCGCAACAAGACCCTGCGCGAGGACCCGGCGCTGGCGACGGAGGGGCTCGCGCCACGGCAGGCGGTCGAGGAGCGGTTCGGCGAACGGGCGGTCCAGGGGGCGCTGCGGCAGGCCGGGTCCTCCGGCTGGGTCGTGAAGAACCTCCGCTATCCGCGCCGCCTCGCGGCCCTCAAGGGCGCGGTCGGCACCCGGCTCGCGCTGGCCAACCCGAAGTTCGTGCACAGGGGCGCGGGCCCGGGCACCGAGACCTTCGTGCTGGGCGGCCACCAGTCCGGGGGGCAGGCCGGCGAGGGCACCACCAGCAGCTGGCAGTTCGGCGTCATGGGCTCGGAGCAGGGCAGCTTCTGGCGGGCCGGTCAGGGCCTGACGGCGATCCGTACGTCGAGCGAGGGCGAGGCCCGGTCCCAGGCCGTGTCCGGCACGGTCGAGCGCAACGCCCACACTCCGAAGAAGGCCCCGCTCTACCTGGTCCAGTGCGATGTGCTGGTCGACATGATCGCGGAGGTCAAGGTCACCGGCGGCGGCCCCTACGTGGCGAAGGGCGCCCAGACGCTGCCCGCCGCGGCCGGCGTGTGGCTGACGGAGGCGCAGTTACCGGCGGAGATCCGGCGGGAGCTGGGGCTGGACGCCCCCGCACCGGCCAAGGCGTCCGGCGGCGGGCAGGAAGAGAGCCCGGCGGAGAGTTCCCGGACGGCCGCCGAGCGGGCCGGGGCGGGCACGGCAGGCGCGTCCTCGTCCGCGGCGCCCGCCGGCACCGGGACGGCCGCCGAACGGGCCGCCACCGAGACGGCCGGCCCGTCCTCGTCCGCGGCGCCCGCCGGTGCCGGCCCGTCGTTGCGTCGCGAACTGCCGCTGGGGTTCGGCATGATCGAGGATCTTCCGGACTTCGTACCGCTGCTGGCACAGCTGCGGTCGCGTCTCGTCGCGAACCGGCGGCAGGGTCTCGCCGACGATCTGCTGCCGCGCCGGCAGCTCGACGACCGCAACGACAACGTGCAGCGGCTGCTGCGGGTCCTGGACCGCGACGGCTCCGCCGGGCTGCTGGCCAGTGCCATGGACGGCGGGGTCACCGTTGAGCTGTTTGACGGCCGCAGGACGCCGTACTGGGCCGTGTTCAAGGTCGACCGGGTCGGCGACGGCACGTTCCTGGGCGAGGCGGGCGACAAGCGGGACATGGAGTACATCACCTCGGCCGTCGCCCAGCAGGCCGACTCCCGCGACAAGGGCGTGGTGACCGGCGTCGAGGGCATCCTCGCGGGATCGGGCAAACCGGAGGCGGGGGCCGGGCAGTTGAAGAGCACCGGCGGTGCGGGGGGCCTCGGACTCTCGTCCGGCACCTCGCGGCGCAGCGGTGCCGCGAGCCGGGGCCAGCTCGGTATGAAGACGGTCGCGGAGGCGGGTGCGGCGCCGTCGTCGAAGATGCGGGTGCCGGTCCGGGCGAGCCTGGAACTGTACCGGGGCAACTCCCGGGTGGCGCTGGCCCGGCTGGACAATCTGGCGCTGACCCACCGCGTCCTGAACGCGGACCTCAAAGCCCTCTCCCACGTGGAGCTTCCGCCTCAGGACGTGGCGCTCGTCGCCGGGGGCGGCTCGCGTGACGACGGCTCGGTCGGCCTGGACGGCTGGCGTGCGGGCGGTGTGCGGCTGCCGTTGGAGGCGCAGGTCAACGGCTTCCAAGGGGCGCCGCAGGTGCGGCGGTTGGTGACGGACGCGGTCCGGCGGGCGGGCGGCGGCGACCGGTTCCGCGACAAGGGGCAGGCCGCCGCGTACGCCCTGAACGAGGCGGTCTCCACGGAGTGGATGATCGCCGCGCTGCCGCTGCTCACCTCCGCCGGCGTCGACCTGCCGCCGGTGCACGCCTCCGGCGCCGAGGGCCAGAATCTGAACGCCTCCCTGCACGCACGGCTGCGCAACGGCCTGGTGCTGGGCGTCGGCGACAAGATGACCTTCGAGACGATCGGCCAGAGCGATCTGGACGCGCCCCGCCCCACCCAGGAGGACGGCCAGAGCTCCACCGACCGCAGCAGGGCGGCCCGCCCGATGTTCGGCGCGGGCTTGCTCAACGCCGACCAGTTCCGCCTCAACCAGATGATGGGCAACACGGGCGGCTCCGGCGGCGCGACCGACGCCACGGCGAACTCCTCCGGCTCGATGCCGATGCACAAGCCGAAGATGAAGTCCGTGCTGGTCCAGTTCACGCTGGACGTCAGGGTGGTGGCTCAGGTGACCAACCGGGTCCGCGGCGGCCGGACGAGTACGGCCGTACGGGAGACCACCCTGGCCCGTCCGGTGCTGGTCCGCATGCCGGAGCCCGTGGTCCGCCGGATGCTGGCCACCCAGGGCAACCAGCTCTCCGTCCGTCGCACGCCCAGGATGGCGCCGTCGGCGCGGACCGGCCCGTGAGCCGGCTCAGGGGCCGGCCCACAGCCCGTCGTCCGTGAGCCCCAGCAGCTCGATCGCGTTACGCCGTACGATCCGCTCGACGACGTCCGCCTCCAGGTGCCCCATCTGCGTCTCGCCGACCTTGCGGGACTCGGGCCAAGTGGAGTCGGAGTGGGGGTAGTCGGTCTCGTAGAGGACATTGCCGACCCCGATGGCGTCGAGGTTGCGCAGCCCGAAGGCGTCGTCGAAGAAGCAGCCGTAGACATGCTCGGCGAACAGCTCGGACGGCGGCCGGTGCACCTTGTCCGCGACACCGCCCCAGCCCCGGTTCTCCTCCCAGACGATGTCGGCGCGCTCGAGGATGTACGGGATCCAGCCGATCTGCCCTTCCGCGTACATGACCTTCAGCCCCGGGAAGCGCTCGAACTTGCCGCTCATCAGCCAGTCCACCATCGAGAAGCAGCAGTTGGCGAAGGTGATGGTGGAGCCGACGGCGGGCGGCGCGTCGGCGGAGGTGGAGGGCATACGGCTGCTGGAGCCGATGTGCATCGCGACGACGGTGCCGGTCTCGGCGCAGGCGGCGAGGAAGGGGTCCCAGTAGTCGGTGTGGACGGAGGGCAGGCCGAGGTGCGGGGGTATCTCGGAGAAGGCGACGGCCCGGACGCCGCGGGCCGCGTTGCGCCGTACTTCCGCCGCCGCCAGCTCGGCGTCCCAGAGGGGAATGAGGGTGAGCGGTATGAGCCGGCCCCGGGCCTCGGGTCCGCACCACTCCTCCACCATCCAGTCGTTGTAGGCCTGGATGCAGAGAAGGGCGAGTTCGCGGTCGCTCGCCTCCGTGAAGGTCTGCCCGCAGAAGCGCGGGAAGGTGGGGAAGCAGAGGGCGGACTGGACGTGGTTGACGTCCATGTCGGCGAGGCGGGCGGGGACGTCGTACGAACCGACGCGCATCTGCTCGTACGTGATGACTTCGAGCTTGATCTCGTCCCTGCTGTAGCCGACCGCCGTGTCCAGGCGGGTGAGCGGCCGATGCAGATCCTCGTAGATCCACCAGTCGCCGATCGGTCCGTCGTCGCTGCCGGGGGTGCCCATGACGGGCTTGAAGCGGCCGCCGAGGAAGGACATCTCCTTCAGCGGCGCGCGGACTATGCGCGGACCGATGTCCAGGTACTTCTTCGGAAGCCGGTGCTGCCATACGTCCGCGGGCTCCACGGTGTGGTCGTCGACGGAGATGATCTTCGGAAATGCCGGTGTGGTCTCCATGACGCTCACGGTAGCGCTGATCTGACGACCCGTCAGCTATGCGGTGAGGGGTCGATGGTGGTGGGGTCTGTGCGGAAGTGTGCGGAGAGGGTGTGTGGGCTTTGTGGTATCCCGCGCGCCGACCTGTGATCGTGGCCTCCAGAGCTGACGCGCCCGGCATGCACAAGGCAAACTGACCTAGTTGTCGGGTCGGCTAGGGGGACTGCATGGACGGAGTACCGCGGGTGCCTCAGCAGCGGAGTCCAGGTTCCACCGAGGATCAGGCGGCGCTGCGCTTCAGCGTGCTCGGACCGGTGCGCGCATGGCGCGGCGAGGAGCAACTGACCACCGGTTCCCCCCAGCAACGCGCCCTGCTCGCCGCCCTCCTGCTCCGCGAGGGCCGCACCGCGACCGCCGCGGAACTGATCGACGCCCTCTGGGGCGAGGAACCCCCGTCCCAGGCACTGGCGGCACTGCGCACCTACGCATCCCGCCTGCGCAAGGTGCTGACCCCCGGCGTCCTGGTCAGCGAGTCCGGCGGCTACGCGATCCGGGGCCTGCCCGACGGCTCCCTGGACCTGACGACCGCCCAGGACCTGGCGACCGAGGCGGAGAAGGCACGCAACTCCGGGGACCTGTGCCATGCGCGGGAGGTGCTGGGCCGCGCGCTGTCGCTGTGGGACGGAGAGGTGCTGGCGGGGGTGCCGGGCCCGTACGCGGAGGCGCAGCGGGTGAGGTTGGAGGAATGGCGCCTCCAACTCCTGGAATCCCGCCTGGACATGGACCTGGAGCAGGGCTGCCACGCGGAGAGCGTGTCGGAACTGACCGCCCTGACGGCGGCGCATCCCCTCCGGGAGCGGCTGCGTGAGCTGCTGATGCTGGCCCTGTACCGCTCGGGCCGCCAGGCGGAGGCCCTCGCGGTGTACGCCGACACGCGCCGCCTGCTCGCCGACGAACTGGGCGTGGACCCGCGCCCGGGCCTGCGCGAACTCCAGCAGCGCATCCTGCGGGCGGACCCCGGCCTGGCGGAACCGTCCACGCCGGTGACGGAACCCCCGGCCGTACCGGTCCGCCCGGCCCAACTCCCCGCAACCGTCCCCGACTTCACGGGACGGGCCTCCTTCGTCTCCGAGCTGAGCGAGGTCCTGGCCTCGGCGGAGGGCCGCGTGATGGCGGTCTCCGCCCTGGCCGGAATCGGCGGCGTCGGCAAGACGACCCTCGCGGTGCACGTCGCCCACCAGACCCGGGCCGCCTTCCCGGACGGCCAGCTGTACGTGGACCTCCAGGGCGCGGGCAACCGGGCGGCGGAGCCGGAGACGGTACTGGGCTCCTTCCTCCGCGCGTTGGGCACCGCGGACTCGGCGATCCCGGACTCCCTGGAGGAACGCTCGGCGCTGTACCGGTCCGTCCTGGACGGCCGGCGCGTGCTGGTGGTGTTGGACAACGCACGGGACGCCGCCCAGGTACGTCCCCTGCTGCCGGGGATGGAGGGCTGCGCGGCCCTGGTGACCTCCCGGGTACGGATGGTGGACCTGGCGGGCGCCCACCTGGTCGACCTGGACGTGATGTCCCCCGACGAGGCGTTGCTGCTCTTCACGAAAATCGTGGGCGAGGAGCGCGTCGCCTCCGAGCGGGAGGCCGCGCTGGACGTCGTAGCGGCATGCGGCTTCCTGCCGCTGGCGATCAGGATCGCGGCGTCCCGGCTGGCGGCCCGGCGCACGTGGACGGTGTCGGTGCTGGCGGCGAAACTCGGGGACGAGCGCCGCCGCCTCGACGAACTCCAGGCCGGCGACCTGGCGGTGAAGGCGACCTTCGAGCTGGGCTACGGGGCCCTGGAACCGGCCCAGGCACGGGCGTTCCGGCTCCTGGGCCTGCCCGACGGCCCCGACATCTCACTGGCGGCGGCCGCGGCGGTACTGGACCTCCCGGTGGAGGAGACCGAGGACCTCCTGGAGGCCCTCGTCGACACCTCGCTGCTGGAATCGGCGGCGCCCGGCCGCTACCGGTACCACGACCTCGTACGGCTCTACGCGCGTGCGTGCGCGGAACGGGACGAGTGGCCGCCGAGCGAGCAGGACGCGGCGATGTCGCGGTTGCTGGACTTCTACCTGGCCACCGCGGCGGGGGTCTACGCGAGGGAGCGGCCCGGGGACCGGCTGGTGGACCACCTGGAGCGGACGGACTACCCCGGGCTGAGCTTCACCGACCGGCATGCGGCACAGGACTGGCTGTACTCCGAAGCGCATGCCTTGCTCGCGTTCACCCAGCAGTGCACCGGGAACGCCGTGCTGCGGCGGGCGGTGGACCTGCTGTGGGCGGCGAAGGATCTCGCCGAGTCGGGCGCCAACTCCAAGCAGTACGAGACTGTCGCCTTCACGCTGCGGGGGGCGGCCGACCGGGCCCGGGATCCACGGGCGCTGAGCCGGGCGCTCACGACGCTCACCAATGTCCATCTCGTGGCCGGACGCTTCAGTGAGGCGGACGAAGAGGCCCGGCATGCCATGGAGCTGGCCCACATCGCGGACGACCTGGCACCCAGGTGCTGGGCCGCCAACGACCGCGGCATCATCGCGCTCTATCAGAACCGTTACGCCGACGGTGAGGCGTATCTCCGGCAGGCCATCGACAGCTTCCGCCAGGACGAGAACCTCGCCGGAGAGGCCAGCGCCCTCTGCAACCTCTCGCGCATCCGCCTCGCCCTGGGCCGGGTCGGCAGCGCGGTGGAACTCGCGCAACAAGGCATCGCCATCTACGACCGCCTGGGCCACACCCTGCGGGGCGCCAACGGCCGCTACGCCTTGGGCATGGCGCTGACCGGCCAGGGCGGACTGAGCGCGGCGGTCGACCGGCTCACCGAGGCCCTGGAGGTGTTCCGCGACAGCAGGCAGCGGCTCTGGGAGGGGATGACGCTCTTCCGGATGGCGGAAGCGCATCTCGCGGCACGCAAGCCGGCCGAGGCCGCGGCTCTGGCGGAGCAGGCTCAGGCCGTCCTGCGCGGCATCGGCGGTGAATGGCGCCGCGGCAACATCCTGACCGTCCTCGGCCGCGCCCTGAGCGACCTGAACCAGACCGGCCGCGCGCGAGCCTGCTGGCAAGAGGCCCTCTCCATCTACGACTCACTGGACTCCCCGGAGGCCGCCGACGTACGGCTCCTGCTCAGCCCGGCGACGGCCGCCTGAGCTTGTCGCTCAAGGTCCGGCAGAGCGTTCATCGTTCGTTTATCGCGCCACGGCAGTCTGTGCCTTGTCGATCCGTCGCGTCGGGGGGCAGACGGGTCAGCGGTGATCTTGACCGCTAGGGTGTACGACCCTGACATGCCCGTCCGGCGGCCCACGGGGGAGTTGCCGGACGGGCATCGCCCATCCATGAACGGGAGTTGCAGTCCATGAGCGATGCCAAGAAGGACACCGTGGTCAAGCCGCTCGACAACCACGCCACGGATGTCACCACGCAGGACAACCACGCGACCGACGAAGAGATCACCACGCTCGACAACCACGCGACGGGCGGCCCCGTGAAGCCGCTCGACAACCACGCGACGGGCGGCGGCACCGTGAGGCCGCTCGACAATCACGCGACGGGCGAAGAGGCCTGAACAGACCAACTCCACACGGGGATCGGCCGCGGCGGCGCGGAGGGGATGCCGCCGCGGCCGATGCGTGGTCCCGGCAGCCGGTGACGGCCGTCGGCTACGGCGAGCTCTTCTCGCCGCACACGGTGCAGCGGGACCCCGTCCCGTGGTGATAGTCGTGGGTCATGGCGGTCACATAGCCGCACGTCCCGCACCTCACGACGCGGTCGCACGGGCCCATGTGCAGGGTCTCGGCGGCCGGATGTCTCTTGCGGAACTCTGCCGGCACCTGATTGCCCCACACGCTGTTCCCGGGGACGAAGGGCTGCTCGGCAGATGTCAGGCGGCCGTGGCGGGTGGAGTACTCCGTCTCCCCGCATTGGGTGCATCGGCGCTTCTGGCTGCAGGCGTCCATCGCGACCCAATCGCCCCAATGTGAGGTGTAGGAGGGCGAGCGATGTGAGCATCGCCGGCAGACGTCGGCCTCCGTGCAGGGATATTCCGGGTAAAGGACCCGTACTTTCTCAAAGTCGTGGGAGCCCATCAGGCAGGCCAAGCGGTCACGGATGCGCACGTCTGGTTCTTTCCCCGCCCGCTGGTGCGGCACAACCCCGCCGGCGTCCGTCCCCACACCCGCTCCACCCCGTTCGCCCCTTCGACACCCCGCGTACTCCCCTCACCGCCAGGCTCGGGTGTCATGGCATACGACCGGACGACGGCAACGCCAGGCCAGGGGCTGCCGGGGGCCTTTCAGAAGTTCGTGCAGTTCGTGCCGCTCGGTGTGGTGGCCGTCATCCTGGTCGACGCGGCGACGGACTTCTTCCCCGACGATCCGCTCGTCGGGATCGTGACACCGCTGCGGCTGCTGGTGGTCGTCGGGTTCGTCGCCCTGCTGCTGCCCGGTCCGACGCGGGCCCGAATACGGGACTTCCGTACCCGGCTCGACATCCCGATCGGCGTGCTGGTGCTGGCCGCGACCGCGTCCACCGTCCACGGCGGACACCCGACCGCCCCGCTCCGTGGTCTGGTCACGGTGCTCGCCTGCTACTACCTCGTCGTCGGAGTGCGCCGCACGCAGCCGGAGTCGTGGCGGGCGATCGGGCTGCTGGCGCTGGTCGGCGTGGGGGCCGCCGCGACCGCCGCCTTCTCGCAGTTCACGAATGACACGCCGACCGGCTTCTGCCGTACCGGGCTGCTCACGGACATCTCGTGCGACGACACCAGCGGCGACGTCCTGATCCGGGCGATCGGCACGTTCGCCAACCCCAACCTGCTCTCCGCCTTCCTCGTCCTGCTCGTGCCGTTCGTGCTGCTCGCCGCCGTCTCCGTCGACGAGCGCACCGCCCGTACCGCCGTGGTCCTCGTCGGTGCCGTCGGATACGCGGCGCTGCTGACCACCTTCTCCCGCGCGGGTTACGTCGCCGGCGCCGCCGGCCTGCTCGTCCTCGCCGGTGCCTACTGGCTCGCCCCCCGCCTCGCCGACCGCGCGCAGCGCCGGATCGTCGCCACGCTCGGGGCGCTGGGGCTGGCCGCCGCCGCTGCCGCGATCTGGGCCGTGTCGCAGGCCGGGAACTCCCTCGGCGTCCGCGGGCAGGCCTGGGACGCCGCGCTCACGCTGGCGAAGGAGAACCCCCTCGGTGTCGGCCTCGGCCGCGCCGGTGCCGTCATCTCCGCGACCGCCCCCGGCGACCGCGTCTTCGTGCACGCGCACAACATGTGGCTGAACTGGCTCGTCGAGACGGGCGCCCTCGGTCTGCTGGCGATGCTCGCCGTGGCCGTCGTCGCCTGGCTGCACGCGGCCCGTATCGCCCGCGCGAAGTCGGTCCTCGGCACCGTCGGACTGGCCTCGCTGACCGGGTTCTTCCTGATCGGCATGATGGACCACCCGGCCAACCTGGACCGGATCGACATCCTCTTCTGGGTCGTCCTCGCCGTCGTCATGGCCGAGACGCCTGACCGGGCGAGCAGCACCACGGCCGGCGCCCCCGGCAACCGGCACCGCCAGAACAGCCAAACCAGCCAGAGCAGCCAGCCACCGCAGCTTCAGCCGCTCCCCGAACCCCGGCCGGAGCAGACGCAGCCCCTCACCCCGATCGCAGCTCGCCCTTCACCACCTTCCCGCTAGCGTTCCTCGGCAGCTCCGGCACGAACTCCACCACCCGCGGCACCTTGTAGTTCGCCATCTCCCGCCGCGCCCACGCGATCAGGTCGTCGCCGGTGACCACAGCCCCCGGCCGCCGCACCACGTACGCCTTCCCGACCTCGCCGAGCCGCGCGTCCGGTACGCCGATCACCGCGACGTCCGCCACATCGGGATGCAGGCCGAGGAGTTGCTCTATCTCCGCCGGGTACGCGTTGAAGCCGCCGACGATGAACATGTCCTTGATGCGGTCCGTGATGCGCAGGTTGCCCTCGTCGTCCAGCACGCCCACGTCGCCGGTCCGCAGCCACCCGTCCGACCCCAGCACTTCCGCCGTCGCCGCCTCGTCCTCGTAGTAGCCGCGCATCACGTTGAAGCCGCGGACCAGGACCTCGCCGGGCTCGCCGACCGGTGCCTCGACGCGTACCTCCGTGCCCGGTATCGCCCGTCCCGAGGTCGACGCGATCACCGGCAGCGGGTCGCCTCGCCGGCACATCGTCACGATGCCGCTCGCCTCCGACAGGCCGTATGCGGTGAGTACGGTCTCGACCCCCAACTCGCCCCTCAGCCGCTCCACCAGGCGCAACGGCACCACCGCGGCGCCCGTCACCACCAGCCGCAGCGCGGACAGGTCGTGCGCGTCCCTCGCGGGGTGGTCAAGCAGCGACTGGTGCAGGGTCGGTGGCCCCGGAAGGACCGAGACCCGTTCCGCCGCTATGTTCGCCAGGGCCGTGTCTACGTTGAACACCGGCTGCGGGATCATCGTCGCGCCGCGCATCAAGCAGGCGATCACACCCGCCTTGTAGCCGAAGGTGTGGAAGAAGGGGTTCACGATGAGGTAGCGGTCGCCGCGCCTCAACCCGGCGAGATCGCTCCAGACTTCGTACGCCCGCAGCGTCTGGGCATGCGTGATCACCGCGCCCTTGGGACGGCCCGTCGTACCGGACGTGAAGACGATGTCCGACGGCCAGGAACCGTCCACGGCCGCCGAGCGTGCTCGCACCTCGGACGGCTCCACTCCCTCGCCGCCGGCCAGGAAGTCCTTCCAGGTGCGGTAGTCGGCGGGGGCGTCGTCCGACAGCACGACCACCTGCTCCAGCGCCGGCAGCCCCGGCCCCTCCGCGACCGCCCGCCGCAGGGACGCCACATACGACGTCCCCAGGAACGTCCCCGTCACGAACAGCAGCCGCGCCCCGCTCCTGCGCAGCACGTCCGCCGCCTCCACGCCCTTGAAGCGGGTGTTGACGGGGACCAGCACCGCCCCGGCCGACACCGCGCCGAGCGCCGCCACGATCCAGTCGAGGGAGTTCGGGGCCCAGATCCCGACCCGGTCACCGGGCTCGATCCCGTTCGCCATGCAGGCCGCCGCCGACCGTTCGACGCGGGCGCCCAGTTCGGCGTACGAGATCCGGGTGCGGCCCTCCACCACCGCCTCGGCGTCCGCATACCGCTCGGCGGCGGACCGGACGAGTCCCGGGATGCTGCCCCACTCCACGTCACCGCGCACAGCACGCCTCCCCAACCTCATAGCTGACTACCCGTCAGATTAGCTGTACTCTGACGACCTGTCAGCAGCCCTTCAGCAGCATGGAGGTGTGCAGCACATGGCCGGACTCAAGGACGCCACCGCCATCGTCGGCATCGGGCAGACCCCCTTCGCCAAGCACCTCCCCGACGACGAGCGGACCCTGGCCTGCCGTGCCGTTCTCACCGCTCTCGACGACGCCGGTATCGCGCCCGGCGAGGTCGACGCGCTCGCCTCGTACACGATGGAGGAGACGGACGAGGTGGAGCTGGCGAAGGCCGTCGGGTTCGGCGACCTCACGTTCTTCAGCAAGGTCGGCTACGGCGGCGGCGGTTCCTGCGCCACCGTCGCCCATCTCGCCGCCGCCATCGCGACCGGGCAGGCGACCGTGGGCGTGGCCTGGCGGTCACGCAAGCGCGGGTCCGGCCCCCGCCCCTGGACCAACACCGCCGTCCAACTCCCCACCCCCGCCCAGTGGACCCGCCCCTTCGGCCTGCTGCGCCCCGCCGACGAGATAGCCATGCTCACGCGCCGCTATATGCACGAGTACGGCGCCACCCGCGACCACCTCTTCAACGTCGCCCTCGCCTGCCGCAACCGGGCCAACCAGAACCCCGCCGCGATCATGTACGACCGCCCCCTCACCCGCGATATGTACATGACCTCCCGCTGGATCAGCGAGCCCCTCTGCCTCTTCGACAACTGCCTGGAGACGGACGGGGCGTTGGCCTGCGTCATCGTCAGCAGGGAGCGCGCCCGCGACTGCCGGCACACCCCCGCTTACGTCCACTCCGCCGCCCAGGGCCTGCCCGCCCAGCACCACGGCATGGTCAACTACTGGAACGACGACCCGCTCACCGGCCCCGCCTGGACCGCCGCCCGGCACCTGTGGAAACACGCCGACTTCACGCCCCAGGACATCGACGTCGCCCAGATCTACGACGCGTTCACGCCCCTCATCCCGCTCTCCCTGGAGGGCTACGGCTTCTGCGGGCGCGGCGAGGGCGGTGCGTTCACGGAGGGCGGCGCGCTGGAGATCGGCGGGCGGCTGCCGCTGAACACCGGGGGCGGCGGGCTCTCCGAGGCATACGTGCACGGCTTCAACCTCATCAACGAGGGCGTGAAGCAGTTGCGCGGGACGAGTACCGCCCAGGTGCCGGGGGCGGCCACCTGCCTGGTCACGGCGGGTGAAGGGGTTCCGACGTCCGCACTGCTGCTGAGGAGTTGAGAACATGCTGGCTCCCGTCACCGACACCGACGGCGCCCCCTTCTGGCGCTACGCCGCCCAGGGCGAACTGCGCATCCAGGCCTGCGCCGACTGCGGCGAACTCCGCTTCCCGCCCCGCCCCTGCTGCCCCCACTGCCAGTCCTTCGCGAGCGAGTGGCGGCAGGTCAGCGGACACGGGCGCATCTGGTCGTACGTCGTCCCCCACCCGCCCCTGCTGCCCGACTACGCGGCGCAGGCGCCGTACAACGTCATCGTCGTCGAACTCGCCGACGCCCCCCGGATACGCCTCGTGGGGAACCTGGTCACGGAGCCCGGGGCGCCGCTCAACTCCCTTTCCCCCGACCGCGTTCGCATCGGCGCCAGGGTGCAGGTCGTGTTCACCGACACCGGCCTTCCGCAGTGGATCCTGGAGCGCCCATGACCCTCGGCCTCACGACCGACAAGGACACCGGCGTCGCGGTCGTCACCCTCGACCGCCCGGACCGCCTCAACGCGATCGACCTGACGACGGCGACCGAACTGCACGACGCCTGGCGGGAGTTGCGGTTCGACGACTCCGTACGGGCCGTCGTCCTCACCGGGGCCGGGGAGCGGGCGTTCTGCACGGGGATCGACCGGGACTCCGTCGTGCCGCAGCCGAACTCGCCGTACATGACGGACGATCCGCTCCTGCGCATCGGACCGAAGGCGAACGACCTGTGGAAACCGGTCATCGCCGCCGTGCGGGGCATCGCCTGCGGCGGCGCCTTCTACCTCCTCGGCGAGTCCGACTTCCTCATCGCCGACCCGACCGCCACCTTCTTCGACCCGCACACCACCTACGGGATGGTCAGCGCGTACGAGTCGGTGCTGATGGCGCAACGGATGCCCTACGGCGAGGCCGCGCGGATGGCCCTGATGGGCACGGCGGAACGTATCTCGGCCCAGCGTGCCTACGACATCGGGCTGGTCTCCGAACTCACGGCGCCCGGCGAGGCATTGGCTGCGGCCACCGAGTGCGCGACGGTGATCGCCGGGTATCCGGCGGAGGCGGTACAGGGGACGGTACGGGCGCTGTGGGCGGCACGGGAGGGGGCCGTGGCCCAGGGGTTCGCACAGGCGCCGCACCTGGTGGCCCTCGGCAATCTGCCGGGTGAGCGGCAGGCGGAGTTGTTCGCCGGGCGACGGGGCGGGGAGTTCCGACTGCGCTGAACGGCGCCGCATGGCGGGGCCCTCCGACCGGGCGTAGCGTCTGCCATGACGGCCGCCGTCCGGAACGACCCTTCCGTGCGCCCGGCACGACGGCCGTCCCAGAAAAACCGACCTGGGCAACAGCGCCCCGTTAGGGGCGCGGGGAACTGCGCGACAAGCCACAACGGACCCGCACCCGGCAACGAACCTACGCGGTCCGTGCAGTCCCCGTACCCTTCTCCGCATCCA
This sequence comes from Streptomyces sp. NBC_00457, assembly GCF_036014015.1. Classification (NCBI taxonomy): domain Bacteria; kingdom Bacillati; phylum Actinomycetota; class Actinomycetes; order Kitasatosporales; family Streptomycetaceae; genus Streptomyces; species Streptomyces sp. NBC_00457. The sequence continues at coordinate 6,150,124 of NZ_CP107905.1, read as the reverse complement.
ACGCATACACGCAACGATCCTTACTGCACGCGTACACAACCCCATCCCGCACCACCGGCGACCCAGTGATCTCCCCACCCGTCGCCAGCTTCCACCTCAACCGCCCGTCATCGGCCTTGAGCGTGTACAGCAGATGATCCGTGGACCCGAAGTGAATCCGCCCCTCCGCCACGGACGGCGAACCGACGATGTCCCCACCCGCCTGGAACCGCCACTTAGGCGTACCGGTGACCGCATCGAGCGTGTAGAGCCCCTTGCCGCTGCCCACATGGACATGCCCCGCGGCCACCAGCACCGGCTCGACGGACGCACGGGACTCGGTCGCGATGCGCCAGCGATCGCGGCCGTCCGTGGCGTCGAGGGCGTACACCGTGCCGAGGTAGTCGGCGAGATAGACCCCGCCGCCGGTGACGGCCGGGCCGGGGACGAAGGTCGGCGGGCAGAGGAAGACCGCCGGCGCCTCGAAGTGCCAGCGGACATGGCCTGAGGTCACGTCGACGGCGAGGACGCGCGTCCCGGCACAGACGTACACGAATCCGTCGTGGGCCTGCGCCACCCGTACTGGAACGCCGCCGCAGGAGGCCGCGTCGCCGATCGGGTACGACCAGCGCTCGTCGCCGGTGCGGGCGTCCAGCGCACGCAGCCGTGCGTCCTGCCAGACGAAGACCGTGCCGTCGTACAGGGCCGGCCCCGCCTCAGGCGACTCGAAGTCGGTCTGCGCGCCGGTGATCTCCCACAGCTTCTGCCCGTTCGAGGCCTCCCAGGCCTGGACGCCGCCACCGCGCGTGCCGGTGATGACGGTGCCGCGGTCGGCCTTGAGCGAGTACACCCAGGCGTCGGTGGACAGGCGCCACAGGTCCGCGCCCTCCCGGGCATCGAGGGCGTACAGCGTGGGTCCGTCGGAGGCGTGGATACGGCCGTCCGCGACCGCCATCGACCAGGCGACGTCTCTCGTCTTGAAGCGGCGGCGGCCGGTGGCCACGTCGAGGGCGTGGACCTCGAAGGAGGTGACGTAGACGAGGTCGCCGGAGACGGAGGGGGTGCCCCAGACGTCGTTCGACATACGGAAGCGCCAGGGGCGCCAGCCGGCGGCGGTCTCCGGGGGTGCGGGCGGCGGTGCGGTCACGGCAGGGCCCACGGCGGGCTCCGTGCCGTTGACGCCGGGGCGAGGGCGGGACCAGGAGGCGACCAGGCCGGCCTCTGGAGGGGGTGCCTTCACGGCGGCGGCGCGGGCGTCGGCGACGCGCGGGCCGGGTCCGATCGGCACCGCGCCGCCGGCCAGCCGTACGGGACCGGTGTCGGGGGCGCCGACCGGGGCGGGCACGGGCGCCGGGACGACGGGGTCGTGCGAGGGCGGGGGCGGATGCGGCACGGCGCCCCGACCGCCGCTGCGGCCGGAGCCCGGCGTGGGCTTGGCCGGCGGGCGTCCGTTGCGGCGGGCCTCGATCAGGCTCACCGCCCGCTCAGGCAGCCACGCCGACGCCGTACCGCTGTCGTCGGAGCCGGAGCCGAAGAGGTGGGGGGCCAGCTGGGCCTGGAGGTCGGCCGGGTTGGGGCGGGCGGTGGCCTCCATCTTCATAACGGACTCGATGAGGGGGCGCAGCTCCTCCGGGAGTCCCTCCAGGTCCGGGCCCTCGCGCAGCAGCATGAAGACGGTCTCGACCGGGTTGGCGCCGTGGAAGGGGGCGTGGCCGGTGGCGGCGAAGACGAGCATCGAGCCGAGCGAGAACACGTCGCTCGCGCCGGTCACGCTCCGCGAGTCCTTGGCCTGCTCCGGCGACATGTAGGCGGGCGTCCCCACGGCGACGTTGGTCATCGTCAGACGTGTGTTGGAGACGCCGGAGGCGATACCGAAGTCGATGACGCGAGGGCCGTCCTCGACCACGAGGACGTTCGACGGTTTGAGGTCGCGGTGGACCAGACCGGCGCCGTGGATGGACTGCAGCGCCTCCGCCACACCCGCCGCGAGCCAGCGGACCGCCTGGGCCGGGAGGGGCCCGCACTCGTTCACTATTTCCTCGAGCGAGGGAGCGGGCACATACGCGGTGGCCAGCCAGGGCACGGCCGCCCGCGGGTCGGCGTCGACCACGGCCGCCGTATAGAAACCGGAGACCGCCCGTGCCGCCTCGACCTCACGCGTGAAGCGGACCCGGAAGAGCTGGTCCTCGGCCAGCTCCGTCCGGACCGTCTTGATCGCCACGCGCCGGCCCGAAGCCGAGCGCGCGAGATAGACCAGCCCCATGCCGCCGGCACCCAGCCGTCCCAGCACCTCGAACGGCCCGATCCGCCGCGGATCGTGCTGCGTCAGCTGATCCACCACTTGCCTGCCACCTCCCCGTACGAGCCGCGTCATTCCACATGTGTACGCGACCGAAGTGCAGCGTCTCACCACCGCACCGCCTTGGCGGCACGCACCCTGATTCTTCCTGTCCCGGGCACTGGTTGCGAACCCGGGGGCGGATCGGGGTGTCTTGGGACAAAAACACAGTGCCCTGGGACAGAAACACAGGTTCAGGGCCGCGCAAAGGCCCCTTTCGCATGCTGGACGCGGTATCTCAGCAAGAGATCAGCGCTGCAGCAACGCGAAGGACGCCCCCTGATTGTCCGTGACAACGGCCACCCTGCCGTATGACGCGTCGAATGGGGGTGCCTGTACGCGTCCGCCGAGCTGCCGCACCGTTTCGAGTACGGCGTCGCAGTCGTCGGTACCGAAATGGACGAGGAGGTGGGGCGGCATCTCGGGCGGGAAGACGTCGGAGACGGGCGCGCGGCCGAAGTCGGGCTCGGCGTCCGGTCCGAACAGGGCGTCGGTGAACAGACCGCCGTAGAAGTTGTTCGCCCCCTCCGTGTCCCGCGTGTACAGCTCGGTCCAGGCGAAGGTGCCGGGCTCGTGCCGCTCGCCGAAACCGCGGTGCGAGCCCGCCTGCCAGAGGCCGAAGACGGCGCCCTCCGGGTCGGCGACCAGCGCGGCCCTGCCCAGGTCGCCGACCGGCAGGGGCTCCGTGACGATCTGGCCGCCGGCCCTCTGGACCCGCACGGCCAGCGCCTGAGCGTCCGGCGTCGCGAAGTACACGGTCCACACGGTGGGCATACGGCCGTCCGCCTTGTGCGCGAGCGCGGCGACGGGGGCGCCGTCACGAACGGCCCATACGGAGCCGCCACGCGCCGTCGGCTGATCTTCGAAGGTCCACCCGAAAAGTTCGCCGTAGAACCGCTTGCCCGCCGCCACGTCGGGCAGCTGGGCCTCCACCCAGCACGCGACGCCCTCGCCGTATGCCTCTTCGCCCGCGGATGCCCTGTTTTCGGCCATGCCGTCAACGTAACGGGCTCGCACACACCGCGCAGACCAGGCGCACCACCCGCTCCACCCCCGTGCACCCCATTTGCAGTCGGCCGAATCGCGCTCCGATCACCCCTCGGTAAGCTGACGGCATGACAGGACAAGTGCGTACCGTCGACGGCCGCGTGGCCGGTCGGCGTGGGCAGGCGACCCGGCAGAAGCTGCTCGACTGCCTCAGCGAGATGCTCAGCTCCTCCCCGTACCGGGACGTCAAAGTCATCGATGTCGCCCGGAAAGCGGGCACTTCGCCCGCCACCTTCTATCAGTACTTCCCGGACGTCGAAGGCGCCGTCCTGGAGATCGCCGAGCAAATGGCCGCCGAGGGCGGCCAGTTGACCGAGCTGCTCGAGGGCCGGTCATGGGTCGGCAAGGCCGGCTGGCAGACCGCGCAGGAACTCGTGGACGGTTTCCTGGAGTTCTGGCGCCGGAACGACGCGATCCTGCGCGTCGTCGACCTCGGTGCCGCCGAGGGAGACAAACGGTTCTACAAGATCCGCATGAAGATCCTCAACTCGGTGAACAACTCCCTGGTGGACGCGGTCGCCGAACTCCAGTCCAAGGGCCGGGTCGACAAGGACGTGAACCCGGCCGCGGTCGCCGGTTCACTGGTCGCGATGCTCGCGGCCGTCGCCTCGCACCAGAAGGGCTTCCAGACGTGGGGCGTCAAACAGGCTGAACTCAAGCCGAATCTGGCGCTGTTGGTGCACCTGGGCGTGACGGGAAAGAAGCCGACGAAGTAGCACGCGCGCTCTTTTCCTTTCCTTCTTTTCCTTTCCTTCCCAGGTTCCCAGTCCTGTCTGACAGGCGGCGGCTCACTCCGGTGGGCCGCCGCTTGTTGCGTGCGGCGGATCCGATCGACTCCGGCGGGTATCGCGCCCCAAAGGGGCGCGGGGCTGTATCAATATGCGGCTCCGCCGCGTGGGCGCGACCAGCCCCCACCGGCCCGCAGACAAGATTCGGCCCTCCATCGCAGCGTCAGGGCAACGGCCGGTCCTTGACCACGTGCTTCATCACCAGCGTCGACGTCAGCCGCTGCACCCCCGGCAGCGTCGCCAGTCGCTCGTCGTACAGCCGCTGAAACGCCGCCAGGTCGGCCGTGGCGACCCGCAGCAGATAGTCGGGCTCTCCGAACAGCCGCTGCGCCTCCAGTACGTGCTCCACCTCGCTCAGCGCCCGCTCGAACTCGGCGACCGTGTCCCGGTCCTCCTGCCGCATCGACACGAAGACCAGCGCCTCGAAGGTCAGCCCCACCGCCGCCGGATCGACGACGGCCCGGTACCCCTGGATCGCCCCGGACCGCTCCAGCTCCCGCAGCCGCCGATGACACGGCGAGACACTCAGCCGCACCCGCCCGGCCAGCTCGGTCACCGTCAGCCGCCCGTCCTGCTGCAACTCGGCAAGAATCTTCCGGTCCACGTCGTCCATGAGGCAGATTTTCCCCCACATTCCGCGATCACGAGCAAACTTAAGGAACACTTTCGGCCCATTCCCGCCTAATGTCCCCACCATGGACTCCGGAACGCTGATTTCCTTCCTCGCCGTCGACCTTCTGCTGGTGTGCGTACCGGGCGCCGACTGGGCGTATGTGATCTCGGCGGGCCTGCGCGGCCGTTCCCCCCTGCCGGCGGTGGCGGGCCTGGTCGCCGGTTACGCCCTGCACACGGCCCTGGCGACGGCCGGTCTCGCGGTGCTGGTGGCCAAGTCGCCGGGCCTGCTGACCGCACTCACGGTGGCGGGAGCGGCGTACCTGGTGTGGCTGGGGTGGGGAGTGCTGCGGAATCCGGGGGTGCCGGGGGTGCCGGGGGCGGATCAGGCGGTCGAGACGAGTCGCGGCCGCGTCTTTCTGCGCGGCGCCACGATCAGCGGGCTGAACCCGAAGGGGCTGCTGCTGTATCTGTCGGTGCTGCCGCAGTTCCTGGTGGCCGGGGCCGGACAGCTGCCGGTGCCGGTGCAGACGGCCACGCTCGGCGTCCTGCACATGGCGTGCTGCGCGGCGGTCTATCTGACGGTGGGCCTCCTGGCCCGCGCGGTCCTCGGCGCCCGCCCGTCCGCCGCCCGCGCGGTCACCCGCACGTCGGGGGCGGCGATGCTGGGAATCGGCGCGTTTCTGCTGGTGCAGCGACTGGGGACGCTTTAGGGATCAGCGCGGTAGAGATCACCGCCGTACGCATCATCGTCGTCGCATCACCGCCGCACCATCCTGAACAGCCGGATCTCCCGCTCCACCCGTGCCTGATACGCCGCATACGGCGGCCAGAACTCCAGCGCCGCCTTCCAGGCCGCCGCCCGCTCCTCCCCCTCCAGCAGCCGGGCCCGGACCGGAATGTCCCGTCCCTTCCAGCTGACCTCGGCGTCGGGACGGGCGAGGAGGTTGTGGGTCCAGGCGGGATGGCCGGGGCGCCCGAAGTTGGAGCCGATGAGGATCCAGCTGCGCCCGTCGTCCTCCGGCATGCAGGCGAGCGGCGTACGGCGGGCGACCCCGCTCTTCGCCCCCGTCGAGGTCAGGATCACCCCCGGCAGCATCTGCGCGCTCAGCAGCACCTTGCCGCGGGTGAGCCGGTGGACGGCGCGATCCAGCGCGGGAACGACATGCGGGGCGACCTTGGCGAAGCCCGGCGTGGACGACACCTTCTGCACGAACCGCACCCCGGCATCCTTGACGCCCATCAGACGGTCACCTCCCCACCCGCGAAGAGCCGCGCCGCGTCGGCGGCATGCGCCCGCAGCCGATGCACGGGCCCGAAGAGCAGCTCATCGCCCGCAGCCCGCTTGAAGTACAGGTGAGCCTCGTGCTCCCAGGTGAAACCGATGCCGCCGTGCATCTGTATCCCTTCGGCCGCCGCACCCCGCAAGGCCTCCAGGGCCTGCGCGAGCGCAAGCCCGCCCACCTTGAGCGGCTCCGATGAAGTCGGCTGCGGTCCGGCAGCGCCCCGAAGGGGCGCGGGGAACTGCGCGACCAGCCCCAACGGACCCGCAGACGACACACGACCCATCGCGGCAGTTCCCGCGGAGCGCACCGCCCACGCCGCGTAGTACGCAGCCGAGCGCGCGGCCTGAATCTGGACATACACATCGGCCAACCGGTGCTTCACCGCCTGGAACGACCCGATCGCCCGCCCGAACTGCTCCCGCTGCCCCACGTACTCCACGGTCCGCTCCAACACCCGGTCGGCGACCCCAACGGCCTCGCAGGCGAGCACGGCGGCGGTGTGATCGCCGACGCGGGTGAGGGTCCCCAGGACATCGCCGCCCTCATCGCCCAGCAACTCGGCGTCGACGTCCCGCAGTTGGAGGCGGGCCTGCGGACGGGTCGCGTCGAGTGCGGTGAGGCGGGTACGGACGAGCCGTGCCGAATCCCCGGGCACGAGGAACAGCAGCGTGCGCGAGCGGGCGAACCCCCCGGCGTGGGCGGCGACGATCAGCAGCTGCGCGCTGTGCCCGTCGAGGACCTGGTCGACCTGCCCGTACAACCGCCAGCCCCCGTCCTCCGTCCGCCGCGCCTGGACGCCCCCCGCGCGCCCCCCACCGGCCCAGCCATCGCCATTGCCGCCACCGTTGTCGCCGGTCAGCCCGAGCGCGGTGGCGAGCGCGGCGCCGGGTACGCCGAGGGCCGCGGTGAGCGAACCCGCGGCGAGGCGCGGCAGCAGCTCCGCGCGCTGGGCCTCGGTGCCGAGGGCGAGCAGCAGGGGCGCGCTGAGGACGGTGGTCGCGAGCAGCGGTGAGGGGGCGAGGGCCCGGCCCGTCTCCTCCGCCGCGAGGGCGAGTTCGGTGACGGAGCAGCCGACACCGCCGTAGGTCTCGGGAAGGGCGAGGCCGGGCAGGCCGAGTTGTTCGGCGAGGGCTGTCCAGAGTGCGGGATCGTGGCCGGCCGGCTGATCGACGGCGGCGCGCAGCTCCTCCGGTCCGCACCGCTTGTGGAGCAGTTCGCGCAGGGTGCGGCGGATCTCGTCCTGCTCGGTGGTGAAGCTGGCGTCCATGGCTCTTCCCTCCCGATCTGACGGGCCGTCATATTAGGAGCCCACGAACGATATGCCCAGGGGCAGGAGGCCTCTCATGATTCCCGGGAGCCGGAAAGTCGCCGTGGCCGGCGTCGCCCTCTCCGACTGCGGCCGCGTGGACGACACCACCCCGTACGCGCTGCACGCCCAGGCCGCCCGCCGCGCGCTGGCCGACGCGGGCCTCGACAAGTCCGTGATCGACGGCTTCGCGTCGGCGGGCCTCGGCACGCTGGCCCCGGCGGAGGTGGCCGAATACATGGGCCTGCGTCCCACCTGGGTCGACTCGACCTCGGTGGGCGGCTCCACCTGGGAGGTGATGGCCGCCCACGCGACCGACGCGATAGCGGCCGGGCACGCGAACGCCGTCCTGCTCGTCTACGGCTCCACCGCCCGCGCCGACATCAAGGCGGGCCGCCGGACCGGCAACCTGTCCTTCGGCGCACGCGGCCCGCTCCAGTTCGAGGTCCCGTACGGCCATACCCTCATCGCCAAGTACGCCATGGCCGCCCGTCGCCATATGCACGAACACGGCACGACCATCGAGCAGTTGGCGGAGGTGGCGGTGCAGGCGCGGGCGAACGCCGCCCTGAACCCGGAGGCGATGTTCCGGGAGCCGATCACCGTCGACGACGTGCTCGACGGCCCGATGATCGCGGACCCCTTCACCAAGCTGCACTGCTGCATACGGTCCGACGGCGGGGCGGCGGTGCTGCTGGTGGCGGAGGAGTACGTACGGGACTGCCGTACCGCGCCGGTGTGGGTGCTCGGCACCGGGGAGCACGTCTCGCACACGACGATGTCCGAGTGGCCTGACTTCACCGTCTCCCCGGCGGCGGTGAGCGGACGGCTCGCCTTCGAGCGGGCGGGCGTGCGGCCGGAGGAGATCGACTTCGCGGAGATCTACGACGCGTTCACCTACATGACGTTGGTGACGCTGGAGGATCTGGGGTTCTGCGGGAAGGGCGAGGGCGGGGCGTTCGTCGAGAAGGGGCGGCTGAAAGTCGTAGGCGGGGAATTGCCCGTGAACACGGACGGGGGTGGGCTGTCGGCTCAGCACCCGGGGATGCGGGGGTTGTTCCTGCTGGTGGAGGCGGTGCGGCAGTTGCGGGGGGAGGTGGGCGAGGCGCGGCAAGTGCGGGCCCGGGACGGGCGGTTGCCGCGCCTCGCGGTGGCGTCCGGGACGGGCGGGTGGTTCTGCTCGTCGGGGACGGTGGTGCTGGGACGCCAGTGAGGCTTAGAGGAACGCGCGCCAGTCGGCGTGCAGGCGGTCGCCGAGCCGGATGGTGATGTACTCGTTGTTGTCCGCCTTGCCCGCCGTGCGGCCGGTGGAGAAGGGGAAGTTGTTGTCGTTCAGGACGGCGAGGGTGCGGTCGTCGAGCAGGACGACGTCCTCGATCGTCTGGAACGGGAAGGTGAACGTCTCGCCGAAGCCGCCGAGCTTCTTCGGGTTGGCGATGTTCATCAGGTCGGCGACGAGGGTCTTGTCCATCACCCCGTCGTCGTTGCGGTCCCGCGTGTCGGCGAGGTAGATCCGCTTGAACTTGGCGGTGTCGCCCTGTCCGCCGTCCCGCTCGATGACCAGGAAGCGGTGCTTGTCGACGGCGATGGCGTCGCCGATGGCGTGGGCGGCGGACTCCAGGCGGTAGGTCCAGTGCTTGCCCGTGTACTTGCCGGCCTTCAGATCGAAGTCGTTGAAGCGCAGGTCGCCGGGGGTGTCACCGGTCACCGTGCCTTCGAGCAGCGGGTAGAGGTGCCGTCCGTCGACGGAACGGGCCATGCCCTCGAAGCCCTTGCTGCTGCCGAGGTTGGGCGTGCCGCCGTTCAGGTACGGGTTCTCGGGCGCCTGCACGCCCTTGAGGGAGATCGGCGCCTCCAGCAGCTTGCCGGTGCGCGAGAAGTGCAGCAGGAACGGGCCGAATTCATCGCCCATCCAGTACGTCCCGTCGTACGCCCGCACGATCGACTCGACGTCGAAGTCGGCGCCGGTGAGGGTGCGGTCGGCGCGGGTGAGCGCGAACGGCACCTTGTGGTACGGGTCGGTCAGGTTGAACCCGCCGAGCACCTTGACCTTCCCTGTGCGCGTGTCCGGCTTGACGCGGTGGACGCGGAGCAGGAAGTCGGCGCTGTTGGCCTTGTTGCCGTAGCCGTTGTCCGACAGCACGTCGTAGGTGCCGTCGTGCCGGTTCACGATGCCGCTGAAGCCCTGCACCGGCTGCCCCGCGAACGGCGCCGCGATCCCGTTGAACGGGCCCGCCCCTATCGCGGCCCCGGACGGCTCACTGCCCGGCACGTACGTCTCCGCAGGCAGCGATGCCCATCCGGTGAGCGTGGCCTGGCCGAAGTCGTGGGTCTTCGCACCGGTCTTCTCGTCGGCCAGGGCGGCGGGCGCCGTGAGGCCGACGGTCAGCGCGACGGCGCTGAGCATGATCGAGATTCTTCTCATGGCGGGCACAGTAGGGACACGGGGTGACGAACGGCCCAACGGCAGGCGACGGACCGCCGGTGGGGGAACAGGTACCCGTCGGCGGACGTTGTGAACAACGGAGCGTCACAGAAGGACCACAGAAAGACCGCCGAACGACTCGAGTCGCTGGAGGATCCCGACATGGCCCTGACCCGCGAGGAGCGCGAACAGTTCCTGGCCGAGCCGCACATCGCCGCGCTGGCGGTGGACGCCGAAGAGGGGCGCGCGCCGCTCAGCGTCCCGATCTGGTACCAGGTCGAGCCCGACGGCACGGTCTGGATCCTGACCGGGCTGGACTCCCGTAAGCACCAGCTGATCAGCAAGGCCGGCAGGTTCTCCCTGATGGTGGACCGGCTGGAACCCACGATCCGCTATGTGTCGGTGGAGGGCCCGGTCCTCGACACCACACCCGCCACCATCGAGAAACTCCGCGAACTCTCGGCCCGCTACCTCCCCGCCGAGAAGGTCGACGGCTATGTCGACTTCTCCTGGAACAACCACGGCGAGATGGTGATCATCCGGATGCGCCCGGAACGCTGGGTGTCGTCGGATCTGGGCACGGTTTAGCGGTCACCGGGCGGGACAGAGGCGCCGGGCGGGAGAATCGGAGGCATGGACTCCGAGTTTGTACGTCTGCTGCGGTCGTCCCGCGTCTGGGAGGCGGGAGTCACCGAACTCCGCCCCTTCGACCCGGCCACCGCACCCGCCTCCCCTCTCCCGCTCTTCACCACCTGGTTCGCGGAGGCGGTGACGGCAGGCCAGCCGGAGCCGCACACCATGTCGCTGGCGACCTCGGACGAGGAGGGCCTGCCGGACGTACGCACGGTCATGCTGCACGGCGCCGACGAGGACGGCTGGGCCTTCGCCACGCACGACCACAGCGCAAAGGGCCGCCACCTCGCGGCCCGCCCGTACGCGGCCCTCGGCTTCTACTGGCCCACCCTCGCCCGCCAGATCCGCATCCGCGGCCCCGTCACCACCGCCCCCTCCCGGGAAGCCCAGTCCGACCTCCACGCCCGCTCCACCGGCGCCCTCGCCGCCGCCCTCACCGGCCACCAGAGCGAAGTCCTCGGCTCACTGGAGGAGTTGGCGACGGAATCAGCCGCGGCCTGGGACCGCGCCCAGCGCGACCCGGACACACTGGTCCCGTCCTGGACGCTGTACCACCTCCAGCCGGACACAGTGGAGTTCTTCCAGGGGGACGCGGAGCGACGGCATGTGCGGCTGAACTACCGGCGGGCGGAGGGGGGTTGGACCAAGGAACTTCTGTGGCCTTGAACGGACCGGCCAGTGCCCTACACACCGAGAACCCGGAACACCGGCACCCCCTCCCGGAACCCCACCTCCAGTTCCATGCCCACCCGCAACTCCCCGCCCCCCACGACCTCCGTCATCATCCGGGGCCCCTCCGCGAGGTCGACGACGGCGGCGACGTAGGGGGTGCGCTCGCCGAAGGGTGGCAGGTCGTTGCGGTGGACGACGGACCAGGTGTAGAGGGTGGCGCGGCCTGTCGCGGGTTCCCAGGTGACGTCCTCGCTCCAGCAGTGCGGGCAGAACTCGCGGGGGTAGTGATGGGCCCGGCCGCACGCCCCACAGCGACGGACCAGCAGTCGACCCTCCGCGGCCGCGTCCCAGTACGTCCTCGTGAACGCGTCGATCTCCGGGACGTCCATGCGCACTCCCCGTGACGGCTACAGAATCTGACGGTACGTCAGTTCAGCAGCGCCCGGCACGGTCGCGCAAGAGGCTGTCGATGACCTGTCGAACCGCCGTGAATCTATGAGCCCGCCTTGAATTCGATGAGGAAACCGTTCCTAAGCTGATTGGCCGATGGTGGCCGTTTCGGGCATTCCGAACAGCGTGAGTTGCTGGTCGTGGATGCTGGGCCCCCGAACGGTGGTGGGGCCGTGGGGCGGGTGCTTTCCGGGTGGGCGCGCTCGCGTCTGACGCACCGAGGGGGTGCTGCGCGAGGTCCGTTCCGGAGCTGTCTGCTCCGTACGGCTTGGGATGTGGTGACTCGGCGGTGTGGGGGCGGTTGTCCCGGTGCGATCCTCCGGTCGCACGGCCCCTGCGTCAGCACGCCGGAGGGCGGTGGTGGCGGGGGTTTGGCGGGGTCCGTCTTTCCTGCGCCGGGCCGTACAGCCCAGACCGCGTCTGCCGACGACCACCGCGGCGGCATGATGCCCGCTCACGGCGGTCGAGCCGGTAGAAGCCTGTTTCTTCAGGGGGTTCAGCCAGTGCTGGGCACCCCATCTGCTCGTGTACGCCGGGTCGACCGCGATCACGGAGAGTCCGGCATGGTGGGCCATCCCGGACAGCCGGTCACGGAACTTGGCCGTGGGGATCCCCGCCACCAGACGCCGGAAGGCTTTGCCGCGTCTGCCCCGGCCCAGTCTCTCCCGGCCGGTGGCGCGAGCGTCGGCGAAGTCCAGGTTCTCGATCACCAGCGCCGCGCACTCCTGCTGCTGGGCGAGGTGCAGGAGGTGGGAGATCGCTGAGCGCAGCCGTGCGTCGCGGGTGGTGGCGGGCAGCCCGGACAGCTGAAGGGGGATCGTGTGGGCGGTGCCGACGGGGTTGCCGTGGGGGTCGATGACCCAGGTGGCCAGGTGGTCGGCGCTCACGTCCACCGCGAGCACCGGGTGTTGGCGCAGCGTCTGTAGGGCAGGGGCCGGGGCCGTTTGGCCCTTGGCCGCGGTGGACCAGGAGGCATCCAGGTACCAGCGTCCGCGTGCCGGGTCGTAGGTGATGTCGTAGCGGACCGAGGCGCCCGAGGCGATCCGGTCCGCCCATGCCTCGCCCTGATGGCTGAAGACGGCCGCCGCGTCCAGCACGTACCGTCCGCGTGGGGCGTTGGCGTGCTGCTGGCGCAGCGGGTCGGGCAGCACCATCGCGATGGAGCCGTCGGCCGGGTCGATGCTGAGGGTGTAGTTCCCGAACGGTGCACCCGCCTCCCCGTCCGCGGTGAGGAACATCCGCCGCGCCGACCACACCTCACCCCACCCGTCCAGCTGGGCTTGCCAGTCGGCTGCGGTCAGCGGCTTCGGTGCGGTGGCGGTGTCGTAGAGGTGGTGGCGGGCGTTGAGCAGGCGGCGTCCGCCCCGGGTGACCCGCACCCGACCACTGGCCCGCTCCCGTACCGCCCGGCGTAGTTCGCCCTGCAGGATCTGCAGCCGCTGCTGCTTGGCCCGCCGCTCGGCGTCATCGGCGTACCCGCGTACCCACCCGCGCCCTCGTCGCTCCCGGCTGCCGGCTGCGACGGCGAGGCGGGAGGTGATCGTGGCGATCGTCCGGCGCAGCGAGCCGATGCGGGCGTTCAGCGCCCGCTGGGACTGCTGGTACTGGTCCTCGCTGGTGCGGGTGATCGACCCCGCCCAGCGGGAGGAGGACTGCGCGGTCAGCGCCTTCTTCCGCTCGGCCCGCCGATTGTGCGCGGCAGGCACGTGCCCGATCCGCACCCGCGCCGCCAAGTCCGCCCCGGCCAGCGCGCCCAGGTGCTCCCCGACCGCCCGCAGCACGGCCACATCGGCGGGCGAGAGGTGCAAGCGGGTGCGGATGCGACACCCGGAGGGTGGGGCGACCACGAACGGGACGGACAGCGCACGGTAGGGACGCGGCTCCCGCCGTTTCGCTCCCCGCCCTCGCTTACCCATCGCCGTGCCCCCCGCTCACCTGTGATGATCTCGACAGGCCGAAGCTAACCCCCGCCCCAATACCCCGGGAAGCACATGGCAGCGATTGGCGAACAAGTGATCCCATCTGCACAGGAAGGGCAGAAGATGATCGCCGACCAGATCATTCGCTACCGACCACACCCCTCCGCCCCGCCCGAAATGACCAGCACCGGGCTACACATCCGGGAACTGCTTCCGACCCGACCCGAGACACCTCTCCCGTCTCCGTCAACATCGCCGCCGCGAGCAGCCTCGGCGACGACGTCAACCACCTGTACTACTGGGACGAGGGACACGGCGCCAACACCGACCCCGGCGACTTCATCACCTGGATCGCCAAGGTCACCGGATACAAGAACCGGGCCAAGAAGTAAGACCGTAGGTCCGGCCCGTCCGGCCCACCCGGCCCCTCCCCACGAACGCGGCGTCGTTTCCCGAAAAGCCCCCTTTACAGGCCCGTGAAAGCCCCCACAATCAGTCGCCCTACGCCACCGGTCCCACTCACTCCTCCTACATGCGTGATCAATCCGCAACCAATTCCGGTCTTGACCGAGACCCATCAATCGGACACGTGATTACGCTCGCGCTCATGGCCGACTCCACAGCGTCCGCATCTCCCGCGAACCAAGCGGCGCAGAGCCCCGCGAACCCCGCGGCGCACAGCCCCGCAGACCGCCCGGTGTACATCATCGGCGGCGGTCCCGGCGGACTCGCCGCCGCGTACGCCCTGCGCGCCCGCGGCATACGCGCCGTCGTCCTGGAGAAGTCCGACCGGGTGGGCGCGTCCTGGCGGCGCCACTACGACCGGCTGCACCTGCACACCACCCGCCGCCTCTCGGGCCTGCCGGGTCTGCCGATGCCGCGCCGCTTCGGGCGCTGGGTGTCCCGCGACAACGTGGTCCGGTACTTGGAGAAGTACGCCGAGCACCACGAGCTGGAGATCGTCACCAGCGTCGAGGTCTCCCGCGTCGACCGCGCGCCCGACGGCTCCGGCTGGCTGCTGCACGCCACCGGCGGCCGCGAACTCACCGGCGCCGCGGTCATCGTCGCCACCGGCTACAACCACACACCCCACCTCCCCGACTGGCCCGGCCGCGACTCCTACACCGGGGACCTCCTCCACGCCGCCGACTACCGCAGCGCCGAGCCCTACGCCGGCCGTGACGTCCTCGTCGTCGGCGTCGGCAACACCGGCGCCGAGATCGCCGTCGACCTCGTCGAGGGCGGCGCCTCCCGCGTACGGCTGTCCGTCCGCACCGCCCCCCACATCGTGCGCCGGTCGACCGCGGGCTGGGCCGCCCAGTACTCGGCCGTGCTGTGCCGACGCCTCCCGGTCGGCCTCGTCGACCGGCTCGCCCGTCCGCTGGCCAAGGTCAGCGTGCCGGACCTCTCGGAACACGGCCTGCCCCGCCCCGACACCGGCCTCTACAGCCGGGTCAACGAAGGGTCGATCCCGGTGCAGGACGTCGGCCTCATCGACGCCGTACGCAAGGGCACCGTCGAGGTGGTGGCCGCCGTCGACGGCTTCGAGGACGGCAAGGTCGTCCTCGCCGACGGCGACCGCGTCGGCCCGGACGCCGTGATCGCCGCCACCGGCTACGCCCGAGCACTCGACGGTCTCGTCGGCCACCTCGACGTCCTCGACACCCGCGGCAAACCGCTCGTCCACGGCGCCCGCACCCCCCAGCACGCCCCCGGCCTGTACTTCACCGGCTTCACCAACCCCATCAGCGGCATGCTCCGCGAACTGGCCATCGACGCCGAGAAGATCGCGAAGGCCATCGCGAAGAACGGGGCGGGTTCGGTGTCCCGGCTGCCGGTCTGAGGCCGGGGGACCCCTCCCTCTCCGGTGGGTCGGGTGCCGGAGAGTGCAGGGAAGTGGATGCCGGAGTATGCGGCCAAGTGGGTGCTGAAGTGGGTGCCGACGTACCGTGACGGCCGGCCGCAGCAGGCGACGACAGTCACCGCCGCAGCACTGTGACCGTAGCCGCAGCCACCCCCCAACAGCCGCCTCCGCAGTACCTCCCCGGTTCAACGACTTCCTGACGCAGCGTCAGTTCAGTAATCTGACACTGCGTCAGTTAGTTGCTGTCACACAGGAGCGGGGCGACCGATGCTTGGATCAACCCACGGCACCCTTACCACCGACTCCCGCCGGGGCCGGGTCGTCGCCTGCGGCGAGCAGCCCGCCCCCGCCGTCCACGGCCGCCCGGCCGACGTGGACGACTACGACGTCAGCGGGCGTCCGCTGTATGCGGGCGTCCCCGATCTGGACCGGTTCTTCCGGCCCGAGTCCGTCGCCGTGATCGGCGCCTCGGACGGGGAGGGCCGGCCCAACACCGGCGTCACCCGGCAGCTGTTGTCCTGGGCCGAGCGGGTCGGGGCCCGGCTGTATCCGGTGCATCCCACGCGGGACTCCGTCTTCGGCATCTCCTGCTTTCCTTCCGTCCGGGACCTGCCCGAGCAGGTCGATCTCGCCGTACTGCTGGTCGCCGACCCCCTCCCCGTGATCGAGGAACTGGGCGAGGCCAAGGTGAAGTTCGCCGTCGTCTTCGCCTCCGGGTTCGCGGAGACGGGGGACGAGGGCGCCGTCCTGCAGGGTCAGCTGACGGCCGCCGTGGAGCGGGCCGGTGTGCGGTTGCTCGGACCGAACACCAACCTGAACGCCTTCGAGCGGTTCCGGGACGACCTGGACGGTCCCTCCATCGCCCTCATCACCCAGTCCGGGCATCAGGGCCGCCCCGTCTTCGCCCTCCAGGAACTCGGCATCCGGCTCTCCCACTGGGCGCCCACCGGCAACGAGGCCGATCTGGAGACCGCCGACTTCATCTCCTACTTCGCCGAGCAGCCCGACGTCGGTGCCATCGCCTGCTATATCGAGGGGCTGAAGGACGGCCGCTCCTTTCTGCTCGCCGCCGACCGGGCCGCCCGGCGCCGGGTGCCGGTCGTCGCGGTCAAGGTGGGCCGCACCGAGACCGGCGCCCGCACGGCCGCCTCACACACCGGCAAGCTGACCGGCGCGGACGAGGTGGTGGACGCCGCGATGCGGCAGTTCGGGGTGATCCGGGTCGACGGGCTCGACGAACTCCAGGACACCGCCGCCCTGTTGGCCCGCGCCCGTCCGCCCCGCGCCGATGGAGTCGTCGTCTATTCGATCTCGGGCGGCACGGGCGCGCACGTCGCCGACCTGGCGAGCGAGGCGGGCCTGCGGCTGCCGGAGCTGTCTCAGGCCCGGCAGGCCGAGCTGCACCAGTGGATACCGGAGTACCTCAGCGTGGCCAACCCGGTCGACAACGGCGGGCATCCGGTCGGGGACTGGCGCGGCCGGAAGATCATCGACGCGATCCTGGACGACCCGGAGGTCGGGGTGCTGATCTGCCCGGTCACCGGGCCCTTCCCACCCCTCAGCGACCGGCTCGTACAGGACCTGGTGGACGCGGCCGAGCGGACCGACAAGCTGGTGTGCGTGGTGTGGGGGTCGCCGGTCGGCACCGAGCCGGCGTACCGCGACGTACTGCTCGGCTCCTCCCGCGTGGCCACCTTCCGCACGGTCACCAACTGTCTCACCGCGGTCCGCGCCCACCTCGACCACCACCGGTTCGTCACCGGCTACCGCTCCCCCTTCGACGAGGCACCGCGCACCCCTTCGCCCTCCTTCCGCAAGGCGCAGGCCCTGATGCGCCCAGGACAGCAGCTGAGCGAACACGCGGCGAAACAGCTGCTTCGTGCCTACGGAATCCGGGTGCCGCGCGAGCAGTTGGTCACCAGCGCGGCGGCGGCCGTGCGCGCGGCGGGCCTCGTCGGCTACCCGGTGGTGATGAAGGCATCCGGCGCGCAGATCGCCCACAAGACCGAGCTGGGTCTCGTCAAGATCGGAC
Organism: Streptomyces sp. NBC_00457; assembly: GCF_036014015.1. Taxonomy (NCBI): domain Bacteria; kingdom Bacillati; phylum Actinomycetota; class Actinomycetes; order Kitasatosporales; family Streptomycetaceae; genus Streptomyces; species Streptomyces sp. NBC_00457. The sequence goes on along the minus strand of NZ_CP107905.1, from coordinate 6,132,773 downwards.
TGACCTCGGCCAGCCAGGTCCGCGACGCCTACCGCGACCTGACCGACATCGCCCGCTACGAGGACGTCTCGCTGGACGGCGTGCTGGTGTGCCAGATGGTCGAGCGGGGCGTCGAGATGGTCGTCGGCGTCACCCACGACGAACTCTTCGGACCGACCGTGACCGTCGGGCTCGGCGGTGTGCTCGTCGAGGTGTTGCGGGACGCCGCCGTACGCGTGCCGCCCTTCGGTGAGGAGCAGGCGCGGGACATGCTCGGTGAACTGCGCGGGCGGGCCCTGCTGGACGGGGTCAGGGGGCGCCCCCCGTCCGACCTCGACGCGCTCGTCGAGGTCGTCCTGCGGGTGCAGCGCATGGCACTGGAACTCGGGGACGACCTCGCGGAGCTGGACATCAATCCGCTGATGGTGCTGCCCAGGGGGCAGGGAGCGGTGGCGCTGGACGCGTTGGCGGTGTGCCGCTGACATGAATCCACCCAGTGAACTGAACATCCCCGATTCCCCCCGTGAGTCCAGAAATTCCGCTGAGTCATTGATACGGCACACCACTGACAATCACGTCCGCCGTATCACCCTCAACCGCCCCGAGGCCCTCAACGCCATCACCCCTGACCTGCGAGAACGCCTGATCCAACTTCTCTCCGACGCCTCCGCCGACCCCGCCGTGAGAGCCGTCGTCCTCACCGGAACCGGCCGCGGCTTCTGCGCCGGCGCCGACCTGCGGGGCGGGGCGGCGGGCGGCGGGGAGCGGATCGCCGGTGACGTCGCCCGCACCCTCCGGCTCGGCGCTCAGCGGCTGATCAGCGCCGTCCTCGACTGCGAGAAGCCGGTGATCGCCGCCGTGAACGGCACGGCGGCCGGGCTCGGCGCGCATCTCGCCCTCGCCTGCGACCTCGTACTGGCCGCCGAATCCGCCAAGTTCATCGAGGTGTTCGTACGGCGTGGACTCGTGCCGGACGGCGGCGGCGCGTACCTCCTCCCCCGCCTCATCGGCCCCCACCGCGCCAAAGAACTGATGTTCTTCGGCGACGCCCTCCCCGCCGCGGACGCCGAACGCCTGGGCCTGGTCAACCGCGTCGTCCCGGACGCCGAGCTGGACAAAACAGCCCGCGAGTGGGCCGACCGCCTCGCCACCGGCCCGACCCGAGCCATCGCCTTGACCAAGCAGCTCGTCAACGCCTCCCTCGACACCGACCGCACCACCGCGTTCGCCGCGGAGGCAGCCGCCCAGGAGATCAACATGACGACGGCAGACGCGAGGGAGGGAGTGGCGAGCTTCGTGGAACGCAGGAGTCCGGAATACCGGGGTCGGTGAGGTCGTCACTCCCGTTTAAGTATCCGCAGGTCACCCGCGTCAGGGTCGCCGAACAGGACGAACAGCTCAGGCTCGTGTGCCGTGCCGCCGATCGTCCAGTACGTCTGCTCCCCACATCCCCCGTCGAGCCGCACGACGACCCCGTCCCGCTCCTCCGGGCCCTGACCACCCCACCGGTCGTCGCGGCCCTCCGTGTCGAGCCACCAGCTACCCATGCCGTCGCACACCTCGATGTCCTCGGCGGACTCCATATCGAACTCGGCCTCGGCAGGCAGGTCTGTGACGTGGGCCCGGCCACCCGGAAGCAGTTTCAGTGCCGCGCCGTTGTCGCCGCGCCAGACTCCGGCGAGCTGCGCGGCGGACAGCTTCGGAGGCTCGTACTCCTCGATCAGTCCCGAGGCCGCGACCAGCGACCCACCCACAAGGGCCAGCCCGCACAGCCCGAAGCAGCCGAGGCTTCCACGCCACCAGACGCCCAGCGCTCCCCACGTCCGCCCGGTGCCCTGGGCGCGTCGGCGGGCGTACGCGACACCGAGTACGGGGAGTATGCCGAGGGCCGCGAGGACCAAGGCCGTCGCCGTGAACGACCAGCCCCAGAAGATCACGGGCAGGAACGCCCAGCCGGCACCGAGCAGCACGACGTACAGGAGGTGCCAGGCCCACCCGGGTCCGCGGAACCGGCGGGCCGACGGATGGGCCAGCAGGGCGGCCGGGGTGATCTGCGTGACCGTCTGGAGCAGGCCCAGAATCGGCAGCACCAGTGGTGCGAAGAGGAGCGCGCACATCAGGCCCAGGGCCAGGCCGCCGGTACCGACGCCGTAGTCGTCCTCCGCGGTGCCGCCGAAGAGCGACAGCAGCCAGGCCGCCGGAAGCTGCGCCGCGCACACCCCCACGGCGACAGTCCGGTCGTCGTTCGTCCAGCTCAGCCGGGCTCTGCGGAGCCCCCGCCGGATCTTTCCCCACCCCATGGCCCGGAGCGTACGCCGCGGCCCCGGACGGTCTCCCGCACCCCTTCCCATCTGACACCCCGTCAGCTTCAATGGATGACGTGATGGGACACGCAGGAATGGCGGCAGCGGCCGTCCGTTATCTCAGGTCCGGGCCCGCCCGCCCCGTGGAGGCGCTGCCGCGCCCGGAGTTGCGGTGTGTGGGTGAGGACGAGCGGGCGCCGGTCGAGCAGGGCGAGTTCCGGCGGGTGCTCGGGAACTTCGCGACGGGCGTGGCCGTTGTCACCTCACCAGCCACCGATGGCGAATCCGGCCCCGCCGGCTTCGCCTGCCAGTCCTTCTCCTCCCTCTCCCTCGACCCACCCCTCGTCGCTTTCATGGTCGGCCGTACGTCGACGACCTGGCCCCGCATCGCCCGCGCGGGCGCCTTCTGCGTGAACGTGCTCGCCGCCGGCCAGGGCGCGTTGTGCCGCGGCTTCGCGGTGAGCGGCGCGAACAAGTTCGCGGGCGTCGAATACGACACAGCACCGGTCTCCGGGTCACCGCGTCTCACGGGCGCGCTCGCTTGGATCGACTGCACTATCCATGCCGTCCACACCGGCGGCGACCACCTCATCGTGGTGGGCCGGGTGGACGACCTCGGCACGTCCGAGACCCTTGAGGCGCCCCTGCTGTTCCATAAAGGACGCTTCCTGTAATCGGTCGAGCATCCTTGCGCGGTCTGCCTCTCTTCGGAGCGTCAGGCTCCGGTCGACCAGGCCGTACTATATGTACACCCGCCCATCGAGTTCCTCCTGGACTGCGATCACCCGCGACCGGAGCGTGTGCCATCGCTCCTCGACCGAGGCGAGGAACCGGTCGTCGAGCCGGGTGGCAGGGTCGACGACTTTCTCCAGGACGCGCATCGACTCGGCCGCCAGCCGGTCAAGTTCTGCCGCCTCGGCGAGGGGAAACGCCAGGGGAAGCGGCAGATCGAGAAGCCGGGTGGAGGTGAACTCGCACTGGTGGACTGTCGGTATTCGAGGGTTGCAGTATTCGCCGTAGAGCGAGCAGTTCCGTACCCGGCTCGGTCACGTCAGCGGTGACAGAGTGCAAGCTCTCGCGGAACGGGCGCTGTCTGCGCGAAGACGCCGGATCAAGAAGAAAACCGGCCTCTTGCGGTGAACCCGCGCCGTACGGCCCCCTCCTGGCAGCGGCAATCCCGCGCGGCAGAAGACTTACCGGCGCTACGAGGTTCACGGCGCCGGTAGGGCACCGATCTGCTGCATCACCCCGAGGAGGTCAGGCTGGCCCCGTTCGCCGACGATCCGGCCGTCGGCCAGGTAGTAGAAGTTCATGGCCTGCACCGAGATCTTGTTGCCGCTCGCCGGGATCCCGAAGAATTCACCGTCGTGGGTTCCCCGCATGGTGAACCGCGCGGCCACGGTGTCGCCTTCGGTGACCGTCTCCTCCAGCGTCCACTCGACGTCGGGGAAGGCGCTGCGCATCATCCCGAGGACTTCCATGTACCCATCGGGCCCCCGCAGTGGTTCCGGGTGGCTGGGTGCGTGGAACACCGCGTCCGGAGAAATGACCTCGCGGGCGAGATCCTCGTTGCCCGTGTTGATGAACTCGACGAAACGGTTCATCACTGACTCGGTGGACTGCGACGGCATCTTGCTGTGCCTCTCCAGAGACGTTTGAGCGGATATCTGCGAGCGTAACATCGAATCGATGTTCACATCGATTCGATGTCCGCGTGCGAAGATGGACTCATGCTGGAACTCGCGATACTCGGCTTCCTCACCGAGGCACCCCTGCCTGGACACGAGCTGCGCCGCCGCGTCTCACAGCTGACCGGCTATACGCGTCCGGTCAGTGACGGCAGCCTGTATCCGGCGATCAACCGTCTGACCAGGGCGGGCTTGATCGAGCGGCGCGCCGACCCGGCCGCGGGGGCGGCCCGGTACGTGCTCAACCTGACCGCGGCCGGACGGGCCGACATGCTTCAGCGTCTGCGCAAACCCGCCGACCATGAGATCACCGACTTCACCCGGTTCTACGTCGTCCTGGCCTTCCTCTCCCACCTGCCCGACGTGGCCGAACAGCACGCGGTGCTGCGCAGACGGCTGGAGTTCCTGGAAGAACCGGCGAGCTTCTTCTACGACAACGAGCGGCCCCTGCGCGCCGAGGAGATCGCCGACCCCTACCGGCGGGGCATGCTGCTCACCGCCCGCGCCACCAGCCGCGCCGAACGGACCTGGCTGCGCGAGACCCTCGGCGAGGAACCGCCCGCGTTCGACACCGCATGCACCGACAGCGATCCGCATGCGCCCGCCGCTCCCGCAAGCTGACTGTCCACGGAGGTACTCCCATGCTTGCTTCCTGGTACGACGTCCAGGGCCCCGCCGCCGATGTCCTGCACGTCGGTGAACTACCTGATCCCGTCCCAGGTCCCGGCGAGGTCCGCGTCCGCGTCACCGTCTCGGGCGTCAACCCCGGCGACACCAAGAAGCGGCGGGGCTGGCTCGGCTCGTCCATGCCCTTCCCGCGGGTGATCCCGCACAGCGACGGCGCCGGAGTCATCGACGCGGTGGGCGACGGCGTCGACGCCCGCCGCGTCGGACAACGGGTCTGGGTATACGGCGCCCAGTCCTACCGCCCCTTCGGCACCGCCGCCCAGTACACCGCCGTACCCGACCACCAAGCCGTACCTCTGCCCGACCACCTCAGTGACGAACTGGGCGCGAGCCTCGGCATCCCCGGCATCACCGCCCACCGGACCGTCTTCGCCGACGGCCCGGTCGACGGCCGACTGGTTCTGGTCCACGGAGTTCTCGGCGGCGTCGGCTCCCTGGCCGCCCAGCTCGCCCACTGGGCCGGCGCCACTGTGATCGCCACCGTCCGCCGCACCGCGGACCTCGACCACGTCGACCCGGCCGTCGCCCACGCCATCGCCCTGGATACCGGCGACCCCGCCGCGGCCATCCGCTCGTACGCGCCACGGGGCGTCGACCGGATCATCGAGGTCGCACTGTCCGACAACGCCGATCTCGACACCGCCGTCGCCGCTGGCAACGCCGTCATCGCCGCCTACGCCACCCGCACGGACCGCACCGAGATCCCCTTCTGGCCTCTGCTGTTCAACAACGTGACCCTGCGGCTGCTCGGCAGCGACGACTTCCCCGCCGAGGCTAAGCGCCAGGCCGCCCGCGACCTCACCTCCGCCGCCGCCGTGGGTGCCCTCACCGTCGCCGTCGGCGACCGCTACCCGCTGGACGACATCGCCGAAGCCCACGACCACGTCGACGCCGGCGGTAGCCACGGCCGAATCCTGCTCACCATCCCCCAATAGCGCAGACTCGGAACACTGCCCTGCTCAACTGCCCAGCCCTACGGGCCGGCCCGTCGCGTTGCTAAGTAGTCGGACCAGTTCCCGTCGGCGAGGGTTGCCCAGACAGCCGGTGTCGTCCGGGAGGCCCCGGGAGGGCGCCGCTTTCTGAGCGGATGAGCCGCGAGGAATATACTCCTTAGAAGTGTGTTCCTAACAAGGATTGCCGAGGGCGATCATGCAGCAGCCAAGGCCGATCAAGCCGTCACGCATTTTCGACCGAGGCCCTGAGTGGGACGCGCTCACCGCCTTTGTCGACCGGCCCCTGCCGCACGCCGCGCTCGGAGTCCTCAGCGGCAGGCGGCGTATGGGAAAGACATACCTACTGCGAGCACTCGTCGAGCAGTGCGGCGGGTTCTACTTCGGGGCCACGGACGCCACCGAGGCGGAGTCCCTTCGGCAGTTCAGCGCCGCCCTGGCCGCACATGTGGGTTCTCCAGTGGCTTTCTCCTTCGCCACCTGGGACGACGCGGTCTCGTACCTCTTCGGGCTCGCGGCATCCGGCCCCAGGACGCCTGGCGGTCCGGCGCCGGAAACCGCGTTTCTCGTGGTCATCGACGAGTTCCCGTATCTGGTGCGGGCGGCTCCGGAACTTCCCTCACTGATCCAGCGCGCGATCGACCGGGGCCAGGTTGAGGAGAGCCGCATGCGGCTGCTGCTGTGCGGCTCGGCGATGTCCGTCATGGGCGGGCTGCTGGCCAGCAGCGCACCCCTGCGTGGCAGGGCCCAACTGGAACTCGTCGTACGTCCCTTCGGATACCGGGCGGCGGCGGACTTCTGGGGCGTTGCTGCCGACCCGGCACTCGCTGCCCGACTGCATGCGGTTCTCGGCGGTACGCCCGCGTACCGCCGTCAGTTCCTGGCGGACGACGTCCCCGCCGATCTGGAGGGCTTCGACGAATGGATCTGCCGCACGGTCCTCTCGCCGTTCAGTCCCCTCTTCCGGGAGGCTCGTTACCTGCTCGCCGAGGAAGCCGACATCCGGGACACCGCGTTGTACCACTCAGTGCTCGCCGCCGTGGCGCAGGGCAACACCACGCGCGGAGGCATCGCGGGATACATCGGCCGCAAGTCCGTCGACATCTCGCACCCACTCAATGTCCTGGAGGACAGCCATCTCCTGGTCCGGGAGGCAGACGTCTTCCGAGCCGGGAAATCCCAGTACCGCATCACCGAGCCTCTGATCAACTTCTATGAGGCGGTCATGCGCCCGGCTTGGGCCCGACTGGAAGGGGGCCAGGCCACCGAGGTTTGGGCCCAGGCAGGACAACGTTTCGCGGCGCAAGTGGCCGGTCCGCACTTCGAGGCGATGTGCCGTGAGTATGTGTTGGGGCCCGGTCGAACCCTGCTCAGCACCTCGCTGGGCGAGGTGGGCAACGGCATCGTGACCGATCCGAAAGAGCGCCGGCAGATCCAGGTCGATGTGGCCGTGGTCGAACAGGGGTCCGGCGGAAACCGCCCGTCGGTCGCCCTGCTCGGCGAGGCGAAGTGGGGCACGGTCATGGGAGTCCCCCACCTCGAGCGTCTGTCACGGGCACGGGAATTGCTCGCCGGGCGCGGCATGGACACCTCGCACTGCGGGTTGGCCTGTTTCAGCGCGGCGGGTTTCAGCGAGGCCCTGCGGGCCGAGGCGGCACGGGGTGGGGTGCTGTTGATCGGCTTGGACGAGTTGTATGGCCGGGCCATGCCGAGTGGGTTCCTGCCGTAGGACATAGCTGCGGATCAGCCGTAGGGAGACACCGCCCTAGGTCGGCAAAGATTGGCCCACGGCCGCAGGTTCTGCCGCCGGTGTGACCGGCCGCCGCCGGATCACCAGCGCCATCAGCGCCGCCGCCGCGCACAGCGCGCCCGACGCGTACCAGACCATGTCGTACGAGCCGGAGACATCGCGTACGACGCCGCCGATGAAGGCGACCAGGGCGGCGCCGACCTGGTGGGAGGCGAGGACCCAGCCGAAGACGATCGCGCTGTCGTCGCCGTACTGCTCGCGGCACAGGGCCACGGTGGGCGGGACGGTGGCGACCCAGTCGAGGCCGTAGAAGACGATGAAGAAGATCATCGGCGGATGGACGCTGGGCGCCAGCAGTATGGGCAGGAACAGCAGCGAGATGCCGCGCAGCGCGTAGTAGACGGCGAGCAGCCGGCGCGGTTCGTAGCGGTCGGTGAACCAGCCGGAGGCGATGGTGCCGACCACGTCGAACACGCCGATGACCGCGAGCAGCGAGGCCGCCGCCGGGATGGGCATGTGCTCGTCGTGGGCGGCGGGTATGAAGTGGGTCTGGATCAGGCCGTTGGTGGAGGCGCCGCAGATCGCGAAGGTGCCGGCGAGCAGCCAGAAGGGGCCGGTGCGGGCGGCCTTGAAGAGGACGGTCACGGCGCGGCGCGCGGCGCCCGGCACCGGGTCCGGCTTCGGTACGAACTCCTTCGCGCCGTACGGCTTCAGGCCCACGTCGGCCGGGTGGTCGCGCAGCAGCAGCCAGACGAAGGGGACGACCGCGAGGGCGGTGAGGGCGACCGTGACGGCGCCCGCGCGCCAGTGGCCGGCGTCGACCATCAGGGCCAGCACGGGCAGGAAGATCAGCTGGCCGGAGGCCGACGCGGCGGTGAGGATGCCGGTGACCAGGCCGCGCCGTTCGGTGAACCAGCGGTTGGTGACCGTCGCGGCGAAGGCCAGCGCCATCGAACCGGTACCGAGGCCCACCAACAGGCCCCAGCACAGCAGCAGTTGCCAGGCCGCCGTCATCCACACCGTCAGGCCGGAGCCGATCGCGATCACGGTGAGCGCCGCCGCGACCACGCGCCGGATGCCGAAGCGGTCCATCAGGGCGGCGGCGAAGGGTGCGGTCAGTCCGTACAGGGCGAGGTTGATCGAGACGGCGGCGGCGATCGTGCCGCGTGACCAGCCGAACTCCTGGTGCAGCGGGTCGATGAGCAGCCCCGGCAGGGAGCGGAAGGCGGCGGCGCCGAGGATCGTCACGAAGGCGACGGCGGCGACGAACCAAGCGCGATGGATGCGGGTACGGCGCGGCTTGTGCGGGGTCCGGTCGGCGGCGGTGGCTTCGGTTGTCTGCGTCACGACAACGAGCTTCGGGCCTGTGCGCCCACAGATCCATTGGCCCGAAGGACAGCATTCGTTAGGATCGGGCCATGAGCATGAGCCGGAACGTCATGAGCGCGAGTGAGGGTGAACGCCATGAGCGTGCGTGAGCCGGAGCACCTGAGCTCGAGTCAACGCCACGCGCGTGACTCGGAGTTCCGCCCGCACCGCGTCGTCGTCCTCGCCCTGGACGGGCTGCTCCCGTTCGAGCTGGGCATCCCGCACCGGATCTTCGGGCGCCCCAAGGACGCCGAGGGGCGGTATCTGTACGAGGTCGTCACCTGCTCGGTCCGGCCGCCGGGCCCGGTCCAGACCGACGCCGACTTCTCCATCCACGTCGAACACGGCCCTCAGGCGCTGGCCACCGCCGACACCGTGATCGTCCCGGCGTCGTACGAGCTCGGCCCGGTCTTCGACGAGGGTGTGCTGACCGACGAACTGGCCGCCGCGCTCGCCCGCATCCGCCCCGGCACCCGGATCGCCTCCATCTGCACCGGCGTCTATGTCCTCGCCGCCGCCGGCCTGCTCGAGGGCCGCCCGGCCACCACGCACTGGTCCGACGCCGAGCGCTTCCAGCGGCTGTTCCCGAGGATCAAGGTCGACGCGGACGTGCTGTTCATCGACGACGGCGACGTGCTGACCTCGGCGGGCGTCGCCGCCGGGATCGACCTGTGCCTGCACATGGTCCGCCGTGACCACGGCACGGCGATCGCCAACGACGTGGCCCGCCGCACGGTCGTACCGCCCCACCGCGACGGCGGCCAGGCGCAGTACATCCACCGCCCGGTCCCCGACCCGCAGCAGGCGACCACGACCACCGCCCGTGCCTGGGCCCTGGGCCGCCTCCACGAGCCGATCCAGCTGCGCGACATGGCGGAGCAGGAGGCCATGTCCGTACGGACCTTCACGCGCCGCTTCCGCGAGGAGGTCGGCGTCAGCCCCGGCCAATGGCTCACCCAGCAGCGGGTGGAACGCGCCCGCCACCTCCTGGAGTCCACCGATCTCTCCGTCGACCAGGTCGCCCGGGACGCCGGCTTCGGCACGGCCCAGTCGATGCGGCAGCACCTACAGGCGGCGCTCGGCGTCACACCCACCAGCTATCGGCGCACCTTCCGCGCCGGGAACAACGCCGACGTCCAGGTCCCCTGCCGCACGTGAGCCGTCCCGGCGGGCCTCTCCCCACCAGCCGAGCGCCGTCAGCAGCAGGGTAAGCACCACACCGGCCAGCATGGCCGTGGACGGCGCCACCACCTGGAGCAGGCCACCGGCGAGAGAACCCGTCGCCGCATAGCCCGCGCCCGCGGCGGCGTACATCACCGAGTAGCCGGCCGCCAGCGCGCCCGGCGGCAGGGCCTCGCGCAGGGACAGGTTGCGGGTGATGAGCGCACCCGACTGGAGCGTGCCCGCCAGGGCGAGGGCGATCGCGATCCCGGCCGCGCCCGGTATCAGCGCGGCGAGGCTCACGAAGGCCGACATGCCACACATCAGCACCACACTGCGCATACGAAGCCGCCCCGGCCACGACCGCACGCCGTACACGAACGCCCCGATCCCCGCCCCCACCGCGAGTCCCGCCAGCATCGGGCCGGACCAGCCCACGCCGATGCCGCGCTGCTCCAGCAGGGCGGGCAGGGTGAGTTCGGCCAGGCCGAGCAGGGTGAGGCTGGCCGCGCCCGTGACGTACACCGGCCAGGCGCGTATCAGCACGCGGAGCATCCCCCGGCCCGCCTCCCCGTCCTGATCCCCCTTGGCCCAGCCCGCCGGAAGCAGCCAGTGGCCCGCTGTCGACGACGCCATCAGGGCGGCCCCGAGGAGCAGCGGTATCCGAGGCGCCACCCCGAGGGCGAGGCCGGCCACCGCGACCGGGGAGACGGCCCACACACCGGACATCAGCATCGACTCGGCCGACAGCGCCTGCGTCACGGCACGTTCCGGAACCAGCGAGGTCAACAGCGCACGCTGACCGCCCGCGACGGCCGCCGGAGCGGCACCGGCCAGAAACGCGAACGCCCCCAGCACGACAGGATGCGCACCGGCCAGCACCCCGAGCCCCGCGAACCCCACCGCCCCGCCCGCGAGTCCCACGGCCAGATGCCGCCGGCCGCGCGCCGGATCCAGCCGCATCCCGAGGACCGGCGCCCCGATGATCTCGCCGATCACATAGGCCGCCGCGAGCGCCGCGCCCAGCGTGTAGCCGCCGGGCCGCTCCCGCACCAGGAACACCAGCGCCAACGGCGCCATGGCGACCGGCATACGGGAGCCGACGGCGGTGCAGGCCCAGATCAGGACCTGCTTGGAGGCGACATCGCGGTAGGTCATGAGTCGAAGGTAGGCGGCGGCACTGACAACGCGGCAGCCGATTTCCGGGCCTGTGGACAACTCCGCGAGGACAGCGCCGACCAAGCACCGAATGACTCAGAACGTGAGCACCCCGCGAGCCACCTTCCCCGCCTCCGCATCCGCCGCCGCCCGCTCGAACTCCTCGACCGGATACGTCTGCGTCACCAACTCGTCCAGCAGCAGCCGCCCGTTGCGGTACAGCTCGGCGTACAGCGCGATGTCCCGCTGCGGGCGCGACGACCCGTACCGGCACCCCAGGATCGACTTGTCCAGATACATCGAGGACACGACGAAGGAGGCCTCGGCGCCGGCCGGCGGCACCCCCAGCAGGATCGCCTGCCCATGCCGGTCGAGCAGATCGACGGCCGCACGGATCAACTCGACGCGCCCCACGCACTCGAAGGCATGGTCCGCCCCTGTCGGCAGCAGCTCCCGCACGCCGTCCGTCGAGGTCAGAAAGTCGGTAGCCCCGAACTGCCGCGCCACCGCCTCCTTCGCCGGATTGGCATCGACGGCGACGATCCGCAGCGCACCCGCGATCCGCGCCCCCTGAAGGACGTTGAGCCCGATGCCTCCCGTACCGATGACGAGCACGCTGTCCCCGCGGTCCACCTTCGCCCGGTTGAGTACGGCGCCGACGCCCGTCAGCACCCCGCACCCGATGAGCGCGGCGGAGGGCAGGGGAATGTCCTTCGGGATCCGCACGACCTGCACGGCCTTGACCACGGTCCGCTCGGCGAACGCGGAGTTGGACGCGAACTGGAAGACGGGCCGCCCCCCGCGGACGAACGGCTGCCCGGGCCGCCCGATCGCCTGCCGGCACATCGTCGGCCGCCCCCGGTCGCACTCCGCGCAGGTACCGCAGTTGGCCAGCGTGGACAGGGCGACATGGTCACCGGCCGCCACATGCGTGACCCCCGCCCCCACGGCCTCCACCACCCCGGCCCCCTCATGCCCCAGCACTACGGGAACAGGGAACGGAATGGTGCCGTCCACCACGGACAGATCGCTGTGGCACAGCCCCGCCGCCGAGATCGACACCAGCACCTCACCCGGCCCCGGATCCCGCACCTCCAGGTCGTTCGCGACCTCGACCCGCTTCCCGTCGAACACCACGCCGCGCATCACACAACCCCCTTGGGTTCCCTCGGCAGCCCGAGCACCCGCTCGGCGATGATCGTGCGCTGAACCTGGTCCGAGCCGCCGTAGATGGTGTCGGCCCGCGAGAACAGGAACAGATGCTGCGCCTCGTCGAGTTCGTACGGCGCCGAGGCCGACCAGTCCGCGGGTCCCACGCCCGCCCGCGCCCCCCGCACCTGCATGGCCAGCTCCCCGAGCCGCTGATGCCAACCGGCCCACAGCAGCTTGGCCACACTGGGCGCCCCCGCATCACCCGAACTCCCCAGCGTCCGCAGGGCGTTCCACCGCATCACCCGCAGCTCCGCCCACTGCCGCACCAGCCGATCCCGTACGACCGGATCACCGACCGCCCCCGTCTCCACGGCCGTCCCCACGATCCGCTCCAACTCCCGCGCGAAGCCGATCTGCTGGGCAAGGGTGGAAACACCGCGCTCGAAGCCGAGCAGGCTCATCGCCACCCGCCAGCCATTGCCCTCACCCCCGACGACATGCTCCACGCGCGCGTGCGCCCCGTCGAAGAAGACCTCATTGAAGTCACTGGTGCCGGTCATCTGCCGAATCGGCCGCACATCGATGTGATCCGGCTGATCCATCGGCACCAGCAGAAAACTCAGCCCCCGATGACGACGGGAATCCACATCCGTCCGCGCCAACACAAAACACCAGTCCGCCTCATGCGCGAGCGACGTCCAGATCTTCTGCCCGGTAATGCGATACGTCCCCTGCGACTCCCGCGTCGCCACGGTCCGTATCCCCGCCAGATCCGACCCCGCGCCAGGCTCGCTGTACCCCTGACACCACAGCTCCTCCCCCGCGGCAACCGCCGGCAGAAAGCGCCCCTTCTGCTCATCGGTGCCATGAGCAATCAGAGTCGGGGCAAGCAAATTCTCCCCGATATGCCCCGACCGCGGTGGCGCCCCAGAACGCGCATACTCCTCCGCCCAGGCAACCTGCTGAGTAAGCGTGGCCGACCGATTGCCATACCCGGTTTCCCCCCACGAAAGCCCAATCCACCCAGCCTCCCCGAGGACCCGCTCCCAACTACGCCGATCCCGCACCCTCCCGGCATGCCCATCGAGCCACGCCCGCGCCTCCACCCGAAACGCTTCATCCTCAGCCGCAAACCCGAAGTCCATGAGGGGCCTCCCTAAAAATCACCGGCCAACAAGAGCGCCCCTTTAGGGGCGCGGGGAACTGCGCGACAAGCCACAACCAACCCGCAGCCGCCAAACAAAGAACACCCCCCGAGCTACTGGGCGTTAGGCCGCACCCCAGAAACCGCCGCCCTCTCCATCCCCGCCACCTCGGAGAGCATCGGCATCGGATCCACCCCCACCGACCCCGGCAAAAACTCCGCAATCCGCTCCGGCGTCCAAGAACCCTCCGCATAAGCCGAACGCAGTTCCCTCGGCTGCGCCCACACCGCGATCTTCGGCCCGGCGATCGTGTACACCTGCCCGGTCACTCCCTGAGCCCGATCCGACAGCAGGTAGACCACCAGCGCCGCCACATCCTCCGGCTCCCCGATCTCCGCCAGCTCCATCGGCACGTTCGCCGACATCCGCGTACGAGCGACCGGCGCCACCGCATTGGCGCTCACTCCGTACTTGTGCAACCCCAGCGCGGCGCTCCGCACCAGCGAGATGATCCCGCCCTTCGCGGCGCTGTAGTTGGCCTGCGACACGGACCCCTGATGGTTGCCGCTGGTGAAGCCGATCAGCGTCCCGGCCCGCTGCTTCCGCATCACCGCGGACGCCGCCCGGAACACCGTGAACGTGCCCTTGAGATGCGTGGCCACGACCGGGTCCCACTCCTCCTCGGTCATGTTGAACAGCATCCGCTCACGCAGAATCCCGGCCACGCAGACCACACCGTCGAGCCGGCCGTACGATTCCAGCGCCGTGTCGACCACGCGCTGCCCGCCCGCCATCGTGGCGACGTCGTCGGCCACGGCGACCGCATCACCGCCCGCCGCCTCGATCTCCTTGACGACGGCTTCGGCGACCTCGCTGGTCGGGGAAGCACCGTCGATCGCCACGCCGTAGTCGTTGACCACGACCTTCGCTCCCTCGGCGGCCGCCGCGAGCGCGACCGCCCGCCCGATGCCCCGTCCGGCGCCGGTCACGGCGACGACCTTGCCTGCCAAGAAGTTCCCCATGCCCGGCCCCTTCCCGCGGTTTCTGACGGACCGTTAGATTTTAAGTCCCGTCAGACACCTGGAGACAAGCCCCGGGGGGCTCCCATGTCACTACCGGCCGAGTTCCACGACATCGCCAAGCGGGTCAACAACTGGGGCCGCTGGGGGTCCGACGACGAGATCGGGACCCTGAACCTCGTCACCGACGAGGTCGTACGGGAGGCAGCCGCCTGCGTCCACAGCGGACAACGGATTCCGCTCGCGCTCCCCCTGAGGCAGGACGGCGTCCAGACCGGGATGATCCCGGGGCGCGTCAATCCGCTGCACGCCATGGTGCAGATCAACCAGGAGATCTTCGGCCCGGGAACGGTCGCGTGCAGCGACGACGCGGTGACCATGGGGTTGCAGGCCGGCACCCACTGGGACGCGCTCACGCATGTCTCGCACTCGGGCCGGCTCTACAACGGCCGCCCGGCCGACACCGTCACCCCGCACGGCGGCGCCGAGTTCAGCGGCATCGACAAGGCGCGGCACATCGTCTCGCGCGGAGTGCTGCTCGATGTGGCGAAGGCGCACGGCGTGGACCGCCTCGACGGAGGGCATGCCGTGACCCCTCAGGACCTGGACGCCGCCGAGGAACTCGCGGGCACGCGCGTGCGTGCCGGTGACATCGTGCTCGTACGGACCGGGCAGGTGCAGGTGTATCTCGCCGGGGACAAGCATGCGTACGCCTATCCGTCACCCGGGCTGTCGATCCGCACCCCGGAGTGGTTCCACGCGCGCGATGTCGCCGCCGTCGCGAACGACACCCTCACATTTGAGATATTTCCGCCGGAAATAGAGAATTTGTGGCTGCCCGTGCATGCGCTCGACCTGGTGGAGATGGGGATGCTGCAGGGCCAGAACTGGAATCTCGAAGAGTTGTCCACAGCCTGTGGACAAGTGGGCCGCTATGACTTCCTGCTGTCGGCGATGCCCGAGCCGTTCGTCGGCGCCACGGGAACTCCGGTGGCCCCGGTGGCCGTTCTCTAGTCGCCGGCCACGCTTCCGCCTCCCCGGGCGCGGCCGGCTGGCGACGCGCCGCGCCCGCCCCGAGCACGGTGTCGCGCGCCGCCATCCGGCTTCGGCGCACCCGCCCCGGTTCCTCATGGCCCCAAGCAGAACCGACGCCGTCGCGACCCACACTCGTCGAGGGCTCCCGTCACCGAAACCCTCGTCGTCCCCTCGCGGTGAATCGCTGACCACCAGCGTGATCAAACGGTCACGTCCCGTCAACACCCGAAAGGGGATTCATCACTTACGCACCGATTTCGGTGGCCGCGCACAGAAGCACATCCGGGCGCATGCGTCCTGGTGGCCGGAGAAGGGCGGCAAGCCTTTGTCGCCACGCCCGCGACCATGCGCCGGGGGGCACACTCAGCCACGAGCGGCTATACGGCTTCGTACGCCAGCCCCTCATACCCTTCATAGGCCGCGGCCCCGCCGCCGAACGCCGTCGCCGCCTGAGGCGGCTCCGTACAGCGGTCCAGTTCGCACCAGATGCGCTTGCCGGCGCCCTCGGGGCTCCAGCCCCAGCGGTCGGCCAGGCCGTCGATGAGGGCGAGGCCACGGCCGCCCGTCTGCTCGCCGTCCACGCACCGGGGGACGGGGGCCCGGTCGCTGGCGTCGGCCACCTCCAGCCGGACCGGAGCAGCCGACTCCGCCGCCTCTGCGGGCAGCGACAGCCGGAGCACGGCCGGGCAACCGGTGTGCACGACGGCGTTGGTGACAAGTTCGGAGACGAGCAGGATCAGCGTCTCGGCAAGCGACTCATCGGCCTCTATCCCGGACCCGGCGAGCCGCGAACGGGCCCACCGCCGGGCACGCCCCACTTCTGCGGGGTCGGGCCGGATCTCCAGCTGCACTTGAAGCACCTGCACCGCTCACACCATCCGAACCGGCGGACACATGACCTCGCGCCACACGAGTGCCACGATCGTAGCCATTCTTTGCATGACCAGAACAATGGTCAGAGCCGGGTTCACAGAACGTGAATCCCTTACGAGACAGCATGGTTGACGTACAGTCACCCCAACAAGCGCTTCGGGCATATTCCAGCGCGAAGGAGTACCCGTGCGGCATACTGTGCGACGCTCGTCGTGGCGAGTCGAACAGGGGCACATCGCCGGATCCGGGGCCGCCTCAAGGGCAACACCGGCATGATTCGTGCTCGGACCCGCTCGCATCCCACACAAGGTACCGGAGCAACACAGCGACTCCAGGCCGTGACAAGTCACCCTTAGGACACAACCCGATATCAACGCTCCGTAATTCCGGTATGCCACAATCCGCGACATCCATGCCGCCTGTGTGCGTGATATCGCAGCCCAGCGCCCCTTTCGCCGCTCAGGCCACCAGATCCGCCGCGAGCAATTCCTCACTCTCCGTGCTCGCACCACCACGCCGAGCACGCACCCAGGCGCGCTTCAGATGGAGATGCACCTCGGACTCCCAGGTGAAGCCCATTCCGCCATGCACCTGAAGGCAGTCACGGGCGCCGAGCACCGCGGCCTCGTCGGCGAGCAGCCGGGCCGCCGCGATGTCCGTCCGGTCGGCGGTGACGGCGGCGGCATATACCGCCGCGCGGGCCACCTCCGTCCGCACCAGCATTCCGGCGCACAGATGCTTGACCGCCTGGAAGGCCCCGATCGGCTGCCCGAACTGCTCACGGGTCCGGGCGTGTTGCACCGCCAGCTCGCACACCCGCCCGGCCGTGCCCAACTGTTCGGCGGCGGTCAGGAGTACGGCGACGGGCTCCACGGCCGCCCCGCCCCCCACCCGGTGCAGCGGAGTCAGCGGATCCACCGACCTCAGCGGTACGGCCCCGGCGGCGTCCCCTCGTACGACGTCCGCCTCGGCCAGCCACTCCACGAGCCCGCTGCCGTCCACGGCCGCGACCACGGTCTCGCCCTCCGCCGCGCCCGCCACCTCGCCCGCCGCCAGATGCGTGGCGATCAGCGGCCCCGGCAGCAGCGCCCGGCCCGCCTCCTCGAAGGCCAACACCGCCTCGGGCAGCCCGAGTCCGACCCCGCCGTCCGCCTCCGGCAGCCGCAGCGCGAAGAACCCCGCCTCGCCGAGCGCCCGCCACAGCCCACGGTCCAGTCCGGGTGCGTCCACGGCCGCCCGCAGGGCCTCGGCGTCGAAGCGCCGCGTCAGCAGCTGTCGTACGCCGTCACGCAACGCCCGCTGATCCTCGGTGAGTTGGAATTTCATACGCGCAGTCACCGTCCCTTCGGCAGCCCGAGGATGCGCTCGGCCACGATGTTCTGCTGGATCTGCGAGGTGCCGGCGGCGATGGTGTAGGAGAGGGAGGACAGGCGGTCCAGCATCCACGGCCGGTCGAGGTCGAGACAGTCCGCGCCCAGGACGTCGGCCGCGGTGTCGTACAGCTCCTGCCGTGCCTGCGAATATCTCAGTTTGAAAACCGAACTCCCCACCCCGGGGACCCCGCTCTCCGCCTCGCTCACATTCCACTGGGTCAGTCGCCACAGCGCCCGGAACTGTGCGTTCAGCCGACCCAGCCTGCGCCGCAGCACGGGATCGTCCCAGCGGCCGTTCTTCCGTGCCTCACCGGCGAGTTCGCGCAGGACGCGGCGGCAGGCGACGACCTCGCCGACGAAGGCCGTGCCGCGCTCGAAGGAGAGGGTCACCATCGTCACGCGCCAGCCGTCGTCCTCATCGCCGACGCGGTTGGCGACCGGGATGCGGACCTCGTCGAGGAACACCTCGGCGAACTCGGCGGACCCGGCGAGCGTGCGCAGCGGACGTACGGTGATGCCCGGGGCGTCCATGGGCATGGCGAGCCAGGTGATGCCGCGGTGCTTGGGCGCGGCGGGGTTCGTGCGGACCAACAGCTCGCACCAGTCGGCCACTTCGGCATGGGAGGTCCAGATTTTGGACCCACTCACTACATAGTCGTCGCCGTCCCTACGCGCGCGCGTGCGCAGCGCCGCGAGGTCCGATCCGGCGTCCGGTTCGCTGAAGCCCTGGCACCAGACCTCCTCGCCCCGAAGGATCGGCGGCAGCCAGCGCGCCCGCTGTTCCTCGCTCCCCTCGGCGGCGATCGTGGGCCCCGCGTGCAGCAGCCCGACGAAGCCCGCCCCCACATAGGGGGCGCCCGCCTTCTCGGTCTCCTCCAGGAAGATCAGCCGTACGGTCGGGGAGGCGTCCCAGTGCACGTGCGCGTACCCGGCGTCGTACAGCATCCGCTGCCAGCCGAGGTCGTACGCCCTGCGCGCGGGCCAGTCGTCCGGGGACGGCTTCGGCGGCAGGGTCGGAAGGACCTTCCCCAGCCACTCCCGCAAGCGCGCCCGGAACTCGTCCTCTTCGGGCGTGTACGTGAGGTCCATCCACCACCTGCCTGACGATCCGTCAGATTCAGCAGCAGGCTAGCCCCGCACCCCTGGACCGACAAGGCGTCGAGCCCTACGCTCTCCGCACGATCTGACACACCGTCAGCCAGAGGGGGTCGTCGTGAACGACACCGCACACGCCCTGGGTTCCTCGCGCACGCTCTGGGAACTGGTCACACGCCGTGCCGAACTGACCCCCGACCGCCCCGTCCTCCTCCAGGACGACCGCACGCTCACCTTCGGTGAGCTGCATGACCGCGCCGAGCGGGTGGCGGCCGGCCTCCACGGCAGGGGCATACGCCCCGGTACGGTCGTCGCCTGGCAGCTGCCCACCCGCATCGAGACCGCCCTGCTGTCCTTCGCGCTGGCCCGCCTGGGCGCCGTGCAGTCGCCGGTCATCCCGTTCTACCGGGACCGCGAAGTCGGCTTCGCCCTGCGGGAGTCCAAGGCCGAGCACTTCGCCGTGCCCGGCGCGTGGCGCGGCTTCGACCACGCGGCGATGGCACGACGGCTCGGCGCGAAGGGGATCTTCGAGGCGTACGACGATCTGCCCGACGGCGATCCCTCCGCACTGCCCGCGTCGCCCGCCGACGGCACGGATGTCCGCTGGATCTACTGGACCTCGGGAACCACCTCCGACCCCAAGGGCGTTCTCCACACGGACCGCTCGCTCATCGCGGGCGGCGCCTGCCTCGCTCACGCGCTGCGGCCCACCTCCACCGACGTCGGCTCGATCGCCTTCCCGTACGCCCATATCGGCGGCCCGGACTACATGGTGATGCTGTTGCTGTACGGCTTCCCGGCGATGCTGTTCGAGCAGTTCGCGCTGCCGGACGCGCTGGAGGGGTATCGCAAGCACGGGGTGACGATGGCGGGCGGGTCGACGGCGTTCTACTCGATGTTCCTCGCCGAGCAGCGCAAACGGCCCGAGGAGAAGCTCATTCCGAGCCTGCGGCTGCTCGCGGGCGGCGGGGCGCCGAAGCCGCCGGAGGTGTATCACGCCGTCGTACGCGAGATGGGCGTGCAGCTCACCCATGGGTACGGCATGACCGAGGTGCCGATGATCACGATGGGGGCGCCGGACGACACGGTGGAGAACCTGGCGACGACCGAGGGGCGGCCGCCGGAGGGCATGGAGATCCGGATCGTGGACGGGGAGGTGCGGCTGCGCGGGGAGGCGGTGTGCCGGGGGTATCTGGATGCGGCGCAGACGGCGGAGGCGTTCGACGGGGAGGGGTTCCTGAGGACCGGTGACCTCGGGCGACTCACCGACAGCGGGCATCTGGTGCTGACGGGACGGCTGAAGGACGTGATCATCCGCAAGGGCGAGAACATCTCCGCCAAGGAGATCGAGGATCTGCTGCACCGGCACCCGGACGTCGGGGACGTGGCCGTGATCGGGCTGCCGGACGCCGAGCGCGGGGAGCGGGTGTGCGCGGTGGTGGAACAGCCGCCGGGGGCCGGGGAGTTGACCCTGGAGGCGGTGTCGTCTTATCTGCGCGCGGAAGGGCTGTCGGTGCACAAGCTGCCGGAGCGGCTCGAGGTGGTGGACGCCCTTCCGCGCAACGAGACCTTGCGGAAGGTGCTCAAGTACAAGCTGCGCGAGCGCTATTCAGACGGGTGACGGGTGACAGGTGACGTCATTCGGGCACGGTGAAATAGCGGGCGAAGGAGGAGACGATCTCCGCCTCGCCGATCTTGCCGTCGCCGTCGGTGTCGAGGGTGGCGGCGGCCGTCGCGGCCACGTCCTGGCTCACGCCGAGCGCGGTCAGCACGCGCGCGGTGTCACCGACGGTGGCCGCTCCGTCGCCGTCCCGGTCGGCGAGGTCGAGCGCGGCATGCAGAAAGGGGCGGGCGATCTCGGCGAACCGGTCCGGGTTGTCGCGCAGGCGCTTGACCGCGCCGCCGACGAACTCGTCCCGGCTGATCCGCTGGTCGCCGTCCCGGTCCGCTATGCCGGCCATCCCCTGCCAGAACGCCTCGGCGCCGATGTACAGGGCCTGTCCCTTGTCGGAGCGGGCCGCCGTACCGAACTCGGCGAGCAGCCGCTTGGCCGCCGCGCTGAAGTCCTCACGGTCGATGTAGCCGTTGCCGTCCTGGTCGAAGGTGGCGAACCGGGCGGCGATCTTGCCCTCGTACTCGCTGCTGACCATGTCTGTTCGTGCCGCCTTACGTCACGTGGGGTGCGTACTGGCAGGGAGCGTACGACGCCCGGAGCGGCCTTGGCGCGGAAAACGTCGCTTGTGCCAAGACCGGGCTAATTTTGCGACAACGACGTGGCAGAGCGGCGGTGTGACGTGCACCGAGTGCGGAGATCCGGTAGCGCCGGGTCACGCCGAGAGCGGTTCGGCCCCCTCGTCGACCGCCGCCGCCACGTCCGGGTACACCTCGAACAGACGGCGTACGCCGAGGGCACCGAGCACCCTGTTGACGTGGGAGCCGTCCACGGCCCCCTGGGCGGGCAGTATCAGCCGCAGGCTGCCCTGGCAGGAGCGGATGAGGCGGCGGGAGCCGATGAGCACGCCGACGCCGCTGGAATCGCAGAAGAAGACCTCGGAGAGGTCGAGGACGAGACTGTGCCGGCCCTCGGCCACCACGTCGTGCACCCGCTGCCGCAGCACGGGCGACGTCACCAGGTCCAGTTCGCCCGACACTTGGAGCACGGCCCACTCGCCCTGCTTGTCGCCGGTCACGTAGAACGCCACCACCAGGCCCTTCGCTCGCCGGAAACGGAAGCCTCACCTACGCTTCCTTGCAGCGCGGCTGCCCAGCGGCCGTTCCCCGAAACCAGGTACTGGAAACGGAAACCGATCAGAACAGGCTTGTTTCAGTCGTATTCGATCCTGTTCGATCGGGTCTGATGGCCCCGGGAGTGGGTAGGCGCGCGAAGGCACGGGGGCGGACGGGGCCCGGAAGGTGCACTACCACCTGCGCCTCCGCAGGGAGCGCCCATTGGCACAAAGGGGCGTGCGTTGTCAGAGGTGCCGACTACATTCGAGATGACGGTGGACGCAGGCCGGACCGGAGAAGAGCAGGGTGAGGGGGCCGTATGGCGAAGAAGGACGCGCCGCCCCGCTGGGACCGCAAGATGCAGCAGCGGCTCGCACGCGGAGAGGCGGCGGCCCTCGGTGAGCTGTACGACCGTTTCGCTTCGCTCGTGCACGGCCTCGCCCACCGCGTCCTCGGCGACGAGCGCGCGGCCGACGGCATCACCAGGGACGTCTTCGCCCACGTCTGGCAGCACCCGGAGGCGTACGACCCCAAGCAGGGCCCGCTGCGCTCCTGGGTCGCCACGCTGACCCATCGCCTGGCCGTGCAGCGGCTGCGCGCCACCGAGACCGCCGCCCTCACCCAGGGCGGCGGCTCCACCGAGGACCTGGAGCGCAAGGTCCGACAGGCCTCCGTCGCCGCCCGCGCCGACTACATCGTCCAGGCCATGCCCGTCCCCCTGCGCACCGCACTGGAGCTGGCCTACTTCCAGCGCCGCGACTACCGCCAGACCGCCGCCGACCTCGGCGTCACCGAGGACGAGGCCCGCCGCCGCCTCCGCCTCGGCCTGCAACTCCTGTCCACCGCCCATGACGCCGGCGCCCCCGGGCCGCCCTCGGGATACGGGGGTGCCATGTGACCGGCCCGGAGCGGTTCGAGGCGTACGACAACCACGAGGGATACGGCGACGCGGGGCACGGCGGCTACGACGGCCCCGGGCCCGGCGGCGGATCCAACGGCCCCGGTAACGGCGGCGGCTACGACGGCCCCGGCCACGCGAAGGAGCAGCACGGCGTCCCGGACGACGAGGACCGCCCGGAGGTGACCGGGCCCGGCGGCGCGGGCGGATCCGACGGTCCGGGCAGCGCGGGCGGACCCGACGGCCCCGGCCACGCGAAGGAGCAGCACGGCGTCCCGGACGACGAGGGCCGCCCGGAGGTGACCGGGCCCGGCGGCCCGGGCAGCGCGGACGGACCCGACGGCCCGGGCAACGGCGGTGGCTACGACGACCCCGGGCACGAGAAGGAGCAGCCCGGCGGCCCGGGCAGCGCGGACGGACCCGACGGCCCCGGCAGCGGCGGCGGCGGCGGGGACGACCCCGGCCGTGGGCGAGAGCCCGGCCATCCGCCTCGCATACCCCTGCCGCGCTCCTCCGTCGAGGACGGCGGGCGGCCGCTGCCGTCGCTGGAGGAACTGGGCGACCTGGTGCCGCGGCCCGCCCCGCCGGCGCTTGAGCACCACGTCCTGAAGGCGCTGCTCGGCGCGTGGGCGCTGGCCGCCTGCTCACCGGAGGAGACGGCGGCCGTCGAGGACCACCTCGGCACCTGCGGCACCTGCGCCGACGAGGCGCTGCGGTTGCGGGAGGCCGTCGGGCTGCTGCACCCCCCGGAGAGCCTCGACCTCGACCCGGGCCTGCGCACCCGCGTCCTGACGGTCTCCTTCGACCGGCGACCGCCGCGCATCCCGGTGCCAGAGTGGGCCGGTCCCTACGACGCCGAGACCGCCCGTCTCGACGCCCTGCTGCAGGACATAGGGGACGCCGAGTGGCACGCGCCCGTGCGGCTGCGGTGGTTCGAGGCCGACAAGGAGACGACCCGGCGTACGACCGTCGCCGGGGTCATCGCGCACCTCCTCACCGTCGACGGCCTCGTCGCCCTCGCCCTCGGCCTGGACGACCCCCTGGGCGACATCCCGTCCGCGGCACCCACCCCCGCCGAGCGCACGGAGGCGTACTGGGCGGCCTCCCACTTCCCGCCCACCCGGTCCGTGCGGGGTCCCTGGCGGGAGCAGAGCCATGACCTCGTGCGGACCGTGTCCTTCACCGGCGGCAGCTCCGGCTCGCTACCGGTGTCGTACGGTGCCTGCGAGCTGCCGCTGCGGGACGCGATGCTGGACCGGGCGTTCGAGTGCTGGGTCCACGCGGAGGACATCGCCGAGGCGGTCGACTACCCGTACGAGCCGCCCGCGCCGAGCCATCTGCACGGCATGATCGATCTTGCGGCGCGGATGTTGCCGGGTGTGCTTACGGCTCGTCGCCGTGATGACCGCCGGCATCTCGTGCCGGTGGGCGAGCCCGGTCGCAGCCTGCGGCTGGAGATCGAGGGGCTGGGCGGCGGGGAGTGGTTGATTCCCCTGGACTCCCCCGGGTTGGGCTCCGCCGAGCGTGAGGTCGCCCATGTCGCGCTGGACGGCGTGGAGTTCTGCCGGTTGGCGGCGGGTCATGTATCGCCGCAGGAGGCGGCGGCGGGGCAGGTCGGGGACCGGGAGGCGATCAGGGATGTGCTGTTCGCTGCGGCGAGCTTGAGCCGGATGTAGGGGCGGGTTGGGGGTGCGAGGGCGGGTGCGGGTGCGTGGGGGTTGCTCGCGCAGTTCCCCGCGCCCCTAAAAAGCACGAGC
Source organism: Streptomyces sp. NBC_00457 (assembly GCF_036014015.1). NCBI lineage: Bacteria > Bacillati > Actinomycetota > Actinomycetes > Kitasatosporales > Streptomycetaceae > Streptomyces > Streptomyces sp. NBC_00457. The sequence goes on along the minus strand of NZ_CP107905.1, from coordinate 6,108,655 downwards.
AGTGAACGCCCCTTCAGGGGCGCGGGGAACTGCGCGACCAGCCCACGACTACCCGCAGCCGCCGCACGCGAGAACCCTCCACCTCTCTAGGCGAACACAACCGTCCGTCGCCCATTGAGCAGAATCCTCCGCTCCGCATGCCACTTAACCGCCCGCGCCAGCGCCTGGCACTCCACATCACGCCCCACCGCCACCAGCTGATCCGGCGTGACGTCATGCCCCACCCGCTCGACCTCCTGCTCGATGATCGGCCCCTCATCGAGATCCGCGGTGACATAGTGCGCGGTCGCCCCGATCAGCTTCACGCCCCTCGCATGGGCCTGGTGATACGGCTTCGCGCCCTTGAAGCTCGGCAGGAAGGAGTGGTGGATGTTGATGATGCGTCCGCTGAGCGCCTTGCAGAGGTCGTCGGAGAGGACCTGCATATAGCGGGCCAGCACCACCAGCTCGACGTTCTCCTCGCGCACCAGCTCCAGCAGCTGCGCCTCGGCCTGCGGCTTGTTGTCCCTCGTCACCGGAATGTGGTGGAAGGGGATGTCGTACGAGGCCACCAGTTCGGCGAAGTCGGTGTGGTTGGACACCACCGCGGCGATCTCCACCGGCAGCGCCCCGATCCGCGACCGGAACAGCAGGTCGTTCAGGCAGTGGCCGAACTTGCTGACCATCAGGACGACGCGCATCTTCTCGTCGGCCCGGTTGAGCTGCCACTCCATGTGGAAGGCGTCACCGATCGCCGCGAAGCTCGCCCGCAGCTTGTCCACGGTCACCGGGGCCTCCGCCGAGAAGTGGACGCGCATGAAGAACAGTCCCGTGTCGTGGTCGCCGAACTGCTGACTGTCCTCGATGTTGCAGCCGGTCATGAAGAGGTAGCTCGACACGGCGTGCACGATGCCCTGTTTGTCGGGGCAGGACAGGGTGAGGACGTACTGGTCGGGCGCGACCGCGGGTCGGTTGGACTGCTCGTTCATGCAGGACAGGGTCGCATATCGGCCCAGCCCCGGCGGCCCCCGTCCGCTACGCGGACCTCGTCATGATCTGCAGCACCTCGAGACTCCGGGGAGGCGTGTCAGGGTCGTCCCCGTCACTCGCCGCGAGGCGCACGTGTGCGTCCCGGGCCGCCCGTACGGCCTCCGGCCACGCCTGGTTCTCGAGGTAGGCGGAGACCGGGGCATCCGGCCCGACCTGGTGCATGATCCGCAGCACACGCAGGACGGCGGTGTCGACGAGCGCCGCCTCCTGGGAGTCCCGGAAGATCGTGCCCACGTATTTCTCGGCGGACCAGTTGTCCAGCCAGGTGTCCTCGACCAGGCGGTACACGGCGTCGGTGACGTCTCCGTACCCGTCGACTCCGGCGAGCCAGACCTCTCGCTGGAACACCGGATCGGAAAGCATGTGCAGCGCGGAGCGCACATTGCTGCGCCAGCGCCACCACGGCATGTCATTCAGTGGCATGCCGCCCATGGTGGAGGAGCGACGGCCGCGACGGGAAGAGTTCTCCGAACCTTGCACGGTCACCGATCGTACGTTCTTTCTCATACGACGCTCAGGGACCCCCGTAATTCACCTCGCCGTCACCTACCGTTGACCGAGGGTCACTCCCGGGTTAGTGATGTGGCGGAATCGTGCGTGTCCATGACCGGCAGGCGCCACCACCGCAAGACCGACCTCCCCACCTTCACCCGACCCGTCAGAAGCACCGTCCGCAGAGCGGCGGCCCTGGTCGCGTGTGCGTCGCTCGCCGTCGGTTGCGGGGTCGTCCCCGGTGTCTCGGGGGGCGCCGGGGACGACACCATCACCGTCATGACCTGGGCGCCGAGTGAGACGGGCGCCACGAACAAGCCCGGCATGCCCGCCCTCGCCCTCGCCTACGCGCGCTGGGTCAACGCAAGCGGCGGCATCAACGGCCACAAGCTCAAGGTCCTGATCTGCAACGACCACAACGACACCGTGGACGCGGCCAACTGCGGCCGGCGCGCGGTCAAGGAGAACGTCGTCGCGGTCGTCGGCTCCTACAGCCAGTACTCCGACTCGTTCTTCCCGCCCCTGGAGGGCGCGGGCATCCCGTACATCGGCGGCTACGGCCTCACCGAGTCGGAGTTCACCAGCCCGCTGTCGTACCCGGTCAACGGCGGCCAGCCCGCCCTGCTGGCCGGCCTCGGGCAGGCGCTCGCCAAGAACTGCGGGCGCGTCGCCCTGGTCCGGCCCGACACCATCGCGGGTGACGAGCTGCCCCCGATGCTCAACTCCGGCCTGAAGGCGGGCGGACACGCGCCGACCGGCAATCAGCTGGCCAAGGACGACGCCACCGAGTACTCGGCCCCGGCCGAGCGGGCCCTCGAGTACGCCACCGCCGACTCGGCGGAAACCGGCTGTGTGGTGCCCGCCCTCGGCGACCGCACCAGCACCTTCATGGACTCCTTCCGGCGTGCCCGCGCGGACTACCCCGACGTACGGGCGGGCACCGTGCTCGGCAGCGTCGACCAGTCGGTGATCAACCAGAGCGGCGGTGCCTCGTCGCCGTACGAGGGGTCGTTCATCACGGGCTGGTACCCGGTCTCCACCGACAAGCGGTGGGACGAGATGAAGCAGGTCATCAACAAGCACGCGTTCGGCGACAACCGCATCGACACCGGGGATGTCGGCGTGCAGACCACATGGATCGCCTACACCGTGTTCAAGGCGGTCGTGGAGTCGCTTGGCGACGGCGAGGTGAGCGGCGACTCCGTGCGCAAGGCCCTCGACGGCGGCCTCAAGGTCTCCACGGACGGGCTCACACCGACCCTGCGCTGGCAGTTCCAGGACAAGCTCGCCTCCATCGGCCTCCCGCGCATGGTGAACGCCGATGTGACCCTCCAGGTCGTACGCAAGGGCCAGCTCGTCGCGGCACGCAAGGGCTCCACCGACATGACGGACACGCTGAAGCAGGCGGATGTGAGCTGACCGGTGGAGCCGGCCGGCACGTGTGCGTCACTTGCACACGGCCGGTCGGCTCCTGCCGTCACAGCTGGGTCGGCTGGCGCTGGGTCAGGCCGTACGTCTTGGCGATCGCGTTCCACAGCTGGGCCGCCTTGGCCTTCTGCGTGGTCGCGGTGCCGCTCGCACGGTTGCCTGCCGCGGTCTGGCCGGTGGTGCGGGCCTGGCCCTTCTTGCAGAGGCTGCCCTTCTTGGCCGCGACCTGGTCGGCCCACGCCGCGTAGTGGTTGTCGGCCGACGCCGACGCCTGCCACGCGCTGTTGAGGGCCGAGGTCAGCGCGGCATGGTTCGGAAGCTTGTCGACGGACAGCTCCGACAGGCTGGTGACCAGGCCGGTGCGCTGCTTGGCCGCGTCGCGCAGGTCGGCCGCCGCCTGCCCCATGTTCTTGCACGTCTTCACATCGGCGACCGCGTTGATCACGGTGGCCCGGCTGTCGCCGCTGTCGGCCAGCAGCTTGTCCAGCGCGACGGCCTGCTGCTCGGCCGCGTCGGTGGACGGCGAGGCGGAACCCTCGGTCGCCGGGGCGGTGGCGGACACCGTCTGGTTCTTGTCGTCGCTCTGGTCGTCGCCGCCACCGCTCGCGAGCAGCGCGCCCGCGCCGACCCCGAGGACGGCGATGCCGACCCCGACAGCCGCGATGAGCGGCACCCGCGAGCCGGTACGGCCGCCGCGGCCCCCGTGCCCGCGGTGGTCGTCGGCGCCGGGTGGGACGTAGGCGGGCTGGGGGCGCGCCGGTGCCTGCCCCGGCTCGAAACGGGGCAGCTGCTGGGTTGCCGCGGCGGGATGCTCCCTCCCCGGCTCGCTGCGGAAGAGGCTGTCGAACTCGGCGGGCGGCTGCCGGTCCTGCCCGGCCGCAACGGGCGGGATGTACTGCGTCGCCTCGGCATCAGGATTGGCCGGCGGCAACGGGCCCGGGTTCTGCCGCGCCCGCCCCAGATAGCGGGTCTCCTCCCCGGCCGCCCCAGCAGGCACCTCGGGCGGCAGCGCCCCGGGCCCCACCGGCGGAATGTATTGCGTCGCACCCTCGTCACCGGGCCCGGAAGGCGCCGCGGTGACGGGCGGTATGTACTGGGTGGCGCCGTCCGGCGAGCCATGCGCGGGCGCACCCCCACCGGCGACCGGCGGTATGTACTGGGTCGCGCCTTCCGGCGAGGCATGCGCGGGCGTGCTGCCACCGGGACCGGGCGGCATGTACTGCGTCGCCCCGTCCGGCGAGCCATGCGCGGGCGCACCCCCACTGGCGACCGGCGGTATGTACTGGGTCGCGCCTTCCGGCGAGGCATGCGCGGGCGCACCCCGACCGGGAACCGGCGGTTTGTACTGAGTCGCGCCGTCGTCGGCGGGTGGCAACGGCGCCCCGAAGCCGCCGGATCCGGCAGGTGGCTGCGGCGCGGCGGCAGCGGAGCCGTACGCGCCGGGGGCCGGGCTGCCGTAGCCATTGTCTGCGGCCGGGGGCTGTGGCTGGGGCTGGGCAGTCGTCTGAGGGCCGTAGCCGGGCGTGGGCGGCTGGGCCGACCCGGAAGGGGAGGCCCCGTATCCGCCGGCCTCCGCGGGCGGCAGAGCGCCACCTGCCGCATGCCGACCCTGACTGCCGCTCGGGGACTGGCTGTTCGGCGTGTGAGAGGTGTACGACGGCTGCTGCGCGCCCTGCCCCTGGGGTGGCTGCGCATGCGATGTGTACGACTGCTGGGGTGGCTGCCCGTGTGACGTGTACGACTGCTGAGGTGGCTGCCCGTGTGACGGGTACGACTGCTGAGGTCCCGGCTCCTGCGGCGCATACGTCGGCTGCGCGCCCGATCCCGGCGGCGCCTCACCGCCGTATGCCGCCTCCTGCGTCGGCTGCGGCTGGGCCGGGATCGCGCCCGCCTGGTCCGGTGTTGTGCCCCAGGCGCCCGGTGCCGGCTGCTGGTACGGCTCCGGGGAGCCCCAGCCCTGGCCCTGCGGTGGGGGCGGGGGCTGGTGTTGGTCGGGGCCCCAGGGGGTGCCCCAGGCCTGGCCCTCGGGCGGCGGGGCTGGAGTCGGCGGGACGGGGCGGCCGTACTGCGGACCGCCCTGTCCGTTCGTCGTGCCCGGCAGCAGGGGCTCGCCACCGTCCGATGGCAGCACGATGCCTTCGCGCGCTTGCCGCGGCGAGGGCTCCTCGCCCTGTCCACTCTGCGTCACCGGGACTCCTACGAATGGGGGACCTTCGGAATCGTCGGCTCACGCTACCGGGTCCCCAGAGCCCGGTGCCATGCAGCACAGGACCTGACCTCCTTCCCTGTGACCGCCGTAACAAAACCGGGCCCTCATCCGCTATATACGCCCCTCCTTCACCACCAGCACCTTCGTTTCCCACGCGTTCACGCGGGCGTATCCGCGTCTTTCACGCCGCCGCCGCCTGCACATCCAGCCGCGCCCCGAACTCCCTTACCACCGGCTCGTCCCGGAACGGCTCCAGCCGCTGCTGGAAGTCCTCCAGATACTCGGCGCCCCGGTTGGAGCGCAGGGTCTCCAGCAGCTCCACGGCCTTCAGCCCCGTATGCACGGCCTGTTCGACCTCGCGCTGCTGGACCTGTGCGGTCGCCAGCAGGACGTAACCGATCGCCCGGCGCCGCGCCCGCGACTCGGGCAGCGCGGACAGACACTCCTCGGCCCGCTGAGCCGCCGCCTCGGCCTGCCCCAGGTCACGGTGGCAGTGCGCCAACTCGTCGGCCAGATAGGCCTCGTCGAAGTGGGCGATCCAGGTCGGGTCGTCGCCGGAGGACGGGTCGGCCGACTCCAGCGCGCTCACCGCACGCCCCGACGCCGCGTGGGCGGACCGCGCGTCCCCCATCAACGCGTGCCCCCGGGCCTCGGCCGCGTAGAACATGGCCTCCGCGCGCGGGGTCACGCGACCCCGCGCCCCCTCCTGCGCCGCCCGCGCCAACTGCGCGATCTCCCGCGGGTTTCCGAGCTGCGCGGCGAGATGGCTCATGGACGCGGCGAGCACATACCCGCCGTACGCCCGGTCGCCCGCCGCCTGCGCGAGCCGCAGCGCCTGGATGTAGTAGCGCTGGGCCAGGCCCGGCTGCCCGGTGTCGATGGCCATATAGCCCGCCAGCTCCGTCAAACGGGCCACCGCGGCGAACAGTTCACGCCCCACGGCCTCCCGGTACGACCCCGCCAGCAGACCGGAGACCACGCTGTTCAGGTAGTGCACGACCACCGGGCGCACATGCCCGCTGCCGTACTGGTGGTCCAGGTCGACCAGCGCCTGGGTCATGGCCTTCACGGCCGCCACGTCGGACTCCCCCACCCGCGGGCCCGCCGAGCGCGCCACCTGCGAGTCGGGCGAGGAGATCAGCCAGTCCCGGCTCGGCTCCACGAGCGCGGACACGGCGACGGACGAGCCGGACAGGAAGTCCCGCCGGCCGACGTCGCTGCGCCACAGCTCACAGACCTGCTCGATGGCTCCCAGTACCGTCGGCGAGAACTGGAGGCCGACGCCCGAGGCGAGGTTCTTGCCGTTGGCCATGCCGATCTCGTCGATCGTGACCGTACGGCCCAGCTTGCGCCCCAGCGCCTCGGCGATGATCGCCGGAGCGCGTCCGCGTGGCTGCTGTCCGCGCAGCCAGCGGGCGACGGACGTCTTGTCGTAGCGCAGGTCGAGGCCGTGTTCGGCACCGCACATGTTCACTCGGCGGGCCAGCCCTGCGTTGGAGCAACCCGCTTCTTGAATGAGCGCCTGCAGCCGTTCGTTCGGCTGCCGCGCGACGAGAGGCCTTGCGGCCATGGCGTACCCCCTGTGGCTGCGGTGCCTGCCCACGCACCGAGTTGATGTGTCTTCCCTGACCCGGCGCCTTCCGGTGAGCGAAAGGATCCGGCCGTGAAGATCAATGCCCCGCCGACATGACGAAAATGCGAGGCTTGCGAGGATTGCCGGGGTAAAGGCCGAAGCCGACCCCACTCGTGGCTACCCAGCCGAGGCCATGGATCCTCCTGCGCGCCCCCACCCATGCACCCATGCGCCCCAGTTGCGGAATCAGTGCTCCTCCCCCGCGCGCGCTACAGCCGTAACCGGAGGTGGGTGCGGGAGTTGTGATGAGCGTGGAAGAGACGATCGCGAGCACCGAAGCCGCCCAGATTCCGCAGCAGCGTGGGGAATCGCTGCTGGACACCGCCGTTCGCTACGCCGAGGAGCGCCACTGGGACGTCTTCCCGGGCACCTGGCTGGAAGCCGTCGACGGGGTGCAGCGCTGCTCGTGCGGCGACGTCGCGTGCGCCGCGCCCGGCGCGCATCCGACGCGGCCGGACTGGGCGACGCAGGCGACGGGCAGCGCGACCGTTGCGCGCCGGATGTGGCAGAAGCAGCCGACGTCGTCGATTCTGCTGCCGACGGGGCGTACGTTCGACGCGATTTCCGTTCCGGAGACGGCGGGGTTTCTGGCGCTGGCCCGGATGGAGCGGATGGAGCTGACGCTGGGGCCGGTGACGCTGACTCCGGACCGGCGGATGGAGTTCTTCGTGCTGCCGGGGGCCGCGGTGAAAGTTCCCGATCTGGTGCGCAAGCTGGGGTGGGCGGTCGCTTCGCTGGATCTCGTGGCGCTCGGGGAGGGCGCGTGGGTGGCTGCGCCTCCTACGCGGTTCGGGTCCCGGGGGGCTGTGCAGTGGGCTTGTCGGCCTACGCCGGCGAATCGGTGGTTGCCGGATGCGGAAGAGTTGATCTCGCCGCTCGCCTATGCGTGTGGGCGGGATCGGTAGCGCCTACTGATCTGCCTCGCGTTCGCCGTCGGCGGCTGCGGGTTCGTCGTGGTTGCTCGCGCAGTTCCCCGCGCCCCTTAGGTTGGCACCATGACGTCGGCTGTAAGTGTGCGTGGGCTCTGGAAGCGGTTCGGGCAGCAAGTTGCCGTTGCCGGGGTTGATCTTGAGCTGCCTGCGGGGAAGTTCATCGGGCTCGTCGGCCCGAACGGTGCGGGCAAGACCACCACGCTCTCCATGGTGACCGGGCTGCTCCGGCCCGATCAGGGGTCCGTCGAGGTCGTCGGGCATGACGTATGGCGGGACCCCGTCGAGGTGAAGGCGCGGATCGGGGTGCTGCCGGAGGGGCTGCGGTTGTTCGAGCGGCTGTCGGGGCGGGAACTGCTCGGTTACATGGGGCGGTTGCGGGGGCTGCCCGGTGCCGAGGTGGACAAGCGGGCGACGCAGTTGCTGGATGTGCTGGATCTTGCCGGGGCCCAGCACAAACTGGTCGTCGACTACTCGACCGGGATGCGGAAGAAGATCGGGCTCGCGACGGCGCTGCTGCACAATCCCGAAGTGCTGTTCCTGGACGAGCCGTTCGAGGGCGTCGACCCGGTGTCCGCGCAGACCATCCGGGGTGTACTGGAGCGGTACACCGGCTCCGGGGCGACCGTCGTCTTCTCCTCGCATGTGATGGAACTCGTGGAGTCGCTGTGCGACTGGGTGGCCGTGATGGCCGCCGGGCGCATCCGGGCGCACGGGCCGCTGGCCGAGGTGCGGGGCGACGCCGCCTCGCTCCAGCAGGCGTTTCTTGAGCTCGTGGGGGCGAACGGGCGGAACGCCGGGTCCGATCTCGACTGGCTGGGCGGCGGGGCACGATGACCGCCGACATCACCCCGGTCGTCGTACGACTGAAGCTATCACTGCTGCGCAACGGGCTACGGCAGTCCGGCGGCCGCAAGGCCGCCTACATCGCGTCCGCCGCCATCACGCTGCTCTTCACCGCGCTCCAACTGCTCGGCCTGATCCTGCTGCGCGGCAACGAGCACGCCACGTCGGTGGTCGTACTCCTCGTCGCGGTGCTGGCGCTGGGCTGGGCGGTGATGCCGCTGTTCTTCCCCAGCGGCGACGAGACCCTCGACCCCACCCGCCTGGTGATGCTGCCGCTGCGCCCCGCGCCGCTCGTGCGGGCGCTGCTGGTGGCCTCGCTGGTCGGCATCGGGCCGCTGTTCACGGTGTGCATGCTCGCCGGTTCCGTCGTCGCGGTGGCGCATGGCGGTGTGGCGTACGTCGTCGGCGTCGTCGGTGTGGTGCTGGCGCTGCTGGTGTGCGTGGCCCTCGCGCGGGCCGTCGCCGCCGCCAACATCCGGTTGCTGACCAGCCGCAGGGGCCGTGATCTCGCGGTGCTCAGTGGTCTGGTCATCGCCATCGGGGCGCAGCTCGTCAACTTCGGGGTGCAGCGGCTGGGTTCGGCCGGGCTGGGGCAGCTCGCCCCCTTCGCCGATGTGCTGAAGTGGGTGCCGCCCGCGTCGGCGATCGGGGCGGCGGATTCGGCGAGCGAGGGCTCGTATGGAGTCGCTGTTGTTCAACTCGCCCTGAGCGCCCTGGCGCTGTGGCTGCTGCTGCGGCAGTGGTCGGGTCATCTGAACCGGCTGATGACCGCGCCCGACGGGTCCACCCTCCAGAGCGCCGAGGGCGCCACTCGCGAGCGGACCTCGACCGGACTGTCGCGTTTCCTGCCCGCCGGCCGTACCGGCACGGTCATGGAGCGCAGCCTGCGCTATGTGTGGCGCGACCCCAAGACCAAGGCCGCCTGGGTGACTTCGCTCGCGATCGGCCTGATCGTTCCGGTGTTCAACGCCCTCCAGGGCACCGGCTCGATCTACTTCGCCTGCTTCGCCGCCGGGATGCTCGGCATCCAGATGTACAACCAGTTCGGGCAGGACACCTCCGCGTTCTGGATGGTCGCGATGACGATCTCGTCCACGAAGGATGCGTACGTCGAACTGCGCGCCCGTGCCTTCGCGTTGCTGGTGATCACACTGCCGTACGCCGCACTGGTCACCGTCCTGACGACGGCCCTGCTCGGCGACTGGGCCAAGCTGCCCGAGGTGCTGGGTCTGTCCTTCGCCCTGCTCGGCGCGATGCTGGCGACCGGGGCGTGGACGTCGGCACGCTTCCCGTACTCCATCCCCCAGGAGGGCTACAAGAACGTCGCCCCCGGACAGGCCGGCCTCGCCTGGATCGCCATCTTCGGCGGCATGGTCGCGTCCGCCCTCCTCTGCGCCCCGGTCATCGCCGTCACCATCTGGCTGAACGTAACCGCTAACGGCGACGACTGGACGTGGGTGCTGCTACCGGTGGGGGTCGCGTACGGCGCCGCTGTCACTTGGCTGGGCCTGAGGCTGGCGGCCCCCAGGACGGCAGAACGACTGCCGGAGATCCTTACGGCGGTGAGCAAGGGCTGAGGGGACTTGGAAGGAGCGGTTGGGCAGCGCACCTAAGGGGCGCGGGGAACTGCGCGACAAGCCACGACGAACCCGCACCCGCCAACGAACATCACCCGGCAGACAAGAACGCGCCCAGCCTCACAGCGCATTCAAAAACGGCTCGATCGCCGCGCGCCACCCCTCCGGCTGGTCATAGTGGACAAGATGCCCGGCATCAGCCACCTCCGCGTACTCCCCGAGAGGCAACACCCGCACCATCTCCTGCGCCTCGGCCCGCCCCAACTCCCCATCCAGCCCGCGAACAACGAGCGCCGGGCACTGCACCTGGGCCAGCTCCTCCCAGTGCGCGTCGTACACCCACGTCTCCCGGGACTTGAGCATCTGGTCGGGTTCGAAAACGGGCCGCCAGCCGTCGGCAGACTCGTGCATCACCTCGGCGTAGAACTCGCCGCGGGACGGAATGGGCCGCTCCACCCAGGGGTCGTCCTCACCGAACCACTTGCGGACGTCGGCAAGCGTGGCGAACGGAACGGGCCAGGACTTGAACCACTGGGCCCACTCCCGCTGCGAGGCCGCACCGAGTGCGGAGGCCCGCATATCGCAGATGATGACTCCGCGGACCAGATCGGGGCGCTTGGCGGCGAGTTGCCAGGCGGTCAGGGCGCCCATCGCGTGGCCGATGAGGACGGCCGGGCCGAGGCCGAGCTGTTCGAGGGCGGCCTCGGCGTCCTCGACATAGGCCTCGCGGGTGAAGGAGGCCTGCGGGGGCTTGTCGCTCTGGCCGTGGCCGCGCTGGTCGAGCGCGACGGCGCGATGGCGTCCGGAGAGCCAGCGGGCGGTGGAGGCCCAGTGCGAGGCGCGGCCCATCAGGCCGTGAAGTAACAGCACGCCGGAGCAGCGGTCCTGTTCGCCGGGGCCGGGCGGCTGGTGCGGTGTCGCACGGTCGGTGTGTCCGGTCGTCTCGCTCGCCGGGTCGGGCTTGGGAGGGTCGCCGAACTCCCAGGCCGCCAGGCGTACGCCGCCCGCCCCGGTCACGTCGATGCGTCGCGCCATGGATCCTGGCACCCCCCTAGCTCCGCTCGGACCGCTCGCTCCCGCTCCCGCTCGAGCCGGCCGGTCCTGTGAACCGTGTCCTGCCTGCCGTGGTACCACTCTCTGCCGGGGCCGGTCAGGGCCCTCGCTCGTTTGCCGACATGCCGCGCCTACTGGTGAAGCGCAGGTTCCACATGCCGTGTCACCCTCAGGCTATCGAATACACATTCGAAGATGCGGGGTCTGCCGGTAACACCCCTCGTACGAGTGACCTCGGTCAGGGATTGACCGCCCGCGGCGAGGGGAGATCTTCTGCGGGAGGCGGACCGCTCGGGGAAAGCGGTCCGAGGGGAATGACCCTGAGAGCTCGGGGCTCCGGGTCAGCACAGGGGAGGACAGGCCCCGGCGCCACACGGCGCCGGGGCCCTCTCCACGTCTACGGCACATCCTCCCCGCCCCCTCCCCGGCCGGACGACATCGCTGTCGCACCACGGCCAAGAATCCCTCAGGTCATATGCCTCACGCGACAGCCTCGCACGTGATCCGTCCGAGCGCTGCAATTCGGCGCGGTGAATTCCGGAATCGACGAAACCAACGCGGCGCCGCAACTGCCCCTCCGGCCCCGGAAGTTGCCGACTCCCGGCGCCCGGTCAGCGCTTGGCGACGAACACGTGAGAGGCGACGTCCGACTCCAGCTCGGCCGCCTCGCCGCCACTGCCCACCAGCACCCCGCCGGCCGACTCCGTCACGCTCACCACCGAGCCGGGCTGCACGCCCGCGCGGCGCAGCGTGTACATCAGCTGTGCGTCCGTCTGGATCGGCTCGCCGATACGGCGCACCACGACCGTCTTGCCTTCCGTCCCCGGGTCCAGGTCGGCCAGCGACACCATGCCCTCGTCCAGGAACGGATCGGCGCCGTCCTTCTCGCCCAGCTCCTCCAGGCCCGGGATCGGGTTGCCGTACGGCGACTCGGTGGGGTGGCGCAGCAGCTCGAGCACGCGGCGCTCCACGGCCTCGCTCATCACGTGCTCCCAGCGACACGCCTCGGCGTGCACCTGCTCCCACTCCAGCCCGATCACGTCGACGAGCAGGCACTCCGCCAGGCGGTGCTTGCGCATCACGCGCGTCGCCAGCCGGCGGCCCTCGTCCGTGAGCTCCAGGTGCCGGTCGCTGGCGACGGACACCAGTCCGTCCCGCTCCATCCGCGCCACGGTCTGGCTGACCGTCGGCCCGCTCTGGTCCAGCCGCTCGGCGATCCGGGCGCGCATGGGGACCACACCTTCCTCCTCCAGCTCGAGGATGGTGCGGAGATACATCTCCGTGGTGTCGATCAGTCCGGACATACGTGCCCCTCGTGAGATCTGCCGGAAGCACGACAGCTTCCCGGCTTGTGCGCTGGCCCTGGAGTCAATTCTGCCGGATACCACTGACAAGCGTGCCGTGCCGGTGAAACCGGGGGTGCGGCGACTCGGAACGGGAGTGTCATGCGCGCAGCGGGGAGCGGCGATCTTGGTACTCGACGCGGCGGGACACGGTCGCCTAGCGTTCCGCACATGACCAAGCGGCGAGCGATACTCAGCGGTTCGGTGTTCGAGGAGCAGATCGGGTATGCCCGGGCCGTGGTCGACGGGGAGTGGGTGCATGTGTCCGGGACGACCGGCTACAACTACGCCACCATGACGATCTCCGACGACGTGGTCGAACAGGCCGAGCAGTGTCTGCGCAACGTGGGCGCGGCGCTGGCGGAGGCGGGGTGCTCGTTCGCCGATGTCGTCCGGGTGCGGTACCTGCTGCCCGAGCGGGACGACTTCGAACCCTGCTGGCCGGTACTGCGCCGCCACTTCGGCGAGGTCCTCCCGGCAGCGACCATGATGGTGTGCGGGCTGGCCGATCCCCGGATGAAGTTCGAGATCGAGGTCTACGCGCGACGCACGGACGGCGACGGTGTCTGACCTCCGCCTGGAGCCGGTGTCCGGCGACGTCATGCTGGAGCAGTGGCGGTACGTGCACAACGTGATCGTGCCGCCCGCCGCCATGGACCTCGACGAGGTACGGGAGCGCGGTGGCCGCTACCGGCTGGAGAACGCGTATCTCGGCGACGAACTCGTGGGGTGCTCCACCGTGCGGCCGCCCGAGGGCGAGGAAGCCGTCGCGACGGTGATCGCGCGTGTGCTGCCCCGGTATCGGCGGCGCGGGATCGGGAACGCTCTGTACGAGAAAGGGCTCGCCCACGCGCGCGTGCTGGGTGCCGACGTGATCGAGACCTGCGTGCTGGCCGTCAACGAGGACGGGGTGCGGTTTGCCGGGGCGCGCGGATTCGTGGAGGTGGAGAGGTATGTGCTGCCGGGTGCGAACGACCTGTGGATCGACCTCCGGCTTGCCACCTCCCGACCGTAAGGAGGGGTTCACGTCGCGTTTCCGGCGTGCAACGATTCTCTCAATCTTGCGGGAACTCGATGTGTGCTGCGTCACGTTCGAGTTGAATGATTGTTAGTGAGCGAACCGACGTGCCGTACGTACGGACGCAGCCTGCAGGGGGTCCAGGTGAGTGCTTCCAGGCGTAGTGGGACCACCGACGAGCTGGGACCGGACGAGCCCGAAAGGGAAGGTCCGGAGGGCTCGGGCGGTTCCGATCTGCTGGCCGCGCTCCTTGACGGCATGGACGCGGCCCTGTGCGCCTTCGACGCCGACGGTGTCGTCACGCACTGGAACCGTGAGGCCGAGCGGATTCTCGGGTGGACCGCGAGTGAGGCCGTGGGCCGACGCGGGTTCGCCGGGTGGGCCGTAAGGCCGGCGGACGCCGACGAGGTCGAGTCCCGGCTGATGGCCGCCATGCACGCGCCGGGACGCCAGGTCCATGAGTTCGCGCTGCTCACCAAGGACGGCGGCCGGGTCCTCGTACGGACCCAGTCCGCGGCCGTCCGCGGCCCCGACGGAAAGCCCGCCGGTCTGTACTGCGCCTTCAGCGAGGTGCACACGCAGATCGACCTCGAGCGGTCCATCGCGCTGAGCGAGGCCCTCTTCGACGACGCGAGCTGGGGCGTCGTCCTCGTCGACGCCGACCTGCGGCCCGCCGTGGTGAACGCGCACGCGGCCCGCGCGCTGGGCATCGGGCGTACGTCCGTACTCGGCAGACCGCTCGGTGAACTGCTCTCCCAAGGCGTCGAGGAGCTCGAGAGCGCCCTCACCCATGTCCTCGCCGAGGGTGCGCCGCCCGCGCCCGCCGAGATCTGGGTCGGCGTACGCACGCCGGAGGGCGAGAAGCGGCGCTGCTGGCGCTGTGGCTTCGTACGGCTGGCCTCCCCGCTCGCCGAGGAACCGGTACCGCTCGGCGTCGGCTGGCTGTTCAACGACGTCACGGAGGCCAAGCAGGCCGAGCAGGAGGCGTCGTTGCTGCGGTTCCGCAGCAATCAGCTCCACCGTGCCGCACGGGCCGCCGCCGAGTGCGAGGACCCGGCCGAGGCCGCCGTCGTCCACCTGGACTTCGCGCTAGCGGGGTTCGCCGACCACGCCCTGATCGACCGCGCGGCGGGCGGCGCGATCACCGACGCCGAGACCGCCGAGCCCGTACGACTGGTACGCATCGCCACCACACCCGCGGGCGCGCCCGGGCCCAGCCTGGTCACCGGTCAGGCCGGCCTGCCCATCCGCTACGGCGAGGGGCACCCCGCCCTGCAGTGCGTTCAGCGAGGCGGCTCCGTGCGGGCCAGCGTCGGCACCGTACCGGCCGAACAGGCGCGCGCCTGGGCGCTGGCCCGGCAGTGGCCGGCGGACGCCGTGCACGCGCTGTGCGCGGTGCTGCGCAGCCGGGGGCGGACGCTGGGCGTCGTGACGTTTCTGCGCGGGGCCGGACGCAGCGCGTTCGAACGGCCCGACGCGGCGTACGCGGAGGATGTCGCCGTACGGATCGCTGGGGCGCTGGATCTGGCGGGGGCGGTGCGCGGGGACTGGCCGCCGGAAGGTTCGGAGTAACGAGTGAAAGGCTGGGGCCGGGCGCTTCCGGCTAACGGCGATAGAAGATCCGGTCCCCGTACTCCTCCATCACCCGCCGGTTCCAGTCATGGCCCCCGTCGACGTTGCCGGAGCGCAGCAGCGGAGGCTCGACGCCGCGGGCGGCCAGCGCGGCGGCCGCTTCGGCCATCACCGCCTGGAGCAGGGCCGATGTGACGACCGTGGAGGCCGGGGCGAAGGGCGCCGGGACGGTGTCGAGGGTGAGTTCCGCGTCACCGACGGCGATCTTCGAGTCGAGGACGATGTCGCAGTGGTCCTTCAGATACGTCCCCGAGGAGTGCCGGGACTTCGTCTCCGACGCGTACGCCACCGAGGTCACGCCGATCACCTTCACGCCCAGGGCACGGGCCTTCATGGCCATCTCCACGGGCAGCGCGTTGCGGCCGGACAGCGAGATGATCACCAGGGCGTCGCCCTCGCGGACCGGCGACGTGTCGAGCACGGCGCTCGCGAGACCGTCGACCCTTTCCAGCGCGGAGCCGAGGGTGGCCGGGACGACATCGACTCCTACGACGCCGGGTACGGCCAGCAGATTCATCAGCGCGAGTCCGCCGGCGCGGTAGACGACGTCCTGCGCGGCCAGCGAGGAGTGCCCGGCGCCGAAGGCGAACAGCCGGCCATCGGCGACGACCGTGTCCGCGAGGAGTGACCCGGCCGCCGTGATCGTCCCGCCCTCCTCGTCCCGCACACGTTGCAACAGCCCGATCGCGGCATCGAAGAACTGACCGGACGGCTTGCTGTCGCTCATGCGGGGTCCCTTCGGGGGCGGCCGTGGCGGCGTGCGGCGGCGATGTGTTGCGGATCACGGTGCGGTCTGGACCAGTGCGGTGTCAATACGGCCGTCGCTGCGTGACGTTGTTCTTTGGGACGGGTGCCGCACCCATCCTTCAGTGGCGGACCAGGCAGAACGGATGCCCAGCTGGATCGGCATAGACACGCCAGCTCCGCCCGTCCGCACCGCCGTCCAAGACCGTCGCCCCACGGTCCAGCACCTGCTCCCCGGCTCGGTCCAGGTCCGCGACACCGAAGTCCAGGTGGAACTGCTGGGGCCGGGCAGGATCGGGCCACACCGGCGGCAGGTAGTCCGCCACCCGTTGGAAGGCAAGGACGAGCCCGGACGGCGCGTGCAGTGTCGCCCAGCCGTCGCCGAGCGCCCACCGCTTGTCCCGCTGGTTGACTGTCCCGCCCAGCAGTGAGTGGTAGAACGCGGCGAGTTCCGCAGGGTCAGAGCAGTCCAGGACTACGCACTGAAGGTCGGCGATCATGGGCAGATCCTAGGTGGCTGCCCGAGAGGACCGCCGGTTCGTCAACATCTCGAAAAACCGGTTGAAGCCGCCGGAGGGGGATCCTTAGGGTGTGAGGCACACGAGAAGGGAGGTGGTTCGGCAGATGTATGAATACCGGACGCGTGAGGTGACTGCGGGCTAGCGGCCCGCCACCACACCCAGTGCGGTGCCGGACCAGCGTGCGTAAGAAGCACGCAGCCGGCCCAATCCCAGCAGTCACCCGACCCGCGAGCTCGCCGGTACGTCCGGCCGGCTTCTCCGCCGTCAGGCGGAGGGACCAGAGCTCGCGGGTCGTCTGCGTGTGGGGACTACCAACTCAGTGCGCGATGTCGCCGTAGCCCTCGATCTCGCGCGGGTTCCGGGAGCCGGGGCCGACGTAGCGGGCGGAGGGGCGGACCAGGCGGCCCGTGCGTTTCTGCTCCAGGATGTGGGCGGACCAGCCGGCCGTGCGGGCGCAGGTGAACATGGAGGTGAACATGTGGGCCGGGACCTCGGCGAAGTCGAGGACGATGGCGGCCCAGAATTCGACGTTCGTGGCCAGGACGCGGTCCGGGCGGCGGCTGTGCAGCTCCGCCAGGGCCGCCTTCTCCAGGGCTTCGGCGACCTCGAAGCGGGGGGCGCCCAGTTCGCGGGCGGTGCGGCGGAGGACTCGGGCGCGGGGGTCTTCGGCGCGGTAGACGCGGTGGCCGAAGCCCATGAGGCGTTCGCCCTTGTCGAGGGCTTGTTTGACGTAGGCCTCGGCGTCGCCGGTGCGCTCGATCTCCTCGATCATGCCGAGGACGCGGGAGGGGGCGCCGCCGTGCAGGGGGCCGGACATGGCTCCTACGGCGCCGGAGAGGGCGGCGGCGACGTCGGCTCCGGTGGAGGCGATGACGCGGGCGGTGAAGGTGGAGGCGTTCATGCCGTGTTCGGCCGCGCTGGTCCAGTAGGCGTCGACGGCGGCTACGTGCTTGGGGTCGGGCTCGCCGCGCCAGCGGATCATGAAGCGTTCGGTGATGGAGTTGGCCTTGTCGATCTCGCGCTGCGGGACCATGGGCCGACCCTGGCCGCGGGCGGACTGGGCGACGTAGGACAGGGCCATGACGGCGGCGCGGGCGAGGTCCTCGCGGGCCTGGGCGGAGTCGATGTCGAGCAGTGGTTTCAGGCCCCAGACGGGGGCGAGCATGGCGAGTGCGGACTGGACGTCGACGCGGATGTCGCCGGAGTGCACGGGGATCGGGAAGGGTTCGGCGGGCGGCAGGCCGGGGTTGAAGGCGCCGTCGACGAGCAGGCCCCAGACGTTGCCGAACGAGACGTGGCCGACCAGGTCCTCGATGTCGACGCCCCGGTACCGGAGTGCGCCGCCCTCCTTATCCGGTTCGGCGATCTCCGTCTCGAACGCGACGACTCCCTCGAGTCCGGGTACGAAGTCGGACATCAGGCGGCTCCTCGTGATGTGTGCGACGTGTGGTGTGGCTTGTGGGGATGGTGTTGCGAGAGTTCTTTGATGGGTGAGGTCTGCTGCTGCGTGCCCGGTGGATCCGCGGTCGGTGCGCTGCGGAGACTCGCGGTCCTGGGCGTCATCCCTGTGATGCCCCGTGCGGTCGGCGGTCACCCAACCGGAACGGCATCTGAACGATATCTCCGAGTGTCACCCTTGGGGAGGGTTCGCGGCACTCAGTGCCACTCAGTGATGAAGGACACCGTGGCGAACGGGGCGTGCGGATACGGCAAGATGACCGCGTGAACGATCGTGACGCCGTGTCCGCCGTCCCCGTCCCCCTTGATCCCGCGTTGATGCGCAAGCAGTACCGGGCCGAGGGTCTGGCCGAGTCCGATCTGGCCGGCACGCCGGTGGAGCAGTTCGCGCGCTGGTTCCGGCAGGCCGCGGCGCAGGCCCATCTGTTCGAGCCGAACGCGATGGTCGTTTCGACGGCGGACGGTGAGGGGCGGCCCAGTTCTCGTACGGTGCTGTTGAAGCAGTTCGACGAGCAGGGTTTTGTCTTCTACACCAATTACGACTCCCGCAAGGGCCGTGATCTGTCCGAGAACCCGTACGTGTCGCTGCTGTTCCCGTGGCATCCGATGGCCCGGCAGGTGATCGTGTCCGGGGTGGCACGGCGTACCGGCCGTGATGAGACGGCCGCCTATTTCCGTACCCGGCCGCATGGTTCGCAGCTCGGGGCGTGGGCCAGCGCCCAGTCCTCGGTGATCGCCACACGTGCCGATCTCGACGCCTCGTACGCCGAGTTGGCGGCCCGCTATCCGGAGGGCGAGCAGGTGCCGGTGCCGCCGCACTGGGGTGGTTTCCGGGTGGCTCCGCAGTCGGTGGAGTTCTGGCAGGGCCGGGAGAACCGGCTGCATGACCGGTTGCGGTATGTGGCGGAGCCGGACGGGAGCTGGCGGGTGGAGCGGCTGAGTCCCTGAGGTCGGTCGCGGTCAGACCTTGCCGTGGAGGTACGCCGTACTGTGCCCTTCGAGGAACTCGGCTATGCGTGCGCGGAAGTCCTCGGAGAGTGCGGGCCAGTTCCAGAACTGGAAGCCGAGATGGGCGAAGGCAAGGGAGTTGTCGGTCCACCTCCATGCGGAGAGGGGGACGGACTCGGCGCAGGCGGGGCAGTCGACGTCGGCGCTGCCCGTCTTGTGCCAGGCTTCGGCGGCGGTGCTGATGCGGGACGAGACGTCACCCTCCACAGCGGTGGTTTGCCCGCAGCGCGGACACGTCACCGCGTCCGGGCCGCGTTCGCCGAGGCTGTAGAAGACGTGGCGTTCGGTGTGCACGGCGAGGCCCTCCGGGTCGCCCCAGCGGGCATCGGCGACGGCCTTCGACCAGTTCGGGCCGGGCGGGTGGGCCGGATGGTCTTCCAGGGCCCAGCCCGGTTCCGCCGTGGCGAGCACGATGCCCTCGGCCACGAGCCACTCGACCACGGGCGCCGCCAGGCGTGCCGCGTCGTGCGGGCTCGCGTCCAGGTCGACGATCGTCTGGAATGTGTCTCCCATGCCCGAACCGTAAGCCGTGCCACTGACAACGCCCTCAGCCCAGCGTCTCGTCCAGCAGTGCCGCCCACTGTGCCACCACGCGTTCGCGGCGGGGTTCGTCGTCGGTGAGGAGGTTGGCGAGGCCTAGGCCGCGGGCCATGTCGAGGAGGCCTTGGACGGTTTCGCGGACGCCGGGGTGGGATTCGTCGGCGCCGAGGAGGTCGACGGCGATGTGGTGGGTCTCGCGGCCGACGCGGGCTTCGAGTTCGGTGACGCGGGGGCGGAGCTGCGCTTCGTTGGAGGCGGCTACCCACAGGTGGAGGGCGGCGCGGAACAGTGGGCCCGTGTAGAGGTCGACCAAGGCCGTCACCACGGCCCGGCGGTCCTCCGCCGCGCCCTGAGGGAACAGCGCCCGCAGCGCCGTCGAGCGTTCCTCGGCGACGTATTCGACCGCCGCCGTGAAGAGGTCCTCGCGGGTCGGGAAGTGGTGTTGGGCGGCGCCGCGGGAGACGCCGGCGCGTTCGGCGACGACGGAAACGGTGGAGCCTGCCCAGCCGTGTTCGGCGAGGCAGGCCACGGCGGCTTCGAGGAGCCGTTGCCGGGTGGCTCGGCTGCGGTCCTGTTTGGGTGCACGGTCGAACGTGCTCACAGCACCCATGGCGGTTCCCGTCGTTCTAGGAAGGCCGTCATGCCCTCGCGGGCGTCGGCGGAGGCGAACAGCCGGGCCGAGAGCGCGGTGAGGTCGGCCGCGTCCCGGTCGAAGGCTTCCAGCACCCTAGCTGTGAGCAGCTGTTTCGTCTCGGCCAGGGCCTGTGGTGAAGCGCGGCGCAGTCCGTCGAGGACGGGTTCCAGTACGGCGTCGGCGTCGTCGCCGGATGCGGTCAGCAGGCCGATGCGGGCCGCCTCGGCGGCGTCGAAGCGTTCGCCGGTGAGGTAGTAGCGGGCGAGGGCGCGGGGGTCGGTGCGGGGCAGGAGCGGGAGGGTGATGACTGCGGGGGCCACGCCGATCCGTACCTCGGTGAAGGCGAAGCTCGCCTCGTGCGAGGCGGCGGCGATGTCGCAGGCGCCGAGGAGTCCGAGGCCGCCCGCGCGGACGTGTCCGGTGACGCGGGCGACGACGGGTTTGGGCAGTTCGACGATCTGCCGGAGCAGGCCGACGAGTGCGTCGGGGGGTGGTGGGTCGCGCAGGTCGGCGCCCGCGCTGAAGGTGTTGCCGGTGTGGGTGAGGACGATCGCGCGGATGTCGCCGTCCTTGCCGCAGTCGGTGAGCGTGTCCGCGAGTTCGCCGACGAGGGCCGCCGACAGGGCGTTGCGGTTGTGCGGGGAGTCGAGGCCGATCGTTTCGATGCCACGCGCGCGCGTGCGGCTGATCAACGTCACGTGCGCTCCCTGAGTTCCCGGCGCAGGATCTTCCCGGAGGCGGCGCGGGGTACGCCGTCGATGAAGGTGACGTGTCGGACGCGCTTGTAGGGGGCGACGCGTTCGGCGACGTACATCATGACCTCTCCTTCGGAGAGGTCGGTGGCGGTGGGCTGGCGGACCACGTAGGCGTGGGGGACTTCGTTGCCCTCGTCGTTGTAGGCGCCGATGACGGCGGCGTCGGCGATGCCGGGGTGGGTGAGGAGGAGGGCTTCGAGTTCGGCGGGGGCCACTTGGAAGCCCTTGTATTTGATGAGTTCCTTGACGCGGTCGACGACGAACAGCCAGCCGTCGGCGTCGACATGGCCGACGTCTCCGGTGTGCAGCCAGCCGTCGGTGTCGATCATCGCGGCGGTGTCGTCGGGGCGGCCCAGGTAGCCCTTCATGATCTGGGGTCCGCGGATGAGGATTTCGCCGGGTTCGCCGACGCCGACGTCCTTGTCGGGGTCGTCGAGGGAGACGATGCGCATCTCGGTGCCGGCGATGAGTTTGCCGACGGTGCCGGGGGGCGCGTCGTGCATGGCGTTCAGGGGGACGACGTGGGTGCCGGGCGACAGTTCCGTCATGCCGTACGCCTGGCCGACCGGCGGCAGGTTCAGGCGCCGGGAGCAGGCCGCGGCGAGCTGGGCGTCGAGCGGGGCGGCGGCGCAGACGATGTATTTCAGTGACGACAGGTCGTACTCGGCGACGAGTGGGTGCTTGGCGAGGGCGAGGACGATCGGCGGGGCGACGTACAGGCCGGTGATGCGGTGGTTCTGGATGGCGGCGAGGAAGGTCTCCAGGTCGAAGCGGGGCAGGACGACGACGGTGGCGCCCAGTCGCAGGGGCGCGTTCATCAGCGCGGTGAGCCCGTAGATGTGGAAGAAGGGCAGGACGGCGAGGATGCGGTCGCCGGGGCCCGCGCTCATGAGGGGTTCGAGCTGGGCGAGGTTGGTGGCGATCTGGCGGTGCGTGAGCATCACGCCTTTGGGGGTGCCGGTGGTGCCCGAGGAGTACGGGAGGGCCGCGACGTCCTCCACGGGGTCGATGTCGATCCGCGGTTCGGGGGCGGTCGAGCCGAGCATGTCGATGAGGGAGCGGTGTCCTGGCGCGCTGTCGCAGACGAAGATCTCCTCGACGCCGCCCGCGAGTTCGGCGGCCCTGCGGGCGGTCTCCAGGAGCGGTGAGACGGTGATGATCCAGCGGGCGGCCGAGTCGCGCAGCTGCTTGGCGAACTCCTCGGCGGTGGACAGCGGGTGCACGGTCGTGACGGATGCCCCCGCGCGCGTGGCGGCGTAGAACGCGGTCGGGAAGGCGACGGTGTTCGGGCTGTGCAGGGCGAGCACGTCGCCCTTGCGGACGCCCGCCTCGGCCAGCGCGGCGGCGACACGCCGGTGGAACTGGTCCACCTGCGCGTACGTGAGGGTCATGCCGTTGGTGCCGTCGATCAGCGCGGGTATCTCGCCGAACTCGGCGGCCCGGCCCAGCACTGCTTCGTGGATGGGGAGTTCGACGGGCGGGACGTCTGCGTACTCGCTGCGGAACATCGTTCCTCCAAGACGGCCTAGTACGACTTGGGCAGGCCCAGGGTCTGGTGGGAGACGTAGTTGAGAATCATCTCCCGGCTCACTGGGGCAATACGAGACACGCGCGCCGCCGTTATCAGCGAGGCGAGGCCGAATTCCCGGGTGAGGCCGTTTCCGCCGAGGGTGTGCACGGCCTGGTCGACGGCTTTCACGCAGGCCTCTCCGGCCGCGTATTTGGCCATGTTGGCGGCTTCGCCCGCGCCGGTGTCGTCTCCGGCGTCGTACAGGTGGGCCGCCTTCTGCATCATCAGGCGGGCGAGTTCGAGTTCGATGTGCGACTGGGCGAGGGGGTGCGCGATCGCCTGGTGGGCGCCGATGGGGGTCTTCCAGACGGTGCGTTCGCGCGCGTAGGTGACGGCTTGGGCGAGGGCGTAGCGGCCCATGCCGATCGCGAAGGCGGCGGTCATGATGCGTTCGGGGTTGAGACCGGCGAAGAGCTGGAGGAGGCCTGCGTCCTCGTCGCCGACCAGGGCGTCGGCGGGGAGTCGTACGTCGTCGAGGGTCAGCTCGAACTGCTTCTCGGCAGCGTTGAGTTCCATGTCGATCTGCCGTCGTTGGAAGCCTTCGGCGTCTCTCGGAACGATGAACAGGCAGGGTTTGAGGTTGCCGGTGCGGGCGTCTTCGGTGCGGCCGACGATGAGGGTCGCTTCGGCGATGTCCACGCCGGAGATAAAGACCTTGCGGCCGGTGAGGAGCCAGTCCGCGCCGTCGCGGCGGGCTGTGGTGGTGATGCGGTGGCTGTTGGAGCCGGCGTCTGGTTCGGTGATGCCGAACGCCATCGTCCGGGTGCCGTTCGCCAGTGCGGGGAGCCATTCGCGTTTTTGGGCCTCAGTGCCGAAGCGGGCGATGACTGTGCCGCAGATCGCCGGGGAGACGATCATCATGAGGAGGGGGCAGCCTGCGGCGCCGAGCTCTTCGAGGACGATGGAGAGTTCGGTTATGCCGCCGCCTCCGCCTCCGTATCCCTCGGGGAGGTTGACGCCCAAGTAGCCGAGTTGGCCTGCGTCGGACCAGAGGTCTTCTCGGGTGTAGGTGCGGCCGTGGCGTTTGCCGAGGGCGGCTACGGCTTCTCGTAGGGCTTTGTGTTCTTCGGATTCGAGAGTGGGGAGCATGAGGGCTCCTTCCGGGTGCGGGTTGTGTGTGGCTGGTCGCGCAGTTCCCCGCGCCCCTTAGGTTTCTCGCACTACCGCCAGCAATTGGCCGACCGTTACCTGTTGTCCAGGTACTACGTCCAAGGCGCTGAGCGTTCCTGTCGTCGGCGCGGACACGCGGTGTTCCATCTTCATCGCCTCCAGCCACAGAAGCGGCTCTCCGGCCCGTACAGCCGCTCCTACGGCCAGCCCGTCCGCCACGCGGACCACCGTTCCCGGCATGGGGGCCAGAAGCGACCCGGGTGCGTGCTGGGTCGTCGCGTCGGGGAAGCGGGGCAGGGCCTTGAGGGCGGTGGTGTTGACGAAGATGTCGTCGCCGTAGCGCGTCACCTCGAACTTGCGCTGTACGCCGTCCGTTTCGAGTACGACCAGACGCGCGTCGGCGTGGACGACGCGTACGCCGTCCGCCTCCAGGCCCACGCGCGCGTGCCGGTAGTGGACCTCGTGTTCCTCGCCTGCCATCTCGTACCGCTTGGTGTGGGGCTGGGAGGGCACGTTGCGCCAGCCGCCGAAGCGGGAGGCGCCGTGGGCGTCGGCGAGGGCTGCGGCGAGGGGGGCGTGGGGGTCGGGGGTGGGGGTGGTGAGTTCGGGGAGGTGGCGGTCGTAGAACCCGGTGTCCATGCGGGCGGTGGTGAACTCCTTGTGCCGCAGGGAGCGGACGAGGAGGTCGCGGTTGGTGGGTGGGCCGTGGACGGCGGCGCGTTCGAGGGCGCCGGCGAGTGTGCGGATGGCCTCCGCGCGCGTGGGGGCGTGGGCGACGGCCTTGGCGAGCATGGGGTCGTAGTGGACGCCGATGGTGTCGCCGTCGGTGTAGCCGGTGTCCAGGCGGATGCCGTCGGGGACGGCGAGGCGGTGCAGGGTGCCGGTCTGCGGGGCCCAGTCGCGGGCCGGGTCCTCGGCGTACAGGCGGGCTTCGACGGCGTGGCCACGCGCGCGTGGGGGGTCGGTGTCGAGGGCGTGGCCTTCGGCGACGCGGAGTTGGAGGGCGACGAGGTCGATGCCGTACACGGCTTCCGTGACGGGGTGTTCGACCTGGAGGCGGGTGTTCATCTCCAGGAAGTGCGGTGTGTCGGCGGCGACGAGGAACTCGACGGTGCCGGCGCCCACGTAGTCGACGGCTCGGGCGGCGCGTACGGCCATCTCGTACAAGGAGTTGGTCAGTTCGGGTTTCAAACCCGGTGCCGGGGCCTCCTCGATCACCTTCTGGTGGCGTCGTTGGAGGGAGCAGTCGCGGGTGCCGAGCGCCCACACGGTGCCGTGTGTGTCGGCGAGGATCTGCACCTCGACGTGCCGGCCGTCCTCCACGTAGGGCTCGATGAAGACTTCGCCGTCGCCGAAGGCGCTGTGGGCCTCGGCGCGGGCGCCCTCCAACTGCGCGGGCAGGTCCTCGAGGCTGCGGACCACACGCATGCCGCGGCCCCCGCCGCCCGCCGCCGCCTTCACCAGCACGGGCAGGTCCGCCTCGGTGACCTCGTGCAGGGGCGCCATGCCCATGAGTTCCTTGGCGCGCGTCTTGGACGCCATCGCCTCGATCGCTTCCGGGGGCGGGCCGATCCAGGTGAGGCCCGCGTCGATGACCGCGCGGGCGAAGCCGGGGTTCTCGGAGAGGAAGCCGTAGCCGGGGTGCACGGCGTCCGCGCCTGCCGCGAGTGCGGCCTTCACGATCAGGTCGCCGCGCAGATACGTGTCGGAGGGCGCCGCCCCCGGCAGCCGTACCGCCGTGTCGGCCACGCGCGCGTGGAGGGCGTTTTCGTCGGCGTCGGAATGCACGGCGACGGTCCGGATTCCCAACTCACGGCAGGTGCGGAAGACCCGGCAGGCGATCTCGCCCCGGTTGGCGACGAGCACAGTCCCAATCATGTGATCCCTCATATCCGTCACATCCGGAAGACGCCGAAGCCACCGCGCGCGCCCTCGTAGGGGGCGGTGTGGACGGCCGACAGGCACAGGCCGAGGACGGTGCGGGTGTCGCGCGGGTCGATGACGCCGTCGTCGTACAGCCGCCCGGACAGGAACATGGGCAGGGACTCGGACTCGATCTGCTGCTCCACCATCGCCCGCAGCGCCGCGTCGCCCTCTTCGTCGTACGGCTGTCCCTTCGCGGCGGCCGACTGGCGGGCGACGATCGACAGCACGCCGGCGAGCTGCTGCGGGCCCATGACGGCGGACTTGGCGCTGGGCCAGGCGAAGAGGAAGCGGGGGTCGTAGGCGCGGCCGCACATGCCGTAGTGCCCGGCGCCGTACGAGGCTCCCATGAGCACGGACAGATGCGGCACCGTCGAGTTGCTGACCGCGTTGATCATCATCGCGCCGTGCTTGATGATGCCGCCCTGCTCGTACTCCTTGCCGACCATGTAGCCGGTGGTGTTGTGCAGGAACAGCAGCGGGATGTCGCGCTGGTTGGCGAGCTGGATGAACTGGGCGGCCTTCTGGGACTCCTCGCTGAAGAGGACCCCTTGGGCGTTGGCCAGCACTCCGATGGGATAGCCGTGGAGCGTCGCCCAGCCGGTGACGAGGCTGGTCCCGTACAGCGGCTTGAACTCGTCGAAGTCGGAGGCGTCGACGATCCGGGCGATCACCTCGCGCGGGTCGAAGGGGGTGCGCAGGTCGCCGGGGACGATGCCCAGCAGCTCGTCCGCGTCGTACTTCGGCGGCTCGGCCGGGCCCGGATCGCCGTACGTCTTGCGGTGGTTGAGCCGGGCGACGACGCGTCGCGCCTGCCGGAGCGCGTCCTGCTCGTCCACGGCGAAGTAGTCCGCGAGACCCGACACGCGCGCGTGCATCTCGGCGCCGCCCAGGGACTCGTCGTCGCTCTCCTCGCCAGTGGCCATCTTCACCAGGGGCGGGCCGCCGAGGAACACTTTCGCGCGCTCCTTGACCATGATCACGTGGTCGGACATGCCGGGGACGTACGCGCCGCCCGCGGTCGAGTTCCCGAAGACGACGGCGAGGGTCGGGATTCCGGCGGCGGAGAGCCGGGTGAGGTCGCGGAAGATGGCTCCGCCCGGGATGAAGATCTCCTTCTGGGACGGGAGATCGGCGCCGCCGGACTCGACGAGGTTGATGCACGGCAGCCGGTTGGCGAGCGCGATGTCGTTCGCGCGCAGGGCCTTCTTCAGGCTCCAGGGGTTGCTGGCGCCCCCGCGCACGGTCGGGTCGTTGGCGGTGATCAGGCACTCCACGCCCTCGACGACCCCGATGCCGGTGACGAGGGAGGCGCCGACCGTGTAGTCGCTGCCCCAGGCGGCCAGCGGCGACAGCTCCAGGAAGGGCGTGTCGGGGTCGAGGAGCAGCTCGATGCGTTCGCGGGCGAGGAGTTTGCCGCGTTTGCGATGCCGTTCGACGTACTTCGGGCCGCCCCCGGCGAGCGCCTTCGCGTGCTCGGCGTCCAGGTCGGCGAGCTTGGCGAGCATGGTCTCGCGGTTCGCCCGGTAGTCCGCGCCGTCGAGGTCGAGGGCCGTGCTGAGAACCGTCACAGGAGGGCCTCCGGGATGTCCAGGTGGCGGGAGCGCAGCCATTCGCCGAGGGCTTTGGCCTGCGGGTCGAAGCGGTGCTGGGCGGCGACGCCGGCGCCGAGGATGCCCTCGACGACGAAGTTGAGGGCGCGGAGGCCGGGGAGGAGGTGCCGGGTGACGGTCAGCTGCCGGCTTTCCGGGATCAGTTGCTGAAATCGGTCCACCGTCAGCTCGTGCGCCAGCCACCGCCAGGCGTCGTCCGTACGCGCCCACACCCCGACGTTCGCGTTCCCGCCCTTGTCGCCGCTGCGGGCGCCGGCGACGAGGCCGAGAGGAGCACGGCGCACGGGCCCCGGAGGGAGGGGCTCGGGCAGGGGCGGCTCCGGCACTTCTTCGAGTACGACGGTGTCCTGGGCCGGTGCCACAGGAACCCGCCGTCCGTCATAGAGGACCGCCACATGGGGGACGGCGCCATGGGGGACGTACACATCCTCGAAGACCCCATAAGGGGCGCCCTTTCCAGGTGGGGCGAGCACATGGAAGCCGGGGTAGCTCGCGAGCGCGAGCTCGATGGCGGCCCCGCTGAGCACCCGCCCCACGGCCTCCTGGTCCGGGTCCCGTACGACGAGCCGCAGCAGCGCGCTCGCGGTCTCCTCGGTGTCGGCGTCGGGGTGGTCGGTGCGGGCCAGGTCCCAGCGGACGTCGGCGGCTTTGGCGAGTACGGGGTCCATCTGCTGCCGCACCAAGGCCGCCTTGGCCTCGATGTCGAGCCCGGTCAGCACGAAGGCGACCTCGTTGCGGAAGCCGCCGAGCCGGTTGAGGCCGACCTTGAGGGTGGGG
Source organism: Streptomyces sp. NBC_00457 (assembly GCF_036014015.1). Lineage (NCBI taxonomy): Bacteria > Bacillati > Actinomycetota > Actinomycetes > Kitasatosporales > Streptomycetaceae > Streptomyces > Streptomyces sp. NBC_00457. The sequence goes on along the minus strand of NZ_CP107905.1, from coordinate 6,080,813 downwards.
GGCGGGGGTTCGCCGTGGACGCCGTCGATGCGGACGCGGTCGGGGCCGTCCTGGGTGAGGCGGACCGTGTCGAGGCGGGCGGTGACGTCCGGCCCGGCGTACCGGGCGCCGCCCGTCTCGTACAGGAGCTGCGCGGTCACCGTGCCGACGTCGACGAAGCCGCCGGTGCCGGGGTGCTTGGTGATGACCGCCGTGCCGTCCTCGTGGAGCTCGGCGAGGGGGAAGCCGGGGCGTCGGACGTCCCCCTCCTGGAAGAACGAGTAGTTCCCGCCGGTCGCCTGCGTCCCGCACTCCAGCACATGCCCGGCGACGACGGCCCCCGCCAGCCTGTCGTACTCCCTGGGCCCCCACCTGAAGTGCGCGGCGGCGGGCCCGGTGACCAGCGCCGCGTCCGTCACGCGCCCGGTGACCACGATGTCGGCGCCCTCCCGCAGACAGGCCGCGATGCCGAAGCCGCCGAGGTAGGCGTGGGCGGCGAGGCTGCCGGGGTGCTGTGCGGTGAGGTCGTCGCCCTCGACGTGGGCGACGCGGACGGGGATGCCGAGCCGGTCGGCCAAGTCCCTCACGCGGTCGGCGAGTCCGGCGGGGTTGAGGCCGCCCGCGTTGGTCACGAGCTTGACGCCCCGCTCGTGGGCGAGACCGAGGGATTCCTCGAGCTGGCGCAGGAAGGTGCGGGCGTAACCGGCGCTCGGGTCCTTCAGCCGGTCCCTTCCCAGGATGAGCATGGTCAGTTCGGCGAGGTAGTCGCCGGTGAGGACGTCGAGTTCGCCGCCGGTGAGCATCTCGCGCAGGGCGTCGAACCGGTCGCCGTAGAAGCCGGAGGCGTTGCCGATACGGAGGGTCACGCCCCGGCTCCCTTCGGCGGGCGTCCGGTGCCGGGCGGGCCCGCGAAGGCTTGGGCGATGTCCAGCCAGCGGTCGGCGTCGGGGCCCTCGGCCCGTACGGCGAGGTCGACGCGGTGGGCGCGCTGGGTGACCAGGAGGCAGAAGTCGAGGGCGGGGCCGGTGACGCGGTCGGTGGCGTTCTCGGGGCCGTAGACCCACAACTCACCCGAAGGGGCGGCGAGTTCGACGCGGAACTCCTCGAAGGGCGGGGTCAGGCCGTGCACGCCGAAGGAGTAGTCGCGGGTCCGGACGCCGAGACGGGCGATGTGGCTCAGCCGGTCGGTGGGGGTGCGGGTCACGCCGAGTGCGTCCGCCACGTCCAGGCCGTGGGCCCAGGTCTCCATGAGGCGGGCGGTGGCCATGGAGGCGGTGGACATGGGCGGGCCGTACCAGGGGAAGCGGGCGCCTTCGGGGGCGGTCCGCAGGGCGTCGGCCAGGTCCTCACGTCCCGCGCGCCAGTACGCGAGCAGCCGCGCGGGCGGCTTCCCGGCACCCTCCTCCGCCCCGTTGTCCACGAAGTCGCCGGGCGCGGCCAGCGCCTTCTCGACCTCGCGGGAGAAGGCGTCCTGATCGGTCACCGCCAGCAGGGCGGCGTGGTCGGTCCAGGCGAGGTGGGCGATCTGGTGAGCGACGGTCCAGCCGGAGGCGGGGGTCGCGAGCTTCCACTGCTCCGGGCTCAACTCGGCCACGAGCGAGTCGAGTTCGTCGCTCTCGGCGCACAGATCGTCGATGACGGGCGTGGGGTCGGCCATGGGGCGAGGATGGCAGCGCGCCGAGAAACAAGCAAGCGTGCTTGCATTGTTAGCGGCCGGATTCAGACCCGATTCGGGTCGGCCTCAGAACAGCCCCAGGTCAGTGCGCCTCCAGCCCCTTCACGTTCCCCCGCCCCACCTGCGTCCGTACCGCCCCCATGCTGGCCGCGATGACCAGGGCGATCGCGGCGGCCTCGGTGGCGGAGAGGGCCTGGTGGAGGATGAGGAAGCCCGCCGTCGCGGCGATGGCCGGTTCCAGGCTCATCATGATCGCGAAGGTGGAGGCGGGGAGACGGCGCAGGGCGACGAGTTCGAGGGTGTAGGGGAGGACGGAGGAGAGGACCGCCACCGCCGAGCCGAGGGCGATCGTCGTGGGGTCGAGGAGCTTCGCGCCGGATTGGGCGATGCCCAGCGGGAGGAACACCAGCGCGGCGACCACCATGGCGAGGGCGAGCCCGTCGGCCTGCGGGAAGCGGCGCCCCGTACGGGCGCTGAAGACGATGTACGCCGCCCACATGGCGCCGGCACCCAGGGCGAACAGGACACCGACGGGGTCGAGGCCGCCGAAGCCTCCGCCGCTGAGGAGGAAGACACCGGCGAGGGCGAGAGCCGCCCAGACGAGGTTGACCGCCCGGCGGGAGGCGGCGACCGAGAGCGCCAGGGGGCCCAGGACTTCCAGGGCGACCGCCGGGCCCAGGGGGATGCGGTCGATGGACTGGTAGAAGAGCCCGTTCATCCCGGCCATCGTGATGCCGAAGACGACGACCGTGCCCCAGTCCGCACGCGTGTACCCGCGCAGCCGCGGCCTGCAGACGACGAGCAGGACCAGCGCGGCGGCCACCAGCCGCAGGGTCACCACCCCGGACGCCCCGGCCCGCGGCATCAGGCTCGCCGCGAGGGCGCCGCCGAACTGCACGGAGATGCCCGCGGACAGCACCAGGCCGATGGAGCCCAGGGAACCCCAGCGGCGCGGGGCACCCGCCGGAGCGGGCCCATGATCCGTCATGGGAGCGGCAACCGAGGTCGGGTCGGACGGGGCGGCGGCGCTGGGGGTGCTCACGGGGCCTTCCAGAGGTCAGCTCAGGGTTCGTTCGTCATTTCGTTCAGCATGATGCACTGCTCAGTCCAGGGTAGTGGACTTCGTCAGGCGTGTGAACTCGTTATGCCACTGTCTTTCATGACGAGACGCGCGACCCGTGCGAGGCTGAGCGGCGCGTGTCAGGGCCTGCGGAGCGTCGGCGTGGTCCGGATCAGGCGCCCAGCCCCTCCGCCAGCACCTCCGCCAGCACCTCCGCCACATGCCTCCCCCGGACCCCCGCCACCTCCCCCAACTGCGTCCGGCAGGAGAAGCCGTCGGCCAGTACCACCGCCCCCTCGCCCGCGTCCCGCACCGCCGGCACCAACTGCTCCTCCGCGCACGCCACCGACACCCCGAAGTGCCCCTTCTCGAAGCCGAAGTTGCCAGCGAGACCGCAACAGCCTCCGCTCAACTCACCCTCCAAGCCAGCCAATTGACGCAACCGCCGATCCGCCGCGTCACCCAGCACCGCGTGCTGGTGGCAATGGGTCTGCCCGACCACCGGACGGTCCACGCGGGGCGGCGTCCAGTCGGGCGCCAGCTGCTCCAGCGCCTCCGCGAAGGTCAGGACGCGGTCGGCGAGGCGGCGGGCGCGGGGGTCGTCGGGGAGGAGTTCCGGGACGTCGGTGCGCAGGGCTGCCGCGCAGCTGGGTTCCAGGACGATGACCGGTACCGGCCGGTCCAGCAACGGCTCCAGGAGGTCGAGCGTACGGCCCAACATTCGCCGCGCCCGGTCCAGTTGGCCCGTCGACACATACGTCAGCCCGCAGCAGACCCGCCCCCTGCGCCCCGCCATCGTCCTCGTCGGCGGCGGCACCGCCGAGATCCCCGCCGCCTCCAGGACCCGTACGGCCGCCTGTCCCACCGTCGGCGACAGATGCTCGGTGAAGGTGTCCGGCCAGAGCAGGGCGACCGTGTGGAGGCCGTCGCCGAAGGAGGCGTCCCCTTCCCGTACGGGCCTCAGGATCCGTCCGGCCCGCTCCTCGACCCGCCGCCCCCACCACCGGCTGAACGTCTCCGTCGCCAGCCGCGGAATCTCCCGTTCGGGCGCGAGCCCGCCCAGCCGTTTCGCGATCCGGGCCAACGGCCGCAGGGAAGCAAGGGCATTGACCAGCCATGCCGTGCGCGTACGCGCCACCGTCCGCAGCCACACCGGCAGCCACCCCATGCTGTAGTGCGCGGCCGGGCGACGCCGCCCCGCGTAGTGGTGGTGCAGGAACTCCGCCTTGTACGTGGCCATGTCCACCTCGACCGGACAGTCCGACCGGCATCCCTTGCAGGACAGGCACAGATCCAGCGCGTCCCGGACCTCCTCGGAGCGCCAGCCGTCGGTCACCAGCTCGCCCGCCAGCATCTCGTGCAGCAGCCGGGCACGCCCGCGCGTGGAGTGCTGTTCCTTGCCGGTCACGCGGAAGGACGGGCACATGACGGCGGACCCGGACGCCGATGTCGTACGGCATTTGGCGACCCCCACGCACCGCCGTACCGCCGCCGAGAAGTCGCCACCGTCGGACGGGTAGCCGAACACGACGTCCACCGGTTTGCGCGGCAGGACGGAGAAGCGGAGGTTGGAGTCCAGCGGCGCCGGGCGCACCAGCATCCCGGGGTTGAGCAGGTCGTCCGGGTCCCAGACCCCCTTCGCCCGCTCGAAGAGCCCCACCATCTCCTCGCCGTACATCTTCGGCAGCAGCTCCGCCCGCGCCTGCCCGTCCCCGTGCTCCCCCGACAGCGAACCACCGTGCGCCACGACGATCTCGGCCAGCTCCTCCGAGAAGCGCCGGAAGCGGCCGATCCCCGCATCGGAGAGGAGATCGAAGTCGATACGGACGTGGATACAGCCGTCCCCGAAATGGCCATACGGCGTCCCGCGCAGCCCATGCTCGCCCAGCAGCCCCCTGAAGTCCCGCAAATACGCGCCCAGCCGGGCCGGCGGCACCGCGCAGTCCTCCCAGCCCGGCCAGGCCTCGCTGCCGTCCGGCATCCGGGTGGCCGTACCGCTGGCGTCCTCGCGGATGCGCCACAGGGCGCGCTGATCGGCCGGGTCGGTCACGACCACCGCGTCCACGACGTCGGCGGCCCGCACGATCGTCTCCGCACGCGCGCGTGCCTCGGCCTGTGTGTCACCGCCCGTCTCCACGAACAGCCAGGCCCCACCCCGGGGCAGCGCGGCCGCCGACGGCACCATGTCGGCCGCCATGCCCTCCACCGTGAGCGGCCCGTACGGCAGCAGCCCGGCCGCCGCCTCCGCCGCCGCGCTCTCGTCGGCGTACGCCAGCACGGCCAGCGCACGCGCGCGTGGTGCCTCCACCAGTCGTACGACCGCCTCGGTGAGGACGCCCAACGTGCCCTCGCTGCCGCAGAAGGAACGGGCGACATCGACGCCCTTCTCGGGCAGCAGAGCGTCCAGCGCGTATCCGGAGATACGGCGGGGCAGGTCCGGGAATCCGGTGCGCAGCCGCGCCAACTCCCCGTCCACCAGGGCCCGTAGCCCCTCCGGCGCCCCGGACCAGCCCTGCCCGAGCCGCAGTCGCTCGCCGCGCGCGGTGAGCACGGACAGCTCCCGCACGCTGTCCGCGGTGGTCCCCCACGCCACCGAGTGCGAGCCGCAGGAGTTGTTGCCGATCATTCCGCCGAGCGTGCACCGGCTGTGGGTGGAGGGGTCGGGCCCGAAGCGCAGTCCGTGCGGGGCGGCGGCGTCCTGGAGACGGTCGAGGACGAGGCCGGGCTGGACGACGGCGGTGCGGATCCCGGGGTCCAGGGACACGAGCCGGTTCATGTGGCGGGTGAAATCCAGCACGATGCCGGTGCCGGTGGCCTGTCCGGCGATGGAGGTCCCTCCACCACGGGCCACCACCGGCACCATGTGGTCCCGGCACACCTCCAGCACGGCGGCGACGTCGTCGGCGTCATGTGGTGCGACCACACCCAGGGGGACGCGCCGGTAGTTGGAGGCGTCCATGGTGGTCAGCGCCCGCGAGGTGACGTCGAAGGCGACCTCACCCCGGACGACCTTGCGCAAACCGGCCTCGAGATCACTCATGCGTCCACACTCTCAGCCCGTCCGGCGTTTGAGGACGAGGCCGTTCAGGCCGAAGCGGGGGTCTGGGGGCGGCAGCCCCCAGGGGCGGACGGTCACCGAAACGCCGTCTCACCCGACGGACGAGGTTTCACCCAGGTTTCCCCCACCGGCTAACCTCACTCCGTGGCTGAGATCCAGATTCCCGCTGACATCAAGCCCGCCGACGGACGTTTCGGCGCGGGCCCCTCCAAGGTGCGGACGGAAGCGCTGGACGCGCTGGCCGCCACCGGCGCCTCTCTCATGGGCACCTCCCACCGCCAGGCCCCGGTGAAAAACCTGGTCGGCAAGGTTCGCGAGGGCGTCCGCGACCTGTTCCAGCTGCCCGAGGGCTATGAGGTCGTCCTCGGCAACGGCGGCTCGACCGCGTTCTGGGACATCGCGACCCACGGCCTGATCGAGAACAAGTCCCAGCACCTCACGTTCGGCGAGTTCTCCTCGAAGTTCGCCAAGGCCGCCAAGCTCGCCCCCTGGCTCGCCGAGCCGGACGTCATCTCCACCGACCCGGGCACGCACCCCGAGCCGGTCACGGCAGAAGGCGTCGACGTCTACGCCTTCACCCACAACGAGACGTCCACCGGTGTCGCCATGCCGATCAAGCGCGTGGCCGGTGCCGACGAGGGCGCGCTCGTTCTCGTGGACGCCACCTCGGGTGCCGGCGGCCTGCCCGTCGACGTGTCCGAGACCGACGTCTACTACTTCGCCCCGCAGAAGTCCTTCGCCTCCGACGGCGGCCTGTGGATCGGCGTCTTCTCCCCCGCCGCGATCGAGCGCGCCGAGCGCATCCACGCGTCCGGCCGCCACATCCCGGAGTTCTTCAGCCTCCCCACGGCGATCGACAACTCCCGCAAGAACCAGACGTACAACACCCCCGCCCTCGCCACCCTCTTCCTCCTCAACGACCAGCTGGAGTGGATCAACGGCCAGGGCGGCCTGGACTGGGCGGTCCGCCGCACCGCCGCCTCCGCCCGCACGCTGTACGGCTGGGCCGAGGACATCAAGTACGCCAACCCGTTCGTCACCGACCCGGCCAAGCGCTCGCAGGTCATCGGCACGATCGACTTCACGGACGAGATCGACGCCGCCGCCGTCGCCAAGGTGCTGCGCGCCAACGGCATCGTCGACACCGAGCCCTACCGCAAGCTCGGCCGCAACCAGCTGCGCGTCGCGATGTTCCCGGCGATCGACCCGGCCGACATCGAGGCGCTGACCAAGTGCATCGACTACGTGATCGAGAAGCTCTGATCGCAGCGGTACGACGATGAAGGGCGCCCTGAGAGTTCCGGGCGCCCCTCATCGTCATATATGCGGCCGTCAGCCCATCTGGGACTTCACGTGGTCGATGACGCGGTCGAACTCCGGCGTCGGCGAGAAGTCCATGAACTCGACGTCCTCCAGCGCCACCGGAATGTGGCCGGGTGCCCAGTAGAAGGCCTGACCCGCTTCGTACGTTTCGTCGCCCTCGGCCGTCTTCAGCTGGAGACGGCCCTTGAACACATAGCCCCAGTGGGGGCACTGGCACATGTCATCGGGCAGGCCCTTCATGGCCGGCTCCATGTCCGTGCCCTTCGGCAGGTGGATGAATGCCACGCTCATCTCGCCACCGAGTTCGGTCTTGCGCAGTTCCACACCCTCGCCTTCAAGGGCGACCGCGGTACCTTCCTTCGTCGCCGCCGTCATGATTCCTCCTGACTCGCCCCCTTCCAGTCTCAGCCCGGGGGCGGCGCCGCGCACATCCGTACCGATCAGCGGCTGAGCTTCTGGAACCGCCGTACAGCGAGCGGCAGGAAGATCAGTGTGAGGATCACCGGCCAGACTCCCGCCATCAGCAGGGCGTGCTGCTCGACCCAGGAGTCGCCGGTCGCGCCCGGTGAGCCGAAGAGGTCGCGGGTGGCCGCCGCCGTGGAGGAGATCGGGTTCCAGGCCGCGACCCAGCCGAGCCAGTCCGGCATCAGCTGCGGGGCGACGAAAATGCTGGAGATCATCGTCAGCGGGAAGGCGACCGCGAACAGTCCGCCCGCCGCCTCGGGGTTGGGTACGAGCAGACCCAGCCACACGCCGATCCAGATCAGCGCGAACCGGAGCCACAACAGCAATCCGAAGGCGGCGAGGAAGCCGAAGCCGCCGTCCGGCCGCCAGCCCATCGCGAACGCCGTCAGCATCATGATGCCGAGTTCCGCGCAGGCCACGACGAGGTCGGTCACCCCGCGTCCGGCGACGACCGCGGAGGAGGCCATCGGCATGGAGCGGAACCGGTCGATGACGCCCTTGGTGGAGTCGTACACCACGACGGTCGCCGTGTTGATGAAGCCGAAGGCCATGGTCATCACGAACATGCCCGGCATCAGGAAGTCCTGGTAGTTCCCGCCGCCGGGCACCTTCATGGCGCTGCCGAAGACATAGCCGTAGAGGAGGACGGACAGGATCGGGAAGCCCAGCTGCCAGGCGATGTTGACGGGCTGGCGCTGGTAGTGGGTGAGGCCGCGGCGGACGATGTTCCAGCAGTCGGCGAGGGCCCAGTAGGTGCGGCTGCGGGTGGGGTGCCCGGTCAGGTCGAGAGCGCTCACTTCGCGGCCTCCTTCTCGGTCTTCTCCGTACGGTGTCCGGTCAGCCGCAGGAACACGTCGTCCAGGCTGGGCCTGCGCAGCCCTATGTCCTCGACCGGCACACCCTCGTCCTGGAGGGTGCGGGCGACGTCGGTGAGGGCCGACACCCGGTCGGTCACCGGCGCGTGCACGCGCAGTTCGGTCTCGTCGGCCTCGGGTTCGCCGTCCGAGACACGGGCGACCACCTTCACCACGCGCGGGATGTCGGACCGCTCGGCGACCACGACCTCGATGCGGTCGCCGCCGACGAGGTTCTTCAGCCCGTCCGGGGTGTCGTCGGCGATGGACCGCCCCTGGTCGATGACGGTGATGCGGGAGGCCAGCTTGTCGGCCTCCTCCAGATACTGCGTGGTCAGCAGCACGGTGGTGCCGCTGGCCACCAACGCCCGTACGGATTCCCAGACTTCACCGCGGCTGCGGGGGTCGAGGCCGGTCGTCGGCTCGTCCAGGAAGAGGACCGCCGGGGCGAGGATCATCGACGCGGCGAGGTCGAGGCGGCGCCGCATGCCGCCGCTGTAGCCGCCTACGCCCTTGTCGGCGGCGTCGGCCAGGTCGAACTGGTCCAGCAGCTCGGTGGCCCGCAGCCGCGCCCGCTTTGAGCCGAGGTGGAACAGCCGGCCGAACATCTCCAGGTTCTGCCGCCCGGTGAGCACCTCGTCCACGGCGGCGTACTGCCCGGTCAGCCCGATCCTCGCGCGCACGTCGCGGGGATGCCGTACGACATCCAGGCCGGCCACCGTCGCGCTCCCGCCGTCGAGCCGGACGAGCGTGGACAGGATGCGGACGGCGGTGGTCTTGCCGGCGCCGTTCGGCCCGAGCAGGCCGTGCACGGTGCCCTCGCGCACGGTGAGATCGAAGCCGTCCAGGGCGCGTTTCTCGCCGTATCGCTTCTCCAGGCCTTCCGCCCGGACCGCGTAACCGTCACTCATGGGGTCCCCCTCCTCATCGGCCTTTCCTCAATTGAGTACACCGTACCCTATTGCGCGTACAGCGTACCCAATTTTTCCGCGAGGATCTAAGCTGAACGACATGACGAGCGGCAAGGGCGGTACCGGCTCCACGGAGACCAGCGGCAGCGGCGACATCGGGCGCACGCTCGAACTGCTGTGGGACACCGGCCGACGGCCCAGCCGCGGCCCGAAGCCGGGGCTGAGCGTGGACCAGATCGTGGAGGCAGCCGTCCGGATCGCGGACGCGGACGGCCTGGAGGCGCTCTCCATGCGCCGGGTCGCCGCCGAACTCGGCACCGGCACCATGTCCCTCTACCGCTATGTCCCCGGCAAGGGCGAGCTGCTCGACCTGATGCTGGACCGCGTCCAGAAGCCGTCCGAGAACCCGGCCGACCTCGGCGACGGCGACTGGCGCTCGGCGCTGGAGGCCCTGGGCCGCGCCACCCTCGACCTCTACCGGCGCCACCCCTGGCTGCTCCAGGTCAACCAGACCCGCCCGATCCTCGGCCCGAGCGCACTCGACGGCATGGAGAAAGTGCTCACGCTCATCCGGCCGATGGGGCTGAGCGACCCCGAACTGGTCTCGGCGATCATCATGATCGACGGGTACGTCGTCGGCGCGGCGCGCACGCAGCTGTACCAGCAGGAGGCGGAGCGCCGGACCGGCCTCACGGACGCGGAGTTCTGGCAGGCCCAGGTGCCGACACTGGAGAAGGTCCTCGCGTCGGGCCGCTACCCGGTGATGGCCTCCCTCTCCGAGGACACCTTCGGCCCCGACTTCGACCACTTCGAGTTCGGCCTGCAGCGGATCCTGGACGGCCTGGAGGTGTTCGTCGCCCGGCGCGGCGAAGGGTGACAGAGCAGGCGATCGGTGCCTGTATGGAAGGCATGGATACGACGAGCACGAGCCCCGAGCTCACCCGCTTCACCAAGCAGTGGGCCGTCCTCCTCACCAGCCACAAGAAGGACGGCACCGGAGTCGGCACCCCCGTGAGCATCGCCGTCGAGGGTGACCACGCGTACTTCCGCACCCCGGGCGCCGCCGCGAAGGTGAAGCGCCTGCGCAACAACCCGGAGGTGGAGATCGCGCCCTCCACCGTCCGCGGCGCCCCGACCGGTCCGGCGATCCGCGCGCGGGCCCGGCTCCTGGACCACGGCAGCGACGAGGACAAGCACGCGGCCCGACTGCTGCGGAAGAAGTACCCCTTCCTGCAAGGGGTGTTCGTGCCGCTGACCCACAAGGTGATGCGGACGCGGACGCTGCACTACGAGGTGCGGCCGGTGGCGGAGAACCCGCAGGACTGAGCAGGACTGAGACGGGGCGGCCTACGACCGCCGCAGCAGCCGCCTGAACCACAGGCCGACGCCGAGTGTCGCGACGACGGCGATGGCGCCGATCTTCAAGCTTTCGCTGTCGCCGTCGCCGTCCCCGCCCGCCGCCGAACTCCCGTTCCCGGAGGGCGACTCGGACTCGTCGGCACGGTCGGGCGCGTCCCTGGCCTCCACCTCGCTGTTCGCGCCCTCGCTCCCGAGCATCAGCTTCGTGCCGTCGAGGCTGTAGCTGACGGACTCCCCCTGCCCGATCGGCACGCTGATCCGCCCCTGCCGCTTGATCTTCCCGTCGTTCCAGTCGTAGGAGATCCCGCCGAAGTATCCGCGTACGGCGAGCTGCTTGCCGTCGGGCGAGAAGGCGGCGTCGGTGGCCCACAGGTCGACGGCGGCGGCGGGCTTGAAGACGTTGCTCCCGGAGGCGGAGAGCTTGGCGGGGCCCTCGTAGAGATGCCCGCCGTCCTCCTGCTTGTCGATGATGTAGACGCGCCCGGTCTTGGGGTGGACGACCATCGACTCGGCGTCCCGCGAACCGTTCGAGTACTTCACGACGTACTGCGTGGCCTTCACGCTCTGGTCGGTGAGGTTCTTGGGCTCGGGCAGCTGGTAGATCCACACATAGGGCCAGGTGACACCGTCGTTGTCGCCGATGTCGCCGACCCAGATCTGGTTGTCCGGCCCGATGGCGATCGCCTCGACGTCGCGCGGCGTGCCCACGCCGGTCATGGTGATCCGCGCGACGGTCTTGCCGGTGGCGCTGTCGACGGCGTACAGGTAGGCGCCGTCGTCCTGGTCGTTGTGCGTCCAGTAGATGCCCGGGTGCTGGCGTGAGGCGGCGAGGCCGCTGGACTCGGTGATGCGGGGGTCGCTGATGGAGAAGGTCTCGTCGCCGTCGGCGGCGGAGGCGGGCAGGGCGAACACACCCACGAGGAGAACCCCGGCAAGGAACGCGAGCAGTCGGCGCATGCCCCCAAGCCTGCCATCCCGCGCCCGCGTTCACGGAGCGTGTCGGGCTTCACATCCCACCGCCGCCGCTGATCGTCCATCATGAGCGGATGCTCAGGTTCATGCCCGTCGGCGACTCCCAGACGATCGGAAGCGCGGGCGAACACACATGGCGTTACCGGCTGTGGCAGCACCTGCGCGAGACGTACGGCGGCCCGTACAAGCTGGTCGGCCCGCGCGAGACGCTGTACGACCAGGCCACGGGCACCCCCACGTCGTACGAGTACGCCGACCCCGACTTCCCCCGCGCCCATCTCGCCGGCTGGGGCGAGGGCTGGCTGCACATGGCCCCGCTGATCGGCGAGGCGGTGCGGTCGTGCCGGGCCGATGTGCTCCTGGTCTCCCTGGGCCTGATCGACCTGGGCTTCTACACGAACGCCGACCAGACGGCACAGAACGCCCGGGCCTTCGTGACGGCGGCGCGGGCGGCGAACCCGAAGGTGCGGATGGTCGTCCTCCCGGTGATCCCGAACGTCCGCGCCGACACGGACGCCGCCTTCGCCGCCCAGGTCACCCGCTTCAACGAACTGCTGGCCAAGGCGGTGGCCGACCTGGACGAGCCCCGCTCCCCCCTCCTCCTGGCGTCGCCGCCACCGTCGTACGACATCAACTTCGACACCTACGACGGCACCCACCCGAACGCGAGCGGCGAGCACAGGATCGCGGCGGCGTTCGCGGACGCGATGTATCAGGCGTGGGATGTGGGGGAGCCCTACGAGGCGTGAGCGTAGATGGCGCGTACCAGGAACTCGGCGCACGGCCGCACACCCGAAAGCAGGTCCCCCCACCGTTCCTCCTCTTCCCTCAGGTAGACGGCACGTGCGTGGGCGAGCACGGGCCGGTGGGCGGCCGGTAGCCGCTCGATCGCCCAGTCGGCGGCCGCGTCCTTGGAGCGGATCCGGCCGGTGGCGAGGGTGGTCCACACACGGGCGAGGGTGAGCAGCCCGTTCCGTGTGTCGGACTCCAACTCACCCATCAGCCCCGGCACTCCGGAGATGATCGCCCGCCTCAGGTCGTCGTGCGGGACGGGGTCGAGGAGTTCGGCGGGTGGCGGGCCGTACAGCGGGGACGAGGCCGCGCTCGTAGTCGCCCCGCAGCCACTCCCCGTACAGGAACTCGCAGGTGGGCGGGTACCGCCAGGGCCGTACGGCGTCCTGTACGACGACGATGAGCTCGACTGGGCGGGAATCCCCGCCGGACACGTCCATCAACGCCTTGACCAGGGCTCGGCGTTGAGCATGGGACATGGGCTCCCGTACGACCACCAGGACATCGACGTCACTGTGCGGGCGGAGGCCGCCGAGGGTGGCGGAGCCGTGGAGGTAGATGCCGGGGCCTATTCCGCGCTGCCCGCGTTGCGAGGCGGCAGTTGCCGTGTGATGCGGTCGAACAGCTCCTTCAGCGGCTCGCCGACGTCCCGGCCGAACTCGGTCAGCCCGTAGGTGACCTGAGGCGGTGTCGTCGGCTCGACCTCGCGCCGGACGAGGCCGTCCTGGACCAGCGCGCGCAGGGTCTGGGCGAGCATCTTCTCGCTGATGCCCTGGATGCTCTCGCGCAGCTCGTAGAAGCGGAGGTCGTTGCTCTGCAGGGAGATCAACACCCAGACGCCCCACTTGCTGGTCACGTGGTCGACCACATCGCGCGCGGCGCAGTCGGTGTGAAACACCTCATACGGCTTGCCTGCCCCGGCCTGTATGAACTGCGCGCCTCCCGCCACGTGAGGAGCTTACCTCAGGGTATGTCCTTACCAAAAGTTAGCCCTACTCCTAGCGTGAGCGTGAAGTCCACACAAGACATCGAACAGGGAGCTGATCATGATCGTGGTGACCGGGGCTACCGGGAATGTGGGACGGCCGTTGACGCGGGCACTGGCCGAGGCAGGCGAGCAGGTGACGGCGGTTTCACGGCACGCGGCGGACGTGCCGGACGGCGTCCGTCATGTGGCTGCCGACCTGGCCGAGCCGGCCGGCCTCCGGCCCGCGCTGGCCGGGGCGAAGGCGCTGTTCGTGCTGGTCTCCCACGACCTGCACGCCGCCGGGGCCAACCCGGCCGACATCATCGGCGAAGCAGCAGCCGTCGGGGTCCGCCGCGTCGTACTGCTCTCCTCGCAGGGCGTGGCGACCAGGCCCTTCGGCCGCACGCGGATCGCGATGCGCGCCGTGGAGGACACGCTGCGGGAGTCCGGTCTGGAATGGGTCATCCTGCGGCCGGGCGGCTTCGCCTCCAACGCCCTGTGGTGGGCCGAGTCCATCCGCGCGCGGCGCGTCGTCGCCGCGCCCTTCGGCGACGTGGGGGTGCCGATCATCGACCCGGCGGACATCGCCGAGGTCGCGGCGGCCTGCCTGCTGAATGACCGACACACAGGCGACGTATACGAGCTGACCGGCCCGGAGGTAATCACCCCCCGTCAGCAGACGGAAGCCATCGCCGCCGCGCTGGGCTCGCCGGTCCGGTTCGTCGGCCTCACCCGCGACGAGGCCAAGGCCGCCATGGCCCGCAGCATGCCGGCCGAGCTCGCCGAGGACACCCTGGACATCCTCGGCTCCCCGAACCCGGCCGAACTGCGCATCAGCCCGGACGTCCAGCGGATCCTCGGCCGCGCCCCGCGCGCGTTCGCCGACTGGGCCGCCCGCAATATCGCGGCGTTCCGCTGAGACGGGTCAGCGGAAGGGGAACTGCTTTCCCCCACGGCTGATGAGAGGCTGAGGTCATGGCGATCATCCACCGCACCACCCTCAAGCCGACCAAGCTGGAACTGCTCACCACCTGGCTGCCGACCCGCCCCTGGTACGAAGGCGGCGCGGGCGCCCCGGAGTTGACAAAGGCGGGCGGCTTCCGGCTGGACGACCCGGAGGGCGAGGTCGGCATCGAGTTCATGGCGGCCATGGACACGTCCGGCCCACACCCGGTCACCTACCTGATACCGCTCACCTACCGAGGCGCCCCCCTCGACGGCGCCGACCACGCCCTCGTCGGCACGATGGAACACGGCGTGCTGGGCAAGCGCTGGGCCTACGACGGCTGCCACGACCCGGTCCTGGTAACCCAGTTGCTGGCCCTACTGGAGGGCCGCGTCCAGGCCCAGGCGCAGAGCATCAGCGACACCCCGGACCATGAGGTCGCCCACTCCTACGCCGGCCCCACCCTCCCTTCCACCGCCACGGCCGCCGACGACCAGGACGGCACGGAGCTTCGCCTCGCCGGCAGTACGGCCGTGCTCCGCCTGCATCGACGCCCGCGACCCGGCACGGAGGTGCCCGAGGGGTCCCTCGGGCACATCACCGGCGCGTGGGAGCTGCCGGACGGCACGCGGACGCGGGCGCCGTTCGCCACCCTCTGAAGCCCTTGAGCGGACCCGGGGTTTGCACGCGGCCCCACGGTCACTGCGCAGCACCGGTCACCTGATCCACCACTTCCCACAGCAACTCCGCCCTTACAAACGGCACTTCCGCCGTAGGAACCGATCGCCAGCCCAACGGCCAGGTCGTCCCCGTCAGCGCCGGTACGCCCACGTACGCCAGGACGCCGTCACCGCGCGTCAGTGCGCGCACGCCGGGCGGCCAGCGGTGCGCTGACGCGGTTTGCGGGGGCAACAGGAAGTACATGTTCCGTTCGCCGGTGAACTCCTGGACGACCGGGCCCGCGTCGAAGTCCGTGGCCGACATCAACTCGTTGGCGACGCGTTCCCCCGCAGCTCCCCTGATGCGTACGGCATCGAAGTGGATGCCGGCGTGACGGAGGGCGAGGCCGGAGGCGGGGATCCAGGTCGGGATCCAGGGGGCGGCGATTCTCTCGTTCATGCCGCAAATGGTTCCGCGCGGTCACATACTGTGACCAGGGGTTCGCAAGGGTGGTGCGGGGCTGTGCAGTTGGGGAGGTTCGTGTGCACGCGAGTGAACAGGGCTCGGGAAACCTGGAGATGTTCGGCTCGTTGCTGAGGTTCTTCCGCGAGCGCGCCGGGATGACGCAGGAGGGGCTGGGCAAGTACGTCGGGTACTCCAAGTCCCAGGTGGCCATGGTGGAGCGAGGCGAGCGGCCACCCAAGGGCAAGCTCGTCGAGATCGCGGACGAGGTGCTGGGTGCACAAGGTGCACTTCTGGCCGCAGGCAGGAAGCTGAAGACGAGCCGGTTTCCGTCGTGGTTCGAGGACTACGCGGACCTGGAGGCGAAGGCCACCGCGATCTACATGTACGCGAACCATGTGATTCCGGGGTTGCTTCAGACCGAGGCGTACGCGCGGGCGGTCTTCAGCCAGGAGAACCCGCCCTACGAGGACGATGAGCTTGAGGCAAGGACCGCCGCTCGCCTGGACCGACAGCGCGTATTGCAGCGCAAGCCCGTGCCTGTCGTCGGTTTCGTGCTGGACGAGCACACACTCAAGCGCCCGATCGGCGGCAAGCACATCCTCAAGGAGCAGCTGACCCAGCTACTTGAGGTGAGCCAGCGGCGCAACGTCACGATCCAGGTGATGCCGACCGACCGGGAAGTCCACGCCGGGTTGAACGGCTCGATGACTCTGCTGGAGACAGATGAGCGCACGCAGATCGCGTACGCCGAAGCACCAGGGGGCGGCTACTTCGTCAGCGAACAGCCGCACCTGGGCAACATGTTCGCGCAATATGGCATCCTGCGAGCGCAGGCCCTCAACCCCGAGGAGTCGGCGCAGTTGATCAGCGAGGTGACGGGCAGGCTATGAGCACGGACCTGAACTGGTTCAAGAGCAGCTACAGCGGCGGCCAGGGCGGCGAGTGCGTCGAGGTCGCGCTGGTGTGGACGAAGTCGAGCTACAGCAGCAGCCAAGGCGGCGAGTGCGTAGAGATAGCCCTCACCCCCACCACCATCCACATCCGCGACTCCAAAACCCCCACCACCCCCGCCACCCCGGCCGTCCAGGTAACCCCCACCACCTGGACGACCTTCCTCAACTCCCTGTCCTAGAACATGGTGTTGTCGTTCGCGGAAGTCGCCGGAACATCCTGGATCACATCCCAGTGCTCCACGATCTTCCCGTTCCGCACCCGGAACAGATCCACGATGGCCTGACCCCGCTCCCCCGGCGAGTTCACGTAGTGGCTGTGGACGGCCACCAAGTCACCCTCGGCGATCACCCGCTTCGGCGTGACCTTCAGCTGGGGAAACGCCTGGAAGAACCCCCCAAGCCCCGCCTTCGCACCGTCCACACCGTCCGCGATGTTCGGGTTGTGCTGGTGGTACTCGGAACCCCAGTACCGGTCGAGGGCGGACACGTCCTTCTGGACCAGAAGCTGATCGAAGGCCTTGGTGACCAGCTTCTTGTTGTACGCGGTCAGCCACCGCGGCCCCGGCTGCTCGGTCCGCGGCCAACTCTCCGTAGAGAACATGTCGTTGCCGTTGGCGGACGACTCCGGCACCTCCTGCCCCACATCCCAGTGCTCCGCGATCTTCCCGCCCTGGAACCGGAAGATGTCGAAGACGGCCTGCCCCCGCGCCCCCGGAGTCATCACGACGTTTGAGTGGACGATCACCAGATCGCCCTCGGAGATGACCCGCTTGACGTCGTACTCGGCGTCCGGGAACTGCTGGTGGATCGCGACGCCGAGGTTCTTCAGCGTCTCCGCACCGTCCGGCGCCAGCGGGTTGTGCTGGATGTAGTCGGCGCGGACGTACCGGTCCACCACCTCCGTGTCGCCCTGCTCGAACACGCCCTTGAGGACGCGGACGGTGACGTACTTCTGGTAGGCGAGGCGGGCGGAATCGCCGTAGCCGGCGTGCTCACGGGAGGCGGCCGGCGCAGACGCGACGGCCGGCACGGCACCCGCGCCCAGAAGAGCAGCGGAAGCCAGCACAGCGACAAGCGCCCTACGGGCAGGCGTAGTGGGGGGCATGGCACTCTCCAAGCGAGAGAAATTGAAAGATTGAAAGTTCAAGGTCATGCTTTCCACAGGAAAGCACTAACTACCAGTTAGTGTCAAGATCGCTTGCCTAGAGCGCACTCCACGACGTTGGCTAGGAAGCTATGAAGTACACGCAGCTCGGACGCACGGGACTCAAGGTCAGCCGACTCGTCCTCGGCACCATGAACTTCGGTCCGCAGACGGACGAAGCGGACAGTCACGCGATCATGGACGCGGCGCTGGACGCAGGCATCAACTTCTTCGACACGGCGAACGTGTACGGCTGGGGCGAGAACAAGGGCCGTACCGAATCGATCATCGGCAACTGGTTCGCGAAGGGCGGCGAGCGGCGCGACAAGGTCGTGCTCGCCACCAAGGTGTACGGAAACATGGCGGCGGACGGCACCCCCGCCTGGCCCAACCACGACAAGCTGTCGGCGCTGAACATCCGGCGGGCGGTGGACGCGTCGCTCAAGCGGCTGCAGACCGATTACATCGACGTCTACCAGTTCCACCACATCGACCGCTCGACTCCCTTCGAGGAGATCTGGCAGGCGATCGACGTGCTGGTGCAGCAGGGGAAGATCCTCTACGTCGGGTCCTCCAACTTCCCCGGCTACAAGATCGCCCAAGCGAACGAAATCGCCGCCCACCGCTCCGGCACCATCGGCCTCGTCAGCGAGCAGTGCCTCTACAACCTGGCCGAGCGCCGCGCCGAGATGGAGGTCATCCCGGCCGCGCAGGAGTACGGCCTCGGGGTCATCCCCTGGTCGCCGCTGCACGGCGGTGTGCTGGGCGGGGTCATCAAGAAGGAGGTCGAGGGCGGACGCCGGGCCAGTGGGCGGGCCGCGGACTACCTCGCCAACCCCGCCACGCGCGCGCAGATCCAGTCGTACGAGGACCTGCTCGAAAAGCACGGCGTCGAGCCGGGTGAGGCCGCCCTCGCCTGGCTGCTCACCCGTCCCGGCGTGACCGGCCCGATCGTCGGCCCGCGCACCGCGGAGCAGTTGGAGTCCGCTCTGCGGGCGGTCGAGCTGGAGCTGGGCGAGGAGCTGCTGTCCGGGCTGGACGAGATCTTCCCGGGCCCGGGCCCGTCGCCGGAAGCCTTCGCCTGGTAGCGCCGGAGGCGCGCGGCGGCGTTACTTTCCGAGCGCCGCCGCCAGCGCCACCATCACGAACATCAACACGAGCGCACCGGCCATGATCCGGTTCCGGGTTTTCGGCTTCACGTATCGAGACTAACCGGCCCCTCCGAGCGGCCAGCGGGCGACCACCTCGTAGCGCGGCTGCTCGCCCGGTACGCCCGATTTCGGCAGATTGCTGCGGACCAGCGCCAGTTCGTCCACCGTCCACGTCCTGCCGGTGAACCGGTCGAGGGCCTCGACATACGGCCGTACATCCACCGCGTCCCGGCTTCTCGCCACCGTCAGATGGGCCTTGTACCGGCGGTGCTCCCCCATCGGCACCCCTGCCTTCCGCGCGGCGGCCTCTGCCCGGTCCGCCAGCAGCCGCAGCGCCCCGAGGTCCCCCTCCGCCCCCACCCACAGCGCCCGCCCGTGCCCGAACTGTCCGCCGCCCCGGAGCGCCAGCGGGAAGAGGCCGGTGCGGTGCGCGGCCCGCTCCAGCCTCGCCGACAGTTCCGGTACGAGGTCGTCGTCGACCTCCCCGTAGAACGCCATCGTGAAGTGCCACCCGGGCCGCCCGGTCCACCGCAGTCCGTCCGCGCCGGGCAGCTTCCGCAACGCGTCGATCTCGGCGGCGAGTTCACGGACGACGTCGTCGGGGGGCAGTACGGCGGCGAAGAGTCTCACGGACGCCACTGTTCCAGGGAACGGATCATCCGGCGAGCTGTCTGTCCGCCACGGGCCTTCAGACGTCGACCTCGAGGGTCATGGCCAGTTCGGCGCGGCCGGTGACGCGCAGCGGAATGTGCGCCGCCGGGTTCAGTGAGTCGTTGACGGCCATCAAGGCGCCTCGGAGGTCGGCCGGGGCCGGCAGCGTGATCAGGTCCAGTCCGGCTTCCAGGACCTCACGGAGTCCCGGGGCCGCGCATGTGAAGTTCAGCAGGCGGTCGTGCGTCGCGTGGGAGATGTGCAGCTCGACGGTCTCGGTGGCGTGGGCGGCGGCGAGGAACTCCTGGACGTCCCCCAAGCCGACCAGCATGGCGGTGTCCAGGTCGATGTCCATCGACGGCAGCGCGAGCGAGGCGCGCAGGAAGCCCGGGTGCGCGTCGAGGTAGAGGGACGCTCCGCTGTCCTCGATCGCCTCGCCCACGTCGAGGAGGTTCCGGCGCTGGTCCCGTGTCAGTTTGACCACGATGGCCGCCCGGCCGCCGAGCCCCATGTAGACCACCGAGCCGGCTTCGGCATGCGTGCTGTGACTCGTCACGACGTGCACCGGTCCGGTGCCGGCGGGAAAGCCCCGCCGGGTCTGCGCCGCCGTCTGGTCCATGATGCTCGGGGCGGTGATCTGGGGCAGCCGCCGGCCGCCGACCATCAGTCCCGGACGTTCGAACGATCCCGTCACCGCTCCGGGATCGAACACGCTGACCGATATAGGCGGCTGCTTCCGCCCCGCCTGCTGCTTCTTGCGTCGCCACCATGCCATGGCCCCGACGGTAAGCGCACCGCCCCGGGACGGGTCCCGGCCTCAACAGGGCGGCGCCGTACGGGAGATCATGGGGCCATGGACAACGGGAGCACGATCAGCATCAGAGAAGGCGGACCCGACGACATTCCCGCGATACTCGCCATGCTCGACAGCTGTGTCGAGTGGCTGGTCTCGCAGGGGCGCACGGGGCAGTGGGGAACGCAGCCGCTGTCGCAGAGCCCGAAGACGGTGGAGTCGGTGGCGCGTTACATGGACGAGGGAGACGTCTTCATCGCCGAGGTCGACGGCGAGCCGGCCGCCACCCTCACCCTCACCGACTCGCCCGGCCCCTACCTGGCCCACCTCCCGCCGACCGGCGAGCCCGAGCGGTACATCCACTGGCTCGCCTCCGACCGCCGCTTCAAGGGCCACGGCGCGGGCAGCGCCCTGCTCGCACACGCCGCCGAGGTGACCCGCCGGGCGGGCGTCTCGCTGCTGCGCGTGGACTGCTACGCGGGCGACGACGGCAAGCTCGTCCGCTACTACGAGAGCCAGGGCTTCGTCCGTACCGAGACCTACGCGGGCAGGGACGACTGGCCGGGGCAGGTGCTGGCCAGAAGGGTCTGAACAGGTCGGTGCGAAGTCAGCCACGGTTCGGCAACGCCCCCCAAGGGGCGCGGGGCTGGTCCCGATATGCGGCTCCGCCGCGTGGGCGCGACCAGCCACAACGGCGCCGCAGACGCCCGACGACAGACCGCGGCACTCTCCATCGCGGCTGTCTCAGCGGAGCGCTACGCCACCGTCGCCATCTCCTCCCGCCGCTCCCGCGGCACGAAGCGGACCACCGGATGCCCGTGGTTCCAGCGCACCGACAGCCGCAGGCCGCCCGCGCGGGCCAGGATCAGGCCGATCACCGCGGCCGCCGTCGCGGCGATCGTGCCGCCGACCGCGAAGCCCACGCGTGCGCCGTAGGTGTCCGTGATCCAGCCGACGATGGGTGCGCCGACGGGTGAGCCGCCGAGGAAGACCATCATGTAGAGGGACAGGACCCGGCCGCGCATGGCGGGGTCGGTCGCCATCTGGATGCTGGTGTTGGCGGTGACGTTGACCGTCATCGCGGCGATGCCGATGGGGGCCATCAGCAGGGCGAACAGCCAGAGGGAGGGGGCCAGCGAGGCCACCACTTCCAGCACGCCGAAGGCCACCGCCGCCGCGATCAGCACCCGCATCTTCGCCGTGCCTCGGCGTGCCGCGAGCAGGGCGCCCGCCACCGAGCCGACGGCCATCAGCGTGTTGAAGAGGCTGTAGGAGCCGGCGCCCGCGTGGAAGATGTCGTCGGCGAAGGCCGACAGGTACACCGGGAAGTTGAAGGCGAACGTGCCGACGAAGCCGACCAGCACGATCGGCCAGATCAGCTCCGGCCGCCCGGCGACATACCGCAGCCCCTCCCGCAGCTGACCCTTGCCGCGCGGGGCGCGTTCGACGACGTACAGCTCACGCGCCCGCATCAGCAGCAGGCCGACGATGGGGGCGACGAAGGACAGGCCGTTGAAGAGGAACGCCCAGCCGGTGCCGACGCCGGTGATCAGGACGCCCGCGACGGCGGGGCCGATGAGGCGGGCGGACTGGAAGTTGGCGGAGTTCAGACTGACGGCGTTCTGCAACTGGTCGGGGCCGACCATCTCGGAGACGAAGGACTGGCGGGCCGGGTTGTCGAGGACGGTGGCGAGGCCGACCGCGAAGGCGGCTACGTAGACATGCCAGACCTCGACGTGGCCGGTGATCGTGAGGAACGCGAGCGCCAGGCCCGTCAGGCCCATCGCCGTCTGGGTGACCAGCAGGGTCGGACGCTTGGGGAGGCGGTCGACGAGGACGCCGCCGTACAGCCCGAACAGCAGCATCGGGAGGAACTGCAGCGCCGTTGTTATGCCTACGGCCGTGGAGGAGCCGGTGAGGCTGAGCACCAGCCAGTCCTGGGCGATGCGCTGCATCCAGGTGCCGGTGTTGGAGACGACCTGGCCCATGAAGAAGAGGCGGTAGTTCCGGACCTTCAGCGAGCTGAACATCGAGGACTTGCGCTCGACGGGGTCGTCGGGGGTGGTGTCGTGGGTGGCCGGTGCGGGTGCGGAGTCTGCTCCGGGTCCCGGACTCAACAGCGTTCGCCTCCTCGGACGGTGGGGTTACAGGTGTGCGAGCTTCTCCAGCACGGGGGCGGCGGCGCGCAGTTTCGCCCACTCGTCCTCGTCGAGGCCCTCGACCAGGGAGGCCAGGAACGCGTTGCGCTTGCGGCGGCTCTCCTCGAGCATCGTCACGGCCTCCTCGGTCTGTGTGACGACCTTCTGGCGCCGGTCCTCGGGGTGCGGCTCCAGCCGGACCAGGCCCTTGGCTTCGAGCAGCGCGACGATGCGGGTCATCGAGGGCGGCTGCACATGCTCCTTACGGGCGAGTTCACCCGGGGTCGCGGTGCCGCAGCGAGCGAGGGTGCCGAGCACCGACATCTCGGTGGGGCTCAGCGATTCGTCGACCCGCTGGTGCTTGAGCCGACGGGACAGCCGCATCACGGCAGATCGCAGGGAGTTCACGGCGGCAGCGTCGTCGCCATGGCTAAGGTCCGACATCTCTTTAGCGTAACTCATTACTCTCCCTAAAGACCACTGCAGCGCGCGCGAATGCCCGTGACCCGGGCCACTGAACCCTCAGATCACCCATCCGGGTGAGTTGGTTCCGAAAAGTGACGCGGTACTCGGTCCGGTCCGGCAACCCTCGTAGGCATGGGGACCAGCGTGCTCAGCCTGCGGATAGACGGGGAGCTGCTCGAACGGCTCCGGGACCATGCGGCGAAGAGGGGAATGAGCGTCCAGGACTATGTGATCCGGACGCTCGTCCGGGACGACTTCGACGAACGGTTCCAGGCCGCCGTCGAGGAGACGGAAAAGTTCTACGGGGTCACGTGAGCGCGGATCATGTGAGACCCAGCGCCGGCATCAGGTAGTAGAACGCGAAGACCGCCGAGACGACGTACATCGCGACCGGGATCTCCTTGCCGCGGCCGGCCGCCAGGCGCAGCACGACGAAGGTGATGAAGCCCATGCCGATGCCGTTGGTGATCGAGTAGGTGAACGGCATCATCAGCATCGTCACGAAGGCCGGGATCGCGACCGTGTAGTCCGCCCAGTCGATCTCCTTGACCGAACCGGCCAGGATCAGGAAGCCGACCGTGAGCAGCGCCGGAGTGGCCGCCTGTGACGGGACCATCGTGGCGACGGGCGTCAGGAACAGGGCTACGGCGAACAGCGCGCCGGTCACGACGTTCGCGAGGCCGGTGCGGGCGCCCTCGCCGACGCCGGCCGTGGACTCCACGAAGCAGGTGGTGGCCGAGGAGGAACTGGCGCCGCCCGCGGCGACCGCGATGCCGTCGACGAAGAGCACCTTGTTGATGCCGGGCATATGGCCCTGGGCGTCGGTCAGCTTCGCCTCGTCACTGACACCCATGATCGTGCCCATCGCGTCGAAGAACGTCGACAGCAGGACCGTGAAGACGAAGAGGGTGCCGGTCAGGACGCCGACCTTCCCGAACCCGCCGAACAGGCTGACCTCGCCGATCAGGCCGAAGTCGGGCGTGGCCACCGGGTTACCCGGCCAGGTCGGGGTGGTCAGGCCCCAGGAGGGGATGTCCGCGACCGCGTTGATGACGACGGCCAGCACCGTCATCGCGACGATCGAGATCAGGATCGCGCCGGACACCTTGCGCACGATCAGCGCCAGCGTGAGCAGCGTGCCGAGGATGAAGATCAGCACCGGCCAGCCGGTGAGGTGACCGTCGCCGCCCAGCTGGAGCGGGACGGTGGTCTGCGCGGCGTCCGGGATGCGGGAGACGAAACCGGAGTCCACCAGGCCGATCAGCATGATGAACAGGCCGATACCGATGGAGATGGCCTTGCGCAGGCTGTAGGGCACGGCGTTCATGACCCGCTCACGCAGGCCCGTGGCCACCAGCAGCATCACGATGAAACCGGCCAGCACGACCATGCCCATCGCGTCCGGCCACGACATCCGCGGGGCGAGCTGGAGCGCGACGACCGAGTTCACGCCGAGACCGGCGGCGAGCGCGATCGGTACGTTGCCGATGACGCCCATGAGCAGCGTGGTGAACGCCGCCGTCACCGCCGTAGCGGTCACGAGCTGGCCGTTGTCCAGCTGGTTGCCGTACATGTCCTTCGCGCTGCCGAGGATGATCGGGTTCAGCACGATGATGTAGGCCATCGCGAAGAAGGTGGCGATACCGCCGCGGATCTCGCGCGGCAGCGTGCTGCCCCGCTCGGAGATCTTGAAGTAGCGGTCGAGTGCGCCGTAGGCGGCGGGCCCGGCAGACATGTATTTGGTGATTCCTACGAAGAGAAATGGACAGGCACAAACGGTTTCAGTATGAACGTATATGGCCCGGGTCGGCCATCTCCGCGCGTAGATAAACCCCTCCCCTCAGACACCGATAGACACCCGATCGCCTCGTAAGCTGTCCCCCATGGCGAAGTGGACCCCAACACACGAGGCGCCGGAGCCCCTGGAGGGCCCCGTGGTCGGCACCGTCACGGGCGGCACGATCCTCTGGTTCGTCCTCTTCCTGGTGCAGCTGCCCTTCTACGGCTGGTTCGACGACCGCGGACACACCTGGTGGGTGTGGACCTGTCTGGCCGGCGCCGGGCTCGGACTGATCGGTATCTGGTACGTCCGCAGGCGCGACGCCGCACTCAAGCGAGCGGCCCTCGAGCAGCCCGGGGAAACGACCGGAGAACACCGGTCGTCCTGATGTGTCCGCGCCCTACAACCAGGGCACGACACCCCTCCTCCCCAAGTCGGAACTTCCGCGCACTCAGCGGGTGAAGGGCCAAAAGCGCACGTACCGTCGAATGCATGACGCATATCGACGCGGGCGCCGACCTCGAATCAGCGCACCCGATACCCACCGGCGTGGCCGTGACCGGGCTCACCGCCGCCGAGGTGGCCGAGCGGGTCGCGCGCGGGGAGGTCAACGACGTCCCGGTGCGCAGCAGCCGCTCCACCGTCGACATCGTCCGCGCCAACGTCTTCACCCGGTTCAACGCGATCATCGGCGTGCTCTGGGTGATCATGCTGTTCGTCGCGCCGATCCAGGACAGCCTGTTCGGCTTCGTGATCCTCGCCAACACCGGCATCGGCATCATCCAGGAGTGGCGGGCGAAGAAGACCCTCGACTCCCTGGCGGTGATCGGCGAGACCCGGCCGACCGTACGGCGGGACGGGGTGGCCGTAGAGGTCAGCACCTCGGACATCGTCCTCGACGACCTGATCGAGATCGGGCCGGGTGACAAGGCCGCCGTCGACGGGGTGTGCGTCGAGGCCGACGGTCTGGAGATCGACGAGTCCCTGCTCACCGGTGAGGCCGATCCGGTCGTCAAGCAGCCCGGGGACCAGGTGATGTCCGGCAGCTTCGTGGTCGCGGGCGGCGGCGCGTTCAAGGCGACCAAAGTGGGCCGCGAGGCCTACGCCGCCCAGCTCGCCGAGGAGGCCTCCCGCTTCACGCTGGTCCACTCCGAGCTGCGCACCGGCATCTCCACGATCCTCAAGTACGTGACGTGGATGATGGCGCCGGCCGCGATCGGCCTGATCATCACCCAGCTGGTCGTCAAGGACAACGACTTCAAGGACTCCGTCGCCCGCACGGTCGGCGGCATCGTCCCCATGGTCCCCGAAGGCCTGGTCCTGCTCACGTCGGTCGCCTTCGCGATCGGCGTGATCCGTCTTGGCCGGAAACAGTGCCTCGTCCAGGAACTCCCCGCCATCGAGGGCCTCGCCCGCGTCGACACGGTCTGCCTCGACAAGACGGGCACCCTCACCGAGGGCGGCATGGACGTCTCCGAGCTGAGGCCCCTCCAGGGCGCCGACGACACGTACGTACGACAGGTGCTGGGCGCCCTCGGTGAGTCGGACCCCCGCCCGAACGCCTCCCTCCAGGCCATCATCGACGCCTACCCGGACGCCGACGAATGGCGCTGCACCGAATCCCTCCCCTTCTCCTCCGCCCGCAAGTACAGCGGCGCCTCCTTCAGCGAGGGCAACGGCGAGTCCAGCACCTGGCTCCTAGGGGCCCCGGACGTCCTCCTCGCCGACGACGACCCCACGCTCGCCGAGACGGACCGGCTCAACGAGCAGGGTCTACGAGTCCTGCTGCTGGCCCGCGTCATCCGCGACCTCGACGACCCCGAGGTCGCGCGGGGCGCCCACCCCACCGCCCTGGTCGTCCTGGAGCAGCGGCTGCGCCCGGACGCCGCCGACACCCTGCGCTACTTCGAGGAGCAGAACGTCCGGCCCAAGGTCATCTCCGGCGACAACGCGGTTTCCGTCGGCGCGGTCGCGAGCAAGCTGGGCCTGTCCGGTACGACGGTCGACGCCCGCCGGCTCCCCTCCGACAAGGACGGCATGGCGGACGCCCTCGACGAGGGCACCGTGTTCGGGCGGGTCACCCCGCAGCAGAAGCGGGACATGGTCGGCGCGCTGCAGTCCAAGGGACACACGGTCGCGATGACCGGCGACGGCGTCAACGACGTACTCGCCCTGAAGGACGCCGACATCGGGGTGTCCATGGGGTCGGGCTCGGAGGCCACGAAAGCCGTCGCCCAGATCGTGCTGCTGAACAACAGCTTCGCCACGCTGCCGTCGGTGGTGGCGGAGGGGCGCCGGGTCATCGGCAACATCACGCGCGTCGCGACCCTGTTCCTGGTCAAGACGGTCTATTCGGTGCTGCTGGCGATTCTGGTGGTGTGCTCGCAGGTGGAATACCCGTTCCTGCCGCGCCACTTGACGTTGCTGTCCACGCTGACCATCGGCGTCCCGGCGTTCTTCCTCGCCCTCGCGCCCAACAAGGAACGGGCGAGGCCTCATTTCGTGCGGCGGGTGATGCGGTACTCGATCCCCGGTGGGGTCCTGGCCGGCCTGGCGACCTTCGCGACGTACCTGATAGCCCGCAACTACTACACCGGCGAAGGCTCATTGGCAGCGGAGACGAGCGCGGCGACGCTGACGCTGTTCCTGATCTCCATGTGGGTCCTGGCGATCATCGCCCGCCCCTACACCTGGTGGCGGATCCTCCTGGTCGCGGCCATGGGCTTCGGCTTCCTTGTGGTGCTGGTCGTGCCCTGGCTGCAGGAGTTCTTCGCGCTGAAGCTGGTCGGGGTGACGATGCCGTGGATGGCGGTGGGGATCGCGGTGGTGGCGGCGGCCGTCCTGGAGGTGCTGTGGAGGTGGGTCGACCGCCGCGTTCCCGCTTAGCGCTGGCTCCGGCCAAGACGGCGCCGGTTGAGTGTCGGCTGCGGCGCCGTCATGGCTGGTCGCGCAGTTCCCCGCGCCCCTGAAGGGGCGCGGTCCTACTGCACGTCTATGTAGTCACCGGCGACGGCCGTCGGCGCCGTGGTCGCCGTGCCCGCGAAGGTGAAGCGGTAGTAGCCGTCCGTGGAGGCCGTGACTGTCGTCTTCAGGGCGCCGGTCGACGTCGACGTGATGCCCTTGACGTTGGTGTAGTTGGTGGTGCCCGCCTTGCGGAACTGGAGCACGACCTTCTGGGTGCTGTAGCCGGCGTAGGAGTTGGTGTCCCAGTTGGCGCGGGACAGCTTGCCGGTGACCGTGAGGGTCTTGCCCTTCTTCACGGGCTCGGGGGTGGCGTTGACCGTCAGCTTGGCGGCGCGGAGGACCTTGCGGGTGCCCAGGTCGCCCTGCCACTTCGCGTCCCCGTCGGCGGTGACGGCGAGACCGCCCGCCTTCCAGGTGCCGGCCTCGGAGCTGGACAGATCGCCGTCGGCCGGACGGATGTTGATCACCGCCGAGCAGTTGAGGACCGTCGACGAGGCGGCGGTGCAGGTGCCCGGGTCGTCGCTGATGATGACGTTGGTCGCCGACTCCACCGAGGAACCCCGGTAGATGAGCGGACCGTTGGCGAAGTTGTCGGCGCTGGTGTCGAGATCGGCGGCGTGGGTCAGGGTGTACGTGACCGGCACGGCGACCTTGGCCGTGGTGCCGACGACGATCGACTTGCCCTTGTTGACCTTCATGTTGGAGAAGGTGACGTCCAGCTCGGCGGCGGCGGCCGCGGTGCCGGCGGAGCTCAGAGGGAGCTTGCCGGAGACGGGCGAGTCGGCGGCCTGGGCGGCCGGGACGGCGAGAGCGGAGAGGGCCAGGGCGCCGGTGACGGCGGCCACGGTGGTACGGATGCGCATGAACTTCCTCAGGTGGGCCGAACAAAAGGTGGGGAGACTGCCCGACCCGGGGCACGGGCCCCGGGTCGGTGACGAACGCTTCTCGGGGGCCGCTTACTTCACGTCGACGAAGTCGCCGGCGACGGTGATCGGCGCCATGGCCGTGGTGCCCTTGAACTGGAAGCGGTAGTAGCCGTCGATGGATGCCTTGACGGTGGTCACCAGCTTGCCCTGCGTCCTGGTCTTGATGCCCTTGACGTTCGTGTAGTTGGTGGTGCCCTTCTTGCGGAACTGCAGCACCACCGACTGGTTGCCGAAACCGACGTACCTGCTGTTGTCCCAGTTGGCGTGGGTCAGGTTGCCCTTGATGGTGATGGTCTTGCCCTTCTTCACCGGCTCCGGGGCGGCGTCGACCGTCAGTTGGGACTGACGCAGGAACCTGAAGGAGTTCGTCGGGTCCTTCACCACGACGCCGATGTTGTCCGGGTCCTCCGGCTCGTCGGGGTCCTCACCGTTGTACGCGACCGCGAACGCGGCCGCCTTCCAGGCGTCGGCGTCGTCGTTGAACAGGTAGAACGGGTCGATCGCGACGGTGGCCTTGCAGGAGGCGACGGTCGCGGACGAGTCCGTGCAGGTGGCGTCGGTGCTCGTGAAGTCGGAGACGGAGTCACCGAACGACGTGCCGCGGTACAGCTGGACGGCCGCGACGAAGTCGGCGGCGTGGATGTCGACGTCCGCGCCATGGGTCAGCGTGAAGGACACCGGCACCTTGACGATGGCGGTGGTGCCGACGGTGATGTCCTTGCCGCTGTTCACCTTCACGTTGGAGAAGGAGGCGTCCAGGACGTACGCCGCGGCCGTGGCGAACGCCGACGTGTCGTCGGACGCGGCGTCGAGGGCGGCGGCCACGTTCGCGGGGACCTTCGGCTCGGCGGCCGTCGCGACCGGAGCGGCGACGGCGGAGAGGGCCAGGGCGCCGGTGACGGCGGCCACGGTGGCACGAATACGCATGCGTTCCCCAAGTGGAGAGAAAGGGGCCCCGGCGCTGGTCGTTCCCGACGGCTCGTCGTCGGCACGGGGCCCAAATGATCACGGAGTCTGTTGACTCACGTGATCAGACCTGTGGCGGAGGGGAATGGTTGTGCGGATAGTGCGAAATTTGTGCGGGCACTATCAAGATCCCCTCCGCCACAGGGTCAGGTCTAGCGCACGCCGACGTAGTCGCCGGTCGCGGTGACCTGCCCGGTGCTGGAGATGCCCGCGAAGCTGAAGCGGTGGTGACCGTCGACGTTCGCCGTCGTGGTCGTCTTCGCGGCGCCGCCGGTGGTGGACTTGATGCCCTTCACGGTGGTGTACGCGCTGGCGTCCGTGCCACGGAACTGCAGCTGCAGCGCCTGGCCGCTGAGGCCGACGTACGTGCCGGTCTCCCAGTCGGCGCGGGTCAGCTTGCCGGAGACGGTGATGGTCTGCCCCGCGTTCACCGGCTCCGGCGCGGCGTCGGCGGTCAGCTTGGCGAGACGCTGGACCTTGTGGGTCTTGAAGAAGTCGTTGTTGTAGACCTCGCCGTCGTTGGACAGCACGGCCGCGGTGACGTGCCAGGTGCCGGCCAGCGCGTTGCGGTACAGCTCACCGATACCGTCGCCGTTCAGACCGGGCGACGCCGTGATGGTGAGCTTGCAGGTCGACGTCGTCTCACTGGTTGCCGTGCAGTCGGCCACGTCCTCGTTCGGCGGCAGGAAGCCGTCGATGTTGTCGAGGTCCGCGCCGTGCCAGAGGTCCATGTAGGCGTCCGCGATACCGCTGGGGTGGCTGGCGGTCAGGGACACCTCGAAGGTCCTGACGGTGGTGGTGCCGAAGACGAGCGCCTTACCGGCGTTGACGGTCACATTGGACACCTCGGGCGCGGCCTGGGCGGCGAAACCGGACCTGGCCGAGGAGACCCCGAAGCGCTCCTGAGCGCTCGGCTTGTCGATGCTCACAGCACCCTGGCCGTCGGCCTGCGCGGCCGGCACAGCAAGGGCGGACAGGGCCAGGGCGCCGGAAAGGGCAGCCACAGTGGCTCGAATACGCATGCATTCCCCACGTCGTGTGCGGATCCCGACGCCAGTCGTTCCTCACGGCTCGTCGCCGACGCGGGACCCAAGTGATGGCGGAGTCTGTTGACTCCGGTGAGGAGATCCGCGGCGGTGGTGAAAGGTTGTACGGATGCGGTGAATTATGTCCGCGAACTCGTCGTACATGAACGGGCGTTGACCGGGAGGGGATGGAACGGGTGAACGACAAGCAGCTCATCGAGAAGATTTGACGTGGGCAGCCCGGGGAGATTGCTCGACGGGTTCAACGAGTGGCTCGTCGCGCAAAGGCGAGAGGAGCAGCCTCGGCTGGACGGCGCTCGTCATCGAGGATGCCTTCCCCGGTGCCGGATCCGGCACCGGGCGGGACTGAGGGCGCCGCCAAGGAAACCTGCGGCGCCCTCACGCACAAGCCTCAGTCGAACCACCGATCCCGCGCCAACTCCTCCGTCCGCGAAGGATCCTCCAGCAACGCCGCCACCTCGAACCGCCGAGGCCATTGCCGGGCAGCCCACGCAAGCCCCGCCGCAACCCCCTCGAGGGTCGAGGCATGCAGCACGCCGTCAGTGGTCAGCCGCCAGTCGATCTCCACCCCGTCCACGACGAGTTCCTCGTGCTCGACGTACGACTCGGGGGTCCGTGGGCCCAGCAGGACCCGTACGGAATCCGGTACTGCGTGCTCCGTGCCCTCGGAGTCCACCGAGCCCGTCACGGACTCGCTCAGGCGCCGGACCTGGAACAGCTCGGCTAGTTCGGCGGCGCGGGAGGGGCGGACGGGGAGGAGGGGGACGGCGTCGGTGAAGGGGAGCAGGTCGGGGGAGTCGACGACCATGGCGTCGGTCGCGTCCACGACGGTCACCTCCCCGTCGACGACGGCCCGCAAGTCGTCCGGCAGGGTCACCTGCTCGGGGTCTAGGTCGGCCAACGCGGTGTAGAGGGCGTGCAGTTGGGCGCCGGTGACCTCGCGGTCGGAGTCGGCGAGGCGGTCCAGCAGCTCCGCGGCGCCGCCCGGCTCGTCGAGGAGCGCGGACACCGACGTCCGTACGCCCAGGGCCCGCAGTACCTGCTCGTCCTCGAACCCGGTCGCGTCGGCCTCCTCGTACAGACCGCGGAGGAGGGGGTCACCGCCCGCCGCCAGCAGACCGGCCGGGCGGCGGCCGTCCAGGACCGGGTGTCCGCGCAGCCACCATGCGGTGTAGGGACGTACGACCTCGTGGGTGCCGTCCGGGAGGAGGATCCGGACCGGCTGGACGATCGCGTCACGCAACGGCGGTTGGGAGAGCAGCGCCAGCGCCTGGGGCCAGCGGTCGTCGTCGATCAGGTCCAGGTCGCGTACGGCCACCAGCTCCGTGGCTACCGGCGGGACCGGCGTGTCCGGGAAGCGGTCGAGGATGTCCTCGCACCAGACGTCCACCGCGTCGAGCAGTCCCGCGTCGTCGGGCTCGGCGAAGTCGCCCTCGCGCGGCTCCAGTTCGTCGGGGTCCAGCACCACGTCCGTGGCCCGTACGAGCGCGAAACCGGCCAGTACCCCGCAGGCCGCCAGCGGCTGCTCGCCCCACTTCTCGGCCAGCTCGGCGTCCACGGTGGCGAGTTCGCCCTCCCGCATGACCTGGTGGAAGGGGCTGCCGGGGAAGACGAGTTCACCGGCGGGCACCAACTCGCCCTCCTCGTCGGGCAATGCGAGCGCGCCGAGCCACGGCTCGTCGCCGGGCTCCAGTCCCGCGTCCCGGACCAGCGCGAGGACGATGTCGGCCAGCTCCTCGGCGTCGAGGGTGGCGTCCTCCTCCCAGGAGATCCCGCCGTCCTCGTCCAGGGAGGCGGCGACGGCGGCCCGTACCTGAGGGGTGGTGAGCACGGCGCGCGGGGTCGCGGGGAGCGCGCCCAGCTTCTCCAGGAGCGGATGCGCGCCGTCCGGGTGGGCGACCTTGAGGCCGAGCCGGGCGAGCATCTCCGGGTCGATACGGGAGGCGTCCGCGGTGGGGAGCAGGACCTGCCGGGGGCCGATCGTCGTACGGCCGTCGGCGAGCGGTACGGGCAGGCCGGAGAGGCGATCCGGGTCGACGCCCGCGAGGCTGTCGTAGAGCCGCCGCCACCAGTCCGGCTCCTTCTCCAGCCCGGCGAGGCGGTCGATCGCGTCGGTCAGCGGAACCCGCGCGACGCCCAACGTCCGCAGCTCCACCCGCCGTTCGAGCCCGGCGGGCAGCAGCGTGGGCAGCACCTCGGCCAGCACCCGCACGGTGTCGGCACCGGCGCCCTCGACGATCTCGGCTTCACGGGGGCGGAGCGACTCGGGCAGCTCGTCGTCCTCCGTACCGGAGACCGCGGGGGGAAGGAAGGACGTACGGGGCAGACGCTGGAGGATCGCCTGGCGCAGCGCGCCGTCCAGTTCGCCCTTGCCGAGCGGCCCGGGGACGAGGTCGATGATGCCGGTGCTCACAGGGCGCCAGCCGGCGAGCAGCTCGGTGTACGCGTCCGCCGCCCGCTCCACGAGGTAGTCGGTCAGCGGGCCGGGGGCCGCGTGCCGCCGGGTCGTGTCGAGGGGGAAGGAGGCGATGAGCAGGGCGGGGACGCCGAGGGGCTCGTCGCTGGGGGTGGGGGCGTGGACGACGGCGCTGGTGCGCGGGCGGGCCGGGGAGCCGTCGCTGTCTACTGGGACGGCCCAGGTGACGGAGAAGTGCGGGCGCAGGCGCTCTTCGGTGGGGCGGTCGGCGAGGAGTTCGGGCGCGAGCGGCCCGTGCGCGGAGACCGTACGCCACCGCGTCGTGCCCTCCCTGGAGTCTTCTACGACCGTCAGGGCGCCCTCGGTGCGGCGGCTCAGGGTGCGGACGTCCTCGGTCTCGATCACGACCTCTTCGAGGCCGGGCAAGGCGAGGAGGAGGGCGTCGTCGACGGCCTGCAGCAGGCGCTCGGCGAGGTCGGCGGCGGCCGTGTCGCGCAAGGGCAGGATGACGACGGTGTCGTACGGGTCGGGGGCGGTGCCCTCGGCGGCGAACGGGAGGCGGAGGAGCGGTACGTGGCCGTCGCGCCGGCGGATCTCGTCACCGAGGCCGGGGCTGTGCCGTGCGGTCTCCGCGGACAGCTCGCGCGCCTCGGCGAGGGACCAGCGGACGCCGCCGTGCCGGCCGACGACCGCGGGCTCGTCGGTGACGGCGAGGACGGCGGCGAAACCGACGCCGAAGCGGCCGATCGCCGTTTCCGCGGTCTCGCGTTTGGCGGAGGCGCGGAGCGTGGCGAGGGACTCGACACCGGCCGCGTCGAGGGGAGCGCCGGTGTTGGCGGCGAACAGGACGCCGTCGCGGAGGGTGAGCCGGAGCCGTCCGGGTACGCCTGCCCTGGCCGCGGCGTCGGCGGCGTT
This sequence comes from Streptomyces sp. NBC_00457, assembly GCF_036014015.1. NCBI lineage: Bacteria > Bacillati > Actinomycetota > Actinomycetes > Kitasatosporales > Streptomycetaceae > Streptomyces > Streptomyces sp. NBC_00457. The sequence goes on along the minus strand of NZ_CP107905.1, from coordinate 6,047,019 downwards.
CTGAGCGAGCTCGACGACCAGACGGTCCCGGTAGCCGCCGAGGACGAGATCTTCCTCGGCGTTGGCGTCCTCACGGAACCGGGCCGGGCTGGTCGCCCACGCGTCCAGCACTCCGCGCCGCAGACGAGCCGTCCCGAAGGGGTCCGCCCCCTCGGGGGCCGGCCGCACGAACTTACTCACGTACCTTCACTCTCCTCATCGGCGTCGCGATGAAGGTACCGCGCGATGAGGGTGAGGTGATTCGCTGACTCCGCTGTCACTGCGTCTCGGGGAACACCCTCGCGACGGCCGCCGTACGGCTCGAGACACCGAGCTTGCGGTAGACGTTCTCCAGGTGTTTGCGGACCGTGCTCTGCTCGACCACGATCTGCCGGGCGATGGCCTCGTTGCTCAGGCCCTTCGCCACGGCACGCATGACGTCGAGTTCGCGGAGCGTCAACCGTACGGGCGTCTGCCGTCGTCGGGAGGCCTCGCGGTAGATGTCGTACAGATGCGGGCGCATCAACTCCAGCGTGAGCCTGTCCCGTTCGGTGAAGGGGCGCGTGCTCTCGCGGCAGAAGGTGTACATGCGCATGCGGCCGGGGGCGGTGGGCAGCGGCACCACGAGCATGTTGGGGAAGGGGCGCAAGTAGTCGGTGTACAAGGCCAGGTTCCGGAACTCCCGCGCGGCCATCCAGTCCGTCAGCTGGGAAACCTCCAGACCACCGGGGCTTCGCTCGACCGCGACGCAGTGGGGATGCTGGTGCTTGAACCGCCACCAGATCTCGCTGTCCGGCACGGGGTAGTGGCCGCCGTACTCCACCTCCTGGTCCCCGAAGAAGCACCGGGTGGGCAGGTCCACCTCGCCGAACTCCGCCAGGTCACAGGGCACCAGCCGCCCCAGCCCCTCCAGCAGCGACCGCGGCGGGACCTCGTCCCCCTTGTCGTGCCGCGCCTCGTCGATGACGTCGAGCATCGCCCGCATGTGGCCCTCGGTGATCGAGTGACGGCTCATGACCGCGCCCCCCTTCCCCGGCCCCCGGCCTGCTTCGAAGGTACGCCCGTTCACCGGAAACCGGGGTCCGAAGGATTCGCGGAATGCCGAATGGTCGCCACGAGGGGGCGGGGCCACCGTGGACCACAGAACATCCGCCCGACGAACGGGGGGATCGGCTCTTGAAGGGGGAGAGGTCCATGAACGCACCAACCACACCGAGGATCACCCGAACGAAGATCCTCGCGGGGGCCGGCGCGGCAGTGCTGGCCCTGACAGCCACGGTGGCCACGGCCGCCACGGCAGCCACCGAGACTGACGCCGTGGCCAGTGGCGTCGACGCGGACTTTCTCTGGGCCAGGGCGGGCGCCTGCAGGCTGTACGCCCATGACGGTGTCTTCGACGTCGTGTCCGGTCGTGACGGCTGGGATCGGTGCATGGCCTATCGCGTCGACGACAGGTCCAAGTGAGAGGCGAGGCGCCTCTCACCCACCGTACCCAGAGCTACGAGTGCCCGAGTTCCACGGACTCCTCGTCCGTCCCGATCGGCACCGACCCGGAATCCGGGGAGGGCCGCAGCGGGAAGGGGTCCACTCGGGTCTCGTCGATGACCGGCGGGGCGGGACGCGGCGGCTTCGGCATGACCGCCGCCTCGGAGTGGCCGCCGCAGCCGTAGGCGAGGGACACGACGTGGCCGTCCGCCGGTGAGAACTCGTTCGCGCACACCCCGAAGGCCTGTCCCATCGCGCCGCCGATCGGCGCGAGGAAGCCGCAGCTCACGCAGGACGCCGGTGCCGCCTGGGCCATCGCGGTCTTGGGGCCGTACGCGTCCTCCCAGCGGTCGGCGGCGACGTGCAGGCCGTAGCGGGACAGGACGCGGGCCCGGCGCATGCCGAGTTCCTCCGCGACCGACGCGATCGAGCCGCGCGAGGGCGTGACGGAGAAGTTCGACGGCGGGCCCGCCGTCACCTCCGCGTCCTCCGCCTCGACCAGCTCGGCCATCTCGTGCGACAGGACGGAGTTGGGCGGCGGCTCGTCCTCGCCGGTGTAGCCGGGCTCCAGACGCAGATCCTCCGCGTCGGTGGGCAGCAGATCGCCGGGGCCCATGTCACCGGGGCGCAGCCGCTCACTCCACGGCACCCACTCGGGGGCCAGCAGCGCGTCCGGGCCGGGGAGCAGCACCACCTCGTCCAGCGTGACGAACTTCGCGCGGGAGGCTCGGGCCACCGTGACGGCCCAGCGCCAGCCGCGGTAGCCGAGTTCCTTGCACTCGAAGAAGTGCGTGACGACACGGTCGCCTTCCGACACCAGGCCCGCGTGCTCGCCGACGACGCCGGGCGCGGCGGCCTCCTCGGCGGCGGAGCGGGCGAGGTCGACGGCCTCGGCACACAGGCGGTCGGGGGTGCGGCTTCGCGTGGTCGCTGCGCTCACTGGTATCGCTTCTCTCCTACGCCAGTCTCTCGGGTGCGCCTTTGCCTGAAGGCGGTCGGGCGGAACGGAGCGGACCATGGGGCCGCGTCGACGTCCGCGCCCGATCGTGCTCGGGCGCACCTGCTCCATCCATTCTGCGGGATGACCGAGAGGCGCGCGGCCGAGAACGTTCGCCACGACGCGCTACGCACGCTACCTGTTCGCTGGCGCTGGGCCTACACCGACTTGGGTTTCCGTGGGTTCTTGAGGCTCGGGGGCGTTTGTGTGCGCCTTCTGATGTGGCACGTTCTGCCGTCTGGCGGGTGCTGCGTTGTGGGGGCTGGTCGCGCAGTTCCCCGCGCCCCTTACGGGGCGCTGTAGAGACCGAAACTATGCAAAAGTGCGGCGCTTCCGTGCCGTAACCGCACTACCCGCGGGCATCTCGGGGCACTATGGCGGAATGGCAGGTGCAAGGACGCCCCACGGTGCCACCCGTGTCGGTGGGATCAAGGGGAGCCGGGTGAGTGGGTCGCTGCGTTCGGTGGGCCGTGCGCTGCACTTCCCGGTGACGGGCACCGCCCGCGGTATCCGAAAGGCCACGCATGCGCAGGGTGCCGGTGAGTCCGGGCTCGGCAAGCTGATCGAGCTCCACGGGGTGAACGGCGCCGGGGACATGATGATCACCGTCGCCCTCGCCTCCACCGTCTTCTTCTCCGTCCCCACCGACGAGGCCCGCGGCCGGGTCGCGCTGTACCTCGGTATCACCATGGCGCCGTTCACGCTGCTGGCCCCCGTGATCGGCCCGCTCCTCGACCGCATACCGCACGGCCGCCGCGCCGCGATGGCGATGGCGATGATGGCCCGGGCGCTGCTCGCGCTGATCCTGGCCGGTGCGGTCAGTACCGGCTCCATCGAGTTGTACCCGGCGGCGCTGGGCGTGCTGGTCGCGTCCAAGGCGTACGGCGTGGTCAGAAGTGCCGTCGTGCCGCGGCTCCTGCCACCCCGTTTCTCGCTGGTGAAAGCCAACTCGCGGGTCACGCTCGGCGGGCTCCTCGCCACCGGTGTGGCCGCGCCGATCGGAGCCGGCCTGCAGTCCGTCGGGGATCGCTGGCCGCTCTACGGCGCCTTCGTGATCTTCGTCGCCGGTACGTTCCTCTCCTTCTCCCTGCCGCCGAAGGTCGACTCGGCGAAGGGTGAGGACACGGCACTGCTCGCCGCCGACGAGGAGCATCTGCACGGCCCGCACCGCAAGCCCGTCAAGCGTCCCGGGCTGCGCACCGTCGGCATCGCCGTCACCCACGCCCTCGGCGCCAACGCCGCCCTGCGCTGTCTCTCCGGCTTCCTGATCTTCTTCCTGGCGTTCCTGCTGCGCGAGCATCCGCTGACCGGGGAGAGCGCGGCGGTGTCGCTGGGCATCGTGGCGGTCTCGGCGGGCGCGGGCAACGCGATCGGTACGGCGGTCGGGGCGTGGCTCAGGTCACGCGCACCGGAGATCATCATCGTGACGGTGGTGGCGTTCGTGCTCGGTGCGGCGATCGCCGCGGCGATCTTCTTCGGGGCGGCGATGGTGGCGGTCCTGGCGGCCTCCGCCGGGTTCGCGCAGGCGCTGGCCAAGCTGTCCCTGGACGCGCTGATCCAGCGGGACGTACCGGAGACGGTCCGCACCTCCGCCTTCGCCCGCTCCGAGACGCTGCTCCAGGTGTCGTGGGTGTTCGGCGGCGCGGTCGGCATCGTCCTCCCCCTCGAAGGCGGCTTCGGCCTCTCGGTCGCCGCCGCGATCGTCGCCACCGGCTGGCTGACCACGGTCCGCGGCCTACTCAGGTCGGCCAGGCAGGGCGGCTCGCCGAGGACGCGCGTGACGTGACGATCCGCGCCCCGAAGGGGCGCGGGGCTGTATCGATATGCGGCTCCGCCGCGTGGGCGCGACCAGCCCCCACCGGCCCGCGGCCTGCTCACCGAGGCCCGCCAGGGCGGCTCGGCACGGGCACGCGTGGAGTGACTGGAGCGCCCCGAAGGGGCGCGGGGCTGTATCGATGTGCGGCTCCGCCGCGTGGGCGCGACCAACCCCCACCGACCCGCAGATTCGTCACCCCGCCTCCAGCGGAGCGAAGACGCGCCCGATAGCCTTCGCCCATGACCATGCAATCCGCTGTGCGACGCCGCCGCGCTGTCGCCGCCGCCGGCGCCGTATCCGCCGGACTGCTCGTCCTGTCGGCCTGTGACAAGCCGACCCCGATGTCCACGATCACCGTCGGCACCTCCTCGGTCAGCGAGGAGGCCACCTGCGGCGGTGAGGGCGAGGCCCTGAAGTCCGCGGACCTGACGAAGTGCCTGAAGGACACCGGCGTCAAGTCGATCACCGTGGACCCGGACGAAACCGTCCGCTTCGGTGTCGACCCCGAGGTCGCCGAGAAGCGCTGGACGATCCTGATGAACGGTCAGCCGCTCACCGAGGACACCGACAAGACGTACCGCACGATCCCGGGCAGCGTGTTCTTCAACGCCCAGTACGGCGCCCAGGGCGACTCCACCCTCGTCTCCATCAAGGCGGCCGACGGCAAGAAGGAAAGCCAGACGGTCACCGGCCTGTGGTCCTTCAAGCTGAAGAAGGACGACTGACCACGCCTGCCGTACGTGTCCTCGTAGCCACCGCCGTCCCGGCCGAACGGGACGCGGTGGCACGGGCGTTCACGGTCCCGTTCCCCGGTGACGTCCTCGCCGTCGGAGTCGGTCCCGCCCGCGCCGCCGCCCGCACCGCCACAGCCCTCGCCAAAGCCTCGTACGACCTGGTGATCTCGGCCGGAATCGGCGGCGGTTTCCAGCCGTCCGCCCCCGTCGGCTCCCTCGTCGTCGCCGACGAGATCACCGCCGCCGACCTGGGCGCCGAGACGCCCGACGGCTTTCTGCCGGTCACGGAGCTGGGCTTCGGCGCGGTCACCCATCGTCCGCCGGAATCACTCGTACGAGAGCTCGCGGCGGCCACCGGAGCGCGTACCGGCGCGGTACTCACCGTCTCCACCGTGACCGGCACCGCCGCCCGCGCCACCGCGCTGCTGGAACGCCATCCGACCGCCCTCGCCGAGGCGATGGAGGGCTTCGGCGTCGCCGAGGCCGCCGCCGCGCACGGCGTTCCCGTGCTGGAGATCCGCGCCGTCTCGAATCCCGTCGGCCCGCGCGACCGTGCCGCCTGGCGCATTGCCGACGCCCTCGACGCCCTCACCGAGGGTTTCGGGAAGCTCGCGCCCGTACTGGAGAGTTGGAACAGGCATGACCGCTGAGCCGCTGCAGATCGCCTACTCCCCCTGCCCGAACGACACCTTCGTCTTCGAGGCCCTCGCCCACGGCCGCGTCCCCGGCGCTCCCGCGCTCGACGTGACCTTCGCGGACATCGACATCACCAACGGCATGGCCGAGCGCGGCGAGTTCGACGTGCTGAAGGTGTCGTACGCCGTCCTGCCGTACGTCCTCGACGAGTACCGGCTGCTGCCGTGCGGGGGTGCGCTGGGCCGGGGTTGCGGCCCCCTCGTCCTCACCCGCGAGCCCGGGGTCGACCTCGCCGGGCGCACGGTCGCCGTGCCGAGCGAGCGGTCGACGGCGTATCTGCTGTTCCGTCTCTGGGCGGCGGACACGGTCGAGGCCGGCGTCGGCGAGATCGTGGTGATGCCGTTCCACGAGATCATGCCGGCCGTCCGGGACGGAAAGGTCGACGCGGGACTCGTCATCCACGAGGCGCGCTTCACGTACCAGAACTACGGCCTGCACAAGCTCGCCGACATGGGCGAGCACTGGGAGAACACCACCGGCCTGCCGATCCCGCTGGGCGCGATCATCGCGAAGAAGTCGCTGGGCACGGACACGCTGCGGCTGCTCGCCGAGTCCATCCGCACCTCCGTGAAGGCCGCCTGGGACGACCCCGAGGCCTCCCGCCCGTACGTCATGGAACACGCCCAGGAAATGGACCCGTCCGTCGCCGACCAGCACATCGGCCTGTACGTCAACGAGTTCACCCACGACCTCGGCCCGGACGGCTATGCGGCGGTCCGGGGCCTGCTGACACGCGCGGCGGCCGAGGGGCTGTTGCCGCCCCTCGGCCCGGATGCGCTCGATTTCCCCTAGAAATCCGGAAGATCTACAGGATCTGTACGTCCTATACGTCGAGCTGGTCGGCGACCGCTCGCAGCAGACCGGCGATCTTCCCGCCGGCGGCCTTGTCGGGATAGCGGCCCCTCTCGAGCATCGGTGTGATGTTCTCGAGGAGAGTCGTCAAATCCTGGACGATGGAGGCCAACTCGTCCGGCTTCTTGCGAGTAGCGGCGGCGACGGAAGGGGTCGGGTCGAGGATCGTCACCGAAAGCGCCTGGTCACCGCGCTGCCCGGCGACGACCCCGAACTCAACTCGCTGACCCGGCTTGAGTGTCTCGACTCCGGCGGGGAGGACCGAGGAATGGACGAAGACGTCGCCGCCGTCGTCACGGGAGAGAAAGCCGAAGCCCTTCTCGCTGTTGAACCACTTGACCTTGCCGGTAGGCACGTCTGTCCTCGTCCTCGTACTCGTCGGAAAACTGCTTCGGAAAACGCCAGGGAACTGCTCTTGATAGCACTGGGGCGGGTCGTCGGGACCCGCCGGTACCAAGGCTAATGGTCTTCCACCCGGTGACAAGACGTCACCCGGTTGTTCCTTCGCGCAGGGAACTACCCTGGTCGGGTGCGTGACAAAACCCAAACGAATTCCGCCGCGCCCGGCGACCGCCTGGTCCGTGCCGGAGCCATCGTCTTCTTCGCCGGTGCCGTGGCCACACTCGTCACCGTGGCCCCGCTTCTCCTCGGTACGACGCCTTTTCCGACGTACATGTTCGGATTGAGCATGCTCATGGGCGTCGGCTTCCTGGTGGCCGGAGCCGGGGTCTTCCAGTCGATCGCGGCCGGCCGCCGTCAGGCGCGCGCCGGGCGGTAGTCCGCGAGCCAGGCCGGAAAGTGGGTGAGGTCCGGCAGGACCACATCCGCTCCGGCCGCCCGCAGTTCGTCGCCGTCACACGGCCCGGTGGTGACGGCCACGGAGAGCGCTTCGGCGGTACGGGCCCCGCGCACGTCGCCGATGTGGTCGCCGACGTACACCGCCGCGCCGTGCTCGCGCAGCGCCTCCGCCTTCTGCTCGGCCCACAGGTCGCCTATCACCGCGTCGGCGTCGATGCCGAGGTGTTCCAGGTGCAGTTTGGCGTTGGGCTCGTACTTGGCGGTGACGACGATCGCCCGCCCGCCGGCCGCGCGCACGGCGGCGATCGCCTCACGGGCGCCGGGCAGGGCGAGCGTGGCGGTGATGGCGAACGTCGGGTACATCGACCGGTACAGGTCGCACATGGCCTCCACCTGGTCCGCCGCGAACCAGTTGATCATTTCGTCCACGAGCGGCGGCCCGAGCCGGCTGATCGCCAGATCGGCGTCGATGAACGTCCCCGTCCGCTCGGCCAGCGCCGTGAAGCAGGCGTGGATGCCGGGCCGGGAGTCGATGAGCGTCATGTCGAGGTCGAAGCCGACGGTGAGGGAGGCGACGGGAGGCAGGGCGGCAGAGGTCATATGGGCCATTGTGCCCAGGCGGGCGGCGATCAAGACGCCCGGTCCTCCCCTACCGCTGCCGCTGGGACCGCCACAGCAGGAACAGCGCGGAGGCGATGGCGGCGCCCCGGACGACCCACGGCCAGGTGTCGGAGACGGCGGTGTTCATGTGCCCCTCGGCGACGGGATCACCCCACCGCCGTTCATTGCGTCCCCACAGCCAGACGAGCCCGGCGGTGATCGCCGCGCCCGGCAGCCACATGACCGCCACCTGCCGCTCCGCCTGCGTCAGCCGCCGGGAGGCGTAGGCGATGAGCCAGCCGAAGAGGAGCACGAGCAGGTTCCCCAGGAAGGCACCGGCGACGAGGAGGGCCGCGCCGAGCAGGAGGAAGGGGTTGCTCCACTGTCCGGGTCGCGGGAGGCGGAGCCGTCGGCGCCCGGAAGCGCCCTCCTCGGCCTTCCCCACCTTCTCCGCCTTCTCCACAGAGACAGGCTCGTCCCGTACGACACCCTTCTCCGCCTTCTCGATCTCCTTCGGCCTCTCCTTCGGCAGCGGAGGCTTCAGCAGATCCGGAATCTCCACCCCGCCGACGAACCCCGGCACCTCGTCCCCGGCCCCGAACGGACTGCCGTCCCCCCGCCACCAGTCGGGGTGCGTCGCACTGTTCCCGAGTTCGTCGGCACCGGCGAGGTGGGGCGGGGTGGGCGCATCCGCGGGGCCCTCGACGGGTTCGGCGGGCCGAGGCCGGGGCACCACGCGCCGCAGCCCCTTGGCCCTGGGCCGCTCCTGGGCCCGGTCCGGCTGTACGGGCACGGAGGCGCCCGGCGCCTGCGGCACGCCGCCACCACCGGCGTTGGCGACGACCTCATCGGGGCTGCCCAGCCGGGCGAGGATACGGCGCACGGCGGCAGGACTGTCCACCGGCGTCTTCGCCCGACGCCGGTCGATCTCGTTCCGCAACTCCGAGACCAGCCGCATCCGGTCGGACGACGGCAACTGCCGCTGCTGAGCCACGTCACCGACGCGGCTCAAATACTCGTAGACGACCTGGTCGCTCTCGATCCCCACGAAGTCCCCTCCGGGGCGGGTGCGTTGGATAACCCCGTGGTGACAGACGTTACCGCGATGAGAGTCAGGAGTCGCGCCCCGAAGGGGCGCGGGGAACTGCGCGACCAGCCACGACGGACCCGCAGACGAGCGACGGCCCATCCCGGCACTTCCGGCCGCACTTCCCGCGGCAACGAAACCGACGGAGTCACCCGGTACCGTGAGTCGGATGAGCACCGAGGACAAGCCGGCGACCCCGCGTTCACTCGCGGAGGCACTCCGTGGCCGGGACGACGCCGCCCTCGCCGCGCTGCTGCGCAGCCGCCCCGACCTCATCACCCCCGTCCCGACGGACCTCACGCAGCTCGCGACCCGCGCCGGCACCCGCGCCTCGGTCGTACGTGCCCTGGAGCGCCTGGACCGCTTCGCCCTGCAGACGGCGGAGGCGCTCGCCGTCGCCCCGGACCCGGCGCCGTACGAAGAACTCCTCGGTCTCATGACCGGCGACGAGGGGGACCAGGCCGTCGCCGCCGCGCTTCCGCACGCCCTCGCCACCCTGCGCGAACAGGCCCTCGTCTGGGGCCCCGACGACCGTCTCCGCCTCGTCCGCACGGCCCGCGAGCTGCTGGCCCCGTCCCCGCAGCACCCGTCCCCGACCGGCCTGGGCCCGACGGTGCAGGAGGCGACCTCGGGCATGTCGCCGGGCCGTATCCAGGAGATCGTCACGGCGGCCGGGCTGGCGTCCACGCACGACGCGGTCTCGGCGGTCGCCGCGCTGACCGCGCTGTTCAAGGACCGCAAGCGGATGAAGGCCCTGCTCGCCGACGCACCCGAGGAGTCCCTGGAGGTGCTGCGCCGCCTGGTCTGGGGCCCGCCGTACGGGCAGGTCACCGCCGACCCGGCGGCCCGGCTGCGCTGGCTCCTCGACCGCGGGCTGCTGCTGCCGACGGCGCCCGGGACCGTCGTACTCCCCCGCGAGGTGGCCCTGCATCTGCGGGGCGGCCACGCCCACCGTGCCACCGAGCCGCTGCCGCCCCCCGTCGAGCCCGCCGGCACGCACCGTCCACAGGTTGTGGACGCGACGGCGGCCGGGCAGGCGTACTCGGCGCTGGCGACCGTCGAGGAGCTGCTGCGGGACTGGGACGAGGGCGGTCCGACGGTGCTGCGGGCGGGCGGGCTGAGCGTCCGGGACCTGAAGCGGACGGCCGTCGCCCTGGACGTACCGGAGCCGGTCGCGGCGTTCTGGGTGGAGCTGGCGTACGCGGCCGGGCTGATCGCGTCGGACGGTGAGGCGGACGAGCGGTACGCGGCGACCCCGGCGTACGACGAGTGGCTGGAACAGCCCGCGGACCGGCGCTGGGTGCGGCTCGCGGAGGCCTGGCTGGCGGCGACCCGCACGGCGGGCCTGGTCGGCGGCCGGGACTCCAAGGAGCGCACCATGTCGGCCCTCGGCCCCGGCCTGGACCGCTCCGCCGCGCCGGAGGTACGGCACCGGGTGCTGGCCCTGCTCGCCGAACTGCCGGAGGGCGCCGCGCCGTCCGCCGAGTCGGTGCTGGCCCGGCTGCGCTGGGAGCGCCCGCTGCGGGCACCGCAGAGCGACGACGACCTGCGCACCCGGCTCGCCCGGTGGACGCTCTCGGAGGCGGAACTGCTCGGCGTCACCGGCCGCGGCGCGCTGTCCGCGCACGGGCGGGCGCTGATCGGAGCGCCGAAAGCGAAGGCGTCCGCGGACGCGCCCTCCGGCCCCGGCGACAAGCTCCCCGTCCACCACAAGCACCACAGGGTCCCGGCCCGCGAACCCCTCGCCCCCGCCGAACAGGCCGTCGCCTCCGCCGCAGCCGCCCGGCTCCTCGCCCCGCTCCTCCCGGAGCCGCTGGACCACGTCCTCCTCCAGGCCGACCTCACGGCGGTCGCCCCCGGCCCGCTGCAGCGCCCGCTCGCCGACATGCTCGATGTCCTCGCGGACGTGGAGTCGAAGGGCGGGGCCACCGTGTACCGGTTCACGCCCGGTTCCGTACGCCGTGCGCTTGACGCCGGCCGCAGCGCGTCCGACCTGCACGCCTTCCTCGCCGCGCACTCGCGTACGCCGATCCCGCAGCCGCTGACGTACCTGATCGACGACGTGGCCAGGAGGCACGGCCATCTGCGGATCGGCGCGGCTTCGGCGTACGTCCGCTGCGACGACGACGCCCTGCTGAACGAGATCCTCGCCGACAAGCGCGCCGCCGCCCTGCACCTGCGACGCCTCGCCCCGACCGTGCTGGCCGCCCAGGCCGACCCGGCGACGCTGCTGGAGGGCCTGCGCGCGATGGGATTCGCGCCGGCCGCCGAATCCGCCGAGGGCGACGTCCTGATCACCCGCGCCCACGCCCACCGCACCCCGCCGCGCACGGCCCCCGAGCCGGTCCCGGACGGCCCCCGGGCGCCCGACCCGACGCTCCTGACGGCCGCGATCCGCGCGATCCGAGCGGGCGACCTCGCCTCCACGACCCCGCGCAAGCAGACCCCCGTCACCAACGGCGAACTCCCCCGCACCGGCTCCGCCGAGACCCTCGCCACCATGCAGGCCGCCGTCCTCACCGGCGAGACCCTCTGGATCGGCTACGTGAACGCGGAGGGCTCCGCCAGCCAGCGCGTCATCGCCCCCATCAAGGTCGAGGGCGGCTTCGTGACGGCGTACGACCACACCGCGGACGAGGTCCGCACGTATCCGCTGCACCGGATCACGGGTGTGGCGGAACTCGCCGACGACTAAAGCGCCCCAAAGGGGCGCGGGGAACTGCGCGACCAGCCACGACGGCGCAGCAGACAAACGACGGCCTATCGCGGCAGCGCAGCCCTTCCCTCGGACGGGTGTACGCCCAGGTTCATGCACGCCACGCCGATCACTTCCCACCCATGAGCGAACCCGCAGGTCACCCCGCATTCCGAAGCGGAGCGCCGGGCAGCCAACGGATGTCCTGATCCGCAGTGAAAGGAAGTCCACGCCCATGCGTGCTGCCCGTCGTGTCGCCGCCGTCCTGTCCGCCACCGCCGTGATGATCGGCGCCTTCGCCACCCAGGCCGCGGCCATCGGCATCGACGTCGCCGGCCTGATCATCGAGACACCGGCCATCTGACCCGTCCCCAGGCACTCTCCGGCCGGACCCGGTGTCCCCGGGTCCGGCCCACCCCGATCGACCCCCTCCGTGAAAGGCCCCTACGTCCCCATGCGTGACAAGCTCAACCACCGCGCCCGTGCCGCCGTCGCCGTGTCCGCCGCCGCGCTGGTCTCCGCGGCCGCACTCGTCGGCGCGCTGGCGCCCGAGGCCTCGGCGGCTCCCACGCTGCCGCTGCCGCTCCCGGCCGCCGGGGCAGGCGGCGAGCCCCTTCTCAACATCGACGGACACGTCTTCGCCCAACCGCTGGTCAACAACCTCGACCTGTCCAAGCTGAAGTAGCCCGGCGCATCCGGTAGCTGTCCCCGTCCAGCCGCACGATCTCGGCGTGGTGGGCCAGCCGGTCCACCATCGCCGGGGCGGCCGGGCCGCCGAACACCTCGTCCCACCGCTCGAGCGGGCGGTCGCCGGTCACGATCAGCGACCCCCGCTCGTAGCGGTGCGCCACCAGTTGGAAGAAGAGCCGGGACGTGTCCGCGTCGAACGGCACGTACCCGACCTCGTCGACGATCAGCACGGGACAGTCATCCAGCTCCGCCAGTTCCTCCGCGAGCCGTCCCGCGGCCTGCGCTCCGGCCAGCCGTGCCGCCCATCCGGCGGCCGTGTCGAACAGCACCCGGTACCCGGCCTCACAGGCACGCACCCCCAGCCCGACGGCCAGATGCGTCTTGCCCGTGCCGGGCGGCCCGACGAACACCACGTTCCCGCAGGCCCCGACGAAGTCCAGCTTGCCGAGCCGTGCCACCGCCTCCCGGTCGAAGACCCGGGGGTGCTCGGCGTCGTACTCGTCCAGCAGCTTCCGCGCCGGGAACCCGGCGTCCCGGATCCGCTCCTCGGCCCCCGTCTCCACGGCGGGCGCCCCCGCCTGGCCCGGAATCGGGGCGGCGGCCCGCACGGGCGCGGGCGGTTCGACCGCCCTGTGCTCGTAGTGGTCCCGGTGCCGGCCGGCCCGCTCGGCGTGCGCGGCCATCGGCCCCGACATGTACGCCAGGATCGCCGCCGAGACGATGAACGCCATATGGATCACCGTCCCCCACAGCAGCGAGTGCCGTGCGGTGTGGTGCACATCCACGAACATCTGCAGCAGATGGACGGAGGAGATGCCGACGATGGCGGTCGCCAGCTTGACCTTCAGCACGTTGGAGTTGACGTGCGAGAGCCATTCCGGCTGGTCGCGGTGGCCCTGGAGGCCGATGCGCGAGACGAACGTCTCGTAGCCGCCGACGATCACCATGATCAGCAGGTTGGCGATCATCACGACGTCGACCAGCTTGAGTACGGCGAGCATGACGTACGTCTCGTTCGCCTGCCCGGTGACGCACCGGAGGATTAAGGTCCACAACTCGTTGAAGAACTTGTAGACGTAGACGCCCTGGGCGGCCACGAGGCCGAAGTAGAGCGGCGCCTGAAGCCAGCGTGTGGCGAACAGGGCGTAGCCCAGCGTGGTGGACGGTGTGGACGGATCACGAGTGAGGATCTGCACGGTCGGCCATTCTCCGCATCCGCCGCCGTACAGGTGAAACCACACCACTCACAGGAATGAATAGACATCCTGTACGACGGGCCACCCGCCCCGGCCCCGACCGGGGAACGATCAGGCACACTGGACGTTTGGCCGACCTCTGGCCTTAGGGAAGGAAGCCGCGCGTGAACGGTCCCCTCATCGTCCAGTCCGACAAGACGCTGCTCCTGGAAGTCGACCACGAGCTGGCCGACGAGTGCCGTCGCGCCATCGCGCCGTTCGCCGAGCTGGAGCGGGCGCCGGAGCACATCCACACCTACCGGGTGACGCCGCTCGGGCTGTGGAACGCGCGGGCGGCCGGGCATGACGCCGAGCAGGTCGTGGACGCGCTGGTGCAGTACAGCCGCTACCCCGTGCCGCACGCGCTGCTGGTCGACGTCGCCGAGACGATGGACCGCTACGGGCGGCTGACGCTGTCCAAGCACCCGGCGCACGGGCTGGTCCTGACGACCACCGACCGTCCGGTGCTCGAGGAGATCCTGCGCTCCAAGCGGATCGCTCCGCTCGTCGGCAACCGGCTCGACCCGGACACCGTGGCCGTGCATCCCTCCGAGCGCGGACAGATCAAGCAGACGCTGCTGAAGCTGGGCTGGCCGGCCGAGGACCTCGCCGGGTACGTCGACGGTGAGGCTCACGCGATCGATCTGGTCGAGGACGGGTGGGCGCTGCGCCCGTACCAGAAGCAGGCCGTGGAGAACTTCTGGCACGGAGGGTCCGGGGTCGTCGTACTCCCCTGTGGTGCCGGGAAGACGCTGGTCGGCGCGGGGTCCATGGCCCAGGCGAAGTCCACCACGCTCATCCTCGTCACCAACACCGTCTCGGCCCGGCAGTGGAAGCACGAGCTGGTGAAGCGGACCACGCTGACCGAGGAGGAGATCGGCGAGTACAGCGGTACGAAGAAGGAGATCCGGCCGGTCACCATCGCGACGTACCAGGTGCTGACGACCAGGCGGAAGGGCGTCTATCCGCACCTGGAGCTGTTCGACTCCCGCGACTGGGGACTGATCCTCTACGACGAGGTGCATCTGCTGCCCGCGCCGGTCTTCAAGTTCACGGCGGATCTGCAGGCGCGGCGGCGGCTCGGGCTGACGGCGACGCTGGTGCGGGAGGACGGCCGTGAGTCGGACGTGTTCTCGCTGATCGGACCCAAGCGGTTCGACGCGCCCTGGAAGGAGATCGAGGCGCAGGGCTATATCGCGCCCGCCGACTGCGTCGAGGTCCGGGTCAATCTCACCGACGCCGAGCGGCTGGCGTACGCGACCGCCGAGCAGGAGGAGAAGTACCGGTACTGCGCGACGACCGACACCAAGCGGAAGGTGACGGAGGCGCTGGTACGGCGGTTCGCCGGGCAGCAGATCCTGGTCATCGGGCAGTACATCGACCAGCTCGACGAACTGGGCGAGCATCTGAACGCCCCCGTCATCAAGGGCGAGACCTCCAACGCCCAGCGCGAGAAGCTCTTCGGTGCCTTCCGGGAGGGCGAGATCAGCGTGCTGGTCGTGTCGAAGGTCGCGAACTTCTCGATCGACCTGCCGGAGGCGACGGTCGCCATCCAGGTGTCGGGGACCTTCGGGTCGCGGCAGGAGGAGGCGCAGCGGCTGGGGCGGGTGCTGCGGCCGAAGGCGGACGGGCACCAGGCCCACTTCTACTCGGTGGTGGCGCGGGACACCATCGACCAGGACTTCGCCGCGCATCGGCAGCGGTTCCTGGCCGAGCAGGGGTACGCGTACCGGATCGTGGACGCGGACGAGTTGCTCGCGGAGAGCTGAGCCGGGCGGGCCGGGGTCACTTGCGGCGGACGCCGGCTTCCTCGCCGTACTCGCCGAGGACGATCACGTCGAAGGCGGCGCCCGCGTACACCTTGAGGGCACGCAGGGCCTCGCCGAGGCGGTGACGGTGGTGGGTCGAGGTGATGGCGGTCGCGCCTGAGGCGCGGCCGGGGGCTGGGGTGAAGGTTGCTGCGCTCATGTATCCATGGTGGCTCTCCGGCCATAAGGAAGGCATCGGTCTGCGGGGCGAACCCGTGTCGTCCGTGGGTACACCTGCGGGGCTAGCCATGGCCCTTAGGGCGGAGGGGGCCGTCCCCTAGGGGACGACAAAAACCGTTGGCAGCCGGCTCCATCGGCGGCCTAGAATCTCCGCTCTTGTCTGGATCCAACGGAGGCACCCCTTGTCCACGCCGTCGTCCGACGATCCCCTCTCCCGAGAGCGCTCCCATCTCGCCTCCTCCCGTGCCGCCCTGCGCGCCATGCGCGAGGACGTCGAGTCCCTCGACATCAGCGACGTAACCGCGAACTGGGTCAACGCCGAAGTCCTCGCCCGTCAGATCGACGAGCGGATCAAGGCCCTCGCCGACCTCAGCGACACCCCGCTGTTCTTCGGCCGGCTCGACTACCTGCACGCACCGGGCGCGGACCGGGCGGAGGGCGCCGAGGGCGAGCGCTTCTACATCGGGCGGCGGCATGTGCACGATCACGACGGCGACCCGATGGTGATCGACTGGCGTGCGCCGGTGTCCCAGCCCTTCTACCGGGCCTCGAAGAAGGCCCCGATGGACGTCGCGCTGCGCCGCCGCTTCGGGTACACGGGCGGCGACCTGACCGCGTACGAGGACGAGCACCTCTCCGACCCGTCGGAGGCCGCGCGGACCAGCAAGCTGCTCCAGCAGGAGATCGAGCGTCCGCGTGTCGGCCCGATGCGGGACATCGTGGCGACGATCCAGCCGGAGCAGGACGAGATCGTACGCAGCGGGCTGGGCGGGACCGTGTGTGTGCAGGGAGGCCCCGGGACCGGAAAGACGGCCGTCGGTCTGCACCGGGTGGCGTATCTGCTGTACGCCCACCGCGAGCGGCTCGCCCGCACCGGCACGCTCGTCATCGGGCCGAACAAGTCCTTCCTGCACTACATCGAGCAAGTGCTGCCTGCCCTCGGCGAGTTGACGGTCCGGCAGGCGACGGTCGACGACCTCGTGGCGCATGTCGAGGTGCGGGGCACGGACGACGCGGCGGCCGCGGTGATCAAGGGGGACGCGAGGATGGCGGAGGTGCTGCGACGCGCCGTCCGCTCCCATGTGACCATGCCGACCGAGCCGGTCGTCGTCGTGCGCGGTTCGCGTCGCTGGCGGGTCCCGGCATACGAACTCGAAGGCATCGTCCAGGAGTTGCTCGACCGCGACATCCGGTACGGCGCCGCCCGCGAGGCCCTGCCGCAACGGATCGCGCACGCAGTGCTGGTGCAGATGGAACGCTCCGGTGAGGCGCCGGACGACCGGGTGCAGGATGCCGTCGCCCGCAACGCCGCGGTGAAGGCGGCGGTGAAGGCGATCTGGCCGCCGGTCGATCCGGCGAAGCTTGTGCTGCGGCTGCTGACGGACGCGGACTTTCTCGCCGTCCACGCGGAGGGTGTCCTCAGCGAGGACGAGCGGAAGAGGATCCTGTGGGCGAAGCCGGTGCGGTCGGTGAAGGCCGCGAAGTGGTCCGCGGCAGACGCCGTGTTGATCGACGAGGCGACGGATCTGGTGCAGCGTACGCATTCGCTGGGGCATGTGGTTCTCGACGAGGCGCAGGATCTCTCGCCCATGCAGTACCGCGCGGTCGGCCGGCGGTGCACCACCGGTTCGGCGACGGTCCTGGGGGATCTGGCGCAGGGTACGACGCCGTGGGCTACGCGGAGTTGGGACGAGGCGCTGGCCCACCTGGGGAAGACGGACGCCGTGGTCGAGGAGCTGACGGCCGGTTTCCGTGTGCCGACGGATGTGATCACGTATGCGTCGCGGCTGCTGCCGCATATCGCGCCAGGGCTGACGCCGGTGGCTTCGGTGCGGGAGAATCCTGGGTTTTTTGAGGTTCGTGAGGTGGCCGAGGCGGGGGAAGTGGTGGCCGCGTGTGAGGAGTTGCTGCGGAATGAGGGGTCTACGGGGCTGATCGCTGCGGATGCGCGGATCGCTGCGCTGGCGGAGGCGCTGGCTGTGGCGGGGATCGGTTTTCTCGATCCCGGTGAGGAGACGACGCAGGAGACGCGGCTGACGTTGGTGCCGGCGTCTCTTGCGAAGGGGCTTGAGTACGACTATGTGGTTCTGGATGAGCCGCAGGCGGTGGTTGATGGGGAGCCGGATGAGCGGACGGGGTTGCGGCGGTTGTATGTGGCGCTGACTCGGGCGGTTTCGGGGTTGATCGTGACTCATGCGGCCGCGTTGCCGGAGCAGCTGTGATTGCCGCTTGAGGTTGTGCGGTGGGTGCGGGCTGGTGGGGGCTGGTCGCGCAGTTCCCCGCGCCCCTAGGTGGGTCGACTCAGCCCGCGTCCAGTACTTGGCGCCACTCCCGCACCGCCTCCGCCGCGACCGGGTTCTCCCAGCCCTTCGGCCTCGCCGCACCCCCGATATGGAAGGCGTCGACACCTGCGGCTTGCAGCTGTGGGACGTGGTCCAGCCGTAGGCCCCCGCCCACCAGGATCTGTTGCTCGTACCCCGGTTCCCCTCGCCGCGCCGCCTCCGCGAGCAGCGTCGAGAGGCCGTCGTCCACGCCGTCCGCCGATCCGGCCGTGAGGTAGGTGTCGAGTCCGGGCAGGTCGGCGACTTGCTTGCGGAGGGCTTCCCGGTTCGCCGCGTGGTCGATGGCGCGGTGGAAGGTCCATCGGCAGCCGTGCAGTTCGCCGACGACTCGCTCCACCGCGTCCAGGTCGACGCACCCCTGCCCGTCCAGGAATCCGAGCACGAACTGGTCGGCCCCCGCCCCGCGCAGCTCCCGCGCCACCTCGGCCAAGCGCTCGACATCCTCCGCCGCGAATCCGTCCGCCAGTCGCAGCATCACGCGCAGGTCGATGTCGACGGCGGCGCGGATCGCGGTGAACGTGGTGGTCGGCGGGGTGAGGCCGTCCGCCGCCATGTCGGTGACCAGTTCGAGGCGATCCGCGCCTCCGGCCTGGGCGGCGAGGGCGTCCTCGGCGTCGAGGGCGATCACCTCCAGGACTGCACGCTTGCTCATGGGACCCCATTCCTCATTGCTCGGCGGCTCGGGACGGCTAGGAGGTCTAGTCCAATGCCAGCCTACGCGAGGACGAGGTCGCGGGAAGATCGCCGTCAGCCGAAGATGTTGAGTTCGTCCTCCTTCACGCCCGCCAGCTCGTACGACGCCCCTGCCGTCGTACGCCCCGAGTACAGCCGTACGAGCGTGGCGGCGTCCCCGATGAACCGTGCGGGTGTCCGCGTGCCCGACACATCGCCCAGCCGCACCGGCTCGTCGACGTCGTCGAGGTCGGCGTGCAGCGGCAGATGGCCGCGCTCCCGGGTCACCGCGGCCAGCAGCGTGAGCGCGTACGGCAGTCCGGCTCCGGCGTAGGCTCCGGGCTCGCCCCACGCCTCGCGTACGTCCCCGGCGTGCACCCACTCGCCGAGCGCGATCCCGTCGAAGACGCCGCCCGACGCGGCGATCACGGGCCCGGCGTCGGTCATCCCGCGCTCCAGCTCGTCGACGACGCGCGCGTTCGTCCAGTCGGCGCGTTCGGCGATGTCCCGGTCGTTGGCCTCGGGCGAGAACACGTCGTTCTCGAACCGGCTCCCCACGACCCTCAGCAACGCGGCCGAACAGTGGGCCAGCACATCCCGGACGCTCCAGCCGGGGCAGGCGTCGACGGGCCTGGCGAAATCCGTGTCCGGTCGCCGGCGCAACAGCGGAATCAGTGTGTCGCGCTCGGTGATCAGCAGCCGTCCGGGCAGTTCGGGGTCACGTACGTCAGCAGAAGTCATGTCTCCCACGCTAGGGTGCGTGGCCCACGTCACGGGAGAATGGCGTACATGTCCGATCTCGAAGCCCTCGCCGCCCGCTTCACCGACGCCCTGCGAGCGGCCCGCGCCCCGGTGGACTCGCCCGACCCGGCGCCGTACGCCGACGATCTGCTCACCCGCTGGCAGGAACCCCAGCGCCGCTATCACACGCTGAAGCACCTCACCGCGGTCCTCGACCACATCGACGTGCTGGAGAAGCACGCGGCGGACCCGGACGTCGTACGTCTGGCCGCGTGGTTCCACGACGCGGTGTATCTGCCCGAGCGGTCCGAGAACGAGGAGCGGTCGGCCCGGCTCGCCGAGCGGGCGCTGCCCGAGGCCGGTCTGTCCGCCGCGAAGACCGCGGAGGTCGCCCGGCTGGTCCGGCTCACGGTCACCCACGCCCCGGACGGCGACGACCGCGAAGGGCAGGTGCTGTGCGACGCGGACCTGGCGATCCTCGCGTCGCCGCCGTCGGCGTACGCCGCCTACACCGCGGCCGTCCGCGAGGAGTACCACTTCGTCCCCAACGAGGCTTTCCGTGAAGGCCGTTCGGCGATCCTCCGCCATCTGCTCGACCTGCCCCGTCTGTTCCACACGCCGCACGGGGAGAGGGAGTGGGAGGCGACGGCCCGCTACAACCTGCGGTCGGAGCTGGAAATGCTGTCGCTCGGCCGGCCTCCGTCGGCTTAGCGTGCACGGCATGCGGAACACGGGTGGGGATCAAGTACAGGAAGCCGTCGCGAGCTGCGTCGCTCTGCTGCGGACGGCCACGGACCGGGACTGGGAAAGCGTCAAGGCGGGTGGGCTGAGCTGGAGTTGCCGTGACACCGCGTTCCATGTCGCCGAGGATCTGATCGCGTACGCGGGCCAGCTCGCCGGACGCGCGCGGGACCGGTACATCCCGTTCGAGATCATGCCCGAGGAGGGCATCGACAACGACGGCGTCCTGGACGTGATCGAGACGACCGGCGCGCTGTTCGTGGCCACCCTGCGCAGCACCCCCCGGGAGGTGCGCGCCTTCCACCCGTACCCCTTCCGCAGCGCGAACCGCGAAGGCTTCGCGGCGATGGGGATCGCGGAGGTGCTTCTGCACACGCATGACATCGCCGAGGGGCTCGGCCTGTCGTACGAACCACCCGCCGAGCTCTGTGAGTCCGTCCTCACCACGCTCTTCCCGGACGTCCGCCCCGGCCCCGCGCCCTGGCCCACCCTGCTGTGGGCCACCGGCCGCGGCGACCTGCCCGGCCGCGCCCCCGTCTCCCAGTGGCGCTGGCACAACAACCTGGTCCTCCCCACCGACCGCCTCACCCTCGAGGGCGTCACCCCCGCGACCGCCGCCGACCTGCACACGGGCGGCGACGGCGGGTTCGAGTGGGTCGACGGCGAGCCGTTCGAGGGGACCCGCGTTGCCTCCGGGATGCTGGTGAAGGCGTATGAAGAGGGGCTGCTGCGGCCGGAGTTCGGGGTGTTCGTGCTGGTGCGGCGGGAGGACGGGCGTGCCGTCGGTGCCATGGGGTTTCATGCGGCGCCGGACGACGAGGGCATGGTGGAGATCGGGTACGACCTGGTCGAGGGCGGCCGCGGTCATGGGTACGCCACGGAGGCGCTGCGCGCCCTGTCGGCGTGGGCCCTGGCCCGGGACGACGTCCGGCGGATCATCGCCAAGGTCGACCAGGGCAATCTGCCGTCGCAGGGTGTCGTGACCCGCGCCGGATTCGAAAGGGTCGGCGCGGACGAGGAGTTGTTCGTCTACGAGCTGCGCGGCTGACCGCTATGAGCTGCGCGGCTGACCCCGCCCCTTGGGCCGCCGCAGCCCCGCCCCGTGCAACAGCCGCACCACCTCCCGGCTGCTGACCTCCACCGCCCCGGCGGCCACCACGTCCGCGTAACGGTGCGACGGGATGTCGTAGTGATCCCGCTCGAAGGCGCGGCGGGGTACGCCCAAGCCCTCGGCGAAGGTGTGGAGTTCGTCGTACGAGACGTCGCTGACGAGGTGGGACCACATGCGGCCGTGGCCGGGCCAGGTGGGCGGGTCGATGTAGAGGGTCACGACGAGGTGGTCCCGCCGGCGGATGAACCGAGGGTGCCGACGGAGGCGACCTTCACGCCCGCCTTGTGGCACACCCAGTGCGGGTCGGGCCCGAGTTCCGGTTCGACGTCGAGGGCGTGCGGGTCGCCGGAGCCGCAGACGGGGCACAGGGGCCAGCGGCCGTACCGCTCCAGCAGCGCGTCCTGGACGTCCTGGGCGATCAGCCCGGCCACGAACGCCGCGCCCTCCGGCCACTGCTCCACCCACCAGCGCCGCTGTACGACGGACTCCTCGACCAGTGACACCACGTCCGCCTCGGCGACATCGCCCGCGATCAGGTCGGCGAGCACGAGGGCGCGTGCCGCGTGCAACGCCTGCTCCAGGGGGCTGACAGAGGAGTCGGGGGAGTCGGTGGGGTCCATGCCTCCATTGTGCGCACTCTTGACCATCACACCGCGCCGAAAATATCTTTCAAGAGTGACCCAGGAAGTGAAGGAAATTTTCGGAGCCGGCGCGCCCCCCGCGCCCGCCGCTCTCGCGGCCAAGGTGCGCACCCTCGCCCCCTCGATGACCCGTTCCATGCAGCGCGTCGCCGAAGCCGTCGCCCAGGACCCGGCCGGCTGCGCCGCCCTCACGGTCACCGGCCTCGCCGAACTCACCGGCACCAGCGAGGCGACCGTCGTCCGCACCGCCCGTCTGCTCGGCTACCCCGGCTACCGGGATCTGCGCCTCGCCCTCGCCGGGCTCGCCGCACAGCAGCAGTCCGGGCGCGCACCCGCGCTCACCACCGACATCGCCGTCGACGACCCGATCGCCGACGTGGTCGCCAAGCTCGCCTACGACGAGCAGCAGACCCTCGCGGACACGGCGGCCGGGCTGGACACGGTGCAGCTGGGGGCCGCGGTGGCGGCGTTGGCCTCCGCGCGCCGGGCCGATGTGTACGGCGTCGGAGCGTCCGGGTTGGTGGCGCAGGACCTCACCCAGAAGCTGCTGCGGATAGGGCTGATAGCCCACGCGCACAGCGATCCGCACCTCGCCGTGACGAACGCGGTGCAGCTGCGCGGCGGTGATGTGGCGATCGCGATCACGCACTCCGGGTCCACGGGGGACGTCATCGAGCCGCTCAGGGTCGCGTTCGAGCACGGGGCCACGACGATCGCGATCACCGGGCGGCCGGACGGTCCGGTGTCGCAGTACGCGGATCATGTGCTGACGACGTCCACGGCCCGGGAGAGTGAATTGCGGCCCGCCGCGATGTCGTCCCGCACGAGTCAGCTCCTCGTCGTGGACTGCCTGTTCATCGGGGTCGCACAGCGGACGTACGAGACGGCTGCGCCCGCGTTGTCGGCGTCTTATGAGGCGCTGGCGCATCGGCATCGGAACGGTTCGCGGTAGACGTAGGTCCGCCCCTGACGCCCCTGATCCTTGAGTGACCCTCGAGTGATCCTTGAGTGAAAGAGCCGCCCCCTCATGACCTCCGCCTCTCCCCAGCGCGACGTCCGTGCCGAGTTGGAATCGCTGACCACGGAAGCCTTCCGGCCCGAACTCTCCGAGATCGATCAGCTGCCGACCCTGGAGATCGCGCGGCTGATGAACGGCGAGGACGCGACCGTCCCCACCGCCGTCGCCGCGAAACTCCCGCAGATCGCCGCCGCCATCGATGCCGTGGCCGAACGGATGACCCGTGGCGGCCGGCTCGTCTACGCCGGTGCGGGCACCGCCGGCCGCCTCGGTGTCCTGGACGCCTCCGAGTGCCCGCCCACCTTCAACACCGACCCCTCCCAGGTCGTGGGCCTGATCGCGGGCGGCCCTGCGGCCATGGTCACCTCAGTCGAGGGCGCCGAGGACTCCGCCGAGCTGGCGAGACGGGACCTCGACGGGCTCGGCCTGACCGCTCTCGACACCGTCGTCGGCGTCTCCGCCTCCGGCCGCACCCCGTACGCCGTCGGCGCCGTGGAGCACGCCCGGCAGCTGGGCGCCCTGACCGTCGGCCTGGCGTGCAACGCGGACAGCGCGCTCGCGGCGGCTGCCGATCACGGCATCGAGATCGTCGTAGGGCCGGAGTTGGTGACCGGATCCACCCGCCTCAAGGCGGGCACGGCGCAGAAACTCGTGCTCAACATGCTGTCGACGATCACGATGATCCGGCTGGGCAAGACGTACGGGAACCTGATGGTCGACGTACGCGCCTCGAACGAGAAGCTGCGCGCCCGCTCCCGCCGTATCGTCGCCCTCGCCACCGGCGCGTCGGACGAGGAGATCGAGGCCGCGCTGGCGGCCACGGACGGCGAGGTGAAGAACGCGATCCTGACCATCCTCACCGGCGCAGACGGCCCGACGGCCGCCCGCCTTCTGGAGGAGTCCGGCGGCCATCTGCGCGCCGCGCTGGCGGCGGCGAGGGGCTAGCCCGCACGCTCACCGCATGCACACCCCGCACACCCCGCACACCCCCGCGAGCACGGCCGCCGCCCTCCTCCCCCTGGTCGGCGGCCCCACGAACATCACCTCCGTCGCCCACTGCATGACCCGCCTCCGCCTGGGCCTCGCCGACCGCTCCCTGGTCGACGACGAAGCCGTACGGTCCGTGCCCGGCGTCCTGGGCGTGGTCGCCGACGACGACACGTACCAGATCGTGCTGGGGCCGGGGGTCGTGGCGAGGGTGACGCCGGAGTTCGAGGCGCTGGTGACGCAGGCTGCTCAACTGGCTTCATATGGAGGTGAGTTGAGAGAGAATCAGCGACAGCGCAACGCGACCCCCCTCAAGCAGACCCTCCGCCGCATCGCAAACATCTTCGTCCCCCTCATCCCCGCCCTCATCGGCTGCGGCATCCTCGCTGGCGTCAACGGCCTGCTCCTGAACGCCGGTTGGCTGCCCGGCCTCACCCCCGCCCTCACCGCCATCGCCGCCGCCTTCATGGCCCTGATCTCGGTCTTCGTCGGCTACAACACGGCGAAGGAGTTCGGCGGCACACCGGTGCTGGGCGGGGCGGTGGCGGCGATCGTCGTGTATCCCGGGGTGGCGAAGGTGACGGCGTTCGGGGTCACCCTCGCTCCCGGCCAGGGCGGAGTGCTGGGCGCGCTGGCGGCGGCGCTGCTGGGGACGTACATCGAGAAGTGGTGCCGCGCCCGCGTCCCCGAGACCCTCGACGTCCTCCTCACCCCCACCCTGACCGTCCTCCTCTCCGGCCTGGCCACGCTCTACGGCCTCATGTACGCGGCCGGCGAGATCTCCACCGCCGTCGGCACCGCCGCGAACTGGCTCCTCACGACGACCGGCGCGCTCGCCGGCCTGATCCTGGGCGGCCTCTTCCTCCCTCTCGTCATGCTCGGCCTCCACCAGGCCCTCATCCCCGTCCACGTGACCCTGATCGACCAGCAGGGCCACACCACCCTGCTCCCCATCCTCGCCATGGCCGGCGCGGGCCAGGTCGGCGCGGCCCTCGCGGTGTACGTCCGGCTGCGCCACGACACCTCCATCCGGACGACGATCAAGTCGGCCCTCCCAGCAGGCCTGTTGGGCGTCGGAGAACCCCTGATCTACGGCGTCTCCCTCCCGCTGGGCCGCCCCTTCCTGACCGCCTGCGTGGGCGGGGCAGCGGGCGGCGGCTTCGTGGGCCTGTTCGCGATGCTCGGGGAGCGGGTGGGGGCGACGGCGATCGGCCCGTCGGGCTGGGCACTGTTTCCGCTGCTGGCGGGGGACGGGGGTTGGGCGGTGACGGTGGCGGTGTATGCGGGCGGCCTGGTGACGGGGTACGGGGTGGGATTCGCGGCCACGTACATGTTCGGCGGCTTGAGCGCCCCCGAAGGGGCGCGGGGAACTGCGCGACCAGCCCCCACCGGCCCGCAGATGACCGAGTAGCGTGGCCGCATGTCATCCGCAGCAATGACCACATTTCAGATCGGCGGCAATTTAGAGGTGGGCCGGCTCGGATTCGGGGCGATGCACCTACCCACCGAACCGGCGGACGCCCGAGACGCAGCGATCGCGGTCGCACGACGAGCCGTCGAACTCGGCGTCACCCTGATCGACACGGCCCACATGTACGGCTGGGGCGCGAACGAGGAGCTGCTCGCCGAGGCCCTGCACCCATACCCCGATGACCTCCTCGTCGCCACAAAGGTCGGCATCTCCCGGGTCGACGGCGAGTGGCAGCAGGACGCCAGCCCCGCCGGGCTGCGCGCGGGCGTCGACGCGGCCCTGCGCCGACTCCGCCTCGACCGCATCGAACTCCTCCAACTCCACCGCATCGACCCGAAGATCCCGGTGACCGACCAGGTCGGCACGCTCAGCGAGCTGGTGACCGAGGGCAAGGTCGGCCGGATCGGCCTCTCCGAAGTCACGGTCACCGAACTCGCCGAAGCACGGACCGTCGCCGACATCGCCGGCGTCCAGAACCGCTACAACCTGCTCGACCGCGAGCACGAGCCCGTCCTGGAGGCCTGCGAGGCAGCGGACATCGCCTTCCTCCCGTGGCGCCCCGTCGCCCACGGCACCTCGCACACGACCGCCGAGATCGCCGCCGTAGCGACCGAGACCGGCGCCACGGCGACGCAGGTGATGCTGGCCTGGCTCCTCGCACACTCGCCGGTGATGCTGCCGATTCCGGGGACGGCGAAGACGGCTCACCTGGAGGAGAACGTGGCGGCGGCGGAGCTGGAACTCACGGAGGAGCAGATGGCACGCCTGGACAAGCTCCACACCGCGTAACCAGGAACTCACGGCAGCCGGCCTTCCCGGTGCCGTTCATTGCGGACAGGAACTGACCTAAAGGGCCCCTAGCGTGGCCGTCATGACTGAGACCACGCACACCACCGCCACCGCCACCGCCACCGCCACCGACGAGCGCGCCGACCTGCTGGAAGCGCTGGCCAAGCAGCGGTACTTCCTGCGCTTCACCACCCGCGACCTCACCGACGAACAGGCCGGTCAGCGCACCACCGCCAGCGAACTGTGCCTGGGCGGCCTGATCAAGCACGTCACGTCGGCGGAGCGGAACTGGGTGGACTTCATCCTGAACGGCCCCTCGCCGACGGACGACTTCACCGCCATGACCGAGGCCGACTATGCGCGACGGGCCGACGAGTTCCGCATGCTGCCCGGCGAGACGCTGGAGGGCGTGCTGGCGGAGTACGAGGAAGTGGCCCGCCGGACAGACGAGTTGGTCGCCGCCCTGCCCGACCTGAACGCGGCCCATCCGCTGCCCAAGGCCCCGTGGTTCGAAGCCGACGCTCGATGGTCGGCCCGCAGGACGCTGCTGCACATCATCGCCGAGACGGCCCAGCACGCCGGCCACGCCGACATCATCCGCGAGTCCCTGGACGGCGCGAAGAGCATGGGCTGACCCGCCCCCGAAGCTCAAGCCTCCAGCTCCAAGCGCTCTTTTCAAGGAATGGGTGGAGGGCCTCAACCCGCCCTCCCACCCCGCGTGTTGACTTGACGCGTTCGGCTTGCCACGCACGGTGACGATCGTCTAGCGTCCCAAACGACAAACAGCCCCCGCCAGGTGCTAGCAACACCTGCGGGGGCTTGACCTACGAGATCGAAGGACAATTTCGATCCCATGGCTGATGCCAAGCTTAGTGCTGCCTTCCTGCCCGCGCACGCCTCCCCGCACCCCATGGCCAATCCGGGTTACGGAAAGCGCTCCGCGCCTGACCAACTCCCCCGCACGGCTCACGACTTCGCCCACCTCCCACCCCGCGAAGCAGCCATCGCCGCGTACATCGACCGCCTCCCCGACGGCGCCGACATCTCCGTAAAGACGCTGGCCAAGACGCTGCCGTACGGGCAATGCGCCCTCCGCACGGCCCTCAACAACCTTCAGCAGGCAGGGCACTTGCGGCGCGGGCGCGAGCACATCGCACACTCCGGCAGTCAGCACTGGATCACCCGAACGTGGTTCAGCCGTACCGCACGTGACGACACCTGGTGGGCGACCTTCGCGCGCGGCGACGTACCGGAGGAAGCGCCACCGGAACGCGCCCGCCCGACCCGTTCCCGCGCCCACATCCTCCTCGCCGCCCTCGGCCGTACGGCGCCCGTCCTGTCCCTCTCCGAGGCCGACTGCGCGGCCCTCGCTCCGCTGGTGACGGAGTGGTTCGCGCGGGGCGCCACCGACGAGGCCGTACTGCACGCCCTGACCACCGGCCTGCCTTCCCCGGTCCACCACCCGGCGGCCCTGGTCCGCAGCCGCCTCACCGCCAAGCTGCCGCCTCCGCCCGAGGACGCGCGCCCGCCCCTCCGTGTCCTGGAGTGCGGCAAGTGCGGGACACCGGGGCGCCCGGAGGCCCTGCCCGGCGGCATCTGCGGCGCATGTCGGGGTGAGCGCGCGCCGACGCGCGACAACGCACCTCTGCCCGCCTCCGCAGTCCGTGCCCACGCGGCCGGGATCCGCGCCGCAATCTCCCAACGCTCTGCACCGAAATATTGAAGGACTATGCCCAGTGACATCCGCGCGGATCAGCGCAGAAGCAGCCTCATGGACACACCGCACACACTCGCAGGTGTGTACAGTTTCAGCATGGACACGTACGCGCTTGTGGAAGCCCGCAACCAGCTCGGCCAGCTGGTCGGCCGGGTCCGGCACGGCCAGGAGCACATCCTGATCACCGAGTACGGCAAGCCTGCCGCCGCCCTCATCCCGATAAGCGAACTGGAAGAGCTCCAGCGATTGCGCGACGAGGCAGACATCGCCGAAGCACGAGCTCGTGAAGCGGCTCCATCCGGTCCATCGATGCTCCACGACGAGTTCATGGCGCAACTGGAGACCGAGGACCGCCAAGAGGCCGCTTCATGACGTACGCCGTGGTGTGGGAGAACCACGCCATGAACGAGTTCCGGCGGCTCCGCACCGCCGACCCCGTGGGCGCCAAGGCGACTGCCGCAGCGGTACGCGCACTCGCCGACGACCCTCGCCCGGAGGCGGCCCGCGCCTTGGGCGGCTCCGGCTACTACCGGCTGCACGTTGGACAGTGGCGTGTGCTGTACCGACCGGACGACGACACCGTCACCGTCCACGTACTGAAGGTGGGCCGCAGCACCTGACCGCGGCCACCCGAAGCGACCGGAGCCACCCCGTATGAACCACGCCCAGCTAACCGCCCTCGGCCGCGCCCTCCGCCTCCTCGGCGAGCACGGCGAGGCGCTCACCGGCGACACCCCCGACGCCCGCCTCCACGAGGTCAAGGCCGACCTCCGTCGTGCCCTGGACCTCCTCGACGAGAGCGTCACCGGCGCCGCCCCCGCCACCCGCTGCCCCGAGCACCCCACGGGCCCGGTCGACGAGAGCGCCCCCGATCTGTGCCTGCTCTGCGAGACCAGGCGCCGCGCCGCCCGCCGTTCCGAGATCAACGGAACGGCGCCTCGCCCTCAGTCCGTCTCCCCCGTCCCCTCCCGGTACGGCGTCCGCGACGACCGTCCGCAGCCGCAGCAGCGCTGGCTGCCGGAGATGTGGAACGGCCAGGTCTGGCAGCTGTGCGGCACCCCGCGCCGTGACCGGCGCGAGGCCGAGCTGTATCTCGCCGCCCAGCGACGCGGCCCGCGCCCGGCGATGGCGTACCGGCTGGTGCACGAGTTCACCGACTACGAGGTGCTGCGCGTGTGGGGCACACCGGTGCACGTCGACATCGAGCCGCTCGGCAACCTGTGAACACCGGCGCCCCTTACGACTTCACCGCCGTCTCCGCGCCCGCCGGCTCCGACGCCGCCCGCGCCGCCCCCACCTGCTCCGCCTGCTGGCGCGGGATCAGCGAGGCCACCGCGAAGGCCAGCAGCGCCGCCCCGGCGCCCACGGCCAGGACGACCTTGAAGCCGTTCTGGGACGGGAGGGCGTAGCCGCCGAAGTCCGTCGTCATCTGGGCCAGGATCACACCGGCGATGGCGCTCGCCGTCGACGTACCGATGGACCGCATCAGGGTGTTGAGGCTGTTCGCCGCGGCCGTCTCCGACGCGGGCACGGCAGCCATGATGAGCGCGGGCATCGAGCCGTAGGTGAAGCCGATACCGGCGCCGATGACGCAGGACACCAGGACGAAGTGCCAGACCTCGGACATCAGGACGATGTTGAGGAGGTAGCCGGCGGCCACGATCAGGGCGCCGATCATCAGCGTGACCTTCGGGCCGCGGGCCTTGGAAACCGCGGCGGAGACCGGCGCCGTCGCCATCATGACCAGGCCCGACGGTGCCATGACCAGACCGGCGATCAGCATGGACTTGCCCAGGCCGTACCCGGTCTGCGCGGGCAGCTGGAGCAGCTGCGGCAGGACCAGGGACATCGCGAACATCGCGAAACCGACGGCGATCGAGGCGAGGTTGGTGACCAGGACCTGACGGCGGGCGGTGGTGCGCAGGTCGACCAGCGGCTGCTCGGTGCGCAGCTCCCACCAGCCCCACAGCAGCAGGACGACGACGGACGACAGGAACAGTCCGATCGTGGTGGCGCTGCCCCAGCCCCAGTCCGCGCCCTTGGAGATCGCCAGCAGCAGGCAGACCAGGCCCGCGGCCATACCGAGACCGCCCACCAGGTCGAACCGTCCGCCGGTGCGCACCTTCGACTCCGGTACGAGCATCAGCACCAGGCCGAGTGCTACGACGCCCAGTGCGGCCGACGTCCAGAACAGCGTGTGCCAGTCGAAGTTGTCGGCGATGAGCGCGGCGGTGGGCAGTCCGAGGGCGCCGCCTACGCCGAGGGAGGCGCTCATCATGGCGGTGGCGGAGCCGAGCCGTTCGGCGGGGAGTTCGTCCCGCATGATGCTGATGCCGAGCGGGATCACGCCGGCGGCGAGGCCCTGCAGGACCCGGCCGACGACCATCGGGACCAGGGACTCGCTCAGCGCGCAGACCACCGAACCGGCTATCAGCATCACGACACTGACCAGCAGCATCCGCCGCTTGCCGAACATGTCACCGAGCCGGCCGACGACCGGCGTCGCCACGGCCGCGGCGAGCAGTGTCGCCGTGACCGCCCACGCGGTGTCCGACGCGGGGGCGTCGAGCAGTTTCGGCAGCTCCGGGACGATCGGGATGACCAGCGTCTGCATCAGCGCGACGACGATTCCGGCGAAGGCCAGCACCGCCACCACGGCGTTCGGCCTCGGCGATGGGGGCCCCTCCCACGCCTTTCGGGCAGTGGGGGAGGAGCCTGCCGCCTCGGCGGGACGGGCGAGGGCGTCGGACATGAGGAGGCCTCCGTAGGAGCGCAGTAAGCTTGACCAAGGCAACTTTAAGTCAGTTGCTTGACTTAAGCAAGCGGCACTCTCGCTCCTCGGAAACGCACGGAAACGACCGAGGGCGGCACCCCCTGCTGAACAGGGAGTGCCGCCCTCGGTCGTAGGACAGGCGATCGACCGGAGTCGATCAGAAGTCCATGTCACCGCCCGGCATGCCGCCGCCGGCGCCGGCGCCGGCCGAGGCCTTCTCCGGCTTGTCGGCGATGACGGCCTCGGTGGTGAGGAACAGCGCGGCGATGGAGGCGGCGTTCTGCAGAGCGGAACGGGTCACCTTCGCCGGGTCGATGATGCCTTCGGCGATCATGTCGACGTACTCACCGGTCGCGGCGTTCAGGCCGTGGCCGACGGGCAGGTTGCG
Organism: Streptomyces sp. NBC_00457; assembly: GCF_036014015.1. NCBI lineage: Bacteria > Bacillati > Actinomycetota > Actinomycetes > Kitasatosporales > Streptomycetaceae > Streptomyces > Streptomyces sp. NBC_00457. The sequence continues at coordinate 6,015,976 of NZ_CP107905.1, read as the reverse complement.
CACCTTCTCGACGATGACGCCGCCCTCGAGACCACCGTTGACGGCGATCTGCTTGAGCGGGGCCTCCAGGGCGAGCTTCACGGCGTTGGCGCCGGTCAGTTCGTCACCCTCCAGCTCCAGCTTCTCGAAGACCGTGGAGGCCTGGAGCAGGGCCACGCCACCACCGGCGACGATGCCCTCCTCGACGGCCGCCTTCGCGTTGCGAACGGCGTCCTCGATGCGGTGCTTGCGCTCCTTGAGCTCGACCTCGGTGGCGGCACCGGCCTTGATGACGGCCACGCCGCCGGCCAGCTTCGCCAGACGCTCCTGGAGCTTCTCGCGGTCGTAGTCCGAGTCGCTGTTCTCGATCTCGGCGCGGATCTGGTTGACCCGGCCGGCGACCTGGTCGGCGGAGCCGGAGCCGTCGACGATGGTGGTCTCGTCCTTGGTGATGACGACCTTGCGGGCGCGGCCCAGGAGGTCCAGGGTCGCGTTCTCCAGCTTGAGGCCGACCTCCTCGGAGATGACCTCGCCGCCCGTGAGGATGGCGATGTCGCCGAGCATGGCCTTGCGGCGGTCACCGAAGCCCGGAGCCTTGACGGCGACGGACTTGAAGGTGCCGCGGATCTTGTTGACGACCAGGGTCGACAGAGCCTCGCCCTCGACGTCCTCGGCGATGATCAGCAGCGGCTTGCCCGACTGCATGACCTTCTCCAGGAGCGGGAGCAGGTCCTTGACCGAGGAGATCTTGGAGTTGGCGATCAGGATGTACGGGTCGTCGAGGACGGCCTCCATACGCTCCATGTCGGTGGCGAAGTACGCCGAGATGTAGCCCTTGTCGAAGCGCATACCCTCGGTGAGCTCCAGCTCCAGACCGAAGGTCTGGGACTCCTCGACGGTGATGACGCCTTCCTTGCCGACCTTGTCCATGGCCTCGGCGATGAGCTCGCCGATCTGGGTGTCGGCGGCGGAGATGGAGGCGGTCGAAGCGATCTGCTCCTTGGTCTCCACGTCCTTGGCCTGGTCGAGCAGGGCAGCGGAGACGGCCTCGACGGCCTTCTCGATACCGCGCTTGAGGGCCATCGGGTTGGCGCCTGCGGCTACGTTGCGCAGGCCTTCCTTGACCAGGGCCTGAGCGAGCACGGTCGCCGTGGTCGTACCGTCGCCGGCGACGTCGTCCGTCTTCTTGGCGACTTCCTTGACCAGCTCGGCGCCGATCTTCTCGTACGGGTCCTCGAGCTCGATCTCCTTGGCGATGGAAACACCATCGTTGGTGATCGTGGGGGCGCCCCACTTCTTCTCGAGGACGACGTTCCGGCCCTTGGGGCCAAGGGTGACCTTGACGGCGTCGGCGAGCTGGTTCATCCCGCGCTCGAGACCGCGCCGTGCCTCCTCGTCGAACGCGATGATCTTGGCCATGTGAAGTGGTCCTCCCGGACTGGGGTGGATTGCTCCGGACCGCGCTGGCGCCCGCGACGGACGGCTCGCCTGCCTGTGGTTCCTTGCCCCACCCGGCCTGCGGGCCTCACCGACCCGGTCCTGGTTGTCACTCTCACCTTCAGAGTGCTAACGCCAATGATTAGCACTCGCCCATGCCGAGTGCAAGCGCTCCTCAGTGATCCTCAGGCGGGACAAGGGGTCCGGGACCTGCTCCGGACATGCCGGAGGGCTCGCAACCCATGACTCCCCATGGGAAACGAGCCCTCCGAAGTTGAACCAAAGAACGTCGCTGCAGTCAGTCGGCGCGTGCTTCAGCTGGTCGCGAGACGGACCATGTCCGCCTGCGGCCCCTTCTGGCCCTGCGAGATCTCGAAATCGACTCGCTGACCTTCTTCCAGGGTGCGGTAGCCGTCCATCTGAATCGCGCTGTAGTGGACGAATACATCCGCACCACCGTCGACCGCGATGAAGCCGTACCCCTTCTCCGCGTTGAACCACTTGACGGTGCCCTGAGCCATGCCTAACTCCCCTATTACTGGCCCTTGCACAGATCCACACTTCGCGGATCCGGGTCAGACCTCACCCCCCACGGTTGGGGGCGTGCGCCGGAACGCGTCGACCGCGGCTGAATGTATCTGTCCAACTGCCGTCTGCAACAGGTCAATCGGACGAGAAATCCGGGCGCGACCGGTCGGCGAAATGGGGAGAATTTGTGTAAATCCAGGGCAAGTCGGACCCAATAAAGGGAGCGAATGACGCAAAAGGCCCGCGTACTTTGGCTACTTCTTGTCGGCCGTGCGGGCGGAACTCATATGCGCGCGGCATGAAAGCCCGAGCAGGTTCCCCAACTGTACCGTGCTCAACCATAGAGAATGGCCCCCTCCGCTTCTCTCACGGAGGGGGCCATTCGATGAACAATGCGTGATTCAGCCGCCCGCGACCGCCGGAATGATCGAGACACCGGCCCCGTCCGGCGTCGCCGTCTCCAGCCCCTGCTCGAACCGGACGTCGTCGTCATTGACGTACACGTTGACGAACCGCCGCAGCTTCCCCTGGTCGTCGAGGATGCGGGCGGCGATGCCGGTGTGGTTCTTCTCCAGGTCGGAGATGACGTCGGCGAGGGTGCTGCCTTCGGCGGAGACCTCGGCCGCACCGCCGGTGTAGGTGCGCAGGATGGTAGGGATGCGGACGCTAACGCTCATGACTTGGACCTCCGGTCAGTACAGCGCCCCTTCAGGGGCGCGGGGAACTGCGCGACCAGCCCCCACCGGCCCGCAGACGAACAACAGCTCAGCCGAGACCAGCGTCCCGGAACGACTCCAGGTTGGGACGAATGGTCGCAGTCAGCCCCGTACCGGCCACCGCGTCCAGCGTCTTGAGACCATCACCGGTGTTGAGGACCACAGTGGTGAGGGTCGGGTCGAGGACACCGTCCTCGATGAGCTTCTTCGCGACGCCCACCGTCACGCCACCGGCGGTCTCCGCGAAGATGCCTTCCGTCCGCGCCAGCAACTTGATCGCATCGACGACCTGCTCGTCCGTCACGTCCTCCACCGCACCGCCGGTACGGCGAGCGATGTCCAGGACATAGGGACCGTCCGCCGGGTTACCGATCGCCAGCGACTTGGCGATCGTGTTCGGCTTCTGCGGCCGTACGACGTCGTGCCCGCCCTTGAAGGCGACGGACACCGGCGAGCAGCCCTCGGCCTGCGCGCCGAAGATCTTGTACGGCTTGTCCTCGACGAGCCCGAGCTTGATCAGCTCCTGCAGACCCTTGTCGATCTTCGTGAGCTGCGAGCCGGAGGCGATGGGGACGACGAGCTGGTCGGGCAGCTGCCAGCCGAGCTGCTCGCAGATCTCGTACGCCAGGGTCTTGGACCCTTCCGCGTAGTACGGCCGCAGGTTGACGTTGACGAAGCCCCAGCCCTCGCCGGCCGGGTCGCCGATCAGTTCGGAGCAGAAGCGGTTCACGTCGTCGTAGTTGCCCTCGATGCCGACGAGCTCACCGCCGTAGACCGCGGCCATGACGACCTTGCCCTGCTCCAGGTCGTGCGGGATGAACACGCAGGAGCGGAAGCCGGCGCGGGCCGCCGCGGCGCCCACCGCACCGGCCAGGTTGCCCGTGGAGGAGCAGGACAGGGTGGTGAAGTTGAACGCACGCGCGGCCTCGATGGCCTGGGCGACGACGCGGTCCTTGAAGGAGTGCGTCGGGTTGCCGGAGTCGTCCTTGATGAAGAGCTTGCCGGCGTCGACACCCAGCTCGCGCGCGAGGTTGTCGGCCTTGACGAGCTTGGTCCAGCCCGGGTTGATGTTGGGCTTGTCGGCCACGTCCGCGGGGACGGGCAGCAGCGGTGCGTACCGCCAGATGTTCGCGGGTCCCGCCTCGATCTGCTTGCGGAGCTCTTCGGCGTCGTAGGCCGAGAAGTCGTAGGCGATCTCGAGCGGGCCGAAACACTCCTCGCAGGCGAAGACCGGGCCGAGGGGTACTCGGTGACCGCATTCGCGGCACGAGAGCGCCGCGGCGGGGCCGAGGTCGACGGCGGGGGTGGTGCTTGCAACTGTCTGCGCAGCCATGTGAGGCGAGGCCCTTTCTCCTCATCTTCCTCACGACGCATCTCGCCGTGAGACGGATTTGGCACCTTCCCTAGCCGGGAGCCTCGCGGAGAACGATCAACACTGATCTACGAGTACCGACTGGAGGGTTGCCGGGGCTTCAACGGGCCGTATCCCTCTGCCCCTCTGGATGAGCGGTATTTAGTTGTAGACGCAAACGACCCCCGACATGCGATGGTCATCAGCGTTGTTCAAGACTGTAACCGAAGGCCAGGACAGTTGAGATAGTCGTCCGAACCGCGAGATGGATCACACACCTCTAGTCGTGATCCGCGACAGTGAGGAGCCGCTTACTGTGCTGGAAGAAGTCGAGCGCTGGTTGAGCGCACGCTCCTGGTCCCTGACCGATCGCCCGCTGCACAAGATCCTGGCCGCGAAACGCGCCACGGGACAGACCGTCAGTGTCGTGCTGCCCGCGCTCAACGAGGAGGAGACGGTCGGCGAGATCGTCGCCGTGATCCGTCACGACCTCATGCAGCAGGTCCCGCTCGTCGACGAGATCGTCGTAGTCGACTCGGGATCGACCGACCGCACCTCCGAGGTGGCCGCCGCCGCGGGCGCCCGGGTCGTCCACCGCGACGACATCCTGCCGCGCATACCGGCCGTCCCCGGCAAGGGCGAGGTCCTGTGGCGCTCGCTCCTCGTCACCAGCGGTGACATCGTCTGCTTCATCGACGCGGACCTGAAGGAGTTCTCGTCGGACTTCGTCACCGGCATCGTCGGCCCGCTGCTCACCGACCCGGAGGTCGACCTCGTCAAGGGGATGTACGACCGTCCGCTCGGCGGCGCGGCGGGCCAGGGCGGCCGGGTGACGGAACTGATGGCCCGCCCCCTGCTGAACATGCACTGGCCGCAGCTGGCCGGATTCGTCCAGCCGCTGGGCGGTGAGTACGCGGCCCGCCGCTCCCTGCTGGAACAGCTCCCGTTCCCCGTCGGCTACGGCGTGGAGCTGGGCATGCTGGTCGACGCCCTGCATCTGGTGGGCCTGGACGCCCTCGCCCAGGTCGACATCGGCGTCCGCAAGCACCGGCACCAGGACGGCCAGGCCCTGGGCCGGATGTCGGCCGCGATCTACCGCACGGCCCAGCTCAGGCTGGCCCGCGGCCATCTGATCCGCCCCTCCCTCACCCAGTTCGAACGGAGCGAGGACGGATTCGAACCCCGCACCTACTCCGTGGATACGGAGGAACGGCCTCCGATGGCCGACATCACCGAGTACCAGTCCCGCAAAGCGGCATAAACGTGCGCGTGGCGTAACGGAACGCGCCGGTTGTATACCGCTGAGCCGCACGTTTGAGCGGTTCTGGCCTGGGCTAGGTTGTGGCGTATGGCTGCAACTTTCGGTGCTGCGCAGGTACTGGTCGCCTCCAACCGCGGCCCCGTCTCGTACGGGGTCCGGGAGGACGGCTCGCTGCACGCCAAACGCGGCGGCGGCGGGCTGGTGTCCGGTCTCTCCGCGATCGGGTCGGACGCGGACGCCCTGTGGGTCTGCTCGGCCCTCGGCGACGGCGACCGCGAGGCGGTACGGCGCGGAGTCGGCGAGTCCGGTGTACGGATGCTGGACATTCCGGCCGACGTGCACGCGGACGCGTACAACGGCATCGCGAACTCGGTCCTCTGGTTCGTCCACCACCTGCTGTACCAAACGCCGCTGGAGCCGGTCTTCGACGCGGAGTTCCGGCGCCAGTGGGAGTCGTACGTCCGCTACAACCGCGCGTTCGCCGAGGCGCTGGCCGAGGAGGCGGGGGCCTCAGCGGCGGTGCTGGTGCAGGACTACCACCTGACGCTGGTGCCGGGCATGCTCCGCGAACTCCGCCCCGACCTGCGGATCGGCCACTTCTCGCACACGCCGTGGGCGCCGGTGGAGTACTTCCGCATGCTGCCGGACGACATCGCCGAGCAGGTGCTGCGCGGGATGCTCGGCGCCGACCGGCTGGGCTTCCTCACCCACCGCTGGGCCGACGCGTTCACCGCGTGCGCCGAGGTCCTCGTCGGCGGGCTCGGCGACACCCGCATCGGCGTGCACGGGCTGGGCGCCGACGCCGACTTCCTGCGCCGGCGCTCGCACGAGACCGACGTCGAGGAACGGATGGCCGCGCTGCGGGCCGAGATCGGCCCGGGCCGCCAGACCATCGTCCGGGTCGACCGCACCGAGCTGTCCAAGAACATCGTGCGCGGCCTGCTGGCGTACCGGCAGCTCCTCGACGACCACCCCGAGCTGCGCGGGCGGGTCGTCCATGTCGCGTTCGCGTATCCGTCGCGGCAGGATCTCGCCGTCTACCGGGAGTACACGGCCGAGGTGCAGCGGGTCGCGGAGGAGATCAACTCCGCGTACGGAACACCGGACTGGACGCCGGTCGTGCTGCACGTGAAGGACGACTTCGCCCGCTCTCTGGCTGCCTACCGGCTCGCGGACGTAGCCCTCGTCAACCCGATCCGCGACGGCATGAACCTGGTCGCCAAGGAGATGCCGGTCGTCTCCGACGAGGGCTGCGTACTGGTGCTTTCGCGGGAGGCGGGGGCGTACGAGGAGCTGGGCGAGGACGCGATCACCGTGAACCCGTACGACGTGACGGGCACGGCCGAGGCGTTGTACGAGGCGTTGACGATGCCGGCCGGGGAGCGGGGCGAGCGGACGAAGCGGCTGGCGGCGGCAGCGACTGCACTGCCGCCGGCGCAGTGGTTCCTGGATCAGCTGAACGCCCTACCCGATACGGGCCGCCAGCTCCGCCAGTAGTCGCACGACCCCCGCCGGACCGTCCACCACCACGTCCGCCCGTTCCCTCAGCTCGGTCACCTCGTCGCTGCCGCTGCACACCAGCAGGCCGGGGGTGCCGTCGGAGCGGAGCTTGTCGATGGCGGCGTAGGCGGGAAGGTCGCCGAGGTCGTCGCCGGCGTAGAGGACGGACTCGGCGCCGATGTCGCGAGCGTGGTCGGTCAGGGCCACACCCTTGTCCATGCCCCGCGGGCGGAGTTCGAGGACCAGGCGACCCGGCTCGACGATCAGGCCGTTGCGGGTGGCGAGGTCAGCGAGCGGCTCGCGGAGTGCCTCGAAGGCGGCCTGGGGATCGTCGGCACGGCGCGTGTGCACGGCGACGGCCTGGCCACCCTTCTCCTCGACCCAGGCGTTGGTCCCGTCCAGAAGCGGCGGCAGCTCCGCGCGGACGGCGGCGACCCCGGGATGCGCCGGAGGGGCGGTGACGGCATCAGTGACGGCATCCCAGCGCTCGGCACCGTAGTGGCCGAGGACCACGAGATGTTCCAGCCCGGCAACCCCGGAGAAGCCGCCGTACCGGACGGCGACCTCCGCCGGGCGCCCGGTGATCACCGCAACACCGGCCACCTTCGGCGCCAGCGCGGCCAACACCGGCACCGCCCCCGGATGCGCCCGCGCCCGCTCCGGATCCGCCACGATCGGCGCGAGCGTCCCATCGAAGTCAAGAGCGATCATCGCCGCGCCGGGCCGCTGGAGGATAGCGGCGAGACCGGCGCGGCCGGCTTGGGTGACGGGGGTCGACAAGGAATCCGCGGGGCTACCCATAGGGCAACCCTATCCAGAGAGGCCGACTGCAACGCCCCTTTAGGGGCGCGGGGAACTGCGCGACCAGCCCCCACCGCCCCGCAGACGAACACATGCCGACGGACCCCTCACCGTTCCGCCCGCCGCGCATCCCGCACCCGCCGCAGCCGATTCACGGTCACCGGGTCATGAGCAAGCGCCCGAGGGTCATCCAGCAGCGCATTCAACAGCTGGAAATACCGCACCGGCGCCAACCCCAGCTCCTCCCGTATCGCCCGCTCCTTCGCCCCCGGCCCCGGAAAACCCCGGCGCTCGAGCGCAAGGATGTCCCGCTCCCTGCGGCCCAACTGCTCCATACCCCGCACGCTATCCCCCGCCACTGACAGCGGAGCCGGCCTCACTCGGAGCTCGCGGCCGAATCCGCCGTCGCCTGCAACTGCTTCAGCACCGCCGACGGATTGCCGCCGGATGCCACGGCCTGCCCGATCCGCTCCTTGACGGCCGCGCTGACCTCGGCCCAGGAGGTCTTGCCGACGGGATACAGCTCGGAGAGCGGCAACTCGTCGAGGAACGGCTTGAGATCGGCGTCCTGCTTCGCCCCCGTCATCGTCGCGGACGCGTCCGTCGTGACCGGCAGCAGGTCGTACTCACGCGAGAAGTCCAGCACGTTCTTCTCGTCGTACACGAAGTCGAGGAAGTCGCCGACCTCCTCGGCGTGCCCGTTCTTCTTGAACGCCGTCATCCAGTCGGCGACCCCCATCGTGGCGTCGCTCTCACCGTCGACGCCGGGCATCGGCACCATGCCGAACTTCACGCCCTGCTTCCCGGCGATATGCATCAGCGAGGGGTGCCCGTTGAGCATGCCGACGTCCCCCTTGGCGAACGCGGCGAACGCGTCGGCGCGGTTCAGCTCGCCCGGCGCGACGGGCCCGGTCAGGCCCTTGTCGACGAGTTCGTCCTTGAGCCAGGTGAAGGTGTCGACGTTCTGCGCGGAGTCGATGCCGTAGGTGCCGTAGCCGTCGGTGTAGCCGCCCCCGCCGCTGAGCAGCCACTGCATCGTCTCGGCCTGCGCCTCCTCCGGCCCCAGCGGCAGGGCGTACGGGTACTTCACCCCGTCCGCCTTCAGCGCCGCGGCGTCGGCGGCGAGCTCGTCCCAGGTGGTCGGCGGGGTGAGGCCGGCCTTCTTGAAGAGGTCCTTGTTGTAGAACAGCAGCCGGGTGGAGGCGGCGAAGGGCATGCCGTACTGCATCCCGTTCACCTGCCCCGCCTTCGCGAGCTGGGAGGCGAAGCCGGCCTGGGTGGCGATGGAGAGCAGGTCGTCGGCGCGGTAGAGCAGGCCCTTTTCCGCGTAGTCGGCGTACGCGCCGATCTGCGCCATGTCCGGGGCCTTGCCGGCGTCGGCGAGCTCCTTGACCTTGCGGTCGACGTCGTTCCAGGAGTAGACGCTGACCTGGATCTTCACCCCGGGGTGGGCGGCCTCGTACTCCTCGACCAGCTTGCCCCAGTACTTCTCGGAGCTGTTGGCCGCGCTGTCGCCGTAGTCGGCCGCGACCAGCTTCAGGGTCACCTCGTCCGCGTCGTCGCCGAGGCCGCAGCCGCCGAGCACCGCCGTCATGCCCAGAGCGGACACCACCGCGATCGCCCCTGTCCTCTTCCGCCCCTGCACAGCTCTCCTGCCCCACCTTCGCGATCGCGCGTCACCATCGCGAAAACTTTCGATACGTAGCCATAAGGTCTACACCACGCAAGTGGACTAGACCTCTTGCGGGTCCACGGGCCACACTGTCCCCGTGAGACATGTCATCGCCCTCGACGTGGGCGGCACCGGGATGAAGGCCGCCCTGGTAGGGGCGAAGGGCGAGCTGCTGCACCGGGCCCGCCGCGCCACCGGCCGCGAGCGCGGACCCGGGGCCGTCGTCGAGCACATCCTCGACTTCGCCGCGGAGCTACACGCGTACGGCGACCAGGCCTTCGGCGAGCCCGCGGCCGCCGCCGGAGTCGCCGTCCCCGGCATCGTCGACGAGGAACACGGCATCGCCGCCTACTCGGCCAACCTCGGCTGGCGCGACGTACCCCTGCGCGACCTGCTCACCGCCCGCATCGGCAACGTCCCCGTCGCCCTCGGCCACGACGTCCGCACCGGCGGCCTCGCCGAGGGCCGCATCGGCGCGGGCCAGGGCACCGACCGCTTCCTCTTCGTCGCCCTCGGCACCGGCATAGCGGGCGCGATCGGCATCGAGGGCCGCGTGGAGTCGGGCGCGCACGGCTTCGCGGGCGAGATCGGCCACATCGTCGTACGACCGGCAGGGGCCCCCTGTCCATGCGGTCAGTGCGGCTGCCTGGAGCGGTACGCCTCGGCGGCGGCCGTGAGCAGCGCATGGGCCGACGCCTCCGGAAACCCCGACGCGGACGCGGCGGACTGCGCCAAGGCCATGACCTCCGGCGACCCCAAGGCCCTCGCCATCTGGCAGGACGCCATCTCCGCCCTGGCCGACGGCCTGACCACCGCCCTCACCCTGCTGGACCCCCGCACCCTCATCATCGGTGGCGGCCTGGCCGAGGCGGGGGAAACGTTGTTCACACCGCTGCGGGACGCGGTGAAGCAACGCGTGACCTTCCAGAAACTGCCGGAAATCGTCCCCGCGGCCCTTGGGGACACGGCTGGTTGCCTCGGTGCCGGACTCCTGGCCTGGGATCTCCTAGACACAACTGACCGCACGGAGGTAACGACCTGATGGCAACCCCCTCAGGGGCGCGGGGAACTGCGCGACAAGCCCCCACCGGCCCGCAGCCCGCGACGGCGAAGGCCCCCCTCGTCCTGTCCGGTGCCAACGTGGTCATGCCCACAGGAACCGTCAAAGACGGCTCAGTAATCGTCGACGGCACGCGAATCGCCGCAACGGCCCCGGAGAACGCCCAGGTAATCGACGTAACCAACCACTGGCTACTCCCCGGCTTCGTCGACATCCACAACCACGGCGGAGGCGGAGCCTCGTTCACCTCAGGCACCCCGGACGACGTAGTCACCGGCATCCACACCCACCGCCTGCACGGCACCACCACCCTCGTCGCCTCCACCGTCACCGGCGACATGGACTTCCTGGTCCAGCGCGCGGGCCTGCTCAGCGAACTCGCCGAGCAGGGCGACATCGCCGGCATCCACTTCGAGGGCCCGTTCATCTCCCCGTGCCGCAAGGGCGCGCACTCCGAGGAACTGCTGCGGGACCCGGACCCCGCGGAGGTCCGCAAACTGATCGACGCGGCGCGCGGCAAGGCGAAGATGGTCACGCTCGCGACCGAACTCCCGGGCGGCATCGACTCCGTGAGACTGCTGGCCGAGCACGGCGTCATCGCGGCGATCGGCCACACGGACGCGACGTACGAGCAGACGGTGGAGGCGATCGAGGCGGGCGCGACGGTCGCGACGCACCTCTTCAACGCGATGCCGACGCTGGGACACAGGTCGCCGGGCCCGATCGCCGCGCTCCTGGAGGACGACCGCATCACCGTCGAGCTGATCAACGACGGCACGCACCTCCACCCCGCCTCCCTCCAACTCGCCTTCCACCACGCGGGAGCGAGCCGCGTGGCGTTCATCACCGACGCGATGGACGCGGCCGGTTTCGGCGACGGCCGCTACATGCTCGGCCCGCTGGAGGTCGAGGTCAGCGAGGGCGTGGCCCGGCTGGTGGAGGGCGGCTCGATCGCCGGCTCCACCCTCACCCTGGACCGCGCCTTCAAGCGCGCGGTGACGATCGACCGCCTCCCGGTGGAGGACACGGTCACGGCCCTGTCCGCCAACCCGGCCAGGCTGCTTGGGATGTACGACACGATCGGCTCGCTGGAGCCGGGCAAGTACGCCGACCTGGTGATCCTCGACACGGACTTCGAGCTCAAGGGCGTCATGCGCAGGGGCGAATGGGTAGTGAATCCCCAACTGGGCTGATCCGTCCGGCAGTCAGCGAGACGGTGGCCGACCCGGGACTGGGCTCGGCGGCCGTCTCTTTGGCATGATCTGACATCCGGACAGACAGACGGCACGCGGCATTCCGCATCCATCGGGGGAGGTCGGCCCAGGTGATCCTCACGGTCACGCTGAACACCGCTCTCGACATCACCTACCGCGTACGGGCACTACGGCCGCACACCTCGCACCGGGTGACCGAGGTGACCGAACGCCCGGGAGGCAAAGGCCTCAACGTGGCCCGCGTACTCGCCGCCCTCGGCCACGAGGTGACGGTCACCGGCTTCACGGGCGGCGCGACGGGCCGCGTCGTCCAGGACCGACTCACCACCACACCGGGCCTGGTGGACGCCCTCGTCCCGATCTCCGGCCCGACCCGCCGCACGATAGCCGTCGTGGACGAACAGACCGGCGACACGACCCAGCTCAACGAGCCCGGCCCGGTCATCACCCCCGCCGAGTGGTCCGCCTTCCAGGAGGCATACGAGGATCTGCTCCCGTCGGCCTCCGCGGTGGCCCTGTGCGGGAGCCTGCCGCCGGGCGTGCCGGTGGGCGCGTATGCGGGACTGATCCGGGACGCGAGGGCGGCGGGCGTCCCGGTCCTCCTCGACACCAGCGGTGAACCGCTCCGCCGCGGAGTCGCCGCCCGCCCCGATCTGATCAAGCCCAACGCCGACGAACTCGCCGAACTCACCGGCTCCCACGAGCCGTTCCGCGCCACGCAGGACGCCCGCCGTCGCGGCGCCCACGCGGTCGTCGCGTCGCTGGGCCCGGAGGGACTGCTCGCGGTGACTCCGGAGGGCCGCTGGCGCGCGGCCCCGCCCGCCCCGGTGCACGGCAACCCGACCGGCGCGGGCGACTCCGCGGTCGCGGGCCTGCTGTCGGGCCTCGTCGAGCACTTGCCGTGGCCGGACCGACTGGTCCGGGCGATCGCCCTGTCGGCGGCGACCGTCATGGCGCCGGCGGCGGGCGAGTTCGACCGAAGGGCGTACGAGGAGCTGGTGGGGCGGGTGGCGGTGACCGGGGAGGTCAGCGCGGCCTGACGATCAGGACTTGACCCAGCCCTCGACCAGCCACACCTGGTCGAGGAGGGCGTCGCACTGGTTGCCCTGCTCGCAGGAGATCTTGATGGTGTTGGTGCCCTTGTTGAGCTGGACGTAGTTGTACGTCTTCGTCCAGCCCTTCTCGAAGTCGCCCTCTGGAGCGCCTGCCCAGTTCTTCAGCTCGACGCCCGTGGTCGAGGGCGTGCCGTTGACCGTGAGGGTGGCGTTCTGGTCCTTGCCCGGGACGCTGTAGCCCGTGTACAGCGTGTACTTGCCGGACTTCGGGATGCCGTTGACGGTCCACGTGACCGAGGCGCCGACCGCGTTGAAGCCATTGACGTAGACGCCGCCGTCGGCCTTGGCACCCTTGACGTCCGACGCCAAGATCGCTCCGCCGCCCAACTGCAAGGCCTTGGCGTCGCGCGTCGGCAGCTCCACCTCGTTGCCGGCGTCGCCGCTCGCCGACTGGCTCGGCTCCGCGCTCTGCTCGGCGGACGGCGAGCTGGAGGCACCGCCGCCGTCGGCATTGTCGTCGCCGTCGCTGTTCATCATCGCCAGGCTGATCCCGATCACGACCGCGGCGACCACCGCGACCGCGCCGATCAGCAGCCCCTTGGTGTTCGGGCCGCGCCCGCGCCCACCGCCGCCGTCGCTGTACGACGGCTGCTGCGGAGACGTGGGACCCCCACCGCCGGGGAACGTCTCCGGCGCGGCGTAGTGGGCGCTCGGCTGGCCGTACGCGCCCTGCTGCTGGGGCACGGTCTGGCCGTACTGCGCGGTGGGTGCCGTGGGGGCGGGTGCCTGCTGGCCGTAATGGCGCTGGCCGACCGAGCGCGCCGCTCTGTTGACGGAGCCGACGGAGCCGGGGTAGCCGTAACCGCCGGAGGGCGGCTGGGCGCCGTTGGCCTGACCGTCGGCGTAGAGATAGCCGAACGGGTCGTCGTCCTCGGGCGTGCTCGCGCCGTTGTTGCCGGGCGTCATCCCTAGGTCTCCTCAACAGGTGCGGTGCGGATGCAGTGCATGGGTCAGAATGGCGAGCCTACCCGCTCCGCGAGGCCCAAACGGGTGACTCCGGTCGCATCAACTCACTGACCTGGAGTCATCCGGCGCGTCTGTGCTGTTTGGGACGCGATCGTTTCTCGACGTACATCCGCTCGTCAGCGGACTTCAACACCTCGTCCGCCGTCATCCCGCAGTGTGCCCACCCGATTCCGAAGCTGGCGCCGACCCGCATGGCGCGGCCGTCGACCCGGATCGGCTGGATGATTTCGCTGCGCAGCCGGGCCGCGAGGTCCGCCGCGTCCGCGCTCCCGAGGCCGTCGGCGAGGACGACGAACTCGTCACCGCCGAGCCGGGCGACGGTGTCGCCGTCGCGGACGCCGCGGGACAGCCGCCTGGCCACCTCGATGAGCACCGCGTCGCCCGCATTGTGCCCGAACCGGTCGTTGATCGACTTGAAGCCGTCGAGGTCGCAGAAGAGGACCGCGAGCCCCTTGGTGCCGTCGTCGTGCTCGCCCTCGGGGGCGACGGTGTGCACGTGGTGGTCGTAGGCGTCGTAGACATCGATGCCACCGCCCGGGCGGAAGTCGAAGCCGTGGCCGTTGGCGTCGTAGGCGGGATGACCGAAGGCCGCGTCGACGGGTTCGAGGGCGCCGGGGTGGGTGGGGCGCTGGCAGAGGCGGGAGGAGAGCCGGGCGCGCAGCTCGGCGGAGTTCGGCAGGCCGGTGAGGGAGTCGTGGGAGGCGCGGTGGGCGAGCTGGAGCTCGCGGCGCTTGCGCTCCTCGATCTCCTCGACGTGGGTGAGGAGAAAGCGGGGGCCGTCGGCGGCGTCGGCGACGACGGAGTTGCGCAGGGAGACCCAGACGTACGTCCCGTCGCGGCGCCCGAGCCTGAGCTCGGCCCGGCCGCCCTCGGCCGAGGTCCGCAGCAGCGTGCCGATGTCCTCGGGATGGACGAGGTCGGAGAAGGAGTAGCGGCGCATCGCGGAGGCGGGGCGGCCCAGCAGACGGCACAGGGCGTCGTTGGTCCTCAGGATCCGGCCGTGCTGGTCACCGCCCATCTCGGCTATGGCCATGCCGGAGGGGGCGTACTCGAAGGCCTGCCGGAAGCTTTCCTCGCTGGCTCGCAGGGCCTGCTGCTCCCGTTCGAGCCTGACCAATGCCCGCTGCATATTCGCGCGTAGACGTGCGTTGCTGATGGCGATGGCGGCCTGAAAGGCGTACATCTGCAGGGCCTCGCGGCCCCAGGCGCCGGGCCGGCGGCCGTTGCGCGGCCGGTCCACGGAGAGCACGCCGATCAGTTCGCCGCACGAGCCGCCCTGGATACCCGGGGTGTGCATGGGCGCGAAGAGCCGGTCGGAGGGGTGCCACTCGTCCTCGAAGCGGGGCGCGGGCCCGTCGGTGTACCACTGCGGTACGTCGTCGTCATCGAGGACCCAGCCCTCGGTGTGCGGGATGAAGACCAGGTCGCCCCACTGCTCGCCCATGCTGAGGCGGCGCTCCCAGGACTCGCGCGAGCCGACACGGCCGGTGATGAGCGCCTCGGCGGCGGGGTTGCCGGCGAACGCGGCGACGACGAGATCGCCGTCCGGCCGGACCAGGTTGACACACGCCAGCTCATAGCCGAGGCCGGTCACGACGCCGTCGGCGACGGTCTGCAGTGTGTCGGCGAGGCTGCGTGCCGTGTTCATGTCCGCCATGACCTGGTGCAGCTGTCGCAGGGTCGCAAGACGGACGTACGGCTCCGACTCGGTCTCCATGCTCGCCCTCCCCCCGAGACCTCGGCAGCGAATCAAGGGTTCTCTTCGGCGGTTTCTTGATCAGTGGTGCCCTTGCAGCTTCCCGCCACTGAATCACAGCGCGCTGCTCACTCGGTACACAGGGTCAACAATTAATGGCTCTTGTGACTCAAGTCACAGCGAAACATGAACAATTGAGCGGTGTTTCTGCGATTTTCCTGTGCGTTTACCGACCGCAAATTTCGCACCTCTGTGGAGATTAGGTATCTGGTCCTAGGACCTGGTTCGGGCTGACGCCCGATGTGCCCCGCACCGGCCGGAGACTAGCGTTTCCGCGTGCTGAACACTCCCCCTGCCACCACCCCGCCCGTCCCCGTCCCTCGCGCCGGGCATGCTGAGGGGGTGAGCAACGACGAGTTCCGCGCAGCCATGTCCCGGCTGGCCGCGGGCGTGGTCCTGGTGACCGCACAGGAACCCCCGCTCGACCCGGACGACCCCATGTCGCCGAAGGTCGAGGACGTCGGCATGACCGCGACGGCCTTCATGTCGGTGTCCCTCGACCCGCCCCTGGTCCTGGTCAGCCTGCGCGACGGCTCCCGCATGGACGACCTGCTCGCCGAGCAGCCCCTGTGGGCGGTCTCGGTCCTCTCCGAAAGCCAGCGCCACATCGCCGGCCGCTTCGCCATGAAGGGCCGCATCAGCGACCGTCTGCTCTTCGAGGACATCCCGTACGTCCGCGGCGAGGCGACCGGCGCTCCCCTGGTGGGCGGCGCCCTCGCGACCCTGGAGTGCCGTACGGAACAGCGGGTACCCGCGGGCGACCACACGCTGGTGATCGGCCGGGTGCTGACGGCCGCCGTACCGAGCGCGGACGGCGGCCCGCTCGCGTATTTCCGGGGGCGGTACCGGCAGTTGGGGTGACGTCACACGTAACGCAGGTCACACAGCTCACACATCCAGGAGCGTGATGTCGAGGTCGGCGGCGCGGGCGGGGTCGGTCGTGATGTCGATCGCGGTGATCCGGTCGTGTGCGACCGTGAAGCTGAGCGCCCGCACCGGGCGGCCGTCCACGAGGACGACGATGCCGACGTTGCCGCCGATCAGGGCGGGGCGGGTGATCAGGGCGGGCTGTGCCAGGGCGGCCTGCGAGTAACGGGACGCCGAGGAAGCGACCGCCACGGCACCCGAGTTCACGCCGACCTCGGACCGCGCCACGACATCCGGGTCCAGCACCTCCACCAGCGCGTCGAAGTCGCCGTCCCGCGCGGCGGCCAGGAAGGCGTCGACGACCCGCCGCTGCCGTACCAGATCGGTGTCCGGGGCCTCTGCGCCTTGCACCCGCCGCCGGGCGCGACTGGCCAGCTGCCGGGCCGCGGTCGGCGTCCGCCCCACGATCGTGGCCACCTCGTCGAACGGCACCGCGAACAGGTCGTGCAGCACGAACGCCAGCCGCTCCGCGGGCGACAGCGTCTCCAGTACGACCAGCAGCGCGACGCCCACCGAGTCCGCGAGCAGCGCGTCCTGCTCCGGGTCCGGTGCCGTGTCCGCGGGGACGGGCGGGCCGGAGTCCAGTGGCTGTTCGGCGCGGGACTTCCGGGTGCGGAGCATGTCGAGGCAGACCCGGCCCACCACCGTCGTGAGCCAGCCCCGGAGATTGTCGACCCGACTGGTGTCCGACCGGCTCAGCCGCAGCCACGCCTCCTGCACCGCGTCCTCCGCCTCCGCCCGCGAGCCGAGCATGCGGTACGCGACCGCCCGGAGGTGACTCCGGTGCGACTCGAACCGCTCGGCGAGAAACTCGGTGCTGTGCGGCGCGTCGGTCATGGTCGGGGTCCCCTCGTACGGATCGCGGTCGGTCGACACGAACATGACGGAGGGGGTGGGGGAAACGTGACACGGGGAGGGGGAGCTGGTGTGTCACGCCGACCGGCTCGGGACCGGGAGAGCGGCCGACCGGCTCAGGACCGGCCGTGGGCGCCGACGGCTCGGGACCGGCCGGGCGGCTGACCGGCTCGGGACGGGAGAGCGGCCGACCCGGCTCGGGACCGGCCATGCGGCCCGTCGGCTCAGGACCAGTCCCGCCCCGATCGTCCCCGCTTCGTGTCCGACCGTGCCTTCTTCTGCCGCAGCCGCCGCTCGTTGATCCCGCGGGGGATGCGCGTCGGCCGCCGCGGCTTGGGCGGCGGCGCGGTGGCCTCGGCGAGAAGCGCCGCGAGGCGTACGGCCGCGGTCTCGCGGTTGCGCCACTGGGACCGGTGCTCGGAGGACCGTACGGTGATGACCCCGTCGACGAGCCGGGCGGCCAGCCGCTCCAGGGCCCGCTGCTTCCACACCTCGGGCAGCGCCTCGGTCTTCGCCAGGTCGAAGCGCAACTCCACCTGCGAGTCACTCGTGTTGACGTGCTGCCCGCCCGGACCCGAGGACCGCGAGAAACGCCACATGAGCTCGGCCTCGGGAAGCGAGACGGAGCCGCGAATGGGATAGGGACCGGACATGGCTCCATGGTCGCCGCTCTGTCCGGTCCACGTCACCCGAATATCCGGAGCGTTCCGGCCATCCCAGGTAAAGAAAGTAAAGCCACCTGGAACCTCGCGTACGCTCCCGGCGTTGGTAGGGGTAGCTGTAGCGTTCTTGCCGTACGTAAACGAGGGAAGGGACTCCCAACAATGGCTGTAAGCCTGTCCAAGGGTGGCAACGTCTCGCTCACCAAGGAGGCTCCGGGCCTGACCGCCGTCACCGTGGGCCTCGGCTGGGACGTCCGCACCACCACCGGCACGGACTTCGACCTCGACGCCTCGGCGATCGCGGTCAACCCGCAGGGCAAGGTGTATTCCGACGCCCACTTCATCTTCTTCAACAACAAGCAGACGCCGGACAACACCATCGTCCACACCGGCGACAACCGCACGGGCGAGGGCGCGGGCGACGACGAGGCGATCAAGGTCAACCTGGCGGCCCTCCCGGCCGACATCGAGAAGATCGTCTTCCCGGTGTCCATCTACGACGCCGAGAACCGCACGCAGAACTTCGGCCAGGTGCGCAACGCCTACATCCGCATCCTCAACGAGGCCGGCGGCGCCGAGATCGCCCGCTACGACCTCTCGGAGGACGCGGCCACCGAGACGGCCATGGTCTTCGGCGAGCTCTACCGCAACGGCGCGGAGTGGAAGTTCCGCGCCGTCGGCCAGGGCTACGCCTCGGGCCTGGTCGGCATCGCCCAGGACTTCGGCGTGAACGTCTGACGGACGCCCTGTCTTACGGAGCCCCCGGCCTTTCGAGGCCGGGGGCTCCGTCGTCGGCGCGTACGGCGCCCCTCAGCCGAACCGACACTCAGCCCGACCGACCCTCAGCCGACCGACACTCAGCCCGACCCACCCTCAGCCGACCTCGTCGAGGATCTCGCGCAGCTTGCGCGCGAAGGCCTCGGGCTGCCCGGCGTAGCCGAACTCGCCGCCGAGGAAGCCGCCGTGGTGGCTGGGGAACACCGTCGCCTGCTGACCGAGCAGCTCGGCCGTCGCAACCGAGGTGCGTCCGGTGAAGGTGTCCTCGGACTCCTCGCCCACGGCGATCACGATCCGCGTCGGCGCCGCGGTGAGCGCGTCGACGTCGGGCCGGTAACTGCTGACCGCCCAGGACCGGTCGGACAGCAGCGGATCGTCACGAGTGCCGTCATCCTCGGCCGGCATCCCGAAGGCAGCGGGATCCGGCGCGGGCTGGGCGAAGTAGTCGTCGGTGAACTCGCCCTGCCACGACGTCATCACGATGAAGGCCGCCATGCCGGCACCCCAGCCCTTCTCCTGGTACACATCCCGGAAGCCGGCCCGGGCGCGCTCGGCCGCCTTGGCGTCGGGGAGCACCTCAATGAGCGGCGGCTCGTGCGCCACCAGGGTGGTCACGTCCTCGGGGTAGGCCGCCACCAGGGCGAGCGCGGTCACCGCACCGCCGCTGCTCGCGAACATCTCGACCGGGCCCGCGCCGAGCGCCTCGATGACGGCGTGCACATCGGCGGCCTGGATCTGGGGTACGTGGTCGACGCGGCCGTCCCTGCGGGTGCTGCGGCCGAGACCACGCGGGTCGTAAGTGATCACGGTGCGGTCGGGAAAGTGCGACGCCAGCACACCGAACCCGCTGGCGTCCATCGGCTGGCCGATCATGAACAGCGGTGGACGTCCGCCGACGGGCGGCAGCGGTCCGTGGACGTCGTACGCGAGGTCGACCTCGGGAGTCTTGAGCATCTGCGTAGCCATAACCGTGTAGACCCGGTCCGCACCGAGAACTCATCGCCGCCAAGTCCCGCGGCGCTCATACGATGGTCCGGTGCCTGACACGGTCGTACTACACGCTGACGCGACACCGTCGCTGCCCGCCCTCGTGCTGCGCCCCTGGTGCGTCGACGACGTCCCCGCCCTGGTCGAGGCGGGCCGGGATCGCGCCCTGCGGCACTGGACGAGTCTCGCCGTGGAGAACGAGGCCGACGCGCTGAGGTGGGTGCGAGGTCAGGAGCAGGGCTGGGCAGCCGGTGACCAGTTCGGCTTCGCCGTGCTGGAGACGCAACCCGGAGCAGATCAGCGGCAGTTGGCCGGGCATGTGGTGCTCAAGGACGTGGCTGTTGGGAAGCCGTCGGCCGAGGTGGGCTACTGGACCGCGGCGCACGCTCGTGGACGCGGAGTGGCGCCCCGGGCGCTGGAAGCCGTCACCGGGTGGGCGTTCGGGCACCTGGGTACCGACCACCTCGTACGTCTGGAGCTCCTGCACCAGGTGGACAACCTGGCCTCGTGCCGGGTGGCGCACAAGAGCGGCTACGACTTCGACCGGCTGCTGCCCGCCGCGCCGCCGGCCTTCCCGCTCGACGGTCATCTGCACTCACGGGGCAGGGGCGACTGAGAGGCGTTGCAGGCAGTGGCGGTACAGCTGCCAGGCCACGTAGGACATGACCGGGATCACGACGGTGGGCACGAGCCACCAGGGCAGGCCGAGCCACAGGCTGAGGAAGCCCGCGCCGGCGCAGAGGACGCCCAGGGTGATGAGCAGCCACTTGCCGTACGGGCGCCAGGTGAAGGGCTCGGGATCGCGGGGCCGGGTCAGCCGTACCGCGCCGAATCCGAGCGCCACGGCCGCCAGGAGGCCTGCGAACGTGCCGATGGCGGCTGTCATCTGGGCCTCGTCGCGAGGCGCGTCGGCGGTGTTCTGCCGGGCGTCGCCCTTGGTGATCGTCATGATGTCGCCGCGCCAGACGGTGCCCGTGATCCGTTCGCCCGGCCGAAGCCGCTCCAGCACCGGCCCTGGATCACCGAAGGCCACTTCGTGGTTCCAGAACGGAGCGGCGTACAGGATCGCGGTGTAGGAGACCCGCCTTCCGCGGCTGTCGATCTCCGTGTCTTTCACGGTGAAGGTGACCGTACGCAGACAGTCCTCCGCCCGCTGCGTCGCCGCCCGGTCAGGGCACTGCTCGGCCGCCCCGTAGTCCCGGTGGCGCCCGACGTCGGAGGGCAGCCAGACGGCGAAGGCGAGGTAGCAGAACAACGCCGGGATCAGCGAGGCGACGATCAGCGCCCCGCCCTTGCCCGTCCCGTTGATCGTGTCCGTACGCGTTGTTGTCACGAGGCCAAAGCTTCTCTGGCCGGAAGGCGGAAGGCAACGGGCTCAGTGGGCAACCCTCCGCGCTTCTCCTTTCCGTGTTCCGGCAATCGCCGCCGCGGCTCACCCCACCCGCGGGAACTTCGCCTGCAAGGTCCAGATCGCCGGGTTCTCCGCCAGGTCGTCGTGCAGATCGCACAGGTCGGCGATCAGGTCCTGGAGGAAATCGCGGGCCTCGCGCCGCAGCTCGGCGTGGGAGAAGCTCAGGGGTGGCTCCTCCGCCGGCATCCAGTCGGCCTCGATGTCCACCCACCCGAAGCGGCGCTCGAAGAGCAGACGGTCGGTGGACTCGGTGAAGTCGAGTTCCGCCCGCTGGGGGCGGGAGGCCCGGGAGCCGGCCGGATCCCGGTCGATGCGCTCGACGATGTCGCACAGCGCCCACGCGAAGTCGAGCACGGGCACCCATCCCCAGGCTGTGGACAACTCCCGGTCCGCCTTGGTGTCGGCGAGATAGACGTCCCCGCAGAACAGATCGTGCCGCAGCGCCCGGACGTCCGCGCGCCGGTAGTCGGTCTGGGGCGGATCGGGGAAACGGGTGGAAAGGGCGTAGCCGATGTCGAGCACGTACGCGATGGTGTCACGGCCCGCCTAGGATCCTTGACGTGTCCCGATCCGTACCCGTTGTCCCGACCTGCGCACTTGCCCTGCTCGCCCTCGCGTCGACCGCGTGCGGCGGCGGAGTCGTCGGCACCCCCGGCGGCTCGGGCCTCGGCGACCCGTACTTCCCGAAGGCGGGCAACGACGGCTACGACGTCACGCACTACGGCCTGACCCTCGGCTACGTCCCCGAGACGCAGCACCTCACCGGCACCGCCGAGATCACGGCGACGGCCACCCAGGACCTCTCCGCCTTCAACCTCGATTTCGAGGGCCTGGACATCGAATCGCTCACCGTGGACACCGAGCCCGCCCGCTGGAACCGCACCGGCCAGGAACTGACCGTCCGCCCGCGCCACGACCTGGACGACCAGGACACCTTCCGCATCACCGTCCGCTACTCCGGCACCCCCGAGACGATCACCGACCCGGACGGCTCGGAGGAGGGCTGGCTGCCCACCGAGGACGGCGCCCTGGCCCTCGGCGAACCGACGGGCTCCATGGCCTGGTTCCCCGGCAATCACCACCCGTCCGACAAGGCGGCGTACGACATCGAAGTCACCGTGCCGAAAGGGCTGCACGCCGTCTCCAACGGGGAACTGACCGACGAGACGACCAGGGACGGCCGTACGACCTTCACCTGGCACACCGCCGAGCCCGTGCCGAGCCACGCCGCCACGCTCGCCGTCGGCCGCTACGACATCAGCCGCACCACCGTCGCGGACGCCCTGCCGGCGTACACGGCCGTGGACCCCCGCCAGACCAAGGCGAGCCGGGAGGTGCTGGGGCGGCTGCCCGAGATCATGGAGTGGGCCGAGGACACCTTCGGCCCGTACCCGTTCTCCTCCACCGGGGCGATCATCGAGCGCGAGGACGACATCGGCTACGCCCTGGAGACCCAGAACCGGCCCGTCTTCCCCGGCGCCCCCGACACGGAACTCCTCGTCCACGAACTCGCCCACCAGTGGTACGGCGACTCCGTCTCCCCCAAGACCTGGCGGGACATGTGGCTCAACGAGGGCTTCGCGACCTACGCAGAGTGGCTGTGGCAGGAGGACCACGACGGCGAATCCGCCCAGCAGATCTTCGACCAGCTCTACGCCGGCGACTACTACGACGACCCCGAGGACAACGAGGCGATCTGGGCCTTCCCGCCCGGCAAGCCGACCGACGCCGCGCACATCTCCGACCCCCCTGTCTATGTACGCGGCGCGATGGTCCTCCACAAGATCCGGGAGACGGTCGGCGACGACACGTTCTACGAGATCATCCAGGGTTGGGCCGCCACTCACCGCCACGGCAACGCGGACACCGACGACTTCACGGCGTACGTCGAGCGGCGGGCCCCGGGTCAGGACTTCACGCCGGTCTGGGAGGAGTGGCTGTACGGCGAGGGCAGGCCGGACCAGCCCTGACGTCATACGATGGGAATCTCCCGTAAACAGTGACAAAAGGGTGCGGAGGGGTGCTGCACGTGCGATCCATCTGGAACGGCGCCATCTCGTTCGGCCTGGTCAGCATCCCGATCAAGCTGGTGAACGCCACCGAGAGCCACTCGATCTCCTTCCGCCAGATCCATACGGAGGACGGCGGCCGTATCCGCTACCGCAAGGTCTGCGAACTGGAGGACCGCGAGGTCACGCAAGGGGAGATCGGCAAGGCGTACGAGGACGCGGACGGCTCGCTCATCCCGATCACCGACGAGGACCTGTCCCACCTTCCGCTGCCCACCGCCAAGACGATCGAGATCGTGGCGTTCGTGCCGAACGACCGGATCGACCCGCTCCAGATGGACGCCGCGTACTACCTCGCGGCGAGCGGCGCCCCGGCCGCCAAGCCCTACACGCTGCTGCGCGAGGCACTCAAACGGAGCAACAAGGTCGCCATCGCGAAATTCGCCCTGCGCGGGCGGGAGCGGCTGGGCATGCTGCGGGTGGTCGACGACGCGATCGCCATGCACGGGCTGCTGTGGCCGGACGAGGTCCGCGCCCCCGAGGGCGTCGCCCCGGACACCGGAGTCACGGTCCGCGACAAGGAGCTGGACCTCGCGGACGCCCTGATGGACACCCTCGGCGAGGTCGAGCTCGAGGACCTGCACGACGAGTACCGCGAGGCCGTCGAGGAGGTCATCGCCGCGAAGGCCGCCGGCGAGGCGCCGCCCGAGGCCCCCGAGCCCGCGAAGGGCGGCAAGGTCCTGGACCTCATGGCCGCCCTGGAGAAGAGCGTCCGGGACGCGAAGGAGTCCCGCGGCGAGACGGCGGAAGAGGAACCCGCCCAGGTCAAACGCCTCCCGTCCCGCAAGACCGCCCGCGCCGCTCCCAAACAGCCGGCCGGCAAGAAGTCGACAGCGGCCAAGAAGACGGCCGCGAAGAAGACAGCCTCCGCGAAGAAGACGACGGCCAAGTCGACGCAGGGCGCGAAGAAGTCCACGGCCTCGAAGAGCACGGCGAAGAAAACGCAGGCCAAGAAGACGACACCCCGAAAGCGCACGGCCTGAGCGGACCGGACGGCTTGAGGGACTACAACTCCTTGCGCAACACCGCACACGGACGAGCGAGCCGGCGGTCCTCGCGGCGGCCGATGATCTCGTAGCCCAGGGTCGTCCAGAAGGCGAGCGCCTTGGGGTTGTTGTCGAGGACGGCCAGACGTACGCCGCTACGGCCGCCGGTGCGGAAGCGGTCCTCGACGAGGGACGCCAACTGACGTCCATACCCCCGGCGTTGCGCCGACGCGTCCACCATCAGCAGGCCGATCCAGGGGTCCGGGTCCGCCGGGTCGGGATGGTGCGCCAGCGTGATCACCACCCCGACCAGCTTCCCCTCACTCCTCGCCAACAGCACCTCCACGTCCTGATTCGCCAACTCGTCCGCCACGGACGCCGCCACCTGCTCCGGACGGATGTCGTCGGGGTCTGGGAAGTCGCCGCTGAGCGCCTGGAACTCGTGGTTGGAGGCGTACAGGGCGGTGAGTTCGGTGAGGAGGGGGGCGGGGATGTCGTGGTCGGGGGTGAGCGGGAGGGGGGTGAGGATCACGGGCGCAGGGTATCGGCCGCCTCATTCCCCGAAGGGAATCGTCCGGGGAATCGGACGAGATCGCCCCTGTGCCGTCACCCCTCCACCCGGATCCCCAGCTCCCCCGCCAACGCCCCCGCCAGATCCAGCAGTTGACCCGTGCTGATCACCGCCCCCGACAGTTGGCCGATCCCCCGTGCGATGCCCAGCTCCGCCGCTTCCCTCAGGTCGACGTCCAGCAGCGTCGCCGAGGTGAAATCCGCCTCCTTGAGGACGCAGCCGGGGAATTCCACGCGCTCCAGGCGGGCGCCGCCGAAGTCGGGTTCGACCAGGACGCAGTTCTCGAAGACGACGTCTCTGAGGCGGGCGGCGCGCAGGTTCAGGTAGTCGATCTTGCCGCCGCGGATGACGACGCGTTCCAGGACGGCGCCGTGCAGTTGGGTTCCGCCGAGCCGGGCGTCCACTACTTCGACGTCGCGCAGGGTCGACTCCGCGAGGTTCGTGCCGACGCCGCGCGGGGCGGTGAGGACCGCGTCGAGGAAGCGGGCGTGGTGCAGCCGTGTCTCGTCCAGGGCGCAGCCCGTCAGCGCGCAGTCCATGAAACGGGCGCCCCCGCCGTCCTGCCCGGCGAGGTCGGACTCCCGGAAGTCCAGCCCGTCGTAATCCCCGTCCGGCTCCAACTCCCCGTCCCCGAACGGCTCCAGCGCCGGCAACCGCACCTCCGGCCGCCGCGCCCCCTTCACGGCCCCAGCCTTCTTCGCCACGCCCTGCCTCCCGTCACTCACGCACCACACCGCACCGTCCGTACCGCGCCCGTATCACCCCCCATGCTGCACCCGGCCACTGACAATCCTCCCTGACCTGCAAAAACCCCACCCCAGCAGCCTGCCATGTCACATTCCGGCCCCCTCCGACCGTCGTACTCCCAGAAAGGCGACCCAACCAGAGGGAGACCCCCAGCCATGCACCGCATCACCGTCATCGGCGGCGGCTTCGCCGGACTCACCGCGGCCATCACCGCCGCGGAGGCGGGCGCCAAGGTCACCGTGCACGAAGCGCATCACACCCTCGGCGGGAGAGCGCGGACCGCGGAGGGGCCGTACCGGACGAACGAAGGCCCGCACGCCCTCTACAGCGGCGGCCCGCACTGGGCCTGGCTCCGGCAGCGCGACCTGATCGGGCCGCTCGCGCCCATCCCGCCCCTGGAGGCGGCCCGGCTGCGGCTGAAGCACCACGGCGTGCTGCGCCGCACCCCACCGTTCGCGATGCTCAAGCTGCTCCGCCACAGCGCGCAACGGGCGCCTGTCGACGTCGACTTCATGACGTGGGCCGAGCGGGAGGCGGGTGAGGAGGGGGCTCGCGCCGCCGCGCACTACTCCGCCGTCGCGCTCTTCCATCACGACCCCGGCAGTCTGTCGGCCGCCTTCGTGCAGGAGCGGCTGCGGCGTGCCACGAAGCTGCCTCCGGAGGCGCACTATCCGCGCGGCGGCTGGGCCACGCTCATCGACCGGATGGCCTCGCGGGCGTGGAATATGGGTGTGCGGATGGAGACGCTGTCCCGCGTCGACACCCTGCCGACCGACACGCCCGTCGTCGTCGCGACCTCCCTCGACTCCGCTCGCCACCTGCTGAAGGACGACTCCCTGACGTGGACGAGCGGGCGTACGGCTCTGATCGACCTCGCGGTGCGGACCCGGCGCGGGGACGCCTTCGTCGTCTCCGACCTGGACTCCCCCGGCTGGCTGGAGCGGTTCACCGCGCAGGACCGTTCGCTGGCGCCGGCCGGTGAGCAGCTCATCCAGGGGCAGATCCCGATCGCTCCGCACGAGTCCCGGGCCGACGGCATCGCCCGTGCCGAGCGGCTGCTCGACATGGCCTTCGAGGGCTGGCGCGAGCGCGTCACCTGGCGGCGCGAGGCCGTGGCGAACGGCCGTACGGGCGCCGTCGACCTGCCCGGCACCAGCTGGCGCGACCGGCCGGCCGTCGACCGCGGGGCCGGCGTCTATCTCGCGGGCGACCAGGTCGCCGCGCCGGGCGTGCTGTCCGAGGTCTCCTTCAACAGCGCGCTCACCGCGGTGTCACTGGCCCTCGGCCGCCACAACACCCTTGACCTCAAGCAAGCTTGAGGTTGAAGAGTGGGCGCCATACCGAGCGATCGAATCGCCGTACGGGTCGATCACAGAGCGATCACACGAGGAGCGCGCCATGCACGCCATCCGCCTGCACACCTTCGGCCCGGCCGAGAACCTCACCTACGAAGAGGTCCCGGACCCGCTGCCTGGCCCGGGCCAGGTCCGTATCGCCGTGAAAGCGGCCGGAGTCCACCTCCTCGACACCGCCCTGCGCGAGGGCATGCGAGGGCCCGCGCCCGAAGCCTCGTCCCTGCCCACCATCCCCGGCCGCGAGGTCGCCGGTGTCATCGAGTCCCTCGGCGAGGGTGTCGCGGCGCTGTGGCTCGGCAAGCGCGTGGTCGCCCACCTCGGCTTCGCGCCCGGCGGCTACGCCGAACTGGCCGTCACCGATGTCGACCGCGTCCACGAGATCCCCGAGCGCCTGGACTTCGCGCAGGCCGTCGCCATGATCGGCACGGGCCGTACGACGATGGGAATCCTGCAGTTCACCGAGCTCGGCCCCGACTCGGTGGCCGTGATCCCCGCGGCGGCCGGCGGCATCGGCACCCTGCTCGTGCAGTACGCCCGGAACGCCGGCGCCACCGTGATCGGCCTCGCGGGCGGCCCGGAGAAGGCAGCCCGCGTGCAGGCGAACGGCGCCGACCTCGCCGTCGACTACAAGGACCCCGCCTGGCCGGACAAGGTCCGCGCCTACCTCGGGGGAGGATCCGCCACCGTCGTCTTCGACGGAGTCGGCGGCGACGTCGCCCGCGCGGCCGTCGACCTGCTCGGACCCGGCGGACAGCACATCGTCTTCGGCTGGTCCGGCGAGGGACTTCACGACGGCAGCCCGTACATCGTCGAAGGCGTGACCGAGCAGGTCCTCGGGCCCGTGATGATGCAGAAGGCGGGCGGCCCCAACCCCATACACACCCTCGAACTACGCGCCCTCACCGAGGCCGCCGAAGGCCGCCTCATCCCGGCCGTACACCGCTTCCCGCTCGCCGAGGCCATCGCCGCGCACCGCGCGCTGGAGAACCGCGGGACCACCGGGAAGGTCGTACTGGAGCCATGAGCGGGAGGAAATCCGTCGCAGCTGTGTGGGCATGAACGCCGAGGGGCGGCCACGGAGAACCCGGGCCGCCCCCTCATGCCACCGCGTCAGCTCACTTGACGACCGCCTTCGTCGCCTTGCTCACCGCAGACCCGTCCTTGTGACCCGTGCGGTGCGCGATCACCTTCACGGTGATCTTCTTGCCCTTCTGGGCCGACTTCAGCACCAGCGTGGACTTGGTGGCCCCGCTGATCACCTTGCCGTTCGCGTACCACTGATACGAGTAGGAGGTCGGGCTGAGATTCCACGTTCCCTTGGACGTCTTCAGCGTCTTGCCGACCTTCGCCGTCCCGCTGATCACCGGCAGCTTGGTCGCCTTGGGCGCGTCCCCCTTGGCGACGGTCACCGCCCCCGAGGTCGCCGTCCCGCTCTGCCAGCCGCTCCTGACCGCCGTGACGGTCACGGTCAGCTTCTTGGCGACCACCGAGGAGGCGATGGTGTACGTCTTCGCCGTCGCCCCGGATATCGCCTGGCCGTTCGCCTTCCACTGGTACGTGTACGACGTCGGAGCCGCCGACCAACTTCCCGGATCCGCCGTGACCTTGGCGCCCACCTTGGCCGTGCCGGTCACCTTGGGGGCGCCCGTGTTGGTCAGCTGGGGCTCGGTCACCGTGAAGGTGCCGCGCGGGTACTCGCAGCACGTGGTGAACACGCTGACGTTCCAGTCGCCGGCCGCCGCGCCGGTCAGGTCGACGGTCGCCGTCACCGACCGGTTGTCGGCAGCCACCGAGTCGGCGGTGGCGGTGATCGTCTTACCGCTGCGAGTGAGCCTGACCTTGGTGTTCGCGCCGAGCGCGGTACCGGTCACCGTGAGCTTGACCTTGCTCTCGCCGACCCCGGTCGTGGGGCTCAGACCGGTGACGCTCACCCTGTCCGGCCCGCACAGCGTCGAAACGCAGGCCAGCTTGGCGCTGTAGGAGGTGGCGGACGCCGTCTCCGGCAGGCCGAGCACGAACAACGAGGGCGCGGCTCCGCTGGTGCCGCCCCCGGCCGAGCACGCGTAGCCGGAACTCGTCCAGGAACAGCCGTTGTTCCACTTCGCGTTGTAGAGCGCGGGCACCGCCGTCGCGGTAGCGCCCGTGGTGTCCGTGATCTCGGCGTCGAAGCGGTCGAACCCGGCCGTCGGCAGCACCGCGCACACCGCGCTGTGCTGCTCGTCGAGCGTGCCGGTGACCGGCCCGTAGCCGTAGGACACCGACGGGACCTTGGTGCACTCCGGCGCCGGACCGGCCGCGGTCGCGACGCGCAGGGCGTCCAGGCGGTACGCGGGCGCCGCCTTCAAGGTGGCCGGGGTCTGCACGAGAACCTGGTGGGTGGTGGAACCGGTCACCGCGCAGGAGCGGTTGCGGTAGGAGCACTCGGAACTGCCGTCACCGCCGAACACGGCGATGTTGGCGGTGCCCAGGGCGTCCCGGACGTCCATGTGCAGGACGTCGGTGGCCGCGTCGGTGGTGACCTGGTGGCAGTTCACGGTGCCGGGCTCGCCGTACGCGGCGCCGAGGGACGGGCCGCCGACCTTGCCCACGGCGGTCGTCGCGCAGCCCGCCGAGGAGGCGCTCGCGGTCACGTCACGCCGGGCGAGGGTGTACGTGGCGGCCAGGTCCCGGCCGGTGACCAGCACGGTGTGGGCCTGGCCCGGGGTCAGCGAGCAGACGGTCCAGCCGTTGGTGGTGGCCGTACGGTCGCAGACCTTCTTGCCCGTGGCGTCCAGCACGGAGAACTTCGCCGGTACGCCGCCGGAGGCGCCGATCAGCTGGAAGAGCTCCGCCCCCGTGTGGGCGTCCGCGGGAATGGTCAGGCACTGGGAGAAGACACCGTCACCGGTGCCGAAGGCGGCCTCGGCCCCGTCGGCGGTGAAGCTGCCGGCGGGCAGGACCGGGCAGTCGTTCGCCGCGTCGGTGCGGTGGAAGGCGATCGTGTACGGGCCGGTGGCGTCCTCGCCGACGTTGTCGGTGTGCACCAGCGCCCGGTAGGGGGCCGTGCCGGTCAGCGCGCAGTTCCCGTCGGCCAGTTCCGTACCGCTGCACTGCACGGTGCCGTCCCGGTCGACGACCTCCACCTCGGCATCCACACCGGATGCGGCGATCGGGGTGAGCGCGGCGATCCGCGCGCCCTGCGGGGCGTCCAGCGTCAGGCAGTCGTACTGCCCCACCGTGCTCAGCTCACCCCGGTACACGCCGGTCTCAGTGGCCACGCATCCGGCGTCGGAGGCGCGGTCGAGGACGACCAGGTCGTCGCTGTTGTAATCGGGGTAGTCGAAGAGGGGCCTGCCGAGAACCGCGGTGTAGGTGCCTGCGGCAGGCAGCCGGCACGGGTCGGTCTGCTGGCAGGCGATCTTCCCGACCGCGTCGTAGACGAGGACGGGGCCCGCGGAGTACTCGTCGACCTCGTGGACCAGGTACCGGCCGGCCTTGCCGACGGTGAAGGTGAAGCAGGGGTTGGTCTGGAAGTCGAGGCCCTCAGCAGGTCCGAAGGGACGCACGGGCGCGGCCCGGCAGCCCTGCGGGTCGGACAGCGAGCGCACCCTGACCGCGTACCCGGCGGGGAAGCCGTTCTCCGAGTCGGTCACCTTGGAGATCACCCGGTAGGGGCCCTCTCCGGGCAGCACACAGCTGAGGGTGCTCTCGTCGTCAGCCGTGATGCGCGGGCAGATGCGGGCCCCGGTCGAGTCGGTGATCCACGCGACGATGCCGCCGTAGACCTCCGTGGCCCGGTCGAGCAGGACGCGCTCTCCCGGCTCGCCCTCGAAGGCCTGGCAGTCGATCTCCAGCGGGCCCACCGAGGTCCGGCCGGGCGTCGACACGTCCCAGGCGGTGCTGACCGGGTCGTAGCAGCCCTCGGTGGCCGAGCTCAGCGGGACGACGGTGAACTCGGCGTCCGTCAGGTCCGACCAGCCGCTGTTGGCGATCTTGAGGGTGTAGTCGCCGGACGCGGGCACGTCGCAGCGGCCGCCCTCGGAGAACTGCTCGTCGTAACAGTCGACTTCGGTGCCGTCCGCGGCGAAGAGCTGCGCGTTCGGGCTGTCGCCGTAACCGTCGGACAGCAGGTAGCGGCCGGCCGCCGGGGCCGACATGGTGAAGCAGACACTTTCCCCGACCGGGATGGTCGCCTTGTTGACGGCGTCCCCCGGGTCACCGAACGGCGCGAGCACGAGCGGCGCGCAGTCCCCGTCAGCGGCAGCAGCGGGGCTCACCGCTGTCAGGGTCAGAAGTGAAGCGAGCAGCGAGACGAGTGCGGCGAAGACGGCCGGGACGACAGCTGCCCGCCCCCGTCTCGCCGATCGCCGGAAACCGGCGTCGGACAAGGATCCCCCCTGGATCAGTGGTCGTTGGGGCGATAGTGGCACACGCGACTGACAATGCCTCCCTGAGTTTCCCGGGGGCGCCAGAAACCGTTATCTACGCGGCAGAAACCGTTATCGGCAGAACCGCTGCTCCCTCAGTGCCGCCCCACTCGCTGCCCAGCCGCGCAGCCCGCGGGCAGCCGAAGCCGCGCAGCCTGCGGGCATTCGTGCCGCCTAGGGCGGCACGGGTGGGCGCAGGCGGCACCCCGTCAGCGCCGGGCTGCGCGACCCACCCCCGCCCAGCCCCCACGCACGGTCACCGCCCCGCAACCCGCCCCGCACGCCTCCGCCCGCTCACCGCCCCGCAACCCGATCCGCCCACCGAGCCAGCCGCGACGTCTCCCCGCTCCGCATCATCGCCTCCCGCCGATCCGCCGCCCGATACGTCGCGTACATCCCCTGCACCCCCAGCCAACGCAACGGCTCCGGCTCCCACTTGCGCACCTTGTGTCCGACCCACGGCAGATCGGTGAGCTCGGTCCGCCCGCCCTGCCCCGAGTCCTGCTGCACCAGATCCCGCAGTGTCCGCGCCGCGAGATTCGCGGTGGCGACGCCCGAACCGACGTAACCGCCCGCCCAGCCGATCCCCGTCGACCGGTCCAGCGTGACGCCGGCGCACCAGTCGCGCGGCACGCCCAGCACCCCCGACCAGGCATGCTCGATCCGCACTCCGGCCAGCGACGGGAAGAACCGCACGAGGATGTCCCGCAGCGCCTCGATGGTCGTCTCCTGCGTCCGCCCGTCGTTGTCGGTCCGCGATCCGAACCGGTACGGCACCCCACGCCCGCCCAGCGCGATCCGCCCGTCGGCAGTGCGCTGCGCGTACATATAGGCGTGCGCCATGTCGCCCAGCGTCTCCCGCCCGTCCCAGCCGACCGACGCCCACTGCTCGTCGGTGAGCGGCACGGTCGCGATCATCGACGAATTCATCGGCAGCCAGGTCCGCTTCTGACCCTTGAGGCCGGCCGTGAACCCCTCGGTGCAGCGCAGCAGATACGGCGCCCGGACCGTCCCGTACGGCGTCACCGCGTGCTTCGGCCGGATCTCCGTCACCGGCGTCCGCTCGTACACGCTCACCCCGAGCGCCTCGACGGCCGCCGCCAGCCCCTTCACCAGCTTGACCGGATGCACCCGCGCCCCATGGGGCGTCCAGCTCGACCCGACGGCATCCATCACCCGGATCCGCTCGGCGGTCTCGCGGGCGCCGTACAGCTCGCGGTCCTTCTCGCCGTACGACAGCTCGCGCTCGTGGAATGCCTTCAGCCGCGCCAACTGGGCTGGCCCGAGGGCGACTTCGAGGACCCCGCCGCGATGAATGTCCGCGTCGATCCCTTCCGCCGCGGCGACCTCGACGACCTCGCTCACGGTGTCGTTCATGGCCCGCTGCAGTCGTACGGCGCCCTCGTGGCCGTGCAGTTTCGCGTACCGGTCGCGCCCCGCGATCCCGTTGTACAGCCACCCGCCGTTCCGCCCCGAGGCCCCGTACCCGCAGAACTTCTGCTCCAGGACGGTGATACGCAGGAACGGCGCCGCCTTCTTCAAGTAGTACGCCGTCCACAGTCCCGTATAACCGCCGCCGACGATCACGACATCCGCCGACGCGTCACCGGCGAGCGGCTCCCGCACCGCCGGGAGTCCGTCGTCCGCGTACCAGAAGGAGATACCGCCGTTTGTGGCACCGCTCGCCGAGCTGCTCATGGCGAGGACATTAATTCGCGTGAGCCGGTTCCCCCACGCCAGTACGGTCACAAGGTGGTCGACATTCCGCAGGAGCTCGCCGCGTCACAGCAGATGTACAACGGGGAAGCTGGCCGCGCCTTCATCGCCGGACTCCCCGACCTGACGGCCGCCTTCCTGGCCCGCTGGCAGCTGACGGTCGACGGCCGGCCGATGCACGGGGTCGGTGCCCTGGTCGTGCCCGTCGTCCGCGCGGACGGCACGGCAGCCGTCCTGAAGCTGCAACTCCTCGACGAGGAGAGCGAGGGCGAACCGGTCGCGCTGCGCATCTGGGACGGCGACGGGGCGGTACGGCTCCTCGACCACGACCCGGCCACCGGCACGATGCTCCTCGAACGCCTCGACGAGAACCGCATGCTGTCGCACCTCGACGACACCCGCGAGGCCGTGCTGATCATCGCCCGGCTGCTGGCCCACCTGACGTCCGTCCCCGCACCGCACGGCATGCGCCGGCTCGGCGACATCGCGCAGGCCATGCTGGGCCAGACCCCCTGGGCGCTCCAGCGGATCCCCGACCCGGAGGCCCGCCGCCTGGTCGCCGACTGCGCAGCCGCCGTACGCGAGGTCGTGGACGAGCCCGGCGACCGCCTCCTCCACTGGGACCTGCACGACGAGAACGTCCTCGCCTCCGACCGCGCCCCCTGGCTCGCGATCGACCCCAAACCACTGTCCGGCGACCCCGGCTTCGAACTGTGGCCCGCCCTCGACAACCGCTTCGACGCCGACGACATCGTCTGGCGCTTCGACGCGATGACGGACGTCCTCGGCCTGGACCGGGCACGCGCGCGTGCGTGGACCCTGGGCAGGCTGCTCCAGAACGCCCTCTGGGACATCGAGGACGAACGCCCGCTGGAAGAACGGCAGTTGGAAATCGCCAGGCGCCTGCGGAACCACCCTGGCTAACCTCGCCCCATGATTCGCCCCGCGGCACCCGCCGACATCCCCGTCATCCACACCCTGATCCGCGAACTCGCCGAGTACGAGAAGGCCCCGCACGAGGCCAGGGCCACGGAACAGCAGCTCCACGACGCCCTGTTCGGCGACCATCCCGCCGCCCACGCCCACATCGCCGCCGATGACACGACCGGCGCACCGGTGGGCTTCGCCCTCTGGTTCCTCAACTTCTCCACCTGGCGCGGCGTCCACGGCATCTACCTGGAAGACCTCTACGTCCGCCCCACCGCCCGCGGCGCCGGCCACGGCAAGGCCCTGCTCACCGAACTGGCCCACCTGTGCGTGACCCGCGGCTACGGCCGCCTGGAATGGTCCGTCCTCGACTGGAACCGCCCCGCGATCAACTTCTACGAGTCCCTGGGCGCCCGCCCCCAGGACGAGTGGACGGTGTACCGACTGACGGACGAGGCCCTGACGAAGCTGGGCACGGCCTGACCGGCAGATCCCCCGATCGCGGCATCCCGCTACGCAGCGTCCTGACACCGCTACACGCCACGAACCTCGTGGCTTGGAGAAACGCGCTCTGTGTACAGTGGTGCCGCCTTCGCGTACGGCATCGTTGTACGCGATGCCTCCTTAGCTCAGATGGCCAGAGCGGGTCACTTGTAATGATCAGGTCGTCGGTTCGAGTCCGACAGGGGGCTCCATGAAGATGGACAACCAGCCCGCAGGGCTCGAGACCTCGTAGCCTCGGCCACAGGCCCTGCGGGCCGGCCGCCGCAAGGCCGGTGAGCCCCTGGACTCGTCGGCGTCGAAGCGGTTGTCGAGGGCAGGCCACGGGACCCTCTCCCGAGTGCCGCCCCCGGACCCCCGGCCACCGGCACCACGACGACATGGATGGCCGCTCAGAGGGGTCTGGCAGCATCGGGCCCATGGACTACTGGCCCTACCCGCCGGCTGAGGCGGACCGTCTCGATCCCTTCGACAGCGAGCGCACCGAGACGCAGTACATCCTCTTGCGGCCACCGGCCCACATCGGCGTTCACGGATCCCGCCTGGTTCGGCCACCGCGATCTGCACCTGTACATCCCGTGGGGCTACAAGATCCTGCGGATGGCACAGAAGGTGGCCGTCCACCGCCACGGTGACCTCGTACGGGAATGGCCGGTCCTGCACCGCGACTCTCGCGTCGACCCGGTGAACCCGCCCGCCGGCGAGACGCTGTACCTGGACAACTGGCGGCGCGGCGTCTGCGGATACCGGATCCTGACGTCGCCGACCGAGATGACCGCCGCCGAGGACGCGTACGACTACGCCGCCGCGACGGAGATGGCCCGCGCCGCCTCGCGCGCCGAGGGCCGCGCACTGGTGGTGTACATGTACGACGCCGTGGACTGGCACTGAGTACGGGCGACGTCGCCGTCGCCGCACAGGCCCGTGTCACGCTCAGGCAGCCAGGAACTCCCGGGCCGCCGCCGCCCCCGCCGCGGCGTCCCAGCCGCCCTTCCCGATCACGGCCGTCACATGCGCCTCCGTCACGGCGCCGTCTGCCGCGATGAGTGCGTCGATGGCGTCCGTACGAGGCGCCGCCCCGCCGAGTCCCGGCGCGTCCTGGGTGAACTCGACGACGCTCTTGTGGGTGCGGTCGGCATTCAGGGCGGGCAGGCCGACGCTGAGGAAACCGTCCGTGAGGTCGTACTCGGCGCGCTGCCACCGGGTGCCGTCGAAGCCGTAGACAAAGCCCACGTACTCGTCCGTCGCCATCACCTGTGACACCACCGGCCGCCACCAGTCGGGCGCCCCCGCGAGCAGGTCGGTCTCGTCCTCGCCGAAATACTCCGCGGCGGGGCCGTAGTACGTCTCCGAATACTCATGGTCGTTGCCCAGCATGACGGCGCGGCCCTCGCCGACGTGGTGCAGGTCCACCCAGTTGCCGCCGCCGTCGTCGAAGTGCCAGACGGAGCCGCGCGCGTAGCACCCGTCTGCCCACCCTCTGGCCGCCAACAGCGCGGCGAATGCCGCCCAGCGGCCCCGCATCCGTGCCGGCGCGGGCAGGTCGAGCGTCACAAGCCCCATGGTGGAGTCCACCTCTCTCTCCAAGTCTGCCGTCGTCCCGGGAACGGTTCGGCCACGCCCATTCAAGCGCGCACCTCTGACAGTCGCCCTCGGTCCACTGCCGGGTCAGCTTTCGGCCGGGCTGGTCGAGGCCGCGTAATCGGCGGGTGTCCGGCCGTAGTGCTTTTTGAAGGCGCGGATGAAGTGGCTGCTGTCGGCGAAGTGCCAGTGGGCGGCGAGTTCGGAGACGGTCAGCCGCCGACCGGACGGGGCGGAGAGGGCGAGGCGGGCTTCTTCCAGCCGCCGCTCGCGGATGTAGGCGGCCACGGACTCTCCCGAGGCGGCGAACGCCCGCTGCAACGTACGTAGGGAGACGTTGAGTTGGCTCGCCAGCATCGCCGGAGACAGTTCGGGATCGGCGAGATGGCTGTCGGCGAGGTCCTTCGCGGCCTGGGCGAGCGCGGGAGCCAACCGGGGCTCCGCATCGTCGAACTGCCCCTGCACCACCGCCTTGGCCAGCTCGATCAGGGCGCTGTGGGCGGCGTGCACACCGGCCGGGCCGAGGTCGGCGATGTTCTCGTGGACCATGTTCGTGTGGGCCACCAGCAGACGCACCTCGGCCGAGTCCGCCGGCCCGGTGATGATCCGGTCCCCGAGAAGGGGGCTGAGCCTTGCGGCGGGCAGAGCGAGGATCTTCGTCGTCGTGTGCGGCGTCGTCTCGAACGCGTAGGGCCGTACGAAGTGCCGGAGGCGGAACTGCCCGGCCGAAACCGTGTGTCGGCCAGGATCGGGCGGGTCGTCCAATGTCCATCTGCCGCGCCGCACCACGTGCATCACCACCGCATCGTGATCGTCACCCGGGGTGCCCGCGAGGGCCGACACACTGCGGACATCGGCGATGGCCACGTCACGCACCTTGGCGGCGCGGCCCTTGACGCGGAGGTCACCGATCGTGGCCGGACTGAAGCTCGGCAGTTGGAAGACATCGCCGATCTGCGTCTCCCATACGTCCCGTAAGGCGTCGAACCCGCGCGCCCCGACGCCCGCGCTGGTGGAGTCCAGTAAGAACGCCCCGCGCGACCGCTCGGCCTTTGGTGCAGCGTTGTTCATCGTCTACCTCCATGCACCCCGACAACGTTGTCCCGTGGCGCGGATGTTCCGTCCTGATGCCGCTGTGGTTCAAGGTCGTGCCGCGCCGACCTTTCTAAGCTTCGTCGGAAGGAGCAAACCCCGGGAGGTTCCGGGTGCTTCACGCACATGAGGACAAAGAGGAGAGCGCGCTGATGAACCCGCCGATGCCGAAGCCGGTAGACGTCATGTTGCAGATGACGGGAGGCTTTCAGGTCTCCCAGGCCGTCTACGTCGTGGCCAAGCTGGACCTGCCGACGATGCTGGACGAGGCCGGGGGCCCGCTGACGGTGAGCGAACTGGCGGAGAAGTCCGGCGCGCAGGCCGAGCCCCTGCGCCGTCTGCTGCGCACGCTCGCCTCGATGGGGGTGTTCGTCCTCGACGGCGATCGAGTGTCCCTGACGCCCATCGGCGCGACGCTGTCCCGCAACGCCGCCGACTCGGTGCACGCGGTGACGCTCATGTGGATGGAGACCCACTACGCACCGTTCAGCGATCTGCTCCACACGCTCAGAACGGGCGAGCCCGCCTCGGACCACTACCTCGGCAAGCCCTTCTTCGACTGGCTGACCGAAGACCCGGCCCGAACGCAGCAGTTCAGCGAAGCGATGGCCGCGGTCACCAACGGTTTCCGCACCGGCATGTTCGACGACTACGCACTGCCCGCCGGTGAGCTCGTCGCCGACCTCGGGGGAGCCGACGGCACCGTCCTGGCCGAACTCATCAAGGATCTGCCCGACCGCCGGGGGATCGTCTTCGACCTCCCCGCGATGACGCCGGCGGCGCGGTCCAACATCGCCGCCCGGGGGCTCGACGGCCGGGTCGAGGTCGTCGCCGGTGACTTCTTCGACAGCGTGCCGTTCGCGGACATCTACGTACTCAGCTACATCCTTCACGACTGGGACGACGCCGCCGCCGTCCGCCTGCTCCAGTCAGTGGCCAAGGCCGGTGGGCCGGATGCCCGGGTGCTGATCTTCGAGACCGTGATGCCGGACGGCGACGAGCCGCACATGGCCAAGGCGATCGACCTCACCATGCTCGCCATGGGCACCGGTAAGGAACGCACCCGGGCGGAGTACGAGGCGCTGCTGAACGCCGCCGGCATCAGCATCGACAGGGTCGTGCCGACGTCGACTCCCTACTCGATCATCGAGGCGACGATCAGCTGAACACGAGCGCAGCCAGGGCGCGGCGGCCCTGGCTGACGGAACTCCGGGCGGTCAGCACGTCACCACGGGACGACCCCGTCGGCACCGAGAAACTGGCCGGTCGGCCCGTCCGGGCCGAGGAGAGCAACCTTGGCGACGATCGCGGCCGCTTGGGCCGGCGGCTGGCCCACCTGACCGCCCATCATGTCGGTCGCCGTCAGACCGGGGTCGACGCAGTTGATCCGCATAGCCGGATATGCCTTGGCGTACTGGACGGTGAACATGTTCAGGGCCGCCTTGGAAGCGCGGTACACATCCTGCGGGTAGGCGTTGAACTCGTCGTCCGGATCGGCCGATTTGGCCAACGAACCAATGCTGCTGGTCACGTTGACGACCGCCGGCCGCGCCGACTCCGCCAGGAGGGGCAGAAAGGCCGTCGTGACGCGTACGGCACCGAAGACATTCGTGTCGAAAACCTGGTGCACGAGGTCGGACGTGAGGTCCCCGATGTGCGTCGGCGGCTCCAGCAGGCCCGCGTTGTTGACCAGTACGTCGAGTCGGCCGATGGTCGCGGCGGCGGCTCGTGCGGAGGCGTCGTCGGTGACGTCGAGCGATACGAATCGCCCGCCCAACTCGCCGGCGGCGCGCTCGCCTCGGGCCTTGTCCCGACAGCCCATCCATACGGTGTGACCCTCGGCAATAAGTGCTCGGGCGGTCTCGTAGCCGATTCCCCGATTGGCGCCGGTGATGAGGATTGTTGACATGGCATTCCCCTGAACTGTGAACCCGGTGGTCAGACGGCCTCGAGTTCCATGGCGTGGTAGCCACCGCCGACGGGGTAGGTCCTGCCGCGGCGCCAGCCGGTGGCGGCGAAGAGCGCGTCGAACTCGTCCAGGTCTCGTTCGATGCCGCCCGTCACGCACAGCATGGTCACGTCCGCGATGGTGGCGAAGTCGGGCTTGCCGATCTCGTTGTCGACGAGCATTTCCACGACCAGGGCGCGCCCGCCTTCGTGCGCCGCGGAACGGCAGTTGCGCAGGATCGTCGTACAGCGCTCGTCGTCCCAGTCGTGGAGCACG
The DNA here is from genome assembly GCF_036014015.1 of Streptomyces sp. NBC_00457. Taxonomy (NCBI): domain Bacteria; kingdom Bacillati; phylum Actinomycetota; class Actinomycetes; order Kitasatosporales; family Streptomycetaceae; genus Streptomyces; species Streptomyces sp. NBC_00457. Next base: position 5,976,826 of record NZ_CP107905.1, on the reverse strand, counting down.
GTCTTGAGGAGGTAGAGATCCGCGCTGGGCACCTCGAGGAAGAAGTCGCCCGGCACACCGGCGAAACGGTCGGACAGGCCCCGCCGTTCGGCCTGCCGGCTCGCATCCTCGATGGCGTGCCGCAGGTCGAGTACCTGGCCGTGCAGAGCGGGATTGGCCTCCATGAGTGCCAGTACGAGGTGTCCGTCCCCGCCACCGACGTCGACGGCGGTGGACAGGCCCTCGGTGTCGGCCTCGGCCAGGATGCCCTGGGTCACCATGCCGGCCAAGTCGCGCATGGAGTCGGCGAACAGCCGGGCCTCGTCGGCTTTCTCCGGCCGCGCGTAGTAGTCGAATACGTCCGCGCCCAATGCCTTCTTCGCCTGGCTCGCGCCCTGCCGCACCGCCTCGGGGAACAGGCTCCAGGGCTGCCAGTGCGACTCACCGGCCTGGATCAGCACCAAGGAGCGCAGGGAGCCCGGCACATCGGTACGCAGCATCTGGCCCCGCCCGGTCAGGCCGAAGCGCCCCGCCCCTTCGTAGCTGAGCACTCCAAGCGACGCGGCGGCGCGCATCAGACGGAAGGTGGATCGCTCATGGCTGCCCTCGCGCTCGGCCACCTCCTTCGCCGTGCGTGCTCCCTCGGCAAGGTGGTCGGCGATGTTGAGTTCGGCAACCGCGTGCAGTGTCTGCAGGATCGCCCCGCCGGCGATCATCTGCATCAGGCTCGCGACATCCGCCGCCGGGTCGCCGGCGGCCTCGTCCGTTGCGGGTGTCGTGGTCAGGTCGGTCATGGAAGTCGTACCTCGTGCCTCTCGTGTCGCAGAGGCCTGCAATTCTGTTCGGGTCGGTGTGGGGGGCGCTTGCAGATGAGCGACACATCAATGGGATTTCCGTGCCTTACGACCCTGTGAACTCCTGGCCGATCTTCAGACCTTCGTCAATTAAGCCCGCGTCAAGCCCTATTGAGCCGACTCGCCACAGCACAAGATCCCTCGCACACCCTTATATCCCCGTCGGGACACGGGATATCACCGGTGTGGAATAGCGTAGATCGCTACTGCTAGTGTTCGTTCAGTCACAGTAGGCAATCAGCCTCGACGTACATGTAGTGAAAGACCGAGGGTTCCATGCGCAAGCTTCAGCAGGTCATGATCGTCGCGGCGGCGGCCGGCAGCCTGACCGCCGTCGGTGCCGGTGCGGGTGCCACTGCCGCCTACGCCGACGGTGGCGGCCACGGCCACAAGTCCGACCGGCCGCACGTGTCCCACAAGCAGGCCCCCACCCGGGCGCAGGTGTCCGTCACCGACCTCTACCGGCCGTACCAGGAGTGCAGCCCGCAGACGGTGGCCGAGGGCGACCTCCCGATCGGCCTGCTCGGTCTCGCCGAGACCTTCGACACCACCTGCGGCCAGTTCAACAACGCCTTCACTGACTGAGGTCGGCGGCACAGTCGTGCGCGACGCCCTCACGGGCCCCGAAGCACCAGTGCCGTCAGCAGGCCGGCCCTTCACTTCGTAAGCGAATTGGACCCCAGCGCCCGGACATCGGCCGGACGCCGGGGTCCGCCTCTCCGACACCCCAGGACCCGGCGCGGCCGGTTCGCGGCGCACGACGCCCGGGGCACCCCTCACCAAGGAGACGCAACACATGTTCAACGGAAAGAAGATCGCGGCCGTCTCGGGGATTCTCGGCGGCCTCGCCATGACCTTCGTCGGCGTCACCCAGGCCCACGCGGCAGGAGGCCCGGGCGTCTGCGCACTCGACGCCGAGGGCAACATCGTCTGCACCCAGCGGATCGTGGGTCAGACGCCCGAGGGTGACGGGTTCACCATCCGTCGGAGCGTGAACTGCCAGCCGACGCAGCCCCTGACCCTGCCCGCTCCCGGCCTGCTGAACAACGGGCAGACACGGATCGGGCCGCACATCACCTGTGCCGACCCGACGTCCGAGGCGCCGGCCGTCGACACCAGCAGCGACAACCGCACGCCGCTGCAACGCCTGCTGGGCGGCTGACGCCCCGTCAGCCTCCTCAACTCCCCTACGGCGGATGGCCGGACCAGGTCGACCTGGTCCGGCCATCCGCCGTTTCGGCAAACGGGTGACCGCGCCCCACCGCCCGTGACTCCCCCTCGGGGAACCGTCGTTGCCCCAACAACACCAGCTCTCTCACCCCTCTCCGAGCGCACGGCAATAGGCGAACGAAAGGGGTGCCTCGGCATGAGCCGACACGACACACAGAAGGGCAATAGATCCCAAATTGCTACGGTTCGCGTGTATATGCTCACACTAAGTAGTCAAGCCAGGGCTTCACGCCCCGGAAAGAAAGGGTCAATTCAATGCGCAAGTTTCAGCGCGTTGCGGTCGTAGCCGCAGCGGTCGCAGGGCTGTCCGCCTTCGGTGCCGGCGCCGGCACGGCCTCCGCCCACGAGGGCGGCTGGGACGGACCGGACATCACCGCGGTGGCCACCTCGCAGGCCAACGCCGTGGCCACGTGGGGCGCTCCGCACGGAAAGCACTCCGCTCCGCACCGGGCTGCCGCGCCGGAGGCCGCTCCCCAGGCCGCCGCTCCCCAGCCTGCTCCGCAGGCCGCCCCCCAGGCCGCTCCGTACGCTCCCCAGTACGCCGCGCCGGAGGGCTTCGGCGAGTACTCCACTCCCTACATCGCCAAGTAAAGAAGCGCCGAGAGTTCGATGCGCGAATTTCAGGGCACTGCGATTGTCGCCGTAGGCCGTTTCCCAGGCATATAGCATCGGAGCGTCACGGCAGGCGCATCGAATTTCATCGGACACTTTATGCACATCACACGATGTGAAGGCAGCCCGGACGCGCGGCAGACCCACCAGGGTGCGCGCCCGGGCTGCAGCAATGCCATCGCCGGACGCAGCTGATATCGCGCCGGGCGATGGCTCTGGCATTTCGGATCCGCAAAGGAACGCAGCACATGATCGGTCGACAGAAGATCGCAACCATCTCGGGGCTCGTCGGAACCCTCGCCGTGATCTACGGCGGCGCCGGGCAGGTGTACGCCGCAGTGCCCTCGAATGATTGCAAGACCTCCGCCCAGGGCGACATCACGTGTGTTCGCAAGAGCGAGAACGTCCACAAGGGCAAGGACGGCACTGTCGTCCAGCAGAAGCACGACTGCTCGACGGTCGAACGGCCGCGCTTGGTGTTCCCCCAGCACGGGGTGGGGAACAGCGGGACCACGAGGGTCGGGCCGGTCGTGGAGTGCTCCAACAATGTGCCGCTGCCCAAGGGGTTCAAGCTGCCTAAATTCGATTTCTGAGGCGCGATCGAAAAATGCCGGACCGGGATGTTCTCCCGGTCCGGCATTTTGCAGGGGAAGGGATCAGCCCTTACTGCCCCTACTTGCCACCGAAGGTGTTGTTGCAGCCCATGGACGAGCCCAGGCCGGTCTCCTGCGCGCCCGGGTTGCCCTCACCGTTCAGCAGGTTGCCGGCCGCACCGTCGAGGATGCCGACCTGGCCGAGGACGCTGACGTTGGCGTCGTGCGACTTGCAGGACGTGCTCTGCGCGACGTTGAGGGTCGGGCTGCTCTTGCGGCCTTCGTGATGCTTGCCGTGGTGGCCCCGGTCACCCGAACTCCAGCCGCCCGGGCCCCCGTCGGCGTGGGCGGTACCGGCGCCCAGGAGCCCGACGCCCCCGAGGGCGGCGACCAGAACGGCGGCCTTGCGGAGCTTGTGCATGTTCATCTCCGATGGAGTGAAGTGGTGCGATCCGTAACAGATCGACTTCGTACGGTTACAGAGGGTAATAAGAAGAATTTTGGAGCACTCAGCGGCACGCCGAATTCAGGCAATTCTCACCACCTTGGCCGATTCCGGTGAATTCCCTTTGCTTAATAATAAATAGCAATTTCACTACTACATGAAAAAGGCCCCGGCACCGAGCCTGAGACTCGATGCCGGGACCTGCTTTCCGGCCGTCGGCCGCCTGTGCGACCGTCGCGCGATTAGAACGCGCTGTTGTTGCAGCCCATGGACGAGCCCAGGTGCGTGTCCTGGCCGCCCGAGTTGCCCTCGCCGTTGAGCGCGTTGCCCAGCAGGCCGTTGAGGACGCCGACCTGGCCGAGGACGTCGAGGTTCAGGTCGTGCGACTTGCAGTTGGAGCTCTGCAGGACGCTGAACTTGCCCCCGTCCTTCTTGCCGTGACCGTCCTGGCCGTTGGCGGCGGCGGTGCCGGCGCTCAGGATCCCGACGCTGCCGAGGGCGACGATCACGACGGCGGCCTTGCGAAGCTTGTGCATGTCATCTCCGGTGGAGTGAGGTGTGGGTGCGATCCGCGAAAGATCGACTTCGTACAGTTACGGGAGGTTAATACGAAGTATCCCGAAATGTCCGGCGACGCGCCGGGTTTCGTGATCGCGCGGCAGAAGCACCCTGACGCCCCATCACATACGAACGGGCCCTTACGAGGTCGATCCTCGAAGGGCCCGTTGCGGGTCGATCAGCTGCCGTTCGGTCTGCTCAGGCGGACGGCCGCCTGTGCTGCCCTATCGCGTGGTGGTGGCGCGGGCGTGAGCGAGGGAGTTCGCCTGGCTGTTGGTCTGGCCGCAGTCGATGCCGCGGTTCTCGGCGGCGGCGAGTACGGCGACCGGGACAGCCGCGTTGAGCAGGGACTGCGGGCTGCACTCCTGGGACGGGCGGAAGAGGTTGGTCTGGCCGACCTCACCCTGCCCCGGGCCCGTGTGCGGAGCTGCCTGCGGGGAGATGTTCGGGCTGAGCTTCGGGTTGAACTGGGGGTTGACCTGCGGGCTGACATCGGCGCCCCGCGTCGGCAGCGCCATCCGCCGCGGGGCCGACGAGCCGGAGTTCTGCGACGTGGCCTGGGCGGAGGTCATCGAGGTGGCCTGGGCGTCCTGCTGCGAAACGGGCGGCGGAGCACCGTTGTACGCCACAGGGGCGGAGTGGCTGGGACCGGCACCGACGGCGGACAGACCTCCGGCTGCTGCGACGACGAGCGCGACCTGCTGAAGCTTGCGCATGAAACCTCGGCCCTTCATTGACCTGTGCACGGAACGTATTGCGTTGCTGATGACCAGTGCGGCTGTTGCTGGAACGAGCCAAGTGCGGCGTCAGTCACGTGAGTCGGGGTGTGGTCACCCATTTGCTGCGGCCCGAAAAACAGAACCGATAATCCGACCGATGGCAAATGAGTGACGGCTTTTCTCACCCCGTGACCAGGCCGGGGGAAATTTCGTTGCCAGCTGAGAGAGGGCAGCGATCATGAATCAGCCCAGGAGTTACCCCTGTTAGGGCGCAGCACGAACATCAGACTGATCGCACGCAAGACTGCACTGAATACAACGGATTTTCCCTGTACAGGTAATGAAGGGCCGAGGGGTTCCATGCGCAAGCTTCACAAGGCCGCGCTCGTCGTAGCAACGGCCGGCGGTCTGTCCGCCATCGGCGCCGGCGTCAGCCACGCCGACTCTCCCGGGTACGGCGGTTACACCGCGGCGCCTCCACCCCCGTACTACCCGGCACCTCAGTACTACGCCCCGGCGCCCGCGCCCCAGTACCAGGCGCCGCCGCCGCAGTACTACGCACCGGCACCCGCCCCGCAGTACCAGGCGCCCCCGCCGCAGTACTACGCGCCCGCGCCCGCCCCGCAGTACCAGGCGCCCCCGCCGCAGGCCACGGCGGTGGCCCGTTCGCAGGGCACGGCGGAGGTCAGCGGTCCGCAGTCCTACGCCCAGCCGGCGCCGCAGTACGCACCGCCGGCGCCCGCCCCGGCCCCGCAGCACAGCGGTCAGGCCTCCGCCGTCGCCACCTCGACCGGCAACGCGCAGGCCTCCAGCTCACCGCACGGCTCGCAGCACGCGCAGCGGCCGGAGGTCGTACCGCAGGTCTCACCGCAGACGGCGCCGCAGGTCACGCCGAAGGTCGCCCCGCAGCTCGACGTACCCCAGGTCTTCGAGCCGGAGCCCGCGCCGCGCGTCGCCCCGCAGGTGAACCCGCAGTTCAACCCCGAGGTGAACCCGCTCATCAACCCGCTGATCGCGCCGACCGGCGGCACACCGCAGGTGCCCGGGCTCGGCCTCGGTCAGGTCGCGGCGCCCCCCGTGGGTCAGTTGGGCCTGCCCCGACTCGGCTGATCGCCGCACCGCAGTTCGTCATTCCGCTCGTTCAGTTCATCCGCTCGTTCAACGGAGAAGAAATGCGCAAGCTTCAGAAGGCCGCTCTCGTGGGCGCCGTCCTCGGCAGTGTCGGCTCCTTCGGTGTCAGCCCTGCCGTCGCCCACGGGCCGGGCAACGACTTCGACGTCAACCAGAGCATCGAGTGCCGCTCGCACGACATGAACATCGACATCCTCGGCAGCATCGGCGCCATCAACGGCGCGCTGGGCAACGCGCTCAACGGCGAGGGGAACCCGGGTGCGCAGCCCACCGACCTCGGTTCGGACATGGGCTGCAACAGCGAAGCGTTCTGAGCAGACGGTTCGAGGCGATCGGCCTCGCAGTCCAACGCCCGCACCGTCACGGTGCGGGCGTTGGACGAGGAAGGGTAGGGCGACCTAGCGCATGAGACTGTCCTGTGCCGACGAGATGCTGCTGTTCAACGGGTGTCCGGGAGTTGTCGGCCTGGCGGCGGTCTTCGCCGGTGAGCAGCCCGATGTGGCGCGGGTGCGGGCGCGCGTCACCGAGCGGTGGGCGCATCTGGAGCGGATGAACTGTGTGCTCGACCGTCCGGAAAGCGGCGGCGGGCGCGCGCGGTGGGTCGTACCGGGACCGTTCGACCCCGACGTCCATGTCGTCCTGGCCCGGCACAAGGTGGACGACCTGTGGGCGCAGAGCGTGGACCGGCCGCTCGTCGGCGGGGTGCCGCCCTGGCGGCTGTACGTGGTCCCGGACGCGGCGTACGGCGGTTTCGCCCTGGCGCTCGTGGCGCAGCATGTGCTGCTGGACGGGCGCTCGCTGGCCACGTTGATGCGTTCGTTGATGGACAGTCCTGGAGCGGTGCGGGCGGCTGCCCGGCCGGCGCCGCTGTCGCGTGCCGGGCTGCGAGCTGTGGGCCGGGAACTCCGGGTGATGACGGCCGCGGGGCAGGCCCTGCCGATGCCGTCGCCGGGGCGGACGTACTCCTCGGTCGCGGTGAGCGCGCTGCCGGCGCAGACGGTCCGGGCCGCCCGTCGGCAGCCTGCCGACGGGCGGGGCTCGACGTTGAACGAGCTGCTGGTGGGCGCGGTGGCCGGGGCGATGCGGGATCAGTACGGTCCGGTACGGCGGTGGCGGCAGCGGGATGAACCCGTGTACACGGCTGTGCCGTGTGATCTGCGCAGCCGGGCCGATCCGGGCGAACTGGGCAATGCCCTCACGGTGATTCGGGTGCCGTTGCCCGTCGATGTGGACGGGCCCCTGGCGCGGCTGCGGGCGGGGCAGGCCGCGCTGGCCGCGGTTCCCGCACGGGCCGCCGTGCACGCCTCGGTGCTGTTTCCCGCCGCGGAAGCGGCACGGCGGACCGGCCCTTGGGTGACCAGACTTCTCACCAGCCGTGGTCGCCACTCCTGCTTCGCGGCGACCGCGACCACCGCCGTCAAGTGGCCCGGCGGCCCCAGCACGTTCCGGGGCCACGCGCTCGTGCGCACTGTGGGGCTGCCGCCCCTGCACCACCCGGGCACCGCCAGCTTCGCCCTGGCCCAGGCAGGGGACGCGGTCACGTTGACCGTGGTGTGCAACCTGCGCCCGGACGACGCGCGACGGCTCGCCGACGCGGTCGTCACGGAGTTTGAGACATGGGCTCGTACCTCGACGCCATCACTGTGAGCACCAGGAAACGGAGACGCTGCATGGACGTGGAACATGTGGACGTATGGGAAGCGCTGCGACCGCTGTGTGCGCGGGTGATGTCGGTGCCGGTGGAGGCGGTCCTGCCGCAGGCCCGGCTGGTGGCCGATCTGGGCGCCGACAGTCTGGACATCACCGAGCTGCAGGCGGCGTCGGAGGACGAGTTCGGGGTGTCCCTGCGCGGAACCGACACCTCCGGGGTGTCCACCGTGGGTGATGTCGCCGACCTCATCGTGAGGCTGCGCACCCACGCCGGCCACGGCCCCCTCGCCGCCCGGTGACGCCCGGCCACGCCGTCGCCGTCACGGGCCTGGGGGTTCGCTGCGCGGCCGGAGCGACGCCGGCCGCGCTGTGGGCGAGTCTGGTGGAGTGCCGTTCGGCGATCTCGCTGCATGCCTTCGACGAGAAGGGAGCAGACGAGGGAGCCGTCGTATACCCGGCGGGTCCGATGACCGACTTCGACCCGAGCGGACAGCTGACGCCCAAGGAGGTGCGGCGGGCGGACCGTTCGGCGCAGTTGGCGGTGTGTGCCGCCGTGGACGCCGTGGAGGATGCCGGGGGGCTGCATGTGCCGGCGGAGCGGCGGGCGGTGGTCACCGGGACCGGCTACGGCGGGGTGATCAGTCAGGAGAACGGCATCGGGCGGCCCGATGTGCTGTACGCGTCGCGGCTGATGCACAACGCGGGGGCGTACTGGGTCAGCGCCAAGCTCGGTATCACCGGCCCCAGTCTGACGGTCTCCACCGCCTGTGCCTCCGGGACGCATGCGGTGGGTGAGGCACTGCAGATGATCCGGGCGGGGGGCGCGGACGTGGTGGTGGCGGGGGGACACGAAGCTCCGCTGACCCCTACGACCGCGCTTGCCTTCGGCCGGTCCGGTGCGATGGTCACGGATTGCGAGGAACCCGCGTCCGCGTCACGGCCGTTCGACGAGGGGCGGCGGGGCTTCGTCCTCGCCGAAGGGGCGGCGTTCCTGGTGCTGGAACGGCTGGACCTGGCCCGCGCGCGGGGCGCCCGGATCTACGCCACGCTCACCGGGTACGGGCGCACCTCCGACGCCTACCACCTCACGGCACCGCATCCCGACGGCGCCGGTGCCCGGGCGTGCATGGAGCAGGCGCTCGCCGACGCGGGGACGACTGCGGACGCCGTCACCCATGTCAACGCGCATGGCACCGGCACCCAGTTGAACGACCTCGCGGAGGCGCAGGCCATCACCGCCCTGTTCGGCCCGGGTGGGGTGCCCGTGACCGCCCCCAAGGCGGTGACCGGGCATGCGCTGGGGGCGGCGGGAGCGGTGGAGGCCGTGATCGCGGCCTGGTCGGTGCGTGAAGGGCTCGCCCCGCCGACCGCCCATCTCACGCGGCTGGACCCCCGATGCGAACTGGACGTGGTCACGGCCGAGCCACGCAAGATCCCGGACGGCCCGGTGATCAGCAGCAGTTTCGCGTTCGGCGGCCACAACGCCTGTGCCGTGTTCGACTCGCCCGACGGTTGATCGACCGAGGCGGGGGCCCGGGCAGCTGCACCACCAAGGAAAGAGGCTGTGGAACATGAGGCTGTCGGCCTTCGACGAGGGGCACCTCCGCAATGGGCTGCCGGGGACGATCGGCATCGCCGCGGTGTTTCCCGGAACGCCGTTCGACCTGGAGCAGGTGCGGTCCCGAGTCCGCGAGCGATGGGGCGAACTGGACCGGATGAGCCAGGTGCTGCGGCCTCCCGCCGGGCCGGCGGCGCTGTCGGGCCACCGGTGGTCGGCCGCCCGGCCCTTCGATCCCGCCGCGCACATCACCGCCACTGACCAGGACCTGGACTCCCTGCTCACCGCGGGCGTCGGGCACCCGCTGCCGCCCGAACGGCCACTGTGGCGACTGCTGGTGGCCCCGCACGCCACCCCGGCGGGCGAGCACGCCATCGTGCTGCTCGCCCATCACGCACTGCTGGACGGCAGATCCCTGGAGACGCTCTTCCGGATGCTGATGGACGACGCCGCACCGCCGTCCGCGCTCGGACCGGCTACGGCAGCGGGGCGCCCGCGCATCAAAGCGGCCACCGTGCTCCGGGAGTTGCACCGCATCGGGGTCCCCAGCCAGCCCCTTCCTCCGACGCCCGCCGACGGCATGCGGCCGTCGGTGGCCATGGTCGGCCTCGACCCGCAGACCATGCGCACGGCCCGCCGCCAGCCGTCCGGCGGGCGCGGAGCGACACTCAACGAACTGCTCCTGAGCGCCTACGCCGGCGCCCTCCGCGCCTGCTACGGGCCCCTGCGCTCCTGGCCCAAGGGGCCGACCCCCCTGTACGCCACGGTGCCGGTCGACCTGCGGACCCGGCACAGCGCGGGGCAACTCGGCAACGGCGTCACCGTGCTGCGCATCCCGCTGCCCGTCGACATCGCCTCCCCGGTGGAACGTCTCCAGGCATGCCAGGACCTGGTCGCCGCGCTGCATCACCGCTGCGACGCCCACCGCGCGATCCTGCCCGCGCTGCAGGCCTCCGCGCGGACCGTGCCGTGGCTGGCCGAGGTGATGGCCAAGCGCCTGGCGCGCCCCGAGATCACCACCAGCCTGTGCACCGCGTTCAAGTGGCGGGACAGCCCCAGCCGGTTGTACGGCCGTCCCCTGGCGCGCATCGTTCCGCTGCCGCAGCTGTCCCCGCCGGGCACGGCGAACCTCTGCCTCGTCCACACCGCCGACGCCTACACCCTGACCGTCGTCAGCCATCTGCGGGCCGGCGACGCCGAGATGATCGGCGCCGCCGTGGCCCAGGAGCTGCAAGCGGTGGCGGCGTCCGGAGCCGCCCCCTCCCCGCGTCGTACGGAGCCGCGGCTCAGCGCCCCGACTCACGCTCCGCCCGCTGCCACGCAGCCTCCCGCAGCAGCCGCAGACCGTTGAGGCCGACCAGCACGGTCGACCCCTCGTGCCCGAGCACACCGAGCGGCAGCGGCAGCGTCCCCGCCAGGTCCCAGGTCACCAGCACCGCGATGAACACACCGGCGACCACCAGGTTCTGCACCACCAGCTGCCGTGCCCGGCGCGAGAGGGCGATCACCGCGGGCACCGTGGTGAGTTCGTCTCGGACGATCACCGCGTCCGCCGTCTCCAGCGCGAGATCCGAACCCGCGCGCCCCATCGCGACGCCGGAGTGAGCGGCGGCGAGAGCGGGGGCGTCGTTGACGCCGTCGCCCACCACCATCACCTTGCGGCCCGCGGCCTCCAGCTCCTTCACCGCGGCGACCTTGTGCTCGGGGAGCAGCCCGGCGCGTACGTCGTCGATGCCGACCTCGGCGGCCACGTGGGCGGCGGCGCGCGGGTTGTCGCCGGTGAGCAGCACGGGCTTGGTTCCGGTGAGGGCCGCGAGGGAGGTGATCGTGGCCGCCGCGTTCGGGCGCAGGCGGTCGGCGATGCCCAGCACTCCGGCCGGGGTGCCGTCGACCGTCACCAGGACCGCCGTACGGCCGTCGTCCTCCAGTCGCGCGACCAGGGCGGCCGTGTCACCTGTGTCGTTCAGCAGGCGTGCGGGGGCGCCCACGGCGACGGTGCGGCCGTCGATCCCGGCGGTCACCCCGACGCCCGGTGTGGAGTCGAAGTTCTCGGTCTCCGGCAGCGTGAGACCGCGTTCGCGGGCCGCGGCCACGATGGCGCGGGCCAGCGGGTGTTCGCTGGGGTGCTCGGCGGCTGCGGCCAGGGTGAGCAGGGCGGATTCGTCGAGGCCGGAAGCCGGCAGGGGGGTTACGTCCGTGACGCGCGGGGTGCCCTCCGTGAGGGTGCCCGTCTTGTCGAGGGCGACGGTGTCGACCTGGCCCAGGCGTTCCATCACCACCGCCGACTTGACCAGGACACCGTGGCGTCCGGCGTTGGCGATCGCGGACAGCAGCGGCGGCATGGTGGAAAGAACGATCGCGCACGGCGAAGCGACGATCATGAAGGTCATCGCCCGCAGCAGTGAGCCGGTGAGCGCGGCGCCGAGGGCGAGCGGTACGAGGAAGACGGCGAGGGTGGCAGCGACCATGCCGACCGAGTAGCGCTGTTCGACCTTCTCGATGAACAGCTGGGTGGGGGCCTTGGTCTCGGAGGCCTCCTCGACCATCCGGACGATCCGGGCGATCACGGAGTCGGAGGCGTCCCGCTCGACGCGGACGCGCAAGGCACCCGTGCCGTTGAGGGTTCCCGCGAAGACCTCGTCGCCGGGCTCCTTGGCGACCGGCAGTGGCTCGCCGGTGATGGTCGCCTGGTCGACCTCGCTGGCTCCGTCGAGCACGCGGCCGTCGGCGCCGACGCGTTCGCCGGGGCGTACGAGGACGATGTCGCCGACCCTCAACTCCTCCACGGCGACGGTCTGTTCGCCGCCGTCGGGGGTGAGGCGGGTCGCCGTGGCGGGGGCCAGGTCGAGCAGGCCGCGGACCGAGTCGGCGGTGCGGGCGGTGGCCAGGGCCTCCAGGGCGCCCGAGGTGGCGAAGATGACGATGAGCAGGGCGCCGTCCATGACCTGGCCGATGGAGGCGGCGCCGAGGGCGGCGACGATCATCAGCAGGTCGACGTCGAGGGTCTTGTCCCTGAGGGCCTTGAGGCCTTCCCAGCCGGGCTCCCAGCCGCCGGTGGCGTACGACAGGGCATAGAGCGGGCCCCAGGTCCAGGCGGGGGCGCCGGCCAGCTGGAGCGGCAGCGCGAGCAGGAAGAAGGCGGTGGCCGCGACGGCCCAGCGGGCCTCGGGGAGGGCGAGGACGCGGGTGCGGCGGCGGATGGCTTCCGGCGGCCGCGGCGGCGCGGTCCGGTCCGCCGTCGGCTGGGTGAGGGTGGAGGGCATGGGCGCGGGTGTCCTTCACGAGGGCATGACGAGGGGGCGGTCGGCCGTGAGTCCGGCGCCGCTGTTTTCACCGTACAGGATTATATGAAGACCCATTCATACGTTCATGGATGGGCGTCCGTAGGATGAAGACCATGGGCCACGGAACGGACGCCAAGACCTCTGCCACGGCACGGGAACGCCTCGAAGCCGTGGGCGCCGCAGACGTCGCCACCACGCTGCAGGCCCTCGCCACCCCGTCACGCCTGCGGATCCTGGCCCGGCTCCAGGAGGGCCCGTGCGCGGCCACCGAGCTCGCGGACGCCGTGGGCATGGAACAGTCCGCCTGCTCGCATCAGCTGCGGCTGCTGCGCAATCTGGGGCTGGTGACGGGTGAGCGGCGCGGCCGGTCCGTGATCTACGCGCTCTACGACAACCACGTGGCCGAATTGCTCGACCAAGCCCTCTATCACGTGGAGCATCTGCGGCTGGGGTTGCGGGACGCTCCGGCGGAGGTCCTCGAAAATTTCGGCGAAGTTCACACCGGTCCAGGTACTGACAGACCAGGTGAACGCCAGGTACCGTCCTGACCCAGTTCACTTATGTGGACTACACCACAACGGAACCACCCGTAGTGGCACCACCTTCCTACAACGGATCGTCCGGCACGTTCCTGCCGGTAGAAGGGGGCCCATTCACCATGGCCACTGTCTCGTTCGAAAAGGCGACCCGGATCTACCCGGGCACCGAGAAGCCCGCCGTCGATGGTCTGGACATCGAGGTCGGCGACGGCGAGTTCCTCGTCCTCGTCGGTCCCTCCGGCTGCGGCAAGTCCACCTCGCTCCGGATGCTCGCGGGGCTCGAGGACGTCAACTCCGGCGCCATCCGCATCGGCGACCGCGACGTCACCCACCTCCCGCCGAAGGACCGGGACATCGCCATGGTGTTCCAGAACTACGCGCTCTACCCGCACATGACGGTCGCCGACAACATGGGCTTCGCGCTCAAGATCGCGGGCGTCAACAAGACGGAGATCCGCCAGAAGGTCGAGGACGCGGCGAAGATCCTCGACCTCACCGAGTACCTCGGCCGCAAGCCGAAGGCCCTCTCCGGTGGTCAGCGCCAGCGTGTCGCCATGGGTCGCGCCATCGTGCGTGAGCCCCAGGTGTTCCTCATGGACGAGCCGCTGTCGAACCTCGACGCCAAGCTCCGTGTCTCCACGCGTACGCAGATCGCGTCGCTGCAGCGCCGTCTCGGCATCACCACCGTCTACGTCACCCACGACCAGGTCGAGGCCATGACGATGGGCGACCGCGTCGCCGTGCTCAAGGACGGTCTGCTCCAGCAGGTCGACTCGCCGCGCAACATGTACGACCGCCCGGCCAACCTCTTCGTCGCCGGCTTCATCGGCTCCCCCGCCATGAACCTGGTCGAGGTCCCGATCACCGACGGCGGTGTGAAGTTCGGCAACAGCGTGGTGCCCGTCAACCGCGAGGCGCTCAGCGCCGCCGCCGACAAGGGTGACACCACCGTGACCGTCGGTGTCCGCCCCGAGCACTTCGACATCGTCGAGCAGAACGGCGGCGCCGCGGCGTCCCTGACGAAGGACAGCGAGGACGCCCCGGCGGGCCTCGCCGTCTCCGTGAACGTCGTCGAGGAGCTGGGCGCCGACGGCTACGTCTACGGCAGCGCCAAGGTCGACGACGTCCTGAAGGACCTGGTCGTCCGTGTCAGCGGGCGTGCGGTGCCGGAGAAGGGCGCAACGCTGCACGTCGTGCCGCGGCCGGGCGAGACCCACGTGTTCTCGACCTCCACGGGCGAGCGTCTCACCGACTGACGCACTGACGGCTCGCGCCGAGGACAGGAAGTACAACCCCGGGTAATTCACCCAGGTTGACGAAGAGGGCCCCGCAGAGCGCTGCGGGGCCCTTCTCGTTGTCGACAAATACCCCGGCAGACCGGTCATTTCGAGTGCCGTACGTCAACGCCGTGCCCGATTCGAGGCGGTTCTCTATCCCCCGAACCGGTGACTGAATGTCGCCAAATCATTACCGGACGCTACCCTCACTCGCGTGAAGCACTCCACTACTCAACAGACGCGACGCGGCCGGGGCCCCGCCCGCCGGATCGGCCGCTCCCTCGCCCTCGTCCTGCCCGTCGTCCTGGTTCTCTCCGGGACCCTCGCGGTCACCCGAGTCAACTGGTCGGGGACCTCCTCGAGCTCGGTGCTCACCGCGTCCTCCGAGGACCTGGCCGCGCCGGCCAAGAAGCGCGCCCCCCAGGAGGTGCTGCGCCGGCAGCTCCTGACCGAACTCCAGGAGAAGGACCCGGGCATCGCGCTCACCCACCTCCAACAGGCGGTCAACGAGCGCCCGTCCCTGGCCAAGCACTGCGCCTCCCTCGCCCGCGAACTCGGCCGCGCCGCGGTCCGCGTCTACGGCGCGAACCGGGCCCAGTCCTTCTCCCGCCCGGTCTGCGACACCTCGTTCGCCTCGGGGGTCGCGGGGGCGCACAGCTGAGAGTCAGTGGTTGCCGCCAGAAGCGGCGCACGGGGAGCCGTAGGGGCGCGCCGGTGTCGAGCAGCGCAAAATAAGGGGCGCGGGACGCGACGTACAGTTCGGTCATGACCGATCCGAACGCCGCGTCTCGCCCTGTCCAGGCCGTCGTCCTGGCCGGGGGCCAGGGCTCCCGGCTGCGCCCCTACACGGACGACCGGCCCAAGCCGATGGTCGAGATCCCCGGAACGGGGACGCCGATCATCGGCCATCAGCTTGTCTGGCTCGCCGAGGAGGGCGTCACGGACGTGGTGGTCAGCTGCGGCCACCTTGCCGACGTCCTGCAGAAGTGGCTGGAGTCGGCGGAGCTTCCCGTGCGGGTCACGACCGTCGTCGAGACCGAGCCGCTCGGGCGCGGCGGGGGCCTGAAGTATGCCGCCGCGCACCTTCCCCATCCGGACCAGCACTGGTACGCCACCAACGGCGACATCTGGACCCGGTTCTCGCTGCGTGACATGGCCGACTTCCACGCCGAGCGGGACGCCATAGCGACGCTCGCGCTGGCCCGGCCGCGGATTCCGTGGGGGGCGGTGCGGACGGACGGGTTCGGTCACATCACGGACTTCATCGAGGCGCCGCCGTCGACGTTCGAGATCAATGCGGGGGTGTACGTGTTCTCTCCCGAGTTCGCCGGGATGTTGCCGGAGCGGGGGGATCATGAGCGGACGACGTTTCCGCGGTTGGCTCGGGAGCGGCGGTTGGCGGGGTTTCCTCTTCCGCAGGGGGCGTATTGGCGGGCCATTGATACGGCGAAGGATTTGACCGAGGCTGCGAAGGAACTCCGTGGGCTGCGGGGTGGGGGCCTCTAGGTCGTTCGTCGGGTGCGGGTTTGTGGGGGCTTGTCGCGCAGTTCCCCGCGCCCCTAAAGGGGCGCTGTAGTCCCCGTATGACGAAGGGGTCCCGCGTATTTCGCGCAGGACCCCTTCTCGTATGACAGGCCTCTCTAGCCCAACAGGCCGCCCACCAAGCCCGGTTCCTCGGGGGTGGTGTCTCCGCCGCCTCCGGTGCCGCCCGGGGTGCCGGTGGTGCCGCCTGAGGTGGGGCCCGTGCTGGTGCTGGGGGCCTCGTCGGCTGGGGAGGACTGTTGGGGTGGGGCCTGGCCGGCGGTGCCCTGGGTTTGGCTGGGGGAGCCGGGGAGGGTGCCGGTGTCTCGGGTGGCGTCGGGGGTGGTCGCGGCGTCGGAGGGGCTGGCCGTGCCTGAAGTGGCGCCCTGGGTGGGTGGGTTGGAGGCGCTCGGGGTGCGTTCCTGGGCGCTGGTGCCGGGCTTCTTCGGGAGCGGGGAGCCCGGGAGTTCGTTGCGGGGTGCCTCGCCGGGGCCGGGGACGACCACGCGGTCGGCGTCGCGGACGGCGCCGCCGAGCAGGGAGCCGACGAGCAGGGTGAGGCCGATGACGACGGTGGCGATGAGGGCGCCGCGGCGCAGGACGTACTGGCGCAGCTCCCAGATGTCGGCGCGGGGGCCGAGACGGCGCCAGGCGCCGCCGGCGAGGCGGCCGTCGATGGAGTAGACGGGGGCGCCGGCGATGATCAGCGGGGACCAGGCGGCGAGGTAGATGATGTCGGGGGCGTCGTAGGCGGGGACGCTCTTCCAGCTGACGGTGACGAGCAGCGCGGCCGACAGCAGCGCCCCGACGACCGCGGCGACCCGCTGCCAGCAGCCCAGGACCGTGAGGACGCCCACGATGACCTGGAAGAAGGCGATGACCAGGCCGGAGCCCACGGGGTGCTCGAGGGCGAACTGGCGCAGCGGCTCGGCGACTTCCCACGGGTGCAGGGTGTTGAGCCACTTGGTCATGGAACCGCGTTTGCCGCCGTCGAAGTAGACGGGGTCGCAGAGCTTGCCCATGCCGGCGTAGATGGAGATGAAGCCGAGGAAGATGCGCAGCGGGAGCAGGACGACGCCGAGGTTCATCCGGCGGCCGGGGTAGTAGGCGTGCCGGGCCGGGTCGTCGCCGTGGCGCTTGCTCGGCGCGTCGGTGTCCGGCTCGTCGTCGTCCTCGTAGCCGTGGTCCTCGTCGAACCGCTCGCGCTGGTAGGCGGGTTCGTCGTAGGCGCTGCCGGCCGAGCGCATCTGGGGCAGGAGCCGGGTCTCGCCGGCGTCGGGGCTGCCGCGCTGGGCGCCGACGATCGGGGTTTCGAGGGTCTGCTCCGTGAGGTCGTCGCCGTAGCCGTGCCGGTAGCCGCCCTCGTCGATGCGCGGGATGACCTGGGTGGCTCCCGCGGCGTCGGAGGCGGGCTCCTCGCCGTGCCGGACGCTGCCGCCGCGCACCGCCTGGAGCAGCCGGTGCGCGCCGGTGTCGTCCGGGTCGGACTTCCCGCTCCAGACGACGGGGGCGCGGCGGCGGGCGCCCGGGGCGGAGGCGGCGGGGATGCGGGCGGTGTCCTCGGTGGCGCTCAAGTGCCGTGCGACCCGCGGGGATTGAGTCCGCCGGGTCGAGGCTCCCAACTGCACGCGGAAGCTCACATGATTGACGATGACCTGCGCCGGATCGCTCGGCACCTTCACCATGCTCAGCGCGGGAGCGTCGTCGTATCCCGACGAGCGGTCCCCCGTGGGTGTGCGGGGTGTTCTGGTGTCCACACTCAACTAACCGAGTGACATGGAGTTAGGACACTGCTTTGACTCGCCGGAAGTGTCCGGACCGCGTCAAGGTTGTCCTGGACGCCGGGATTACCCCGCACGGGCGAGCCCGTGAACGGGTGTTCAGACCCGGCGCCGGGCCGCCTCGTACAGCACGATGCCCGCCGCCACACCGGCGTTGAGCGACTCGGCGCCGCCCGGCATCGGGATCCGTACGCGGAAGTCGCAGGTTTCGCCGACGAGTCGGGACAGGCCCTTGCCCTCGCTGCCGACGACGATGACGACCGGGCCGCCGAGGGCGTCCAGCTCGCCGATCTCCACCTCGCCGTCGGCGGCGAGGCCGACGACCGTGATGCCCGCCTTCTTGTACGACTCCAGGGCGCGGGTGAGGTTCGTGGCGCGGGCGACCGGGGTGCGGGCGGCGGTGCCCGCGGACGTCTTCCAGGCTCCGGCGGTCATGCCGGCCGCGCGGCGCTCCGGTACGACGACGCCGTGGCCGCCGAAGGCGGAGACGGAGCGGACGACGGCACCGAGGTTGCGCGGGTCGGTCACGCCGTCGAGGGCGACGATGAGCGGGTCCGCGCCCGCGTCGGCGGCCGCGGCGGCGAGGTCCTCGGGGTGGGCGTACTCGTACGGCGGGACCTGGAGGACCAGGCCCTGGTGGTTGAGGCCGTTGGTCATGCGGTCCAGTTCGGGGCGCGGCGCCTCCATGAGGTGGATGCCGCCGCGCTCGGCCGCGAGCTGGAGTGCCTCGCGGACGCGCTCGTCGTTGTCGATGAACTGCTGGACGTACAGCGTGGTGGCGGGCACGCCCTCGCGCAGCGCCTCGTAGACGGGGTTGCGGCCGACGACCAGCTCGGACGCCGACTTGCCGCCGCGGCCGCGGGGCGCGGGACGCCGTACCGACTGCTTCGCCTTTGCGGTGGCGACGCGGTTCTTCTTGTGTCCCTTGCGCATCTCGGCGGGCGGGGTGGGGCCCTTGCCTTCCAGGCCCCGGCGCCGCTGGCCGCCACTGCCGACCTGCGCGCCCTTCTTGCCGGACATGCGGCGGTTGTTGGCTGCCATGACCTACCTGTCTGTTCTCGGAGCACGCCGGAGCATGCGTATGTGCGTCTATGCAGTGTGCCGCCCGGACGGCCGGGCGGCACAATCGATCAAGAAAGGCTCAGCGCGGACCGAGCGTCCAGCGCGGGCCCGTCGGGCTGTCCTCGATGACCAGACCCGACTGGTTGAGCTGGTCGCGGATGGCGTCGGCGGTGGCCCAGTCCTTGCGGGAACGGGCCGCTTCACGCTGGTCGAGGACCAGGCGTACGAGGCTGTCGACGACGCCATGGAGATCCTCGCCCCGGTCGCTCTCCCCGGCCCAGTGCGGGTCGAGCGGGTCCAGGCCGAGGACGCCGAGCATGGCGCGGACCTCCGCGAGGCGGGCCACGGCGGCTTCCTTGTCGTCGGCCGCGAGCGCGGAGTTGCCCTGCCGAACGGTGGTGTGGATGACGGCGAGCGCCTGCGGGACGCCCAGGTCGTCGTCCATCGCCTCGGCGAAGGCGAGCGGCACCTCGGGAGCGGGGTCCACGGCTCCCCCGGCCAGGTCGACGACGCGCTGCACGAAGCCCTCGATCCGCGCGAACGCCGACTCGGCCTCGCGCAGGGCCTCCTCGCTGTACTCGATCATCGAGCGGTAGTGCGGGGTGCCGAGGTAGTAGCGCAGGACGATGGGCCGCCACTGCTTGACCATCTCGGAGACCAGCACCGAGTTGCCGAGCGACTTCGACATCTTCTCGCCGCTCATGGTGACCCAGGCGTTGTGCAGCCAGTACCGGGCGAACTCGTCGCCGTAGCCCTTGGCCTGGGCGATCTCGTTCTCGTGGTGCGGGAAGATCAGGTCGATTCCGCCGCCGTGGATGTCGAAGGCGGAGCCCAGGTACTTGTGGGCCATCGCCGAGCACTCCAGGTGCCAGCCGGGGCGGCCCCGTCCCCACGGCGTCTCCCACGACGGCTCGCCGGGCTTCGCCGCCTTCCACATGGCGAAGTCACGCTGGTCCCGCTTGCCGGTCTCGCCCTCGCCGGAGGGCTGGAGCAGGTTGTCCAGCTCCTGGTTCGACAGCTGGAGGTACTCCGGGAACGACCGCACGTCGAAGTAGACGTTGCCGTCGGCCTCGTAGGCGTGTCCACGCTCGATGAGGCCGCGCATCATCTCGACCATCTCGGTGATGTGGCCGGTGGCGCGGGGCTCGTACGTCGGCGGCAGGCAACCGAGGGCGTTGTAGCCGTCGTTGAACGCGCGCTCGTTCTCGTAGCCGATGGACCACCAGGGGCGGCCCTGGTCGGCGGCCTTGGCGATGATCTTGTCGTCGATGTCGGTGACGTTGCGGATGAACGTGACGTCGTAGCCGCGGTACTGGAACCAGCGGCGCAGGATGTCGAAGTTCAGGTAGGAGCGGACGTGTCCGATGTGCGGTGCGGCCTGCACGGTGGCGCCACACAGGTAGATCGAGACACAGCCCGGCGTGAGCGGGGTGAAGTCACGGATCTGCCGGGCGTTGGTGTCGTACAGGCGAATAGTCACGGTGTCCAGAGTAGTAGGCGGTGAGGGGTGTGCGGGAACGTTGTCGGGTGCGGGCCGGTGGGGGCTGGGCGCGCCCACGCGGCGGAGCCGCATATCGATACAGCCCCGCGCCCCTTTAGGTGGGACCAGTCAGCCCCTCTTGACCACCAACGCCGTTGCCACTGCCATCAAGCCCTCGCCCCGACCCGGAAACCCCAGCCCGTCCGTCGTCGCCCCCGACACCGACACCGGTGCACCCGCCGCATCCGACAGGATCTTCTGGGCCTCTTCCCGGCGCTTGCCGATCTTCGGCCTGGTGCCGACCAGCTGGACCGCGATGTTGCCGATCTGGAAGCCGGCGTCGCGGACGATGCGGGCGGCCTCGGCGAGGAGGGTGATTCCGGAGGCGCCGGACCACTCGGGGCGGCCCGTGCCGAAGTGCTGGCCCAAGTCGCCCAGCCCGGCGGCCGAGAACAGCGCGTTGCAGGCCGCGTGGGCGACGACGTCCGCGTCGGAGTGTCCGGCCAGGCCCGGGCCCTCGCCCTCCCACTTCAGGCCGGCGCACCACAGGTCGCGGCCGTTCTCGAAGGCGTGGATGTCGGTGCCGATGCCGACCTGGGGAAACGGTGCCTCAGAAGCCATCGTTCAGCCTCCTGCGGGCGAGGACGGCCTCCGCGAGGACGAGGTCGAGGGGGCGTGTGACCTTGAAGGCCTCCTCGTGGCCGGGCACGACGACGACCCGCGACCCCAGGTGCTCGACCATGCTCGCGTCGTCGGTGACGTCGTCCGTCACCGTCTCGTGTGCCCGGACCAGCGTCGCCCGGTCGAAGCCCTGCGGTGTCTGCACGGCGCGGAGACGGGAGCGGTCCGGCGTGGCGACGACCGGCTCGGGGTCGCCGGGCGCCGGCGCGGGCTCGACCTGCTTGACGGTGTCGGCGAGCGGAAGGGCGGGCACCACGGCCGGCGCGCCTTCGCGGACCGCCTCGATCACGGCGTCCACCGTGTCCACGGGGACGAGCGGCCGGGCCGCGTCATGCACCAGCACGATGTCGTACTCGGGGGGCAGGGCGTCCAGGCCCAGCTTCACCGACTCCTGGCGGGAGTCGCCGCCGGGCACGACGAGGAAGTCCGTCCGCTCCGGCAGCGCATGGGCGTCCAGCATGGACTTGACCTCGCCGGCGCCCTCCGGCGGAGCCACGACGACCACGAGGGAGACAGCACGGGACGCGGCCATCGCGCGCACCGCGTGGATCAGCATGGGGGTGCCGCCCAGCGCACGGAGTGCCTTGGGGGCGCCCGGACCGAGGCGTACACCCCGACCTGCGGCCGGAATCACGGCCGCGGTGCGTGCGGACGCGGGCGAAGGGCGCGAATCGTCAGACATCGGTTCCTGTCAGGTTTGTGTGCTCGGCCTACTTGGGTATGGCCACACCGTGCCGGGCGCGACGCCTTGACCGGAACCCTTCCGTGACCCCGGTCGAGCCAGCTGCCCGGGCCCGGCACGCCAAGTACGGGGGTCCCCTTCCTCGGCGTACGGATTGCGTACGACATCACCGCGCGGTGTCCGCGGCAGCGCTGGGCGCGAACATGCCGCAGCGCCCGGCGACAGAACATACGTCATCGGGCACCGCGGCATTTCCATGTGACTTGAGGCAGTACGGCGTGGTTGTCGCCTGCGTCAGGACGCGAGGACCTCGTCGAGCAGGGCCTCGGCCTTGTCCTCGTTCGTGTTCTCCGCGAGGGCGAGTTCGCTCACCAGGATCTGGCGGGCCTTGGCGAGCATGCGCTTCTCACCGGCGGAGAGTCCACGCTCGCGCTCACGACGCCACAGGTCACGTACGACTTCCGCGACCTTGATGACATCGCCGGAGGCGAGCTTCTCCAGATTTGCCTTGTAACGACGAGACCAGTTCGTGGGCTCCTCGGCGTACGGCGCGCGCAGCACCTCGAAGACCCGGTCCAGCCCGTCCTGACCGACCACATCACGCACGCCGACGAACTCCGCATTGTCCGCTGGCACACGCACCGTCAGGTCACCCTGGGCGACCTTCAGCACCAAGTAGGTCTTGTCCACGCCTTTGATCTGGCGAGTTTCGATGGCCTCGATCAGCGCGGCCCCGTGATGGGGATAGACCACGGTGTCGCCAACCTTGAACGTCATGTGACAGGTACCCCTTCCGTGGCTATCCAGAGTAACACGGAAACGGCGGGTTCTGAATGGCGTTTTCGCAGGTCAGGGCATATCTCGGGGCTTGACAACAGCAACAGGAACGTGCTTCGCGGGCCGAGTGGAAGAAGGTATTCGCAGGTCGGAGCGGCTCTCCGGGGGAAGTGAAACGCGTACGTTACACACATCCGGAGGCCCCTCCAAGTGGACGAACGTCCCCATATGTCCGGTTCCAAGTGCTCGACTTCCGCTACTCCGTTCGGTGCCTGGAGTGGGGTACGCGACGAATCCGGAATTGATCACAGGGGACCGGCGCGGCGGTCGGTGATCAATTCTCTGGGCGGCCGCGCATTCCTTCACGGAAAGTTTGTGCACCGGTGGTTCGACTATGCCGTCGCGATCTCGGCCACTTATGTGAATGGCCGACGAGTGCCGGTGCAAAGTGACTCGTGAGTCACTTCCGCGAGTACGCCGACCGCCGCCCGGTGAGGGAAGCGGGGCTCTTGGGGAGGGTCGGGTGCGGTCGCGCGGGAACGGGTCGGTAGCCTAAGGCCGCTGACAGACACTTAGGGCGGATTTACGCGCCCGCCCCGTTCGAGTCAAGGAGTTGCCGCCGCCGTGAGCAGCAGCCTTCGACGCGGCGCCCTCGCCGCCGCCGCCATCGCGTTCTCGATCGCCTCGCTCTCCGCGTGCGCGGCCGGCAACAACGCCCAGACCCTGGGGGTCAAGCCGGACAACGCCGCCACGACCGTCGGGGACATCAAGATCCAGAACGCCGTGGTCATCACCCAGCCCGCCGAGGAGTCGACCGGCCCGGCGGCGATCTCCGCGACCGTGTTCAACAGCGGCAACACGGCGCAGACGCTCGACTCCATCACCGTGGAGGGCGCCGGCACCGCCGAGCTGACCGCGGCCAAGGGCAAGAACCTCTCGATCCCGGCCGGGGGCTCGCTGCTCCTCGGCGGCGAGAACAACGCCTCCGCCGTCCTCACCGGCAGCCGCGAGGCCATGAAGGACGGCGACGCCCAGAAGGTCACGTTCACCTTCTCCACGACCGGCGACGTGAGCCTGGAGGCCTTCGTCGTCCCGGCCGAGCACTACTTCTCCAGCTGGGGCCCGACCGAGGTCCCGGCAGCGCCGGGCGGCTCCGGGAAGCCCGGCGAGGGTGCCTCGGGCTCGCCCTCCGGGTCGGCCTCCCCCTCCGGCGACGTCACTCCGAGCGACGCCGCCTCCGGGAGCGCCACGCCCACCGGGTCCGCCTCGGACGAGGCCGCCGGCCACTGAGCAGCCGTACGACGATGAAGGGCGGGACCTCGCTGGAGGTCCCGCCCTTCATCGTCGTACGAACGCGGTGGTGCGGCTCGAGTGCGCCGGGGGCCGTCCGTCGGCGCCGGCCACCTCGGTTTACGGCTCGAACTTGTAGCCCAGGCCACGCACCGTCACCAGGTACCTGGGCGCGCCCGGGTCCGGTTCGATCTTGGCGCGGAGGCGCTTGACGTGGACGTCGAGGGTCTTGGTGTCGCCGACGTAGTCGGCGCCCCAGACGCGGTCGATGAGCTGCATGCGGGTGAGGACGCGGCCGGCGTTGCGCAGGAGCATCTCCAGGAGGTCGAACTCCTTGAGGGGGAGGTCGACCTTGGAGCCGGAGACCGTCACGACGTGGCGGTCCACGTCCATACGGACCGGGCCCGCCTCCAGGGCGGCCGGGGTCACCTCCTCCGGCTCGCCGCGGCGGCGCAGGACGGCCCGGATACGGGCGACCAGCTCGCGCGACGAGAAGGGCTTGGTGACGTAGTCGTCGGCTCCTATTTCCAGGCCGACCACCTTGTCGATCTCGCTGTCCTTGGCGGTCACCATGATGACGGGGACGTTGGAGCGTCCGCGCAGCTGACGGCAGACCTCGGTGCCGGGGAGGCCCGGCAGCATCAGGTCGAGGAGGACGAGGTCGGCGCCGTTGCGCTCGAACTCGTCGAGTCCGTCGGGCCCGGTGGTCGCGACGGCGACCTCGAAGCCCTCCTTGCGGAGCATGTACGACAGGGCGTCGGAGAAGGACTCCTCGTCCTCGACGACGAGCACTCGGGTCACGGAAGGACCTCCGGGGCGGGAAGCGGTTCGTACTGGGATGAATCAGGGGAATCAGAGGACGGGACGGCGGGTGCGGACTGTCCGGCCTCGTCGTCGAGGGCGGAGTGCTGCGTCGCACGGTCACGGGCGACACCCGCCTCCGGCAGCCGCAGGGTGAATGTGGAGCCCTGTCCCTCGGAACTCCACACCGAGACCTCCCCACCGTGCGAGGCGGCCACGTGTTTGACGATAGCCAGCCCGAGGCCCGTACCGCCTGTGGCACGGGAGCGGGCGGGGTCGACGCGGTAGAAGCGCTCGAAGACGCGCTCCTTGTCCTTCTCCGAGATACCGATGCCCTGATCGGTCACGGCGATCTCGATATGGGCACCGCCTGACGCGGTCACCTTACGGGCGGCTATGCCGACGCGGGTGCGGGCGGGCGAGTAGTTGACGGCGTTCTCGACGAGGTTGCCGAGGGCCGCGGCGAGCTGGCCGCGGTTGCCCCAGAGGTGCAGGTCGGCGGTCCCGCCGGCGGCCATGGTGATCTGCTTGGTGCCGGCCGCGTGCCGGCAGCGGTCGATGGCCTCGGCGACGAGTTCGTCGACGCGGACCGGCTCGGCGTCCTCCAGCGGGTCGTCGTTCTGCACCCGGGAGAGGTCGATGAGTTCCTGGACCAGGTTGGTCAGGCGGGTCGCCTCTATCTGCATACGGCCGGCGAAGCGCTCCACGGCCTCCGGGTCGTCCGAGGCGTCCATGACGGCCTCGGAGAGGAGGGAGAGAGCGCCCACCGGCGTCTTCAGCTCATGGCTGACGTTCGCGACGAAGTCGCGCCGTACCGCCTCGATGCGTCTGGCCTCGGTGAGGTCCTCGACCAGGAGCAGTACGAGGCGGGAGCCGAGGGGCGCGACGCGCGCGGAGACGGCCAGGGCCTCGCCCCGGCCGGTTCCTCTCCTCGGCAGGTCCAGCTCCACCTGGCGTATCTCTCCGTCCCGCCGGGTGTCGCGGGCCATCTGCAGCATCGGCTCCACGGCGAGCTTGCCGCCGCGGACCAGGCCCAGGGCGTACGCCGCCGAGCTGGCCTTGACCACGGCGTCCCCCTCGTCGAGGACGACGGCCGAGGAGCGCAGCACGGACAGCACCGTGTCGACGCCCGGTGGCAGGACCGGGTCGGTGTGCAGAGAGGTTCTCGTGGGTCGCTTCTGGTCGCGTTCGCTCCAGCGGAACGCCAGCATGGCGATGACACCGGTGAGCACACCGGCGATCGCTGCCGCTGCGGCGACCGCCGCGTTCACGTCCATGCATCCAGGTTAGGCATGGGATAGTCCAT
Organism: Streptomyces sp. NBC_00457; assembly: GCF_036014015.1. Taxonomy (NCBI): domain Bacteria; kingdom Bacillati; phylum Actinomycetota; class Actinomycetes; order Kitasatosporales; family Streptomycetaceae; genus Streptomyces; species Streptomyces sp. NBC_00457. The sequence goes on along the minus strand of NZ_CP107905.1, from coordinate 5,951,016 downwards.
GCCCACAGCCATCGGAGTGCGACCTCGAACACTCGTCGCCCAGAGTTCACCTTGGAGCTAGGGTTGGTTCATTTGGGGTGGCGAAAACGGACGCGTACGGGCCGGAACGTGGAAGCGTGGGGTGCGAAGCGCCGGTTTCAGCAGAACCTGATGCACCGGGCCCGGCCCCCGGCTGCCACTGAAACAGACGTACGAGAGGAACCCTGATGCGGGACGCGTACCACGAGGAACTCGACTCGATCGGTGACGGTCTGGTCGAGATGGCCCGGCTGGTCGGATCAGCGATCGGGCGCGCCACGACGGCGATCCTCGACTCCGACCTGAAGCTGGCCGAGAGCGTCATCGAGGGCGACAAGAAGGTCGACGAGCTCCAGCACGACCTCGAGGCCCGGGCCATAGCCCTGCTGGCGCGCCAGCAGCCGGTGGCGACCGACCTGCGCATTGTCGTCACCTCGCTGCGGATGTCGGCCGACCTGGAGCGCTCGGGCGACCTGGCCCAGCACGTGGCCAAGCTGGCCCGGCTGCGCTTCCCGGAGCGCGCGGTCCCCCACGACCTGCACGCCACCATCCTGGAGATGGGCCAGCTCGCCCAGCGCCTGATGGCGAAGGCCGCCGAGGTCATCATCACCAAGGACGTCGACCTGGCGATGCAGCTCGAGCAGGACGACGACGAGATGGACCTGCTGCACCGCACGCTCTTCCAGCACCTCCTGGACGAGAAGTGGAAGCACGGCATCGAGACCGCCGTCGACGTCACCCTGCTCGGCCGCTACTACGAGCGCTACGCCGACCACGCCGTGGCCGTCGCCAAGCGCGTCGTGTTCCTGGTCACCGGCGAGCACGCGGACGAGCTCCAGTCCGACATCCAGCCGGACATCCAGCCGGTGACGGGCGCGGAGGGCTCCTGAGACTCCGCACGGGGGCCTGAGGCTTTCGCACGGGGGCGTGCGTCAGAGCCTCCGTGCGCCGTTGATGCGACCGGCTGGGCGGGCATGGAATGGGCACAGGCTCCAGCCTTGAGGAGGGACCATGGCCGAATCCCCCAGCATCTCCGGTACGACACCCGACCCCACCCAGGAACGTCCGACCGAGCAGCCCGCCGAGATCAAGAGCCTGACCTTGATCGGCGCGTGCGGCTGCGGCTCGGGCTGCCAGTGCGGATGCCAGTCCGGCAATCCGTGCCAGTGCGGCTGACCGACCCGTTCTTCGCAGGGGCCCCGGCATCGCGCCGGGGCCCCTGCGCTGGTTGGTACGGCCGTACGGGCGCAGCATGGAGGAAGAGCACGCGCAGCGCACGGGCGAGAAGGAGGTGCGAGGCCATGGCTCAGTTCATGGACGTACACACCGGGATGAAGGGCATTACGGCCGAACAGCTCAGGGAGGCCCACCAGGCGGACCTCGCCATCGAGAAGGAAGAGGGCGTCCACTTCGAGCGGGCCTGGGCGGACCCGGAGTCCGGCATCGTCTACTGCCTCTCCGAGGCGCCTTCGGCCGAGGCGGTCCAGCGCATTCACGAGCGGGCGGGGCACAAGGCGGACGAGGTCCACAGGGTTCCGCTGTCGATCTGACGGCCAGTGATGTGAGGGGCCGACCTTTGGCGGTCCCTCACATCACCGGCGCCCCGATGGCGAGCAGGTTCCCCTCGCTGTCCCGGAACCACGCACCGCGTTCGCCGCGTGCGCCGGTGCTCGGGTAGTTGCCCTCGACTTCGAGGATGCCGTCCACGGTCCGCCCGCCGCCGTACAGCGCGGGCATCTCGACGTCCTCGAACTCCACGCCGCGCGCCTTGAGTTCGGCGACGACCGCCTCGATGTCGTCGACCTTCCACGCCATCTGGGTGAAGGTGCCGGGTGAGGATCCCGCCGACTCGAACACGATGAACTCCACACCACCGGTCCGGTACTTCAGCCCGCCGGGCCGCTCCTCGACGGGCTCAAGACCGAGCCGCTCGGAGTAGAAGCGCCGCGCCCGCTCCAGATCCCGCGCGGGCAGCCGGGTCGCCGGTGTCGCACCGGCCAGCAGGTTCGTGTGATGCGCGTCCGCTGCGTCCATACGTCCACTGTGCCGCGAGCGGGGCGGGAATGCCGTACGAACGGGGTGGTGCTACCTGCACTCGCGACTCGGTAGGGCACTCCATGGTTCGGGCGTGCGGACGGCGACATCGTAGAACCCAGCAGGTCCCCGAGGCCGGCAGTCCTCCTCCGGAAGGAACCTCCCATGAACTCGCTGCTCTCCACACAGACCAGCCCGACGACGGCCGACCTTCCTGAGGCCCCCGAACTCGCCCTCCTGCTCACCGCCTGGGACCAGGCCCACCCCACCCTCCCCGACCCCGAGTGGCGCCACCTCCTGGACGAGATCGTCCACCCGCGCACCACGGAGGCGTTTCAGCGCTTGGCGGAGGCGGCGGCTTGAGCCCGTACAGCGGCGGCTGCGCCTCCAGCGATGAGTTTGGGCGGTGGCGCGGGTCTGCCCTGGTATGACTCGGATCATCGCTGACATCTCGGTGTCCCTCGACGGCTTCGTCACCGGGCCCGACCCCGGCCCGGACAACGGTCTGGGCACGGGCGGTGAGGCTCTGCACACCTGGGCGTTCTCCGACGACCCCGACGACCGCCGGGTTCTGGGGGAGGCGACCGCCCGATCGGGCGCCGTCGTCCTCGGCCGCAAGCTATTCGACGTGGTCGACGGGCCGGGCGGCTGGGACGACACGATCGGCTATGGCGCCGGCGAGGTCGGCAAGCCCGCGTTCGTCGTCGTGACGAGCTCGCAACCCGAGGCGGTGCGGCTCACCGGCCTCGACTGGACGTTCGTCACCACGGGTCTGCCCGACGCTGTCGCCGTCGCGCGCGAGCGTGCCGAGGCGGCGGCGTCGGACAGCGGCAAGGATCTCGACGTGGTCCTCATGGGCGGCGGCGCCACCGTCCGCTCGGCGCTCGCCGCAGGGCTGGTCGACGTACTGACGCTGCACCTCGCGCCCGTCGTGCTGGGCGCCGGGACGCCACTGTTCACCGGCGGACCACCGCGGATGCTGGCGCAGCGGAGCGTGACAACGACGTCGACCGCGACGCACCTGACCTACGACGTCCTGGAGGTGATCCGCTGACCACCGTCGACGTCGATGAGATCGCCTTGGGCAGCACCGCCGCGCGTGCGATCGGGCCCCCGAATCGCGCCATATGCGCAGGTCGGGGGCATGATCACAAACCCTACTTCTTCTTCCCCTGATTCTTGACCGCCTCGATGGCCGCCGCAGCCGCATCCGGGTCGAGGTACGTGCCGCCGGGGTTCACCGGCTTGAAGTCGGCGTCGAGTTCGTACGACAGCGGGATGCCCGTCGGGATGTTCAGGCCCGCGATGTCCGCGTCGGAGATGCCGTCGAGGTGCTTGACGAGGGCGCGCAGGGAGTTGCCGTGGGCCGCTACCAGGACCGTGCGGCCGGTGAGGAGGTCGGGGACGATGCCGTCGAACCAGTACGGGAGCATGCGGACGACGACGTCCTTGAGGCACTCCGTCTGCGGGCGCAGCTCCGGCGGGAGGGTCGCGTAGCGCGGGTCGTCGAACTGCGAGTACTCGGCGTCGCGGTCCAGCGGCGGCGGGGGCGTGTCGTACGAGCGGCGCCACAGCATGAACTGCTCCTCGCCGAACTCGGCGAGGGTCTGGGCCTTGTCCTTGCCCTGGAGCGCGCCGTAGTGACGCTCGTTCAGGCGCCAGGTGCGGTGGACCGGGATCCAGAGGCGGTCGGCGGCCTCCAGCGCGAGCTGCGCGGTGCGGATCGCGCGCTTCTGGAGGGACGTGTGTACGACGTCGGGCAGCAGACCGGCGTCCTTGAGCAGCTCACCGCCGCGGACTGCCTCCTTCTCGCCCTTCTCGTTGAGGTTGACGTCCACCCAGCCGGTGAACAGGTTCTTCGCGTTCCATTCGCTCTCGCCGTGGCGGAGGAGGATCAGCTTGTACGGTGCGTCGGCCATGCGTCCGAGCGTAATCCAAGGCTTTGATCGCTTGTGCGGCCGCCCGCGGACCGGACGGTTGACGGGATCTGTTAATTGAGTGGCCGCGCGCGACAGCGCCCTCGTAAGTTGTGCTCACCGCCTGAGCCGCTTACAGCCGATACAGCCGATTGCAGCCGCTTACAGTCAGCTGACTTCCGTGGGGGACCCGATGTCGCTCGCCTCTCTGAGACGCGCCGCCCGAGAATCCGTCTCCGGACTCCCCCGCGAGTTCTGGTGGCTGTGGACCAGCACCCTCGTCAACCGGCTCGGCGGCTTCGTCGCCACCTTCATGGCGCTGTACCTCACCCTCGACCGCGGCTACTCCGCCTCGTACGCCGGTCTGGTCGCCGCCCTCCACGGACTCGGCGGCGTCGTCTCCTCCGTCGGCGCCGGCGTGCTGACGGACCGGCTCGGGCGGCGGCCGACCTTGCTCGTGGCGCAGGCGTCCACGGCCGTCTCCGTCGCGCTGCTGGGGTTCATGCACCACCCCCTCGCCATCGCCGCCGTCGCCTTCCTGGTCGGCATGGCCAGCAACGCCTCCCGGCCCGCCGTGCAGGCGATGATGGCCGACATCGTCCGCCCCGAGGACCGGGTGCGGGCCTTCTCCCTCAACTACTGGGCCATCAACCTCGGGTTCGCCGTCTCCTCCATGGCGGCCGGCTTCATCGCCGAGTTCAGCTACCTCGCCGGCTTCCTCATCGAGGCGGGCATGACCATGATCTGCGCCATCGTGGTCTTCCTGAAGCTGCCGGAGTCCCGCCCCGAACGCACCGCGGCCGAGAAGGCGGCGGACGACACCGGCCTCGGCACGGTCCTGCGCGACGGCCGCTTCATGGGCGTCGTCGGCCTGTCCTTCCTGATCGCCCTGATCTTCCAGCAGGGCATGGTGGGCCTGCCGGTGGCGATGGGCGAGGCCGGATTCACGCCGGCCGACTACGGCCTGGCCATCGCCGTCAACGGCGTCCTGATCGTCGTCCTCCAGATCCCGGTCACCCGCTACATCGAACACCGGGACCCCGGACGCCTGCTCGTGATCTCCGCCCTCCTCGCCGGCTACGGCTTCGGCCTCACCGCCTTCGCCGGCTCGGTCGGCGTCTTCGCCCTCACCGTCTGCGTCTGGACCCTCGCCGAGATCGTCAACGCCCCGACCCAGACCAGCCTCGTCGTCCGCCTGTCTCCGGTGCACGGCCGCGGGCGCTACCAGGGCATGTACACCATGTCCTGGGCGGTGGCCTCCCTCGTCGCCCCGCTGATGTCCGGCGTCGTCATCGACCGGTGGGGGGCGGAGTGGTTGTGGGGGCTGTGCGCGGTCATCGGGACGGTGACGGGGCTCGGGTACGGCGTCCTGATGCGGCGGCTTCCGTCCCAGGACCCGGCGCCGGAGGCGTCCGCCGCGAAAACAGAGGTCAGCACGGCCTGACCTCCTCCGTCCGGTAGGCCGTCAGGTGATCACGGCACTACTCTGGCCGCGACGAGCAGGAGCTGTCCTTCAAGTAGAGGTCTACCCCTGCTCGGGATCTTCGGTGCCGACGCCTCGGGGAAGTGCAACGTCCTCGCCGCTCTCGCCGACATGCGCAACGCGGTACTCAACTCTCTACGAGGTGGACTTCGTCGCGGCATACGGCATCCGCTGGACCTACGGCTACGAGCTCGGCACGACCCGCGTGGAGGCCGAGTGGCTGCACGCCTACCCTCGCGGGCGACGTCAGGTCTGGCTCGACCGGGACGCTTCCCGCGATGCGGAGTACGACTTCCCCGGCGGCCGGATCCAGGACCGGGCACGCTTGGCCCGTACGACCCGGGCGAACGCACTCTTCCTCTCCCATGCAGGCACCGACAACCACCCACAACTGACCTCGAGCGCATGAACTCCGCCTGGGCGCAGGACCGTCAGACCACGGTCAGATGTGCACTGCCGCGGGGCAGCCACGTGAACGCCTTTCCGGACTCGGCGGAAGCGGCGGAAGCGGCGGACTCCAGCTTCGCGGTGAGGGCTTCGGGACCCTCTCGGAAGTGCTGCCAGCCTTCGTAGTGGACCGGATGGACGGTGTGGGGGCGGATGGTGTCGCACAGGTCCAGGGCATCGGCGGCGGTCATGGTGTAGCGGGCGGGGCCGGTGAGGGGGAAGCGGACGCCGCCCAGGTGGAGCAGCACGGTGCCGGGGCGCAGGGCTGCGGCGGTCTTGCGGACCGCGGGGTACAGGACCGTATCGCCGGTGATCCACAGCGGCCCGTGATGCTGTCCGGGCCAGGTGAGGGCGAATCCGACGACGGCTCCGGCGACGGGGCGGCTGAAGGGCGGGCCGTGCCGGCAGGGAGTGGCGGTGACGTCGATGGGCGGGCGGTCCGGCGCCTCCAGCCGGGTCGTATGTCCGGCCCTCAAACCCTGTGCGGCTCTCAATCCCCGTACGGGACCCAGCCCTTGTCCGGCTCTCCGTCCCCGTACGGCTCCGTTCAGCCTGCGTGCCCCCGCCCGGGTGGTCACCACGGTGCCGGCACCGGCGAGCATGGCCCGTCCGGCGTCGTCGAGGTTGTCGGCGTGGTGGTCGTGGGTGAGCAGTATCGCGTCGACCGGTCCGACGTCGTCGGGAAGCACGGCCGGGCCGGTGAGTTTGCGGGAGGACGTGCCCCAGCCGAACGCGTACGTGCGACCGGGTGGATCGAACGTCGGGTCGGTCAGCAGCCGCCAGCCGGCGAACTCGATGAGGACGGTGGGGCCGCCGATGTGAGTGAACCGGACTTCCGTCATTGGGCTCCGCCTCCTGTGGCTTGAGCGCTCTGGGCCCCTCCCGCCGCCGACTCCGGACGGACCGCCCGTCCGAAGTCGGCCGGCGTGTGTCAGGAGTGATCGAGGGCCCAGCTCAGGGCATGGTCGGCGATCTCCTCCCAGCCCTTCTGGGCGGGCATCAGGTGGGATCGGCCGGCGTACTCGACGACCTCGGTGACGGTGGTGTTCGACTTGTAGTGCTTGGCATTGGACCGCTGGACCTTCGGTGGCATCAGATGGTCGTTCTCGCCCGCGATGAACAGCAGCGGCGCCCGGTCGTCGTTGTGATAGTTGACGTACGTGTCGGCGTGGCCGGGCTGGATGTTGGCCAGCACGTTGTCCCAGAAGACGTGCCCGGATGCGGGGACGTGGTAGCGCTCGTACAGGGCGCGGGCCTCGTCCTCGGGGAAGGTGTTGGTGAAGGCGTACCGCCACTGGTCGAAGGTGAGTCCGACCGCCTTGTGCCGGTTGGCGGGGTTCTTCAGCACGGGGAAGGCCGCCTTCAGCTGGGAGAACGGGACCGTGACGACGCCTTCGGTGGGTACGGAGTTCATGGCCACGCCGGCGCTGCCGTATCCGTGGTCCAGCAGGATCTGGGTGATCGCCCCGCCGGCGGAGTGGCCCATGATGATCGGCTTGGTGTCGAGGCCGTCGATCAGCTTCTCCAGGGACGCGACGACCGCGGGGACGGAGAGTTCCTCGATCGGGGTGGGGTCGGCGTTGAGGGCCTCCACCTCCGCCTCGAATCCGGGGTAGGCGGGGGCCAGCACCCGGAAGCCCTGGGACTGGTAGCGGGTGATCCAGTGCTCCCAGCTGCGCGGGGTCACCCAGAAGCCGTGGACCAGGACGACGGTGTCGGGTTTCATGAGCCTTCGCTCCTTCAACGGGTCGCGGCGTAGGCCGCGTTGATGATGCGGGCGGCGGCGTCCGGGTGGGACATCATGACCACGTGCGAGGACCGGATCTCGGTCACCCTGCTGCCGGCGCGCTTGGCCATGAACCGCTGGGCGGCGGGCGGGATGACCTTGTCCTGGGTCGGGATCAGGTACCAGGACGGGATCGACTTCCAGGCCGGGGCACCGCTTCCGCCGCTGAGGCCCTCGACGGAGCCGGGACGCTGGGTGGCCGCCATCAGACGGGTCCTGGAAGCGGGCAGATCGGCGGCGAACACCGCGCGGAACTTCTCGGGTGCGATGTAGCCGTCGGTGCCCTCGCCGCCGGGCAGCGGGTAGGGGCGCGGGACGAGAGCGGTGCCCAGCTCACTTCCGGGGAACTGCTGTGCCAGCTGCAGCGCGCTCTCGCCCTCGTCGGGCGCGAACGCCCCCAGATACACCAGGGCCTTGACGTTGGCGTGGCCACGCGCGGCATTGGTGATGACGACGCCGCCGTAGGAGTGGGCGGCCAGGATCACCGGGCCGGGAATGGTGTCGAGGAACCTGGAGATGTAGGCGGCGTCGCCCGCGGTGTCACGTAGCGGGTTGGCCGGGGCGAGGACCGGAAAGCCGGACTTCTGCAGCAGTGCGATGGTGTCGTCGAAGCCGGAGGCGTCGGCGAACGCGCCGTGTACGAGCACGACGGTCGGCTTCGGCCCCTTCGCCCCGGCCTGCTCGGCCTGCGTGGGTCTCTGGGACGTCGCCTGTGCGGAGACCGCCCCGCCCACGATGAGAACGACGGCGGCCAGTGCCGTCAGCAGTCGGCGCAGTGCAGGAACACGCATGAAGAACCCTTTCGAAAAGGAGGGTTGGAGTGCGCTGAGCTGTCCGCGGGTGCCGTGATGTTGCTGGTGGCGGGGATCAGGAGGCCAGGAACGCGAGCAAGTCGGCGTTGAACTCGTCCTTGTACGCGCCCACCAGTCCGTGCGGTGCGCCCGGATAGACCTTCAGCCTCGCGTCTTTGACGATCTTGGCCGACTCCAGGCCGCCGGCCACGATCGGGACGATCTGGTCGTCGTCGCCGTGCGCGATCAGCGTGGGTACGTCGAAACGCTTGAGGTCCTCGGTGAAGTCGGTCTCGGAGAACGCGCGGATGCAGTCCAGGGCGCCCTTGAGTCCGACCTGCATGCTCCACATCCAGAACGAGTCGCGCAGGCCCTGCGAGACCACCGCCCCGGGCCGGTTGAAACCGAAGAAGGGCAGGCTGAGTTCGGCGTAGAACTGCGACCGGTCGGCTGCCACACCCGCGCGGATGCCGTCGAACACCTCGATCGGCAGCCCCTGGGGATTGGCGTCCGTCTTGAGCATGAGGGGCGGGACCGCGCCCAACAGGACCGCTTTGGCGACCCGGGCGGTGCCGTGCCGGCCGATGTAGCGGGTCACCTCGCCGCCGCCGGTCGAGTGTCCGACGAGTACGACGTCGTGCAGGTCGAGGGTCTCGATCAGCCGGGCGAGATCGTCGGCGTACGTGTCCATGTCGTTGCCGTGCCACGGCTGCGCCGACCGGCCATGGCCGCGGCGGTCGTGGGCGATCGCGCGGTAGCCGTGCGAGGCGACGAGGTGCAGCTGGTCGTCCCAGGTGTCGGCGTTCAGTGGCCAGCCGTGGCTGAACACGACCGGCTGTCCGCTGCCCCAGTCCTTGTAGAAGATCTCCGTGCCGTCGTTTGTGGAGATGAAGCCCATGGCAATGCTCCCGACTTCGGGGGGTCTGCGACTCGGGCGATCCTGTCAGCGCCGCAGGAGCGGGTGTTTACCGTGCGCGCCGCGTTCTGTTCCCTGCCCGCCATGCCGCAGGGGGTGCTGCCTGAGCCGCCGGGACCGGGCGACCGTGTTCCAGGCGCATCTCCACGGGTTTGAGGATCCACACATTTCGACCACAAGTAGGGGCGGAACGTGGAGAATTCGAGGAGACGGCCCGGCAGTGCAGATGTCGCTGCGGCCGACCTGGGGGGATCATGCTGGTCCTGGACACGACGCATTTACCGGCCGCCGACCGTATCGACGCCTTTCACGCCGTCGCTGCCGGGGAGAGCGGCAGTTGCTCGATCGAGCACGAGCATCCCGAGGTCGGTATCTGGAAAAAGCTGGAGGTCTGGAGCTTCGGCCCGTTGACCCTGTTCGCCACGCACGGCTCGGGCATGCGTATCTGGCGCACCCCGCGGCACGCCCGATTCGACTCCCTGGACACCGTCTCGATCATCACCCAGAGCCAGGGCACGGGTGCCTTCACCTGGAACGGCCACCAGCAGCGCGTCGGCCGCGACGCTCTGGCGCTGGCCCACAAGACGGCCGGTTACGAGTACGAGTGGGCCGGCAGCGGGCTGTCCGTCGCGTTCATGGTCGACGCCGACCGCCTCGGCCTGCCCGAACAACTGGTCCGCGCCGCGATCCCCCTCCTGCACCACAGCCGGATCGGACCGTTGCTCCTGCAGCACATCCGCGGCCTGCACCACGACGCCGACCGGCTGAGCACCGAACCCGGCGCCGAGGCCCTGGCCTCCGCCACCCTGGACCTCACCCGCGCCGTCATCGCGTCGGTGGCCGCCGACGAACGCACCCGCCGTTCCGTCGCGGAGGACACCCTCCTCACCCGCGTCCTCGCTTACATCCGCGCCCACCTGGCCGATCCCGGCCTCACGCCTCAGCGCATAGCCGCGGCCCACAACATCTCCGTACGGACCCTCTACCGGCTGTGCGAGGACGGCGGTCTCAGCCTGGAGAAATGGATCGTCCGCCGCCGTCTGGAAGGCACGCGCCGAGATCTGGCCGCGCCCGAGCACGCCCACCGCACGATCGGCGCCGTCGCCCGCTCCTGGGGCTTCACGAACCCGTCCTATTTCTCGCGCCGCTTCCACCAGACGTACGGCGCCACACCCCGAGAATGGCGGCAGCTCGCTCACCATCGGGCCGCACTCCCGAGACCTGATGAGCCCTAGACGCAGCCCTGGGCGGCTGGCGCCCCTCCCCCTGAGGGGCGCGGGCAAGGGGACCAGGTCCAGGAGACCTCAGGGATGCATCCGCGCCCCCTTCACCGCCTTGTCCACCGCGTTCCGCGGCCCGTACACCGCCAGCCCCACCAGGTCCAGCTCCCCGGTCGGCACGGCGCGCACCGCCGCCCGGTTGTCGCGGTCGTTGCCGGTGGCGAAGAGGTCGGAGGTGAAGAGCGCGCGTGGGAGGGAACGGGAGAGCACGCGCGCGTGGGCTGCCGTCAGGGTCTCCTTGGTGGCCTCGAAGACCAGGACGGGCTGGCGGAACATCGGCAGGTACCGGACGCCGTCCGCGTCCTCGTAGGGCTCGCCGATCACCTCGGGGACCTGGGTGCCCAGGCCGCTGACCAGGAACGCGGTGACGTTCAGGCGCTGCCAGGGCTCCAGGTCGTCGCGCAGGAGGACGGCGATCTTCGTGTCGAAGCGAATCGGCTCAGTGCTCATGCTTCGAGACTGCCGATCGTCGTACGCCATCGTCTTGTACGTTCTTTGCATGGCCACCCGGCGTGACATCTCCGCCTGGCGTCCGCACATCCCGGGCGTCGTCGAGGTCTTCCACGCGCACTTCACCGAGTACGCCTATCCGATGCACGTCCACGAGGCCTGGACGCTGCTCATCGTGGACGACGGCGCCGTACGGTACGACCTCGACCGGCACGAGCACGGCACCCCGCACGACACGGTGTCCCTGCTGCCGCCGCACGTCCCGCACAACGGCTCCCCCGTCACCCCGCACGGCTTCCGCAAGCGCGTCCTGTACCTCGACGCGACCCATCTCCCCGACGACCTCATCGGGCCCGCCGTCGACTCGCCCGACCTGCGCGACCCCGTGCTCAGGCAGCGTGTGGGCCAACTGCACTCCGCGCTCGCCCATCCCGGCGACGAGCTGGAGGCCGAGAGCAGGCTGACGCTCGTAGGAGACCGGCTGCGGACCCATCTGCGGGCGCGCTCGGCCGTCGGGGAGCGCCGTGACCCCGCCCTCGCCGGCGACCTGCGTCAACTCCTCGACGCCCGCGTCACCGACGGCCTCACCCTCGACGAGGCCGCCCGCCTGCTGCACGCCCACCCCGCCCACCTGGTACGGGCGTTCAGCACCGCCTACGGCATCGCCCCGCACCAGTACCTCAACTCCCGCCGTGTCGACCGCGCCCGCGCCCTGCTGCTGCGTGGCGCGAGCCCGGCCGAGACGGCCACCGCGACCGGGTTCTACGACCAGGCCCATCTGACGCGGCACTTCAAGAAGCTGGTCGGGGTGACCCGGGCCGCTATCGCCTCAGCTACCGCATCAGCGCGCGCTGAGCGTCGTACAGATTGCGCGGCCGTACGGCGTCCGTGGTGCCGTACAACTCAAGGCGGGAGTGCAGGTCGCCGGTGAAGTCGGGAACGTCGATCTGGTCGAACTCGCGCACCTCGTTGATGCCGACCGTGGCGGACCAGGGGGCCAGGCCGTCGATCTTCATCAGGCCCGCGCGGCCGTTGGTCACCCGGATGTTCCAGTGCGTGAAGCGGGCGCCGAACAGCGGGCCCGCGGTCGCGTCGCCGCCGTGCCGGCCGGTGTTGTCGACGGTGATGTCGGTGCGGACGTTCGCGAAGGGCAGGCCGCGGTGGCTGTCGAAGGTGCCCATCCCCATGTCGCCTCGCGACCAGACGTTGTACGACGACAGGCCCTCGACGTTGATGCCGTGCAGCTGGGTTCCTGTCGGGGCGGGGGCGGTGCGCCGGTCGATCGTGAAGTCCTCGACGAGGTTGTCGTGCGAGCCCTCGCGGCAGAAGTACGGGTGATGGGCGCCCCGGCCCGACACGCGCGTGCGGCGAAGTGTGCAGGCGGAGGCCGCCACCAGGCCGAAGCCGTTGTCGACGTGATGGACCGTCACGTCGTCCACCCAGCAGTCGTAGGCGCATTGAAGTACGACGCCGTTGTGCCCGTTGTCCAGCAGGTGCGGCTGCTGCGGGGTGTGCGCCGCCTCCAGGGTGAGGCCCTCGACACCGGCGCCCGTCAACTCCCTTACGTGCGTGGTCAGTCGGGGGTCCCACTCCGGGCGTACGTCGAGAGGGAGCGGGCGTTCGAGGGTGACCTTGTGGCCGCGGACGTGGGCGATGCGGACGGGCCATTCGTAGGGGACGTACGAGGTCAGCTTCGTCTTGTCCTCCCAGGGGTACGCCTCGGGGCCGGGGCCGCCGCCGCACATGTGCTTCAGGAGTGTGTGGTCGGGGTCGTCGGCGAGGCGGAGGAGAACGAGGGTGCCGGGGCGGAGCTTCGACGGGTCCGCCACGGTGACCGTCCAGGAGCCCTGGCGGGCGGGGGCTACGGTCGTCAGCGTCCGCCACTCGTCGCGCTTGTTGCCGGTCCACCCTTCGAAAGGCCAGGTCTTGGCACGGATGGCGGCTGTGAGTGACTCCCAACGGGCCGTCGGGGCAAGCCAGATCAGGCCTCCCGCCCATGACCACGACGACTTGTCGCCGCCGTAGCGCGATCCGTACACGCCGATGAGTTCGGTGAGGTTCTTCGTCGCGTACAGCGTCGTACGGCCGCTGCCGGCGCCGCGGAGGACCACGTTCGAGTGGCCGATGCGGATGACGTCGTCGATGCGGAAGGTGCCGGGCGGGATGGACACCGTGCCACCGCCGGCCCGGCCGGCAGCGGCGATGGCACGGTTGATCGCGGGGGCGGAGTCGGTCGTGCCGTCCGCCACGGCGCCGTACTTCCGGATGTCGGCGACGACCGGGCGGCGCGGGAAGCGGGTCGCTCCGCGGTGGCAACCCGCGCGGCCGATGTACGGGATCTGCGGGTGAGTGAAGGGGGTTCGGGTGAACTCCCGCCAGAGGGCGTGGACTTCGGCGGCTTGTGCCGTGCCGCCGGTGGCGGCGGTGGCTGCCACCGCTGTGGCGGCGGCGAGCAGAGTGCGTCGTGTGACTCCCGTTCCGTGCTGATGGATCATGGCTGATCGTCCTTCCATGCGGCTCTTCATGGATGTGAACGACGTTCAGATCTGCGTCGGCGGTGAGCATGACACGAGACCCCTGCACCGGGAAGAGGTCGTGCAGGGGTTAGTTAGTCCGGACCTTGAGATCAGTCAGTGGGTCGCTGGATCAGATGCATGAACGCATCCAGATTGCGGGTCGACTCGCCGCGCGACACCCGCCACTCGTACTCCTTGCGGATCGCGGACGCGAAACCGAGCTCCAGGAGGGTGTTGAAAGAGCCGTCCGCCGCCTCCAGGACCTGGCCGAGCAGCCGGTCGACCTCGTCCGGGGTGACGGCGGAGAGGGGGAGCTTGGCGGTGACGTAGATGTCGCCGAGCGGGTCGACGGCGTAACTGACGCCGTACAGCTTGAGGTTGCGCTCCAGGAGCCAGCGGTGGACGCCGCCCTCGTTCTCGTCGGGGTGGCGGACGACGAAGGCGTTGAGGGAGAGGGAGTGGCGGCCGACGAGGAGGGAGACGGTCGTGGAGAGCTTGCGGGTGCCGGGGAGTTTCACGACGTAGTTGCCGGGCTCGGGGCTCTCCCACTCGAGTTCGGCGTCTTTCAGGAAACCCTCGATGACCTGCGCTGCCTTCGGTACCTCAGCCATGGTGGGAGCGTACGCGACGGCGGTACGACTGGGTCGCCGCCGTGTAGACGTCCGCCGTGGCGGCCGCCGCGGTGTCCCAGCCGAAGAACTGCGCGTGCCGGGCGGCTGCCGCGCCCATGCGTCCCGACAGCGCGGGGTCGTCGGCGAAATCGCCCAGCACGCGCGCGTAGTCGACGGGGTTGTGTCCCTGGACGAGGAATCCGGTACGTCCGTCCTGTACCGCCACCGGAAGGCCGCCGACCGCTGCCGCGAGCACCGGCGTGCCCGCCGCCTGCGCCTCGATGGCGACCAGGCCGAAGGACTCGCTGTAGGACGGCATGACCAGCACGGAGGCAGCCCGGAACCAGTCCGCGAGCTGGTCCTGGCCGACGGGCGGGCGGAACCGTACGACATCCGCGATCCCGAGCCGGGCGGCCAGCTTCTGCAGGCCCTCCGGCTTGGCGAGCCCGCTGCCGCTGGGGCCGCCGACGACGGGGACGAGGATGCGGGAGCGCAGCTCGGGGCGCTCGTCGAGAAGGACGGCGACCGCGCGCAGCAGTACGTCGGGGGCCTTCAAGGGCTGGATGCGGCCCGCGAAGAGCGGGATCAGGGCGTCCTGCGGGAGGCCGAGGCGGGCGCGGGCGGCGGCGCGGCCACCGGCCGGGCTGAAGCGTTCGAGGTTGACGCCGGGGTGGACCACGGCGACCTTGCCGCGCTCGGCGGCGTAGTGCCGTACCAGCTCCTCGGCCTCTTCCGCGGTGTTGGCGATGAGCCGGTCGGCCGCGGTGACGATCTGGGTCTCGCCGATGACGCGGGCGGCGGGCTCGGGGGTGTCGCCGTCGGCCAGGTTGGCGTTCTTGACCTTGGCCATGGTGTGCATGGCGTGCACCAGGGGGACGCCCCAGCGCTGGGCGGCGAGCCAGCCGACATGGCCGGAGAGCCAGTAGTGCGAGTGCACGAGGTCGTAGTAGCCGGGGCGGTGGCCGGCCCAGGCCTGCATGACGCCGTGGGTGAAGGCGCACAGCTGGGCCGGGAGGTCTTCCTTGGCGAGGCCTTCGTAGGGGCCCGCGTCGACATGGCGGACGAGGACGCCGGGGGCGAGTTCGACGGTCGGGGGGAGGGCGGCGGTGGTGGCGCGCGTGAAGATCTCCACCTCGATGTTGATGGCTGCGAGGCGCTGCGCCAGCTCCACGATGTAGACGTTCATGCCGCCGGCGTCGCCGGTGCCCGGCTGGTGGAGCGGTGAGGTGTGCACGGAGAGCATCGCGACACGGCGGGGACGGCGGTGCAGCCGCAGCCGCGGGTGCGCGGCCGGGGAGCGCCGTCCGAGCCTGCTGACGTACTGGCTCACGTGGCGTTCCTCCTTGTTCCGGGCATGCCTTCGGGAGGACGTGCGGGCCCTCCAGAGGAGGAACACCGGACGATGGCACTCCATTTCCTGTTCCGGGTTCTTTGCCGAATCATTACCGGTGGTCGCTCAACCGTTCGAGGTCGATGTGCGTTCACATACCCTCGTAGCTATGACCTCCCGCGCGACGGCCCTCCCCCACTCTCGACTTCGCTCGAGCGGGGGGACCCCCATCGTGGGAACAGTGACGCGCGGGACCACCAACCCGAACCGGCTCCGCCGCATGGACCGCTGGATCGCGGCCACGCACGGTGCCGCACTGCGCCGCAGCGCCGACGCCGTCGCGGTCGACCTCGGCTACGGCGCGGCCCCCTGGACGGCCGTCGAACTGCTCGGCCGCCTCCGTACGGTCGCCCCACGCGCGCGGGTCGTCGGCGTCGAGATCGAACCGGCGCGGGTCGCGGCGGCACGGCCGTACGAGCGCGAGGGGCTGGTGTTCCGGCACGGCGGGTTCGAAATTCCCATCCCTCAGCGGCCGTTGCTCGTCCGCGCCGCCAACGTGCTGCGCCAGTACGACGAGGACGAGGTCGCGGGGGTCTGGGAGCGGCTGTGCGCCCGGCTCGCGCCCCGGGCGAACGGCTCGGGCGGCGGACTGCTCGTCGAAGGCACCTGCGACGAGATCGGGCGGCGGCATGTGTGGGTGGCGCTCGGTCCGGAGGGGCCGCGCACGGTGACGTTCGCGACCCGACTCGGCTCCCTGGAGCGGCCGTCGGACCTCGCCGAGCGCCTCCCGAAAGCGCTCATCCACCGCAATGTCCCCGGCGAACCGGTCCATGCCTTCCTGCGCGACTTCGACCGCGCCTGGGCGGCTGCCGCGCCCTACGCCTCCTACGGCGCCCGCCAGCGCTGGATGCGCGCGGTCCGGGATCTGACCGCCGACTGGCCGGTGACGGACGGGCCGGTGCGCTGGCGGCAGGGTGAAGTGACCGTGCGCTGGGCGGCGTTGGCGCCCAGGTTCTGACGGTTCCGGGGTGCGGGACCTGACGGCTTGGGGCACAGGACCGGACAGGTTTCCCTCTCGTTTCCCCGCGCGGCCGGACGAGCGGGAACGATCTCCGGGAGTGGTTCGTCTCAAAGGCGGGGAGATCGTCGTAGCAGCGGTTGAACGGGGGGAGAGAGTCCTTGCCTCTGTCGTTTTGTGCCCTCTCGTGGCACGATCCCCCGGGTGTCCGTAAGTTACTGACGGTAAATCAGTTTGGGGGCAGTGGTATGGGTACGGGCAAGCGGGGCCTGATCTCGGCGGCCGTGACCGTGGTCTGTGCGGTCACCGTGCTGGCGGCAGCACCCAGCATGGCATTCGCCGCACCGACCCCCACGCCGACTCCCCCGGCGTCCGCGTCCGCTTCCTCGACTCCCGTCACGAACGCGGAGCTTGAGGTCGTCCGCGAGAAGATCGACAGGCTCTACCGCGAGGCCGCCGCCGCCACGGACGCGTACAACGCCGCGGAGGAGAAGGCCAAGCAGCAGTCCGCGGAGATCGTCGGCCTGGCCAACAAGATCGTCCAGGGCCAGGCGAGGCTGGACGACCTCAAGAAGCGCGCCGGCGCGGCGGCCCGCGCCCAGTACCGCAGCGGCGGGCTGCCGGACGAGGCGCATTTGATGCTCAGTGACAACCCTCAGCAGTTCCTCGACGGCGCGGGCCGTGTACTGCAGGGCGAGCGCGCCACCAAGGCCCTGATCCAGGAAATGACCCGCACCCAGCAGGACTTGGAGCAGTACGCCAAGGACGCCTCCGCCCAGTGGAAGAAGCTGGAGGCCAACCGCAAGGCCAAGGCGACCGCCCAGAAGAAGATCAAGAAGCAGATCGCGGCGGCCGAGAAGCTCGAGTCCGAGCTGGAGAAGGACGAGAAGAAGCGCCTCGCCGAGCTGGAGCGCCAGGCGGCGTACGAGGCGCAGACCGCCTGGCTCGACACCGGCGTCCTCGACGACGTGCAGGGCAAGGCCACCGCGGCGGGCAAGAAGGCGGTCGCGTACGCGACGGCCCAGGTCGGAAAGCCGTACGAGTGGGGCGCCGAGGGCCCTCAGACGTACGACTGCTCGGGCCTCACCTCACAGGCCTGGCTCGCGGCCGGCGATGTGATTCCGCGCACCTCGCAGGAGCAGTGGAAGCAGCTGAAGTCGGTCGACGTCAAGGACATGCTCCCCGGCGACCTCATCATCTACTTCGACGACGCCAGCCATGTCGCGATGTACATCGGCGACGGCGCGATCGTCCACGCCCCGCGGCCGGGGCGGACGGTGACGATCGCGGGCGCCGGGTCGATGCCGATACTCGGGGTGGTGCGGCCGGGGGCGTGAGGTTTCGTCGGGCAAGTCCCTCGCCGCTCACGTACGTACGGATGTGTAACAGTCCGTCCGTTTCGTGACTCGCACCACGTGATCTGGCCCACCCGGCACGGCCGTTCAAACATCCGCGGACGTGACCTTCGTCATCCCCGTCTCGTGGTCGCCCTGTCCAACTGCGGTACGGAAAGCGGCATATGACAGCGGCCGAGTGCCGAGCGGCGTGCGTCACACCATTCCTTTACGGCGTCGACAACCGCTATGGTCCCGGTCGGTGGGAGGACTTCCTCGTCCCCCGGCCATGCCCTCGGGGGGAGGGAAGGAACCCAACACAATGCCCGTACCCGTACCGCGGCAGAGAGCAGTCCCGGCCGTGGAAAGTGGTCAGGCGCCGGCCGCGTCCACAGTGCGCGGCCCCTCCAAGCAAGAGGCCCCGCGCACGGCAGAGCCGGTCGACAACTCGAGCGGCAGTGCCGCGAACCTGACCCTGCTGGTGATCGAGGACGATCCCGGCGGCTCGCCGATCGTGCCCGAACTGCTCGATTCCTCCGGCAAGCCGATCCGCATCCGCACGGCCCGCAATCTCACCGAGGCCGAGCGGCTGCTGACCGACGACGTCCACTGCATCCTGCTCGACCTCGCGCTGCCCGCGCCCGGCCGGGCCGATGACGAGGACGAGCTGGCCGTACTCAAGCACGTCCTCGAGCTCGCGCCCCGGCACGCCGTTCTCGCGCTGACCGCGTCCGGCGACACCGAGCGCGCCACCGAGGCGGTCCGTGTGGGCGCGCAGGACTACCTCTTCCGGGATGAACTGGACGGCCGGCTGCTGAGCCGGGCGATCCGGTACGCCGTGGAGCGGAAACGTTCCGACACGGCCGAGCGGCGGCTCGCCGAGGGCCGGATGCGGGCGCAGGAGAACCGGCGCCTGGAACGCGGCCTGCTGCCGACGCCGCTGCTGGAGGGCTCCTCGCTGCGGTTCGCCGCGCGATACCGCCCGGGGCGCTCGCGGGCGCTGCTCGGCGGTGACTTCTACGACGTCGTCCGCACGCCGGACGGCACGGTGCACGCCATGATCGGCGACGTCTGCGGGCATGGCCCGGATGAGGCGGCGCTCGGCGTGGAGCTGCGGATCGCCTGGCGGGCGCTGACCCTGGCGGGGCTGTGCGGGGATGAGCTGCTCGGCACGTTGCAGCAGGTGCTGGAGCATGAGCGCGCCGACGAGGAGATCTTCGCGACGCTGTGCACGGTGGATATCGCGCCGGACGGGCGGCGGGCGGGGCTGTGCCTTGCGGGGCATCCGGCGCCGCTGGTCGCTCGGCCGGGGCGGCCCGCGCGGTTGCTGCCGCATGACAACAACGGGCCGGCGATCGGGCTGCTGCCCGGTGCGCGGTGGCCGCGGACGCAGGTGGAGCTGGGGCGGGAGTGGAGCCTGATGCTCTACACCGACGGGCTGATCGAGGGGCATGTCGGTGAGGGGCGGGAGCGGCTCGGTCAGGACGGGATGGTGTCGCTTGTCCGTCGGCAGCTGTCCGAGGGGTTGGGTGGGGAGGCGTTGTTGCGGGCGGTCGTCAATGAGGTGCGGGCGCTCAATGGGGGCGAGTTGACTGACGACGTGGCGGTGTTGCTGCTCGACCGGGCGGGGTGAGCGGGGACTCGCCGTTCAGCTCCGCTGGTACGCCGTCTATCGGTCCGTTGTGGCTGGTCGCGCAGTTCCCCGCGCCCCTGACGGGGCGCTCACTCCCCCGGAGCTATTCAGCGGCCGCCGTTGTACGGGCCGTACGGGCCGTCGCTGCTTGAGCCCCTCCTCGGGCGGCCGCCTCCGGGGAGGCTGCGGATTGCCGGGCGGACGTCGACCATGTACACGATCGTGGCGATGAGGCCGATGATCGGCAGGAACGACAGGATGTTGAAGATCAGGTTCACCACGAAGGCGATCCCGAGGATGATCAGCCAGAACGGCTTGGTCTGCTTGTCGGCCGCGCGGTAGGCGTCCTCGCGGCGCGTGACGGCGTCGAAGAGAGCGAAGCCGCTGAAAAGGATCAGGGCGACGCTCAGCAGCCACATGAACCCTGCGAACCCCTGCATCAGCACAACGTCCACCACCCGAATCGGTTAGTCCCTACGCGGTCACCGTACCCGCAACCGGAAAGCCGCTACCCGCAGAACGGGCCGAGCACTCCAGGAGTGCCCGACCCGTTACGACCCGTCCGTCTTCTCCGCCTGCCTTACTTGGCCGGCGGCGTCGTCTTCTTGGCCGTGGTCTTGCGGGCGGCCGGAGCCTTCTTCGCGGCGGGCTTCTTCGCCGGGGCCGGCTCGGCCTTGGCCTCGGCGGGCTTCTCGTCGGCCTTGGGCTGGCCGGCTTCCTTGACCTCGACCGGCTCGGCCTTGGGCTCGACCGCGACGGCGAGCTCCTCGATCTCCTCGGCGGCCTCGCCGCGCCAGGTCTTCACGGCCTGCTCGCCGTGTTCGGCGACCTTCTCGTAGGTCTCGCGGGCCTTGACGGCGTACTCGGCGGCGACGCCGACCGAGCGCAGCGCGATGTCCTGGGCGGTCTCGCCGAGCTTCTTCAGGTCGGCGTCGAGGGTGCTGCCGAGCTTCTTGATGTCGGCGTCCAGCGAGCCGATGAACTCGTTGACCTTGGTCTGGACGTTCTCCTGCGTGCCCTTGACCTTGGCGCCGACCTCCTTGGCGCGGGTGGTGGCCTGCTCCTGGACGGACTTCGGGTCGGTGTTGCGTACGGCCTCGATACGGGCCGGCGCCTCGGAGCGCAGCTGCTCCACCAGGGAGGGCACCTTCTTGGCCTGCTGGAGGGCCAGGTCGGCGGTGCCGGCGGCGAAGTAGAGCGGGGTCGGGTCGCTGAGGGTCTTACGGAGGTCGTCGGTGATGGCCATGGTGATGGTCCTCCCGGGTCGCGTGCTTGAGGGTTTTGGGTCCCGCGGGTCAGTCGGCGTGGTGCTGGGTCACGTCAGCCCGCCGACTGCTGCGGGGCGGCGTCGCTGCCGCCGGCCTTGCGGGTGCCGCGTACGGCGGTGTCACCGTGCGGGGCGTCGTCATCCTGCACGTCGTCGTCCGCTATGTCCTGGAGGTCCGCGTCCATGTCCTGAGGGACCGCGCCGGCCGCCTCGTCGCGGCCTTCCTCCACCGTGGTGCCGGTCTCGAACCCGTTCTCCTTGCGGAAGGACTCGTAGACCTGGAGCAGCACCTGCTTCTGCCGCTCGTTCAGCGTGGGATCGGCGAGGATGACCGCACGGGTCTCCACCTCGTCCCGGTCCCGCTCGGCGTCGAGGATCCCGGCCCGCACGTACAGCGTCTCGGCGGAGATCCGCAGCGCCTTGGCGACCTGCTGCAGCACCTCCGCGCTCGGCTTGCGCAGCCCGCGCTCGATCTGGCTCAGATACGGATTGGACACCCCGGCGGCGTCGGCGAGCTGCCTGAGCGACAGCTGCGCATTGCGCCGCTGCTCGCGCAGGTACTCACCGAGATTGCCGACGTTGAGCGATGCCATGTCCCCACCTTGCACCACCCCCGCTAACTATTGCAAGCACCCGCTTGCAAAAGTGCGCCACACCACGCCCGTTCGGCCGTGTGACTGCTCGCGATTACTCCGTGATCACGGCGTCAGGCACGCTCTGGGCGACCATCAGCAACCAGCGAAAGCAGCCTCCCGCCCGCTTCTCCTCGTCCCCGGTCGGCATTGACAAGCGCCCTCACACCCCTCCATCATCATTCCACTAATCAGATAGTGGAATGATGGTGGTGATCGTGGAGTACCGCATCGACAGGCGGAGCGGGGTCCCCGCCTTCCAGCAGATCGTGCAGCAGACCAAGCAGGCCCTCCGGCTGGGCGTACTCGTGCCGGGTGACCGGCTGCCCACCGCCAAGGAGGTCGCCGCGACCAGCACGGTCAACCCGAACACCACCCTCAAGGCGTACCGCGAGCTGGAGCGCGAGGGCCTGGTCGAACCGCGACCGGGCCAGGGCACCTTCGTACGCCGCACGCTGGGCCGCCCCGAGACGGGCACCGACTCGCCGCTGTACGTGGAGCTGGTGGCGTGGATGTCGAAGGCGGCCGGGGCCGGTCTGGAGCAGGAGGACGTGGCCGCGCTGGTCGCGTCGGCGATGGAGAAGCAGTACGCCGCCGGGAACGTGGCGGCAACGGGGTCCACGACAACGGGGTCCACGGGGGCCACGACAACTAGGAGCACAGGTGAGTGAAGGTATGTACGCGGGGGAACCGGCGATCGAGGCGTACGGGCTGGGGATGCGCTACCGGCGGGGCTGGGCGTTGCGGGACTGCTCCTTCCGGCTCCCGGCGGGACGGATCTGCGGCCTGGTGGGACCCAACGGGGCGGGCAAGACCACGCTGCTGAGCATCGCGGCCCATGTCCTGCAGCCGACGAACGGCTCGATCAGCCTGTTCGGTGAGGCTCCTGGCTCGGTGGAGTCCGGTCGGCGCACAGCGTTCCTCGCCCAGGAGAAGCCCCTGTTCCGCCGCTTTACCGTGGCGGAGACCCTGCGTCTGGGCCGGGAGCTGAACCCCGGCTGGGACCAGCGCGCCGCCGAGGGCATCATCCGCGCGGGCAACGTGCCCTTCGACGCGAAGATCAGCACCCTCTCCGGAGGCCAGCGCACCCGCGTCGCCATCGCCCTCGCCTTCGGAAAGAGCCCCGACCTGCTGATGCTCGACGAGCCGATGTCGGACCTCGACCCGGTCGTGCGCCACGAGATCATGGGCACCCTCCTAGCCGAGGCCGCCGAGCGCGGAACCACCGTGCTGATGTCCACCCACGTCCTCGCCGAACTGGAGAACGTGTGCGACTACCTCGTTGTCGTCTCCGGCGGCGGAGTGCGCCTCGCCGGTGACGTGGACGAGCTGATGTCCGTGCACACCCTGGTCACGGGCGCCAAGGAGGGTGACGGCATGCCTCCCGCCCTCGCCCTCGGGGGCCACACCCTCGTCGAGTCCCGGACCAGCGGACGGCAGTTCACCGCGCTCATCCGCCCCGACGGCCCGGTCACCGGCCCCTGGGACATAAACGCCCCGAACATGGAGGAACTCCTGCTCGCCTATCTCCGCTCACCCGACGCACCACCGCTGATCACCCCCACCGCCCAGGTCCACGGCCAGGGGTTCGGCACCGGGGCGGTGGCGGCATGAGCACTTTCACCCGCGGCTCGACCAGCACCTCGACCGGCTCCACGAGCGACGGCAAGAACGGGACCATGAACGCGACCACCACGGAGGCCAACCGGCGCCCCCGACTCAGCGGTATGACCTGGCTGGTCTGGCGCCAGCACCGGGCCGCGTTCTGGACGATCCTCGCCGCCACCGCGCTCTCCGTGGCCTGGATCGTCTACCAGCGCGGCCAGCTGGTCGACTTCCTCGACGGTTACGGCTATCCCGGCAAGAGCCTCGACGAGGCGGACGGCAGCTTCGAGCAGTACGACGACGCGTTCTCCTTCGTCTCCACGGGTCTCCAGGCGATACCCATCCTGCTCGGTGTCTTCCTCGGCGCCCCGCTCATCGCGGGCGACCTGGAGAACGGCACCTCCAAGCTGGTCGCCGCCCAGTCCATGAGCCGGACCCGCTGGCTCGCCACGAAGCTGGCGCTGGCCGGACTGGTGGTCGTGGTGAGCACGGGCGTGTTGTCGGCGGTGTTCGGCTGGTGGTGGAACCCCGTCAAGTCCGAGATCACGGTCATGGACTGGATCTCGGGCGCCGCGTTCAACACGACGGGTCCAGTGCCTGTCGCCCTCACCCTCTTCTCCGTCTTCGGCGGGGTGGCGATCGGGGTGGTGCTGCGACGCACGCTGACGGCCATGGTGGTCACCTTCGGTTTCACCGTCGTCCTCCAGCTTGTCTGGGGCTACTTCCAGATGTCGCTCGGCAACGTCGTCACGGTCACGACGAACAAGGGTGTCACAGGCGAGAACGCGTACCCGTCGCTCCCCCACGGCGCCTACGAAATCGATCAGTCGTATGTCACCGGCAGCGGGGATCTGGTGAGCTGGGGCACCTGTTCGGAGTCGCAGACCGACGCGGCACGGCAGGTGTGCCTGGACAAGGCCGATGTCGTGGGCTGGTCGGTGGACTACCTCCCGATGTCGCAGATGAACGCCATGCAGTGGTTCGGGGCGTCGATTCTGTTCGCCCTGACCGCCGGTGTCGTGGCGTTCCTCTTCTTCTGGGGTCGTAAGCGGCTCGTCTGAGTTCGTACGCCCCGCGCCCCTTTGCGAAGGGGCGCCTCTTTCCCCCTCTGTTTCCTTGTCCCGTCCGCCGGGCTGCTTCGCCATGCCCGAAGGTCCGGAGAGAAAGGCATGCCTTGAAGCACCGTAAGAGGCGAGCGAGTGAGGCTTCCGCTCTCGCCGCGCTCGTCGCCGCCGCCCTTACCGCGGCCCTGCTCGGTGCCCCGGAATCCGGGGCCGCACAGTCCGCCGGCGGTACGGCAGGTACGGCAGGTACGGCAGGTGCCCTCGGCAAGACCAGGACAGTCACCCTCGTCACCGGTGACCGGGTCACGCTGGACGCCACCGGACAGGTCACCGGTGTGCGGCCCGGCAAGGGTCGGGAAGGCACCGCCTTCCGCATAGCGCGGAGCGCCGACCGCACCTACGTCGTCCCGCGTGACGCCGAGCGGCTCCTCGCGAACGGCACCGCCGACCGGCGGCTGTTCGACGTGACGCAGCTGGTCAAGTGGGGTTACGACGACGCGGCCCGCCCCGACCTCCCGCTGATCGTGACGTACGTCAAGGGCCGCACCCTCACGCCGAGCACGCTGTCCGCCGCCGGCGCCCGGGTCAGCCGGGACCTGTCCAGCGTCAACGGGGACGCGCTGAAGGCCCGTAAGTCCGAGGGTGCCGACCTGTGGGAGACGCTCACCGGCAGCGGGGGGACGGCGCGGGAGAGGTCGGCCGCCGCCGACCGGGTCGAGAAGATCTGGCTCGACGGGAAGGTCGAGGCGGCCCTCGACCGGAGCACCGCCCAGATCGGCGCCCCCGAGGCCTGGGCGGCCGGGTACGACGGCACGGGCGTCAAGGTCGCCGTGCTGGACACCGGGGTCGACGGCACGCACCCGAATCTGAAGGGCCGTATCGACGCGGCGAAGAACTTCTCCGAGGCGGCGGACACCGTCGACCGGGTGGGTCACGGCACGCATGTGGCGTCCACGGTCGCGGGGTCCGGCGCGCACTCCGGGGGAAGTACAAGGGGGTCGCGCCGGGTGCCCGGCTGATCAGCGGCAAGGTGCTCGACGACGAGGGCTTCGGCGAGGAGTCCGGCGTCATCGCCGGTGCGCAGTGGGCCGTCGCGCAGGGCGCCGAGGTGGTCAACCTGAGCCTGGGCGGCCCCGACAGCCCCGGTGACGACCCCCTCGAACAGGCGGTGGACGAGCTGTCCGCCGCCTCCGGCGCCCTCTTCGTGATCGCCGCCGGCAACGATGGCCCCGCCGCCGGCACCGTCGGTTCGCCGGGCAGCGCCGCCGCCGCGCTCACCGTGGGCGCGGTGGACCGCACCGACGCGATGGCCGATTTCTCCAGCCGCGGCCCGACGGCGGACGGTTCCCTCAAGCCCGACCTCACCGCCCCCGGCGTCGACATCGTCGCCGCGAAGGCCGCCGAGGGCACGGAGGGCGACCCGGCCGCCGACGGCTACGTCTCGATGAGCGGTACGTCGATGGCGACCCCGCATGTCGCGGGCGCCGCCGCGATCCTCGCCCAGCGCCACCCCGACTGGACCGGTGAGCGCATCAAGGCCGCGCTCACCGCATCCGCCAAGCCGACCGCCGGTGTCTCGGCGTTCGCGCAGGGCACGGGCCGTACGGACCTCACGCGAGCCCTCGACCAGCAGCTCACCACCAACCCGGCCACCCTCGGCTTCCCCGCCCAGCAGTGGCCGCACACCGACGACCAGCCGGCCACGAAGACGGTCACCTACCGCAACGACGGCGACCGCCCCCTCACCCTCGACCTGAGCACCGAGGCGTACGGCGAGGACGGAAAGCCCGCCGCCGAGGGCATGTTCGAGGTCTCACCGAAGCAGCTCACGGTTCCGGCGGGCGCCACCGCGACCGCCCAGGTCACCGCCGACAGCCGCGCGGGCACGGCCGACGGCTCCTTCGGCGGCGTGCTCACCGCGACGGACGGCGCGGGTACGACCGTACGGACCGGCATCGGCGTACACCGCGAGATCGAGTCGTACGACCTGACGGTCAAGCATCTCGACCTGCAGGGCAAGCCCGCCAGGCGTTCGGAGACCGAGGTGAAGGGCCTGGACAACGAGATCGGGCAGATCTACTCCGACGACACGGACGGCGAGTTCACCGTACGGCTGCCCAAGGGGCGTTACAGCCTCGAAGGCCGGATCGACACGGGCGCGACCCCCGACGCCGACTCCAACGAGCTGGCCCTCCTCCTCAACCCGAAGTTCTCCCTCACCCGTGACACCACCCTCGTCATGGACGCCCGCGAGGCCAAGCCGGTCCGGATCACCGTGCCGGACAGCAGGGCCAAGCACACCGACGCCACCCTCAACTACGGGTTCGAAATCGGCGGGGACCGGTACTTCTCCACGTACACCATGGGCGACTTCGGCAGGCTGCGCGTCGGTCAGTTCGGGGCCCGGCTTCCGGCGGGCGAGGCGTTCGCGCAGTACAACGGCACCTGGACGCGCGGCAGTACGCACTACCGGCCGACCTGGAACCGTACCGGCGACCTGTCGGGCTTCACCGCGAACCTGAAGCGCGGGCAGTTCGCCAAGGTCACGTTCGCCGCCGGTGCGCCCGCCAGGGGCAAGACGGCGACGTTCGTCGCCGCGCCGATGACTCCGGTCGGCCAGTCGGTCGACTTCAACCCCGACACGCGCTCGCTGCCGGGCGCTTTCACCGAGTACGTCCTGCCGGGCGTGCGGTGGCGGTACTCCGTCGCGCAGATCGGAGGCAAGGGCGCGGACGGCGAACCGGTGTGGGAGGCCCGCCAGTGGGTCGCGAAGCCCCGTTCGTACAGCGCGGGCAGGCAGTACACCGAGCGCTTCAACACCGGCGTCTTCGGCCCGCACCTCACCGGCCCGCTGACGGACGGCGCGGACCGCCCCGGCGCGGTCCGCGTCGGCGACACCTTCCTCGCCTACCTCCCCCTCTTCTCCGACGGCGCCGGCCATATCGGCGACTCCCCGTACAGCAGGGCCAGGAGCACCCTGTACGCGGGCGGCACGCAGGTCTTCGCCGTGGACACGCCGCTGACCGGCGTCTCGTACGAACTCCCCGCTGCCAAGCGCTCGTTCCGTCTCACCACGGACGTCTCCCGCCCCACCACGCTGTCCTCGGTCAGCACCCGGGTCACCGCCGAGTGGACCTTCACCTCCGCGCACGTCACCGGTGTCGAGCAGCGGCTGCCGCTGTCGGTGGTCCGCTTCACGCCCCGGCTGTCCACGGAGAGCACGGCCAAGGCGGGTACGCGTTTCTCTGTCCCGTTCACGGTCGAGGGCGCGGCCACCGCGCGCACCGCCCGCAAGTTGGCCTTCTCCGTCTCGTACGACGACGGCCGGACCTGGCACCCGGCGAAGGCGGTCGAACGGCAAGCGCCTCGACCTGCGTCACCCGGCGAAGGCGGGCGCGGTCTCTCTGCGCGTGACGCTCACGGACGCGGCCGGCAACACCCTGAAGCAGACGATCCACCGGGCCTATCGGACCGTCAAGTAGGCCTCTGTACACGTGTGTTGGTTGGACGCCCGGGTCGGCTTCGGCCGGCTCGGGCGCTCTTGCCGTGAACGGGACCCGCTGACCGTCGGAAAGTGAGAGGGGCCGGAGGGGAGGAGGGGAGCAGCGCCCGTATCTACCCCTGCGGCGGCCCGGAAAGCCTCTATACACACGGCGTATAGACGCTGTGTATAGTGCGCGCCATGACGGAGACCTACCTGCTGTCGATCCGCACGGCAGCGCTGCTCTTCCCGGCGATCGCCTTACTGACGTTCGTGCCGACGGCGATCGTCCTCTACCGGCGGCACGGCGTCATGACCCGCTGGCGGGTGCTGTCGGTGTACGGCGGCGCGTACTACGCGCTCTCCGCCTTCTGCATGACGGTCGTGCCGCTGCCATCGCCGTCGGTGGACGTCTGCGCGGCATACCCGTCCTTCCGTGAGCCGCAGTTGACGCCAGGCACCGCCTTCGCCGACATCTGGAAGGAGGCCCACCACCGCGTCACGCTCGACGCGCTCGTGCTGCACAACTCGGCCGTCTGGCAGACCGCGTTCAACCTGCTCCTGCTGCTGCCGCTCGGAGCGTTCGTAAGGATCCACTTCCGGCGCGGGCTCGCCGCGGCCACGATCACCGGATTCGCGGGATCGCTGTGCCTCGAACTGACCCAGTACAGCGGGCTGTGGGGTCTCTACGCGTGCCCGTACCGCCTCTTCGCCGTCGACGATCTCATCGTCAACACGGCGGGCGCGGCCCTCGGCTGGGCGGCCACCGGACCTCTTGCCCGGGCCCTGCCCGACCTGGACAGCCTGGACGACCGCGCGCTCGCCCCGCTCGCCACCGGCAAGGTCCCCTTCGGCCGCCGCCTGGTCGCGCTGCTGCTGGACGTGACGGGCGTCGGCCTGCTCACCAGCGGCGTCGCGGGCGTCGCGTACGTCGTGCTCGGTGCGGAGACCGTGCTGTGGGTGCCACCGGTCGTCCTCGGACTGTGGTTCGTCGTCGTACCGTGGCTAACGGGCGCGACGCCGGGCAAGCACGTACTGCTGCTGCACCTGGTCACGGCCGACGGCGGACGGCCAGGGCCCGCCCGGCTCGTCCTGCGCGCCGCGCTGCTGGGTCCGCCGTTCGCGGTCGTATGGCTCGCCGCGGGGGCGATCCTTCCCGACTACGCGGCCTCCCCTGCCGACGCCTCCGCGCTCATCGAGATCGCGGGCCAGGTCGGCTACCGGGACGTGGCCTACAGCCTGGCCGCGGATCCGGTCGCCGGGCTCGTCCTGCTGCTGTCCCCGGCCGCCTGCCTGGCTGTGATCGGCGCCTACGCGAGGGCGGTACGCCGCCACCCCGAGGGCCTCGGCCTGCACGAGCTCCTCTCCGGCGTCCGCAACCGCGCCCTCCCGCACGCGCGGGCGCGGGAGGGCGCGGGGACCTACCGCAGCGCCGAGATGTCTGCACCGTTTGAGGAACACCGCACTAGGCAGCCTGGCGAGCCCGCTCGGCGCTCACCGGAGGCCGGACGGCCGCCCGCGCATTCCGGCCGCGCTTGGTCAGACCCCACGGCTTCAGGATCGAGATCACGGTCATGAAGACGTAGGCGGACAGGGAGACGATCGGCCCCATCACGATGTCGGTGGTGTCGGGCACGGACCCGGTCTCGGCGACTGCCGTGACCGTGGCGCCCAGGCCGGGGCGCAGGGCGAAGGCGGTGGCGGTGATCGTGGCCAGGGTGAGCCAGAACTTGACGTAGACCCAGCGGTGCCGTGCGAGCCCCCACTGGGTGCCCAGGGACAGCAGCAGGCCGGTGAGGAGCGTGAGGAACGCGGCGGGAAGCAGCAGCCAGTCGGCGAACAGCTTCATGGCCCGGACGGATGCCTCGGCGGTCACCGCGGACCCGGTGGTGATCGCGGTGACCGCCAGCGCGAGCAGCCCGAGCGTGAGCCCGAGCCAGCTCGCCGAGGCGACGACATGGACGACGACGGAAGCCCGGCGTGCGGGACGGCTCAGCTTCAGGCTCTGGTTCATGTGAAACACGGTGCCGGGCGGGGACGGCGAGGTCGTCCGACAGCGGGAGTAACCCCGCGTACTAGCGTCGGCGTACCGGAGAGGCCCCTCCCACCCTGTCCCGGAGTACCCACAAAAAAGTGGGTACTTGGCAGCGCGCGGCCCTCGGGCGAGGCTGAAGTCGCGAGGTCAGGAGGCGCGGAGCCGGTCCAGGCGGCGGTGGCCCCAGTCGGAGAGGGGAGCGAGGAGTTCGGAGAGTTCACGGCCGAAGTCCGTCAGGGAGTAGACCGTCTTCAGCGGGAGTACGTCGTGCACCTCCCGGTGCACCAGACCGTCCGCCTCCATCTCGCGCAGCGCCTGGGTCAGCACCTTCTCGGTGAGCCCGGGCAGCCGGCGCCGCAGTTCGCCGGGCCGCTGCGGGCCTGATTCCAGCAGCCACAGCAGGGTCGGCTTCCACTTGCCGTCGATCACCGCGATCGCGGCGGTCACTCCGCACACATTCGTGTCCTGAGCACGGCTGCGCGTCATCCTCGCCCCCTTTGTCATCAATTACCGCACATTTTACGGGAGTTGAAGCATGTCTACATACGACGACCAGTCCGCCGTCACCGTCCTCGGTCTGGGTCCGATGGGCCGGGCCCTGGCCGGTGCCTTCGTCGACGCCGGTCTGCGGACCACCGTATGGAATCGCACCCCGGGCAGGGAACGGGAGCTGGTCGAGCGCGGGGCGTCGGCGGCCGGGTCGGCGGAAGAGGCGGTGGCCGCGAGCCCGCTCACCGTGGTCTGCGTGGTGAACTACGACGCCTCCGACACGATCCTCCGCGAGGACGCCGTCGCCGCCGCCCTCAAGGGCCGTACCGTCGTGAATCTCACCGCCGACACGCCGGCCCGCGCCCGGGACACGGCGGAGTGGGCCGCCGCGCACGGCATCCGGTACCTGGACGGCGCGATCATGACCGCCACGCCGGACATCGGAACGCCCGAGGGCGTCTTCATCCTCAGCGGCCCGAAGGAGCTCTACGACGAGCACCAGCCCACCCTCTCCGCCCTGGGCGGCACCCACACCCACCTCGGCGAGGACATCGGCCGCGCCGCCGCCTACGACATCGCCCTGCTCGACATCTTCTGGACGGCGATGGCGGGCTACGCGCACGCCCTCGCGGTGGCCCGCGCCGAGGGGATCACCGCCCGTGAGCTGGCGCCCTTCGCGCAGGGCATCGGCGCGATCCAGGGGCCCCTGTTCACCGAGTTCGCCGCCGACGTCGACAACGGCACCTACTCCGGCGAGATCAACCCCATCACCTCCGCCGCCTCCACCATGGCGCACATCGTCCACACCGCCGAGGGGCACGGCATCGACGCGAGCCTGATGCGCGTCACCGAGGGCCTGGCCCGCCGCGTCATCGCCGAAGGGCACGGCACGGACAGCTTCATGCGCGTCACCGAGCTTCTGGGCCGCACCGCCCGCTGACCCACCGCCGCAGCACCCGGAAGTCCGCGTCGGTCAGCCCGTACCGGTGATCCACACGATGCAGCAGCGCCCGTACGGGGTGATGGGCGGCCACCCACTCCCGGTCCACGTCGGTGATCTCGTCGTCGACCCAGACGAAGGGCCGCCCGTCCGCCCACGCGACCAGCGGCCGGGTCTTCCAGTGCAGGCCGCGCGGCTTGCCCTCGCCACCGCCCGGCCAGTCGACCAGCGGCAGCGGGGGCAGGCCGAGCCAGGGCGCCAGGCACTCGTTGGCGTCGTCCATCCAGGTCGTGGCCCACACCAACTCGCAGTCCAGCGCGGTGAGCCGGGCCCCGAGCCCGGGATCGACGCGGGGCAGCAGCGGATGGCCGGCGCCCTCCGGCAGCGCGAACCGTGCCTCGTACTCCGGGTAGGGCCAGGTCGCCCCGAACGGGATCAGCGTCCCGTCCACATCGAGGAAAAGGAGCATCGTTCAACAGGATCGGACAAATGCGCTTGCCGCGCATCCTCTCCCCCGGTTAACGTCCCGTCCATGACTGCCGGGTCGGCCTTGTGCCGTGAGCGAGTTGGGTGCCCGGCCTCTGAGTGAGGCCGGCGCGGGCGAGAGGCCCGCCGCTTCTTTTTCTTCGCCGTATCTCCCGCCCATGCGATCCGCATGGGACATCAGCGATCGAGAAAGAAGTGAGAACACCGACGCATGCCCAATGACTTCAACCAGCAGATCATCGACGAGTTCCGCGCCAACCACGGCGCGGTCGGCGGCTACTTCGAAGGCGCCCGCCTCCTGCTGCTGACCACCACCGGCGCCCGCACCGGCGCCCCGCACACCACCCCCCTCGGCTACCTCCCCGACGGCGCCGAACGCGTCCTGGTCATCGCCTCGGCCGGCGGCTCCTCCCGGCACCCCGCCTGGTACCACAACCTCCGCGCCAACCCCCAAGTCACCGTCGAGAGCGGCGCGTTCACGTATCCCGCGCGGGCCGTCGTCCTGGCGGGCGAGGAACGCGACCAGGCCTTCGCGCGGGCCGTCGAGGCGGAGCCGGGCTGGGCGGCGTACCAGGAGAAGGCGGGCCGCGTGATACCGGTGGTCGCCCTTTACGAGATCGAGCAGGACGGCCCGCCGAACATCAGGGCGGGCTCCCTCGGCGAGGCGATCAAGGTCATCCACGACGGCTTCCGCCGTGAACTCGCCCTGATCCGCAAGGAGATGGCCGACGGCGCCGCCCTCGGCGCCCAGCTCCGCGTCAACTGCCTCACCTTCTGCCACGGCCTGCACTACCACCACACCGCCGAGGACATGGGCATGTTCCCGGTCCTCGCCGACCGGCACCCCGAGGCCGCCCCTGTCCTGGCCCGGCTGCGGGAGGAGCACGAGCGGATCGCCGAGCTGGTGGAGGAACTGCGCGCCGCCGTGTCCGCCGGGTCGGACGCGGGGTCCGCTCACGCGGAGGTGGAGCGGCTGGCGACGGAGCTGGAGGAGCATCTGACGTACGAGGAAGAGGAGTTGATCCCGCTGCTGAGCGCTCCGCTGGAAACGCCGTGATGCGCGCGCGGGCCGGTGGGGGCTGGTCGCGCAGTTCCCCGCGCCCCTTACGGGGCGCACTGCCGACCGGCCTCGAAGGGCAACCGGCGCTCGTGTACCACCTCCAGGCGCGACACCGCCCGGGTCAGGACGACGTACAGCCGGTGCAGGCCCCGCTCCTCCGCCTCCGCTATCGTCGCGGGCTCGACGGCGACGACGTGGTCGTACTCCAGCCCCTTGACGAGGCTCGCGGGTACGACGGAAACCCGGGCATCCTCGATCCCGGCCGCACCGAGCGCCGACCGCACCCGGTCCACGTCCACATCGGCGGCGACGACTCCGATGGACCCTTCGTGGTCGAGCGCGCTCCGTACCGCGTCCACGACTGCCCCCGGACGATCACCGGACGCCGCCTCCCGAAAGCTCAACTCCCCGTCGCCACGCAGCGATCGGGCGGGCGGCAGGTCCACATCCAGCCGTGCCAGGAGCCGGTTCGCCAGGTCTACGACGGCCTGCGGCATCCGGAACCCGGTGGTGAGCGGCACCACGGCGGCGTCCGGTTTTCCGAGGTGTGCGAGGAGCGCGGGCCAGGACCGCGCGGCCCACGGCGTGGTCCCCTGCGCGAGATCCCCGAGCACGGTCAGCGACCCGAAGGACGCCCGGCGGGCGATGGCCCGGCACTCCATCGGGGAGAGGTCCTGCGCCTCGTCGACGACGAGATGGCCGTACCCCTCGGGATGCTCCATGAGCCCGGCGACCTCGTCGAGCAGGACGAGATCGGCGGCCGACCAGCGTGCGCTCTTCCAGGAACGCGGCGGTCGCGCCCACAGCAGTGCCTTCTGCTCGTGGGTGTCGAGCACCCCGTCGGCGGCCCCGGCCAACGCATCGGCGTCGGTGAGGAGTTCGGCGACGACCTCCTCGGGCCGCACCCGCGGCCATACGGCGTCCAGGCACTCGCCGATCGCCCGCGCCCGCTCGATCTTCCGCACCCAGGCGCCCGGCACCGCCCCCGCACGCCGCTCCGCCTGCGCCCGAATACGCTCCACGATCCGCGTCCGCACCCGCTCCCGTCCGATGACGTACGGCGGCTGCTCGGCCCGCACGCCCGCGACGATCCGCTGGAGCTCATCGCCGGACACCCGCCACCGGTACGAACCGTCCGGAACGGCAAGGGAGTCGGCGCTCTCGACCGACACGCGCGCGTACAGCGCCCGCCGCAGGACATCGGCCATCCGGGCGTCGTGCTTGAGGAGGGCGGCGGCCGGCTCGTCCCTGCCGCTCACCGGATGCCGGGCGATCTCCTCGACGAGCGTGGACTGCCGTACGCCGGTCTCGCCGAGGGCCGGCAGCACTTCGGAGATGTAGGAGAGGAAGGTGCGGTTGGGTCCGAGGATGAGCAGCCCGCCGCGCCGGATGCGCTGCGGGTGGGTGTAGAGGAGATAGGCGGCGCGATGGAGGCCGACGGCGGTCTTTCCTGTCCCCGGAGCGCCCTGCACGCACACCGACCGGGCGAGATCACCTCGTACGAGGTCGTCCTGCTCGGGCTGGATGGTCGCCGCGATGTCCCGCATGGGCCCGACGCGGGGGCGCTCTATCTCGCGGGTGACGATGCCGCTGACGCGCTCCTCGCCGCGCCCGAGGTGCTCGTCCTCCAGCCCGGTCAGGTCGGCGGAGTCACCGCGGCTGCCCGGCGCCCAGCCGAACCGCCGCCGGACCAGCACGCCCTGTGGATCACGGCCACTGGCCTGGTAGAAGGCACGCGAGACGGGCGCGCGCCAGTCGACGACGAGGGGCGGGACGGCGGGGTGCTCGGTGATCCGCAACCGCCCGATGTGATAGTGCTGCCCGCCGTGCTCACTGTCGGTCCGGAAATCCAACCGACCGAAGAACAGGGGTCCTTCAGGCAGTTCCCGCATCTCCTTGGCCCGGCTGCGCAGCCGGTACCCGAGCACTTCGGCGTCGGCACCGGAGGCGGAGACGTCCTCGCCGGTGACGACATGGTCCTGGGCGCCGTCGACCATGGCGGCGAGGGCGGTACGGCAGCGGTCGTGGTGGGCGCGTTCGCGGTGGAGGGAGTCCTGGAGGGCTGGGTCGGGTGACGTCATTCCAGGAAGCGGACCGGAATAACGCAACCGAGTAACATTTCTTACTAGGTATCGAACTCAGGCGAGATACGGAAACGCGTCTTCCAACTGCGCGAACGCCCGCTCGGCGGCCGCGACGGCATCCCGCCGCACCTCCTCCACCGGCTCCCCTCCCCTGATCCGCCGCCAGTTCTCCTGCGCGAGGATCCGCCGCACGGCCACGATCTGCCCCGCGGCCAGCCGAGCGTCCAGGTCACCGCCGAGCGCCTCGGCCAGCGCGGCCTCCGCCCGCTCCAGATGGCCGTACATCCCCGCGACCAGGGCCGGAGTCCCGTACAGCAGCGCATGGAACGCCACCACCTGGGGATGGTCGTTCATCCCGGTGATGGGATCACCCCGCTCCAGCCCCTCCAGAAAGTGCCGCCGCAGCGCGGCAAGGGGCGCCTGCTCGCCCTGACCGACAACCCGCGCGGCCTCGTCCTCGTGATCGGCGATCCGGTACAGGACGAGGTCCTCCTTCGCCGGGAAGTACCGGAACAGCGTCGGCTTGGAGATCTCGGCCGCGGCGGCGATCTCCGCCACGGAGACGGCATCGAAGCCCTTCTCCAGGAACAGTCGGATGGCGATGTCCGACACGGACTGATACATCCGCCGCTTCTTGCGCTCACGCAGGCCGATCTCGCTCATGGGGTGAGCCTACGCATCGCGGCGGCGGTGACCTCAGGGCGCGACGCCCTGCCGGGGCGCCTCCTAGACCAGGGCGCGGGCGAGATAGGGGTTCGCCGTCCGGCGGTCGGGCAGGCCCAGCAAGCCCTTGGCGGCAGCCAGTGTCATGGCGTAGGAATCCACGGCACGGCGTACGTTGGGAGCATCCAGGCTCGCTCCGGTGACCAGCCGGTCGAGGTCGATGTACGCGGACCGCACGATCTCGATCCACCGGTACACACGCCAGTCCTTGCGCCAGTCACACGTGTACTCCGGGGGCAACAGGCGCTCCCACAGCCGGAACATCCGGTCGCGGATCTCCGGCCTCGTCGGGGTGAGGTGCATGTGCCGGACGAGGTCGTAGAGCGGATCCCCGACCACCGCCATCTCCCAGTCGATGATGGTCAGCGCCAGGCGGTCGTCGCGGCGGACCAGGTTCCAGGGGTTGAGGTCGCCGTGCAGCAGGGCCGGCTTCCGGTCGGTCACCTCGTGACGGGACAGATTCTGCCGCAGACCATCCGCGTCGGGCAGCCCCAGCTGCCGGGCCAGTTGCTGGGATTCCTTCGGCAACTCACTGACAAGGAAGAGGAGTTGATCGGTCAGCCAGCGGTGGAACCCGCCTTCGCCGGCCGCGGGGTCGACCCGTTTGTAGTCGACCTCCGTCAGCGCGACAAGCTGGCGGACGAGCCCGTCGGCCTCATGGGGCAGCAGGCCGTGCACGGGGTGGCTGGGGGGCCGCCCGATGTCATGGGGCCCGACATACGTGTGAATGATGAAAGGGTCACCGGGATAGCCCCGACCGAGCGCGAGCGCCCTCGGCGCCGCCACCTGCGCGGGCGATTCCTCGATGGCCCGCAGCACGGAGTGCTCGCTGAGAAAGCTGCGTTCCCGGCGGCAGACGCCCCGCAGCCTGCGCCGTACGACGACGGGAAACTCGATGTCCGGCACCCGGACCACCGTGTTCAGATGCGCGGTCCCCTTGAACACCTGGCCCGCCGGAGCGGCCCCTTCCGCCATCAGGGCATCCGTCACGGCGGAATCCGGGAATTCGGGGTGCTCGGGAAGTCGTCGGTCCGGCTCCCAGGTGAAGGCCTGGGCGATCAGGTCCCGGCCCCCACCGACGCGCTGGTTCCGCGACGCCAGCCACCGGAAGAGGGCGCCTTCGATCTCCTCCTTGCTCGGCACCTTGCCGAGCCGGAGCGGTACGGCCGCCGCCTCGAGGGCCCGGTGCACCTCCAGCGTCGCCTCGTCCAGGCTGTTCTGAGTGAAGGATTCCTCCAGCGACCGCGCGGCGCGCATCACGTCCGGGTAGACCGACTGGGCCAGCTCGAAGGCGAGGTAGTTGCGCAGATCCCGGGCCAGGCCGTTGACCGCGGCGGGGCGGGTCTCCTGCATCGCCTCCGCCCAGGCGTCGACCACCTCGGTCCGCTGATGGGACGGGTACCGCATGCGCACTAGATGCGTCGCGAGGTCGTGCAGCGGATCGCCGTAGGTCGCCAGCTCCCAGTCGACGCAGATGAGGGGCGGTTTTTCGGCGGCGGAAGCATACGGAAGGATCAGGTTGTCCCGGTGGAGGTCCGCGTGGAGCAGGCTGTACGGTCGCCGCGCCATCGCGGGGACCCGCTCGGCCAGGCGGACCATGGCGTCCTCAGGGACTCCGAGCGCCGCGAACAGTCCACCGAACTCAGCCCAGTTGGGCCGTCTGATCTGCTGGTCCGCGAGGTGCGCCAGGGTCTGCAGAAAGCCCTGGCTGTCCAGATGGTTGGTGGGCCAGGCTTTCGGCAGCGGCGGCAGGTCAGTGCGCCGCACCTGGGTCATCTGGGCGAGGAGGCCGGCCAGTGCCTTGATGAGCAGTGTGTCGACGGGCTTGCCATTGCCGCAGACGCTGGAGAGTGGAACACCGTCCACATAGCTGTGGATCGCGAAGCCGTCCCGTTTGACGAGGCACTCCGGAACGTGCGGCAGAACCCCTTGGATGGCATTGAGGACCGCTGCCTCGTTCTCCCAGGTCCTGATCACCACGGGCAGCACCTCGGCACGCCGGATCCGCACAGTCACGGACGTACCGGTGTCACGACGCAGCAGCCGCGCCATGGTTTCAGGGAGTGGCAGCACGTAGTTCTTGTTGTGGTGCCCGCTGATGGCCTGCCCTAACTGCGCGGCGTGCTCCACGAGCTGCCCGTACGCAGCGTCGGGCGTGGCACGCTCCCCGAGAAAAGGACGGGGACGAGGCGGTGCGGCCACGGGCTGCTCCGGGTACGAGAGGGAACGTATGGCAAACGGTAAGCACGGTGGTGGCATCGCGCACCACAGAATGACCCCTGTACGGCCATGACGGGCGCAATCCACCCATCTGCACGAGACCTGCACGAGCCCGTTCGGAGCTGGCTGGTTCTGCCTCTTGATACGTAAGAAGGCGAGCGTTTGCTCAGTCGGTGCGGGCATGCTAACAGCACTTGGCGGGAGCCGATCTCGCGCCCCTCTCGAGCGTGCTTCGAGAGCTGACGGTCACTCGGACAGCAGCGTCCAGACCGACTCGAACCAGGACTCCATGCTTTCCACGAACACGGATCCCGGCGAGTTCTGGTCCGTGTCCTTCACGTGGTGGGTCAGCGTGGCTCCGAGACCGAGGACGTCGAGGGCGTCGATTTCTTCGTCGCCGATCACCACCGGACGCCGGGTGATCCCGTACAGGCCGTGCAGCGCCTCCACTCCATTGAGCAGATAGAGCTTGAACGTCGGTGTCAGCGGCGCATGCCGTATCTGCACATCGACGGACGGCACCAGCTGCTCGGCGTGCAGTTCCCTCAGGACGTTGCGCAGCGAGTCCGTGTGCCGCTCCGTGATGGCGCGCAGGCGGGCCTGCAGCCGCGGCGTGTCCTCGTCGACGTCCAAGGCCTTCGGATAGGGCAGTTGCAGGGTCGTGGACGGCAGAAGCATGCGCAGGGCGATGCGTTCGGGACGGATGAAGCCGGCCCGGATCCGCTCCGCCTGAAGGCGAATGTGCGCATCGAGGGACTCTGAGGTCAACGTGTAGACGTCCAGGGTGACTTCGGGCCGTTCGAACGCCTCGCTGATGAAGGGGCCCAGCGTCGCACCGTGTCGCGACCGGGTCGCCTTGGCGGCCGTCGACTGGATGCGCTGTGTGTTGATCACGCGCGTGCCACTGCCCTGTCGCGGGTCGATCCATCGCTCCCCCGCGAGTTCGCGCAGCGCCCGCTGCACGGTGTCCCGGGAGACACCGAATTCCTCGGCGAGATCGCGCTGTGACGGCAGGAAGGACCCAAGGGGGTAGGTCCCGTCCGTTATCCGGCTGCGGAGCTCGTCGGAGACCTTCTGGAACTCCTTGCCGCCACCGTCACCGGTCTGCTGTGCGTCCACATCTGGACCGTACCACTCCCGGTCCGCCGACAAACCATGGTCCGGTCAACTTGGCGGCCACATTAGCCCGTTGGTTAAGGGATCAATCGGACCGGGCAGACCACCTTCAAGTCAACCAGTCCAATTGGATGGCTAGTTGGCGCCAACCTGGAAGTGGAAGGGAGGTGGGGGGCACAATGTCGTTCCATGTGGTCATGGGGCTCTTGGAGTTGTACCTCGGGCAGCGGGCACAGGCGCAGCTCGGCATCGTCGGCGTGCTGCTCCTGTTCCTCGTCGGCGTGGGGATCCGGGCGCGGCGCTTCGGACTGGCCGTCGGGGCCGCGGCCGTGTTCGTGGTGCTGATGACCAGGCCTGACTCTCAGGCCTGATCCCGCACCGCATGCAGCACCGGAAACAGCGACTGCACGATCGACGTGGCTCCGGCCTCCCGTAGCAGCTTCGCCTTGCGGTTGTTACGCGCGTAGCCGAGGAACGGGACGCCGGCGCTGCGGGCGGCGAGGTAGTCCGAGGGGGTGTCGCCGATCATCAGGGCGGCGGACGGGGCCGCGCCCATCACCGTGAGGGCGCGGTTGAGGCAGTCCGGGTCCGGCTTGAGGCGGTGGAGGTCCCGGGTGCGGCCGTAGATGTGGGGGGCGAAACAGGAGGCCAGGTCACGGCCTTGGAGGTACGTGCTGACCACGCGCGGGGAGTTGTTCGTGGCGATGGCCAGGCGGGTGCCCATCGCCGTCCACGTGCGGATCAGCACGTCGGCGTACATGGTGGGCATCGCCGAGGACACGGCCCGCAGTTCCTCCAAGGTGAGACGTTCCTCCAGCTCGGCGACCAGGTCGCTGCCGGGGTGCCGAAGGTCCACGGCGCGCAGGACGACATGCGGGTCCAGCGACTCGCGCTCGGCCTCCGTGACCAGGCCGTGCAGTCCACGGCCCTCCAGCCAGTCCACCAGTTCCACCGCCACGCGTTCCGCCGAGTGCCCGGCGAACAGCCGGCAGACGGGGCCGTCGAAGTCCCAGAGCACGACCCGGGCAGGTTTGATCAGCTCCCGGAGCTCTTCCAGCTGCTCCGCGTCGGTCTCGTTCTCTGCTGCCACCGGATCGGTCTGCGTCGTATCAGAAGTCACTAGGGAAGTGTCAGGTCCGTGGTGATGGTTTCCCAGAGGGCGTCGAACCACTTCTGGGATTCCTCCACGAATGCGGCGTCGCGCTGACCGGCCCGCCGGACGAAGGAGAAGAGGAGGGATTCGGTGCCCAGGGTGTCGTACATGTCGAGGGTGCCGGAGTCCGTGGGCTCCTCGCGGCGCGTGATCATGTAGTACGCGATCAGCGCCTCGGCCTCGTTGAGCAGGTACAGCTTCACCGGCGGGGTGAAGGGCAGCGCGCGGAAGGTGACGTGCACGTCGATGCCGTGCGTGGAGCGCAGGGCCAGCAGGTTGTGCCGCAGGACGTGGCCCTGGGCGTTGCGCATCGACAGCCAGCGGTCGTGCACCGACTCGTCGTCGCCGTCGACCGGCGCCGGGAACGCGAGCGTGATGTCCCGGGAGGGCAGCAGGATGCGCACGTCGATCGACTTTGGGCGCACCCTCCCCTCATGGATCCGGTGCAGCGGCGAGCTCAGGGCCAGCATCAGGGTCTCGGCGGTCAGACATGCCGCGTCGATGCGCACGTGCGGCTGCGAGAACGCGTCCGCCAGACGTGGTGCCAACCCGACCATCGTCGGCTGGGGCTCGCCCAGCACCGGGGCCGGCTCGGCGACACGGGGCGGGCTGCCCTTGCTGACGTTGCTCAGGAGACCGTCGTCCTGGAGCGCCCGGAGGGCCTGGCGCACGGTGCCGCGCTCCACGCCGAACTCCTCGGCGAGGTCGGCCTGGGTGGGCAGGCGGTCGCCCGCCTTGAGTTCTCCGGCGCGGATCCGCTCCCGCAGGGCGTCGGCGATCTCCTGGGGCGACATTCTGTTGCCGTTCACGTTCACTGCCACGTTCTCCTGGGTCACGACCAAACGCTACAACTGCGATCCATCTAGGGGGAGTTGTCTGCGAGTTGTTTATGAGTAGGTACCAACTGGGGACAACATAGTCAGAGATGGTCGCCAACTTAACCAAGTTGGCGGAAGTTTTGCCTCCCCATCCCGGGGACGCCACCCACGCACCCCCCACCGCTCGTCCCGCCGCCCAGGAAGCCCGAAGGGGGAAACACCGTGCCTGCCCTCGCCCTCATCTCCGCAGTGTTCGTCGTCGGCTTCGAACAGATGGTCCAGTGGAAGTACGGCGCCACCGGCATCCTCGGACTGCTGCTGCTCACCATCGGTATCAAGGCCAAGAGCCCGGCGCTCAGCTCCATCGGCGCCGTCATGCTCGCCGTGCTGGTCTCGGGGCCCGCTCTATGAGGTCGGACCACACCGCGGACCATCCTGTGGGAGACGTCAGCTCGTGAGCACCAGCTCCGAACTGATCGTCTCCCACAGTGCGTTGAACCACAGCTGGGACTGCTCCACGAACGTGGTGTCACGTAAGCCGCCGCCCTGCTCGAAGGCGAACAGCATGGACTGGGAGCCCTCGGCGTCGTACATCTCCAGGTGCTCGTGCTCGATCTCCTGCTCGCGTCGCGTGAGCGTGTAGTACGCGAAGAGCGCCTCCGTGTTGTTGAGCAGGTACAGCTTCACGGGCGGGGTGAAGGGCAGGGCGCGGAACGAGACGTCGACGTCGATGCCGTGCGAGGAGCGCAGGGCCAGCAGGTTGTGCTGGAGGACCTGGCCCTGGGCGTTGCGCTGGGAGAGCCAGCGGCGGTGCACGTAGTCGTCGTCGGTGGGATCCACGGGCGCCGGGAAGGCGAGATCGATGTCGCGGCTGGGCAGCAGGACCCGGACGTCGACCTTGGCCGGTTTCAGCTGCCCGGTGTGGATCTGGCGCAGTGGCTCGCCGATGGCGAGGGTGAGGTTGATCGAGGTGAGGCAGAGCGCGTCGATCTCGACATGCGTGCCGGCGAACGCGTCCGCGATGCGGGGGGCCAGCGCCACCATCGTGGGCAGGGGCGGGGCACCCGGGCCGACCAGCACCCTGCTCAGGTCGGGTGCGACGGTGGCCGGGCTGCCCTTGGAGACGTTGGTG
This sequence comes from Streptomyces sp. NBC_00457, assembly GCF_036014015.1. Lineage (NCBI taxonomy): Bacteria > Bacillati > Actinomycetota > Actinomycetes > Kitasatosporales > Streptomycetaceae > Streptomyces > Streptomyces sp. NBC_00457. The sequence goes on along the minus strand of NZ_CP107905.1, from coordinate 5,909,148 downwards.
AGCAGGTGCTCCGACTGCAGGATGCGCAGCGCCTGCCGTACGGCCCCTCGCTCGACGCCGAACTCGTCGGCCAACCTGGCCTGCGTCGGCATGCGTTGGCCCGGCTGCAGCTCACCCGACCTGATGCGGGCGCGCAGCTCGTCGGCCACCTGTTGATGTGACTTGGGTGGCGCCTGTGACCTCGCCCGTCCATTGACGGCGGCGTGTTTCGGGTCCACGACCAAACAGTACAACTTCTCGCCATCTTACGTCAGTTCAAAGAAAGGTGGTTATGAGACGCTTCCAAGCGGAGATAAGTACAGTGGAGTTGGTCACCAACTTGAGCAACATGGTCAAGACTTCAAGGGGTTGGCCACCAGCGTCGGATCCTTCGACCAGGTGGACGGTCCTCAGCAGGGTTCCGCCTCACCGTCCCAGGGCCACCCGTCCCGAAGGAGGGACCGACATGCCGCTCGCCGCCATCGTCCTCGCCGCTCTCGCCGTCGCCTTCGAGCAGCTCATCGAGTGGAAGTACGGCCCGATGGGAATCATCGGCTTCGTCGCACTGGCCGTAGGGATCAAGGCCAGGAACACCGTCTTCGGCGGTATCGGCGCGGTCATCCTCGTGATGCTGCTCGCCCAGCACGGCTGAGCACCACGCAGGCCGCCCCGTCCAGGATCGACTGACCGGGCTCCCTTCCGGAGGGGAGCCGGGAGCCCGGACAGTCCGCACCAAACGCACAGCCACAACTGAACACCGACAACTGAACAGCAGCGACAGCTGCACACACCAGCACAGCCACAACTGAAGAGCTCCACAGCAGAGGAGCACCCAACAACTGAAGAGCACAGCTACGGATGAACGGTCAGTCGTCGTCGGCAGGAAGGAGACCTCAGAACATGTCCGGGCACCAAGGCCGCCTGGACGTACGCAGCAGGGCGTCGGCCATCTTGGCGGCGCCCGCTCGTTCTTCCTGGACCCGTCCCAGCGCGGCAAGCCGCACGGCGGACTCGTCCCCCAGCCACAGGGCCGCCAACTCGCCGACATCGAGCGCGAGTTCGGCGGAGGCGGTGGTGGGCGCACAGCCGGCCCCGTCCGGCGAGGCATCGAGACGGTACCGCCCGCCGCTGAACCCGCCCGCATCCCGTACGTCGACGACGAGCGACCCCTCCCCCTGGTACGTCCGCGCCTCCAGGGCCCGTACGACATCGAGGATCCGCACCCACAGCCAGTCCGACTGCCCGGCGATCCGGGCGGCACGCGGATCGGGGAGCAGGAACGGAAGCAGATCGTCCGGGGCCCGCCAGCCGCTCTTCACCGTCGTGATCCAGTCGATGGAGCAGAGGTAGCGCCACAGGGCCCGTTCGGCCCCCGGGGTGGTGGTGATCAGCCAGTCCACCTGGGCCGTGTTGTGCGGCTGCTTGTCGTGCCAGTTGTCGTCCGACCGGTACGACACCAGCCCCTCGACCTCGCCGGCCGCCGACCGGTACACGGCGAAGTGGGGCTCGGTCCACGACTCGTCGAAGCGTACGGCGCCGGTGTTGAGCTGCCACCACAGGTCGTCGCGGCTGACGGCACCGGGCTGACTCCGCCGCAGCCGCTCATGCAGCTCGGGGCCCAGCTTGCGGACCTCGTCGCCGTCGACGAGGTCGATACGCCCGCCGTCCTCCGGCCCCGCCCACCGCGGGTCCAGGCCGGCCCGCGCCACATCGACCGTCCACTCGCTCATCCAGGTGGCGGGCCCGAAGCCGTACCGCCCGTAGATCGGATACTCGGCGGCGATCAGGGTCGCCACCACATCGCCCCGCTCCTTCGCCGCGGCGAGATCCCGGGCCATCATCCGGGTCAGCAGACCCCGGCGCCGGTGAGTGGCGGTGACGGTGACGGCCGAGATGGCATCGGCCGGGACCGGCGTACCACCGACCGCCGTCAGCTCCTGCGCGAACGACCGGAACGTGGCGACACACCGGCCCCCGTCGAAGCCCCCGAGAAAACGCCCGGCTTCGAACCGACGGCGACGGACCTCGACCTCCTCCTCCGGCGGCGTAGGCCGCCGCAGGAACCCGGTGTTCACCGCGCGCAGCCAGTCCGGGAACTCGGCTTCGGTGATCGGACGGACGTCGATGTCGGCGCGGCGGGTCATGGGATCACGGTAGGCATACGACGGTGAGGGTGTCGCGGGGTTTTACCCGCGCCCCTTTGCCCGCACCCCCGCGTCACGTCAGCAGGTCGTCCACCTGCGCCTCGCCCTCCCGGTACCGGCGGGCGATCTCGCCGCTGCAGTCGTCGGCGGTGCGCTGGAGGCGCTGCCGGCGGTGCGAGACCTGCTGCTCGTAGCGGACGAGGCGGCCCATGGCCGTGTTGAGTTCGAGGTCGGTGCGGGCGCCGAGGTCGGAGAGTTCGACCTCGGCGAGCATCTCGGCGGCCAGCTGCCGGTACTCCTCGCTGTACGGCGTCCCCAGCGTCACATGGCGGGCGGAGGAGCGGTGGCGGGCCGGAGCGTCGGTGAGGATCTCCGGGAGCCGGTCGACGACGGACGCCTGCCCCGCCGGGCCGCGCCGTGCCAGTTCCGCCCGCAGGATGTCGATGCGGCCCTGCAGCAGCCGCCGTACATAACTCAGGTCCGCCTCGTCCCGCTGGGCGTCGCGGCGCAGTGTGCGCAGCTCCGGCAGGCTCAGCGCGGCCAGCTCGGGCTCGGCCGGCTCGGTGGCCAGCTGCGGCCACAGGCCCGGGCTCGGACTGTCGGTGCGCTGCGTGGGCGGCCGCAGACGCGCGACGTCCGCCGCGCTGACCGTCGGCGGCTGCCCCGTACTCGGTGTGCTCATCTGCCTCAACCGTCCCCTCGACCGGCGTGTGGAAGCATCGTGCCACCCCAAGTGGCCAGTATGTGAACGAGTGCCCCCGATCAGCCCCAGATGGGGGGATTAAGGAGCGATACGCAGGAGCATGCGGCCGCCCGCGGGCCACTCGTGACCGCAGGGCATCATGGGTGCATGCGTGCAGTGGTGCAGAGGGTCGACGGCGCGAGCGTCGTCGTGGACGGCGAGACGGTCGGGGAGATCATCGGCGAGGGACTGTGCGTCCTGGTCGGCGTCACCCACGAGGACACCAAGGAGAAGGCCGCCCAACTCGCCCGCAAGCTCTGGTCGATCCGCATGCTGCAGGACGAGAAGTCGTGCAGCGACATCGACGCCCCGCTCCTCGTCATCAGCCAGTTCACGCTGTACGGCGACGCCCGCAAGGGCCGCCGCCCCACCTGGAACGCCGCCGCCCCCGGCGACATCGCCGAGCCCCTCGTCGACGAGGTCGTCGCCCAGCTGCGCGCCCTGGGCGCGACGGTGCAGACGGGCCGTTTCGGTGCGCGGATGCGGGTGAATCTGACGAACGACGGCCCGTTCACGGTCCTGCTCGAAATCTAGGGCTCTACGACCGCTTCCTGCGCCGCGGCCGTCGTATCCGCCATGAGCCGCGCATCCACCGGCACGTTCCGCTTCACCAGCGCCAGCGCGACCGGCCCCAGCTCGTGATGGCGTACGGACGTGGTCACGAAACCGATCTTGCGCCCGTCGGGCCCGTCGTCCGCGAGCCGGATCTCCGTGCCGTGCGGCGGCAGGTGCACCTCGCTGCCGTCCAGGTGGAGGAAGACCATACGGCGCGGGGGCTTGCCCAGGTTGTGCACACGGGCGACCGTCTCCTGGCCGCGGTAGCAGCCCTTCTGGAGGTGGACGGCCGTGCCGATCCAGCCCAGCTCGTGCGGGATGGTGCGGTGGTCGGTCTCGAAGCCGAGGCGGGGGCGGTGGTGCTCGACGCGGAGGGCCTCGTACGCCAGGATCCCGGCCGCCGGGCCGGCCTTCTCGGCGTACGACTCCAGGTCCGCGCGGGGGAGGAAGAGATCACGGCCGTACGCCGTCTCGCGTACGACGACGCCGTCCGGCACCTCGGCGATCGAACCGGCGGGCACATGGACGACAGCGAACTCGCCCGTGCGGTCGGCGACTTCGACCCGGTAGAAGAACTTCATCGACTCCAGGTACGCGATCAGCGCCTCCTGGGTGCCGGGCTCGACGTGGGCCCAGGTCGTCGATCCGTCGTCGACCAGGTACAGCGCGTGCTCGATATGGCCGTGCGCCGACAGGATCAGCGCTTCGGTCGCCTCGCCCGCGGGCAGGTCGGTGACGTGCTGGGTGAGCAGCAGGTGCAGCCAGCTCAGCCGGTCGTCGCCAGTGACGGTGACGACACCGCGGTGCGAGAGGTCGACGAAGCCTTGGCCGTCGGCGAGGGCGCGCTGCTCGCGGAACAGATCGCCGTAGTGGGCGGCGACGCCTTCGTCCACGCCCTCGGCGGGGACGGCGCCGGGCAGAGTCAGCAGAGGGCTCTTCATAGGACCCAGCCTACGACCCTACGAATTGGTAGTTGAATTCTTGAGCGTGCAGTCGCGGCACCGGCCGAAGATCGCGAAGTGCTTCATGTCCGTGTCGAAGCCGAACGTCTCGCGCAGCTTGGCGGTGAACTCGGCGGCGACGGAGACATCGGCCTCGATGACGTTCGTGCAGTCGCGGCAGACGAGGTGGATGTGGTGGTGCCGGTCGGCGAGGTGGTACGTGGGCGCCCCGTGCCCCAGGTGGGCGTGGCTGACCAGCCCGAGCTCCTCGAGCAGCTCCAAGGTCCGGTACACCGTCGAAATGTTGACCCCCGACGCCGTCTTCCTCACTTCCACGAGGATGTCGTCGGGGGTCGCGTGCTCAAGGGTGTCCACGGCTTCGAGCACGAGTTGCCGCTGCGGGGTCAGCCGGTAGCCGCGCTGCCTCAGATCGCTCTTCCAGTCGGTGCTCACCACACCGTCGAGTCTAGAGCCACTTCGGAGAAGCCCTACTTGAAGAAGGCGATCCCGTCGTCAGGCATGTCGTCCGGGAGGGCCTTGGCCCAGCGTTCGACGTCCTCGGGGGTGACGACCTTCTTCAGGTGCGCCGACATGTAGGGGCGCAGCTCGACCTCGGGGGTCTGCTTCTCGCCGACCCACATGAGGTCGCTCTTCACATAGCCGTAGAGGCGCTTGCCGCCGGTGTACGGGCGGGAGGCGCCGGTCCGTGCCACCGCGTCCGTCACGAGGTCGATCTGGGGCTTCTTCTCGGCCAGGTCGCCGTACCAGATCTCGACGACGCCGTCGTCGCGGACCATCGTGACCTCGACCTTGCGGTCGGCGTCGATGCGCCAGTAGCCGGTCTCGGACTCCAGCGGACGGACCTTGTTCCCGTCGTTGTCCAGCACCCAGGTGTGGGACCGGTACTCCAGGAAGTCCCGGCCGTCATGGCTGAAGGAGACCTCCTGGCCGAAGTTGCACTTCTCGGCGCCCGGGAAGTCGTGCACGCCTGCGCCGGCCCAGTCGCCGAGCAGGAAGGCAAGGGGGACCAGGTCCTTGTGGAGGTCGGACGGGATCTCGATCATGAGCGGGGCAATTCCTCGGTGGGGGTCAGCGCTGGCCCTGGTACAGCTTCTTCACGGTCAGCCCGGCGAAGGCGAGGACGCCGACGCAGACAAGGGCCAGCAGGGCTTCGAAGAAGATCACCACGGAATGCTCCTCAGTGAGCGAGAGTACGCGTTGCACAAGACCGGGCCCCAGCTTACGCGGCCGGGGCCCGGCTCTCTCCGTGAGGTACGCCCCTCGCGGGGATCAGGCGAGCAGCTGGCTCTGCAGCATCACCGTCTGCTGGAACGGAACCGCCTCGGCCCCGCCCTTCCGGGACTGGACGATCACGGCGAGGACGTCACCCGCGGCCAGGTACGCATGCCGGACGTGCTCGGCGCCGTACGGCTTCGTCTCCGTGTACACCGAACGCTGGATCTCGTCGACCGGCTCCACCCGCGGGAAGTCCTCGTCGACGACCGACGCCCCGGCGCCGCGCAACAGACGGTCGTGGCCGCTGGTCGCGAACAGCACGTCCGCCACGGCCGCGGTGTCGAAGCGGAGGAGGTAGATCCGCGTGTGTGTGCCGTCGCCGGTGGTCCAGCCGCGGGCCGCGATGTGCCTCACGCCGTTGTCGGTCAGCTCCTGCGCGAACTCCGCACGCTCCTCCTTCTCGTACGCCGCCAGGAAGTCCTTCGTCGCCAGCCAGCCGTCCTCGCCGCGCAGCGCCTTGTCCTCCTCGGCGCCCCTGGGGGCGGGCAGCACGAGGGTCCGCAGATCGGCGTGGTGCGCGCCGGCCTTGTTGGCCTGGGCGAAGGGCTCGGGGCTGCCGGAGGGCAGCGGCGGTCTCTCCAGCCGCGGGTAGTCCCACCGGCCGTCCGACTCCGTCGCCAGTCCCGGTACGTCCGTCCGCTCCATCCGCGTGATCCCGTACGCCACCGACGCCCCGACCGCCGCGAAGACCACCACGGCGGCGGTCCAGCGCAGTACGGCACGCAGGACCCGGCGGTCCTTGGGAGCGGGGGGTACCGGGGGTGGGCCGTAGGGCTGGAGCGGGGTGAGGGGCGGGGCCGCGGGGGGCGGCGGGGGCAGGAGGGGCTGCGGCTTCTCCATGACGGATTCCGTCGGTTCCGTGGTCCTGGGCTGCTCGGTCATACCGCCTCCCCCGGTTCGGCGATGCGGTCGAGCTGCTCGGCGAGGAGCATCGCGACTCCCTTGGTGTCGAGTGCCTTGACGCCGTCGGCGGTGGCGGTGACCAGGACGTCGCCCTGGTAGGCGGAGCAGTACATGGCCTCGAGGTCCGAGTCGTCGTCCTCGGGCGGCAGGAAGCAGTGGGCGTTCTTGTGGCCCTTGACCTCGGGGCCCTTGCGGAAGATGTCCAGGGCGTCGAGGAACTCGTTCTGGTACGTGGCCAGGTCCCGCACGGCCGCCCGGCTCTCCATCTGCGCCAGCACGATGCTCACTGTGTAGACGTCGAGGTTCTCGCTGTGGGAGTAGGGCTCCTGGCTGAGGTAGCTGCGCATCGCCATGCCCTTGACGCGCTGCCGGTCGATCTCCTTCTCCAGCTGCCTGCGCTGGGTGCGGGGCAGGTCGGCGAGCGCCTCCTTGCGCAGGGCGGTCGCCTGGGCGCCGCCGAGCTCGGCGTCGGAACCGTACTCGCCGAGGTCGGGACCGCGGGTCCAGCTGCCGGTGGTGCCGTACGGCACGAGCAGACCGGCGAGCCCCTTGACGGTGGCCGCCTTATCGTCCCCGGCCGTCGTGGTCTTCGGGAACGTCCAGACGGGGGCGCCTGCGGCACGGTCGGCGTCGTTCACGGTCACCGCGGTGTAGCCGACGCCGGTGACGAGGGCACCGGCGACGACGAGGGAGCCGGTCACCGCGGCGATACGGCCCCGGAGGAAGGGCTTCTTGGCGGGCGACGGTGCGGAGACCTCGTCGGGAGGGCCGGGCTCGACGGGAGGGCCGGACTGGACGGGAAGGCCGGACTCGACGGCCGGCGCGCTCGGAACCGGCTCGTTCTGAACCGGCTCGTTCTGAACCGGCTCGTTCTGAACCGGCTCGTTCTGGTGCTCGGTCACAGCCGCTCCATCTGCCGCTTTGCGAGGTCCATGATCGTCTTCTTGCTGATCGGCTCGGCGCCGTAGACCCACATCTCCATGGCGATGTCGCCGCGCCAGGCGTGGGCCTCCGCGCTGTACACCGGCAGGTAACCGGCCTCGCGCTCGGGCTCGGTGTAGACGTACGCCATGCCGTTCCCGGTGCCGGGGAGGGTCCAGCTCTCGTTGGCGCCCTCGGCGTCCGCCCAGTGCTGGCTGTTGTCCACCGAGCCGGCGGCCGCGAGGGCCTCCTCCTGGCGGAACTGGATCAGCCGGATCTCCACCGTGGTCGTACCGGACTCCCAGCCGGTGACGGCCGCCCGGCGGAACTCCTCGCCGATGAGGTCGCCGAACTTCCGGTCCGGCTTCTCGTAGGTGTCGGCGTAGGCGGCCAGGTCCATCCAGCCGTCGCCGGGCAGCCAGTCGGCGTCCTGCGCGCCGGCCGGCTTCTTCAGCAGCAGCTTGCGCAGGTCGCCGTCGGTCTTCACTCGGCGGTCCTGGGCGGCGGACAGCGGCTCCGGTTCCTCACCCCTCGCCTGCGGCAGCGTCGGCTGGGAGAGCGAGGGCAGTTTCGTCGGCTCGCGGTCCGCCTGCACGAGGTAGCCGGTGCAGGTACCGGCGACCAGGCCGAGGGCGGCGGCGCCTGCGATCAGCAGGGCCGTACGGCGTAATTCCAAGACGTCCCCCCACAGAACGTAAGTGCGCATTCCTTATGCGCGCTCACAGGGACTGTTGGTCAGCCGACGGAGTTGTAAGGGCGTTGATTACGATTCGGGCATGGCGAAGAAGCTCGTGATCAAGGTGACGGCCGGGGCGGATTCCCCCGAGCGGTGCTCGCAGGCGTTCACGGTGGCGGCGGTGGCTGTCGCCAGCGGTGTCGATGTCTCCCTCTGGCTGACCGGGGAGTCCGCGTGGTTCGCCCTCCCCGGCCGCGCCGCCGACTTCGAACTCCCCCACGCCGCCCCACTCCCCGACCTCCTCGACTCCCTCCTCACGGGCGGCCGCGTCACCCTGTGCACCCAGTGCGCCGCCCGCCGGGACATCACGGAGAAGGACGTCATCGAGGGCGTACGGATCGCGGGGGCGCAGGTGTTCGTACAGGAGGCGCTGGGGGAGGAAACACAGGCGCTGGTGTACTGACCTGCATCGATTTCGCCCCCGCCGCCCCTACCCGTCCCATCCCCCAGGGGCTCCGCCCCTTCAACCCCGCCAGGGGGCTCCGCCCCCTGAACCCCCGCGGGGCTCCGCCCCTGCACCCCGCCAAGGGCTCCGCCCCCTGGACCCCCGCGGGGCTCCGCCCCTGCACCCCGTTCGGGGGCCAGCCCCCGGACCCCCGCTCCTCAAACGCCGGAGGGGCTGATTTTCCGCGGCGGGGGCGAGAATCATCGACGTGCGCCACCGCGCCGCGCAGCAACCGACCCCGTTCCTACTGCCGTCGCCGTTTCCCGTCCAACTCGTCCCACCACTCGTCGGACTTCGGATCGCCGGACGGATCGTCCCACCAACGGTCCTCGGGGCCACGGCGGTTGGCGACCATCGCGGCGAGGGGCGGGATGACCATCGCCACCACGCACATGCCCACGGCCACGGGGATCGACCAGAGGCGTACGACTCCCCACGCCAGGACGAAGAGGGCGATGCAGGTCCCCATCATGGCGAAGTAGAGGTGTCGTCGCCGCGCGTACATACGACCAGGGTAGGCCCGGGCACGCGGAAGGGCCGTACCCCCGGTGTCCAACCCGTGGGTACGGCCCTTCCGTCGGTCGTGGTTCAGACCGCGATCGCTACCTCCGCCAGACCGCCCTGCTGGGCGACGACGGTGCGGTCGGCGGTGGCGCCGCCCGGGACCAGGGCGCGGACGGTCCAGGTGCCCTCAGCCGCGTAGAAGCGGAACTGGCCCGTCGCGGAGGTGGGGACCTCCGCAGTGAACTCGCCGGTCGAGTCCAGCAGACGGACGTAGCCCGTCACCGGCTCGCCGTCGCGGGTCACCTGACCCTGGATGGTGGTCTCACCGGGCTTGATCGTCGAGGCGTCGGGGCCGCCGGCCTTCGCTCCACACATGCTGTTCTCCTGAGATCTCGAAGGTCGGGGCTTACTTGTTGGCGCCGAGCTCGATCGGCACGCCGACGAGGGAGCCGTACTCGGTCCAGGAGCCGTCGTAGTTCTTGACGTTCTGCACATCGAGCAGCTCGTGCAGGACGAACCAGGTCAGCGCGGAGCGCTCACCGATACGGCAGTAGGCGATGGTGTCCTTGGCCAGGTCGACGTTCTCCTCGGCGTAGAGCTCCTTGAGCTCCTCGTCCGACTTGAAGGTGCCGTCGTCGTTGGCGTTCTTCGACCACGGGATGTTGCGGGCGGACGGGACGTGGCCCGGACGCTGCGACTGCTCCTGCGGCAGGTGCGCGGGGGCGAGCAGCTTCCCGCTGAACTCGTCGGGCGAGCGGACGTCGACCAGGTTCTGCGAACCGATGGCGGCGACCACGTCGTCACGGAAGGCGCGGATGGACTTGTCCTGCGGCTTGGCCTTGTAGTCGGTCGCCGGACGCACCGGCACCTCCTCGACCAGCTCGCGGGCGTCCAGCTCCCACTTCTTGCGGCCGCCGTCGAGCAGCTTGACGTTCTCGTGGCCGTAGAGCTTGAAGTACCAGTAGGCGTACGAGGCGAACCAGTTGTTGTTGCCGCCGTAGAGGATCACCAGCGTGTCGTTGGCGATGCCCTTCGCCGACAGGAGCTTCTCGAAGCCCTCCTGGTCGATGAAGTCACGGCGTACCGGGTCCTGGAGGTCCTTCGTCCAGTCGATCCGGATGGCGCCTCGGATGTGGTTCTTCTCGTACGCGGACGTGTCCTCGTCGACCTCGACGATCGCGATGTTCGGGCTGTCGAGGTTGGCCTCGACCCAGTCTGCGTCGACCAGGACGTCGCTGCGGCTCATGCTCTTTCTCCTCCGGGGCAGTTGCGGCGGGGCGTGCGAGTGAGAGGGGCGCGCGGTCCAGGAGCCGGACGGCGCACGAATGCCCTGGGCAGGGCGCGGGGAATGCGGAAGTCTGCGCTTCCGCTCAGAAAGCGCGACAGAGCATGGCGGCGACGCGGCACAGGTCTACTGCCCGCCGCTTCGTGAGGTCCGCCTGACGCTTCATGGGCTTGAGCTTAGGGACGGACGGGTGGGCATGTCACCGGTGTGTCGTATTTTGAGACGCGATCGTCCGGGATGTGGGATGCGGTGAGTGAAGGGACGGATCCGGAAGGGATTCCGGGTGCGCGTATCCCTCGTCACATCTGCGGTACGGACGTCCGCGTCTCGCTCTTCGGACGGCCTGGTGATGGCCGCTGACGTCCTACCCGGCGAGCCGGACGTTCGAACCCTTCACCCCGATCTCCACACCGTCCTGCGCGGCCTGGACCCGGTCCAGCTGGATGCCGCCGGGCAGGTCGTCGATCTGCTGCTCGAAGTCGGTGATCTCCCTGACCTCGTTCTCCGCGGTCCGGACGCCGCCGAACGACGGGAGCTTCTCGGCGCGCACCTTCACGGTGTTGTCGCCCTCGACCGTGACGGTGCTGAGGACGGAGACCGGCTCGGGCAGCTTCGTGCCGAGCACGGTCGCCTCGACCGAGACCTTGATCTTGCCGTTGCCGCCGTCGGAGAGGCCGACGATGTTCGCGGTGACGCCGGGGGCGATCTCGGTGGGCTCCGACTGGGCGGTCTTCAGCAGCTCGGCGTAGGAGATGGTCGCGGTGCCGGTGGCGGTGGCCGCGGTGGCGGAGCTGTAGTCGCCGGAGAACTCGACGCCCTTCATGTTCGCCTGGAGATCGCCGATGGTGATCTTCTCGGCGCTGTCGCCCGCCGGGGCCTCGTAGTTCTTGATGCCGATCTCGACATCGTCCAGTTCGCCGCCGAGGACCTGGGTGAGGAAGGGGAAGCCCTTGATGGAGACGTCGGGCTTGGCGGCGAGGTTCTCCGTGGTCTGGAGCTTGCCTGCGGCCTCGTCCTCGGCGAAGTTCACGGCGAGGCGGTCGGCGGCTACGAAGAGGCCGCCGAGGATCACGACGACGATCAGCAGTATTCGCAGTGCGCGCATGTTCGGGGTTCCCCCACCTCGGCGGTCATCAAGGACGACGGTCACGGTCACTGACGACCGGGTGGCCGTCCTGCGCGAGAGTAACCCCCGGGCAAGGGGTGAGCGGGGAATTGTCGATCAGCTGTGACAGTCGGTCAGGTGTGACGGTCACTCAGGCCGGGCAGTCGCTCAGGTCGGACAGGAGCGACGCCGCTCAGCCCAGCGCCCGCCCCAGCAGGTACACCGCCGGTGCCGCCGCCGCCAGCGGCAACGCGACCCCGGCCGTGAAGTGGACGAAGCGGGACGGGTAGTCGTAGCTCGCGACCCGGTGGCCGATCAGGGCGCAGCCGCCCGCGGCCGCGCCGAGGAACGCGCCGTTCGAGCCCAGGCCCGTCATGCCGCCCACCGCGATGCCCGCGCCGGCCGCGGCGAGGAGGGAGACGATGACGGACGCCGGGGTGGGCAGGGGAAGAACCCGGGCCAGGATCGCCACGGCCACCGCCGCGGCGCCGACCGTGACCGCATCCGTGTCGGCCGCGAAGTAACCGGCCGCGATGATCGACAGCGCCGCCGCGGCGACGGTAGCCATCAGGCCGTACATCCGCTCGTCCGGCTCGGCGTGCGACCGCAGTTGCAGAACCAGGGCCAGCAGCACCCACACACCGAGCGTGCCGAGGATCGCCGCGGGCGCGCGGTCGGCCGCCACCAGCGCGACATCCGCGGTCAGCGCCCCCGCGAACGCCAGCGCGATGCCCTGCCGGGCGGGCCACATCCCGTTCAGCCGGAACCAGCCCGCCGCCGTCACCGCTTGCAGCACGACAAGCGGTACGAGCACCGCGTACGACCCGATGGCCGCCGTCCCGGACAGCAGCAGCCCCAGCAACGCCGTCAGCGCCGCCGGCTGCATCCCCGGCTCGATGATCGGCGAACGCCCCTCCAGGCGGGCCCGCTGAGCATCGGTGATACGGGGGTTCCCGACGAGGGTGGCGGGACCGTAGGAGGGCTCTTCGTCGGCGGAGGTCTCGGCGGCACCGACCTCGAGCCCGCCGGGCGCACTCGCGCCACCGCTTTGGGCAGCAGTGCCGGGCTGGGCAGGGCCCGCAGCGCCGGGTGCCGTGTAAGCAGGGGCGTACTGCTCCTGCCCCTGCGGCGGCACGTACGCGCCCGGCACCTGCGTGTCCCAGGTCTGCCCTTGCCACTGCTGCGTGTACTGCTGGCCGGCGTGCGGATCCTCGTACGCCTGCTGCCAGTACGGGTCGTACCCCTGCGGGTACTGCCCCTCGTAGGAACCTTCGTAGGCACCCTCGTGCGGCTGGTTGGTCATCTCACCCTCCTGCGAACGGCGGAAGCACCTCGACCGTCCCGCCGTCGACCAGCCGTACCGTCTCATGCCCGCGGGTGCCTACGGGGTCACCGTCGATGAGGAAGGAGCATCGCCGCAGGACGCGCGCCAGTTCGCCGGGGTGTCGCGCACGCACAGCGGCGAGCGCGTCCGCGAGGGTGTCCGCGTCGTACGGCTCCTCGGCGACCCCGGCCGCGGCCTTCGCGGCGGCCCAGTAGCGCACCGTGACCTTGGGCATGCGGTTCCTCAATCAGTCGGTCGTCAACAACGTCAGGCTAGCCCGCCTTCGCCGCCGCCCAGTCCCCGATCCGGGTCAGCAGTTCGTCCGCCGCCGCGTGCTCGGCGTGGCCCATGCCGGGCTCCAGCCAGAGTTCGCCGTGGTCACCGGCGGCCGCGGCCAGCATGTGGGGGTGGTCGACGGGAAAGTAGCCGTCGATGTCGCCGTGGACGATGAGGAGCGGCGTGGGCGCGATGTGCGGGACCGCCTCGACCGGGGAGAGGGGGACCGGGTCCCAGCCGCCGTGGTAGATCCGCGTCCGGAGTCCGTAGCGGGCGGCCAGCCGGCCCTCGCGGCGGGTCACCAGCCAGTGCACGCGCCGCATCCGGGGCGTGCCCCGGTAGTACCAGCGGGCGGGAGCGCTCACCGAAACCACCGCGTCCGTTCCCGCTTCCGTGCGCCCCTCGTGCTCCAGTCCGGCCGCTGCCGCCGACGTGCCGTACAGCGCCGCGTGCCGCAGCACCACCGAGCCGCCCATCGAGAAGCCGACCGTGACCACGCGCGTGTGCCCGAGCTCGCGGGCCCAGGCGACCGCCGCGGCGAGGTCGTGCACCTCGCGGTCGCCGACGGTGGAGACGCCGCCGGACCGCCCGTGGCCTCGGAAGGAGAAGGTGACGACCGCGCCGTGCTGTGCGAACGCATGTGCCACGCGTCGCACATGCGGCTTGTCCACATCGCCGGTGAAACCGTGCGCGACGACGAACACCACATCACCGGAAGGTGGCGCCCCGGCGTCGTATACGAGCCCGCCCGGCTCGTATACGGCGTCGATCGTCACCCCGTCGAACGTGCGCAGAAACGTACGCAAAGACCCCGCCGTGTCCGTCTCGGATGCCGGACGAACGGTGGAACGTGCCACATGACCTGCCATGCCAGCCCTCATGTGGGCTATTCTGCTGGACACAGGACTCGGGCAGCGTAGCCCCCGGGTCCTTTTGTGCTTTCGGAAGCGTTGTATACGAAGCGGGAAACTCCAGGTGACCGCAGGTGTACGGGGCCTTTCGGGATCGCAGAGCAGGTGACGTACCGCACAACGTCCTCGCAGGGACCGAGGAGGAACCAGACGTATGAGTTCTCTGCTGCTCCTGACCAATGCCCTTCAGCCGTCGACCGAGGTGCTCCCCGCTCTCGGGCTGCTCCTGCACAACGTGCGGGTCGCCCCGGCCGAAGGCCCCGCCCTCGTCGACACCCCAGGTGCCGACGTCATCCTGATCGACGGCCGCCGGGACCTTCCGCAGGTGCGCAGCCTCTGCCAGCTGCTGCGCTCCACCGGCCCCGGCTGCCCCCTCATCCTCGTCGTCACCGAGGGCGGCCTCGCCGCCGTCACCGCCGACTGGGGCATCGACGACGTGCTCCTCGACACCGCCGGTCCGGCGGAGGTCGAGGCGCGGCTGCGGCTCGCCATGGGCCGTCAGCAGATCGTCAACGACGACTCCCCGATGGAGATCCGCAACGGCGATCTGTCGGTGGACGAGGCGACGTACTCCGCCAAGCTCAAGGGCCGGGTGCTCGACCTCACCTTCAAGGAGTTCGAGCTCCTCAAGTACCTCGCGCAGCACCCGGGCCGTGTCTTCACGCGCGCCCAGCTGCTCCAGGAGGTCTGGGGCTACGACTACTTCGGTGGCACCCGGACGGTCGACGTCCACGTACGACGCCTGCGTGCCAAGCTCGGACCCGAGCACGAGTCGCTGATCGGGACCGTCCGGAACGTCGGTTATCGATTCGTTACGCCGGAGAAGGCGGACCGCTCGGAGCGCTCCTCCGACGAGGCGAGGGCCAAGGCGGACCAGTCAAAGCCGGAGGATGCGGACGAGACGGCCTCCCTGGACGCCACCGAGGTCACGGCCGAGGCATAGCGGACCTGTGGGCGGGCTCGCCCGCCCACAGGGACTGCCCGGACAGGCGTCTTTACGCCCTGCCCAGAGCGGGTCCATCCGCGTAGACTCCGCGCGTGGCCAAGGTGACTCGGGATGATGTGGCACGACTGGCGGGTACCTCCACCGCGGTCGTCAGCTATGTCATCAACAACGGACCCCGGCCGGTTGCCCCGGCCACGCGCGAGCGTGTCCTCGCCGCGATCAAGGAGCTGGGCTACCGGCCCGACCGGGTCGCCCAGGCCATGGCGTCGCGGCGCACGGACCTCATAGGCCTGATCGTGCCGGACGCGCGCCAGCCCTTCTTCGGGGAGATGGCGCACGCGGTCGAACAGGCCGCGTCCGAGCGCGGAAAAATGGTGCTCGTCGGGAACTCCGACTACATCGCCGAGCGCGAGGTCCACTATCTGCGGGCCTTCCTCGGCATGCGCGTCTCCGGCCTGATCCTGGTCAGCCACGCGCTGAACGACAACGCGGCCGCCGAGATCGACGCCTGGGACGCCCGGGTCGTGCTGCTGCACGAGCGCCCGGAGGCCATCGACGACGTCGCCGTCGCCACGGACGACCTGGGCGGCGCCCAGCTCGCCGTACGCCACCTCCTGGAGCACGGCTACGAGTACGTCGCCTGTATGGGCGGCACCGCCGAGACCCCCGCGGTCGGCGACCCCGTCTCCGACCACGTCGAGGGCTGGCGGCGCGCGATGGACGACGCCGGGATCTCCACCGAGGGACGGCTGTTCGAAGCGCCGTACAACCGCTACGACGCCTACCACATCTCCCTCGACATCCTCTCCGGGCCCAAGCGCCCGCCCGCGATCTTCTGCTCCACCGACGACCAGGCGCTCGGCCTGCTGCGCGCGGCCCGCGAGCTGCGCATCGACGTGCCGGGCGAGCTGGGCGTCATCGGCTTCGACGACATCAAGGAAGCGGCCTTCGCCGACCCGCCCATGACCACCATCTCCTCGGACCGCCCGGCCATGGCACGGGCTGCGGTGGACCTGCTCCTGGACGACGGCCTGCGGGTGGCGGGTTCGCGCCGCGAGCGGCTGAAGGTGTTCCCTTCGCGGTTGGTGGTACGGCGGTCCTGTGGCTGTGAGGCATGACGGGCCCTTGATGAGGGTTGTCTGAGAGACCTCGCCAAGCTGCGAGAGCGGCCTTTACATCGGGCGAACGAGGTTCTCGCACCGTTCTCAGCAAGCACTCAGCGGGCTCTCATCGAGCGGCGACAAGCTCTGAGACATGACCGAGAGCATCCGCCGCAGCGGCGAGTACGAGAACCCCAGCGAGGGCGACCAGCAGTCGACGTACGCCCAGCAGCACGCCTCCTCCCCCGTCGACCCCGAGTGGCCGCCTCCGCCGGCGTACCAGCCGCCGGTCACGCCGGCGCAGGCCGCGCATGCCTCGGCTCCGGCCGGGTTCGCGGCGGACGGTGCGGGTCAGGGTGGTGACGGCGGGGGCACGGCGGTCTTCACGGCCGTGCCCGCTCCTTCTGCTCCGAGGAAGCGGCGCACCCGCGGCCCCTTCGCCCTCCTCGCCGCCGTGGCGATCGTCGCCGCGGCCATCGGCGGCGGTACGGCATACGGCATTCAGGAGCTGACCGGCACCGACACGGTGACCTCCTCCAGCGCCACGACCAACGTCGTACCGTCCAGCCAGAAGGGCACGGTCGCCGGGGTCGCCTCGGCGGTCAGCCCGAGCATCGTCGAGATCAACGCCACCTCCAACGCCGGTGAGTCCACCGGCTCCGGCGTGATCATCACCAGCGACGGCGAGATCATCACCAACAACCACGTCGTCTCCGGCGCCTCCTCGATCAAGGTGAGCACCAGCGACGGCAAGACCTACACCGCGAAGGTCGTCGGCACCGACAGCAAGAAGGACCTGGCGCTGATCAAGCTGGAGGACGCGTCCGGTCTCAAGGCGGCGACCCTCGGCAACTCGGACGGGGTGCAGGTCGGCGACACGGTCGTGGCGATCGGCTCCCCCGAGGGCCTGACCGGCACGGTCACCAGCGGCATCGTCTCCGCGCTCGACCGGGACGTGACGGTCTCGACGGACGAGAGCCAGGGGCAGCAGGGCGGCGGCAGCGGGCAGTGGCCGTTCGAGTTCGGCGGCCAGCAGTTCAACGGCGACACCGGCTCGTCCACGACGACATACAAGGCGCTCCAGACGGACGCGTCCCTGAACCCCGGGAACTCCGGCGGCGCCCTGATCGACATGAACGGCAACATCATCGGCATCAACTCGGCGATGTACTCCGCCGCGGACGCGACGTCCTCCAGCGCCGGCAGCGTCGGCCTCGGCTTCGCCATCCCGATCAACACCGTCAAGTCCGACCTGGCCACGCTGCGCGCGGGCTCCACCGACTAGGAGTACGGCATGATCAAGCAGGTTTCCCACACGCTGACCGGTGCCGACCCGGCCGGTTTCGCCCTGGCCGTCGAGGTGGCGTACGCGCTGCACGCGCCGGTGCCGCGGGCGCCGGAGGTGGCGGCGAGCGGCGCCCGGACCCGCCGTACGGCGTCCGCGTCCCGCACCCGCCGCCGTACCGTACGGGGCTGAAAGCGTGCGACGCTGAGATCCGTGAGCCCCACGTCCCACCACATCCTCTGAGGAACCCGAGCCCATGAGCCCCGCCGATGGCGACCGTGACCCCCAGCGCATCCTGATCGTCGACGACGAGCCGGCGGTACGCGAAGCACTCCAGCGCAGCCTCGCCTTCGAGGGGTACGGCACGGAGGTCGCGGTCGACGGCGCGGACGCGTTGGAGAAGGCGACGCTGTACAAGCCGGACCTGGTGGTCCTGGACATCCAGATGCCGAGGATGGACGGCTTGACGGCGGCACGTCGCATCCGCGGTGCCGGCGACACGACCCCGATCCTCATGCTCACGGCCCGCGACACGGTCGGCGACCGCGTGACCGGCCTCGACGCCGGCGCCGACGACTACCTCGTCAAGCCCTTCGAACTCGACGAACTCTTCGCCCGCGTCCGCGCGCTGCTGCGCCGCAGCTCGTACGCGGCCGCGGCCGGGGCGGGTGCCGCCCAGGACGACGAGGCGTTGACCTTCGCCGACCTGCGGATGGACCTGGCCACGCGTGAGGTGACGCGGGGTGGGCGGCCGGTGGAGCTGACCCGCACCGAATTCACGCTCCTGGAGATGTTCATGGCACATCCACGCCAGGTGCTGACCCGCGAGCAGATCCTGAAGTCGGTCTGGGGCTTCGACTTCGAGCCGTCGTCCAACTCCCTCGACGTGTACGTGATGTACCTGCGTCGGAAGACCGAGGCGGGCGGCGAGCCCCGGCTCGTGCACACGGTGCGTGGGGTGGGGTATGTGCTGCGCCAGGGTGGCGCCGAGTGAGCAAGGTGGTACGGCGGTTCCGGTCGCTGCCGATCCGAGCGCGACTGGCGATGCTGGTGGCGGCGGCGGTGGCTTTTGGGGTGGCGGCGGTTTCCGTTACTTGCTGGTTCATCGTGCAGGGGAAGTTGTACGAGCAGGTCGACGACGATCTCAGGAAGGCGTCGATGAGGATGCCCGGGCAGCTCCAGGACGCCCTCACCAGCTGCACCGAGACCCCGTATGGCACTGGGGTCTTCCGGAACACCTACTCCCAACTGGTCCAGGAAGACGGGACCGTCTGCATCCTCCAGGACTCCGCGGCAACGGTGAAGGTCGCTGGGGCCGACAAGGACAAGATCAAGGACGGGGACACCGACAAGATCTACTTCCGCAACGGTACCGCCGGGGACGGCACCGATGTGCGTGTGCTGGTCCGCCCGCTGGGCGCCATCACAACCTCCACCGGGGAGCCCGGACCCAACGTCGGGCTCGTCGTTGGCGTATCCCTCAACAGCACCCAGAAGACACTCAACGAGCTCGCCCTGATCCTTCTTCTCGTCTCCGGCGTAGGAGTGGTCGGCGCCGGAGCCGCCGGCCTAGCCGTTGCCCGCGCAGGCCTGCGCCCCGTCGACAAGCTAACCGAAGCCGTCGAACACGTAGCCCGTACCGAAGACCTGACCGTCCGCATCCCCGTGGAGGACGACGCCGAAGACGAAGTCGCCCGCCTCTCCCGCTCCTTCAATTCGATGACGTCCTCCCTGGCCAGCTCCCGCGATCTCCAACAGCAGCTCATCGCGGACGCCGGCCACGAGCTCCGGACCCCCCTCACCTCCCTCCGTACGAACATCGAACTCCTCACCCGCAGCGAGGAAACGGGCCGCCCGATCCCGGAGGCGGACCGCAAGGCGCTGATGTCCTCGGTGAAGGCACAGATGACCGAACTGGCTGCCCTGATAGGCGACTTGCAGGAACTGTCCCGCTCGGAGGGGCAACGGGGCGAGCGCGTACAGGTGATCTCGCTGGAGGACACGGTGGAGTCGGCCCTGCGCCGCGCACGGCTCCGTGGCCCGGAGCTGACGATCACGGCGGACCTTCAGCCCTGGTACGTACGGGCGGAACCGGCCGCCCTGGAACGCGCCGTCGTCAACATCCTCGACAACGCGGTGAAGTTCAGCCCCGAGGGCGGCACGGTCGAGGTCCAGCTCGCGTCCGGCGTCCTCACGGTCCGCGACCACGGCCCCGGCATCCCCGCCGAGGAACTCCCCCACGTCTTCGACCGCTTCTGGCGCTCCCCGAGCGCACGGGCGCTGCCGGGCTCGGGGCTGGGCCTGTCCATCGTGGCACGGACGGTGCAGCAGGCAGGCGGCGAGGTGACGCTGGGCCACGCCGAGGGCGGCGGCACCATCGCGACCGTACGACTGCCGGGGGCACCGACGCCTCCGCCGGAAGTGCCTTAGCCGGTTCTGGAGGCTCGCGGAAGGCGTAGCTCGAAGCATGCTCCGAGGGTCCGGGGGGTGAGAGTGAGGGTGCCTCGGTGGCGGTGGGCCAGGTCGCGGGCGATGGCGAGGCCCAGGCCGGTGCCGCCGTGGTCGCGGGCGCGGGCGTCGTCGAGCCGGACGAAGCGTTCGAAGATGCGCTCGGCGTCCCCGGGGGGCACGCCCGGTCCGTCGTCGTGCACCGTGAGGACGACCCAGTCGTCCTGGTTCCGGACGGTGATCTGGATGCGGTGTGCTGCGTGCCGGGCGGCGTTGTCGATGAGGTTGCGCAGCAGCCGTTCGTATTCGTCGGGGTTTCCGTGTGCGTGTGCGGGGGCGGTGCCGTCGCAGGTGAGGGTCAACGGCCTTTCGCCGAGGGGGTATTGCTCGGTCAGCCGGGAGGCGAGGGCTGTCAGGTCGACGGTTTCGGGGTCGGCTGTGGGGGTGCGGGTGTCGAGGCGGGCGAGGAGCAGCAGGTCTTCGGCGAGGGCCTGGAGGCGGCGGGTCTGTCGTGCGGCGGTGGTGGCCGCGGCGGGCCAGTCGGTGCGGTCCGGGTAGGCGAGCGCGACTTCCAGGCTGGCCAGCAGTGTGGTGAGGGGGCTGCGTAGTTCGTGGGCGGCGTCCGCGACGAAGCGGCGTTGCTGGGCGGCGGCGTCGTCGAGGCGTTGGAGGGTGGTGTTGATGGTGGTGGCCAGGGCGGTGATCTCGTGTCCCGTGGCGGGGACGGTGACGCGTTCGCGGGGGTCGCTCGCGGTGACCGAGGCAGTGAGGACGCGGATGGCTTCGACCGGCCGCAGCGCGATGCGGACGGTGAAGTACGCGATGGCGGCGATCAGTACGAGGCCGACGAGACCGGCCCGCAGCAGCAGGTCGTCGGTGGTGCCGGCGATCTCCTCGGCTGTGTCCGGGAGCACCACCACATAGGCCCGCAGCGTGGCGTCGGCGGTGACGCCCAGGGCGGCGGCCTTGTCCTTGCCCAGTTCACCGGCCCAGATGTCGTTGTACAAGACCAAGTAGGTCTTGCCGGCCAAGTCGTATCCGTACAAGGGGTCGTAGTCGCGGCGCTCCGGTATGCGGAGGGGCCGCATCGTATAGCCCCCGCCGTCACCGTCATCCGGTGTCGGGGCGGAGAGCGCGGGTGGGGCGGGCAGCACATGGCGGGCGCGGGGATCGAAGTCCTGCATGGCTC
Source organism: Streptomyces sp. NBC_00457 (assembly GCF_036014015.1). NCBI lineage: Bacteria > Bacillati > Actinomycetota > Actinomycetes > Kitasatosporales > Streptomycetaceae > Streptomyces > Streptomyces sp. NBC_00457. The sequence continues at coordinate 5,888,113 of NZ_CP107905.1, read as the reverse complement.
CGCCGGTGGCGACAGCGGTGCGTCGGCCGGTCGCGACGACCTCGTACGGCGCGGCGCTTCTGGGACCGGGAACCGAACCGTCCCTCAGCTGGTCGACGAGAGCGGCGAGATTCCGCTCGGCACGTTCTTCGGCGATGGCCATGCTCTCGCGGTAGACCTCCTGGTGCACCCACCAGCCGATGCCGACCAGGACAACGGCGGCGGCCAGCGCGGCGGCCAGAGCCGTACGGGCTCGTACCGAACGCGGCCACCAGCGGCGTCGCGGCTCAGTCGCGTTCACGGTCGTCCACCAGTCGGTAGCCGGTACCCCGTACGGTCTGCAGGGACTGCCGGTCGAACGCGGCGTCCACCTTCTTGCGCAGCGCGCTGACGCGCGCCTCCACCAGGTTGGGATCCCAGGCTTCGTCGGGCCACGCGTGATAGAGCAGATCCGATTTGGAGACCGCCTGGCCCGCCCGGCGGGCCAGCAGCTCCAGCACGGCGAACTCCCGGGGGGTGAGGTCCACCCGGGTCCCGGCCCGGCGGCAGACCCGGCCGGCGACATCCAACGACAGGTCGCCCACGGCAAGGACGGGCGGGGCGACCGCGGCGGCTCGTCTGACCAGGGCCCGCAGCCGTGCGACGAGCACCACGTAGGAGAAGGGTTTGGCCAGGTAGTCATCGGCCCCCGTGTCCAGGGCCTCCGCCTGATCCCAGTCCCCGTCCTTGGCGGTGAGTACGAGGACGGGGGTCGCGTTGCCCTCCCGGCGCAGTTGGGCGCAGACCTTGTAGCCGTTGAGTCCGGGCAGCATCAAGTCCAGGACGACCAGGGCGTATTCGCCGGTCCGGGCCATCCACAGTCCCTGCCGGCCGTCATGGGCGAGGTCGACGCTGTAGCCCTCGGCGGTCAGACCGGTGTGCAGGGTGTGGGCAAGGTCCACCTCGTCTTCGACCACCAGGATGCGCATGCCGTGCAGCCTTCCACAGCGCCGGCCCGCCTTCCTGATCGTCCGGTCAGGTTGGATCAGCATCCGGTCAACGAGGTCCCGGCACGCTGGCGGAGTTTTCCCGCCGCTGCTGAAAGGCCCTGTCGCCCATGTCCGTTGATGAACGTGCGCCCGTCCTGGCCAGGACCGTTTCCCCTCCCGTTCTTCCCGCCCGTCGACCATCACCGGGCCCGGCCAAAGCCGTTGTCGTCATCGCGCCCTTCGCGCTGACCGTCGCTCTGGGGCTCTGGGGTATCCGCAGGCAGAACACCATGTGGGGGGACGAGTCCGTCACCTACCAGCTCGCGCACCGCGACCTTTCGCAGATATGGCACACCGCCCAGCACATCGACCTGGTCCATGCCCTCTACTACGCCGTGATGCATGAGGTCTTCGGTCTCTTCGGCGGAGGGCTGCTGACGTTGCGGCTGCCGTCTGTGCTGGCGATGTCCTTGGCAGCGGCCGGAGTCGGGCTTCTGGGGCTCCGCCTGGCGGGACCCCGTGCCGGGCTGCTGGCCGGGCTGGTGTTTCCGCTCCTTCCCCAGGTACAGAAGTTCGCGCAGGAAGGCCGCTCGTACGCGATGGTCTGTGCCCTGGTCACCTGGGCCACCTATGCGCTCGTGGCCGGCGTCTCGCATCGGGCCCGGTGGCGGTGGGCGGTCTACGGCTCCACCATGCTGCTGGCCTGTCTGCTCCATGAGTTCGCGGTCCTCGCCCTGCTCGCGCACGGCGTGACACTGGTCGTCTCCCGTGTTCCACGACCGGTGCTGAGGGCGTGGGCTGTGGCTGCCGCGGGCGTTGTGGCCGGGCTGTTGCCGCTGGCGATCTACAGTGCGGGGCAGTCGGAGCAGGTGTCCTGGATCGGCGTACCGGTACGGCTTGAATATTTCCTGGTGGTGGCGGTGGTGGGCGTGGTGTGTGCCCTGGCACCCCTGGGAGTGAGGGGGCCCATTCGGCTTTCTGTGCTGGCTCTGCCGATTCTTGTGCTTCCGGGCCTTCTGCTGCTGATCGCCTCACTGGTCAAGCCCCTTTTCGTCGACCGGTATGTGCTCTTCAGCAATATCGGAATCGCGTTGCTGCTGGGCGCCTTGATGGATTACTTCCACCGGCGGCAGCTCTCTTCCCGCATCGCGTGGATCGCGGCGGTTGCCGTACTGGCCTCGCTCGTCCAGCCGAGCCTGTCGCTGAGGACGCCCCAGAGCCGAAGCAACAACGTCACCGCCATCGCCGCCGCCGTACGGGAGGAGGGGCGTCCCGGCGACGGGCTGCTCTATCTCTCCGGCCGCCACCGGATCTTGACCGCGGCCAACCCCGAGGACACCCGATTCCTGACAGATCTCGCCCTGGCACAGGACCCCGTCTCGTCGAACACACTTGCAGGTGTCGAGCTTCCCGCCCAGGAAATAGCGGCACGCATGCTGGAGTTCGACCGGATCGTCGCGGTCCGCGCGGCGGGTGCGCACTCGTCGGCCGACCCGCGGGAGGAAGCGAAGACGAGCACCCTGCGGCGCCACTTCCGCGAGTACGGAACAACTCATGTCAACGGGGCGCGAGTCACCGTCTATGTGATGAGGTGACCGCGACTGGTCAGGGCCTGCCGTGCGAGCACTTGACGCCCTCCACGAACGCCGACCAGGACGACGCCGCGAAGACCAAGCGACGCGCTCATGTGGTGATGCAGCCCGGCAGAGAAGGGCAGCACCTGAAGCCTCACGTTGGGCCTGAGGCAGCGGCACGATCGCGACGTTCCGGCTGTCCGGGCACGTCCACGCCGCCACCAGAAACGCCCTGACAGGACGGCCGGGTCCCAGACGGAGACCGCTGATCTCGGGGCTACTTTCGGCCATGCCCCAGCCCTCAGAAGTTGCTAAAGATTCAATCACCCCTGTTATCTTCCGATCGCTTCTGATGCTGCTGGGTCCCCTGTGACGCCTCGTGCTCACTGCTGCCGGCATCGCCCCCACTTCACGATCAGAAGAGCAGGAGCATGCCCATGAGCCGTGCGCTCACGTCTGTCCTGAACAAGGCCGCCCTGACCGCCGCCTCCGCCGCCCTCGCCCTCACCGCCGTCGTCACCGGTGCCGGCACCGCCCAGGCCGGACCGGCCGGTGCGCAGAACGTCCGTGGTGTCGATCCCGGTGACACCGACCTGATGCTGGACCGGCTCTGCGGTCAGGAGGCGAGCCTGACGGGGGTCTATGGCGCCCTCAACGTCGAGACCGGGGAGTTCAAGACGCGGGACGAGTACCTGAACGACGTCATCCCGCTGTGGGAGCCGATCGGTCCGTGGGAGACCTTCCGGGGCTGGTGCGGTTACGGGCAGGCCTCCACCTGGTCCATCAAGGGCGAGCCCGTGCGCACCTCCGAGTGGACCGGCAACCACGGCACGACGGAGGACAAGGTGACCTTCGTCAGCGGCTACAGCACCAAGACGTCCGTCAAGAAGAGCGTCGGCGCCAACATCAGCCTCTCCCTCGCCAAGAGCATCTTCTCCGGCACCGCGGGCGGCAGCTTCAGCTACGAGTGGGGCTGGGAGAAGACCTCGTCCTTCGAGCGGCGGAGTGAGAAGTCCATCCCGCCGTGCACCCAGGTCGCGACGACCTGGACGCCGTACCAGCGCGTCGTCCGCGTCAACCCGGTCTTCTACGTCGAGGACTACGAGTGGAACAAGACCGGCGACGACCGCGTCACCGCCCACACCTGGCGCGGCCGGGACGCGAGCTGGAAGACGGTCTACTCGCACGGCTACTACATCGACGGCATCTCCGACAAGCTCCTCCCCAACGGCCAGCCCGACGGCCGTGAGGACAAATGGCAGGAGAACCTCGACCCCAAGTCCTGCGCCAAGTAAAGGAAACCGACGCGCAGGCAACCAGGGCGGTTCCTCTCATCCATGACGGCGGCCGCGCTGCATCGCGCGGCCGCCGCCTAGTCGGTACGGCCGAGGCGTTCGAGCACCCACCGTCTGCCTTCCTGGAGCCAGGAAGCGTCCGGCGAGGTCTTGAGGCTCTCGTCGTAGCAGGCCAATGACTCCTCCAGGCGTCCGAGTGCCGCCAAGGCGACCCCCTTCATCCCCTCGGCTCTGGCCGCCATGGCGTCATCGGGTGCCGCAGCGAGGGCGCGGTCGGCGCAGGTGAGTGCTTCCTCGTGCCGTTCCAGCTCACTCAGCGCCAAGCACTTCTTGTACCAGCAGGCCGCCGCCCCCGCGTCGAGCGCGATGGCGCGGTCGTAGCAGGGCAGGGCCTCGTCCTGACGGCCGAGCGCACACAGGACGTCGGCCTTGTTCTGCCACGCCTCCGGCAGCTCGGGGTCCAGCTCGATCGCCTGCTCGTAGCAGGCCAGCTCCTCCTCGTCGCGCCCGTGCAGCGCCCGGTGGATCGAGCCCTTGTAGACCAGCACGCCGGCCCAGTCCTCACCCGTCCGCCGAAGTTCCTCGCAGCACTCCCCGGCCCGCTCGTACTGCCCGAGATCGAAGGCGGCCCGCAGGATGTTCCAGCGCACGTCCCGGTCGTCCGGGTCGATCTCGGCTGCCTGCTCCAGAACCTCCATGGCCTCGGCCGGACGTCCCAGCACCAGCAGCACGCATCCCTTCTCCAGGAGGGCCGGGACGTAACGGGGCGCGACGGAGAGAGCTCGGTCCAGGTCCACCAGCGCGTCGGCCTGCCGGTTCTGCCGCCGCCGCAGCAGGGCCCGGCCGAAGAGGCAGTTCTCCGCGCGCGGCCGCAGCTCCAGAGTGCGGGCGTACGCCTGCTCCGCTTCCTCGAGGCGGCCCAGGTCCCGCAGTGCCACCGCCTTGCCGTTCCACAACTTCCCGTCGTCGGGCCAGATCGCCAACCCCTCGCTGTAGCAAGTGAGTTGGTCCTCGCTGCGGCCCAGCTCACCCAGGACCCAGCCGGTGCTCACCCACGCGCCGACATCTGTGGGATCGAGCTCCCGCCATCGCTCGAAGCAGGGCAGGGCCTCCTCCAGGCGGTCGAGCTTGTTCAGGATTCCGCCCTTCTGTTCCCACAGCGTGGGCTCGTCCGGCAGGGCTTGCGTGGCACGGTCGATCCACGCGAGCGCCTCGTCGGGCCGGTCCAGCTCCCGCAGGGTGACGGACTTCCACTTCCAGGCCGCGGTGTAGTCCGGAAGGAGCTCGACGGCACGGTCGTAGCAAGGCAGGGTCTCCTGCAAGCGCCCGAGCGCATACAGGGCCCCGGCCTTGCTGAACCACGCCCAGGACGAGTCCGGATCGAGCTCGAGCGCACGCTCGTAGCAGGCCAGCTCCTTCTCGTCGTTCCCGTGGAGATCGGCGTGTATCGCCCCTTCGTACACCAGCAGGTCGACGGTGTCCCCGCCCAGCAGCCGTGCCTTCTCCATGTACTCCAGGGCCTGCTCGTAGCGCTCCAGCCGGTAGGCCGCGCGCATCAGGTTCGACCAGACACCCGCGTCGTCCGGCTCCATCTCGGCCGCCCGCTTCAGGACCTCGACGGCCTCAGCCGGACGTGACAGATCCAGCAGCGCGACCGCCTTGTTGTAGTGCGCTTTGAAAAAGCGAGGGGCGATGCTCAGCGCCCGGTCGAGGTCCACCAGCGACTCGGCAGGCCGATTCTGCCGACTTCGCAGCAGGGCCCGGTCAAGCAGAAAGTTCTGGTCGCGCGGCCGCAGCTCCAGGGCCCGGCCGAACGCCTCCTCCGCTTCCCCGAAGCGGTCCAGCTCCTGCAGGGCGCCCGCCCTGCCTCCCCAGGCATGAGCCATGTCGGACCGGAGCTCCAGAGCACGGTCGTAGCACGCCAGAGCTTCCTCGCTCCGCTCCAGGCTGCGGAGAAGGTTCCCCCTGTTCAGCCACGCGCTCGGCTCGTCCGGGTTCAGCTCGACGGTGCGGTCGTAGGCGGCCAGCGCTTCGTCGGCCCTGCGCAAGCCGCCCAGGGACATGCCGCGCACCTGCCACAGCTTGCTGCGGACGACGTCGCGGTCCCCGTTCTGCTCGGCCGTCTCCAAGCCCTGCTGCACCGCATCCAATGCCTCGTCGTAGCAGTGCAGTTGGTGCAGCCCCACCGCTTTGGACAGCCAGCCCTCGGCGGTGAGCCGCGCCGGCTTCGAGGGCGCCGGTGCCGGGCGGTCCAGCACCTCCCGGTACACCCCGTCCAGCAGCTCGCGCACCGCGGCGAAGTCCGGCGGTCGGTTCTCCCGTTCCGGCTCGGTGCACGCGCGGATCAGCTGGTAGAGCCGGGTACGGCGGGTGCGCAGGCCGGCGGTGCGGTCGATGTACGCCTTCGCCCGCCCGTTCCCGGGCGGCAGCGCGCCGGTGACCATCTGGAAGAGCACCACGCCGAACGCGTACACGTCGGCACGGGTGTCCAGCACGGCTCGGGGGACGAACTGCTCGGGGGCCATGTAGCGCGGCGTGCCGGCCACCGTCGTGTACAGCGCCTGCGCGTCCGCCGGCAGCTCGCCCAGGCCGGGAAGACCGGCCTCGCCGGACTCGAAGGCACGGGCCAGTCCGAAGTCGGTCACCCACAGCGTCTCGTCGCCGGTCAGCAGGCAGTTCGCCGGTTTAACGTCCCGGTGCACCAGGCCCAGCTGGTCGTGGGCGTGGCGCAGCCCGTCGCACAGGTGCCGGGCGAACCGCAGCGCCTTCGCGGGCGGCAGCGCGCCGTCCGCCAGCAGCCCGGCCAGATCGCCGCCCTCGGCGTATTCGGTGACCACACAGGGCAGGTTCTCGATCCACTCCACGTGGTCGGCAGGGGCGACGTGCCGGTGCGGGGGCAGCCGTACCCAGGTCAGCGCTTCGCGCTCGAACCGGGCCCGGTCCGCGTCGCTCCACAGCAGGCGGGTGTCGTAGGTCTTGAGCACCTTGCGCTCGCCGGTGTCGCTGCTGCGGACCACGTACACGACGCCGAATCCGCCGCGGCGCACGTCCAGCACGGTCCAGTGGCCGACGTGCCGGTGACTGCCGAGGCGCTGGCCGACCCGGAAGTTCTCCCGCGCGTGCTGGTCGGGCCTCATGCCGTGCAGGCCGGCCTCGGCAGCCGCACAGTCCGGGTCGATGGACAGGGCCTGGACGTAGGCGCGGCGCGCCATCCCGGTACGTCCGAGTCCGCGCAAGGCGCCGGCAAGCTCGACGTGCGCCACGGCCCGGTCCGGGCGCAACGCCACGGCCTCCCCCAGCAGCCGCCCGGCCTCCTCGAACCGCCCGGCGGCGAGCGCAGCGCGGCCCAGGGCGACGAAGCGTTCGTAGTCGGGTTCGGCGTCGATGGTGTCCATGGCCCTGTACCCCCGCTGTGCTGTCATGTTTTCCGCGGTCCTGCAAGAGGACCGCACCCCAAGTCCTGTGCCAAGTAAAGGGTTTCGACCCGGCAACCTTTCCCTGCGGGGCGGCAACCGATCTCTCGGACCCCATCCCCCCGCACGGAACGGATCGCCGTATGAGTGAGAAGCACAGCAAGCCTCGTCACCGCAGAAGCCGTAAGGCCTTGGCCGTCGGTGTCCCGCTCGCCCTCACCGCCGCCGGGAGCCTCGCCTACGGAACGGACCTCGGACTCTTCGGTGAGGACGTGCAGAGCACGGCCTCCGCCGCCGCGCCCGCCTGGGCCACCGCTACCGCCGACGGCTTCGCGTCGGTCAACTCCCTCGGACAGAACGGGACTTATGGCGGACGGGACGGCAAGACCGTCACCGTGAAGACGCTTGCGGACCTGGAGAAGTACGCGACCGCCGCCGAGCCGTACGTCATCGTGGTCGCGGCGACCATCACCATGAATCCCGTCGGGAAAGAGATCAAGGTCGCGTCCGACAAGACCATCGTCGGGGCCGGGACCTCGGGGCACATCGTCGGCGGTGGCTTCTTCCTCGGGTCCGGGGTTCACAACGTGATCATCCGGAACCTGACGATCCGGGACGCCTACCAAGGCATCTGGAACGACAAGGACCACGACTTCGACGCCATCCAGATGGACGGCGCCCACCACGTCTGGATCGACCACAACGATCTGCGGCACATGGCCGACGGGCTCATCGACGTCCGCAAGGACAGCACCAACGTCACCGTGTCCTGGAACAAGCTCAGCCAGAACAACAAGACCTTCGGCATCGGCTGGACCGAGAACGTCAAGACGGACATCACGATCCACCACAACTGGATCCGCGAGACCGAGCAGCGCAACCCCTCGACGGACAACGCCGCTCACGCGCACCTCTACAACAACTTCCTGGAGGACGTGGCCGGGACGGACATCAAGTCCTCGTACGGCAACTACGCGCGCGGCGCGACCAAGATGGTCCTGGAGAACTCCTCCTTCCAGGGCGTCAACAACCCCGTCATCAAGGACAGCGCCGCGAGCCTCGTGCAGCGCGGGAACGTCTTCTCCGGGACCAGTGGACGCAACGAGAGCGGAGGCACCGCCTTTGATCCGAAGACCTATTACGGGTACACGCTCGACCAGGCCGCGGACGTACCGAGCCTCCTCAAGTCGGGTGCCGGGCCCCGCAGTTCCATCGGCACGACGAGCGCCTCGACGACCGCTGCCGCGGCGACCACCCTCACCGTCGCCGCCGACGGGTCCGGCCAGTACCGGACCGTCCAGGCCGCCGTGAACGCCGTACCCGCCGACAACGCCTCCCGGGTCGTGATCTCGGTGAAGCCGGGGACGTACCGCGAGGTCGTCAAGGTCCCGGCCGACAAGCCGCACGTCACCATCCAGGGCAGCGGCGGCAGCCGTAAGGACACGGTGATCGTCTACGGCAACGCGGCCGGGATGCAGAAGCCGGACGGGTCGGGGACGTACGGCACTCCGGGCAGCGCGACGCTGTCCGTCCAGTCGGACGACTCCCAGGTCCGCAATCTGACCGTCACCAACGACTTCGACGAGGCCGCGAACCAGTCCCTCTCCGGCCACCAGGCGGTCGCCCTGCTGACCCAGGCCGACAAGGTCGTCCTCGACTCGCTGATCGTCAACGGCGACCAGGACACGCTGGAGCTGGAGACCGCCGCCAAGGACAAGCTCGGCCGGGTCTACGTCAGCAACTCCTACATCAGCGGCAACGTCGACTTCATCTTCGGCCGGGCCACGGTCGTCGTCGACAAGTCCGTCATCACGCTGAAGAAGCGCTGGAACGGTACGTCGGCCGGGTATGTCACCGCCCCGAGCACGCCGGCGAACCGCAAGGGCATCCTCATCAACCGCTCGGCGGTCAACGGCGACGTCTCCGCGGCCTCCTTCTTCCTCGGCCGCAACTGGCACCCGGGCTCAGACACCACCGTCGACCCGCAGACGACCGTACGGAACTCCACGCTGAGCGCCGCGATCAAGTCGGTCCCCTGGTCCGACATGGGCGGCTTCTCCTGGAAGGACGACCGGTTCGCCGAGTACAAGAACACCGGCCCGGGCGCGGGCGCCGCGAGCAGCGACCGGCCGCAGCTGACCGACACCCAGGCCGCCGGCCAGGAGGTCGCGGACTGGCTCGGCGGTTGGACGCCGACCGCATCGTGACCCCCATGGGATTCACCCAGAACTTACCTGGCCGATGGACAGCCCCGACCCCTCCAGCCGCACCCTGATCCCGTCCTCCTCCACCCGCACGTCCCGCAGCCGCAGTTCCCCGCTCGGCGGCTTCGGGAGTTCGAAGCCCAGCGACAGCTGGTCGGCGAGAACCGGGCGGGTCAGGCGGGGCAGGGCGTCCAGGAGGGTGGGGTCGAAGCCCAGCAGCTTCAGGAGCTGAGGGTGGGCGAGGGCGAGGTCGATGAGGTTGAGGCTCATCGCCTGGCGGGCGAAGCGCGCGGAGCCGGTCAGCTCGGCGAGCTTGGAGTCGTCGCTCAGGGCCTCGCGTACGGCGGAGTCCGGCACGCCCAGGCGGCGTACGACCGCCGGGACCGACAGCAGCGCCTTCGCCTTGCGCGTCTCGCGGGTGAGGCGGGCCGCCGCGTCGGAGGTCAGATGCAGGCCCTCCGAGGCGGCGGTGCCCGGGCGGTACGTCGCCAAGTCCCCGATGTCCAGGCGCATTCCGCCGATGTGCGTCGCGATCCCGCGGTCGCCCTCACGCTGGATGCGGGCCTCGGCGCGCAGCCGCAGGTCGTGTCCGGCGACCGGCAGCGTGCCGCGTGCCCGGACGCGGTCGTGGCCCTCACCGGTGAACGTCACCTGGGACGCGCCCAGTTCACGGTTGAGGTCGGCGAACGACAGCAGTACGTCGCCGTCCAGCTCGGGGACGCTCGCGCCGCGCACGGCCGTCGGGCCGTCGGCGTCCAGTCGTACGTCCTTCGCCGTCGCCGACACCTGCGCCAGCGAGACCCGGTCGGCGGCCACGTCGGGCACGGTCACCTTCACCGAGTCCAGGCGCTCGTCGGCGAGTTGGGTGACGAAGGGGAAACCGCTGATCTCGACTTCGGGCGCCGCCGCCAGGTCGAGACGGTCCTTGAGGGCGTCCGCCGCCTGGCGCTCGGCGTACAGCAGGGCCCAGCGGTCGGCGAGGGTGAGGCAGGCGGCGAGGGCGACGATCCCCACCACCGCCTTCATCCCGAGCGAGAGGCCCGCGAAGCGGCCCCGCCTGCGCCGGCCGTTACGGCGGTGGTTGGGCGGGGACCACTCGTCTTCCTCTTTCTCCTCGGGCTCATGGAGGAACTCCTCCATAGGGCCGTCGTCGAGAGCGGCCAGCTCTTCGTACGGGTTTGAACGATAATGCGTCGCTATGTGGTGGGGGGTACGCATCGAGCCATCCGAACATGCGTACCGGCCCCACCCGCAACCTCTACCCCAGGTATGCGATGTACCTCACGATTTACCTCGCGTTCTACTTCACGATCGTGATCCGGTCCGCCTTCGGCGGCTCGATCGGGTCCGTGGCCGAGGAATTGGCCGTCAGGTACTTCTCCAGAGCGGTCAGGTCGTCCGCGCCGACCAGGTCGTTCGTGCCCTGGCCCAGCGTCGGGAACCCGTCGCCGCCGCCCGCGAGGAAGCTGTTCGTCGCGACGCGGTAGGTGGCGGCCGGATCGACAGCCGTGCCATTGAGCTTGATCGAGTCGGTGACGACACGGTCGGCGCCGGTCTTCGTCAGGTCGAGCGTGTACGTCAGCCCGGACGAGGGCTGGAGGATCTTCGGCGACGCGGTGTTCACCCCGCTCACCTGCTCCTTCAGCACCTGGATCAGCTGGGTGCCGGTGAAGTCCTGCAGATTCACGGTGTTCGCGAACGGCTGCACCGTGAAGCCCTCGGCGTACGTCACCACACCGTCGCCCTCGGCGCCCTTGGCCGCATAGGTCAGCGGTGCCCGGACACCGCCCGGGTTCATCAGCGCGAGGTCGGTCTCCGCGTCCAGCTCCTTGCCGTACGCCAGCTGCGCGTCGGCGATGAGGTCGCCGATCGGGGACTCCGTACCGGAGTTGCTGATGTCTGCGGAGATGTGGCCGATCGCGCGGTTGCCGATGGGCGCGGCGAGGGTGTTCCACTTGGCGATCAGCTCGGTCATGTCCGTCGCCTTGGGGACGGTCCGGGTGACCACGTGGTTCGCGGACTTGACGGCCGTACGGGCGATGTCACCCGTCCACCGGTCGTACGTCAGCGTGGTGTCCGTGTAGAGGCGGCCGAAGGACGCGGCCGAGGTGACCGTGCGCGGCTTGCCCGACGGGTCGTTGATCGTGCACGCGTACGCGGCGTGGGTGTGCCCGGTGACCAGCGCGTCCACCTGCGGGGTGATGCTCTTGGCGATGTCGACGATCGGACCGGAGATGCCGTCGCCGGCGCCGGGCGAGTCGCAGTCGTAGTTGTACGCCGACGAGGCCGGGGCCCCGCCCTCGTGGATGAGGGCGACGATGGACTTCACGCCCTGGCGCTGGAGCACCTTGGCGTACTTGTTGATCGTCTCGACCTCGTCCTTGAACTTGAGGCCCTTGACCCCCTCGGCGGAGACGACACCCGGGGTGTCCTCCAGGGTCACGCCGACGAAGCCGACCTTGACGCCGTTCTTCTTCCAGACCCAGTAGGGCTTGAGGATCGGCTTGCCGGTCTTCTCGTCCAGGACGTTCGCCGCGAGGTACGGGAAGTCGGCGCCCTCGAACTCCTCGTCCGCGTAGCAGCCGTCGGTGGGGTGGCAGCCGCCGTTCTGCAGCCGGGCCAGTTCCCTGGCGCCCTCGTCGAACTCGTGGTTGCCGACGCTCGTCACATCGAGCTTCAGCTTGTTCAGCGCCTCGATGGTGGGCTCGTCGTGGAAGAGGCCCGAGATCAGCGGGGAGGCGCCGACCATGTCGCCGCCGGCCGCGGTGATCGAGTACTTGCTGCCCTTGCGCGCGTCCCGCAGATGGGTCGCGAGGTACTCGACGCCGCCCGCGTCGATCGTCGACGTGGTGCCGTCCTCGTGCACCTCGGTGACCCGGCCCGAGGAACCGGACGGCGGCTCCAGGTTGCCGTGCAGGTCGTTGAAGGACAGCAACTGGACGTCCTGGTAGCGGCCGGGCAGATGGTGGCCGGCCCCCTTGCTGTCCGGTGCCGCCCCGGCCGGTATCGCCGCGAGGAGCGCACCGGCGGTCGCCAGTCCCGCCGCTGCTGCGAGAAGGGCGTGGGTACGGCGTCTGCGGCGGTGGTGCGGCTGGGATGTGGCTGGCATGCGCTCCCCTGTGGGTCTGCTGAGGTGAGTGTGGTTCCGTAGGGCGGCAGCCTAAAGTCAACGCGCGTAGCGCGACAGGGTTTTCGGTGTTACAACCTGGTTGCCCCCGTACCCTCGTACTCATGACCAGCGACGACACGGCCTACCCGGCCCTCTCCCGCGCCATCGAGACCTACTCCGTGCTCTCCCCGGAACAGACCGAATCCGTGCTCGCGCTGCTGGCGGAGGCCGCGGACCACGACGGGCGGCAGGCGGTGTCCGAGCAGGGGCGGCTGTATCTGCGCGGAGGAGCCCGTGAGGGCATCGCCCATCTCCTCCTCACCGTCGGCGACGAACTCGTCGGCTACGCCCAGTTGGAGGACACCGATCCGGTGGAGGCGCCGGCCGCCGAACTGGTCGTCCATCCCGCGCACCGCGGGCACGGGCACGGACGCGCGCTGGGCTCGGCGCTGCTTGCCGCGTCCGGGAAGCGGCTACGGGTGTGGGCGCACGGCGGTCACTCGGCGGCGCGGCATCTGGCTCAGGTGCTGGGGCTGACCCTGTTCCGTGAACTGCGCCAGATGCGGCGGCCGTTGACCGATCTCGACCTGCCCGATCCGGTCCTCCCGCCCGGCGTGACCGTCCGCACCTTCGTCCCCGGCCAGGACGACGCCGCCTGGCTCGCCGTCAACGCCGCCGCCTTCGCCCACCATCCCGAGCAGGGCTCCCTCACCCAGCGGGACCTCGACGACCGTAAGGCCGAGCCGTGGTTCGATCCCGCCGGGTTCTTCCTCGCGGAGCGCGAGGGCGAGGTGATCGGCTTCCACTGGACGAAGGTCCACGCGGCCGAAGGGCTGGGCGAGGTGTACGTCGTGGGCGTGCGCCCCGGCGCCCAGGGCGGCGGCCTGGGCAAGGCCCTGACGACGATCGGGCTGCGTCACCTCGCGGCGCAGGCCCTCCCGACCGCGATGCTGTACGTCGACGCCGACAACAAGGCGGCGGTGTCGGTGTACGAGCGGCTGGGCTTCGTCACGCACGAGACGGACTTGATGTACCGCACGGAGACCTGACGTGCGGGGCGCTGTGCCGGTCGGGTGCCGGTGCCGTGAACGGCGTCGGCTCCGTGACCGGCGTCGGTCCCGTGACCGGCGTCGGTCCCGTGACCGGCGTCAGAAAGCGGCCCGCACCCCACGCCTGCGCACCGGCTCCGTCCCGCACAACCCCCACACCACCACCGCACCGGCCAGCACCATCCCCCACCGGTCGTGCGCGGCCGCCCACCGCTCGTCGGTGACGGACACGAACAGGGCCCAGTCGTCCGGCAGGAGGAGCGGGGTCAGGGCGGCGGACGCGAGCAGGGTCGCCGCGACCAGCGTGCCCGGGGTGGGTTCGTCGGTGCGGTGTACCGCTGCCGCCGCCACTGCCAGGGCCACGGCGAACACCGCGCCCGCCTCCAGCGTGACGTCGGCGAGCGGAGGACGGAGCGACCCGGGAACCAGCAGCACCGCTCCCACCCACCACGCCCCCGCCGCCGGTGCGACGAGCACCGCCCGCAGGGCGTGGCGAATCCAGCGGCGGGTCGGCACCGGTGCCGTCGTGTGCCGGGCGGGGTCGTCCAGGACGAACGCGAGCCCGAGGGCGAAGGCCAGGACGGCGCCCCGGAGGAGGAGCAGAGCCCACCAGGCGTTCAGGCCGAACAGCCGGGGCAACCCCGCGAGCAGCAGTCCCGCCGCCGCGGAAGCGCCCAGCACCCGCCACGGCAGCGCGCGCAAGACCGGCACCACCAGCGCCGTCACTCCTCGCACGAGTCCGCGCCCTTCGGTGCGTCGACGCCCAGCAGCTGGGCGACCCGGCTGGTCTTGACGTCCGGTGAGGTCAGTTCGGCCCAGTTCGCCTTCACCTTCGCGGTGACGGTGTCGCGCGGCTGCTCCAGCAGTTCCCGTACGACGTCGGTGTGACCGGACGTCATGGACAGCGGATCGGTCGGCGACAGGACGATCGCGGAGCCGGACACGCTGTCGTCCACGCGGACGTCGCGCAACGACTGCATCGGGTCGTCCGCCCAGCCCAGCGCCAGCCACATGACGGTGACCATGCGGCCGTCGCATATCCCGCCCGCATCCTTCTCGGTGCCCGTCACCAGCACGGAGGCGACCGCCGCCGAGAACTCGGGGACGCGGTTGCCGCCCCAGCGGGTGCCCACGGTGACCTGGTCCGGGGTGGCCGAAGGATCCAGCGCGGAGTCGCCGTCCAGGCCGTAGCGGGCGTCGATCCGCTGCCGTATGAGGAGTTCGCGGTCCTGCGCGCCGGCGCCGGCCAGCGACTTGACGTGGTCCACGACGTCCGCCCAGGTCTCCGTCCGCGGCACCCACTCCGGGAAGGCGCAGTACGTCGAGCCGTCGTGCCGTACGCAGGTCTGTTCCTTCGCCGGCGTCACCGAGACCCGCTCCCGGGCCGCCGTCAGCTCCGGTGAGATGTCCCGTGCCTGGGCGACGGCGCCGGTCAGCGTCAGGAGCACCGCCGCGGCCAAGGCACCGGCGACGATGGCCTTGCGGCCGCCGCTGATCAGCACCGCGGCCAGCACCGCGCACAGGACCAGCCCCGCGAGATACAGCGCGTGCCACGCGGCCGGTCGGCCCAGCAGGTCGGACGGGAGCGTGTTGGTCGTGCTCTCGCCGACCACGGGCGCCAGCCATCGCGTGCCCTGCCCGCTTCCGGTGGGGGCCGCGAT
The DNA here is from genome assembly GCF_036014015.1 of Streptomyces sp. NBC_00457. Classification (NCBI taxonomy): domain Bacteria; kingdom Bacillati; phylum Actinomycetota; class Actinomycetes; order Kitasatosporales; family Streptomycetaceae; genus Streptomyces; species Streptomyces sp. NBC_00457. The sequence goes on along the minus strand of NZ_CP107905.1, from coordinate 5,872,861 downwards.
CATGACGTAGAAGAAGAGGAAGAAGACCGCCGCCAGCGGGGCCGCCACCACCGACGCCACCAGCCGTGCCATCAGCACCCCGATCGTGCCGAGCAGCAGCACCGTCAGCGGCCCGACGAGGAGTTCCGCCGGAGAACCGTGCCCTATGGCGCCCGGCTTGAGCGCCTGCCAGGTGAACTGGCCTCCTACACAGAGCGCGGTGAGGAGGGCCGCCGGGACCACGGACAGCGCGTGGGCCGCCGTGCGCTGCCAGGGCAGCAGCACCAGCACCCCGAAGTGGCGTTCCGTGTCCTGCCGCCTGGATCTCAGCACCGCCAGGTTCGCCGTCATCAGCACCGCCAGGGCGACCAGCAGCGGTGCGCCCTGCGTGGCGCGGTCGGCGTCCTGGAGCGCGGGGAAGGCCTCGCGGTCGGTGTAGACGATCCAGGCGATGTACGCGGTGAAGGCCAGCAGCACAGGGCTGCTCAGCATCAGTTTCCGCGCCTCGAAGCGGGCGAGGGCGAACACGGCCGCCCAGGTGTGACGCGGCTCGGTGGTCACGGCGGGCGGGGCCGCCTGCAGCACGGTGCTCACGCGGCCACCTCCGCGTGCTCGCCGTCGAGGGAGAGGAGGTAGCCGTCCTCCAGGGTGGGGTCGAGGAGTTCGGCGCCGGGGGGCGGGTCGCCCACATTGCGGTATGTCCCCATCCCCGTCCGCCAGCCCGCCTTCGCGCCCGGCGCGCGCTCCGCGCTGCTCCACACCCGGCCGGCCGCTCGTGCGGTCAGCTCGGCGGGGGTGCCGTCGAAGCGGATGGTGCCGCCCGCCATGACCAGGACCCGGTGGCAGAGCATCGCCACGTCCTCGGTCTGGTGGGTGGAGAGCAGGACCGTACGGCCTTCTCCGGCCGTGGCGATCAACTCCCGGAACCGCATGCGCTGTTCGGGGTCGAGGCCGACGGTCGGCTCGTCGAGGACGAGGAAACCGGGGTCGCCGACGAGCGCGGCGGCCAGTGCGACCCGCTGCCGCATACCGCCGGACAGCTTCTTGATCCGCTTGCCGCGTACGTCGGACAGATCGACGCACTCCAGCACCCGCCGCACCTCCCGGTGCCGTGCGGCGCGGTCGGTGAGCTCCTTGAGGATCGCCACGTAGTCGACGAACTCGAAGGCCGTGAAGTCCTGGTGGAAACCGGGGGTTTGGGGGAGGTAGCCGAGGTTGCGGCGGACCTCCTGGCGGCCGGATGTGGTCGACGGGTCCTGGCCGAGGACCGTGAAGGCGCCGCTGTCGGCGGGGACCGCGGTGGCGAGCACCCGCAACAGGGTGGTCTTTCCCGCGCCGTTGGGGCCCAGCAGGCCCGTCACACCCGGCGTGAGCCGCAGCGCGACGTCGTCCAGGGCGCGTGTGCCGCCGTAGCGGAGGCTGAGCCCGGAGGCGGAGACGGTGGGGGTCATGCGGGGCTCCCGTGGAAGAGGTCGAAGCGGTCACGGAGGAAGAAGAGGAGACCGGCGGCGAGTACGGCGACGGCGGCCGCCGTGCTCTGTCCGGCCGCGGTGAAGGGCGCGAGCGGGCCGTCGGCCGTCGCCTCCGCCACCAGCAGCAGCGCGATCCAGCCCCCGCCGACGAGGGACGGCGCGAGCACCGGCCCCAGCCGCGGGGTCAGCGCGAGACCGGTCGCGGTCAGCGCGAGCGCGGGCAGCAGCCAGGCGAGGGCACGCAGGCCGTATGCCGGGAGGGCGAGCGTCGCCAGTCCGTTGAGGGCGAGTCCGGCGGTGAGCACGGCGACCGTCCGGATCATCAGCAGCCGGAACCCGTGCAACGGGGAGACGACGGCCATCTCGTACGTCGGGTCCAGCGCGGGCCCGTACGACACCGCGACCCCGGCAAGGGGCAGCAGCGGAGCGAGGGCGAGGAACAGCGTGGGCGAGTCGGTGACCGGGGACAGGTTCGTCACCAGCACGGTCAGCACGAGCAGCGCGAGGACCGAGCCCAGCCAGGAGCCGCGCATCACCGGCGTCGCCGTGAGCAGCCGCGCCGTGTGATCGGGCACCCCGAGGCGCACCAGCAGCGCCTCGAACCACCCCGGCCGGGGCACGTCCAGCTCGGCGTCCAGCCGCTCCCAGCCGGCGTCGAGCGCGACCGGGTCGCTGACCTCGGCGAGCACGGCCCGGCAGGGGGAGCAGGCGGTGAGGTGGGTGTCGGTGGACCAGAGGGCGGGGGCGGTCAGCTCGCCGCGGGCGTACGACCGTAGATCTTCTTCAGGTACGTGCCAGGTCATGCGGACACCTCCTCGATTCGTGTGCGGGCGTGCGGGGTTACCTGCGTCATGCCAGCGCCTCCCGCAGTTGCTTGCGGGCACGCATCGCCCGCGTCTTGACCGTGCCGGGCGGAATCCCCAGCACGACGGCGGCCTCGCGGGTGGTCAGCCCGTCGATGACCGTCGCCTGGAGCACCGCGCGCAGCTCCGGTGAGAGCCTCACCAGCGCACCCGCGAGGTCCCCGTGCTCGACCCCCGCGAGCACGCGCTCCTCCGCGGACGCCTCGTCCCGGTGCCGCAGCCGCGTCAGCGCCTGCCGCAGCCGGCCGCGCGCCCCGTCGCCCCGCAGCGCGTCGACCAGCCGCCGCGACCCGATGCGCCACAGCCACCCGGCCACATCCCCGTCCTCCCGGTAGCGGGCCTTGCCCCGCCACACCGCGAGGAACGTCTCCTGCACGACGTCGTCGACTATCCCGGCGTCGGCGCACCGGCCGCGCAGCCGGGCGGCGAGCCAGGGTGCGAACCGCCGGTACAGCTCCTCGAAGGCGCGCCGGTCCCCGTCCGCCGCGATGGCCCGCAGCAGATCCCCGTCGCTTCTCGTTTCGCTCACGTCTCCTCATCGCACCGGCGTCCCGGATCGGTTCACACCCTCGCCCATGACATTCCGGCAGACGTTTCCGGCTTGACTTTCGGGATCACCTTCCACCACCCTTTCACTACTCAATTAGTGAAAGGGGGTTCTCCCATGGTCGAGTACCGCATCGACCGGCACAGCGGCGTGGCCACCTACGTCCAGATCGTCCAGCAGACCAAGCAGGCGCTCCGCCTGGGCCTGCTGGAGCAGGGAGACAAGCTCCCCACGGCCCGCGAGGTCGTCGAAGCCACCGCCATCAACCCCAACACCGTCCTCAAGGCCTACCGCGAACTGGAGCGGGAGGGCCTGGTCGAGGCACGCCGGGGCCTGGGCACCTTTATCCGCCGCGGACTGAGCACCACCCCCGCCGACTCCCCCCTGCGCGGCGAGCTGGACGCCTGGGCGGACCGGGCCCGCGAGGCGGGGCTCGGACGGGAGGACGTGGCCGCACTCTTCACCGCCGTACTCGACTCACACTTCGCCGCAGGCGAGAAGCACCTCCAGGGAGACCCGTCATGACCGACACGGCCATAGAGGCAGCCGGCCTCGGGAAACGCTTCGGCAAACGCTGGGCGCTGCGTGACTGCACCGTCCGGCTGCCCACCGGACGCGTCTGCGCGGTCGTCGGCCCGAACGGCGCCGGCAAGTCGACACTGCTCGCCCTCGCCGCCGGACTACTGGCGCCCACCGAGGGCACCGTGAGCGTCCTCGGCGGAACTCCGGCTGCGGCACGCGCGCGTGTCGGCTACGTCGGCCAGGACAAGCCGCTGTACCCGCAGCTCACGGTCGCCGAGACGCTGCGCATGGGCGCCGACCTCAACCCCGGCCGCTGGGACCTGCCCGCCGCCGAGCGGATCGTGGCCGCCGGCGACCTCGACCCCAAGTCCCGCGTGCGCTCCCTCTCCGGCGGCCAGCGCACCCGTGTCGCGCTCGCTCTCGCGCTGGCCAAGCGGCCCGAACTGCTGCTCCTGGACGAGCCGATGGCCGACCTCGACCCGCTGGCCCGGCACGAGCTGATGGGCGTCCTGATGTCCCAGGCCGCGCAGTACGGCACCACGATCGTGATGTCCTCGCACGTGGTCGCGGAGCTGGAGGACTCCTGCGACCATCTGCTGCTGGTCGGCGGCGGCCGGGTCCGGCTCGCGGGCGAGCTCGACGAGCTGCTTCAGGTGCACACGCGCGTGTCGGGTCCCGCCGACACGTCCCTCGCCGCGCACCACACCGTCGTCGAGTCCCGTACCACCGGCCGCCAGCTCACCGCGCTGCTCCGCCCGTCGGGCCCGCTGCCCGACGACATGCGCGCCAGTGCCCCGTCCCTGGAGGACCTGGTCCTCGCCTACCTCCGCAACCCGCAGGCCGACAGCCAGGAGACCCCCGCGTGACCGCCCTGACCGCCCCCGCCCCGACTCCGGCGCCCGCGCCCCACTTGCTGCGCTGGCTGATACGACTCCACCGGCCCGCCCTGTACATCTGGGCGGCACTCATCGTCGTCACCACCGCCACGCTCCTGTGGCTGGGCGGCCCGCTCACCGACGACGCGGCGGTGGCCTGGCGGGAGTACAGAGCGTGCGGGACACCGCCCTGTGTGACGTACGACCAGGACGCGATCGTCCTCTACAAGGACATCTACAACTTCGCGACCATCGCCGTCCTGGCACTCCCCTTCCTGGTCGCCGCCTGGGCGGGCGCCTCGCTGATCGGCCGTGAACTGGAGAACGGCACCGACCGGCTGGCCTGGACCCAGTCCGTCTCCCCCGCCCGCTGGCTCGCCGCCAAGCTCGCCGCACCGGCCGTCCTGGTCACCGCCGGCACCGGACTGCTCGTCCTCCTGCACCATCTGGCCTGGTCGGCGGGGCGGGGCGAGATCGACACCGCCAAGCCCTGGTACGACTCGGCCACCTTCTACGCAGGCGGCCCCATCAGCGTCGCCCTCGCCCTGGCCGGTCTCCTCGTCGGCGCCCTCGCGGGCCTGGTCCTGCGCCGCTCACTCGCCGCGCTCGGCGCCGGCGCGGTCGCGGTGGCCGCGCTGTGGCTCGCCATCCAGCAGGCGCTGCCGCATCTGTGGCCGCCGGCCACACGGCTCAGCAGCCTGCAGCAAGGCCCGTGGGGTGAGGGCATGGCGGCCGGCCACGGTCTGGTGACCGCGTCCGGCGACCGGATCGCCGACCCCCAGTGCGGCGGCTCGTTCGTCCCGACGTGCAAGGTCACCCTGGAACGCCTCGACGCGACCAGCTACTACAACGACTACCACCCCATTTCCCACTACTGGCCCCTCCAGCTCACCGCGACGTCCATCGTCCTCGTCGTCGCCGCCGCAGCCACCTTGATCGCGTTCCGGCTGGTCAAGCGCCGTACCGGCTGAAGAGCCCCGATGCGCATACGTCCCCGAGAGCGGGTAGGGGACGTATGCGCGGGGCTTCGCGCCGCCCCTCGTACGGAAACCCGGGGGACGTAGACCCCCGGGAGCCGCCCCCCGCTATCCCGCACGTCATGTCGCCGTAACCATTGGTTCAGGCGGGCTTGCGACGCTCAGCGAATGAACCGAGCCGTGCCAGAGCCTTCGACGCCCGAGGAGGGCCGTGCGAGGAACGGGGAGAGCAGACTGGCCGTCGCCGCCCTGCCTCCCGCGTCCTCCGACGCGCCCGTAGCGCTCCCGGCGCGGAACAATGGGTTCATGAGTCAGCCGAACACCCAGGCACAGGTCCAGCACGCCCAGCCGTCCGTGGGTTCCATAGCCGCGCACCGGCCACACACGGTGTCCGCCGCGGTGTCCGACCTGGAACCCGACATCGATGCCGACCTCGACGCCTACGAGGAGGCCCCGTACGACGGGCCGCAGCTGCCCCAGGGCCGCTTCCTCGACCGGGAGCGGAGCTGGCTCGCGTTCAACGAGCGGGTCCTGGAGCTCGCCGAGGACCCGAACACGCCGCTGCTGGAACGGGCCAACTTCCTGGCGATCTTCGCCTCCAACCTGGACGAGTTCTTCATGGTCCGGGTCGCCGGTCTGAAGCGCCGTATCGCCACCGGCGTCGCCACCCGGTCCGCCTCGGGACTCCAGCCCCGCGAGGTGCTGGAGATGATCTGGGCCCGCTCCCGCGAGCTGATGGCCCGGCACGCCGCCTGCTACCACGAGGACGTCGCCCCCGCGCTCGCCGAGGAGGGCATCCACCTGGTCCGCTGGGCCGAGCTGACCGAGAAGGAGCAGGCGCGTCTCTTCACCCTGTTCCGGCACCAGATCTTCCCGGTCCTCACGCCCCTCGCGGTCGACCCGGCGCACCCCTTCCCGTACATCTCCGGCCTCTCGCTGAACCTGGCCGTCGTCGTACGCAACCCCGTCACCGGCCACCGCCACTTCGCGCGCGTGAAGGTGCCGCCGCTGCTGTCCCGCTTCCTGGAGAGCTCCCCCGGCCGGTACGTCCCCATCGAGGACGTCATCGCCGCGCACCTGGAGGAGCTGTTCCCGGGCATGGAGGTCCTGGAGCACCACGCCTTCCGGCTCACCCGGAACGAGGACCTGGAGGTCGAGGAGGACGACGCCGAGAACCTCCTGCAGGCCCTGGAGAAGGAGCTCATGCGGCGCCGCTTCGGGCCTCCGGTGCGCCTGGAGGTCGAGGAGTCCATCGACCGCGAGGTGCTCGACCTGCTGGTGCGGGAGCTGAAGATCAGCGAGGCCGAGGTGTACCCGCTGCCGGGCCCGCTCGACCTCACCGGCCTCTTCCGCATCGGCGGCATCGACCGGCCCGAGCTGAAGTACCGCAAGTTCGTCGCCGGCGTCCACCGCGACCTCGCCGAGGTCGAGTCGGCGTCCGCGGCCGACATCTTCGCCGCGCTGCGCAACCGGGACGTGCTGCTGCACCACCCGTACGACTCCTTCTCCACCTCCGTGCAGGCGTTCCTGGAGCAGGCGGCCGAGGACGACGACGTCCTCGCGATCAAGCAGACCCTGTACCGGACCTCCGGCGACTCCCCGATCGTCAACGCGCTCATAGACGCCGCCGAGGCCGGCAAGCAGGTCCTCGTCCTGGTCGAGATCAAGGCCCGCTTCGACGAGCACGCCAACATCAAGTGGGCGCGCAAGCTGGAGGAGGCCGGCTGCCATGTCGTCTACGGCCTGGTCGGCCTGAAGACGCACTGCAAGCTGTCACTGGTGGTCCGCCAGGAAGGCGACACGCTGCGGCGGTACTGCCACGTCGGCACCGGCAACTACCACCCGAAGACGGCCCGCCTCTACGAGGACCTCGGCCTGCTCACCGCCGACCCCCAGGTCGGCGCGGACCTGTCCGACCTGTTCAACCGGCTGTCGGGATACTCGCGCCGCGAGACCTACCGACGGCTGCTGGTGGCCCCCAAGTCCCTGCGGGACGGCCTGATCGCCCGGATCGACAAGGAGGTCCAGCACCACCGTGCCGGACGCCCCGCGTTCATCCGGATCAAGGTCAACTCGATGGTGGACGAAGCCGTCATCGACGCCCTGTACCGCGCGTCCCAGGCGGGCGTGCCGGTCGACATCTGGGTACGCGGCATCTGCGCGATCCGCCCCGGAGTGGCGGGCCTCTCGGAGAACATCCGGGTCCGCTCGATCCTCGGCCGCTTCCTCGAGCACTCCCGGGTCTTCGCCTACGGCAACGGCGGCGAGCCCGAGGTGTGGATCGGCAGCGCCGACATGATGCACCGCAACCTCGACCGCCGCATCGAGGCCCTGGTGAGGGTCACCGACCCGGCTCACCGCGCCGCGCTCAACCGGCTCCTCGAGAACGGCATGTCCGACACCACCTCGTCCTGGCATCTCGGCCCGGACGGCGAGTGGACCCGGCACGCGCTCGACGCGGACGGCCAGCCCCTGCGGAACATCCAGGAGATGCTCATAGACGCCCGGAGGCGCCGGCGTGGCACAGCAACACCTTGAACCGACGGACCCCACGGCCGGGCTGACCGGGGACGCCCTCGCGGGCTATCTGCGCGCCCAGGCCACGGAGTTCCTCCGTGCGCTGCGGCTGCACCGGGAGACCGGAGGCTCGTCCAACGGATCCAGCGCGGGCTCAGGATCGGAGGAGGCCGTCGACGCGGCGCGCGCCCTGCGCCGCTCGGCCCGCCGCATCAGCGGCAGCCTGCACACCTTCCGCCCCCTGCTCGACCCCGACTGGGCCGAGGCCATCCGCCCCGAACTGGCGTGGCTCTCCGGCACGCTGGCGATGGAACACGCGTACTCGGGCCGCCTGGAGCGGCTGCTGCTGGCGCTGCACCGCCTGTCGGGGGCGGTCGGCCTGCCCGGACAGCCGTCCGACGCCACCAGTGGCGTAGCTGCGGGCAGTCGTGCCGCTGGGGCGGCGCCCGTCCCAAAGAAAGCGGCACATACCGACGCCGGTCCCCCCAGCGGCCAGCCCACAGAACGCGGCAACCTGACGGTAGGCGCCGCCAAAGCAGGCGCCCTGCTGGAACGCCAGCTCACCCTCGCCCGGACCCGGGCCCACTCCACGGCCCTCCAGGCCCTCGGCTCCTCCCGCTTCCACGCGGTCGCCGACCACATCGCCGTACTGGCCAGCGACGTCCCGCTCACGCCGACCGCCCCCACCGCCGACCTCCGCCCCCTCGCCGCCGCGGCCGAGGAGCGCCTCACCGACGCGATCACCGCGCTCCCCCTGGTGACGGCCGGCTGCCCGTACAACGCGGAGGCGCTGATCCACGGCCTCTCACCGGACCCGGCCCCGCACCCGCAGGACGCCCCCTGGCACCAGGTCCGCCTGCTGCTGCGCCTGCACCGCTACGCCCTCGAGGTCCTGCACGGCGAGAAGGCACCCGTGGACGCCCGCCTGCTCACCGCGGGCCAGGCCCTCAACCGGCACCGCGACGCCTCGGAGGCGGCAGCCGCCGCGGCCGCCGCGGCACGCACCCCGCGCATCGCCCCGGCGACGGCGTACGCCCTCGGCGTGCTCCACGCCGACCAGCGGCACGAGGTGGAGGCGGCACGTTTCACGTTCCAGCAGTCATGGCAGAAGCAGGCCGTCGGCACGGCCTGACCCGCACGCGCATCCTCGAGGAGGCGGTGGAGCCCCGGTGACTCACACGAACGACGGCGTCGTCCAGGCGGCCGGCTGCGTCCTGTGGCGCCGTTCGCCGGTGGACGGTGAGCTTGAGATATGCCTCGTGCACCGACCAAAATACGACGACTGGTCCCACCCCAAGGGCAAGCTGAAGCGCGACGAGGAACCGCTCGCGGGCGCCGTACGGGAAGTGGCGGAGGAGACGGGCTACAGCGCGGTGCCGGGCGCCGAGCTGCCCACCGCCCACTACTTCACGGCCGGCCGTCCCAAGCAGGTGCGCTACTGGGCGGCCGAGGCGGGACCCGGCACCTTCACCCCCAACGACGAAGTGGACCGCCTCCTGTGGCTCTCCCCGACGGCAGCCCGCGACCGGCTCACCCAGCCGAGGGATCGCACCCTCGTGGACGCGCTGTTGGACGCCCTTCGCCTGGCATAGTCCGGAATCGCCCCGTGTCCTCAACGTAAGCCTTCCGTGACCTAACCACACCGACGGCAGGGGTTCACCCTCCGTTCATTTTCAGCCATTGGCGGCTTCACCTGATCTGCCTAATTTCGGCCTTACCTGATGACGGGTGCGCCTCGATTACGCACCCGTTTCAACCAGTCTTTCGCACGCCGCCGATTCAGGACGGCGGCTCCTGGAAGGAATTTCCTCAAGTGAAGCTTCAGCGCAAGAACCGGCGGGCTCTCGCTCTCGGCGCGATCGCGTTCTCCGGCGCCCTGGCCCTCACGGCGTGCGGCTCGGACGACACCGGCACCAGCAACGGCGGCGACGCCTCCGCGACCGCCAACGCCGGTTCGATCAAGTGCGAGGGCGCCAAGGGCCAGCTGCTCGCCGATGGCTCGTCCGCGCAGAAGAACGCTATCGACGCGTGGGTCAAGCAGTTCGCGGCCGCCTGCCCCGGCGTCCAGATCAACTACAAGGGCGGCGGCTCCGGCGCCGGCATCACCGCGTTCAACCAGGGCACGGTCGCCTTCGCCGGCTCGGACTCCGCGCTGAAGCCCGAGGAAGTCACCGAGTCCAAGAAGGTCTGCTCCGGCGGCCAGGGCATCGACCTCCCGATGGTCGGCGGCGCGATCGCCCTCGCGTACAACGTCGAGGGCGTCGACGACCTGGTCCTGGACGCGAAGACGATCGCCCAGATCTTCAGCGGCAAGATCAAGACCTGGGACGACGCGGCGATCAAGAAGCTGAACCCCGACGCCCAGCTCCCCAGCACCAAGATCCAGGCGTTCCACCGCTCGGACGAGTCCGGCACCACGGACAACTTCACCAAGTACCTGGGCGCCGCCGCCAAGGCGGACTGGACCTACGGCGACGGCAAGGCGTGGGCCGCTCCGGGCGGCCAGGCCGCGTCCGGTTCCTCCGGTGTCGCGCAGAGCGTCAAGCAGACCTCCGGCGCGATCAGCTACATGGAGGAGTCGTACGCCAAGGAGATGTCGACCGTCGCCATCGACACGGGCGCCGCTGAGCCGGTCAAGCCCAGCTCCGACAGCGCCACGGCCGCCATCGCGGACGCCGAGGTCGTCGGCACGGGCAAGGACCTCGCGCTCGAGATCAACTACAACACCAAGGCCGACGGCGCCTACCCGATCACCCTGGTGACCTACGAGATCGTCTGCGACAAGGGCAACAAGTCCGACACCCTGCCCACCGTCAAGTCGTTCCTCACCTACATCGCCAGCGAGGACGGCCAGGGCATCCTCGCCGACAACTCCTACGCTCCGATCCCCGACGAGATCATCGCCAAGGTCCGCACCACCATCGCGGGCCTGAGCTGACCTGAGCGTGCGGCCCGGTCCCGCCAGGGGCCGGGCCGCACCGTCCGGTGCACCGCCGCCATGGAGCCGTACGCCAGTGTGGCTCCGCAGACCGGAGAACCCGATGGACATAGCCACACAAGACACACCTCCTCCCGCACCCCAGCCGACCGAGGCCGAACGCAAGCGTGCCGCCCGCGGTGCCACTCGCCCCGGAGACCGGGTCTTCCTCGGTCTCGCCCGAGGGTCCGGCATCTTCCTGCTGGCGATCATGGCCGCGATCGCGATCTTCCTGACCTGGCGTGCCGCCATCGCCATCAGCAAGAACGACGGCAACTTCCTCACGACCTTCGAGTGGAACACCGGCACGCAGCCGCCGGTCTTCGGCATCGCGGTCCTGGCCTACGGCACGGTCGTCTCCTCGATCATCGCCATGGCCATCGCGGTCCCGATCGCCGTCGCCATCGCGCTGTTCATCACCCACTACGCCCCGCGCAGGCTCAGCGGCCCCATCGCGTACGTGATCGACCTGCTCGCCGCCGTACCGTCCATCGTGTACGGCCTGTGGGGCGCCCTGATCCTCGTACCGCAGATGGACGGCCTCTTCGGCTGGCTGAACGACTACTTCCGCTGGACCGGCATCTTCTCCTGGGAAGAGGGCCCCGCCCGCTCGATGCTGACCGTCGGCATCCTGCTCGCGATCATGATCCTGCCGATCATCACGAACGTCAGCCGTGAGGTCTTCAACCAGGTCCCGCAGATGCACGAGGAGGCGGCGCTGGCCCTCGGCGCCACGCGCTGGGAGGTCATCCGCATGTCGGTGCTGCCCTTCGGCCGCTCCGGCGTGATCTCCGCCTCGATGCTCGGCCTCGGCCGCGCGCTCGGCGAGACGATGGCCGTCGCCACCGTGCTCTCCCCGGACTTCCTGATCCACGGCAGCCTGCTCGACCCGGGCGGCGGCACCTTCGCCCAGAACATCGCCGCCAAGTTCCCCGAGGCGGACGAGTTCGGCCAGGACGCGCTCATCGCCTCCGGTCTGGTCCTGTTCGTCATCACCCTGCTGGTCAACGGCGCGGCGCGCATGATCATCGCCCGTCGCAAGGAGTTCTCGGGGGCCAACGCATGAGCACCACCGCCATCAACAACAAGCGCCGCGGCTCGCTGCAGGGTGACCGGCTGCCCAAGTGGTTCCCGTGGGCGCTGGCCGCGGGCTCCCTCGCCGTCTCCGTCGGCCTCTCCCTGGCCACCGGGATCGAGAGCAAGATCCAGTGGGGTCTGATCGCCGCGATCCTCTTCGTCCTCGGTACGTTCGTCATCGCCGGACGGGTCGAGGGCAGCCGCCAGGCCAAGGACCGCATCGCGACCTCGCTGGTCTGGGTCGCCTTCCTGCTCGCCGTGGTGCCGCTCGCCTCGCTGATCTGGGCGACCATCGAGCGCGGTACCAAGGTGCTCGACGGATACTTCCTCAGCCACTCGATGGGCGTCGTCGCCGACACCGAGCCGGGCGGCGGCATCTACGCCGCCATCATCGGCACCCTCGAGCAGGTCGGCATCGCCACCCTGATCGCCGTGCCGGTCGGTGTGCTCACCGCGATCTACCTGGTGGAGTACGGGCGCGGCAACCTCGCCCGGGCCGTCACCTTCTTCGTCGACGTGATGACCGGTATCCCGTCGATCGTCGCCGGTCTGTTCATCCTCAGCCTTCTGCTCATCTTCGACATGGGCTTCTCCGGCTTCGCCGGCGCGCTCGCGCTGACGATCCTGATGATGCCGGTCGTGGTCCGCTCCACGGAGGAGATGCTCAAGCTCGTCCCGAACGAGCTGCGCGAGGCATCCCTGGCGCTGGGCATCCCGAAGTGGCGCACCATCCTGAAGGTGGTCCTGCCGACCGCGATCGGCGGTATCACCACCGGCATCATGCTGGCGGTGGCCCGTATCGCCGGTGAGACCGCGCCCGTACTGTTGCTGGTGTTCGGCAACCCGTTCATCAACAACAACCCCTTCGAGGGTGCGCAGGCGTCGCTGCCGCTGTACATCTACCAGCAGTTCAAGAACAGCGCCGGTTCGGGTGCGGCATACGACCGTGCCTGGGCCGCGGCCCTCACGCTGATCGCCTTCGTGATGATCCTGAACCTGGCAGCCCGCGGCATCGCCCGCTGGAAGGCGCCGAAGACCGGTCGCTGACGCGGCCATACAGCGACCGATCTCAGATTTCCCGAAAGAAGCAGTGATACCCATGGCCAAGCGAATCGACGTAAGCGGGCTCAACGCCTACTACGGCTCCTTCCGCGCCATCGAAGACATCTCGATGACCGTCGAGCCCCGTTCCGTAACCGCCTTCATCGGCCCCTCCGGCTGCGGCAAGTCCACGTTCCTGCGCACGCTCAACCGCATGCACGAGGTGACGCCGGGCGGCCGGGTCGAGGGCAAGGTCATGCTCGACGACGAGAACCTGTACGGCGCCGGGGTCGACCCGGTGTCCGTGCGGCGCGAGGTCGGCATGGTCTTCCAGCGTCCGAACCCGTTCCCCACGATGTCGGTGTACGACAACGTGGCGGCCGGCCTGAGGCTCAACGGCTCGTACAAGAAGTCCGCACTGGACGACGTCGTAGAGAAGTCCCTCAAGGGCGCCAACCTCTGGAACGAGGTCAAGGACCGCCTGAACAAGCCGGGGTCGGGCCTGTCGGGTGGTCAGCAGCAGCGTCTGTGCATCGCGCGGGCGATCGCGGTGGAGCCGAACGTGCTGCTGATGGACGAGCCCTGCTCGGCCCTCGACCCGATCTCCACCCTCGCCATCGAGGACCTGATCGGCGAGCTGAAGGAACGCTTCACGATCGTCATCGTGACGCACAACATGCAGCAGGCGGCCCGGGTCTCCGACCGCACCGCCTTCTTCAACCTCGCCGCCGTCGGCCAGCCCGGCAAGCTCATCGAGATCGACGACACGGAGCGCATCTTCTCCAACCCGTCGGTCCAGGCCACCGAGGACTACATCTCCGGCCGCTTCGGCTGACAGACCCCTCGCGGTGCTGCATGGCGGTGCCACCGCGAGGCCGATAAGGGCCCGCTCCCCGGGTTACCGGGGGGCGGGCCCGTCGTCGTTGTTGATTGAGCTGCGGGCATTCGTGCCGCCTGGGGCGGCACGGGTGGGCGCAGGCGGCACCCCGTCAGCGCCGGGCTGGCGCGACCCACCCCCGCCCAGCCCCCACCCACAGGCACCGCTACAGAAACGCCAGGTTCACAACCCCATACGCCCCCGCGGCCACCACCGCGGCCGCCGGCATCGTGATGAACCACCCCAGCACAATGTTCTTGGCGACACCCCACCGCACGGCGTTCACCCGCTTCGTCGCCCCGACCCCCATGATCGCCGACGTGATCACATGCGTCGTGGAAATCGGCGCCCGGAACAAGAACGCCGTAGTGAACATGATCGACGCCCCGGTCGTCTCCGCGGCGAACCCCTGCGGCGGATCCAACTCAATGATCTTCCGCCCCAGCGTCCGCATGATCCGCCACCCCCCGGCATACGTCCCGAGCGACAGCATCACGGCGCACACGATCTTCACCCACACCGGAATCGGATCGCCGTAGTCCTCGACATCGGCGATGACCAGCGCCATCACCACGATGCCCATGGTCTTCTGCGCATCCTGCAGACCGTGCCCCAGGGCCATCCCCGCCGCGGACACCGTCTGCGCTATCCGGAACCCGCGCTTGGCCTTGTGCGGATTCGAGCGCCGGAAGATCCACATGATCGCCGTCATCACCAGATATCCGACCACCAGCCCCACCACCGGCGACACGAACATCGGAATGACGATCTTCTCCAGCACCCCGTCCCAGTAGACGGTCGTCCCACCCGCCAGCGCGGCCCCCACCATGCCGCCGAACAACGCATGCGAGGACGACGAGGGCAGCCCGTAGTACCAGGTGACCAGATTCCAGGTGATCGCCCCGATGAGCGCGGCGAAGAGGATCCCCATCCCCTTCGACCCCTCGGGTGTCTGAATCAGCCCTTCACTCACGGTCTTGGCGACCTCGCTGCCCAGAAAGGCACCGGCGAGATTCATCACGGCCGCCATCGCCAGCGCGGCCTTGGGAGTCAGCGCACGCGTCGACACCGACGTGGCGATGGCGTTGGCCGAATCGTGGAAGCCGTTGGTGTACGTGAAGAAGAGCGCGACCAGGATGGTCACGACCAGTGCGAAGGTGTCCATGGCGTGGGCTCAGGACTCCTTGACGGCGATGGTCTCCACCGTGTTCGCCACATGCTCGAACGCGTCGGCCGCCTCTTCCAGCACATCCACGATCTGCTTGAGCTTCAGCACCTCGATCGCGTCGTACTTGCCGTTGAAGAGATGAGCAAGAAGCTTTCTGTGGATCTGGTCGGCCTGGTTCTCCAGCCGGTTGACCTCGATCCAGTACTCCGTGAGGTTGTCCATCGTCCGCAGACTCGGCATCGCCTCGGCCGTCAGCTCCGCCGCCCGCGCCAGCACCTCGATCTGCTGCTCGACGCCCTTGGGCAGTTCCTCCACGTTGTAGAGGACGACGAGGTCGACGGCCTCCTCCATGAAGTCCATGATGTCGTCGAGGCACGAAGCGAGTTTGTAGATGTCCTCACGGTCGAACGGCGTGATGAACGAGGAGTTCAACTGGTGGAAGATCGCGTGTGTGGCATCGTCACCCGCATGTTCCGCGGCCCGCATACGCTCTGCGATCTCGGCCCGGCCGGCGGTGTCCGCCCCGAGCAGTTCCATCAGGAGCTTCGAGCCCGTCACGATGTTGTCCGCGGACGCGGCGAACATGTCGTAGAAGCTCGTCTCCCTGGGGGTCAGACGAAAGCGCACGTGGGGTCCTCAGGATGCTTCGGTTTCGGACAGGCTGATGCTAGGCACATCATCCGGCCATGGCTAATGGGCCGTCCCCCAGTGTCACCCATCGCGCAAACTGATCCGCACAGGGGCGTACCAAGGCTTCGGTCCTGGCTTCTGCCTGCGGCATTGGCCAACAGCCCTATACCCAGCAAAGTT
Source organism: Streptomyces sp. NBC_00457 (assembly GCF_036014015.1). NCBI lineage: Bacteria > Bacillati > Actinomycetota > Actinomycetes > Kitasatosporales > Streptomycetaceae > Streptomyces > Streptomyces sp. NBC_00457. Next base: position 5,857,159 of record NZ_CP107905.1, on the reverse strand, counting down.
CGGTACGATATACCCAGTAGGGGTATATGTGTCTGGAGGACGCGATGACGACCACCGAGGCCGGCGCGGGAGTGCCCTCCGAGGCCACCCCGGCCGTGGTCACCGACCACGACCGCGGGATCCACGGCTACCACAAGCAGAAGGACGAGCACCTCAAGCGCCTGCGCCGGATCGAGGGCCAGATCCGCGGCCTGCAGCGCATGGTCGACGAGGACGTCTACTGCATCGACATACTCACGCAGGTGTCCGCCTCCACCAAGGCCCTGCAGTCCTTCGCCCTGCAGCTCCTGGAGGAACACCTGCGCCACTGCGTCGCCGACGCCGCAGTCAAGGGCGGCGAGGAGATCGACGCGAAGGTAGAGGAAGCAACAAAGGCAATCGCCCGCCTGCTACGCACGTGACCTTTGTCGCGTACGTGATGGTTCCCCGCGCCCCAAAGGGGCGCGGGGAACTGCGCGACCAGCCACAACGAACCCGCAGAGAACAACCGCCCCCCGCTACACGCCCCTGTCGCGCTCACGCGCTTCGGCCACTTTCAGCACCTCGTCGATGCTCTCCAGGCTGAGCCGGTCCTCCGCGGCGGACGCCGCGATGATCAGGTCTCCGCACAGCTCGATCTCGGCGAGGGCCACGTGGTCCTGAACTGCCGTACCGCCGACCGGAGCCACGTGCATCACCTCTTCTCTGCCGTCACCGACTTCCTAGAGTAGGGAGCGGCCTACACAACGCGCATGGCACGGAAGGGCTAGTTCTTGACGCCCGTCATGCTTCCGCGCACCTTTCCGCACGGCTTCCCCGTAGGCCCCCGCTCACTCCTCGGCGATCTTCCCGGCGTAGATGTCCCCGGCCGCCGGCAGTTCTACGTCGACGGGGGCCCCGAAGTCGTACAGCAGCGTCGTCGAGGCGACCGCGACGGTGTTCTGCTGCTGTCCGTTGACGAAGCTGAACCGGTGCCGGATCTTGCGGATGCGCCCCTGTTCGTCGAGGTAGACGTCGAACGGCACGGTGGCCCGGGCGAACCCTTTCGCCGCCGCGGTGAGCGCTTCCTGGTTTCCTGCCGAGGCCGCCTGCGCCGCCTGAGCGAGATCGGCGGTGCCCCGGTAGTGCCGTACGGCGGTCCCCGCGACCTCGGTCTCCCCCACATATGTCGCCGTCCGCGTCCCGCGCAGCAGCTCGGCGGCGGCGAACGGGTCCGTGGCGCCGCCGGTGACGAGGTTGCCGTCGGAGAGCGTGGCGGTGTCCACACGCACCCATTTGTCGGCGGGCACCCCGGCCCCCCGGTTCTTCATGAACAGCGCGCCGGGGGCGAGGAGCTCGGTGATCGACCGGTGTTCCCGGCTCCCCGCCGGATCCTGCGGAAGCAGTACCTTCAGCCGCCCGAGCTGGCGGGAGAAGTCGTAGACCCCTTCTCCGCGGATGGTGACGCGGGTCCCGCCGGTGGCCATCTCCATGGATGTACGGGCCTGGGCGCTGCCGGCGTCCACCAGCCGGTCGGCGGCCCGGTGCAGGGCCTCGACGGGATCGGCGGCCGCGCGCGCGTCCTCCGCGGCGGCTCCGCCGGAACACCCGGTGGCGCAGGCGCAGACCATGAGTCCCGCGACCCCCGCCGCTGTCCGCCACTGTCGCCGCTGCCGCTCCGCCATCGCCTGCCTACCCCCAGCCGCTACGTCCGTCCCGGGCCCCTTGTCGTTCCGGATAACGACGCGTCGGTGGCCTCGTCACGCCGGCCGAACGCGGACGGCGAGCAGAGAAACCGTTTACCCAGGCTGGGTACGGTGGAGGACGTGGCGCAGCACGAAGGCCTGAATTCCCGCCAGGCACACCCGGAACATCGGACAACAACGGTTGACCAAGGCAAGTTCTGCACAGCGCGGTGCAGCTGCGGCTGGCGCGGCCCGGCCCGCAGAGCCCGCAGCATGGCCAGGACGGACGCGGAGGGGCACGCGAACGCACCCAGGTAGGAGCGCAACGTGTAGTGACACTGTTGACGCTGTTCCGGCGCGTCGGCCCGTACTCCGGCATCCTGTGACCTGTGACCTGTGACCTGTGACATGACCGCGTTCTTGTCACAGACGGCCCGCTGTGGAACCCGAGACTCCGGGGCCCCGTCTCGCTCCACGGAAGCCGACGGGAGGCGCACATGGAACGGCGTACGTTCATCGGAGGCGGCGCGGCCGCGCTCGCAGGGTTGACGACAGCCGCGTGCAGCGGCGGGGGCACCTCGGGCGCGGCCCGCACCACCAGCGCCGCCACCACGGGCATGTCCACGTCCACCTCCACCGGCGCCGTACCCCCCGCCGCGAAGAACTGGTCCGGCCTGGCCGAGGACCTGGACGGCACCCTGGTCCGCCCCGGCGAACAGCAGTGGAAGGCGGCCCACCAGCTCTACAACACCCGCTTCGACAGCTTGAAGCCGGTCGCGGTGGCGTATGTGGCGCACGCGGACGACGTCCGTACGGCCCTCGCCTACGCCCAGGCCCACGACCTCAAGGTGGCGATCCGCAACGGCGGCCACTCGTACGCGGGCTGGTCGTCCGGCGACGGCCGGCTGATCGTCGACGTGTCGAAGCTCAGCCGGGTCCGCGCGAGCGGCGGTACGGCCGTGGTCGGCGCCGGCGCCAAGCTGATCGACGTCTACCGCGCCCTCACGGCCAAGGGCGTGACGGTCCCCGGCGGCTCGTGCCCGACGGTGGGAATCTCGGGCCTCACCCTGGGCGGCGGCCATGGCGTGGTCTCCCGGGCGTACGGCCTGACCTGCGACAGCCTTACCCGGGCGACGCTGATCACGGCGGACGGCAAGCAGCTGACAGCCAACGCCTCCGAGAACAAGGACCTGTTCTGGGCGCTGCGCGGCGCGGGTAACGGCAACTTCGGTGTCGTGACGGAGCTGGAGTTCAAGACCCACCCGGCGCCGCAGGGCGTGTCGGCGTACATGAGCTGGCCGTGGTCGAAGGCGGCGGCGGTGGTACGAGCCTGGCAGGCGTGGGGTCCCAGCCAACCCGACGAGATCTGGTCCTCCCTGCACCTGGCCAACGCGGCGGGCGGCACCCCGACCATCTCCGTCGCGGCGTTCTCCCTCAGCACCTACGGCGAACTGCAGAACGCGGTGGACCGACTGGCCGACCGAATAGGCTCCCCGGCCACCAGCGTCTCCCTCAAGCGCCGTTCCTACGAGGCCTCGATGGAGCTCTACGCAGGCTGCTCGTCCTTCGCCTCGGACGCCCAGTGCCACCTCCCCGGCTCCACCCCCGGCCGCTCCCCCGAGGGCGCCCTGAACCGCGAGACATACGCGGCGAAGTCGGCCTTCTTCGACGCCTCACTCCCCACGGACGGCATCCAGCAACTCCTCTCCCAACTGACCGCGATCCGAGGAGGCGCCGCCAGCATCCAGCTCACGGCCCTCGGCGGCGCCGTCAACCGCGTCTCCCCCACCACCACAGCCTTCATCCACCGCCGCTCCCGCATGCTGGCCCAGTACGTCGCCTCCTGGCGAGCCGGCACCTCCGGCACAACATCCCAGACCTGGCTAACGGCGGCCCACACGGCAATGCAGCCCTACGCCTCCGGCGCGGCCTACCAGAACTACACAGACGCAAGCTTGAGAAACTGGCGCAAGGCGTACTACGGCGACGCAGCCCCCCGCCTCCAGCAACTGAAGAGGCAGTACGACCCAAAGAGGTTCTTCACATACCCACAGGCGCTCTAGCCAGCCAAGCTGCGGGCATGCGTGCTGCCTGGGGCGGCACGGGTGGGCGCAGGCGGCACCCCGTCAGCGCCGGGCCGCGCGACCCACCCCCGCCCAGCCCCCACGCCGAGGCAGCTACGCAGCGAGGTCCCGCTCAGCCGCGTCCGCCGACTCACTCCGCGCCCCCGGAATCACAGCTTGCTGCTCAGTCCCCGCGGCTCTCCCCCGCCCCCTGATAAGCCAAGACGCCCTGCCCGACCCCTCAGCCGCCTTCATCACCGGCGTAAGCAAAGCCATGGCCAGCGGCGACAGCAAAAGCACCACAGCCGTACCGAGCGCAAACCCACCCACGACGTCCGTCGGATAGTGCACGCCCATAAGAACCCGGCAATACCCCTCGACAAAGGCCAGCAAGATCCCCGCAACACCGAATTTCCGGTTCGCGACGAACAGCCCGACCCCCATGGCCATGGCAATCGTCGCGTGATCGCTCACAAAGGAGAAATCGGTCTTCCCGTCCACCAGAACGTCCAGCCCCTGATGGTCGAGAAACGGCCGACGCCGCTCCACAAATCCCCGTATCGGCACATTCACGAGCACCGCGATCCCCGCAGCGAGCGGCGCCCACACCAACGCGGCGACAGAAGCCGCAGCATCCTCGCCACCCCGCCGCCGCACAGCCCACCAGCACCAGAGCACCAGCAGCACCATCGCGATCAGGAGCCCGAACTCGCCGAGGAATTCCACACCCCGGTCGAACCACCGGGGCGCGTCCTTGGCCAGGCCATTGATGTCGTAAAGCAGCTCGACGTCGGGGTTCGACCCGGATTCGGCGAGTCCAGCCATGGTGCACGGCCCCTTCGTCGTCTCTCCCCGGCGTACCTGTGCGCACGCCGAACCGCCACCCCCGTGGATGTAGATCCGCTTCCGCCAGACGTCCGCTCGGCTACGTCACCAGGAACGCACGGCTCCTGTTAATACGTTCCACACTCCACCGAATGATCACGCAGACGTTATCGAAGAGAGACTCATCACCGCAGCTCAGGGGGGTGGTTGACGCTCAGTTCAGGGATCGGTTCAGGCCAATTCGGCCAGGGCTTCCCATTCCGCTCCGACCGCTCGCCGGTCAGCCTCCGACGTACTCCGCGAGGTGCTCACCAGTGACGGTGGAGCGATCCGCGACGAGATCGGCGGGGGTGCCCTCGAACACGATTCGGCCACCGTCGTGCCCGGCACCGGGTCCGAGGTCGATGATCCAGTCCGCGTGCGCCATGACGGCCTGGTGGTGCTCGATGACGATGACGGACTTGCCGGAGTCGACCAGCCGGTCGAGAAGGCCGAGCAGCTGCTCGACGTCGGCGAGGTGGAGGCCGGTCGTCGGCTCGTCGAGGACGTAGACACCGCCCTTGTCGCCCATGTGCGTGGCCAGCTTGAGCCGCTGCCGCTCGCCGCCGGACAGCGTGGTGAGCGGCTGGCCGAGGGTGAGATAGCCGAGCCCGACGTCGGCGAGCCGGTCGAGGATGGTGTGCGCCGCGGGCGTACGCGCCTCACCGGCGCCGAAGAACTCCTCGGCCTCGGTCACCGACATCGCCAGCACCTCGCTGATGTCCCGCCCGCCGAGCCGGTACTCGAGCACCGACGCGTCGAACCGCTTGCCCTCACAGTCCTCGCAGGGCGTGGCGACGCTCTGCATGATCGCCAGGTCGGTGTAGATGACACCGGCGCCGTTGCAGGTGGGACAGGCGCCCTCGGAGTTGGCGCTGAACAGCGCAGGCTTCACGCCGTTCACCTTGGCGAAGGCCTTGCGGATCGGTTCGAGCAGTCCGGTGTACGTCGCCGGGTTGCTGCGCCGGGAGCCGCGGATCGGCGTCTGGTCGACCGCCACCACACCCTCGTCGGCGGGGACCGAGCCGTGCACGAGCGAGCTCTTGCCGGAGCCGGCGACGCCGGTGACGACGGTCAGCACCCCGAGCGGGATGTCGACGTCGACGCCCTGGAGGTTGTTCGCGGTCGCACCGCGGATCTCCAGCGCGCCCTTCGGCGTCCGCACCGTCTCCTTCAGCGCGGCCCGGTCGTCCAGATGGCGCCCCGTGATGGTGTCGGAGGCCCGCAGCCCGTCGAGGGTGCCCTCGTAACAGACGGTGCCGCCCGCCGTACCGGCGCCGGGGCCGAGGTCGACGACGTGGTCAGCGATCGCGATCGTCTCCGGCTTGTGCTCCACGACGAGCACGGTGTTGCCCTTGTCCCGCAGCCGGAGCAGCAGGTTGTTCATCCGCTGGATGTCATGGGGGTGCAGCCCGATGGTCGGCTCGTCGAAGACATACGTCACATCGGTGAGCGAGGACCCGAGATGGCGGATCATCTTGACGCGCTGCGCCTCACCGCCGGACAGCGTGCCCGCCGGCCGCTCCAGCGAGAGATAGCCGAGGCCGATCTCCACGAACGAGTCGAGGCTCTGCTGCAGCGCGGTGAGCAGCGGCGCCACCGATGGCTCCTTGAGACCGCGAACCCATTCGGCCAGGTCACGGATCTCCATCGCGCAGGCGTCCGCGATGCTGATCTTCCCGATCTTCGACGACCTGGCACCCTCGCTGAGCCGGCTGCCGTCGCACTCGGGGCAGGTGGTGAAGGTGACGGCCCGCTCCACGAACGCCCGGATGTGCGGCTGCATCGCCTCCTTGTCCTTGGACAGGAACGACTTCTGGATCTTGGGGATCAGGCCTTCGTAGGTGAGGTTGACGCCGTTGACCTTCACCTTCCTCGGTTCGCCGTAGAGGAATTCCTGCATCTCCCGCTTGGTGAACGTGCGGATCGGCTTGTTCGGGTCGAGGAGGCCCGACTGGGCGTAGAGCCCCACCGTCCACTGACTGTCCGACTTCCAGCCCGGGATGGTGAACGCGCCCTCGGCCAGCGACTTGGAGTCGTCGTAGAGCTGCGTGAGGTCGATGTCGGTGACCTTGCCCCGGCCCTCGCACCGCGTGCACATCCCGCCCGTGCGCTGGTACGTCGCCTTCTCCGCCTTGGTCTTGCCGCCCCGCTCCACGGTGATCGCGCCGGCCGCCTTGACCGTCGCGGTGTTGAACGAGTAAGCGCTGGGCGGCCCGATGTGCGGCTTCCCGAGCCGGCTGAACAGAATCCGCAGCATCGCGTTCGCATCGGTGGCGGTACCGACCGTGGACCGCGGATCGGCACCCATCCGCTGCTGATCCACGCTGATCACAGTCGTCAGCCCATCGAGCACATCGACCTCGGGCCGCGCCAGATTCGGCATAAAGCCCTGCACGAACGCGCTGTACGTCTCATTGATCAGCCGCTGCGACTCCGCCGCGATCGTGTCGAAAACCAGCGAACTCTTCCCCGACCCGGACACCCCGGTGAACACCGTCAACCGCCGCTTCGGTATCTCAATACTGACGTCCTTGAGATTGTTCTCCCGCGCACCATGCACACGGATCATGTCGTGAAGGTCAGCAGCGTGAGGCGTCATCAGGTCTCCAAATCAAAGGACGGTACGACAAGCGCCCCTTCAGGGGCGCGGGGAACTGCGCGACCAGCCACAACGAAACCCGCAGCCAACCGACAACCAGAGCCCTCAGCTCAACTCACTTCACTTCGATTCCTGGATGCGCACCATGTTCCCCGCGGGATCGCGAAACGCACAGTCCCGAACCCCGTACGGCTGCTCAGTAGGCTCCTGAACAACCTCCGCCGCCTCACTCCCCTGCACCTTCTCAAACGCACCGTCGAGATCGTCCGTAGCCAGCAGAATCCACCCGTACGTCCCCTTGGCCATCATCTCGGCGATGACGCGCCGCTCCTCCTCGGTGATCCCGGGATCGGCGAAAGGCGGCGCCAGCAGAATGCACGTGTCCGGCTGCCCGACAGGCCCCACCGTGATCCACCGCATCGTGCCCTGTCCGACGTCACTGCGGACCTCGAATCCAAGGGCGTCCCGGTAGAAGGCCAGCGCCGCCTCCGGGTCGTCCTGCGGAAGGAAGCTCGTGTGAATGGTGATGTCCATGGACGTCACGCTAGCGGCGGCTCACCGGCGCCGCTTCTCGATTCCTGACAGGCCTGGTCACTTGTTTCGCCACGCACGCCGGCAGCCCTTCCGTCGCGCTCGCGGCGAGCCGCCGGTAGGTGCTGGGCGGCATGCCGACCAACTCGGTGAAGCGCGTACTGAAGGTGCCCAGCGAGGCACAGCCGACCTCGAAGCAGACCTCGGTGACGCTGAGATCGCCGCGGCGCAGCAACGTCATCGCGCGCTCGATGCGCCGGGTCATCAGATAGCTGTACGGCGACTCCCCGTACGCGGCCCGGAACTCCCGGCTCAGATGCCCCGCCGACATGTGCGCACCGCGCGCGAGCGCCTCGACGGCCAGCGGCTGCGCGTACTCGCGGTCGATCCGGTCACGGACCCGGCGCAGCCGCGCGAGATCGCGGAGCCGCTGTTCCGGAACGGGTGGGGGGCTGGTCACATCCGAGAGCCTACGACGCTCATCCCTGCCCCGTCAGCGCCAGCGCCTTCCCGCCGTCCTCGGTGACCCGCGTCGCCCCGAAGTAGTCGGGGGTGTCGATCGGGTCGAACCGGATCACGGCCCCCGGCCGGGGCGCGTCGATCATGTACCCGCCGCCGACATAGATCCCGACGTGCCGGATGGCCCGGGAATTGGTGAGGTCGTCCGAGAAGAACACCAGGTCCCCGGGGAGCAGCTCCGCCCGCGAGGGATGCGGCCCGGCGTTGTACTGATCGTTGGCGACCCGGGGCAGCGTGATCCCGACGCTCTCGTACGCTGCCTTGGTCAGCCCGGAGCAGTCGAACCGCCCTCCCTGGTCGGCGGTCCCGTTGCCGCCCCACAGATAGGGCGTGCCGAGCTTCTTCTGGGCGTAGTAGATGGCGCCGGCGGCCTGCTTGGAGGGGTCCACCCGGGAGACGGGCGCCGCGAAGCTCTCCTCGAGGGTCGTGATGGTCTTCACGTAGTTCTGGGTCTCCGCGTACGGCGGCACACCCCCGTACTTGATGACCGCGTACGCGCCCGCGTTGTAGGCGGCGAGCATGTTCTTCGTCGGGTCGCCCGGCACGTCCTTCACATACTTCGCGAGCGAGCAGTCGTACCTGGCAGCCGACGGAATCGCGTCGTTCGGATCCCACACATCCCGGTCCCCGTCCCCGTCCCCGTCGACGCCGTGCGTGGCCCAGGTCCCGGGGATGAACTGCGCTATCCCCTGCGCCGCCGCATGGCTCTGCGCCTTCGGGTTGAACCCGCTCTCCTGATACAGCTGGGCGGCGAGCAGTGCGGGATTGATCGCGGGGCACATGTTGCCGTACTTCTGCACGAGCGGCTGATAGGCGGCAGGCACGGCCCCCTTGGCGAGCGTCTTCGCGCCCCCACCAACCCCGTTGGCCAGGTTCCCGGCGACGATGTACACGCCGACGACGAGCAGCATGACGAAGCTGAGCCCGGCCGCGAGCGCGGCACCCGCCACGATCCATGCCTTACGCACCGTCAACCGCCCCTCGCCGCCCGGGATTGCGCCCACGTCAGTGTAGAGACTGCCCCGAAGGACGTCCCACTACGTTAGGTCACCCCACTGACACTCGGCCCACAGCAGCTTCCCGCCCTTGGACGCGCCGAGCTCCCGCAACACGGACGCGCCTACGGAGTCGGCACACGCGCGTACGAGGTGCAGGCCGCGTCCGGATTCGGCATCGTCCGGCGGTACGGCGACGGTGGCGCCGTCGGTCGTGAAGCCGGGCGGGACGCGGGGGTCGGTGTCCCATACGGCGACCCGGAGGCGGTCGGATTCCATCGGGCGGACGCGGAGGGCGTAGGGGCCGGTGGTGTGGAGGTGGGCGTTGGTGAGGAGTTCGGAGGCCATGAGTTCGGCGGTGGGGATGACGTGGGTGAGCCCATGGGCGGCGAGGACGGTACGGAGGGTGGCGCGGGCGATGCGAGGGGCGCGGGGATCGTGCGGGAGGTGGAGGGTGTAGGTCCAGGGCGGGGATACGGTGGACATGGAAGTCTCCGATCACTGAGGGGAGTTGGGGCCTCACTACGAAGGTAGCGGGCTCCGGATATATTCTTCTCCGAAACCCGGGGATAATAAAAGCATTCACCCGTGTAGGTGACGGCAGTGCGCAGGGAGAGACGGGGATGCCCGTGAGGACCAACCCGACGGGACGTCAACTCCGGCTTGGCGCCGAGCTGCGCAAGCTGCGCGAGCGCGCGGGCCTGACCTCAACGCAGGCCGCGGAGTTGCTCGGCATGAAGCAGGCGCAGGTCAGCAACATGGAGACCGGCCGACTCGGGGTGAGCGCCGAGCGCGTACGCACGCTGGCCTGCCACTACGACTGCCCGGACAAGGCACTCGTCGAGGCGATCGCCGGAATGACCGGCGACCGGAAGCGCGGCTGGTGGGAGGAGTACCGCGAGCAGCTCTCCCGTCCGCTGCTCGATCTGGCCGAACTGGAGCACCACGCCCGGTCGTTGCGCGACTTCACCACGGCCCGCGTTCCCGGGCTGCTCCAGACACGCGAGTACGCACTCGAGATCTTCCGTCAGGCGGTCACCGAACTCTCCCCGCCCGACATCGAGCACCGCCTGTCGTTCCGCATCAAGCGCCAGGCGATCCTCTTCCGCGAGGAAGAACCGACACCGTACGAGGCGATCATCCACGAGGCCGCTCTGCGCATGAAGGTCGGCGGCCCCACGGTTGCCCGCCAACAGTTGCAGCACCTGCTCGACATGAATGACCGGGACCACGTGACCCTGCGCGCCGTCACCTTCGACGCCGGGGCCTTCCCGGGATCCGGCCAGTCGATCCACTACGCGCGCGGCCCGGTACCGCAGCTGGACACCGTCTATCTCGACCAGGCCCACGGCCTCGCCTTCCTCGATGCCGAGGCACAGTTGCACAAGTACCGCACGCTGTTCGACCGGATCGAGGCTGTCGCGCTCGGCCCGGAGAAGACCCAGGACCTTGTCCACAACGTGATGCGAGAGCTGTGAAGGACATGCCCATGAACCCGCGCTGGCAGAAGTCGTCGTACTGCTCCGAGGGCGCCTCCTGCCTCCACGTCGCCACCGCCACCGAAACGATCCACCTCACCGAAAGCAGCGACCCCACCCGCGCGATACTCACGGCCACCCCCACCGCCTTCGGCGCCCTTCTCCTCGTACTCAAGAAGGAAACCGCCCGTGTCTGACATCCCCCCGAACCTCACCTGGGAACGCGCCGCCCCACCCGACGCCACCGGCCCCGGACCCTGGATCGAGATCGCCTTCGGCGAGGGCGACGACGGTGACGCGCCCGTCTACATCCGTGAGACCAGCGCCCCGGACAACGTGGTCACCACCAACCGCCGCAAGTGGGACGCCTTCGTACTCGGCGTGCAGGCGGGCGAGTTCGACCACTTCGTAGAAGACGCGTAGACGGATGACGGCGCGCTGCCAAGCCTGCGGGCGGACGATCGACAGCACCGGCGGACCGGGGCGGACCGCGTCGTACTGCTCGCAGGCGTGCCGGCAGCGGGCCTACCGCGAGCGGCGGCGGCCGGCCGGTGTTCCCGCGCAGGAGCTGGTGTCGGACATCGGGGAACGGCTGACCCGGCTGCGTCTGGAACCCGCACTCGCGTTCCAGGCCGACGTAGAGGCCCTGTCACCCCGCTTCGCCCAGCTGCGGCGTCTCGCACGCGAGGCCGGCGAGGCGGTCGAAAACGTCACACCCACCGACGTGACGAATTCCGGCGAGGACGACACCCTCACGGCGCTCATCGAGGCCCACCGCCGCGAACTCCGCGTCCACTGTTACCGCCTGCTCGGCTCGTACGACGAGGCCGAAGACCTCACCCAGGAGACGTTCCTACGGGCCTGGCGGGCCCGCGAGACGCTGGACGGCGTCGACAACCCGCGCGCCTGGCTGTACAAGATCGCCACCAACGCCTGCCTCGACTTCCTGCGCAAGCAGAACCGGCGCCCGACGCCGTACGAACCCGTACCCGGCATGGACTCCGGAGACGGCCCGCCACCCCCGCGGCTCCCGTGGCTGCAGCCGTTCCCGGACGATCAGCTGCCCGAGGCCCCCGCGCCGCAGCACGAGCCCGACGAGCAGGCCGTGGCGAGCGAGACGCTCGAACTGGTCTTTCTCACCGCCATCCAGCAGCTCCCGCCCCGCCAACGGGCCGCGGTGATCCTGCGCGACGTCGCCGGATGGTCGGCCCAGGAGACCGCCGAACTGCTGGACACCAGCGTCCCCTCCGCCAACAGCGCGGTCCAGCGCGGCCGTTCGACGCTGCGGCAGGCGTTGCCGGGGCGGCGCGAGGACTGGTCGGCCCCCGCTCCCGGCGCCGAGGACCTGGCGCTGCTCCAGCGCTACCTGGACGCGTTCGCCCGGACCGACATCGACGCCATGGTCGAGCTGGTACGCGAGGACATCGTGCTCACCATGCCGCCGAACCCGTTCTGGTTCACCTCGCGGGACGCGATGTTCGCCTTCGTACGGCCGAACCTCGACCCCGCGTCGCCGATGTTCGCCGGGCATTGGCGGGTCCTGCCGGTGCGGGCCAACGGCCAGTTGGCGGTCGCCGGCTATCTGCAACGGCCCGGGACCACCGTGTTCCGGGCGCAGCTCATCGACGTACTCCGGGTCGCGGACGGTCGTATCGCCCAGATCACCACCTTCGAACCGCATCTGTTCCCCGCGTTCGGACTGCCGATGACGCTCTGATGGCGCTCTGATGGCGCTCTGATGGCGCTCTGAGGATTGATTCCGCGCTGCCGCGATGAGTTTTCCCGGCCCGCACGTCCCACGGAGTGACGGGCGCACCCGGCGCCCTCAGTCACGGAGGCGGAGAACCATGCTGAAGAACAAGGTCGCGGTCGTCTACGGCGGAGCCGGTTCCCTCGGCGCGGGCGTCGCGAAGGCGTACGTACAGGCGGGGGCGCGGGTGTTCCTGGTGGGCCGTACGGAGGACACGCTGCGGAAGGCCGCCGCCGAGGCCGGTGCCGAGTACGACGTGCTCGACGCGCGGGACGAGGACGCCGTCGAGGCCCATGCGACGTCGGTCGTCGAGCGGGCGGGGCGGATCGACATCTCCGTCAACCTGGTGCCGCGGGGCGACTTCCAGGGCGTACCGCTGACCGAGATGTCGGTCGAGGACTACACGCGTCCGGTGACGCAGGGGATCACCTGCCAGTTCATCACCGCGCGGGCCGCGGCACGCCGGATGGCCGCACAGGGCTCGGGCGTGATCCTCTCCCTGGACAGCGGGTCCGCCAACGGCAGCCCGATGATGGGCGGCACCGCCGCGGCCGACGGCGCGATCGACGCGCTGATCCGCCAGCTCGCCCAGGAGGTCGGCCCGGCCGGCGTCCGTGTCTGCGGGATCTGGACGGCGGGCGTCACCGACAGCCTGACCCCCGAGAAACTCACCGCGGCGGGCGCCCCGGCCATGGACGAGGCCGCGGTGGACGGCATCCGCTCCCACCTGGACAGCCTGCGGATGACGAAGCGCTCGCCCCGGATCGCGGACATCGCCGCCCTGGCGACGTTCCTCGCCTCCGACGCCGCTGCCGCCATCACGGGTACCTGGATCAACGCGACCGCCGGAATGTTCGCGAGCTGACCGGGCAACCGAGTCGCCCTGGACTTCGAGCCACACGGCATCGGCGTACGCCGCAGCCTTGGTACGACTCCAGTATGATTCGGGTATGACCACGAAGATCACCGTGTCGCTCTCCGACGAAACCGCAGGTTACGTTCGCGCTTACGCACCCGACGGCAATGTCTCCGCGTTCATAGACCGCCTCATCCGACGGCAGATCACACTGGACGCGGCGAGGCAGCTCGCTGCGGCCGGTTACAGCCCGGACCTGGACGGCGAGGGCGACGCGTGGTGAACAGGGGTGACATCTGGCAGGTCAAGGGCGCCCAAGGTGAACGTGCTGTCTGCGTCGTCAGCCTCGACGGGCTCGACGAGACCTTCGGCGCCTGCCTGGCCATCGCCCTGCATCCGCCTGGTGCCTACCCGGACACGATCATGTCCGTGCATCTGAACGCCCCCGTCGAAGCCGTCGCCGTGGCTCTCAACATCACGCAGCTCAAGACTGCACGCTTCCACGACGGCACTTTCCTGGGAAACATCGGCCCGGACGCCCTGGCCCGCATCGACCAGGCCCTGCGCGCAGTCCTCGATCTCTGACCGGAACCGGCGATGCGGCCGTCAGCTCCGTTGCTCACGCCGTCAGCTCCGTCTGGGCCGGCGCGCTGGAGACGGTGTCGTGGCGGATGTACCACTCGGTGGACAGGAACCGCTCCCGGACGGCCGCCGGGAAACCGGCGAGCAGGCCCGGGGCGGCGCCCCGCTCCACCTCACTGCGATGAGCCAGTACGGCGGCCCACTTCCGCTCCAGCCAGGGGCTCACATCGACGGTCGCGGTGATCAGCTCGTCGGGGACCGTTCTCATGGCCTTGCCGACATGCGCGAACTCGCTGAGCGCCTCGACCGCCGAGTCCGGGTGCGTCGCCAGGTAGAGCGCGCTCGGCCGCCAGGGTTCACCGGCCTCCGGGTAGAGCCGCTCCAGCCCGGCCGCCTGGACCGCGAGCGTGGTCACCCGGTGGGTGTGCACATGGTCCGGGTGGCCGGTCACCCCGCCGTACGCATCGTGGGTGACCACGATCTCCGGGTGGAACTGACGGACATGCGCCACCAGCCGCCCCACCGCCTCGTCGAGCGGCGCATCGCACAGCCGCGCCCGGCCAGGAGCGGACTCCGGCACCCGGGCATCGGCATAGCCGAGCATCCGCGGCTCACCGGCACCCAGGATCCCCAGCGAGTCCGCGAGTTCCGCACCACGCCGGGTGCCCTCGGTCCAGGTCGCCGTCACGACAGCCGTCCGGGCACCCGCGGCCGCATGCCGGGCGAGCACCCCACCGGAGAACAGCGACTCGTCGTCCGGATGAGCGAAGACCCCGAGCAGACTCGGCACCGACACTGTCATGGATCGACCACCTCCCATGAGCACCAATACTCATGTACGACACCACGCGCCCCGGCAGACTGTGGGTTCCGCAACACATCGACAGGGGAGCGAAGTTGAGACGGACGAGTCGTGCGCTGGCCGTGACGGCACTGGTGGCCTGCGGGCTGACGGGGGTGGCGGCGGGTCCGGCCGCCGCGTCGAGCGATGGCCTGCTGCCCCATCCCGGTCCGGAGGGCCTGGTCTGGGTGGAGGAGCGGACGGGAGACGGCGGTGTCGTGTCGGCGGGCGCGTGGAGCGGGCTGCCGACCGTGCTCACGGTGGCCTGCGAGGGCGGCGGCAGCGTGCGGGTGACGATGGAGTCGCAGGACGTGCAGGTCGCCGCGTTCTCGGTCGACTGTCCTGCCGGGACGGCGGGGGTGGGTTCGGTGACCCTGCCCGCCGGCGTGGTCACTGGCTCTTTCGGCGTGGGTGTGGATGCCTCGGCGGACACCCTTCGGTGGGCGCTGACCGTGACGCAGCCGGAGGGCTGACGGCGTAGCGTCGGTCCCCTATCGCTTATCGCTGGGCGGCCGGCTGCTTCAAAGGCCAGGTAACTCCGGTCAGTTCCTCCGACACCGTCCACAGGCGGCGGGCCACCGCCGGATCGCTCGCCGCCTGCGTACGACCCACCAGCGTCGGCGCCCCGCGCATCTCGCCCAACCCGTCCGGTCCGACGTAGCTCGCACCCGGCAGATCCTGCGTCGCCGCGTACAGCGTGGGCAGGGCGCCCGCGCGGTCGTCCTGGGCGAAGAACCTGTTGCCCAGCGCCATCCCGGCGCGGGCGACCGGGTTCGCCGCGTGGCTCTGGAGGTTGGTCGCCGCGTACCCGGGGTGGGCCGCGTACGCCCGTACCGACGAGCCCGACTCCGTCAGCCGCCGCTGCAGTTCCAGCGTGAAGAGCAGGTTCGCCAGCTTGGACTGGGCGTAGGCCCGGCGCGGCGTGTAACCCGCCGTCAGATTCAGGTCGTCGAAGGCTATGGTCACCGCTCCCCAGCGGTGCGCTCCCGACGACAGCGTCACCACGCGGTCCTGGATGTACGGCAGCAGCAGGTTCGTCAGGGCGAAGTGGCCCAGATGGTTCGTGCCGAACTGCATCTCGAAGCCGTCCCGGGTCTGCTGCCGCGGCAGCATCATCACGCCCGCGTTGTTGATCAGGACGTGGATCGGGTCCCGCCATCCGTCCGCGAAGTCACGTACGGACCGCAGATCTGCCAGGTCCAGCCGCCGCACCTCCGTACTCCCGGACACGGTCCCCGCTGCCGCCCGCCCGCGCTCCAGGTCCCGTACGGCGAACACCACATGCGCCCCCACGCGGGCCAGCGCGTCCGCCGCGGTCAGCCCGATGCCGCTGTTGGCGCCGGTGACGACGACGGTGCGGCCGGTGAGGTCGGGGAGGTGCGTGACGTTCCACTTGTGAGTCTGCTTGCTCATTTTCTCAGCCATGCCCTGAATGTAGGCGTCGCCCACAATGATGTCAATGACAACAATGATGGCATCGCCAACAAAGCTGGCGTCGCCTACATCGAGTTACGATGAGCCCCATGCCCGCAGCCACCCGCCCTTACCACCACGGAGACCTCCGCTCCGCCCTGCTCGCCACCGCCGAGCGCACGCTGCGGGAGAGGGGCGTCGCCGAGCTGTCCCTGCGCGAACTGGCCCGCGAGATCGGCGTCAGCCACGCCGCCCCCGGCCGGCACTTCAAGGACAAGCAGGCCCTGCTCAACGCCCTCGCACTCAGCGGATACGAGCGGCTCGCCCAGGCCCTGAGCACCGCCGACGACCCCGAGCTGCCGCTCGAGTCCCGGCTCACCGGGCTCGCCCGCGCCTATCTCCAGTTCTCCATCGACAACGCCGCCCTGCTGGAGCTGATGTACGCCCGCAAGCACGAACCGGACGCCGCCGAGCAGATGGCCGCCGGCGTCGACCGCACGATCGGTGCACTGGCCCGCGTCCTCGCCGACGCCCAGCAGCGCGGCGAGATCATCGAGGCGGACCCCGAGCACCTCACGCTCTTCACCGGCGCCGCACTCCACGGACTCGCCTCCATGACGGCCGCCTGCATGCTCACCCCGGAGGCCGCCCTCGACGGCGTCGACGAGCTGGTCCACCACATGCTGCACGGCCTCAAGCCACGCTGACGGCACGTCACCACACCGGCAGGCCACCGCTGCTGAGCCACGGCCCGTTCGTGCGCCCGGGCCGGCGGAGGATAGCCTTCATCCGGAGGTCAACGACGGAGCCACACGAAGGTTCCGCTCAGGCCTCATTGCCCGGCGTAACCCGCCGTGATACACAGAGTGACCGTACGAGCTATTCGTACGAATCCCGCCCATCAATGGCGCCAAGTCGACATACGACAGCGGAATTGTCGGCGAGAATGAGACCTGACCTCTGCGCACCGCAGGGGATGCGGAACTACCCAACAGGGGCGGTGACTTACATGCTCTTTGCGGCCGACAAGGGAGACATCAACACCATCATCGGCGGGATCGCTCCGGACTGGGGCCCCTTCGGGGCACTGGGGGCCGAAGCGAAGACGATGATCCAGGTCGTCATGGCGGTCGCCATCCTGCTCTGCCTCGGCATCGCCATCTGGGGCGCCGCGAAGCAGCGCATCGGCGCGACAGCGCTGCGCGACACCTTCAGCGCGGAACAGGGCAAGGGCCTCATCGTCGCCGGCCTCACCGGAGTCTTCATCATCGGCTCACTCGGCACACTCTTCACCATCGTGTACGGCATGGCCGTGTAGCGACCTGCCCCTCCGGGCGCCGGTCCGGTTCCCCTCTCCCCTACCCCACCCGCCCGTCGTGCCCCCGGCTGAGGTTGCGTTCCCCTGATGTCCCTGATGTCGAGTCACCACACCGCGCCCGTGCGGGAACCAGCACGGCTACCGTCGTACATCTACGCGGTCCGCTATGACATCAAGGGGGCGTACGGCGCATGAGTCTCGGAGACGAGCACGAGCCCTCCGGGGGTTACGGCGGCACGGGGCACACCCGCACCCGCCTGCCCGAAGGCGACGGCACCGGCGACGTCTACGGCGGCGCAAGACGCGGCCCACGCTCCTCCTCCCGGAGCCTGGTCACGGTCGTCGGGGTCGTGGTCCTCCTCATCGCCGCAATCGCATTCGCCAACCGCGGAGGAGACGATTCCCCAGCGGGCACCGGAGCAAGCGCGGACAAGCCGGAGGCGGGGAGCACGGCGGCGAGCGGGGAACGGCCGGTGGAGTCGACGGCGGGCGGGATTCCGACGGGGTACGCCCACAACCAGCAGGGGGCGGAGAGCGCGGCGGCCAACTACTCGGTCGCGCTGGGATCCGCCGAGATGTTCAGCAAGACCCGGCGCGACGCGATCCTGCAGACCATCATCACGCCGTCCCGCGTCTCATCGTTCGAGGCGACGCTGGATCAGGCGTACACGCCGGCCTTCAACAAGAACGTCGGTCTCAACGAGGACGGCTCCACACCGCAGGGCTACACATTCGTGTCCCGCACGAGCCCGATCGGCACCAAAGTCACCGAGGCCTCCGGCAACAACGCAACCGTGGAGGTCTGGTGCAGCGGCCTCCTGGGCCTCGCCGGCGAGAACTCCACGAACCCAGTCACCAACAAATGGTTCACCATCACCATCAATCTCGAGTGGACCGGCGGCGACTGGAAGATTGTGACGCACTCTCAGAAGGACGGCCCTGCGCCTGTACCCGGCGACGACAGGGCTTCCAGCGCCGACGAGATGGCCAAGGCCGTCGAGGAGTACGGAGGGTTCACGTATGCCCGCTAGCCGCCGCGTACTCACCTTGACCGCTGCCGTCGCAGCCGTGCAGGCGACAGCGGTACTCACGGCCACCCGTGCCTTCGCCGCTCCCACACCTACGCCCAGCAACGACCCGTGCGACCTGATCCACGGTCCCGCCAAGGACTACTGCGAACGCGGCAACAACAGCGGCGACTCCTCCGGCGGATCCACCCTCAACGACCCCACCTCCACCCTCGACCCCCTCTCCTCCCTCGCCAAGGGCTGCGCGGACGCCGCCGCCTGGACCGTCAACAAGCTCAGTGACGCCGTACAGGACACAGCGAACGTCGACTTCACGAACACGAAGTTCCTCCAGCAGTACGCCGTCGTCTTCGCGGCGTCGACGATCCTCACGCTGCTGCTCTGGCTGCTGGCCGTGGCCAAGCGAGCCGTGCGGGGCGTCCCCCTCTCCACGGCGATCGGCGAAGCCATCGGTTTCCTCTGGCTCACCGTGCTGGCGTCCGCGTTCACGCCCCTGATCCTCTACACGGTCGTATCGGCGACGGACGGCGTCACCGACGTCCTCGCAAAGACCACCGGCAACCAGACGGACACCTTCTTCGGCACCTTCTCCGGCGCCCTGGAGAAGGGCGAGGACATCGGCGGCGGCCCGATCATGCTGATCGTCGTCTCGCTCGTGTCGATCCTCGCCGCCGGCGTCCTGTGGCTGGAGCTCGTCATCAGAGCCGCCCTGCTCTACGTCGGCGCCCTCCTCGGCACCGTCGTCTACGCCGGCCTCGTCGACAAGAACCTGTGGGGTCACGTCCGCCGCTGGGCCGGGATCATGATCGCGGTGATCCTCGTGAAGCCGGTGATCGTGATCGTGCTCGGCCTCGCCGGCGCGCTGTCCACCGACGACGGCCCCGACGCCTTCTCCGCCGTCGTCTCCGGCCTCGCCATCATCCTGCTGGCCATCTTCGCGTCGGCGATGATCTACCGCTTCGTCCCCGGCTTCGGCGACGAGATCGCCGGCTCCCGCAACAACCGCATCATGCAGGGCGCCGAAGGCAAGGCAGCCGCGGTCATCAGCTCCCCGGCGACCCTGGTCGCGCAGGGCATCAAGACACACAGCTCAAGAGCCGACAACAACGGCGGCGGCAACCAGGCCGGCACACCCCGCCCCGCGAACCCCGCCTCCGGCGGCGTCGCGGCACACAGCACACGCAACTCGAACGGCGGCGGATCCGTCCCCTCCGCCGCACCCGCCCCCCGTTCGAGCAGCAACGTCAACACACCTCACGCCAGCAACACACGCAACAGCAGTACCAACCGCACGGGAGGTGAAGGGCGTTGACGACTGATTCCCACACGGCCCATTTGTCCCATCCGGTCACGCCCCGCCGTACATATCTGATCGGCCGCGCCCGGCCGAACGCGATCATCGGCCGGAATCGTGAGACCGGTGAGATCGCGCTGATCATCGCGGGCGCGTTCCTCGGCATGATGTGCGGCCTCCTCGTCCCCGTCCTGTCCCTGCGCATCGTGCTGCTGATGGGCTTCCCGCTGCTCGCGCTGGCCGCGGTCTACGTGCCGTTCAAGCGCCGGACGTTCTACAAGTGGTACGAGATCAACCGCTCCTACAAGCGCACCCTCAAGCAGGGCACCGTCTACCGCTCCGGCGTCATCGAGGCCGGCATCCAGCTCGACGGCCGTGAGATCGAGGTGGGCCCGCCGCCGGGCATCGGCCGTATCACCTGGCTGGCCGCTCCGTTCGGCCCCGACGAGATCGCCGTACTGCTGCACGCGGACCGCAAGACCGTCACCGCCGCCATCGAGATCGAGGGCCCCGGCGTCGGCCTGCGCGACAGCGAGGACCAGGAAGCCCTCGTCGACCGCTTCGGCACCCTGCTGAAGCACGTGGCGAACGGCGACGGATTCGTCACCCGGCTGCAGATGCTCGCCCGCACCCTCCCGGCCGACCCGGACGCGCACGCCAAGGACGTCGCCGTACGCGGCGACGACCGCGCACCGGGCTGGCTGGCACAGTCGTACGACCAGCTCCAGTCGATGGTGTCGACGAGCAGCGAGCAGCACCGCGCCTACCTCGTCGCCTGTATGCACTACTCCCGCGAACTCGCCGCCGAGGCGAACGCCATGGCCCGCGCGGCCCGCCCGCACGGCGGCAAGGCGGACCGGGACGCGGGCCTCGCGGTCGTCATGGCCCGCGAGCTGACCGACATCTGCTCCCGGCTCCAGGAAGCCGACATCCGCGTACGACAGCCGCTGGGCCAGGGCCGTCTCGCCTCGCTCATCCACTCCATGTACGACCCGGACCACCCCATCGACCACATCCAGGCGATGACGAAGCGCAACGCCTGGCCGGCCGAGCTGGACGCCATGGAGCCGACGTACCTCCAGGCGAAGACCCGCGAGTCCTCCACCCGCGCGCCCTGGTGCCACGCCACGGCCTGGGTGAAGGAGTGGCCGATGACCCCGGTTGGCGTCAACTTCCTCGCCCCGCTCCTCGTCCACACCCCGGACGTCATCCGAACGGTCGCCGTGACGATGGACCTCGAGCCCACCGAGGTAGCCATTGAACGCATGCTGACCGAAAAGACGAACGACGAGGCCGAGGCATCCCGCCAGGCCAAGATGAACCGCACCGTCGACCCGCGCGACATCGCCTCCCACAACCGTCTCGACCAACGGGGAGAGGACCTCGCGAGCGGCGCGGCCGGGGTCAACCTGGTCGGCTACATCACCGTCTCCTCCCGCAATCCGGAAGCCCTGGCGCGCGACAAGCGGACCATAAGGGCCTCGGCCGGGAAGTCGTACCTGAAGATCGAGTGGTGCGACCGCGAGCACCACCGCGCCTTCGTCAACACACTGCCCTTCGCCACCGGCATCCGGAGGTAGGACCTGATGCGGGATCCGCTGTCCGCCCTCACCGACGCCTTCACGTCCTTCCTCTTCGGCAAGGTCGAGACGACCCGCCTCCCGGTGCGCACCTCCACGGGCCAGGCCCAGGCCGTCTACCTCCCCACCGCCGCCCCCGGCCTCGGCGACTCCGGCGTGATCATCGGCCGCGAGGTCTACTCCGGCAAGGGCTACATCTACGACCCCTTCCAGCTCTACGGCCAGCAGCTCCCCGCCCCCCACTGGCTGGTCCTCGGCGAATCCGGCAACGGCAAGTCGGCCCTGGAGAAGACCTACGTCCTACGACAACTGCGCTTCCGCGACCGCCAGGTCGTCGTCCTCGACGCCCAGGGCGAGGACGGCGTCGGCGAATGGAACCTGATCGCGCAGGAGCTGGGGATAACTCCCATCCGGCTGGACCCGATGGCGGCCCTGGACATGGGTATCCGGCTCAACCCGCTCGACCCGGCGATCACGACGACGGGCCAGCTGGCGCTCCTGCGCACGATCATCGAAGTGGCGATGGGCCACGGCCTGGACGAACGCTCCGGCTTCGCCCTCAAGGTCGCCCACGCCTACGTCAACGAGACCATCGTCGAACGCCAGCCCGTCCTCACCGACATCGTCGACCAGCTACGACACCCCGAGCCGGAGTCGGCCGAGGCGATGAACGTCGACATAGACGACGTACGGGCGTGGGGCCTGGACGTGGCGCTGGTGCTGGACCGCCTCGTCGACGGTGACCTGCGCGGCATGTTCGACGGCCCGACGACGGTCGGCATCGACCTGGACGCCCCGCTCATCGTCTTCGACCTGTCCCACATCGACCGCAACTCCATCGCCATGCCGATCCTCATGGCGATCGTCGGCGTCTGGCTGGAACACACCTGGATCCGCCCCGACCGGAAGAAGCGCATCTTCCTGGTCGAGGAGGCCTGGCACATCATCGCCAGCCCCTTCGTGGCCCAGCTCTTCCAGCGCCTGCTGAAGTTCGGCCGACGGCTCGGCCTGTCCTTCGTGGCCGTGGTCCACCACCTCTCCGACGTGGTGGACGGGGCGGCGGCGAAGGAGGCTGCGGCGATCCTGAAGATGGCGTCGACGCGGACGATCTATGCCCAGAAGGCGGACGAGGCGAGGGCGACAGGCCGGGTGCTCGGTCTGCCGAGGTGGGCCGTCGAGATCATCCCGACGCTCACTCCAGGCATCGCGGTGTGGGACGTCAACGGCAATGTCCAGGTCGTCAAACACCTGGTCACCGAGACGGAACGGCCTCTCGTCTTCACCGACCGCGCGATGACCGAGTCCTCCACCGACCTCACGGACGACGCCCTGCACGCCGCCGAGCTGGAGGCGGAGGAACGGGCGGCGGCCTTCGTGGAACAACACCTGGGTGACCTGGACGGCTCTTCGGAGTCGACGGTGGCGTAAGAGCGTGAGAAGAGCGTGAAATGAGACACGACGACCGCAACCGCCGCCAGGACACCCAGGGCGGCATCCCCGACGGCCTGCTGATCGGCATACTCGCGTTCCTCCTCGGCATGACCCTGCTGATCTGGTCGGCGGCGGGCCTGGCCGGTGTGCTCTCGCACGGCGCCTGGCCGGAAGCGGTCACCTTCACCCGCACCCCTCTCGCCATGCGCCACCTCATCGCCCATCCCCACGACATCACCGGCGCCTGGCCCGACACCCCCGCCGCCCAACTCTCCGGCTACGGCCTCTTCTGGGGCCTGTTCATCGGCCAGCTGATGATCCTGGTCGTCCTCACGGTGTTCGTGATGGGCACGGTGGCGAGATGGCGCGTGGTCCGGGCAAACAGACGAGTGGAACGGACGGCACCGGTGCCGGAACCCGTGGTTCAGGAGGTCCCGATGCCGCGCACGGAGCCCGAGCCGAAGTCGCTGCCCGAGCCGGCGGTCACGCCGCGGGAAACGGTGCCACCGGTGGAACCGGCCCCCTTCCCGGCCAACGGTGAACAGGTGGGCGGATGGGAAAAGATCGTCATCGCCGCCAGGGAAGCCCGCCAGACCACCGCAACCCAAGCCGTACGAGACGCGACAGGCCCCACCCTGGTCGTCACGTCCAACCCCTCCGTCTGGCAGGACACAAAAGACCCCCGAGCCAAGCTCGGCCCCGTCCTCCTCTACGACCCCACACACCTCTGCGACACCCCGGCCCGCCTCCACTGGTCACCCACGGCCGGCTGCGAAGACAAGGCGACGGCGGTCGCGAGAGCCGCGGCCCTGCTCAGCCCGGTCCGGCCGACCGCGAAGATCGACCAGGCCGTGGCCGACACCGCCGAAACGCTCCTGCGAAGTTACCTGCACGCCGCCGCCATCGACGGCCGCACCATCCGCCACGTCCACCGCTGGTCACAGGGCATGCAGGTCCAGGACGCCGTACGAACCCTCCGTACGAACCCGAAGGCGGCCCCCGGAGCCGCCGGCGAACTGGAGGCAACCCTCACGGCACATCCCGAACGCAGGGACATCGCCCAGGAGTTGACCACCAGAGCCCTCGCCGCCCTCTCCACGATCAACGTGCGAGAGACCTGCACACCCAACCGAAGTGACGCTCTCGCCCTGGATTCCTTCGTCGACGAAGGGGGCACGCTTTATGTGGTGGGTGAATCCATCGAGGACCCCAGGACCAGTCCCGGCACGATGCCCTTCCTGACGGCCCTCGTCTCCAGCGTGGTCGAGCGCGGCCGGCGCATGGCCGAACGGTCATCCTCCGGTCGCCTCGACCCACCACTGACGCTCGTCCTGGACGACGTCGCCGCCGTGGCTCCGCTCCCCCAGCTCCCGGAGCTGCTGGCCACCGGAGCGGACCGGGGCCTGCCCACCCTGGCCCTGCTCCGCTCCCGGGAACAGGCCCGCACCCGCTGGCCGCACGACGAACTCCCGGTCTGACATCAATCGCGCTCGATCGCGAACTCCAACTCGCGCTCTTCGTTGGGCCCCAGCGGCACAGTCACTCCGGTCGGGACGAACCCCACCTTCCGGTACAGCCGCTGAGCCCGCTCATTGTCCTCATGCACAATGAGCCGCACCCGCTCGGCACCCTGCGCCCACGCCCACTCCAGGCCGGCGTCGAAGAGCACCTCGGTCAGCCCGATGCCACGGTGGTCAGCCCGCACGAACACCGCGACCACATGCCCCTGCCTGCGCTCGACGGGAAACCCGGCCCAGTCCATCACCCCGGCCTCCTCGATCAGCACGGTCAGCGTCCCCACCCACTCCCCGTCCGGCCCCTCAGCAATGATCTGCTGCGCACCCGACGCTCCCTCGGCGCTCGACGCGGCCCGGTCCTGCCAGAAGGAGTCGGCATGCGCCACGGCTTGCTCGTAGGTCTCCAGGAAGGCGAGATGCGCAACGGGATCCTGCAGGGAGAGAAGCCGCAGGGCCTTCACCGCGGGCCATTCGTCGGCACGTATGGAACGGACCTTGTAGTTCATGCCTGCCACCGTAGCCGAACGCAGAAAACCCCCGTACCGGTTATCGGTACGGGGGTTTTCTCAAGTTTTGTTCGGCGGTGTCCTACTCTCCCACAGGGTCCCCCCTGCAGTACCATCGGCGCTGTAAGGCTTAGCTTCCGGGTTCGAAATGTAACCGGGCGTTTCCCTCACGCTATGACCACCGAAACACTATGAAGTGACGACCGGACACAACACGGTCGTTGCCTCAGAACTAACACAGTGGACGCGAGCAACTGAGGACAAGCCCTCGGCCTATTAGTACCGGTCACCTCCAGCGGTTACCCGCCTTCCAGATCCGGCCTATCAACCCAGTCGTCTCCTGGGAGCCTTAACCCCTCAAAGGGGGTGGGAACACTCATCTCGAAGCAGGCTTCCCGCTTAGATGCTTTCAGCGGTTATCCCTCCCGAACGTAGCCAACCAGCCATGCCCTTGGCAGAACAACTGGCACACCAGAGGTTCGTCCGTCCCGGTCCTCTCGTACTAGGGACAGCCCTTCTCAATGTTCCTGCGCGCGCAGCGGATAGGGACCGAACTGTCTCACGACGTTCTAAACCCAGCTCGCGTACCGCTTTAATGGGCGAACAGCCCAACCCTTGGGACCGACTCCAGCCCCAGGATGCGACGAGCCGACATCGAGGTGCCAAACCATCCCGTCGATATGGACTCTTGGGGAAGATCAGCCTGTTATCCCCGGGGTACCTTTTATCCGTTGAGCGACGGCGCTTCCACAAGCCACCGCCGGATCACTAGTCCCGACTTTCGTCCCTGCTCGACCCGTCGGTCTCACAGTCAAGCTCCCTTGTGCACTTACACTCAACACCTGATTGCCAACCAGGCTGAGGGAACCTTTGGGCGCCTCCGTTACTCTTTAGGAGGCAACCGCCCCAGTTAAACTACCCATCAGACACTGTCCCTGATCCGGATCACGGACCCAGGTTAGACATCCAGCACGACCAGACTGGTATTTCAACGACGACTCCCCCTGAACTGGCGTCCAGAGTTCACAGTCTCCCAGCTATCCTACACAAGCCGAACCGAACACCAATATCAAACTGTAGTAAAGGTCCCGGGGTCTTTCCGTCCTGCTGCGCGAAACGAGCATCTTTACTCGTAGTGCAATTTCACCGGGCCTATGGTTGAGACAGTCGAGAAGTCGTTACGCCATTCGTGCAGGTCGGAACTTACCCGACAAGGAATTTCGCTACCTTAGGATGGTTATAGTTACCACCGCCGTTTACTGGCGCTTAAGTTCTCAGCTTCGCCCGACCGAAATCGGACTAACCGGTCCCCTTAACGTTCCAGCACCGGGCAGGCGTCAGTCCGTATACATCGCCTTACGGCTTCGCACGGACCTGTGTTTTTAGTAAACAGTCGCTTCTCGCTGGTCTCTGCGGCCACCCCCAGCTCACCGAGTAAATCGGATCACCGGTGATGGCCCCCCTTCTCCCGAAGTTACGGGGGCATTTTGCCGAGTTCCTTAACCATAGTTCACCCGAACGCCTCGGTATTCTCTACCTGACCACCTGAGTCGGTTTAGGGTACGGGCCGCCATAAAACTCGCTAGAGGCTTTTCTCGACAGCATAGGATCATCCACTTCACCACAATCGGCTCGGCATCAGGTCTCAGACTCCTGCCAGGCGGATTTACCTACCTGACGTCCTACACCCTTACCCCGGGACAACCACCGCCCGGGATGGACTACCTTCCTGCGTCACCCCATCACTCACCTACTACAGGTCTGGTTCGCCGGCTCCACCACTCCCCCTTGCCCGAAGGCTCCGGGGCGGCTTCACGGACTTAGCATCGCCCGGTTCAGTGTTAGACGCTTTACAGCGGGTACCGGAATATCAACCGGTTATCCATCGACTACGCCTGTCGGCCTCGCCTTAGGTCCCGACTTACCCTGGGCAGATCAGCTTGACCCAGGAACCCTTAGTCAATCGGCGCACACGTTTCCCACGTGTGAATCGCTACTCATGCCTGCATTCTCACTCGTCAACCGTCCACAACTCGCTTCCGCGGCTGCTTCACCCGGCAGACGACGCTCCCCTACCCATCCCAGCCCCCGTTGGGGGTACATGCTGGAATGACACGACTTCGGCGGTACGCTTGAGCCCCGCTACATTGTCGGCGCGGAATCACTAGACCAGTGAGCTATTACGCACTCTTTCAAGGGTGGCTGCTTCTAAGCCAACCTCCTGGTTGTCTGTGCGACTCCACATCCTTTCCCACTTAGCGTACGCTTAGGGGCCTTAGTCGATGCTCTGGGCTGTTTCCCTCTCGACCATGGAGCTTATCCCCCACAGTCTCACTG
This sequence comes from Streptomyces sp. NBC_00457, assembly GCF_036014015.1. Lineage (NCBI taxonomy): Bacteria > Bacillati > Actinomycetota > Actinomycetes > Kitasatosporales > Streptomycetaceae > Streptomyces > Streptomyces sp. NBC_00457. Next base: position 5,830,011 of record NZ_CP107905.1, on the reverse strand, counting down.
CCGCGCTCTCACTTACCGGCATTCGGAGTTTGGCTAAGGTCAGTAACCCGGTAGGGCCCATCGCCTATCCAGTGCTCTACCTCCGGCAAGAAACACACGACGCTGCACCTAAATGCATTTCGGGGAGAACCAGCTATCACGGAGTTTGATTGGCCTTTCACCCCTAACCACAGGTCATCCCCCAGGTTTTCAACCCTGGTGGGTTCGGTCCTCCACGACCTCTTACAGCCGCTTCAACCTGCCCATGGCTAGATCACTCCGCTTCGGGTCTTGAGCGCGCTACTCTACCGCCCTGTTCGGACTCGCTTTCGCTACGGCTTCCCCACACGGGTTAACCTCGCAACACACCGCAAACTCGCAGGCTCATTCTTCAAAAGGCACGCAGTCACGACGCACCGAGCAAGCTCGATGCGCGACGCTCCCACGGCTTGTAGGCACACGGTTTCAGGTACTATTTCACTCCGCTCCCGCGGTACTTTTCACCATTCCCTCACGGTACTATCCGCTATCGGTCACCAGGGAATATTTAGGCTTAGCGGGTGGTCCCGCCAGATTCACACGGGATTTCTCGGGCCCCGTGCTACTTGGGTGTCTCTCCAACGAGCCGCTGATGTTTCGACTACGGGGGTCTTACCCTCTACGCCGGACCTTTCGCATGTCCTTCGCCTACATCAACGGTTTCTCACTCGTCTCACGGCCGGCAGACCGTGAAAGAGAGATCCCACAACCCCGTATACGCAACCCCTGCCGGGTCTCACACGCATACGGTTTGGCCTCATCCGGTTTCGCTCGCCACTACTCCCGGAATCACGGTTGTTTTCTCTTCCTGCGGGTACTGAGATGTTTCACTTCCCCGCGTTCCCTCCACATACCCTATGTGTTCAGGTATGGGTGACAGCCCATGACGACTGCCGGGTTTCCCCATTCGGACACCCCCGGATCAAAGCCTGGTTGACGACTCCCCGGGGCCTATCGTGGCCTCCCACGTCCTTCATCGGTTCCTGGTGCCAAGGCATCCACCGTGCGCCCTTAAAAACTTGGCCACAGATGCTCGCGTCCACTGTGCAGTTCTCAAACAACGACCAGCCACCCATCACCCCACCGTCACACGGCGAGTTCACTGGGGCCGGCACCCGAGGAAAAATTCATTCCCTCAGACACCCAACAGCGTGCCCGGCACCCTCGCCACTCGTGATCAGCTTTCCACGCTCCGAAGAGCAGTACTGGCAGCCCGAGATGACTGAGAGTGTCGAATAATCAACGTTCCACCCATGAGCAACCGTGCGAGACATTTGCTCGCAGTCGGCTATTGCTCCTTAGAAAGGAGGTGATCCAGCCGCACCTTCCGGTACGGCTACCTTGTTACGACTTCGTCCCAATCGCCAGTCCCACCTTCGACAGCTCCCTCCCCGCAAGGGGGTTGGGCCACCGGCTTCGGGTGTTACCGACTTTCGTGACGTGACGGGCGGTGTGTACAAGGCCCGGGAACGTATTCACCGCAGCACTGCTGATCTGCGATTACTAGCAACTCCGACTTCATGGGGTCGAGTTGCAGACCCCAATCCGAACTGAGACCGGCTTTTTGAGATTCGCTCCACCTCACGGCATCGCAGCTCATTGTACCGGCCATTGTAGCACGTGTGCAGCCCAAGACATAAGGGGCATGATGACTTGACGTCGTCCCCACCTTCCTCCGAGTTGACCCCGGCGGTCTCCTGTGAGTCCCCATCACCCCGAAGGGCATGCTGGCAACACAGGACAAGGGTTGCGCTCGTTGCGGGACTTAACCCAACATCTCACGACACGAGCTGACGACAGCCATGCACCACCTGTCACCCGGCCACAAGGGGGGCACCATCTCTGATGCTTTCCGGGCGATGTCAAGCCTTGGTAAGGTTCTTCGCGTTGCGTCGAATTAAGCCACATGCTCCGCTGCTTGTGCGGGCCCCCGTCAATTCCTTTGAGTTTTAGCCTTGCGGCCGTACTCCCCAGGCGGGGAACTTAATGCGTTAGCTGCGGCACCGACGACGTGGAATGTCGCCAACACCTAGTTCCCACCGTTTACGGCGTGGACTACCAGGGTATCTAATCCTGTTCGCTCCCCACGCTTTCGCTCCTCAGCGTCAGTAATGGCCCAGAGATCCGCCTTCGCCACCGGTGTTCCTCCTGATATCTGCGCATTTCACCGCTACACCAGGAATTCCGATCTCCCCTACCACACTCTAGCTAGCCCGTATCGAATGCAGACCCGGGGTTAAGCCCCGGGCTTTCACACCCGACGTGACAAGCCGCCTACGAGCTCTTTACGCCCAATAATTCCGGACAACGCTTGCGCCCTACGTATTACCGCGGCTGCTGGCACGTAGTTAGCCGGCGCTTCTTCTGCAGGTACCGTCACTTTCGCTTCTTCCCTGCTGAAAGAGGTTTACAACCCGAAGGCCGTCATCCCTCACGCGGCGTCGCTGCATCAGGCTTGCGCCCATTGTGCAATATTCCCCACTGCTGCCTCCCGTAGGAGTCTGGGCCGTGTCTCAGTCCCAGTGTGGCCGGTCGCCCTCTCAGGCCGGCTACCCGTCGTCGCCTTGGTGAGCCATTACCTCACCAACAAGCTGATAGGCCGCGGGCCCATCCTTCACCGCCGGAGCTTTCAACCCCCACAGATGCCCGTGGAAGTGCTATCCGGTATTAGACCCCGTTTCCAGGGCTTGTCCCAGAGTGAAGGGCAGATTGCCCACGTGTTACTCACCCGTTCGCCACTAATCCCCACCGAAGTGGTTCATCGTTCGACTTGCATGTGTTAAGCACGCCGCCAGCGTTCGTCCTGAGCCAGGATCAAACTCTCCGTGAATGTATTCCCGGTCATCCGGGTCGACACCACGAGAGCGGAACCGCCGAGCGGAATAAGCCCGACCGTTCACAACGTCCTCGCTGTGTATTTCTTCAAAGGAACCACGCCCTCTCAAATTGAGAGAGACGGGGTATCAACATATCTGGCGTTGATTTTTGGCACGCTGTTGAGTTCTCAAGGAACGGACGCTTCCTTCGTACTCACCCGAGAAACACTCTCTCGCGGCTTTCCTCCGGGCGCTTCCCTTCGGTCTTGCGTTTCCGACTCTATCAGATCCTTTCTCGACCTGATCCCCAGTCAGCGGGGTTTGCCTTCCCGGCCGTTGAGCCGTTCCGACGTCTCAAACCTTAGCGGATCCTCTCGGCGATTCCCAATCGGGCCGCCGAGTTCCCATTCGAATTGAAATCGGGCATGCCGAAATCAACCCTGCCGGGAGATCGTGCTGATGGTTTGGTTTGCCGCTTTCGCGGCGGGAGGTGCTGTCGCAGAACCGTTACGGCTCCGCGGCAACCCGAAGAACATTACGGATCGAGGAGGGGGCTGTCAAGCGTCGCCTGTCAAGATCTTTAGTCGAGGTCCGTGAGACGGCCGCCGGCGTCGGGCTGGGCATGCTCCACCCTGCGCAGAAGGCGGGTGAGGACCTCGCCGAGGGCCGTGCGCTCCTCCGGGGACAGGTCCTGGAGGAGGTCCTCCTCGAAGACCGTCGCGAGGCGCATCGCCTCCAGCCACTTCTGGCGGCCCTCGGCGGTCAGCTCCACGATGACGCGGACGCGGTTGGACTCGTCGCGCTCGCGGGTGACCAGACCCTCGGTGACCATGCGGTCGATCCGGTGGGTCATCGCGGCCGGGGTGAGGCCTAGTCGCTTGGCGAGGTCGCCGGGGCCCATGCGGTAGGGGGCGCCGGAGAGGACGAGGGCCTTGAGGACCTCCCACTCGGCGTTGCTGATGCCGAGGGCGGAGGTCTGGCGGCTGTAGGCCACGTTCATACGGCGGTTCAGGCGGGAGAGGGCCGAGACGATCTTCTCGACCTGGGGGTCGAGGTCCTGGAACTCGCGCTGGTAGGCGGCGATCTGTTCTTCGAGCGTCGGCTCGGTGACGCCGGGGGTCTCGGCCATGGGCGCAGTATCGCATGCGGACTCTTTGCTTTGAAGTCCTTCGCTATGTACTCTTTAGCTTCGAACTTTAGTCTTGAAGTCTTCACTCCTAACTAGTGAGAGAGGTGAACGTGACCAGGGCGATGGGCGCAGCGATGCGCCGGATCCACGTGGGCAACGCACTCAGCGCGTTCGGGCTCGGTTTCACCGTCCCCTACCTGTACGTCTATGTGGCGCAGGTGCGGGGGCTGGGGGCGATGACGGCGGGTCTCGTACTCGCCGTGTTCGCCGTGGCCGCGCTGGTCGTGCTGCCGTTCGCCGGGCGGGCCATCGTCCGGCGGGGTCCGCTGCCGGTGCTGCTCGCCGCCCTGATCACCGCCGCGGTCGGTGCGCTGAGCCTTGGGCTCGCCGGCAATGCCACCGCTGTCTTGCTGTCGGCGGCCGGTCTCGGGGCGGGGCAGGCCGTGATGCAGCCGGCGCTCGCGACGATGATCGTGGACTGCTCGTCTGCCGAGACCCGGTCGCGGGCGTTCGCCACGCAGTTCTTTCTGCAGAACCTGGGGCTGGGTGTCGGTGGCCTCATCGGCGGTCATCTCGTCGATGCCACCCGCGTCAGCTCCTTCACTCTGCTGTTCTCGATCGAAGCGGCGATGTTCCTGCTGCTGGTCGTCGTGATGGTGACCGTGCGGATGCCGCATTCGCCGCAGATCGGCAAGGCGCCTGCCGGGTCGGCCAAGGGCAGCTGGAAGCAGTTGCTGTCCAACCGGGCCATGGTGCAGTTGTGCGTGCTGGGCTTTGTGCTGTTCTTCGCGTGCTACGGGCAGTTCGAGTCGGGGCTCAGTGCATACGGGGTCGAGGCGGCCGGTATCTCGACGTCCGCGCTCGGGACCGCGCTGGCCGCGAACACCGGGATGATCGTCGTGGCGCAGTTCCTCGTTCTGAGGTTCGTGGAGCGGCAGAGGCGGTCTCGGGTGATCGCCGCGGTGGGGCTCATCTGGGCCGTGGCCTGGATCGCGGCCGGGTACGCGGGGCTGGGACATGGCAGTCAGGCCATGGCGACGGCCGCGTTCATCTCGACGTACGCGCTGTTCGGGCTGGGTGAGGCGATGTTGTCGCCGACGGTCGCGCCGCTGGTGGCCGATCTTGCGCCGAGTGGGCTGGCCGGGCAGTACAACTCCGCGTTCGCCCTGGTCAAGCAGTTGGCGCTGGCGGTCGGGCCCGCGGTGGGCGGGCCGATGGGGGCGTCGCTGCATGCGCCGTACATCGTGACGTTCCTGCTGTTCTCGCTCGGGATCATCTACCTCGCGGTGCGGTTGGGGCGGCAGCTGACGGACGTACAGGATCAGCCGTCGCTGAGGAAGAGCCGGGTGGTTGCCCAGGGCGGTGGGACGCCAGTGGAGTCCATCACCGCCTAGCGGCAACGCCGACCAAGGGGCGCGGGGAACTGCGCGACCAGCCACAACGCACCCGCAGCCAGAAGCAGCCACGCGCCCCCTACGGCGCTATCCCTTGGGCAGTACGAACTCGCACCAGACCGCCTTCCCGCCCCCAGGCGTCCGACGCGAACCCCAGGTCGAGGCAATCGTCGCCACGATGGCGATACCCCGGCCGGACTCGTCGCCGGGTTCCGCGCGGCGACGCCTGGGCAGATGGTCGTCTCCATCCGTGACCTCGATGATCAGCCGCCGATCAGTACGGCGGAGCCTCAACCGCATGGGTGGGATGCCGTGCTGGAGGGAGTTGGCGACCAGTTCGCTGGTCGCCAGGACGCCCAGGTCGTGGAGTTCGGGCGGGAAGCGCCAGCTGGTCAGGACTCCGGAGGCGAAGGCACGCGCGCGTGGGGCCGCTTCTACGCCGCCCAGGAGTTCCAGGGCGGCGTTGCGGAAGAGGTCGCTGTCGGGGCCCGTGCGGGACGGGTGCTGGAGGACCAGGACCGCGACGTCGTCGTCGTGGTCGGCGGTGACGCCTGCCGTGCGGACCAGGCGGTCGCAGACGACCTGGGGTGTGCCGGTCGCGCCGGCCAGGGCTCGCTCCAGGCTGGCGATGCCCTCGTCGAGGTCTTCGTTGCGTCGTTCCACCAGGCCGTCCGTGTAGAGGACGGCCGTCGAGCCCGGGCTGAGGGCGACCGTGCCCGACGTGTGCATCCAGCCGCCGGTCCCCAGGGGCGGTCCCGTGGGCTCGTCCGCCCGGACGACCTGGCCGTTCTCGTCGCGGATGAGGATCGGCAGGTGGCCGGCCGAGGCGTACACCAGCCGTCCCTCGTTCGGATCGTGGATGGCGTACACGCAGGTGGCGATCTGGTTGGCGTCGATCTCGGTGGCGAGGCCGTCGAGGAGCTGGAGGATCTCGTGCGGGGGGAGGTCGAGGCGGGCGTACGCGCGGACGGCCGTGCGGAGTTGGCCCATGACCGCGGCCGCGCGCACGCCTCTGCCCATGACGTCGCCGATGACGAGGGCCGTGCGGCCGCCGCCGAGGGTGATCACGTCGTACCAGTCGCCGCCCACCGCGGCTTCCGTGCCGCCCGGCTGGTAGGTCGCGGCGACGCGCAGGTCGTCGGGCTGTTCGAGGACCTGGGGCAGGAGGGAGCGCTGGAGGGTGACCGCGGTTTCGCGTTGGCGGCGTTCGCTGGCGCGGAGGCGTTCGGCGGCTTCGGCGTGGTCGGTGACGTCGGTGGCGAAGATCAGTACGCCGCCGTCCTCGGTGTCCGTGACCGGGGTGCAGGCGAAGGTGTAGGAGCGGCCGTCGGGGGCCTTGCGGGACTTGACCGTGCGTGGCTTGCCGCTGCGCAGGACCTGGTCGAGGAGCGGGAACAGGCCGAGTTCGTCGAGTTCCGGGAGGGCCTCGTGGGCCGGGTCGCCGAGGGGGCGGGGGCCGAAGGCCGTCACGTAGGCGTCGTTGACGTAGGCGAGGCGGTGGTCGGGGCCATGGACGAGGGCGACGAGGGCCGGGACGCGGTCGAGGACCTCGCGGACCGGCAGTTCGTCGACGGCGGGCACGGACAGCGCCTCGTCGGTGAGCTGCTCGGCGCGGGCGGCGGGCACGGAGCTCTCGCCCCGCCGGTCCGGGGGGACCGCGTCGGTCCGCGCTGCGGCGCGGCGCTGCGTTCCGGGGAGCCGGGCGCTCCAGCGCGTGAAGTTCACGAATCCTTGCCTCGTGTAGTCGTCTTCGGCCAGCTCCGGACCCGGCCGGGGGTCTGGGGGGTGGCACCCCGGGGTTGCAGCACTGTGGGTGGGCCTCGTGGGTTCGAAGGGCGAGCAGGTGCTCGTCCGTGGGGGCGGGGACCAGTCTGGCAGGGTGGCCGGCCGGGCCGACATCCGTCAGACGCCGGGCCTGGCGGTGGAGTTCCCGGGTTCGGTCAGGTCGACCCCTTCGGGTCGTCCGAGGGCTTACCTGATGACTTTCCACCGGCCGCGAGTTCGAACTCCGCTCGGGGATGTTCGAGCGATCCGAGGGAGACGATCTCCCGCTTGAAGAGCCCCGACAGTGTCCACTCGGCCAGTACGCGGGCCTTGCGGTTGACGGTCGGGACCCTGCTGAGGTGGTAGACGCGGTGCATGAACCAGGCAGGGTAGCCCTTCAGCTTGCGTCCGTAGACGTGTGCGACGCCTTTGTGGAGTCCCAGGGAGGCGACCGAGCCTGCATATTTGTGCGCGTAGGTCTCCAGCGGCTCGCCACGCAGTGAATGGGCGATGTTGTCCCCGAGAACCTTGGCCTGGCGCAGGGCGTGCTGGGCGTTGGGGGCGCACTCCTTGCCGGGTTCGTCGGCGGTGGCGTCGGGGACCGCGGCCGCGTCTCCCGCTGCCCACGCGTGCGTGGTGCCCTCGATCGTCAGCTCGGCGGTGGCTTTCAGCCGTCCGCGGCCGTTGAGGGGGAGGTCGGTGGCGGCGAGGATCGGGTGGGGTTTGACGCCGGCCGTCCAGACGACCGTACGCGTCGGGAAGCGCTGTCCGTCGCTGAGTACGGCGATCCGGCCCTCGCAGGAGTCGAGGCGGGTCCGCAGGAGCACCTGGATGTTGCGGCGGCGCAGCTGGGTGACGGTGTAGCGGCCCATCTCCTCGCCGACCTCGGGCAGGATGCGGTCCGAGGCCTCGACGAGGATCCACTTCATGTCCTCGGGCTTGATGTTGTGGTAGTAGCGCGCGGCGTAGCGGGCCATGTCCTCGAGTTCGCCGAGCGCCTCGACTCCGGCGTATCCGCCCCCTACGAAGACGAAGGTGAGGGCCGCGTCGCGGATCGCGGGGTCGCGGGTGGAGGAGGCGATGTCCATCTGCTCGATGACGTGGTTGCGCAGGCCGATGGCTTCCTCGACGGTCTTGAAGCCGATGCCGTGGTCGGCGAGGCCGGGGATGGGGAGTGTGCGCGAGATCGAGCCGGGTGCGAGGACCAGTTCGTCGTACGACAGCTGCTGCGGGCCCGTGCCCTCCTCCTCGGTGGCGAGGGTGGTGAGCGTCGCGGTGCGTTTGGCGTGGTCGATGGCCGTGGCCTCGCCGATGATGACGTGGCACTGGTCGAGGACGCGGCGCAGCGGTACGACGACATGGCGGGGGGAGATGTTCCCGGCCGCGGCTTCCGGGAGGAACGGCTGGTACGTCATGTACGGGTCGGGGGTGACGACGGTGATCTCGGCGTCGCCCTGACTCAGTTCCCGTTTCAGCTTCCGTTGGAGGCGCAGGGCGGTGTACATCCCGACGTAGCCGCCGCCGACAACGAGAATGCGCGCACGTTCCTTCACCCTCCCATGACGCACCCGGCGCTTCCGTTTGTCCACAGGCTCGGCAATTTGTGTGACCGGGCGCCGGGGACGCCCTTAGTTGGCCGAATTGCCGGAGTGCAGGAGACCTTCGCAGGTCAGCGAGGGTGGGATGGGTAGGGGGTAGGGGCGGAATCAGGACGTATGCGACCCGTACTCCGATCGGGGGGCGCTCCGTGCGGAACCTGCCCCTTCTGAATTGACTCCCTCTCAACTATGTTCGTGTGTCAACGGGGTGTAGGGGGATGCGCCTTCGGGTCGGCCGGAGGGCGGGCCCGTGATCCGGGTTTGTTCCCAGCGCCTCGCGTCCAATGGCGGGGAGAGTCTCCGGGGGGAGACGTCATTAACCGGGGGAACACGTATGCACATTCAGGACAATCATTGGTCGTCTGCTTCCGCCATCGCACCCAGCGGTGCGATCGGCATGGCGGCAGGCAACGGACGCGCGGACGGAGGGCGGTCGACACCGCTGCGCGTGGACGCACAGCGCAATCTGGAACACGTACTGCGTGCGGCCCGTGAGGTCTTCGGCGAGCTGGGGTACGGCGCGCCGATGGAGGACGTGGCGCGGCGCGCGCGGGTCGGTGTCGGCACGGTGTACCGGCGCTTCCCGAGCAAGGACGTCCTGGTGCGGCGGATAGCCGAGGAGGAGACCTCCCGGCTGACCGACCAGGCACGGGCCGCGCTCGGCCAGGAGGACGAGCCCTGGTCGGCGCTCTCGCGCTTCCTGCGGACGTCCGTGGCGTCCGGTGCCGGGCGGCTGCTGCCGCCGCAGGTGCTGCGCGTCGGTGTCGCCGACGACGGCTCCGGCCTCGACGAGGCCCGGGTGCCGCAGCAGCGCACCCAGCCGGGGGCCGGAGAGCTGCGGCTGGTCCAGGAGGAGACGTCGGCGGTCCCCGCGGACGACGCGGGTGCGGCGGCGCTGCTCGAGGTCGTGGGGCAGCTCGTGGAGCGGGCGCGCGCGGCGGGCGAGCTGCGGGCCGATGTGTCGGTGTCGGACGTGCTGCTGGTGATCGCGACGGCGGCGCCCTCGCTGCCGGATGCGGCGCAGCAGGCGGCGGCCTCGGCGCGGCTGCTGGACATTCTGCTGGAGGGGTTGCGGTCGCGTCCGGTGTGAACGCGGGCGGCCTGCTGACCTGATCGACGAGGTGATGCCGGGCGGGGGTGGCGCGCTGGCGCGCTGCCCCTCCTCGGGCGTCCACGGGGGACGTGGCGCTGCCGAGGTGCACTCCGGGACTAGCGCATATGTCGGGCAGAGGGTTCAACTCCTGACCATGAGGCGCCCGTTGACACTTCCCCGTTTGGGTGATGGTTAGTACTGCCTCGCGGCAAGTCGCCACGGACGAGTGGATGGGTCGTACTGCCGGGTCCTGAACAAAAGCCAATATGGCACCCTGGCCCGTGTTCGGGACGGGTTGGGCTGGCGGCGGGGGCTTTCCGCGATGGGCGTTGACGGGCGGGACGAGTCACTCGGTGACGGCGAGGCGGAGCCCAGTGGGCTGACGTCGCCGCAGGTGCCGAGCCAGGGCGGGCGGGCGGGTGTGCCGCCGGTCGGGGACCCCCCGGAAGGCAGCGTTCCGGCGCAGCGCGACTGGCGTGAGGTCGAGTGGCGCGAGGACGCCGTCCTGCCGCCGCCGATCGACTTGCCGCCCTCCGACGCCGACCTGATCGAGCGGATGCGCTCGGGCGACGACACGGCGTACAAGGAGCTGTACCGGCGCCATGCGGACGCGGTGCGCCGGTACGCGCGCACCTGCTGCCGGGACGCCCACACCGCGGACGACCTCACCGCCGAGGTCTTCGCCCGCATGCTGCAGGCGGTGCGGGGCGGCTCCGGGCCCGAGCACGCCGTACGCGCGTATCTGCTCACCTCGGTCCGCCGGGTCGCCGCGAACTGGATGAAGTCGGCGAAGCGGGAGCAACTGGTCGACGATTTCGCGGTGTTCGCCACGCAGGCCGCGCGGGCTTCCGAGGTGTCCGACGACACTCTCGATCTGGGCGCCGATGTGCGCGCCATGCACGAGGCCGAGCAGTCCATGGCGATGCAGGCCTTCCGGTCGCTGCCGGAGCGGTGGCAGGCCGTGCTGTGGCACACCGAGGTCGAGGACGAGTCGCCGAGCGAGGTCGCCACCCTCTTCGGACTGGACGCCAACGGCACGCGCGTGCTCGCCAGCCGTGCCCGCGAGGGCCTCAAGCAGGCCTACCTCCAGGCCCACGTCAGCGCCACCCTCGCCACCGACGAGGAGTGCGCCCGCCATGCCGACCGGCTCGGCGCCTACGCCCGCGGCGGCCTGCGCACCCGGGCCGAACGGGGCCTGCGCAAGCACCTGGAGGAGTGCGCCAAGTGCCGGCTGGCCGCGGGCCAGATCAAGGAAGTCGCCGGTGGCATCCCTGGCGTCGTACCGGTCGCGGTCATCGGTTGGTTCGGCGCCGCGGGCTACGCCAAGGTGGCCGCGCTCATCGCCGGAGGCACCGGAGCGGGCGCGGCGGGAGTCGCCGGTGCGGCCTCGGCGGCGAGCGGCGGTTCGTCCGGCGGGGCAGGGGGCGGTGGCGGTGCGGCGGCCTCCGAAGGGCTGGGCGCCCCGGTCAAGGCCGGTATCGCGGCCGGTGTGGTCGCGGTGGCCGCCGCCGCGGTGGCGCTGGCACTGATCGGCGACGACGAGCCGGCCAAGGAGCCGGTGGCCAAGCCGCCCGTGTCCTCGCCGGCGCTGCAGCCCGGGGCGGAGACACCGGCGCCCCCGAAGCGGGAACCCGTGCCGAATCCCCCGGTGATCGCGTTCGATCCGCCTTCCGACCGCACCGCAACCCCGACTGCCACGCCCACACCTACGCCGACCCCGACCCCGACTCCGACCTCCCCATCGGCGCCCACCCCGAGCCCGACACTCAAGCCCACGCCCACGCCCACACCCACCCCGACGCCGACACCCCCACCGCCTCCGCCTCCGGCCGACTACCAGTGGAGCGAGCTGGCGTACGACGTCAGCGGCGACGGCACCGAGCCGGAGATGCGGCTCCGGGAGAGCAGTTGGGTGTGGCAGCGGTACGGCATCTCGATCGCCGACAAGCGGTACGCGCACGGCGTGACCGTGCACGGCAGGTCCTCCGTGACCATCGACCTCAACCGTGAGTGCACGTCCTACGACGCCAAGGTCGGCGTCGACGACCTGGCGCTGGGGCTCGGCAAGGTCTACTTCTCCGTCCACGCCGACGGGGTCCAGCTGTGGAGGTCCGGCCTGATCAAGGGCGGCGACCAGGCGGTCCCCGTCCATGTCGACCTCACGGGACGCAAGACCGTACGGCTGGTGGTAGAGCCGCACAGCCACGTCGACAACCTCATGCTCGCGGACTGGGCGGAGTCGAAGTTCGCCTGTGCGTAGGGCTTACGGCGCCTGCCCGACGGGGTGGCTGAGCACCGCATCGGCGAGTTCGTCCTGCACCTCGCCTGGGGTGAGGGCGGTTCCCTTGGTGCGCTCGGCCGCGTACCGGCCGGCGCCCAGGGCGGTGCGGGCGACGGCCTCGGTCCGCTCGGCCACCGTGCGCCCCGGCAGGGGACGGGGGTGGCCCTCCCGCCACTCCTCGGAGGCGGCGAGCAGGCGGACGGCGCGGGCGTGGTCGCCGAGCTCGGACACGAGATGCGCCGCGCTTTCGGCAAGCTCTGCCGTGACCCATTCGGCGCACCGCCACTCCACAGCCTGGCGCAGTGTGTCCGCGAGGATCGGCAGTCCGTGCCGCGGGCCGGACTCGGCGGCCGTGACCAGCGCCTCGAGCGAGTTCATTGCCACCGTGAACTGGGGCGGCGGAGTGCCGTGCTCCATCTCAACCCGGGTCGCCTCGCACAGCTCACGCGCGCGTGCGAGATCCTGCGCCTCCAGGGCCATGTGGGCCCGCAGCATCAGGACGAACGCCCGGGCGTCCGCCACTCCGTACCGGTCGGCGGCGGCGCTCGCCTCGTCCAGCGAGACCAGGGCGGCGGCGCGATCTCCCGAGCGGTAGGCGATTTCGGCGAGCCGGGCCAGGAGGAACGGCGACTCGGCGTAGGCGCCCACCTCGTAGGCCAGCCGCAAGCCCTCGGCGTACTCCTTCTCGGCATCCTCGAAACGGCTGCGCGCCATGGCCGCCTCTCCGCTCGCGCTGCATACCTGGGCTCTGATCCAGCGGTCACCGACGCGTCTGCTGAGCATCCGCACTTCCGCCAGGTCGTCGTCGAAGCCCTCGAGCCGGCCGGGTGCGTCGACGACCATGTGCGCACGGAACATCAGCAGCACGGCGAGCTCCCAGTCGCCGCCGTACATACGGCAGTTGGCGACCGCCCGGTCCATGCCGGTCCGGGCGTCCACCGAGTTCCGCAGGTAGAAGGCGGTCAAGGGCCAGGCCAGGCCCGGCATCCGGGCAGCCTCCGGGCCGCCCGGCTCGTAGTAGGCCCGCACGCGCGCGATGTACTCCCGGTACCGCGGATCCTCCACCGCCCGCTTCGGCTCGGCCTCGGTCATCAGGAAGAGATACATCATCCTGAGATCCATCCGCAGGGCACGCAGCGGATGCCGGGCCTCTCCGTCGGGGTCGGCGAGGAAGGCCTCGACGGGGTCAGGAGCGCGGAGGCGCACAGCGGCGCGCTCTTCGCGGACGCGGCCCGGGTCGCGGCCTGGGCGATCGGGGTGAGCCGGGTGGTTGTGGTGATCGCGGTGAGCCGGGTGATCGGGGTGATCGGGGTGATCGGGGTGATCGCGGTGATCGCGGTGATCGCGGTGATCGGGGTGATCGCGGTGATCGCGGTGATCGGCAGTGTCCCCGCCGACCCGATCGGCCGGCCCGCTGTCCGACCGACCTGCCGGGCCGCTGTCGGACCGACCTGCCAGGTCGCTGTCCGCCCGACCTGCCCGGCTGTCGGATCGACCCGTCGGCCCCCCGTTGCTCGAGCGACCCACCGGACCGTCCCCGCTGCTCACCGCATTCAGATCCGCATCCAGGCCCAGGGCCAGGCCTGAATCCAGAGCCGCACCCAGGCGCAGCACGCGCTCGATCCACTCCGCGCCCTCGCGGCGGTAGTTGCGCAGGAACCAGAACCAGCCCAGGGCTAGGGCGATGGCACCGGCCTCTGCCTCCTCCCCCGCCACGAGGCCGCGGTGGAGGGCCGCGCGGATGTTGTCCAGCTCGGTCTCCAGGCGGGAGATCCAAGGGAGTTGACCGGCGGAACGGAGCAGGGGCTCGGCCTGCTCGACGAGGGCGCGCGCCCATGCGCGGTGTCGGCGCTCGGCGGCCATGCGGGCCCCGGGGACCTCGGCGGCGCGCTCGACGGCGTATTCGTGGATCGTCTCCAGCAGGCGATACCGCATGTCGTCGCCGCCGTCCCGCTCGCAAGGGGCCGCCACGATCAGGGACTTGTCGACGAGGGCCCCGAGGAGATCCGAGACCGGACCGGTGCACACGGCCTCCGCCGCCGAGAGGTCCCAGCCGCCCGCGAACACGGACACCTCACGCAGCACCGTCCGCTCCCGCTCGTCGAGCAGCTCCCAGGACCAGTCGACGACCGCGCGCAGGGTCTGCTGGCGGGGCAGGACGGTGCGGCTTCCGGAGGTGAGCAGGCGGAAGCGGTCGTCGAGACGGTCGGCGATCTGCCGGGGCGTGAGCAGCCGCAGCCGGGCGGCGGCCAGCTCGATGGCGAGCGGCAGCCCGTCGAGACGGCGGCAGATCTCCGCCACCGCCTCCGTGTCCTGGAGCACGGCGGCCGCGTCGGGACGGACGGCGGCGGCGCGCTCCGCGAAGAGGCGGTGCGCCTGGTCGGGGACGAGAGGTTCGACCGGGCGCACCGACTCGCCGGGTACGCCCAGGGGTTCACGGCTGGTGGCGAGGATCGTGAGCCCCGGGCAGCGGGTCAGCAGCGTTTCGGCGAGGTCGGCGGCGGTGCCGATGACATGTTCGCAGTTGTCAAGGATCAGGAGCTGACTGCGCGAGGCGCAGTGCTCTATGAGCAGGGCGACCGGGTCGTCCTGCGGGGTCGCCATCTCGGTGGTCATGAGCACGGTCTCGCGCAGACCGAGCGCGCTGACCACCGCGCCTGGCACCGCCTCCGGCCGGTCGAGCGGGGCCAGCTCGACCAGCCATGCCTGCGGGAGCCCGGCGGCGGCTTCCTCGGCGAGACGGGTCTTTCCAGAGCCGCCCGGTCCGGTGAGGGTGACGAGGCGGGCTCTGTGTAATTCGAAACGGATGGCGTCGAGTTCGGGTTCCCGGCCCACGAAAGAGGTAAGGCGTGGACGCAGGTTGCCCTTGCGGGGCGCCGGGGCCGGGACCGTCGGCTGATCGAGCAACGCCTGGTGCAAGGCGCGGAGTTCCGGGCCGGGATCGGTGCCGAGGCCGTCGGCGAGGGCGCGGCGTGCGGTCTCGTACGCGGCGAGGGCGTCCGCGGAGCGGCCCGTGTCGCGCAGGGCGCGGATGAGGAGGGCGTGCAGCGGTTCGTCGTACGGGTGCGCCGTGGTCAGTTCCGTCAGCTCCGGTACGGCGTCCTGAGCCTGCCCGAGCCGCAGCCGTGCCTCGGCGTGGGCGCGGGTCGCCTCCATGCGCAGGGCCTCCGGGCGGGCGGCGGCGGTCCGGTCCGGGAGGTCGGCGAGGGCGGGGCCGCGCCACAGGGCGAGGGCGTCGTCAAGATCTCCGGCGGCGGAGCGAGGATCGTCACGGTCGAGTGCGGCCGTGCCCTGTCGTACGAGCCGCTCGAAGACGTACAGGTCTACGTCGTTCTGCGTTGCCGTGAGGCGGTAGCCGCCGGGGTGGGAGGTGATGGCGTTCTTGCCGACGGTGCGGCGGAGACGGCCGACGAGGGCCTGGAGGGCGGCCGGGGCGTCCTGCGGTGGGTCGGCCGCCCATACGTCGTCGATCAGGGTGTCGGGGGTGATGATGCGGCCGGGGCGTAGGGCGAGGGCGGTCAGCAGGGCGCGGAGGCGGGGGCCGCCGATGGATACGGGTTTCCCGTCATCGTCTTCCGCCAGCGCAACGCCCAGAATTCTGTACCGCACCGGGCCATTGTCGCCGGGACTGCTGTGCGGGGCACGGGCTTTGTGGCGCGGGGCGCTGTCGCGTCACCGGAGCCGGTGCTGACGCCGACGCCGACGCCGACGTTCAGGATGAGTCGCACCCGGCGCGGTGGCTGGGGTGGGGGTGGGTCGCGCAGCCCGGCGCTGACGGGGTGCCGCCTGCGCCCACCCGTGCCGCCCCAGGCGGCACGCATGCCCGCAGCTACGGCAGAGGTACGCAGTCCGCAGCTGGGCGCGACGGCAGGCCCCAGATGGGCGGGCTCGGACGCAGGTCCCCGCGTACCGCGTAAGCGACCACGCACGCGCAGCCGCCCACGCGCCTGACGGCCCGGCGTCCTGCAGCGCACGCGACCGCGTACCCGCAGTCGCCCACGGCGGGAAGGGGCCGCGGTGGGGGTGTCCGCCCGCAGCGGTTGTCGCGTCAACACCGGCACCTCATCAGCAGACCGAGCCGCGACGTTCCGAGGACGGACACCCCCACCGCGGCCCCGACCCACCCCACACCGAAGGCGCTACGCGCACCCCCACCCGCCCGCACCCCCCGCCGGGAGGCATCCCACCGAACCCCGCCGCACGCACCCCACAACCCCGCCGAGAGGCCCACCCACCACTCACGCCTGCCGAGCCGCCGCCCCCGCCCCCAGCGCGCGCCCCTGAGGTGCGATCCCGGCCGGTACCGCGCGCGTGCGGGCCGGGGTTCCGGTCCAGCAGGTTCCTCTTCGGGCGAGCAGGCGGCGGAGCCAGAGTTCCAGGGAGACCAGGTCGGCGAGGCCGTCCAAGGGCAGCGGCTCGCCCTCGGCCGCCGCGCGGATGGCCTTGCGGACGACGCGGGCCTCGACCAGGCCGGCCTCGGCGAGGAGGGGCGTACCGAAGAGGGACATCAGGGTGTCCGCGGAGACCCGCAGCCCCATGCGGGCGGCGGCCGCCGAGGAGGCCTGCGAGGGGGCGCCCCAGCCCGGCGGGAGATCGGTGACGCCCGCGCCCTCCAGCACCGTACGGAGAATCGCGGCCCGCGCACCGGGCCGTACCCGCAGAGCCTCGGGAAGGGCGCGGGAGGCGCGGACCACCTGGTTGTCGAGGAACGGCGCGTGCAGCCGCTGGAAGCGGATCTCCGCGGCCTGCTCCAGGACCCGGAGGTTCGTGGCCTGACGGGAGAGCGCGGCACGCGCGCGGTAGTCGCCGGGACGCTGCCCGGGCCCGACGCCCGAGCGATTCGTCGCCCCCTGCAGGAGAACCGATACTTCAGCGAGCGCCTCCCCGGTCAGCCACCGAGCGGCAGGCCCCGGTCTGCCCCAGGTGAGCGCGGCGAGGGACGCCCCCACCGCACCTCCGGGTTCGTCGAAGCGCCGCCGCAGCAGCCGCTCGGCGAGGTTCTCCAGCCCCGCCCGGTACGGCGTACGGGCCAGCCGCCGGGCGGCGCCGTACACACGCGCGGGGACCAGCACGGACCCTCCGTCCGCCTTCGCCAGCGCAGCGACGGGCCGCACCAGATACCGCCGCTTGCGGTCCATCAGCAGATCGGCCAGCCGCGCCGGATGCGCGTCCAGGACCTGCCGGGCGCCGTACCCGGTGAAGTGGTCCGCGCTGCCGGAGGCGAGCCGCGCGCGATGCCGGGCCGCCGTCACCAGACAAGACCCGGGCTCATCCGTCAACGGCCCGTCCAGATCGGCGTACGGCAGCGTCTCCTCGCCCCCGGCCACCACCACATGGTGCAGCCGGGGATTCGCAGCCAGCGCCCCCGCACGCTCCAGCTCGGCCTCCCGACCGCCCACCGCCAGGTCGTTGAAGGTCACGGCCAGCAGCCGCTCCCCCGCCCCCGTCCCGTGCCCGAGCACGGTGCCCGGCATCCCCGGCAGCCCCGCTGCCAGCAGCGCCAGCGTCCCCGACGCCGGCCCCCCGGACAGGTCCGCCCCGATCCCCGGAACCGGCATCCCGCGCGCGGCACGCCGTTCGGCGGGCCCCATCCCCGGCACCGGCCCGGGGTCTATGTCGGCG
The DNA here is from genome assembly GCF_036014015.1 of Streptomyces sp. NBC_00457. NCBI lineage: Bacteria > Bacillati > Actinomycetota > Actinomycetes > Kitasatosporales > Streptomycetaceae > Streptomyces > Streptomyces sp. NBC_00457. The sequence continues at coordinate 5,812,296 of NZ_CP107905.1, read as the reverse complement.
CCGGGCACATGCCGGGGCGCGGACAGACGCGCGCGTACCGCCTCGATGAGCGCGTCGCGCACCGCGTCGACCGCGCGGTCCGGGTCGGCCGAGGGCGCGGCGACGGCGAGGGAGGCGACCTGCTCGTACCCGGCGATCTCCCGCGCCCCGGCGCGCAGGATCAGCGCATGCCCCGGCGGAATACGCCGTACGCCGTCATAAGGGGTGGAGTCGTGCAGCGCGGCCGGCACATCGGGGGCCGCCAACAGCGCCGCCAAGTGCCCGAAATCAAGGTTGGCCTCAATGAGGTCGGCCAGCGGCAGCGCGGCTGTGGCATACGCCGTACCGCCCGCCCAGGGCGTGTAGAACACCGGCCTGGCGCCCGCCAGATCGCCGCAGACCATGATGCGCCGCCCGACCTGGACGACGGCCGTGTAGCTGCCCGGCCAGGCCGTCAGATGCCGAAGTGCGCCTCCGCGCGCGGCGAACAGCCCGACCCGCAGCTCCTCGTCCGTCGCCCCGCAGGTGCCGAGCACCGCGATCCGGTTCTGCGGGTCGGCCTTCACTACCCGCACCTCGTCCGGGCGCCAGTCGCCGACCGCCCACAACGGATCGGGGTCGCCCCACAGGAGTTGGGAGCCCACCGGGTGCAGCGTCTCGCCCTCGTGACCGGTCGCGCCGGCCGAGCCGGGCTCGACGGCACCCGCGGCGGTGCTGCTCCATCCCACCAACCACCGCATCGACGCCTCCACATGCTGTGGACAACCAGTGCACCGTACGAACCGGAGCACCATGCTGCCATGAAGGACGCGCCCCAGCAGGGCGGCGGTACCGCTTGTGCTCGGGGAGCGCGCCTCTGAGGAGATACCCGGAATCGCGCGAACACCCGCACGGAAGAAGGCATCTGCGACGCGAATGCGCCCCCGATACGCTCCCCCAGAACACCGGATGCGCCCTCAACTCCCATGGTGGGAGCGGTAATCGCCCACAGAGCGAGGGGTCGGTTTTCGGCCAAATCGCCGACGCGGAGACACGCGTGCACACGCTCCGTACATGCCCTGCCCATCACCGGGCGGGCGCACAGTCCGGGAGGCGGAGTTCGCCTCCCGGACCGGTCCGCCGCCCGCGGGGATGTAGGCGGCGGTGTCCCCCAGCCCGCTGGATCCAGTACAGCGGGCCGACCCACGCACCGTTCATGGAACCGCTCCCCCGATGGCCGGAGAAGAGCGCACGGGCGGGCGCACAGCCACACAGCGGGAGCACATCACAACAGTCCGTACCTGAACCGCACTTCAGTACGGACCACAATCCCGCCATCCGGAAGAATGCCCCTTAACGCTTGGGATGCGGCGAACTACGCTGGGTTTACGAATGCCGCGTGGTTATGCCAGCGCGGCAGCCGTCTGTGTCGAGGGGTGGCGCATGTCCAGGGAGCAACGCGGGCCGAACGAAAAACTCGGCACCGTTCTCGCCCTCGCGGGAATCAGCAACGCAGGACTCGCCCGACGCGTCAACGATCTTGGCGCTCAACGCGGGTTGACTCTTCGCTACGACAAGACGTCGGTGGCGCGCTGGGTGTCGAAGGGCATGGTGCCGCAGGGCGCGGCGCCGCACCTCATCGCCGCCGCCATCGGCCAGAAGCTCGGCCGCCCGGTGCCGCTCCACGAGATAGGCCTGGCGGACGCGGATCCCGCACCAGAGGTGGGCCTCGCCTTTCCCAGGGACGTTGGACAGGCCGTGAAGTCGGCGACCGAGCTGTACCGCCTCGACCTCGCCGGGCGCCGGGCCGGCTCCGGCGGCATCTGGCAGTCGCTGGCCGGGTCGTTCGCAGTCAGCGCATACGCAACGCCCGCCTCACGGTGGCTGATAACCCCGGCCGACAGCTCGGTGGCACGCGACGCGAGCCCGTCCGAGGGCTCCGGGTCACCGCTCAAAGTCGGCCACAGCGATGTGCTGAAGCTGCGGGAGGCCGCGGAGGACGCCAGGCGCTGGGACTCCAAGTACGGGGGCGGCGACTGGCGTTCGTCGATGGTGCCGGAGTGTTTACGGGTGGAGGCGGCGCCGCTGCTGCTCGGCTCGTACTCGGACGAGGTCGGCAGGGCGCTGTTCGGGGCGAGCGCCGAACTCACCCGCCTCGCCGGATGGATGGCCTTCGACACGGGCCAGCAGGAGGCCGCGCAGCGGTACTACATCCAGGCCCTGCGGCTCGCCCGCGCGGCAGCGGACGTACCCCTCGGGGGGTACGTGTTGGCGTCCATGTCGCTCCAGGCGACGTACCGCGGCTTCGGCGACGAGGGCGTCGATCTCGCGCAGGCCGCACTGGAACGCAACCGCGGCCTGGCCACGGCCCGCACCATGAGCTTCTTCCGTCTGGTGGAGGCACGCGCGCACGCACGCGCGGGTGACGCGCAGGCCGCCGGCGCGGCCCTGAAAGCCGCCGAGGGGTGGCTGGAGCGGTCCCGGGAGGGGGACAACGATCCGTCCTGGCTCGGCTTCTACTCGTACGACCGTTTCGCCGCGGACGCGGCGGAGTGCTACCGCGATCTGAAGGCGCCGCGGCAGGTACGCCGCTTCACCGAGCAGGCGCTGTCGAAGCCGACGGAGGAGTTCGTACGGTCGCATGGGCTGCGGCTCGTTGTCTCGGCGGTCGCCGAGCTGGAGTCGGGCAATCTCGATGCCGCGTGTGAGCAGGGCGTGCGGGCGGTGGAGGTGGCGGGGCGCATCTCCTCGGCGCGTACCACCGAGTATGTGAAGGATCTTCTGCACCGGCTGGAGCCGTATGGGGACGAGCCGCGGGTGGTGGAGCTTCGGGAGCGGGCTCGGCCCCTGCTCATGGCTCCCGCGTAGGGCCAGTTCCTTCGCGTCTGCCTGGTTTCTGCGGATTTCGGGCTGCGGGTGATCTGTGGCTTGTCGCTCCCCCACTCTCGGCTCCGCTCGAGCGGGGGGACCCCCATCGCGGCGGAGCCGCATGTGTGATACAGCCCCGCGCCCCTGACGGCGCTGCAGTCCTCCGCGTTTGAATGCGCTGTCAGTGGCGCAGTGCACTATCGGGAGTGGGAGGTGGTGCAGGTGCGGCGCGGGAGTGGTTACGACTGTGACGTGCTCGTGGTCGGTGGTGGGATCGTCGGGCTGTCGACGGCGTATGCGATCACGCGGGCCGCGCCGGGGACACGGGTGACCGTGCTGGAGAAGGAGGCGGGACCGGCCCGGCACCAGACGGGGCGCAACAGCGGCGTCATCCACAGCGGGATCTACTACAAGCCGGGCTCGCTCAAGGCGCGGTACGCGGTGCGGGGCGCCGCCGAGATGGTGAAGTTCTGCGCGGAGTACGGCATCGCGCACGCCGTCACCGGCAAGCTCATCGTCGCCACCGACCGCGAGGAGCTGCCCCGGCTGCACGCGCTCGTGCAGCGCGGCCGGGAGAACTCCATCCCGGTGCGCGAGCTGGGCCCCGCACAGGTCACGGAGTACGAGCCGGAGGTGCGCTCGGTCGCCGCGATACACGTCGGGACGACCGGCGTCTGCGACTTCGTGGGCGTCGCCCGGCTGCTGGCCGAGGCGTCCGGGGCGGAGATCCGGTACGGCGCGGAGGTCGTGCAGGTGGACCGGCGCGCGACGCTCGGCGTGGCCGTACGGACGCGGGACGGGGCGGTCGTACGGGGGCGGGTGCTGGTCAACTGCGCCGGGCTGTACTGCGACGAGGTGGCGCGGCTGACCGGGGACGAGCCCGGGATGCGGATCGTGCCGTTCCGTGGGGAGTACTTCTCGCTGGCGCGGCCGGAGCTGGTGCGGGGGCTGGTGTATCCGGTGCCGGATCCGGCGTTTCCGTTCCTCGGGGTGCATCTCACGCGCGGGATCGACGGGGGTGTGCACATCGGGCCGAACGCGGTGCCCGCGCTGGCCCGCGAGGGGTACGGGTGGGGGACCGTGCGGGTGCGGGAGCTCGGTGGGGTGCTGGCCTGGCCGGGGGTGTGGCGGATGGCTGGGCGGCACTGGCGGTACGGGGCCGGGGAGCTGCGGCGGTCGGTGTCGAAGGAAGCGTTCGCGCGGGCCGTGCGGAGGCTGGTGCCGGCGGTGACGCGGGACGATCTGGTGCCGGCTGCGGCGGGGGTGCGGGCGCAGGCGGTGTTGCGGGACGGGACGCTGGTGGATGACTTCATGATCCGGGAGGGGGAGCGGGCGGTGCATGTACTGAACGCGCCCTCGCCTGCGGCGACGGCCTCGCTGCCGATCGGGCGGGAGGTGGCGCGGAGGGCGTTGGCTGTGCTGGGCGGGGTGTAGCCGGGGGTGGGGTGGCTGGGGCGCGCGGAAGGCGTTGGCTGCGCTGGGCGGGGTGCAGCTGTGCGCGGGGTTGCTGCGGGGGGGGTGGGCGGAAGGCGTTGGCTGCGCTGGGCGGGGTACAGCCGTGCGCGGGGTTGCTGCCCGGGGGGTGGGTCGCGCAGCCCGACGCTGACGGGGTGCCGCCTGCGTCCACCCGTGCCGCCCCAGGCGGCACGACTGCCCGCAGCTGGGCGGGACGGTGCGGGCGTCTGCTTGGCGGGACGGTGCGGCCCTCTGCTGGGTGGGCGCTGCCCTGTCGCACGAATGCCCGCAGCTTGGCGGGACGGCGTCAGGTGGCACTGCTGCCCGTAGCCGAGGCGCAGGCCCGTAAGGCAGGCCAGTAAAATCGACTCCACTGTGTCTGAGACTCACCATGCCCCCGAAGCCGATCACTCAGTCGGCATGTCCATTCGTCACCGCCGGGCCAAGGGGGAGCCGCGGTTTCCTGATGGGCCGAAGGCTGATCCCGCGGGGTCGCATTTTGAGCGGCGGATTCGGAGTTTTCAGCCGCGGCGGAGCAGGGTGACGGCGGGGCAGGCGGATGCGTTGCAGCGGCTGTGGCCCCAGTGGGGGCTGGATATCGACGGGCAGCGGGTCGTCGACCTGACCGAGCTGTTCGGGAACGCGAACCCGGTCGTGCTGGAGATCGGGTTCGGGATGGGGGAGGCGACCGCCCAGATGGCGGCGGCGGACCCCGGTACCAACATCCTCGCCGTCGACGTGCACACCCCCGGCCAGGGCAATCTGCTCAACCTGGCCGACCACCACGGCCTGTCCAACATCCGCGTGGGCAACGGCGACGCGATCATCCTGCTCCGCGAGATGCTCGCCCCCGACTCCCTCGACGGGCTGCGCGTCTTCTTCCCCGACCCCTGGCCGAAGAAGCGGCACCACAAGCGCCGGCTGATCCAGCCGGAGTTCCTCAGCCTCGCCGCGACCCGGCTGAAGCCGGGGGCGACCGTGCACTGCGCGACGGACTGGGAGCCGTACGCCGAACAGATGCTCGAGGTGCTGAGCGCGCACCCGGACTTCGAGAACACGCAGCCCGACGGCGGTTTCGCGCCGCGTCCCGACTTCCGGCCGCTCACCCGTTTCGAGGGCCAGGGGCTGGACAAGGGACATGTCGTGAACGACCTGCTCTTCCGTCGCGTACTGCACGAAGGTCCCCAGTAACCTTCCCTCGTTAGGGTCAAAGCCGTGGCCACCAGTCCCCCGTTCCCCCCATACGCCGGTGATCCCGCCGGTGGCGCACGGCGGCACGCGCACTGGTGGCAGAAGCGATGGGTGCGGTACGGCGCCCTGATCACGCTCCTCGCGCTGTCCGGGCTCGTCATCCTCGCCCTGGTCCGCGAACAGACCGGCACGGAGGGATTCCTGGTCGGGCTCGGCCTCTCGGTGTTCCCCGTGCCACTGCTGATAGCCGCCTTCCGCTGGCTGGACCGGGTCGAACCCGGCCCCTGGCGCAACCTCCTCTTCGCCTTCTCCTGGGGCGCCTGCGCGGCGGCGCTGATAGCGATCGTCGCCAACAGCTTCGCGACCAGATGGATAGCGACGGCGACCGCGGATCCGTCCAGCGCGGACACCCTCGGGGCGACGGTGATAGCGCCGATCGTGGAGGAGTCCGCCAAGGCGGCGGCCGTACTGCTCGTCTTCCTCTTCCGGCGACGCGACTTCACCGGGATCGTCGACGGGGTGGTGATAGCGGGGGTCACCGCGACCGGCTTCGCGTTCACCGAGAACATCCTCTACCTCGGTACGGCCTTCGGGACCGACCAGCTCACCGGCGACCGCGGCATCGCCTCCGTGACCGCGGCGACCTTCTTCGTGCGCATCATCATGTCGCCGTTCGCCCACCCGCTCTTCACCGTCCTCACCGGCATCGGCTTCGGTGTCGCCGCGCTCTCGGCGGACCGGCAGCATGTCCGGCGCGTGCTCGTGCCGTTGTCCGGGCTGCTGCTGGCGATGGGCATGCACGCGATGTGGAACGGCTCGTCGAGCTTCGGCGAGTACGGGTTCTTCGCTGTGTACGCCGTCTTCATGGTGCCCGCGTTCGGGCTGCTGACCTGGCTGGTGATCTGGACGCGGCAGCGGGAGCTGAGGACCGTACGGGCCGAGCTGCCGGCGTATGTCGCCGCGGGCTGGATGGGGCCGGCCGCGCCCTTTGTGCTGGGGTCGATGCGGGCGCGGCGACTGGCCCGGGAGCACGCCCGGCGTCACTTCGGCAAGTCGGCGGGGCGGGCGGTGGCGCAGTACGAGGCGTACGCGACGTCGCTGGCGTTTCTGCGGCATCGGGGGCGGCGGGGGCGGGCCGGGGCCGACTTCGTCGTACGGGAGCGGGAGTTGCTGCGTGAGCTGTGGCAGCGGCGGGGGGTTGCTGGGCCGGCGCTGGAGCATGCGGCGCGGGTGGCTGCGCCGCCTTTGCCGGTGTACGGGGCGTATGGGAATGCGGTGCCGTATCCGTATCCGGCGTACAACCCGTATCGGACCTAGCCGGCGTTGCGAGTGGCCCGGCGTGGGGGCTGGGCGGGGGTGGGTCACGCAGCCCGGCGCTGACGGGGCGCCGCCTGCGCCCACCCGTGCCGCCCTAGGCGGCACGAATGCCCGCAGCTTGGCAGGACGACGACGCAGCGCCGCCTGCCGGGTGGGCGCCGACCCTGCGGCACGAATGCTCGCAGCTTGACTGGACGACGACGCAGCGCCGCCTGCCGGGTGGGCACCGCCCCAGGCCGCGCGAATGCCCGCGGCCGAGACCGCCCATGCGAATGCCCGCAGCCCAGACGGCGGCGGGCGGTCCGACAGCCCCCGCCGCAGAGCCCTACCTCAGGGGTTCAGCCCCTTGCTTCGCAGCCAGGCCATCGGGTCGATGCCGCCGCTGTCGGAGCTGCCGGTGTGGACCTCGAGGTGGAGGTGGGCGCCGGTGACGTTGCCGGTGGCGCCGACGCGGCCGATGACGTCGCCGGTGGCTACCTTCTGGCCGACGCTGACGCTGATCGAGGACTGGTGGGCGTACCAGAGCTCGGTGCCGTCGTCGAGGGTGAGGACGGTCTTGTAGCCGTAGGAGCCGTCCCAGCCGGCCTCGGTGATCGTGCCGCTGTGGATGGCCTTGATGAGCGTGCCGGTGGGGGCGGCGAAGTCGAGGCCGGTGTGGTAGCCGGAGGACCAGAGGGAACCGGCCTGACCGAAGGTCGAGGTGATGGTGTACGAGGAGGTCGGCAGCGCGAACTGCTTGGCCAGCTGGGCGAGCCGCTCGGCCTCCGCCTTGGCCGCGGCCTCCTCCTCCGCCTTCTTCTTCGCGGCGGCGGCCTTGGCCTTGGCCTCCTGCTCCGCCTTGGCGGCCGCTTCGGCGGCCTCCTTCTGCGCGGCGGCCTGCACGGCCTGCGCGGCCTTGCTGTCGACCTGGTCCTGCTGCCGCTCGGCCTGGGCGAGGATCCGGGAGCGCAGCGTCTCACCGGCGTCGGCGGCGGACTGCTCGCTCTCGGTGGAGGCCACGCTGACAGTGCTGAGCGCGGTCGCGGTGTCCGCCGAGTCCTCGGCGGCGTCGTCCGAGATGATCGAGCCCACGGACGGCAGGTCGGGCAGGGAGATGGACACCGGCGGCTTGCCGGTGTTGGCGCTGGCCATACCGCCCGCGCCGACGGCGGCTATGACGCCGACGCCGAGAACCGTGGAGCTACGGGCGAATGCACCGTTGCGCTGCTTGCTGACGCGGTGCCGGCCACGTATGGGACGAATGGACTCCTCGGTGGGGTTCCACTCCTCCAGCGGGCCCTCGTCGTCGGTGCGGAAGCCGCTGTACACAAAGGTGTCGGGCTCGCGCTGACTCGGCACGAAGGGGGCCTCGGGGGCAGGCCGGTTGGACGCCACGTAGGCGTACTCCTTTCCTTCCTTCTCGCCTACCGGGTTAGCTGACGGGTTCGGAGCAGGAAGGTCTCCTACGCGCGTATACCCTCCGTGCTTCCACGGTGGCATCCGCGCGATTCACCCCAAGGTGGTGGTTCCCCGGTTCCCTTGCGGAATTCGGCGCGTGCGCACGGAGCCGACTCTTGTGACGGCTGGGACGACCGCGCTGCGTTATCGAACGTTAATAGACGCGGGGGCCGGATTCCAAGCGGTTCCGCTTGATCGTTAACGTTTTTGCGCAGGACGTACAGGCCATGACCGGTGAAAATCGGGCGAGTTGACCACGCCGCGGCAGCAACTCAGCAGTCACATCAGTTCTGACGTTGCGTCAGTTGTTACCGGAACGAGGCCGTCCACTCACGCGGGGTGACGACGATCGAGCCCGCGGCGCGCGCGCTCGACGATCTCGTCCTCCGTGAGCGGCACATCGTGGTGACTGAGGCAGATAGGCACCTCGGTCTTGCTGAAGCCGGTCCCCTCGGTCGCGGCGTTGAACTGGCCGCTCCGAAGACCACCGAGGTTGTCGAGGGTCGCGTTGCGCGCCTCCGCCATGGTCTCGACGGCGTTGATCTGAGCGGGAACGGTAAGGCGGCCGATGAACTGGTTCACCGTGTTGCCCAGCGCCTGATTGTGGATCCCCCTGGGCGTCTGCGAGGCGAGGACCATCCCGAGTCCGTATTGAGGACCATCCCGAGTCCGTATTTCCGTATCTGGCGGATGAGTTCGACCGTGCTCTCCGTACTCGGATTCGCCGCACCGGACGGCACGAAGTTCTGCGCCTCGTCCATCACCAGCAGCCCGCCCAGCGCACGGTCGCCGACCGGGTGCGCCCGGAACCACGAGAACAAGGTCGCCTGGAGGCGGCTGACGAACTGGGCCGGTCCGTCGCCGGACAGGCCGAGGAGGTGGTGGCCAGGTTCACGATGCCCCGGTCCACGCCGATCCAGCCGACCGGCTCGTACTCCTCGGGATCCGGAATGTCGCAGGTGGCGATCAGGAACCACTTCCCGCCACGCCGGACGAGATCGCTCTCGCCCCTGCGGCAGGCCACAAGGATCTTGAGCTGGTCGGGCGAACAGGCGAAGCGGATACCCCTCATCCGCCCGTCCACGGTCCAGATGGAGACGGTGCGTGCGTCGTACTGCCAGGACAGGCAACGGTCGTCGAACGGCTGGGCCGCCTCCGGGCGGAAGAACATCGGAGTACTGACAGCCTTGCGGTGCCGCCTGGAGGTGGGCGGGCCGAGGTTCCCGGCCCGCAGGTTGGCCTTCAGAGTCGTGTACACCTCTTTCTGCAGGCGGTTGCGGTCCTTGAGGTTCTTGGCGAAGGCAACCTGCGAGGCGTATGTGGCTGCCCGGTTGCAGGCATGCAGGGTCGCCTGAAGGGCCGACGCCTGCTCGGGCGTTGGCAGCAGTTTCACCGCCATTCGCACGACGATCACCACAACCGGTGACATGTAGGGCAGTTGTTCGCATTCCCCGGCTCCGCCGGACAGCCGTGTGAACGCCCCGCGCCGGGCAGCAAGCAGAGCCTCAGGAGGGGACCCTCCCCAGCGTGAACCTCGGGGCATCCTCGCCAGAATCAGGCGGACCTTTGGACAGTCCCGAACACAGCAAGAGGCTCTTCGGACAAATCCGAAGAGCCTCTTGAACTGCATTTTTGGTAGCGGGGACAGGATTTGAACCTGCGACCTCTGGGTTATGAGCCCAGCGAGCTACCGAGCTGCTCCACCCCGCGTCGTTGTGTTCACTAGTCTACGCCATCCGCGGGACACCCATGACCACACGTTGATTCACCCTGCGGGTTTGCGCGCGTGGGTGAGCGTCTCCCAGGCGACGAAGAGCCCGTCGGTACCGGCCGGGCGGGTGCGCTCGGCGAGTGTGCGGGCGGCGGGGACGGTGACGTGAAGCCGGTCTTCCAGATGGTTCAGTACGACTTCCAGGTCGGGGCCCATGGTTCTGGAGACCTTGCCGCCGCACAGCCAGGCAGGCGCGGGCTCGCCCAGCTGGTGCCGGGCGTGGAGGGACAGGGCGGCCTTGAGCCGGTCCTTGACCTCGCCGTACAGGTCGACGCCCTGGTGCCAGGCCGTCTCGGCGATGTGGGCGGTGGCGGCGAGGGAGTGGCCGACGTGCTCGAAGTCACGGCAGGTCTCCTGGGTGACGCCGTCCTTGTACGTCGACTGCTGGAACCAGTACGACCGCAGCCGCTGCGGGGTGTCCATGCCGGAGCCGGGCGCGGTGAGCGGGTGGCGGCCGTCCTTGCGCAGGTAGAAGTAGGCGGGGACACGGTCGCGGAAGCGTCGCAGGGCGTGATTGAAGGTCTTGTGGTCGTCGAGGAAGACGGCGATCCCGATGGCCGCGTCGGTCGAGGCGAGATCCCGGTTTCCGTTGACGTCCAGGACCCGGCGGGTGACGCGGGGGAGGTAGACGGTGCGGAGCATGGTCTCGAAGCGCTGTACGCGGTCGGCGGGCCAGTCGGCGCCGGGTGTGTGCCGCACGATCTCGGCGGCCCGCGCCCAGGTCGATCCGGCCCAGGCCGCCTGGAGTCCGGCGTTCTGCCCGGTGTGCCGCTTCAGCTTCGCCGACCAGCCGTCCATGATCTCCCGGGCCTTGACGGCGTGCTGCCGCTTGCCGGTGACCGTGAACAGCAGGGCCTGGGTGTAGGCGGCGATGGCGTCCGTACGCTCCTGGATGCAGCCCCGGCCCGCCATGGCACCGGCCGGGCAGTTCACGGTCCGGTACGGCTCGGCCCGGTACTTGTACGCCCCGTATCTGCTGTCCCGCATGTCGAGGAACGCCTTCAGCCACGGCTGCCTGCCCGCCAGGACGTTCTCTCGTACGGCGTCCAGCTGGTCCTTGCCGACGAGGACGCCGGGGTGGGTGAACTCGGCGTCCGACGGGAGGGTGCGGGCCATGGTGCGCGAACCGTCGTCCGTCCCGCAGGAGGCGAGGAGCGCCGCGGCCAGGGGCGGGATCAGCAAAGCCGTCGTCCGTCTGCGCACCGACCCCATCGCCGCCTCCGTACCGTGATCCACACCCGCTCATTCGCAGCGTGCCCGGTACGGCGACGGGGCGCAGGATCTGATGGGCCGAAGGGGAGTTGAGGCCGGTCCGTCATGCCGACAGATGACGGTTCGGTGCCTTCGCGCGTTCCTCGTACTCCGGCAGTACGACGACGTCCACGCCGGCCGCTTCCAGCATCCCGCTGCCGTCGGCGGCCACCACGAAGGTGTCCGGCTCGCGCCACGCCGTCACCACGCGCCGTACTCCGGCGTCCAGAATCAGCCGGGCGCACGGCGCGGGGCGGGATGCGCGGTGGGCGCATGGTTCCAGGCTGCTGTACACCGTGGCGGTGGCCAGCCGGGGGTCGGTCGGGTCGAGCTTCGCCAGCGCGGCCTCCTCGGCGTGGACGACGAGGTCGCCGCCCTCGCGGGAGTGGCCCCGCGCCAGCTCGGTCCCGTCGGCCGCGACCACGACCGCGCCCACGCTGAACGCGGTCCGCGAGGGAGGGCACTGCGTGGCCAGTTCGCAGGCCAGGGCGAGCCAGTGGTGGTCGGCGGCGGAGTCCAGCGGGCCGGCGCCGGGTGCGGTGGGCTCGTAGCGCATGAGCACGACGTCCTCGATCCGCCGTGTCTCCAGCAGGCGGAGGCGGCCGCCCTGGTATCCGCCGGGGCCGAACAGCCGCGGCGCCTTCGGGTCGCCCACGAACAGCGGCGCCAGGACCAGCTGCACCTCGTCGGCCAGCCCCCGCTGGAGCAGCTGGGTGTGGATGAGCCCGCCGCCCTCGACCATGAGGCGCCGCACGCCGCGCACCTCGTGCAGGTGTTCCAGCAGCCGGCGCCAGTCCAGTTCCGGGCCCAGCGGGACGACGTCGGCGTCGACCGGCGTCGCGTGGAGGCGCTGGGCGCCCCGGTCCGTCGTATAGACGACCTTGTCGCCTCCTGTGTGCCAGAACTTCGCCGCCGGGTCGAGGTCGCCGGAGCCGCTTACCGTGACCTTGAGGGGGTAGGCGGGCTTGCCCGCGGCCTCTCGTGCCGTTCGGCGCTCGGGGGAGTTCACCAGGAGGCGGGGGTTGTCGGCGCGGATGGTGCCGGCGCCGACGAGGATGGCGTCGACGGAGGCCCGTACCTCGTCGACGCGGTCGAAGTCGGCCGGGCTGGACAGGAGCAGGCGGTCGGGGCCGGTGTCGTCCAGGTAGCCGTCGAGGGAGACGGCGGCGGACAGCAGGACGTAGGGGAAGGGCATCTGCGTACTCCACCTCGGCGACGGGCGGGCTTGGTTCAAGTCGGGCTTGGTTCAAGTTTGAAACAAACCTACACTGGTTGCATGACGACCCGCTGGCTCACCCCCGAGGAGCAGCGCGCCTGGCGCGCGTACATCGGCGCCGTCCTCCTGGTGGAGGACGCGCTCGACCGGCAACTCCAGCAGGAAGCCGGCATGCCGCACATGTACTACTCCATCCTCTCCGTCCTGTCCGAGGCCCCGGAGCGCAAGCTGCGTATGACCGACCTCGCGGCGCGGCTGAAGATCACCCGCAGCCGGCTGACGTATGCCGTGACACGCCTGGAGAAGGACGGGCTGGTGGGGCGCGAGAACTGTCGCTGGGACAAGCGCGGCAGCATCGCGGCGCTGACGGACGAGGGGATGACGGTCCTGGAGCGGGCGGCGCCGGGGCATGTGGAGACCGTACGGGCACTGCTGTTCGACCGGCTGACCCCGGAGCAGGTCGGGCAGATGGAGGAGATCTTCGGCACGATCGCCGAGGGGTTCGAGGGGGACGCGGCGCAGGCGGCGCCCGATGACGTGCCGTGGCGGCGGCGGTCGGCCAAGCCCTGTTGATGACGCGGGTCACAAATCCGTTGCTTCAAAATTGAAGCATGGGGTAATGTCCGGGATCGAGGATCTGCTTCAAATCTGAAGCAGCGTGCCCGAGGACCGGAGTACCCGCATGACCGACTTCCCCGCCGCCACCCAGCGCTCCCGCGTCCGCGTGCCGCTGCGCTTCGGAGACGGCTACAGCGTCGATGCCGAACTGGTCACCTTCCACGGACTGACCGACGGCCAGGAGCATGTGGCCGTCGTCCTCGGCGACCCGGGGCCCGTCCCCTTGGTGCGCCTGCACTCCGAGTGCCTCACCGGCGATGTCTTCGGCTCGGCCCGCTGCGACTGCGGCCCGCAGCTGCGCGAGGCCGTCGAGCGGATCGCCGACCGCGGCGGCGTCCTGCTCTACCTCCGCCAGGAAGGCCGCGGCATCGGCCTCTACAACAAGCTCGACGCGTACGCCCTTCAGGACCAGGGACTCGACACCTACGCGGCGAACACCGCGCTGGGCCTGCCCGAGGACGCCCGCGACTACACGGCGGCCGCGCAGATGCTGGCCGGCCTCGGCATCGGCGAGCTCGACCTGCTCTCCAACAACCCGGACAAGGCCGGCCAGTTGCGGGACCTCGGCATCAGCGTCCGCGACCGCGTGCCGACCGGTGTGTTCACCACCGCCCACAACGTCCGCTACCTGCGGGCGAAGGTGCTCCAGACCCAGCACACCCTGCCGCTGGGCGAGCTGACGGAGCGTACGGCGGGCTGAGGACGGGCTGACGGCGCTACTGGGGGAGCCTTACGGGCGCCCTTCTCGGATGACGTCCGCGGCGGGCAGTATCGACTCCATGTCCATCGCCGACATCCCCGACGGCCCCGATGACTCGTTCCTGACGATGGGGTCCGACTCCGTGCCGGAGCCGGACCGGTTCAGCTGGTGGGCCGAGGTTGTCGACGAGCTGATGCCGGTGTCGATCAGCAGCGCGCACGCGCCCCGCTTCGAGGGCCGACTGGAAGCCGTGGGGATGCTGCCGCGCAGCCAGGTCACGACCTTCACGTTCTCCCCGATGACCGCCCGCCGTTCCCTGGCCCAGATCCGCCGCCAGGATCCCGAGGACTACTTCATGATCCTCGTCGGGGGTCGCAGCTCCATACGGCTGGAACAGTCCAGGAACGTCGCCTGCCTCGGCTCCGGCGAAATGACCCTGTACTCGAGTTCCCGCCCGCTGATCAGCGATTTCCACGACCCCGAGCAGCGGTGTCGGATGACGGTGCTGCGGCTGCCGCGTACCGCGCTGCCCCTGGCCGACGGCCGGGCGGACCGGCTGCTGGCCGAGCCGCTGCCCACCGGGACCGGTTCCGCGGCGCTGCTCGCCCCGTATCTCACGGGCCTGCCGGACGCCGCCCGCAACTGCGGCCCGGCGGAGCTGGCCCGGCTCGGCTCCGTCGCCGTCGACCTGGCCGCCTCCTTGCTGGCCGCGCGGCTCGGCGAGCAGGACGCGCTGCCCGTCGAGACCCGTAGGGCCGCGCTGCTCGCCCGCATCAACGCCTTCATCGACCACAACCTGGCCGACCCGTGGCTCCGCCCGGCGGCCATCGCCGCCCACCACCACATCTCCGTACGCACCCTGCACACCCTGTTCCGCGACGCACCGGAACCCGTGGCCGCCACGGTCCGGCGTCGCCGCCTGCAACGCAGCCACGCCGATCTGACCGACCCCGCCCTCCGCCACCGCACCATCGGCGAGACCGCGGCCCGCTGGGGATTCCGCAACCCGGCCGACTTCAGCCGGGCCTTCCGCGCGGCCTACGGAGTCTCCCCGAGTGAGGCCCGGGAACGCGCACAGAATGCCAAGGATCTCGGCACGGGCTGCTAAAGACGCGACTGACCAGCACGGGCGACAGTTGGATCACAGCATCCCAGTGACTTCAGGACCGGATCCGGACCCCATCGGGCACACCCTCGATGCGGGGGAGGACCGCGGGGGGACCTGGAGGCACTGGGGTGCTTCTTGGGGTGGTTTCTTGAGGTGCTTCCTTGAGGTGCTTCCGGCTACGACTCCTGGTCACGCCGCTCGTACACCGTGACCCGCCGCCCGCGGACCCGCTCGTCCGCCACCACCTCGAAGTACTCCCGCAGAACGACGTCCTTCACGATGTCCCGCTTCGCGGAGATGGGCCGGGCCACCGCGGGCACGTCCGTGACCAGCACGATGCGCTGCTGTTCGAGCATCGCCGCCCTGATCCGCTCCGGGCTCCTCAACGACCATCAGGCAGCACTGATCCCCCGCCTACCTGCCGTAGGCGGGGTTCCGGGGTTCAGCTCGCGCCGAGAACGACCTGCGTCGTTCGTCGTTCAGAGGCGGAGCAGGCGCTGGGTGATCTCCCGGTACTGCCTCAGCGCGAGGTGGAGTTCGGCGGATTCCTTTTCGGCGTCCTGGCCTTCGGGGTCCTGGTCCTGCCAGCCCGCGCGGAGGATACGCCGCTGTTCGGCGAGGGCCTCCATGAGCTGGGCGGTGGCCTCGTCGAAGGCGCCCTCGGCTTCCTCCAGCGAATCACGCGGAGCGTCGGGGAACGTGTTGACGGCCCGCCCGAGACGCCGGACGATCTTGTCCCGCTCGCCCGGCGGGAACAGCGGTGCCGGGCCGGACGCGCGGCGTCCTGTGTCGCCACGGGGCTGGTCCGCGGACTGTTGGGCGCGTGTCTGGTCGTACATCATCAAGTGCCGCTTTCCTGTGTGTTGTGCCGGATTTCCTTCAGCGGCATGGCTCTGAGCCGTGCCGCCAGTCAACGTCCGGGGTCGGCCCGTGTCAACGCGATGCCGCCGGTGAGCAGACGCGGTTGTTACACGGGCAGGAGTACGGTGAGAACCCGAGGGCCTTTCACATAGCGGAATTCGGACCGGCTCCGGCCCGTCATCTCATGGTCCGGTGAGTCCACCGGACCACATTCCCTTCTACAGCCGTCACGCGTCCTCAGGGCAGCCCGTGACCCCCGGCCGCGCCATCCGCATCCAGCCGAGGAGCCACGTGTGCCACGCAGTCCGACCACGCCCACGACCGCCTCACCATCGGCCCCCGCCCCACCACAGGACTACGACGGTACGTCCCCCTTCCCGCCGGACGGCCCGGCGCCCCCGCGTGACGGCGGTGAACGTCTCTACGTCACGGTGACGGCGGTGATCGTCGTCCTGCCGTTCTGGCGATCGGCCTCGCCGGCTGGCTGCTGTGGGGCAGCCTCGTCCACCCCGCCGACATCGTGCTCGCGCTCGTCCTCTACACGGTCACGGGTCTGGGCGTCACCGTCGGCTTCCACCGCGGTCTCACCCACGGCAGCTACCGGGCCGTCCGCCCCGTGCGCATCGCGCTAGCGGTGGCCGGGTCGTTGAGCTTCCAGGGCGACGTGATCACCTGGGTCGCCACCCACCGCCGCCATCACGCCTTCACCGACCGGCCGGGGGACCCGCACTCGCCGTACCGATACGGCACGCATCTACGCGGCCAGTTGCGCGGACTGCTGCACGCGCACGTCGGCTGGCTGTTCCGCAACGACCGTACGCCGCCCGACCGTTACGCCCCCGATCTGCTGGCAGACCCCGACATCCGCCGTGTCGCTCGCGCCTTCCCGGAGCTGTGCGTCCTCACGCTGGCTCTGCCCTTCACCGCGGGCCGGCTCATCAGAGGTACGTGGCTGCACGGCGTAACCGCCTTGCTGTGGGCGGGACTTGTGCGCATCGCGCTGCTCCACCACGTCACCTGGAGCGTGAACTCCCTCTGCCACATGATCGGCGACCGCCCGTTCCGCACCCGGCGCCACGACCGGGCCACCAACCTGTGGCCGCTCGCCCTGCTCTCCTTCGGCGAGAGCTGGCACAACCTCCACCACGCCGACCCCACCAGCGCCCGCCACGGCGTCGACCGCGGCCAGCTCGACCCGTCGGCCGCCGTCATCCGCCTCCTCGAACGCCTCGGCTGGGTGTACGACGTGCGCTGGCCCACCCAGGCCCGCGTCGCCGCCCACCGCACCTGACACCGAGCACTCGCCCCCTCCACCACCCCGACACCGAGCACCCGCCTCCTCCGCCGCACCTGACATCGAGCACCCGCCTCGTCCTCCGCACGGCGATCGACAGGAGCTTCAGTGACCACCGCCATGCAACCCCCGATTCCCTCCCAACCCCTCCTGCGCCTGCGCCTGGCACCCCACGGCCGCATGCCCCGCCCCATCGACGGAGCGTGGTGGCCCCGTTCGTACGACCTGCTCGCCGAACTCCCCTGGCTGCTGGCCGGGTTGCCGCGCGCGTGGGGTCACATCACCAGCGTCACCGTCAACGGGGCGACATGGTCCGCGGTGCCCGGCCGGATGCTCGTCTCCAACCAGGTCGTACGACTGCGCCGGACCCCCACGGCATCCGCCGCCCACACCATCGTCCTGCTCTCACCCGGCCAAGGACGCTGGGACCTGCTGGTCGTGCCGCCCGACACGACCGAGGAGGCCGCGGAACCCCTCATGGCAGCCGCGGCGGACGCTCTTGATCAAACGCCGTGAGCCCCAGTTCAGATGTGGTCTGAACTGGGGCTCTGTCGTAGGCCCTGTGGGACTCGAACCCACAACCAATGGATTAAAAGTCCACTGCTCTGCCAATTGAGCTAAGGGCCCAGGCGATGTTGCCTCCCCGAGCATAGCCGGACACGGGCGGGACTCCGATCGGGTATCGGGGTCCCGGCCGTGCCGCGCCGGCGGAGCGGGCCGGGAGTGTCCTAGGGTGTTACGGATCGACCGGTTCGGGCGTGCCCTTGCGGGACGCCTCGCGGGCGATGGTCCGTTCGTGGTCGGGGTTGAGGAACCAGTGCCGGGCCGAGGCCAGCCACCAGGTCGCGGCGAAGCCGAGGACGACGAGGACGGCGACCGGAGCGTAGTTGAAGGTCTCCGAGGTGACCGGGGAGACCTGCGGCAGCATGAAGAGGACGGTGATCACGCCGACCCACACCACCGCCACCACGCCGATCGGCCGCGACCAGCGCCCCAGGTGCCACGGCCCGCGTTCGAAGTCCTCGCCCTTCCGCAGCCGCAGCAGCGTCGGGATGGCGTAGGCGATGTACAGGCCGATCACGGCGATCGACGTCACCGCCGCGTAGGCCGTGACATTGATCAGATACGGCAGCCCGAGCACCAGCGCGCCCAGCGCCGCCAGCCACACGGCCGCGACGGGGGTGCGGGTGCGCGGGTTCACCGTGTGCCAGACGTGGGAGAAGGGCAGCGCGCCGTCCCGGGAGAACGCGTAGATCATCCGGCTGTTGGCCGTCACCGACGCCATCCCGCAGAACAGCTGCGCCCCGATCACGACCAGGAGCAGCAGCTTGCCCGCCGTCGCGCCCAGCGCGTCGAGCAGGATCTGCGCGGGCGGTGCGCCCGTCGGGGACGTGAGGGCACCCTCGTACGACTGGATGGCGAAAGTGAAGCCCAGCAGCAGCACGAACCCGGCTATCCATGACGTCCAGATGGACCGCACGATCCCCTTCGGGCCCGCCGTCGACGCGTCGTGCGTCTCCTCCGTCATGTGGGCGGAGGCGTCGTAGCCGGTGAAGGTGTACTGGGCCATGAGCAGGCCGAGCGCGACGACGTACACGCTGCTGCCCCAGCCCGTGTTGTTCACGAACTCGCCGAACACGAAGGACGCGGACTGGTGCTGGTCCGGGGAGAAGGTGAGCGCGCCGACGATCACCGCCACACCGAGCACGTGCCACCACACGCTCACGCTGTTGAGCAGGCCCACCACCCGCACCCCGAAGGTGTTCAGCAGGCCGTGCAGCACCAGGATTCCCGCGAAGAGGAGGATCGTGCGGCCGGGAGTCACCTCGAAGTCAAACTGCAGGTTCAGATACGCGCCGAGGAAGGACGCCGCCCCGAAGTCGATGCCCGCGGTCACCGCGACCTGGCCGAGCACGTTGAACCAGCCCGTGAACCAGGCCCAGGCGGCGGCCGTACGCGGGGGCGCGAGCCGGTGGGCCCAGAAGTACAGGCCCGCCGACGTCGGATACGCCGAGCAGATCTCGGCCATCGCCAGGCCCACGAACAGCGTCATCAGTCCGACCGCGACCCAGCCCCAGGTGATCACGGCGGGACCGCCGGTGTTCATGCCGAACAGATACAGCGTCAGACATCCCGACAGGACCGAGATGATCGTGAAGGAGACCGCGTAGTTGGAGAACGCCGACATGCGGCGGGCAAGGACCTGCGTATAGCCGAGCTGGGCCAATCGCTCTTCGTCAGACAGCCCACTCACTTTGGCGTCATCTGTCATGCCCCCAGCGATTCCCTCGCCGGGGGCATGACACACGTCACAACTTGGCTAGAAATTGGCCCTCTAGTAAAGGCCCTTGTAGTGCTGCCACCCGGTCCCGATCTTCACGCGCGCGGCGAACGACCCCTTGCCGGTCCCGGTCTGGCGGTACAGGTTCCCGGCCGTGTCCCGCATCACCAGGTCGCTCTTCCCGTCGCCGGTGATGTCCCCGACACCGATCACCGCGTTGTACGAGGCTCCCCACCCGGTGGCGATCCGCACCCGGGTGCCGAAGCGGCCGTTGCCGGCGCCGTAGTAGCGGTACAGGTTGTTCGCCTTGTCCTGCGCGAGCAGATCGCCGATCCCGTCACCGTTCAGATCACCGGCGCCCACGACCTTCTTGTACGTCTTCCAGTTGTCGACGAGCTTGATCCGGGAGGCCAGCTTGCCTGTGCTGGTGCCCTTGTAGAGATAGACCGCGCCGGTGGCAGCGTGGCGGGCGATCAGGTCGGGTCGGCCGTCCTTGGTGAGGTCCCCGGGTGCGGTCAGCACGTCGTACTGGTTCCAGCCGCTGGTGCCGAGCGTCGTGTGCGACGTCGACGGCCGCAGCGGGGCATCGCAGCGCGGCTTGTACAGGTGCAGGGCGCCGCCGCCCGTCTTGAGCAGGACGTCGTTGCAGTTGTCGCCGTTCAGATCTCCGAGGGGCACCGCTCTGTACGCCGGTGAGTTCCATCCGTCGCCAATCAGGGACGTGCGGACCGTGCCGTCGCCCCCGCCGTGGAAGGTCATCTCGCCGCCCTTGAAGGTGAGCAGGTCACCCGTGCCGTCACCGAGGCCGACGTAGTCGCGGTGCACCACTCGGCCCTTCAGCAGCCGGACCGTGCCCTGGATCGACAGCGGAGCGCCCACGCCGTCGGCAGGCGTGACCGACAGCGTCCAGTCGTACGGGCCGCTGGGGAGAAGCCCGTGCGCGCCGCGGCCGTCCCAGCCGACCTTCAGTTCGCCGCGCACCGCGCCGCCGTCCGTGTTGTCGACGACCTTGCCGGTCGCCTTGTCGCGCACCGTCAGCACCCAGCCCGCGGCCGGCTTCGACAGCAGTGCCGTGGTAAGGGTGGGGTAGAACTCGTCCTCCTCACTCACCTCGACCTTCGCTGCCTTCACCACCGGCGCCAGCGGCCGCAACGGCTGCTGCGGCACACCGGACGGGACGAGGTGCACCTGCTCCTTGGCGTCCACATAGGCGGCGTTCCCGCCGGACTCGTCCACCGTCCAGCGCACGTCCCGCTGCGAGACGCCGGTGTCGGGCAGCTCCCCGATGACCCGGCTCGCGGGCGCCCCGTTCGCCACCGTGGTGAGCGTCAGCTTGCCGGCCTGCTTGTCGTGCGTGACGACATACCCGTCACCGAGCTTGGCCTCGCCGACCGGCACGGCGACGGACTTCTTCGCCGTACGGTCGTAGACGCCGGCCCTGCTGCCACAGGTCCAGTAGAGGTAGCGGCCGTTGGCCTGGAGGTCGGTCGGGTCACAGCCGGCGTCCATCGCGAAACCGACAGAGGTCTCCTCCGCGAGGTCGTGGGCCGTGAAGCTGTGCTCGTCCGCCGTCCACAGGGTGTCGCCGTCCAGAGCGGCGGCACCTGGGGTGCGCGTGACGACCGGCCTTTGGTTCCCATCAATCTCGTATACGGACTGCTGGGCCGCGGCCGTGTGGATCAGATACCGGCTCGAGACATCGGTGATCCGGCCGCCCCGGGGAAGGTCGTGTTCCCAGTACCTGCCGGAACTCGCGACGGCGACCCGGTCGGTGTCCGCCGACACATGAGTCAGCCAGGCGACCCGCCCGTCGGCCGTACCGCGGATCGGGGCGCAGGAGGAGTCGTCCGCCGGGCAGTTGGCGAGGCTGGACGCCATACCGAGAAACCGAGACGACTCACCGAACTTGGGTGTACCGGCCGCGGCGACCGTCCGGGTATGAGTGATGCGCTCGCCCCGGGTCTCATAACTGGTCCCGTAGTCCGCGACGACGAACCGGCCCTGGTCCAGCGACAGACCCTGGATCTTGTACGGCGGTTTCGGCAGCGCCTTGAGCTGGGCGACCGTCGGCTCGCCGGCCGGCCCCGGCTGGATGCGCTGGACGCCCCAGTCGTCCCGGGCGGCACCGGTGCGGCCCACCGCTAAGGCGCCGCCGTCGGGGGCGGCGGAGATACCGGGCTCCGAGACGGGCAGCAGAGTCTTCGAGGGACCGCCGGCGATCGGCTTGGCCATCACCGCCGTGCCGGGTTGGGTCAGCAGCCAGTCACCGACGACCGCGAGGCCGAGCGCGGGGCTCGTGCCGCCGCCGTCCAGCGTGACGGCGACCGGGGCGGCGGACAGATCGGTGCGGGAGTACACCTGAACCGTGGGCTCGTTCCTGTTGAAGAGGACGACATGGTCGGCCGTGACCTGCGCGTTGCGGTAGATCTTGGAGACGGGCGGAGTCCAGCTCTGCACCCGTCCCGTGTGCCGGTCGACCATGACCGACGCGTAGGGCCCACCCGACTGGCCGGCGAGGAACAGCAGCGCGTCCGCGTCGCCGCCTTGGGCCTGCGCGAGGCTGTACCCGCCGGGCACCCCGGTCACCGGCACGTCGCGTGTGCTGCCGTCGTCCTGCGGGAGCAGCAGGTGCATCTCCCGGTCGGTCGTCGTGCCGTTCTCGTCCGTCACCTCCCGGTACGCGATCGCCAGATCGGCGTAGACGGCGAGCAGCGTCAGCCCCTCCGGCGTCCGGATCGTACGGGTGGTGTTGTCGGCGGCGTTCCACAGGTCGACCCGGCCGTCGGCGTACCGGTAGGCGAGCACGTCACCGCCGGTCGCCTGGTAGTAGCTGTAGCCAGTCGGGTGGACCACCTTCACCGAGGTGCCGTCCGAGTACCGCGTCCAGACCAGCCCGGAGCCCTCCAGGCTGTGGAACACGCCCTGCGCACCGGCGCCGTCGCGCCCGGCATAGGTCGAACTCGTGTAGAGCCAGCCCGAGGTGTACGTGCCGCGCAGCCTCGCCGGCACCACCGTCTCCTGCGGCACATCCGCGACCGCGGTCGACGGCAGCA
Source organism: Streptomyces sp. NBC_00457 (assembly GCF_036014015.1). NCBI lineage: Bacteria > Bacillati > Actinomycetota > Actinomycetes > Kitasatosporales > Streptomycetaceae > Streptomyces > Streptomyces sp. NBC_00457. The sequence continues at coordinate 5,789,917 of NZ_CP107905.1, read as the reverse complement.
GCGGTGCCAGCCCGGCCGCCAGTACGGCGGAGGCGGCGAGCACGCGCAGGCGTGCGTAGGCATGACGAGCCAAGGAGTCCCTCCCCGAAACGTGAGGCGGGACGCACACCGCTTCTCGATAACCAGGCCCCCCGGCCGTCGCATCCGCCTCTCAAGTCGGCTGATCTTACAGGGACTTCACAGTCTCGAGGTGAGAGATTTCGGGCCGCCCGGTTACGCGGGCGGAAACGGCGGAAGGGCCCGCACGACCGAAGTCGTACGGGCCCTTCTCACGTCAGTCGGCGTCAGCCGTTGCGCTTCCAGCGCGGCTTGTCGTCCCGGCGGCCGAAGGAGCCGGTGCCGGTACCGGTGCTGCCGCCGCGGTGGTCGTCACGGCGGCCGTAGGGGCGCTCGTGGCCGCCGGAGCGGAAGCCCGGGCGGTCGCCCTGGCGGTCGCGGTTGAAGGGGCGGTCGCTGCCGCGGTGACCACCACGGTCGTCACGACGCTCGAAGGAACGGCCCGCCGGGCGGTCGGCAGGACGGTCGGCCGGACGGTCGTCGCGACGGAAACCGCCGCGGTCGTTGTCACGACGCTCGAACGAACGACCACCACGGTCATCCCGACGGTCATCGCGACGGAACCCACCACGGTCGTTGTCACGACGCTCGAAGGAACGGCCGCCCCGGTCGGCCGGGCGGTCGTCGCGACGGAACCCACCACGGTCATTGTCACGACGCTCGAACGAACGACCACCACGGTCATCCCGACGGTCATCGCGACGGAACCCACCACGGTCATTGTCACGACGCTCGAACGAACGACCACCACGGTCATCCCGACGGTCGTCACGGCGGAAACCGCCACGGTCGTTGTCACGACGCTCGTCGCGACGGAAGCCACCCCGGTCGTTGTCCCGGCGCTCACGACGCTCGTACGGCGCCGGAGCCTCGGCCCGGTCCACATCCTGGGCGACCGGCTGCTCGGGGACGGACGCCTCAAGCGCGGCCTCCACGACCGCGGCCTGCGCCTCGGCGACAGCGGTCTCCGGGTCCTCGCCGCGCTCGCGGGCGGCCCGGGCGACCAGGCGGTCGGCCTCCTCGCGCAGCTCGGTCGCGCGCCGCTGCGCACGCTCAAGCTGCTTGCTGAGGTGGGTGACCTCACGCTCGGCCTGCTGCGCGGCGTTACCCGCGGACTCGGCCTGGACCTCGGTCATCGAACGGGCGCCGGTGATCTCGGCGACCTCGGGCTCGAACGCCGTACCGGAGTTGATGATGTGACGGCCGGCGTCGACGCCCGCGTCCTCCATCAGCCGGAAGATCTGGCGGCGCTGGTGCGGGAGCGAGAGGGAGACGACCGTGCCGGTGCGGCCGGCTCGGGCGGTACGGCCCGCGCGGTGCAGGTAGTCCTTGTGGTCACCGGCGGGGTCGACGTTCAGGACGAGGTCGATGCCGTCGACGTGGATACCGCGGGCGGCGACGTCGGTGGCGACGAGCGCGTTGACGTAACCCTCCTTGAAGTCGGCCAGCGTCCGCGTCCGCGCGCCCTGCGTCATACCGCCGTGCAGCGCGTCGGCCTTCACGCCCGCGTCACGGAGCTGCTCGGCGATACGGTCGGCGCCCAGCTGCGTACGGACGAAGATGATCGTGCGGCCCTTGCGGGAGGCGATCGCGGCCGTGACCGGCGCCTTGTCCTTGGGCTTCACGACGAGGATGTGGTGGGACATCGTCGTGACGTTGCCCTGGGCGCTGTCGACCTCGTGCGTGACCGGGTTGGTCAGGTAGCGCTTGACCAGCGTGGAGATCTCGTTCTCCATCGTGGCCGAGAACAGCATGCGCTGGCCGCCGCCCGGGATCTGGTCGAGCAGCTCGGTGACCTCGGGCAGGAAGCCCAGGTCGGACATCTGGTCGGCCTCGTCGAGGACCGCGACCTGGACGTTCTCCAGGGAGCAGGCGCCGCGGTTGATGATGTCGCGCAGCCGGCCCGGGGTGGCGACGAGGACGTCGACACCGCGCTCCAGGGCGTAGATCTGGTTGCCCATCGACGTACCGCCGCAGACGACCTTCATCTTCAGGCCGAGCACGTCGCCGTACGGCTGGAGGGCGTCCGCGACCTGCATCGCGAGCTCACGCGTCGGCGTGAGGATGATGCCGCGGGGCTTCTTCTTCTCGGTGTGGCCGCCGGAGAGCTGCGTGAGCATCGGCAGGCCGAAGGAGAGGGTCTTGCCGGAGCCGGTGCGGCCACGGCCGAGGATGTCCTTGCCGGCCAGGGCGTCCGGGATGGTCGCGGCCTGGATCGGGAAGGGGCTGGTCACGCCGTTCTGCGCGAGCTTGCGCACGACGCCCTCGGGGAGACCGAGGTCCGCGAAGCTGAGCTCGGGAGCCTCAACGGTCGCTACGGTCTCGTCCCCGTTCTCGGGCACGACGACGTGATCAGTACTGGAAATGGACATGCGAATGCGAAACCTTCCGGAGTCTCGTCGGCACGCGCCCGTCAACTCCGTGATTTCGCAATACGACCGCCTCTATGCGGTCAGCCACGGCAAGGGAGAGAACGCGCCACACGGCGCGCTCTTCTATGGCGCCGGGCAAATGATTCAAACGATCTATAACCATACGCACCCACCGGCCCCCCTGGCAAACCGCATCCCCGAGAGACAGGTCACACCTCACGCCGGTGACCCCGCGGTCGGCGCCGGCTCCCGCTGGGCCAGCTGCGGTGCCGTCTCGCCATGCGCCGACGACGACGGCTCGGCGACGGTCGGATCCGGCGAGACGGTGGGCGACGGCGGCGTGGGCGTCGGCTCCGGCGCGACCGTCCGCGTAGGCGTCGGCTGCGGCTTGGTCGGCACGGGCTCGCCCGCCCCGCCCGTCCCGCCGGGCCCACCCGGATGCACCGGCGCCGAGGGAGCCCCGCTCCCGGGCGCGGAAGCCGGAGCCGAAGGCCCCCCGGACTTCTCCCCCGCCTTGCCCTTGCCCTTGCCGTCCCGCTTCTTCCCGTCGCCCTTCCCGTCCCGCTTGCCGCCCGTCGCCGCCCCGTACCCGGAGCCACCGCCCGACACGGCCGATCCCCCGTCGGGCGCCTCACCACCCCGCTGCCCGGCGGAATGGGACGGCTTGGCGCTCCCGCCCGGCCCGTCGTCACCCACGCTCATACAGCCGGCGGCAGCGGCGACGGCCACGACCGTGGCGGCCAGGCGAACGGGTACGTACAAGGGGCGCACGGGCAGCCACCTCCGGGGAGGGCGAAGAAGTCAACCTGCCCAACTCCCGCCGCCCACAAGAGGACACGCGCCAGACGACACGTGACGCGTCACATCGGACGAACGGCGCCTCAGCCGTAGCCCAGCGCGTGCAGCCGGGCGTCGTCGATCCCGAAGTGATGCGCGATCTCATGCACCACCGTCACCTCGGTCTCCTCCACGACCTCCGCCCGCGACTCGCACATCCGCAGCGTCGGCCCCCGGTAGATCGTGATCCGGTCCGGCAGCACCCCGGCGTACCACTCCCCGCGATCGGTCAGCGGAGTCCCCTCGTACAGGCCGAGGAGCTCGGGATCGTCCGCGGGCGGTTCGTCCTCGACGAACACCGCGACGTTGTCCATCAGCCGCGTCAGCTCCGGCGGGATTCGGTCCAGCGCCTCGGCGACCAGTTCCTCGAACTCCTCGCGTGTCATCTCCAGCACAGGGCCATTGTCCGGTACGGAACGGTCGTAGGAGAGTCACTGCGACGGTGTGAGAGTCACCGCCGCCCCGCATATCCGCTACCGGACTTGGGCATACGGGACCAATGGCCGCCCGCGTCCCCAACGTCGCCGCCCTGAACCGCGTACGCCGGGCATCGCGTGCGCTCGCCCGCCGCTACCGCTCCCGCCGCCCGCACCCCGCCGTCGAACTCGTCCCCCAGCCCCACCCCTGGACCCGCGCCCTGGGGCTGGTCGCGGTCGTGCTGCTGGGCGCCTGGCTGGGCCTGCTGATCGTCGGGAACGTCCGGGTTCCCGTCGGGCCCATGGACACCACCATGACGCTGCGCCCCTCACTGGCCGGCGGCACGAAGATCAACGTCTCGCCGCTCGGCGCGCTGGAACTGGACAGCCATGTCGCCCCGGTCCGCCTGGACGTGAACGTCGACCAGCTCGACCCGGCCCGCTCGCAGGCCCTCGTCGACCACCCCGAACGCCTCTCCGGCCTCCAGGACGAAGTCGCCGAGGACGTCGGCCACGGCACGCTCGACCTCGCCGTACGCTCCTGTGTCGCGGTTGTCGCCGGCGCCACCGCCCTCGGCCTCGCGGTCTACCGCCGCCCCCGCCGCGCCCTCGCCGCCGGCGGCCTCGCCCTCACCCTCCTCGCCGCGTCCGGCGGCACGGCCTTCGCCACCTGGAACCCGAACTCGGTCCTCGAGCCCAAATTCTCCGGCCTGCTCTCCTCCGCACCCTCCCTGGTCGGCGACGCACGCAGCATCGTCACCGAATTCGACGTCTACCAGAAGGAGTTGGCACGCCTCGTCACCAACGTGACGAAGCTGTACGACGCCACGTCCACGCTCCCGGCCTACCAGCCCGACCCGACCACGATCCGGGTCCTGCACGTCTCGGACATCCATCTCAACCCGGCGAGCTGGAAGATCATCGCGTCGCTGGTGGAGCAGTACGAGGTGAACGTGATCGTCGACTCCGGCGACACGATGGACCACGGCACGGCAGCCGAGAACGGCTTCCTGGACCCGATCGAGGATCTGGGCGCCCCGTACGTCTGGGTCCGGGGCAACCACGACTCCATGATCACGCAGCAGTATCTGGAGCGCATGAAGAACGTCCACGTCCTCGACGACGGCCGCGCGGTGTCCGTCGCGGGCCTGCGCTTCGCGGGCATCGGCGATCCCCAGTTCACCCCCGACCGCACGAACGAGGTGGGCGCCGAGCAGTCGCAGGAACTGGCGGGCGCCCGGCTGGCCTCCGCCCTGCGCGACCAGAAGGCCGCCGGAAAACCGGTCGACGTGGCCATGGCCCATGAGCCGTCCGCGGCCCGCGAGACGGACGGCCAGGTGCCGCTGGTCCTGGCGGGCCACCTCCACCACTCCGAGATGGAGGTCATGCCGTTCGGCACCCGTCTGCGCATCGAGGGCTCCACTGGCGGCAGCGGCCTGCGCGCGATCGAGGGCAAGTACCCCGACCCGATCGAGACGTCGATCCTCTACTTCGACCGCGACACCCGCCGCCTCCAGGCCTGGGACGAGATCAGACTGGGCGGCCTGGGCCTGACGACGGCGGAGGTGGCTCGCCACCTCCCGGAGGAGAACCAGCCGGGAGCCGCCCCGTCACCCACCCCGACACCGTCCCCGTCGCCCTCCCCCACCCCCGCGACCACGTCCCCGTAAACCGTTTTGGCGATACCTCCCGCCATCCCATATGCTTCTCTCGTCCCCGACGCGCTGAGAGGCGCCCAGGCGGGCCGATAGCCCTCATCGTCTAGCGGCCTAGGACGCCGCCCTTTCAAGGCGGTAGCACGGGTTCGAATCCCGTTGGGGGCACGTAACCGCTCTGCCTTATCGCAGGTCAGAGGGTGAATGAACGGGCGACATGAGATGTGCGGGTTCGAACCCCACTTATGTCCCTGATGACCGACGGATCTCGACGCCGCTCCCCGCGAGTCGGCCTCGCCGCGACACGCTGACCTCGTCGCTCGCCCCGTCACACGAACCACAACGGCATGGCCCGGCCGACTCTCGTCCAGTCAACGGCCGCATCCGGCGGACGGTGAAGTCGTAGAGGAAGCAGCCGTCATACAGGTCGACGGCGACGAATCCGGCCCGCGGTGGTGGGCATCCCACCTGCCGAGAAGTCCCTTACGCCGGCTCCGCAGGTGGCAGTCCGGGGGATCTGCCCCGGCTGCTCTCGTCAGCCTCGCGAGAGCTCTGCGGTCTTTCCCGGGCTGAGCGTGCGGTCGCTCGGGACATCAGGGTGCGGTAGCAGACCTTCCCGCTGTGGCCGAGGGGCATCTCGTCCACCACCAGGAGACGTTCGGGGTGTTTGCGGCGGGCCAGGCCACGGCGCTCCAAGTGGGTCGCCAGGTCGGACAGTGTGGGAACGGGTGTGCCCGGGGCCGGGCGGATGCAGGCGCACAGTCGTTCCCCGAGGTCCGGGTCGGGCACCGGGACGCAGACCGCTTCGGCCACCGCTGGATGGGTGCCCAGTTCGCGTTCGACCTCGGCGAGACTGATGTTGAGACCGCCGCGCAGGGCGATGCGTTTGAGCCGGCCCAGGACGTGCAGCCTTCCGCGCTCGTCCAGCCGGCCGAGGTCGCCTGTGCGCACCCAGCCGTCGGAGGTGCGGTAACGGGCGTCCAGTTCGGGCGCGTTGACGTAGCACAGCGGCGTCATGGGGCCCAAGGCCTCGATCTGACCGGTCCGCCCGGTGGGGAGCGGCGCGCCGTCGGGTCCGGTGATCCGGATGCGGGCCACCGCAGGGTCCGGAGTGCCGGCGCTGTCGCCCGGCGGGTGACGTTCTCCGGCCGTGTGGCAGTTCACGCCGTCCGACGAGCCGTACACGGTCACCACCGTGCGGCCGAACCGTTCACGGCATGCCTGGGCGGTGGCCGCCGGCAGAGGGGCGCCGCTGGAGACGACAGCACGCAACGACGATGTGTCCTCGTCCGGCCGCGCCGGGAGGTCGGCGATGCGCCGGAGCATGGTGGGCACCGCGAAGAGGTGGGTCGGACGATGCTCGGTGACCGTCCGCAGCGCTCCGGCCGGGTCGAAGGCCGACTGGACGATGAGGGTGCCGCCGAGGGCGGCGAGGGTGACCGGTGTGCCCAGGGAACCGAAAGATGAGGCCAGCGGGACGAGGACCAGGTGGCGGGGCGGCAGCGTGGTGTCGGGGTGCAGGCTCCGGACGTACCGCGCACGGCCGCCGGCCAGGGCGTGATGGCTGTAGGCGACCATCTTCGGCTCGGCTTCGGAACCGGACGACACCAGGATGCGGGCGGGCCCGTACGGGTCGGCCTGCCGCGGCCGCCAGGGATGCCGGGCCGGGGTGGGCAGGGAGTTCAGTCCGTGCGTCCGTCCGTCGCCCGAGCCTGAGGTGAACACGGTGCGCAGGTGCGGAAGATCCGCGACGGCCTGTGCCCGGCGGGCCGATGCGAGGACGGCGCCCCGGGCCCGCGAGCGGGCGAGCAGCGCCCGGACGTCCCGGTCGTCGCCGCCCGCGGGGATGGGGAGGGCCACCGAGCCGATCGCGTAGACGGCGAGTTCCGCGGCCACGGCGTCGCGTCCGTTGGGCAGCAGGAGCGCCACGACGTCCCCGTCTCCCAGGTCCTCCTGGGCGAACAGGGCGGCGATCCGGCGGACTTCGGCGTCCAGCGCCGCGTAGGACAGCACTCCCGTGTCGTCCACCAGCGCCTGGCGGTCCGGGTGTTCGCGGACCCGGCCGGTGAACAGTGCGTAGAGGTCGGTGTCCGGGCACAGGCCCGCCGTCACCCAGGCACGTCGTCGGGCGCGGGGCACCAGATCCGGGAAGGGCACTCCGGCGCGTGAGGTCCACACCGGTTGCCCGTCCCGAGTCGCGGGTGGGGCGGTACGGTGCCGGGTCGCGGGGGCGGCCGTCATGCGAACTCCCAGGGAGCGTAAGGGCGTGCGTGGCCGGTGACCGGGTCGGGCGGTGCCACGGCTGCCCGGAAGGCCGGGTCGCGGGCCAGAGCCGCCAGGTCGGTGCGTACGGGGGTCGCGGTCAGACCGGCCTCGGCCAGCCGTGCCGTCCACTCCTCGGTGGTGCGGCGGGCGACGCGGGCCGCGAGGTCCTCGGCGGCCATGGGGCCGGCGCCGTCCAGCAGGCGGAGCACCGCCTCGGGGCGCGCCCGGGCCTCGGGACCGAGGCACAGATGGCCGTCCGCCGTGCGCAGCGGCCGGTCCAGCGCCGTCCAGCGGACCCGGTGCGGGGGACGGGGGACGAGAGCGGCCGCCGAGACCAAGGAGGAGTCGACGCGGCTGCCCCGGCCTGTCGCCTCCCGAGCGGCCAGCGCGGCCAGCACCCCCAGGGCGCACACCAGCCCGCCGAGCACGTCGGTGAGGGTCATCAGGGAGGGGGCCGGGGGCTGGTCCGCCGGCCGTACCGCCGCGGCGAGGCCGCTGTGCACCTGGGCGAGGTAGTCGGTGCCCAGGGGCGGCGGCCGGTCGCCGAAGGCGTCCCCGAAGCCGGACGCCCAGGCGTATACGAGGGCTGGGTGGCCGGGCAGCAGGTCGGACGCGTCCAGGCCGAGCCCCGCGGCTTTCCCGGGGGCCCAGTTGTGCAGGAAGACGTCGGCCTCGGCGGCCAGCGCGCGAACCGTGTCCCGGCCCCGCGCGGTGGTGAGGTCGGCCTCGACCACCGGCTTGCCCGCGTTGAGAGCCGAGAACCGGGCCGAGCAGTCACCCGACAGCGGAGGGAGCCAGCGCATCGGGTCGCCGCCGGGCGGTTCGATCCGGACCACCTCGGCACCCAGCATCCGCAGGACGTGCCCGGCGAGCGGGCCCTGCACCCTGCGGGTGGACTCCACCACCCGCAGGCCCGTCAGCGGCAGGACGGCACCGGAGACAGGGGCCGCCGGGCGTGGGCCGGGCCCTGCGGTTTCCGGGTGCGCCCGGGCCTTGGGGAACGGTGCCGGTCCCGGAATGAGGCACCAAGGTGCCGGGCGGACGGCGGGAGCCGGGTCGGAGCCGACCGTGAGGAGGCTGACGCCGGTACGGTGCGCGGCGGCCCGCAGCTCCGCCAGCGTGCGGCGGCGGGCGGCCCGGCGTAGTTCGTCGGGCAGCGGGCAGACGGCGGTGGCGAACCGCTGCTGGAACGGCAGCCAGCCACGGCCGGCGAGCGCGGGGACCACGCCGAGCCGGACCCAGAACTCCCGCCACGCCAGGGCGTCGAGGGTCTCGACCTCTACTCGGGCGTCGTCGGACGTCTCCAGGGTCGCCAGGCCGTCTGCCTGGGGTACGTCGGATGGGGCCACCGGCACGTCCGGCTCGGGCGAGCGGGAGTTGTCGCGGGCCGTCGCGGCGGCGAGGTACTGGCCGACCGCCAGCAGCGCACCCTGCGCCACCGACGTCCGCACCTCGCACAGGTCCAGGCCGCGGGCCCGCGCGACACGGAGAGCGGTGGCGCCCTGGGCGGCGAGCACCCCCGCCACCACCGAGGCGTAGTCGACGGCCAGTGGGAGCGGCCCGCCCGTCGCCCGGCCGTGAACCTGCATGAGACCGCAGGCGGCCTGTACGGCGCGCTCGTCCGGCAGGTCCGCGTCGACCGGACCGGCCCAGTCGACGATGTACCGCACCGCGTTCAGGCCTGGGCCGGTCGCAACCCTCGGGCCCGGCGCGGCGTGCCGCAGCAGCCGGTCGGCGATCGCGGCGGCGACGGCCGGCCGGGCCGCGGCGCGCAGGCGCGGTGTCACGATCGCTCCCGGCCGGGCCGGCGGCCCTGAACCGAGTACAGGACGCTGGATGCGGCGCGGAAGTCCGGGTCCCGCATCAGCCGTCCCACCCGGTCCAGGTCCTCCCGGGTCATGCCCTGTTCCATCAGCCGGTCCCGGAGGTTGCGGGTGTGGTTCAACTGGAGCCCGAGGCCGGGGTCCTGGGCGTGCCGTACGCCGATGTGGAGGTGGACGTCGATGGCGGTCAGCCCCGCCGCCCGCAGGGCCGCCGGCACTTTCCGCCCCCAGTGCGGATCGCCGCCGGCGGCGCGCAGCGCGGCCGTCTTGGCCCGCAGGAACCGGACATAGAGCGCCTCCGTCTCCGCGTCCGGGGTCAGCAGCGGTGGCTCGTAGGAGGCGTCGAGCTCGTCGATCTGCAGCAGACCGCCGGGCTTGAGAGCACGTACCAGCTTGTGCAGGACGGCGTCGCGGGTGGGCACGTGCTGCAGGACCAAGCGGGCCACCACCACGTCGTAGGCCGCCTCCGGAAGCGGGGCACGGGCCACGTCAAGGGCGGCGACCTCCAGGCCCGGGGCGGGTGTCAGGTCGCGCGGGTCGAGGTCGGTGGCGAGCACCGAGCCGCCCGGTGCCACCCGGCCCGCCAGCCAGCGCGCGATGCTGCCGCCGCCCGCGCCGACCTCCAGGCAGTGCCAGCCCGGGCCGACACCGGCGGCGGCCAGGCGCGGCAGGGTCACCGGGTCGTAGGCGGCGGCTAGGCAGCGGTGCTGGTCGCGGCTGTGCGCGGTGCCGTTGCCGAAGACCGCGTGGGTGCCCTCCCGGGCGGGAGCGGGCTGGGACACGGTGTGGCTCCTCTCGTGGGATGCTGCCTGGTCAGGCCCGGCGTCGTCAGGTGCGGCCCGAACGGGGCCGTGCGGCCGGCACCGGCGGGTTCGACACCGTCGGCATGCGCCCGGTGGGCGAACGCCGGTGGGCGGACGCCGATCGGGGCGGGAGCCGGTCGGAGCGGGAGCCGGTCGGAGCGGGAGCCGGCCGGAGCGGGAGTCGGCCGCTCCGCCGAGACCTGTCATCGAAGCGGCCCGACAGCCGCCGCCGAACAGCGCCCCCGGCAGCCCGGCGCCGTCGAACGGCCCGGACCTGTCGGCAGCGTCGAACGGCGCCCCGGTCACGTCCACCGGCCGGTGCCGGCAGGTGCGGCGCCGGTGAGCTGCCGGGCCAGGGCCGCGCGGCGGACCTTGCCGGTGCCGGTGCGGGGCACCTCGTCCCAGGTGAGGACGGTCGGGTCGCGCAGCGCGGGCAGTCCATGCGTGGCCTGCTTCCAGGCATCCGGGTCCAGTCGGCCGTCGGCGGTGACCACGACGGGCAGCGGATCACCGTCCGGCGCGCCGAGGATCACGCATTCCAGGGCCTGCGGCAGTCGCTGCTCCAGTACGTCCTCGGTCCGCAGGCAGCTCATACCGGGCAGGGTGTCGGCGGCGCGGTCCAGGATGCTGACGCTGCCGTCACGGTGGTGGACGCCCATGTCGCCTGTGGACCACCAGTCGCCGACGCGTTTGGCGTCCCAGCGGTCCTCTTCGCCGACGTAGCCCAGGGCGAGGGCGGGGGTGCGGACGAGGAGCAGGCCCGGACGGCCGCGCGGCACCGGGCGCAGCGTGTCCGGGTCCACCGCGCGCAACCGGGTCCGGCCCGGCACGGGACGGCCGAGCCGGCGCGCCGTGGTCTCCGCGTCCGGGGCGAGCTCGGAGCGCCGCGTGTGGAAGCGGAAGGTCAGCGGTCCGGTCTCGGTCTGGCCCCAGCCCTGCATCCACAGCGGGCGGGCGCGGCGGCTGGCGGTCAGGTACGCGCGCAGGGCCGGCGGGTGCACGGCGTCGTAGGTGCTGATGTAGAGGCGGACGCGCCGGAAGGGGTTGTCCAGCCGGGTGGTGAGCGGCCGCAGCCGGATGTAGGAGGCGGGCAGGGCCTCGACGACAGTCGGCGGGTGGGCCCGTAGCAACGGGTCGGCGGCCTCCGGGTCGTCGCCGGTGAGGATCACGATCCCGGTGGGCGCGAGCGACACGACGACGGCCGTCCAGCAGAAGGTGCGTCCATGTCCGTACGCGCTGGCGTTGGCCAGGACATCGTCCGGGCGGATGCCGATGCCCGGATAGCGCACCGCTTCGAAGCGGGCCAGCTTGTGCACGAGTGTCCGCGTGGAGTGGACCACCAGCTTGGGCACGCCGGTCGTCCCCGAGGTGTGGTGGACGACGAGGGGTTCGTCGTCGTGGCGCCGCACCGGTGCGCAGGAGCGGGACGCGTCCAGCGCGGCCAGGTGGACCGCGCCGGGCGCGGCGGAGTCGACGGTGACGACGAACGGGGCCGGTTCGCCGGCAGCGGTGTCCCGGCAACGGGCCAGCACCGCAGCGGTGGTGACCAACGCGGCGGGCCGCAGCCGCTCCAGCAGGGTGACGAGGTTCGCGGTGTCGAGGCGGGCGGACAGCAGCGCGGGTACGGCGCCGAGGCGGACCGCGGCGCAGGCGAGCAGGTCGTAGTCCCAGTGGTTGTCCTTCACGATCGCCACGCGGTCCCCGGGCCCGACACCTGCGTCGGCGAGGCGGGCCGCGGTGGCGCGGACCAGGCCGGCGAGTTCGGTGACGGTCCACCGGGTGCCGGAGTGCGGGGCGATGTCGAAGGGTCGGTCCAGGTGGACCACGGTCCGGGCGCCGCCTGCCGCCGCCTCGTCGAACAGGGTGCCCATGTCATGCGGTCGCAACGGTCTCCTCCGATCGGTCGGGGTCGGCCGGGGTGTTCCGTCCGAGCCTGCTGAGGACGCGGGAAGCTGCCAGCGCGCCCGCCCGCACGGCTCCTTCGGAGGCGGGCCGCAGCATGAGCCAGTCGCCGGCGTACTCCACGGCGCGCGCCGGCCGGGACAGGAAGCCGGCGCGTTCGCGCAGGGCCTGGGGTGTGGCTTCCGGCAGGCCGTGGCGGAAGGCGTGCACGAGACGATGGCGGCAAGCGCCGGCGATACCCGGGACATAGCGTTCCGCCGCGCGGACGAGGAGGTCGGCGGTCTCGTCGGGAGGGGCGTCCAGCAGCGCGCGGACTCGGCCTGGAGCGGCCACGAGGGTGACCAGGCCCCGGCCTGCGGGGGCCCGGCCGGGGTCCTTGGCGTGGTCGACGACGACGCCGGAGAGTACGTCCTCCTCGGCGGCCGGGGTGAGCAGGATGTGCACCGGCCGCCGGGCGACCGGTGCGAGGGGGCGGTCCAGCAGGCAGCTGACCTTCAGCATGGGCGTGAAGGTGCAGGAGGTGAGGAAGGGCTGCTCGTCGGCGGGGGCGTCCGGGCGGAGGGCCGCCGCGACGGGTGCCGGTACGGCGAGCACGGCGGCCCGCGCGGTGACCTGCCCGTCGTCGAACCGCAGTACGGCGTGCCCGCCCGCGTCGGTGACCTCGCGTACGGCCCGGTGGGTGACGACCTCGGTGCCGGTGGCCAGGCGGCGGGCCAGGAAGTCCATGCCGTCGCGGTAGGTGCGCCATGCGGCGGTGGAACCGGCCTCCAGCAGCAGGCTGACCATGGGAGCGGCCGTCGACCGGGCGGTGTCCCAGCCGAAGAAGCAGCCGGCGACCGGCTGGAAGAGGTAGTCGTGCAGGTCGCGGTGGTAGCGGGCGGCCACCTCCCGCACGGTGGCTGCGCCCAGCGGGCTGTGCTCGGGACGGTCGCCGTCGAATCCGGCGCGGCGGCGGCCGGTCCAGGCGGAGAAGGCGGCCAGGTCGAGCCGCGCCCGGGGGGACAGGCCCGCTCCGGTGACCACGGCCGTGCTCTCGCCGACGCCCAGGTGGGCGCGTCCGCCGCGCCAGACGGCCACCCCGCCGCCGACCCGGGGCACGTCCGCGGGGGCGACGCGCAGCCGGCGCAGCAGCTCCCAGGTCGCGCGGTAACCACGGGAAGGGACCTGCTCGGCGCCCGTGTCCACCGTCCAGCCCTCCTGGCGGATGCTGCGCATCCGGCCGCCGACGTCCGGCAGTTGCTCGTACACCCGGACGGCCAGCCCGGCGCGGCGCAGTTCGTGCGCGGCGGTCAGACCTGCGATGCCCGCGCCGACGACGGCGACGTCGAGATCGGGCTTCATACGGCGGCTCCCGTTCCGACGACGACGTTGGCCACGGTCATCAGCACCACGCTCAGCCGGTGCACCGCGAAGCCCGTCCGGCGGGCGGTCATGATGTCGCCGCGGACGAACCCGGTCAGGTACTGACGGGCCCGCAGCGCGGTCGCCGGCAGCATCAACAGCACGAACCACCAGGGGGCCACCCCGGTGGCCGAGGCGACCGCGCCGATGAGGAACTCGGCGACCGACAGGGCTCCGATGAAGAGGGCGTTGCCCCGCTCGGAGACCAGGGCGGCCACGGTCGGACGGCCCACGGCCCGGTCGCCGGCCACGTCGTTGGTGTTGGAGTAGACGCCGAACATCAGCGGCCCGAACCCGAACAGCACCGCCTGCACCATCAGGAAACCGGAGAAGCCCCCCGTCACCAGGCCGTACGGAACGATCACCAGCACGGCGCCGAGGACGACCAGGAACACCTCCTGGAAACCGTGGTAACTGATCTTCAGGCCGTACGAGTACTGCAGCGACACCGCGAACAGCGCGCCCGCGGTCACCAGCGCCCACAGCGGGTGGTGCGGCGCGAGCGCGGCGGCGCCAGCCCACAGCACCGCCCCGGCCGCCGCGCAGGCCCAGGCGAAGCGCAGCGCCTGGGGCACCGTGAGTGCCCCGGCGACCAGGGGTTTGCGTGCCTTGCTGCGCAGCGGGTTGTCGGGGCCGTAGTTGGCGAGGTCGCTGCCGTCCCGGAACCCGGTGACGTCGTCCAGGGCGACCATCGCCATGAGGACCGCGACTTCGCCGGCCAGGAACACCGCCAGCACCAGTGCCTGCCGGGCGGTGAAGGCGCCGGCCGGGAACAGCGCGGCGGTCAGGGCGAGGAAGATGCCGAGGTAGTAGTCGTACACGTCCAGCTTGCCGAGCCGCGCGTACGCGCGCAGCCGGCTGTGGCCGTGGGCGGTCGCGGCGGGACGGCCGGCCGCGATGCTTTCCGTCATGGGTGACCTCTTGGGGTGTCGGCGTCCGAAGGGGGGTGCCGCTCGCCCGGGCAGCGGGATGGGCGAGGCGGGCGGTCGCGGGTCGACGGTGTTGGAGGCGGGCGGGCGCGGGTCAGCTGCGCTCGGTGGCGAAGGCGCACACGAGGTCGGCGACGTGCTCGACCTGTGTGTCGGTCAGCAGGTGGTGCACCGGAAGGGCGAGATGGCGGCGGGCGGCCTGTTCGGCGCGCGGCCAGCGGGCACCGGGCGAGGCGTAGGGGGCGAAGGCACGGTGGGCGGGCAGGGGCTGCGGATAGTAGACGTGCGTGGCCACGCCCCACTCGGCCAGGTGGGCGCCGAGAGCGTCCCGGTCCTCGGCGAGGACCGTGTACACGTAGAAGCACCGGCCGTCCGGGCCGGGCGGCGGCGGTGCCACACCGTGGCCGGCCAGCGGCGTGAAGCGTTCGGTGTAGTACGCGGCGATCTCCGCCCGCCGCCCCAGCCGCGCCGGGAAGCCGGGGTAGCGGTACGTCTGGAAGGCGGCCTGGATCTCGTCGAAGCGGCTGTTGAGTCCGACGGCGTGGTGGACGAACCGGCGACCGGCGTACTGGCCGTGGTTGCGCAGCGTCCGCACTTTCTCGCCCAGTGCCGGGTCCCGGGTGACGACCACGCCGCCCTCTCCGGGCATGCCGCAGGTCTTGACCTGCACGAAGGAGTAGAGCCCCGCGTCGCCCCACAGCCCGGCCGGGACGCCCCGCAGTACGCCGCCCTGGGCGACCGCCGAGTCCTCCAGCAGGCGCAGTCCGTGCCGCCGGGCCAGTTCGGCGAAGCGTGGCATGTCGGCCATGACGGAGAACATGTGGGCCGGCATCACCACCTTGGTCCGTTCGGTGACGAGCCGCTCCGCCTCGTCCGGGTCCATGGTCATGGTGTCCGGCCGGATGTCGGCGAAGACCGGCGTGGCCCCGACACCGACCACCGAGGCGGCGAGGGGCGCGCAGCCGAACGCCGGCACGATCACCTCGTCACCGGGACCCACGTCCATGGCCCGCAGCACCAGCGAGAGCGCCGAGGTGCCGCTGGAGCAGGCGACCACGTCGGCGGCCCCCAGGTCCTCGCGCAGCAGGTCCTCGAAGGCGGCGGTGCGCCTGCCCAGGATGAACCGCTGCTCCGGGTCGAGGCCCACCTCGCGAACCAGCCCGATCAGTGCGGAGCGGTCGGCTTCGAAGAGGGCGGGAGGGAAGAACGGGACGGCGGGAGGGAGCGATGCGGTCATGCGGTCGTCCTCGTTCCGGCGAGGAAGGAGCGGATGGTGTCGCAGACGCGGTCCAGGTCGTCGGCTCCGAGATCGGGGTGGAAGGGCAGGGCGACGGCGTGCCGGGCCGCCGCTTCGGCGTGGGGGAACTCGCCCTGTCGGTCGCCCAGGTGCGCCAGCGCGGGCTGGTGGGGCAGCGGTACCGGGTAGTAGACCTCGGTGCCGATGCCGTGCCGGCCGAGGTGGTCGACGAGGGCGTCCCGGTGCTCGGTCTCGATCAGGTAGACGTAGTGCACGTCGCGGTCGTCCGGTGTTCCGGCGGTGGTCCGCGGCAGGCGGATGATCCCCGGCGCGTCCCGCAGACGGGCGGTGTACGCGTCCGCCAGTTCGGCCCGGCGCGCGATGTGCTCCTCGAGGAGGGACAGCTTGGCGAGCAGGACGGCCGCCTGGATGTCGTCCATCTTGCTGTTCGCGCCGGGCAGAGCGCTTTCGGTGGAGATGGCCGGGAAGTTGTTCAGCGTGCGGCCCGTCCTGCCGTGGTGGCGCAGCGCCGCGACGGTGGCCGCCACCTCCGGGTCGTCGGTGAGCACGGCTCCCGCGTCGCCGAGCGCGCCGAGTGTCTTGGAGGGGAAGAAGGACAGGACGCCGCCGACCCCGTGCAGGCCGGCGTGCACTCCGCTTCGGCGCATGCCGATCGCCTCGGCGCTGTCCTCGACGACTGTCAGGCCGTGCTGCCGGGCGACGGCGGTGACGGCCGCCATGTCCGCCATCGTGTGGAACAGATGCACCGGCATCACGAACCGGCTCCGCGGAGTGACGGCCGCCTTCAGCGCCGCGGGGTCGATCGCGTACGTCTTCGGATCGATGTCGACGAACTGCGGTGTCCCGCCTGCCAGTACGACGGCCGAGGCGGTGGCGAAGAACGAGTACGCCGGCACCAGGACACCGTCGCCTGGGCGCAGTCCGCAGGCGCGCAGCAGCAACATCAGCGCGTCCGTGCCGCTGTTGACGCCGATCACATGCCGGGCGCCGGTGTAGTCCGCGAGCGCCGCCTCGAGCTGCCCGACCTGTTTTCCGTGGGAGAACTTGCCGCTGTGGAAAACGCCATCCAAAGCCTTTTCGATGGATGGCCACAGTCGTTCGAAAGTCGCGGCCTGTGAGAAGAAGGGAATTCGATCGGCCGAAGGCAATCTCTCACCTGTCTCCGTCGTGTCAGTGGAATGTCCACGCTAATCGGACTTCCGGTCGACGGAGAAAGGAAAGGATCATCTTCACACGTTCTGGGGAATGACGTTCCGGACGTCTTGACCATTTCCGCACAGTGCCTCAACAGTGGTGCGGCCCACCGGAGTTGTGCGGCGCAGCGAATTGCACCCGCCCGTTTCCTTCCCGTCCCCTCTCAGGAGGCCCTGTGCTGCAGCCCCTCGTGGTCGGGCTCGGCCGGTCCGGATCAGGACTGCACCTGAACACGCTCGGCAGTCTGGCCCGGCGGACCGCGGCCACGGGAGATCCGCTCGTCGCCCTGCCCGCGGTCGGCTGCGACCCGCGCGCCGACAGTCTGCGGCTCCTGGGCACGCCAGGCGACGTCACGGCCGTCACCACGCTGGAACAGGCCCTGCGGTACGTGGACCCCGCCACCGCGGTGGTCCACGTGTGCACACCGCCCCGGCTGCGCCACGACCTCCTCGCGGAGCTGGCCGGACACGGCTTCCGCCGAATGATCGTGGAGAAACCCCTCGCCGCGTCCCTGGACGAACTCGACGCCCTGATCCGGCTCCGTCAGGAGGCCGGGCTCGATCTCGTGACCGTCGCCCACTGGATCACCTCCCGGCTCGCCGGCCGGTTACGCCGGCTGGTGAGCGGCGGACGGCTCGGCTCCCTGCGCCGTATCACCGTCGACCAGCACAAGCCCCGCTTCCTGCGGTCCCTGGCGACCGACGGGCATCCGTCCGCCCTGGACGTGGAGATCCCCCACTCCCTGGCGCTCGCGCTCGATCTGGCCGGACCGGCCGAACTCCGGGCCGCGCGCTGCTGGGACCTGCGCTGCGAAGACCGCGGACTGCCCCGCCTCGGCGGCGCGCACGTCGAACTGGAGCACCGTTCGGGCGTGGTGACGCTGCTGCGCTCCGACCTCGGCGCACCGGTCCGGCAGCGCAGCGTCGTCTGCGAGTTCGACGGCGGGACGGCCACGGCCCACTTTCCACTCAGCGAGGACGACGACCACGCGCAGTTGGTCGTCGACTCCTTCGACCGCGGTACGGCTGCCCCGTCGTCCGGAGTCCTCGACGCGGACGGAGTGCCCGGGATCGGACACCACGTCTTCCGGGACGACGCCCTGACCGACTTCCTGGACGTCGCCTACCGCGGCTTCTCCTCCGGCGCCGGAGGCGTCGGGAACTTCCCGCTCGCCTGCGCGACCGCCCGGCTGCTGTGCGCGGCCCGGGAACACTGCGCCGTCACACCGCGCGCCGGCGCCGGGAGCCGCTGACATGTCTCGGCACTGCGCCGCCGGATCCGGCGTCCGGGGGTTCGGGCCGCTCACCGGCATCGGCGACGAGGCGGCACCCGGCATCGACGGGCAACTGGCAGCGCTGCGAAGGCTCGGCTGGCACACCATCGAACTGCGCACGGTCGACGGCACAGCTCTCGCCGACCTCTCCGCGGCCGCCTTCGGCACGCTGGCCCGGCGGCTCGCGGACCAAGGTGTCACCGTGACCGCCGTCGCCTCCCGGATCGGCAACTGGTCCCGACCCATCACCGGCGACCTCGGCCAGGACCTGGCGGAACTCGACGTCCTGGCCGAGCGCTGCGCCACCCTCGGCTGCCGTCTGGTGCGGATCATGTCGTACCCCAACGACGGTCTGACGGAGACCGAGTGGGCCGACCGCGTCCTGACCCGCACGGCCGTCCTGGCGGACCGCGCCGAGCGTGCGGGCCTGGTGCTGATGCACGAGAACTGCGCGGGCTGGGCCGGTGACCGGGCCGACCGCGCGCTACGACTGCTGCGCGCCGTGGACAGCCCCGCCCTGCGGCTGCTGTTCGACACCGGCAACGGCGTCCCGTACGGCTACCGCGCCCCGGACATGCTCCGCGACCTCACCCCGTACGTCGTCCACGTCCACATCAAGGACGCCGTCCGCACCCCGGACGGCGGCACCGCCTACACCCTGCCCGGCGAGGGTGCGGCCGGGGTGGTGGAATGCCTGGAGTTGCTGGCCGCCCACGGCTACACCGGAGCACTGTCCCTCGAACCCCATCTCGCGGTTCGCCCCCACGAGGGGCCGGCCCGGGCCGGTGAGGACGCCGCCGACCTGTTCGTCCGGGCCGGACAGGCGCTCGCCGGGCTGCTGGACGCCGGACAGCCGGTCACCGGCCCGCTGGACGGCCCGGTGTGAGCGGCCTGTTCACCGGCCGGCACCGGGAATTGCTCCTGGACCTGCTGCGCCTGCCGAGCGTCAACCCCCTGGAGGCCGGCCCGGACGATCCGCCGTCCCGGATGCCCGAGATCCTCCAGCGGTACGCGACAACCGCCGCCGAGGCGGGATTCCGCACCGTGCGTCTTGCCAGTCCACCCGCCGCCTGCCTGGACCGCCCGGGTGTGCCGTCCACGGTCCGCGCCGCCGCCCGCGATCCGCGTTTCCTCGCGGACCAGCCCAGTCTGCTGCTGCGGCTGGGACCCGAGCGTCCCCCTGCGCACACCGTGATGTTCAACGTCCACCTGGACACCGTCGCCGGGTACACCCCACCCGCCTTCGACGGCGCGCGGTTCACCGGCCGTGGCGCGGTCGACGCCAAGGGACCCGCCGTGGCCCTGCTCGCCGGGCTGCGGGCCGCCGCGTCCCACCCCGCCGTCGGACGGGACGTCACCGTGCTGCTCCAGGCCGTCGCCGGGGAGGAGGGCGGCGCCCTGGGCACCTACGGCACCCGCCCGCTGCTGGAGGCCGGGCACCACGGCCGCCTCAACGTGTTCTGCGAGCCGACCGGACTGCGCGCGCTGCCCCGGGCCACCGCCGCGATGACCGCGCGGATCACCGTCGCAGGCGAGGACGCGGTGGACGACCATCCGGACGCCGGACACAACGCCACCGTGCTGCTGGGATTCCTGTCCCAGCACCTCGCCGCCCGCCTCGACGGGGCCGTACCCGGTACGCGGGTGTGCGTCGCCGGACTGCACACCGGCCGTACGCACAACCGCGTCCACGGCGCCGGCACGCTGCTGATGAACCTGTCGTACCGCCGCACCGCCGACGGCGACCGGCTGAGGACCGAGGTCACCCGGCACGTCGCCGACGGCCTGCGCCACTTCACCGAACGCTTCGCCGGTACCCGGGAGTTCGCCCGCACGGCGCGGGACGCGGCACGGATCACCCGGCTCGGCTGGGACAAGCACAGCCTGCCCGCGCTGGACGACGCCGACCCGTGGGCCGAGGAACTCCTGGCCCGCGCGGGAGCCCGGCCGGCGGCCGGCGACCCCGGCTTCACGTGCGACGCCATCTGGGCGGCCGGTCTGGACGACGCCTTCACCACCGTCCTCGGACCCGGCTGTCTCGCCGCCAACCGCGCCCATGCGCCCGGTGAGTTCGTCGACCTCGCCGACCTGGCGGAGTTCGCCGACGTGGTCCGCCGACTCGTCACGTTCTTCGCCGAAGCGGTGCCGGCGCAGCGACCTCCGTAGCGCACCACACCCCCAACCGAACGACGTACGAAGACAACTGGACCGCCCCGTAAGGAATCCCGTATGACGGCACCCACCGCCCCGCGAGCGGCGGCCGAGCGCACAACCGTCCTCGTCGACCACGCTGAGCTGCATGCCTCGCTCACCGGCCTCTTCACCGGTCACGGCATCCCTGACGCGCGGGCACGGCTCGCCGCGGACGCGCTGTGTCACGGCGACCTGACCGGGCTCGACTCGCACGGCGTGTTCAACCTCACCCGGCTCTACCTGCCGTTGCTGGAGTCCGGCCGTTGCGACCCCCGCGCCGAACCAGAGGCCCTCACCGACCTGGGCGCCTGCGCGGTCGTCGACGCTCGACGCGCCCTGGGCCTATGGGGCGCGGCCGAGGCCATGGACGACGCCGTGGCACGGGCCGGCCGGCACGGGGTCGGGCTGGTGTCGGTGCGCGGGGCGACCCACTTCGGGTGCGCCGGCTTCCACGCCGTGCGCGCCGCGCACGCCGGGATGATCGGCGTGGTCGCGAGCAACTGCGGCGGCCAGCGCATCGCACGGCCCCCGGGCGGCGTGGTGGCGATGCTCGGCACCAACCCGCTGAGTGTCGCCGCGCCGGCCCTCGACGGACACCCGTTCCTGCTGGACATGAGCACCACCGTCGCGCCCACCGGGCGGGTCCGCGTCGCCGCCCGCCGCGGCACCCCGGTGCCCGCCGGCTGGCTGGAGGACGCGGCGGGCGCCCCGGTGACCGACCCGGCGGCCTTCGACCGCGGCGAGGCCTTCCTGCGCTGGCTGGGCGGCACGGTCGAGGCCGGCGTCCACAAGGGCTACGGGCTCGGCATCGCCGTGGAACTGCTGGCCGCCGTCGTGTCCGGCGCGGCCGTGGGCCCCGCGCCCGCCGCACTGGAAGGCGACGGTCGGCCGCACGGCAGCGACGACGGCATCGGCTTCTTCCTCCTCGCCATCGCCCCGGAGGTGCTGCGCCCCGGCGCGGACGTGGCCGCCGCGACCCGGTCCCTGTTCGGCGCACTCGTCGACTGCCCACCGGTACCCGGCGGCGAGCCGGTGCGCTATCCGGGCTGGCGGGAGGCGGAACTCGCCACCGAGCGCCGCCGCCACGGCATCCCCCTGCCCCCGCACCTCCACGCGGAACTGACCGCCCTCGGTCTCCTCGGCGGTCCCGGGAGTCCGCGATGACCGGACCCTTGCGGCTCGGCGTCGTAGGTCTCGGCGCCATCTCCCCCTACTACCTGGCCGCCGCGGAACGGCTGCCCGAGTGGCGGCTGACCGCCGTGTGCGACGCCCGCGCCCAGACCCTGGAGCAGTTCCCCGGCCCGGTGGCACGCTTCAGCGACCACCGCACGCTGCTGGACCGGGCACGACCGGACGCCCTCGTCGTGGCCGTGCCCAACGACGTTCACCTGCCCCTGTGCCGGGACGCCCTGGCCGCCGGCGTCGCCGTCTGTGTCGAGAAGCCCCTCGCCCTGACCGCGGCCGAGGGGTCCGCGCTGGTGGATCTGGCGCGGCGCTACGAAGTCCCGCTGATGACGGCGTTCCACCGCCGCTACAACGAAGCCGTCCGCGCACTGGCACGCCGGACGACGGGCCGGGAGATCCGATCCGTCCGGGTGCGCTATCTGGAGCGCATCGAGGAGCATCTCGGCGGCGAGGACTGGTACCTGGACCCGGCCCGCTGCGGCGGCGGCTGTGTGGCGGACAACGGCCCCAACGCCCTAGACCTGGTGCGGCTCCTGCTCGGTGAACTCGCCGTCACCGGCTGCGAGATCCACCGCGACGGCTCCGGCGTCGACCGTCAGGCGGTGATCCGCCTGCGGGGCCGTACGGGAACCACGGCCTCGGTCGAGCTGGACTGGTCGTACCCGGGAGAACGCAAGGACATCGAGGTGGAGCTGGCCGGCGGAGAGGTGCTGCACGCCGACATGCTGGCCGGACACACCGGCTTCAAGGCATCGCTGTGGCACGAGTACGAGGCGATCCTCACCGAGTTCGCCACGCTGGTCCGTACCGGTGCCCCGGCCGGCCCGGGGGCGCACGGCGGCCTGGCCGCGCTGGAACTGGTGGAGGCGGCCTACCGCTGCGCCCGGCCCGCGTTGGATACGACCGCAGCGGACGCGGACCGGTGAATCCGGCGGAGGACGGCCCGAAGCGTGTGGTGCGCGGATCACTGGTCAAGGTGCTCGTGCACCGCCGCACGGACCGCGGCATGCGGCTTGAGGAGCACGCGGCACGTTGCGTGCGCCGGGGCGAGGTGCACGAACTGGTCACCACCGACCAGTGGGACCCGCGCCCGGGCGCCCGGATCGACCGGGTGGGTTTCCTGGGCTTCGCCGAGCTGTTGTGCGGTGGTGTGATCGACCGGGGTGACCTGGTGCGGATCGGGGACACGACCGTCGGCACGGTGCTCGGCTTCGACGCCTGCCACCTGCCGAACCACTACAACATCCTGATCCACGCGGCGCGTCCGGTCAGCGGCCGGGACCTTGGCCTCGGGCCGGAGACCACCGTCACCTTCGTCCAGGGCCGGCCCGGGAACCACGGCACGGTTCCCGCGCCGCCCGGTGCCTGAAGGGCATCTGGCCGTGGAACCCGGGTGGTTGCCCACCCGGGTCACAGCTGCCGCTTCGGGCAGGTCAGCCGAGCAGGTCGACCTCCAGGCGACCGAAGTGGAAGTCACGGACGACCTGCAGCAGTTCGTCCTCGGACAGCCTTCCGTCGCCGTTCGTGTCCACCTTCTGGAACATCTTCCCGGCCTGGGAGGCCGGCACGCCGACGGCGGACAGCCAGGCCTGGAACTCACGGGCGTCGATCTCGCCGTCGTGGTTGTCGTCGCACAGGCGGATCAGCGCCTTCACGACGGGAGAGAGCGCGCGGTTGAAGCTCGCCTCACCCTCCTTGAACAGCATCTCCCCCGTGGCGTCGAGGAACTGCTCCCGGCTGATGGCGCCACCGGCCGGGACGCCGGCCTTCTGGGCCAGATGCTGGTACAGCCCCTGGAACGCGCTGTGGAGCTCCTGCGCTTCCGGGGATTCGGCGCTCTTGCCGAGGTTCTGGGCGATCCGGGCGGCCTCGCCCTGGAAGTCGCTCGCCTCCAGGACGCCGTTGCCGTCGGTGTCCCACTTCTCGAAGCGCTTCACCAGACGGTCGTTGGCGACAGCGGTGCTCATGTGTCTCTCCTAGTCTCGGACGGTGTCCGATGGTGTCGAGTGGTGTCGGGTGGATGACGGACCGCGGCACCTGGGCAGGGCCGCGACCGCGCAGGGCGGTACCGCTGCGCGGGCTCTGGGGCCGGCGACGGCCGGCAGGGGGAGACGCCGGCTCAGGCCGGCGCGAGGAGGCACCGGCTCAGGCCGGCGCGGGGATCAGAGAAGGGTGACCCGGCTGCCCACGGCTTTGCCGCGGGTGTCGAGCAGGGCGCAGCGAGCCTGGCCCAGTGCTTCCCTGGCGTAACAGGCGTGGTCCTGCAACAGGATCGCCACATCGGCCTGGGCCATGGCTTCCTGGAGGTTTTCGGTGCGCGGCAACGACCGTCCGCCGACAGTGAACTCGGCTATGTACGGGTCGTGGTAGGACACCTCGGCACCGGCAGCGAGCAGTCCTGCCGCCACGGGGTGCGCCGGCGTCTCCCGGACGTCGGCCACATCCGCTTTGTAGGTGATGCCGAGCAGCAGGGCGCGAGCGCCCTCAGGGCCGCCCCGGACGTCGGTGAGCAGGGCCAACGCCCGGTCCACGACATGGTTCGGCATACGGCCGAGGACCTCGTGGGCGGCTGCCAGCGTGCGGAAGGCGAAGCCCTGGGATTCGGCCCGCGCGGCGAGATAGCGGGGGTCGACGGGAATGCAGTGTCCGCCGACGCCGGGTCCGGGCCTGAAGGGTGCGAAGCCGAACGGCTTGGATGCGGCGCAGTGCAGCACGTCCCAGATGTCGATGCCGGTCTCGTGGCAGAACAGTGCCACTTCGTCGACCAGGGCCATGTTGACGTACCGGTAGGTGTTTTCCAGGAGTTTGGCCATCTCCGCCTCCCGCGTACCGCGAGCCACGACGAGGTGGTCCACGAACCGGGAGTAGAACGCGACGGCGTACTTGGCGCACAGAGCGCTGCAACCGCTCACGACCTTGGGCGTGTTGCGGATGGTCCACGTCTCGTTGCCGGGGTCGATGCGCTGCGGCGAATAGGCCAGGTGGAAGTCCTCGCCCGCCTGCAGCCCGCTGCCGTGCTCCAGCAGCGGCCGCACGACGTCCTCCGTGGTGCCGGGATAGCTGGTGGACTCCAGGACGACGAGCATGCCGGGGCGCAGCCGGGCGGCGACGACCCGGGCTGCGTCCTCGACCGCGGACAGGTCGGGTAAGCCTTCCGGTGTGAGTCCGGTCGGCACACAGATCACCACGGTCTGCGCGCCGTCCAGCACCGCTGGGTCGGTCGTGGCATGAAAGCCCGCGTCCAGCATGACCGCGACCTCGGCGTCCAAGACGCCGCCGACATGGGAGCGTCCTGCGGCGAGTCCCGACACCACCGTGCCGGACACGTCGTACCCCACGGTCGCCAGACCTGCCGAGACGGCGGCTCTGGACAGCGGCAGCCCGACATGCCCCAGCCCGATGACGACGAGATCGGTGGCCATGTGCGTACGTTCTCCTGAGGGTGTGGGGGTGAGCGGAAACAGGAGGGGCTCAGGCGGAGAAACTGCCGCTGCCGGGCGCCACGTGCGAGCCGTGTCCGGGCTCCACGGCGAGGCCGGGGGTCAGACAGAACGGGTCGGCGTGGACGGTGACCGGACGATCGGCGTGGTTCGTCAGCACATGCGCGTCGGGCGGAAGCTTCTGGCACCCTTGCGGATCGCGATAAACAGTCAGCGGCGTCGCCTCGGTGGTGAACACCACCACATCTCCCTGCTCCGCCGCGGCAGCCGTGCCGGTGGCGGCGCTTGCCGCGAGCAGCGCACCGGCGGCGGCGAACATGAAGACAGTGGCGCAGCGCATGTATTGGTCCTTTCGGCAGCGTGTTGTCGAAATGATTCTTTTCGGGAGATGCACCCGCTAAGCACGGCCCACCCCGATACGCCCGAACCAGTGACACAGTCAAGCGGAGTTGACGTTTTGCGATTTCTCGCGGACAGAAGCTCTGTCGGGCCGTCGCGGGAGCGGCGGTCGGCCCGGTTAATCGGTTGCGGACCTTCGGGATGGCGTGTCTGATCCCGGCTATGACGATTGCGCTGGGTACGCCGACCGTCGACGGGGTACGCGAGGCCATGGCCGCGCTGCGGGAGTGGCAGTACGACGAAGCGCCGATGCAGTTGCATTCCGGGGACATCGGCTGGAACTACCGGTTCGGAACGGCCGAGACAGCCGCGGTGGTCCGGACCTGGAGTCGGGACGGGCGGATTCTCGCGGTCGGGATGCTCGACTCGCCGACACTGCTGCGGATGACGGTCGCTCCGGACGCTTTCCAGGATGAGGACTTGGCACGGCGGCTTGTCGAGGACTTCTCGCTGCCTGAGCGCGGCGTGCTGCCGGAAGGAACGGTGTCCATCGAGGCGCCGCCGGGCCTGCTGCTCCACGACCTGCTGAGCAAGGAGGGCTGGGGCGTCGACGAGCCGTGGACGCCGCTCTTCCGCGACCTCACCGAGGCGGTGGAGGACCCGGGCGTGCGGATCAAGTCGATCGGCCCGGAGCAGGCGCAGGACTTCGCCGACGTCCTGCGGTCGGCGTTCAACACTGCGCGGCCTACGCGCGAGTACTGGCACGCGATGTCGGCGGGACCGTTCTACCCCGACGCCCGCTGCCTGGGCGCTTATGACGACCAGGGCAGCATGGCGGCGGTGGTGACGGTGTGGTCGGCCGGCCCGGGGAAGCCGGGGCTGGTCGAGCCGATGGGCGTCCACGAGGACCACCGTGGTCGCGGCTACGGTCGGGCGATCACCGTGGCCGGGGCGGCCGCGCTGCGGGAGATGGGCTCGTCGAGCGCACGTGTCTGCACGCCGAGTTCCAACGTCGGCGGCGTCGCCACGTACAAGGCGGCCGGGTTCGAGGCGCGGCCGGAGGTACGGGACCGGATCCGGCCGGCCTGACGCCGGGGCTGCTCAGCAAGGCGGCAGTCTGGGGCGTAGATCGTCTGGCAGGTGCGGGTTTTACGGTTCCTCATCCGCCGTCTCGGGTTGCGCTCGTTTGCTCCGGCGCATGGTGGACCGCCGGCTCCGGCGACCACTGCGGCACAAGCGGCCCCAGGCTTGGTGGAGCCCGAGGGGCAGGTCGCGTTGCCCCCGAGTGTGCCCGTGGTGCTCTGCTGTCGCCGGGCGCGCCCCCCTAACATCGCCACTCCACCGTGCTCGTGTGGATCTCGTACCGAAGGGGAGTGACTGATGCGCGCGCATGAAGAGGCGCAGGAAGGCCACCGGCCCCACGCGACCCCACGTCCGGCCTCTCCCACCGCGCTCACGTCATCCGCAGCAGCACAGGGGACCAGTGCCCTGATGGGGCTTCAGCGCTCCGCCGGCAACGCCGCAGTCTGCCGGATACTCGCCGGCGGGGCGATGCCCGTGCAGCGGATGCCGGACGACACCTCCCAGGACCAGGACGTGGCCGTGCTCAGCGGACACGGGCGGTTCGGCGACAACCAGCGCCTGCCCAGGAATCCCGACAACCCGCGCAGCCGCGCGCTCAAGGCCACCTTCACCGTGCCCGAGGGCATCGAACTCGTCGTCTACGCTCCGCCCGGCGCATGGCTGGAGAACGAGGTGGCCAAGCTCGTGGAGTCCGGTACTCCGCCGACGGCGGACGACCTCGAACTGGTCGGCCCCACCAACAAGCGCAAACCCCTGCCTCCCGGCTATCCCAAGACCTTCGGCCCGGGCGAGGAGGTCATCAACTACAAGCTGATGCCGCTGGAGGCCAGGCATCTGGCCGAGGGCGCGACCTCGGTCGAGGGGGGCACTCTGCAGGACAAAGTGCAGGCACTTGCCACGGCCCGCCAAAACCAGGAAGACGACGCCCCACCGCTGACCATCCATTACGCCTGCTGCGGTGTGGGCTCCTCCAGCGTCCCGGAGATCGACAAGCTCTTCGTGCACCGCAACTACACAGTCATGCTGCGCACCACGCCCAGGACGCCGACCCCGGAGCCTGCGCAACCGTCCAAGCGCAGGAAGAAGTAGCGACGCACGCCAACGAACGACCGCCGGGCCGCACGCCCTGCCACCGCAGCACACACTCGCCGACCTGGCCCGTCGGCAGGACAACCTCCTGCGCCAGGCCCAGGACTGCCCGGCACATTCTCACCGCGCTCACGGACCTCGATACGGGCCGTTCCGCCGCGCCCGCCGGGACACCCAGCTCACCGTGCGCCTCCACCCGGACCGGCATACGCTGCGACCGCCGCAACCCTTACGGCACATCCCCGGCGGACCCACACCTCCAGGCCAAGGCCTCCGCCCGGCCCCGTCCGGCAGCCCTTCAACGGCTGCCAGAGGGTACTCATCGCAGTCCACCCGCCGCCTCGACGGCGTACAGCAGCATGATCAGGCAGCAGATCCACTGACCGCTCGACCTTCGAACCCCCTGTCCAGGGACGCCGTGGGGCCGC
Source organism: Streptomyces sp. NBC_00457 (assembly GCF_036014015.1). Classification (NCBI taxonomy): domain Bacteria; kingdom Bacillati; phylum Actinomycetota; class Actinomycetes; order Kitasatosporales; family Streptomycetaceae; genus Streptomyces; species Streptomyces sp. NBC_00457. The sequence goes on along the minus strand of NZ_CP107905.1, from coordinate 5,761,975 downwards.
CCGGCACGCGCGCAGAGCACGCCCCGAGGTCTGATACGCTTTTCCAGCGACATCGGCCCGCCAGCCAGCCTCCAACCGGTCACTGGGAATCACCAGTCCGGCGACGACGGCGAGGCAGTCCGACAGTCGCGGTGAGCGTCAGCTCACGACGGGATGATGACTTTCGCGGACGTGTCGCGGCTGCACTAATCCCGTTGGGGGCACGTAACACCGTGTGCGACACTGTCGTACGCATCGCATGGTCCTGTGGAGCAGTTTGGAGTGCTCGCCACCCTGTCAAGGTGGAGGCCGCGGGTTCAAATCCCGTCAGGACCGCTGAGGTTCCTTTTTGGAATCTCGTGGCTGGGTAGCTCAGTTGGTACGAGCGATCGCCTGAAAAGCGATAGGTCGCCGGTTCGACCCCGGCCCCAGCCACAGCCCAAGGGCCCCGCTCAGTGAGCGGGGCCCTTGATCATTCTCGGGCCACTCTCTGTGACCGGTCCGCCGACGGCAAAAGCGTTCGCCATCGATTTCCCCGGGATGAGATCCTGGACCGCGTATGTCTACGCACCCCGCCCCCGGCTCCCCCGCCCTCGGCGCCCTCGCCCCCCGTCTGGCCGAACTCTCGCTGCGCGACGCGCACCGGCTCGGCCGGCGGCTCGAAGGTGCCCGCAAGATCCGCAAGACGGAGGCCCGCGCCGCCGTTCTCACCGAGATCGAGGCCGAGGTCGCCAAGGCCGAACAGCGGATGGGCGAGCGGCGGGCCCGGGTACCCGCCGTCACCTACCCCCCGCAGCTTCCCGTCAGCCAGAAGCGCGACGACATCGCCGACGCCATCCGCGACCACCAGGTCGTGATCGTCGCCGGTGAGACCGGCTCCGGGAAGACCACGCAGATCCCGAAGATCTGCATGGAGCTCGGCCGGGGCGTGCGCGGCATGATCGGGCACACGCAGCCCCGGCGGATCGCCGCCCGTACCGTCGCCGAGCGGGTGGCGGAAGAGCTGGACACCCCGCTCGGCGAGGCCGTCGGCTGGAAGGTGCGGTTCACCGACCAGGTCAACCCGGACGCCACCTTCATCAAGCTGATGACCGACGGCATCCTGCTCGCCGAGATCCAGACCGACCGCGAGCTGCGCGCCTACGACACGATCATCATCGACGAGGCCCACGAGCGGTCTCTCAACATCGACTTCCTGCTCGGGTATCTCGCGCAGTTGCTGCCGAAGCGGCCCGATCTCAAGGTCGTCATCACCTCGGCCACCATCGACCCCGAGCGCTTCTCCCGGCACTTCGGCGACGCCCCGATCATCGAGGTCAGCGGGCGTACGTATCCCGTCGAGGTGCGTTACCGGCCGCTCCTGGAAGAAGAGGGCGACGACTCCGACCGCGACCAGATCACCGCGATCTGTGATGCCGTCGAGGAGCTTCAGGGGGAAGGCAAGGGCGACATCCTCGTCTTTCTCTCGGGGGAGAGGGAGATCCGCGACACCGCGGACGCGCTCGTGAAGAAGAACTACCGGTTCACGGAGGTACTCCCCCTCTACGCCCGGCTGTCCCACGCCGAGCAGCATCGCGTCTTCCAGCCGCACACCGGCCGCAGGATCGTTCTGGCGACGAACGTCGCCGAGACCTCCCTCACCGTCCCGGGCATCAAGTACGTCATCGACCCCGGCTTCGCCCGGATCAGCCGGTACAGCCATCGCACGAAGGTGCAGCGGCTCCCCATCGAGCCGATCTCCCAGGCCAGCGCCAACCAGCGCAAGGGCCGCTGCGGCCGTACGTCCGACGGCATCTGCATCCGCCTCTACAGCGAGGACGACTTCGAGGCCCGCTCGGAATTCACGGACGCGGAGATCCTGCGTACGAACCTCGCGTCCGTCATCCTGCAGATGACCGCCGCCGGACTGGGCGAGATCGAGAAGTTCCCCTTCATCGACCCGCCGGACCACCGCAACATCCGCGACGGCGTCCAACTCCTCCAGGAACTGGGCGCGTTGGACCCCACGCAGAAGGACTCGCGCAAGCGCCTCACCGACACCGGCCGCAAGCTCGCCCAGCTGCCCGTCGACCCCCGCCTGGCCCGCATGGTCCTGGAGGCCGACAAGAACGGCTGTGTCCGCGAGGTCATGGTCATAGCCGCCGCCCTGTCCATCCAGGACCCGCGCGAGCGCCCGGCCGACAAGCAGACGCAGGCCGACCAGCAGCACGCCCGCTTCAAGGACGAGACCAGCGACTTCCTCGCCTATCTCAACCTGTGGCGGTACATCCGCGAGCAGCAGAAGGAACGCGGCTCGTCGTCCTTCCGCCGGATGTGCAAGCAGGAGTACCTGAACTTCCTGCGCATCCGCGAATGGCAGGACATCTATACGCAGTTGAGAACGGTCGCGAAGCAGATGGGCATCCATCTGAACGAGGAGGACGCGCCCGAGCAGAGGGTCCACGTCTCCCTCCTCGCGGGGCTGCTCTCCCACATCGGCATGAAGGATGTGAAGGACGCCGGGGGGGAGGGCGGGAGAAACACAGCCAAGAACGAATATCTCGGCGCCCGGAGCGCCAAGTTCGCGATCTTCCCGGGCTCGGCCCTCTTCAAGAAGCCCCCGCGTTTCGTGATGTCCGCCGAACTGGTGGAGACCTCCCGTCTCTGGGCCCGCGTCAACGCCCGCATCGAGCCCGAGTGGGTCGAACCCCTCGCCGAGCACCTGCTCAAGCGGACGTACAGCGAACCGCACTGGGAGAAGGACCAGGCCGCGGTGATGGCGTACGAGAAGGTCACGCTCTACGGCGTCCCGATCATCGCCGACCGCAAGGTCAACTACGGCCGGATCGACCCGGAGGCGTCCCGCGAGCTGTTCATCCGCAACGCGCTCGTCGAGGGCGACTGGCGCACGCACCACAAGTTCTTCGCCGACAACCGCAAGCTCCTCAGCGAGGTCGAGGAGCTGGAGCACCGCGCCCGGCGCCGGAACATCCTCGTCGACGACGAGACGCTCTTCGACTTCTACGACGAGAGGGTCCCCGAACATGTCGTCTCCGGCGCCCACTTCGACTCCTGGTGGAAGCACAAGCGGCACGAGCAGCCCGACTTCCTCGACTTCGAGCGCGAGATGCTCATCCGGGAGTCCGCGGAGGCGGTCACCAAGGCCGACTATCCGGACTCCTGGCGGCAGGGGAACCTGAAGTTCCGGGTGACGTACCAGTTCGAGCCGGGCGCGGACGCTGACGGTGTGACCGTCCACGTCCCGCTCCAGGTCCTGAACCAGGTCACGGACGAGGGCTTCGACTGGCAGATCCCGGGGTTGCGGGAGGAAGTCGTCACCGAGCTGATCCGCTCCCTCCCGAAGCCGATCCGCCGCAACTACGTACCGGCGCCGAACTTCGCGAAGCGCTTCCTGGACACGGCCATCCCGCTCCAGGAGCCCCTCACCACCACCATGGCCCGCGAGCTGAAGCGCATGGTGGGCGTCCCGTTCACCGCGGACGACTTCGACTGGTCCAAGGTCCCCGACCACCTCCGCATCACCTTCCGGATCGTCGACGAGCGGCGCCGCAAGCTGGCCGAGGACAAGGATCTGGAGGCCCTGAAGCTCCAGCTGAAGCCGAAGGCGAGGAAAGCCCTCTCGCAGGCCGCGGCGGCCACGGCCGAACGCCAGGGCGGCGAGTCCCTGGAACGCAAGGGCCTGACCGACTGGACGATCGGCTCCCTCACCCGCGTCTTCGAGACCCGGCGGGCGGGGCAGCCCGTGAAGGCGTACCCGGCGCTGGTGGACGACGGCGACACCGTCTCCGTACGCCTCTTCGACACGGAGGCGGAGCAGCAGCAGGCCATGTGGAAGGGCACGCGGCGGCTGATCCTCCGCAACATCCCGGTGAACCCGGCGAAGTTCGCGTCCGAGAAGCTGACGAACGCCCAGAAGCTCGCCCTGTCCGCCAATCCGCACGGCTCCATCCAGGCCCTGTTCGACGACTGCGCAATGGCTGCGGCGGACAAGCTGATCGGCGACTTCGGCGGGCCGGTCTGGGACGAGGAGTCGTACCGGAAGCTCTACGACAAGGTCCGCGCCGAGATCGTCGACACGACGGTCCGTACGGTGGACCAGGTGCAGCAGGTCCTCGCCGCGTGGCAGGCCTGTGAGCGCCGTCTGAAGGCCGTACGGAGCCCCGCGCTGCTGCCGAACCTGGCGGACGTACGGGCGCAGCTGGACGGCCTCGTGAAGCCGGGGTTCGTGACGGAGGCGGGGACGCGGCGGCTGCCGGATCTGATGCGGTATCTGGTGGCCGCGGACCGCCGACTCCAGCAGATGCCGACGAACGTCCAGCGGGACACCACGCGTATGGAGAAGGTCCACGAGATGCGGGACGAGTACGCGTGGCTGCTGGAGCAGATGCCGCAGGGCCGGCCGGTGCCTTCCTCCGTCCTGGACATCCGCTGGATGATCGAGGAGCTCCGGGTCAGCTACTTCGCCCACGCGCTCGGCACGGCGTACCCCGTCTCCGACAAGCGCATCGTGAAGGCGATCGACGCGGCGGCACCGTAACCGGCCCCGCACCCTAAGTGAGTTCGACCAGGCGGCGCCCCTCCTGTACAGTCTCTTCTCGCAGCACAACGCACCACCAAGTGCCGCGAAACCAGGTCCTGTGGAGCAGTTTGGAGTGCTCGCCACCCTGTCAAGGTGGAGGCCGCGGGTTCAAATCCCGTCAGGACCGCAGCGAGAAAGATGAAGGCCCGCACCCGTCAAGGTGCGGGCCTTCTTCGTGCGCACGGAGCCTGCGTCTTTGGAGCCGGGGCCGCTGCGCTCCCGCCCTGCTTCCCGGCGCCCCCTCACGCCGTCTTGACGGCGTGTCCATCCCTCGGTACCCAGAGACCAAGGGTGCTTCCCGGGCGGTCGTGTGGAGGTGGGGTATGGCGGCATCGGTCAGGCATGAGACGCGGGCGTTGCTTCGTGCACATCTGGCGGCCGCCTCTTCCTATCGCCATCTGACGCGCCACTGCCCGATCTGCCACCATCTTCTGCGGCTGGCCATGGACACGGCCCCACGGACCGCCCGGGATCCGCAGGAGGCCGTGGAGGACGAGAGCACCACGCCCGCATGACGAGCGCCCGGCGCTCAATAGCGCACGGGAGACAGGGGCGACAAGGACTCTGGCATGTGACGGGTGTCACCGGGTGAGTTTTTCAAACCTCGGTTCTTACCCGGTTCCTACAACTGTTCAATTTAATATGTGCAATTGCACCTGCCTGAGGCATCTCCCCGAGCCAGCACACAGGAGATCCGACAGCCCTCCCCAGACTCCGACAAGGCCACTCACAGAGCCGGCCGGACCAGCCACGACAGGGCACAAAAAAGATCGCGCTGGACCCGGCGGAGTCCAGCGCGATCGACGACGCACCCTGTGATGTGCTTCAAAAGCTCTGTAGAGCTCGGGCGTGGGCTCCGTTGGGGCAGAACCCGCGTCGTGTGGAGCTAGGTTTCCGAACGCCTCGGCCAGTGGGGGACCAGCCGGTTTGCCCGGTTTATTCAGTTGTCAGGCTTCGCTGCGCTGCTGCGGAATGCCCGCCAGCAGAGCACGGACCTCCGCCTCGCGGTAGCGGCGGTGCCCGCCGAGCGTGCGGATCGATGTAAGCTTCCCGGCCTTCGCCCACCGCGTGACCGTCTTCGGGTCCACACGGAACATGGTGGCGACCTCAGCCGGGGTCAGCAGCGGCTCGGCATCAGGGGTGCGAGCGGTCATGAGCGGCCTCCTCGGGAGAACCGAACCTTCTCGGTTCTTTCCTCTAAATTCTGCACCTTGACCCGCGTTGCCCGAAATGGCGGACGCGGGTCGAGTCGGTTATAGGACGAACGGCTTGTCCTCGGCACTACAACTACACCATCTGTCCAGCCGCGTCGGCCAAACCGATGGAATTGCCCCCCAGGTGTTCATCGGCGACGGAAGCCGATGGACCATGCCATAGCGGACAGTCACGCCGTTGTGACGATCAGTCACAGGGCGATCAGGAGTCACAAGACCCCCCAAAGCAGGCAATGCTGAGATTCCGCCCACAGTGGAGCACAGTAGGGCGGAGGAGTCCTCCCCGGACTCCTTGTCCTATTTTGACATGAGGAGGGGCAAGGGAGGCAAGGGCCGCGTACGTGCGGTCCGTCACGCTTGAGACATAAGCCCGGATCGTGACCAACGCCCCATGTTGACGAAACCTCAGGAACCTCAGGACGAGGACGAAACCCCAAAACGGGCGTCAGGTCAAACGTCAGTTCCCCGACCGCAGGTCAGGCGTCATATCGCCGAACGACGATCAAACTCCGGATGTCAGTTCGCCGACCGCCGGTCCCGCACCGACCGCCACCGCTCCACGAGCCGGCCGTACGCCTCGCCCGCCGCCTCGCCGTCCCCCTCACGCAGCGCCGCGATCCCCTCGGCCACGTCGGCGGCCGAATGGTCGTCCTCCAGCTCGCCGGGCGGCAGGGTGTGCACCAGGCCGCCGTAGTCCAGCTCGACCAGCGAGCGCGGATGGAACTCCTCCAGCCAGCGCCCCACGTCCAGCAGGCCGTCGATCAGCGGCCCCTCGTCGATGGTGTCCTTCAGGGTCCTGAGCGCCCGCGCCACCCGCCGCCGGGCCTGCACCATCGGCGTCCGGTAGCGCAGCATCGGCGGAGCGTCGCCGGAGCCCTTGTCGAAACGCCGCTCCTCGTCCGCGACCAGCACGAACCAGTGCAGCGGCACCTGCCAGGTCGAGGTGCGGATCCACGGCCGGGCGTCGGGGTTGCGGGCCAGCCAGCGCTCGTAGTCCTGGGCCGCCTGGCGCCGTACGACGGGCGGCAGCACCGCGTCCAGGACGGGCGGCGGCAGCTCCTCGGCGAGATCGCCGAGCGCCTGCCAGCCGCGCAGCCGGGTGCGCCAGGGGCAGACGCAGACCACTCCGTCGACCTCGAGCACGAAGGCGTCACGGCTCTCGTGCACCGGTACCGGGACGGGCGGCGTGGGCAGCAAGTCGGCCAGCGCGCGGCGGAGTTCGTCCTGGTACGTGGGACGGTCGGGGCGCCGGGCGTACCGCTCCCAGTGGTCGCGCTCCCGCTTCGGGAAGGCGGCCAGCGGTTCGTACACACGCAGATAGGTCGCGTACGGGACGATCAGCGAGGACACCTTGGGCACGCCTGCTCCCTCCCCCGCCCTCTGCCAGGAAAACCTGCGAAACCCGCTCACAAACGTGCGGGAAAACTATGCAAATCGTCGCACGGGCGTACTCCGGCAGTAGGTGATCCTGAGCACGTCGCGGTCGGCGGGGCGTACAGGCTCTAATCTCGTGCTAGCTGCCTCCCGCCACCCTTACGGGAGCTCGTCCCAACCGCCGCTACTTACCCAGGAGTCACCACCGTGACCGACGTAACCGGCGCGCCTGCTGATGTACTGCACACCCTGTTCCATTCGGATCAGGGGGGTCATGAGCAAGTCGTGCTCTGCCAGGACCGAGCCAGCGGCCTCAAGGCCGTCATCGCCATCCACTCCACCGCCCTGGGCCCCGCACTCGGCGGTACGCGCTTCTACCCGTACGCCAGCGAGGAGGAGGCCGTCGCCGACGCGCTCAACCTCTCGCGCGGCATGTCGTACAAGAACGCCATGGCCGGGCTCGACCACGGCGGCGGCAAGGCCGTGATCATCGGTGACCCGGAGCGCGACAAGACCGAGGAACTGCTGCTCGCCTACGGGCGTTTCGTGGCCTCGCTCGGCGGCCGGTACGTCACCGCGTGCGACGTCGGCACCTACGTCGCCGACATGGACGTCGTCCACCGCGCATGCCCCTGGACCACCGGCCGCTCGCCCGAGAACGGCGGCGCCGGCGACTCCTCCGTCCTCACCGCGTACGGCGTCTACCAGGGCATGCGGGCCAGCGCCCAGCATCTGTGGGGCGACCCCTCGCTGCGGGCCAGGCGCATCGGCATCGCGGGCGTCGGCAAGGTCGGCCGCCACCTGGTGGAGCACCTGGTCGCGGAGGGCGCCGAGGTCTTCGTGACCGACGTGCGCGAGGAGGCCGTACGGCAGGTGACCGAGCGGTACGACACCGTGCTGGCCGTTCCGGACACCGAGGCGCTGATCCGCGTCGACGGGCTCGGCATCTACGCCCCCTGCGCGCTGGGCGGCGCGCTGAACGACGACACCGTGCCCGTGCTCACCGCCGAGATCGTGTGCGGCGCCGCCAACAACCAGCTGGCCCACCCGGGCGTCGAGAAGGACCTGGCCGACCGCCACATCCTGTACGCGCCCGACTACGTGGTGAACGCGGGCGGTGTCATCCAGGTCGCCGACGAGCTGCACGGCTTCGACTTCGAGCGGTGCAAGGCGAAGGCGGCGAAGATCTACGACACCACGCTGGCAATATTCGCACGTGCGAAGGCGGACGGCATTCCGCCGGCCGCCGCGGCCGACCGGATCGCCGAGCAGCGGATGCACGAGGCGGCGGCGCGCGGACGGTGAGTGCGCCCGGACCGGTCCGGGAGGTTTGGCCGGTACCCGCCGGTGGGCACTTAGAGAGAACTCTCACTTCCATCGGCGGGTCGACCGCCAGGAAGTGGTTAAAATCGCGGTTGACCAGCGAGGACGGGGCGCCTCAAAGGTCCTGTGCACACGCGGCTGCTGCGGGCGACGTACCGTATGGGCGCGGGCTCAGGTACCGTGGAAGCCCTACGGACCGGCCTCTCCACGGAGAGTCCGTTCCAGATCATGAACGCGTGTCGAGACTCTGGGGCCGTCGAGCCCCGTCACCGAGGGGGTCGAGCCATGGGGCGCGGCCGGGCCAAGGCCAAGCAGACGAAGGTCGCCCGCCAGCTGAAGTACAACAGCGGCGGGACTGACCTGTCGCGTCTGGCCAACGAGCTGGGCGCTTCGACTTCGCAACAGCCGCCGAATGGCGAGCCGTTCGAGGACGATGACGAGGAAGATGACCCGTACGCCCAGTACGCGGATCTCTATAACGACGAGGACGAGGACGACGAGTCCGGTCCCGCGTCGCAACAACGCCGCGGCGCTTGACTGTCGAGCAGTGCCTGACCCGGTCCTGAGCGGTTACCCGTAGGACCGGGTTTTGCGCTGCTTTCGCAAGCGCCGACCGGGACTCAGTCAGTGTGCATACGCGCCGACCAGCTCCGCACCCGTGGCGTGGTCGCCGCGGTCCGTGATCTCGCCGGCCACCCATGCCTCGACACCGCGGTCGGCCAGGGTCGCCAGGGCCACGTCCGACGCTTCCTCCGGGATGATCGCGATCATGCCGACGCCCATGTTGAGGGTCTTCTCCAGCTCCAGCAGCTCGACGTCGCCGGTCTTGCCGACGAGGTCGAACACCGGGGCCGGGGTCCAGGTGGAGCGGTCGACGATCGCGTGCAGGCCGTCCGGGATGACACGGGCGAGGTTGGCCGCCAGTCCACCGCCGGTGACATGGCTGAACGCGTGCACATCCGTCGTCCGGGTCAGCGCCAGGCAGTCCAGCGAGTAGATCTTGGTGGGCTCCAGGAGCTCCTCACCGAGGGTGCGGCCGAACTCGGCGACCTGGGTGTCCAGCGCCATGCCCGCGCGGTCCAGCAGGACATGCCGGACGAGCGAGTACCCGTTCGAGTGAAGGCCGGAGGCCGCCATGGCGATCACCGCGTCACCCGTACGGATACGATCCGGGCCGAGCAGCCGGTCGGCCTCCACCACGCCCGTGCCGGCGCCGGCCACGTCGAAGTCGTCCGGGCCGAGCAGACCGGGGTGCTCGGCGGTCTCGCCGCCGACCAGAGCGGTGCCGGCGAGGACGCAGCCCTCGGCGATGCCCTTCACGATGGCGGCCACCCGCTCGGGGTGGACCTTGCCGACGCAGATGTAGTCGGTCATGAACAGCGGCTCGGCGCCGCACACCACGATGTCGTCCATCACCATGGCGACCAGGTCGTGGCCGATGGTGTCGTAGACGCCCATCTGGCGCGCGATGTCGACCTTGGTGCCGACGCCGTCGGTGGCGGACGCGAGCAGCGGACGCTCGTAGCGCTTGAGGGCGGAGGCGTCGAAGAGGCCGGCGAAACCGCCGAGGCCGCCGAGGACCTCGGGGCGCTGCGTCTTCTTCACCCACTCCTTCATCAGCTCGACGGCGCGGTCGCCCGCTTCGATGTCGACGCCGGCAGCCGCGTAGGAAGCACCGGAAGCAGCATGAGTCTCAGACATTGCCTGGGATCTTTCGGGTTGGGTTCTACGTGGCTTACGGGCGACGGATCGCGTCGGCCGCGGCCGTGGCGGCGGGCCCCGCGGCCAGCTCGGTCTCCAGGAGCTGCTTGCCCAGCAGCTCGGGGTCCGGGAGCTCCATCGGGTACTCGCCGTCGAAGCAGGCGCGGCAGAGGTTCGGCTTGGCGATGGTGGTCGCCTCGATCATGCCGTCGAGGGAGATGTACGCCAGGGAGTCGGCGCCCAGCGAGGTGCCGATCTCGTCGATGGTCATGCCGTTGGCGATGAGCTCGGCGCGGGTGGCGAAGTCGATGCCGAAGAAGCAGGGCCACTTCACGGGCGGCGAGGAGATCCGGATGTGGACCTCGGCGGCGCCCGCCTCGCGGAGCATGCGGACCAGGGCCCGCTGGGTGTTGCCGCGCACGATCGAGTCGTCGACGACGACCAGGCGCTTGCCCTTGATGACTTCCTTCAGCGGATTCAGCTTCAGCCGGATGCCGAGCTGGCGGATCGTCTGGGAGGGCTGGATGAACGTACGGCCGACGTATGCGTTCTTCACAAGACCGGCACCGAAGGGGATGCCGGACGCTTCGGCGTAGCCGATGGCGGCCGGGGTGCCGGACTCCGGGGTCGCTATGACGAGGTCGGCGTCGACGGGCGCTTCCTTCGCGAGGCGGCGGCCCATCTCGACCCGGCTGAGGTAGACGTTCCGGCCGGCGATGTCGGTGTCCGGGCGGGCGAGGTAGACGTACTCGAAGACACAGCCCTTGGGCTTCGCTTCCGCGAATCGGGACGTTCGCAGGCCGTTCTCGTCGATGGCGACGAACTCGCCCGGCTCGATCTCGCGGACGTAGGCGGCGCCGCAGATGTCGAGGGCGGCGGACTCGGAGGCGACGACCCAGCCGCGCTCCAGGCGGCCGAGGACCAGCGGGCGGATGCCCTGCGGGTCGCGGGCGGCGTAGAGCGTGTTCTCGTCCATGAAGACGAGGGAGAAGGCGCCGAGGACCTGCGGGAGGACCGAGTGGGCGGCCTCCTCGATGGTCAGCGGCTTGCCGTCCTCGTCGACCTGGGCGGCGAGCAGCGCCGTGAGCAGGTCGGTGTCGTTGGTGGCCGCGACGCGCGGGGTGCGGCCCTCCTGCTTGGGCAGGTCGGCGACCATCTCGGCGAGCTGGGCCGTGTTGACCAGGTTGCCGTTGTGGCCGAGCGCGATGGAGCCGTGCGCGGTGGCTCGGAACGTCGGCTGGGCGTTCTCCCACACGGAGGCGCCGGTGGTCGAGTAGCGGGCGTGACCGACCGCGATGTGACCCTGGAGCGAACCGAGCGAGGTTTCGTCGAAGACCTGGGAGACCAGGCCCATGTCCTTGAAGACGAGGATCTGGGAGCCGTTGCTGACCGCGATTCCCGCGGATTCCTGACCTCGATGCTGGAGGGCGTAGAGCCCGAAGTAAGTGAGCTTGGCGACCTCTTCGCCGGGAGCCCAGACACCGAAGACGCCGCAAGCGTCCTGGGGGCCTTTCTCACCGGGGAGCAGATCATGACTTAGTCGACCGTCACCACGTGGCACGCCACCGAGTGTAGGCGAGATCGACCACTGGTCCGAATTCGTGAAGAGTGGGCTTGCTTACTTCGCCCGTGCCACGAGGCCCTCGCCGGAGGCCGCGGTGATCGTCAGGGACTTGTGTTTCTGCTGGTAGGAGACCTTGCCGGAGAGGATTTCGGTGAGTTCGCGCTCGGTCTTCATGACGGGCTCCGAGCACACCATCCGTGTGGTCGCGAGAGGGCCGATCTCGATGGTGCCGTCCTTGACGGTGGCCTTGGCGTTGAAGGTGTTGCAGCCGAGGCTGCCGGTGACGGTGTTGTTCTTGGTGAGGGTGAGGTGGGCCTTCGCCTTTTCGGGCAGGGACACGGCGGTCGAGTCGTCGCTCTTGCCCGACAGCAGGGTGTCGATCGTCCACCGGGTGCCCTTGAGGGCGGGGGCGGTCTCGGCGGTGCCTTCGCGAAGGGTGATGCGGTCGCCGTTGCCGCTGGTCAGGGTGAGGGTCTTGGTGCCGTCGCGCTCTTGTACGGCGGCTTTGAGGTTGCCCTCGAAGACGCCCACGAACTTCTCCTCGAACTCCCCGACGGCTCCCTCGCAGCCGATCATCGTCCTCGCGAGGTCGGTGACCTTCACGGTGTCGCCCTCGATGTCGACGTCGGCGCCGAAGTGGTTGCAGCCCACCGTGCCGCCGGACTCGCCTCCGCCGACGTCGGGCTCGGCCGCGCCGGGTTTGAAGGTGATGTGGGCGTCCTCGAGGTCGAAGGAGTCGCCCTTGGGCAGGTCGTACTTCTTGCCGTCGACGGTCACGCTCTGGGGCAGCCAGGAGGTGTCCGCGATGGTGGAGATGTCCTTGGTGGTGTCGCCCTCGCCGACCCTGCCGCTGCCGGACTCCGTGCCGCAGGCGGCCAGGACGGCCGTGCCGGCCAAGGCCGCGGCGGCGTACGTCATGTTCTTCGTCGTCCGCTTCATGGCTCTTTGACGCACGGGACGGGCGATGGGTTCGGCCCCGTTATGACTCTGTTGTCATGTGCCCGTCCGTCAACGAAGCAGCGGCAGCAACGGCCCGAGATCGGCCCGCTCCCCGCTGGCGCTGACCTTGGCGTCATGGACAGCATGCTTCCACTCCACCCGCCCGGTCGCGAGCCGGATCCAGGTGAGCGGGTCGGTCTCGACGACGTTGGGCGGGGTGCCGCGCGTATGCCGCGGCCCCTCCACGCACTGCACCACGGCGTACGGCGGGATCCGCACCTCCGTCGAGCCGCCGGGCGCCTTGGCGGCGAGCGCGTCGGCGAGGAGGCGGGTGCAGGCGGCGAGGGCCTGGCGGTCGTACGGGATGTCCAGGCCGGGGACGGCGGCGTTCAGGTCGTCGGTGTGGACGACGAGTTCCACGGTGCGGGTGACGAGGTAGTCGGCCAGGGTCAGGGCGCCCGCGCTGGTGGGGAGCAGGCGGCTGCCGGGCTCGTCGGCGATGCGGGCGGTGAACTCCCGCTCGATGTCCGCGAGATGGCTGTCCAGATCCGTGTGCTGCTCGGCCCTCAGCCGGGCCGTGTCGGCGATGTCGTCGGCTGCGTCGGCGATCGCGGGGAGCCAGTCCAATAGCGCCGCGTCCTGCCGCGCCGGTTCCGGCTCGTCGAGCAGCCGCACCACGGCCGCCGGCGCCATCCCGGTGTGCGCCACCAACTCCCGTACGGTCCAGTGCCCGAGGCGCGTCGGCAACGCGAGCTGTTCGGGCGTCAACGTGCGTACGGCGTCCCGTACATGCCCGAACTGCGCGAGCACGGCGGCGCGGATCTTGGCGGGGTCGTAGGTTCGGGGGCGTTTTCTGGCCGGGGGCATGGGGGCAGCCTATGCGGGGGTGCGCTTGCCTCCGGCGGTTGGGCGGGGGGTGCCTGCGGCGACCTGTGCGGGTTCGGCGGGGGGTGCCTGCGGCGGCCTGTGCGGGTTCGGCGGGGGGTGCCTGCGGCGGCCTGTGCGGGTTCGGCGGGGGGTGCCTGCGGCGGCCTGTGCGGGTTCGGCGGGGGGTGCCTGCGGCGGCCTGTGCGGGTTCGGTGGGGGGTGCCTGCGGCGGCCTGTGCGGGTTCGGTGGGGGGTGCCTGCGGCGGCCTGTGCGGGTTCGGTGGGGGTGCGCGTAGCGCCTGACGGTGCGGTGTGGGTCGGGGCCGCGCCGGGGGGTGTCCGTCCTCGGTCCGGCGGGTGCCGTTGGTCAGGAGGGGCTGTGTCTTGACGCCGGCCGCTGCGGGCGGACACCCCCCGGCACGTCCCCTTCCCGCCGTGCGCGGCTGCGGGGTCGTGGGGGTGCGCCTACGGCGAAGCCCCCGCCCGGTGACCGGGCGGGGGCTTCGGAGCCGGTGCCTACTTGAGCAGGGCCGGGATGGTGTTCTCGTGCGCCTCGCGCAGCTCGTCGAGGCTGAGGGTGAACTCGCCCTGGAGTTCCACGGCGTCGCCGTCCACGACACCGATCCGCGTGACCGGCAGGCCCCGCGCGCCGCACATGTCGTTGAAGCGGACCTCCTCGGAGCGCGGTACGGCGACGAGCGCGCGGCCCGCCGACTCGGAGAGGAGGAAGGTGAAGGCGTCGAGCCCGTCGGGGACGATGAGTCGCGCGCCCTTGCCGCCGAGCAGCGCGGACTCGACCACGGCCTGGATGAGGCCGCCGTCGGACAGGTCGTGCGCGGAGTCGATCATGCCGTCGCGGGAGGCGGAGATCAGGATCTCGGCCAGGAGGCGTTCCCGCTCCAGGTCGACCTGGGGCGGCAGACCGCCCAGGTGGTCGTGGACGACCTGCGACCAGGCCGAGCCGCCGAACTCCTCACGCGTGTCGCCAAGGAGGTACAGCAGCTGGCCCTCCTCCTGGAAGGCGACCGGCGTGCGGCGCGCGACGTCGTCGATCACGCCGAGGACCGCGACCACCGGGGTCGGGTGGATGGCCACCTCGCCCGTCTGGTTGTAGAGGGAGACGTTGCCACCCGTCACCGGGGTGCCGAGCTGCTGGCAGGCGTCCGCGAGACCTCGTACCGCCTCCGCGAACTGCCACATCACCGCCGGGTCCTCGGGCGAACCGAAGTTCAGGCAGTCGGACACGGCGAGCGGCTTGGCGCCGGTGGTGGCGACATTGCGGTACGCCTCCGCCAGCGCCAGCTGCGCGCCCGCGTACGGGTCCAGCTTGGCGTACCGCCCGTTGCCGTCCGTCGCGATCGCTACGCCGAGGCCGCTCGCCTCGTCGATGCGGATCATCCCGGAGTCCTCGGGCTGGGCCAGCACCGTGTTGCCCTGCACGAAGTGGTCGTACTGGGAGGTGATCCAGGACTTGGAGGCCTGGTTCGGGGAGGCGACCAGCTTCAGGACCTGGTCCTTCAGCTCGTCCGAGCTCTTCGGCCGCGGCAGCTTGTTCGCGTCGTCCGCCTGGAGGGCGTCCTGCCAGGACGGGCGGGCGTACGAGCGCTCGTAGACCGGGCCCTCGTGCGCGACCGTGCGCGGGTCGACGTCGACGATCTTGCCGCCGTGCCAGTAGATCTCCAGGCGGTCGCCGTCCGTCACCTCACCGATGACGGTCGCGATGACGTCCCACTTGTCGCAGATCTCCAGGAAACGGTCGACCTTCCCCGGCTCGACGACCGCGCACATGCGTTCCTGCGACTCGCTCATGAGGATTTCCTCGGGCGAGAGGGTCGAGTCGCGCAGGGGTACGTCGTCCAGGGTGACGCGCATGCCGCCCGAGCCGTTCGACGCCAGCTCGGACGTGGCGCAGGACAGGCCCGCCGCGCCGAGGTCCTGGATGCCGACCACCAGCTTCTCGGCGAACGCCTCCAGGGTGCACTCGATGAGCAGCTTCTCCTGGAAGGGGTCGCCGACCTGGACGGCGGGGCGCTTGGAGGGCTTGGCGTCGTCGAAGGTCTCCGAGGCGAGGATGGACGCGCCACCGATGCCGTCGCCGCCCGTGCGGGCGCCGTACAGGATGACCTTGTTGCCCGCGCCGGACGCCTTCGCGAGGTGGATGTCCTCGTGCCGCATGACGCCGATGGCACCGGCGTTGACCAGCGGGTTCCCCTGGTAGCAGGCGTCGAAGACGACCTCGCCGCCGATGTTGGGGAGGCCGAGGCAGTTGCCGTAGCCGCCGATGCCGGCGACGACGCCGGGGAGTACGCGCTTGGTGTCGGGGTGATCGGCCGCACCGAAGCGGAGGGGGTCCACGACGGCTACCGGCCTGGCGCCCATCGCGATGATGTCGCGCACGATGCCGCCGACGCCCGTGGCCGCGCCCTGGTAGGGCTCGACGTAGGAGGGGTGGTTGTGCGACTCGACCTTGAAGGTGACCGCGTAGCCCTGGCCGACGTCCACCACGCCCGCGTTCTCGCCGATGCCGACGAGCATCGCGTCGGACTCGGGGGCCTTCTCGCCGAACTGGCGCAGATGGACCTTGGAGGACTTGTACGAGCAGTGCTCGGACCACATGACGGAGTACATGGCCAGCTCGGCACCGGTGGGCCGGCGGCCGAGGATCTCCACGACCCTCTCGTACTCGTCCTTCTTCAGGCCGAGTTCGGCCCAGGGCAGCTCGACGTCGGGGGTCGCGGTCGCGTGCTCGACCGTGTCGAGAGGCGTCCGGCTCATGCGTTGACCAGCTTCTTGAGGATCGAGGTGAAGAAGGGGAGGCCGTCGGTGCGGCCGGTGCCGATGAGCGGCTCCACGGCGTGCTCCGGGTGCGGCATCAGGCCTACGACGTTCCCGGCTTCGTTGCTGATGCCGGCGATGTCGTTGAGCGAGCCGTTGGGGTTGAAGTCCAGGTACCGGAAGGCGACGCGGCCCTCGGCCTCCAGCTTGTCCAGCGTGTACTGGTCGGCGACGTACCGGCCGTCCATGTTCTTCAGCGGGATGTGGATCTCCTGGCCCGCCGAGTAGTCGGTCGTCCAGGCCGTCTCCGCGTTCTCCACCCGCAGCTTCTGGTCGCGGCAGATGAAGTGGAGGTGGTCGTTGCCGAGCATCCCGCCCGGGAGCAGGTGGGCCTCGGTGAGGATCTGGAAGCCGTTGCAGATGCCGAGGACCGGGAGGCCCGCCTTCGCCTGCTCGATGAGGGGCTCCATCACCGGCGAGAAGCGCGCGATGGCACCGGCGCGCAGATAGTCGCCGTAGGAGAAACCACCGCACAGCACCACGGCGTCGACCTGGTGGAGGTCCTTGTCCTTGTGCCAGAGGGCGACCGGTTCGGCGCCCGCGAGGCGGATCGCGCGCTGGGTGTCCCGGTCGTCGAGGCTGCCCGGGAAAGTGACGACGCCAATACGAGCGGTCACTTCACGGCCTCCGCGACTTCCTCGACCCGGACGGTGAAGTTCTCGATCACGGTGTTGGCGAGGAAGGATTCCGCGAGTTCGTGGATGCGGGCGAGCGCGGCATCGTCGACCGGCCCGTCAACTTCCAGTTCGAATCGCTTTCCCTGACGTACGTCCGAGATGCCTTCGAAACCCAGTCGCGGCAGTGCGCGCTGCACCGCCTGGCCCTGGGGGTCGAGGATCTCCGGCTTGAGCATGACGTCGACTACGACGCGTGCCACTGGCACTCCCGGTGTTGTGGTGCTGAGCAGGTTCCTACAGTGCCTTCAGACTACCCGCACGAAATTTCTACGCGCGTCGACTTGTAGGTTCCTACGTGACCGCTGTCACGATCCGGCATCGGAAGCCGCCTTCACGAAAATTTCCGGGAAAGATCCCCGATCGACACCCGGATACCCATTGCGCTCGGACACGCGGACAGATTTAGTCGGTCTTCACAATGCATTGCCGGGCACTGTACAAATGAATTGGCAAAGTGCCGCATGAAGGGACCGATATTCGTGGCGCAGAAGGTCGTGGTCACCCTCTTTGACGACATCGACGGTTCAGAAGCGGCGGAGACGATCGCTTTCGGACTCGACGGCAAGTCGTACGAGATCGACCTGAATCAAGCCAATGCCAAGAAACTGCGTAAGGCGCTCGCGCCGTACGTGGAGGCCGGCCGGAAGCGGTCGCGGTCCGGCAAGGCGTACCGGCAGACCGAGGTCGCCCCCGACCCGGCAGCAGTCCGGGCCTGGGCCCAGGCCCACAAGATGGAGGTGCCGGCGCGCGGCCGGATCCCCAAGAAGGTCTACGAGGCGTTCGCCGCCGCCCAGTGAGGTGCCGACCGCCGTTGTCCTCAGGATGCGCCAGCGGGCCCTGAGGGCAACCGACTTGCGCTGCACCCCTCCAGATCAGTTAGAGTCTGGAGCACGCCGCCGGGCAGGGCCGAAAAGGTCCAGCTCACGGAGTACATGCGGGTGTAGTTCAGTAGTAGAACATCCCCCTTCCAGGGGGAAGGCGCAGTGTGCAATTCCTGTCACCCGCTCCGCACCGCCGTCCGGACCACAGTTGTGGATCAGGTAGGCTGGTGCTCGCGCCGATCGGTGAGAGCCGGTCGGATGCAATGCGGACGTAGCTCAGTTGGTAGAGCGCAACCTTGCCAAGGTTGAGGTCGCGAGTTCGAGCCTCGTCGTCCGCTCTCTTTCGAAGACCCCGGTCGATCCGACCGGGGTTTTTTCGCATCCTCGAGCGCTCGCCTGACATTTGTCATGCCGAGTGATGACAGCGTGCACTGCTTCCGGGCCCGGTCCGACGGGACGCTGAAGGCATGGACTCAAAAGAACACGAGCACGTGATCGAGGTCACCGACCTGCGGCGTGTGTACGGGGGCGGGTTCGAGGCCGTGCGCGGTGTCACCTTCTCCGTGGCCCGCGGCGAGCTCTTCGCACTCCTCGGCACCAACGGAGCCGGCAAGACCTCGACCGTCGAACTGCTGGAGGGCCTCGCCGCGCCCGCCGGGGGCCGGGTGCGGGTGCTGGGCCACGACCCGTACGCCGATCGGGCCGTCGTACGACCGCGCACCGGGGTGATGCTGCAGGAGGGCGGGTTTCCGTCCGAGCTGACCGTCGCCGAGACCGCGCGGATGTGGGCGGCCTGCACGAGCGGGGCGCGGCCGGTGGACGAGGCGCTGGGACTGGTCGGGCTGTCGCGGCGGACCGGCGTACGGGTGAAGCAGCTGTCCGGGGGTGAGCGGCGGCGCCTGGATCTCGCGCTGGCACTGCTCGGCGACCCGGAGGTGCTGTTCCTGGACGAGCCGACGACCGGGATGGATGCCGAAGGGCGCCGGGACACCTGGGAGTTGGTGCGGTCGCTGCGCGAGGGCGGTACGACCGTCCTGCTGACCACGCACTACCTGGAGGAGGCCGAGCAGCTCGCCGACGGGCTGGCGATCATGCACGAGGGGCGGATCGCGGCGGCCGGCACGCCCGAGGAGGTGACGGCGTCCCAGCCGTCCCGGATCTCCTTCGAGCTGCCCCTGGGGTACTTCGTCGGAGACCTGCCGCCGCTCGGTGAGCTGGGGGTGAGCGGGCACGAGGTGGACGGACGCGTCGTACGGCTGCGGACCCAGGAGCTGCAGCGGACCGCCACCGGAGTGCTGATGTGGGCCGCGCAGGCCGGAGTCGAGCTGCACCGCCTCGATGTGCGCCCGGCCTCGCTGGAAGAGGCGTTTCTGGGGATCGCCCGGAAGGCGCACGACGCACCCGCCGCCCAGAAGGAGTACGTGTGAGTACCGTGACCACTCCCGCGGGGCGCATGGCCGCCCTCGCCCGCGCCGAGCTGACGCTGCTCGGGCGCAGCAAGGCCACGCTCGTCTCGGCGCTGTTCGTACCGCTGGTGATACCGATCAGTGTGCGGTCGGCGTTTCCGGAGTCGGAGCTCGAGGACGTCGGGCTCACCGTCGGGCTGGTGATGCTGAACGCCGCGATCGGTTTCTCGCTGCTGTTCGCCGTGTACTCGGCGCTGGTCGGCGTCTTCACCGCGCGGCGTGAGGAACTCGTCCTCAAGCGGCTGCGCACGGGGGAGCTGCGGGACACGGAGATCCTGGCGGGTGCCGCGACGCCGGCCGCGGTGATCGGGCTGGCGCAGTGCCTGCTGCTGGCGGCCGGCTGCACGGCTCTGCTCGACATCCCGGCGCCCAAGGCCGTGTATCTCGCCGTCCTGGGCGTGCTGTTGGGCGTGGTGATGTGTGTGGCGCTCGCGGCCGTCACCGCCAGCTACTCGCGGACCGTGGAGAGCGCGCAGGTCACCACGCTGCCCCTGCTGTTCATCTCGATGCTCGGCTCCGGCATCGCCATTCCGCTGGAAATGCTGCCCGACCGGCTGGCCTCCGTCCTGGAGCTGCTGCCGCTGTCGCCGGTGATGAAGCTGGTGCAGGGCGGCTGGAGCGGGGACCTCTCGGCGAGCGAGGCGCTCAGCTCCATGACGCTCGCGCTGGCCTGGACCCTGGTCGCGGTGTTTGCTGTACGGCGGTGGTTCCGGTGGGAGCCGCGGCACTGACGGACGGGAGCGTGGGTATGCGGGGGCCGGAGGGCTGGTGGCGGGGGAAGAGCACGCCGGCGAAGGTGGAGACGTATACGCGGTGGTCCTACCACAGCCTCCCGATGGTCGAGGTCGCGACCGTCGGGCTGGCCGTCTTCGGCAACGCGGGGCTCCAGCTGGCGGGGTTGCTGTTCGCGGCGGTGTGCGCGCACGCCCTGCTCTGCACGGTCACCGTCGCCCGGGCACTCGACTGGACGCGCGAGCGCCGCCCGCAACCCCTGCGGCTGATGTGGGCGCTGGGGGTGGTCACGGCTTTGATCGCGGCCGGCGCGCTGCTCCTCGCCGATCGCAGCCCGGGCGACTCCGACGCCGACTCCGCGGCCGGCGGCCTCTTCGCCACGGTGGTGATCTTCGGTGTCGGCATCATGGCGCTCGGCATCCGCGGCCGGCGGCGGGTGCTGATGCTGGTGGCGGGTTTCACCGCGGGCGCCGGTCTTGTGGCGCTCCTGCTGGGTGCCCCCGCGGGCGCCGCGCTGGCCACGGCCGTCGCGGTCCTGGCCGGGTCCGGCTTCATGTCCTTCGCGTCCGTCTTCTCCGTCTGGCTGCTCAACGCCGTCTACGCACTCGGCGATGCCCGGGAGACCCGCGCCCGGCTCGCCGTCGCCGAGGAGCGGCTCCGCTTCGGGCGGGATCTGCATGACGTGATGGGGCGGAATCTCGCGGTGATCGCGTTGAAGAGCGAGCTGGCGGTGCAGCTGTCGCGGCGCGGGCGGCCGGAGGCCGTGGATCAGATGATCGAGGTGCAGCGGATCGCGCATGAGACGCAGCGGGAGGTGCGGGATGTCGTACGGGGGTATCGGGAGGCCGACCTGTCGGTCGAACTCGCCGGTGCGCGGGGGGTGTTGACCGCGGCCGGGATCGACTGCGAGGTGTCCGGCTCGACCGAGGGGCTGCCGGTCGATGTGCAGTCGGCGCTCGGGTGGGTGGTGCGTGAGGCGACGACGAATGTGCTGCGGCACGGGGACGCACGGCGCTGTGAGGTGTCCGTGCGGAGGAGGGAGGGGCGGGTGGTACTGACCGTGGAGAACGACGGGGCCCGTACGGCGTCCGGCACCGGTGGTTCGGGGCTGGCGGGGCTGCGGGAGCGGCTGGCGGCGGTGGCCGGGACGCTGGAGGCGGGACCGGTGCGGCAGGGCGTGTTCCGGTTGGTGGCCGAGGTGCCGGTGACTGCGGCCGTGGTCAGTGAGGTCGCTTCATGACCGTCCGGCTGCTGCTCGCCGACGACGAGCACCTCATCCGGGGTGCGCTCGCCGCGCTGCTCGCGCTGGAGGACGATCTCCTGATCGTCGCCGAGGCGGCCACGGGACCGGAGGCGCTGGCGATGGCCCGGGCGCATGCGCCGGACGTCGCCGTGCTCGATCTTCAGATGCCTGGCGCCGACGGTGTGAAGGTCGCCACATCGCTACGGACCGAACTGCCTCAGTGCCAGGTGCTGATCGTGACCAGTCATGGCCGGCCGGGGCATCTGAAGCGGGCGCTCGCGGCCGGTGTGCGGGGGTTCGTGCCGAAGACGGTGAGCGCGCGGCGGCTCGCGGAGGTCATCCGGACCGTGCACGCCGGGAACCGTTACGTCGACCCGGAGTTGGCCGCCGACGCGATCTCCGCCGGGGACTCGCCGCTGACCGCGCGCGAGGCCGAGGTGCTGGAACTCGCCGCCGACGGGGCGCCCGTATCGGAGATCGCGGAGCGGGCGGCGCTGTCGCAGGGGACCGTACGGAACTATCTGTCGTCGGCCGTCTCCAAGCTCGGGGCGGAGAACCGGCATGCAGCGGTACGGCTCGCACGTGAGCGAGGTTGGGTATAGTTGCTCTCGCGCCACGGCGCAGTGCGGACGTAGCTCAGTTGGTAGAGCGCAACCTTGCCAAGGTTGAGGTCGCGAGTTCGAGCCTCGTCGTCCGCTCTGTGTGAGACCCCGGTCGGTTCCTCCGACCGGGGTCTTCCGCGTTCACGCCCAGCTCGTGCCCGTCAGCCGCTCGTACGCCTCCACGTACTTGGCGCGGGTCGCGTCCACCACGTGCTGCGGCAGCGCGGGCGGCGGCTGCTCGCTCTTCCGGTCCCAGCCGGACTCCGCCGAGGTCAGCCAGTCACGCACGAACTGCTTGTCGTACGACGGCTGCGGGCGCCCCGGCTGCCACTGGTCGGCCGGCCAGAAGCGGGAGGAGTCCGGGGTGAGGACCTCGTCGGCGAGGACCAGGTCGCCGTTGTCGAAGCCGAACTCGAACTTGGTGTCCGCCAGGATGATCCCGCGGTCACGGGCGATGGCGCGGCCGCGGGCGTAGACGGCGAGGGTGGCCTGGCGCAGCCGGGCGGCGGTGTCGGCGCCGACCTGGCGGGCGACCTCCTCGTACGACACGTTCTCGTCGTGCTCGCCGACGGCCGCCTTGGTGGCCGGGGTGAAGATCGGGGCGGGGAGCTCCGAGCCGTCGCTCAGCCCCTCGGGGAGGGCGAGGCCGCAGACGGTGCGGGACTCGTTGTACTCGGCGAGGCCCGAGCCGGTGAGGTAGCCGCGGGCCACGCTCTCGACGGGGATCATCTGGAGGGCCTTGCAGACGAGGGTGCGGCCTTCCCATGCGGCGGGGGCGCCGGCGGGCAGGTCGGTGCTCAGGACGTGGTTGGGGATCAGGTCGGCGACCTGGTCGAACCACCACAGGGAGAGCTGGGTGAGGACACGGCCCTTGTCGGGGATCTCTGTCGGCAGCACCCAGTCGTACGCGGAGATGCGGTCGCTGGCGACCATCACGAGGTCGCCCGCGTCGTTCTGGTACAGGTCGCGCACCTTGCCGGTGTGCAGATGCACCAGACCCGGAACCTGGAGGGGCTCGGGCTTTTCAACGAATCCGGACACGGTTCCTCCCCGTGGTGATGTCCAAGTGAGCTGATTCTCCCGTATGCGGGAGTGACCTTGGACAAGGGGGTTCAGTCACGTTTGCAGATGCGGTCCAGGAGGTTGGCCGTGGCCCGCTGGATACGGGGGTCCACGTGGCCGGGGCGGTCGAGAGCCGGGGACCAGGCGAACGTTCCGGACGCGAAGACCAGGGAGCCCGAAGGGGCGCGGTAGAGGGAGGTCTCCTGGTGGCGTAAGGCGCCGTCACTGTCGCTGTACGGGGAGTGGGCGAGCAGGATGCGGTTCTCGTGCTCGGGGAGCGGGGTGCGCGGGAAGTAGCGGTCGGCCTCGCCCGCGACCAGGCCGTCGATCTCGTCGCCCTCGTGCGCGCCGGTCGCCTCCCACAGCCAGTGCTCGGCGTTGCGGACGATCAGGGGGTGCGGCTCGGGGACGCGGCCCGCGTACTGGATGCCGACGAGTTGCTGCTCGGGGCGGTCGATCTCGCGCCAGAGGACCGGCCTGCCCGGTCCTTTCCGTTTCCGGCAGGTGAGCAGGCGGTCGGGGACGCCGGACGGGGACGGGCCCAACTCCACTTGCCAGTACATGGTGTTGGCGGAGAGGAAGACCAGGGAGGTGCCGTGCTCGCGGGCCAGTTCCGTGGTGCGGCGCATGGCCGGCGACCAGTACTCGTCGTGGCCGGGGAAGACCAGGCCCCGGTAGCGGGCGGGGTCGACGAGGCCGGCGTGCAGGTCGCCGGCGTTGGCGTAGGCCAGGTCGTAGCCGTAGCGCTCGGCCCAGCGGATGAAGTCGTAGGCGTGGCCTACGTGGAGGGGGAGGCCCGCGCCGGCGTACGGGCGGTCGAAGGAGACCGTGGTCGCGGCGTCGGCCTCGCCCAGCAGCCGGCCCTGCTCGTCCCAGGCGTGGTAGAGGCTGGCGCCGGTGCGGCCGTCCTCCGGGTAGAGGTTGTAGGCCTGCCAGGTGATGTCGGGCAGGAGGAGCAGCAGGTCAGCTGGGTGGTTGTCGCGGACGGTGAACGGCACGTGGGAGCGGTAGCCGTCGGCGGTGGTGAGGACGGCGACGTAGGCGCCGATGCTCCAGTAGGAGGGGATCTGCAGCCGCCAGGACAGCCACCAGTGGTGACAGGAGACGGTCCGGTCGGCGGTGAGCGGGGGTGGCTGGACGATGCCGGACAGGCGGGGGCTGGTGGTGATCTTGGCTGCGCCGTCGCCGCCGTAGTGGCCGATGCGGTAGACGTCGACGCTGAATTCCTGGGGCGGGTCGACGGTGATATGGAAGTCGATGGCCTCGCCGGGGGCGGCCGCGCCGGTGGAGGCGAAGCCCTTGATCTGGCGCTTGACGTCGTCGGCGGCGCGCGGGCCGCCGCCGGTGGAGGATCGGGGGGCTGGGACGCGGGGGTTCTCGCCGGTCGACTGCGCGGGGCTGGGATCGACGTACCAGGGGACGACCTGGCCGGTGTCGTCGAAGTAGGTCTCGCTGCCGCGCAGCCAGGGGACGGGGCCCTGGCCGAAGGGGTCCGTCACCGCGTGCGCCAGCGCGCCCGACTCCCAGCGGCGAATCTGCTGCGACGCCATGATCGCTCCCCTCCCTTGTGCCCCCGTGTTCGTACGTCCTGTGCGTGCCTCGTGTGCCTGTCTTATGTCGCAAGCCCTTGCCATGTGCGCGATCGGTCCCAGCACATCACATAACGCACGCAGGCTGTCACTATTCGTTGCGAATTGGCCGAAAGTGGAATCCGAGCTTCCGGCCGGGATTTCGGTTTGGAGTGCGGTGGGGTCCGGGGGCCTGTCAGACGAGGCGGACCGGCTTCTCCGGGCGTATGCCCGACTCCACCAGCCAGGTCCGCAGCGGGGCCGGGTCGCCGTCCTCGATCAGGCTGAGGACTCGGGGGGTCAGATCGGCGGCGCGCTCTCCGTTGACGATGAGGGACGGGCCGTCGAGCCAGTCGAGGCCGGGAGTCGCCCCCGCGGTGTCCATCGCGGCGCAGCACACCATCGCCGTGACGTGGTCGGCGAGCAGTTCGCGGGCGGTGCGGGGCGGCTGCAGCGGGAAGAGCGGGAGCGTGCCGTCGTCCCAGAGGGTGGTGTCCGGTCCCTGGCCGGCGGCGGCCGAGGACGCCTTTCGGTCGGCGGGGGTCGCGGCTTCCTCCCGGGCCAGTTCGGCGGTGAGGCCTGCGGCCAGGGCGGAGGTGCGGTCGTTGTCCGCGGGGGTGTCGGTGTCAGCGTCGGCGTCTATGTCGGGGCGGGGGTGGGGGTTGAGGCCGGGGCGGGCGTGAGGGTTGAGGCCGGGGCTGACGTCGGTGTCGGAGCGGGAGCCGGCGTCAAGACCGCGACCGGCGTCGGTGTCGGAGCGGGAGCCGGCGTCAAGACCGCGACCGGCGTCGGCGTCGGGCCGGGAGCCGGCGTCAAGACCGCGACCGGCGTCGGCGCCGGGCCGGGAGCCGGCGTCAAGACCGCGACCGGCGTCGGCGCCGGGCCGGGAGCCGGCGTCAAGACCGCGACCGGCGTCGGCGCCGGGCCGGGAGCCGGCGTCGGTGGTCGGGGTGGTCGACAGGTGGTCGAGGACGCGGGCCAGGGTGGGGCCGTGGGCTTCCGGGGTGGTGTGGCCGGGGGTGCGGCGGACGCCGAGGGCGTCGAGGACGCGGTGGAGGCGGGCCGCGTCGGTGCGCCATTTGCGGTCGACGACCTCCTCCGGATACTCCTGCCAGTCCACGGGGGACCAGTCCGGGCCGGGCTCGGCGGGGCCGCCGTGGAAGAGGCGGGCGGCGAGGAGTGAGGCGGCCTCGTCCACCGCGCCGGGCTCTTCGAGCAGGTCACAGGCGGGGCGCTCGCCCAGCCGCGAGGCGAAGCCCTCGGCCAGCCGGTCGCGGCGGGACAGCTCGGTCAGCGCGGCCACGACGCCCGCGTCCAGCCGGGACGGCCAGCGCCCCATCCGCCAGGCAGGCAGCGCGACCCGGGTCAGCAGCCGGTCCCAGCCCGCGTACGCCAGCCCCACCTGCTCCTGCGCGACGATCCGCAGTCCGTAATCCACAGCCTGTGCACGCTCGGCGGCCGCGGCGGCCACGCCCCGCTCCATCTCGGCCGCATGCCCCCGGCAGCTCCGCAGCAGCACGCGCGCCACCCAGCCGACACCCGCCAGCACCGTGCGTGCCACGGGCCCGCGATGGGGTGCCGAGGTGACGGCCACCGCCGCGTCCAGACCCCGTACGAAACGGCGGGCCGCCGCTATGTCGGGGTGTGCCGACGGTCCCGTACCGGCGACGACCGGGGCGAGGACCGCGCGCAGCTCGCCGACGCGCATCCACCACAGGAATGGAGAGCCGATGACGAGGACGGGGGCTGTGGCGCTGCGGCGGTGGGCGTGTCTGCCCAGGCCCGCTATCTCGTCGCCGTCCTCCGGCGGAGGCGGGCCGTGGGACAGATGTGCACGGTCCTCCAGCCAGCTGTCGCAGTCCGGTGTGAGCGCTATGGCGGAGGGGGCCGGGACGTCGAGGCGGTCGGCGAGGTCGCGCACCATGCGATACAGATCCGGCGCCGATTCCTCGCCGATCGGGACCGTCGGGCTCACCGCGGGGCGGGAACGGGCGACGACCAGCGCGATGCCGCCGGCCGCGAGCAGCACCAGCACGGCGAGCGGTGTCACGACCCAGCGCGTGGTGTGCCAGCCCGCGCCCACGAGATGGCCGGTGGACGCGCCGGCCAGCAACACCACGGCGAGAGCCGCGGGCAGCAGTGCGACGGCCAGCGCCCGGCTGCGGATGTGCAGCACGGCGAGAGCCCTGGAGCGCGCGGACTGTGTGCCCGCCTCCCCACCCATACCGGTCATGATCGGTCGTCACCCCCTCCCTGCTGTCCCGAACGGCGGCAAGCGCGGCGCCCGCCGTGACGGTGCCCGTCACCGTGGTCGCCGCCCACTGCCCTGGCGTTGCTCACTCCCCCACTGTGGCACCCACCACTGACATCGCAATGCCGGTGGGCCAAGTGCCGGAACGCTTGCGCCGCACCCTAGTTGGGGCCCCGGCCCTCGTCAGCGGTATGGGCTACCGGTCACTCGATGGAATGGCTTTGGGGAAAGGTGGATGACGGACAGCGAGGATCAGGCCCCGAATCCATAGACGGATTCGAGGCCCGAGGGGTTGGTCGCCGACCAGGTTTTGGGTGCCCGGCCGCCGCTGGTGGCTTACGCGCCCGCCACCTTCGCCGCGATGTCCGTGCGGTGCTGGGAGCCGTCGAGGTGGATGCGGGAGACGGCCTGGTAGGCGCGGTCGCGGGCCTCGGTGAGGTTCGTGCCGGTGGCCGTGACGGAGAGGACGCGGCCGCCCGCGCTGACGATCGCGTCGCCGGCGCGCTTCGTCCCGGCGTGCAGGACGTACGCGTGCGGGGCGTCCTGGGTGGCCACCTCGTCGAGGCCGGTGATCGGGTCGCCGGTGCGCGGGGTCGCGGGGTAGTTGTGCGAGGCGACGACCACGGTGACCGCGGCGTCGTCGCTCCAGCGCAGGGGCTCGAGGACGTCGAGGGTGCCGTTCGCCGCGGCGAGCAGGACACCGGCCAGCGGGGTCTTGAGGCGGGCGAGGACGACCTGGGTCTCGGGGTCGCCGAAGCGGGCGTTGAACTCGATGACCCGTACGCCCCGGCCGGTGATCGCGAGACCGGCGTACAGCAGGCCGGAGAAGGGGGTACCGCGCCGGCGCATCTCGTCGACGGTGGGCTGGAGCACGGTCTGCATGACCTCGTCGACCAGCTTCGGGTCGGCCCAGGGCAGCGGGGAGTACGCCCCCATGCCGCCGGTGTTCGGGCCCTCGTCGCCGTCCAGGGCGCGTTTGAAGTCCTGGGCGGGCTGCAGCGGGACGACCGTCACACCGTCGGTGACCGCGAAGAGGGAGACCTCGGGGCCGTCCAGGTACTCCTCGATGACGACGCGCTCACAGGCGTTGGCGTGCGCCGCGGCCGCCTCGATGTCGCCGGTGACGACGACGCCCTTGCCGGCCGCGAGCCCGTCGTCCTTCACGACGTACGGTGCGCCGAAGGCGTCGAGGGCCTCGTCGACCTCCGCGGGCGTGGTGCACACGTACGACCTGGCCGTAGGCACCCCGGCCGCCGCCATGACCTCCTTCGCGAAGGCCTTGGAGCCCTCCAGCTGCGCGGCCTCCTTGGACGGGCCGAAGACCGGAATCCCCGCCTCGCGCACAGCATCGGCGACCCCCGCGACAAGCGGCGCCTCCGGGCCTACGACGACCAGGTCGGCGCCGAGCTCGGTGGCCAGCGCGTATACGGCCGTGCCGTCCAGGGCGTCCACCTGGTGCAGCTCGGCGACCTCGGCGATACCGGCGTTGCCGGGGGCGCAGTGCAGCGCGGTGACGTCGGGATCGAGGGACAGGGAACGGCACAGGGCGTGTTCGCGGGCGCCGTTTCCGATGACGAGGACCTTCACGGGGTCAGCCTAACCGGCGGGGGGCTGCGTGAATTGTGCGGGTTGCTGAGGGGCGGGGGTTGTTCGGGTTGGAGGATCCTCCGAGGTACCGGTGCGTGCCCGTCCTGACCGTCGGTCTCCGGGAGACGGCCCCGACTCGTTCCCTACTCGTTGGTGAACTCCTCCACCACTGTCGCCCCCAGCTCCTTCACGATGAGTTCGTGGCCGGAGAGGGCCGACTCGTCGAGGTCCGGGTCGTCGTCCTCCGGGGTGTCGTCCTCGGGGGAGACGGGGGGTGGCTCCGGAGTGGACGACGCGGGCGAGGGTGAGGACGAGGACCGTGGTGCGGGGGCGGCGGGAGCCGGGGTGGGCCCGGGTGAGGTGGGCGGGGGCTGGGGGGATGCCGGGCGCGGGGGCGTCGTAGCTCCGCTGCCGCCGTGGCCACTTCCACCAGTGCTGCCTCCACCCCCGTAGCCACCGCCGCCGTTGAAGCCGGAGGAGCCGGAGGATTGTGGGGGTGCCGAGCCGCCCGACGGGTCGACGACGGCCTCGATCTTCCACTGGACGTTGAACTGCTCGGCCAGCGCCTGTCGCAGCACGTCCTCGCTGCCGCTGCTCGCGAAGTTGTCCCGCGCACCGGCGTTGACGAAGCCGAGTTGGAGGGTGGTGCCGTCGAAGCCGACCACCTGGGCGTTCTGGCTGAGCAGGATCCAGGTGAAGCGACGGCGGTTCTTGACGGTCTCGAGGATGTTGGGCCAGAGCATGCGGGGATCGAGGCCGCCGGGTGCCGGGGTGGATGGGGGGGTGGGGGTGGCGGCGTGTGGGGCGGGCGGTGGCGCGGGTGCAGGGGCGGGTGTGTCGGCGGCTGCGGGCCGGCCACCGCCCGCCGGGGTCGTCGTCGGCCAGCCGCCGGGGCGTCGGCCGCCGCCGGCGGGGGTGGCGGTGGGCCAGGCGCCGGGGGTGGAGCCGGGGGCAGAGCTGGTTGAGCCCTGGCCGGGCTGGGGCTGCTGAGGCTGTTGGCTGTGCTGTGGTTGTTGCTGGGCCTGCTGCGGCTGACCGCCACCAGAAGGTCCGCCGCCCGGGCCGGCGGCGGCAGGCGGAACCGACCCAGCCGCCGACGTCGTACCACTGTCCGGGTCGGTCGCACCCCCCGAACCCGCCCCAGAACCACCGGGCCCGGAGCCGGAGCCCCGCACGGCAGCCCGAGCCGCAGCGGCCCCGCCCCCTGGAGGAACCGAAGGAGCCGGAGGAGCCGATGCACTCATGGCCCCCATCCCCGCCGCCGCACCCGCACCCGCACCGCCGTGCGCCTCGGGCCCGGGCACATACCCCATCGCGGGTGCCCCGCCCCCGGCCGAGAAGTTCACGCCGCGCTCGAGCCGGTCGAGGCGGGCCATGACCGACCGCTCGTCCCCGTACGCGGCGGGCAGCATCACGCGCGCGCAGATCAGTTCGAGCTGGAGTCGGGGGGAGGTGGCGCCCCGCATCTCGGTCAGGCCTTCATTGACGAGGTCGGCTGCGCGGCTGAGTTCGGCGGCGCCGAAGGTGCCGGCCTGGGCCTGCATCCGCTCGAGCACGTCGGCGGGGGCATCGATGAGCCCCTTCTCCACCGCGTCCGGAACGGCGGCGAGGATCACCAGGTCCCGTAGCCGCTCCAGCAGATCGGCGACGAAGCGACGCGGGTCGTTGCCGCCCTCGATGATGCGGTCGACGACCTCGAAGGCGGCGGCGCCGTCACCTGTGGCGAAGGCCTCGACGACGGAGTCGAGCAGCGAGGTGTCCGTGTAGCCGAGCAGCGAGATGGCCATGGCATACGTCACACCGTCGGCACCGGCCGCGGCGAGCAGCTGGTCCATGACGGACATGGAGTCACGCACGGACCCCGCCCCGGCGCGCACCACCAGCGGCAGCACACCGTCCTCGACAGGGATGTTCTCCCGCCCGCACACCTCGCCGAGGTACTCCCTCAGCGTCCCCGGCGGAACGAGCCGGAACGGGTAGTGATGGGTCCGCGACCGGATCGTCCCGATGACCTTCTCGGGCTCGGTGGTGGCGAAGATGAACTTGAGGTGCTCCGGCGGCTCCTCGACGACCTTCAGCAGCGCGTTGAAACCGGCCGACGTGACCATGTGGGCCTCGTCGATGATGTAGATCTTGTAGCGGCTGCCTGCGGGCCCGAAGAAGGCCTTTTCCCGCAGGTCACGCGCGTCATCGACACCACCGTGCGAAGCGGCGTCGATCTCGATGACATCGATCGAACCGGGCCCGTTCCGAGCGAGATCCCGGCAGGACTGGCACTCACCGCACGGGGTGGGCGTGGGCCCCTGCTCGCAGTTCAGACACCGCGCCAGAATCCGCGCGCTCGTCGTCTTGCCGCATCCGCGCGGACCGCTGAACAGGTACGCGTGATTGACCCGGTTGTTCCGCAGCGCCTGCTGCAGCGGGTCGGTTACATGCTCCTGCCCGATGACCTCGGCGAACGACTCCGGGCGATAGCGGCGGTACAGCGCAAGAGACGACACGCATACGAGGTTATAGGCGCCCACTGACATCGGGCTCCGCCCGCCGGTCACCCGGCAACGCAAGCGCCCCCCACGCACCCGCCAGAGCCAACCTACCCTTGCTGCCTTCCGGCCCTGGGGGAGTTCAGTCAGATAGCGCCGCGTGAGGGGCTGCGCCCACAGTACCCGATGCCGGCCAGCGGGAACGAGTTCGCTAGCACTCCTCAACGTCTTGTATTGTTTGCGGCGGAGGATTCGCCTAGAGGCCTAGGGCGCACGCTTGGAAAGCGTGTTGGGGGCAACCCCTCACGAGTTCGAATCTCGTATCCTCCGCCAGTGCCTCACCGGGCACGATGTCGAAGGGCCCCACCGTTCGCGGTGGGGCCCTTCGTCGTGTGTGGTCTCAGTGTTGGTCTCAGTTGTTGTGATGGGACGGGTACGGATCTCGGCGAACAGTGATCCGGTTCACGGTGACGGTCGGTCCTCGTCAGGCGGATTCGGCGGTCCAGGTGATGCGCGGTGGCACGACGCGTGCGCACAGAGGCCCGCCGCGCGCGTCAGTCAGTCCGAGGCGTCCCACCAGCAGGCCGGTGAGGGTGGCAGCCTCGAGTTCCTCGGCGGGCACGGCGTCGAGCATGAGCTTGGCGCGACGGAACATCGTGAAAGTGCCGGAGTCTTCGACGGTGCCCCACGACAGGTAGATGAACCGGCCTCCTGGACGGCCCTGAACGTAGGGCCCTTTCACATCGGTGCCGCCAGGTGAGGCCGTCGTGGTGCACTCCAGGGTCCAAGCCGCCGAGGCGGCGTCGCCGGGCTTGGGATCGAGAAGTTCAGCCGGACGGTCGCGGCGTTGCACGGCGACGTGGATGTTGCGGTACGCCGGAACGTCGTCGTCGGCGAATGCTCCGGGTGGGCAGGTCAGACCGGGTAGGTCGACGGCGTCGATGCGGATGCGCATGTCGACCATCATCCGCGCTCTGTCCCCGGGTGAGTCTGGAGGGCGTCCAAAACGGCCACGTGCGCCGCATCAACTTCGATGTCCAGGCGGATCTACTCCGAGCCGGCACGGACGGTGATGGTGAAGAACGAGCAGCAGCCGCTCTCGCGGGCCACCAGGTCGCGAACGTTGCCCTCGATGCCCGGCCCGCCGGTGAGCACCAAGCGCAGCCGCAGCGGCTGCTCGGTGGTGGGCAGCGTACCGATTGCAAGTCGGGCTGCCCGAAACCATTCGGCGGCCCCGGGCACTACCGTGGATTCATGACGGCGCCGTTGGACGTGCTGGTGGTCGGTGCAGGACCCACAGGGCTTGCGCTCGCCGCGCAACTGCGCAGCTATGGAACCACTTTCAGGATCCTGGACCGGTCCCTCGACCGGGTGCGTGAATCGCGCGCACTGGCCATCCAGCCGCGCACCCTGGAGGCGCTGGCCGGCTTCGGTGTAACAGAGGAACTGGTCGCACGCGGCAACCCCGCGATGCAGATCAGGATGCATCTGCCGCGGCGGGTGGTGCAGCTGGCGTTGTTCGACATCGGGCTGGCCGACACCGCGTATCCCTTCCTGCTGTTCCTCTCGCAGGCGGAAACAGAGAGCATCCTTGCGGAGCATCTCGCGGGGCAGGACGTGGTCATCGAGCGGGGCACGGAGCTGGTCCGGCTGGAGCGAGAGGGGGCTGCCGTCACCTGCCGGCTTCGGCGCGGCGACGGTGCCGAGGAGACCGTGGAGGCACGGTACGTCGTGGGTTGCGACGGGGCGCACAGCACCGTCCGCACGCAGGCGGGCATCGGCTTCGAGGGGTATGCCTATCCGCAGACCTTCCTGCTGGCCGACCTGGAGGTCGACGGCCTGGAGCCGGGTGCGGTGCACACGTACATGACCGGTTCCGGGATGGTGTTCTTCTTCCCGCTCGGCTCGCCGGCGACCTGGCGGATGCTCGCGATGCGTCCGCCGGGGACCCCGGACACGGAGGTGAAGCTCGGGCTCCTGCAGAAGATCACCGACGAGTACACCTCCGACCGGCTGGTCCTGCGGGACCCGGTCTGGATGACGGACTTCCGGCTCAACAACCGCGGCGCCGCCCACTACCGCTCGGGCCCCTTCTTCCTTGCCGGCGACGCGGCGCACATCCACAGTCCGGCCGGCGCCCAGGGTATGAACACCGGCATCCAGGACGCCCTCAACCTGGGCTGGAAACTCGCCCTCGTCTGCTCGGGCAGGGCACCGACGGAGCTTCTGGACACGTACGAGATCGAGCGCGCCCCGGTCGGCCGCAGCGTGCTGCGCTTCACCGACCGCGCCTTCACGATCGGCACCAGCCGCAACCCGCTCTTCCGCCTTGCCCGCACCCGGCTCGCCCCGCGCCTGGCCCCGTTGGCGCTGCGCGCGACAGGACCGCGCGGGCGGGTTTTCCGTACGGTCTCCGAGCTGGGCATCCACTATCGGCGAAGCCCCGCCTCCAGTGCGGGCTCGCGGCCACCGAGGAAGGGGCCGCGAGCGGGCGACAGGCTGCCCGACCTGCCGCGCGGGCTCCAAGCGCGAAGTGCGGGGCCGGGCTGGCACCTGCTTCTGTCCGGACCGCCCGCGCTGTGGCCCGACGAACGTTTCGCCTCGGTCCTGCGCGGACGGGACGACCTGGTCAGCGTGCACCGGCTTGGCGGGGAGAGCCCGTGGCCGGACGCGGTGCAGGGGCTCGTACGCCCTGACGGCTACCTCGGTTACGTCGCGCGCGGTGCAGACCTCGAAGGGCTCCGCGCTTACCTCGATCGTTGGCTGCCCGCACAGCACGGTTGATTCGTACGGCGACCGAGCTGTGCGGGTCCGGCCTCCGTGCGCCCTGGGCGGTCAGGACTGTGCCGGGACACCGAGTTCGTCGAGGAGTCCGCGGACGCGGCGCTCGATTTCGTCGCGAATGGGGCGGACGTCGTCGACGTCCCTGCCTGCGGGGTCGTCCAGCGTCCAGTCGAGGTAGCGCTTGCCGGGGAAGACCGGGCAGGCGTCGCCGCAGCCCATGGTGACGACGACGTCGGCGGCGCGGACGATCTCGTCGGTCCAGGGTTTGGCGAATTCGCGGGAGATGTCGATGCCGCGCTCGCTCATCGCGTCGATGGCTGCCGGGTTGATCTCGTTTCCCGGCTCGGAGCCACCCGACCAGGCGACGGCGCCCTCGCCGGCCAGGTGCTGGAAGAAGCCCATGGCCATCTGGCTGCGCCCGGCGTTGTGGACACAGAGGAAGAGCACGACGGGCTTGCCGTCAGTGATGTGGCCCTCGACCTTGGCCAGGGCGTGCAGCCGCTGGCGCGCGAACCGTTCGGCCAGCAGCGGCAGGTAGTTGGGGATGGTGCTGCGGCCGGCGAACTGGTCGTAACTGGAGTTCAGGAAGCGTTCGATGGTCTCCTCGCCGAATGTGCCGTCGAACTGGCGGCGCAGGTGGGTGGCGGCGGTGCGCAGGGCGAGTTGCTGGTCGATGCTCAGGTTGCGGTGCGGGACGGGCGCGGTCTCAGTCATCGCTGCCTCCAGGAGGCTGTACGGCGGGTGCCAGCCGGTCGACCCGGTCGGCGAGATCACTCAGGGCGTCGGCGAAGGCGTCGTCGGTGCCGGTGCGGGTGGGGTCGGGGACCGACCAGTGCAGGCGGTCGGGGGCCCGGGGGCCGAGCTGTTCGTGGGCGTTGTCGCAGACGGCGACCACGAGGTCGTCCGGGCGTAGCGTCTCGTCGATGTGGGAGGTGCGGGCGTGGGCCAGGGACAGGCCGTGTTTGCGTGCGGTTGCGACGGCGCGGGGGTGGACGCGTGACGCGGGCTGGGTTCCCGCCGAGGTGGCGGGCACGGTGCTGTGGCGCTTCCACAGGGCCGCGGCGAGGTGGGAGCGGGCGGAGTTGTGGGTGCAGACGAAGACCACGCGGGGCGCCGTCCGCAGGGGTGTCGGCATGGTGTCGGCCAGGGCTTGCGTGTGCAGGCGCAGGTAGGTGCGCCGTCGGTCTCCTTCGGAGCGGGATCGCTCGATCAGGCCGACCTGCTCGAGCAGCTTGAGGTGGTGGGCCAGGAGGTTGCTGGGCAGGCCCAGTTCCTGGCCGAGTTCGCCGGGCGATGCATCGCCCAGCAGCAGCCGATCGATGATCGCCAAGCGGGCGGGTTCTCCTAGTGCCGCGTGCCGTTGTGCTCGCGCCATCACCGACTCAGACCACTCAACGTTCATTGAGTCAATTTTCATTGAGCTAATGACCGCTGTCAATGCAGTCGGCGAAGGTCAATCACGAGGGCTGGCTGCCGGGTAGGTCTGCGACCATGCGGCGCTGGACGTCGAGGTGGTGCTCGTTCATCCATGCCTGTGCCGCGACCTGGACGGCGTCCCAGGGAGAGCCCAGGGGCGGGGTGTAGGAGAGGTCGAGTTCGCTCATGCCGTCGACCGGCATGCCGTGGAAGAGGGCGGTGGCGTACGTGTCCACGCGCTTGGAGATCTCCGCGCCGCGCCGTCCGACGAGCTGGGCGCCGAGCAGGAGGCCGCTGGAGGTGTCGCCGGTGATGCGGATGGAGATCGGGGTGGCGCCGGGGTAGTACGCCTTGTGGTCGTCGGGGTGGCTGGCGGTGGTTGCCGCTGTCCAGCCCCTTCCGGCGGCTGCGGCTTCGTGGTCGCGCAGGCCGGTGCGGGCGGCGACGACGTCGAAGACCTTGACCACCTGGGTACCGAGGCTGCCCGCGAACCAGCGGTGGCCGCCGAGGGCGTTCTCGCCGGCGATGCGGCCCTGCTTGTGGGCGGTCGTCCCGAGCGGTAGCCAGGTTCTGCCGAGGAGACGGTGGTGGGTGACCGCACAGTCGCCGGCCGCGTACACGCCGGGCAGTGAGGTGCGCATGTACTCGTCGACCTCGATCGCACCCTTCGCGCCGAGGTTGGCTCCGGCGTCGGCCGCGAGGGCGGTGTCGGGGCGTACGCCGACGACGACCAGGACAAGGTCGGTACTACGGGTGAAGACCGTGCCGTCGGGGCTGGTGGCCTGGACGTTGAGGACGTTGCCGGGGGCGGCACGGGCGATCGCTGAGACGGTGGTGCTGGTGAGCACCTCGACGCCGTGGTCCGTGAGTTCGGCGTGGACGAAGGCGCCGAGTTCCGGGTCAACGGTGGGCAGGACCTCGGGCAGGGCCTCGATCTGGGTGACGTGGATACCGCGGGTGGTGAGGGCTTCGGCCATCTCCAGTCCGATGTAGCCGGCGCCGACGACGACGGCCGTCTTCGGGCGGCGGGCGGCCAGGCTCTGCATCACGGCGAAGGTGTCGCCCATGCTGTGCAGCAGGTGGACGCCGTCGGCCGGGCCGAGCCCGTCGGGTCCTGTAAGGCCCTCGATCGGCGGGCGGGCGCTGACGGCGCCGGTGCCCACGATAAGTGCGTCGTACGGCAGTTCCTCGGTGCGGCCGTCGGCGTCGCGCACGACCAGCTGCTTGCTGGCCACATCGATGCCGGTGGCGAGGGTGTCGGTGCGCACCTGCATGCCGGTGGCCTTCAGGTCGGCGAGGGTGCGGTGGGCGAGGTCGCTCCAGTGGCCGACCTCGCCGGAGACGTAGTACGGGATGCCACAGATGGAGAAGTTCGGGTAGGCGTCGGCCACCACCACGGTGACCTCGCTGTTGGGATCCAGCTCGCGGGCGCGCAGAGCCGCGCTGATGCCGGCGTCGCTGCCGCCGATGGCGACGATGCGTTTGCTGGCCACCGGGATACCTCCGTCGGAGATCGGAGAAAGAGGGCGCCGGTGGGCGCTACGGGTGCCCACCGGCGTCGCGTGTCAGGCGAGGTGGTCGGCGAGTTCGCGTTCGAGTGCGGCCTTCGGCTTGGCGCCCACGATGGTCTGCACGACCTCGCCACCCCTGTAGAGGTGCAGCGTCGGGATCGACATGACGCCGTATCGGGCGGCGACGGCCGGGTTTTCGTCGATGTTGAGCTTGACGATCTCGATCTTGTCGCCGTGCTCGGCGGCGATCGCCTCAAGTGAGGGGGCGAGCTGTCGGCAGGGGCCGCACCAGGCGGCCCAGAAGTCGACCAGGACCGGCTTGTCGCTGGTGAGGACGTCCTGCTCGAAGGAGTCCTCGGTGACACTCTTGAGAGCCATGATGTTGCTCCAGCTGGTCAGACGGCGGCTACGACCGGTTCGTCCGCGGCGTCGATGTCACTCAGGGCGGCGAGGTACCGCTCGGCATCGAGGGCTGCCGCACAGCCGGCGCCGGCCGCAGTGATGGCCTGCCGGTAGGTGTGGTCGACCACGTCACCGGCACCGAAGACGCCGGGGATGTTCGTGCGCGTGGAGGGGGAGGCGACCTTGAGGTAGCCCTCGTCGTCCAGGTCCAGCTGGCCGGTGACCAGGTCGGTGCGCGGGTCGTGGCCGATGGCGACGAACAGGCCGGTGGCGGCGAGTTCGGAGGTCTCGCCGGTGACGGTGTCGCGCAGGGTGAGCCCGGCGAGCTTGCCGCCGTCCTCATGGATTGCGGCGACCTCGCGGTTCCACGCGAAGGAGATCTTCGGGTCGGCGAACGCCCGGTCCTGCATGGTCTTGGAGGCCCGAAGGGTGTCGCGCCTGTGGACGATGGTCACCGACTTGGCGAAGCGGGAGAGGAAGGTGGCTTCCTCCATCGCCGTGTCGCCGCCGCCGACCACCACGATGTCGTGCTCGCGGAAGAAGAAGCCGTCGCAGGTCGCGCAGTACGACACGCCACGGCCGGACAGCGCGTCCTCGCCAGGCAGGCCCAGCTTGCGGTGCTGCGAGCCGGTCGCCACGATGACGGCCTTGGCCCGGTGGACCGTACCGGCGCTGTCGGTGACGGTCTTGACGGTGCCGGTGAGGTCGGCCTCGACGATGTCGTCGGGGACGAGTTCGGCGCCGAAGCGCTCGGCCTGGGCCCGCATGTTGTCCATCAGGTCCGGGCCCATGATGCCGTCGCGGAAGCCGGGGAAGTTCTCCACCTCGGTCGTCTGCACCAGCGCACCGCCGGCCGTGACCGCGCCCTCGAAGACCAGTGGCTTCAGCGAGGCGCGGGCGGTGTAGAGGGCGGCGGTGTATCCAGCGGGGCCGGAGCCGATGACGATGACGTTGCGTATGTCCGCGGTCGTGTCGGTCGCCGTGCTCATGCCTGGGGCTCCGGCGCGATCTCCTTGATCAGGCCCTCGACCAGCACCTTGATCTCATCACGGATCGGGCGGACCGCCTCGACGCCCTGGCCCGCCGGGTCCTCCAGCTGCCAGTCCAGGTACCGCTTGCCGGGGAAGACCGGGCAGGTGTCGCCGCAGCCCATGGTGATGCAGACGTTCGACTCCTTCACTGCGTCGACGGTGAGCATCTTGGGGACCTCGGCGGAGATGTCGATGCCGACCTCGGCCATGGCCGCGACGGCGGCCGGGTTGACGCCGTCGCCCGGGTTGGAACCGGCAGAGCGGACCTCGACACGGTCCCCGGCCAGGTGGGTCAGCCACGCGGCGGCCATCTGGGAACGGCCGGCGTTGTGGACACAGACGAAGAGCACGGAGGGCTTGTCGGACATCAGGAGGTCTCTCTTGATCTCGCGCCTGGCAGGCGACAGAAGAGGGCACAAGCACATCAGCACCCGATGGTGTCAGTCACCACTGATGTGAGAGTATCAGCGCATGATGACGTCAGTCGACACTGATCTGATGCGGGTCCTGGCGGACCCGCTCCGCCTCCAGATCGTCACCCTGCTCGCCAAGGAGACGCTCTGCAGCACGCACCTGATCGAGGAGACGGGGGCCAGACAGACCAACCTCTCCAACCATCTGAAGGTGCTGCGCGAGGCCGGGGTCGTGGAGACAGAGCCCTGCGGCCGGTTCACCTACTACCGGCTCAAGCCCGACGTCATCGCCACCCTCGCCGGTCAGTTCGCCGACCTCGCGGAGACCGCGCGCGCCACCGCCGAGAACAACGTCAAGCGGTCCTGCCCCTGATACCCGCCGCTTCGGCGACTGCACCGAGGAGTCCTGTTGACCGCCACCGAGGCCACCGAGCACGACAGAGCCGGGGAGGCCGCCATAGCCGCCGGCATCGAGCCGCAGCCCGCGCCGGGAGCCACCCCGCCGCGTAACCCCCTGGTCGCCCGCGCCGCTGCCGAACTCATAGGCACCGCGCTGCTGGTGGCGGTCGTGGTCGGTTCCGGCATCCAGGCCACCGAACTGACCAAGGACGTCGGCCTGCAGCTGCTGGCCAACTCCACGGCCACCGTCTTCGGCCTCGGCATCCTGATCCTCCTGCTCGGCCCGGTCTCCGGCGCGCACTTCAACCCGGTCGTCACCCTGGCCGAGTGGTGGACGGCGCGACGCGGAGGCGCCGGGGTCACGCTGCGCGAGGCCGCGGTGTACGTGCCCGCGCAGATCGTCGGCGCGATCGCGGGCGCCATCCTGGCGGACGCGATGTTCGGCAAGCCGCTGGTGGAGTGGTCCACGCACGACCGCTCCGCGGGACACCTGCTGCTGGGCGAGGTCGTCGCCACGGCCGGCCTGATCCTGCTGATCTTCGGCCTGGCCCGCACCGACCAGCTGCGCTTCGCCCCGGTGGCCGTCGCCTCATACATCGGCGCCGCGTACTGGTTCACCTCGTCAACGTCCTTCGCCAACCCGGCGGTGACCATCGGCCGCGCATTCACCGACACCTTCGCTGGCATCGCGCCGGGTTCCCTGCTGGGCTTCATCGGCATGCAACTCGTGGGTGGCGTGGTCGGGCTGGTGTTGGTGGCCCTCATCTTCATGCGCGGACGATCGGCCAAATGAGCCGCAGGACGCAGGTGGTGGTGATCGGCGGCGGCCAGGCGGGGCTTGCGGCCGGCTACCACCTGCGCCGCCTCAGCCTCGACTTCGTCATCCTCGACGCCCAGACCACGCCAGGCGGCGCCTGGCAGCACACCTGGGACTCACTACGCCTGTTCTCCCCGGCCGCGTACTCCTCGCTGCCTGGCCGCCTCATGCCGACGCAGAGCGGCGAGACCTACCCCGACGCGCAGCACGTGGTGGAGTACCTCACCGAATACGAGAAGCGCTACGAACTCCCCGTCGAGCGGCCGGTACGAGTCCTGGGCGTCCACCGGGACGGTGGGCTCCTGCGGGTGGAGACCGACTCCGGCACGTGGCACACCCTCGCCGTGATCAGCGCGACGGGCACCTGGTGGCGGCCCTTCCTCCCCGCCGTTCCCGGCCGCGCGGCCTTCCGGGGCCGCCAGCTG
The DNA here is from genome assembly GCF_036014015.1 of Streptomyces sp. NBC_00457. Taxonomy (NCBI): domain Bacteria; kingdom Bacillati; phylum Actinomycetota; class Actinomycetes; order Kitasatosporales; family Streptomycetaceae; genus Streptomyces; species Streptomyces sp. NBC_00457. Next base: position 5,721,910 of record NZ_CP107905.1, on the reverse strand, counting down.
CACACGGTGGAATACCGCAGTCCCGCCGACTTCGCGGGCCGCCGTGTGATCGTGGTGGGCGGGGGCAACTCCGGCGCCCAGATCGCCGCCGACCTCGCCTACGACACGGAACTGACCTGGGTCACCCGGCGCCCACCGCGCTTCCTCGCCGACGACATCGACGGGCGTGCGCTGTTCGACGCGGCCACCGCCCGCCGCCGCGCCCTGGACGAGGGGCGCACGGACACGGGCGGCGTCGCCTCACTTGGGGACATCGTCGCTGTCCCACTCGTACGCGAGGCCCGAGACCGCGGCCTACTCGGCGTCAGCCCGATGTTCACGCGCGTCATCCCCGGCGGCGTCGAGTGGGCAGACGGCACCCGCGCCGCAGCCGACGCGATCATCTGGTGCACCGGCTTTCGGCCCGCACTTTCCCACCTCGCCCCGCTCCGACTTCGCGGCCGACGCGGCCACATCGCCACCGAGGGCACCCAGGCCGTGGACGAACCGCGCCTGCACCTGCTCGGCTACGGCGACTGGACGGGTCCGGCCTCCGCCACGCTCATCGGAGTGGGACGGCCGGCCCGGGACATGGCCCGCCAGATCGCTGAACTCCTGTCCTGAGCGCCTCGGTCTGCGGTCACGTGGCGAGCGTGGCCGTGTCCACCCAGCGAGCCAGGACGCTGAAAGCAGCCAGTTGTTCGAGCGCCTCGTGCTGGGGCAGCTCCGGCAGGCCGTCCTCGGGCTGTTGGGGTTCCGGATGCCGGCGTCGCAGCCTTCGGCGAAGGTGGCAGCGCCGCGCTGGAGGCTACGGAAGGTGTCGCTGCCGTCGTCGATCATCAAACGCAGCCGCGGCTGCCCTGGCTTGGGGTCGTCCTTCGAGAAGATGCTCTGGAACAGGGCGGTCTCGGTTACGTCCCGGCGGCCGACCTTGTTCTGCGCTTCGCGGTTGACCTTCTTCGCCGCAGCGGTGACTGCCTCCCGGAAGTGGCCGTCCCGCCACAGCGCCTTCGCCGCAGACCAGACCCAAGGGTGCAGGCTCGCAGCGCTCAGTCGCGGCGCGGCATCGCCCAGGCGCTCCCGGATCTCAGCGTCCCGCTGAAGGGCGGCATCGGCGCGCTGGGCGGCTTCGCGGTGCTGATACCAGCGGTTGATCCGCTGGTTTCCGCTGGTGGAGATCTCGGTACGCCAGTCCGGCAGGACACGGTCGAGGATCTGCTCGACCGCGTGGGCACTCGCGATGATGTCCGCCGACTTGCCGCGGTTGGACTTCCTGGTACTGAAGACGACCATGCCAGGCGGGTCCGGCGGGCGGTACAGCTCGGTGAGCTCCAAGAAACGCGTCAGCTCGCCGCGCGCCCACTCGACGTCGATACTCATCGCCCCATCATCCACGCGGGCACTGACAACGGCCCCGGCATTTGGGAGCTCTGCAAGCAGGCAGCAGGGAAGCGCCCTTCAAGGAGGACCACGTCGCGTCGGCGGCAATGGTGTCGTCCGATGCGTTCACACCCGCCGATTGCACGGATGCCGACGCATGGCGGTCGCGTAGACGCGGCAGGCGGAATGGACGCGGTTTTGCCCCAGGTTCCTGATCGTGGTCAGGCTGCAGCCGATGCGCTCGTCAGCAGCTTGCCCATGGCCGCCAGCACGGACGGCTCGACCCGGTAGTACACCCAGGTGCCGCGCCGCTCGGAGGTGAGCAGCCCGGCCTCCTTGAGCTTCTTCAGGTGATGGGAAACGGTCGGCTGGGACACGCCCACGTCGGAGATGTCGCACACGCACGCCTCGCCACCCTCGTGGGAGGCCACGGCGGAGAACAGCCGCAGCCGCACCGGATCGCCGAGCGCTTTGAACATCTTCGCCGTCCGCTCGGCCTCTTCGGCGGTGAAGGGGCGCTCGGTCAGCGGCGGGCAGCACGGTGCCACAGCCTCGGGGACCTCCGGCTCCAGCAGCGGCAGCACCTTCGTATTCGACATGCATCTATGTTGACATACGTCGAACCAGTGAGCGAGGGGCAGAGGGCCCGGGGGCGCGGTCCTACCCTCTGTCCCATTGCCAGCTCATCGGTTATCGTCGATTACCGATGAGCAAACTTCTGGAACGTTCCGAGGCCGAGCAGTACGCCACCTGGTTCAAGGCGCTGGCCGATGCCACCCGCATTCAGATCGTGACGCTGCTCGCGCGCAGCGGTGAGCCACTGACGGTGGGCCAGATCGTCGAGGAGGTGGAGGTGGGGCAGTCGACGGTCTCCCATCACCTGAAGGGGCTGGCGGAGGTGGGCTTCGTGCTGGTCGAGCGGGAAGGCTCGTTCAGCCGGTACCGGCTGAACGAGGAGTGCGTCGAAGCCTTCCCCTCGGCCGCCGATGTCGTCATGGGGCGCCCCGCACCCGCTCGGAGCGGAAGCAGTGCGGCGCGCGGACGACGGCGAGGCGGCTGATGAGCACGGATGCCGGAGCGGTTGAGCGGGCACCGATCCGTTCCGGTGCCGTCTATGCGCTGCTGCTGGGGCTGGGCGCGCTGGACGCGGCCGGGTACAGCCTGATCGCACCGGTGCTTCCCGGCCTGGCCGCGCAGACCGGGGCCGGCGCCACGGCGATGGGAATGCTGGTCGCCATGTTCCCGCTGGGGATGGTCGCAGGTTTCGCGCTGGGCGGGGTTGTCGTCCAGCGCAGCAGTCCGGCACAGCTGGTTCTGGTGGGACTGCTGCTGGTCGCTGCGGGCAGCCTCGGGTTCGTCTTCGGCACCGGTCTTGCCGTCTTCGCCGTCTCCCGTCTGGTGATGGGCCTGGGCTCGGGGTGCCTATGGCTGGGGATCACCTTCGCCACCCTGGCCGCCTGGCCCGGCCAGGAGTACGTGTGCATGAGCCGCATCTACGCCGCCTACTCTGCAGGCGGCCTTCTGGGCCCGCTGCTCGGGGCGATCCAAGGGGTGAGGGGCCCCTTCGCCGCCTACCTCGCCCTCGTCCTCCTTGCGGTCGCGCCCGTGCTGACGCTCCGGCTTCCCGCGTCGACGGGCGCCTTCACCACCGACCGGCGCGCTCTGCGCTCACCCGGATTCCGGGCGGCCGGCGTCGGAATCGCCTTCGCCGTGATGTCGCTCGGCACGCTCGAAGGGGTACTGCCGCTGCACTTCGGCACCAGGCTGGGCCAGTCCCAGATCGGGGCGATGTATGCGGCGACGTCGGTACTGGTGGCGGTGGCCGGAGTCGTGGCGGCCCGGTGGCAGCCGCGGCGGGTGCTGCCGGCCTCCACCGTGCTGGTGGTTGCCGGGTTCGCGGCCGCCGGAGCCAGTTCAGCTGTACCGGTGTGGATCGCGGCACTCGCCATAGCGGGGGCCGGCATCGGCCTGGCCAACACCGGAGCCACCGGCGTCCTCCTCGACGCCGTGCCGGCACAGCGCATCGTGACAGCCATGGTGCTGTGGTCCCAGATCGGCATCCTGGGCTACCTGCTCGCTCCGCTGCTCGGCGGGCCCGTGGCCGACGCCTTCGGATACGGGGCAGTCGCTGCCGTCGTTGCGCTGATGGCGACGGGACTCGTCGCGACGCTCGTCCGGCGCAACCGGGCGTGAGCCGCGAAGCCGCCGCTCACAAGGACGTCGACTCGCTGCACGGGCGACTGAATTCGACGGATGTCTATGTTGACGCTTGTCGAATCAGGTGCCATGCTTGCCCGTAGGACATCGACAGGTGTCGAAATAAAGGGGAACATTGTGAACGCGCCCACCACCACCGACCAGCTGCCCGTCGTGGTCATCGGAGCAGGCCCCATCGGCCTGGCCGCCGCCGCCCATCTCACCGAGCGCGGCCTCGAACCGCTGGTCCTGGAAGCCGGACCATCCGCCGGCACAGCCGTACGAGACTGGGCGCACGTCCGGCTGTTCTCCCCCTGGTCCGAGGTCACCGACCCCGCCGCCGAGAAGCTGCTCGCCCCGACCGGCTGGGTCCGCCCCGACGGGTCGGTGTATCCCACTGGCGGCGACTGGGCCGAGCAGTACCTCCAGCCGCTCGCCGACACCCTCGGCGACAAGATCCGCTACGGCGCCACAGTGACCGGGGTGGCCCGCGCCGGCCGCGACCGGATCGTCGACTCGGGCCGTGCCGAGCAGCCCTTCACCGTGCACGTCACACACGCGGACGGCCGCGAGGAGCGGATCACCGCCCGCGCCGTCATTGATGCCTCCGGTACGTGGTCCGTGCCCAGCCCGATCGGCGCGGACGGCCTGTCCGCCCTCGGGGAGAAGGCAGCCGCCGAGCACATCTCCTATCGCGTCCCGGACCTGAAGGACCCGGCGGTCCGCTCTCGCTATGCCGGCAAGCGCACCGCGGTGGTCGGCTCCGGGGCCTCCGCCTTCACGGCGCTGGCCTATCTCGCAGACCTGGCGAAGGAGGAGGCGGGCACGCACGCGGTGTGGATCCTGCGTCGCGGGATCACCGGCTCCACGTACGGCGGCGGCGAGGCCGACGAGCTTCCGGCCCGCGGTGCCCTCGGCCTGCGTGCCAAGGCCGCTGTCGAGAGCGGCCACGCGTCGGCCGCCACGGGGTTCCGCACCGAGGCCGTAGAGCGCGACGTCGACGGCCGCCTGGTGCTCGTCGCAGAAGACGGCCGCCGCCTCGACCCCGTCGACGAGATCATCGTGCTGACCGGCTTCCGCCCCGACCTGTCCTTCCTCTCCGAGGTTCGCCTCGGCCTGGACGAGCGCCTCCAGGCGCCGACCGCGCTGGCCCCGCTCATCGACCCGAACGTGCACTCCTGCGGCACGGTGTATCCGCACGGCGTGAACGAGCTGTCCCATCCGGAGATGGGCATCTACCTGGTCGGGATGAAGTCCTACGGCCGCGCGCCCACGTTCTTGGCGATGACCGGTTACGAGCAGGTCCGCTCCATCGCCGCGTCACTCGCCGGAGACCAGGAGGCCGCCGAGCGCGTCGAGCTGACCCTGCCGGAGACCGGAGTGTGCGGTGGGGCGGGCCTGTTCGACGACCCCGACGCCGCGCAGAGCAGCGACGGCGGCGGATGCTGCGCGGCCCCCGCCACCCTCCAGATCGGCCTCGGCGCCCCGGCCACCACCTCTGGCAGCTGCTGAACTCCACACCCATCCAAGGAGGTTCGCCATGTCGTCCCGCGTACAGCTCGCCCTCCGCGTCCCCGATCTCGACGCGTCCATCGCGTTCTACACCAAGCTCCTCGGCACCGAGCCCGCCAAACTCCGCGACGGCTACGCCAACTTCGCCGTCGCCGAGCCCCCGCTCAAGCTCGTCCTGATTGAGGCCGCGGCGGGTGAGGAAACGCGTATGGACCACCTCGGCGTCGAGGTCGACAGCACCGAGGCCGTCCACGCCGCCACCTCCCGCCTGAGCGAGGCCGGCCTCGCCACCGACGTGGAGAACGACACCACCTGCTGCTACGCCCTCCAGGACAAGGTCTGGGTCCACGGCCCCGGCCAGGAACCCTGGGAGGTGTACGTCGTCAAGGCCGACGCCGACTCCCTGGCCAAGCAACAGGGCAGCACCTGCTGCACCGGCCCGGCCGACACCGACACCGACGCCGGCGCGAAGGAACCGTCCGTCGCGGGCGGCTGCTGCTGATCCGCCGATGACCAACCTCCACACCAGCGAGGCCGTGACCGGAACGGGAGACCGGTCACGGCCTCGCGCCGCCCTGCCCGCCCTGTGCGCCACCCAGATCACCAGCTGGGGAATCGTCTACTACGCCTTCCCCGTGCTGAACCCCCAGATCACCGCGGCCACGGGCTGGTCGGCGACCGCGACCACCGGAGCCTTCTCGGGCGCGCTCCTCGTGTCCGCCCTCACCGGCATCCCCGTCGGCCGCATCCTCGACCGCCGAGGCCCGCGCGCCGTGATGACCACCGGCTCCGTCCTGGGCGTCGTCGCCGTCCTGGCCATCGCCTACGCACCCAACCTCGCGGTCTTCACCGCCGCCTGGCTGCTGGCCGGCGTGGCCATGGCCGCCACCTTCTACCAACCCGCCTTCGCCGCCCTCACCCGCTGGTGGGGCGAAGACCGCATCCGCGCCCTCACCGTCGTCACCCTCGCCGGGGGCCTGGCCTCCACCGCCTTCGCACCCTTCACCGCCACGCTCGCCGAGCACCTGAGCTGGCGCACCACGTACGCCGTACTCGCGGTGATCCTGGCCCTCGTGACCATCCCCGCTCACGCCTTCGCGCTACGAGCACCCTGGCCGCCCGCGCCAACGTCGCCCTCCCAACGGGACACCCCCAACAGCTCGGTGATCCGCAGCCGCCCGTTCCTGATGCTCGCCACCGCGCTCACACTGAACAGCTTCGCCATGTATGCCGTCGTCATCGCCCTCGTGCCCCTGCTGATCGAACGTGGGGCCAGCCCGACGGCCGCCGCCTGGGCCCTCGGTCTGGGCGGCGCAGGACAGACCCTCGGCCGCACTCTGTACACCACCCTCGCCCGCCGTACCGGCGTCACGACTCGCACCGTCCTCCTGATCGGTCTGGGCGGGATCACCACCGCCGCATTCGCGATGGTCTCCGGCCCTTTCCCTCTCCTTGTCGGCATCGCGATCGTGGCCGGCATGGTGCGAGGCAACCTCACCCTGCTCCAGGCCACGGCCGTCACCGACCGGTGGGGCACGACGCACTACGGGCGCCTGTCCGGGCTGCTGGCCGCCCCGGCCACCATCGCTTCTGCCCTGGCACCGTTCGCGGGAGCCGCATTGGCCGGACCGCTCGGCGGCTATCCCGGCCTGTTCATCGCCCTCGCGCTGGCCTCCACCGCCGCGGCCCTCTTCGCGGCGGGAGGCACACCGAGCAGTCCTCAACACCACGCCGACGGCCCGTCTACGGGCCCGTAACGAGCAGTGGGCTGCCACCGTTCCCGGTGCAGCCCACCCACTTCAATGGCGACTAGCGCCCGTCGCCGTCGCCGTACTTACCTGGATCCTTCGCGCGATCCACAGCCTGTGCGCAAGCCGCAGCAAAGGCCGCCGCCACAGCTCCTTCATCTGTACCGCTCGCCCGAACGTCGATTTCCCTCTCGTATCCTCCGCCAGTGCCTCACCGGGCACGATGTCGAACGGCCCCACCGCTTGCGATGGGGCCCTTCGGCGTGCTTATCGAACCTCGTTGTTCTTGTTTCTGCCCACAGGGGATGCTTCCGGGGCTCAGTTGGCATCGGCGACCTTCCGGGCGAGCCAGGAAGAGCGATAGAACTTGGCTCCGCGCATTGGTGGGCGATCGTCTGGCTTCGTCCAACTTCGGGGGGCCTCGATGACCATGACCAAATGGCGTGTCGCCCTCTGGCCTCTGGCGATCTTCAGCTCCGGGTATGTCGCGCTGCTGCTCTTCTGGAGCTTCGGGGACCATCCATCAGGGCTTCCCGGCCTCTTTGTCTTCCGGAGTGCCACATGGGGTGACGGGCTGCTGCTCCCCCTGCTGGCGCTCTGCCTGCGGGTGCTGACCCTGCGGCTGCGAGCGGCCGAACCGACGCTACCGAGCAGACGCGGAACCATCGCGGCCGTGGCCGTGGTGGGCGCTGTCCTCGGCTGCGCGGTGGTCCCACACGTCTCCTCGCACGAGCACGAGCCCGGTGTGGACGGTCAGGAGCCGAACGCCGACGTCTTCTTAGTGCGGCTCAGCGGGCACACCGCCGCCCAGAACTCGATCGCCCTGCTGCTCGCACTTGTCTCCCTGGTCGGAGCCGTAGGGATGACAGCCGGTTTCACGGGCGAGAAGGAGCAGGGACACTGAGTAGGGGGATGGTATCGATCACGATAGTATCTCTGTCGATACCATCTTCAACGGGAGGCTCGCCATGCGTCGTTTCATCGGGCGGGACCGCGAGCTGAACGTGCTCGGCAACGCCTTGCAGGCGGTTCGCGATGCCGTCGGGTCGGCGAAGCCGGGCCAGTGCGTTCTCATGCGGGGGAGGCGGCGGGTCGGCAAGTCCAGCCTCGTCGAGGAGTTCCTCCGGCGCACCGGGACGCCGTACCTCTTCTTCACCGCCGCGGGCGGCACGGCTCAGGACGAACTGACGGAGTTGCTCGACGCCGTCGCCAGATCGACGCTGCCGGAGCGGGAACTGTTTGCGGAGGAGACCCCGGAGCAGTGGAATGCGGCATTCAGGCTGCTCGCGGAGATCCTGCCCGATGACAGCCCGAGCGTGGTCGTCATAGACGAGGTTCCGTATCTCATGGACCGCATCGACGCCTTCGAGGGCATGCTCCAGCGGGCATGGGACCGGCTGCTCAGCCGCAAGCCGGTACTCCTCCTCCTGGTCGGATCCGACCTGTCGATGATGGAGGCTCTGAACAGCTACGACCGCCCCTATCATCAACGGGGGAGGGAAATGGTCGTGGGGCCTCTGAACCCGGCCGATATCGGCGAGATGCTCGGGCTTGAGCCCGCCGACGCCTTCGACGCCGCTCTCATCACGGGCGGTCTCCCGCTGATCTGCGCGGAGTGGCGGGCCGGAGCGGATGTCTGGGAGTTCCTCCGCGACTCGCTGGACAACCCGATCTCGGCGCTGCTGGTCTCCGCCGAGCGCTCACTGGCCGCTGAGTTCCCACCACAGGCGATGAGCCGGGAAGTGCTGCGGGCCATCGGAAGCGGAGAGCGAACGTTCACCAACATCGCGCGCGCCGCCGGCGGCATCTCACACACCACCCTCACCCGAGCCACGGATGTCCTGACCGGGAAACGGGTGGTGGCGGCCGAGCTGCCGCTCTCGATGCGGCCGTCGAAGGAACGTCGCTACCGGGTGGCCGACCCCTACCTGCGGTTCTGGCTCGCGTTCCTGGATCCGCACATGGCGGAGATCGAGCGAATGCGAGGAGATCTCACTCTGGCCCGGATCAAGGAGCAGTGGACGAGCTGGCGGGGCCGAGCGATCGAACCGCTGGTCCGGGAATCCCTCGCTCGTCTCCTGCCGGACGGGCTCCTGCCCGCCGCCCCGGTGATCGGCGGGTACTGGACCCGCAGCAACGACGTCGAGATCGACCTCGTGGGCGCCGACCGGCAACCGGTGGCCAAGCAACTGCTCTTCCTCGGCTCGGTCAAGTGGCTGGAGACTTCCGTGTTCGACAGCCACGATCTGGCCGCGCTGCAGAAGCACCGCGCCGCAATCACCGACGAGCCCGTTCCGCTCGTGGCGGTCTCCCGCAACGGGATCAGCTGTTCCGGGCTCCAAGCGGTGTACGGCCCCGAGGAATTGCTCAGCGCTTGGCGGAGGGCGTGAGCAGTACCGGCCTCGCTGGATGCGGTTCGTGACCGTGCCCCCGGGTCATGGACTGGCGGAACAGGCCGCGGGTCGCGTCGTCGGGAACGAGGCCGATGACGTCCCAGAGGAGGGTGCCGAGGAGGACAGAGGCGCAGTAGTAGGTGTAGACGCTGGGTCCAGGAGGATGCGGGCGTTGGTGCCGAGGAGGATGACGGCGGGCCAGCGGCCTCGGCGGACGGCGATGCAGCCCAGCGTGAGGCCCAGGGCGGCCTGTGCGGGGCGGTCCCAGGGAGGGTTTGGGGGTCGTCGATACCGGGCCGGCGTAGGGCGGACGCCGGCTGGTTGGGGATGGTGAACTCGGCTGGCCGCGGCGAACGACTGCGGGGTGCCGAGGAAGAACGGCAGCCAGACGAGTGCGACCAGGCCCGCGCACCACAGGCCCGCGCGCAGCCACTGCGTTCTCGCCAGGGCTAGCAGCAGCGGCAGGAAGACGAGTGCGGTCGGTTTGGAGTCGACGGCCAGGGCCAAGAAGATGCCGGTCGCGGCCGGGTTGCGTCGGGTGAGGGCGCCCACGGCCAACGTCGTGAAGACGTGAAGAAGAGGGCCAGGACGTCGTTGAGGTGACCGAAGCGGACCGCGACCTCGATCCACATCGGAATGAAGGCCAGGCCCGCGATCAGCACGCACTGCCGCAGCCGCTGGTGATTGGTCCCCGTGCCCAGGAAGTACTGGGCGGCGCTGCGTCCGGCCACCACCAGGATCACCAGGTGAACAGGCCCGCCACCAGGAAGCTGACGGGTCCCATCTGCAGTTCGGGGTGGTGGGCGTACAGGTTCAGCCCTCCGTGCGGCTCGACCACCGCGAACCACAGGACGGTCCGGGCCGCGAGCAGCACCAGGTGCACCCGCTGACTGATGACCGGCACGCCTCGGCCCTTTCCCCTTGGTCCTTGTCGTCGCCGACCCCTCCTTCAGATGGCCGGACGGCAGCGCGGGTTCTGTCTTCGGCCCAGATCGGGGCTTACGACACAGGAGGGCCGTATGCCTGCGGAATTGTCCGCGACCGGTAACAGGCGGATCCCTCGGCGGACTTCCTCCCTCTTCACGGACGCAACCGGCTCCACAGCGACGGCGAGGGACAGCGGACATGAGGCGAAGTGGCGGACGAGGGTGGTACGGCAAGGTGCTCGCGGCGGCGGTCGGGGTGACCGCGGTGGCCGCCATGGCCTCGGTCTGGGACGCACAACTCGGTTCCACCGAGGGGCGGCCGGGCAGCGCAGACGTCTCGACGCCCGCCGACTCGTCCCGGCCGAGCGCCCAGTCACCGGGCCGTAAGAAGGTGGCGTCCGTGTCGCCGGAGATCGCGCACGCCTCGGACGGAGGTGCCCGCAGCGTCAACATCACCATCGACGACGGGCCGGACCCCACCTGGACACCGGAGGCGCTGCAGGTACTGCGGGACAACAGTGTGAAGGCCACGTTCTGCATGGTGGGCGCGCAGGCTCGCGCCCATCCGGACCTGGTCAAGGAGGTGGTGGCGGCCGGGCACCGGCTCTGTGACCACACGGTGTCGCACGACGTCACCATGGACAAGAAGTCCGAGGCCTATCAGTCACAGCAGATACTCGACGCCGAGCGCATGATCACAGAGGCGTCCGGGGGCGTACGGCCGATGTACTACCGGGCCCCGGGCGGTGCCTTCACCCCGTACAGCCGCCACCTCGCCGCGTCCCACGGCATGCGCCCGCTCGGCTGGAACGTCGACACCATGGACTGGGAGCGTCCCGGTACGGAGGCCATCGTCGCCACCGTCAAGAACGAGATCTCCAACGGCCCGACCCTGCTCTTCCACGACGCGGGCGGAGACCGCTCCCAGACCGTGGCCGCCCTGCGTGAAGTCCTGCCGTGGTTGAAGGGGCAGGGGTATTCGTTCGGGTTCCCCGTGCGCTGAACCCGAAGTTCCCGTGCACTGAACCCCCGCGCGCTTCTCAGGTGGCCCGCACCGTGCTCGCGAAGTCCGGCGGTGGCGGGGGCTCGGGCAGCAGGGACTGGAGCTCGATGTTGATGGAGCGGAGGCGTTCCTGCTCGCCGGCGTCGCGGGCGCGTTCGCCGTCGCGAATGAGGCGGTCGGCTCTGGACGGGTGGCGCATCCGGTCGCGGTAGCGGGCCAGGTTGTCGAAGACGAGTGGCTGCAGCACCCCGGCACGGTCCAGGACACGCGCGGCGTGCTCGCGCAGCCGGTCGGTACGGCGGCGCAGCAGGTCGGCGTCGCGGGACTCCACGGCGTCGGCGATGTCGCGCTCGTAGACCGGCAGGTCCTCGCGGTCGGAGGGGCTGCCGTGCGCGGCGACCAGGTCGCGGACCTCGGTGAGCAACGACTCGGCCGCGCGGACGAGTTCGGGCCAGGTCAGTTCGTCTTCTACGGCGTCCAGGGCGACCCGCAGATCGAGCAGGCACTTGGCGGCACGGCCCGCCTCGTCGGGGTCGTGCCGGGCCGCCTCGACCGCCCGGTCCAGCTCGTCGAGCAGGTCCTCGTCGTCCACGCGCTGGAGCAGCAGGGCGGCGACGGGGCCGGCCAAGGAGGCGCAGCGGGTGCGCAGTTCGGCGAGCCTGGACTGTTCCGCGTCGGCGTCCAGGCGCAGTTCGGCGTGGTCGACGGCGGGTTCGCCGACCAGGTTGACGGTGGTCTCGAACGCCTCGTCCAGCAGCGGCACGAAGGCGCTGACCTTCACCAGCCGGGAGGCGTCGATCTCGACGGTGAGCCGGACCTCGCTGCCGGCCGGCACGGTCCGGCTGACCCGGTCGGCGCCGACCTCGATGCGGCCGATGGTGCGGTTGCGGTCGGCCCGGGGGCGCTCGCCCTCCAGGACGGGGATGCGGATCAGTCCGCCGCTCGCGCCCCGCTCGACGGTGACGGTGGTGCGCAGGGGTGCTGTGCGCCGTACGGGAAGACGCGCGCCCCGTTCGACGAGGGGGCGCACCTGGTTGTCGGCGAGGCCGACGCCGAGGGCGTGGGTGAGCATGGGGTCGGTCTCGACGGCGCCGACGGTGTAGGTGAGCAGGTCGGGGGTGAGGCGCCGCCGGGTTCCTGCGGTGTCCGTCAGGACGACGGCGAAGGTGTTGCGCCGGCCGGGCTCGGCGCGCAGCGTGCTGGTGAACTCGCCGCGCGCCGACAGGGCGATACGGCCGCTGTGCCAGGGCGGGTCCGACTCCTCGTTGAGCAGTTCCACGGACATTCCGTGGGCGGCTGTGCCGTCGGCGGCACTCACCCGGCCGACCACCACCGGGTCCAGGTCGGGGCTGACCCGCGGGTATTCGCAGCGCAGCGTGAAGGCGCCCGGCTCCGCCACGGGTGTGCCGTTCCAGTCGTCGGGGAGCGGCTGGGCACCGGCGAAGATCGCGGCGCCGCGGGCCACCACGGTCATCGGGTCGTGCCCGAAGTCCATCGGGATGCCGAGTCCGTGGCGCGGGTCGGCGAGGCGCTCGCGCAGGAAGGGCATGGCGGTCTGCCCACCCACCATGATCACCTTCTCGATGTCGCCGGGTCCCGCGCCGAGTTCGTCGAGCACCGTGCGGCACAGGTTGACCGACCGGGTGACGAAGGGCTCGGCGAGCCGTTCCACGTCGGCGCGGCGCAGCTCGTGGAAGAACTCGTACCGGCCGCCCGTGTCATCGACCAGTTCTACGTCGATGTCGGCGGCGTGCGCGCGGGACAGCCGTATCTTCGCGGTCTCGGCGGCCTGCTTCAGCGTGGCGACGGCGGCCCGCCACCGCGGGTTGCCGCGGGCCAGGTCGGCCAGCTGCGGGAGCTGTCGGACGGCGGCCGGGATCAGCAGCTCCTCCACGATCCGCCAGTCGACCAGCTTTCCGCCGAGGAAGTTGTCGCCGCAGTGGCCGACGACCGAGAACTCCCCGTCCCGCAGCCGGATCACGGCCGCGTCGAAGGTGCCCCCGCCGAAGTCGTACACCAGCCACATCGCGTTCTCGTCGGTGGCCTGGAAGCCGTATGCGTGGGCGGCCGCCGCGGGCTCCTGGAGCAGCCGGGTGAACTCCAGGCCCCCCAGTCCGGCCGCCCGCCGGGTGGCCTCGCAGGCGTTCAGGTCGAACGCGGCCGGTACGGTGATCACCGCCGCGCGGATCTCCTCGTCCAGCCGCGCCGCGACGTCCCCCCGCAGCGCGGTGAGCACCTCGGCCGACATCTGTTCCGGCGTCAGGGTGCGGCCGGAGGCCGGGAAGTGCTTGTCCTGGCCGGACATGCCCATGCGCAGCTTGAACTCGACTCCGGTGTTGTCCGGGTCGCGCTCGCACCGCTCCCGGGCCGGGCGGCCGACGAAGAGCCGGTCCCGGCGGTCGATCCAGATCGCCGACGGGGTGGTCTCGTCGCCGTCGTTGTTCTTGATCACTTCCGTCTGCACGCCGCGCAGTACGGCGACCGCGCTGTTGGTGGTGCCGAGGTCGATCCCGATGTCGATGGTGGTCCTGCTCACTGTCCCGCTCCCCCTTCCGCTTCGGGCTCCTCTTCGGGCTCCTCCGGCGGCGTGCCCACGATGACCTCGCCCAGCGCGAGGGGCGTACCGCGCAGGTACACGGCGGGCCGGACGGTCTCCACGACCTCGTCGCGTTCCAGGTCGGGCATCGGCTGGTAGGCCAGCACCCGCATCCGCAGCCCGGGGTCGAAGACGGTGCCGTCGTACGACCGGGTCTGTACGCCGCTCTCCACGAGGGCGTCCACGACCGCGTCGAGGTGGCGGCGCACCCCTGCGGAGGTGCCGTCGGCGGTCTCGACCTTGTTGCGCAGCCGCCATACGGCCGTGGCGAGCTCGACGAGGGCGTCGGCTTCCAGGGCGACGGGGGCGGTGAGGGGGGTGGGGGTGGGGGTCTCGGTGCCGGGTGGGGTGGACGACATCTGATCACTTCTCCCTGTTCAACAGATCGATGAGGCCGAACACCAGGCCGAACCCGCCCACTGCGGCGGCGCCGCCGGCGAACCACGTCCCGGCGGTGGTCTCACGGCCGCCCGCGAGCGCAGAGGCGAAGACCAAGGCCAGCGATGTCAGCCCGAGAACGAGCCCGGGGAGCCTGCCGAACCATGACTCGTCCCCGCCCGACCGTGCGGACGGCCTGCGGTATGTGGCGGGCCGGCGGTACGCGGCGCGCGGCCGGTACCCGGTCGTGGGCGGCAGGTACGGGTCCGGTGACAGCCGGGTCTGCCCCCGCAGCACCCGCGCCTCGGACCGGCAGTCGGCGCAGTACGGGATCCTGATGCTCCGCGAGCCCCCGATGCCGTCCCGGGTGACGGTCACCACCTCAGCCGCACCCACGGACCGGCCACAGCGGAAGCACTGCTCCGCGATTCCGGCGATCGCCGGAGCCGTATCGAACGAAGACTCGACGGCCGCCGCCCGCTCGAGCGTGTCGATGTTCCTCCGGATCACCGACCGGCCCTCCTCGCTCACGGCGAGCGGCAGCACCCTGCGGTAGCCGACGAGGGCCGTGACGCGGTCGTGGGTGGCGTTGACGTACTCGGTGAACAGCTTGCACGCTGCCGCCGCCACCGCGTCGCGGACCTGGTCGGTCTCGGGGGCGTGCGGGCGGAGTTCTCGCAGCTCACGCAGGCGCGGTTCGACGGTGTCCAGCAGCCCGGACGCCCGCTCGGCGGCACGCCCCGGCGACCGCTCGCCGCGCTCCACGGTCTCCTTGCATTCCAGGAGGATGTCGTTGCTCAGCAGCACGGCGAGGTTCTTCTCGACGAGGGTGCGTACGTCGCCGCTCGCGGCGAGCCCGCGCGCCGATCGCAGGTGTGCGGCGGCCCGGTTGAGGAGGGGGTCGTGGGCGGTGGACACGTCGGCGGAGAGACTGTTCGCGCAGGCCACCGCGCAGGCGTTGACCGCGCCCGCCACCTCGTCGGTCGCGTCGGCCACCACGGCGTGCTTCTTGCCCAGTACGGCACGCAGCACCTGGACGTCCGTCTTCGTCTCGGCCAGCAGCGAGTCTGCGGCCCGCTCCAGCGCCGCCGGGTCCGCACCGGGGCCGGGTACGGTCTCCGTCCGGTCCCGGATGGCGACGGCGAGCGGCGCGGTGACCCGGCGGAGGGCGGCGTCCACGGCGTCGTCGTGTGCCTTCAGGCTCCGCATCAGCGTCACGTGCTGCCGGGCGGCGTCCTCGCCCCCGCGCTGCCGGGCCGCGTCCACCGCGACCTGCGCGTGAAGGTCGAACAGCACCGCGGGCAGGGCCTCCCGGAAGGCGGTGCCGTCCACCGTGCGCAGCCGGGGGTCGTCGAGTACGCGGATCCGCTCGTCCAGCCACCGCCAGCAGCCGTCGTCCGCCAGCACCAGCCGCCAGTACAGGTAGGCCCGCTCCCACAGCGTCCGGAGCGTGCCGGCTCCCAGGAACGCCTTCGCCTCCAGGGCCTCGGCGTGGTGGAGGACGGCGAGGTTGTGGACGGCGATGCTGCGAGGGCTCGGGGTGGACGGGTCGGCTGCGGCGTCGGCTGGACCGGCCAACCGGGTCCACACCTTCCGGGCCCGCGCCAACTCCGTCCCGTCTGTCTTCGCCAGCGGCCAGAACCAGAAGAACTCGTCCACCACCCGCCGTACCGGATCCTCCAGCCGCCGCAGGGCCTCCCGTACGGCGATGTGGTCGGGCACGGGATCCGGCGCCAGCCACCGCGCCTCCCCCGCCGCCGGCCCCCCGGTCCGTTCAGCCCCCAGCGCCTCGGCCGCCCGCGCCTCGGAGACCCGACGCCGCACCGCCCGCGGCGTCGCCGTGACCGCCAGTCCGCTGACCCGGAACGCATTGCGCCGGTACAGCTCCCGGTCCATGGCGTCCCCGAGCCACGTCGGCACCTCCACCCGAGCCATGGGACCCCTCCGACCGCTGCCCGCCGCCAACGACGACGGCCAGCATGCAGCCGCCCCGTCGGGACCGGTCCCCGATCCACCCCGGGTCTCCCGTGGGTGGGCTCCTCGCCGATCGCCCTCGCGGTAACAGCCCTCGCCCCTCCGGCACTTACCGCCCGCGGCACCCGACTCCTTGTCGCCGAGGGTGACTGCGGCGGGCCGTCCGAGGATCGCGTCGCGACCGGTCGGCCGCGACGCGACCGGAACTCCCGTGGAAGGCCGGGTAGTACGAGCCCCGGCGAGGTGTCAGCCGCTGAAGACGCGTTCGGCCTCGTCGCGGTGGGTGGTGTGGAGCTCCCAGTAGACCGGGGAGATCTCCTCGGGCTTGGCCGTCGGGAACCCGGGAATGACCGACGTGCCGATCGAGACGTCGATGGCGACGTGGGCGGCCTGGATGCCGGTGCCGGCCAGTTCCTTGTGGAGGTTGATCACCCAGTTGCGCAGCGCGGCAGCGGCGGCGTTGACGTTGCCGACCTGCGGCACAGGGTCTACGGACCCGGCGCCGGTGGTGTAGAGCAGGGTGCCGGCGCCCGCCTCGCGCATCGCGGGCAGGACCGCCTGCGTGGCGGCGATCGCGCCGTAGAGCTGGAACTCCATCTCGTGCTGCACGTGCGACGGTTCGGTCGTGCTCGGAGTGGTCAGTACGGTCGAGTCGAACCCGCCGACCGGGGAGTATTCCAGGACGTCGATGCCGCCGAACCGTACGGCGGCGTCCTTGAGCGCCCGGGTGAGCGCGTCGCGGTCGAGTACGTCCGCGGGGAACGCGGCGGCGGAGATGCCTTCGGCGGCGAGCGTGCCGACGAGGGCGTCGAGCTTGCCGGGGTTGCGCGAGATCAGGGCGACGTCGAAGCCGCGGGAACCGAAGGTGCGCGCGATGGCCAGGCCCAGCTGGGGGCCGGCTCCGATGATGGCGATGCTGGTCACAGCGATCCTTTCGTGCAGTTGGGCACAGTTCACACAAGGGGAAACGGAAAGGCCTATCCGGTTACCTCCGACACCGTAACACCAAAAATGGATAGGGCACTCCGATTGATAGGGTGACCGGCATGACCCCGGACCCCCGGCAGCCCGATGCCCACTCCCTGCGCAGTGACGCCGAGCGCAACCGCGGGCGGATCGTCGCTGCCGCGCGCACCGTGTTCGAGCGGGACGGTCTGGGTGGGTCGATGGCGTCCGTGGCTCGGGAAGCCGGGGTGGGGATCGCCACCCTCTTCCGGCACTTCCGCACCAAGGAAGACCTGATCGCCGCCGTGTTCGCCGACCGCATGGACGCGTACGTCGCCGCCGTCAATGACGCTCTCGACGCCCCCGACCCATGGGACGGCTTCAGCGGGTTCCTCGAGGCCATCTGCGCCATGCAGGCCGCCGACCGGGGTTTCGCCGACGTGCTGACCGCGACCTTCCCCGCCTCCGAGGCCCTGCAGTCGCGCCACGACGCGGCGTACCACGGCTTCCTGGAACTGATCGGCCGGGCCAAGGACAGCGGGCGCCTGCGGGAGGACTTCGCGAGCCAGGACCTCGTTCTCCTGCTCGTCGCCAACGCGGGCGTGGTCAATTTCGCCGGCGACACCCTCCCTGACGCCTGGCGCCGCCTCGTCGCCCTGATGATCCAGTCATTCGAGGCCCCCGCGTCGGGGCCGCTGCCGGACCCGCCGGAGGATGACGCCCTCTACGAGGCCATGCGCCGCGCCGGGCAGGCGAACACGCCCTCGCGTGAGCGGAAGAGCAACGACTGACCGCGGCCCGGCATGCGGCGCACGCCGAATTGCGATCGTTATCAGCGTGCCGGTCTCTTCCTGGACGGCCGGGGCGAGCCGAAGGGCGGCTGACGCATACTGGAGTCAATGACAAAGCCCAGTGCACCGAAGCGGCACCTGCCTACCAGTCCCTTCAAGAAGCCGGTCGCGCCAGCTCCCAAGCACTTCGCTGTGGGCGACCAGGTCACACATGACATGTACGGCCTCGGCCGGGTCATCGGTATCGAGGACGGGATCGCGGTACTCGTGGACTTCGGTTCGACGCAAGTGCGGGTCCTGAGCCCGTACTCGAAGATGACCAAGCTGTAGGGCCACTGTGCCCCGTCACCGAAAGGGAGACCTCTCATCGATCTGACCTCGCTGTTCTCCGCCCCGGAAGGGGCGGCACCGCGCTCTGCCGTCGCGGCATCGCCGACTCCGGCGACGGACCCCTTCCAGGCACCTGACTTCGGGGAGAACGAGGCTCTCCTGTTCGACTCGGGGCAAGCCGACTTCGACCAGTGACAGGGACGTCGACAGTTCGGCGACCACCATCCAGCCGCCTGGCCGCCTTCCCGGACCAGGTTACTTAGGTTAGGTTTCCCTTACCTACTTGGAACGGCTGGAAAGAAGTCCTCTCATGGCCCCCTCCCCCTCCCGTCGCCGCCTCCTCACAGCAGCCGGTGCGCTCGCCTTCGGGCCTCTGCTCGCCGCCTGCGGCAGTGGGGACACGAAGGCGAGCGACACCGGGGCGGACAAGGGTGAGCCCTGGTCGTTCAAGGACGACCGTGGCCGTACGGTCCGTACCGACGCGACGCCGAAGAACATCGTCGCGTTCGTCAGCGCCGCCGCCGCGCTCCACGACTACGGCATCACGTGCACAGGCGTCTTCGGTCCCACCGAGCCCGTGGCCGGGAAGCCGAATCCGCAGGCCGGTGACATGGACGTGAGTGAACTGACCAGCCTCGGCACCGCCTGGGGGCAGTTCAGCGTCGAGAAGTACGCCGCGCTCAAGCCGGACCTACTGATCAGCAACATGTTCCCGGCGCCGGATCTCTGGTTCGTTCCCGAGGAGAGCCGGGCGAAGATCGAGGCCCTCGCACCGACCGTCGGGATCAGCGTCGCCCGCACCTCGCTGCTGAACCCGCTGAAGCGGACCGCCGAACTGGCGGGGTCGCTCGGCGCCGACCTGAGCGCGAAGAAGGTCACCGACGCCAAGGCCCGCTTCGAGCGGGCCGCCGAGACGCTGCGCGCTGCCGCGCGGGCCAACGGCGGGCTCAAGGTCATGGCGATCACCGGGGACAGCGAGAACTTCTACGTCGCCGTGCCGGACTCGTACAGCGACCTGAACTACTTCAAGGATCTCGGCGTGGACTTCGTCGAGGGCAAGAAGTCCGACGAGTGGGGCTTCTGGGAGTTCCTCAGCTGGGAGAACGTCGACAAGTACGACGCCGATCTCATCATGGTCGACAACCGCTCCACCGCGATGACCCTCGACCAGCTCGACGCGAAGGCCACCTGGCGCCAGCTCCCCGCGGTCAAGGCCGGCCAGACCACCCCCTGGTCGATGGAGGAGCGCTTCAGCTACGCCGGTTTCGCCCCCGTCGTCGAACGCCTCGCCGCCGCCGTGGAGAAGGCGAAGAAGGTCACCTGAACCGCGCTCAGCCACCCAGCGTCCGCGACGGCGGATGCCCGTAGCGCTGCCGGTACTGCGCCGCGAACCGGCCCAGATTGCCGAACCCCCAGCGGTAGGCGATCTCGGAGACGGTCGCCGAGCCGTCCCGGGCGGCCGCCATCAGATCCTGATGGGCGCGCTCGAGGCGGACCTGGCGGAGGTAGCCGAGGGGAGTGGTCTCGAGGTGCCGACGGAAGGCCTCCTGCAGGGCGCGCGGGCTGACCCGGGCCCTCCTCGCCAGGTCGGCGAGCGTGTGCGGACGGTCGGGCTCCTCCTCGACCAGCGTCATCGCACGGCGTACGGCGGCGTGCGAGACGGTGCCGGTGCGGCGGGCGTCGACGCCCGGGGTGATCAGGCGCTGGGTGGCGACCAGCAGCCCGGCCGCGGTCTGCGTCAGCTGCGCGGCGACGAGCGGGTTGGTGCGGGCGATGCCGTCGCCGAGCACCTCGCGGCGTACGGTCTCGGAGATACCGGCCCAGGTGCGGCCGGCCTCCGGTGAGACGGGACCGCCGAGTGCGAACCGGGCCCGTACCGGGGCGTCCAGGCCCAGTGCGTCGGCCGCGGCCTGCTCCACCGTCTCCTTCGCGAGCCGCACGGTGACCATCTGCGCGCCGGGCGACCAGTGCACCTGGAAGCTGCGGTACGGATCCAGCACATAGGTCTCGCCGGGGCCGACGCACGCCTCCTCACGGCCGGGCGAGCTCACCGTGACCCGGCCGCGGACGACCTCGCACATCAGCAGGTAGGTGCCGAGCGGCTGAGGCCGGATCAGGGTCTCCGCGTAGAGGCCCGGGGAGCCGTACGACAGTCCGGAGACCGTGATCCCGGGGAAGCCGCTCTCCGCGTACCACGCCGAGAACTCGCGTGGATCGCCCAGGCACCGCAGCTCGTACGGGCTGTACGCCTGGCTGATGATCTCCCGGATCTCCTCGAGGTCGCCGCTGCGCACGAGAGTGGTCAGCCTGCTCAGTTCGCCGGATACGGCACTGAGCGGTGCCATCAGGACAATCTCCCTCTCCCCGCGTTTTCCGGCCGGGGGCCGCGTTTGGCGAGTAGCCGCCCGGACGCTCCGTTAGTAGCGTCGTCCCTGTCCGTAGTCAAGGCGCCACCGATTCCGCACAGCGGTTTCGGGACAGCCGCGCCGCGCGGACACCGCCCTGAACCACGGGGGACGTTCAGGGCGGTTCTTCGTGGAGGACCCCGTCGCGCGAGTACACCGCGCACGGGGTTCCTCTCACATCCGGGATCGTCCGTGATCGCCCGTGACGGGTCTACAGCCAGCCCTTTCGCTTGAAGCCGCGGTGGGTGACGAAGCAGGCCGTCGCGATGACCGCCATGACGAGCGGGTAGCCGAATTTCCAGTGGAGTTCGGGCATGTGCTGGAAGTTCATGCCGTAGACGCCGCACACCATCGTCGGTACGGCGATGATCGCGGCCCAGGCGGTGATCTTGCGCATGTCCTCGTTCTGGGCGACGGTCACCTGCGCGAGATGGGCCTGGAGGATGGAGTCGAGGAGGCCGTCGAAGGCGTGTATCTGCTCGGTGACGCGGGTGAGGTGGTCGGAGACGTCCCGGAAGTAGGGCCGTATCCCGGGGGCGACCGAGCAGGCCGGGTCGGTCGCGAGCCGGTTCATGGGGCGGTCCAGCGGAACCACCGCCCGTTTGAATTCGAGCAGTTCGCGCTTGAGCTGGTAGATCCGGCCGGCGTCGCCGCCGCGGCCGTCCTGCGGGGAGAAGACAGCGCTCTCGACGTGGTCGATGTCGTTCTGGAGGGCGTCGGTGACGGTCAGGTAGTCGTCGACGACATGGTCGGCGATGGCATGCAGGACGGCCGCCGGACCCTGGGCGAGCTGCCGCGGGTCGGCTTCCAGGTCCTCGCGCAGCAGGCCGAGGGAGCCGTGGCGGCCGTGGCGCACGGTGACGACGAAGTCGGGGCCCGCGAACACCATGATCTCGCCGGTGTCCACCACCTCGCTGGTGGCGGTGAGTTCGGCGTGCTCGACGTACGTCACCGTCTTAAAGACGGCGAACAGGACGTCGCCGTACTGCTCGACCTTGGGCCGCTGATGGGCGTGGACGGCGTCCTCGACGGCGAGCGGGTGCAGGCCGAACAGCTCGGCGACCCGCGCGAACTCCAGCTCTGTGGGCTCGTGCAGACCTAGCCAGACAAAGCCGTGGTGGCTCTGCCGGGCCCCGGGAGGGGAGTGCCGCGAATTCTCGGTGGTCGGCTGCGGCAGCGTCGTGGTTGATCGCGCAGTTCCCCGCGCCCCTTTTCGGCGCTGCAGAGCCGTAACCGATTCTGCCAGGGTCGCTTTGCGGACCCGGGCGAGGGATTCCTCGATCGTGTCGGCGGCCTTCTCGCGGATGCCGTCGCGGTAGACGACGCAGTTGACCACGGCGGTGCCGAGCGGGGAGCGGGCCGGGTGGCTCAGGTCCACGCGTCGCACGCGCCGCGCGAGGCGGGCGACTTTGCGCAGGCTGTCGGCCATCGACATGCGGCACTCTCCGGGTCCTCGGTGGGTCCGGACAGTGTGCCAGGTGGGGGTAAGAGCACCATGAGGCCGACCCCGGCCCGCGACCCCTACGACTCGATCCGCACCG
This sequence comes from Streptomyces sp. NBC_00457, assembly GCF_036014015.1. Lineage (NCBI taxonomy): Bacteria > Bacillati > Actinomycetota > Actinomycetes > Kitasatosporales > Streptomycetaceae > Streptomyces > Streptomyces sp. NBC_00457. Next base: position 5,699,813 of record NZ_CP107905.1, on the reverse strand, counting down.
GCCGGATCTCACTCACCTGATCGATGTCGGACACCCGCACCGTCACCTTCATCTCCCACTCCCCGGCCACCGGCAGCGTGAACGAACCGTTCCCCCAGTAGCCCCCCTTGTCCGTCACCTCAGCGTCGATCGGGCCGATGTCCTGGGCGGGGAGGGTGAAGGAGATACGGAGTTCGGGGACGATGGCCAGGCCGCCGTCGGCGCCGTAGACGACGGCCTCCACGGTGTTGTCGCCGGTGCGGCCCGGGTCGAGGGTGACCTGCACCGTGCCCCGGCCCGCGGCGCCGGCGTCGAAGGGGACGGTGGTGACGGACGCGGCGGGCAGCGCGCCGGCCGGTGCCGTCTGCGCCGCCTCGGCCTCCGCCCGGCCCGGCAGGGTCCCGGTGAGCACGGTCGTGATCAGCAGCACCACGGCGGCGACGCCGACTTCGGCCAGCACCGACCGGCGCAGCAGACGGTGGTCCGGAGCGGCCGGTGGCGTGGAGTCCGGCGGCTCAGGGAGGGACGGCGGGCCGCCGACCGGCTCCGGCACCCGTTCCCGTACGACCGTCTCCGCGTCGACCACGAGTGCCTTCGTCGTCCACCGCCGCGAGAACCCGGCCGCCGCCAGCAACAACGCCACCGCGACCAGCTTGACGATCAGGGTCCGCCCGTACGACGTGTCGGTGAAGGCGCTCCAGGAGCCCAGCCCGCGCCAGGACTGGTAGACGCCGGTGACGGCCAGGACGGTCACGGAGGTGAAGGCGAGCCGGGAGAAGCGGGCGACCGTCGCGGCGGAGGACGAGCCCCGGCGCAGGGTGATGAGCAGGGCGGCAAGACCGCCCAGCCAGACCGCCGTCGCCAGCAGATGCAGCGCGGACGAGGTGATCGCCACCGGCACCTGGATCCCGGCCGACGCGTGCTCGGCCGCCGCCCAGGTCAGCGCGAGGCCGACGGCGAGGGCGGCGCCGGGCACGTGCGCGAGGCGCCGCCGCGGCAGCGCGGACAGGCCCCTGCGCAGCAGGACCGCCGCGACCGCCAGCAGCCCGAGCCGCGCGAGCAGCAGCGCACCGGGCCGGCCGGACAGCGTCCCGCTCAGCGCGGATGTGTCGAAGGCGGTCGCCGGTCCCGTGCCCGTCTCGTACGGGGCGCGCAGCACCAGCAGGGCGAGGGTGGCGCCGAGCAGGGTCCACCAGGCGGCCCACAGGGGCTTGTGCAGGCGCTCGGGGTCCGGCGGGCGGCAGGCCACGACGAACACGGCCGCGCCGATGAGCAGGGCGCCGGCGAGATAGGCGAGGTAGCGGGCGAGGTCCCAGAGGCTGCCGGTCACCGGATCCTCGACCGGGCCGGTGTCCACCGACGCGGCTGTCGCGGAGGGCTTGCCCACGGAGAAGGTGAAGGCGCCCGACACCGGATGGCTGTCCGCCGACACCACGCGCCACGCCACCGTGAACGTCCCGGTGTCCGCCTTCGCGGGCAGGCTCACCCGCACCGCGTCCGAACGCCCCGGCACATGCTCCGCCTCACCGAGGCGCAGCCGGTGGCCGCTGGGGTCCAGGATGCGGACGGAGTCGTCGAGCAGACCGACCGACTCCGTGAAGGTCAGGGTGAGGTCACGGGGGGCTGACTTGAGGACGCTTCCGTCGGCCGGGTCGGTGGAGCGGAGTGCGGCATGCGCCGACGCCGTTCCCGCGCCACCGAGGACGAGCAGGACCAGCACGGCGCATAGCAGCACCAGCCCTTGAACTCCTCGCCTGCGGACCAATTCGCTTCTCCGTCGCTCAACTCTTCTGACGTCTCGGCCACTCCGATACGTACGTAAGAAGGCGCCGCGCTGCTCACCACCTGGGCCGCGCGGACACCCCTCCGTCCACGACCAGGTCGTGCCCGGTGATCCAGGACGCGAGGGGAGAGGCCAGGAACGCGCACGCGTCGCCGACGTCCTCGGGCCGCCCGAGCCGCCCGGCGGGCGCTGCCCGTTCCCAGCGTCGCACCCCTTCCGGCCAGTCTTCCGCCAGCCCCTCCCGCTCGATCAGCCCGGGCGAGACCGTGTTGACGCGGATCCCGAGCGGCCCGTACTCCAGGGCCGCCGCCCGCGCGTGCATGACCACACCGGCCTTGGACGCGGAGTAGTGCGCGTGCAGCGGAGCCGGCTGGTGGGCCTCGATGGAGGCGATGTGCGTCACACTGCCGCCCCCGCTCTCCCGCATGAGCTCCGCGGCGGCCTGCGTACAGGCGAAGACACTCGACAGGTTGGTGTCCACGACCGCCCGCCACTCCTGAGCCGTCATCCCGGGCAGCGGCTGCGTCGGCTGTACGCCCGCGTTGTTGACCAGCGCGGTCAGCGGCCCGGAGGCCCACGCGGCGGCCTCGCGCACGACCCGCCGGCAGTCGTCCGCGTCGGACAGATCGCCCTCCAGGACGACGGCCCGACGGCCCAGCTCCTCGATCCGGTCCGCCACCGCGCGCGCCGCCTCCACGGCCGTACGGCAGTGCAGCGCGACCGCCGCGCCCTCCTCGGCGAACCGCAGGGCGATCCCGCGTCCGATGCCGCCGGACGCGCCCGTGACAAGGGCGGTCTGTCCTTCGAGCAGAGTCATGGACGGCACAGTTCCACGATGCGGGCGGCCTCGGCCGGGTAGCGCGCCGTGAGGTCGGCCACGTCCCCGTGCTCGTAGTCCTGGTAGGTGAAGCCGGGCGCCATGGTGCAGCCGAAGAGGGCCCAGGCGCCGCCCGCGGCCACCCGCGCGCCCATCCAGGTGCCGGCCGGGACGGTGAACTGGAGGTGCTGCCCGCCGAGTACGTCCGGACCCAGCACGACCGTCCGCGAGGTGCCGTCCGGGGCGAGCAGCAGCAGCTGGAGCGGATCGCCGAGATAGAAGTGCCAGATCTCGTCGGTGGGCAGCCGGTGCAGGGCCGAGAAGTCGTCCGGTGCGGCCGTCAGCAGGGCGACTATGGCCGTGCCGACGGGCCGCCCGTCCGCCCGCTCGGGCCCGGCCCAGGTCTGCCGGAACAGCCCGCCCTCGCGCGGTATGGGCTGCAGTCCGTAGTGGGCGATCAGGTCTTCCGGGGTCACCCGGGGAAGGCTACCTCCCGGCGGAGGAAGGCCAGTTGGGCGTGCTTCTCGGGCAGATACACGTCCGGGAGGTCGACCTCCGGCAGGACGACGGCGGGTCCGGCCGTGAAGCCCAGCTTCAGGAAGCGGGCGACCGCCTTCTCGTTGCGCACGTCGGGATCGACCACGATCCGCCGCCGGTCCAGGCCGAGCAGCACATAGGAGAGAAGGACACCGACCAGCGCCGCGGTCCAGCCGGGCCGCGTGCCCTGTGCTCCGGCGGGCGCGAGCAGCAGATGCACCCCGATGTCGCCGGGCCGGACCTCGTAGCAGTGGCCGACCCGGTCGGCGTCCGGCTCGTACGTCTGGAGCACCGCGACCGGTTCCGCGTCCCGCACCACCAGGAAGGCGTGGTGGGTGTCGAGCGTCTCCATGTGGGCGTAGATCTCGGCCACCTGGTCCCGGGTGAGCCCGTTCATGCCCCAGAAGGAGGCCCGCTCCTCGCTCGCCCAGCCGTGCACCACCTCGGCGTCGGCGTGGGCGTCGAGGGGCAGCACGCGGACGGTCCCGAGGCCGTCGACCTGCTGCTCGTAGACGGCATGGCGAGTGGGGGCATGGATCTCAGACATCGGTTTCCTTGATGAGCACGTCGAAGTCGGTGACGACCGGGACCAGATCTCCCCTGGTCCACAGCGGGAGCTGGTCCCGGTGGTGGGCCGAGCCCGGCACCCCGGAGGCACCGAACGGCACCGCCCAGCCGCTGTCCTCCCGGCGGGCCAGATCCCACACATAACGGGCGGCCGGACCGCGCGCGGCCAGATCGGTGGTGCCGGGCACGGAGGAGGTGCACAGCACGCAGTCGTGATCGCCGGACAGGCCCGGTTCGTCGTACGAGGTGCCGGGCAGCGCCCGCCAGGGGGCCAGGCGGTGGGACTCACCCCACGTGCCCGGCGGCCGGCCGGCGACTTCCTCGACGGCCGCGCGGACGGTCGCGGGGCGGTCGATGCCGTACAACTCCTCGGCACACAGGAGATGTTCGAGGGCGAAGCCGATGCGCGGGCCGAGGGCGAGCCAGGGGAGGAAGGCCTCCGGGTAGGCGGGCGGGACGGCGAGGGCGGCGAACGCGGGGTGCTCGGCGAGACGCCGTACGACGGCTCCGCGCACCGCCGCGTAGGCGGCCGCCTCCGCGCTGTCCGCGTCCATGCGCCGGTCCCAGGCGAGGAGACGTTTCCGCAGGTCGAAGGCCTCGGGGGTGAGGTCGTCGAGGGCGGCGAGGTGGTCCAACAGGGCCGCGGCGGAGCCGAGATGGGTGTCCATGTGGATCGCGGGCATGTCCCCCGCCGTCCACTTCTCCTTCTCCTTCAGGAGGGCGGCGATGCGGTCGGCGCGGTGCGGCGCGGCGAACTCGACGCCGAGGGGCGTGGAGGGGCCGCGCTGGTTCGCCATCACCGCTGTGCCGTCGGTGAGTTCGCCGTACGGCATCTCGTGCCAGCCCTGCCACTCGTGGCCGGGTTCCCAGGCGGGCACGAGGCGGGTGCGGTTGGCGGTGCCGCGCACGGGCACCCTGCCCGCCACGCGATGCAGCAGGCCGCCCTCGGTGTCGGCGGCCATGACGACGTTCACGGGCTCGGCCCAGCGGTCGAAGGCGCGGTCCACGTCGGCGACCCGGCGGGCGCGCAGGAGGGGGAGGAGGGCGCCGAAGCCGAGGTCGCCGGTGACGCGGGGCGGGTAGCGGAGGCTGACGGCCTCGGGCGTCCCGTCGTCGAGCCCCTCGGGGCCGCCGATGATCACCGGTCCGCGCTCGGTCTCGATCACCTCGACCGGGACCGGATCCTCGCCCGCGACCTCGATGACCTCCGTGTGCCGGGGAGCCCGCACCCAGGTGCCGTCCGGTCCGAGCGCCTCGACGCCCGCGCCCGTCCGCCGCAGCCGCTCCCGGTACAGGTCCTGGTAGTCGGCCATCGCGTTGGTGATGGCCCAGGCGACGGTGCCGGTGTGGCCGAAGTGGGCGATGCCGGGGACGCCGGGGACGGCGATGCCGACCACGTCGAACTCGGGGCAGGAGAGGTGGAGCTGCTGATAGATGCCGGGGTCTTCGATGAACCGGTGCGGGTCCCCGGCGATGACGGCGGCACCGGTCGCCGTCCGCTCACCGCTCACCAGCCAGCCGTTGCTGCCGGAGGTACCGGGCCCGTCGGCGGCGAACAGACCGACCGCGTCCTCGCCGAGCTCCCGGACGACCTGCTCCCGCCAGAGCTTGGCCGGGAACCCGGCGAACAGGATGTGGACGGCGAGCCAGACGCCCAGGGGGGTCCAGGGCTCCCAGCGACCGGGCGTAAGACCCACGCGAGCGAACTCGGGGGCGCGTCGGGCCCCTTCCACCAGCCCCTCGTTGACGCCGTCCACGTACGCCCGTACCCAGTCCGCCGTCTCGGAGTCCAGGGCGTCGAAGCACCGTCTCGCGGTGTCGTCGATGCGGGCCCGTCTCGCGAGGAGGTCCCAGGGGAGGGCGCCGGCGCCGAGGAAGGCGGCGGAGGTGCCCTGTGCGCGGTGCCGTTCGACCTCCAGCTGCCAGGCCCGGTCGAGTGCGGTGACGCGGCCCTGCGCACGGGCGAGGTCGGCCACGCCGCCGGCTCGCAGATGCGGGATTCCCCAGGCGTCGCGGTAGATCTCGGCGGTCACGCTGTGGCCCTTCTGTGCTTTAGGTTAGCCTTACCTAAGTAAGTTCTGGCGGAATCGTACGCGAGGGGTGGAGAAGCGATGGGGCAGGGGCACGGCTGGGAGGGTGCGGTCCTCAAACTGCTGCGCGCGAAGGACTTCGTGTTCACGGTGACCGGCGCCGAGGACGTCACCGAGCACTACCGGCGGCTCCACCTCAGCGACGGCGGCATGCTCGCGACGACCGGCGTCCACCCCACCATGTGGGTACGCCTGTGGTTCGACAACGGGGGCAAGGCGCACCAGCGGGCGTACACCCTCGTCGACCCGGACCCCGCGGCCGGCACCTTCAGCCTGGAGTTCGCCCTGCACGAGGGCGTCGCCAGCGACTGGGCCCGGACGGCGCAGCCCGGCGACACCATCGAGGCGACCGTCCACGGCACCGGGTTCGAGGAGCCGAGCCCCACCCCGACCCACGTCTTCGCGATCGGCGACCCCGCCTCGCTGCCCGCCCTCAACTCCCTGCTCGACGCGCTCGGTTCGGCCCCGGCCACCATCTGGTTCGAGGGCGGCGCCGAGGGCCTGCCCTGCCGCGCCGACCCGTCCCGCCACGAGCTGCGCCAGGTGCTGCGGCTCGACTCCGGCACGCATCTCGTCGAGCGGGTGAAGACGGACCTGCCGGACCTGCTCAAGGGCACGCCGGACCCGTATGTCTGGATCGCCTGCGACACGGCGACGACGCGCAGGCTGAGCGCATACGTCCGCAAGGAACTCGGTGTCCCCAAGGAGCGGATGCACGCACTGGGGTACTGGCGCGCGTCCTGAGGGCGCAGACGGCATCATCGACCCATGGACGTCACCCTGCATCTCGCCCAGGACCCCGAGGCCGACGCACTCCTCGGGCGCAGTCCGCTCGCCGCGCTCACCGGGATGCTGCTGGACCAGCAGATCCCGATGGAGTGGGCGTTCAAGGGCCCGGCGACGATCGCCCAGCGCATGGGCGCCGACGACCTCGACGCCCGCGACATCGCCGCCCGCGACCCCGAGGCCTTCGCCGCGCTGCTCTCCGAGAAGCCGGCGGTGCACCGCTATCCGGGGTCGATGGCGGGGCGCATCCAGCAGCTGTGCCAGTACCTCGTCGAGCACTACGACGGTGACGCCGAGGCCGTCTGGAAGGGCGTCGACAGCGGCACCGAACTGCTCAAGCGGCTCCAGGACCTGCCCGGGTTCGGCAAGCAGAAGGCCCAGATCTTCCTCGCCCTGCTGGGCAAGCAGCTCGGCGTACAGCCGAAGGGATGGCGCGAGGCCGCCGGGGCCTACGGCGAGGAGAAGTCCTTCCGCTCCGTCGCCGACATCACCGGTCCGGAGTCACTGGCCAAGGTCCGCGCCCACAAGCAGGAGATGAAGGCGGCGGCGAAGGCGGCGAAGACAGCGGGGAAGTCCTCCGGAACCGCGGGGAAGTCCTCCGGAAATTAAGCCGATCGGCCCCTATCAGGTGGCAATCGGGTCCAATCAGGTCAAAGCATGAAGCATGACCGAGGCACCGAGCGGTCCCCCCTGGGGCCCGGACTACGACGACCGCCGGGTGCATGCCGCCGTGCGCGAGCCCCGCCCGGGTGGCGCCGAACCGCCGCTCGAAGGCCCCCTGCACGTCCTGGCCCGCACCGCCTGGCAGGCCGTCCTCCTCACCGGCATCGCCTCCCTGGTCCTCGGCGTCCTGGTCCTCGTCTGGCCGGGCGCGTCCCTGTGGGCGGCCGGCGTCCTGTTCGGCCTCTACCTCCTGGTCAGCGGCGTACTCCAGCTCGCCGCCGCCTTCGGCACCCATCGGACGACCTCGCTGCGCGTCCTGGCCTTCATCAGCGGCACCCTGTCGATCCTGCTCGGCCTGTTCTGCTTCCGCGGCGCCATGCAGTCGATCCTGCTGCTGGCCCTGTGGATCGGCATCGGCTGGCTGATCCGCGGCATCACCCAGACGCTGGCCGCCGCCCACGACCCGTCGATGCCCGCGCGCGGCTGGCAGATCTTCCTCGGCGTCCTCACCTTCATCGCCGGCGTCGTGCTGATCGACTCCCCCTTCGAGTCGGTCGCCGTGCTCACCCTGGTCGGCGGCTGGTGGCTGGTCGCGGTCGGCGTCGTAGAGATCATCACGGCGCTGCGCATCCGCGGCCGCGCGAGTCGGGTGCCACGCGAGCTGTGAACGCCGTGCGCGTCTGGTCGCGGGTCCTCGTCCTGCTCCTCGCCCTCCTCGTGCCGGGCGAGCACACGGCACACGCGGTGACGGTCACGGCCGAGACCCCCGCCGCGGTCGCCGAGTACGACGACACCGTCCTACGGTCCACAGCCCGCGCCGGCCACAACCGTCCCACCGCACCCCCGCGCCCCGCACCCCGCCCGCACCCCCGGCCCGCCCCACCCCCGGCCGCCCCACCACTCCCGGCACCACCCCACCCCGAACCCGTCCTCCACACCCTCCGCACGGTGATCCTGCGCTGCTGACAGGGGCTCCACCTCCGCCCCCCTCCCACCCATCAGCCAACGCAAGGACGACACAGCCATGCCCAACGACCCGTACGCGGTCCTACGCGCCCTCCTCCGCGCAGAGGCCATCCGAAACGCCCCCAAGCCCAAGCCCCAACAGCAACAACAGCCGGCGAAGAAGCCTGAACGCGCCTAGCTCAGCGGAACCGGTGAGGGCTGGTGCGCACAGCGCCCCGTAAGGGGCGCGGGGCTGTATCCATATGCGGCTCCACCGCGCGGGCGCGATCAGCCCCCACCGTGCTGTTCGGCGATCAACTGGAGGGTCTTCGTCTTGCCGGTGCCGGTGGCGCCCGCGATCAGGCCGTGCCGGTTGAGCATCGCTGTCGCTCATATCAGGCCCCTGCTTCCATTTCTGGCCCCTTGCTTCCGGCATAGTCGGACCGATGCTTCCGGTTTGCCCAGATTTACGGCGCCTTTTGCAGCGTCGCACTCCCCTTCCATGGCTGCGCCCGGAAGGTCTTGACCGGTAGGCTTTCCGTGTGATCTTCAAGCGCATCGGAAACGGCCGGCCGTACCCCGACCACGGCCGGGAAAGCACCCGGCAGTGGGCGGACGTCGCGCCGCGCCCGGTCCGCCTCGATCAGCTCGTGACGACGAAGGGCCAACTCGACCTGGAGACACTCCTGGCCGAGGACTCGACCTTCTACGGCGACCTGTTCGCACACGTCGTCAAGTGGCAGGGCGACCTGTACCTGGAGGACGGTCTGCACCGAGCGGTCAGGGCGGCCCTCCAGCAGCGCCAAGTGCTGCACGCGCGCGTGCTCGAACTGGACTAACGGCGAACTGGTTCCCCTAACGGGTTGAACTGCACGCCGGCAATGATCATCTAGTAGGAATCGTCGCCCGCGCGCACTACGCTGCGCTCATGAGCATGCTGACTCCCCCCGGCATGGGCGGCCAGTACCGGATCAAGGGTGACAAATACCCCCGGATGCGCCGGCCCCGGCGGCGCGGCAGGCTCGTGGCCGGGGTCGTGGCCTCAGTCGCCGCTCTCGGGCTGGTCGGCTACGGCACGCTGCAGCTCATCGACCTCTTCTCGGGCGGCGGCGACTCCGCCTCGGCGGTCGGTGCCAAGTCGGACTGCTCGTCCAAGGCGAGCCCTTCACCGAGCACCACCGCCGCCGTTCCCGCGCCCGCCAAGATCACCGTCAACGTGCTCAACGCCACGACCCGCAGCGGGCTGGCCAAGCAGACGGCGGACGAGCTGAAGAAGCGTGGCTTCCGGATCGGCGACGTGGGCAACGCGACCGCGGAGTTCGACAAGAAGGTCAAGGGCACCGGGCTGCTGCTCGGCCCCGCCTCCTCCCTCAACACCTCACTGCCGGTGCTCGCCACCCAGCTGAGCACCGCCGAGCGCCGCACGGACGCCGCCCGCAAGGGCACGGCCGTCGACCTGATCATCGGCAACGGCTTCAAGGCGCTGACCACGAAGAAGGACGCCGACAAGGCCCTGGCCGCACTGACCGGGCCTCAGCCGACGCCCACTTCGTCGAAGCAGAACTGCTGAAGAAGACCTGCTGAAACAGACCTAAGGCGTACTGCCCAGCGGCCTACTCGGCGGCCCCGTACATCCGGTCCCCCGCGTCGCCCAGGCCCGGGACGATGTAGCCGTGCTCGTTGAGGCGCTCGTCGACCGACGCCGTCACGACCGTCACCGGCGTGCCCGCGAGCTCGCGCTCCATGAGCTCGACGCCTTCCGGCGCGGCGAGCAGCACCACGGCGGTCACATCGTCGGCGCCGCGCTTGATCAGCTCCTGGATCGCCGCGACCAGGGTGCCGCCGGTGGCCAGCATCGGGTCGAGGACGTACACCTGGCGCCCGGAGAGGTCCTCCGGCATTCGGGTGGCGTACGTGGACGCCTGGAGCGTCTCCTCGTCACGCACCATGCCCATGAAGCCCACCTCGGCTGTCGGCAGCAGCCGGACCATGCCGTCCAGCATGCCGAGACCGGCCCGCAGGATCGGCACCACCAGCGGGCGCGGGTGGGACAGCTTGACGCCGGTGGTCGAGGCGACCGGCGTGGTGATGTCGACCTGCTCGGTGCGCACGTCGCGCGTGGCCTCGTAGGCGAGCAGGGTGACCAGTTCGTCGGCGAGCCGCCGGAAGGTCGCGGAGTCGGTGCGCTGGTCGCGCAACGCGGTGAGCTTGTGGGCGACCAGAGGGTGGTCGACGACGTGGAGACGCATGGCCTAACAGTAACCGGGCCGCCGTAACCGTCGTGCTGGCATCAAACCGCCCATCAGAGGGAAAGTGGGAGGGACGTACGGGGGTGTTGCCGATGTCCGATCGTGAGTCCGGAACGGACCCGTCGCCGCGCGAGACCGACGCCGAGCGCAGGCGGCGCCGCGCGGTCTTCCTGCGCGAACTCGCCGAGGCCCGCGAGCTGCGCGACCGCGTCCAGCCCCGCCGCGCCAAGACGGCCCGCCTGCGACACGCGATGCGCATGCGCACCTTCCGCTGGTAACGCGACCCGCCTCATGGCCGCCCTCGTACGAATGCGATGCCATGGCCGCGTACGATCCCGCTGGTGGACGAGCAAAACGTGCGGACACAGGGAGCCGAAGACATCCCCTGAACGCCTTGTTTCTGCCACGATTCCGAGTGGGCGGGGGCTCGGAGTTCCGCACTCCCCGCCCGCAAACCTCCGCCGGGGGGACCCCCAACCGGCACGCCTATGACCAGTGGGAGAGTCACGGTGTACTTCGCCGCACTGCTCGCGCGCACCGAAGACGGGTGGGAAGCGAGCGACACAGAGCTCGACGATGTGGAGACCCTGTCGGATCTCGCCGACCTGGCCCGGGAGTCCTCGACCGACGACGACACGGTGCTCGTCCTGATCGAGCAGGAGGACGCCTGGTTCGGCGTCGTCCGCGTCGACGGTGAGGACGACCCTCGTATCTACGTCTCGGACGCCGCCGCCGCTGCCCGCAGCAGCTACGGCGAGATCCTGCTCACCGACGAACTGCTCGGCCGGGACCCGGGTGACGACGACGTCGCCGACCTGGACTCCCTCGATCTCGACGGCACCGAGGACGGCGAGTCGGAGGACGACGCCGACGGCGAGGACGACAGCCCCTCCGCCGCCGAGGCCGTGCCGCACGGCCCGGTCGGTGACGTACGGGTCCTCGACGACCTGGGCGTCAGCGAGAAGGAGTTGCTGACCCTGTCGGACGACGCGCTCACCGAGATCGCCGACGCGCTGGGCGCCTCGGACATCCTGGAGGCCGTCCGCTGACCGGCCGGGCCGGGGAGTCCGCCCCAGGTCCGCCGGACCCGGTACGCGACCGCTGGCGGGCCGCGATGCGGCTCGCCCTGGACGAGGCGGCACACGCGGTCCGGGGCGGAGACGTCCCCGTCGGCGCGCTGGTGCTGTCCCCGGACGGTACGACCGTGCTCGCGACCGGCCACAACGAACGCGAGGCCACCGGCGATCCGACGGCCCACGCCGAGGTGCTCGCGATCCGGCGGGCGGCGGCGAAATTGAGAGGTGCGGCGCGAAGCGCCTCCGGCAAGGGTGGTGGTGGGCGGCGGGCGGGAGAGTGGCGCCTGACGGGCTGCACGCTCGTCGTGACCCTCGAGCCCTGCACGATGTGCGCGGGCGCGATCGTCCAGTCCCGCGTGGACCGGGTCGTCTACGGCGCCCGGGACGACAAGGCGGGTGCGGCCGGCTCCCTCTGGGACGTCGTCCGCGACCGACGGCTCAACCACCGGCCCGAGGTGATCGAGGGCGTGCTCGCCGAGGAATGCGCCCGGATCCTCACCGACTTCTTCCGCGACCGCTGAGGCCGGGAATGAGGCCGGCCGCACCGTCCGGACCGGCGCATACCGATTTCAAACCACACCCCACCGTGCTGTAAGGTCTTCCCCGGTAGCGTGTCCGAGCGGCCGAAGGAGCTCGCCTCGAAAGCGAGTGTGGCGCAAGTCACCGAGGGTTCAAATCCCTCCGCTACCGCCGAAGAAGGGCCCCGTCGAGAGACGGGGCCCTTCCTGCGTCCGGAGCGTAACCCCGCAGTGATCCCCGAGCAGAGCGCGGAGGTTACACTCGCCGCCGTCAACAGGGGGCCCGCAGGGCACAGCAGGCACAGAGGAGGCCGCGGTGGCGGTGAATTCGAAGAAGGTCGCCGTCTATGTCCTCGTGGTCTTCGTGCTCTACGTGATCATCACGGATCCGTCGAAGGCCGCCGACTATGTCCAGATAGGCTTCGAGGGCATATCGGACGCCGCGAAGGCCCTCGGCGACTTCGCGTCCTGGGTCGCCAACGGAGGAGATTCATGATCCGTCATCTGGTCCTCTTCAAGCTCAACGAGGGCGTCGAGCGCGACGACCCGCGCGTGGTGAAGGGCGTGGAGATCTTCCGGGCACTCGACGGCAAGATCCCCGAGATCCGCTCCTGGGAGCTGGGCTGGAACTTCAGTGACCGGCCCATCGCGTACGACTTCGCGATCAACTCGGCGTTCGAGGACCGCGCGGCCCTGCGGACGTACGCCACGCACCCGGAGCATCAGGCGGGCGTCGCGCTGTGGGGCGAGTTCGCCACGTGGGTGATCGCCGACTATGAGTTCTGACTCTGAGTTCTGAGCCGCCGGTTCGTTTCTGAACCACCGTCTTTGAAGCCCTCCGCCGTTCCGGCGGAGGGCTTTCGTGCGTCTTATGTGCCACTTTGCCGTCAACACGTGGTTATGCGGTGCTTGCATGCAATGCACATGTCTTGTGATGCTATGACAGCTTTTGACGGATGAGACGGATGAGTTGACCGAGGAAGAGGTGGCGTTGACCGTGTCGGCCAGTACCGCGCCGCCCCAGGACGAGGCTCCCGCTCAGGCCGAGACGCCGGCTACCGAACCCGAGATCCAGGACCAGCCCCCCGCCCCCGAGAGACGCCGCGGCGCCGACACCCGGGCGCTCACGCAGGTGCTTTTCGGCGAGCTCAAGGAGCTGGAGCCGGGCACGCCGGAGCACAACCGGGTGCGCGGGGCGCTGATCGAGGCCAACCTTCCGCTCGTGCGCTACGCGGCCGCCCGCTTCCGCTCCCGCAACGAGCCCATGGAGGACGTCGTCCAGGTCGGCACCATCGGGCTCATCAACGCCATCGACCGCTTCGACCCGGACCGGGGCGTGCAGTTCCCGACCTTCGCGATGCCGACGGTCGTCGGCGAGATCAAGCGGTACTTCCGCGACAACGTCCGCACGGTCCATGTCCCGCGCCGACTGCACGAGCTGTGGGTGCAGGTCAACAGCGCGACCGAGGATCTGACGACAGCCTTCGGGCGCTCCCCGAGCACCGCCGAGATCGCCGAGCGGCTGCGCATCACGGAGGAGGAGGTGCTGTCCTGCATCGAGGCGGGACGGTCGTACCACGCCACCTCCCTGGAGGCGGCCCAGGAGGGCGACGGCCTGCCCGGACTCCTCGACCGGCTCGGCTACGAGGACCCGGCGCTGGACGGCGTCGAGCACCGCGACCTCGTCCGGCATCTGCTGGTCCAACTCCCCGAACGCGAACAGCGCATCCTGCTGCTGCGCTACTACAGCAATCTCACCCAGTCGCAAATCAGTGCGGAACTCGGCGTCTCCCAGATGCATGTTTCGCGGCTACTCGCGCGTAGCTTCCAGCGGCTGCGTTCGGCGAACAGGATCGACGCCTGAGCGGCACCGAACCGCATAGAGGATCGAGCCGTCACCGTCGCGAGCGAATCGCTCACCAGGGCGGATCCCGACAGTTCTGTGCCGAAAAACCGTCAGACCCCCTTTATCCAGGGCGGATTCGAGTCTCACATGTCGACATGTCACTACAGCGTGTTGCCGACATGTGACATTCTGCGGGAAGCGCGTTTGGCGGGGCTGCGGCTCCGGTATTCAGGTGAAGGCTGGCGTTCCTCGATGGAGCGTTCGCCACGACCGTCCCGCGACCCAAAGGGGGTGGCATGTCCGCAGACAAGGGCAGCTCGAAGGTGCTCACGCTCACAAAGAGCGAGGTAGTGCCCGAGGCGCGCGCCGCGCTCGGCCCCATCGACCAGGTGGAGATCATTCCGGCCCCGCCGGTCCCGGAGGTCCCGGCCTCGGAGACCATCGACACCCGCACCCTGTCCCGCTCCCTTTTCCTGCGGCTCGCCGCACTGGACGAGAACAGCCCCGAGCGTGCATACGTCCGGGACACGCTGATCGAGCTCAACCTCCCGCTCGTGCGGTACGCGGCGGCCCGCTTCCGCTCGCGCAACGAGCCGATGGAGGACATCGTCCAGGTCGGCACCATCGGCCTGATCAAGGCGATCGACCGCTTCGACTGCGAACGGGGCGTGGAGTTCCCGACGTTCGCGATGCCGACGGTCGTCGGCGAGATCAAGCGGTTCTTCCGTGACACGTCCTGGTCGGTCCGGGTGCCCAGGCGGCTGCAGGAGCTGCGGCTGGCCCTCACCAAGGCCAGCGACGAGCTGTCCCAGAAGCTGGACCGCTCCCCGACGGTCACCGAACTCGCCGCGGTCCTGGGCGTGTCCGAGGAGGACGTCGTCGACGGCCTCGCGGTCGGCAACGCCTACACGGCCTCCTCCCTCGACTCCCCGGCCCCCGAGGACGACGGCGGCGAGGGCTCCCTCGCGGACCGCCTCGGCTACGAGGACACCGCGCTGGAGGGCGTGGAGTACCGCGAGTCCCTCAAGCCCCTGCTCGCCAAGCTGCCGCCCCGCGAGCGCCGGATCATCATGCTGCGCTTCTTCGCCAACATGACCCAGTCGCAGATCGGCGAGGAGGTCGGCATCTCCCAGATGCACGTCTCCCGGCTGCTGACCCGGACGCTGGCACAGCTGCGCGAGGGCCTCATCTCCGACTGAGCGCTCCGCTGGTCACGCGGTTCGTTTGCCGCGGGCCGGTGGGGGCTGATCGCGCCCGCGCGGCGGAGCCGCATATAGATACAGCCCCGCGCCCCTTACGGGGCGCGGGTTCCGCAGCCGGCTTCACCAGGCGCCACCTTCAAGGGCTGTGCAGGGCTTCCTATTTGACGGAGCGTCAGCCACCATGGCGCGATGCTTCGATCGACGTGGGCGACATGGACACATGGCCGTCGGCACGCCGCCATCGGCGCGTCGGCGGCCGTCGTCTGCCTTGGCGGGATGCTGGCCGCATGCGGGGCCCAGGGCGACGGCGACGGGTACGTGGCGACCGGTTCGGCACCTCAGGCGCCCGGAAAGCCCGTGCAGCCGACCGGCGGTGTGAGCCTGGTGCCGCTCGACGACGAGACGTCCGCGCCACCCTCGAAGGGACCGGCCGACTCCCCGGGCGCGGACGGAAGTTCGAGCGCCCCCTCGTCTGAGGAACGGGAAGGGGCCACGGCGGACAGCCCCACCCCGTCCACGGAGACGGAGACAGAAGCCGAGGCCGAGGGTGAGACCGAGACCGAGGGCGCCAAGTCCCCCCGTACCCCTGCCACTTCACCGCCACCATCCAGCGGCAGCAGTCCTACGACACCCCCCGCACCCGCCGCGCTCACCTGGTCCGAGCCGGAGCGGGAGCCCACGGACAAGCGCTGGTGCGAGAAGGTGACCGTCGGCTTCCACAACTCGGGCGGAACCGCGGTGCGTTCGGGCACGGTGACTTTCGGGACGCACATCATCGGCGCGCTCGGCATCGACTGGGGGACCGTCGAGTCGGCCGAGAAGCTTCCGGCGCCGGTCGGGGCCGGCGCCCGGAAGGAGAAGACCTGGACGGTGTGCGTCGACGCCTGGCGCGTGCCGCTGGGCATGCACATCGAGACGCGGGACGTGGCCGTCCGGTGGAAGTAGGCGGTGCCCCGCCTGTGTGAAGCCCTACTTCAGCGCGAGCCACGCGACGGCGGCCACGACGGCCACCGCGACGACGACACCGAGGATCAGGCCGATGCGGGGGCCCGAGGAGGCCGCCGCCTGCCGCCGGCCCTGCGGGGCCTCGTCGACGAACGCGCGGAACATCTGGGTGTTGCCTGCGGGGTCGTGGTTGCCCTGGGGGCCCTGCGTGTTAGCCATGCCCCGAGACCCTAGCGAATCGAGGGTGGCCGCCCAAGCGGGGGCTCCGTTCCTCCCACAGAACCTTTGCGACCTGCACATTTACAGCCGCAATACTTGCCTTTGCCAAGTTTTTATGCCGGACTGACGCCGTTTCGTTTGCCTGTAGCAACCAACGTATCTATGGTTGCCCTAAGCAACGAATGCGGGAGGTGTGATGGCCGAGCAGGCGCAGTACGAGGAGCTGGCGCGCCAGTTCAGTGCCTTCGGGGCCGTGAAGCGGGAGATGGGGCGGAATCTGCCGTCCGAGTGTCCCAGCGGCTCCGCCGCCGTACTGACGCTGCTCGGACGCCACGGCGACATGCGGATGAGCAGGCTCGCCGAGCTGCTCGCCGTGGACATGTCGGTGACCAGCCGCCATGTCGCGCACGTCGCCGGGCGCGGCTGGATCGAGCGCTCCCCGGACCCGACGGACAAGCGCTCCCGCATCCTGCGCCTCACCCCCGCAGGCCAGGCACTGCTCGACGAGCTGTCCCTACGGACCGCCGAACTGCTCGCCCACCGCCTGCACGACTGGTCCGACGACGAGGTCGGCCAGCTCACCCGGCTGATGGCCCGGCTCAGGGACAGCTTCGGCGACTGCCGGACCACGTCCCGGCCGCAGGCCCCGCCCGGCCCTCCCGCACTCGACGAGACCACCCGTACACCCGCAAGCACATAAGAGAAGGAAGCTCATGGCAACGACCACACCAGCCGGTGTGCGGGCCCACGCCAAGCACGGGGGAGGCTCCGCCGACGGCGCTCCGATGACGCACTGGCAGATCATGGAGGCCCTGACGGGCCTGCTGCTCGGCATGTTCGTCGCGATCCTGTCGTCGACGATCGTCTCCAACGCCCTGCCCGACATCATCAAGGACCTCGGCGGCGGCCAGAGCGCCTACACCTGGGTCGTGACCGCGTCGCTGCTGGCGATGACCGCGTCCACCCCGCTGTGGGGCAAGCTCGCCGACCTGTTCTCCAAGAAGCTGCTGATCCAGCTGGCGCTGGTGATCTTCGTGGTGGGTTCGGCGGCGGCCGGTCTGTCGCAGAACCCGGCGATGCTGATCTCCTTCCGCGCCGTCCAGGGCATCGGCATGGGCGGTCTGTCGTCGCTGGCCCAGATCATCCTGGCGGCGATGATCTCTCCACGTGAGCGCGGGCGCTACAACGGCTACCTCGGCGCCACGTTCGCGACCGCGATGGTCGGCGGCCCGCTGATCGGCGGTGTCATCACGGACACCGACTGGCTGGGCTGGCGCTGGTGCTTCTACGTCGGTGTGCCCTTCGCCGTGATAGCCCTGATCGTGCTGCAGCGGACCCTGCATCTGCCGGTGGTCAAGCGGCGGGTCAAGGTCGACTGGGCCGGCGCCTTCTTCATCACGGCCGCGGTCTGCCTGCTGCTGGTCTGGGTCACCTTCGCCGGTGACAAGTACGACTGGGTGTCCTGGCAGACGTACGCCATGGTCGGCGGCACGCTGGCGCTGCTCGCGATCTTCATGCTGATCGAGACGAAGGCGACCGAGCCGATCATCCCGCTGCGGCTGTTCCGCAACCGTACGATCACGCTGACCTCGCTCGCCTCGCTGTTCGTCGGTATCGCGATGTTCGCCGGCACGATCTTCTTCAGCCAGTACTTCCAGCTGGCCCGGGACAAGTCGCCGACCATGTCCGGCGTCATGACCATCCCGATGATCGCCGGGCTGTTCGTCTCCTCCACCGTCTCCGGCCGGGTCATCACCCGCACCGGACGCTGGAAGGCGTGGCTGCTGGTCGGTGGCGTGCTGGTGACGGCGGGCCTGGGCCTGCTCGGCACGATCCGGTACGACACCGAGTACTGGCACGTGGGGATCTTCATGGCCATGCTGGGGCTCGGCGTCGGCATGATGATGCAGAACCTGGTGCTGGCCACGCAGAACCAGGTGGAACCGAGCGATCTCGGCGTCGCCAGCTCGGTGGTGAACTTCTTCCGCTCCCTCGGCGGTGCGGTGGGTGTCTCGGCCCTCGGCGCGGTCCTCAGCCACCGGATCACGCACTACGTCGAGAAGGGCGCCGCCGCCCTCGACCCGCAGTCCGCCGCCGCGCTCGCCGGTTCCTCCTCCACCGGCAGCATCCCGGACATGGACGCGCTGCCCGCCCCGATCCGCACGCTCATGGAGAGCTCCTACGGCCACGGCATCGCGGACGTGTTCATGTACGCGGCGCCGGTCGCGCTGCTGGCCCTGCTGTTCTCGCTGTTCATCAAGGAGGTTCCGCTGAGGACGAAGGGCGCGATGGCACAGGCGGCCGAGTCCGAGTCCGTGTCCGTGCCCGAGGAGCCTGCGACGGATCGGGCTCAGTCCGACGAGAAGGTGCCGAGCTGGGCCGTCACCGCGGACACCGAGGCCGGCCCCGACGGCACGCAGCGGCTCGCGTCCGTCGCGACGGTGGCGCCTGCGCGGGAGGGTTCCGGCGGCATCCCGGTCCGCGGCCATGTCCGCGGCGCCGAGAGCGCGCCCGTCCCGCAGGCCGCTGTCACGCTGATCTCCCTCGCCGGGCGCCAGCTGGGCCGCTCGGTCGCGCAGGGCGACGGCTCCTACGCGGTGGATGCGCCGGGCGCGGGCTCGTACGTCCTGATCGCCTCCGCCGACGGGTTCCAGCCGCAGGCGTCCACGATCATGGTGAACGGCGAGCCGGTGTCGTACGACATCCTGCTCAGCGGCACCAGCGGGCTGAACGGTGTCGTGCGGGCGGCTCAGACCACGCTCCCGGTCAAGGACGCGATGGTGATCGTCACCGATGTGCGCGGGGATCTGCTGGCCACCGGGACCACCGGTGAGCAGGGCGAGTTCGCCTTCGGCGAGCTGGTGCCGGGTGCCGTGACCGTCGCGGTGAACGCCGCCGGGTTCCGGCCGCGCGCCCTGCCCGTCGAGGTGGGCGGCACCGGGGTCACCCGGATCGAGGTCGACCTGGACGCGGGTGCCCAGCTCCAGGGTGTCGTACGGGCGCCGCACGGTCCGCTGGCCGACGCCCGCGTGACGCTGGTCGACGCGGCGGGCAACGTGGTCGGCACGGCCACGACCGGCGCGGACGGGGCGTACGCCTTCACCGACCTCGACAGCGGCGAGTACACCGTCATCGCGACGGGCTACCCGCCGGTCGCGACGGCGCTGACCGTCACCGGTCGTGGAGCCGACGCCCACGACATCGAACTCGCCCACCCGGGCGAGTAGTTCAACCCCGGCCCGCGACGGGCGCGCGCTCTGAGCGGAGGTGCGCGTTCGTCACGGGCCGGTTCGTTTGATGACCAATGTGCAAGGTTTTGCAGGGAGTTGACGGGATGGGACTGACCGCGAAGATCCGTACGCGGGACGGATGGGCCGTGTCGCACGCGGTCGTCACGGTGACCGACATGACCGGGGCGCAGGTGGTGCGGGCCGAGGCGGACGGCGAGGGGGTCGTACGGGACGCGACCGCGCTTACTCCCGGTGCGTACACCGTCATCGTCACGGCCGTCGGCTACGCGCCCGCCGCCGCGAGCGCGATCGTCACCGCGAGCGGCCGTGCCGACGTGGGCACGGTGACACTGGCGCGGCAGGGCGGCACCGAGCTGCCGCCGCCCGGGCCGTGGACCATCGACCCGGCGCACTCCAGCATCGGCGCCGTCGCCCAGCACCTGGGGATCTCCAGTGTGCACGGCCGGTTCACCGAGTTCGCGGGCCTGATCGAGGTCGCGCCCGACGACGTCTCCAAGTCCCGCGTGGAGGCGGTGATCCGGGCCGCGTCCATCGACACGGGGAACGCGATGCGGGACGGCCATCTGAAGTCCGCCGACTTCCTGGACGTGACGACGTACCCCGAGATCACCTACCGCTCGACCGGCCTGACGACGGCAGGCCCGGACCGCTGGACAGTCCACGGCGAACTGGGCCTGCACGGCGTCATACGCCCCGTCGACCTCGACCTCGCCTACCTCGGCACCGGCGCGGACCCCTGGGGCGGCACCCGAGCCGCCTTCCGCGCCACGACCCGACTCCAGCGCGAGGACTTCGCCATGTACTACAACGAGGTGGTCCAGGCGGGCATAGCGGCGATCGGCACGACCCTGAAGGTGGAGCTGGACATCCAGGCGGTACAGGGCGAGTCACTGCCGCAGCTGTAAGCGCCCCGAAGGGGCGCGGGGAACTGCGCGACAAGCCCCCACCGGCCCGCAGCCGAACGAGCCGCCCACCCAGCGGAACCCCTAGGCTGCGCCTCATGGCACCGAACATCGCGACCAACACCCCCGTATCACTCGAAGACCTCCTCGAGTTCGTACGCCCCCGCCACCGCGCCATCCTCCTGACCCGCCGAGCCGACGGCAGTCCCCAGGCCTCGCCGCTGACCTGCGGTGTCGACGACTCGGGCCGGATCGTCGTGTCGACCTACCCCGAGCGGGCCAAGACCCGTAACGCCAAGCGGGACGAGCGGGTCAGCCTCCTCGTCCTGTCCGACGACTGGAACGGACCCTGGGTCCAGATCGACGGCACCGCGGAAGTGATCGACTCCCCCGACTCCGTCGAGCCGCTCGTCGAGTACTACCGCAACATCGCCGGCGAGCACCCCGACTGGGACGAGTACCGGGCGGCCATGATCAAGCAGGGCAAGTCGATCATCCGGGTCACACCGGTGCGGTGGGGTCCGGTGGCGACGGGCGGCTTCCCGGCGCGGCTGGTCAGCGAGGAGTAGGACTCACAGACTTGCGGCTCACTCGGAGGTCGCGGCGACGCAGAACTCGTTGCCCTCCGGGTCGGCCATCACTATGTGGTGACCCTCGAACTCCTCCTGCACGCTCCCGCCCGCCTTCACCAGCCGCTCGGCCTCGGCTCTGATCCGGGCCCAGCGCTCCTCGGGGCTGCCGTGTCCCGGTACCCGGATGTCCATGTGCAGGCGGTTCTTGGCCGTCTTCGGCTCGGGAACCTTGAGGATGGAGAGGTGAGGGCCGACACCGTCCGGATCGCAGAGCCACGCGCCGTCGTCCACGGACTCGTCCTCCGGAAGCTCGAAGCTCGCGAACCACTCCTCGCGGGTGGCGAAGGGAGCGGGCGGCGGCTCATCCACATAGCCCAGCGCCGTCTTCCAGAACTCGGCGAGAAGCCGCGCGTCCGCGCAGTCGAGCGTCAGAGTGATTCGGGCTGCCATGAAAAGACCGTACTGCCCACCACTGACAACGGCGTCCAGGTCCGTCTAGCTCCTGTCCGCCGCCTTGACCATTGCCTCGATCCCCGCAATCAGCAGATCCAGCGCGAACGCGAA
Source organism: Streptomyces sp. NBC_00457 (assembly GCF_036014015.1). NCBI lineage: Bacteria > Bacillati > Actinomycetota > Actinomycetes > Kitasatosporales > Streptomycetaceae > Streptomyces > Streptomyces sp. NBC_00457. The sequence goes on along the minus strand of NZ_CP107905.1, from coordinate 5,678,302 downwards.
GTCCCGCTCCCGCATCTCCTCCACGGTGTCGCCCCCGCGGGCCGCCATGATGTCCTCGGACTCCTTGATGACCTCGGCGGCCTCCGGGGCCTGGGTCACCGCGCTCATCGCGTGCCGGAAGTAGTCGTCCTGGGTCATGCCGGCGTCCGCGCAACGGGCGATGAAGTGGCCCTCGATCGTGCCGTAGCCGTACACGAACTGGAAGACGGCGGAGATGGCGCCGGTGAGTCCCCGCGGGGGCAGCCCGGTCCTGCGGATGACGCGCTGGATGACCCGGGAGAACGCGAGCGAGTTGGGGCCGATGTTGAGGAACGTCCCGGCGAGCGGCGACAGCCACGGATGCCGCACCAGCAGCCCCCGGTACTCCCGGGCCAACGTCCGCAGCTGATCCCGCCAGTCCTCGTCCTCGGCATCCGCGTCGGGCAGCCGCAACTCACCGAAGGCCGCGTCCAGGGCGAGTTCGAGCAGGTCGTCCTTGGTGTCGACGTACCAGTACACCGACATCGCCGTGACATTCAGCTCCCCGGCCAGCCGCCGCATGGAGAACTTGCCCAGCCCTTCGGCATCCAGCAGCCGCACGGTGACCTCGGTGATCCGCTCCCGGTCGAGCCCAGAGGGCTGCCTCCCGCCCCGCCCACCCCGGCGTGCCTTCCCCTCCAGCCAGACACTGGTCCGAGCCGAACGCTGGACGGACTTAGCCATGGAGCACCTTCCTGAGCTTCTTGCTGCCGGTCGCGCTGAAGCGCCCCTTCAGGGGCGCGGGGCTGTGTCGATATGCGGCTCCGCCGCGCGGGCGCGATCAACCACGTACAACCCGCACTCGCGAGACGACCGCACCGCCCGGGCTAATGCGCACCCACCACCTCCGAGTCTGCCCTTTCCGCACGTCGCAACAACGCAGCCGCGACCACCCCACCCAGCAACACAGCCAACGCCCCCACCAACTGGCTGGTCTCCAGCCCAGAAGAAAACGCCTCCGTAATACGCGCTCTCTCCTCCCCAGACCCCGCCGAAGCCAACGCCGCCGGCAACGAGGACCCGGCCACAGAAATCAACGCGGCAAAGCGCGAGTTGAGCACGGCCCCGAGCACAGCCACCCCGAGCCCGTTCCCGAACTCCGCGAGCGTGCCGTTGATCCCCGCACCGACTCCCGCCTTCTCCCGGGGAATCGCACTCATGATGGCGTGCGCCATCACCGGGTTGGCCACCGCACACCCCGCCCCGATCAGCAGCAACCCGAGCAACGTCCCGGCATAACCGCCGGAGGCCAACGTGGCGATGGACACCAGTCCCGCCGACATCAGCACCATCCCCAGCAGGATGGACACCGGCGTCCCCAGCTTCGCCGTCCACTTCGCCGACAGCCCGGTGAAGTTCAGCGCCACCACGGTCAGCGCGAGCGGCGCCGTACGCAGCCCCGCCTCCAGCGCGTCGTACCCCAGCACGAACTGCAGATGCTGCGTCAGCAGGAACAGCGCCCCGCCCATCCCGAAGGTGATCAGCACCGCCCCCGCGACCGCGCCCGTGAACCGCCGGTCCCGGAAGAAGTGCAGGTCGAGCATCGGGTACGGGATCTTGCTCTCCCAGTACGCGAACACGGCCAGCACCACCACGGCCAGCGCACCCGTGCCCAGCACCCGCCCGGACGTCCACCCGTGCTCGGGCCCGGAGATGATCGCGAACACCAGCGAGGACATACCGATCGTGGACAGCAGCGCACCCAGCAGGTCGGGCCGGTCGCCGCGCGGATTCTTTGACTCGGGGACCAGTGCGATCACGGCGGCGAGGCCCAGCGCGGCGACCGGCAGGTTGATCAGGAAGATCGCGCCCCACCAGAAGTGGTTCAGCATGAACCCGCCCAGCAGCGGTCCCACCGCGAATCCGAGCGCGTTGACGGCGCTCCAGATGCCGATCGCCTTGGGGTGCTCCTCCGGCGCGAAGATCTGCATGGCCACGGCGAGGGTCGTGGTCAGCAGCAGCGCACCGCCCACGCCCATGCCGGCCCGCGCCGCGATCAACTGCTCGGTGGAATCGGCGAGTCCGGCCGCCAGCGAGCCGATGCCGAACAGGGTCAGTCCCGCGATCAGCATCTTCTTACGGCCGTAGCGGTCGGCCGCGCTGCCCGCGGTCAGCAGCAGGCCCGACTGCACGAGCGAGTAGGCGTTGATCATCCACTGGATGTCGGAGGTGGCGGCGCCCAGCTCCGTGGTGAGCGAGGGGATCGCCACGTTCAGCACGGTGTTGTCGAGCAGCACGGTGAGCTGGGCGAGACAGATGACGCCGAGGATCAGCCAGCGCTGGGGATGGCCCTGAGGGGACGGGGACGTGGTCATGCTTTACACCGTAGAACAGTTCCTATACGGCGTACAACATGACCACGTCCCAGCCGAGCGTCAGCGTCAGCTGCTGCTCGCCGCCTGCGTCAGGTCGTACAAGGTCGACGAACCGGCCGTCACCTTCGTGAAGTTGGCCTCGACCCACTCCGTGATCTGCGAGGACGTACCGCTGCTGCTGCCGCCCATGCCACCGCCGCCGGAGCCGCTGGAGATGAAGTAGTGGATCTTGCCGTCGGTCACGTACTGCTTGAACTGGGCCAGCGTCGGCGACGGGTCCGTGCCGTTGAAGCCGCCGATCGCCATGACGGGTTCGCCGGTGGAGAGCTGGTAACTCGCCGCGTTCTGGGCGCCGATGGCCGCGGCGGCCCAGGTGTAGTCCCCGGCGTTCGTCGCCAGCAGCTTCTTGGCCTCGGCGGAGACGCTGGCGCCGTTGAGCAGGCCACCGGCGCCGCCGCCACCGCCCATGCCGCCCTCGCCCGTCTGCCCGCCGGGCATGCCGCCCTGCTGGTTCTGGCCCTGCGTGTTGCCGTTGCCGTTCTGGCCCGGCATGCCGCCGGTCGGGGGCCGGCCCATGCCGCCGCCCTGCTGACCCTGGCCCTGGCCCTGCGTGTTGCCGTTGCCGTTCTGGCCCGGCATCCCGCCGCCCATGCCGCCGCCACCGCGACCTCCGCCGCCGCCCATCATGCTCGCCCCGGCCGGACCGGCCGTGACGATGGAGCCGGTGTGGCCCTCCTGGAGCGTGCTGATGGTGTACGCCGTCGGACCGGCGACGGCCGCGACGAAGCTCAACCCGGCTGCCGCGAGGGCCAGTTGACGGCCCAGCTTGGCGACGAAGATCAGGCCGAGGGCGCCGACGAGGCCGCCGACCAGGACCAGCCACTTCAGCCACGGGAGGTAGTCCGGCGTGCGGTTGAGCAGGACGTAACCCCAGGCGGCACTCGCCACGACCGCGGACGCGAGGGCGAGCGAGGCCCACATCTCGCGCCGCTTCTCCCACAGGGTCGCCGCGCCCATGCCGATCACGGCCGCCATGTAGGGGGCGAGGGCCACCGTGTAGTACTGGTGGAAGATGCCGGCCATGTAGCTGAAGACGGCCATGGTGATCAGCAGCGAGCCGCCCCAGACCAGGAACGAACCACGGGTCACGGACGTGCGCTTGAGTTTGCGTGTGGCCACCAGGCCCGCGATCAGCAGGATCAGGGCTGCCGGGAGCAGCCAGGAGATCTGGCCGCCGATCTCGGAGTTGAACATCCGGTCCCAGCCGGTCTCACCCCACTGTCCGGTGCCGCCTCCTCCGCCACCGCCGCCGACGCTGCCGGTCTCCTCGCCGTTCAGCCGGCCGAGGCCGTTGTAGCCGAAGGTCAGCTCGAGGAAGCTGTTGTTCTGCGAGCCGCCGATGTACGGGCGCGAGGACGCGGGCCACAGCTCGACGATCGCGACCCACCAGCCGCCGGAGACGACGATCGCGACCGTCGCCAGCGCCAGCTGGACGAGCCGCTTCCTCACCTTCACCGGCGCGCAGACCGCGTAGACGATCGCGAGCGGCGGCAGGATCAGGAAGGCCTGCAACGTCTTGGCCAGGAACGCGAAGCCGATCGCGACTCCCGCCCACATCAGCCACTTCGTACGGCCGTCCTCCAGCGCCCGCACGACGAAGTAGCAGGCGACCGCCATCAGCAGCGCCAGCATCGCGTCCGGGTTGTTGAACCGGAACATCAGCGCCGCTACGGGGGTGAGCGCGAGCACGACGCCCGCGATCAGACCGGCCGCAGGGCTGAACCGGCGGCGTACGGACGCGTAGACGACGGCGACCGTGCCGACGCCCATGAGGACCTCGGGGGCCAGGATCGCCCACGAGCTGAGGCCGAAGAGGCGGACCGACAGGGCCATCGGCCACAGCGCGGCCGGGGGCTTGTCGACGGTGATGGCGTTGGCCGCGTCCAGCGAGCCGAAGAAGAAGGCCTTCCAGGACTGGCTGCCGGCCTGGACGGCCGCGGAGTAGAAGGAGTTGGCGTAGCCGGAGGAGCTCAGGTTGTAGAAGTAGAGCGCCGCGGTGGCGAGCAGCAGGCCCCAGAACGCCGGGCGCACCCAGCGGGGGTCCTCGGGCCGGCCGCGCCACAGTCTCCGTACGAACGGCTGCTTCGGTTCACCGGCCGCCGGCACCGGTGGAGCGATGGGCTCCGTGACGGCCGTATCGGCTGTGTAGTAGGTGGTCATCGTCGGTTCCTCGGATCGGTGTCGGTGGGACGGAGGGGCTGCAGTTGGAGGGTCGCGTCCCTCCAGGAGCGGTCCGCGGCTTCACCGGCGCGGAACTGGGTGGCGTCGTACGGGGTGCCGTACGGGTTGTCGTACGGGTTGTCGTACGGGTTGTCGTACGGGTTGTCGTACGAGGTATCGAACGGAATGTCGTACGGGGTGTTCGGTGCCGGCGTGTGCGAGGCGACCACGGTCGACGGGCGGTCGTCGTCGCGCCGGTCCGGGAAGACCCACGCGCGGAAGAGCAGGAAGCGCAGCACCGTCGCCGCGAGGTTGGCGGCGACGAGGACCGCCAGTTCGGTGGTGTGCCCGGGGTCGCTGGACGCCGCGTTCAGGGCGGCGAGCGAACCGCTGGTCAGGATCAGGCCGATACCGAAGACGACCAGGCCCTGCGCCTGGTGCTTGACGGCGTCGCCACGGCCGCGCACCCCGAAGGTCAGCCGGCGGTTGGCCGCCGTGTTGGCGATCGCGGAGACCAACAGGGCCAGCGCGTTGGCGATCTGTGAGCCGGAGAACTGCCGGAACACGGTGTAGAGGAGGAGGTAGAAGAGCGTCGACAGACCGCCCACGACGCAGAAGCCGACGAGCTGGCGGGCCAGCCCCTTGGGTACGTCCTGGATCTCACGGTCCCGCGGGTCGTCGCCGAACGGCCGGGCGAGCCGGTCCAGCGGCAGCGAACCGCCGGCCAGGGCCTTGCCCACCCGCCACACGCCCTTGAGGTCGTCGGTCGCCGTCTTCACGATGTGCACGGTGGAGTCGGGATCGTCGACCCAGTCGACGGGCACTTCGTGGATACGGAGGCCCGCGCGCTCGGCGAGCACCAGCATCTCGGTGTCGAAGAACCAGCCGGTGTCCTCGACGAGGGGCAGCAGCACCTGGGCCACATCCCGCCGGATCGCCTTGAACCCGCACTGGGCGTCGGAGAAGCGGGCCTGGAGCGAGCCGCGGAGGATGAGGTTGTACGTGCGGCTGATGAACTCCCGCTTGGCGCCGCGCACGACGCGGGAACTCCGGCTGAGCCGGGAGCCGATCGCGAGGTCCGAGTGACCCGAGATCAGCGGCGCCACCAGCGGAAGCAGCGCGTTGAGGTCGGTGGACAGGTCGACGTCCATGTAGGCGAGGATCGGCGCGTCCGAGGCGGACCACACGGTGCGCAGGGCCCGACCACGGCCCTTCTGCTCCAGCCGGAACGACCGCACTTCCGCGAGCTCCGCCTCCAGCCGGGACGCCACCTGCGGGGTGGTGTCGGTGGAGGCGTTGTCCGCGATCGTGATGCGGAAGGCGTACGGGAAGGTGCTCTTGAGGTGCTGATGGAGTCTCAGCACACACGGCTGGAGGTCCTTCTCCTCGTTGTAGACGGGGATCACTACGTCCAGGACAGGCGTACCGGCATCTCCGGCCGGGAGGTGCTCCCGCGCCGGCAGGGAGCCGGGAGAAGAGTCGGTTCGCATGGAACCGACTCTTCTCAAGCCCGCTGTTGCATCGGTGTGGTGGGACTGTGCTGTGCCTGTGAGTGCAGTTGCCAGTTCGTTTCGGGCGACGGACGGGGCGTCTGCGGGGCGAGCGCCGGCAGATGCACCGTGAAGACCGTGCGTCCCGGGACGCTGTCCACGGTCACCGCACCCTCGTGCGCGGTGGCGACGGCCTGCACGATGGCGAGCCCCAGACCGGTCGAGCCGGAGGCACGGGAGCGCGACGAGTCACCGCGCGCGAACCGTTCGAAGACACGCGGCAGCAAATCGGACGGGATGCCCTGGCCGTTGTCCTCGACGTCCACACACATCCAGGGCCCGCGCCGCTGAATCCGCGCGGTGACCGTCGTACCCGGCGGGGTGTGCTTGCGCGCGTTGCCGAGCAGGTTGATGAGCACCTGCTGGAGCCGCGCCGCGTCCCCGGAGACGAGGGCGGGTTCGTCGGGCAGGTCGAGCCGCCAGTTGTGGTCCATGCCGGCCGCGCGGGCGTCGCTGATGGTGTCGACGACCAGCGGGATGAGGTCGGTCTGCTCGAACTGCAACGGCCGTCCGGCATCCAGACGCGCGAGCAGCAGCAGGTCTTCGACGAGCAGGGTCATCCGGCCAGCCTCGGACTCGATCCGTCCAAGCGCGTGCCGGGTGTCCGGCCCGACCTCTTCCCTGCCGCGTCTGGTCAGCTCGGCGTACCCCCGGATGGAGGCGAGCGGCGTCCTGAGCTCATGGCTGGCGTCCGCGACGAACTGCCGCACCCGCATCTCACTCTGCTGCCGTGAGTGCAACGCCCCATGCACATGGTTCAGCATCCTGTTGAGCGCCGCCCCGACCTGCCCGACCTCGGTATGCGGGTCCGTCTCCGACTCGGGGACACGCTCGCTGAGGTTGACCTCGCCGGTGTGGAGGGGGAGTTCGGAGACGCGGGTGGCTGTGGCGGCTACCTTGCGGAGGGGGCGGGTGGCTACGCCGACGAGGACGGAGCTCGCTATGCCGGCAGCTATGAGGCCGGCGCCGGTGACGCTGACTTCGACGAGGATGAGCGTGTTGACGGTGCTGGTGACCGTGTCGGTCGGCAGGGCGACGTAGTAGGAAGCGGAGCCGTCGACGCTCTTGACGTACTGCACGCGGTAGTCACCGAGGTCGGGAAGGGTCACGGTGTGCGGCTTGCCGTCCTGGGAAACCTCGTTGAGCACGGTCATCTGGGCATCGTTGAGCGCGACGTCGTCCATGTCCCTGAGGTAGTCGCCATCGTCGGAGGAGACCTGCTCGGCGATGACCGCTCGGGTGACCGTGCCGTTGGTGCCGACCTGGGCGGCGATGGTGTTCGCCTGCGTCGGCCCTTTGGTGACGAACTCCTCGAGCCGGTCCGTCGTCGAGGAACTGTCCGCTCCCGAGCCGTTCGCCCCCTGATCGCCCGCGCCCGGCCCCGCACCGGGCAGCTTCTTGGGCGCCGAGATGCGCTTGCTGGCCTCGTTCACCTGCCCGTCCAGCTCCTGGTACAGATGCGAACGCAGAGCCAGCGTCGTCACGGTCCCGATCACCGCACACACCACCGCGATCAACACCACGGACGCGACGACAAGCCGCGTCCGCAGGGTGCGCGGCTGCCCCATCCGCCGCTGCCGCTTCTGCGCACGCGGCCGTCGTCGCCCGCTCATGAAGCCGCGGGCTTGATCAGATAACCGGCACCGCGCCGGGTGTGGATCATCGGCTCCCGCCCGGCGTCTATCTTCCGCCGCAGATACGAGATGTACAGCTCGACGACGTTCGCCTGCCCGCCGAAGTCGTACGACCAGACCCGGTCAAGGATCTGCGCCTTGCTGAGCACCCGCCGGGGATTGCGCATGAGGAACCGCAGCAGCTCGAACTCGGTGGCCGTGAGATGGATGTTGTCGCCGGCCCGGCTCACCTCGTGGCTGTCCTCGTCGAGCGTGAGGTCCCCGACGACGAGCACGGAGTCGGAGCGGCGGTCGGCGGCACCGGAGCGGCGGATCAGCCCCCGCAGCCGGGCGACGACCTCCTCCAGACTGAACGGCTTGGTGACGTAGTCGTCCCCGCCCGCGGTGAGCCCGGCGATCCGGTCCTCGACCGCGTCCTTCGCGGTCAGGAACAGAACGGGAACGTCCGGCAGCTCCCGCCGCAACCGCCCGAGCACGGCGAGCCCGTCCATGTCGGGCAGCATCATGTCGAGAACGACGGCGTCCGGCCGGAACTCCCGCGCGGTCTGAACGGCACCCTGGCCGTCCCCCGCACTGCGGATCTGCCAGCCTTCATAGCGAAGAGCCATGGACAACAGCTCGGTGATCGACAGCTCGTCGTCCACCACAAGCACTCGGACGGGGCTCCCGTCCGGCCTCAGCAGTTCGGTGCGCCCCTGGGGCGAGGTCGTGGTCATAGCAGGTACCTTGTCGGGCCCCTCTTAGAGCACCCTTTCTGGAACCTGTGATTTTCCTGAGAAACGCACAGGTACCTCTCAGGGAGCGCCTGGGAATCTCCAGAGGACCCCAGCAACGGCTGAGCGTCACCGCGGGCAGCCACTGAGCCTCACACCCGGCGGGGTCACACACCGACACCGCCCGACACCCACCGACACCGCCCTTCAGAACAACGAGTCAGAACAACCCGTCAGAACAACCCCTTAGAACAACCCGTCCTGGACAGTCACCTCCACCGTCTTGAACTCCCTGACCGGCACGGTGAGTTCATCACTCGCCACCGGCACCAGCTGCCACCCGGTCATCACCCGCGTGTCCAGCACGACGACCCGGCCCCCGTTCTCCAGATGCAGATCGGGCCCCGCGGCTGCCACGAGCCGCCCGCTGACGACCCCGCCCGGGACGAGCTCGCGCACCTCACCGACAGGATCCGGAAGGCCGACGAGCCCGAACACCTCGGTGTGGTCGACGGGCCGATACGGCTCACGGACCAGCGACTCCGGCCACCCGCCCAGCGCCACCGCCCGCGCATGCAACTCGCCGAGCTCGGCGGCCCGCTCCTCGGCCGTCCCCGGCAGGCCCGACCGCACGGCCCGCTTGTCGCCGTACGGAATCCGATCCGGCACCCGGAGTGCGGCGCGCAGCAGCTCCTCAGTACGCCGCGCGGCCATCAGCGGCCCGAGCCCCAGCCAGCTGAAGCACACGGCCCCCTGCTCCAACAGCCGCGCGGACCCACGCTCTTCGGCGGTGATCCCGACCTTCACCATCCCTGGCCCGAACCAGGCCAGATATACGTGATACGGCCGCGGATCGTCGGCCATCGTGTCGGCGGCCACGGAGTGCGCCCGGTCCAGCCGCGCACACTCCTCGCACCGTGCCCCCGTACTCCGCCCCGGCACGCCCGCCCGTACCGGACACGCATTCCCCCGTGCTCCCACACACTCCCGAACACCCCCGTCCGCGACCCCGAAGGCCACCCGTTTCCCCCTGGTCAGCGCACTACGCCACCCACCGTCCCACACGAGCACGGGACCACCCGCCGCCCACCGCAGCCCCGAGCACTTCCATGCTTGTGCCATCGCCTACGACTGTAAGGGCAGCCACTGACAACGCCGTTCGGCCAAGATCCGACCGCGCTCAGCCCACGGACTCGACAGCGGCGGCACCCTCGGGCTCCCCGACCGCGGCAACAGGCGTGGCCACTGCAGCGGTACGCCGCCCCCGCCCCGCCAGCCGGCACCCCAGGCACCCGGCGTGCCCCTCACGCGCCGCCGAATCCCGAACCCGCATCCCCCACTGCTCCCGGGGCCTGCGCCCGGGCGGCTTGCCCCACCCGGCGAGATGCAGCACCCAGGTGACAAGGACGCTCACGACCCCAACCGCCAGCCCGACCGCCATCAAAGCGGCCGAGACCGCACACACCCCCACCCCCACCACAACCGCCCCGACGGACGCGACGCCGAATCCGGTCCATCCCGCGACCGTATGGCCCTCGTCATACTGTGCGCTCACGTACCTGCCTCCTTCTTGGGCAGCGGACGTCCGCTGTATGGGCGAGGATGGATCCTCATGAAATATCCCTCACCCCGTAAGAAATTTAGCACCTAAACATCTCACGCACTAAGGAAACAGGGAACTGCGATGTCAGCCAAGCCGCGCCCGACCGCCACCCCGGCCCAGGCCCTGTCAGCGATGGACTCCCTGATCGCCACCCACCTGCTGGGTCAGCAGGAAATGGCCCAGCGGCTGGGCCTGAACGTCACCGACCTCCTCTGCTTCGCCTGCGTCCTCAAGGCCGGCGACAACCTCCTCACCGCGGGCGACCTCGCAGAACACGCCCACGTCACCACCGGCGCCGCCACCGGCATCATCAACCGCCTGGAACGCGCCGGCTTCATCACCCGCCGCCCCGACCCCACCGACCGCCGCCGCGTCCGCCTGGCCGCGGTCCCCGCCGCCGTCACCCGCGTCGAGGCCCTCTACGGCCCCTACTACGCCCGCCTCCACACCCTCTTCGCCGACTACTCCGCCGCCGAAATCGCCGTACTGAACGACTGGTTCACCCGCACGACCGGTCTGGCGCTGGAGTACATCGAGGAGCTGCGCGAACTCCACGGCTCACCACCGCCCCAACGCCCGCGGTCATGATTGGCGGCATCGCACGGTGTCACGGCTCGCGCGGAATGACCTGACGAGGGCAGGCGTCGTACGGCGAACCGCACCCCGTTGGTAGGGCTGGCTACACCTTCGATACGGGAGGCTGCGTCCTCGTTTCGCGGAGCCTCTGACGGGATCGTTGACGCAGCTGATCACCGAGTCTCAACGGTCCCTGCCCGGAAGGAACTTCCCCATGAAGTCGCTGCGTTCGCCGAACCAGGAGATGGCGTACGAGCCGAGCGCCGCGAAGCTGGGGCCGACGGGCGAGGAGGAGAGCGCAATCCGCATCGCGGGCGCCCCCGGTCCGTTCGCATCCTTCGTCCGTTTCGTGGTGTGCGGAGGCGGCGTCGGCGTCCTTTCCAGCGCGGCGGTGCCGCTGACGGCAACACTCATGCCCTGGACACTGGCGAACGCGCTCATCACAGTCGCCTCAACCCTCCTCTGCACCGAACTCCACGCCCTGTTCACGTTCGGCACCGGACACCGCCCCGGCCTGCGCCGCCACCTCCAGTCAGCAGGCTCAGCCACGGCCGCGTACGCGGTGACGTCCACCGCGATACTCACCCTCCACACGGTCCAGCCCTCACCCACGCTCCTCTGGGAACAGACCATCTACCTGACCGCCGCCGGCCTCGCCGGAATCGGCCGCTTCTTGGTGCTGCGCCTGTTCGTCTTCAACCCGGCCCGGAGGAACCCGAGTCCGGCCCAGCACGCCGCACCAAACACGAACCGACGCACCACCCCACTGCCTTACTGCACAGCAGCCTGATCCCGTAACCGTCGTAGCTCTACGCGCGCGGCCGTGATCGATCCGAACGTGACTGCCTGTGTGCTCTTCCCTCCGGACGCCGAGCCCCCGCCGCAGCCCAGCTGACTAGGGAAGCAAGGTTTTCACAAGGTGCCCGTCCACCTGCGCGCCCCATCGTGGGCGACGACCAGTGGCACCGAGGGGACGGGGGGCCCTTTTGACTTCCCTATCCACCCAGCGGATCCGGCCAGTGGGCCGTTCGACCACGAACGGAGCTCGGGAGACCCGAAGGGAAGGAATCAATCATGCGTAGATTCATAAGGCCACGGCATGGTGCCGCGTTGGCTTCTGTCGCGGCTGTCGGTGCGGCACTGCTCTCAGGTCCTCCGGCAGCCGCAGCGCAGCCGGTCAACACCGTCCTGAACACAGGAACGGTCCCCATCGGGGCCCTCAGGTCCTTGAGTGGCCCTCACCAGCACGGGACCTACGACGACCTGATTCCAGCCGGGATGTATTCGGGCTACCCGTTCACCGCGGGCGTCTGGATCGGAGATGGGTACTGCGTGAGGTTTCGCCACGTGGACTCTGATGGGGATACTTCTGATCCCTATCTCAGGCAGGGTCCACGGACGGAACCCCTTGCCAGTGGCGTCAGGTACGAAATGAGGGCAATACGGAAACCCAATTCCCTCTGTGACCACCCGTAGTCGAGCGCCAAGGCCAAGTTGTTCTTTCTTGGCCTCGAACGCCACGCTGAATAGGGGCCCCTCCGCCCTGTCCAGTCCTGGCTGCCCTGTGTTCCCACGGTCCCCGCCGTATCAGGCACGGATGGGGCACGGGCAGCTCATGGTCCGTACTGCAATGCGGTGTGCGCCAGGCGGTCAGGCGCGGCGCCAGGCTTCGAAGAATCGCCCACGGTCCTGTGACCTTTCGAACTGTCGCCGACGGTTGCGTCCAGGGAAGTGGTGTACGGGTTCGACCTGATCCGGGGGTTTGCTCCGGCGTTGGGATGGTGCCACGGTCACGAACTGAGCCGATGACCTCTGCCACGGCCCTGCGCTGAGATGGCGTCAGCTCCTCCAGGAAGCTCAGGCCCGGGAGGCGACGCCGCCCTCGTTGCCGCCACGGACGCGGCGGAAGAAGGGCCCGCCTATGTTGGCAGGGTGGATGTTCCAGGCTGCGCTGCCTCCGGTGCCGCGGATGCGCTCCCAGAAGTCCTTCCCTTCTGTGGTTCCCGGTAACGGAAGCGCTGCGAAGAGGTCGATCAAGTGACCGTTGGCAGCTTGGCTGTACGCGGTGTCACAGGTTGCAGCAGCAGCAGCAGCGATTTCGGCGACGTGGCAGGCTGTTCGCTGCCGACACGCCGGTTCACGATCACGCTGTCCCCCTCGAGCCGCGGTCCGATACTCGGACCTGCCAGCATGCCGGCGCCGGGAGCCTTGGCGTGGGCGGGTTTCGGACGACTCGGGCCCCATCGCCAGCATCACCCCGAGCTGTACTTCACTGCGGTACGCCCATGAAACGCCAAAGGCCCCGGATCTCTCCGGGGCCTTTCACCTATGTGCACTCGGCAGGATTCGAACCTGCAACCTTCTGATCCGTAGTCAGATGCTCTATCCGTTAAGCTACGAGTGCTTGTGTTCTTTTGTTTTTGTCGCTGTTCTGGGCCCTGCTGGGCCGCTCGCGGCGACAGGAAGAACATTACATGACTGCCGCCGCCATGTGAAATCCGTTTGCTGTAGCCCTTGTGACCTGCGGAAACGAGGTTCAGGGGGGCCGGGACGGGCGAAGCCCCGGTCGGGTGGACCGGGGCTTCGGTGATCTTGCGCGGAGGCGGAGGGATTTGAACCCTCGATGGGCTTTAAGGCCCAAACCGCATTAGCAGTGCGGCGCCATAGACCGGACTAGGCGACGCCTCCCGCACAGCCGCTCGCGCGAGCGCGAGTGGTGCGTGCAGATGATGACACAGTCGAGCGTGGTGTCACCAATCGCCCCCCACGGTACTAGGCAGGCAGGCCGCAGGGCAAAGGGCTTGAGGTGCGGCGGGGCGGGGCGCAACCGTGGGGGCCGTACGGCGTTAGTCAGGTCATGTTGCAGGTCAACCGGGCCACCCGGATTCTCCTTACCGCCGTCGCCTCCGTCGCCGCGGCCGGTTTGCCGGCGGCGCCGTCGTCCGCCGCCGGTCATGTCGAGGCCGCTCCTCCGCCCGTCCGCGACGAGGACCGGAGCGGCGATCACCTGACCGTCTCCGTGCGGCACGCGGGCGGTGATGCGGACGGGACGTATGAGCTGTACTGCCATCCCGTCGGTGGCAGCCACCCCGAGGCGAGCGGTGCGTGTGCGGCCGTGGATCGGAGTACGCGGTGGGGGCGGGAGACCTTCGCTCCCGTGCCCGACGGCACCATCTGCACGATGCAGTACGGCGGCGACGCGACCGCCCATGTCACCGGAACGTGGGGCCGGCGGCCCGTCGACGCGACGTACAGCCGCAGTGACGGGTGCCAGATCGCCCGGTGGGACCGGCTAGTGCCGCTCTTGCCCGATCTCGCTCGGTCGTCCTGAGGTCGTGCCGCGACGTCGTCTTGAGTCGGCGGCGCGTCAACCTCGTGAGCGCCTCAACGCCTGCCTCATAGGCACTTCATTACGGAATCAGAGGCGCCGTAAAAGTCCCGCGAAGGTCTCGCGACGTGACGGTGGGGCGAAAACGCAGGGTGACGCGTTCTGGGTCGTCTTCCGCGTCACGTCGTCGTCACTTCGTCGTGCGACCTCCCTCTCATCCGGCGTCGCGAGCGCAACCGCAGCCCTTAGACTCCCTCGCGTGACACACCGCGGGCGGGTTGGCAAGATGGCCGGAGCGGTGGGCAAGGTGCGGTAACAGGGAGGAAGCGTCTCGTGAGCAGCAGGCCATCCCGAGGCGCTGCTCGCCTCGCAGCCATACTGGACGCGCTTCCCGACGCGTTGGTCCTGGTCAACGCCAATGGGACCGTCGTAAATGCCAACACCATCGCGCTCGAGGCGTTCGAAACGCCGGGGACCGCGCTCGTCGGGCGGGGACTGCTCGACCTGCTGCCGGAGTTCGACTCCAAGCTCATTCCCGGGTCCATGCGGCGGCCCGATCACATGGACCCGCGCGGGCGGACCAAGCCGACGCGGATGACCGCCCGCCGGACAGACGGCACCGAATTCCCCGTCGAGGTCACCAGCGCGAACCTGGAGAACGGGCAGCAGGCCTACGACGGCTACGGCTACACCTCCGACGAGCTGCTGATGCTCGTCGTACGGGATCTGTCGGGGACTGTCGACACCGAGGCCGAGCTGGCTCGGTCACAGCGGCAGACCGAGATGATTCTGCGGGCCGCCTCCGAGGGTGTGGTGGGGACGGACACCGACGGGCGGATCGTGCTCGTCAATCCGGCGGCCGCTCAGATACTGGGTTATCGAGCCAGCGATCTCGGTGGACGCGAACTGCACGACCTCATGCTGCACTCGCGCGCCGACGGCACGCCGTTCCCGTACGCGGAGTCCCCGCTCGCCGACACCCTGCGCTCCGGGCGCAAGCACCGGGTGCGCGGGCAGGTGTTGTGGTCGAAGAAGGGCGAGAAGGTCCCGGTCGACCTGACGACCGCGCCGGTGCGCGACGGTGACCAGCTCGTCGGCGCGGTGCTGACCTTCACCGACCGGCGGCCGTACGACAGCCTCGCCGAGGAGAAGGCCGCCGCCGACAAGAGCCACGCTCAGGAACTGGAGCGGCTCGGTGAAGAGCACGCCTCCGATCTCACCGCGCTGCGCCAGCAGCACGTCACCGAGCTCGAGGAGCTGCGCGAGCAGCACGAAGAAGAGCTCGCGGCCGGCGAGGACCGGTATGCCGCGCTCGCCGAGCGCGAGAAGGACCGGTTCGAGGCGCTCGCCGGGCGGCATGAGCAGCTGCTGACGCTGCTCGGGCGGTCCCTGCGCGGGCCGCTCGACGAGTTGCGGCGGGAGATTTCGGCCCTTGCCGCCGATGACGCCGGGCAGCTGTGGCCCGAGGCCAACCAGGTGCTCCATCATCTGTCCGCCGGGTACTCGCGGATCACCCAGCTCATCGACAACGTCCTCGCGTATCAGCTGATCGACGCGGGCAGTGAGCAGATCGTCCGTACGAAGGTGATGCTCGACGCCGTCGTCGCCGCCGGTGTCGACGGGGCCGTCGAGCTGATCGGACCGGGGCGCGTGCAGTTCGCCGTCCACGCGCCGCCCATCGAGGCCGAGGTCGATGCGGCCCGCCTGGCCACCGCGCTCGCGCATCTCGTCGCGGATGTCGCCGGGGTCGACGCGACCGGCAACTCGCCCGTGTCCGCGGGCGGTTATATGGACAACACCGTTGTGGTGGCGGCGGCGCAGCGCGGTGAGGTCGTACGGATCGAGGTGCGCGGGCCGTACGCCGGGGGAGACCCCGTGCACGAGCCGATCGTCCGCGGGATCGTACGGGCGCACGGCGGTGTGCTGCAGACGCATGAGGTGCCGGGGATGAGCGGGAGCGCGTTCGTCCTGGAGGTACCGATCGGCGGCGGGGCGGGTGCGGTGCCGGCTTCGGACGCCGCGGCTGCTGAGCCGCAGGAGGCCGAGCAGACCTCCGTCGGCGGACGGCGGCGGGCCCGGCGGTCCTCCGTGGACGCCTTCCTGGAGAGTGAGGTGCCGGGCGGCGGCGGTGAGTCCGGTGGCTCCGGGGGGTCCGAGGGTTCGGCGCCCACCGGACGGCGGCGGAGGCGTGCGGTCGAGGGGGCGAGTGCGGCCGCGGGTACGGCCGTTGTTCCGGCTCAGGCTCAGGCTTCGGGTGACGGGTCCGGCGGTACCGGGCGGCGGCGGGGGCGGCCTGCCGAGGGTTCGGTTGCGGGTACGGCGCCCGGTGCGGGCCTCGAGCTCGCTGCCGGTGTGTCCGAGGGTGCCGTCGTCACGGCCGCCGAGCATGCCGCCGGGGCCGCGGCCTCCGGGTCCGGCCTGGGCGGTACGGTGCCGCCGCAGGGCGTGCCCACGTCCGACGGTGGTGGTGGTGCCTTGCCCGCGGGGCAGCGAGCCCAGCAGGCGTTGCCGGCCGCGCTGCCCGCCGCTCCCAACGGTGCCGCCGCGGAGAACGCGCAGCCGACCGGGCGACGCCGGCGTGCCCTGGCCGCCGCCAACGAACGTGCCGCCGCTCAGGAAGCGGCCCCGCGCGCGGTGTTCGCCCTGCCGCCCGCCGACGCCGACCGGGCGCCCGTAAGCGCCGAGGGGCAGGCGCCCGTACAGATGCCCGCTCCCGGTGCGGCCGGGGACGCACAGATCGACGACGGCCGGCACGACGCCGTAGCGCACGATCAGTCCGACGACCACACCCCGCCGCAGCCGCATCCCACGAACGCGCCCACGGGACGTCGGCGGAGGGCGGTCGCCCAGCCTGCGGCTGCGGAGCCGACGGGGGCTCCGGTGCAGCAGGGTGCCGGGCAGGGTGTGCCTGTGCAGGCGGGGCAGGCCGTGGCCGGTCAGGCCGGTGCGAACGTGCCTCCCCAGGGCACCGGGGTTCCGGGCCATGGGCAGGGGCCTCACGGACAGGGGCCGGGGCAGGCCGTGCAGGTGCCACCCGGGCAGCCGATTCCGGCGACGCCGACAGCGCACGCGGCACCCGGGCAACCGGTTCCGCAACTCACGCCCCAAGGGCAACCGGTTTCCGGACACGCGCCCCAAGGGCAACCGGTTCCGGCAACACACGCGATCGAAGGCGCAGCCGCCCCAGGGCAGCCAGTCCCCGGTCAGCCCGGCGTGAGTCCGTTGGCCCCGTCGACGCAAGCCGGTGTTCCTGGCACGCCGCAGCCAGGACAGGCAGCAGCCGTACCCGGTCAGCCGGCCGTGGGCCCGCCCGCCGTGGGTCAGCCCGCCGTGAACGTGCCCCCGCAGGGTGCCGCGGCTCAGCCGCAGGCCGTACCGACGGCGGGCCCCGGTCAGCCCGTACAGGCGAGCCCGGCGACGCAGCAGCCGGTCCCCGCGCAGGCGGGTCCCGCACCTGCGGCCCAGGCTGCTGCCTCGGCTGCCCAAGTCGCCCCAGGCGCCCCAGGCACCCCCGCGCAGAACTCCCCCGCACAGCAGCCCGGCCTCCCCGCTCCGCAGCCCGGCCTCCCCGCTCCGCAGCCCGGCCTCCCCGCTCCGCAGCCCGCCCTCCCCGCTCCGCAGCCCGCCCTCCCTGCTCCGCAGGCCACCGGCGTCCAGCCGTCAGGCTCTGGCCCGCACACCGCCCCCGGTCAGCCACTCCCCGCGGAGGCCGCGCCCGGCGTGCAGACCGGTGCACCTCAGGGCACGCCCGCCCAGCCGTGGCCCGGCGCCGACAGCAGCTCCGGCGCGGGCGCCCCCGCACCGGCGAACGGGGCCGCCCCCGCGCCGATGCCGCCGAACCCGACCGGCGCCGCCGTGCCTCCCAACGGCGCCGCCACCCCCGTACCGCCGAACGCGCCCCTGCCCCCCGAGAACGCCGCGGCGCCGCAGCGGGCCGCTCAGCCGCTGCCCGCCGAGGCGACCGCCGCCGCTCCCGTGGACCCCAACTCCACGCAGGGGCGGGCGATCAGTGTGCGGACGTTGGGGCAGGGGGTGCCGTTCAGCAGGCAGGCGGCGCAGGTGCAGCAGGCGGCGTCCGCGCCGGCCCCGCCGCAGACGAGCGGCGGTCGGCGACGGAAGCTGGGTACGCCACCCGACCGGCCCGACCAGGCGGCCCGGCCGCATCCCTCGGGCGAGCAGACGTCGGCGCGCGGTTCCCGGCTGGCGCAGTCCACCGAGGCCGCCGGACGGTCGTACGCCATAGGCGCACCGGACGAGAACGCCGCCGAGGGGCCCGAGCCGCTGGACGGTCCCGGTGGGGCCGTCGAGGTGAAGGAACCGCCGCGACCGCAGCCGATGGACGACGAGCTGCCGCCGGAGCCGCTGGACAATCCGCGCCGGCTGCTGGTGTGGCCCGCGCCGGACGTGACCACGCAGCAGGCGCTGAGCGATCGCGGGTACCGGCCGGTCATCGTGAACTCGCGCGAGGAGGTCGACGCGCAGATCGCGGCCTTCCCCGCCGCGCTGTTCGTCGATCCGCTGACCGGGCCGATCACACGGACGGCACTCCAGTCGTTGCGGCAGGCGGCGGGGGCCGCGCAGGTGCCGGTGATGGTAACGGCCGGACTCGGGCAGGCGACGCGGGAGGCGGCGTACGGCGCCGATCCGGCCGTACTCCTGAAGGCGCTCGCGCCTCGCGACAGTGAGCAGCATCCGCCGCGTGTGCTGCTGATCGAGGAGCATGCGGAGATCGCGCTGGCGCTGACCGCGACGCTGGAGCGGCGCGGGATGCAGGTGGCACGGGCGGCGAGTGATGCCGACGCGGTGACGCTGGCGGGGCAGTTCCGGCCGAATCTCGTCGTGATGGATCTGATGCAGGTGCATCGGCGGCAGGCCGGGATCGTCGACTGGCTGCGCGCGAACGGGCAGCTCAACCGCACCCCGCTCGTCGTCTACACCGCCGCCGTCGACCAGGCCGATCTGCCGCGGCTGGCGTCGGGCGAGACCGTGCTGTTCCTCGCCGAGCGCTCCACCAGTACGGAGGTCCAGAGCCGGATCGTGGACCTGCTCGCGCGGATCGGGACGAACTAACGAACCAGGGCGTGCGGCAGGGGCAAGGCAGGCAGGCGCTGCTGATGCGCCGGACAGGTCCTATGGGCCTATCGGTCGTCCTATAGCCCTACAGGTCCTGCCGGTCTGCAGGTCCTAGGGGGCCGTCAGTCTCCGCGCCGCTTCCTTGATCGACGTGCGCAGGCGGTCGCGGTCGGTGTCCTCGCCGCCGGCCAGGATGCGCCTCATCTGGGGGACGACCACGGCCCAGTTGGCCAAGGCTGTCAGGAGGAACAGCAGGTCGCGGGCCGGGATGGCGTTGGTGACGACACTTCGGTCCTGGCCGTCCTGGAGGGCGGCGACCTTGCGGGCGTAATGGTCCTGGCGTTCGGATTCGTCGGGCAGCTCCGCGGTGCCGTACTCCAGGCCCTCCCAGAAGAGCAGGCGCAGCAGCTCGGGGTGGGCGGCGTGGTAGTCCATCAGGCGGTCGATCCAGCCCTCGAGGTCGTCCGGGTCGACCGGGACGGATTCGGCGAGGTCCAGCATCTTCTTCTCGAGGACGCGCGCGAACAGCTCGGCCTTGTTGCCGAAGTAGGCGTAGATCAGCTGCTTGTTGGCCCTGGCCGCGGTGGCGATGCGGTCCATGCGGGCGCCCGCGATGCCGTACCGGGCGAACTCGGCGACCGCCGCGTCGAAGATCCGGGCCCTGGTGGCTTCGGGGTCTCTTGCTGCCATGGGGACAGGGTAGCGGGGGAGTAACCAACTGTTTGGTTGACGGGAATTCGGGGGTGGCGCATGCTGTTGGGCCTGACATCAACCAACTAGTTGGTTGCTAGAGCCCACTCGAAGGAGTCCCTCCGCTCATGCCGTCAGCCGTCCCCAGCCAGAACACGGCCGTCGCCTCGCCGGGCCACCAGAAGGATCGGAGCCAGCAGGCCCAGCAGGGCATTCAAGGCCAGCAGGGCGATCAGGCACATCAGGGCCAGCAGGCTCATCAGGGTCAGCAGGCCACCCAAGGCCGGGAATCCAAGGCCCCCACCCTCTTCCTCGTCCTCATCGCCGTCTGCACCGCCGTCACGGCCGCCAACATCTACATCGCCGCCCCACTGCTCCCCCTCATCGCCCGCGACTTCGGCACGACGCCCTCGGCCGTGGCCTGGATCGCCTCGGTCGCGCAGTTCGGCTACGCCGCCGGCCTGCTCTTCTTCGCCCCGCTCGGCGACAGCGTGAACCGGCGCCGTCTGGTCGCCCTGCTCTCCCTGGCCACCACGCTGGCGCTGCTCGCGGGTGCCGCGGCCTCCGGCACGGACGCCCTCGCGGCCGCCGTGTTCATCGCCTCCGCCGCGACGGTCATACCCCAGCTACTCGTTCCGCTGGTCGCGGCCCGTGCCCCTGCCGCACGCCGTGCCCGCCATGTCGCGGCCGTCATCGCGGGGCTGTTCACCGGGATCGTCGCCGCGAGGGTTCTCGGCGGGCTGGTCGGACAGGCCTTCGGCTGGCGGGTGGTGTTCATCGGGGCCGCGGTCCTGACCGCCGTACTCGGTCTGGCCACCGCGCTCGTCCTGCCGGATGAGGGGCGGCGCCGGCGCATGGGTCCGCTGTTCGCCGGGCTCGTCTCGCTGCCGGGGGTCGTGCGCGGCTCGCCCGACCTGTGGCGCGCATGCCTGCGGCAGGCCGGGATGTTCGGTGCCTGGAGCGCGCTGTGGACCTCGCTGGCCCTGCTGCTGACCGGGGAGTCGTACGACCTGACCACCGCCACCGCCGGGCTCTTCGGCCTCTTCGGTCTCACGGCCAGCGCGGTCGCGCCGCTGGCGGGCGGCCTCGTCGACCGCTTCGGCGCCGCCAGGGTCGTACGGTCCGCGTTTCTCCTCGCCGCCGTGTCCGTGCCGCTCTTCTGGCTCGGCGGGCAGGTGATGTGGGCCCTGTTCGTCGCCGCCATCGTGATCCACGCGGCCCTGGTCGCGTCCCACGTCGCCAACCAGACGCTCGCCCTGACCACCACCTCCACCCCGGCCACCGCCAACACCGCGTATGTCGTCGCAGGTTTCGCGGGCGGCGCGATCGCGTCCGCGCTCGCCGGGAGCGCCTTCAGCCACTGGGGCTGGGGCGGGGTGTGCGCGGTGGCGGGGGTGTGGCTGGTGTTGGGGTGGGTGACTACTTCGATACGACGGTGAGGCGGGCGTCCGCCGGGAAGGGAACGTGGGTGCCCTGCCCGGCGCACGCTCCGTACGTCAAAAAATCCCTGAGGGCAGATCCAAAGAATGGTCGCCCCTCCAGCTCGGGCAGGCCGGGCCAGCGATCGCCAGAATGCTCGCTTGCGAGCGCCTTACAAGGAACTCAGAGCGTCCAGCGACGCCACGGGAACGATGCCGTCCGCCCGACGAGCCAATGCCTCATCGATCGTGACCAGCGCATCAGCCTGAAGCCGCGTCACGGCGAGGTATTCGGCGTCCCCGATAGTGTCCCACCCCTGCTCCCGGGCGATCCGCCAGGCTGTGCGACGGGAGACCCGGTCGCCCAGCAGCCGCATCTTCACCTCGGTCAGGCGCTCGTGCATTCGCAACGCCTCGACCTCGTCGAGCTCGCCGCATCTGACCCGTTCGAAGAGCAGCGAAAGTGCCTGCGACCGCACGGGATTTGGTGCGACAAGCTGATGATCGGGACTGATCTGCACACCGGTCGACACGATGTGCAGCAAGGTCCTGGCATCGACCACATAGCGCGTCATGGCTCGCAGAATACGGCAGGGCATCCCCCGCCCTCCCGAACCTGTCGATGCAGATTGAGTCGTGATCAACGGGTCGTTCGGGTGAGATCTTTGATCCAGATCATCGAGGCACGAAGGTGTAGGCCCGCGAGGTAGCTGTCTGGGGTCTTGTCGTATCGGGTGGCGACACCCCGCCAAGCCTTAAGCTTGTTGATCAGGCGCTCGACGATGTTCCTCTCCCGGTAGAGGTCGGCGTCGTGGCTGACCGGCCGGCCGCCCCCGGAGCCCTTCTTCCTCCGGTTGGCAGCCTGGTCCTTCTTCTCCGAGATCACTGCCTTGATGCCGCGCCTGCGCAGGTGGGTCCGGTTGCCGCGGGAGGAGTAGGCCTTGTCTCCGGCGACCGCGTCCGGCCGGGTGCGGGGGCGCCCGACGAGGCCGCGGACCCGTAACTTCTTGAGGACGGGGATGAACTGCGGGCTGTCCGCAGCCTGGCCCGCGGTCAGCACGAACGCCAGCGGGCGGCACTGGCGGTCGGCGGCGAGGTGAACCTTGCTGGTCTGCCCGCCCCTAGAGCGTCCCAGGAGGGCGGCCTTCAGCCGGAGTTTTCGCCGACGCCGGATACGTCGCCGCTCTTCACGCCCGGGATCGGTCTCGGTGTCCTGTCCGTCTTGTTCTTCGAGGCCGCCCCTTTTGACTTGGCCTTTTCCGCCTCGACGGCAGCCTTCTCCAGGGCGGCGAGGACGTCCTCGCCCAGGTGCATCCCAGCTGCATCGTGGTGAGCGCGCGCGGTGGTGGAGTCGATACTGACCAGGGACAGATCCACTGCACCCCGCTTCGCGGCTTCCGCGATCAGACCCTCCAGCGAGGCCTCGAAGACGCCGGCGTCACGCCCACGCCACTGCCGGAAGCGGTTGTGAACGG
The DNA here is from genome assembly GCF_036014015.1 of Streptomyces sp. NBC_00457. Classification (NCBI taxonomy): domain Bacteria; kingdom Bacillati; phylum Actinomycetota; class Actinomycetes; order Kitasatosporales; family Streptomycetaceae; genus Streptomyces; species Streptomyces sp. NBC_00457. Next base: position 5,655,689 of record NZ_CP107905.1, on the reverse strand, counting down.
TCGACCAGGCGCCGAACTCCTGCGGCATCTCCCGCCACTGTCCACCGGTCTTGAACCGCCAGATCACGCCCTCGAATTGCTGCCGCAGCCGCTCGGGATATGGGCCGTACCTGCCGATCGGCAGGTACGGCCCTATGAACTCCCACTCCGCGTCAGTCAGTTGCACTCGCGTCACGCACGAAGGTCTACCGGTCCAATACGCGCCCTAGTACCGGGGCCGCCGGGGACAGCCGAAGGGCTTCGGCTGGCGGGACCTGCGCGACCGGGTGGTGCGGGCCCGCATCCAGCTCGGCGGGCCCATCGTGCTCGTCCGGGACAACGTGCGCCTCCATCTCACCGCAGGGATGCCGGAGTTCATCGCTGCGAACGCCACGTGGCTCACCGTCTTCCAACTGCCCGCCTACGCACCCGGCCTGAACCCGCAAGGGGGCATTTGGTCGCTGATCAAACGCGACCTCGGCAACCTCGCCGCAGCCGACCTCGCCCAGATCGCCCGGGCCGTGCAGCGCAGACTCAAGCAGATCCAGTGCCGGCCCGCCCTGGTCGACGGCTGTCTGGCCGGCACTGGCCTGATGATGAGCGACTGACCGACATGCCCCCCTCCCGTCTGTGAGGTGAGGGGGTATTCGATGGAAGACCGAGCCTCCCGGCTGACAGGCTTTGACCATGAGTCTCCAGCCCAACGACGTATCCGACCCCACTTGGCTGGGTAAGCCGATCGACACTCGCCCGCTGTTCGGGCCGGAGCTGGCGTCGCTCCTCGACGTGCTACGCGGTCTGCGGCGCGATGAGTGGAGCAGGGCCGCGGTCCCGGGCTGGACCGTGCACGATCTTGCCGCCCACATCCTCGGCGACTACCACGGCCGTCTCGGCTGGAGCACAGAGAGCCACCAGCGCGCCGTGGCGGCCGGAGAGACGCTGGAAGGGTTCATCCACCGGATCAACCAGGAATGGATCGACCTCCATGCCGATCACAGCCCCGCCCAGCTCATCGAGGCGCTGGAACTGGCCGGGACCCAGGTCACCCGTCAGTTCGAGGGCACCGACCTCGACGCAACGGGCCTGGGAGTGTCCTGGGCAGGGGCCGACCCGGCGCCCAAGTGGCTGGACGTCGCTCGGGAGTTCACCGAGTACTGGACCCACCGCCAGCAGATCCGCCACGCCACCGGCCAGGACACTGACCCGGAGCCCCACGCTCTGGCCACGGTCCTGGACACCTTCATGAGGGCACTGCCCCACACACTGCGTCACACGCCCGCACCCGCCGGGACACAACTCCAGGTGGCCATCGATGAGCCGGCCATGGGCACCTGGACCGTGACCGCCACCGCGGACCGCTGGTCACTGGCCGAAACGCCCACCGGTCGGCCGGCCGCATCAGTACGGCTGGACCCAGAGACCGCCTGGCGACTCTGCACCCGCGGCATCGAGCCTGGCACTGCCCTCGCCCGAGCCCACATCAGCGGAGAACGCCAACTCACCGAAGCCGCCTGCCAGATCGTGTCCATCGTCTACTGATGGACGCTGCCGCGACGAGGGCCATTGCCCCGGCGTGTCACCGGCTGTCACAGCTGGCGGACCGACATCACACATTCAAGTTCAGTAGCAAAGCGCGGAATCGGCTTCAAGGTGATCACCGGTGCTCTCAGCACCGTGGACACCACGTCTGCGGATGGGCGCCCGTTCTTCCCGATCATCGGTGCCGTGGCCGAGTTGAGCGGTCCCTGATCAAGGACCGGCCCACGTGGGTCTGGAAGCGGCCAAGGCTCAGGGCCGGACAGGCGGCAGTCCGTCTGTTAGTAGTGTGGACGATCACGCAATTCCCCAGACGCCGGGTGCTGCTTGTTCCGAGGTCAGGGCATTGTGAGTTCTTCCAGCTGTTGAACGACGCGCTCGATGGATGCGGTGGCGTCGATCTCGACGGTCGCGGTCGCACGCAGCAGCGGTTCGACGGTGGCCAGGTGGTGGAGTACGGCGGCCCGTTCTTCGGGCCGCTTGCCGTAGGGGTTGGTGGTCCGGGCTGCGATGCGGGCCAGCAGCACATCGGCAGGTGCGCTCAGCAGCACGATCTGGTCGAACAGTGGATAGAACCGGCCTTGGTTGGTCTTGCATCCGGCAACGAAGAGGCTGCCCTCGCCGTGGCTGCTGAGCAGGTCGGTGATGGCCTGCTCACGCCATATCCAGTCGGCAGAACCGTCCGGCAGTGTCGCCCAATGACTCCAGGCGTCGGCATCGGTGTCCACCGTCCTGTGGCCTCGCCTGCGCAAGTGATGGAGTGCCGTCGACTTGCCGGTGCCAGACATCCCGGTGATCAAGACCTTCACGGAGCGAGCCTATGTTGAAGGAAAGAGGGAAGGTGGCGAGCATGAGCACGTGTGCGGTTCGCTCTTGAAGACGACATGCTGAAGTGGACATGATCTTCTTATGAGTCGGCCCTCGGTGACCCTAGGCAAGATCGCTTTGGAGGACTGGGCGGCCATTCACTCATGGGCGTGTCTGGGAGAGGCATGTCGCTATCAGCCGTGGGGGCCGAACACAGAGAATGAGACGCGGGACTTCGTGGAAGGCGCGGTCAAAGCCTGGTCGGACAGCCCCCAGCGCCGGTTCCCCTACGTGGCCCGCTTCGGGCGGAACGTGGTGGGCATGGGTGAACTGCATGTTCGCAGTGACATCCAGCGTCAGGGCGAGATCTCTTACATCGTGCATCCGCGTGTCTGGGGGCAGGGCATCGGGGCAGAGATCGGGCGGCGGCTTCTTGCTTATGGCTTCGGCGAGTTGGGGCTCCATCGGATCTATGCCACTTGTGACCCGCGGAATGTCGGCTCGTCTCGGGTGCTGGCCAAGCTCGGTATGACGCATGAGGGACGCCTGCGTCACACCCAGTTGATCCGCGACGGTTGGCGAGACTCCCTGATCTTCAGCATTCTCGAGGATGAATGGCGCTCCGCCGCGCAGAGCACTGCACCGGCTGAGTGATCGGCGCTGAAGCGAGCGTGAACGACAAGAGCCCCCGACGGCGGCCAGGGGCCCTACGCAGCTCAGCAGAGTCAGCTGAGCTTGGTCACGTCGAGCTTCCCCAACCGATGCGCTTCGCGAATCTTCTTCTTGTCGAACTTGCCGACACTCGTCTTGGGGACGGCCTCGATGATGGTCCAGCGCTCCGGGAGCTGCCACTTGGCGATCTTGCCCTCGCCGGCGAGGAAGGTGCGCAGGGTCTCGAAGTCGGCGATGGCGCCCTCCTTGAGGACGACTGTGGCGAGCGGGCGTTCGCCCCACTTGTCGTCGGGGACGGCGACTACGGCGGCCTCGGCGACGTCCGGGTGGGACATCAGCGCGTTCTCCAACTCGACCGAGGAGATCCACTCGCCGCCGGACTTGATGACGTCCTTGGCGCGGTCGGTGAGGGTGAGGAAGCCGTCGGCGGAGATCGTGCCGACGTCGCCGGTCTTCAGCCAGCCGTCCTCGCTGAACTTGTCGGCGGGGCGCAGGGGTTCGGCCCCCGGGCCGTTGTAGTAGGCGCCCGCGATCCACGGGCCGCGTACCTCCAGCTCACCCGCGGACTCGCCGTCCCAGGGGAGACGCTCGCCGCCGGGGCCGGTGAGGCGGGCCTCGACGCTCGCGGGGAAACGGCCCTGGGTGAGGCGGTAGGCGAACTCCTCCTCCGTGCCGACCGCGTGGGCCGGCGGGCGGGCGATGGTGCCGAGCGGGGAGGTCTCCGTCATGCCCCAGGCGTGGCAGACCCGCATGCCGAGCTTGTCGAACGCCTCCATGAGCGAGGGCGGACAGGCCGAGCCGCCGATGGTGACCTGGGTGAGGGAGGAGACGTCACGCGGGTGGGCGGTCAGCTCGGCGAGCAGGCCCTGCCAGATGGTCGGGACGGCAGCCGCGTGTGTCGGCTTCTCGCGCTCGATCATCTCGGCGAGCGGGGCGGGCTGCAGGAAGCGGTCCGGCATCAGCACGTTCACGCCGGTCATGAAGGTCGCGTGCGGCAGGCCCCAGGCGTTGACGTGGAACTGGGGGACCACCGCCAGCGAGATGTCCTGGTCGGTCAGGCCCATCGACTGGGCCATGTTGACCTGCATGGAGTGCAGGTAGATCGAACGGTGGCTGTACACCACGCCCTTGGGGTCGCCCGTCGTCCCGGACGTGTAGCACATGGCCGCGGCTTGGCGCTCGTCCAGCTCCGGCCACTCGTACGTCGTCGGCTTCCCGGCGATCAGCTCCTCGTACGCGTGCACCTGCGGGGCGGCGTCCGCGAGCAGCGACAGGTCGCCGGGGCCGGACACCACCACGTGCTCGATCGTCTTGAGGTGCGGCAGCAGCGGGGCGAGCAGCGGCAGCAGCGAACCGTTGACGATCACCACCCGGTCGGCGGCGTGGTTCACGATCCAGGCGAGCTGCTCGGCCGGGAGGCGCAGGTTCAGCGTGTGCAGGACCGCGCCCATGGAGGGGATCGCGAAGTACGCCTCGACGTGCTCGGCGTTGTTCCACATCAGCGTCGCCACGCGCTCGTCGTCCGCGACCCCGAGGTCGTCGCGCAGGGCGTGCGCCAGCTGGGCCGTGCGGGCTCCGATCTCGGCGAAGGAACGCCGCTGGGGCTCCTCGCCGGTCCAGGTGATCACCTGTGATGTGCCGTGGATCGTCGACCCGTGGGTCAGGATCCTCGAGATCAGCAGCGGTACGTCCTGCATGGTGCTCAGCACGGCGTCCTCCCGGGGGCGACATTGCCTACGCGGTAGTAAGGGTTGCGCTGATTCTGCTCACATACCGCGCGGTATGTCACTAGGCGCGGACGATCGATCACGTCGATCACGTCACGTTGCGTCCACCGTGAGGGGACGGTACGGCCCACCAGACGACCTTGGCGCTCCGACCACCGGAACACCGGGCAGGCGGACAGGCGGACAGGCGGACCAACTGGTCCGGCCGGACCGGCCGACCGCCCGCCGGGCCACCGGACAGCCAGAGTGCCGCCCGCGGGGGCCCTAGTGTCCTGCGCCAGTAGTTGATCGTTAGTTGGTGTGTGACTTCTACTGCTGGTGCGTCAGTTCCTCGTCGGGGCCCGAAGCTGCAGCCGTTGCTGCTGTCTGATGACGAGCGGGCGGTGTTGGAGCGGTGGACGCGTCGGGCAACATCGGCCCAGGCCCTGGCCCTGCGAGCGCGGATCGTGCTGGCGTGCGCGGGGCCGGAAGTACCGCCGATTGTCGCGGTCGCCCGCGAGTTGCGGGTGGCCGCGGACACGGTCCGCAAGTGGCGGCGGCGCTTCCTCACCCAGCGGCTGGACGGACTGGTCGACGAGCCCCGACCGGGCCGGCCGCCCACCATCAGCGTCGATCAGGTGGAAGCCGTCGTGGTCACCACGCTGGAACAACTGCCCAAGAACGCCACCCACTGGTCGCGGAAATCGATGGCGCAACACAGCGGCCTGTCGAAGTCCACGGTCGGCCGGATCTGGCGGCAGTTCCAGCTCAAGCCGCATCTGGCGGACACCTTCAAGTTGTCGACCGACCCGTTGTTCGTGGAGAAGGTCTACGACGTCGTGGGCCTGTACTTCAACCCGCCCGAGGGGGCGGTGGTGCTCTCGGTGGACGAGAAGTCGCAGATCCAGGCCCTGGACCGGTCCCAGCCGGTGCTGCCGATAATGCCGGGCATGCCCGAGCGGCGCACCCATGACTACGTGCGCAACGGGCTGACCACCCTCTTCGCTGCCTTCGACGTCGCCACCGGTGAAGTCATCACCGCCCTGCACCGTCGGCACCGGGCTGCGGAGTTCAAGAAGTTCCTGATCCGGATCGACAAGGAGGTGCCCGCACAGCTGCAGGTCCACCTGATCGTGGACAACTACGGCACCCACAAGACTCCAGCGATCAAGGCCTGGCTGGCGAGACACCCGCGCTTCGAGCTGCACTTCACCCCGACCGGCTCCTCCTGGATCAACCAGGTCGAGCGGTGGTTCGGCTACCTCGCGCACCAGATGATCCGCCGCGGCGCACACAAGAACATCCAAGCCCTCGAGGCCGACATCCGCGCCTGGGTCAAGGACTGGAACGAAGACCCTAAACCGTTCATCTGGACCAAGACCGCCGAAGAGATCCTCGACTCCCTCGCCCGCCTCTGCCGACGGATCTCTGGCGCAGGACACTAGCGAACCAGCAACAGCTCCGCGTCCTCGCGCAGCTTGCCGAGGGCGCGGGACACCGCTGACTTGACCGTGCCCACCGAGACTCCGAGCACCTCGGCCGTCTGGGCTTCGCTGAGGTCCTCGTAGTACCTCAGGACGACCATCGCGCGCTGCCGTGCGGGCAGTTTGGAGATCGCCCGCCACATCGCGTCGTGCAGCGCCTGCTGTTCGGCCGGGTCGTCCCCGCCGGGGACCGGCTCGGGCTCCGGCAGCTCGTCGCAGGCGAACTCGTCCACCTTGCGCTTACGCCACTGGGATGTCCGGGTGTTCAGCAGCGCCCGGCGCACATAGCCGTCGAGCGCGCGGTGGTCCTCGATCCGCTCCCAGGCGACATACGTCTTGGTCAGCGCCGTCTGCAGCAGATCCTCCGCGTCGCTCGGGTTCGCGGTGAGCGACCGGGCGGTACGCAGCAGCACCGGCTGGCGGGCCTTGACGTACGACGAGAACGACGGGTACGTCAGCGACCGCGTCGCGGCTTGGGAAGCGCTGGTGCAGACGGTTGTGGTCATGGCTCCACGCTATGAGCGACCCCCTCTCCAGCGGATCGGCCGCAGGTCCCGAAGCGCACTCCCCCTCAGGTTGTAGGGGTGGTGCCGACTGCACCTCCTGAAGGTGGACCGGAGGAGGACACCTACTGCGGGTTTACCCCTGGGGGCTACGACCAGGGTGCCGGGTCCTGTGCCTTTGCGGCCGGCATGGGGCCCGGCATGGCGGCGGTCCCCTGACGCCGGTCCCCGGTCCCCGTGCGGCAGCCCCGGCCCGGGTTCCCCCACGGCACCTGCCTCACGCTCCCTCCAGGACCAGCCCCGACGTCGGCACACCTGTCCCCGCGGTCACCAGGACCCGGCCGGCCCCCGGTATCTGGTTGACGGATGTACCCCGCAGCTGCCGTACCCCCTCGGCGATCCCGTTCATCCCGTGCAGATACGCCTCGCCCAACTGTCCCCCGTGCGTATTGACCGGCAGCCGCTCCTCCGCCATGAAGTCAGCGGCCTCACCCTTTCCGCAGAACCCGAACTCCTCCAACTGCATGAGCACGAACGGTGTGAAGTGGTCGTACAGGATCCCCACATCGATGTCGGCCGGGGTGAGCCCGGAGCTGCCCCACAGCCGGCGGGCCACCACGCCCATCTCCGGCAGGCCGGTCAGGTCGTCCCGGTAGAAGCTGGTCATCTGCTCCTGAGCACGCCCCGCCCCCTGGGCGGCGGCTGCGACGACCGCTGGGGGGTTCGGCAGGTCGCGGGCCCGCTCCACGGAGGTGACGACGATGGCCTGACCGCCGTCCGTCTCCTGGCAGCAGTCCAGCAGCCTGAGCGGTTCGGCGATCCAGCGCGAGGCCGCGTGGTCGGCGAGGGTGATCGGTCTGCCGTGGAAGTACGCCGCCGGGTTGGTGGCCGCGTACTTGCGGTCCACGACGGCCACATGCCCGAACACCTCCGGGGTCAGCCCATAGGTGTGCAGATACCGCTGAGCCACCATCGCCACCCAGGAGGCCGGGGTGAGCAGCCCGAACGGCAGGGACCAGCCCAGCGCCGCGCCCTCCGCCGACGGCTCCCGGTGCTGCACACCCGAGCCGAACCTCCGGCCCGACCGCTCGTTGAACGCGCGGTAGCAGACCACCACCTCGGCCACGCCCGTGGCGATGGCGAGTGCCGCCTGCTGAACGGTCGCGCAGGCCGCTCCGCCGCCGTAGTGCACCCGGGAGAAGAAGGACAGCTCGCCCATCCCGCAGGCCTGCGCCACCGTGATCTCCGGGCTGGTGTCCATCGTGAACGTGACCATCCCGTCCACATCCCCCGGTGTCAGCCCCGCGTCGTCCAGCGCCGCCCGCACCGCCTCCACGGCCAGCCGGAGCTCACTGCGGCCCGAGTCCTTGGAGAACTCGGTGGCGCCGATCCCGACGATCGCGGCGCGCCCGCCGAGGGTGTCCGGGGTTCGGGTGCTCATCGCGCACCCCCCGTCGGTACGGTGACCGTCACCGTGCCGGTCACATGTCTGCCGATGCCGTTGTCCCCCACGACCCGTACCGTCGCGGTGTCGCCGTCGAGCTCGTCCACCGTCCCCGTCAACACCATCGTGTCTCCCGGGTAGTTGGGTGCGCCCAGCCTGATCGCCACCTTGCGCAGGACGGCTGTCGGGCCGAAGTGGTCCGTGATGTAGCGGCCCACCAGGCCGTTGGTGGTCAGGATGTTCATGAAGATGTCGGGGGAGCCCTTCTGGCGGGCCAGTTCCGCATCGTGGTGCACGTCCTGGTAGTCCCGGGAGGCGATCGCTCCGGCCACGATGAGCGTGCGGGTGATCTCGATCTCCAGCGGCGGCAGTCGGTCGCCGACCCTCGGCAGTCGGTCGTCGACCCTCGGCAGTCGGTCGCCGGTCCTCATCGATCCCATGCCTCGCCCTCCTCCCCTTCCTTGATCAACTCGCCCAGTTCCTGCAGTAGTTCGTCGCCGCATCCCAGATATGCGTCCAACTGCCGGCCCCACAGGAAGTGCCGGTGCACCGGATGGTCCAGGTCGGCTCCCGCGCCGCCGTGCAGATGCTGGCCCGCGTGGACGACGCGGCTGCCCGCCTCGGACGCCCACCAGGCGGCGGCCAGCGCATGCGAGGCGTAGGGGAGCCCGGTGTCGCGCCGCCACGCCGCCTCGTACGCCGTCACCCTTATCGCCTCCGTGTCCATATACGCGTCCGCTGCCCGGAGTTGGACGGCCTGCTTGGTGGCGAGCGGTCGCCCGAACTGCTCCCGGCTGTTCGTGTGCGCCACGGCCCGCGCAAGGGAACCGGCGCAGACACCGGCCTGGAGACCGGCGAAGGCGGTGCGGGCAATGGCGAGGACGTCGGCGTAGGCGTCGGGTCCGGCGGGGTGTTCGGCGCCTACGCCGCCGATCTGTCCGGCGCCAACGCCGCTGAGGCGTTGGGCAGTGGGGCCGCTGAGGTGCTCGGTGCCGCCGAGCCGATCAGCACCGGGCCCGCCGAGCCGTTCGACACCGGGGGCGCTGAAGTGCTCGGTGCCGCCGAGCCGTTCGGCACCAGGCCCGCCGAGCAGCTCGGCGTCGGTTCCCTCCAGTACGAGTCGCCCCGCCGCCCAGGGCGCCGATAGTTCGACCGGCTGCCACTCCACGTGGCTGGCGGTCGGCACCAGCCATAGATTCCGGTCCGCGTCGGCCACCAGGACATGCGTGGCGTCCCGCAGCCAGGGCACGACGGGGACCGTGCCGGTCAGCTCGCCGTCCGCAGCCGCCCGTACCCCTCCCTGTGCCGGAAATGCCCCGCTGACCACCACCGAGCCGTCGATGATCCCCGGCAGCAACCGCTCGCGCTGCTCCGCCGTGCCGTGGGACGACACCGCCAGCAGTCCGTACACACATGTGGCCGCAAAAGGCACCTGGGCCGTCGTCCGGCCCTGCTCCTCCAGGAGGAGGACGAGGCCCAGGAGGCCCACCTCCTGGACGGCGCCGATGAGTCCGGCGGCGCACAGGGCCTTCCACAGCTCCGGGTCGCTGTCTGTTCCGGCGGCCGTCAGCCGTTCGTGCGTGGCGAGGTCGCCGAAGATCCGCGCGGCCAGTTCCTGGGCGGCGGCCTGCTCCTGGGTGGGCGTGAAGTCCATGTCAGACCTCACCCTCCGGGACCCGGAAGACGGGCAGGACCAAGGCACCGCCCGGATCCTCGTACCGCTGGAATTCGAGCCGTACCGGCAGGCCGATGCGGACCTTGTCGTACGGCACCCCCACCACGTTGCTGATCATCCGCACGCCTTCCGCCAGCTCGATCAGGCCGACGGCATACGGAGGATCGAGGGCCGGGAACGGCGGGTGGTGCATCACGACGTACGAATAGACCGTGCCCTCGCCGCTTGCCTCCACCGTGTCCCAGTCCAGGCCGCCGCATGCGTTGCACCCCGGCAGCCAGGGGAAACGCAGGGTCGTGCAGCCCGTGCAGCGCTGGATGAGGAGCTGATGCCGGTCCACTCCTTCCCAGAAGCCGGCGTTGTCGCGGTTGATCACCGGCCGGGGGCGGGGGGCTTTCGGCGTCTTCCGCACGGGGGCGTATTTGAGGATGCGGAAGCGGTGGGTGCCGACCAGGTCCTGTCCCACCCGGACGTCCATGCGGGTCGTGACGAAATACCCCGTGCCCAGCTTGGTCGTCTTGCGGTCCGACACCGACTCGATCACCGCGTCGAAGGTGATCTCGTCGCCGGGTCGCAGGGGACGCAGATACTCCTGCTCGCAGTCGGTGGCGACGACCGAGGTGCAGCCCGCCTCGTCGAGGAGGGTGAGCAGGTCGTCGTACGCCTGGGAGCGTCCCGTATGCCCGGAGAGGCCGCCCATGGTCCATGCCTGGAACATGGTGGGCGGGGCGATGGCGTCCGGCCCCGAATACGCCGGGTTGGTGTCGCCCAGCGCCTCGCACCAGTGCCGGATCATCGGTTCGTTGACCGGATCCTTGCCCGCGCGCGCGACGGCGGTCGCCCGCCCCTCGAACGCCTTCAGCCGCGCCCCCAACTCGTCCTGCACCTCGCTCACCCCCGTCCCCTGTCCGCTCACCGCCGTCCCTTGTCCGCTCACCGCCGCCCCCTCGTCATCCCGAGCCGCATCGTCGCGACGATCTCCCGCTGCACCTCGCTCACCCCGCCCCCGAACGTGTTGATCTGCGCCGCCCTGTTCAGCCGCTCCAGCTCGCCGTCCCCGAACGCCCCCGGCGACCCCGAACGAACCAGCCCTGCCAGCCCGTCCGTCCCGATCGCGTGCTGACATATTCGGTACACCGCCACCGCCGATTCGGTTCCCGCGACTTTCACCCCGCTCGCGTCGCCGGGCGCGAGGCGGCCCGCCCCCACATCCCCCACCAGACGCCAGCTGAGCAGACGCGATGCCGCCAGCCGGGCATGTGCCTCGGCCAGCCGCGAGCGCACCCACGGCTCGTCAACCCGGCGCCTCCCCGTCACCGGATCGGGGGTGCGTACGGCGTTCAGCGCGGCCGTGTAGAAGTCCTCGGCCTGCATGCCGAGCGCGGCGAGGGCGACCCGCTCGTGGTTGAGCTGGTTGGTGATGAGCGTCCAGCCCTCGTTCTCCGCGCCGACGAGGTTGCCGGCCGGGACGCGGACGGCGTCGTAGTACGTGGCTGTCGTGGTCTGCCCGCCGACCGTCTCGATCGGCGTCCAGGAGAAGCCGGGGGCGTCGGTGGGGATGAGGAGGATCGAGATGCCACGGTGTTTGGGGGCGTCAGGGTCGGTGCGGCAGGCCAGCCAGATCCAGTCGGCGTGCTGGGCGCCGGAGGTGAAGATCTTCTGCCCGTCGACGAGCCAGTCGCCCGCGCCGTCCCGTACCGCCCGGGTCCGCAGCGACGCCAGGTCGGTCCCCGCCGACGGCTCGCTGTAGCCGATCGCGAAGACGAGTTCCCCGCGCAGGATGCCCGGCAGGAAGGCGGCCTTCTGCTCCTCGCTGCCGTACTTCATCAGGGTCGGCCCGACCGTGTTCAGGGTGACCATCGAGACGGGCGCGCCCGCGCGGTACGCCTCGTCGAAGAAGACGAACTGCTCGTCCGCGCCCCGGCCCTGACCGCCGTACTCGACGGGCCATCCGAGCCCCAGCCAGCCGTCCGCGCCGATACGACGTCGCAGTGCGCGCACGCGCGCGTGCTCCTCAACAGGGGGCGGTCCGTCCGGCATGAGGGCCCGGAAGTACGTACGCAGCTCGGCGCGCAGCCGCCGCTGGCGCTCGGTGGGGGCGAGGTGCACGGTGACGGCCCTCCGGGACGTCGTACGGGCTGAGGGTTTCTGACTGTCCGTCAGATACCGTGCTCTGTCAAGGTCGTCGCCCGCGCCCGGAAAGCGCCTGTCTCACGCGGAAAACGCCTGCGCGGCGGTGCCGAAGCACCGCCGCGCGGACGTGTGACCACCCCACAGAGCACACCCCACAAGGGAGTTCAGGACCGGCGCCCGAGGGCCGGCCCTCCCGGTCTCACCAGAGGGGCGCGAAGCCGACGGCGACGTTCTCGTTGCCCTGGTTGATGGCCGTGAAGGCGGAGCCGTCGACCTGGGCGGTGTTGCTCTGGTTCGAGGCGCCGTCGCCCACCGCCTGCTGCTGTGTGGTGGACGAGTTGCCGTTGTTGTCGTCGCCGACGCCGCTGCCGATGATGCCGGCGGAGGCATTGGTGGCGGTCGCGTTCGATCCGTCGCCCGCGAGGGCGCCGGTGTCCGCCGTCGCGACGCCGGCGAAGAGAGCCGCGGCGAGCGGAAGGGCGGAAACGGCGGCGATGACGCGGGCGGTACGGATGCTTGCCATGTTGTTCCTCCAGAACAAGGTGCGCATCGGCCGTCGGGCCGAAAGTGCGCGTGGTACGTGAAGTACGGCTTGATCCAAGGCAGTTGGCCATCCGCCTCAGTGCTGTGCACGACGTCGCAAGATCAGAGTTGCCCACCGAATCCCTGGCGAACCACCCCGGAAGCCCCTATTCGCCCTGAAGCGTGATGACAAGTCGATAAACCCCTTTGGTTGCCTTCAGTAACAGGCCCGGGCGGGCCGGACACCTCCACCCCAAGCGCCACAAGGGGTGAAGCGCTCCTGCGTATATCCGGCCAACATGCGGTTCCCGGCGAGTCGCGCTCGACCTCTCTTCCCTTTTTCGAACACCTGTACGAACATGGAGGCATGGCCACCACCGATCGGCAGGCCACGATGCTGGCCCTCGCACACGCCCTGTCAGCCGCGGAGCGCGGACTGGCCGTCATCCCCCTGTCCCGGACGAAACTCCCGGCCCTGCGCTCCCCCCACCGCGACGACCCCACCGCACCCCTCTGCCACGGCGAATGCGGCCGCTTCGGCCATGGGGTGTACGACGCCTCGACCGACCCGGCACGTATCCGCGAACTGTTCGCCGCCGCCCCCTGGGCCACCGGCTACGGCATCGCCTGCGGCCTCCCTCCGCATCACCTGATCGGCATCGACCTGGACACCAAGTCGGGCACCGACTCCTCGGCGGCCCTGCGCGAACTGGCCCTGCGGCATCTGTTCACGATCCCCGCCACCGTCGTCGTCCTGACCCCCAGCGGCGGCCGCCACCTCTGGCTCAGCGGCCCGCCGGACGTCGTCGTCCCCAACTCCGCGGGCCGCCTGGCCCCCGGCATCGACATCCGCGGCGCCGGCGGCTACCTCGTCGGCCCAGGCTCCCGCACCGAGCACGGCGTCTACAGCACCGCCCCCGGCACCGCCCACCTCGCCCCCGCGGCCTGCCCGGCCGCCCTCCTACGCCTCCTGCTCCCACCGCCCCGTACCCAGCACCCCGCACCCCCGTCGACCGGCGGGCACGGCCAGGGCCTCGTCCAGTTCGTCCTCGCTGCCCACGAGGGACAGCGCAACACCCGCCTGTTCTGGGCGGCTTGCCGCGCCTACGAGGACGGCATCGGCCCCGACCTCGTCGAACCGTTCGTCGAGGCAGCCCTCAACACCGGCCTCACCGAACGCGAGGCCCGCGCCACGATCGCGTCGGCGGCGCGCATGACGGGGCACCAACCGTGAGGATGCGCCGGGGCGCGCAACCGTGCGCCCCGGCGGAAGGCGACACTGGGAGGCGCCTGCGCTGAGGCAGTGTCGGCAGGGCGACGGCAGTGTCGGCAGTGCGGTGGCAGTGTCGGCGTGCGTGCGGGCCATGCGTGGAGGCCGTGCGGGCAGGCCATGGGTGCGGGCCATGCGCGCAGGCCGTGCGCCGAACGGCCCCCGGCTGGGCCGCAGTGTGGCGCAGGCCACTGGAACCCCCATGGAACCGCGGAGAGTTACGAGTGTGAGGGAAACGGAACGAGGAGAGTCAGTACGTACGCGCATACGCGCCGGGGACCGTGAGGCCTTCGCCGAGCTGTACGACCAGCACGCGCGCGCGGTGTACAACCATGCCCTGCGGCTGACCGGTGACTGGTCGGAGGCCGAGGAGGCGATGTCGGAGACCTTCCTCGCCGCTTGGCGTACCCGGGAAACCGTGGACCTGGAGGGCGGATCGCTCAAGCCGTGGCTGCTCGGCATCGCCACGCACAAGGCCCGCAACGCCAACCGCGGTCTGCGCCGCCGGCTCGCCTTCCTGGCCCGTAGCCCGGCCCCGCCGCCGGTCGAGGACTTCGCGGACGAGACGGCCGGCCGGATCGACGACGCGCGCCGTCTCGCGGTGGTCCATCGCGCACTGAGCCAACTGCGCCGCCAGGACCGGGAGGTGCTCGCCCTGTGCGTGGCCTCCGGGCTGGACTATCAGCAGGCTGCCCAGGCGCTCGGCGTCCCGGTCGGCACCGTGCGTTCGCGACTGTCCCGCGCCCGCGCGCGGCTTGCCAAGCTGAGTTCCGGCCCACCCGACGACGGGGCGGAACTGCCCGACCGTCGCGGAGAGGTAGAGGGTGAGGCCGCGTTCGCGGCCATGTTTCTGCAGGAGGAAACCCCATGAACGCTGACAAGCCGCCGAGCGCCGGCTCCACCCGGAGCGAGGCCGAGGAGTTGCTGTCGGCCCCTGCCGAATGGGACCTCCCGCCGAGCAGACACCTCCACTTCAAGGACGTTCTGATGCAGCGGATCGACCGCGACAGCTCCCGTTCCACCCAGTCGCCTCCGGCACCGCGTCGCCGATTCCCGCGTACGGCCGTGGTGTTGCCCGTTGCGGCGATGGCACTGGCCGGCGCACTGGTCGTCACACTCTCCGGAGGCGGAAACGGTTCCGCGCCGGCAGCGGGGACCAAGACCGCGGAGGCCGGGCCGAACAAGGCGTCCGTCACACTCGACCGCATCGCCGCCGCGTCCATGGCCACCGACGCGACGCCGGTGAACGACGGCCAGTTCGTGTACGTCGAGAGCCTGGTCCGCGCGAACAAGGGCACCTTCGGAGGACCCGTGCGGCTCGGTGCCGTGCACAAGCGGGAGGCCTGGTTCTCGCAGGACCCCGACCCGGTCAAGATCACCGGGTGGCTCCGCGACTCCGGGAAGGACGCCATCATGCCCGGTCAGACCATTCCCATCGAGTCCCCCAGCGCCTACCCGGTGGGCATCGACCGCCCCACGTACAAGTGGCTGGCCTCGCTGCCCACCGACCCCGACGCCCTGCTCGAACTGCTCTATGCCCAGACCCAGGTGGGCGACGACGAGTCGAAGGAGCAGGCCGTCTTCTTCAAGATCGGCGATCTGCTGAACGAAACGATCATGCCGCCGGAGAATGCCGCCGCGTTCTACAAGGCGACCGCGAGGATTCCCGGCGTGACCGTCATCCCCGACGTGGTCGACACCGCCGGGCGTCACGGCATCGGCATCACCCGAGAGGACCCGGCCTCCGCGGTGCGCGACGAGTGGATCTTCGACAAGCAGAAGCTCACCTACATCGGCTCGCGTTCGTACATGACCAAGGACAAGGAGAAGGGCACCGAAGCCGAGACCCTGATCGGCACCGGCGCCGTCATGCGCCGCACGGTCGTCGACACGCACCCCACCACGACCGCCGGCTGACCCACACCGCTCCGGCACACACAAAAGGGGTGCCCCTCCTACGAGGGGCACCCCTTCCGCCTGCGTTCCTACGCCGACCTGCGGTGGGTGTGGGATTTGAACCCACGGTCACATCGCTGCGACGACGGTTTTTAAGGACCTTTCGCCGATCGAGGGCGGGGAGGTCTCCGCCGCAGGTCAGGCAGGTACGAGCACCCTGGCGGAGCCGTTGTGATCGTCACCGTGCCCGCTACGTGCCCCAGGACCGCGATCGTGCCCGCTGAGCTAGGAGCCCCATAGGGCTGTCTGTCAGTTCACCAGCGAGGACCGGATGCGCTCGATGGCCCGCAAGACTTCGGCTCGGTTCTTCGCGCTCTTGATCCACGACGGCAGTCTGGCAACGAGCGTCATCTTCCGCTTCCGCCCCGTCGAGTCCCAAGGAGGTCGTTCGCGCAGTGGCGCCTGAACGAACTGCCTTATCAGGTCCAGATGCTCGGGGTTGTAAGCCCACACCCAGCCGTGACGCGTCTCGGCCTGCAACCACAGCGGCAGACCGAAGAACGGATCTACGGCCTCCCCGGTACCCCGGAAGAGGCGAAGACCGCCAGCTGCATAACGGGTCAAACCACAGGCACGGCAGACAAGGTGGCGATGCGTGAACAGCGAGGGACTCGCCTCCCCGGACACGAGTGCTGCCGGGGCAACGTGCGCGATGCCAGTGCACTTCGGGCAGCGCACGAGCACATGATCAACGAAGTCGTACTTCATGTGCCGGGAGTCCCGGAATCGCTGCGGCGAGGGCATGACGGCAGTATGCGGCGTGTCCTGGTCGTATCGGTGGCGGAAGGGACGCGCGCAGTGAAAGCCTTCGACCGACCTCGCTGGTCAGAGGCTTTGTCCGGTTCGGCGGGGGCGAAGTCCGCGCCGAACTCCCCCGCGCCTCAGCCCGACGATGCTGCTCGGGTCTCAAGACGCCAGATCACCGTTACGCCCACCTCGCCGGGAGCGTCCGGGCCATCGGGCTCCCTCACGCGCTCCACCTCGGCGAAACCCAGTCGGCGCGCGACCGCTCCGCTTGCGGAATTGGCCTCATCGTGACGTATCTCGATCCGATCGACGTCCGGAATGCCCTTACCCGCATCCACCAGCGCCGCAGCAGCCATGGTCGCGAAGCCCTTGCCAGTCCGTGCGGGATGGAGCCAGTACCCGATTTCCAGCACCCTGGGTTCGGCCCGGCGATGGAGGCCACAACTGCCGATCACCGCTCCAAGAGCTGTGATCGCGAAGGTGTAGTCCTGGCCGGCCTCCCACTCCTCATTGCTGCGTGCCAAGAAGCCCTCGTACTGCTTTCGATCATGGTTCGCCGCCCAGGGCATCCACGGTCGGAGGTGATCGAGCGACTCAGTGGCCACCTGATACAGAGTCTCAAGGTCGTTCGCGCGCCAGCGGCGAAGCTCGACTTCACCGTGACGGAGGATCTCGGGTGGCTGCTCCATGTGCGGGATGCTGCCTCAGTCCGAACGGCCACGACAACGCATTTAGCCACAGGACGCAGCACGCGTGATCTTTGCCATCGAGGGATGCGTGGTCTGGGGCACTCGCCTCGCGCGACCGCGCTCAAACTCCGGTGGCACGACCTTTCTGATCATCAATCTTCGAGGATAACGATCAAGGTTCGACGGCAGGGGACAGCAGTGGCCAACTGTCACTGCGAACAGGCGAGACTGTGATTCGCAGTGATAGTTGGCCCTCTTCAGCGTGGCTGTCTGTCGGTGGGCGAACACACTCGCGCCTCCTCCGCACCGCGCTCTCGCCCTGGCTGCGGTCGAGGGAGGAGCATGGGAGTTGAGCGAGCAAGGGAGGCCCGCAATGAAGACCGGAGCCTCGGATTACGACCGCTGGCTGTACTCTCACACGCCCTCCCAGGCCGAGGGCGAGCGTGACGAACCGGCTGAGAGCGCGGCCATGGAACAGCACCCGGACGTCCCCAGGACCGAGCCGTCTCAAGCGGAGGGCGAGCGGGTGGACGACACCAGGACCAGCTGACCGTCGATAAGCGATCAATGAACGGCGCGCACGGCACCCGCCCCGGCCCACGTTCCCGGGCGGGGCGGCGTAGTTGCGAGAGGTCCCTGCTCAGGTCCTGAGCGCATACGCAGGAGCCGCTACCCACTGTTGCTGATCACGTATCTGTACGCCGCACACCAGTACACGCCACCAAGCCGCTGCCGTCCTCGGTGAGGAAGAGCATGAAGACCCAGACACCATCGGCAGCCCTGATCTGGCCGAGGCGCACCGGTTGGTCATACTGGCCGAGGGACTGCACGGCGCGTTCCAGGCCTGAGGTCTCGATGCCCCTTCGGCGCGTGTGCCTGAGCCGACGTTCATAGACTCGGGCGAGCGACTCGGCAGAAGCGGCTCCGTCCCAGACAACGTAAGAGGCGTCGCTGCGGAGGGCCGCCAGGGCAGCGAAGTACGTCTCGTCCTCACCGGCCAGCAGGCGTTCGAGCAGTTCTCGCTCCACACGTCACCTCCAGCACGGATGCTGCTGTACAGCAGCCAGGCACAACAACCCCAGCAACCGTCACCGCCCAGCGATGTCCCGCAGCGTCCTCGAAGCGACCCCTATGACCGCCACTGACCGATCCACAGAGAGCTACGGATCAAGAAGGGTTCGGGGCGTGGTGGCAGTGCACCACACCCCGCACCACAAGCGCACCGGCACGAGAGTGGAAGAGCCCTTTCACGAGTGGTGAGAATCGCCCACTGACAAGAGGAGCCCTCGGCTCGTCGCGACGCGGAGCACGTCCTGCAAGGCTTCGGTCAGCTTCCTCGTCAGAGGGCGCAGCTCTCCCAGATCAGCGTCCTCAGCGCCGAGAACTTCCTGTGCCTGATCCAACAGTTCGGCTGCCATCCCGAGTTGGACCGCCTCAACGTTGTCCGCCAAGCGGGACATGTAACCATCGCGGTCGTCGGTGCTGAGATAACAGGGCTTGCCATCCGGCCCCGACCACGGGAGAAGCCGCAACTCACCCTTGTCCGTCATCCCTGTCTCCCCGGCTCGGTGCCCGCCGCCCACTGCGAGATCGTCTACGAGATTCCGATCAACCGTTAGCCAGCCAACTCATGTCGCAGTCATCTCGCGGCTCATCCGTGCCCCTGCCCGTGCCCCATCGCACGGGAAACCACGGGAAGACACGGCCACGAGCGGGCATCGCACAGCACAACGGCCCCCGACCATATGACCTGGTCAGGGGCCGTTCTCACTGCTCATCGTGCGGTGGGTGTGGGATTTGAACCCACGGTCACATCGCTGCGACGACGGTTTTCAAGACCGTTCCCTTAGGCCGCTCGGGCAACCCACCCCGCGCTGCCGTTGATCGGCGGCGCGGGAACAAGGGTAACCGGTTGGCACGCGGGTGTGCGGGTCAGTTGTCTCCGACGCGGGAGCCGAGGGTGAGGTCCACGGTGCGGGTCTGGCCGTCGCGTTCGTAGGTGATCTTGACCTTGTCGCCGGGCTGGTGGGTCCAGATCTCGCCGATGAGGGTCGGGCCGGAGTCGATCACCCGGTCGTCGAGCTTGGTGATGACATCGCCGGGCTTGAGGCCGGCCTTGGCCGCGGGGCCGCCGGCCTCGACGGCTTCGGAGCCGCTGGCACCCTGCTCGGTGATCTTCGCCCCGTCCGTGGTGTCCTCCAGGGAGACGGAGGCACCGATCTTGGCGTAGACCGGCTTGCCGGTCTTGATCAGCTGCTGGGCGACGTACTTGGCCTGGTTGATCGGGATGGCGAAGCCCAGCCCTATCGAGCCGGACTGGCTGGTGCCGCCCAGGCCGCCGTTGCTGGTGGACTGGATCGCGGAGTTGATGCCGATGACGTTGCCCTGGGCGTCCAGCAGCGGGCCGCCGGAGTTGCCCGGGTTGATCGAGGCGTCGGTCTGCAGGGCGCTCATGTAGGACGCGTTGCTGCCGGTGCCGTCGCTGGAGGCCACGGGGCGGTTCTTGGCGCTGATGATGCCTGTCGTCACCGTGTTGGACAGGCCGAAGGGGGCGCCGATGGCGATGGTGGAGTCGCCGACGGCCACCTTGTCGGAGTCGCCCAGGGTCAGGGGCTTCAGGTTCGACGGGGCGTTCTCGAGCTTGATGACCGCGACGTCGTAGCCCGCCGCGTGGCCCACGACCTGGGCGTCGTACTTCTTGCCGTCCGGGAAGGTGGCCGTCAGCTTGCCGCCGTCGACCGCCTCGGCCACCACGTGGTTGTTGGTGACGATGTGGCCCTCTTTGTCGAAGACGAAGCCGGTGCCGGTGCCGCCCTCGCCGCTGGAGGACTCGGCCTGGATGGTGACCGTGCTCGGCAGGGCCTTGTCCGCCACGCCCGCGATGGTGCCCGCGTCGCGCTTGACGGTGCCGCCGCTGTCGGAGGCGGAGACGGTCGTGGAGTCGCCGCTGTCGTTGTTCCTGGCCAGGGTGTAGCCGAGGCCGCCGCCCAGGCCGCCCGCGACCAGGGCGGCGGTCAGGATCGCGGCGACCAGGCCACCGCGCCTGCTACGGGGCTTGGGAGCGGGCGCCGGGAAGCCGGCACCCCAGCCGGAGCCCGCGTCTCCAGAGCCCCCGTCGGCGTACGAGCCGGCTCCCGAGCCACCTGCGTCCCCGTACGACGGAGTGGCCGGCGGCGGGGGCGGCCAGGAGGCGTCCGGTGCGGACCCGCCGCCCTGGCCCGGGGATCCGGCCGACGCGTAGGCGGGCGCGGTGCGGGCCGGTTCATGGTCCGGGGCGCCCGCGGGCACCGACGGTATGGGAGCCGTCGGCGCGGCCGGCCGCGTGGAAGCTGCGGGAGATTCCACCGGCACGGGAGGTGCGGACGGGGCCGGGGGTACCGCAGTGCCCTCGTTCTCGGTGCTCACAGCTTTTCTCCTCGATCCACGGCTGTTCTTCTCGGTCGCACTCGGTCACGCGCGCTCACGCTTGTCGTCGGTCCGGCGCGATTCAGCTGTGCATGTGCTTCTTTTGTCTGCTGACAGCTTTTCCCACGGGCCGTCAGAGCACCATAAGCGGTTGCTGTGGGTGCGGGACCATCCCTTATATAGGACCTTTCGGGCAGGATGGGCGCATCTCGACGCTCCCGCCCGCCACGCGCGCGTGTCCGACGCAGG
Source organism: Streptomyces sp. NBC_00457 (assembly GCF_036014015.1). Lineage (NCBI taxonomy): Bacteria > Bacillati > Actinomycetota > Actinomycetes > Kitasatosporales > Streptomycetaceae > Streptomyces > Streptomyces sp. NBC_00457. Next base: position 5,634,912 of record NZ_CP107905.1, on the reverse strand, counting down.
GGTATCGCCGTCACGCCTACCCCCTCGCGGTGGCACCATGACGCGGTGACCCCTGCACGGCAGCACCGGATTCAAGTCGTCGCCCACCGCGGGGCCTCCGAAGAGGCTCCCGAGCACACCCTGGCCGCGTACAAGAAGGCGATCGAGGACGGTGCGGACGCCCTCGAGTGCGATGTACGGCTGACCGCCGACGGCCATCTCGTCTGTGTCCACGACCGCCGCGTCAACCGCACCTCCAACGGCCGCGGAGCGGTCTCCGCACTGGAGCTCGCCGAGCTGGCGGCCCTGGACTTCGGCTCCTGGAAGCACCGGAACTCCTTGCGGATGCGGGACGAGGAGCCCGACTGGGAGCATCTGCCCGAGGACCCGGAGGACACCTCCGTCCTGACCCTGGAGCGACTGCTCGAACTCATCGCCGACACCGGCCGCCGGATCGAGCTCGCCGTCGAGACCAAGCACCCCACCCGCTGGGCGGGCCAGGTCGAGGAGCGGCTGCTGCTGCTCCTGAAGCGCTTCGGGCTGGACGCGCCCGCCACGCCGGCGGAGTCCCAGGTGCGGATCATGAGCTTCTCGGCCCGCTCGCTGCACCGCGTCCGAGCCACCTCGCCGACCCTGCCGACGGTCTATCTGATGCAGTTCGTCTCCCCCCGGCTGCGCGACGGACGGCTGCCCGCCGGTGTCCGGATCGCGGGCCCCTCGATCCGGATCGTGCGCAACCATCCGGCCTACGTCGAGCGCCTGAAGCGAGCCGGCCACCAGGTGCACGTCTGGACCGTGAACGAGCCGCAGGACGTGGATCTCTGCGTCGAGCTGGGCATCGACGCCATCATCACCAACCGCCCGGGCGAGGTGCTGCGCCGACTCGGTCGGTGAACCATGAAACCAAGCTTGACCCCCACAGCCCGCGTACAGCATCCTCCGATCTCGGCCACACCGGCGAAATCAAGCCACATCGTCACAGGGAGTGCACCGGCGCGTTCGATGCGTATTCGATCGTTGCGAATGCGTCAGCGAACGTTCTCTGGCCGGTTTCCGGTTCAGGCCAATGGGGCATCCACACCGTGGCGTGGGGCAAAGGAGGTCTCGGGGGTGGCGTTGGTGGTGGCACAGGAGGTGCCCACGTCGTCGAGCATGGCCGTACCCCATGGCCCTGCGGGCGTGGGGAAAGCGAGACACCGTATGCGCGCTCAGCTGCGCACGGGTGGTGTGGCGGAATCGGTCATCGACGATGCCGTATTGATTCTTTCCGAACTCTTGAGCAACGCGTGCAAACACGGTCGGCCGCTGGGTGACGCCCTGGCCGGGGACGGCGACGTCCGGGCCGCGTGGCGGGTGGACCGGCGCGGCAGACTCACGGTCGAGGTGACGGACGGCGGTGGACCCACCCGCCCGGCTCCGGCCACGCCCTCGGTCACCGCACACGGTGGCCGCGGGCTGAACATCATCACCGCACTGGCCGACGACTGGGGCGTCCGGGACGACGCCCGCGGCGAGGTCACGGTGTGGGTCGTGGTCCACGACGACGTGCACGACCCCGATGCCGGTCGCCGACGCGACGACTTCGCTACGCGTGTCGCCGCTCCGCGGGTGTCCGCGATGGCCGACCTGGACTTCGGACACGCCTTCGACGACCTGGACTGAAGCCCCCGTCGCACCGGGTCGGCCACGTTGTCCACAGGGTTCCCGTCGGCCGTGGTGTGAACGGCTAGGCTCCCGCCGTACGACACGAGCCGTAACCGGGAGACACCACGATGGCCAAGAAGCGACCCCAGACGAAGGCCCCGCGGCCGCAGCTCACAGATGCTGAGATCCCGGTCGTCGGTGCCCGTGAACCCTGCCCCTGCGGCAGCGGCCGCCGCTACAAGGCGTGCCACGGCCGGGCCGCCGCGCACGCGGTGACCGAACTGGTGCAGCGCCCGTTCGAGGGCCTGCCGGGCGAGTGCGACTGGGTGGCTCTGCGTGAGCTGGTCCCGGCCGCGACCGTGGAGCTGACGCTCAAGGACGGTCTGCCCGAGGACGTTCCGTCGGTCACGCTCGCCACGGTCCTGCCGATGGCCTGGCCCGCCCTGCGCCGCGACGACGGCTCCGTCCTGCTCGGCCTGCAGAACGACACGGCGTCCGGCGACATCAGCCGCGACCTCGCCGACACCCTCCAGCACGCCCTCACCGCCAAGCCGGGCACGCCCGTGCAGGGGCGCCGGGCGCCCAGCGACGGTCCGCGGCTGCAGGATCTGCTCGCCCCGGAAGGTCCGTTCGAGCCAGTGGTGCACTCGGGCTTCGAGTTCTGGGTCTCGGACGCGGACAACGCCGCTCCGGAGGTGGCCGCCTCCCTGGAGCGGGCCAACGCGGCGGCCATCCCGACCGTGAAGCTGACCGGCGTGGATGCCGCGTACTGGTGCGAGACGCCGGAGAAGAACCATTTGCGGTGGGTCATGCCGCACCCGGAGGAGCAGCTTCTGGACGCTCTCGCGCGGCTGCACGCGGCCGGGAGGTCGAGCCTCGGGGAAGGCACCCGGCTGGTGGGCTCCTTCCGTGCTCACGGGCTCACCGTCCCGGTCTGGGACCTGCCGAGCGAGGTCACCGCGCAGGACATCGAGAAGCCGGCCGCCGAGTTCACCGAGCGCCTCGCCACCGCGCTGGCCACGGACGCCCCGCTCACCGCCGACGAACGTCGCGCGCGCGGCGGACTCACCAACCGGCAGGTCACGCTCAGCTGACACACAGCTCCGGCTGACCGGTCGGTCAGCCGGAGCGAGCCTTGCCGGAACGGCCGGCTCCGTCCACAACTCCCCGTTTCGGCAGGCGAGTCGGTGTCCGAATAGCCGAGCAAAACGAGAGATCGAATTTGCGAACAGCCGATCTCTTGTTACCGTTCCAATAGCCCGGTTGCTGGTGCATCCCCCGTCGCCAGCAACCGGGTCTTTCCATGCGGCCGCCTCGCCGAGAGTGTGAAGAGGCGCGCGAGGGAGAAGACCCGTAGCGCGTCAACCGCCCGCAGGCGCCCCGGAGTTGCTCCCCGACCGCAGCAGCAGCGGCCCCTCGCCCGCCCGGGACGCGAACTCCGCGACCGCCGTGTAGGCACCCAAGTCGCCCCGCGTCCCCTCCCGCGGCGTCTCACACGTGGCCGGCTCGTCGTCGGCGCCGATCGCGCAGCGCATCTGCATCGTGCGGCCACCGGGCCCCATGAGGCTCAGCACCGAGTCCAGCGCGTCCCCGCTCGCATTGCGGTAGTAGGTGCGCGCCCAGGTGTCCTCACCCTGGGTCATCACACAGGTCTGTGCCTCGATGCCGTCGGGCGAGGTGAGTTCGGGTCCGCAGCGGGCGGCGGTGGCCAGGCCCAGGCCGAGCAGCCCAGGGGCGTCGACGGGTTCGGGGGAGGGCGCTTTGGCGTCCGGCTGACGGGACGGTCGTACGGCCTCGGGGTCCTGGTCGCCCACGGGCCCCGCGGACGCAACAGCCAGTGGCAGCGCGATCGCGCATGCCACCACGCCCGCGAGGGCGATCAGGCGAATATTCATGAAGGGGACGATATCGACCGGATTGGGGCGCTCGGTCCGGTGCGCGCCCGACACCCCTACAACTCGGGCGCGCTCACACCCGTACGAGTGAGGGCCTCGACCACGGCGTCCACCACGGCCTCGACGTCGGGCACCCACGGGGAGGCCGAGCCGGGCAGCGGCGCGCGCTCCCAGCGGGTCTGCCCCTGGCCGGTCTCGGACGGCGGCAGCGCCAGGTAGCCGCCCTCGCCGTGGAAGCGGAGCGAGCCCGGGACGAAGTCCTGGGCGTACAGCAGTTCGCCCAACTGCTCCAGGGAGTACGGCTTCACCAGCAGCGCCCACCGGGTGGGCGAGGCCACGACCGGGCCGAGGCGCATGCCCATGCGGTCGAGGGCGCCCAGCGCGCGGGCGGCCGGCAGGGCGGGCAGCGACACCGCGCACGGAGCCTTGCCGCCGGTGGCCAGGACGATCGGCGCGGCGGGCCGGTTGGTCCACCACCAGCGCACCATGCGGGCGTCGGTGGTGGCCGTGAGGAGGCCGGGGTCGAAGGGGTGTGCGCCGGGAACCGTGCAGTCCGGGTCCGGGCAGGCGCAGCGGGAGCGCCCCTGAGGGTCTGCCGCCACACCCGGGAGTACGGGCCACTGCCATTCCGTCGCGAAGGTCAGGGCCGCGCTGATCATGTCAGGCCCCCCGTCACTGCGCTGGGACAGGAGCCTGCGTCGCCTTCCGAGGATCTCGCGCATGAGCGCTCGTTCCTTTCCGTTGCACCGCTGGCAACACCGTGGACCACTCACACCATGTGTCGATCACTTCACTGTGCGTACCTATTGGCGCATCACACCCCAGCCTCAGGCATGGGGAACCCCTATGGGCCGAGCGTTGCAGCTTCCGCGGCAGCCTCGTCCATACTGCGTCTATCAAAAGCACGGGCGTGGCGTGGGGTGGCGAAGTCTGGCGTTTTGCTGTCGCGCGTGTTTCTCTTCGCCTCCGCCACGGGAGGATGGGGCACGGTCGTCAGTGGCTAAGACGCCCGGGTCCGTCGCCAGGTTCCGGGTGATTCCCAACCACCCCTGGCCTTCACCGAGTACGTACCCATCACGACCGCTGTGACGCTCCGTGGAGCAAGGCCAGTCGACCGCAATAGGCTGTTACCCGAGGCAGTTTTGAGCCAACTTCGCTTTTACGCAAGAGGTCTACTGAAATCCCACGGACACCAGGAATCCCAGCAGGACAATGCTGGACATCCCCTCACGAGTGCGTGTACATGTGGAGACACTGCTAGCGGCGCAGAATGACATGGGGGTTTGCGATGCTATCGAGCAATACGCACCGGTCGGAAAGCCGGACACCATGAACGCCCCTCACGCTCCGAAAGTGGCTGGAATCGATTCAACGGTTCCCTCGCCCGCACACACTGTCGCGCCCGCGCCCGCGGCCTCCGAAAACACAGCCGGCCCAGCCGTCCCCGCCCCGAACGCGCCCGGCGCACTCCTCACGGACCGCCTGGCCGGCTGGGTCTCGGACCTCACGACCCTCCACGAACTCACCGAACGCCTGGCCCGCACAGCCGCACTGGCGGACGCCCTCCAGGAAGTGCTGCGCGCCGGAGCCGCCCTCGTGGGCGCCCGGCGCGGTCTCGTCGCGCTGGAGCCCGGCGACGGGCTGGGACCGGACACGACCATCGGCCTCGGCCTGGCGCGAGCCGATCTCGGCCACATCGAGACCGTGCCGCGCGGTGCGATGCCCTTCGGCCGGATCCTCGACGGCCTGCCCGGCGCCGAGGACGGCATCGTCCAGCCCGATCTGTTCGCCGAGGACGGCCTCGACCCCCGACACCGCGAGGTCGCCGCGCGCCTCGGCTACGCCGCCAGCTACACGCTCCCCCTGTCCACGCCCGCCGCCGGCCGCCTCGGTGCCGCCGTATGGCTCTACGACGAGCCCGCCGAGCCGGTCGAACGTCAGCGCCACCTCGTCGGTCTGTACGTCCGTTACGCCACCGAGCACCTGGCCCGGCTGCTCGAAGTCGAGCGCACGCGCGCGTGCATGGCGACGATGGCCGAGGAGCTGCTCCCCTCACGGCTGCCGCGGGTGGCCGGCATGCAGCTCGCCGTCCGGCACCGCACCGGCCCGCGCGGGGGCGGCGACTGGTACGACGCGCTGCCGCTGCCGGACGCCGCGCTCGGCCTGGCCGTGGGCTCGGTGACCGGCTCCGGACCCAGCGCCGTCGCCGCGATGGGGCGGCTGCGGGCGTCCCTGCGGGCGTACGCCGTGATGGAGGGCGAGGACCCCGTCGCCGTCCTGTCCGACCTGGAGCTGCTCCTGAGGCTGACCGAACCGGCCCGGTCCGCCACCGCGCTGTTCGCCTACTGCGAGCCGGCGCTGCGCAAGATCACGCTGGCCGGCGCGGGACACACCCCGCCGCTGCTGATCGGTGAGCGGCGCACGGAGTTCGTGGAGACGTCCGTGTCCGCGCCGCTGGGGATGCTCGCCTGTTGGGAGGCGCCCAGCGTGGAACTGGAGGTGGGAGCCGGGGAGACGGTGCTGCTGTACACCGACGGGCTGCTGCACCGCACCGGCGACCCCACCGACCGCTCCTTCGCCCGGCTGCACGCCGCGGCGGCCGGCGTACCCCGGAGCCTGCGCCGGGACCCGGACGCGATCGCCGACCACATCCTGCGGACCGTACTGCCGGACGGGCGGGACGAAACGGACTCCGCGGAGGACGTCGTACTACTGGCCGCTCGCTTCGAGTAGCAGCCGGTAACAGGTCTTCCGGCCCTGGGCCCCCTTCCTCGCGACCGTACGATGGACGGGGTCCAGTGCCGTATCTAGGAGGATGACCGTGGCCGACGAGCTCACACCGGAGACCCCGGACGAGACCGAGAAGCCGATCAAGAAGCGGAAGAACGGCCTGTACCCGGGCGTGTCCGACGAGTTGGCCGAGAACATGAAGTCCGGCTGGGCCGACACGGAGCTGCGCGACCTGGAGCCGATCGCCCAGGCCGCCGAGACCGCCGCGCGGCGTGCCGCCCTGTCGGCGCGTTTCCCGGGCGAGCGGCTGGTGATCCCCGCGGGCAACCTGAAGACCCGCTCGAACGACACGGAGTACCCCTTCCGCGCGTCGGTCGAGTACGCGTACCTCACCGGCAACCAGACAGAAGACGGGGTGCTCGTCCTGGAGCCGGCCGGCGACGGTCACAAGGCGACGCTCTACCTCCTGCCGCGCTCCGACCGCGAGAACGGCGAGTTCTGGCTCTCCGGCCAGGGCGAGCTGTGGGTCGGCCGCCGGCACTCGCTGAGCGAGGCGGAGAAGCTGTACGGCATCCCGGCCGCGGACGTACGCGGGCTGGCGGACGCGCTCGCGGAGGCCACGGGTCCGGTCCGGGTCGTACGGGGCTACGACGCCGGCATCGAGGCCGCGCTCACCGACAAGGTCACCGCCGAGCGGGACGAGGAGCTGCGGGTCTTCCTGTCCGAGGCGCGGCTGGTCAAGGACGCGTTCGAGATCGGCGAGCTGCAGAAGGCCGTCGACTCGACCGTGCGTGGCTTCGAGGACGTGGTGAGGGTCCTCGACAAGGCCGAGGCGACCTCCGAGCGGTACATCGAGGGCACGTTCTTCCTCCGCGCGCGCATCGAGGGCAACGACATCGGCTACGGCTCCATCTGCGCGGCCGGACCGCACGCCTGCACGCTGCACTGGGTGCGCAATGACGGACCCGTGCGCTCCGGTGAGCTGCTGCTGCTGGACGCGGGCGTCGAGACGCACACCCTGTACACCGCCGACGTCACGCGGACACTGCCGATCAACGGGCGGTTCAGCGAGATCCAGAAGAAGATCTACGACGCCGTGTACGAGGCTCAGGAGGCCGGGATCGCGGCGGTGAAGCCGGGTGCGAAGTACCGGGACTTCCATGACGCCGCGCAGCGGGTGCTGACCGAGAAGCTGGTCGAGTGGGGGCTCGTCGAGGGGCCCGTGGAGCGGGTGCTGGAGCTGGGGCTGCAGCGACGGTGGACGCTGCATGGCACGGGGCACATGCTCGGGCTGGACGTGCATGACTGTGCGGTTGCGCGGACCGAGACGTATGTCGACGGGACGTTGGAGCCGGGGATGTGTCTGACCGTTGAGCCGGGGCTGTACTTCCAGGCCGACGATCTGACGGTGCCGGAGGAGTACCGGGGGATCGGTGTGCGGATCGAGGACGACATTCTGGTGACGGAGAGTGGGAACCGGAATCTGTCGGGTGGGCTTCCTCGGCGGTCTGATGAGGTTGAGGTGTGGATGGCGGGTCTCAAGGGGGACAACGGCTGATCTCCCGACTGCGGGTCGTCGGTGGTTGATCGCGCAGTTCCCCGCGCCCCTGGCGGCGTGGGTGTGGACCTGCACATAGAGGCCGACTCTGCTGAAGGGCGTCGCGCGGGACTTGAACGTGCCCTGCGCGACGCCGTTCGGGATGGGCGGCTTGCTCCCGGGGCCCGGTTGCCCGCTACTCGGCGGCTCGCGGCTGAGTTGGGGGTTTCCGGGGGACCGTGAAAGCCGCTTACGACCAGCTCGTCGCCGAGGGGTATCTCACCGCTCGGCAAGGTGCCGGTACGCAGGTCGCGCCGCTGCCCTCCGCCACCACCGAGCCGCCGGAGGCCGCCGCACGCGCGCGTGCGCCCATGTTCGATCTGCGGCCGGGGAGTCCGGACGTGGGGGCGTTTCCGGCTGCCGCCTGGCTGCGCGCGCTGCGGCGGGCCATCGCCATGGCGCCCTCCGCGGCGTACGACTACGGGGATCCGCGGGGGCGTATCGAACTGCGGACCGCGCTGTCGGGATACCTGGGACGCGCGCGGGGGGTCATCGCGCCGCCGGAGCGGATCGTGATCACCTCCGGGTATGTGCAGGGACTCTCGCTGCTGACGCGTGTGCTGGAGGGCGGCACCTTCGGGATGGAGGATCCCGGGCTGCCCTTTCACCGGGAGGTGGTGCGGCGTGGCGGCGGGCGCGTGGTGCCCGTCCCGGTCGATGAAGGGGGAGCCTGCGTCGAGGGGTTCGGGGATGCGGCCGCCGTGGTCGTCACGCCGGCGCATCAGTATCCGACGGGTGTCACGCTGCGTCCCGAGCGGCGGCGGGCGCTCACCGACTGGGCACGCGCGCGTGGTGGGCTGATCGTCGAGGACGACTACGACGGGGAGTTCCGTTACGACCGGCAGCCCGTCGGTGCCCTTCAAGGGATGGCACCGGCGCAGGTGGTCTATCTGGGCACCGCCTCCAAGACGCTGGGGCCCGCGCTGCGGCTCGGCTGGATGGTGTTGCCGCCGGACCTGGTCGACGCGGTGGCCGACACCAAGCTGCACAGCGACCATCACACCGAGTCCATCGGCCAGTTGGCGCTCGCCGAGCTGATCGACAGCCATGCGTACGACCGTCATGTGCGCGCGTGCCGGTTGCGGTACCGGCGGCGCCGGGACCGGCTCGTGGAACGGCTGGGGGCGCGGCGGCACGTGCGGGGGATCGCGGCCGGGTTGCACGCGCTGGTGGAGGTCGAGGACGAGGCGGCGGCCCTGGAGCGGGCGGAGGCCGCGGGGCTCGCTGTCGGTCATCTGGGCGAGCACTGGCACGCATCCGGCGATGGGCGGCCGCAGGGACTGGTCGTGGGGTACGGGACGCCTCGGGAGCGGGTGTATCCGGAGGCGTTGGAGGTGTTGGGGAAGGTGCTGGACCGCTGAGATTGGGCCACTGAAGGGGCGGTTGATTGGGCCTTCTGAGGGGTCCAGTGCGTTTCTAGTGTCGTCGGCATGCCGAACTCCCTCGTCCCACCCGCAGGCCCGCAGCGTGTCCTGGCCCTGGCTCAGCTGACCAACTCGGTCGGCGACGGCGCCTTCTACGTGACGTCCGCCCTGTACTTCACCCATGTCGTCGGCCTCGACCCCGCGCGCGTGGGACTCGGGCTCACCCTCGCGTGGGGCGTGGGGTCGCTGGCGGGCGTACCGCTGGGGCGGCTCGCGGACCGGCGTGGGCCGCGCGGTACGGCCGTGCTGCTGGCGTTGGCGACGGGGCTCGCGGTGGCGTCGTTCCTTGTCGTACGGGGCTTTGTGCCGTTCGTTGTCGCGGCGTGTGCGTACGCCACCGCGCAGTCCGGGCTCGCGGCGGCCCGGCAGGCGCTGCTGGCCGGGCTGGTGTCCGCCGGGGAGCGGACCGGGCTGCTGGCGCATCTGCAGGCGACGCTCAACGCCGGTCTGGCGGTGGGCGCCGGTCTTGGCGGGCTCGCGCTGCAGGCCGGGACCAGGACGGCGTACCTCGGGGTGTTCGCGTTGGACGCGGCGAGCTTCGTGGTGTGTGCGGGGCTGCTGCTGAGGCTGCCGGCCGTCGCCCACGCGCGCGTGGAGCGTGCCGAGCGGCTCGGTGTCCTGCGTGACCGGCCGTATGCCGTCGTCACGCTGCTCAACACCGTCCTGCTGCTGCGGATGCCCTTGCTCAGCCTCGGGATACCGCTGTGGATCACTGAGCGGACGGATGCTCCGGCCTGGCTGGTGGCAGTGCTGTTCGTGCTCAACACCGGGGCGGTGATGGCCCTTCAGGTACGGACGGCGCGCGGGATCACGGGGCTCGCGACGGCCACGCGCGCGGTGCGGTGGTCGGGCTGGGTGATGCTGGCCGCGTGTGCGGTGTTCGCGCTGTCGGCGGGCGTTTCGTCGTGGGTGGCCGTGACTGTCCTGGTGATCGGCGCGGTACTGCAGGTCGTCGCCGAGATGGGGCAGTCGGCGGGGTCCTGGCAGCTGTCGTTCGACCTCGCGCCGGCCGACCGGGTCGGTGAGTACCAAGGCTTCTTCGGCACCGGCGTGACCGTCGCCCGCACCGCCGGTCCGCTCGTCCTGACGACGCTGCTCGTGGGGTGGGGGACGGCGGGCTGGCTGCTGCTGGGCGCGGCGACGCTGGCGGCGTCGTATGCGATGGGACCGGCGGCCCGGGTGGCCGCCGGCCGGATGCAACGTGACGTCAGGCCGCTGCCGGTACGCGTGCGCTGACCGGCAGCGAGTCCAGGAACAGCGCGCCCGCCAGCAGCCCCGCACTCCCCCGTGGGCTCCACGCGCGCGCGTGCAGGTCGGCGTCGAGGGCGGTCAGGGCTTCGCGGCCCGCCTCCGTCGCCGTACCGCCCGCCTCCAGGACACCGCGGGCGCCGGCCTGGACATGGCGCAGTCCCAGTGGGCCCGCCGTGTACAGCAGTTCGGTGTCCTGGAGGGTGGACATCACGGTGAGCAGGGCGTCGAGCTGGGCTTCGCCCTCCGCGGCGCCGGCCGAGCGGGCCGTGGTGAGCGTGTCCAACGCCCGCCGTACGTGCGGGAATCCGGCGCGGGCCTCGCCACGGGCGCCCGCGGCGCCGTATTTGGCGGACACCGAGGAGCCCCGGGAGGGCCTGCGCGGGGCGCGCTTGTCGGGATGGGCGGCGATGCGCTTGGCGGTCGCGGCCACGTCGCGCGCGCCGGCCCGGGGGTCCAGGGCGGCCGCCGCTACCAGCAGGCCGAGCGCCCACAGGGCACCGCGGTGGCCGCCGCCCGCGAGGCCCACCGAGTGCTCGGTGCAGCGCCCGATCGCGCCCAGTTCGGCACGGAGGCCGGGCGTGGGCTCGCCGGTGCGGCGGGCCGCCGCGGCCATCGCCGCGAGGCCGGGCGCCAGCGCCTTCGCCGACCAGCGCAGGGCACGGTGGTCCTGGCGCGTGGAGCGGGCGCCCAGGTCACGCGGGTCGGGCAGGCCGGGCTTGGGAGCGAGCGCCAGCTGTCCGGTCAGCGCGGTCACGGCGGCCTGCGCCAGCATCTCGTCCTCGCGGCTCGTCATCGTCGTACCTACAAGGCCGTGGACGCCGAAGCCGACGGGGCGTCGCTCGGCGGGGTGCCCGTGGGCGGCGTACCGCCCTCGCCGCTTCCGCCGCTGCCCGCGCCGGTGTTCTCGGCGTCCGGGTCTACGCCGAGGGTGAGGAAGCCCTTGTAGCCCTTGGAGGGGTCGGCCTTCCTGACCGGTTTGAGGGTGAGCAGGCCGCTGGACGCGCCGCCGCCGTCGTACACCATGTCGTTGTCGAGGGTGGTGTAGCTGCCGGAGTGCTGGGCGTAGGGCTCCAGGGTGAAGATCTCCTGGGCGATGTCGTCGTCGAAGAAGAACTGGCCGGTGTAGTTGACCTTGCCGCCCTCATAGGTGCCGTCCTCCTTCTCGCCGCCGGTGTGCACCTTCACGTGGATGTGGCAGGTGCGCGGGGTGTACCAGCCCGGGAAGATCGTCTCAAACTTGACGACCCCGTTGGCATTGGCGATCTGGTAGCCGCGCAGATAAGTCTTGTCGTCGGCCGTCGAGCCGTCCTCGCTCTCGGCGGGGGCCGAGCCGCCGGGGTTGGCGGTGGTATAGCCGGAGTAGTAGCCCCAGGCGTCGCAGTGCCAGATCTCCACGGCCGCGCCGGGGACCGGGGTGCAGCCGTCGGTGGCGTCGACGACGGTGAGGCGCAGGGTCAGCGGGACGCCGCTCTTGCCCTCGGTGATGTCCTTCCGTACCAGGGCACCGTCGAGGTAATAGGGGCCTTCCGTGACGCTCGACATCAGCGTCATGCAGGCGCTGCCGCTGGTGGCGCTCGCCGAGGCGGTCGCGGTCGCTTCGGCGGTCGTCGTCTCGTCGGCGAAGGCCGTCTGGTAGCCGGCGACGGCGAGGCCGCCCGCCGCGACCGTGCCACCGGTCACCGCGAGGGCGCGGCGCCGGGTGATCGTGGTGTTCCTGTGGTTTCCCGTCATGGCCGGGAATCTATGGACGCCGTCCGTCAGGGAGATGGGGCAGCGCTGTGCTCCGGCTGTGAATGCCGAGGAGCCTGAAGCCTCACAGCCGCGGGTCCTCGTCGTGCAGGATCCGCTGGAACATCCGGTGGTCGCGCCACTGGCCGTCGACGTGGAGGTAGCGCGGGGCGGTGCCGATCGGCTCGAACCCGCACTTCTCCAGCACGCGTTGGGACCCCGTGTTGTGCAGCAGGGTGGTGGCCTCGATCCGGTGCAGTCCGACGCGGTCGCGGGCGATGCGGCACACGTGCTGTACGGCGGCGGTCGCCAGGCCCCGTTTCTGGTGGTCGGCGGCGACCCAGTAGCCGAGGTAGGCGCTGCAGAAGGGCCCCAGGGTGATGCCGGTCAGCGTGATCGTCCCGACGATCCGGGCGCCGGATACCAGCACCCAGGGCACGAGTCGGCCCTCGGTGAACTCCCGCATCCGTGCGTCGAGGCGTTCGGCCTGTCCCTCGACGGTAAAGAAGCTCTCAGGGCGGCGCGGCTCCCAGGGGGCGAGGAAGTCCCGGTTCTCGACGTAGGCCGCACAGAGCGCGGACGCGTCGGACGGCGCGGTGAGCCGGAGTGTCACCCCGCCCGGCAGCTCTTCGGTTCCGATCTCCATCCGCCCACCCTATGGACCCTGAAGACCGAGGTGACGGGGCTGGGCAGAGCCGCACGTATGAAAAGCGCTGCTCCAACGGGGGTGGGTGCGGTGCGGGTCGGCCATGGGTCTGACGACCGCTCCTTGATGATCTTGGGCGTCTGCGTGTGACCAGGACTCTGACTAGGAGCAGTAAATGTCACATAGCACCGTCCGGCCCGCCCCGCGCTCCCGTCTGATGACTTGGCTGGCAGCCCTCGGCGCGATCACGGCCCTGCTACTCGGCTCCCCGGCTACGTCGGTCGCCGCCGACACCCCGAAACCGCCCGCGGGGCCGACCGTCTCGGGCCCCGAGGCCCTGATCCGCGGAACCCTCCAGCCGGATGCCTCACCACCAGGGGCGAACGACTGGCAGTGCCGGCCGACCGCCGCTCACCCCCGCCCTGTCGTCCTGCTGCACGCCACCTGGTCGAACGCCAACCTGAACTGGATCACGCTGTCCACCTGGCTGAAGAACGCCGGATACTGCGTCTTCGCGCCGAACTACGGCGGGGAACCGGGCGTTCCATTCAAGGCCACACGCCACATCCCCGACTCCGCCCGCGAGATCGCCCGCTACGTCGACCGGGTGCTGGAGACCACCGGCGCCAAGCAGGTCGACCTGGTCGGCCACTCGCAGGGCGGCGGCGTGCTGCCCCGCTGGTACCTGCGGTTCGAGGGCGGTACGAACCCGGCGGACCCGGCGCACAACAAGGTCCGCCGGCTCATCGGCCTGGCCCCGTCCAACCACGGCGCCACCGCGTCCGGTCTGGGCACCCTCACCACCGAACTCGGTCTCAATCAGACGGTGTCCCTCGTCGCGGGGCAGGCGTACGCGGACCAGATGGTCGGGTCCCAGGTGCACACCACGCTCGACCGGGACGGCGACACACAGCAGGGCGTCGACTACACGGTGATCACCACGCGATACGACGAGGTCGTCACGCCGTACCACCACCAGTTCCTCAAGGCGGGGCCGGGCGCGACCGTACGCAACATCCTTCTCCAAGAGGTCTGTCCCCAGGACCGCTCCGAACACGTGTCGATCGCCTACGACTCCAACGCCCTGCAACTCGTCGGCAACGCCCTCGACCCCGCCCATGCCCAGCCCGTGAGCTGCCGCTTCTCGGCTCCCCTCATCGGCGGCTGACCGCCGCAGGCGTCACACCGCCACCAGAGGGGCGTCAGTCCGCCACTTGAGGATCTTGTCGAAGCTGACCACCGCGCCGCCACGTCCCGGTTTGTTGCCGATCTGGACGTGGTCGGCGAGTTCCCTGATGAGGTACAGGCCGCGGCCGTGTTCGGCTTCGCTGTGGGAGGGACGCAGGCTCTGCCGGCCGGTGAAACCCGGTCCTGAGTCGGCCACTTCGATACGGCACTTCTCGCCGTCGAGGTACGCGGTGACGCGGAAGGCCTCCGCCGAGCCGCCGTGCCCGGTGTCGCCGCCGTGCTCCACGGCGTTCGCGCAGGCCTCGGTGAGGGCGACGGAGAGGTCGTAGGAGATGTCGGGGTCGACGCCCGCGCTCTCCATCGTGCCGAGCAGCAGCCGCCGGGCGAGGGGAACGCTCGCAGCCTCGCGCCGCAGATGGAGTGACCACCAGATGCTCATGCTCCAGCCTCCCGGCCCGCGGCTCGACATACCGTTACGTATTGCCGCAAGCGCCCGGGCGTAAGCGCATCGTTGACGTGATGCCGCCCATACGGCCGATGCGCCGGGGGCATCGATCGGTGTATGTGGGGTGGGCATCTATGGGCGAGACACACCAGAAGGTGAGCTTCCGGTCGTAGGCCATCTTGCGGACCTGCCGTATGGGACCCGTCGGGCCAGTGCGATGATTGGCCCGCCATGACTGCCCCCCACCAGCGCTGGGTGCGCTCCGGACGGGATCTCCGGGTGCTGCGGGCCGCGGTGTTCGCCGCGGTCTGCGTCGTGCTGGCCGCTGCCGGGCACGCCCTCGCCTCCTGCGCCACGGTGCCGCTGTGGACGCTGGGCGCGGGATTCCTGGGGGTCTTCGGGGTGGCGGCGCCGCTCGCCGGGCGGGCGCGCTCGCTGCCGGGGATCGCGGGACTGCTCGCGGTCGGGCAGGTGGTCCTGCACTCGGTGTTCGGGCTCGGACAGCACGCCGCGACGGCCTCGGCCGGCTCGACGACGGGCGCCGCAAGTGATGCCACGCTGGTCGCGCAGGCCGCCCGGCTGCTGTGCGGGTCCGCCGCGGCGGCGATCAGCCCCGCACAGGCGCACCGGATCCTCACCGACGCACGGATCAGCCCGGCCTCGTCGGGTACGCACACCCACCATGCGTCGCCCCCCGTGTCCGCGGACTCGGGGTCAGCCCTGTTGCCGTCCCTGCCGATGCTGCTCGGCCATGCCCTCGCAGCGATCGCCGCCGGGTGGCTGCTGCGCCGGGGGGACCTGGCGCTGCTGCGGCTCGTGGAACTGTCGGCGCATGGGGTTGCCGAAGGGGCGCTCGTACGATCCCTGCGCGGGGCGCTCGCGCTGGCGCGTGCCCTGTGCGCCGGGCTGCCCGCCGCGCCGGAAGCCGGTCCGCGTCCGACGCTCACCGTGCCGCTCGCGCCGCCGCGGCCCCGCACCACCGCACTCCAGCACACGGTGATCAGACGCGGTCCGCCGGTCGCCCCGCTCGTTCTCGCCGCCTGACGCGACGCGCGCCCGCCCCTTCACGACGTACTGAGTCGACGCTCTGAGTTACGGATCCGTAAGAGGCCGCCGTCGCGCGGCACACGCGCGTGCCGGTTCTCGTGCCGAACGGCACCCACGCGCGCGTGTACCCCTCTTCACCACCGGAATCCGCGATATCTCACTCGAAGTGGAGTGCCCGTATGAAGGCCTCTCGTCTCGCCGCCGCCGGCGCCGTCGCCGCCTCGGCCGTCGTCGTCCTGTCCTCCCCCGCGTTCGCGCACGTCACCGTGCAGCCCGAAGGGACCGCCGCCAAGGGCGGTTACGCCGTCGTCGACTTCAAGGTCCCCAACGAGCAGGACGACGCCTCGACGACCAAGCTCGAGGTCAGCTTCCCGACGGACCACCCGCTGGCCTCCGTGATGCCGGAACCGGTCGAGGGGTGGAGCATCAAGACCACCAAGTCCACGCTGGACAAGCCCGTCGAGTCGCACGGCGAGAAGCTCACCCAGGCGATCACCAAGGTCACCTGGACCGCCACCGGCGACGGCATCAAGCCCGGCTTCTTCCAGAAGTTCCCGGTCTCTATCGGCGCACTGCCCGAGGACACCGACGACCTCACCTTCAAGGCGCTCCAGACCTACTCCAACGGCGACGTCGTCCGCTGGATCGAGGAGCAGCAGGAGGGCCAGGAGGAGCCCGAGAACCCGGCTCCGGTGCTCACCCTGTCCGCCGCCGAGGAGGGCCACCACGGCTCGGGGGCGAGCGAGGAGCCCGCCGACGACGCCTCGGCGGCCGCCGCGACCACCACCGCCGACGCCGAGACCGACAGCAGCGACACCACCGCCCGCGTGCTCGGCATCGTCGGCATCGTCATCGGCGCGGTGGGCGTGGCCTACGGCGTGCTCGCCGGCCGCCGACGCACCGACAACGCCTGAGCCCGCAACCCGCGGTGCGCGCCGGGAGCGCGTACAGCGCATCTCATAGGCCTCTGTACGCCCCCGGCGCGCGCCGGAGTTCACACATCTGGGACATTTCTCTATGCGCAAGAAGACGTTCGCGGCGGCCGCGCTGCTCGCCGCCGCCACCCTGACCCTCTCCGCCTGCGGCAGCAGCGACGGCGACGACTCGCCCGTCGCCGTGGTCTCCGAGGAGGCCGGCTCCGACAAGGCAGCCACCGTCCTCGACCAGCCGTTCGAGAAGCCGGACCTCGTCCTCACCGACACCGGCGGCAAGCCGTACGACTTCCGCAAGGAGACCAAGGGCCACCCGACCCTGCTCTACTTCGGCTACACCAACTGCCCCGACGTCTGCCCGCTGACGATGAACAACATCGCCGTCGCCAAGAAGCAGCTGCCCAAGGCCGAACAGGACGAGCTGCGGGTCGTGTTCGTCACCACCGACCCCGACCGGGACACCGCGAAGGCGCTCGGCAAGTGGCTCAAGGGCATCGACACGCAGGTGGTCGGCCTGACCGGCGACTTCGCCACCATCCAGGCCGGCGCCCGCACCCTGGGCATCTCCATCGAGCCGCCGCACAAGGAGAAGGGCAAGATCGTCTCCACGCACGGCACCCAGGTCATCGCCTTCTCCCCGAAGACCGACGGGGGCTACGTCCTCTACGGCGAGGACGCCACCGTCGACGACTACACCGCCGACCTCCCCAAGCTCATCAAGGGTGAGAACCCGTGAAGCGGATCGCCCTGACCAGCACGGCCCTGGTGAGCACACTGGCCCTGGCCGGCTGCGGCGGCTCGGCCTCCGCGGACAGCGAACCCGAACTGTCCGTCCGCGCCGCCTACATGCCCCAGCCGGTCTCGGACTCCATGGCGGCGGGCTTCCTCACCATCGCCAACAAGGGCGGCACCAAGGACGAGCTGACCTCCGCCACCAGCGACGCCGGCACGGTCACCGTCCACGAGACCGCCGGTTCGGCGATGCGGGAGGTCGCCTCCCTCGACGTACCCGCACACGGTCAACTCGTGTTCAAGAGCGGCGGAAACCACCTGATGTTCGAGAAGCTGAAGCGGAAGCCGAAGCAAGGCGAGACGGTCTCCGTGGAACTGCACTTCGCCGAGTCCGGCCCGATCACGGTTGAGATGCCGGTGAAGCCGGCGACGTACAACCCCAAGACCGGGCACTGAGGGAGGGACCCACCTGTGACACAGACCATCGCCCCCCGCGTCCGGACCCTGGTGCTGCTGCTCCTGGCCGCGACCGGGCTGCTCCTCACCGGGGCCGGACAGGCCTCCGCGCATGCCGCGCTGAGCGGCAGCGACCCCCAGCAGGGGGCGGTGGTCGACAAGGCCCCGGCCCAGATATCGCTGACCTTCACCGAGCAGGTCTCGATGTCCGACGACTCGCTGCGCGTGCTCGATCCCAAGGGCAAGCAGGTCACCAGCGGCGCCCCGTCCAACGTGAGCGGCACGACATACACCGTGAAGCTGCACAGCGGCCTGCCCGACGGCACGTACACCGTCTCCTACCAGGTCGTCTCCGCGGACAGCCATCCCGTCGCCGGCGCCTACACCTTCTCCATCGGCGCCCCCTCCGCCACCTCCGTCTCGGTGGCCGACGAGACCGTGGGCGGCGGGGTCGTCGGCTGGCTGTACGGGTTCGGGCGGTACATGTCGTACGCCGGTTTCATCGTGCTGGTCGGCGGCGCCGCCTTCGTCCTGGCCTGCTGGCAGCGCGGCTCCGGAGTCCGCGCTCTGCAACGGCTCGTCGTCTCCGGATGGATCACGCTCACCGCGGCCACCCTCGGGCTGCTCCTCCTGCGCGGCGCCTACACCAGCAGCGGGAAAGTCGGCGACATCTTCGACCTGGACCTGCTCGGGCAGGTCCTCCAGACCAAGACGGGCGCGGCCCTCGTCTCCCGGCTCCTGCTGCTCGCCGCGGCGGCGCTGTTCATCGCGGTGCTCTTCGGGGCTTACGACAAGCGGGAAGAAGAGGAGGAGAAGCGGGACCTGACCTTCGGGCTCGCGGTCGGCGGGGTCGTCGTGGCCGCCGGGCTCGCGGCGAGCTGGGCGATGTCCGAGCACGCCTCCGTCGGCATCCAGGCCGGGATCGCGATGCCGGTCGACGTCCTCCACCTGCTCGCCGTCGCCGCCTGGCTCGGCGGACTCACCGCACTGCTCCTCGCGCTGTACCGGGCGCCCGCGGACAACCCGCTCGACTCCACCGCCGTACGCCGCTTCTCGACCGTCGCCTTCAGCAGCGTCGTCGCGCTGGTCGCCACCGGGATCTACCAGTCCTGGCGCCAGCTCGGCTCCTGGTCGGCGTTCGCCGACACGACGTACGGCCAGCTGCTGCTCGTCAAGATCGGACTCGTGGTGCTGCTCGTCGGCGTCGCGTACCTCTCCCGACGGTGGACGGCCCGGCTGGCGGAGACCGTGCCCGCGGCGGCCGAGGTCGTAGCGAAGGAGCCTGCCGGCGCCCGGGCCGGCACCGGCTCGAAGCAGACCGGCACCGGCTCGAAGCAGGCCGACGGCGACTCGGAGCGGGCCGCGCAGCTCGCCCGGCAGCAGGCCGCGATGGACGCGGCGCGGCAGAAGCGGTCACGGGACGCCGATCCGAACCGGTTCGGGCTACGGCGCTCCGTGCTCGCGGAGGCAGGCGTCGCCGTCGTCCTGCTCGCCGTCACCACCGTGCTGACGCAGACCGAGCCGGGACGCACCGAGGAGGACGCCAAGGCCGCGTCCTCGTCCGCCGCTTCCGCCTCGGACTCGGCGTCCGGGGCGCTGACCCTGGACATGCCGTTCGACACGGGCGGCGAGGACGGCAAGGGCCTCGTACGGATCGACCTGGACCCCGCGCGCGTGGGGGGCAACGAGATGCACGTCTACGTGCAGCGGCCCAACGGCCGGGCCTTCGACATCCCCGAGGTGAAGGTCGCCTTCACCCTCGAGGCCAAGGACCTCGGGCCCCTGCCCGTCACCCCCGACCACATCACCACCGGCCACTGGACGGCGACCGGAGTGCAGATCCCCATGGCCGGCGAGTGGAACATCGCCGTGACCGTACGGACCTCCGACATCGACCAAGTGACCGTCGACAAGAACGCGCAGATCGGCTGAACGACCAACATGGCTGAGCACACGTCCATCCCTGGGGCCCGTACGCCTGACGCCCCTGACGCGGTTCCCGTCGCGCACGAGGGCATTTCGCGGCGGAAGCTCCTCGGCACCGCCGGTGCCACCGGGCTCGTCCTCGGCGCGGCGGGCGGTGCCGTGGGGTACACGGCGGCGCCCTCGGAGGCCACGCCGCTGACCTCGCTCGGCGACGGGCAGGCGATGTTTCACGGGAAACATCAGCCCGGCATCACCGAGGGGCTGCAGGCTCGCGGGCACCTGGTCGCCTTCGACCTGACGGCGGGCGCGGGACGCAAGGAAGCCGCCGCGCTGCTGCGGCGCTGGTCGGAGACGGCCCGGCGGCTGATGGCGGGGGAGGCGGCGAAGCAGGACGACACGGATGTGGCGCGGGACGCCGGGCCGTCCTCGCTGACGGTCACCTTCGGCTTCGGGCACAGCTTCTTCGCCCGTACCGGCCTGGAGAAACAGCGGCCGGTCTCCCTCGACCCGCTGCCCGACTTCTCCTCCGACCACCTCGACAAGAACCGCAGCAACGGCGACCTGTGGGTCCAGATCGGCGCCGACGACGCCCTGGTCGCCTTCCACGCGCTGCGCGCCATCCAGAAGGACGCGGGCAGCGCGGCCCGCATCCGCTGGCAGATGAACGGCTTCAACCGCTCGCCCGGCGCCACCGCCCACCCCATGACGGCACGCAACCTCATGGGCCAGATCGACGGCACCCGCAACCCCAAGCCGAGCGAGTCCGACTTCGACCGGCGGATCTTCGTGCCGGCGTCCCCGTCGAAGGACCCGGAGTGGATGGCCAACGGCTCCTACGCCGTCGTACGACGCATCCGCATGCTCCTCGACGACTGGGAGCAGCTCTCCATCAAGGCCCAGGAGGACGTCATCGGGCGCCGCAAGTCCGACGGGGCGCCGCTGTCCGGGGGCGGCGAGACGACCGAGATGGACCTGGAGAAGACGGACGCGCAAGGGAATCTCGTCGTCCCGATCAATGCCCATGCGCGTATCACCCGGCCCGACCAGAACGGCGGGGCCGCGATGCTGCGGCGGCCCTTCTCGTACCACGACGGTTTCGACACGGACGGCGTGCCGGACGCGGGGCTGCTGTTCGTCTGCTGGCAGGCCGATCCGCTGCGCGGCTTCGTGACCGTGCAGCGGAAGCTGGACCGGGGTGACGCGCTGTCGAAGTTCATCCGGCACGAGGCGAGCGGGCTGTTCGCGGTGCCGGGCGGGGCCGCGGAGGGGGAGTACGTGGGGCAGCGGTTGCTGGAGGGGTGAAAGTGGCTTGCCCGTGGGGCTCCGGTGGGATGCGTGGGCCGTGTCACCGGGGGCCCATTAGGGTGAGGTCATGCCAGCCAGCTATGCGTATCTCGGCCCTGAAGGCACCTTCACCGAAGTCGCCCTGCGCACCCTTCCCGAGACGGCCACCCGGGAACTGATCCCCTACGTGTCCGTGCAGTCCGCGCTCGACGCGGTCCGCGGCGGTGAGGCCGAGGCCGCGTTCGTACCGATCGAGAACTCCGTCGAGGGCGGCATCACGACCACGCTCGACGAACTGGTCGCGGGCGCCCCGCTGATGATCTACCGCGAGGTGCTGCTGTCCATCACCTTCGCCCTTCTGGTCCGGCCGGGCACGAAGCTGTCGGACATCAAGACGGTCTCCGCGCATCCGGCGGCCCAGCCGCAGGTCCGGAACTGGCTGAAGAACAACCTCCCCGACGCGCACTGGGAGTCGGCCGCCTCGAACGCGGACGCCGCACGTCTGGTCCAGGAGGGCCAGTACGACGCCGCCTTCGCCGGCGAGTTCGCCGCCGCCCGGTACGGCCTCGAGGCCCTGGAGACCGGGATCCACGACGCCGAGAACGCCCAGACCCGGTTCGTGCTGGTGGGCAGGCCCGCCCGGCCCGCGGCGCCGACCGGCGCGGACAAGACGTCCGTCGTGCTGTGGCAGCGCGACGACCACCCCGGCGGGCTGCGCGATCTGCTGGGCGAGTTCGGCACCCGGGGCATCAACCTGATGCTGCTCCAGTCCCGGCCCACCGGCGCCGGCATCGGCAACTACTGCTTCTGCATCGACGCCGAGGGCCATATCTCGGACCGCAGGGTCGCCGAGGCCCTGATGGGGCTCAAGCGGATCTGCCTCCAGGTGCGCTTCCTCGGCTCGTATCCGCGCGCCGATGTGCAGCCCGGGGATGTACGGGCTCCGCTGACGGGGACCTCGGACGAGGAGTTCGTGTCGGCGTCGGAGTGGGTGGCGCGCTGCCAGGACGGGCGGTTCTGAGCCGGCGTTGCGGGCGGCTGGGCATCGGATTCGGTTCGGCTGAGGCTCGGTTCCGGGCGGCTGCGCCATGGTTCCGCTCGGCTGCGCCTTGGTTCCGGGCAGGCAGACGGCACGTGACGTGTGGGTTGCGGGCTGGTTTCGGCCGGTCCTACCTGCTGATTTACGTTATCCACAGGAGTTATCCACAGGCTGTCATCTCGACCTGGGGACAAGTCGACAACGGAGCGCGACTCAGTCGACAAATCCCCGTACAGCGGGCAAGTTCGTCCACAGCCCCTGCGGTCACCCTTCGTCCACTCGTTTCCTTGGGTCAATCCTTTGGGGCGACCCATTTCCACCCGAAAGTGAGCCTGGGGATGGTTTGGCTTGGGAATTCTTCGGTCAGCCTTCGTTCGGCGGAGACGATTCGGAATGATCACTTGCGACATCCACAGATCTTTCGCACAGCCTGTGGATAACTTTTCGGGGCGGTGGAGCCCTGTGGACAACAGGTCCCCCAAGTCCCGTTCCCCACAAGGAAATCGAGTCAACCAGGCGCCTGACCGGTGACCCGTTCCAGGGAGTGGGGCGGCTTTTATTGACACAGGGGGCAATTCACTCATAACGCAACGTAAGGATCGGTTCGGACACCGCTCGGAATAGTGAGTCGTGTGCCGTCAGTCCGCACCGGTAGCCTTGGCCGCGTGATTGACCTTCGCCTGCTCCGTGAGGACCCCGACCGTGTGCGTGCGTCGCAGCGCGCCCGTGGAGAGGACGTCGCGCTCGTCGACTCCCTCCTGTCTGCCGACGAGCGGCGCAGGTCGTCCGGCGTCCGCTACGACGAGCTGCGCGCCGAGCAGAAGGCGCTCGGCAAGCTGATCCCCAAGGCCTCGGGGGACGAGAAGGCCGAGCTGCTGAAGAAGGCGAGCCAGCTCGCCGCCGACGTCAAGACGGCCGACGCCGAGCGCGACGCCGCCGCCGCCGAAACCCAGGAGCTGCTGCTCCGGCTGGGCAACCTCGTCCACCCCGACGTCCCCGTGGGCGGCGAGGAGGACTTCGTCGAGCTGGAGACGCACGGCACGATCCGTGACTTCGGCGCCGAGGGCTTCGAACCCAAGGACCACCTGGAGCTCGGCCAGCTGCTCGGCGCGATCGACGTCGAGCGCGGCGCGAAGGTCTCCGGCTCGCGCTTCTACTTCCTGACGGGTGTGGGCGCGCTCCTGGAACTGGCGCTGGTCAACGCGGCGATCGCGCAGGCCACGGCCGCCGGATTCACGCCGATGCTGACCCCGGCGCTGGTCCGCCCGCAGTCGATGGCCGGCACCGGCTTCCTCGGTCAGGCCGCCCAGGACGTCTACCACCTCGCCAACGACGACCTCTACCTGGTCGGCACCTCCGAGGTCCCCCTCGCCGCGTACCACATGGACGAGATCATCGACGCCGACCGCCTCCCGCTGCGCTACGCGGGCTTCTCGCCCTGCTTCCGCCGCGAGGCCGGTTCGCACGGCAAGGACACGCGGGGCATCTTCCGGGTCCACCAGTTCGACAAGGTCGAGATGTTCTCGTACGTCGCCCCGGAGGACTCGCAGGCCGAGCACCAGCGCCTGCTGGAGTGGGAGAAGCAGTGGCTGACGTCGCTGGAGCTGCCGTTCCGCGTCATCGACGTCGCGACCGGTGATCTGGGCTCCTCGGCCGCCCGCAAGTTCGACTGCGAGGCGTGGATCCCGACCCAGGGCAAGTACCGCGAGCTGACGTCGACCTCGGACTGCACCGAGTTCCAGTCCCGCCGTCTGTCGATCCGTTTCCGCGACGGCAAGCAGGTCAAGCCGCTGGCGACGTTGAACGGCACGCTGTGCGCCGTACCGCGCACGATCGTGGCGATCCTGGAGAACCACCAGCAGGCCGACGGCTCGGTCCACGTGCCCGAGGTGCTGCGTCCCTACCTCGGCGGCCGAGAGGTCCTGGAGCCGGTGGCCAAGTGAGCGCCGGTTTCCCGTATCGGCTCATCGCGACCGACCTCGACGGCACGCTCCTGCGGTCCGACGAGTCGGTCTCCCGGCGCACCCGTGAGGCGCTCGCCGCGGCCACGGAGGCCGGTGCCGCGCACATCGTGGTGACCGGCCGCGCCGTCCCGTGGACGCGGCACATTCTCGACGACCTCGGCTACGAGGGCCTCGCGGTCTGCGGCCAGGGCGCGCAGGTGTACGACGCCGGGCAGCACCGTCTGCTGACGTCGGTGACGCTGGACCGGCAGCTGGCCGGGGTGGCCCTGGCGAAGATCGAGGCGGAGGTCGGGCCGCTGTATCTGGCGGCGAGCCGGGACGGGCTGGACGGCGATGTCCTGGTCGGTCCGGGCTACGCGGTCACGGGGGCGCTGCCGTCGATCCCGTTCACGGACGCGTCGGATCTGTGGACGGCGCCGCTGAACAAGATCTACATCCAGCACCCTGAGCTGTCGGACGACGACCTCGCGGAAGCCTCACGGCAGGCGGCCGGTGGTTTCGTCACCGTCGCCATGGCCGGCGAGGGCATCGTCGAGTTGCTGCCGCTGGGATTGTCGAAGGCGACGGGGCTGTCGCTCGCCGCGCGCCGGCTGGGTGTGAAGGCCGCGGAGACGATCGCCTTCGGCGACATGCCGAATGACGTGCCGATGTTCGGCTGGGCGTCGTACGGGGTGGCGATGGCCAACGCGCATGAGGAGCTGAAGGCCGTGGCCGATGAGGTGACCGCGTCCAACGAGGAGGACGGGATCGCGGTGGTCGTGGAGCGCCTACTCGGTTAGCTGACCGCCGTGGGCAGTCGTTCCGCAGGGCGGAACGGGTGGGCACGGCCTGCAGCGCCGGGCGCCTCTCGACGTACCCCGAGCCCTGCACATCGGCCAAGTCACAGTGGCAACGTCTCGCGGAGGATGCACGGATCGAACGTGCGCGGGCTTTTCAGGCCCGACCATGGCTTAGCAAGCCAGTGCCTTACCACTCGGCCAATCCTCCGGGAGGGCGGCCCACGCGAGAGCGACGTCGCGTGCTCGAAGCGGCCGCCCCGGGCAGCTCCCCGTGCGGAGCGGGTTCGACGGTGGGGTAACTACACCGGAACTCGCCGCGGGCTGCCCTGTCGGGAGCTGTGCGTACTGTCGTGCATGGACATCGCGCAGCTCCTCTCCCAGAACGTGGCGCCGAACTCACCGCCCGGCGTCGTGGACATAACCACTGTGCCTGTACGACGAGTTGGGCGCCACTGAATTAGGGGCGGCCGTGGGACCGCTACCGTCGCCGCCGCCTGCGCCGACGGGACTTGCTGAAGAACCACCCCGCGGGCGGCTCGTCGGACCGCCATGGCTGGGGCTCGGGCTTCTCCTTGCGCCACCGGGCGGCGAGCATCCGGGCTCGGGCGGACGGCTCGGAGGTCTCGGCGGAGCGTATGAAGTCGTCGTCCAGGACCAACTCGTCCCAGGTGTCCCCCGACTCCGGCTGTCCGCCGCCCTGCGTCGACTCTCCTGCCATCCCCGGTGCCTCCCAACCGTGCGTCCCCGTTGTGCCCAGTGTGTCCCGACAGGGGTGAAGTCCCCGTCAAAAATCCCTGTCGATACGTCCCTGTCGGTACGCCCCTGTCGATACGTCCCTCTCAATGAGCGGGGCGGCTACTCCTCGCCCGCCAGCGTCAGCGACCGCAGCTTCTGCCCGGCGTACCAGGTGGCGAGGATCGTCACCACGACCAGCAGCACCGTGGCCGTCGTCAGTCCGACGTCCGAGGTCACCATGTCTCCGCCGGCGACCTTGTGGGCGACGGCCAGCGCCCACTGCTGGACGCTGAGCGTGCGCGCGCCGGAGACCAGGGAGCCGAACAGAGCCTCCCAGACCAGGGCGTAGACGAGTCCGAAGACCACCGCGTGCCGGGACACCGTGCCCAGCAGAAGGAAGAGCGCGGCGTACGCGATGGAGGCGACCAGTGCGGCGACCGTGTAGGCGACGGCGATCTGCTGGCCGTTGCCGTTGAGGATGAAGCCGGCGATCAGGGTCGGCACCGCCGAGAACACCATGGTCACGGCGATCGCGACGATCAGCTTGGTGAAGATGATCGTGGGGCGTTTCACCGGCTTGGACAGCAGATAGACCACGGAGCCGTCATCGATCTCCGGGCCGATCGCTCCGGTGCCGGCGATGACGCCGATGATCGGCACCATGGTGGCGAGCGCGAGGCCGCCCAGCAGATCCGCCGCGGTCTGATCGTCCGTGCCGACCAGGGCGCGCACGATCACGGAGATCGCGATGAGCAGTAGGGGCAGGGCGCCCAGGATGAGGGCCCGGCGCCGGCCGAGCAGGGCCCGGTAGGTGAGTCGGGCGACTGTGGGGTCGTACATCTTTCGGCCTCCTACGCCGCGACCAGATACGAGAACACGGACTCGAGGGACTCGTCGGACGGCGAGACCGTCAGCAGCCGGATGCCGTGGTCGCGGGCGACCTTGGGCAGCAGCGCGGTGAAGCGGCCGAAGTCGACGGCCTGGATGCGCAACGCGCCTTCCGCCAGGTCGACTTCGATGCCGGACGTCGACGAGTCGGAGATCAGCGCGGCCGCGAGCGCGCGGTCGTCGCTGGAGCGCACCAGGTAGCGGTGCGGGCGGTCGGTCATCAGGCGGCGGATCTTGCGGAAGTCGCCGCTGGCCGCGTGCCGTCCGGCGACGACGACCTCGATGTGGCGGGCGAGTTGCTCGACCTCTTCGAGGATGTGGGACGAGAACAGGACCGTTCGGCCCTCGTCGCCCATTTTCCGCAGCAGGTCCATCAGCTGCATGCGCTGACGCGGGTCCATGCCGTTGAAGGGTTCGTCGAGGAGCAGGAGCGAGGGGTTGTGGACCAGGGCGCTGGCCATCTTCACGCGCTGCCGCATGCCCTTGGAGTACGTGGAGATCTTGCGGTCCTGCGCGTACTCCATCTCGACGGTGGCCAGGGCCTTCTGGGCGGCCTTGGCGCCGAGGCCGTGCAATTCGGCGTTGGCGACGACGAATTCGCGGCCGGTGAGGAAGTCGTACATCGCCTCGCGTTCGGGGACGATGCCGATCTGCTTGTAGATCTGCTCGTTGCGCCAGGTCGGCTGGCCGTCGAGGGTGACGGTGCCCGTCGAGGGGGCCAGGAAGCCGGCCATCATGTTGATGAGGGTGGACTTTCCGGCGCCGTTGGGGCCGAGGAGGCCGGTGACGCCGGGGCCGATCGTCATGGTGATGTCGTTGACGGCGACCACGTTGCCGAACCAGCGGGAGACGTGGTCGATGGAGAGCGTGGTCACAGTCCGACCTTTCGGTAGCGGCGCATCAGGAGGCCGTAGCAGGCGGCGATCAGGCCCACGGTGACGAGGACGTAGACCACGCCCTCGCCGTTGGACGGGCCGACGGCACCTGGGAAGGCCGATGAGGCTCCGAGGAACGCCGACTGCACTCCGTCGATGAGCGTGATCGGCGAGAACAGGCCGATCCAGGCGATGGCGTCGGTCGTGCCCTGTGCGTCGGCGATGGCCTGGAGCGTGGAGACGGCGCCGTAGGAGATGGTCAGGACGGCGATCACGGCGGCGATGCCGAAGCCGCGGCGCGGGGTGACCGAGGCGATGACGAGGCCGATGCCGGCGAAGAGCAGTGAGAGCAGAGCCACGGCGACGAGTCCCTGGCCGAATCCCTTGGTCTGGTCGGCGAAGTCGAGTTTCGCCAGCAGCGCGCCCACATAGAGCACGATCAGCGGGGCGGCGGTGAGGATGAACAGGGCCGAGGCGAGCGCCGCGTACTTGGCGCGGACGTAGTCGGCGGTTTCGATGGGCCGTGAGAAGTACAGCGGTACGGTCTTGAAGCGCAGGTCGCGGGAGACGGACTGGGGTGCCTGCGAGGCGACGTACAGGCTGATGACGGCCTGCATGATGATCGCGTAGCGGGTGTAGTCGACGGGCAGGTCGTTCGCCTTGGTGGCGACCGCGACGGCGACCATGATGGCCGCGGGTACGCACATCACCACGAACAGCAGCATCGGCAGCACCTTGGACTTCACCGAGCGGCCGAGGCCGTAGGAGCCGCGCAGGGACTGCGAGTACAGCGAGCGGGTGGCGTAGGAGCGGCCGAGGCGGGGGCCGTCGTAGTTGCGGTAGCCGATGTTGTGGATGCGGGTCTGGTCGCCCGGGGGTGCCGCTACGGGGTGCTCAACTGCCATGGCCGACGGCCTCCTTCCGCTGTGCGTCGGTGTCCTTTGAGGCCTCGTCCGTGAAGACCTCGGAGATGTGGTGCCTGCGCTGTTCCATGCGGATCAGGCCGAGGCCGAGGTCGGCCACCACGTCGCGGACGAGGTCGTAGGTCTCCTCGCCCTGCGCGGTGAGCAGCAGGATGTGACCGGCGCCCGGCAGGCCGCTCGCCGAGTCGAGGAGCTCCACCCCGCGCGCGTGCAGCGCCTCGCGCAGCGCGCGGGTGCCGTCCGGGTGTGCGTCGGTGTCGGTGACCTCGACGGCGAGCGTCGTCGTGGTCTGGGTGAAGTCCGTGGTGGAGCTGGAGCGCAGGAGCTTGCCGCCGTCGACCACGACGACGTGGTCGCAGGTGCGCTCCAGTTCGCCCAGCAGGTGCGAGGTGACCAGGACGGAGATGCCGAAGTCGGTGTAGATCCGGCGGATCAGGCCGAGCATCTCGTCGCGGCCGACCGGGTCGAGGCCGTTGGTCGGCTCGTCCAGGAAGACCAGTTGCGGGTCGTGCACCAGGGCCTGGGCCAGCTTCACGCGCTGCTTCATGCCGGTCGAGTAGCCGCCGATGGGGCGGTAGCGCTCCTCGTACAGACCGACATGGCGCAGGGTGTCCGCGGTGCGCTCGCGCGCGGCGGCAGGCGGGAGGCCGGACATGCGTGCCATGTGGACGACGAACTCGGTGGCCGAGACGTCCGGCGGCAGACAGTCGTGTTCCGGCATGTAGCCGACTCGCTCGCGGATCGCGGCGCCCTTGGTGGCGACGTCGAGTCCGAGCACTTCGGCACGGCCTTCGGTGGCGGGGGACAGACCCAGCAGGATCTTGATCAGTGTGGACTTGCCGGCTCCATTGGCTCCGACGAGTCCGGTCACACCGGGCCCGACGTCCACGGAGAGCCGGTCAAGCGCGGTCACCCGGGGGAACCGCTTGCTCAGGCTTTCGGTCGCGATCACAGTCACGTGTAAGACGGTAGTGACGCGAACCACTCCGGTCGTCAGACCGGAGAGCCGTCTTGGCCTCCCTCTCGAGTATTACGGGGCCCTAAGGGTCACCCTGAGGTCGAACAACGCCGCCGTCTTTTCCACATGGGCGGCGTTGTCCACAGGCCCGCACAGGCCTATTGACGCAGCCTCCAACAACTGTCACATTCGCCAGTGTCAAGTTACGGACACGTACCGCGGTCAGCGTGGACAGGGTGGGGCGGTGTCGGATGACGACGGCTGTTGCAGATGAACGCGCCGCGGAGCTGCGGAAGTTCCGGAGGGTGCAGCGCCTGGCGTACGAGTGCGCGGAGGCGGTCGCGGCCCGGTTGCAGCCGGGGGTGACCGAGCGCGAGGCGGCGCGGATGCAACGCGAGTGGCTGCGTGAGCGGGGTGTGCGGGACTGGTTCCATCTGCCCTTCGCCTGGTTCGGCGACCGTACGGCGTTCGTGAACTTCCGCGTTCCGCTGCAGTTCTTCCCCACCAACCGCCGGCTCGAGCCCGGCATGCCGTTCATCCTGGACCTGGCCCCGGTCTTCGAGGGCTGCACGGCGGACATCGGCTACTCCGGCTCGCTCGGCCTCAACCCGGTGCAGGACAAGCTGATGGCCGACCTGGAGGCGCACCGTGAGCTGATCCTGCGCGAGGTGCGCGAGCGCCGCCCGCTCAGGGAGATCTACGAGGACGTGGACCGGCTCATGGCCCGCCAGGGCTACGCCAACCGGCACCGCGCCTACCCGTTCGGCGTGATCGCCCACAAGGTGGACCGGGTCAGGGAGCGCCGCTGGTCGCCGCATGTCTTCGGGTTCGGCACCCAGTCCCTGAAGGGCCTGGCGAGCGACGCGCTGCACGGTCACCGCGAGGGCTGGTCGCCGCTGTGGTCGCCGTACCGCTTCTCCGACCACCCGCCGCAGCCGGGCCTGTGGGCGGTCGAACCCCATCTCGGCTTCCGGGGTACGGGCGCGAAGTTCGAGGAGATCCTGGTCGTCACCGACTCCAAGGATCCCGAGGAGAGCGCCTTCTGGCTGGACGACGATCTGCCGCATGTGCGGCGCTGGGCGGAGGACAGGTGACGGTACTTAAGGGGGCGTGGGAGCGCCGGGTGCGGACCGGCGGTGTCGAGCTGTGCGTCGCCGAGCTGGGGGACCCGGACCGGCCGACGGTCGTCCTCGTGCACGGCTACCCCGACAGCAAGGAGGTGTGGTCCGAGGTCGCCGTCGGCCTCGCCGACCGCTTCCATGTCGTGGCGTACGACGTCCGGGGCCACGGCCGGTCCACGGCACCGCGGCCGCTGCGCGGTGGGTTCACGCTGGAGAAGCTGACGGACGACTTTGTGGCGGTCGTGGACGCGGTCAGCCCGGACCGGCCGGTGCATCTGGTGGGGCACGACTGGGGCTCGGTGCAGTCCTGGGAGTTCGTCACCGTCCAGCGCACCGAGGGACGCATCGCGTCCTTCACCTCGATGTCCGGACCCTCCCTGGACCACTTCGGGCACTGGATCCACACGCGCGTGAAGCGCCCCACCCCGCGCCGGGTCGGCCAGTTGCTGGGCCAGGGCGCCAAGTCCTGGTACGTGTATCTGCTGCACACGCCGGTCCTGCCCGAACTGGCCTGGCGCGGCCCCCTCGGCAAGAGCTGGCCGCGGATCCTGGAACGCGTCGAGCGCGTACCTCGCGACGGCTACCCGACCTCCTCGCTCCCCAGGGACGCGGCCCACGGGGCATGGCTGTACCGGGACAACGTACGGCCGAGGCTGCGCAGACCCCGCACGGACGCCTACGCGCACGCGCCCGTGCAGCTCATCACGCCCCTGGGGGACGCGTTCCTGTCGCAGAAGTTGTGCGACGGGCTGGAGGAGTGGGTTCCGCAGTTGACCCGCCGCACGCTCCCCGCCAAGCACTGGGTCCCGCGTTCCCGGCCCGACCAACTGACGGCGTGGATCTCCGAGTTCGTGACCGCCGTCGAGGGCGGCAGACCGCGGATGAGCGCCACGGGCAGGCACGCCGACCGGTTCGGCGGACAGCTCGTCCTGGTCACCGGCGCGGGCAGCGGCATCGGGCGGGCCACCGCGTTCGCGTTCGCCGAGGCGGGCGCGCGCGTGGTGGCCGTCGACCGGGACGCGGAGGCCGCGGCGCGCACCGCCGAGCTGTCCCGGCTGATCGGCGCCCCCGAGGCGTGGGCGGAGACCGTCGACGTCTGTGACGAGCAGGCCATGGAGAAGCTCGCCGAGAAGGTCGCCGCCGAGTACGGCGTGGTGGACGTGCTGGTGAACAACGCCGGGATCGGCCTGTCCGGCTCCTTCCTCAACACCAGCCCGGAGGACTGGAAGAAGGTCCTCGACGTCAACCTGTGGGGCGTGATCCACGGCTGCCGCCTCTTCGGGAGGCAGATGGCCGAGCGCGGACAGGGCGGCCACATCGTCAACACCGCGTCGGCGGCGGCGTACCAGCCCTCCAAGGCGCTGCCCGCCTACAGCACCTCCAAAGCGGCCGTGCTGATGCTGAGCCAGTGCCTGCGCGCGGAGCTGGCCGGACAGGGCATCGGCGTGACGGCGATCTGCCCCGGCTTCGTCAACACCAACATCACCTCGACCGCGCGCTTCGCCGGGGTCGACGCCGCCGAGGAGAAGCGGCGCCAGAAGAAGACCGCCCGTCTGTACGGGCTGCGGAACTATCCACCGGAGAAGGTCGCCGACGCGATCCTGCGGGCGGTGGTGAAGAACCAAGCCGTCGTCCCGGTGACACCCGAGGCGCGCGGCACCCTCCTCATGTCCCGGTTCACGCCCCGCGCACTGCGGGCCGTCGCCCGGCTGGAGCCACCGCTATGAGCGATCACCGGTACGCAATCACCCCGCGCCGCGTGTCCTTCGACTGGGCCCGCACACCCCTGCACTGGATCCCGGGCGAGCCGACCGCGACCCACGTCATCAACGTGCTGCATCTGCTGCTGCCGGCGGGGGAGCGGTGGTTCGTGAAGGTCTTCAAGGAGGGTCTGCCGCTGGTGCGGGATCCCGAACTCCTGGCGGACGTCAAGGGGTTCATGGGCCAGGAGGCCACCCACAGCGTGCAGCACGCGCATGTGCTCGACCACCTCGAGGCACAGCGGCTGGACACCGCGGAGTTCACCAAGTACGTCGACTTCCTCTTCGAGCGGCTGCTCGGCGAGCGTCCACCGCTCGGCGCACCCATACCGCAGCCGGAGTGGCTGCGCTGGCGGCTGGCCGTCGTCGCGGCGATCGAGCAGTTCACGGCGGTGCTCGGCGACTGGGTGCTGGCCGCCGACGCCCTGGACCGGGCCGACGCCGACGAGGTCATGCTCGATCTGCTGCGCTGGCACGGCGCGGAGGAGGTCGAGCACCGCGCGGTCGCCTTCGACATGTACCAGCACTGCGCCGGCCCCGGCACACCCCGCTACGCCCGCCGCCTCGCCGCGATGGCCGTCACCGCGCCGGTGATGCTCTACGTGTGGGTATGGGGCACTGCGTACCTGATACGTCACGACCCGCAGCTCGCCGGCCGCCTGCGCTACTCCCTCGCCGGAGACAACGCGGCGGTCCGCAAGGGCCTGCTGCCGACGTGGCGGGAGCTGGGTGCCGCGATACCCCGCTACTTCAAGCGGTCGTACCACCCCTCGCAGGAAGGGTCGCTGAGCCGGGCGGTCGAGTATCTGCGGAGGTCACCGGCGGCGAGGGCGGCGGCATGAGCGAGGAGGTGGCCGGAGTCCCGGGGCTTCGCGCCGCAGCCGGGGCGGGGACCGCGCCCGCCTACCGGATCGAGGACCTCGCGCACCTCAGCGGTGCCACGGTCCGCACCATCCGTGCCTACCAGGACCGCGGTCTGCTCCCCCGCCCCGAGCGCCGCGGCCGGGCGAACGTGTACGGCGACGCGCATCTCGCCCGGCTGCGCCAGATCGCCGATCTCCTGGACCGCGGCTACACCCTGGCCTCCATCAAGGAGCTCCTGGAGGCCTGGGACGCCGGGCGGGGGCTCGGCGGTGTGCTCGGGCTGGTCGCCGAGGTGGACGGTCCGTGGACCGACGAGGAGGCGGTACGGATCTCTCGCGCCGAGCTGGACGAGCGGTTCGGCGGCTCCCCGGACGACGCGGCGGTCGCCGAGGCGGTCGCACTCGGTGTGCTGGAGCCGGTGCCGGGCGACGACGACTCGTTCCTCGTGCCGAGCCCCCAAGAGCTCGCCGTGGCCGTCGAGTTGCACGCGGCCGGGGTGCCTCTGTCCGCGATCTCGGGGCATCTACGGGAGTTGAGGGGTCAGGTCGAGCACATCGCGGCCCGTTTCCTGGAGTTCACCACCGAGCACATCTTCGCCCGCTACCTGGACGGACCGCACCGTCCGACCGACGCGGACGCCGCCGAGGCAGCCTCGCTCGTACGACGTCTGCGGCCGCTGGCCCGCCAGTCCGTGGACGCCGAACTCGCCCGCGCGATGCGCCTGTTCGCGGTGCGGCACCTGCGGCAACACCTCGGCACGGGCGAGGCCCCGCACAGGAGCGAGGAGTCACGGTCCGTGACGATTCCGGCAGAGACA
The DNA here is from genome assembly GCF_036014015.1 of Streptomyces sp. NBC_00457. Classification (NCBI taxonomy): domain Bacteria; kingdom Bacillati; phylum Actinomycetota; class Actinomycetes; order Kitasatosporales; family Streptomycetaceae; genus Streptomyces; species Streptomyces sp. NBC_00457. The sequence goes on along the minus strand of NZ_CP107905.1, from coordinate 5,601,285 downwards.
ATGTGGGCCGTGGAGAAGCTCGTTGGTCCGGGGAGGGCGGCCGAGTTCATCGCGCTGGCCGCCGAACGCGAGGTGCGGGCCCGCGCCTTGGACGAGCTTGCCGCAAGTCCGGTCACGCCAGTGGATCTTGACGAAACCCCTTGAATCGATGGCTCGTTGTCCACAGAGTCGCCAATTCCCCTGTGGATAACCTGACTTGGCTGTGGATCAAACATCCGGAGTCAATTCATTCGCGTGATCCACGTCTCTCGCGGCACCCTGAAGGCATGGATGAAAGACGCACCGTGAAGGTGTCGAAGTACCTCTCCAAGCATCTGCGTCATCAGCCCGAGCGGATCGGGCTCGTACTCGACGAGGGCGGCTGGGTCGAGATCGAGACGCTGATGGCCGCGGCAGCCGAGCACGGCTTCCGTTTCACGCGGGACGCGCTGGACCACGTGGTCGCCGCCAACGACAAGAAACGCTTCGAGATCGAAGGCTCGCGGATCCGCGCCAGCCAGGGCCACAGCGTCGAGGTCGACCTCGGACTGCCCCCGGCCACCCCGCCGCCGTACCTGTACCACGGGACCGTGGCCCGGAACCTGGACGCGATCCGCGCCGAGGGGCTCCGCTCGATGAACCGGCACGACGTGCATCTCTCGGCCGACCGTGAGACGGCGACCCGCGTCGGCGCCCGCCGCGGCCGCCCCGTCGTCCTGGCCGTGGACGCCGGCGCCATGCACCGGGACGGCCATGTCTTCCAGGTGAGCGCGAACGGGGTGTGGCTGACGAAGGCCGTACCACCGGAGTACCTGAGATTTCCGGAGCGGCACTGACCTCCCTTCCGGCATGATCAATGGTATGGACCACCTCCCCAGCACCGAGGCCGCCGTCACCGCGCTCCGAGAGATCGCCGCCGAGTACGCGCGCGAGATCGAGGTGAGCCATGACATCGGCGCCGACCAGACCTCGCGCCGCACGGCGGCGGGCATAGGCGTCGCGACCGACTCGGACGGCTCCCTGCCCCACGAGGCCTACGTCGAGTTCGGCGGCTCGCCCCGGGTGAGTGTCCGCCTCTTCCCCGAGGACGACGCGCTGATCACGGTCGAGGGCGTCGAGTGCCCCGACATTCCGCGCGACGACGTCCCGGCCTTTCTCCGCTCCGTCTTCGGTGGGCTCGCGTACGTCACCGCGCGCCGCTTTCCGCCCGGCTACCGCCTGGTCGTGCCGCTGCCCGGAGACCGGGTGCACAAGGAGTGGACGGAGATGATCTCCCTCCCGCCGTGGCTGAGCAGCCGCGTGCGATGACCGTTTCACGTGAAACCCCGCCGCCGCTTAGGCTCGACGCATGAGTCTGCGTCTGAGCACTGTGATCCTCCCCTACCGTCGCTGGCACGAAGGCGGCCGTTCGGCATGGCAGCGCGCTGAGCAGCTCGGCTTCCACACCGGGTACACCTACGACCATCTGTCCTGGCGCAGCTTCCGGGACGGCCCCTGGTTCGGTGCCGTGCCGACGCTGACCGCTGCCGCGGCCGTGACCGATCGGCTGCGACTGGGCACCCTGGTCACCTCGCCGAACTTCCGGCACCCGGTGACTCTCGCCAAGGAGCTCATCTCCCTCGACGACATCTCGGGTGGGCGCGTCACGCTCGGCATCGGTGCCGGCGGTACCGGCTTCGACGCCACTGCGCTCGGCCAGGAGCCGTGGACGCCGCGCGAGCGTGCCGACCGGTTCGCCGAGTTCGTACCGCTGCTCGACCGGCTGCTGACCGAGGACACGGTGTCGTACGAGGGCGACTTCTACGCGGCGCACGAGGCGCGCAACATCCCGGGCTGTGTGCAGCGGCCCCGGCTGCCGTTCGCGGTGGCTGCCACCGGGCCGCGTGGGCTGCGGCTCGCCGCGCGGCACGGGCAGGCCTGGGTGACCACCGGCGACCCCAAGCTGTACGAGAGCGGCACTTCTGAACAGTCGATTCAAGCCATTCGTGGACAGGTGGAGAAGCTCGCCGACGCATGCGCCGTCCTCGGCCGTGATGTGTCCGGGCTGGACAAGATCCTGCTCACCGGTTTCACGCCGGACCGTGGCCGCCCGCTGCAGTCGCTCGACGCGTTCGTGGACTTCGCGGGCCGGCACCTGGAACTGGGCTTCACCGAGATCGTGATCCACTGGCCGATCCCTGACTCGGACTTCGCCGCCGACGAGAAGGTCTTCGAGCAGATCGCCATGGAGGCGCCCGCACAGCTCAGCTGAGCCGTCGCCGCGACAGCGAGGGCTCGTGGACGCAGGGGCGCTGGGGTGCAGGTGAGAGCCGTCACCACTCACATGTGCGGAGTCCCGCACGGCCGTGCAGGCATATGCGGGAGAATGGCCGGGTGACCTCAGCGACCAGACAGCCCGAGACCCCGGCCACCACCGTCCCGCCGCGCCTGATCGCAACCGATCTCGACGGCACCCTGCTGCGCGACGACAAGTCGGTCTCCCCGCGTACGGTCGCCGCTCTGGCCGCCGCCGAGGAGGCGGGCATCGAGGTCTTCTTCGTCACCGGCCGCCCGGCCCGCTGGATGGACGTCGTCAGTGACCACGTCCATGGCCACGGACTGGCGATCTGCGGAAACGGCGCCGCGGTGGTCGACCTGCACGGCGGCCCGGGCGCCCACCGGTTCGTGAAGGTGCGGGAGCTGACGCGGCCCGACGCGCTGGACGCCGTACGACTGCTGCGTGAGGCGGCACCCGGCACGGTGTACGCGGTCGAACAGACGTATGGCTTCCACCAGGAGCCGGACTATCCGAAGCTGCACATGGAGGTCCCGGACAACCTGGCGCCGGCTGAGCTGCTGCTGGCCGCGGACGGTCCCGGTGCCGATGAGCCGGTCCTCAAGATCCTCGCGTACCACCCCCAGATCGATCCGGATGCTTTCCTGAGCCTCGCCCGCCTCGCCGTCGGCGACCGTGCCAACGTCACCCGGTCCAGCCCCAGCGCCCTGCTGGAACTCAGCGGCCCGGGTGTCTCCAAGGCCAGCACGCTCGCCCTGTGCTGTGCCGAGCGCGGTATCTCGCACGAGGAGGTCGTCGCATTCGGTGACATGCCGAACGACGTCGAGATGCTCACCTGGGCGGGGCAGTCGTATGCGATGGGCAATGCGCACCCGGATGTGATCGCGGCCGCGTCGGGGCGGACGGTCGCCAACAACGAGGACGGGGTGGCGGTCGTGATCGAGCGGATGCTGGCGGAGCGGCTGTAACAGGCGTCGTCCAGGCGCACGCCCCTTACGTGCGCTCCGCGCGAGCGGCGGTCACAGCCGGACCCCGCGCGCTTCCAGCCACGGCACCGGATCCACCGACGACCCGAGTTCCGGTGTGATCCGTACCTCGAAGTGCAGATGCGGGCCGGTGGAGTTGCCGGTGCTGCCGGACTGCCCGATCCACTGCCCGGGGGAGACTCGCTCGCCCTGGTCGACGGTGACGGACGCGAGGTGTCCGTACTGCGAGTAGTAGCCGCCGGGATGCTCGATCACGACCTGCATGCCGAAGGCGCCGCCGCACGACACCCTGACCACCCGTCCCCTACCGACCGACCGGACCGGTGTGCCGATCGGCACCGCGAAGTCCTGCCCGGTGTGCCGGTGCGCCCACCGCTCTCCGCCGCTGCCGAAGCTCGCGGACATCTCGTACGTCTCCACGGGCGCGACCCACGCGCGCGTGCCCCGCACCTGTGGCTGGTCGATTCGGGCGGCACCGCCGCAGCTGCCTGCGGCGACCGACGCGTCCGCCTGGCCCTGCAACTGCCGCCGCGCCTCGTCCAGCTTCCGCTCGATGTCCTCCTTCAACTGCGCGAGTTGGGCGTTGCGTCGCTCCAGGTCCTGCCATGCCGCCGCTGCCGTGGCCTCGTCCGCGGCCAGCCGCGTCTCGGCCCGGCGGCTCTTGTCGAGGGCGTTGCCGACGGCCAGTTGCGCTTGCGAGAAGACGCGCTGACCGCGCATCAGCTCGTCCGGGCTGTCGGCGAGGATGATCTGCGCGGTCAGCGGCACCCCGCCGCCCGTGCGGTACTGGGCGCGTGCGATACGGCCCAGGCCCTTGTGGAGCACGGCGATCTCCCGCCGCTCGCGGTCGAGAAGCGCCTCGTACCGCTCGGCCTTGTCCCGCTGCGCCTCAGCCTTCTGCCGCACCGCCTCGTACTGCCGCGTCGCCACCGCCGCTTCCTCGTACAGCCGCGCCACCTGAGCGCTGATGCCGGAGGAGCCGTCGCCCGTCGCGTGATCCGCGGCGCCGGTGGGGCGGGCCACGAGGGCCGCGAGTGCGCACAGCAGCACCAGAACGACCAGCGGATGACGGCGAGATGAGCGCATGTCAGCGATCGTGACGCGCCCCCGCGGCTGTGGGCCTGTTCACGTCGTACGCATGGGGGACGTGTTGCTGCGGACGGAGCACACCGGCCCACGCACGGCCGGGGCAACGGCCTCTCAGCGCGGCGCCACCGTCGTACAGCCGCCGGCGGAGCAGCTCTCCGCTAGTGAACGCCGACCAGCAGCTCCGACTCCGCCTCCCGCTCCGCCATCCTCCGCAGCGGCCCTTTCACCACGGCCAGCTCCGCATATGTGCCCCGCTGCGCCACGCGCCCCTCCTCCAGCACGATCACCTCGTCCACCGTCTCCAGACCGGCCAGCCGATGCGTGATGAGCAGTGTCGTACGGCCCTCGGTGGCGGCCAGCAGATCGGCGGTGAGCGCGTCCGCCGTCGGCAGGTCGAGATGCTCGGCGGGCTCGTCGAGCACCAGGACCGGGAAGTCGGCGAGCAGTGCACGGGCCAGCGCGAGCCGCTGCCACTGCCCGCCGGACAGCCGCGCCCCGTGCTCGCCGACCAGGGTGTCGAGTCCGTCGGGCAGGCTGTCGGCCCAGTCCAGCAGCCGGGCCCGCTTCAGGGCGTCGCGCAGTTCGCCCTCGGTGGCGTCCTTCCTGGCGAGCAGCAGGTTCTCCCGCACCGAGCTGTCGAAGAGGTGTGCGTCCTGGGCACACAGCCCGACGAGCCGCCGTACGTCGTCGCCGTCCAGTGCGCCCGCATCCACGCCGCCCAACGTGTACGAGCCCGCGTCCGCATCCAGGAAGCGCAGCAGCACCTGCGCGAGCGTCGTCTTGCCGGACCCGGACGGGCCGACCACGGCGATCCGGCGGCCCTCCGCCAGCGTCAGGTCGAGGCCGGCGAGGGCATCCCGGTCCTGCCCCGTGTGACGGGCGGCCAGGCCCTTGACGACGACTGGGAACGGCGATGCGGGCGCCTGCCGGGGCTGCTCCGGCTCTTGTACGGGCTCGGGCGCGTCCAGTACGTCGTACACGCGCTCCGCGCTCCTGCGCACCCGCTGCCGGAACCGCACGGCCAGCGGCATGCCGAGCACGGCCTCGAAGGCGGCCAGCGGCGTAAGGACGACGACGGCCATCGCGATGCCACCGAGGCGACCGTCGGCGACCGCCTGGGCGCCCACGAGGGCGGTGGCGGCGACGGTCAGGCCGGAGACGAGCGCGGTGAGCCCGTCACCCAGCGCGGTGGCGGTGGCGGCGCGCGAGGCGATCCGGGTGAGCATGCCGTCGGCGCGCCGTACCTCGGCGGTACGTGCGGGCAGCGCGCCGGCGACGGTCAACTCGGCGGTACCGGTGAGCAGATCGGCCACCCGGGTCGCCAGTACTCCACGAGCGGGGGCCAGTCTGCGCTCCGCTCGCCGGGCGACGGCTCCGGTGAGCAGCGGGACACCGGCTCCGGCCGCCAACAGCCCGACGGCGAGCGCGACACCGGCCTCGGGCAGCAGCCAGGCTGTGAATCCGACCGAGGCGGCGGACACGGCGACGGCGGCACCGGCGGGCAGCAGCCAGCGCAGCCAGTAGTCCTGCAGGGCGTCCACGTCGGAGACGAGCCGCGACAGCAGGTCGCCCCGCCGGGTCCGGCGCAGTCCCGCGGGCGCCAGCCGCTCCAGCCGCCGGTACACGGCGACCCGCGTATCGGCCAGCATCCGCAGCACGGCGTCGTGCGACACCAGCCGCTCGGCATACCGGAAAACGGCGCGCCCGATGCCGAAGGCCCGTGTCGCCGTCACCGCGACCATCAGATACAGCACCGGCGGCTGCTGCGAGGCCCGAGAGATGAGCCATCCGGAGGTGGCCATGAGCCCGACGGCACTCCCGAGAGCGAGGCTTCCGAGCAGCAGGGCGAGGGCGAGACGTCCACGGTGGGCGCGGGCCATGGCGCGGACGCGGGCGAGTACGCCGCCGGCGGTCGTCGGGACCTCCGTCTCCGGCTCGGCGACGAGGTCGTCCGCCGCTGCTTCCTCGATGCGGTGAGCCACCGCTCCCTTGGACACGACCTCGGCGTCCACAGAAGCGCAGGCCGTGACTTCTTCCAACCGCACGACCCGATCCGCGACGCTCAGCAACGCCGGCCGATGCACCACGAGCAGCACTGTCCGTCCCACGGCCAGGCGCCGCACCGCCTCCACGACCTCGCCCTCGGTCTCCCCGTCCAGCGCGGCCGTCGGCTCGTCGAGCAACAGCACAGGCCGGTCCGCGAGGAAGGCACGGGCGAGCGCGAGCCGCTGCCGCTGACCGGCGGACAGCCCGGCCCCGTCCTCGCCGAGCAAGGTGTCCAGACCTTCGGGCAGCGCGTCCACGAACTGCAGGGCTCCTGCATCCCGAAGCGCCTGCCGTACGTCTGTGTCGTCCGCGTCGGGACGCGCCAGCCGTACGTTCTCGGCGATCGTCCCGGCGTACAGATGGGGCCGCTGCGGCACCCAGGCGATCCGCGACCGCCACTCCTCGAGGTCGACCTCGGTGAGATCGACTCCCCCGAGCAACACACGTCCCTCAGTGGGTCGTACGAACGCCAGCAGGACGTGCAGCAGCGTCGACTTGCCCGCGCCGCTCGGCCCGACGAGTGCGACCGTCTCTCCGGACTCGACGGCGAAGGACGCCTCGGACACGGCGTCCATGGACCGGCCGGGGTACCGGACGGTGACGCCCTCGAAGCGCAATGGCCCGGTCGGCACGGCAGCGGTTCCCGACGCCGGCACCGGCGTCTCCAGCACCGCAAAGATCTCCTCGGCGGCCGCAAGCCCCTCCGCCGCCGCGTGGTACTGCGCCCCCACCTGTCGCAGCGGCAGATAGGCCTCAGGTGCGAGCACCAGGATGACCAGACCGATGTAGAGGTCCATCTCGCCGTGGACGAGCCGCATGCCGATCGTCACCGCGACCAGGGCCACGGAGATCGTGGCGAGCAACTCCAGAGCGAAGGAGGAGAGGAAGGCGATCCGCAGGGTGCGCATGGTCGCCTGCCGGTACTCGCCGGTGATGCGCCGGATCGAGTCGGCCTGCACCTTGGCCCGCCCGAACACCTTCAGGGTGGGCAGCCCCGCGACGACGTCCAGGAAGTGCCCGGACAGCCGGGACAGTAGCTGCCACTGACGGTCCATCCGGGACTGCGTGGCCCAGCCGATCAGCATCATGAAGATCGGGATGAGCGGCAGGGTGCCGACGATGATCGCGGCAGAGACCCAGTCTTCGGTGACGATGCGGGCCAGCACCGCTACAGGGACGACAACGGCCAACCCCAACTGCGGTAGATAGCGCGAGAAGTAGTCGTCGAGGGCGTCGACTCCACGGGTGGCAAGGGCGACCAGCGAGCCGGTCCGCTGTCCGCTCAGCCAGCCAGGACCCAACGCCCCGGCCCGTTCCAGCAGCCGCCGCCGCAGCTCCGATTTCACCGCCGCACTCGCCCGATGGGCGGCCAGCTCCGTGAGCCAGGCGACAGTGGCGCGACCGAGAGCGACGGCCACCAACAGCAGCAAGGGAGTGCTGAGTTCACCGACCGACAGCCTGTGCTGGAACGCACCGACCACTACCTCGGCGATGAGCATGGCCTGCGCGATGACCAGCACCGCTCCGACAGCGCCCAGGCCGACGACAGACAGCAGAAAGAGCCGGGTGGCGCGGGCGTAGCGGAGCAGTCGCGGATCGATCGGTTTCACGTGAAACACACCCTCTTCTCACGAGGTCTCATGGGGCATGTTTCACGTGAAACATGCCCCAATGCGGACTCAGTGCGCTGCCCCGGCAGCAGCGTCGCCGGCGATGTGCTGCGTACCGATCCGCTTGCGGAACACCCAGTACGTCCACGACTGGTAGAGGACCACGATCGGCGTCGCGATCGCCGCGCACCAAGTCATGATCTTCAGCGTGTACGGGCTCGACGAGGCGTTCGTGACCGTGAGGCTCCAGTCCTCATTGAGGGAGGACGGCATGACGTCCGGGAAAAGCGACAGGAAGAGCATCGCCACAGTGGCCACGATCGTGATCCCCGACAGGGCGAACGACCAGCCTTCACGACCCGCCTGATTCGCCATCAGCGCCGCGACCAGCGAGGCGAGTGCCACGATCAGAGCGACCAGGCTCTGACCGTCACCACTGTCGACCTGCGTCCAGAGCAGGAAGACGGACGCCAACACAGCGGTGACGAGGCCGACTTGCAGCGCCAGCTTCCGTGCCCGCACCCGGATGTCCCCGACCGTCTTGAGTGCCGTGAACACCGCACCGTGGAAGGTGAACAGGGTCAGGGTCACCAGACCGCCGAGCAGGGCGTACGGGTTGAGCAGGTCCCAGACGGTACCGGCGTAGTTGAAGTCCTGGTCGATCTTCACGCCCCCCACGATGTTGCCGAAGGCCACTCCCCACAGGAACGCGGGAATCAGAGAGGTCCAGAAGATCGCGGTCTCCCAGTTGCGCTGCCAGTACTCCTCGGGCCGCTTCGCCCGGTACTCGAAGGCGACGCCTCGCACGATCAGGCAGACCAGAATGAGCAGCAGCGGCAGATAGAAGCCGGAGAAGAGCGTGGCGTACCACTCGGGGAAGGCGGCGAAGGTCGCGCCGCCCGCCGTGAGCAGCCACACCTCGTTGCCGTCCCAGACGGGCCCGATGGTGTTGATCAGCACCCGCCGCTCGGGCCGGTCCCGGGCCAGCAGCTTGGTGAGGATGCCGACCCCGAAGTCGAACCCCTCCAGGAAGAAGTAGCCGGTCCACAGGACGGCGATGAGGACGAACCAGACGTCGTGAAGTTCCATGACTGTGCAGCTCCCTCGGCCTAGTACGAGAAGGCCATCGGCTTGTCGGCGTCACGGGAGTCGCCGCCGATCTTCGTGGGCGGGTTCAGGTCGGCCTCGGTGAGTTCGGGCGGGCCGGCCTTGATGTACTTCGCGAGCAGCTTGACCTCGATGACGGCGAGAATCGCGTACAGGGTGGTGAAGACGACCATCGAGGTGATGACCTCGCCCTGGGAGACGCCGGGGGAGACCGCGTCACGGGTCTGCAGGACGCCGTACACGACCCATGGTTGGCGGCCCATCTCGGTGAAGATCCAGCCCCAGGAGTTGGCGATCAGCGGGAAGGCCAGGGTCCAGATGGCGATGCGCCAGTACCACTTGGTGAGCGTCGGGCCGAGCGGCTTCTTCCGGAACAGCACGAGATGCGGCACCTCGTCATCGCCCACCCGCAGGTGCTTTGGCAGCAGGAACTTCTTGCGGGTCAGCCACAGTCCGATCAGGCCGATGGTGAAGGAGGTCATGCCGAACCCGATCATCCAGCGGAAGCCCCAGTAGGCGACCGGGATGTTGGGCCGGTAGTCGCCGGGCCCGAACTGCTCCTGCTCGGCCTTCTGGACGTCGTTGATGCCGGGGACGTACGAGGTGAAGTCGTCCTTGGCCAGGAAGGACAGCAGGCCCGGGATCTCGATGGCGACCTTGTTGTGGCCCTTCTCCACATCGCCGTAGGCGAAGACCGAGAAGGGGGCCGGCGCCTCGCCGTCCCACAGCGCCTCGGCCGCGGCCATCTTCATCGGCTGCTGCTCGTACATGATCTTGCCGAGCGTGTCGCCGCTGATGGCGGTGAGCAGACCGCCGATCGCGACGGTGACCAGGCCGAGCCGCAGCGAGGTCTTCATCTCACGGATGTGCTTCTTGCGTAGCAGATGGAAGGCGGAGATGCCGACCATGAAGGCACCGCCGGTGAGGAAGGCGGCGGAGAGCGTGTGGAAGGCCTGGGCGAGCGCGGTGTTCTGGGTCAGCACCAGCCAGAAGTCGGTGAGCTCGGCCCGTCCCTTCGCCTCGTTGATCTTGTAGCCGACCGGGTGCTGCATCCAGGAGTTGGCCGCGAGGATGAAGTACGCGGACAGGATGGTGCCGATCGAGACCATCCACATGCAGGCCAGGTGGATCTTCTTCGGAAGCTTGTCCCAGCCGAAGATCCACAGGCCGATGAAGGTCGACTCGAAGAAGAACGCGATCAGGGCCTCAAAGGCGAGTGGGGCGCCGAAGACGTCACCGACGAAGCGGGAGTAGTCGGACCAGTTCATGCCGAACTGGAACTCCTGCACGATGCCGGTGACCACCCCCATCGCGATGTTGATCAGGAAGAGCTTTCCCCAGAACTTGGTCGCCCTGAGATACTTCTCCTTCTCCGTGCGCACCCAGGCGGTCTGCAGTCCGGCCGTGAGGGCGGCCAGCGAGATTGTCAGGGGGACGAACAGGAAGTGGTAGACGGTGGTGATGCCGAACTGCCATCGCGCCAAAGTCTCCGGCGCCAGAGCCAGGTCCACGTCGTCAGTCTCCTTACGTCGCCGTGGTCACAGCGGCAGCTTGCCCCGCTTGTTCCGTACATCTCGGGTTGAACTGGGACACGCTTGTGAACGCGTTCACATTCACAAGCAATTATGACGCACCCACTTTCGATCTCCGCAAGGGGGTCCCCTCTCGCCGTCTCTGTTCCACGTGAAACACCCACACCGATCTCGCGGGCCGACGTAGGAGTGGCCGACAGGCGACAGTCGTTGACTATCTCGTTTGCCCACCCGTCGGCCCCACGCTTGGATGGCGCCGGTCAAGGCGAGGCCGTTCGAGCCTCGAGCGAGGAGGTCCGGGGCATGCTCGATCGGCGGTTCGAGTGGCTCTGGGCGTCCTACGCGGTCAGCACCTTCGGCACCTTCTTCGCCTTCGACGCCTTCCGCCTGATCGCCATCCTCGTCCTGGACGCCGGTCCGACGGAGGTGGCGCTGCTGGCTGCCGCGGGGCTGGCCGTGGGGGCGGTCGTAGCGGTCCCGCTCGGTCCCTGGGTGGAGTTCCGCCGCAAACGGCCGGTGATGATCGCGATGGACCTGGTGCGGTTCACCGCGCTGTTGAGCATCCCCGCCGCGTACGCGCTCGGCCTGCTCACCTTCGCCCAGCTCGTGGTGGTGTCGGTCGTCGTCGCAGTGGCCGACATCGCCTTCATCTCGGCGAGCGGGGCCTTCCTGAAGAGCCTCGTACAGCCACAGGACCTGCTGGTTGCGAACGGCCGCTTCGAGTCCACGACCTGGACCGCCACCATGCTGGGCCCACCACTCGGCGGGGCCGCGGTGGGCCTGTTCGGGCCGGTGACGACCGTGACGGCCGATGCGGTGAGCTACCTGCTCTCCGCACTGGGGATCCGCGCGGTGGGCGGCAAGGAGCCCCGCCCCGTACGTGAGGAGGGACCACGGCTGCGCGCAGGCGACCTCCTCGACGGCTGGCGCTACATCCTCGGCCACTCCACGCTGCGCCCACTGTTCTTCAACTCGGTCCTGGTCAACAGCCTGATCATGGCGCCGGCGCCGCTTCTGGCCGTCCTCATGCTCGGCCCGCTCGGCTTCGCACCGTGGCAGTACGCCCTCGCTTTCGCGGTGCCCTGCACCGGCGGCCTGATCGGCTCGCGGCTGGCCCGCCCGTTGGTCGCCCGGTTCGGCCGACACCGGATCATGCTCACCGCCGGGGCGCTGCGCGCCTGCTGGCCGCTCGGACTGGCCTTCGTCGGCCCTGGCACAGCCGGGCTCGTCCTCGTCATGGTCGTCGAGTTCGGGCTGATCATCTGCATCGGGGTGTTCAGCCCGGTGGTCGCCACCTACCGGCTCGACCGGACCCCCAAGGACCGCGTCGCCCGCACCCTGATGGCGTGGTCGATCACCGGCAAGGCCACCACCGCGACCATGACCGCCGTATGGGGCCTGCTGGCCGCCGTCACCGGCACCCGCACCGCGATCGCCATCGCCGGTCTCCTGCTGCTGGCCACCCCGCTCCTGCTGCCACGACGCGACGACGCGCCGCAGCAGCTCGAGCCGGACGAGGCGGCCAGCACCCGTATCTGACACGACACAGCCGGCCGCGACGCGGCCGGCGCTCCCTGTGTCCCGCTACAGCTCCTTGCGGAACCCTTCGGCCACCTTCAGAAAGATGTCGTTCCCCTCGGTCTCGCCGACCGTCACCCGCACGCCCTCGCCCGGGAACGGCCGGACGACGACACCCGCCTGCTCACACGCCGCCGCGAACGCGACCGTGCGCTCCCCCAGCCGCAACCACACGAAGTTGGCCTGAGTCTCGGGCACGGTCCAGCCCTGGGCGCGCAGCCCGTCGACCACACGCGTGCGCTCGCACACCAGCGAGCCGACCCGGCCGAGCAGTTCGTCCTCGGCACGCAGTGAGGCGATCGCCGCGTCCTGCGCGATCTGGCTCACACCGAACGGCACGGCCGTCTTGCGCAGCGCCGCCGCCACCGGCTCATGCGCGATCGCGAACCCGACACGCAGCCCGGCCAGACCGTACGCCTTCGAGAACGTCCGCAGCACACAGACATTCGGCCGGTGACGGTACAGCTCCACACCGTCCGGCACCTCGGCATCACGGATGAACTCCCGGTACGCCTCGTCCAGCACCACGAGCACATCGCTCGGCACCCGGTCCAGGAAGCGCTCCAGCTCGGCCCGCCGTACGACCGTGCCCGTCGGGTTGTTGGGATTGCAGACGAAGACCAGCCGCGTCCGGTCGGTGATGGCGTCCGCCATCGCGTCCAGGTCGTGCACATCGCCCGGCGTGAGCGGCACCTGCACCGAGGTGGCGCCGCTGACCTGCGTGATGATCGGGTACGCCTCGAAGGACCGCCAGGCGTAGATCACCTCGTCGCCGGGGCCGGCGGTGGACTGGATCAGCTGCTGGGCGACGCCGACCGAGCCGGTGCCGGTGGCCAGATGGGTGACGGGGACCGCGAACCGATCGGACAGCTCGTTCATCAGGCCCGTGCAGGCCATGTCCGGGTAGCGGTTGAACGACGAGGCGGCGGCCGTCACGCTCTCCATCACACCGGGCAGCGGCGGATAGGGGTTCTCGTTGGAGGACAGCTTGTACGCCACCGGACCGCCGGCGGCAGCAGCCCGCCCCGGCTTGTAGGTGGGGATACCCTCCAGCTCGGCGCGCAGCTTGGGGCTGGTCTCGCTCACCGCAGTCCTCCTCGCGACCACCGGCGGCCTCTGACCGCCGCCGGCTTCCAATGCTTCTCACCTTATGAGGATTCGGCGCCGCTGCGTATGGGGTGGCGGCCACCTCGTACCGCCGGGAGGCGCTGATCCCATCTGCCCCACTGACATCAGGGGCATCACTGTACGAAGGTGTGCGAATTTCTGGGGCGCTCACACATATATCTATGCGCCGGTGGCTCGCGCGGTGGCGCGCATCACCCGTGAAGGTGAGTTGAGACCTCTTCGAAACATCGGCTACTTGGCAGGTATGCACACCCCGACAAGTTACGTGCTGGCGTGGAAGCGCCCAACCCCCTTCCTTTCCAAGGAAATTGACGGCCTATGACCTTGCAGAAACGTGCCTGTCAACGGGTGCATATGCGTCCGCACTACCCCACCGCATGAGCCCTACTATCGGCTCGCCATGACAGCAGCAGGGAAGCACCAGGTGAGCCGCGCGGAAACCTCACGTCGAGGCAGTCGGCCGGGCCGGGCAGGCATCAGAGACGTAGCCGCCGCCGCCGGAGTCTCCATCACGACCGTCTCCGATGCCCTCAACGGCAAGGGCCGGCTCCCGGACGCCACCCGACGCCATGTCCGCGAGGTCGCCGACCGACTGGGTTATCGCCCATCGGCCGCGGCCCGAACCCTCCGTACCGGCAAGTCCGGACTGATCGGCCTGACCGTGACGACATACGGGGATGAACCTTTCACCTTCACCGAGTTCGCGTACTTCGCCGAGATGGCCAGAGCCGCCACCTCGGCCGCGCTCGCCCGCGGCTACGCCCTCGTGATCCTCCCCGCGACCTCCCGCCACGACGTGTGGTCGAACGTCGCCCTGGACGGCACGGTCGTGATCGATCCGTCCGACCAGGACCCGGTCGTCAGCGAGCTGGTCCGGCAGGGTTTACCGGTCGTCTCCGACGGCCGCCCGGCCGGGTCGCTGCCGGTCACCGCGTGGGTGGACAACGACCACGAGGCCGCGGTCATGGGCATCCTCGACCACCTGGCCGACGCCGGCGCCCGCCGCATCGGCCTGCTGACCGGGACGTCGACGGACACGTACACCCATCTGTCGACGACGGCGTATCTGCGCTGGTGTGAACGGGTCGGACAGGATCCGGTGTACGAGGCCTACCCGGCGCACGATCCCTGCGCGGGCGCCGTCGCCGCCGACCGGCTGCTCGCCCGCCCCGATCGGCCCGACGCCGTCTACGGCCTGTTCGACCCGAACGGCACCGACCTGCTCGCCGCCGCCCGGCGCTACGGGTTGCGCGTACCGGACGACCTGCTTCTGGTCTGCTGCAGCGAGTCCACCGTGTACGCCAACACCGAGCCGCCCGTCACCACGCTCTCCCTGAAGCCGCGCCGCATCGGCACGGCGGTGGTCCAGCTCCTCATCGACGCCATCGAGGGGGCCGAGTCGGACCAACCGGTCGAGCAGGTGATACCGACCGAGCTGATCGTGCGCACTTCGTCCCAGCGACGGCCGCCGCGGACGACCGTCAGCCCGCCGCGGTCGCCCAAGAAGGAGTAGGACAAGGGCGGTCGCCCAGCGGGCAAAGCCCGGCCCAATCGGGGCGAAAGCCGCGATGAACTGGAGTCTTGCGCTGATTCACCACCCCTGGGTCATCACATGGCGCGATCCGCATTCCTATGATGGGCCCACGACACCGCGGGCCGCTGCGACCAGGCAGTCCGATGCGGTGCAGCTGCGGCGCGATGGTGGAGGGGTCGATGACTCAGGGGGCCGGTCAGGGACCCGAGGTGGAGCGGACGGCGACGTTGCGCGACTTCCGGGTACCCGCGTATGTCCACGAGACCGGTCTGTACGTCCACAACATGCACCCCGGCGAGGCCGTCAGCCCCGTCGAGGAGCCTGTGGACCACCCGGACGGCTACACACCCACGCAACGCGACCTGCCCGTGATCAACCGCGGTGACACGCTTCAGGTGACCGTCGACCCCGTACCCGAGCCGGCCCCGCAGTCGACTGCCGGGCCCGGTGCGCTGTACGTCGTCGGAGACGTCCACGGCTATCTCGACGAGTTGGTGGCCGCCCTCCGGGAGAAGGGCCTCATCGACACCGGGGGCAACTGGTGCGCCGGCACCACCCGGCTGTGGTTCCTCGGCGACTTCACCGACCGCGGCCCGGACGGCATCGGCGTCATCGACCTGGTGATGCGGCTGTCCGCCGAGGCCGCCGCGGCGGGCGGCTACTGCAAGGCCCTCATGGGCAACCACGAGCTGCTCCTCATCGGCGCCAAGCGGTTCGGCGACACTCCCGTCAACTCCGGCGCGGGCACGGCCACCTTCCAGGCCGCCTGGCTGCTCAACGGCGGCCAGAAGACCGACATGGACCGTCTCCAGGACCATCACCTGCAGTGGATGGCCCGGCTGGACGCCATGGAAGAGGTCGACGGCCATCTGCTCGTCCACTCGGACACCACCGCCTATCTCGACTACGGCGACTCGATCGAGGCGGTCAACGACACCGTCCGCGAGACGCTCACACGCAACGACGCCGACGAAGTCTGGGATCTCTTCCGCAAGTTCACCAAGCGCTTCTCCTTCCGCGACGAGGGCGGCGCCGACCATGTGCGTTCACTGCTCGATACGTACGGCGGCACCCGCATCGTTCACGGCCACAGCCCCATTCCGTACCTCCTCGGCGAAGTCGGCTCCGAGGACGGCGAGGACGAGACCGGTCCCCATGTCGAGGGACCGCACGTCTACGCCGACGGGCTCGCCATCGCGATGGACGGCGGAGTGACCATGGCCGGAAAGCTGCTGGTCCAGCAACTTCCGCTGGATATCTGAACGTTCACAGGGCAGGCGTCCCGGCACGGAGGTACTGCCGGAGACGGCGCAGGCCAAGTGGCAATTTTTGGAAACCCCCTGTCACCGTGTGCCGTCACCGCTCTACCATCGGCTTATCCGTAGCAGGCTCCCCTCCGTTTCTGCCATACGGCTCGTCAGCGTGCGAGCCCCAAGCCCTACGGAGCATCGGGGGATGCACATGAACAGCGTTCCGCAGCACCTGCTGAGCGAGGACCGCCAGGAATACGAGCGGATCCTCGATGAGGCGCTGCGCTCCGCCCCACACCGCCCTGAACTGACCGCTGTCGGACAGCGGCTCAACCCCGAACAGCTGCGCACCATGGCTCTCAACGCCTCCGCACTCATCACCGCGGCGGCGGCCACCGAGTACCAGCACTACGTGAAGGTCCGCGAGGAACTGCGCCAGCCGGCGCCGTCCACCCCGTCGTCCGTCCGCGAGTCCGGTTCCACGGAGCCGGCCACGAACACGGTGGGGCTCGCCGCCACCATGGGCGAGGTCGCCGAGACCGCCGGCGCGGGCGCCGTCGCCGTCGTCGCGGTCCTGGCACCCGTCCTCGCCGGAACCGCAGCGGCGATCTTCCTGCTCGTGGGCTACATCCTGAAGATGCTGGACCCCGTACCGAAGTTCGCCCAGACCATGCTGACCACCGGATGGGTGTTCGGCGCCGTGACGGCGGTCGCGATCCTTGTCGCCGCCGTCGGGCTGCTGATCACTGCCCTGCGCAACAGGCCCTCGCTCGAAACCGGCCCTCACGGCAAGCTGGGCGGGGAGGTGGCCAGGGCCAGGGAAGCCTGGCGCGAGGCCCTGCTGGAACGCGGCATCCTGCCGTTCCTGCGAGAAGCACTGGCCGAGCCCGGCGCCGCCGCGGCACTGCACCGCACGGCACCCCAGGCGACCCCCAGCCGCATGCCGCATCTCGGCTACAACCGCCCGGGCTTCAGCAGCCCCGACGAAGGCTCCGCCCCGGGCCATCGCCCGAGCTTCAGCAGCCCGGACTACACCAGCCCGGATTTCGGAGGCCCGGAGCACCAGCCGGAGTAGGCCCGCTCCGGCCTGACGCCCCTCGGCTTGCGCCCCCACGGAGGGGAGCGCAAGCCGAACACGGGGCTGCGGACGGCCTGTTCCGGACGCCGACGTCAGTTCGCGATCGGCAGATACACACGGTTGCCCGCGTCAGCGAACTCCTTCGACTTCTGCGCCATACCCTCCTCGATCTCCGACTTGGTGCTGCCGTGCTCGCGGCGGATGTCTTGTGAGATCTTCATCGAGCAGAACTTCGGCCCGCACATCGAGCAGAAGTGAGCCGTCTTGGCCGGCTCGGCCGGCAAGGTCTCGTCGTGGAACTCCCGGGCCGTGTCCGGGTCGAGGGCGAGGTTGAACTGGTCCTCCCACCGGAACTCGAAGCGCGCGTCGGACAGCGCGTCGTCCCACTCCTGTGCACCGGGGTGCCCCTTGGCGAGGTCGGCTGCGTGGGCGGCGATCTTGTAGGTGATGACGCCGGTCTTGACGTCGTCACGGTTGGGCAGGCCCAAGTGCTCCTTGGGCGTGACATAGCAGAGCATGGCCGTGCCCCACCAGGCGATCATCGCGGCACCGATGCCGGAAGTGATGTGGTCGTACGCCGGCGCGACGTCCGTCGTCAGCGGGCCGAGCGTATAGAACGGAGCTTCATCGCAGATCTCCTGCTGAAGGTCGATGTTCTCCTTGATCTTGTGCATCGGGACATGCCCCGGGCCCTCGATCATGGTCTGTACGTTGAAACGCTTCGCGATCTGGTTGAGTTCCCCGAGAGTCCGGAGTTCCGCGAACTGCGCCTCGTCGTTGGCGTCCGCGATGGAGCCGGGCCGCAGTCCGTCGCCCAGCGAGTACGTGACGTCGTAGGCGGCGAGGATTTCGCAGAGTTCCTCGAAGTTCTCGTAGAGGAACGATTCCTTGTGGTGCGCCAGGCACCACGCCGCCATGATCGAGCCGCCGCGCGAGACGATGCCGGTCTTGCGGTTGGCGGTGAGCGGTACGAACGGCAGGCGGACGCCGGCGTGGACGGTCATGTAGTCCACGCCCTGTTCGGCCTGTTCGATGACCGTGTCCTTGTAGATCTCCCAGGTCAGCTCCTCGGCGCGGCCGTCGACCTTCTCCAGGGCCTGGTAGAGGGGGACCGTGCCGATGGGGACGGGGGAGTTGCGCAGTACCCACTCACGGGTCGTGTGGATATTGCGGCCGGTGGACAGGTCCATGACCGTGTCGGCGCCCCAGCGGGTCGCCCAGGTCATCTTCTCGACCTCCTCCTCGATGGAGGACGTCACCGCGGAGTTGCCGATGTTGGCGTTGACCTTCACCAGGAATCGCTTGCCGATGATCATCGGCTCGATCTCCGGGTGGTTGACGTTCGCGGGCAGCACGGCCCGGCCCGCCGCGATCTCCTCACGGACCACCTCGGGCGAAACCCCCTCCCGGACGGCCACGAACTCCATCTCGGGCGTGATCTCGCCCCGGCGCGCGTAGGCGAGTTGGGTGACGGCCTTGTCGTCGCGGCTGCGGCGCGGCTGACGTGGCCGTCCGGGGAAGACCGCGTCGAGGTTGCGCAGGCCGCCGCGCGGTGAGGTGTGCTTGATGCCGTCGTCCTCGGGACGGACGGGACGGCCCGCGTACTCCTCGGTGTCGCCGCGGGCGATGATCCAGTTCTCTCGCAGCGGGGCCAGTCCCCGGCGGACGTCGGTGTCGACGAGCGGATCGGTGTACGGGCCGGAGGTGTCGTACAGCGTGACCGACTGCCCGTTGGTGAGATGCACCTGGCGGACCGGCACGCGCAGATCAGGGCGTGAGCCCTCGATGTACGCCTTGTGCCAGCCGATGGACTTCCCGGCCTCCCCGTTGGTCGGAGTCGGCGACGGAGTGTCCGTCGCGTTCTGCGTGGAGGCAGGCGTGCGTGTGTCCTTGATGGTCATGAGACCTACTCCCTACGCCGGCATTACCCGGTAACAGGTTCAGCGGTCGACGCAGCGGTTTCCGTCTGTCGACGTTTCATGGGGAACATCACTCGATTCCGATGACGTTCCACGTGAAACATTGCGAAGACGGAGGTCAGCGCCCTCTCAGCCCGGTGCTCCGAGCTCCCGCGTGTACAAAGGTGCCTACACGCTAGCGTCAATTCGGGCGCGCTGAACAGTGGGCCCCGGCCGTTCTTGCGATGATCGGGCGGTGACCACGACACATCAGTCCCCGTACCCACCGCCCGAGCCGCCTCGCGGCCCCGGCTCCGGAGGCGGCCCCGCGAACGGCAACAGCCGTGGAAGCGGACCTGTTTCCGGCGGCGGTCGCGAGACTGGAGCCGGCACCAGATCGGGCGACTGGCATGAGCACGGGCCCGCCTCCGCCGCCGGACCCGACCAGAGTTCGGGTGCCGGTGGCGGCCACGGTCACGGCGGCGGGGGCGGACACGGACCCGGGGGCGGCGGCGGTGGCGAGCATGGCCACTCGCACAGTCACGGTCCCGCGGCGCCCGTCTCCCAGCATCTGCGCAAGATCATCGCGGCGATCCTCATCCCGTTCGCCGCGGCCGTGGTCGTAGGCCTCGCAGTGCTGTGGCCCGGCGGAGCGCCGCCGCACGAGCGCACCGGGGTCGGCTTCGACCGGCAGACCCAACAGGCCACGGTCACCAAGGTGGTCGAGGTCAGCTGCAAGGACGTCAACGCCTCGGGTGAGACCCCCACCGGTGACACCTCCACCGCGGAGGGTTCCTCGGCGCAGCAGCAGGCGAACGGCACCTGCAAGAAGGCGACGATCCGGGTCGACACGGGCAAGGACAAGGGCCGTACGTTCACCGAGATCGTGCAGCCGGACCAGTCGCGGCAGCTGGACGAGGGCCAGAAGGTCGTCGTCGCCTACGAGCCTTCCGCACCCAAGGACTTGCAGTACTCGGTCACCGATGTGAACCGTCGTCTTCCGATGATGGTCCTTGCCGGGATCTTCGCCCTCGCCGTCGTGGTCGTCGGACGGTTGCGGGGTGTCATGGCACTGGTCGCG
Source organism: Streptomyces sp. NBC_00457 (assembly GCF_036014015.1). Classification (NCBI taxonomy): domain Bacteria; kingdom Bacillati; phylum Actinomycetota; class Actinomycetes; order Kitasatosporales; family Streptomycetaceae; genus Streptomyces; species Streptomyces sp. NBC_00457. The sequence continues at coordinate 5,581,114 of NZ_CP107905.1, read as the reverse complement.
CTGGCCATCAGCTTCCTGGTGCTGAACTTCTTCATCCTGCCCGCCATCCTGCAGGGCTCGAACCCACTGGTCGTGGCGGTGATCGGGTCGAGCGCCATCATGCTGGTCGCCCTGTACCTGTGCCACGGCCTGTCCGCGAGAACCTCGGTGGCGGTGCTCGGCACCCTCATCTCGCTGTTGCTGATCGGCATCCTGGGCTCACTGTTCATCGACTGGGCCGCGCTCACCGGCAACACGGATGACAACACCGGTCTGATCCACGGCCTCTATCCGTCGATCGACATGAGTGGTCTCCTGCTCGCCGGCATCATCATCGGTTCACTCGGTGTGCTCGACGACGTGACGGTCACGCAGACGTCAGCGGTCTGGGAGCTGCACGAGGCCAACCCGACGATGGGCTGGCGCGGGCTGTACCGCGCGGGCATCCGCATCGGCCGCGACCACATCGCATCGGTGGTCAACACGCTCGTTCTCGCCTATGCGGGCGCCGCGCTGCCGCTGCTGCTGCTCTTCTCGATCGCGCAGAGCAGCGTCGGCACCGTCGCCAACAGCGAGTTGGTCGCGGAGGAGATCGTACGCACGCTGGTGGGCTCGATCGGCCTGGTCGCGTCGGTGCCGGTCACCACGGCGCTCGCGGCGCTGATGGTCTCGGCTGACCGCCAGGGAGAAGAGCAGGCCGCTCCGTCCGGCGCGACTGTCGCGGCTCCGGCACGAGGCGGGAAGGGGCGACGCCGCAAGCGGTGAGGGGAGCGGCCACTGGGAGCCGCTCACCACTGGCGACATCCGAACCCGCAATCGCTCGCTTCGGCCCGCCTCGCAAAAGCGTTCCTGCAAGGCTGCCCAGCCCCGGCGAACCGTTGCATCACCGCCGCCCCCCGCACCCTTCACCCCGCGCTCTGCTCCTCCGCCAGGATGCGGTCCAGCGCCTCGTCGAGGTGGGCGTCGAAGTCGGCGAGGGCGCCCTCCTGGCCCAGCGGCACCAGCTTGTCGGTGCGGTCGAGAAAGGCCACGAGCGGTGCCGCTGAAGAACGGAACACGGCCTGATCGCCCCCGACCTGAAGCCGGATCAGGACGTCGCCGAGCGTGTCGTGTTCGGCGGGTGAGACACGAACGTCCCCCTCTCCGCACGGCCGACCCACCCCGTCGATCAGCAGCTCCCGCCCGAACGCCCAGGTCACGGGGGCGTCGCCGGGCAGATGGAACGTCAGCCGCACGGCATAGGGATCATCGGTCTCGTAGCGCAACTCCACCGGGATACGGAAGGAGAGCTCCTCGGACACGAGAAAGCTCATCATGACCTCTGCCTGTACGGACTCGCGCATCGCCTGTCCCGTCATTTGCCATCGTCCGGCCGGGAATGGCCCCCCGGCACTGAAGGCATCTTGCTGAACGTACACGACAGATCACAAGGAGTGAGTTTTCAGATGCTGATAGAGATCGCCAGCGAGCCCAGGAGCCGCCCGATCTCACCCTGCAACTGCCGCACCGCGGGCAGCAGCCGATCGGCTTGATGGGAGGGCAGCGAGATGGCCATCGTCGCGGCCGTGGTGCCCACGGTGATCGGAATCGCCGCACACACGGTCCCCAGCGCGTACTCCTGCCGCTCCGTCACCGGCTGCGTCCGCCGCGTGCGTTCCAGCCGCCGCAGCAGCGTGTGGTCGTCCCGCACGGTGTACGGGGTGATGGGCTGCACGGGATAGCGATCGAGATGGTCGCGGCGGGCGCCCTCGTCGAGTTGGGACAGCAGGCACTGCCCGATGGCGTGCGCATGCCCGGTCTCGCGGAAGTCGGCCCACTCCTCGACCGCCGGATTGCCCGGGGTGTCGGAGACACACATGACTTCGATCTCGCCGTCCTGGTACATCGCGTAGTACACGGGTACGCCGATGGCGTCGCGCCAGGTCGCGAGTGTCTCGACGACCGTGCTGCGACGTTTCTGCCGGGCCCCGCTGCTGCTCAGCCGCTCAGCGGCCTCCCCGAGGAAGAACAACCCTTTGTCGCGGCGCAGATAGCCCTCGTGCACGAGGGTGCGCAGCAGGTGGTAGGCCGTGGGCAGCGCCAGGCCGGTCTCGCGGGCCAGCTGCTTGGCGGGGGCGCCGTGCGGATGCTCGGCGACCGATTCGAGGAGGCGCATGGCGCGCTGAACGGATCCGATGAGCGTCGCGGAGTGCGGCTGCTCCTCAGGAGCCGCTGTCTGCTGCCGGGGCTGTCGCTCCCGGGGGCCGGGCTGTTCCGGGGGTCTGATGCGGGTGCCCGGGGTCAGGACGGCTGTGGGAGGTGCGTGGGGGTCTGCCGGTGCGGTGTCAGCCGTGGCCAAGGGTTACTCCCGATGCGAGGGGGCAGCCCGTGCGGGGGGAACACGGGAGGGGGTGTGCGCCGCTCGCGGGGTTCGTACGCCCCGCGTCGAATTCCGGACTTTAACCGTCTGCCACCGCTCACAGTCGGCCCGTCCGGAAAACTTCCCTCGCCCGAGGGAACCGGTGATTCCTGTTACCGCTCACCGGCTCCCACCGTGCTCACCAGTCGCTGCGTGAGGACGAGCTCGAGGTGAACTTGCGTACGACGTAGATGAGTCCACCGACCAGTGCCACGAAGACCAGCAGCTTGAACAGCAGCCCGATGACGAAGCCGACGACGCTGGCTATCAGCCCGCCGAACACGACCAGGGCGATGACAGGCACCGCGATCCACTTCACCCACCACGGCAGCCCCGTGAAGATCTCTCGCATCGCCCTTGTCCTTACTGCTTCGCCCGCCGCTGTGCCGGGTCCGTCGATGTCCGGTCCTGTCGGTACCGGATCCTTCTGATGTCCTGCACTCGATGCTAGGGCCGCGAGGGGGCGCAGCGGGGGCCTCGCAGCCCTTGTCCTCCCCTGATCGATCCCCTAGGGAATCCCGGGGTGCCAGGTCAGCTCTCGGGCGGAGAGAACACCACCAGCACCCGCAGGTCCTCGCTGATGTGGTGGAACTTGTGGGCGACGCCGGCCGGCACGTACACCACGCTGCCACGCGCCACCTGCGTGGTCTCCAGGCCGACGGTGATCGCGGCACGGCCGCTCACAATGAAGTAGACCTCGTCCTGGTTGTGCGGCTTCTGTGGATCATGCTCGCCCGCGTCGAGCGCGTACAGGCCGACCGACATGTTCCGCTCGCGCAGAAACTGCAGGTAGGCGCCCTCATTGGCGGCGCGCTCCGCCTCCAGTTCATCCAGCCGGAATGCCTTCATCGCCCTCGTCCGCCCTTGTCCCACTGCTGGTAACCGATCTCGTCTGCCACGATCAGACACATGAAGAATTTCGTAGTCAAGACGATCGCCAACGCGGGCGCCCTGGCGGTCGCCGTATGGCTGCTCGACAAGATCACCCTGACCGGGGACAGCACGGGCAAGAAGATCTGGACGCTCATCCTCGTCGCCCTGGTCTTCGGCCTGGTGAACTTCCTGGTCAAGCCCATTGTGACGCTGTTCAGCCTGCCGCTGCTCATCCTGACGCTCGGCCTGTTCACCCTGGTCGTCAACGCGTTGATGCTGCTGCTCACCTCATGGCTCGCCGACAAGCTAGACCTGAGCTTCCACGTCGAGGGCTTCTGGACAGCGGTCCTGGGCGGCCTGATCATCTCGATCGTGTCCTGGGCACTTCACATGGCCCTGCCCGACGGCAAGGACTGAGGACGACATGCCCTACCGCGTCTGCTTCGTCTGCACCGGCAACATCTGCCGCTCCCCGATGGCCGAGTCCGTCTTCCACGCGCGCGTGGCAGAGGCTGGGCTGGACGAACTCGTCGAGGTGGACAGCGCCGGCACGGGCGGCTGGCACGAGGGCGACGGAGCCGACCCGCGCACCGTCGCCGTCCTCGCGGAGCACGGCTACGACAGCGAGCACACGGCCCGCCAGTTCCAGGCGACCTGGTTCTCCCACCTCGACCTCGTCATCGCCCTCGACACCGGCCACCTCAAGGCCCTACGCCGCCTCGCGCCCACCGAGCAGGACGCGGAGAAGGTGCGGCTGTTGCGCTCGTACGACCCCGCCGCGGGCCACGACGTCGACGTCCCGGACCCGTACTACGGGGGGATGGACGGCTTCGAGGAGTGTCTTGAGATGGTGGAGGCAGCGAGCGCAGGGCTGCTCGCCGCGGTCCGCGCGCAGGTGGAGGGGGAGGCAGCGTGAACGATTCCGCAATGGGCAAGGGCGGTCCGGGCACCGGCGAGGGCACGCGCGCGGTGCGGGCCGGCCTCCCTGAGCCGGTCAAGTACGAGCCGACGCTGCCCGGTCCGGTGTTCGCCGCGCACTACCACCTGCCGGGTGACCCGACGGGCTCGTACACCTACGGACGCGACGAGAACCCGACCTGGACGCATCTGGAGCGCGCGATCGGCGAGCTGGAGGCTCCCGGGCAGGACGGCATCGAGACGCTGGTCTTCGCCTCCGGCATGGCCGCCGTCTCCTCCGTCGTCTTCTCCCAGCTGCGCTCCGGCGACACGGTCGTCCTGCCCAGTGACGGCTACCAGGCGCTGCCGCTGCTGCGCACGCAGCTGGAGTCGTACGGCATCGAGGTGCGCACCGCTCCCACCGGAGGCGACGCCCAACTGGACGTCCTCGACGGCGCCAGGCTGCTGTGGATCGAGACCCCGTCGAACCCCGGGCTGGACGTGTGCGACATCCGGCGGCTCGCCGAGGCGGCACACGCGCGTGGGGCCCTCGTCGCCGTCGACAACACGCTCGCGACGCCGCTCGGGCAGCGTCCGCTGGAGCTGGGCGCCGATTTCTGCGTGGCCAGCGGCACCAAGCAGCTCACCGGGCACGGAGACGTCCTCCTGGGCTACGTCGTCGGCCGCGACGCCGAGGCCATGGCGGCCGTACGCCGCTGGCGCAAGATCGTCGGGGCGATCCCGGGGCCCATGGAGGCCTGGCTCGCGCACCGTTCCGTCGCGACGCTCCAGCTGCGGGTGGACCGGCAGAACGCCACCGCCCTCGCGGTCGCCGAAGCGCTGCGCGACTGGCCCGAAGAGCTCGGGGTGCGCTACCCGGGACTGGTGAGCGACCCCTCGTACAAGATCGCCTCACAGCAGATGCATCGCTACGGGTGCGTCGTCTCCTTCACGCTGCCCACGCGCGCGCGTGCCGACCGTTTTCTCGACGTCCTGCAGCTCGTCGACGATGCGACGAGTTTCGGCGGGGTGCGCTCCACGGCCGAGCGCCGGGGACGCTGGGGTGGGGATGCGGTGCCGGAGGGCTTCATCCGCCTCTCCGTCGGCGCGGAGGATCCCGAGGATCTGGTGGCCGATGTGCTGCGCGCGCTCGACGAGTCGGCGGGCTGACCGCTTCTCACCGGCCCGGACGGGGTCCGGATACGTACGACGGACGGTCCGAGCCTCCCCCCTCGTGGCTCGGACCGTCCTCGGTTCCGCGCGCGAAGAACCGCGCGAACAAGGCTAGTTGACTCTGTGTCAGTGTCCAATCACAGTAGCGACAGCGACCTATCGACTTATTTATAGTTGGGCGCGACCGGGGGGTCAGCAGGGAGAAGCAGAGAAGGGGAGGGTGCGCCATGGATCTGGCCTTGCTGCGCACCTTTGTGACCGTGCACAGGGCCGGCTCCTTCACCCGCGCCGCCGCGCTGCTCGGACTGTCGCAGCCGGCCGTCACCTCCCAGATCCGCACCTTGGAGCGGCAGCTGGGCCGCCCCCTGTTCCTGCGACAGGCGCGCGGTGTGACACCTACGACCATCGGCGACGAGCTTGCGCACAAGGCCGCGCCGCATCTCGACGCGCTGGTCGAGATCGCCGAGACAGGGATCGACGACGAGTCCTCCCTACGCACCCTGCATCTCGCCGGACCCCCCGAGTTCACCGCCGAGCGAGCGCTGCCCGTGCTCACCGAACTGACCGGCGAGGACGGCCAGGGCTTCGCGCTGCGCGCCTCCTTCGGGAACGCCGAGGAAACCTTGGAAGGGCTCGCCGCCGGGCATCACGATCTGGCCATCAGTACGGCACGTCCACGCGGTGCTCTCCTCACGGCGACTGCGCTCTGCGACGAAGAGCACGTCCTGGTCGCCGCCCCGCGCTGGGCCGAGCAGATCGACTCCGGGAAGCTGCGCCACATGGGGGCGCCCGTCCTGGAGAACCTTCCCGTCGTCGAGGTGCACGAGTCACTGCCCTTCGTCTCCCGCTATTGGGCCTCCGTCTTCGACTCCCGCCCGGCGGCCTCCGGCGCCGTCATCGTTCCCGATCTGCGCGCGGTGCTCGCCTGCGCGTCCGCGGGCGCCGGGCTCGCGGTGCTGCCTCGCTATCTCTGTGCGCTCGCGCTGGAGCGCGGGGAGGTCGTGGCCCTGCACGAGCCCGCGGTCCCGCCGCTGCGGACGTACTTCCTGGTGGTGCGGACCGGCACGCTGGCGATGCCGCACATCGCCCGGGCCCATGAGTGGCTGCACCAGGCCGCCGCGGACTGGTGTTGAGGCTCCGACCACCAGGCATCACGCCCCGAGCCCATGCGGTGACATGCCGCGATGTTTCACGTGGAACATGGCGGGCCACATTTCTCCCATGACCGTCCGACCCGTGGTCAAGCGCACCGCCCGAGCCGTTCTCCTGGACGGTGACGACCTGATCCTCATCAAGCGCACCAAGCCGGGCGTCGATCCCTACTGGATCACGCCCGGTGGTGGGGTGGAACCGGAGGACACGACCGTCGTCGAAGCCTTGCACCGCGAGGTCTACGAGGAACTCGGGGCCAAGATCATCGATGTGGTGCCCTGCTTCGTGGACACCGTGGAGCACATCGGCGAGGACGGCGGCGCGACCGGAGTGAAGGTGCAGCACTTCTTCGTCTGCCGTCTGGGGTCCATGGACCCGGCCCTGCGGCACGGACCCGAGGTGGACGAGCCAGAGGGCGAGTACGAGATCGTCCGCGTGCCGTTCACCCGCGTCGGCATCGCCTCCGTGCACCTCGTCCCGTTGTCACTGCGGCACTACCTGGACGGGAACATCGAGGGCGTACGCGCGATGCACGCCCCGGACCTGGGCTGATATCGCGTGGGGGCATCAGTCGCCGGCGGCGACGAGCTCCTCCACCGAGTCATGCCGTATGCGCTCCGACGGGATGCCGACGTCCCTCAGGGCGTCCACGCCGCTGCGGATCATTCCGGGCGGGCCCGAGAGATAGGCGTCGTACTCGGTCCAAGGCCCGTACTCGCGTACGGCGTCAGGGAGCTGGAGATGCGCCTTCTGGTCGACGATCGCGCGGACCGAGAGCCAGGGGTGGGACTGCTGGAGTCTGAGCATCGTGTCGATGTCATACAGGTCGTGATCGGTGCGGGCGCCGTAGAACACCTCGACCGGTCGCCGCTCGCCGTGCTCGGCGACGTCCTCGACGAGGGCCTTGATGGGCGCTATTCCGGTGCCGCCGCCCAGACAGAGCAGCCCGCTGTCCGTCGTGTGGTCCACCGTCATCGAACCGGCGGGCGGGCCGAGCCGGATGATGTCGCCGGGCCGGGCACGGTGCACCAGAGCGTTGGAGACCCAGCCGGCGGGGACAGCCTTCACATGGAACGACAGCAGGCCGTCGGAGCGGGGCGCCGACGCGAAGGAGTAGTGCCGCCATATTCGCGGCCACCACGGCGTCTCCAGGCTCGCGTACTGACCGGCGAGGAACGGATAGGGCTGGTCCGGGCGGACGGTGACCACCGCGACGTCCGGCGTCCTCAGATCGTGCGACACGACCTCCGCGTACCACCAGGCCGGGGCGCGCAGTTCGTCCGCGGCCGCCGCGTCGATCATCACCTGCGAGATCGTCGTGTACGTCCGGACCCAGGCCGCCTCCGTCTCCGCGTCCCAGATGGGCTCGGCGTATCGGCTCAGGGCGCCGATGAGGCACTCGCCGACGGCCGGGTAGTGCTCGGGGCGAGTGCCGTACTTGCGGTGGCCGCGTCCGAGGTTCTGCAGATACTCGACGAGGACCGGGGTGTTGTCGATGTGCTCGGCCGCGGTGAGCAGCGCCTTGAGCAGCCGGTCCCGCTGGGTGTCCATCGCGGCCGGGAACAGCGACCGCAGGTCGGGATGGCGGACGAAGAGCAGCGCGTAGAAGTACGAGGTGACCTTGTCGGCTACCGGGCCGACCTCGGCCATGGTCCGGCGGACGAGAACGGCGTCCGGGGAGGCGGCGTCCTCGGGCGGCTCCGAACGCTGGACGGGCACGCGCTGCTCGGAGGGCGGAGGATCTGCCGTGACGGCTTGCGGCGGCGGGGGAGCAGCCGGGCCGCCTGCCGGGGAGGACGGCGGTGCTGCGGGACCTGCCTCGACGTCAGGGGGTGGCGTGGCAGCGCGTGCGGGGGCGGGCGCAGACGGCTCCTCGGTGGCCGTCTCCGGCGTGTTCTCCGGGGCTGTGACGGAGGCGGATCTGCCCATCGGCCGCATTCCGGCCAGGCGGCTGCCCTCCGCCGCGTCCTGCTCGCCGCCCGGAGTCGCCGGCGGCTTGCGCGGCGTGAACCAGCCGCCACCGCCGCCGGAAGTGCCATTGTCGGCCGACGTGGTGGTCGGAGCGTCCATCGTGTGCCTCGCCTCGAACATCTTTCGGTCGGTCTGCGCACTTCCCCAGTCGGAAGGTGCCTGCTTTCCCCCGCAGACGGTTGTGCTGTCCCGTTCGGCGCCGCGGCCAATGCGGCCACATTCAACCCGCATTCGTGCTGCGTACGGACAAGTAAGGCGAGAGTGTGACATTGGCCGCAGTGCTGTGACCGCAGCATCCCACCCCGCGTGGAAGCCTCAGCCGTATAACCCGGAATGCGGGTCTTCGATCTCTCCGTCCCGTTAGGCTGCATTGCCCTGCTCTCGGCCCGGACCAAGAGCTGTGTGCCCCGCCCCGGAAGCGAACCGGAGTCGACCATACCGGCCGCCGCCCCGATCACAAGTCCCCCCTCGCTCCCCCACGAATAGGGCGAGAGGGCGAACCAGCAATTCCCTCAATTACCGGGCGTGACGCACCAATTCATAGGCTTCCCACAGATCTCTGCCCTTGTAGGAATGCGTCGCGAGACCGGAGAGGACATGGTCCGCGTTGACCGCGACGGAGACCGGCACCACGCCGAACAGAGCCGTGTCCGACGATGAGTCGCCATAGGCGATGCAGTCGCCGCGGGTCACTCCGAACGTCTCGCACAGCATGTCCGCGATCTCGACCTTGGCTGCGGCACTGAGCACTCCGGCAGGGTCCACGGGCTCGGTGAACGGGAGGGCGGGAAAGCGGGATCCATATGCCGCGTGGGCGCCCCAGGCGGTGAGGCGTTCGACGAAGAACGACGGCGAGAGCGAGACGACGGCGCAGTAGTCGCCCCGCGCCGTGATCTCCGCCCAGACGTCACGGATGCGCGTCAGCCACGGTGCACCCTCGAAGGCGGCGGACACATGCGCCTCGGTGAGATCCGCCCACAACCCGTGCACTCTCGTCGCATACTCCGGCGGCCCGATGCGCCCCGCCGAAATCGCCTGCTCCAGCAGCACCGTCTCGGCCTCGAGTCCGAGCTGCCGTGAGATCTCCATAGGAGCGGAGGTGCCGTGCAGCAATGTGCCGTCGAGGTCGAAGAGATGAAGTCTCGCCATGGGCCTTGAGGCTAACGGGAGGCGTATGCGGAACTCTGCGCGAGTACAGTCCGGACGAGGCGAGTCCGAGCGTCCGATGCCCGCCGTTCGCCCATGTTTCACGTGAAACATCCGGCCACACATGGAGGCGCTGTGCACGTCGCTATGACATGGCCAAAAGGTCGTACAACTCCCCGGAAACAGGTGGACGCAGAGGGTATCCGTCGGACAGCCTGACCTGCGTGCCGACTCCTTTCCTCACCGCTCTGCCCATCCGCCGTCTGACGCCCAGCGATCTCACCGCCTGCGCCGACTTGTCCGAGGACCGGGGGTGGCCACGCGAGGAGCACAAGTGGAGCTTCCTCCTCACAGCCGGAAAGGGCTACGGCATCGACGACCCCGACGGAGGACTCGTCTGCGCCTGTGTCGTCACCGAGTACGGTCCCCGGGAGCGTCCCGACCTCGGCGCCATCGGCATGGTCCTGGTCGCCGAGCGGTACGCCCGCCAGGGCATCGGCCGCCGGTTGATGCGGCATGTCGTGTCCGAACTGGGCACCACGCCGCTGACACTGCACGCCACGCCGAACGGCCGCCCGCTGTACGAGGAAATCGGCTTCAAGGTCACCGGCCGGGCCGAGATGCTGCGTGGGCACTTCACGCCCGGCGGTCGCACGCCCGAGGTCACCACCCGCGCCGCCACCGCCGAGGACCTCACGGCGATTGTCCGGCTCGACGAGGAGGTGTTCGGCGCCGATCGCACACACATCATCACCCGGCTGCCTGCCTTCGCCGATCGGCTGCGTGTGGCCGAGGAGCACGGCCGGATCGTCGGATACGCGGCCGCCTGGCCCAACATGGACACACATGTCGTGGGCCCGCTGATCGCCCAGGACACGGAGACCGCCAAGGCACTCATCGCCTCTCTGGCCGCCCATACGGACCGCCCGCTGCGCACGGACATCGATGTGCGCCATGAGGAGCTGCTCACGTGGGCGAAGGAGCGGGGTCTGGCCTCCATCTCCTTCAACGCGGTCATGACGCACGGCATCTCGGAACTGCCCGGCGACTGGGCCCGGCGGTTCGCCCCGCTCACGGTGGCCGCCGGCTGAGACCCTCCGACATGCCGAGACCGGCCCCCGCGGATGGCAGGGACCGGCGCGGCCTTGGGGCAGATCAGTTGTGTACGGCGCTCTGCCGCTCGGCGGGCACCGCACCGGCCACAACGGCACTGGGTGCGCTCTCGCGGCGCTCCAGAGCGGCTGAAAGGACTGCCAGGACCAGCGCCGCCGCAGCCAGGATGGCGCCCACCCAGTTGGGCGCGGTGTAGCCGAGACCGCCCGCGATGACGAGGCCGCCGAGCCAGGCGGACAGCGCGTTGCCGAGGTTGAAGGCACCGATGTTCACGGCCGAGGCCAGGGTCGGGGCGCCGTGCGCCTGGTCGAGGACACGCTTCTGCAGGGGCGGGACGGTGGCGAAGCCCAGGGCACCGATGAGGGCGATCGTGACAGCCGCGAGGACCTTGTTGTGCGCGGTGAGCGTGAACAGCGCGAGGACAACCGCCAGGGCGCCCAGTGAGACGTACAGCATGGGCATCAGGGCTCGGTCCGCGTACCTGCCGCCGATGAGGTTGCCGCCCACCATGCCGAGGCCGAAGAGGACCAGCAGCCAGGTGACAGAGCCGTCGGCGAAGCCGGCGACGTGGGTCATCATCGGCGCGATGTAGGTGATGGCCGCGAAGACGCCGCCGAAGCCGAGGACGGTCATCGCCATGGCGAGCAGGACCTGGGCGTTCTTGAAGGCGGCCAGTTCATGGCGCAGGTGCACGCCTTCGGGCTTGGGCAGGTCGGGGACGAGCTTGGCGATGCCGGCCAGGCCGACGACGCCGAGAGCGGCGACGATGCCGAAGGTGACACGCCAGCCGACGGACTGTCCGACCAGCGTGCCCAGCGGAACGCCGACGACATTGGCGACCGTGAGCCCGGTGAACATCATCGCGATGGCTCCGGCCTTCCTGTCCGGAGCGACCAGGTCGGCCGCGACGACCGAACCGATGCCGAAGAAGGCGCCGTGGGCGAGCGAGGCGATCACCCGTCCGGCCAGCATGACGCCGAAGGCCGGGGCGAGGGCGGAGAGCAGGTTGCCGGCGATGAACAGGCCCATCAGCAGCATCAGCATCCGCTTGCGGGAGATCTTGGTGCCGAGCACGGTCATCAGCGGTGCGCCGAACATGACGCCGAGCGCGTAGCCCGTCACCAGGAAGCCGGCCGTGGGGATCGAGACGCCGAAGTCTGCGGCGACCTCGGGCAGCAAGCCCATGATCACGAACTCGGTCGTTCCGATCCCGAAGGCCCCGATCGCGAGGGCCAGAAGCGCGAGAGGCATGGGGTGGTACACCTTCCAGACGATTGCAGGAGCGCTTTGCGCACGCCCACAATAATTGCATACGCCTGATACTTGCAACCGCAGGCTATTGCGAACCTGGTCTATCCTGGTGTCAGCCGCTCCGGGACGGAGGAACACGCCAATGACAGCGACGGACCCCGCGCTCACCGCCCTTGCCCAGGGCTGGTGCGCGCTCTCCCTGTTGCACGGGAGAATCGAGGCCCACGTCGAGCGGGCCCTGCAGGCCAAGCACGACCTGAGCGTGCGCGAGTACTCCCTGCTCGACGTTCTCAGCCGCCAGCACGACGGAGACGGAGGCCATCTGCAGATGAAGCAGGTCGCCGACGCCGTCGTCCTCAGCCAGAGCGCCACCACGCGGCTGGTCACACGGCTCGAGGACCGCGGTCTGCTCACCCGCTACCTCTGCCCCACCGACCGCCGCGGCATCTACACCAACGTCACCGAGGCGGGGCTCAAGCTCCTCGCGGAGGCGCGGCCGACCAACGACGCCGCCCTGCGCGAAGCCCTCGACGAGGCAGCCAGAAACCCCGAGCTGGCTCCGCTGGTACGGGTCGTGGAGTCGCTGAACGTGCCCGCGTAGGCTGCGGACATGGGAGATCTTGAAACGGGCATGGGAGACCTCGACATACGCCCTGCCACCAAGGACGACGTCCCGGCGATCGTGGCCATGCTCGCCGACGACCCCTTGGGCGCCCAGCGCGAGTCCCCGGACGACCTGACCCCTTATCTGACGGCTCTCGAACGCCTCAGCGCTGATCCGAACCAGCACGTGGTCGTGGCCGTAAGGGAGAGCCGGATCGTCGGGACCCTGCAGCTCACGATCATCCCCGGGCTGTCCCGCAAGGGAGCGACCCGCTCGATCATCGAGGCCGTACGCATCCACGCGGACGAGCGCGGCAGCGGCCTCGGCACTCAGCTCATCCAGTGGGCAGTCGACGAATCCCGGCGCCAGGACTGCCAGTTGGCGCAGTTGACCTCCGACGCGTCCCGGACCGACGCGCACCGCTTCTATGAGCGGCTCGGCTTCGAGGCCTCGCATGTGGGCTTCAAGCTCACGCTGTGACGGAGGGGCCTGTTTCACGTGAAACAGGCCCCTCACCTGTCGTACGCACCGAACCGGTGGTTACCGAAGGCCCCGCCAGCCTTCCCGATCGACGCCACCCGGCACAGAAGCCCCCTCGTCGTACGGCTGACGCGTGAACACGAACGACCCGAGGTCCAGATGGTCCACCGTCCCGTCCACGCGCCGTACGGCCCGTAGAAGCTCTCCGGCGTAGTAGCCCTCCAGGCCGGTCCAGGTGCCGTCTCCGTTCGACCGGAAGCGAGAACGACGGCCGGTGCCCGACAGCGGCTCCAGTGAGACGCCCTCGGCGGCTGTGAGCCGCAGTGCGAAAGCGTGCGTCCCCCAGTACCACTGGCCCGTCAGCTGCAGTGCGGACCGGTCGACTTCGGGCAAGGGACGCCACGGTTCGGGAATGCGCGGCTCAGCGTCGGCGACGATGCGTACGAGGTCGGCGCCGACCGAGCCCAGCAGGGGCCCGGAGGTGCAGTTGGCCAGCACCACCGCCGCGACGTCGTCCTCCACGCTCATGGTGAGGTTCGCCAGGAAGCCCGGCAGCGAGCCCGAATGCCCCACGAGCAACCGACCGTCCCGGCTCTGGAGCTGCATGCCGAGACCATAGGTCACACCGTCCACGACATCGGCGGCCTCAGCGGGTGCCGCCGGAGTCCGCATCTCCCGTACCGTCTCCGCACTCAGCACCCGGCTGTCCCCCTTGTTCAGGAAGACCGCGAATCGCGCCAAGTCCTCAGTGGTGGACCAGAGTTGGCCCGCCGGAGCCATCCGCCCCAGGCCCTCGGTCGGCTCGGGCAGCATCACATCGGCCCAGGGATGCACGGCCCAGCCGCCGGCATGCGGTGCCTCGGGTTGAGCACTCGTACGGTTCAAGCCCAGAGGTTCGAGCACTTCACGCCGAAGTACGTCCTCCCAGGCAGCCCCCCGCAGCTTCTCGACGAGAGCGCCCAGCATCGTGTAGCCGGGGTTCGAGTAGTGGAAGCGGCGGCCTACGGGATGCACCAAGGGCTGCTTGCCGAGCACGTCGGCGAGTTCGGGGCGCAGGGTCCCCGGCGTCCGCTCCCACCACGGCGCGGGCGACTCGGCGGCCAACCCGCCGGTGTGCGCGAGCAGTTCGGCGATGGTGGCCTCCCCCGCGCCCGTACCCGGCAGATGCTTCTCCAGTTGGTCACCGAGGTCGAGCACTCCCTCGTCGTGCAGCCTCAGCACGAGAACGGCCGTGAAGGTCTTGGTGATCGAGCCGATTCTGTACTGCACGTTCTCGTCGGGCGCGTGCCCGTCCACCGAGGTCCGGGCACCGTGCCACACCGTCCGGCCGTCCCGTACCACTGCGGCGACCAGCGACGGCGCACGCCCTTCGGACTGGGCAACTGCGATCCGGTGCAGCAGCGCCCGGCGCGTGCCGGGAAGAAGCTCATTCTGAGTTGTCGTCATGCTCCCCAGTCCATCCGGCGGGACGGCACACGTCGAGCGCATTTCCGCGTGCCCGCCCGTCGGCGTCGGATCAGGTCTGCGCCATGTCCACGAAACGGGAGTAGTGCCCCTGGAAGGCGACCGTGATCGTCGCTGTCGGGCCGTTACGGTGCTTGGCCACGATCAGATCGGCCTCTCCCGCGCGGGGCGACTCCTTCTCATAGGCATCCTCGCGATGCAGCAGGATGACCATGTCGGCGTCCTGCTCGATGGAGCCGGACTCACGCAGGTCGGAGACCATCGGCTTCTTGTCGGTCCGCTGCTCGGGACCACGGTTCAGCTGGGAGAGCGCGATGACCGGGAGCTCCAGCTCCTTGGCCAGCAGCTTGAGGTTACGGGACATGTCCGAGACCTCCTGCTGACGGCTCTCGGCTCGCTTGGAGCCGCCGGACTGCATCAGCTGGAGGTAGTCGATGACCACCAGCTTGAGGTCGTTGCGCTGCTTCAGTCGACGGCACTTGGCGCGGATCTCCATCATCGACAGGTTCGGAGAGTCGTCGATGTAGAGCGGGGCGGCCGAGACGTCCGGCATCCTGCGGGCCAGCCGCGTCCAGTCCTCGTCGGTCATCGTGCCGGACCGCATGTGGTGCAGGGCGACACGGGCCTCGGCGGACAGCAGCCGCATCGCGATCTCGTTGCGGCCCATTTCCAGGGAGAAGATGACGCTCGGCAGATTGTTCTTGATCGACGCGGCGCGCGCGAAGTCCAGCGCGAGCGTGGACTTACCCATGGCGGGACGCGCGGCGATGACGACCATCTGCCCCGGGTGCAGGCCGTTGGTCAGCGAGTCGAAGTCGGTGAATCCCGTGGGCACACCGGTCATCTCGCCGCTGCGCGAACCGATCGCCTCGATCTCGTCGAGCGCGCCCTCCATGATGTCGCCGAGCGGCAGGTAGTCCTCGCTGGTGCGCTGCTCGGTGACCGCGTAGATCTCGGCCTGGGCGCGGTTGACGATCTCGTCGACGTCGTCGTCGGCCGCATATCCCATCTGGGTGATACGGGTGCCCGCCTCCACCAGGCGGCGCAGGACAGCCCGCTCGTGCACGATCTCGGCGTAGTACTCGGCGTTCGCCGCCGTCGGCACCGTCTGGACGAGGCCGTGGAGATACGACGCGCCGCCGACCTTGTTGATCTCGCCGCGCTTGGTGAGCTCGGCGGCGATCGTGATCGGGTCGGCCGGCTCCCCCTTCGCATAGACGTCGAGGATCGCCTGGAAGATCGTTTCGTGCGCGGGCTTATAGAAGTCGTGGCCCTTGAGGATTTCGACGACGTCGGCGATGGCGTCCTTGGACAGAAGCATGCCGCCGAGGACGGACTGCTCGGCGTCGAGATCCTGCGGCGGCACACGCTCGAAGGACGTCCCCCCGCCGTCCCATGCGCTCTCCCGGCCGCGATCGTGCTGTTCGTCGCGGCCACGGCCGCCGTCACCGCGTCGGCGAGACGCGGGGAGACGATCACCTGGACCGCTGTCGGCCCACGGGTCGTCCAAGGGCTCGGAAATACTCACCGAGCCACCTCCTCCCGTCCGCCCAGCGGACCTCGCCGCGCCCCATCTTTTCTACGGCACGGCACTGACAAATAAGAGGCCCAACTCCGGTTCTGACGCGTCGGATTTGTGATGGTTTCCAAGCCGACGGGCGGGGCAGGCGTCGGACCACCGTAGGCCCCTCGGCACCGTCAGCCAATCTGGTTATCCACAGGCCATGTGGACGACGGGCCCGATGCTGTGGAGAACTCCCCAAAACCTGTGCACGACACGGTGGACAGGCCTGTGAACAAGCCCCCACCTCCGCCCCCGAAGCCGCTTTGACCTGCACCTTTCCCATCCACCGGCTGTGCAGAAGAAAAACTTTCCCTGCCGGGCCAAGATCACTTCAAACTGTGTACGAGTACGCAGGGGCCGAGACGGCAAGTAAGGGTCCTATCCCCATTGCATCTCTTACCTGTGGACGATTAGATTGATGCTCATGACACAGGCTCCCGCGACCCCCAAGGCCGCCCGGCGACAGCACGATCGAGAGATCGTCGCACTGGCCGTCCCGGCTTTTGGCGCACTCGTCGCCGAGCCTCTCTTCGTCATGGCCGACAGCGCGATCGTCGGCCACCTCGGCACGGCGCAGCTCGCCGGACTCGGGGTCGCCTCCGCCCTCCTCATGACAGCCGTCAGCGTCTTCGTCTTCCTGGCCTACGCCACCACGGCGGCTGTTGCCCGACGCGTCGGCGCCGACGACCTCCAGTCCGCCATCCGCCAAGGCGTGGACGGCATCTGGCTCGCTCTACTCCTCGGCGCAGCAGTCGTGGCCGTCGTCCTGCCGACGGCACCAGCCCTCGTGGACCTCTTCGGCGCCTCAGACACCGCGGCACCGTATGCAACCACTTATCTGCGGATCTCGGCCCTCGGCATACCGGCCATGCTCGTCGTACTCGCCGCGACAGGAGTCCTGCGCGGACTCCAGGACACCAAGACGCCTCTGTACGTCGCGCTCGCGGGCTTCATCGCCAACGGCGCCCTGAACGTGGGACTCGTCTACGGCGCCGACCTCGGCATCGCCGGATCCGCCTGGGGCACCGTCATCGCCCAGTGCGGTATGGCGACGGCCTACCTGGTGGTGGTCGTCCGGGGCGCCCGCAGTCACGGCGCTTCGCTGCGCCCCGACATCGCCGGGATCCGGGCTTCCGCTCAAGCAGGCCTGCCCCTGCTGGTCCGCACGCTCTCCCTGCGGGCGATCCTGATGATCGCCACGGCTGTAGCAGCCCGCCTCGGCGATGCCGATGTCGCAGCGCACCAGATCATCCTGTCCTTGTGGAGCCTGCTCGCCTTCGCGCTGGATGCCATAGCGATCGCCGGGCAGGCCATCATCGGACGCTATCTGGGCGCCGGAGACGCCGAAGGTGCCCGAGCCGCATGCCGACGCATGGTGGAGTGGGGTATCGCCACCGGACTCGTACTGGGACTGCTGGTGATGCTCACCCGCCCACTGTTCCTGCCACTGTTCACCAGCGACTCCGTGGTCAAGGACGCCGCGCTGCCGGCTCTGCTGATGGTGGCCCTCTCGCAGCCGATCTGCGGCATCGTGTTCGTCCTGGACGGCGTCCTGATGGGCGCGGGAGACGGACCCTATCTGGCGTGGGCGATGGTGGTCACTCTCGCGGTCTTCGTCCCCGTCGCGCTACTCATCCCCGCGCTCGGCGGAGGGCTCACCGCGGTCTGGGCCGCCATGACACTGATGATGACCGTCCGGATGCTGACCTTGTGGCTGCGCACCCGCTCGGGCCGCTGGATCGTCACTGGCGCGACGCGCTGAGTGTTTCAGACGCACTGAGCGTTTCACGTGAAACATGCGGGGTCGGCGTCTCATGCGGTTCGCGGTGTTTCACGTGAAACACCGGCAAGCAGTGTGGGGCCGCACCCCGAAGGGTGCGGCCCCACACACCGCTCTCGCGAGCGCAGCGCTTACGCCGGGACAACCTCGATGTTGACCTTGGCGGCAACCTCGGGGTGCAGACGAACGGACGTCTCGTGAGCGCCGAGGGTCTTGATCGGCGAACCGAGCTCGATACGGCGCTTGTCGACCTCGGGGCCACCGGAAGCCTTGATCGCGGAAGCGATGTCGGCCGGGGTGACGGAACCGAAGAGACGACCGGCGTCGCCGGAGCGGACGGCCAGACGGACCTTGACGCCCTCGAGCTGGGCCTTCACAGCGTTGGCCTGCTCGATGGTCTGGATCTCGTGGATCTTGCGAGCACGACGGATCTGCTCGACGTCCTTCTCGCCACCCTTGGTCCAACGGATCGCGAAGTTCCGCGGGATCAGGTAGTTGCGAGCGTAACCGTCCTTGACGTCGACGACGTCGCCCGCGGCACCGAGGCCGGAGACCTCGTGGGTGAGGATGATCTTCATGTGTCGGTCACCCTTCCCTTATCGCGCGGTGGAGGTGTAGGGCAGCAGCGCCATCTCACGGCTGTTCTTCACGGCCGTGGCGACGTCACGCTGGTGCTGCGTGCAGTTGCCGGTCACGCGGCGGGCACGGATCTTGCCGCGGTCGGAAATGAACTTCCGCAGCATGTTCGTGTCCTTGTAGTCCACGTACGTGACCTTGTCCTTGCAGAAAGCGCAGACCTTCTTCTTAGGCTTGCGCACAGGCGGCTTCGCCATGGTGTTTCTCCTGTGTGATCAAGAAGTGTGGGTACGACCCACCCTCGGCCCTGAGGCCTAGAAGGGGGGCTCGTCCGAGTAGCCGCCGCCCTGCTGACCGCCGCCGGAGTTTCCACCCCAGCCGCCGCCACCGCCGCCGCCCTGCTGGCCACCGGCGGGAGCGCCGGTCGCCCACGGGTCGTCGGCGGGAGCACCGCCACCGCCCTGCTGCTGACCGCCGCCGGGGCCACCGCCCCAGCCGCCGCCACCCTGGGCGCCACCGCCACCGCCGCTGTAACCACCCTGGCCACCGCGGCCGGCGGTCTTGGTGACCTTGGCTGTGGCGTTGCGCAGGCTGGCGCCGACTTCCTCGACGTCCAGCTCGTAGACCGTGCGCTTGACGCCCTCACGGTCCTCGTAGGACCGCTGCTTCAGCCGGCCCTGCACGATGACGCGCATGCCTCGCTGAAGCGACTCGGCGACGTTCTCCGCCGCCTGACGCCAGACCGAGCAGGTGAGGAAGAGGCTTTCGCCGTCCTTCCACTCGTTCGTCTGGCGGTCGAAGGTGCGGGGAGTGGACGCGACACGGAACTTCGCGACCGCCGCACCGGAAGGGGTGAAGCGCAGCTCGGGGTCGTCGACAAGATTGCCGACGACCGTGATGACGGTCTCGCCTGCCATGGGGGAACCTCTCGGCGGGTTTGCTGCTGGCTGCTTGGTGCTGCTACTCGAATCCCGAAATCAGCTGAGCGGGAGTGCTCAGTGCATCTCGGGGCGGAGGACCTTGGTCCGGAGGACCGACTCGTTCAGGTTCATCTGGCGGTCGAGCTCCTTGACGACCGCAGGCTCGGCCTGCAGGTCGATGACCGAGTAGATGCCCTCGGGCTTCTTCTTGATCTCGTACGAGAGACGACGACGGCCCCAGGTGTCGACCTTCTCGACCTTGCCGTTGCCCTCACGGACGACGGAGAGGAAGTTCTCGATCAGGGGGGAGACAGCGCGCTCCTCCAGATCGGGGTCGAGGATGACCATCACCTCGTAGTGACGCATGTGGAACCCACCTCCTTTGGACTCAACGGCCACGGTCGTTCCGTGGCAGGAGGGTTGTGATGCGTACGCAACGGTATCGGCCACCACTGACAATCGGGGTTCCCCTCGGGATTCCGAGCCGTGGCATGGGCAGACACCAGTGCAGAGGGTACAGAGTACCCGCACACCGGCTTCCGGTTGAAATCCGGCCGCCGACACCGACAATCTGTACACATCGGGTGTGTATGGCGCTACGATGCGCCGTCTTCCGCAGGAGGTGCCCTATGGCACAAGCATTGCGACCCAACACCGTCGGAGGCCTGTTCGCCACCGACGGCAAACCCCACCCGCTCCAGGACACGCTTCTCGCGGTGACCCTGGTGCTGGGCATCATCTCCTTCGTCACAGCGATGTTCCACAGCCTGCACCTGCTGAGCTCCTGGACAGGCTTGGTGGGGATCATCACCGGCGCCTACGGGCAGTGGATCTCGGAGACGACCCGCGAACGCTTCGGTCTGATCCTGGGCCTCGGCGCCTCAGGGGTCGGCTTCTTCCTCGGCATGGCGCACGGCGGTCTCTTCGGCGGGGTCTTCTGACGCCACCGCCACTGTCTCCTCAACACCGCACCACGCGCCGGCGGCCAACAGGCCGGTGCGAAGCTTCCGTAGGCCCAGTCGGGGCGCCCGCAAGGCGCAGTAGGCTTCGGCGCTAGAGCCGGAGCCCCTGTACCCATGGGGACACACCAGCCCGAGGAGCGCCCCGAATGAGCCTGACCCTGAGGACGATCAGTCGCGAGCAGCATCTGGCATACATCCAGAGCCTGCCGGCGGCGAGCCACATGCAGGTCCCGGCCTGGGCCGAGGTCAAGGCGGAGTGGCGCTCCGAGAGCCTCGGATGGTTCGACGACCGCACGGGTGAATTGGTCGGCGCGGGGCTCGTCCTCTATCGGCAACTGCCCAAGATCAAGCGCTACTTGGCCTATCTGCCCGAGGGCCCGGTCATCAACTGGTTCACGCCGAATCTCACCGAGTGGCTGGAACCGATGCTCGCGCACCTCAAGCAGCAGGGTGCCTTCTCCGTGAAGATGGGCCCGCCGGTGATCATCCGGCGCTGGGAGGCCGGCTCCATCAAGCAGGGCATCCAGAACCCGGATGTGAAGCGCCTGCGCGACATCGAGGCCGACTTCATCGAACCGCGCGCCTTCGAGGTCGCCGACAAGCTCCGCCGTATGGGCTGGCAGCAGGGGGAGGACGGGGGCGCCGGCTTCGGTGACGTACAGCCCCGATACGTCTTTCAGGTGCCGCTGGCCAACCGCTCCCTGGAAGACGTCCACAAGAACTTCAACCAGCTCTGGCGCCGCAACATCAAGAAGGCCGAGAAGGCCGGCGTCGAGGTCGTCCAGGGCGGCTATCACGATCTCGAGGAATGGCAGCGGCTGTACGAGATCACCGCTGTGCGCGACCACTTCCGGCCCCGCCCGCTGTCGTACTTCCAGCGCATGTGGACGGCCCTCAACACCGAAGACCCCAACCGCATGCGGCTGTACTTCGCGCGCCACAACGGTGTGAACCTGTCGGCCGCGACCATGCTGATCGTCGGCGGGCACGTCTGGTACTCCTACGGCGCGTCCGACAACATCGGCCGCGAGGTCCGGCCCTCGAACGCGATGCAGTGGACGATGCTGCGCGACGCCTATGCGCTTGGCGCCACCGTCTACGACCTGCGCGGTATCTCCGACTCGCTGGACGAGACCGACCACCTCTTCGGCCTGATCCAGTTCAAGGTGGGCACGGGCGGCCAGGCCGCCGAATACCTCGGTGAATGGGACTTCCCGCTCAACAAGCTGCTCCACAAGGCGCTCGACATCTACATGTCCCGCCGCTGACGCACCACAATTTGCTTTCACATCTCTGATACACCGCAGCCACGAGAAAGGTTCCAGGTCCGGCCATGGCGCTCACGCTTTACGTCGACACCGCGCGCTGGCGGGCGCATCACAAGCACGTGCAGGAGCAGTTCCCGGGCCTTGTCCCGGTCTGCAAAGGCAACGGCTACGGCTTCGGACACGAACGGCTCGCCGAGGAGGCCACGCGGCTGGGCTCGGAGGTCCTCGCTGTCGGCACGACGTACGAGGCCGCGCGCATAAAGGACTGGTTCGGCGGTGACCTGCTGGTGCTGACGCCGTACCGGCGTGGCGAGGAGCCCGTTCCGCTGCCCGACCGGGTCATCCGCTCCGTCTCGTCGATCGACGGCGTGTACGGCCTCGTGGGCGCCCGGGTGGTCATCGAGGTGATGTCCTCGATGAAGCGGCACGGCGTGAACGAGCAGGACCTGCCGCAGTTGCACGCCGCCATCGAGAACGTCCGCCTGGAGGGCTTCGCCATCCATCTGCCGCTGGACCGCACCGACGGCTCGGACGCCGTCGAGGAAGTCATCGGCTGGATGGACCGGCTACGGGCGGCCCGTCTGCCGCTGCACACGATGTTCGTCAGCCACCTCAAGGCCGAGGAACTCGCCCGCCTCCAGCAGCAGTTCCCGCAGACCCGCTTCCGTGCCCGCATCGGCACCCGGCTGTGGCTGGGCGACCACGAGGCCACCGAGTACCGGGGCGCGGTCCTGGACGTCACCCGCGTCTCCAAGGGCGACCGCTTCGGCTACCGGCAGCAGAAGGCGGCCTCGGACGGCTACCTGGTGGTCGTGGCGGGCGGTACGTCGCACGGGGTGGGTCTGGAAGCCCCGAAGGCGCTGCACGGCGTCATGCCCCGCGCCAAGGGCGTCGCCCGCGCCGGCCTCGCCACCGTCAACCGGAACCTCTCGCCGTTCGTCTGGGGCGGCAAGCAGCGGTGGTTCGCCGAGCCGCCGCACATGCAGGTCTCCATCCTGTTCGTGCCCGCGGACGCCCCGGAGCCGACGGTCGGCGACGAGCTGGTGGCCCATCTACGGCACACCACCACACAGTTCGACCGGCTCGTCGATCGCTGAGCAACGGCGCCGCAGCAGAAAAGGCCGTACACGGAATCACCGTGTACGGCCTTTTGCGTAGTCCGCGTCCGCCGTTCGCTCAGAGCGAACGCCCCTCCGGTGGCCCGGGGCGCGCGCTGCCCCACTCCACCTGAGCTCCTTCGAACTGAGCGGCGTGCCGCGGTGGATGGGCTGCAGCCCCGAGCACGAAGACGTCCTCAGCACCGTCGAGAACGCCTCCCGAGGGGTCGTCGTCGCCGGCCCTGCGCACCACGTCGCGTTCCGGCATGAGGATGTCGCGCACGATCACCGCGCACAGGTACAGCGTCCCCAGCAAGTGCACGCCGATGGCCCAGTGGTAGCCGTCGGTCGGAAGGCCCTTGTGGGCGTCTCCGCTGGTCGTGTAGGCGAGGTACAGCCAGATGCCCAGGAAGTACGCCACCTCGCAGGCCTGCCAGATCAAGAAGTCCCGCCACTTCGGCCGGGCCAGGGCGGCCAGCGGGATCAGCCACAGGACGTACTGCGGCGAGTAGACCTTGTTGGTGAGGATGAAGGCCGCGACGATCAGGAAGGCGAGTTGAGCGAAGCGCGGCCGGCGCGGTGCGGTCAGCGTGAGCGCCGCGATGCCCGCGCAGCACACCAGCATGAGCAGCGTGGCGAGCGTGTTGACGGTGTCGGTGCTGAGCGGGTTGGACGTGTTCTGGGCCATGATCAGCCAGAAGGAGCCGAAGTCGACGCCCCGCTCCTGGCTGAACTCGTAGAACTTCGACCAGCCGTCGAAGGCGAACAGCATCACCGGCAGGTTCACGACCAGCCAGGCGACGACCGCCCCTCCCAGTGCCGTGCCGAACTCCCGCCATTTGCCCGCGCGCCAGCAGAGCACAAGCAGCGGCCCGAGCAGCAGGAAGGGATAGAGCTTGGCGGCCGTGGCAAGCCCCAGGAGGACGCCGAAGGCGAGCGAGCGGCCCCGCGACCACATCAGCATCGCCGCGGCCGTCAGAGCGACCGCCAGAAGGTCCCAGTTGATAGTGGCGGTCAGCGCGAAGGCAGGCGCCAGAGCGACCAGCAGACCGTCCCAGGGCCGCCGGGCGTGCGTACGGGTCACACAGACGGCGATGACGACGGCGCACACCATCAGCAGCCCGGAGTTGACCATCCAGTACCACTGCTCCTGGTCCTGGATGGTGCCGCTGCCGGGCGTGAGCCAGGCGGCCACCTCCATGAACACTCCGGTCAGCACCGGGTACTCGAGGTACTGCATATCGCCGGAGAGCTCGTCGAAGTACGGCACGAGCCCGTCGGCGAAGCCGCGCCCCTGGTAGAGGTGCGGGATGTCCGAGTAGCACGCGTGCGTGTACTGCGAGCTGGCGCCGAAGAACCAGGCGCCGTTGTAGCAGGGCGCCTTCTGGACCAGGCCGAGGGCGAACATGCCGATCGCCACCAGCGCGACGATCCGCACGGGGGTCCACCAAGACGTCCCGAGGAGGGCGCGTCGGCCGATGGGGCCGCCGATCAGCTCACTGCCGGTGGCCGCGACCTCATCGGTCTTGGTCGGCGGGACCGGGTCCGGCTCGTGCACGCTCGCTTGCGTCGATTCTGCGCTGGGCATAGGGCACATCCTGCCGTACCGACCTAGGAATACGCCGAGGGCCGCCGCACCTCGTGGGTGCGGCGGCCCTCGTTTCACGTGAAACATCCGGGTGTTTCACGTGAAACAGTCACACCGGACGATCCGGTGGCTAACCCGTTGAGCCTCCGAGAAAGCCCCCGTTGCCATTGCCGTTGTTTCCGCCCTCGTCGCCCGTATCTGTGGGCGTCGGTGAGGCCGTCACACCACCATCCACGCCTCCGTTGTTCGCACCGCCCGTCTCGGTGCCGCCGTCCTCACAGCCGAAGAAGCCACAGGTCTCGCTCTCCGTGGGCGTGGGCGACGGCAAGGGCTGACTGGGCGTCGGAGTCGGCGTCGGGCTCTCCTCCTGCGTTTCCGTGATGGTGGGAGTGGGGGTCGGCGTCGGCTCGTTGATGACCTTGCCGATGGGCTTGGGCGTCGGGAAGTCGATCGCAGGCTCCCCCTTCAGCGCCGCTTCCATGTAGTCGTGCCAGATCTCGGCCGGGAACGAGGCACCGTGGATCGACTCCTGGTCACCTGTGCCGTACATCTCCAGGAACGTGCGGTTCTTCTTGGACTCATCGTCGTCGTACCGGAACATGGTGATCGACGTGGACAGCTGCGGTGTGTAGCCGACGAACCAGGCGGACTTGTTGCCGTCGGTGGTACCGGTCTTGCCGGCCACATCGCGCCCGGTCAGCTGAGCCTTGGTACCCGTTCCGCCATCGACGACCGTCTTCAGGACGTCGGTGACGTTGTCGGCGACGTCCTCGGTGAACGCCTCCTCGGTCTTCGTCTCGTGCGTGAAGATCGTGCCGTCCTTGCTCGTCACCTTCTCCACGGAGAACGGTTCACGCTGCTTGCCGCTGGCCGCGAACGTGGCGTACGCACCCGCCATACGGATCGCACTGGGGTCGGAGGTACCGATGGAGAACGTCGGGTAGTTGGTGCCGGCCAGGCTGTCCTCCTTGAGGCCCGCGTTCATGGAGGCCTCCTTCACCTTGTCCAGGCCGACGTCCATGCCGAGCTGCACAAAAGCGGAGTTCACCGACTCCCGCATCGCCTCACGGAGATCGATCTGGTAGTCGGGCGGAGTGCCGTACGACTCGTCGCCGTCATTGACCTGCAGCCACTCCTTGCCCTTCTCGTTCTTCCAGACCTCTCCGGTGTAATCCTCGATCTTCAGCTTGTTCTTGCCGCTGAACAGGCTCTTCGGGGACACCTGGGTCCGCTCGTCCTGCGCCTGGGTCGGACCCAGATCCGGATCCCGTACACCCCACGTCATCGCTGCCGCAAGCACGAACGGCTTGAACGTCGAACCGACCTGGGCGCCGGTGACGTCGGCGTTGTTGGTGAAGTGCTTGGTCGCGTCCTCACCGCCGTAGATGGCCTTGATCGCGCCGGTCTTCGGGCTGATGGAGGCACCGCCGAACTGGACGTGAGTGTCCGTCTTCGGGCGCTTCTTGGGGTCGATGTTGGCCTTCTGGACCTTCTTGACCGAGTCCTCGAGCTCCTTGACCTTCCTCTTGTCGAAGGTCGTGTAGATCGAGTAGCCGCCCTTCTGCAGGTCGTCCTCAGTGATCTTCGTGTTGTTGACCAGATACGCCTTGGCCAGGTCGACGAGATAGCCCACCTGGCCGCTCAGCGCGGCGTTCGAACGCGGACTCTGGGTCTTGGGAAGCTCGGTGTACTTGGCCCGCGTCGCGGCATCCAGATGGTCGTACTCGACCATCTTGTCCAAGGTGTCCTGCATCTGGATCTTTGCGCGCCGCTTGTTCGCCTCGGCACTGGCCCCGACCGGGTCGATGGAGGGCGAACCCGCCGGGTCGTAGTACGTGGCGCCCTTGAGCGTCGCTGCCAGGAAGGCACACTCGCCTTCGTTCAGGTCGAAGGCGTCCTTGTTGAAGTACGCGCGTGCGGCCGCCTGGATGCCGTAGGCCCCGCGGCCGTAGTAGCCGGAGTTCAGGTAGCCGGCCATGATCTCGTCCTTGGAGAGCTTCGCTCCCACCTTGATCGAGACGAAGATCTCCTGGAACTTCCGGGAGACGGTCTGCGACTGGTCGTTGAGCATCGCGTTCTTGACGTACTGCTGGGTGATCGTGGATCCACCCTGCGTCTCGCCGCCCCTGGCCATGTTGAACACGGCCCGGCCGATGCCCTTCAGGTCGATGCCGTTGTCGGAGTAGAAGGTCTTGTTCTCCTGGGAGATGACCGCGTACTGCATCGCCTTGGGGATCTGCGAGAGGTTGACGATCTGGCGGTTCGTCTCGCCACCCGTGGAGACCATCTCGCTGCCGTCGGCCCAGTAGAAGACGTTGTTCTGCGCCTCGGCGGTCTTCTGGATGTCGGGGACGCCCACCATCGCGTAGCCGATGCCCGCCACGGCCACCAGGCTGCCGAAGAAGCCGATGCACAGGCCGGAGACGAGCTTCCAGGAGGGCACCCAGCGGCGCCACCCGTACTTACCGGCCCGGGGGTAGTCGACGAGCCTCTTCCGGCCAGGAGGAGCCGGTCGCCCTCTTCCTCGTCCAGGACCGTTCGGACCGCCGGGGAGGGCGCCTCGGCCGCCCCGGCCGGGGTCGGCCGCTCTGCGGCGGCCGCCTGTGCTTCTCTGGGCCGCACGCCGGGCCTCGGCGCGGCCGCCGTACGGCCGCTCCTCTGCTCCCGACCCGGAACCCGACCCGTACGAGTCGGAAGGAGACCCGGTTACGCCCCGCGGTGCCGCGCGGCGGCCGGTGGGCAAGCTGGACTGGCCGCGTCGGGCCGCGGCACGTCCGCCTCCCTGCGGCTGCGGCGGTTTGCGACGGTGCTCGCTCATCGAACGACTACTCCTAGGGCAGGCGCACCGTGGCGCGCCTGGAAACGGCGGCAGGTTTCCGGTCCCCCCGAAGTACGGATGTGGTCGGTCCTGCATTCACCCGTACTGCACCGGGGACGAGGACGCCCCCAGACGTCACTCGGTTCCCGGTGGTCTGCATGCCGCACAGACTACGCACCGTCAAAACCCACCTAGCGCCGAAGTTCACCCCAAAACCGGCAACTTACTTCCTACGAATCGGTGATGTGATCCCGTTCACCGTCCTCCCTCTTGTCCCATCCGGAAGGCCGTTCTATCGTCTGGATGTATCGAGTCGATACATCAGCTCGGCATAAGGACCGTCAGGGCGCCCGTCGCACGGGCCGCGGCAGAGAGGAGGCGACGATGAGCCGGCGTTCCGGGATCCTCGAGTTCGCCGTACTCGGCCTGCTTCGCGAATCCCCGATGCACGGATACGAGCTGCGCAAACGACTCAACACGTCACTGGGTGTGTTCCGTGCGTTCAGCTACGGGACGCTCTATCCCTGCCTCAAGACGCTGGTCGCCAACGGCTGGTTGATCGAAGAGCCGGGGAACACCACCGAGGACGCCCTCGCCGCGCCCCTCACCGGCCGCCGCGCCAAGATCGTCTACCGGCTGACGGCGGAAGGTAAGGAGCACTTCGAGGAACTGCTCTCGCAGACCGGGCCCGATGTGTACGAGGACGAGCACTTCGCCGCTCGCTTCGCCTTCTTCGGGCAGACGTCGCGCGACGTACGCATGCGCGTACTCGAGGGGCGACGCAGCCGGCTGGAGGAGCGCCTGGAGAAGATGCGCGCCTCTCTGGCGCGCACCCGGGAGCGCCTCGACGACTACACGCTCGAGCTCCAGCGCCACGGGATGGAGTCCGTGGAGCGCGAAGTGCGCTGGCTGAACGAGCTCATTGAAAGTGAGCGGGCGGGCCGGGACCTGAAGGGTCCCGCCCACGGAGAAGCCGCTCGCGACACCACAGAGGGAGCGCCGGGCGTCCTGCCCCGGCCCGGGGACGCCCCCGGGCCGGATACGCCCGGCGACACCACCACGTGAGACCCCTGCCAGGGCCTCACTCGTACACACAGGGAGCAACCGGAATGGGTTCGGTTCGCGTAGCCGTCGTCGGCGTGGGCAACTGCGCCGCGTCGCTGGTGCAGGGAGTCGAGTACTACAAGGACGCCGATCCGGCGTCGAAGGTGCCCGGCCTCATGCACGTGCAGTTCGGCGAGTACCACGTCCGTGACGTGGAGTTCGTCGCCGCGTTCGATGTCGATGCCAAGAAGGTCGGCCTCGACCTCGCGGACGCCATCGGCGCCTCCGAGAACAACACCATCAAGATCTGCGACGTGCCGAACACCGGTGTGACCGTCCAGCGCGGCCACACCCTCGACGGCCTCGGCAAGTACTACCGCGAGACCATCGAGGAGTCCGCCGAGACCCCGGTCGACGTCGTCCAGATCCTCAAGGACAAGCAGGTCGACGTCCTCGTCTGCTACCTGCCCGTCGGTTCCGAGGACGCGGCGAAGTTCTACGCCCAGTGCGCCATCGACGCCAGGGTGGCCTTCGTCAACGCCCTCCCGGTCTTCATCGCCGGCACCAAGGAATGGGCGGACAAGTTCACCGAGGCGGGCGTGCCGATCGTCGGCGACGACATCAAGTCGCAGGTCGGCGCCACCATCACGCACCGCGTCATGGCGAAGCTGTTCGAGGACCGCGGCGTCGTCCTCGACCGCACGATGCAGCTGAACGTCGGCGGCAACATGGACTTCAAGAACATGCTCGAGCGCGACCGCCTCGAGTCGAAGAAGATCTCCAAGACGCAGGCCGTCACCTCCCAGATCCGCGACCGCGACATGGGCGCGGACAACGTCCACATCGGCCCGTCCGACTACGTGGCCTGGCTGGACGACCGCAAGTGGGCGTACGTCCGACTCGAGGGCCGCGCCTTCGGTGACGTCCCGCTGAACCTGGAGTACAAGCTCGAGGTCTGGGACTCCCCGAACTCCGCCGGCGTCATCATCGACGCCCTGCGCGCCGCGAAGATCGCCAAGGACCGCGGCATCGGCGGCCCGATCCTGTCGGCGTCGAGCTACTTCATGAAGTCCCCGCCGGTCCAGTACTACGACGACGAGGCCCGCGAGAACGTCGAGAAGTTCATCCAGGGTGAGGTCGAGCGCTAAAGACCCAGGTCCAGCCCGATGGTGAGGGTCCCCGAGGCATTCCGCCCGGGGACCCTCCCCGTATGTGAGGCTGTGCCCCATGGCCGTCGTCCGTGACCTGCGCGTCCTCCTGCGCTTCCAGGGCTTCCGGCGCCTGCTCGCCGTACGCCTGCTGTCCCAGGGGGCCGACGGCGTCTACCAGGTCGCACTCGCTTCCTACGTCGTCTTCTCGCCGGAGAAACAGACGTCGGCCGCCGCGATCGCCTCCGCGATGGCGGTCCTGCTCCTGCCGTACTCCCTGGTCGGCCCCTTCGCCGGCGTCCTGCTGGACCGCTGGCGCCGCCGTCAGGTCCTCCTGTACTGCAGCCTGCTGCGCGCCCTGTTGGCGACGGCGACGGCCGCCCTGATCGTCAGCGACGTCCCGGACTGGCTGTTCTACGTCTCCGCCCTGTGCGTCACCGCCGTCAACCGCTTCGTCCTGTCGGGCCTGTCCGCCGCGCTGCCGCGCCTTGTCGACGCCGACCGGCTGGTGATCGCCAACTCCCTGTCCCCGACCGCCGGAACGCTCGCCGCGACCGCCGGCGGCGGCCTCGCCTTTCTCGTACGACTGCTGGGCGCCGACTCCGACGCGGCCGTGGTGCTGCTGGGCGCCGTGCTGTATCTGTGCGCCGGGCTGGCTTCGCTGAGCATGGCCCGCGACCTGCTGGGTCCCGACCGGGAGCTGGTCCAGCCCCGTCTCACCACCGCACTGTCCGGCACCGCACGCGACCTGGCGGCAGGTGTACGTCATCTCGCCGCGCCGCAGCGCCGGCAGGCGACGTGGGCACTGTGCGCGATGACGATGATGCGGTTCTGCTACGGCGCCCTGACGGTCATGCTGCTGATGCTCTGCCGGTACGCCTTCACGTCCACCTCGGAGGACGGACTCGCCCTGCTGGGACTGGCGTTGGGCATTTCCGGTGCCGGCTTCTTCGCGGCGGCGGTCCTGACGCCCTGGGCGGCGGGACGACTCGGCCCCGGCCGCTGGATCGTCGTGTGTGCCGCGGCGGCCGCGGTGCTGGAACTCGCCCTCGGCCTGCCCTTCGCCGCGGCTCCCATGCTGGTCGCGGCATTCGTCCTGGGCCTCAGCACGCAGGGGGCGAAGATCGCCACGGACACGATCGTGCAGTCCTCGGTCGACGACGGCTTCCGCGGTCGCGTCTTCTCCGTGTACGACGTCCTGTTCAACGCCGCCTTCGTCGGCGCCGCCGCGGTGGCCGCCGTGATGCTGCCGCCGGACGGCCGGTCGGCGGCGCTGGTGGTCACGGTGGCCGTTATCTACGGGGCAGTTGCCGCCACTATGGCCCGCTTTGGACGCCAGTAAGTGTCACATCAGTGCCACAGAGTCCCTGTCGGATACGGAGTTGTCAGTGGAGGCCGATAGCTTACGTGCGTCTTATTTCGACGCCATGTCCGCGTCACGCATCCTTTTCAGGGGGACCCCAGTGACAACTCCGCCGCCCCAGGGCCAGAACCCGTTCGCGCAGGGCCAGAACCCTTACGGCCAGCCGCAGGGCCAGGCTCCGTACCCGCCCCAGGGCGGCTATCCGCAGCAGCCGGGCCAGCCCGGCGTCCCCCAGCAGCCGGGCTTCCCGCAGCAGGGCGGCTCGCCCTACGCGTCGGTCCCGCCGCAGCCGTCCGGCCGCAAGCTCAGCTTTAAGACGATCAAGAACATCGTGATCGGCGTGGTGGTCATTGGCGTGATCATCGGCGGCTTCCTTGCCAGCCGGGATGACGCCAACAGCGCCGCGGTGGGCGACTGCATGCACCGCGGCAGCACCAGCAACAGCAATCCGGACCTCGAGGTCGTCGAGTGCGGCTCTGCGGACGCCCAGTACGTGGTGCTGGCCAAGATCGAAGGCTCGTACACCACTGACGCCGTGGCCAGCTCCAAGTGCGAGGCCAAGGCCAAGGACTTCCAGTACGTGTACACCGAGAGTGGCGACGGCAGTGACTTCCTGCTCTGCCTGAAGGACTACGCCAAGTAGGGCAGACATCGAGAGGGGCGATGTTTCACGTGAAACATCGCCCCTCTCGTGCGTTCTGAACGGGGTCATGTTTCACGTGAAACATGACCCCGTTCCACAACCTCAGCCCTGCTCGGCCCACCACTCCTTGAGTGCCGCCACCGCCGCGTCATGTTCCATCGGCCCGTTCTCCAGCCGAAGCTCCAGCATGTGCTGGTACGCACGCCCGACGACCGGCCCCGGTCCGACTCCCAGGATCTCCATGATCTGGTTGCCGTCGAGGTCGGGGCGGATCGCGTCCAGCTCCTCCTGCTCCTGGAGTTGAGCGATGCGGTCCTCCAGTCCGTCGTACGCCCGCGCCAGGGCCGCCGCCCGGCGCTTGTTGCGGGTCGTGCAGTCCGAGCGGGTCAGCTTGTGCAGGCGGTCGAGGAGAGGGCCGGCATCACGGACGTAGCGGCGGACAGCGGAATCCGTCCACTCTCCGGTGCCGTAGCCGTGGAAGCGGAGGTGGAGTTCGACCAGACGGGAGACATCCTTCACGAGCTCGTTGGAGTACTTCAGCGCCGTCATCCGCTTCTTGGTCATCTTCGCGCCGACCACTTCGTGGTGGTGGAAGGAGACCCGGCCATCGCTCTCGAAGCGACGAGTGCGGGGCTTGCCGATGTCATGCAGCAGCGCGGCGAGGCGGAGGGTGAGGTCGGGGCCGTCGTCCTCGAGCGCGATCGCCTGTTCCAGAACGATCAGCGTGTGGTCGTAGACATCCTTGTGCCGGTGGTGCTCGTCGCGCTCCAGTCGGAGTGCCGGGAGCTCCGGCAGTACATGGTCGGCGAGTCCGGTGTCGACCAGCAGCGTCAGCCCCTTGCGCGGGTGCGCGGCAAGGATCAGCTTGTTCAGCTCGTCCCGGACCCGCTCGGCCGAGACGATCTCAATGCGCCCGGCCATCTCGTTCATCGCCGTGACGACCTCGGGAGCCACCTCGAAGTCGAGCTGCGCGGCGAAGCGTGCGGCCCGCATCATCCGCAGCGGATCGTCCGAGAAGGACTCCTCCGGTGTGCCCGGAGTACGCAGCACACGCTCCGCGAGGTCCTCGAGTCCACCGTGTGGGTCGATGAACTCCTTCTCCGGAAGCGCGACCGCCATCGCGTTCACCGTGAAGTCGCGCCGGACGAGGTCCTCCTCGATGGAGTCGCCGTACGACACCTCGGGCTTGCGTGAGGTCCGGTCGTACGCCTCGGACCGGTAGGTGGTCACCTCGATCTGAAAGCGTCGATCAGAATCTCCGACGCGAGCGTCCTTCTGCACCCCGACGGTCCCGAAGGCGATCCCGACCTCCCACACGGCGTCCGCCCACGGACGCACGATCTTCAGTACGTCCTCGGGGCGGGCATCGGTCGTGAAGTCAAGGTCGTTGCCGAGCCGGCCGAGCAACGCGTCCCTGACCGATCCGCCGACCAGAGCGAGTGAGAACCCGGCTTTCTGGAAGCGGCGGGCGAGGTCGTCGGCGACAGGAGCGATCTGCAGCAGTTCACTCACCGCGCGGTGCTGCACCTGGCTCAGGGCACTGAGGTTGTCTTCGTTGGCGTTCGGCACAACAGAAGAGGGTACGTGGCCCGGGCGACCCCGAGCGCCCCCATTAAAAGGGGGAAGACATCACAGCCCAAAGCGGACGGACACCTCGCCTCCCTGATATGCGCACAAGATCTGTCCGTGCGGCGAGCGGAGACGCTCCTCCTTTATACGGGCACATACGGGACAGCCCGGTGCCGTCCACCGATCTTGTGGAGCGGTCCGCGGCACTTCCCCTCAGCGCGCATCGTTACCATGCGTGGGCGGACATTCCGACGACCACTGACGACGACGAGGGACGGACGAGCGCGTGGCCGAGGCGGCAGAATTCCAGGGGACCAGTCCCTCACCTGCCCGCCGGTGGCTGCGGCGCACGGCAGCACTGCTCGCCGGCGCGCCCCTGCTGACCGGGCTGCTCCAGCTGCCCGCCGCCACGCCTGCGGACGCCGCCGGACAGACTTCCCTGAAGGCCGCCTCCGGCTCGAGCACGGTGGCCATCGCCGTCGACTCGCTCACCCCCGTCGCCCCCGCCGAGGGCGACACCCTGACCGTCTCCGGCACGGTGACCAACAACGGCAAGCAGGCCGTCACCGGCGCCGAGGTCGATCTGCGTCTGGGCCCCCGGCTGACCACCCGCTCGTCCATCGACAGCGCCGCCCAGCGCACCGGCTACCAAGTGGGCGCCGACGGCTCACCGGTCGGCGGTGAGTACGTCGAGGAGTTCTCGAAGCTCACGCCCGGCGTCTCCGAGCACTTCAGCATCTCCGTGCCGGTCGACAAGCTGGATCTCGGCGCGGACGGGGTCTACCAGTTCGCCGTCTCACTCTCCGGCGAGACGTCCGCGCAACCGTGGGACCAGGTGCTCGGCATCCAGCGGACCTTCCTGCCCTGGCAGTCCGGCGAGGCCGACACCAGGACGAAGACAACCGTCCTGTGGCCCCTCATCTCCACGGTCCATATGACGGCGGAGACGGGATCGAACGAGCAGCAGACTCCGGTCTTCCTCAATGACGATCTGGCCAAGGAGATCTCCCCGGGCGGCCGGCTGAACCAGCTCCTGTCCCTGGGCAAGAACCTCGACGTCACCTGGGTGATCGACCCGGACCTGCTGGCATCGGTCGACGCGATGACGCGCGGCTACCGGGTGAAGAACGAGGACGGCACGACCACGGCCGGGGCCCATCAGGCGGTCGCGAAGAAGTGGCTCGCCTCGCTGCAGGAGGCGGTCGTCGACAAGGAGGTCGTCGCTCTTCCCTTCGCCGACCCGGACCTGGCCTCCATCGCCCACAGCGGCACCAGCGTCACCGGCTCGCTGAGCCACCTCAAGGAAGCCACCGACGTCGTCGCCGGCACCGTCGAGACGATCCTCCACGTGGAACCGGTCACGGACTTCGCCTGGCCCGTGGACGGCGCCGTCGACCCGTCGATCGTCAAGGTCGCCACCTCGGCCGGAGCGGACAAGGTGATCGCGCGCAGCGACAGCCTGGAGGAGACGGGCGGACTGCCGTACACGCCCTCGGCGGCGCGGCCCATCGGCGGAGGCATCACCGCGGTGGTCGCGGACACACGGCTGTCGACGGCCTTCCAGGGCGATCTGACGAAGGCCTCGGCCTCCACGCTGGCCGTGCAGAGGTTCCTCGCCCAGAGCCTCACGATGAACCTCCAGACGGACAAGCAGCGCAGCGTCGTCGTCGCCCCGCAGCGCATGCCGACGGCACGGCAGGCCCGGGCGATGGCCGAGGCGGTGACAGCGCTCCAGGGCGGCGCCTGGTCCGAGTCCCAGGAGCTCACGGCCGCCGCAGCAGCCGAGCCGGACGAGGGCGCCACCACGAAGGTGCCGTCGAGTTCCGCCTACCCCGCGTCCCTGCGGAAGCAGGAGCTGCCCCGGTCGGCCTTCCAGCAGATCGCGACGACGCAGGACAAGCTCGACAAGTTCAAGGTGATCCTCAACGACCAGTCCCGTGTCGTGACCCCCTTCGGGCGGGCAATGAACCGCGAGATGTCCACCTCCTGGCGCGGCCGGGCCGAGGAGGCGAAGAGCTTCCGCGAGGACGTGGAGAAGTATCTCGACAGCCTCGCCGGCCAGGTCACGCTGATCGACAAGTCCGAGACCAAGCTCTCCGGACGCAGCGCCACCATCCCCGTCACCGTGCAGAACAACCTGGTGCAGGGCGTCGACCACCTGGTTCTGCGGCTCACGTCGACAAGCCCGAACCGGCTCGAGATCGGCGGCGATTCCTACGAGGAACAGCCCGTCACGGTCTCCGGCGGCCACAGCCAGACGGTGAAGTTCACCACCTCGGCCAAGGCCAACGGCCGCGCGACGGTGATCGCCCAGCTGTACACGGAGGACGGCCAGCCGTACGGCTGGCCGGTCACCTTCGACGTGAAGGTCACCGAGTTCACGGCCACGGTCATGCTGGTCATCGGCGGTGGTGTCCTGCTGCTCGTCCTCGCCGGCTTCCGGATGTACACCCAGCGCAAGCGCGCCGCCGCCCGCGAGGCCGACGGAGACGGCCCCGACGAGGCGAGCGAAGGCGACGACACCCCGCAGAACCCCGAGGGCCCCGAAGACCGTCTCCAGGAGGAGTCCGGCACCCGGACCCGGGCAGGCGACCCGGAGCAGCCGAGTGACCCGGCACCGGACACCCCAGCGGAAAGCGCAGACCCGTCCGGCACGGGTGAGAGAGTGGACCGTTGAGGATGTCGTGGCCGGTGGGCCCGGGACGATGAGGTGGGGTAACCATGAACGCGCCGCACGACGGTGACCGCGGCCAGGCCGCGGGCAACTCGGGGCACCCCGAGGGCCCGCCGCCCGAGCACGGCCAGGTGCCGCCGCAGCCCCCCGCGGACATGTACCTCCAGGACGCCTACGACCAGGATCCCTACCGGGCGCAGGACCTGTCGGCCCAGGACCCGGTCGCCGAAGCGCTCTACGACCGCGCCGCGCACCCCCCGCCGCCCCCCGGCACCTATCCGCCGCCGCAACAGCTCTACGCCCAGCCGCCGCAGTCCCCGTACCCTCCCGACCCGCGCGTCTGGGCCCAGACCCCGCCCCCCGAACCGGACGGCCCGACGCAGTACCTGCCGTACGGCGACGATCCCCGCACCACCCAGTACGTCGGCGTCGACGACCTCGTCACCCACTCCTCCGAGGAGCGCCACGAGCCGGACGCCTTCGCGCATCTCTTCCGGGACCAGCAGCAGGGCAGCGGCCATCCGCAGTACGAGGCCGCGTCAGTACCCGGCCAGTACCCGGCGCAGGGACAGTACGGCCAGTACCCCGCGGCGACCCCGCCGCCGCCCGCGCCTGAGGCCCCCGCTCCCGCGCCCGCCGCGGCGGCGACCAAGAAGGGCGGCCGGGCGGGCGGTCTGCTGAAGTCCAGCGCCGTGATGGCGGCGGGCACGATGGTGTCCCGCCTCACCGGCTTCATCCGCTCCGCGCTGATCGTCTCGGCGCTGGGCGTCGGCCTCCTCGGTGACACCTTCCAGGTCGCCTACCAGCTGCCGACGATGATCTACATCCTCACCGTCGGTGGCGGCTTGAACTCCGTCTTCGTGCCGCAACTCGTGCGGGCGATGAAGGAGGACGACGACGGTGGCGAAGCGTACGCCAACCGACTGCTGACCTTGGTGATGGTGGCGCTGGGCGCGCTCACCGCGCTCTCGATCTTCGGCGCACCCCTGCTGATCCGGCTGCTGTCCGACTCCGTCGCCGGCGACCCTGCTGCCAACCAGGTCGGCGTCACCTTCGTCCAGTACTTCCTGCCCTCGATCTTCTTCATGGGCATCCACGTGGTGATGGGTCAGATCCTCAACGCGCGCGGGAAGTTCGGCGCGATGATGTGGACGCCGGTCCTGAACAACATCGTCATCATCATGACGCTCGGGATGTTCATCTGGGTCTACGGCACCGCCGAGCACTCCGGCATGACAGTCACCAACATTCCGCCGGAGGGGCAGCGCCTCCTCGGCATCGGCGTCCTCCTCGGCCTCGTCGTACAGGCGCTGGCGATGATCCCGTATCTGCGGGAGACCGGCTTCCGGCTGCGGCTGCGCTTCGACTGGAAGGGCCACGGCCTCGGCAAAGCCGTCACGCTCGCCAAGTGGACGTTCCTGTTCGTCCTCGCCAACCAGGCCGGCGCCCTAGTCGTCACACAGCTGTCCACCGCGGCGGGCAAGGAATCCCCCCTCGACGGCACCGGCTTCGCCGCCTACGCCAACGCCCAGCTGATCTGGGGCCTGCCGCAAGCGATCATCACAGTCTCGCTGATGGCTGCCCTGTTGCCGCGTCTCTCGCGTTCGGCCGCAGAAGACGACAGCGGGGCTGTCCGGGACGACATCTCCCAGGGCCTGCGGACGACGGCCGTGGCCATCGTCCCCATCTCCTTCGGGTTCCTGGCTCTGGGTATCCCCATGTGCACGCTGATGTTCGGCTCCTCGGGCACGAGCGAGGCCACGAACATGGGCTTCATGCTGATGGCCTTCGGCATCGGCCTGATCCCGTACTCCGTGCAGTACGTCGTCCTGCGTGCCTTCTACGCCTACGAGGACACCCGCACCCCCTTCTACAACACGGTCATCGTGGCCGCCGTCAACGCCGTCGCCTCGGCCGCCTGCTACTTCGTCATCCCGGCCCGCTGGGCCGTGGTCGGCATGGCGGCCTCGTACGGCCTGGCCTACGCGATCGGCGTCGGCGTCGCCTGGAACCGGCTGCGCAAGAAGCTGGGCGGGGACCTCGACGGGACTCGCGTGATGCGGACGTACGCCAGACTGTGCATCGCCTCGGTGCCCGCGGCGCTGCTCAGCGGCGCTGCCTGCTATGGCATCAGCCGCTCGCTCGGCCAGGGCGTCGTCGGTTCCTTCGCCGCGCTCCTCGCCGGCGGAGCCGTACTGCTGGGCATCTTCTACGTAGCGGCCCGTCGCATGCGCATCGAGGAGCTCAACTCGCTCGTCGGCATGGTCCGCGGGCGTCTGGGGCGCTAGGGCTGGGGTACGCGCACAACCATCGGCCCCCACCGTGTGTCGTGCATAGCGGCGGACTGTGGGCACAATTGGTTTCGGCGTCGGACGGCGCGCACGGCAGTCGAACGGCGCGCAATGGATGGGGAGGCAGGAACGACGGTGGCGGAACGGAGCACAGCTGCCGTCGACGTGGCAGACAACAGCGGCGACGAGCCGCTGACCGCTCAGGCGGACCAGTCCACGGCCGACGGGGTGGCCACGAATCGGGAGCTGGACACGGACATCGACGAGGCACAGGGGAGCGGCGGGACCGAGGATCCCGGAAAAGCCTCACCGCCCGAACTGCACAGCGGCCACAAACTCGCCAGACGCTACCGGCTTGAGGAATGCGTCACCCGTCTGGACGGATTCAGCAGCTGGCGCGCGGTGGACGAGAAGCTCCGTCGCGCGGTCGGCGTGCACATCCTGCCCGCGGACCACACCCGGGCGCGTTCCGTCCTGGCAGCGGCCCGCTCCTCCGCCCTGCTCGGCGATCCCCGGTTCGTCCAGGTCCTCGACGCCGTCGAGGAGAACGACCTCGTCTACGTCGTCCACGAGTGGCTGCCCGACGCCGTCGAGCTGACCGCGCTCCTCGCACCAGGGCCGCTGGAGCCGCACGACGCCTACCAGATGGTCAGCCAGGTGGCGGCCGCGATGGCCGCCGCCCACCGCGAGGGCCTCGCCCATCTGCGTCTGAACCCCAACGCCGTCCTGCGCACCTCGTCCGGTCAGTGGCGTATCCGCGGCCTCGCCGTGAACGCGGCGCTGCGCGGCATCAGTTCCGAGACCCCACAGCGCACCGACACGGAGTCCGTCGGCGCCCTGCTGTACGCGGCGCTCACCCAGCGCTGGCCGTACGAGAGCGACGCCTACGGCCTGTCCGGGCTGCCCAAGGACGTCGGTCTGATCGCCCCCGACCAGGTGCGCGCCGGCGTCCACCGCGGTCTGTCCGAGCTCGCCATGCGCGCACTCGCCAACGACGGCGCTACCGCCTCCCGGCACGAGTCCCCGTGCACCACGCCGGAGGAGCTGGTGAAGGCGATCGGCGAGATGCCCCGCATCCGTCCGCCGGAGCCTGCGTTCACGGCCCCGCCCGAGTATCAGCGCACGACCTACCAGCAGGGCACGTACGGCCGTCAGGCGCCGCACCCCGGAGCCACCATGCCGGTGCAGGCACCCCCGCCTCCGCTGCAGAGCCGCACCGGCAAGGCGTTGAAGTGGGCTGTCTCGGCTCTCCTGATCGCGGCCCTGGGCCTGGGTAGTTGGCAGCTCGCCGATGCGCTCATGGACCAGGGCAACAAGTCCGAGGACACCAACCAGACGCAGACGGAAGACAACGAAAAGAACGGCGACAAGACCAAGCCGGTCAAGCCGCTCGCCATCGAGGGTGCCGAGGAGTACGTGGCCGAAGGCGACGCCCAGCATCCCGGCGACGTGGACCTGACGTACGACAGCAGCACCACGACGGGATGGCGCACCAACAGCTACAACGACGGCCCTAAAATAGTGATCAAGCCCGGTGTCGGCATCGTCTACGACCTCGGCTCCGCCCAGGAGGTGTCCACCGCGACGCTCTCCCTCCGCTACGGCGGCCCTCACACCACCGTCAAGCTGTACGCGACCGACTCGCTGGGTTCGTCCACACCGCTGAGCTCGATGAAGGAGCTGGGCGAGGCGACCACGAGCGGCACCTCCGCAAAGGTGGCGGTCGACAA
Source organism: Streptomyces sp. NBC_00457 (assembly GCF_036014015.1). Taxonomy (NCBI): domain Bacteria; kingdom Bacillati; phylum Actinomycetota; class Actinomycetes; order Kitasatosporales; family Streptomycetaceae; genus Streptomyces; species Streptomyces sp. NBC_00457. Next base: position 5,541,578 of record NZ_CP107905.1, on the reverse strand, counting down.
GCCGGAGAAGAGCCGCTACGTGCTGGTCTGGCTGACAGCGATGCCGTATTCGGGAGAGGATTCCGCCAACTACAGCAGCGCCGGTTACAAGCAGGCCATCACCGACGTGAAGTTCACCGGCTGACAGCTCACCGCATCTCAGGGGAGGGGGTCCGATGGCAGATGGCACCGCATACGGCGACGCAAGCGATCAGGACCTCCTCGCTCGCCATGTGGACGGCGACCCCGACGCCTTCGGCGAGCTTGTACGGCGCCACCGTGATCGGCTCTGGGCCGTGGCCCTGCGGACGCTCGGGGACCGCGAGGAGGCCGCTGACGCGGTCCAGGACGCCCTCGTCTCCGCCTATCGGGCCGCCCACACATTCCGCGGCCAGTCTGCCGTCACGACATGGCTCCACCGCATCACGGTGAACGCCTGCCTCGACCGCGCCCGCAAGGCGGCGTCGCGCAAGACCTCTCCCGTCGATGACACCGAGCGCCTGGAGCAGCTGCTGGAGCCGCATGAGTCGGCCTCGGCTCCCGCGGAGCGCAACGATCTGAACCGCCAGCTCCTCGAAGCGCTCGGTACCCTTCCACCCGACCAGCGCGCGGCCCTCGTCCTGGTGGATATGCAGGGCTACCCAGTCGCCGAAGCCGCCCGTGTCCTCGACGTGCCGACCGGCACGGTGAAGAGCCGCTGTGCCCGGGGCAGAGCCCGGCTTCTGCCCCTTCTCTCTCATCTGCGGCCCGAGAACGCCGACGACGACAGAGAAACCGGCCGGGGACGGAACCGTGCGCACGGGACATCCGTCCCACCGGCAGCGGATCCGCAGAATGCCGGTTCCCGCGATACAGGACCCAGTGATTCAGCTGCTGTGAAGGGCGGAGGTGGGCGAGCGTGACATCCACGACAGACACGGCCGGGCACCCGGACGTCGCCGAGATCTCCGACCTCACCGAGGGCCTGCTACCTCCGGACCGGACGGCGGGCGTACAGCGGCATCTGGACGAGTGCGAGCTCTGCGCGGATGTGCGCGCATCGCTCGAAGAGATCCGGGGCCTCCTCGGCACACTGCCCGGTTCACAGCGCATGCCTGACGATGTTGCGAGCCGTATCGATGCCGCCCTTGCCGCTGAGGCTCTTCTCCAGGCCACCGCACCCGACACCGGGGACGAGCCGGCACCGGTCGACGCTTCCACGCCCGACCACCGTGCTCATGTTTCACGTGAAACATCGGTCTCCGCAGCCCGTCCCGCAGGGCACGCCCGCACCGCGTCCACGGGCCCTGGCCGCAAGGAACGCAAGCGGGGCGTGCGCCGCAGGGCCACCGTCCTCGGCGCCGTTTTCGCAGTGGCCGCTCTGGGTCTCGGTTCCGTGCTGGTGGCGTATCTGAACGACGGCAAGCCGTCCGACGACACGACCGCCGCGTCCGACACGTTCTCCGAGGGGAAGCTGGAGAACCAGGTCGCCGATCTCCTTGCCGAGAATCAGAGCGCCGGCAAGGGCTCCCGCTCCCCGAACAGTCTCGGTATGGAGAAGACCCCCGACAGCGCGAGCCCCCGGGTCTTCAGGGAGCCCACGGTCCCGCCGTGCATCCAGCAGGGCATCGGCACCAACGACACGGCGATCGCGACCCAGAAGGGCACCTTCCAGGGAACGGACGCCATGCTCGTGGTGCTGCTCGACCCGGCCGACACCACTCGGGTCGTTGCCTACGTCATGGATGCCACCTGTGTCGCCCACCCGTCGTCCGGCACAGCCAAGGTCCTGCTGAAGGACTCCTACACGCGCTCCTGAGCCCGAACGCTTCGTTTCTGTCCTGCGTGGTATCCCGTACCGTGTCCACTCTCCGTGTGCCCGGGTACACCGGGAATGCACGCCCCTTAGGATCCGTTGGGTGGGGTGAGAGTTCCGAAAGGGCTCCACTGGCCGTACTGACGCAGTCCAGAGACGAGGAATCAAGCCGTGAGCGACGTCCGTAACGTGATCATCATCGGCTCAGGGCCCGCCGGCTACACGGCGGCGCTGTACACCGCACGCGCGTCGCTGAAGCCGCTGGTGTTCGAGGGCGCCGTCACGGCGGGTGGTGCCCTGATGAACACCACCGACGTGGAGAACTTCCCGGGCTTCCAGGACGGCATCATGGGCCCCGAGCTCATGGACAACATGCGCGCCCAGGCCGAGCGCTTCGGTGCCGAGCTCATCCCGGACGATGTGGTGGCCGTCGACCTGTCCGGTGAGATCAAGACCGTCACGGACACCGCGGGCACGGTCCACCAGGCGAAGGCCGTGATCATCGCCACCGGCTCGCAGCACCGCAAGCTGGGCCTGCCGAACGAGGACGCTCTCTCCGGGCGGGGCGTCTCCTGGTGTGCCACGTGCGACGGCTTCTTCTTCAAGGAGCAGGACATCGCCGTGATCGGTGGCGGCGACACCGCGATGGAGGAGGCGACCTTCCTCTCCCGCTTCGCAAAGTCCGTGACGATCGTCCACCGCCGTGACACTCTGCGCGCCTCCAAGGCGATGCAGGAGCGCGCCTTCGCCGACCCGAAGATCAAGTTCGTCTGGGACAGCGAGGTGGCCGAGGTCCAGGGCGACCAGAAGCTGTCCGGTCTGAAGCTGCGCAACGTCAAGACCGGCGAGCTCTCGGACCTGCCGGTGACCGGCCTGTTCATCGCGATCGGCCACGACCCGCGCACCGAGCTCTTCAAGGGCCAGCTCGACCTGGACGACGAGGGCTACCTGAAGGTCGACGCCCCCTCGACGCGCACCAACCTGACCGGTGTCTTCGGCGCCGGTGATGTCGTGGACCACACCTACCGCCAGGCGATCACCGCGGCCGGCACCGGCTGTTCCGCCGCTCTCGACGCCGAGCGTTTCCTCTCCGCCCTGGCGGACGAGGAGCAGGCCGAGCCCGAGAAGACCGCTGTCTGACCCCCTTCCGCCCCACGCACCAACCAGTTAAGGAGCCCGCCGTGGCCGGCACCCTGAAGCATGTAACCGACGACTCTTTCGAGCAGGACGTCCTCAAGAGCGACAAGCCCGTTCTGGTGGACTTCTGGGCCGCTTGGTGCGGTCCGTGCCGCCAGATCGCGCCGTCCCTCGAGGCGATCGCCGCCGAGTACGGCGACAAGATCGAGATCGTCAAGCTGAACATCGATGAGAACCCGGGTACGGCCGCCAAGTACGGCGTCATGTCCATCCCGACGCTGAACGTCTACCAGAACGGCGAGGTCGCCAAGACCATCGTCGGCGCGAAGCCGAAGGCCGCGATCGTCCGCGACCTCGAGGACTTCATCGCCGAGTAGTCGATGTTTCACGTGAAACACGAATGGGCCAGCCTCTGAGGGGGCTGGCCCATTCGCTTGTCGTAGAGGTCTCTACAGCGGCCGCAGCACCGGCTCCTTCTGAACCGCCCCCAGCAATCGGTCCAACGCCATTTCCACGTCTTCCTTCCAGGAGAGCGTCGTCCGCAGCTCCAGACGCAGTCGTGGATAGGTGGGGTGAGGCCGGACCGTCTTGAAGCCCACGGCCGTCAAATGGTCGGCAGGCAGCACGCAGGCCGGCTCCGACCAACGAGCGTCCCCGAAGGCTTCGATCGCTTTGAAGCCCCGGCGCAGCAGATCCTTCGCGACCGTCTGCACCATCACCCGGCCCAGCCCTTGGCCCTGGTAGCCCGGCATGATGAAAGCGGTCATCAGCTGGACGGCATCAGGGGAGACAGGGCTCGTGGGAAACGCCGTCGACCGGGGGACGTAGGCGGGAGGGGCGTACAGCACGAAACCCACGGGCACTTCATCGACGTACACGACTCGGCCGCAGGATCCCCAGTCCAGCAGGACGGCGGAGATCCAGGCTTCCTTCTCCAGCGCCGGGGTGCCCGCCTTTACCGCGGCTTCGCCACTGACTGGGTCCAGCTCCCAGAAGACACACGTGCGACAGCGCTTGGGAAGGTCCTGAAGGTTGTCCAGCGTGAGCGGTACGAGCCGGCGCCCCATGAAGGCTGTTCCTCGCTTCCTTCGCCTGCCGCGTCGCGGGCGGCCGTCAGGGCGCTTCGTTCCCGGAGCAGGCTGCCGACGAATCCGCCGACCGCGCCCAGCCCGAGGCCCGCGCTCACCAGTCCGGTGCGGCTCACCGTTCGCATGGCCTCTGCCTCCCCTGAGAGGTGCTGCCGGGTGGATGCGCCATACCCGAACGCATCGTATCCACGATTGCGATTCGATCGATACTGCCAAAAAGCAAAGAGCGGACCGTGTTCCGGTACACACCGGACACGGCCCGCTCTGCAGACCGCCCAAGGCACAACGACCGGGCGGCCGGAGGATCAGTCCTCGGAGTCCTCAGCGTCGTCCTCGTCCAGAAGACTCTTCTGCAGGACAGGACCCTCGCCGGGAGCAAGCGAGCCGAGGATGCGCTCAAGATCCTCTATCGAGGCGAACTCGACCGTGATCTTGCCCTTCTTCTGTCCCAGGTCCACCTTCACCCGCGTCTCGAAGCGGTCCGAGAGACGGGACGCCAGATCGGTCAGAGCCGGGGAGACCCGGGCTCCGGCCCGGGGTCCCTTGGAACGCTGGGCCTTCTGCGGGCGGGAGCCCATCAGGGTCACGATCTCTTCGACAGAGCGAACCGAGAGCCCCTCGGCCACCACCCGGTAAGCCAGCCTCTCCTGCTCCTCCGGGTCGTCGACGGACAGGAGCGCCCGCGCATGCCCGGCGGAGAGCACACCGGCGGCCACCCGATTCTGGACCTTCGGCGAGAGCTTCAACAGGCGCAGGGTGTTGGAGACCTGAGGGCGGGACCGGCCGATGCGGTCCGCCAGCTGATCGTGCGTGCAGTTGAAGTCCTTCAGTAGCTGATCGTAGGCAGCCGCCTCTTCGATCGGGTTCAGCTGAGCACGGTGCAGGTTCTCCAGGAGGGCATCCAGGAGGAGCTTCTCGTCGTCCGTGGCCCGCACGATCGCCGGGATCGCCTCGAGCCCCGCCTCACGGCAGGCCCGCCAGCGCCGCTCGCCCATGATGAGCTCGTAACGGGCAGGGCCGATCTGCCGTACGACGACCGGCTGAAGGAGACCGACCTCCTTGATGGAGGTGACGAGTTCCTGCAACGCATCCTCGTCGAAGACCTCACGCGGCTGACGCGGGTTCGGCGTGATGGCGTCGAGAGGGATCTCGGCGAAGTGGGCGCCCATGGGAGACGCGGGCGCCTCCGCCACGCCGTTCACCGACGGCTCCTCGGTTTCACGTGAAACAGGCGGCAGCGTGGCCACCTTGGCCGCGGCCACTCCACGGTCGCTCGTCAGCACCGGCACCGCTGTGGGGGACGCGGAAGCAGCGCCCCCCACCACTGGAGGCACCGTCTTCTCCGTCGGGGCTGCAGGGATCAGTGCGCCGAGACCACGGCCCAACCCCCTCCGTCGCTCGCTCACTGGATCCCCTCCACCATGTTCGGGTCGCTCTGAGCACCGATGTGGGCGTGCGTCGCTTCGTAGGTGACGCCCACGCCCTTCAGTGCGATTTCTCGTGCCGCCTCAAGATAGGACAGCGCACCGCTCGATCCGGGATCGTAGGTCAGCACCGTCTGTCCATAGCTCGGTGCCTCGGAGATGCGGACCGAGCGAGGAATGCTCGTCCGCAGCACCTCGCCCCCGAAGTGGCTGCGCACCTCGTCCGCGACCTGGGATGCAAGGCGCGTCCGGCCGTCGTACATGGTGAGCAGGATCGTCGATACATGCAGGGTGGGGTTGAGGTGCCCCCGCACCAGGTCGACGTTGCGCAGCAGCTGGCCCAGGCCTTCCAGCGCGTAGTACTCGCACTGGATGGGGATGAGGACCTCCGCGCCGGCCACCAGCGCATTGACCGTCAAGAGGCCGAGCGAGGGCGGGCAGTCGATGAGGATGTAGTCCAGCGGCTGCTCGTAGGCCTGGATGGCTCGCTGCAGCCGGCTCTCTCGTGCCACCAGGGACACCAACTCGATCTCCGCACCGGCGAGATCGATCGTGGCGGGTGCACAGAAGAGGCCCTCGACATCAGGGACCGGCTGAACGACTTCCGAGAGCGGCTTGCTCTCGACCAACACGTCGTAGATGGAAGGAACTTCGGCGTGATGGTCGATTCCCAGGGCGGTGGACGCATTGCCCTGGGGGTCGAGGTCGATCACCAGGACACGGCCACCATGCAGGGCCAGCGAAGCGGCAAGATTGACGGTCGTCGTTGTCTTGCCCACGCCCCCCTTCTGGTTGGCGACCACCATGACCCGGGTCTGCTCAGGCCGTGGCAGGCCCTCGCCGGCGCGGCCCAGAGCCTCCACCGCCAATTGGGCAGCACGACCGATGGGAGTGTCGTCCATCGGGGGCGGTGTTTCACGTGAAACATCGTCCCCCATCGACTCGGTACGGGGACCGGGGACCGGATCGGTCATCGGTCCCGCGATGTTGGCGTCGGACCGCAAGGATTCACTCTCCTCGACTTCAGGCTCGCAATGAACAGAGCCTCCCATGTCTTCGGGGTCGTGAACCAGTGAGGCCTGTTGTTCTGTGGAGAATTCCACCTCTGTGGACAACTCCGTGCCCCCCGAGGGGGACCGAGAGCCGCCGGAATCGGAAGCTGGCGCCTCACCGAGTGATCCGAGAGGCTTTCGGTCGCGAGGTTCGGCCGCGGCGCGGCCGCGACTGATGATGCCGTGCAGCAATGAGCGACGTTTCACGTGAAACACGATGCACAGCCGCCCTGGCCGGAGTGTCGCGACACTCCGGCCTGCGTAGGTTTGGCAGCTTGTGTGGAGTACGTGTCGTCGTCAGGACGGATCAGCGGCGCACCTCACGCACCCACTCATCTCAACGGCGTCGACGTGCCCGCCCCGTCCGCGCCGCCTTCGCACGCTTCGCCGCGAAGCGCACGCCTCCGGGGCTCTCTCCGACCTCTACGCGGACGACGGTGGACATCGGATCCACCACTCCCTCGCCCACATGGAGGATGGACGTCTCCACGGCCCCGAGCTTGCTCAGCGCCGTGGACGCGCTCTTGAGCTCCTCCTCGGCCGTATCACCCTTGAGCGCAAGCATCTCGCCGTACGGGCGCAGCAGCGGGATGCCCCACGTGGCCAATCGGTCCAGTGGTGCCACGGCCCGTGCTGTGACGACATGCACCGGCGTCAGCTTCCCCATGACTTCCTCGGCTCGGCCGCGCACCACCGTCACATGATCGAGCCCCAGCAGCTCCACGACCTCGGTCAGGAAGGTGGTGCGGCGCAGCAGCGGCTCCAGCAGCGTGATTTTCAGGTCCTCCCGGACGAGTGCCAGAGGAATGCCGGGCAGGCCGGCGCCCGAGCCGACATCGCACACGGTCACCCCCTCGGGCACGACCTCGGAGAGCACAGCGCAGTTCAGCAGGTGCCGCTCCCACAGCCGGGGCACCTCGCGTGGGCCGATCAGACCGCGCTGCACGCCCGCCTCGGCGAGCAGCTCGGCATAGCGCACGGCATCACCGAAGCGATCGCCGAACACCTCGCGCGCCTGCTCCGGCACAGGGGGAAGCTCCACTGCCTCCGTCACGGGGACCGTCCTTCCGTACCGCCTCGGCGCACCGAACGCCGACCACGAGAACCACCAGAACTATCAGGCTGACAAAGTTCGGCCCCGCCTGCCGGGCAGACGGGGCCGGAGAACCGCAGGGACCGATCAGGCGGGAAGTACAACGACGAACCGCTGCGGCTCCTCGCCCTCGGACTCACTGCGCAGACCCGCGGCCTTGACCGCGTCGTGCACGACCTTGCGCTCGAAAGGACTCATCGGCTTCAGCTTCATGGGCTCACCGCTGCTCCTGACCTCAGCAGCCGCCTTCGCGCCCAGCTCGGAGAGCTCCGCACGCTTCCTGGCCCGGTAGCCCGCGATGTCCAGCATCAGGCGGCTGCGATCCCCGGTCTCCCGGTGCACGGCCAGCCGCGTGAGCTCCTGGAGGGCCTCCAACACCTCACCGTCACGGCCGACCAGCTTCTGCAGGTCACGGGTCCCGGAGTCGCTGATGATCGACACAGCCGCGCGGTCAGCCTCGACATCCATATCGATGTCGCCGTCGAGATCGGCGATGTCCAGCAGACCCTCAAGGTAGTCCGCCGCGATCTCGCCCTCCTGCTCCAGGCGGGTCAGGGTGTCTGCGCCCTCGGCAGCGGCGGAGGTGGTGCCTTCCGTCACGGGATGGACTCCTTCTTACTTCTTGGTCGGGGACTTGGGCCGCTGCGGACCCTTGCGCTGCCCGGACTGGGCCTTGCTGCGGCCACCGCCACCGGGCTTCTGCGCGGCCTTCTTCGCGGCGGGCTTGGCGTCCTCGGGCTCATCGGACTTACTCAGTGACGTCTTCGGCTCGGAGGACTCGCCGGCCGCCTTTGCTGCGCCGCCCTGCCGCTGGGACTTGGACTGCCGCTTCGGCTGCTGGCGCCTGGGCGTGGCGGTCGTCGGCGTACCGTCCTCGCTCTGCACGACGGTCGCGGTCTCGCCCTTCACCACGGTGCCGTCAGCCTGAGCCGCGAGGCCCGCCTTGCTCAGGCCGTTGATGAACTTCCGCTCGTACTCGTTGCGGTCACGGCCCTTGGCCACGATGGCCTTGACGATGGCCTTCTCACCACGGCCACGCGTCTTGCCGTGGTGCGTGACGTGCTTGTACAGGCGCTCCAGGTACGCGGCCTGCGCCTTGGAACCCGGAGTCGGGTTGTTGCGGATGACGTACATCTGCTGGCCCATGGTCCACACGTTGGTGGTCAGCCAGTAGAGGAGGACACCGACCGGGAAGTTGATGCCGAAGACGGCGAACATGACCGGGAAGATGTACATCAGCATCTTCTGCTGCTGCATGAACGGCGTCTTCACCGTGGTGTCGACGTTCTTCGTCATCAGCTGGCGCTGCGTGTAGAACTGCGACGCCGACATCATGACGATCATGACCGCGGTGATGATGCGGACAGTGGTCAGCGAGGCGTCGAGGGCGGCGACGTCCGAGGCGCTGTCGGTGAACTTCGCGGCCAACGGAGCGCCGAAGATGTGTGCCTTCTGCGCGCTGTCCAGCAGGTTCTGGTTGATGGAACCGATGGTGTCGTTGTTCGCGATGCTGTTGAGCACGTGGTACAGAGCGAAGAAGAACGGCGACTGCGCCAGGATGGGAAGGCACGAGGAGAGCGGGTTGGTACCCGTCTCCTTGTACAGCTTCATCATCTCTTCGGACTGACGCTGTTTGTCGTTCTTGTAGCGTTCCTGGATCTTCTTCATCTCGGGCTGCAGCGTCTGCATCGCCCGGGTCGCCTTGATCTGCTTCACGAAGAGCGGGATCAGGCAGATACGGATCAGAATCACCAAGGACACGATGGACAGGCCCCAGGCCCACCCGGTGTCTTCGCCGAAGATGGCGCCGTACACCGTGTGGAACTGGACGATGACCCAGGAGACAGGTGTCGTGATGAAGCTGAAGAAGCTGGCAATCGTGTCCACTAATCATGCTCCTTGGGCATGGGACGGGGTCTCTGCGGCCGGGCTCGAAGGAGTCTGCCCCTCGGTGGCCGTTACGGCGGCGGAGTTCCCGCCCCTGCGTGTGCGCCAGGCGTCACGCAGCATTTCGTGCCACCGCGGGCGCTTGCGCGGCGGGACATGGTCCACACCGCCCAGCGACCACGGATTGCACCGCAGGATGCGCCAAGCGGTGAGTGCCGTTCCCTTGATCGCACCGTGCCGGTCGATGGCCGTATAGCCGTAGTGGGAGCACGACGGGTAGTACTTGCAGACCGGCCCGAGCAGCGGACTGATCGTCCACTGGTAGAGCTTGATCAGAGCCAGTAGCGGGTACTTCATCGTGCGCCCCCTCCCAGCAGCCGCCGCAGAGCGGCATCCAGGTCTTGGGCCAGTTGTCCATGGTCGGCGTCGCCCGCGCCGGGCAACGCTCGTACGACTACCAGGCTACCGGGGGGCAACAGGGCGACTCGCTCCCGCATCAGATGACGGAGTCTGCGCTTCACCTTGTTCCGGACGACCGCGCCGCCCACCGCCTTGCTCACGACGAAACCCGCACGCGTCGGGGGAGCGCTCTCCCCAGGCGCGTGCGGGTCCGTGGCACCGCTTCGAAGGTGGACGACGAGAGTCGGGCGACCGGCCCTGCGTCCTCGTCGTACCGCGGTCGCGAAGTCCTCGCGCCGCCTCAGCCGGTTCTCGGTGGGCAGCACGACGTCATGACCTGACCGGGATCAGGCGGACAGACGGGCGCGACCCTTGCCACGGCGGGACGCGAGAATCGCGCGGCCGGCACGGGTGCGCATACGCAGCCGGAAGCCGTGGGTCTTCGCGCGACGACGGTTGTTCGGCTGGAAGGTGCGCTTGCTCACTCGGGGGCTCCAGAAATCAATCGGTGGTGGCGGGTGCCGTCCTGGCTGTCACCGTGCGCCCACGAGTAGCTCGCATCACGCCCGAGTGCACCGCTTCCCGATCACCTTCAGCGATCTGTGCCCATCGGAGGCAGGCGGCAGCAGCCATCGACAACTCGACCTGGTCACGGTACGCGGGGCTACGCCATCCGGTCAAACCAACGGCCCACAGGAGACACTATCCACAGCCTGGGGACAACAACTTGAACCGCACCCGTCGCCCTGACTACCTTGGCTGGACTCCGATTCGCCCGTCCCATCCGATGTGAATCCCAATCCGTCCCACAACCACACGTTCGTGGGACCCACGAGAGAGCGTGCCCTGTGGCTGACGTACCTGCCGATCTTGCCGCAGTGTGGCCACGAGTACTGGAGCAGCTCCTCGGGGAGGGCCGCGGGCAGGGCGTCGAAGCGAAGGACGAGCGCTGGATCCGCCGCTGCCAGCCCCTGGCGCTGGTCGCGGACACCGCCCTGCTCGCCGTACCGAACGAATTTGCGAAGGGCGTACTGGAGGGCCGTCTCGCACCGATCGTCAGCGAGACGCTGAGCCGCGAATGCGGCCGCCCGATCCGTATCGCGATCACCGTCGACGACTCCGTCGGCGAACCCCCGGCCCCGCCCGCGCGCCCCCGGTACGAAGAGCCGGAACTCCCCTCCTCCCAGTACGAGGGCTACGGCCGCCACCGCGCCGACGACCGCTCCGGCACCCCGAGCGACCAGCTGCCCCCGCCCCGCACGGACCAGCTCCCGACGGCCCGCCCCGCGTACCCCTCGGAATACCAGCGCCCCGAACCCGGCGCCTGGCCCCGCGGATCCCAGGACGACTACGGCTGGCAGCAGCAGCGGCTCGGCTTCCCGGAGCGCGACCCGTACGCGTCGCCCTCACAGGACTCGTACCGGTCCCAGGACTCCTACGGCTCGCAGGACTCGTACTCCCCGCCGTCCCAGGACTCGTACCACCAGCCCTCCCAGGACTACCGTCCGCAGTCCATGGAGCGCCCCTCCTACGACACGCAGCGCTCCGACTACGACCAGTCCCGCTCCGACTACGACCAGCGTGACGTCCGCCGGGAGCGGCCCGAGCCGCCGTCCGGGTCCGGGCATGTGCATCGCGGCGGACCGGTCGGACCCACGCTCCCCACGACCGGCGCCCCTGGCCCACTGGCCGCGCAGCCCGCGCCGGCGACCGGCCCCGGCGAGCCGACCGCACGACTGAACCCGAAGTACCTCTTCGACACGTTCGTCATCGGTGCCTCCAACCGCTTCGCGCACGCGGCCGCGGTGGCCGTCGCCGAGGCACCGGCGAAGGCGTACAACCCTCTCTTCATCTATGGGGAGTCGGGGCTCGGCAAGACGCACCTGCTGCACGCGATCGGGCACTACGCGCGCAGCCTCTACCCGGGCACGCGTGTGCGGTATGTGAGCTCGGAGGAGTTCACCAACGAGTTCATCAACTCCATCCGCGACGGCAAGGGCGACAGCTTCCGCAAGCGGTACCGGGAGATGGACATCCTGCTCGTCGACGACATCCAGTTCCTCGCGGACAAGGAGTCGACGCAGGAGGAGTTCTTCCACACCTTCAACACGCTCCACAACGCCAACAAGCAGATCGTGCTCTCCAGCGACCGGCCGCCGAAGCAGCTGGTGACCCTGGAGGACCGGCTGCGGAACCGTTTCGAATGGGGCCTGATCACCGACGTCCAGCCGCCCGAGCTGGAGACCCGTATCGCCATCCTCCGCAAGAAGGCGGTGCAGGAGCAGCTCAACGCCCCGCCGGAGGTACTTGAGTTCATCGCCTCCCGGATCTCGCGCAACATCCGCGAGCTGGAGGGCGCGCTGATCCGGGTGACGGCGTTCGCGTCGCTCAACCGGCAGCCGGTGGACCTGGGCCTGACCGAGATCGTCCTCAAGGACCTCATCCCCGGCGGTGAGGACTCGACGCCGGAGATCACCTCGACGGCCATCATGAGCGCGACCGCCGACTACTTCGGTCTCACGGTCGAGGATCTGTGCGGCAGTTCGCGCGGCCGCCAGCTCGTCACGGCCCGCCAGATCGCCATGTACCTGTGCCGTGAGCTCACGGACCTGTCGCTGCCGAAGATCGGCGCGCTGTTCGGCGGCCGCGACCATACGACGGTGATGCACGCCGACCGCAAGATCCGCAATCTGATGGCCGAGCGGCGCTCCATCTACAACCAGGTGACCGAGCTGACGAACCGCATCAAGAACGGCTGACGACCACAGGGTCACGGCACCGAGGGCGCCCTCCGGAGGAGATCCGGAGGGCGCCCTTCGTTATGCCGCAGCCACCTGGTGTTCGATTACGTGCCGGGTTACGGCCACTCTCCACAGATTCGGTGATTTTCTGCCGTCCACACCCTGGGGACTGGGGAGTTGTCCAGATCCTGTCCACAGCGGACTCCGCTGACAGACCATCAAGCCAGCTCACGTGGTTGTGGATCGGTGGACGAACGATCTCCACAGACTGTGGACAGCGAAAAGATCCACAGGGTGTGTACGAAGTTGTCCACCGGCAACCCACAGACTGGGGCGAGTTGTCCCCAAGGATGGCCCGCTTCTCCACACCGCTGTCCACTGTTCGGCAACGCGACGCGCCTCCTCACCGGGACGAGTGAAAGGCGTCACATCAAGGTGCCAGGCAGGTCTGTGGGAAAGCTGCCCAAACCTGGGGACGGCACTGGGGAGAAGTCACCCCAGGCTGTGCATGGGGTGTGCAGAACTTTCCGTTCTCCACAGATTTGCTTGGTTGTCCACCGGTGTCACCCACAGGGTCCGTGGACAAAATCTCGCCGCTGACCTGGGAAAACAGGGTTATCCACGGTATCCACAGCCCCTACTACTACTCCCAACTAGAGAGAGAGCGGAATTCGCTTCGAAGGGGGTCCTGTGCACAACTCGCTCTTCGGCGCCCGACTGCCCCTCGTCACGACTTGACCCCGAGAGGCACCTACTGTCAGTGCCGTGCGTCAGACTGTTCTCCGGTGTCCTTCCCCTCACCGGGACCGACCACACCGAGACAGACGACGAAGCCAGGCAGGCCGAGAAGCGCCGGCAACAGCAGGAGGCGGCAACAGTGAAGATCCGGGTGGAACGCGACGTACTCGCGGAGGCAGTGGCCTGGGCGGCGCGCAGCCTCCCGGCCCGTCCGCCGGCGCCTGTCCTCGCGGGCCTTCTGCTGAAGGCCGAGGACGGCCAGCTGAGCCTGTCCAGCTTCGACTACGAGGTCTCCGCACGCGTGTCGGTGGAAGCCGAGGTCGAGGAGGAGGGCACGGTCCTCGTCTCCGGCAGGCTGCTCGCCGACATCTCCCGCGCCCTCCCCAACCGCCCGGTGGAGATTTCCACAGACGGTGTACGGGCGACGGTGGTCTGCGGCTCCTCACGGTTCACACTCCACACACTGCCTGTGGAGGAGTACCCGGCGCTGCCGCAGATGCCGTCGGCGACCGGCACCGTCCCCGGTGAGGTCTTCGCCTCCGCCGCCTCCCAGGTGGCCATCGCCGCAGGCCGTGACGACACCCTGCCCGTCCTCACCGGTGTGCGCATCGAGATCGAGGGCGACCGGGTCACCCTGGCCTCCACCGACCGCTACCGCTTCGCGGTCCGTGAGTTCCTGTGGAAACCGGAGAACCCGGAAGCGTCCGCGGTCGCCCTGGTCCCCGCCAAGACGCTCCTGGACACCGCCAAGGCGCTGACCAGCGGCGACAGCGTGATCCTGGCGCTGTCCGGCTCGGGCGCGGGCGAGGGCCTGATCGGTTTCGAGGGCGCCGGCCGGCGTACGACGACGCGGCTGCTGGAGGGCGACCTCCCGAAGTACCGCTCGCTGTTCCCGACGGAGTTCAACTCGGTCGCCGTGATCGAGACCGCCCCCTTCGTGGAGGCCGTCAAGCGCGTGGCCCTGGTCGCCGAGCGCAACACTCCTGTGCGGCTGAGCTTCGAGCAGGGCGTGCTGATCCTTGAGGCCGGTTCCAGCGACGATGCACAGGCTGTGGAACGGGTGGACGCCCAGCTGGAGGGCGATGACGTATCGATCGCCTTCAACCCGACCTTCCTGCTGGACGGCCTGAGCGCCATCGACTCCCCGGTCGCGCAGCTGTCCTTCACGACATCCACGAAGCCCGCGCTGCTCAGCGGCAAGCCGGCGCTGGACGCCGAGGCGGACGAGGCCTACAAGTACCTGATCATGCCGGTCCGCCTCAGCGGCTGACCGCGACCGACGAGAACACCGCAGGTCGGGGCATACGTTTGAGCGCGTATGCCCACAGGTGTGCGTGAGAGTCCGGGTTTAGGCTCGGACATGGGTACGAAGGTGCCTCACACGCCACACAGCAACCTAAGGAACAACTGATGGAGCTCGGTCTCGTCGGCCTCGGCAAGATGGGCGGCAACATGCGCGAGCGGATCCGCCGCGCAGGCCACACCGTCATCGGATACGACCGCAACCCGGATCTCGCCGATGTCCACAGCCTGGAAGAGCTTGTGGGCAAGCTCGCGGGCCCGCGCGTCGTATGGGTGATGGTCCCGGCCGGTGCGCCCACCCAGTCGACCATCGACGAGCTGGCCGAACTGCTGGAGCCCGGTGATGTCGTCGTGGACGGCGGCAACTCGCGCTGGACGGACGACGAGAAGCACGCGGAGGAGCTGGCCGCCAAGGGCATCGGTTTTGTCGACTGCGGTGTCTCCGGTGGCGTCTGGGGCCTGGAGAACGGCTATGCGCTGATGTACGGCGGCGACGCGGAGAACGTCGCCAAGGTGCAGCAGGTCTTCGACGCACTCAAGCCGGAGGGCGACTTCGGTGCGGTGCACGCCGGCAAGGTCGGTGCCGGCCACTTCGCGAAGATGGTCCACAACGGCATTGAGTACGCGATGATGCAGGCCTACGCCGAGGGCTGGGAGCTCCTGGAGAAGGTCGACTCCGTGACCGACGTCCGGGAGGTGTTCCGTTCCTGGCAGGAGGGCACGGTCATCCGCTCCTGGCTGCTCGACCTCGCGGTGAACGCCCTGGACGAGGACGAGCACCTTCAGAAGCTGCGCGGTTATGCACAGGACTCCGGGGAAGGCCGCTGGACTGTGGAAGCCGCCATCGACCACGCCGTGCCGCTGCCGGCGATCACGGCGTCCCTGTTCGCGCGGTTCGCCTCGCGGCAGGAGGACTCTCCACAGATGAAGATGATCGCGGCGCTGCGGAACCAGTTCGGTGGCCACGCGGTCGAGACGAAGTAATCCACAGGGCTGCTGAGCGGTCCACGACACTGGGGGAGGTCGGCGAACGACCATGCACGTCACGCATCTGTCGCTGGCCGACTTCCGCTCGTACGCCCGGGTCGAAGTTCCGCTCGACCCGGGTGTCACCGCCTTCGTCGGCCCCAATGGGCAGGGCAAGACGAACCTCGTCGAGGCGATCGGCTACCTCGCCACCCTGGGCAGTCACCGTGTCGCCTCCGACGCGCCTCTCGTCCGGATGGGCGCCGACCGCGCGGTCATCCGCGCGCAGGTCAAGCAGGGCGAGCGGCAGCAGCTGGTCGAGCTGGAGCTGAACCCGGGCAGGGCGAACCGCGCCCGCATCAACAGGTCCTCGCAGGTCAGACCCCGCGATGTGCTGGGCATCGTACGGACTGTGCTGTTCGCGCCCGAGGACCTCGCTCTGGTCAAGGGCGATCCCGGGGAGCGCCGCCGCTTTCTCGACGAGCTGATCACCGCCCGGTCTCCGCGTATGGCCGGTGTGCGCTCGGACTACGAGCGGGTCCTCAAGCAGCGGAACACCCTGTTGAAAAGTGCTGCGTTGGCTCGTCGGCACGGCGGTCGTTCGATGGATCTGTCCACCCTCGACGTCTGGGATCAGCACCTTGCGGCCGTGGGCGCCGAGTTGCTTGCTCAGCGCCTGGACCTGATAGCCGCGATCCAGCCGCTGGCCGACAAGGCGTACGAGCAACTGGCACCCGGTGGCGGCCCGGTGGCCCTGGAGTACAAGCCGTCGGCGCCGGGTGAGGCGCACACACGCGAGGACCTCTACACGCAGGTGATGGCGGCGCTCGCCGATGCGCGCAAGCAGGAGATCGAGCGGGGCGTCACCCTCGTAGGGCCTCATCGAGACGATTTGAATCTCAAACTCGGTCAGATGCCGGCCAAGGGATACGCGTCCCACGGTGAGTCCTGGTCGTTTGCGCTGGCGTTGCGGCTGGCGTCGTACGACCTGCTCAGGGCCGAGGGCAATGAGCCGGTGCTGATCCTCGACGATGTGTTCGCCGAGCTGGACACCCGGCGGCGCGAGCGGCTGGCCGAACTGGTGGCGCCCGGTGAGCAGGTGCTGGTGACGGCCGCGGTGGACGACGACGTACCGCACGTGCTGACGGGAACGCGGTACACGGTGTCGGACGGGACGGTGGAGCGCGCATGACGACCGACGATCCCAAGAAGGCAGCCGAGCAGGGGGCACCCGAGCCGTCCGGGGTGGACCTCGCGCGCGTGGCGTTGCGCGCGGCGAAGGAACAGGCACGCGCGCGTGGCGATGCCGTGCAGCAGAAGAAGCAGGCGCGTCGCGGTGGCCTGCGCTCCGGCGCGGGTGCCGATGGACGCGACCCCATGGCGCTCGGCGCCGCGATCAACCGCCTGATCACCGAGCGGGGTTGGGAGGCCCCGGCCGCGGTGGGCGGGGTGATGGGCCGCTGGCCGCAGATCGTCGGCGAGGACGTCGCCAAGCACTGTGTGCCGGAGCGGTACGACGAGGACGAGCATGTACTCGTCGTGCGCTGCGACTCCACGGCCTGGGCGACGAACCTGCGTCTGCTCGCCCCCACGCTGGTCGCCCGGCTCAACGAGGACCTGGGCCACGGGACGGTGCGGTTGATCAAGGTGAACGGCCCTGGTGGTCCCCCTCGCCGCTACGGTCCGCTGCGTGCTCCGGGCAGCACGGGTCCCGGCGACACCTATGGGTGACGGACATCACGTCCAGGGAAGCGATCAACGCGCGTCGACGTCCGCGAAGTACCGGCGGACGCGGTTGCGAATCGCGACCTGACTCCGAAGTAGCCATGGGTTGACAGCCGAAAGCGCTGAGTGCCGCTGTGAGCCTCTTGGAGCCCCGCTCCGTATATGGGGACCCGGCGGAGACCGATTCAGGGCGCCACATGAGGACTCAGGTACCGGCAAACCCCCATCACTGTCGGCGCTACCGGTAGACTGGAAGCTAATCCCGCCCCATCCGTGGGGACCGTCCGGGAAAAGCTGAGCAACGCTGATCAAGGCTTACCAACGCAACATGCCGCAGCCGCTCCGGCAACCTGCCGGCGAGCCTGGCTCGTGCTGTGCCAGAAAGGGCGCTTCGTGGCCGATTCCGGCAACCCCAACGAGAACATCCCGTCCACCGACGCCGGCGCCAACGGCGCGGTGATTTCGTCGAACGGCGAGGTCACCGCCTCGTACGACGCCAGCGCCATCACCGTCCTCGAGGGTCTGGACGCGGTCCGCAAGCGACCCGGTATGTACATCGGCTCGACCGGTGAGCGCGGACTGCACCACCTCGTGTACGAGGTGGTCGACAACTCCGTCGACGAGGCGCTGGCCGGCCACGCGGACACCATCGACGTGACGATCCTGGCCGACGGCGGCGTCCGCGTGGTCGACAACGGCCGTGGCATCCCGGTGGGGATCGTGGCCTCCGAGGGCAAGCCTGCCCTCGAGGTCGTGCTGACCGTGCTGCACGCGGGCGGCAAGTTCGGCGGCGGCGGCTACGCGGTCTCCGGTGGTCTGCACGGCGTGGGTGTCTCCGTCGTGAACGCGCTGTCCTCGAAGGTCGCCGTAGAGGTCAAGACCGACGGGTACCGCCACACGCAGGACTACAAGATGGGCGTCCCCACGGCGCCCTTGGTCAAGCACGAGGCCACGGACGAGACCGGCACGTCGGTCACCTTCTGGGCCGACGCCGACATCTTCGAGACCACGGAGTACTCCTTCGAGACGCTCTCGCGGCGCTTCCAGGAGATGGCGTTCCTCAACAAGGGTCTGACGATCAGGCTCACCGACGAGCGTGAGTCGGCGAAGGCCACCTCCGGGGCGGACGAGGCGGGCGCCGACGAGACCGCCGAGGTCAAGACCGTCACGTACCACTACGAGGGCGGCATCGTCGACTTCGTGAAGTACCTCAACTCCCGTAAGGGAGAGGCGGTGCACCCGACGGTGATCGACCTCGAGGCCGAGGACAAGGACAAGGCCCTCTCCCTCGAAGTCGCCATGCAGTGGAACAGCGGCTACAGCGAGGGCGTGTACTCCTTCGCCAACATCATCCACACCCACGAGGGCGGCACCCACGAAGAGGGATTCCGCTCGGCGCTGACGAACCTGATCAACAAGTACGCGCGCGACAAGAAGCTGCTCCGTGAGAAGGACGACAACCTCACGGGTGACGACATCCGCGAGGGTCTGACCGCGATCATCTCGGTGAAGCTGAGCGAGCCGCAGTTCGAGGGCCAGACCAAGACCAAGCTGGGCAACACGGAGGCGAAGACCTTCGTCCAGAAGGCGGTCTACGAGCACCTCAACGACTGGCTGGACCGCAACCCGAACGAGGCGGCGGACATCGTCCGCAAGGGCATCCAGGCCGCCACCGCGCGCGTGGCCGCCCGCAAGGCGCGCGACCTGACCCGCCGCAAGGGCCTGCTGGAGTCGGCGTCCCTGCCGGGCAAGCTCTCCGACTGCCAGTCGAACGACCCCACCAAGTGCGAGATCTTCATCGTCGAGGGTGACTCCGCCGGCGGCTCGGCCAAGTCCGGCCGCAACCCGGAATACCAGGCGATCCTCCCGATCCGCGGCAAGATCCTGAACGTGGAGAAGGCCAGGATCGACAAGATCCTGCAGAACCAGGAGATCCAGGCGCTGATCTCGGCCTTCGGTACCGGAGTCCACGAGGACTTCGACATCGAGAGGCTGCGCTACCACAAGATCATCCTGATGGCGGACGCCGACGTCGACGGCCAGCACATCAGCACTCTGCTGCTGACCTTCCTGTTCCGCTTCATGCGGCCGCTGGTCGAGGCCGGGCACGTGTACCTCTCCCGTCCCCCGCTGTACAAGATCAAGTGGGGCCGGGACGACCTCGAGTACGCCTACTCGGACCGCGAGCGCGACGCGCTGATCGAGATGGGCCGCCAGCGCGGCAAGCGCATCCGCGAGGACTCGATCCAGCGCTTCAAGGGTCTTGGCGAGATGAACGCCGAGGAGCTGCGCATCACCACGATGGACCAGGAGCACCGCGTCCTCGGCCAGGTCACCCTCGACGACGCCGCGCAGGCCGACGACCTGTTCTCGGTCCTCATGGGCGAGGACGTCGAGGCACGCCGCGCGTTCATCCAGCGCAATGCCAAGGACGTCCGCTTCCTCGACATCTGAGTCGGTCTCAGCTGACCGCACCAGGAAGGATCTTCACCAGCAATGGCCGACGAGAACACTCCCTTCACGCCTGAAGAAGGCGGCGACATCGCCCAGCGTGTCGAGCCCGTCGGGCTCGAGACGGAGATGCAGCGCTCGTACCTCGACTACGCGATGTCCGTCATCGTCTCCCGTGCGCTGCCGGACGTCCGGGACGGGCTCAAGCCCGTCCACCGCCGCGTCCTGTACGCCATGTACGACGGCGGCTACCGCCCCGAGCGCGGCTTCTACAAGTGCGCCCGCGTGGTCGGCGACGTCATGGGCAACTACCACCCCCACGGCGACTCCTCGATCTACGACGCCCTGGTCCGCCTCGCCCAGCCGTGGTCGATGCGCATGCCGCTCGTCGACTCCAACGGCAACTTCGGCTCTCCGGGCAACGACCCCGCGGCCGCCATGCGGTACACCGAGTGCAAGATGGCGCCGCTGTCGATGGAGATGGTCCGTGACATCGACGAGGAGACCGTCGACTTCACGGACAACTACGACGGCCGCTCCCAGGAGCCGACCGTCCTGCCCGCCCGGTTCCCGAACCTGCTGATCAACGGCTCGGCCGGTATCGCGGTCGGCATGGCGACGAACATCCCGCCGCACAACCTGCGCGAGGTCGCGTCCGGCGCCCAGTGGTACCTGGAGAACCCGGAGGCGTCGCACGAGGAACTGCTCGACGCCCTCATCGAGCGCATCAAGGGCCCGGACTTCCCGACCGGGGCGCTCGTCGTCGGCCGCAAGGGCATCGAGGAGGCGTACCGCACGGGGCGTGGCTCGATCACGATGCGCGCGGTCGTCGAGGTGGAGGAGATCCAGGGCCGCCAGTGCCTGGTGGTGACGGAGCTGCCGTACCAGGTCAATCCCGACAACCTGGCGCAGAAGATCGCCGACCTGGTGAAGGACGGCAAGGTCGGCGGTATCGCGGACGTCCGTGACGAGACCTCGTCACGCACCGGCCAGCGACTCGTCATCGTGCTGAAGCGGGACGCGGTCGCCAAGGTCGTTCTGAACAACCTCTACAAGCACACCGACCTGCAGACCAACTTCGGCGCCAACATGCTGGCCCTGGTCGACGGCGTGCCCCGCACCCTCTCCCTGGACGCGTTCATCCGCCACTGGGTGACGCACCAGATCGAGGTCATCGTCCGCCGGACGCGCTTCCGCCTGCGCAAGGCCGAGGAGCGCGCCCACATCCTCCGCGGCCTCCTCAA
Organism: Streptomyces sp. NBC_00457; assembly: GCF_036014015.1. NCBI lineage: Bacteria > Bacillati > Actinomycetota > Actinomycetes > Kitasatosporales > Streptomycetaceae > Streptomyces > Streptomyces sp. NBC_00457. The sequence goes on along the minus strand of NZ_CP107905.1, from coordinate 5,520,557 downwards.
GGCCCTGGACGCCATCGACGAGGTCATCGCGCTGATCCGGCGCAGCGACACCGTCGAGATCGCGCGCGGCGGCCTGATGCAGCTCCTGGAGATCGACGAGATCCAGGCCAACGCCATCCTCGAGATGCAGCTGCGCCGCCTCGCCGCCCTGGAGCGTCAGAAGATCGTCCAGGAGCACGACGAACTCCAGGCGAAGATCAACGAGTACAACGAGATCCTCGCCTCGCCGGTCCGCCAGCGCGGCATCGTCAGCGCGGAGCTGGCCGCGATCGTCGAGAAGTACGGCGACGACCGCAAGACCATGCTGGTGCCCTACGACGGCGACATGTCCATCGAGGACCTCATCGCCGAAGAGGACATCGTGGTGACCGTCACACGTGGCGGTTACGTCAAGCGCACCAAGACCGTGGACTACCGCGCCCAGAAGCGCGGCGGCAAGGGCGTGCGCGGCGCGAAGCTCAAGGAAGACGACATCGTCGACCACTTCTTCGTGTCCACCACCCACCACTGGCTGCTGTTCTTCACCAACAAGGGCCGGGTCTACCGGGCGAAGGCGTACGAGCTGCCGGACGCCGGCCGTGACGCGCGCGGCCAGCACGTGGCCAACCTGCTCGCCTTCCAGCCGGACGAGGCGATCGCCGAGATCCTCGCGATCCGTGACTACGAGGCGGCGCCCCACCTGGTGCTCGCCACCAAGGGCGGTCTGGTCAAGAAGACGCCTCTGAAGGATTACGATTCGCCGCGTTCCGGTGGCGTCATCGCGATCAACCTCCGTGAGACAGCGGACGGTTCCGATGACGAACTGATCGGAGCCGAACTCGTATCGCCCGATGACGATCTGCTTCTGATCAGCAAGAAGGCGCAATCGATTAGGTTCACTGCCACGGACGACGCTCTGCGTCCCATGGGCCGTGCCACCTCGGGTGTCAAGGGCATGAGTTTCCGCGAGGGCGACGAGCTGCTCTCGATGAATGTTGTTCGACCCGGTACGTTCGTGTTCACTGCCACCGACGGCGGGTACGCGAAGCGGACCGCTGTCGACGAGTACCGCGTCCAGGGACGCGGCGGCCTCGGCATCAAGGCCGCCAAGATCGTGGAGGACCGCGGATCGCTCGTCGGTGCGCTGGTGGTCGAGGAGACCGACGAGATCCTCGCCATCACGCTGTCCGGCGGTGTGATTCGTACGCGAGTCAACGAGATCAGGGAGACAGGCCGTGACACCATGGGCGTCCAACTGATCAACCTGGGCAAGCGCGATGCCGTCGTCGGTATCGCACGCAACGCCGAGGCGGGACGCGAGGCAGAGGAAGTCGACGGCGACGTGGCCGTGGACGAGACCGCCGAGGGTGTCGCGACCACCGGCACGGACGAGGGCGAGGCGCCTTCGGACGAGTAAGCGAGGAGTGAGTCATCGTGAGCGGAGCCACGGGCGCCGGACCGACCGGTACGGACACGGACGGCGGCGGCAGTGGCTCCGCCGCGCGTGTGACGGACTCGCACACGACCAACCTGCAAGCGATCAAGTCGTCCCCGACCGACTCGCACTCGCCTGACACTCATGGATCCCAGGGGGGAACTGTGACGGACACCCGTGGCTCGCAGACCCAGCAGCACGCGGCTGGGGCGGGCTCGGCCGCTGCGGGCTCCCAGCCCCGGCCGTCGGACCGGCAAGCCGCCCAGGCGGCGCCGCAGCCGTCGGCCTCTCCGCTGCCGGGAGAGCGCCAGCCACAGCAGCCTGCCGGCCCGTACCACCCGCCGCAGGCCTACCCGGCGGCGGCGCCCGCCGGTGCCGTACGCCGGCCCCGCACGGGCGCGCGTACGACACCCCGCACCCGCAAGGCCCGGCTGCGCGTGGCGAAGGCCGACCCCTGGTCGGTCATGAAGGTGAGCTTCCTGCTCTCCATCGCCCTGGGCATCTGCACGATCGTCGCGTCGGCGGTGCTGTGGATGGTCATGGACGCGATGGGCGTCTTCTCGACGGTCGGCGGCACGATCTCCGAGGCCACCGGCTCGAACGAGTCGAACGGCTTCGACCTCCAGTCCTTCCTGTCCCTCCCGAACGTCCTGATGTTCACGTCGATCATCGCGGTCATCGACGTCGTCCTCGCGACGGCCCTGGCGACCCTCGGCGCGTTCATCTACAACCTGTCGGCGGGCTTCGTGGGCGGCGTCGAGCTGACGCTCGCCGAGGACGAGTGACATTAACCGGCAACGCCCTTTCAAACCTCGGGCGACGGTCCTCTGACTATCGATTTTGGGACTGCCCACGTCGTGCGCTAATCTTCAGGGGTCAGCGCGCGGGACATACACCGCAGAGCGCGGCGGGGCTATAGCTCAGTTGGTTAGAGCGCATCCCTGATAAGGATGAGGCCACAGGTTCAAATCCTGTTAGCCCCACAGCGGCACAGCGCCAGGTGAGAAGCCCGGTAGATCTCCAGGATCTACCGGGCTTCTGCGTGTGTGGGTCTCGGCACCTGCCGCTGTCCCGTGACGTGTTCGTGAGAAAGGCCCGGCCGCTCGAGTCGAGCGGCCGGGCCTTGGTCCGGGCGGTGCTGTACGCAAGTTCGCCGTTGCGGGATGGGGGAGGAAGAAGCGCGCCGGGGGTCAGCGCTGGAGGGGCGTGAGGGGCTCGGCCGGATCGCAGAGGGCGGCGGCTTCGAGTGCCGCGTCCGCAACCGTGTCCGTCTGCGGTCGGTGCCGGCAGCTGGGGGACTTTCCGTGGGCCTCGGCGCGGATGCGTTGCTTCATGGTGGGGGGCAGCGAGCGGGACCAGGCCCAGGGGATCGGCGGCGCCGTCACGTGCGTGACGCTGTTGCTCGCGGCCTCGGACTGCGGTACGGCCGCGTTCGCGGTCGTGGTGGCGAATCCGAGCGCCGTGCACAGCGCGAGGAAGGCGGTGACGATGGCGGTCCACAGCTTCATGACCTTGTTCCTGGCCATGGCCCCTCACTTTCGGGTTGGGCGATTTGCGTACTTTCCTCATGATGTTTATGTGGGTCACGAAGTGGTGGACCGACGCCCCTTGCGCGTCGATGTTCCGATCAACACCACACGAATGGGTGCAGAGCGGATGAAAAGTGCAAGGAGGGTCATAAAGTCGCCGTCCGTGTCGGTGTGATCACCCTCCGATCGGAGCGATGTCGTCCGCTTCTACTGCGGTGTTCCGGACGGGAGTTGGCTGCGGACGCAGGTCACCGATCGATATCGATCGGTGTGTATAGTCGGGCGGCAGAGGTCCCCTACGTCAAGGAAAGACGAGGTCGCGCGGTGAAGAAGCTTCTCCTGGTCGCACTGGCCGCCATCGGCGGGCTCCTCGTGTACCGCCAGATCCAGGCGGATCGCGCCGAGCAGGATCTGTGGACGGAGGCGACTGACTCCGTGCCCACGGGTTCGTGAGTATCGACATCGGATTCTGAAAACCCCGGCCGCCGAGCGGTCGGGGTTTTGTGTTGCGGGACATCCCCGGATGTGCGAGGGGGTGCGATGTGCCACCAGGTGCCTTCGAGGCGGGCGTTTCGGCCGCTCGTACGGATTGCGCGGATGACATACCCCCGAGCGGGGCAGGATGGGCCACGGTCCCGGGTCCGGCGACGACGAGGGGTGGCGTGTCATGGGGCGGCGGCGTACGACGTGGGGGCGTGCGAGGGGATGGCCCGGTCGTCGACCCTGTCCGCCGCGGTACGTGCGCGTGGCTGTCGTGGCAGCCGTCCTGTGCGCGGCGACAGCTCTGCCGGGGGGCGCGGCGCTCGCCGCAGGGGTGACGCCCGGCTCCAACTCCTTCGGAACGCCCGGCTCGTACGCCTTCGACGAGAACGCCCGGTCCGTCAAGGGGGCGGCAGTCACCACGGAGGCCGACCGGCTGGACGTGGCCACGACGTACCGCAGTTCCCTCCCCCAGGGCAGCAAGCTCTTCTACCGCCTCGAACTCGACGCCACCTCGGACGTGTACGTCTCCGTGACCGCCGTCCCGCGCGCGGGCACCACAGTGACCCCCACCGACAGCCTCAAGGTGTCGGTACAGGACGCCAACGGCCGCTCCTGTTCGTACGACACCGCCACCTTCGGGAGCCGCAGCCCGCACCCGATCGCCGCCTGGGGGGAGCGTGAGGCCGCCACGAGCGACTCCTCCTGCGAAGGCGCGGGCACCTATTACGTGGTCGTCGAGCGCGTCGACCGGAGCGGTTCCTCACCCGACGCCTGGGACCTGGAGCTGGTCCCCGTCTCCGAACCACGGCTGAGGCAGACCGGTGCGACCGAGACCGAAGCACCCAAGGGCTGGAACTCCGCCTCGCCCACACCACTGCTGAGCGAGGCCGAGGACCGCGACGGCGGCGGCGGCTTCACCCGGGCCACATCCATCGGTCAAGGCGTCTGGCGCGACGACCTGCGGCCCGGGCAGACCCTCTTCTACAAGGTGCCGGTCGACTGGGGACAGCAGCTCTACGCCACCGCCGAGCTGGGCAGTACGAGCAGCGACGGCAGCCTCGTGGCCGCCGCCCTGGACATGTCCCTCTACAACCCCGTACGCGCCCAGGTCGACGACGTCAGCCTGCACTACAACGGCAGCCAGAAGGCGGAGTCGATCGATCCGCTGCCGCCGGTCGCCTACGCCAACCGCTACGCCAGTCCCTCCGACCCGGTCAGCGGCATGCGGTTCGCCGGCTCGTACTACCTCGTCGTCCATCTCGCGGAGCAGGTGGCCGGACAGTTCGGCGACGGGCCCTTCGGACTGACGCTGCGGATCCGTGTCAGCGGTGCGGCCGAGGCCGAGCCCGGTTATGCGGGGAAAGCCGAGCCACCGAACCTCATCGACGTCACGGCCCAGGACCAGGAGGCCGTCATCGGGGGCGGCTCCGGGGTGTCCGGGAGCGGCGACGCCGCGATGACGGTGATCGCCGTGGGCGGGATCGGCGCGGGCACGGTGCTGGTGGCGGTGCTCGGGGTGTGGACGCTCGTGGCGCGGAGGCGGGCCGGGGCCTGGTAGAGCGGCTGTGCCCGCGGGCCGGGGCTCAGATGCGGGTCAGCGCCCAGAACCCCACCGCGTAGCAGGCCAGCGCGAGCAGCAGCAGCGGGACGGCCACCTTCGCCGGCGGGCCGGGACGGCGGGGTCGGCGTGCTGCCCGGTGACGCGGCTGCGAAATTGCCTGCGCGGAAGGTGGAACCTGTGGGTCCTGAGCGGTGTACGAAGCAGTAGAGGCATCGGCGCGGTGATGCGATGCCGGTGTCAGGGCCTGAGTGGAGTGGCGCGGCGGCGTGGGCGGCTGGGGGGAGGACAGGACATGCGTGGAGTCGTAGGGGGAGAAGAGGGCGGGGCTGTGGTGGCTGCCCTCGGGTGGCGGGGGCTGCGAATGTGGGTGCTGGTGCAGTTGGGGATGCGGCTGAGCTTGCGCTTGTGGCGGCTGCTGGGGGCGCCGCTGGGCTTGGGCATCCACCTGCTGCGGCCGAGGGGAGGAGCCGGTGGGCTGAGGGGGCGGCAGATGGAAGCTGCCGGTGTCCGACATGCTGGGCGGCTGCGACCCCGTCGGCTGCCGTGGATCGGTCTCCTGCCGCAGATCAGCCCGTACGACGGCTGCGTCCGCGTCGGCCGGGCCAGAACCCGTGCCGGAGCTGTGCGGCCCGGAGTCCGTATCAGAGCCGTCCGGCACGTAGCCCGTTTCGCCGGGCTCGGCAGCCGGGCCCGGCCCGCCCCTGGTCGGCTCCACTCCCCTTGCCGGCTTGAGTGGGCCTTCAGGGCCGAACCCCGGGGGAAGCGGGCCGATTTGGTCGAAGATCTCGATCAGTTCGTCGTCCGGGCCGCCCTCCGGAAGGAGCTCCGCGGCCGAGGCGAGGGCCTTGCGCGCCCCCGTGGCCGTGCGGAAGCGCGCCTGGGGATCCGGCTGCAGCAGCGTGGCCACGACCTGCCACAGCGGCTCGGGAATGCCCTTCGGCGCCCCCGGAGTCCCGTGCTCCGCGAAGTACTGGATGAGGGCCTTGGCATCCGGCTTGGCACCCTCCAGCAGATACAGCGCCACCAGCCCTACGGCGAACAGGTCCGCGGCGAAGTCCGGCTCCGCGCCCATCATCTGCTCGGGCGCCAGATAACCGGGCGTGCCCACCACGAGATTGGTCTCCGTCAACCGCGGCTCGCCCAGGCGCATGGCGATACCGAAGTCGGACAGCCGCAGCCGCGGCCTGCCCGTGCCGGTGGCCTCCAACAGGACGTTGGCGGGCTTGATGTCTCGGTGCACGACGTCCTCCGCGTGCACCGCGGCCAGCCCCGACAGGAGCTGGTCGAGCAGGGTGCAGACGAAGGGCGCCGGCAGGGGGCCGTAGTCCCCGATCAGATGGACCAGCGAACCGCCGGCGACCAGATCCATGGTGAACAGGACCTTGTCGTCGTCAGCGGCCCAGCTGGCCGGCGCGAGCACATGAGGGTGATCGATCCGCAACGCCTGCTCCCGCACGAAGCGCAACAGCGAGTGCGCGTCGCTCTGTTGCAGCACCTTGGCGGCGACATAGCGGCGCCTGCGGTGATCCCAGGCACGCCACACAGCGCCCACGCCGCCGCGTCCGATCGGGTCGGCCAGTTCATACCGGCCGGCGAAGACCTCACCCATGGCTGTGCGTCGCTCCTCCCCCTCAGCCTGTCCCCCTTGCTTCCCCCTCGATGAGCGATACGACTCCTGCCGCCCCCTGTGCGATGAGCGATACCCCCGTTGATCGCGGCCCCCGTGTCCCACGAACCCTTGCGTCCACTCCTCGGCCGTCGACCCGGCTACCGAACCCCCTTCGGTGACCGGGGCGCCGGTTCAGCTCTGGTGGGACTGGTAGTGCGCGACCGCGTCGGAGGTGCGGCCCGCGCCGTACACCCGGAGGAACTCTGCCAGTTCCGGGTGGGTCGGGGCGAGGGTGTCCGCCGCCTCGATGATGTCTCCCGCCGCCGCCACCGAGCGCAGCAGCGACTGGATCTCGCGGACCACCCGCTTGACCGTGGGCGCCCCCGAACTGCTGGTCGTGGTCGTGGTGTTGCTGAGCACCGAGCCCCCCTGCGACTTCTTGATCTCTTCCATGCGCTCGGTCGCCTCGGCCGCACTCACGCTGCCGTCCGCGACCTGCCCCGCCAGATCCTGCAGCAGCTGCACCCGCTGGACCACGGCGGGATTGCCGATCTTCGCCCGCTGGCCGCTCATCAGCTGCGACAGCATCGGTGCGGACAGGCCCAGTACCCCCGCGAGACGAGCCTGGTTGAGACCAAGATCGTCTATCAGCTTACGGAAGAGCGCCCCCAACGGCTCCCCGTACCAGTTCCGCTGCAGTTCCCGCGCTCTTGCGGTGGCTTCCTGCTGTGCGGCGTCCATTGCGTCTCCCCATCGCTTTCCCCAAAACGGCGGTTCGCTGTCGCGAACCACGCCGAGCATCTTACGGAGAGTGGCGGTCCATCGGGACCCCCAATCTTTTTGCGAGATACGGGGGGCGACCCGGTACTCTGGTCTGCGGCGCCCGCCGGTATGTGGTTCTTCCGGTCGGACGCTCATCTTCCGGGGCCTTAGCTCAGTTGGTAGAGCGCTGTCTTTGCATGGCAGATGTCAGGGGTTCGACTCCCCTAGGCTCCACACCTCGGACCGGCCAGGTGCCTCAGCGGCGCCTGGCCGGTTCTTTTGTTGGGCCCGTCTCCAGGGGTGACGTGCGTCACGTGGGGCGGTCCGATGGCGTTGCAGTTCTTTGCGCAAACGGATGAGGTCGGCGAGGGCGGCGCGGTGGTCGCCGACCGTGACCGAGGGCGTATGAGGGAGCGTGCTCCGGCGTGCAGGCCGTGTGAGCTGGTGGGAACGGTTCCAGGTAGCCAGGGGAATACGTTCCGTTAAGGAAGTCTGTGCCGAACCTGCACAACCAGGCCGTTGCAAACGTCATCGGGAGCGGGGTGTGTAAACACGTGCCCAGGCTCGACGCCTGTTCCACGTGAAACATGACAGTGGGGCGGGAGACCCTCAAGTCTCCCGCCCCACCGCACAGTTGGCGCGACCGGCCGGAACGCTCACCGACCCTCGTCGCGCTTGGCGGCCTCCTCCTCAGCCTCCTTGGCCTGTACCTCGGGATCGAGCACGTCCTGAGCGCTGCCGTCCACCGAGGTCAGCCGGCCGCCCTCGGGCACCTCCGTCGCGGCGGGCGGCTCGACCAGCCAGTCGGGGTTGGCCTGCTTGTCCCACCACTTCCAGGCGGCGAAAGCACCGCCAGCCAACACGCCGAGAACCGCCAGCGCCTTGGCGACACGGCCGGCTCGAGCACGCCGCTCGTGTCGACGGGCCAACTTATGGATGTCCTCGGCCGAGACATGGCTGCGCAGCGCAGCCAGCGCGGCGGCACTCCGGGCAGCGGCCTCGTCCTTGACGGGCGCGGCCACAGCCACCGCCTGCTCAAGCCGCGGCTTGGAGTAGTCGGCGGCCTGCCGAGCAGCCTTGCGGGTGCGGACGGCGGCCTCATGGGCGGCCTGGTCGACCTTCGGCGGTACATGGGTGCGGGCCTGCTCCAGACGCGGCACGACATGCGTGCCGTACTGAGCGCGCGCCTGCTCGGCGGCCAGCGACACCTTCGGCGCGAGCCGTACGCGTGCCTCGTGCGCATAGTGCGTGGCCCTGTCCTTGGCCGTGTCGGCGTAGGGCGCCACCACTTCCGCGGCGTGCAGCACGCTGTCCTTCGCCGAGCCGGTCGCGGCGCGCACGCTGTCGATGCGGGTCACGGGATCCTCCTCCTCGGTGGCGTACGGTATTTCGGCTATCCACCCTTTTACGGATCATGCCTGCAAGGCAGCCCCTGGGCATGTGAGGGCGGGCATCCGGGTCATCGATCAAGTGCAATAGGGGATGAATACGGGGCAACGGGAGCTTGTCGTCGACAATGCCACGGATCGCCGCTTCGCGCCCCCGACCCGAGGCCACTCGCCCGGATTTCTCCCCAGCGACACGCAGGCAAACCGGTGCGGAACCGGGCGACGGGCGACGTACGGCGTGGACCATGCGAGGATCAGGGGGTCACAGGAAGACAACGGAAGGCAGATCGTGGCTGAGCAGCTCTACGCCACCCTGAAGACCAACAACGGCGACATCGAAGTCCGGCTCCTGCCGAACCACGCGCCCAAGACGGTCCGGAACTTTGTCGAGCTCGCCAAGGGCGAGCGTGAATGGACCAACCCCGCCACCGGCGAGCGGTCCACCAACAAGCTCTACGACGGCACGGTCTTCCACCGGGTGATCAGCGGCTTCATGATCCAGGGCGGTGACCCGCTGGGCAACGGCACCGGCGGACCGGGGTACCAGTTCGAGGACGAGTTCCACCCGGACCTCTCCTTCGACAAGCCCTACCTCCTGGCCATGGCCAACGCCGGTCCGGGCACCAACGGCTCGCAGTTCTTCATCACGGTCGCCCCGACGACTTGGCTGAACCGCAAGCACACCATCTTCGGCGAAGTCATCGACGGCGCGAGCCAGAAGGTCATCGACGCCATCGTGTCCGCGCAGACCAACCCGCGCACCGACCGCCCGGTCAACGACGTCGTCATCGAGTCGGTCGTCGTCGAGACCCGCGAAGGCTAGGACAGACCCCGGGTCCGAAGGGCCCGGTACCTCCCGCAGGGAACCAAACGCCCCGCTCATCCGTAAGGATGGGCGGGGCGGTTCAGCTGCGTACGAGACGAGGGGATCCCATGGACCAGGCGCCAGGCAGCCCACAGGGCCCGGAGGACCAGGGCCCCGCGCAGAGCGCGCCCGTCTGCTACCGGCACCCGGACCGCGAGACCGGCGTGCGCTGCACCCGCTGCGAGCGCCCCATCTGCCCCGAGTGCATGGTCAGCGCCTCCGTCGGCTTCCAATGCCCCAACTGCGTCCGCGAAGGCACCGGCACCGGCGTCTCGCCCACCGCATCCCGGCCCCGCACCATCGCCGGCGGCACCGTCACCGCCGACCCCCGACTGCTCACCAAGATCCTCATCGGGATCAACCTCGCGGTCTTCATCGCCGTCCAGTCATCGTCGACGCTCCTGGGCGATCTGTACCTCATCGGCGAATGGCCCCCCGCCCCCTTCACGCCCACCGAAGGCGTCGCCGCAGGCGAGTGGTACCGCCTGTTCACCTCGATGTTCACGCACGAGGAAATCTGGCACATCGCCTTCAACATGCTCAGCCTGTGGTGGCTCGGCGGCCCCCTCGAAGCCGCCCTCGGCCGAGCCCGCTACATCTCCCTCTACCTGGTCTCGGGCCTGGCGGGCAGCGCCCTGAGCTATCTGCTCGAGTCCCCGACCACGGCCTCGCTCGGCGCATCCGGCGCGATCTTCGGCCTCTTCGGCGCCACCGCCGTGCTCGTCCGCCGCCTGAACTACGACATGCGGCCGATCATCGCCCTCCTGGTGATCAACCTGATCTTCACCTTCGGCTGGAGCAGCATCGCCTGGCAGGCCCACATCGGCGGACTCGTCGGCGGCCTCCTGATCGGCTACGCCATGGTCCACGCCCCCCGCGAGCGGCGGAACCTCGTCCAGTACGGCAGCTGTGTGCTGCTGCTGGTCGTGATCGTCGGAGTGACTCTGTTGAGGACTGCCCAGCTCACTTGATCCCCAGCGTTGTCCACAGTCTGTGGCGGATCTAGTGCACGCTGTGCGGGAATGGCTGCGCCCCCTGTGCCTGAGCTGCGTTTCCGCAGGTCAGGCACAGGGGGCGAACGTGCTTTCGGTTGCCGGTAGGTCTGTCACACCAGCGTCAACACTCGATGGGTTATCCACAGATCGTCGTTCTTTCCACACTGTGGACGACGCTGTGGATAACTCAGCGGATAGCCCTGGGCAGAACTGTGTTCACCGGCCCGTGGCCGCTACTTCCACTGGGTCGAAACACCGAATCCCGCGGCGATGAAGCCGAAGCCCACGACGATGTTCCAGTTGTCGAGACTGTCGATGGGCAGCGAGCCGTCGGTGACGTAGAACACCACGATCCATGCCAGGCCGAGGAGGAACATGGCCAGCATGACGGGCGCGACCCAGGTGCGGCTGGTGAGCTTGATGGAGGTCGCCTGCTTCGCCGGCGGCGGCGTGTAGTCGGCCTTCTTGCGGATACGTGACTTCGGCACGAGGGTCTCTCCTGTCGATGCGCTGCGTGGCCGCGCAGGGAACTGGGGCGGGCTCCGGGGCTGCGTACAAGGGGACTCTTAGTGCTCCCCCGGGCGTCCGTTAGCGTAGTGCTTCCGCGGCGCCGAAGGAGATAAGGGTACGTTGAGCAATTCTGCCGACTTCCCCGGGACGGGATCCAGCCCTGCCCGCGGACGCCGTTTCCGGCCGGTGCGGGTGCTCACGGTGGGTGTGTTCGCTCTCGCGGGGCTCATTTTCTTCACCAGTTTCAATACTGCCAAAGGCACCAATATCCGCACGGATGACTCCTTGCTGAAGCTGTCCGACCTGATTCAGGAGCGCAGCCACAACAACGGCGAGCTGGATGAGTCCAACGCGGGCCTGCGGGACGACATCGACGCGCTCGCCGAGCGGGACGACGGCAGCAGCAAGGCCGAGGACGACAGGCTGGCGCGCCTGGAGAAGAACGCGGGTACCCAGAAGCTCACCGGTGAGGCGATCACGGTCACCCTCAACGACGCTCCGCCGGACGCCACTGCCAAGCTCCCCGGCTATCCCGAGCCGCAGCCCGACTACCTGGTCATCCACCAGCAGGACCTCCAGGCCGTGGTGAACGCCCTCTGGCAGGGCGGCGCCGAGGGCATCAAGGTCATGGACCAGCGGCTGATCTCCACCAGCGCCGTGCGTTGTGTGGGCAACACCCTGATTCTTCAGGGCCGCGTCTACTCACCGCCGTACAAGATCACGGCGGTCGGGGCCCCGGAGAAGCTGCAGAAGGCGCTCACCGCGTCCCCGGCGATCCAGAACTACATGGTGTACGTCAACGTGTACGGGCTCGGCTGGAAAGTCGAGGAGGACGGGGCGGTGACTCTGCCCGGCTACTCGGGCACAGTGGATCTGCAGTACGCCCAGCCCGTGGAGTGAGTCTGTTCAGGAGCTGCCGGTGCGTGTCGTCGTCAGGACTGTCAGCGAACTCTGTATCACCGTGGGCACCTTGATAGTCCTGTTCGTCGTCTATGTGCTGTTCTGGATCGGCGTGAAGGCCGACAACGTCATGGGCGATCAGATCGACCAGCTCGAGGAGCAGTGGGCGCGCGGGGCGGTGCAGCCCGCGCCGACGGCGGCCCCCGGTGCTTCGGCCGCCCCGGCTGAGCCGACGGCGTACGAGAGTGGCAAGCCTTTCGCGATCATGTACATCCCGCGTCTTGGTTTCACGTGGAACAAGCCCGTGCTCGAAGGCACCGCCACCGGCACGCTCAAGAAGGGCCTCGGCCACTACGCGCGCACTGCCCAGCTCGGTCAGAAGGGCAACTTCTCGGTCGCGGGGCATCGGCGCACGTATGGAGACCCGTTCAAGGACTTTCCCGAGCTGAGGCCGGGGGACGCGGTGGTGCTGACGGACGGGGCGACATGGTTCACGTACAGGATCGACAAAGGGCCCTACAAAACCGTTCCCACGGACGTTGAGGTGATCGATCCTGTGCCACGTAAATCGGGGTACACACGTGCGGGCCGCTATCTCACGCTGACCACCTGCGATCCGGAGTGGGGAAGCAGTCACCGGCTGATCGTCTGGGCTCATCTCGACTCCACCCAGCCTGTGGAGGCCGGGAAACCAGAGGCCCTACGCCGTTAGTCTGGTGCGGGTACGGCGTGAGTCTGGTGCCGTGGTGCGACGGAAGGGACGGCATGTACGGCTGGATCTGGCGGCATCTGCCGGGGAACGCATGGGTGAAGGCGCTGATCTCGCTCATGCTGGTCGTGGCCGTGGTCTACGTCCTCTTCCAGTACGTCTTTCCGTGGGCTGAACCGCTGCTTCCCTTCAACGATGTGACGGTGGACAACCAGTGAGCGCGCGCATTCTCGTCGTCGACAATTACGACAGCTTCGTCTTCAACCTGGTCCAGTACCTGTACCAGCTCGGCGCCGAGTGCGAGGTCCTGCGCAACGACGAGGTGTCGACGGCGCACGCCCAGGACGGTTTCGACGGGGTGCTGCTGTCGCCGGGCCCGGGTACGCCGGAGCATGCCGGGGTCTGTGTGGACATGGTCCGCCACTGCGCCGCCACCGGGGTGCCCGTCTTCGGCGTGTGCCTCGGCATGCAGTCGATGCAGGTGGCGTACGGCGGTGTCGTGGACCGTGCGCCCGAGCTGCTGCACGGCAAGACGTCACTGGTCGAGCATCGGGGCGAGGGCGTTTTCGCGGGGCTGCCGTCGCCCTTCACGGCGACCCGCTACCACTCCCTGGCGGCGGAGCCGGAGACGGTCCCGGCCGAGCTGGAGGTCACCGCCCGTACGCACGACGGCATCATCATGGGCCTGCGTCACCGTGAACTCCCGGTCGAGGGTGTGCAGTTCCACCCCGAGTCGGTGCTGACCGAACACGGTCACCGGATGCTGGCCAACTGGCTGGTGGAGTGCGGTGACCAGGGTGCGGTGGCGAGGTCGGCGGGGCTCGCCCCGGTGGTGGGCAGGGCCTCGGCGTGACCGCCCTGCGCCCCGAGCGCGAGTCCGGCGCGGCCGCTTACGGCAACGCCGGCGACCAGGGGACCTCGTACGGCGAGCAGCCGTACGGGGCGCCGGGTGCGTTCGAGGACTGGCAGGGCGAGGACCCGCAGGGCGAGGACTGGCAGCGCGGGCAGGGGACGTACGGCCAAGGAATGCAGGAGGGGTACGGCCAGGGGCCGCAGGCGTACGCGGCGGGAGAAGCGCAGGCTTACGGGGCCGGGGAGACGCAGGCCTACGGCGTGGAGGAAACACAGGCCTACGCGGCGCAGGAGCCGTACGCGCCGTCGTATCAGGCTTCCGTCGATGACGCCTCGTATCGCACGCCCGTCGACGCGGCCTCGTACGACACCCCTGTGGACGGGCCCGCCATACCGCCGGGCGGTGAGGCCTTCCTGCCTCCCGTCGATGAGGAGACCGTCGCCCTGCGGATACCCGATCCGCCTCCGACAGCCGGCGGCGCGGCCATATCGGCTTCTGGCGCTTCCTCCGCGCCGTCGGCCACCGGACCCGCGCCGGGTGGCCGAGCGGCCCGCAGAAAGGCAGCCAAGCGCCGTCACGGGCGGCATGGCGGGGCGCGGGAGCCGCAGGAGGCGGCGTCACCGGCCGATGCGGAGGGCGAGCGGCCGCTGTCGCGCGTGGAGGCTCGCCGGCGGGCACGGGCGACCAAGCCGAGCGCCGGTGTCATGGCCAGCCGGGCGATCGGCGAGGTGTTCATCACCACCGGCGTGCTGATGCTGCTGTTCGTCACCTACCAGCTGTGGTGGACGAACGTCCGGGCGCATGCACAGGCCGGGAAGGCGGCGAGCAACCTCCAGCAGGACTGGGCGAGCGGGAAACGCGCCCCGGGGAGCTTCGAGCCGGGGCAGGGCTTCGCCCTTCTGTACATCCCGAAGCTGGACGTGGTGGTGCCGATAGCCGAGGGCATCAGCAACAAGAAGGTGCTCGACAAGGGGATGGTCGGCCACTACGCCGAGGGCGCGTTGAAGACGGCGATGCCCAGTGCGAAGACCGGCAACTTCGGGCTGGCGGGGCATCGGAACACGCATGGCGAGCCGTTCCGGTACATCAACAAGCTTCAGCCGGGCGATCCGATCGTCGTCGAGACGCAGGACACGTACTACGTCTACAAGATGGCGTCGATTCTGCCGGTGACCGCGCCGAGCAATGTGAGCGTGCTGGACCCCGTGCCCAAGGCCGGCGGTTTCACCGCGCCGGGCCGCTACATCACGCTGACGACGTGCACGCCGGAGTTCACCAGTAAGTACCGGATGATCGTCTGGGGCAAGATGGTCGAGGAACGGCCGCGCAGCAAGGGGAAGCCGGATGCGCTCGTCTCGTAAGGGCGGATGAACGTGGCAGCGACCACTGACGACACCGAGCACGCAGAGCGCACCGACGCGCCCGGATCCGCGCCCGCCCCGCGCCGCCGCGGTCCCGGGCGGATCGCCATGGCGGTCAGTGTCTTCGGTGAGCTCCTCATCACGGCGGGCCTGGTGCTCGGTCTGTTCGTCGTCTACTCGCTGTGGTGGACGAACGTCATCGCGGACCGGGAGGCCGACAAGCAGGCCGACAAGGTCCGCGACACCTGGGCCCGCGACGGCGATTCCGGCCCCGTCGCCTTCGACAGCAAGAACGGCATCGGCTTCCTGCACGTCCCCGCGATGAGCAAGAGCGAGATCCTCGTCGAGAAGGGCACGTCCTCGAAGAACCTCAACGACGGCGTCGCCGGCTACTACGTCGACCCCGTCAAGGCCACGCTCCCCACCAGCGGCAAGAACGGCAACTTCAGCCTCGCCGCCCACCGTGACGGCCACGGCGCCAAGTTCCACAAGATCGACAAGATCGAGAAGGGCGACCCGATCGTCTTCGAGACGAAGGACAAGTGGTACGTCTACAAGGTCTACGCCGTCCTGCCCGAGACCTCGAAGTACAACGTCAAGGTGCTTGCGCCCATCCCGAGGGAGTCGGGCAAGGAGAAGGCCGGCAAGTACATCACGCTGACGACCTGCACGCCGGTGTTCACGTCTCGGTATCGGTATGTGGTGTGGGGGGAGTTGGAGCGGGTGGACAAGGTGGATGAGGAGCGGACGCCGCCTAAGGAACTGGGGTGAGCTGACTGGGGTCCTGCTGTGCCGACGTTACTCCAGGGCCTTCAGCGTTGCCCCTGAGCTCCACTCCTCCAGCAGTCGGCGGTCTACGGTGGTGATGCTGGCCTCGGCGGCGATGCTCAGGGCGTCAGGGGTGAAGGGGCACGTCGCTACGAATAGAGCCACTTCCGAGGCGTACAGAACCCTGGCTGCCCCGACGAACTTCTGGACCTCGGGGCTGGTAATGGCGAGGTAGGGCGCGAACCTCTTGCACTTCCGACCGCCCTGTACGACGACGTTGGTGCAGCCGTCGCGATGCAGCAGTTCGGCGACGTGTTTCTCGAACTCGCGGCCGTTCATGGCGTCCATGGATGCCATGACTCCGGCGAGAGGCCGGTCCTCGCGCGGGCTCTCCAGTCTTTGCAGTCGGGCGTGGTGCTGTTGCAGTCGCCGCTCGATGCGCTGGACCCCCGTGCGCAGAGCGATCAGCTCCCTGCGGCGCTCACCGGACGTTTCGATCAGCGCGTTGAACATGGGGACGACGGTCCTGATCAGCCATCACGCGGTGGATCCATGCTGAGAGAGCCGGCAGGAGATATCCCTGCCGGCCACTCACCAGAGGCAATATTCGCTCTACTTGATTACCTTCTGGACGGCTCACTTTGTGAAAGCGTGGGGCTAACCGCAGTGGCCGATGTCGAATGCGCCTGCGTACTTCCCGTTGTAGTCGATCTGACCAGTGACCGCTATGCAGCGCCCGGCGGCAGAAATGGAACGCGGCCCAGCGTAATAGAGGTAGTTTCCGTCATCCACCGTAGAGTTGATCGGAGTGCAGCTGCCGGTGTCGACCGTCTGGGAGCACACCACGATCTCGATGCGCATGTGCTTGCTGACGCCGTACCCGCCGGCCGTAGTAGCAACGGTTACGCCGCAGTTCTTACCGGTACTCGAGTCGTAGTAGAGGTAGACCGTGCCGTATCTGATGCCGCCGGAGGCATACATCGGATAGCTGTCGATCTGAGACCCGGCGCATCCGTAAGCGCCGGCAGACGCTGCAGGGGCCAATGCAAGCGTGCCGAGGAACATCGCAATCGCGGCGCCCAGGACGGTCAGGACTTTCTTCACTCGTCCTCCAAAAGGAAGATTGAATTTTTGGTTGAAGAAATATTGCGCGGTGATCGTAGCGATCTTGGTCGCCTGAGTCAATGTTAGGACGACGGAGTATTTTGCTGGCCCTGAGCCGCTATGTATTAAATTGGGGCATTTACTGGTCAATCTCGGTCGGGTTTTTGGGTCAAAATATGGGCTGGCCTCGAGTTTCGGAGTCCGGGCAGGCTGATGGCCCGGCTGTCGCGTCGGGTGGGCGCCGGGTTCCACGGCTCCAGTGGGCTGGTGCTGCTCGCAGGGACGGGAAGATGCTGGTCAGCCGGGGTTCGGGAGGGCGTGGAGTCGTTCTAGGGCTTCGGTGATCACGTGGGTCCAGGGCCAGTGCTTGGCGAGGCGGAGGTAGCGGCGGCGGCCGGTGGTGATGAGCTGGGCGGCGGTGGAGAGCAGCCGCAGCCGACGGGGGTCCCAGAGCCGGGCCTTGCCCGGATCATGCACCGCCCGGGCCTGCCGCCATGGCTCAAGCACCGCCGATATCGCCGCATCCAGGCCGGTCTTGCGAGCCGTCTCGACCAGCAGCACCGCACCGGCCTGCGAAACCACTCCGCGACCGCTGCCCTCGACGCGGACACGCGGGTAGGACCCGATACGCTTCTTGACCTTGAAAGTGCCTCCGGCGGCGGGAGCAAGGACCTCAGCAATCCTCATACGGAAGTGGGCACCGCCGAAGAGTTCCGGCGGTGCCCACTTCCGTATCAGGCGCGGTGATCAGTCGGACTCGTTGCCTCCGATGATCCCGCCGTTGCCGTTGTTACCGCCGTTGCCGAAGCCGACGGTCGTGAGGGTGACCGTCGTGCCGGCGGGGTCGTCGACGCCGCTGTTCTCGTCGGGGTCCTGGTCGATCACGATCGCCGTGTCGCTCTCGTCGCTGCCGTCCGCGAACTGGATGTTCGTGAAGCCGCGCGACTGGAGCAGCTGCCTGGCCTGAGCGACCGTCTGGTTGCGGACGTCCGGGACCTGGGTCTGCTGCTGCGCCTTGCCGATGTTGATCTGGACCGTGGAGCCCTTGTCGAGCGAGGAGCCGGCCGTCGGTGTGGTGTTGATGACCTTGTCGACCAGGTTCGGGTCGGCGGTGTCGACGTCGACGCAGTTGCCGATCAGGTCGCTCTGCTCCATCCGCGCCTTAGCTGCGTCACAGGACTCGCCGGTGACGTCCGGGACTGTGGCCTTCTCCTCGGCCTTGGCGACGGTGAGGGTGATCGTGGTGCCCTTCTCCACTTCCTCGCCCAGATTCGGGTCCTGGTCCAGGACCGTGCCCACTTCCTCGGTCGAGACCTCTTCCTTCTTCTCGACCTTGAACTGGTACTTGTCGTCTTCAAGCGTCGCCTTGGCGTCCTCGAAGCTGTCGCCGAGGACACTCGGCACGGCCACCTTCGGAGAGCCCGTCGACACCACGACCTCGACCGTGCTGCCCTTCTTGACCTCGGTCGGGGGTTCCGGGCTCTGCGAGCAGATGGAGCCCTTGGGCGTCTCCTCGCAGGCCTTCTCCGTGGGGTCGAGGGTCAGCTCCGCGTTCTTGGCCTGCTTCTGGGCGTCTTCCAGCGACAAGTCCACGAAGTTCGGCACCGCCACGGTGTCGTTGCTCGCGCCGCCGGAGCCGTCGACCACCCACTTGCCGATGAGCACCGCACCGACCAGCACCAGCACACCCGCGAGGACCAGCAAGATCGTCGACGTGTTCGACTTCTTCTGGCGTCGCCGGTCCGGGCGGTCGTCGTAGCCGAAGCCGCCGTCGTCCGGGTTCATCGGCGGCAGCATCGATGTGGCGCCCGCGTCGGCGGAGCGCAGGGCGGTGGTGGGCTGGTCGTCCGGGTAGCCGCCGTAGCCGACGGAACCCATGGCCGCCGTGGCGGCGACGGGCTGGCCGTCGAGGCAGGCCTCGATGTCGGCGCGCATCTCGTCGGCGGACTGGTAGCGGTAGTCGGGGTCCTTGGTCAGCGCCTTCAGGACGATCGCGTCCATTTCGGGCGTGATCTCGGGGTCGAAGACGGACGGCGCCTGGGGCTCTTCCCGGACGTGCTGGTACGCGACCGCCACCGGGGAGTCGCCCACGAACGGCGGGCGGACGGTGAGGAGTTCGTACAGCAGGCAGCCGGTCGAGTAGAGGTCCGAGCGGGCATCCACCTGCTCGCCCTTCGCCTGCTCCGGCGACAGGTACTGTGCGGTGCCGATGACGGCGGCGGTCTGGGTCATCGTCATGCCGGAGTCGCCCATGGCGCGGGCGATGCCGAAGTCCATCACCTTGACCTGGCCGTTGCGCGTCAGCATGACGTTGGCGGGCTTGATGTCGCGGTGGACGATGCCGTTGCGGTGGGCGTACTCCAGGCCCTGGAGGATGCCGATGGTCATCTCCATGGCGCGCTCCGGCAGCAGTTTGCGGCCGGAGTGCAGCAGCTCGCGGAGCGTGGAGCCGTCGACGTACTCCATGACGATGTACGGGATCGACACGTTGTCGATGTAGTCCTCGCCCGTGTCGTAGACCGCCACGATCGCGGGGTGGTTGAGCGAGGCGGCCGACTGGGCCTCCCGGCGGAAGCGGGCCTGGAAGGACGGATCGCGTGCGAGGTCCGCGCGCAGCGTCTTCACTGCCACGGTGCGGCCGAGGCGGGTGTCATGGGCGAGGTAGACCTCCGCCATGCCACCGCGGCCGAGCACCTGGC
The DNA here is from genome assembly GCF_036014015.1 of Streptomyces sp. NBC_00457. Classification (NCBI taxonomy): domain Bacteria; kingdom Bacillati; phylum Actinomycetota; class Actinomycetes; order Kitasatosporales; family Streptomycetaceae; genus Streptomyces; species Streptomyces sp. NBC_00457. Next base: position 5,501,047 of record NZ_CP107905.1, on the reverse strand, counting down.
CCAGCTCGTACCGGCCGCCGAGGCGACGCGGCTCTTCCATAAGCTACCTACCAGCCCTCTCCGTCGGTCCCGATCCGCACTCGTGTGCGGACCGGAGGCTGCCGTCCGGGCCTACCGTACCCGGCTCGCTTTGTGTGACCTGGCCAAGCCCGTCAGCCGATACAGGACCGGTATCGCAACGTGCGCCGATGTGAAGGCGACGTGACGGGGTTCTCATCGCTTGCTGTTGATGACCGCCTCCATCACGCTCTTCGCGATGGGCGCCGCGAGGCCACCACCGGAGATGTCTTCACGGACGGCGTTGTCGTCCTCGATGACCACGGCCACGGCGACCGGTGAGCCCTCGTCGGTCTTGGCGTAGGAGATGAACCAGGCGTACGGGTTCTTGCTGTTCCCGACGCCGTGCTGGGCGGTACCGGTCTTGCCGCCCACGGTGACGCCGTCGATCTGTGCGTTCTTGCCCGTGCCTTCGGAGACGACGGTCTCCATCATCGACTGGAGGATCTGGGCGTTCTTCGCCGACAGCGGGCGGCTCATCGGCTCGGGTTCGGTCTTCTCGACGGGGTCGACGTTCGGCGCCTGGAGTTCGTCGACCATGTACGGCTTCATCAGCTCACCGTCGTTGGCGACGGCCGAGGCGACCATGGCCATCTGCAGCGGGCTCGTGGCGGTGTTGAACTGGCCGATGGAGGACAGCGCGGTCTGCGACTTGTTCATGTCGTCGGAGAAGACGGAAGCGCTGGTGCGGACCGGCGTGAACTGCTCCTCGTTGAAGCCGAACTTCTTGGCCTGTTCCAGCATCTTCTCGTTCTCGAGGTCGGAACCGATCTTGCCGAAGACGGTGTTGCAGGACCACTGCAGGGCGACCCGGAGCGTCGCGTTCTTGCAGGGGATGTTCCCGTCGTTCTTCAGCACGGTGGTGGTGCCCGGCATGGTCCACGGCAGCGGCGTGTCCGTCTTGCCGTCGGGGTCCGTGTACAGGCCGTTCTCCAGCGCGGCGGCGGCGGTGACGACCTTGAAGGTGGAGCCGGGCGGGTAGACCTCGCGCAGCGCCCGGTTCAGCATCGGGTCGTCGGGGTTCGCCTTCTTCTGGAGCTTCTTCCACGCTTCTTCGTCCGAGGTGCTGCCGCCGGCGATCGTCGAGGGGTCGTACGACGGGAAGGAGGCCAGCGCCAGGATCTTGCCGGTGGACGGTTCGATCGCGGCGACGGCGCCCTTGCCGCCCTGGGCCTTCAGACCGTCGTACGCGGCTTTCTGCGCGGCGCCGTTGAGGGTGGTGACGACATTGCCGCCCTCCTTCGCCTTGCCGGTGATCATGTCGAGGGTGTTGCGGAAGAAGAGCCGGTCGTCGTTGCCGGTGAGGATGCCGTCCTCGATGGACTCCAGCTGGTTGGCACCGTAGGCCTGGGAGACGAAGCCGGTGACGGGCGCCCACATGGCGCCGTCCTTGTAGGTGCGCTTGTACTTGAAGTCGCCCTTGGTCGTGGCGTGGCCGGTGATGGCCTTGCCGTCGACGATGATGTCGCCGCGCGGGGTGGCGTAGCGGGCGATGGCGACGCGGCGGTTCTTGGGGTCTTCCCTGAGGCTGTCGGCCTGGGCGTACTGCAGCCAGTTGTCCCGGATGAGCAGGGTGAGGATCAGCAGTCCGCAGAAGAGCGCGATCCGGCGCAGGGGCTTGTTCACGGTCGAACCACCTGGGTCATCTCGGCGTCGGGGTTGGGTGCGGGGGCCGGGGCCGGGCGGCGGGCGGTGTCGCTGATTCTGATCAGGATGCCGATGAGCGCCCAGTTGGCGATGACGGAGGAACCGCCGTACGCCAGGAACGGCATGGTCATACCGGTCAGCGGGATCAGGCCCATGACGCCGCCGGCGACGACGAAGACCTGCAGCGCGAAGGCGCCGGACAGGCCGATGGCGAGCAGCTTGCCGAACGGGTCGCGGGCGGCGAGGGCGGTGCGCACACCGCGCTCGACGATCAGGCCGTACAGCAGCAGCAGCGCCATGACGCCGGCCAGGCCCAGTTCCTCGCCGAAGGTGGCGAGGATGAAGTCGGAGTTGGCGGCGAACCGGATGAGCTCGGAGTGGCCCTGGCCCCAGCCGGTGCCGAGGGTGCCGCCGGAGCCGAAGGCCCACAGCGCCTGCATCGCCTGCTCGGAGTGGCCGTAGACGCCTTCCTGGCTGAGCGTGTACTCGCGCATCGGGTCGAGCCAGGCGTCGACGCGCTGTTGGATGTGGGGCTCGAAGCTGGCCACGCCGACAGCGCCGACCGCGGACATCATCAGACCGAAGACGATCCAGCTGGTCCGCTCGGTGGCGACGTACAGCATGATGACGAACATTCCGAAGAACAGCAGCGACGTACCGAGGTCGGTCTCGAAGACCAGGATGAGGATCGAGATCGCCCAGACGACGAGGATCGGGCCGAGGTCGCGGCCGCGCGGCAGGTACAGGCCCATGAAGCGGCGGCTGGCGAGGGCGAGCGCGTCCCGCTTGACCATCAGGTAGCCGGCGAAGAAGACCGCGAGGACGATCTTCGCGAACTCACCGGGCTGAATGGTGAAGGAGCCGATCTTGATCCAGATCTTGGCGCCGAAGACGTCCAGTCCGAGGCCCGGGACGAGCGGCAGGAGCAGCAGGACCAGCGCGCCGACCATGGAGATGTAGGTGTAGCGCTGCAGGACCCGGTGGTCCTTGAGGAAGATCATCACGACGGCGAACAGCGCGATGCCCATGGCCGTGTACAGCAGCTGGTTGGTCGCCTTGCCGCCGGCGACGCCGATCTCGTTCAGCAGCTCGGACTGGTCCAGCCGCCAGATCGCGACGAGCCCGAGGCCGTTGAGCAGTGTGGCCAGGGGCAGCATCAGCGGGTCCGCGTACGGTGCGAACTTGCGTACGACGAGATGGGCGACGCCGGCCAGGAGGCCGAGGCCCAGGCCGTAGCTCAGCAGGCCGGCCGGGATCTCGTCGTTGATGGCGAGGCCGACGTTGGCGTAGGCGAAGACCGGGATGAGGACGGCGAACACCAGCAGGGCGAGCTCGGTGTTGCGCCGGCTCGGGGTGCCGATCGAGCCGATCGTGGACGTGTGGTGCGTCGACGTGTTGGGAGAACTGCTCATCGTGTGACGGGGCCTCTCACGGCTTGCCTACTGCGTACCGCACTGCGAGACGACCTTCTGCTCTTCCTCCGAGAGAGTCGGGCCGGGCGTGGGGGTCGGTGCGGTCGGGGACGTTGATGGATTCGGAGCCGTAGTCCCCGGCGGATTGGTGGGTGTCGGTGTCGCCTTGGACGTGAAGGAGGAACGGGTGGTTCCCGTGGTGCCTCCGGCCTCGCCCTCGCCGGTCTTGGAGTTGTTCTCGCTCTGGGTCGCCTGCTGCTCGGACCGCTTCTTGCACGCGGACGCCTGCACGGCCAGTTCGTCGATCTTCTTCTGGGCCTGTTTCAGGTCGCCCTCGGCGATCGTGCCCTCGACGAGCTTCTGCTGGTACGGCGGCAGGTACTTGAGTTCGATCTCGGGGTGGTCCTTCTCCACGTCCGACAGCGAGACCCAGGCCAGGTCCTGGCTGATGCCGCGGTACAGGGCGACATGCTCGTCGTTGACGCCGACGTAGTACTGCGTCTGCGTCCAGCGCCAGCCGCCGTAGAGCCCGCCGCCGATGACGGCGAGCGCGAGGACGCCGTAGAGGGATCTTTTCAGCCACCTGCCGCGCCGCCGCGGCTTGATGAAGTCGTCGTCGGTGTAGTCCCCGAAGCTGCCCTCGGGGATGTAGCCGGTGGTGTCGCCGGAGCCGGGCGGGCCGAACTCGCCGCCGCCCTGGCCGGGGACCTGACGGCCGAGTCCTGAGGCGCGTCCGGCCGGGGTCTGCATGATGCCGTTGTCGTGCAGCTGATGCTGGTTCTCGGCGACCGCGCCGACCACGACCGGGGTGTCGGAGAGCTGCCCGGCGAGGGTGTCGCCGGTGTCCAGGTCGAGGACATCGGCGACGATGACGGTGATGTTGTCGGGGCCGCCGCCGCGCAGCGCGAGCTGGATCAGCTCCTGCACGGTCTCCTGGGGGCCCTGGTAGCTGGCGAGGGTGTCCTCGAGCGTCTGGTGGGAGACGACGCCGGAGAGGCCGTCGGAGCAGATCAAGTAGCGGTCGCCCGCGCGGACTTCGCGGATGGAGAGGTCGGGCTCGACGTGGTCGCCGCTGCCCAACGCCCGCATCAGCAGGGAGCGTTGGGGGTGGGTGGTGGCTTCCTCTTCGGTGATGCGGCCCTCGTCGACCAGCCGCTGCACCCAGGTGTGGTCCTGGGTGATCTGAGTGAGGACGCCGTCGCGGAGCAGATACGCGCGCGAGTCGCCGACGTGGACGAGACCGAGCCGCTGCCCGGTCCACAGCAGGGCGGTGAGGGTGGTCCCCATGCCCTCCAGCTGCGGGTCTTCTTCGACCATCGCGCGCAGCTGGTCGTTGGCGCGCTGTACGGCCGTACCGAGCGAGGTGAGGATGTCGGAGCCGGGGACGTCGTCGTCGAGGGCGACGATCGTGGAGATCGCCTCGGAGGAGGCTACCTCGCCGGCCGCGGCGCCGCCCATGCCGTCGGCGATGGCGAGCAGCCGGGGACCGGCGTATCCGGAGTCCTCGTTGCCTTCCCGGATCATGCCTTTGTGCGATCCGGCGGCGAAGCGCAAAGACAGACTCATGCGCACCTCGCCCGTCGGCTCCGGGTACATCCGCACGGTGCCCACCCTCCGGTCGGGAGCGCGCCGGGGTCCGGGGTGTGGACCGCCGCTGCGTGCTCGCTCCGCTCGCTCATTGTCGTACTACTTCCGCAGCTCGATGACGGTCTTGCCGATGCGGATCGGCGCGCCCAGCGGGATCGGTGTGGGGGTCGTCAGCCGGGACCGGTCCAGGTACGTGCCGTTGGTGGAGCCCAGGTCCTCGACGATCCACTGGCCGTCGCGGTCCGGATAGATCCTGGCATGGCGGCTGGAGGCGTAGTCGTCGTCCAGCACGATCGTGCTGTCGTGCGCCCGGCCCAGGGTGATGGTCTGGCCCTGCAGCGCGACGGTCGTGCCGGTGAGGGTGCCCTCGGACACGACGAGCTTCGTCGGGGCGTTACGGCCCCTGCGACCGCCGGTGGCGGGTTGCTGGCGCTGCTGCGGAGGCGCCGCCTGACGGGCGGCGGCCTGCTGCTGCCGGCCCGCTTCCCGCCGTGAGCCGCGCTGCGTGACACGCGTTCCGAACAGGTCGCTGCGGATGACCTGCACGGCCACGATCACGAACAGCCACAGTACGGCCAGGAAACCCAGCCGCATGACCGTGAGGGTCAGCTCTGACATTGCCCCCGCTTCACCCTTCGGCTTGCCGGTAAATGATGGTGGTACTGCCCACGACGATCCGCGAGCCGTCGCGGAGCGTAGCGCGGGTGGTGTGCTGCCCGTCCACCACGATGCCGTTGGTGGACCCGAGATCCTGGATCGTCGAGGGCGTTCCGGTCCGGATCTCGCAGTGCCGGCGGGAGACGCCGGGGTCGTCGATCCGCACGTCGGCCTCGGTGCTGCGGCCCAGCACCAGCGTCGCGCGGGAGATCTGATGGCGGGTGCCGTTGATCTCGATCCAGTAGCGGGTGCGGCCGCCGGCCGCGGGGGCGGCGGGACGCTGGCCGCCCGCGGGCTGCGGGTAGCCGTAACCGCCGGGGCGGCCGCCGGGCGGCGGCGCGGCCGGCATGGGCGGGGCGCCCGCGGGCGCGGCGGGCTGCGGGTAGCCGTACCCGCCGCCGGGGCGTCCGGCGGCCGGCGGGGCCGCGGGGGCGCCTGCCGGGGCCTGCTGGTCGGTGGAGGACGCGAGCGTACGGCTGCGCACCCGGTACAGACCGGTGTCGAGGTCGTCCGCCTTCTCCAGGTTGACCTTGATGGGGCCCATGAAGGTGTAGCGCTGCTGCTTGGCGTAGTCGCGCACCATGCCGGCGAGCTCGTCGCCGAGCTGGCCGGAGTAGGGGCTGAGCCGCTCGAAGTCGGGCGTGCTCAGTTCCACGATGAAGTCATTGGGTACGACGGTGCGGTCGCGGTTCCAGATGGTGGCGTTGTTGTCGCACTCGCGCTGGAGCGCGCCCGCGATCTCCACGGGCTGCACCTCGGACTTGAAGACCTTGGCAAAGGTGCCGTTGACCAGACCTTCGAGACGCTGCTCGAACTTCTTCAGGACTCCCATGGGGCACCTCCTCCTAGGCTGTCGTCCTGTGTACTGCTTCTTACCTGGTACTGCTTACTGATCGTATCCACGCGCCGGTGAATCGGCTGGTTCCCCCTGTCGGCCCAGTCGGCGGTTGTCGACGCCTGACGAAGTTCCCTCCTCAGGTCCCCTTCGAACTCCCTCGGGGACACAGTCCTGACAAGGATCGTAGAGGCGGCCGCAGACAAGTGTCCCGCACCTGACTGTGGACCCCGACCGGCTCCTGGGGAGACGGCCGGTACCGGTACGAGGTTGATACGTGAACCGGTACACGTTGATACGTAGCCCGGGGTTCGGAGGTTTGCCGCCCGGTCCGGCCGACGGCACAGACGTCGCTGGTCGGCGGCTTCCCCGGGATAAGGGATGTGAACCCACCCTGGCCGGCGTGCTAATGTTCTGCGTGTCGGAGGGCGCCAAACCCCATGGGGGAAGGGCCCGAGGACACACCCAATGCGCGGGTGGCGGAATAGGCAGACGCGCTGGATTCAGGTTCCAGTGCCCGCAAGGGCGTGGGGGTTCAACTCCCCCCTCGCGCACATCAGACAAAAGCCCCGCAGGTCTCGGACCTGCGGGGCTTTTGCGTTCCCCGGACGGGCGGGACGAGGGGCCGCGGGTGAGAGGACAATCACACCGCGGACTCACCCTGTGGACGCCCTCGAAGGCTGTTACGCGGCGAAGCGCTGCGCCAGCCTCTTGGCCTTGGCGGCGGCGTCTTCGAGGGCGCGTTCGCGGGAGGCCTCGAAGAGGGGGACCAGCTCGGCCATCGCCGGGTTGTGCGGGGCCATGGTGAGCTCCGGGACGATGAAGTCGAGGTCCATGGCGAGGGTGTCGGCGAAGATCGCCGACAGGTAGTTCTGTACATACTCGGAACCCGCGCGCGGGGTGCCCGGAGCGTAGGAGCCGCCGCGGCTGGCGACCACGGTGACCGGGGTGCCCTTGACCTTCGAGTCCTCGGTGGCCGAGGTGCGGCCCATCAGGATCACATGGTCAAGCCAGGCCTTCAGGGTGGACGGGATCGCGTAGTTGTACATCGGGGCGCCGATCAGCACGGCGTCCGCCTGCTCCAGCTCCTCGATCAGCTGCAGGCGCTCCGCGAACGCGGCTTCCTGCTCGGGGCTGTGCGCGGCCGGGTCGGCGAAGCCGGCGGTGTGGGCGTCGGCGGTGATGTGCGGCACGGGGCTCACGGAGAGATCGCGGTAGATCACCGTGCCCTCGGGGTGCTGTTCCTCCCAGGTCGTGCGGAAGGCGTCCGTGACGGCGCGGGACGCGGAGGCGCCGCTGGGGAACACGGACGAGTCGATGTGGAGCAGCGTGGCCATGGGGTCTCCAAGGAGAGCGGTGCCCGCACGGGAACGGCGGGCTAAGTTTTCGTACTCAACTATGGATAACACAGGTACTTACTTTTTTTCATCCCCGTACGTCGGGGCAGTACCCTGAACCCATGGCGGGTGAGCGGATTCACGACGAATCGATGTGCAAGCAGGTGGACGGCGGCATCAGCCGTGTCTTCCAGCTGCTCGGCAAGCGCTGGACCGGCCCGATCGTGTCCGTGCTGGTGGAACAGCCCACGCACTTCGCCGATCTGCGCCGGGCCGTCCCCGGGATCAGCGAGCGCATGCTCTCCGACCGGCTCACCGAACTCGGCGCCGCGGGACTCCTGGTGCGCGAGGTCGACGAGGGCCCGCCGCTGCGGGTGTCGTACCGCCTGACGGAGGCAGGAGCGGCGCTGGGGCCCGCCCTGCGGGAGCTCGGCGAGTGGGCGGAGAAGCATCTGCCGGAGGGCGAGCGGGGCGGCGGCTGTTAGCCCCGGGCGCGGATGACGGGTTTTCCACAGCTGTGGAGTTGTCCACAGGGTCTGACGCGTTCTGGCTGCCGGTTGTACGGTCGGCACGAGTTGATGTTCGTGCGCGTGCGGGGGAGGCGGTCGTTGTGACCCAGGTGGATGCGGGTATGGCTGAGGCGGTCCAGGGGGCTGCCGTGGAGGCCGGGGCGGTGCGCCGGCTGCCGCGCGTGCGGGGTTTCGGCCAGTGGTCCGCCGCGGGGACTCAGTCGCCGAAGGAAGAGGGCAAGGCGCTGCGCAGGCTGGTTCCGCGGAGCACACACGCCGCGCTCGACCTGGACGGCTCCCGCCCCGACGCGGTGAGCGCGGTCGAGGAGTCCAGCCGCGGCCGGCTTCCCGAACTCACGCCGCTGCGGATCGGCCGCATGGCGGCGACCCCCTTCGCCTTCCTGCGCGGCTCCGCGGGCCTGATGGCCTACGACCTGGCCCGCACCCCCATGACCCGGATCCGCGCCCAGATCTGCGGCGACGCCCACGCGGCCAACTTCGGGCTCTACGGCGACGCGAGCGGCCGCCTGGTCATCGATCTGAACGACTTCGACGAAACCGTCCACGGCCCCTGGGAGTGGGACCTCAAGCGGCTCGCCGCCTCGCTGGTGCTCGCGGCCCGGGAGGCGGGCGCCGACGAGGACACCTGCCGCAAGGCGGCGCACGACACGGTGGGCTCCTACCGCCGCACCATGCGGCTGCTGGCCAAGCTCCCGGTCCTGGACGCGTGGAACGCCATCGCGGACGAGGAACTCGTCTCCCACACCGACGCCCATGACCTGCTCGGCACGCTGGAGCGGGTCTCCGAGAAGGCACGTGCCAACACCAGCGGGCGCTTCGCGGAGCGGTCGACGGTGCCGACCGAGGACGGCGGACGGCGGTTCGTCGACGCCCCTCCGGTGCTGCGGCAGGTGCCGGACGCGGAGGCGGCAGCCGTGGCGGTGTCCTTGGAGGAGTATGTGACGACGCTCTCCGAGGACCGCCTCCCCCTGCTGGCCCGGCACACGGTGCACGACGTGGCCTTCCGGGTGGTCGGCACGGGCAGCGTGGGCACGCGGTCGTACGTCGTCCTGCTGCTGGACCACCGGGGCGAGCCGCTGGTGCTGCAGGTGAAGGAGGCCAGGGCCTCGGTGCTGGTTCCGCACCTGGTGACGGCGGGGTTCGAGGCGCCCCAGGTGGACCACGAGGGCCGCCGTGTGGTGCTGGGCCAGAAGCGGATGCAGGTCGTCAGCGACATCCTGCTGGGCTGGACGACGGTCGAGGGCCGCCCCTTCCAGGTACGCCAGTTCCGCAACCGCAAGGGCAGCGTCGACCCCGCCGCCCTCTCCACCGACCAGATAGACGACTACGCCCGTATGACCGGCGCCCTCCTGGCCCGCGCCCACTCCCACAGCGCCGACCCCCGCCTCATCTCCGGCTACTGCGGCAAGAACGAGGAACTGGACGAGGCGATGGCGACGTTCGCGGTGGCCTACGCCGACCGCACGGAGGCGGACCACGCGGAGCTGGTGGCGGCGGTGCGGGCGGGGCGGCTCAAGGCGGAGACAGGGGTGTGACCGCGCCCCGCAAGGGGCGCGGGGCTGTGTCGATATGCGGCTCCGCCGCGATGGGGGCCCCGCTCGAGCGAAGCCGAGAGTGGGGGAGCGACCAGCCCCCACCATCCCGCGGCGAACGAACCGCATATCCAGCGGAGCGCTGAGGCCGTCGGGGTCGGTCGAGGCGTGGCCTACGCTGGTCGCGTGACGAGGTCGGAAGCTGAGCAGGGTGGCGTCGCCGGAGAGGCGGGCGTGACGCCGGACGACGGCCTGCCCGGGGCCGAGGACAGTGCGGCCGGGCTCGAAGACGCCGGTGCCGCGTCCGAAGACACTGGTGCCGCGTCCGAAGATGCCGCTCCCCGCCCCGAGGAGCGGCTGGAGCGGGCCGTGCGCGCTGCTGAACAGGCGCTCATCGAGTATGAGATCGCGGTGGAGACCTTCCGGGTGGAGGTGGAGAACTTCTCGCGGCTGCACCATCAGAGGCTCGGCCCGATGTACGCCCGGCTCGACGAACTGGACGCACAGATCGCCGAGGCCGTGGCCGCCCGCACCGGCGACCCCGAGGACGTGCGCAAGGCGGACGAGGCACGGGCGCGCGTCATGCCGATGCCGGGCGTCGAGGAGCTGTTCCACGGCTGGATGGACGGGGACGGGCTGTCCCCGGAGGCCACCGCGATGCTCACCGAGCAGCCGGTACGGCCCCCGCAGCGGGTGCGCCCCAGCGACGAGGCCCGCAAGCTCTACCGCGAGCTGGCCCGCAAGGCCCACCCCGACCTGGCGCAGGAGGAGGGCGAGCGCAAACGGCGTGAGGAGTTCATCACGCGGGTCAACGCCGCCTACGGCCGTGGCGACGAGGCGCTGCTGCGGGAGCTGGCCGCGGAGTGGGCCGCCGGGCCGGTCCCCGAGGAGCGGCAGGCGAGCCCCGCCGAGGAGCTCTACGCCCGCCTCGAATGGCTCGCCCAGCGCAAGGAACTGATCGCGGTCGTCGCCCGCGAACTGGAGGAGAGCGCGATCGGCGCCATGCTCCGGATCGCCCCGGACGACCCCGACCGCCTTCTGGAGGAGGTCGCCGAGCAGCTGCTGGCCCAGGTCGCCGAGCGCGAGGCGAAGCTGGTGGAGCTGCTGCGGTAGCCGCGTCGGGCCGTGCGGGCGGTCCGGTAGCGTCGGGGGCATGAGTTTCGGAGCTGGTGTGCCCACGGTCGAGGTCTCAGACCTCAAGGACGGCGACTTCCTGCTGGACGTCCGCGAGGACGACGAGTGGCAGGCGGGTCACGCCGAAGGGGCACTGCACGTCCCCATCAGCGAGTTCGTGGCCCGGTACGGCGAGGTGACCGAGGCGGCGCCGCAGGACGGCAGGGTCCATGTGATCTGCCGTTCCGGCGGGCGTTCGGCCCAGGTCACGATGTACCTCGTCCAGCAGGGCATCGACGCCGTGAACGTCGACGGCGGCATGGAGATGTGGGCCCACACGGGCCGACCGGTCGTGACGGACCAGGGACAGCCTGGGTACGTCCTCTAGGGGCTGGCCTGCAGGAACGGGCGCTGGGGCTGCGGGCCCTCGGGTTCCTGGCCTTCGGGTTCCTGGCCTTCGGGCTCCCGGCCCTGAGTTCCGGGCCCTCAGGCTCCGTGACGTGGGCGCGGGCCTTCGGGCTCCGTGACGCGGGCGCGGCGGTCGTCCTGGTATCGCTGCCCGGGCTGCCCTCGCCAGGGCTCTGCGCTCGGGCTGTGGCCGCCATGGCTGTGCGGCACCGTCGGCGGTCGCCGGGGCTTTGCGGCTCGGGCGGCCGTGTCGGCGTGTCAGCCCAGCGGATGCGCCGCCAGCAGATCGCCCAGTGCCTCCTCGTGTGCCGCCGCCGGGCCGAGCGACAGCTCCAGGTGCTTGGCCCAGGCGTGATACCGGTGCAGCGGATAGTCGGTGTCGGCACCGAAACCGCCGTGCAGATGCTGCGCGGTCTGCACGATGCGCCGTACGCCGTCCCCCGCCCAGATCTTCGCGACGGCCACGTCCCCGGCAGCAGGCAGTGCCCCCGGCGCCCCCGACGCGATCCGCCATGCGGCCTGCCACAGCGTGGCCTCCATCGCGCGCAGGTCGATATAGCGGTCGGCGGCCTGCACGGCGACCGCCTGGAACGTGGCCACCGGGAAGCCGAACTGCTCGCGCTTGCCCGTGTATTCACTGGTCATCCGCAGTACCTGGGAGCCGAGCCCGAGGGCCAGCGCGCAGGTCCCGGTGGTCAGGAGATCGCGCAGCCACTCCCAGGCGCCGTCGGCGTCGATGACATCGCGGGCCGCGATCCGCGCGGAGTCCAGGCGCAGTTCGGCCAGCCGCTCCCCGTTCGTGGAGAACTGCTCGGCGAGCACGACCCCCTCGTGGAGCCGGGGCACCACCGCGAGGACGGTCCGGTCGGCGTCCGTCCGGGCCGGTACGAGGATGAAGTCCGCGTTGTATGCCCAGGGCACCGCCGTCTGCAGCCCGTCCAGCGTCCAGTGGTCGCCCTCCTGGCGTGCGGTGACGGCGAGTTCGGCCGGGTCGTGCCCGGTACGGCCGGCGGCGGCGACGGTCAGGACCACCTCACCCCGCCCCGCCCGCGCCGGCAGCTCGGACCTCAACTCCTCGCCGCCATAAGCCTGTACGGCCGCGGCGGCCGCGCAGCTCTCCAGCAGCGGCACCCTCGCCAGCACCTTCGCCGACTCCCGCAGGACGAGGCACAGCGCGACGGCGTCGAGGCCCGCCCCGCCGTACTCCGGGGCGAGGAGCAGGCTCAGCAGGTCCGCGTCGGCCAGCCTCGCCCACAGCTCCCGGTCGAAGTCGTCGGCCACGGCGCCCAGGGTGAGCGCCGGGCTGGGCACGGCATCCGGCGCGACCCCGCCGAACACTCCCCGCGCCGCCTCGGCCGCCGCCTGCTGCTCCTCGGTGAAGGTGAAGTCCACAGTCCCTGTCCCTCCGGCGCATCCGCTGACCTGACGGTGCGTCAAGATAGAACAGGTTCTAGGAGAAGGGAACGGGTGGGTGGCGCCGGGTAAGGGTGACGGCCCTGACGAAGGAACGGCCGGGCAGCGCCCGACACAGCCGGCGGAGCGCTCAGCGGTCGAAGTCCAGCTCCACCTTCTCCGTCACCGGATGCGACTGGCACGCCAGCACATACCCCGACTCCGTCTCCTCCGGCTCCAGCGCGAAGTTGCGGTCCATCCGCACCTCGCCGGAGACCAGGAAGGCCCGGCATGTCCCGCACACCCCGCCCTTGCAGGCGTAGGGCGCGTCGGGCCGGTTGCGCAGGACCGTCTCCAGCAGGGACTCGCCGTCCTGGACGGGCCAGGTTCCGCCGCGGCCGTCGAGCCGTGCCGTCACGGCGCTGTGGGCGGGGGCCGGGACCTGAGTCGCGAGGGTGGTCAAGGGGTCCACGTGGAAGATCTCCTCGTGGATGCGGCTCCGCGCCACTCCGAGTCCGCGCAAGGCCCGCTCGGCCCCCTGCACCAGCCCGTACGGCCCGCACAGGAACCAGCCCGCCACGTCGTCCACCGGCAGCAGCGCCGGCAGCAGCCCGGTGAGCCGGTCCTGGTCGAGCCGCCCGGACGGCAGACCCGCCTGCTGTTCCTCCCGGGAGAGCACCGTCACCAGCTGCAGCCGCTCGGGGTAGCGGTCCTTCAGGTCGGCGACATCCTCCAGGAACATCGTCGAGGCGGACGTACGGTCGCTGCGGATCAGGCAGAACCGGGCCGCGGGCTCACGCGCCAGCAGCGTCGAGACGATCGACAGGACCGGGGTGATGCCACTGCCGCCGACGATCGCGGCATACAGACCGGGCGCGGGCTCCAGCGTGAAACGGCCGGCCGGGGTCATCACCTCCAGCTCGTCACCGACGTTGATCTCCTTGAGCGCGTACGTCGAGAAGGCCCCGCCCTCCACCAGCCGCACCCCCACCCGCAGGGTCCGTGGACCCTCGGGGCCGGGCGCCGGGGAGCAGATCGAGTAGGTGCGCCGTATCTCCGTACCGTCGGCCCTGCGGCGCAGCGCGAGATGCTGGCCCGGGGAGTGGCGGTACTCCTCCTGCAGTTCCGGCGGCACGGTGAGGGTGAGGGTCACCGAGTCGTCGGTGAGCCGGTCGACGGCGGCCACCGGGAGCGTGTGGAAGCGGGCCATCACAACTCCTTGAAGTGGTCGAACGGTTCGCGGCAGGACAGACACCGTCGCAGCGCCTTGCACGCGGTGGAGGAGAACCGGCTGAGCAGCTCGGTGTCCGCCGATCCGCAGTGCGGGCAGAGAACGGGATCCGTGGTGCGGGTCGGGCCCAGCTCGATCAGCACCGGCTCGGACGCCTCCCGCACCCGCGGCGGTGCGATGCCGAACTCCCGCAGTTTGCGGCGCCCTTCGGCCGAGATGTCGTCCGTCGACCAGGCGGGCGAGAGCACCGTACGGACCGACACCTGCCCTATGCCGTGCTCGTGCAGCGCCCGCTCTATGTCCAGGGACATCGCCTCGATCGCCGGGCAGCCGGTGTACGTCGGGGTCAGCTCGACCTCCACCGAGTCCGTGCCGCGCACGTGCACCGCGCGCAGGACGCCCAGCTCCTGGAGGGTGAGCACGGGCAGTTCGGGGTCGGGCACCGCACCGGCGACCTCGAGGAGTTCTGCCTCCAGGGCAGTGAGGGTCACCATGACGCCCCCGGGTGGCTGCGGTGCAGATGCTGCATCTCGGCCAGCATCCGCCCGAAGGGCTCGGTGTGCAGGCCCTGACGGCCCGCCCCGGCGGTCCACGCACCGGACCGCGGCCCTTCCGGCACGATCAGGGTGGCGCGGTCGAGGATGCTCGACACGGACTTCAGCCAGGCGGCCTGCAACTCCTCCGCGTCCACATCCAGGCCCTCGACCGGCCGGAACATCTCGCCGGTGAACCGCCACAGCGCCTCGCACGCGCGCTGCGTCCGCTCATGGCTGACCTCTGTGCCGTCGCCGAGCCGAAGCGTCCACTGCTCGGCGTGGTCGCGGTGGTAGGCGACCTCCTTGACGGCCTTCGCGGCGAGCGGCGCGAAGGGGCCGTCCGCGGTGGCGAGGCGGGCGTAGAGCAGGTGCTGGTAGGTGGAGAAGTACAGCTGGCGGACGATGGTGTGGGCGAAGTCGCCGTTCGGCTGCTCGACCAGCTGGAGGTTGCGGAAGGCGCGCTCCTCGCGCAGATAGGCCAGCTCGTCCTCGTCGCCGACCATCGACAGCAGGACCCGGGCCTGGCCCAGCAGGTCGAGGGCGATATTGGCGAGGGCGACCTCCTCCTCGAGCACGGGAGCGTGGCCCGCCCACTCGCCCAGGCGGTGGGAGAGCACCAGCGCGTCGTCGCCGAGGGCGAGCGCGGCCGTGGTGGGAACGGCGACGGTCACAGGTGCTTCACCCCTTCCGGGATCTCGTAGAACGTCGGGTGCCGGTACGGCTTGTCGGCGGCCGGCTCGAAGAACGGGTCCTTCTCGTCCGGTGAGGACGCCGTGATCGCGGACGACGGCACGACCCAGATCGAGACTCCCTCGCCGCGCCGGGTGTACAGATCGCGCGCGTTGCGCAGGGCGAGCTCCGCGTCCGGCGCGTGCAGGCTGCCGGCGTGGGTGTGCGAGAGGCCGCGGCGGGAGCGTACGAAGACCTCCCACAGGGGCCAGTCGGTGTTCGTCATGCGTGTGCCGCTCCCGTCTCATGGGCGCGCGAGGAAGGGGCCGTGTGCTTGGCCGCGTACGCCGCGGCGGCCTCCCGGACCCATGCGCCTTCGTCGTGCGCCTGCCTGCGCTGGGTGATGCGCTGTTCGTTGCACGGGCCGTTGCCCTTGAGGACGGCCCAGAACTCCGACCAGTCGATCGGGCCGAAGTCGTGGTGCCCCCGCTCCTCGTTCCACCTCAGGTCCGGGTCGGGGAGCGTCAGGCCCAGGGACTCGGCCTGGGGCACGCAGATGTCGACGAAGCGCTGGCGCAGCTCGTCGTTCGAATGGCGCTTGATCTTCCACGCCATCGACTGCGCGGAGTGCGCTGACTCGTCGTCGGGCGGGCCGAACATCATCAGGGACGGCCACCACCAGCGGTCCACCGCGTCCTGCGCCATGGCGTGCTGCTCCGGGGTGCCGCGGCCGAGGGCGAGCAGCAGCTCGTACCCCTGGCGCTGGTGGAAGGACTCCTCCTTGCAGATGCGGACCATCGCGCGCGCGTACGGGCCGTATGAGCAGCGGCACAGGGGAACCTGGTTGGTGATCGCGGCGCCGTCCACCAGCCAGCCGATCGCGCCGACGTCCGCCCAGGTCAGAGTGGGGTAGTTGAAGATCGAGGAGTACTTCTGGCGGCCGGTGTGGAGCTTGTCCAACAGCTCGTCGCGGCCGGTGCCGAGGGTCTCGGCCGCGCTGTAGAGATACAGGCCGTGCCCCGCCTCGTCCTGGACCTTGGCCATCAGGATGGCCTTGCGGCGCAGGGACGGCGCGCGCGTGATCCAGTTCGCCTCGGGCTGCATGCCGATGATCTCGGAGTGCGCATGCTGGGCGATCTGCCGCACCAGCGTCGCGCGATAGGCGTCCGGCATCCAGTCGCGCGGCTCGATGCGCTCGTCGGCGGCCACCGCGGCGTCGAAGGCGCGCTCGTACGCCGCCGTGCCGACGGTGCCGTCTTCTGCGCCGTACGCCTGTGTGCCGGCCGTCTGCTGCGCGGCTGCTGTCGCCATGGGGCCCCCTCGACCTTGGGCTCTGCCTGGAACCTGCTCCCGACCGATCGTTCGGTTCGTGCGATTCCATGGTGTGACGGCCGCCGTAAGGTGTCAACCGCTGTGGATAACCTGCCGGGACCACCTGTGGACAACCGGCCCGACCGGCGGACGGGCCGATGGGGGTGTGCCGGGCGCGCGGGGCTGAGTACCGTTCCCGTCCAGACGGCCGGAAGACTGAGCGGAATCGGGAACGGGGCGGAATGGACGACGCGTACGACGGTGGCTCGAACGCCCCGGACGGGGCGGGCGGGGTGGTCGAGCCGGACGGGCGCGAGACGTCCGGCGAACCGGCCGCCGGCCCCCGCACCGCTGTCGCCGCGCTCTCCCTCCGCTACCAGATCGGTGTCGCGCTCGCGCTCGCCTGTGTCGCGGTCGCCGTCTGTGTCCACATCGGCATGGTGTTCCTGCACGTCGCCCCGTCGAACACGGTCACCAAGCAGCACGGCCGCGCGATAGACGACTGGATCTACCCCGAGTTCGAGCAGAACTGGAAGCTCTTCGCGCCCAACCCGCTGCAGCAGAACATCGCCGTCCAGGTCCGCGCCCAGATCGGCAGGCCGGACGGCGGCAGGGAGACCACCGGCTGGTACGACCTGTCCGCTCAGGACGGCCGGGCCATCGACGGCAATCTGCTGCCGAGCCACACCCAGCAGAACGAACTGCGCCGTGCGTGGGACTTCTTCCTCGCCACCCACGACGCCGAGAACCGCCCGTCGGGCCTGCGCGGCGCCCTCTCGGAGACCTATCTGCGCCGGATCGTGCTGCTGCGCCTCGACCGCGATGACGTGGCCGGGCGGGGCGAGACGATCGAGCGGGTGCAGCTGCGCTCCCGCACCACCAACGTCCGCCCGCCCGAGTGGAGCACGGAGCAGGTCTCCGACCAGCCGGTGCTCCGGGTGCTGCCCTGGTGGTCGGTCTCGGCCGGCGACCTCGAGGGAGGCGCCCGGTGAACCGCTACGCGCAGGCCGTCGCGGGCGGCATCGCCCGTGTCACCGGGGCCGCCCTCGGCCCGTACCAGACCGCTGTGATCCGTATCGGGTTCAGCGCGACCTGGCTGCTCTTCCTGCTGCGGGAGCTGCCCCACCGCCGGGAGCTGTACGGCCCCGACGGCCCCTGGGCATTCGGCCTCGCCGAGCAGCTGATCTCGACGAACGGCGCCTTCACGGCCCTGATGTGGTCCGACGGCCGACTCTGGTTCGAGGCCGTGTACGCGCTCGCCGTCCTCACGAGCGTCCTGCTGCTGCTGGGCTGGCGCACCCGCACCATGTCCGTGCTCTTCATGGTCGGCGTGCTCTCGCTGCAGAACCGCAGCATCTTCATGGGCGACGGCGGCGACAACGTCCTGCACCTGATGTGCATGTACCTCGTCTTCACGCGCTGCGGCCAGGTGTGGTCGCTGGACGAGCGCCGGGAACGGCGTGCGCGTGCGGCACGCGCGCGTGGAGAGCGTGTGGTGGACCGGGTGGGGCCCGCCCTGTGGGGGGTGCTCGGGCTGGTGCTGGTCGTGGTGACCGCGGCGGGCAAGCTCGACGGCGACCGGACCGTGCCGGTGATCATCTGGGCTGTGTGGGTGGCCTTGGCCGTGTGGTGGGTCGTCGGACGCCTGGCCAGGAGCGACGAGCCGCGGATCATGCTCGATGTGGTCGGCAACATCGTCCACAACGGCGCCCTGCTCGTGATCATGGCCGAGGCTTGTCTGATCTACGCGACGGCAGGCTGGTACAAGATCCAGGGCTCCCGCTGGCAGGACGGCACCGCCGTCTACTACCCCCTGCACCTCGACTACTTCTCACCCTGGCCCGCCCTCGCCGACCTGCTGTCGGCCAGCGGCACGGCGGTGATGCTCGTGACGTACGGGACCGTGGCCGTCCAGGTCGCCTTCCCGTTCACGCTGTTCCATCGACGCGTCAAGAACGTCCTGCTCGCCGCGATGATCACCGAGCACGCCGTGATCGCCGTCGTCCTCGGACTGCCCTTCTTCTCCCTGGCGATGATCGCGGCGGACGCGGTCTTCCTGCCGACGTCGTTCCTGCGCCGGCTGGGCGACTGGGCCGCACGCGCGCGTGGACGCGTGTTCCGGGGCAAGGACGGCCCCAAGGTGCCGGGCCAGCGGACCGGGGACGCGTCGGCCCCGGACACCCCGGAGAACCCCGAGCACACGCACGTAGGCTTCACGGCATGACCGCCGCCGATCCCGTGACCTCCTGGCACCGGCTCGCCGACGCCTCCGTCCTGCTCGACGGCTTCCACGCCCTCAAGCACGCGGTGCGTTTCAAAGCCGCTGTCCCGGTCGCGGTGGCCGTCGACCGGGCGGCGACGCTCGCCCTCGCCGACGAGCTGGCTCCGGACGTACGAGACACCCTGGACGCCCTGCTCACGGAGGTCCCGGAGCCGACGTACAGGTCCCTCGTGCCCCGCCCGCATCCGACCGCGGTGGCGGCCCTGGCCGTACGACCGCCCCGTGCCGCCAACCTCGAGAAGCTGGCGCACTCTCCCCGCACCGCACCCGTCGTCGTCCTCGACAACCCGCGCAACCTCGGCAACGTGGGCGCCGTCATCCGTCTGGCCGCCGGTTTCGGCGCGACCGGAGTGGTCACCACCGGCACCCTCGACCCGTGGCACCCCACGGTCGTACGCGGCGGAGCGGGCCTGCACTTCGCGACCGCCGTGGAGCGGCTGACCGTCGACGAACTGCCGTCCGGGCCGCTGTTCGCCCTGGACCCCGAGGGCGACGACATCCGGGGCGTGAAGCTCCCGGACGACGCCGTCCTCGCCTTCGGCTCCGAGCGCAGCGGCCTGTCGGCCGACCTACGCGCGCGTACCGACCATCTGCTGTCCCTGCCGATGCGCCCGCAGGTCTCCAGCTACAACTTGGCGACGAGTGTTGGAATGACCCTTTACCACTGGAGCACGGCCACTGGAGCGCCCCTCTAGGGGCGCGGGGAACTGCGCGACCAGCCACAACGCACCGGTAGCCGCGCAATCACCGCACCCCCCGAGCTCTCAGGCTTCCCGACGGACCTCAACAACCCGGAACCGGCTAGCGACAAACGCCCCATCACACAACGCGGCGTTCGCTGCCGGGTTGCCCCCCGACCCGTGGAAGTCGGAGAACGCGGCCGTCTGGTTCACATACACCCCACCCGTGAGGTTCAGCGACAACTGCGCCGACTCCTCCAGGCAGACCTCGACGACCGCCTGCTCGACCTCCTCGTCAGAGGTGTACGCACCGACGGTCATCGCACCCTTCTCGCGGATCGTCCGCCGCAGCAACTCCACCGCGTCGGACGCCGAGTCGACCGCGACGGCGAAGGAGACGGGCCCGAAGCACTCGCTCATGTACGCGGCCTCGGCGTCCGGCTTGGCTCCGTCCAGCTTCACGATCACCGGCGTACGGACGACCGCGTCCGGGAACTCCGGGTTGCTGATCTCCCGTGAGGCGAGGGCGACTTCGCCGAGGCTCGCCGCCGCCTCCAGCCGAGCCTTCACATCGGGATTGACGATCGCGCCGAGCAGCGCGTTGGCGCGCGCGTCGTCGCCGAGCAGGCCGTCGACCGCGCGGGCGAGGTCGGCGACGACCTCGTCGAAGGTCCGCGGGCCCTCCTCGGTGCGGATGCCGTCGCGCGGGATGAGCAGGTTCTGCGGGGTGGTGCACATCTGGCCGCTGTACAGGGACAACGAGAAGGCCAGGTTGGACAGCATCCCCCTGTAGTCGCCGGTCGACTCCACGAGCACCGTGTTGACGCCCGCCTTCTCCGTGTAGACCTGCGCCTGGCGGGCGTTGGCCTCCAGCCAGTCACCGAAGGCCGTCGAACCGGTGTAGTCGATGATCCGGATCTCCGGGCGCACGGCCAGGGTCTTGGCGATGCCCTCGTCCGGGCGCTCGGCGGCGAGCGCCACCAGGTTCGGGTCGAAGCCCGCCTCGGTCAGCACCTGGCGGGCGACCTGCACGGTGAGCGCGAGCGGCAGCACGGCGCGCGGGTGGGGCTTGACCAGGACCGCGTTTCCGGTGGCCAGGGAGGCGAACAGGCCCGGATAGCCGTTCCACGTCGGGAAGGTGTTGCAGCCGATCACCAGGGCGATCCCGCGCGGGACCGGCGTGAACTGCTTGGTGAGCGCGAGCGGGTCGCGCTTGCCCTGGGGCTTGGTCCACTCCGCGGTGTCGGGGGTGCGGACCTGCTCCACATACGCGTACGCCACCGCCTCCAGGCCACGGTCCTGCGCATGCGGGCCGCCCGCCTGGAACGCCATCATGAAGGCCTGGCCGGAGGTGTGCATGACCGCGTGCGCGAACTCGTGCGTCCGGTCGCTGATGCGCTTGAGGATCTCCAGGCAGACCACGGCCCGGATCTCCGCGCCTGCGTCCCGCCAGGCGCGCTGGCCGGCCTTCATCGCGGGCAGCAGGACCTCGATGTCCGCGTGCGGGTAGGTGACGCCCAGCTCGATGCCGTACGGCGAGACCTCGCCGCCCGTGAAGCCGTCCGTGCCGGGCTGGCCGAGGTCCAGGCGGGTGCCCAGAACGGCGTCGAAGGCGGCCTTGCCGGCTGCCGCGTCCAGACTGCCCTGCTCGCCGTAGGCCTTGGGGTGCTCGGGGTGCGGAGACCAGTACGCGCGCGTGCGGATCGCTTCCAGCGCCTGGTCGAGGGTGGGCCGGTGAGCGGCGATCAGCTGGTGCGCGGTGAGTTCGGCGGCCATACGGGACCAACTCCTCGTCTCAAGAACTCTTCTTTGAGCTCATGACCTGGGCGGAAACAGCCGGACAGAGTTAGAGTAACCGAACGATCGGTCGGGACAAGGGGGTCCGCCGCATCTGTGGAAAACCCCGTGCGGGAGGATCGCGCACATGACAGCACTCGACCTCAGCAGCCCCGTGGCCGTCGTCGGCACCGGCACCATGGGCCAGGGCATCGCCCAGGTCGCGCTGGTCGCCGGCCATCCCGTGCGGCTGTACGACACCGTCCCCGGACGGGCCCAGGAGGCGTCCGCCGCGATCGGCGCCCGCCTCGACCGGCTCGTCGAGAAGGACCGGCTCACCGCCGCCGACCGGGACGCGGCACGCGCGCGTCTGCTGCCCGCCCAGAGCCTCACCGACCTCGCGGACTGCGCCCTGGTCGTCGAGGCCGTTCTGGAGCGGCTCGACGTCAAGCAGGACCTCTTCCGCGAGCTGGAGGGCATCGTCGGCGAGGACTGTCTGCTCGCCACCAACACCTCGTCCCTGTCGGTGACGGCCATCGGCGGCGCGCTCGGCAACCCCGGCCGTCTCGTCGGCCTGCACTTCTTCAACCCGGCCCCGCTGCTGCCACTGGTCGAGGTCGTCTCCGGGCATGCCACCGACGTCACGATGGCCACGCGCGCGTACGAGACGGCGCGGGCCTGGGGCAAGACCCCGGTCGCCTGCGCCGACACCCCCGGCTTCATCGTCAACCGCATCGCACGGCCCTTCTACGCCGAGGCCTTCGCGGTCTACGAGGCCCAGGGCGCCGACCCCGCCACGATCGACGCGATCCTGCGCGAGTCCGGCGGCTTCAAGATGGGCGCCTTCGAGCTGACCGACCTCATCGGCCAGGACGTCAACGAGTCGGTCACGCACTCCGTGTGGCAGTCCTTCTTCCAGGACGTGCGCTTCACGCCCTCGCTCGCCCAGCGGCGCCTGGTCGAGTCGGGCCGGCTCGGCCGCAAGACCGGACAGGGCTGGTACGACTACCGGGAGGGCGCCGAGCCCGCCGAGCCGCACACCGCGGAACGCGCCCGGCCGCCCGCGTACGTCGTCGCCGAGGGCGATCTGGGGCCCGCCGCCGAACTGCTCGCGCTGATACGCGAGGCGGGCATCGCCGTCCGCGAGGAGGACGAGGACCACGGCACCCGCCTGGTGCTGCCGGGCGGCGGACAGCTGGCGCTCGCCGACGGCCAGACCTCCGTGGAGTTCCGGGACGTCGTCTACTTCGATCTCGCGCTCGACTACCGCAGGGCCACCCGTATCGCCCTGTCCGCCTCCCAGGACACCGCCTCGCAGACCCTCACCGAGGCGATCGGCCTCTTCCAGGCGCTCGGCAAGGACGTCAGCGTCATCGGCGACGTACCCGGCATGATCGTCGCCCGCACGGTCGCGCGGATCGTCGACCTGGCGCACGACGCCGTCGCCAAGGGGGTGGCCACCGAGGAGGACATCGACACCGCGATGCGGCTGGGCGTGAACTATCCCCTGGGCCCCTTCGAATGGAGCCGCAGACTCGGCCGCAACTGGGCGTACGCCCTGCTCGACGACCTGCACATGCGCGAGCCCTCGGGACGTTACGCGCCCTCGCTCGCGCTCTACCGCCATGCGTACGCCTCGGACAAGCGGGAGGGCAGCACGTCATGACCACCGCGAAGCGGGACACGTACACCCCGGAGTCGCTGCTCACCGTCGCTGTGCGGGTCTTCAACGAGCGTGGCTACGACGGCACCTCCATGGAGCACCTCTCCAAGGCGGCCGGCATCTCCAAGTCGTCGATCTACCACCACGTCGCCGGCAAGGAGGAGCTGCTGCGCCGCGCGGTGAGCCGGGCGCTGGACGGGCTCTTCGGGATCCTCGACGAGGAGCACGCGCGCGTGGGGCGTGCCGCCGAGCGCCTGGAGTACGTCGTGCGGCGCATGGTCGAGGTGCTGATCGCCGAACTGCCGTATGTGACGCTGCTGCTGCGCGTGCGCGGCAACACGGACACCGAGCGGTGGGCCCTGGAGCAGCGCCGCGACTTCGACCACCGGGTCGCCGAGCTGCTGAAGGCGGCGGCCGCCGACGGGGACGTGCGCGGTGATGTGGAGGTGCGCCTGGCGACCCGGCTGGTCTTCGGGATGATCAACTCGATCGTCGAGTGGTACCGGCCGGACGGGCGCGGCATGAACGAGCGCGAAGTGGCCGACGCGGTCGCGCAGCTGGTGTTCGGGGGACTGCGCAAGTCCTCCTAGTGTCCTGCGCCAGAGATCCGTCGGCAGAGGCGGGCGAGGGAGTCGAGGATCTCTTCGGCGGTCTTGGTCCAGATGAACGGTTTAGGGTCTTCGTTCCAGTCCTTGACCCAGGCGCGGATGTCGGCCTCGAGGGCTTGGATGTTCTTGTGTGCGCCGCGGCGGATCATCTGGTGCGCGAGGTAGCCGAACCACCGCTCGACCTGGTTGATCCACGAGGAGCCGGTCGGGGTGAAGTGCAGCTCGAAGCGCGGGTGTCTCGCCAGCCAGGCCTTGATCGCTGGAGTCTTGTGGGTGCCGTAGTTGTCCACGATCAGGTGGACCTGCAGCTGTGCGGGCACCTCCTTGTCGATCCGGATCAGGAACTTCTTGAACTCCGCAGCCCGGTGCCGACGGTGCAGGGCGGTGATGACTTCACCGGTGGCGACGTCGAAGGCAGCGAAGAGGGTGGTCAGCCCGTTGCGCACGTAGTCATGGGTGCGCCGCTCGGGCATGCCCGGCATTATCGGCAGCACCGGCTGGGACCGGTCCAGGGCCTGGATCTGCGACTTCTCGTCCACCGACAGCACCACCGCCCCCTCGGGCGGGTTGAAGTACAGGCCCACGACGTCGTAGACCTTCTCCACGAACAACGGGTCGGTCGACAACTTGAAGGTGTCCGCCAGATGCGGCTTGAGCTGGAACTGCCGCCAGATCCGGCCGACCGTGGACTTCGACAGGCCGCTGTGTTGCGCCATCGATTTCCGCGACCAGTGGGTGGCGTTCTTGGGCAGTTGTTCCAGCGTGGTGACCACGACGGCTTCCACCTGATCGACGCTGATGGTGGGCGGCCGGCCCGGTCGGGGCTCGTCGACCAGTCCGTCCAGCCGCTGGGTGAGGAAGCGCCGCCGCCACTTGCGGACCGTGTCCGCGGCCACCCGCAACTCGCGGGCGACCGCGACAATCGGCGGTACTTCCGGCCCCGCGCACGCCAGCACGATCCGCGCTCGCAGGGCCAGGGCCTGGGCCGATGTTGCCCGACGCGTCCACCGCTCCAACACCGCCCGCTCGTCATCAGACAGCAGCAACGGCTGCAGCTTCGGGCCCCGACGAGGAACTGACGCACCAGCAGTAGAAGTCACACACCAACTAACGATCAACTACTGGCGCAGGACACTAGCCGGACGCCAGGGTCAGGCCTGCGGCTCCAGGTCCTCCTCCTCGAACACCAGCAGCGTGCGAGTGCTGAGTACCTCGGGGATCGCCTGGATGCGGGTCAGTACCAGCTCCCGCAGGGCCCGGTTGTCGGACGTGTGGACCAGCAGCAGCACGTCGAAGTCTCCGCCCACCAGGGCGATATGGGCTGCCCCGGGGAGCTGCTTGAGCTGCTCGCGCACCGTGCGCCAGGTGTTCTGGACGATCTTCAGCGTGATGTATGCCGACGTCCCCTGGCCCGCGCGTTCATGGTCCACGCGGGCCCCGAAGCCGCGGATGACGCCGTCCTCGATGAGGCGGTTGATGCGCGCATAGGCGTTGGCGCGCGAGACATGGACCCGTTCGGCGACCGACCGTATCGACGCGCGGCCGTCCGCCTGGAGCATCTGCAGGATGTCCTGATCGATGGCGTCGAGGGGCCGCGCGGGCGGCAGGGGGCTGCCCTCGGGACCTTCGGCCATTTGTTCAGGTGCCATGTCCCCCCGCCTCTCTACCATGGACGTACTGCGTCCATCTCAGGCTGTGGAGAACCGTTTGTCCACAGCCTGAAGGTGCCTGTAGCCAAATTGTGCCGACGACCGAACAATCGGTAGGTGAGGCGCATCACATCCGACGCGCCTCTCCAAGCCACTCCCATGAGGAGGTGCCGTGATGACGGTCATGGAGCAGCGGGGCGCATATCGGCCAACGCCGCCGCCCGCCTGGCAGCCCCGTATGGACCCCGCGCCGCTGCTGCCCGACGCGGAGCCGTACCGCGTGCTCGGCACGGACGCCGCCGCGAAGGCCGACCCCGCCCTGCTGCGCCGGCTCTACGCCCATCTCGTGCGCGGACGTCGGTACAACGCGCAGGCCACCGCCCTCACCAAGCAGGGCCGCCTCGCCGTGTACCCCTCCAGCACCGGCCAGGAGGCCTGCGAGGTGGCCGCCGCACTCGCCCTCGAGGAGCGCGACTGGCTCTTCCCGAGCTACCGCGACACGCTGGCCGCCGTCGCCCGTGGCATGGACCCCGTCCAGGCTCTGACGCTTCTGCGCGGTGACTGGCACACCGGCTACGACCCGCACGAGCACCGCGTCGCCCCCCTGTGCACCCCGCTCGCCACCCAGCTCCCGCACGCCGTGGGCCTCGCGCATGCCGCCCGCCTCAAGGGCGACGACGTGGTCGCGCTCGCGCTGGTCGGCGACGGCGGCACCAGCGAGGGCGATTTCCACGAGGCGCTCAACTTCGCCGCCGTATGGCAGGCCCCGGTCGTCTTCCTGGTCCAGAACAACGGCTTCGCGATCTCCGTCCCGCTCGCCAAGCAGACCGCGGCCCCGTCGCTGGCCCACAAGGCCGTCGGCTACGGCATGCTCGGCCGCCTGGTCGACGGCAACGACGCGGCCGCCGTGCACGAGGTCCTCAGCGACGCCGTACGGCACGCGCGCGCGGGCGGCGGTCCGACGCTGGTCGAGGCGGTGACGTACCGCATCGAGGCCCATACGAACGCCGACGACGACAAGCGCTACCGGGCCGACACCGAGGTCGAGACCTGGCGCGCACACGACCCGATCGCCCTCCTGGAGCGGGAGTTGACCGAGCGGGGCCTGATCGACGAGGACGGCATCCGGCACGCGCGCGAGGACGCCGAGCGGCTCGCCGCCGACCTGCGCGAGCACATGAACCAGGACCCGGCGCTCGACCCCATGGACCTGTTCGCCCACGTGTACGCCGAGCCCACACCCCAACTGCGCCAGCAGCGGGAGCAGTTGGCGGCGGAGCTGGAGGCCGAACGGGAAGGGACGCACCCATGACCACCGTCGCCCTCAAACCCGCCACCATGGCGCAGGCCCTCACGCGCGCACTGCGCGACGCCATGGCCGCCGACCCCGCCGTGCACGTCATGGGCGAGGACGTCGGCACCCTCGGCGGGGTCTTCCGGGTCACCGACGGCCTCGCCAAGGAGTTCGGCGAGGACCGCTGCACGGACACGCCCCTTGCCGAGGCGGGCATCCTCGGCACGGCCGTCGGCATGGCGATGTACGGCCTCAGGCCGGTCGTGGAGATGCAGTTCGACGCCTTCGCCTACCCCGCGTTCGAGCAGCTGATCAGCCATGTGTCCCGGATGCGCAACCGCACGCGCGGGACGATGCCGCTGCCGATCACCATCCGGGTCCCCTACGGCGGAGGCATCGGCGGCGTCGAGCACCACAGCGACTCCTCCGAGGCGTACTACATGGCGACTCCGGGGCTCCATGTCGTCACGCCCGCCACCGTCGCCGACGCCTACGGCCTGCTGCGCGCCGCCATCGCCTCCGACGACCCGGTCGTCGTCCTCGAACCCAAGCGGCTGTACTGGTCCAAGGATTCCTGGAACCCCGAGGAGCCGACGGCCGTTGAACCGATAGGCCGCGCGGTGGTGCGGCGCTCGGGCCGGAGCGCCACGCTGATCACGTACGGGCCGTCCGTACCTGTCTGCCTCGAAGCCGCCGAGGCGGCGCGGGCCGAGGGCTGGGACCTCGAAGTCGTCGACCTGCGCTCCCTGGTGCCGTTCGACGACGAGACGGTCTCCGCTTCGGTGCGGCGGACCGGGCGCGCGGTGGTCGTGCACGAGTCGGGCGGGTTCGGCGGACCGGGCGGGGAGATCGCGGCCCGTGTCACGGAGCGCTGCTTCCACTACCTGGAAGCGCCGGTGCTGCGCGTGGCCGGGTTCGACATCCCCTACCCGCCGCCGATGCTGGAGCGTCACCACCTGCCTGGCGTGGACCGGATCCTGGACGCCGTGGGGCGTCTGCAATGGGAGGCCCAGAGCTGATGGCACAGGTGTTGGAGTTCAAGCTTCCCGACCTCGGCGAGGGGCTCACCGAGGCGGAGATCGTGCGCTGGCTGGTCCAGGTCGGCGACGTGGTCACCGTCGATCAGCCGGTCGTCGAGGTCGAGACGGCCAAGGCGATGGTCGAGGTGCCCTGTCCGTACGGCGGCGTCGTCACGGCCCGGTTCGGCGAGGAGGGCACGGAACTTCCCGTCGGGGCGCCGCTGTTGACGGTGGCCGTGGGGGCGGCGGCCTCCGGCGGTCCGGCCACGGGATCGGGATCGGGCGATGGCTCGCGTGAGGACGCGCACGTGGGTTCCGGTGAGGGCTCAGGCAACGTGCTCGTGGGTTACGGCACCGGCGCCGCCCCGGCCCGCCGCCGGAGGGTACGGCCGACGGCTCGCACGGCTTCGACGGATCCGTCCGCTCATACGGCTGCGGCTGAGGCTCCGGCCTCGCCGATGCCCGACGTCCCCGATATCGCCCACGCCACCCCCGACATCGCGCCCGATTCCGGCAACGGCCACCGGGCCGACGGTCCCGTCCCCGTGATCTCGCCCCTGGTGCGGCGGCTCGCTCGGGAGAACGGGCTGGATCTGCGGGAGTTGACGGGCTCGGGACCGGACGGGCTGATCCTGCGGGCCGACGTGGAGTACGCGCTGCGGGCGGCCGCCGCGTCGTCCGCCCGGCCGTCGCCGCATGCCTCCATGCCGTCCGCCACCACACCTTCCTCGGCCGCCCCGACGGCCGCCGCCCCGTCCGCCCCCACCGACTCCCCGCTCGCCCCGGTCACCCCCCTCGTTCCCACGCCCGCCGAATCCCTCGTCGCCCGGGTGACGCACGCGCCCGCCGGGGCCCCGGTCACCTCCACGCCCGGCGGCACCCGTATCCCCCTCAAGGGCATCCGGGGCGCAGTCGCCGACAAGCTGTCGCGCAGTCGGCGGGAGATACCGGACGCGACCTGCTGGGTGGACGCCGACGCGACGGAGCTGATGCGGGCGCGCGAAGCGATGAACGGTGCCGGAAGGACGAAGATCTCCCTCCTCGCCCTGCTGGCACGCATCTGCACGGCCGCCCTCGCCCGGTTCCCCGAGCTCAACTCCACGGTCGACGTCGAGGCCAGGGAGATCGTCCAGCTCGACCACGTCCACCTCGGCTTCGCCGCGCAGACCGAGCGCGGGCTCGTCGTGCCCGTCGTACGGGACGCACACGCGCGGGACGCCGAGTCGCTGACCGCGGAGTTCGCCCGGCTGACCGAGGCGGCCCGGACGGGGACGCTGACGCCCGCGGAACTCACGGGCGGGACCTTCACGTTGAACAACTACGGGGTGTTCGGCGTCGACGGCTCCACGCCGATCATCAACCACCCCGAGGCCGCCATGCTCGGCGTCGGCCGTATCGTCCCCAAGCCCTGGGTGCACCAGGGCGAGCTGGCGGTGCGGCAGGTCGTCCAGCTCTCGCTCACCTTCGACCACCGGGTGTGCGACGGCGGCACGGCCGGCGGCTTCCTGCGCCATGTGGCGGACTGCGTGGAACAGCCGGCGGTGCTGCTGCGCACCATGTGAGAAAGGCACGTGGTGAGAAAGGCACGTGGCCGTTCCCTCCGATCATGACGGCACGCATACTCGGGGAGTGACCGCGTACGAGCCCTCCAGCGATCCCGGCGCCGCGTACGACGCCGTCGTCCTCGCCGGCGGCGCCGCACGCCGGCTCGGCGGTGTGGACAAACCCGGTGTGCGGGTCGGCGGGCGGGCGCTGCTCGACCGGGTGCTGACGGCCTGCGCCGGGGCACGGAACACCGTTGTCGTCGCCGATCCCCGCCCCACTGCGCGGCCCGTGACATGGGCCCGCGAGGACCCGCCCGGCGGCGGACCGCTCGCCGCGCTCGACGCCGGGCTGCGGCACACCACGGCTCCGTACGTCGTCGTACTCTCCGCCGATCTGCCGTTCCTCGGCGAGCGGACCGTCGGGCGGCTGCTGGCGACGCTGTGGGACGGCTCCGCCGACGGCGCGGTCCTGACCGACCCCGACGGCCGCGACCAGCCGCTGGTGGCGGCCTACCAGGCGCGGGCGCTGCGCCGTGGGCTGGCCACGCTCACCCGGGAGCACGGCGGCCTCACCGGTCTGCCCCTGCGCCGGCTGACCGGCGGGCTCGACCTCACCCGCGTCCCCGACCCCGTCGCGTCCTTCGACTGCGACACCTGGGACGACATCGCCACTGCCAGGGCACGTATCAGGGAGCATGGGCACGTGTTGGATGAATGGATTTCCGCAGTCAAGGACGAGCTGGGCCTCGACCTCGACGTCGACAAAGGCGTCCTGCTCGACCTCGCGCGCGACGCCGCCCACGGAGTGGCCAGGCCCGCGGCGCCGCTGACCACCTTCCTCGTCGGCTACGCGGCGGCGCAGGCCGGAGGAGGCCCCGAAGCCGTCGCGGAGGCCGCCCGCAAGGCCGCCGCACTGGCCCTGCGCTGGGCCGAAGAGGCCGAGACAGACGCCGCGAAGGATGCCGTCGAGCCCGGGAGTACCCCGACCGCCGCCGAACCCGACCCCACTCCGACCGCCGCCAAGCCCGACCGCACCCCGGACGCCGGATGACCGCCCGCTCCGTCCGGACCGGCGACGACGCCGAGGACTTCGACGTCGAGGAGGTGCTGGCCCTCGTGAAGGAAGACAGCGGTCGGGAGGACCACGCCGTGCCCGCCCCGCAGAGTGCCCCGGCATCCCCGGCACACCCTCGCCACCAGGCCACACCTTGGGCCGAGGCTCGGAGGATCGCCGAGCGTGCGGGCCGCTCGGGGGCCCGCCGCGCCCCCGTCTCCGTCACCCTCGACGCCGCCCTCGGCCTCACCCTGGCCGCTCCCCTCACCGCCCTCACCGACCTGCCCTCGTTCGACACCTCCGCGATGGACGGCTGGGCGGTCGCCGGGCCCGGACCCTGGGACGTACGCGACGAGGGCGTGCTGGCCGGGCACGCCGAGCCCGAACCGCTCACCGACGGCGAGGCCGTCCGGATCGCCACCGGTGCCCGCATCCCCCTGGACACCACCGCCGTCATCCGCAGCGAGCACGGCCGCACGGACAGCCAGGGCCGCCTGCACGCGACCCGCGAGGTGGGCCACGGCCAGGACATCCGCCCACGCGGCCAGGAATGCCGTACCGGCGACCAACTCCTCCCCGTCGGCACCCTGGTGACCCCGGCCGTGCTCGGGCTCGCCGCGGCGGCCGGATACGACACCGTCACCGCGGTCCCCCGCCCCCGCGCCGAAGTCCTCATCCTCGGCGACGAGTTGCTCACCGAAGGGCTGCCGCACGACGGGCTGATCCGGGACGCGCTCGGCCCGATGCTGCCGCCCTGGCTGCGAGGGCTCGGCGCCGAGGTCATCGCGGTGCGCCGGCTCGGCGACGACGCCAAGGCCCTGCGCAAGGCCATCACCTCCTCCAAAGCCGACCTCATCGTCACCACCGGCGGCACCGCCTCCGGCCCCGTCGACCACGTCCACCCCACACTGGGCCGTATCGGCGCGGAGCTGCTAGTCAACGGCGTCGAGGTGCGCCCCGGCCACCCCATGCTGCTGGCTCGCGTCAAGGACGACCAGCACCTCGTCGGCCTGCCCGGCAACCCCCTCGCGGCCGTCTCCGGCCTGCTCACGCTCGCCGAACCGCTGCTGCGCACCCTCGCCGCCCGCCCGGCCCCCGAACCGCTGGCGTTGCCGCTCCAGGACGCGGCGCACGGTCATCCGTACGACACCCGGCTCATCCCCGTGGCGCTGCGCGTCGACAGTGCCGTTCCGCTGCACTACAACGGCCCGGCGATGCTGCGGGGCATCGCGGCGGCCGATGCGCTGGCCGTCGTACCACCGGGCGGTGCCCGGCCGGGGCAGGAGGTGGAACTGCTCGATCTGCCCTGGGCGTTCGCCGGTATCGAGGTGTGTTTCACGTGAAACAACCGGGCCATGATGTGATCGCCCGCGAGGCGGGTGAACATCTGACAACCCATCGGGTGAGACTTCCGCGGAAGGTGGTGACGCACCCCTTCCGGCAGGTCGCCAAGCGGTTGGCGTTGGCCCTGCTGGTCCTGGTGGTGACCGCGCTGCTCGTCTATGCCGACCGCGGGGGCTACAACGACAACTCCGACGGTTCCGTCGACTTCCTCGACGCCTGGTACTACGCGACCGTCACCCTCTCCACCACCGGATACGGCGACATCACCCCGGTCAGCGATGCCGCTCGGCTCACCAATATCTTCGTCGTCACGCCACTGCGCGTGATGTTCCTGATCATCCTGGTCGGCACCACCCTCGAGGTCCTCACCGAACGGACCCGGGACGAATGGCGCCTGACCCGCTGGAGGTCCGCCTTGCGTGATCACACTGTTGTCGTCGGATTCGGGACGAAGGGGCGCTCGGCGATCCAGACCGTGTGCGCGTCGGGGGTCAAGGCGGAGCAGGTCGTCGTGGTCGACCCCAGCTCCAAGGCGATCGACGCCGCGACGGCCGAGGGGTATGCGGGGATCGTGGGCGATGCGACGCGCAGCGATGTGCTGAAGCGGGCCGAGGTGCACAAGGCGCGGAAGGTCATCATCGCGACGCAGCGCGATGACACAGCCGTCCTTGTCACGCTGACGGCCCGGCAGCTCAACCGCGCTGCCAAGATCGTGGCCGCGGTGCGGGAGGAGGAGAACGCACCGCTGCTGAAGCAGTCCGGCGCCGACGCGGTCATCACCAGCGCCAGCGCGGCCGGTCGGCTGCTCGGCCTCTCCGTGCTCAGCCCCGCCGCCGGCATGGTGATGGAGGACCTCATCCAGCAGGGCAGCGGGCTCGACATCATAGAACGGCCCGTCATAAAGGCCGAGGTGGGCAAGAGCCCACGGCAGACGGAGGACCTGGTGGTGAGTGTCGTACGCGGGCATCGGGTGCTCGGATACGACGATCCGGCCGTCGGGAAGCTGGAGCTGACGGACCGGCTGATCACCATCGTGCGGGCGACGCCGGGTACGCATGTCGCACCCGACGTCCGCCCGCTGCCGCAGGACTGAATCGCCCCTCGAAACGGCTCACTTGCGGTTGTACAGCCGCATCGTGATCGGCCCGAAGACCAGCAGGAACAGGCCCGCCCAGCCCAGTGACCAGGCGACCTCGCCGGTCGGCCAGTCGCCCGCCATCAGGCCGCGCACCGCCGACGAAAGGTGGGTGATGGGGCTGTTGTTGACGAAGGCCTGGAGCCAGCCCGGCATGGTGCTCGGGTCGACGAAGACATTGGACAGGAAGGTCAGCGGGAAGATCACCATCATGCTGACGCCCATCACCGACTTCTCGGAGCGCAGCATCAGCCCGAACATCGTCCAGATCCACGAGAACGCGAACGAGAAGGCGACCAGCAGGGCGATCCCGGCGATCACACCGCCGACCCCGCCGTCCGGCCGGTAGCCGAGGATGATGCCGACGGTGAGCATCACGATGGAGGCGATGGTGTAGCGCAGGGCGTCGCCGAGCAGATAGCCGACCATCACCGACGGCCGCCAGATGGGCAGTGAGCGGAAGCGGTCGAAGACACCCTTCTCGATGTCCGTGTTCACCGAGATGCCCGTGTACATCGTGATCATCACGACCGACATCACCAGGATGCCGGGCAGCAGGAACTGGATGTACTCCTTCGGGGACCCGGCCAGGGCGCCCCCGAACAGGTACGTGTACATCAGCACCATCATGATCGGGAACGCGGTGACGTCGAAGAGCTGCTCGGGAACGTGCTTGATCTTGAGGATCGCCCGCCAGCCGAAGGTGAGGGAGGCCGACAGGGCGCTGGGCCTCGGCGGCCGTTCGCCGGCGACGAGCAGCGCGGCCAGCGATTCGGCGCTGACGGGGGCGAGTTCCTTGGTCTCGGGGGTGGTCGCGGTGCTCATGCTGACACCTTGTCCTTCGGCTCGTGGGTGTCGTGTCCGGTGAGGGCGAGGAAGACCTCGTCCAGGCTGGGCTGGCCCAGCGAGAAGTTGTCGACGATGACGCCGCCGCGGGCGAGCTCGGCGAGTGCCCGGGCCGCCTGCTCGGCGGCGCCCTGTCCGTTGGCCGCGCCGCCGCCCACGCGCGCGGTCAGCGCCACCGGATCGGGCTCCAGCTGCACGTCCGCGTCCAGGGCCAGCCGCAGCACCTGCTCGGCCTGCGGGCGCTGTGCCGCGTCGCGCAGGCGCAGATGGACGGACCCGGCGCCGACGGACGCCTTCAGCTCGCCCTTGGTGCCCTCCGCGATCACCTTGCCCTTGTCGATCACGGCGATCCGGGACGCCAGCTGGTCGGCCTCGTCCAGATACTGCGTGGTCAGCAGCACGGTCGTGCCCTGAGCGACCACCGCGCGGATGATGTCCCAGACCTGGTTGCGGCTGCGCGGGTCGAGCCCGGTCGTCGGCTCGTCGAGGAAGAGCAGCTCGGGGGTGTTCAGGATGGACGCGGCGATGTCGATACGGCGCCGCATGCCGCCCGAGTAGTTCTTGACCTGCTTTCCGGCCGCGTCCGTCAGCCCGAAGGCCTCCAGAAGCTGCGCGGCCCGGTCCCGGGCGGCCTTCTTGTGCTGCCCGAGAAGACGGCCGAGCAGAACCAGGTTCTCGGTGCCGGTGAGGTCCTCGTCCACGGACGCGTACTGACCGGTGAGGCTGACCCGGCCGCGCACCTCGTCGGCCTCGTGCACGACGTCGTGCCCGAAGACATGGGCCTGGCCGCCGTCGGGCCGCAGGAGGGTGGCGAGCATCTTCACAGTGGTGGTTTTGCCGGCGCCGTTAGGACCGAGGACGCCGTAGACCGTGCCGGCGGGGACGGCGAGGTCGACGCCGTCCACGGCCCTGGTCTCGCCGAACGTCTTCACCAGGCCCGCGGTCTCGATGGCCAGGCCTGAGCTCTGCTGGCTCATGGTGGTTTCCTTCCGCGTTCGTGGGCTACGCATGGGGAGACCTTTACCGTCCCTCAAACTCATCGGTGCCGCACAGGGATTTCCCGGCGGACCGGTCGAAGGACCGAAGCGGACCGGTCCAGCGACGTAGGCGCACCGGTCCGGGGACGTAGCGGCAGAGGGCCGGAGCCCGAGGAAGAGAGGAAGAAGGGGAGTAGCGTCCTGCCCATGTACGCGATCACGATTCCCGAACCCGGTGGGCCCGAGGCGCTGGTGTGGCACGAGGTCCCCGATCCGGTGCCCGGCGAGGGTGAGGTGCTGGTCGAGGTGGCGGCCGGCGCGGTCAACCGGGCCGACATCCTGCAACGCCAGGGCTTCTACAACCCGCCGCCCGGCGCCTCCCCCTACCCCGGCCTCGAATGCTCCGGGCGGATCACCGCGGTCGGCCCCGGCGTCTCCGGCTGGGCGGTCGGCGACGAGGTGTGCGCGCTGCTCGCGGGCGGCGGCTACGCCGAGAAGGTCGCCGTCCCGGCCGGTCAGCTGCTGCCCGTGCCGCAGGGCCTCGACCTGGTACAGGCCGCCGCACTGCCCGAGGTGACGTGCACGGTCTGGTCGAACGTCTTCATGATCGCCCACCTGCGTCCCGGCGAGACCCTCCTCGTGCACGGCGGCTCCAGCGGCATCGGCACCATGGCGATCCAGCTCGCCAAGGCCGTCGGCGCCAAGGTCGCCGTCACCGCGGGCACCGAGGAGAAGCTGCGGCGCTGCGCCGAACTGGGCGCGGACATCCTGGTCAACTACCGCGAGCAGGACTTCGTCGAGGAGGTCAGGAAGGCCACAGACGGCGCGGGCGCGGACGTCATCCTCGACAACATGGGCGCCAAGTATCTCGACCGCAACGTCCAGGCCCTCGCCGTCAACGGCCGGCTCGCGATCATCGGCATGCAGGGCGGGATCAAGGGCGAGCTGAACATCGCCGCACTGCTGGGCAAGCGCGCCGCGATCAGCGCGACCTCGCTGCGCGCCCGCCCGCTCGGCGAGAAGGCGGCGATCGTCGCGGCCGTACGCGAACACGTCTGGCCCCTGCTCGACGCCGGCCACGTCCGCCCGGTCGTCGACCGGGCGATCCCGATGAGCGACGCGGCCGCCGCCCACCGGGTGGTCGAGGAGAGCGGCCACGTCGGAAAGGTGCTGCTCGTAGTGGCGTAGCACCGGTACGCCGGACAGCCGCAGCCGCAGCCGCAGCCGCAGCCGTAGCACCGGTGTGCCGGACAGGCTCAGCCCCGCCGCAGCCGCAGCCCGAGAAACGCGAGCCCCAGCCCGAGCCCGATCAGGACCAGCCCGCTGCCCAGCGGCATGATCCGCAGCACGGGTTCGGCGGGGCTCTCGGCCTCGGCGGCCTGCTCCACCGGCTGCCGCCGCGTGGAGGGCGACGCGGTGGGCTCCGGGGGCTGCCTAGGCTGCCGGGTCGTCCGAGGCACCTCCTCCACCGGCTCGGCCACACCCTGCCGCCCCGGCCGCTCCCGCCCCTCACCGGCCCGGCTTCCGGCCCGGGACGGCTGATCGGAAGGGGAGGGCGAGGCGGAGGCGCTGACCTGGATGTCGTACGACGAGACAGCCCCGTACGACAGGACGGCCGCGGACGAGACACCCCCGAACGGCAGCAGAACCAGCCCCGCCACCAGCCCCGGAAGCACCCGCCACCACGGAATCACGGAACAAGCCTCACATCGCCGCACTGTTCCGGCACTCCGGATTCCACCGAAGGGTCGAAAGCGGGCATACCGATATCAGGCGCACCGGAAGCCGAAGCCGGTGCACCGGAAAACGGTGGATCAGCTGTCACCGGGGGCACCTCAGTGGTGAGGTGTACGGGTGCGAGAGAATGGCGGCATGGAGATGCCGAGGAACGAACGGTCGCCCGAGAACCCGCAGATCCTGGTCGTGGGCCAGGACGGCATGGCGCTCGGTGGCGGCAACGGGGACGAGGACTCCCGCGAGATCCCGGTGACCGAGATGGTCGAGCAGCCGGCGAAGGTCATGCGGATCGGCAGCATGATCAAGCAGCTGCTGGAGGAGGTGCGCGCCGCACCTCTCGACGAGGCCAGCCGGGTCCGGCTCAAGGAGATCCACGCGAGCTCGGTGAAGGAGCTGGAGGACGGCCTGGCGCCCGAACTGGTCGAGGAGCTGGAGCGGCTCTCCCTGCCGTTCACGGACGAGGCGACCCCCTCCGACGCGGAACTGCGGATCGCGCAGGCCCAGTTGGTCGGCTGGCTGGAAGGTCTCTTCCACGGGATCCAGACCACCCTGTTCGCCCAGCAGATGGCCGCACGCGCCCAGCTGGAGCAGATGCGCCGAGCCCTCCCACCGGGCGTCGGCGGCCATGAGCCGGGCGAGGACGGCCAAATGGGGGGCCGTTCGGGAGGTCCGTACCTGTAGGACGCCCCATCCACAACAACAGAAGGAGCCCGGCACCCAGGTGCCGGGCTCCCTTTACGGCTGCCTCGTACCGATCCCGTTCCGGTCAGTAGTAGATGTTGCCGTCCCACGAGGACTCATCGCAGCCCAGGGCCGTGTTCCCTTCGAAGACGCAGGCCTGGATGCGCAGTGCCCAGATGCCGCGGGTGTCCGTCAGGGAGGTCAACCACGTGCCGGCCGTGCCGGCGCCGGTGGTTACCGAGCGCCAGGCGTAGCTGGTCACCTCACGGTTCGGCGTAAGGGACTGCACTCGGATGCGGACGTGGTGTCCGTCGGCCGCACGGTCGATCAGCTCGAGGTATATGTGTTCGGCGCGGGTCTTGCTCGTGTAGTGGAATTCTCCGCTGCCACTTGCCCCAGCGTTCGACGCGCCGACCGTACCCGCAGACGCCGGGCTCGCAGTGAAAGCGAGAGCGCCGAGGGCGGCGGCACCCACGGTTAGGGTGCGGCTGAGCTTCTTCTTCATAGGGATCCCCCCTGTCCAAGATCGGTCGCCTTGACCAGCGGGATCATAAGAGGGGCATGCTCATGCCACCAAGTGATCGGCCAGGAGTGATGGGGATAACCGCGTGGGTAGGACCCGGACAGCGCTCGGTTGCTAGGACGGGTTGCCGGTCGAGACCTCGAACGTGAACGTCGGTGGGTTCTCCGGGTCGAAGTCCGTACGGGCCTCGGGCGTCTGCCGCATGATCGTGCCCTGGCCGTACGTGTTCTCGTTGATGTCGACCTTCTTGTACTTCCACTCGGCCGCGTCGAGGCACGCGACGACCGACGGCCAGTACTTGAACGTCAGGTCCGGCATCTGCACCTGGTCGGGGTCTCGGTTCGACTCCCGCGGCTCGGTGCACTCGGTCGTATCGACGGTCTTGGAGCTGTCGCCTTCCCGGTACCCGGCGGCCTTCGTCACCGACTCCGAGGCCGACGCGCCGCCGCTGCCGCCCGCGTCGTCGTCGGTGCCGCCGTTGTTCAGTGTCAGGGCCACGATCAGGCCGACCACCGCGGCGATGGACACGACGACCGAGCCGATGATGACCGGCCGGTTGCTCCCGCCGCCGCCCGAAGTGGTCTGCGGCTGGGGCGACATGGTGTACGGCGGCGGGGTCGAGTGGCCCGGCTGCGGGGAGTACGCCGCCTGCTGCGGTGTCGGGTAGCCGGACTGCTGCGGGTAGCCGTACGCCGGCGACGGCATCGACGGCGGCGGGGTGCTGTACGGGTTCGAGGTCTGAGGCTGCTGGTACGGCGTCTGGACGGGGGCCGACTGCGGGGGCGTCTGGCCGACCGGCGGGAACACCGAGGCGCCGACGCCCTGGCCGCTCTGCGTCTGCGCGCCCGGCACGATGCTCGGCGGGGCCGGCTGGAGAGACGCGGCCACCCGCAGGCACTCGTCGCGCATGGACTCGGCGCTGGGGAAGCGCTCGTTCGGGTTCTTCTTCAGCGCGCGGGCGACCAGCGCGTCCACGGCCGGAGGCAGGGCGCGGTTGATCGAGGACGGAGCCACCGGCTCCTCCTGCACATGCGCGTACGCGATGGCCAGCGGCGAGTCCGCGTCGAACGGCAGCCGCCCGGTGACCAGTTGGAACAGCATGATGCCGACCGAGTACAGATCGGAGCGGGCGTCCACGGACCGGCCCAGCGCCTGTTCCGGCGAGAGGTACTGGGGGGTGCCGACGACCATGCCGGTCTGTGTCATCGACGTCACACCCGACTGCATGGCGCGCGCGATGCCGAAGTCCATGACCTTGACGACACCGCGCTTGTTCATCATCACGTTGCCCGGCTTGATGTCGCGGTGGACCAGCCCCATCTCATGGCTGATCTCCAGCGCCGCCAGCACATCCGCGGTGATCTTCAGCGCCTTGTCGGCGGGCACCGCGCCGAACTGCCGGACGTCCTCGTCGAACACCGAGCTGAGCGGGCGGCCCTCGATGTACTCCATGACGATGTACGGCGTCGTCACGCCGTCGACATCGTCCTCGCCGGTGTCGAAGACCGAGACGATATTGGTGTGCGTGAGCTTCGCCACGGCCTGGGCCTCGCGGCGGAAGCGCTCCCGGAACGCCTGCTCGCGGCCCAGCTCGGTGTGGAGCGTCTTGACCGCGACCTGCCGGTCGAGCACGGAGTCGTACGCGAGGTGCACCGACGCCATGCCGCCCGTGCCGAGCAAGTCGCGCAGCTGATAGCGGCCACCGGCCAGCGCCCGCCCCGCGTACCGGCCCTGTGCGCCGTCCTGGCTCATGTTCTGCGTCCCCCATCGGCGCCGGCGGCCGGAAGTCAGTGATCCAATGTCCTGTTCCCGGCCCAAGTCTGCCCCGCGGCACTGACAGGTCAAGCGCGGTGCCCGTTCCGTGACCGTACGCGAAAGAAGCGTCGCGGAAGCGTTACAGCGGCCGTACTGCCGGTACACAGAATTTGCACGACACCGTGGAGTACGGGTTTGATGGCCGGTCCGTCTCGTGCCGGTCCGGGAGCCCGTACCGGACCGGAGGCTTGCGTGGAGGCTGTAGCGTGGCCGACGGAGACCGTAACAACACCGCGCGCACCGCGGGCAGAAACGACGGCGAGGACTGATGGCACAGCAGCAGCGCGCTCAGGGCCCGTCCGACCCCGAGGCGACTGGCGGCGGTATGTCAGATGCGCCGGAGCTGTGGGGTAATGGCGGGCTGGTCGGCGATGGCCGGTATCGGCTCACCCACAGACTCGGCCGGGGCGGTATGGCCGAGGTGTTCGCGGCCGAGGACGTGCGCCTGGGCCGCACGGTGGCGGTGAAGCTGCTGCGCTCCGATCTCGCCGAGGACCCGGTCTCCAAGGCCCGCTTCACACGCGAGGCCCAGTCGGTGGCCGGGCTCAACCACCACGCGATCGTCGCCGTGTACGACTCCGGCGAGGACTTCGTGGGCGGCCAGTCGGTGCCGTACATCGTGATGGAGATCGTCGAGGGCCGCACCATCCGCGACCTCCTCATCAACGCCGAGGCGCCCGGGCCCGAGCAGGCCCTGATCATCGTCTCCGGCGTCCTGGAGGCGCTCGCCTACTCGCACCAGCACGGCATCGTCCACCGCGACATCAAGCCCGCGAACGTCATCATCACGCACAACGGCGCCGTGAAGGTGATGGACTTCGGCATCGCCCGCGCGCTGCACGGCGCGTCCACGACGATGACGCAGACCGGCATGGTCATGGGCACGCCGCAGTACCTCTCCCCTGAGCAGGCGCTCGGCAAGGCCGTCGACCACCGCTCCGATCTGTACGCGGTGGGCTGCCTGCTGTACGAACTCCTCGCGCTGCGGCCCCCGTTCACCGGCGAGACACCGCTGTCGGTGGTCTACCAGCACGTCCAGGACATCCCGACGCCGCCGTCCGAGGCCTCCGACGCCTGTCCGCCGGAGCTCGACGGCCTTGTCATGCGCTCGCTGGCCAAGGAGCCGGACGACCGGTTCCAGACGGCTGAGGAAATGCGCGGGCTCGTCCAGTACGGCCTGCAGATGCTGTACGACCAGGGCGGCCACACCGGCACCTGGAACACCGGCCCGGTCACGGCCCACGACGGCCGGCAGACCCCGGCCGGCGGCTTCGCGGGCACCACCGTGATGCAGCACCACAGTGACGGCTCCAGCACTTCGCAGATCCCGCAGCAGATCCTGCCGTCCGGATACGGCGGCGGGGACGACGGCGGCTTCGAGGGGAACGGCAACAGGGGCAGCGGCCGCGGCAAGCTGTGGATCCTCGCCGTCCTCGCGGTGATCGCCATCGCCGCGGGCGTCGCGCTGGCGCTCAACAGCGGTGACGGGAGTGGCGGCGGCGGTGGCACCAAGCAGTCGCCGACCACCTCGCAGACCACCGAGGACCAGAAGACCAGCGAGTCGCCGAGCGACGAGGCGAGCAACGAGCCGACCGACACGGAGACGGACAGCGACTCGGACACGAGCGGCGGTTCGAACTACACGCCGTCGTACGAGCCCTCCTACACGCCGTCCCAGACGGCGTCTTCGGAGCCGTCCTACACGCCGTCCGACGAGCCGACCGCGTCCGGGGAGCCGACGCCGTCCTTCACGCCGTCCGAGGAGCCGACCCCGTCGTCGGAGCCGACGGGCACCGACGGTGGTGACACCACGGGCGCCGAGGGCTGACCCGGCACGCCGGAAGACAGCGTTCACGCGCGCGTACGGCCCGGAAACGGGCTGCACGCGCGCGTGCTGCTTTGTGCGGCGGAGGCCAGGACGTCAGCCGCTGAACGCCTCGCACACCGCGTCGTACTCCCGTGTCCACCACACGGCGAGGGCCGAGGCGGCCGGGAACTGGGGATCCGCGCGCGTGTCGCCCCGCTCGTAGTGCCAGCGCAGCATCCAGAAGTCGTTGAGACGCTCCCACCACACGCGGTGCACGGCCGCCGCGAGCTGGGAGGGCGTGGCGCCGGCGGTGCGCCGGTACGCGCGCGCGTACGCCCGCACCTTGGGCAGGTCGAGGGTGCCGACGGGACGGACGAAGAAGATCGCGGCGGCTCGTACGGCCTCCTCCGCGCGGGGCTGTACGCCGAGCCGGTCCCAGTCGACGATCGCGGCGGGCGCGTCCTCCTGGTAGAGCAGGTTGAACGGGTGGAAGTCGCCGTGCACCCAGCCGACACAGCCTCCGCGCGGCGGGCGCCGGTCCGCGTGCCGCTCCAGGAGCACGCGCCGCTCCCGCAGCCGGTGCCGGGCCAGTTCGTCGAAGGAGTCGGCGGGGCGGTGGCGGCGTACGCAGGCGAGCAGGTCGTCGATGAGGGCGAAGGTGTCGATGGGGTCGGCGCTGCGGGGAGGCTCCGTACGTCCCCGCCTCCGCACCGGCATCACACGCTCCAAGCCGGCATGCACCACCCCTAACAGCGCCCCCAGCCGTCCGCACTGCTCCGCGCTGAGCTGGCCGCCGTGCCGGTGCCGGCCCTCGACCCACGGGTGCAGGGCGTAGGCGTGGCCGCCGACCACCGCCACCGTGCGCCCGTCGCGCGCGGCCACGGGGGGTGCCACCGGGACGCCGAGGTCGGCGAGGCGCTGGGTGGCGCGGTGCCGGCGTTCGATCGCCGTCGGGTCGGCGGTCTCGGGGTCGAAGTGGCGCTTGAGGAAGTAGCGGCCGCGGGTCGTGCGCAGCCGGTAGCCGCGGTTGAGGAGCCCTTCGTCGACGGGTTCGCAGGCGACGGCGGAACCGGCGGCGTACTGGCTAAGCAGGGCGCCCAGCGGGGGCGCGTGGGGCACGAGGGGTGGTACACAGGGGCCGGCACGCGCCAGATGCTAGGGCACCGGCCGAGCCCATGAGCTGGGCGTTGTCACAGCACGTCGTCAGTGGTCGCTTTCGGTCACAGGAAGTCCTCGAAGTGGCGTTCCGGGCTCCGCCTGTATCCGCGCTACATACACGGCGGAACACAAACCCTTCCGGTGACCTGGGTCGGCGGGATAACGTGCCGTTGCTCCGGCCTCCTGCAAGGCTGTGACCAGTACCCCTTCGGGCTCTTCCCGATTTACTTGGAAATCCAAGCAAAATCGCAGGTCAAATGGGGTTTCCCAGAAATGTGGAGCACTGGGTAACGTGATGGTTGCAGGGCGCTCGCCGGGGCACCTGTCACGCCTGTTCCGGCCGAGTGGCACCCACCCCGTGCACGGGTGTCGGACCAGGTGAGCCGCACTGGTCAACCCGGCAACCCCGGGGGGCCGGACCGACGGAGGAGCACACGTGACCGTGGAGAGCACTGCCGCGCGCAAGCCGCGACGCAGCGCCGGGACCAAGAAGTCCCCGAGCACCAAGCCCGAGCAGGTTCAACTGCTGACACCCGAGGGCAAGCGCGTCAAGAACGCCCAGTACGACCCGTACGTCGCCGATGTCACCCCCGAAGAGCTGCGCGGCCTGTACCGCGACATGGTGCTCACCCGCCGCTTCGACGCCGAGGCCACTTCCCTGCAGCGCCAGGGCGAGCTGGGCCTGTGGGCCTCGCTGCTCGGCCAGGAGGCCGCCCAGATCGGCTCCGGCCGGGCCACCCGCGAGGACGACTACGTCTTCCCGACCTACCGCGAGCACGGCGTCGCCTGGTGCCGCGGCGTCGACCCGGCCAACCTGCTCGGCATGTTCCGCGGCGTGAACAACGGCGGCTGGGACCCCAACAGCAACAACTTCCAGCTCTACACGATCGTCATCGGCTCGCAGACGCTGCACGCGACCGGCTACGCGATGGGCGTGGCCAAGGACGGCGCCGACAGCGCGGTCATCGCCTACTTCGGCGACGGCGCCAGCAGCCAGGGCGACGTGGCCGAGTCCTTCACCTTCTCCGCGGTCTACAACGCCCCGGTGGTCTTCTTCTGCCAGAACAACCAGTGGGCGATCTCCGAGCCGACCGAGAAGCAGACCCGCGTGCCTCTCTACCAGCGCGCACAGGGCTACGGCTTCCCGGGCGTCCGCGTCGACGGCAACGACGTACTGGCGTGTCTGGCCGTGACGAAGTGGGCGCTGGAGCGGGCCCGCAGCGGTGAGGGCCCGACGCTCATCGAGGCGTACACGTACCGCATGGGCGCGCACACCACCTCCGACGACCCGACCCGCTACCGGGGCGACGACGAGCGGCTGTCCTGGGAGGCGAAGGACCCGATCGCCCGCCTCCGCGCCTATCTCGAGGCCTCAAACCACGCGGACGAGGGATTCTTCGCGGAACTTGAAGCGGAGAGCGAAGCGTTGGGCAGGCGAGTGCGTGAGGCGGTCCGTGCCATGCCGGACCCGGACCACTTCGCCATCTTCGAGAACGTGTACGCGGACGGGCATGCGCTCGTCGACGAGGAGCGAGCCCAGTTCGCCGCCTACCAGGCGTCGTTCACGGACGGAGAGGGGGCCTGATCATGGCAGCGGAAAAGATGGCTTTGGCCAAGGCGATCAACGAGTCGCTGCGGCGCGCTCTGGAGTCCGACCCCAAGGTCCTGATCATGGGCGAGGACGTCGGCAAGCTCGGCGGAGTCTTCCGGGTGACGGACGGCCTGCAGAAGGACTTCGGCGAGAGCCGGGTCATCGACACCCCGCTCGCCGAGTCCGGCATCGTCGGCACGGCGATCGGCCTGGCCCTGCGCGGCTACCGTCCGGTCGTGGAGATCCAGTTCGACGGCTTCGTCTTCCCGGCGTACGACCAGATCGTCACCCAGCTCGCCAAGATGCACGCGCGCGCGTTGGGCAAGGTCAAGCTCCCGGTCGTCATCCGCATCCCGTACGGCGGCGGGATCGGCGCGGTGGAACACCACTCGGAGTCCCCGGAGGCCCTGTTCGCGCACGTGGCGGGCCTCAAGATCGTCAGCCCGTCGAACGCCTCGGACGCGTTCTGGATGATGCAGCAGGCCATCCAGAGCGACGACCCGGTGATCTTCTTCGAGCCCAAGCGGCGGTACTGGGACAAGGGCGAGGTCAACACAGAAGCGATCCCCGGCCCGCTGCACAAGGCGCGCGTGGTGCGCGAGGGCACGGACCTGACGCTTGCCGCCTACGGCCCGATGGTGAAGCTCTGCCAGGAGGTCGCCGACGCGGCCGCCGAGGAGGGCAAGAACCTCGAGATCCTCGACCTGCGCTCGGTGTCTCCGCTCGACTTCGACTCCATCCAGACGTCGGTCGAGAAGACCCGCCGCCTGGTCGTCGTCCACGAGGCACCGGTGTTCTTCGGCTCGGGCGCCGAGATCGCCGCCCGGATCACGGAGCGCTGCTTCTACCACCTGGAAGCCCCGGTGCTCAGGGTCGGCGGCTACCACGCCCCGTATCCGCCGGCCCGCCTGGAGGAGGAGTACCTGCCGGGCCTGGACCGGGTGCTCGACGCCGTCGACCGCGCCCTGGCGTACTGAGGAGAGGGTCGTGACGACGATGACTGAAGCGTCCGTACGCGAGTTCAAGATGCCCGACGTGGGCGAGGGGCTCACCGAGGCCGAGATCCTCAAGTGGTACGTGCGGCCCGGCGACACGGTGACGGACGGCCAGGTGGTCTGCGAGGTCGAGACGGCCAAGGCCGCGGTCGAGCTTCCCATCCCCTACGACGGCGTGGTCCGCGAACTCCACTTCCCCGAGGGCACCACGGTGGACGTGGGCACGTCGATCATCGCGGTGGACGTGGCGGGCGGGGCAGCACCGTCTCAGGTGGCGCCGGTCGCGCCACCACCCGCGGAAGAACCCAAGCCGCAGAGCACGGGCTCGGGCCGCACGCCGGTGCTGGTGGGCTACGGAGTCGCCACGTCCTCGACCAAGCGCCGCCCCCGCAAGGGGCCGGAGGTCCCGGTCCAGGCGGCGTCGGCGGCGATCCAGACAGAGCTGAACGGACACGGGGCAGCCGCGCCGCAGCCTGCGGCTCCGGCGGCGCCTTCC
Organism: Streptomyces sp. NBC_00457; assembly: GCF_036014015.1. Lineage (NCBI taxonomy): Bacteria > Bacillati > Actinomycetota > Actinomycetes > Kitasatosporales > Streptomycetaceae > Streptomyces > Streptomyces sp. NBC_00457. Next base: position 5,456,120 of record NZ_CP107905.1, on the reverse strand, counting down.
TCCGCGGCTCCTCAGGACCGTCCACTGGCGAAGCCGCCGGTGCGCAAGCTGGCCAAGGACCTGGGCGTGGACCTGGCCACGGTCACCCCCTCCGGCCCGGACGGCATCATCACGCGCGAGGACGTCCACGCGGCGGTGGCCCAGCCGAAGGCTCCGGAGGAGGCGCCCTCGCCCGCTCCGGTGATCGCCCCGCCCCCCACGCCGACATACGACACGTCCCGCGAGACCCGTATCCCCGTCAAGGGCGTCCGCAAGGCGACGGCGGCGGCGATGGTCGCCTCGGCGTTCACGGCGCCGCATGTCACGGAGTTCGTCACGGTCGACGTGACCCGCACGATCAAGCTCGTCGAGGAGCTCAAGCAGGACAAGGAGATGGAGGGCCTGCGGGTCAACCCGCTCCTCCTGATCGCCAAGGCCCTGCTGGTCGCGATCAAGCGTCACCCCGAAGTGAACGCGTCCTGGGACGAGGCGGCCCAGGAGATCGTCCAGAAGCACTACGTCAACCTGGGCATCGCCGCGGCCACCCCCCGCGGCCTGATCGTCCCGAACGTCAAGGACGCGCAGGACAAGACGCTTCCCCAACTGGCCGAGGCGCTGGGCGAGTTGGTATCGACGGCGAGGGAAGGCAAGACCTCCCCCGCCGCCATGCAGGGCGGCACGGTGACCATCACCAACGTCGGCGTCTTCGGCGTCGACACCGGCACGCCGATCCTCAACCCCGGAGAGTCCGCGATCCTCGCCGTCGGCGCGATCAAACTCCAGCCGTGGGTCCACAAGGGCAAGGTCAAGCCCCGCCAGGTGACGACACTGGCGCTCTCCTTCGACCACCGGCTGGTGGACGGGGAGTTGGGCTCGAAGGTGCTGGCGGATGTGGCGGCGATTCTGGAGCAGCCGAAGAGGTTGATCACCTGGGCGTGACGGTGCGGGGCGGTATAGGTTGAAAGCCGAAGGGACGGCCGCAATTTCGGTTTGCGGCCGCCCCTTCAGTTGTGAGGTCGGTCAGGAACCCTCGAGTACGTAGATCGGTTCCTACTCCTCATTTGCCCCGCGCGGGAGTGGATGCAGGCGTGCTTCCGCAGCAGGCGCAGGCATTCCTTGGCACGGTGCACCGGCAGTTCCGTACGGACCGCGATCGAAGCCGGCGGCTGGCGTAGTTCGCCCCGCTCGACCAGAACCGGCGCGATCATCACCGCACCGCTCAGACGTCCAGCGTCCCGAACAGCCGCTGCCGCCAGTCGGCCAGTACGGCTTCGATGGTCGGCTGCGCGGAAAGGCTCGCAGTGGGTACTGGGCGGTCGAGGGTCAGGCCGTCGAGTCGGTCCGCAATGCGTTCCATGACTTGGGCGATGGCCTGTTGCGCGGTGAGCGTCGCCCGCTGAACCTCCAGCATCTCTCTCTGCACTGCGAGCGATTCGCGTTGGGCGACCGCAATCCCCTCGTCCACCTGAAGGCTGTGCGCCGCAAGCCGGGTGATGGCTCCCGCGACCTGCTCCGGCATCGCGTACGCGATCTGAGCACCCGGACCGGCACACTGCACCTCGGTCTCGTCAAGGGAGTAGGAACCCTCGCGTTGAACGGTCTCGATCACCTCGGCGACCCACTGCTTGAAGGGGGCACTGGCGGGCTTGGTGCAGTTGATGATGAGAAGGGCCAACCCTCGGGAGTCGATGAGATTCAGGTCTCGGCGCCACTCTCTACCTGCGGGAATGCTCAGACCGTAAGCTCCACTGACGGTCTCGAGGTTTTCTCGGTGCTCCGCGGGAACATGGTCGGCGAGTGCCTTCTTTGGGTTGGTGAGCCCCAACTCCTTGCACACATCCACCGCCGGAAACCAATGCGCCCCGTCCGGCATGGTCAGTCGGCGTACCCGGGCTCCCGTGGCCGCGTACACGAAGTCGCTGATGTTGATCGCTTCGTGCCGTGGCACTGGGTCGGGTTCGTGCTTGCTGGGTTCGATCATGTGAACCACCTCCGTCGCGGAATCTAGGACGGAGGAAATCGAATATGCCAACCCGCGCAAGGATGTTCACGATTGCGAGGGAAAGATCGCCAATTCCGCTGTGCAGCCTTGTTGGTAGATGTACTACGGGTCACCTACGCGGCGGCTCCAGCCCCAGTACGCGATCCTTCAATGCCGGGAACTGTTCGCGGGTCACGCCCACCTTCCCGGGATCGAACTCCACCGCGAGGACCTCCTCCCCGGCACCCGCCTCCGCGAGGACCTCCCCCCACGGATCGACCACGATCGAGTGACCGGCCTGTGGAACCCCGGCATGGGTCCCGGCCGTTCCACAGGCGAGCACGAACGCCTGGTTCTCCACCGCCCGCGCCTGAGCCAGCAGCGTCCAGTGCGCCCGGCGCCGCTCCGGCCAGCCCGCCGGGACGACGAAGGTCTCGGCACCGGCGTCGACGAGAGAGCGGAAGAGTTCGGGGAAACGGAGGTCGTAGCAGGTGCCCACGCCGATGGTCGTCTCCGGCAGGCGAACCGTCACCAGTTCCTCGCCCGCGCCCATCAGCACCGCCTCGCCCTTGTCGAAACCGAAGCGGTGGATCTTGCGGTAGGCGGCGGCGAGGTCACCGGAGGGAGAGAAGACGAGAGACGTGTTGTAGAGCGGCCCGTCAGGGTCCCGTTCCGGAATCGAGCCCGCGTGCAGCCACACGCCGGCGTCGCTCGCGGCCTTCGCCATCACCTCGTACGTCGGCCCTTCGAGCGGCTCGGCCTCGGTGCCGAACTCCTCGTACGCGAAGGCCCCCGTCGTCCACAGCTCCGGCAGTACGACGAGATCCGCGCCCGCCTGCTCCCGTACCAGAGAAGCGATGCGCCGTCGGCGCGATTCGATCGATTCGCCCTCGTTCACCGCGATCTGGAGCAATGAGGCGCGCACGCTACCACCGTCCTGGCATTCGAGCCGTACACACGGCCTACGATCGTCACACGAAAGCACTGCCGGGGTGCCTCACAGCAGCGTAACTTAGCGTTCCAAGACACCCGCCGACAGCAGCCACCTCCCACTGGCAACGCCGCCACAACCAAGCCTGTACCGACCGCCGAGGGGTCCCGTTCCGTGAGTCTGCATCCCACTCTCCAGCCCTACGCCGACGCCTGGACCCACTCCATCGAAGCGATATCCGAGCTGGTGCAGCCCCTTGTGGAGGGCGAGTGGAACCGGCGGACACCGTGCCCCGGCTGGTCGGTCCGTGACGTCGTCTCCCATGTCATCGGCCTGGACTGCGAGATGCTCGGCGACCCGCGCCCCATCCACACGCTCCCGCGCGACCTCTTCCATGTCACGAACGACCACCAGCGCTACATGGAGATGCAGGTCGACGTACGCCGCCACCACACGGGGCCCGAGATGACCTCCGAGCTGGAGCTGGTCACCATCCGGCGCAACCGCCAGCTGCGGAACGAGTCCCGCGATCCGGGGACGAAGGTGCGCGGTCCGCTCGGCAGCGAGATCACGCTCGAAGAGTCCATGCGCCATCACGCGTTCGACGTCTGGGCCCACGAACAGGATCTCCGTGTCGCCCTCGGCCGCCCCGGAAACCTCGACTCGCCCGGCGCGCATGTGGCCCGTGACGTCCTTCTCGACGCCCTCCCCGACATCGTCGCGAACAAGGCGAACGCGCCTCGCAGCTCGGCGGTCGTCTTCGACGTCCACGGCCCCATCGAGTTCCTGCGCACCATCCGCGTCGACATCCAGGGCCGCGGCACCCTCGAAACGGCGCCTGCCCTCGGCCCCGCCGCCACCCTCACCCTCGACTGGGAGACCTACATCCGTCTGGCCTTCGGGCGCGTGACGCCGGAGTCGGTCGCCGACCGGATCAAGGCCGAGGGCGATGTGGATCTGACGGCGGCGATTCTGCGGAACTTCACGGTGACGCCGTAGCCGGGGAGACCGGGGCCGGCCGGCGAAGGCCGGCCACGCGTCGGGTCCGTCGGCTCAGCGGTCTTCCGTGACCGTCGTGGCGATGCCGTCCTTTATCTCGACCTCGGCGGAGACGCCCTTCTTGGCGGCGCTCTCCAGCTGGGTCAGGGTGCACTGCGGCGTCTCCTCGGACTGGGGGGTGCCGCAGATGGTGCCGGCGCCGTACACCCGCGTGCTGTCGGAGACGAAGAACGCCTGCTCGACGCCCTTCATGTCGGAGACGGTGAACTTGCCCGGTGCGAGGTAGGCGACGTTGCCGAACCAGGTGCCGTTGACGCCCGTCGTGCCGGTGCCGTTCTCGACGTCGTGGCGCTCGCGTACGACGGTGGCGATGCCGTCCTTGAGTGTCACGTCCGCGGTGACGGCCGCCTTCTTGGTGGCCGTCTCCAGCTGGTCGAGCGTGCAGCTCGGGCCGGCCTCGGACCCCGGGCTCCCGCAGATCGCGCCCGCGCCGTGCACCGCGGTGTCGTCGGCGACGAAGAACGCCTGGTCGGTCTTTCCGGCCACGTGGACGGTGTACTTGCCCGGGGCGAGGTAGCTGACGGTGCCGCCGGCGAACGTGCCGCTCACCCCCTGCTGGGAGGAGCCCGCCGCGTTCTGCGCGGACGCGCCGGTCGACGTCGAGTCCTTGGAGGTGTCGGAGTCCTTGGATGTCCCGGTCTTCTTGGACGAGGACTTGTGCTGGGAGCTGCCGGTGCTCGAGGAACCGTCGCTACCGGAGCCGTTCTGACAAGCGGTCATCGCGAGCCCGGCGGCGAGCGCGGCGGTGACGAGGACGGCCTGGCGCAGGTGGCGGTTCATCACGGAATTCCCTTCGGAGGCGCGGAGTTCGTTCGATGACTATGAGGGCCCGACAGCCCCTCAGGTCACGCCCGTCCCCGCCTCACGACACCGTTGTCACACCCCTATGACAGAGCAACACCTCAGCCGCAAAGGTCAGCTGCGGTGAACCGTCACGCCGGCACATGCACCGTCGCCACCCGGCTCGCCACCAGCCGCTCCCGCTCCCGCCGAGCCGCCCGCTTCCGCAACCGCAGAATCTGGCTCACGCCCAGCGCCTGGAGCACGAACACCGACGAGAACGCCACCGTGTAGTCGTCCCCGGTCGCATCCAGCAGCACCCCGACCGCGAACAGCGTGGTCATCGAGGCGACGAAGCCGCCCATGTTGGTGATCCCGGACGCCGTGCCCTGCCGCTCGGGCGGATTCGCCGGCCGGGCGAAGTCGAACCCGAGCATCGAGGCGGGACCGCACGCTCCGAGTACCGCGCACAGCATCACCAGCAGCCACATCGGCGCGTGCTCCCCGGGATACGCCAGCACGGCCGCCCACATCAGCGCCGTCGCCCCGACGGTCCCCAGCGCGAGCGGAAGCCGCGCCGCGTGATGCCGGGCGACGACCTGGCCGTACACCAGACCCACCAGCATGTTCGACAGCACGACGAGCGTCAGCAGTTCCCCGGCGGTCGCCCGCGACAGCCCCTGCGCCTCGACCAGGAACGGCAGCCCCCACAGCAGCAGGAAGACCATCGCCGGGAACTGGGTGGTGAAGTGCACCCACAGCCCCAGCCGTGTCCCCGGCTCCCGCCACGAGGCGGCGATCTGCCGGCGGACGTAGGCCGCGCCCTGATGCGGGAAGGGCTCGGGCTCGTGCCCCTCGGGGTGGTCCTTCAGGAACAGCAGGAGCAGCACCAGCACCACCACGCCCGCGAACGCGCTCCCCGCGAAGGCCGTGGTCCAGCCCACGCCGTGCAGCAGCCGCGCGAGCACCAGCGTCGAGACGAGGTTGCCCGCCATGCCGGCCAGCCCGGCGAGCTGCGCCACCATCGGCCCGCGCCGGGCCGGGAACCAGCGGCTGCCGAGCCGCAGCACGCTGATGAACGTCATCGCGTCACCGCAGCCGAGCAGCGCACGGGAGGCGAGGGCCATGCCGTACGACGGTGAGAACGCGAACCCGAGTTGCCCCGCCGTGAACAGAACCACGCCGATCGTCAGCACCTTCTTCGTGCCGAGCCGGTCGACCAGCAGGCCCACGGGTATCTGCATGCCCGCGTACACGAGCAGCTGGAGGATCGAGAAGGTGGACAGTGCGGAGGCGCCCACGTCGAACCGCTCGACCGCGTCGAGGCCGGCGACCCCCAGCGACGTACGGAAGATCACGGCGACGAAGTAGACGGAGACGCCGATGCCCCAGACGGCGATGGCCTTGCGGCCGCCGGGCGGGTCGCCGGGGAGGGCGACGGCGCTCATCGGACCTCACCCCGCGCGAGGTGCGAGAACCAGCCGACGTGCCGGTGGACGACATCGACGGCCGCCTGCGCGTCCCCGGAGCGCAGCGCCTGAAGGATCTCCTCGTGCTCGGCGAGGGTCTTGGCGATCCGGTCGGGGTGGGAGTGCATCACGGCGACGCCCATGCGCAGTTGCCGGTCGCGGAGTTGGTCGTAGAGCCGGGAGAGGATCGCGTTGCCGCCGCTGCGGACGATCTCGGCGTGGAAGCAGCGGTCGGTGACGGCCGCCGCGGCGAGGTCGCCGGCGGCGGCGTGCGCCTTCTGCTCGGCGAGCAGTTCCTCCAGCCGGGTGATCAACCGCGGACTGGCGGGTACGGCCTTCCGCGCGGCGTGCTCCTCGACCAGCAGCCGGGTCTCCACCACGTCCGCGATCTCCTGCGCGGAGACGGGCAGGACCAGCGCGCCCTTCTTCGGATAGAGCTTGATCAGCCCCTCGACCTCCAGGCGGAGCAGCGCCTCGCGCACCGGAGTGCGGGAAACCCCTACAGCCTCGGCGAGTTCGCCCTCGGTGAGGAGGATGCCGCCCTCGTAACGCCGTTCCAGGACGCCCTGCTTGACGTGGGCGTAGACGCGGTCGGCGGCAGGCGGTTGCTTGACGGGTGCGGGCGGGGCTGAGGGCATGCCCACAGCTTAGATACAACACGTACGCATGAGGCTGATCGTTCCAGCATGCGGACGCGCCGAAATCCGCCCCACGCACCGCGCAACCATCTGTGCTGGTTACATGTCCCACGTATGCGGCCTGCCTGTTTCGCCATTCAACTCGGCCGCATCTCAGGGGCATTCGACGTATTCGGGGTATATCAGTTGATAACTGCCACCAAGGGCATCCGTGTCCGCAGAGCCGCCGCCGTCGTCGTCACGACAGGTGCGATGCTGGCCACCGGAGCCCTCACCGCGGCACCGGCGCAGGCCGTGACGGCGCCCACCATCACCGCCAAGGGCGGATTCCTGATGAACGGTGCCACCGGCGCGACGCTCTTCTCCAAGTCGCCTGACACCAAGCGGCTCACCGCCTCGACCACGAAGATCATGACCGCGAAGGTCGTGCTCTCGCAGTCGAATCTGGACCTGAACGCCAAGGTCACGATCAAGAAGGCGTACAGCGACTACATCGTCGCCAACGGCGCCTCGTCGGCCCGGTTGATCGTCGGTGACAAGGTCACGGTCCGTCAGCTGCTGTTCGGGATGATGCTGCCGTCCGGCTGCGACGCCGCGATGGCGCTCGCCGACAAGTTCGGTTCCGGCTCGACGGTCTCGGCCCGCACCAAGAACTTCATCGGCAAGATGAACACCATGGCCAGGACCCTGGGCATGGCGAACACGCACTTCGACTCGTTCGACGGCATAAGCCGCGGCTCGAACTACTCGACGCCGAAGGACCTGACGAAGCTCGCCCGCAGTGCGATGAAGACGTCCATGTTCCGGGGCGTCGTGAAGTCCAAGTCGTACACGGCGAAGACCATCACCAAGACCGGCTCCACCCGCACGATGGCAGCCTGGAAGAACACGAACACCCTGCTCGGCTGGAACGGCACGCTCGGCATCAAGACCGGCTCCGGCACCGAGGCCAAGTACTGCCTCGTCTTCAGCGCGACGAAGAACGGCGAGACGGTCGTCGGCGCCGTCCTCACCGCCTCCTCGGAGGCCAACCGCACGACGGACGTGAAGAAGCTCATCAACTACGGCTACGCACGCATCAGCTGACGCCGACTCACCGAAGGGGCCTGCCGCGATCGAACGCGGCGGGCCCCTTCGCCGTTCAACGGTGGCCGTTCTGGGTGCGGGGTCGAGGTCGGTCAGCGCGGTGTCGTCAATGCTCCAGCGGCTGCTCCGTCCAGATCACCTTCCCGCCCCCCGAATACCGCGTCCCCCACCGCTCCGCGACCTGGGCCACCAGGAACAGCCCCCGTCCGCCCTCGTCCGTCGTGGCCGCGCGTCGCAGGTGCGGGGCCGTGCTGCTGGCGTCGGAGACCTCGCAGATCAGGGTGCGGTCGCGGATGAGGCGGACGTGGATGGGGGCGGTGGCGTGGCGGAGGGCGTTGGTGACGAGTTCGCTGAGGATCAGTTCGGTGGTGAAGGCCTCGTCGGACAGGCCCCAGGACTGGAGGGTCCGGGTGGCCGCCGCCCGGACGCGGCCGACCGCTGCGGGGTCGGGCGGTACGTCCCAGGACGCGGTGCGGTCGGCGGCGAGTCTGTGGGTGCGGGCGACGACCAGGGCGATGTCGTCGCGCTGCCGGTCGGGCCGCAGGGCGTCGAGGGTGGCGTCGCAGGTCTCCTCCGGGGTGCGGCCGGGGCCGGTGAGGGCGCGGCGGAGCAGTTCCAGGCCCTCGTCGATGTCACGGCGCTGGTCCTCCACCAGGCCGTCGGTGTAGAGCACGAGGCCGCTGCCTTCCGGCAGTTGCACCATCGTCACCTCGAAGGGGAGCCCGCCGCCCAGACCCAGCGGAGGGCCGCCGGGGACGGTGACGAACTCCGCCTCGCCGTCCGGACGGACGAGCACCGGTTCGAGATGGCCCGCGCGGGAGAGGGTGCAGACGCCGGACGCGGGGTCGTAGACGGCGTACAGGCAGGTCGCCCCGGTGACCGGCGCGTTCTCGTCCTCGCCGCCGCCCTCGTCCCCTTCCTCGTCCTGGTCGATGCGTGCCACCAACTCGTCCATGTGCCACAGGAGTTCGTCGGGCGGGAGGTCCAGGGTCGAGAAGTTGTGGACGGCGGTCCGCAGCCGGCCCATCGTGGCCGCCGCATGCAGGCCGTGCCCCACCACGTCGCCCACGACCAGCGCCACCCGCGCGCCCGGCAGTGGGATGACGTCGAACCAGTCGCCGCCGACGCCGCCCTGCGCGGCCTGCGCGGGCAGATAGCGGTAGGCCACGTCCAGGGCGCTCTGGTCGGGCAGGGCCCGCGGCAGCAGGCTGCGCTGCAGGGTGACGGCCATGTCGTGCTCGCGGGTGTAGCGGCGGGCGTTGTCGATGCTGACGGCGGCGCGGGCGACGAGTTCCTCGGCGAGGGAGATGTCGTCCCGCTCGAAGGGTTCCTGCTGGTCGCCACGCCAGAAGGTGGCCACGCCCATGATGACGCCGCGGGCGCGCAGCGGTACCGCAAGCATCGAGTGGATGCCGAACGCGACGATGTTCCGGGCCCGTTCGGGCTCCTGCACCTGCCAGCCGGAGAGCGTGGTCAGATCCTCCTCGAGCACCGGCTCACCGGCGAGGAACCCGGCGGCCTGCGGGGTGGTCGCCGCGAAGTGGATCAGCTTGCCGGGCGCGTAGAGCGGGCTGCCCTCCTTCACGCCCTGGAACGCGACGCGGCGCATGTCGGTGATGCCCGCCTTCGGCTCCCCGCCCCGCAGCACGGGATCTGCCACGTCGACGGTGACGTAGTCGGCGAACCGGGGGACCGCGAAGTCCGCCAGCTCCTGCGAGGTGCGGGTCACGTCGAGGCTGGTGCCGATCTCCAGCCCGGCGTCGTACAGCAGCCGCAGCCGCTGCTGAGCCACCTCCGCCCGGCCGGTGAGGGCCTGCAGCTCGGTGGTGTCGCGCAGGGTGGCGACGCTGCCGGGCGGCCCGCCGTCCCACGCGGTGGACCGCCGGCTGACCGCCAGCAGCCGGCCCCGCGACAGCTGCACCTCGTCGGTGGCGTCCCGGCCGGACGCCAGCAGCCGGGCCAGGTCGCGGTCGATGCCCAGGTCCTGGATGAGCCGGCCCTCCGCGTACGGACCCAGCCCGAGCAGCCGCCGCGCCTCGTCGTTGGCCAGCGCCAGCCGCCCGTCCCCGTCCATGATCAGCACGCCTTCCCGTACGGAGTGCAGGACCGCGTCGTGATGCTCGTACATCCGGGTCATCTCGGTGGGCCCCAGCCCGCGCGTCTGGTGCCGCAGCCGCCTGCTGACCAGGGCGGTCCCGCCGGTGGCGACGGCGAGGGCGACCCCGGCCGAGGCGAACAGCACGGGCAGCTGGTGATCGACCACCCCGCCCACGCTGGCCAGCGTCACGCCGGCGGCGACCAGGCCGATGACCTTGCCGTCCGCGTCCTCCACGGGCACGACGGCACGCACGGAGGGGCCCAGCGTGCCGGTGAAGGTCTCCCGTACGACTCCGCCCGCCGCGGCCGGGGCGATGTGGCCGATGTAGTGCTTGCCGATCTGGGCGGGGTTGGGGTGGGTGTAGCGGATGCCCTGCGGGGTCATCACCACGATGAAGTCCACGTCGGACGCCTTGCGCGCCGCCTCCGCGCGCGGCTGGAGCACCGCGGACGGGTCCGGCGACTCCAGGGCCGCCACGACGCCCGGCGCGTTCGCGAACGTCTCGGCCACGGCGAGGGAACGGTTGCGGGCCTCGCGCTCGCTGTCGCCGCGCACCTGCAGCACCACGGCGATCACGGCGGCGACCACGAGCAGCACGACGATCGCCGCCTGCAGGATGAAGACCTGCCGGGCGACGGTACGGATGCTTAGCGCCCGGCGCATGCGACCGAGGAGTCCGGCCATGACTCTTTTGTCTCACAAGTGCGGCGACTGGGATACCGATGCGCGCTCCGGGGTGCCGAGGTTGGCCGTCGGGCGGCTGCGGGGCCGTCGTGGCTGGTCGCGCAGTTCCCCGCGCCCCTATGGGGCGCTATTCAGTCCCCCTCGCGTTCCCTCTCCGCCAGATGGATCACGCACACCGTCACCGCGATCAGCAGTGCCGGGTCCGCGTCGCCGCGTACGACGTCGACGCCGTAGGTGTCGCGGATGTGGAGCCAGCGCCGGGAGATCACGGCGAGGAGTTCGCCGTCGTACTCGACGGCGAATTCGCGGTCGAGGATCTTGCCGCTGACGTCGAGTTCGGTGCCGTCGACGAGGGAGACCCGGTAGTGGTTGCGCAGGAGGGACATCCGCTTGCGCTTGATGCGGGCCAGGGGGTCGCCGTTGCGCTCGATCACCATCGTGTCCCGCAGGGCGAGCATCTTCTGGTGGATGTCGATGAGGACGCGCCCCTGGGTGTCCTTCAGCTCGAAGGTGTCCCGCAGCCGCATCGCCTTGCCGTCGACGAGGTACACCTTGTTGCCGCTGTCGTCCTCGATCCAGTAGTCGTCACCGAAGCCGAGGAGCCTGTCGCGTACGAGGAATCTCATGACATCAGGACTTCCACGCCATCGGCCCCGAAACGCCGCCGGTAGGCCGACGGGCTGAGCCCGGTCTCGCGCCGCAGCCGCGCCCGCAGATTGGCGGCGGTGCCCAGGCCGCTGCGCGCGGCGACCACGTCGAGCCGTTCCTCCCCGCGCTCGATCATCCGGCACGCCAGCGCGACCCGCTCCCCGGTCAGCCAGGCCAGCGGGGTCGTCCCCAGCTGGGCGCGGAAGCGGCGGTGCAGGGTGGCCGGGCTGACCGCCGCCCGCGCCGCGAGGTCCGCCACCGTCAGCGGCTCGCCCAGCCGTGCCTGCGCCCATGCCAGCAGGGGCCCCAGCGATTCGTCGGGCACGTCCGGCAGCGGCCGTTCCACGAACTGCTTCTGCCCGCCGTCCCGGTGCGCGGCGAACACCAGCCGCCGGGAGACGGCATTGGCGATGTCGGCGCCATGGTCACGCCGTACGACGTGCAGGCACAGGTCGAGCGCGGCGGCGCTGCCCGCGGCGGTGAGGATGTCGCCCTCGTCGACGAAGAGCACGTCCGGTTCCAGCAGCACCTTCGGATGCAGTTCCCGGAAGGTGTCGGCCCAGCGCCAGTGCGTGGTGGCCCGGCGTCCGTCGAGCAGTCCGGCCTCGGCGAGCGCGAAGCTTCCGGTGCACAGGCTCATGATCCTGGCCCCGCGCGCGTGGGTGCGGCGGATGGCGTCGAGGACGGCGGCGCCGCGCGGTACGACGTTGTCGGGGCGGCCGGGGACGACGAGGGTGTCGGCCGCGTCGACGGCCTCGAGGCCGGGCACGCCGGTGAGGGTGAAGAAGCCGTGGTTCATCCGGACTTCAGGGGTGGGCGTGCACAAGGTGACGTCGTAGAGAGCGCCAGGGAGCCCCAGCTCGGGCCGTGGCAGCCCGAACAGCTCGGTGGCGACGCCGACTTCGAACGGGTTGGTGCCCTCGTCGACGATCACGGCGACCCTATGTGTACGCGGCTGAGAGGATCCTTGCGCCATGTGCGATTCCTAGCACTCGCACGCGCTCCCGGCCACCCGCACGATGGGCGCATGGAACCCATCTCGCTGGAAAAGGCCCTCTCCTCCTTCACCGAAACGTGGAGCCCCCGCATCGTGACGGCCGTCAACGACTACGACGTCCGCGTGGCCAAGGTCGACGGCGACCACGTCTGGCACGTCCACGACCACACCGACGAGTTCTTCCTGGTCCTGGACGGCGAGCTGCACATCTCACTGCGAGAGGCACAGGGCGAACGCACGGTCGTCCTGCCGAAGGGCTCCGTCTTCACGGTCCCCCGCGGCACGGAACACAAGCCGTACGCCCCCGCCCCCGCCGCCATCCTGATGTTCGAACCCACCGGCACCCTCACCGTGGGCGACCGCCACGACGAGGTGCCGGACCATGTGGACGCCACGACGGGGCATGCCCTGACCTGATGTCAGCGGCCGTATCCGTCGTGGTAGTGGTGCCGTTCCTCTTCGATGACCGGCGTCGAGGGTGGCACCACGACCCGCCGGCGCCGTGCGACGCTGCTGAACGTCACCACTCCGATCAGGCCGACGATCATCAGGATGACGCCGACCAGGTCGAGGTTGACCCCCTCCATGTGCCAGTCGGTCGCGAAGGAGAGGATGGCTCCAACGGCGATGAGGATGATGCATCCGCCGAGGCCCATGAGCTGTTCGCCTCCCTGTCCGGTCCGGTCGTTCCGGTCTTCCGGTCGGGGGCGAGTACCCGGCGGAGCGTCAGTTACCCCTCCAGGAAGGCCACCATCGCGTTCGCCAGCAGATGCGGATCGTCCACCCCGCACAACTCCCGCGCACTGTGCATCGACAGGATCGCCACGCCGATGTCGACGGTCTTGATGCCGTGCCGGGCCGCGGTGATCGGGCCGATGGTCGTGCCGCACGGCATGGAGTTGTTGGAGACGAAGGACTGGAAGGGGACGTGCGCCTTCTCGCAGGCCGCGGCCCACACCGCGCGGCCCGAACCGTCCGTCGCATAGCGGTTGTTGACGTTCACCTTCAGGATCGGCCCGCCGTTGACGCGCGGGTGGTGCGTCGGGTCGTGCCGCTCCGCGTAGTTGGGGTGGACGGCGTGGCCGGTGTCGGAGGAGAGACAGACGGTGCCCGCGAAGGCGCGCGCCTTGTCCTCGTACGATCCACCGCGCGCGAACACCGAACGCTCCAGCACGCTGCCGAGCAGCGGCCCGTCCGCGCCCGTGTCGCTCTGCGAGCCGTTCTCCTCGTGGTCGAAGGCGGCCAGCACCGGGATGTACGGCAGCCCCGCGCCGCCGGCCGCCACCGCGGCCAGTGCCGCCGTGGCCGCGTGCACGGAGAGCAGGTTGTCCATGCGCGGGCCCGCGAGCAGTTCCTTGTCGCGGCCCAGATAGGCGGGCGGTTCCACGGAGTGGACCATCAGGTCCCAGCCGGTGACCTCGCCCGCGGCCAGACCGCTCTCCGACTCCAGGAACGCGATCAGGTCGCCGTCCCGCACGGTGTCGCTCAGGCCCCAGACCGGCTGGAGATGGCGCTGCTTGTCGAGCTTGAGGCCCTCGGAGGAGACCGAGCGGTCCAGGTGAATGGCAAGCTGGGGGACGCGCAGGAGCGGGCGGTCGACGTTCACCAGGCGCGTCGAGCCGTCCCTGAGCGTCAGCCGGCCCGCCAGCCCCAGGTCGCGGTCCAGCCAGGAGTTCATCAGCGGGCCGCCGTAGATCTCGACCGCCACCTGCCGCCAGCCGTGCGCCCCGGCGTCCGGCAGCGGCTTGACCCGCAGGTTCGGCGAGTCGGTGTGCGCGCCGACGATCCGGTACGGCGTGTGCGCCGCGGCGCTCTCGGGGACGTACCAGGCGATGATCGCGCCACCGCGCAGCACGTACTTGCCGCCGCTCGACCCGTCCCAGGCGTCCGTCTCCGCGACCTGCTTGAAGCCGGCCTTCTCCAGCCGCTCGGCGGTGTTTGCCACGGCGTGGTACGGCGTGGGGCTCGCCGCCAGGAAGGTCATGAGGTCGTCGGTGTGGCCGCGGTCGAAGCGGTGGGGTTCGCTCATGGGTTCACCTTAACGACGTACGAGGCTTCCTTGACGACGTACGAGGGCCCGCTCCCCATGACCGGGAACGGGCCCTCGTAAAGGGAGCCGAAGGGCTAGAAAGCGGCCTCGTCCAGCTCCATCAGGTCCAGGTCGACGCCCTCGGCGAGCTTGCGCGCGCCGGTGACGCCGGGCAGGACGGTGGCCGCGAAGAACTTCGCCGCCGCAATCTTGCCGGTGTAGAACGCCTTGTCCTTGGCGGACGCGTTCGGCAGCTTCTCGGCGGCGATCGCGGCGCCCTTGAGGAGCAGGTAGCCGACGACGACGTCACCGGAGGCCATCAGCAGGCGGGTGGTGTTCAGGCCCACCTTGTAGATGTTCTTGACGTCCTTCTCGGTGGCCGCGAGGTCGGTGAGCATGAGGCCGACGATGGCCTCCAGCTCGACGGCGGCCTTGGCCAGGTGCTCGCGGGCGCCCGCCAGCTCCTCGCCGCCGGTGCCGACGGCCAGGAACTTCTTGATGTCCTCGGCGAGGGAGTTCAGCGCGGCGCCCTGGTTGCGGACGATCTTCCGGAAGAAGAAGTCCTGACCCTGGATCGCGGTCGTGCCCTCGTACAGGGTGTCGATCTTGGCGTCCCGGATGTACTGCTCGATCGGGTACTCCTGCAGGAAGCCGGAGCCGCCGAAGGTCTGCAGCGACTGGGCGAGCTGCTCGTAGCCCTTCTCGGAGCCGTAGCCCTTGACGATCGGCAGGAGCAGGTCGTTCAGCGCGTGCTCGGTCTTGGCGTCCTCGCCGGCGGCCTCCTTGACGGCGATCGCGTCCTGGATCGAGGCCGTGTAGAGGACGAGGGCGCGCATGCCCTCCGCGTACGCCTTCTGCGTCATCAGCGAGCGGCGCACGTCGGGGTGGTGGGTGATGGTGACCTTGGGCGCCGTCTTGTCCATGAAGTTCGCGAGGTCAGGACCCTGGACGCGCTCCTTGGCGTACTCGAGGGCGTTGAGGTAGCCCGTCGACAGCGTGGAGATCGCCTTCGTACCGACCATCATCCGCGCGAACTCGATGATCCGGAACATCTGGCGGATGCCGTCGTGCTTGTCGCCGATCAGCCAGCCCTTGGCGGGGTGCTGGTCGCCGAAGGTCATCTCGCAGGTGTTGGAGGCCTTCAGCCCCATCTTGTGCTCGACGTTCGTCGCGTACACGCCGTTGCGCTCGCCCAGCTCGCCGGTCTCGAAGTCGAAGAGGTACTTCGGGACGAGGAAGAGGGACAGGCCCTTGGTGCCGGGCCCGGCACCCTCGGGACGCGCCAGCACGTAGTGAAGGATGTTCTCCTCCATGTCGTGCTCACCGGAGGTGATGAAGCGCTTCACGCCCTCGATGTGCCAGGAGCCGTCCTCCTGCTGGATCGCCTTGGTACGCCCGGCGCCGACGTCCGAACCCGCGTCGGGCTCGGTCAGCACCATGGTGGAGCCCCAGGTCCGCTCGACCGCGATCTGAGCGATCTTCTTCTGGACCTCGTTGCCCTCGTCGAAGAGGATCCCGGCGAAGGCCGGACCGGAGGAGTACATCCACACGGCCGGGTTGGCGCCCAGGATCAGCTC
Organism: Streptomyces sp. NBC_00457; assembly: GCF_036014015.1. Classification (NCBI taxonomy): domain Bacteria; kingdom Bacillati; phylum Actinomycetota; class Actinomycetes; order Kitasatosporales; family Streptomycetaceae; genus Streptomyces; species Streptomyces sp. NBC_00457. The sequence goes on along the minus strand of NZ_CP107905.1, from coordinate 5,440,164 downwards.
CGCGTACGACCAGATCAGCGACGGGGGAGCAGTGGTGCCACCGATCTCCTCCGGCAGGCCGAGCCGCCAGTACTCGGAGTCCATGAACGCCTTGTAGCTCTTCTTGAAGGACGCGGGGACCGGCGCGGTGTGGGTCTCGGGGTCGTAGACCGGCGGGTTGCGGTCGGCGTCCGTGAAGGACTCCGCCAGGTCGTTCTCCGCGAGGCGGGTCATCTCGTCGAGGATGGACTTCGCCGTCTCGGCGTCCATCTCCTCGAACGGGCCCGTGCCGTACAGCTTGTCGCGCCCGAGTACTTCGAAGAGGTTGAACTCGATGTCGCGCAGATTCGACTTGTAGTGCCCCATGGCGACTGGCTCCGTTGAGAGATCGGCGAGGCACTGGATCCTCGCGCCCGTTCACATACCAACACGTGGCTACGATGATGCTACCCGTCGGTAATAAGACGCAACCCCGATCCGGTCATCTGTGACAGGTCACACCGGAACCGTCAGAGTCGCCGTGTACCCCTTGCCCACGCTGCCCTCGACCGCCGCCAGCTGCTGGTCGTAGCCGTCGCTGAAGATGTTGTCCGTCTCCAGGGAGAGTCGGCTGAGCTCCTGCACACTCTGGCTGTAACCGTCCGTCGCGTACACCGTGTCGCAGACGTCCTTCGGGAACGCGAGCTGCGAGGTGTTCGTGATGGAGGTGGCGGCCGTGGCGTCCTCCAGGCTGCCGTAGACCTCGAAGTGGATGTGCGGCCAGCGGCCCGTGTAGCAGGCCGGGAAGATGCTCTTGAACGTGACCTGCCCCTTGTCGTCGGTCTCCTGGACGCCGCGCAGATAGTTCTCCTCGGTGACGCCCTCCGAGTACAGGGAGTACCTGCCCTCCCGGTCGCAGTGCCACAGGTAGACGGCGGCGCCCTCCTTCGGCGTCCCGCAGCCGGAGGCCGCGTCCACCACCGTGAGCGTGATCGTCAGGGGCACGCCCTCGGCGGTGCCGCCCGCCGAGTCGCCGAAGCTCTTGGTGATGTCGCTGCGGACGACGCCGCTCTCCTTGAGGACGTTCACGCCGTTGGAGCCGTCGCCGGGGTAGGGACCGGCCGTCTCGTTCGGGATGGTCGCGCACTCGGACGCCTCGCCGGTGGAGCCGGAAGCAGCGGACGAGGAGGAGGACGAGGGGGACGACGAGGAGGCCGCGGAGGTGTCGTCCTCGGCGGAGCACCCCACCAGCGGTATCAGGCTCGCCCCCGCCATCAGCCGGATCATGCGGCGGCGGGCGAGGACGGGAAGGTCGTAGGAGAGCCCTCTGTCGTGCTCGTGGACCTCGTCGTCGTGGTGTCGGTGCATGGCTGTCCCCTCGCTGGTGTCGTGCCGTTTCCGGTGCTCCCCACGGCACTACCGACGCTATGAGCGCAGGCTGTCGGAAACCAATGCGGTGGCTGTCAAGTCGCTGTCGCTTTGCCGGGGACGGTGGCTGTCAAGTCGCTGTCGGTCTGCCAGGGCACCCGTACCGGCCCCGCGCCCCGCCGCTCTCGGTACGCTTGCGCTCATGTATGGATACGGCCAGCCCATGGATGGGGGAGCTGCCCAGCAGGGCTACGTCCCGCCGCAGCAGCCCATGCCCGGCGGGTACGGCCAGCAGCCGCCGCTGTACCCCGAGCCGTCCCCGCCGTCGCTCGCGGACGCGGTGCGTGCCTTCACCACCGGGCAGCTGTCCGCGGAGGACTTCCAGCAGGTCTTCGCGACGTCGAAGGTCTACTGCCCGCGCGGTGACAACCCCGGCTTCCTCGCCCTGCACAACACCCAGCAGCCGGTGATCCCGATGTTCACCTCGCTGAAGGAACTGCGCCGGTACGCGGGCAAGGAGTCCAAGTACTTCGTGATCACCGGCGCCGAGGTGATCGACCTGCTGCCGACCGGCTACGGCTTCGTCCTGGACATGGAGGGCGAGCACCGGATGGTGTTCGACGCGAAGGCGGTCGAGCAGATGGTGGAGTTCGCGATGCGGCGGATGTACGGCTAGACAGTGCCCGTCGGGGGAAACCCCGCCTCGCAAAATCTCCACTCGATTGTCACAGCCATGCCATAGAGTGATCCCCGGCAGCCGCGCCCCGCACGTCACCGCTTCCGGCGGTCAGCGTCCGGGTGCCGCGCGGCGCTCTCAGCTCCCGGCGACCCCGGGATTCCTTGTGGGGGTTTCATTCCTGTGCGCATGCGCAGCACCTCGGCCGCGACGGCGTTCGCGGTCCTCTTCAGTTCGGTGGCGCTGAGCGTCGCCGCGGCCGGTACCGCGTCGGCCGAGTCCGCCGACGTGGTCAGCCCCGGCGGCTTCGTCGTCAACCACACCCTTCAGCGTGTCTACGTCAGCGACCAGGCCAACGGACGGATCCTCGCCGCCGACTACAACGGCACGCTCGTCGGCCTGAACGTCGGCTTCGGCGACGTCAGCGACCTGGTCCTGTCCGACGACGGCGCCACTCTCTACGCGGCCCTGCCCAGCAGCCACGAGATCGTGGCCCTCGACCCGGCCACCCTCAAGGTCAGGACCCGCTACACCGTCGCCACCGACACCGGCCCGCGCCACCTGGCCTTCACGTCCGGCAAGGTCTGGTTCTCCTACGGCGACCAGTGGGACGGCGACCTCGGCTCCGTCGACCCGGCGGTGGACCCGGCGAGCGGCACCGACCCGGTGGCGCTCGCCCAGCTCCCGACCGAGGGAACGGGCGTCGGACTGTGGGGGCAGGTCCTGCTGGACACCGACCCGCTGCGGCCGGGCCTGCTGGCCGTCGGTGAGACCGGGGACTCCACCGGCACCGAGGCCGTCCTCGACGTGTCGAGCGGCACGCCCAAGGTCACTGCCTGGCACGACAGCTCGTACGACCTGAACGACGGCGTCGGGGACATCGACCTCGTCGCGGGCAGCGATCGGGTGCTCGTCAACGGCACCGACCGGCACGCCTACGCGAACGGCACCTTCACCAAGGCCGGTGCCTACCCGGCCGGGCAGCGGGCCGACGTCGGCAGGAGCGGCCTGATCGCCCAGATCTCGGGCACCAAGGTGGCGATCTACCGTCCGTCCGCCGCCCAGCCGGTGCGCACGTACAGCACCGGCACGCAGCCCGCAGCCGACGTGGTCTGGGCGCCGGACTCCTCCCGCGTCTTCGCCCTGGTCGCGAGCGGCAACAGCTACACGGTCAAGCCGCTGACCCAGCCGACGCTCAACGTCCCCACCCTCACAGTCAACGCCCCGGCCACCGCCACCCGCACCAAGCAGCTCACCGTCACCGGCAAGCTCTCGGCGACGATTCCGCTGCCGTCCGGCGCCAAGCTCGCGGTCACCCGCACCGACCTGGAGAGCCCGAACGGCAAGTCGCTGCCGACCGCCACGGTCAAGGCGGACGGCACGTACTCCTTCACCAACTCGCCCCCGGTCGGCGGCAAGGTCACATACAAGGTCTCCTACGCGGGCGACGCCACGCACACCGCGGTCAGCGCCTCCGACAAGGTCGACGTCTCCCGCGCCTCGACCGCGCTGAAGCTGAACAACAACGGCAAGCTGTACAACCACGGCGCCGACGTCAAGTTCACCGCGCACCTCGGTGCGACGTACAAGAACCGCTCGGTCCAGATCTACGCGGACCCCTTCGGCGGCGACAAGCCGAAGAAGCTGATCAAGTCCGGCAAGGTCAACTCCGCCGGCGACATCAGCGCGTGGGTGGACATGACCCGCGACACCGCCGTGACCGCGGTCTTCTCGGGCGACGCCCGCTACAAGCCGAAGACGGTCAAGGTCACGGCGTACGCCAGGGTCAAGATCTCCACCGCCGTCTCCAAGCACTACAAGACGGCGAAGATCGGCTCGACGTCGTACTCCTGGTTCCACAAGAACACCGACCCGCTGCTCACCACGACGATGAGCTACTACCCGGGCCGTCAGCAGCGCTTCGACCTCCAGGTCTACTACCAGGGCTCGTGGTACTCGGCGGAGTCGCAGTACTTCCCGATCGGTACGAACGGGAAGTCGGCCATCACCCTCGAGGCACCCGGTGAGTCGGGCATCCGGGCGCGGATGCGGTCGGTGTACGTCAACGGCTCGTCCGGCGACACCGTGAACTCGACGACGTACGGGTCCTGGAAGTACCTGTACTTCAGCAACTGACGCGGGCTGCGGCCCGTACGGCGGAGCCCGGAGGGAATGTCCTCCGGGCTTTCGTCGTTCCGGGTAGCAGGAAGTTCAATGCTCAACTAAACTGGCCGCACAAGGAGGTACCGACATGCCTGCAGTGACCGTCGAGAACCCGCTGACCCTGCCCCGCGTGGCCGCCCCGGCCGACGCCGTGGCACGTCCCGTACTCGCCGTCACGACCGCGCCGAGCGGTTTCGAGGGCGAGGGCTTCCCGGTGCGCCGGGCGTTCGCCGGGATCAACTACCGCCACCTCGACCCGTTCATCATGATGGATCAGATGGGTGAGGTGGACTACGCGCCGGGAGAGCCCAAGGGCACTCCCTGGCATCCGCACCGCGGCTTCGAGACCGTCACCTACATCATCGACGGGATCTTCGACCACCAGGACTCCAACGGCGGTGGCGGCACCATCACCAACGGCGACACCCAGTGGATGACGGCGGGCGCGGGCCTGCTGCACATCGAGGCCCCGCCGGAGCACCTGGTGATGTCCGGCGGTCTCTTCCACGGCCTCCAGCTGTGGGTGAACCTCCCGGCCAAGGACAAGATGATGCCCCCGCGCTACCAGGACATCCGCGGCGGCAACGTCCAGCTGCTCAGCACGCCCGACGGCGGCGCGCTGCTGCGCGTCATCGCCGGTGAGCTGGACGGCCACGCCGGTCCCGGCGTCACGCACACGCCGATCACGATGATCCACGCGACCCTGGCGCCGGGCGCGGAGATCACCCTGCCCTGGCGCGAGGACTTCAACGGGCTGGCGTACGTGCTGGCGGGCAAGGGCTCGGTCGGTGCCGAGCGCCGCCCGGTCCAGCTGGGCCAGACGGCGGTCTTCGGCGCCGGCGGTTCGCTGACCGTCCGTGCGGACGAGCAGCAGGACTCGCACACGCCGGACTTGGAGGTCGTCCTCCTGGGCGGACAGCCGATCCGTGAGCCCATGGCCCACTACGGCCCGTTCGTCATGAACACCCGCGAAGAACTCCAGCAGGCCTTCGAGGACTTCCAGAAGGGCCGGCTCGGGACCATCCCGGCCGTGCACGGCATGACCGAAAAGGGCCCTGACGCCTGACCGAACAGGTCACGGCGCCTGACGCTCCGTCACCCGGGCGGGCTGTCCGCGCAGGACAGCCCGGCTCGTGCGTGGTCCGCTGGACGTGTGCAGTTGCTTCCCGACCCCGTGCGCCGGTTCGCGGCGTGGTGTGCCGTGGTGCTGTTGGTTGCCGGGGTGGTCTATGTCGGGATCCGGCTGGTCGTGGAGGTCCGTACGGCCGTCGTGCCGGTGCTGCTGGCGCTGCTCGGGACCGCGCTGCTCGGGCCGATGCACCGGCGGCTGGTGAAGGCGCGGGTCAACCGGTCTGTGGCCGCCGCGGTGACCTGCGTGGCGGTCGTGGCCGTCGTCGGCGGGGCCGTGTACATCGTGGTCGCCGCGCTCATCGACACCGGGGACCAGATCGTCGCCTCGCTGAGGCAGGCGGCCGAGTCGCTCGCCGAGCACTTCGGGGCGGCCGGGACCTCGCTGGACGACCTCGCGTCCAACGCGAGGGAACTGCTCACCAAGTTCGGCGGGACCGCCGCGTCCGGGGTGATCAGCGGGGTCAGTGTGGTGGGCGAGGCGATCGCCATGGCCGTACTGGCGCTGCTGCTCGTCTTCTTCTTTCTGCGGGACTCCGACAAGGCCGCCGGCACGCTGCGTGCCGTCGTGCCGGGCGAGGCCGGCGACACCGTCGAGGCCATGGCGCGGCGGGCCTTCGAGGCGGTCGAGGGGTTCATGCGCGGGACGACCTTCATCGCGCTGATCGACGCCGTGTGCATCACGGTCGGACTGCTGGTCCTGGACGTGCCGGGGGCGGTGGGGCTGGGTGCGCTCGTCTTCGTCGGCGCCTACATCCCCTACCTGGGCGCCTTTCTCTCCGGTGCCGTCGCCGTGCTGGTCGCGATGGCCGACCGCGGGTTCGTGATCGCGTTGTGGGTGCTGGGTGTGGTCCTCGCCGTGCAGGTGCTGGAGGGGCATGTCCTCCAGCCGGTGATCCAGAGCCGGACCGTGCAGATGCATCCGGCGCTGGTGATGGTGACGATCACCGCGGGGGCGTCCGTGGCCGGTGTCCTCGGCATGCTGCTGGCGGTGCCGCTGACCGCGGCGGCCTTCGGGGTCGTCCAGGAACTGCGGACGCGGTACGGGAGTGCCGAGCCGTCGGATGCGTAGGGGCCGGCGTTACTGCGCCGCGCCCTGCTCCTCGTACAGCTCGAACCAGATGCTCTTGCCCTCGCCGCGCGGGTCGACGCCCCACGCGTTCGCCAGCAGCTCGATGAGCATCAACCCGCGTCCGGAGGAGGCCAGTTCGCCGGGGCGGCGTTTGTGGGGGAGGTCGTCGCTGGTGTCGGTGACCTCGACGTGGAGGCGGCGGATGCCGGCCTCGCCGGTGATCTCGGCGAGGAGGAGGGCGTCGGCGTCGGTGTGGACGAGGACGTTGGTGAGCATCTCGGACAGCAGCAGAACGGCCGAGTCGACCTGGTCGGGGGAGGCCCAGTCGTGGAGGAGCTCGCGGAGTTGCTGGCGGGCGGTGGCGACCCGCTCGGGCTCGGCCTGGGCCACCGAGAGCATCGTGCGCCGAACGGTGGGACGCTTGACGACCGCCGTGTCCTCGCAGCCGCAGCCCTCCCCCTGCCGGCACAGCAGCAGCAGCGCGATGTCGTCCTCGCGGCGGTCGGCCAGCGGGCCGGTGGTGTAGTGGGAGGAGGGGCCGTGCACCGCCTGGACCAGGGAGTCGGCGAGTTCCTCCAGGTCGCCCTTGTGCTCTTCCAGGATGGCGCGGATCCGCAGCCAGCCGGTCTCCAGGTCGTGCCCGCCGGTCTCGATCAGGCCGTCCGTGCAGATCATCATGGTCTCGCCGGGTTCCAGGGTGAACCGGGTCGTCGGGTAGTCGGCGTCCGGGTCGATGCCGAGCGGCAGGCCGCCCTCCGTGGGCCGCGCCATGACCGTGCCGTCCGCCATCCGGATCGCCGGGTCGGGGTGCCCGGCGCGGGCGATGTCCAGGGTCCCGGTCACGGGATCGGCCTCGGCGTACAGGCAGGTCGCGAAGCGCAGGTCGTCGCCGTCGGAGGTGATGCCGTGCAGAAAGCGGGAGGCGCGGGAGAGCACCGCGTCGGGGCGGTGGCCCTCGGAGGCGTACGCCCTGAGCGCTATCCGGAGCTGCCCCATCAGGCCGGCCGCCCGCACGTCATGGCCCTGGACGTCGCCGATGACGAACGCGAACCGGCCGGAGGGCAGCGGGATCATGTCGTACCAGTCGCCGCCCACCTGGAGGCCGCCGCCGGTCGGCACATAGCGTGCGGCGACGCTCATGCCCGGTATCTCGGGGCCGAGCGTCGGCAGCATCGAGCGCTGGAGGCCGTCCGTCAGCTCCCGCTCCGACTCGGCGAGCCCGGCCCGGGACAGGGCCTGCGCGAGCATGCGGGCCACCGTCGTCAGCACGGACCGCTCGTCCGGTGTGAACGCGACGGGGTAGGCGAAGGCCGCCATCCAGGCGCCCATCGTCCGTCCGGCCACGGTCAGCGGCAGGAACGCCCACGACTGACGGCCGAAGTTCTGGGCCAGCGGCCAGGTGACCGGGTAGCGGGTCTTGTACTCCTCGGGCGTGGACAGATAGACGGCGCGGCCGGTGCGGACCACCTCGGCCGCCGGGTAGTCGGTGTCCAGCGCCATGTGCGAGAAGGGGCTCTCGTCGCCCTGCTGGTGACCGTGGTGGCCGATGATCGTCAGCCGGTCCCCCTCCACGCCGAACACGGCGAGACCGTCCGGTGAGAACCCCGGCATCGACAGCCCGGCCGCGACCCGCAGCACCTCCGCCGTCGACCGCGCCTCGGCCAGCGCCCGGCCCGCGTCCAGCAGGAACGCCTCCCGGGAGCGCCGCCAGTCCCCGGTCACCGCACGCCCCGCGGTGGTGCCCGGCGAGGGGTCGGTGACCTCCTGGAGGGAGCCGGTCACCTCGTACGAACGCTTCTCGCGGTCGAAGGACGCGTGGAAGCGGCTGCGGCCGACCCGGATGATCTGGCCCCGCTCGTCCATGATCCGCACCCGCACCTCGCCGAGCGTGCCCTCGGCGACGGCGAGCTGGATCACGCCGCTGATCTCGTTCCAGTCCACGGGGTGCAGGCGGGCGCGCACCTGGGCCTGGCTGAGGGTGCACCGCTCTGCGGGCAGCCCGAGCAGCCGTGCCGTCTCCGCGTCGACTGTGACCAGCCGTGTGGCGGTGTTCCAGTGCCACAGTCCCGTCGCGAGGGCGGCGAGAACCTCCCCCACGGCGGGCAGGGGCTCACCAGTGCGCATTGCCCCACTGTAGGGAGAGGTGATCGGTGACTGCCACCGAAGCTGTTCATCGTTGAATGGGTGGGAGGCGATTAATGGGTGGGAGGCGATCTTGGGGTGCCCGGTAGGCTTGGTGGAGTTTCACGTGAAACAGCCCCCGATCCGCGAAGACTGGATGAACGACGATGCATCGGTACAGGTCCCACACCTGCGGCGAGCTCCGCGCCTCTGACGTCGGCACCGACGTCCGGCTGAGCGGCTGGCTGCACAATCGGCGCGACCTGGGCGGCATCCTCTTCATCGATCTGCGGGATCACTACGGCATCACCCAGCTGGTCGCCCGGCCGGGCACGCCCGCGTACGAGGCCCTGGACAAGCTCTCCAAGGAGTCCACCGTCCGGGTCGACGGCCAGGTCGTCTCCCGCGGCACCGAGAACATCAACCCCGATCTGCCGACCGGCGAGATCGAGGTCGAGGTCTCCGAGGTCGAGCTGCTCGGCGCGGCCGCCCCGCTGCCCTTCACGATCAACACGGAGGACGGGGTCAACGAGGAGCGGCGCCTGGAGTACCGCTTCCTGGACCTGCGCCGCGAACGCATGCACCGCAACATCCTGCTGCGTACGGCGGTCATCTCGGCGATCCGGCACAAGATGACGGCGCTGGGCTTCAACGAGATGGCGACGCCGATCCTGTCGGCCACCTCCCCCGAGGGCGCCCGCGACTTCGTCGTGCCGTCCCGTCTGCACCCGGGCAAGTTCTACGCCCTCCCCCAGGCGCCGCAGCAGTTCAAGCAGCTGCTGATGATCTCCGGCTTCGACCGCTACTTCCAGATCGCGCCCTGTTTCCGCGACGAGGACGCGCGTGCGGACCGCTCGCCGGGCGAGTTCTACCAGCTCGACGTCGAGATGTCCTTCGTCGAGCAGGAGGACGTCTTCCAGCCCGTCGAGAAGCTGATGACGGAGCTGTTCGAGGAGTTCGGCAACGGCCGCCACGTCACCTCGCCGTTCCCGCGGATCCCGTTCCGCGAGGCGATGCTGAAGTACGGCTCCGACAAGCCGGATCTGCGCGCCCAGCTGGAGCTCGTCGACATCACCGACATCTTCGAGGGCTCGGAGTTCAAGGCCTTCGCGGGCAAGCACGTACGGGCCCTGCCGGTGCCGGACGTCTCCGCGCAGCCCCGGAAGTTCTTCGACCAGCTCGGTGACTTCGCGGTCTCGCAGGGCGCGAAGGGCCTGGCGTGGGTGCGGGTCGCCGAGGACGGTTCGCTGTCCGGCCCGATCGCCAAGTTCCTGACGGAGGAGAACGTCGCGGAGCTGACGAAGCGCCTGTCGCTGTCGGCCGGCCACGCGGTGTTCTTCGGCGCGGGCGAGTTCGACGAGGTCTCGAAGATCATGGGCGCGGTGCGGGTGGAAGCCGCTCGTCGCGCCGGGCACTTCGAGGAGAACGTCTTCCGCTTCTGCTGGATCGTCGACTTCCCGATGTACGAGAAGGACGAGGAGACCGGCGCGATCGACTTCTCGCACAACCCGTTCTCCATGCCGCAGGGCGGTCTGGAGGCCCTGGAGACCCAGGACCCGCTGGACATCCTGGGCTGGCAGTACGACATCGTCTGCAACGGCGTCGAGCTGTCCTCCGGCGCGATCCGGAACCACGAGCCCGAGATCATGCTGAAGGCCTTCGAGATCGCGGGCTACGACCGCGAGACCGTCGAGGAGAAGTTCGCCGGCATGCTGCGCGCCTTCCGCTTCGGCGCCCCGCCGCACGGCGGCATCGCACCGGGCGTCGACCGCATCGTGATGCTGCTGGCCGACGAGCCGAACATCCGCGAGACCATTGCCTTCCCGCTCAACGGCAACGCCCAGGACCTGATGATGGGCGCGCCGACGGAGCTGGAGGAGGCGCGGCTGAAGGAACTGCACCTGTCGGTGCGGAAGCCGCAGCCGAAGTAGGCGAAGAAGTAGGCGTCTGCCCTGAAGGGGCCCGGAACCGGTGACCGGTTCCGGGCCCCTTCAGCTTTCACAGGCAGACACAGCCCGCTCCCATGCCCCTTACAGTCGTCTTACCTAGCGTGCTGGGCATGACGGGAAACGACATCAACACACCAGCCCACAAACGTGACTTGACCCGGCGCAAGGTCGTCGTCGCAGGTGGAGCGGCCGTGGCCGCGGTGGGCGTCGGCGGCACGCTGGCCGCGACCGCAAATGCCGGCCAGAGCGGAAAGGGCGCCGGGGCGAGCGCCTCCGCGAGCTCCACCTCGGCGGAGACCTGCTACACGCTCACCTCCGAAACCACCGAGGGCCCCTACTACATCGACGCGGACAAGCTCCGTACGGACATCACCGAGGACAAGGAGGGCATCCCGCTGGCCCTCCGCATCAAGGTGATCGACGCGGAGAGCTGCAAGCCGCTGAAGAACGTGGCCGTCGACATCTGGCACTGCGACGCGCTGGGCATCTACTCCGGCTACGAGGCGTCGTCCACGGGCGGTGGCGGCACCGCCCCCACCGACGCGCCCTCGGGCACGCCCACGGGCGAGCCGCCGTCCGGTGCTCCGTCCGGTGCTCCGTCGGGCGGCACCGGCGGTGGTGGTGTGCATGAGGAGCCGACCGACGACGAGCGCTATCTGCGCGGCACCTGGAGGACCGACCGGCAGGGCTTCGTCACCTTCCGGACGATCTTCCCGGGCTGGTACCGGGGCCGCTGCGTCCACATCCACACCAAGGTCCACGTGGACGGCGAGTGGACCGACGCCGGTTACGAGGGCGGCACCACCTGCCACACCGGCCAGTTCTTCTTCGACGAGGAGTCCGTCCTCGCCTCCGCCGAGGTCGAGCCGTACTCCACGTCCACGACCGAACGCACCACGCTCACCGAGGACACCATCTACGACCAGTCCGGCACCACCGGCGGTCTCCTCAAGCTCAAGTACGACAAGAAGAACATCGCCAAGGGCGTCCAGGCGTCCATCACGGTCGGCGTCGACCCGGAGGCGACGAACGAAGGCACGTCGCTGTAGTTCCGCACGCGCGGACACGAAAGCGCCCGGGACGTGAAGTCCCGGGCGCTCCCGTCGCCGTGCTGCTCTCAGATCACCCAGAGCAGCCCGTCGCCGCCCAGCAGCGTGCCGTGCTGCTGGTTGAGACCCACTGCGGGCCCTGTGATCACGCGGCTGCCGGTGCCCGTCGGGTGGGTGGAGCCGCCGGGGAGCATGAAGACCGCGCCGGTGGAGTCGTTCTCGCCCGAGGCACCGACGAACAGCTCCGGCCGGCCGTCCTTGTTCACATCGCCCGCCGAGACCGTGGTCCCGAAGAAGTCGTCGGTCTCGGAGGCGCTGGGCACGCCGGAGGTGTCCTGGGTGAAGGAGTACGAGCCACTGCCCAGGGCGCCCGAGGCGCGGCCCGGGATCACCGTGACGCGGCCGGCCCGCTTCTTGCCGCCGGTGCTCTCGTACGGTGTGCCGACCACGATGTCGGCCAGTCCGTCCCGGTTGAGGTCCGCCACGGCCACCGCGCCGCCGAACGCGTCGTACTTCTCGCTCGTGTCCGGCACGCCGGCGGTGTTCTGCGTGAGGTGAACGGGCGTGGCGTCGGGCGCGATGCCGGTGGCCGATCCGTACCAGACGGAGACGCGTCCGCCCGACGCACCGTCCGCGCCCGCGACTTCGGGCTCGTCCGGGTCGCCGACCACGAGGTCCGCGTAGCCGTCGCCGTTGAGGTCGCCGGTGGCGGAGATGAGGCCGTTGCCCCGCTGGAGGGGCTGCCCGGACCTGCTGGGGTTCAGGTAGATCTCGCCGCCGGTCAGTCCGCTCGTGCGGCTGCTGATGAGGACCCGGTCCGGGGTGGTGTCGCCGTTGAGGTCGCCGAGCGCGACGGACTCCAGAGACGGGGTGTCCTGGTTGAGGGTGGCGGACCCGAAGCTCCCGCTGCGGCTGAACGAACCCTTGAAAAGGACGGAACCGTCGTATCCGCCGGCCAACACCTGTGTCTTGCCGCCCGATCCGCCGCTGCGCGCGGCGAGGTCGAGTCCGAAGTACGTCGGATCACTCGATGGCGTCGGCAGATCGGTCCCGCCCGCCAGCCCGTTCCTGCTGCCCCACACCACGGTCACCGCACCCGCGTCGGTGCCCTTGCTGGTGTCCTCGTAGGGAGACGAGATGACCAGGTCGGCGTATCCGTCCCGGTTCAGGTCCTCCGTGGCGGTGGCGGCGCCGAACCTGTCGTACGCCTCGGCCGTCCCGGGAATCCCGGTCGTGTTCTGCGTGAGGGTCTTCCGCCGGGCGGTCGCAAGCCCCGACGACGAGCCGTACAGCACGACCACGGCACCGGCCGCCTCCTTGCCCGCCACGTTCGCGCCGGGCGCGGGCAGGACGGCGTCGCGGTAGCCGTCCCCATTGAAGTCACCCGGCACACCGCCATGCACGGCGGCCGCCGGACCGACGGGGAGCACCACGCTCCCGACAAGAGCCGCCGCGATCACGGCGGCGGCTCTCCAGCCCCCCTTGGACGCACTGTTTCCCATCCCAGCCCCTCCACCCCCGGGCGCACCGTCCGTGCACCCGCATTCCGCGGGAATTGTAAAGCTGACCGGTACGCCTACCGCGCCACGAAGTGGGTGAGGATCGCCTGGACTTCGTAGATGTCGACGCCCTTGGTGAAGGTCTTCTCGATCGGGGTCGGGGTGCCGGAGATCCAGATCTTCAGCTCGGCGTCGAGGTCGAAGGTGCCGGCGGTCTCCACGGAGAAGTGGGTGATGCTGCGGTACGGGACGGAGTGGTACTCCACCTTCTTACCGGTGATGCCCTGCTTGTCGACCAGGATCAGCCGCCGGTCCGTGAGCAGGATCGTGTCGCGGATCAGCATGTACGCGGCATGCACCTGCTCGTCCTGGCCCAGCAGACGGGCGTAGTCCTGCTGTGCCGTCGCCGGGTCTACGGTGTGCGCGTTGCCGAAAAGTGCCATGGCTGGACCCCCACTCGATTGGCTGTGTCGCCTGGTGGGTGGACGCACGGGGAGGAGCGGGGGGTTGCGCCGACAGCGCGCTCAGGTGTCGTACAGGCCGTCCCAGGGCGGGCCGAAGCCGAGGTGGTCCGGGTAGAGCTCGGCCCAGGGTTCGCCCTCGTCCTCTCCCGTCAGCAGGCCGAACAGGACGCCTTCCACGGTGAGTTGGAAGGGGCGGATCGCGATGTCCGTGTAGGTGCGTCGGGGCAGGGCCCTGAGCAGGGTCGCCAGGTGGGCCCGGGCCCGGGGCAGGACTGCCGGGGTGCGTTGCTGCTCGGCCCAGGTGCCCGCGCACAGGATCTGCGAGTCGCGGTAGATGCCCTTGGCGTCGAACGTGTGCAGTGCCGCGTAGAGCCGCTTGTGCTCTTCCCAGCCCGCGTCAAGGCGGAAGCCCTTGGGGAAGGCCCAGGTGACCGACCCCAGGAACTGTCCGTCCGCGTAGCGACCGATGGCCTCTGTACGGCCGTGTGGCTCGTAGGCGATCGGGATGACCTCAGGTACTGCCATGGCGCAGACCATACGGTCGTGACGTGTGCGCCGTGCGGGCAGGGCACACACTGGATCGACCGCTCGGGCAACTTTCTCGTTTCGTCCGCGAGTTGATCACCCCTTTCTCACCCCTACTCGCCGCCGAAGCGCTCCTTGTACGTCTCCAGGTCGTCGTCCGTGAGCTTGGCGAAGAGGACCGGGGGGACGGTGAAGGGGGTGCCGGCGGGGACCGAGTTCAGCGCCTTCGCCTCGTCGGTGCTCACCCAGGTCGCCGTGTCGTCCGTCAGGGAGAACGCCTGGCGCATGGCGGCCGAGGTCGTCGGGATGAAGGGCTCCGAGACCACCGCGTAGAGGTGGATCAGGTTCATCGCCGTGCGGAGGGTGAGCGCCGCCCCCTCCTTGTCGGTCTTGATCTCCAGCCAGGGGGCCTTTTCCTCGAGGTACGAGTTGCCGGCCGACCACAGGGCGCGGAGGGCGGCCGCCGCCTTGCGGAACTGGATGGCCTCCATCTGCTCCTCGTACTCGGTGAGCAGGCGGGCGATCTCCGCGCCGAGCTTCGCCTCCGCCTCGCCGGGCTCCGTGCCCGCCGGGACCTCGTCGCCGAAGCGCTTCTTCGAGAACGAGAGGACGCGGTTGACGAAGTTGCCGAGGGTGTCCGCCAGGTCCTTGTTCACCGTGGCCGTGAAGTGCTCCCAGGTGAAGGACGAGTCGTCCGACTCCGGGGCGTTGGCCATCATGAAGTAGCGCCAGTAGTCGGCGGGGAGGATCTCCAGGGCGTCGTGGGTGAAGACGCCTCGCCGCTGCGACGTGGAGAACTTGCCGCCGTAGTAGTTCAGCCAGTTGAAGGCCTTGATCACGTCGACCTTCTTCCACGGCGCGCGGGTGCCCAGCAGGGTCGCCGGGAACATCACGCTGTGGAAGGGGACGTTGTCCTTGCCCATGAACTGCGTGTACCGGACGTCCGCGTCCGACTTCCACCACCAGGAGCGCCAGTCGCGGTTGCCGGTCGGGTCTGTGTCTCGCGCGGCGTCTGCCCACTCCTTCGTCGCGCCGATGTACTCGATCGGGGCGTCGAACCAGACGTAGAAGACCTTGCCGTCGGCGGCGAGGTCGGGCCAGGTGTCCGCCGGGACCGGGACGCCCCAGTCGAGGTCGCGGGTGATCGCGCGGTCGTGCAGGCCCTCCGTGAGCCACTTGCGGGCGATGGAGGACGCCAGGATCGGCCAGTTGTCGGCGCGCTCGTCGACCCATGCCTCGACCTCGCCGGCCAGGGCCGACTGGAGGAGGAACAGGTGCTTGGTCTCGCGGATCTCCAGGTCGCTGCTGCCACTGATCGCGGAGCGCGGGTCGATCAGGTCGGTGGGGTCCAGGACGCGCGTGCAGTTCTCGCACTGGTCGCCGCGGGCCTTGTCGTAGCCGCAGTGCGGGCAGGTGCCGATGATGTAGCGGTCCGGCAGGAAGCGGCCGTCCGTGTTCGAGTACACCTGGCGGATGGCCCGTTCCTCGATGAAGCCGTTCGCCTTCAGCTCGCGGGCGATCTCCTGGGTGATCTCGCGGTTCTGCGGGGAGGAACTGCGGCCGAAGTAGTCGAAGGCCAGGTTGAAGCCGTCGTAGATCGCCTTCTGCTGGTCGTGCGCCCGCGCGCAGAACTCGTCGACCGGGAGGCCCTCCTCCTTCGCGGCCAGCTCGGCGGGCGTGCCGTGTTCGTCCGTCGCGCAGATGTAGAGGACGTCGTGACCGCGCTGGCGCAGGTACCGGGAGTAGACGTCCGCCGGGAGCATGGACCCCACCATGTTGCCCAGGTGCTTGATCCCGTTGATGTACGGAAGGGCGCTGGTGATGAGGTGTCGAGCCATTGCGGGCTGCTCCAGACTTGCTGCGTGGGGTGAGGGTCCTACGAACCTTGAAATCGTAGTCGACCGGGACGATCGCGATGCCTTGAATATATACTGTCCTTGCGTATCGTATAGAACGCCTGAACGGGAGGGGTGCGTCATGTCGAAGTTGCTCATCGAGGTCGACGACGAAGCTCTGGCGGAAGCCCAGGAGCTGCTGGGCACGAAGACCAAGAAGGACACCGTCAACACCGCGCTGTTGGAAGTCGCCAAGCGGCGCAGCCGGGCCATAGCGCTGGCCAAGCTCCGTGAGAGGGGGGCGCGTGGTGACTTCGACATCCTTCTGGACAAGAGGAACTACCGCCGGTGAGTGATCTCTCGTATCTGATCGACACCTCGGCCGCCGTGCGTCTGCTCAGCAGCGATGCGTACGACGCAGACTGGGAGCAAGTGCTCGACAACGGGCTGGTCGCGCTGTGCGATCTGACCGAGTTGGAGATCCTCTTCTCCGCTCGCGGGCGAGCGGATCGCGAGGGCATTCAGGAGGAGCTGCGGCAGCTGTTCAGCTGGACTCTGATGCCCGACGGCATTTATCAGCGCGCTCGCGAGGTTCAGCAGCTTCTCACCGACAACGGTGAGCACCGCTCGGCCGGACCGGTGGACCTGCTCATCGCCGCCACAGCCGAGTTGTCGGGCCTGACCCTGCTCCACCACGACTGGGACTTCGAGACCGTCGCTCGCCGTACGGGCCAGTCGACCGTCTGGCTGGCCGAGCCCGTGCCCGAGTCCTGAGGACCCCGTCATGTGCTCGTAGTACGTACACAGTACGTACTACGAGCTCGGCTTCTCCTCCAGGCGTGGGAAGAGCACCGCGCCCTTGGTGATCGTCGCGCCCGCCGGGAGCCGGCCCCAGACGGCGGCGTCGGCGAGCGTCTGGTCGGGGAGCGCGCCGAGGACGGCGTCCGCGCCGAGGGAGTCCCAGAGCCTCTGAGAGGTGTCCGGCATGACCGGGTTGAGCAGGACCGCCACCGCGCGGAGCGACTCCGCGGCCGTGTAGAGGATCGTCGCCAGGCGGGCCTGGCCGTCTTCAGACTGGTCCTTGGCCACCTTCCACGGTTCCTGCTCCGTGATGTAGCCGTTGACCTGCTTCACGAAGTCGAAGATCGCCAGGATGCCGCCCTGGAAGTCCAGGTCGTCGCCGATACGGCGGTCCGCCTCGGCCACCGCCTTGGCCAGTCCGCCCTGAACGGCCTTCTCGGCCTCGCCCACGGCCGTCGCCTCCGGCAGCGCGCCGCCGAAGTACTTGCCGACCATCGCGGCCACGCGTGAGGCGAGATTGCCGTAGTCGTTCGCCAGCTCGCTCGTGTAGCGGGCGGAGAAGTCCTCCCAGGAGAACGAGCCGTCCTGGCCGAACGCGATAGCGCGCAGGAAGTACCAGCGGTACGCGTCCACGCCGAAGTGGGACGTCAGGTCCTGTGGCTTGATGCCCGTCAGGTTCGACTTCGACATCTTCTCGCCGCCGACCATCAGCCAGCCGTTGGCCACGATCCTGCCGGGCAGTGGCAGACCCTGCGCCATCAGCATCGCGGGCCAGATGATCGCGTGGAAGCGGAGGATGTCCTTGCCGACCAGGTGTACGTCGGCGGGGAAGGTGTTCTCGAACTTCTCCGGGTTCTCGTTGTAGCCGACCGCCGTCGCGTAGTTCAGCAGCGCGTCGATCCACACGTAGATCACGTGCTTGTCGTCCCACGGGACCGGGACGCCCCAGTCGAAGGTGGAACGGGAGATGGAGAGGTCCTGGAGGCCCTGGCGGACGAAGTTCACGACCTCGTTGCGGGCCGACTCGGGCTGGATGAAGCCGGGGTTGGCCTCGTAGTGGGCGAGGAGCTTCTCGCCGTACTCGCTGAGCTTGAAGAAGTAGTTCTCCTCCTTGAGGATCTCCACCGGCTTCTTGTGGATGGCACACAGCTTCGTGCCGTCCTCGGCCTCTATGAGGTCGCCGGGGAGCTTGTACTCCTCACAGCCCACGCAGTACGGGCCCTCGTAGCCGCCCTTGTAGATCTCGCCCTTGTCGTGGAGATCCTGGACGAACTCCTGGACGCGGTCCGTGTGACGCTTCTCCGTCGTACGGATGAAGTCGTCGTTCGCGATCTCCAGATGCTCCCAGAGGGGCTTCCAGGCTTCGGTGACGAGCTTGTCGGCCCACTCCTGCGGGCTGACGCCGTTCGCCTCCGCGGTGCGCATGATCTTCTGACCGTGCTCGTCCGTGCCGGTGAGGTACCACACCTTCTCACCGCGCTGACGATGCCAGCGCGAGAGCACGTCGCCTGCGACGGTCGTATAGGCGTGGCCCAGGTGAGGAGCGTCGTTGACGTAATAAATGGGGGTGGAGACGTAGTACGCCTTCCCGCCCTGCTTCTCGGATCCAGTGGCCGCCATGGTCGAAATCGTACTGGCCCTGGGGAGATCGACTCACATCGATTACGAGTGGGGGATTACGGGATTACGGGGACAGGGCCCGGGGTGAGCCGGGCCCTGTCGGTCGTCGTGCGGGAGATTCTACGAGGGGGCTACGGGCGCCAGTTCGCCAGTACGCCTTCGTAGAGCTCCTGGTCGGTCAGCTCGCGTGGGGTTTCGCCGGCCAGGAAGTGGGCCGTGTTGTCCGTTTTGAGCTTGCGGAGGTAGTCGAAGGCCTTGTTCTCCGGATCGCCGAAGGCGACGAAGGAGAAGAAGACGGCGGGGTGTTTCTTCGCCGCGTCCGTGAGGGACTGGGTGGCGGGGGTCCTGGCGTCCGGGGCACCGTCCGTCTGGAAGATCACGAGTGCGGGGTCCGTGGTGGCGGACTTCTCGTAGTGGCTGATGACCTCTTCGACGGCCGTGTGGTAGCTGGTACGGCCCATGCGGCCGAGCCCTGCGTGCAGGTCGTCGATCTTGTTCTCGTGGTCGGTGAGGGTGAGTTCGCCGGTGCCGTCGAGTTCCGTGGAGAAGAAGACGACGTGGACCTTGGCCTCGGGGTCGAGGTGGGCGGCGAGGGCGAGGGCCTGCTCGCCGAGGGCCTGGGCGGAGCCGTCCTTGTAGTACGGGCGCATGGAGGCGGAGCGGTCGAGGACGAGGTAGACCTTGGCAGTCGTGCCGGTGAGGTTGCGGGTGGTGAGGGTTTCGCGGGCGGCGTTGTAGGCGGTGAGGAGGGTGGCGGGCATGGCCTCGGCTTCGCCTTGGGCCTTGTCGTTCCCACCCGCACGGGTTGCCTGCGGCAGCGGGGCGTCGTCTACGGCCTCGGCTTCGCCTTCGGCCTCGTCGTTCCCACCCGCACCACCCGTGGCGGGTTCGTGGGCGGGTGCGGGTGGCCCCTGTGGGGCCTGATCGCCGTCGGCGGCCGCGGGCTTGTCCGCCTGGGCGGCGACGGGGGTCGGCTCGGCGTCGGGAGCCACCTCGGTGGCAGCGGCAGGCTCGGACTCCGGGCCGGCGTCTGCGACGACCGCCTTCGGCTCCTCGGCGACCGGCTCGTCCACGGTCGGCTCGGGGGCCTTCTCCTCGGCGGCCGGCTCTTCGACCACTGCCACTTCGGCCACCGGCTCGTCAGCTACGGGCTCCGGCTCCACCGTCGGCTCATCAGCGACCGCCACCGGTTCCTCGGCCACCGGCTCGTCAGCCACGGGCTCGTCGACGACCGGCGGCTGCTCCACCACCGGTTCCTCGGCGGCCGGGGTCTCGGATACCGGATCCTCGATCACGGGCTCGTCGACAGCCGGCGTCTCGGCCACCGCTTCCTCGGCCGCCGGGGCCTCTGTCCCCGGCTCCTCGATCACCGGCTCGTCGACAACCGGCGTCTCAGCCACCGGTGCCTCGACAACCGGCTCGTCGGCCGTCGGTGTCTCGGCCCTCGGCTCATCCAGCCCCGTCTCCCCCGTGTCCCCCGTCTCCCCCTTCTCTCCCGCCGGCCCCGGCACCGTCACCTTGTCGAAGGCGGCTGAGACCAAGTCGTGCTCGGAGTCGTCCGGTGTGGAAGGGCGGGGTTCCGGGATGGAAGCCGTGGGGGGTGGGGTGGGGGTCGGTTCGGGGGAGGGGGAGGGGACCGTCGGTTCCGGTGTCTGCGAAGGTGTCGCACCCTCTGCTTCGGCCGTGCGGGCCTTTCGGCTGCGGCCGAACGCGTTCCGCAGGAGAGTGAGAATGCCCATGTACGCAACCCTTCGCGTGAGTTGATGCCCGCTAATCCCTGGCCAGGACGGACACGTAAGGTTAGCCGCCCCGGATGGTGATCTTCGGGAGGGGCAGGGTCGGCGGGATGTCCTGAGTCAAGGGCCGGACCGGTCGAATATCCGCCACGAACGTAACGAACGTACAGGCACCTCCAGTTCACCTTTAGTTCACCGTGTCGCCCCGCTCCCGCACAAACATGCGCCTACCGTCCGTCACGCTGGTTACAAGGGGAAGCAAGGGGAAAACAAAGTGCGCATTCCGCTCCCGCTCGTCAGAACGCCGTCCGATTCGCATCCCGGTGGCCGGTCGGCCATGACCTGTTTGTACCGGTGTGGGAACGCCTGCTTCCACGAGGTGCCCAACACCACCACCAACGAATACGTCGGCGACGTCATCCAGGGCGCCCTCAGCCGCCGTTCGGTGATGCAGGCCGCCGCCGTCGTCACGGTGGCCGCCGCCGCGGGCACCGCCGTGACCGCCGCCGCGGCCCCGGAGGCCGCCGCCGCCACTCAGACGACGTCCACCTTCGGCTCCTCCAAGGGCGCGCGCGGGCTTCGTTTCACCGCTGTCGCCCCCAACACCAACGACGTGGTGACCGTTCCCGACGGCTACGCCCAGAACGTCGTCATCCGCTGGGGCGAGCCCATCCTGCGCGGCGCCCCGGCCTTCGACCCGGACAACCAGACCGCCAAGGCGCAGGCGGGCCAGTTCGGGTACAACAACGACTTCCTCGCGCTGCTGCCCCTCCCGGGTGAGTGGAACCGGCAGATCCTCGTCGCCAACCATGAGTACACCGACGAGGTGCTCATGTTCCGTGGCTACGACGCCGCCAACCCGACCAGGGAGCAGGTCGAGATCGCGTGGGCCGCCCACGGTCTGTCCGCCGTCGTCGTCGAGGGCGACCGGAAGACCGGCAAGCTCAAGCCCGTGCCCCGGCACCCGCTCAACCGTCGCGTCACCGCGACGACCGAGTTCAAGATCACTGGCCCCGCCGCCGGTTCGGACCTGCTGAAGACCTCCGCCGACCCGACCGGCACCAAGGCGCTCGGCACCCTCAACAACTGCGCCGGCGGCACCACCCCGTGGGGCACCACGCTGCACGGCGAGGAGAACTTCAACCAGTACTTCGCCAACAGCAGCCGGGCGACGGACAAGCGGTACGGCATCGGCACCACCGCCACCGAGCGCAAGTGGGAGCTCTTCGACAAGCGCTTCGACGTCGCGCAGGAGCCCAACGAGGTGCACCGCTTCGGCTACGTCGTCGAGCTCGACCCGTACGACCCCACCTCCAAGCCGCGCAAGCACACCGCGCTGGGCCGCTTCAAGCACGAGGGCGCGACCGTGCGGCTCACGGACGACGGCCGTCCCGTCGTCTACTCCGGTGACGACGAGCGCTTCGACTACTTCTACAAGTTCGTCGGCAGCAAGCGGATGAAGAAGGGGTCGAGCAGGGCGGTGCGCGAGCACAACCTCTCGCTGCTCGACGAGGGCACGCTGTACGTCGCCAAGCTCAGCGGCGACTCGCCCGCCATCGAGATCGACGGCACCGGCAAGCTCCCCAGCGACGGCGAGTTCGACGGCAGCGGTACGTGGATCCCGCTGGCCACCGCCACGGCGAAGGGTGCCGTCTCGCACGTCGAGGGCATGACCGCCGACGAGGTCTTCGTCTTCACGCGCCTCGCCGGTGACAAGGTCGGCGCCACCAAGATGGACCGGCCCGAGGACATCGAGCCCAACCCGCACACCGGCAAGGTGTACGTCGCCCTCACCAACAACACCAACCGCGGTACCGGCACGAACGCCAAGGCGGACGAGGCCAACCCGCGCAACGCCAACAAGCACGGGCACGTCCTGGAGCTGACCGAGCGCTGGAACCGCGCCGACAGCACCAAGTTCGCCTGGTCGCTGTTCCTGGTCGCGGGCGACCCGAACGACCCGGCCACCTACTTCGCCGGGTTCCCGAAGAACAAGGTCAGCCCGATCTCCTGCCCGGACAACGTCGCCTTCGACCGGTACGGCAACCTGTGGATCTCCACCGACGGCGCCCAGCTCGGCTACCACGACGGTCTGTTCGGCGTAGCTACGCGCGGTGACCGGCGCGGTGAGCTGAAGCAGTTCGCGACGATGCCGATCGGCGCGGAGACCTGCGGCCCGGTCATCCAGGACCGGCGCGTTCTGGTCGCCGTACAGCACCCGGGCGAGAAGGACGGCGCCACCGTGGAGAAGCCGGCCAGCACCTGGCCCGACGGACCCGGCAAGTACGTCCGCCCGGCGGTCGTGGCGGTGTGGCGCAAGGACGGCTGCGACATCGGCGTCTGATCGCACCCGTACGCAACCCGTACGCATACGGATGCGGGCCGCTCCCCTCAGGGGAGCGGCCCGCATCCGTTTGTTCGTGCAGATCAGGGAGCCGTCACGCAGTTCACGGCCGGGAGTTCGGCCGGGGCCGCGAGGGCGGTGGGGTCGAGCAGGGCGGCCGGGTCGACGAGTCCGGTGACGGTGCCCGGAGCCTCGGTGAGGCAGGTGACGGCGGCCGACGGGTCCGGCACGGCGGTGGCGGCCGGGGCGGCGGCGCCGGCGAGGGCCAGGGTGCCGAGGAGGACGGAGGCGGTGCGACGCATGGAAAATCCCCTTATCGGGAGGGCGGTTGAACAGGATTGATCATTACCTGTACGCCCTCCCGAACTCGCCCTGCGTCACTCGCACGAGAACGACGTAACGATTCACCGCCTGCGTGGAGTTGACCAGGCCGCCGTCGCGGTCAGTGCGGGGACGCGATCGCTCTGGCTGCCGCCACCTCCTGGCGGAGTGGTTCCAGGACGCTTTCCGACGGGCCGGTCAGGTCGGTGCGGACCTCGTACAGGACGTCGGCCTCTCGCAGGCCTTCGGCCAACTCCTGGAGTTGCAAGGTCACTTGAGCGACCTCCGCGGCCGAGGGAGGGTTCGCGCCGTGCTTCACCCGCACCCGTGCCGCCGTCGTCACGTCGACGATTCGTTCCACGGCGACGACCAGGGGCCACCAGGCGGCGGCGCGGCGGCCGGTGGGTGGGGGTTCGGTCAGCGCGCGCTGGAACTCCGTGCGGATGACGGAGAGGTCGCGGTAGAGGCGGCGGCGCATGCGGGCGCGGGCGGCGGGGTCCTCGCCCTTCCCGAAGGCCGCCTCCACATACGCCGCCGTGTCCGACACCGCGTCCGCGAGGCGGTCGCCCACGCGTACGTGCCAGCTCTCCGGCCAGAGCAGGTAGCCCGCGACCAGCGCGATCGCGCAGCCCATGAGGGAGTCGACGAGGCGGGGCAGCAGCAGGCCCGTTCCCTGGCGGTTGAGGACGTCGGAGAGGAGGAGGATCACCGGGGTGATGGCGGCGGTCTGATAGCCGTAGCCGCGCGGGGTGAGGGCGGGGATCAGCGGGGCGAGCAGCAGCATCACCGGTACGTCCCACCAGCCTCGCGGCACCTGGGAGAGCACCGCCGCCGCGACGACGAGTCCGGCGACCGTGCCGAGGGCCCGCAGCAGCGCGCGTGAGAAGACCGATCCGAAGTCGGGCTTGAGGACGAAGGTGATGGTCAGTGCCACCCAGTAGGAGCGCGGGACCGTGATGATCGACACGAGGACCTGGGCCAGGCCGATGCACAGGGCCAGGCGCAGGCCGTAGCGCCAGGAGGTGGCGGACAGGATCACGTTCCGTCCGGCCTGGGCGGCGCGGATGCGGAGGGCGGCCGGGCGGCCGAGGCGGTCGTCGATGCCGTGGGGGTCGATGTCCGGGGCGGCGACGACGGAGGCCGCGTGGCGCACGGCGTGGTCCATGGCGCGGTTCGTCTCGCTCACGGCCGCCGGCAGGTCGAGCCCTATCGGGCCGGTGTAACCGGTGTCGATGGCCTCCGCGACGTGCCGGACCGCTGACGGAATCTCGGGCGGGAGCGGCTCTCCGGTCAGGTGGGCCGCGGGGGCGGCCTCCACGACGGGCGTGATGGCGTTCAACTGGGCGAGCAGCCGGGTGAGTTCGGGGCTGCGGCCGTGGTGGCGGGTGCGCCGGGCGAGGACGAGGTCGTACGACTGGTTCAGCGACTGCGTGACGGAGTGGCGGGCGGTGTCGTACGCGTCGGGATCACCGGTCGCCGCCAGCAGTTCGGCCACCGTCCGGTAGGTGTCCGCGACCGCCGTCCGCTCCGGCACCCCGCCCCGCAGCGGCCAGGCCAGCAGCGCGAGCAGCAGCACGAGGAGCCCGCCACCGGACATCAGCGCCGGCGCGAGCCACCACTCGCCCGGCATCGGCAGGCCCGCCCCCACCACGGAGTTGAGGAGCAGCAGCAGTCCCGATACGGAGGCGACCGCGCCGATCGTCGAGATCATCCCGGAGACGAGCGCGACGCCGGTGACGGCGGCGACCGCGAGCCAGCCGTGGCCGAAGACCAGCGAGCCGAGGGTGATACCGACGGCGCCGAAGAGCTGCGGGACGGCGATGTTGAGGATCCGCATCCGGTAGGCGTCGGCGGTGTCGCCGATGACTCCCGACAGCGCGCCCATGGAGGCGAGGGCGCCGTAGGCGGGCCGGTCGACGGCGAGGCCGATGGCGAGGGGCAGGGCCATGGCGAGGGCGGCGCGGGCGACGGCGGACCGGTTGACGGGCGCCGGTACGGACCGGAGGTTCCGGACCAGCCAGTCGGGGGGCGTCAGGCCGATGGGGAACTCTCGGGACATGGCCCCATTATGTTCGCCCCTGACAACCTCATCCCCGCTGGTGGAGCGTGACGTCGACCAGCAGCGACCGGTGGTCGGTGTCGGCGAGGTCCAGGAAGCGGGCCGTGCGCGCGGAGAAGTCCGGGGACAGCAGCACATGGTCGATCTGGGTGCCGAACGTCGGTGTCGTCCGGGTCGGCCAGCTCGGCGTGCGGTCGTCGCCGGTGAGCCGGGCCGCGTCGCGCAGACCGGCGTCCAGGATGCGGCGGAAGGCGGCGTGGTCCTGGGAGGCGTTGAAGTCACCGGCCAGGATGGTGGGGGTCTGCTCGTCGGCGCTCACGTAGTCGCGCAGGGCGCCCAGCTCCCGGCGCCATACGTCCGTCTGCCCGGGCAACGGCGGCATGGGGTGCGCGAGCTGGAGCCGTACGTCGTGCCCGCGCACGTCGGCGACGGCGCCGGGCATCGCCAGCGTGCCGGGGATGCCGTCCGTGCCCTGGAGCGGGAAGCGGCTGAGGATGACCGACCCCTCGGAGCCACCGGCGATCACGGCCTCACGGTGCGGATAGTCGGCGGCCAGGTCGCGCTTGAGCACCGTGTCGCAGGCGACGTCGCACTCCTCCACGAACACGATGTCCGGCTTGTCGCGTCGTACGGTCTCGACGAGGGCGTCGGTGGCCTGCCCGAACTCGACGTTCGAGGTGAGCACACGGAACGAGGCGAGGACGGGTCCGGTCGGCTGGGCGCTCTTGCCGTACGGCTCGATGAACCACGCCAGCAGACCCAGCAGGACGACGCCCCACACCGCCCCGACCCACCACCGCGCGAGCACGGTGAGCAGCAGCCCGAGACCCGTGGGCACGAGCAGCCAGGGCAGGAAGGCGAGGACCTGCGGGACGGGCGTGATGGCGTCGGTGTCGGCGAGCCGGCAGCCCACGACGACACTGACTCCGGCGAACAGCAGCACGGCGAACCCGACGCCGGGACGCCGCGAGGTCCGTCGCTCGCGCCCGTCACCGGAAGCGGTCCACTCGGCA
This sequence comes from Streptomyces sp. NBC_00457, assembly GCF_036014015.1. NCBI lineage: Bacteria > Bacillati > Actinomycetota > Actinomycetes > Kitasatosporales > Streptomycetaceae > Streptomyces > Streptomyces sp. NBC_00457. The sequence goes on along the minus strand of NZ_CP107905.1, from coordinate 5,414,463 downwards.
ACCTCGGTGTCCAATTCCCGGCCTTTCGTTCGCGGGTGGGGTGGCCGAATCCTCCCTCACAAAAGACGGGAGCGGTGCGGGGGAGGTTGCACCGAGTGGGAGGGGTCCCGAGGGCGCGCGCGCATGATGTGGCGCCGGTCATCGAGTGGGAGAGGGAGATCCGAGATGACACCCGTACAGGTCGACTGGTTGACCCTGCTGCTTGCGCCTTTCGCCCTGGTCGGGCTGGTGGTCGCCTTTCCGGCCATACGCTCGGCGATCAAAAGGGGTGAGCCGGCGCCCGGCTGGGCGAAGGGCGTCCAGGGGGTGGCGGTCACCTGCGCGCTGCTCATCGCCCTGCTGAACGTGGCGAGGACCTACTGACACCCGGGAGGCGTCAGGAGGTCGCGCAGTCGTCCACCGACACCAGGAACTGCCCCAGCACCTCGTTGAATTCAGCCGGGCGTTCCAGGTTCGGCATGTGGGCCGCCCCCTCGACGACCCTGAGCGTCGAGTCGGGCAGTGCCGCGTGCATCGCCTCCGCGTCCGTGACCGGTGTGTATGTGTCGTCGGCGCCGACGACGACCAGCGTCGGGACGGTGACGTGGGTCAGCAGGGTGCGGTAGTCGGGGCGTTCGGCGCGGCCGCGCAGGGCTGCCGCCGCGCCTTCCGGGGGCGTCGCCGTCATCATGCGGTGGACGTGGGCCTTGACCTGCGGTGAGGCGTACGGCGCGACCATCTTCTCCAGCACCTCGTCGGCGTATCCGCGCATGCCTTCGGCCAGCAGCCGGTCCGCCATCTCGTTGCGGATCACCTTGCCCTCCGCCGTCTCCGCCGCCGGGAAGGTGTCCGCGAGGACCAGGCCCCGGATGCGCTCGCCGAAGAGGCGGTAGCACTCCATCGCGATCTGGCCGCCCATCGAGAGGCCGGCCAGGACGAACTCCCGCACCTTCAGCTCGTCCAGCAGCGCCTCGATGTCGCGGGCGAAGTCGGAGAGGGGGGTGACGCCGGGGACCACCGGGGAGGCGCCGTAACCGCGCAGGTCGGGGGCGATGACCCGGCGGGAGGCGGAGAACGCCTCGGTCTGCGGGGTCCACATCGTGCGGTCGAAGGGGTGGCCGTGGATGAGGACGAGGGGGAGCAGGGAGGTATCCGCTCCTTTGTCCTCGTATGTGAGGAAGGGTGCCATGTGGATGACCCTAGATCCGGTCAACTCCTCGGTGCAATAAGATCTTTGTCCTCGGTGCAATCCTGGGAGGGAGTTGAGTGGACGACTACCGGCGTCTCGCCGACCGCATCGCCGACGACATCACCGCCGGCCGGCTCGGCCCCGGCGAACGGCTGCCTCCGCAGCGCCTGTTCGCGCGCCGCCGCGGGATCGCCGGGTCCACGGCCGGGCGGGTGTACGGCGAACTCGTACGCCGGGGCCTGGTCGTGGGGGAGGTCGGCCGGGGTACGTTCGTCCGGGCGACGCCTGTCATGTCGTACGGCCGTCAGCTCGTGGAAGCGGCGACTGCCGCGCCCGTGAATCTGGAGCTCAACTACCCCTCCGCGCAGGGCCAGTCGGAGCTGCTCGCCCCCGCTCTCGCCCCGCTCCTGCGCCCCGATGTTCTGACGGAGGCCCTGCGTCCGGCGGCGGCCACCGGTACGGCTCCGGCACGGGAGGCGGCGGTCGGCCTGCTCGCCACCCCGGGTTGGCGGCCTGCCCCTGCCCAACTGCTCTTCACGGGCAACGCCCGTCAGGCCATCGCCGCCGCTCTTGCCTCCCTGGTCCGGCCCGGTGGTCGGGTCGGTGTCGAGCCGTTGACGTATCCGCTGGTCAAGGAGATCGCGGGGCGGCTCGGCGTCACCTTGGTGCCGCTCGCCGCCGACGAACGCGGCCCGCTCCCCCAGTCGATCGCCGCCGCCCATCGCACGGCCCGCCTGTCCGCGCTCTATCTGCAGCCGACGCTGCACAATCCGACGTCGGTGACGGTGGATGAGGCGCGGAGGCGCGAACTCGCGGGTGTCGTGGGTGACTTGGGGATTCCTGTCGTGGAGGACCGCATCTGGTCCTTCCTCAGTGATGCCGAGCCGTTCGCCGTGCACGCCCCCGAGCTGACCCACGTCGTCGACGGGCTGTCCAAGCGCGTCGCGCCCGGGCTCACCGTGGGTTTTCTCGTCGTACCGCGGGATCGGGTGGAGGCTGTGGCCGCCGCGATCCGGTCCGGGGGGTGGAGTGCGGGGCGGTTCGCGCTGGAGGCGGCCGTGCGGTGGTGCGGGGACGGGACGGTGGCGCGGCTGGTCGAGGGGAAGCGGGAGGATGCCGCGCGTCGGCAGCGGCTCGTCGCCCGGCACCTCGACGGGTTCGGCATACGGTCCGATCCTCGCGCCTATTACGCCTGGTGGGAGTTGCCCGCGCCCTGGCGTGCGGACACGTTCACGGCCGCGGCGGCCGAGCACGGGATCGCGGTGACACCCGGGCCCGCGTTCGCCGTGGACCCGGCGCGGACGCCGGACGCGGTCAGGCTCGGGCTCGCGTCCGTTCCTGAGCCGGATCTGGAGCGGGCGTTGCGGACGCTCGCCGACGTCGTACGAGGTGGCATGTGAGGGCCACGGTGAGGCCCAGGGCGACCAGGAGCCAGGAGACCGTGCGCAGGGTGGTGGTGAGGGCGTCGTAGACGGTGCTCGTGGCTGGGTGGTGGGCGTCCTTGGGCAGGCCGGCGAGGGTTAGGCGGCGGCCGATCTCGACGGTCAGGGCGAGGAGCGCGCCGCCGAGTGCGGTGCCGAGGGCGGTGGCGGTGAGTGCGCGGCGGCGGTAGGCGGCGACTGCGATGCCGGTGATGGCGGACACGGTGGCCGCCAGGGGGAGCCAGAAGGCTGCGACTTGGAGCACGTGGAACACCTCGTCTGCGGGTTCGTGGTGGCTGGTCGCGCAGTTCCCCGCGCCCCTTTGGGGCGCGCTGCCGCGGGCGCACATCTTTAGGCAACGGCCTCCTGGCCCGGTGCGCCACCTCGGTGGCTGCATACGAGGGCGCTCTCCGGTGGAGGGTTCACCCGATCGGGTGTCTCATGGTTCTGGGGAGAAGGAGGCCGATCATGCGCACCACTCCGGCCCTGCGGACCCTGGCCGTGGCCCTGCTGACCGGCGGAAGTCTCGCCGTCTCGACGGTGGGCGGCACGGCACACGCCGGCAGCGGAGGATCCTCCGGTCCGATCTGGGGCACTGTCGTCTCCGCGACGAAGCTTGACGTGAGGCAGTCGCCGACCGTCCACTCGCACGTCGTCGCACGGCTGGCACCGGGCAGTCAGGTCCGTATCGACTGCCGGGTCGTCGGACAGAGTGTCAACGGAAACCCGTACTGGTACCGGCTCGTCGGCGTCCAGGCATGGGCGAGCGCCGCCTTCGTCCACACCAACTGGTGACCGGGGGAAGGGAAACAGGGGAGCGCGTGGGCTCCGGCAGGCTGTGCCGGGGCCCACGCGTGCGCAGTTCGGGTCAGCGGGGGAGGGGGTTTCCCTCGGCGTCCTCGTGTGTGTAGTAGCGGTAGAAGAACACCGTGAAGATGGCGGCCGTGATGAGCAGGCTCATCACCGTCGAGCGCAGCACGCTCGCCCCCGTCTGGCTGTAGAGGAACCCGAATGCCCCGCCGGCGAAGGCGGACTTCGTCAGTGAGTGCAGTTCCCGCTTCAGTCGCGGGGCCAGGATCGCCACAGCGATGCAGAGCACGATGAACGCGAGCGCGGTGGCGAAGCCGAACAGGATGTTCCAGCCGGTGATCTCGCCGCCGGAGCGCCGGTTGGCCGCGGCCCAGTAGCCGTAGACGAGCCCGAGGACCACGGGAATCGCATACCTCGCGATCCTGTGGGTGCGCTCGCTGAAGACGTCGGGTGTGGGGAGCCGCGTGGCCGGTCGTCCCCTGGGGCTGGGTGCCGCATGAGCCATGGGAGGACTCCTTTCCTGTCGCCCCTGTTCTCCTGTCGCTCTTGTCATCCAGAGCACACCTGGGCGGGGTCTCTGGCAAGTCGGTGGGAGACCCGATCGGCTCGGTGGGACACCCGGGTCGGCTCGGTGAGGAACCCGGACGGCCCCGGTCCGGATGCGGTCCGCGTGCGGCCGTGCTTCGCTGGGCGTCATGAGCGGGCGCGGACTGAGGCCGGTGGGCGGTCGGCGCCCGCTCGTACGACTGCCCGACGCCGTGCCCCGGGATGTGCTGCAACACCACCAGATGCTGCGGGTCCGGGACCGGAGCGTCGCCTGGGTGCCGCCGCTGCTGGTGCTCGTCGGCATCCTGATCGTCGACTGGAACACCACCCGGGACTTCCGGATCATCACCTGGATCGTGCTGGTGCCGAGTATCGCCGCCGCGATCTGCGGGGTGTGGGGCACGGCCGCCTACGCGGTGCTCGCGACCGTCGCCTATCCCATCGCGGACGGCGCCTGGCCGAACGAGTACCAGGCCGGACCTGCCGACTTCTTCCTCGTCGCCGTCGGCAGTGTGCTGGCCGTGCTGGCCTGTGCGGTCAGGGTGCGCGGCGAGCGCCGCATGCTGCACATGCGGGACGTCACCGAGACCATCCGCCGTACGGTGCTGCGTCCGCTGCCGCCCGGCTGGGGCGGCCTGGAGCACGCGGCGGTGTATCTGACCGCCGATGTCGAGGCCCGCGTCGGCGGCGACTTCTACGACATCCAGCCCGGCCCGCACGGCACGCGCGTCCTGATCGGCGATGTGCAGGGCAAGGGCCTGGGCGCGGTCGAGGCGGCGGCCGCGCTGCTGGGCACGTTCCGCGAGGCCGGCTACCACGAACCGGATCTGGCGACGGTCGCCGACCGCCTCGAGGTGCGGATGCTGCGGCACGGCGGGCATGTCACGGCGCTCGGCCGCGACGACGGGGACCGCTTCGCCACGGCGGTGCTTGTGGGGTTCCCCGAGGGGAGCGCCGGGCGGTTCGGCCGCGGGTCCGTCGTGGCTGGTCGCGCCCACGCGGCGGAGCCGCATATGTCACAGCCCCGCGCCCCTTTGGGGCGCGTTTCGGAGCCCGGCGTTGTCGAGGTCGTTGTTTTTGCTCACGAGCCGCCGCTCCTCGTCGGCACCGACGGCGTACGGTCCCTGCCGTCCGGCGGCGACACCCTCCCCCTCGGCCTGAGCACCCTCGCCCCCGCCCAGGACCCGCCGCCCGTCCAGCAGGTGACCCTCGCGCCCGGCGAGACGCTGCTGATGACCACGGACGGCGTCACCGAGGCCCGGGACACCGACGGCGTCTTCTACCCGCTCGCCACGGAGGTCGCCCGCGCCGTCGCCGCCGACCCGCGCACCGTCGAACCCCGCCGCCTCGTCGCCTTCGTACGGGAGGGTGTGCTGCGGCACTGCGGGGGACGGCTGGCCGACGACACGACGGTGTTCGCCGTACGGCGGCTCAGGCCCGTGGAGGCGCGGGACGGTTGACGGTTTGCGGTCCTGACACCCACCTTTGCAGGCGCAGCGGTTACGGTGCTGCCGTAAGTGATCGACGGGGGATTGGGAGGGACGATGCCCGGAACCGTGCTGCTGCTGGCGGCCTCGCCGCTCGGCAAGGGGCGATTGGTGGACGCCGCGTCCGTGCTTCCCGTCCTCGCGGCCGTCCCGCCCGCCGTCCTGTCCGGCACGGACACCGCGAACGTCGTCGAACTCGCCGACCCCCTCGAGCCGCAGGCCGTCCTCACCCGGCTGCGCGCCGCCGCGGGCGCCCCCGGCCCGCTCACCGTCTTCATCACCGGCCAGCTGCAGATCGACCGCCGGCAGTTCCTGCCGCACCTGGCGCTGGCCCGGACGACGCCGTCGACGGTGCGGTACACGGCGTTCCCGTGGCACTGGGTGCGGGAGGAGCTGCGGCTGCGGGCGGCGGGGACCACGAGCCTCCTCCTCGATCTGCACGCCGACGCGGAGACTTGGGACCATCTGCGCACCCGGCCCTTCGACTCGGGCGGCAACAGCGCCGTCTACGGCCGTATCGCGCCGCCGCCTCCCCGGCGGACCGTGGCGGTGCCGTCGTACATGAAGGCCGTGGCGACGATCCTGCGCAGCGGGCACCGGCCGCCGCTGGAGCAGTTGCATCAGCTGGCGCTGAGCCGGATCGCCAACGAGGGGTCGTACGGTGACCTGGTGCTGACGCCGTCGGCGGTGCCGATGCCCGTTCACGTGCCGCGCCCGCAGCATCCGCCTCAGGTCGCCGATCCGCACTCCGCGATCAGCGCCGCCGTGCAGGCGGAGCGGCACGACGACGCCGACGCGCTGGCCGCACATCAGGAGCAGACCGCGGTGCGGGCGTACGGTCCCGGTTCCGAACAGGCCCTGCACTGGGCCGAAGTCCGCGCGGATCTGGCCATGTTCGCCGGGGACCCCGTCCGCAGCTGCGGTACCTGGCTGGGCGTCGCGTCCGCGCGGCTGGCGGCCGGGCAGGCGCCGTCCGACCCGGCCGTCGAGGCCGCCGTCGACCGGGCGCACCACCAGTGGGGCCGGATCGCTGACCCGGCGCGGGCCCGCGAACTGGCGCCCACCCTGGCCGAGTTGAGGGCGCGGGTGCCGGGGCGTCGGGAGGGCGCGCTGGATCACATCCAGCGGCATCTGAACCAGCTCCAGACACAGAGTCGGTCCGCGCAAACAGCGCACTGAGTTCCGCTTGTGCCGCAAACGCACTTCAGTGCCCCGGTGACGAACCCTTCAGTGCCCGCAACCTCCCTGCCATGATGGTGAGTTATGGCTGAGGGGGATGGAGTGGCCGACCGGGACGAGCGAGCGATCCGCGTCCGGCTGGACGAGACCGCGGGCGAGGGCGACATCGACGCGCTGCGGAACTGGCTCGAGCGGGAACAGCCGCTCGACGAGATGGTGCGCAAAGGCGAGCTGCGGATCCACGAACGGGCCCGCACGGACGAGACCGGTGCCCCGATGGGCGTCGGCATGGAGATCGTCATCCAGCTGATCGGGGCCGCCGGGGGCGCCGTATTCCTTCAGCTGCTCAACCAGGTCGGACGGTCCGTCGACGCCTGGCGTGCCAACCGCCGCCAGGTGGAGGACGGCGAGCCGCCCGCAGGAACCGTCGACCCGTTGGACGGCGACGGGTAGTCCGGTGAGCCCCAGCAAGAACCGGGCGCTGCTGGTCGGAGTGTCCACGTACGAGGACAAGAAGCCGCCGACCGGGGTGCCCGGGGACCTTCCAGCCGTCGACCACAATCTGACGATGCTCAGACGGGCGCTGCTGCGGGGCGGTGTGTTCGACGAGGACTCGATCACCGTCTGCCGGTCGCCCTCGCAGGACGAGTTCAACGAGGCGCTGCACTCCGCCGCCGCGGAGACCGACGGGCTGCTCCTGCTGTACTTCGCCGGGCACGGCGCGACGCCCAGCTCCGGCGTCCCGCTGTTCCTGCAGATGCGCAACGCGCGCGTGATCAGGGGCGGACACACCGTCTTCCACGGCGCGGTGAAGTACGACGACGTGCAGACCGTGCTGCTCAGCAGCCCGGCCGAGCGGATCGTGGTCGTCCTCGACTGCTGCTACGCCGGCAACGCGGGCGTCGCCTGGGAGCGGGAGCACGAGTACCGCGACAAGCGGCGGGTGCTGCTGCTGATGAGCGTGCAGGCCAACCACCGCATCGACGCGGGCGACCCCGCCACACCGACGCCGTTCACGGCCAAGCTCGTCCAACTCCTCGAGGAACCGGGCGAATGGTCGTTCCGCTGGCTCTCCGGCCGGATGCGTGAGGTGATGGCCGGGCAGAAGACGATGCGCGGTGAGCCATGGGTGCCGCAGAGCCGGGCCGAGCCCGGGGAGGACGTACTGCTGTCCGCGCGGACGGAGAGCGGTGCCGTGCCGCCGCCGCGGACCGAACCGGCCCCCCTGTCGTCCAGACCTTCGCGCCTCCTGAAGCACCTGCGCCACCTGCGCCACCGCGCCGCCCTCGGCACCCTCGTCCTCACCCTCACCGCCTTCGCCTTCGGCACCTACGGCCTGGTGGCCCTCGTCGGCTCCTCCCCCGCCTGCGCGCCGCCCCTCGAACTGCGCGTCCTGACCGACCCCGACCTGAAGCCGATGGTCACCTCGGCGGCGAACACCTATCTGACGTCGGAGGAGAACACGGACGGGGACGGATGCCGGGTCAGTGGGATCACCGTGTACAGCGCCCGTTCCGCCGACGTGGTGACCGCGCTGCGCGAGGAGTCCGAGCCCTGGCAGGAACCCCGGGCGGAGGAGACCAACCCGCAGCGGGACATCGGGCCGCAGGCCGACATCTGGATCCCGGGTTCGCCCGCCGCCGCCCAACGGGCCGAACACGAGCGGGACACCAATCCCAAGGCCTGGCTGGAGGTGGAGCGGCAGCCCCTCGCGTACTCCCCGGTCGTCCTCGCCGTACCGACCACCCTTCCCGTCGCCGACCAGCGCACCGGCCGCAAGCTCAGCGAGCTGATCGCCGATCTGCGTGGCCGCGCGGACCAGGCCGAAGTGCGCCGCAGCGACCCGGAGTTCGCCGACTCGGCGCTGTTCGCCACGATCGGCCTGTACGACGGGGCCGACCGTGCGCTCGACGTGGAGAAACAGCTCGACCAGCCGGGGCCGCCGTCCGACACGGCCGCGCAGTTGCTGTGCGAACTGCCCCGCGACGACGCGGTGGACGACCGCACGGCCGTCCTCGTCCCCGAATTCCTGCTGAAGTCCGGGGTCGGCTGCGACAGCCAGCGGCGCAGCGCGCGGACCGCCGAGTATCCGAGGAACGTGCCCGGGCTTGAGCCCACGTTCGTGCGGGTGCGCTGGCAGGACGGCGACCTGGACCGGGCCGCGCGGGACGCGGCCGTGGCGGACTTCCGCTCCTGGCTCACCGACGGGCAGGGGCGGGACGCGTTCGCGCGCGCCGGTTTCCGCGAGCCCACCGGCGACCGTCTCCTGCTGGACGGGAGCGGGCCCGCACCCGGGGTGCTGCCCGATCCCAGTCCGCTGACGGAGGCCGCCGGACGGAACGAGACGGAGACGGCGTTGCAGGCCTACCGCGCCGCCCACGGTCCCGGCCGGGTCCTCTTCCTGCTCGACAGCTCCGGCTCGATGGCCTCCCTGTGGGACGGGCCCAGCGGCGGCCCCGGTCTGCTGAAGCAGTCCCTCGGCGGGCTCGGCGGCCAGGACGAGTACGGCGTGCGGACGGTGGCGGACACCCCCGAAGGCGACCGGTACGAGACCCTGCTCCCCCTCACCACCCACGACCGCGAGGACGCCGTACACAGGATCGACCAGGCCGCGGTCCGGTCCGGCGCCGACTCCGATCCGCACGCCGCGCTGCTCGGCGCACTCGACGACATGGCGGACCAGGGCGCCGACGACCGCCCCCAGCTGATCGTCTACATCACCGACAGCGGGGACCACGACCGGATGACCGGCGGAAAACTCGACGAGGTGCTGACCCGGGCGGAGTCGGCGGGCGTGCCGGTGGCGATGGTGTCGCTGCGCGGCGGAGCCTGCGGAGCGGGCAAGCCGGACGCCCGGATCGCCGCGGCGAGCGGCGGCCGCTGCCTGGACGCCGACGACGACATCGGCAAGGGCCTGTCCGCCGAGGTCGAACGGACGGGACTCGGGGAGGACCAGTGATCCGACGGACGGCGGCCCTGCTCGCCCTGCTGCTGGTGGCCGCCTGCACCGGCGGCGGGGACGGCACGTCCGCCGCGCCCTCCGACGACGTGGTCGGCGACATCGTCATCGCCAGCGGCCTGGACGTCACCGGCAAGAGCGGCATCCGCCAGCAGCTCATCGACGCCTGGAACGACCGGCAGGCCAAGGCGGGCACCGGGTTCAAGGCCACCCTGGTCGAACTCACCGGCAGCGCCGACGAACAGCGCAGCCAGCTCCTCGGCGCCCTCCAGTCGGGCAGCGCCACCTACGACGTGGTCAACCTGGACGTCACCTGGGTACCGGAGTTCGCCGAGTCCGGTCTCGTACGAAAGTTGCCCGACGACCTGCTCGACGACGACGTCATCGACTCCGTCGCCGACACCGCCCGCTGGGACGGCAAGGTGTACGCGGCGCCGTTCAACAGCGACGTCGGGTTGCTCTACTACCGGCGCGACCACCTGAAGGCCGCAGGCCTGGAGCAGACCGAGCTGACGGGCGACCTCACCTGGAAGAAGCTGCTCGGGGTGATCGACTCCCTCGGCGGCAACGAGCCCGAGGGCTACGAGAAGGGCTGGACCACGCAGCTCGGCCCCTACGAGGGCCGCACCGTGGGCGCCGTCGAGGCGTTCGCGTCGGCGGTGCCGGACCTGGAGCTGACCGACGAGCGGGGCGAGTACACCGGCGACGCCGAGACGTTGGAGAGGGGAATCCGGGAACTGCGCGAGCGCACCCGGACGCCGTACATCCTCCGGGACGCCTACGACTCGAACGAGGCCGCGTCGATGGCGGACTTCGCCGCGGGCCGCACCACGTTCCTGCGGCACTGGCCGTACGCCTACGGCACCCTGCACCAGACCCTCGACGAGAATCAGCTCGGCGTGGTCCCGCTGCCCGGCAAGGCGGTCCTCGGCGGGCAGAACCTGGCGGTGACGCAGGCCTCGCCGCGCGCGGGGAAGGCCATGGAGCTGATCGAGTTCCTCACCGGCGAGGAGAGCGAACGCTGCCTGCTGGACGCGGGGTTCGCGGCGACCCGGGAGTCGGCGTACACCGACGACACGGTCGACTGCACGGCGGCGGCCACGCCCGCGCCGTCCACGACGGGCGAGCGCCCCGACGACATGCCCCGCGAGGAAGGCCGCCCGGCCTACGCCCGCGCCACGCTCCTCCCCGCACTGCAGCAGGCCGTCCAACGCCCGCGCACCGCCCTGTACGGCGCCTTCACCCAGACCGTGATCGCCCAGCTGGACCCCCTGTTCACCGATGACCCGCCGCCGGAGGAGGAGCTGGCCAAGAAACTGCATACGGCCCTGAAGAAGGCCTTGCCCGGCTGATCAGCTCACCAAGTACGCCAACGCCCCCGCCACCAGCGTCCGCACCCCCGGCGCGACCACCGCGAGATCGGGCGCGAAGAGCGGGCTGTGGTTGCTGGGGACCGCGTCGATTCTCGCCATGAGGTCCTCGCCCTCCGCCGCGTCCCACACCTCGTCCGGCGTGCTGGTCACGAACCAGAAGCAGTACGGCAGCCCGCCCTCGCCCTCGGCGAGCTGCGCGAAGTCCTCGCTGCCCATCGCCGGGCCCGGGTCGAAGACGGCGGCGGAACCGAACACCTCGCGGTGCACCCCGGCGATACGGTCATGGGTCGCGAGGTCGTTCACCGTCGCCGGGAAGGCGTCGCCCAGCGTCACCTCCGGCTCGCGCGGACAGCCGGCGGCCAGGCACTCGCCCTGCGCGATACGCCTGATCGCCTCGACCATGCGGTCCCGCACCGCCGCCGACTGCGTCCGCAGGTTGAGGGAGATCCGGGCGGTGGCGGGGATGATGTTCGCCGCCGTGCCCGCCTCGATACGGCCGACGGTCAGGACGGCCGACTCGCGCGGGGCGACCTCGCGGCTGACGACGGTCTGCAACCGGGTCACCAGATACGCCGCCGTCACCACCGGGTCCACGGTCGTCTCCGGACGCGAACCGTGCCCACCGCGCCCGTGCACCACGATGTCGACGTCCGTCGTGGCGGAGAGGATCAGCCCGGCACGGTGCCCGAACAGGCCCACGGGACCCGGCGCCACATGCTGGCCGAGCAGGACGTCCGGGCGCGGCACACGGTCGTAGAGCCCGTCCGCGACCATCGCGGCCGCTCCCTGCCCGGACTCCTCGGCGGGCTGGCCGACCACGATCAGCGTCCCGGACCAGGCGTCCCGTCCGGCGGCCAGCGCCTGCGCCGCGCCCGTCAGCCACGTCACGTGCATGTCATGCCCGCACGCGTGCATCACCCCGGGCGCCTGCGACGCGTACGGCAGCCCCGTCCGCTCCTCGACCGGCAGCGCGTCCATGTCGGCGCGCAGCAGCACGGTCGGGCCGTCGCCGTTGCGCAGCAGGCCCGTGACGCCGGTGCCGCCGATGCCCTCGGCCGTGTCGAATCCGGCCGCGGTGAGGCTCTTGGCGAGCCCGGCCGCCGTCCGGTGCTCGCGGAAGGCCAGCTCCGGGTGCCGGTGCAGATCGCGGTAGAGGTCCTCGAGGGCGGGGAGGGGGAGGTCGGCAGTGAGGTCCAGCGCGGTGCGTGCGGCAGCAGACGTCATGGCGTCAGGGTAGGGCGATCACCTGTCGGGCCCGCGTATGCGGAAGGCCGCCGGCGGGACGAGGGGGCGTGTCCCGTCGGCGGCGGTTCAGGGGAGGTCGGTGCGTCAGAACGCGGGGACCTCGGCGGGCCGGGCCTTGTTGATGTTGCTCTGGAGGTTGCTGTTCTGATCAGGGTGATCAATCGGCCTTGGCGTCGCACTCGAACCACACGGTCTTGCCGGGCCGCTCGGCCAACGGCACCCACCCCCACCGATCCGTGACGGCCTCGACGATCACGACCCCGCGCCCGCCCTCGGCGAGCGCATCCACAGCTGTGGACAACGGCGGGCAAGGACTCGTGTCGGTGACCTCGACGCGTACTCCCGCTCCTGCGGCAGCCGCAGGATCAGCACCGTGGCACGCCGGCCGGGACAGTGGCGTACGACATTGGCGATCAACTCGGTGAGCGCGAGGGACGCCGAGTCGTACAGGTCGTCCATCCCCCACGCGGCGAGATACAGGCGGAGGATGCGGCGCAGGTGCCGGGCGCCAAGTCCTTCCTCGTGAGAGGCAGTTACGCGATTCATGTCACCAGCATGGAGTCATGTGATTACTCTCGGCTACAGACCGAACTGAACGCCGTGCCGCGTTCCGACCTGGGGGTGACCGCCCATGCCCAACGTCCGCAAACTCGACCCCACCGCCTCGCCGCTGGACTACTTCGGCTCCGAACTCCGCCGGTACCGGGAGTCGGCCGGGATGTCCCAGCAGGAGCTGGGCGAGTGCATCTTCTGCACCGGCTCCCTGGTGGGCCAGATCGAGACCGCCCACAAGGTGCCGACAAGGGAGTTCGCGGAACGGGCGGATGCGGCGCTGCTGACGGACGGGTGTTTCTCGCGGTTGGTGGGGCTGGTTCTGCGGAGCCAACTGCCGACGTGGTTTCAGCCGTACGCGGAGATGGAGGCGAAGGCGACGTACATCTCCACGTATCAGTCGCAGGTGGTGTACGGCCTTCTGCAGACGGAGGAGTACGCACGGGCGGTGCTGGGCGCACCTCAACCGGAGAACCTGGACGAACTGGTCGCGGCCCGCATGGAACGGCAGCGCGTCCTGCGGAAGGTGAAGCCGCCGCTGGTGTGGGTGGTGCTGGACGAGGCGGTGCTGTACCGGCCCATGGGCGGCCGGGAGGTGATGCGAAACCAACTCGCGCACCTGTTGAGCTTCCGGGACCAACGGCGCCTGAAGATCCAGGTGCTGCCGTTCTCGGCGGGGGAACACCCGGGCCTGACGGGCACCTTCAACCTCCTGCGCTTCGACGACGATCCGGACGTCGTCTACACCGAGGACTTCATCCAGGGCCACATGACGGCCAATCCGGACAGTGTCAGCGAGGGCTGGCTCCATTACGATCAACTGCGAGCTGCCGCGCTCTCGGTACGGGACTCGGCAGAATTGATCGCCCACGTGATGGAGGAGCGCTATGGAGACCAGCCAGCAGCTGAGGAGCGCGACGTGGCGTAAGTCCAGCTACAGCGGGAGCAGCGGCGGCGACTGCGTCGAGGTCGCCGATCTCACCCCGCGCATCGCCGTCCGCGACTCCAAGAACCCCGAGGCCGGCACCCTCACGCTCTCCCCGGAGGCGTACGCCGCCTTCGTGGGGCACGTCGGGCGCGTCGGCGCGTAGCCCGCGCCTCAGCCCCTGTATTTGCCGAGGGCGATCAGCAGGCAGTACGGACGAACGCCTTCGGGTCGCGCAGGTGGACCCGGACCCACTGGCCCGGTGTCGTAACTGAGTGGGTGGTTCGAATGCGTGACCCTGACGGCGGCAGTGACGCGGACAGCGGCGTGCCCGACTACGAGGGCGCGAGCGTGGGGCAGGTCTTCGAGTTCTTCAGTGCGACGGCCCCCAAGGGGTGGCGCGTGGAGCTGATCGAAGGGGAGATCTGCGTGACGTCGCTGGGGGACGGGGGGCACGCCACGGTCCTGTCGGAACTCACCGGGCAGGTCATCGACCGCTGCAATGACCCCTCCCTGCGCAACTACACCGGCATCGGCTTGAACGTTCCCGGCGACCCCGAGACCGGCCACGTCATCCCTGACCTGGTCATCGCCCCCAAAGGCAGCTTCCGCAACGAGGAGGAATGGCACGACCCCTCCGCCGTCCTCCTCGTCGCCGAGGTCACCTCCGACAGCACCGCCGTCCGGGACCGCGAGAAGAAGATCCGCGGCTATGCCCGCGCGGGCATCCCCGTCTACCTGCTGATCGACCGGCAGGAGGCAGAGGTGACGGTCTACTCCGAGCCCTCGGGCGACGAGTACGCCCAGGGCCCCAAGCACAAGCTCGGCCTCGCTGTCCCGCTCCCCGAGCCCCTCGGGTTCGAGCTGGACACCGGGGAGTTCTAGGACTCCCGCTGAACCAGCTGCTGCTGCACCGGTTCCGGTTCCGCCGCCCGCGCCGGGCCCGCGTTCGCGGCCAGCAGTAGGGTCGCTACCGCGATGACGGCGGCGGCGATGCCTCGGGTGTAACGCTGGGTGGGGCTGGTGCGATCGAGCACGGCGACCTCACAGCGGCGGGGGGTTGAGGAGTGCATTAAGCGGGTCTCCTACGCACGTTTAATCCGCCGTTTAACCTAGAGGCTGTGCTTGCCGAACGGCAAGAGGGGCAAGGGGAGTTGGGCGGAATGCCGGAGCGGGACGACCCGGAGATCATCGGGCGCCGGGTGCAGCGGCTGCGGGTCGAGCGGGGGTTGACGCAGCGGCAGTTGGCCGAGCCCGCGTACACGCCCGCCTATGTGTCGACCCTCGAGTCCGGGCGGGTGCGGCCCTCCGACGAGGCGCTGCGGCATCTCGCCGAGCGGCTCGGCGTCGGCTTCGACGAGCTGGCCAAGGGGCGGTCCGCCCGGCTCGTCACCGAGCTTCGGCTCCAGCTCACCGGCGCCCAGCGCACCCTCGCCACCGGTGAGACCGAGGCCGCCGCCCACGCGTTCAGGGCGGTGCTGGACGAGGCCGAGCCGCACGGGCTGGCGGAGGAACAGGCCGCCGCGCTGCTGGGGTTGGGGGAATGCGGGACGCAGACCGGCGAGCTGGTCGAGGCGCGCAAGTGCTTCGAGCGGGCCGAGGAGACCCTGGCCGACGCACCGCTGCCCGCCCGTGTCCCGGCGATCCGCGGCCGGGCCGTCGCGCACTACCTCGCCGGTGAACTGCGGTACGCCGTCTACCTGTTGGAGTCCACCCTCGACGAGCTGAACCGGGGCGGCCTGCACGACCCGGACGCCCTGCTGCTGCTCTACGCCTCCGCCATCGGGCCGTACATGGACATGGGCGCCCACGCCCGCGCCGCCCAGGCCGCCGAGTTCGCTCTCGCGCTCGCCCCGCGCGCGGGCGACCCGGCGCTGGTGGCCCGTATGCACCGGTCGGTCGCCCGCACCCTGCTCGCCGAAGGGCGGCTCGCCGAGGCCGACGCATCGCTCGCCAAGGCGGCCGAACTGTACCGGCAGCTGCAGATCCGCACCGAACTCGCCAACTGCCATTGGATGCGCGGGTACGTGTGCGCGCAGAACGGCGAACTGGAGCGTGCCGAGGACGAGTTGAGGGAAGCCCTCGACATGCTCTCCGCCAAGCGCGCCGCCCTCTACAGCAGCCAGGTCGCCGTCGAGCTGGCCGACGTACTCCACCGGAGGGGCAAGTCCGAGGAGGCGGCGGCCCTCCTGAACGGGGTCCTCGGTGATCTGTCCTCCGAGCGCGGCGCCGTCCACGCCGCCGCCGCGCACCGGCTGCTCGGGATCATCGCCGAGGACACCGGGGACACGGACGACGCCGAGGAGCACTACGTACGCGCGCTCAGCCTGCTGGAGCGCGCCGGGGCCGCCGGTGACCTCGCCGACCTGTGCCGGCTGCTCGGCGATCTGCTGCGCCGGACCGGGCGCGTGGAGGCGGCCCTGGACGCGTACCGGACGGGGCTGGGACACCGTACGGCCCCCGGCACCACCACCCTCGGACCCGCACCCGCACAGCCCCCTCTTTGAGATGGCAGGGCCTGCCCACAGGGGTTGCGGTTAGCCTGCGCGGGGAAAGCGGGACGATCAGGGCGAGGCACGTGGAAAACCAACGGACGACTGTGGCCGACGGCCTGCGGCTCGCCGTACGCACCCTCGTGTACGCCGTGCTCGGCGGCGCCGCGCTCCTCGCCATCGCCACCGTCGTCTCCGTGCTGGGGCCGATGGTGGCCCTCGACCTCTACACACCGCCCGTCGCCGCCTGGTGGACCGTCTTCACCGCCGTCGCCGTCCAGGGCGTGCCCTTCCTGCTCCTCGGGACGGTGGTCTCGGCGGCGATCGGTGCCTTCGTACCGGAGAAGGTCTTCAGCCGGCTGCTGCCGAAGAACCAGGCGCTCGCCGTGCCGGTGGCCGGTGCGGCGGGCGTCGTGCTGCCGGGGTGCGAGTGCGCGTCCGTGCCGGTGGCGGGGAGTCTGATGAGGCGAGGGGTTGCCCCGGCCGCCGCGCTCGCCTTTCTCCTCTCCGCGCCCGCGATCAACCCCGTCGTCCTCGTCGCGACCTCCATCGCGTTTCCGGGGCAGCCGATGATGGTCCTCGGGCGGCTCGTCGCCTCCCTCGCGACCGCTGTCGTCATGGGCTGGCTGTGGGTGCGCTTCGGCAAGGACGAGTGGCTGCGGCTGCCCAAGGGCCGTACGACGCCGAACGCGACGACCGGGCTGCGCGGCTTCGCCTCCGGGCTCCAGCACGACTTCCTGCACGCGGGCGGCTTCCTCGTCCTCGGCGCGGCTGCCGCGGCGACCTTCAACGTCGCCGTCCCGCGTTCCGTCCTGGACGTCTTCACCGGGTCCGCCTGGCTGTCGGTGCTGCTGCTTGCCGTCCTCGCGGTCGTGCTGTGCGTGTGCAGCGAGGCCGACGCGTTCGTCGCGGCCTCGCTGACCGGGTTCTCGCCGACCGCGCGGCTGGCGTTCATGGTGGTGGGCCCGATGGTCGACCTGAAGCTGATGGCGTTGCAGGCGGGGACCTTCGGGCGGGGCTTCGCGCTGCGGTTCTCGTCCGTGACCTGGGTGGTGGCCGTGGTGAGCAGCGTGCTGGTGGGGTGGTGGCTGCTGTGAGGCGCTACGGCTCGGCGGTCCTGCTCCTCCTGACCGGCGCCGCGATCCTGCGGATCTCGCTGTTCAGCGAGCTGTACCTGCGGTATGTGCAGTCGGGGCTACGGCCGTACCTGGTCGTGTCCGGGGCGGTGCTGGTGCTGCTGGGGGCGGCGGCGGGGGTCGTACGGTGGCGGGGGCGGCACGCGGATGAAGGGGAAGAGCACGAGGAAGGTCATGGGGGAGGTCATGGGCATGCGCATCCCGGGCCCCGGCTGGCCTGGCTGCTCGCCCTTCCCGCCCTCGCCCTGCTCCTCTTCCCTCCCCCGGCGCTCGGGTCCTACAGCGCCGGGCGCGAGGCGGCGCAGCGGGCGGCTCAAGGGGTCGGGACCTTCCCCGCGCTGCCCTCCGGGGACCCGGTGCGGCTGACGCTCGCCGAGTTCAGCTCCCGGGCGATCTACGACAGCGGGCGGTCCCTGAAGGGCCGTACCGTCCGCATGACCGGCTTCGTCACCCAGGACGACGACGGCACCTGGTATGTCACTCGCCTCTACGTCACCTGCTGCGCCGCCGACGCCACCGCCAGCAAGGTAGAGATCCGGGGCACTGACTTGTCGGGGCATCCTCCTACCGACGCGTGGGTCACCGTCACCGGCACCTGGCGGCCGAAGGGCGAGCTGGGCAGCGACGCGGCCTGGCCGCCGGTGCTGGACGCCGGGTCGGTGGTGCGGGTGAATCAGCCTGCGGATCCGTACGAGAAGCGGTAGGCGGGCGTTTCGGGCCTGGTCCCTCGGGTAGTCGGGCGGCGTCCGGGACGGACGGTCCTGTGGGCCGCGCCCCGGACGCAGAGACCGTGCAGGCCGCACTGTATGGAGGAGATGGTGATCGTGCGGCCCAGGGACGAGCGGCACGGCGGTTCCGCCGGCGGTGAGGGTCCCCGGCAACGTGATCCCACCGCCCGTGTGATCGGCGAGGAAGTGCGGGGCGCCCGGCCCGCGGAGGTGCCGGGGCGGCTGTGCGCGGTCGCGGTCCGGCTGGTGGACGTGACCGGGGCGACCGTTTCGCTGCACGGGGGCGGGATGCCCGTACAACTGTGTGCGAGTGACGAGCTGGCGGAGCGGCTCACGGAGATCCAGGCGACGCTGGGCGAGGGGCCCTGCCTGTCCGCCGCGCAGGACGGGGCGGCGGTGTTCGCCGAGGAGCTGGCGAGCGAGGAGGGGGCGCGGCGCTGGCCGGTGTTCGCGATGGAGGCCACGGCGGTGGGGATACGGGCGGCGTACGCGGTGCCGCTGGGCGGTGAGGACGGCGGAGCCGGGCCGGAGGGGCAGGAGTGTCTGGGCACGCTGGACCTGTACCGCCGGGAGCCCGGCCCGCTCGGCGCGCGTGACCTGCGGACCGCGCGGCTCGTCGCCGGGGTCATGACGGTGGCGCTGATGGCCCTGCCACGCGAGGAGGAGGGTGTGCTCGACCCGGAGCGTTGGCTCAGCGGGCTCGCCACCGAGCACGACGAGATCTACCAGGCCACCGGGATGATCATGGCTCAGCTGGGGGTCGGGGCGGACGAGGCGATGGCGCGGTTGCGGGGGCGGGCGTTCGCGGAGGAGCGGACCGCGGTGGATGTGGCGCGGGATGTGGTGGCACAGCGGGCGAGGTTCGACTGGGACTGAGGCCGGGACTGGAGCCGGGACTGGAGCCGGGACTGGAGCTGGGACTGGAGCCGGGACTGAGGCCGGGGCTGAAGCTGGGACTGAGGCCGGGACTGAGGCTGGGACTGGAGCCGGGACTGGAGCTGGGACTGAGGCCGGGGCTGAAGCTGGGACTGAGGCCGGGACTGAGGCTGGGACTGGAGCCGGGACTGGAGCTGGGACTGAGGCCGGGGCTGAAGCTGGGACTGGAGCCGGGACTGAGGCCGGGGCTGAAGCTGGGACTGAGGCCGGGACTGAGGCTGGGACTGGAGCCGGGACTGGAGCCGGGACTGGAGCCGGGACTGAGGCCGGGGCTGAAGCTGGGACTGAGGCTGGGACTGAGGCTGGGACTGGAGCCGGGACTGGAGCTGGGACTGAGGCCGGGGCTGAAGCTGGGACTGGAGCCGGGGCTGAGGCCGGGACTGAGGCTGGGACTGGAGCCGGGGCTGAGGCCGGGACTGGAGCCGGGACTGGGGGGCTGCCGCCTTTTCGTTCTCACACCTCCGCGCGGCCCCGCTTGCGGACCTCGGCGAGGCGTGCGGCGCCCAGTTCCGCGACGCCCTGGGTGACCTCGGCCGATACCTCGCCGATGCCGCCGTTGGTGAGCGCGAGCGCGTCGGCGCCCACGCGGACGGCGGCGACGTCGAGGGTGAGCGTGAACTCGCCCTCCGCCGATTCGCCGGTGAGCGTGAGCCGGACCGCCTCGCGGGCGTCGCCGACGTCGGGCATTTCCAGTCCGCTGACCTGGCCTTCGCGTACGGCGCCCTGTGCGGTCGTCGCGGCGAACGTGGCGCACGTCCTCGGCAGCGACCTCAGCCAGGCGAGCGTGCTCTCCACCTCCGCCGGGCGCTGCGTGACGACCTGATAGCGCAACTGCGCCCCGTCCCAGGCGTCGTCAAGCGCGACGACGGCCCGCGTCCCCGTGGCCGTGCCGAAGAGTTCGTCCGTGTAGACGGTGTCCAGCAGCCGCTGACACTCCGCCGGCCGCGCTGCCGCCTTGAGCAGCCCGTCCCGCCAGGTGGCGGCCCCTTCCGTCGGCATCCAGGGGTCTCCGAGGTCGGTCTCGGTGATGAGTGCGGATTCTGTCTGGGCTCTGGTGAGGGAGGGGACGGCCGCGGGTGCCGACGACGGTGACGGAGACTGTGCGGAGGTGGGGGTGCTGGGCCGTTCGGCCACGGAGGGAGTTTCCGGCCAGTCGACCGAGCATGCGGTCGCCGCGGTCAGCAGGGCGGAGGCGAGGAGCAGGGGGTGGGCAGGAGTGCGGGGCATCTAGGGGGCTCCTGGGGGTGCCGGGGCGGGGGCGTGTCTCCTACGGCACCACCGGCGACGGGGGCTCACCAGCGCGCCGAGCCGTCCGGGTGAGTCGAGGGCACAGATAGATCCCCTGTCTATAAGCACCCTCGGCGCCCGTATCCGGGCGGCGCGGCTCGTGCCGTACCAGGCGGTGATCGGGGCGCGGGGCGCCGGACTCTGGGCCGCTGCGTAGGGTCGTGTCGACAGTGCTTTACGACAGTGACTCACCCGGACGTGGAACGAGGAGCGCCGACGTGACCGGTCAGCCCATACCCGTGATCATCGACTGCGACACCGGTGTCGACGACGCCCTGGCGTTGCTGTTCGCCGTACGCCACCCGGGGATCGACCTGCGGGCGATCACCTGTGTGGCCGGGAACACCGACGTCGACGGCGTCGTACGGAACACGCTCACCGTGCTGGAGCAGGCGGGCGCGCCCGAGATTCCCGTCGCGCGTGGTGCCGAGCGGCCGTTGATCGAGGCCGTGCGGACGGCACGGCATGTGCACGGGGAGGACGGGATGGCCGACCTCGGGCTGCCCGCGCCGAGCCGTACGGCGGTCGACGTGGATGCGGTGACGTTGCTGCGGCGGGAGATCCTTGCGTCGCCGCGGCGGGTGACGCTCGTTCCGACCGCGCCCCTCACGAATATCGCTCTGCTGTTGCGGACCCACCCGGAGGTGGTGCACAACATCGAGCGGATCGTGTTCATGGGCGGCGCGGTGGCGACGGGGAATGCCACGCCGGTCGCGGAGTTCAACGTGTGGCACGACCCGGAGGCGGCGGCGATCCTGCTCACCGCGGGGGTGCCGATCACCATGTACGGGCTGGATGTGTTCAAGCGCGTGCTGGTGCCGCCGGCGGATGTGCAGCGGTTGCGGGCGAGCGAGGAGGCGAGTCTTCGGATGGCCGGGGAGTTGCTGGCTCATCGTGATCCTGCCGCGTCCGGGGACCCGACCCCTACGGGGGGTCTTGGAGACGCGGGGGCGGTGTGTGCGGTGGTTGATCCGGCCGGTATCAGTACGGAGTTGCTGCCCGTCGAGGTGAACCTTGCGGCGGGGCCGGGGCGGGGGCAGACGGTTGTCGATCGGCGTCCGCGTCCCGGTGAGTCCGAGATTCATGAGGGTGTGCGTGAACAGCCGTTGGTGGAGGTGGCGTTGGACGTCGATGTCGAGAGGTACGTGAAGTTGTACCTCTCGACCGTCGAGCGTTAGTTCCTTCTATTTGTCTGCGGGTTCGTGGGGGCTGGTCGCGCAGTTCCCCGCGCCCCTAACGGGGCGCCCCGTCAGTTCGACGAGCGGCGGCGGCGTGTCAGTACCACCATTCCTGCGCCGCCTGCCAGCAGTACCGTCGCGCCGATCGCGATCGGCATGGTGGCGCTGCTGCCGCCCGTTTGGGCGAGGTCGTCGTCGCCGCCGTTCGGGGTGGGGGCGGGGGGTGTCGACGACTCCGAGGCGGGCGGGGTGGAGGGGGTCTCGGACGGCGGCTCGGTCGGCGGGGGCGTCGTCTCATCGGCCGGCGGGGTGGACTCGGCCGGAGGCGGCGTGGTCTCGGCCGGCGGGGTCTCGGCCGGGGGCTCGGAGGGGACCGTCGTGCAGTCCTTCGTGCCGCCGTTCCACGCGGCGATCAGCTTGTCCTTGATGACCGGGCGGTCCGGGCCCTTGGGCAGGTCACCGTGCTCGAAGCCGTCGCCGATGTCGGGGTCTTCGCCGTCGTACTTGACCTTGCCGCGGTACAGGTCGATCTGCGCGAAGCAGCCCGCGTCCGGTACCGCGATGTCGAGGGTGTCGGTCTGGCCGGGCTTGACGGTCACCGTGTCGAAGTCGACGAAGACCTGCTCGCCGGAGGTGGCGAAGGTGGGGCCGTGGGCGATGTAGGAGGCGAGG
Source organism: Streptomyces sp. NBC_00457 (assembly GCF_036014015.1). NCBI lineage: Bacteria > Bacillati > Actinomycetota > Actinomycetes > Kitasatosporales > Streptomycetaceae > Streptomyces > Streptomyces sp. NBC_00457. The sequence goes on along the minus strand of NZ_CP107905.1, from coordinate 5,392,369 downwards.
GAGGCGGTGCAGGTGGTGGCGTCGCCGGCGGTGCGGACGGAGATGTGCACCTTGCCGTCGTCGGTGGGCCGGAGGTTGACGTCGTCGACCTTGACCGAGTCGAAGAAGTTGGCGCCGTCGAGCGAGAACTGGCAGCGGTCGGTGCCGGTTTCCGTGCCCGCGCCGGTGCCGGGCTGGTAGGCGCCGCCGGACTTCCAGCCCTCGCCGCCGGGTGTGCCGGTGGCCCAGGCGCCGGAGGCGGAGGCGACGGTGGCGGCGCAGAGGGCGAGTGACGCGGCGCCCGTGGTCAGGAGGCGGCGCGCGGTGACACGTCTCGCTATGGACATGCGGATCCCCATCTTGGCGTGAGCAGAGAACCCGGGCACGGCGCCGTGGAGGGCAGCGCGATGCTGCCGGGCACGCCGAGCCGGGTGGAGTGGTCGTAGAGAACTGCGAATAGCGAAAAAACACCGGGCGCATCGGTCACATGCGCCACAGCGAGGACCATGCTCGTCGTGCCGTTGAAACCTGTCAACCTGCGGAGATGGAGAGGAAGTTCAGGCGCCATCACATTTTCGTCACACGGGGAATGCTTCAGTCCACGCCTGACGCAACCGCCCGGTGGTTCACTTTTCCGGCGATGTGGACAGGGTTTGTCTGTCGCACCACCGCACAGCGTGACCGCACCGCAGAGGAGACCGCGTGCCCGACCTCTCGTCCCGCGACCCCAACTGGTGGCGTCAGGCCGTCATCTACCAGGTCTATCCGCGCAGCTTCGCCGACGCAGACGGCGACGGGCTCGGGGACCTGAAGGGCATCATCCAGCGCCTGAACCACCTCGCCGCCCTGGGCGTCGACGCCCTGTGGCTGAGCCCCTTCTACCCCTCCGAACTCGCCGACGGCGGCTATGACGTCGCCGACTACCGCGACGTCGACCCACGCCTCGGCACCCTCGACGACTTCGACGCCATGGTCGAGGAGGCGCATCGCCTCGGCCTGAAGGTGATGGTCGACATTGTCCCGAACCACACCTCGCACCAGCACGTCTGGTTCCAGGAGGCCCTGCGCGCGGGGCCGGGATCAGCGGCCCGTGAACGGTATGTCTTCCGCGACGGCCGGGGCGAGAACGGCGAACTCCCGCCCACCGACTGGCAGTCCGTCTTCGGCGGCAGCGCGTGGCGGCGCCTTCCTGACGGGCAGTGGTATCTGCACCTGTTCGCCCCCGAGCAGCCCGACCTCAACTGGGACAACGAAGAGGTCCGCGCCGACTTCCGCACCACCCTGCGCTTCTGGTGCGACCGGGGCGTGGACGGTTTCCGCGTGGACGTCGCCCACGCTCTCGCCAAGGACCTCAGCGAGCCGTTGCGGGACCTCGGCGCCCCCGAACTCAGCGCCGAGGACGCCCTCACGGATTTCGCGCCGGGCACCCACCCCTTCTACGACCGCGACGAGGTCCACGAGATCTACCGCGACTGGCGCAAGATCCTCGACGCCTACATTCCGCCCCGTATGGCGGTCGCCGAGGCCTGGGTCCCGGGCGCCCGCCGCGCCCGGTACGCCCGCCCCGACGAACTCGGCCAGGCCTTCAACTTCGAGTATCTGCAGGCTGGTTGGGACGCCGGTGAGCTGAAACAGGTCATCAGCGACTCCCTCGCCACCGCCCGCGCCGCCGGCGCCTCCGCCACGTGGGTGCTGTCCAACCACGACGTCGTCCGCCACGCCTCCCGCCTGATGCTCCCGCCCGGCACCGACCCGGACGCCTGGCTCCTGTCCGACGGCACCGCCCCCGCCGTCGACGAGTCGGCGGGGCTGCGGCGCGCTCGGGCGGCCACGCTGCTGATGCTTGCGCTGCCCGGATCGTCGTACGTCTACCAGGGCGAGGAACTCGGTCTGCCCGAGGTCGCCGACCTGCCCGCCGAGGTGCTCCAGGACCCGATCTGGGAACAGACCGGCCACACCTCCAAAGGGCGCGACGGCTGCCGGGTGCCGCTGCCGTGGACGACGACCGGCCCTTCGTACGGCTTCGGGGCGGGGACCGCGTGGCTGCCGCAGCCGGCGACTTTCGCGTCGTACGCCGTCGAGGCCCAGGACGGTGTCGAGGGCTCGACGCTGGAGCTGTACCGCCGGGCGCTGCGGCTGCGGCGCAAGCTGCTCGAGGGGGAGGAGCTGACCTGGGCGGCCGACACCCCGCCCGGCGTGCTCGCCTTCGCCCGCGGCGCCGGCTGGCGGTGCGTCGCCAACCTGTCGGACACGGCGATCGCACTGCCGCCGGGAGAGGTGCGGCTGAGCAGCGCGCCCATTGACGACGGGCGGATCGGGCCGGATACGACGGTCTGGCTGGCGTAGCCCGGGGATGGGGGTGGCGGGGTTCACGGTTCCCCGCGCCCCTACGGGGCACTCCAGCACCGGGGGGTTCGGCAGTGCCGGGAAGGGGCGCGGGGAACTGCGCGACCAGCCCCCACAAACCCGCAGACAACCGCCAACCCATCACCGCACCACCGACGGAGTCACACGTGGCCGATGCCGCCGCTTCCGAAGCCGCCGCTGGAGCCGGGGAGCCAGCGTTTGCGGTGTTGGTCCTTTCCTCGCTTGGTGCTTGCGTGGTGGAGCTCGTACGGCATCAGCCGCTCCTGCTCCGAATGGGGGACCTCGTCCGGTTCCCGTACCTCCCGCATCTCGCGGACCGGGCCGGTGACGGGAAGGTGGGGCTGTTCCTCCGGGCTAGGCCGTGGGGGTTCCTGGTCCCTGACCCGCATGCCGAGCCGCACGGCCCAGATCAGTGCACCGGCGATGAACAGTCCTCCGGCGAAGGCGGCTATCACGTTCAGTACGTCACTCGCCGTGGCTGCTACCTCAAACGCTGCCGTACTCATACCCCCCATTATCGCCCCATTGGCCCGAATGGGAGCTAGTCGGCCGTGCGGCCCCGTCGGTACGCCATCCAGCCCGCGCCCAGCAGGCCGGCCGCGAGGGCGGCGACGGTCAGGACCGTGACGCCGGTGGAGGCGAGGCTGCCGCCGGAGGGGGAGGTGGCCGTGCCGCCGGTGGAGCCCGTTCCGCCGGTCGTGGTCGTGCCGCCGGATGCGGAGCCGGTGCCGCCCGTCGAGCCCGTGCCGCCCGTGTCGCCGTCGTCCGTGTCCACCGGGTCCTGGCCGACGAAGCTGACCGGGACCTTCACGTCCTGTGAGCGGTCGCCGGAGAGGGTGTGGTCGGCGCGGGTCGCGAGGACGCAGGTCGCCTTGAAGCAGTCGGTGTACTCGTCCTTCGCGTCGACCGTCAGCTCCACTTCGAAGGTGCCGCCGTCGTCGTACGGGATCGCCAGGTCCTCGCCGTAGTCCGGCGGGTTGGAGGAGATCCAGGCGGAGGAGTGCGAGGTGCCGGACATGTCGACGCCGCCGATGCAGGGGGTGGGGAGTTCGCCGGCGCCGTTGTCGACGCACAGGGCGACGTAGACGCCCTTGTCGGTGTCGTAGCCCGAGCCGGTGATCTTCAGGGTCTGGTCCTCGGTGGCGAGGTTGTTGACCGGGGTGACGGTGAGCTTCTGGCCCTCGGGGCCGGTGCCGGTCTTCGTGCCGGAGGGGTCCTGGTCCTCGCTGCCGTCGCCGCCGCCGTCATCGCCGTCCGACGGCTCCTTGACGGTGAGCGTCACCGGCGTCGTGCGGGTGGTGCCCGCCGCGTTGGTGAACTCCGCCCGGTACCGGTAGCCGTCCTGCGACGCCTTCGCGGTGAAGGTGTACGCGTTCCGCGTCGCGCCCTCGACCGCGGTCCAGGTCTGGCCGCCGTCGGGGCTGACCTGCCAGCGCACGGCCGGCTCGGGAGTGCCCTCGGCCGCCGCGACGAAGGTGACCTCGTCGCCGGGGTCCACGGTCTGGTCGGTCGGGGACTGGGTGACCTTCGGAGAGACGCGGACGTCAAACTTCAGGACCTTGCTCTCGGCCTGCGCGGTGACATAGACCGACGTGGCGCCCGGGGACACGGCCACTGCGGCGCCGGTGCCCGCCAGGCTGCCCGGGAGGGCGAGGGGTGCGGCGGCCTGCTTGAACGTGGTGCTGTCGTACGTCTCCAGGGAGCCGGTGCTGTCCGTGCCCTCCGCGGCGGTGTCCTCGCGCAGGACGAAGGCGCGGTGCGTGGTCTTGTCGAAGCCCGCCGCCTTCGCCCGGTCCTTGCCGGCCAGCGTGGTCAGGAGCTTCGCGTCCTTGTCGTAGACGAGAACGTCGTCCCCGACGCCGACCCAGACGTTGCCCGTGTCGGGATCCGGCTCGATGAACGTGAGGAAGCCTTCGGGGAGTTGGGCGGTCGCGGTCACGGTGAAGGAGCCGGTGTCGATGCGGCTGAGCTTGCCGTTGTCGTAGCCGGACCAGGCGGTGGCGTGTGCGGTGTCGACGCCGAGCTTGCTGCCGCCGTCGAGGGTGAGCGTGCGCTTTACGACCCCGGTGGCGTACTCGACCTCGGAGACGGTGGCGCCCTGCTGGACCAGGACCGTCGATGCCGTGGTGCCCGGGCCGGTGGCCGTGACCGAGGCGCCGGTCAGCCAGACGCCCCGGGCGACCGTGTCGCCGTCCTTGGCGGCGCCGAGACCGCGCAGCGGGTAGTGGAAGACGGCGCCGTCACCGGCGAGCGGGACGGTGATCTCCTTGACCACGCGGGGGGCCAGGGCGCCGGTGGAGCCGGGGGCCTGCGCGACATGGCTGAGCAGCTTGCCGTCGGCGGCGTCCAGCGCGTACAGGCCCTGCTCGGCGACGTCGGCGGTGTCCGGGATGTTCTCCGAACCGACGTACAGCTTCCCGGAGTCGGGGTGCAGGAGAAGGTCCACCGGGCGTCCGGCGGTGGTGAACTCGGCGGCCTTCACATAGCTGACGGTGCCGGCCGGTACGTCCACACCGTCGCCGCCGCCTCCGCCGGGGTCCTGGCCCTCGAAGGCGACCGGGATACGGACGTCCTGGGACCGGTCGCCGCTGCCCCGGTGGTCGACGCGGGTGATGACCGAGCAGGTGACCTGGGTGCAGTCGAGCCCGCCGTCCTTGGCCTTCACGGCGATCTCGACGTCGAAGGTGCCGCCCGCGCCCCATGTCACGGCGAGATCGCCGGCGTACTCGTCGCCCTCGGGCACGATCCACTTCGACGACTCGCCGCCGCCGGTCATGTCGGCGCCGCCGAGGCACGGGGTGGGGATGCGGTTGTCGCCGTTGTCCTTGCACAGGGCGACGTAGATGGCCTTGGTCGCGTCGTAGCCCTCGCCGGTGACGCGGAGGGTCTCGCCGTCGGGGTCGAGGTTCGCCGAGGCGGAGACGGTGAGCTTCTGGCCGTTCTTGCCGAGGCCCGTCTTCGGGGTGTCGGCGGCTTGCGCGGTGGAGCCGACGCCGACCATGACCGAGGCGGCCACGAGCGCGACGGCGCCGAGCAGCGCCGCCGGGCGTCTGCGGCGCGGGCGTGGCATGTCAACTGCCGTGGAAAACATGGGCTTCCTCATCGGTGGGTCGGCTCGGCGCGGCGGAGGGGGGCGGGGTGGTGCGGGCCGGTGTGACGGGAGGCCGGCCCGCACCACGTACGGGGTTACTGGAAGGCGATCGGGACGTGCACGTCGTACTTGCGGTCGTTCGTGTCGAAGTGGTCGGCGCGGGTGACCACCGCGCAGGTCACGTCCTCGCCGCAGACGCTGCCGTCGTCGAGGGTGGCCTTGACGAAGATGCTCACGCTGAAGGTGCCGCCGGTGCCGAACTTGGAGCTGTTGGCGAACATGCCGCCGAAGGTGTTGTTCACCCAGTGCGAGGCGCCGGTCGAGCCGGACTCGTCCTGGCCGCCGAGGCACGGGGTCGGCTTGTTGACGCCCGCCGCGCCGTCGACCACGCACAGGCCGACGTAGATGCCCTGGCCGGTGTTGTAGCCGGAGCCGGAGACGGTGATGACCTGGCCCGCGGCGGCGGCCGTGTTCGGCGCGGTCAGGGACAGGTTGTACGTGGTCGAGCCGTCGACGACCGTGCGGGTCGAGGTGGCGGCGGACGCGGAGGTGGCCAGACCGAGGGTGAGGGCACCGGCGGCGGCTGCGGCGAGTACGACACGTGCGGAGTTACGTCTCATGGGGTACCGAGCACCTTTCTGGGTGAGTCGAGCGAGCGCTCAACTTAGGTTAGGCAAACCTAAGTATTGCTTCGGCTTTACGCAACACCGAACTGTGCGGATGCGCTCGTCCGTTGGCCCGTCGGCATGTACAACTCCACGGTGTGGGCGCCCGATTCGGCGGTGTCGTACACCGGGAAGGACCGCTCGACCCGGCCTTCGTCGTCGGCCACCGCCTGATAGCGGGTGTCCCCGTCGATCGCGACGAGCACCACCGCGCCGGGCTCGAACCCCGTTCCCGTGACGGTCTGTTCGCCGCCCGCGGTCAGGGTCGGGTGGGTGACGGATGCGGTCGGTGAACTCGCCGTCTGCGCCTGGGGTTTCGGTAGTTCCGGCGTCGACGCCGGGGTGCTCGGCGCCGGTTCAGGAGTCTCGGCGGGCGTCTCGCTCCCCGTCCCCACCGTCACATCCAGCACGCCCAGCCCGTCCCCCGCCGCGAACTGCGCGCCGCTCCACGCGGACAGCAGCGCCGCTCCCTCGTCGGTCAGGGTCGCGCGCAGGCCGGTCCAGGTCACCCCGCCCGCCCGTACGGCGATGGCGGCGTCGTCCGTCGCCACCTCGGCCAGCGCGAGGTCACGGGCCCGTCCGTCGACGGCCGTACGGGTGTGCAGGGCGCCGTCGTTGCCGTCTAGGGCCAGTCGCAGGGAACCCAGGACCAGCGGCTGCGGCTGTGGCTGTCCGGCGGAGCCGTCGAGGCGGAGTGTGCCGCCCAGGTCGATGTCCGCGGCGCCGGTCGCGGGGTCGGTGCGGCCGCCCGTGGCGGGGAAGGATGTGCGGTTCGCCGAGCCCTGTACGGCGGGTCGGGCGGCCGTGAGGGTCACGCCGTTCAGCTCTGCCGAGCCTGTGGACCAGGTCGCGTAACCGCCGGACACGCCACGGGGGGACGTGTCGTCGGCGTTCGCGGGGACCGCGGGGGTGAGTAGCGCGAGTAGGGCGCCGCTGGTGAGGACCGCGGCGCCGGGTCTCTTCAGCATCTTCAGTTCTCCTTGCGGTATGCGTTCCGCTGCTGTGTCGGTCGGCTGCGGCGCCGTCGTGGCTGGTCGCGCAGTTCCCCGCGCCCCTATCGGGGCGCTGCTGAACCGGAGTTAGCTAGTCCGCCGGCGTCGTCGCGCCACGTACCACGTCGCCGTGCCCGCCATGACCAGCCCGGCCGCGGTGATTCCGAGCGGCAGGGCGAGTGAGCCGGTGCTGGCGAGTGGGCCGTCGGCGGTCTCGGCGCCGCCGGTGCTGCTCCCGCCCGTCGTATTCGCGCCGGCCGTCGCGCTCGGTGTCGTCCCGGAAGCCCCCTCCGCTTCCGGCACGCCACCGCTCCCCCCGAAGGTCACCGGTATCCGCACGGTCTGTGACTGGTCCCCGCCCCGCGTGTGGTCGTTGCGGGTGATGACGGCGCAGGTCACGCCGGACTTGGTGCAGTCGGTGTTGGCGTCCTTGGCGCGGACCTTGAGCTGCACGCTGAAGGAGCCGTTGTGGCCGCTGCCCTTGTAGGGCTTGGCCAGGCCCTCGCCGTACGAGGGCGGGTTGGAGGAGATCCACACGGACGCCCCGGACTCGCCGGACATGTCGACGCCGCCGACGCAGGGCGTGGGTGTCTTTCCGGCTCCGTTGTCCACGCAGAAGGCGACGTAGATGCCCTTCTCCGTGTTGTAGCCGGTGCCGGAGACCGTGACCGTCTCGCCCGCCGCGGCGAGGCCGGCGGCCTTGGAGACGGTGAGTTTCTGGTCCTCGGGTCCGGTCGCCGAGTTGCCCGCCGCGGATGCCGGTACGGCGGCCGTGAGCACCAGGGCGACCGAGGCGGCGACCCCGGCGAATCCGACAACTCGTCTGTCATGCAAGCCACTTGTGGACATCAAGTCACACCCCCACCTCGGGTAATTAAGGTAAACCTAACCTAAGCTAATGCTCAACCGTGTGGGGGATACGAGACGTGAGAGGACCGGCGATGCAGCAGTCCGGAAGAAACCCGCGAGCGTGGGCCCTTGCCCCGCTCGCCCTGGCCGTCGCCCTGCTCACCGGCGCCTGCGCGGGGAACTCCGCCGATGTGGGCGGCGCTTCGGACGCGTCTCCGGTCTCCGCGAGCGAGCGGGCCGCCACGGCCGGGAAGCAGCTCGCGAAGAACACGCTCGTTCCGCTTGAAGGCGAGGTGCCCACGCCGGAGTTGCCGGTGACCGTCGAATCCTCCGACGGCCGCAAGGTGACCGTGAAAGACGCGTCGCGGATTCTGCCGCTCAACGGCGGTGTGGCGGAGATCGTGTTCACGCTGGGGCTGGGCGACAAGGTGGTCGGCCGTGACATCACCGCCACCTTCGAGGAAGCCAAGAAGCTGCCGCAGGTCACCAAGGCGCACGATGTGAGTGCGGAGAGCGTGCTGTCGCTCAGGCCGACGGTCGTCCTCGCCGACACCGACACCGGTCCGTCCGAGGCGATCGACCAGATCCGGGACGCGGGGGTCCCGGTGGTCGTCCTCGACCCGGCGACGAAACTGGCCGACGTCACGACCCGTACGACCCGCATCGCCGAGGCGCTCGGCGTCCCCGACGCGGGCAAGGCGCTCAACGACCGTATGAGCGACGAACTCGCCGCCGCCCGCGCCGCCGTCCCCGAGGGCAGCAGGCCCAAGGTCGCCTTCCTCTACATGCGCGGCACCGCGGCCGTCTATCTGATGGGCGGCAAGGGCTCCGGCGCCGACTCGCTGATCGAGGCGGCGGGCGCGGTCGACGCGGGCGTGGAGGCCGGTCTCGACAAGCCGTTCACGCCGCTCACCAGTGAGGCCCTGGTCTCCGCCCGGCCCGATGTGATCCTGATGATGGACAAGGGGCTGGAGTCGGTGGGCGGCGTCAAGGGACTGGAGGAGATCCCGGGGATCGCTCAGACCCCGGCGGGGGCGGCCCGGCGGATCGTGTCCTTGGAGGACGGCGTGCTGCTGAGCTTCGGGCCGCGCACCCCCCTCGTCATCGACATCCTGGTTGACCGGATTCAACGGGGATGAATCCGATCTCACACTGAGGGTGAACCGCTGGTGAAGGTTACGGATTGAACAACCCCTGGTGGCTTTGGGGCGATCGGGTGACGATGGAGGCATGACTCTGGCCCAGCGTGCCCTGGAGCGACTGGAATCCTGGCCCGACCTCACGGCGGTCCAGGCCAGTTGCGGTACCGGGCGCGCACTGCGCTCCCGGCGCTGCGAAATCGTGCACTTCCACTCCGACCACGAAGTGGACCTGCATCTCACCAGCGGTGCCATCAGGCGTTTCGCCGAGGACCTGGAGCGGTCCACGGCGATCCGTGTGGTGCCCGGTTCCCGGTGGGTGACGATTCACCTCGACTGCGAGACCGACGTCGACCTGCTGGCCAGCCTGGTGAGCGTCGCCCTCCAGGCGCACGAGAAGCCGCCCCAGCCCGGCACGCTCCCGCCCGCCGGCTGCAACTTCCACCGCGTCACGGTCCTGCCCAGACAGCACGAACGGGGCTGACGCCTCACGTCATCCGCCACGTCATCCCGTCGTAAGCGCCCGGTGCGAGGCTACGGCGATGGACGACACGACGGACACCACCGCACTCGCCCGCACCCTGCTCGACATCCCCGCGCACCGCACGGCCGCCATCGAGGTCCTCAGCGCGACCGACGGCACCGCCGAACTCACCTGCCCCACCCCGGAGTCCCTCACCAATGTGATCGGCTCCCTCCACTCCAGCGGCCTCATCGCCCTCGCCGACGCGGCGGGCCTGGCCGCGATCATCGCCGAGAGCACGGGCCCCGACGACATGACGGGCGTCGTCCCGCTGGGCACCCGCGCGAGCATGGAGTTCCTGGCCCCGGCGCGCGGGCGCCTGGTCGCCACCTGCCGTCTGACGCGGGAAGCGCGGGATGCCGTACGACCGCTGCTGGCGCGCGAGACCGACCGGGCGCGGCTCTCCACCCGCACGGAGATCACGGACGCGACGGGGGCCGTGGTGTGCCGGGGGACGTTCGACTGGAGTGTGCGGCGCGGGAAATGAGCGGTGTGCCGGTCAGCCGAGGCAGATCACCAGCAGGCACAGCTGCGACGACGAGGGCGAGGTCGGCGCGGGGGTGGAAGGTGTCTGCGACGGTGTCGAGGGCGCGACGGGGGCGGCGGTCGACGCGGAGGCGGACGGGGTGGGCGTCGGCGTCGGCGTGGTCGCCGGGGTGTCCGGGGTGCTCGGCAGCAGGGGCAGGCTCTGGCGCTGCTGCTGCGGGGTCGGCGGGGTGACGACCTTGTGCGACTGCGTGGTCCGCGGTGTGGTGGGGGACTGCTTGCCGGACTGCTGACCGGGGACCTTGGGGGACGCCGGGTCGGAGGCCGGTGCGGTGGGGGTCGGTGAGGCCGGGCTGGTGTCCTGCTCCGGCGTCTCCTCCTCCACCCCGGTCGTCTCCTGGCCCGTACCGCCCATGATCGTGTCGTCCGGGGTCGTGGCCGCCTGTGCCCGGTCGTTGTTGCCGCGCTCCATCGTGGCGAAGCTCAGGCCGCCGCCGACCAGGGCGACGGCGGTCGCGATCATGGCCCGGCGCTGGTGCTTCTTCAGCCGGGCGAGCTGCCGGCGCCGCGCGGCCCGGCCGCTGTGGGGTGCGGGGGCCGCTACGGGGGCGTGGCTGGGGGCCTGGACATCCGTGTCGTCGTCCATGACGGGCTGCCCGGTGCCGGCCCCGTCCATGGCGGGCCCGGTCTCCGGCTCGTCCGGGCGGCGGTACCAGCCGGCCATCGTCATCGGGGCTATGTCCGGGGCGTAGGCGCCGCACCCGGGACAGACCAGGGCGCCGTTGAGGTGCCGGCGACACGTGGTGCAGTAGTCCATCTCTGGTCTTCCTGGGTTGACGGCATCGATTGGCCAGCAACCTAACGAGGCTTTCGAAAGCCTGTGTGCAGCACCTGTGGTGCTCTTGCGCAGATTCCCTGACCTGTGACCGCATGCACCCCGCGTGTGACACGGGGTGCATGCGCTGTCCGTTGTGGGCGGTTACGAGAACAGGAGTCGCCAGGTCAGCGGGCCCGGGTAGCCGTCCGCGTCGCCGCGCAGTTCCTTGCGGGACTTCTGGAAGTCGCGGACGTTGAGACGGTCGGCCTCGCCCCAGGCCTGGCTGGGGCCGACCCGGTAGTGGTCGCCGAAGCCGCGCTTGACGAGCTGCTTGCCCAGCTGCAGGACGTACTTGTTGGAGGCGCCCTCACGGAAGTACTTGCGGCCGGGGTAAGCGGGCACCTTCGGCTTCGCGGGCTTGGACGGCTCGGTCTCCGACGGGGTGTCGTCGTCGAGGTCCAGGTCCGACTTGGCGTGCTTGAGGATGCGGGCGAAGTCGATCGCGCCGGGGTCGCCGTGGTCGTTCTCGGGAACGTGCATGTGCCCGCACACGCCCTTGAACTCGTTCCACTTCGCGCCGGACATCCGCTGGCCGCCGCCGTTGCCGTACGACTTCGGGTAGGCGGGCCACGCCTTCGGGCCGGTCAGTGGGACGCCGTGCTCCTCGTGCATCCAGGCGAGGAAGCGCGCGACGCCGAGCAGCGCCCACTCGGGGGCGTCGGGCCAGAAGATGTGCGACTGGCCGGCGTCCTGCCACTTCTTGTGCGCCTTGGGGTCGCAGGTGCCGACCAGCTCGACCTGGCACACGTTGAGGGTGTTCGTCTCGACGCCGCCGCGCAGGTTCTGCAGGGCTCTGGACGAGGTCTCCACGTCGAAGTGCTGGTACCACCTCAGCTTCTTGGCGGAGAGGTCGGGCACGGCCGTGAGGTTCGGGGCGGAGCCGCCACCGCCGTATCCGGGCAGGTTGCGGGTCTCGGTGGTGTGCAGGACGACGACGTTGACCTCCATCGCGTCGCCGCCGAAGTCGTCCTGGTACCAGTTCGCGCGGCTCGCCCCGGGGTACCGCTGCGGTCCTGTCTTGGTGCTCACTCCGGCCTCCTCCTGGTCACGATGACCAACTGCCCTGAAATCTAAGGGCATTGGTTGTGAGGGCGGAGGAGGCTCAAGCGTCTGTAGCAGGAGTGTTGCGTCAGTCCGTGCCGAGGGCCGTGCGCAGGGTGCTGATCGCCTGACGGATCGCGCCTTCCGCGGCGTTCGTCCCGCGCAGCGCGTTGAGCATCACGAAGTCGTGGATGATGCCTTGGTAGCGGACCGCGGTGACGGGGACGCCCGCCTCACGGAGCTTGTTGGCGTACGCCTCGCCCTCGTCGCGCAGCACGTCCGCCTCGCCGGTGATGACCAGGGCCGGGGGCAGGCCGGTGAGCTGCTCGGTGGAGGCGCGCAGCGGGGACGCGGTGATCTGGGCGCGCTCCGCCTCGTCGGTCGTGTACTGGTCCCAGAACCACTGCATGCCGTCCCGGCGCAGGAAGTAGCCGGTGGCGAACTGGTGGTAGGAGGGCGTGTCGAAGCTCGCGTCCGTCACCGGGTAGAACAGCACCTGCGCCACGAGCGGGACGTCGCCGCGCTGCTTCGCCATCAGGGTCAGCGCGGCGCTCATGTTGCCGCCGACCGAGTCACCGACGACGGCGATCCGGGCCGCGTCCAGGTTCTTGGCGGCGCCTTCGCGGACGATCCACTGGGCGACCGCGTAGTTCTGCTCGATGGCGACCGGGTAGCGGGCCTCGGGGGAGAGGTCGTACTCCGGGAAGACCACGGCGGCGTTCGCGCCCACCGCGAGCTCGCGGACCAGCCGGTCGTGGGTGTGGGCGTTGCCGAAGACCCAGCCGGCGCCGTGGATGTAGATGATCACCGGGAGGGTGCCCTGGGCGCCGGCCGGCTTGACGATGCGTGCCTGGACGCTGCCGGTGGGGCCGCCGGAGACGGTGATCCACTCCTCGTCGACCTCGGGCTTCTCGATCTCACCCGACTGCACCTCGTCGACGGCCTTGCGGCCCTCGGCGGGGTCGAGGTCGAAGAGGTACGGCGGGTTCGCGGTGGCCTCGGTGAAGGCCTGGGCGGCGGGTTCCAGGACGGGGCGGGGGACGGTGCTGCCGGTCATGGCGATCTCCTCGGATCGGGTGCCGTCGTGGATGGCGGCACACCATGAAGGTACTGCGCGATTAAGTCGCGCGCAACTCATTTGGGCCCTATTGAATCGGGTAGACCTGAACGTGTACGGTGAAAGAACAGTTTTGAGACATGGAGGAGGGCGACGTGAGCGCTGCGGCACCGGACGCGCGAGAGGGCTCGCTGCTCCTCGACGACCAGCTCTGTTTCGCACTGTATGCGGCATCTCGGGCGGTCACCACCCGCTATCGCCCGCTTCTGGACGCGCTGGGCCTGACCTATCCGCAGTACCTGGTCATGCTGGTGCTGTGGGAGCAGGACTCCATCTCCGTACGGGACTTGGGAGCCGCCCTCCAGCTGGAGTCCAGCACCCTCTCCCCGCTTCTGAAGCGCCTGGAGGCGAGCGGGCTGCTCCATCGCGAACGCCGCCCCGAGGACGAGCGCTCCGTCGCCATCCGCCTCACCGAAGCGGGCGCCGAACTCCGCGAACGGGCCGCCGCCGTGCCCCTCGCCATCGGCGACGCGATGGGGCTGACCCCGGAACAGGACGCGCAGGCCAAGCAGTTGCTGCGGCTGCTGACGGCGAACGTGACGGAGCGCTGACGGGATTCGTGCCGTACGCGCCCGCTCAGCGTTCCGCGGGCACGGCGACCGGTGTCGGCAGCGTGAGGGTGAATTCCGTGCGGCCGGGTTCGCTGTGTACGTCGATCCGGCCGCCATGGGCCTCGGTGATCGCGGCGGCGATGGCCAGGCCGAGGCCGGAGCCGCCCTGCGCGCCATGGGTCCGTGAGCGGGAGGCGTCGGCGCGGGTGAAGCGTTCGAAGACGGTCGGGAGGATGGCGGGCGGGATGCCGGGGCCGTCGTCGTGCACGCGGATGACGCTGTGGGTGTCCGTGGCCTCCAGGACGACGGTGACCGTCGTGCCCACAGGTGTGTGCACACGCGCGTTGGCCAACAGGTTGGCCAACACCTGTTGCAGCCGGGCCGGGTCGCCGACGACCGTGGCCTCGGACGGCTCGACCCGCAGCGCCAGCCGCCAGTCATGGCCGCCGCCCGTGGCCCGCGCGTCCCACACGGCCGCGCCGACCAGCGGCGCCAGGTTCACCTCCATGACCCCCAGCGGCCGTCCCTCGTCGAGCCGGGCGAGCAGCAGCAGATCCTCCACCAGCTCCGTCATCCGCGCCGACTGCGCGGACACCCGGCGCCAGGCGAGCGCGTGCTCGATCTCCCGCGCTTGTCCGCCGGCCATGTTCATCAGCTCGGCATAGCCCGCGATCGACGCGAGCGGCGTACGGAGTTCATGGCTGGCGTCCGCCAGGAAGCGCCGCATGCGTTCCTCGGTGCGCCGGCGTTCCGCGAGCGAGGACTCCACGTGCTCGATCATGCGGTTGAGGGCGGCGCCGACCTGGCCCGGCTCGGTGCCGGGGTCGGTGTCGGCGGCCGGGACCCGGGTCAGCGCGGACACCTCGCCGCGCTCCAGCGGTGCCCGGGAGACCTCGGCCGCGGTGGCGGCGACCTGGCCGAGGGGCCGCAGCCGGCGTCGTACGACCACCGCCGAGACACCACCCGCGGCCAGGAGGCTGACGACGGCGATGACCGCCTCGACCGCCACGAGACGGTTGATCATCTCGTCCACGGGGTGGGTGGGGAGCCCGGCGAGCACCGGGGTCCCGTCGCCGCCGATCGCGGTCACGCGGTAGGTGCCGAGGCCGGGGAGGGTGCGGGTGTGCAGGGAGCCGTCCGCGGTGATGCCGGCGAGGGCGGCGATCTGCGCGGCGGTGAGGGCCCGCGGGCGGCCGCTCTCGGTCACCACCTCGGCGGCGACGATCGTCCCGTCGGTGAAGCGGGCGGTCACCATCCCGGCGGCCTGTCCGCGTTCGGCGGCGTGGACGACGCGCTGGTCCAGGTCGCCCAGGAGGTACGCGCGTTGGACGAACACCGTGGCCAGGGGCATCACCGTGCAGACCACGGCCAGGGTGACGGAGATGAAAAGGACCAGCCGGGTCCGCAGGGTTCGGCTGCGTCTCATGGCAGATGGGTGAGCGCGGTAGGGACAGCCGACATGTACCGACCTTCCCGCACGGTTCTGTGCCGCGGCTGTGCCGGAGCTGAGTGAATGCCGTGCTCCACAACCGGGCCGCCCCAACAGGCAACCCGCACACCGCATTTACCTGTCTCACAGGTTGTTCACAGTCCTGTCGGGCCCGGGGGTACGAAGGCCGGCGGGGCGTGGACTGTCCAGTCCGATGCCATTGACCGTGGCACTCGCAGACGAGGAATCGATGACCAGTCAGCAACACCGCAAGCGTGTGAAACGCTCGGCACTCGCCGTCTCCGCGGCGCTCGCCGTCGTGGCCGGAGTCGCCGCGACCGCTCCCGGCGCCGGGGCGGCGCCGTCGAGCACACCCGGCAAGCCGAAGCTCAAGCTGATCGCCGCCTCGAACTCCGTGACACTCGAACGCTATGAGTGGGACGGGCAGGCAGGCGTCTTCCTGGATCTGGGGACGTACGTCACCGTCGACAACGCGCCGCTGGAGTTCAAGGTCAAGCGCAAGTCGTACAAGGACCCCGTCGTCGCCCAGCAGATCCTGCGCGACGGCACGAAGACCACGACCAAGACCCTCCCCGCCGGCCTGGTGAAGGACTTCTCCGGGCTGCCCGGCTTCCTGGAGGTGTCCGTCAAGAACACGGCCGGCCAGGAGGTGGCCAAGACCAAGGGCACCTACTGCCCGAACAACGCCTCCGGCCGTATCCGTCCCGACGGCGCGGCGACCAACCACTATCCGGAGAGCTGCCCGACCAACCCGTTCACGCTGGGCTCGGTGTGGGGCGTGGAGAAGGGCTGGGCGTCCAACTCCAGCACCTTCGACTACGACAAGCCGCTGGACCTGCCGGCCGGTCAGTACACGGCGAAGGTGCGGGTGGCGAAGAAGTACCGGGACCTGTTCGGCATCCCCGACAGCCGGCCGACGATCAAGGTGACGGTACGTCAGCAGCAGGGCGACGGGGGCGGCGCGGGACTGACCGCCCACTCCGGCCACTCCGGTCACGCCGGGCAGCAGGCCGCCGGCCAGGCGGGCCACCACGGCCCCGACGCTCCCACCCCGGGCGCCCTCTCGCACGCCCTCGAGGACCGCGGTCTCGCCCACCACTTGGGCGACGGACGCGGCCACACCGACGGCTCCCGTATCGCGCCCGCACTGAAGCCGGCCACCAAGCGGCCCACCGGCCGGGCGAGCGTCCCCGACGTGCCCAAGCCCGACCTGCGTTCCCTGCCCGCCTTCAACATCGCCATCAGCGACGGCGAGGACGGCGACGCACCCGGCAAGGACTACCTCGCCTTCAGCGCCAACGTCTGGAACGCGGGCCCCGCCCCGCTCGTCGTGGACGGCTTCCGCAGCCCCGGCAAGGAGCTGATGGACGCCTACCAGTACTTCTACGACGCCAACGGCAAGCAGGTCGGCTACACCCCCACCGGCACCATGGAGTGGGACCCGCGCGAGGGCCACGAGCACTGGCACTTCACCGACTTCGCCAGCTACCGCCTGCTCAGCGCGGACCAGACGAAGGAGGTCCGCAGCGGCAAGGAGGCGTTCTGCCTGGCCAACACGGACGCCGTCGACTACACGGTGAAGAACGCCAACTGGAAGCCGTACAACACCGATCTGTCGACCGCCTGCGGCCAGGAGAACTCCATCTCCGTCCGGGAGGTCCTCGACGTCGGATCCGGTGACACGTACACCCAGGACATTCCCGGTCAGTCCTTCGACATCACCGACGTGCCGAACGGCACGTACTACATCCAGGTCATCGCCAACCCGGCGAAGCGCCTCAAGGAGACCCACACCACCAACAACGTGGCCGTGCGCAAGGTCGTCCTGGGCGGTACCCCGGGCGCCCGCACGGTGAAGGTGCCGCCGCACCACCTGATCAACGCCGGCTAGTCAAAACGTTGGTCGCCGCACCGGTTCGTGTCAGCGAGCCGGTGCGGTGCCGTTCTGCGTGCGGAGACTGTTCTCATTCGCGTGCGGAGACTGTTCTCAGAGGTCGTTGACGTCGACCAGCCCGTCCTGGATGGCGCGGGCGACCAGGCTCGCCTTGGTCCGCGCGGGGCGGCCGACGTTGGCGTACTTGATCCGCACGCGGTCCAGGTACGAGTTGACCGTCCGGACGGAGAGGCCGAGACGCTGTGCGACCAGCTCCTTCGACTCCGACTGGAACCACTCGATGAGTACGTTCTCCTCGCGCAGGGAGAGCTGGGGGCGGTCGGCGCGGGTGTTCGTGCCCAGCGCGCCGGCCAGCGCGGGCGGCATGTAGGGCCGGTCGTCGGCCGCCGCCAGCGTCGCCTCGACCAGGTGGTCCCGGCCCTCGCTCTTGGTCAGAAAGGTCGCGGCTCCCAGGTCCAGGCAGCTGAGCGCCGTCTGCTCGTCGTCCCGCATCGAGTAGATGACCACCTGTCGCCCGGCGTCGACGAGTCGTCGCAGGCTGCCGAAGGCGGGGCCGCCCTCGCCCAGTTGCAGATCCAGGACGACGACATCGGCCGTGCTGCCCGGCTCGGTCCAGGCTTCCGCCACGGAGCCGCCGGCCGCGACCACGGTGATGGGCCGCCGCGACGCGGCGTACCACGCCTCCACGCCCGAGAGGATCGCGGGATGGTCGTCGACGACGACCACGCTGACCGGTGCGCTGTCACTCATGTCGGCTCAACTCCCCAGGCCGCCGGTCCGGTCTTTTCCAGTCGGCCTCCACCCACACACTCCTGCCGCGCGTCGTTCTGGCCACGCTCACCTTCGCGTCCGTGGCCTCCGGCGTGCCAGGGCCGTCGGTGCAGTCCTCGCCGATCACGCTCACGCGTACCGCGCGGGGTGTCCACACGACGGTGACCCGCGCGGTCGAGCGGGTACGGCCCAGGATCACCGCCACCGGGTCGACCAGCTCCCTGCGTACCTCCACAGGCACCTCACCCGGCCGGCCTCGTACGGCCAGGCTCACCGTCACCCCTTGGTGCTCGGCCACCTCGACGCACGCCCGCACCTCGTTCAGCAACGGGTCGAGGACGGCGTCGCCTTCCGCGAACAGGCGGCGCATACGGGCCGCCTCCACGCCGCACCGCAGCCTGACGTCCTCGTCGTGCGGGCTCAGCACGCCGTGGCCGAGGCCCACGAGCAGCGGCACTGTCGTCGCCATCAGGGTGCGGTAGCGCTCTTTGTGATCACGCTGCATGTCCTCGTGGATGCGTTCCCGGGTGCGCAGTTCTTCCTCCTGTGCGGCGGCGGTGCCCGCTGCCGGCGCCGTGCCGTGGAGCAGGTGCGTCAGCAGTACACCGACGGAGAGCTGGAAGCCGCAGACGGAGATCCCCATGGCGGCCGACTCCACGGCGGCCGGTGCCCCCGACAGGAACACAGCGGTCGCGTTGAGCCCGACATGCGCCCCGAGGAACGCCGCGAACACCCCGACCCGCAGGTCTGCCAGCAGGAACAGCGCGTGCCAGCCGACCAGTCCGAACACCCAGTCCTCGGGCCCTGCCAACCGCTCCGGCGGGAGCGTGAACGCGCCTGTCGCGGAAACCGTCAGCACCGCGCCCAGGCTCCACCAGCGCACCCGCGACGGGATCTGCCTGCCGCGCAGCAGATAGGCGGCCCCGTTCACCGCGACGGCGGCGAGGCAGACGAAGGCCGCTGTCTGTGCCCACGCGGGGCGGTACACGTCCTGGTAGGCCATGAGCTGGCGCAGCGAGACGGTGAACTGCGACACCAGGCTGATGAGCAGCGCGGCCAGTTGGGCCCCGTACAGCAGTTGCCCGCGGATGAGGCGGACGACAGCCGTGTGCTGTGCCTGGGCGCGGGGCGGACGCTGTATGCCCGTCATCTGCGCTCCGTCACCTGCCTGTGGCGCCTGCGCCCTGCCCTGCCAGCGCCACTGAACGAGGGTCCCGGTGTCCGGATGTGAGGTGACGGAAGCGGAGCCCGATACCGCGTGCATCCTGCCGATGATGGAACCGGAGATGCCCCGGCGCCGCGCGGGGACGGACTCCGGGTCGAAGCCCCGTCCCGCGTCGGACAGTTCGACGACGACGGTGCCGTCCTCCTCGGTCCATGCCCTGAGCTCCGCCTCCCGCACCCCGGCATGGCGTGCCACATTGGTGACGGCCTCCCGGACCCCGTTGAACATCGCGAGCCCTGGGCCGGACGGAATGACGAGCGGGCCGTCGATGTGCGTCTTGAGCTGCACCCTGGCCTGTCCCTCACCTTCGGGCACGCAGTCGAGAAGTGCCGCGAGGTCGACGTTCCCCGTCTCGAATCCGGGCACGGCGGACAGGGCCTCCAGATCCTGTCTGGCACGTGGAGGCAGCCACGACCAGTCCCGGCCGTCGCCCTGGGAGACCATCAGCAGCGTCGCGCTCGCCGTGTCGTGCAGGGTCGCCAGGTACTCGCGCTCGGCTGCTCTCCGTGCGGCGGCGACCTCGGCCTCCCGGCGCGACGCCGCCCTGGCCGCTGCCGCCCGGTCCGCCGCCCTGGCCCGCGCCCGGACCATCAGGTAGGCGCCCCTCGACAGGCCCACCTCGACAACCATGCGCACCAGGGGTATCAACTCCGGGCTGTGCGTGGGCGAGGAGAGGACGTCGCCCAGTGCGCAGACGGCGATACCCAACACGGCCAGAGCGGCCCCGGCCGCCGGTCGCGTCCCCCACTCGTGCTGAGAGGTGATGACGCTGATGTCGACGATCGCCTCCACCATCACATCCGCGCCGTCGCCGCCGAGCACCGGCTGAGACAGTCCCGTCAGCACCAGTACGGCCGCGTCCAACGTCCACAGCAGGGCGGCCGGGAGCGGGCGGCGCAGCGCGTAGAGCCGTACACCGCAGGCGAGGAGAGCGGGCACCAGCAGAGACATCGCCGGGACGATCTCCGCCCTGTCCGCCGAGACGACGCCCAGCGCACCGCACAGGCAGACCACGGTGGACCGCAGCCACACTCCGTACCGCTCGAGGGTCCCGATCACCAGGCGCTCGCCGGCCCTGGACCCGTCCATGGGATCAGCGGCTCCAGCCCTGTTCCCCGCGTGTCCCCCGAGCCGCATGGAGCAAGGGTAATTGACCTTGTGGGGCGAACGACCGTCACACTCGGCGACCGGGGCGGGCTACTGTCCCGGTCGTACGGGGGGCGTACGGGGGCTGACACCGGCCGTGGCGGCCGCGCACGACCTCGCTTTCCATCGATGAAAGGTCCGCCATGTCTGCCACCTCTCGCAACCGTGCGCTGACGGCTTCGGCCACAGCCCTCACCGTGGCCGCCTCGACGTTCGCGTTCGTCGCCGCGTCCGCTCCCGCCGCGCAGGCCGCGTCCTGTTCCAGCACCTACCTGAGCTACGGCTCCACCGGCACCTGCGTGAAGCTGCTCCAGAAGAACCTGGGTGGGCTCGCGGTGGACGGCGTGTACGGCTCGGGGACGCGCAGCCGCGTCCGGTCGTTCCAGGACGACGCCAACATCGGCGTCGACGGCAAGGTCGGACCCCAGACCTGGCGGAAGCTGGCGACCTACGGCAAGGCGCTGGGCTGGAAGGCCGGGATCACCGTGTACATGTGCAAGGCGAATTCGACGTCTTTCCGCTTCTCCGTGTGGAACAACTCGGGCGACAACGCCAACTGGAATCTCTACACGGCGCAGAGCTCTTGGCCCATTGAGGGAGATGCGCTCGCGGATGACCGGATCGAAGCCCAGGGCCACGTCTACGCCGACACCTACAACAGCGAGAAGCTCGTGGTCTGGGTCGGCAGGTACGGCAGCGACAACGCCCAGACCACCCGCAGCGTGCGCGACTTCTCGCGCAGCACCCTGCCCGCCTGCGGCTAGCCGCGGGGAGTACACCTGACGGATGACGGCCGCACGGCACCGCAGTACCGGTGCCGGCGGCCGTATTCACCTCTCCGGGCCCAAGGAGCCGCGGCAATACGTTCCTAGCGTGGGGGCACGTTCCTCGTACCCCCTCCGGGAGTTCTCCGTGGCCACGTTCCTCTACCGGCTGGGCCGGTTCTCGTTCCGGCGACGACGGCTCGTCCTGATGCTGTGGATAGCCGTGCTGGCGGCCGTCGGCATCGGGGCCGCCGGTGTCAGCGCCAGTACGTCCGACGCGTTCACCATCCCCGGCACCCAGTCCCAGAAGGCGCTGGACCTGCTGGAGAAGGAGTTTCCGCAGGCGTCGGCTGCCGGGGCCACGGCGAGGGTGGTGTTCGAGGCGCCGGACGGGCAGAAGCTGACGTCCGGGGTGCACAAGACCGAGGTGGAGTCGCTCGTCGGGGACCTCGGGAAGGCCGGGCAGGTGGCGAGCGTCGCCGACCCGTACACCAGCGGCACCGTCAGCAAGGACGGCACGGTCGCCTATGCGCAGGTGACGTACGAGGTCACGGAGGCCGAGGTCACCGACCGGGCCCGTGACGATCTGGAGGAGATCGCCGGGAAGGGCGAGCGGGCGGGTCTCGTGGTCAGCATGGGCGGCAACGCCGTCCAGGAGCAGCCCCACCAGAGCGCGGCCGAGCTGATCGGTATCGCGGTCGCCGCCGTCGTCATGGTCATCACCTTCGGCTCGCTGGTCGCGGCCGGACTGCCGCTGCTGACCGCGTTGTTCGGGGTCGTCGCGGCGATCCTGGGGATCACCGTCGCGAGCGCGTTCATCGACCTGAGCTCCAACACCAGCACGCTGGCGCTGATGCTGGGCCTGGCGGTCGCCATCGACTACGCCCTGTTCATCGTCTCCCGGTACCGGGGGGAGCTGCGGGACGGGCACAAGCCGGAGGAGGCTGCCGGGCGGGCGCTCGGCACGGCCGGTTCGGCGGTGGTGTTCGCGGGGCTGACCGTGGTCATCGCGCTGGCCGGGCTGAGCGTCATCGGCATCAAGGTCCTGTCCGACATCGGTCTCGGCGCCGCCTTCGCGGTCGTCGTCGCCGTGGTCATCGCGCTCACCCTGCTGCCCGCGATGCTCGGCTTCGCCGGTCCCCGCATCGCGACCGGGAAGCTCAAGTCGCGCCGGATGCGGGCGATCGAGAGCGGCGAGCGCGAGCCGATGGGGGTGCGCTGGTCGCGCTTCGTGCTGCGCAACCCGGTCAAGATCCTCGGCGCCTCGGTCGCCGGTCTGCTGCTGCTCGCCATCCCGGCCCTGTCGCTCCAACTCGGCATGCCCGGCGACGAGTCGGCCAGCCCCGGCAGCACCCAGCGCACCGCCTACGACACCGTCACCGACGGCTTCGGCCCCGGCTACAACGGCCCCCTGACCGTCGTGGTCGACGCGCGCGGCAGCGACGACCCCAAGGCCGCCGCGAATGACGCGGTCACCCTCCTCGACGGCCTGCCCGACGTCGCCTCGGTGAGCCCCGCGACGTTCAACCAGGCCGGCGACGTCGCCCTGATCCGCGCCGTCCCGGGCTCCTCCCCCGCCAGCGAGCAGACCGTCGACCTGGTCTCCGAGATCCGCGACCGGGGCCCACAGCTCCAGGACGACACGGGCGCCGAGCTGATGGTCACCGGCACCACCGCCCTCAACATCGACATCTCCGACAAGCTGAACGACGCCCTGATCCCGTACCTGTGCGTGGTCGTCGGTCTGGCGCTGGTCCTGCTGATGCTGGTGTTCCGCTCGATCCTCGTCCCCATCAAGGCCGCCGCCGGCTTCCTGCTCAGCGTCCTCGCCACCCTCGGCGTCGTCGTCGCGGTCTTCCAGTGGGGCTGGCTCGCGGACCTCTTCGGCGTCGAACAGACCGGCCCGATCGTGAGCGTCCTGCCGATCTTCCTGGTCGGCGTGGTGTTCGGCCTCGCGATGGACTACCAGGTCTTCCTGGTGACCCGGATGCGGGAGGAGTACGTCCACGGGGCCGAGGCGAGGGAGGCGGTCGTCGCCGGTTTCCGGCACGGGGCCCGGGTGGTCACGGCCGCCGCGGTCATCATGATCTCCGTGTTCGCCGGGTTCATCCTCAGCGACGAGGCGATGATCAAGTCGATCGGCCTGGGCCTCGCCGCCGCTGTCTTCCTCGACGCCTTCGTGGTCCGGATGACCATCGTCCCGGCGGTCATGGCCCTGCTCGGCCGCCGCGCCTGGTCGCTCCCCGGCCGGCTGGACCGCCTCCTGCCCGACGTGGACGTGGAGGGCGAGAAGCTGCGGCACCTGCTCGACCAGGCCCCGGAGAGCGACCGGGAGCCCGAGCCCGTGCCCACCGGCAGGGGCTGACCGGTCGGCCGTACGATCCGAAGCAGGCGTACGGCCCCCAGCCCCGGCCGTGACCACCCGCCCCGCCCGCCGGTCCCACTCCCCCCGGGGACCGGCGGGCGGCCCCTGTACCGAGAGGGCGTACGACGTGACCGGACCGACCGCCACCGGGCAGCCGGTGGCCTCCGTCCCGCCCGAGGCCTTGCTGGGCGGGGCCGAGCGGCGCTCGGACGTCGCGGTCATGCGTGCGCTCATGCGGGTGGCGGAGGCCGACCGGAACCGTCCTTGGGTCAGGCGCTGGGCGGGTCCGGTGTTCTGCGTGGTGTTCGGTATTCCCGCGCTCCAGGACGCGAGGGACGGCACCGGCATCGGGCCCGGTGTACCGACGTTGCTGGTCCTGATGGCCGCCTTCTGCGTCCCGCTGCTGTGGCGGCAGCAGCGGCCGATCCTGGTCTTCGCCCTCACCTCGGTGGTCTCCTCGGTGTCTCTCACCCTGGACGCCCCCACCGGGTCCGAGGTCGCGCGCGTGCTGGCGCTGCTCAATGTGGGCCGCAGCAGCCGGCCCGTTCAGCTGGCGGTCTGTCTGGCCGTCGCCGTCACGCAGACGTCCGTGGCCACCGTCCTGCGCGACGACGGCCGGGAGATCGGCCTGCAGACTCCTGTGGTGGCGATCATCCAGTCGGCCCTCGTGGCGGCAGTCGCCGCGGCGGGCCTGGTCGGCCGGGTGGTGAACGCGTACATCAGGGCCCTGCACGAACGCGCCCTGCGCCTGGAGGTCGAGCGGGACCAGCGCGCCCGGCTCGCCGCCGCCGCCGAACGCGCCCGCGTCGCCCGCGAGATGCACGACATCCTCGGCCACACCCTCGCCGTCATCGTCGGCCTCGCGAACGGCGCCGCCGGACTGACCGAGGCCAAACCCAAACGGGGCGCCGAGACGCTGCGCATCATCGCCGACAGCGGCCGGGGCGCCCTCGCCGAACTGCGCCGTCTCCTCGCGGTCATCGGCGACGACGAGAAGACCACCGCCGAAGGCACCCCCCTCGCCCCTCAGCCGGGCTTCAACGACCTCACCCCGCTGCTGGAGCGCGTCCGCGCCGCCGGCCCCGCCGTCACCCTGCGCACCGAGGGCCACCGCACCGACCTGCCGCCCAGCCTCCAGCTCGCCGTCTACCGCGTCGTCCAGGAGGCCCTCACCAACACCCTCAAGCACGCGGCGGCCGACACGACCGTCCAGGTCACGATCGCCGCCGACGACACCGCCGTGGACCTCACCGTCGAGGACACCGGACCGTCGCTGCACGCGCGCGTGAGCGACGAGGGCCGGGGCCTGGTCGGCATGCGGGAACGCGCCGCGCTGTACGGCGGCAGTGTCACCGCCGGGCCCAACGACCGCGGCGGCTGGACCGTCCACGCCCGCTTCGAGATCGCGACCACCCTGGCATCCACCTCCACGGAGAAGCGCCCCCTATGACCACCGTCCTCATCGTCGACGACCAGGCCCTGCAGCGGCTCGGCTTCAGCATGCTCCTGGAGCAGCACCCCGACCTGAGCGTGGTCGGCGAGGCCACGCACGGTGCCGAGGCGGTCCGGATGGCCGCCGAACTCCGCCCCGACGTCGTGCTGATGGACGTACGGATGCCCGGTATGGACGGCATCGAGGCCACCCGCCGTATCGTCCAGTCCGGCGGCCGCTCCCGGGTCCTCGTCCTGACCACGTTCGACCTCGACGAGTACGCCTACTCGGCGCTGCGCGCCGGCGCCAGCGGCTTCCTCCTGAAGGACGCCCTGCCCGACGAACTGATCGCCGGCATCCGGGCGGTGGCCGTCGGGGACGCCGTGATCGCGCCCGGTCTGACCCGCAAGCTGATCGACGCCTTCACCGACCGTCTGCCGGGCCGGACCCCCGACCAGGAACGCCGCCTCGCCGCCCTCACCGAACGTGAACGCGAGGTCCTCACCGCGATGGCCACCGGCTGGAGCAACACCGAGATCGCCGAACGCCTCTCGCTCGCCGAGTCCACGGTCAAGTCCCATGTGAGCCGGGTGCTGGCGAAGATCGGGGCACGGGACCGGGTGCAGGCGGTGATCTTCGCCTATGACGCGGGGCTGGTACGGCCCGCGTGAGCGCGGGCGGTCAGCGGAAGGCGGCGGCGTTGCGCTCCGCCCAGCCGGCGTACGTGCCCGGCGCCCGCCCGAGGACCAGTTCGGTGTCCGGGCTGATCCGCAGCTCCGCCGGGTTGGGCTCGCCGAGGATGTCGAGGGTCGTGTCGACGACGGGCTCGGGCATGAACCGCAGCATCTGCGCGCGGGCCTCATCACGGGACTGCTCGATGAACCGCACCGGTTCGCCGAGCGCGGCCCCGATCGCCGCGGCCTGCTGCCTGGGCGTGACGGCAGCGGGCCCGGTCAACTCGTAGACCCGCCCGGCATGTTGACCGCCCGCCCGTAGCGCGAGGGCCGCGACCGCCGCGATGTCGTCCGGGTCGACGACGGGCAGCCCGACGTCGCCGAACGGCGCGGTGACGGTCCGCGTCGTCCGCACCGACTCGGCCCAGGCGTAGGTGTTGGAGGCGAAGCCGCCGGGCCGCAGGACGGCCCACTCCAGCCCGGACTGCCGTACGGCGTCCTCGATGGACCGGGCCACCTCCCCGTGGGAGGCGGAATCCGCCCGGGTCGCCACGCCCTGGGACGACAGCAGCACGATCCGCCGTACGCCGCCCGCCTTGGCGACATCGACGAGGTGCGCGGGGTCGAGCCGATGGGCGCTCGGACCCCCGTTCTGCAGGAACAGCGCGTCGGCGCCGTCGAGAACGGGCCGCAGACTCTCCGCGTCGATGAGGTCCGCCGCCCGGCGCAGCACCCCCTGCGGCAGTTCCGCCTCCCCGACGGAGCGCGAGGTCGCGGTCACCGGCTCACCGGCGCCCACCAGAATCCGTACGAGCGACCGCCCCACATTGCCGGTCGCCCCCGTCACCACGATCATGGTCAACTCCCTTTGTGAACTGCGCATTTGCGCCAACGGGAGGACGCTAACACCGTGGGTATAGTAGGTACCTAGAGGAAAGTGACTACCTCAGAGGGATGTGCCCATGGCCGCCGAAGCGAAGACCCGGACGTCGACCTCCGACCCCGAACTCGCCTGCCCCATCAGCCCGGTCGTGGACATCGTCTTCAGCCGCTGGACCACACCGATCCTCTGGGCCCTCCACACCTACGGCCGGCAGCGCTTCGTCGAACTGGAGCGGCGGATCGCGAAGATCACGCCGAAGGTGCTGACCCAGCGGCTGCGGCAACTGGAGCGCGACGGCCTGGTCGTCCGCACGTACCACCCGGAGGTCCCGCCCCGCGTCGAGTACGAGATCAGCGCCCTCGGCCGCAGCCTCGCCCCCCTCTTCGCCCACCTCGCGGAGTGGGCGTCGGACAACCTGGGGAAGGTCGAAGAGTCCCGGCACGCCTACGACGCCGAGCGGTAGTCGGCCGTCGCGGTGCGGGGTTTGCTTCTGTGATGCAAATTCCTGGGTGCGGGTTCCATTTCCCCGGTGTGACATGGCGCACCCGCTGCGGACCGCTGGCTGGATTGCGCCGGTGAATCGACCTCCTGTATCAATTGGGGGCGCCAAACGGATCTTGAGATTCAGGTCCGGGGCGTTTGCGGTTTCCTGACCCGGAACCGCTTTCCGGTATCTCACGGGGAGACAATCGAATGAACAAGTCCATACGCATGCGCCTGATGTCAGGGGCAGCCGCCGCGGTCGCGGCCGGTGCCCTGGTGCTGACGGCCACGCCGGCCCACGCCACCTCGGCCTCCACTTCGGTCGGCCTCCCGGGCGGCAACAAGGTCACGATCAACGCCTGGCACTGCGGCTTCTACGTCACCGCCTGCGACTGGAAGGCGTCGACCAAGATGTCCGGAACCAACCCCCGCAAGGCCAAGTGGATCCAGAACCGCACGGAGTTGGCGGCTCACGGCTTCAGCGTCTCCATCACCATCTCCAAGAACCCCGAGGCCACGCTCACCATGAAGAGCCGGTCCCTGGGGGAGGTGCGCTGGAGGAACACCAGCGCCAACATCTCCGACACCTACGGCCAGATGAAGCCGGGCGGTACCACCACCTACGTCTCGACCAAGAGCTGCGGCTCGGCGCAGGTGACCAGCGCGATCAAGGTCAGCGAGAAGTGCGCCTACGCGGGCGCTGCCTGATCTTCCCGTAGGCAGGGGTGCCACACCGTCAGGGCCCGGCGGTGTGGCACTTTTCGCTGCGGTCGGCAGGGCTGCTCGGTGACATTTTGAGGGACGACGCACGGGGGCGTTCGGTGAAATTCGGTTCGGTGGCGCGCGGCGGAAAACCGGCGTCCCGGTTGGCCGGGGCGGTCCTGTGTGCCGCTCTCGTCACTTCATGTACAACCACCTCTGATTCTTCCGGTGATTCCCGGCAGCGTGAATCCGCCGCTGCCCGGCAATTCGACCTTTTGGTCAGCAAACAGAACGGCTACTACTACCACCCGTTCCTGCGGAATCAGCCCGCCGGCCCGCAGGCGCAGTCCTATGCCCTGAGGACCCTTTTCGAGCTGGGCGGCGAACCGAAGACGAGTGCGGCTTCGGCGCAGGTCGGCTCGCTGCGCCGCCAAGCCCTGCAGACCTCTCCGCTCTGGGGCCGCGACTGGCTGATCCCGCTGCGGCGGGCCGGTGCCGGTGCCGCGCTGGGAGCGAGCGACGCGGCGGCCGTGCAGAGGCTCCGGGCCGAGGGCGGCTGGTACGTCGACTCCGCCCTCGGTGACGACAGCGAGGCGGCACACCTCGGTGCCACCTGGGCGGCCCTCGAAGTGCTCGACGCGCTCGGGCGCCTGGACGACCTCCCGGCGGCGGACCGGTCCGCGACCGTCGCCTGGCTGCGCTCGCTGGACAGGCCCGGGAAGAAGCCCCGGGCATTCGACGAGAGCAGCGCCCTGGCCCGTTCGCTGTATCTGCTGAAGGAGCCCGTCCCGGCCGGCCTCACCGGGATCCCCGCGCCGCGTACGGACGACTTCGCCGACCTCACGCCGGACGCCAGGGCGACCCGGCTCGACGACACCTACAGCTACACGCTGATCCAACAGGCCGCGGGCAAGCGGCCCGCCGTGGACCGCCGGGTCTGGGAGCCGGTGCTCAGGGACGGTGCCGCGACGCTTCCGTACGAGCAGCTCTACGAACTGGTCCACATACTCAAGGCGGCCGGCTCGCCCAAAACGGTGTTCACGCCGGTG
This sequence comes from Streptomyces sp. NBC_00457, assembly GCF_036014015.1. Taxonomy (NCBI): domain Bacteria; kingdom Bacillati; phylum Actinomycetota; class Actinomycetes; order Kitasatosporales; family Streptomycetaceae; genus Streptomyces; species Streptomyces sp. NBC_00457. Next base: position 5,363,854 of record NZ_CP107905.1, on the reverse strand, counting down.
CTCAAGCGGCTCGACGGCGAACGGCTCGACGACGGGACGGTACGCGATCCCGACGCCTACATCGGCAACCCGGACGCCTCCCTCTTCGTACAACGCCTGCGGGCACTGGCCGACTGGTCGCGGGAGGATTCCCGGCTGCTGGCGGCCCTCGACCGCGAGGAGAAGTCCGCCGACGCCGGCCAGGCGGCCGGCGAGCGGCTGAGCCGGGCCGCCCTGCGGAAGGTCACCGCGGGCGGCGGCACTGGCGAGCAGGCACGGCAGTTGTGCGCCGACCCGCGGGTACTGCCCGCCACCGTGACCGAGCAGAACGCCACCCAGTGGCAGCGCACCACCCTCAACTGCGCCGACGCCGGGGTCTCCACGGCCGTACCGGAGATCGGTACCTGGAGCACGGACACCCCGGAGCGGGTCGTCGCGGCGGCCACGGTCGCCGTCGGTCTCGCCGACAGCGGACGGCGCGACGGCATTCCCTCCTGGATCACCGCCGACGCCCTGGAGCAGTGGGCGCGCGACCCGGGCCGGTTCACCTCCGTCTACCACTACGCCCTGGTCGTACGGGCCTACTCCCTGACCGGCGGCGCGCTGGACGCACCGCTGCGCGAGGCCCTGGGACGCGGCATCACGCCGTACCGGGGCTGTCCCGGGCTGCCCGACCTGTTCCAGGTCGGCGGCGGGGACCTGGCCTGCGATCTCAAGACGACCTGGGCCGTGTGGACCCTGGACCGACAACTGCACGGCGCCCTGGGCCGGCTGCCGGCCACAAGGAACGGAAAGTGAGCGAGAGTTCGGTGAACGCACTGCTGCGGGCCGAGGGTGTGGGCAAGTCCTACACCCTGCGCGGAAGGAGGGTCGACGTCCTGCGCGGAGTCGACCTCGCCGTGTCAGGAGGCGAGGTCACGGCCCTGGTCGGGCACTCGGGCTCCGGGAAGACCACGCTCCTGCACATCCTCGGGCTGCTGACCCCGCCGGACAGCGGCCGGGTGTTCGTGGCGGACACGGACGTGACGGGGCTCGGCGACGCTGCGCTGGCGGATCTGCGCCGCAGCCGGCTCGGGTTCGTGTTCCAGTCGTACAACCTGCTGCCGCAGCACTCGGCACTGCGCAATGTCGTCCTGCCGTACGTCGGCCGCCGCGCCGAGGGCGAGGCACGCGCGCGGACGTTGCTGGAGCGGGTCGGGCTCGCGGAACGTGCCGAGCATCTGCCGGGCGAACTCTCCGGAGGCGAGCAGCAGCGGGTGGCGCTGGCGCGGGCGCTGATCAACGATCCGCCCGCCGTGCTGGCTGACGAGCCCACCGGAAACCTCGACTCCGAGAGCGAGGACGTGCTGCTCGGGCTCTTCCGTGAACTGGCCGACGAGGGCCGGGCGGTGCTCCTGGTCACGCACAACCCGGCGGTGTCGGACTTCGCCGATGTGGTGCACCGCCTGGAGGGCGGCGCCTTCACGCAGGACGCGGCCAGGAAGCCGGCGGGCGAGCGGGCCAGGGCCGACACGCGGACGGAGAACGCCGGATGAACGTCTTCAGCCTGGCGCTGGCCAATGTCCGCGCCCTGCGCCGCCGTCTGATCGGTCTCGTCGCACTGGTCTCGGTCGCCGCCGCCGTCTGTCTGGGCGCGCTGGGCATCGCCGACAGCGCCCAGGGCGTCACCGACTCGGGGGTCAAGGAGAGCAGCGCCAATCGCAGCATCACCGTCGACCGCCCCGACTCCCGCCCGGACACACCGCAGTTGACGGACCGTACGGCCGCGCGGCTGGCGAAGCTGCCGCACGTCGAGTCGGTGCAGCACCGCGCGCAGGTGTCGTTCGGGGTGCTGACCGAGGCGGGCGACACCGTCCTGCTGTACGCGACGACCCACCGTCCGGCCCTCTCGCCGCCGGTCACCAAGTCCGTCCGCAAGGACCTCTTCCCGCTGAAGCCGGGCGAGATCGTGGCCCCGGCCGCGTCCCAGGGCGTGGACCTGAGCAGGCTCGTGGGTCGGCAGATCGACATCGAGACCACGCGCTTCGTACGGCAGGGCGAGGGGACCGGAGTCAGCGGCCACGCCCGCCTCGTCGGGGTCTACGACCCGACCTGGCAGCTGGACAACCCGGACGCCGCGTACGCCGCCGACTCCACCGTGGTCAAGTGGGCGGCCCAGCGCTCCGGTGAACCGGAGAAGACCTACCTCTCCACCATCGGCTACGACCAGCTCACCGTGGTCGCGAAGACAAGCGCGGACGTGCCGGACGTGACGAAGTCCGTGCAGCGGCTGGGCTATCCGGCGGTCACCCTGCAGCAGCAGCTCCATGCCCTGCCCGGCGTCCTGGAGATGATCAAGGCGGTCGGCCAGGTACTGCTCGGTGTGCTCGGTGTGCTCGCGTTCGTCGGTGCCGTCACCGTGACCGGTGCGCTGTCGCGGCAGCGGGCGCAGGAGATCGGCATCCTCAAGGCGGTCGGATTCCGTACGCGGTCGGTGCTGATGATGCTGGTCACCGAGATGGCGCTGGTCGGAGCCGTGGCCGCACTGCTCGGCGCGGTGCTCGGCGCCGCGCTCGGTTCAGGTGCCGCGGCACTGCTGCGCGACAGCGCGGAGCTGGCCCCGTACGTCAAGGGCTGGGTGCTGCTGCCGTCGGCGAGCACGCTGCTGCTTCTTCTCGGCCTGACGGTGCTGGTGGTGGCGATCGGTTCGCTGGCCCCGGCGCGCAGGGCCGCGAGGATGTCCCCCACAGATGCAATGAAGGACTGGTGAGCCACCCCCCATGCCACGTTTCACGACACGGCGCTCTCTGTTTCTGTCCGCACTCGCCGCCACGGCCGTGCTGACCACCGCCTGCTCCGGCCCCGGCGGCGTGGATCTGGGCACGGACTGGAAGGGCTCGAAGACCTTTGTGCTCGCCAGGGTCGACGGCCTGGTCACGGTCGTCGGGATCAACCCGGACAAGGCACGGGCCCAGAGCCTCGCGGTCGTCCCCCAGCAGTCCGACGACGACGACTCCGTCAGCCCGCAGATCGTCGAACTCGCCGACGGCCGCCGGCTGCTCACCGTGCCCCGCAAGGGAGACAAGCCGGACCGGCGCTACGAGATCTCCCGCAAGGACCAGGTCCTCGACGGCCTCACCGCCGACGAGCGCCTGCGGCGGCTGCTGCCCGGCAGGACACTGGTCGCCGAGGTGGCGGGGCTGCCGGACGCCAAGTCCGCGCAGCACCCCACCGCGTCCAGCGTGCTGGTCAAGGACCCCGCGAACTGGACCACGAAGCGTGAACTGAAGATCCCCGGCACGATCGAGCTGGCGGCCTCGGACCCGGCGTCGGACCGCATCTGCCTGGCCGGCGGCAACAAGGTCTCGGGCGCCGACCTGACCACCGGCAAGGTGACACCGGTCGCCGTGCCGAGCGGGCTGGACGTCGTCAACCTCGCCTGCCCGTCCGGCCACCCGGTGATCGTGGGCTCGACGTCCACCGGATCCACCAGCTCCGCCGACTCCCCGAAGGCCACGCTGACCCGTACCGCCGCATCGACGACGGTGACGGTGGCGGGTGGCCGCGTCGACGCGGTGACGGCCACCGGATCGTCACTCCTGATCGCGGCGGCGTCGGGCGACGACACCGAGATCCTGGAACTCGATGCCACCACCGGCAAGGAACTCCACCGCGCGCGCGTGAAGGGCGTGGCGGCCTCCCTGGACATCACCGCCACCTCGGCGGGCTGGTTGCTCTACACCGAGAAGTCGGTGACCCGGGTGGACCCGGCCACGGGCCGCACGAAGACCTTCGACCTGCCGGGAACGCTGCTGGACAGCTGAGCGGGGCAGCCGACCGGCCGGCTCCGTCACCAGGCCACCGGCATTTCGTACACCCCGTAGATGAACCCGTCGTGCTTGAAGGGGATGTCGTCGATGTCCGCGGCCAGGCGCAGGGTGGGGATACGGCGGTAGAGCGTGCCGTAGACGACCTGGAGTTCCATGCGGGCGAGGGACTGGCCGAGGCACTGGTGGATGCCGTAGCCGAAGGTGACATGGCGGCGGGCGTCGCGGTCGAGGTCGAGGCGGTCGGGGTCGTCGCCGAAGACGGCGGCGTCCCGGTTGGCGGTCTCGTTGACGACGACGATGCCCTCGCCGGCGCGGATGAGCTGCCCGCCGATCTCGAGGTCCTCCAGCGCCACGCGCCGCGTGCCGCCGTGCGTGATGGTCAGATAGCGCAGCAGCTCCTCCACCGCGCCGGCGACGAACTTCGGGTCGTCGCTCTCGCGCAGGCGGTCCAGCTGGGCGGGGTGTTCCAGCAGGGCGAGCGTGCCCAGCGCGATCATGTTCGCGGTGGTCTCGTGCCCGGCGAACAGCATCAGCACGCCCATCTGCACCGCTTCCTCGCGGGACAGCTCACCGGCCCTGATCCGCCCGGTCAGCCCGGAGAGCAGGTCCTCGCCGGGGGCGTCGAGCTTCTCGCCGACCAGCCCGTCCAGGTACATGTAGAGCCGGATCGCGGCCTCCCGCCGCTCCTCGGCGCTGGAGTCGCGGTTGATGATGACCTTGCTGTCGCGCTGGAAGAAGTCATGGCTTTCGTACGGCACTCCGAGCAGCTCGCAGATCACCAGCGAGGGCACGGGCAGCGCGAACGCCTCGACCAGGTCGGTCGGGTTCGGGCCCGCCAGCATCGCGTCGATCCGCTCGTCCACGATGCGCTGCGCGACCGGCCGCATCGTCTCGATCCGCTTGACGGAGAAGGCGCCGGTGACCATCCGCCGCAGCCGGGCGTGTTCGGGGTCGTCCATGAGGATGAAGCTGAGCGCGGACGCCGTCGCCTCCGCCTGCGCCTCCGACGGCGACAGCCTCGGCATGCCGGGCGTGGTCGGGACGACGCTGACCCTGGGGTCGCTCAGCACGGCCCGGTGCTCGGCGTATCCGGTGACCAGCCACGGGGTGCTGCCGTCCCACAGCCGCACCCGCACGACGGGGCCTTCCTCGCGCCGGGCCGCCATGGCGGGCGCGGGGTCGAAGGGGCAGCCCGGCGCCCTGCTGGTCCCGTACTCCGGAATCGCGTCGATCGTCGACTTGTCCATCGGGGGTCACTCCAACTCATCGGCACATCACGGCACTTGGCCATGGTGATCCGGTGGCGGCGTACGCGGAAGGAGGGAAGTGGCCGGAATGCGCGACAGGCCCGGAGCGGTGCGATCCGGGCCTGTCGGTCTCGCGTGGTCTCAGGAGCAGAGCTCCCCGTCGATCACCTTGTTCCGCGCGTGCTCCGTGGTCAGGTCGGCCGTTCCGTCGCCGGTGGTCGCGAGGACGACGACCCGGCGGCCGTCGGCGGTGGCGCCGTCGCGGGTGGTGTAGCCGGGGAGGTCGCCGCCGTGGCCGTAGTACGAGCCGCCGCAGGACAGCGGGACCTCCATCAGGCCGAGGCCGTAGCGCGCGCCGGCCCAGACCTCGTCCATTTCCGCGGCGCGCACGGTCGTCTTCATCGCCTTCATCTCGGCCGGGCGGAGCAGGTGACCGCCGAGCAGCGCCTGGTAGAAGCGGGTGAGATCGGCCGAGGTGCTGATCATGCCGCCTGCCGCGCTCCCCGCGGACGGGTTGAGCTCGGTGACGTCGATCGTCGGGCCGGAGTCGTCGAAGTCGGAGTAGCCGTGCAGATGGCGGCCGGGGATGTGGGTCTGGGTGGTCGGGGCGAGGGTGTGGCGCAGGTGCATCGGCTTGATGATGCGGCGGGTGACCTCCTGCTGCCAGCTGTGCCCGGTGGCCTTCTCGATGATCATTCCGGCGAGGATGTAACCCGTGTTGGAGTACGACCACTTGGTGCCCGGCGCGAAGTCCGGCCGGTGCTTCATCGCGATCGCGACCAGCTGCTCGTCGGTCCAGGTCGTGTACCGGCCGGCCTCGAAGCCGTCCACGCTGGTGAACGCCGGGAAGTCCGCCGTGTAGTTGAACAGCCCGCTGGTGTGCTGGAGCAGCTGCCGCACGGTGATCCTGCTGCCGTCGTTGCCGTTGCCGGAGACCACGCCCGGCAGCCAGTCCTCGACGGTGTCGTCCAGCGACAGCCGCCCCTCGCCCGCCAGTTGCAGCACCACCGTGGCGACGAACGTCTTGCTCGCGCTGGCGATCCGGAACCGGTCGCCGGGGCGCACGGCCTCGCCGGTGGCCTTGTCGCTGACGCCCGCGGTGGCCGTGCGCTGTATGCCGTGCGGGCCCGTCGAGCGGGCGAGGGCGCCGACGGTCCCCCCGGTCTCCATCACGGCGTTCACCCGGTCCCGCAGCGAGTCGTGCGAGGACTGCGGGGACGTGGCCGTGGCGGATGCCACGGGGATCGTCAGGACGGACGCGGCGATCGCGGCGACCAGGGCGGTGGCGGTGCGCTTCATGCGGGTGCTCCTCGCGGGTTGGTGTCCGCACCGCTCGCTGCGATGCGGACACCAACCTAGGAAGCCGACGGCTTCCGGACGATCCGGCCAACTGGCCTCTGTGCGGTGGGGGTTGCTGCCGTGACGACGTACAGCCTGCTGTACCTCAGCCCTTTCGCTGTACGTCCTCCAGGTACCGCAGCACAGCCGCGACCCGCCGGTCCACCTGGTCCTGCGGCGACAGATCCAGCTTGGCGAAGATGCTCCGGATGTGCTTGTGCACGGCACCGTCGGTGACGACCAGCCGTTCGGCGATGGCGCTGTTGCCGAGCCCCTCCGCCATCAGCGCCAGCACGTCCCGCTCCCGGGGGCTGAGCCGCTCCAGGCGGGTGTCCTCGCGGCTGCGCGTGAACAGCTGGGCGACCACCTCGGGGTCGATGGCGGTGCCGCCCTCCGCCACGCGCCGCAGCGCGTCGAGGAACTCCTCGACCCGGCCGACCCGTTCCTTCAGCAGATAGCCGAGCCCGTCCACTCCGCCGCCCAGCAGATCGCTGGCGAAGCTCTGCTCGACGTAGGCCGACAGGACGAGCACGGCGAGATCGGGCCTGCGCCGCCGCGCCTCGACCGCCGCGACGATCCCCTCGTCGGTGTGCGTCGGCGGCATCCGTACGTCGAGGATGGCGACGTCGGGCTTGTGCTCGTCGATGGCGTCCAGGATGCCGTCGGGGGTTCCGGCGGTGGCGACGACGTCCAGGCCCTCGGCGCGCAGCAGGAGGGCCAGGCCCTCGCGCAGCAACGGGTCGTCCTCGGCGATCACGATCCGCATGAACGCTCCCGCTTCGTCATGTTCCGCATGGCAGTTCCACTTCCAGTGTTGTCGGCCCGCCGGGCGGGCTGGTCACGGCGAGGGTGCCGTCGAGGGCCGCGATCCGGCGGCGGATGCCGGTCAGTCCGGAGCCGCCCTCCTCGTCCGCGCCGCCCCGGCCGTCGTCGGTGATGGTCAGCCGCAGCAGGCCGCCGCGGCTTCGTACGGTGACGGTGGCGTTGTCGGCCTGGCTGTGCTTGGCGATGTTGGTCAGGGCCTCGGCGACCACGAAGTAGGCGGTCGCCTCGACGGACGCGGCGCACCGCGCGGGCGCGTCCACGTCGATCCGGCAGGGCACCGCGCAGGACGCGGCGAGTCCGCTGAGCGCGCCTTCGAGTCCGCGGTCGGCCAGCACCGGCGGCAGGATGCCCCGGGCGACATCGCGGAGTTCGGCGAGGGCCTGTTCGGCGGCGCCCTGGGCGCGTTCGAGGAGTTCCTCGGCGCCGGCCGGGTCGCGGGCCACCATGCGGCGGGCGGCGCCGAGCAGCACGGTGACGGTGACGATCCGGTTCTGCGTGCCGTCGTGCAACGAGCGCTCGATACGGCGCAGTTCGGTGGCGTGGGCGTCCAGCGCGGCGGCCCGGGTGGCGGTGAGCTCGGCGACGCGCAGGGACAGGTCGACGTCGGGCCCGGCGGACAGCAGCCGCCGTCCGGGCGCCGCCTGCAGCCGTGCCATGCCCGGCGTGAGCCCCACGATGATCGCGATCCAGCCAAGACCGAGCAGCGAGACGGAGAGGGCGTCCGCCCAGGTCTGCGCGGGGTCGAACCCCAGCGACGTGCTGTTGGTCTCCTCGGGCATCAGCCGCCAGTACGCCGGGAACAGCGCGTCGCGCACGGCCAGCAGCGGCAGCAGCACGCCGATGAAGCCGAGCAGGAACCCCAGCGTGGCGTGGCGCAGCAGCCAGCGCAGCTCCCGCCGGGTGGTCGCGTCGACGAGGGCGAGCCGCAGCCGGGTCGGCGCCGGATCGGGGCCGATGACCTCGGGTCCCCAGCGGCCGAGCCGTTCGCGTTCGCGGTCGGCCAGCGAGTGCAGGGCGCGCAGCACCTGGGGCGCGATGAGCAGGCCGACGCCGAGCGGAACGGTGACGGTGGCGAACAGCAGGCACAGCAGCACGGCCAGTGCGATCACGGCGGTACCGAGCCCGCCGGCGAGCTGTTCGAGCGCGGCGACGGCACCACTGGCGGCGCGGACGGCGGTCTCCCGGATGCCGGGGCGCGCGGGGGCGGCCTTCTTGCCGTCTGTGGTGGCGGCGGTTTCGGCGTGCACGTCAACGACCCTAGGGGGTCGGCCGGTTCGCCGTCATGCGGAGGAGCACAGAGGTACAGCAGGCTGTACCCCGAACCGGGCGGCCTGCGGGCTCGGAGGCAGGGGGTCACGATCCGTAGCTTCGGTGACGTCAGCGAATCACCGAAGAAACCGAGGAGCAGGCCATGACCACCACCGACCACTACCGCCTCACCACCGACACGGACAGCGCCCGGCCGAGCGCCCTGACCCTCTCCGACCTCGCCAGGGCGACCCTGTGGATAGTGCTGGTGATCAGCGTCGTCGGCAACATGGCCGCCTCCTACAGCGGCGCCGCGACCCACATCCACCTCGCCTGCGGCGCGGTCACCGCGCTCTCAGTGACCGCGCTCGTCGTGCAGCGGCTGCGGGGCCGGCGATGAGAGCGCCCGCCGCGGGAACTCCCCGCACGGTCACGGGCCACGCGCCCGCCATCGCGCTGGCGCACGTCAGCAAGACGTACCCCGGTGGCGTACGAGCCCTGGACGACGTGTCGTTGACAGTCACACGCGGCACCTTCCTCGCCGTGATGGGGCCGTCCGGATCCGGCAAGAGCACGCTGATGCACTGCGCCGCCGGGCTGGACTCCCCGACCGAGGGCAGCATCGCCATCGACGGCCACGAGATCAGCGGCCTGAACGAGACCCGCCGCACCGAACTGCGCCGCGAGCGCATCGGCTTCGTGTTCCAGTCCTACAACCTCGTCCCCTCCCTCTCCATCGCCGACAACATCACCCTGCCGCTGCGCCTGGCGGGCCGCGCCCCCGACAAGGACTGGCTGATGGCGCTGGTGGCGCGCGTCGGACTGGCCGACCGGCTCGGCCACCGGCCCGCCGAACTCTCCGGCGGCCAGCAGCAACGCGCCGCCATCGTCCGGGCGCTGGTCGCCAAGCCCGCCGTGGTGTTCGCCGACGAACCGACCGGCGCGCTGGATCTGCGCACCGCCCACCAGGTGCTGAACCTGCTGCGCGAACTCGTCGACGAACTCCGCCAGACCGTCGTGATGGTCACCCACGACCCGGCCGCCGCCGCCCAGGCGCACCAGGCCCTGGTCATGGCCGACGGCCGCGTGACGGAAACCCTGCACAAGCCGACCGCGCCCGAACTGGCCGCCCGTCTCGTCGCGTTGGGAGAGGCGTAACCCATGTTGCATCTCGCGGTACGCATGGCCGGCCACCGCATCACCGCACTTCTCGCGGTGGCCTGCGCGGTCCTCGGCGGCGCGGCACTCATCACCGGCACCGGCGTCCTCGCCGAGTCCGGCCTGCGCTCCCAGCTCCCCACCGGCCGCCTCGCCGGAGCGGACGTCGTGGTCTCCGCCGACCAGACGTACCACCCGCCCGGCGACCTGCCGATCGCGCTCCCGGAGCGCGGGGCGGTCCCGGCCCGGCTGGTCGACGAGCTGTCCCGACTGCCGGGCGTCACCGAGGCGGTCGGCGACATCGGCTTCCCCGCGGCCGTCGTCGACGCGCGCGGTCAGGTCGTACCGTCCGAGGAACCGCAGACGGCCGGACACGGCTGGTCGTCCAAGGAGTTGTACGAGGACGCGAAGGTCGACGGCACCGCGCCCGCCGGCTCGCGCCAGGTGGCCCTCGACAGCGAGACGGCGCAGGCCGCCGGAGTCCAGGTCGGCGACGAGGTACGGATCGCCGCGGTGGGCCGCGCCGCCGCCGACTACCGTCTCGCCGCGGTCGTCGACGCCCCCGGCGCCGGAATCCTCTTCGCCGATACGACGGCCCGCGGCCTGTCCGGCGGCAGTACCGTCGACCTGGTCGCCCTGCGCACCGAACCCGGTGCCGAGGACGAGGTCGCCGCCGCTGCCCGCGCCGAAGTGCAGGGGACCGGCCTGACCGTGTCCACCGGTGGCGACCGGGGAGACATCGAGTCCCCCGGCGCCGGGGCGGCCCGCTCCCTGCTGATCCTGCTCGCCGGTTCACTGGCCGGCATCGTCCTGCTGATCATCGGCTTCGTCATGGCGAGCGCGCTGGCCGTGGCGGTCGGCGGGCAGCGCCGGGACCTGGCCCTGATGCGGGCCGTGGGCGCGACTCCGAAGCAGATACGGCGACTTGCCGCGACGCAGGCCACGCTCATCGCGGGCGTGGCGATGGTGCCGGGCGTGGCGCTGGGCTATCTGCTGGCCGGGCAGTTCCGCGATCTCCTCGTCGACCGAGGGGTCCTGCCTCAGACCCTGCCGCTCACCCTGAGCCCGATCCCCGCAGCCGCGACGGTCCTGCTCCTCGCCGCCGCCGTCCAGCTGTCCGCCCGGGGCGCCGCCTGGCGCACCTCGCGCATGCCGGCCACCGAGGCGGTCGCCGAGTCCCGCAGCGAACCCCGCAACCCGTCGAAGCTGCGCACCCGCGCCGGCCTTCTCCTGATCGTCGCCGCGACCGCCCTCTCGGTCGTTCCGCTGCTGAGCCGCACGGTCCTCGGCTCCACGGCCACCTCCATCGCCGGGATCATCGGCGCGATCGGGCTGGCGCTGGCGGGCCCCGCCCTGGTCCGTGGCCTCGGCACCGTGGCAGCACGCCGGCTGCGCCCCGGCGTCTCGGCGCCGACCTGGCTGGCCGTGTCGAACATTCGCGGGTACGCCATGCGGCTCGCGGGCGTCGTCAGCGCCCTCGCGATGGCGGTCGTGTTCGTGCTGACGTACACCTTCACGCAGACGACGGTCATGGCGGCCACTGCGGACGACGTCCGCACCGGCACCCTCGCCCAGCAGCGCCTCACCGCACCCGGCCTGGGCGGACTGCCCGCCGACGCGCTGACGGCCGTACGCGACACGGATGGCGTACGAGCCGCTGCCCCCGTCAGTTCCACGACTGTGGTGTGGCCCTACAAGTTGCTGGGTGAGGACGAGGTCGAGTCCGGTACGGCGATGATCCTGACGCCGGACGCGAGGTCGGTGCTCGATCTCGGCGTCCGGGAGGGCAGCCTGGACCGGCTCACCGGTGCCACCGTCGCCGTCAGCAGTGAGGTCGCGCGGACGCGGGGGGCGGAGCTGGGCAGGACGGTGCATCTGGTGCTCGGTGACGGCGTCCCGGTCCTGGCGCGGGTCGTCGCCGTCTACGACCGCGGGCTGGGCTTCGGGCCGGTCGCCCTGTCCCACGATCTCGCGAAGGGGCACACGACCGCCGGGCTCGACCAGAGCGTCCTCGTCCGCACCGACGGCAGTGAGGCGGCCGAGCGCGAACTCGCCGAGGTGGTGGCGTCGCGGCCCGGGCTGGTGCTGGAGCCGACCGACACCGGAGCCGGTGAGGGGCTCAGCGAGGCGCCGCCGGAGGTGTGGATCAACCTGGCCGTCATCGTCGTACTCCTCGGCTACCTGCTGCTGAGCATCGCCAACAAGCTCGTCGCCACGACGGCCCAGCGCCGTAACGAGATCGCCACCCTCCGCCTGAACGGCACCACGCCCCGCCAGATCCTGGCGATGATGCGCCGCGAGGCCGCGGTGATCGGCGCGGCGTCCCTCACCACGGGCGTACTGCTGTCCGTGATCCCCCTGGCCCTGCTCGGCATCGGCTTCCTGAACCGCCCCTGGCCCGCCGGTCCGGCGTGGCTGCTGCCCGCCCTCGCGGTCCTGGTCGTCTGCACGGCCTTCCTCACGGTCGAACTGCCCACCCGGCAGGCACTGCGAACGGCACCGGCGGACGCGCTCTCGGTGCGGGAGTGACAGGTCACCTGGCGGCGGGTGCCTTGATGGGTCGGCTTGATAGGTCGGCCCATCCGCGATGAGCTGGTGGTCACTGTCATCTCATCCGATGGCTCAGGCCCGATACCCCGGAGGGCACACCATGAGGATCCATCTGACCAGCGTCTTCGTCGACGACCAGGAGAAGGGGCTGCGCTTCTACACCGATGTGCTCGGTTTCCGGACGAAGCACGACGTCCCCATGGGCGAGGACCGCTGGCTCACCCTGGTCTCCCCCGAGGACCCCGACGGCACCGAACTCCTCCTCGAGCCCTCCCGCCACCCCGTGGTGAAGGCGTACAAGGAAGGGCTGGCCGCGGAGGGCATCCCGGCCGTCTCGTTCGCCGTCGACGACGTGCCGGCGGAGTTCGAGCGGCTGCGCGGGCTCGGTGTGCGGTTCGCCCAGGAGGCGCTGGACATGGGGCCGGCCGTCACCGCCATCCTCGACGACACCTGCGGCAATCTGATCCAGATCGTGCACACCAAGTAGGCGCCTGGCCCAGTACCCGGACAGGGCGGCGTACGCCGGTGAGGTGCCGGTGTACGCCGCCCTGGGGTGGGACGCGTTGCGGGAGGGCCCGCGTCGTCATGGTGTTACTTCGGGTCCTGGTTGAACTTCGAGGTCGACCAGCGGTGGCCGAGTACGGCGAGGCCCAGGCACCAGGCGATGGCGATCCAGCCGTTGTGGCCGATCTCGGTGCCCAGGAGGAGGCCGCGGAGAGTTTCGATGACAGGGGTGAAGGGCTGATATTCGGCGATGGGCTGGAACCAGCCGGGCATGGACTCGGCGGGGACGAAGGCGGAGGAGATCAGCGGCAGCAGCACCAGGGGCTGGGCGCTGTTGGCGGCGGCCTCGGCATTCGGGCTGACCAGGCCCATGCCGACAGCGATCCAGGTGAGTGCCAGCGCGAAGAGCACGAGCAGTCCGAACGCCGCGAGCCATTCCAGGGCGGTGGCGTCAGTGGACCGGAAGCCGATGGCGACGCCGACGGCGCCGACGAGGACGACGCTGCCGATGGATTGCAGGAGGCTGCCGACGACGTGGCCGAACAGCACCGACCCGCGGTGGATGGCCATGGTGCGGAAGCGGGCGATGATGCCTTCGGTCATGTCGTTGGCGACCGATACGGCGGTGCCGACGACGGTGGAGCCGATCGTCATGATCAGGACGCCGGGGATGACGTAGGCGATGTAGTCGGAGCGGTCGGCGCCGCCGCCGAGGCCGGCGCTGAACGCCTCGCCGAAGATGTAGACGAACAGCAGGAGCAGCATGATCGGCGTGAGCAGCAGGTTCAGGGTGAGCGACGGGTAGCGGCGGGCGTGCAGCAGGTTGCGCCGCAGCATCGTGGAGGAGTCGCGCACGGCGAGGGAGAGGTTGCTCATCGGACAGCCTCCTTGGGCTGGTCGGTGACGGTGGCGCCGCTGCCGGTGAGGGCGAAGAAGACGTCGTCGAGGTCGGGGGTGTGGACGGTGAGTTCGTCGGCCTCGATGCCGGCCAGGTCGAGCCGGTCGAGGAGGGAGCGCAGCTCGCGCTGGCTGCCGTCGCTGGGGATGTGCAGGGACAGTGCCTCGTCGTCCCGGGTGACCTCGCCCAGCGTGGTGGCGGCGGACTGGTAGGCGGCCGGGTCGGTGAAGCGCAGGCGGACGTGTCCGCCGGGGATGAGGCGCTTGAGCTCGTCGGCGCTTCCCTCGGCGGCGATCTTGCCGTCGTTCAGCACCGCGATGCGGTCGGCGAGTTCGTCGGCCTCCTCCAGGTACTGGGTGGTGAGGAAGACCGTGACCCCGTCGGAGACCAGCCCGCGGATGATCTGCCACATGTTGTGGCGGGAGCGGGGGTCGAGGCCGGTGGTCGGCTCGTCCAGGAAGATGATCCGCGGACTGCCGACCAGCGTCATGGCGATGTCGAGCCGCCGCTTCATACCGCCGGAGTAGGTGGAGGCGGGCTTCTTCGCCGCCTCGACCAGGTCGAACCGCTCCAGCAGCTCGGCGGCGACCCGCCGCCCCTCGGATCTGGACAGGTGGTGCAGGTCCGCCATGAGGAGCATGTTCTCCTCACCCGTGATCAGCCCGTCCACGGCCGAGAACTGCCCCGTGACACCGATCGCGCCGCGCACGGCCTGTGGGTCCGCGGCGAGATCGTGGCCCCCGACGCTGATGACACCGGCGTCGGCGCTGATCAGGGTGGAAAGGATCTTGACGGCGGTGGTCTTGCCGGCCCCGTTCGGGCCGAGCAGGGAGAAGACCGATCCTTCCGCCACGTTCAGGTCGATGCCGTCGAGGACGGTCTTGTCGCCGTAGGACTTGCGCAGCCCGTTCGCCGCGATGGCCAGGTTGGTCATGACGTTGCTCCTTTACAGGCTGCGGGCGGTGATGTCGCCGTAGGCGGTGGTGGCGTGGATGGTCAGGCCGGCGGCGGCGCCGTCGGTGTTCTTGAGCGCGTTGCTGACGCGGCCGTAGCCGGTGCCGGCGTCGAGGGAGGCGGAGACTCCCTGAGCGGCGCCGATGGTGATGTCGCCCTGCTGGGTGCTCAGGGTGACGGTGCCGCTCGCGGCCTCGTCGATGCGGATGTCGCCCCGCTGGGTGCGGATCTCGCCGGGGCCGGTGAGGCGGCCCACGGTGATGTCCCCGTCGGCGGCGGCGAGGCGGGCGCTTGCCGCCTCGTCGAGCTTGACCGAGCGGTAGCCGTCCGCGACGACGACATCGCCGAGCCGTCCGACGCCCCGGAACTCGGCGGCGGCCGTCTTCGCCTCGACGTGGGAACCGGCGGGCAGCTGGACGGTCACCTCGACGGCTCCGGAGGGGCCGAGGTACTTGTTCTTCGCGGGTGGCGCCGAGATCCGCAGCAACCCGTCGCCGTAGGTGACCTCGATCTCCTCCGCCGCCTTCACATCGCGGCTCTTGGCGGCGTTCGCGGGCAGCACCTCGACGGTCGTGTCGGCGCGGTCCGCGGCGATGAGCTGGATGCGTCCGGCCGGGATGTCGAAGTGGGCGGAGATCGGGGCGGCGGTGTCGAACTTCTGGATCGTGTGGTGGGCCTTGTACATGGTGTGCTCCTTGGCAGTCGCTGTTTCCGATGACAGAAACGCTACGTTGCATTCAATGATCTGGCAATCAAGTTGTTGCGCGTGATCGGCATCAATGCAGGTGAGAGCCCAGAAATCGTTGCAACGGTCCTGAACGTAACGCAACAAGCTCATCTCTGCTTGTTGCAATGAAATGGAAGTGAACGCTATGGTGGAGGCCACGGACCACGAAGGAGGCAGCGATGCCGGGAGGCAGACTCACCCAGCAGGAACGCCAGCAGATCGCGCTGGGACTGGCCGACGGCCTCGCCTACGCGGAGATCGCCAGGCGCCTGGAGCGCCCGACCTCGACCATCACCCGCGAGGTCATGCGCAACGGCGGCCCCACCGGCTACCGCGCCGACCTCGCCCACCGCGCCACCGAACACCGCGCCCACCGCCGCAAGCAGGCCGCACCCGCGAGTCCCGTGGCGCCCCCGCAGGCCTACGGACGCGACCCGGAGGCGGTGCGCGAGTACGAGGAGGTGTTCACCACCGTCCTTATGGCGTCGGGCACGCCCAAGATGATGGCCCGGGTGATGTCCTGCCTCTGCATCAGCGACTCGGGCAGCCTCACCGCGTCCGAACTGGCCCAGCGCCTCCAAGTCAGCCCGGCGTCCATCTCCAAAGCGGTCGCGTTCCTCGAAAGCCAGGGCCTGGTCCGCCGGGAACGCGACGACCGCCGCCGCGAGCGCTATGTCGTCGACGACGACATCTGGTACCAGTCGATGATGGCCAGCGCCCGGGCCCTCGAGCAGACCGTCCAGACCGCACGGCAGGGCGTCAGCGTCCTCGGCCCCGGCACCCCGGCCGGCGTCCGGTTCGAGAACATCGCCCGCTACCTCGACTTCATAGCCGAGAGCACCGCCCGCGCGGCGGAGCAGGCCCGCGACATCCTGCGGACGAAACCCGAGACGACGGCGGGCGGCACTGACTGAGCCACGTTCAGGTTGCCGTCTCCCTGTCCCACGCCCCCGACAGCCGCCGCGTCACGGCCGAACTCAGCGTCCGTACGCCGGAGGTCGAGCCCGGGTCGATGCCGGTGAGTTCGCGTACGCGGCGGAGGCGGTAGTCGAGGGTGCGGGGGTGGACGTTGAGGGCGGTCGCGGTGGCGCCGCGGTTCATGTCGTGGCGGTAGTACGCGTCGAGGGTGACGAGGAGATCGGGGCCGGAGGCGAGGCGCTGGGCCACCGTGTGGAGCCAGGCGTCGACGAACGGCACGTCCGCGACGGCGAGTTCGACGAAGACGTCCGGCATGGTGTGGGCCCGCAACCGGGCCGATGCCGGTCGCAGCGGGGCCGCCTTGCTGATCCGCCGGGCCCGGTCGAGGGCGTCGGCGAGTTCGGACCGGGGTGCGGTGGCGGTGCCGGCGGCGCAGGGGCGGCCGAGGGCCTCGGCGAAGTCACGTACGAGATCAGTCGCGGGCGCGGGGGACTGCCGTAACTCATCGTCCGCACACGGAGTTACGGTGATCAGCTCACCACCCCGCGTTCCGCCTTCCGGGCACCACACGACCGGTACCCGGTGCGTCTTCACCAGCGCCTCGATCTCGTTGTCCAGGTCACGGTCACCGGCGGGGCGGTCCGGCACCCGGATCACCGTCACCGCGCAGAATTCGGGGACGTCCAGGCCGAGGGCGGGGGCGAGGTCGGTGGCCATGGGGTCGCCGGTCAGCAGTGACCTGGCCAGCAGGGCGACCTGTTCGACGTACGGCAGTCGGCGGCGCAGCACCGTCACGAATCCCTGTCGGTAGGCGACGATGCCGCGGTCGCCCTGCGGGGCGAACCAGGTCATCACCTGCATGAGTTCCTCGACATCGCCGCCGCGTTGGCTCTCGGTCGCCTCGTGGATGTCGCGCAGCATGAGCGCGGTGTGCACGCGCAGCACCCGCTGCCGTGAATCCGAGGACATTCCGGCAGCGGCCCGAACCTCGCCGATGGTCGCGATGTAGCGGAGGTCGTCGGCGGTCAGCTCGCTGTTGCCCGGGGACAGTTCGATCGTCCGGCGCCGGAGCCACACCGAGTACTCCATCGTATCGCCCCTGGCCCGGGGGTCCGTATCCAGAAATCGGAACTCCGGAATCTCGCGTGCGTACGTCTCGACCTCCCGGCGGGCGTTGGTCGACGCCTGCCGGGCCAGTTCAGCGAAGAGGCTCCCCATGGACGGGAGCCTGCCAGCGCAGGTGAGCGGCTCGACAGACGAAATCCGGACGGGATTTATCACTTCGCGTGAATCGAAGACCGTGGTATCGACCCGGCATTTGTCACGGTGTGCAAAGTTCGCTGATCAAGGGGGTGTTGTGGGCAGATCCGGTTGTGGAGCTGCTGTGAAGGCGGCTAAATGGGAGCCGCCATGACGTCGAAATTCGCACTCGCAGAGGCGCTGCGCGCGCAATTTCATTCGATGGCATTCGATCAAACGGGAGGGAAACAGCCATGAAATCAGGAACCAGAAAGAGACTCGCGGCGGCGATCGCGGTCGTGTCCGTCTCCTCGGCGCTCATGCTGGGCCTGCCGGGCAGCGGCTCGGCCGCCGCCACCCCCAGCCTGGTGGCCTTCGGGATCACCGGTGACGGTACCCAGATGGCCATGTTCACCACCGACAAGCCGAACGTGAACAACTGGGTCAGGGACATCGTCGGGCTGAGTGGCGACACGACTCTGATCGGCATCGACTTCCGGGTGCAGAACGGCCTGATGTACGGCGTCGGCAACCAGGGCGGCATCTACACGATCAAGACCCCGCCGGCCACCACGGACGTCGTGATCACCAAAGTCTCCCAGCTCCAGTACACGCTGCACGGCACCAACTTCGGCGTCGACTTCAACCCGGCCGCCGACCGGCTGCGTGTGATCAGCGACACCGGCCAGAACCTGCGGCACAACCTCAACGACAACACGACCATCCAGGACGTGAACCTCACCACCCCGCCGATCGAGGGCACGACCAAGGGCGTCTCCGCCGCCGCCTACACGAACAACGACCTCAACGGGGCCACCGCGACCACGCTGTTCGATGTCAACACGACCACCGACCAGGTCGTCATCCAGTCCCCGGCCAACAACGGCACGCTGGCAGCGACCGGCAGCCTCGGCATCGACGCGCAGATCAACGCGGGCATGGACATCTTCAGCACCCTGTCGGGCGGCAAGACGGTCAGCAACGCCGCCTTCGCCGCTCTCTCCGTCCCCGGTGCCAACAGGCCTTCCCTCTACAGCATCAACATCTTCACCGGCGAGGCCACGCTCGTGGCCGACGCCGCCACGTCCAAGTTCGCCGTCAACCTCACGGACCTGGCCATCTCCCTCACGGGAAGCTGAGCCCGTACGTCAGCGTCCCGCCGGGCAGTTGCCCGGCGGGACGCCCCTGCACGACCGACTGCGCCCGCTGATCACGGCGCCTGTGCGCTGACGGACGCCGCCCCCGTGACCGTCCAGACGGCCATGCCCCACAGGGAGAGCGCGGAGATGAGGCCCACCACAAGGCGAACGGCCGTGTCCGGGCCGTTCGTGAGCCACACCGCCAGGCCCGACGCCCCGGCCGCGCTCAACAGGGCCGCCGGTATGCGCAGTGGGGGCTGCGGTGCCGTGGAGAGGGTGGGCCGTCGGGTCCGCGGTGGGGTAGGTGACGGCGAGTGCGGTGAGGCGTTCGGCCAGGGCGCGGTTCAACGCGGGCTGAGTGGCGATCATCCCGCTCAGCAGGGAGCGCAGGTCACGGCCCTCGGGTGTGAAGGTGGTCATCAGGGCCGTCTGGGCGCGGCTGGCGCACAGGGCGTCGACGGCCCGCCGGACATCAGCTGTCCCACGGGCCGCTCTGCGTGATGACGGGTCAAGGAGTGACCTGAGTGCCCCCGAAGGTCACGACCAGGCGGCCGTCCGAGGTGAAGGACCAGCCGAGGGCGCCGTCGTAGGAGGAGCAGCGGGAGCCGTTCGTGCCGGACCAGAACTGGTTGGAGCTGTCGGCGTTACCGATGATCCGGTCGTTCGTGCCGCTGCTGAAGCGGCATGAGGTGTTGTTCCGGAACACCGAAGTGCCCGCGTCGAAGTTGAAGTTGCGTTCGGTATTGTCGACGCTGACGTTGTTGGAGATCGTCATCGAGCCCGGGTTGCTGTTGTACGTGAACCCGTGCTTGCCGTTGTCGACGGCGAAGCTGCGCCGCACGATGTGGTTGACCGGCACGTCCTCGCCGCCGAGCTTGTAGCCGTTGCGGTCGCCGTTGCCGGCCTGGGAGCCGTCGCTGAGGGTGCCGTTCTCGTAGGAGAGGGAGTCCTCGATGGTCACCGGGCCGATGGGGTCCTCGTCGGCGTAGGTGTAGAGGTCCCAGCCGTCGTCGATGTTGTTGTGCGCGACGGCGTTGCGGAAGACGTTCCCGGTCCCCGAGGTCAGCTTCGCGGCGAAGCCGTCCGCGTCCTCGCCGTCCGAGTCGGCGTTGTCGTGCGACTCGGCGCTGAGGATCAGGTTGTTGGACGGCCACTGGGCGGTCGGCGTGGTGGAGGTCATCCGGCCGAGCTGCAGTCCCGTGTCGCGGTTGAAGCGGGTCACCGTGCGCTCGATGACGTTGTTGCTGCCGCCGACGAAGATGCCGTTGTCCCCGGCCCGTTCGACGATCAGACCCTTGATGTGCCAGTACGACGCGTTGAGCTGGAGCCCGCGGTTCGACGAACTCTCGGTCTGCGCCGAGAAGTTGAGCACCGGCGTCTCGCCCGGGTAGGCGGACAGGGTGGTGCGGGCACTCGCGGAGCCGTTGCTGCCGGCCGGGATGGTGACCGTCGAGGCCTGGTTGTACGTCCCACCGCGCAGGTAGATGGTTCCGCCCGCGGAGATCCGGCTGATCGCCGAGGTGAGCGTCGTGGGCGCGGCCTGCGTTCCGGCCGCGCCGTCGGTGCCGTTCGGGGCGACGTAGAGCGCGCTGCCAACAGGCGGAGTGGTGCCGTCCGTCACGACCTCGACGTAGTCGATGTTCGGCAGGCCGGCCGCGGTGGTCGGGGCCAGCCGGATGGTGTTGCTGCCCGCGTTCACCGGCACGGTCAGCGTCTTGGTGACCCAGGTCGACCAGGCGCCCGTGCCCTCGAACGACGGCGTCTGCACCGTGGACCCGTTGACGACCAGTCCGGCCGGGCGTGCGGCGGTGGTGCCGTTGGCGAAGCGGATGTGCAGGGTCGCCGTGCCCGATGCGGGTGCGGTCACGGTGAACTGGGCAGAGCCGCTCGTGGAGTTGGTGCCGTTGCAGAACCCGCTGCCCGAGTAGCCGGCCCAGTCGGAGTCGACGGTGCCGGTGCAGACCGCCGGGGAACTCTCGGCTTCGTAGCGGGTGGTCGCCGCCTGTGCCGCGGGGGTGGCGGACAGCGCGACGAGTGTCCCGGCCAGCAGGCCGACGGACGCGATGACTGGTCTCACTGGTCTCAGTCGCATCGTTCGTCTCCAAGTCGGTTGGATTCGCGTGCGGTGGGTTTGGTTCACATCCAGATGAGGGAAAGCGCTTTCTCGGAAGCTAGAGGCATGATGTGAGCGCGTCAATGACTTGTACATGATTGCTGTTCACTAACATGAACTGCCGTGCAGGGGCGGCGTTCTCACGGCTTTGCCATCTCTTTACAACCCGACCCGCCCCCGCCTCGTCTCTCCGCTCGACCCGTCACACAGTCCGCCGCATACCGGGCGGGCCGACGAAAGAGAGCGAAACGATGCGTCGAACTGTCCTCAGCGTCCTGGCACTTGCGTGCACCGCCGTACTGGCGGCCACCGGGCCCGCGTTCGCCGACGGGGCGACGACCCCGGCCCCCAAGGCGACCACCGCCCCGAGTCCCGTACCGGACGAGGACGGAAGCCCGAGTCCCGCGCCGGCCGAACCGACGACTGTCGCGCCGACGGAGGACACCCCCAGCCCCGAGCCGACCCTCGCCCCGAGTGATCAGGTCTCCGTCGTCCCCAGCGGCGCCCCCGACACCGGAGTGACGTCGCAGGACTCGGGGCCCGGCGCCGGAATGATCGGCGGCGGTGCTGCCGCGGCGCTGGGGCTGAGTGGCGCGGCGGTCTTCGTCGTACGGCGTCGGCGGGCGACCGGGGCATGACGGAGCTGCTCTCCAGGCGTGGGCCGCTCTCCAGGCGTACGTTCGCGACCGCAGCGGCGGGTGCGCTGACGGCCTCGTTCCTCGCGGGGTGCGGCGGCGGCCACGAGGGCGTGCGGACCGAGCAGGACACGGGAAGCACACCGCGGTCGACGACACCGCGGTCAACGCCCGGTCCCGCCAAGGCGGTCGGCCATTCCGTGCCCGTCCGGCTGCGCATCCCCGGCATCGAGGTCGACACCCCGGTCATCCGGCTGGGGCTGGCGTCGGACGGCACCGTGGAAGTACCGCCGGTCACCGCGCACGACCGGGCGGGCTGGTACGGGCACTCGCCGACGCCGGGTGAGGTCGGCCCGTCGGTGATCCTCGGCCATGTCACGGTCGGTGAGTACGGCGACGGAGTCTTCCGGCATCTCGACCAGCTGCGCCGCGGCGACCGGATCGAGGTGCGCCTGGGGAACGGTACGGAGACGGAGTTCGCCGTCACTGCCGTACGGACGGTCGCCAAGGCGGAGTTCCCGACGGACGACGTCTACGGTGACGTAGGCCGCCCGGAGTTGCGACTGATCACCTGCGGTGGGCCCAAGAGCGGCGACGAGTACCGCGACAACGTGATCGTCTTCGCCGCGCTGAGCAAGAGCTGAGGACTAGTTGAGGACGCGTTGATGTGCTGAGCGCGTGCTGAGCGTGCGCTGAGAACGAGTTGAGCCGCCCCCCACAACCCGCACCACCCTGGAGAGCGTTGAAACGGTCCCGCGACACGGCAGCGTCCGAGCTGTTCGCCGCCCTCTACCCGCGCCTGGCCGGCTGGTGCCGCCGTCTCGTCGACGACGACGAGACGGCGCACGAGATCGCGTCGGAGGCGTTCACCCGGCTGTGGGCCCGCTGGACGAAGGTGGAGGAGCCCCGCGGTTTCCTCTACGTCACGGCCGCGAACCTGGTCCGGGACCACTGGCGCAAGCTGGAGCGCGAGCGCAGGGCCGTGCGCCGGGCCACCCATGAAGTCGCGGTGCGCCCGCACGCCGAACCGGCGGACCCGTCCGTACGGCTGCTCGTGCAGTCCCTGCCGGAACGACTGCGCGTGCCGATCCTGCTGCACTACTACGCTGACATGCCGATCCGGGAGGTGTCCGTGCTGACCGGACGTAAGGAAGGAACCGTCAAGGCCGACCTCCACGCGGCCCGCGAACTGCTCCGCGTCCAACTGAGGAGAAGCCTTGACCACACGCTTTGACGAGGACCCGGAGTTCGCGCCGGACGACCCCCTGGCGGTGATCCTCCGTCCCGCCTCCGAGCACCTCGCTCCGCCCCCCGGCCACTACGAGACGATCCGCCGCACCGCGTCCCGCCGCCGACTGCTCCGCGCCGCCGCCGGAGCGGCCCTGACCTGCGCCGTCGCCACGCTGATCGCCCTGCCGGTCCACCTTTCCACCCCCACCTCTCCTGCCGCCCCCTCGGCTCCGCTCGCACCACCGCCCCCGAGCGGTCGTACGACACCCCCCGCACCGTCGGCGCCCTCCACCACCCCCTCGCCGTCCGACGCGAGCGACAGCCCCACCCGGAACCCCGGCACCGACGTGCCCCTCGCGCCGCCGAGCAACACAACGGTGCCCACACCCGCCTGGCCGTCCGCGGAGGCGCCCGCGACGGAGGCCGCCCCGTCCGAGGGAAGTCCCTGACACGGCGACACGGCCGACATGCGCTGGGGCTGGTTTGCGATGAGTGGCGGGTAATTCCCGCATAAGTTGTGCCTGTTCCGTTCGCACCACTTATCCGCTCTTCCCGTGCACCGAGGCCCCCACATGCCCAGTTCCCGCAAGCCCAGAACGATGCGCCCGTCGCTGCGCCGCGCGCTCGTGATCGTGGCGACCGTCCCCCTCGCCGCGACGATGCTCACCGCTCCGTCAGCCGCCGCCGACCCGGCAGCCGCGCAGCGTTCCACCGCCGAACTCGACCGCGACGAACGGAAGATGGCGCGCAACCTCGACATCCGGGTCCGGGACCGGCGGCTGGGCGGCCGGGTCAGCGGTGTCGTCATCGACGCCGCGTCCGACAGGAGGATCTGGGGTCACCACGCGGCGACCGCGCTGATGCCCGCGTCCAACGTCAAACTCGCCACCGCCGTCGGGGCGTTGACCGTCCTCGGCCCCGACCACCGGTTCACCACCAAGGTCGTCCACGGCAGCGGCACGCTCACCCTCGTCGGCGGCGGCGACCACACCCTGACCACCGGGAACCTCGACGGGCTGGCCAAGGACGCGGTCGCGGGTCTGAAGAGGGCCGGTGTGACGTCGGTGCGGGTCCGCGTCGACGGGCGTCTCTTTCCCAGGCCCACCCGTGCCACCGGCTGGAAGCGCGGCTACTACCCCGGCGAGGTCACGCCGGTACGGGCGCTGGCCGTGGCCGGGCACGACGTCATGGACACCTCGCTCGACGCGGGGCAGGTCTTCGCGCGGCTCCTGGCCCAGCGGGGCGTCACCGTCACCGGTGGCGTCAACCGCGGTGCGGCCGGGGCCCGTGACGTCACCGTCGGGCAGCACCGGTCGGCCAAGCTGTCCAGGATCGTGCGGCGGATGCTCAAGGTGAGCGACAACGACATCGCCGAGTCGCTGCTGAGGATGACCGCGCTCGGCGCCGGACGCCCGGCCACCTTCGAGGGCGGGACGGCGGCCGTACGGACGGTGCTCAGTGGGACGTACGGCGTGTCACTGGCCAACTTCCGGATGTACGACGGCAGTGGGCTGTCCCGGGCCACCCGGATCCCCGCGCAGACCCTGGCCGAGATCCTCGACCTGACCGTCGACCCGCGCCACTCCCGGACGCTGAAGCATGTCGCGGACGGACTGCCGGTCGCCGGGCAGAGGGGCGCCACTCTCGGGCCGGAGTGGGGCCGCTTCGACACCGCGGCCTCGAGGTGCGCCGTCGGAAAGGTCAGGGCCAAGACCGGCACCCTCACCGGGGCCATCGCGCTGAGCGGCATGACGAAGGCTCAGGACGGTCGCTGGAAGGTCTTCTCCTTCGTGGAGAACGGCTCCCCCGCCAACCCGACCGCCACCAAGGACGCCCTCGACGGCCTCGCCGCCACGGTCAACGGCTGTTGGGCCTGAGCGGGGGACCCGCGAACCCACGACCGGCGCCGGACAGTCCTGGCGCCGGTCGGTGGCCACGGTCGCTCAGAGGCCGAACTCCTGGGGGGACAGGCCGAGTACCCCGCACGCCTCGCGCAGGACCTGCTCCTCGGCCGGGGCGATGTAGCCGTCCGCGCCCGCCACCACGAAGCCGGTCTGTACGACGGCCCTGGCCTCGGTCGGCTTCTTCGCGGCCTTGGCGATCTCCTGCATGGCCTCCGCCTTGGCGTGCTGGAAGTTGACCGCGAGCTGGTCGACATGCTTGTTGAACCGCTGCCGCAGCTGGTCGGGCGGGAAGTTCTGCAGCACGTCGTTGCTGACGATCAGCGACTCCACGTGCTGCCGCTCGGCCGGGTCGACCGTCCCGTCGGCGGCGGCGACCAGGGCGCACATGGCCATGCTGGCGTCCCGGTAGGCGCCGCTCTTCAACTCCGTCTTCAGTGACGTGAGCTGGGTCTTGAGCGTGCTCACCAGCTGCGCCTTCGATCCCCCGCCGGACCGCGCACCCGGAGTCCCGTGACCGCCGGGGCCCCGCGACCCCTGCTGCAGCCCCTTGGCCTGGTCCTTGATCCGATCCCACATCGCCATACGTGCCACCTCGGCTTGAGCCCACATCGTTCGGTCGCCCGCACCATTCCCGGGCTTCCTCCTGGCAACGCCTCCCCACGGCCCGAAGTTCCTCCGACACCAGTGGGGCACAAGTGTCTCCTGGTGCAGACCTGCTGCTCTGTGACCCCTGGGAATGTGGCTGATCTGCGGCTGTCGAACGCAGTATCGATCCAGCATATGGGCCTCATATCAGCCACACAGAAGGTGACTGACTGTCCATGTGCCTCGCCGACTGCCCGCCGGGCAATTGCCTGATGGGTGGACGGATGACCGTTTGGGTTGAACTCTGTTCAATCGTGAACGGTTTCTCTCCGTTACCTGCCAGTGTTCAGGCCAAGTTGCGCTCCATAGCGCACAGTTGGCGCGGAATGCAATCTACCGTTTTTCGGCCAACCCTCCATGCTGATCTTGGCTGGGATGGATCGATAAGTAGACAATCTTCTGGGCGGTCGGCCCTTGGGCGAGGAACCACTGCCCGACGAATGACCCCCGGCTCCGCACGGAGCCGGAGGCAGCGTGCTGGAGGGGTTGTGGAACGCTACTTTTTCACCAGCGGGTGGCACGATGACCTGCGACGAACGGTGCGCGAGTTCGCCGAACGAGAAGTTCGCCCCCGGATAGCGGAGATGGAGACTTCGCGAGCGGTGGCACACGACCTGTCCCGGCTCATCGCCCGGCAGGGCTGGATCGGCGTGACCATCGACAAGGTGTACGGCGGTATGGGCGCCGGACATCTGGCCAAGACCATCATCATCGAGGAGCTCGCCCGCGTCAGCGGAGCGATGGGGGCCATGGTGCAGGCCTCCCAGCTGGGCGTCGCCAAGATCATTCACTTCGGCGACGAACTGCAGAAGCGCACCTGGCTGCCGCGTATCGCCGCGGGCGACTGCCTGCCGACGATCGCGGTGACCGAACTGGCGTCGGGCGGCCATGTCCTCGGGATGAGCAGCACCGCCGTCCGTGACGGCGACGACTACATCCTCAACGGACACAAGGTCTTCGTCGGCAACAGCCACGTCGGCGACCTGCACGGAGTGGTCGTACGCACCGGCGAGGGAGCGCAGGGCCTGTCGGCCTTCCTCGTCGAGTCGGACCGCCCCGGCTTCTCGCTCGCCGCACACCAGCCGGCGATGGGCCTGCACGGCTTCAGCTTCGGCAAGCTGATCTTCGACAACCTCCGCATCCCCGCGGCCAACCGGCTCGGCGCGGAGGGCCAGGGCCTGGCCGTCGCCTACTCGTCCAGCATCCTCTACGGACGCCCCAACCTCACCGCCGTATCCCTCGGCATCCACCAGGCCGTCCTGGAGGAGACCACCGCCCTGTGCATCGAGCGGGAGCGCTACGGCGCACCCCTCGGCGCCCTCAACAGCATCAAGCTCAAGCTGGGCCGCATGAAGTCCCGGCTGATGACCGCCCGGCTGGCCGCGTATCACGCCGTGCACCTGCTCGACCAGGGGCTGCCCTGCGACGCGGAGCTGATGAACGCGAAGTTCCTCAACCACGAGTCCGCCGTCGAGTCGGCCAAGGACGCGATGGAGATCCACGGCGCGGCAGGCCTCTTCACGGACCGCCCGATCGAGCGCTACCAACGCGACGCCCACCACATCTACGCCCCCGCCGGCACCTCCGACATCCAGCTCCTGAGACTGGGCGAGGTAGCCCTCGGCACATCCAAGGGCCAGTGGTCAGAACGCTTGTCCCACCTGGTCCGGACGGTAGGGCCGCACTTCAGAGAGGACCAACTGGAGCCGGCAGCGGGCTGAAGCGGCCCCCCGCGCCCCGTTAGGGGCGCGGGGAACTGCGCGACCAGCCACAACGGACCCGCAGACGAAGCGAATCCGGCCGTCCAACGGCGAGACTCGTTCAGATGCCGCCCCGCTCCTCCATCACATGGATCCGCTCGACCAACTGCTGCGCCAGCGACTTGATCGTCGCCAGCCCTTCCCGCCCCCACGGATGCGTATCCGTGTCGACCACGCAGATCGTCCCCAACGCCATCCCGGTCTTCCAGTCGATCAGCGGCGCCCCCATGTAAGAGCGGATGCCGATCTCATCCACGACCCGGTTGCCCGCGAACCGCGGATAGTCGCAGACGTCCTCGAGGACGAGCGCCTTCTTGCGGACCACGACATGCGGGCAGTACCCCTGGTCCCGCGTCATCGTGCGGCCCACCTGCTGCTCCTGCGGCGCCGCCTCCAACTGCACACCGGGCTTCCCGGCGGCGTAGAGACCGGCGAAGTACTGGCGGTTCTCGTCGATGAAGTTGACCATCGAGAACGGCGCACCGGTGACCTGCGCCAGATTGCGCGCGAACTCGTCGAACTCCGGGATGGGGGTGTCCCCGATGCCGAGCTCGCGCAGCCGGGCCACCCGGGCCGGCGCGTCCCGGTCCTCGGGGGTCAGCAGCAGGTGGCTGGTCGGGTCGAACTGGGTCGGCGGGGTGTAGGGAACCGGGGCTGACATGCAGGCTCCATTCGGCCGCGCTGAGGGTGCCTCAGCGCAGCGGGTTGAGTTCCGCGGGCGGAGTGCCGGGAGTCGAGGCGAGCAGATGCTGAACGAGTGCGATCAGTACGCGGGTTGCGGAGTTGCACTGCCGTGCGTCACACATCACGACGGGTATCTCGGGCTTGAGGGCGAGGGCCGCGCGGACTTCCTCGGCCTCGTAGCGATAGCCGTTGTCGAACTCGTTGACGGCGACGATGAAGCCGATGCCGCGCCGTTCGAAGAAGTCGACCGCGGCGAAGCAGTGGTCCAGTCTTCGGGTGTCCGCGAGGACCACCGCGCCCAGGGCCCCGTTGGACAGCTCGTCCCACATGAACCAGAACCGCTCCTGTCCGGGCGTACCGAACAGATACAGCACATGGTCCTGGTCCAGGGCCAGCCGGCCGAAGTCCATCGCCACGGTGGTGGTCGTCTTGTCCTCGACGCCCACCAGGCTGTCCGTGCGCGCGCTGACCTGGGTCAGCAGTTCCTCCGTGCTGAGCGGCTCGATCTCGCTGACCGCGCCGACGAAAGTGGTTTTGCCGACCCCGAAGCCTCCCGCGACGAGGATCTTCAGGGCGGTGGGAAAGGGATCAGATCCGCTTTCGAAGGCCATGCAGCACCGCCTCCAAGGTGTTTCGGTCGGTCGGGGAGGCTGCCTCGACGGGACGCGGCGACCGCATGGCGAGCGCCTGGTGCGTCACGAGGTCGGACAGCAGGACTTTGGTGATGACGGCCGGCAGCCGCAGATGGGCGGCCACCTCGGCGACCGACACGGGCGCGTCGCACAGGGCGAGCACCTGGTCGTAGTCGGGTCCGAGGTAGGCCGGCGGCCGGACGCCGGTGGCGATCACGAGGGTGAGCAGGTCGAAATGGGCCGAGGGCCGGGTGCGGCCGTTGCTGACGGTGTACGGCCGTACCAAGCGGCCGGCCTCGTCATCGAGCCACGACTCGTCATCGGCGTCCGACACGTTCAACGCCCCGCGTCCGGCGAACCGCCGGGCACCTGCTGTCGGGCCGGGGTGGACAGATACGGGCGCACGCTCTTGACCAGCATGGCCATCTCGTAGCCGAGTACGGCCGCGTCGGCGTCCCGCTCGGCCAGCACGGCCAGACAGGCGCCCGAGCCGGCCGCGCAGACGAACAGCAGCGCGGTGTCCAGCTCCACCACCACCTGCCGTACGTCCGCTCCCTGGGCGAACTGCACCCCCGCGCTGCGGGCGAGGGAGTGCAGGCCGGATGCCAGGGCGGCCAGGTGTTCCGCCTCGGTCGATGTCTCGAACCCGTCAAAGGCCTTCGCCAGTCCGTCGGAGGACAGCAGCAGGGCGCTGCGGGTGTAGGGGACCCTCTGGACGAGTCCGGCCAGAAGCCAGTCCAGATTCTTCTGCTGGCCGGCGTACATGTCGCTCACGGTGGCGTTCTTCTCCTTGTCCGAAAACGGAGCCAGTGGTCATCGGGAGCCGTCGGGGTGCGGCTCGTCGGGTTCGTTGTCGGCCAGGTCGATCCCGCGCCGGAACATGGCCATCAGCCCCGGGTCGTGCTCCACCTCCTGGTCGTCGGACCGGCGTGGGGCGGGGCCGTTGCGGAGTTCCGGCACCAGGTGCTCCTGTGCGTGGCGCTGCGGCAGCGGCGGCCGTCCGTCCCGGCCGTCCGAGCCGAGGGAGGGACCGCGGTCGTACGCCTGAGGAGCTGCGGCACCTCGTGGCTGCTGCGGCGGGGTGTATGGCGGCGGCGTGCCCGTTCCCCGGGCCTGCTGCTGCGCCATGGGGTGGGGTGCGGCAGGCGCGGCGGACTGTGCGTGTGCCTGTCCCTGTGCGTGTGCCTGGGCCGGCGGCAGCGGCTGGCGCAGGGCGGGCGGCGGCGTCACGGGCCGGGCGGAGGGTGCCCGGCCGGACTGCTGCTGTGCGCCGGCGATCTGCTGCTGGTGCGGGATCTGCTGTGGCGCGATCTGCTGCTGGTGCGGGATCTGCTGTGGCGCGATCTGCTGCTGGTGCGGGGTCCGCTGCTGGGCGATCTGCTGCTGGTGGGGCGGGACCGGGCGCTGCGCCGGGGCCTGGGCCACCTGCGGCGGTCTCTGCGTCTCGTGGGCCGCGCGCGCGGGCGCGTTCTCGGGCTCGTCGCCGAGCAGACCGGGCGGGATGATCAGGATCGCCTGGATACCGCCGTAGATGTTGCTCTGCAGCCGGACCGCGATGCCGTGGCGGCGGGCCAGCGCGGAGACCACGTACAGGCCGATGCGGCCGTCGGCGAGCAGCTTGCTGAGGTCGATGTGGTCGGGCTCGGCCAGCAGGGCGTTGATCCGCGCCTGCTCCTGCAGCGGCATCCCCAGACCGCGGTCCTCGACCTCGATGGCGAGCCCCGACGTCACCCGCTGGGCGCGCAGCAGGACTTGGGCGTGCGGCTCGGAGAACATCGTGGCGTTCTCGACGAGTTCGGCCAGCAGGTGGATGACGTCGGCGACGGCGTGGCCGCGCACGGTGCCCTCGATCGGCGGCACCAGCTTGACCCGGGAGTAGTGCTCGACCTCGGCGATCGACGAACGCAGCACCTCGGTCAGGGTCACCGGGCGGGTCCACTGGCGGCGGGAGACGGAGCCGCCGAGCACGGCGACGTTCTCCGCGTGGCGGCGGATGCGGGTGGCCAGGTGGTCGACGTGGAAGAGGCCCTTGAGCAGTTCCGGGTCCTCGACCTCGTTCTCCAGCTGGTCGAGCATGTTGATCGCGCGGTGCACGAGGGACTGCAGCCGCCGGGCGAGGTTGACGAAGACCTCGACGCGCTCCTCGCTGTCCTGCGCGCTGGAGCGGGGCAGCTGTGCCGACTGGGCCAGGGCCGTGCAGGCCTGCCAGGTGCCGACGCGGATCTCGTACGCGAGCCGGTCGACCGGGTCGGCGGGCGGCGGGCCGGCCTGCGCGAACGGAGCCTGCTGCTCCAACGGCTCGCCCCGCTCCAGGCGTTGCAGCGTGCCCCGCAGTGCGGCCTGGCCTTCGGCGACGGCGCGGCGCAGCGGCGCGTACTCCCGTGACACGTTCCGGGCCTCGGCTCGCCCGGCGCGTACCGCACCGGCCAGCACTCCGCAGCCGAGCACGGCGCCGGCGGTCAGTACGGACCAGGTGGTGCCGTCCGCGGTGCCGTCCTGGGTGAGCAGTACGAAGACGATCAGCGCGGCGGAGAGGACCGCCATTAGGGCCGCGGGAAGAACGGCGAGACGCACCGTCCTCGAAAGTGTGGCCGAATCACTCGGCGTGTCCTGAGCCGGCGGCTTGGCATGCCTGTTCCGCGCCGAGCCCATGGCACCCGCCCGGTCGGGCTCCGAGCGCACTGCATAGGTCGGGGATTCGGGCATCGGAGTCCTCTCGATCAACCAGCTCGGACACACGGCGCGCAGCGCGAAGTAACCGTCAACTCAGGGTCAGTATTGGACAGTTAATAGGACAGCCACACTACGCCACCCTCCTCACACTGGCGTAATCGCATCACCACGGAAACGGAATCTTGGCCCGCCGAAACGATTCGGCGACGCTCTCGGCAACAATCCGGACACACCGCGTTGACGCGAGGGGTCTTGACGATGGCGAGAAAGGGACGCTGCGGCGTCGGGCGGCGTAAGCGGAATGCGGGGCGGGTGCCTGGGGGGGCCGAGCTTCCGGATCGGGCGCTGGTCTCCGTGCGAGAATGGATGCGCTCTTCATACGGCCCCGGCCTTCGCCCCGCCCTGATTCCTCGAGGTTCCCGTGACCAAGCCCGTCGTCCGCGAGCCGTTGCGTCGCAATTCGCGGGCCAACCGGGCGCGCATCCTGGCCACGGCCCGCCGGGAGCTGGGGCGGAACCCCGACGTCACGCTGGAGGAGCTGGCGCGCGCGGCGGGTGTCGTACGGCGCACTCTGTTCGGGCACTTCCCGGGGCGGGAGGCGTTGCTGGAGGCGCTGGCCGAGGAGGCCTCCGAGGCGCTGCGGAGCGCGCTGTCGGGTGCGCCGCTCACGGCGCCGGAACCGGCCGAGCGCGCGTTCGCCCACCTCGTGTTCTCGATGTGGCCCGTGGGAGACCGCTACCGCCTGCTGCTCTCGCTGGCCCAGCGCGACCTGGGCGCGGAACGCGTGGCAGAAGTTCTGGCACCGGCCCGTGAGCAGGCCACCGGCATCCTGGAGCGGGGCCAGCGGGACGGCGTCTTCCACACGCACCTGCCGGCCGCCGTGCTGAGCGCCGGGCTGGAGGCGATGACCGTCGCCCTGCTCGAGTCGGTCAACACCGGCGACCTGGAGGACGACGGCACCCGCACCGCCACCGCCTCACTCATCGCAGCCGGCGTGCCGCAGGAGCGGGCGCATGCCGTGGTGGAGGCGGTTGCGGCGTCGCGGGGTGTGGGCACGGGGTCCGGGGACGACGACTGAGCGGTCGTATGCGGCATCGGTCGCCGCACGTGCCATTCGCGGCGTGGTTGTCAGAGCAGGCGGCTACTCTCCCCGGCCATGACCACAGCAACCAACCGGTGTGCGATGTCCGATGCCTCCGTCATCGTGGCGCGAGACGCGGACGGCATGGTCGCCGTCCTGACCGCCGAATTCCCCCGGCACGGCGGTGAGTACGTGTTCCTGCCCGGAGGGCGCCGGGAGCGGGGTGAGGCACCGGAGGAGTGCGCGCGGCGGGAGCTGCGTGAGGAAGCCGGTGTCACCGCCCGGATGTGGCGGCCCCTCGGCTCGTACGCGATCATCCTGAACTCCACCGCCCGCATCCACCTCTACCTGGCCGAAGAGCTCACCTTGGGCCCGCAGCAACTCACGCCCGGCGAAGCGGACTTCAAGCTCATGTGGTGGCCGATGACGGACGCGATCCGGGCCGCCACCGAGGGACGTTTCCTGCTTCAGGGCGGCCCACTGGCGCTGCTGCCGGCCCAGCAGGTGACCGTGGCCTGACGCGCCCACGGACGAGATCATGTCGGGTAGAGGCCGGCCCGGAAGGTGAAGGAGACGAGTTGCGCTCGATCACGTGCGCCGACCTTCGTCATGGCCCGCACCGCATGCGTCTTCACGGTGAACGGCGACACGGACATCTGGGCCGCGATCTCGTCGTTGCCGAGACCGCTCGCGACGAGTACGACCACGTCCCGCTCCCTGGGTGTCAGGGCGTCGAAGCGTCGCAGCAGTTCCTGGTCGATCACCGGGGGCGGACTGTCGGTCATGTGGCCGATGAGCGCGGCTGTCGCGGCGGCCGAGAGCGCGCCGCCACCACCGACGACCTCGGTGATTCCGGCGACGAGTTCGGCGGGGCTCACGGTCTTGCTCAGGAAACCGTTGGCGCCCGCGCGAAGGGCGGCGAGAACGATGTCGTCCTGGTCGAACGTGGTCAGCACGATCACCCGCAGCATTTCGGGTGGGTGCTCCAGGCGGATCCGGCGGGTGGCTTCGACACCGTCGATGCCGGGCATCCGGATGTCCATCAGGACCAGGTCGACGGGGTGGTCCCGGAGGAAGGGGGCGACCTGGAGTCCGTCGGAGAGATCACCCGCGACAACGAGACTCGGGTCGAGCCGGAGCATCGCCTTGATGCCGGCCCTGATCTCGTCCTGGTCGTCGACGATCAGAATCCGCGTCGTCATACGGCGGCTCCCAGTGGGCTGAACTCCGCATGGACCCGGAATCGCCCGTCGTCACTGTCGATCGTCAGCCGCCCGCTGGAGGACTCGACGCGTTCCCGCATCCCCACGAGTCCGAGTCCGCTCCCCGAGCCGGAGCCGGAGCCGTGCCGTGAGTGACCGACGCGGTTCTCCACGGTGACGCAGATTCTGCCGTCGCGCTCGCGCACATCCACCGTTGCCGCCCCCTCTCCATGCCGGTACGCATTCGTGAGCGCTTCCTGAACGACCCGGTAGACCGTCACGCCGACGCTGGGCTCCACGAAACCTGCGGGGATGTCGATGGAGGGCCGGACATCGAGGCCGATGCTCTCGAAAGAAGCGACCAGGCCTTCCAGTCCGCTGAGTGCCGGGGTCGGCCGCAGCGCCTCGTCGTCGGAGATGTCGTCTCCGAGGCGGAGGAGCGCGAGGATCCGTTGCGTTTCGACGACGACGGTGCGGGCGCTGGACCTGGCCGAGACGAGGGCCTGCCGGGAGGGCTCGGCGTCTTCGGGCAGCCCGATCTCCGCGGCACCGAGATGCATGCTCAGCATCGCGACCTGGTGGCCGATGACGTCGTGGAGATCCCGGGCGATGCGGAGTCGTTCCTCGGTCACCCGGCGGGTGGCTTCGATCTCGCGGGTGGCGATGGCGCTTTCGGCCCGTTCCTCCAGGGTGCGCCAGTGCTCTCGATACATGCGCAGCGCGGCCCCCGTCGCACCTCCCGCTATGGCGGAGAAGAGTGCGGCGGCCCCCACGATCGCGCCGCCACGGAATCCTCCCACCGTCATGAACGCCCCCAGGAAGAACGCCGCCACGATGCCGGTTCCGACCAGCGGCTGCTTCCCCCTGAGGGTGACCGAGAACAGCACGAGCACGGCCATCATCCACACCGACAGCGGGTCGTGGCCCACCGCTGTGACGGCGAAGGACGCCGCGCTCGCCACGACCAGTCCTGCCCACGGCCGCCACCATGAGAGGGCGACACCGCCACCGGCGAGGAGCACGGAGAGAGCCGTCGGCCCGTCCGACCCTCGCAGGATCACTGCCACGATCTGGCCGGTGAACGCCAGCGCGGCCACCGCATAGGCGACGAGGTGCAGCGCCTCGGGGCGGCGAACCCACAGGGGTGCAAGGGGCCCGTCCTGATTGTTCCGCGCCTTGGCCATGGCCCGATTCTCGTCCACGTGTGCCGCGGCCGTGTACTTCGAATGATGTAGACGGCGAGCTCGGCCCAGGCCCCGATGCGAAGTGGATGGCAGAAGTACTTCGTGCGAAGTACGCGGCCCCTCCCGAGGCCGCTGAGACTCCTCATCGAGGCGACCGTCTCACACCGTCACGATCACAAACGGGACACTCGATGACTCAGACCACGGTGACTTCGAGCACGACCACGACCACCACCACGACGACGCCCTCCGGACTCCGGTCGCTCTACCTGATCCGAGCCGCCTTCTCCCTGATCTGGGTGGCACTCGTCGGCACGACCTCCGCCTCGCTCGTGTCGACGGACAGGCCCACAGCGATCGCGGCCGTGCTGCTCGTCATCTATCCCCTGTGGGACGCCATCGCCACGCTCCTCGGGCGTCGCAAGGCCGGCACCGGCTCCACGGACCGCGTCGATACGACCAACATGGCTCTCGGCCTCGCCACCGCCGCCGGGATGATCATCGCCGTCTTCTCCACCATCGGGACGGCCCTGCTCGTGTTCGGCATCTGGGCCCTCCTTTCCGGAGCGATCCAGCTCGTCGTGGCGATCCGGCGCCGACGCACCGTCGGTGCCCAGTGGCCCATGGTCATCAGCGGCGGACTGTCCGTCCTCGCCGGTGCCTCCTTCGCCGCCATGTCCGCCTCGGCGACGAGCAGCTTGTCCACCCTCGCCGGATACTCGGCTTTCGGTGCCTTCTGGTACCTCGTCTCCGTCATCGCCCTCAGCATCCGCATCCGACGCGAGCGGCGTTGACCACCCGCCGGGTCCCCGGACACCGGACCCGTTCGTCTAGGCGGCCGGCTCCCTGTCCTGCTCGGGCTCCGTCACCTCGGCCGACTTCGGTCGGTCCTCGCCGCTCGTGCGGTGGCCGGGGAGTACGGCCAGGACGATCAGGGTTCCGGCGGCCATGATGACGCCGCCGAACAGGCTGGTCTGGGCGATGCTGTGGGCGAAGGACTCGTGGACGGCGTCGATCAGGGCCTGGGCCTGCTGGGCGCCGCCGGCCGGGTTCTTGGCGACCTCTTCGGCCACCGCGAGACCGGCGCCCACGGAGTCCTTGGCCGTGTCCAGGGCCGTGGCCGGGAGCCGGCCGCCTACGAGGTCGGTGAGTTCGTCGCGGTAGGCCGTGCCGAGCAGGGAGCCCAGGACGGCGATGCCGAGGGAGCCGCCGAGTTCCACGGAGGTGTCGTTGGCGCCGCCGCCGACGCCGAGTTCGGACTCGGGGAAGGTGCCCATGATGGTGTCGGTGGCCGGGGAGACGCTCAGCCCGATCGCGAAGCCCAGCATGATCATCGCGCCCAGGAAGTCGGGGTACGTCGAGCCCTTGTCGACCTGCGTGAGCAGGAAGACGCCGACCGTGCCGATGAGCATGCCGGTCACCACCATCGCCTTCACGCCCAGCTTCGGGGTCAGCCGGCCGGTCACCGCCGCGCCGACGACGACGGCACCGGCCAGCGGCAGCAGTCGTATGCCGGTCTCCAGTGGGCCGTAGCCGAGGACGAACTGCAGGAACTGGGTGGAGTAGTAGATCGCGCCGAAGGTGCCGAAGAAGAAGAACAGCACCGCGATCATCGAGCCGGTGAACGGGCGCAGCAGGAACTTGCGCACGTCCAGCATGGGCTGCGGGTGGCGCAGCTCCCAGGCGACGAAGGCCAGCAGACCGGCTCCGGCGACGACGGCCGCGGTGACCGGGCCGGCGCCCCAGCCGAAGTGCGGGCCCTCGATGGTCGCGTAGACCAGGGAGCCGATCGAGACGATGGAGAGCAGGCCGCCGACGTAGTCGATCCGGCCCATGCCCTCCGCCCTGGACGGCGGGACGAGTACCAGCGCGCCGATGACGGCGACCGCGGCGATCGGGACGTTGATCAGGAACGTGGAGCCCCAGGCGTGGTCCTCCAGCAGCCAGCCCGCGATCAGCGGGCCGACGGCGATCGCGAGACCGGAGGTGGCGCTCCAGGCGGTGATGGCCTTGACGCGCTCGCCCCGCGGGAACATCGCGACCAGCAGGGACAGCGTGGCCGGCATCACGACGGCGGCGCCGACGCCCATGATCCCGCGGGCGGTGATGACCAGGGCGGTCTCGTCGACCAGGCTGCCCATCACGGAGCCGCCCGCGAAGAGCAGCAGGCCGGCGATGAGCGCGCCGCGGCGGCTGTACTTGTCGCCGATCGCGCCCAGGACGAGCATCAGCGCGGCGTACGGGACGGTGTAGCCGTCGATGACCCACTGCAGGTCGCTGCTGCTCAGGTTCAGGTCCTGGGTCATGTCGGGCGCCGCCACGATCAGCGACGTGTTGGCCATGACGACGATCAGCAGGCTCAGGCAGAGCACGAGCAGGGCCCACCAGCGCCGGGCGTAGGGCCCGGTCATCTTCTCGACGGGGGTGGTGGCAAGGAAGGGCAAGGGCACGGGGACTCCCGGGGGCGAATGCTACGAGTTATTTGCACATCGGTGAGCAGACTAGTTACTTGCACGTCGATGTGCAAATATCGCGATGGGGCCTTCCAGGGCGCCCGTCATCCCCTCCCCCATCGCACCGAGGTGCCGACGTGAGCAGTCCGCCATCCCCGCCTCCCGTACGGCAGCGTCGTGCGACGCGTACCACCCGCGCCCGCATCCTGGACGCGGCTCTGCGGGAACTGGGCCGCAACCCCGACAGCAGCCTCGGTGACATCGCCGAGGTCGCCGGGGTGGCACGGCGCACCGTCTACACGCACTTCGCCGGACGGGCGGCGCTGGTCGCGGGGCTCGCCGAGGACGCGGCGGAGGCGATACGTCTCGCCGTCGCTGTCGCGAGCACGCCCGGCGACGGGCCGACGGCCGCCCTGGCGCGCTTCGTCCTCACCCTCTGGCCGGTCGGCGACTCCTACCGCACGCTGATCGGCCTCGCCCGTCAGGACCTCGGGCCCGAGCGGGTGAGCGAACTCCTCTCCCCGGCGCGGGAAACGGTCGCCGGCGTCCTCGCCGAGGGCCAGCGCCGGGGCGTGTTCCACACCGCCGTCCCGCCGGGCCCGCTCAGCATCGCCATCGAGGCCCATCTGCTGGCGCTCCTCGGCACCGTCCACTCCGGGATCTGGACCGATGACGGCACCGCCGCCGCCACCGCCGCCCTGATCGCCGCCGGAGTCGACGACTCCACCGCCGCCGCGACGGTCCGCCGCCTGCATGGCACCCGGCAGCTTCAACCGCCCCACCGGACCCACTCACCCCACTGGGCCCACCGTGCGGAAGCGACCGCGACGCAGGGCGACGGCGTCCGGAGTGAGTGAAAGCCGTCAGGCCAGGTCGGGCAGTGGGCGCCGGGCCACCTCGTGGGCGTCGTCCGGTGGTACGCCCAGCATGCGCAGCGCCATCTCGGCGAGTTCGGCCGCGGCCTCGTCGCCGTCCAGGTCGGGGCGGGCGAAGCGCAGTTCCACCAGGGACAGGAGCGTGCCGCCGAGTGCGGACAGGGCGACTGTCGCGTCCTGGGCGGTGAAGCGGCCGGAGGCCATCCCGGCCCGGAGGTCGCGCAGGGCCCGGACGGCGAGGCCGTTGTCCGAGTGGAGGTAACCGAGGCCGCGGCGGCGCAGCACTTGCATCAGCTCCGGGTGGGAGTCGGCCATACGGGCGCTGAGCCGGAAGCCGCCCGCGACCAGTTCCGCGGGGTCGTCGATCCCGGTCAGCCGCTCGTCGAAGGTCCGGCCGAACTCCTCCAGCGCGTCGACCACCGCCGCCTCGAACAGCTCCGTCTTGGACGCGAAGTGGTTGTAGAAGGAGCCGAAGCCGACGTCGGCGCGCTCGGCGATCGCCTGGATGCTGGCGCCGGTGTCCCCGGTCTCGGCGAGGATCTGCCGGGCCGCGCGGACGAGAGCCCTACGGGTCTCCGCGCGACGCCGCTCGAACCGGTTGCTGGGCGGGGCTGACGTAGGCATGCGCCGAGTGTAGCCGCGGGGATGAGTGCGACCGCAGTTCTGATGAGTTCGTCAGTTTCTGCGGCCGACCTATTGACGACGCTTCTGTCAAAGCTGATGATTTCATCATTACGGCAATGTTGCTCGGAGGAGACATGGACGTCAGGACGGCCCACCAGGACCTCCACAGTGAGCGGGGCGCCCTGCGTGGCGAGCACCCCGGCCGCTCCCGGAACCCGCTGATCAAGGTGGCCGACCTGGCCTGGCTGGAGTTCGAGAAGCCCGACCTGGACCGGGCCGAGGTCTTCGCCCGTGACTTCGGCTTCGGTATCGCCGCCCGCACCGAGAACGAGCTGTGGCTGCGGGGCACCTTCGCGGGCTCGCCCTGCATGGTCATCCGCCGCGGCCGGACGTCCCGGTTCATCGGCCCGGCGTTCCGCGCCGCCGAGCGGGCCGACCTGGACCGGCTGGCGCGGGCGACGGGGGCGTCCGTACGGGACGCGGATGTGCCCGGCGGGGGCAAGGCGGTCGGCCTGCTCGACCCGTCCGGCTTCCCGGTGCGGGTGGTGCACTGCGCCGAACAGCTCCCCGCGCTGCCCGAGCAGCAGCCGCTGCTGCTCAACGTCGGCACGGATCACCGTCGTACGAACGCCACTCAGCGTCCGCCGCGCGAGCCCTCCCGGATCCAGCGCCTGGGCCATGTGGTGCTGGAGACCCGGGTGTTCGCCCGTGCCCTCGACTGGTACCTGGACACCCTCGGGATGATCGTGTCCGACTTCCTGTTCCTGGACGGGCAGCGCGATCGCGGGCCGACGATGGCGTTCGTCCGCTGCGACCTGGGCGGCGTGCAGGCCGATCACCACACCCTGGCGATGCACCTGGGGCCGGGCACGGGGTATGTCCACTCCGCGTACCAGGTCACCGACCTGGACTCGATCGCGGCCGGCGGTGAGTACCTCAACGAGCGCGGCTATCAGCGCAGCTGGGGCATCGGCCGGCACATCCAGGGCAGCCAGCTCTTCGACTACTGGCGTGACCCCGACCACTTCATGCTGGAGCACTTCGCCGACGGCGACCTGTTCTCCCGCGACGTCGAGCCGGGCTGGGCGCCGATGTCGGCGAGCGGGCTGGCCCAGTGGGGGCCGCCGGTCACCCGTGACTTCCTCGGCGCGAGTCCTTCCCCCGCCAAGATCCGCGAGGTCCTCACGGCCCTGCGCGGTGACAACGAACTCGATCCGGCGCGTCTGCTGGGCCTGATGAAAGCGATGAACTCATGAGCACGAATGTCCTGCGGACTGCTGAGGGGTGGTGGGTGGTCCTGGGTGACCGGGCGGTCGCCGTCGACACGAAGGCCGTCACCACCGCCGAGCTGATCGCCCATCGTGATGCCGTACGGGAGGCGGCGCTTTCGGGTGAGGCGGGCACGCGTGTCGCTGATCTGGTCGCTCTGTCTCCGGTCACCACGCCCTGTCGGGTCGTGGCGCAGATGGTCAACTACCGCAGCCACGCCCGTGATTCGGGCTTCACCGGCGACATACCGCCCGCCTTCTTCCGTAAGGCGTCGGGTTCTGTCACTGGTCCGGGAGAGGTCATCGTCCGGCCCTCGCATGTGAAGTTCCTGGACTACGAGGTCGAGTTGGGGCTTGTCATGGGGGCGCCGCTGCCGATCGGTGCCGTGGTGGAAGAGCGGGATCTGCCGTCGTACGTCGCTGGGCTCGTCGTCACCAATGACGTCAGCGCGCGGGATGTGCAGCTGACGAAGACGCAGTTCTACGAGAGCAAGTCATATCCGACATTCACGCCGACCGGGCCGTATCTGTCTCTGCTGGAGGCGGAGGACTTCGCTCATCTGCTGGATCTGCGGCTGAAGTTGAGCGTCAACGGCGAGCTGCGCCAGGACCGCACCCTCGCCGACATGATCGTTCGCCCGGCGCAGGCGCTGACGCTGCTCGCCCGCTTCCAGACCCTCGACCCCGGCGACCTGCTGCTGACCGGCACTCCCGGCGGCACGGCCCTCAAGGCGCCGCCGAAGCCGGTGGAGAAGATCGGCGCGCTGCTGCCCCCCGCGGTGAAGTGGAAGGCGTTCTTCAAGACCCAGGCCAAGAACCCCCACTATCTGCACCAAGGCGACGTCGTTACCGCCACCATCGCCACCCCGGACGGCCGGATCGACCTGGGCGAGCAGCGTACGCCCGTGGCCGACACACGCTGAGACCGGAAGTGAGCCGCACATGACCGCCGAACAAGCGGCAAGAC
The DNA here is from genome assembly GCF_036014015.1 of Streptomyces sp. NBC_00457. Lineage (NCBI taxonomy): Bacteria > Bacillati > Actinomycetota > Actinomycetes > Kitasatosporales > Streptomycetaceae > Streptomyces > Streptomyces sp. NBC_00457. Next base: position 5,323,391 of record NZ_CP107905.1, on the reverse strand, counting down.
AGGACTCCGCCGAGTACGTGCCCGTCGTGATCGTCGGAGCCGGGCCCGTGGGCGTGACCGCCGCCCTCCTGCTCGCCCGGCGCGGGGTGCGTACCGTCGTCCTCGAGCGCCACCTGGACGTCTACCCCCTGCCCCGCGCCGTCGCCACCGACGACGAGGCCCGCAGGATCCTCCAAGCCGCTGGAATCGCCGACGAGTTCGCCGCCATCGCCCGTCCCGCGCGCGGACTGCGTCTGCTGGACGCCCACCACCGGGTGATCGCCGAGTTCCGGCGCTCCCCGCACGGCCACCACGGCTTCCCGCAGACCAGCATGTTCGACCAGCCCGAGTTGGAGCGGCTGCTGCGCGAGGCGCTCGCCCGTCGGCCGGAATGCGAGCTGCGGGGCGGGGTGGAGGTGACGGCGGTCGAGCAGCGTGCGGACAGGCCGGTCCGTGTGACGTATCGCGACGACGAGGGCGAGCACCAGCTGCTCGCCGATGCCGTCCTCGGCTGCGACGGCGCGGGCAGCCTCACCCGCGACGCCATCGGCGCGCAGTGGGAGGATCTGCGGTTCGAGGAGAGCTGGACCGTCATCGATGTGACGACGAAGGCCGCCGTCCGGTGTTGGGAAGGCGTCGATCAGGTCTGTGATCCGGAGCGTCCGGCGACCTTCATGCGGGTCGGTGAGGATCGCTATCGCTGGGAGTTCCGGCTGCGGGAGGGGGAGGAACTCGACGAGGGGCTGCTGCGTGAGCTGGTCGCGCCCTGGGTCGACATCTCCGGCCAGGATTTCCATGTCATTCGGCAGGCGCGGTACACCTTCCGGGCCCGGGTCGCCGACCGTTGGCGTCGGGGGCGGGTCTTTCTGCTCGGTGATGCCGCGCATCTCACGCCGCCGTTCGTCGGGCAGGGTCTGTGTGCCGGGATGCGGGACGCCCACAACCTGACCTGGAAGCTTGCCCGGGTTCTGCAACAGGGCGCCGATGACCGGCTGTTGGACAGTTATGAGCGGGAACGCAAGCCGCACTCCCGTCATCTCATCCGTCTCGCCGTCGCCACCGGGTGGGCGATGACCGGCGGTCAGGACCGGGCGGCGGCTCTACGTCGTACGGCCGTGGGTGCGATCTGTCGTGTGCCCGGGGTGACGGGGATGGCCGGGCGGGATCTCGGCCGGCCGCTGTCCGCCGGGCCGTTGGTACGGCGTGGTCGGCTCGGCGGGACGTACTGTCCGCAGCCCCGGATGACGGTCGAGGGCGGGCAGGTGCGGCTGGATGACCTGCTCGGGGACTCCTTCGCCGTGCTGACCGCGGTGCCGCTGCCGCCCACGCCGCGTGCGCTCGCCGAAACGCTCGGTGCCCGGGTCGTCGACGTGCGGGAGACCGGTGACGACGGCGGCCTCGTGGAGTGGTTGCGGGCCGGGCGTGCCGATGCGGTCCTGCTGCGGCCCGATCGCGTCGTCATGGACGTCCTGCCACGCGGAGGCAGCGGCTTCACGGGCGCCGCCGCCTGGGCGCCCCTGCTGTGCACCACTCGCCGATTCGCCGAAGTGCCCGTACCCGAACCCCTGTTGAGGAGCCCCGCCCGATGACCTCGCCGTACGCAGCGCCCTTCTGGACCCCCGACCCGGAGTCCGCGGCGCGCAGCCGGATAGCTGACTTCGCCCGGCGCAACGGGGTGGACCCCGCCGACTACGCAGCCCTGCACCGCTGGTCGGTCACCGACCTGGAAGGCTTCTGGGGTGCGGTGTGGGAGTACTTCGACGTCGACGCGGACACTCCGTACGACGAGGTGCTCGCGGACGAGCGGATGCCGGGCGCCCGCTGGTTCACCGGGGCCACTCTCAATTACGCCCATCACGCCCTGCGCAACCTTGTCGACGACGAGACGGCGGTCGTCGCGCTGGACGAGACCGGCGCCGGGTACGAGCTGTCCGGGGCGCGGCTGCGCGGCCAGGTCGCGTCCGTCGCCGCGACGCTGCGGGATCTGGGTGTCGGGCAGGGGGACCGGGTGGCCGGCTATCTGCCCAACACGCCTCATGCGATCGTCGCGTTCCTGGCTGCCGCGAGCCTCGGTGCCGTGTGGTCGGTGTGCGGGCAGGACTACTCGGCCGCGGCGGCCACCGACCGGTTCGCGCAACTCGAGCCGACGGTCCTGATCGCGGCGGACGGTTATCTGTTCAACGGGGTCACTCATGACCGCCGGGACGCGGCTCTCGAACTGGCCCGTGCGCTGCCGACGTTGAAGGCGACGCTGCTCGTGGACCACGTGGGGCTGCCGTGGCCGTCGGGGATCTCGTCGGCCCTGTTCGTGCCCTGGGAGGACGCGGCCACCCGTACCGAGCACCTCACCTGCACGCCCGTGCCGTTCGACCATCCCCTGTGGGTCGTGTTCTCCTCCGGTACGACCGGGCTGCCCAAGGGCATCGTGCACGGCCACGGCGGGGTCCTGCTGGAACACCTCAAGACCCTCGGCCTCCAGTCCGACCTGGGCCCCGGCGACCGTCTGCTGTGGTACACCACCACCCACTGGATGATGTGGAACCTGGTCGTCTCCACCCTGCTGACCGGGGCCACTACGTGTACGTATGACGGCAGTCCGGCCCCGCTCACGCAGCCCGACATCCTGTGGGAGCTGGCCGCCCGCCATCGCGTGACGCTGTTCGGCACCAGCCCTCAATATCTGCTGGGGATGGCCAAGTTCGGCATCGACCCTTCCGTGCACGACCTGTCGGCGGTCCGCGCGATCGGCTGCACCGGCTCCGCGCTGCCCGCCTCCGCCTACCCGTGGGTCGGCGACCGTCTGGGGGAGCAGGTCCGGCTGGTCTCCGTCAGCGGCGGCACGGATGTCGTGTCCGGCTTCGCGGGCGGCGCCCCGAACACGCCTGTGTGGGCCGGTGAGTTGTCGGCGCCCCATCTCGGCGTGGCGCTCGCCGCGTACGACTCCGAGGGCTTTCCGGTCGTCGGCCAGGTCGGTGAGCTGGTCGTCACCCGGCCGATGCCGTCGATGCCGCTGTCCTTCTGGAACGACCCCGACGGCAGCCGTTATCGGGACGCCTATTTCTCGGCGTACCCGGGTGTGTGGCGGCACGGCGACTGGATCACGGTCACGGGTCATGGGTCGGTGATCGTGCACGGCCGTTCCGACTCCACGCTGAACCGCAATGGCGTACGGCTGGGCAGTGCCGACATCCACGACGTCGTCGAGCGGCTGCCGGAGATCGCGGAGGCGCTGGTCATCGGGGCGGAGGAGCCGGACGGCGGCTATTGGATGCCGCTGTTCGTGGTCCTCGCGGCCGGGGTGACCCTGGACGACGCTCTGCGCGACAGGATCCGCGACGCCGTTCGAGCGGGCGTCTCCCCGCGGCACGTTCCCGACGAGATCGTCGAAGTCCCGGGCATCCCGCACACCCGTACCGGCAAGAAGCTCGAAGTCCCCGTCAAGCGGCTGCTGCAGGGTGCGCCCGTGGCGCAGGTCGTGAACCCGGCCGCGGTCGACCACCCCGGACTCATCGAGTACTTCGCCCGCCTGGGCGCGGAACGGGCCGAGAACGGGCGCCGCGGCGGGCTGACCTGACCGAACGGACACAACCCGGGTCCTGTTTCGGACCCGGGTTGGTCATTTCCGGACGGATGGAGATCGAACGCTTTACAGAAAGCGCAACCACAGTTCGACAATGTCTGTGAATCGGGGGGTCCGATTCACTGCTTGGTGCTGCTGAGAATTCCGCTCACGTTCAGGACCTCGTGGCACCCCTGAGCCTGCTGACCGGTCGCCGGTGTACCAGGCTTGGCGCACGTCACGCTGATCGTCACGGTGTCGTTCTCGGCGATCTTGATAGGGGTCACCCAGTGGTAGTCCTGGTTACGGAAGGTCTCCAGCGCGATGGTGGTGATTTTGCGGTCGCCGAAGTTGAAGGTCAAGACCCCTTCGTCGCCCTGGAAGTTGGCGACGACGGCGTCCGTGACTCCGAAGACACTGTCCTTCGGCACCGTGTAGGACTCGGACTTGGTCTCCCCGGCGGCCAACTCCACGTCGATGGTCTCCGAGTGCTGGCCGCTGGTGCCCGTGACGCCGCCCTCGCCCGTGGCGCCCTCGCCACCGCCGCCACCGCCCGATCCGGCCCCCGCACCCGACTCCTGGCCGCCCGGCTGGGGGTTTTCGCCGCCGCCGGTCCCGGCGCCCGGAGTCTGCTCGCCCGCGGGCGTGGGACGGGGCTGGACCGCTTCCTCGGCGGCTTCCTTGGCGGCGCTCTTCACGACCGGACGCACCAGTGCGAACCAGGCGAGCAGCAGCGCGAGCAGCGCCGCCAGCAGGATCAGCAGCCAGCGGGGGAAGATCGGGATCTGGACGAACTCCGCGTCCAGCGGCGGCGGGGCGGCGGGCTCGTCCCAGCGGGGCTGTTCCCCGTCCGCGTCCCCATCCCGGTCACCGGTCTCGGCGGTGTCCACCGTGAACGGCCACACCACCGGGGCGCCGAACCACACCGGCTTGGCCGTACGGACCCGCAGGCCGACCTCGGTCGACTCACCGGGCTCCAGCTTCGGCTGCTCCGGGGTGAAGGCGAACCCGAGTTCCTCGCCCGCCTGACCGGGCGTGAAGCCCACCTGCACCGGGGTGTTGCCCTGGTTGCGCACCGCCAGCTTGTAGCGGCCGCGCAGCCAGCCGCGGCGTCGGCGCGGGGCCAGCTCGGTCTGCAGTTCGTGGAACGCCTGGATATGGACGGTCGTTTCGAGGACCCGTACCGACTCGGGGTGCTCGGTCGGCAGGACCCGCACACCGAGGGGCTTCTCGCCGGCCCGGATCTCCGGGGAGCGCGGCGGGGCCAGACGGAGCGTCACCGTCTCGGAGGTGCCGGGATAGAGCGAGACCCGGGCCGGTTCCACGGTGGTCCAGGGGGCACAGTCCCCGACGACCTCCAGGTTGTACGCCTCGACGATGTCGCTGTCGTTGCGGACGGTCAGAGTGGTCGTGGCGATCTCGCCCGGCGTCACCGTCACGGCCGGAATGTCGAGGCCGGGCGCACCCGGGCCGGAAGAGGCTGCAGAAGGCGTCACGCCACCACCGTAGAAGCGCGTCCAGCGGTCCCACGAGGAACGCGAGGGCAATACACGGGCAGTCACGCTGCCCGGCAAGCCAATGTCAACTCCCTTGTAACGGTAGCTCGTTAATGTGGCGCGCCGCTTCCCGTGCGCCGCCTTGCGGCGGTTGCCTCGTCCTGAACCACTCTTGCCCCCACGAACCCTGGAACAGGTAACAAGCGATGTTATGTGCACAGGAGAACAGCACTGCCGTGTCCGACACCACGTCACGTGAGCCCGCCCAGGCAAAGGCCGGCCACCGGATGTCCAGAGCCGACCGGACGGGCGGCCGGGTGACCGTCGCCGTCTACGCCGCCGATCCGGTGCTGCGCGTGGGCATCGTCCACCAGTTGCGCCAGCGCCCCGAGGTCGACCTGGTCGACGACGTCGACGCGGAAGGGGCCGCGGTGTCGCTGGTGGTCGTCGACGACGTCGGCGACGACGTGGTCGCCCTGCTGCACCGGCTGCGGCACAACAAGGCCACCCGCACCGGCCTGGTGATCGGCACGCTCGGACCCGGCGCGCTGCAACGCGTCATCGAGTGCGGAGTGGCGGCGGTGCTGCGGCGTGCCGAAGCCGAACAGGACCAGCTGCTGCGCCTGGTCCTGGCGATAGCCAACGGAGAGGGAGTGCTGCCCGGCGACCTGCTCGGCAAGCTGCTCTCCCACGTGGGCAACCTCCAGCGCTCGGCACTCGACCCCGGGAGCCTGTCACTGTCCACGCTGACCACGCGCGAGGCGGACATGCTGCGTCTGGTGTCGGAGGGCCTGGACACGGCGGAGATCGCGCGCAAGACCGCGTACTCCGAACGGACCGTCAAGAACGTCCTGCACGAGATCATCACGCGACTGCAACTGCGCAACCGGGCCCACGCGGTGGGCTACGCCCTGCGCAACGGGCTGATCTGACGGACCGGTGGACTGGTTGGTCCGGCCAACGGGTCCCGTGTACGGGGCGACGGGTTCGTGTGCACCCCGTCCGGCGGCCTCCGGGAACCCGGCACTGCCCGAAAGCGCACCCACGTTTCCCCCGGGTACGTCCCCACCGCCCTGCCGCCCCGCACGGGGGCGGTGCAGGGTGGCGGGGGCACATCCAGATGCCGCATCCAGACTGCGAAGGGGACCCTGATGGAAACCGCTGGCTCCGGCGGGCGGTACCGCCTGGGGAGACTCGGGATGTCGCTGCTGCTGCTGATCCCGCTGCTCGGGGTGGCGGCGGCCGCGGGACCGGGCAGCGCCGAACCACGGGCGCAGGCCGCGGCCGACGCCGCGGACGCCCGGGTCGCGTACGCCGGTACCCGGCACCGCAGTCTCGGCAGGGTCACCTCCACCACCTCCGACCCCAAGGACAACGTCAGCGCACCGCTGTTCGGGGCGGGCCCGGCCCACTACGACACCCAGCCGTCCGCCGTCGGCGACCAGCTGGTCTTCGCGAGCCGCCGCGACGAGAAGAACCCGCAGATCTATCTGCGGGCCGCCGACGGTTCCGTACGCAAGCTCACCAGCGGCATGAACGCGGCGCACCCCCAACTGACCCCGGACGGCCGGTCCGTGCTGTTCGACTCCGCCGAGGCGAACGGCGCCGGCGGCGGGACGCAGCGCGACCTGTGGCAGGTGCGCGCCGACGGCACCGGCAGCCCGACGCGGCTCACCGACACCCCCGCGAACGAGCAGGACCCGACGGTTTCCCCGGACGGGCAGCGGATCGCGTACTCCAGTGACAGCGACGCGTCGGCCGGAGCGCAGATCTACGTACGGTCCCTGGCGGGCGGCACCGAGACCCGGGTCACCGATCCCGCGAACGGCACCGCCACCGAGCCCGCGTGGAACCCGGTGAACGACGACGTCAACCGGGACTGGATCGCGTACACCGCCACGGCCACCGTCGACGGGCAGCCGCGGCCCACGCTGCGGATCACGAACGGGACCAGCGACGAGCCGCTGTTCGCGGGCAGGTTCGCCGACTGGCGTGCCCACGCGGCAGCGTGGAAGCCCGACGGGAACGATGTGGTGTTCCTGAGCCCCGAGATCACCTGCACCTGCGAGGGCGACTACGACCACGTGTTCACGTTCCCCGCGCACGCCGGCGAGGACCCGAACGTGGAACCTCCCCTGGTGCTCAACGAGGACCGGGAAGTCCTCTCGCCCACCTGGCTCGGCTCGATCAACGGCGGCGGCGTGATCGTGGAGCGCACCACGGCGGACGACCCGGGAACCCGTACCGACGAGGTCTCCGCCGCGCACGTGGTGACGCTGCAGGACGCCCGGATGGACGGGTCCGACCCGCGCGACCTGGGGCTGACGATCCTCAACGAGGACCCGGAGGCCGACACCAACACCGATCCCGCCAAGGACCCGCTGTTCCAGCCCAGGGACGGGTACGACCCGTGGACCGAGCGGCAGAACTACACGCCCGACGGCCGGCGGATCGTCGTCACCCGCTTCGAGACCGTCGACGGGCAGCGCGTCGAGCGGATCTGGATGGTTGACGCCGACGGCGCCAACGCGGCGCCCATGCCGCTCGCCGGACGCGCCGCGGGGGACTGGGACACCGACCCGACGTTCTCCCCGGACGGCAAGTTCCTCGCCTTCACCCGGACTTCGCCGGGCGGCGTCGGTGAGGGCGCGGGACCGAGCCGCATCCTCATCGCCGACGCGGCCACCGGTGCGATCACCGGCGAGATCACCCCGCCGGCCGGGGAGCTCCAGGGTCAGGACGCCCAGCCCACCTGGTCCTCCGACGGCACCACCCTCGCCTTCACCCGCAACATGGAGATCAACGGGGGCGGCGGCAACAAGCACATCTGGACCGTGCCCGTGAACGACCTGGGCCGGCAGACCGACCTGAGCGCGATCAACTGCCCGGGCGACTGCGAAGTCATCGACGACAGCCCGGCGTTCTCGCCGGACGGGCTCACCATCGCCTACAACCGCAAGAACGGCGGCGGCGCGGTCGACGAGCAGAACGGCCTCCTCCTGACGTCCCTGTCGGGCGACGACTGCCAGGTGCTGCTGCCCGCCTCCCTCATCGACCTGCCCGGCGCCTGCGGCCGGGAGCTGCCGGACACCTCGGCCACCGGCCCGTTCCAGCCGCGCGACGCCGCGTGGACGGCCGACGGCGAGAGCCTGGTGTTCAGCTCGCGTGCCGAGGTCGCGGTCAACAGCCCCGAGAAGCTGAGCGTCCTGAACGTCGAGTCCGGCGCGATCACCCCGCTCACCACCGACTTCCCGGGCCGGCAGAAGGAACCCGCCGTCCAGCAGTCCGTGGACCTCGCTCTCGAGGCGCCCGGCACCGCGCCGGAGGTCACCGTCGGCGACTCCAGTACGGTCACCGTCGACGTGATCAACAACGGTCCCGCCGCCTCCCCCGGCACCACGCTGACCATCGCCCCGCCGCCCGGCGTGCAGATCACCGGGATCACCTATCCCGGGGGCACCTGCGACGCCGCCACCCTCCAGTGCAACGTGGGCGTGGTGGAACCCGGCACGACCGTGCCGGTGGACGTGACCCTCACCGGCGTCACGCCCGGCGACGCGCCGATCGACTGGTCGGTCACCGGTACGGTCCTGGATCCGGAGCCCACCGACAACACGGGCCGGACCGTCGTGCCGGTGGTCGAGGAGGAGCAGCCGCCCCCGCCGGACCCGAGCCCCACTCCGACACCGACGACCCCGACCCCGACCCCGGCGCCGCCCACCAGCGAGCCGCCCACGACCCCGCAGCCCCCCGTGCCCCCGGAGCCGCAGGAGCCGAAGGCCGGACCCGGCGTGCGGGTCAGCGCCCAGCCGAACCCCGGCTATGTGGGCGGGCGGGTCGTGGTGACGTACACCGTGCGCAACGGCCGCAACGCGCTGGCGACCGGGCTGCGGCTGAAGATCGGCCTGCCCAGGGGCATCGCGAACAGCGGGCCGCCGGCGGGCTGTGACACAGCCTGGGTGTGTGCGCTGCCGGACCTGAGGCCGGGCGCGAGCACGGTCGTACGGGTGGTCCTCAGCCCCAAGAAGGCGACGACGGGCCAGGCGGTCGGCATCCTCACCACCACCGGGACGGATGCCGACCGGAACGACAACACCGCCCGGGAGCGGGTGCGGATCCTGCAGCCGCGCATCATCGCGGTGCCGGAGATCGGCAAGCCCGGCTTCGTCACCTCGGTGCGCGGCAAGGACTTCCCGCCGGGTGTGCCGGTGCGGTTCAAGTGGAACCCGGGGATCACCGCGGCGGCGGCGCCGACCATTCCGAAGCGGGACGGCACGTTCATCGGCCAGCTGCTCATCCTGGCCAAGGACCAGACCGGACCGCGCACCATCACCGCGAGGGGTCCCGGGTTCTCGCCGGTGAAGACGGACTTCCTGGTGGTCATGGGCAGTGTGCAGCCGCCCGACGAGGTGACCCGCCGGTGATCCACGAGGTCGACGAGGGGCTGCGGCGGCTGCTCGGCGAGTCGGGCCTCGAGGCGTCGGGCGTCGAGGTCGTCTTCGACGCCCCCACCCGGGACTGGGCGGCGCGGCGCAGCGCCCCGACGGTCTGCGTCTTCCTGTACGACATCCGCGAGGACGCCGCCCGGCGGGGCGCCGGTGCCGGGGAGGTGTACGACGAGGACGGGTACGTGGTGGCGCGGCGCTCCCCGCCGCGCTGGTTCTGGCTGTCGTACATGGTCACGGCGTGGACGAGCCGGCCGCAGGACGAGCACCGGCTGCTCTCGCAGGTGCTCGCCACGCTGGTGGCCACGGACACGGTGCCCGAGCGGCTGCTCACCGGCACGCTCGCCGAACTCGGCCTGAAGGTATGGCTGGACGCCGGCGGGTCCGCGCTCGACGCGCCCGCCGCGTCCGATGTGTGGTCGGCGCTCGGCGGTGAGCTGAAGGCCTCGCTCGGCCTGCGCGTGCGCGCACCGCTCGCCGGCATCAGCAGGGTCACCGCACCGCCGGTCACCGAGGGCCTCGTCGTCCGCTCCGCCGCCGCCCGCGAGGGCGAGGAAGCGACACCGGGCCGCCGGCTGCGCTACAAGGAGGTCAGCGACCCGGGCCCCAACGGCTTCGCCGGCCCGCGCGAACGGGGCGAGGCCCCGGCCCGACGCCGCCGGGGGGATCGTCAGCCGTGACACACGCCGCAGAACCCGCTGTGGCCGGATCCGCCGTCCGGTCCGGCGTTGATCGGCGCCGCGGTGAGGACCGCGCTCCTGCTCGGTCCGCCGCCGACCGGCCGTGCCGGGGAGACCGCGCAACCGTTCAGCCCAACGCCGATGGGCGCCGCCGGGGGGATCGTCAGCCGTGACGTACACAGTGGAACCGGACGTCGTGGCCGACCCCGCCGTCGAACCCCTCCCCGCCGCCATCGACCCCCTGTGGGCGCGACTTCGGGCGGTCGAGGAGCGGGTGCGGCATGCGGTGGGGGTGCGGCGGGCCGGGGATCCGGATCCTGACGATCCGTACCGGGGGCAGTACCTGACGCCCGAGGCGGCGGCGCGGATCCTGGACGAGCCGGGTGGTCTCGACGTACCCGGGGAGGAGCCCTGGCAGCCGCCGGCCGGTTCCGTACTCGACGCGCTGGCGCGGCGGTTCGGCCTGTCCGCCCTCGATCTGGACCTGCTGCTGGTCGCGGTGGCGCCGGATCTGGACGCGCGGTTCGAGCGGCTCTACGGCTATCTCAACGACGACCTGACACGCCGCCGGCCCACGGTGGGGCTCGCCCTGGAGCTGTGCGGGCTCACCGGCGCGGGGCCCGACCGGTTCCGGCTGGCCCCCGGAGCGCCGCTGATCGAGGGCGGTCTGGTGGAGGTCACCGAGCCGGAACGGCCGCCGCTGTCCCGGGTGTTGGTGGTCCCCGACCGGGTCACCGCGCATCTGCTGGGCAGCGCGCAGCCGGACGCCCGGCTCGCCGGGGTGCTGGCCGAGGCACGGGAGGACCCGACCGCCGAGGAGGCGGAGGTCCACCTGACGGCCGCCGCGGCGATGACCGGCGTCGGTCTCGTCCATCTGCGCAGCCGCGGCGGCGACGCCGAGGGACTCGCCGCCGCCGCCCTGCACGCGGCCGGACTGCGCCCGCTCGCCCTGGACGCGGTGGCACTCGCCCGGCGCCCCGCCGAGGTGCCGGAGCTGGCCCGGGCGACCGCCCGCGAAGCCCGCCTGACCGGCGCCGGCGTCGTCCTGGGCCCACTGGAATCACTGCCCGCCGAACCCGCCGAACGGGCCCGCACCCTCTGGACGTTGTGCGCCGCCCTGCGCGGCATCCCCCTGTTCACACACGGCGCCGGCGGCTGGTCCCCGGAATGGGCATCCGACACCCCCGTCACCCTGACCGTCCCAGCACCCTCCCCCGAACGCCAGGCCGTGCGCTGGCGCCACGCCCTGGAACGGGCGGTCGGCAACGGCTCGGCAACCGGGGGCGTCACCGGGTTCGCTCCGACCGCCGGGGGCGACTCCACGACGGGCGGCCTGGCGAGGATCGCCGGAGACGGTTCCGCGCCGGGCGACGCCGACAGGCTCGCCCGAGCTGCCGGGGGTGGTGCGACAGTCAGGGATGTCGGCGCGTTCGCCCGGGCCGCCGGCGATGGCGTCACGGCCGGTGACGCCGGTGCGTTCGCCCGGGCCGCCGGAGATGGTGCCGCGGCCGGCGACGCCGAGGAGCTCGCGGCGGCCGTTGCCGCGCATCGGCTGGATGCCGGGCAGTTGCGGCGGGCCGCTGATGTGGCGGTGCGTACGGCTGCTCTGGCGGGGCGTGCGGTGCGGCCCGACGATGTGCGGGCTGCCGTACGCGCGCAGAACGGGGCGGGGTTGGACCGGCTGGCGCGGCGGGTGGAGCCGGGGGTCGGGTGGGACGATCTGGTGCTTCCGCCCACCACCCACCGGCGGTTGCGGGAGCTCGCGTTGCGGGCCCGCCATCGTGAGCAGGTGCTCGGGCAGTGGGGGATGCGGCCCGGTGGTGGCCGGGGACGCGGTGTGATCGCGCTGTTCGCGGGCGAGTCCGGCACCGGCAAGACCATGTCCGCGGAGGTCGTCGCCGCGGATCTGGGCATGGATCTGTATGTGGTGGACCTGTCCACAGTTGTGGACAAGTACATCGGCGAGACCGAGAAGAACCTGGAACGGATCTTCACCGAGGCCTCCGCGGTCAACGCGGTGCTGCTCTTCGACGAGGCCGACGCGATCTTCGGCAAGCGCTCGGAGGTGAAGGACGCCCACGACCGGCACGCCAACATCGAGTCGGCGTACCTGCTCCAGCGCATGGAGTCGTTCGACGGCATCGCGGTGCTCACCACCAACCTGCGGGCCAACCTGGACGAGGCGTTCACCCGCCGCCTGGACGTCGTCGCGGACTTCCCCGTGCCCGACGCCGGCCACCGCCTCGCCCTGTGGGACCGGTGCCTGGGCGACCGGCTGCCCCGCGCCGACGACCTGGACCTCGCCTTCTGCGCGGACCGCTTCGAACTCGCCGGCGGCTCCATCCGGGCCTGCGCGGTCACCGCCGCCTACCTCGCCGCGGAATCCGGCGACCCGCTCACCATGCGGCAAGTGGTGACGGCGGTCGCGCAGGAGTACCGCAAGCTCGGACGGCTGGTCCTGGAGGGCGAGTTCGGGCCGTACATGGCGGACGCCGTGGGTGCCTGACGAGGGCACCGCACGTCGTCACATGTCCATGAGCTCGGCTTCGTGCGCCCCCCGCCGTCCCGCGGCCGGCGCCGCCCCCAGGTCGGTGGCCGCCTCCCAGATCTGCTTGCTCTGTGCCGTGGGGACCGTCGCCAGGTTGGCCTTGCGGGCCTCGTCCATGATCGTCTTGAACATGCCCCACAGCTGTCCGGGGCTGTTGGCCCGCTTGGTCAGCCAGCGCATCTCGAGGGGCGCGCCCTTCTGGCCACCGATGTGAGGCACGATCGCGGCATTGGGCTCGTCCGCCTTCGGCAGTGCCTTGCCGGGCGCGATCACCGGGAAGGTCTCGTCGCCGTTGAGCAGGCTGTGCAGCATGCCCGCGGTGTTCCGGACGCCGGTGTGCCCGTGGCCGTACGCCGGCCCGGCCGGGTTCGGCGTGTTGTCCGGGTACTTGTCCAGAAGCTTTTCCCAGTGCCCGACACCGGTCTCGGGGATTTGGCTGTGCATCCACTCGGCGAGTTCGCCGATCACCTCCGGCGCGATGTCCTTCGCGCGCAGCGTGTCGGTGGTGGCCTGCTTCCGGATGGCCCCGAGATTGGCCAGCTTGAGCAGGAACGGCACGGCGTTCTTCGTGGAGGCGGTGGGCCCGCGTACCCCGGCCTCGATCATCGCCGAGCCGATGGCGTAGGACAGACCGAGCGCGAGGGTGCCGGTCAGGGCCTCCTGGTCGCCGCCCCCAAGGTCGGGCACGAGCTTCGGCACGACGTCGGAACGCAGCCGTTGCACTGAGCGGTTGACGGCGGCGGCGGCGTCGTGCCAGCCGTCGGCGATGTGCTCCTTGCCGGCGGCCCGCCGGGACTCGTGGCTGACGTCGTTGGCCTGGAAGCTGTAGAGCGACGGCATCCCGGACGGCAGCACGCCGAGGGTGGCCTGGAGGTACATCTCCGCCTTGATGTCGGACTGGAAGGCCGCGATGGCCGTCTGCACCTTGGGGTGGTCGAACAGGTCCGGGCCCAGCCACGCTTTCAGGGCGGCCAGCGGGGTGCCGGTCCCGGCCATGGGCGAACCCGGCACGGTGAAGAGGTTGTGCACCGGGTCCTGCCGGAAGATCGCGTTGACGTGCTCGTCGATACGTTCGGCGACCTTCTTGACCGCGGCGTCGGACCCCGGCGCCATCTCGTCGAACGGAGCGGTGACGTACTCGAGGTTGCTCATCGACGAGGCGAGCTGCCCGGTCACGACGGGGTTCCCGTCCGACCCGGTCAGCTCGGCGAGCACCGCGTGCAGGACGCGGACTCGGCGGGCGAGCGAGTTGTGGTCGGTGAGGATGGTCAGGTTCTGTTCGCTCATCACGGTGGCCGCGTAGGGGAATCCGCCGTGGAAGAACGCGCCGAGCTCCGGGGCGGGCTGCCGCCCGTCGACCGGGTTCAGCCCCGTCGTGGCGTGCGCACCGAAGCTCGGCACGCTCAGCTCCACCTCGAAGCCCACCAGACGCTGTACGGCGTCCGGTTCGGCCGAGCGGTGCACCTCGCCGTGCCCGTGGTCATGCCCGTCCGCCTCGTGGTGCCCGTGGTCATGCCCGTCGACGGCGCGGGCCACCGGCACGGGCCCGCTCATGACCTTGTGGGCGTTGGACTCGGCGGCCTTTTCGAACGAGTCCGACGGGTGGGAGAGCTTCAGGCCGTTGCCGTGGTCCGTGCCCGACACCGGGCCCCGACGCTGCTGGACGACGTGCGTCAACTCGTGGGCCAGGGTGTGCTTGTCGGTGCCACCGGGGCCGAGGACGACATGGCTGCCGGAGGTGTAGGCGCGGGCGCCGATGGCGCGGGCCGAGCGGCCGGCGGCGGCGCCGGTGTGCAGGCGTACGTCGGAGAAGTCGGTGCCGAAGCGGGACTCCATCTCCTGGCGGACCGGCCCCGAGAACTGTGTGCCGCCCGAGTTCAGGACCTTGGGCACCTCGGTGTCGACGCTGTCGAACTGCTCCGGGGCGGGCGCGGGGCGGGCGCGGCGGGCGATCATGCCGGTGACCGCTGCGTTGCCCGCGCTGCCCTGCGCCGCCCGCAGCACGCCGGCGGTGAGCGGGGGCGGGACGGCGGCGCCGGCCGGGGGTGTATCGCGTCGGGCGGCGGGCGTGCCCCGCACCGGCCGCTCGGCTTCGGTCCCCTCGGTGCGCCGTCCGGACCTCTGCATCTACTGCCTCCTCGTTCGGCGCACGCCTGCTGCGTCCCCCAGTGGACCGCACGCGCCGACCGGGCGTCCAGGACCGCACGGGCAGTGTGAGGGCAAAGGCGGGGGATGTCCGGACGGTCCGTGCGGGAGGTACGGAAAGGCAGCGGGCCTGCCCCCGGCCAGGTCCCCGGGTCCCTGTCACCTGCCCCACCCGTCCCCGCAGACTCGGCCTGGACACAGGTGACAAGCAAGGACGCTAAGGAGCGAACATGCCGACGTACCTCACCCCGGGCGTATACGTGGAGGAGGTGCAGTCCGGTGCTCGACCGATCGAAGGGGTCGGCACCGCCGTCGCCGCGTTCGTCGGGTTCGCCGAGCGCGGCCCCTTCCACGCGCCGACGCTGGTCACCAGCTGGGACCAGTACACCCAGGAGTTCGGTGGCTTCACCGAGGGCACCTATCTGGCCCACGCGGTCTACGGGTACTTCTCCAACGGCGGCGGCGCAGCCTACGTGGTGCGCATCGGCGGCTCCGCCGAGGACGCCTCCGCCCCGTCGGCGAACGGCGCCCGGGGCAAGCGGGACGCCAGGGCCGTGGAGCCGATCGAGCTGGGCGGCTTCCTGGTCGCGGCCAAGCCGGGCGTGACCGGAGTGTCGGTGGAGGTCGCCGACGCGGGCGGCGAGAACCCGCCGGAGGACCGCTTCAAGCTGCTGGTCCGCAGGGGCGACGAGGTCGTGGAGACGTACGACGCCTCCACCCGCAAGAACGTCAAGGGCTACCTGGTCAACCAGGCCCGCGCCTCCAAGCTGATCGAGGTCACCGAGCAGCGCGGCGCCACCCAGACCAAGCCCGCCACGCAGACCCTGGCGGTCCCCGACGCGCCGGGCGCCCCCGCCACGAACGGCGCCGGCGAGGTGGCCCGACTGAACCCCGCCGAGTACGTCGGCGACTCCGCGGCCCGCACCGGCTTCGGCGGCCTGGAGACCATCGACGAGATCACCATGGTCGCGGTGCCGGACCTGATGAGCGCCTACCAGCGCGGCGACATCGACGCCGAGGGCGTGCGCACCGTGCAGCTCGCCGTGATCTCGCACTGCGAGCAGATGGGCGACCGCGTCGCCGTCCTGGACAGCCCGCCCGGGCTCTCCGCCCAGCAGGTGCGCACCTGGCGCAACGACGAGGCGGGCTACGACTCCCGCTACGCCACCCTCTACTACCCGTGGGTGCGGGTCTTCGACCCGGCCGTGGGCCGCAACACCACCGTCCCGCCGAGCGGTCACGTCGCCGGTGTGTGGGCGCGCAGCGACGGCGAGCGCGGTGTGCACAAGGCGCCCGCCAACGAGGTCATCCGCGGCGCGGTCGACCTGGAGATCCGGCTCAGCAAGGGCGAGCAGGACCTGCTGAACCCGATCGGCGTGAACTGCGTACGGGCCTTCCCCGGCCGCGGCATCCGGATCTGGGGTGCCCGCACCCTCTCCTCCGACCCGGCCTGGCGCTACCTGAACGTGCGCCGCCTGTTCAACTACCTGGAGGAGTCCATCCTCCTGGGCACCCAGTGGGTGGTCTTCGAGCCGAACGACGACCGGCTGTGGGCGAGCATCCGCCGCAACGTCACGGCGTTCCTCCAGGAGGAATGGCGCCGGGGCGCGCTGTTCGGCCGCACCGCCGAAGAGGCGTTCTACGTGAAGTGCGACCGCGACAACAACCCGCAGGAGTCCATCGACCAGGGCCGGGTCGTCTGCGAGATCGGCGTCTCGCCGGTCAAGCCGGCCGAGTTCGTGGTCTTCCGGCTGGCCCAGTTCTCCGACAGCACCAGCCTCATCGACGAGTGACCCGCCGGGTCCTCAAGGAAAGGTGACAGACAGTCATGGCAACGGGCGATGCTCTTTCCACCCACGTCTTCGGCGTGCAGCTCGGTGGCTACCTGGTCGAGTCGATCCAGGAGATCAGCGGACTGACCGTCGAGGAGGAGGTCGTCGAGGTCAAGCAGGTCAGCGACCAGGGCAAGCAGATCATCCGCAAGCAGCCCGGCGCGCGCCAGGCCGGTGAGATCACGATCACCCGGGGACTCGACCAGAGCAGCGAGTTCACCAAGTGGATCAAGGAGACGCTGAACAACGGCGCCGTCAACACCGCGCGGCAGAACCTGACCATCGAGATCAAGGACACCGAGGGCAATACGGTCCGCCGTATCCAGCTGATGCAGGGCTGGGCCTCCAAGTGGGAGGGCCCCTCGCTGAAGGCGGGCGAGTCGTCGCCGGCCACCGAGTCCGTCACGATCACGTTCGAGGAGATCGTCGTCGAATGAGGCGCCGTACGGTGACGGCGGGCAACCTGGACGAGATCCTCCAGGCCACGGCGCCCGCCTCGGCGTCGGAGCAGGCGGCGGCCACCCCGGCCGCCGCCCCGCCGCGCCGCGAGGACCACGGGCTGCGCACGGAGTTCGAGTTCGAACTTCCGCGCGGGTACGTCGACGACGAGGGCACGGTGCACCGGCACGGCTCGATGCGCCTGGCCACCGCCCGCGACGAACTGCGGCCCCAGATCGACCTGCGGGTCAAGGAGAACCCGGCGTACCTGAGCGTGGTGCTGCTGAGCCAGGTGATCACCCGGCTCGGCAACATCACCGATGTGCATGCCGGGGTCGTGGAGCGGATGTACGCCACCGACGTGGCGTTCCTCCAGGACTTCTACCGCCGCGTCAACAGCGAGGGCCACACCCGCGCGGCGGTCACCTGCCCGCACTGCGAGGGCGGCTTCGAGGTCGACCTCTCGGGTGGGCGCCTGGGGGAATCGTGACGTACGCCCTTCCCCGGCTCCGGGAGGAGATCGCGTACATCGCCTATCACTTCCACTGGCAACGCGAGGAGATCCTCGACCTGACCCACGGCGAACGCCAGCAGTGGGTGGCCGAGATCGCCCGTATCAACACCCGCATGAACGAAGGCGGTTGAGCACATGGCATGGCGGGACAGGCTGCGTCGCCGGGCCGCCGGAGCGGACGGCTCCGGCGCCGGGCAGAGCGGCCTGTCCGGCTCCGGCGATTCGTCCGGGTCTGTCCCAGGTGCGTCGGGTGACGGCGGGGGCACGTCCGGTGCCGGTGCCTCCGGCTCCTCCGTGCCCGGCGACTGGGACGGCGGCTGGCGCCGCACCGCCCCGCCGCCGCTCACCGTCGCCCGTGCCTCGCTCGGCGTGAGCGACGGCCTCACCTTCCGCGCGGGCCTGGCCTCCTGGCAGAACCCCTCCTTCGACAACGGCCTCGGCCACGCCCTGCTGCCGACGGCTCCGACCGGCGTGGTCAGCGGGGTCACCCGCCAGGCCGCTCCCCAGCCCACGCGCGCCGGCGGGGGACCGCTGCTGCTTCGGGCGGTGCGGCCGGAGGGGGCGGATGCGGGGGACTTGGGCGGCGGGGGCCAGGGTTCGGGTTCGTCCGGTTCTGGTTCTTCCGGTACGACGTCCCGCTCGGCGCCCTCCGGGGCTGGGCCGGTGGTTCAGCGTTCCGCCGACAACAGCGGTGCGGGGCAGGGACGTTCGGCCGACGCTCCGCGCACCCGTGGCATCACGTCCGCGGATTCTCCCGCCGTACTCTCCTCGCCGGCTCCCGCTGTCCAACGGGCTGCGGAGCCGGGAGCTCCCGCCGTCGTGACGCCTGCCGACACCGGCCGGTCGGCCGGCGCTCCGGAGATTCCGCTGGTACGACGGGTCGCGGTGGTCCCGGGTGCGACGGCCGGCGTGCCCGGGCCGGACTCCGGGAGCGCGTCCCGGTCGCCGGGAGGTTCGGGGGGTCGTACGACTTCCGGACCGGCTGTCCAGCGCGCGGCGACGGAGTCACGGCCGTCCGACGTGGCCGTCCAGCCCCGCCCGGTGGGGCCCCGGCTGACCGTCGCCCGGCGCCAGGCCGGACCCGTGCGCCGCGTCCCCGCCCTGCGACCGGCCGCGCCCGACCCGCGCCCAGCCCCTGACGCGTCCGCGGCTCCCTCCGCACCGGCGGCCGGGACGACGGCGCCCGTACAGCGTGCCGCCACACGCACGGGCAGCCGCGCTCCTCTTGGCGCCCCGCTGAGCGAAATGCCGTCCACGGCAACACCGTTGGCGGAGGGTAGGCCGGCCCCGCACCCCGCGTCAGGCACCGGATCCGCGCCCGGTCCGGCGCTTCCCGTCGTGCAGCGCCAGACGGAAGGCGGCGGTGCGTCGGACGGTGGCGTGCAGGGCGCGGCTCAGCAGAGCCCGGCCCCGCGCCGGACGTCCGACGCGGGACGGTCCGGGGCACGCGCGCGTGGCGGCCTGGGCGCCCCGCTGCCCGCGCTGCCGCCGAGCGCCGCCGTGCCGGGTTCCACCTCGTCCGGCGCGCACGCTTCCCGCGGCCCGGACGTCCAGCGCGCTGCGGGCCGCCAGGACGGCCGCGGTT
The DNA here is from genome assembly GCF_036014015.1 of Streptomyces sp. NBC_00457. Lineage (NCBI taxonomy): Bacteria > Bacillati > Actinomycetota > Actinomycetes > Kitasatosporales > Streptomycetaceae > Streptomyces > Streptomyces sp. NBC_00457. The sequence continues at coordinate 5,304,170 of NZ_CP107905.1, read as the reverse complement.
CCGCGACAGGGCCGGGCCGTGACCGTACGTCGGCCGAGACCGCACCGCCCGCGTCCGGCCCGGACGTCCAGCGGGCTCCGTCCCGCCAGGACGGCCGCGCTTCCGCCACCGCGCCGGGGCGCGACCGTACGCCACCCGCGTCCGGCCCGGACATCCAGCGTGCTCCGTCCCGCCAGGACGGCCCCGGCTCAGCAACCGTGCCGGGCCGTGACGGTACGCCCGCCGAGGCCGCACCGCCCGCGGGCGGGGGTAGCGGAACGGACGCGCCGCTGCTGGGGTCGGTCGACGTCCAGCGCCGCGTCACGAACCCCTCCGCCACGGGGGACACCACGTCATCCGGCCACCCCACGGCCCACGGCACCGGACCCGCAACGCCCCTGGTGACGCCGCCCCAGGCCACCGCACCGGAAGGCCCCGCGGGCGCGGCAACCCCGACAACTCCCGCAGCCCCGGCCGGGAACGCCCCACGCCCCGGCGCGCAACGGCCCTCAACTCCCGGCGCTCCGGGCCCGGTCGTGGTGGCGCGCGCCCTCGCCGAAGGCACTCCGGGCGCCGACCGGCCCGCTGCCCCGGCGGCACCCGGCGGCCACGGCGCCACCGGGACCGGTTCCGCATCACCCTCCGTCCAGGCGGCACCCGGCGGCCACGGCGCCACCGGGACCCTCGGCGCAGCCGACCCGCGCGCCCTCGCTGAAGGCACTCCGCGCGCCGACCGGCCCGCTGCCCCGGCGGCATCCCGCGGCCACGGCGCCGCCGGGGCCGGTTCCGCATCACCTTCCGTCCAGGCGGCACCCGGCGGCCACGGCGCCACCGGGACCCTTGGCGCAGCCGACCCGCGCGCCCTCCCCGTGACCGGTTCCGCAGCATCCTCCGTCCAGGCGGCCCCCAGCACCCACGGCACCCCGGGCCCGGTCGTGGCGGCTCGAGCCCTGGCCGAAGGCGCTTCGGATGCCCGGACTCCGGGCGCCGACCGGCCCACTGCTCCGGCGGCGCCCCGCGCCGGGGCCCCTGGCGCGGCCGACTCACGTTCTCTCCCCGGGGCCGGTTCCGCAGCACCCTCCGTCCCCGCGGCCCCCAGCATCCACGGTGCCCCGGGCCCGGTTGTGGTGGCGCGCGCCCTCGCCGAAGGCGCCCCGGCCGCCGACCGGCCCACTGCCCCGGCGGCCCCCCGCGCCGCCCGGACCCCCGGCGCAGCCAACGCACGCCCCCTCCCCGTGACCGGCTCCCCGGCCCCCCGCACCCTCCAGCTGCTGCCCGCGCGCCCGCTCACCCTGAGCACCCGGGCCCCGAAAGGTGCGGCACAGCCCACCGCCACCCGCCCCGGCAACCGTCCCGTCGTGCCGATGCGCCGGCCGGGCGACCCGGCTGCCCCCCAGAGCCAGGGCGGCACCGGGACCCCCGCACACCCGACGCCGGGCCCGTCCTCGGCGACCCCGGCGACGCCTCACGTGCAGCGGTCCGCGACGCCGGGCCCCGCCCCGCAGAACTCGGGCGCGCGAACGACCGGTTCCTCCACCGCGGACCAGCGCGTCCCCGTCGTACAACTTGCGCCGCCCCACCGCGAGACGCACGGGGCACCCGCCGCTGTACCTGCGCGGTCCCTGCCCATCACCGCCCCGCAGACGCCGCCACTCGCGGACCGCCCGGCGGCCACGTCGGCACCGGGATCGGCGGGGAACGTACCCGTGGTCCGGCCCCGGACCTCCGCACCCGGCGGCGGGACCCGCGGCGCCGCACCCCCCGTCCAGCGCGCCTACAGCGCGGACGACTCCGCACTTCCGGGGAGTATGGACAAGACGCGACCCGCGCGCCCTCGGCAGCCGGCCTCCGCAGCCGGTGATCTCGCCGAACCGGCCAAGCCCCAGACGGGGAACGGCCGTTCCGCCTCCGCCAAGCGCACGGCCCAGCGTGCGGAGCCACCGCAGGACCCCGGCATGGACCTGGACGAGCTGGCGCGTCGCCTGATCGACCCGGTGGCCCGGCTGCTGCGTACCGAGCTGCGGCGTGGACGGGAACGTACAGGCCGCCCCTACGACGGACGCCGCTGAGGCCCGGCACGGAACGGATGACGGACGGATGACGGACCAATGACGGACAACATCTTCGCTACGAGCGTGTTCTTCAAGCTCGTGATCGGCGGCAACGACCTCGGCGCGTTCCACACGTGCTCCGGCATGGGCGCCGAGTTCGAGATCGAGACCTATGCCGAGGGCGGCAACAACGGCTTCACGCACAACCTGCCCGGGCGGGTGACCTGGTCGAACATCACGTTCACCCGGCCGGTCACCAAGGACACGGTGAAGATCGCCCGCTGGTTCGACGAGACGCTGAAGCGGGTGGAGCCCAAGGACGGCGAGATCGTGGCGCTGAAACCGGACCTCACCCGGATCATCAGCTGGCAGGTGTTCGGGATCGTGCCGGTGCGCTGGCAGGGCCCGTCCTTCGACCCCAGCAACTCGGAGGCGGCGGTGGAGACGCTGGAGATCGCCCACGAGGGGCTGAGCCCTTCCTGAGCCGCCCTCATGACCCGGCCTCATGACCCGCCCGCCGCCCGATTGATCGTCCCGGAAAGGAAGTCCCGGCATGCCCAGAACGTCCCGCACCAGTCGGGCCAGGGCTCAGCTGACCCTGAAGGAGCCCCCTGCCTCGGTCGGCGCGAAGCCCGGCGGGACGCTCGCGCGGCTCAACCTCCAGTTCAACCCCTCCACCCTGGAGCTGAGCAAGACCACCGAGTGGCGGCGCACCCCGTCCCGTATGGCGGCGGAGTCGGCGCTGCCCGAGTTCGTCGGCAGCGGCCCGCGCACGCTGAGCCTCGAGGTGTTCCTGGACGCCACCGCCAAGCACGACAACTCGGTGGAGCAGGCGGTGGAGAAGCTGATGAAGGCCTGCGTGCCGACCAAGGCCAGCCTGGGCCGCAAGAAGCCGGCCAGCCCGTGGGTGCGGTTCGAGTGGGGCACGGCGCGGACGACGTCGTTCGACGGGGTGCTCACCAGTCTGTCCGTGTCGTACACGCTGTTCGACGTGGACGGCAAGCCGCTACGAGCCACCTGCCAGCTGTCGATCGAGGAGGCGAGCGTCGGCCCCGCGGGCCAGAACCCCACGTCCGGCGCGCGCACCGCCCGCTCCACGCACACCGTCGTGGCGGGCGACAGCCTGGCGCTGCTGGCCTGGCAGGAATACGGCGACGCGACGGCCTGGCGGGCCATCGCGGAGGCGAACGACATCGACGACCCGATGACGCTCATGCCCGGCACCGAACTCGTGGTGCCGGCACTGAGCGACGCGGGCGCTGAGGAGGAACAGTGACAGGCGGGGCACGGGACGGCAGGTCCTTCGCGGCGGACCCCATCGTGGAGGCGCCGAGTGAACTTCCGCCGGTCTGGGCCGCCCAGCTGGTGAGCTGTGTGGTCGACGAGAACGTGGGCCTGCCGGACGCGGCGGTGCTCACCTTCCGCGATCCCGACCACGAGTTCCTGAAGAAGACCGGCATCACCATCGGCACCCCGCTCAAGGTCTCCGTGATGACCGTGACCGGGCAGGCCAAGGAGCGGCTGTTCAACGGCGAGGTGACCGCCCTGGAGGTGGACCGGGACCGCACGGGCTCGTTCACGGTGGTGCGTGCGTATTCGAAGGCGCACCGGCTGCAGCGGGGCCGGAAGGTGGTGGCGTACCGGAACATGACCGCGGAGGCCATCGTCGGCAAGGTGGCCGCCGGGGCCGGGCTGGCCGTCGGCACCGTGCAGGCCGCGCCGGTCAAATATAAACAGCTCTCCCAGGCGAACGTGTCCGACTGGGACTTCCTGCAGTTCCTGGCCGCCGAGAGCGGCGCGCAGGTGAGCGTCGACGACAAGGGGCTGCTGCAGTTCACCAAGCCGACGAAGGCGTCCGGCGCGCCCGCGCCGTCGACCTCGGCCGCCAAGAACCCGATGGTGCTGGAGTACGGCCGCAACCTGCTGGCGCTACGGGCCTCCCTGTCGGCCGCCGACGGCGCGCAGCAGGTGGAGGTGCGCGGCTGGAACGTCACCACGAAGAAGCCGCTGGTGGCCCCTGCGCCGTCGGTGAACAGTGAAACGGTGGTGCCGGGCCTGAGCCCGGCGCTCGCCGCCCGGTTCGGCAAGTCGTCGAAGCTGACCGTCACCGACACCCCGTACCGGACCCAGGCCGAAGTGAAGGCGGTCGCGGACGCGGTGGCCGACCAGGTCAGTGCGGGCTTCGGGGAGTTGGAGGCGGTGGTCGAGGGCAACCCCCTCCTGCGGGCGGGCAAGCCTGTGACGCTCGGCAACGTGGGACAGTACTTCTCCGGCAAGTACACGGCGACCGCGGTGCAGCACATCCTCGAACCGGACGGCGGATACCGGACGACGGTGTGGGTCAGCGCCAGCCCCGACCGCTCCCTCACCGGCCTGGTGACCGGCGCCAACGCACCGGCCCGTGGCCCGCGCATGCCGGGCCTGGCGATCGGCGTGGTGACGGACGTCCGCGAGCCGGGCGGCGGCCTCCTCGGCGGGAGCGGCGGGGTGAAGCTGAAGTTCCCCTGGTTGGACGACACGTACACCACCGACTGGGTGCGCACCGTGCAGTGGGGCGGCAAGGGCGGCGGAGGCGTCTTCAGTCCCGAGGTCAACGACGAGGTCCTGGTCGGCTTCGAACAGGGCCTGCTGGACAGCCCGTACGTCATCGGCGGGCTCTACAACGGCGTCGACAAGCCCTCGCCCCACAAGGACCCGCTGATCGACACGACCACCGGCAAGGTCAACCGCCGCTCCATCGTGTCGCGTTCGGGGCACCGGCTGGAGCTGCTGGACGCGAGGGCGCCGGGCCAGTCCGGGCTCAGGCTCGCCTCCGCCGACGAGCGCCTCGAGATCAAGGTCGACCAGCGGAAGGGATCGATCGAGCTGACGGTGTACGCCAGCAGGGGCGGCGTCCGCCCCCTCACCTCCGTCGTGCTGGACAAGAAGGGCATCACCCTGGACGCCATGCGGGGCAACGTGAGCGTGTCCGGCCGGAACGTGGACATCCAGGGCCGGGTCGGGGTGACGATCGGCGGCCGCAAGGTGGACGTCAACGGCACGAGCGTGAACGTCACCGGCCGCACGGGGGTCACCGTCGACGGCGGCCTGCTCGGCGTCCTCAAGGCCAAGCTCATCCGGATCAACTGACTCCCGACCTTCACCTTCCCAAGGAGGACCGCATGCCACCCGCAGCCCGTACCGGTGACCCCACCAACCACGGCGGGGCGCTCGCCCTGCCGACCGGCCCCGCCGCTCAGGCGGTGCTGCGCGTGCTGATCGGCGGCAAACCCGCCGCCGTCGCCACCAGCCCCGTCGGCGGCGTGGGCAGCCTGGTCACCTGCCCGATACCACCGCACGCCGCCCTGGGACCGGCCAACCTGATCAAGCCCGACCCGAGCGCCCTCGCCAAGGGCCAGGTCCTCATCGGCGGCCTCCCGGCCGCCCGCATGCGCGACCAGACCACCTGCGGCGCAATGATCATGATGGGCGCCCCGAACGTCCTGATCGGGGGCGTGTGATGAGCGCCGCCCCGACTCTGCCCGGCACCGTGAACGTGATGATCGGGGGCCTGTGATGAGCGGCGCCCCGACTCTGGCCAGCACCTTGAACGTCCTCATCGGTGGGTGTGGTGAGCGGCGCTCCGATCCTGCCCGGCAGCGCGAGCGTCGTGATCGGGCGCGTGTGATGAGCGAGCAGTTCAGTCGGCGTGGCTGTCTGCTCCGGCTGCGGGGCGGGCATTCCACGGGCGGCGCCGTGATTCTGTCCGGTGCCCCGGACGTCCCCACCGGAGGCGCGTCATGAGTGAGCGGTTCATCGGCCGTGGCTGGGGGTTTCCGTTGCGGGTCGGGGCGACCGGGGGGATCGGGATGGTCGAGCGGGAGCGGGAGATCGAGGAGGCGATCCGGCTGGTGCTCGGCACCGCGCCGGGTGAGCGCCCCATGCGCCCCGAGTTCGGCTGCGGCATCCACGACTACGTCTTCGCCCCGGGCGACGGCGCCACCGCCGGACGTATCGCGCAGCAGGTGCGCGAGGCCCTGGAGCGGTGGGAGCCGCGCATCGCGGTGGAGGACGTGATCGTCGCCTTCGACGCCGTCGAGGACGGCACCCTCTACATCGACGTGCACTACACCCTGCGCTCCACCAACGACCGGCGCAACCTGGTCTTTCCCTTCTACACGATCCCCTCCGAGGAGGGGGCCGAGGAATTGGTCGCGGACTGATGGCCCTGCCCTCCCCCAACCTGGACGACCGACGGTTCCAGCAACTCGTCGACGAGGCGAAGCGGTATGTGCAGCAGCGCACGCCGGAGTGGACCGACCACAACGTCTCCGACCCGGGCGTCACCCTGATCGAGACGTTCGCCTACATGGTGGACCAGCTGCTGTACCGGCTGAACCGCGTCCCGGACAAGAACTACACCGCGTTCCTGGACCTGTTGGGCATCAGCCTGTTCCCGCCCGCCGCCGCCTCGGCCGACGTCGACTTCTGGCTGTCGGCGCCGCAGCCCGACACCGTCGCGCTGCCCGCCGGCACCGAGGTGACCACCGCCGGCGGCGAGAGCGACGAGCCCGTGGTGTTCGCGACCACGGACGAACTGCGCGTCGTGCCCAGCGAGTTGACCCGCCTGGTGACCGCGCCCAGGACCGGTGAGCAGACCGACATGACCGGCACGCTCGCCGAGGGCCATGACATCCCCTGCTTCCAGGCCGCACCGGAGCCGGGCGACGCGCTGCTGTTCGGCCTGCCGACGGCGGTGCCGCGCTGCATCGTCGCGGTGCGCCTGGACAGCCGCGTGGAGGGCGTCGGCGTGGACCCGCGCCAGCCCCCGCTGGTGTGGGAGGCGTGGGACGGCAGCGGCTGGCAGCTGTGCGAGACCAGCACGGACACCACCGGCGGTCTGAACCGGCCCGGCGAGGTCATCGTGCACGTACCGGCCGGGCACACCGCGTCGGTGATCGGCGGCACCCGGGCCGGCTGGCTGCGCTGCCGCGTCACCGAGGCGGAGCCGGGCCAGCCGTTCTACTCGGAGTCCCCGACCGTGCGCGAGGCGGAGGTGTTCACCGTCGGCGGCACCATGTCCGTGGAGCACGCCGAGACCGTCACCGACGTACCCCTCGGCACCTCGGAGGGCGTCGCCGGGCAGACGTTCCGGCTCGGCCGCCCGCCGGTCCTCCTCGACGGCGAGCCCCCGGTGGTGGAGGTGTCCTCGGCCGACGGCTGGCAACGCTGGGACGTGGTCGACCACTTCGGCCGCTCCGGCCCCGCCGACCGGCACGTCCGCGTGGACGCCACCAACGGCGAGTTCGCCTTCCCGCCGGTGCTGCGCGAACCGGACGGCACGCTGCGCCAGTGCGGCGCCGTACCGCCCAAGGGCGCCCAGATACGCGTCGCCCGCTACCGCACCGGCGGCGGCCCCGCGGGCAACGTCGCCCGCGGCGCGATCTCCGTGCTACTCAGCTCCGTTCCGTACATCGCCCAGGTCACCAACCGGGAGGCGGCACGCGGCGGCGTCGCCGGCGAGACGGTGGAGAACGCCAAGCTGCGGGCGCCGGACGTGCTGCGCATGCAGGAACGCGCGGTGACCGCCGAGGACTACGAGATCATCAGCCGCCAGGCCGCGCCCTCGGTACGCCGGGTCCGCTGTGTGCCCGCGGCCGAGGAACCGGGCGCGGTACGGGTCCTCGTCGTCCCGGACGCCGTGGCCGACGAGGGCGACGACCGCCTCCGCTTCGAGCAACTGATCCCCTCCGACCAGGTGCTTGAGGCCATCACCGCGAGCCTCGACGAACGCCGCCTCATCGGCACCCGCCTCGTCGTCGAGCCGCCGGTCTACCAGGGCGTCACCGTGGTCGCCCGGCTCGCGACGGCCGCCGCCGACACCGACCGCGTCCGCGACGCCGCCCTCGACGCCCTGTTCCGCCACCTCAACCCGCTGAGCGGCGGCCCGGACGGCACCGGCTGGCCCTTCGGCCGGCCCGTCCAGTACGGCGAGATCTTCGGCATCCTCCAACGCGCCACCGGCAACGCCCTCGTCGAGGAGATCCTCCTGTTCCCCGCCGACCCCATCACCGGCCGCCGCGGCGCCCCGGCGGACCGCATCGACGTGGCCGCGGGCGCGCTCGTCTTCTCCTACCAGCACCAGGTGGTCGTGACGGCGATGGACGGGGAGGGGCGGGGATGAGCGGGGTCGTCGTGGCCGATACCGCCGTAGCGCCGGAGGTACGGGGATGAGCCGCCGCGCCGCCGTACCCGGCCTGCCGAGCCGCTTCCCCATCGGTGAGCAACTGCCCGCGCTGTACGCCGACGACGACTTCGCGCAGCGTTTCACCGCCGGCCTCGACACCGTCCTCGCCCCGGTGTTCGCGACCCTCGACAACCTCACCTCCTACCTCGACCCCCGGGTCACGCCCGTCGACTTCCTGGCCTGGCTGGCGTCGTGGGTGGGCGCCGCCGACGACCCCCAGTGGCCCGTGGAGCTGCGCCGCGAGGCGGTCGTCCGCGCGGTGGAGCTGCACCGTTGGCGCGGCACCAGACGCGGTCTGGCCGAGGCCCTGCAGCTCGCGCTCGGCGTGCACAGCGACGTGACCGGCGACGGCGGTTCCTGGTGGTCGAACACCGCCGGCACCGACCTGCCGCCCCCGCCCGCCGCCGAGATCCTGGTCCGCGTCTGGCCGGTCCGCGAGGCGCGGGTGGATCCGGCCAGGGTCCGCGAGATCGTCCGGGCCATGTGCCCGGTGCACACGGCATTCCGGGTGGAGGTCCTCCCCGGCCCGCCCGCCGACGAAGGGAGGTGACGCCATGCGCGCATGTCCCGCGTGCGGGGCGTCCAACGGCTCGACGGACGACTTCTGCGGCAACTGCGGCACGTACTTGGGCTGGTCGGAACCGGCTGCTCCGACCCCGAGCACCCCCACACCGACGCCACCGGAGCCCACGGCACAGCCGACGCCGACGCCGACCGCACCCCCGGAACCCCCGGCACCCGCGCCCGCGGCAACCCCGGAGCCTCCGACACCCGCGCCCGCGGCAACCCCGGCGGACGAGCCCGAGTCCGCCGCACCTTCCCGCCCCTCGTCGTTCCGCGCCCGGCTGACCGGCCGCGGCCGCGGCGAGCCGAGGCGGCCGAGCACGACGCGGCCCGCGGCCACCGGCTCCGGCACGCCCCCCGCTGCCGACCCCGGCCGGGACGGGCCCGCCAACTCCCCAGCTCAGTCACGGGCGGACGAGGTCCACACCGGTTCCGCCGCCCCGGCCCCCGCCGCCGGCCCCGGCTCCGGCACGCCCCCCACCGGCGGCACCGGCCGGGACGAGCCCGCCAACTCCCCGGCTCAGTCAGGATCGGACGAGGTCCGCACCGCTTCCCCCGCCCCCGCCACCGGCCCCGGCGCCGCCCCAGCCCCCGCCACCGGCCCCGGCCAGGACGAGCCCGCCAACTCCCCAGCTCAGCCCGGGCCGGACGAAGTCCGCACCGGTTCCGCCGCCCCGGCACCGGGCTCGCCCACGAGCGGGACGACCGCTGCCCCCAGCGCCGAGCCGCCGGCTGAACCGACCGACAGCCCCACCGCCGAACCGACCGGCGCCGACGAGCCCCGCCGCCCCGACAACGCTCCCCCCACCCCGCCTGCCACACCCCCGACGCCCACCACGCCCCCCACACCCCCAAGGCCAACGGCGGCCCGCGCACCCTCACCCCCCACCACCCCACCCGTTCCTCCAACAGCACCCGTTCCCCCAACAGCCCCGGCGCCCCCCGCCCAGAGCATCCCCCGCCCCCGTACCCCCGCCGCCTCCGAGTCGTCGGACCCGGACGCCATCGTGCCCGTGCGCCCCGCGAAGCCGGTGGCCGCGCGTCCTGTCGTACGGCCCGTGGCCGTGCCGGACGAAGGGGCGGGAGTGCCCTGTCCGGCGTGTGGGACACCGAATCTGCCGGAGCGCCGGTTCTGCCGGCGCTGTGCGGCCGAGTTGAGGCCCACGGCGAAGCCCGCGCCGCTGCCGTGGTGGCGGACGGTGTGGCCGTTCAGGCGCCGGGTGCGGGCGAGTTCGGGCGGGCTGACGCGGTTCCTGGTGATCCTGCTCGTCGTGCTGGCGCTGTGCGCGGGCGGCTTCCTGCTGATGCCGGCCGGCCGCGCCCTGATCGAGGACACCCGGGACAAGCTGGGCAAGGCCAAGCCCGTGACGCCGGCGAGCACCGAGGCGAGCGCGTCGGTGCCGGGGCACCCGGCGAAGAACACGACGGACGGGCTGAGCAACCGCTACTGGGGCGCGCCCGCGACGGGTGCCTCGGTGACGTACACCTTCCGCAAGCCGTTCCGGCTGGTCGACGTGATCATCACCAACGGCGCGTCCAAGGAGCCGGAGAAGTACGCCCTCCAGGCGCGCGCGCTTCAGGTGGACCTGGAGGTGACGGCGGAAGACGGCACCACGCACAAGAAGGAACTCACCCTCAGCGACAAGCCGGGCGACCAGACGATCGGCACCGGCTACAGCGATGTGCGGAAGGTACGGCTGGTGCTGCGGTCCGCCGTCGGACTCGCCCAGGGCCGTCATCTGGCCCTGGCGGAGGTGGAGTTCTTCCAGCGAAGCTGACGCTACGGCCGTGTCTGCTTGGGCCCCTTCAAGGTGTCCGCGGCGTGCTTGGGCCCCCGGGACGAGAACTGGCCGACGAGTTCACGGAAACAGACCAGAGCGGTGATCGGCGGAATCCCGACGATGACCATCGCGAGCAGGGAATGCGGGGACTGGCCGATACACAGGGCGACCGCCGTGCCGGAGGAGATCAGCATCACCACCCAGGACCGCCGGGCGGTGCGGTGCTGAACGGATGCCCGCAAGATCGATAAACCGGCCACCAGCCACGGCCCGTACACGGTGAGCGGCCACCATTGCGCCAAATTCTCGGACACCACCAGCAGGGCGATGGTGCGCAGTTGGTCATATGAATAGGAGATCGACCAGTACAGCATCGTCACCGCGCACATGGTGATTATGGCCACCAAGATCGCAACGGTGATCACTCGCGGATTTCCGGTGAAGAGCTGAATCCCCGGACGGGGCCGGCGTCGATTCACCGGGCGGCGTGGGCGCCGGTGGCTGTCCAGCGGGGGAGGGACGGGATCCACGCTGGGCGTCGTACTGAGCATCTGCGCCAGCTCCTGGTCCAGATCCCAGCCGTCCGACGGGATCCCGGGGTCGGAGAGCTGCCACAGGTGCTGGGCCTCGAGCGGCTGAGTGTCCTCAGGCTTCTGGGTCGTCACCGCATAGAGCAGGTTCTCGTCCTGAATCCTGTCCATTGATCACTCCTTCCTCCGGCTCAGGACGTTTCGTTCAGATCATCCGGAGTGTGAGCCTCGGGCTGGAGCGGGGACTGTGGTGGCGGTGTCAAGCCCGTCCAGCGTAGCCCGCAGATATTCACTTTTGATGCTGCTGATCGCTTCAAGGAAGTCCTCGAACAGGTCCGAGCAGTGCGGGTGAGCCTCTTCTGCATGCCTTTCCTCCCAAGTCACGTCCACCTAACGAGCGTCCCAGGGCGCTAGGCATCGGGCATTCGGGGGAATATTGGCCAGCGGCGATTATTTATGGATCGGACTAAGATTCAGAGTTACTGAAATTCTGAAGATCTGCGCGTGGCAGTTCGAGATCGTAGTTCGAGATCATTCGCGGAACCCGTCCCGCACGGCGTTGAAGACGGGGCGGTACGTGTCCCATCGGGCGTCCGGGGCCGAGAGATAGATGTCGTACTCCCGGCCGCCGGCCGAGCCGTAGCCGAGGTCGATGGCGCGGAAGGCGCGGGCGCGGCCCTTGAAGGTGAACTCCCACACCGCGGCCGGCTGGTCCCGGAACGTCGTCTTCTGCATGCGGAGCCTGCGGTACGACGTCGGGTAGTTGACCTTGGTGTTCGCCTCGATGTCCGTGAAGTGCTCCACGGGGTGCGAGCCCGCGGGGTCCACCACGCCGACGGTGACGCCGGCCAGACCGGTCGGGTCGGCGTAGGTGACCTCGCCGCCCGCCGCCTTCTTCCGCTTCCAGTCGTCCGGCACGGGGAAGGAGACGCCGAGTTGCCTGTCGTGGACGAGGCGGTAGCCGTCGGGGACGGGTGAGGGCGTGGCCGCCGGCGCGCTGGTCGCCGCGCCGGGCCGCCGGGCGTCCGGCGTGCCGTCGTCGTTCGACGTGACGTAGAGGGCGCCGGCCACGGCGGTCGCGGCCAGGACGGCCGCCACCGGCACGAGGACGCGCGCGGCCCGCTTGCGGCCCCGACCGCTGTCTTCCGGCGGTGAGGGCGGCGCGGGCGGGGGCGGCGTGGTTGTGGACGTGGACGTAGAGGGAGCCGGGGATGTCGCAGACGTAGGGGGCGCCGGGGATGTCGGAGACGTCCGTGTCGTGCCCGGGGCGCCGACCGGGACCCCCTGGGCGACGGGGGTCGGCGCCGTGGCCGTCGGCCCGCCGGACCAGGTGGCCCGCAGGGCTCGTTCCGTCTGCTCCGCCGTGGGCCGGTCCTCGGGGTTCCGGGACAGCAGGATCTCGATGAGCGGTTCCAGCGGACCAGCCTGCCGCATCGGCGCGAAGGGCTCGACGGCGATGGCGTACGCGGTCTCCATGGGGGTGTCGCGGCGGTACGGCGGATGTCCCTCGACCGCCTGGTACAGCGTCGCGCCCAGCGACCACAGGTCTGAGGACGGGCCGGGTTTCTGGCCGCGGATCCGCTCCGGGGCCATGAAGTCGATGGAGCCGACCATCTCCCCGGTCTGCGTGAGCGTCGACGTACCCGCGGTCTGCGCGATGCCGAAGTCGGTCAGGACGACCCGGCCCCCCGCGCCCAGCAGGACGTTGCCGGGCTTGATGTCGCGGTGCAGGACACCGGCGGCGTGCGCGGCCCGTACGGCGGCGATCATGCCGAGGCCGATCCGCGCCGCCTCCTCGGGCGGCAGGGTCCGGCCGCCCTTGAGGAAGTCGCCGAGGGTGGGCGCGGGGACGTACTCCATGACGATGCAGGGCCGGCCGTCGTCCTCGACGACGTCGTGCACGACGACCACGTTGGGGTGGACGACCCGGGCGGCGCTGCGCGCCTCGCGGCGGGTGCGCTCGTACAGCGTGGCGACCTCGGCGTCGGACAGATGCGGCTGCGTGTGGAGCTGCTTGAGCGCGATCTGCCGGGCGAGCACCTCGTCCTCGGCCCGCCACACCGTGCCCATGCCGCCGCGGCCGACGCGCTCGACGAGCCGGTACCGCCCGGCGACGAGCCGCCCCTCGTCCGACACAGCCTTCTCCTCCGCCTTGCCCAGCCCCCTCGCCACTCAGCCATGCACACTAACCGACTTTGTCAACATTCCTGCCGCTGCGATCACGGGGGCCGGGCGCGCGTACGGCACCAGGAGGATCGCGGTCAGGTCGGGGTCGGGTCGCGGCGCGCCGCCGAGCACATCCGTGCCGCCTCCCGCGAGGTGGAGGCGGCACGTGGCGCGCGGAAGGCCCGGCGTGGTCAGACTCCCGTCGAGTCCTTCACGTACGGCGGCTCCGGCGCGGGCTCCGGTGTGGCGGGGCCGCCCTCGCTGAGGCCGTACCGGCTGTGGAACTTTCGCAGGAAGCCGGGGGCGTACCAGGCCGAGTGGCCGAGGAGGCGCATCGCGGCGGGGACGAGGATGCCGCGTACGGCGACGGCGTCGATGAGGATGGCCAGTCCGCTGCCGAGGCCGAACATCTGCATGAAGCTGATCTTGGATGTGCCGAAGGCGAAGAAGCTCACGGCGAGCAGACAGGCCGCTGCGGTGACGATGCGCCCGGTATGCCCCAGGCCGTCGGCCACGGCGGACTCGTTGTCCTTGCCCAGGTCGTGGAGTTCCTTGATGCGGCTGGTGACGAAGACCTCGTAGTCCATCGAGAGACCGAAGGCGATGCAGAACATCAGCACCGTCATCGACACCTCCATCGGCTGCGCGGTGAAGCCGAACAGGGAGGAGAGGTTGCCGTCCTGGAACATCCAGGTCATGACGCCGAGGGTCGCTCCCAGGCTGATCATGTTGAGGAGCAGGGCGCGCAGCGGCTGCACGACGCTGCCGGTGAACAGGAAGAGCAGCACGAAGGTGGTGAGGGCGACGAGCGCGACCGCGAGCGGGAGCCGGCTGCTGATCGAGGCCTTGGAGTCGACGAGCGCGGCGTCGACACCGCCGACGAGGGGGTGGGAGCCGGGGGGCGGTGTGACGGTGCGAACGTCGTCGACGAGGTGCTGAGCCGCGTCGGAGCGGGGCGGCAGGTCGCTGACGACACTGAGCTGGTGGGCCTGGGAGTCGCCCCGGGTGTCGACGCGGACGACGCCCTGGAGTCCGGACAGCCGGTCCTCGTACGCGCTCAAGTGGCTGTCGGAGACGGGCTGTTCGACGACGACGTGGAGGGCCGCCTCGTCGGTGCCGTTGAAGTCCTCCCGCAGTGCCGTGGCGACCTGGCGGCTCTCGGCGCCCTCGCGAGCGACGCCGGGCCACCGCCACCCGGGAGATCCTGGACACCGCCGAGCGCCACATCACCGAACACGGACCCGCGGCCCTGTCCCTGCGAGCGGTCGCCCGCAGCCTCGGCATGACCGTGCAGGCGCTCTACCACTACTTTCCGAGCCGGCACGCCCTCATCACCGAGCTGATCACCAAGGCGTACGACGACTTGGCCGAGGCCGTGCAGACAGCCGTCGACACCGCGCCGGACGAAGCCGGCCTGCCGCGACTGCAGGCGGCGGCCGAGGGCTACCGCCGATGGGCGGTCGCCCATCCCGAACGGTTCCAGCTCCTCTACGGCACGCCGCTGCGGGACTACGCGGCACCCGTCGACGGCCCGACCACCCAGGCGATGCGCCGGATGGGCGAGATCTTCCAGCGCGAGCTGTTCGGCGGCTTCACCGCGGAGCAACTGGCCGCGGCCGACACCCCCGCGCTCTCGCCCTCGCTCCGGGGCTTCCTGGACCTCCTGCCGGCGGACGGACCGGGAGCGCTGCCGCCCCCGGCGGCCGCCCTCCTCATGAGCGCGTGGGGCCATATGCACGGCCTCGTCGTGCTGGAGGTGTTCGGGCACACATCCTTCATCGGCGACCACCAGGGCGAGGTCTTCCGCATGTCGATACGGATCATGCTGGAGGACATCCACAGCCGGATCCCGGCACAGGGTGATCCCGAAGCCGCCGCAGGGCGTGGCGCGCGAGGTCAGCCGTAGGCGCGCAGGAACGCGTCGACCCCGTCGGCGATGATCGCGAGGATCTCCGATTCCGCCGCCGCGCTCTCCTCGCCGTCGTCCCGCAGCGCGTCGACGGCGAGGAGGACGGTGAGGGCGGTGGAGTGCTGCACGGCGCGGCGGGGATCGGCGGTCCGGATCTCGCCGTCCGCCGCCAGTTGCGTAAAGCGCTCCTCCAGCACCGACCGGCCCTGCGAGGTCAGCCGGCGGAAGGTGACGTAGTCCGACGAGGCGGTCGGTCCAGAGCAGGACGACGCCGGTGTCACCGTCACCCTGCGGGCACCGGATGGCATACGGACCGTCCACGCGCGTTACGTCGTGGCGGCGGACGGCGGCAGGAGCGGCACCGGGGGACTCCTAGGCCGCGGGCGTGCACGGCTACATCGGGATCGCGGCGGGGTCGTTCGTGGTCGCCACGGGGGTGTCGGCCGTGCTGGCACGCCGACGCGCATGACCGCCGAGAGGGACATCCGAGTGCTCCACATCACGCGGTGGCCAGCCGCCAGATCTGCCTCGCGGTCTGCTCCGCGGACTCGGTCGGCGGCGGATCGTTCGGGAGCTGGGCGGGCACGATCGTGTTCTTCTTCTCGCCGGGTCGGTCGGCGAAGAGGGCGAGCGTCAGGGTGAGCCGGGAGTCCAGCGCGGTGGACCACACGGTCCGGCGGGTGATCCCGCCGCCCGCTCCGGCCGTGAAGAAGACGGGCGAAATTTTCCGGGCGGCCGGATCGAAGGGGGGCACCATCCCGTTGGACACCGCTGCCTCTCGGGGAATCTTCGTGCTCCCGTACATCTGGGCCTTCACCATGAACGCGTCCCCTTCGTCCAGCGCGCGCTGTGGGTCGGGCCGTGCGGTGTAGACGTCCCGCCCGTCCCGGGTGATCTTCGCGACGGTGTACGGGGCCGCGTACACCCCGTCCGCCGCCACGGTCGCGTACGCCGAGGCCAGTTTCAGCGGGGTGGGCGCCGGGGTCTTCGGCAGCGTGGCAAGGGGGGTGCCGAAAAAGACCTTGCCGAAGGGCTCCAGCGCCGCCCCCGCCTCCACCGCGCCGCCCACCGCGTCGTTGAACGGCTGCCGGGCGTAGTCCGCGCCCCCGTACAGCAGCCGCACCGCCCCGTCGCCGGGCTCGATCGCCACGACGGCGGTGTGCAGCCGGGTTCCCTCACGGCCCTTGAGGTCCTTCACCAGCTCGGTGGTGGCGTCCTGGAGCGCCAGGTCGAAGGTGGTGTGCACGGTGTAGCCGCCGCGCGCCAACTGGTCCTCGCTGATGCCGAGCCGGTCGGCGGCCTCCTGAGCGGCCACGTCGATCATGTACTGCCGCTGCCCCTCGGTCGTCCCCGGCGGATAGAAACGGAACGCCGGAAAGGCGGCCTCGGCACGCTGCTTCGCCGTGATGCCGCCGCTCGCCGCCATCGCGTCGAGCACCCACTCCCAGCGGTCCCTGAGCTTCGCGGTCACCTTGGGATCCGAGCCCGCCTTCTCGTAGTACGAGGGGATGTTGACGATCGATGCCAGAGCGGCGGCCTGCGAGACCGTCAGGTCCCGGGTGTCCACATCGAAGTAGTTGCGCGAGGCCGCCTGGATACCGGCGGCGCCCCGCCCGAAGTACACCGTGTTGAGATAGCCCTCCAGGATCTCGTCCTTCGAGCGGGTACGGTCGAGCTTGATCGCGATCAGCGCCTCGCGTGCCTTGCGCGACAGCGTCTGCTCCGGGCTCAGCAGCGCGTTCTTCACGTACTGCTGGGTGATGGTGGAGCCGCCCTGCGGCGCCCCGCCGGTCAGCGAGGCCACCACAGCGCGGGCGACGGCGCGCGGCGAGACGCCGTTGTCCGTACGGAACGAGCGGTTCTCGGCCGCGATCACCGCGTCCTGGACATAGCGCGGGACCTGCGACAGAGGCACCTCCTGGCGGTCGACGGGACCGCGCCGGCCCAGATAGGAGCCCTTGTCGTCGATGAAGACCGTGCTCTGCGTGACGGTCTCCGGGTGCGGCTCGGGAATCTCCGTCAGCTGGTACGCGACCACCGCGGCCGTGCACAGCGCCGCGGTCAGCGCCAGGAAGGCGATGCTCAGCCGGCGCAGCAGCCGGCCTCGCGTGCGGCGGAGGCGGAGGCGGAGCGGGATGCGCAGGTGGAGGCGGTGGGAGCCTGCCGGGCGTTTCCCACGCCGAGGAGCGGCGGGCGTTTCCTGAGCGGCAGGTGGTTCGTGCACGGGAGGCCTTTCAGAAGTGGGGGGCGATTTCTGGACATCGGGCGCTTCACCCATCGGCACCGGACCGCGCGACGACCTGGCCGGCCCCGTCGTAGACCGTGACGGTCGGGCCGCCCTCGACGAAACTCGCCTTCAGCTCCGCCGTCGCCAGCGGTGCGCGCGCATACCAGACGCCCCAGCCGGGGTTGCCCGCCAACGTGAGGACGCTGCCGGTGACTTCACGGCCGTCGACGGTCACCGCGACACGATCCGGGTCGGCGGACAGGCCGTAGTAGAGGCCCGACAGGAAGTACGCGCCCTTCACCGGCTCCGGCCGCACAGAGACGCCCGGCTGCCGGCTCTCGGAGCCGGCCTCGGGAAGGCGGCGGAACTGGTTGGGCCCCCGCGCCGTCGACCAGTGCCGCCCGTCGGCGGTCAGCCAGACCTGCACCCCCGGCACGGCCTCCACCCGCTCGCCGGGCGCGACGATCCGTACCGGGCTCGACGCCATGCCGGCCGCGGCGGCGCCCGACCCGTCCGCGCCGCCGGAGCCCACGATCCGGTCGACCAAGAAAACGGCCGACGGGACGAGCAGCAGCACGCAGACGGCCGCGATCACGCCGACACGGCGGCGGCGCAAGGTCCGCCCCCGCTCCTCAATGGCACCGAGCTGCACGGCGAACGGGGCGAGACCGTCGGCGACTTCGGCGGCTTCCGTGAAGAGACCGCGCAGCCGCTCGGCGTCACCCCCGAGGGCCGCCAGCCCGCGCCGGGCATGGCCTCTGACCGCGCCGGCCGAACAGCCCAGCGTCTGGGCGACCTCCGTCTCGCCGAGTCCCTCCCAGTGCAGCATCACCAGCACGGCCCGCTGCCGAGCGGACAGTGCCCCCAACCCCTCCTGGTCCGGGGCCTTGCGGCGGCGTGCCCGGCGCAGATACTCCCGGACGAGGGAGCGCCGTACATAGAAGTCCACGTCGTCCCGCGGTATCCGGCGCCACCGCGCGCACACCCCCACCAGCGTGTTCCGCACCAGCTCCGTCGCTTCGCGGGGATCGCCGCAGAGCAGCCGCGCGGTGGCGGCCAGCCGGGGCCGGCCCGCACGCGCGTACGCGGCGAAGTCGATGCGGGGGCCGCGAGCGGGCCAGTGGATCCGGAGACTCGAGTTCATCGTCTTTCCTGTGGGGCGTGTTCCGATGTACGCGACCTACGGGACCTGTACGCACCACTGGGGCGGCCAGGTTGCACGGAATCCAAAACTCCGGTGGGGGTATGACCGACGACGAGTTCGACGCTTTCTACGCGGCCACGTTTCCCCGGCTGACCGGCCAGCTCGCCGCGTTCACCGGGGATCGCGAGGAGGCGCAGGAAGTGGTCCAGGAGGCGTTCGTACGGGCCTGGAGCCGGCGCAAGAGCTTCCTCGCGGACGAGGCACCCGAGGCGTGGATCCGCACGGTGGCCATGCGCCTGGCAGTCAGCCGCTGGCGCCGGGCCAGGCGCTGGCTGGAACTGGTGCGCCGTACGCCGCCGCCCGAGTTCACGCCGGGACCCGGTCCCGACCGCACGGCGCTCGTCGCGGCGCTGCGCCAATTGCCCAAGGTGCAGCGGATGGCGATCGTCCTGCACCATCTGTGTGACCTGAGTGTCGAGCAGGTAGCCTCCGAGACGGGTGCGCCCGTGGGGACGGTCAAGGCCAGACTGGCCAGGGGGAGAGCGGCGCTGGCGCAGCATTTGACTGTGGACGAGGCTGCCGAACCGGTTCGGAAGGAGAGCGGCCGTGTCGGATGAACGCTTTACCCAGTCGTCCGCCGAACTCTCCACCGCGCTCCACGAGTTCGCCGAGGAACACGAGACCCCTCCGGTCCTCTCCGGCGCCGAGGTCCGCGGTCGTGCCGTCCGCCGGGTGCGCCGCCGCAGGGCAGGCACGCTGGCCGCGGGTACGGCCGCCCTCGCCCTGGTGGCCTTCGCGCTGACCTTGGACCCCGCGGGGGAGGGGAACCACCGCCAGGTCCCGGCCGCCTCGCCCGCCGTCCCGTCACCGCCCCCTGCCACCTCCCGTGAGGCGACCTCTGTCATGCCCACCGTCGGCAAGGTCGACCTCGACCGGAGCACCCTGGCCGTCGGGGACCGGGTCATGACGATTACGTCGAGCGTCGCCGGCAGCCCGAAGCCGGTGGGGCCGCTGACCGTGTACAGGAAGCTCGACAACACGGTTCTGCCCGTCATCAACCCGACCGACGGAACCCGCTACGACACGGACGTCTCACTGGCCGTCGAACTGCGCGATGCCGACAACCAGCCGTTCTACGTAGGCGCGATCCTCGCCTACGAAACGAAGGGCATCGACAAGTACGACACCACCAGCGGCTGGATCAGCCTGGACGCGGCCGACGCCAAGTGGTTCTTCACCAGCGTGAAGACCGGCAACTCCTTCTCGGTCACCGGCTCCGCGTCCGCAGGCAGGCCGGCCGCCACACCGTCACTCACGCGCCCCAACCCCGCCCGGCCCGACAGGACTCCACAGGAAGGGAGTTGAACATGGACGCACCGGACGCGCAGCACACGGCCAAGCTCCTGCGGGCGATCAGCGACGAGCTGTCCGACCGTTTCTACGAGCGGGCCGACGTGGTGCGGACCCTGGTGGTGACCCTGCTGGCCGGACAGCACTCCCTGGTGCTGGGCCCGCCCGGAACGGCGAAGTCGGAGATGGCCCGGGAGCTGACCGGCAGGGTCGAGGGGGCGTCGTACTGGGAGATCCTGCTGTCGAAGTTCACCGCGCCGACGAGGATGTTCGGCCCCATCGACGTCGCCGCGCTGGCCCGGGGCGAGTACCGCCAGGTCTACGACGGCCGCGCCACGACCGCGCACATCGCGTTCATCGACGAGATCTTCAAGTGCTCCACGGCGGCGCTGAACGAGACCCTTGGCTATCTCAACGAGCGGATCTACCACCCCGAGAGCGGCGGCGAGCCGATCCGCTGCCCTCTGATCGGGGCCATCACGGCCAGCAACGAACTGCCCAGCGCGGAGGATTCCGCCGCGATCTACGACCGTCTGCTGGTCCGCATCGAAGTCGGCTACCTGGAGGACCCCTCCAACTTCGCCGCGCTGGTCCGCTCCGCCGTCAGCCGCCCCGCTCCACCGACCCGGACCACCGTCGAACTGGCCGCGTTGCAGCACGCCGTGACCGAGGCCGTCCCCGCCGTGGACGTCTCCGACGCGATCGTGGACGCCGTATGCACGCTGCGGGCTTCCCTGCGTCGCAAGGAACTCGTCGTCTCCGACCGACGCTGGCGGCAGGCGGTGGGCCTGCTCCAGGCGTCCGCATACCTCGACGGGCGCCCGGCGGTCGCTGAGAACGACCTGTCGGTGCTGACCCACGTGCTGTGGGACTCCCCCGCGCAGCGCCCCACCGTCGAGCGCGAGGTGCTGCACCTGGTCAACCCGGACGCCAAGGAGGCGCTCGACCTGGCCGACGTCGTAGACGAGTTGGAGGCCCAGCTCGACGCCATGGCCGGGCAGTCCCGCGAGGCGCTGAGCGAGTGGGTCATCAAGAAGGCCCACAACCAGCTCGCCACCGCGGGCAAGCGGCTGGAGAAACTGCGCGAGGAGGCGGTGACCGCCGGCCGCTCCACCACCGCAATCGACCGGGTCACCGCCCGCCAACGCGCCGTCCGCGCCCGCGTCCTCACCGAGGCCCTCGGCGTGGACGCGAGCATGGTGCAGGCTCAGCTCTGAGCAGGCGGGGGAATCAGGACCATGGCCAACACACCCCGCACGATCGATGAGTTGGCGAGCCAAGCCGGGAAGTGGCTGGACGGCCTGCCCGCCGCCGCCGCTCCCGAGCGGCATACGGCGGCCGTGGTCACGGACCGCTTCGACCGTTTCACCTGGCGCGACACCTACGACCAGTCGGCCGGACTGCGCGACCTGGCCGAGGAACTGATCCAGCGCTACGACGACACCGCCACGGACCTCCTGACCGACGTGTTCCTGGCCGCGTACAAGGTCGGGCCGAGACTGCGCGAGCGCGCGGAGATGGACCCCTCCCGGCTGGTCAACCACCAGGTCGTCACCGCATTGATGGAGTCACCGGAGTTCGCGGAGCTGCACCGGGAGACGGCCGGCGACCCCTACGCCGCCGCCATGGCCGTACTCGCCCAGGCCGCCGCGCTGCGCGGGATGCTGGACCGTTCCAGGGACGCCCGGGAACGGGCCGAGCAGGCGAAGAAGGCCCAGCAGGCCGCCGTAGACGCGGCGACCGCCGTGGACGAGGCGCTCCAGCAGGCCGCGGACGGGGCCGACGAGGACGGCACGGTGTCGCCCTCGGACGCCGACGCCGTACAACGGGCGATCGAGGCCGCGGAAGCCGCCGCGCGGGAGGCGGCGCAAGCCCTCGGGGCGGCGGCGGTCCCCGGCATCCGTGCCGCCGCGCGGAACGCCGCGGCGCGGGCCGTCGAGGCCGTGCGGGGGGAGGCGACGCTGATGCGGGCGTGGGGCGTCGGCCCCGGTGAGCTGGAGCGGATGCCGTTCGAGCAGCGCGCCCGGCTCGCCGAGCGGCTGCGCACGGGCCGTCTCGCCCAGTGGGCCGAACTGATCGGCCGTTTCCGTCAGATGGCGAGCGGCGAGCGCGCCCGCAAGGTGGAGAACACCGCCGGTGAACTGATCGGCGTCACGCTCGGCGACGACCTCTCCCGCGTCATCCCCTCCGAGCTGGCGAGCCTCGGCCTGCCCGAGCTGCGTGCGGTCTTCGCCGCGCGCTACGCCGCCGGGGAGCTGATGCTCTACGACAGCCAGGGCGAGCAGACCACCGGCCAGGGCGCCGTCATCGCGTGCGTGGACACCTCGCACTCCATGTACGAGGCAGGGCCCGGCGGAATCACCCGTGAGGCGTGGGCCAAGGCCTGCGCCCTGGCGCTGCTGGACCAGGCCCGCAACGCGGGGCGCGACTTCGTCGGCATTCTGTTCTCCGCCGCCGACAAGCTCCAGATCTTCCGCTTCCCGGCCGACCGGCCGGCCGACATCACCCGGACCCTCGACTTCGCGGAGACCTTCCTGGGCGGCGGCACCAGCTACCAGCGCCCCCTGACAGCCGCCGCGGAACTCCTGCGGGACGAGTTCAACGACGCCACCCGCACACGCGGCGACATCGTGATCCTCACCGACGACGACTGCGGCGTCACCGAGCAGTGGACGCGCGACTGGAACGACGCCAAGCACCTCCTCGACTTCCGCCTCTTCGGCATCGCCGTCGGCACCCCACGCGTCGCCGCCTCCGACTCCGTCCTCCACGCCCTCTGCGACAACCTCCGCTCCATCGGCGACCTCACCGACGTCCACGCCGCCGCGGACCTCTTCCGCGTGATCTGACGAGGGCCGTAGTCCTTACGAGGACATCGCCGCGGTGTAAGGAAAAGCGGCCACCGCGGCACCGACTCCCCGGACACCTCGTCCGGGGCGCTCAGCCGGTACTGCCGTGCGCCTCATGCCCGGCGCGGCGGCGGTACTCGGCGTTGATGCGTTGGGCTTCCTCGAGTTGGTCCTCGAGGATGACGATGCGGCAAGCGGCCTCGATCGGGGTGCCCTTGTCGACGAGTTCGCGGGCGCGTGCGGCGATCCGCAGCTGGTAGCGGGAGTAGCGGCGGTGTCCGCCCTCCGAGCGCAGCGGAGTGATCAGGCGAGCCTCGCCGATGGCTCGTAGGAAGGCCGGGGTGGTGCCGAGCATCTCGGCGGCCCGCCCCATCGTGTAGGCGGGGTAGTCGTCGTCGTCCAGACGACCACTGAGAGGGGTATCTGCTGTCATGTCACCTCGTAGTACAACGCGTCGAGGGGCCCCGGTGCCGTACGGCACCAGGGCCCCGAAGGAAATTGAACACCATCTGTCGGCCCTCATGCTCTGCCGACCTTCTGTTTCCGCTACCAGCCCTGCAGAAGGGAGTGCGGGGATCGCGGCTGCGTGACCGGGGACCACCTTCCAATCCGGAGTCTTGCGGTACCCGGACCGGTGCTGCTCGGCCGGGCGATCCTGATGGCGTCTGCTCCTCCGTCCTTCCTCTGATCACTCTGAACCAACTACCACTTGCTTCCCGGCAGTTCGTGTCTGCCGGGACTCACTTGACCGTGTCTACGAGAAGAAGGCTAACCGCGACAGAGCCCAATGTCTACTCTGACAAGAGTAGATTTCAGCTGTCCGGGGGACCAGATCTCCAGGGGAACGGACGGGACAACGAAGAGGGCCCTGCCGACGCGCGTCGGCAGGGCCCTCATCGGGATCCAGATGGCGGTTTCCCGCCCGTTCTCATACGTCCAGGGATGCGGAGCCGAGCAGTGCCGACGCGGTCTGGACCGCGGTGGGGACCGGCACGGGCTCGGCCTCCAGGCGGGCGTGGCACGTGAAGCCCAGGCCGGTCATGGCCCGGACGACTTCGCCGCCGGTGAAGTCGCGGGGGTCCTGTCGGGTGAGCACCTGGCCCACCTGCTTGACGGGGTAGCGACGGCGGCCGATGGTCACGGACTCACCCGTGATGAGCTCGGGCGTGACGCCCTTCATGGAGGCCAGCACTCCGCTCTTGGTCAGGTCGAACGGGTACCGGGCGATGACACAGCGCATGATGCCCCTCAGGGGAGAAGGAGAACGGACTGATCGAGGCGGGTCGATCAGCGGGAGAGGGTGAGGACGTCCTGTAGACGGATCCGGTCCGTGTACGTGGAACTGCCGCGGTGAGCGACGAGTTCGGCCCGGGTGACCGAGCCCGTGTACTGGTCGTCCCCGTCGCACAGCACGAGGAACTCCACACGAGCACTGGCCATGAGGGACAGGGCGACCTCGACGGTCATGTCGTCCCCGACCCGGGGTCCGGACGCGTCCATGCCCTCGACTACGGAGGCGATGGGGGAGCGGTCCGTCCGCATCTGCTGTGCCTGAACCGGTGTCAAATGCTGCCTCCGTCGGAGATGGGTCAACGTTCGAGGTCGCGGCGACTACGCCGCCGGGCCGAAGGCGGACGGCCGCTGCGTCCTGCGCCGCCCCGCTTCACCGGCGGTGCGCCCCCGGGCGGGACGGCCGCGGCGGCCTCGGGACGAGGGAGCGCCGGCGCGGGCCGGACGTTCCGCGGGCGGTGCGGTGATGACGACCGGGACACCGGAAGGGGCCTGGGCGCCGGTGATGCGGCTCAGTTCCGCTTCACCCGAACGTACCGAGGTGATCTGCGGGGTGATGGCGGCCGACGCCATCAGCCGGCTCATGCCGCGACGCTGGCTGGGTGTCACCAGGGTGACGACGCTGCCGGACTCGCCGGCGCGGGCGGTACGGCCGCCGCGGTGCAGGTAGTCCTTGTGGTCGCTCGGCGGATCCACGTTGACGACCAGGTCGAGGTTGTCGACGTGGATGCCGCGAGCCGCGACATTGGTCGCCACCAGGACCGTCACATGACCGGTCTTGAACTGGGCGAGGGTCCGCGTGCGCTGGGGCTGGGACTTGCCCCCGTGCAGAGCCGCGGCGCGGACGCCGCTGCTGAGCAGGTGCTTCGTCAGCCGGTCCACGGCGTGCTTGGTGTCCAGGAACATGATCACCCGGCCGTCTCGCGCCGCGATCTCGGTGGTCGTCTGGTACTTGTCCGCTTCGTGCACGTGGAGCAGGTGGTGCTCCATCGTGGTGACCGCGCCCGCCGACGGGTCGACGGAGTGGACCACCGGGTCGGACAGGTAGCGGCGGACCAGCCGGTCGACGTTGCGGTCCAGGGTGGCGGAGAAGAGCATCCGCTGCCCTTCGGGGCGCACCTGGTCGAGCAGCGCGGTGACCTGGGGCATGAAGCCCATGTCGGCCATCTGGTCGGCCTCGTCGAGGACGGTGATGGTGACGGCGTCCAGTCGGCAGTCGCCCCGGTCGATGAGGTCCTTGAGCCGCCCCGGCGTCGCGACGACGACCTCGGCTCCGGCCCGTAGCGCACCGGCCTGCCTGCCGATGGACATCCCGCCGACCACGGTCGCCAGCCGCAGCTGCACGGAGCGGGCGTACGGGGTCAGCGCGTCGGTCACCTGCTGGGCCAGCTCGCGGGTGGGGACGAGGACCAGGGCGAGCGGCTGCCGCGGCTGCGCACGCCGGCCCGCGGTACGGGCCAGCAGAGCGAGGCCGAAGGCCAGGGTCTTGCCCGACCCGGTACGGCCGCGGCCGAGCACGTCACGTCCGGCGAGGGAGTTCGGCAGGGTCGCCCCCTGGATCGGGAACGGTATGGTCACGCCCTCCTGACCGAGCGCGGCCAGCAGCGGCGCCGGCATGGCGAGGTCGGCGAACGACTCGACGGCGGGCAGCGCGGGGGTGATCGTCACCGGCAGGGCGAACTCGCCCTGGAGCGCGGGCTGTCGGCGGTCGTAGCCGGTGGAACGCCGCGACGACGTTCCCGAGCGCGTCGGGGCGGAACCCCGGGAGCGGTCGTAGGTACGGGTCGTGCGGGTGGTGCGTGCGCGGTTCAAGCGGAACCTTCCTCGTTGTGAGCACGTAGGCACGTAGCAAGGAATTTCCGCAGCAAAATGAACGGCGCAGAGAATCACGAGAACGGGCCGGTGATGATGGGCGCCGAATCGGATCGACGGGGGATGCATCACCGTTCGGTGATGTGGTGGAGCCTTCCCGTCGTGCGCCCTGAAAAGCAGCGAGCCGAGGCCCGCACCCCAAGGTGCGGGCCCCAGCTGCGAAGTATGCGTTGCTGCGGGTGTCAGGCGGGAACGATGTTCTCGGCCGTCGGGCCCTTCTGGCCCTGCGCGATGTCGAAGGACACCTTCTGGCCTTCCTGCAGCTCGCGGAAGCCCTGGGCGGCGATGTTCGAGTAGTGGGCGAAGACGTCGGCGCCGCCGCCGTCCTGCTCGATGAAGCCGAAGCCCTTTTCCGCGTTGAACCACTTCACGGTGCCAGTAGCCATGTCAATTCTCCTTCGGAGACGAAGTCCGGAATCCGCACTGTGCGAATTCCGCGTCGCCGTGCTGATTACCCCGTCGGAAAATGAACCTTCTGGCAACCACACCTGCAACTGAGATCGACATTAGCATGGTGCGACCGGCCCCGTGTGGTCGACAATTTCCGCCGCGGTCGGCGCCCGAGGAATAATCGCGGTGCACCGCACCTATTTCTTACTTCGCGGCTACAGATATTGCTCCGCGCGCATGCAGTGTTTCCGCCGGTTACGGTCGGCCACAGCGCCGTGACCTCGGACGATGAGCCTTGCGGCGCTGACAACGCGAACATACCGAGACCCCACCATCGCAATAAAGGTCACATCTGCCGGACGCCGACGGTCCAGGTGATGTTCGGGGGTTCCACGCGTGCGCACAGGGGACCGCCCTGCGCGTCGGTGAGGCCGAGGCGTCCGATCAGCAGCCCGTCGCGCGCGGCGGCGGTGAGGACGTCGGCGGGGATGACGTCGAGCATGAGCTTGGCGCGGCGGAACATCGTAAAGGTGCCGGACTCGTCGACCGTGCCCCAGGAGAGGTAGATGAACCGCCGGCCCAGACGGTGCTGCACGTAGGGGCCCTTGACCACGGTGCCGGTCGGCGAGGCGCTCGTGGTGCACTCCAGAGTCCATGTCGCGGACGGCGCGTCGCCCGGCTGTGGCTCCAGCAGCTCGGCGGGACGGTCGCGGCGTTGCACGGCGACGTGGATGTTGCCGTACGCGGGGACTGTGCCGTCGACGGAGGCGGGGCGGGTGAGGCCGGGCAGGTCGACGGCGTCGATACGGACGTGCATGGCGGCCATCATCCCGCCATCGTCCCCGCAGAGCTCAGCCGCCCGCCGGCCGGGGTGGGCCCGGGACGTCAGCGGATGGGGCGCCGCCTGGCACGCCGGAACGCTCGCACCGAGAAGAAGGCCACATCGGCCACGAAGAGCACGATGCCGATGGCCAGCAGATAGCCCAGGCCGTCCGCCGCCGCGCCGATGATTCCCAGGACGACGGCCACGAGGACGAGCAGCAGGAACAGCACCATCACCCGAACGCCTCCTTCTGCCGCGTGGGGGTGGTCAACGGCGCGCGAGTCGGCGTTCGCCGGTGGCACCCGGTCGGTACGTCATGTCGTAGTGCCGGAAGATCGCTTCCTCCTGTTCGGCGGGCAGTACGTCGTCCGTCCCGATCGCGGGAGCCTGGCGTACGTGCGTCTTGGCGTACGGAACCTGGACGTAGCCCGGCCCGAGCACGGCCTCGTCGACGGGGACGAAGACCAGCCGCTGGCGGCCGAGCAGCCCGGTCCGGACCGTGGCCATGGACGGTTCGTCCGTGGCGGTGTCCACATAGATCGCTTCGAGCGTGCCGATCTTGCGCCGCTTCAGATCGACCACGTCCTCGTTGCGCCACTCGCGGATGTCGGCTGAACGGATCATGTTGCTCCCTTGCTTGTGAGAGCACGGGCCCAGTTGTCATCGTAGGACCGCAGCACTTTTCCGACACTGGGGATTCTTCGGGCAGACACAGCGGGGCCGCAGGCTGTCGTGCCTGCGGCCCCGCTCGGGCGGCTGGGTCAGGACGGGTCGCCGTACTGGAGGCCGCGGCCGTTGGTGCCGACGTAGACGCGGCCGTAGGTGTCGGGGTCGCCGGTGATGACGCCGGTCCCGCCGATGCTGCCCCACTGGTGGGCGTCGTCGTTGACGCGGAGCCAGGTGGCGCCCTGGTCGGTGGAGCGGAAGACTCCGGTGACGTCCTTGACGGTGCCGATCAGGTAGAGGGCCTGGTAGGAGGCGCCGGGCGCGGCCTTGCCGAAGCCGAGGGCGGAGGCGGACTTCACCGTGCCTAGCGTGGTGAAGGTGCGACCGCCGTCGGTGGAGTGCAGCAGCCCCTTGCCACCGTCGGCGATCCACAGGTCCCCTGCGATGCCGGGGACGGCCGCGAGCCGGCCGGCGGGCAGGTTGCCGGCGCGGGCGGTGAAGGTGGCGCCGCCGTCGGTGCTGGCGTGGAGCGTGCCGCCGGAGAGTGCGTAGAAGGTCTTGGCCGAGGAGCGGTCGGCGACGACCACGGCGCCGTTGCCCAGGCCGCCGACCTTCGACCAGCTCGCTCCCTTGTCGGTCGAGCGGTACGGGGCCTGGCCCTCCTCGGTCCAGACGATGGCGGAGCCGTCCGCCGCGAGCGCGACCTGGCCGCTGTCGGCGCTGCCCACGGGCTCCGACTTGAAGCCGTTCCAGCTGCTGCCACCGTCGGTGGAGTAGGCGCCGTCCTGCTCGCCGCCACGGCCGACGCGGACCATCAGTGACGGGTTGGACTGGGCGAAGTCGATGTCCGTGCTGGTGATCATCATCGGGTTCTTCAGCCGCCCGGAGGGCACCTTGACCAGGGAGCCGGCGGAGCCGTAGTGGAAACCGCCGAGGTCACCCATGGAGGAGACGACGGTGGCGCCGCCGGGCGGGGCGACCGCGTCCAGCACCGCGGTCTCTTCCAGCCCTCGGGCCCCCACGGTCCAGTGGCTGGTGCCGCCGCTGTCGGAGGCGTTCGCGTCCTTGCTGCGCCAGATGCCGCTGCCGGTGCCGTACAGCACGTGCCCGGAGTCGAAGGGGTCGATGGCGAGGGCGGTCATCCAGTGCCCGGTGCCGGTACCGACGTAAGGAGCGGCGGAGGCGTCCCGCTCCGACTTGTCGGCCAGCGCCTTCCAGGTCGTACCGCCGTCGGTGGTCCGGTAGATCTCGTCCTCGGGCCACCAGCGGTCGAGGGTGGTGACCATCACCGTGGAGGGCTTGCGCGGGTCGACGGCCAGACCGGAGAACCCGTAACTGCCCTGGGACGGCGAGATGTTCTTCCACGCGCCGCCGGCCGGCGTGTACTTCCACACCGAGCCCGCGGTCACGCCGTTGGGTCCGACGACGTTGGTGTACGTCAGGTACAGCGAGCCGTCACCGGAGACCACGCCGTGCTGGGGCATCTGGCCGGTGGGCTGCCCGGAGACGGCCTGCCAGGTGCTGCCGCCGTCGGTGGAGCGGTACAGGGAGGTGGACTTGTCGGCGACGCCGACGTAGACCGTCCTGCTGTCCTTCGGGTCGTACGTCACGAAGGAGATGCCCGCGCCGCTGCTCGCCCCGTCCTTGACGGGGAACGAGGAGACCTGGCTCCATGTCGTGCCGTGATCGGTGCTGCGCCACAGGCCGTTCTTGCGGGTGCCGAGGAGCAGGGTGCCGTTGTCAGCGGGGTTGACCACCAGCCGTTCGCCCGCGCCGCGGCCGTCCTCGTTGGCGCCCAGCTTGAAGGGCAGAGCGGTGCGCTGGAAGGTGCGGCCACGGTCCTTGGAGCGCAGGATCTCTCCGTTGCCCGCCCAGCTGTTGGTGTAGGTGCCCGCCCCGAGGTAGAGCCGGTCGGGGTCGACGGGGTCGGTGGCCACCGAGTCGATGCCCAGCAGGTTCCAGTCCTTCTCGCCGGCCCAGTCGGTCAGCGGGATCCACTGCTCGGCCGCGGTGTCCCAGCGGTAGGCGCCGCCCATGTCGGTGCGGGCGTACAGCAGGCCCTTCTCGCGCTGGTTGAACACCAGCCCGGTGACGTAACCGCCGCCCACCACCTGGGCGTTCTTCCAGGCATACGGTCCGGCCGCGGCCGTGGTCTGCGCGGCACCCGTCCCGGCCGCCTGGGTCTCGGCCGTCTTCACCAGCTTCCACTGCTGGTTGGTGCTGCCCTTGCCGGGATACTGGATGACCGCCCCGCCCTCGGCCTTGGAGCCTCCGGAGACGTCCAGGACCTGGCCGCTCCTGCGGGACGTGAAGGTGACGGCGTCGGCGCCGCTCACCTCGTCGATCCGCCACTCTTGAGAAGTGGCGGAGCTGTCGGTCTGCTGCTCGGCGGCGGCCGCGCGGGCGGTCGAATTGCCCGCTATGCCCAGCACTTTGCCGCTGTTGCGGTTCACCAGCTCGTAGTAGCCGTCCCCCGTGGGTCTCAGCTTCCACTGCTGGTTGGCGGTGTTCTGGTCGGTCCACTGCTGGATGCGGGTGCCGTCGGCGGTGGAGAAGGCGTTGACGTCCAGCACCTTGCCGCTGCGTACGGAAACCAGCCGGTAGTAGGCATTGCTGTCGACCGTCGCGGCCTGCGAGTCCTCCTGCGCGAACAGCAGATACGGCACGACGATGGCGGGCACGCCGAGCAGCAGACCGGTCGCGGTCCAGCGACGGCGGTGCCGCCCGCGGCGCCCGTCGTTCGTGGGGTTCTTCATGGGGAAGTGCTCTCCTTGCATGCCGTTCACGCCGTTCACCGGAGGAAGGTGCATCCAGCCACCGATCGGCCGGATCCGACTCCTTGTGGTCACAGACGACGCAAAGGGTTGCCTTGAGCCGGGAACTGTCTTCAGATCACCTCGTGGTGCGGTGCGGCAGGCGTTGATCAGCGAACATGCGCCGGCCCGAATTCTCCGAGGCCGTCGCGCTGGATCGACGCCGCGGAGGTCCCGGCCATGGTGCAGGAGAGTCAGCCCCCGGAGTTCGGCCGTAGCGGCCACCACAAGGCCGACGGGCCCCGCGCCGCGCGCCCTGCCTCGCAGACGGAGGCCCGGCAGTTTGCTGCGGGACGAACTGCCGGGCCCGGACGGGGCGACGTGGGCCCGGCAGCGGGCGCCACGGGGTCGACGTTCCTCAGCCGACGGCCTTGTACCCCTGCCGGCCCGTCGCGATCTTCGTGCGGCTGCCGAACGACCCCTGCCGTCACCGCTCTTGCGGTACAGGTTGCCGCTGGTGTCGCGCGAGACGAGGTCCCGGCCGCTCCCCCCACGCGCGTGGTGTGGGCATGCAGCTCCGTGCGCCTACTTGGTGAGGTGCTTCTCCAGGTCGGCGAGGACCTCGTCGGCGGCCATCACGCCGAGGCCGAGGTACCAGGTCTCGTCCGGAACGTCGTACGCGCGCCCGGCCTTGACGGCGTCGAGGTTCTTCCACAGCGGGTTGCCCTGCGCCGTGGACTTGTCCGTGGCGTTCGGTTCGCCGTAGACGCCGGTGAAGATGTAGTCGGCGTCGGCCTGGTCGATGTTCTCGGCGCTGATCTCGGCGGCGAGGTCCTCGATGTCCTGGTTCTTCGGGCGGGGGATCTCGAGGTCCTTGAGGATCGTGCCGATGAACGAGGCGTTCGCGTAGAGGCGGATCACGCCGTCGGGGAGGTAACGGACCATCGAGACGGTCGGCTTGTCGGCGCCGAGCTTCGTCTTCAGCGCCGTCACCTTCTTGTCGTACTCCGCGAGGTGGGTCTTCGCCTCGGCGGTCTTGTCCAGGGCGGCCGCGTTGAGGAGGTAGTTCTCCTTCCACGTGAAGCCCGGCCGCAGGGAGAAGACGGTCGGCGCGATCTGCGACAGCTCGTCGTACTTGTCGGCGGCGCGCAGCTGGCTGCCGAGGATCAGGTCGGGCTTGAGCCCGGCGATGGCCTCGAGGTTGAGGTTGTTGATCGTGCCGATGTCCGCCGGGCTGCCCGCTTCCTTCTTCAGGTACGACGGCAGCTCGGGGGAGCCCTCGGTGGGGGCGAGACCGACCGGCTTGATGCCGAGCGACACCACGTTGTCGAGCTCTCCGACGTCCAGGACGACGACACGCTTGGGCTGCGCCTTGATCTCGGTCTCGCCCATGGCGTGCTCGACGGTCCGCGGCCACTCACCCGCCTTGGCGTCGGTGCCCATCGCCGCGGTCTGCTCCGCCGCCTTCGAGAAGTCCTCGCCGCCCTGGGCGACCGCCTTCTTGTCGCCGGATCCCGTGGACGACTTCTCGCCGCTTCCGGAGGAGCCGCCGCAGGCCGTCAGCGAGAGCGCGGCGGCGAGGGCGAGGGCTGCGGCGGCGGTACCGCGGCGGCTGGCAGACATGGGAAGGCTCCCGTCGTACGGATGAAACTTAGGCGAGCCTTACTTTATGAGAAGCCTGTGCGTCCGGAGCATCCGGAGCATGTGGCTCCGATCACGTTCCCGGTACGGCCTGCTCAGGCACGGTCGGACGCGCCGAACGCGGCGGCCCCGGCACCACCAGCGGATCGCCCGTCACCGGATCCGGCACGACGACCGACGCGAGTCCGAAGACGTCCTCGACCAGCTCGGCGGTGACGACGTCGGCCGGCGCGCCCTGCGCCACGATCCGGCCCGTCTTCATGGCGACGATGTGGTCGGCGTAGCGGGCGGCCTGGTTCAGGTCGTGCAGCACGGCGACCACGGTCCGGCCTCGCTCCTGGTTCAACTGCCGTACCAGGTCCAGGACTTCCACCTGGTGGGCGATGTCGAGATAGGTCGTCGGTTCGTCGAGCAGCAGGACGTCGGTGTCCTGGGCGAGGGCCATCGCGATCCACACACGCTGACGCTGACCGCCCGACAGCTCGTCGACCGGCCGCTCGGCGAGCTCGGCGGTCCCGGTGCGCTCCATCGCCCGGGCGACGGCCGTCTCGTCCGCCTCCGACCACTGCTGCCACCACTTCTGGTGCGGCTGCCGGCCGCGCGAGACCAGGTCGGCGACGGTGATGCCCTCCGGCGGCACGGGCGTCTGCGGCAGCAGGCCGACCGCCTGGGCGATCCGCCGGGTCGGGATGCGGGACAGCTCGGTGCCGTCGAGCAGCACCGCGCCCCGCTTCGGCTTCAGCAGCCGGCCCAGGGCGCGCAACAGGGTGGACTTTCCACAGGCGTTGGGCCCGACGATGACGGTGACCTTCCCGTCCGGGACCTGAAGGTCCAGGCCGTCGACGACCGTGCGGTCCTCGTAGGCGAGGGTGAGGCCCTGGGCGGTGAGACGGTTGCCGGTCACGCGGTTCCTCCGGAACGGCCGCTACGGGAGCTGACGATCAGCCACATCAGATACGGGGCACCCACCACGGCGGTGAACACGCCGACCGGCAGCTCGGTCGGCGAGAAGAGCCGGCGTGCCAGCAGGTCGGCGACGGTCACGATCAGCGCGCCCATCAGCGCCGAGCACAACAGCGGGATGTGCGGGGTGCGGGTGAGCCTGCGGGCGATCTGCGGGGCGAGCAGCGCCACGAAGTCCACCGGTCCGGCGGCACCGGTCGCCACGGACGCCAGCACCACACCGAGCGCGCCAAGCCCGAGCCGGTCCCGGTCGAGCCGGGTGCCGAGGGCGGTGGCGGTGTCGTCGTCGAGGCCCGCGCCACGCTGGGCGCGGGCCGCCCACAGCAGGAACGGCACGAGCAGCAGGAGTACGGTCGCGAGCGGTGCGGCCTGGTCGTAGCCGCGGCCGTTGAGGGAGCCGGTGAGCCAGACCTTGGCCTGCTGGGCGACCAGGTAGTCGCCCTTGGTCACGAACAGCCGGGTCAGGGAACCGAGGGCCACCGAGATGCCGATGCCGATGAGGACGAACCGGGTGGCGTGCAGCCCGCGCCGCCACGCGAGCAGATAGACGAGCAGCGCCGCCGCGAGACCGCCGGCGACGGAGACGTAGGGGAGTACGGCGTACGAGGTGACGCCGAACGTCATCGCCGCGACCGTCGCCGCACCCGCTCCGTGCGTCACGCCGATGACGTCAGGGCTGGCCAGCGCATTGCGGGCGACGGTCTGGATCAGCGCGCCGGAGATCCCGAACGCGGCACCCACCAGCAGCCCGGTCACCAGCCGCGGCAACCTGAGCGTGCCGACGACCAGCTGGTCGGGGCTGGGCAGACCCAGCAGCACGCGGACGACCTCGCCCGGCGCGACGAAGGACTCCCCGACGCACAGGGACGCGACGACGGTGGCAGCGAGCAGCGCGGTGAGGACGGCGGCGACGAGGAGGCTTCTGCGGTGGAGCAGGAAGCTGCTCTTCCTGGCGCGCAGGACGGCATGCCCTGGAGGGCGGAGGGGGTCCGGGGCCTTCCGGGGACTGTCCTGAATCTTCCCGAGGCTGTCCTGGGTCTTCCGGAGTCTGTCCTGGATCTTCCCGGGAGTGTCCTGGGTCATGCCGCCACCAGCTTCCGCCGCCGTACCAGCACCACCAGGAACGGCACCCCGGCCAACGCGGTCATCACAGCCACCGGCACCTCCGAGGGCCGTACGACGACCCGCCCGAGGACGTCCGCGAGGAGCAGCATCACCGGTCCCAGCACGGCGGCCATGGGCAGCAGCCAGCGGTGCCCGGGCCCGACGAGCGCCCGGGCGATGTGCGGGACGGCGAGCCCGGTGAAGGCGATCGGTCCGGCCGCGGCGACCGCGACCCCGGTCAGCACGGTCGCGCCGAGGGCGCCGGTCGCGCGCAGCAGCGCCACGTTGCGGCCCAGCCCCCGTGCGATGTCCTCGCCGAGCGCGAGAGCGTCCAGCCCGCGGGCCATGGCCAGCACCAGCAGCAGCCCCGCGACCAGGAAGGGCCAGGTCTGCCCGACGATCGAGGCGTCCCGGCCGGCGATCGAGCCGACGTCCCAGAACCGGAACTCGTCCAGGGCACGGGCGTCGGTGGTGAGGATGCCGGTGACGACGGAGGCGAGGAAGGCGTTCATGGCGGCGCCGGCGAGCGCGAGCTTGACCGGTGAGGCGCCTCCGCGTCCGCTGCCGGCGACGACGTAGATGCATACCGCCGCGACGGCCGCGCCCGCGAAGGCGTACCAGACGTATCCGTTCAGCGTGTGCACCCCGAAGAAGGTGATGGCGCAGACGACGCCGAGCGAGGCGCCCTGGCTGATGCCGAGGATGCCCGGCTCGGCGATGGGGTTGCGGGTGATGCCCTGCAGAACCGTTCCGGCAACGCCGAGGGCGACCCCGACCAGCACACCGACGACCGTCCGCGGCACCCGCAGCGCCCGTACGACCTGAGCGTCGTCGCTCGTGCCGCCGTACAGCAGCGCGTCCCAGACCGCCGAGGGGGCGATCGTGCGGCTGCCGACCGCGAGGCTCAGTACCACGGCCAGCAGCAAGAGAAGGAGGGCGACGGCCATCCAGCCGACACGTCGGCTCGCGACTCCTGACATGCGCCCTTCCCGTATCCACTGTCCGCTGGCTAAGGATTGCCTAAGCGTACGTGGTGAGAAGAGCGCGTCCGCCAGGCGTCACGCCGGGCCGGTGAAGGTCCACTTCCCGTGTCCGACCCGGAAGACGACGAACGCCGGGTCGCTGCGCAGGAACTCCGCGCCCTTGGGTGCGGCCACCCGGTCGCGCGACGCTCCCGGCACATGCACCTCGGCCGTCGAGCCCACCGGCACCCGCACCGACAGCCGCAGCTCCCGGTCGAGCCGCGACCAGGCCACGGCGGCCTCGCCGCGCACCGTACGGATCGACGTACGGGCCCAGTTCACTCCCGTACGGGCGTCGGGGCGCACCGAGAAGGTGCGGTAGCCGGCGTCACCGGGGCGCAGCCCGGCCACGTTCTCGTACAGCCATTGCGCGACCGTACCCAGGAAGTAGTGGTCGCGGGAGCGGGAGTCCAGCGGCCACATCTCCCACATGGTGTCGGCGCCGTTGTCGTGCCAGTACCCCCAGCTCGGGTACGTGCGCTGGGTCGCGACGGCGTGTGCCACGTCCGGGCGGCCGTGGGCGCACAGGACGTTCAGCAGCACACTCGTGCCCAGGCATCCGGTGTTCAGATGGTTGCCGCGCGCCTCGATGTCGGCCACCAGGCTGTCCAGCACGGAGGTGCGGGCGCCGGGCGGTACCAGGCCGAAGGCCAGCGGAATCGCGTTGGACGTCTGCCGGTAGCCGGGGTCCTTCGCCGTGCGGTAGTGGCCCTCCGGGCTCAGGAAGGCCTCGTTGAACGCGGTCTTCAGATTCTCGGCGGCGTCCCGGTAGCGCTTCACGACCTCGCCGTCACCCAGCACTTCGCCCAGTTCGGCGGTGTGCAGCAGCGCCCGGTGGAGGTACGCGGTCGCGGTCAGCCGGGTGTCCTCCGGGGGAATCTCGTAGCCGGGCGCCACCCAGTCGCCGAGCGCCGTGACCGCCAGCCCGTCCCGCAGCCGGGACAGCTCCCAGTCCAGATACCGGGTCAGCGTCGCCCAGTGCTCGCGGGCGGCGCGCTCGTCCCCGTACACCCGGTACAACTCCCGGACGACGAACGGGTAGACGGTCGTCCACTCGGGGGAGGGTGCCAGCTCCTGGTAGCCCCAGCCGCCGCTCGGCACGATCACGGGGATCTGCCCCGCCTCGTTCTGGCTGTCCGCCAGATCACCCAGCCACTTGGACAGGAAGCGGTGCACCCCGAAGGCGTACGTCATCACCGGCGTGCCGACGTGGGCGTCGCCGGTCCAGCCGTTCTTCTCGTACATGGGGGTGTCGGTCGGGATGCCGTGCAGGTTGTTCAGGAGCGTGCGGCGCATGGCACCGTCCAGCCACTCGTAGAACGGCTCCGAGCAGGCGAAGGAGCCGGCCTCCTCGACACGGGTGTGCACCAGCCGCCCCAGCACCTGCTCGGGGGACGGCCGTGCGGGCAGCCCGTGGATCTCCACGTAACGGAAGCCCTTGTACGAGAACTTCGGCTCCCATACCTCGTCCGCGCCGCCGCCCGCGCAGATGTATTCGTCGGTCTGGAAGCGGCCCGGAACATGGCCGGTCTCGGCGTGCACGCTTCCGTCGGGCTTCAGCTTCTCGCCGTGGACGAGACGGACGACGGTGCCCGCGTCGGCGCCGTGGACGGTGAGGCGGGTCCAGCCCGCCATGGTGCGGCCCATGTCGACCACGTACACCCCGGGCCGGAGTTCGGAGATCTCCGTCGGCCGTACCGTCTCGGCGATCTCGATCGGGTCGTGCGGCTGCGCCTTGAGCGCGCCCCGCGGTGCCTGCTGCACACCCGCCGCCCGCCAGCCGCTGTCGTCGAAGCCGGGACGGGTCCAGTCGCGCGGGGCCCGGCGAGCGTCGTAGGTCTCGCCCGCGTAGAGGGAGTTGGACAGGGTCGGGCCGTCGGTGATCCGCCACTCGCCGTCCGAGGCGACGGTGGTGCGGGAGCCGTCCGGGTGGTCGATCTCCAGCTGGGCCAGCAGCCGGGGCTCGCCGTGCCACGGCGGGCGGTGCCAGTTCCAGACGTTGGGGGTGGTCATGCCGAAGAAGCCGCGGCCGAGGGTGACGCCGATGGCGTTCTCGCCACGTCTGACCAGCTCGGTGACGTCGTGGACGGCGTAGAGCACGGTCTCGTCGTAGTCCGTGAAGCCGGGGTCGAGCACCTGCCGGCCGACCCTGCGGCCGTTGATCTCGGCCTCGTAGTAGGCGAGTCCGCTGATGTAGAGGCGGGCCCGGGAGATCCGCCGCCGCACGGTGAAGGCGCGGCGCAGCAGCGGCGCGGGCTGCTCCGGCACGGCGACGCTCACGCCGCTGCCCCAAGGGCCCTGCCCGTAGGGAGCGAGTACGGCGGCCTCGGCCCAGCCCGTGTCGTCGAACTCCGGGCGCTGCCAGCCTTGTTGGGGTTCGGTGGCGGTGACGCGCCAGCCGGGGCCGCTGACCAGTTCGTACGTGCTCTCGTCCGGGCCGCCGTCCGCCTTCTCGACGATCAGCCGGACCAGCAGGCCGGCGGGGTTCACGGACGGGCCGGGGCGGTTGGTGGCACGGGCGGCGAGCATCACCGGACGGCCGGCGGCGCGGGCCGCCTCGACGACCTCGGTGACATCGACCGCACGGCCGGTGCGCCAGCCGTCCTGCTGCTCCGGCGCGTGCAGCACCTGCCGGCCGTCCAGATGGAGAGTGAAGTCGTCGTCGGCGCTGGCGACCACGGTGGCCCGCCGCACCCGCGTGCCGTCGTCCGGCAGACGCAGGGCCGCCCGGAACCAACAGGGCCCCACAGGAGCGTCGGAGGACGTGGCGCCCGGCGACCAGATCCACGAGGCGCCGGAGAGGGAGGGCGGCTCCGGCGGCGCGTCGGCGCCGATCCAGCGGGCCTGCCAGTCGGCGTCCGACAACGTTGTCTCCCACCAGCCGGCCTCGCTCCAGCGGGAGGGGCGCCCGGCACCGTCCCAGGCCCGGACCCGCCAGTGGTAGCGGGTACGGGGGCGCAGTGCGGGCCCGTCGTAAGGGACCCCCACGCTGCGGTCGGACGTCACCTTCCCCGAGTCCCAGACCAGCCCGGCCGTCAGCGCCTTGGGGCTGGGGCTGGGGCTGGGGCTGAGGGTCACCTGCACCTGGTACGCGCTCTGCCGGGCGCCGTGCCCCGGCGCGGACAACTCCCAGCTGAGGCGGGGGTGTTCGACGTCCGTGCCGAGGACCCGCTCGGCGTACTCGACGGTGGTGCGCTCGATGCGGAGTGCGCCGGTGCGGAGCGTTCCGGTGCGGTCGTCGTCCTCCGGGTCCCGCGGCGGTGGCCCGGCGGCCGTCGCCAGGTCGGCGGACAATGCGGTGATTCCGGCACCCGCTCCCACCGTCGTGCCCCTCAGGAAGAGTCTCCGGTTCCATGGTCTGCCCATGCGCGTTCCTCGCTCACTGTGTCGCCGCGGACAACGAAGCTGTGCTGTGGCGCTTTGGAATGTGCTTTGAATTGCGCCTTGAAACGATTCAAATCTCCCTTGCGGTGAAATGGTAGGGACGCGAGTGGCGCTCAACAAGGTGTGTGACAGCGGAGGTTGGCGTGAGCGGTGGCGCTCCCGTGGAACCAGGGACAGCCTCCGAGCACTCTGTCACTACACCCGACCGCGATCCTCCGCCCCGACCTGGCGGGGCCACGCGAAGGGCTACGCCGCGAAGCTCGTTCAGAAACCTCTCTGGAGACCTACCTGATGAAGCTCACCAAGCGTCTCGTCCTCACCACCACAGCGCTCGCCGCCGTGACCGCCGGCACGCTCATGAGCGCGACGGCCGGCCAGGCCGCGACTCCGCAGCCCGCCCGCACCGGCGTCGACGCTCCCCCTGCCTTGAAGGTCCCCGACGGCAACCGGCTCACCGGCGTCTTCTCCGCCGAGGGCGTCCAGACCTACACCTGCACCGACGGCACCTGGAAGCTGCTGGAGCCCGCCGCCACCCTCTGGGCCAAGAACGACCGCTCCCGTCGCACTGTCGCCCTCCACTCCCGCGGCCCTGTCTGGGTGTCCACGGTGGACGGCAGCGCCGTCAACGCCGCGGCCCTCGCCAGCTCCCCCAAGGACGGCACCATCCCCGAACTCCTCCTGCAGTCCACCGCCACGCGCGGCACCGGCATATTCGCCGACGTCTCCTACATCCAGCGCCTCGACACCCGGGGCGGCGTCGCCCCCACCACGGCCTGCACCGGTACGGATCAGACCAGCGTCCGGTACTCCGCCACGTACACCTTCTACAAGCCCGCCAAGTGATGGGGTGAGCCAAGCGGCAGGGGTCTCTGGGCGATGCTGAGGGGCCCCTGCCCTGCTGCCCGCTCAGCCCGCACCGCTGCCGTCCGCTCGGAACGGAACCCGCCCCCACTTTCCTCGTCATCGCCTCGGGTTCACGATGCACACCGCTGACCGCTCATCGGTTGGAGGCCCTTTTCCAGATGCGCGTCGCGACTCCTCACGCGCAGCGGCCGGCGCCGTCCACTGCCGCGCCGTGAGCCAGATGCCGGAAGGTCGTCACTCAAGACCCACGTCATCCGTCCACAACCTGCCGAGACAGAACGACCAGCGGGCAAGATGGCCTCATGACAAAGCTGTCCGTGCGGTCGGTCCGTCGTACCTCCTCTGGTTCGGTGCTGTCGTTGTGGTCACAGGACTCCGTGTTGTCGATCGGCTCAGTGGGATCGGTGCTGTCCGTGGGTTCCGTCGGCTCGGCCTTGTCGGTCGGCTCGATCGGAAGTGCCCTGTCGGTCGGCTCGATCGGTTCCTCCCTGTCGCTGATCTCGACCGGGTCGTGGCTGAGTACGGGATCGTTGTTTTCCGCGCAGTCGCGGTGGTCGGTGCTGTCCTGGCGCTCCTCACGTAGTTTCCTGGCGGCGGGAGCGGTGGGGGCAGCGACCGGAGGCGTCCTGCTGTTGGTCCAGATGATGCACAAGGCCGAGACCGGCACCGAATAGCCCTCGTAATGCCGTGCCGGGCGACGGAGATGCATGAACAAACACCCCCGGGTCAATGACCTGGGGGTTTCACCTGATTCTTGCGAGGATGCCCCGGCGTTCACGCCGGGGAGGAACGCATCTCGAATCGGTGACGTGGAGCGTCACCGCGTCCGATGGCCGGGCGCGGAGTGCCCGCACGGCTGTCCAGCGGAGCGGCGAATTCGTACGCGTGTCCTGGATGGTCGCGAGGGTGGGTGAATGCGTGCGAAGTTCGCCCGGGTGTGCGAGGTGCTGCCTAGGTTTGGGGCTGTGAAGCTGGTGGTGCAGGTGAAGCTGTTGCCGTCGCCGGAGCAGGCGGCGGCGCTGGAGGCGACCTTGCGTGCCTGCAACCGGGCCGCCGACCACGTCTCCCGGACCGCCTTCGACGCGGGCGTGAAGGACCGCAACGGCCTGCAGAAGCTGGTCTACGCGGACATCAAGGCCACGTTCGGGCTGTCGGCACAGCCTGCGGTGCGGGTGGTGAAGAAGGTCGTGGACGCCTACGGCGCGCTCGCGGCGAGCCTCAAAGCCGGGCGGCTGGGCGGACCCGAGTCGAAGCGGTACCGCAAGGCGGTCGGCTCGCCGGTCACTTTCCGGCCCGAGGCGGCGCAGCCGTTCGACGACCGGTGCCTGTCCTGGCAGACGGACGCGCGCACGGTGTCGATCTGGACGGTGGACGGGCGGATGCGCGGCATCCGCTACACCGGCTCGCCGGACCAGCTCAAGACGCTGGCCGAGTACCGC
This sequence comes from Streptomyces sp. NBC_00457, assembly GCF_036014015.1. NCBI lineage: Bacteria > Bacillati > Actinomycetota > Actinomycetes > Kitasatosporales > Streptomycetaceae > Streptomyces > Streptomyces sp. NBC_00457. Next base: position 5,263,183 of record NZ_CP107905.1, on the reverse strand, counting down.
AAGGGCGAGTCCGATCTGGTCCAGCGGGGCGGGAAGTGGTTTTTGATCGCGACCTGCGACATTCCCGATCCCGAGGTGTATGAGCCGGCTGACTGGATCGGTGTTGACCGCGGCATCGTCAACCTCGCCAGCACCAGCGATGGCACCAACTACCAGGGCCGTCGGCTCTCGCGGTATCGCCGCTGGCAGGCCCGCAAACGCGCCGAACTCCAGGCAAAACAGAGCCGTTCGGCCACCCGCCGCCTGGCCCGTCGGGCGAAGAAGGAGCAGCGCCATGCCACCCATGTGAACCACCGGATCTCGAAGGAGATCGTGTCCGTCGCGCAACGCACCGGTCGCGGGATTGCCGTCGAGCAACTCGACGGGATCCGGGACCGGGTACGGCTTCGCCGCGACCAGCAGGGCACCTTGTCTTCCTGGCCGTTCCACCAGCTCGGACAGCACCTCGCCTACAAGGCCCGCCGGGCCGGGGTGCCGTTTGTGGAAGTGGATGCGGCCTATACCTCGCAGCGCTGCCCGCGCTGCGGGCACACCGAGCGGGCCAACCGGCCCACCCGGGACCATTTTTCCTGTCGTCGGTGCGGCCTCGCTGGGCCTGCCGACCACGTCGCCGGGGTCAACGTGCGCAACCGCGCGCGCTCGGCGTGGGTGTTCGTCACCGCACCCGTCCCCGCACCAGCCTGAACGGGCCGGATTGTGGGGAGATGCGACCCGTGACCGTCCTGTCGTAGGGGGCAGTCGGGAGCGCGACAAGGTGTGAACGACCGAGTACACAAGCTCGGCCGTTCACGGCCGAGAAGGTGACATGGAGCGGGTGACGAGTATCGAACTCGCGCTCTCAGCTCGGGAAGTTGCGCTCATTTGGAGCTGTCCGGGCGCTCCTCAGGCAGCGGAGCGCGTACAAACCGTCTGCAGTACTCGTTGCACGCACCGATCGCCTCGAAGTTCTGGCGTGCCTGACGCAGGCTGAGATCGTGGTTGGGACCGCCGCGCACCACGTGTGCGTCGTGCTCGTCCTGGCCGTCGTCCTCCCAGTAACAGACATCGCAGATCTCGAATGCCCCGCGTTCGGTCAGCGTGATGAAGCCGCAGCACGGGCAGCGGTAGGGCCCGCCCTCAGCGCTGCCGAAAACGTTCATGAAGGTCACGTCTGCATTCTGCTCGGCAGGCACTGGGCGGGCACGGCTCTGTCGCGTTGGCATGCACGCTTTCCAACTGTGGTGGTGGGGCTGGGAGCTGTGTGCAGGGGCGTTCACTCGGGTTCATCGGCGGTTGGCTGCCGATGCGGGGATGGATCTGAGCCTTACCTGAACGGCCGTGAACGGTGCTGAATGAGACGGAAACTGAGACGGTGTCGCTGGGCCAGGCGAGGACTTTCCAGGTGTTGCTCAGCTTGTCTGTGCCTCGTCCATCTGTGCGGCGAGGTCGGCGGTGTCTTCGGACGGTGGTGCCTCGACGGTCACCGGCTGGTTGACGTCGAGGAAGGTGATGGTCAAGTCGAGGGGGTCGCCGTCGATGATCTCGAGCGGCTTGCCGTCGGTGCCGCCCCGTGTGTCGCGCGTATCGCCCTGCAGGCGGAACTGCTTGGTGCGGCTGTCATCACCGATCCACAGATCCATGGTGAGCGTGCCCTCGACGCGCAGCACGAAGAACTGATCAAGGCTGTTGATATGGCGCTCCCGAGCCGCCGTGCTCGCGGCAGCGTCACGGGCTGCGCCTATGCCGCGACTGGTGACCGTTCCTCTGTAGTGAGTGGTCCGGGTGCCGTCGATCGTCTGCGTCCCGATCCTCCGCACGTCCTTGGAGGCGGTCAGGATCCTGGACTGCACGGCTGGGTTACCTTCGATCTGACGCGGCAGTATGCCGTAGGAGTTGTTGTCCGCCGCGCCGCGTCCCCATACGGCGGGGTCGGCGCTGAACCAGCTCTTGCCGTCCAGCTTCTCGGAGTTGACCGCACTCCCGCCGACGTACATCACTTCGTCGACGAACCGGATCTCCAGCTGCTCGTCTCTGCCCTGGCCGGTCGCGTTCATCTTCATACTCATGGTCAGGGGTTCCGTGTGCATGGATGCCTCGGCTTCCAACCGGCCCTTGTCCGGCACGGTCCCGGTGACCCGGTAGTGGAGCGACGTGATGCGCTCGGAGTTCGCCGCCGCCTTCGCCACGGCCGTCGCGGGCGTCGTCCTGGGCGAGCTCTGATTCGCAGAGTCACTCGGCGAGCCGCCTCCGCAGGCAACCGTTCCCCCAGCGAGCAGCACAGCGGCGAACGTCGCGCTCGTCACTCTGCGCGGTACGCAACCACGCGATGAAATCCCCATAATTCCCCCCGGAATAAGGTGGCTGACCCCTGCCAAGGCTGTGAGCGTATCCCGGCGTGTGTCCTGTGATCCGCTGGGTTCTGGTGGGGCATACGCGACGGACCGCACCCGCCTGCCAACGGGAGCTTCTGCGGCCTCGGACTCTCAGCTTGGGAAGCTGCGGGCATTTGCCGCTGGTTCGGACGCTGACCTGGGGGAACGGTCGGATGATGGCGTCGTCGGGTTGGGCCCTCTTCCCCGTGATTCCCCGCTGTTCCCCGCTCGATCTGGTGCGCTTGTGGTGCGGTCGGGCAACAGGCCGTCGGGGCCAGGAAATTGGTGTGCGGCGGGGGCGTGGCGGTCGGCACCCTGGGACGATGAGCCGTTGGAAGCTTTACGAAAACTGGTACGCCGATCTGGCCGGCCTCTCCGTCGAGCAACTGCGGGAGCGCCGGGCCTTCGCTGCTCAGCGGGCTGAGGGTGCGCCGTGGCGCGTGGCATGGGCCGCAACCCCAAGGCCGCGCGGGAGTGGCGCGAGAGGCTTCGCGCTGTAGATGACGAACTCCTGAGGCGGGGTATCCAGTGGGCATAGCCATAGTGTGAGCTGTCTGAGCCTCAACCGACGACAGTCAGCCACGATGACGGGTGCGCCGACCGATCAGGCGCGCGTGTGCCTCGCTCTACCCCCACCGGCCTCCGCCACGCTGCTCGATGGCGCCCGTCAGAGCAAGCCGCGACGGCGGAAGCGTGACAGTGCGGCTTTCGAGGATGACCTCTTCCTCCCGAAGCAACTTGGACAGCTGCTCGACCTCGGGCTGCTGTGCCTGTCACCTGCGCAGACGGACCATAGGTGTGCTGGGTGTGCAGCGCGTCGGCGGTGATGACCGTGGCGATCAGGTCGACGCTGTCCAGCAGGGGCCGGAAGGCGGGTACCGCCCTGCCTCACAGCACGACCACCACCCACCAGACCCCGAACTACAGCGAAGCCACGGATCTCCAACTGAAGGGCCGAAGACCCAAATTGACATGACATCATGACTTCCCCCCGTGTTCGAATAAACGCCACGTATCGAGTTGAAGCATTTAGCAATAAAAGCGTGCCGGTGGCATGCTTTTCGGCACAACCACCTCGCGTGACCTGCCAGACGAGGGGGTATCCTGAGGATCATCTCACGAGCACCCGCGCACAGGCAGGATAAGCGATCTTGAGTACGTACTTCAGGACTGAGATTGTCGAAGCAATTCGCCAGGGGAATGCCGCCTTCGTGATCGGTGCCGGAGTTTCCGTATCAGCATCGGAAGGCAACGCGGTCGCTTCGTGGGCAGGCCTGATGGAAAGCGGCATCGACCGTTGCGTCGACCTGGACCCTACGCTGCCGAAAAAGTGGAGCACGACACACCGTAGGGCGATCAAGGGCAACGACGCGTCAGCGATGATCCGCACAGCCGAAGAGGTCCAGAAGGAGCTCAAGAATTTTCCTGGTCAATATTACGCCAAGTGGCTCGCTGATACCGTCGGAAATATTCGAGCATTAAGCCCGGGAATCGTCCAAGTACTCAACGAGTCGGGCGCACCACTGTTGACGACAAATTACGACGAAATCCTGGAGAGCATCACCGGCCGAACCCCGGTCACCTGGCAAGATTTTCCAAACATGCAACAGGAGATCAACTCTCCCGGATCGTACGTGGTCCATCTGCATGGATACTGGCGAAGGCCGGACAGCGTTGTATTCGGGTACACGAACTACGGTGAAGTTCTGAAGAATCCAGGCGCACAGGCGTTTTTGCGGTCTCTCCTCACGGTCAAAGCGGTCATCTTCATCGGATTCGGTCAAGGGCTCTTCGATCCGAACTTCTCCGCACTGTGCTCGTGGCTGACCACCAACCTCCCGGACACGAGCCTTGCTCCCTTCGCTCTGGTGCGGGAATCCGAATACCAGCAACGGAGGGTCGAATACCGTCCGCACGGGATCAACGTGGTCTCGTACGGCTCCGCATACAGCGACCTTGAGATCTTCCTCAGCGACATCGTCAGGGAAGCGCGGCAACCTGTAGTCGCGACCGATATCACGACGTTGGGCTGGGACACCCTGAGCGCACAACTTGGTCGCCTTCACAGGCGCATCACGCGTGATTTCCAGCCGGACCTGATCGTCGCGATGTCCGGTCCTGGGAATTTTGCCCCCGCGTACTGCCTGCGCCACTCGGCAGACGACCCTCCTCTCTTCTCCGCCGTAACCTTCCCCCGCCGCCCGGGGCGAAGCAGTCACAACCTCCTGTTCGGTGAAATCGCTCGTGACGACGGCTGGTTTCACTATGAGTCCGATAAATGGGACGTTTTCCTACCGCCTCTGGTCGGGAAGTTTCCGAAGGGGGCGCGTGCACTGATCTTTGACGATCGAGTGATCAACGGTCGCGTGCAGGCGTGGGTGGCAGACCTGCTGAAGGATTTCGGTTACGAAGTCCGCAGGGCCGCCATCGTGGTGCACCCGAAGTCGGCACCGAATGTCAATTTCTACGAAAAGGAGATCGAAGGTGACTTCACCTTCCCGTGGGGTGGAAAGCTCGGCAGAGGCGAGCCGGCTCCTTGAGATCGCTGCCGCAGGATTCAAGGCCCTGCAAGAACTGCAAGAGCGCTACGATGCCGACATGTGGGGGATCCAGTCCCCCGAGCATGCGAAGATTAGGCACGTCCACCTCCACCTTTCAAAGACCCTGGGTAAGCTGGCCGGAATTATCGAGCCAGCCGACCACGTCGAATACGCCGGCGAGAGGGTCGACTACTCTTCGCATGACAAGGATCTAGCTCCTGTCATCGCCGACCTCCTGATGCATTGCGCACAGATCACCAATCTCATCGGCGGGTCGATGGGAGATTTCCTCGGAGAGCGTTACAAGACCAATTCCAACCGGTTTGCGCCCGAATCGGTCTTCGCGTCGCTGGGCGACCCGGAGTCGCCCCGTAGGTGACAGGCTTCCGGGATAGGGCGATTGCAGAGATTGCAAATTCTCGTGGCCGCGGGTCTGCGCTGGTCAGTCCCTTTAGATGTCTTCAGATGTAGATCAGCTTCGCCTCTGCAGTTCGTCCATCAGCTGCGGTGGGTAACTGGCGAGCATGCAGGTAAAGTTGCTGGACGTGCCGCTGTCGGTCACGGACCAGGAGCGGGCTGAGGGGTTCTCTGACCAGGCTGCTGGAGGTCGGCGGGGTCTTCCCGCGAGCAGATCTGCGGCGCCGTGCCACGGCGTGTGTCCGCGGGTTGCTGGCGCCCCTGTCTCGTAAGAACGGCTGGCAACTATCCGAGTGCGGCGGGGAGTTGACGCCCTGGGGTTGCTCTGAGCGCGGCACGGACCCTGGCCGGGCTGGAGCGGGACGAGGCAGGAGCGCAGGCCCGGCCGGGGGTCGGGCCGCGCGCGGGGAGCGGAGCGAGCCGCCTTGAAACAGTAGAGAAAGTTGCAACTCAGGATGCGGCTGGGATGTGTCCGGTCCCGGTAGATGCTTGACACTTCGGTCCCAGCTGATGGTTGACAGTGGCCGTGTTCGGCTTTTCTGTGCGCGTCGTTGCGGCGTGTGTGGGGAGGCCGGGATTGGCGCTGGTGGAGTTGTCGGTTGTCGAGCAGAGATACCGGGCTGTGCTTGCGGTGCTGGCGGGTGCGACGGTGACGGAGGTCGCCGCGTCGCTGGGGGTGTCGCGGCAGACGGTGAGCGGGTGGAAGTCCCGGTACGAGGCCTCAGGTCTGGCGGGTCTGGTGGATCGTTCGCGCAGGCCGGCGTCGTGTCCGCATCAGGCCTCTGCCGAGGTGGAGGCAGCCGTGTGTGAGCTGCGGCGTAAGCATCCTCGGTGGGGTCCGCGGCGGATCGCTCATGTGCTGGAGCGGTCCGGGGCGGTGGCGCTGGTGCCGTCGCGGATGACGGTGTATCGGATCCTGGTCCGGCATGGGCTGGTGGAGCCGGGGGTGCGGCGCCGGAAGCGGTCCGATTACAAGCGCTGGCAGCGCGACCGTGCGATGCAGTTGTGGCAGATGGACATCGTCGGCGGCGTGATGCTGGTCGACCCGGGGACCGGGGAGTTGACCGAGGCCAAGGTCGTGACGGGTGTGGATGACCATTCCCGGTATTGCGTGATCGCCTCGGTGGTCGAGCGGGCGACCGGGCGGGCGGTGTGTGCGGCGTTCGTCCGGGCCTTGCGGACGTTCGGGGTGCCGGAAGAGGTGCTGACCGACAACGGCAAGCAGTTCACCGACCGGTTCGGGCACGGGGGTGAGGTGTTGTTCGACCGGATCTGCCGGGAGAACGGGATCGCTCACCGCCTCACCCAGCCGGCGTCCCCGACCACGACGGGCAAGGTCGAGCGGTTCCATCAGACGCTGCGGCGTGAACTCCTCGACGACTGCGGCGCGTTCGAGAGTATCGGGGCGGCTCAGGCGGCGCTGGATGCGTGGGTGGAGGAATACCACTCCGTCCGGCCGCATCAGGCCCTGGACATGCAGTCTCCGGGCGACCGGTTCACCCCGGTTCCCGAGCAGGAACGGGATGTGCTGGGCCTGCGGGTGCCCGGAGTGCTCGGGCTGGTGCCGCAGCAGAGGCCTTCCCCCGCCGAGCAGGGACCGGCTGAGGCGATGCCTGTTTCCGTCAGTCCGCTTGAGGAGATCGCGCCATCGGCGCAGGTGGAGGACGGCGGACCGGTGGAGTTCGAGCGGGTGGTGCCTGCGAGTGGGAATCTGCAGGTCGCGGGCAAGCAGTTCTGGCTGGGCCCGGCCCGCTCGGGGCTGACGGTGACGTTCTGGGCCGACACACAGGTGATCCACCTGCTGATCGCCGGGTCGCGGATCAAGTCGGTGCGGTCGCACCTGTCGGTGGCGGATCTGGCCCAGCTGGCAGCCCGGGGTGGGCGTGCGGCGGGGCCGTCGCCGCTGCCGGCGGGTGACGGTGCTGCGTTCGAGGTGGACCGGACCGTGAACAAGCACGGGCTGATGGGCCTGGGCGGGCGCCAGGTGCTGGCGGCGGAGATCCTGGGCGGGCGCCGGGTCAGCGTCCGCATCGACGAGGCCACGCTGTCGTTCTTCGACCCGTCCTCGAGGGAACTGCTGCGAGTGCGGCCCAACCCGCTCACCAGCGAGGAGGTGCAGCGGTTGCACGGCCTGCGGCCCGCGGGCCCGCCGCCCCGGCCCCGGGTGGAGCCGGTGCGTGTCCAGCGGCGGGTCAGCGCGGTCGGCACGGTCATGGTCTGCCGGCAGGTCGTCCACCTCGGCCGGCCCTACGCGGGGCAGACCGTGATCATGCACGTGTCGGCGTCGACGATCACCGTGGAACTGGACGGTCAGGCCCGGGTCATCCCGCGCACCACCGACATCCCCGTCCGCAACGTGAAAGCGAACAAGCCCTACAAGGTTTCCGATGTTGTCTAGGCCCACCGTCAAGCATCAGCTGGGACCAGAACGTCAAACATCACCTGGGACTAGACAATGCGGCTGGGATGTGCCACAAGGGCGCCGCGTACTGCTCCGGGCGGCCGTTGATCAGCAGCTGCCGCAGGTCTTGGCGTTGGCTGCCGTGGAGGTTCAGGGCCTCGGTGATGTGGCGGAACGTGGTGTGGGTGATTCCGCGGTTCCGGGCGTCGGCCTCGAACTGGTCCAGCTCTGCCAGGACCGTTTCCGGGTCCAACTCCGTTGGCGGCTGTTCCTTGAGCCAGGCGGCCTTGTTGCGTTCGTAGTCGATCTCCGAGTAGCCGCAGATCTCGCGGCTGTGGGCCTCTGCCTCGTCCAGGGTTTCGGTCGTCATGACCGCACGGGCGAGCTCGTTCCGGCTCAAGGCATCGTCCAAGTCGACCTGGTGGATCGTCGGCCCTTCGTCTGTGAGTGGCACGGGGAGACCTGCGTCTCGCACTTCGCACGTGCCGCGTATGCCTCGGGCTGTGGCTGCGAGCATTCCGGTTGCCTCGGAAGGATGCCACTCCAGGACCGGGGCGATCGGCTCGACGTCCTTCGCGGTGAAGGTGTGCACGAGGGGGCCGAGCGTGCCGCGCAAGTCGTCGAGCGGGAGTTCACCGTCCAGGCCCGGACCGGCGATCAACAGGCGCATGGGCGCGTTCACTTGGCAGCAGGCCGCGAGGGTGAGGGCGTCGGCGAGGGGGCTCTTCAGTGTTGGCTCGTCGCCTCGGGCCAGGATGTCGCCGCCCACGTCCAGGACGTCGATCGATTCGGGCTCCAAGTGGCTGACAAGCTCTTCCAGTTGGCGGGTGATGCCCTCGGCGCCGTGGTGCGGGTCGATCAGTGCGAAGGTGTGCGGGAGTTCTGCTGCGAGCCGGGGGAGGGTTGAGCCTGCCGGAGCGATCGGGTGGGCGTCGGCCGGCACTGTCGAGACGGCAGGTGTGAGGCGTTCGAGTCCCGTGAAGCTGTTGGCTCCTCTCGGGCCCGGTAGCGGGTCGATCAGCAGGCGGTCCCACGCGTACGTGAGAATCACCGCCCGCTCATCGTGGCCGTACAGGGCGGCGTGAAGCATTACGGCGGCGACTGCGTCGCCCCCTCCTCCTGCTGCGACGATCAACCGCGTCATGTGCCCCAGGTTACGAGTTCGATTATTGGCCACTCACCCTATAGTGGCTAGAGGCCATAGCCACTTGGACGAGGAGGGCACATGCCGCAGATCGAGGAGGCTCAGCCGAAGTATCTCCAGATCGCGCACTTCATCCGTGATCAGATTCTTCGGGGTGACCTGCGGCCGGGGGACGAGGTCCCCTCGGAACGTCAACTCGCGGCGGACTGGAAGGTGTCCAGGCCTACGGCCGCCCGGTCGCTTGAAGCGCTGAGTCATCAGGGCCTCGTCGAGAAGCGCCAGGGGTCTGGCACCTACGTGCGGAGTCTGGAGGTCAACCGGCGGGCCCGTGAGCTGTACGGGCGGGCGCGGCAGACCGGGAAGATCTACACATCCGGTGAGTACGCGGTGATCACGTCGGCGGGCTGGGTGGAGGCTCCGGACTACGTCGCCGAGGCGTTGGGCCTGGTGAAGGACCGTCGGGCCGTGCACCGCCGGCGCGTGACCAACAACCAGGACGGGCCTATCACCCTGTCCACTTCGTGGTTCGCTCCGGACGTCGGTCAGCGGGCGCCCAAGCTCTTGGATCCCGAGCGGATTAAAGAGGGAACCCTGATGTACGTGGAGAAGGCGACAGGCCGCCAGGGGAGCTACGCCGAAGATCGCATGTGCGCTCGGGGTGCCACCGAGGGGGAGACGACAGACCTCCAACTGGAGCCTGGCTCACCTGTGTTGGTTGTCCATCACGTCGTCTACGACCTCCAGGACCGTCCGTTGGAGTTCGCCGAAGCCACCTATCCTCCGCACCGTTGGGCGTTCGAACAGGGCTACCCCCTCGCCTGAGCAGGCATCAGTTCTGCCGAGCTGCTTGCATCTTCGGAGTGGCCAATGCCACTATCCAGTAAGTGGCTAAGGCCACTTACCCGGAGGGGGCACGGCGTGACGAGTCGGCGGCCGGATCAGGGCCCGCGGTGTCCGTGCCACATCGAAGCGGCGCTGCCTCGACTGCGACGGCAGCGGCAGGGAGTGAGCACGGATGAGCTACAGGATCGATGGCTACAGCGGTGACGACTCACCGCGACTCGGGGCGATGACCTTGCATCCGACGGCAGAGTCCGTGCCGTTGGCGCGGCGCTGGTTTCGCAAGTTCATCGCTCCGTTCGACCCTCTCTGCTCGGTCGACGACTGCGCGCTCATGATCTCGGAGCTGGTGACCAATGCGATCGTCTACGGGCGGTCGGAAGAGTCGTGGGTAGTGCGCGTGGAGTGGTTCCGTGAGGGGACTTCGCTCCGGGTCGAGGTGCACAATCCCGGGTTCCCCGCGAACGTACGGCTTCGCCGCCCCGATGCCAACGACGCCCATGGACGCGGGCTGCTCCTGGTCGACTCCATCGCCGACTCATGGCACTCCGGGCCCAGCCGCTTGGGCGGGACGGTGGTCTCCTTCGTGGTGGCCGATGCCTGGCGATGCTGAACTGGCGCACCTCGTGCGGCATGGCAACACTCCGACGAGGAGCGGCAGCGTGACATCGCGGCTGGGCTCGACGACCTGGTACGTGCCGAGCGCTCGAAGCACCACAAGGACGACCCTCCGCCGGCTTACGGCTGCCCGTCTGCGCGGTGGCACGCAGTGCGGGCGAACTGCTCGCGGATCCACGGCGCTTCACGGTCCGGAGGCGCTGACCGAGCGACCCAGGGCAATGGACAAACCCCAGACCACTGACCTGAGCGGCCCCGAGATCAGATGCCCCCGGCGCTCAGCCGAGAGCCGTAGAACGCCAGATGGCGTTGCGCGGCGGTGGCCCAGGTGTGGTGGGCGGCGAGTCGGCGGCCCCTCGCCCGCCGCGTGGGGGTGTTGTCCGTGAGTGCGGCGCCGAGTTCGGCGGCCAGGTCCTGATGGGTGGCCGCGAAACGGGCGGCGCTGTCGAATACCTCGCGCAGTACGGGCAGATCGCGTACGACCAGGGGGACTCCCGCGGCGAGTGCCTCCATCGCGGCGAGCCCGAAGCCCTCCTTGACGGAGGGGAAGGCGAACGCGGAGGCGGCGGCCACCAGGGGCGGCAGTTCGTCGTCGGCGATCTGGCCCAGCACGAGCGGCTCGACGCCGAGTTCGGCCGCCCGGGACTCCCAGCGGGCGCGGTAGTCCCGGTAGTCGAAGAGGGTCTCGCCGCCCGCGATCACGAGGCGTACGTCGGGGTGGGCGGCGCGCAGGAGGGCGTACGCCTCCAGCAGGTCCAGGGAGCCCTTGCGGGGCTCGATGCCGCCGACTGTGAGGACGTAACGGCCCAGGCGGGAACGCCAGTTCGCGCGGGCGGCCGGGTCGGTGGTGGCGAAACGGTCGTAGGCCACTCCGTTGGGGATGACCGCCGCCTCGATGCCCCAGCCGGCGGCGAGTTCCGTGGCGACGGCCGCCGACACGCAGATGTGCGCGTACGGCTCGACGATGGCCCGCTCGTGACAGGCGGCCAGTTCGGGGGTGGTGAAGTGGTCGATGTGGTGGACCGTGCGGACGCACCGGCCGCCGACCGCGTTGGCGCTGATGCAGTCCTGGGCGTGGACCATGTCGTATGCCGCCGCGGCGGGTTCGAAGGCTTCGCCGAGGACGGCGATGGAGCGCAGGATCCGTTCGCCGACCGTCTCGCCGTCCGAGCCGTCGGGGAACGGCACGATCCGCAGTCGTACCGCGGGATCCACCGGCCGGAAGAAACCGGAGTCGCCCCCGCGGCCCAGCGTCCACACCGTGACGTCCTCACCCAGCGCGGCCAGCGCCTCGGCGAGGGCGAGGGTGTGGACGACGCCGCCGCGTGGCTTGGTGGAGTAGCTGAGCAGGGCGATCTTCACGGGCGGTCCTCCCGGTAGGCGGCGGGCCGGCGTTCGTCGAGGTGGCGCAGGATACGGCGGGCCCGCTCGATCTCCTCGGCGACGTCGACCTCGGCGACGGCGAGTCCGGCCTTGGACCAGGTGCGGGCGAGGATGTCGCCGCCGGGCCCGACCACCTTGGACTGACCGAGGAACCGCATGCCGCCCATGGCGCCGGTCTGGTTGGAGGAGGCGAGGACGACCTGGTTCTCGGCGGCGCGGGCCTGGTCGTACAGGTCGAAGAGCTTGGCCTGGCGGTCCTGGGCCATGCGCGGGGCGCGGTTGGTGATGGACGTGGGCCAGGCGGACAGGCAGGCGAGGATCTCGGCGCCGTCCAGCGCCAGCGAACGGGCCGACTCGGGGAACGTCTTGTCGTAGTCGATGAGCATGCCGATCCGGCCGGCCGGGGTGTCGAAGGCGTCGAAGCGGTCGCCGGGCGTGTAGGCGGCGACTTCGCCGGCCGGGAGGTGGACCTTGCGGTGGCGGCCCAGGATGCCGTCGCCGCTGACGCAGACGGCCGCGTTGTAGCGCTCGTCGCCGCCGTCCTCGCAGTAGCCGAGGCAGACCACCATCTCGGCGGCCAGGCGCGCGACCTGGAGGATCAGCGGGTCGTCCGGCTTGAGCGCGGGCGGCAGGGCCTCGGGGTCGGGGTGGCGCAGGTCGGCGAGGTAGCCGCCGAGCGCCGCGTCGGGCAGGACCAGCAGTCCGGCGCCACAGGCGCGCGCGTCCTCGATGAGTTTGGCTGTGCGGGCCAGGTCGAACTCCAGGTCGCGGCCGAAGTGGGCGGCCGCGGCCGCGATCCGGATGGTGCTCATGCGGTGACTGCTCCCGTGGCGAGGTCGTAGGTCTCGGGCCGCCGGTCACGCAGGTGTCCCATCGACCGGCGGGCGGTTTCCAGAGCCTGTACGACGTCGAGTTCGGCGACGGCGATACCGGCCGCGACGCCCGTGTCGGCGAGGACTTCGCCGCCGGGGTCGACGACCTTGGCGCTGCCGACGAAGCGTAGCGAGCCGAAGGTGCCCGCCTGGTTGGCGGACAGCCACACGATCTGGTTCTCCAGCGCGCGGGCCCGGTCGAACAGGTCGAAGCGGCGCTTCCAGCGGTCCTGTTCGAGGTCGGCGGAGGCGTTGGTGCGCGCGCCGGGCCAGGCGGACACGCACACCCCGATCTGCGCCCCGTCCAGCGCCAGCGCCCGCGCCGACTCCGGGAACGCCTTGTCGTAGCAGATCATCATGCCGATCCGGCCGACCGGGGTGTCGAAGGCGTGGAAGCGGTCGCCCGAGGCGTAGGACGCGTCCTCGCTGAGCGGCTGGTGGACCTTGCGGTGGTTGCCGAGGACACCGTCGCCGGTGACACAGACCACGCTGTTGTAGCGGGCGTCCCCGGCCGCCTCGCAGTATCCGGCGACGACCGTCATCTCCCCGGCCAGTGCGGCCAGTCGGCGGATCTCGGGGCCGTCGAGGGCGAGCGTGGGCGGGCCCTCGTCGAGGTCGGCGGAGTCGTTGAGGCTGAGCAGATAGCCGCCCAGGCACGCCTCGGGCAGCGCCAGCAGCCGTACGCCCTCCTCCCGGGCCTCCTTGATCAGCCGTTCGGCGATCTGGAAGTCCTCCTCCAGGTCGCGGCCGAACTCGGCGGCGACGGCGGCCATGCGCAGGGTGGTCATGCGGTCCCCATCCCGGTCACGGTGGAGGTGACCGCTTCGGTGATCTCTCCGTCGGGCCAGCGCAGCCCGACGCCTTGTCCTTCGGTGAGCTCCCCGCACACCGCACCCGTGGCGGGTCCGGCGGGCAGCGGCGGTGCGCCCGGCTCGTCGGCCGTGAGCATCGCGAAGCCCGGGAAACAGGTGAACCAGTCGCCCACGGTCGCCTCCCGCGGTCGGGGCACGGCGGCCACGTCGAGCACCGCCCGGCAGCCGCTCGCCTCGGCGAGCATGCCGAGCGTCCCGGCGATCCCGGCCATGGACACGTCCTTGGCGGCGGCGGGCCGGGCGGCGGCCACCGCACCGGTCATGGCGCGCAGTTCGTCCGTACGGCGATGGGTCGTCGAGTCCCACTGGCGGCCCCGGTATCCCGGGCGCCAGCCACCGCCGAGGTCGGCGGTGAGCCACACGGCATGCCCCGGGCGTCCGCCGCCGCCCGGCACCGGCCGGTCGGTGCGGCCGAGCGCGGTCACCGACAGGGCGGCCGGGACGCCGAGCTGGGTGTGCCCGCCGAGCACCGGAATGCCGTACGACCGTGCCGCCCGGGTCAGTCCGGACAGCACCCGGGCGGCATGTGCCGCGTCGCGGGCGCCCACCGCGTCGAGCAGCCCGAGCGGTGAAGCACCCATCGCCGCGAGGTCGTTGACGTTGACGAGGACCGCGCACCAGCCCGCCCACTCGGGGTCCCGCTCGACCATGGACGGCACGATCGCGTCGCACGCGGCGATCACGTCGGTGCCGGGGACGGGGGCGCCGTCGTCGCCGACGAAGCCGGTGGGAGCGGGCAGTTCGGCGAGCAGGGGCCCCAGAGCGGCCTTCGTGGCCGCTGTCTGCGCCGCGATGCGGCCGATCGGCCGGCGCATCAGGACGTGCGGCGTACCCGCGACCGTGGTGTCCCGCACCCGCTGCCAGCCGAGGCGCCGGAACAGGGGTTCGCTACGGGCCTGGACGGTCGCGTCGAACCGCAGCACGCCCTCCGTCTCCGCCCGGGCACAGGCGGCCCGCACCAGCGCCGCGCCGATGCCGTGCGGGCCGCGGGCCCCGCGGGCGACGACCAGCCGCCCGCCCTGCCACCAGCCGAGGTCGGGCCCGTCGTCGACCGGGCACAGGCGCACCCCGCCGACCACGGTGCCCTGCGGGTCCTTCGCGACCAGGACGACGGTCCGGGGGTCGGTGTCGCGGTCGTCCAGGTCGTGGTGGGCGAAGAGCCCCTGCTCGTGGACGAAGGCGGCACGGCGCAGCTGCCGGTAGGCGGTCACGTCCGCCGCGCCCGCCGCCTCCTCGATACGGAAGGCGGGCTGCTGCTGCCGGGCGAGCGTGCTGCGGTCGCCCAGCAGCGCCAGGATGTCGGGCACCTCGTCGACCACCGCGACCGGTGCGGATCCGTCGAGGTACATCTCAGCCGCCCGCTGCCTGGAGCACACTGCACGCCCCGCAGGCCGCGCAGCCGGCCTTCTGGTCCGAGCCGCTCATCCCGGCGGCGCGCAGTTTCGCGGCGACGCCCTCGGTGACGTACGTCAGGAGCTCCGCGCCGGGTGCCCTGACGCCGTCGCGGGCGGCGAGGGTGCCGCTCATCGGGCGGAAGGGGACGACGAAGGGATAGACACCCCTGTCGATCAACTTCCCGGCCCCCGCGATGAGTTCATCGGGATCCTCGCCGAGTCCGACGAGGAGGTAGGTGGAGACCCGGTTCGGTCCGAAGACCCGCACCGCCTCGTCCCACGCGGCCCAGTACTCGGCCAGGGGGACCGTCGACTTGCCGGGCATCCAGCGCCTGCGCACCTCGTCGTCGAGCGATTCGACATGGATGCCGATGGTGGTGGCCCCGGCCTCGTGCAGTTCGCGGATCCAGGCGAGGTCGCCGGGCGGCTCGCACTGCACCTGGATGGGCAGACCGGGCACGGCTTCCAGGACGGCAAGCACCGACCGTACGAGGTTGCGGGCGCCGCGGTCGGGGCCGGTGGTGGTGCCGGTGGTCATCACCATCTGCCTGACACCGTCGAGCCGTACGGCGGCCTCGGCGACCTCGGCGAGCTGCGCCGGGGTCTTCGCGGCGACCGTGGCGCCGGAGCGCAGGGACTCCTCGATGGTGCAGAAGCGGCAGCGGTCGGACTCGGCGTAGCGGATGCAGGTCTGCACGACGGTGGTGGCGAGGACGTCGGCGCCGTGCAGGCGGGCGATGTGCTCGTACGGGGTGCCGTCGGCGGTGGTCAGGTCGTAGAACTTCGGACGGCGTACGGCAGTGAGGGTGAGGCCGGTGTCTGTGAAATGGCCGGCCTCGTCACCGAGCCAGACCTTGCCGTCGCGGACCGTGTAGGGGCTGTCGGGGTTGCGGGGGAGCGCGGCACCGGCACCGTCGACGAGGACGTGTCCGTCGTCGCTGGGTCCCGCGCCGTCGGGCCGCCGCACGGGGGCGTCCAACGCCACGCCGCACAGGGCGAGTTCGGCGCGGGTCATGATCCGCACATCCACCGCCGTCTCGGTACCGGTGCCCATGTCCGGCCCCTTACAGCTGGTAGGTCGAGTTGATGATGGCGCCCTTGCGCGCGTAGTGGATCAGCGCGTCCTGGACGTCGAGGGGGTGGGTGGGGATGACGCCCTCGATGAGGTCCTCCTCGCGGGCGCCGTGCAGGGAGAGGCCGAAGCGGCAGCAGAAGACCTTGCCGCCCTCGGCGATGAACGTCTTGAGCTGGTTGTTGATGTTGTGCTCGCCGGGGAAGGCCGAGTTGCCGACGGTCGGGAAGCCGCGCGTGGCGAGGCAGTTGAGGGAGCCGGGACCGTAGAAGTAGATGGCGGTCTCGAAGCCCTTGCGCAGGGCACGGGTCGCCTGGAGGACAGCGACGAAGGACACGGATGACTCGTGGGCGATGCCGTGGACCAGGGTGAAGTAGGTCTCCCCGTTCTCGGCCTGGTAGTCGGGGAAGACCTTGGTGGACCCGTAGATGCTGGAGCCCTCGGGGAGCGAGGGGTGCGGGATCTCGTCGAGGGACTTCTGCTCGACGTCGCTGAGCTGGGCGGTTTCCGACATGGGAATCTCCTTGGGCGAGGCGGTGGTTGGGGAGTCGGGTCAGTCGTAGAGCGCGGCGAACGTGTCCCGGAAGACCAGATCGCCGAGTGCGCCGCCGCCGGTGGCTTCGGCGAGGCGGGCGTACTCGCCGGTGAAGTCGCCCCACGGCTGGTCGCTGGCGAAGAGCACCCGGTCGTGGCCGATGCCCCGGCGCTCGATCTCCTGGGCCAGCCAGCGGGGAGTGAAGCCGATGGCCCAGGAGAGGTCGGTGTAGACGCGCTTGCCGGCGCCGATCCAGTCGAAGAACCGGGAGCCGGCGAGCTTGATGTGGCCGCTCATCCCGCCGCCGAAGTGCACGAGATGGACGGGCACCCGGTCGGCGTACCAGTCGACGAGATGGCCCACCTCGTCGATGTCGGAGGCCGCGCCGGGGGAGGTGTGCACGTGGACGACGAGGTGGTGGCGGGCGGCGGTGGCGAAGACGCGGTCCAGTTGGGGGCCGCAGGAGGGGTCGGTGGGGCGGCCGCCGAGCAGGAAGCTGAGCTTGAGGGCCTTGACTCCGGGCTCACCCGCCAACTTCAGGGCTTCTTCGGTGCGTTGGGCGTCCTCCGGGCGCGGGGACACCCACAGCCCGGCACGGATCCGGTCGTCGCTCTGGGCGGCTTCAAGCGCCAACTCGTTGAAGGAGAAGGCGATCGCGGGGTCAGGGACGCCGTAGTTGGGGATGACCAGGGCGCGTTCGGTGCCCTCCGCGTCCAGGTCGGCGATCAGCTGCTTGACGGTGGCGCGGGCGGTGGTGTCGGGGTTGACGGGCGGGCCGCCGTAGAAGGGGTGGGCGGGCAGGACGCCGATGTGGCGGTGTGCGTCGAAGACCATGTCCGGGTTCCTCGGCATCCTCGGCTGCCTCAGCCGATCGGGAGGGCGGAGGCGAGTCCTGTGGGCGCGCCGGTGAGGGTGCCGCACACGTCGGCCAGGCGGCGTGAGGCGTCGATGTGGTCGGCGAGGAACTCGGCGTCCCGGCCCACCGCCTCGAAGCGGCCCGAACCCCACGAGTACTGCCAGGGCAGACCGAGGAAATGCAGGCCGGGCGTGCTGGTGGCGCCGCGCCAGTGCATGGGATAGCCGCGGCCGTCGAAGACGGGGGCCTCGATCCAGCGGTGGTCGCGGCGGAAGCCGGTCGACCAGACGACGGAGGTGATACCGGCGGCCTCCAGGTCCAGTTCGCGCGGCTGCTCGGCGGGCTCCCACACGGGGACGTACCGGGGCTCGGCCAGGGCGTCGATCGCGTGCCTGGCGATGTACGCGTCGATGGCGTCCTTGATGCCCTCGGCGACGGCGTCGGCGTGGTCGAGGTTGACCTTGAGGTCGTCGGCGAACTCCAGTGCCTGACCGCTGACTCCGGTGAGGCGCCCGTACAGCCGCATGCCGTCGCGGGCGAAGGCCCGCAGGTCGATGTCGCGGCCTCCGTCGCGCCCCGTGACGTAGTGGTTGACCCGCATGCGCACGGCGCCGGCGTCGTCGAACTCGTCGATGGACCTGTCGTAGTGGCCCATGTCGTCGAGCCAGGCCACGCAGTCGCGGCCGCGGTAGAAGCGGGCCACACGCGGGGCGCTGCCGACGGCCAGGTGCACCTGGCGCCCGGCGAGGTGCAGATCCTCGGCGATCTGGCAGCCGGACTGGCCGGTGCCGACCACCAGAACGGCACCCTCGGGGAGCTGGTCCGGGCTGCGGTAGCGGGAGGAGTGGACCTGGGTGACGTGGTCGGGCAGGCGCTGGGCCATCGGCGGGACGGAGGGCGTGTGGTACGGGCCGGTGGCCACCACGACTTGATCGGCGGTGAAGTCCCCGGCACTGGTGGAGAGTTCGAAGACCCCGCTCGGAGAGTGCCGCAGCCGGGTGACCGTGACACCCTCCACCAGCGGCGGCCGGAAGAAGGCGACGTAGTCCTCCAGGTACCGGACGATCTCGTCACGGACCATGAACCCGTCCGGATCATCGCCCTGATACGGATAACCGGGCAGCCTGCACTGCCAGTTGGGGGTCACCAGGCAGAAGGAGTCCCAACGGCGCTCGCGCCACTCGTGCCCTACCCGGTTCGCCTCGACGACGATGTGCTCGACACCGCGCTCACGCAGGCAGTAGCTCATCGAGAGCCCGGCCTGACCGCCGCCGACCACGGCCACGGGTATGTGGGTACTGCCCACGCCCTTAAGGCTGTGGGGGAGGGCGCCGGGCAGCCGTATCGCTTCGGTCGGGCTCACCGCGTGCTCCCGTCGGCGCCGGTCAGGGACTCGACCGTGACCTTGGCAGCACTGTCGGCGGCGTATCCGGCGGCGGTTCGCTCGATCTGCGCGAGCTGCTCGGAGGCGCCGGTGCAGTAGAAGCCGAACTTCTCCTTCACCCGCTCGCCGGCGATACCGAGTGCCGTACGGCTGCGCTCGACGAAATCCGCGAGCGGGTACTGGCCACCGGGAACGAAATAGTCCTCGACTACCGTGGAGGGGGAATAGCAGCGCTGCGTCACACCGTCGGGCCAGCGCACGTGGAAATACATCTCGGGCATGACATCCTCCATGCCGGGCGCCGAGGTCTCGACACCTCGCCGCTGTCTGTGGGGACCAACTCCAACCCTCGGATATTTCCGAACGAAGTCATCCGGAATAAAGGGGAGTTGACGAAACCTCACACCGGTGCGGGTGGGAGATCAGCGCATACTCGTTCCGGTGGACATGAATCGGAACGGCCAGCGCCCCCGGCGCCCTTGACGCACCTGCCCCGCGTTATCAGCCCACCCTTTCCTCGGCGAGCTGCTCTTCGATCAGATCCGCGGCCCGACGGGTGCCGCCCTCGGCGCGCACCTCGGACCACAGCCATGCCGAGCGCGTGGCGACCTGGGGGTCGCCGATGAGTTCCATCAGGACGGTACGCAGCGTCTCCGCCGTGATGTCGGGCGTGTCGATCCGGCGGGCGACGCCCAGTTCGACGAGCCGGTCGGCGTAGAGGGACTGGTCGGGCCCGTTCGGTACCGCGATCATCGGCACACCGGCGTACAGGCCCTCACTGCTGCTGCGCACACTGGTGTGCGTCACCCATACGTCCGCCTGCTCGAGAATCGTCAACGGCGCCCCCCACGGCCGCACTTCGAAGTTGCGAGGAACCCGCTCGGCGATATCGCCGCCACTGCCGGTCTGCAACACCACATGCCACCCCGGGAGATCCGCGAACGCCGCCACACACTGGTGGTAGATCTCCCGCGGCCCGGGGTACGCCGAGCCGGCCAGCGACACCAGCAGCACCTTCTGCGCACCGGCAGGCCGCAGCCAGCCGTCCTGCTGCTGACCGGCGCCGAAGCACGGGCCGACAAACGTCACCGCGTCGGTGTCGACCCGCTCCACATGCGGCTGCATGGCGCGCGGGATCATGGCCAGCACTCGCGGCGGGCGGCCGGTGAACTCCTCCACGTTGGTCGTCATCGCACCGCACCGGACCAGCCAGTCAGCGAACCGCGCTCGGTACGCGGGCCCTCCGGGCAGATGGGCGAATGCCGCGCCGATCTCCTCCTGGGCACCCTCCCAGGCCACATGCGTCGGAGACAGCTGGACGAGGCGGCGACCCTGCGCCTCGGCCAGCGCGCGGCCCGCGTGGGCGCCGACGTCGTAGAGGTACAGGTCAGCGGGATCGTCGTCGTACGCGGCGTGCAGCTGTGGCAGTACGGCCATCGCCTCGTCGAGGAGGAGGGAGGCGGAGGCGATGGGATCCCGCGGCCAGTCGCGGCCGGCGACCGGAAGAGTGGACGTGATGCCGACCAGCTCGGCGCCGGTGGAGGTGATCAGCTCGGCGACGGGGGCGGCGGTGGCGTACGTCACGCGATGACCGCGGGCCGCCAGCTCACGGATGATCTCCAGGCTTGGCAGCACATGGTCGATCAGAGGCGTGCCAACCATGGCGATATGCGCAGAACGGGGCATAGTCGGACTTCCTTGGATAGAGGTCTATGGCAGAGAGAACGCCAAGGAGCCCGACGGGGAAACGCAGCCCTCGCTGTGCGAAGGTGCGGCGCCGGTGTCGCAGGTGCGGGCAGACGTCAGTCGATGCGGGAGCAGAGGTCGTCCTTCGTCCCGTGCACCAGGGTCACGGTCCTGTGCCCGGTGGAGCTGATGTCGAGGGTGTACACCCCGTCGATGATGTAGAGGCCGCGCGGCAGGTTGCCCTTGCCCTCTCCGATGCCGACCAGCACCGGGCCGTGCACGGACCAGAACTGAGAGCCGTCGGTTCGGTGCTCGACGATGGCCGAGCCGCTCGCGTCGGCGTCGTAGAAGGCACCCGTCCCGGTGTTCGTGACCCGTACGACCAGATCGCCCTTGTACGCGACGCGCTTCGCGGCACCGTCGGGGTGGGTGTCCAGCACGCGCTTCATCACCTCGTCGATGACGGGCTCGCCGTGAACAGGGAAGTCGCACCGCAGCCCGGCATCGACGTCCCAGGGTGCGGAAGGTGCGGGTTCCCACCCGGTACCGGCTCCGGCGGACGCGGCCGGTTCGGCCGACGCGGGCTGTGCTCCCAGCAGCACGGCGGCAAGCACGAGCGGTGCGAGACGAACGGTTCGTCGCATGACT
Source organism: Streptomyces sp. NBC_00457 (assembly GCF_036014015.1). Classification (NCBI taxonomy): domain Bacteria; kingdom Bacillati; phylum Actinomycetota; class Actinomycetes; order Kitasatosporales; family Streptomycetaceae; genus Streptomyces; species Streptomyces sp. NBC_00457. The sequence continues at coordinate 5,242,170 of NZ_CP107905.1, read as the reverse complement.
CTCCCTGGTCGGACGGTTGATGGGAAGGTTCGCCGAAGAGGCGGTTGCCAGTCTCACGTCGGTCTCTGACCAAACCCTGACCACGGCACGGACCGCGCACACCCGGCCCGACAGGGCCGAGGCGTGGCCTAGGCTGCCGAGCGCCATGGAGTTCCAGTTGCTCGGTCCGTTCGCCGCCCGCCACGAGGGACGACAGGTGCTGGTGGGCAGCCGCCGCCAGGAGCGGTGCCTGCTGTCGGTCCTGCTGCTGCACGCCGGCCGCGCCGTGACGACCGAGCGCCTCATCGACCTGCTGTGGAACGGCGACGGGCCCGCCTCTGCCCGCGGCACCCTCCACACCTACATAGGTCGACTGCGTGCTGCTCTCAAGCCGTACGGAGTGCCGGTCGAAACCCGGCATGACGGCTACGCCGTCGAGCAGGGCCCCCATGCGATCGACGCCCAGGAGTTCACCGTCCTCGTCCGGCAGGCGGCGGATGCCGGTGATCCCGCGGAGCGAGTCCGTCTCTACGACCAGGCCCTCGGGCTGTGGCGGGGCCCGCTGCTCGCCGACGTGGCCGACGACCGGCTGCGCACCCGCCTCGGCGGTTCCCTGGACGAACTGCGCCTTTCCGCCGTGGAATCGCGAGCGGAAGCGCAGCTGATCATGGGTCTTCACGACCGCGTCGTGGCGGATCTGACGCCGCTGGTCGAGAAGCATCCAGCGCGGGAACGGCTGGTCGCCGCCCAGATGACCGCTCTCTACCGCGGCGGCCGCCAGGCAGATGCCCTCACGCTGTACCGCGGCACGCGAAAGGCGCTGGTAACCGAGTTCGGCATCGAACCGGGCGCAGAACTGCAGACGCTGCACGACCGCATGGTGCGTGGCGACCACCGGCTGGACCGGCCTCCCGGACCCGTGTACGCCGTGCGGGTCGACGACCAATGGCTGCCATGGAGCACGAGCGGACACCCCGCACTGGAGTTCTGCAACACCTACGCGGGCTGGGGCCGGGGCGAGGACCGGCTGCCGGGATCGGAGTGGCTGCGCGGCTACGCCACCCTCGCCGTATGGGCCGGCCATATGGACCTGATCGAGGAGCGCTCGGTCACTCGCCTGCGTGAACAGGCGCTACGACAGCCCGACGAGGCCGCCGCCGCGCTCACCGAGGCTCGCCGCTTTCGTACGAACCTGTACACCTGCCTGACCGGCCCGGAGGACGCCCGTGCCTTCAAGGTGGTGGCAGGCACGGTGGAGGACGCTGCCAGGCACTCGGTCTTCACCCGTGGCGAGGACGGCCTCGGACACTGGCACCCCGCACCCTCCGCGGGCTTACGGCTGCCCCTCTTGGCGGTGGCCCGCAGCGCGGGCGAACTGCTCGCGGATCCACGGCACTTCACGGTCCGCAGCTGCCCCAGTGAGGACTGCGGCTGGCTGTTCCTCGACGCGAGCGGGCGGCGCAGATGGTGCAGCTTGGCGACCTGCGGCGACGCCCGCCTGCCCACCGACCGCCGCGGTTGAGCTTGCGTCGTGAAACCGATCGGTTTACCACGCTGAAAACCGATCGGTTTCTCGTTCTCCGGAGAGAGTCGTGACTGTTTTGAAGGGCGCGAACCCGCCCGCGACCCGCGCACCGTGACGCACCCGGACGCGGTCCCGGTGGCGCTGGAGGTCACCGACCCGGCCTCGGTGGCGGCCGCCGCCGCACAGGCGCAGGACGTCACCGTGCTGATCAACAACGCCGGCGCGTCGGTCGGTGGGTCCTTCCTCGACTCCCCGGTCGACGACGTACGCCAGGAGTTTGAGACCAACTTCTACGGCCCGCTCCTGGCCGCCCGGGCCTTCCTGCCGGTCATCGAGCGCAACGGCGGCGGCCACCTCCTCAACGTGCATTCCGTGCTGTCCTGGATCGCGCTCGGCGGCTCCTACAGCGCGTCCAAGGCCGCCCTGTGGTCGCAGACCAACTCCCTGCGCCTCGAACTCCAGCCGCGTGGCATCGCGGTGACCGGACTGCACGTCGGCTACGTCGACACGGACCTCGCGGCCGGCGCCCTGGCAGGGCTGTACCCCCAGCTCGCCAAGTAGCAGTGAACACCAGTTTTCTGAGACCGGAGAGGGTATTAGCAATGAGTGCGAATTCCGAGAAGAAGAAGTTTTAGGCCCTGAATATGTTCGGCGTGGTCGACGTGGAGAAATACCTTGCGTATTTCAGCCGCTTGCCCGAAGCGGCTCCGCGTTATGGTGGCCGAATGGTGGCGTTCGGCCGCTTCCGGGACAAGGTGGCCGGTGCCCTCACGCAACGGCAGGTCCTGTTCCTCGTTGAATGGGAGTCCGAAGAGGCGTTCAACAGTTTCCGGGACGATCCGGAATTGGCCGACTTGCATCCGCTGCGGGAGAGCGGGACGGCGTCCTATATCTGGCAGACGTTCGATGGTTCCGATATGAGTGACCCCGCCGACGGAGTCGGTGGGCCCTTTCGCTGTCCGGAGGCCTGCGTCAGTCGGCCAGCTGGTTCATCTTGCGGATCTGTTTGTCGAATACCACGGCGGGAGCGAGGCGGCGCAGTATGCGTGCGCGTCCGGCCAGGGGGCCGGCGGTGTAGCGCGGCTTCGGCTTCGTGTCGGTCGCTGCCGCCACGATCGCCTTGGCGACGACCGCGGGGGCGTCGCCGCTCCTGACGGCCTCCGCCATGACGCGGTCGACGGTCTGCCGCTGCTTGGCGTACGCGTGCAGGGGAGTGTCGGGCTTCGCGCTGTTGGCCTCGAACCCGGTCCTGGTGTAGGCGGGTTCGACGATGAGCGCCCGGACGCCGTGGTCACGGATCTCGTGGTCCAGGGACTCGGTGTAGCCCTCGATCGCGTGCTTGGAGGCGGCGTAGGCGGCCATGTAGGGCTGGGGCAGGAACCCGAGCACGGACGAGATGTTGATGACGCGCCCGCGTCGCTGAGCGCGCATGTGCGGCAGGACCTCGTTCACCATGCGCATGACCCCGAAGACGTTGGTGTCGAAGACGGACTGTGCCTGCTCGACGGAGGTTTCCTCCGCCGCACCCATCGAGCCGACGCCGGCGTTGTTGACCAGGACGTCGATCCGCCCGAACCGCTCGCTCACCTCCTGGACCGCCGCGGCGACCGAGGCGTCACTGGCCACGTCGAGCCCGAGGAACGTCACACCGCCGAGCGGGGCGACGCGCGAGGTGTCACGGCTTGTGCCTACGACGTCGAATCCGGCTGCGACCAGTGCGAGCGCGGTTTCCTTCCCGATGCCGGATGACGCACCCGTCACGAGTGCCACCGGCCGATCTGTCGTCATCATGGACTCCCGCGCTCGTTCGAAACCGATCGGTTTCCCCTACCGTAAACCGATCGGTTTCAGCGTGCAAGTCCTCGCCCCGAAACGCTCCTGATGCAGTGTTCTGGACGGGTGACGTGTCAGCGCACGCCCGCCGCGTCGAGCAGCGTGGTCACTGTGGGCGCCACAAGCCCCGGAAGTTTGTCGGCTCCGATTCCCGCGCGGGCGCTCGCGCCGTCGAAGACCAGGCTGAGCTGCCGGGCCAGCAGATCGGGATCGCTTGCTCCGCCCTGTTCGGCCTCGGCGCGGAAGAAGGCGGTCAGGTTCGCCTTGACCTCATGGGCGACCCGGCTCGCGGGGTGGCTCTGGTCCTTGAGTTCGATCTGCACGGCCAGGTACCGGCAGCCTCGGAACTCGGGCGCCCCTGCCTGCGATTCCACCTGCTCGAAAACGTGCAGGATCCGCTCGCGGGGTGACCGGCCGTCGTCCGTCGCAGGCAGGAGAGTCGCCACGTAGGCGGAGGTGCGCTCCTTCAAGCTTGCTGCCAGGAGTTCGTCCTTGCTCTCGAACAGCTGGTACATGGAGCGCTTCGACACCCCGGCCGCCTTGCACAGCGCCTCGACGCCGATGTTGACGCCGTCGCGGTAGGTGAGCGTGGCCGCTGCCTCGAGCAGTCGCTCCCTGGGGCTCAGTTTCACTTCGGTGGTCATACCGCGAGGTTAACCCGAAGCGGATGAAAAGAAAACCGATCGGTTTCCGGGGTTGTGGAAGGGGTGGCTGCCGCTCATGACGTACGCGTCTCTCGGTCGGTGGACGCGGAGCGCCTCGCCGGGGGATGCCAGCCGCCGGTGACTTCCTTGACGGGCTTGTGGGGGAAGCGGCGTTGGGCGTACTCCTGCGCGTGGGAGCCGGGCAGGACGTACAGCGTCTCCTTCTTGTCCTGGAGCGGTCGCAGCACGGTGTCCATGAACGTCTTGCGGTCGTCCAGGTACGGGCCCAGGACGTCCTCGCCGGCGGGGCAGACGGCGAGGCAGTAGCCGGACTTGTAGCCGGGGGGTGAGGACAGGCTCTGCCACATCGAGGCGTTCTCGGAATCGCTGACCCGGGAGCGGTAGTCGGCGGCGTCCTCGCTGTCGGCCACGGTCTGCGCCCAGTCGGTGAACCCGCTCATGAACTCCCGGTAGTTGTGCGTGGTGCAGGCCAGCGCGTCGAAGGCGCCGTCCTTTGCGATGGCGCCGACGGGGCAGGCGGCGACGCACAACTTGCAGTCGATGCACGGGTTGTAGTCCAGCGCCTGCCCGTACTCGCTCACCTCCGCGTCCACCAGGACGGTCACGAGCAGGATGAAGCTGCCGAACTTCGGGTGGATGACGTTGCGGTGCAGGCCCATCACACCGAGCCCGGCGGCCACCGCGACCGTCTTGTGCGCCACCACCCAGATCCGCTCACTGGGGAAGCGGTCCATCTCCTGGGGGAAGCCGACGGACGGATTGAGCGCGCGGTGTCCGGCGTCCTGGAGGGCCTGGGTGACGCTGCGGGCGGCATGGTTGGCCTGCTCGTCGGCCTGGTGGAACTCCTGGTTGGCCACGCTGCGGGCGGGGGAGCGGCAGTTGTCGCGGTTCATCCGGACCGCCATCGCGATCAGGGTGCGGGTGCCGGGCAGCGCGGACTGTACGTGCTCGCGCTCACCGGCCAGGTCGGGGTGGTCCAGGCTGACCGCGGCGACGTCGTCCGCCCCGGCCGTCAGGCACAGCTCGCGCAGCCAGGCCGCGTCGATCACCGCCGGCGGGCGCGCGACGTCACCGGCCGCGCGCCGGGCGAGTACGGCCTGTACCGACGGGTGGGCCGCCAGCTTCGCCGGAAGCCGGGGAGGAGTGGGTTGTCCCTCGGTGTCGCGCGCGGTAGTCATCCGTGCTCCTGGGGATGCGGGTACGAGGCTCGCCACCACGGGCGAGAAACCGATCAGTTTCACCACCGTAAACCGATCGGTTTTCGCGCGCAAGCCCAACGTGCAAGCCCAACGCGCAGGCCCAACCCGCAAGTCCAACGCGCAAGCCCAAGCGCCGAGCCTCTCCTCCGGACCGTCGATCGGGTTCCTCGCGGACGCCGGCGATGATCGATCGCCAGGCGATCAGGGCTCAGCGCGCGAGTCAGGCCGTGGTGCCGGCCCTCGGCCAGGCAACTGGCCTGGGAGTCATGGGAGTTGCTCGGTCGCCGGGGGTCGGCTGCGACTCACCGAGCGCATCGCTCGCCGCAGCTGCTCGTCACGCGATGCGTCAGCGCATGTCCGCCGCATCCAGCAGGGTGGCCACGGTGGGCGCGATGAGCCCGGCCTGCGTGTCGGCTTTGATTCCCGCACGGGCGCTGGCGCCGTCGAAGACCAGGATCAGCTGCCGGGCCAGCAGGTCCGGGTCGCTCGCCCCGCCCTGTTCGGCCTCGGCGTGGAAGAAGGCCGTCAGGTTCTCCTTGACCCGACGGGCCACCCGGCTCGCGGGGTGGCTCGAATCCTTGAGCTCGATCTGCACGACGAGGTACCGGCAGCCCTGGAAGTCGGGTGCACCCGCCTGCGCCTCCGCCTGTTCGAAGACGTGCAGGATCCGCTCGCGGGGTGGACGGTTGTCGTGCGCCGCGGGAAGGAGTGCCGTCACATAGGCGGAGGCGCGTTCCTCCAGGCTCGCCGCCAGCAGTTCGCCTTTGCTCTCGAACAGCTTGTACATGGAGCGCTTGGACACCCCCGCCGCCCTGCACAGCGCGTCGACGCCGATGTTGACGCCGTCGCGATAGGTGAGCGTGGCCGCTGCCTCCAGCAGTCGCTCTCGGGAGCTCGGCATTGCTTCGGTGGTCATATGGCGAGGTTAACTCGATTCCGGCCCATTGGAAACCGATCGGTTTACGATGAGGCGCTGAGCGGAAGCGGTAGAAGCCGGGCGGCGTTGCGGTGAGCTGCTGTGACTTCCCCGGTGGCACCCCCGAGGGCCGGCGTGTGTGTCCACCGGCCCTCGGAAATCCAGCCCACCTCGTGCGTGCCCTCGATCGGCGATGACCGGGGCGCAGGGCATTGCTCGCCACGGTGGATTCAGGCTCAGTGGGCGATCACAGGCTCACCCTCCGACGGCGCCAGGGCTGAATTCGGCATCAGGAACGCCGTGAGCACCGCACCGACCACGAAGATCCCGGCGCCCCACGCCAGGGTGGCCGTGTAGCTCTCGACCCCGGCCTGCGCCACGGTCAGCGCGCCCGGCTTGTGCGAGGACAGGTAGTCGGTCGCGGCCGATGAGGCGACGGTGGTCAGCAGTGCCGTACTGATCGAGCCGCCCACCTGCTGACTGGTGTTGATCAGAGCCGAGGCGACGCCCGCGTCCTCGTGGTGCACGCCCGCGGTCGCACCCTGGAACGCGGTGGTCATCACCGCACCGATACCGAGACCCAGCAGGATCATGCCCGGCATGATGTCGGCGACGTAGCCGCTGTCCAGCGTGAGCCGGGTCAGCAGGGCCATGCCGGATGCGGAGACCAGGAAGCCCGCGCTGACCACGACCTTCGGGCCGACCCGGGGCAGCAGCAGCGACGGCACCGTGGTCGACGAGGCGACGATGCCCCCGACCATCGGCAGGAAGGACAAGCCGGCCTCGATCGGCGAGTAGCCGATGCTGGCCTCCAGGTAGTAGGTCAGGAACAGGAAGATCGAGAACATCCCCATGCCCAGGACGAACACGGCCAGGAACGAACCACCCCGGGTCCGGTCCAGCACGACTCGCAGCGGCAGCAGCGGATGCGCGACCCTGAGCTCCAGCCAGGCGAACACCGCGAGCAGCACCACGCCGCTGATCATGGAGCCGAGGGCGACCGGGTCGGTCCAGCTGGTGGATTCGACGTGCGCGAACCCGTAGACGATGCCGAACAGCGCGGCGCTCACCACGACGGCGCCAGGAATGTCGATCTTGGGTCGCTCGGTGACCACGGGCTTGGCCAGCAACAGCAGCGCACCGACCAGCGCGACGCCCGCGAAGATGACGTTCACGTACATCACCCAGCGCCACGACGCCCATTCGGTGAGCATGCCGCCGAGCAGGAGTCCGACCGCGGCGCCCGCACCGGACAACGCACTGAAGATGCCGAAGGCTTTCGGCCTTTCGGCCGGGTCGGTGAAGGTCACGCTGAGCAGGGAGAGCGCCGCGGGCGCGAGCAGCGCGGCGAAGAGGCCCTGGGCCACGCGTGCCGCGACGAGTATCTCGAAGCTGCCGGCCGCGCCGCCGACGACGGAGGCGACCGCGAAACCGGTCAGGCCGGTCACGAAGGTCGTACGTCGGCCGAACAGGTCACCGAGTCGGCCCCCGAGCAGCAGTAGGCTGCCGAACGCCAGGGCGTACCCCGTGATGACCCACTGCCGGCTGCCGTCGCTGAATCCGAGGTCATGCTGCGCTTCGGGTAGCGCGATGTTCACGACGGTCGCATCGAGCGTGACCATGAGCTGCGCCACGCCCAGCACGACGAGCACCCACCAGCGCACGGCATGTGAGCCGCGGCGGCCCGAGTCTGTTTTCCCGGAGGCGGGCGCCCCGCGGTCGAAGGTGGTACTCACTTTTCCCCTTAGTCACTGGTCATGGACCGACGATCGGCTGGAAACCGATCTGTTTCCACATAGGGAAACAGATCGGTTTCCGGGGCGCAAGTGAGAGTCGGTGGACCCGGGGCTCTGCCGGGCTTGCGCCTTGAGACTGATCGGTTTACGTTGATGGAAACCGATCGGTTTCTCGCTCTTCGGAGAGAGTCAGGACCGTTCGGTGCTCGCCGACGACATCTCACGGCAGGTCGAGGCGGGCCTCGCCGGCGACCTGGCGGCGCTGTACGCCCAGTTGGCGAAGAAACCCCTTCACACCCAAGGAGTCGGCGAGATGCCCAGCCACGAGTCACGTCCCACGATTCACATTCCGGGGACCACCAGCCACACCATCGCCCCGCGTGCGGGATCGGGCGGCCGCGAGGGAACGCTGCGTTACCTCAAGGCGGGCACCGGCGCCCCTCTGGTCCTGCTGCACACCGTGCGCACCCAGGCCGAGCACTTCCGCCACCTCATCCCGCTGATCGCGGACCGGTACACCGTGTACGCCCTCGACCTGCCGGGGATGGGCTACTCCGAGATCGTGCCCGGCGCGTCCTACGACGAGCCGGCCATGCGCGCGGGCGTCGAGCGGCTCCTCACCGAACTCGACCTCGACGACGTGACGTTGGCCGGGGAGTCCATGGGTGCGGTGCTCGCCCTGACCACCGCGGCTGAGTTGCCGGAGCGGGTACGGCGTGTCGTCGCGGTGAACACGTACGACTTCCGCGGCGGCATCGCCCGGTCGAGCCTTCTCGCTCGTGTGGTGGTCAGCGGTGTCCTCGCGCCCGGCGTGGGCCCCGTGATCGCCGGGGTGGAGCCCAAGCCGGCCCTCCGCAAGATCCTGCAGGGCGGGCTCGGCGACAAGAGCGCACTGCGGGAGGACTACGTGGACGAGCTCCTCCAAGTGGGCAGCCGCCCCGGCTACCCGACCGTCGCCCGGGCCGTGTACCAGAGCCTGCCCAGCCTCATCGCCGCCCGCTCGCGCTACCGCGAGGTCAAGGCGCCCGTCCACCTCGTCTACGGGGAGAAGGACTGGTCCCGGCCCTCGGACCGGCAAGCCAACAAGCAACTGCTTCCGGCCGCCGACTTCACCCAGGTCCCCGACGCAGGCCACTTCATCGCCCTGGAACGACCCGACGTCCTGGCCGACCTGTTGAACGCGGTGGCCTGACCCCGGGGACCTCTGACCTACTGCGCGCAGATGCGGACCGGCCCGGCGGCGCGGGGCCGGTGTCGCTGAGCCGGCTGCCGTACGGCAAGCAGATCCCCATGATGACCGTCATGCTCGATCCGCCGGCGGCTGGCGGCGCGGGTTCATGGTGGTCATCCAGGACACCCCCAGTGGATGGCGACACCGTCGAAGCCGCCGGAACTGAAGGACCTCGCGCCGATGATCACTGCCCGGCGGCGCGATCGAACCCCGGCCTCACTGCGCTCTGCTCTCGGTCGGCTGGCTTGCATGTCCAGCTCGGAGAGCGCTACGCGAGTGCAGAGCCATCCGGCGAAGCATCTCGCCTGTACCTGGCTCACTTGCCGGCTTCAGGGCCGTACCACTGGAGTGCCTGTCCGGTGACGGAGGCGATGCACTCGAAGTCCCGGTCACGGTGCAGAAGAGTCAGCCCCTGCAACTCGGCGGTGGCGGCCACCACCAAATCGACGGCTCCGGCGCTGCGGTGCTGTCCGCGCTGGGTGAGGACATCCTGGACCCGCCAGGCGCGGTCGTAGGCACGGTCGTCGACCGGCACCCAGCCGAAGAGCAGGCGCATGTCTTCGATGCCTTGTGCGCGGTCGGCGGCGGAACGTGCGCTGTAGAAGAACTCCAGCTCGGTGATGGGGCAGGTGGCGATGAGCCCGGCGGCTGCCGCCTGGTCCCATCCGTACGGCTCGGCGTCGCCGCGCAGCATGCGCGCGAGGGCGCTGGTGTCGATGAGGTACTGCGCGGCGTTCACCGGCGGTAGTTCCCCTTGTCCTCGAAGAGATCGAGGTCGAAGGCGCCCTCTTCCGCTGACGCCCGCAGGCGGGTGAGCGCCAGGGCCCGCCGCCGGTTCTCGAGCACCTCACGCAGCGCGGTGTTCACCGTCTCCTTCTTGGTGCTGGTGCCGAGGGCCTTGGCCACCTCGGCGACCAGCTGATCGTCGAGGTCGATCACGGTTCGGCTCACGCGTGCACCTCCATGGATATCATTGACGCCATCGATTATATCTCGCTCGGTCGCCAGTGTGGATTCGGGGACTCGATGCCTGACTGCCGGCAACGCGTTTCAGCAACAGGATCGGCGGATCAGCCGCGATCGTCGCTTCGGCCGCTGTGCGCGGCACGCACTTCGGGCAGGCTCATGGAGATCGCCTGCGCGAAGTCGGCGAGGCGGGTGGTCACGCTGCTCAACTGTTCCGAAAGGCGGTCGTACTCGGCCATTTCGGTCGAGGTCCAAGGACCCTCGTTGTCCTCCATCTCCGAGATGCGCTGTCCCGCCAAAGCCGCTCGGATCACTGCCTCGGCAGTAGTTCGCAGGCGTTCCGCGGCATGTTCCGGCGTACGGGCCAGGAGGAGGTCCAACTCCTGTGGTTCGGGGAGAGCCGGGATGCGGTGCTCGATCCAGAAGTCGCCCCAGAGGCGTTGTCGCCTGGCCTCCGGCTCGTCGTCGGGGAGGATCGGGGCGTCGCCTGTCCCGTTCGGCACGCCCAGGAACGCGCTCAAGTCCAAGAGCTGACGTGTGTGCTCGTCCACCGTGGGCAGGAGAGCCAGCTCCTCCTTGGTCATCAGAGTGCCCGGCGCCGCCCCACCCACGCGTGCCCGCACGATGGGCGTGCCGAGCACCGAGGATTTCCACGCCGCCATCGCCACATCGGTCCACCAGCTGACGAACTCGCGCGCGGCATCCCGGTATCTCTTCGCAGAGTCGGTGGCCAGTTGGAGACGGATCGACAGCAGTACGCGCTCCGGGCGGTAGGGCAAGCTCGGGTGCCCCGCGCGGTCCCGGATCTCGGCTTCGCTGAGGTCGTCCCATTCCTCCATGCGCTGTTGCGCAGCCTCGCACTCCTGGAGAAGGGCGGTCGAGGCGCGGGCCATGGCGGACAGCGTCTCGTCGATCTCGTCCGCTGTCATCTCGGCCGCGGCCTCGTATACCGCGAACTCTGCTGCCGGTGATGCTGGTTGGCCGTCCAAACCGAACTCCCATGACGAGGAAAACGGCGCTGCGCAGCGCCGCTGCGCCGGGACCGTAGTCGCTCTGGCAGTGGTAGACGCCGGAATCAGTGGAAGACGGGAAATCCCGACGCCACCCTGGTAAAGACAAGGCCGCGTTCCAGCGGCCCCTCCGAGTGGGACGCCCTCCAACGGCACGTGCCCGCTGCGGTGACGAGAATCGAACTCGCGCTCTCAGCTGGGAAAGCTGCGATCATTTGCGCTCGGCTCCAGTCCTGACCTGGGGTGAATGGTCGGGCACGGTCTCGTGGAGCTTGGCCGCTTTCCCCGTGGTTCTCCGTGGCTCCCCGCGCGTTCTGGTGCGCTTGTGGTGCCTGCCGTCGTCGTCCAGCACTCGGTGGTGCCTATCGCTTCTGCGCCCGGTAGCGCTTCATTAGGGCGGTGATCCGAGCTGGGTCCGCCTGACCATTGAGCTCGGCCAAGAGGTCGTCGGGGCACAACTCGTAGAGATCGCCCCACCATCGACGGCCTCGGTTGTCCCAGATGCGGTAGCCGCCCGGCACCCCTCTGGCCACATAGCGTCTCCTGCTCACCGTCCCCCAGCTCCCCGCACAGCTCGTGCCGTTGTCCAACCTCGTCCCCGGCGCAGACCATACGGAGGCGGGGGCCGTCGGGCGAGGCGATATGCGACAGCCGGCCAGCATGCCTTCCAACTGTGTTGGTGGGGCGCTGGGCTGCGTGCATTGGCGTTCACCTGGGTCATGGGTGACCGGACTCTGTGTCTGGTCGGGTTCGTGGCCTCGGCTGAGCGGTCGTGAACTGGGCTGAGTGAGACGGAAAATGAGACGGGCGGACATGCCGCCGACGTGGCCCCTGCCTTGATCTGGCGCCGAGATCACATGGGACCATGGGGGTGTGCAGACCATGGCGGACCTCCGAGTGCTACTCGACTCGCTCGCCAAGGAGGACGGCGTCTTCAGTCGGGTTGAGAGAGGCGACGCGGGCTCCATCGAGGAGCATGTGTACGGCTTGGTCCTCCATGCACAGGAAGCATGGGCGTCCTACGCGATCGAAGGCGCGCGGGGGCCTGCCTCTCCTGCCGACATCAGCGGCGCTCTGAAGGTCATCAGCAGACAAGAGGCTCTGACCGTCATGACCTACTTGTCCGCTGGTGATCTGGTCTTCCCCGGTCGGCTGCGTCGTGACCGCGAGCACGCCCTTCACGCTGCTGAGCGAGTGATGAGACTGATGGGATGGGACTCCATGTGGTGGACGAACATCGAACCATCCGATACGGGTCATAAGTGGAGCCCCGTTTCCCGGTTCTCGTTCGATGGTGTGGTAGTCGGCGTAGGCAATGGCGTGATCCTGGCCTTGCTCCAGGTAGGCGAAGACTGACACATGGGCGTGTTGCGGATCCGACGACCGCTTTAGGGGCGAGGCTGGGCGATCACGGGCGTGACCTGCGGATTCCCTGCCTTGGGAACAAGCCGGCGGTATCGCCCTGGCGAACCGGGTTCCCCGTGAACCCCCGTGCGTTCTGGCACGCGAGTGGCACGGCCCGGGGACCGTGCCACGACCCCTCGATGCAAACTACCGGCGGGGCGGTCGCTGAGGCCTGCCGGGCTGGCCAGAGGTGGTCTTGCGGGCGATGGGGGGCGCCATGGTTGCTGTCGACGATGCTGCTCCGGGCCGGTCGAACCGCAGTTGACCGCGGTTGTCCGTTCTTTCGGGCACGCTGTGGGCACGGCGTCGAAGACCGATCGGCAGAGCCTGCGTGCGAAGGCTCTGCACTTGGCTCGGCTGGTGCGGACCTCCAACTCGAGGGTTCATTCGCGCGCGTGCACATGGCTTCCGGTGACGTGCGCTCCTGCTACGGGATGGCCTCGTGACGGCGGCGATCCGCACTACGAGGTAGGTCGTCGACCGGTACCCAGCCGAACACAGGCCGGCTCGGTGACGGGCCGGCCGCCACCTCCGCCGGCGGCTTCGTCGACGTGCGCTGACCTCACCTGGGTGGGTCCCGGACCGGCTACCGCCTCGGTCCCGCGAGGGCGTAGGCCGCGGTGCCGGCGCCCCAGAGGAGCAGGGCGGCCCAGGTGCCCGCCGGTGTTCCGGGCGGCAGCAGCATCCAGGTCGCCACCTGTGTCGGCGTACTCGTGGCGGGCGGGGCGAGGAGCGAGAGCGAGAGCCAGGCGAACGGCAGCGTCCATGCGTACTGGCCGCCCGACAGCGCCGCGCCCAGGGCGGCCAGTCCCATCAGGCCCGCGCTGTCCCGGACGACGAACGCGGTGGTGGCCATGGACTCCCCCATCGTCTGCGCCGTCAGCAGCACGGCGGCGACGACCGCGCCGGCGAGCAGCACGTGCGCCGCTCTGCGGGTCACCCAGCGGATGGCGGCCGTCCGGTCCAGCGCGAGGTCCTGGCCGCTGAGCCCGATCGAGGCTGCCATCGTCCCCGTAGCGAGGACGAGCACGGGCAGCCGCGGATCACCGGGTCCCTCGCCCCCTTCCCGGGCGAGTGCCCACGCCGCCACCGTGCTGATCACCACGGCGGCGAGCGAGGCGGGTACCTGACGCGAGCGCGCGTACAGCATCAGCCATCTCACCCGGACGCACCGCCTTTCAGCGCTTCGTACACGTCGCCCTCGCAGGAGAGCGCGGCGGCGCGCATCGCGTTGATCCGCGAGAGCTGTTCGGCCGGCGGCAGCGCTTTGAGTTCCTTCCAGATCGGGCGGGCCTCGGCGTCGACCCCGCCGCCCAGACTTGCTGACGTCGTGCCGGGCAGCGACCTGAGGTCCCCGAGGACCCAGCCCACGGCGACGGTCTGCGCGGCGCCGTCTCCCGCGCCGCTCCAGCCGACGGGGGTGCACCCCGGCACCATGCCCTTGGCGATCAGGGCCCAGGTCAGCTCCCCGCCCTTCGCGGCGGCGATGAGGTCGTCGTCGAAGTCGAAGAGCACGGTCTTGCGGGACCACTGCGGCGTGGAGCCTTCCGGCAGTACGGCGGCGTTCTCCCGTACTGAGACCGGTGCCTGGCTGCCCAGCGCACCGTGCAGCAGGCGCAGCGCCTCCTTACCGGGACCCGCCAGGTCGGCGAGCCGTGCCTGCTGCGTCTTGGTCACGCACACCGGGCCATCGCAGACCAACTCCGCGGCGGCCTCGTCGACGACATGGATCCGGCGTGGGTCGGAGGGAAGGACGAGCAGGGCGAGCGCCGCGCCCGCCAGAGCGGGTGTCAGGGCGATCAGCCGGGTGCGCGGAGTCGCGGCGACCAGCAGCGCGAAGCCGGCCGCGGCCAGGCCGAGCAGCCAGATCGTCTGTCCGACGTGCACGGAGGCGGAGAGCGTGACGAGCACGTCGCGCACCTCCTGCACCGCCGGTGACAGCAGCGAGACCTGGTTCGGCTCCGTGGTCGAGACCCCCTCCGCCGTGGTCGTCTCCGTCCGGCCCAGCGACATGTGCATGAGGGCCGTGAACACGAAGGCGCCCATGGCCAGCAGCGGCGGGGTGAGCACGGACGGCAGGGCACGCCCGGCCCCCATGCCCAGCACGGCACCCGCGACGAGGGAGAGTGCCCCCACCAGCGAGATCGGCAGCCACCCGAGGTGCGTGTACCCGGTGTTGGCGAGCACCTGGACCCCGCCCACAAGGACAAGGAGCGCCCAGGCCGAGGCCAGCGTGATCGCCGTCGTGCCCGCGAGCGTGGCCGCGCGGTGCCGGGCGGGCCTCGGTGTGCTCGTCAGCAGCTCGGACATCTTCGAGCGGTGGTCGCGCATGCCCTGCAGCGCTCCGAGCCCCACGGCCAGCGGCCACAGGTAGAACAGCATGCCGCGGGTCCACAGGGCCAGGGACGTCCACTGGACAGTCCAGGCCGTGGTGCCCCACCCGGCGCCCACCACGTACAGGAACGCCAGTGCCGTCGTCAGGACCACGGCGCCGGCCCACGGGGCGACGGAGCGCCTCAGCTCGATGCGCAGGACACGGACGTTCACCAAGTCCCCCTGGTCTGCTCGGGGTTGAGGAGCAGCGCCGAGTAGCCGCGTTCCAGCGGGCTGTCGCCCACATGCTCGGGGCCGCCCGCCGCGGCCAGTTCGTCCGGAGTGCCCTGGAAGACCAGCCGGCCCTCGGCGAAGAGCACCACGTCGGTGCAGGCGGCAGCGACGTCCTCGACCAGATGGGTCGAGACGACCACGCACGTGTCCTGGCCCAGCTCCTGCAGCAGCTCGCGGAAGCGCAGCCGCTGTGCCGGGTCCAGGCCGACCGTCGGTTCGTCGAGGAGCAGGATCGTCGGGTCGTTGACGATGGCCTGGGCGATGCCCACCCGCCGCACCATGCCGCCCGACAGCGACTTCATCCGGTCGTCGGCGCGGTCCGCCAGACCCACCCGCTCCACGGCGCGCTGCACCGCCGCCGGTATGTCCGCCTTCGGCACCTCCTTCAGCCACGCCATGTACTCGACGAACTCACGCACCGTGAAGCGCTTGTAGTAACCGAACTCCTGCGGCAGATAGCCGATCCGGCGGCGCAGCGCCCGGTGCTCGCCCATGCCGCCCGCGGACTCGCCGAGCAGCTCCAGGGTGCCCTCGGTAGGGCGCAGCACGGTGGCCAGCGCCCGGATGAGGGTGGTCTTGCCCGCCCCGTTGGGTCCGAGCAGACCGTGCACTCCGGTGCCCAGCGACAGGTCGAGCCCGTCCACGGCCATCCGTTTCCTGCCGACCTTGACCTTCAGCCCGGTGGCCTGGATCTCCCAGGCGTACGCCGTCGGTGCGATGTCGGCCGCGCTCACCGCGGACGTCATGTGGTGTTCCTTTCCGATGGTCATCGATGGGCTCCCAGCACGGCGTACGCGCCCCTGCGGGCGATGACGACACCGATGCCGAGCGCGAGGATCAGCCCCCACACAGGCAGAACACCCGTCTGCAGGGCGAAGGTCATACGGCTGGCGGCCAGGGTCGGCGCCACGACCACGGCGGCCCACACGCCGGCCAGCACGACGGCGGCACGGGTCACACCGATGACACCGCCGAGCGCCAGGGTCGTCGCGGTGAAGGCCAGACAGGGCAGCAGCCACTGGGCCACCATCACCCCCGTCACCCATCCGCCGACCAGCAGCGCGGGGACGACCACGCCGAGCACGGACGCGGTGCGCCGCAGCACCAGATAGAGACCGGCCCTGGGCACCGAGGCCGTCAGCTCGTACGCCGGGTCCAGACCGCGCGACCACGACGCCGCGACGCCGAGCACGGGCAGGACCGGCGCGAACAGCAGCACCAGCGACACCTCGCCGGAACCGGAACCGTAGCCGGAGCCGGTGTCGGCCAGGTCGAGCAGCAGCGCGAGCAGTGTCACGCCCACGACCATGGCCAGCCACGGCACCATCGTGGGCGTCATCCATCTCGACAGCCGCGCCGACCAGCGCCGTCCGTGCGGCATCGTGGCGGTGACCGCCAGCTGGGGTTCGAGGCCGGACCATACGGTGTCGACCAGCGACGCCACGGCGGGCACCTCGGCACCGACGGCGGCAGACAGCCGGTCACGGCACACCCGGCACGCCTCCAGATGGGCCTCCACAGCCCACACCTCGTCGGCGGCGAGGTCCGTGCCGCCGCGCGCGTAACCCTCGATGACCCGCATCGACGCGTGTTCCACACTCATGCCAGCGCCCTCCGCATCGCGATCCGAGCCCGGCGGGCACGGGTCTTGACCGTGCCCTCGGGCAGCCCGAGCAGGACCGCGGTCTCCCGGACGGACAACCCGTCGAGCACCATGGCCTGCAGTACCTGCCTGAGTTCCGGTGCAAGGCGCCGCAGGGCGTCACCGACATCCCCGCCGACGGTCGCCGCGAGCGCCTCCTCCTCGGCGGCGGGCGCCGCGTCGGGGAGAGCGGCGGCCGGCGGCGGCTCGGCATGGTGGGCCCTGCGCCGGAAGGCGTCGACGAGGCGGCGTGCCGCGATCGTCCACAGCCATCCGGCAGCGGTCCCGCCCACCGAGGCCCCCGCGAACGCGCCCGCCGCTCGCCACACCGCCAGATACGTCTCCTGCATGACCTCGGCGACGATCTGCTCGTCGGCACAGCGACGGCGCAGCCGCACCGCCATCCACGGTGCGGTGCGCCGGTACAGCTCCTCGAACGCCGCGCGGTCCCCCTTGGCCACCAGCCGGACGAGACGCTCCTCGTCCAGCTCGCCCGGTGCCTTCCTGACTGATCTCACACCGGCTAGACGCCGGGCCCGGACCGCCGGTTTTCCCTTCGGCGTGAGCCCCGTCACATACTCGGTTCAGGCGTCCTTACTTACCGCGGTCGTCGTGAATGCCGGTTCGGGCGTCGACGCACAGTAAAGGCGCAGGCCAGCATGCCGAGGCCCCAGGCGATCAAAAGGGCACCCCACAGCGGCATGGTCACTTCTGGGATGAGAAGGCGGATCTCGACGCTCGTGCGGTTCTCGAAGATGAAGACCAGAGCGATCGCGGTGATCAGAACGAACGGTGCGAGGCGGCGTACGCCGGGGCGGGAAAGGAACGGCGTGTGAGCCTTGTGATCTGTGCTGGTCTCGGCCATGAGGTGCGCCTCCATCACGTGCCCCTGCATCCAGGGTCCCCTTTCACCACGTGGCACGCCACCGAAGGGACCGCGGGGGCACGACGCCGCGGATCGGCGGGATACTGGTGAGCCGAAGGCCGATGCCTCGGTTCCTGTCGCGCGGGCGGCTGACAGCCGGTTTCGGCGGACCGGTCGTGCAGATATCGGGACCCTTCCAGGGGGGTGAGAGTTTTGCCGACGGCCTCGCAGATGTTCCGGATCGCGCGGGCCGGGTCGGGCAGGTCGACCTTCCACAGCCCGACGGAGTCGCCCGTGCTGATGGCCAGAGTGCGTCCGTCCGGGCTGAACGCCACTGCTGCGGGCGAGCTGGTCGGCAGGGTGGTTCGGATCTGGCTGGTGGCGAGGTCCCACAGCTGGACTCCTCTTGCGCTGCCGGCGGCCAAGGTGCGTCCGTCGGGGCTGAAAGTCAGCGACGCCACCTCGGTGCTGACACTGAAGCTGTCTCGGAGCTGACCGGTACGCGCGTCCCATGTCTTCACCAAGCCGCTGTAGCCGCTCGCTGTGGCCAGGGTGTGCCCATCTGGGCTGAACGCAAGGGACTGTGAGCTCCTGGCACTCGCCTCGATGGTGTGCTGTGTACGGCCGTTGGCGGCGTCGAGCAGCGTGAGCTGGTCGCCGCCGCGGGCCTCGACGTGAACGACGGCGAGTGTGCGGCCGTCCGGGGCGAATGCCACCGCCCTTACGGGTCGGTCGCGGCCGGTGCGGATGGTGTGCAGCGCGCCGGTTGAAAGGTGCCAGATCCGCACCGATCCCTCCCAGCCGACGATGGCCAGCCGCATCCCGTCGGGGCTGAAGACCGCCGTGTAGATGGCCCCCAGGGCACGGCTTTGACGAAGGCGGCCCGTGGCAACGTCCCGGACATCAATCACCCTCTTCTTGGTGGCCCAGACAGCCAGAGCGCGCCCGGTCGGGCCGAACCCCACAACCCTGAGGCGGGAAACCGGGTCGCGCAGTTGCTTTCCCTGGAGTGCTGAGTCGGTGTCGAGCGCCAGTGTGGCTTCGCGGTCGCCCGTACTGACATCCCAGAGCTGTGCCGACCCACGGCCGGGCGGCCCTTGGTGAACCGTGGCCACCGAGCGTCCGTCCGGACTGAATGCCAAGTCGGAGACAGAGGTGTCAGCATGGCCTGACAGAGTGGTCTGCGGGCGATCAACAGTTGGTCGGTGGATGCGGACGTCGGGGCCCCCGTTGCTGCCGGTCACCAGGGTCCGGCCGTCCGCGCTGAGGGCCACTTTCATGGCCCCGCGTCCGTGGTGACCGGCGGTCACGGTGGCCAGCTCAGTGCCGGAGGCGGTGTCCCACAGTCGTACCGTGCCCTCACGGCCGGGGATGGCGAGGGTCCGCCCGTCCGGAGCGAAAGCCATTCCGTCCAACCCGCTGGCACTGTCCCTGATGGTGCGCCGGACGATGCCAGTCGCCGTCTCCCGCAGTTGCACCGAACCGTCGGCGCGGACAGCCGCGTATGTCCGGCCGTCAGGGCTGAAGCCCACCGCCTCGCCCTCAATCTGGTCGTCGTTGGCGGTCCGGGTGCGGCCGGTGGCCAGGTCCCACACCCGCACCCGTCCGCCGTTCACCACGGCGACGGTACGTCCGTCAGGGCCGAAGGCGACCGCACGCGGGTCGACGAGTCTGGTGAAGCTGTGCCGCTTGCGACCGGTGGCGACGTCCCATACCCGTACGGCACTTACGGAGGAGGCGGCCACGGTACGACCGTCAGGGCTGAAAGCCATGCCGCGTACCGCACCGTCGGGGATGGTGAAGGTTCTGAGTTTCCTGCCGGTGACCGGATCCAGGAGGGCCACCACCACGTCGTCGGCAGCGACGGCAGTGATGGCGAGGGTGCGTCCGTCGGGGCTGAACGCCGCGATGTTGCCGCCGTCGTAGCCGGCGAACGTGTGCCGCAGCCGGCCTTCAGGCAGATCCCAGATCCGCACCTTGCCGTCTCGGCTGTTGGCGGCGACAGTGCGTCCGTCCGGGCTGAGGGCGATGGCGTCCACGGGCTTGGTGCCGCCGGTCAGGCGCTTACGCAGCGGTAGTGCGGCAGCGGCGTACAGGGCGGCCGTGGCTTCGCGCGTCGGGCTGGTGCGATACGCGTGGACGGCGAGCAGTGCGGCGAGGTCGGGTTCGGAGTCCAGCAGTGCGCCGGACTGGGCGGCCAGTTGCCGGGACTGGGCCAGGTGCTGGGCGGTGACCGCGCTCTGCCACTGCCGCACGGCCAGGCCGGCGGCGACGAGTGCGAGGCACAGGGCGGCGGTGACTGCGGTGAGCACCAGCCGGTAACGGCGACGGCCCTTCTGTTCGTGGGCGCGGCTGGCGTCGAGGAAGGCGTGCTCCAGGTCGGTCAGGTCCTCGCGCGGTACGCCGCCGAAGTGTTCCTGAGCGACGGCGAGCCGGCTTCCCCGGTACAAGGCGCCCTTCTCGCGGTTCAGTTCCTGCCAGGCCTGGGCTGCCTCGGTCAACGCCCGGTGCAGACGCAGGCGTTCGCGGTCCTCCTCGATCCACCTGCGCAGCCGGGGCCAGGCCGTGATCAGGGCCTCGTGGGCCATCTCGACCGTGTCGCCGTCCAGAGTGAGCAGCCGCGCCCCCGCGAGTGCCTCCACCACCTGGGCGGTCTCCTCCCGTCCGGTGCCGGGCAGTTCCGCACGCTCGACGGGACGGCGGGTGTCGGGCGTGCCCTCACCAGGGGCGATCAGCCGCAGCAACACCCGGCGGGCGGCAGCTGCCTGGCCCTCGGTGAACCGGCCGTAGACCTTCTCGGCGGTCTTGGCGATCGCGCCGTCCAGGCATCCGGCCGCCTCGTACCCCGCCATGGTCAGTGTCTTTCCGCGGCGCCGACGCCAGGTCTCCAGCAACGCGTGGGACAGCAGGGGCAGCCCGCCCGGCGCATCGGCGACCTCCTTGACCAGCCGGGTGGTAAGGGCGCGTTCCACGGTCAGTCCGGCGGCCGTGGCCGGCTTGACGACGGCGTCGCGCAGTTCCGCCGGGCTCATCGCACCGGCCAGCAGGTTGGCGTCGCGCAGTGCGTCGGCCAGGTCGCGGTGCTCGGCGCAGCGGCCGTAGAAGTCGCCGCGCACCGCCAACAGCACCCGTAAGCGGCTCTCGGGCTGCCGGGCGGCCAGCAGCAGGTCGATGAAGCGGACACGCTCGGCGGCATCGCGGCAGAGGGTGAAGACCTCCTCGAACTGGTCGACGATCACGAACGTGTCTGCCCCGGCGCTGCCGTCGCCGGGAACTGCGGGTGTGAGGAGGGATGCGTGGGTGCGGGCGGGGCGGTCGCCCGGGGTCAGGATCCGGATCGCGGCCGGGCGCAGGTCCGGGTCCTGAGTCTGCCGGAGTACGGGTATCAGGCCGGCCCGCAGCAGGGAGGACTTACCGCTGCCGGAAGGGCCGAAGACCGCCGCGAACCGACGACGGCGCAGCAGGTCGATCAAGTCCGCGGTGAGCTGTTCCCGGCCGAAGAACAGGCCGCTGTCACCGCTCTCGAACCGTGCCAGACCCCGGTACGGCGTGAGTGATCCGTCGTCGTCCCGAGAGCCGTCACCGGCGGACTCCTCCACCGCCTCCTTCCACCGGGCCTCCCATTCCGCCAGGTCTCCACCGCACGCCCCCACATAGGCCAGGGCCACCGGCAGCGTCGGCAGTTGCTCGCCCGCCGCCGCCTGCGACAGCGTGGTCACCGAGTAGCCCGCCCGCTGGGCCAGAGCCCGGTACGTGATCCCGCCGGCTTCCGCCCGCAGCTTGCGTAACTCGGACGCAAATCGCTGCACCGGACCCGACTCCGGATCAACCGGCACCTCACGACGACCCGCCACACCCCTCACGCCCCCCAGCCACCTCATTGTTCGGCCGCCAGAACGGTACTGCCGAACAATGCGCCGGCCGCTGAACTCGGTGATGTTGAGCGGCACGGGGGACCGCTCCGCGGCCGCACCACAACCAACCCACCGGACACCTCACCGAAGAGGACGCTGCCTGCGCATGCAATCGCCACCCCTCACACCACGATTACTTGCAGCCATCACGACGGCCGGTTCGTCGCGGCTGGGCTGGCTGGACGCGTTACGAGGCATCGCCGCACTCGTCGTGGTGTTCGACCACTCGTCGTACACCTTCATGGCGGACTTCCGGGGGGAGTTGATGCCGCAGTTCAACACCAGCCGCTACGGCATCATGGTGTTCTTCCTGGTGAGCGGATACATCATCCCCGCGTCGCTGGAGCGCCGGGGCTGTATCCGTACGTTCTGGATCGGACGGCTCTTCCGTGTGTACCCGCTGTGGGCGGCTGTCGTCACGGTGCTCCTTGCCGTCGACCTCTCAGGCATCGCGGACATGCGCGACTTCGGCGAGCAGAGCGCTGCCGCCGTCGCTGTCGCCCACGCCACCATGCTCCAGGAGTTGCTGGGGACACCCAATCTCCTGCTCATCCTGTGGACGCTCTCCTACGAGATGTCCTTCTACCTGCTGGTCGTCGCTCTTTTCACGGTCCGCCTCCACCAGCAGTCCGCGGCGATCGCTGTCATCTTGACCGTTCTCGCCGCCGCGAGCGTGACAGCAGGGGTGGCGCTGCCGCCCTCTGCCCTGTCCAGCCTGGTCGGCACCGGCCCGCTGATCGCCTTCGCCACCATCGCCATGGGTGTCGCCATCTGTTGCACGAGCGCCAGGTCATCCGTGCTTCGAGGAGTCGGGGGTGTGTTGGGCGGCGTGCAGGCGCTCGTCCTGGTTTCGTTCAACGGCACTGTCCCGCTGTGGGAGAGCCTGGTGATCCTCGCCGTGATGTTCCTCGGCACCGCCGTCCACCGTGCCGAGAACGGGCAGAGCACCTGGCGGTGCGCGGCGGGCACTGCCGTCGTGGTGGTCGCCTGTGCCGTGGGGAGTGCGTACCGGTACGGCGACGGTGACCATTTCACCCGGCGCGGCTGGATCACCGCGTTCCTGCTGGCCGTACTCACCTTCGGCGCCGGACTGGCGTCGCGTCGCCGGCGCGTACCGCGGATACTGACCGGACTGGGAGCGATCAGCTACTCGGTCTACATGGTGCATCCAGTGCTGCTGGCAGTGATCGACAGCACGATCGGCCGACGACGGCAGGACGATCTCGCGCTCGAAGCGGCGTTCTTCACCGTGCTGTTGCCTCTGTGCGTGCTGACCTACCGCTACATCGAAGCGCCGAGCCAGACCTGGGGCCGCAGCTTGGCACACCGCGTGCAGCCACGGGCACGCGGAGGGCATGCAACCCTCAAATTGGACTAGACAACGAACAAACCCCAGGCCAATGTCCTGGGGTTTCATCATGGAGCGGGTGACGAGAATCGAACTCGCGCTCTCAGCTTGGGAAGCGATGGCGCTTGGGCGAGCCATACGGCTCTGACGTGCGCAGATGGCTTTTGCTCGCGCGGTCGTGCGGGTCGGATCGCGCCGCTGTCGACCGTGGCTGTCCGCTCTTACGGGCACGCTATGGGCACGGGGCGCGAAGACCGGTGGGCAGAGCGCGTTCTCGGACGGGCACGGTGTTGAGCCGAGTTCGATCGGACGTCGGACGGTCGTGTCTTTGCGGCCGCAGAGGACGACCAGCACCCACAGCGCGGGCGAGCCGAGCGCAACCCACAGCAACCGGCCACCGAGTAGAGCACCACTACGGCGACAGGTGCGGCGCAGGCCGGCGCGGGTCAGGAACCGAGGAGCTTGCGCTTCTGGTCCTCGAACTCCGCTTCCGTGAGGAAGCCCTGGGTCTTGAGCTCGCCCAGCTGCTTCAGCTGTTCGATCTTGCTGGTCATGTCGGAGGCCGCCGGAGCGGACGGCTCGGCAGGAGGCGTCGGCTGCGGTGCGGGCTCCTGGTGTCCCTGCTGGGCCGCCCATCGCCCCTGCTGTCGGCGGGATACTCGGTTCGACACGGCGGTCGCCGTTCCGGCGACGACGGCCGTACGGGCAACCCCTCGGAGGAGTCCCGGCATGGTGATCTCCCTTCTCGCCCCCTGCTCTTCAGGGCGCGGTTTCCACCGCGTCGAGCGCGGCCAGAACCGCGGGCACCGGGATTCTCCCGGAGGCGACCAACTCGGCACCGCCGCGTCGCAGGGCGGCGGCGAACGGCGCGGCCCACAGGTTCTCGTAGATCAGGACGCCGGCGGAGTTGCCGGGTTCCAGGGCGTTGGCTGCCTCCCCGAGGTCGTCCTGGCCCAGCAGGCCGGAGGACGCTCCCTCGAAGACGGCCAGGTCGAGTTCGCCGTTGCCGGTCAGATCGCCGATCTCCAGGCCGGTCACGGATCCGTCGGCGTCCTTCCGGATGAACGTCAGGTCGAGGATCCGGATGAGGCCGCGGTCCACCAGATCGACCAGGAGGGGGAGGCCCTCGCCGGTCATTCGGTTGCCGGGGAACTCGACGACCAGATAGTCGATCGGTCCCGTCATCCCGCCGGATGTGTCGACTTCATCGAATGTGTCGCTCACGGCGTCACCTTCTGGGCTCGTGCCTGCTCCCCCCTGCCATTGCATCACCGCACCGGGTCGGCCGCACGTCGTGCGCGGTTCACTCGTCGGGCGCACACGGGTCGCGCGTTCGGCATCGCACGGATCTTCTGGTGTCCATGGCGCACTCAGGCGACGAGCCGCTCTCGAACCGGGAGCGCAGCGAACTGGATGAACTGCGGCACCGCGTAGGTGCGCTGGAGAGTGGCGCGCGCCCGCAGCGGGCGGCACGGCATCACCCCTTCCGGTCCCGGGCTCCGTCCTGCTGATCCTCTTCGCGGCCTTGCTGTCACTGCTGTCCGTCATCGCGGTCTGGGCGAACAGCATTGTGCGGGACACGGACCGCTACGTCGCCACGGTGGGGCCGCTGGCGTCCGATCCGGATGTGCAGAAGGCGGTCACCAACCGGGTCACCAACGTCGTGCTGGCACAGATCGACGTGGACGCGTTGGTCAAGCAGTTGCAGGACGCCGTGTCGGAGAAGGGTGTGCCGCCGAGGGCGGCCCAGCTGGTCGGCAATCTGGACGGGCCGATCACGAGCGGTCTGAAGCAGCTGGTCAGCGGCACCGTGGAGCGGGTGGTCAGCAGCAGTGCCTTCGAGACGGTCTGGGTGGAGGCCAACCGCAAGGTGCACTCGGCCGTCGACAAGGCCCTGACGGGCGAGGCCGACGGCGCGGTCTCGCTGAAGAACGACCAGGTGGCCATCGACGTGGCACCGATCGTGGCCCAGGTCAAGGAGCGGTTGGTCGGCGCCGGCCTCGGAGTTGCCGCGAAGATTCCGGATGTCCACACGGACTTCGTGGTGGTCCAGTCGAAGGACATCGGCAAGATCAAGACCTATATGAGGGTCCTGGAGATCATGGGCAGTTGGCTGCCTGTCATCGCCCTGCTGGTGGCCGCGGCGGGGGTGTACACCGCGTTCAACCGCCGGCACGCCCTGATCGGGGCGGCGTTGGCGGTGTTCGTGGCCATGCTGTTCCTCGGGATTATACTCACCGTCTTCCGTGACGGCTACCTCGACCATCTGCCCTCCGGCGCGTCCACGGCCGCCGCCGGAGCGGTGTACGACGCGCTGATCAGGTTCCTGCGCGCCGGTGTACGGGCGCTCGGTGCCGTCGCCCTCGTCACCGCCATCGGCGCTTTCCTCAGCGGCCCGTCCGGGATCGCCGTCCTCGTCCGCAACGGCTGCCGCAGGGGCATCGGCGCCCTGCGCGACGTGGCGGTTTCCGGAGGGCTTCGAATCGGGGTGGTCGGGCGGTTCGTACACCGCTTCAAGCGCTGGATCGGGGCCGCGATCCTGGTGGTCGCCGCGATCGTCCTGTTCACCTGAGCTATCCGACCACGATGGTCGTGGTGTGGACCACGGTCATCGTGCTGGTGGGCTTCGCCATCCGTGAATTCCTGGACACCGGCTCAGCCCCGGCCGCCACTGAGCCCCGCACCGCCGCCGCTCCCTGACTGAGACCGCTGTGTGCTCATGCGGGCCCGTGCGGAGGCGACACCCTGCGCGGCTGGCGCTCCTCGGACAGTGGACGTTCCTCGGACATGTCGAAGAGGTTGTCGCGCTGGACCACGCACAGGGCCCAGATGATGAAGCCCGAGATCGCGATCATCACGACCGACCACACCGGGTAGTACGGCAGGGAGAGGAAGTTGGCGATGATGACGAGTCCGGCGATGGCCACGCCGGCGACGCGCGCCCACATCGCGGTCCTGAGCAGGCCGGCGCTGACGATCACGGCGACCACCCCCAGAGCGAGGTGGATCCAGCCCCAGCCGGCCAGGTCGAACTCGAACACGTAGTTGGGCGTCGTGACGAAGATGTCGTCCTCGGCGATGGCCATGATGCCCCGGAAGATGTCGAGCATTCCGGCGAGGGCGAGCATCACGGCGGCGAAGGCCGTCAGGCCGCTTGCCCATTCCTGCTTCGCCGCGTGTGCCGGCTCGGTGTGTGTCGCGGTCATCTCGTACCTCGATTCGTGGTGTTCGTGTGCTCAGCGACCGGGGGTGCGGGTGGTGGAGTCGGCGGGCTCCGCCGGGCCGTGGCCGGTCAGGACCAGTTCCTTGGCCCTGCGGAACTTCTCGTCCGTGATGTCGCCGGAGGCACGGATGTCGGACAGCTTGGCGAGCTCGTCGCCTTCCTGCTGTGCTCACGCCTGGGATATTTCCCGGCGGCCCATGTTCTTGCCGCATGCGATCACGTAGACGAAGACGCCCAGGAACGGCAGCGGGATGGTGAACGCCAGCCAGCCGGCCTTTGCCCAGCCGTTCATGTCGTCGTCACGGAAGACCGTCATGGCGGCGAGTGTGTCCAGGACAGGGGTTTGGACGCAGTGGACATGTCGTGTGCCCTCCTGGTGAGTTTCGAGCCCGAGGGGTGTGAGGCGGAAGGAACCGAGGTCCGCACATCCGGGGCCGCCTCCTCTCAACGGTAGAACCCGTCAGGGCCTCGCGCATGGCGTGCCCATGGTTCGCCGCGCCAGGGCGGCGGGCATGAAGCCCGGGGACCCAGCTGTCATGATCGGTTAATTGCCTGCGGGCGTGACGACACCAGCCTGAACTGCGCAGATGGTGTGCGAACTGCTAACCGAGAATCGCCCGTCGGGCACGCCGACATGCGCAGCGAACCCGACAGGACGAGATTGGAGGTAGCCCGAGGCCCGAAGGTGAACGCGCGGTTGTGCGAGGCCGTATCCGGATCGGAGACACCCATGAAGGACCTCAAGTTCGAGCAGAAGCGCTCCCTGTCGCGCCTTGAGGCGGCTGACCAGCTCACGGCACTGGCAGCCGCGCTGAGGGAAGGTGGGGATGCCGAACTGGAACTCAGCCCCGGAACGCTGAGCCTGTGGATCCCCGACGACCTTCGCAGCGAGCTGGAGATCGAGATCGGTGGTGGGGAGATCGAGTTGGAGATCGAGTTCAAGTGGCCGACCGCACCGACCCGGACAGCGCCGTCGCGGACGGCCACAGGCACGGAGGAGGCCACCACGCGCAAGAGCACTCCCGCAAAGTCGGAGCGCAGCGGTACGAACACCACCAGAAGCAGAGGCGCGAAGCGGTCCGTCACCAAAAAGTCCTGAGCGGTGCGAGGGACCGCTGCTGACGTTGCTCGATCGACTGGGTGCCAGAACTGAATCGCTCCCTGTCGGGCCTCGGCGCCTGTCCGAAAAAAGTACTGGGGGTGGGTCAGCCCCCCAGCAAGGGCTGACCCGCAGGAACCGCACCAGCGTCGTGTGGAGACAATTCACTTGGGTTCGTGCGACAGAGAAGGAGTGGTGTTCGAAACCAGGCCCCGGGGGAGGAACACCGCGGTGGCGAGGCCGACGAGCCCGAGGACCGCCAGAGTGATCATCGCGGCTCCGTAGGCATGGGCGGTGAGGCCGGCGACGAGGATGGTGCCGGCGACCGCGGTGCCGAGTGAGGAACCAAGGTTGGAGACGCTGCGTGACAGCCCGGAGATCTCGCCCTGCTGCTCGTCAGGGAAGCTCGACTGCACCACGTTGACCGATGGGGTCAGACTCAGGCCGAGGCCCAGGCCGATCAGCAGCAGTCCGGGCGCGAAGGCCCAGGCACTCGGCGAGCCGCTTGCCAGGGCCAGCAGAACGCCGACTCCGCCGATCGCGCAATTGGTGCCCTTCCGGTCCGACCAACTGGAGCGCGATCACGGCACTGATCGTCCGCTGTTCTCGTTCCGCCTTTCGCAGTTCACGGTGGTCGGAAGCCACGGTCCAGCCCACAATCCGCCCTTTGCATAAGGGACTTGGTCGCTATTTTTGCGAACAAGCCCAGGCCACTGACCTGGGGTTTCATCATGGAGCGGGTGACGAGAATCGAACTCGCGCTCTCAGCTTGGGAAGCGATGGCGCTTGCGCGCCTCCATGCCAGGTGATCTGTGCCGATGCGGCGTGCCGAAGCGGTTGCGCGGGTCTGGTCGTACCGCTGTTGACCGCGGTTGTCCGCTCTTACGGGCACGCTGTGGGCACGAGCGCGAGGACCGGCGCGCAGAGCGCGTGGACGAACGCCACCGCGCTTGGCCGGGCTCGTTCGGACGTTGGCCGGGGAGCGCCTTCGTACGTGCACAGGGCTCTCGGAAAAGCCTGTCTCCTGCTTACGGACCGAATGGTGCAGCGGCCTCAGAGCAGTCGGCGTTCGGGCCCGGGCTCACTCGTCGGCCTCGGGGCCGCCACCCCTGGAGCGCCAGGCCTGCCGGTCGCGGCGATGCACCCGAAGTCCCGGTCGCGGTGCAGCAGTCCGTTCTTGCGCTCCGGCTGTGGCCGCCACCACGAGGTCGACAACCCTGGTGCCGTCCCCTTCCGGAGGGGTCGGAATTCCGGTCACTGGTAGATCCTCCCGTTTGATTCATCTGATCTTTTTCAGCCACCCCTGATCCACACCGCAGCGGCGGCGAAAGGGGGAGAAACGGGCTGAGTCGGTCGCGCACCCGCGTGGGACGCGGACCGGGCGCCGGACTGGTACCGGCGTTCCGGGCCGATCTGTACAGGTTCTGAGGCACTATCCAGTGGTGCTCCCCTCCGATATCCCGGCTGCCGGTGTCCGGATCGGGGATACCGGATGCCGCACCGCAACCGCAGTGGCTGGAAATGTGTCTTTGGGCGCGTGGCCGAAGCTCCGGGGCGGGTGAGTTTCCGGCAGCACGCGCAGCCTTGGGGGCTGGAATGAACACATGGGCAGTGCCCGGATACACCGAGTCACTGGAGCTCGGATCGGGGGCAAGCGGGCGAGTCGTCCTGGCCGTGCACGAGGACACCGGCGTTCCGGTCGCGGTGAAGTACCTCAGCGAATCACTGCGCACCCGGCCGGGCTTCGTACGCGACTTCAGGGCGGAGGCGCGGCTGCTCGGCGGCCTGGAGAGCCCGTACGTCACCGGGTTGTACGAGTACGTCGAGTGCCCGGACGGCGCCGCCATCGTGATGGAGCTGGTGGACGGTGTCTCGTTGCGGACCCTGCTGACCAGGGAGGGCCCGGTCGATCCCGAGGCCGCACTCGTGGTCCTCAAGGGGTCGTTGCTCGGCCTGGCCGATGCACACCGCGTCGGCGTCGTCCACCGCGACTACAAGCCGGCGAACGTCCTGGTCGTGCCGGACGGATCGTCCAAGCTCGTCGACTTCGGGATCGCGGTGGACGCCGGCACCAGCGTCGGCGTGGCGGGAACCCCCTCCTACATGGCCCCGGAGCAGTGGACCGGCGCGCCCGCCTCTCCTGCCGCCGACGTGTACGCGGCCACGGCCACCTTCTTCGAGTGCCTGACGGGCCACAAGCCGTACGCGGGTGACAATCTCGCCGAACTCGCGCTGCAGCATGTCGACGCGCCCGTCCCCGCAGAGGAGGCCCCCGAGGCGGTGCGGGAGCTGGTCCGGCGCGGTCTGGCCAAGGACCCGCGGGAACGGCCCAGACACGCCGAGGAGTTCGTCACGGAACTCGAGGCGGTGGCCGGCGCCGCCTACGGGCCCGACTGGGAGGAACGCGGCCGCGGCCGGCTCGCCGCGCTGGTGGCCCTGCTGCCGCTGCTGCTGCCCTCGGCCCGCAACGCCCCGCGTACCACGACGGACACGGCACGCACGGTCCTGAGCCCGGGCCGCGGCTGGGCGCAGTCGTGGCGTCCCGGCCGGCCGGGGACGCTGGTGGCCGGTGCGGCCGTGCTTCTGGCCGTCGTCCTGTCCTACGGCATCCAGCACACCCCGGGAGCGGATCCGCAAGAGGCGGCGCAGGCCCTGGCCACCACCAGTGCCCAGCCCGGCGTGGAGCCGGGAGGGCCCACCGGTCCGACCGCGTCGGCGAACTCGTCCCCGTCGGCCCCGACGTCCACCGTGTCACCCAGCCTGTCGCCCTCGGACCCGGCGACTGCCGGCACCGACGAGCCCTCCGCGTCCGCCATCACGGCTCCGGCCCCGGAGACGAGTACGCCCGGCGGGGCGACCACCGAGGCGATGCCGACGACCGCTTCCCCCACCTCGCCGACTGCTCCCGCCGTCAAGGACGTCGCGGTGTCGGGCTTCCAGCAGACGGGTCCGACAACCGGCACGGCAACGATCGACATCACCACGGACGGCACCGGGCCGCTCTCCATCACCGTCTCGTGGTTCACGAGCGACACCGGGGGGCAGCTCGGCACCCCGGACGGTGCGTCCCAGACGTTCGAGCGCAGCGGTGCCACCCAGTACACGCTCACCGTCGACCACACCTTCCAGGGCACCGGCTGCTACTGGGCGGTGCAGGCCACGACCACTCCTGCCTCCGCCGACGGTGGGGCCTCGCAGCAGCTTCAGACCAGGCGGTGTGTCATCCGATGAGCGCTCACAACGACCGCACTCCCGCGTCTGCCGAGGCCTGGGAACCCACCCAGGTGCTCGGCCCCGCCGACGAAACCCGGATGCTCGACCCGGCCGACGACCACACCTCCACCCTCCACCTCGGCCCCACCGACGACCGCGCGCCGAGCGACGAACCCGGCTCCGCCGACGCCGAGTACAGCGCCACGGTGCTGGCCAGCCACTGGATCCAGAGGCCCGAGCCGGACACCACCCGCGTCGGGCAGCCCTCCACGGAGATCCTGCCGCCGCCGCCGACGCTGCCCGACCGTTCCGAAGGCACCGTGCTTCGTTTCGGCCCGGGGGTGACAGCCGCCGTCGCGCACCGCACCCATAGGACGCTGCCCGCGGTGCCGCCGCCTCGCGTGCCCCCGCGCCGACGTCTGCGAAGACACACTCTGCCCGCGCTCGTACTGATCGCCGTCATCGCCTTCCTCGCCTGGCAGCGCCTCGGGCCTTCCGTCGCGGTGCGTACGGCGGCGGTCACGGCCCGGCCGACGGTTCTGGGATGCGACGACACAGCGGACATAGTCGCCCTCGTCGCCACGAACGGCCGGCCGGGCACGCTCTCCTACCGCTGGATCCGAAGTGACGGCACCGCCTCGGGCGTCCTGCGCGAAGTGGTGGTCCGGGGCCAGAGACAAGCACGTCTGCACCTGCTGTGGACCTTCCAGGGCAAGGGCCACTACACGGCACAGGCCGAACTACGGATCCTCTCCCCCACCCACCGCACGGTCACCACCCACCTGACGTACGCATGCCCCTGACGGCCGTCGGCCGGTCAGCCATGGCAGCACGATCCCTGGACATCGGACCGGCCGGAATACGGACCGCTCGCACCATCGAAATCCTCCGCACCGAACGCGGCCTCGCCCAGCGTGAGCTCGCCGCCCGCGTCACCGTCCTGGGCCGTCCGATGACCAACACGATGCTGTCCCGCATCGAACGCGCCCAACGCCGCTGCGACATCGACGACCTCGTCGCCCTCGCCCAGGCCAGCCCTCCGGGTCTCGCCGCTGGCCCTCCTCCAGGGGATCCGCGACGCGTAGCTCAGGCGAGGCCCGCCGAACGGCCTGCCACGCCGAACCACCGCCGAGTAAAGGACCCAACGCCGTTGCGTCGACCCGCAATACCCTCTGCTCTTCCCCGCTCCCAACGCACCGCCTGCACCGCGCAGGAGGTGACCGCGAATGGCTGACCGCCTCCTGACCGTGGCCGAAGCCGGAGAAATGCTCGGCACGGGCGAGCGCTTCGTCCGCCGCCTGATCGCCGAGCGACGCATCCGCTACGTGAAGCTCGGCCGCCCGGTCCGCATCCCCGAGAGTGCGATCAACGAGTACGTCGAGGCGCGCACCGTCGAGCCGGTCCGCCGCATCCGTGCCCGCTACGGGAAGGCGGCCTGATGGCGGCACGCAAGCCGCAGCGGCGGCGCGAGTTCGGCACGGTACGCAAGCTCGCCTCCGGCCGATGGCAGGCCCGCTACCTCGGACCGGACGGCCAGCGGCACAAGGCACCGGAGACGTTCGAGACCAAGTCTGAGGCCCAGGACTGGCTCAACCTCGTCCGCGCGGACATCGAGCGCAATGCATGGTGCGACCCGGATGCCGGCGCGGTGAACTTCGAGAAGTACGCACTGCGTTGGATGGAGGAGCGCGGCCTGGCCCCGACCACGGTCGACCGCTACGACGACCTCCTGCGCCTGCATATCCTGCCGACGTTCGGCGACAAGGACCTGGACGACATCACCCCGCCCTCCATCCGCACATGGCGAGCCGAGCGCCTGAAGGTGACCGGCGCCACCACGGTCGTCAAGTCGTACCGCCTGCTGAAGGCCGTCCTTCAGACCGCGGTCGACGACGACCTCCTCCGCAGCAATCCATGCCGCATCAAGGGCGCCGGCAAGGAGGAGGCCGACGAGCGGCCCACCGCCACCATCGAGCAGGTCTTCGACCTCGCTGACGCGATGGGCCCACGCTGGCGCTTGATGTCCTCCTCGGCGCCTTCGCCTCCCTCCGCCCGGAGGAACTGGCCGAACTGCGCCGTCACAGTGTCGATCTCGACGAATGCTCCCTGCGCGTCACGCAGGCTTCGCCGGAGCTGACCAACGGCAGGCGCGTCACCGGCGACCCCAAGACCCGGGCAGGCAAGCCCACCGTCTACCTGCCCGACTTCCTGCTCCCGGAGCTGCGTCGCCACCTCCAGTGGTTCGCCGAGAAGGAGCGGAACGGCCTCCTCTTCATCGGCGAGAAGGGCGCCCCCTTCCGCCGCTCGACCTTCGACCGCAAGTGGCGCAAGGCGAGGGCCAAGGTCGGTCGGCATGCCGGACAACTTCCGCTTCTACGACCTCCGGCTCACCGGCAACACCCTCGCCGCATACACCGGAGCCAAGCTGAAAGACCTCATGGTCCGCGCTGGCCAGTCCTCGGAGCGCGCCCAACTGATCTACCAGCACTCAACGGCGAAGCACCAGCGCAGGCTCGCTCAGGGCATCGACGCCGAAGTGCGGCAGCAACTGCGCGAGGCAGCGGCGGAGGGAAGGTCGGTCGCGGAAGCGTGACAACACGATGCGCATACGGAACCTGGCCGGACAAATTTCCGGCCAGGTTCCGTGGTCACTTCCTGCGCCTCGCAGGCGATCGGGACTTCAGCCGTCCGCGGGCGCAACCACCCCGTGATGGAGAGGCGCTCCTTGTCGGCGCAGCCGCCCAACGACGGTAGACCCGTTGGGCGGCGAGGACCAGCGCCTCAGCGGGACACAGTGCGCAACCGCTGTTCCAGGAAGGAGACGACGGTCGGCCACGTCGGAGTCACGGGACGGGCCGGCGTGCTGTGCCCGTTGCGGGTGGTCTCCTGGTAGGCACCCTGGCGGGTCTCGTCGTCGGTGAGCATGTCCTCCATCGGCCCGTGCCCGGCTCGTGGGAAGGAGATCAGACGTGCCTCCTCACCCGCGGACGCGAGGGCGTCGTAGAGCAGGCGGCTCTGGTGGTACGGCACAAAGGGGTCCTGCTCGCCGTGGAAGATCAGGAACGGCGGGGTGTGCCGCTTGCCGATGTAGGTGAGCGGGTTCGCCGCGGCGACCTTGCCAGGGCAGGCCGTGATGGTGCAGCCGAGCAGGAGCGACTCGGGTGAGCGGGCGTCGGAGTGGCAGTCCGTCAGCCCGAACGCCGAGTTGAACACCCTGCAGTCGTCCGGCATGTGCGCGTCCATCTGCAGGAAGTCGGTCGGCGGGTAGAACGGCACGGCCGCCTGGACAGCGCTGGACGGCCCGCGCGGGCCGACGTCGCCCTCCAGCTCCGGACGGTCGCCGGTGACCGCGGCCATCGCGGTCGTCCAGCCGCCCGACGAGTCGCCCATGATCGCGACGCGGTGCGGGTCCAGGTTGTACGTTTTGGCGTTCGCGCGCAGCCAGCGGATGGCGCCCTTGATGTCGTACAGCTGCGTCGGGAACTGCGCCTGCCCGCTGGAGCGGATCGCCACGCCCGCGACGGCGAATCCCCGCGGGTTGAGCTGTGCGGCCACCGTGTCGGCGCCGCGGCGTCCGCTGTCCGCCAGCCAGCCCGAGCCGCTGGAGAAGATCACCAGTGGGACCGGCCGCGCGGACCTGGGGACATAGAGGTCCAGCAAGTGGCCTTGAGTGCCGGGCGGTTGGGCGGGTGCGTAGGCGAGGTCCTTGGTGACTTCCACATCGGTCTCCGCTCGGGCGGGGGCTGTGGTCCCCGCAGCCGTGATGAGAGCCACGGCTGCGGCGGCCGCCGCCAGTGCCCGAGGGATGCGCCCCGAGCGCAACCGACCCAGGTGTATCCCTGTGCGTAGCTGCATCGTGCCGACTCCTCTTCGAGGGGGTTCGTGCGAGCTGAAGCCGAATGAAGCGATGGAACGAACGAGACCGGGAGACTGGACGCGGCTGTCCGATGCGCCCGCGCCGACAGTGGCCGTGACGGGTGCCGGGGCCGTGGTGTCACTCCGGCTGATCCGCCGGGCGAGCGACACGGGGGAGAGCGTGAGCACCCGGTTCGTTCGTCTGGTGAAGCGTTATTCACTTTTGGCAGGCATGAGTCTCAGGTCGCGGTGGGCGAGTGTCAATGGTGTTGCGCGAGGCGATTCCCGATCCCCACCCTTGCTCGTACCGGCTGCGACACGGCGTTCCGTGAGGAGTCATCCATGACCAAGAGCGAGTTTCCGGAGGCCGTGACGGCGGCCGGTGCGGTCCGCGGCCGCCGTGAGGGCGGCCTGGCAGTCTTTCGCGGCATCCCGTACGCGCGGCCACCGGTGGGCGAGGCACGCTTCGCGGCGTCGCGACCGGCGGACCGTTGGGACGGGGTACGGGAGGCCTTCGCGTTCGGTCCGCCTCCCCCGCAGGAGCCGTTCGGGCCCGAGGCGGCTCCCGCCGGACCCCCTCCGGCAGGTGACGACTGGCTTACGGTCAACATCTGGACGCCGGACGCCGACCCGGCGGCGCGCCGACCGGTGATGGTGTGGATCTACGGGGGCGCCTACAAGTTCGGCTCCGCCGACGACCCCGCCTACGACGGCAGCCGCCTGGCGCGGGACGGCGACCTGATCGTGGTCACTCTCAACTACCGTGTCGGCATCGAGGGGTTCGCCTCGATCGAGGGCGCTCCCGCGAACCGGGCTCTGCTCGACCAGATCGCGGCTCTGGAGTGGGTGCGCGAGAACATCACCTCTTTCGGCGGCGACCCCGACCGGGTCACCGTCTTCGGTGAATCGGCCGGCGCCGGGTCCATCGCCGCGCTGATGGCCATGCCCCGGGCGCGGGGCCTGTTCCGGCGGGCCATCGCGCAGAGCGTGCCGGGTACCTTCTTCTCGGAGGCGCTGGCCGCGGACATCGCGGAGACCTTGGCCGGTGAGCTCGGCCTGCGCCCGACGGTGGCCGACCTGTCCGGTGTGGACCCGCGCAAGCTGCCCCAGGCGGGTGCCGCGCTGAGTGGTCGGATGCGCGAGTACGTGCACCGCTGGGGTCCGGTCGCCCTCACCCCGACCCCGTTCTCGCCCGTCGTCGACGGCGACGTTCTGCCCACCACGCCGTGGGAGGCGTTGGCGGGCGGTGCCGCACGCGACGTGGAGCTGATCGCCGGGCACAACCGGGACGAGTACCGTCTCTTCCTCATGCTGGGCGGGATGCTCGGGCGGGTGGACGAGGGTCTGGCTTCGATGGCGCTGGGCCTGTTCGGGCCGGCGCCGGACGCCGTGCACGCCTACCGCGCCGCGTTCCCGGACGCCTCGGCGGAGTACCTGTTCGAACTGGTCCAGTCCGACTGGCTGTTCCGCATGCCCTCGCTGCACTTGGTGGAGGCCCAGGTGGCCGGTGGCGGCCGGGCGCACATGTACGACCTCACCTGGTCCGCTCCGGCGAACGGCGGCGCTCTCGGTGCCTGCCATGGCCTGGATGTACCGCTGACCTTCGGTGTGTACGGCGGGCTCGGCGGCATGCTGACCGGACCGGTGCCCTCGCCCGAGACCGAGGCGCTCTCCGCCCGCTTCCGCTCCGCGTGGACCGCGTTCGCGGCCACGGGCGACCCGGGCTGGGCGGCGTACGACAGCGAGCAGCGCCTCGTCCAGGTCCTTGACTCGGAACCGACGGTCGCCGCCTACCCGGAGGATGCCTCCCGCCGCCTCTGGGAGCGGCACACCTTCGCCGCGTTGCCCCTGACGACGGCGTAGCGCTCTCCGCTCCCCACCATCCGGCCCGCGGTCGGTCAGGTCACCACCTGGCCGACCGCGGTTCTTCGACACCGGTCGAGGACCGGCAACAACCACGGCCCCGACACTCGTTGTGCACACGGCCGCTCACAGGCCGATGAGCTGCCGGTTCCCAGCCGGTGGACGTCGCGTAGCGGGCCGACTCGGTCAGCAGGATCATCGCGGTGGCTCTCGCCGCCACGATGGTGGAGCCGCCAGCGGTCACGGCGTCACCCGTGCCGGTGGCGACGGCGCGGGGGACGCCCTCGGCACCGCCCTCGACGGTCTGCCTCCGAAGCGTGGGCTTCACGACCTGGGCCACCGTCGCCAGGCGGCAGGGCGCGGTTCCGGGAGGAGCCTGGGCGCGACCTATTGACGCGATTCGGGCAGGGACATAATCTCCGCATGCATTTGTTCGGCACACGGACAGATGTTCGCAATGCGCACACACTCGTTCCTGTTCAGGAGGCCCCCATGCAACGGCGCGTTCTCGGGCTTGCCATAGCGGTAGTGACGGTCGCAGCCGCGGCCGGATGCGGATCTTCTTCCGGGGCCGGTGGTTCGTCCTCCTCGGACGGGGACAAGACCACCCAGGTCAAAGTGGGGATCATCCCGATCGTCGATGTGGCGCCCCTGTATCTGGGGCAGAAGAAGGGCTTCTTCAGCAGCCGCGGCATCGACCTGAAAATGGAGACCGCTCAGGGCGGCGCCGCGATCATCCCCGGCGTGGTGAGCGGTCAGTTCCAGTTCGGATTCAGCAACGTCACGTCGTTGATGATCGCCCAGACCAAGGGTGTGCCGATCAAGTCCGTGGTGAACGGGACCGCCTCCACCGGTGACACCGGCAAGGACATCAGCGGGGTGGCCGTCAAGAAAGACAGCCCGATCAAGTCGGCCAAGGAACTTGCCGGCAAGACGGTGGCGGTCAACACCTTGCAGAACATCGGGGACACCACGGTCCGTGAGGTGGTGCGCAAGGACGGCGGCGACCCCTCGAAGGTCAAGTTCGTCGAGATGCCGTTCGACCAGATGCCGGCCGCGCTGGACGGCGGGCAGGTGGACGCCGCCTGGGTGGGCGAGCCCGCGCTGACCATCGCCAAGGGGCAGGGCGCCCGCGTCGTGGCGTCGCCGTTCGCCGAGACCGACCCGAAGCTCACTATCGCGACGTACTTCGCCTCCACCAAGCTGGCCCAGGAGAACCCCGACCTGGTGAAGAAGTTCACCGAGGCGGTGACCGAGTCGCTGAAGTACGCCTCCGCGCACCCGGACGAGGCACGCCAGACGCTCACCACCTACACCAAGATCGACGGCGAGGTGCTGAAGAACCTGACGCTGCCGACCTGGCCGGCCGAGTACGACATGGCCTCCCTGGAGAAGCTGGCCTCGCTCGGCGAGCAGGACGGCATCTTCGGCGGTAAGAAGCCCGACCTGGATGCCCTGTTCTCATGAGCGCGTCCGGGAGCACTCCTGTACTGACGAAGCCCGCCGGGACCGCGACAGGTCCCGGCGGGCCGGGCGGCGGCCGCGTCCGGCGCGCTCTGGACAGAGCGCGCACCCCGCTGCGCGGACTGGCAGGCCTGGCCGGGCTGGTGGTGTTGCTCGAGGTGCTGCCGCACACCGGTGTCGTCTCCGCCGACTACCTCCCGCCCGCCTCCGACATGGGCCGGGCCCTGTGGCAGATGCTCGGCGAAGACGCGTTCTGGACCGCGCTCGGTGACACCCTCACCGGTTGGGGCCTGGGCCTGGCCATCGCCGTGGTGGCCGGGGTGGTGGCCGGGGTGGTGATCGGATCGGTGCCGGTGCTGCGGGCGGTGACCGCCTCCACCATCGAGTTCCTGCGCCCCATCCCGTCGGTGGCGCTGATCCCGGTGGCGGTGCTGCTCTACGGAACCGACCTGGAGTCGAAGCTGCTGCTGGTCGTGTACGCCTCCTTCTGGCAGGTGCTCGTCCAGGTCCTGGCGGGCATGCAGGACGTCGACCCGGTCGCCGAGGACACCGCCCGCAGCTACCGGATGGGCAGGTGGGGACGGGTGCGGTACGTCCTGTGGCCCACCGCGCTGCCGTACGTGATGACCGGCCTGCGGCTGGCCGCGACCGTGGCACTCGTCCTGACGATCACCGCCGAACTCGTCATCGGCTCGCCCGGCCTGGGCAACCAGCTCGCGGTCGCGCAGACCTCCGGCGCCGTACCGCGGGTCTACGCCCTGGTCCTGGTCACCGGACTCCTCGGGGTCGCGGTCAACCTGGTGGCCCGGGCGGTCGAGCGTCGGGCACTGCACTGGCACCAATCGATGCGCAGGGAGGGACAGCGATGACCGTCCTCACACTTGCCCGGCGGACCGGGCTGGTCCTGGGCCTGCCCGCCGTCCTGTTCACCGTGTGGTGGTTCGCCACCGCCGACAGCACCGACTTCTACGTTCCCCCGCTGTCCACCATCCTGGGCAAGTTCGGGGAGGTGTGGACGGGCGAACGACTGCTGTCGGACGTCGTACCCAGCCTGGTCCGCCTGCTCGCCGGCTATCTCCTCGCCGTCGCCGTCGGTGTCGGACTCGGTCTGGTGGTCGGTATGCACCGTGGCGTGCGGGACGTCCTGGAGCCGGTCCTGGAACTCTTCAGGGCCATCCCGCCCCCGGTGCTCGTGCCGGTCATCATGCTGTTCGCGGGCATCGGCGACACCATGAAGGTCATCGTCATCGTCAGCGGCTGCATGTGGCCGATCCTGCTCAACACGGTCGAGGGCGTCCGAGCCGTCGACGAGGTCCTGAGCGACACCTGCCGGTCGTACGGCATCACCGGCCCCTCCCGGCTGTGGCACCTGGTGCTGCGCTCGGCCAGCCCGCAGATCGTCACCGGCATGCGCCAGGCCCTCTCCATCGCGATCATTCTCATGGTCATCAGCGAGATGTTCGCCGCCAGCAACGGACTCGGCTTCACCATCGTGCAGTTCCAGCGCTCCTTCGCCATCCCCGAGATGTGGAGCGGTGTCCTGCTGCTCGGCCTGCTCGGATTCGCCCTCTCCCTGCTCTTCCGCATCGCCGAGAACCGGGTCCTGGCCTGGTACCACGGCCTGCGCCGGGCCCAGCGCAACCCCTGACAAGGAGACGTCGATGCTCGACGTACGCAACCTGCAGAAGATCTACACCGGACGCAACCGCAGCGTCGAAGCACTGCGGAACCTGACGTTTCACATCGGCGCCGGCGAACTCGTGTGTCTGGTCGGGCCGTCGGGCTGCGGCAAGACCACCCTGCTGAAGTGCATGGCGGGACTGCTCGACCCGACCGGCGGCGAAGTGCGCCTGGACGGCCGCCCGGTGGACGGGCCCCCGCCCGGCATGGCGGTCGTCTTCCAGGAATACGGCCGCTCCCTGTTCGCCTGGATGAACGTACGCGACAACGTCGCCCTGCCCCTGCGCCGCAAGAAGCTCGGCAAGGCCCGCGAGCGGGAGCTGGTGGACCACGCCCTGGAGGTGGTCGGCCTGGCCGACGCCCACGAGGCGTACCCCTGGCAGTTGTCCGGCGGCATGCAGCAGCGCGTCGCCATCGCCCGCGCCGTCGCCTTCGAGCCGAAGGTGCTGCTCATGGACGAGCCGTTCGCCGCCGTCGACGCGCAGACGCGCGCCGAACTGGAGGACCTCATCCGGCGGTTGTGGCGCGAACTGGGCGTCACCGTCCTGTTCGTCACCCACGACATCGACGAAGCCGTCTATCTCGGCCAGCGCACCATCATCCTGTCCACCTCACCGACCGTGGTGATGGAGGATCTGACGATCGATCTCCCCGACGAGCGCGACCAGTTGCACACCCGCTCCAGCACCCGCTTCGCCGAACTGCGCGCCCACGTCTACGAGCAGATCCAGCGCGCCAAGCACCACAACAGCGACACGGATACGCCGGTGGCCGACCGCAGCGACGAGCTCGCCCTGCACAAGTCCGAGTCCTGACACACCGTCCGACACAGGGGCCGTAGCACATGGACGACAACGAACCCGGGCGGTACTTCGTGCAGTCCCTCGAACGAGGGCTGGCCGTCATCCGTGCGTTCACCGCCGGCACACCCGAGATGACCCTCTCGGAGGTCGCCACGATCACCGGCATGAGCCGTGCCACCGCACGGCGCTTCCTGCTCACCTTCGCCGACCTGGGGTACATGGCCACCGACGGCCGCCACTTCCGCCTCACGCCCCGGGTCCTGGAACTGGGCTACGCCTACCTGTCCAGCATGTCCCTGGCGCAGATCGCCCAGCCCCACCTGGAGCAACTGGTCGCCGAGGTCCATGAGTCCTCGTCGGTGGCGGTGCTCGACGACGAGGACGTGGTGTACGTCAGCCGGGTATCCACCCGGCGGATCATGTCGGTCTCCATCAGCATCGGGACCCGCTTCCCCGCCCATGCCACCTCCCTCGGCCGGGTCCTGCTCGCCGACTTCGACGAGCCCCGGCTGCGGCACTACCTGGACACCGCCTCCTTCAAGCCGCTCACCCCCCGCACCATCACCTCGAGGGAGGCACTCGCGGCCGAACTGGAACACGTGCGGGCACAGGGCTGGTGTCTGGTGGACCAGGAACTGGAACAGGGCCTGATATCGATCGGCGTACCCATCCGGAACGAAGCACGACGGGTGGTGGCAGGCATCAACCTCTCCACCCACGTCAGCCGGCGAACGCCGGACTCGATACGCCACGATCTGCTGCCGCCGCTCCTGGCCACCGCCGCCGACATCGAGGCCGAGCTGAAGGTCCCCGGCTAGCCGGTCCGGATGCCGTGCCCCCGCGACGGCAGCACGGAGCAGCACCGGCCTTGGCGACTGGCCGGAACACACCGCCCTGCGCGACGGGCGTTGCCGTGGGCTCGTCACGGTCACCCGGACCTGTCGGCTCTCTGCCCCCACCAGGCATCATTCACTGCAGTGCTGAGACAGTCGCCGCGGAGAGCCCATGACATCGCCCCACGCCCTGACGCCTACCGACCCCATGGCGGCTCCCGCGCCACCCGAGGAAGCCGTGGCCCCTCTCATCCGGGGGATCGCCGTGCTGCGCGAGCTCACCGACGCCGGAGGGACGGCCGGCCTCAGCGATCTGGGACGGGCCACCGGCCTGGCCCGCGCCACCATCGACCGGGTCACCGGAACACTCGCTCACATGGGGTACCTGCGGATGGA
Source organism: Streptomyces sp. NBC_00457 (assembly GCF_036014015.1). NCBI lineage: Bacteria > Bacillati > Actinomycetota > Actinomycetes > Kitasatosporales > Streptomycetaceae > Streptomyces > Streptomyces sp. NBC_00457. The sequence continues at coordinate 5,200,901 of NZ_CP107905.1, read as the reverse complement.
CGGCAGCAACGCCGTCCTTGCCCCCCGCCTGATGGAGCTGGGGAACGCGTACCTGGCCGCCCTGCGTCTTCCCGCGCTGCTAAGTGCGCACGCCGATGCCCTCGCCGAGGAACTCGACGAGTCGGTGTCCCTCGCGGTGGCGGACGGTGACGGCATCCGCTTCATCCACCAAGCAATTCGCCGCCGCGCCTTGTCGCTGAGCTTCCGCATCGGCGACCTGCTGCCCGCCGAACGCACCGCGCCAGGCCCGCTGCTGGCAACCGAGTGGAGCACGGAGGACTGGGCGCGGTGGCACAAGCGGCAGGACGCCGACCCCGAGGACCTCGGCTTCCCGGCGGTCCCCCCTCGATCGCACCGTACCGCCACGACAGACTTCGAAGAACGGGTGGAACGGGCGCGCGCCCATGGCTGGGCGATGGACGACCAGTTGATCGAGCCGGGGCTCGTCGCCGCATCCGTTCCGGTTCGCGCCCCCGACGGCCGGATCGCCTGTGTGGCGAGCGTCGTGAGCCATACCAGTCGGCACAGCGCGGACTCGCTGCGCGACGCCCTTCTCCCCAAGCTCCGTACTGCCGTGACCGTCATGGAGCGGAAGTTGGCCGACGCTCCGCCTCCGGAGCCGCCGAGCAAAAGCACTCCCGACGGGCTCGCCACCTGGACGAGCGCGTCCAAACAGGAACTGGGCGGGGAGTTCATCGAATCCCTGGCCCGCGGCCTGACCGTGGTCACCGCGTTCGGTGAGGGCCGTGCGGAGCTGACCCTCACCGAGGTCGCCGAAGCCACGGGCCTGTCCCGCGCCACGGCTCGCCGCGCCCTGATAACCCTTGGGTACCTCGGTTACGTCACGCTGCAGGGGCGGGTCTTCCGGCTCACTCCACGCGTCCTCGCCCTCGGTTTCCCGCCACTGTCCAAGACGACACTCACCCGGATCGCGCACCCCCATCTCGCCGCCCTCACCCGCAAGGTGGCGGACTCGACGTCCCTGGCAGTGCTCGCCGGTGACGATGTCCAGTGCGCGGCCTCGGTCGCCGCGGGACGCATCATGGACGCTGATATCGCCGTGGGCGCGCGCGTGCCCGCCTATGCGACCTCCACGGGCCGGGTGCTGTTGGCGGGGCTGCCGGCCGAGGAGCGCACTGCCCGGCTGGCGCGCGTGCGGATGGGGGCGCTGACCGCTCGCACCGTCACCCGGCCCACCGACCTCGAGGTGATTCTCGACCGAGTGCGCGAGGACGGTTATGCCCTGGTCGATGAGGAACTGGAAGAAGGGCTTCGCTCGATCGCCGTACCGGTACGCGACCGCGACGGCGGCCTCATGGCGGCGATCAACGTCACCATGCACAGCGGTCGCCGCCCCGCCGCGGAGTGCGTCACAACCATCTTGCCGGAACTGCGGGCCACGGCTGCCCACATCGAGGCCAACCTTCATATAACCGGGCGATTCGTGCGAGTTCCGACATGGGAGCTGTAGTTGGTGAGGAGTGAGGTTCCTGTCGTGTGACGGCTGCTGTTCGGGCGAGGGAGCGCCCCTGGGGAGCCGCTTGACCTCGACTTAGGGCACGCAGAGGGCACGCCACCCTCAAATTGGACTAGACAACAAACAAACCCCAGGCCATCGACCTGGGGTTTCATTCTGGAGCGGGTGACGAGAATCGAACTCGCGCTCTCAGCTTGGGAAGCTGATGTTCTACCATTAAACTACACCCGCGTAAGACGCCGGTCGGGACCGGTGTCGGAACGCGTGGTCACTTTACCTCATGTCGGGCCCCCGGTGCTGAAGCCGTGGGGCCCGAGGGTGTTTTGAGGGGGCGATGGGGCTGCGGGGGGCGGGAGTTGGGACGTACGGTGGAGGGGTGGCACGGGGTCTGGGTGGGGTCGGAGTGCCCCCTGGATGGCCGTCCCTTTCATCCCGTAATGTGGCCTTTCGTCGTCCGGCGGGCAGCAGCCGGACGCGGCTCTGGGGAAGGGACTCTAGGACTTGATGGAGCGCACCGTCGTCCGTTGTGCCGATGGGCACGTGTTCAGCACCGGATCGTTCCCGATGCAGCAGGCCGACCGCCTCGGACCCGGACGGCTCGTCCGATGTCCGCGGTGCGCCCGGCTCCGCAGCGTCGTGCCGGTGACTCTTGAAAAGCGGTAACTCGCGGTAAGCGGTAAGCAGTAAGCGATAAAGCAGTAAGCAGTACGCCAGCGCGCGCGGAGTTCGCCGATTGTGGTGGCTCCGCGCGCCTTGCGTATCCTCGGGACGTGCTTCTCTCAGACAAGGACATCCGGGCCGAGATCGACGCCGGACGTGTACGGATCGATCCCTATGACCAGACCATGGTGCAGCCGTCCAGCGTCGATGTGCGGCTGGACCGGTACTTCCGGGTGTTCGAGAATCACCGGTACCCCCACATCGACCCCTCCGTCGAGCAGGCCGATCTGACGCGGCTGGTGGAGCCGGAGGGTGACGAGCCGTTCATCCTGCATCCCGGGGAGTTCGTGCTCGCCTCCACGTACGAGGTCATCACCCTGCCCGATGATCTGGCCTCCCGGCTCGAGGGCAAGTCGTCCCTCGGGCGGCTCGGGCTCGTCACCCACTCCACCGCCGGGTTCATCGACCCGGGGTTCAGCGGGCACGTCACCCTGGAGCTGTCCAACCTCGCCACGCTCCCCATCAAGCTCTGGCCCGGCATGAAGATCGGCCAGCTGTGCCTGTTCCGGCTCAGTTCGCCCGCCGAGTTCCCGTACGGCAGCGAGCGGTACGGGTCGAGGTATCAGGGGCAGCGCGGGCCCACCGCCTCCCGGTCCTACCTCAACTTCCACCGGACACAGGTGTGATGGCGGGGGATGGCGGCGGCATGAGCGGCATACGGGAGAACCTGACCTACGAGGCCTTCGGCACTGCCGTACGCGAACTCGCGCAGGCCATCGCCGACGACGGGTACGAGCCCGACCTCGTCCTCAGCATCGCCCGCGGCGGCGTCTTCGTGGCCGGCGGCCTCGCCTACGCCCTCGACTGCAAGAACCTCCACCTGGTGAACGTCGAGTTCTATACGGGCGTGGGCACCACCCTCGACATGCCCGTCATGCTCGCTCCCGTTCCCAACGCGATCGACTTCACCGACAAGAAGGTCCTGATCGCCGACGACGTCGCCGACACCGGCAAGACCCTCAAGCTCGTCCGCGACTTCTGCGTCGACCATGTCGCCGAGGTGCGGTCCGCCGTGATCTATGAGAAGTCCCACTCCCTCGTGAAGTGCGAGTACGTGTGGAAGCGCACCGACGAGTGGATCAACTTCCCGTGGAGCGTGCTGCCGCCCGTGCACCGGTCGGGGGAAGCGGTCAAAGCGAACAGGGAAGCGCTCTGAGCTGCGCGGACCGGACGTACGTACGGTAAAAATGTGGTGAAGCGTTGGCCAACGCCGTACGCTCCGATCTGATCGATTCGATCCATCTGATCAAGCACGAAATCCCGTGGGGGGATATTCATGCGCGCACTCACGCGCCTTGCCCTGCTCGGCACCAGCGTCGCGCTGGTCGCCGGTGCGACCGGTGCCACCGCTGCCCAGGCGGCGGACGGCGGCTCGGGCAACATCACGATCGACAAGGTCGTCGTCAACGGCGGCAAGCCGGTCGTGGTCGGCACCACCAACGTCGTGTCCGCCAAGGTCTCGGTGACCGCGTCGGACGACTCGGGCATCAAGCAGACGTCGTACATCCACGGTGCCGGTCCGCGTCCGAACTTCGCGCAGATCTGGTACGACGACGGCGACATCACCTGCGTCGAGGTCAGCGCCACCACGTCGACCTGCACGGGCACGCTGACGTTCGACCCGCAGGCGGCGACCGGCTTCGTCAACAACGCCGCGGCGGCCACCTGGGACCTCGGCACGCTGGTCTCCGCGAACGACGCCAACTACATCCACCGGGACGCGGCCACCACGTTCAAGGTGCAGCGCAACTCGAAGCTGACGGTCAACGCCTCGCCGGAGCCGGTGAGGAAGGGCAAGACGATCACGGTCACCGGCAAGCTCTCCCGGGCCAACTGGGACGACAACCTGTACCACGGCTACACGAACCAGCCGGTGAAGCTGCAGTTCCGCAAGAAGGGCAGCAGCACCTACACCACGGTGAAGACGATCAAGTCCAACTCGACGGGCAACCTCAAGACGACCGTCACCGCCTCCACCGACGGCTACTTCCGCTACAGCTTCGCGGGTACGGCGACGACTCCGGCGGTCAGCGCGGCCGGTGACTTCGTGGACGTGCAGTAACCGGGGAAGTCGCCGGGCGCGATGAGTTCCGGCCGGGGTGCGAGTCTGTTCTGGTGACCGTCGTACGAGACTTCACGGAGGACACCATGACGAGCACTGGGGACGAACCGGCCACCGCGCTGCCCGGCCGCCCGCCCGTCGTCGACCTGGCCACCTGGCAGGCGGCCCGTGACGAGCTGTTGGTACGCGAGAAGGCCCATACGCGCGAGGGGGACGCGATCGCCGCGGCCCGTCGGCGGCTGCCGATGGTGGAGTTCGACGGGACGGTGGAGGTGGTGGGACCCGACGGGGCGGTTCCGTTCCTGGAGCTGTTCCAGGGGCGCGACGAGCTCGTGGTCTACAAGCACATGTGGTACGACGGGGCGCCGCCCCAGGGGCAGTGCGAGGGCTGCACCACCACGGCCTGGCATCTGAAGGACGCGGTCTACCTCAACGCCCGCGGCGTCTCGTTCGCCATCGTGACCACGGGCCGGTGGGACGAGGTGGCCGCCTTCGTCGAGTTCATGGGCTACACCCAGCCCTGGTACTCGGTGCGCGACGTGGACGAGCCGGTCGGCGGCCCCATGGGGTACATGACCTCCTACCTGCGCGACGGCGACCGCACGTTCCTCACCTACTCCACGACGGGCCGTGGCACCGAGCGGGTCAACGGGTCCCTCGGTCTGCTCGACATGACGCCCTACGGCCGTGGCGAGGCATGGGAGGACAAGCCCGAGGGCTGGCCGAAGGGGGACGTCCCGTGCTGGTCCTGGCGCACGGACGCGGACGGCAACGCCACCTGGGGTCCGACCAGCCGCCCCGTACCGCAGTGGACCCGCCCCGGCGCGACCCCGGTGCAGACCCTCGGCCGGCACGGACCCCATCACTGACGCGCATGTGTCGACCACGAGAAGGGCTCCCGGCGTGCACCGCCGGGAGCCCTTCTCCGTACCGCTCAAGACCTAGAACGTACCCAGCTTCACGATCGACAGGATCGCGATCAGCTGGATCGCGGACGCGCCGAGGGCCTTGGGCCACGGGAGGTCGTGCGAGCGCCGGACCATGACGGTGAGGAGGGCGCCGGCCGCCACCCAGGTGGCCCAGCCGAGGAGCTGGACGAAGGGGGCGTCGCCGCCGAGGAACATGGCGACGACGAGGCGGGGGGCGTCGGTGATGGACATGATCAGCATGGAGAGGCCGACCGTGGGCTGCCAGGCGCCGTCGCCGCCGAGCTGGCGGGCCAGGGTGTGGGTGACCACGCCCAGGACGAAGGCGGACAGGACCATCGCCACCGCGGTGGTCAGGACGATCGGGACCGCGTTCGAGAGGGTCGCGTTGATCGCTTCCTCGCGGGCGCCGTCGAAGCCGAAGACCGCCAGCAGGCCGTAGAGGAAGCTCACGATGAGGGCGGGGCCCCACATCGTGTAGTCGCGCATCTGGAGGAAGGTCTGGTTGGGGGCGACGACTATGCCCCTCAGCAGCGCCTTCCAGTGCAGCCGCGGGCCGATGGGGGCGGCCGGCGCGGTCGAGCCCGCGTGGTACGTCCCGCCCTGGTTGTACGGCTCCTCGCCGACCGAGAACGCCTGGGTGTGACCGGGGTTGTTGGCCGCGTACGGGTCCGGGCCGGGGTGGGGTGCGTACCCGCCGCCGTCGCCGAAGTACTCCGGCTCGTCGTAGCCCCCCGCGCCGCCCCGGCCGCCATGGCCCTGGCCGCCGTAGCCACCGCCCTGGCCGCCGTTGCCCTGCGGCCACTGCTGTTGCGGGGCGTACGGCTGCTGCGGCGCCGTGGGATTGCCGTACGGCGGACCCTGCGGGGCCTGTCCGTACGGAGGTTGTTGCGGTCGCGCGTGAGGAGCGCCGTTGCTTCGGCCGCGTCCGATCCTGAATCCAGCCACGTCTTCGAACGTACCTGGTTCCTGGGAGTCCCGTGCCGGGCCCGGGGTTTCGGGCCCGGCTTTGCGGCCGAGCTGTGACATCCCCTAAGGGACAGATGGTGCTGTTCTCGGTGGTCGGTCAGGGTGTCGCCCTAGGGACGCGCTCCGACGTGCCCCTTGCCCAGCCGTGCCAGCCGGTGTCGTCCGGTCTCAGCCGGTGAGAGCGGCGCCGAACGCCCCGTACGTGCGCGAGAGCCCGAACGTGCCCGGGCCGAAGGACTTCGCGCCGGTGGTGGTGATGCCGCTCGCCGAGCCCCGCAGCGCGGTCACCGCGCCGACGCCCTCGTCCTCGAAGCCCGCCGTGATCGTCAGGTCGGCGCGGCCGTCCTTGGTGACGTCGGTCAGCAGGACGTCCGAGCTGAAGTAGTCCATGGACTCCGCGGTGCCGGGGACGCCGGGGGTGTTCTGGGAGAACGTACGGGCGCCGGTGCGGGAGACGCCGGAGGCCGAGCCGTTCATCAGGACGACCAGGCCCGTGTCCTCGGCCGCGCCGATGTCCTTGAAGGTGACGCCGATGGCGAGCTCGCCGAAGCCGTCGCCGTTGACGTCGCCGATGGAGAGGTCGCCGCCGAAGGCGTCGCCTGCCTTGTCGGTGCCGGGAACTCCCGTGGAGGACTGGGTGAGTCGGGCCATGGGGGCGTCGCCGTTGATCGGGCCGCCCGCGCTGCCGCGGATGACGACGACCTGGCCGCCGAGGGTGCCGGTGTGGTCGGTCTCCTGCTCGAAGACGTTGCCGATGGCGATCTCGTCGTAGCCGTCGCCGTCGATGTCGCCGAGGGCCAGCGAGGTGCCGCCGTTCAGCGGGCGCGGCTGGGTGACGACGACGCCGGTGGAGGCGCCGAGGAAGGCGGCGCCCTTGGACCAGCTGCCCGACTCGTGGGAGTCGAGCGCGGTGCGGTAGGTGAGCACCAGGTCGGCCTTCTTGTCGCCGTTGGTGTCGCCCGCGGCGATCGCGTCGATGCCGAACTCCGCCTTCTCAGGCGTGGTGACCTTCTGCGTGCCGCCGGTGGTGCCGGACTTGGTGAAGCCGCCCTTGACGATGTATGCGTACGAGGCGCTGGTGCCGGAGGCCAGGTCGGCCTTCTTGTCGCCGTTGAAGTCACCGGCGGCCAGTACGGTGCCCCAGCCGTCGGCCCTGGTGGGAGTCGGGTCCTTCACGGTCGTGCCGTTCTTCACGCCGCTCGCCGAGCCCCACAGCACGGTGACCGAACCGGCGCCGTTGTCCTCGCCGGGGGCGCCCACCGCGAGGTCGGTGTAACCGTCGCCGTTGAGGTCGGCCACGGCGAGCGCCTGGCCGAAGGTGTCCTCGGCCTCGGCGGTGCCGGGGACGCCGGCGGTGTTCTGGCTGACGACGGTGCGCTTGGCGGTGTTGAGGCCGGAGGCGCTGCCGTAGACGACGGCGACATAGCCGGCCATGCCCTTGCCGGCGACCTTCGCATAGGGGGCGGCGAACGCGACGTCGCCGTAGCCGTCGCGGTTGAAGTCCGCCTTGTAGGCGCGGGGCGAGGCGGCGGCGCTCGCCGTGGAGGCGGAGAAAGTGAGCAGCCCGCCCGTCAGCGCGGCGGCGGTGACCGTCGCGAGGGCGAGTCTTCGGTGGTGCCTGATCATGGGGAGCTCCTGCGGTCAGGTGGGGTGGGGCGACGGCGGGGGTCAGCGGCTCGGCGTCGCCCGTGGAGGTGGCGTCAGCGACCCAGCGTCGACCCGTAGCCCGGGGTGCCCGAAGTCGAGACGCCCGTGGCAGTGGGGCCGAAGCTCACGGCGCCGGACGTCGTCGGTCCGGCGGTGGTCCCGCGCAGCGACCACACCGCGCCGTCGCCCGAGTTCTCGCCCGGCGCGGACACGGAGAGCTCGGCGCGGCGGTCGCCGGAGTGGTCCAGCAGGGTCGTGCGGCCGCCGAAGCGGTCGTTCTTCTCATCGGCGCCGGGCACGCCCGCCGTGTTCTGCGTGTACGACGTGGCGCGGCTGGTGGTCAGACCGGAGGCCGAGCCGTACAGGACGGTCACCGAGCCGGTGGTCGCGGCGGCGCCGGTGGATTCGCCGGACGCGCCGATCGCCAGGTCCGCGTACCCGTCACCGTTGATGTCGCCGAGACTGACGCCGGAGCCGAACGCGTCGGCCGTCTCGGCGGTGCCGGGGACGCCCGCGGTGGCCTGGGTCAGGACGAGCGGGGCGCGATTGGTGTCTCGGCCGTCGGGGCCTCCGTAGACGACCGTGACCTTGCCGCCCTTGGCGCCCGCGGGGTCGCCGGAGGTCTCGCGGTGGTTGCCGACGGCGATGTCCGCATAGCCGTCGCGGTCGATGTCGCCGACCGCGGAGACATAGCCGGCGGGCAGGTCCACCTGCCAGTCGGTGAAGTTGCCGATGCTGCCGTCCACCAGGGTGGTGACCGCGTCGTCGGTACCGTCGAGGCGGCCGTGCACGACGAGTTGGGCGAACCCTCGGCCCATGACGTCGCCGGTCGAGAGGTGTTCGATGCCGTACGAGGCGTCGAGCGGGTGGGAGCCGTACGCGAAGGATCCGCCGTTGCCGCCGCCGAAGGCGCCGGTCTTGGTGAAGGGGCCGGAGACGAAGTTGAGCTCGAACCGGCCGGTCGAGCCGGTCGCGATCTCGGGCAGGCCGTCGCCGGTGAAGTCGCCCGCGGCCACCGCCTTGCCATAGCGGTCGTTTTCGCGCTCGTTGTGGTTGACGAGCGTACGGCCGCCGGACAGACCGGACCTGGAGCCCCAGACGATGACGATGGTGCCGTTGTTGGTGTCCGGCTCGTCCTCGCCGGGGGCACCGACGACGAGGTCGGCGTAGCCGTCACGGTTCAGGTCGGCGGAGGCGACGGAGGAGCCGAAGGCGTCGTCGGTGCCGGCGGTGCCGGGGATGGCCGTCGTGTTCTGGGTGATCACCTTGTACGAGGACGGCTTGAGGCCGCTGGAGCTGCCGTACACGACGGACACCGCTCCCGCCCGCGCCTTGCCGGCGACGGTGGCGCCGGGCGCACCGATCGCGAGGTCGCGCCGGCCGTCGCCGTTGAAGTCGTACGGGGCGGCGGGCGTGGCGGCGTGCGCCGCGGGGGCGCAGAGCGCGAGCGGGGTGAGGGTGGCGGCGAGGAGTGCGGCGGCGGCGCGGAAGCGCATGGAGCTCCTTGGTCCGTGCGGGAGTCGACGGGTCGTCACTGGGCGATCACCCAGCCGAAGTCGGCGTTGCCCTTGAGGGAGACGGCGGGGGCGGTGAAGGACTTGGCGCCGGTGGTGATCAGGCCGGAGGCGCTGCCGCGCAGCACGGTGATCGCGCCGTGGCCGTTCTCGTAGCCGATGCCGGCGACCAGGTCGGCCTTGCCGTTCTTGTCGAGGTCGATCAACCGGACGGACTGGCCGAAGGCGTCGTTGGTCTCGTTGCTGCCGGGGACGCTCGGCGTGTTCTGCGTGTACGACTTGGCGCCCGAGCCCTTCAGCCCGGTGGCCGAGCCGAGCAGGACCGTCACCGAACCGGAGTCCCTGGCCGTGCCGTTGTCCTCGCCGGGCGCACCGACCGCGACGTCGGCGTACTTGTCGCCGTTGATGTCGCCGACGCTCACCGCCGCGCCGAACACGTCGTCGCTCTCGCCCGCACCGGGCACGCCGGCCGTGTCCTGGTGGATGACGGTCGGCTTCTGCGCCGGGTCGGGGCCGGTCGCGCTGCCGTACCAGACGGTGATCTGGCCGCCCTTGTGGCCGCCGGGCTTGCCGCTGCGGGGGTCTGCGTAGTCGGCGAGGACGAGATCGCCGTAGCCGTCGCCGTTGATGTCGCCGACCGTGCCCAGGGAGCCGTCGGCCTTGGGCAGCATGGTCTCGGCGTAGTCCGACTCGGGGTGGGTCTCGCCGCCCGCGGGGTCGTGGCGGAGGTAGCCGATGACGCCGCCCTGGTCGGCGTCCGTGGCGTACGGGTACACGCGCTCGGCCGCCTTGCCGCCGTTGAGGTTGCCCGCGATGACGTCGTACGTCGAGCCGACCTCGTAGACGCCGGTCTCGCTCACCGGCTTACCGGTGCGGGCGAAGGGGCCCTTGTACAGGCCGGTGTAGCTCTGGCCGGTGATCGTGACGTCCGTCTTGCCGTCGCCGTCGAAGTCGCCGGTCGCGACGCCGGAGGAGTGGCCGCCCCACTCGGAGAGGTACGACGGCTGCGGCAGCGCCGAGCCGCCGGTCAGGCCGGACCTGCCGCCCCAGATGACGGTGGCGGTGCCGACGCCGTCGCGGTCGCCGATGCTCTCGTACTGGGAGCCGACGACCAGGTCCGCGTAGCCGTCGGCGTTCAGGTCACCGGCGGCGAGGCTGCTGCCGAAGCGGTCGTCGGTCTCGGCGGTGCCGGGCACGCCGGTGGAGTTCTGCGTGATCACGGTCTTCTTGGCGGCGGAGACGCCGGAGGACGAGCCGTACATGACGACCACGGCACCGGCGTACGGCACGGAGCCGACGGTGGCGCTCATCGCGCCGATGGCGACGTCGCGGTATCCGTCGCCGTTGAAGTCACTGGCGAGCCCGGACGGCGCGGCCGAGGCGGTACCGGGCAGGGCGGTGAGCAGGCCGGTGGTGAGGGTGGCGGCCAGCAGAAGGGTGCGCTTGCGCAAGACGGGTTTCTCCAGCGGCAGGCGGGGGATGCCACGGGGCATCCGCAGTCAATGGGGCGCGGACCCCTGCGCGCGTCACGTCCGGCGCGGAGGGTTCGGCGATCAGGAGACTCCTGCCGGGATGCAAGGGTTGTACGTGAGTTCGGTGAAAGTCCTGAGCCCGCTGTGGCGTTCAGCGGCCGAGGAACTCCGACGTGGAGAAGGTCACCACGGGTTCGGCCGCGACCAGATCGCTCTTCGTGCCCGGATAGACGGCGACGGTGTCCTTCGTCTCGCCCTGATACGTCCGTACGGCCAGGTCCGCGCGTCCGTCCCCGTCGAAGTCCGCGGCGGCCAGGACGCGGGTGGTGCCGCGGGCGGCGGGCTCGACGGTCACGGTCGGTGCCGTGGACAGTCCGGCCGTACCACCGCGGAACAGCCGTAGCCGCGAGCCGCTGGACACGAGGTCGTCCTTGCCGTCGCCGTCGAAGTCGGCGGCGGTGAGCATGGAGCCGGGGGTGGGGAGGGTGGCGCGGGTGGGGGTGGGGAGGTCGTAGCGGAGGGCGGTCGCGCCCATCGCGCCGACCGCGGCATCGAGCCGGTCGCCCTTGCCGAAGTCGCCGAGGGCCACGTCGATGCCGTCCGGGAGGGCGGGTCCGGTGCCGGTGGGGCCGGTCGGGCCGCCGAGGACGAGTGTCGAGGTGGCGGCGGATTCCGCCGTACGGACGATCAGGTCGTCGTGACCGTCGCGGTCGACGTCGGCGGCGGGGCCGATGGGGAGGTTGCCGGGCGCGGGGATCGGGGTGGTGGCGGCGCTCGGGGCGCCTTTGCGGGTGAACGGGCCCGGCAGAAAGCTGAGTTGGCGGTCGGAGGCGTGGACGACAAGGTCCTCGGCCCCGTCGCCGTCGAAGTCGCCGCACACGGGCTGGTCCGGCCAGTCGTTGCCGGCGCGAGCCCGGTCGGGGACAGCGAGGGTGACGGCCTTGCCGGTGAGGCCCTCGGGGGAGCCGAAGAGGAGCTGGAGGGGGACCGGGGGGCGGCCCTGGCCGTCGTAGGGCGGGTCGGTGGAGATCACCAGGTCGGTGAAGCCGTCCCCGTCGAGGTCGCAGGCGGTCTCCGCGTCGAAGAGGGCGGGGAGTTGACCCCCGACGCGGGCCGCGTTGCGCGCCGGGCTCAGCAACTGCCGGGCGCCGGGGACGAGTCCGCGCGCCGAGCCGTAGACGACGCCGATGCCCGCGTCGTCCGCATGGCTCTGCTTCTTCACCAGGTCGTCGAGGACGAGATCGCCGTGGCCGTCGCCGTTGAAGTCGTCGGGGACGTCGCTGCCCTTGCCGCGGGGGACGGGCAGTTGGGCGGGGACATCACCCTTCGCGACCTTCACGGGGGTGGGCTTGGCGGTGCCGGTGTGCTGGGTCGGCCCGCAGGCGGCGAGAGGAAGAAGCCAGGCGACCGTCACGGCCGCCACACACATCGTGCGTCTTCGCACGCGCACCGCTCACCTCGCCGACCTCTTTGACAACGACTCAGTAATGATGCGCGTGTTCGGGCCGGGAGTTAAGAGGCGTGACGTGTTCAGGATCAGTACGTCACGACTGATACGGCTGCTGCTGCTGCGGCTGCCCGTAAGCCTGACCGCCGCTCACCGCCTGCGCCTGAAGCTGTTCCGCCTGCTCGGTGGTGATCTTCTGCTCCGCACCGCAGAACGTGCACTGCGTCGCGTACTTCGTCGAGAACGGGAACAGCGGTACGAAGAACAGCGTGAACTTGGTGACGCGCTTGCGCAGCGTGTGCGCAGCGGGGTTGCCGCAGTGGCCGCACAGGAGGGTGAGTATCGCGAGTTGGTAGACGTAGCCCTTGGTGCCAAAGATGATCATCCCGCGGCCCTTTCGGATCGGTTGCTTCCCCCAGTGTGAAGGATGAGCCTCAGGAGTCGGCGGTGTGTTCGCCCACTCTGTCGTCGAGCAGCGCGGCCAGCTCCTCGTCGTACCGGCATGCCTCGCAGGCGCTCAGGCGCACCTGGGCGTCCGGGTCGAGGGTCAGGGCGCGCAACGCCTCCCTGGCCTCCGCGGTGAGCGCGACGTCCTCATCGATCAGGCACCAGGGCACCTCCCGGCGCACCCGCGGGTCGGGGTGGCCGGCGTGGCGGAGGCCTATGGCCCGCTGGTCGGGGTGGCTGTACTGGGCGTACGTGTCCAGCACCCGCGCCAGCATCTCGCCGTCCGTCTCCGCCGCGGCCCAGTCGGCCAGGAACGCGCCCTCCTTCTTGTCGTAGTAGGCGGCGGAGTTGGTGTGGTACCGGAGGAAGGATCTGTCGCGCAGGTAGTCCAGGACGAACCGGCGGTTCAGCGGGGAGGGGTGATGGCGGTGAGCCACCACCGCCGTCCAGGTCTCGAGGCTGCGCCGCTGGGCGAGGACGGAGCGGACCGCCCACCAGTCCACATGCGCGGCGTCCTGTTCCTTCACCGCACGGGCGATCAGTTCGTCGACCGGCGCCAGGATCCGGAAGGCCCACTCCAGCGCGGACAGGACGGACCCGTGCCCGGCTCGTACGGTGCGTCCGCCGAGGGTGACCTCCCAGACCCAGTCGTGGTCGTCGTCCAGGACCCGGGCGGTCTCGGCGGGTCCGCGGGCGCCGGTCAGCCCGCGCAGCTCCTCGGCCGCACCGGTCTCGTACCAGCGCCGGGCCAGGGCCAGCAGCCGTTCCCGGGCCTCTTCGGGGAGGCGCAGCCGCGGCTCGGTGCCGAGGACAGCCGAGAAGACGGCCGGTGAGCCGCCTACGACGGCCCGCTCCAGCGGCGTCGTCCCGTCCGGGAGCGCCCGGTCGGGGTCCGCTCCGGCCTCGACGAGCGCCTCGGCGACGGGGGCGTCGTACGCGGCCACCGCGGCGCACAGGACGGGCAGCCCGTCCGGGCCCACGGTGTCCGGGTCCGCGCCCGCTGCCAGCGACTCCCGTACGGCGTCGGCGTCCTTGGCCCGCACCGCGTCCACGAGCCGTCCGCTCCCGGTCTCTTCCCCACCCATGGGGAGCAAGGTACGCAGGACCGCCGCCCCCGCTCACCTGGTTTCCGCGACGACGACGCCCCCTGCCCATCACGGGGCAGGGGGCGTCGTTTCTGTCGTACGGCCGCTGTTACTTCACCGGCTCCGGCTCCGACGTGCTCTCCGCATCGGCCGAGTCCTCCGGGTCCACCGGCGTCTTCACGGAGTCCAGCAGGAGCTGGGCGACGTCGACGACCTGGATGGACTCCTTCGCCTTGCCGTCGTTCTTCTTGCCGTTGACCGAGTCGGTCAGCATGACGAGGCAGAACGGGCAGGCCGTGGACACGATGTCCGGGTTGACGGAAAGAGCCTCATCGACGCGCTCGTTGTTGATGCGCTTGCCGATCCGCTCCTCCATCCACATCCGCGCACCGCCGGCGCCGCAGCAGAAGCCGCGCTCCTTGTGGCGGTGCATTTCCTCGTTGCGGATGCCGGGGACGCTGGCGATGATCTCGCGCGGGGGCGTGTAGATCTTGTTGTGGCGGCCCAGGTAGCAGGGGTCGTGGTAGGTGATGATGCCCTCGACCGGGGTCACCGGGACCAGCTTGCCCGCGTCGACGAGGTGCTGGAGCAGCTGGGTGTGGTGGATGACCTCGTAGTCCCCGCCGATCTGCGGGTACTCGTTGCCGATCGTGTTGAGGCAGTGCGGGCAGGTCGCGACGATCTTCTTGGCCGACTTGGGCTTCTTGGTGCTCTCGTCCTCGTCGTCTTCCCCGAACGCCATGTTCAGCGCGGCCACGTTCTCCATGCCGAGCTCCTGGAACAACGGCTCGTTGCCCAGGCGGCGGGCGGAGTCACCGGTGCACTTCTCGTCGCCGCCCATGATCGCGAACTTGACGCCCGCGATGTGGAGGAGTTCGGCGAAGGCCTTCGTCGTCTTCTTGGCGCGGTCTTCCAGCGCGCCCGCGCAGCCGACCCAGTACAGGTACTCGACCTCGGACAGGTCCTCGATGTCCTTGCCGACGACCGGGACCTCGAAGTCGACCTCCTTGAGCCACTCCAGGCGCTGCTTCTTCGCCAGGCCCCAGGGGTTGCCCTTCTTCTCCAGGTTCTTGAGCATCGTGCCCGCCTCGGACGGGAACGCGGACTCGATCATCACCTGGTAGCGGCGCATGTCGACGATGTGGTCGATGTGCTCGATGTCGACGGGGCACTGCTCGACACAGGCGCCGCAGGTGGTGCAGGACCACAGGACGTCCGGGTCGATGACGCCGTTCTCCTCGACGGTGCCGATGAGGGGGCGCTCGGCCTCCGCGAGAGCGGCGGCCGGGACGTCCTTCAGCTGCTCCTCGGACGCCTTCTCCTCGCCCTCCATCGTCTTGCCGCCACCGGCCAGCAGGTAGGGCGCCTTGGCGTGGGCGTGGTCCCGCAGCGACATGATCAGCAGCTTGGGGGAGAGCGGCTTGCCCGTGTTCCAGGCCGGGCACTGCGACTGGCAGCGGCCGCACTCGGTGCAGGTGGAGAAGTCCAGCAGGCCCTTCCAGGAGAACTGCTCGACCTGCGAGACACCGAAGACGTCGTCCTCGCCGGGGTCGGTGAAGTCGATCGGCTTGCCGCCCGACGTCATCGGCAGCAGCTCGCCCAGCGCGGTGCCGCCCTTGGCGTCGCGCTTGAAGTAGATGTTCGGGAAGGCCAGGAAGCGGTGCCAGGCCACGCCCATGTCGGTCTTCAGGGCGACCACGATCATCCAGATGAACGAGGTCGAGACCTTCAGGCCGGCGAAGAAGTACGTGAGGTTCTGGAGCGTGGAGAGGTCCATGCCCTCCAGCCACGACACCACCGGGTACGAGATGAAGAACGACGCCTCGTAGCTCTCGACGTGGTGCTGGGCGCCCTCCAGCGCGTGCAGCATGAAGATGCAGACGCCGACGATCAGGATGACCGTCTCGACGAAGTACGCCTGGCCGGTGTTGGAGCCCGCGAAGCGGGACTTGCGGCCCGGCTTGTTCGCCTTGCTGAGCTGCCGGATGACGATCAGCGCCAGGATGCCGAGGACCGTCATGGTGCCGATGAACTCGACGAAGACGTTGTACGGCGCCCAGTTCCCGATGATCGGCAGCACCCAGTCGGCCTGGAAGAGCTGCCCGACGGCGTTCACGATCGTCAGCAGCAGCGTGTAGAAGCCGATGGCCACGAACCAGTGCGCGACGCCGATGACGCCCCAGCGGTTCATCCGGGTATGGCCGAGGAACTCCTTGACCACGGTGACGAGGCGCTGCACCGGCTCGTCGGTGCGGGTGCCCGCGGGCACGCTCTGGCCGAGCCGCATGAAGTTGAGGATCTGCAGGGTGGCGCGGGTGAACAGGGCCACGCCGACCACGATCAGAACCAGCGACACGATGATCGCGGCGAGTTGCATTTCGGGGCTCCTCGGGCCTGCGAGAGGGGCTTCGTCGAGAGGTCTCAAGAGATTACTAAGCGGTAACTTAATCAGTTCCGAGACTACCCCTATCTTCCGCCGCACTGTAGCCGGGCGTGCGGTGATCTGTGTCGCTGAGGGTTGCCTCAGGAGTCGACCGTGTTATTCATGATAATTAGGGCAATTCATGACTAATTTAAGAGGGTGATCTACGGGATCGTCGCCGCCTCAGCCGCCTTTCTCCTCGCCGCCGTCCTCGCGGCCCTGTTCCGGCTGCCCGCCCAGCGGATCGGGCTGATCGACCGGCGGTGGCAGCGGCCCGTCCCCGTGGTCGGCGGGGTGGCCGTCGTGGTCGCGACCTGTGTCGTGGCCGGCGCGGGGAACTGGACGCGGTACGCGCCCCTGGGGGACGGGGTCGGCGGGCTGGTCGTGGCCGCCGCCGTCGTCGCCGGGCTGGGGCTGATCGCCGACTTCCGGCGGGTGAAGCTGCGGTTCCTTGTCGGCGGTACGGCCATCGCGGCGGCCTGCGTGGTGCCGTACGCCGAGACCGGGCTCTTCGTCGGCGTGCTCGCCGTCGGCTGGATCGTCTTCGTGGCCGTCGGGTTCCGGGCACTCGATCACGCGGACGCGCTGGCGGGGACCGTCGGGGTGGTGACCGCCTTCGGGGCCGGGGCCATCGCCGCCGCCGAAGTCATGGACGGTCTTGCGGTGTTGCTGAGCGTGCTGGCCGCCGCGCTGACCGGGTTCCTCATGCACAACTGGCCGCCCGCGCGCGTGGCACTCGGTTCGTGCGGGTCGCTGTTCACCGGGTTCCTGCTCGCCTCGACGGCCGTGTTCACACGGGCCGGCGGCGATCCGTTGTCCGACGCGGGCGTGCTGTTCGCCCTCGCCGCGGTCGCGGGCGCCGATGTCGTACTCGTGATGCTGTCCCGCCGCTTCGCCGGGCGGCCCCTGCTGCGGCGCGGGCCCGACCATCTCGCGCACCGGCTGCGGCGGCTCGGGCTCACCCCGCAGGGGGCGGTGGTCATCCTGGCCCTCTGCGCGTTCGCGGCGGTGGCCGTCGGGGTGCTGGTGCATGTCGGGTGGGTGGGGGAATCGGCGGTGGTGTGGGTGGCCGGCGGTGCCGTGGTGGTCGTGGTGGGGCTGCTCGGGGTGCCGGTGTACGGGCCTCGCCGGTCCGCTTCTCCGCAGGTCACGGGCCAGTTGCGTGTAAGGAACGGATAAGAGTTGAGCCTCACAGACTCAGGTCTGTTGACCGCAGGGAAGCCGTCGTGCACACTTGAGTCCGTTCCACTCAAGTCAGCTGGAGGAATCAACCATGGCACGTGCGGTCGGCATCGACCTGGGCACGACTAACTCCGTCGTCAGCGTTCTGGAGGGCGGTGAGCCCACCGTCATCACCAACGCCGAGGGCGCCAGGACCACGCCGTCCGTCGTCGCCTTCGCCAAGAACGGCGAGGTGCTCGTCGGCGAGGTCGCCAAGCGCCAGGCGGTCACCAACGTGGACCGGACCATCCGCTCGGTGAAGCGGCACATGGGCACGGACTGGAAGATCGAGCTCGACAACAAGCCCTTCAACCCGCAGCAGATCTCCGCGTTCATCCTGCAGAAGCTGAAGCGCGACGCCGAGTCCTACCTGGGCGAGAAGGTGACCGACGCGGTCATCACCGTCCCCGCGTACTTCAACGACTCCGAGCGTCAGGCGACCAAGGAAGCCGGTGAGATCGCCGGTCTCAACGTCCTTCGTATCGTCAACGAGCCGACGGCCGCCGCTCTCGCGTACGGCCTCGACAAGGACGACCAGACGATCCTCGTCTTCGACCTCGGCGGCGGCACCTTCGACGTGTCCCTGCTGGAGATCGGCGACGGTGTCGTCGAGGTGAAGGCCACCAACGGTGACAACCACCTCGGTGGTGACGACTGGGACCAGCGCATCGTCGACTACCTGGTCAAGCAGTTCTCGGCCGGTCACGGCGTGGACCTGGGCAAGGACAAGATGGCCCTCCAGCGCCTCCGCGAGGCCGCCGAGAAGGCCAAGATCGAGCTGTCCTCCTCCACCGAGACCTCGATCAACCTGCCGTACATCACCGCCTCCGCCGAGGGCCCGCTGCACCTGGACGAGAAGCTCACCCGGGCGCAGTTCCAGCAGCTGACGGCCGACCTGCTGGAGCGCTGCAAGACCCCGTTCTTCAACGTGATGAAGGACGCCGGCGTCTCCATCAACGAGATCGACCACGTCGTCCTCGTCGGCGGCTCCACCCGTATGCCCGCCGTCGCCGAGCTGGTGCGCGAGCTGACCGGCGGCAAGGACGCCAACAAGGGTGTCAACCCGGACGAGGTCGTCGCCATCGGCGCCGCCCTGCAGGCCGGTGTCCTCAAGGGTGAGGTCAAGGACGTCCTGCTCCTCGACGTGACCCCGCTGTCCCTGGGTATCGAGACCAAGGGCGGCATCATGACCAAGCTGATCGAGCGCAACACCACGATCCCGACGAAGCGCTCCGAGATCTTCACCACGGCCGAGGACAACCAGCCGTCGGTGCAGATCCAGGTCTACCAGGGCGAGCGCGAGATCGCGGCGTACAACAAGAAGCTCGGGATGTTCGAGCTCACGGGCCTGCCGCCGGCCCCGCGCGGTGTCCCGCAGATCGAGGTCGCCTTCGACATCGACGCCAACGGCATCATGCACGTCACGGCCAAGGACCTCGGCACCGGCAAGGAGCAGAAGATGACCGTCACCGGCGGCTCCTCGCTGCCGAAGGACGAGGTCGACCGGATGCGCCAGGAGGCCGAGAAGTACGCGGAGGAGGACCACGCCCGCCGCGAGGCCGCCGAGTCCCGCAACCAGGGCGAGCAGCTCGTCTACCAGACGGAGAAGTTCCTCAAGGACAACGAGGACAAGGTCCCCGGCGAGATCAAGACCGAGGTCGAGGCCTCCGTCGAGGAGCTGAAGGAAGCCCTCAAGGGCGAGGACACCGCCGTCATCCGCACGGCCACCGAGAAGGTCGCGGCCGTCTCGCAGAAGCTCGGCCAGGCCATGTACGCCGACGCCCAGGCCGCGCAGGCCGAGGGCGGCCCGGAGGGTGCCACCGCCGGCGGCGCCAAGGCGGACGACGACGTCGTGGACGCCGAGATCGTGGACGACGAGCGCAAGGACGGTGCGGCGTGACCGAGGAGACCCCGGGCTTCGACGAGAAGCCCGACGTCCCCTCCGGCGCGACCCCCGACGACGCCGAGCCGCAGGCCGCTCCCGAAGAGGGGGCGGCCCCGGCCGGGGACGTGAACGCAGAAGCGGGCCTGCTGGCCCAGCTGGACCAGGCGCGTACGGCGCTCGGTGAGCGCACGGCCGACCTCCAGCGGCTCCAGGCCGAGTTCGCGAACTACCGCCGCCGGGTCGAGCGCGACCGGATCGCGGTCAAGGAGATCGCCATCGCGAACCTCCTGACCGAGCTCCTGCCCGTGCTCGACGACATCGGCCGCGCCCGCGACCACGGCGAGTTCGTCGGCGGATTCAAGTCCGTCGGGGAGTCGCTGGAGACCGTCGCGGCGAAGATGGGACTGCAGCAGTTCGGCAAGGAGGGCGAGCCCTTCGACCCGACGATCCACGAGGCGCTGATGCACTCCTACGCGCCGGACGTCACCGAGACGACCTGCGTCGCGATCCTCCAGCCGGGGTATCGCATCGGCGAGCGCACCATCCGCCCCGCGCGGGTGGCGGTCGCCGAGCCGCAGCCGGGCGCCCAGACCGTCAAGGCCGAAGAGGCCGAGGCCGGCGACGACAAGGAGAACGGTGGCCCGGACGAGGGCTGACGTTGAACTGACGACGAGAGAGGAGGGACGTCGAGGATGAGCACCAAGGACTTCATCGAGAAGGACTACTACAAGGTCCTCGGCGTCCCCAAGGACGCCACCGAGGCCGAGATCAAGAAGGCGTACCGGAAGCTCGCCCGCGAGTACCACCCGGACGCCAACAAGGGCAACGCCAAGGCCGAGGAGCGCTTCAAGGAGATCTCCGAGGCGAACGACATCCTCGGCGACCCCAAGAAGCGCAAGGAATACGACGAGGCACGCACCCTCTTCGGCAACGGCGGATTCCGCCCGGGGCCGGGCGCGGGCGGCGGCAACTTCAACTTCGACCTGGGCGACCTCTTCGGAGGCGCCCCCCAGGGCGGGGGTTCCGGAAGCTTCGGCGGCGGCATCGGTGATGTCTTCGGGGGCCTGTTCAACCGGGGCGGCGCCACCACGCGCACCCAGCCGCGACGCGGCCAGGACATCGAGTCCGAGGTCACCCTCAGCTTCACCGAGGCGATCGAGGGCGCGACGGTCCCGCTGCGGATGTCCTCGCAGTCACCCTGCAAGGCCTGCTCGGGCACGGGTGACGCGAACGGCAACCCGCGCGTCTGCCCGACCTGTGTGGGCACCGGCCAGGTGGCAAGGGGCTCCGGCGGAGGTTTCTCCCTCACGGACCCCTGCCCGGACTGCAAGGGCCGCGGCCTGATCGCGGAGAACCCCTGCGAGGTCTGCAAGGGCAGCGGCCGCGCCAAGTCGTCGCGCACCATGCAGGTCCGTATCCCGGCCGGGGTGTCGGACGGCCAGCGCATCCGCCTGCGCGGCAAGGGCGCACCCGGTGAACGGGGCGGCCCGGCAGGCGACTTGTACGTGGTCGTCCATGTCGACGCCCACCCGGTCTTCGGCCGCAAGGACGACAACCTCACCGTCACCGTCCCGGTGACGTTCACCGAGGCGGCACTGGGCGGAGAAGTCCGGGTCCCGACGCTGGGCGGCCCTCCCGTCACCCTGAAGCTGCCGCCGGGCACGCCCAACGGCCGCACCATGCGGGCGCGGGGCAAGGGCGCGGTCCGCAAGGACGGCACTCGCGGTGACCTGTTGGTCACCGTGGAGGTGAGTGTTCCGAAGGACCTGACGGGGAAGGCTCGTGACGCGCTAGAGGCGTACCGCGAGGCGACCGCGGGTGAGGATCCGCGGGCGGAGCTGTTCCAGGCCGCGAAGGGAGCTTGATGGAGATGGACGGCCGTCGACGCAACCCGTATGAACTGACCGAGGAGACCCCGGTCTACGTCATCTCGGTGGCGGCCCAGCTGTCCGGCCTGCACCCGCAGACGCTGCGTCAGTACGACCGCCTGGGCCTGGTCTCCCCGGACCGCACCGCCGGCCGGGGCCGCCGCTACTCGGCGCGCGACATCGAACTGCTCCGCACCGTGCAGCAGTTGTCACAGGACGAGGGCATCAACCTCGCCGGCATCAAGCGCATCATCGAACTGGAGAACCAGGTCGCCGCCCTGCAGTCCCGCGTCGCGGAACTCCAGGCGGCCCTGGACGGCGCCGCGGCGGCGATGCAGCAGCGCGAGGCGGCGGTGCACGCGTCGTACCGCCGCGATCTGGTGCCGTACCAGGAAGTGCAGCAGACCAGTGCGCTGGTGGTGTGGCGGCCGAAGCGGTCGTCCGAGCAGTAGGCGGGCTCAACACGCTCGAGGGGCCCGCATGCCGACCGCACTGTCGGTATGCGGGCCCCTTTGCTGTGAGGCGGGGTCGTGTCTCAGGCGGTCGGCGTGGTGATCGCGTAAGCCCCCGCGGGGGCGGTCTCCGTGCCGTCGGCGGCGACGGCCGTCACCCAGTAGAAGGACGTCGTGCCGCGCTTCGCGCCCGTGTCGATGAAGGACGTGTCGCTGTTGCCGAGGTCGGCGATCTTCTCGTATGCCGACGTGGCCGGGTTCCAGCGGTGGACGCGGTAGCCGCCGGCCGCCTCGGGGGCGGATGCGCCGAGCCCGGTCCAGGTCAGGGAGTTGCCCCCGTCGCCCTCCGGTGCCACCGCTTCCAGTTCCAGCGGGGAGCCCTCCGGCGTCGCCACACTCGGCGTGACGTCGAGTTCCGTCTCCACCACGATGTCGGCCTCGCCGGTCCACTTCCAGCTGGAGAGCCAGTTGTCGTCGTACGCGTCCACGAAGAAGCACGCCTCCTCGCCGTCCGGCAGGGTCGCGTACTCGTACGACGTGGTGTCGGCGAACAGCCACTCCACCTCGTGCACGGAGCAGACCTTCTCCTCCTCGTCGCCCACGAGTTCACCCCGGTAGACGAGGTACCGCCCGAGGTCGGGCGCCGGGTTGGGGTCCCAGCTCAGCGTGAAGCCGTACCCGGTCGGTGTGACCGTCAGCCCGGTCACCGCGGGCGGCGGGGTCCGGTCATAGCGGGTCGCCTCGACGGCGGCGGAGCGGACGGACTCGTTGCCCGCCGCGTCCAGGGCGGTCACCCGGTAGGTGTAGGAGCTTCCCTCGACCGCCGAAGTGTCCCGGTACGAGGCCTCGTTCGCGTCCCCGACCTTGACGTACGAGGTGCTCCAGATCGGCGCCCGGTACACGCGGTACGACGCCGCTCCGGTGACCGCGGTCCAGTCGAGCCGGAGTCCGTCCGCCACGGAGGTTTCCGCCAGGTCGGTGGGCGCGCCGGGGGCCGTGCGGTCGGCGGTGACGACGGCCTTGTCCGCCGTACCGGCCGACTCGTTGCCCGCCTTGTCGTAGGCGCGGACCTCGTAGTAGTACGTGTCACCGGTCACCGGAAGGGTGCTGTCGGTGTACGACGTCGACGTGGTCGTCTTCAGCGGAGTGCTGCCGAACGACGCACCCTTGAGGCGGCGGTAGACGCGGTATCCGGCGAGGTCCATCTCCTTGTTCTTGGCCCAGGTGAGCTTGGCCTTGCCGGTGGCCTGGTCGTACGACAGCGAAGTGCCGGTCGGGGTGAGGGGCTTGACCTTGTCGACGGTCGCGGACGTGCGGGGCGTGTAGGCGAACTTGACGCTCGCGCTGCCGGTCCAGTTGACGTAGTCGACGCGGATGCTGTGCTTGCCGGACGGGATCGTGAGGTTGACGGCCTTGGTGACCGTCGACGACACGTTCTTCCACAGGTCGATCTTGCGGACGCCGTCGACGTACACGCGGATGCCGTCCAGGGCGGAGGCGTTGAGGGCGAACGGGCCGCCGGAGCCGAAGTCCCTCGTCACCGTCCAGCGGACGCCGAAGTTGTTGCTCGGCAGGCCGGTGGCGGGGGCGCCCGTGCCCCAGTTCTGGTCGATCGCCGGGTCACAGTCGGTCTTCTTCGCCGTGCCGGAGAACGTGGTGTTCGCGAAGAACTGGCGCTTGAAGACGGGGGAAGTGCAGCTCACGGCCGCAGTGGCCGGGGCCGCGGTCGCGGCGAGGAGGCCGCCCGCGGTGGTGAGCACGACGGCGGTCGCGGTGACCGCCGTCGTGCGTCTGGCGTGGTTCATCGGGTCCTTCGGGGAGTTCAGGTTCCGGGTGTGGCAGAGACCTCGGGAGACAGCGCGGACTCCAGGCCGGCCTGGTTGAGCGTGGCGACGGCGTAGTAGTACGTCGTGCCGTTGGTCAGTCCGGTGTCGGTGTGGCGGTGGTCGGCGGTGTCGTAGGTCGCCTCGGCGTTCTCCTTGGTGACGCCGGGGCTGGTCGAGCGGTACACGCGGTAGCCGGTGACCGGGGACTGGCCATTGGGGGACGCCACGATGGCCCAGGTCAGCCGGACTTGTCCGTCGCCTGGCACGACCTCGTACACCTCGGTGGGCCCGGGCGGCCGGGTCTCGACCTGGCCCCCGCCCGCGGGAGGCAGCACGGAGTTCGAGGGGGCCGAGCGGATGCCGTATGTCGAGGTGGCGACCACCGCGTAGTAGTAGGTCCGATCGTCGGCGGTCGCCGTCATCTCGTACGACCTGGCGGTGGTCGTGGCGTACACGTTCGAGGCGTTGGTCGTGTCCACCGGCGTCGTGCGGGAGCGGTACACCGTGTAGCCGGACACGGGAACCGCGCCGCTCTGGTTCCAGACCAGGCTGATCCGGTCGCTGCCGGCGTCCGCGAGGATGCTGAGGCCCGGAGCCCCGGGCGCGCTGCTCGGACCGACCGTCCTGGTGCCGGGGACGCGGGCCCCGGCGTGGGACTCGTTGCCGGCCGCGTCCACGGCCGTCACCACGTAGATGTACGTTTCCCCCGCCACGCCGGTGGTGTCCCGGTAGGTGACCGTCTGCGTCGTGCCGACAAGCGTGCCGTAGGACTGGGACGACGTGGATCGGTAGACGCGGTAGGCGGCGGCGTCGCTGCCGATGCTCTGCCAGGTGAGCGTCACTCCGTCCTCGTCCTCCGCGACGACGTCGACCCCCTGCGGCACCGCCGGCGCCACCGTGTCCCGGGTCGCCCACACGACAGCGGAGAACACCGAGATGTTCCCGGCCGCGTCCAGCGCCCGCACCTTGTAGGCGAAGGGCACGTCGGCCGTCGCGTCCTTGTCGTCGTACGCCGCCGAACCGGTCACCGCGATGCGGGTGAAGGGGCCATCGGCGTTCGACGCGCGGTACACCTCGTACGAGGTGGCGCCGGAAACAGCCTGCCAGGAAAGAGAGTTGGCCGCCTTGGTCGACTTCGCCACGAGACTCTTCGGCGCGCCGGGGGCCGTGCTGTCGACGGTGGTGACCGGCTGGTCGGCGGTGCCCGTCGAGACGTTGCCCGCCTTGTCGACCGCGCGGACCTCGTAGTAGTAGGTGTCACCGGTCGGGGGCGGGGAGTTCGTGTACGACGTCGAAGTGGTCGTCGCGAGCGGCGTGCCCGGGTACGAACTCCCCTTCAGGCGCCGGTAGACCCGGTATCCGGCGAGGTCCATCTCCTTGTTCTTGGCCCAGGTGAGCTTGGCCTTGCCGGTGGCCTGGTCGTACGACAGCGAAGTGCCGGTCGGGGTGAGGGGCTTGACCTTGTCGACGGTCGCGGACGTGCGGGGTGTGTAGGCGAACTTGACGCTCGCGCTGCCGGTCCAGTTGACGTAGTCGACGCGGATGCTGTGCTTGCCGGACGGGATGGTGAGGTTGACGGCCTTGGAGACGGTCGTGGAGGTGTTCTTCCACAGGTCGATCTTGCGGACGCCGTCGACGTACACGCGGATGCCGTCCAGGGCGGAGGCGTTGAGGGCGAACGGGCCGCCGGAGCCGAAGTCTCTGGTCACCGTCCAGCGGACGCCGAAGTTGTTGCTCGGCAGGCCCGAGGTGGGGGCGCCGGACCACTTCTGGTCGATGGTGGTGTCGCAGTCCGTCTTCTTCGGAGTGCCCGAAAAGGTGGTGTTTGCGAAGAACTGCCGTTTGAAGACGGGGGAAGTGCAGCTGACGGCGGCGGAGGCGGGGGTGGTGGCGATGGTGGAGAGCAGGCCGCCGGCGGTGGCGAGCGCGACGGCGGTCGCGGTCGTCGTGCGTCTGGCTGAGTTCATTCGGTCCTCGGGTCGGGATCAGAGCGACGGAAAAGAGCTGCCCTGATCACGACTCGCGAGGTATGGCGTTGGTTGTACGGATCTCGATCACTGCTCGGGGTGCGTCGAATGGAGGGTCCGTAAAGGGGGTTTGGAGGCGAATCTTTCGGTTCTTCACAGGTCAAACGGAGGGTGATGTTGTCATCTCGTTAAGTAGTTCCGCTTGACGCGGGCGGGCGCGGGCGCGTTGGCTTTTCAGTCACCTGGGTCGCAATGCTGCGCCCACGTCCGGAAGACACCAGAAGTGAGCCCCTTCATGCGTCGTACCGCCATAGCTCTGGCCGCGTCCACGATGACCCTGTCGCTCGCCTCCTGCGGCGTGCTCAACGCATCAGGCGAGGCCAGTGACGCGAGCCCGACCAAGGGCAACGACATCACCGTGGGGCTGCTGCTGCCCGAGCGGGCGAACTCCCGCTACGAGAACTTCGACTACCCGATCATCAAGAAGAAGGTCGAGTCCCTCACCCGGAAGCAGGGCAAGGTCGACTACGACAACGCCGACGCGAGCGCCGCCAAGCAGGCGGACCAGCTGCAGAAGATGATCGACGACGGGGTCGATGTGATCCTGCTGGACGCGGTCGACTCGCACGCCATCGCGGACGGTGTGAAGAAGGCCAAGGATGCCGGTATCCCGGTCATCGCCTACGACCGGCTGGCCGAGGGCCCGATCGACGCGTACATCTCCTTCGACAACTCGCTGGTCGGCGAGGTCCAGGGCCGCACCCTCGTCGAGGCGCTGGGCAACGGCGAGGACGTCTCGAAGAAGATCGTCATGATGAACGGCTCGCCCACCGACCCGAACGCCAAGCAGTTCAAGGCGGGCGCGCTCGACGAGCTGACCGGCAAGGTGGACATCGAGGAGTCCTTCGACACCAAGGACTGGGATCCGAAGAACGCCGAGGCCAACATGGAGCAGGCCATCGCCAAGATCGGCGTGGACAACATCGCCGGTGTCTACTCCGCCAACGACGGCATGGCCGGCGGCATCGTCGACGCCCTGAAGGCCGCGGGCGTCACCGACATGCCGCCGATCACCGGGCAGGACGCCGAACTGGGCGCCGTGCAGCGGATCATCAGCGGCGAGCAGTACATGAGCGTCTACAAGTCGTACCCGCAGGAGGCCGAGGCCGCGGCCGAGATGGCAGTCGCCAAGATCCAGGGCAGGGACATCCAGTTCGACGCCCTCACCCGTGACAAGGTCGACAGCCCGACGAACAAGGACATCCCCGCTCAGCTCGTCCCTGTCGTCGCCCTGACGAAGAAGAACATCAAGGACACGATCATCGCCGACGACATCTACCAGCTGTCGGACATCTGCACGAGCAAGCTCAAGAGCGCGTGCGACGAGCTCAACCTGGGGTGATCCCGGGCGGAGGGCCGGAACACCCGGCCCTCCCCTTGGCGGACCCGCCGGCTCATCCCACCCTGGTGAACTCCACCGTCACCTCCGGCGGCCCGCCCGCCACACCCCGGTAGATGCCCTTGTGCGGCGTCACGTCGTCGTAGTCGCGGCCCCGGCCCACGACCACGTGGGACTCGTCGGGCCTGGTGCGGTTCGTGGGGTCGTAGCCGCACCAGTCGCCTGCCCAGTACTCGACCCAGGCGTGGCTCTGTCCCTCCACGGGACGGTGCAGTTCGGCCTCGCGTACGGGGTGGAGGTAGCCGGAGACGTAGCGGGTGGGCAGGCCGAGGGCGCGCAGGAGGGCGATGGTGACGTGGGCGATGTCCTGGCAGACGCCAGCGCCCTGCTCCCAGGCCTCGGCGGCCGAGGTGGTCACGCCGGTGGCGCCGGGGATGTAGGAGACGTGGTCGGCGACCAGCCCGGACACCGCGATCGCCGTCCCGTGCGGGTCCAGGCCGGCGGAAACCTCCCTCGCCCGCTCCACCAGCTCCGCCGGGACGGTCGTACGACTGGTTGCGTTCGCGAATTCGAGGAGGCGGGAGTTGGCGGTGCGCGCCGCTATCCCGGTCCAGTCGGGGGCCTCGGGCAGGGGGGCCGCCGGGGCCGTCTCGACGAGGCTCGACGCCGTGATCGTGACGTCGGCGTGCGGGTCCATGAGGTCGAAGCCGGTCACCTGGGTGCCCCAGTAGTCCCAGTACGACCAGGTCGCCGTCGCCGGGGCGATGCTGACCCGGGCATCCAGGGTGGTCTGTCCCGGCAGCGTCAGCGGGGTCATGCGGACCTCGTTGTGGGACGAGGCGGCCGGCTGGGCGTACGAGACCTTGGTGATGTGCTTGATGCGGAGGCGGCGGGTCATGCTCACGCTCCTTCCTGGGCCCACTCGACGGGCCCCTGGTACGGGAAGAACCGCTCCGCCACCGCTTCGGCGGAGGCCATGCAGGACTGCCGCAAGTCGGTCAGCAACAGGGGTAGTTGCTCTTCCAGGGCATGGGAGTCCAGATACTCCAGGCGGGTGCGTATCCGGCCGATCGGGCGGCGTGCCGGGTCCTGGCGGGGGCGGCCCAGCGCCGTCAGGCACTCCTCGGCCGTGGTCAGCGCGTGCAGCGCCGAGCGCGGGAAGGCCCGGTCCAGGAGCAGGAACTCGGCGACCCGCGGGCTGTCGCCGAAACCGGTGTGCACGCGCGCGTACGCCTCGTCAGCGCCGCTCGCGCTCAGCAGCGTCGTCCAGTCCGGGGCGTGGGCGGCGTCCAGCACACGCACGGACAGCAGCCGCACCGTCATGTCCACCCGCTCCAGGCTCCGGCCCAGCACGACGAAACGCCAGCTGTCGTCCCGGCTCATGGTGGAGTCGGCGAGGCCGAAGAAGAGGGCGGCCCGGCTGCGGACCAGCTCCAGATAGGCGTACGGGCCGGTACGGCGGGCCGCGCGCCGCTGTTCGCCGAGCGCGTGCCAGGTCGCGTTGAGGCACTCCCACATCTCGGAGGAGACCGCCTCCCGCGCGCTGCGCGCGTTCAGCCTGGCAGCGCCCAGCGCGCCCTCGATGGAGCAGGTCGAGTGGGCGTCGAACGCCAGCTGGTCGAGGACCTGCTGCATGTCCACGCGCTCGTCGCCCGCGTCGACGCCGAGGATCGCGTACAGCGACCGGCAGGCCGCGTCCTCGTCGCGCCAGGGGTCCTCCAGCATGCGGTGCAGATATGCGTCGAGGATGCGCCCGGTGGCGTCCGCCCGCTCGACATAGCGGCCGGTCCAGGTCAGCGCCTCGGCTATCCGGGACAGGATCACATCGTTCACTGCTGCGCCCCTTCCTGTACGACGGTGGGGGAGCCGTCGGGTCCGAGCTGGCGGGGTGCGACCTCCGGGAGGCCGCCGGCGGGCGCCGGGGCGGGCCCTTCGGCAGGGCCCTCGGCCAGCACCCAGGTGTCCTTGGAGCCGCCGCCCTGGCTGGAGTTGACGATCAGGTTGCCCTCCTGGAGGGCGACCCGGGTGAGGCCGCCGGGGAGCACCCAGATGTCGTTGCCGTCGTTGACGGCGAAGGGGCGGAGGTCGATGTGGCGCGGCGCCATCCGCTCGCCCGCGAGGGTGGGGGAGGTGGACAGGGCGACCGGCCGCTGCGCGATCCAGCCGCGGGGGTCGGCGGCGACGGCCTGCCGGGTCCGCTCCAGGGTCTCGGCGTCGGCCTTCGGCCCGATGACGATGCCCATCCCGCCCGCGCCGTCGACCGGCTTCACGACCAGCTGGTCGATCTGATCGAGGACGGCCTCCAACTGGCCGGGCTCGTCGGGCCGGTAGGACTCGACATTGGGGAGAATCGGTTCCTCGGAGAGGTAGTAGCGGATCAGATCAGGGACGTAGGTGTAGAGCAGCTTGTCATCCGCAATCCCATTCCCCACGGCGTTCGCGAGTGTGACATTGCCTGCCGTGGCGGCGCTCAGGATGCCGGGGCAGCCGATCACCGAATCGGGCCGGAAGTGCAGCGGATCGAGGAAGTCGTCGTCGAGCCGCCGGTATACGACATGGACGGGCACCTCGCCACGCGTGGTCCGCATCCAGATCCGGTTGTTCCGGCAGACCAGGTCGTGCCCCTCGACCAGCTGAACCCCCATCAGCCGGGCGAGCAGGGCGTGCTCGAAGTAGGCGGCGTTGCTGGGACCGGGGGTGAGGACGACGACCCGGGGGTCGACCGTGCCGCCGGGTGCCGCGGCCCGCAGCGAGGCGAGCAGCCGCTGCGCGTACCCGTCCACCGGCAGCACATGCTGCTCCGTGAAGAGCGAGGGGAAGATCCGGGTCATCGCCCTGCGGTTCTCGATGACGTACGACACCCCGCTCGGGACCCGCACATTGTCCTCGAGCACCCGGAAGTCCCCGGCCTCGTCCCGTACGAGGTCGATGCCGGCGACGTGGATGCGCACCCCGCCGGGTGGTTCGACCCCGTGGGCCGCCCGGTGGAAATGGGCGGAGTTGAGCAGCAGCCGCCAGGGCACCACACCGTCCTCGAAGGCGCGGCAGTGCCCGTAGGCATCGGAGAGGTAGGCCTCCAGGGCGCGCACGCGCTGGGCCACCCCGCGCTGGATGAGATCCCATTCCAGGGCGTCGAGGATCCTGGGCACGAGATCCAGCGGCCAGGGCCGTTCCTCGCCCGCGAAGGCGTAGGTCACCCCACGGTCGGTGAACGCCCGGGCCATCTGGTCCGCCCGGAAACGCAGCTCACTCGGCTCGATCGGCTGCAGAGCCGCCAGCACCGGCTCATAGGCGGTCCTGACCTCACCCGGCCGCACAAACATCTCGTCCCACGCATCGGCCAACGCGTACGCGTCAAATATGTCCGCCATGACTGGACGTTAAGGGCGGTACGTAACGCGGCGATCACCCGGTGATTTCGGGCAGCTCACGCGGCGAATCGCGCTCCGGGCGGCCCTGAAGGCAGCCCGTGTCTTTGCTGTGGTCAGAGAGGGGTGCTGCCGACCATGAGGATCTTGATCGATACCGTGGAGCCGTCGATCTCGTAGGTGGCACGGTAGACGCCGACGCGTAACCTCCGCAGGCTGGTGCCGCCGAGCTTGCTACTCGTGGCTGGCTCCGGATCTCCGGCGAGCGCGTTGATCGCTTTGAGGAGCGGCTTCACGGCGTCTCCGTCACGGGTCCTGAGTCGCTTGAGGCCGTCGGAAGCGGACCTTTCCCAGATGATGGTGTAGCTCAAGAGGCTTCCGCTCCCGTAACGAGGGCTTCGATCTCGGCCTGGGTGGTCGTGGGGCCGCCCGCGGCTCGTGCGTACAGGGATACGGCAACGTCGGCGAAGTCGATCGCTTGCTCGCGTGCGTCCTCGTCCACCGCCGAGTCGGCGAGTGCCTGGGTCCACCAGTGGTTGAGGAACGCGTCGAAGCCGCCGGAGTCGGCCAGGGCGCCCAGCTCCGTGTAGAAATCGGCGCGGTGGTCGAGTCGCAGGGCGGATCCGATTCCGTCGACGGTGTGCGGGACGACCTCTCCGCTGAACCCGGTGGCTTCCTGGGCCTCGGTCACCGCGTCCTGCCACTCGATCGCCATGTGCGTCTCCTTTCGCCGTGCGGCCAAGGTACCGCTGCGGCACCTTCGCAGACGGCCGAGCAGACTACGCATCCGCCACACCTCGAAGGTCCAGCTCCGCCCAGACCGTCTTGCCCACGGTGAGCGTCTCCACGGACCAGCGGTCGGCGAGCGCGCGGACGATGAGCAGCCCCCGGCCGAACTGGTCATCGGTGGTGGAGGGGCGGGAGTACGGGAGCCGCTCGCTTCGCGGGTCGGTCACGGCGACGCGCAGGGCAGTGGCCGTGAGGGACGTCTCGACCTGAAACAGGCGGTCCGGTAGACACCCGTGCAGCAGGGCGTTCGTGCACAACTCGCTGGCCAGCAGCGCTGCGTCGCCCGCCGCGCCGGGGTGGCCCCAGTCGACGGTGAGTTGGGCGACGTGTCTGCGGGCGAGGGCGATGTTACGCGGGAACGGGGTGTAGCTGACGGCGTCGTAACGGTCGTACGGCTTGGGGCTTTTGGAGTGGTGGGGAGGACAGGAGTCGGTCACGGGGGCGCACCTCCTTGTGCGGGGGCGGAGTGCCCGGGGTGGACGCCAGGAGGGTGGGGGAGGTGGCTTCGCCTTACGGCCCTGGGGTGGGCAGCATGGTGCGCTTCCGCCAACTGGTGTCGCTGTGTGGGCGATTGAGTACTGACGGTAGTGCTTGCGATGGGAGGCCAGCAAGTCGCTTGCCAGAAAGATGTACTCGAACTGGCTTGCTTGTAGTACGGTGTCGCCGCGGGCTGTGGCCAACTCAAAGGCGGGAGAGACGGGATGACAGGCAGGGACCGGGACCCTGATCGCGGCAAGATCGTGTCAACAGTGCTCGCGCGCCGACTGGGGGGTGAGTTGCTGCGTATGCGTGAGGCATGCGGAATGCGCCAGCCTCATGCCGCTGAAGTGCTGGCGGCGTCTGTGTCCAAGGTCGCCAAGATGGAGCGTGGCGGCGTGCCCATGCGGGATCCGGACATCCGTGCGCTGTGCCACCTGTACGGCGAGACCGACGAAGTCGCGATCGAGCGGCTTTTGGCGCTGGCGCGCACCGATCGAGAGAGGCGCAAGGCCAAGGGATGGTGGAATCAGTACCCGCAGCTCTCTGCCATGGTCGAGTACGTTGCTCTGGAGGACATCGCCACCAGCATTCGTACCTGGCAACTCGCCTTCATCCCTGGGTTGTTGCAGACGCCGGACTATGCGCGTGCTGTGGCGGTGGGCGCCGGTTCGTGGGAGGGTCCGAGCGATATCGAGCCCTTTGTGGAAGCGAGGCTTGCCCGCCAGGCGCGACTGCGATCGGAGCGCCCGCTGGAGCTGTGGGCCGTGATCCACGAGGGGGCGCTGCGTCAGCTCGTCGGTGGCCGTGACGTGATGCGGCAACAGCTGGGGCATCTGCTCGAACTGGCCGTTCTGAGCACGGTGACGATCCAGGTCGTGCCGTTCTTGGCGGGCGCCAACCCGGGCATGATCGGGGCATTCAGCATCATCTCGTTCGCCGAGCCTGCAGCGCTGGATGTCGTACACATGGACGTACCTTCTTCTACTCTCTGGTTGGAGAGCCAGGAGGACGCCGCCCGCCACGGCCGGACCTTCGACCGCATCGCGCGGGTTGGGCTGGCGGAGCGCAACGCCGTCGACCTGATCGAGACCATTCGCAAGGAGTTGTAGGCCCGGTGACCGAGTTCGAGTTCGTCAAGTCCAGCTACAGCGGCGGAGATGCCGGCCAGGAGTGCGTCGAAGTCGCCCGCAACATATCCGGCACCGTCGCCGTACGGGACTCCAAGGACTCGGACGGTCCGATACTCCGGCTTGCGGCGGAGACGTGGGGGGAGTTCGCCGCGCACGTAGGGAGGCGCTAGCCCGGTGGCAAGCCGAATCAGGAGTTAGTCACCGCGGGGCCGCCAGGCGACTGCGTGGCGAGCGGCGACGCTGCCACAGGCCAGGGCAACCACTGTGCCCGCCAGAGCCACCACGACCAGGCCCACCAGAAGAAGCGGCAGTGACATCCAGCCGCCCTTGCCGAGGTTGATCAGCAAACCTCCGGGAAGGGCTGCCACTACGGCCCCCACGGCTCCGACCACGCTCAGTGGGATCGCCATGTTCCAGGCGGCGATGCCGCTGTAGAACCGGCGGTCGGTACGGAAGGCGGACAGCGGACCGAGCGCCCTCGCCTGTTCCAGGAAGATTCCTGCGGCACCCAGGGCGCCCGCAGCGGCGAGGGCCGCAAGCCCGATCAGGGCGACGTCGAGCAGCCAACGCGTCTGGGCGGCCTGGGCAGCTGATCCCAGGTACCACGACTGACCGGGCAGGGCGGTCATGGGACCGAACAGGTGCTGGAATGCGGCCCGCTTGATTCGGCTGAGCCCTTCATCGCCGTTTGAGTTGCGCACCAGGAAGCCGTAGAGGGCCTTGTCGCCGTGCGTCGGTGCCTCGCAGGTGCAGACCGAGGCGATGGGGGCGCTGACCAGGTCGCCGTCACGCAGCACGTTCGCACCCGCAGGGGTGAGTTGGGTGAAGACGCTTTCCGGGGATTTAGGTGTGGACGGACAGGAGGCCACCTGTCCGAGGGCACGGAGGCTCTTGCACGTACCGGTGAGCCGCGTTTTCGGAGTATTGGCCGATGTGCCCGGCTCTGGTGAGTACTGCAGGACCTCATCGTGGCCCAGGGCGGTCGTGAAGGCGGCGGCGGTCGCTGGAATGTCTCGGGAACGCACCTGCACGAGTTCGGCTCCGGATGCCTGGTAGCGGTCCCGTGCTTCGGCTGCAGGGCCGGTGAACTGCGTTGTCAGAACCTGGCCGATGGTCACAAGTCCGAGGCCGACCACGAGTGCGGCGCTGAGGCGTGCCAGAGTCGCCGGGCGCGCGGCGAGCCACCGGCCGGCGACGATACGTACGGGATCGCCCTTGGCGCCGCCTCGTTCAGCGAGACGGCGGCCAAGCACACGTGCGAGGTGTGAGGCCGAGTAGGGAAGTGCGATCAGCGCGACGACGGACCCGGCGACGAATCCGAACCTTCCCTCCACCTGGCGGTGTTCGGACCCCCAGGCCGCGACGGCCAGCCCAAGTATGAACAGGGTGTGCGGCCAGCGAGCCGTTCGGCTGCGTTGGCGGGTCGGCCTGGTGCCGGTTCGGCGGGGCCTGCGGATCCCCGCCAGGACTGTGAGCAGGATCAGACAGACGAGGACGCCCAGGCTCAGGACCGGCAGCTTGGGCAGGGCTGCTCTCAGGTCGTGCGACCAGACTTGATAGCCCGTGAACGGCAGCGTGGGTGACGTCCACGACAGGGCGGTGATGGCGGCAGACGCCGCGATCACCGCGAGTGCGACGGGTTTCCACGACTCGCCTGCCAGAACCAGGGCACGCACGCGGGTGGGCGCCCCCAGCGCTTCGAGGAGTGCGAGACGGCGGTCCCGGGTGTCGGCTCGACTGCGCACGGCCACAAGAATCAGGGCTGCTGTCGGGAGGGCCGCCATGAGCAGGATGAGCAGGTCCAGCTCGGCCACTCCCCGGTCGAACTGATGGCTGCTCACGAAGAACATGGCCTGATTCGGGTTGCCGAAACCGCGGACATACGAGTTCGGCTCGAAGACCTGCTTGAAGAACGCCGACTGCGAGGGGTTGACGTAGGCAACGAGCTCGGCGGCGTCGGCAAGACCGTTCTGCCCGATGGTCCCGGCGAACGATCCGTATCGGTGCTCCATCTCCGGAGCCGCGGCAGGAGCGATGGAGAGAGGAACGTCTCGCCGCGCTTGGGCCATCGATCAAGCCCTGGAGGGGGCGGTGTGCCAGGGCGCGTCTCGCGGACGAAGATCACGGAGACACTGCGGTCGCCGACTGTGTCCGGCCGCTCCCACCACCGTGCCACTGCGGAATCAGTGTCGCCCTGGGCCACCGGGATGGGATTGCGTGCGGTCATCCGCTGGTTCCGCTCGGCATGCACGGTGTGAGCCGCAGCCGAGACCCACAAGGTCAGTAGTGCGAGGAACGCAGCGCAGGCCAGTGATGCCTTGTGCAGTCCGCCGCCGCTGCCCTTGCCTGCGCGATGGCCAACGGCCAGCGCAACTCGGAGACGGCCCCCTCGCCCTGCGGCCGTACGGCCCGGAGACTTGGTCCGAGACGACGTATCTACGGTCCTGGTGTCAGAAGGCATCGTCATCGCTGATTCACCGCACCGTTGGTCTCGTGGACGGTGTGCAGCCGCCCTTCACGCATGGCGAGAACGCGGTCGGCCCGAGAGGCGACGTCCGGGTTGTGGGTGACGACAACGAGAGCGCAGCCGTGGGATGCGGGAAGGCGGAACAACAGGTCAGCGACGGTGTCGGAGGTCTCGCTGTCGAGTGCTCCGGTGGGCTCGTCGGC
This sequence comes from Streptomyces sp. NBC_00457, assembly GCF_036014015.1. Lineage (NCBI taxonomy): Bacteria > Bacillati > Actinomycetota > Actinomycetes > Kitasatosporales > Streptomycetaceae > Streptomyces > Streptomyces sp. NBC_00457. The sequence continues at coordinate 5,165,658 of NZ_CP107905.1, read as the reverse complement.
GAGTATGACGCGCGGCTTCCCGATCAGGGCCCTGGCTACCGCGACGCGCTGGCGCTCGCCGCCCGAGAGCGCCCCGCACTCGGTGGCTGCTACGGAGGCGACCCCCAGATCCTTGAGGAGCACTTCCGCCCAGGCGTACGTCTCGGCTGTGGGGACGCCGGCCATGAGTGCGGGAAGGGCGACGTTCTCAAGCGGGCTCAGCTCCGGGAGCAGCTCACCGAACTGATAGACCATTCCGATGGTGCTGAGGCGGACAGCGGCTCTGCGCCCCGGTGAGAGCGCGGTGACTTCCTGGCCGTCGACGGTGACGGTGCCTCGGTCGGGGGGCGTGAGCCCCGCGAGACAGCTGAGCAGGGTGCTCTTGCCGCATCCACTGGGGCCTGTGATGGCCACGCTTTCACCGCGGTCGATGTGCAGTGTCAGCGAATCCAGGATCACTCGAGTGGCGATCATGTAGTGCAGATCCTGGGCGTGAACGCCAGTGGGTGTGGGGGGCATACGGCATCTCCGGTTCCTGGGGTCACGAAACCCGCGAACGGCGGTGGTGCAGAGCCTGACACCCTGCACCACCGCCGTCAGTTTCTAGTAGCGGTACTCGAAGCTGGACCAGGCGTCCGGAGCGAAGTCGCGGATCTGGTGGGCCTGGTGACGGTAGACAAGGTTGGTGCTGTTACCGCTCGCGTTGCAGTGGCCCACGCCGCTGTGCTCCGCAACGGTTCCGTGGCTGCCGCTGTCGCGGTAGTAGTTGCTCTCGACGTAGTTGCCGTCGCTGTCGCCGTCACAGATCTTGGCTGCCTTCCAGCCGTTGATGGCATAGGAGCAGCTGTTGTAGGCGCACACCTTCGCTTCCGCGGTCGGAACTCCGACCACGAAGGTGGAAACGGCCATGAGACCCACTACTATGCCTGCACGCTTTCGCATGAAGACTCCTTTGCTGAGGTGGACTGCGATCGTGAGAGTGGGTGCGGCGGAGCAACGCCGCGCCCACTGCTTTTCGTTGAGCCAGGTTGGCAGGCGTGACGCCACGGCTCATCCCCGTCGTGGTCAGGCCGCGTGTGACCGGCGTTCCCGGTTGATCAACCATGTATTGCCTGGGCGTGTGTAGATAGCCTCATGATGTGCTCATGCCTGATGGTGAGGGGTGGATAAAAAGTGCACAGTGTTGTAATTGGGAAGCTCTATCGGGCCTGAAGTTGTGTAGACGGGTGGCGGCATCCGATCCGGGCTGTGTTGCGGAGCAGGTCCGGTCCCTTCATAGTTGCGCTGCAAAGAGGCTGAACCGGGGGTGGGATGGGCGATGGCCGGGCACGGGACGGACGAGCATCCACACGGTGCTGACCGACTGTGCGACGCGGGGGATCGCGTGTATTCCCGGGCCGTACGGCGGGGCCGCGTGCGGCGTCAGGACGCGGAGCCGGTGCCGTGCCTGCTCGAACTCGCCCTGCTGCATCCGGACCCCGACGACATGGACTGGCTGGTCCCCACCTCCCCGCAGGAGGTCATGACCCGGCTGCTGCGCGGGGTGTACGACGAGGTCAGCGCGAGCCAGCGGCGGGTCGGGTCGGTGGTGGCAGCCGTGGAGCGGTTCGCCGGACTCGGCCCGCGCCTTTCGTCGGTGCCCGCCGAGGGCACCTCGATCCGGGTCCTCGACGGCCTCTCCCGCATCCAGGCCGCCATGGACGAGGCGACCGAGGCGTGTACGTCGGAAGTGCTGACCGTGCAACCGGGCGGCATCCGCCCCGAACACGAACTGACGGAGGGCCTCCATCGCGCCCTGGCCCTGCGCGGCCGGGGCGTGCGTATGCGGGACCTGTACACCCACGTCGCCCGGCACGGCCAGGGCCTGCTCAACTACCTGGAGCTGATGGGCGACGCGGTGGAGGCCAGGACCCTCGACGAGGTCATCGACCGACTGATCCTCTTCGACCGCACGGTGGCCTTCATCCCGGCGAACGCGGACCGCACGCTGGCGTTGGAGCTGCGTCATCCGGCGCTGGTCCAGTACTTGGTGACGGTCTTCGAACGGCTCTGGCGCCTGGCGATCCCCGTGACCGCCGCACTGCCCGACACGGGCATCGAAGGCATCTCACACCGTGAGCAGTCCATCGCGGCGCTGCTGGCTGAGGGCCATCAGGACGCGGTGATCGCCGAGCGGCTGGGGATCAGCGTCCGCACCTGCCGTGCCCACATCGCGCGTCTGTCGGAGACGCTGGGCGCGGCCAGCCGTACGCAGTTGGGCGTCCGTATCGCCCAGGTGGGGCTCGATGGCCCGTCCCGCCCCCTCATTGTTCCCGGTCAAGAATCCCCGACTGTCCGATGAGGTAACCGAGTTGGGCCCGGCTGTCACTGCCGAGGGTGGCAGCGAGTTTGGCGATGTGCACGCGGGCGGTGCGGATGTTCATGCCGAGGCGTTCCGCGATGACGGCATCCGTGTGGCCTTCGACGAGGAGGCTTGCGATGGCTCGTTGGCGGGGGGTGATGCCGTCGAGGGTGGGGCGTTGGACGGCTTCGGGGTACATGGGGGTGGCGAGGCGCCAGAGGCGGTCGAAGGTGGTGGCGAGGTAGCCGACGATCGCGGGGTGGCGGATCTCCAGGGCGAGGGTGCCGTCGGGGTTGGCGGGGATGAAGGCCACCGTGCGGTCGAGAATGACGAGGCGGTCGGTGATCTCGTCCAGGGAGCGGGCCTCGTCATCACCATGCAGCAGCTCGTGGTAGCCGACGATGGCGGGCACATGGCGAAGGGTGTGCTGGTAGAGGGTCCGGGACCGGCCGCCACGGTCCAGCAGAGCCTGGTCGCGGGCCAGGGCCACGAGCCGGGCCGACTCGCCGCGCTCACCGAGAAGACCGGCGTGAGGCTGGACGCAAAGCGCTTCCTGGCGCGCGTCGGCCATGGCCTGGGTGATGGCGCGGTTGATCTGCTCCGTGCCGTTGAGCACCGTGATCGTCGGTGTGCCCGCTGCTGCCGTATGCCGGCCGTCGATGCGCATCAGAGGCAGGAACACGGAGGTCAGCCGCTCCTCGAGCCGCCGCTCGTCGGCGATGCGGTCCTCGACGGTCCGAAGCAGCCGGTGCAGGGCATGGGCCGGTGCGACGGGTTGCAGCCACCGCAGATCCTCGGCGTCCGGCTGCAGGAGTCCCAGGTCGACCAGGCACGGCGTCCCTTCCACGGCTTCGGCACCCACCCGCCCCTCCCGCAGGGCATGGGCGTACAGGTCCAGGCCCGCGTCGCACAGCTCCTCCGCTCCGTGGGTGTGCGCCGTCACGGGTGGCGGTCTCCTCCCGGTGCCGATTGGTCCTGCTTCAGGATCCCCGACTGCGCTATGAGAAAGCCGAGTTGAGCGCGGCTTCCGCTGCCGAGGGAGGTGGCCAGCTTGGCTATGTGGGCCCGGCAAGTACGTACGTTCATGCCCAGGCGGCGCGCTATGGCCTCGTCGACATGCCCTTCGACGAGGAGCTTGGCGATGGAGTGCTGGATCTCCGTGATGCCGTCGGAGGCCGTTTCGTATGGGGCGCCCGTGCTCAGCGGTACCGCGCGGTCCCACAGGAACTCGAAGAGCTTGATCAGGTAGCGGACCAGGCCGGGGTGCCGGAGTTCCAGAGCCACCTGCTGGTCGTCGCGCGCGGGAATGAAGGCGACTGCCTCATCGCAGATGATCAGCCGCTCGACCAGTTCGTCGATGGTGCGGTACTCCGCCTTGCCGTTGGACAGTTGGGACGTATAGGCCAGCTTCTCCGGGCTGTAGCGTGCCGTGTGCTGATAGAGGGTACGAATCCTCACACCACGTTCGATCAGCTCCCGGTCCCGCTCCAGCCCCTGCATGAGCCTGCGCTCCGGACGGTTGCCACTCGGCTGGATTGTGAGCATCTCGGACGTGCACTGGGCCGTGGCAAGGTTGAGTGCCGCGTTGATCCGTTCTCCGCCCTCCAGCACTGTGATCGAGTCGGTGGCCGTGGTCGCCTGGGCACTGAGCGCCATGAACGGCTCGAATGCATCGGACAGTTCGATCGACAGGCGCCTGCGTTCCGTGATCTCGTGCTCGATGGGATTGAGCCGCTGGGCCAGGGCGACTGCAGGGGGTACGGGGCGCAGCCACTCCGGATCGTCAGGGTCGGGATGGAGGAGAGCGAAGTCCATCAGACAAGGAGCGGGCTCCACATCGGCGCGGGCGATGCGTCCCGTGCGCAGCGCGTTCGCGTAGAGGCGTCCCCCTTCGTCGCACATCTCGCTCACAGTATGGGGATGCGTCGCATTAGTCCGATTCATCACCAAATCTCCACCCCCCAGGGTCCTGAACATGCAGGAACATGATGCATCGATAGTGTGGCCATGACGTGCCTGAATGAGCCATCGTCTTACTCGACGGGGGAAGAGGGACCTTCAAGTGAGGACGAAGCCGACTATGCGTAAGAGAATGCTTCGCTCGTTTCTTGTCGTCGCCTTCTCCGCCGTTGTGGCCTTCGGAGCGCTGAGTGGCCTCTCCGGTGAGAAGGGTGACGTAAGGGCGGACAGTGCCTGGCCGGCGATTGCTGTTCCCGTCGCGCCTGACACCGAGGGGAAATGACGTGACCACCCCACCCGACGACCGCTCCTTCCGCCGTGAAATGGCGACCGCCTACCGCTCCGGCTGGCACTTCATCGACCTCGCCACCGCCATCCCCCACAGCGGTGACTCGCTGATGGTGACCGTCTTCGGTGAGCCGGTCGTCGTCACGCGGGACGAGGACGACGACGTCCGGGCGTACCGGTGTCTGCGGCGTCCCCGGGGGGCGCCGCAGCCGGTGAGGTGTGCCATCCGATACGGAATGATCTTTGTGAACCTCGACCAGCGTGACCACCAGCTGGCCGAGCCCGAGCCCTCGGCCGCCCCACAGGCCGTCCCAGCCACCCCCCGCAGTGCCTGACGCGATTCCCCCGTCGTAACAAGATCGCTCAGGTGCTTCCCCCCGCAGCGGCGTCACCGTGACCTGAACACGGTGACGCCGCTGCAGTTTTACGGGATATTTCAGGACAACCACCCAGTCGGTCTGTGGCTGGAAAACACCGCGATCACCCGAGCCGGCCGAGTCGGACGCGTTCCGCGAACGTATGTCCACGACGCCTGAACTCCGCCGCCGAACCTCCCGTACACCCCCTTGAGTGGAATAGACTCAACTTTGTGTACGTTGCTCACGTCAGTGTGGACGGCTGACGCTTAGGAGGAGAACGGATACGTGGACGCCGAGCTGACCAACCGGAGCCGGGACGCCATCAACGCGGCCAGTAACCGGGCCGTGCAAGAGGGACACCCCGATCTCACCCCGGCGCATCTGCTGCTCGCGCTGCTCGCGGGCCAGGAGAACGAGAACATCACCGACCTGCTCGCCGCCGTCGACGCCGACCAGGCCGCCGTACGGACCGGCGCGGAGAAGATCCTCGCCGGGCTGCCCAGCGTGACCGGGTCCACCGTCGCGCCGCCGCAGCCCAGCCGTGAGCTGCTGGCCGTGATCGCGGACGCGCAGGCCAAGGCCAAGGAGCTGGGGGACGAGTACCTCTCCACCGAGCACTTTCTCGTCGGGATCGCCGCGAAGGGAGGTCAGGCCGGCGACGTACTCTCCCAGCAGGGCGCCAGTGCGAAGAAGCTGCTGGAGGCCTTCCAGAAAGCGAGGGGAGGGCGACGCGTGACCACACCGGATCCCGAGGGCCAGTACAAGGCACTCGAGAAGTTCGGCACCGACTTCACGGCCGCCGCGCGCGAGGGGAAGCTCGATCCCGTCATCGGGCGGGACCAGGAGATCCGGCGGGTCGTGCAGGTGCTGTCCCGGCGGACCAAGAACAACCCCGTCCTCATCGGTGAGCCCGGCGTCGGCAAGACCGCCGTCGTCGAGGGGCTCGCCCAGCGGATCATCAAGGGCGACGTGCCCGAGTCCCTCAAGAACAAGCGGCTCGTCGCGCTCGACATCAGCGCCATGGTCGCCGGGGCGAAGTACCGCGGTGAGTTCGAGGAGCGGCTGAAGACCGTCCTCGCGGAGATCAAGGACTCCGACGGGCAGGTCATCACCTTCATCGACGAGCTGCACACCGTCGTGGGCGCCGGCGCCGGCGGGGACTCCTCGATGGACGCCGGCAACATGCTCAAGCCCATGCTCGCCCGCGGTGAGCTGCGCATGGTCGGTGCCACGACCCTGGACGAGTACCGCGAGCGGATCGAGAAGGACCCGGCGCTGGAGCGCCGCTTCCAGCAGGTGCTGGTCGCCGAGCCGAGCGTCGAGGACACCATCGCCATCCTGCGCGGGCTCAAGGGGCGCTACGAGGCCCACCACAAGGTCGTCATCGCGGACAGCGCGCTCGTCGCGGCGGCCAGCCTCTCCGACCGCTACATCACCTCCCGCTTCCTGCCCGACAAGGCCATCGACCTGGTCGACGAGGCCGCCTCCCGGCTGCGCATGGAGATCGACTCCTCGCCCCTGGAGATCGACGAACTCCAGCGTGCCGTCGACCGGTTGAAGATGGAGGAGCTCGCGCTGGTCAAGGAGACCGACCCGGCCTCGCGCGAGCGGCTGGAGCGGCTGCGGCGCGATCTCGCCGACAAGGAGGAGGAGCTGCGGGGCCTGACCGCCCGCTGGGAGAAGGAGAAGCAGTCCCTGAACCGCGTCGGCGAGCTGAAGGAGAAGCTCGACGAACTGCGCGGGCAGGCCGAACGGGCCCAGCGCGACGGCGACTTCGACACCGCCTCCAAGCTGCTGTACGGCGAGATCCCCACCCTGGAACGGGACTTGGAGGCCGCCTCGCAGGCCGAGGAGGAGGCATCCAAGGACACCATGGTCAAGGAGGAGGTCGGCGCCGACGACATCGCCGACACCGTCGCCGCCTGGACCGGCATCCCCGCCGGGCGCCTCATGGAGGGCGAGACGCAGAAACTCCTGCGTATGGAGGAGGAGTTGGGCAAGCGCCTCATCGGCCAGCAGGAGGCCGTGCGGGCGGTGTCCGACGCCGTCCGGCGGAGCCGGGCGGGCATCGCCGACCCGGACCGCCCGACCGGCTCGTTCCTCTTCCTCGGCCCCACCGGCGTCGGCAAGACCGAACTGGCCAAGGCGCTCGCCGACTTCCTCTTCGACGACGAGCGGGCCATGGTCCGGATCGACATGTCGGAGTACAGCGAGAAGCACAGCGTGGCCCGGCTGGTCGGCGCCCCGCCCGGCTACGTCGGGTACGAGGAGGGCGGCCAGCTCACGGAGGCGGTGCGGCGGCGGCCGTACAGCGTCATCCTGCTGGACGAAGTCGAGAAGGCGCACCCCGAGGTCTTCGACATCCTGCTCCAGGTGCTGGACGACGGCCGTCTGACGGACGGTCAGGGGCGGACGGTCGACTTCCGCAACACCATCCTGGTCCTCACCTCGAACCTCGGCAGCCAGTTCCTGGTCGACCCGATCATCACCGAGGCGGAGAAGAAGGAGCAGGTGCTCGAGGTGGTCCGCGCCTCCTTCAAGCCGGAGTTCCTGAACCGCCTCGACGACCTGGTCGTCTTCTCGGCCCTGACCAAGCCCGAACTGGAACGCATCGCCAGGCTCCAGATCGACCGCCTCACCAAGCGCCTCGCCGAGCGCCGCCTCACCCTGGAGGTCACCGACGAGGCCCTGGCCTGGCTCGCGGACGAGGGCATGGATCCGGCCTACGGAGCCCGTCCGCTGCGCCGCCTCGTCCAGACCGCGATCGGCGACCGGCTCGCCAAGGAGATCCTGGCGGGCGAGGTCAAGGACGGCGACACCGTCCGGGTGGACTCGTTCGGGGACGGACTGATCGTCGGCCCGGCGACGGGTAAGACCCTCTGAGCGGCGCGCGGGGGCTCTCGCGAAGGAGCCCCCGCGTCACCCAGCCACCACCCACACCGCGAGCAGCGTGAGGACGCCGGCCACGAGCGCCGCGGGCAGCCCCAGGATGAGGGCGACCACCCACCACCTGGTCCGTCCCACCGTCTCGCCACTCTGTGCCATCGCCATTTGCCCCACCCTTCGTGCAGCGGACGTCCCCTACCGGACAGATCCTGTCAGCTGACGGCTGACACTTCCTGTCGGGGTTGCCAACCGGGTCCCCCAGTGAGGGAGGATGGCGGAATCCGTACGAAGGGAAATTCACGGTGACCATCGACCCGTCCTCGATTCCGAACTTCGGGGGCCAGCCCGAGCCGCAGCCCCAAGGACCGGCGGGCCCCGTCGTCCCGGATCAGGACCTCGTTAAGCAGCTCCTCGACCAGATGGAGCTGAAGCACCTCGTGGACGAGGAGGGTGACCTCGTCGCACCGTGGGAGCAGTTCCGTACGTACTTCATGTTCCGCGGCGAGGGTGACCAGCAGGTCTTCTCGGTGCGGACGTTCTACGACCGGCCCCACCAGATCGACGAGAAGCCGCAGCTGCTGGAGTCCATCGACGACTGGAACCGGCGGACCCTGTGGCCCAAGGTGTACAGCCACACCCATGACGACGGCACCGTCCGCCTGATCGGCGAGGCCCAGATGCTGATCGGCACGGGCGTGAGCCTGGAGCACTTCGTGTCGTCCACGGTCAGCTGGGTGCGGGCCGCGATCGAGTTCGACAAGTGGCTCGTGGAGCAGCTCGGCCTCGAGCAGGAGGTCAACGAAGCGGAGAAGCCCGAGGACGACGAGTAAGTCACGTCCTGGTCTTCAGCGGAGCCCGGCCAGGGCATGGGTCATTGCGGCCTCATGCCGGGGTCGGGCTCTCGTCGTCCACAGCCTGTGGAAAACTCTGCCGATCTACGGGGCCACCCGACCCGGCCTCAGCCGGCCAGCGCCTTCAGCCGCTTTACCGCCTCCTCCAGCACGCCCGTCTGCTTGCAGAACGCGAACCGCACGAAGGGTGCGCCCGCCTCCCTGTGGTCGTAGAAGACGGCGTTCGGGATGGCGACCACCCCCGCGCGCTTCGGCAGCGCGCGGCAGAAGGCGAAGCCGTCGCTCTCGCCGAGGGGGCGGATGTCGGTGGTGATGAAGTAGGTGCCGGCGGGCTTGAACACCTCGAAGCCGCTCTCCGCCAGCCCCGCCGCCAGCAGGTCCCGCTTGACCAGCATGTCCTGGCGAAAGGCCGTGAAGTACGTCTCCGGGAGCCTCAGCGCCTCGGCGACCGCGTACTGGAACGGCCCGGAGGCGACGTACGTCAGGAACTGCTTCGCCGACCGCACCGCCGTGACCAGCTCCGGCGTCGAGGTCACCCAGCCGACCTTCCAGCCGGTGAAGGAGAACGACTTCCCGGCCGAGCCGATGGTGACGGTCCGCTCGCGCATGCCGGGGAACGTGGCCAGCGGCAGATGCTCGGCGTCGTCGAAGACCAGGTGCTCGTACACCTCGTCCGTGACCACCAGCAGATCCCGCTCTACGGCCAGCTCGGCGATCGCGGTCAGCTCCTCGCGGGTGAGGACGGTGCCGGTCGGGTTGTGCGGGGTGTTGATCAGCAGGAGGCGGGTGCGGTCGGTCACCGCGTCGCGCAGCTCGTCCAGGTCGAGGCGGAAGCTGCCCTCGTGCGGACGGAGGGTGACCGGCACGCGCGTGCCGCCCGCCATCGCGATGCAGGCCGCGTAGGAGTCGTAGTACGGTTCGAAGGCGATCACCTCGTCGCCGGGTTCGAGCAGGGCCAGGAGTGAGGCAGCGATCGCCTCGGTCGCGCCGGCCGTCACCAGGACTTCGCGGTCCGGGTCGTACGACAGCCCGTACCGCTGCCGCTGATGATCCGCGACGGCGCCCCGCAGCTCGGGGATGCCGGGACCCGGCGGGTACTGGTTGCCGCGGCCGTCGCGCAGGGCGCGCACCGCCGCCTCCCGGACTTCGTCGGGCCCGTCGGTGTCGGGGAAGCCCTGGCCCAGATTGATCGACCCGGTCGACAGGGCGAGCGCGGACATCTCGGCGAAGATCGTCGTCCCGAACTCGGCGAGCCGGCGGTTGAGGAGCGGGCGTGCGCTGGAGGTCATGCCGGTCATCCTGCGCCCAAGCTCTGGACTTCCTCAACTCTGCTTTGACGGTCATGGCGGCCGGGCATGCCCAGGTCACGCAACCAGCGGAGCGCCCACGGGGGGCCGCTCCGGGGTAAACGGAAGGAGGGTGACGCCATGACCATCGGCATCATCCTGACGGTCTTCATCGTCCTGTTCTTCGCGGCCATGGTCGCCAACGCGCGCAGGGGCGGCCAGCGGCGTCGTCGGCGCGCGGGACGGTACAGCGGGAGCGGCGACGCCGGCGCCGGCAGCAGCGGCAGCTGGTGGGCCGGTGGGGGAGACAGCGGCGGCTCGTCGTGCGGCGGTGGATCGTCGTGCGGGGGCGGCGGCGGGGGTGGCGGATGCGGTGGTGGAGGCAGCTGACACGGGGCAGCTGAGCTCCCCCAAGGGGGAACCGCATCCGACCACGGGACCGCGCTCGCTGCCGGTTCCACATCGCGCCCGCCGGGGACAGTTCCCGGCGGGCGCTCGTGCGCTCCCGTGCACGCCAAATGCGCTGAGGCGCACGCCGTGGTTGAACAGATGAGCTGAGGAGCCCACTGAGGGATGGAAACCCTACGAAGTTGGGTAAAAACGCTGTGGAGGCGCCTCAGTTCATGATTCCCTCTACATCACCAAAGCGGCCCCTCGGACGTCCCGCGGACACCTGTTCCCGACCGGGCTGACCGGGCTGATCTCCCGGCGTGGACCGGGAAGTGCCGGACCCACCCCTCCCTTTTTCTTTGTTTTCTAGCGGAGCCGACCCATGCTCACGACCCTGAAAACCTCGTACACCGACACGCGCGCGGCCGACCTCGCCTGGGCCCTGGGGCGTGAGCCGCTTCCCGCACTGGCCACCCTCGACCTCGAACTGACCGGGACAAAGCTCCAGTTGAGACTGCTTGGCGCGTCCCACCAGGTGCTCCTGGAGGAGGAGCAGGGCGTCTGCTCGGAGACGGTGGCATGCATTCCGGGCAGCAGCACACCGCTGCCGCTCGGCGTCGCCAAGCGGGTGGGCGACTGGGAGTACGAGTTCGCGGCACGCGTCGAGATGCTCTCCCCGGGCTCCTTCGCGGGCCGCGCCCAGGAGTTGCTGGCCCTCGTCTCCGACCACCCGCACGGCCTCGCCGGAGTCTTCCCGGGCAGCCCGCACGCCTTCACCGCGCTGCTGGCCCAGCGGCACGAGGGGCAGGTGCACTGGCGGACCTGGCACGCGTACCCGCAGGACGGGCAGTTGGTGGCGACGCGGACCCGCGTCGGGGTGCGGGTGCCGGCGGGCCGGCCCAGCCCGTCGCCGGTGTCCTCCCGCCCCGGCGCGGGGGAGTTCGCGGCCCAAACCGGTATCCGCCGCCTGTAAACAGACTCCACACGTGTGGGTGACGAAGCGTGCCGGTGGCGTGACGTACCGTCGCAAGGTGATCGAACCGCACGCGCCCGCCCCACCCGGCACACCGCCGCCCTGGGGCCGCCCCGCGCGGCTGCCCGTCCGGCCTGGCGTCGGCCGGTTCCTGGTCCTCGCGGGTGTGTTCGTCTGCGCTGCCTGCGGACTCGTGTACGAACTCGAACTCGTCGCCCTCGCCTCGTACTTGATCGGCGACTCGGTCACCCAGGCGTCCGTCGTGCTGTCCGTGATGGTTTTCGCCATGGGCATCGGTTCCCTCGTCGCGAAACGGCTGCGCAGCCTCGCCGCGGCCGGCTTCGGCGCGATCGAGGCGACGCTCGCGCTGGTCGGCGGCTGCAGCGCGATGGCCTTGTACGCCGTCTTCGCCTGGACCGGCGACTGGGGCGGACTGTGGGCGCACGGCCCCCGGCTCCTGCTCGTCACCTTCTCCCTCGCCATCGGCCTGCTGATCGGCGCCGAAGTCCCGCTGCTGATGGAACTCATCCAGCGCATCCGCCGCCAGGACCCGGGCGGCGCGGTCGCCGACCTGTTCGCGGCGGACTACGTCGGCGCGCTCGTCGGCGGCCTCGCCTTCCCCTTCGTACTCCTGCCGCAGCTCGGCCAGTTGACCGGTGCGCTGATCACCGGGGCGGTCAACGCGGTGGTCGGCGGTGCGCTCGTACTGGGCCTGTTCCGCGGCGATCTCACCCTGCGCGGCCGGTGGTTGCTGGTGCTGGCCAACCTCACCGTCCTCGGCGTCCTCGCGACCGCCGCCGTCCACGTCGACGACTTCGAACGCGCGGCCCGGCACGCCGTGTACGGCAGGGACGTACGCGTGGCCGTGCAGACCGACGTCCAGGAGGTCGTCCTCACCGGCGACACCGACGGCCGCCCGCTCGACCTCTACCTCGACGGCCGGCTCCGCGTCGGCGGCCAGGACGAGCGCCGCTACCACGAAGCGCTGGTCCACCCCGCGATGAACGGCCCGCACGCGCGCGTGGTGATCCTCGGCGGCGGCGACGGGCTGGCCGCCCGCGAAGTACTGCGCCACCCCGACGTCCACCGCGTCGACGTCGTCGAACTCGACGCGGGAGTGGTCCGCCTGGCGCGCGGGGACCCGGGACTGTCCGCGCTGAACGATCACGCCTTCGACGACCCCCGCGTCCATGTGAGCACGGCGGACGCCTTCGCCTGGCTGCGGTCGGCGCCCAGAGCGGCGTACGACGTGGTCATCTCCGACCTGCCGGACCCCGGGATCACGGCGAGCACCAAGCTGTACTCGCAGGAGTTCTACGGCCTGGCGCGGCGGGCGCTGGCACGGGACGGCCGGCTCGTCGTGCACGCCGGTCCGGTCTCCTCCCGCCCGAAGACCTTCTGGACGGTGGACACCACGATGCGCGCCGCGTCCCTGTCGACGTCCCCCTACGGCATCACCGGCCACGACGCCGGCTTCCGCGCCGGCCCCGACCGCTCGACCGGCGGCACGGCGGATGGCCCGCACGACTGGGGCTTCGTGCTGGCGACGACCGGGGGGAATCCGCCGCTGTCCCTCGCGGAGGCGCCGCCGCTCCGGACGCTGACTCAAGGGGAGTTGAGGGCGGGGGCGAGGGTGCTGGAGGGGATGCGGGTGAGGGGGGTGGAGGCTTCGACGCTGGTGCATCCGCGGTATTGAGGGGGGTATTGCGGGCGGTATTGAGGGGGTGTTGAGGGCGGTATTGCGGAGGGGTCTTGAGGGCGGTATTGCGGGGGTTTCCTTTGGGTGCCGGGGAGGCGGCAGCCGCCGGTCGACGTCCGCACACACGCCGAGCGAGTTGTGGCCAACGGGAGCATGCGGACGGCGCCTGCGGGTACGCTCGGCCAACATGGAGCATGAGGTGTTCGTTCCGGTTCCGGTCGAGCGGCTGAGGGAGGCGCTGGCCGACCCCGCACGAATCGCGCGGGCGGTCCCCGGGCTCCAGCAGGACGCCGGCGCCGAGCCCGTCACCGGCAGGCTGAAGGTCCGCGTCGGCGGCCACACCATCACCTACCGCGGCTCCGCCCGGCTCTCCGGGCAGGACGACGGTTCGTACGCCATCGAGGGCGACGCGACCGAGGCCCGCGGCACGGGTTCGGTCAAGCTCGCGCTCACGCTGCGTCTCCGTGACGCGGACGGCGGCACGACGCTCAGGTTCGAGGGCACGGCCACGGCGGACGGACGTGTGGCGGAACTTTCGGCGGATGCGGTCACCTCGGCGGTGGGCCGTCTGCTGAACCGTTTCGCGGAGAATCTGGGGGCCGAGGGGGAAGAGGCTGAGGGTCCGGGGCCGAGGGGGGCGGAGGCGGCGGAAGCTGCGGATGCCGTTGTCGAAACCCCGGAGGAGCCGAAGGGGGCGGCGGAGGTCGCGGACGCTGCGGATGCCGTTGTCGAAACGCCGGAGGAGGCGAAGGGGGCGGCGGAGGTCGCGGATGCTGCGGATGCCGTTGCCGAAGCGCCGGAGGAGTCCTCCGTGTTCGATGCGGAGGTGCCTGCGCCGGGCCTCGATCCGCTCGCGGAGGCCGAGGCCGAGGAGCCGGCGCCCGCCGAAGCCGCTCACGCTCGGCGCACGATGATCGGGCGCAGTGCGGAGGAGGTGGATCACGCTCCGCCGCGTGGCCGGTATGCGCCGGTTCCCGCGCCTCAGACGGTGGCCCCGCACTCGACGCTTCGGTGGGCGGCTCCGGCGGCGGCGCTGGTGCTGGCGTCGGCGATCGTTGTCGGCAGGGTGCTGCGTAAGCGGCGCTGAGTGGTGGGGCGGGGATTTTCTCGCCCCCGCCGCCCCTACCCGTCCCATCCCTGGGGGCTGCGCCCCCAGACCCCCGCTTCGGCCTGACGGCCTCGTCCTCAAACGCCGGACGGGCTGGAATGCGGGGACCGGCGCCGAGAAGCGAGCGCCCCCCGGCTGAAATACGCGCACCGGCGCCGAGAAGCGAGCGCCCCCCCGGCTGGAATGCGCGGACCGGCGCCGGGAAGTGAGCGCCCCCCCGGCTGGAATGCGCGGACCGGCGCCGAGAAGCGAGCGCCTCCCGGCTGAAGTACGCGCACCGGCGCCGAGAAGCGAGCGCCCCCCGGCTGGAATGCGCGGACCGGCATCAAGAGGCACCGGACGGCCTCTTGATCCGCCCAGTAGGGTCGTGCCGTGAGTAGTGAAGACATCACGCTGACCGCGGGTGACGCGGAGGTGACCGTGCAGCCGGGGAACGGCGGGCGGGTCGGTGGGCTGCGGGTCGGTGGGGATCAATTGCTGCGGCAGGGGGAGCGGTTCGGGTGCTTCCCGATGGTGCCGTGGTGCGGGCGGATCCGGGACGGGCGGTTCCGGGACGGGGCAACGGTCCACCAGTTGCCGCTCAACTCCCCGCCGCACGCCATCCACGGCACCGCCCGCGACGGCGCCTGGCGCACCGCCCGCAGGACGGCGAACGAGGCCGTCATCACGTACGACCTCGTCGACCCCTGGCCCTACCCCGGCCGGGTCACCCAGGTTGTCGCCCTCGCCGAGGACTCCCTCACGCTCACCATGTCCGTGGAGACGTACGAGTCGTCCTTCCCGGCGCAGATCGGCTGGCACCCGTGGTTCAACCGGAAGCTCGGTGAGAGTGCGGGCGTCGTCCTCGACTTCGCCCCCACCTGGCAGGAGGAGCGCGGCGACGATCATCTGCCGACCGGGAACCGGATCGAGCCGAAGCCCGGGCCCTGGGACGACTGCTTCGGTATGCCCGGCGGCGTCGACGTCACCCTCACCTGGCCGGAGCGGCTGGAGCTGACCGTCAGGAGCGGCGAGGAGTGGGTCGTCGTGTACGACGAGCAGGAAGCGGCCGTATGCGTCGAACCGCAGACCGGGCCGCCGGACGGGCTCAACAGCCTGCCCCGCCTCGTGACCCCGTTGGAGCCGCTGGAGGCCTCGACCACCTGGACCTGGCGCAGCCTGAGGGCTGTCTAAGCTGGCAGTCATGACGACGGACGCACGTGACGCGCTGCTGCGGCAGATCAAGGACAAGGCCGTGGTGCACGGCAAGGTGACCCTCTCCTCGGGTATCGAGGCCGACTACTACGTCGACCTGCGCCGGATCACCCTCGACGGCGAGGCCGCCCCGCTGGTCGGGCAGGTGCTGCTCGACCTCACCTCCGACCTCGACTTCGACGCGGTCGGCGGCCTCACCATGGGCGCCGACCCGGTCGCCGCGGCCATGCTGCACGCCGCCGCCGCGCACGGGCGGAAGCTGGACGCCTTCGTCGTCCGCAAGGCCGCCAAGGCGCACGGCCTGCAGCGGCGGGTCGAGGGCCCGGACATCGCCGGCCGCCGCGTTCTCGTCGTCGAGGACACCTCCACCACCGGCGGCTCCCCGCTCACCGCCGTCGAGGCCGTGCGGGAGGCCGGCGCCGAGGTCGTCGCCGTCGCCACGATCGTCGACCGGGCGACCGGCGCCGCCGAGAAGATCCAGGAGGGCGCGGGGGTGCCGTACCGCTACGCCTACTCGAAGGACGAGCTGGGACTGGACTGACGGGGCGTCCCGATCATCCGGTCCTGTCTGGAAAGATGGGCCCGACGATGACGTCGCCCCCTAGGTCAGGGCCGTAAAGCCAGCAGAACGCCACCCGCACAATCAAGGAGCGGACAGATGCCCATCGCAACCCCCGAGGTCTACAACGAGATGCTCGACCGGGCGAAGGCAGGCAAGTTCGCCTACCCGGCCATCAACGTGACCTCGTCCCAGACCCTGCACGCGGCCCTGCGCGGTTTCGCGGAGGCGGAGAGCGACGGCATCATCCAGATCTCGACGGGTGGCGCCGAGTTCCTGGGCGG
This sequence comes from Streptomyces sp. NBC_00457, assembly GCF_036014015.1. Lineage (NCBI taxonomy): Bacteria > Bacillati > Actinomycetota > Actinomycetes > Kitasatosporales > Streptomycetaceae > Streptomyces > Streptomyces sp. NBC_00457. Next base: position 5,149,502 of record NZ_CP107905.1, on the reverse strand, counting down.
TCAGCACAGCAAGGACATGGTCACCGGTGCGGTGGCCCTGGCCGAGTTCGCGCACATCGTCGCCAAGAAGTACGACATCACCGTCGCCCTGCACACGGACCACTGTCCGAAGGACAAGCTCGACGCGTACGTACGTCCGCTGCTCGCCGTCTCCGAGGAGCGGGTCAAGGCCGGGCAGAACCCGCTGTTCCAGTCGCACATGTGGGACGGTTCCGCCGAGACCCTCGCCGACAACCTCTCCATCGCGCAGGAGCTCCTCGAGCGCGCCCGCGCCGCGAAGATCATCCTCGAAGTGGAGATCACCCCGACCGGTGGCGAGGAGGACGGCGTCTCGCACGAGATCAACGACTCGCTGTACACGACGGTCGACGACGCCATGCGTACGGCCGAGGCCCTCGGGCTCGGTGAGAAGGGGCGCTACCTGCTCGCCGCCTCCTTCGGCAACGTCCACGGTGTGTACAAGCCGGGCAACGTCGTGCTCCGCCCCGAGCTGCTGAAGGAGCTGAACGACGGCGTCGCCGCGAAGTACGGTCAGCCGGCCGGCTCGCAGCCCTTCGACTTCGTCTTCCACGGCGGCTCCGGCTCCACCGCCGAGGAGATCGCGACCGCGCTGGAGAACGGCGTCGTCAAGATGAACATCGACACGGACACGCAGTACGCCTTCACGCGTCCCGTCGCCGACCACATGTTCAAGAACTACGACGGCGTCCTCAAGGTCGACGGCGAGGTCGGCTCCAAGAAGACCTACGACCCGCGCACCTGGGGCAAGCTGGCCGAGGCGAGCATGGCCAAGCGCGTCCTCGAGGCCTGCGGGAACCTGCGTTCCACCGGCACGAAGATCAAGTAGCCGTAACCGTACGTTTGCAGCGAGCCCGGTGCTACGGCACCGGGCTCGCTGTATACCTGTGGGCATGCCCGACGTCCGGATCGCCTCCTCGCAGGGCAAGTGGATCCTGCTCACCACCGTCCTCGGCTCCAGCATGGCCCTGCTGGACTCGACCGTCGTCAACGTCGCCCTCCCCCGGATCGGCGAAGACCTCGACGCGAACCTGTCCGCCCTCCAGTGGACGGTCAACGCGTACACGCTCACGCTCGCCGGACTGATCCTCCTCGGCGGTTCCCTGGGCGATACGTACGGCCGCCGCAAGATCTTCGTCATCGGCGTCATCTGGTTCGCCGTGGCCTCGCTGCTGTGCGGGCTCGCCCCGAACGCCGGCTTCCTCATCGCCGCGCGGGCCCTCCAGGGCGTCGGCGGCGCGCTCCTCACGCCCGGCTCCCTCGCCCTCATCCAGGGCTCCTTCCACCCCGACGACCGGGGCAGGGCCGTCGGCCTGTGGTCCGGCTTCGGCGGCATCGGCGCGGCCGTGGGCCCGTTCCTCGGCGGCTGGCTGGTGGACGGCCCCGGCTGGCGCTGGATCTTCCTGCTCAACGTCCCGCTGGCGCTGCTCTGCGTCCCCATCGCTCTGCGCCACGTCCCCGAGTCCGGGGACGGCCGCAAGCACGGCCGCTTCGACGTCCTCGGCGCGACCCTCGGCGCGCTGTCCCTGGCCCTGGTGACGTACGCGCTGATCGAGGCCCGGAGCGGTTCCCTCGTCGTCACCCTCACCGCGATCGCGGGCGTCGCCGCCGGGATCGCCTTCGTGTACGTCGAGAAACGGCGGCCCGACCCGATGATGCCGCTCGGAATCTTCGCGTCCCGCCAGTTCACCGCGGTCAACCTGGTCACCGTGTGCGTGTACGCGGCCCTCGGCGGCTTCTTCTTCCTCGCCGTGCTCCAGCTCCAGGTCGTCGCCGGCTACTCCGCCCTCGCCGCCGGTACGGCCATGCTTCCCACGACCGTCCTGATGCTCCTGCTCTCCGCCCGCTCCGGCGAACTCGGCGAACGCATCGGCCCCCGCATCCCCCTCACCGTCGGCCCCCTGGTGTGCGCCGCCGGCCTGCTGCTGACGCTGCGCATCGGCCCCGACGCCTCGTACGCCGCCGACGTCCTGCCGGCCGTACTCGTCTTCGGCCTCGGCCTCGTCGCCCTGGTCGCCCCCCTGACAGCCACCGTCCTCGGCTCCGTGGACGCCTCCCGCGCGGGCCTCGCCAGCGGCATCAACAACGCGGCGGCGAGAGCGGCCGGCCTGATCGCGGTCGCGGCCCTCCCCCTGCTCGCCGGAATGGGAGAAGACGCCTACCGCTCACCGACCGCCTTCGACGACGCCTTCGGCCGCGCGATGATCATCTGCGCGGCCATCCTGGTAGCGGGCTCGATCCTGGCCTTCACGACGGTACGCCGCCTGCCCCCGGACTGCCGCCGCCCGGAATGCCGTACACATGGGGCGATCACGGCACCGCCGCTGGAGGGGGAACCGGTAAAGAAACGGATCGCATAGCGCCCCGAAAGGGGCGCGGGGCTGTATCGATATGCGGCTCCGCCGCGTGGGCGCGACCAGCCACGACGCAGCCGCAGACGACAGACAACCCGGCGCGGCACTTCCAGGGGGAACCTGTGAAGAAGCGGCTCGCGTAGCGCCCCGAAAGGGGCGCGGGGAACTGCGCGACCAGCCCCCACCGGCCCGCAGACAGCCGACGACCGACCACGGCACCCCCAGTGGCGCGCCATGCCCCAGACTGGAACCCATGACGATCCATGAAAACCTCCTCGGGGGCCCGCCCCCGACGCACCTCCCCGACGACCCGGAGCCGCGCGAACTGCTCGCGAACGGCACCGCACCCGCGGACGTGGCCGCGCAGTACCCGACCTCCTCCCTCGCCTGGGCCCAGCTCGCGGACGACGCGTTCGAGCGGGGCAGCGTCGTGGAGTCGTACGCCTATGCCCGCACGGGCTACCACCGCGGCCTGGACTCCCTGCGCCGCAACGGCTGGAAGGGCCACGGCCCGGTGCCCTGGGAGCACGAGCCGAACCGCGGCTTCCTGCGCGCCCTGCACGCCCTCGCCCGCGCCGCCGGGTCGATCGGTGAGCAGGAGGAGTACGAGCGCTGCTCGCAGTTCCTGAAGGACTCCTCGCCCACGGCGGCCCAGACCCTGGGCTAGGCGAGCGCCGGCGTCGAGTGCGGGTCCGGCTGTGATCCAGTCGGGCCTTGCACTTTCCGGGGGACACCCGTGAGGATTCGGGTGGGGACCGGGGCCCCCGTGTCGGTAACGGCAGGGGCGGACCGCTACCCGGAGTTACAACAGGAGACAGCGATGTCCCAAGAGGCTCACGAGACGAACGAGCCCGAGACCCCGCATCTCGACTTCGCAGGCACGACGCCGTACGAGGACTACGTCAAGGCGGACGTGCTCACCCACCTCCAGCACACCCTCTCCGACGATCCCGGAGAGATGGTCTTCCTGGTCACGACCCAGGTGATGGAGCTGTGGTTCACCGTCATCGTCCATGAGTGGGAGACCGCCGCGCACGCCCTGCGCGAGGACCGGGTGCGGGTGGCGATCGACGCGCTGAAGCGTTCGGTACGGGAACTGGAGGCGCTGAACGCCTCCTGGAAGCCGCTCGGACAGCTCACCCCGGCCCAGTTCAACTCGTATCGAAGCGCTCTCGGCGAGGGCTCCGGCTTCCAGTCGGCCATGTACCGGCGTATGGAGTTCCTGCTCGGCGAGAAGTCCGCGTCCATGCTGGTCCCGCACCGCGGGGCGCCCCGAGTCCACGCCGAGCTGGAGAAGGCACTGCACGAGCCGAGCCTGTACGACGAGGTCCTGCGGTTCCTCGCGCGGCGCGGGCACGCGATTCCGTCGTCCGTACTTCAACGTGACACAGCACTGCGGTATGAGCCGTCGCCGGAGGTGGAGGCCGTCTGGACGGCCGTCTACGCGGGCGATCCGGGTGATGAAGTGGCCCGGCTGGGCGAGGCGTTGACCGATGTCGCCGAGCTGGTGTGGCGCTGGCGGAACGATCACTTGGTCGCCACGCGCCGGGCGATGGGCGCCAAGACAGGGACCGGCGGCTCCGCCGGGGTCGCCTGGCTGGAGAAGCGCGCACAGAAGAACGTGTTTCCCGAGCTGTGGACGGCGAGGTCTCATGTCTGAGCGATCTGAGCGATCTGAGCGATCTGAGCGATCTGAGCGATCTGAGCGGTCTGAGCAACTGCTGCGCGCCGAGAAGCTGGACGCCGCCGACGAACTGGCCGGTGTGCGTTCGCGGTTCGTGCTCGACGACGTGGTGTACCTGGACGGCAACTCGCTGGGCGCGCTGCCCGCGCACGTCCCCGGCCGGGTCGAGGACGTCGTCCGCCGGCAGTGGGGTGAGCTGCGCATTCGTTCCTGGGAGGAGAGCGGCTGGTGGACCGCGCCCGAGCGGATCGGCGACCTGATCGCTCCGCTGGTCGGTGCGGCGGCCGGGCAGATCGTCGTCGGGGACTCGACAAGTGTCAACGTCTTCAAGGCACTTGTGGCAGCCGTGAGGATGGCGGATTCCGGTCGGGACGAGATCGTCGTCGACGCGACGACGTTCCCCACGGACGGCTACATCGCCGACTCCGCCGCCCGGATGACGGGCTGCACGCTGCGGCCGGTGGCCCCGGCGGACGTACCGGGGGTCCTGGGCGACCGTACGGCCGCGGTGCTCCTGAACCACGTCGACTACCGCACGGGCCGGCTGCACGACCTGCCCTCCCTGACGTCCGCGATCCGCGCGGCCGGCGCCGTCTCCGTCTGGGACCTGTGCCACAGCGCGGGCGCCCTGCCGGTGGGGCTCGACGAGCACGGGGTCGACCTGGCGGTCGGCTGCACGTACAAGTACCTGAACGGGGGTCCCGGTTCACCGGCGTACCTCTATGTGCGCCGTGAACTGCAGGACCGCTTCGACTCTCCGCTGCCCGGCTGGAACTCCCACGCCGAGCCCTTCGGTATGCGGTCGGCGTACGAACCGGCGGCGGGCGCGCCGCGGGGGCGGGTCGGGACGCCGGACATCCTCTCGATGCTGGCGCTGGAGGCTGCGCTGGAGGTGTGGGAGGGAGTCTCGGTCGAGTCCGTTCGCGCCAAGTCCCTCGCTCTGACGGACTTCTTCCTGGAGTGCGTGACGTCGTACGTCCCCGAGGGCAGGGTCGAGTCCCTGACGCCGAGCACGCATGCGGAGCGGGGGAGCCAGGTCGCGCTGCGTTGCGATGACGCCGGGGATGTCATGAAGCGGCTCGTCGAGCGGGGCGTCGTCGGCGACTTCCGCGCGCCTGACGTGCTTCGGTTCGGGTTCACGCCGCTGTACGTCGGGTTCGGGGATGTGGAGCGGGCGGCTCGGGTGCTGGGGGAGACGGTGGCCGGGGCTGCGTGACGGGGCGGGCGGGGGCGTGGCGGGGCGGGTCGGATCGGTCGTCGGTGAGTCCGGCGGGCGCCGTCATGGGGCGTGCACGCTGTGGTGCGAGGGCGCGGCGGCACTGCGGAACCGTTCACCCTCACCGAGGGTGACATCCCCGTGTCGGCGCACGTCACCGGGCTGATACCGTCCCCGCCAACGGCCGATTTCTCTCCTGGTCCGCCAATTTCGTTCCGTCGCTGAGAGGTTGGAGCATGCCGGACGACGTCGCAGCACGAGCCGCCGCCGAAGAGGAGTCGGCCTTCTCGCACCCGCCCGTCGACCCCGACGCCACCGCGGCCTACGGCGACCACCACGACCAGGTGATCGACTTCTACGCCCCGCGCACACCCGAACCGGCCATCCCGGGCGTCCTCGCGCCGCTGATCGTCATCCTGCACGGCGGCGCCTGGCGGGCACCGTACGACCGCCGTCACATGACCCCGTTCGCAGACTTCCTGGCCCGCCGGGGCTTCGCCGTGGCGAATGTCGAGTACCGGCGCGGAGGGCGGGAGACGGAGGGGACCGCCGATGCGGGCGCGGGGGCGACGGGCGATGCGGGCCCGGGGGCGACGGGCGATGCGGTCCCGGGGGTGAAGGGCGATGCGGGCGCGGGCGTGCAGGGTGGTCAGGGCGCGGACGTGCAGGGTGATCCGGTCGCGGAGGCGAAGGACGATGCGGTCGCGGGCATGCAGGGCGGTCAGGTCGAGGGGGAGCAGGGCGATCCGGTCGCGGGGGAGCGCGGCCCCGTCGCCGGTCGCTGGCCGGACACCTTCGACGACGTGGCGGCCGCGGTGGACGCGCTCCCCGCGCTCGTACGGGAGATCCTCCCGCAGGCCGACGCGCGCCGCATGGTCGTCACGGGTCATTCCGCGGGCGGTCACCTGGCTCTGTGGGTGGCGGCCCGTCACCTTCTGCCGGCCGACGCCCCCTGGTACACGGCCCGCCCCGCGCCTCTGCGCGGTGTCGTCGCCCTCGCCCCGATCGCCGATTTCGCGGTCGCCGAGAAACTCGACGTCTGCGGCGGCGCGGTACGTCAACTCCTGGGCGACGAGGAAGAGTTCGCGGCCCGCCGGCCGTACGCCGACCCGGCGCTCCTCCTGCCCACCGGCATCGCCACCACCCTCGTCCAAGGGCGTACCGACATCGACGTCCCGCAGGCGGTCGCCGAGTCCTACGCGGACGCGGCGGCGAAGGCGGGCGAGGTGGTGGGCCTGACGCTCCTGGAGGACGTCGGCCACTTCCCCCTGATCGACCCGGCGGCGGACGCGTGCGCGGTGGTGGCGGAGGAGATCGCGCAACTGGCCTGGTGACACCGGCCTTTCGGGGCCGCGGCACTCCGAGTCCGAGCGAGCACTGTGTGCCCACGGTGCCCACGCGACGCGCGTGGCCGTCATTCGTCGCGTCGTCGGCGGCCCCTTCATACCCGTAATACCTGAGAGCTACGTCGCAGGTGAGCTCCCTGGCGTGACGCGGACGACAACCGCTGATCCGTAACTTCCCATCCAGACAGGCCCGATGGCCGGGCGGAACTGGGAGGGGAGTCGACCATGGGGCTGGACGAGAGGGCGGCGACGGAGAGCGGTCGCAGCGGTCCGGGGGACCGGCGGCCGCGCACTCGGCGGCACCTCGCCCTCAGATGGCGCCGCACCGTCCTGGCCGCTCTCATCACCGCCGCCGTGGTCTTCCCCCTCTCCGGCGCCGCGCAACCCGAGATCCCCGCGCCGCGGCCCGCGGCCATCGCCTCGGTGACCGTGGCCACGCTGGGCGAGGTGTACGGGGCGAACCGGGCGAACGCGGTGGAGGCGTCCCGGATGGCGGCCGCCCACGGGGACACCGGCCGCGCCGCGGCGGACCGCTCCCTCGCCGCCCCCTCCCGCCACCTCCTCGCCTTCGACGGCCGTGGGGCGGGCCGGGCGACGGAGGTCTTCGGCGACCTGGCCCACGCCGACCGCATAGCGGTGCTGGTCCCGGGCTCGGACACCTCCCTCGACACTTACGGCCGCTTCCGCGCGACGGCCCTCGCTCTGCGGCACCAACTCGCCCAGGACGCCCCGACCGGTCCCCGCACCGCGGTCGTGGCCTGGCTCGGTTACAAAACGCCCGGCACGGTGAGCGCGACGGTCACCACGACCGGCCGAGCCGAGGAAGCGGCCCCGGAACTGCGGGAGTTCATACGGCAGTTGCGCGGCGTCGTCGGCCGTGACGCGCAGGTGTCCCTGGTCTGCCACTCGTACGGCTCCGTGGTCTGCGGCCGGGCCGCCGCCGGCCTGGACGTCGACGACATCGCCCTCGTCGGCAGCCCGGGCACGGGCGCCGACACGGCCGCCGACCTGCGCACACGCGCCCGCGTGTGGGCGGCACGCGGCGCGGACGACTGGGTGGCGAACGTTCCGCACGTCAGCGCCGACCTGTTCGGCACCACCGTCGGCTTCGGCACCGACCCGGTGTCCCCGGCCTTCGGCGCCCGTGTCTTCACGGCGGGCGACGGCGGCCACAGCGACTACTTCGCACCGGGCTCGGCCTCCCTGGCCAACCTGGCCCGGATCGTCCTCGGAGAGGCTTCGGAGGTGACCCGTGCGTGAGCTGAAGCTGCGCGGCCCGGGCGAGCGCATACGCAAGAACACCGAGCGCATACGCACGGACATCGAGCACATACGCACGGACATAGGGACGGGCATGTGGAAGGAGATGCGGAAGGGCGCCGACCGAGCCGACGCCGCGACCCCCGCGGACCGGGACCGCGCGGTCGACGCCCTGCGCGCCTTCGCGATCCTCGGCATAGTGCTCGGCCACTGGCTGGTGACGGCCCTGGTCGCGCGCGACGGCTCGCTGCGCGCCGCCAGCCCGCTGCAGCACATGCCCTGGCTGGCCCCGATCTCCTGGGCCTTTCAGACGCTCGCCGTGTTCTTCCTGGTCGGCGGCCATGTGGCGACCCGTGGCTACACCTCGGCACGCGCCCGCGGCACGACCTACGGACAGTGGCTGACCGCCCGGCTCTCCCGGCTGTTCAAACCGGTGGCGGCCGTCCTCGCCCTGTGGACGGTGGCCGCGGTCGCCCTCCTCCTGACGGGTGCGGAGTTCGGCACGGTCCGCACACTGGTCAAGCTGGCCCTGTCCCCGCTGTGGTTCCTGGTGATCTTCGCGGCGCTGACGGCGGTGACACCACTGCTGGCCCGGCTCAACCCGCTCTGGCCGCTGGCCGTCGTCCTTCATGTGGACCTCCTGCGCTTCGGACTGGGCGGCCCGTCCTGGCTCGGCTGGGCGAACGTGGCGGCGGGCTGGCTCGTCCCGTACACCCTGGGCGCCGCCTGGACCCGAGGCGAGCTGGACCGTCGTCGGGCCGGCTGGATCCTCCTCACCGGCGGCGCGGTGGCGACGGCGGCGCTCATCGCCTGGGCGGGCTATCCGGCGTCGATGGTGGGCGTACCGGGAGCCGGTATCTCGAACCTCAACCCGCCGACCCTGGCCGCCGTCACCTTCGGCCTGGCCCAGTGCGGCCTGGCCCTGCTCCTGCGCGACCCGCTGCGCCGCACGATGCGCCGCCCCCTGACCTGGGCAGCCGTGGCCCTGGTCAACCTCTCCGCCATGACGATCTTCCTCTGGCACCAGACGGCCCTCATGGCGACCACCGCCACGACCCTCCTGGCCGGTCACCTCCCCGGCCTCCACACCCGCCCCGACAACCTGACCTGGATCGCCTACCGTTGCGCCTGGCTCCCCCTCTTCGCCCTGGCCCTGACCGCTTGCTGGACGGCCTTCCGCGCGTACGAACAGCCCTCGGGCCGCCGACGCCGCCCCCGACCCCGCCCGTCCCGAGTGATCCGCTCCCACCGCCACCCCCGGACCCCGCAAGCAAAGGCCCCTCACCGTGCCTAGGGTTGACGGCGTGAACGGCGAGGAGAACGACCCACCGGCAAAGGAGCCACAGCACTCACCCCAACCCGCCCCCGCACCGACCCGCGTGCACCGCCTCCGCAAAGCCCTAGGCACGTCCCCCTCCCCAACTTCCCCCCACCTGCCCAAGTACCGCTGGCTGCGCTGGCTGACCTACCTCCTCGTCTTCTGGATCGCTCTGGGCATCTCCCTGGCCGGCGGCGCCGATATCAGCGACAACTACGGCCTGTCCGCGGGACAGGGACTGGTGCTCGGCCTCACGCAAGGCGCGGCAGTCGTACTGGCCTTGTGGCGCCCGACGCCCGCCTGGGCCCTGTCCCTCGCCGCCACCGTCACCACCGCCCTGACCGTCGGCCCGCACCTGGCCGATGCCAAAGGCCCTGACCCCAGCTGGCCGTGGAGCACCCCCGCTGTCCTCGCCCACTCCCTCGTGTTCCTCCTGCTCGCTCTGCGCGTACCTGCGCGCAAGGTGATCGCGGCCCTGGTGGTGACGGGCCTGGCCACCGTCGTTCTCCAGGTGGGCGTGTGGCGCGTCGACGCGACCGCCGGGTACTCCAGCACGGGCACGGTGGCGATCGCGCTCTTCGCCGTGGCCGTCGTGGTCGGCATGGCGCTGCGCGGCAGGCGCGAGGCCCGCACCCGGCTCGTGGAGCAGGAGACGAGAACCGCGGAGGAGCGGGCCCGCCGCACGCTGCTGGAGGAGCGCAGCCGGATCGCCCGTGAACTGCACGACGTGGTCGCGCACCACATGTCGGTGATCTCCATCCAGGCCCAGGTCGCCCCGCACCTCGTCGAGAACCCGTCCGAGGAGCTGAAGGAGAACCTCGACGGCATCCGGCAGAACGCCCTGGAGGCCCTGACCGAACTCCGCCGAGTCCTGGGCGTCCTGCGCTCCGAGAACCCCGACGACCCCTACGGCCTGGGCGAACCCGGCACCGGCACGGCCCCGCAGTCCCCGCAGCCCACGCTCGACCGCCTGGACGCCCTGATTGAGAACACACGTGCCGCCGGGCTGAGGGTCGCCACCGACATCAGGGGCACGGCACCTCCGTATCCGCCGGGCGTGGAGCTGTCGGCGTACCGGATCATCCAGGAGGCGCTGAGCAACGCGCTGCGGCACGCCCCGGGATCGGCGGTGCGCGTCGAGATCACCCACTTCCCCCGCGGTCTGTACCTCGGTGTGATCAACTCCCGTCCGGAGGGCCCGGTCCCGCCCTCACCGGGCACGGGCCACGGCTTGCTCGGCATGCGTGAGCGCGCCACGATGCTCGGCGGCCACGTCACCGCCACCCCGACCCTGCACGGCGGTTTCTCGGTCTCGGCGTTCCTCCCGAGAGACGGCACCGCGGACCCCGACGACAGGGAGCCCGTCGAGCCGGACGGCTCCGTCACGCCTGTGTTCGGCCCCGGCGTCTTCGAGACCGAGGCACCCCGACCCACGACCGGAGAAGAGAACCCATGACGAGCGGCACCATCCGCGTACTCATCGCCGACGACCAGCAGATGGTCCGGCAGGGCTTCACCGTGCTGCTCAACACCCAGCCCGACATCGACGTCATCGGCCAGGCGGTGGACGGTATGGACGCGGTCGCCAAGGTCGCCGAACTCGTCCCGGACGTCGTCCTCATGGACATCCGTATGCCCGAACTCAGCGGCATCGAGGCCACCCGCCGCATCGTCGGCGTGACCCCGCACATCAAGGTGCTCGTGCTGACCACCTTCGACCTGGACGAGTACGTGTACGAGGCGCTGCGTGCCGGCGCGTCCGGGTTCCTGCTGAAGGACGCCTCCGCCGACAAGCTCGCCGAGGCGATCCGGGTGGTGGCGGCCGGCGACGCGCTGCTCGCGCCCGGTATCACCCGGCGGTTGATCGCCGAGTTCTCCCGTCTCGGCGACAAGCCGCGTGCCCCGCTCAAGACCCGCGTCGGCGACCTGACCGAGCGGGAGACGGAAGTGCTGGCGCTGATCGCGCAGGGTCTGTCGAACGCGGAGATCGCCGAGCGCCTGGTCGTCGCCGAGCAGACCGTGAAGACCCACGTGGGCCGCATCCTGGTGAAGCTGGGCCTGCGCGACCGTACGCAGGCGGCCGTGTTCGCGTACGAGTCGGGGCTGGTGAGGCCCTCGGGGTACTGACCGGCGTCCGCCGGCCGCTCCCACCCCCCGGAGCTGGGCGTACCCGTAATACCTGAGATGGACGCCGAAGTACCCCTCTCACTGGTGACGCCCGAGACCCCCGTTGACCTCTACCGTCTTATACGTGACCGAGACGACCCAGACACCGACGCCGCCGGGCGGCGAGTTCGATGCGTACAAGGCCCGCAGCCCGGAGTTCCGACTGGCCGTGGACGCTCTGCGCGGGCTGCGCCAGGACCTGATCCACGACGCGTTCGCCTACCGCCCACTGCCCCGCAGGAGCGAGGGCGGCCCGATCGTCCGGCGGCTGCCCGGCCGTATGCGGGAGTACGCGGGCTGGCTGCCGCACACCCTGATCACCGGCGCCGGGCTGATCGCAATGCTCGTCGGCACGGCCGACAGCAACCCGCTCGTCGGCCTGTGCGTGCTGGCCCCGGTCCTGCTGACCATGGCCCGGCCGGTCGGCGCGTTCTGGCTGTCCATGGCCGTGACCCCCGTCACCGCCGTGCTCGGCCAGACCGGTGACGGCTGGCCGTGGCAGCCCGGCAGCTTCATCTGCCATGTGGTGGTGCTGTACGTCGTCGCGTTGCGCACCCGGCCGCGTACGGCCGCCTGGATGTGGGTGCTGACCGCGCTGTACGGGCTGATGGCGGAGAGCGTCGGCGGCGGGCCATACGGATACAGCGGCTCGGACCTCATGCCGATGCTGTTCTTCACCGCCCTGCTCCTGCTGGGCGTCACCGTCTGGCACATCCGCCGTGAGGCCCGTCAGGAGGTGACCGCCCAGCAGACGGTGACCGCGCACGAGCGCTCCAAGCGCACGCTGCTGGAGGAGCGCACGACGATCGCCCGCGAGCTGCACGACGTGGTCGCCCACCACATGTCGGTCGTCGCCATCCAGGCGGAGGCCGCCCCCTACCGGGTGGAGAACCCGCCGCCGGAGCTGGAGCGCGCCTTCGCCACCATCAGGGAGAACGCGGTGGCGGCCCTCACCGAACTCCGCCGCGTCCTGGGCGTCGTCCGGGCAGAGGGCTACGAGGCCCCGGACGCCCCGCAGCCCACCCTCGGCGACCTCGACGCACTGCTGGCGAACGTGCGGGACACGGGCCTGAGCGTGGAGAAGACGGTGATCGGCGCGGTGCGCGAACTCCCGCAGGGCGTCGAGCTGTCGGCGTACCGAATAGTCCAGGAGGCACTGAGCAACTCACTCAGACACGCACCCGGCGCGAGCGCCCGCGTAGAGATCGCCTACGTCCTCGGTGGCCTGGGTCTGCGCATAGTCAACGGCCCCCCGCCGGCCCTCGCCCTCGTCAAGCCCTCACCCGGCGCCGGCCACGGCATCACCGGTATGCGGGAGCGTGTCTCCATGCTGAACGGCGAGATGACGGCGAGCGGCACGGACGACGGCGGCTATGAGGTGTCGGTGTTCCTGCCGGTCACCGCGGTGATCGAAGGTGACGCATGACCATCCGCGTGCTGATCGCGGACGACCAGATGATGGTCCGCGAGGGCTTCTCGGTCCTGCTGAACGCGATGCCGGACATCGAGGTCGTCGGCGAGGCCGTCAACGGCCGGGAGGCGGTGGACCGCGTCCGCGAACTGTCCCCGGACGTCGTGCTGATGGACATCCGCATGCCCGAGCTGAACGGCATCGAGGCGACCCGGGAGATCGTCGCGGCGGACGACGCGGCGAAGGTGCTGGTGCTGACCACCTTCGACCTGGACGAATACGTCTACCAGGCGCTGCGGGCAGGAGCCTCCGGCTTCCTCCTCAAGGACGCCTCGGCCCGCCAACTCGCCGACGGCGTACGGGTGGTGGCGTCCGGTGAGGCCCTCCTCGCCCCCTCCGTCACCAAGCGCCTGATCACCGAGTTCTCCAAACTGTCCGAGGCCCCGCGCGCCATGTCCACCGCCCACGCGGCGTACGGCGAACTGACCGAACGGGAGACGGAGGTCCTGGTCCTGATCGCGCAGGGCCTGTCGAACGCGGAGATCGCCGAGCGCCTGGTGGTGGCGGAGTCGACCATCAAGACCCACGTCAGCCGGATCCTGGTAAAGCTCGGCCTCAGGGACCGCACGCAGGCGGCGGTCTTCGCGTACGAGGCACGGCTGGTGACGCCGGGTTAGTGACCGCAACAGGGCCGTTGAACCGGCGCGCGTCTGTCCGTGCGTGCGGCGCAGGCTTGAAGTACGACGGCTTGGTGCGCCCGGACGTGTGCAGGCCCTGCGTACTCGACCGTCAGCGTGGCCGCCGTTGGACAACGTCGGCGAGCACCGTTGTCACGAGCTTGTTGACGGTTGCCGTGGTCGGCGGGCTGGGATCGCGGTCGGCGAACAGGAGATGCCCGCCACCGACCAGGGAGAGGGTGAGCGAGTCGATGTCGGCGTCGGCCGCGATGCGGCCCAGTTCACGCTCGTCGGCCAGGTAGGCGGAGATCGCGGTCGTGGCCTGGGCGAGGATCGCGATGCCGCCTCCGGGCCTGGCTTGTCGCAGCCGTGCGCGCAGCTCGTCCCGGAAGGTGATGAGCGGGATGATCGCCACCGGAACCGGTCCGAACAGGGTGGTCAGCGCGGTGGTGAGGTTGTCGGCCACCGTGCCGGTGCCGGCGGACTCGCGCAGCGCACTCGCGTGCGTCTCGAGCTGCGCGGTTCGGTCGAGCACGAGGTCGGTGAGGAAGGCGTCGAAGTCGCTGAAGTGCCGGTGCAGGACGCCTTTGGCGCAGCCTGCCTCGTCGGTGACGGCCCGGCTGGTCAGCGCATCTGGCCCGTCCCGCAGCAGCACGCGTTCGGCGGCGTCGAACAGCTGCTGCCGCGCGTCGCGAAGGTGTATCCCGGTTGGCACTCACAGATCCTCTCGTGCATCAGTCTGCTGGCATCCGTTGCCCAGTGGGCATGCGCCCACTAAAGTGGGCGCATGCCCACTTTACCGCGAGAGCAACCAGAACCGTCCCGAGCGGAGCTACACCAGGCCCGGCAGATGGCCGAGTCGTTCGGTACGGACCCGCAACGTTACGACCAGGCCCGGCCCGACTACCCAGACGCATTGGTGACGCGGATCGTCGCCGGGAGCCCAGGGCCTGAGGTGCTCGACGTGGGTTGTGGCACCGGCATCGCAGCCCGCCAGTTCCAGGCCGCCGGCTGCGCCGTGCTCGGCGTCGAACCGGATGCGCGGATGGCCAAGTTCGCGCGAGCCCACGGCCTACAGGTCGAGGTGGCGACGTTGGCAGCCTGGGAGTCGGCCGGCCGGACGTTCGACACGGTAATCGCGGCCCAGTCCTGGCACTGGGTGGACCCGGTCGTCGGCGCAGTCAAGGCCGCCCAGGTGCTGCGTCCGGACGGGCGTCTGGCGATCTTCGGGCACGTGTACGAACCGCCCGCCGAGGTGGCCGAACCGTTCGCCGCCGCCTACCGGCGGGTGGTGCCGGACTCGCCGTTCAGCAGTCAACAGGCCCGACGTCCACTGGACATGTACCAAGCGGGGTACGCGAAGTTCGCCGACGCGATCCGTCAGACCGAACGCTTCAACGACCCCGAACAGTGGCGATTCGACTGGGAACGGCCCTACACGCGCGACCAATGGCTGGAGCTGCTTCCCACCACCGGCGGTCTCACCCAACTACCTCCCGACAAGACAGCCGACATCCTTGACGCGGTCGGGGCCGCCATCGACTCGATAGGCGGTCGCTTCACAATGGTCTACACCACCCTGGCGACGACCGCCGTACGCGCCGGCACCTCCTGACTCATCTGAAAGAGCCACCGAGCTGGTCACAGGTTGTACTGGACGTCCGTGGACACTGTTTCCCAGATGGAGTTGAACCAGAGATGGGACTGCTCGACGAAAGTCGTGTCGGTTGATTCAGTTGCATCCGAAGTGAATCGTCTCTGTAGCGACAGCTCTGTCATTGCGTCAAAGAAATCCTGTGGCTGGTCGTCGATGACTTCTTCGCGGCGCGTGGCCATGCAGTAGGAGAAGAGTGCTTCAGATCCATTGATCAGATAGAGCTCCGCCATCGGCGTGAAGGGGACGGCGCGAAAGGCGACGTCCACGTCAATGTCGTGGGTGGAGCGAAGCGAGAGTAGTGCCGTTCTGAGCGACTGTGCATGGGTGTTGCGTCGCATCAGCCATCGTTGATGCAGTAGGTCGCCGTCGGCATCATCTGCTTTCACTGAAACCGGGAAGGCCAGGGCTATGTCCCGACTCGGCACCAGAACCCGAACGGAAACTCTCGCGGGGCGAATTTTTCCCGCGTGTATGTCCTGAACCGGTCTGGCTGCAGCCAGGGCCAGTGATTGGCCGGTCAGACACAAGGCGTCGACTTCCACATGCGACGCAGAGAAGCCGATCGAAAGTCGATCTCCGAGGCCGACGATGGAAGTGGTCCACTGAGCGCTGTCAGGAGTGGCTGGTGCGGACTTGCTCGCGCCGGTGCCGCTTGTCGTCTCGACAAGCTGGATCCACTCACGAACATTCGGAGAAGGTAGCTCGGCCCAATGGCACAGGAGGCGCACGACATCGAGGAAGCGGTCGGCGTCACGCGGGGCGTGATGGCCAGTACGCCAGTCACTCAATGTGGTTACTGGCACTCCGGTCTCCTGCTGAACTCGGAGCAGGGTCACCCTGCTTCCTGCAGCGGCTTGGCGAGTTCGCGCGGCATCCCATAAGTCGGAGAAGGCTCTCATCGTTGGTGACGCCATACGGTGCCCCACCCCACTGCTTCCGAGTCGGAAGTTCCGACTCGGGACCGAGTGTATGAGTCCGGAATCCGGATCGTCACGAGATCTGTGGCACCGACAGGCGAGCACCCCTCCAATGGGCAACAAGCAGCGTGACGTCGCTGCCCCGCGCATCACGTCAGGGGGTTCACGTGAGCAACAGGACTCGAAGCAGGCACACCGCCCAGCGGCTGGGGCGGACCGCCCTGTTCGGGGTCGTCCGCGGTGTCAGCACTGCCCTGGGCGGTGCAGCCGTCGCCGCGTTCGTCTGGTGGGTGCAGAGCCGGTGAGACCGACGGGCAGTCTGCTCACGGCGGAATCAAGCCGTCGCGAGCTCACACCACACGTACTTACCCCGGTTGCCGAATCTGGACAGGGGCTGCCACCCCCAGAGGGTGGAGCAGGACTTCACGAGGACGAGGCCTCGGCCGTCCTCCGTGGTGGTGAGGTCCCGCAATTCATCCGGGAAATCCGGCGGTTCCGGGTCTGCGTCCCACGCGCCGATCCGCAGAACGCCGGCCGACCACCGTACCCGTAGTGCAGCGGGGCCCTTTGTGTGGCGCACGGCATTGGAAACCAGCTCCGCTGCGAGGAGCTCCGCTGTGTCGACGATGGTGATCAAGCCGTGCAGGGTCAGGATCAGGCGGAGGGTGCGGCGACAGACGGTGACGGCGCGTGGGTCGTTGGGGATGTAGAGGGAGTACTCCCATGGCTCGCTTTCGGGCATGCGTGAACTCCGTTCGGCTGATGGGGGGTTGTGGTCCGCCGGGCGGTGGCAGTGCCGCGGCCGTCATGGCAGGACGGGGCGGTGCGCTTCCGGGGTCCCGGAGTGTCGCAGCGTGTGCGTCGCGACACTGACGGTATTTCCTAGACTTAGGAAAGTGCAACCTGCTGCCGTATTCTGGCGCTCGAACGAGGGACATCCACGGGGGAGTTGGAGCGAGGAGGCATCGGTTGCCGCCGAAGAGGGATCTCACGGCCCGAAGAGTGAGGTTGGGTGCCGAGCTGCGAAAACTTCGCGAGGCAACGGGCATGACGGCCAAGGAGGCGGCAGAGCTGCTTGAGGCCGACGCCGTCCAGATGAGTCAGATCGAGTCCGGCACGGTAGGCGTGAGCGCCAAACGCGTGCGCCGCCTCGCAGTCAACTATGCGTGTGCGGACGAGGCGTTGATCGAGGCGCTCGTGGCCATGGCAATCGATCGCACGCGTGGCTGGTGGGAGGAGTACCGAGGAGTTTTGCCCCAGGTAAACCTGGACGTGGCCGAGGCGGAACACCACGCCACGTACCTGCGAGACATCGTCATCACCCGCATCCCCGGGCTCCTTCAGACGCCGGACTACGCCCGTGCGGTATTCGCCTATATGAACCCTGGGCTGCCCGACGACGAGGTGGACATCAAGGTGGAGTACCGGATGCGACGTCGTGCCGTGGTCGAGGGAGAATCCCCTACGCCGTACGAGGCGATCATCCACGAAGTGGCACTGCGGCTGCGCGTCTCCGACCGGGAGTCCTCGCGTGCCCAGCTCCGACAGATCCTGGACTTGGTGGAGCAGGGGCTTGCCACGGTGCGTGTCATTCCCACCGAGCAAGACGGCTTTGCCGGTTCCGGGGCTTCGATGTTGTACGTGGGAGGCTCCGTGCACCAACTGGACACTGTGCTACGAGACTCGCCCAGCGGGGTCGCGTTCGTCGATGCCGAATCCCAGTTGGACCGACTACGGGCGTTGATTCGTAGGGTGGAGAGTGCGTCGCTGGACCCCATGGCGTCGCGCGACTTCATCCATCGTCTGTCGAAGGAGCTGTGATGAACTGGCGTAAGTCCACGTACTCCGATGGTGGCGAGGGCGACACTTGCGTCGAGATCGCGGAGCTGCACCCCCGCATAGCCATCCGCGACTCCAAGGCCCCCACCCGAGCCACCCTCTCTTTCCCCACGGCCTCCTTCACCGTCCTCATCGAGCACCTCAAGGCGTGTAAGCCCGCACCATGAGCGTGCCCAGATTTCCCGGCACGGGTGCGGCGAGCACATGCGCGTCGATGCCGGTGAAGCCGTACCGCTTGAGGATGTCCGCCCACATCTCGGGGGCGTACTGCCAGTGAAGGACGGTCAGTTCGCGCTCTCGGCCTTCGAGTCACTTGCCCGCATCTGCTGAGGTCCGTATGAACCAGTGACCGGTTCGGCGTGTGAGAAGGCGAAGACCCCGCCAGGGGACAGTCGCTCGAAGACGCGGGGGATCGAACTCTACGGACGACGATGACAGGTAGGCGCAGGCCTCTGCCTCTATGAAGGACAGCCCGGGAGTGTCCTCCCATCAGGCGCGGGCGACTTGGACCGGGGAGAAGGCGACGCCGGTCACCTCGACGCCCTGCCGGGCCAGATGGGTCGCTTCCTTGCCCTCCGCCGGTCCCAGTTCCAGCGCGCGGCGGGGGAGGCCGAGGACCTCGGAGCCGGGGCCGTGCGCGGGGTGCTGGGTCCAGTCGAACCGGTCGGCCTGCGGGCCCGGTTGTGTGCCCTCGCCTTGTAGGGCTTGTACCTGTCCCAGTATTCGGCCGGTGTCTTGGGAGCGTGGGGCATTCGACTCCTCGGGAGGGCGGACTGACCGGTGTCCGTCGGGCTGGACACCGTATCGGTGCTCCCTTCCAGTTCGCCCCGGACTGCATGGCCCGCACTTGCCGTAGTCCCGTTCTAAGAGCTTCCAGTCCACGTGGAAGCCGGCGTCGGCGGTGATCTGCGCGGTGCGTTCCACCGAGCCGTCGTACTTGAACTCGTTCTCCCGGATGTGTTCCAGGAATCGGCCGCCGAAGTGAGCCGCGCAGGACTCGCGGTAGTTCTTCGTGTCCAGGATGAAGGCGTGGACTGCCAGCTCGACCAGGCGGCCGCAGCACATCTCGAGGCCTTGGCCCCATTTCTCCATCGCGGTGATCAGGTACGAGTTCGCGGCGCCGAACAGCCGGTTGGCCAACACCTCGTCCACCGGGTGGTCCCGCATCAGGAGCTGGATCTCCCCGTCCCACACGTCGTGCGTGACGTAGCCCCGGGGGTCTCGGACCCGCGGGTGAGCGGCGTACGCGAGCTCGTCGCGGCAACAGGTGTCCGTGGCTGACCTCGGCCGCACAGGAGAAATCCCTGGTTGGACAGGGAGCCGACGGTCTGGCGTCACCCGTGCACGGCAGTTGCTTGCGAGGGTGTTCGCTTATGAGGCGCGGTTGGTGACGTCCGGGCCAGGCGGGGCCGGCGAAGTCGGGGCGTGGTTAGCCACGACGGACCCGCAGACGAAACGCCGGAGTTTCAGCACAGCGCCTGGTCGGCGCGGGCTGGCGTCAGGCCGCGTGCTGATACGTCGGGTAGGTCAGGTATCCCGAGTCACCGCCCTGGTAGTAGGTGGCCTCGTCGACGGGGGCGATCGGGAGTCCGGTGCGGAGCCGTTCGACCAGGTCGGGGTTGGCGATGAAAGCGCGGCCGAAGCTGATGAGTTCGGCTCCCAGCCCGAGCCAGTGGTCGGCCTCGGCCCGGCCGGTCTGCTTCGGTCCCATCGGAAGCACCGGATTCATGATGAGGGTGCCGGGCCACGCGCGGCGCAGTGCGACCAGTACGTCTTCATCGGCGGTGGCCTCGAGATGGATGTAGGCCAGCTCCAGGCGGGCCAACTCGGGCAGCAACTCGGCGTAGAGATCGGCGACATCGGTCTCCTCGACTCCCCAGAAGGTCCCGCCCGGGGAGAGGCGGATGCCGGTCCTGGCCGCGCCGACGGCCTCGACGGTCGCCGATACGGCCTCGACGGCGAACCGGATCCGGTTCGCCGTCGAACCTCCGTAGCGGTCCGTGCGCAGGTTGGCGTTGGTGGAGAGGAACTGCGAGATCAGGTAGCCGTTGGCGCCGTGCAGCTCGACGCCGTCGAAGCCGGCGTCGATGGCGCGGCGAGCGGCCTGGGCGTACGACTGGGCGTGCTCGGGCACCTCGGCGGTCGTCAAGGCACGCGGCATCGGTGCGGGCTGCGGCCCGGTCGGGGTGAACACGTCGCCGACGGCGGGGACGGCCGAGGGCCCGACGGGCTGCATCCCGGTGGTGTCGGGATGGGAGACCCGTCCGCCGTGCATGAGCTGGGCGAAGAGCCGTCCGCCGTTTGCGTGCACGGCGGCGGTCACCTGGCGCCACGCGGTGACCTGTTCATCGGTGTGCAGTCCCGGGGTGCCCGGATTGGACTGTCCGATCAGGCTCGGCTGCACGCCCTCGGTCACGATCAGCCCGGCCGTCGCACGCTGGGCGTAGTAGGACGCCATCGAGGGCGTCGCCAGACCGCCGGCAGCGGCGCGGACCCGCGTCATCGGGGCCATCACCACCCGGTTGGGCAACGTCAGGTCACCGAGCTGATGGCTGTCGAAAAGGGTCGTCACGTCAGGACTCCATCGTGATCTGCGGTACCCGGGTCTCGGGCACGGCAGTTACGCTAAAACCTCACATCCATGTGAGAGGCAAGGGCTGTGTCGCAGGTCACAGCCGGGAGGACGGCATGCGCATCGGGGAGCTCGCGTCACGGGCCGGAGTCAGCGTCCGGTCCCTGCGGTACTACGAAGAACAGGGACTGCTCGCCAGCGTCCGCAGCCCCAGCGGGCAGCGGCACTACACCGAGGATCACGTCGATCGGGTCATGTTCATCCAGCGGTTGTACGCGGCGGGCCTGTCCAGCCGCACCATCGCCGAACTGCTGCCCTGCCGCTACGCGCCCAGCGAGGAGAACTCCGACGCCGCACTGGAGCGGATGGCCCAGGAGCGCGACCGGCTCTCCGAGCACATCGCGGACCTCGCCCGCACCCGTGACGCACTGGACGGGCTGATCGTCACCGCCCGAGCGCATCGAGAGAGACTGCGGGCACCCTTGGCCGGCTGAACGTACCGTGAGGGCATGGAACAGCGCATCACGTTGATCACGCTGGGTGTTTCCGATCTCGCCCGGGCCAAGGCCTTCTACGAGGCGCTGGGCTGGCGGGGCCAAGAGGTCGAGGAGACGGTCTTCTTCCAGGCCGGCGGCCTCGGGCTGGTCCTGTGGGGCCGGGACAAACTGGCGCGGGACTGCGGGTTGGAGCCGGCGCCGAGCACCGGATTCGGCGGCATCGCGCTCGCGCACAACGTCCGCTCCGACGCGGAGGTCGACACGCTGCTCGGGGTCGTGGAGCGATCCGGCGGCACGGTCACCAAGCCCGCCGCCGTGAACCCCATCGGCTTCTACTCCGGCGCCTTCACCGACCCGGACGGCCACGCCTGGGAAGTCGCCCACAACCCCGGTTTCCCCTTGGCCGAAGACGGCACGGTCACCCTCCCGGATTTCGGCGCTCAGTAAGAGGCGCCCCGAAGGAGAGGCGCCCCCGAAGGGGCGCGGGGCTGTATCGATATGCGGCTCCGCCGCGTGGGCGCGACCAGCCACAACGGACCCGCAGACAAAGACCGGCCTGTTGCGGCCCGTCCCGCGAAGCGCTTAGCGTCCGCTCATGCCAGCTGCTTCCGACCTCGCCTTCGACCCATGGGACCCGGCGTTCCTAGCCGACCCGTACCCCGCCTACGCCGAGCTGCGTGCGCGGGGCCGGGTGATCCGTTACGAGCCCACCGACCAGTGGCTGGTCCCGCACCACGCGGACGTCTCGGCGCTGCTGCGGGACCGGCGGCTGGGCCGCACGTATCAGCACCGCTTCACGCACGAGGACTTCGGGAGGACGGCGCCGCCGCCGGAGCACGAGCCGTTCCATGTGCTGAACGACCACGGCATGCTGGACCTCGAACCCCCGGACCACACCCGGATCCGGCGCCTGGTGTCGAAGGCGTTCACGCCGCGTACGGTCGAGCAGCTCAAGCCGTATGTGGCCAACCTCGCCGGGGAGTTGGTCGACGCGCTGGTGGAGCGCGGCGGCGGTGATCTGCTCGCGGATGTGGCCGAGCCGCTCCCCGTGGCTGTCATCGCCGAGATGCTGGGCATCCCGGAGTCGGACCGCGCCCCGTTGCGCCCCTGGTCGGCGGACATCTGCGGAATGTACGAGCTGAACCCGTCCCAGGAGACGGCGGCGAAGGCGGTGCGGGCGTCGGTCGAGTTCACGGAGTACCTGCGCGAACTGATCGCGGCCCGCCGCAAGGAGCCCCGCGACGACCTCATCTCCGGCCTCATCGAGGCCCACGACGAGGGCGACCGGCTCACCGAACAGGAGATGATCTCGACCGCCGTCCTCCTCCTGAACGCCGGCCACGAGGCGACGGTGAACGCCACGGTCAACGGCTGGTGGGCCCTCTTCCGCAACCCCGGCCAGCTCGCGGCCCTCCGAGCCGACCACTCCCTCGTCCCGACGGCCATCGAAGAACTGATGCGCTACGACACCCCGCTCCAGCTCTTCGAACGCTGGGTCCTGGACGAGATCGAGATCGACGGCACGACGATCCCCAGGGGCGCGGAGATCGCCATGCTCTTCGGCTCCGCCAACCACGACCCCGAGGTGTTCCGGAACCCAGGCCGCCTCGACCTCACCCGCCAGGACAACCCCCACATCTCCTTCAGCGCCGGCATCCACTACTGCATCGGCGCGCCCCTGGCCCGTATCGAACTGGCCGCATCCATGACGGCACTGCTGGAGAAGGCGCCGACGCTGCGCCTCGCGGCGGAGCCGGAGCGGAAGCCGAACTTTGTGATCCGGGGGTTGGAGGGGTTGAGCGTGGAAATCGGCTGATCACCCGTTCGGATGATCATCGAGTAAAGCCGGTCGGCGGTCGGGAGTCAGCGGTCACGCTGGTGTCTGCCTGCGAAGGGAGGCACCATGACGGTTATGGCAGAGCGCGCGTTGCAGACGCCCCAGATGTCGGTTCGCGAGTTCGAGAGGATCGCCGCGTTCGCGGCCAAGGAGACCGACGACGCCGTCAGGTTGGAGTTCATCAACGGACGGATCGGGGTCAAGAAGGTGGCGGACGGGGATCACGACACCATTGTCGTGTGGCTGAGCAAGCGGTGTATGCAGGTCCGGCCTGACCTCGACCTGTACCAGGGCCGAGGGCTGAGGGTGGAGAAGTACCGTGAGGGACGGGCTCGTCCTGATGCGGTGCTGGTGCCCGAGGAGCACTTCGCCGGGCATGGTGAGTGGGCTGATCCGAGCGGTGTGCTCCTGGTGCTGGAGGTCACGTCGTACGACTCCGACACCGACCGGCGCGACCGCCAGGAGAAGCCCGATGCCTACGGTGCCGCGGGCATTCCGTTCTACCTGTTGATCGACCGGGACGCGTGCGCTGTAAAGCTCTACAGCGATCCGGCGCCTGAGCTCGGGTACGGTAACTGCCGCACCGTACCTTTCGGGGACACGCTTGTACTGCCCGAGCCTCTCGGCATCGAACTCGACACCGAGAAGCTCAAGCAGTACGTCGACTGACTCCCACCGTCACGTACTCATATCCCGCCTCCGCAGCCCCACCAGCCCCGCAGCCACCAACACCCCTGCGATCCCCATAAGGACCCCCACCGGCCCCCAAGCCATCTCCCCACCCGGCAGCTTCGGCAGATGACCGAACGGCGAGATGTCCAGCACCGTCTGCGGCAGATCCAGTGCGGGTCCGATCCACCCCAGGAAGAGCACGACGCCCGCCGCACCCCACGCGGCCGGAGCGACCTGCGGGGACAGCCCGTACAGCAGGACCGTCAGTCCGCCCAGTGCCCAGACGGCCGGTACCTGGACCAGACAGGCCCCGAGGATCGGGCCGAACTCGCCGCCGTAGCCGAGGCCGAGGCCCACCCCGGCCAGGAGCATCAGCAGCACCGTCCCGCCGAACGCGACGACCAGATGTCCGGCGGCCCACCGCAGCCGTCCGACCGCGCCCGCCAGCACCGGCTCGGCCCGCTGGGAGGTCTCCTCGCCGTGCAGGCGTAGCACGGAGGAGACGATGTACAGCGCGGCGACCAGGCCGAACATGCCGACCATGGTGGACAGGAACGCGTCCGTGATGTCGGACTGGCCGCCCATCCGCTCGATGATCTCGCGGGTGTTGTCGTTGTCGCCGACCAGGTCCGCCGCCCCCTTGGTGACCCCGCCGAACGCGGCCCCGCCCGTGAGGAACCCGAGTCCCCAGCCGAGCACGCTGCCCCGCTGCAGCCGCCAGGCCAGCGCGCCCGCCGTGCCCAGCCGCCCCTCGGCCGGTCCGGGCCGGGTCGCTACGAAGCCGCTGCCGACGTCGCGCCGCCCGGCGAGCTCGTACGCCACGGCCCCTTGGATCACCGTCGCGGCGGCGAACAGCAGCAGCACCCACCACCGTTCGTCGGCGAAGGCCCGCAGGTTCTCCAGCCAGCCGATCGGGGAGATCCAGGTGAGCGTCGAGGACCCGTCCGTCGTGGCCGAGTCACCCGCCGCCCGCAGCACGAACGCCGCCCCGATCAGCCCGCCGGTCAGCCCCTTCGCGAGCCGCCCGCTCTCGGTGAGCTGCGCGACGATCGCGGCCATCGTGGCGAACACCATCCCGACGCCCGCGATACCGAGCCCGAACGCCAGCGCCCCGGATGCGCCCTGTCCGGCGAGGCCGCCCGCGACCAGCAGCGCGACCACGCCGTTGGCGACGAGCGCGGTCAGCAGGGCCGCCGTCAGCGGGGCCCGCCGGCCCACCATCGCCGACGAGACGATTTCCTGGCGCCCGCTCTCCTCCTCGTCACGGGTGTGCCGTACGACGATGATCAGGCTCATGATCCCGGCGAGTACGGCCGCGTAGACGCCGATGCGCCAGGCGGTGAGGCCGCCGAGCGAGTCGTCGAAGACCGGGCCGTACATCGCGCGCAGCGAGTTGTTCGTCAGCATCTGCTGGGCGATGTCGGCGCGTTCGGCGGGCGTGGAGTAGACGGTCTTGAGCGAGTTCGGCATGGAGACGACCATCAACGCCGTCACGGCCACCCAGAGCGGGACGGTGACGCGGTCGCGCCGCAGGTTGAACCGCAACAGGGCGCCGGTGCCCGCCAGTTGACGTTTTCCGCCGACTCGCGGCGCGTAGCGGCGGCGATCGGCCACGAGTGTGGTCATCGGGCCACCGCCTCCTCACTTGCGACGTCCTCCTGGTAGTGGCGGAGGAACAGTTCCTCCAGCGTGGGCGGTGTAGAGGTCAGGGACCGTACGCCCGACTCGCTCAGCGAGCGCAGTACGGCGTCCAGCTTGTCGGTGTCGACCTGGAGCCTGACCCGCCGTCCCTGTACGTCGAGGTCGTGGACGCCGGGGAGGTGGGACAACCCGTTGGGGGCGTCGGCGAGTTCGGCCGTCACGCTCGTCCGCGTCAGATGCCGCAGATCGGCGAGCGAGCCGCTCTCCACGGTCTGTCCCTTGCGGATGATGCTCACCCGGTCACACAACTCCTCGACCTCGCTCAGGATGTGCGAGGACAGCAGGACGGTCCGGCCGCGCTCCCGCTCCTCCTCCACACACCGCTGGAAGACCTCCTCCATCAGCGGGTCGAGCCCCGAGGTCGGCTCGTCCAGGATCAGCAGGTCCACGTCCGAGGCGAACGCGGCGACCAGGGCGACCTTCTGCCGGTTGCCCTTCGAGTACGTCCGTCCCTTCTTCGTCGGGTCCAGCTCGAACCGTTCGATCAGGCCGTCGCGGCGCTTCTTGTCGAGGCCTCCGCGGAGCTTGCCGTAGAGGTCGATGACCTCGCCGCCGGAGAGGTTGCGCCACAGGGTCACGTCGCCGGGGACGTACGCGATCCGGCGGTGCACCTCGACCGCGTCCGTCCACGGATCACGGCCGAGCACCTGCGCGGCGCCCGCGTCGGCGCGCAGCAGGCCGAGCAGGACGCGGATGGTGGTGGACTTGCCGGCGCCGTTGGGGCCGAGGAAGCCGTGGACCTCACCGGTCTCGACGTCCAGGTCGAGACCGTCGAGCGCATGGGTCTTGCCGAACGACTTGTGCAGTCCGGAGACGGTGATTGCCTTCGTCATGCTTCAGAACGTACGCTTCTTTCAGAAATTTGTGAAGTTAAGGAAGCGTTAAAATCACCTTCGATAGGATGTTGACCATGACGGAATCAACGGAATCAGCGGAGGGTGGTCGCGACGCGGAAGCCGTGTCGAAGTTCGTCGAGTCCTTCGCGGCGCAGCTCGTCGAGGCCGGGATGCAGCGCATGGCCGCCCGGGTCTTCGCGGCGCTGCTGTCCTCCGACTCCGGGGTGATGACCTCCGCCGAACTGAGCGAGCAGCTGCAGATCAGCCCCGCCGCGGTCTCCGGCGCGGTGCGCTACCTGGCCCAGACGCACATGGTGTCGCGCGAGCGGGAGCCCGGTTCACGCCGGGAGCGCTACCGGGTGCACGGGGACCAGTGGTACGAGGCCCTCACCAACCGCGAGGCCATCATCAAACGCTGGGAAGGCGCCCTCCGCGAAGGCGTCAACAGCCTCGGCGCCGACACCCCGGCCGGCCGCCGCATGGCCGAGACGCTGGCCTTCTTCGAGTTCATCGAGGGCGAGATCCTGAGCATGATGGAACGCTGGCGGGAGCACCGCGAGAAGACGTTCGGCCCGGGGTGACACACGGCGCGCGCGCCGAAGTTCCGGGAGCGCGCGGATCGCCTCTGTTCCCGGCGAGCAGACCCCTCGTACACTCGGAGTGCGTGCTCAACTCCGTTGCGGGACAGGGGGATTCGTGCCGGACAGCAGTGCCGGGCCCATCGCGGCGACCACCTCGGCCGACGCGCGGCTGGCAGCCCTGTGTGCCGAGGTGGACCAGGTCATCAGCGAGGCGCGGATCGGGGCCCGGCGCGCGCAGCGCCGCGCCAAGCTGTGGCATGCGACGTACCTCGGCCTCGGCTTTCCCGGAGCCGTGCTGGCCGGCATCTCGGGCTCCGTCGGGCTTGCCTCCGCCGGCGCGCGCGTGCCGGCGGCGGTCCTCGCCCTGCTGGCGGCCGGTTTCTCGGCGGGGTCGACGTTCCTGCGCGCCGACGCACGGCACTCGACGAACCTGCGCAGGCGGTACGCCTGGCAGAACCTCGAGTGGCGAGCGCGGCTGGTCAAGGCGTACGACGCGCACGAGAGTGCGGAGCACCTGTATGCCGCGATCCTGGAGCTGTACGAACTCCGGGCGGCCGTACCCTCCAGCGCGCTGGTCCTGGTGGAGTCACAGCCGTCGCCCGCCTTCCAGCCGCCGGTCCCCCCGGCGGGCCAGCCGCCCTTGATCCAGCCCGCACCGGCTCCTGCCGATCCCGGCGCCTGACCCGAAGCGGTGCCGCTCCGCAGGATCCGCGGTTCGTTCGCTGCGGGCCGGTGGGGGCTGGTCGCGCCCACGCGGCGGCAGCCGCAAATCGGCACAGCCCCGCGCCCCTTTGGGGCTCCCGCTACCGCTCTTTTGTCTCCTCCAGCACCGTCCGCCCCAGCAGCGCGTACCGCTCCGGATCCCGCCGCTTGAGGTACTGCGCGTACCCGATGCCCGCCGCCGCGATCAGCGCGACGATCCACGGGGTCCCCTTCAGCACCAGCGAACCGGACTCGGTGCCGGCTGCCACGCCCATGTTGGACACCAGCAGCACCACTACGGCGAGCATCGCGACGCCGCCGACGAGCGGGGCGGTGAACGTGCGGAACCAGTGGCGGCTCTCGGGGTGGTTCTTGCGGAAGTACGCCAGCACCGCGAACGAACACACGGCCTGCACGACGAGGATCGACATCGTGCCGAGGATGGCGAGAAGGACGTACAGACCGGCGTACGGGTCTTTGCCCGCGATCCAGAACGCGGCGATCAGCACCGCGCTGACGATGGTCTGGACGAGGCCCGCGATGTGCGGGGAGCCGTGCCGGGCGTGGGTGCGGCCGATGGTGTTCTTCAGGGACGGCAGGACACCCTCGCGGCCCAGCGCGTACATGTAGCGGGCGGCGCAGTTGTGGAAGGCCATGCCGCAGGCCAGCGAGCCGGTGATCATCAGCCACTGCATGACGACGACCGCCCAGTGGCCGACGTACTGCTCGGTGGGGTTGAAGAACATGGCGAGCGGATTCGCGGACGAGGCCGCCGCCACGGCCTCCTTCTCGCCGTTGCCCGTGATGGCCATCCAGGAGACGAAGACGTAGAAGACGCCGACGCCGAGGACCGAGATCATCGTCGCCTTGGGGATGATCTTCTTCGGGTCGCGGGACTCCTCGCCGTACATCGCGGTCGACTCGAAGCCGACCCACGACCAGAAGGCGAAGAAGAGACCGAGCCCGGCGCTGGTGCCCTGGAAGGCGTTGACCGGGTTGACGGGGCCGAAGGTGAAGCCGTCGGGGCCGCCGCCGTGCAGGGCGACGGAGATCGCCATGGCCGCGAGGATCGTCACCTCGGTGGCCAGCAGCACCACGAGCACCTTCTCGGCGACGGAGACACCGAACCAGGTGCCCATTGCGTTGATTCCGAGCATCAGCGCCGCGAAGAGCCACCACGGCATGCTCAGCCCGGTCTGGTCCTCCAGGGTCGTCGTCGCGAAAACCGAGAAGATGCCGATGAGGGCGGGCTCGAAGACGACGTACGCGAAGGTGGCGAGGAGCCCGGAGGCCAGTCCCACGGTGCGTCCGAGGCCGTAGGAGATGAAGCCGTAGAAGGCGCCCGTCGAGGTGATGTGCTTCGCCATCGAGGTGAAGCCGACGGAAAAGATTGCCAGTACGACCATTGCGACGAGGTAGCTCGCCGGGGCGCCGATGCCGTTGCCGGACGACACCATGAAGGGCACGTTGCCCGTCATCGCGGTGATCGGCGCGGCGGTCGCGACGGCCATGAAGACCACGCCGAGCAGGCCGATGGCGTTGGGCTTCAGCCGGTGAACCGTGCCATCTTCGCTTGCTTTCGCCGCTGGGGCGACTCCCTCGTCCACTGCCATCGGGTTGGCCCCTCTCCTGCTGGTCGGCTGGTGCGCTGGACCGGAACTCTGCAGCTCGAATGAGTCGGGCAAGGATGTCGGGATGTTAAATACTTGTCAATCAGACCTTTAGAAATCTGGCGGCAACAAGTGGCTCGTACGGTCGACCGCCATGAGCGCCTACACCTCCACCCTCAGCGGCGAGCGCTACCGCTTCGACTCCCTCGCCCGCCTCCTCGCCGCCGCGAGCCCCGAGCGCTCCGGCGACCGGCTGGCCGGTCTCGCCGCCCGGAGCGCCCAGGAGCGGGTGGCGGCGCGCTGGGCGCTGGCGGACATGCCGCTCGCGGAGTTTCTCGCCGAGCCGGTGATTCCGTACGAGACCGATGACGTCACCCGGCTGATCATGGACGGCCACGACGCCGCGGCCTTCGCGCCGGTGGCCGGCCTGACGGTCGGCGAGTTCCGGGAGTGGCTGCTGTCCCAGGCGGCGGACGCGGGGACGCTGGCCGCGCTGGCGCCCGGGCTGACGCCGGAGATGGTCGCGGCCGTGTCCAAGCTCATGGGCAACGCCGACCTGGTCGCGGTGGCCAGGAAGGTGACGGTGGTGACGGCGTTCCGGTCGACGATCGGGCTGCCGGGACGCCTGGCGACCCGCCTCCAGCCCAACCACCCCACCGACGACCCGGCCGGTGTCGCCGCCGCCCTCCTCGACGGCCTGCTGCTCGGCTCCGGCGACGCGGTGATCGGCATCAACCCCGCGACGGACAGCCCGAAGGCGGTACGGGACCTGCTGGAGCTGCTCGACTCAGTGATCGGCCGGTATGCCATCCCCACCCAGTCGTGCGTGCTCTGCCACGTCACCACCAGCGTCGACCTGATGGAGCGCGGCGCCCCGGTCGACCTGGTCTTCCAGTCCATCGCGGGGACGCAGGCGGCGAACGCGTCCTTCGGTGTGACACTCGGCCTGCTGGACGAGGCGCACGAGGCGGCGCGGGCACTGGACCGGGGCACGGTCGGCCGGAACGTCATGTACTTCGAGACGGGCCAGGGCAGCGCCCTCTCCGCAGACGCGCACCACGGTGTCGACCAGCAGACGGTGGAGGCCAGGGCCTACGCGGTGGCCCGCCGCTACGACCCGCTCCTGGTGAACACGGTGGTCGGCTTCATCGGCCCGGAGTACCTGTACGACGGCCGGCAGATCCTCCGTGCCGCCCTGGAGGACCACTTCTGCGGCAAGCTGCTCGGCCTGCCGATGGGTCTGGACATCTGCTACACGAACCACGCGGACGCGGACGACGACGATGTGGCGACCATGCTCACGATGCTGGGCGTGGCCGGGGCGTCCTTCGTGATCTGCACGCCCGGCGGCGACGACATCATGCTCAACTACCAGTCGGCCTCGTACCACGACGCGTTGTACCTGCGTGAGGTGCTGGGACTGCGCCCGGCGCCGGAGTTCGAGGCCTGGCTCGGATCGATCGGTCTGCTGGACGAACGCGGCGCGATCCGGGACGTGTCCGGTACGGGGCACCCGCTGACGGCCATCGGAAGGGAACTGGCGGCATGACGGATGGTCAGATACAGCCGCCGACAGGCGACTTGGCCTTGTGGTCGGCGCTGCGACGCCACACCCAGGCCCGCATCGGCCTCGGCCGGTCGGGCTCCGCACTGCCGACCCGCCACCGCCTGGAACTCCAGTCCGCGCACGCGGCGGCCCGGGACGCGGTGCACTCGCCGTTCGACCCGGGGGCGGTGGCGGCACAGCTTCCGGGCATGGCGACGGTACGGGTGCGCAGCGCGGCCCCCGACCGGCTGACGTACCTCCAGCGACCGGACCTGGGCCGACGGCTGGACGCGACGGACCGGGCGCACCTTCCGGTGGGGGAGTGGGACGCGGTGTTCGTCGTGGCGGACGGGCTGTCCAGCCGGGCGGTGCACGAGCACGCGGCGGCGGTGGTGCGGGAGACGGTGGTGCGTGTGCCCACCTTCCGGATCGCTCCCGTCATCCTCGCCGAACAGGCTCGTGTCGCCCTGGGTGACGACATCGCGGCGGCCATCGGCGCGGCGATGGTGGTCGTCCTGGTGGGAGAACGCCCGGGGATGTCGGCGGCCGATTCCCTGGGCGCGTACCTGACGTACCGCCCGAAGCCGGGTGTCACGACGGACGCCGACCGCAACTGCCTCTCCAACATCCGGCCACCGCTGGGGCTGACCTACGAGGGGGCGGCGGGGAAGCTGGCGGGGCTGATGGGGAGGGCCCGGGAGCTGGGGCTGACGGGGGTGGGGTTGAAGGACGACTCCGATCACGTTGCTGTGGTCGAACCGCTACGCTGAGTTGCTGCTGGTCTGCATCAGAGGGAGGGGGCATCATGACGTTGATGACAGAGCGACCGACGATAAGCGGCACCGAGCCCCGCAGCTTCGAGGCGTTGCTGGACGACCTCGACGAGCTGATCGTGCCCGACGGCTACAAGGCCGAGATCGTCAGGGGGAGAATCGTCTTGTCGCCGTGGTCGAAGGGGTACTACACCGACGTCATGGAACTGGTCTGTGATCAGCTCCGGTCGTATCTCCCCGAAGGGCACCGCATCAGCTACGGTCCCAACCTGTATGTCTTCCCAGGGGATGAGCGTGCATACGGACCGGATGTCCACGCGGCGCCCCGATCAGTGTTCAGGACGACCAGCAACCGCCTGGACGGCGAGGCCCTCACTTTCGTCGCTGAGCTGACGTCCACTTCCACCCGCGACGATGACCTGACCGACAAGGTCTTCGTCTACGGCAGGGCAGGCGTCCCCGTCTACCTCGTCCTCGACATGCAGGAGGAGCAGGCCACAGTCCTGTGGACGCCGTCCGCCAAGGGATACGAGTCACACTGCACCAGGCCGTTCGGCGAGAAGCTCCCGATGCCCGCCCCGTTCAACTGCACGCTCGACACCACTGGCTTCCAGAACCCTGAAGAGGATGAAGACGAGGCCTGACTCAACCCGTCACCGGCAACGTCAGCCCCCAAGCCCCCTCCAGTACCGTCCACGTCCGTGTCCGTACCGGGCCGCTCACCACCGCGTCCGCCCGGTAGCGGAAATCCGGCCCGGACACGGTCACCGCGCGCCCGACCGCACGCAACGGTGACGCCTCCGCGCCCACCGAGGCGGGCCGTACCTCCACCTCGGCCGAACCCACGCGGCCCGGCATGACGGACACGGCCTCCACCGGCTGGTCGAGATCCACCAGCGTGACCCCGTCGACCTCCACGCGCAGCCGCGCGGGCCCGGCGGTGGGGGCGGACGGGATCGTCCGGCCCGGGCGGGTGGCAAGGGTCCGTACGAAGGACTGGCAGGTACGCAGCCAGGGATGCACGGAGGACACGGCCGACGCCCCCGCCGAATGCCCCCGGGGATCCCGAGGCTCCCGCAGGGCCAGCGGCGGAATCCGCAGCGCGCCGAGCACCACCCCGTCGCTGTCGTCGACGAGCAGATCCAGCCGGCGCTCCGCCCCGTCCAGCACGGCCCGCGCCGCCGCCACCGCCCCCGTGGGCACCCCGAGCGACCGGGCCAGCGACAGCACACCGCCCACCGGAACCACCGACAGCCCACATCCGCCCAGCTCCCGCTGCCGGTGCAGCAGGGACACCGCCCGCAGCAGCGCCCGGTCGTCCCCGACGACCACGAGCCGCCGCGACCCCCGCCGAGCCAGCGCCCGGGCGAATTCCTCCGGCCCCTCCGGCAGACACACCTTGGTCGCGGCACCCGCGCTGAGCACGTCTTTCGCGATCCGTACGGACTCTCCGTCCGTCCGACGGGCGATCGGGTCGACCACCACCAGCAGCTGTGCGGACGTCGGAGAAGTCGCCACCTCGGTCATGCCTCGCTTCCTCGGGTAGCATCTTTGTGCAAGAGCCCCTTGCGCTATTGCGCCAGGGGCTTCGTCTATTCCGGGGCATCCGGTCCGACGGTTGCGGCCAACGAAGGTCGCCGGTGTACGAAACAGGCTGTGCGACGCACAGTCAATGTCGCGTACGCCTCTGACCTTGGACATGCCCCGCCCGGAAGGGGTGTACGCGCGTGCCCGCACTTGTGCTGCTCGGTGCTCAGTGGGGTGACGAAGGCAAGGGAAAGGCGACGGACCTGCTAGGCGGGTCGGTCGACTACGTAGTGCGCTACCAAGGCGGCAACAACGCCGGCCACACGGTAGTCGTGGGCGACCAGAAGTACGCCCTGCACCTCCTTCCTTCCGGAATCCTGTCCCCGGGGTGCACCCCGGTCATCGGCAACGGAGTCGTCGTCGACCCGTCGGTCCTGCTCTCCGAGCTGAGCGGGCTGAACGAGCGAGGCGTCGACACGTCCAAGCTCCTGCTCAGCGGCAACGCTCACATCATCACGCCGTACAACGTCACCGTCGACAAGGTGACGGAACGCTTCCTCGGCAAGCGGAAGATCGGCACCACCGGCCGCGGCATCGGCCCCACCTACGCCGACAAGATCAACCGCGTCGGCATCCGCGTCCAGGACCTCTACGACGAGTCGATCCTCACCCAGAAGGTCGAAGCGGCCCTCGACGTCAAGAACCAGATCCTCACCAAGCTGTACAACCGGCGCGCGATCGCCGTCGACCAGGTGGTCGAGGAGCTGCTGACCTACGCCGACAAGCTCGCGCCGTACGT
Source organism: Streptomyces sp. NBC_00457 (assembly GCF_036014015.1). Classification (NCBI taxonomy): domain Bacteria; kingdom Bacillati; phylum Actinomycetota; class Actinomycetes; order Kitasatosporales; family Streptomycetaceae; genus Streptomyces; species Streptomyces sp. NBC_00457. Next base: position 5,115,986 of record NZ_CP107905.1, on the reverse strand, counting down.
CACCGACACGGTCCTGGTCCTCAACCAGGCCCTGGAGGACGACAAGGTCGTCCTCTTCGAGGGCGGCCAGGGCACGCTGCTGGACATCGACCACGGCACGTACCCCTTCGTCACCTCGTCCAATCCGACCGCGGGCGGCGCCTGCACGGGCGCCGGCGTCGGCCCGACGAAGATCAGCCGTGTCATCGGCATCCTCAAGGCGTACACGACCCGCGTCGGCGCGGGCCCGTTCCCGACCGAGCTCTTCGACGAGGACGGCGAGGCGCTGCGCCGCATCGGCGGCGAGCGGGGCGTCACGACCGGCCGTGACCGCCGCTGCGGCTGGTTCGACGCGGTGATCGCCCGCTACGCCACCCGCGTCAACGGCCTGACGGACTTCTTCCTCACCAAGCTGGACGTCCTCACCGGCTGGGAGCAGATCCCCGTCTGCGTGGCGTACGAGATCGACGGCCGGCGCGTCGAGGAACTCCCGTACTCCCAGTCCGACTTCCACCACGCGAAGCCCGTCTACGAAATGCTGCCCGGCTGGTCGGAGGACATCTCCAAGGCCAAGACCTTCGCCGACCTCCCGAAGAACGCGCAGGACTACGTCAAGGCCCTGGAGGACATGTCCGGCGCCCCGATCTCCGCGATCGGCGTGGGCCCGGGCCGCGACGAGACGATCGAGATCAACTCGTTCCTGTAGACCGCGTGTCGGTCCGCTCGTGGGCCGGTCATGGACATCCCTGACCGGCCCAAGGACGATGCCTTCGAATCCCGGGACTAGCTGGGTCCCCGCCACCGGCGTCCAACTCCGCGAGGCAGGCGTCCAGTTCCTTGTGGCCGTCGGCAGTACATCCCGATCCCTGCCCTCAACGGCCTGACCTGGCCCTTGAGTTGGCGATACCGCCCGACGGGTGCCGACCACCTCGTACACGCGCTCCTGCTGCGCACCGTTCTTCACTCTGAGGGGTGAAGAACATCAACTTCCGCCTGGGAAAAGCTGGTTTCGGCTTGCGTTCGTCGCTCTGCGTACCCGTAGAGTCACGCCCAACAGCGAAATGCCCCCGCGGTGCGCCAACACCCGGGGGCTCGACACCCGGAGCCAACTCTCCAGATGCGTACTCATCGTACGACGCCTGCGCGCGTCATTTCAGGCCTCTTGGCCGCCCTTCTCCGTGATCGGCGCATCACCTGGTGCGTGGTGAGCGTACTGACGTACCTGCTGGCCCTCCCTGGTGGCGCCCGCGTCGCCCTGCGCGCGATTGCTGCGCAGTGCCCGGAGAGGCGGGCGCGTATGGCCGCCGCCCTTCGTGAGCTGGAGGAACGGCGGGATCCGTGGCGGGTGGTGCGCGGGGGCGGGGTTGCGGGTCAACTCCCCGTCATTCACGAGGTGTTCGACGTCCCGTGCGAAGTTGTGCCACCAACGGGTGAAACCGAAAAAGTCCGGGATCGGCAGGCGCGGAGGAGCAGGCAGACCGCGCTCGCCGCGCAACTGCTCATCTCCCTCGGGCGGATCGATTCCCGGCTCACCCTCGACGCCACCGAGGCACTGCGGCTCGCGCCGCTCGTCGAGGCGTGGTGGGCGCGGGGCGTCGGCAGTGCTCAGGTGCGGGCGGCGCTGGTGTACGGCTGGGCGCCGGAGCCGGTGCGGTCGGCGCGTGCGGTTGTGGAGGACCGTTTGCGGCGTGGGTGTCCGGTGCCTGCGTAGGCCCATGCAGACTCTCGGCCGTACATCCGTAGAGCCGGGCGATCCAACCGAAAGGAACGAAATGACCGCACTGCTCGAGCGGGCCGATACGGTATACCGTAGGTATACTGCCGTCATGGCTGACACCACCGTCAAGGTCGACCCCGCTGTCCGTGACCGCCTCATGGTGCTCGCTCGCGAGCGTGGGATGACCATGCGCGATCTGATCGCCGAGCTGGCGGGGGCCACCCCCACCAAGGAGGAGCTGCGCAAGCGGTACGAGGAGACGAAGGCGTACTGCGAGACGCATTTCGGCGTGACGTTCACTGACGAGGATCACGACCGGGTCGAGAAGGTCTGGCAGGACCTCGAGGCCGGCCGACCGGTGGAGAGCCTGTGAGCGCCATGGCGGCCGGTTCCACCGGCGTCGTCTTCGATGAGTCGGCCCTGCTGGCGCTGGGTTCTGGGAACTCGCTCGCCTCGCAGTTCGTGGCGAACACCGAGCACGGGCCGACGCGGCATGTGTACGTTCCCGCCCTCTGCCTGGCCGCCGCCGACGGTATGCGCAATGGGCTCGCCGAGCACGTCGGCGCCCTCCCTGCCGTCGAGATCGTCGAGTTGGACTTCCCGGGTGCGTGCAGTGTGGGCTCGCTGCTGCGTGACGGGGTGGAATGGCGGCTCGGTCAGGCCGTTCATCTGTCCAGGCCGACGCCCGACTGGCCGGACGGCCGCCACGTGGTGACCGTCGACCCGGACCTGTACGCGGACATGCCGCTCGTCCGCACGATCAGGTTGCCGCGTCAGCGCTGATGCTCTCCGGCCGGGGTCGGTATGAACCACTGCCGCCCCGGCCGATCCGCCCCAGCCGATCCGCCCGGCAGCCCGGAATGCGGCATATAGGCATATTCTGAGGCGGGGGCCGTTCAGAAGAAGGTGAGTGCGATGCGCGTTCTGTTCAAGGCACGACTCGACACGGAGAGGTCGAACGAGGCCATCCGGAACGGGACCCTGTCGAAGCTGGTCCAGTCGTCGATGGAGCAGGTCAAGCCGGAGGCGGCCTACTTCACCACGGACAACGGCCACCGCACCTGCTACCTGGTGTTCGACATGAAGGACAGCTCGGAGATGCCGTCGATCGCCGAGCCGTTCTTCCTGGAGCTCGGTGCCGACGTCACGTACACGCCGGTGATGAACCCCGAGGACCTGCAGAAGGGGCTCTCCGCGCTGGCGCGGTGACGCCGGCCCTCAGCTGAAGATGATCATCGAGCCCTGCGCCAGACTCCGTGTCGCCGCCGCGTGCAGGCCGAGCCAGACGTGCCGCTCGCGGGCGAAGGGGCTGGGGTCGTAGGGGGCGGGGACCGCGGGTTCCTCCAGCTCGGTGGGGGCCAGTGGGGGCTGAGGTGGTGCCGGGGGGTTGGCCGGGTCGATGCCGATCACCGGCGCTACGAGCTCCAGCTCGCGCAGAAGGGCCTGCGAGGAGCCCAACGGGCCGCCTCCCGCGAGGAGTTCGTCGTTGGCGAGGGGGTGCGGGAAGTCCACGGGGACGTATGCGCCCGCATGGTCGTAGTGCCAGACCAGGTGTGACTGCTGGGCCGTCGTCTCGAACATCTCCAGGAGCTGTTCGTAGTCGCCGCCGAGTGCGTCGACCGGCGTCACCGGCAGGCCGCAGACCTGGAGCAGGTATGCGCGGCGCAGGAAGTGCAGCGCGTCGTAGTCGAAGCCGGCCACGGGGGCCACGTCGCCGGACAGGCCCGGCATGTACTGGTACACCGGCACCGGGGGCAGCCCGGCCTCGGCCAGCACCTTGTTGTATTGCGCGAGTTCCTCGGCGAACGGGTTGTCGGGCGTGTGGCACAACACGTCGACGAGCGGTACCAGCCACAGGTCACAGGCCAAAAGAGGTCTCCTCGTCACGACTAGAAACGACCAGAACTGAGTAACTAGCGACTTCTGAAACGACTAGGACAGTAGTCGGTGTGGTGCCCATCAGCTCCCCGCGTGCAGATCCCATACCCACACCCCGCCGGTCCATTTACCAGGGCTGCCCACCAGCTTCTCCACCGTCTCGCGCAGCTTGTCGTCGTTCTGCTGCGGCGCCAGCACCAGCACGCCCGCCTTCCAGAAGGCCAAGTCGTGCCGGGCCAGCGTCCGCCAGTTCGCACCGATCGCCGGGATCTTGCCCGTATAGCGCACCTCCCGCAGGAGGTTGGAGGTGTCGCGGGGGGAGGCGCCGTAGATGCCGACGCGCTCCTCGCCGTAGGGGCCGTTGAAGTAGCCGCCGGGGAGTTTGAAGCCCATGCCGGCTTCCGTCTGCCAGTGCAGGGCCTCCGCGTTGCCGGGATCCGGCAGCGGGACCGGGACGAGCGACTCGCCTTTTCCGAGGTACGACTTCCAGCTCCCGTCCGCGATGAACGCGGGCACCTCCGCGCGGTCCACCGCCTTCAGCGGGGCGGGGACGAGGGGGAGCAGGGCGAGGCAGATGCCGAGGAAGCCGGCGAACTGCGTGCTCACGGAGCGGGTGGCGGCCAGCCGGTCCACCGTCAGCGCCACCAGCATGCCCAGCGCCGGTGCGCACACCATCGCCACGCGGCTCTCGATGACCGACTCGAACAGCGGCTTCTCGGCGAGCAGCGCCCAGGGGCCGGGGAGGACGACATCCGTCAGCGGGATGCGGAACTCCGGGCCCAGGGAGAGGAAGGCCGCGGCGACCGCCGTGAACGCCAGCGCCTTGACCAGGGCGTGTTCCCACAGCCGTATGACGATCGCGAAGGCGAGGGCGACCAGCGGCCAGCCGTAGAAGGCGTTCTGTTCGGTGGGGTTGAGGGAGAGGGCGTTCGCGGTGTCCGCGTCGCCCGCGATGAGTGAGCGTTCGGCGAAGGAGAGCAGGGCCAGCGGGCTGTTGCCGGCGTTGTCGCCGTGCAGGACGCTGTGGTAGCTCTGCGGGCCGTAGAACTGCCAGGCCAGGGCGTAGACGACCAAGGGGAGGCAGGTCGCGGCGCCGATCAGCAGGCCCTTGCCGAGCGGGCGCCAGGACGCCTTCGCCACATCCCGTCGTACCACTCCGTACGCGGCGGCGAACAGCAGCATCCCCATCGCCGCGAGGAGGAGGGGTTCTTCGCCGAGGTAGATCTGGTACGCCGCCATCAGGCCCAGCACGATCCCGTCCCGGGTGACCCGGGTGCCGGAGCAGAGTCGCAGCGCGCGGTCGATGATCAGCGGGATCATGAACAGGATGATGAAGTTCGGGTGCGCGTTGGCGTGGCTGACCATCGGCGGGGCGAAGGCCGCGAGGGACGCGCCGACGAAGGCCGCGGCGCGCTGCCGTACGACCCGTTTCACGATCAGCCAGTACCAGGCGGCGGCCGTGGCCGCGAGGCCCAGCGTCATGACGACGCTCAGGGAGATCGCCGGGCCCGCGAGCAGCGTCAGCGGCGTGAAGGGGACGGACAGGCCGAGCATGACCGTGTTGGCCATGAGGTTCACGCCGTCGGGGAAGCCCTGGAGATCGGTGAAGAGGGGGTTGCGGAGGTGGGCGACGTTGTCGGCCGTCACCGCGAAGAACCACTCCCACTGGTTCTGGTCCCGGAGCGAATCCGGCAGATAGCGGTTGCTCGGGTCGATCAGGCGGCCCGAGTAGAGGGCGACCGACATGAGGAGGAAGAAGGCGACGGCCAGGAGGTCCGCCGGGCGGAGTGCACGGGCCTTGAGGCGGGCGAGTTCGGCGAGGACGCGGCCGTAGTCGAGGGGGCCGACCTTCGAGCCGCTCTGGTGCGACCAGCGGACCGGGACCTCGGCGAGCGGCCAGTCGGCGCGGCGGAAGTGCTGGAGGACCTCGACGTCGATGCCCCAGCCGTCGAGGCGGGAGTCGGCGAAGGCCTCGCGGGCGCGGTCGCCGTCGAAGAGCTTGAAGCCGCACTGGGTGTCGCGGATGCCGGGGACGGCGGTCCTGCGTATGAGGACGTTGCCCGCGCGGCCGAGCAGTTCACGCACCGGGTGCTGGCGGTCGCCGATCGTCGCGCCGGGGACGGAACGGGAACCGATCGCGGCGGCGTAGCCCTCGCTGAGCGCCTTGTCGAGCCGCTCCAACTCCTCGATGGGCGCGGCCAGATCGGCGTCGGTGACCAGGACCCGGCGGCCACGGGTGGCGGCGACGCCGAGGCGGAGGGCGGCGCCCTTGCCGCGGTTGCGGTCGCCGGTGACGAGGCGGATGCGGGCGTCGCGCCCGTCGGTCCCCGCGGTCTTTTCTGCGCGCTCCGCTCGCTCGGTGACGAGGTCACGGGTGCCGTCGGTGGAGCCGTCGTCGGCGACGACTATCTCCCAGTCGCCCCAGCGGCCCTCGTCCTCGCCGAGATAGTCGGCGATGGCGTCGAGAGTGGGGCCGAGACGCCCTTCTTCGTTGTAGGCGGGGATGACCACGGAGAGGTCCACGGCCGTCTCAGGGCCCTTCATCCGGCCGCCAGGCGTTCGATGAGGGCCAGGGAGTCAGCGTTGTACGAGGCGACGATCGCGCGTGCCTCCGTCGTGTCGCGTCGGGCCAGTGCGTCGACCAGTTCGGTGTGGCAGGACCAGAGGTGGCCGCGCAGGTCGGTCACCCGGCGCAGGTGCTGGACCGCGCAGACCCAGGACTGGACGCGCAGCCGGTGCAGGAAGTCGGCGAGGTAGGGGTTGCCGAAGAGGTTGCCGAGTTCCTTCCAGAAGCGCAGGTCGTAGCCGATCAGGACGGTGAGGTCGCCCGCGGCTGCCGCGCGCTGTGCCTCCTCGCCGCGGCGGCGCACTCCGGCGAGGCCGGCGGCGAAACGGGCGTCCGTGGGGTTCTGGTAGCCCCGGTGATTGCCGTCCAGTGCCTGGAACATGCCTGCGATGACCAGGCTGCGGGCCTCCAGGATGCGGCGGTAGTCCGCTACGGAGTACTCGTGCACGTGGAAGCCGCGGTGCTGGTCGGCGTCGAGGAGGCCCTGCGCGGAGAGATCGACCAGGGCCTCGCGTACGGGGGTGGCGGAGACGCCGTACTGCTCGGCGATCTCCTTCACCGTGAACTCCTGCCCCGGTTGCAGCCGTCCCGCCAGCACCTCGTCGCGAAGCGCTTCGGCGATCTGCTGCCGCAGGGTGCTGCGGGTCACGGCGCCGTTGCCGCTGGTGCCGGGCATGGTCGGGGCGTCTCCCTACGTCGCGATGGGGTGGCGTGCTCGCATATGTCTACGAGCACGCCACCTTACGCGTTCGGCTTGCAGGGGTCGCCGTCCCGGCGGAGGAGGGAGAACCGAGGTGTTTTCGCCCCCGCCGCCCCTACCCGTCCCATCCTGAAGGGGCTCCGCCCCTTCGACCCCGCCAAGGGGCTGCGCCCCCTGGACCCCCGCGGGGCTTCGCCCCCTGGACCCCCGCGGGGCTTCGCCCCCTGGACCCCCGCGGGGCTTCGCCCCTGCACCCCATCGGCCTGCGGCCTCGTCCTCAAACGCCGGACGGGCTGGGATTGCCCAGCAGCCGCCTCCCGCGCCGCAGCCTGCGGGCATGCGTGCCGCCTGGGGCGGCACGGGTGGGCGCAGGCGGCACCCCGGCAGCGCCGGGCTGCGCGGCCAACCCCCGCAGCTACTCCGCGAACTCGTCAGCCACGGTCAGCGCGGCGTCCAGTGCCGCGAGGCCCTCCTTCAGTTCCGCCTCGGTCACGTTGCACGGCGGTACGACATGTGTCCGGTTCATGTTGATGAACGGCCAGATCCCGTGCGCCTTCGCGGCGGAGCCGAACGCGGTCATGGGGGCGTTCGCCTCGCCGGACGCGTTGTACGGAACCAGCGGCTCGCGGGTCTCCCTGTTCTTCACCAGCTCCAGCGCCCAGAACATGCCGACGCCGCGCACCTCGCCCACGCACGCGTGCCGCTCGGCCAGCTCTCGCAGCGCCGGTTCCACGACCTCCGCACCGAGCCTCGCCGCGTTCTCGACGATGCCCTCCTCGGCCATCACGTTGATCGTCGCGACGGCGGCGGCGCAGGCCAGGGGATGCCCGGAGTAGGTCAGTCCGCCCGGATAGGCCCGCTTGCCGAAGGTCTCCGCGATCGCCCCGGAGATCGCGACCCCGCCCAGCGGCACATACCCGGAGTTCACGCCCTTCGCGAAGGTCAGCAGGTCAGGTACGACGCCGAACAGGTCCGCCGCGAACCACTCGCCGGTCCGCCCGAACCCGGCCATGACCTCGTCCAGCACGAAGACGATCCCGTACTTGTCGCAGATCTCACGGACGCCCGCCAGATAGCCCCGCGGCGGCACCATGATCCCCGCGGTCCCCGGGATCGTCTCCAGGACGATCGCGGCGACGGTCGACGGCCCCTCGAAGGCGATCGTCGTCTCCAGGTGCTCAAGAGCCCGCTCGCACTCCTGCTCCTCCGTCTCCGCGTAGAAGCGGGAGCGGTACAGGAACGGCGCCCAGAAGTGCACGACCCCGGCGGAACCGGCGTCCGACGCCCAGCGGCGCGGGTCACCCGTGATGTTCACCGCCTGCTGCGTACCGCCGTGATAGGAGCGGTACGCCGACAGCACCTTCGGCCGGCCCGTGTGCAGCCGGGCCATCCGCGCCGCGTGTTCGACCGCGTCCGCCCCGCCGTTGGTGAAGAAGATCTTGTCCAGGTCACCCGGCGTCCGCTCGGCGATCAGCCGCGCCGCTTCCGACCGCGCCTCGATCGCGAACGCGGGCGCGAAGGTCGTCATCCTCCCGGCCTGCTCCTGGATCGCGGCGACGACCTTCGGGTGCTGGTAGCCGATGTTCGTGTAGACGAGCCCGCTGGTGAAGTCGAGGTAGCGCTTGCCGTCGTAGTCCCAGAAGTACGACCCCTCCGCGCCGGCGACGGCGAGCGGGTCGATGAGCTCCTGCGCGGACCAGGAGTGGAACACATGCGCACGGTCCGCGGCCTTCACGGCGGCGCCGACCTCGGGATCTGGCTGAGGGGTCATGCGGGCGAGCGTAAATGTCCGCGATACGGAAGCGGTATCGGCGTCCTGTCTGTGGGACGACGCTTTCCGCGACAGGTTGTCGACAACCAGGGATCCCAATCCAGTCATTGACAGCATGCTGTCGTGAATGACAGGATGCTGTCATCGCATTCGAAGGGTCTCAGGAGGAGCCAGCCATGAACCACAAGCCTGTACACCTCGCCGTCTACAACACCCTCGCCGACTGGGAGACCGGCCACGCGACCGCCCATCTCGCCCGCGCCGGGTACCCGATCCGCACCGCCGGCCCCACCCGCGACCCCGTCACCAGCATCGGCGGGCTCCGCATCCAGCCCGACCTCGCCCTGGACGACGTACGCCCCGAGGACAGTTCGCTGCTGATCCTGCCGGGCGCCGACCTGTGGGACACGAGCGACGATCTCGCGCCGTTCGCCCGCAAGGCGCGGGAGTTCCTCGACGCCGGCGTTCCCGTCGCCGCGATCTGCGGAGGCACCGCGGGACTCGCCCGCGAGGGACTGCTCGACGACCGCGACCACACCAGCGCCGTCTCCTTCTATCTCGCGGCCACCGGATACAAGGGCGGCGACCGGTACGTCGACGCGGACGCCGTGACCGACGGCAACCTCGTCACCGCCGGCCCCACCGAGCCCGTCGCCTTCGCGCGGGAGATCTTCCGGCTGCTCGGGGTGTACGAGGGTGAGCTGCTCGACGCCTGGTACCGGCTGTTCCACGACTCGGACGCGGAGGCGTACGCCGTCCTTCAGGGGGCGGCCGAGTGAGCAGGGAGCGTCAGGATCTGCTCAGCCGCAGTGCCCTCGGCGTCTTCCGGCTGAACGGTCAATTCCTCGCCGTGGCCGAGGAGTTGGCGCGGCCCGCCGGACTCACCGCCGCTTGGTGGCAGGTGCTCGGCGCGGTGCTGCGGGAGCCGTTGCCGGTGTCCGGGATCGCGCGGGAGATGGGCATCACGCGACAGAGCGTCCAGCGGATCGCCGATCTGCTGGTGGAGCGAGGCCTCGCCGAGTACCGCCCCAACCCCGCCCACCGCCGCGCCAAGCTCCTCGCACCGACGGAGGAGGGGCTCGCGGCGGTCCGCCGGATCAATCCCGGCCACGCCGTCTTCGCGGACAGGCTCGCGGAGGCCTTCGGGGAAGACGAACTCACGGACGCCGTGCGGCTCCTGGAACGGCTGTCGAAGGTACTCGAGCAAGTGGGCCCACCTGTTACGGAACCTTGAAGTGCTCTCCCGCCCGAAGGCGGGAGATTTCTGCCTACCTTGCGGTGGCGGGCTTGACGCAGCGAGCGCGCCTGACGACTGCCCTTCCGGCAGCCGGGACGAGCGCGTGGCCCATCCGGTACAGGTGCAGGATGTTCCGGGCTGCGTTGTGGTCGGCGTTGCCGACCCATCCGCAGTCGGGGTTCTGGCACACGAACACGGCCTGGGACTGGCGACTGCCCGGGGTGGTGACACCGCAGGCCGAGCAGCGCCGTGAGGTGCCGGGGGCAGGAACCTTGTGCACGGCACCACCGTGCTTGGCGGCCTTGTACGTCAGCATCGTCACGGTCCGGTCCCACGCCTCGCCGCTGATGCTGCGGTTGAGGCCGGACTTCTGCGCGACCTTCTTCCCGGGGTTCTCGACGGTGCCTCTTGCGCTCTTGGTCATGTTCGTGATGGCAGGTCTTCCACTGTCAGCGGGCCCCGACCGACGGCGACCCGATAACCACCGCCGTGCCAAGCAGGGCGTTCCGGCACGCCGTGTCTGTCAGGGATGGTCGGGGCTGGTGGCGAGGGATCCGCCTATCCAGAAGGGCAGTGCCTTTTGGTCTTTGCTCAGTGAGCGTCGTATGGCGTTGACCAACTGCACCTGCGCTTGGGCGGGTGCTCTACTGGCCTGGGCGAACTCCTCCGCGCTCAACGGATTATGCAGCGGGTCGCGTGCCGGGTCGCGCGCCACCTGGTCCAGGAACGCGCCGATGGCCTTGCCGAAGTTGTCGATCTCCGCCGCGACGGCGGCGGGGGCGACCAGACTGGCACGGGTCAGGGCTGCGCTCCACTCGCTCCAGTCGTAGTCCCATCCCTGTCGGCCGGCATGGGCGCGGCTGATGGTCATCGTGAACTTGGCGTAGTGGCTGATCAGTTCCTGGTAGGCGATCAGTTGCTTGTCCCGCAGCCACTGACGGTCCTGGGCGCGGTGGGTGACGATGCCCCCGACCAGGACCCCGATCGTGGCGGCCAGCGCCCCGGCGGCCGTTGTCACCAGTGTGTCCAGCAGTGCCACCCGAGGCCCCGCATCCCCTGTCGCTCGAACGCCAGCGGCTCGAACCTACTGGTGACCAGCCTTCGGTGACAATGCTCAACTGCCGTGGCACAGGCAGCCGTCGCGGTGTGTCACGCGAGCAGGACCATCTTCCGTAACAGGTCGAATTCGGCTCGGCCGTACAGATACCTTTTCATCTTTTTGATGCGGTTCACGGCGCCCTCGGTGCCGCCCGAGCTGCAGCGGAGGTGGCTGCGGGAGTGGAGTTCGACGGGAGCACCCTGGCGGAGGATGTCGACGCGCAGCTCTCCGGGGACGAGCTCGTGCCCGATGCACCGGAGTTCGGATCTCCGGTTCGGGGCCACCCCGCTCACCTCCCCCTGTCCCGGCCGTATCCTCGATCCATTGCACAGCGCGTATCGGGGGAGGGCGGCGCGGCGATGGAGAAACTGGGGGCCGGGGATCCACCGCGGATCGGGGCGTATCGGCTGCTGGCGCGGCTGGGTGCGGGTGGGATGGGGCAGGTGTTCGTGGCCCGGTCCGACCGGGGGCGGACCGTCGCGGTCAAGCTGGTGCGGGAGGAGCTGGCCGCGCAGGAGGAGTTCCGGGCGCGGTTCCGGCAGGAGGTGCAGGCCGCGCGGCAGGTCGGCGGGGACTGGACCGCGCCGGTGCTGGACGCCGACACCGAGGCCGCCGTGCCCTGGGTCGCCACCGGGTATGTCGCCGGGCCCAGCCTGCAGCAGGTCGTCGGCCGTGATCACGGGGCGTTGCCCGAGCGGTCGGTGCGCATTCTCGCGGCCGGGCTCGCGTATGCGCTGAAGGACATTCACGCGGCCGGGATCATCCACCGGGATCTGAAGCCGTCCAATGTGCTGGTCACCATCGACGGGCCCCGGGTCATCGACTTCGGGATCGCCCGTGCCCTGGAGACCGTGACCGACGGCGGACTCACGCGCACCGGCGCGCTCGTCGGCTCGCCCGGCTTCATGGCGCCCGAGCAGGTGCGCGGCGACCGGATCACCCCGGCGTGCGACGTCTTCTGCCTGGGCTCCGTCCTCGCCTACGCCGCCACCGGCAACCTCCCCTTCGGCGCCGCGGGCAGCGGGGTCCACGCCCTGATGTTCCGCATCGCCCAGGAGGAACCCGACCTGGAGGGCGTACCGGAGGGGATCGCCGACCTCGTACGGCACTGTCTGCGCAAGGACCCGGCGGCGCGGCCGACGCTCGACGAGATCCTGGAGCGTACGGGCGCCGACGCGACCGTCTCGGACGGGCGCTCGCGGGATCCGTGGCTGCCCGGCACGCTGGTGGCCCAACTCGGGCGGCACGCCGTGCAGTTGCTGGAGACGGAAGACCCTGAGGACGCAGCGGCCGTTGAGGCGTCCCCGGAGCATGCGCCGGTCGCGGACGACGACGCTCCTACGGCCGTACAGGCGCCGGTGCCTCCTCCGCCCGGACAGCCGGGTGGCGGTGCCCCCTTGAACCATCTACCCACCATGGTTTCGGGGCAGGGGCCCCAGGCTCCGCCGCCTGCCCCGGCGCCGCACCCGGCGTACGGCTATCCCCAGCAGCACCCGCAGCCGGCCGGGTACGGGTACCCGCCGCAGTCGGGTGCCGGGGCGCCGCCGCCGTACGGCCAGCAGTACAACCCGAACCCGTACGGCAGCCTCGGCGCGACCCCGCCGTACGGGCCGGGCGCACACCAGGAACCGCCGCGCCAGAGCGGCCGTTCCACGGTGCTGCTCGTCGTGATCGCGCTGGTCGTGGCGCTGGCCGCCGGCGGTTCGGTGTACGCGCTCATGAACGGCTCGGGGGACGAGAAGAACGACGGCAAGAGCGACGGCACGTCCACCGCGTCGCCGAGCGCGAGCGCCCCCGCCACGTCCGGGCCGACGACGGCGCCGGAGTCGTCCCCGGCCACCTCGGCGCCCGCCGGCGGTGCGATTCCGACGGCGTTCCTGGGCACGTGGTCCGCGACCATCTCCAACGACGCCGGGAGCCACAGCCGTCGACTCACCCTCCAGCAGGGCGAGGTGGGTGACACGGTGCTCTCGCTCGCGGCCGACGGCCCGGACTACCACTGTGTGTTCCAGGCGCAGCTCGCCGAAGAGCCGGGCGCGGAGGGCCCGTTGAAGATCGGCCCGTCTACCGTGACCGTAGGTGAGCCGGCCTCCTCGTGCACGCCAGGCGCCGCCACCGAGCTGACGCTGCTGCCGGACGGCCGTCTGGAGCGGGTGAACGCGAGCAGTGGGGAGAAGCTGGCCTACACACGGCAGTGACTACACACGGCAGTGACCAAGTCCCCCTGTGTGCACGCCCGTTGAAGACCCCACGCGGTAGTTGAATCTCAAGCGAACATCTGCGGACGGAAACGGAGTATCACAGCCCGCGACCGTACAGTGACCGGACACTATCGGGTTCTGGGAGTTGCGGGGGCACCCAGTGGAGTGGCTGAGCGCTGAGAACGTCATCGCCGTCGCGACGGCGTCCATCGGCATCGCGGCCTCGGTCGCCATGGTGTGGTACGAGCGCCACATCCCGCGGCGTAAGCGGATCGGTTACCGCGTCCAGATGGACAACCCGATAGGGGACGACGTCCAGTCGGGCCGCCCGAACGTCCGGCTCGGTTCGTTCGACGCGCCCAACATGGCCAACGGGACGCTCGTCCTGCTGCGCATCGAGAACGACGGCTCGGAGAGCATCGGCCTCGACGACTACACGAGCCGTGAACTCAACGGTCTCACCGTGGAGTTCACCGACCGGACCATCCACGGTGTGTCGGTCACCCAGCCGCAAGGCACCGACCACCTGATGAGCCACTTCACCCCGCACTCGGGCTTCGGCTACGACGACGACGGCAACAAGCTGCGCCTCCCGCGCGTCCCGCTCAACCGCGGCGAGTACTTCAAGCTGCTGGTGCTGCTGTCCGGCGGTGACGTGGGCCGCGATATCAAGCTCGTCGGCGGCATCCGGGACGGCGTGGTGCGCCCCAACCGCGGTGCGCTGCCGGACGACAAGCCGCCGCTGTTCAGCCGGGCGGCCCGGGTGATCACCATCGTGCTCACCGCCTCCGTCCTCACCCTCGCCACCATCATCATCGCCCGCGACGACAATCCGCCTCCGCTGGGCTGCGAGAAGGGCGAGCTCACGGTCACCGGCTCCACCGCCTTCGCGCCCGTGGTGCGGGACCTGGCGAAGGAGTACGAGAAGGACTGCGAGGGCTCCGACATCGTGGTGGACGCCCGGGGCAGTACGGCGGGTGTCGGCGAACTCGCCGACCTGAAGGGCGGGTCTGCGAAGTCCAGGGCGTCCATGATCGCCTTCTCCGACGGCCGCAGCACCCGCGCCGATGCCGCTCTGGAGGCCGAGTCCATCGCCCTGTCCGTCTTCACGCTGGTCGCCAACGGCGGCCTCAACCTCCCGGAGGGCCTGACCCTGACGCAGGTCCGGCGCCTCTACTCCGGGGAGATCGGGCACTGGGACGAGCTCGACCCGTCCCTCCCGCACCGGCGGGTCGTCCTGGTCAGCCGGGACGCCGACTCCGGCACCCGGCAGGTCTTCCAGGACCGGGTGCTCGACGGACGGTGGGAGGGCGTGCCCAGCACCTCCCTTGACTGCGATCTCGCGGTCGACAGGTCCGCCCCCGTGCGCTGCGAGCTCAACTCCACGGAGGACGTGCTGAAGAAGGTCGCCTTGATCCCGGGCGCCATCGGCTTCAGCGAACTCAACCAGGCGAACGGCGAGAAGGGCGTCAAGCTCGTCCCCCTCAACGGCGACATCGCCGACGTCGACGCCATCGAGAACGACGGCAACCCCTACCCGTACCGCGGCGTGGAGTACGCCTACACCTACGGCGCCCCGCCCGCCGGCTCCCTCGCCGGGAGCTTCCTCGACTACATCCGGAACAACGGCCAGAACGTCATCCGCAGCCACGGCCATGTGCCGTGCTCGACGGAGGCGGGGGGCCAGCTCTGCCGCGACGACGACTGAAGCCGTCACAACTCCGCGTATTCCAGGCCCCCTTGCGCTGATCTTGACGCGTCCACAACCATGGGTGACGGTTCGTTCGCATCGGCCACGGGAGACGACATGCGCCCCAGCCCCTCCAGAAGAACGGTCCTCACCGCTACGGCGGCGAGCGCGGCGGTGGTCGGGACGGGGGCCGGAGCAGCGGACGCGGCGACGACAGGGGAACGGGGCGGCCCGGCGACGGCCCAGCGCCCGAGCCGCGAACTACGTGCCTTGCTACGGGAGATCTCCGAGTCCCGCATCGAGGCGACGGTCCGCAAACTGGTGTCCTTCGGCACCCGCCACACCCTCTCCACCCAGGACGACCCGAATCGCGGCATAGGCGCCGCCCGCGACTGGATCGCGGCGGAGCTGCGCACGTACGCCGAGACGTCGGGCGGCCGTATGACCGTGGAGCTGCAGTCGTACATCCAGGAACCGGCGCCCCGCATCCCGGTCGCGACCCGCATCACCAACGTGGTGGCGACGCTGCGCGGCTCGGTGACGCCGGAGCGCGTGTACGTCGTCTCGGGCCACTACGACTCCCGCGTCACGGACGTCATGGACGCCACCTCGGACTCGCCGGGCGCGGACGACGACGCGTCGGGTGTCGCGGTGGCGATGGAACTGGCCCGGGTGATGGCGAAGCGCAGGCCCGCCGCGACGATCGTGTTCGCCGCGGTGGCGGGGGAGGAGCAGGGGCTGTACGGGGCGGCGCACATGGCGCAGCGGTACCGGGCGGCCGGGACGGATGTGCAGGGCATGTTCACCAACGACATCGTCGGCAGCCCGAAGGCGGACGACGGCACGGTGGACCCGTACACCATCCGCCTCTTCGCGGAGGGCGTGCCGTCCTCGGAGACGCCGGAGCAGGCGGCGACACGGCGCTCGGTGGGCGGCGAGAACGACTCCGCGACCCGCCAGCTGGCCCGCTTCGTGCGGGACGTGGCGCAGAACGACGCGACGGGCATGCGGGTCCGCGTCATCTACCGCCGGGACCGCTACCGCCGCGGCGGCGACCACATCCCCTTCCTCGAACGCGCCTATCCCGCCGCCCGCTTCACCGAACCGACCGAGGACTACGCCCATCAGCACCAGGACGTACGCATCGACGAAACGGGCAAGCAGTACGGCGACCTGCCCGAGTTCTGCGACTTCCCGTTCATCACGAGGGTGGCGAAGGTGAACGCGGCGACCCTGTGGACCCTGGCCCAGGCCCCGGGCACACCCCGGGACGCCAAGATCATCACCGCCACCCTGACCAACTCGACCGAGCTGGTGTGGACGAAGGGCACCGAACCCGACCTCGCCGGCTACGAGGTCGTCTGGCGCGAGACGACCTCCCCGGAGTGGACCCACGTGATCCCGGTGGGCGACGTGACGACCTACGAGGCCGACCTGTCGAAGGACAACGTGTTCTTCGGGGTGAGGGCGGTGAACAGAGCGGGGCTAAGGAGCCCGGTGGCATTTCCGGCCCCGCAGGCCTAGTCGCTCACCTCTCGGCGCCGGGTCGGCATCATTCAGCCCGTCCGGCGTTTGAGGACGAGGCCGTTCAGGCCGAAGCGGGGGTCTGGGGGCGGCAGCCCCCAGGGATGGGACGGGTAGGGGCGGCGGGGGCGAAAAAACTCACCGCGGTTCCGGCGGCCGCTGCCGAGGCATGTTCGGCCGGGCGGAGCCCCCCGGCGACATGGGAAACCGCCCCTGCACCACAGCCCCCTCCCCCCGCGTCCCTCCAGCAACAGCCGACTGAATCCCCATCGGCGCGGACCCCGTCCGGAACTCCACCATCCAGTCCGCCGTCTCCGCCCGCACCAACTCCGTCACGTCCTCGGAGAACCTCCGCAGCACCCCCAGACACCGCTCCGCAGCCTCACTCGCCGTCCCCTCCGCCGGCCCCAGCACCTCCCGCACACTCTCCGAGGCCCAGTCGAACTGCAGCACCTGAAGCCGCCGCTGCACAGCCTGCGCGGTCGCGACGTCCCTTATCCACCCGGACGTCACCCCGAAGCACCGGTCGACCGCCACACACGCCGCCCCGAGCAACAGCGCCAGATATCCCCACGCGGCCGCCCCGACCAGCACCCCCGTCAGATCCAGCAACGGCAGCGCACCCCCCGCCACCGCCCCCACCGCGGCGCCGGCCCGCAGCCCCCGCGCCCCCCGCCGCTTCCACACCCGGTCGGCGAGATACCAGGACGCGGTGTCCAGCGCCCCGCGCTCCACCCACCGGTACAGCTCGTTCAGCCGCTCCGCCGGCTCCGCCCAGTCCCCGAGCGGAAACGTCCGCCCGGCCAGATCGCCCGGCCGCAGCCCGGCGGCCTCCTTGCCGCGCCCGTCCTGAGGCCGACCCTCGGGCTGCATCTCCGGCTGACCCACCCGGCACTCCCTACTGATCACGGTGCGTGACGCCTGCCTGGCGCTCACGTGAGATCTGATGCTGACGCGCCGCACCCTTCCTACCGCCCAATGGGTGGCGAAGACCCGGTTTTCGTCTCTTTTCCGCCCGGAAGTGGGCCTTGATCAGGTATAGGACTCACGACCGCCTCACTCGAAAGAGTGCTGGGGCGACGGCTGCGCGGACCACGTAGGCTCGTGCCGAGCGGGAAAAACGAGCGGGAAAAACCCGTACCCGAAGAGGAGCTGATCGTGATCCCCGGTGGTGGCCAGCCCAATATGCAGCAGCTGCTGCAGCAGGCCCAGAAGATGCAGCAGGATCTGGCGCAGGCGCAGGAAGAACTGGCGCAGACGGAGGTCGACGGCCAGGCCGGCGGCGGCCTGGTGACGGCCACCGTCACCGGCGCCGGTGAGCTGCGCGCCCTCAAGATCGACCCGAAGGCGGTGGACCCCGAAGACACCGAGACGCTCGCCGACCTGGTCATCGCGGCCGTCCACGCGGCCAACGAGAACGCGCAGACGCTCCAGCAGCAGAAGCTGGGTCCGCTGGCGCAGGGTCTGGGCGGCGGCAGCGGTATCCCCGGCCTGCCGTTCTGACACCTGTTCTGTGACCGGACCTGCCTTACTGCGGCGGGCGTCCGGCAACTACCGTACGAACTGAGAGAACACCAGGAAGGGCGGGCAGTCCGTGTACGAAGGCGTGGTCCAGGACCTCATCGACGAACTGGGGCGGCTCCCCGGCGTCGGTCCCAAGAGCGCGCAGCGGATCGCCTTCCACATCCTCCAGGCCGAACCGACAGATGTACGGCGCCTTGCGCAGGCCCTCATGGAGGTCAAGGCCAAGGTCCGCTTCTGCGCGATCTGCGGGAACGTCGCGCAGGAGGAGAACTGCAACATCTGCCGCGACACCCGCCGCGACCACGCCGTCATCTGCGTGGTGGAGGAGCCGAAGGACGTCGTCGCGATCGAGCGCACGCGCGAGTTCCGCGGCCGCTACCACGTCCTCGGCGGCGCGATCAGCCCGATCGAGGGTGTCGGTCCGGACGACCTGCGTATACGAGAACTTCTCGCGCGGTTGGCCGACGGGACGGTGACGGAACTGATCCTGGCGACGGACCCGAATCTGGAAGGCGAGGCCACGGCCACGTACCTCGCCCGCATGATCAAGCCCATGGGCCTCAAGGTCACCCGCCTGGCCAGCGGCCTCCCGGTGGGTGGCGACCTGGAATACGCGGACGAGGTGACCCTCGGCCGCGCCTTCGAGGGGAGACGACTCCTAGATGTCTGACGCCACGCTGCACGCGACCACGCAGGACCCGGACGACTTCGCGGTCCAGATCGCGGACCAGGTAGAGAGCTTCCTCGTTGCGGTCACCGAGGTGGCGAAGGGCGACGAGCCGGAATCGGCGATCCCCTTCCTCCTGCTGGAGGTCTCCCAGCTGCTGCTCGCCGGGGGCCGCCTCGGCGCGCACGAGGACCTGGTGCCCGAGGATCGCTACGAGCCCGACCCCGGCCCCGAGCCGGACGTGGACGACCTCCGCGAGAACCTCGCCCGGCTCCTCGAGCCGGTCGACGTCTACTCGGAGGTCTTCGACCCGTACGAGCCCCGCAAGGCGCCGGTGCCCGCGCGTATCTCCGACGACCTCACCGACGTCATCACCGACCTCCGCCACGGCATGGCCCACTACCGCGCGGGCCGCACCACCGAGGCCATGTGGTGGTGGCAGTTCTCCTACTTCTCCAACTGGGGCGCCACGGCTTCGGCGACCCTGCGGGCGCTGCAGTCCGTCCTGGCGCACGTGCGGTTGAACCAGCCCCTCGAGGAACTCGACGGCCTCGACACGGACCAGGCCATGGGCGACGACACGCTCGAGTTCGAGGCCGGGAAGGTCATGGCGGAGGAGATCGCGGCCCCGCTGGGCCTGGACAAGGCGAAGGCCAAGCCCAAGTCCAAGGCGAAGTCCAAGTAGCAGCCAGGGTGCGGAACCTCACTGCCGGGCGGGGTCCGGCGTGAGGTCCGCTTTCAGGCGTACGGCGGCACCGGTGACGCCGATGCCGCTGCCGGGCGCTTCCGGCACCGACACCCAGATCGTGCTCGGCCGCCCCATGTCCACACCCTGGTGAATCGTCAAGGCAGCCGGTACGGCGATGAGTTGCAGCTCCCTGAGATACCCGCCGAAGGCGGCAGCCGCCGCCCCGGTGGCGGGGTCCTCGACGACACCGCCCGGCGGGAAGGGATTGCGGGCGTGGAACACCGTGGGCGACTCCCGCCAGACCAGGTCCACGGTGGTCCAGTCCTTCCGGCGCATGAGCGCGCCGAGCGCGGACATGTCGTAGGCCAGCTCGGCCAGCCGGCTCCGGGCACCGGCTGCGATCACCGGATGCCAGGCCCCGGCATAGGCCACCCGCGGCGGCAGCGCCGGATCGAGATCCTCGGCCGACCAGCGCAGGGCGTCGAGCAGTTCGGCGAGATCGGCGTCGGACAAGTCCGCCGTACGAGGCGCAACACTGGTCAGCGAGGCCACGACAGAACCGTCTTCCCCCCGTTCCGCCGTGACCGGCACCGCCCCCGCCTTGGTGCGCAACACCAAGGACCCCGGCCCATGCCGCTCCGCATATGCGACCGCCGTCGCGATCGTCGCATGACCGCAGAACGGCACCTCGGCGAGCGGACTGAAGTACCGGACATCCAGCCCACCATCGCCGTCCGGCACCACGAACGCCGTCTCCGAATAACCCACTTCAGCCGCCACCGCCAGCATCGTCGCGTCGTCGAGCCCGGTGGCATCGAGGACGACACCGGCGGGGTTTCCGCCGGCCGGGTCGGTGGTGAACGCGGTATAGCGCAAGATCTCCATTCGGCCGACGGTAACGAGACGCGCTACCGAAGGCCACCCCAATAGGCCCACAGCCCCTTCCCGACTGCGCCCAGCCCACCCGCGAGGGCCAGCGCCAGTACGAGCGCTCTGACCCGCCGCTCCGGTACGCGCCCGGCGAGCCCCCACCCGGCCAGCGCACCGACGACCATCGCGACAGCCACGACGGCCCACTGCAGCCGGCCCATCCGCGGCACCCCGTTCGCGGCCACGGAGAACGCGTTGACGACAACGCCGTAGAACAGCGCGTTCGGCACGAAGTCCCGTACGGCCCACCCCGCGTTGACGGCGTACAGGGACATCGGCGGCCCGCCCACCCCGGCCGCCGAGTTCATGAACCCACCCACCGCACCGGCCGCGACCGCGCCTCCCGTGCCCCGCAGTGCTGGCATGCGCGCGCCCCGCATGACAAGCAGGACGGCGACGGTCACCAGCCCGCCCATGACCAACATCAGCCCAGCTTCGGGCAGTTGACGGGTGACCCACGTCCCCACGGGCACGGTGCACGCCGCCGCGGCACACAACGGCACCATCGCCCCCACCCGCACCCGCCGCCACCCCACGGCAAGCCCCACGACACAGATGACCCCGGCCGCACAGTTGACCAGCGCCACACCCTCACCCGGCCCGAGCAGCAGCACCAGCGCGGGTACGGCGACCAGCGCGAACCCCATGCCGGTGAGCCACTGGACGCAGGAGGCGATCAGCACGGTTGCGGCCAGCAGTGCGTCACTTGCCCAACTCCCCGTCACAGGGCGGCACCCTTCCAGTTCCGATGGGGCGCGAACAATGGCTGAAGTGTTCGCAGTAGCGGGAGAAGCGCCGGTAGAGGGGTGTTCACGAGAGGCGGTGGATCAGGAGTAGTCGCCGCGTTCGGCCCGGCGCAGGATGTCGCGCTCCCGGCCGGTCTGCGTGTCGAGTGAGTCCTCGTGGTCGATGACGATGGTGTCGTCGGCCGACTGGGCACGTACCTGAGCTCCGTAGGCGTCGGTCGCCTTCACCAGGAGAGCATCCTGGTGTGCGGCGGGCCAGCTTTGGATCAGGTAGGACTCCACGACGTCATCCAAGGGTGTCTGGTCGACAGCCCCGTCCCGGCCCCGCGCATGGACACGCAGCCGGTACGGGCCTGGCCCTTGGGACGCCAGAGAGGGCAGATCCGCGGGGTCGTCCATCCAGTGAGTCACCAGCACTTCTCCGGACGGGGAGTTGCCCGAGATCTCAGCGATCTCTTCCCAGCCCGCAGCTACGTCGGGGCGCTGCGCGTGCAGCTCGGCAGTGACCTGGACGTGGCCGGTGTGGATCCCGGTTGTCACCTCGATGGCTCCGCCAGAAGCGGATACCAGCCCGTTGCACGTGCTGTCGAGATCACCGGCCAGGGGCCCATGCGGGTCCACGATCTGGAAGTGGTGGTACTGGGCGAGTACCAGGCCTGTCCCTGCACGGGCTGACTCATTCACAGCTGCTGTCTTCCCGATCTTGTCGCCGGCGAAGGGAAACCGCCGGTCAGTCTGAGCTTCGTCCTCTACGAGGCGGTGCTGCGCGCCCCCGCAGGTGACGCCGAACAACTGCGCCGCCTGCTGGAGGTGGGGCGGCTGCGGAACTTGTTTCTTGCGAGGAACCTCGGGCGTTACGCCCGAGAGGAATCGCATCCTTGGCCAGGTGGCGCGGAGCGCCGCAGCGTCATGATGTCTGCTCGGCCGCGGAGCGGCCGAGTCTCTCCTGTCCGGTCAGGGCGTCGACGCACACCTATGCGTATCACTCGTTCAGGTGATCGACTTCGAACGTGCGGTGCCGTGTCGCGCAGATGTGTACGTTCGTGATTGTGAAGCTGGTGGTGCAGGTCAAGCTGCTGCCGACGCCCGAGCAGGCGGCGGCACTCAAGGCAACCCTGCACGCCTGCAACGAGGCCGCCACCTGGGTGAGCGAGGTGGCCTTCGAGCGCGGGGAGTTCAAGAACTTCGCCCTGCGCAAGCGTGTCTACGACACCGTCAAGTCCCGTTGGGGCCTGGGCGCGCAGGCCGCCCAGCACGTCATCAAGAAGACGTGCGACGCGTACACCACGCTGAGGGCCAACCTGAAGGCCGGCAACCTGGGACGGCCCGGCTCCAAGCGCTACCGCCGGGCCACCGAGAAGCCGATCGCCTTCCGCCCCCAGGGCGCGCAGCCCTACGACGACCGCATGCTGTCCTGGCAGATCCCCGGCCGCACGGTGTCGATCTGGACCACCGGCGGGCGGGTCAAGAACGTGGCGTTCACCGCCTCGGTCGAGCAACTCGCCACCCTGGCCCTGTACCGCAAGGGCGAATCCGACCTGCTGGAGCGGGACGGCATGTGGTTCCTGAGCGCCACCTGCGAAGTCCCCGAAGCGCCGCTGAACACCGAGCCGGTGGACTTCCTCGGCATCGACCTGGGCATCGTCAACATCGCCACCACCTCGGACGGCGAGATCCTGGCCGGGCGCGAACTGAACCGCGTCCGGGTCCGCGAGCGCACGCTGCGCACCAAGCTGCAGAAGAAGAACACCCCGTCCGCCAAGCGCCGGCTGATGAAGCGGCGACGCAAGGAGGCCCGTAGGGCCAGGGACATCAACCACAAGATCGCGAAACATGTGGTGGCCGAGGCAGAACGCACCGGTCGCGGAATCGCCCTGGAAGACCTCACAGGGATCCGCGAACGGGTACGGCTTCGCAAGCCCCAACGGGCCACCCACGCCAGCTGGTCCTTCGCCCAGCTCGGGTCGTTCATCGCGTACAAGGCCCGCAAGGCGGGAGTGCCGGTGGTGCACGTCGACCCGGCATACACCTCCCGCACCTGCGCCGAGTGCGGGCACATCGACAAGGCGAACCGGGTCAGCCAGGCCTGGTTCGCGTGCCGGAACTGCGGACTCGTTGATCACGCAGACCGGAACAGCTCCCGCAACATCCGCGCACGCGCGTGGGAGTTGTGGCGACGCGGGGCCCAGTCAACGACCCCTGCCCCACCCCGAACACCTCGGAGTGGGACTGGACGCAAACGCAGCATCACACCCAGCGATGCCCGTTGTGCAAGCCCAGCGCCTTAGCGCCGGGTAGTTGACCGTGAGTCTTGATGCCGAGGTGTTGGCCCACTGCTGGGACACCCGCCCCAGGGCTGCGAACCTGCACAAGGTGCTGCGCCCCTGCCTTGTCCTGCCGCTGACCGAGACCACCGCGAAAGCGGCGGCGCTTCTGTGCCAGGAGAACGGTACGGCAGACGTGATCGATGCCTCCGTCGTGCTGGCATCTCACGCACGATGATGCGCTGATCCTCACGGACGACCTGGAGGACATCCGGGCCTTGGCCGCGAGCGCCAACCGCAAGCGCATCCGCATCGAACGGCCATGACGAGCTGAGTGCGGGTGTGTAGCCCGCTGCCCCCCTTTCGGGAGAGCACTCCCGGGTCCGGGCAGCGTGATCGTTCAGTGACCCTGCGTAGGTTGCACGGGTCTTGGCTGTCCCCTGTACGTCGGCTGCATAGGCGCTAACCGGCGGAAAGCGAGTCTGGAGTCACTTCCACCGCGGCGAACGCGGAGGGAGGTACAAGGCCCCTGACACGCACTGGAGTTGCGATGACCCGCAAGACCCGTATACGCGCCGCCGTCGTCACCGCCACCGCTGTCGTCGCCGCAGGCACCTTCGCCGCCGGCGCCGCGACGGCCGGGCCCGCGCAGGCCGGCAAGCCCAGCAAGGCGCAGGTCGCCTCGCTGTTCGACACGTGGAACGCCGCGCTGCAGACCGGTGACGCGCAGAAGGTCGCCGACCTGTACGCCGAGGACGCCGTCCTGCTCCCCACCGTCTCCAACAAGATCCGTACCGACCGGGAAGGCCGCGTCGACTACTTCGAGCACTTCCTGGAGAACAAGCCGGTCGGCACGAAGATCCAGACCGTGGTCAACGTCCTCGACTCCAACTCGGCCATCGACACGGGGACTTACAAGTTCGACCTGACCGACCCGGAGACCGGTGAGAAGCGCGTCGTCGAGGCCCGCTACACGTACGAGTACGAGAAGCGCAACGGAGAGTGGAAGATCGTCAACCACCACTCTTCTGCGATGCCCGAAGGCTGATCTCGACACTCAGCCCGCCCCCGGGCGCGTCTTTAAGGGTCACCGTGCCGCCGTCGTCCGTCACCAGTTGCTTGACGACGGCGAGGCCCAGGCCCGACCCCGCGCGCCCGGTGAGGCCCTGGCCCCGCCAGAAGCGGTCGAAGGCGCGGGACTTCTCCGCGTCCGACATGCCGGGGCCCTCGTCCGACACGGACAGCACCACTTCGTCGCCCCGCTGCTCCACCCGTACGGTGATCGTGCCGCCGTCCGGTGAGACCTCCAGGGCGTTCGAGAGCACGTTGTCCAGGACCTGGTCCAGGTGGCCGGGGCTGGACAGGACGAGCAGCCGGTCGTCGGCACTCCCCCTGAGCGCGATGGTGACTCCGCGCTCGTCGGCGGCCGGCCTCCACACCGAGAGGCGTTCCCGGACGATGTCCCACAGGGGCAGCGGTTCGGCCGCCGACACCTTCGCCTCCGCCCGGGCCAGGACCAGCAGGCCGTTCACCAGGCGGCTCATGCGGACGACTTCGGCGGTGGCCTGCTCCACGTCCTCCCGTACGAAGTCGTCGTCCACGCCGTCCGCGATGTTGTCCAGGGACAGGCGCAAGGCCGTGAGGGGAGTGCGGAGTTGGTGGGAGGCGTCGGCCACGAAGATGCGCTGCGAGGCGATGAGGGTGTCCAGGCGCTCACCCGCCTGGTTGAGGGTGCGCGCCAGTGTCTGTGTCTCCGACGGGCCCGTCACCGTCGACCGCGCCGTCAGGTCGCCGTCGCTGAACTTGCGCGCCATGTCGTTGAGCTGGCGCAGGGGGCGGGTGATGCGCCGTGCCGCCGCGGCGCCGATCACGGCGGCCACGACGAGGACCGCGACCGCGAGGCCCGCGCGGAAGCCCCAGATCTGCCACAGCCGGCTGGTCAGGGCGTCGGTCTGGTACACGATGCGTACGGCGCCGATGACCTCGCCCCTGTTGCGCCCGTCACCGGGCACCGCGCTCTCCTGCGCGGGCACCGTGATCACCAGCTCCGGGCCCCAGATGAAGGAGGAGCCCCAGTTGGTCGCGGGCTCGCCCGTCTTCAGGACCTTGGCCAGGTCCGCGTCCTCGGCCGGTTTCGGCAGACCCGTCTCGGCGCAGCTCCCGGTCACCTCGACCTTGCCGTCGGTCTGGCCGGCGTACGCCGCCGCCATCTCGCCCAGTGCCGCGCACGACGGGGCGTCTCCGTTGCCGAGCAGCAGGGCCATGGTGTCGGCCTCACGCCGGACGGAATCGGCGGTGTCGCCCCGCAGCTGGTCCGTGAGCGTGAAGGCCACCGGCACGGTGAACAGGGCGATGGCGACGGCGGTGAGACCGACGTAACTGCGGATGAGCTGACGGATCATGGTGCGCTGGTACCGCCGTCCACGATCTCCAGCCGGAAGCCGACGCCTCGTACCGCCTCGATCGTGATCGCGCCCGCGAGTTTCCGCCGCAGCGCCGCCACATGCACGTCGAGTGTCTTGGTCGGGCCGAACCAGTTCGCGTCCCAGACCGCTTCCATGATCTGCTCGCGCGACATCAGCGCGCCGGGCTCCTCGGTGAGGAAGGCCAGCAGGTCGTACTCCTTGGGGGCGAGGGACACCTCCTCGCCGTCCAGCCGGACGCGAGCGGCCTTGCGGTCGATCGTCAGGCTCGGTCCGTAGCGGTCGGGGCCGGACTCCGCGGCCGTACGGGGCTGGAAGCGCCGCATGACCGCCCGTATCCGCGCGATGACCTCCCGTACCCCGAACGGCTTGGACACATAGTCGTCGGCGCCCAGTTCCAGGCCGACCACCCGGTCCGTCTCGTCGCTGCGTGCGCTGATCACGATGATCGGCACGTCGCCGCGCTCGCGGAGCGCCTTGCAGACGTCGAGGCCGTCGGTGTCGGGCAGACCGAGGTCGAGGAGGACGACGTCGTACGGCCCCTCGTACGCGAGTGCCGCGCCGCCCGTGGTCACCCACTTCACTTCGAAGCCGTAGCGGATCAGGCCGCGCCGGAGGGACTCGGCCACCGGCTCATCGTCTTCCACCAGAAGTACGTGCACAGGCGGAACCTTAGTGCTTGAAAATTGATGCACCGAGGCCGCTTGTGACCCGTGGCACTTTTCCGCGTGCCTTCGTCGTGTGCCGGGCATGTGCAGTCCGAGAACGAGCGGCCGGAGATCTCACCATGCGGTATTCCGGAGGGGAAATTCGGACGCTCGGTAAACTGAGCCGACACACACGGACTGAGCGAGGAGCGCACGTGGGCCTTGTCGTGCAGAAGTACGGAGGCTCCTCCGTAGCCGATGCCGAGGGCATCAAGCGCGTCGCCAAGCGGATCGTGGAAGCGAAGAAGAACGGCCACCAGGTGGTCGTCGTCGTTTCCGCGATGGGCGACACGACGGACGAGCTGATCGATCTCGCCGGAGAGGTATCACCGATGCCTGCCGGGCGTGAGTTCGACATGCTGCTGACCGCCGGAGAGCGGATCTCCATGGCACTGCTGGCCATGGCGATCAAAAACCTGGGGCACGAGGCCCAGTCGTTCACCGGCAGCCAGGCAGGCGTCATCACCGACTCGGTCCACAACAAAGCCCGGATCATCGACGTCACGCCGGGCCGTATCCGGACCGCGCTGGACGAGGGCAACATCGCCATCGTGGCCGGGTTCCAGGGTGTCTCCCAGGACAAGAAGGACATCACCACGCTGGGACGCGGTGGGTCCGACACGACGGCCGTCGCCCTCGCCGCCGCCCTCGACGCCGAGGTGTGCGAGATCTACACCGACGTCGACGGCGTGTTCACCGCCGACCCGCGCGTGGTGAAGAAGGCGAAGAAGATCGACTGGATCTCCTTCGAGGACATGCTGGAGCTGGCCGCGTCCGGCTCGAAGGTGCTGCTCCACCGCTGTGTGGAGTACGCCCGCCGCTACAACATCCCGATCCATGTCCGGTCCAGCTTCAGCGGACTGCAGGGCACGTGGGTCAGCAGCGAGCCGATCAATCAAGGGGACAACAAGGTGGAGCAGGCCATCATCTCCGGTGTCGCGCACGACACCTCCGAGGCCAAGATCACGGTGGTCGGCGTGCCGGACAAGCCGGGCGAGGCCGCCGCGATCTTCCGCACGATCTCGGACGCCGAGATCAACATCGACATGATCGTGCAGAACGTGTCCGCGGCCTCCACCGGCCTGACGGACATCTCGTTCACGCTCCCCAAGACCGACGGCCGCAAGGCCATCGACGCCCTGGAGAAGAACAAGCACGGCATCGGCTACGAATCGCTGCGCTACGACGACCAGATCGGCAAGATCTCGCTCGTCGGCGCGGGCATGAAGACCAACCCTGGCGTCACGGCCGACTTCTTCACGGCCCTGTCCGACGCCGGCGTGAACATCGAGCTGATCTCGACCTCCGAGATCCGTATCTCGGTGGTCACCCGCGCCGACGACGTCAAGGAGGCCGTGACCGCCGTGCACACCGCCTTCGGGCTCGACTCCGACAGCGACGAGGCCGTTGTCTACGGAGGCACCGGCCGATGACCGTACGACCGACGCTCGCGGTCGTGGGTGCGACCGGAGCCGTCGGCACGGTCATGCTCAAGATCCTGTCCCAGCACGCGGACATCTGGGGCGAGATCCGTCTGATCGCCTCGCCGCGCTCGGCCGGCCGCAAGCTGGCCGTGCGCGGCGAGGAGGTCGAGGTGGTGGCGCTCACCGAGGAGGCCTTCGACGGCGTCGACGTCGCCATGTTCGACGTACCGGACGAGGTCGCGGCGCAGTGGGCTCCCGTCGCCGCCGCCAAGGGCGCCGTGGTGGTGGACAATTCGGGCGCCTTCCGGATGGACCCCGATGTGCCGCTCGTCGTGCCCGAGGTCAATCCGCACGCGGCGCGGGTCCGGCCGCGCGGGATCATCGCCAACCCGAACTGCACGACGCTGTCGATGATCGTGGCCCTGGGCGCGCTGCATGCCGAGTACGGGCTGCGCGAGCTGGTGGTGTCGTCGTACCAGGCCGTCAGCGGGGCCGGGCGGGCCGGCGTCGAGACGCTGCGCCGGCAGATGTCGCTGGTGGCGGGTACGGAGCTGGGGACCAGCCCGGGTGACGTACGGCGGGCCGTCGGCGACGACACCGGGCCGTTCCCGGAGCCGGTCGCGCTGAACGTCGTACCGTGGGCCGGGTCGCTGCGTGAGGACGGCTGGTCGTCGGAGGAGATGAAGGTGCGGGACGAGTCCCGCAAGATCCTCGGACTGCCGCGGCTGCCCGTCGCCGTGACATGCGTCCGGGTGCCGGTGATCACCACACACGCCCTGACCGTGCACGCCCGCTTCGAGGGCGAGGTCACCGTCGAGGGCGTCCGCGAGCTTCTGGCCACGGCGCCCGGTGTCGTCCTCTTCGACAACCCGGCCGCGGGGGAGTTCCCCACGCCCGCCGATGTGGTCGGCACCGATCCGACCTGGGTGGGGCGCGTGCGCCGGGCGCTGGACGACCCCACGGCGCTCGAACTCTTCGTGTGCGGGGACAACCTGCGCAAGGGTGCCGCGCTCAACACCGCGCAGATCGCCGAGCTGGTGGCTGCGGAGTTGCGGTGAGTTCTTCCGCTCACAGGAAAAAGCTCCGGCATAGCAGAAAGCGTTTGTAGAATCTATGTACGACATGTGAGCTGGATGATGGTCCGGACCACTTGTACCGGGCCCCTTCGGCGTTCGAAGATTTGCTCCCCGCCCTCCGCAACCGTGCGGAGGGCGGGGAGCGTCTTTGCGGTCGCCCTCCCTTGGGGCGTGGAGACGCGATGTGGTCGGCGTGGGGACGCCGTGAGCCGAGCGTGGGGACGTTCGGTTCATATGGGACATAGGGGAAGAGCGGGACGCATGAGGGCTTGTGAGGCACCTTCCGTAGGGCTGCCCGAGGAGAGAACGGCGTCGGGCGTGAACGTGACGCCCGGCACGTACAACCCTCATGGGGGGACGCGTGTCCAACTGGCGTGGCAGAGGTACTCGATTTCACCGCGGCGACGCACGGCACAGTTCTGCGTCCCCGCCGACCCCGCATGCCCGGCACGCCCGGCGGCATGCCGGTGATCGCGCCCATGCCCGCAGCGCGGCCCGCCCGCATACCCAGCCCGCGTGACGGCGACGAAGTCGACACAGTGGCCGCCGGTACCACCGTCGACCACCTCACCGAGACCTACCGCGCCCACTACCGCTCCCTGCTGGGCCTCGCGGCGCTCCTCCTCGACGACACCGCCTCCTGCGAGGACGTCGTCCAGGAGGCCTTCATCCGCGTCCACTCGGCACGCAAACGCGTCCGCGACCCGGAGAAGACCCTCGCCTATCTGCGGCAGACGGTCGTCAACCTCTCGCGCTCCGCCCTGCGCCGCCGCATCCTCGGCCTGAAGCTGCTGTCGAAGCCGATGCCGGACATGGCGAGCGCTGAAGAGGGCGCGTACGACCAGCTGGAGCGGGACTCGCTGATCAAGGCGATGAAGGGCCTCCAGCGCCGGCAGCGCGAGGTCCTCGTCCTGCGCTACTTCGCCGACATGACCGAGGCGCAGGTCGCCGCGACGCTCGGCATATCGCTGGGCTCCGTGAAGGCCTACGGCTCGCGCGGCATCGCGGCGCTGCGCATCGCCATGGAGGCGCCCGCATGACGGACGGAAAACCGCACGAGCCCTATGAGTGGCACGAGCCGACAGAGTCGGCCGACCCGCACGACCCGAAGCAATCGCACGCTGGGAACGGAACTGTGAACCACGGCCCCGACGACCAGAGCCTCCCCGGGCTCGACTCGGACGAGCTGGCACTGCGCAGGATGCTGCACGACGCGGTCCAGGAGATGGAGCCGCGCGACGGCACGCTGGACCACCTGCGGCGGGCGGTGCCCGCACGGCGGGCCCGCAAGCGCCAGGCCCTCGTCGGGATGGCCGCGGCCGCCCTGTTCATCGGCACCGCGGTCCCCGCCGCCCTGCACGTCTCCAACGCCACCGGCTCCGCCACCAACACCTCCAACGCCGGTCACGCGTCCCAGGCTCAGGGCGGCGCGGGACAGGACAAGGGCCCGGACGCCGGGTCGGGCACCTCCGGCGGCACCGGCGGCCAGTCCGCGGAACAGGGCGAGGGCGGCGGCAAGAAGGAGGGCGAGAAGGGCAACAGCACCGGGCCCGGCTCCACCGGCGCCACCACGGGCGCCGACCCCACGGCCACGACCTCGGTGGGCTCCCCCCTGTGCACCGCCGCGCAGCTCGGCGCCGACATCCCGATCACCGCCGCCGCCGACACCGTCGGCGCGGTCTACGGAAGCTTCCGCGTCACCAACGTCTCCACCACCGACTGCACGGTCACCAGCCCCGGCACGGTCGGCACGACCCCGCAGGGCGCCGCCGACGCCACCAAGATCTCCACCCTGCGGCACGTCGCCGGGGACGAGGCGGCCTCCCTGCCCGACCCGTCCCTCGAGGCCCCCGAGCTGCTGCTGAAGCCGGGCGCGGCCTACGAGGTCAAGTTCGCCTGGGTGCCCTCGGAAACCTGCCCGCCCGCCGGCGACAGCAGCGGCGGCAACACGGGCGAACCGACGCCCGACCCGACGAACTCCGCCGACACCAGCGGTTCGACCACGGGGACCACCGGCACCGACTCCGGCACGTCGACCCAGCTGATGACGGAGGACGGCACGGCGGACGGCAGCGTGGTCGTGTCCTACACGGCAGAACCCGCGGCACCCACGGCGTCTGCGACCGTGTCGGGCGCGTGCGCGGGGAAGGTGTACTGGACGGGGTTGCTGGCGGCGTCGTAGCCGCTGAACTCTTCAGGGCCAGGCTTCAGAGGGCCCGGGGCTACACGGATACGGGGTCGCGGTCTTCTTCGTCCACCAGCCCCAGCTGCGCGTCCCGTATGGACTCCACCTCGCGGCGCAGCAGCCGGAACCACATGAAGACCACGAACCCGGCGAAGACGAACCACTCGCCGGTGTAGCCGAGGTTCTGGAAGGCCTTCAGGTCCAGCCCGGTGTCCTGCGCGGCGGTCGCCGGCACCGTCTTCATCCCGGCGTCACCGGAGTTGAGAGTGACCCAGGCGTCGTACACGTCGTACGACACGAGGTTGATCAGCGAGGCCGCACTGATCGCCGCGGTCTGCCCGGCCGGCAGCCCGCCCCGCGCACTGACCCCGTTGTCCCCGGGCGTCTCGGACGCCTGGAGCGCACCGGTGACGGTGACCTCGCCGGAGGGCGCGGCGGGCGCCTTCGCGGCGTCGGCGTCGCCCGGCAGCCAGCCCCGCACGACGGGCAGGGCCTTGCCGTCGTCGGTGCGCAGCAGCGTCAGCACATAGAAGCCACGCTTGCCGTCCAGCTCCCGGTCCGGCACGAGCAGTTGCTTGCCGTACCGCCCGGTCGCGGTGGCCTGCTCGCCGGAGGTCTCCTTGTCGACGGGCAGCAACTCGGCCAGCGGCCGGGCCGCCTGCTGCTTGTCCGAGGCCGCCTTGTTCTCCGCGACCTTGTGGCTGTCCACCCGCTCCTCGAACCGGCTCAGCTGCCAGGACCCCATGTAAAGGCAGAAGGGGATGGCGAGCAGCACGAAGACGTTGATTCCCCACCAGCGGGGGGTCAGCAGGAACCGGTACACGCCCTCAACGGTACGGGGCGGGTGCGGCGGGCGGGGGCGCGGGGTCAGTACCTCCGGTGGAGCGATGGTGGAGTTATCCACAGGCTGGGGAGCTGGCCAGCGGATTGTCACAGGGAGCGGGCAGTATGGAGCCATGACTGAGAGCAACGGGTCCGACTCTCCGGAGCGGAAAGAAGAGATGCCGGACTGGGAGAAGCGCTTCCGGGCGCCCCGGGTGTCGCTGCCCGACTGGGCGGAGGACGCACCGGACCGTTCCCTGTTCGTGTCGAACGCGACGGGGACGTACGAGTTGTACGCCTGGGACCGTGCGACGGGCGAGCAGCGCCAGGTCACCGACCGGCCGAACGGCACGACGGACGGTGTGCTCTCCCCGGACGGCGCGTGGATCTGGTGGTTCGACGACAAGGACGGCGACGAGTTCGGCGTCTGGCGCCGCCAGCCGTTCGGCGGCGGAGCGGACGAGACCGCCGTCCCCGGCCTGGAACCGTCGTATCCGGCGGGCCTCGCCCTCGGCCGGGACGGACGTACGGCGGTCGTGGGCCGCTCCACCGACGAGGACGGTACGACGATCCATCTCGCGCGCGAGGGCGAGGACCCGGTGGAGATCTACCGGCACCGCGAGTCGGCGGGCGTCGGCGACCTCTCGCACGACGGCTCGCTGATCGCCGTCGAGCACACCGAGCACGGCGACGCGATGCACTCGGCGCTGCGTGTGGTGCGCCCGGACGGCACGGCGGTCGCCGAGCTCGACGACACCAAGGGCGGCACCGTCGAACTGGGCCTCGAGGTGCTGGGCTTCGCGCCGGTCGACGGGGACACGCGGCTGCTCATCGGGCATCAGCGGCGCGGTCGCTGGGAGCCGCTGGTGTGGGACGTGGCGAGCGGCATCGAGTCCGATCTCGCGCTCGATCTGCCCGGCGACGTGAGCGCCGAGTGGTATCCGGACGGCTCCGCACTGCTCATCGTGCACAGCTTCGAGGCCCGCAGCGAACTGTTCCGCTACGACCTCGCCTCCCGCGCGCTGCAGCAGCTCCCCACCCCGGCGGGCTCCGTCTCCGGCGCGACCGCCCGCCCCGACGGCACCGTGGAGTTCCTGTGGTCGTCGGCCGCCGAGCCGTCCACCGTCCGCTCCACGACGGGCGGCGTCGTCCTGGACCCGCCCGGCATGCGGTCCCCGGGATCAGTGCCAGTGGAGGACGTGTGGGTGGACGGTCCGGGCGGCCGTATCCACGCCCTGATCCAGAAGCCGGCGGATGTCTCCGGTCCCCTCCCCACCGTCTTCGACATCCACGGCGGCCCGACCTGGCACGACAGCGACTCCTTCGCCGCCGGCCCGGCCGCCTGGGTCGACCACGGATACGCGGTCGTCCGCGTCAACTACCGCGGCTCCACCGGGTACGGGCGCGCATGGACCGACGCCCTCAAGCACCGGATCGGTCTGATCGAGCTGGAGGACATCGCGGCGGTCCGTGAATGGGCGGTCGCCTCCGGGCTCGCCGACCCCGACCGGCTGATCCTCACCGGCGGCTCCTGGGGCGGCTACCTCACCCTCCTCGGCCTCGGCACCCAGCCCGAGGCCTGGACGATGGGCCTCGCCGCGGTCCCGGTGGCCGACTACGTCACGGCGTACCACGACGAGATGGAAGCCCTGAAGGCCATGGACCGCACCCTCCTCGGCGGCACCCCCGAAGAGGTCCCCGAGCGCTTCGAGGCATCCTCCCCGATCACCTACGTCGACCAGGTCAAGGCCCCCGTCTACATCTCGGCAGGCGTCAACGACCCACGCTGCCCCATCCGCCAGATCGACAACTACGTCAAACGCCTCGAAACCCGAGGCTCCGTCCACGAGGTCTACCGCTACGACGCGGGCCACGGCTCCCTGGTCGTGGACGAACGGATCAAACAGGTCCGCCTGGAACTGGACTTCGCTCGACGGCATTTGGGGGGCTGAGGGGGAAGGGGAGGGCGGGGTGTAAGCAGGTCGGTGCAGGCAGCGCCCCGATAGGGGCGCGGGGCTGTATCGATATGCGGCTCCGCCGCGTGGGCGCGACCAGCCACGACGGCGCCGCAGCGATTCGACGGGCCCAGCGGAGCGCTACGGCGACGGCAGTCGTACGACCGCGACCCCGCCGTCCAGGTCCACCCGCGTCCGATTCGGCGGCGCCCCGTCCTCCTCGTCGTCCCGCATCACCAGCGACGACTGCCGTTCCTTCAACTCGTGCTGCTTGCCCGGGGAGAGCGCCCCGTGCAACTGCTCGAAGCCGGTCGCGGACACCTGCCCGACCCGCGCGCTGTTCCGCCAGGGCAGCAGCCCGGCTCGCCCCATACGCAGCAGCAGCTGGTCGACGAAGGCGATGACGGTGAGCAGTATCACCAGGCCGGGAAGGGTCACGAAGACGGCGAACTCCATGCGGCCAGTGTCACCCGACACCCACCGGAACCGATACCCCCGTTCCACGTCTCGTCCCTCCGCCATGTCGCGATATAGCGTTGGCCTTCCAATCGCGCCGCTGCCGCTGCCCGCGTCGCGCGGAGACGTTCGACAGGACCAGGACGGAAGCATGTCGGGAGAGATATCGCCCACCGGGAAGCACTCCGGCCCCGGCTCGTCGCCCGAGCTGCGCGCCTCGCATGCGGACCGGGATCGAGTCGTGGATGTGCTGCGTATCGCGGCGGGGGAAGGCCTGCTGAGCGCGGACGAGTTGGACGAGCGCCTGGAAGCCGCCCTCTCGGCACGGACTTTGAGCGAACTGGCCGCCCTCACCGCTGACCTGCCGCCCGTATCGGCCACGACAGGCTCGACCGTCGCAGACGTCAAGGACGTAGTCCGGATCGAACAGGTCTTCAGCGGCACGATCGAGCGCGTGGGCCGCTGGGTGGTACCGCGCAGGCTGGAACTCGCCGTGACGTACTGCGACGTGACGCTCGACTTCACCGACGCGGTGATCACGCACGACACCCTGCAGGTCGACGTGGCGATGGCGGGCAAGACCCTGAGGCTGATCACGCGGCCGGGCATCGAGATCGACACCGACGCTCTGCAACTGGTGCACTGCAAACTCAAGCACCGCCGGACTCCGACCGATCCCGATACGCCGGTCACCCTGCGAGTTGAGCTGGTCGGCCAGAAGGCGCACGGCCGCGTCGTGGTGCGGCCCCCGCGCCGGACGTTCACGCAGTGGCTGCTGCGCAGGCGGGGCGGTCGCTGAGCTCTTGATGCTTTTCGAGCAGGCTCAAGCGTCCAGTCGCGCGCGAATCAGCGTGTCGAGTCGCTGCCATGCCGGGGACGAGGCGTTGACGGTGGCCTGGATGAGGGCGGGGATGTCAGAGGGCGCGTCCAGCTCGGGGCGTTCGTCAGGTCCGTAGCGGTGCCGGGTCGCCTCGACGATGCGGTGGGCGAGGGTGCCGATGCGGGGATCGTCGGGAGCGAGGTCGTGGGCGTGGTCGTAGTCGAGGAAGAGCTGCCGTAGCGCCGGGTCGGCCAGGATGTCGGCCTGGTCGCGGAACAGGGTGAGCGCGTGGTCCGGGTGGGTGGCGAACACGAGGATCCACAGGTCGCGTTGGAGGTCCACCCAGCGAGGGGTGAACCCCCAGCCGGCCAGGTGCTCCAGATGGTCACCGACCTCGGTGGGCAGCGGTGCCAGATCCCCGTCGGCGAGCCGGCGCAGGCGCCGCTGCGTCGCCCGCAGACCACGGATGCGGACGGTGAGCTGGTCGTCGATCTCGCGCAGCTCCTGCCGGAACTCCTCGTCGGCCGCGGATCTCAGGTCCCGGATACGGGCCAGAGGAACACCGGCTTCGGCGAGGGTGCGGATTTTGATCAGCTCGATGGCGTCGTTCGCGCTGTACCGCCGGTAGCCCGACGCATCGCGGTCGGGCTCCGGGAGCAGGCCCTTGTCGTGGTACACGCGAATGGTCTTGGTCGACACTCCGATGTACGTGGCCAGCTGCCCGATGGTGATCACTCGGCCATCGTCCCACTTGACGTTTCCCCTGGGGCAGGGTCGCACCATGGCGCCATGGCGAAAACGAACATCGATCGGGAGACCCTGCGCGCACTGGCCGACGAGGGCAACGAGACAGCTCTGGACCTGCTGGCCGACCTCGCCGACGAAGCGGGCGCCCTCAGCGAACTGAGCGAGCTGCTGGACGAGGGATCCATGCGCGCCGGTTTCCTGCTGACTCGACGCGCGGCCGAAACCGGCGACCTGCGCGAGCTGCAACGGATCTCCGACGCCGGATACGAGGAGGCGGGGAAGCAGTTGGACCGGCTGCTGGCTCAGCGCCCCGAAGGGGCGCGGGGAACTGCGCGACAAGCCCCCACCGGCCCGCAGAGTAAGTAAGGCACCTCCCGCGGAGCGCTCCCGCGGAGCGCTACGTCCCCGCCGCCTCCCGCCGCCTCCGTCCCAACAGCTCCGCCAGCCCCCTGCGAGTCGCCGCCAGCACCACTCGGTCCCCGGCCTGGAGCACATACCCCTCGTGCAGGTCCCACACGAGCCCTGACGGCCGTACGTCCCCGTCGTCGTTGTCCGGCGACGGCGGGAGGGCGAGATCGGGCTGGCGTTCGTCGGGGGTGGCCGTGTCCAGGGCCAGCACCCGCCACGCCCCCGGCCGGAACGCCTCGGCGACCGTCTTGCCCTCCAGCCGCGGATGCCCGGCCACGTCGACGGCGGCGAACAGCAGCACGCGCCGCTCGACCGGGATGGCGCCGAGGATCTGGCGGCCCATCATCGCGCCGGCGAAGGAGGGCGCGGCCAGATGCGTCACGCTGCGGCTGCGGGTGGAGGCGCCCGGGTGGGCGGCGCGCAGGGTGCGGTAGACGGCGGTCGCGAAGTCGTCGTCGTACAGGCGCAGGACGACGCGCAGGTCGGGCCGTACGGAACGGGCGTACAGCGCGGCCTCCAGATTGGTCGTGTCCGCGCTGGTCACCGCGAGGAGCGCGTTCGCGCGGTGGATCTTGGCGGCCTCCAGGACGCCTTCCTGGGTGACGTCCCCGAGGATCACCGGCACCCGCAGCCGTCGCGCGGTCGCGACGCCGCGCGCTTCCGGGTCGGCCTCGACGCACACCACCGGGATGTTCAGCTCGTGCAGCCGGGTCAGCACGCGGGTGCCGATCTTGCCGAGGCCGAGCAGGACGACGTGCCCGCCGAGCCCGCGCGACGGCTTGCGCAGGGCGGAGGCGCTGCGGAAGGTGCCGAGCGCCTCCAGCACGGCGGCCAGCAGCACCGGCAGGAGCAGCAACCCGAGCAGCCCGGAGAGGAGTTGGAGGATCTGGCGGCCGACGGACTGGTGGAGGGCGGGCTCGTTGATGGCGAAGAGATCGAGCAGGGTCTCGTACGTCGCGTACAGCGGATGGTCCCCGGTGACCACCGTCAGCGCGACCGCGAGCGCCAGCACACACCCGACCAGGCCCGCCAGGGACCACCGCAACCGCCGCGAGAACAGCGACGCGAAGGCTGGTGCGACGCCGACCGCGCGCCCGGCCGGCAGCGAAGGACCCGAGTACGACACCTGTTCCAGGACGACCGCCCCGCGCCCGGTGGCTGCCCGTACCGCGGCGTCGTCGGGCAGGAGCTGCGGTCCTTGCTCGTCGGTGTCCGCCGAGTCGCTGTTCGTGGGCGACAGCAGGGCCAGCGTGGCCAGCCCCGGATCGGGGATCCGGCCCCGCCACGGCTGCCGCTCGACCGCCCGCAGCAGCAGCCCGTCCGTCTGTACGACCTTGCTGGTCCCGGCGAGCGCGGTGGCGGCCAGCGCCGGTGCGGCCGTGTCGGCGTCGGACAGCACAGTTGTGGACGCGTCGGCGCCGATGTCGTCGATCCCGGTCGCCAACGCGGCCGCCTGGTCGAGGAGTTCCTCGATGTGCTGCCCCAGCCGCCGGTTGTAGAGCCGCAGGACGAGCCGCAGCCGGGGGTTGATCCGGCGGGCGGTGAGGGCGGCGCGGATGTTGGTCTCGTCGTCGTCGTACACGAGCGCCAGCGCGGCCGCCCGGTCCACACCGGCGTCGGCCAGCACGGCCTCGGTGATCTCGGGCGCCTCCACGACCCGCCCGTTCCCCGCGGGCTCCCCATTGGCCCGGCTGACCCACCGGTCCAGCAGCGCCACCGAGACCGCCCGCGCCCGCCCGACCACCGGTGGCCGCGCCGTGGTCACCGAGGGCGGCACGACAAGGGTGACCTGCTCGCCGTACACCCCCCGCAGCTCGGCGGCGAGCCGGTGCGCGAGACCGTCGTCACCGCACACCACCATGTGCGCCGACGACGTACCGCCCGGCTGACCCTGATTCGGAACGCTGCTGCCCACGAGGGGACAGACTGCCTCACCGAGACGCGTGGTTCCAACAACGGGTTGAACGCATGGCACGGTTAGGCCGTATGAGAGGGGAGGAGATCAGCGCCCCGTCAGGGGCGCGGGGAACTGCGCGACCAGCCCCCACAGCCCCGCACCCAACGAACCGCGGAGGTACCCCACCCGTGGCCATCACCAAGCCACCCCCGGCCACGCCCGTGGAAACCCCGGAGGAACCACAGGGCAGGCACCTCAACTCCCCCCTCGTCCTGACCATGGTGCTGGTCCTCGCCGTACTCGCACAGGGCCCCATCCGGCGGATGCTGGCCGTACCGGTGATGCAGAGCTGGATGACGGTGTTCGTCGCCGTCGTCGTACAGGCCCTGCCGTTTCTCGTGCTCGGCGTACTGCTGTCCGCGGCGATCGCGGTGTTCGTGCCGCCGTCGTTCTTCGCCCGCGCCCTGCCGAAGCGCCCCGCGCTGGCCGTGCCGGTGGCCGGAGCGGCGGGGGCGGTGCTGCCGGGGTGCGAGTGCGCGTCGGTGCCGGTCGCGGGCGCACTCGTGCGCCGGGGGGTGACTCCGGCCGCGGCGCTGGCGTTCCTGCTCTCCGCCCCGGCGATCAACCCGATCGTCCTGACCGCGACGGCCGTGGCCTTCCCCGGCAACCCCGAGATGGTCCTCGCCCGTTTCGTCGCGAGCCTGCTGGTGGCGTGCGCGATGGGCTGGTTGTGGCTGCGGCTCGGCCGCGCCGACTGGCTGCGCCCGCCGGCCCGTTCGTCGTACGACGGTCAGAGCAAGGGCGCGGCGTTCTGGGGGTCAGTTCGGCACGACGTCATGCACGCCGGGGGTTTCCTGGTCCTCGGCGCGATGGCCGCCGCAACGCTGAAGGCGGTGGTGCCGGAGACCTGGCTGCGCGCGGCGGCCGACAACCCGGTGATCGCCGTGCTGGCCCTCGCCGCACTCGCCGTCCTGCTGTCGATCTGCTCGGAGGCGGACGCGTTCGTGGCGGCCTCGCTGACGCAGTTCTCGCTCACGGCCCGGCTGGCGTTCCTGGTGGTCGGGCCGATGGTCGACCTGAAGCTGTTCGCGATGCAGGCGGGCACCTTCGGCCGCGACTTCGCCCTGCGCTTCGCGCCCGCGACCTTCGTGCTGGCGGTACTGGTGTCGGTGCTGACCGGGGCGGTGCTCCTGTGAACCGGCAAGCTCAGGCGGCCGTACTCTTCCTGCTCGGCGCGAGCCTGCTGCACGCGGGCCTGACCGATCTGTATCTGCGGTACGTCAAAGCAGGCCTGCGCCCGCTGGTGCTGCTGTCCGGCGCGGTGCTGATCGCGGCGGCGCTGGCGACGGTCTGGTACGAGCGGCGCAGGTCCGACGGACACGCCGGGCATCCCGAACCCCGCGTCTCCTGGCTGCTCGCCCTCCCCGTCCTCGCCCTGATCCTGGTCGCGCCGCCGGCCCTCGGCTCGTACAGCGCCGTACGCACGGGGACGGCCCTGCAAGAGCCGTACGGATTCTCCAAGCTGCCGGAGAGCGGGCCCCTGCGCCTGGCCCTCGCCGACTACGCGGGCCGCGCGGTCTACGACGACGGCCGCTCCCTCCGCGACCGCCAGCTGAAGATCACCGGCTTCCTCGCACTGGACCGCGACGGCACGCCCTACCTCGTCCGCATGACCCTCAACTGCTGTGCCGCGGACGCCCAGCCGGTCAAGGTCGGCCTGACCGGACACATGCCGCCGGTGCTGCAACCGGACACCTGGCTGGAGGTCACCGGCACCTACACCGACCACCGGACCCACGACCCGGTCAACGACGGCCCCATCCCGTTCATCGAGGTCAGCGAGGCCCGACCGGTGGCTCAGCCGCGGGATCCGTACGACGAGACATGGAACTCCTGAGAGGCCGTCCCAACCGGACGGGCACGCCGGGTGAGTAGAGGACGCTGACCGGGTCGCCGACCGGGGCGGGCAGACCGGCCGCGGCGACCAGGTCCTCCTGGCAGTGGATCAGCTCGGCGCGGTGGAGCGGCCAGCGCGGATGGTCGTTGGGCAGATAGGCGGCGCCCGCGGAGAACTGGTTGTGCATGCCCCAGCGGGCGGTGAGGAAGTGCTCCAACTCGGTTGGTTCTGCTATGCGTTCACCGGCCCGCACGGCGATACGGCTGTACGCGCCGCGCGGCCCGGGCCAGCGGCGGGCACTCTCGTACGAGACGGTGTTGGTGTCTGTGCGCACGCTCATCCGGGACCAGAGATACGGCAGCCGGAAGCCGAGGCGCCCCATCACCACCGGCAGCAGCCGCGAGGCGTCCATCGACCGGAACACCACACCACGACGGCCGTCCGCGCCGACCGAGTACAGCCGCACGTTCGTCTCCGGGAACGACCCGAAGTACGGCACCCCCGGCAGCCGCAGCCACCCCACCTTGTCCATCCGGAACGCGACCAGCCCGACGTACGTCATCCCGTCGTAAGTGTCGGGCACGGTGCCTGTCGGCAACAGCGGTGCCACCACGTCCGGTTCGACGGCCCAGTGGATGAAGCAGAGGTCGAGCCAGTGCTGGGTGAGCAGGGGGTCGGGTATCGGGACGGGAGCGTCGGGGGTGACGGGGGTGGGATTCGGCACGGGGCAAGGATCTCAGGGGAGTTGGCGGGGGTGGTTGGGGGGTGGCGTCGGTGGAGCGCTTCCTCCCCGCGGGGGGCGGACGTGCTGAGTAGGAGTACTCATGTGCGCCGGGACACGGGCTGGCACGCTTCGGGCATGACGCGTGGCAGAGGGACGCTGACGGCTCTGCATCTCCTTCTGGTCTGGGCGACGATGGCGGCCGCGGTGCCGGTGCTCGGCTTCGGGGTGGTGGTGACGGGCTGGAGCGGTGGGTCCGGTGCGACTGTGCTGCTCTTCTTGTTGGCTGTACCGCTGACGGTGGGCTTGCTGGCCACGGCGGGCATACCGGCCCGGACTGTGGTGCCGCTGTGCGACTCCGCGCCCGGGCGGCTCGGCTGGGCGGTCCTGGTCTTCGCCCTCGGGACGCTCGGCGTCCTGGCGGGCGTGGGTGCCTACGGTGGGGACGTCGACCTGGGGAGCGCCGGTACGCGAGTCGCGCTGACGGGGGTGCCGTACGCCGTGGTGGCGGCTTTCTTCGTGCCCGGCCGGTGGGTGCGGCTGGGGGCGGTGGCCGCGCTGGCGGCCGGCGTGGTCTATGGGGGCTTCGTCGGCCCGGCGCAGGCGCAGCAGCGTCGGCACGCGGCGGAGGTGGCGCGGTACCGGGAGCATCCGGAGCTGCTGTACGTGATCGCTACGCCGTCCGGCATGCGAGGAGCCCGTGCCGTGGTCGGCCCTGCCTCCTTCAGCATTGAGTACCACTCCGTTCAGCAGGACGGGTATGTGGCCCTCACGGTGCGCCGGCCACTCACGCCGACACCGCGGTGCCCCGAGTTCTTGGGGAAGGACGCGACCTGCACGGTGGACACGGACGGCGATATGCGCGTGATCGACGGCATCCCCGGCGGCACCCGCGACATCACCCTCACCCGCCGCCACCGCGACGCGGAGGTCCAGGTCTCCAGCAAGTCCCTCGACGCACCCGGCCTGCGCCGTCTCCTGGACACCCTCCACCCGCTGTCGGACAAGGAGTTGGAGGGGCTGATGCGGGAAAAGGTGATCGACGAGGGCTTCTGAGCTGTCGGATCGCTGCGAAAGTCTGTTGAGTTGCTGCCGTACGTTGGGGAGGGTCTGGGGCATGGAGTACTTCTGCTACCACCGCGACCGGCCCGGATCTGCCACGCTGCGCCACGCGTTGCTGGAAGAGCACTGGTCGTACATGGACCGGTACGCGAAGGAGCTGATCGCGCGCGGCCCGACCTTCGCCGACGACGGCGAAACGCCCACAGGCAGCGTGCACATCGTCGACCTGCCGGATGCCGCCGCCGCCCGCGCGTTCGCCTTCGACGAGCCCAACTATCAGGCCGGCGCTTACCGGGACGTGCTGCTGCGCCGGTGGCGCAACCTGCTGGGGCGCACCATGTGGGACTTCCCCGGTGGCCCGAGCGACGGCAATCGGTACCTGGTGCTCGGCTTGGGCTCAGGGCCGGCCGCCGATGTCGCCCTACCGCCCGACCGGGACGAGCTGATCGCGTACGGGCCACTGCTCTCCGACGACGGCGCCACCTGGCTGGGTACGGCCGTGCTGCTCAGGGCATCGGACCCGGCCACGGCACGGGCCGTCCTGACGGCGGAACGGTACGCCGCGGTCGAGGTGCACGACTGGGAGTTCGGTGGGCGGCGATGAACGCTCATCGCAGGAAGGGCAGTACGACGTCGGCCATCTCGTCGGGTACCTCTTCGGCGAGGTCGTGTCCGGCGTTGAAGACGTGGCCGGTGACGTCGTGGGCGAACTGCCGCAGCTGGGACTCGTTGCGGTCGCCGATGAAGGCGGAGCCGCCGAGGGCGAGTACGGGGATGTCCAGCTTCTTCCGGGCTGCTTGCCGGTTCTGCTCGGCGTCGACGAGCATGGCCCGGTAGATCGACAGCATCGCGCGGATGCCGCCGGGCATGGAGTAGCAGCGGACGTACTCGTCGATCGCGTCGGGGGTGGCGGTGTCCGGGTGGCTGCGCTCGTTTTTGATCATGTAGGTGATCAGCTCGCGTTCGTGTCCGGCGATGAGCATCTCGGGCACGTCCGGCTGGAAGTAGAAGCCCAGGTGCCACAGGTGCATGCCGCTCGCGACGTTGTCGGGCGTGAGGGCGGTGTGGTCCTCGAAGCCGAACCCGGGGAACAGGGCCTCGGCGAAGACCAGGGCGGCCACGTGATCGCGGTGCCGGGCGGCGAGCTGGTAGCCGATCACCGCTCCCCAGTCCTCGCCGATCACGCTGTAGGTGTCGTGCCCGAGGTGGTGCATCAGCTCGGCGATGTCGTCGCTCATCGTGGCGGAGTCGTAGCCGTCCGCGGGACGTGCGGAATCGCCGAGGCCACGGAGGTCGGGCGCTACGACGGTGTGGTGCGGCGTCAGCTTCGGGACGAGGTGCCGCCAGTGGTAGCTGGTCTTCGGCACGCCGTGCAGGAGCACCACTGCCGGGCCGGACCCGGCTGTGCGGTAGTGGAGGCTCGTGCCGTTGACGGTGGCACGGCCTGTGCGGACGGGGTCGTCGTGATGGTCGAGGATCATTCGGTCACCTAACTTGTCTGGATCGCC
The DNA here is from genome assembly GCF_036014015.1 of Streptomyces sp. NBC_00457. Lineage (NCBI taxonomy): Bacteria > Bacillati > Actinomycetota > Actinomycetes > Kitasatosporales > Streptomycetaceae > Streptomyces > Streptomyces sp. NBC_00457. The sequence goes on along the minus strand of NZ_CP107905.1, from coordinate 5,072,697 downwards.
TTATCTGGATCGTCCGATACAGATTCAGAGCATGAAGAGTCAGTCGAGTAGGGCATGAAGAGTCAGTCGAGCGTGGTCAGCGCGACCTCTACGAGGGGTTCGAGGGCGCGGGCGTCCGGCGTGATCTTCGAAGCCACCAGGAGGCCGTTGAGGAAGGTGACGAGGAAGGCGGCGAGGGTGTGCGGGTCGTGCCGCGTCGAGATCTCGCCGCGCTCGGACGCCGCGCGCAGCAGGTCGGTGAGCGCGTCCTGGTTGGCGCCCAGCACGTCCCGCACGGTGCGCCGGGTCGGCTGGTCCTCCGGCAGGCGCTCGGTGGCGGCATTGACCAACAGGCAGCCCCTGCCGCCGTGTTCGACAGCGATGCGGATCCGCTCGACCAGCAGCGCACGGATCGCCGACCGGGCATCCGTCCCCTCGTCGAGACTGCGCAGTGCCGCCGCCGCGAACGTGGTGCGGTAGTGCTCCAGTGCGGCCCGGTACAGGCCGTCCTTGCCGCCGAACGCGGCGTACAAGGACCCCTGCCCGATCCCGAGGTGCTGAGTCAGATCGCGCACCGACGTCGCCTCGAACCCGTGCGCCCAGAACAGCTCCATCGCACGGCTCACCGCCGCCTCGGTGTCGAACTCCCGGGTCCTTGCCATGCGCCCACGGTAACTTATCTGGATCGCTCGCTCAAGAATGCGTGAGGCCGGCGGCGGTGCTCGCGGGCCGATGAGTTTCCGTGTGCCACGGTGTCCAAGGAGTGGGGACGATCCTGTCTCCCTGTCGGGAAGAGAGTGGTGTGCGATGAAGCTGGTGGTCCAGGAGTTTCTGACGCTCGACGGTGTCTCGCAGGGGCCGGGCTCCCCGGACGAGGACCCGAGTGACGGGTTCACGCGGGGCGGCTGGTTCGTGCCGCATCTGGACGAGGAGTTCGAGCGGCTGGCCACCGCCTGGCTCGGCGAGGCGGACGCGTTCCTGTTCGGGCGCCGTACATACGAGAACTTCGCGCGGGACTGGCCGAAGATGACCGACCATCCGGGCGCCGCCACCCTGAACGGCCTGCCGAAGTACGTCGCCTCCCACAGCTTGACCAGGGCCGACTGGAACCCGACCACGATCCTGTCCGGCGACATCCCCGCCGAGGTCGCCGAGCTGAAACGGCAGCCCGGCCGGGAACTGCAGATCCACGGCAGCGCGCGGCTGGCCCAGTCCCTGCTGGCCGCCGGTCTCGTCGACACGTTGCGGCTCGCGATCGCCCCGGTCGTGGTGGGCCAGGGCCGACGTCTGTTCCCGGACGGTGGCGCCCCGGCCGGGCTGCGTCTCGTCAGCCACCGGACGACACCGGGCGGCCTGTCGGTGCACGTCTTCGAATCGACGGGACTTCCGGCGTACGGGACGTACGGAGCCGACCGGGCGGCTGAACCCACGAGCTGAGCGGCGTGTCCGGGCGGGCGGGGTCGGCGGCTCGGAGCAGGGTGGTCGGCACTGTCATCGCCGAGGAGGAATCGTGAAGCGTCGTGTTTGCGCCGTCTTGGCCGTTGCCCTCGCCGGGCTGATGCTGCTCGTGGTTCCGGCCGCGGCGAAAGACGGCTATGGCAACGTCGAGAGAAACGAATGGAACGTCCCTCTCATCGGCGTCCGCCTGCTGTAGTGCTGCGACCGTACGGCCTGGGATAACGTCCCTCTCCGGACAGGTGAGAGGAATGGCGGGGTGCTCGCCGGTGGATCGTGTTCGGGGTGATCGCGTTCGGGTCGCTGTTCTTGGTCGTCGGGTTGATCCTCGCGGGGGTGTCGGTCTCGTTCCTGGCGGATGCCGAGCGTGCCCGGGGCACGGTGGTCGCGCTGGAGTGGCGGAACGACCAGAGCGGCGCGACCCGCAAGCAGCGGCAGAACGACAAGCCCACGGCCTACCCCGTGGTCGAGTTCACGTCGGCGGACGGCACGCCGAGGACGTTCCGGGACTCCACGGGTTCCAACCCGCCCTCGTACGAGGAGGGTGAGCGGGTCGAGGTGCTGTACCGCGCCGATTCCCCCGAGGACGCGCGGATCAACGGGTTCGCCTCGCTGTGGCTGCTGCCGCTGATCTTCGGTGGGATCGGGCTGGTGTGCGCGGGGATCGGGACGGCCGTCGCGATGGTGGGGCGCAGGCGTTCCTAGGTCGCGTGGGCGAGGTCCTTCGATGTCCTTACGGCTACGACCTACCCGAAGAGCCCCAGCGCCGCGTCCACCGACCACGACTGCCACCCCATCGCGAACAGCGTGACCAGCGAGATCAGCGCCATCATGAGGTTCTGCCCCTGCTCGGCCCAGTCGTGGATCATCAGGACGAGATAGATCAGGTTGAGCAGGAGGCCGGCGACCAGGGCGATCGGTGTGAGGAAGCCGACGATGAGCCCGAGGCCGAGCGCGAGTTCCGCGTACGCGACGACGTACGCCATGAGGCGCGGGCGGGGTTTGACGATGCGGTCGAAGCCCTGCCGGACGAAGCCCCAGCGGTGTTCCGCCGCGATGCCGGCCGCCCACCTGATGCCGCCGCCGGCGAACCAGTCCCGCTTGTCCTTGTGCCGCCAGCTCTCCAGCCACCACAGGCCGAGGCCGACTCGGAGGACGGCGAGCCACTCGGCGCCGCTCAGCCAGATGCTCTGCATGTGGACCTCCCCGGGGTCGGGCGCCGGTTCCCGTGCCGCCATTCCCTTGCTGCCGTGAGAAGGCTGCCCTAACCTCTGAATCTGATGGATCGTCAGATTAGGGGTACAGCGTGAGCGATACCAGGGATCTGCCCAAGGTCATCAGCGTGGACGATCACGTGATCGAGCCGGCGCACCTCTTCGAGACGTGGCTCCCGGCCAAGTACCGGGACAAGGGGCCGAAACCCTTCACCGCCGGCATTGGCGACCTCGCGTACGTCGGCGGGAAGTACCGGTTCACGACCGATCCGGACGGCCAGATCACCGACTGGTGGGAGTACGAAGGCGAGTTCTTCCCGTACAAGCGCATCATCGCGGCCGTCGGCTTCTCACGGGACGAGATGACGCTCGACGGGATCACACGGGAGCAGATGCGGCGGGGCTGCTGGGATCCGAAGGCCCGGCTGGAGGACATGGACATCAACCATGTCGAGGCCTCGCTCTGCTTCCCGACCTTCCCCCGGTTCTGCGGGCAGACCTTCGCCGAGGCCAAGGACAAGGAGGTCGGCCTCGCGTGCGTGCGCGCCTACAACGACTGGATGGTCGAGGAGTGGTGCGGGGACAGCGGCGGCCGGCTGATCCCGCTGTGCCTGATCCCCCTGTGGGACATCGAGCTGGCCGTCGCGGAGATCCACCGCAACGCCGCCCGGGGCGTCCGTGCCGTCACCTTCAGCGAGATCCCGACCTATCTCGGGCTGCCCTCCATCCACTCCGGCTACTGGGACCCCTTCTTCGCGGCCTGCGAGGAGACCGGGACGGTGGTCAACATGCACATCGGGTCGTCCTCGCAGATGCCGGCCGCCTCACCCGACGCTCCCCCCGCCGTCCAGGCCTCCCTCAGCTTCAACAACGCCATGGCGTCGATGATGGACTTCCTGTTCAGCGGCGTGCTGGTGAAGTTCCCCCGGCTCAAACTCGCGTACAGCGAAGGGCAGATGGGCTGGATCCCGTACGCCCTCGAGCGCGCGGACGACGTGTGGGAGGAGCACCGGGCGTGGGGCGGCGTCAAGGACCTGATTCCGGAGCCGCCGTCGACGTACTACTACCGGCAGATCTTCTGCTGCTTCTTCCGTGACCGGCACGGCATCGAGGCCATCGAGACCGTCGGCGTGGACAACGCGACCTTCGAGACGGACTATCCGCACGTCGACTCGACCTGGCCGGAGACGAAGAAGGTGGCGGCCGAGCATGTGGCCGGTCTCTCCGACGAGGTGACGTACAAGCTGCTGCGGGGCAACGCCATCCGGATGCTGGAGCTGCCCTTCGACCGGTAGCGGCGGGCTCGATTCACGGGGTCGTCGGGCGGGAACGGGAAGGGGCATGAAGGTCTCCGTCGACCCCGACCGCTGTTATGGCTCCGGCGATTGCGTCTACCGGGTGCCGTCCGTCTTCACCGCGGAGGACGGTTTCGGTGCGGTGATACCGGGGCGTGAGGACACCGGTGACGATCCGCGGGTGCGGGAAGCGGCAGAGAGGTGTCCTTCGCAGGCCATCACGATCGCGGACTAACCGGTCAGTTCCTCGGCATCCATGCGGGAGAAGACCAGCTCTGTCTCACCGACGATCGGTCCCCGCCAGCGCACCGGTGGCGACGGGCTGCGCAGGGCGTGGGGGTAGCTCTCCGGCTTGTAGCTGTTGGGGAGGCGGTAGGTGTGGAAGCCGTGGGCGCGCATGGTCTCCAGCAACTCCTCCACCGAATCGCCTAGTTGGGCCATTCGGTCCGGCGTGACCTCTACGGCGATCTCCGCGTCGTCCCTGAGGCGGTCGAGGACGGGGGCCAGGCCTCGTACGACGCTGCCCTCCGCTCCCTCCACGTCGATCTTGATCACGCGGGCGTGGGCGAGGTCGGCCGGGTCGAGGAGTTCGGCGAGCGGCTGGGCCTCGGCCTCGAAGGTGGACTCGGCCGGGCCGTCGTACGGGACGATGGAGTTCGCGCCCATGTTGCGGGAGCTGGCCAGGACGAAGGTGAGCGTCTTGTGGCCGTCGGAGACCGCGGCGTTCACGGTGCGGACGTTGGTGCAGTTGTTGAGGGTGAGCTGCCGGCGCATCCGGTCGTGGAAGGCGGGGGACGCCTCCACGGCCACGACGCGGCCCGTGTCGCCGACGAGCCGGGAGCCGAGGACCGCGAAGTAGCCCACGTTGGCGCCGACGTCGACGAAGGTGTCGCCGGGGCGCAGCCGGCCGCGGAGCCAGGCCGTCATGTGGGGCTCCCAGACGCCGAACAGATAGACGTAGCGCTGGATGAGGTCCTGTGTGTCGACCGCGAACCGGGCGCCGAACCGGGTCTCCACGACCCGGCGCCTGGGATGCTCCCGCAGATGGGAGTTGAGGTACCGCGCGGCCAGCGGTGCCTTGCCGAGCGGCACCGGGGCGTCGCGCACGTACCGGCGGCCCAGGGTGATCAGGGCCTCGGTGATGCCGGTACTCATCGCGCGCCTCCGGTGCGGCTCTCGACATGATCGACAAGCGTCAGCGAGTGATCAAGCGATGATCAAGCGATCATCAACGGGGATCAACGGGTGATCAACTGCTGGGCATTGTTGTACATGATGTCTTCCTGGACGGACGCATCCAGCCCCTCCATCAGCTTCCAGTATTCCGCCGGCGCCGCGACGCCCTCCGCGTGCGGGTAGTCCGAGCCCATGACCAGCGACTCGTGGTAGCCGAGCCGCGCGACCAGGCTCGGGATGTCGTCCTCCGGATACGGCACCACGCGGACGTGCTTGCGGAAGACCTTGCTGGGGCGCTCCTCGAGCTTTCCGCCGATCCAGGGACCGTTGCGGCCCATGCCCCGGCTCTTGTCCATGTGCCCGACGAAGTGCGGCACCCACTCCGCGCCGAACTCCGACACCAGGATGTTGATGTCGGGGAAGCGGCCGAAGAGGTTGTCGAAGATGAGCGCGGAGAGCGTCTCCTCGATCGGGCGCTGGCCGTAGGTGTTCATCCACTGCCACGCCGACATCCGGAAGTGGATCGGGTTCGGCTCGAAGCCCCAGGCGGGCGCCACCTGCGAGTTGTAGTAGAACTCGCTGATGTGGTAACAGACGCTCGCCTTGGCCTCGTTCACCAGTTTCCAGAACGGGTCGAAGTACGGGTCACCCGGCGAGCGGCCGTACACCGGTCCGGTCGGCAGCAGGATGAAGCGGGCGCCCTGCTCCAGGACGTACTCCAGCTCCTTGACCGCGCTGTCGAGGTCACGCAGTGACAGCAGGGCGGGGGCGTAGATGCGGCCCTTGTGGTCGAAGCCCCAGACCTCGTTCATGTACCGGTTGAACGAGTGGACGTTGGCGTACAGCGCCTCGGACGATTTCACGTACTCCTCGGCGACCAGCGCCCAGCCGCCCGGATACATGATCGTCTGGTCGACGCCCTGCTCGTCCATGAGTGTCAGCCGGGCGTCGCGGTTCTGGTACGCCTCGTGCATCGGCTCGAACTGGTAGGTCTCCTCGGGGTTGCCCGAGGCCATCGCCTTGAGCATCTCCTTGAGCGAGCCGGGCCGGTAGACCTGGCCGAACTCCGGCTCCAGGCATACGACGATCCGGTCGCCGGCGAGGATCACCTCGCGGCCGTCCGGCAGGGTGATCGGGGCGACCGCCGTGCCGAGGAACTCCTTGGGGAGGTAGCGGGTGAAGGAGTCCCGCTCCTCGTACATGTGCTGGTCGCAGTCGAAGATCCGCTTGCGCTGATCGGTCATCGCCATCGCCTCCCGGCGCGTTGGGTTACGGGGTGGACATCAGGAGTTGGTGTGCCGGCGGGCGAGCCGCAGCCCTTCTTCGCGGCTGGGGGCGACGACCTCCCAGCGCTCGCAGGAACAGGCGCAGATGTAACTGCCGTCGTCCCGCGGGATCACCGACTGGGCCATACAGCGGTTGCCGGAGCCGGCGACCTCGTGCAGGAACTCGGTCGGCGAGTCGTACATGACGTTGTCGGACATGGCGGCCTCAGGCGGCGTTCGCGCCGGCCGGCAGCGGCGGCACCTCGGGGAAGAGTTCGGCGAAGGCGCCCACCGTGATGCGCTCGCGCAGGGCCGGGTCCACTCCGTCGAAGAGACCGTGCAGGGTCTCTTGGGTGTGGCCGAAGGTGCCCTCCATGTGGGGGTAGTCGCTGCCCCACATGACGTTGCGGTAGCCCATCGAGGAGGCGGCGGCCACCGCGGTGGCGTCGTGCTGGAAGGACGCGTACACCTGCGAGTAGATGATCTCGCGGGGTGAGCGCTTGAGCTTGGGGCGGACCATCTGGTGGTGCTGCCGGTAGCCCTCCTCGATCCGGTCGGCGATGAACGGCACCCAGGTCGCGCCGCCCTCGGCGACCAGGACCTTCAGGTCCGGGTGCCGGTCCAGCGCGCCGGAGGCGACCATCTTGGTCACCGCGCGCTGGCCGCCGTACGTCGTCTCGGTGTAGTTGAGCACCGCGCCGCCGGGGCCGCGGAAGACGACGCCGATCTGGCCGCCGGTGGTCAGGTCGACCGGGTCGGTGCCGATGTGGAAGGCGAGCACGACGTTCGCCTCCTCGGCGAGCGCCCAGAAGGGCTCCCACACGTCGTGGTTGTAGTCCTTCTGCTTGGGGTGCGGGGCGGTCGGCAGGAAGACCGCGCGGTAGCCCATGGCGGCGACCCGCTCCAGCTCGTGCACGGCGTCGTCGACGTCCAGGGTGGACACCTGCGCGGCCGGTACGAGACGGGGAGTGGCCTGCGCGATGGTCTCCCAGGCCCAGTCGTTGCTGACACGCAGCGCCTCGCGCAGGGCCTCGGGCGTGCGGAAGGACGAGGACCACATGCCCAGTGACGGGAAGACCAGCTCACCCCAGACGCCCTCGTTGTCGAGGTCCTTCATCCGCAGGCCGATGTCCCGGGCGCCCGGCGCGCGATGCGTGGCCTCCATGAACTCCTGAACCTTGACCGGGGGCGTCGCACGGCGGAAGGACATCCCGTCGATGTGGACGGTCTCCCACGCGCCGTCGGGGTCCTTCTCCGAGCGCGGCATCAGCTCGGCCAAGTGCTTGGGCAGGTTGCTGACCCATAGGTCGTCCGGCTCCAGGAAGTGTGAGTCGGCCGAGTTGGCCCAGATCTTCTCCATCGTCGTTCTCCTTCGATCGACACGCCTGGAGGTGGTGAGGTGGTGAGGTGGTGCGAGGTGAAAATGGCGTTTTCATAGTTGGCTCGGCTGGGAACGCCTGTCAATAGGTGTGCGGGTGAGAACGGGGTAGAACCGGGAAGCGCATCCATCGCTAGACTGGTGGCGCACGGGATCGGGATTTTCGTTCTTCGGCAGAGAGTGGGGCGATGGCGGAGCAGGATCAGCGCGCGGAGCGGGCGCGCATCATCGAGGCGGCGCATCGCTGCCTGGCCTCGACGGGCGGGGCATCCGTCTCGGTGAGCGACATCCTCGCGGAGACCGGGCTGGGCACCCGTGCCTTCTATCGGCACTTCGACTCCAAGGACGACCTGCTGCTCGCGATGTTCCGCCGCGACCACGACCGGGTCACCGCGGAGCTGCAGACGGCCATCGCGTCGGCACAGGGCCCCGAGGACGCGCTACGGCGCTATGTGCAGAGCCGGATGCGTCTGGTCTCGGAGAAGCGCCGCCGGCAGCGCGTGCTCGTGCTGACCTCGGAGGAGGTGCGCCGGGCACGCGGCTACGACGCCGAACTGAACCGTGCCGCGGAGGGCGCGGAGGCCATCCTCGCCCTCATCGTGGAGCAGGGGCGCGACAGCGGGGACTTTCCCCTGGTCAACGACGTCCGGGCGGACGCGCGAGCGATCGCGGCGGTGCTGCAGCGCGCCTTCGACGAGCAGATCCTCCGGCCCAGCGCCCAGAGCGCCGAGGAGGCGAGCGAGCAGGTCATCGACTTCGCGCTGCGGGCACTAGGGGCGCCGACGAGGGACACCTCCGCCTCCGGCGGAACGGGCCGGAGGGGAGCGGCGGTGGGTGATCGGCGGGGGTGAGTGGGGCGAAATGGGGTGCCCTCCGAGCGGGGGTGTCCGAGCGCGTGGCAGACGGTGGCGACGCGGCGGGCGGGGGGTCGTGGCGGTGGACGAGGTCTCTCGCGAGGCCTGGATCACGGTGAAGCAGCGGTGACTGGTCGGCGCGGGTGACCAGGGGCGGAAGGGGGCCCGCGCGGGTGTGGCCGAGCGCGCGGGAGACGGTGGCAACGCGGCGGGCGGGGGCGCAGGCCGTGCGTCTGCGGCATGATCCGCCGACAGGCTCCGGGCCCCGGGCGGCGGGCGGGGTCTCTCGCGGGGCCTGAATCGCGGCGAAGTGAGAACATTGTCCGGAGCCCCGTGGTGCTGAAGGGCTCCCTGACGGACCTGTGGTGTCGAGAGGCCCCCGATGGATCTGGACGCTGTCGCCGACGAGCTGTACGGACTGCGGCCGGAGGACTTCACCGCCGCCCGCGCCGCCCGTGTCGCGGCTGCCCGCACCGCCGGGGACCGCGCCCTCGCCGAGCGGATCGGCAAGCTGCGCCGCCCGAGCCTGTCGGCGTGGGCCAGCAACCTCCTCGTACGCGAACAGCCCGAGCAGATCGAGCCGCTGCTCAAGCTGGGGGAGGCCCTGCGGCAGGCGCACCAGGATCTGGACGGGGCGCAGTTGAGGGCCCTCAGCCGGCAGCAGCGGAGCCTGATCAGCGCGTTGTCGCGGCAGGCGGGCCAGTTGGCCGCGAACGCCGGTCACCCCCTCAGCGAGGGCGCGCAGCGCGAGATCGAAAGCACCCTGCACACGGTCCTCGCCGATCCGGAGGCCGCCCGCGAATGGGCCACCGGCCGACTCGCCAAACCCCTCACCGCCACGGTCGGTTTCCCCGCAGCCGCCCTGTCGGCCGAGCCGCGCGCCGCCCCTGTCGGCAGGCCGCGACCCGTTCCTGCCGCCGAGCCGCGCGCCGCCCCTGTCGGCAGGCCGCGACCCGTTCCTGCCGCCGAGCCGCGCGCCGCCCCTGTCGGCAGGCCGCGACCCGTTCCTGCCGCCGAGCCGCGCGCCGCCCCTGTCGGCAGGCCGCGACCCGTTCCTGCCGCCGAGCCGCGCGCCGCCCCTGTCGGCAGGCCGCGACCCGTTCCTGCCGCCGAGCCGCGCGCCGCCCCTGTCGGCAGGCCGCGACCCGTTCCTGCCGCCGAGCCGCGCGCCGCCCCTGTCGGCAGGCCGCGACCCGTTCCTGCCGCCGAGCCGCGCGCCGCCCCTGTCGGCAGGCCGCGACCCGTTCCTGCCGCCGAGCCGCGCGCCGCCCCTGCCGCCAAGCCGCGCGCCGCCCCTGCCGCCGAGCCGCGTCGCGCCCCCAGTGCCAGGCCGCGCCCCGCCTCCGCCACCCAGCCGCGTCCCACCCCCGCCGCCCAGCCGCGTGCCGCCAAGCCACGCACCGCACCCGCCGAGCCGCCGCCCAGCAGAGCCGGCAAGCAGCGTCGCGAGCGCCTGGACCGGGCTCGCAAGGACGCCCAGGACGCCGACGCCGAACTGCGTGCCCGCGAGAAGGAAGCCGCAACCGCCACCCGCGACGTCGACCAGGCGCGGAAACTGGCGGAGCAGCTCCGGCGGCACATGGACGAACTCTCCGCCGAGCTGAAACGCACCGAGGGCGAGTACGAGGAGGCACGGGCCGCCGAGCGCAAGGCGCACGAGGATCTACGACGCACCGAGCGCCGCATCCGCGAGGCCAGACGCCGGGCCGAGACCGCCGCCGCGAAGGTGGAACGGCTGGTTCAGTCAGCGCCCGGATAGCTCTACCCCAGTTCCGCCAACGCCCGCACCCGCGGTGAACGGCTGGTTCAGTCGGCGGCCGGATAGCTCCACCGCAGCTCCCCCAACGCCCGTGCCCGCGCCTCCACCACCGCCATCCGTGCCTCCCGTTCGCCGGGATCGACATGGGACGCCTGCCCGGTGACCTGCCCCTCCCACTTGCGGTACAGCAGCCCCACCTCCGCCGAGAACCAGCCACGGCTCACGGAGTTGAGGGCGAGCAGCAGGCCGGTGTCCTCGGACGCGGGGAGGGCCATCCAGCCGCCGAGCGCCAGCAGCAGGTCCCGGCGTACGCACAGCGTGGCCGGGTGGACCTGGGCGCGGAAGTCGTTGGCCTTCCAGAAGTTCAGTACGGTCCCGCGCTCCACGGGGCCGTGGCCAGGATCGCCGGGGAAGCCGACCGTCGAGCCGTCCGGCAGGAGGTCCAGCGCCCGCGACGTCGCCCAGCCGATCGTGGGGTCGGCCTCAAGGGCCGCCAGGTCGCGGGCGAGCGCGCCGGGGGTGAGCTGGTCGTCGGCGTCGAGGATCTTCACGTAGTCGCCGTCGGCCTGCGCGAGGGCGATCGTGCGGGCGACACCGGGGCCACCCGGGCGCCCCTGACGGAAGGTCACGCGGTCGTCGTCGGGGACGTACGGGGCGACGGCATCGGTCGTGCCGTCCTCCTGGATCACCCAGTGCCACTCCCAGCCGGCGGGCAACTCCTGTGCGCAGAGCGACTTGTGGGCGTCCGCCAGGAACGCGGCCGAGGGCGCGTGCACGGCGGTGACGACGACGACGCGCCGGCTCACGGCAGCGCTCACCACCTTTCCAGGGGCGTGGTGAAGACGAGTTCCGTGCGGTCGCCGGGCAGCGTGACGTGGGAGATGTCGACGACGCGGTCATGGATGTCGTACGACGTCTTGCGCAGCAGGATCACCGCAGTACCGGGCGGCAGCTCCAGCTCTCGCGCCTCCTGAGGCGTCGGTGGACGGGCGGTGAAGCGTTCCTCGATGCGGTCCACCTCGATGCCGACCGTGGAGAGCTGGTGCTGGGTGCCGCCGGGCCAGGGTTCCTTGCTGTCGTCCAGGACGTCGGGGTTGGCCGCGATCATGTCGTGGACCAGGTAGGAGGTGACCAGGCTGAAGGGGGCCGTCCCGGTGGCGCAGCGGGTGCGGTACGTCCGCTCCAGGAGCAGGGTCCCCGCCGGGACGCCGAACGCGTCCGCGAGGGCCTCCGGTGCCTCGATCGTGCGGTACTTGGCGTAGAAGACGAGGTCGTCGCGGTGCAGTCCGGTCTCGTGTTCCGTGGCGCCGGTCCCGGCCCGCGTGCGCAGCGGACGGCGGGCGCGGTCCTTCTCCCACTGGTGCCGCGCGTTGTCGCGGACGGCGCGGGGGCGCGGGTGGCGGAGGTCGTCCTCGATCTCTTCGTACGCTTTCGGCACAGCCTCAGCCTAAGACTCCCGGCGAAAACAGCCTCACAGAAGACGTCCGCACGAAAAGACCCGATCGCTGGCGACGGGGGATGCACCAGCGATCGGGCTATGGCCAAGGCTAACAAGGCCGCGAGTGCTGTGGGAGGCGACTGCTCAGCCACATCATCGCGTTGTGATCGGGATCACTGACGGCACGGCGGCTCGTACGACAAACGGGGCAGGTACTCCTGCCATTGCTCCCGCGTCAGTACGCCGTGCGTGGCCGCGCAGATCCGGCTGATCGCCTGGTCGACGTCCAGGTTCCACAGCCGTACGGTGTCGGAGCCGCTGGACACCCCGAGCATGTGGCCGGTGGGGCTGAACGACAGGAAGTTGCCCGTCTTGGCGTTGGGGCTCATCGACTGGCCGATGGGGCCGGCGTCGGCGGGGTCGGTGACGTTCCACAGGCGGACCGTGTTGTCGTTGCCGCCGCTGGCCAGGGTGCGGCCGTCGTGGCTGAAGGTGAGCGACACCAGCGCCTCGGTGTGGCCGGTGAGGGGACGGCCCAGCAGGGTCGCCCCGGCGGGGTCGGTGACGTTCCACAGGCGGACCGTGTTGTCGTCGCTGCCGCTGGCCAGGGTGCGGCCGTCCGGGGTGTAGGCGAGGGCGTTGATGGGGCCGACGTGCCCGGTGAGCGGCTTGCCGAGTGGCGTCGCGTGGCGCAGGTCGGCGACGTTCCACAGGCGGATCGTGAGGTCGGCGCTGCCGCTGGCGAGGGTGCGGCCGTCAGGGCTGAAGGCGAGGGCGTTGACGTACCCCTTGTGACCGGTGAGCGGCTTGCCGAGCGGGACGAGGTGGGCCGGGTCGGCGGCGTTCCACAGCTGGATGGTGCGGTCGTCGTAGGCGCTGGCGAGGGTGCGGCCGTCGGGGCTGAAGGCGAGCGAGTCGGGGCCCGAATACCGCGTGTCCAGCAGGACCGGCTTGCCGTACGCGACGGGGTGGGCGGGGTCGGAGATGTTCCACAGCTGCACCGTGTTGCGGACGCCGGTGAGGATGGCGAGGGTGCGGCCGTCGGGCGAGAACGCCAGCAGCCGGATGTCGCGCTCCCCGGTCGTGAACGGCTTGCCCAGCGCCACGGGCCGGCCGGGACTGGCCACGTTCCACAGCCGGATCTTGCTGTCGCCGCTGCCCGTGGCGAGGATCTTCCCGTCCCGGCGGAACGCCCCGATCCGGCCGATCATGTCCGACCTCGGGATCGACCAGAGCCGGGCCTTGCCGTCACCCGTGCCGGTGGCGAGGGTGCGGCCGTCGGGGCTGAAGCCGATGGCGTACATCTCCCCGCTGCTGCCCGAGAGCGGCATGCCGACCTGCGAGGGATAGGCCGGATTGCGGACGTTCCACAGACTCGCCGTACTGTCCGCGCTGCCCGCGGCGAGCATGCTTCCGTCCGGGCTGAAGGCCACGGACCAGATGGGGCCGGTGTGCCCGGTCAGCGGCGAGCCGAGCGCGGTCGCGCGGCCGCGGTCGGTGACGTCCCACAGCCGGATGGTGTTGTCCGAGCTGCCGCTGGCGAGCGTGCGGCCGTCGGGGCTGAAGGCCACCGAGTGCACGGTGTCGGTGTGGCCGGTCAGCGGCGTACCGATCCGATCCGGACGGCGCGGATCGTCCATGTCCCACAGCGTGACCGTGTTGTCGTCGCCGCCCGCCGCCAGCGTCCGCCCGTCGGGGCTGAACGCCACCGAGCGCACGGGTGCGGTGTGGCCGGTCAGCGTGCCGAGCGTCCTCGGCCGCCGCACGTCGCGCACATCCCATAGACGTACGTTCCGCTTCTCGTCGGCGGTGGCCAGCGTGTGCCCGTCCGGGCTGAAGGCGACCAGGTAGATCGTGCCGTCGTGCCCGGTCAGCGGTGCGCCGAGCGACCGCGGACGGCTCGGATCGCGCACGTCCCACAGCCGGAGCGTGCCGTCGTCCCCCGCGCTGGCCAGGGTCTTCCCGTCGGGGCTGAAGACCGCGCTGCTCACCCAACTGGTGTGCCCGGTCAGGGGTTTGCCGACGGCCTTGGGCCGGGTCGGGTCCGATACGTCCCACAGGCGTACGGTCCGGTCGTAGCTGGCGGTGGCCAGCAGCCGGCCGTCCGGGCTGAACGTGGTGAGGTAGACGGCGCCGGTGTGGCCGAGCAGCGGTGTGGCCAATGGTGCGTTGACGATCGAGATCAGCCGGTTGTTGGCGTCCGCGTCGTCCGGCCGCAGCCGGTGCGCCACCAGGCCGAGCTGCGCGGACAGCGACGGATCCGTGGACTGCACGCGATCGGACTCGGCGAGCACCTGCGCGAACACCGCGTCGTCCCGCTGCTGTATCGCGACCACCGCCGCACCGACGGCCACGACCGCCAGGACCACCAGCGTCGCGACCGCGCCCCGGCTGATCCAGACCACGCGCCGGCGCAAGCGCACCGACGCGGCCAGGAACTCCACCGCGCTGCGGGTCAGGAAGGTGTCCCCGGCGGACTTGGCCCAGTTGTGGGCCTGCTCCAGCCGGGAACCCCGGTACAGCAGCGCCGTATCGCGGTTCGAGCCCTCCCAGGACCTGCTGTCCTCCTCCAGTCGCTGGCGCAGCAGATGGTCGCTGCGGCCCTCGTCGATCCAGTCGCGCAGCCGCGGCCAGGCGTGCAGCAGCGCCTCATGGGTGATCTCCACGCTCTCCGCGTCGAGCGTCACCAACCGGGCCCTGACCAGCGCCTCCAGCGACTCCTCCGTCTTGCCGGGGTCGGTGGACTCCTCCGCGAGCTGCCGCCGGGTCCCGCGCCGCCGCGTGGCCTGGGTGTCCTCGCCCAGCCGGACCAGCCTGAGCAGCAGCAGCCGCGCGGCCGTACGCGCCGCCGGATCGAGGCCGGACCAGGCCCGCTCCGCGGTCGCCGCCACCGCGCCCTGGATGCCGCCCGCCGCCCGGAAGCCGGCCAGCGTCAGCCGGCCCGCCTTCCGGCGCTGCCAGGTGGCGAGCAGGGCGTGGGAGAGGAGCGGCAGCACACCGGCGTCGTGCGCCCCGCGCGGGCCGTCGGCGCTCACCTCACGGACGATCAGTTCCGCGAGGCCGGGCTCCAGTTCCAGGCCCACGGCCTTGGCGGGACCGGTCACCGCCTCGCGCAACTCGGCCGTGGTCAGCGGCCCGAGCACCATGTGCCGGTGCTGCAGCGCGTCGGCCAGCTCGGGATGGGCGAGGCACTGCTCGTAGAAGTCGGCGCGTATGCCGAGGACCACGAGGACGGGGGCGGGGCCGTCGGAGGCGGGAGCGCACGCGGCGTGCAGAAGCTGGATGAACGTACGCCGGTCCGCCTCGTCGGTGCAGAGGGTGAAGGCCTCTTCGAACTGGTCGACGATGAGGACGGGGCGGGCGGGGGAGGAGGGCCGCGCCCAGGCGGCGACGGCTTCCCGCACCGCGCCCGTGTCCACATCCGAGGTGTCGACCAGGGGCGCGAGCTCGGGGATCCGTTCGGTCAGCTCGGCGAGCGGACGGGCGCCCGGCACGAGCTGCACCACCTCCCGCGCGTCCTGCTCAAGCGCGGGCACCAGACCGGCGTTGAGCAGGGAGGACTTGCCCGCGCCCGAGGCGCCCACGAGCATGACCAGGCCGCCAGTCTTCTCCGCCGCACGGAGCTGCGCCATGAGGGCTTCGGTGCTCCGCTCCCGGCCGAAGAACCACCGCGCGTCCTGCTGCCGATAGGAAGCGAGCCCCCGGTAGGGACACACACCACCGGGTACGGCAGGGGCGTCGCCGGCGGACCGCTCCCCCCCTTGCCCTTCCCCTTCCCCTTCCCCGGACACGGCGGCACGCTCGCCGATGGGATCGGCCACCGCCTGTTCCCAGATGCGCTGCCATTGAGCCAGGTCGTACAGGCCGGGCGACACCGGAGTGGGCCGTGCGCGCCGCGCCTGCGGGATCAGGATGTGCAGCACCGCCGCGAGGGCGGCGAACTGGGCCGGTACGTTCTTCGCCCGCCGCCAGTCGCTGATCCGCTGCGCGGACACTCGTACGGGCCGCCCCCGCTCATCGACCCGCTGCAGCTGTACGACCGCCTCGGCCACGCGCTTGAGGGGAGGGTTGCCGGCCTCCCGGTACAGCAGCGCGAGGCGTTCCGCGAAGGCTGTGCGCGCCCCTGAGTCGGAACTCAAGGCCTCCACCCCTTTACTTCCCTCGCAGCTGGCATCCGGACCGGAAAACTCACCTTATACGGCTGACCTGCGAGGAAGGGCTGGACCGGACACCGGAACCTCCTCGTTCCAGGCCACAGGTGGCAGGATCACGACGCAGTAGCGAACCGACTGCACGCCGTTATGACAGGCCACCAGCCCAGTGCTCGGAGACGCAGCCTATGACGCCGTTCGTTCTCGGCCAGCTTCCGCCTCAGTCACCTCAGTTGCCGGACGGTGGTGACGCACCCGTCCAGAGGGCCTGAGAGATCCGTGGAGACCGGTCCCATCCGGACCGCTCGACGCCGACCACGGATCCCGCCCCGCCCCGGTCCGCGCCGTATCAGCGCGAACCGAGGCCACGCGCGTCGTACGGAACCGGTCCCCACGTGGGGAGGGACCGGTTCCGCACGACGCTGCGAAGGTGAGAGCGCGCGAAGTCGATCGTTCGGACGCGCACCAGCCTCCGCTTCCAGGGCGGCGCGTTCCAGGGCGGCGTGTTCCTGTTCCAGGGCGGCGCGCTCAGCGGGAGTCTCCGTAGCGGGCGGCCAGCGCGGTGGCGCGGTCGTGCAGGGAGGTGCGCAACGCCTGCGGGGAGAGGGCTTCCGCGTCCGTGCCGAGCTGCCACAGCGCCCATTCGGCATGGCGTGAATCCTGGAACGTCACTTCCAGCCGCAACCGGCCGTCCGCGTCGGGTTCTTCCGCACGGACGGCCAGTACGGTGTCCAGCAGTTCCTCTCGCCGCGCCGGATTCACCCGTAGCAGCACGGCGATGTGGTCGCCGTCCGAGAGAAAGCGCGCGGAGCGTTCCCGCCAGATCCGGTCCAGATCGACCCGGTTCGGTCGCTCCGCCGCTTCGGGCAGCTCCTCGGCGGCCAGCACCCGCGACAGCCGGTACGTGCGGTCCGCGCCGGATCGCCTGGCCAGCAAGTAGCCCCGGTCGCGCACGGTGACCAGGCCGATCGGGTCCACCGTGCGCCACCGCGGTGCCTGGCCCGTGGCCGCGTAGTGGATACGCAGCTTGTGTCCGGCGAGCACCGCGCGCCGGACCTCGACCATGACGGCGCCGGCCACCTCCTCAGTGACCGGCCGACGCGAGAGCAAGTCGGTCTCCGGCTCGACGAGAATGCGCTGCGCCGCGTCGCTCGCCGTGGCCCGGTGCCCTTCGGGCAGCGCGTCGACCACCTTCCGCATCGCCGAAGCCAGCGCCGAGCCGAGCCCGAACACCTGCTCGCCGCGCCCCGATCCGGCGGCCAGCAGAGCAAGGGCCTCGTCGTGGTTCAGACCCGTGAGCTCGGTCCGGAAACCGGGCGACAACACGAAACCACCGTGCCGCCCGCGTTCGGCGTAAACCGGGACCCCGGCCGCGGACAGCGCCTCGATGTCACGCAGCACGGTGCGAGTGGACACCTCCAGCTCCCGGGCCAGCGTGTCCGCGGTCAGCCGACCGCGCTGACGCAGCAGCAGCACGAGCGAGACCAAGCGATCGGCGCGCATACGAGAACTCTACGCAGATACATGACTGAGGGTGTCATGTATTGCTGCGAGGCTCGTCGCAGGAGGTCGAAGCCGGCGGTTACCGAGTGAGCCGATGGCCGTACGGCTCCCCATGACCGGAGTGGACCGGACTGAACCGGACCGAATCGAATGGAGCTGACGTGGCAATGGAACGAACGGCGGTCAACCCGGTGACATGGTCGACGGAGTTGGGCTTCAACCAGGGCGAGGTCGTCTCCGGACACACCCGGACCCTCTACATCTCGGGGCAGACCGCGATGAACGCCGAGGGCAAGCCCCAGCATGACGGCGACATGGCAGCCCAGTTGGCGCTGACCCTCGACAACCTGGAGGCCGTTCTCGCCGAGGCCGGCATGTCCCTGGCCCACCTCATCCGGCTCAACGTCTACACCACCGACGTCGATCTCCTCTTCCAGCACTACGGCGTGCTGGCGACGAGGTTGGGCGCCGCCGGTGTGGCACCGACCACCACGATGCTCGGGGTGACGCGGCTGGCGATCCCCGGCCAGATGGTCGAGCTGGAGGGGACGGCGGTCGCGTGATGGGAGGGGTCCCGTTCGCGGCGGGGTTCCATGGCAACCATGATGCGCAGAACGTCATCCACCGCCGTAGCCGCCGTCGTTGCCGCTGCCGTGTTCGCCGCTCTCACGTCGTGTTCCTCGGATTCCTCGGACGGGTCCCCCGCCGAAAGCCGGCCCAGCGAATCCCGCTCCGAGGCACCGCCGTCCGACCCCACGAAGACGCCCACGCCGTCACCCTCCCCGACCGGGCCCTGCGCCGACGGGACGTGCGAGATCAAGGTCGCCGTCGGGGACGTCATCACCGTGCCCGAAACGTACGGCCTCGGGCCCCTCGAGGTGAAGGCGATCAACGGCAACGAGGTCGAGCTGGTCGCCCCGCTGACCGGATCGGGCTACAGCGTTTCAGGCTGCTCCGGCGGCGGCAGCGTGTCATCGAACGGCACCGGCGGCGTCGGCCTCACCTGCGCCGAGGGCCCCGCCGCGACCCTCAACGACGTCATGAGCCTGAAGGTCGTCAAGGTCCTCGACTCCGCCGCGGTCCTCCGCATCGAACCCACCGGGTGACGTACGACCCCAAAACCACTCAAGGCCCCGACCCGCACTGCGGATCAGGCCCCTGACCTGGTGTTTCAGCTGTCGGGGTGGTGGGATTTGAACCCACGACCTCTTGTCCCGAATGAGAAGTCGTCTCAGTTGGTTGTCCGTCGGTGGAAGATGCGTAGAGAACACTGCCCCGCCGCCGACCCAAGGATCGCGATGGCTGCGTCGCTGAACTGGCCGGTCTCGGTCAAGGCCGTGGCCCTGGACGCCCGTCGGCGCGTGCTGCTGCTGCAGAACGAGCGGGGGGAATGGGAACTGCCCGGCGGTCGGCTGGAGCCGTCCGACGCAACGCCAGAAGCCGCCCTGGAACGCGAGTTGGAGGAAGAGACCGGCTGGACGGTCAAGGCAGGGCCGCTGCTGGATGTGTGGATCTACCAGCCGTTGCCGCAGGCGCTTCCTGAGCGCCGGGTGGTCATCGTCACCTATGGCTGCGACGTGCTTACCCCCGAGGTGGCACCCGTCGTCAGTCACGAGCACAAGCAGATCGGCCTCTTCGCGGCTGAGGAGGTGGCGGGCCTGCGCATGCCAGACGGCTACAAGCGTTCGATCGCCGACTGGTACGCCCGCACCTAAGCGACTTTCCAGAAGTTCTGTCGGCAACTGGTCGGGAACCAGGGGCTGGGCCAGGGCGCGGCGGTGGTCAGGAGCTGGCCGGGTGAGCGGCTGCGGAAGAAGGCGTGGACCTGTCGCCTGCGGGCCGGCCAGGAGACAGCGGTGTTGGCGAGGTAGTGCTTGAGTGCGGCCCAACGCGTTCGATGGGGTTGTCGTGCGGGCTGCAGCGGGCGCCGTACCACAGGTGCATCCCGGGGTGCGCGGCGATGAACTCGCGGACGGTGCGGGCGCGATGGATCTGGTCGTTTTCGCAGATCACCACGGTCGCCGGGGCGTGAGGGAAGGCCGTCCCCAGCTGCTTGAGCAGGTCGAGAAAGCCGACGGCGCGGAGTCGGCCGAGCCGGTAGCGGAAAGTGCCGGTGGTGACCTCCAGCGCGCCCTGCACGGTGACCTGACGGTTCTTGCCCGGGGTGGGGATGTGTGGCCCACGGCCGGGCAGTGTCCAGCTGGAGCGGACGTGGGGCAGCAGATGCAGACGGGTCTCGTCGGCCACCCATACCGCTGCCCCTGCGGGCGGCAGCCGCAGCCGTTTCGGGATCGCGGCCACCACCGCGGTCCGTGCCGGATCGCCGCGGGCGATCAGCTTGGGCCTGCGCCAGAGGGCTACCTGCCGCACCCGGCGATACAGCGTGCGGCGACTGATCCGCGGCCGGCCCAAGTAGTGGTGCAGCCTGACCACGGTCCACGGCCCGGGCCGCCCAAGCAGCGCGACGATCCGCGCGGTCAGCCGGGTGCCGCCCAGCTTCGGCCGTCCGCTGGAGGGCCGGTCGTGCAGGCCGGCCACTCCGTTGGTGTTGAAACGGGTGATCCAGCGGCGCACCGTGGCCGGGTCGCACTCCAGTAGGGCGGAGATCTGCGCCGTCGGCAGGCCCTGCAACGGCAGCAGCACCATCACCGCCCGTAACGCTGATCGCCATGGGCCACGCGCAGGCCGCGTAACATCTCGCACTCGGCGGCGGACGCATTGGCGAACACGGTGGGCGGGCGCACACTGACCACAACCTCGCCGAGCGGGCGGACGATGGGTGACACCTCGATCGAAGGCCCGGCGAGGGCCGTGTCAACGCCTCTCGCACCACATGACCTCAACTCCCGTTACGGGGCAGAACTTCTGGACACACGCTTGGATCGTGGCTGCCCAGACCGACGCCACGGAGCAGGGGCGGAGGTCGTGGTGCATGCGGTGGTAGTCCCACAGAAGTCAGGCATCCGCCCATGCCTGCGCCGAGATCATTCCTGCCCCTTCTTGTCCTGTGCTGAGTCGGGAACCTTGAAGTCGTACTCCCGCGCGAAGCGAGAGCCGAGTGCACGTTGCCTATATCAGTCGGGCCGACTGCCTGACTCGCTGCGTAGTACTGGTGATTGAGCGGATTCCTCCCCGTCATGCGGCTTACCCCTGCCAGGATCGGACGCGTGACATACGTAGTGACCGTGGACGTCCACATCCCGGACGGCACTCCGGAGATGGACCCACTTCAGCGCGCCGGTGCCGTGGCGCTCATCGAGGACGGCTTCGATTCCGTCGAGGCCATCGAGGGACCCGACGGCATGGAAGTCGATCTCCTCGACAGCATCGTGGCCGTCTATCCAGGCGGAGCGCTGCTGAAAGTGTTCGTGGATGCGCCAGCCCTGGAATTCGCCGAGGAGGCGGTGCGATCGGTCGTGGGTGAACTGCTGGAACGGTCCGAGCTGTTGGCTGACTGGCAGATCGAGCGATGCGAGGTCGAACTCCACCCGGAGCTCGCTCAGGAGGGTCTCGACGCCGCCGACGGTCCCGATGCCCCGCCCGATGATCCGGCTGACCGTAAGGCCCGGCATACCGAGCGTCCCACGGCCGACGACGACAAAGAGAGCTACGACGCCGAGGTGAAAGCCGAGGTTGTACGCGGTCAGATGCTGGTACTTGCAGACGAGCTGCGCTCCTTCCCGCCCGTGATGTTCGGCGTCATCGACGACGAAGACGGCGAGGAAGAAGACCGTGACAACGAGTTCGCCGTCTCGCCGGAGGACGCCAAACTCGCTGCCGGTGCCATGGTGTACGCGACGGACATCCTGGTGGACGAGCTGTTCCAAGACGTGCAGACCCTGACGGAGGAGGACACCACCGCTGCCGAATGCGACGGGCCCCTGTGGCACTTCGAGGACCTTCCCGAGCGATACGCCCTCCAGTACGACGCCCGTTTCGCCCGCCGCTTCCTGGTGACGGTGATAGCGATGACTACCCGCTTCACGGATGGCAGCTTCCAGCAGCTGAGCTGCGTCGCTGAAGAACTCGCGCTGAAGCTGCTGCTGAATGAGACGAAGGTGACCCTGGAGACTTTCGGGCTGCTCGACGACGGCGTCTCGGCCGCGCTCGACTCGTTCGCCGACAACGTCTACGAGGACATGGACCACGAGTGGCTCTACGACGACTCCATGGACGGTATCGACGAGAGCGCCGTCGGAGCGGCTCTCGGCATCGCACCGATGGCGTTCAAGGCGTGGTTCACTCCGTTCAACGAGGGCAGGTACGTCCACCCGTCTGCGGCTGATGAACCGGAGGGGGCAGCACAGTGAGTTGTCCCGCTGCTCCGCTTACAGGTCGAATAGTGCGTCGCCTGCGTCCGATGCCGCCTTCAGCGCCTTGGTCGCCTTGAGGGCGGTCGCGTGGCAGCAACACCCTGCCGTACGGCCTCCCAGCCACCTCGTCGGCGTACCGCTCGCCGTAGGTGTGCAGCCACAGGACTCGCTGGCCGATGGCAACCGCCCGCTCCCACAGGTAAAGGTCAGCGGTGGGGGGTATCCGCGCGCCCTCGCCGTGCGCGGGCCTTGAACTCGTAGAGAAAGTTGTAACTCAGTCAGCAGCATCGTATTGTCCGGTCCCGGTAGATGCTTGACACTTCGGTCCCAGCTGATGGTTGACAGTGGCCGTGTTCGGCTTTTCTGTGCGCGTCGTTGCGGCGTGTGTGGGGAGGCTGGGATTGGCGCTGGTGGAGTTGTCGGTTGTCGAGCAGAGATACCGGGCTGTGCTTGCGGTGCTGGCGGGTGCGACGGTGACGGAGGTCGCCGCGTCGCTGGGGGTGTCGCGGCAGACGGTGAGCGGGTGGAAGTCCCGGTATGAGGCCTCAGGTCTGGCGGGTCTGGTGGATCGTTCGCGCAGGCCGGCGTCGTGTCCGCATCAGGCCTCTGCCGAGGTGGAGGCAGCCGTGTGTGAGCTGCGGCGTAAGCATCCTCGGTGGGGTCCGCGGCGGATCGCTCATGTGCTGGAGCGGTCCGGGGCGGTGGCGCTGGTGCCGTCGCGGATGACGGTGTATCGGATCCTGGTCCGGCATGGGCTGGTGGAGCCGGGGGTGCGGCGCCGGAAGCGGTCCGATTACAAGCGCTGGCAGCGCGACCGTGCGATGCAGTTGTGGCAGATGGACATCGTCGGCGGCGTGATGCTGGTCGACCCGGGGACCGGGGAGTTGACCGAGGCCAAGGTCGTGACGGGTGTGGATGACCATTCCCGGTATTGCGTGATCGCCTCGGTGGTCGAGCGGGCGACCGGGCGGGCGGTGTGTGCGGCGTTCGTCCGGGCCTTGCGGACGTTCGGGGTGCCGGAAGAGGTGCTGACCGACAACGGCAAGCAGTTCACCGACCGGTTCGGGCACGGGGGTGAGGTGTTGTTCGACCGGATCTGCCGGGAGAACGGGATCGCTCACCGCCTCACCCAGCCGGCGTCCCCGACCACGACGGGCAAGGTCGAGCGGTTCCATCAGACGCTGCGGCGTGAACTCCTCGACGACTGCGGCGCGTTCGAGAGTATCGGGGCGGCTCAGGCGGCGCTGGATGCGTGGGTGGAGGAATACCACTCCGTCCGGCCGCATCAGGCCCTGGACATGCAGTCTCCGGGCGACCGGTTCACCCCGGTTCCCGAGCAGGAACGGGATGTGCTGGGCCTGCGGGTGCCCGGAGTGCTCGGGCTGGTGCCGCAGCAGAGGCCTTCCCCCGCCGAGCAGGGACCGGCTGAGGCGATGCCTGTTTCCGTCAGTCCGCTTGAGGAGATCGCGCCATCGGCGCAGGTGGAGGACGGCGGACCGGTGGAGTTCGAGCGGGTGGTGCCTGCGAGTGGGAATCTGCAGGTCGCGGGCAAGCAGTTCTGGCTGGGCCCGGCCCGCTCGGGTCTAAAACTGCCGATCATCGTTGACACCTGGGTCTCTGATCACTACGGAGATCCACATGCTCAAGTCCAACCCCACCCCGCCGCTTGACCGTGAGGCCAGGCGGCGCCTGGCGGTGATACGCCATGTCGAAGAGGTCAGCGGGAACGTCGCGATGTCCTGCCGGTACTTCGGGATCAGCCGGCAGGCGTACTACACCTGGTACCGGCCGGTACCGGGCTGAGGGAATCGAGGGCCTGCGCACCCGTTCCAAGGCACCCAAGCACAGCCCCAACGCGACGCACGTCGAGGTGGTCGGGAAGATCATCTACCTGCGGCAGAACTACCACTTCGGGCCGGAGAAGATCGCGATGTACCTCAAGCGGTACCACGACGTCACCATCAGCAAGTCGGGTGTGTGGCGGATCCTCAACCGCCTGGACATGGGCCGCCTGCCGGCCTCGCAGCGCTACAAACGCCACGACCGCCGATGGAAGCGGTACGAGAAGCAGCTGCCCGGCCACCGGGTGCAGATCGACGTGAAGTTCATCGAGCCGCTCGCCTCGATGCCCCAGGGTCGCCGCGGCGGGCGCAGCAAGTACTTCCAGTTCACTGCCATCGATGACTGCACCCGGCTGCGTGTCCTGCGGATCTACCCGACGCTGAACCAGGCGACCGCGATCCAGTTCCTCGACTACGTCATCCAGCGCCTGCCGTTCCAGGTCGAGGTCATCCAGACGGACAACGGCGCCGAGTTCCAGTCTGCCTTCCACTGGCACGTGTTGGACAAGGGCATTGCCCACACCTACATCAAGCCGCGAACGCCGCGTCTGAACGGCAAGGTCGAGCGCTCTCACCGCATCGACGCCGAGGAGTTCTACCGG
The DNA here is from genome assembly GCF_036014015.1 of Streptomyces sp. NBC_00457. NCBI lineage: Bacteria > Bacillati > Actinomycetota > Actinomycetes > Kitasatosporales > Streptomycetaceae > Streptomyces > Streptomyces sp. NBC_00457. Next base: position 5,048,474 of record NZ_CP107905.1, on the reverse strand, counting down.
CTCCTCGACGGCGTCATCATCGACGACGCCGAGGTCTTCAACGACAAGCTGCGCGAGTGGGAGGGCTACTACAACTACCATCGCCCGCACAGCGGCCTCGGCGGCCAGACACCTTACGAACGCCTCAAGCAGAAGACCACGCCCCAGGCGTAATCGGTGATCATCAGTTGCACACCGAGAGAGATTTACCTTTCCGGGTAGCAAAGATCTCGGCCCTGGTGGCGAGGAGCCTGGTGCCTGAGGCGAGGAGGCAACTCCATGGGGTGGACCGCCATGGGATGGGTCACTGTCGCAGGGCTGTTCGTGATGCGCGTGCTACTGCGCCAGGTGCGAGAACTCCTGCCGGACGTGGGCGCCGTTTATCCGAGCGTGGCGGGAGCTTCATCAGTGGGAGGGATTCGAGACCTCCCACCGGAGGTGGTGTCAGATTGAGGGAGCCGTGTCGGCCTGACAGTGCTGGAGGGCTGAGGTATCGCCATGGCGATTCTCGCGGCCATGGCGGCGGCTGCGGGCGGTGCGCACGTGCTGCCCTCGATGGCGGTGCCCGAGGATCTGCGTCCATGGTGACACTAGGGATGGCGGATGGCCTCCAGAAGCACAGTTAGGGCTTACGGCTGGCTCTCCTTATCGCTTGGTCGCACCTCCCGGTGATGCGCCGCCGCCGACCATTGGTGTCCGAGCGCCCGGATGCGCATGCCGGCGGCGTGCACACCGGCCGTACAGCGATAGCCGCGCTCGGACCGCTGCACCACGCCGATCCGGTTCCAAGCCAAGAACGCGAGGGCCTCCTCCACTTCGTCCTCCCCGACGCGGTAGCCGCGGCTTCGGAGCCCGCGACGAATGGAGGTGAGATCGAGCCAGCCTCCCTCTTCAAGGGGGTCTTCGGCTTCCGCGTTCAAGAGACCGACGATCGCGTACTCGACCTGGCTGCGAACCTCCTGCGCCTGCCAGTACCCGCTGAGGGCTTCTCGGCGCTGGGCCGCACGCAGCGCGGGATCAACGAGGGGCGCCAACTGGTCGAGCGTCAGCGGTGTGTGGTCCTGACGGCGGACGACCTCGGCCAGCAACTCGGTCTCGATGACGGCGATGGCCGGGTCGTCATCGGCTTCCCTGAGCATGCGGCGCTCGAACCCCGGGCCGATGAGGAGGGTGATTTCAGCGCCGATCTCCGCCCGGTGGTCGGCCAGCCCGAACAACGGCTGCTCCACAACGCGCCCATTAGCCGCGGACTTCGCCTCCACGCCCAGAATGGCGGAACCGGCTCCGATGCCGAAGCGTACGCGCCCGTCCACATGTCCATTACCGCCGACGTGTTCACCGGGCAACCCCAGATATCCCAGGGCCGCGACGGCGGCCTTCTCCAAACGCTTGTGGTTCGGGCTGTCGCGTGCGGCTCTCTCCAGTTCTGCCGCGATGTCCTCCCCAGGGGAAGCGCTCTGCCGATCGGCATCGGGACGGCCGGACGGGTTGCAATCGGCACGGGTGTCGGCCGGCCTGTCGGACAGGGCGTCTTCCTGGCTCAAGCAGGGCAGCGAGTCTTTGAACGCCAGCCCGAGAGGGGTCGTGCGGTAGACGGTCTGCGAGAGACGGGAGACGAGTCCGCATGCCTCCAGGAGGTTGAGACGCGTGTTGACCGCGGCCCGGGAGAGGGGTCTCTGCCGGTTGGGGAGGTAACGCACACTCCGCTCGGCGAGCGCTCCGGTGGTGAGCCGACCTGTCGCGTTCAGCTCGCCCAGAATTTCGCCGAAGAAGGCGAGCGAGGCATGGACGGTGCGCGCGAGGTCAAGCGCTTCCCCGGACTCGATCCATGCGATAGCGCCGGGCGTGGCGCTCCAGGTCTCGGACGACGTCCGCTGAATGAGTCCGAGAGCTTTCAGAGCTTCCTTCGCCGTGCGTGCCGTGGCCGCGGTCCGGGCCTTGGGGAAGTTGGCCCGCACGAAGCGGACGAAATCCGTGTCCGTGATCGACGGTATCGCTGCCTCTGTGAGCATGTGGAGTGCGTCCAGGCTGCCACCGTTCGCGGAAGTGCCCGGGATGTAGAGATTGGCGCCATCCGCCCGCGCCCGGAGTTCGGTCTCGTCCAACGAGTCGATCAGATCGGCCACGGCTCCCGTGGCGAGCGTGAGTCGTGTGGTCACGCCGGTGTCATCGGATGCGGGCGTCCCGAGCGCGAGGCGGGCCAGGACGTCACGGCCCGAGTCGGTCAGGTGGAGGTGGCGGTCGAAGAGGTCGACCATACCGGTGACCGAGAGCCACGCCGTGCGGTTGTGCACGGGGCCAGTCGTGGCCCACGGCAGGTCGTACTCTTCGCGCGCCAGGCGGAGCAGTTGGTCGTGCGTGAGGGGCGCGGAAGCGAGGGCGTGCATGGCCTCGCCGACGAATCTGACGTTGATGTGGAGCGTCTCGATCAGCAGGGACGGATCGCCGCTTCGGTGCCAGGCTCGGGCCGCGGCACTGGGCAGGAGGACCGGACCCTCGCGGGAGAGCAGTCCTGATCGAACGAGTCGTTGTAACTGGGACCGGTTCAGGCCACCGGCCTGGGGCAAGGAGGTGTGTCCGTTCGGAGACACGGCTTGGTTGGCAGTCAACTCCCCGATCACGTCTCGGAGCGTGCCGATCCACTGTGACCGCTTGCCCGGCAACACGGGCATGCCTATGGTTCGTTCCGCCCACGCCCGAGGGCGTATCAGGTGTCCCATAGCCGCCGACAGTACACCTGACGTGGCGTCAGTGTGCCGGTTGCTAGGAATCATGTTGACGGATATGGGCCATTCTGTTTACGGCATCGGACCGATGCTGGGGCCGGGGGCAGGGGCAGGAACGCCGGCCGAAGAGCGGCATCTGTCGGCCGATCCCCGCCGGAGGCATCGCCGTTGACCGCGTCCTGAGCACTGCGGACACCCGATCCAAAGCCCCGGCCGCATGCACACCTAGGCTGCGGTTGCTGGCGACTGGTGATCAGAGCAGTGTGGCGACGTAGCTGGTCCTGAGGCTTTGGGGTGGCCGTCGTGTGGCGTCTCAACCGCAACTTGCACTCATGGCCTGGAAGTTGACGGCTACTAGGGCGGGCACCTTGCTGGATGCGGTGAAACCCTAAGGGGTGTCAGAAAATCTCCAGCCTCGCTGGCACGTGCTGCCAGCAAGACGGAACCCAGCGCCATGTGATGTGCGACACCATTGACCAGCCCGTTCGGTCAACACATGATCCTCACAGCTTCTTTGTAATGAAGAATTAAGGGGTGGGTGGGGGCGTGTTTACGCGAAGACGGCAGCGCGGCTGGCGTCAGGTGGTGCGGAGTGGGGCGGTAGCCGTCACGCTCCTGGGGGGTGCGGTTCCGGTGACCGGGGTCGGGGCGACTCCGTCCTTCGCCGGTGACGGGGCGGCCTCGGTAGCGGCTGACAGGACTGCGGAGTCGGAGGCGAGTGCGCTCGCGGCCGAGACCGGTGAACGCGTGGCGGTGGACGCGGCGATTACCGAGTCGTCCCAGGTCTTCGCCAACCCGGACGGCACCTTCACACAGGAGATGAACGCGGCTCCAGTCCGTGCCAGGAAAGACGACGGCAGTTGGGCCCCCGTCGACACCACCCTCGTGCGCGAGGCCGACGGCGCTGTGCGGGCGAAGAACACGACGGCCGATCTCACGTTCTCGGGCGGTGGCAGCGGGAACGGACTGGTCACGCTGGAGGATGAGGGGCACAAGCTGCAACTCGGCTGGCCCACCGCGCTTCCTGAGCCCCGGCTCGACGGCGGCACCGCCACCTACCCCGGCGTCCTCCCGGACGTTGACCTGGAACTGACCGCGCTGAGTTCCGGCTATACCTCGGTCCTCGTGGTCAAGACCGCTGAGGCGGCAAAGAACCCGGCGCTCGCGACGATCAGGATGACCGTCTCCGGCGGCGGCATGAACATCGCCCCGACGGCCGACGGTGGTTTCGTCGCGCGCGACGGCGACGGCACCCCGGTCTTCGAGAGCCCGGCGGGGCGCATGTGGGACTCGGCCGGTGACACCCCGGCCAACGTCACCACGCAACTCGTCCGCACTGCTTCTTCAGCAGAGGCGGATGCCGACGCTGAGCCAGAGGCCACGGAGGGGGTCCCGCTGCCTGCCGCCGAAGGTGAGCCGGCCCCGTCGGAAGGCCCCGGCAGCGGGGACGCGGCGGCCGAGATCCCGCTCAAGGTCACCGGCACCACCCTGGAGATCACGCCCGATCCGGCCCTGCTCCACGGCGAGGACACCGTCTTCCCGCTCTACATCGACCCGCCGACCAAGGGCATCGCGCTCGGCGACTGGACGGCGCTGGCCTCCAACGGCACCAAGTACTGGGAGTTCGACGGGGACAAGGGAGTCGGGCGCTGCTCCAACTACGCCGGCTACCTCTGCTCCAACAGCCCGTACACCCAGCGCATGTACTTCGAGTACCCGCTGTCGTCGATCCACGGCAAGAAGGTCCTGGACGCGACCATGGAGGTGTATCAGGAATGGACGTTCACCTGCGATCCGCGCTGGTACGACTTGAGCCGCGTGGACAAGAGCATCTCCTCCAGCACCACGTGGTCGTCCCGCCCCAACGGGGTGGATCTGATGGGCGACCGGAACGTGGCCTACGGGCGGGGCGGACTGTGCACCCCGCCGCAGCCGGCGAACTGGGTGCGCTTCAGCGACAACGTGGGCGAGGAGACCAATGAGAACCTGACGACCACCGTCGCGTCGCACGCCGCCAACAAGGAATCGCAGATCACCTTCTCGCTGAGTGCGCACGATGAGTCCAACGCCGCCGCGTGGGCGCGGTTCCGCAACGACGCCAAGCTGTCAGTGACCTACGTGTCCTACCCGTCCAAGCCGACCTCGTACGGTGTCCAGCAGGGCACCACCGGGCGGGCCTGCAACGCCTCCACACAGCCCTTCGCGACCAGTTACACCTCGCCGAAGATGCTGGCCACGGTGCAGTCGGCCGACGGCTCCAGCTCCCAACTGCGCGCCATGTTCGAGGTTTGGAAGGCCGACGGCTCCAGCCGTGTCTGGTACGAAGCCTCGCCGGACGGCGCCTGGGTGGCCGACAACGCCTCCCGCACCGCGTCGACCAACGTCCTGCCGGCGCAGACGGACTACAGGATGCGCGTCAAGACGCAGGCCTACTACAAGACGGACCGGGGCGTCAGCGGTGTCCTGGACTCGTCCTGGTCGTCCTGGTGCTACTTCCGGGTCGACACCGACTCGCCGCCGCCTCCGGTGGTGTCCAGCGCGGACGGCGTCTACAAGCCGGCCGAGACCGACCCGGCTGCGGGTGGAGTGGGTACGGCGGGCAAGTTCACGTTCACCCCGGCGGACACCAACGCCACAACGGCTGGCATCCAGTCGGACGTCGTCAGCTACAAGTTCAAGCTGAACAGCGGCGCGGTGTCCCCTCCGATCCCCGTCGCCAAGGGGGCTGCCACCACTCAGACGATCACGCCGAACCAGGCCGGCGAGAACACCATCCAGGTCTGGGGCTACGACGCGGCCGGCCACAGCTCGCTCACCGGCTACTACAGCTTCCTGGTGAAGGGCGCCGAGATGCCCTCGGGGATCTGGCACCTCGACAACGCCCTCACTGACGCCACCACCGCGACCCAGCACCCGCTGACCTCCTCGGGTGCCACCTGGGACACCCTGACCCGCAACGGCTCCGGCGCGGCGAAGCTCAACGGCACGAGCGCGTACCTATCAAGTTCCGGCGCGGTCCTGGACACCACAAAGTCCTTCACCGTCTCGGCCTGGGCGCGTCTGCAGAAGAAGGACGTCAACTACACCCTCCTGTCCCAGGCGGGCACGAACGCTTCCGGGTTCCAGCTGTACTACTCGACGGCCTACAACGCCTGGGTCTTCAACCGGCACCAGACGGACGTCACCAGTCCCGCGATCACCCGCTCGATCGGCACCAAGCCGCCGGTACTGAACGCCTGGACCCACCTCGCGGGCGTCTACGACGCGGCCGCACAGACAATCCAGCTCTACGTAAACGGCGTCCCGCAGGGCGAGCCGGTGCCGTTCACGGTGACCCCGTGGAAGGCGTCCGGCGGCCTGCAGGTCGGCCGGTTGTGGGCCTCGGCGACCGGCAAGGAGAACTTCGCCGGCACCATCGACGAGGTTAAGGTCTGGTCCCGCGCTCTCGCGGACACCGAAGTCGCCCACGACGCCTGGCTGGAGGACGAGGACATCAGCGACGGCACCGCCGGCGACCCGGTCCCGACGCTCGTGGCCAAGTGGGACGCCACGGACATGGCCAACGCGACTGGCACCACGGTGAAGGACACCAGCGGCTTCGGCCGGAACCTCACCCTCAACGGGGCCGCGCTCACCCAGTTCAGCACCGGCGACCCGGAGATCGGCGAAGAGGTCACGACCACGCAGACAATGACCCTGAACGGCACCAGCGCGTACGCCACCGCCACAGGCCCGGTCGTCGACGACTCCGGTTCGTTCACCGCGACCGCCTGGGTCACGCTGGACCCCGCCAAACTCGCCGACACCAGCAAGTCGTACGCGGTGCAGGTATTCGGTCAGTCGGGGACGAGCCAGTCCTCCTGGGGCGTCTGGTACGAGCAGCCGACCGGCAGCACCCAGGGGCGGTGGACGTTCGGTCGTCCCAACAAGGACGGCACCGGGGCGGTCTGGACCGAGAGCGAGTCCACCGCATTCACCACGGCCCAACTGGACGTACCGGTCATGCTCTCGGTCGTCTACGACGCCCAGGCGGCAGCCGACCCGGACGACACCTCCAAGCTCGGCGCGCTCAGGCTCTACGTCGACAGCGCTCTGATGGGCGACGAGGACGGCGTGCCGTACTTCGCCCCCTGGCAGGGCGGCGGAGCGTTCGAGATCGGCCGGGCGAAGATCAACGGCGCCGCCGCGCGCTACTTCCCCGGAAAGATCGACAGCGTTCGCGTCTGGGCCGGAGCCACCTCCACCGACACGATCGCCAACCGGCGCAACACCGAGCAGCAGTAGGAGCGAGGCGGGGTAGGGCGGGCCTTCTGGCCCGCCCTACCCCGCCCTACCCCACCCTGCCTTCTTCCGCTCTGGTCCGTTCTGCTCGAACGCGCCGTGTGTCTGCGCGGACGCGCCATCGAGATCCGGCGTTTCGGGCACCGATGCCGCTGCCCGGGCGCTTCCTGCCCATTTCCATTTCCGAGAACCGGGAAAACACCGTGTCTTCAAGACCCTTCCGCAAGCGGTTGCCAGGGGCGGTCGTTCGCCGCTGGCTCGGCCGTGGCGCGGTCGTCGCCTCCCTTTCCCTCCTGCCACAAGTCGTGGTTCCTTCGGGTTACGACTTCGCCGCGCAGGCCCAATCCCCGGCTGCTCGCAAGAAGTTGGAGGACCGGCCCGAGGCGAAGATCGACAAGGTGGGCGTGCTCAGACCGGGCACATCCAAGGCCCCGAAGGACAAGGCCGCACCGGCCTCCCACAAGACCCGTGAGCGGCTGAAGAAGGCCGCGTGGCCGAAGGCCGGGAAGGCCACCGCCGACGTCCCGGCCATCGGCGGGGCGTCTGTCACCGTCGGGGGGCTCGGCGTGAGCTTGGCCCAGAAGCCCGGAGCACCGGCGGCCAAGTCATCGAAGAACAAGGCAAAGGCCACCGGCCCGGCCGAGAAGGTGGCTCTCAACCTCCACTCCCCGTCGGCCGCGAAGAAGGCGGGTGTCAACGGCGTCCTGCTCACCGTCGACCCGGCGAGTGCCGCATCCGGGCGCTACGGCGGTGATTCGGACAAGCTCCGGGTCTCCTTGGACTACTCCTCCTTCAACGATGTCTACGGTGGCAACTTCGGCCCCCGTCTGCGCCTGGTGAAGCTCCCGGCGTGTGCCCTGACCACCCCGGCGAAGAAGTCCTGCCGCACCCAGACCCCGGTGACGAGCGCGGACAACGACACGGAGTCCCAGACCCTGACGGGCACCGTCTCCGCCCGCACCGTGAAGGCCGGCACCCCGATGCTGCTGGCAGCGGCAGCCGACAGCTCGGGAGGCGGAAGCGACTACAGCGCCACCTCGCTGTCGCCGACCGCGACCTGGGAGGCCGGCGGCAGCACGGGTGACTTCAACTGGAACTACCCGCTGCGGGTTCCCCCGGCGACGGCCGGCCCGTCCCCGAGCCTGTCCATCTCCTACAACTCCGGCTCGGTGGACGGCCGCACGGCTGGTGAGAACAACCAGACCTCCGTGATCGGCGAAGGATTCTCGATCACCGAGTCCTACATCGAGCGCAAGTACGGCTCCTGCAAGGACGACGGCCAGTCCGGCAAAGGCGACCTGTGCTGGAAGTACGCCAACGCCACCCTGGTCCTCAACGGCAAGGCCGTCGAGCTGGTCAACGCCTGTGCCGACAAGACTGCCTGCGACAGCGCCGCCCTGTCTCAGGCGTCCGGCGGGACGTGGAAGCTGAAGAACGAGGACGGCACCCGCGTCGAGCACCTGACCGGCGCCACCGGCAACGGCGACGACAACACCGAGTACTGGAAGGTCACGGACGCGTCCGGCAACCAGTACTTCTTCGGCAAGCACCGCCTGCCCGGCTGGAGCGACAAGGGGACCACCGACACCGCCGACGACGACCCGGCCACCAACTCCACCTGGAATGTCGCGGTCTACGGCGACGACTCCGGTGAACCCTGTTACAAGTCCACTGGCTTCGCCGACTCCTCCTGCAACCAGGCATGGCGTTGGAACCTGGACTACGTCGTGGACACGCACGGCAACGCGTCCGCCTACTGGTACAGCAAGGAGATCAACTACTACTCCAAGAACGCTGACACCACGGTCAATGGCACCGCTTACGCCCGGGGCGGCTACCTCAACCGCATTGACTACGGCCTGCGCAGCGACCTGATCTACACCAAGCCCGCCGCTCAGCAGGTCCGCTTCACCTATGCCGAGCGCTGCGTCGTCTCGGGCGGCTGCTCCAGCCTGACGGCGGACACCAAGGCCAACTGGCCCGACGTGCCCTTCGACATGATCTGCGCGGCCAACACCAAGTGCACCACCCAGATCGGCCCGGCCTTCTTCACCCGCAAGCGCCTCACCGACATCACCACCTCGGTATGGACCGGCACTGGCACCACCCGGCGGGACGTGGACACCTGGCACCTGGAGCAGAGCTTCCCCGACACCGGTGACGCCTCCTCGCCGAGCCTGTGGCTGAAGTCCATCCAGAACACCGGCAAGGCTAACAGCACCACGGCCGCCATGCCGCCGATCGTCTTCGGCGGCATCCAGAGGTCCAACCACGTCGAGGGCAGCGGCCCGGACACCCTGCGCTACATCAAGTGGCGCGTGCGCACCATCAAGTCCGAGACCGGCTCGACCATCACGGTCAACTACTCCGACCCGGACTGCATCTGGGGCACCAGCATGCCGGCGAACATCGACAAGAACACCCGCCGCTGCTACCCGGTGAAGTGGTCCCAGTCCGGGGCGACCCCGGTCACCGACTGGTTCCACAAGTACGTGGTCACCTCGACCTTCCAGGACGACCCCTACGGCCACGGCGACACCAACGAGAAGTACTACGCCTACGAGAACGCCGGTTGGGGTTACGCCGACGACGAGGGTCTGACCAAGCCGTCCAACCGCACCTGGTCGCAGTGGCGCGGCTACGCCAAGGTCGTGGAGACCTCCGGTAACTCCGAGGGCCCGCGCTCCAAGAAGTCCACCCTCTACATGCGTGGTCTCAACGGTGAGAAGGAACTCGACGGCACCGCCCGCGTCGAGAAGGTCACCGACTCCACCGGCACCGCCATCGACGACTCCCGCCAGTACGCCGGCTTCGTCCGCGAGACCATCGCCTACAACGGCACCGAGGAAATCAGCGGCACCATCAACACCCCCTGGTCTCACAAGACCGGCAGTCACACCTACAGCTGGGGCACCACCGACTCCTGGATCGTCCAGGCCGGTGAGACCGTCACCCGCCAAAAGACGTCCACCGGTACTCGCACGGTCAAGCAGAAGACGACGTACGACACCAAGTACGGTATGCCGATCACCGTCGAGGACAGCGGCGACGCCGCCAAGACCGGCGATGAGTCGTGCGTGCGGACCAGCTACGCCCGCAACACATCAGCCTGGCTGGTGAACGCGGTCTCGCGTACCGAGACCTACTCGGTACCCTGCGCGACCATCCCGGCGGTCCCGGACGACGTCGTCTCCGACATCACCACCGCCTACGACGGCCAAGCGGTCGGGGTGGCGCCCACCAAGGGCGAGATGACCGCCTCCTACCGGGTCGCCAGCTACGACGTGGTGGACAAGGCCCCCGTCTACCAGCAGGTCTCCAGCTCCACCTACGACAAGTTGGGCCGCCCGCTCACGGCGACCAATGCCCTCAACCGCACGATCAAGACCACCTATGTCCCCGACGACACCGGCTACGGCCCGCTGACGTCCAAGACCACCACCGACCCCAAGCTCTACACCTCCACCACCGACGTGGACCCGGCCTGGGGCACGGCCACCAAGACCGCCGACGCCAACGGCAACATCACCGAGTGGTCCTTCGACGCGCTGGGCCGCCTGCGGTCGGTCTGGAAGCCGGACCGCTCGCGCACGCTCGGCGACGCCGCCAGCATCGTCTACGCCTACAGCATCAACAACGACAAGGAGACCTGGGTCCGCACCGACGCCCTCAAGGCGGACGGGCAGACCTACAACAGCTCCTACGAGATCTTCGACGGCCTGCTGCGGTCCCGCCAGAAGCAGGTCCCCGCGCCGAACGGCGGCCGGGTGATCTCCGAAACCCTCTACGACGACCGCGGCCTGGCGTACATCTCCAACACTCAGGTCCACGACAACCTCGCCCCCTCAGGCACCCTGGCCAACACCTACCCCGGCTCCGTCCCCGCCTCCACCGAGACGGTTTTCGACGCCGCCGGCCGCGCCACCGAATCGATCTTCCGGGTCTACGACCAGGAGAAATGGCGCACCAAGACCGACGAGCAGAGCGACCGCACCGCCGTCACCGCCGCCGCGGGCGGCACCGGCACACTGACGATCGTCGACGCCCGCGGCCGAGTCACCGAGCGCCGCGAGTACAGCGGCCCCGTCCCGACCGGCACCGACTTCACCCGCACCCAGTACGAGTACACGCCGGGCGGTCAGCTCAAGAAGATGACCGGTCCGGACGGGGCGGTGTGGACGTACGGCTACGACCTGCGCGGCCGCAAGATCACCTCCACCGATCCCGACAAGGGCAAAACCGACACCACCTACAACGACGTCGACCAGCCGCTGACGGTCACCACGACCCTCGACGGCGTCTCCCGCAACCTGATCACCGACTACGACGAACTCGGCCGCAAGACCGGCACCTGGGACGGGGTGAAGGACAACGCCCACCAGCTGACCAAGTTCACCTACGACTCCCTGGCCAAGGGACAGCCGACCGCCTCGATCCGATATGTGGGCGGCACCACCGGCAAGATCTACTCCCAGGTCGTCACCGGCTACGACGCGCTCGGTCGCCCCAAGGGCACCAAGACCGTCATCGCCGCCACCGACGCCCTGGTTGCCGACGGCGGTGCGCCGCAGACGTTCACCACCTCCACCACCTACAACATCGACGGCACCGTCCAGTCCACCTCGATGCCAGCGGTGGCCGGTCTGCCCGCCGAGGCCGTGACCAACAGCTACAACGGCCTCGGCCTGCTCACCGGCACCGACGGCATGACGGACTACATCCAGAACATCGGCTACTCCCCGTACGGCGAGATCGAGGAGACCCGCCTCGGCACCTCCACGGGCGCCAAGCAGCTCCAGATCCTCAACCGCTACGAGGACGGCACTCGCCGCCTGTCCAACACCCACACCGTCGACCAGACCAACACCGGCAACACCAGCGACGTCGACTACTTCTACGACGCCACTGGCAACGTCAAGTCGATCACCGACAAGGCCAACGGCAAGGACACCCAGTGCTTCGCCTACGACGGCTACCGCCGCCTGACCGAAGCCTGGACCCCGTCCTCCAACGACTGCGCCACCGCCCGCTCGGCGACCGCCCTCGGCGGCCCGGCCCCGTATTGGACCAGCTGGACCTACAAGCCCGGCGGCCTGCGCGACACCCAGATCGAGCACAAGGCCACTGACACCACGACCGCCTACGGCTACCCCGCCGTCAACGCCAACGGCACCGGCCAGCCCCACACCATGACCTCGGTCACGGTCAACGGCGGCACCGCCAAGTCGTACACCCACGACGAGCAGGGCAACACCACCAAGCGCTACAGCTCCACCGGCACCGCGCAGAGCCTCACCTGGGACATCGAAGGAGAACTCACCCGCCTCACCGAAGGCACCAAGACCACCGACTACCTCTACGACGCCAACGGTGAACTCCTGATCCGCCGCGGCCCCGTCAAGACCGTCCTCTACCTGGCCGGTCAGGAACTCCACTACGACACTGCCGCCAAGAAGTTCACCGCCCAGCGCTACTACCCGGCAGGCGACGCCACCGCCGTCCGCACCGAGACCGGCCTGTCCTGGATGGTCGACGACCACCACGGCACCGCCTCGATGACGGTGGACGCCACATCCCAGGCCGTCACCCGCCGCTACACCAAGCCCTTCGGTGAGGCACGCGGCACGACACCGCCGGCCTGGCCCGACGACAAGGGCTACCTCGGCAAACCCGCCGACGCCGACACCGGACTCACCCACATCGGCGCCCGCGAGTACGACCCAGCCACGGGACGATTCCTCTCCGTCGATCCGGTCCTCGCCCCCGACGACCACGAGTCCCTCAACGGCTACGCCTACGCCAACAACACCCCCGTCACGCTCGCCGACCCCACAGGCCTCCGTCCTGACGGAATGTGCGGCGGTGCCTCAAGCTCCTGCAACGGCGGCACCGAAACCTGGACCAAGAGCAGCAGCGGCTGGAATTGGTCGTATACGAAGACCTACTCCCAGACGTTCACGTACCAGAAGGCAGGCGGCGGTACCGGAAGCGGCACCATGACCGTCACTGTCCGCACAGACGGGGGCCACAAGTCGGCGGAGATTGTCTTTAAGAAGGGGCCTGACCCGAAGCCCGAGAAGAAGGAAGGGGTCTTCCACGGCTGGGCGATGGGCACCAACCCGAATTACGACCCGACCGTGAGCGACGACATCGACCGGGGCAAGCTCTCCACCTTTCAGAAGATCCTTCTCGGTGCTGTCACGGTCGTAGGACTAGGAGTAGCCGTTGCTCCTGTGGTCGCCGCCCTAGCCCCGGGATGCCTGGCCACAGCGCCCGTGTGTGCCGCCACGATCGCGGAAATGGCCACCGGCGGCGCCTCCGGCGGAAGCCTGGCGGTGGGTACCGGAGTCTCCTTCACCTGGGCCGGCAGCAAGGTCCGGTACAGCGAGACTGCCACGGCCATCGGTGACGACGCCAACACGATCCAGAATTTCCTGAGGTCGACCGGCGCCAAGGGGCACGACGTGATTGTCCACGGAGACGAGGCGGGCAATTTCCGGGTGGACGGCCTGATTACCCACCCCCAACAGATAGCCCAGCTCGTCAGAGAGAATCCGCATTACAACGGCGGCCCAATTCAGATCGTCTCCTGCCATGCTGGCTGCGGTTCCGCCCGAGAGCTCGCGGAAGCCATGGGAGTAAAAGTCACAGGCGCGAGCAAGCACCAGGTGGACCTCGACCCCCTCGCAGGCACTGTGAGGGAGTGGCCGGACGGTTCCCAGGGCAATCCGGTCCCCTGGGGTATGCGGTAGGCAGTAGGATGTGATGAGCAATATTGTGATGTCGCTCCACCCTTCGGCGGTGAGACGGGCCACTGTCTCCCCGCCGAAGGGGTCACGCCTACTGTCGGGAAATCTCGCATGACGAACATCACACCCCTGGGGATATTCGGCAGGATCGCAAGCCAGTCCGCCTTTTCGGGAAATGCCGATGAGCTCCGGCGGCTGGCGGGTGTGATTCCCGAGGGGGAACGGGGAAGGATCGCCGAATACCTTCGCTCCGGCACGCCCATCATTGCTCTGATGGGATTCTCGGAGGATATCCTGGGTAAGAAGTTCTCCCGGTCCGGCGGCACCGCCATCATGAGTGACGGCCGGTTCTTCTGGAGGCTCGATGCGGCTGACTATGTGGAGCACTACGGGATCGAGCTGCCGGAAGAGTTCATTTCTCACGGTAATTCTCGGCAGTGGGTCCCTCCCGTCCTTTCCCGGGAAGAGGTGGTGTCCGTTGACCGGCACCTCTGCCATTTGAAGGAAATCGGGGTGCTGTGACCTTTCCCGGCGCCTGGGGCTGGCAGGGCTTCGCTGAGTGGGCCACGCACCCACATGGGATGGCCTATTCGTGGATTATGGCAAATCGATGCTTTCGGAAGTAGAGGGCCGCTTGGTTGCAGAGGGATTTCTCCAGGCAAGCCGAAAGGCCGGCGAACCTGAACTGGCGATTGACTGGAATAGGGTGCGGGTGAAGGAGGGGTTCTCATTGCTCCGTACAATTCATCTCAATTCTTGACCAGTAGAAAAGTCGAGCATCAATTGCTGGACTGCTGGCCAATTTTGGTCGATCTCTCCTCAGGGCGAGCCCGCTTCGGCGAATTGGAGGAGCGGGCCTTCTGGAAGGGATCTTAGTAGCCATCTTTTCTGCTGGCCCGTCGAGTGGCGGGCCAGCAGGAAATGGGATCGAATTCCAGGTGATTTGGCAGCCGATCTGTCGCGCCTGAATCCTGTGGACCGCCCGTCCAGACCGAACCACGGAAATTTCGGAGGTTAAAGGTGCGTGTGGTGTGGTCGTCCAAGTCACTGGAGTCTGGGCGGTGCCAACCAGGCGAGAGAGGCTCGGAACTGCGCGATCTGACGGGCGACTTCAACGAACTGCGCTCCCGGGGACAGGGTCATCTGGAATTCCGGTTGACGGACAGCGAATTTCCTCAATTGACTCTGAGTTTCCGAGATGATCACGCCATCATTCATCTCTTCACCTCTGAAGAAACTGTGTCTCTTCTCGCCGGGGATGGCACCGTCCCACCGGATGCGACAGCGGACGTCCCAATCATGGATGAACTATCAGTTTTCACGGGTGAATTCGTCCTGAGTGTCGATCGCGCGTGGGATATTGTGCAGAATTTTGTTCGGACAGGGGTGTTTGAGGAGCTTGGGGAGTGGTGCGAGTTGTAGCGAAAGGGCGGACGAGGGCAGATATCCGCCTCTGGCGTAAGCGCGGCGGTGGTGGGGGTTTGGGTTGATAGAGCGGCTCGCACTACCCGACTGCGCAGTAGGTACTGCACCCTCGGAGCGGTCGCCAGCGCCCGGGTTGACTCCGGGCGCTGGGGGCCGCTTTCTGCGCTCACGCCCGTCCGCTACACACCGAAGCAATTGTGGAGTGCGGCGAACTGCCGCGCCTGACCCCGCGGAACGGCACAACGCCACGGTCCCTGAGCGCCCCTCTGCTTCCTGACGGAGCGGGAATGCTCTTGAGTGCTGCTTGGTCAACCGAGTTCTGCCGCCAGGGCGCGCAATGCGGGGACAAGCTCGGGATGGTCCCCGCGCGAAGCCGACTGCAGCACCTCGGTGATGACGATGATCTGTGCGACGCGTCCGGGCTCTGTCTTGAGCACGGGAAAGGTGTCACGGATGCGGTGGGCGAATGCGGGGACAAGGAGCGAGTACGCCAACAACGTGGCGGCGTCGTAGCCGACTGGTGCCAGGCCGAAGCCTTCCCAGTCGAGGAGATAGGGCGTGGCGGCGGTGAGGTTGGCGGTGTGCAGGTCGCCGTGGGCCGTCGTCCAGTCCGTGATCCGAGGGCCGGGGATGTGGAGGAAGCGGGGGACGGTGCGATCAACCCACTCCTGCCGTACGGCCACGCGGTCGGTGGGGGTGCTGCTGACGTACTCCAGGTCTGCGCGCAGCGACTCCCACCACCTGGCCAGGGGGTTCGGATCTGTGCGCGGCACTGGGTCGGTGGAGACAACAGGTTCGGCAACGTACTGGTGCACCTCAGCCCGGTACGCGTAGCCGTTGCTCCTCGACTGCGTGCTGTCGTACAGCAGCGGTTTGCAGACGCGCCCGTCGAAGAGCGCGGCGGCATCGCGGTTGCCCTCCCAGATCTTTCCAGTGGCCTTGTCTTCCGGGGCCGAGAGCAGCCGGAGCCAGCAGGCTCTGTCATCCGGGTACTGGGCGCGGGCGCTGAGGGTTCGGCCGTGCCAGCCCCAGACTTCGGGGCCCGTGACCGTAGCGCCCAGCGTTTCCGCTGATCGCGCGAAGGCCCGGCGCATGCGCTGCTGGTCCGAGGGGTCAGTCGGGGGCGAGTACATCCAGCACCTTTCGCAGCGTGGGGGCTGGGATGGCAGGTGTCCGCAGGGCTTCTTGTGCCTCGGCCCAGTGTGCCGGGGTGGAGGCGGAGAGCAGAATTCGTGTCACCCCCGGGCAGGAGGCTGTTGCGAGGAGGCATGCCTGGGCGGTGGTGAGTTCGGGGTTCAGCAGTGCGGCGAGTTCGCGCGTGGCCAGGTTCGGCAGTTCCCCGCCGAATAGGGGCGCCGAGGCGTACACCTGCCATCCGAGTTCGGCGGCCTGCGCAACGGGGCCTTCCCCGTCCAGGGCTTGTGCGAAGGCGGTGGCGGTGACGAGGGATACGGGTAGCTGGACGGCTCGCAGGTGGTGTTGCTCTGTGCCGGCCACCTCGGTGGCCAGCTGGTGCAGGGCCGGGACGCTCAGAGCACCGGTGTCGAAACCATCCCAGGTGGCGACGCCGTACGCGGTCAGGGCGCCGGCTGCCGCTTCTGCTTCGAGGGCGGTGAAGGCGTGGCGCAGGCCATCGCGCGGGTCACCGTCGGTGCGTTCGGGGTTGTGCGCGAAGACGAGGTCGAGGCGGTCGCGGCCGAGTTCGGCTCGGTTGCGGGCGCACTGCCAGTGGACGTACGGGAGGCTTAGGCAATGTCCGCGCTCCGCGTCACCGGACGTGATGGCCCCGTCGTCAACGGCGTCCTCAGCGGTCTGAGTGGTGAGGAATCCGACCTTCGTGGACACCGGGACCGGGTGCCGAGCGAGGGCCGGCGCCAGCAGCGGCTGGGCCTGCCCGTCGAGGTAGGTGGGCGCGGTGTCGATCCACGCTGTCGCAGGATCTGTGGCTACGCGGGCCACGGCGTCGCTCAGCGCGGAGGGCCGAATGCGGTAGGTGCCCAGGCCCAGGACTGTCTTCGTCATCGCTCTTTCCTCTCCACGGTGATCGCTTGGCCGACCATCAGTTCGGAGACGACGGCCGCCACATCCGCGACGGACATTCCGGCTGCCTCAGCCAGCTCGTCGAGGGAGACGGCGGTAGGCGCGGCCGACATCAGCCGTTGGAGCAGCGGCATGGTCTGCTTCGCCATCTCCCACTCGTTGTCGCAGGCCCGGAAGACCACCCCGTCCTCGTTGGGCTCCAAAAGCGCCCGGGCGGTCGTGAGCCTGACGCGGAGGTTCGGGACTGCGGGGACGCTGGTGAGGTGGGGGAGACTTGGCCGCAGGCGGGTGAGGTCGGTTCCGTCGCGCATTGCCGCATACCGGCCGATGAGCTCTGGGTCTTCCAGGGCGGAGGTGACCTCGTTGCGCAGCCGCTCCAGATAGATCACCTGCGCGGCGGCGGTCGCGTGTACGGGCAGGTCTTCGCGGAGGACGTCGTGGCGGCGCAGGTCGTCAGCGAGCCAGGACAGGAGTTGGGCGCCGGTGGTGGTCTGGACGCCGAAGGTGAGGTGGAGCGAGTACTCGCCTTCGGAGGCGGCCACCGAGTGCCACCAGCCGCGCGGCAGATACAGCATGTCCCCAGGACGAAGCACGAGTTCCAGGACTGGCTTCTCCGGCGGAGGTTCGGGCTCGTCCGTGTCCTTGTACATAGGGGCGGTACGCGTAGGGCCGTACAGCTTCCAGCGTTTGGCGCCGTCGATCTGGGTGACGACGACGTCGTGGTCGTCCCAGTGCACGCCGAAGCCCTCGCGTGCGGTCCAGGAGGCGTACAGGTTGGCCTGCACCCCCGTGCGCAGCCACCGTTCCAGCTCCATGGCCGCGCGGGCGACGGGTGGGTGCAGTTCGTCGACGGCATCGATGACCAGGGAGGCGCCCTCGGCGAGCCGTGCGTGCAACTCCGCGGGGTGCAGGCGCTGCCAGACGGTGTGCCGGCGGGTGGTGACCGGCGCGGTGTAGCGGTGGGCCGGCAGCATCTCGCCGTCCGCGGACAGGCGGAAACGAGGTGGCTCCAGGCGGTGGGTGGCCAGGATGGTGTTGACGTCGTCCCAAGTGATCAGCTTGTCCGGGGCCTGGATGGCTGCGGGGACGTGGCGGTAGCGGCGGTGGAGCACCTGGGCCAGGAACTCGTCCTGGCCCAGGCGGGCCGCCAGATTCAGCGGCGACAACGCGTTTCCTCCCGGATCAGTCGTTGCCGTCGGTGCGGCCGGTGCTGCCGCCGTCGGACGGAGTGACGCCGCGCTCGCGTGCGGCCTGGATCCGGCGGCGTGCCTTGACCAGTCCGGCCTGGGGCGGCCCGGTCGTCGGGGCGGTGGCGGTGTTGTTCTGCATTGCTCCTCCAGTGGTCGGGGATGAAGTGGCCTTGCGGACCCGCCCCGGACGGCGCTCGACCTGTCCAAGGTCGTGGGCGGTTGGTCAGCCCGGGGTGGGGCTTTTGGCCCGTCCCTGCCGGGGCTTCTCGGGGCGGGGACCTTTCCGATTAGCTACGTTCGGCAGGGACGGGGACTCAGGGGCTGGCCTGGGGGGTGGAGACCGCGACGCCGATCACGAAGCCGCACGAGGCGGAGATCAGCACGATCAGCAGCGGGCCTGTGTAACGCGCCGGCCGGTTCACTGCCCGGCCCGTCACGGCTTCCACGACGTCTGCCACGTCCGGGTGATGCCTCCGACACGACTGCGTGGATGTTCACCGGCTCACCTCTTCCAGAGACGCTCCGATATACGGGTGCTGGAGGGCGGCGTGGAGGGTGGCGGCGTCGGTGAGGGTGTCGTCGTCGGGGAGTTCGCACCAGCCGCCGAACCAGTCGTCGATCAACTCCAGGCCGGGCGCGACGAGCCATGAGTTGATGGATAGGTGCCGTACCGGTAGGTCGCTCCAGCTGCCGGAGGTGCCGGTCCGGATGGCGTAGTAGAGGCGTTCGTTGGGCCCGTCGTACAGCACCGGGCCGATTGCCGCTCCAGTGGCCCGCAGGTGGGCCAGGGCCAGGAAACCCATCTCTGCGGGGGTTCGTACGAGGTCCCAGCTGTCGCCGACTCGGAGCAGGCGCAGTCCGGGCACGTCGTTGACCATGGGGGCGCTGCGCAGCGCGTCGCGAACGGACATCAGGTATCTCCCAGGCGCTGGAGGTCGGCAGTCGCTCCGAGGGAGAGCGCGGAGGCCGTCGTCGGCCTGGTAGTGGAGCGGACCACGATCAGACGGGTGCTCGACGCTGCTATCTGCCGCTTCCGCTCGCCGGCAACGCGCTTCGGGCCGAGGTGGCCGGGGGCGGGAACGACGGCGCCATAGGTCTCGGGTAGTTCCAGCGCGTCCAGGAGGCCAACGAATGCGGGGGAACGGACGGGCACCGCCGCGTCGCGGTCGGTGAATACGCCGCACAGGGCCAGCTCATGCTGTCGGCAGTACTCGGTGAGGCAGCCGACGAGCGCCGCGTGGCGGGCCAGACCGCCGGTCACGTGGCGCAAGTAGCCGAAGACCTGAGGGAAGGCGACGGAGCGGCGTTCGGTGATGAGTTCGTCGTCCATGCCCACAGCGTCGACCGCTGCGAACGGCCTTGAAATGACCTGCTGTTGTACTTCCGTTGCACTTCCCGCCCCATGTCGTCACCGAGAGTGCTTCCATACGAGACGGAGGGAGGTCATCCGTGGTCAGCGTGCAGCAATGGACCGGTCGGGAGGCGAGCGCCCTGCGCGCCGCGCTGCGCATGAGCACGCGCGCTTTCGCCGAGCACCTCGGTGTCGCGCTGCGCACGGTGGCCAAGTGGGAGAGCCTCGGCGCCGAAACCCAGCCCCGGCCGGACACGCAGGCCATTCTCGACACCGCCCTCGCCCGTGCGGACTCCGCCGCCCATTCCAGGTTCGAGGCGCTGCTGTTCCCCGAGCGGAAGAGCACGCGACCGGCGGACTACGAGACCTGGACCGAAGACATTGAGCGCGCTGTCGTCTGCGTCAGCCGCCAGAACTTCCCCTTCGCCGCCACGCTGTTGAACCGCTGGCTGGGAAGCCACGACCCGCATCGCCTGGACGACAAGGGCCTCTACCTCTACGGCCGTTCCCTCGTCCTTCTCGGCGACCTTCAGCGTGACCAGGGCGCGATTCTCGGCCCACTCTCCGCCCGGCACTCGTACCTGACCGCCCGCGGCATGTTCTCCGAGCTCGACATCCCGCGCCGCGTGGCCCAAATCGACCTCTCACTCGCCGTGGTCCAGGAGATGTCCGGCCAGCTGGAGGTCTCGGCCCGCCAGTACGAACTCCTCGCCGCCGACGAGCGCTTGAGCCCGCGCGACCGCGCCAGGGCTCGACTCTGGGTAGGAACGGCCCTGAGCAAGGAGGGCGACAACGAGTACGCCACCAACGCGATGACGGCCGCCACTCGTGCCTTCGAGGATCTGGGCGAGCCAGAGGACTGGTCGGTCGCCCACCAGAAGCTGGCCCTGGCCCACCGAGGTGCCGGCGACCTGAAACAGGCCCTGCACTACATCGACATCGCACGCACCACCGGCACGGTCGACTCCCCGATGCAGCGGGTGAGGCTGGACACCGCGTACGGGCACATCCTTCTGTCGGATGCGGCGACCCGGAATGATGGGCTGTCCGTCCTCGATCAGGCGGCACAGGTGGCCCGCCAGTACAGGCTGAGCCACCAGCTGCGCAGTATCGAGGGCATCCGAATGGGCCAGCAGGGATGAGCCAGGGAGTGCCAGTGCCGGAGCACGAGCAGCGCCAGATCACCGACGAGCAGTTCCACGACGCGACGCTGATCTGGGACTACCACCAGATGGCCCACGAGCAGCGGCCCTGCTCGGCGGCGATCGGCCTGGGCAGCCACGACCTCGGCGTGGCCACCACGGCCGCCGATCTCTACCGCGATGGCCTCTTCCCGGTCGTGGTGTTCAGCGGCGGCAACAGTCCCACCACCCGCGCTCGCTTCCCGCGCGGCGAGGCCGTGCACTACCGCGAGCACGCGCTGAGCCTGGGGGTGCCGGACGAGGCGATCCTGGTTGAGCCGAAGGCCGCCAACACCGGCCAGAACATCACCTTCTCCCGCGAGCTGCTGGCCGAGTCCGGCATTGCGGTCGAGTCGCTGCTGCTCATCTCCAAGCCGTACATGGAGCGCCGCTCGTATGCGACCTGCCGCAAGCTGTGGCCCGAGGTCGAGGTTGTGTGCGCCTCCGAGCCGCTGGAGTTGGACGACTACATCAAGTCGATCGGCGACGAGAAGCTCGTCGTCGACATGCTCGTCGGCGACCTGCAACGGGTGATCGAGTACCCGAAGCTCGGCTTCGCCGTCGAGCAGGACGTACCAGGGGATGTGTATGACGCTTACGAGCGCCTTCTGGCCGCCGGCTTCGACAGCCGCCTCATCAGCACCTGAGCCACCCCGCGCCGATGCGTCGGGCGGGCTGTGCGCGATCCACCAACCGAACCTGTTCCCACGGCTGTCCACGCTGGCGAAGCTGTTCTCCGCCGACCAGTGGATCGTCCTGGACGACGTGCAGTTCGCTCGTCGTGACTACCAGCACCGTGCCCGTCTCGCTGCCTTGGACGATCCATCCCGACAGCAGTGGCTCACGCTCCCGACGCACCTTCCCCACGGGCGCCCGACGCTGATCAGCCAGGCCCGGCTCGTTGATCCTCGTCGCTCGCGCCGGACGGTCCAACTGCTCGTCCGCCAGTACTACGGCCGTAGCCCCTACTGGGGTGCTGTGTCCGAGGTCCTGGACGCGCTCGACGACTCGGACCGTGTAGCCGACCTTGCGAGAGCATCGACGATAGCCCTGCTCAGGGTTGTCGGCTGGTCGGGGAAGGTGCGGGACAGCAGTGAGATCCCGACCCGGCAAGGCCGCTCTGAGCGCCTCGCCGACCTTGCGGCAGCCACCGGCAGTACCCACTATTTGTGCGGCACCGGTGGTCTGCGCTACCTCGACGCCGTTCCCTTCAGCGCCCACGGCATTCCTGTGCTGCCTTTCCACACCCCTGTGGATGACCTGCTCTGGCGGTGGGCCCGTCGATCCAGCAGCCTGTGGGCCTTGAGCAAGATCGGGCCCGATGCGCTGGCAGAGCAGCTCGGCGCCCAACGAGCGGCTCACCATCCTGGAGCCCACGCGTGACCGAACCGACCACAAGCGACAGGACAATGGAACTGGGACGTCGGGGGCGCCGCCACCCCGCGGGGGCTGGGCTTCCTCGACACCGAGGCGATCGAAGCCCAGACCTGCTACCCGATCCGCTCGGCCTGGCGTACGCCGGGCGACGCCCGCCCCCTGCGGACGCGATCGCTGTCGCGCCTGCCACCTTCAACACGGTCAGCAAGTGGGCCGTCGGCATCTCCGACACCCTCGCCCTGGGCATCCTGTGCGAGGCGTACGGCATGGGCATTCCCACCACCGTCCCTGCAGTACCTGAACTCGGCCCAGGCCGCGCACCCCGCGTACCGCCGGAGCCTGGGCGAGCTGCGCGAGATGGGCGTGCTGATCGGCTCGTACGAGCCTCACCGGCCCAAGGCCGGCGGTGGCGCGGACCGATACCGCTGGGAGGAGGCATTGGAGCTCCTCGCCCCTGTGGTGTCCGTGGCGACGTGATCAGCGCTGGTGCCCCTTGACCTCCGGAGCGAGTGGGGGCGAGGTCGGGCGTTGTGCGCGGGCGTTGGCTGCCTGGGCCTGAGGGCCCGGTACGTGGCGCTCGCCGAGGCGACGAATCCGCCAGGACAAGGCGCGAGCGGGACTGCGGGCATCCTCCAACGTGCGTTGACCAACGGCCTGGTCGAGGAGCGCGGACACGTTGTGACCCGCGGCCTCCGCCTCGGCGAGCACGGTGGTCAGGGCATCCCAGGCTCGGTCGTTGAGGATGCGTTCGGCGTGCTCGGGAACCACCTGTTGCAGGTGGTAGGCGTAGCGGTGCTTGGTCTGCGCCCCCGGCGCTCGGGCGGTGAGGCGGGCCAGGATCGGTTCGGTGATCTGCGCGTGAGCCGTCATCAGGTGGACCAGGGCGTGTTCGGCTGCGGCCTCCTGCTGGGCGTGCCGGCGGGTGCGGTGCCAGTGCACGGCGTAGGCGACCGCGGTGAGCGCCACGTCGACCAGCATCGCCAGTCCGGCACCGTCGCCGTGCCGCACGGGGTCGTTCCAGATCATCTGGACACTGCGCCGCAGGGCGCGGGCGCTGGAGTGGTCGGCGGCGACGCGGGAGCGAGTCGCCCGTTCGAACGCCATGGCGGCCTGTTCCAGCTCGGCCCGTGCTGCTGTCTGGGCTGTGACGGGCAGCAGGTCGAGCACTCCGCCGAGCGCGGCCAGCTGGCCCTGGGCCACGCCGTCCTCGCTGTGGGTGAGGTGGTGGAGGATCCGTTCGGTGGCGGCCGTGGCTTGGTTCCATGGGCTGCCCGGCGGGACGGTGACCGGTCCGGGAGCGGTCACCGTGAGCCGTTTGCGGACCTGCGGGAGGGACAGGTCGCCCGAGAGGGTGGAACCGGCGTACCAGACGGGTTCGCCCTGCTTGTTGACGTCGCCGGGCAGGCTGACGCTGTAGCCGGTCACGTCTCCGGACGGTTCGGTCTTGGGCCGCACCGCCACGCCGGATGCCTCCAGGAGTGCGAAGAACTCGGTCTCCGTGGAGGCGGCGGCGATCGCGCGGCGCACGCGCCGACGCAGGATCTCGCGGGAGGTGGCGTCCTGGCCCAGGCGTTTGGCCTTGAAGTGCTCCTTGCTGGTGGGGCGCTTGGCGGCGGTGCCGTCGCCCGGATTCAACCGCCGCAGCCCGTAGTCGACTTCGATCTGGCGGGCTTCGCGCTGGACGGCTCGGATGTCGTAGTCCTGCTTGGGGCGGCGTCCGTCCTGGCGGACGAGGGTTGCGGCGATGTGGATGTGGTCCTCGGCGTGCCGTACGGCCACCCAGCGGCAGGCTTCGGTGTCCCCGGTGGGGGCGATGCCGGCGGCGGCCACGACCCGGCGGGCGATCTCGGCCCACTGGGCGTCCGACAGGATCGGATCCTCCGGGGCGGCGCGGACCGGGCAGTGCCAGACCGTGGTCTGGGGAGCCCGGCGGCCGAGCATGGCCACCGGTTGGTCGAGCTGCGTGTAGAGCTGCTTCTCCACCTTCTTCGGGTCGCGGTGGGGGCTGCGGCCAGGGTCGGGGGCGAAGTCGTTCCAGGACGCGACCAGGTGGGGGTCGACGTGCTCGTTGGCGGTGCCCTTGCCGAAGAGGTAGGCGATCAGGCGGCGGGTGCTGCCCTTGCCGGTGATGATCTTCGGTATCACCGGCCCTGCCTTCCCTCGGTGACCTGGGCGATGGCTGTGTCCACGTCACCGATCGATGCTTCGACGCGGGCCAGAAGCCGGTGGACGACGTCGGGCTCGGGCCAGGCGCCGTCCTTGTGGAGGTGCCAGGTGAGCTGGTTGAGGTTGTTGCCGAGCCAGGCGAGCTGCTGGTTGGCGGCCATAAGCACCTGCACCATGGCGCGGTAGTCGGCGATCGCCGCCGTGGGGTCCTCGGCGCGGGCCGCGGCGAGCGACGCCTCGGCGACGTAGCCGCCGATCTGCATACGGCTGAGCGCGGCAGCGTGGGCGAGGTCGGTGAACTCGCTGTCGCTGTAACGGGGGTGGACGCGGCGCTCGCGCAGGCGCGGCTGACGCAGACGGCGGTGCGGCGTCGGCGTCTGCGCGGCGTGTGGCGAGGGTTTGGTGGCTCCCGTCTCGGTCGGCTCCCCCGGGCCGGCCGATCCCGGTGCCCCCTCGTCGCCGGGTGCCTCCGCCACCCCAGGGGAGGAGGCCGGGTAAGGACTCCTTACCCGACAACTTGCTGCCGCTGTGTGGCTGATGGTGTCAGTGTGGCTCTGGTGCTCGGCGGGTTGTTCGTTGTGCTGGTCGTGCAAGGAAGGTGTCTCCATGGCGTTGTGCGGTGTGTGGTCGTAGAGCCCGGGAAGCAGCGCTGTTCATCGTCCGGAGAGAGTGGTGAGAGGCGCCTCGGCGTGGATGACTGGGCTGTTGGCGTAACCGAGTTGAAGCGCCGCAGTGTGGTGCGAGAGCGGCGGCGAACTTCAGCTGGCGGAGCGCCCGGCATTGGCGGGCGGCATTCCGCCAACGCCGGGTGTTCCGCCGTGGCGTTTATCGGGCAGTGGCGGTGTTGTTGGCGGATTCGAGTTCCGCCGTGGCGGCCCTGGCGACTTCCTTGGCGCGGTCTTTCTGGATCGTGTAGCCCCGGGCCCTGACCTTGTCCTCCAGGGTGGTGCGGGGGACCGTGCCGAGTTCGGCGCCGATGGCGCGGGCCGTTGCCCACAGCACCTCGTCGGGAACGGTGGTCTTGCGCCCGCTGGGCTTGGGATTCGCCTTGGACGGTGGCGGCGGAGCGATGGCGGTTTTTGCCTCGGGCTCAAGTACGTCGGCCTTGGCGGAAGGTGCGATGGTGGCGCTGTCCGGTCCTTCTTGGCGGGCCTGGCGGCTCGGCTCGTCTGCCCGTTCCGCTCCCGTACTCTGCGGACGGGCGGGCGTGGCGTCGCCCGACGTGCTGGCGGTAGGGGCGGGCCAGCGCGCGGGCAGGGTGATGGTGGCCAGGGCGAGGGCCTGTTGGCGGGTGGCGAGCTTGCGCAGGAGCAGCTCGTCCTGGCGTTCGTCGCGGTCGACGTCGGCTTGCTCCAGCGCCTGGTACAGGCGGCGGGTGAGGCGCCGGCCTCGCCACTTGGTGCGCTTGTCGGGCGGCATGATCTCTGCCCGGAGAATCAGGGTGACGGCCCGGTCGAGGGCGCGGTCGCGGATGATCCGGGCGGCGTCCGCGTCCCGGTCGGCGATTCCCAGGCGGGCCAGCAGCCGTTCCCGCATCTGCCGGGCGAGGACGGCGGCCAGGCTGTGGGAGTCGGCGTGCGGGCTGCGGTTGCGCAGTTCGATGCCCATGGCCAGGTGCCACAGCATCGCCGCCAGGACCGGGCCGACGAAGGCCCGCACGGTGCCGCCCACCGGGCCGGACTCGGCGTAGGCGGGCACGATCTGCACGCCGGTGATCACCCAGGTGAGGGTGCCGGGCACCCCGGGCGCCTGCTTCGGGCCGTTGAGGTTCTGCCGGGCCATCAGCGCGGTGGCGAACAGAGCCAGCTCGGCGGCGGCGAACATCGCGGCGCGCTCGATGGCGCTGCCCATGTCGAGGTAGTCGGCGGCGAAGCGCCAGCTGGTGTCCGCGCTGTAGGCGGTGCAGCCGATCGCGGCGATGGCGGCGACCGGGATCGCGGCGGTGCTACGGCGTTGTCCAGCGCTCCGCTTTCGTCGATACAGCTGCAGGGACCATGCGGCGGACAGTGCGACGACGATCAGGGCCGCGATGGCCGCAGGCGCAGGGAGCCAGTGCGGCAAGGCGGGCATGCCGATGTCGTTGGCGTTGATGAGTGTGGTGGTGCCAGGTGTCATGCAGAGGCTCTCCAAGGGGCCCGCGCGTTCGAGGGCATGCGGAAGCGCGGACGGGCGGGGGCGGTGAGGAGGGAGCACGCGCCGTTCAGGCGGTGGGCGCGGTGCGGCGTCGGTCAGGGCCGGTGAGGATGACGCGTTCGGTCATCTCGGCGAGGCGGGAGGCGACGCGGTCGCCGAGCGCGGTACGCAGCTCGGCGGTGGGGAGGTTGGTGGTGATGAGGGTGGGGAGCATGTGCTCATATCGGTGGTTGATCAGCCGGTAGGTGAGCTCCTCGGTCCATTCGCTGGTCTTGGCCGCGCCGAGGTCGTCCAGGAGCAGCAGTGGGCAGCGGGCCAGCGTCTGCAGTTCCCGTTCGCCGTCGTGGCCGGCGCGGGGACGGAGCCGCGCGTGCAGGTCGGCGGAGGTAGTGGCCTCCCAGCGCAGGCGGACGCCTCGGGTGAGGAGGGCGCGGACGGCGCCGTACGCCTGGTGGGTCTTGCCCGTGCCGGTGGGGCCAGCGATCAGTAGTGACGGGCCCTCGGCGATGCCCGGACCGACAGGCCCGGGACGTCCTGCACCGGCGATCTGATCGGCCCAGGCGGCGATCTGGGGGTGGTCGGCCATGGCGCGGCGGTAGCGCGCGGGGATGCGGGCGTCCGCCAGCTCCAGGGCGGTGATGGGTTCGGGTGCTGGCTCCTCGGCAGCGGCGGCGGTGGGGTCGATGCCGCGGCTGGCCAGGATGGTGTTGAGCCGGTTGGCGAGCGGGCCGACGTGGTGGGGCTCGCGGGTGAGGGTGGCGGTCAGAGTTCACCTCCGTAGGCGGCGTCGGCATCGGTGGGGTTCGTCCACGGCCTGTGGACAACCGCCGCCGTGGGTGTGGCGTTCATGGCCTCATGGACGACGCTCGGCAGGGTGCGGGGGTGCAGTCCCTTGGCCCGGTGCCGTTCGAGCCCGGCTCGGATGTGGGCGGGGGCGATGCCCTCGCCGAGCAGCTTGTGCACCTCCCGGCCGAGATGGCCCAGGATGTCCTTGGGCGGGCGGTGGGCACAGGCGGCGGCGTACTCGGCGATGAGTTGCTTGGCCGAGACGGTGTCGGGTGCGGGGGCGCTTGCGCCCCCCGAAGGGGTATCTCCTAGATCCATGATCCTAGGTCCTAGATCCGGACAGTGAGGCTTCACCGACGGCTCCTGGAGTCCTCCGTGAGCCCTCAGGGAGGACTCCGTGAAACCGCCCTGACCTGCGGATTCGTCATCGGCACCGGGATTCAGTGCGGGCTCACGCATCTCGCGGGCATCTTCACGGAGGGTTCCGTGAGGCGGCAGTGAGGGCTCCGTGAAGCCGACCCCTGCGGCGCCCGACGCGGCTCCGGCTGGAGTGTCGTGGTGCGGGCAGGCGGGAAGGCGGCTCTTGCTCGGCCGGTTGATTTTCTGATGCCGGCTCCAGGTGACGATGTGCAGGTATCGCTTGTCGTCGGGCCCCTTGTAGCGGCAGATCAGCCCGGCGTCGGCGAGCTGGGCGAGGTCCGTCTCGACATCGGCTGGGGTGTGCTCCGGGCGCAGGACCCACAGCTGGCCCGCGACGATCGCGGCGTGGTCGCGATGGCGGCCCTGGTCGTCGGCCTGAGTGAGCAGGCCGAGGAAGGTGCGTTCCGCGGTCAGGGAGACGGCGGCCAAGGACTCGGAGACGAAGGCTTCGGGCTTGATGGTGCGGATTCGTGCCAAGAGCGGGGCGGTCCTCACTCGGTGGCCTGTGGGCGGACACCACGGCTCACCGTCGATAGGGGCGGGATTCGAACGGAAGGGTCGGGCTGTTGGCGCGGAGTGCGCTGCGAACCGACTGCCGTTCCGGCGGGTGTCGTCAACATAGCCACACCCAGGTCTCGCAAGTCCAGCCCGATCCGGCGCAATCTCTCACGGCAGAAAGGCCGCAGGAAATCAGGCTGGTAACGGGCGGGAGCAAAACCGTAGGGCACGATCGCCGGTTGACCAAATAGTTGCCCCGTCGACCGAGCCAGAAGCATCACATCGGGAAGCCGTTGACGCGCTTGCGACGGCGAAGCTACAACACAACACCCCACGTCAGAAGTGCATCGAGACGTCTGCGCGAGGTCGCGCGACATCAGAGTGGGGACTGGAATTTCGCCCTGCTCGCTGACCAAGCGGGCGCAACATAGCCGACGATCGCCGGTTAACCAAACCGGCGAATGCACGCTACAACTGGAGCTATGGCAGCACGTTCTCTGGAAATGGGTCCGGCAGGAATACGGACCGCTCACACCATCGAAATCCTCCGTACCGAACGCGGTCTCGCCCAGCGTCAGTTGGCCGACCGTGTCACGGCCCTTGGCCGTCCGATGTCCAACACGATGCTGTCCCGAATCGAACGTGCCCAGCGGCGCTGCGACGTCGACGACCTCGTCGCGATCGCCGAAGCCCTTCTCGTCTCGCCCCTCGTGCTCTTGCAGGGGCCGAGCGCTCTGGAAGTGGCGAGCCCAGCACCGCTGACCAAGTAAGCCCACCACCACGTAAGGACCCCGCCCTCTTGGACCACCCCGCGATGCCCGCTGCCCTTGCGCGCCTCCCTCGCCGCGCCGAAGGCGAAGCCCGCTTGCCCCGCCTCTACCGCCCCGAGGAGATCGCCGAGACCCTCGGCTGCTCCGCCTGGTGGGTCAAGGACCGCGCACGCCGCCGCCTGATCCCGCACACGCGGGTCGGCCGCTCCTACCGCTTCACCGCGGACCACCTCGCCGAGATCATCCGCATCCACGAGGAGACGCCGGCGCAGGCAGCACCGCGCAGCCCGTCACAAATACCCCATGCCGGGCGGACCACAGCACCTCAGCGTGCCGTCCGTCAGTCCGGCGTCTCGCCACGTCTTCGAGCCCGACCGCCCCGAAGGTCCCAGTACGGCACCGCCGCCTAGCACGACGCACCAGCCACAGGAAAGGAGAGGGCGAAAGGCGTGGGCTTCGCCGAGAAGCGCGGCAGCTACTGGCGCGGCAGGTACAAGGTCAGCGAAGGCAAGTACGGCACCGTCGTCGACCCGACGGGCGCGGTGGTCAAGTTCGCCACCAAGCGGGAGGCCAAGCATGCCGCCGATGAAGAAGAGGCCAAGGTCCGACGCGGCACCTGGCGAGACCCGGCGGCCGGGCAGGAGACCTTCGGCGAATACGCCAGCCGCTGGTACGACGCCCAGGACCTGGCCGCGTCCACCATGCAGAACTACCGGCGCCACATCGAGGAGCACCTGCTCCCCGAGTTCGAGGGCAAGGCCCTTGCCGGCATCCTCCGCTCGGACGTGGACACCTGGGAGAAGCGCGAGAAGGCCGCCTACGCGGCATCCAGCGTCAAGACGTGGCGCTCGACACTCCACCTCATCCTGGAAGACGCCGTGGACGAGGGCCTCATCGCCTCCAACCCCGCAGCGAAGCGGCGCGGGCGCGGCAAACGCGCCGGCCGCTCCCGCGACCGCGGCCCCGAGAAGGTCATCACCGACCCGCTCGGTCTGCTCCTCATCGCCGAACGCGCAGCCCTGCTGTCCGGCCGCGACGACGAGTTCGTCGCCGTGATCCTCAAGGGCTACACGGGGATGCGGTGGGGCGAAATCGTCGGCCTGGAGACCGAGTTCGCCCGGCCCGGCGCCATACGCGTGGAACACCAGCTGTACGAGCTGGACTGGGGCGAGCTGATCCGCTGCCCGCCCAAGGACGACAGCTACCGCACCATCGACGCGATGGACTGGCTGTCGGCCCTGGTCGCCGACCACATTGCCCGTACGAGGCCAACGCCGTGCCTCTGCCACGGCAAGCGTTATGTCTTCCGCGGCCAGGGCACCGCCCGCACTGGCGGACACACCGGTGCCAAGCTCGTGGATGTCGCCCGCCGCGCAGGCGTCTCCACCGGCACGGTGTCCAACGTGCTCAACCACCCCGAACGCGTACAGGAGGACACCCGCGCCCGCGTCGAACTCGCCATCGTCGAGCTGAACTTCGTCCGCGGCGGCACCCCGACGGAGAATGCCGCCCACTGGCGCCGCAATGGCTTCGCCACGTGGCTGTTCGCGCCTGCCACCTCCGGCTGGTACCCGAAGAAGGCACCTCAGGAGGCCCGCCCGGTCCCGCTGCTCGGCGAGCCCTGGCCGGGTGTCCCAGTGCGTGGCCGCAACGCCCACGGCCGGGCCAACACCTGCTGGCTGCCCATCGCCAAGGGGCTCACCCCGCATGGCCTGCGGCACTCCCACCGCACGCACATGGAGGACCTCGGCACCGAGAAGGTGCTGATGGACGAGCGCATGGGCCACATCGACGGCTCGGTCTCGGCGCGCTACGCCCACGTGACCCCTGGCATGCGTGAGCGTCTCAAGGCCGGCCTGACCGTGCAGTGGGAAGCAGCGCTCGACGTCCGTCGAGACCTGAACCCGCGCTCGCCGGTCGCCGTACTCGATCGGCTGCTGCGCGCTCGTGCCACGACGATGGCCTGATGGTCGGGAGACGGGCTCCGGTTACCTCGAATGGAGCCCGTCTGACGCGCGACGTGTGCGGATCGGTGGCCTCGGTACTGGTACTGGTATGGCGTCGGCGAATTGCCCCGAATTGGTGGGACGGTGCTGGGCTGGGGCGTATGCTGCGCATGGCAGATCGCGCCTGCCCGCTCCGAGTCATGGTGGCCCACGTCCATCGTGGCGGCGAAGACAAGGTTCCCCGAATCGCGCAGCAGCGTTCCGCCAGGTCATCCAAGTATCCGCTGCGGGGTGGACGTGGGGCGTCCCGCCAGATGGAGCGCACGATGACCAGGAACCGTCGCCACAAGGCTGAGATTCACGCCCACCAGACAGCCAGCGGAACGGCGTATCTGGAGGCCCGACGACAGATCACTGCCTTGGCCGAGGTGATGCAGCAGCATCCGCGGCTCAACTCCTTCGGCATCGGCGTCTTCGATCCCCTTCGCAAGACGGCCGAGCAGCGCCGGACCGACCTCGCTGCCGGCCGCGAGGAGTTGGCTGGAGGCGTGGCCATGGTGATGGAGACGGCCGCGTGGCTGCGCGAGAACATCACGCCGATCAGGACCCCTGCCGCCAGCAGCTACAGCGTGAAACACGTGATGGAGCGGGCAACCGGCAGGTACGTCACCAATGGCGAGTTCATCGCCGCCGCTCTCGTCGCCGGCTACACCTTCAAGTACGCGCAGCCGAATGTGCTGTTCGGCATGAGCGCCCGGGACCTGAAGCGGATGAACTGAGCACCCCAGCAGGGATCCCTCCGGCCGTCTGAACGGGCCTCAAAGGGGCTTGCTTTCCATGGGTGCTTCGTCGTGTGCACAGGACTTTCGAAGTCCTGTGCACACGACAGCTTTAGCCAGTGCGCCGACAGCAACGGCCGAAAGACATGCTGTTCCCAGGACGAGTGGCTCGCCTCGTGGAAGATCAGGTGCCCTTCGAGTTCACCGCCAGCCACGGGCGTTCTTCGGCCGGGAGCCCCGCTTGAAGAAGGTGCCCCGATTTCTGAAGCAGTCGGGGGTGTCAGAAGTGAGCGACGCGCAGCAAAACAGCAAGTCCGCCTGAATCTCCCGCAGGAGCGCGTCACTCACCGAACAGACTGTCCTGTACGTACTCGACGACCTTCCGCTCCGGGTAGAAGACGGCCAGCAGCATGAAGGTCTTGGGATGGGCCGCGATGTTGCCGACAAAGAAGTGGACGGCCCGGTTCGGGGCGCACATCCGGTCGTACCAAGTGTCGCGCAGTGCCTCACGGACCCCACGCTCGCCGTACTTGCGCAGGAACTTGCGGTACGACTGGCCGGCCTCCCAGTCCTTCAGCCCCATGTCGTGGGTCGGACAGTCGTCGTCGGCGCAGCGGAAGCTGTAGCGGAAGTCGAGCGGCACCCACTCCAGCGGATTCAGCTCCTGCTCGAACAGGTCCAGTTGGTCGGCAAAGGCGGCCTTGGAGATGGACCAGGGCTCGGCGGGGTCCAGCCGGAAGCGGGTGATCTCGGCGGGTTGGAAGACGCCGAGGGACGTTCCTCGCTTCTCCTGATCCCGTTTGATGGCGCAGAGCGACGGGGCGACCAGCGGTTCCACATGCCGGTACCGCTTCTTCCAGCCGCCGTCGGACGGTACCTCACCCACGATCTCCAACGTGTCGAGGTCGGGCCGGAAGCTCTCTGGGCGGGAGTCTCGCTCCGGGCGGTGCGGTTCGACGTCGACTTCGATGATCGAGTACTTGGAGAACTGGGCTTCCTCGCTCAGGAGTCGGAAGGGCACCGGGAAGAGCCGTACGTGCTGCGGCTCGCCCTGGTCCAGGCGTATGCCGGCCACGCAGCTGGTCTCGCGGTACTTGTTGGACAGCTCTGGATACGTCTTGACCGTGATCATGATCCGTGCGCGTTGCCGTTTCCCGAATGCCGACGACGCCATGGCATGCCCCCTCCATCGGTCTCCCCGATCCGATTGGAAGAGAGGCATGCACCGCTGGCAAGGGCGCGTGCGAAAGCCGGGGACGAAGTCAGGCCAGGGGATCCACCGGCACTGAGACCCGGCTGCGAACCGTTTCCAGGACGACCTGCCGGTGGCAGCGGCTCTCGTCCTTCTCGAAGCACAGCACCGCGACTCGCGACGACCGGGCGTGTTCCGCGAGGCGATCGAGGTCGGACTGCGCCTCCTCGGACCGCAGCAGGCCGCGGAAGCGCGCTCGGCCCACTTCGACGCGGCCGTCCCAGAAGGGCTCCCGGTTGTCCTTGGGATTCCCCAGGCCACGCAGGTGCGTGTACTCGATGCCGGCTTCGGCTAGAGCCTCCCCGAGGCGGGTCTTGCTGAAGCCCTTCTTGCGGCTGATCGGGGTGAGCCGTACGTCCGCCACGACACTGATGCGGCTCTCGACGAGCGAGGCGACGAACGACTCGATGTCCCGCCCTTCGTATCCGGCTGACCAGAGACCGGGCGTGACGGGCGCGACCTGGGTCGCCCGGAACAGATCATCGAGAGAGACCGCAAGAGCCTCGGCCACTGCGCCAACGGTCAGGAAACCTGGCTGGATCGCTCCCTCGCTCTCCAGGCGGCCCAGCGTCCCGACGGCGATGCCTGCCTCCTCCGCCAGCCGTTCCCGCGTCCACCCACGGTCTTCCCTTAACGCACGTACCCGCTGGGCGAGCGCACGGGCGTGGTCGTGGGGAGACGCTGAGCGATGACCTGCCATGTGCGGTGTTCCTAACGACCGTTGGGGCGGCCCGCCGCGGTGTTCCTGGTCAGCTACGAGCCCTGGATTCGCGAACGCGCAGGTCCGAGGGCGCTCGAGCGCCGCTCTTCCTGCGGCACTGGAGACTGCTCCTGGGAGAAGGCGACCAAGATCTTCTCCCAGATTTCTCCCAAGCGATCTCCAGGAACCACTCAGGGGCCCGACCCGCGCTGCGGATCAGGCCCCTGACCTGGTACTTCACTGTCGGGGTGGCGGGATTTGAACCCACGACCTCTTCGTCCCGAACGAAGCGCGCTGCCAAGCTGCGCTACACCCCGATCGTCGCTGCTCGTGGCGGCGACGTCGTTTACTTTAGCCCACTGGTGGCTGGAGACGAAATCCGGTTTTCGTGCGGTGGCGGGGGCGATGGCGGAGGGGGTTCGGGCGGATGTGGTCGAGGGCTGTCAGGAGGACGGCCAGGGCGTAGATGGCGAGGCCGAGGAGGAGGGCGTTGCCGAGGACGCTCTTGTAGCCGTGGTGGCCGACGTCGAGGAAGGGGTAGAGGTAGCGGGCCGGCGTGCCGGGCACGATCAGCTCGCCCCGGGTGAGGGAGAACGCCAGGTAGGCGAGCGGGTAGAGGAGCCACGTCGCCGCCTGGCGCAGGTGCAGGTGGCCGGGTGCCGTCAGCAGCAGCCAGTCCAGGACCGCCGCGATCGGCGTCGCCGTGTGCAGTACCTGGTTGGTGATCGCCTGTATGCCCGTCGGTGCCGCCATCTCGTCGGTCATTGAGAACGGGCTCGCGGCGTTCGCCAGCAGCAGGTGGTGGACGAGGCCGGTGACCGCGACGTAGAGGAGTGCCGCGCCGGTCAGGGCCGACGGCAGCGGGCGGCGGGCGGTCCAGGAGCGGCGGGCCGCGAGGGTGAGGACCAGGGCCAGCAGGATGTTGCTCTGGATCGTGAAGTAGCTCAGCACCCGGAGCGGGCTGCCCAGGGCCAGGTCGATGGCTACGGCTCCGGCCGCGATCAGGGCGACCAGCAGCCGGAACACGGCGGCCACCGGGCGCCGTACGGGAGGCACCACCGCTGTGGCGGGGACGTGCGAGGGCAGCAGCGCGGGCACTCCGGGAATCGCGGGCAGGTCCGGGATGTCCCTGGGTATCGGGGCGGTCATGCCCTCACGCTAAGGAGCGTGGGCAAAACGGGCGATATGGGTGGGCTATGTGGGTTACTCGGTCATCGCCGCCGTCACCGCTGCTGCTCCCGTCCTACTCCTGCCTGCTGCTCCCGTCCTGCTCCCGCCTCCCGCACCCTGCTCCCGCCTCCTGCCTCCTGCCTCCTGCCCGTCCTACTCCCGCCCCACCAGCGTCAACAACGTCGCCTCCGGCGGGCACGCGAACCGTACCGGCGCGTACCTGCTCGTCCCGCACCCCGCCGACACATGCAGATACGCCGTACGGCCCTCCGCCTGATGCGTGGACAGCCCCTTCACCCGCTCCGTGTCCAGGTCGCAGTTGGTGACCAGGGCGCCGTAGAAGGGGATGCACAGCTGGCCGCCGTGTGTGTGGCCCGCGAGGATCAGGGGATAGCCGTCCGCCGCGAACGCGTCCAGCGCGCGCAGATACGGTGCGTGCACCACGCCCATCGAGAAGTCGGCGTCGCCGGAGGGGCCGCCGGCCACCCGCTCGTACCGGTCCCGCTTGATGTGCGGGTCGTCCAGTCCCGTCAGCTCGACCGCCGCGCCCTCGATCTTCAGCGTGCCGCGCGTGTTCGTCAGGTTCAGCCAGCCCGCCGCGTCGAAGCCGTCCCGGATGTCCTCCCACGGGTTGTGGACGGCGCCCACGACCGGCGGGTTGCCGTTGAGGCCGTGCTTGCCCCGGAGCTTCTCGGTCAAGTACCGGCCGGGGTTGCGGAGGGTGGGGCCGTAGTAGTCGTTGGAGCCGAAGACGTACGCGCCCGGGAACTCCATCAGCGGGCCCAGCGCGTCCAGCACCTCGGGGACGCCCTCCGGGTCGGACAGGTTGTCACCCGTGTTGAGGATGAAGTCGGGGCGCAGACCGGCCAGCGAGCGCAGCCAGCGCTGCTTCTTGCGCTGTCCCCTCACCATGTGGATGTCGGAGACCTGGAGCATGCGCAGCGGCCGCATCCCGGCAGGCAGGACCGGGACGGTCACCCGCCTCAGACGGAAGGAGCGGGTCTCGACACCCGCCGCATAGACCAGACCGGCGGCACCAGCCGCCGCGATTCCCAGGGGGACTCCGTATCGCGCGCGCATACAACCATCGTGTCAGACCGCGGCGGTTCCCTGCGCCGAGCCCTCGGCCGACCGCGCCCGCCCTCCCGCTAAATCGACGGGCGTCGGTCGTCCCGTACCTGCGACAATCAAACGCATGACCAACCTCAAGTCGAAGCTCCAGGATGACCTCAACACCGCGATCAAGGCGCGCGACGAGCTCCGCTCCTCGACGCTCCGGCTGACGCTCTCCGCGATCACCAAGGAGGAGGTCGCGGGCAAGGAGAAGCGCGAGCTCTCCGACGACGAGGTGCAGAAGGTGATCACCCGCGAGGCGAAGAAGCGGCGCGAGGCCGCCGACGCCTTCGCGCAGGGCGGTCGCCCCGAGCAGGCCGAGCGGGAGAAGGCGGAGGGCGAGGTGCTCGCCGCGTACCTGCCCAAGCAGCTCGGCGACGCGGAGCTGGAGCAGATCGTCGCGCAGGCCGTCGAGGAGGCCAGGGCGGCGGGCGCCGAGGGGCCGCGCGCCATGGGCGCCGTGATGAAGATCGTGAACCCGAAGGTCGCCGGGCAGGCGGAGGGCGGCCGGGTCGCCGCCGCGGTCAAGAAGCTGCTCGCGGGCTGACGGGACGGGGCTGACAGCAGCCGCTCCTGCGGCGACAGGTCGACAGCCGTCCCGGCGGCCTTACGACAATGGGGGCGCCCCTTCGAAAAAGGGGCGCCCCCATTGTCGTAAGGGAACTGCCGGAACAACCGACCCGTCAGGGCCAGTTCCCCCCATTGCCGTTCCCGTTGTTCCCGCCGTCCTGCCCCTCGAAGAGGTTCTCCGGGATGGAGAAGGAAGGCGTCGGTTCGGCGTCGCCGCCGCCGTTGCCGCCACCGATCAGACCGCCGATGAGGCCGCCGTTCTCGTCGCCGTTGTCACCGTCTTCGTTGCCGTTCCCATCACCGTCGCCGTCGCCGTCCCCGCGGCCCGTGTCGGCCTCAGGGATGTCGACGAGGTTGAACGGGGGCGCTTCCTTGTCCGCCAGCGCGCCGGTCATCATGTCCCGCCAGATGGGGCCGGGGACCTCACCACCGAACACCTTGTCGTGCTTGACGCCGCCGATGCTGATGTCGGTCATCCGCCGGTCATGCGCGGGGTCGCCGACCCAGACGGCACCGGCCATGTTGGGCGTGTAGCCCACGAACCAGGCGGCGTAACGCTCGTCCGTCGTACCGGTCTTACCGGCGCTCGGGCGGCTGCCGAGTCCGGCCTGGGTACCCGTACCGTCCTCGACCACGCCTTTCAGCAGCGTGTTGATGGTGTCGGCCGTGTTCTCGGACATGGCGCGCGAGCAGGTCGACTTCGGGACGTCGAGCGACTTGGTTTTTCCACCGATCCGCTGGCTGATGGACTCGATGGCGACCGGTGTGCAGTACATCCCGCGCGAGGCGAAGGTCGCGTAACCGGCGGCCATGGTCAGCGGGGACATCTCCTGGGTGCCCAGCGCGATCGCCGGACCCTGGTCCATCTTCGAGCCGTCCGCCCTCTGGACGCCCATCTTCTTGGCCATCTCGACCACCGGGCAGGTGCCGATGTCGGCGATCATCTCCACGTAGTAGGTGTTGACGGACTTCGCCGTCGCTTCCTCCATGGAGTACGGGCCCACCTCGGTCTCGTTCTCGTTGGTGAGCTTGACCGGGTCGGGCCCGTCGTTGCGGTAGACCTTGCCGTCGCACTGCTGGATCGGGCTCGGGTAGTTCATCTCGTACGGCGCCGCATACGTCTTGTTCGCCGGCATACCGCCCTCAAGCGCGGCCGCCGCAACGATCGGCTTGAACGTCGAACCGGGCTGATAGCCCGCGCCGCCGCCCATCGCCCGGTTCACGGAGAGGTTGATCTGCGTCTCGTTCTTGCCGAAGCCGTACGGGCGCGACTGGCCCATCGCCAGGATCTTGCCGGTGCCCGGCTCGACGATGGTGGCGGCGGTCGCCACTTCGTCGGTCTTGTACACGTGATCCTTGATCGACTGCTGGGCCGACTCCTGGGCCTGCGGGTCGAGCGTCGTACGGATCGTCAGACCACCCTGGTTCCAGATCTTCGCCCGGGCCTCCTTGGTCTTGCCGAAGGTCTTGTCGCTCAGGAACACCTCGCGCACGTAGTCGCAGAAGAAGCCGGCGCCCTTGACCGCCGTGATGCACCCGTTCTTCGGCTTGCTGACCTTCAGCCCCAGCGGTGCCTCCTTGGCCTTGTCGGCCTCCGCCTGGGAGACGTCGCCGACGTCGGCCATGCGCTGGAGCACGGTGTTGCGCCGCTTGGTGGCCTCGGCCTCGTCGTTGACCGGGTCGTACCGGCTGGGGGACTGGACGATGCCGGCGAGGAGGGCCGACTCCTGGAGGTTGAGGTCCTTGGCGGACTTGGAGAAGTACCGCCGGGCGGCCGCCTCGACGCCGTACGCCTGCTGACCGAAGAACGTGATGTTCAGGTAGTTCTCGAGGATCTTCTTCTTGCCGAGCTCCTCCTCGACCTGGATCGCGTACTGGAGCTCCTGAATCTTGCGGCCGAGGGTCTGCTGGGTGGCCTGGGCGACCTTCGTCGGGTCGTCGCCGGCCTCCTCCACGAAGACGTTCTTCACGTACTGCTGGGTGAGCGTGGACGCGCCCTCGGCGACGCCGCCGCTCTGCGCGTTCCGGTTCAGCGCGCGCAGGACGCCCTTCAGGTCGACCGCGCCGTGCTGGTAGAAGCGCGAGTCCTCGATCGCGACGATCGCCTTCTGCATGTACGGCGAGATGCCCTTGAGGTCGACCACCGTGCGGTCACGGGAGTAGACCGTGGCCATCTGGTCGCCGTTGGCGTCGAGGATGGTGGTGCGCTGGCTCAGCGGTGGCTGCTTGAGGTTGGCCGGGATCTTGTCGAACCCCTCGACCGATTCCTTCGCGGCCAGCCCCAGCGCGCCGAACGCCGGCAGCGCGATGCCGGCCAGCACGGCTCCCGCGAGCACACTGACACCGAGGAACTTTGCGGCCTCCTGCGTGGGCGACAGCCCACCACCCGAGCGCTTCTTTCGCATGAGGGCAGCCTAATCCGTACTTGAGTCCGATCCGAGGGACCGGTGGGTCCCGAGAGGTTCGAACCCGTCACATACAGGGGTACACACAAGTGTCCCGAGCCCGTCCGGATCACGGCATGGCAACGCCGACCGCCTACCTTCTCATTCGCCGGACACGCCGACAGGCCTTGGCCTAAGCTGCTCTCAACTGTCACAGCAGTGAGGTCACGTATCAATACGTCCGGCGACCCCGAATCGTTCCGGAAGTAGCCCAACTTTTTTGTAGGCGCGTGCCCGAATCCGCCTTGTGTGTCACTCGGCGTCCGTTGTGACTCAGGAGAACTGTCCCGGTTTGCCGGGATGATCACGCATGTCGCCACCTCACTCCCCCGGGTGATCTGCCGCTTACCCATAGTCCGTTCGGGCCATTCAAGATTGGGCCCGCTGGGGGTGTTGCGCTGTGCCCACCTTCCGTAACGTCCTCAACTGGCGGCGGTGAATATGCCGCTGCCGCCGTGGGGGAGCCTCGATTCGGGAGAGGACGGCGCCGGTATGGGCTGGGTAACCGACTGGAGTGCGCAGGCGGCCTGTCGCACTACCGATCCGGACGAACTGTTCGTTCAAGGAGCAGCGCAGAACAGGGCCAAGGCGGTGTGCACCGGATGTCCGGTGCGGACCGAGTGCCTTGCCGACGCGCTGGACAACCGCGTCGAGTTCGGCGTGTGGGGAGGAATGACCGAGCGGGAGCGCCGCGCACTGCTGCGCAGGCGGCCCACCGTGACCTCCTGGCGCCGACTGCTGGAGACCGCGCGGACGGAGTACGAGCGGGGGGCCGGCATCCTGCCCCTCGACGACGACGAGGTGTACGAGAACTACGCGGCCGTGAGCTGAGGCCACCCCTTCAGGGGGGTCCCTCAGTCACTGCTCGGCAGCTCCGGCCGGTTGGCCGCGAGCCGGTTCCCGATGTCCCGCAGCCCCGCGAGGTCGTGTACGTCGCCGGGCAGCGCGGCCACTTCGGCCATCGCCACCTCGGGGTGGAGTGCGGTGAAGCGATCACGTGTGCGCTGCTCGCGGGAGAGCAGCCGCATACGCTCGGCGTGCAGCCTCAACAGGCCTGCGGTGAGCTGGTCGACGGAGCGCTCCGGGTCCTGGTCGGCGGTATCGGCGGGGGAGCCTTCGGCCGGCGCTGGTGTTGCGGGAGCGGGAGATTCTGAACTGCCGTACGTGTCGGGAGAGTTACGAAGTCCAGCTTTCCCGCCCTCCTGATCGACAATGCGGGGCTCTTCAAGATTTTCCGCGGCGGGGTCACCCACGGGCTCGCCCACGAGATCAAGATTTTCCGCGGCGGCGAGCGCCCGCTCGGCCGACAGCCGGGTGGCGCCGCTGCCGTGGACCCGGTTGAGCACCAGGCCCGCCAGCGGCATGTCCTCTGCGGCCAGCCGCTCCACGAAGTACGCCGCCTCCCGCAGCGCGTCCCGCTCTGGCGCCGCGACCACCAGGAACGCCGTCCCGGGCGCCTGCAGCAGCTTGAACGTCGCGTCCGCGCGCGTACGGAAGCCACCGAAGGTCGTGTCCATCGCGGCCACGAACGTCTGTACGTCCTTCAGGAGCTGTCCGCCGAGCAGCTTGCCGAGAGTGCCGGTCATCATCGACATGCCGACGTTCAGGAACTTCATCCCGGCGCGGCCGCCCAGCTTCGCCGGCGCCGTCAGCAGCCGGATCAGGCGGCCGTCCAGGAAGGAGCCGAGCCGCTTGGGCGCGTCCAGGAAGTCCAGCGCGGAACGGGACGGGGGCGTGTCGACGACGATCAGATCCCACTCGTCCTTCGCCCGCAGCTGCCCCAGCTTCTCCATCGCCATGTACTCCTGCGTGCCCGCGAAGCCCGCCGAGAGCGACTGGTAGAAGGGGTTGCCCAGGATCGCGGCCGCCCGCTCGGGGTCCGCGTGCGCCTCGACGATCTCGTCGAAGGTGCGCTTCATGTCCAGCATCATGGCGTGCAGCTCACCCTCGCCGTCCACGCCCTTCACCCGGCGCGGCACGTTGTCGAGGGAGTCGATGCCCATGGACTGGGCGAGCCGGCGGGCCGGGTCGATGGTGAGGACGACCACCTTCCGGCCGCGCTCGGCGGCACGCAGCCCCAGCGCCGCCGCCGTGGTCGTCTTGCCGACCCCGCCCGAGCCGCAGCACACCACGATGCGGGTCTTCGGATCGTCGATCAGCGGATCGACGTCGAGCATGCGCGCGGGGGAGAGGTGGTGGCGGGCGGTGTCGTGCGTGTGGGCCGAGTGGTCCGGACTCATGACATCCCCTGTTCCCGCAACTCCGTGGCAAGTTCGTACAGGCCCGCCAGGTCCATGCCCTCGGCGAGCAGCGGCAGTTCGTGCAGCGGCAGGCCCAGTTCGCTCAGGACGGCCCGCTGTTCGTGCTCCAACGCGTGCCGCTCGGCGTACTCCTCGGCCTGCGCCAGCAGCGGATCGACCAGCTTCTCGGCGTTTCCGCCGCGCCGCGCGCCGCCGAGTCCGGCCGCGGACAGCGACCTGGCGACCGAGGTCCGCGGCACGGCTCGTACGAGATCCAGATCGGCCGCGTCCAGCACCTCGGGCCGCACCATGTTGACCATGATCCGCCCTACCGGCAGCCGCGCTCCCCGCAGCTCGGAGATCCCGTCCACGGTCTCCTGTACGGGCATCTCCTCGAGCAGCGTCACCAGGTGGACGGCCGTCTCCTTGGACTTCAGCACCCGCATCACGGCCTGCGCCTGATTGTGTATCGGGCCGATCTTCGCGAGCCCGGCCACCTCGTCGTTGACGTTCAGGAAGCGGGTGATGCGTCCGGTGGGCGGCGCGTCCATGACGACGTAGTCGTAGACGAACCGCCCGGCCTTGTCCTTCCTGCGCACGGCCTCGCATGCCTTGCCGGTCAGGAGTACGTCCCTCAGGCCCGGGGCGATGGTGGTGGCGAAGTCGATGGCGCCGAGCTTTTTCAGGGCCCGGCCCGCGCCGCCCAGCTTGTAGAACATCTGGAGGTAGTCCAGCAGGGCCAGTTCGGGGTCGATGGCGAGTGCGTACACCTCCCCGCCCCCGGGAGCGACGGCGATCTTGCGCTCCTCGTAAGGCAGCGCCTCCGCCTCGAAGAGCTGTGCGATGCCCTGCCGGCCCTCGACCTCGACGAGAAGCGTGCGCTTCCCCTCGGTGGCGAGGGCCAACGCGAGTGCGGCGGCCACCGTGGTCTTACCGGTTCCGCCCTTGCCGCTGACGACCTGGAGCCTGCTCACATATTCGAGCCTAACCAAACGGCCACCGGAGTACGCCGGAGGCTGTGGACAACGTGCGCGCGAGGGCTCGCGCGGCAGCGGATACAGTCGGCCCCATGACCAAGTGGGAATACGCAACCGTGCCGCTGCTCGTCCACGCCACGAAGCAGATTCTGGACACCTGGGGCGAGGACGGCTGGGAGCTCGTCCAGGTCGTGCCCGGGCCGAACAACCCCGAGCAGCTGGTGGCCTACCTGAAGCGGGAGAAGCAGTGAGCGCGGTCGAGACCAAGCTGGCCGAGCTCGGCCTG
This sequence comes from Streptomyces sp. NBC_00457, assembly GCF_036014015.1. Classification (NCBI taxonomy): domain Bacteria; kingdom Bacillati; phylum Actinomycetota; class Actinomycetes; order Kitasatosporales; family Streptomycetaceae; genus Streptomyces; species Streptomyces sp. NBC_00457. The sequence goes on along the minus strand of NZ_CP107905.1, from coordinate 5,005,925 downwards.
ACCCTGCCGGAGGTCGTCCCGCCGCTCGCCGCGTACCAGCCGGCCGTGCTCAGTGGTGTGTACGTCTACACCGCCGGCCAGCTCCCGATGGTGGACGGCAAGCTTCCGGTCACCGGCAAGGTGGGTGCGGAGGTCACGCCCGAGGAGGCCAAGGAGCTCGCCCGCACGTGCGCGCTGAACGCCCTCGCCGCGGTCAAGTCCGTCGTGGGTGACCTGGACCGCATCGCGCGCGTGGTGAAGGTCGTCGGCTTCGTCGCCTCGGCCTCGGACTTCACCGGCCAGCCGGGCGTCCTCAACGGCGCGAGTGAACTCCTTGGCGCGGTCCTGGGCGACAAGGGCGTGCACGCGCGCAGTGCGGTGGGCGTGGCGGTGCTGCCGCTGGACGCGCCGGTGGAGGTCGAGGTCCAGGTGGAGCTGGTGCCGTAACGGCACCGGGTACATCTCGAACATCAGCCCACCCCGGGATACCCTCCGCCCATGGCAAACGGGCAGTGGTATCCCCAGGAGTGGCCGGCCCTGATCCGCGCCCTCGCGGAAGGAACCCTCACCCCGGTCACCCCGCGGCGCGCGGCCACCGTCATGCTCCTGAAGGACACCGACGCCGGCCCTGTCGTCCACATGCTGCGCAGACGCGCCTCCATGGCCTTCGCCGGAGGCGCGTACGCCTATCCGGGCGGCGGTGTCGACCCGCGGGACGACGACCACCACATCCGCTGGGCGGGCCCCACGCGCGCGTGGTGGGCGGACAGACTCGGCGTCGACGAGACCACGGAGGCCCAGGCGATCGTCTGCGCGGCGGTACGGGAGACGTACGAGGAGGCAGGCGTCCTTCTCGCGGGCCCCACCCCCGACTCGGTCGTCGGTGACACCACCGGCGACGACTGGGAGGCGGACCGTGCCGCCCTGGTCGCCCGGGATCTGTCGTTCGCGGAGTTTCTGGAGCGCCGTGGCCTGGTCCTGCGCTCGGATCTGCTGGGCGCCTGGACCCGCTGGATCACCCCGGAGTTCGAACCCCGCCGCTATGACACCTGGTTCTTCGTGGCGGCCCTGCCTGAGGGCCAGCGCACCCGGAACGTCTCCACGGAGGCCGACCGCACGGTGTGGACGGCACCGGCCGACGCCGCCGCGTCGTACGACAAGGGCGAGCTGCTGATGATGCCGCCCACCATCGCGACCCTGCGTCAGCTGTCCCCGTACGCCACGGCCGCCGCGGCGCTCGCCGCCGCGCCCGACCGTGACATGACCCCTGTCCTGGCCAAGGCCCGCCTCCAGGACGACGAGATCGTGCTGTCCTGGCCGGGCCACGACGAGTTCACGAAGCACATCCCCACGGGCGGGCCCTGAAGCATGACGCCCGCCGCAGCCCCACCCCTGAACCGGACCGCCGCCCCGCACGCCCCGGAGGATCCCCTCACATGACGGACGCAGCCGCCCTCCCCGGCCAGCCGAGGGGTGGGGACCCCGTTTCTCGTGCGCCCCTCGCACTGCTCCGCAGGCTTCGGGGCGCTGCGCCGGTCTCCGACCGGCGACCTGACGTGCTGCCCAGCCTGACGGGAGGAACCTCCGCATGACCGACGCAGCCGCCCTCCCCGGCCAGCCGAGGGGTGGGGTTCTCTCGGGACCCGCCACCCCACGGGCCGTCAACGTCCTTGCGCCCAATGCCTCGGCGATGACCCTGGACGGCACCAATACGTGGATCCTGTCGGAGCCCGACTCCGAACTGGCCGTGGTGGTCGATCCGGGTCCACTGGACGAGAGCCATCTGCGCACCGTCCTGGACGCCGCCGAGAAGGCCGGCAAGCGCATCGCTCTGACGCTGCTGACGCACGGTCACCCCGATCACGCCGAAGGCGCCGCCCGTTTCGCCGAGCTGACGGGCACGAACGTGCGGGCCCTGGACCCGGCGCTGCGGCTGGGCGAAGAGGGGCTGGCGGCTGGGGACGCGGTGACGGTCGGCGGCCTGGAGCTGAGGGTCGTACCGACGCCCGGGCACACCTCGGACTCCCTGTGCTTCCATCTCCCGGCCGACCGGGCGGTCGTGACCGGCGACACGATCCTGGGCCGCGGTACGACGGTGGTGGCGCATCCCGACGGCCGCCTGGGCGACTATCTGGACTCCCTGCGACGGCTCAGGTCCCTCACCGTCGACGACGGCGTCCACACCGTCCTGCCGGGCCATGGACCGGTCCTGGAGGACGCCCAGGGCGCCGTGGAGTTCTATCTCGCCCACCGTGCCCACCGTCTCGCCCAGATCGAGACGGCCGTGGAGAACGGCCACCGCACGCCGTCGGAGGTCGTCGCCCATGTGTACGCGGACGTGGACCGGTCCCTGTGGCCCGCGGCGGAGTTGTCGGTACGGGCCCAGCTGGACTACCTGGAGGAGCACGGCCTCATCTAGGGGTTGGGCCGGGGCGCTTTGACGCCGTGCACGCGCGCGTACTCCTCGGCGAGCCACGGCCCGAGGTCGTCGACGTACGACGTGAGGATGTCCGGGTCGCCGGTCGGCTCGCGGCCGAGGACGGCGGCGGCCCGCATCTGCTCCCCGCGCGCGGGGTAGTACGCGGCGAACGCCTCGGCCATTTCGGCCAGATCGCTCGTCCAGCCGTTCCAGCGCGGCATGACGAGCGTGAAGCCGGTGCGGACGAGGCGGCGGGACATGAAGCGTACGAGGGGCCGCCGGGCCTCGTCGGCGGAGTCCGCCGCGGCGATCCGCTCGTGCCAGCGGGGGAGGAGCAGGGCCAGGTCGCCGTTGGTCTCGCGGGCGAGCAGCGAGTCGGGCCGGTAGCGCGGCAGGTACTCGGCGAGATCCTCGCCGAGCAGCGGCGTGCACAGGCACGCGACGAACCACCCCAGGTCGTACCGCTCCGGCTCGCTCAGTACCTGTGCCCGGCTGACCAGCAGGATCCCGACCCCGTCGACCTGCCCGAACTCCTTGTCGACCGCCTCACCCAGCGTCCGCGCGCCCTCCCGGTCCGCCACGCCGGGCTCCTCGCGCAGCACGGCGAGCAGATCCAGATCGCTGCGCCCCACGCGCGCGGTGCCGCGCGGAATCGACCCGTAGAGGTACGCGCTGTCCAGCCGCGCGCCGAAGAGATCGAGCACGCGGTCCCGGGCGGTGGCTACGACGGGACGGAAGGCGGGCGGGACCTGCCCGAGAGAGCCCTCACGCTCGATGAAGCCGAGGGAGTCGAGCCCCCTTGACGTCGTCAACGACGTGGCTACCGCGAGCGCTTGGCGAGCCGCTCCACGTCCAGCAGGATCACCGCGCGTGCCTCGAGGCGGAGCCATCCGCGCTGGGCGAAGTCGGCGAGCGCCTTGTTGACCGTCTCGCGGGAGGCGCCGACCAGCTGGGCCAGCTCCTCCTGCGTGAGGTCGTGGACGACGTGGATGCCCTCCTCGGACTGCACGCCGAAGCGGCGGGAGAGGTCCAGCAGGGCGCGCGCGACACGGCCGGGGACGTCGGAGAAGACCAGGTCGGACATCTGGTCGTTGGTCTTGCGCAGCCGGCGGGCGACGGCGCGCAGCAGTGCGGTGGCCACCTCGGGGCGGGCGTTCAGCCAGGGCTGGAGGTCGCCGTGGCCCAGGCCCAGCAGCTTGACCTCGGTCAGCGCGGTGGCGGTCGCCGTGCGCGGGCCCGGGTCGAAGAGCGACAGTTCGCCGATGAGCTCGCCGGGGCCGACGACGGCCAGCATGTTCTCGCGGCCGTCGGGCGAGGTGCGGTGGAGCTTGACCTTGCCCTCGGTGACGACGTAGAGCCGGTCGCCCGGGTCGCCCTCGTGGAACAGGGAGTCGCCACGTGCGAGGGTCACCTCACTCATGGAGGCGCGCAGCTCCGCGGACTGCTCGTCATCGAGCGCCGCGAAGAGCGGATTGCGCCGCAGAACGTCGTCCACGAGTTCTCTCCTTGTCGACCTGCTCAGGGGATCACTCCCCCACGTACCAGGGGACCGTGCTCCCCATTTTGCCGGACGGTCCAAACAGTGTGATCTGTCACAAGGATGCCGCACAGGTCTGCGGAGGTACGCGGCAGGGGTCCAATCGGGGGCCGATCTTCCGGGTCCGGGGCGGATGTCAGTGCCGGGCTTTAGGCTGGCCGGGTGTCCAAATCGCCGGTGAGAGCACAGGCCAAGGGGGCTGGACGGGTGGTTGTACGTCGGGATTCTGCTGTGGGCGAACAGATCCCCACCGGCGGAAAGAAAGCGGCAAAAGTGACAAAGAAGCCTGTGAAAAACACGGCTCCGGTGAAGAAGGCGGCTTCGACGCCCACGGAGGCTTCGAAGCCTCCGAAGGACGAGTCCCGCACCGCCCTCGTCCGCCGGGCCCGCCGGATCAACCGCGAGCTCGCCGAGGTCTATCCGTACGCCCACCCGGAGCTGGACTTCGAGAACCCCTTCCAACTGCTGGTGGCCACCGTGCTGTCCGCCCAGACCACCGACCTCCGCGTCAACCAGACCACCCCGGCGCTCTTCACCAAGTACCCGACGCCCGAGGACCTGGCCGCCGCCGACCCCGAGGAGGTCGAGGAGATCCTCCGCCCGACCGGCTTCTTCCGGGCCAAGACCAAGTCGGTGATGGGGCTGTCGAAGGCCCTCGTGGCCGACTTCGGCGGCGAGGTCCCCGGCAGGCTCGAAGACCTCGTGAAGCTGCCCGGCGTGGGCCGCAAGACCGCGTTCGTCGTGCTCGGCAACGCCTTCGGCCGCCCCGGCCTCACCGTGGACACGCACTTCCAGCGGTTGGTGCGGCGCTGGCGGTGGACCGAGGCGACCGAGCCGGACAAGATCGAGGCCGCTGTCGCCGCGCTCTTCCCCAAGAGCGACTGGACGATGCTCTCGCACCACGTGATCTTCCACGGCCGGCGGATCTGCCACGCCCGCAAGCCCGCCTGCGGCGCCTGCCCCATCGCCCCGCTCTGCCCGGCGTACGGCGAGGGCGAGACGGACCCGGAGAAGGCGAAGAAGCTGCTCAAGTACGAGAAGGGCGGCTTCCCGGGCCAGCGTCTGAAGCCTCCGCAGGCGTATCTGGACGCGGGCGGCAAGCCGGCGCCGCCGCTGGGGGCCGGATGAGCCCTCAGGAACGATCTCGGTGCCGTCCCGCGTTGGGCAGTGCAGGACGACGGGGGTGGCGATGACGCGCGCAAGCGATACACAGGGCGGCCCGGTGGCGCTCAGCAAGGAGGGCCTGCCCGGCTGGCTCGATCCGGTGGTGCACGCGGTGGAGACGGTGCAGCCGCTCCAGCTGAGCCGCTTCCTGCCGCCGGAGAACGGCGCGGGGCGGCAGTCCGCCGTACTGATCCTGTTCGGTGAGGGCGAGCGCGGTCCCGAACTGCTGCTGATGGAGCGGGCGAGTTCGCTGCGCTCGCACGCCGGGCAGCCGTCCTTCCCGGGCGGTGCCCTCGACCCGGAAGACGGCGACCCGAAGGCCGACGGGCCGCTGCGGGCCGCTCTCCGCGAGGCCGAGGAGGAGACCGGCCTCGACCCGGCCGGCGTCCAGCTCTTCGGCGTGCTGCCCAAGCTGTACATCCCGGTCAGCAGCTTCGTCGTCACCCCGGTGCTGGGCTGGTGGCGCGAGCCGACCCCGGTCGGGGTGGTCGATCCGAACGAGACCGCGCGCGTCTTCACCGTTCCCGTGGCGGATCTCACGGATCCCGCCCACCGCGCCACCACCGTTCACCCCAGCGGCCACCGAGGTCCGGCTTTTCTGGTCGAATCCGCCCTGGTGTGGGGGTTCACGGCGGGGATCATCGACCGCCTGCTGCACTACGCGGGCTGGGAGCGGCCATGGGACCGCGAGAAGCAAGTCCCGCTCGACTGGCGCTCATGACAAGGTGGGCGCCGTGTTGTGTCTACCCGGGGGGAACGCTGTGTTCGATCGCCGCTGCGCGGCAGGGCGGACCTCCGAAGCCGACCGTGGGGACCGCGAAGTGACGAGGCGAGGCTAGAAGCGGTGAACGTGCTGGACATCCTGTTGCTGGTCGCCGCCGTGTGGTTCGCGATCGTCGGCTATCGCCAGGGCTTCGTCGTCGGCATCCTGTCGGTGATCGGCTTCCTGGGCGGCGGTCTCGTCGCGGTCTATGTGCTGCCCGTCATCTGGGACGCGCTGACCGACAACTCCGAGGTCGGCACCACCGCCGCCGTCGTCGCGGTCGTCGTCGTCATCGTCTGCGCCTCCGTCGGCCAGGCGCTCACCACCCACCTCGGCAGCAAGCTGCGCCGGTACATCACCTGGTCGCCGGCCCGCGCCCTGGACGCGACCGGCGGCGCGCTCGTCAACGTCGTGGCGATGCTCCTGGTCGCGTGGCTCATCGGCTCCGCCCTCGCGCAGACCACGCTGCCCACGCTGGGCAAGGAGGTCCGCAACTCCAAGGTGCTGCTGGGGGTGTCGGAGGCGCTGCCCACTCAGGCCGACACCTGGTTCGAGGACTTCACCTCGGTCCTCGCGCAGAACGGCTTTCCGCAGGTCTTCAGCCCGTTCTCGAACGAGCCGATCAAGGAGGTCGCGCCTCCGGACCCGGCCCTCGCGGGCAGCGCCGTCGCCGCGCGCGCCCAGCGCTCCATCGTCAAGGTCATGGGCACCGCCGAGAGCTGCGGCAAGGTCCTCGAAGGCACCGGCTTCGTCTTCTCCGACCGCCGGGTCATGACCAACGCGCATGTCGTCGGCGGCGTCGACGAGCCCACCATCCAGATAGGCGGCGAGGGCAGGAAGTACGACGCGACGGTCGTCCTCTACGACTGGGAGCGCGACATCGCCGTACTCGACGTACCCGATCTGGACGCTCCGGCGCTCCAGTTCACCACCGAGGACGCCGGCACCGGGGACAGCGCGATCGTCGCCGGCTTCCCCGAGAACGGGGCGTACGACGTGCGGTCCGCGCGGGTCCGCGGGCGCATCACGGCCAGCGGGGCGGACATCTACCACCGCGGCACCGTCAACCGCGACGTCTACTCCCTGTACGCGACCGTCCGCCAGGGCAACTCCGGCGGCCCGCTGCTCACGCCCGAAGGCCAGGTGTACGGCGTGGTCTTCGCCAAGTCCCTCGACGACGCCGAGACGGGGTACGCGCTCACCGCGGACGAGATCCAGCAGGACATCGCCAAGGGACGCACCGCGAACCAGCGGGTGGACAGCGACGAGTGCGCTCTGTAGGCCGTACGGAGCTCAGTCGCGCGTATGACGCAGCCGTACGGAGACCCAGCGGGCCCGGCGGCGCAGGATGTGCGGGATGCCCACGCGGAGGTCGGTGCCCGGCAGCTGCGGGGTGCCTCGCTGGTGAGAGCTCAAGGCGTTGCCCGAGCGTCGATTGCGTGCTGCGTCACTGTAGTCGTGCGTCCAGCCCATACCCGGACGTGTGCCCCTGCCCCAAGGTCGATAACCGCCCCCACGCCCCCCAATTGGCCTATGCGCCAGGCATTTGGCTGTTCGTAGGACGGTTGTTCCGAACGAGCGACACGGCACGCGTCGACCCGGTCACCGATCGGGTTCGGGATCCTTCAGCCAGTTGACGAGCTCCGCGGAAAACGCGACCGGATCCTCCTCGTGCGGGAAGTGGCCGAGCCCGTCGAACAGGCGCCAGCGGTACGGCGCTTCGACGTATTCTCCGGAGCCGGCCGCGCTGCGGGTTCGCATCACCGGGTCCAGGGAGCCGTGGAGATGGAGCGTCGGTACCCGTACGGGCCGCTTCATCCGCCGGTTGAACTGGACGCCGTCCAGGCGGGCGAGGGACCGCACCATCCACCGGTACGGCTCGATCGAGCAGTGCGCGGTCGACGGGATGCACATCGCGTGTCGGTACGTGTCCACCGCCTTGTCGTCCGGCAGGTTCGGCCCGGACCAGTCCCGCATCAGCCGGGCGACGAGCGCCCCGTCGTCCGCGATGAGCTGCCGCTCCGGGATCCAGGGCCGCTGGAACCCCCAGATGTAGGAGCCCGCGGCCGTCTGCCTGACGTCGGAGAGCATGGCGGCACGCCAGCGCCGCGGATGCGGCATCGAGGTGACCGCGAGGCGCCGTACGAGCTTGGGGCGCATCACGGCCGCCGTCCACGCGATATAGCCGCCCAGGTCGTGCCCGACGAGCGCGGCGTCCGGCTCGCCGAGCGACCGTACGACGCCCGTGACGTCGAGGGCGAGGTTGCCGGGGTCGTAACCCCGGGGCGTACGGTCGCTGCCGCCGACGCCCCGCAGGTCCATCGCGACGGCCCGGAACCCGGCGTCGGCGAGGGCGACCAGCTGGTGCCGCCAGGTCCACCAGAACTGCGGGAAGCCGTGCAGCAACAGCACCAGCGGTCCGTCGCCCATCTCGGCGATGTGGAAGCGCGCGCCATTGGCGGCCACTTCCCTGTGTGTCCAGGGACCGTCCGGCCGTACGACAGAGGCGGGCTGCGCCGAAGGGTCGGTCATGACGACGAGCGTGCCACAGCTTCGATGGCCTCCGGGACCCGGTCCTGCGGCAGTTCGGCACGCGGGTGCGGCTTGGCCTTCTGCAGGACGACCGCCGTCTCCTTCACGGAGGCCGCGACCTTCTGCGGGCCCTTGCCCTTCTTGGCCTTCTTCGCGAACACGACGCCGATCAGCGCCAGGACGAGCGCGATCAGCACGTTCGCCGCGAAGGACAGCAGGAAGCAGATCGCGAGATTCCAGTCGCTCCAGGTCCGGATGCCGTACGCCAGGGCGAAGTTCAGCATCGGCAGCGAGAACACCAGCACGCCGGCGGCCACCGAGAACGCGCCGCCGCTCATCGCCCCGCGCTTGACGTCCTGCTTGAGCTGCGCCTTGGCCAGCGCGATCTCGTCGTGCACCAGCGCGGACATCTCGGTGGTCGCCGAGGCGAACAGCTGGCCGATGCTGCGTTCGGTACCGACCGGGCTGCCGTCGGGTGCGCTCATCGCGGTCTCCCTCTCCTGCCTGACTTCTTTTCGACGGTCATTTTGTACCGTCCCGTCAGATCATGCCGGACCGTCGTCCCCGTCGCCTGCCCCGGTGGTCACTTCGGCATGCCCGTGCCGTTCTCCGCGGTCATCAACTCGGCGATCCGGCGGTGCTCGGCGGCCTTGCGCTCGTAGATGCCGGCCATCCGGAGGTGGTACGCCGGGTCGTCCTCCTCGTAGATGTCCGGGATGCCGTCGAGGTCGTCGTCGCGCTCCTCGTCCGCGCACATCTTGCGGTACTTGGCGTTCCGTACCTTCAGCAGGACGGTCGCCAGAGCCGCCGAGATGAGCGAGCCCATCAGCACCGCGGCCTTGATCTCGCCGGTCAGCGCCGCGTCGCCGTCGAAGGCGAGCTCGCCGATCAGCAGCGAGACGGTGAACCCGATGCCGGCCAGCGAGGCCACCGCGAACACGTCCGGCCAGGCGAGGTCGTCGCTGAGCGAAGCCCTGGTGAAACGTGCCGTCAGCCACGTACCCCCGAAGATGCCGACCGCCTTGCCGACGACCAGACCCAGCACCACGCCGAGCGTCTCCGGCTGGGCGAATACGTCGCCCAGGGCGCCCCCTGAAAGAGAGACACCGGCGCTGAACAGCGCGAACAGCGGCACAGCGAGGCCCGCCGACAGCGGCCGTACGAGATGCTCGATGCGCTCGCCGGGGGAGTGGTCCTCGCCCTCGTGGCGGTGGCAGCGCAGCATCAGGCCCATCGCGACGCCCGCGATCGTGGCGTGGATGCCGCTGTTGTACATCAGCCCCCAGATGACGAGGGCGAGCGGGACGTAGAGGTACCAGCCGCGGACGCCCTTGCGCAGCAGCAGCCAGAAGACGAGCAGGCCGACGACGGCGCCGCCGAGCGCGGCGAAGTCGATGGTGTCGGTGAAGAAGACCGCGATGATCAGGATCGCGAACAGGTCGTCGACGACGGCGAGGGTGAGCAGGAAGGCGCGCAGGGCGCTCGGCAAGGACGTACCGATGACCGCGAGCACCGCCAGCGCGAAGGCGATGTCGGTGGCGGTGGGCACGGCCCAGCCGGCCAGTGAGCCGCCGCCGGTGACGTTGGTGAGGGTGTAGACGAGCGCCGGTACGGCCATCCCGCACAGGGCCGCGACGACGGGCAGCACGGCGGCTTTGGGGTCGCGCAGGTCACCGGCGACCAGCTCGCGCTTGAGCTCGATGCCGGCGACGAAGAAGAAGACCGCGAGCAGTCCGTCGGCCGCCCAGTGCTCGATCGACAGGTTCAGGCCGAGCGCCTCGGGGCCGAGGTGGTAGTGGCTGACGCTCTCGTAGCTGTCGTGCAGCGCGGGGATGTTCGCCCAGATCAGCGCGGCGATCGCGGCGAGGAGCAGCAGCACACCGCCGACCGTCTCGGCGCGCAGCGCGTCCGCCACGAAGGTTCGCTCGGGCAGGGACAGACGTCCGAAAACCTTGCGGGTGCTGGCGTTTTCCCTGTTGCGGGTGGGCGCGGCCACGAGGAGACCTCCGGTCGGTGGGCAGGACGGAACACATGCCGACCAGACTTCCCGGCGCACCTTGATTCGTTGTTACGTTCTTGACGGTTTGCTTAGCTTACCTAAGATGCGGCCGGGCTCGTCGGGGGGATCTTCACGCTAGACGCAAAAGGGGCACCCGGCGCGCTTGTCACCGGGTGCCCCTGAGGGCCTCGCTCAGTCCTCAGTCCTCAGTCCTCAGTCCTCGCTCGGCGCCGCCGGAAGCTTCGCCTGGATGAGGTCCATGACGGTCGAGTCGGTCAGCGTGGTGACATCGCCGAGCTGACGGTTCTCCGCCACGTCCCGCAGCAGGCGGCGCATGATCTTGCCGGAGCGGGTCTTCGGCAGCTCCGCGACCGGCAGGATCCGCTTCGGCTTGGCGATGGGGCCGAGGGCGGCGCTGACGTGTCCCTGCAGGTCGGCGACGAGGCTCTCGGTCTCCGACGCCGTGCCGCGCAGGATCACGAAGGCGACGATGGCCTGGCCGGTCGTCTCGTCGGCCGCACCGACGACGGCCGCCTCGGCGACCGACGGGTGCGAGACCAGCGCCGACTCCACCTCGGTCGTGGAGATGTTGTGCCCGGACACGAGCATGACGTCGTCCACCCGGCCGAGCAGCCAGATGTCACCGTCGTCGTCCTTCTTCGCCCCGTCACCGGCGAAGTACTTGCCCTCGAACCGCGACCAGTACGTGTCGAGGAACCTCTGGTCGTCACCCCAGATGGTGCGCAGCATCGACGGCCACGGCTCGGTGAGCACCAGATAGCCACCGCCGCCGTTGGGCACCTCCCGCGCCTCGTCGTCGACGACGGTCGCGGAGATACCGGGCAGCGGGACCTGAGCGGAACCCGGCTTGGTCTCCGTGACGCCCGGCAGCGGCGAGATCATCATCGCGCCGGTCTCGGTCTGCCACCAGGTGTCCACGATCGGCGTCCGGTCGGCCCCGATGTGCTTGCGGTACCAGATCCAGGCCTCGGGGTTGATGGGCTCACCGACCGAGCCGAGGACACGGAGGGAGGAGAGATCGAACTTCGCGGGGATGTCGTCGCCCCACTTCATGAACGTACGGATCGCGGTCGGCGCCGTGTACAGGATCGTCACCCCGTACTTCTGCACGATCTCCCAGAACCGCCCCTGGTGCGGGGTGTCCGGCGTGCCCTCGTACATCACCTGCGTCGCGCCGTTGGCCAGCGGCCCGTAGACGATGTACGAGTGCCCGGTGACCCAGCCGACGTCGGCCGTGCACCAGTACACGTCCGTCTCCGGCTTGAGGTCGAAGACGGCGTGGTGGGTGTACGCGGCCTGGGTGAGGTAGCCGCCCGAGGTGTGCAGGATGCCCTTCGGCTTACCCGTCGTCCCGGAGGTGTAGAGGATGAACAGCGGCTGCTCGGCCTCGAAGGGTTCCGGTGTGTGCTCGGCGGACTGCCGGTCGACGATCTCGTGCCACCACACGTCCAACTCGTCGTTCCAGGCGACCTCCTGGCCGGTGCGGCGGACCACGAGCACATGCTCGACGTTGCCCGCCTTGGCGACCGCCTCGTCGACGGCCGGCTTCAGCGCGGACGGCTTGCCGCGCCGGTAGCCGCCGTCGGACGTGATGACGACCTTGGCGTCCGCGTCCTGGATACGGGTCGCGAGCGCGTCCGCCGAGAAGCCGCCGAAGACCACCGAGTGCGCGGCGCCGATCCGGGCGCACGCCAGCATCGCGATCGCGGTCTCGGGGATCATCGGCATATAGACGGCGACCCGGTCGCCCTTGCGCACACCCAGCTCCAGCAGGGCGCCCGCGGCTTTGGAGACCTCGTCCTTCAGCTCGGCGTAGGTGATGGCGCGGCTGTCGCCGGGCTCCCCCTCGAAGTGGATGGCGACCCGGTCGCCGTGTCCCGCCTCGACATGCCGGTCGACGCAGTTGTACGCGACGTTCAGCTCGCCGTCCTTGAACCACTTGGCGAACGGCGGGTTCGACCAGTCCAGTGTCTCGGTCGGCTCCTTGGCCCAGGTCAGCCGCCGGGCCTGCGTGGCCCAGAAGCCGAGCCGGTCAGCCTTGGCCTGTTCGTACGCCTCCGCCGTGACATTGGCGTTCGCGGCCAGGTCAGCGGGCGGCGCGAAGCGTCGCTCCTCTTTCAAGAGGTTGGCCAGGCTTTCGTTGCTCACGACATCTCCCTTTCCCAGGGTGTCCGTTGTGTCCCAGGCCACAGCTCATCAGACCGGGGGGCCGGATGACAAGGGTCGACCGGTAATTGGTTTAGACCTATCGGCCCGGTCCCGTAGCGGCTTTCCGGTGGCCGGGTTCATCCCTTCCCACGGACGGTGAAGCCGGCGAGTTCAGATGGTGTAACGCCTCTCACATCCCTGGTCACGCCGATACGTCCGCCGCCCCCACCCAGTCGAACACCTCGCCCCCGTCCGACTCGGAGAGCAGGTACGCCTGCGCCTCGCCCACGTGGAAGTACATCCCGTGCAACTCCAGCGAGCCCTCGCGCAGCGCGCGGCTCACCGACTCGTGGGCGCACAGGTGCTCCAGCTGCTGGACCACATTGGTCAGGCAGAGCTGCTCGACCGCGTCGGCGGGCCGGCGTCCGGCCAGCCGGGCTTGGGGGCGGCTGTCGTCGGCCATCCGCTCCAGGCTGGGTACCCCGTGCCGCAGCCACCGCTTGAGCGGCGTCTGGACGCCACTGGTCTCGGAGGAGAGCAGCGCCTGCATGGCTCCGCAGCCGGAGTGCCCGCACACCGTGATGGACCGCACCTTCAGTACCTCCACCGCGTACTCGATCGCCGCCGCCACCGAGTCGTCCCCGCTCTCCTCACCGGGGGGCGGCACGAGGTTGCCCACATTGCGCACCACGAACAGATCGCCCGGACCACTGGATGTGATCATCGATGTGACCAGCCGTGAGTCGGCGCAGGTGAGGAAGAGCTGCACCGGCTGCTGTCCCTCGCGCGCCAGTCTGGCCAGCTCGCCCCGCACCAGGGGCGCGGTGTTGCGGTGGAACGCGTCGATGCCACGGGCCAGTTCATGGCCGCTGGGCCCGACCTCGACCGTTTCGGCGAGGCCGGTCGGCTGCCCGTCGGGCGTGGCCTTGGATCGCGGGGGTTCGCACTGGTGGTTGCGCCACGGTGTCCAGGGACGGCAACGGCAGCCGGCGTGCTCACCGCTACCGGTGCCGACTGGCTCGGCGATCCTGACCCCGGTGCGACGGCCGGTCACCTCGACGGTGCCGCCGTGCGCGGTGTGCGCGTTCTGCCAGTCCTGCAGTGACTCGTACGCCGCATGGTCCATGAAGGAGCCGTCCAACTCGACGACGGCATGGGCCCCTTCGGGGACGAGATGCAGGGCGCGGCTGAGCCGCGGCACCGCGAGGAACGTCAACTGCCCTCGAACATGGACGTGATGGACTCCTTCCTTCTCTTCGTGCGTGATGCGCGTGCGGGTGAGGCGGTGCAGGGCGACGGCGACGGCCATGGCGATCCCCAGGGCCACGCCCTCCAGGACGCCGAGGAGCACCACGCCGAGTGTGGTGACGGCGTACACCAGCACTTCTCGGTGGCGGGTCACCGTGCGGATGTGGTGCAGGGACACCATCTGGATGCCGACGGCCATCACCAGGGCGGCGAGCGAGGCGAGCGGGATGAGCTCCAGGATCGGGACCATCAGCAGCGCGGCGACTACTACGAAAACGCCGTGCAGCATCGTGGAGTTCCGGCTCACGGCACCGGATCGGACATTCGCCGCGCTGCGCACCGCGACCCCGGTGACCGGCAGTCCGCCGAGCACGCCCGAGACGATATTGGCGGCGCCCTGGCCGCGCAGCTCCCGGTCGAGGTCGGCGCGCGGCACGGGCGGTGACTGAGTCCGGGCGGCGGCCAGCTTGTCCACGGCCACCGCGGACAGCAGGGACTCCACTCCGCCGACCAGGGTGATGGTCAGGACGGCGGCGACGATCCCGAGCACCGGGCCTTCCGGCAGCCCGGCCAGGGCGTGACTGCTCCACGAGGGCAGGTCGACCCGGGGCAGCCGCAACCCGGCGAGAGCGGCCACCGCCGTCGCCGTCGCCACGGCGGCGAGGGGCGCCGGCAGCACTCGTACGACCCGGCCCGCCTGGCCCGGAATCCGCGGCCAGACCAGCAGCACGGCCAGGGTCAGGGCGCTCATGGACAGGGCGGTGGGATGCGGGTCGGCCAGCTGGGAGGGCAGTTCGCGCACGTTGTCGACGACCGAGCTGTGCGGGGTCCCGCCGAGGACGATGTGCAGCTGGGCGACGGCGATGGTGGCGCCGATGCCGGCGAGCATGCCGTGCACGATGGCGGGGCTCACGGCGAGCGCGGAGCGCGCCACGCGCAGGAAGCCCAGGCCGAGTTGGGCGAGACCGGCGAGCACGGTGATGGCGCAGGTCGTACGCCAGCCGTAGCGCTGGATGAGATCGGCGGTGACCACCGTCAGGCCGGCCGCGGGGCCGCTGACCTGGAGTGGAGCGCCGCCGAGGCGTCCGGCGACGAGCCCGCCCACGGCGGCGGCGACCAGTCCGGCCTGAAGGGGCGCGCCGGTGGCGAGGGCGATGCCGAGGGACAGGGGCAGAGCGATCAGGAAGACCGCGATCGAGGCCGACACATCGGCGCCCGCGATGCGGAAGCGGCGCCGGGACGGCGGAGGGTTGTGGGGCTCGTGCTCGGGCCGGGGGGAATCGGATGGGCGGGTGGGGACGCAGGCTGACATGGTTCCCGTCTCCTCCGGGGCAGCGCGGTCGCGGATCTGGTGGTCCTCCGCTCGGTGGCGGGGGGTCGGGTCGCGGCCGTGGGTCACGGCGTGCAGCGGCGGGATGAATCAACGCTCGGTAAATGGATCGTAATGGAGAGTAAAGGGCGAGCATAGTTTTTTCGAGCAAATGGGCTAATGCATAACTCTCATGAGTGAAGCGAGCTTTTTATCGGCTTGTCATATTAATTCCTTCTCTGTCCCGTGCGATCTTGGCGCCACTGTCGGCCCTTCCCGGCACATCACCCGAGTTCGACTCATCAGCGTTGGCCTGAGAGAAGGAAAGGTGGGCGGAGTATGGCCGCCACCCAGAGGATCGCCGCCGGCGCCGTGGCCGCCGCGGCCTGTGCCGCGTCCCTCGCCGGTTGTACGGCGGAGGACACAGGTTCCCAGGGCCCAGAACAAGGAGCTCCCGGCCCACAGAAGCCGGCGGCGGCGCCCAAGAGCGTGGTCCGTCTGATCGGTGACGGCTCCACCGCGTACACCGGAGCCCAGCCGCATCTGGCCAGACCCGAACGTCTGAAGCCCGGTCAGAAACCCCCGCAGTTCGTGGTGTTCTCCTGGGACGGCGCCGGCGAGGACAGCCAGAAGCTGTTCTCCCACTTCCGCCAGGTCGCCAAGAGGAACGACGCGACGATGACGTACTTCCTCAGCGGCGTGTACATGCTGCCCGAGGGAAAGCGAGACCTCTACAGACCGCCGCAGCACGCGCCCGGCCGCTCCGACATCGGCTTCAACGACGACCGCGGCATCGCCGACACCGCCAAGCAGCTGCGCCTGGCATGGCTGGAGGGCAATGAGATCGGCACCCACTTCAACGGCCATTTCTGCGGCCGCGACGGGGTCGGCGAGTGGTCGGTCGAGGAGTGGAAGGACGAGATCGCCCAGGCGAAACGATTCGTGAAGTCCTGGAAGACCAACACCGGCATGAGAAAGGCGGCCCCGCTGCCCTTCGACTACGACAAGGAACTCATCGGCGCCCGCACGCCCTGTCTGGAAGGCCAGGAGAACTTCATGAAGGCGGCCCGCGACCTGGGCTTCCGCTATGACACCAGCGGCGTCAACGACCAGGTCTGGCCGAAGAAGAAGCTGGGCCTGTGGGATCTGTCGATGCAGCTCGTGCCGTTCCCCGGGCACACCTACGAACAGCTGACCATGGACTACAACTTCATGGTCAACCAGTCCGGCACCACCACCCAGGGCGACCCGGACAAGTACGACTACTGGGGCGACCAGATGCGGGACGGCCTGCTCAAGGGCTTCTACCGGGCCTACGACGGCAATCGCGCGCCCCTGATCATCGGCAACCACTTCGAGTCCTGGAACGGCGGCACCTATATGCGGGCCGTCGAGGAGGTCATCGAGGAGGTGTGCACCAAGCCCGAGGTGCGCTGTGTCTCCTTCCGGCAACTGGCCGACTGGCTGGACGCCCAGGACCCCACCACGCTGCGCAAGCTGCGCACCCTGAAGGTCGGCGAGGCCCCGAAGCAGGGCTGGGCGTCCTTCCTGTCCGCCCACCCGGCCCCGGCCCCGAAGGGCGCGCCCGGGGCACCGGCGGGCCGGCGGTAGGAGCCGTCACACGGGGGTGCCGATGCCCTCGCCGAGCACGAATCCGGGGTCGATCTGCGCGGCCAGGTCGACCCCGAGGCGTTCATTGCCCCAGGACTCGGCGTTCTTCAGATGGAAGTGGACCATCTGCTGCGTATAGCGCTCCCAGTCGCGCAGCTCGTACGTCGCATCGGCGGCCGTCCGCAGCAGGCGCAGGGCGCGGCGGCTCGCGTCCTCCAGGAACTCGAACCGGGGTGGCCGGCCCTTCTCCATGGCCCGCACCCAGTCGGAGTACCCCACCGACACCAGCAGGTCGTCCCCGACTTCGGCGCGCAGGAAGTCGAGGTCCTCCTGGCCGTGCACCTTGTTGCCGACGACCGCCAGGGCGACCCCGAAGTCGGCGGCGTACTCCTTGAACTGGCGATAGACGGAGACCCCCCTCCGGGTCGGTTCGGCGACGAGGAACGTGATGTCGAAGCGGGTGAACAGCCCGGAGGCGAAGGAGTCCGAGCCCGCCGTCATGTCGACCACGACATACTCGTCGCGACCGTCCACCAGGTGGTTCAGGCACAGCTCCACCGCTCCGGTCTTGGAGTGGTAGCAGGCGACCCCCAGGTCGGCGTCCGTGAAGGGGCCCGTGACCATCAAACGGACGGCGCCGCCGTCGAGTTCCACCGGCCGGGCGCAGGCGTCGTACACCGGATTGTTCTCGCGGACCCGCAGCAGCCGTGAGCCCTCCCCGGGCGGCGTCGTCTTGGTCATCGTCCCGGCGGAGGTGATGCGGGGGTTGATGCCGCGCAGATAGTCCTTGATCATCGGCAGCCGGTCGCCCATGGCGGGCAGTTCGCCCGCCTCCGTCTCGTCCAGGCCGAGCGCGACCCCGAGGTGCTGGTTGATGTCCGCGTCGATCGCGACGACCGGTGCGCCGTCGGCCGCGAGATGCCGGATGAACAGGGAGGACAGCGTGGTCTTGCCACTGCCGCCCTTCCCGACGAAAGCAATTTTCATGTTCACGAAGGGTAGTGCGGCGATAGCTGTCGGTGGCAGACGGGCGTGAAGAAGACCACTCCATCGTGGGGTGCGCGCCCGGTGTGGCTAGTGTCGTACTCATGAGTACGACAGGTGCGGCCGCCGATCCGCTCGCGGCCCTGGGCTCGCTGCCCACAGTGGCCGAGTCCGTGGAGTCCGTGCGCAAGGCCGTGGACCGGGTCTACGGCCACCGGATCATGCGGCGCCGCAGCAACGAGATCACTTCCGAGGCGGCGCTGCGCGGCGCCCGCGGCTCCGGGGCGCTGTCCGGTGCCGACTGGGCCCTCGAAGAGGTGCGCCGGCGCACCGACTTCAGCGGCGACGACGAGGCCCGCACGATGGGTGCGGCCCTCAGGCTGACCGCGGAGGCGGGTCAACTCCTGTCCGTCTGGCGGCAGTCACCGCTGCGTGTGCTGGCCAGGCTGCATCTGGTGGCCGCGGCGAGCGACTCCGACGAGGTCGGGCGGCCCCGCCAGGAGGGCGAGCCGGTCGACGAGCCGCTGGTCGAACTGGAGCTGCCGAGCGCGGCCGAAGTGTCGGGGCGGCTGGACGGCCTGTCCGAGCTGATCATCGCGGGGAGTTCCGCACCCGCACTGGTCACGGCCGCGGTCGTGCACGGGGAACTCCTCGCGCTGCGGCCCTTCACCTCCCACAACGGCCTGGTCGCGCGCACGGCCGCGCGCATCGTCCTGGTCGGCAGCGGTCTCGACCCGAAGTCGGTCTGTCCGGCGGAGGTCGGCCACGCGGAACTGGGCCGCGCCGCCTATCTGGCGGCGCTCGACGGCTATGTCTCGGGCACTCCGGAGGGCATGGCCGCCTGGATCGCCCACTGCGGCAGGGCTGTCGAGCTGGGAGCGCGCGAGTCGGTGGCGGTGTGCGAGGCGCTGCAGCGCGGGGCGGCGTAGCAGGTGAGTCGCGGGGCCGGCGCAGTAGGAATGCAGTAAGAAAAGGCGCATGAAAAAGCCCCCCGAAGGGGGCTTGAAGGGTTGCGGCGGTACGAGTCCTCGTACCGCCGCTGGCATGTCCACCGGGGTACCAAGCGTCCTCGAGATATTGCCCATCAGGTCGGGACTTCGCCCGTCACCTGGTGCGGCTGGCCCGTAATCGACGGGTCGACGTCGCGTGGGTGCCCGGTGTCCATGCTCGGTCCGTGGGGCCAAATGCGTTATTAAGGTGATCCTCTCGGATGTCCTTGGTCTCGCGGGCCGTTGAGTCCTTTGTACTCCAGGTCCCGGGTAAGCGGAAGTGGTGGCTGCACTTCTTTACTTTTATGTTCAAAGGCGTACTAAACGGTCGCCGATATGTCGAGCACGCGCGCGTGGCGGCGACGGAGCAGGTCAGGCAGCTGTGGCCCGACGCCGGCTGGCGTACCAGACGAGGCCCGCGGTGGCCGCCGCGGCCCCTATGGCGGCTGCCGCGACCAGCGCCGGACGCGACGGTACGGAGAGGGTGGGCATCCGCTGCTTGAGCCGTACCGGGCGGTGGAAATCCAGGATCGGCCACCCGCGCGCGAGTGCTTCACGGCGCAGCGTGCGGTCCGGGTTCACGGCATGGGGGTGGCCGACCTCCTGAAGCATGGGCAGATCGGTCGCCGAGTCGCTGTAGGCGAAGCAGCGCGCGAGGTCGTACCCCTCGGATTCGGCCAGCTCCCTGACCGCTTCGGCCTTCGTCGGCCCGTAGGCGTAGTACTCCACCTCCCCGGTGAAGCAGCCGTCGTCGCCCACGACCATGCGGGTGGCGACCACCCGGTCCGCGCCGAGCAGTTCGCCGATGGGCTCGACCACCTCGGCACCCGACGTGGACACGATCACGACGTCCCGTCCTGCGGTGTGGTGCTCCTCGATGAGGGAGGCGGCCTCGTCGTAGATGATCGGGTCGATCAGGTCGTGAAGGGTCTCGGCCACGATCTCCTTCACCTGCTGGACGTTCCAGCCGCGGCACATCGCGGACAGGTACTTCCGCATCCGCTCCATCTGGTCGTGGTCGGCGCCGCCCGCGAGGAAGACGAACTGGGCATATGCGGTGCGCAAGGCGGCCCTGCGGTTGATCAGCCCGCCTTGGTAGAACGACTTGCTGAAGGTGAGCGTGCTCGACTTCGCAATGACCGTCTTGTCCAGGTCAAAGAAGGCCGCTGTGCGGGGCAAGGAGTGGTTTTCCACAACCCTGAGCATAGGGGGAGCCCATTCGGCGTAAGGTGGGCGCGTGGGTTTGCCTGAGAGGGCTCTCGGGTACACCATGGAAGTCACGGATCGTTCGCGACCGTGCTAACCCGGTCCGGCTCCTCCCCCCCCCGAGTCGGCCGTGGAGACGACCCCCGCTCTCCCCCCCGGCGGGGGTCGTCGCATGTCCGGATGCGTTTTCCTCCCTCTGTTCACGGCCGTAGGGCCATCGCGAGGCAGTCGCCCCCGGGCCATTGGCATGCTCATGATCTGTGACTGCGTGTAGTCGTGGGACTGCTCTGTGGAAGTCGCACAGCGAGCAGTACAGGGGTCACCGGTATGGGTGACGGCGATATTCACAACCGTCGAGTTGTCCACAGTTATCGACCAAGATCCACACGATTTCCCGGTTCGCTGCACCGTGATTCCAGCGCGCCCCGACCGGGCCGACTTCATGGCCGGTTCCGGTTTGTCGGGCGTGTTTGGCCGGTTCCTATCGGCCGTCCATATGGAGGCCGGATGCCGGTTCTTCACACGTTTGGGAATCGCGGGGCCTCAGGGGCTGCGCGAGAGGTGTGTCGCGGGTCCTGTGTGGGCCCGCGGGAAGGGGGATGGACATCGTGGCCGCAGCCGTCACTCACGATCCGCAGCCCACCGCCGGAGGGCGACAGGGCGGACCGCTGATCGTCACGGAAGACGCCGATCTGCTCGACGACCTGCTGCGCCTGTGCGCGGCGGCCGGTGCCACACCCGAGGTGCACCACGGGGTGCCCGAGCCCAGAGGCCGCTGGGAGGCGGCGCCGCTGATCCTCGTCGGGGACGACGCGGTGCGGCGGGTGCGCGGGGCCGCGCGCAGAAGGGGCATCGTGCTCGTCGGCCGGGACCAGGACGACCCCGGCGTCTGGAAACGGGCCGTCGAGATCGGCGCCGACCATGTGCTGATGCTGCCCGACGGCGAGCAGTGGCTGGTGGACCGCATCGCCGACGTGGCGGAGGGCGTGGGGCGTCCCGCGCTCACCGTGGGCGTCATCGGCGGCCGTGGCGGGGCCGGCGCGTCCACGCTCGCGTGCGCTCTCGCCGTCACCTCAGCGCGGGAGGGGTTGCGCACCCTCCTCGTCGACGCCGATCCGCTGGGCGGCGGACTCGACGTCCTCCTCGGTGGCGAGACCGCCGAGGGCCTGCGCTGGCCCGCCTTCGCCGCCTCGCGCGGGCGGGTCGGCGGGGGCGCCCTGGAGGAGTCGCTGCCGCGGCTGCACTCGCTGCGGGTGCTCAGCTGGGATCGCGGCGACCGTATCGCCGTCCCGCCGCAGGCCGTACGCGCGGTGCTCGCCGCCGCCCGACGCCGGGGCGGCACGGTCGTGGTCGATCTGCCCCGCCGTATCGACGACGGCGTCGCCGAGGTACTCGCGCAGCTCGATGTCGGGCTGCTCGTGGTGCCCGCCGAACTGCGCGCGGTCGCCGCCGCCGGGCGGGTGGCCTCCGCCGTCGGCATGGTCCTGCGCGACCTGCGGGTGGCGGTGCGCGGACCGTACGCGCCCGGCCTCGACGACCGCGAGGTGGCCCGGCTGCTCGGACTGCCGCTGGCCGGCGAAGTCCCCGTGGAATCCGGGCTGCTGCGTCCGCACGAGAGCAAGTCGCCGCCCGGGGCCTCCGGACGCGGACCGCTGGCGCGGTTCTGCAAGGGGTTCTGGGAGCGGGCGCTGATGGAGGCGAACGCCGCATGAACACCTTCTCCGGGCCACTGCTGGACGGCGTACGGCAGTGGCTGGCCGAAAGCGGTGCCGAGCCGACACCCGCGCGCGTGGCACAGGCCCTGCGGGAGCAGGGGCGGGTGCTGGGGGACGCCGAAGTTCTCGGCGCGGCCCGGCAGTTGCGGTCCGAGCTGGTCGGCAGCGGCCCGCTGGAACCGCTGCTCGCCGACCCGTCGGTGACCGACGTCCTGGTGTCCGCCCCGGACCGGGTCTGGGTCGACCGGGGCGGCGGACTGGAGCTGACGACGATTTCCTTCACGGACGCGTCGGCCGTACGACGTCTTGCGCAGCGTCTGGCCGCGGTGGCCGGACGGCGGCTGGACGACGCCCGGCCGTGGGTGGACGCCAGGCTGCCCGACGGGACACGGCTGCATGCGGTGCTGCCTCCGGTCGCCGTGGGCTGTGCGTGCCTGGCCCTTCGAGTCGTACGGCCCCGGGCCTTCACGCTCGACGAGCTGGTGACGGCGGGCACGGTGCCGCCCGGCGGGGACCGGGTACTGCGGGCGTTGCTGGAGGCCCGGCTGTCCTTCCTGATCAGCGGCGGGACCGGCAGTGGCAAGACGACGCTGCTGAGCGCGCTGCTGGGGCTCGTCGGCTCCGGCGAGCGGATCGTGCTCGCCGAGGACTCGGCGGAGCTGCGGCCCGACCATCCGCACGTAGTACGGCTGGAGACACGGCCCGCGAATCAGGAGGGCGCGGGTCTGGTCACCCTCGAGGACCTCGTACGGCAGGCCTTGCGGATGCGACCCGATCGGCTCGTCGTGGGGGAGGTGCGGGGGCGTGAAGTGGTCGATCTGCTGGCCGCGTTGAACACGGGGCATGAGGGCGGCTGCGGGACCGTCCACGCCAACGCGGCCTCGGACGTGCCTGCCCGGCTGGAAGCGCTCGGCACGGCGGCCGGGCTCGACCGGGCCGCCCTGCACAGCCAGTTGGCGGCCGCCTTGGCGGTCGTACTGCATCTCGTGCGTGACCGGGCCGGGCGGCGGCGGATCGCCGAGGTCCATGTGCTGGAGCGGGACCCGTCAGGGCTGGTGCGGACGGTGCCGGCACTGCGGTGGGGCGAGGAGGCCTTTGTGCGGGAGCGGGGGTGGGGGCGGCTGCGGGAGTTGCTGGGGGATTCGGCGGACGAGTGCGGTGCCGGGGAGCGGAGGAGTGGTCGGGATGGGTGAGCTGTCGGCGGGGGCTGCTGTGGCGTGTGCCGGGGCTCTGGTCTGGCTGATGGGTGGCTGGCATTCCGGGGCGCGGCGGGCGGAGTTGCTGCTCGCGGGCGGCGGGGTGGTGGGGACCGGTTCGCCCGCGTGGCGGGATGCGGTCGGTCGGGTGCGGCGGCTCCGCGGTCGGCTGCGGGTCGAGTGGTGGGCGCCGGCCGCCGGGCTGGTGCTGGCGGTGCTGGGTGCGTCGGTGCTGCCGCTCGTCGCGGGGGCGGCCGGAGTGCCCTTGCTGCGGCGGCTGCGGCTGGCCGCGGAGGCGCGGCGGGCGCGGGAGTGGCGCGCGGACGGGGTGATCGCGTTGTGCGCAGCACTCGCCGGGGAGGTGCGGGCCGGGCGCCAGCCGGGTGAAGCACTCCTGTGTGCGGCACGCGACTCCGGCGGGCTCGGGGGCGCGCAGGCGGCGGTGCTGGCTGCGGCGAGGTTCGGCGGGGACGTTCCGGGCGCGCTGGCGGGCGCGGCGCGACAGCCGGGGGCCGAGGGGCTGCTTGGGCTCGCGGCCTGCTGGCGGGTGGCCGTGGACCAGGGGGCGGGGCTTGCGGCGGGGCTCGACCGGCTCGAGGCGGCGTTGCGTGCGGAGCGGGACCAACGGGCGGATCTGCGAGCGCAGTTGGCCGGCGCCCGTTCCACGGCGGTGATGCTCGCCGCGCTTCCGGCCTTCGGGCTCACCCTCGGGACGGCTCTCGGTGCGGACCCGCTGCATGTCCTGCTGCATACCGGGGCGGGGTTCGGGTGCCTGGTGGTCGGGGGGCTGCTGGAGGTGGTGGGGGTGTGGTGGGTTGCTCGGATTGTGCGAGGGGCGGAGGTGGTGTGAGCGGTGACGGCGGATGCAGTTGATGCCCGGGGTGAACTCGGTCGGAATCAGCTGGGGGACCAGACGAGATCGGTCGGCGTAAGGCGAGATCAGTCGATATCGGTCGGGATCGAGAAAAGGAGGCGGAGTGAGTGCGGAGGTTTTCCACAGGGTGGGGGCGGTTCTGGGGGCCGTGCTGGTGCTCGGGTGGGTGGTGCGGTGGGTCGGGGCGGTACGGCGTGAGCGGAGGGTGCGGCGGCGGGTCGCCGAGTTGCTGGGGCTGGAGGTGGCTTCCGCGGGGGTGCACGTCGATGTGCGGGGCGCCGTGCGGCGGTGGGCTCCGGTGGCGGGAGTTCTGGGCGCTGGGTGGGCTGTCGTCGGCGGGGTGGCCGGGGTCGTTGTGGGGCTTGTGTGTGCGGTCGGGCTGTGGCGGTGGCGTCGCCGGCAAGTGGGCGCTGGGCGGGGCGAGGAGATCGACGTCGGTGAGGCGGCGCGTCAACTCCCGCTCGCGGCCGATCTGCTGGCGGCCTGCATCGCCGCCGGTGCCGGTCCGGTGATCGCGGCGCAGGCCGTGGGCGAGGCCTTGGGAGGTCCCGTGGGGGAAGCGCTGGCGCGGGGTGCGGCGGAGGTACGGCTCGGCGGTGAGGCCTGGCGGAGGCTGGCGTCGTTGCCGGGGGCCGGGGCGTTGGCGCGGCTGCTGGAGCGGGCCGACGTCGCCGGGATCCCGGCGGCCGGACCCGTCGCCCACCTCGCGGCGCAGGCCCGCGCCGACTGGGCCCGAAGCGCGACCGCGCGGGCCAGACGGGCGGCCGTCATGGTCACCGTTCCGGTGGGGCTGTGCTTCCTGCCCGCCTTCATCGCGGTCGGTGTGCTGCCCGTGGTGATCGGGCTCGCGGGTGGGGTGCTGGGAGGGGGTGGTGGATGACGGTACGGCGCGTGTGAAGGACGTACGACCGACAGCGAGTGAGCAACAGAACCGAAGAGCAACAGAACCGAACCTTACGGGGGTTGAGATGTACAAGGCGGTATGGGCGCGGCTGCGTGCCCTGATGTGCGGGGCGCGGGCGGCGCGGAGGGACGCGGGGATGGTCACCTCCGAGTACGCGATGGGGATCGTCGCGGCGGTGGCGTTCGCGGTGGTCCTCTACAAGGTGGTCACGAGCGGGCAGGTCGACGCCGAGCTGCAGGCCATCGTGAAACGGGCGCTC
The DNA here is from genome assembly GCF_036014015.1 of Streptomyces sp. NBC_00457. Classification (NCBI taxonomy): domain Bacteria; kingdom Bacillati; phylum Actinomycetota; class Actinomycetes; order Kitasatosporales; family Streptomycetaceae; genus Streptomyces; species Streptomyces sp. NBC_00457. The sequence goes on along the minus strand of NZ_CP107905.1, from coordinate 4,981,068 downwards.
GATGCGGGGATGTGAGCGGGAGAAGGACCGGGGATTCGTCACGGCGGAGTCGGCCGTGGTGCTGCCGGTGCTGGTGATCGTCGCGATGGCGTTGGTGGGGGCGCTGCTCGCCGTGGTCGCGCAGATCGAGTGTGTGGACGCGGCCAGGGCGGGCGCCCGCGCGGCGGCCCGCCAGGACCCGGCCGACGCTGTCGTGGAAGTGGCCCGCGAGGCGGCACCTCGCGGCGCGAAGGTCACGCTCAGCCGGGAGGGGGACCAGGTTCGCGTGGCGGTCGTGGCGAAGCCGCCGGCGCTGGACGGGTTGCCTTTCGAAGTACGGGAGGAGGCCGTGGCGTTGGCGGAGGACAGTGTGGGGGTGGGGAGTTGAGGACCCGGGGCATGGTGGGCGGTGTCGGTCTGCGCCGGGGCTTCGTCGCCCTTCGGTGTTCTGACCGTGGCTCTGTCGACCGGTGTTCGGATCGTGGCTCTGTCGACCGGTGTTCGGATCGTGGCTCTGTCGACCGGTGTTCGGATCGTGGCTCCGCCGACCGGTGTTCGGACGGTGGCTCCGCCGACCGGTATTCCGACCGTGGGTCCGCAACCGTCTGGACCGTCGGTGCGATCGCCGTGCTGTGTGTGGTGTTCGGTGTCGTCCTCGCCTTGGGGCAGGCCGTCGTGACCCGGCATCGTGCGGCGGGCGCCGCGGACCTCGCAGCGCTGGCGGCGGCCGATCACTGGGCGGAGGGCGGCACCGCGGCCTGCGCCCGGGCGGACCGGGTGGCGAGAGCTCAGGGCACGCGGCTGGCGCGGTGCGATGTCGTGGGCGAGATCTCGGACGTGACGGCGAGATCGGGCCGGGGCCCGTTCGCGGCGGAGGTCAGGGCACGGGCGGGACCTGCGGAGACGGTGCCGCTGGATCCTGGACCGGCTCCCGGGCCGGACCGTTCCTCGGGTCCTGGATCGGGCCAGGGACCGGTTCCTCGAACGGACCCTGCGTCGGTTCCTGGACCGGACCGCGCACCGGCTCCCCTACCCCACGTTGCGCCGGCTCCTGGACCGGACCAGGGATCCGCTCCATCCCCGGCTCCTCCTCCGCCTTCTCCTCCGGAGCCCTCCGCAGCAACACCGTGAGCAGTCGTACCGCGCCCCTCTTGTGCAGCGGATCGTTCCCGTTGCCGCACTTGGGGGACTGGATGCAGGACGGGCACCCGGCGTCGCACTCGCAGGACGCGATGGCCTGTCGGGTGGCCGTCAGCCAGGAGCGGGCGGTGTGGAAGGCGCGTTCCGCGAAGCCGGCGCCGCCGGGGTGGCCGTCGTAGACGAAGACCGTCGGGAGGAGGGTGTCGGGGTGCAGCGGGACGGAGACGCCGCCGATGTCCCAGCGGTCGCAGGTCGCGAAGAGGGGCAGCATGCCGATCGACGCGTGCTCGGCGGCGTGCAGGGCGCCGCCGAGGATCTCCGGGTTGATCCGGGCGGCGTCCAGCTGGTCCTCGGTGACCGTCCACCACACGGCACGCGTGCGCAGCGTACGAGGAGGGAGGTCGAGTTTCGTCTCGCCCAGCACTTCACCGGTGATGACACGTCGACGCAGGAAGGAGACGACCTGGTTGGTGACCTCGACGGAGCCGTAGCAGAGGCGGCCCTCGCCCCAGGGGATCTCGACGTCCGTCTCCAGGACGGAGATCGACGTCGTGTCGCGGGCGACCGTCGTGTACGGCGGGTTGGCCTCCTCGACCAGGGCGACCGAGTCGTCCAGGTCCAGTGAGCGGACCAGGTAGGTACGGCCCTGGTGGAGGTGGACGGCGCCCTCGTGCGCGGACGTGTGGGCGGCGCCCGCGTCCACCGTGCCGAGCAGCCGTCCGGTGCCGGACTCGACGATCTGCACCGGCTGACCGCCGCCTCCCCGGAGGTCGGTCAGGTCGGCGGCCCGTTCGCGGCGGGTCCAGTGCCACGCCTTGGTCCGGCGGCGCAGCAGCTTCGCGGCCTCCAGCTGCGGCAGCAGGCTCTCGGTCTCGGGACCGAACAGCTCCAGGTCGTCGTCGGTCAGCGGCAGTTCCGCCGCTGCCGCGCACAGGTGCGGGGCGAGGACGTACGGGTTGTCCGGGTCGAGGACGGTCGACTCGACCGGCTGGTCGAACAGAGCCTCGGGGTGGTGGACGAGGAAGGTGTCCAGGGGGTCGTCGCGGGCGACCAGGACGGCGAGGGCCCCCTGCCCGGAGCGGCCCGCCCGGCCCGCCTGCTGCCACAGGGACGCGCGCGTGCCCGGGTAGCCGGCGATGAGGACCGCGTCCAGACCAGAGACGTCGATGCCGAATTCGAGGGCGGTGGTCGCGGCGAGGCCGAGGAGTTCGCCGGAGTGGAGGGCCTGTTCGAGGGCGCGGCGCTCCTCGGGGAGGTAGCCGCCCCGGTAGGCGGCCACGCGCCGGGCGAGGGAGCGATCCACCTCGGCGAGCCGTTCCTGGGCGATCACCGAAATCAGCTCGGCGCCGCGCCGGGAGCGTACGAAGGCGACCGTGCGCACGCCCTGGACGGCGAGGTCGGTCAGCAGGTCGGCCGTCTCGGCGGTGGCGGTACGGCGGACCGGTGCGCCCTTCTCGCCCTGGAGCTCGGTGAGCGGGGGCTCCCACAGGGCGAAGACCAGTTCGCCGCGCGGGGAGGCGTCGTCGGCGACCTCGACCACCGGGAGGCCGGTGAGGCGGCGGGCGGCGACCGACGGCTCGGCGGCGGTCGCGGAGGCCAGCAGGAACACGGGCGAGGCGCCGTACCGCGCGCACAGCCGGCGGAGCCGGCGCAGTACCTGGGCGACGTGGGAGCCGAAGACGCCGCGGTAGGTGTGGCACTCGTCGATGACGACGTACTTCAGCGACTTCAGGAAGGAGGACCAGCGGGGGTGGGACGGGAGTATGCCGCGATGCAGCATGTCCGGGTTGGTGAGGACGTAGTTGGCGTACTGGCGGATCCACTCGCGTTCCTCGAACGGCGTGTCGCCGTCATAGACCGCAGGCCGGACCGAATTGCCCAGCGGTTGTGAAAGTTCCTTCACAGATCGGCGCTGATCCGCCGCAAGGGCCTTCGTGGGGGCCAGGTAGAGGGCGGTGGTGCCGCGGCCGTTCGGCGCCTCGGAGCCGTCCAGGAGGGTCGACAGGACCGGGACCAGATAGGCCAGGGACTTGCCGGACGCGGTGCCGGTGGCGACGACCACCGAGTCGCCGTCCAGGGCGTGCTCGGCCGCACGGGCCTGGTGGGCCCAGGGATGCTCGATGCCCGCTGCCTGCACGGCCGCGATGACCTCGGCACGGATCCGGTCGGGCCAGACGGCATGGCGACCCTCACGCGGGGGCAAGTGCTCCGTATGAGTGATGCGCGAAGCCCGGCTCGGCCCCGCGGCGAGCCGGTCCAGGACCGTGCTCGGAGCGAGGCGCGAGGCGGGGTCCGTCGAGGGTCGATCGGATCGGTGATTCTTGGCCATCGGCACCGAGTGTGTCACTGGCGTGACGGACAATGGGACCAAGGCGTCGTGCACGCCTGCCGTAAGTGATTGAATGCCATCGCGGCTGGCGAACCGTCCCGGGCCCTGCCGAGGTGACCCGAGGGGCGACCGCTCGATAGCAAGGTGCTGGAGGATCCGTGGACCTGTCCCTGTCGACCGAGACCGTCGGCGATCGCACGATCGTCAAGGTCGGTGGCGAAATCGACGTTTATACCGCGCCCAAGCTGCGCGAGCAGCTCGTCGAGCTGGTGAATGACGGGAGTTTCCACCTCGTCGTCGACATGGAGGGCGTGGACTTCCTCGACTCCACCGGTCTCGGCGTACTGGTCGGCGGCCTGAAGCGTGTGCGTGCCCATGAGGGCTCGCTGCGCCTGGTCTGCAACCAGGAGCGCATTTTGAAGATCTTCCGCATCACCGGCCTCACCAAGGTGTTCCCGATTCACACCTCGGTCGAGGAAGCGGTGGCGGCCACAGACTGACCGCCGCGCCCGGGCCAGTGATCAGTCGTCCGTGCCCGGGACGGAAGAAGTTCATGAGGGGGTCCGGGCTATCGGCAGCCCGGTCCCCCGACAGCACGCCCGAAGTTCCGAGGGGGATGCATGGCCACCGTTGAACTCCGCTTCAGCGCGCTGCCCGAGCACGTCAGGACCGCCCGACTGGTGGCGGCAGCGGTGGCGCGCAGGGCCGGAGTGGACGAGGCCGTCCTCGACGAGGTCAGACTCGCTGTCGGCGAGGCCTGCACCCGTGCCGTCGGACTGCACCAGAGCGGCGGCATCACGGCGCCGGTCAAAGTGCTGCTGATCGAGGAGGAGAAGCAGTTCTCCATCGAGGTCGGCGACGAGGCGCCGCGTTCGGCTCCCGGGCATCGCGCGCCCGGTGGCGCCGCCGAGGATCCCGACGCGGAGACCGAGGAGGACGAGATGGGCCTCGCGGTCATCAGCGGCCTCGTCGACGACGTGGAGGTCACCGCCGGCGAGCACGGCGGGTTGATCCGTATGACCTGGCCGACCACGCCGCCGACCGCGGTGCTCCCCTGAGTCCCACCACGCTTCACCACGAAGGGCCCTGCTGAGCAGGGCCCTTCGTGTTTTCTGTCGCAGCGCCGGGCAATTCGTGAAGGAATTCACGATCATTAACCGATAATTCGATCAAGGGTCAATGCAGGCGTCAATGCCTTTGAGGCATTACCGCTTTCGGGTTGTGTGGCGTGACGTCGATCATTTGCTGAAGAGCATGTGAAGGCTAATTCCGTTTACCGCGCACTGTTTTGATCAGGTCCGGGTACCTAGAATCCGTCCACATCTTGAGCTCAGCACAGGCGTCAAGGAGGACGAATGGCGGGGCTTTCTACCCCTCATCAGTTTGACCATCCCACTACCTTCGCAGCCGCAGTCCTGACCGACGACAACCGCATCCTCGTGATGGTCATCGGGGTCGTCGCGCTCGCGGCTCTCGTGGTCGCAGGCATCCTGGTGCGCCAGGTGCTCGCGGCAGGCGAAGGCACCGACAGCATGAAGGAGATCGCGACAGCCATCCAGGAAGGCGCCAACGCCTATCTGGCCCGGCAGCTGCGCACGCTCGGCGTATTCGCCGTCGTCGTGTTCTTCCTGCTCATGCTGCTACCCGCGGACGACTGGAATCAGCGCGCCGGCCGATCAGTGTTCTTCTTGATCGGCGCGGCGTTCTCGGCGGCCACCGGCTATATCGGTATGTGGCTCGCCGTACGGAGCAATGTGCGAGTCGCCGCCGCCGCGCGCGAGGCGACCCCCGCGGAAGGTGAGCCGGAAAAGGATCTCACCGCCGTCTCGCACAAGGCCATGAAGATCGCTTTCCGCACGGGCGGCGTCGTCGGCATGTTCACAGTGGGGCTCGGTCTGCTGGGCGCCTCTTGTGTGGTGCTGGTCTACGCGGCCGACGCGCCGAAGGTGCTCGAGGGATTCGGCCTCGGGGCCGCCCTCATCGCCATGTTCATGCGTGTCGGCGGCGGCATCTTCACCAAGGCCGCCGACGTCGGCGCCGACCTGGTCGGCAAGGTCGAGAAGGGCATTCCGGAGGACGATCCGCGTAATGCCGCGACCATCGCCGACAACGTGGGCGACAACGTCGGCGACTGCGCGGGCATGGCGGCCGACCTCTTCGAGTCGTACGCCGTGACGCTCGTCGCCGCGCTGATCCTCGGCTCGGCCGCCTTCGGCGACGCCGGACTCGGCTTCCCGCTGCTCGTGCCCGCGATCGGCGTGATCACGGCCATGATCGGCATCTTCGCCGTGGCGCCCCGCCGGTCCGACCGCAGCGGCATGACGGCGATCAACCGCGGTTTCTTCATCTCCGCGGTGATCTCGCTCGTACTGGTCGCGATCGCCGTCTTCATCTATCTGCCGTCGTCGTACGCCGAACTCGACGGCGTCACCGACGCGACCATCGCCGCCAAGGACGGCGATCCACGGATCCTCGCGCTCGTCGCGGTGGCCATCGGCATCGTGCTCGCCGCTGTCATCCAGCAGCTGACCGGCTACTTCACCGAGACCAACCGCCGGCCGGTCATGGACATCGGCAAGACCTCGCTCACCGGTCCCGCCACCGTCGTCCTCGCCGGGATCTCCGTAGGCCTCGAATCGGCCGTCTACACCGCCCTGTTGATCGGCCTCGGCGTGTACGGGGCCTTCCTGCTCGGCGGTACGTCGATCATGCTGGCGCTGTTCGCGGTGGCGCTGGCCGGAACCGGCCTGCTCACCACGGTCGGCGTGATCGTCGCGATGGACACCTTCGGGCCGGTCTCCGACAACGCGCAGGGCATCGCCGAGATGTCCGGTGACGTCACGGGCTCGGGCGCGCAGGTGCTCACCGACCTGGACGCGGTCGGCAACACCACCAAGGCCATCACCAAGGGCATCGCCATCGCCACCGCGGTCCTCGCGGCAGCGGCGCTCTTCGGGTCGTACCGTGACGCGATCACGACCGGCGCGCGGGACGTCGGCGAGAAACTGACCGGCGAGGGCGCGCCGATGACCCTGATGATGGACATCTCGCAGCCCAACAACCTCGTCGGCCTCATCGCGGGCGCCGCGGTCGTCTTCCTCTTCTCGGGGCTGGCGATCAACGCGGTGTCGCGGTCGGCGGGATCCGTGGTCTACGAGGTGCGGCGGCAGTTCCGTGAGCGGCCCGGGATCATGGACTACACGGAGAAGCCGGAGTACGGCAAGGTCGTCGACATCTGCACCAGGGACGCCTTGAGGGAACTCACCACGCCAGGCCTGCTGGCGGTCATGGCGCCCATCGCCATCGGGTTCACGCTCGGTGTCGGCGCGCTCGGCGCGTTCCTCGCGGGCGCGATCGGCACCGGCACGCTGATGGCGGTCTTCCTCGCCAACTCCGGCGGCGCCTGGGACAACGCCAAGAAGCTCGTCGAGGACGGTCACCACGGAGGCAAGGGCAGCGAAGCCCATGCCGCCACGGTGATCGGCGACACCGTCGGCGACCCCTTCAAGGACACCGCGGGGCCCGCGATCAACCCGCTGCTGAAGGTCATGAACCTGGTGGCCCTGCTGATCGCGCCCGCGGTCATCAAATTCAGCTACGGCGAGGACAAGAGCATCGGTGTCCGCATCGCGATCTCGGTCCTGTCGCTGCTGGTGATCATCGGCGCGGTCTACATCTCCAAGCGGCGCGGCATCGCCGTGGGTGACGAAGGCAACGCCGAAAGGGTGGCCAAGCCGGCCGATCCAGCGGTGGTTTCGTAGGCGGTCTTACGACGCCCAGCTCACGGGGCGGGCAGGCGGCGCGCATTGACGCGTCGTCTGCCCGCCCCGTGCGTGTTCACGCCCTGAGCCGTGACCCTTCTCTCTCTGGTGTAAATCGCACGAAAAGGGTTCTTACTGGGCCTTCGGTGTGTAGGTGTCGTCCGTCCGGCGTGTATGTTCCGGGGCCGAGAGCCACGGAAGGGACCAAACCGGTGAACAAGAAGCTCGCGGCCGCACTGTCCGGCGGTGCGGTACTGGTACTGGCGCTGTCGGCATGCAGCGGCGACGAGGGCAACGAGGAGCTCGACGCCTGGGCCAAGAAGATCTGCAACACGGCCACGGCGCCGAACGCGAAGATCGCCGCTGCCGACGCCGCGATCAACAAGGTGGCCACGGACAGCGAGCCCGAGGAGCTCCAGAAGGTCGATTCCAAGTCATTCGGAGACCTCTCCGATGGCTTCAAGGAGCGGGCGACCCACCTTCAGGACGCCGGAGCGCCTCCGGGTGTGGACGACGGTGCGACGAAGCAGCAGGACGCCGTCAAGAAGCTCAACGCCGTCTCCACGGCCTACGCCGACCTGAAGAAGCAGGTCGACGCGCTGAACACGAAGGACCAGGCGAAGTTCGCGTCCGGACTCAATGACCTGTCGGACGGCATGAAGGACGTGGTGACCCTGCGCAAGAACGCGGTCGCCGCGCTCAAGCAGCTCGAAGAGGGCGACGCCAAGGAGTCTCTGGTCAAGCAGGAGAGCTGCAAGAAGGCAGCCGCGTCGGCGCCGGCCACCGACAGCTGAGGGAGCCTCTGCGGCCCGGTGCGCGTCACAATGAGGGCGTGAGTAACTCCAGCCTGTCCTCGCTGCCCTCCATCGACCGCCCCGAGATCACCTCCCGTCTCCGGGACGCCCTGCTCGTGGCCTCCTTCACCGCCGACGGACTGCTCGAGCTGCTCGGTGCGCCCGCGTACGCGGCGCTCGCACGGAGCGAAACCGTGCCCGCGCTCCGGGCGACCCGCGGCGACACGCCGCTGGAGATGCTCGTACGGCTGTTCCTGTTGCAGCAGCCCGTGCCGCACGCGCGCGTGGAGGGCGTTCTGCCCGTCGACGCGTGCCTGAAGAGCGGGTGGCTGGTGCGTGCGGGCGCGGACGAGGTCGCGGCGGCCGTGGACGTACGGCCGTACGGCGGGCCCGGTGGCGAGGACTGGTTCATCGTGTCCGACCTGGGGTGCGCGGTCGGCGGGGCCGGTGGGATCGGCAGCCGGGACGAGCGCGTCGTCCTGGGCGTCGGCGGCGCCTCCACGACCCTGGCCGGCATCACCGTACGGACGCCCGTCTCCGCCGCGCTCGATCTCGGCACCGGTTCCGGGATCCAGGCGCTGCACGCCGCGCAGCACGCCACGCGCGTGACGGCGACCGACGTCAACCCGCGCGCGTTGCACATCACCGCGCTCACGCTGGCGCTGTCGGGCGCCCCGGGGGCCGACCTCCGGGAGGGCTCGCTGTTCGAGCCGGTCCGGGACGGGGAGACGTACGACCTGATCGTGTCGAACCCGCCGTTCGTGATCTCGCCGGGCGCCCGGCTGGCGTATCGCGACGGCGGGATGGGCGGGGACGATCTGTGCCGCTCGCTCGTTCAGGGGGCGGGGGAACGGCTGCGGGAGGGCGGGTTCGCGCAGTTCCTCGCCAACTGGCAGCACGTGGAGGGGGAGGACTGGCAGGACAGGATCCGGTCGTGGGTGCCGCGCGGGTGCGATGCGTGGATCGTGCAGCGCGAGGTGCAGGACGTCACGCAGTACGCCGAGTTGTGGCTCAGGGACGCCGGCGATCACCGGGGCGACCCGGCCGAGTACCAGGCGCGGTACGACGCGTGGCTGGACGAGTTCGAGGCGCGCAAGGTGAAGGCGGTCGGCTTCGGCTGGATCACGCTGCGCAGGACGGGGACGGCCGTGCCCTCGGTGACCATCGAGGAGTGGCCGCACCCGGTCGAACAGCCGCTCGGTGAGACGGTCCGGGCGCACTTCGATCGCCTCGACTTCCTGCGCGCACACGACGACGCCGACCTGCTCGAAGGCCACTTCCGGCTCGGCGCCGAGATCGTCCAGGAGCAGGTCGGGCTGCCCGGCGCCGAGGACCCGGAACACGTGGTGCTGCGCCAGCACCGCGGGATGCGCCGGGCCACCAAGGTGGACACGGTCGGCGCGGGCTTCGCGGGTGTCTGCGACGGCACGCTGAGCGCGGGCCGCATTCTGGATGCCATCGCCCAACTGATGGGTGAGGACCCGGTCTTGCTGCGCGACCGCACGCCCGCGCAGATCCGGCTGCTGGTGGAACAGGGGTTCCTCGATCCGGCGTAGGGACGAGGCCCGCGGTCAATGGGCACGGATGTGCTCCGTCGCCGAATGGAATGAGCCAGAAGAAGGGCAGCGACAACTCGATCATGTTGTGCCGCGACAAATTCGAGTCGATCTGGGAACCCGGTTCGGAGCCGGTCGAGATCGGGCCGAGACCGGTCAGTGGTTGTCGGCGGGTGATCCACAGCCGCGTCGGTCCCTCGTTCACCTGAGGTTCGCCGGGTCGCCGTCCGCACGTGTCAGCCTCCCGGCACTGGGCACGCGTGAACGGGAGAAAAGGGGCACAAAGGGCCATGGAGAGCGGACCGGCGATCTTCGCGGGTGTGGTGTTCGCCCTGTTCGGCGGCGGGCTGCTGGTGTGGACGGCGGTGCGCGTGCGACACCGCGAACCCGTCGCCCACGGTGTGAGCCCCGTCGCATCGGCGACGCTCGCGACCATCGCCGCGGTGATCGCGCTGATTCTCGGAACGTGGTGCTTCACCCGCGTCTGAGAACCGCCCGGGGACAGGGACTTCGATAAGAAGAAGGTCGTCCTCCGGATAGGTTCGAAAAGGCCGGTGGGCACTCCGGGCGGCAGGAATGGCGGGAGTCGGGTTACCGTTCGAGTGGCCGTTGCGGGCTTTTCCCGTTTGACACGGGGGCGGGATGTACCGTCACACTCCGCAGCGTCAGCATGACCCGACCCCGGGAACCAAGGCCTGGGGAGTGACCCCAGCGTCGACCGGAGAGAAGAGCGAAGTTGTCCCCGACCAGCGACACCGCACACGGCGGCCGCCGACTCGTCATCGTCGAGTCGCCTGCCAAGGCGAAGACGATCAAGGGCTACCTCGGCCCCGGCTACGTCGTCGAAGCGAGCGTCGGGCACATCCGCGACCTCCCCAACGGCGCCGCGGAGGTGCCGGAGAAGTACACCGGCGAGGTCCGCCGCCTCGGCGTGGACGTCGAGCACGACTTCGAGCCGATCTATGTCGTCAACGCCGACAAGAGGGCCCAGGTCAAGAAGCTCAAGGACCTGCTGAAGGACTCCGACGAGCTCTACCTCGCCACCGATGAGGACCGCGAGGGCGAGGCCATCGCCTGGCACCTCCAGGAAGTGCTCAAGCCCAAGGTCCCGGTCAAGCGGATGGTCTTCCACGAGATCACCAAGGCCGCGATCCAGGCCGCCGTCGCCAACCCGCGCGAGCTCAACCAGAAGCTCGTCGACGCCCAGGAGACCCGCCGCATCCTCGACCGCCTCTACGGCTACGAGGTCTCGCCGGTCCTGTGGAAGAAGGTCATGCCGCGCCTGTCGGCCGGCCGTGTCCAGTCCGTCGCCACCCGGCTCGTGGTGGAGCGGGAACGCGAGCGCATCGCGTTTCGTTCTGCTGAGTACTGGGACCTGACGGGCACCTTCGCGACCGGCCGCGCCGGGGACTCGTCGGACCCGTCGTCGCTGGTCGCCCGCCTCCAGACCGTCGACGGCAGGCGGGTCGCGCAGGGCCGCGACTTCGACTCCCTGGGACAACTCAAGAGCGCGAACACCCTCCACCTCGACGAGGCGAACGCCCGCGCCCTGGCCGCCGCCCTGGAGCAGACGCAGTTCGCCGTCCGGTCCGTCGAGTCCAAGCCGTACCGCCGCTCGCCGTACGCCCCGTTCCGTACGACGACGCTGCAGCAGGAGGCCAGCCGCAAGCTCGGCTTCGGCGCGAAGGCCACGATGCAGGTCGCGCAGAAGCTGTACGAGAACGGCTTCATCACGTACATGCGTACGGACTCCACGACCCTGAGCGACACGGCGATCGCCGCCGCCCGCGCCCAGGTCACGCAGTTGTACGGCGCCGACTACCTGCCGTCGTCCCCGCGGACGTACGCCGGGAAGGTCAAGAACGCGCAGGAGGCGCACGAGGCGATCCGCCCCTCGGGCGACCGTTTCCGCACGCCTGCCGAGACCGGACTGACCGGCGACCAGTTCAAGCTGTACGAGCTGATCTGGAAGCGGACCGTCGCCTCCCAGATGAAGGACGCGACCGGTAACTCCGTCACGGTGAAGATCGGTGGCACCGCCGCCGACGGCCGCGACGTCGAGTTCAGCGCGTCCGGCAAGACGATCACCTTCCACGGCTTCCTGAAGGCATACGTCGAGGGCGCCGACGACCCCAACGCCGAGCTGGACGACCGCGAGCGCCGGCTGCCACAGGTGCGCGAGGGCGACGGGCTCAGCGCCGAGGAGATCACGGTCGACGGGCACGCCACCAAGCCCCCGGCCCGCTACACCGAGGCCAGCCTGGTCAAGGAGCTCGAAGAGCGCGAGATCGGCCGTCCGTCGACGTATGCGTCGATCATCGGCACGATCCTGGACCGCGGCTATGTGTTCAAGAAGGGCACGGCACTCGTCCCGTCCTTCCTCTCCTTCGCCGTGGTCAACCTCCTGGAGAAGCACTTCGGGCGGCTCGTGGACTACGACTTCACCGCCAGGATGGAAGACGACCTCGACCGCATCGCGCGCGGCGAGGCGCAGGCCGTGCCGTGGCTGAAGCGGTTCTACTTCGGCGAGGGCACCGGCAACGGCGGCGCGGCCGAGGCCGGCAACGGCGACGGGGACCACCTCGGCGGCCTCAAGGAGCTGGTGACCGACCTGGGCGCGATCGACGCGCGCGAGGTGTCGTCGTTCCCCGTGGGCAGCGACATCGTGCTGCGGGTCGGACGCTACGGCCCGTACATCGAGCGCGGCGAGAAGGACTCCGAGAACCATCAGCGCGCGGACGTCCCCGAAGACCTGGCCCCGGACGAGCTGAGTGTCGAGTACGCGGAGGAACTGCTCGCCAAGCCGAGCGGCGACTTCGAGCTGGGCACCGACCCCTCGACCGGCCACCAGATCATCGCCAGGGACGGCCGTTACGGCCCGTACGTCACCGAGGTGCTCCCCGAGGGCACCCCGAAGACCGGCAAGAACGCCGTCAAGCCGCGCACGGCCTCGCTGTTCAAGTCGATGTCTCTCGACACGGTGACGCTCGAGGACGCGCTGAAGCTGATGTCGCTGCCGCGTGTCGTCGGCACCGATGCCGAGGGCCAGGAGATCACCGCGCAGAACGGGCGCTACGGGCCGTACCTGAAGAAGGGCACGGACTCGCGTTCGCTGCAGTCGGAGGAGCAGCTCTTCACGATCACCCTCGAAGAGGCACTGGCGATCTACGCTCAGCCCAAGCAGCGCGGGCGCGCCGCCGCCAAGCCCCCGCTCAAGGAGCTGGGCACGGACCCGGTCAGTGAGAAGCCGGTCGTCGTCAAGGACGGGCGCTTCGGGCCGTACGTCACCGACGGCGAGACCAACGCGACCCTGCGGTCCGGCGACAGCGTCGAGGAGATCACCCCGGAGCGGGGTTACGAACTGCTCGCGGAGAAGCGCGCGAAGGCACCCGCCAAGAAGACGGCGAAGAAGACGGCCGCGAAGAAGGCCCCGGCGAAGAAGGCTCCGGCCAAGAAGACGGCTGCCAAGAAGACCGCGGCGAAGAAGACAACGACCACGGCGAAGAAGACGGCTGCGAAGACGGCGGCCAAGAAGGCGACGGCTTCGAACTCGGCGGCGTCTTCGGCGGAGGACTGACGCTCACCGCGCGTCGTGTGAGCGTCCGTATCTTCACTTCTGCTTCGCAAAACGCGCGTCCCGGCAACGCTTTGGTGTCGGGGCGCGTGCACGTTCGGACGGGCCCGTCGGGCTGTCGGTGGCTGCCGATAGGCTGAATGCATGACCCGAGCCGAGCAGCCAACGGGCCCTCACCCGGCCCCCGACGACAGCCTGGTAGCGGATTCCCGCGAGCGTGCCGTCCGCGCCCTGCTGCGCCATCCGCAGCTCAAGCGCTTGTGGAGCGCGCACCTCGTCGGCGGAGTCGGTGATGTGCTCGCGCTGCTGGTGCTGGTCGTCCTCGCCCTCCAGGTGGCCATCGCCGAGGGCTCGTTCGGCGGCGGCTACCGTGGCGTGGCGTTCGCAGTGGCGACCGTCTTCGCCGTGCGCATCCTCGCGACGCTGCTCTTCGGAGCCGTGCTGCTGGGCCCGCTCACCTCGCTGACGTCCCAGGACGGTCCGCTCGACCGCCGCTGGACCATGGTCGGCGCGGACGGGCTGCGGGCCGCGCTGCTGATCGTCGCGCCGCTGTGGATCGACTGGATGCCGGACGACGCGCTGTCCGTCCTTCTGGTGACCGTCTTCGTGACCGGTGTCGCCGAGCGCTTCTGGACCGTGTGCCGGGAGAGCGCTGCACCCGCGCTGCTGCCGGCCCCGCCCCCGGAGGGGGCGACGGTGCGCCCGCTGCCGGACCACCTGGACGCCCTGCGCCGCCTGTCGATCCGTACGACCTTCGTGGCGATCCCCCTCGCGGCTGCCGCGCTCGTCGCGGCGGGCCTGCTCAACAACCTGCTGGGCGCCGGAATCGACTGGTTCGAGCAGCACCAGGCCGCCCTCGCCTCATATGTGGCGGCCGGTCTCTTCGCCGCCTCGCTGTCCGTGCTGTCCTTCCTGGAGCTGCCCGGAACCCGCACCCCGCGCGCGCGTTCGCCGCTCGAAGGGCTGCGCCGGCCCAAGACCGGCGCCGGTGTCGACCGGGGACGCACCGGCGTGCTGCCCCTGCTGGTGCTGGCCTGCGCCGCCGTCGCCGCGGCGATCGCGGCCGCCGTCGCGGTGTCGGTGCTGCACGCCAAGGACCTGGGCGGCGGCCCGGTGACGTACGGGCTGATGGTGCTCGCGCTGACCGGCGGTGTCGTCGTCGGCATCCGTACGGCACCTTCGGTGCTCCCCGCCCTGTCGCGCCGCCGACTGCTCGCACTGGCCATCGCCTTCACCGGGGTCGCGCTGCTCGCCGCCGGACTGGTGCCGGACCTGACCACGGTGCTGCTGATCGTCGCGCTGGCCGGTGTCGGGGCGGGCGTAGCCGCCAACACGGGGCACACACTGCTCGACCAGGAGGCCGAGGACCACCGGCGGGTGCGGACGACCGAGCATCTGCACGCGGTCGTACGGGTTTTCGTGGCGCTCGGCGCGGTGATCGCCCCGCTGGTGGCGGCGCTCATCGGGCCGCACCGGCTGGAGAACGGCAAGTTCGTGTTCGCGCACGGCGGCGCCGCGTTCACGCTGATGCTGGTCGGCGCGCTGCTGCTGCCGGTGGCCGCGCTGGTGCTGGCCAAGGTCGACGACCGCTCCGGTGTGCCGCTGCGGAAGGACCTGCGGGACGCGCTGCTCGGCGGGGACGACCCGGAGACGGTGCCCGCCGCGTCCGGCTTCTTCATCGCCCTGGAGGGCGGCGACGGTGCCGGGAAGTCCACCCAGGCCGAGGCGCTCGCCGAGTGGATCCGGGCCAAGGGGCACGAGGTCGTGGTGACCCGCGAGCCGGGTGCGACGCCGGTCGGCAAGCGGCTGCGGTCGATCCTGCTGGACGTGTCGTCGGCGGGGCTGTCGCACCGGGCGGAGGCGCTGCTGTACGCGGCGGACCGCGCGGAGCACGTGGACACGGTCGTACGGCCCGCACTGGAGCGTGGCGCGGTGGTCATCTCGGACCGCTACATCGACTCGTCCGTGGCCTACCAGGGGGCGGGGCGTGACCTGTCCCCGACAGAGATCGCCCGCATCAACAGGTGGGCGACGAACGGGCTGGTGCCGCATCTGACCGTGCTGCTGGACGTCTCGCCGGAGACCGCGCGCGAGCGGTTCACCGAGGCGCCGGACCGGCTGGAGTCGGAGCCCGCCGAGTTCCACACGCGCGTACGGTCCGGTTTCCTGACGCTGGCCGCCGCCGACCCCGGGCGGTACCTGGTCGTGGACGCGGGCCAGGAGCCCGAGGCCGTCACGACCGTCGTCCGCGCGCGGCTCGACCAGATGCTGCCGCTGTCCGAGGCCGAGATCCAGGCCCGCGAGGAGGCCCGCCGGAAGGCGGAGGAAGAGGCCCGACGCAAGGCCGAGGAAGAGGCCGCCCGCAAGGCCGAGGAGGAGCGGCTGGAGCGCGAGCGCCAGGAACAGCTCGAGCGGCTGCGCGCCGAGGAGGAGGAGCGCAAGCGGCGCGAGCTGGAGGAGGCGCAGCGGCGCGAGGCCGAACGGCAGGCGGAGGAGGCCCGGCTGCGGGCCGAGGAAGCGCGTCGGCGTGCGGAGGAGGAGCGGGTCCGGCTCCTCGCCGAGGAGAAGGCGCGCGCCGAGGAGGAGGCCCGCCGCAAGGCCGAGGAGGAGCGGCGACGCAAGCAGGCCGAGGAAGAGGCCCGGCTGCGCGCCGAAGCGGAGGCACGGCGCCTGGAGAAGCAGCGCAAGGCCGAGCAGGCGCTGCTGCGCGCCGAAGAGGCACGCCGGCTGGCGGAGCAGGCGGCGGCTGCGGCGGAGGCGGGGCCTCGGCAGGAGACGGCTTCTGGGACGCCGGGGGGAGTTCCGGGCGGGGCTCCGGAAGAGACGCCGGGTGGGAGTCGGGACGCGACGCCGGGTGCTGCTTCGGATGCGGCGCGCGGTGCGGCTCGGGAAGCGACGCCGGGTGTGGCTCCGGAAACGGCGCGGGGTGGGGCCCGGGGAGCGACGCCGGGTGCTGCTTCGGATGCGGCGCGCGGTGGGGCTTCGGACACAGGTCGCGGTGCGGCTTCTGACGCGGTGACGGTGCCTACGCCGGTTGTGACGCCGGAGGAAGCGGCGCGCAGGCGGTCGGCTGAGGATACGGCTGTGCTGCGGCCGGTGCGGGGGGATGCGGCTGAAGGCGGGACCGGCAAGGCTGGTTCTTCGGAGGCCGGATCTTCGGGAGAGGCCGCTGCTGGTTCCTCCGGGGCCGGCGAGTCCGAGGTGACGGCTGAGCTGCCCAAGCCGGAGGTGGCTCCGGGAGCCGCGGATGAGACGGCCGTGTTGCCGCCGGTGGTGCCTGGTGCCGCCGACGAGACGGCCGTAATGCCGCCGGTCGTCCCTGGTGCCGCGGACGAGACTGCGGTCCTTCCGCAGGTGCCGCCCGGTGCGGCGGACGAGACCGCGGTACTTCCTCCCGTACCGGGGGAAGATCCGGCGGACCGGGTTCCGCCGGGGTTCTTCCGGGACGAGTCGGCGGGGCCGCGGCCGGACGGGACCGAAGACCGTACGCGC
Organism: Streptomyces sp. NBC_00457; assembly: GCF_036014015.1. Taxonomy (NCBI): domain Bacteria; kingdom Bacillati; phylum Actinomycetota; class Actinomycetes; order Kitasatosporales; family Streptomycetaceae; genus Streptomyces; species Streptomyces sp. NBC_00457. The sequence goes on along the minus strand of NZ_CP107905.1, from coordinate 4,964,443 downwards.
GAGATGCCCCAGGTCGATGAGGAAGGGGCGCCTCGGCGGCGTACGCGGTCCGACTGGGCCGAGGAGACGCCGCTGGATGATCTGCCCACGCTGGCGGACGAATTGCTCGGGCCGCGCGAGGACGACGAGTTCGACGACGAGCGGGGTGGGGGGCGCGGTCGGCGGCGCTGAGCGCGGTTGGCGGGCCGTCCGTGCCGAGGAGGGCTCCCGGTGTCCCGGATATCTCGGTGGTCCGGCTGTCCCGGTGTCCCGGATATCTCGGTGGTCCTGGCTGTCCCGGCGTTCCGGATATCTCGGTGGTCCTGGCTATCCCGGCGTCTCGGCTGTCCCGGCCGTCTCAGGAACCCCGTTGTCAGTGCCACCCCCCACAATGGGTGGCACAGCACGGACCGTGACGAAAGGGCGGGGTGACCCATGACCGTATGGGATGACCTGGTCGGCCAGGAGAAGGTGAGCGCGCAGCTCGATGCCGCCGCTCGCGATGCCGATGCCCTGGTCACCGCCGTGGCCACGGACGCGCCGCCCCCTGAGGCGTCCAAGATGACGCATGCCTGGCTGTTCACCGGTCCCCCCGGCGCGGGGCGCATCCAGGCGGCGCGGGCCTTCGCCGCCGCGCTGCAGTGCGTCAGCCCCGACCGCGCGCTCGGCGGAGCCCCTGGCTGCGGGTTCTGCGACGGCTGCCATACGACCCTGATCGGCACGCACGCCGACGTCAGCACGGTGGTCGCCGTAGGAACGCAGATCCTCGCCGACGACATGCGGGACACCGTCCGCAAGTCGTTCACCTCGCCGGCGACCGGCCGCTGGCAGATCATCCTCGTCGAGGACGCCGAGCGGCTGAACGAGAAGTCGGCCAACGCCGTCCTCAAGGCCGTCGAGGAGCCCGCCCCCCGCACGGTGTGGCTGCTGTGCGCCCCCTCCATCGAGGACGTGCTGCCCACCATCCGCTCCCGCTGCCGCCACCTGAACCTGCGGACGCCCTCGGTCGACGCCGTCGCCGACATGCTCGTACGACGTGAGGGCATCGAGCCCCCGGTAGCCGCCGCCGCGGCCCGCGCCACCCAGGGACACATCGACAACGCCCGCCGCCTGGCCACCGACCCGGCCGCACGCGAGCGCCGGGCCGCCGTGCTCAAGCTGCCGCTTCGCGTCGACGACATCGACGGCTGCCTCAAGGCCGCCCAGGAACTCGTCGACGCGGCGGCCGAGGACGCCAAGCAGCTCGCCGCCGAGAGGGACGACAAGGAGACCGACGAGCTGAAGGCGGCGATGGGCGCGTCCCAGGGTGGCCGGATGCCGCGAGGCACGGCCGGCGTGATGAAGGACCTGGAGGACAAGCAGAAGCGCCGCCGGACGCGTACGCAGCGGGACAGTCTCGACCTCGCCCTGATCGACCTCACCGGCTTCTACCGCGATGTCCTCGCCCTCCAACTCGGCTCCCGCGTGGCCATAGCCAACGCCGACGCGGAGGACACCCTGCAGCGCCTCGCCCGCGCCGGCTCCCCGGAGTCCACACTCCGCCGCATCGAAGCCATCGCCGCCTGCCGAGACGCCCTCGACCGCAATGTGGCCCCGCTGCTGGCCGTGGAGGCGATGACGATGGCACTGAGAGCGGGCTGACGGGCACCGGTCCGGCGACCTCGAGCATACGGGGGCTGCGGGGACGGCCGATGTGTTGACGACGTAACTCTTACGAGGCACAACTGCAGCAGCCGTCCGAGGCGGGACGGGCGGTCGTGCGGGACAGGCCCAGCACCTGTCCGAGGTGGAACTCGTACCGGTACGTGGCTGGCCCCGCACGTGTCCGAGGCGTAACCCGTACCCGCCCGGGGCGCACCGCAGGCCCGATCGTTGGCCAGCCTGCGTCCGACCTGCGTCCGACCTGCGTCCGACCTGCGTCCGACCTGCGTCCGACCTGCGTCCGACCTGTGTCCGGCCTCAGGCCTGCGTCCGACCGACAGCCGACCCGCATCCGACCGAGACCCGACCCGCACACCTACGAGCCACACCTTGCACGCACAGCAACCAACCCACCGCTCAGGGTTACGCTCGCTGGATGCACATCAGGCGCGCCTCCCGACCGACCAGCCGGAGCCCGAAGCCCGAGCCCAGGTTCCAGCCCCCCGCCCGCCACGCCATGGACACGGCAGGCACCCCCCGCACCACCCCCCGCACCACAACTACCACCGCTGCTGCCGCCCTCCTCACCGCAGTCGCCCTGCTCGCCTCCGCCTGCTCCTCCGGAGGTGGTGCGACGACGTCGGCCGGTACGGCGGCCGAGGCGGCGCTGGTCGCGCTGCCGCAGGCGACGCCGGCGGCGCTCTCGCGGTTCTACGAGCAGAGACCGGGCTGGCGCGGCTGCGGGGTCCCCGGGTTCGAGTGCGCCACGATCAAGGCACCGCTCGACTACGACCGGCCCGACGCCGGCGACATCCGGCTCGCCGTCGCCCGCAAGAAGGCCACGGGACCGGGCAAGCGTCTCGGTTCGCTGCTGGTGAACCCGGGCGGGCCGGGCGGCTCGGCGGTCGGTTACCTGCAGGCGTATGCCGGTGTCGGCTACCCGGCGCAGGTCCGTGCCCGCTACGACATGGTGGCGGTGGACCCGCGCGGGGTCGCCCGCAGTGAGCCCGTCGAATGCCTCGACGGGCGGGAGATGGACGCGTACACCCGGACGGACACCACGCCCGACGACGAGCGGGAGACGACCCAACTCGTCGACGCGTACAAGAAGTTCGCGGAAGGCTGCGGCAGCGACTCGCCCGAACTGCTGCGTCATGTCTCGACTGCCGAGGCGGCGCGGGACATGGACATCGTGCGGGCGGCGCTGGGGGACCGGAGGCTGAACTTCGTGGGGGCGTCGTACGGGACGTTCCTCGGTGCGACGTACGCGGGCCTCTTCCCGGACCGGGCCGGGCGGATGGTGCTGGACGGCGCGATGGACCCGTCGCTGCCCGCACGCCGACTGAACCTCGACCAGACCGCGGGCTTCGAGACGGCGTTCCAGTCGTTCGCGAAGGACTGCGTGCAGCAGCCGGACTGCCCGCTCGGCGGCAAGGGCACGGCGCCGGCGAAGGTCGGCGCCAACCTCAAGGCCTTCTTCACGAAGCTCGACGCGCAGCCCATCCCCACCGGCGACGCGGGCGGCCGTACGCTCACCGAGTCCCTCGCCACCACCGGCGTGATCGCGGCGATGTACGACGAGGGAGCGTGGGCGCAGCTGCGCGAGGCGCTGACCTCGGCGATGAAGGAGAAGGACGGCGCCGGCCTGCTCGTCCTCTCCGACAGCTACTACGAGCGTGACGCCGACGGCCGTTACACGAACCTGATGTTCGCCAACGCCGCCGTGAACTGCCTCGACCTCCCGGCCGCCTTCGACACCCCCGAGGAGGTGCAGAGGAACCTCCCCACCTTCGAGAAGGCCTCCCCGGTCTTCGGTGAAGGGCTCGCCTGGGCCACCCTGCCCTGCGCGTACTGGCCGGTGGCGCCCACGGGCGTACCGCGCCGCATCGAGGCCAAGGGCGCCGCCCCGATCGTCGTCGTCGGCACCACCCGCGACCCCGCGACGCCCTACCGCTGGGCCCGCGCCCTGGCCGGCCAGCTGTCCTCCGCCCGCCTCCTGACCTACGAAGGCGACGGCCACACCGCCTACGGCCGCGGCAGCGACTGCATCGACTCCACGATCAACGCCTACCTGCTCCGCGGCACCCCTCCGACAAAGGGAAAACGCTGCTCATAAGCCACCCCACCGGCCCCGGGACGGGCGGCCCGGGGCCGGTACGGAGCACCCACCGAAACTGTGTAGACTTACCGACGTTGCTGATCGCACCATAGTGCGGACAGCGCGCCGCCTTAGCTCAGATGGCCAGAGCAACGCACTCGTAATGCGTAGGTCTCGGGTTCGAATCCCGAAGGCGGCTCTGTGGAAGCCTCAGGACTCACTCGCCGTGACCTGGGGCTTTTGCTTTTAGCGGATGCGGCGGCGACGGCGAGCGTGGGCCGCGCGGCTGTCAGCGGTCTCAGTTCTGGTCTCAGTGGGGCCCGGAATAGGGTCCGGGGGAGCGGGTGCGAAGAACTCGTCCATGCGCCGCATCGCGTCCTTCGACAGGTGTGATCTGCCCTTCACGTAAGGCCGGGTCTGACTGATCTGGGTGTGCCGCAGGATCTCCATGATCGTGGCCATGTCGACCCCCAGCTCGTTCAGAATCGTGCCCGCTGTGTGGCGGCTCCCGTCGTACAGGCGGCGGTCGTCGATCCCGGCTTCGGCAAGCAGCTCCACGTGATGGCGCCGTGCAGCACCAGACGACCGACCTGTTCCCGGGCGACGAGGTCGTGCACCGTGACCGTGCCGCTCTGGTTCCCCGTCGCGAGGTAGCGGCCGTCTCTGGTGAGAGCGGCGACCTCTTCATCGGCGGGGAGGCGGAAGGGCGGGTCTGTATCGTCGGGCCACAACACCTGGGACAGCTCGCCGGTGCCGAGGCTCCACTTCCCCGCTCCAACCACAACGGGCTGTACAGGCCACCGAGTCGGGCGACGGTGACGAGGTGGGTTCCGTCCGGCGCGAACCGGGCGGCCCGGACGAGGTGCCCGCCCTGTGTCACCTCGCGTACGAGATCGCCGGTGTCCGCATCCCAGACACGTACCACCCCATTCAAGGTTCCGGTCACGATGCGGCGACCGTCTGGTGAGTTGTCGAGGGCCTACACGGGGGGCCATGGCCACGGTTGACGTGTGTCGGCCAGTCCGCGCGGGGCAGTTACCGGCTCCCACTGGAGGCAGCGCCTCGCCGCGGGCGCCGTCGCGTGTCCGCCAGTTCTCGTCGCAGGGGTTGCCGTCGACCACGAGCGGGCGTATCCGGGACCGCGCGCGTACGGGGCCAGTAGCCGAGGCTGACAGATGATCGCAGCCGCTTGCTCGTCAGTACTGCCCGCTCCAGCAGAGCCAGGCAGGCAGGTTGTGGCGGGACGCGCGTACGCCCTACGGTGAAGTCAGGCAAGGAGCTCGGGACAGTACCTGGGCCACCGCCGGTCTCTTCGAGGCATGGAGCGTCGGAACGTACCCTCGCAACCGCCTTTTTCCGCATTCTCCCGTGACCATCGGGCTGTCTCAGCTTGGTGGCCGAAAGGCGTTCTCATGACCGTTTATTCTCAGCACGCGAACCGCGGGAAGACGCAGATCCTGGCGACCTACCAGGGTCCGGGCGGGGTCGAGTCGTCGACTGTGACGAGCCTGGCCACATCCGCCCTTGCGGCACCGATCGTTGACGCGCTCAATCGGATCTCCGCTCTCACCACCGTCCCGGTGAGCGTTCACGATCGTCGTGACCACGGGGTGGCGCACTATCCGACGAAGCACCTTGCAGCGCTGACCGACGTGGCTTCGCGCGCCGATCTTCTGAGTGGTGCGCACAGCCTGTGGTACGAGTACACCTGCCTGGAACTCCACCAGGCGCTCGCCGATTTGGACGAAGCTCTGACGGTGGTGCCTGAGCCCATCCGCATCGCGATCAACGCGGAACTGGAAACGGAGGCACGTCAGTTGTCCGAGGCGCTCGCCGAGTACTCAGAGGGAGCTTCCGTGCCCGAGACGGAGGGCCGGCGTTCCTGGGACTTCGGCCAGCCGTTCGTGACGCATGACGGCGGAGTGGACATGCTGAGTCGTGAGGCACGCGAGCAGCTGGATCGTCTCGAAGAAGGGATCACTCCCGAGGAGCGTGAGAAGGCCATCGCGAACCTGCGGGTGCTGGTCACCGCCTGTTCTCGGTTCCCTGACATGCTTGGGGGGCTGGAAGAGGCCAACCTTGCGATCTTCGCTGAGCCATACGATTCAGACGGGTACTACCTGTCTGTCCATGCGCCGGAGCCCGGTGACGACGGCGCCGATTCCTGGCACGTCGAGATCGGCCGCTGGGTACCCGATGACCCCGACGAGGACTACGAGGATTGCGATAGCGCAACAGGTAGTGCGGTAGTTCGCTGTGTGCTCCCCGCGTCGCCGGGCGCTGATGAGATCGCCGATCTGTTGAACCGGGCCGAAGGCCAGCCGGACCTACTTGCTAAGTGGGCCGAGACGCGTGTCGGAGGGGTACTCGAGGGGACACGGTTCGTCGTCACCGAGTGCTACGACGACTGAGCCCCTGCCCTCACAATCAGGCGGCCGACTATCCCGAGGCGGCAGCGCTCGACCTGGTTCTCGATCTACTTGTCGTCCCCACCAAGTTGGCGGTCAGCCGCCCAGGCGAGCGGGCCGCTGCCTCCGGAGTCCCCGGCCAGGCATGCCGAAAATGCGTGAGCGATGCCTGAGCGATGCCTGAGCGGACGGTGCAGCACCCATTGGATCAAGCGTCATGCCATCGAGCGTGATCACGGGTCAGCGACCGTCACGATCTTGTGGGCCCTCGTAATGCGTAGGTCTCGGGCCCGGGCGACAGCGTCGTCTGCCCGGGTGGCTTCCGCACTGACGGCGTGGCCTCGGCGACCGGGACCGTGTCCGCATCTTCGCGGTTCAGAACGAGCCTGGCACCGACGACCGGCACCCCGCCGACACGAGCCCGCGCCGATCAAGTGCGCGTTCAGCCGGGACCCCTGCCATAGGACCGGCCCTATGGGGCGTATTCCGCCGGAGTGGTGGACGCCGGCCGAGTCTGCTTCTCCGCCTCTTCCTCCGCTTCCGCCCCTGCCCCGTCATCCGCCCTGCGTGCCGGGTGGGTTCGGTTGAAGGCCAGGTTCAGGCCGAACGCGATCAACGTCGCGCTCGTCACCGGTGAGCCCAGCACGATGCGTACGCCGTCCGGGAAACGGGAGTAGAGGTCCGGGGCCACGTCGGGTGCCATGCCCACGCCGATCGACACGGCGATGATCAGCAGGTTGTGGGTTCCCTCGAACTCGACCTTTCGCAGTGTGCTGATGCCGACGGCGGCGACCGTGGCGAACATGACCAGTCCCGCCGCGCCCACGACCGGTCCGGGCAGCCCGGCCACCACCGCTCCCAGCTTGGGGACATGGCCCAGGACGACCAGGATGGCGCCCGCGATGGTGGCCACGTGGCGGCTGCGTACCTTGGTCATCGACACCAGGCCCACGTTCTGGGCGAAGATCGTGTCGATGAAGGCGTTCATCACTCCGCCGAGCACCCCGGACAGTCCGTCGGCGGCGAGTCCACGCGCAACGTCCGCGGTTTTCAGCTCCTTGCCGGTGAGTTCGGCGACCGCGATCAGGTCCGCGGTCGACTCGGCGAACAGGACCAGCATCACGACACACATGGAGATGACCGCGACGGGCGGGAACTCCGGTGCGCCGAAGTGGAACGGAGCGCTCACCCCGATCCAGTCGGCGCCGCGGGCGGCGGACAGGTCCACCAGACCCAGCGGTACCGCGACTGCCGTACCGGCCAAGAGCCCGAGCAGGACGCCGGTCTGGGCCAGAAAGCCCCGGCCGAACCTCGCCACCAGCAGGATCACGATGACGACGAGGGCGGCGAGGGCGAGGCGCGACGGCGCCGCGTAGTCCTCCGCCTCGGGGTCGTTGCCGATCACGAGGTTGACGCCGACACCGATCAGCGCCAGGCCGACCACGGTGATCACCACACCGCTCACCAGCGGCGGGAAGAAGCGCGCCGCCTTGGCGAACGGCCAGGCGGCGAGCAGGCCGAAGATCCCGGCGGCGAGCATCGAACCGTATACGGCCTGGAGCCCGTACTCACCGGCGATCAGGATCATCGGCGTCACGGCGGTGAAGGCGGCGCCGGCCACCACGGGCATACGGACGCCGAGCACCCGCCCGACGCCCGCGCCCTGGATCATCGTGACGACGCCGGCGACCAGCAGGTCGGCGTTGATGAGCAGAGCGATGGTCTTTGCATCGAGCCCGGCGGCCGCGCCGAAGACGAGCGGCACCGTGACACAGCCCGTGTACATCACCAGAACGTGCTGGAGACCCAGCACCGCGAGCCGCCCGAACGGCGACCGCTTCTTCGCTGACATCATCACGACGACACCCCTATCGTGCGAAGTTGGCAGCGATGCGCTGCTGGATGTACTGCTCCGCAGTGATCGGCGGATACCGGCCGTCCGGCCCCTCGATCACCACGTCACGGTCGGCCTGGGCGAAGAAGGCGATGCTGTAGCGGGCGCCCCGGTCGTCGCCGGGGCCCGGGGACTTGACCCGGTGGAAGTTGGACGGCAGCCGGTCGTCGCTCCACCGCGTCAGCATGTCGCCGATGTTGCAGGTGATGGCGTCGGCCGAGGGCACCACGGGAGTCCACTCCTGGGCCTCGGCCTCCTTCCCCGGGCACACCTGCAGCCCGCCCTGCCCGTCCCGCTGGAAGAGCAGCGTCAGGCAGTCGAAGTCGGTGTGCGCACCGGCCCGCCACACGTTCGGGTCGTACTCGGCGTCCTCGGGGAGCGCGAAGTAGTGCAGCATCCGCAGGGTGGACTGGTAGTGCTCGCTTTGCGGGTCGTGGGAGCGTGCGAAGAAGTCGCTGTCGAAGCCCAGCTTGTCGGCGAAGCAGGACAGGACCCGCATCGCCACCTCGCGGCAGCGGGCCTCGAAGGCGAGGGCGCGCGGCCGGAACCCGGGCAGGACGTCGTCGGGCCACAGCCCTTCCATGTGAGGGCGGGTGACCTGGTACGACTCCTTCTGGTCCGGTGTCCCGACGGACGGCCTGACCTGGGTCATCGACTCCCAGCCGGAGTTGAGGCCCTTCTTCAGCCCGTGCCGGGCCTTGTGGGCCTCGGGCAGCGCGAAGAATCCCTCGGCGTTCGTGAACGCCTCGTCCACCAGGGCCTGATCGATGCCGTGGTTGACCAGTTGGAAGAACCCGATGTCCGTGGCCGCCGCCCACAGCTCCTCGGTGATCTCGGCCTTGCGGGCCTCGAAGTCGGAGAGGTCGATGCGGCGGATCTCCCGCGCCGTGGTCTCGGTTCCGGCCCCGCCCATGCGGGTTTCCTTGTCGAGTTCGGCGAGGCCGTACGTCGATCGAGGCGTCGTGTGCGGCACCGCACGCGTCGTGATGTCAGTCATGTCAGTCATCGCGGCAAGTACTCCTGCGTACGTCGGAGTGGTGTTCTCCGAAGTCCTACGAGGTGCAGTCACCGCCCCTGCACCCCCACCGCGGGCACACAGAGGTCCGCGGGCACGGTCGGCCTCGGACCCGTTCGTGGGTCCGGCGCCGTGGGCTGGCATACGCCCCGTCGACTGGGGCCATGCGCGATGGAGCCAGCGTGACGGCGGCGTGTTTCATCCAGGGACCAGTTCTGTTACTGCGACAGCACGTCCACCCGAGCACCTCGTTGTCGCCGCACGGGGATCACCGGCAGCGATGCAACAAGCGCGAGGCCCGCCTGTTCCGCCCCGCCGTCAGCTCGCAGGCAAGGTCACGAGCTCCAGTCGGCCTCCGGCGAGGGCGACGACAGCGGAGACCAGAGCCTGCAGACAGGTGTGCTCGGCCTCATCGTCGGGCAGTGAGAGATGCTGCTCCGCGAGGCCGTCGAAGCCGGCCAGGAAGAACCGGGCGATGATCTCCGCCGGCTGGGCGAGCCGGTGACCGGTGCGCTCGGCAGCCTCGTTCACCAGCCTCGTCGTCACCGCCGTCACCTCGCGGGCGTGGCCCTCAAGGGTCTCCTGCAGCCGAGGTGTCCGGAGCGCGAACATGGACAGCTCGGTGAGCAGCTGGTGGGTGGTCGGCTGCTCGCGCACGGTCTGCCACAGGGCGGCGGCGAATGCCGCGACCGTCTCCTCGAAGCCGGCGTCCGCTTGCGCCGCCCCTTCCACCTGGGCGATCAGATCATGGGTGAGCTGCTCCATGACGGCCCGGTACAGATCTTCCTTCGTGCCGAAGGTGTAGTGCACCGTTGCCTGAGCCACGCCCAGCTCGGCCGCGATGGCGCGGGTGCTTCCGGCAGCCACGCCCTCCCTCGTCATGAGGTCGATGGCGGCCTTGATCAGCTGCGGGCGGCGCTCTGCCGCGGAAACGTGAGCCATGGAGGCATCATAACGACTTAGTCCAATGAGTAAGTCGTTCGATCAAGTGGGCCCAACCCCGCATCCCGCGCCAGCAGCGCCGCCTGTACCCGGTTCTCGCACTGCAGCTTCGTCAGGATCCGGCTGACGTACGTCTTCACCGTCGCCTCGCTGACATGGATCCGCTCGCCGGCGTCGGCGTTCGAGAGTCCCTCGCCGAGGAGCGCGAGGACCTCCAACTCCCGTTCGCTGAGCGACTGCAGGCGTCGCCGCGCCTCCTCCGCGCGGGCCGCAGCCGGGCCCGAGGCGAGCGAGTCGACGACGTGGCGGGTGGCGCCGGGGGAGAGGTACGCGTCCCCGGCCGCCGCAGCCCGTACCGCTTGGATCAGCTCGCCCGGTGCCGAGTCCTTCAGAAGGAATCCCGCGCCGCCGTGGCTCAGTGCGCGCAGTACGTTCTCGCGTTCGCCGAACGTCGTCAGGATCAGCGGGCGTACGGACGGCGCGACCCGCCGTAGCTCGGCCAGGGCACTCAGCCCGTCCAGCACCGGCATCTGGATGTCGAGCAGGGCCACGTCGACGGCGTGGGCCCGGACCAGGTCGACCGCCTCGCGGCCGTTGCCGGCCTCCGCCACGACGTCGATGTCGTCGGCGGAGGTGAGGATCATCCTGATGCCCGCCCGGATGAGCGGTTCGTCATCCGCGACGAGGACCCTGATCACAGCTCTCCCGCAAGGCTTTTGGTACGGACGGGACGTGAGGACGCCCCACGCCCCCACCTTACTCACGCCCCAAGAGTCGCCGTACGCCTACGACTTGACCGTGTACGACTGCTTCTCGATCAGTTTTCCGTCCCTGAAGCAGAACCGGAAGAGCGGCTCGTCGTCCAGGTTGTCCGGTATCTCCGTCGACAGGAGGACCAGGCAGTCGGCGCCTTTCGGCTTCGCGGGCCCCTTGTCGCGCAGACCGTCGGTCAGGAACGACTCGCCGTCCGGCAGCTTGCCTCGTACGGCCGTCTCGGTGTCGCCGACCTTCACGGACTTGTAGACGGACGGTTCGATCATGGCCTTGTCGCTCTCGTTCCACAGTTTGGCGATGCCCCAGACGGCAAGCGCCCCGAGACCGACGATGATCACGAGTGCGGCGCCGCACCCGATCGCGATGCCCTTCTTCTTGCTTCCCATGGCGAGGTCGAGCTCCTTCTGCTTCTCCGGCGGGCCGGACCAGTCGATGACTGCTCCACCGTCGCCGGGCCGCGCCCCCTCGCTCTGCCCCCGGAAGTCGTTCGTCGCTTCGACGAACGTCGTCACCTGCGCCACCGAACCCGCCCGCTCCGCGCTCCCGTACGGCAGGACGCCCGCGACCCGGAACCCCCCGCCCGCCGCCGGCCCGGCATGCACCATGCCGCCGACCAGCCGGGCCCGTTCCTGCAGCCCGGTCAGCCCCTGCCCGCCGCTCACCACGAGCCGTCGCCCGCCATCCGCCGCCTCGGACACCGGCCCGTTGGCGACCTCGACCACCAGGGAGTCCGGCTCGTACCGCAGCTCTACGACGATCGGGGCCCCCGGCGCATGCTTCAGCGCGTTGGTCAGCGCCTCCTGCACGATCCGGTACGCCGCATGGTCCGCGGCGGGTGCCGGCGACCGCTCCTCGCCCGCCCGCCGCAGCTCTACGTCCGCCCCCGCGCCCCGCGACGCCTCCACCAGGCCGTCGATCCCCGCCACGCCCCGGGCCGCGGGCGCCGTCTCGCTCTCGTGCTCCTGCGCGTGCGTACCGTCGCGCAGGATGCCGACGGCCTCACGCAGCTCGTGCATCGCCGCCACGGACGCGTCGCGCAGCACCCCGACGGCCTCGCGCTGCCGGTCCGTCAGCTTCCGGTCGACCTCCAGCGCGCCGGTGTGCACGGCGATCAGCGCCAGCTGGTGGCCGAGGCTGTCGTGCATGTCCTGGGCTATCCGCTGCCGTTCCCGAAGGCGCGCATGGGAGGCGATGATCTCGCGTTCCCGCAGCAGTTGGGCGTTGTGCTCGTGCAACGCGTGCATGAGGGTGCGGCGTTGGGTGCGGTAGCGGGCGGCGAGGCCGGGCACGACGGTCATCGCCAGGAACGTGAGCGTGCTGAACAGCAGCGTCGGCCCCACGGAGAGGACGGATGCGCCCTGGGAGACGGTCAGCGCCGCATAGAGGACGTACGACACCGTGAACGCCGCCAGCGCCCACCGCGGCGCCTTGATCCTCGGGCCCGCCGACCAGCCCGCGACCGTCAACAGGGCCCAGAAACCGACGAGTACGCCGGCGAGCGCGCCCGCGAGGACGAGCACGCTCGCCGGGAACACCCGCCGCAGCAGGGACATCGCGGCGGCGCCCAGCGCCACGGCGACCGTCGCCGCCGGGCCGTTGTCCAGCACACCCATCGTCGCCGACAGGGCCAGCACCAGGGCGAGGACCGTCTCGCCGACGATCCGCCGTCGGGACCACATCCCCGGCACGACCAGTCGTTTCCAGCCGTCACGGGCCATCGTCGTCACATTCACACGGCAAAGGTAGGTGTCGACGACCTTGCCCACAGCATCCCTTCGTCGCACCCGCGTCCGACGAAAGTCGCACCGTCGTCCGCCCGGACGGCGCGCTCACTTCCGGCAGGTCGGGTTTCCGGTGGGCAGCCGCCCGGACTCCAGGTACGCGTTCACCTTCGCGTCGACGCAGGCGTTGCCGTACTCGCCGAACACACCGTGCACGATGGCTCCTTGCAGGGTCAGCAGCCGGGAGCCGGTCAGCAGGCCGTGCATGGCCCTGCTGCCCCGGTAGGTGGTGGCGGTGTCGCCGGTGGCGGAGACGATCAGCGCGGGGGTGTCGTTGGCGATCGTGGTCGGCTGCTCGCGGGGCGACTCGGGCCAGAAGGCACACGGGGCGATGTTGTTGGTCATCGGTCCGAACAGGGGGTGGCGGGCCCGGCTGCGTTCGATGTCGCGCCAGTAGACCTCGGGATCCCGGGACGCGGCCGCGTCGCCGCAGATGATCGCCGCCGCGGGGCTGGCGAGAGGCGAACTCGAGGCGTCGAGCGCGAACCGCAGGAGACCCGCCAGCTCCGGGGTCGGTTCGACGGCGACCCCCTTCGCCGCCTTGTCCAGCACACCCACGGCGCGTGCGAACGCGGCACGCTGCTCCTCCTGGTCGCTGCCGCTGCTGTTCGAGATCAGATACGGCAGCGGTGCTCGTCGATGTCGTACGGGCCGACGCGCAACGGCCGTTCCGTCGCCGCGTCGACGATCCGCCGCACGGTGGCGAGAACGGCGTCCCGGCTCGTGCCCAGGCCGTACGTCCCGTGCCGCGCCGCGGTCCAGGACGCCCAGGCCCGCAGCGCCCGCTCCGCGGGGACCTCCCTGCCCCGCAGCAGACGGGGGCCGTACGTGCGGGGATCGCCGGCGCTGTCGAGGACGACCCGGTCGGTGCGGCCGGGGAACATCTGCATGTACACGGCGCCGAGATAGGCGCCGTAGGAGTACCCGAGGAAGGAGATCCGGGGTTCGCCCAGCACCGAGCGGACGACGTCCATGTCGCGGGCGGTGTTGCGGGTGGTGACATACGGCAGCACATCGCCGTGCCGGGCGGCGCACCGCTCGGCGAGGTCCTTCTGGAAGGCGACCTGGCGGTCGAACGCGGCCCGGCTGTACCCGGCCGAGCGGATCCAGATACCGGCGGGCCAGCCGCAGTCGAGTGCCTCACTGCGGCCCACGAATCTCGGGTCCATGCCGATGATGTCGTACCGCGCGGCCGTCTTGCCGAGGTGGGCGCGGGTCCTCAGCGGCATGCCGAGCGTCGGCTCGGCGGGGCCGCCGCTGTTGAGCATCAGGGTGCCGATCCGGTGCTTCCGGTCGGCCGCGGGTAACCGGGACAGGGCGATCTCCATCGTCCGGCCCGTCGGGCGGGAGTAGTCGAGCGGCACGGTGACCCGGGCGCACCGGGCCCCGGCGCGGTCCAGCGCGGTCCCCTCCTCGTCGTCCGGTCCCTGCCGGCAATCGGTCCAGGTGATGTGCTGGCGGTGGTAGGCGGCGAGTCCGGTGGCGGGGTCCTCGGTGGCGTGCGCGGCGGTGCCTGAGGCGGCGAGGGCCAGTACGCCGACGGCTGCGCCGAGGCGCTTCGCGGAGGCGCTCCAAGTCAGAGCGTGGGTGCGGGTTTTGCGTGTCTTCGTCGTCATGCGGCGAAGCTAAGCGCTTCGCCGGACGCGTGGAAGTCCAGACGAGGGTGACACCTGCGGGCCGGTGGGGGCTGGTCGCGCAGTTCCCCGCGCCCCTTCGGGGCGCTTATTTCGCGTCTGCATAACACTCCACCACCGCCGTCGTGAACGGAAACCGCACCGGCGTCTCACCGAACGTCAGCCGGCCCGCGAGGTCCGATGCCTCCCGGATCGCCGTCACGACCGTTTCGGCCTCCTCCTCGGGACAGTGGACGATCACCTCGTCGTGCTGGAAGAAGACCAGTTCCGCCGACATGCCCGCGCAGGCTTGCCGGAGCGCGGCGAGGAGCAGCAGGGTCCAGTCGGCGGCGCTGCCCTGGACGACGAAGTTGCGGGCGAAGCGGCCGCGGGCGCGGGCGTTGGTGGAGGCGTAGCCCGGCACCCAGGCGTCGTCGCCGGGCGGCGCGTCGGCCGGATCGTCCTGCGGAATCCCCGCCTCCTCGGTGGTGGCGTCGGTCGCTCCGGCCGCCGGGGGACACGTACGCCCGAGCCAGGTCCGTACGAGCCGCCCCTCCTCGCCCTCGCGCGCCGCGTCGTCGACGTACGCCACCGCCTTGGGGAAGCGGCGTCTGAGGGCGGCGAGGTTCTTCAGGCCGTCGCCGGACGTCTGCCCGTACACCGCTCCCAGGACGGCGAGCTTGGCCTGGGCGCGGTCTCCGGAGAAGGCGCGGTCGGAGACGGACTGGTACAGGTCGGTCTCCCTGCCCGCCACCTCCATCAGCCCGGGGTCGCGGGAGATGGCCGCGAGGACGCGCGGCTCCATCTGGTCGGCGTCGGCGACGACCAGCCGCCAGCCGGGGTCGGCGACCACCGCGCGCCGGATGACCTTGGGGATCTGCAACGCGCCCCCGCCGTTGGTCACCCAGCGGCCGGTGACGGTCCCGCCCGCGAGGAACTCGGGCCGGAACCGGCCGTCCCGGACCCAGTCCTGCAGCCAGGACCAGCCGTGCGCCACCCAGATGCGGTACAGCTTTTTGTACTCGATCAGCGGCTTCACGGCCGGGTGGTCGACGGACTCGATCTCCCAGCGGCGGGTCGATCTGACCTTGATCCCGGCCTGCGCGAAGGCCTTGATCACATCGGCCGGCAGATCGGGCCGCACCCGGCGCCCGAAGGCGGCCGACACCTCGTCCGCCAGCTCCGCCAGCCGCCGCGGCTCCCCGCCGCCCGCATACCGCTCGCCGAGCAGTTCGTGCAGCACCCGGCGGTGGACGTCAGCGCTCCACGGCAGCCCCGCCCGGTTCATCTCGGCGGCGACCAGCATCCCCGCCGACTCGGCTGCCGTCAGCAGCCGCATCCGCCCCGGGTGCGCCGCCTTGTCGTGCCGGCGCTGCTGCTCGGCGTAGACCTCGATGAGATCGGCCAGCGGTACATGCACGGACTGCGGCTCGAAGAGGGGTGACTGGGCGCCGGGTTCGGCCGAGCGCTGGGGTGGGTCCGGCGGTACGGGGCCGCGGCGCAGCCGGGCCAGGGCGGCGGCCGCCGAGCGGGGTTCGCCGGACCGCCCCTCGTGGCCGAGCAGGAGGGTCTCGGCGTCCTCGATGTCGTAGCACCGCTCGACTCGCACCCCCGTGGCGAGCAGACGCGGATAGACCTCGGCGGTGGAACGCCAGACCCAGCGCGTGACCTCCGGCCGGCCGCGCACCGCCGCGGCCAGGTCCGGCTCCCGCACGACCGGTCCGGCGGGCAGCCCGTCCGGGCCGAGGGGGGCGAGCTCGGCGCCGCCGTCCTCGGCCGGAGCGAGTGCCCACCGATCGGTCATGCTGCGAGTGTGGCACCCGGGTCTGACAACGGCCTCAGCCTTGCGTTTTGCCCTTCCTGAGCCCTACGCGGAGCCCTCCCCGGAGTCCTTCTCGCTGGACTCCTCAGCGGCCTTCTTGGTCGTCTCCTCACCGCTCTTCAGGAACTGGGAGAGCAGCCCGACGATGTACTCCTCCATCGCCTGCTTGGTGAGTCCGAGGCCGGACAGAACACCCGTGCCGTTCTCGAACTCCAGCAGGGCCAGCAGGATGTGCTCGGTGCCGATGTAGTTGTGGCCGAGGCGCAGGGCCTCGCGGAAGGTGAGCTCCAGGACCTTCTTGGCGTCGGAGCCGTAGGGGACGAGGTCGGGGACCTTGTCCGCGGCGGGCGGCAGCGCGGCGGTGGCGGCCTGGCGTACGGAGTCCAGCGGGACGCCGTGCGCCGTGATCGCCTTCGCGGCCAGGCCGTCCGGATCGGCCAGCAGGCCGAGGACCAGGTGCGCGGGGCGGCCCTCGGGGTTGCGGGCCGCGACGGCCTCGTTGTGGGCGGCCATCACCGCGTTGCGGGCACGCGCCGTGTAGCGGCCGAAGCCCGCTTGCGGGTCGAGGTCGGCCGACTCCTTCGGCACGAAGCGCTTCTGCGCGGCCTGCCGGGTGACGCCCATGCTCCTGCCGATGTCCGTCCAGGAGGCGCCCGATCGCCGGGCCTGGTCCACGAAGTGGCCGATCAGATGGTCGGCCACCTCCCCGAGGTGATCACCGGCGATCACCGCGTCCTGGAGCTGGTCGAGGGGCTCGTCGTGGACCTTCTTGATGGCTTCGATGAGTTCGTCGAGACGTACGGATGACGTGGTTGGGTTCGTCGACATGTGTCAACCGTAGGTTGCGCCCTTAGGGGTGTCAACCCCGGGTTGACACCCCATGCCGTCCACGCGCGCGTGCCCCCATGGCACGATCGCCACGTGACCAGCAGCACCGTCGAACGTGCCTTCCGGGCCGCCCTCTACGGCGACACCGACACCGCCCTCGACACCGGCGCGTCCCTCCTCGCCGCCGACCCGAGCGCGGACGCCGAACTCGCCCGCCGCGGCCAGGAGTTCGTGGCGACGGCCTGGCGACGCGGCTGGCAGCCCGCCGACGTCGTACGGATCGTGCGGCGCGAGCTGGACGACGTACACGTACGCCTCGTATCGGCCCTCATCCGCGCGCAGATGTCGTACGACCGACCGCGCGGCCCCCGCTGGACCGCACAGCTCGACGAACTGACCGCCGAAGCCCCGCCCGCCACCGACCGCTTCTCGCACGCGACGGCCGTCCTGGAGCTGTACCGGCTGCTGCTGCGCCTGCCCGCGCTGGAGCCCCTGGACGAGCCGTCCGGCAGCCACCCCAAGTCCGAGTCCCGCATGCTCACCCGCATCCGCGCCCTGCTGGCGAAGGCGGAGGCGACCGGCTTTCCGGAGGAGGCGGAGGCGCTCAGCGCCAAGGCGCAGGAGCTGATGGCGCGGCACAGCATCGACGAGGCGCTGCTGGCGGGCCGGGCGCCCACCGCGGACGTGCCCGGCGCCTGCCGGATCGGGGTCGAGCCGCCGTACGAGCAGGCCAAGGCGGTGCTGCTGGACGCGGTCGCCACTGCCAACCACTGCCGTGCCGTGTGGAACGAACCTCTCGGCTTCACCACCGTCGTCGGCTTCGAACCCGACCTGGAGGCCGTCGAACTCCTCTACACCTCACTGCTGGTGCAGGCGCAGACCGCGATGACGAAGGCGGAGGCCGCCCAGCGCGCGGGCGGACGCAGGCGGACCAAGACCTTCCGGCAGTCCTTCCTCGCGGCCTACGCCCACCGCGTCGGCACCCGCCTGGCAGCCGCTGCCGAGACCCAGGTCACCGGCGACCTGCTCCCGGTCCTCGCCTCCCGGGAACTCGCCGTCACCGGCCGCCTGGACCGCATGTTCCCGGAGACGACCACGACCCGGCTGCGCGGGGTCACGGACGCGGCGGGCTGGACGGAAGGGGCTGAGGCGGCGGACCGGGCGCAGGTCGGCCGCCGGAAGCCGCTGCGCTGAGCCTCAGTCGCCCGTCTGCTGGAACCCGCTGAGCGAGGCGTCCGGCACGTCACCGCTCTTGAGGGCGACATCGCCGTACTCCCAAGGGAAGTCGCGAGGGCTGGTGTCGCCGGGCAGGTAGATCTTCAGCGTCTTCGCGGCGAGGCTCTTCGCCCCGCCTTCCTCGCCCCGCACATAGGTGAGCGTGAAGGACACCTCGGCGTCCTTGGCGAGCGTGAGCTTCTGGGGCTTCGCCGCCTTGTCCACGGGGACCTTGCCGACGGAGTCCCCGGTGTCCAGGCCGGCGGCGGGCAGGCCGTCCACGGTGCACTCGGCGTCGCGGTTGATGATCGTGACGGCGAGGTTGCCCGTGTCTCCGACGGCGGGTGCGCTGTTGGCCGGCCCCAGGTGCATGGCGACGTTGTGCATCTTGCAGGGCTCACCGGGTTTTGTGCTCTGCGTGACTTCTCGCTCCTCGGCGCTGCTGTTGCTGCTGCCGCCGCTGTCGCAGGCGGTCAGCAGCAGGGCCGCGGCGAGGGCGGTGACGGCGAGAGGTGTGGCGCGCATGGGCTTCCTCGGGGGCGTGGGCGGTCGCGTGCATGGATCATCACGCATGAGGGTGGGGCGCGGTTGCGGACCCCCGCTCACCGAGCCGCCGGTGATCAGCCCAGGCTCGCCGTGGGCAGCCCCGAAGGCAGCTGCCCGCCCTCCGCCTTGGTGTACGTCTCCGCGCCGAGCCCGTCCTCCCACGTCACCTTGAGCGTCTTCCCGTCGACGGAGTCGACCATCCCCGTCGCCCGGTCCTTGCTGCCGTCGGTGCACTTGAGGTGGATCATCCGCATGCCGGACTCCTCGCCCGAGGTCCCGCTGCACACGGTCCCGCCGGTCGCGAAGAGCCCGGCCTCCGTGCCGGTGATGACCAGCGCGACGGCCTTGCCGTCGGTCGTGGCGAGCCAGCTGCCCGTCAGATCGCCGGACGCGGACGCCGACCCGCCGGTGCCACCGCCCGTGTCCGCCGTCTCGGTCGAGGAGGCGGAGGCGCTGGGGCTCGGCGCGGAGTCGTCGTCCGAGCCGCCACCGCAGGCGGTCAGCACCAGCGCGCCCACCACGCCGGCGACCGCGAGTCGCACGTTCGTCACCGAAGTCACTGCTGGCTCCCAAGCTCTGGCCGGAAGGTTCGCAGCAAGCTACCAGTACTTGCCAGTAGGGGACTTACCAGGAGGACTTCCGGACCCCCGGCAGGTACCCCGCGTGCGCCTGTCCACGCAGGTTCACCCGGGACAGCCCGAAGGCGCGGAAGTAGCCGCGGGGCCGCCCGTCGACGCTGTCGCGGTTGCGTACGCGGGTGGCGCTGGCGTTGCGCGGCTGCCTGCGCAACTCCTGCTCGGCGGCGAGGCGTTCGGCCTCCGTCGAGGACGGCCGGCGGATGATCTCCTTCAGCTCGGCCCGGCGCCCGGCGTACCGCGCGACGATCTCCTGCCGCTTCTCGTTCTTCGCGATCTTGCTCTTCTTCGCCATCAGACCCTCACTCCCCGGGCGCGGATCCGGGCCACGGCCGCCTCGATGCCGATCGTGTCGATGGTCTTGATGCCCTTCGTGCTCAGCTTCAGCCGGACGTAACGGCCCTCGCTGGGCAGCCAGTAGCGCTTGGACTGGATGTTCGGGTCGAAGCGGCGGGAGGTCCGCCGGTGCGAGTGGGAGATCGTGTTGCCGAAGCCCGGCTGGGCCCCGGTCAGCATGCAGTGGGCGGACAAGGGTGACGCACCTCTCTCGACGGTGTTGTGTAAATGGAATTCATTTTCAGTAAGATACCAGCATGGCACGCAACGAACTCCGACCGGTCATCAAGCTCCGGTCCACGGCGGGGACCGGCTACACGTACGTGACCCGCAAGAACCGCCGCAACGACCCGGACCGTATGACCCTGCGCAAGTACGACCCGGTCGTCGGCCGTCACGTCGACTTCCGAGAGGAGCGCTGAACCACCCCATGCGCAAGGAAATCCACCCCGAGTACGGCCCCGTCGTCTTCCGTGACCGTGCCGCGAACTACGCCTTCCTCACCCGCTCCACGATGACCAGCGAGAAGACCGTCGAGTGGGAGGACGGCAACACCTACCCGGTCGTCGACGTCGAGATCTCGAACGTCAGCCACCCCTTCTACACCGGCACCGCCCGCGTCCTGGACACCGCAGGCCGCGTCGAGCGCTTCGAGCGCCGGTACGGAAAGCAGGGCTGATGCTCTCCGTCGTCATCGTCGGCGGGCTGCATGCCGACGCCCGCAAGGCGACCGTGGAGCGGTTGCTCACCGACGTCCCCGGCAGCGTCGTACTCCATCACGACCTGGCGACGGCCGTCGCCGGAACGGTCGTACGGACCGTGCGCGACGCCACCGGCATCCTGTCCGCCGGTGAGGCCCCGCTGGTCAACGACTGCGCGTGCTGCGCGCTGCGGGAAGACCTGGTGCCCGAACTGCTGCGCCTGCGCGACGCCGGAACGGTCCGGCTCGCGATCGTCGAGCTGTGGGACTCCGTCGAGCCCAAGGCCATGGCCGAGGTGGTCACCGGCGGCGGGCTCACCGTCACCGGCGTGATCACCGCGGTCGACCCGGCGCTCCTGCTGCCGTACCTCGGCAACGGCGACGACCTGGCGGAGCGCGGCCTCGCCGCCGCGGCCACCGACCAGCGCACGGTCGCCGACACCTTCGCGCGACAGCTGGAGTACGCCCCCGTCCTCGCCCTCGTCGACTCCCCGGAGGCCGACGACGAGGACCGCGAGCTGCTCGCCCAGCTGCACCCGACGGCCCGTCAGGTCCCGGTCGGCCACGGTGACCTGGCGGGCGCTCAGGGCGATCGCGCGCCGGAACCGTCCGACGACGGCCTGACGGTGCCCGCCCCGCGCCGCCGCCCCCTGACGCCGCTCGCGCAGGCGGCCCTTGCCGGCTTCGACGTCGAGTCGGCCGCCGCGGCCCAGCACCCCGCGTGCGCGCTGCTGCCCGCCGACGCCGACGCGCACGGCGTCTCCACGCTGGTCTGGCACCGCCGCCGGCCCTTCCACCCGGAGCGGCTGTATGCGGCGCTGGAGGACCTGACCTGCGCGGCGGCCCGCAGCCGGGGCCGGTTCTGGCTCGCCGACAAGCCGGACACGCTGCTGCACTGGGACGCGGCGGGCGGTGCGCTGTGCGTGGAGAGCGCGGGCCCCTGGCTCGCCGCGCTGCCGGACGCGGCCTGGGAGATGGTGCCGCCGGTGCGCCGCGCCGCCGCCGCGATGGACTGGCATCCGGAGCACGGCGACTGCTGCCAGCACCTGGTCTTCACGTCCCCCGGCCTCGACCGCGACGGACTTCAGGAGCTGCTGGAGTCCTGCCTGCTCACCGACGCCGAGTACGCCGCCGGGCGCGACGCCTGGAAGCGGCTGCCGCCCGCCTTCGACACCCTCCTGGAGGTCTGACCCCCCATGGCCCGCAAGCCCGAACGCAAGCCCGCCAAGAACCGCCCCAACCCGCTGGACCAGGCCAAGGTCGAGTACATCGACTACAAGGACACCGATCTGCTGCGGAAGTTCATCTCCGACCGTGGCAAGATCCGCAGCCGCCGCGTCACCCGCGTCTCCGCCCAGCAGCAGCGCCTGCTGGCCCGCGCGATCAAGAACGCGCGCGAGATGGCACTGCTCCCGTACGCGAGCCGCTGAGGCCGCGCGCTCCCTCAGGACACCGCCGGCTTCGGTGACACCCGGCGCCGACGCGGGGCCTGCTCTCCCCGGCAGGCCCCGTTCTGCTCGTGCAGCGGCACGATCCCCCGGCCGATGGAACAGGAATGGCGTGGAACGCGTCTGTTCCTAGGACACGAGGAATCCGATCCGGTCCCCGGGGCAGACGCTGGAGAGCTTCGGTGAAGGGGCCGCCCAAGCTGTAACCGCAGGACCACCGCGCGTGCACGTGCATCTGCCCATGCATCTGCACTGGAACACGGTTATGATCCGGGTCAAGTTGACCACTGCATCAATGGCCTCACCAGCCAGTGCACCACCGGGGAGCGACCTGTGGACCACGACGTGTACGACGTTGCCGACGCGTCCGGCGTGTACAACGGCATGGCCGCCGCCCAACTGCGGGTGGCCTGGCAGAAGAGCAGGCACAGCAACTCGCAGGGCTCCTGCGTGGAGTTCGCGCGGCTGCCCGGCGGCGAGGTCGCCGTGCGCAACTCGCGCTTCCCGGACGGTCCCGCACTCGTCTACACGCGTGCGGAGATCGAGGCGATGCTGCTGGGCATCAAGGACGGCGAGTTCGACCACTTGATAGCGGGCTGAGACCCGGTCCAGGCAGCGGACCGGGAACCGGCCGGCCAGGCGACAACTGACGGTGGTCGTCCCCTGGCCTTGCGTAACGCGCGTAGAACCGCGGCCCCAGAAAGGGCCGCGGTGGATCACTCGGCCGCGCTCGGCGCCGACAGCAGGAACAGCGCCCAGACGACCTTGCCGCCCATGGTGCCGGCCAGCGGATGCCAGCCCCAGCTGTCGCTGAACGAGTCCACCAGGAACAGGCCGCGGCCGGACTCCGCCGAGAAGTCGTCCGAATCGCGCGCGACCGGGCTGTCGTCACTGGGATCACGCACCGCGCACACCAGCCGCTCGGTCCAGCGCATCAGGTGCAGCCGCACGGGCGGTATCTGCTCCGTGACGCAGGCGGGCCCCGGCAGCGCATGACGCAGGGAGTTGGTGACCAGTTCGGAGACGACCAGGCACACATCGTCGAAGCGGTCGCTCAGTTCCCACTGGTCGAGCGTTCTGCGGGTGAACTGCCGCGCCTCGCGCACCGCTTCGTAGCGGGCGGGCAGGGCACAGGAGGCGGCGTTGGACACGGCCGCGGGATCCAGCGGCGGAAGGCCCTGCCGTAACGGCTCGAGCATGGTCGATCCATTCGTCCCCATGCGAGGCACTCCCGGGAATCGCGGTCGTTGCGATGCAGATGCAGCGGTGACGCGGGACCATGGTTTCGGATGCGCCAACCAGATGCAAGGGCAGATGCACGTGCACGCGACCGAATTGGACCCTCCCGTACCACTTCTTGGTCATTTTTTCTGCCCACTTCCCTCCTGTTGGTGGCCCCTCTCCCCTTGAACCCGAGTGGAATCTTTGGCTTCTTTCCATCTCTGTAATCGGACGAGTACTGCTCGGAGTGTTTTAGTGGCAGACTTCGGGCCCTGAAGACGGTTGGGGAGGCTGGCGAACGTGAGCGCGGGAGAGCCCGGATCGGTGGTGCGGCGGATGCTGCTCGGCTCGCAACTCAGGCGACTGCGTGAGACACGTGGCATCACGCGCGAGGCCGCGGGGTATTCCATCCGTGCCTCCGAGTCGAAGATCAGCCGGATGGAGCTGGGCCGGGTGAGCTTCAAGACGCGGGACGTCGAGGATCTGCTGACGCTGTACGGCATCACGGACGAGTCGGAGCGCACCTCGCTGCTCTCACTCGCCAGGGAGGCCAACGTGGCGGGTTGGTGGCACAGTTACTCGGACGTCCTGCCGAGCTGGTTCCCCACCTATGTGGGCCTGGAGGGCGCGTGTTCCCTCATCCGCGCCTACGAGGTGCAGTTCGTGCACGGACTGCTGCAGACCGAGGCATACGCCCGCGCGGTCGTCCGGCGCGGTATGAAGGGCGCGAGCGAGGCGGACGTGGAGCGGCGGGTGGCGCTGCGCCTGGAGCGGCAGAAGTACCTCGTCGACGAGAGCGGCCCGGAGTTCCACATCGTCCTCGACGAGGCCGCCCTGCGCCGGCCGTACGGCGACCGCGAGGTGATGCGCGGTCAGCTCCAGCACCTCATCGAGGTCTCCGAGCGGCCCAACGTACGACTGCAGATCATGCCGTTCAGCTTCGGCGGCCACTCCGGCGAGTCCGGCGCGTTCACGATCCTGTCCTTCCCGGAGTCCGACCTGTCGGACGTCGTCTACCTGGAGCAGCTCACCAGCGCGCTGTACCTCGACAAGCACGAGGACGTGGCCCAGTACGAGAAGGCGCTGAAGGAACTTCAGCAGGACAGCCCGGGGCCCGGCGAGAGCCGCGATCTTCTCCGAGGTCTCCTTCAACTCTCTTGAAACGCAAGTACGATGACTTGTGATCAGACCGTGAAGTCGATCGACGGTGATGGCAGTCGATCGGTGTCTGCTAGGGATTGAGGGATCACATGTCGTCCTACTTCACCGACCTGGCTCAGCAGTACATCGACGGTGAGTGGCGCTCGGGCACAGGCTCCTGGGACATCATCGACTTCAACCCGTACGACGGCGAGAAGCTGGCGTCGATCACCATAGCCACGGTCGACGAGGTCGACGAGGCGTACCAGGCGGCGGCCCGCGCCCAGAAGCAGTGGGCCGCGACCAATCCGTACGCGCGCCGGGCGGTCTTCGAGAAGACCCTTCGCGTGATCGAGGAGCGCGAGCAGGAGATCACCGAGGTGATCATCGCCGAGCTCGGCGGCACCCATCTGAAGGCCGGCTTCGAACTCCACCTCGCCAAGGAGTTCCTGCGCGAGGCGATCCACCTGGCGCTGCGCCCCGAGGGCAAGATCATCCCCTCTCCGGTGGACGGCAAGGAGAACCGCGTCTACCGCGCGCCGGTCGGCGTCGTGGGCGTGATCAGCCCCTTCAACTTCCCGTTCCTGCTGTCCCTGAAGTCCGTCGCCCCCGCCCTGGCGCTGGGTAACGCCGTCGTCCTCAAGCCGCACCAGAACACCCCGATCTGCGGTGGCTCCCTGGTCGCGAAGATCCTCGAGGACGCGGGCCTGCCGCCCGGTCTGCTGAATGTCGTCATCACGGACATCGCGGAGATCGGCGACGCCTTCATCGAGCACCCGATCCCGAAGGTCATCTCCTTCACCGGCTCCGACAAGGTCGGCCGCCACGTCGCCACCGTCTGCGCCGCGAACTTCAAGCGCTCCGTCCTCGAACTGGGCGGCAACAGCGCGCTGGTGGTGCTCGACGACGCCGACATCGACTATGCGGTCGACGCGGCGGTCTTCAGCCGGTACGTCCATCAGGGCCAGGTCTGCATGGCCGCGAACCGTGTGCTGGTGGACCGCTCGGTCGCCGACGAGTTCACCGAGAAGTTCGTCGCCAAGGTCAGGACCCTCAAGGCCGGCGACCCGAGCGACCCGCAGACCGTCATCGGTCCGGTCATCAACTCCTCCCAGGCGGACGCCCTTTCGGCCACCGTCGAGCAGGCGATCGCCGAGGGCGCGACGGCCCTGGTGCACGGCACGATCACGGACAACCTGGTCGAGCCGTCCGTCCTGACCGGCCTCCCCGCCGACTCGGCCCTCCTCAGGCAGGAGGTCTTCGGCCCGGTCGCCTTCCTCGTCCCCTTCGACGGCGAGGCCGAGGCCGTCCGCCTCGTCAACGACACGCCGTACGGCCTCAGCGGCGCCGTGCACACCGGCAACATCGAGCGCGGCGTGAACTTCGCCAAGCAGATCGACACCGGCATGTTCCACGTGAACGACGGCACCGTCCACGACGAGCCGATCGTCCCCTTCGGCGGCGAGAAGAACTCCGGCCTCGGCCGCCTCAACGGCGAGACCATGCTGGACTCGTTCACCACCCTGAAGTGGATCTCGGTACAGCATGGGCGGAGCAGGTTCCCGTTCTAGGACGCCGGGCCGCGGGGCACCTCGACGAACGGCCTAATCTGGACCGCATGTCAGCGATCCGTCTCCTCGTGCTCGGTGCGGTCCGTCAGCACGGGCGGGCCCATGGGTACCAGGTGCGCAACGACCTGGAGTACTGGGGCGCGCACGAGTGGTCCAACGCCAAGCCCGGCTCGATCTACCACGCCCTGAAGCAGATGGCGAAACAGGGGCTGCTGCACGCGCACGAGATCGCGCCGTCCACGGCCGGCGGACCGCCGAGGACCGAGTACGAGATCACCGAGAAGGGCACCGAGGAATACCTCCGGCTGGTGCGCGAGGCGCTGACCTCGTACGACCAGAAGATGGACGTCAAGTCGGCCGCCATCGGCTTCATGGTGGACCTGCCGAGGGCCGAGGCGGTCGCCCTCCTCAAGGAGCGGATCCGGCGGATCGAGGAGTGGCGCGCGGCCGTCACCGAGCACTACATCCCCGAGGACGGACCCGGACAGTTCGGTCACATCGGCGAGATCATGAACCTCTGGATCCACACCGCCCACGCCGAGGCCGCCTGGGCGCTGGGGCTCATCGAGCGGATCGAGGGCGGGGCGTACACGTTCGCGGGGGAGGGCGAGCCGTTCGTCGGTGTCCTCGCCGAGGGCCAGGAGAACCCGTACGCGACGAAGCAGCCGCATCCCGAGGACCATCGTTAATCAAGTTTGACTAATCGAGGTCGGGGTACTATCTTCGAGCTGGTAGTCAAGTTTGACTAGCGAGGGAGTCCCAGTGGCCGACACGGCGATCACCGTCGAAGGCGCACACAAGAAGTACGGCGACAAGAAGGCACTGGACGGGCTCGACCTGGCGGTCGGGCGCGGCACGGTGCACGGAGTGCTCGGCCCGAACGGCGCCGGCAAGACGACCCTGGTCCGCATCCTGTCCACCCTGCTGCGCCCCGACAGCGGCCGCATCGAGGTGGCGGGACACGACGTGCTGACCGAGGCCCAGGCGGTCCGCTTCCGCATCGGCCTGCTCGGCCAGCACGCGGCGCTCGACGAGGAACTCGGCGGCCACCAGAACCTGGAGATGTTCGGCCGCCTCTACCACCTCGGCGCCCGCCACGCGCGCGTGCGGGCCGGCGAGCTCCTGGAGCGCTTCGGCCTCGCGGACACCGGACGCAAGGCGGTCAAGCAGTACAGCGGCGGCATGCGGCGCCGCCTCGACCTGGCCGCCTCCCTGATCACCGACCCGGAGGTGCTCTTCCTGGACGAACCCACGACCGGTCTCGACCCGCGCGGCCGAGCCGAGGTGTGGGCCGCGGTCCGCTCACTGGTCGGCGGCGGTACGACGGTCCTGCTCACCACCCAGTACCTGGAGGAAGCCGATCAACTGGCCGACCGCATCTCGGTCGTCGACTTGGGCCGGGTCATCGCCGACGGCACGGCGGACGAGCTGAAGCGGCTGATCGGCGGCGACCGCATCGACGTCGTCCTGCGCGACGCGGGACAGCTGGGAGCCGCCGTGGCCCTGCTGCCCGTACCGAAGGACGACATCTCCGTCGACCCCGACCGCCGGCTGCT
This sequence comes from Streptomyces sp. NBC_00457, assembly GCF_036014015.1. Lineage (NCBI taxonomy): Bacteria > Bacillati > Actinomycetota > Actinomycetes > Kitasatosporales > Streptomycetaceae > Streptomyces > Streptomyces sp. NBC_00457. Next base: position 4,937,280 of record NZ_CP107905.1, on the reverse strand, counting down.
AAGCGCCCCGGTCACCGACCGGATGGCGGCGCTCTCCGGGGTCGTACGGGCCCTGGAGTCGGCCGGGATCGTGGCCGAGGACGTCGCGCTGCGGCGCCCGACGCTGGACGAAGTCTTCCTGCATCTGACGGCGGACCGAGCGAAGGAGGCCGTATGACCACATACGCACTGACCGACTCCTGGACCATGACCCGCCGTGAACTCGCCCACTGGGCACGGCAACCCGTCCAGGTGATCGTCGGGCTGGTCTTCCCCGTGATGCTGCTGGTGATGTTCGGCTACCTCGTCGGCGGCGGCCGGGGCGTGCGCGGCGACTACATCGACTATCTGATGCCCGGCATGCTCGCGCTCACCATGGCCTTCGGCCTGGAGGGCACCATGCTCGCCGTCACCCAGGACCTCAACAAGGGGGTCATCGACCGCTTCCGTTCGATGCCGATGACCAACGGGGCGGTCCTGGTGGGCCGTTCGACCGCCGACATGTTCCAGTCGGCGGTCGGCCTGGCGGTGATGATCGGCGTCGGCTACGCACTCGGCTGGCGGGCGAACGGCTCGGTGGGAGGCTTCCTGGGCGCGGTCGGCCTGTTGCTGCTGTTCCGGTTCGCGATGCTGTGGATCGGCATCCACCTGGCGATGGTGGCGGGGAAGCCGGAGATGCTGGTGGCCGTCCAGATCCTGATCTGGCCGGTCGGCTTCCTCTCCAACGCCTTCGCCACCCCCTCCTCCATGCCCGACTGGCTGGGCACGGTCGTCGAGTGGAACCCGATGTCCCAGACCGCGACCGCGGCACGGGACCTGTTCGGCAGCCCGGGCGGCGAACCGGGCCACGTCTGGGCAGCGGTCGTATGGCCACTGCTCCTGCTCGCCGTGTTCTTCCCACTGGCGGTGCGACGGTTCGGGCGGCTGAGTCGCTGAGCAGGACTGGTGGAGGCCGGTGGCGCACAGCGCCCCGAAGGGGCGCGGGGAACTGCGCGACCAGCCCCCACCGGCCCGCAGCAGGCGAACCGCTCAGTGGTGGAACCCGGTGGCCATCTCCCGGTCCCGCGTCAGCGGACCCGGCTGCTGGCGCAGCTCCGGCACCAGCCGGCCCAGGTCCTCGACGAACAACTCGGCGAGATCCGCCGAGAAACCGTTACGGCAGACGACCCGCAGCACGGACAGGTCCCCGCGGTTCGGCGGGAACGTGTACGCCGGGACCAGCCAGCCCCGCTCGCGCAGCCGCCGGGAGACGTCGAAGACGTCGTACGACGTCACGTCCGGACCGGTCGTGAAGGCGAAGACGGGCAACTCGTCGCCGTGGGTCAGCAGCCGGAAGTCACCGAGCGCCGCGACCCGTTCGGCGAGGCCCCGGGCCACGTCCCGGGTGGACTGCTGCACCGCCCGGTAGCCCTCGCGGCCCAGCCGCAGGAACGTGTAGTACTGCGCGACCACTTGGGCGCCAGGGCGGGAGAAGTTGAGCGCGAAGGTGGGCATCTCGCCGCCCAAGTAGTTGACGCGGAAGACGAGTTCCTCGGGCAGCTCGGCGGGGGAGCGCCACAGGGCCCAGCCGACGCCCGGGTAGACGAGCCCGTACTTGTGCCCGGAGGTGTTGATCGACGCCACGCGCGGGAGGCGGAAGTCCCACACCAGGTCTTCGTCGAGGAAGGGCGCGACCATCGCGCCCGACGCGCCGTCGACATGCACCGGGATGTCGAGGCCGGTGCGCTTCTGAAGGTCGTCCAGGGCCGCGCACAGGTCCGCGATCGGCTCGTACGAACCGTCAAAGGTGGAGCCGAGGACGCCGACGACCCCGATGGTGTTCTCGTCGCACAGCTCGGCGGCGGCCTGTGGATCGAGGTGGAACCGCTCGCCGTCCATGGGGACCTGGCGGGCTTCCACCTCCCAGAAAGCGCAGAACTTGTCCCAGCAGACCTGGACGTTGACGCCCATCACGAGATTCGGCCGGCCGCCCTGATTCCGTTTGCTCCAGCGCCGCTTCAGCGCCATCCCCGCGAGCATGCACGCCTCGCTCGAACCGGTCGTCGAACAGCCCACGGCCGCCGCCGGATCGGGCGCGTTCCACAGGTCGGCAAGCATCGCCACACAGCGCCGCTCCAGCTCGGCGGTGCGCGGGTACTCGTCCTTGTCGATCATGTTCTTGTCCCGGCACTCCGCCATCAGGACCCCGGCCTGCGGCTCCATCCAGGTGGTGACGAAGGTGGCGAGGTTGAGCCGCGAGTTGCCGTCCAGCATCAGCTCGTCGTGAACGAGTTGGTACGCCGTCGTGGGCGCCATGGGGTGGTCCGGCAGCCGGTGCTTGGGCGGCGCCTGGGCCATACCGGCGACCGGGTTGGCCTCGCCGTAGAGGGGATTGACGGAGAGGGGGCGCTCGTCGGGTTCGGCTGGGCCTTTGTGGAGGGGCATTCTGCGAGGGTACGGACGGATCGGGCGTATCGCCCGGCGGGTCAGTCTTCGATCAGGGAGCGCAGGTCGATCTCGACGGGGAAGGGGACGATGGTGCTGAGTTTGTCGGTGTGGACGGGGCGGTCCGGGCGTGGGATGAAGACGCCGCTGTCCTCGTCGAGCCAGAACTGGTGGACCTCGGGGATGTCGTCCTGGCCGCGCTCGACGCGCCAGTAGTGGGCGATGCCGGCCTGGGCATACCTTCCGGGCTTGTGGAAACGGTCCATGCCACGGGAGCCCGGGGAGACTACCTCGATAGCGAGGACAACGCATGCCACCGGCGTGCACTCCATGGTGTAGAGGTCAACTTCGGTTTTGTCGTACACGACGATGTCCGGCTTGGGCACGTTGTTCTTATCGAACATGGTCCAGCGTTCGGTATTCAGGCCATATGGGTCCCGTTTCGCCCGCCGCAGGTGGAAGAACAGCTCGTCCCGTACATGGTCGTGCCACCAAGTCGTCGCCCCACGTACCACGATGTTCCCATCCACGAGTTCCCAGTCGAACGGGACGTCCAGCTCCTTGACCTGGTCCCATGTCCAGCCCTCCTTGGGCGGGAACATCCAGTTCTCAGGAGTGGCCCGCGTGTGGTGCTCGGTGTCTGCCTCTGCGGCCATGACTGCTCCCATGGGGAAGATCGTGGGTGGCGGTGCATGTCTCTGTTCCCGGTACGACGGTAGCGCCACCCGTCCGAGTGAAGCCGCATCGTTCCTGCATATGGGTGCGGGCGGGAATCGGGCTTGCACCTCACGCAACGTGAGGCCCCAGCCTGGAGCGCGTACCCAGAAGGGAGCGGAAACCGTGAGCTACTCGGTGGGCCAGGTCGCCGGATTCGCCGGTGTGACCGTGCGCACGCTGCACCACTACGACGACATCGGCCTGCTCGTCCCGAGCGAGCGCAGCCACGCGGGGCACCGGCGTTACAGCGACGCCGACCTCGACCGGCTGCAGCAGATCCTGTTCTACCGCGAACTCGGCTTCCCGCTCGACGAGGTCGCCGCCCTGCTCGACGACCCGGAGACGGACCCGCGCGTACACCTGCGTCGCCAGCACGAACTGCTGACCGCCCGGATCGAGAAGCTGCGGAAGATGGCGGCGGCCGTGGAACACGCCATGGAGGCACGCAAGATGGGCATCAACCTCACGCCCGAGGAGAAGTTCGAGGTGTTCGGGGACAAGGATCCCGAGCAGTACGCCGAGGAGGCGGAACAGCGCTGGGGCGGCACGGAGGCGTACGCCGAGTCACAGCGCCGCGCCGCGAGCTACACCAAGGAGGACTGGAAGCGCATGCAGGCCGAGGTGGCTGACTGGGGCGAGCGCTATGACGCCCTGATGGCCGCCGACGAGCCGCCGACCGGCGAGCGGGCCATGGACATGGCCGAGGAGCACCGGCGGCACATCACCCGGTGGTTCTACGAGTGCACGTACGAACTCCATACAGGGCTGGCCGAGATGTACGTCTCCGACGAGCGCTTCAAGGCGTTCTACGACTCCATGCGCCCCGGCCTCGCCGAACACCTCAGGGACGCGATCACGGCGAACGCGGCCCGGCACACCTCGTAACCCCCTGGCCCGGGCGTCGCCCTACTCCCGGGCCAGGATCACCGCCGTCCCGTACGCGCACACCTCCGTGCCGACGTCCGCGGCCTCCGTCACATCGAAGCGGAACGCCAGCACTCCGTTGGCTCCACGCGCGCGTGCCTGCTCGACGAGCCGCTCCATGGCCTGGTTCCGGGTCTGCACCAGCGTCTTCGTCAGCCCTCGGAGCTCGCCGCCGATCATCGACTTCAGCCCGGCGCCGATCTGACTGCCCAGGTGCCGCGACCGCACGGTCAGCCCGAAGACCTCGCCCAGAACCTCCTGGACGCGATATCCGGGGATGTCGTTCGTCGTCACGACCAATACGTCCGGCTGGGGCCCCTGGCCGCCGCCGTAATCCTCGATGCCCATGACCCACAGCTTCGCCTCACTGACCGCACAGTGCATCCTGGAGACACCGGTGGAACCTGGGACGGACGCTTTGCGTTGATAGCTTTGTCCGGCCGCACCGGCCACCGCACTTCCCAACCCCTCAGGAGCCCGGAACCGTGACGACGCTTGCCCTCGGACCGAGCTGGCTGGATCCGAACACGCTGCTGGACAACTTCGGGATGTGGGGCCTGCTCCTCATCGTCTTCGCGGAGTCGGGTCTGCTGATCGGCTTCTTCCTGCCGGGTGACTCCCTGCTGTTCACGGCCGGTCTGCTGATCACCTCGAAGCAGCTGGACTTCCCCCTGTGGGGCGCCATCGTCCTGATCTGCGTCGCCGCGATCCTCGGCGACCAGGCGGGCTACATGTTCGGCAAGAAGGTCGGACCCTCGCTGTTCACGCGCCCGGACTCCCGCTTCTTCAAGCAGGAGAACGTGACCAAGGCCCACGACTTCTTCGAGAAGTACGGCCCCAAGTCCCTGGTCCTGGCCCGCTTCGTGCCCATCGTGCGCACCTTCACGCCGATCATCGCCGGCGTCAGCGGCATGCGGTACCGCTCGTTCCTGATCTTCAACGTCGTCGGCGGCATCCTGTGGGGCGCCGGCGTGACCGCGCTCGGCGCGTGGCTCGGCGACATCGACTTCGTCAAGAAGAACATCGAAGCGATCCTCATCCTGATCGTCTTCATCTCCGTGGTCCCGATCATCATCGAGCTCCTCCGGGCCCGCTCCAAGAACAAGAAGACCCCGCCCCAGCAGCCGCAGCCCCCCCAGCCCCAGCCCCAGGTCATGGACGACGCCACGACCCAACTCCGCCGCATCTCCCCGACCGACCAGGGCCAGCAGCAGTACGGCGACCAGCAGTACGGCGACTACTACCACCAGCCCCAGCAGTCGTACGCCCCGCCGCAGTACCCACAGCAGCAGTACCCGCAGCAGCAGTACCCGCAGCAGCAGTACCCGTACAACGAGGACGGCTACCCGCGGAACTGAGGGATGTGAAGCGCCCCGTCAGGGGCGCGGGGAACTGCGCGATCAACCACAGACAACCCGCAGTCGCCGCCGGACAGAAGCACCCGAGCTCCTAGGCGCTCAGAAACCCCGCGTCCGCTTGGCCGCCCGGCGCCCCGCCCCAGCCCCGCCGGGAATCCGCAGGAACAGCCGCGAGATCTCCGACCCGAGATTCACGCCGATCGCAATGGCCATGGCAAGCGACGCTGCCTTGGCCAACGAAACCAACCCCTCGTCAATCTGGTTCTGCGCGATCGACAACAACCCGAAATACGTGGCCGACCCCGGCAACAGAGGCCCGATCGCCGCTGTCGTGAAGGGCAACGCGGAAGCGAACCGATACCGCGACAGCAACTGCCCGAACAGCCCCACCAACCCGGCAGCCACGGCCGTAGAAGCGACCGGCGACAGATCACCCGGGTAGTGCATCGCGCCGTACACGGTCCAGGCGACACCCCCGTTGAGGGTCACCCACAGCACCGTGGACCGCTCCTGCTGCAACAGCACCGCGAACGTCAGCGACAGCAGCATCGACGCACCGATCTGCCACAGCGGCCGGTTCGTGTCCCCCAGCGCTGCGTCCGGATTCAGCTCCGCACCCAGCTTCACACCGAAGTAGAGGACCAGGAGCACCCCGACCACGATGCCCACGAAGAAGTACATGACCTCCAGCAGCCGTGCCGCCGCGGTGATGTAGAACCCGGTCAGCCCGTCCTGCACGCCCGCCACCAGCGCCCGCCCGGGCAGCAGCGCGAACAGCCCACCGGTGATGACGGCGGACGCCTTCACGTCCACGTGGGCGACGGTCAGCGCGACCCCGATCGCCGCCGGAGGCATCGCGGCGACGGTGAACTGATAGAACTCCGGCAGCCCCCGCCCCGCGCACAGCCACGCCAGCCGGTCGCCGAGCATCGCGCCCAGCATGGCCGCGACGAACACGATCAGATCACCGCCGACGAGCACGGAGGCGGCACCCGCGAGCAGCCCGCTGGCCAGGGTCAGCACCCAGGTGGGATACGGGTGCCGGTTGCGGCGGATCTCGGCGAGCCGCCGGTACGCCTCCTCCAGGGAGATCGAGATCTCCGGATCACTGAGGTCGTCCACGAGGTGGAACACGGCCGCGAGCCGCGTGTAGTCGGTGGCCCGGCGCCGCACGGTCCGGGAGGCCGTCACCGGATCGTCGACGAGGGAGGGCTGGTAGGAGATCGCCAGCAGCGTGAAGGTGACGTTCGGCTCGCAGCGGTCGAGCCCGTAGGACCGGCAGACCGCGAACATCGCCGTCTCGACGTCCTCCGCGCCCTCACCGCCCGCCAGCAGCAACTCGCCGATACGCAGGGTCAGGTCGAGCACGCGGGGGACGGCCCGGCCCTCGTCCTCCGTCTTGTGCACCGCCTCCGGTGCGGGCCGCTCGGCCACCGGCAGACGCAGCATCGTGCGCATCCGGTCCTGCCAGGGCAGGTCCTTCGTCAGGCTGACGACAGGGATGCCGCTCGGCGGCGTGAACGCGGGCGGCGCCTGCCGCGCGCGGTACATCTTCGGCGTACTGAACGCCGACCCCTCCGGCTCGTCGAACGCCGGCGGATGCACCTCCAGCCCGTCCGGCACCGCGAACTCGGACGTCGTCTCCGACTCACCGCCGGTCCTGGGGGTGGCCAGCCCCTGAGGGATCGCGAACTCCGACGTGACCTCGGAGTCGTAGACAGTCCTCGCTTCGTCCGACCTCGGCTTGCGGTCCTCCGCGTCCGTCACTGCGTAGCGCTCCCTGAACGACCCGTATCGCAAGCCTCAGTATGCGCACAGATACGCGAAGGGGCCGCACGTGCGTGCGGCCCCTTCGGCGACGGCAGAATCAGTGACCGCCCTGGTCCTTGAAGCGCTTGTACGACCGCTCGATCTCGGCCTCGGCCTCGGTACGGCCCACCCAGTCGGCGCCCTCGACGGACTTGCCGGGCTCCAGGTCCTTGTAGACCTCGAAGAAGTGCTGGATCTCCAGGCGGTCGAACTCCGACACGTGGTGGATGTCACGCAGGTGCTCCACCCGCGGGTCGTGCGCGGGCACGCACAGCAGCTTGTCGTCGCCGCCGGCCTCGTCGGTCATCCGGAACATGCCGATCGCGCGGCACTGGATCAGGCAACCGGGGAAGGTCGGCTCGTCCAGGATGACCAGCGCGTCCAGCGGGTCGCCGTCCTCGCCGAGGGTGTTCTCGACGAAGCCGTAGTCGGCCGGGTAGCTGGTCGAAGTGAAGAGTCGACGGTCCAGGCGGATCCGACCGGTCTCGTGGTCCACCTCGTACTTGTTCCGCGAACCCTTCGGAATCTCGATCGTGACGTCGAACTCCACCGGTGGCTCCTCCATGATCAACACATAGTTCTGGTGGTTAAGTGTCCCTCACGCAGGTGTGTGATCGCGAAAGGGGCTGGTGGTCGTGCCAGAGCAGAGGCCGTGGCGGGTCGCGAAACCGCATGTGGTGCGGATCGCGAACGCCGTACGACCGCGTCTCGCACGAGCAGCGGACGCCGTACGACCGCGCGTCGAACGGGCCACGGCGGCGGTGCGGCCGCGGATCACGCGGCTGGCCCGGGCCGCGAAACCGCAGGTCGCGCGGGGTACGGGGCTGAAGACCTGGCAGTACACCACCGGTGCCGCCATCGCCGGACTGGCCCTGGCCGCCTCTGTGGTGACCGCGGCCGGCCCCTGGGACTCCTCCGGTCAGCGTACGGCCGAGCGGGACCGGGCAGCCGCTCAGGAGTCCACGGGTGGCGCAGATCACGGTCGTCCTTCCGGTACGACAGCCAGGGCGCCCCGGCCCGCCCCCAGCGCCGCGTCCGTGCTCACCGGCCTCGGCGGTACCGCCAACACGGTGAAGTCCGCGCCGAACGGCAGGGCTCTCGCCGACGTCCTGGACCCCCTCCTGAACGACTCCGCACTCGCCCGGCACACCGCCGCGGTCGTCGACCTCGCCACCGGCAAGCAGCTGTACGCCTCCGGCGCGGGCGAAGCGCTGACCCCCGCCTCCACCACGAAGATCGCCACCGCGGTCGCCGCCCTCTCCGCGATGGGCGCCGACCACCGCCTCACCACCCGCGCCGCCCTCGAACCCGACACCAAGGAACTCGTCCTCGTCGGCGGCGGCGACCCCACTCTCACGGCCCGCGAGGACGCCGAGGGCTGGGCCAGCCTGCGTACTCTGGCCGACAAGACGGCCGCGGCCCTGAAGAAGCGCGGGCTGCGCGAGGTGACGCTCTCCTACGACACCACGCTGTACGCCGGTCCCGAACTCCACTCCATCGGCGAGAACCCCAACCTCGCCCTCGTCACCGCCCTGATGGCCGACGAGGCCCGCACGGACGACTCGACGAGCGGCCAGGTCAAGCGGGTGCAGGACCCGGCGGCGGACGCGACCCGCACGTTCGCGGACCTCCTGAAGGATCACGGCATCAAGACGACCGCGCCCGGCCCCTCCAAGGCGACGGGCCGCGCCGACGCCCTCGCCACGGTGCAGTCGCCCCCGCTGTCCGCCCTGGTCGAACGCATGCTGACCAACAGCGACAACGACATCGCCGAGGCCCTGGCCCGCCAGACCGCCGTCGCCACGGGCGAGGAGGCGAGCTTCGACGGCGCGGGCAGGGCGATCCAGGCCCAGCTGAAGAAGCTCGGACTCCCCGTGGCGGGCGCGCACTTCAAGGACGGCAGCGGCCTGAGCCGCGACGACCGCATCACCGCCGGCCTCCTCACCGGCCTCCTGTCGAAGTCCGCCGACCCCGCCCACCCCGAACTCCGCCCCGCCCTCACCGGCCTCCCCGTGGCAGGCTTCACCGGCACCCTGACCAGCCGCTACACCGACGGCGCGGCAGGCATCGTACGAGCCAAGACCGGCACCCTGACCGGCGTCAACGCCCTGGCGGGAACGGTGGTGGACCAGGACGGACACCTGCTGGCGTTCGCGCTCCTGGCGTCGGACACGACCGATCCGGAGGCGGCGCAGAAGGCCCTGGACACGGCGGCGACGGCGCTGGCGAGTTGCGGTTGCCGCTGATCCGGCCCCCGTCCGACTCCCCACGGCCTGCCCCAAGTGGGAACGCTCACGTACCGTTGACGCATGACGAGCATCGGTGGTGCCGAGATGGTCGACTGGAATCTCGCGGTGGCGACCGCGACCCGGCTCGTAAGGCCGGGCCCCGAGGTGAGCCGCGACGAGGCCAGGGCCGTCGTCGCAGAGCTGCGCCGGCATGCCAAAGCCTCCGAGCAACACGTCCGGGGCTTCACCCGAATGGGCACGGAAGACGCCCATGACACCCCCGTACTCGTCGTCGACCGCCCCGGCTGGGTCCGGGCGAACGTCGCCGGGTTCCGGGAGATCCTCAAGCCGCTGCTCGACAAGATGCAGGAGCGGCGCAGCAGCACCCCCGGCGGAGCGGTCCTCGGCGCCGTCGGCGGCAAGGTCACCGGCGTCGAACTGGGCATGCTGCTGTCCTTCCTGGCCTCCCGTGTCCTCGGCCAGTACGAGACCTTCGCCCCGGCCACCCGCGAACTCCCGGCGGGGGAGAACGGCGGCGGCAGGCTGCTGCTCGTCGCGCCGAACATCGTGCACGTGGAACGCGAACTCGACGTACAGCCGCACGACTTCCGGCTCTGGGTGTGTCTGCACGAGGAGACGCACCGCACGCAGTTCACGGCCGTGCCCTGGCTGCGGGACCACCTGGAGGGCGAAATCCAGTCGTTCTTGGGGGAGACCGACGTCGATCCCATGACCGTCCTGGAGCGCATCCGGGAAGCCGCGCAGTCCCTCGCGGGCGGACGCCCCGAGGGCGAGGAGGACGACGGCGGCCGCTCCCTCGTGGAGATCGTGCAGACCCCGGCCCAGCGGGAGATCCTCGGCCGCCTCACCGCCGTGATGTCCCTGCTGGAGGGACACGCCGACTTCGTCATGGACGGCGTCGGCCCGGCCGTCGTGCCGTCCGTCGCCGAGATCCGCGAGAAATTCCAGCAGCGCCGCGCCAAGGGCGCCTCCCGACTGGACATGGCCCTGCGCAAGCTGCTGGGCCTGGACGCCAAACTCAGGCAGTACCGGGACGGCGAACGCTTCGTACGCGCCGTCGTCGACGAGGTCGGCATGGACGGCTTCAACCGCGTATGGACTTCCCCGAACACACTGCCGACCAAGGTGGAGATCGCCAAACCGGCGGACTGGATCGCGCGGGTGCATCGCAAGGCCGAGTCGTGAATCAGCGCGGTCCGTGGTGAAAGGGAGCCGTGTGGTGTGAAGGGAATTCGGCCGACGACGGGTGAACGCCCCTCCAATCACCCGTCCGAGGGACCGTGAGCCCTGGGTAGGCGTGCGATGCTCGGGGAACGGCCCGGCTCTGTCACCATCTACACACTCTGAGTGACCGAACCGAGCTCACCCCCGAAAACTTCATGAAGGGAACCGGACATGGGTCCCCATCCTGCGGTCGCGGCGATACGCCTGGCGGTTCGCCGCGTCCTCCACGACATCCTCAACGAACACAGCCACCCCACCGCCCGGACCGCGCACGAGCGCCCGTCCTCGCCGCTCGTGCTCGTGGCGTGTTCCGGCGGCGCCGACTCCATGGCCCTCGCCTCCGCCCTCGCCTTCGAGGCCCCCAAACTCGGCATCCGCGCGGGCGGCGTCACCGTCGACCACGGTCTGCAGCCCGGCTCCGAAGTGCGCGCAGCGGAAGTCGTCCTGCGCCTCACCGAACTCGGCCTGGACCCGGTCGAGTCCGTCGCCGTGCGCGTCGGCCGCGAGGGCGGGCCCGAAGCCGCCGCCCGCGACGCCCGGTACGCCGCCCTCGACGCCGTCGCCGTCCGCCACGGCGCTGATGCCGTCCTGCTCGGCCACACCCGCGACGACCAGGCCGAAACCGTCCTCCTCGGCCTCGCCCGCGGCTCCGGCATCCGCTCCCTGTCCGGAATGGCCGCTGTCTCCGGGGCCGACGGCCGTTATCGCCGGCCTTTCCTCCACCTCGACCGGCAGACCGCCCGCAAGGCCTGCATGGTCCAGTCCCTCCCCGTCTGGGACGACCCGCACAACGCCGACCCGGCCTACACCCGCTCCCGGCTGCGCCACGAGGGCCTGCCCGCCCTGGAGAAAGCGCTCGGCAAAGGCGTCGTCGAAGCCCTCGCCCGCACCGCCCAGCTCTCCCGTGACGACGCCGACGCCCTCGACGCCTGGGCCGGCCAGGCCGAGGCCGCCGTCAGGGACGCAGCGGGCCGCCTGGAGTGCGCGAAGCTCTACGCCCTGCCGCCCGCCGTACGCCGTCGGATCCTGCGCCGCGCCGCCATCGAGGCAGGCGCCCCCGCCGGTTCGCTCTTCGCCCGCCACATCGAGGAAGTCGACAAGCTGATCACCGGCTGGCGCGGCCAGGGGGCCATCAATCTCCCCGGCAAAGTCGTCGCCCAGCGGCAGGGTGGCAGACTGGTGATTCGGCAAGGCTGAATCCTTGCCCCCCTTCCGGGGGGTGGGTGGCCGGTGGGACGACCGAAAGTGATGCGGGTGGACGCGAAAGACATGGGTGCCGACCTCAAGTCGGTACTCATCACCAAGGAAGAGATCGACGCGAAGCTGGTCGAGCTGGCCGCGAAGATCGACGCGGAGTACGCGGGCAAGGACCTGCTGATCGTCGGCGTCCTCAAGGGCGCGGTGATGGTCATGGCGGACCTGGCGCGCGCGCTGTCCACCCCGCTCACGATGGACTGGATGGCCGTCTCCTCGTACGGCGCGGGCACCCAGTCCTCCGGTGTCGTACGGATCCTCAAGGACCTCGACACCGACATCAAGGGCAAGCACGTCCTCATCGTCGAGGACATCATCGACTCGGGCCTGACCCTGTCCTGGCTGATCTCCAACCTCGGCTCCCGCGAGCCCGAGTCCCTGAAGATCTGCACCCTGCTCCGCAAGCCCGAAGCCGCCAAGGTCGCCATCGACGTCGAGTGGGTCGGCTTCGACATCCCCAACGAATTCGTCGTCGGCTACGGCCTCGACTACGCCGAGAAGTACCGCAATCTCCCGTTCGTGGGTACGCTCGCGCCTCACGTCTACGGCGGCTGAGCCACTCGGGCCAAGCCCTGTAAGACGATCGGGAACCCCAGCGGGTTCAGCGGCGTTGGAGCATGCAGACGGGATTGCCTGCGGCCCTGTGCGGCTTCGGCCCACAATGCTGGGGTACCGTCAGAAGAACTGTCTTATCAAACTCACTATGGCAGGAGGGACGGGGCGGCACCGCTCCGTATGGATGGACGTGAAGCGATACTTCCGTGGGCCGGTCATGTGGATCGTGCTGGCCGTCCTTGCCGTGGTCGTGTTGATGCAGGTCGTCGGCTCGTCCGGCGGCTACAAGACGGTGGACACCGGCCAGGTCGTCCAGGCGATCAATGAGAACAAGGTCGAAGCGGCCAAGCTGACCACCGGCGACGAGCAGACCATCAAGGTCACACTCAAGGACGGCCAGAAGATCGAGGGCAGCTCGAAGATTCAGGCCAGCTATATCGGCGACCAGGGCGTGACCATCGCCGGTACGCTGCAGCAGAAGTACCAGGACAAGCAGATCACGGACGGCTACACAGTCTCGCCGTCCAAGCAGAACCCGTTCGTCGGGATCCTGCTCTCCCTGCTCCCCTTCGTCCTCATCGTGGTCGTTTTCCTGTTCCTGATGAATCAGATGCAGGGCGGCGGCTCCCGAGTGATGAACTTCGGGAAGTCCAAGGCGAAGCTCATCACCAAGGACACCCCGAAGACGACGTTCTCGGACGTCGCAGGCTCGGACGAGGCCGTCGAGGAGCTCCAGGAGATCAAGGAATTCCTCCAGGAGCCGGCGAAGTTCCAGGCCGTGGGCGCCAAGATCCCCAAGGGCGTACTGCTCTACGGGCCTCCTGGCACCGGCAAGACGCTGCTCGCGCGCGCCGTCGCGGGCGAGGCAGGCGTGCCCTTCTACTCGATCTCCGGTTCCGACTTCGTCGAGATGTTCGTCGGTGTCGGTGCCTCCCGAGTCCGTGACCTGTTCGAGCAGGCCAAGGCGAACGCCCCGGCGATCGTCTTCGTCGACGAGATCGACGCGGTCGGCCGCCATCGCGGCGCCGGCCTCGGCGGCGGTCACGACGAGCGCGAGCAGACCCTCAACCAGCTGCTCGTCGAGATGGACGGCTTCGACGTCAAGGGCGGCGTGATCCTCATCGCCGCGACGAACCGGCCCGACATCCTCGACCCGGCCCTTCTGCGCCCCGGCCGCTTCGACCGCCAGATCGCGGTCGACCGCCCGGACATGCAGGGCCGTCTGGAGATCCTCAAGGTTCACCAGAAGGGCAAGCCGGTCGCTCCGGACGTGGACCTGTCGGCGGTCGCGCGCCGTACGCCGGGCTTCACGGGTGCGGATCTGTCGAACGTGCTGAACGAAGCCGCGCTCCTCACCGCGCGCGGCGACAAGAAGCTGATCGACAACCACTTCCTGGACGAGGCCATCGACCGCGTCGTGGCGGGCCCGCAGAAGCGGACCCGGATCATGTCGGACAAGGAAAAGAAGATCACCGCGTACCACGAGGGCGGCCACGCCCTGGTCGCGGCGGCTTCCCCGAACTCCGATCCGGTCCACAAGATCACGATCCTGTCGAGAGGCCGGGCCCTCGGCTACACGATGGTCCTGCCGGAGGAGGACAAGTACTCCACCACCCGCAACGAGATGCTGGACCAGCTGGCCTACATGCTGGGCGGCCGGGCGGCGGAGGAACTGGTCTTCCACGACCCGACGACGGGCGCTGCGAACGACATCGAGAAGGCCACCGCAACGGCCCGCGCGATGGTCACGCAGTACGGCATGACCGAGCGTCTCGGCGCCATCAAGTTCGGCGGCGACAACACCGAGCCGTTCCTCGGACGTGAGATGGCTCACCAGCGCGACTACTCGGAAGAGGTCGCCGCGCTGGTCGACGAAGAGGTCAAGAAGCTCATCGAGACCGCGCACAACGAGGCCTGGGAGATCCTGGTCGAGAACCGCGACGTCCTGGACAACCTGGTCCTCGCGCTGCTCGAGAAGGAGACGCTGAACAAGGAGCAGATCGCCGAGATCTTCGCTCCCATCGTCAAGCGCCCGCCGCGTCCTGCCTGGACCGGCTCGTCCCGTCGCACCCCGTCCACCCGCCCGCCGGTGCTCTCCCCCAAGGAGCTGGCACTGACGAACGGAGCCAACGGAGCGACCCCGGCGATCACCACCGCCAAGGCCACCACCTCGGCGGAGCCCGTCCCGGAACCGGCCCCCGAGGAGCGTCCGGAAGGCTGACCCTCCCGGCCTCGGTGGTCTCACCAGGCCCGGAATGATTGCCGCGCCCCCCTGGTTTTAGCCTGGGGGGCGCGGCATCTTCGTATGCCTGTGCACGACATCTAGGAACGAGGCACGACATGACCGACCCCGTGACGCTGGACGGCGAGGGCTTCATCGGCGAATTCGACGAGAAGCGAGCCGAGAACGCCGTGCGCGAACTGCTGATCGCGGTCGGCGAGGACCCGGACCGCGAGGGGCTCAGGGAGACGCCGGGGCGGGTGGCTCGGGCCTATCACGAGCTTCTGGCCGGGCTGCGGCAGGAGCCCGAGGACGTTCTGACGACGACGTTCGATCTGGGGCACGACGAGATGGTCCTGGTGAAGGACATCGAGATCGTCAGCCTCTGTGAACATCACTTGCTGCCGTTCCACGGCGTGGCTCACGTCGGCTACATTCCGGCCGAAACCGGCAAGATCACCGGCCTGTCGAAGCTTGCGCGCCTCGTCGAGGTGTTCGCCCGCCGCCCTCAGGTGCAGGAACGACTCACCACGCAGATCGCCGACTCGCTCATGCGGATTCTCGAGGCGCGGGGCGCGATCGTCGTCATCGAGGCCGAGCACATGTGCATGTCGGTACGCGGCATCCGTAAGCCGGGCGCCAAGACGACCACGTCGGCGGTGCGGGGGCAGCTGCGGGATGCCACGACTCGTGCCGAGGCGATGAGTCTCATACTGGCGCGCTGACCGTCACGCTTACGCCGCTGAGGCTGCTCCTGGCGTGTGGTGATCGTCGTCGTCCTCCGGGAGCTTGCAGACCCGCTCCAGGAAGATGGCTGCCGCTATGACGGCGATACCGGCCACGACCGAGAAGCCGGCGTAGATGGCCTGGTCGCGGCGGGCGGGGATGTCGAGGGATTCCAGAAGGAAGACGCCGGCGCCGCCGTACATACCGGCGACCAGGGCGGCGACCAGTGCGCTGGCCTGGCCGAAGACGACCGCCCGGGCCGCCATGAGAGGGTCGACGCCCTTGGCCTCGGGGCGGCGCTCGCGCTGGGCCTTGAGGCGGGCGCGCAGCGAGAGCGCCGTGGCGAGGAGGACCGCGGCGATCACGGCCAGCACGATGGGCGCAGCCAGCGGGACGCTGGGGAGCGTCCCGATCGAGTTCCAGAGGCGGGCGCCCGCCCAGGACAGGACGCCGGCGACGACGAAAACGCCCGCCAGCAACCTGATGCGCAGCTCTCTCACGGTGTCCCTTCAGCTCCCCGGATCGGTGCCGGCCCCGCGGCCGAGGTGACCCGGCCGGTCCGACCCTGTGGTCGTGTCGACCTTAACGACTATTCAGGCAGCTGGAGTTCCAGGTCCTTGCGGGCGGTGACGCCTTCTCGGGTGACGTGGTCGAGGAGGTCGGCGACCGCGCCGCGGCCGGGGAGCTGGGCGCCCGGCTCCAGGTCGTACCAGGGGGCCAGGACAAAGGCGCGTTCATGGGCGCGCGGGTGGGGGAGGGTGAGCTGGGGGTCGTCGGAGACGACTTCGGCGTACGCGACGATGTCGACGTCGAGGGTGCGTGCGCCCCAGTGCTCGTCCCGGACGCGGTGGAAGGCCTCCTCGACCGCGTGCGCCCGCTCCAGCAGGGAAGACGGGGGGAGAGTCGTCTTCAGGACCACGACCGCGTTGAAGTACGAGGGCTGACTGCCGGGCTCCACGCCCCATGGCTCCGTCTCGTACACCGGCGAGACCGCCTTGATGCGGACGCCGGGGGTGTCCTCGAGGGCGTCGATGGCGCCCTGTAGGGTCTCCAGGCGGTTGCCGAGGTTGGCGCCGAGGGAGATCACGGCCCGTTTCGGATTCTGCAGGGTGGTGTCGGCGGCGTCGACCTTCTCGACGACGGAGGCGGGTACCGGCTGTACGGTCGGGTCGCTGTGACCCTCGGTGAACGATGCGGTCATACTCGGCTCCGGGTGATGGTGACGGTCACGTCGTCGAAGGGGACCGTGATCGGCGCGTCCGGTTTGTGGACGCAGACCTCGGCCTCCTGAACCCCTTCGTGCTTCAGACAGACCTGGGCGATGCGCTCGGCGAGCGTTTCGATGAGGTTGACGGGCTCGCCCTCGACGACGGCCACGACCTCCTCCGCCACGATGCCGTAGTGCACGGTCTTCGCCAGGTCGTCGTCGTCGGCGGCCGGCCGGGTGTTCAGGCCCAGGACGAGGTCCACGATGAACGTCTGGCCCTCTTCACGCTCCCTGGGGAACACACCGTGGTGCCCGCGGGCCTTGAGGCCGCGCAGCGCGACACGATCCACGCGAATCACTCCTGCAATCGTCGGTGACGGCCGATGTGCACCGGGTGCGGGCGGCGCACCGGCCTCGAACGAATCTACCTGCGGACACTGACAGGGCCGGGCCACGGGGGTCCGTGCCCGAGTCGGGCTCGCAGCTTTCATCGTGTGTTTCCCCGGGGGAACCCGGCGGCTCACGGGTTGGTAGCCGCCCATACCCGGGGCTCGGTGATTCCAACCACTTCTCGTTTCCCCTTGGTCCCTGAAGGTGCGCCTACCCACTCAGGCGGGTGTGTCGTCGCCTTCCTCCTCGTCGGTTTCGGCCAGAACCGGAGAGGCGTGGTGCGACCAGAGCTTCCAGCCGGCGGGAGTCCGGCGGAACACGTTCGTGGCGACGACGAGCTGTCCGACCAGGGGGCCGAGTTCCTCGGTCCCCTCGGGGGCCGGGCCGCCGCTGAGGATGTTCTCGGTGCAGGTCACCAGGGCGGTGTCGCCGGTGACGGAGACATGCACATCGGTGAGGAAGAACTGGATGTAGTCGGTGTTCGCCATGATCAGCGCGTACGAGCGCAGGACCTCGCCGCGGCCGGTCAGTACCGGCCAGCCGGGGTGCACGCAGGAGATCACGCCGGAGTCCGCCGGGTCGTGGTAGGTCTCGTCGACGCCGAGGTCGGACGGGGTGAGCCAGAGCGAGGACAGCTCTTCGAAGTCGCCGCGTTCCATCGCTTCGTAGAAGGCGGTGTTGGCGAGCTCGACCTGCTCGACGTCGGTGTGGGGGGCGCTCACCGGGCTCCTTCGGTGCCGCGCGCTCCTTCTGCGCCGGGGGTGCGCGCTCCCTCCACGGCGCGCGCGACTCGTACGGCGTCCGCCGTGGCGCGCACCTCGTGCACGCGGACCGCCCACGCACCGGCGTGCGCCGCGAGTGCGGAGACGGCTGCCGTGGCGGCGTCGCGCTCGCGTGCGGGCGGGGGTGCGCCCTCCGGGCCGGCCAGGACGCGGCCGAGGAAGCGCTTGCGGGAGGCGGCGACGAGCAGGGGATGGCCGAGGGAGTGCAGGCGGTCGAGGTGGGCGAGGAGGATCAGATCGTGTTCGGCCTCCTTGGAGAAGCCGAGGCCGGGGTCGACGACGATGCGGTCGGGGGCGATTCCGCCCGCCAGGACGGCGTCCACGCGCGCGTGGAGCTCGTCGACGACTTCGCTGACGACATCGGCGTAGACGCCCTTGACGGTGCTGCCTTCCAGGAAGCCGCGCCAGTGCATGACGACGAAGGGGGCGCCCGCTTCCGCGACGACGGGGATCATCGCGGGGTCGGCGAGGCCGCCGCTGACGTCGTTGACGAGGGCGGCGCCGGCCGCGAGGGACTGCTGGGCGACGGAGGCGCGCATGGTGTCCACGGAGACGGTGACGCCCTCGGAGGCGAGCTCGCGTACGACGGGGATGACGCGCCTGAGTTCCTCCGCCTCGTCGACCCGGGTGGCGCCGGGGCGGGTGGACTCGCCGCCGACGTCGATGAGGTCGGCTCCCTCGGTGACCAGGGCGAGGCCGTGCTTCACGGCGGCCGTCGTGTCGAACCAGCGGCCGCCGTCGGAGAAGGAATCGGGGGTGACGTTCACGACTCCCATGACCGCGCAGCGGTCCCACTCGGGAAGACCGGCGACGTGCCCGCGTCCGCTCTGCTTGCTCATACGTTCAGCCTAGGCCCCTGGTCGGGCCGCCGAGCTCCGGCGGCCCGAGCACGAGCCCCGGGCTCGGCGGGCGGGGCCCGCTCGGGCCTGTCTATGCCGCGCGGACGTCTCCCTCCCCGACCGCGTGGGCGCACGGGCGCGAGGTGGTCGTGCGGCGCCGCAGGAAGCGGGGGAGGGGGAGGGCCAGGTTGACGAAACCTTCCGCCTGCATGGCGGCGAAGCCGATGCGCGGGAGGTCGGCGGAGGCGCGGTAGACGACGAAGCGGGGCTCCCAGCGGGGCCGGAACTTCGCGTTGAACTTGTACAGGGACTCGATCTGGAACCAGCGGGAGAGAAAGACCAGCAGGCCTCGCCAGGCGCGCAGCACCGGTCCCGCGCCGATCTTCTCGCCGCGTGCCAGCGCCGAGCGGAACATGGCGAAGTTGAGCGACACGCGCGCGATGCCGAACTTCGGGGCCGCCTGGAGGGCCGCCACGATCAGCAGTTCGTTCATGCCGGGGTCGGCCGAGCGGTCGCGCCGCATGAGGTCCAGGGACACCCCGTCCGTGCCCCAGGGCACGAAGTGCAGGATCGCTTTCAGATCGCCGTACTCACCCGGCTCGTCGTCGGCCCACCCGTCGCCCACCACCGCCCTACCTGAGGCGCTTCGCGCCGCCCCTTCGATTCTGTGGGCGGTGGCGATGAGGCAGTCGCCGTCGGACGCGTCGCCGATGCGGCCGAGGGCCATGGAGAAGCCGCGTTCGGTGTCGGTGCCGCGCCAGTCGTCGGCGGCGCGGCGGATGCGGTCCAGCTCGGTCTCGCCGAGGTCACGCACGCGTCGTACCCGGGTCTCGTAACCGGCGCGCTCGATGCGCTTGACCATCTGACGCACATTGCGCATCGCACGGCCGGTGAGGGAGAAATCCGGGACGTCCACCACCGCCTCGTCGCCCAGTTCGAGGGCGTCGAGGCCGGTCTCACGGGTCCAGACCTCGCCGCCGGTCTCGGAGCAGCCCATGACGGCGGGGGTCCAGGAGTGCGCCTTGGCCTCGTCCATGAACCGTTCGATGGCGCCCGGCCAGGCCTCCACGTCACCGATCGGATCGCCGCTGGCCAGCATCACGCCGGAGACGACGCGGTACGTCACCGCCGCCTTGCCGCTGGGGGAGAACACCACCGCCTTGTCGCGGCGCAGGGCGAAGTGGCCGAGGGAGTCGCGGCCGCCGTGCTTGTCCAGGAGGGCGCGCAGCCGGGCCTCGTCCTCGTCGGTGAGGCGTGCGGCCGGGTGTTCGGGGCGGAAGGCGAGGTAGATGGTCGTGACGGCGGTGAGCAGGCCGAGGGCGCCCAGGCACATGGCGACGGTCCACGACGTGGTGCCCCGGTAGTCGACCGGGCCCTCGAAGCCGAACAGGCCGTACAGGACGTGCGTGAGGCGGTCGGCGAGGCTCGGGTCGCCGACCAGGGTCTTGGGGTGGGCGCTGACGATGAGCAGCCCGAGGAGGAGCGAACCGGCGCCCATGAGGACGAAGTTGGCGAGCGCGCGCCATCGGCTGCGCGGGTCGGGCAGGGCCCTGAACTGGTCGCGGTGGCGCACCAGCGGCGCCAGCAGCGCCAGCGAGATCACCACGCCGACCACGGAGTGGCGGTAAGTGAACTGCGCCAGCGCGCCGAACGGCAGCAGCACGACGGCGGCCCGCCAGGCCCGGCGCTTGCAGCGCCTCAGGCCGTGGGCGAGCAGCAGCAACAGCACGCCCGCGCTGAGCGAGAGCGCCGCCGCGAACGGGCCGAACGAGCCGGGCAGCACCTCGGCGAGCGTGTGCATACGGCTGTGCCTGAACCGTGGGAAGACGCCCGCGGCGATGTCCAGCAGGCCCACGAGGGCACACGCTCTGGCGACGAGGACGGGAACGGCTTCGGGGCGCGGGCCGCGCAGCACGTGCCGTACCCGGTGGGTTCGCTGCGGAACCCCACCCGACATTTCCACATCTGTCCTGACAGACATCGCATCCCGTAGTTCTGCGAGAGAGCTTGGATCCGGTACCGATTCGGGCATCCGGCGACATTGCGCCCTCTAGGACGGTGTCTCGGAGGGAGAGGTTCACTCGTCTTCTCAAAGCTGTTGAAAAGGCCGGGGAAAGCCCCGGACAAGCCCTTGCGAAGACGTGCGGGGCGAGCCGTAGAGCGCAGGGCAGGGAACGGTTCATGGGTCTCACGAGCAACAAGATGCTGGCGCTGGCGCTCTGCACCGCCGTCCTGCTGTTCGCCGGCACGGTGTGGCTGTGGCCGCGGCTGGCCCGGCGGACCTGGCGGGCCGTCGGCGGCCGGGTCGCCCTGCTCCTCGCCGTGCAGCTGACGCTCTTCGCGTCGGCCGGCCTCGCCGCCAACCAGGCCTTCGGTTTCTACGCCAGCTGGGCGGACCTGCTGGGACAGGAGACCGACGAGGGCGTGGTCGTCGACCACACGCCCGGCGGCCCCGAGGGCGACCCGCTGCGCGTCGTCGACACGGAGAGCGTTCCGGGGGCGGGCAGCCCTGATGCGCGCGCCGGGGGCCGGATCCACGAGGTCGACATCCTCGGTCGTACGACACACATCGCCACGCGCGCGTACGTGTACTTGCCGCCGGAGTACTTCCAGGCGCGATACCGCACCCGCACATTCCCCGCGGCCGTCGTCCTCACCGGCTATCCGGGCACCGCCAAGGCGCTCGTGGACAAGCTCGACTATCCGCACACGGCCCGTGGGCTCGCCAGGGAAGGCCGTATGCGGCCGATGATCCTGGTGATGATGCGGCCGACCGTCGCACCGCCGCGGGACACCGAGTGCGTGGACATCCCAGGCGGGCCGCAGACGGAGTCGTTTTTCGCCAAAGATCTGCCGGACGCCGTGGGCGGGCACTACAGGGTGGGCGGAAAACCGGGGAGTTGGGGCATCATCGGCGACTCGACGGGCGGCTACTGCGCACTCAAGCTCGCCATGCATCACCCCCGGGTCTACGCCGCAGGGGCGGGCCTGTCCGCGTACTACAGGGCGCCGATCGACCCCACCACGGGCGACCTCTTCCACGGCGACAGGACGCTGCGGAACCGCGCCGACCTGTTCTGGTACCTCAAGAACATGCCCGCGCCCGACACTTCACTGCTCGTCAGCAGCAGCAAGATCGGTGAATCCAACTACAAGGACACGCTGAAGTTCATAGCGGACGCCAAGGCGACGAACCGGACGCGGATCTCGTCGATCATCCTGGAAAGCGGCGGGCACAACTTCACCACCTGGCGGCGGGAGATTCCGGCGACACTGGAGTGGATCAGCGGGCGATTGAGCGACCGGTGAACGCGAAACCCCCTTGAGCCGTATGAATGACACGGGATGGCTGTGTTTTTGCGGGGCGGGCCACCAAGATTCGCCTACGCGCGGTAAGTTTCTGGCCATGCCACGTGGACGTCACCGCCATTCCCCGCCTCTGCACAGGGTCCTGCCTCCGTCGGCGATCGCAGGAGTCTCGGTCGTCTGCGCGCTAGGCCCCTGGGTGTTCTCGGAAACTACGGTGCTCCGCGGTCTTGCCGCGGCCGCCGCGGCGACGGCGGTCATCGGCGCGGTCGTGCTGCGCCGTTGGGACATCCAGGCCGGTAAGCAGGTCGCCGACCTCACGCGCGCGCGTGCGAGCGACGAGTGGCGGCACGAGGAGCGCGTCGCCGAACTCGAGACGGACCTCGAGGAGTCCCGCGAACTGCGCGTCAAGCTGGAGCAGCGGCTGCGCGCGAAGCGTGCGGAGCTGGCCGGACTGCGCAACGAGCACGCGGCGTTGCTGCGCCGGTACGCCACCGCGGAGACCGAGCGCGCGACCGCCCTGGAGGGCCGCCGTCTGCTGGAGATAGAGGCCACCACCACGCCGCCGGCCCGTGCGCTGCCGCCCGTGCCGGCGCAGGCGTCCGCTCCCGGGGAGGAGACCGACGCGGTGGCTGCCTCGGACGAATCCGCTGAATCCGCCGTGCCGGTGGACGCCGCCGAGGACGAACAGACGGGACAGGCGGAGCAGGCGGAGCAGGTCGAGGCTGCGGCTCCCGCGGTCTTCTCTCCGGAGGGGTCCAAGCTTTTCCTGCGGGCCAAGGTGGCGTTGGCGAAGTTCGACGCGGACCTCGACACGGACAGGGCGCCCAAGGGGGACGCCGACGCCGCGTCCAAGGGTGATGCCGACGGCGACGACGACGCTCCCAAGGGTTCCCCCGACGACGACGGTTCGCCCAAGGGCGGCGCTCCGGGCGGGCAGAAGCCGGTGAAGGCCGGTGCCGGGGAGGCCGCGCAGGAGGACGAAGCGCAGGGGAAGCCCGAGGCGGTCGACGGGCACGAGCGCGCGGCCGCCACCTCGATGGGCAAGTCGGCTCCGTCCGGGCAGCAGCCCTCCGGGCACTTCACCGTGCCGACCGCGGTGGCCGTCGTACCGGCGACGCCCGTGCGGCGTCCGGCGGTCGAGGGCGGTTTCGACTTCTTCGGTACGAAGACGGAGTCGGAGTCGGAGGCCGCCGCGCTGGAAGCCGTGCAGAACGAGGACCTCGCCGATGTCGTCGGCCAGGAGGCGCTCGCGCTCCACAAGGCGGAGACCGAGGCGGAGTTCAAGCCGGCGGACGCGGAGTCGCGCGGTGTCGGGCAGGTCATCGACCTGACGGCGCACGACGAGACGGAGCAGATCGACGTGCAGGGGCTGCGCAGCGCGGTTTCCTGACACCGCTCACCAGTTGGGCGGCTCGGCTCAGGCCATCCACCGGTCCGGCAGCGCGTCCCTGCGTCCCGTGCGTGACCGCTCCGCCTGCCCGCGCAGCAGCTCCGCCGCCTCCTCAGCGTCCCGCAGCCGCGCTGTGACGGTCTTGTTGGCCCCCGTGTCCACATGCACGTCCGCAAGCCGCCAGGCGCGCTTCCAGGGCCCCTGAGCCAGCCGTACGCTCTGCACCTTCGCGTGCGGTACGAGCGCCAGGCTCCGGCGCAGGAGCCCGTGCCGGGAGGCGAAGACCGTGTCGGTGACCGCGATGCCGTAGCCGCGCCACCACAGCGGCAGGCACCGGCCGGCGCGGCGCGGCGGCCGGGACAGGGACGGTGGCACCGTCACCCCGGGCAGCACGCGCGCGATGACGGCCTCGGCGATCTCACGCGGGGCGACCGGCAGCAGCAGGGAGTTCGAGGACCCGGCGACATCCAACTCGACCCGCACCCAGCCGCGCCTCCGCCACAGCAGCGGCTCCACGATCCGTACGGTCTGCACCCGCCCCGGCGGCACCGTCTCGTGGACCCGGTCCAGCAGGCCGCGGTCGATGCGCAGCCCGTCCGGGGACTCGGCGACCGTCCAGTCGTACTCCGCGACGAACCGCCCCACGCTGCTCGCCCCCGCCCCACCCAGCAGCGGCAGGGCGACCGCGAGGACCGTCCACACGCTGTGGGTGGCGAGCCATATCAGCGGCGGTACGACGAGTGCGGCGGCGAGGGTGCCCCAGGTCGCGCCGGTCAGGACGAGGGAGACGGCGAGTACGCCCGGGGGCGTGCGCAGCAGCTCCTGCGCCGGCGCTTCCCCGACTTCGTGCGCCGTCTCGGGCGCGAAACCCGCCGCGCGCGCGAGCAGTTCGGCGCGCAGCGTGCGCGCCTCGTCCGCGCCCAGGAAGGCCAGCTCGTCCTTCTTGTCCGTGCCGACGACGTCGAGTTTGAGCTTGGCGACGCCCGCGACCCGCGCGAGCAGCGGCTGGGTGACGTCGACGGCCTGGATGCGTTCGAGCCGGATGTGCGCGGCGCGCCGGAACAACAGGCCGGTACGGATGCGCAGTTCGGTGTCGGTCACCGCGAAGTGCGTGAACCACCAAGTGAGGAAGCCGTACAGGGCGGCGGCCGGGACGATCACGGCGAGCGCGATCAGCAGGGTGGTCGTCGTCAGCCTGGTCAGCTGGCGCTGCGTCTGGTCGGGGTCGTGCAACGCCCACCCGATGATCACGGCGACCGGCGCCCACGCCCGCCTCAGCGGTGTCACGGGATGCAGCCGCCGCTCGGTGACGGGTTGCTTCTCCCGTACGGCGCCGTCGACGCCCGGCGCTGTCACAGCCCCGCCGATCGTGCCTCGCCCAGCTCGGTGAGCCGGTCGCGCAGCCGTTCCGCCTCGACCGGATCGAGCCCCGGAATCGTCGCGTCGGTCGCGGCGGCCGCGGTGTGCAGCTGCACGCTGGCCAGCCCGAAGTGCCGTTCGACGGGCCCGGAGGTGACCTCGACCAGCTGCATCCGTCCGTACGGGACGACGGTCAGCTCACGCCACAGCACGCCTCTGCTGATCAGCAGGTCGTCGGCGCGCTCGGCGTACCGCCAGGAGCGCCAGTTGCGCTCGACCATCACCCAGCCCCACAGCAGCAGGGCCAGCGGCAGCAGCGCGAACGCGGCCCACGCGGGACCCGCGAACAGCCCGGGCAGCACACCGGTGGCCGCCGTCAGCAGCCCCAGCCACACCACAAGCAACAGCCTGCGCATCCGCAGCAGCCCGGGCGGCAGCCCGATCCACGCCGGCTCGACCCCCGCCGCCTCCGGGTTCTCCCGGCTCCCCGTCTCCATACGGCAAGCGTACGTAGGGGAGACTGGGGCCATGACTCCTACGACGGAGACCACGGTCGGTATCGGCGGTGCCGCGGAGAGCACCGACATGGTGCTCAACATCGGGCCCCAGCACCCGTCCACGCACGGCGTGCTGCGGCTGCGGCTCACCCTCGACGGCGAGCGCATCACGAGCGCGGAGCCCGTGATCGGCTATATGCACCGCGGCGCGGAGAAGCTCTTCGAGGCGCGCGACTACCGCCAGATCATCATGCTCGCCAACCGCCACGACTGGCTGTCGGCCTTCTCGAACGAGCTGGGCGTGGTCCTCGCCGTGGAGCGCATGCTCGGCATGGAGGTGCCCCCGCGCGCGGTGTGGACGCGCACGCTGCTCGCGGAGCTGAACCGGGTGCTCAACCACCTGATGTTCCTGGGCTCGTATCCGCTGGAGCTGGGCGGGATCACTCCGATCTTCTACGCCTTCACCGAGCGCGAGGAGCTCCAGCACGTCATGGAGGAGGTCTCCGGCGGGCGGATGCACTACATGTTCAACCGGGTCGGCGGCCTCAAGGAGGACCTGCCCGCGGGATGGACCACGCGCGCGCGTGCCTCCGTCGCGGCCCTGCGCTCCCGTATGGACCGCTTCGACGACCTGGTCCTCGGCAACGAGATCTTCCGCGGGCGCACCCGCGGGGTGGGCGTCCTCGCGCCGGAGACCGTCCACGCGTACGGCGTGAGCGGGCCCATCGCGCGCGGCTCCGGCGTCGACTTCGATCTGCGGCGCGACGAGCCGTACCTCGCGTACGGCGAACTCCAGAACATCCTCCAGGTCGTCACCCGGCAGGAAGGCGACTGCCTCGCCCGCTTCGAGTGCCTCCTGGCGCAGACCCACAACTCCCTGGACCTCGCCGACGCCTGCCTGGACCGGCTCGCCGAGCTGCCGCCCGGCCCGATCAACCAACGGCTCCCCAAGGTCCTCAAGGCGCCCGAGGGCCACACGTACGCCTGGACCGAGAACCCGCTCGGCATCAACGGCTACTACCTCGTCAGCAAGGGCGAGAAGACGCCGTACCGGATGAAGCTGCGGTCGGCGTCGTTCAACAACATCCAGGCGCTGGTGGAGCTGCTGCCGGGGACGCTGGTGGCGGACATGGTGGCGATCCTGGGGTCGCTGTTCTTCGTGGTCGGGGACATCGACAAGTAGGAGCCCCTAGGTGAGCGGGTTCGGAATTCCAACCGGCTGCACCAGCCATCCGAAGTCGCCGAGGCCGCCGACCGCTGTGAGTTCAGCGCCCTCTCCCGCGTTCGCGAGGGCGCGCACGTAGGCCGCGGGGTGTGTGGTCGCCAGCGCGAGCGGGGGCCGGGCGCCTGCGATGCCCAGGGCGCGCAGCGCTTCGCGCTGGCGCACGAGGAGTGCGCGGGGAAGTGCGTCGAGGGGCGCGCCAGGAAGTGCGTCGAGGGGCGCGCACGCGTCCAGCGCGACGTGCGCCGTTATGTCGCAGGACCCGTCCGGCACGGGCCGTGTCTCGCGCCCTTCCCGGAAGCCGGTGAGCGTGCCGAACGGCGGTCGGGCGTCCGCCGTGTGCACGTAGTCCACGGCGACCGCGAGACCTTGGTCGAGCGTCGCGACCGCCGCCGCCCAGGCCTCGTCCCGGGGCAGCCCGATCTCGGCGCGCAGACCCTCCTCGGCCGGCAGCGGCCACCACCGGCGGAGCCACTGCGCCTCCGGGCCGGAGACGCGCTCACCGAGCAGCTCGGTCCCGTCCTGCCGGACGAGCACCAGCCGGGGTATGCCGGAGGAGTCGACCTGGGCCACCTCCACGGGCACGTTGTCCAGCCACTCGTTGGCGAACAGCAGCCCGGTCGCGCCCTGCGGGGGCGCGCTGAGCCACTCGACGCGGTGGTCGAGGCCCGCGGGGCGGTCGGCGACCTCGACGGCGTACGCGCGCGTGCGGGCAGCCACGCCGGCGGGCAGCGCGGCCAGCACGCCGGTGACCAGCTCCCCGCGCCCCGCCCCCATGTCGACGAAGTCGAGCGCCTCGGGCCCGCCCAGCGCCTCGTCGACCAGGCACAGCAGCCGGGCCACGGCCCCGGCGAAGAGCGGCGACGCGTGCACGGACGTACGGAAGTGGCCCGCAGGGCCCTCGGGCCTGCGGTAGAAGCCGTCCGGCCCGTACAGGGCGGCCTCGGCCGCCGCCCGCCAACCGCGCCAGTGCCCCGCTGTCTCGTCCGTCACGCCGTCAGGTTAAGCGCACAGGGGAACGGAGCCTCCACCTTGCGGAGTATGCGGGCCCTATGCGGATCGGCCCTCCGGTTGACCCCTGCACGCATCTTGCTTCCCTACGCTGGGTTACGTGCAGCTCCTCTACGACTTCCTCCGCAGGCACCCGACATGGGTGGACAGCTTCTGGGCCGTCCTCCTCTTCGGGATCTCCGTGGTGAGCGAAGCCGTCCGGCAGGAGGGCGGGCAGTCGGCTCCGGGCACCGACTCCGAGGCGGTCATCGTCCCGGTCCTCCTCCTGTTGTGCCTGGTCGTCGCGTTGCGCAGGCGTATGCCGGAGAAGATGCTGCTGCTCGCCATCGGCGTGGGAGTGGCGCAGCTGGCGCTGAACGTGGCGACGACACCCGCCAACTTCGCCTTCCTGGTGATCACCTACACCGTGGCCGCGACCGGCGCCCGCTGGGCCTCCCGGCTCGCGCTGGCCGTGGGCCTGACCGCGGCGCCGCTGGCGCAGGTG
This sequence comes from Streptomyces sp. NBC_00457, assembly GCF_036014015.1. Classification (NCBI taxonomy): domain Bacteria; kingdom Bacillati; phylum Actinomycetota; class Actinomycetes; order Kitasatosporales; family Streptomycetaceae; genus Streptomyces; species Streptomyces sp. NBC_00457. Next base: position 4,909,350 of record NZ_CP107905.1, on the reverse strand, counting down.
CGCTGGCCGGAGAAGGATTCGAGCGTCCTGGGCAGTATCGCCCTGATGATTTTCATGACGGTGCCCTTCGCCCTCGCCTGGGTGCTCGGCGACTCGATCCGCACCCGCCGCGCCTACTACGAGCAACTGGAGGAGCGCGCCACCCGGCTCGAGAAGGAGCGCGAGGCGCAGGCCAAGGTCGCGGTCGCCGCCGAACGCGCCCGCATCGCGCGCGAGCTGCACGACGTCGTCGCGCACAACGTGTCGGTGATGGTGGTCCAGGCCGACGGCGCGGCCTACGTCCTCGACTCCGCGCCCGACCAGGCGAAGAAGGCCCTGGAGACGATCTCCTCCACCGGCCGCCAGGCCCTCGCCGAGATGCGCCGCCTGCTGGGCGTGCTGCGCACCGGCGAGCACCAGGAGAGCGGCGAGTACGTCCCGCAGCCCGACGTCGAGCAGATCGACGAGCTGATCGAGCAGTGCCGCACCTCCGGCCTGCCCGTCGACTTCAAGGTCGAGGGCACCCCACGGCCGCTGCCCAGTGGCGTCGAGCTCACCGCGTACCGCATCGTGCAGGAGGCGCTCACCAACACCCGCAAGCACGGCGGGCCCAACGCGGGCGCCAGCGTGCGCCTGGTCTACTTCGACGACGGCCTCGGTCTGCTGGTCGAGGACGACGGCAAGGGCGCCCCGCACGAGCTGTACGAAGAGGGCGGCGCCGACGGCCAGGGGCACGGCCTGATCGGGATGCGCGAGCGGGTCGGTATGGTCGGCGGCACCCTGGACGCGGGCCCGCGCCCGGGCGGCGGCTTCCGCATCAGTGTGCTGCTCCCGCTCAAGCCAGCGCACTGACGCCGACGCACGCCCCCTCTTGACACCTGTCACGCCCCCGAAAACGCACACACAGACACAGACCCGACGAGACAGACGAGACAGACGAGAACGGAAGAGGCCCCGATGACGACGATCCGCGTGATGCTCGTCGACGACCAGGTGCTGCTGCGCACCGGGTTCCGGATGGTGCTGGCCGCCCAGCCGGACATGGAGGTCGTCGCGGAGGCGGGCGACGGTGTCGAGGCGCTTCAGGTGGTGCGCTCCACCCCCGTCGACGTGGTGCTGATGGACGTACGCATGCCGAAGCTCGACGGCGTCGAGGCCACGCGTCGTATCTGCGCCGAGCCCGATCCGCCGAAGGTGCTGATCCTGACCACCTTCGACCTCGACGAGTACGCCTTCTCGGGGCTGAAGGCGGGCGCGTCCGGCTTCATGCTCAAGGACGTGCCGCCCGGGGAACTGCTGACCGCCATCCGGTCCGTGCACAGCGGCGACGCCGTCGTGGCCCCCTCGACGACCCGGCGCCTGCTCGACCGTTTCGCGCCGATGCTGCCCAGCGCCGGCAAGGAGCCGCAGCACAAGGCGCTGGAGCGGCTCACCGACCGTGAGCGCGAGGTCATGGTGCTGGTCGCTCAAGGGCTCTCCAACGGCGAGATCGCCGCCCGGCTGGTGCTGTCCGAGGCGACCGTCAAGACGCACGTGGGCCGCATCCTGACCAAGCTGGGCCTGCGGGACCGGGTCCAGGTGGTGGTCCTGGCATACGAGACGGGGCTGGTGCGGGCCGGCGGACACGGCTGACCGGGGCGCGCGGGCGTCGGTAGGGTCGGCGCATGCTCCTGTGGATCAACGGCCCCTTCGGGGGCGGAAAGACACAGACCGCGTACGAGATCCAGCGGCGTCTGCCCGGCAGTGTCGTCTGCGACCCCGAGCACATCGGCTTCGGCCTGAACCGCACACTGCCGCCCCAACTGCGCGGCGACTTCCAGGACTTGACGTCGTGGCGGCAGGGCGTCGTCGAGACCCTCGATCTCGCCCTCACCAAGCATGACGGCATGGTGATCGTGCCCATGACGGTCACCGACTCCGGCTACTTCGGGGAGACCGTCGGCCGACTGCGTGAACTCGGCCACGACGTACATCACTTCACCCTCCTCGCGCGGCGTGAGACCGTCCTGAAGCGGCTGCGAGAGCGCAACTTCGGGCACCTCCTCACGTACGTCGGCGGAAAGAACGTCCCCCTGCGCAGGGAGAGTTGGGCGGTACGGAAGCTCGACCACTGCCTGGAGAGGCTGCAAGAACCGGAGTTCGCCGAGCATCTGTGGACGGACCACTCGACCGTGCCCAAGACCGCGGACCGTGTCGCCGTGCTCGCCGGTCTGTCGCTCAGGCCGACCACCGAGGGCTCGGTGCGGACGCGGATGAGGCAGGTGCGGGTCGGGGTCAGGCATATCCGGTTCGACTGAAGGGGCGGCGGTTACCTGAGGAGCGCTTCCAGGAAGTCGCTGCCGAGGCGGGCCATTGCCGTGACGTCGAGCTGGTACAGGACGTACCGCCCGCGCCGTCGGGTGGTGATCAGGCCCGCCTTCTTCAGCACGCTGAGGTGCCGGGATATCTCGGGGGCCGTCATGCCGTGGATCTGCGCGAGTTCGCTCGTGGTGTACGTGGTGCGGGCCAGGTTCCGGCACAGCTGTATGCGCACCGGATGGGACAGCGCGGTCATCCGCAGGGTCAGCTGTTCGACCGAGGGTGGCGCGGCGGGCTCCGGGGAGCCGACCGGGTAGTGCAGGACCGGCTGCCAGCCGTGCCGGTGCAGCACCTGGAGATGCGGCCAGCCCAGGCTCGTCGGCACGAGCAGCAGGCTCCGGTCGCAGATGTGGCTGTGGCGGAGCTTGTCGATGGTGATGCGTCCGGCGGCCTCGTCGAGCACCACCGCCGGGGACACCGCGGCCAGCGCCTGGCCCAGCCCCTTGTGGCGCAGCAGATCGGTCTTGTGGCGGGCGTCGGCCGTGAGCTGGTGGCGCAGCCGGGACCAGGTGTCCGCGAAGAACGCCTCGTCGCAGTCCTGAAGGAACTGCCGCAACCAGGCCCGGATCCGCGGCGGATCGTCCAACAGCCGTCGGCTGAACCGCAACTGCCGCGGCCCGCGCGCGGCGGCCAGCTCCAGGGCCCGGCGGCGCGACTCCGCGTCGCAGAGCACGGGCGGGCCCTGGACCTCGTACGGCAGCGCACAGGTGAACTCCAGCGCCGCATCGACGAACTGCTCGTCCGTCAGCTTGTCCAGCAGGTCCAGTTCCTCGGCGATCGTCGCGCCGGGGAGCGTGGCGCCGCCCGGGACACCCGCATACGGCAGGAACAGGTCGGAGAACGTCGTCCGCCACAGGAAGTCGGCCTCGCACATCCGGTCCGCCAGATGCGAGTCGAGCCGGGCGGTCACGCTCGTCGCCCAGCCCTGCAGGCCCGGATGGTGTCCCGGCTCGGACAGCGCGTGCAGCGCCATGCCGAGCTCGGCCAGGGGCGAGGGGACGACGGCGACCCTCTCCGGCCGCAGCCCCGCGATGTCGATGCTCACGCTCATGCCCTCATGGTGCACTCCGCCACTGACAACGCGGTCTCCGATTGACGGCGGCCGTCAATCGACGCGACGTCACCGCGGCGGCGACGCAACCTGGGACATCCGGGGCAGCCGCGGAGCCCGATTCCTACGTCCCGAGAACCCGAGAAGGCGATCCGCCATGAGCATCACCCAGTTCCACGTCCTCGACTCCTACCGCGCCCGGCAACTCGGCGAGCCCGACCCGCCCGCGCCCGGCGCGCACGACTGGCAGGTCATCCGCGAACTGCGCGACCACCGGCGCTTCCGCGCGGTCCTCGCGGGCCGCCCGGCCCACGGCCGGCTACGGCAGGCCCTGAGCCGTTGGCCGCGTCGGCGCCCGCGCTCTACCCGCTGACCCGCGCGATCAGCCGGGCGGCGAAGTCGGCGACCGCCGCCTTCACGTCCTCGGCCGTCCACTCCAGGCCCGCGGCCCGTACGTCGATCTCCGTGACGGCGAGCCCCGGGCCGGAGGCATCCCAGGGCCGGGCGAAGAGCAGGGTCCCGGTCTCCTCGGCCTGCCGGACCGCGACATCGGCGACGACATCGGCGTCGTACGGCAGCCAGACCTGGAACTCGTTGGTGTGCGGCTCCTCGGGGTGGACGCGCGTCCAGGGGACGCCGGCCGCCGCGAAGCCCTCGCGCAGCGCGGCGGCGACCACGCGCGCGTGCCGCACGTACTCGGGAAGCCGGGGCAGTTCGCGCTCCAGTCCGGCGAGGGCCGACAGCACGGTCGGGAACTGCTGGAAGACGGTGCCGCCGTACCGGTGCCGCCAGGCCTTGGCCTCGTCCACCAGCGTCCTGGGGCCGGCGAGGGCGGCCCCGCCGAACGCGTCGAGGGACTTGTAGAACGACACGTAGACGCTGTCCGCCAGGCTCGCGATCTCGTTCAGGGGGCGGCCGAAGTGGAGGGTGGTCTCCCACAGGCGCGCGCCGTCGAAGTGCACCACCGCGTCGCGCTCCCGCGCCGCCTCGACGATCTCGGTGAGCTCCTCCCAGGAGGGCAGCACGAAACCGGCGTCCCTGAGGGGCAGTTCGAGCATCAGTGTCCCGAAGGGCTCCTCGAAGTCGCGTACCTCGGCGGCGGTCGGCAGCCGGGGCTCGCTCGTCACCCGGACCGGGCGCAGGCCGCTGACCTCGCGCAACGCGTTGCGCTCATGGACCTCGGGGTGGGCGAGCGCGTGCAGGGCCACCACGGGGCTGCCGGTGCGGCCCGCCCAGCAGCGCAGGGCGACCTGCTGCGCCATCGTGCCCGTCGGGAAGAACGCGGCGGCCTCCATGCCGAGCAGACCGGCGACCTTCTCCTCCAGGGCCTCGACGACGCCGTTGCCGTACATGTCCACCGTCTGATCCAGGTCGTACACCTCTTCGGCGGCCTCCAGGACCGCCAGGCGCTCCCGGAGCGTGCTGAGCACGCTGCTGCGCGCGAACACGCGCTCCGCGCCCCGGTAGGCGCTGATGCGCCGTTCACGGCGTGCCTTGCGCCGCTCGTCGTCCGACTCGGATGTGACTGGTCGCGTGCCCTGCTCCGACGTATCGCTCATGCGACGGATCATGCCGGTCGGCGATTCACGCGGGCACCCACTTTTCCGCAGCCGCCTTCCGGACCCGTCACTCCGCTCCCGCCTTTCGGCAGTCGGCGCGACTGACGTGTGGCCGCCCACAGCCTGTGGACAACCGGACGCCCCGGCAACCGATCGCGTTAACATGACGAGAAATCGTCCGGTACCCAGAGCGGACTGGAACGGGAAGGCCTCCGTCGCGTGAGTACAGTCCAACAGCCAGACCCCAAGGACCGCCCCGCGCGGCTCACCGTCGGCGTCGTCGGCGCCGGTCGCGTGGGACCCGCGCTGGCCGCGTCCCTCCAACTCGCCGGACACCGCCCGGTAGCCGTCTCCGGAGTCTCCGACGCCTCCAGGAAGCGGGCCGCGCTGCTGCTGCCCGACGTGCCGCTCGTACCGCCCGCCGACGTCCTCGAGCGCGCCGACCTCGTCCTGCTCACCGTCCCGGACGACGCCCTGCCCGCGCTCGTGGAGGGCCTCGCCGAGACCGGCGCCGTGCGGCCGGGGCAACTGCTCGTGCACACCTCCGGGCGGTACGGCGCCAAGGTCCTCGACCCCGCCCTGCGCGCCGGCGCGCTGCCGCTGGCCCTGCACCCCGCGATGACCTTCACCGGCACTCCTGTGGACGTCCAGCGCCTCGCCGGGTGCTCCTTCGGCGTGACCGCACCCGACGAACTGCGGCTGGCCGCCGAGGCCCTCGTCATCGAGATGGGCGGCGAGCCCGAGTGGATCGCCGAGGAGAACCGGCCGCTCTACCACGCGGCCCTCGCGCTGGGCGCCAACCACCTGGTCACGCTGGTCGCCCAGTCCATGGAGCTGCTGCGCGCGGCCGGCGTCGGCGCCCCGGACCGGATGCTCGGCCCGCTGCTCGGCGCCGCACTCGACAACGCCCTGCGCTCCGGCGACGCCGCCCTCACCGGGCCCGTCGCGCGCGGGGACGCCGGTACGGTCGCCGCGCACGTCAGCGAGTTGCGCAGGCACGCCCCCCAGGCCGTCGCCGGATATCTGGCGATGGCGCGCGCGACCGCCGACCGGGCGCTCGCCCACGGTCTGCTGAAACCGGAGCTGGCAGAGGACCTGCTGGGGGTACTCGCCGACGGGACCAACGGGACCGAAGGGGACGCCCGATGACCACCGCCCTGCTGCGCACCTCCGCCGAGCTACACGCACGCGCGCGTGAAGGCCGTCGCGCCGTCGTGATGACCATGGGCGCCCTGCACGAGGGCCACGCCACCCTGATCCGCACCGCGCGCGAGATCGCCGGCCCGGACGGCGAGGTCGTCGTCACCGTCTTCGTCAACCCGCTGCAGTTCGGCAAGGGCGAGGACCTCGACCGCTACCCGCGCACCCTGGACGCCGACCTCAAGCTCGCCGAACAGTCGGGCGCGGACGCCGTGTTCGCCCCCTTCGTGGACGAGGTCTACCCCGGCTGGGGGTCCCCCCGGACGAAGTCTGGGGGAGAACCCCAGGTGCGCATCAGCGCCGGCCCCATGGGCGAACGCCTGGAGGGCGCCTCCCGCCCCGGCCACTTCGACGGCATGCTCACCGTCGTCGCCAAGCTGCTGCACCTCACCCGCCCCGACATCGCCCTGTACGGCCAGAAGGACGCCCAGCAACTCGCCCTGATCCGCCGGATGGTGCGGGACCTGAACTTCGGCGTCGAGATCGTCGGCGTACCGACCGTGCGCGAGGACGACGGCCTGGCCCTGTCCAGCCGCAACCGCTATCTGTCACCCCAGGAACGGCGCACGGCCCTCGCCCTGTCCCAGGCGCTGTTCGCAGGTCTCGACCGGCACGCTGCGCAAGAGGCGCTGCGCGCGCGGGCTCGCGAAGTGCCCGCCACGCGCGCGCGTGCCGAGGCGCTCAGCGCCATAGGGGAGTCCCGCGCGGCGGCCGACGCGCATGCGGTCGCCAAGGCCGTGCCGGGTGGCCCGTCGGCCGTCCGCGCCGCCGCCCGCCTGGTCCTCGACGAGGCGGCCCGCCTCAACCCGCCGCTCCAACTGGACTATCTGGCCCTGGTCGACCCGTCCGACTTCACCGAGGTCGCGGACGACTTCACCGGGGACGCCGTCCTCGCCGTCGCCGCCCGGGTCGGGACGACCCGGCTGATCGACAACATCCCCCTCACGTTCGGAACCTTCGGAGCCGCCTCGTGACCAGCACCGGTATACGCCTGCACGCCCCCGCCCCCGGCTGGTCCATCTCGGCGGACGTGGTGGTCGTCGGATCCGGCGTCGCCGGCCTCACCGCGGCCTTGCGCTGCGAGGCCGCCGGCCTCACGACGGTCGTCGTCACCAAGGCCCGCCTCGACGACGGCTCCACCCGCTGGGCGCAGGGCGGCATCGCAGCGGCCCTGGGCGAGGGCGACACCCCCGAGCAGCACCAGGACGACACGCTGGTGGCGGGCGCGGGCCTGTGCGACGAGGAGGCCGTACGGATCCTCGTCACCGAGGGCCCGGACGCCGTACGGCGGCTCATCGAGACGGGCGCCCACTTCGACGAGTCCTCCGAGGGAGAGCTGGAACTCACCCGCGAGGGCGGCCACCACCGCCGCCGTATCGCGCACGCCGGGGGCGACGCGACCGGCGCGGAGATCTCCCGGGCGCTGGTCGAGGCGGTGCGCGCGCGTGGGCTTCGTACGATCGAGAACGCGCTGGTACTCGATCTGCTGACGGACGCGGACGGCCGTACGGCGGGCGTCTCCCTGCACGTCATGGGCGAGGGCCAGCACGATGGCGTGGGCGCCGTGCACGCCCCCGCGGTCGTCCTCGCGACCGGCGGCATGGGGCAGGTCTTCTCGGCGACCACGAACCCGTCCGTGTCGACCGGCGACGGCGTGGCGCTCGCCCTGCGCGCGGGCGCGGAGGTCTCCGACCTCGAGTTCGTGCAGTTCCACCCCACCGTGCTGTTCCTCGGCCCGGACGCGGAAGGCCAGCAGCCCCTCGTCTCCGAGGCGGTACGCGGTGAGGGCGCCCACCTGGTCGACGCCGGCGGCGTGCGCTTCATGACCGGACAGCACGAGCTGGCTGAACTGGCGCCCCGGGACATCGTCGCCAAGGGCATCATGCGCCGCATGCAGGAGCAGGACGCCGAGCACATGTTCCTCGACGCCCGGCACTTCGGCGCCGACATGTGGGAGCACCGCTTCCCGACGATCCTCGCAGCCTGCCGCGCCCACGGCATCGACCCCGTCCACGAGCCCATCCCGATCGCCCCGGCCGCCCACTACGCCTCCGGCGGCGTCCGCACGGACTCCCAAGGCCGTACGACCGTGCCCGGGCTCTACGCGTGCGGCGAGGTCGCCTGCACCGGCGTGCACGGCGCGAACCGGCTCGCGTCCAACTCCCTCCTGGAGGGCCTGGTCTACGCCGAGCGCATCGCCGAGGACATCGCGGCGAGCCACGCCGAAAACGGCCTCCACGCGCGCGTGCCGCACCCGGTGCCGTACCCCGAGGTCCCCGAACACCCCCTGCTGGAGCCGGAGACCCGGTTCGCGATCCAGCGGGTCATGACCGAGGGCGCGGGCGTCCTGCGCTCCGCCGACTCCCTCGCCAAGGCCGCCGAACAGCTCCAGCAGCTGCACGCCGACGCCCGTGACGCCCTCCACGAGAACGGCAAGACGGCCGAGGCCGGCGTCGACACCTGGGAGGCCACCAACCTCCTGTGCGTGGCCCGTGTCCTGGTCGCCGCCGCCCGGCAGCGCGAGGAGACCCGTGGCTGCCACTGGCGCGAGGACTATGCCGAGCGCGACGACACAGCATGGCGGCGCCACATCGTCGTACGGCTGAATCCGGACCGCACACTCGCCGTACACCCCACCGATACCGCAGACTTCCCCCCGACCCGGCAGCACCATCCGGCGCAGCGTCCCCAGGAGCAGTGACAGCAGTGGATACCCCCGACCTTCCCCTCGCACAGGACGACGGCTGCGGCGACGGCTGCGCCTGCGGTGCGGACACCGGCGACGAGTACCTGGAGTGCGGGCTCGATCCCGCACTCGCCGAGCTCCTGGCCGAGGCCGGACTCGACCCCGTGGAGGTCGAGGACATCGCGAACGTGGCCATCCAGGAGGACCTCGACCACGGGGTGGACGTGACGACGGTCGCGACCATTCCCGAGGACGCCGTCGCCACCGCCGACTTCACCGCGCGCGAGGCGGGCGTCGTGGCGGGCCTCCGGGTCGCCGAAGCGGTGCTCTCCGTGGTCTGCGAGGACGAGTTCGCCGTCGAGCGGCACGTGGACGACGGCGACCGGGTGGAGGCCGGGCAGAAGCTCCTGTCGGTCACCACGCGCACACGTGACCTGCTGACGGCCGAGCGCAGCGCGCTCAACCTCCTGTGCCGCCTGTCGGGCATCGCGACCGCCACGCGCGCGTGGGCGGACGTTCTGGACGGCACGAAGGCGAAGGTCCGCGACACCCGGAAGACGACGCCGGGGCTCCGGTCGCTGGAGAAGTACGCGGTGCGGTGCGGCGGCGGCGTGAACCACCGGATGTCGCTGTCCGACGCGGCCCTGGTGAAGGACAACCACGTGGTCGCCGCGGGTGGTGTCGCGCAGGCCTTCAAGGCCGTACGGGAGGCCTTCCCGGACGTGCCGATCGAGGTCGAGGTCGACACCCTGGACCAGCTGCGCGACGTCGTGGACGCCGGCGCCGATCTGATCCTGCTGGACAACTTCACGCCGGGCGAGTGCGAGGAGGCGGTGGCCCTCGTGCACGGCCGGGCCGCCCTGGAGGCCTCCGGGCGCCTCACCCTGGAGAACGCGAAGGCGTACGCGGACACCGGCGTGGACTACCTCGCCGTCGGAGCCCTGACCCACTCCTCGCCGATCCTGGACATCGGCCTCGACCTCCGTGAGGCGGAGTAAGTCATGCTCCTCACGATCGACGTCGGCAACACGCACACCGTCCTCGGCCTGTTCGACGGCGAGGACATCGTCGAGCACTGGCGGATCTCCACGGACGCACGCCGTACGGCCGACGAGCTGGCGGTCCTGCTGCAGGGCCTCATGGGCATGCATCCGCTCCTCGGGGACGAGCTGGGCGACGGCATCGACGGGATCGCGATCTGCGCGACCGTGCCGAGCGTGCTGCACGAGCTGCGTGAGGTGACGCGGCGGTACTACGGCGATGTGCCGGCCGTACTGGTCGAGCCGGGCGTCAAGACGGGTGTGCCGATCCTCACCGACAACCCCAAGGAGGTCGGCGCGGACCGGATCATCAACGCCGTGGCGGCGGTCGAGCTGTACGGCGGGCCCGCGATCGTCGTGGACTTCGGTACGGCGACGACGTTCGACGCGGTCAGCGCGCGCGGGGAGTACATCGGCGGGGTCATCGCGCCCGGCATCGAGATCTCCGTCGAGGCGCTCGGCGTCAAGGGCGCGCAGTTGCGGAAGATCGAGGTGGCGCGGCCGCGGAGCGTGATCGGCAAGAACACGGTCGAGGCGATGCAGTCCGGGATCGTGTACGGGTTCGCCGGGCAGGTGGACGGTGTGGTGCACCGGATGGCGCGGGAGTTGGCCGACGATCCGGACGAGGTGACGGTGATCGCCACGGGTGGGCTGGCGCCGATGGTGCTGGGTGAGTCCTCGGTGATCGATGAGCATGAGCCGTGGCTGACGCTGATCGGTCTACGGCTGGTCTACGAGCGGAACGTCTCCCGCATGTGACCCACGTCCGCCGTGCCCCAAGGTTTCCTCGCCCCCGCCGCCCCTACCCGCCCCATCCCTGAGGGCTGCGCCCCCAGACCCCCGCTTCGGCCTGAACGGCCTCGTCCTCAAACGCCGGACGGGCTGAGTGATGTGGCTCGGCGCTGAGAGGCCGGGCCCGCGTCAAACGCTGGGCGGGCCGGCGCTCCCGGCGGGTGGGTGGGGGTTCGGGACGGCGCGTCTCGTTCTCGAACGCGGGCGGGCTGAGTGATGTGGCTCGGCGTTGAGAGGCCGGGCCCGCGTCAAACGCTGGGCGGGCTGGCGCTCCCGGCGGGTGGGTGGGGGTTCGGGACGGCGCGTCTCGGTCTCAAACGCCGGACGGGCTGAGTGATGTGGCTCGGCGTTGAGAAGCCACCCCTGGGGCGAACGTCGGGCGGGCGGGATGGTGCGTGCTTGTGCTGGCGGTACGGCCCCGGCGGGTGAGTGGGGATCGGGATGGCATGTCCCGTTCTCGAACGCGGCGGGCTGGATGATGCGGCTCGGCACCGAGAAACCGGCTCCGCGTCAAAACGCCGGGCGGGCTGACGATGTCGGCAGCGGCCGACCGGCGCTGAGCAGTCAGGGGGCGGGGCGGTAGGGCTCGTGGTTGTCGCGTCCGGGTGGGTGGCTCTTGCGCCACACCCGGGAGATGTGGCCGGGTTTGTCTGATTAGCGCGTATCGTCACCGCATGCCCACGCCATACGGATACCGCGGCGGCATGGCGTTCGGCGTGGAGGAGCTGCGTGTGCTCCGCCGCGCTCTCGCCCTCGCCCTTCAGCCCAGCCCGGTCTCGGCCGAGGACGTCCAGGACTGTCTCCGCCTTGCCGAGTCCCTCGACGAGGCGATGTGTGAGGGGGCGCGGATGCGGGCCTTCCTGGTGGCCGACGTCGCCCGGTACCGCACCGCCCTGCCCGGCACCGCCGCCGGCTACCTCGCGCTGCTGGGGGAGGCGCTGGGTGCGGGGTACCGGCCGGTTCCCGATGACATCACCGCACTCCAGGCGTTGAGCGGCAACCCTGCCGCAGCCGCCCTCCTCGACCGCTGCCGAAATCTCGCCGAGCCGGATCAGCGGGATCAGCGGGATCACCGGGATCGGCGTGATCAGCAGGACCGGCGGGATGAGTCGGGCGGGACGGGCGTACGCGGCCATCTCGCGCCCCGTGCCGGGCGATCCGCGACATCGCCCCTCGCGCCCGGCGCCCCAGCCTCCTGGACGCGCTTCACAGCCCTTCCCGGCGGTCTCGCCGCGGACGCGGGGGAGGGGCCCGGACGTAAGCCCGAGAAGAAGCCCGCCGAGAAACCGGCCCCCAAGCCCGCCCCCGCCCCGGCCACTCCGAAGCCCGCTCGACCCATCCCCACCCCGGGCGAGGTCTTTCCGCGCCGCAAACCCGCATCGCCGCCCGCGAACCCGTCACGGCAGCTCGTCGTCGCAGGTTGAGCGGCACGCTCGGCACAGGCGGACGAAAACCCTCAACCCGGCACCGTCCGCTCCACGCCCCGTGGCTACCCTGGTCGCATGGACTATGTCTCCGCGCTGCTGCCCCCGGCCGTGATGGCCGTGTTCTTCATCGGTGTGATCCGGGTGATCGTGAGGAGCCAGGGCGGGGCCAACAAGGCCAAGGAGGACGCGGCTGTCGACGCCGCCATCGCGCGCGTGGACGGCGCCCGCCAGACCCCCTCCGGCACCGACGCCTGACGTACGGCGTACGGCTCCCGTGCCCCTCGGGCACTTTCGGGCTGTACGCCCTTTTCGTTCCCGTTTGTTCTCCATGTGCCCGCCCCGGGCGCCAATACGGAGATCTCCCACTATTGTGTCGAGTTGTGCCTCGCCCATTGGGAGAACTCGAAGACGCGGTCATGACGCGGGTGTGGAAGTGGAACCGCCCGGTGACCGTTCGAGAAGTCCTCGAAGATCTTCAGCAGGAACGGTCCATCGCCTACACCACGGTGATGACCGTTTTGGACAATCTCCATCAGAAGGGCTGGGTGCGCCGCGAGGCGGAAGGCCGGGCCTATCGATATGAGGCGGTCTCCACCCGGGCCGCCTACGCCGCCGCGCTGATGAACGAGGCCTGGTCGCAGAGTGACAACCCGGCCGCCGCTCTCGTCGCCTTCTTCGGGATGATGAGCGACGAACAGCGGCAGGCCCTGCGGGACGCCATCCGCGTCGTCGGAGACCCGGAAGAATCCCCTGCACCCGCCGAAGAGGCCGGCGCCACCGATAGCGCCGAACGCGATACGGGTGGGGAGAACCCCGGCTCGGCACCGGAGGCGGGCGGGCGATAGCGTCCGCTCATGTCAGCAGAGCGTCCCGAAGTCACCGCAAAAGCCATCACCGTCCGCCGGGCCCGCACCCGCGATGTACCGGCGGTGCGTCGACTCCTCGACACCTACGTCCGCGACCGGATCCTGCTCGACAAAGCCACGGTGACCCTTTACGAGGACATCCAGGAGTTCTGGGTCGCGGAACGGGACGACAACGCCGACGTGGTCGGCTGCGGCGCCCTGCATGTGATGTGGGAAGACCTCGCCGAAGTGCGCACTCTCGCGGTGAAGCCCGGACTGAAGGGTGCCGGTGTCGGGCATCAGTTGCTGGAGAAGTTGGTGCACACCGCACGCTGGCTCGGCGTTCGCCGCGTATTCTGCCTGACCTTCGAAGTGGACTTCTTCAGCAAGCACGGCTTCGTCGAGATCGGCGAGACACCTGTTGACACCGACGTCTACGCGGAGCTGCTGCGTTCCTATGACGAGGGCGTCGCGGAGTTCCTCGGTCTCGAACGAGTGAAACCGAACACCTTGGGCAACAGCCGGATGCTTCTGCATCTGTGATCGCCAACGAGATTTCAAGCGGACTGCGCTGCCCAGGTTCCCTATGTCCGAAACGCGCATGTTTCCGGACCAAGGATGACCTGTGGGTCTCTCCCAGGGGTTTGTGTTTTTCCAGCAAAAGCGGTTTGCTTTCCGATGTACTGCAGTACTGCATATAACAGGGGACGGCGAAACGGCGGACGCCGCAGACCCCAGGCCCTCAAGTTATCGATGAAAGGAAATCCGGTGGCACAGAAGGTTCAGGTCCTTCTTGTCGACGACCTCGACGGCGGCGAGGCGGACGAGACCGTGACGTTCGCGCTGGACGGCAAGACGTACGAGATCGATCTCACGACCGCCAATGCGGACAAGCTGCGCGGCCTTCTCGAGCCTTACGTGAAGGGTGGTCGTCGCACCGGAGGCCGTGCTTCGGGTGGACGCGGAAAGGCGCGTGCCGCTTCGGGTGGCAGCCAGGACACCGCGCAGATCCGCGCCTGGGCGAAGGAGAACGGTTACGAGGTCAACGACCGCGGCCGTGTTCCCGCGACCATTCGCGAGGCATACGAGAAGGCGAACGCCTGATCGCGAGGCCTTTGGCAAGGCCTATGACAAGGCCGATGGCTGAGCGCAAGCGCGCCGCAGCCGCAATCGGTGGCAGTGGGTTGCCACCGTGTTCACAAGTCGCACGAGATCGGGGGCGTCTCCACCGCCCCCCAGAGCCGACAGCGTCGGCAGCGAGGCTTCGACCTCGCATCCCGGCTCGGGGGGTCGCAGCCACACGGCGGCCCCCCGGAGGGCTGCGGTCCCCGTCCACGGCGGCCGGGCTCCCGTGGCGGAGCACCGTCCCGGAGGCACGGGTGCGTCCATGAGGCCGCCCTCGCCGATCGCCGTCAGGTCGAGCGCCAGCGTGCCCCACTCCAGCCAGTCCAGCAGCCCGGGCAGCTCTTCCCCGCTGCCCGCGGCCACCAGCAGCCGCATCCGGTCGCCCTGTACGGCCACCGGAGAGCCCGGCGCCAGGTGGCGCAGCGCGGACCGGCCCGCCTCGGCCGGCACGTCCAGGACGTCGAAGCGCAGGCCCAGGGGAAGTCGTAGGGGAATCCCGGGCACCGTCGCCCATCCCAGTTCGTTCTCGTACCACCGGCGGACCTGATCGCTCGGATCGAGCGGCCGCCGGGGGAAAGGGACCGCTGCGGAAACGGTGGAGGCGGTGGAGATTGCGGGCGAAGTCGAGCGGCCGGTGGCAACCATGCCAAGCGCAACTGCCGAAGGACCGTGCGAGTTACGCTGGGTGTTCACGTGAGTGCGCAGCGTGCTGGAAAAGGGGGCGTGCGGGGGTGTGGGGTCGTGCAAGGTTGTTCGCCCGTAGCGGAGGGAACGGGTGCACGCGGCATGGACTGTCGGTGCGAGCGGGTAAGACATCCCTAGTGAGAGGGGGCGACACGCAGGACAGGGCGTCTCACGTTCGCCATCGGCGTACTGATGGTGAGGGTAACTGCCTGGCCTGCGGGAACATCGTCTCGCACCATCGGGTTGGAGCAGATGTCGGCGTTAGCGGGGTCAGGAGGCCATCGACGGTGTCGGCAGTTGGAATGAGCGGTCCCCGCTTGCGGGACTAAGCTGCGGAAGGACAGGGAGGGGAAGTTCCCCCCACTGCCTGACCGCTCTGAGGAGCGATTAACGATGTTCGAGAGGTTCACCGACCGCGCGCGGCGGGTTGTCGTCCTGGCTCAGGAAGAAGCCCGGATGCTCAACCACAACTACATCGGCACCGAGCACATCCTCCTGGGCCTGATCCACGAGGGTGAGGGTGTCGCCGCAAAGGCCCTGGAGAGCCTCGGCATTTCGCTTGAGGCGGTCCGTCAGCAGGTGGAGGAGATCATCGGTCAGGGCCAGCAGGCCCCGTCCGGCCACATCCCCTTCACTCCCCGTGCCAAGAAGGTCCTGGAGCTGTCGCTCCGCGAGGCCCTTCAGCTGGGCCACAACTACATCGGCACGGAGCACATCCTGCTCGGCCTGATCCGTGAGGGCGAGGGCGTCGCCGCCCAGGTCCTGGTCAAGCTGGGCGCTGATCTCAACCGTGTGCGGCAGCAGGTGATCCAGCTGCTCTCCGGTTACCAGGGCAAGGAGACCGCCACCGCCGGCGGGCCTGCCGAGGGCACCCCCTCGACGTCCCTGGTGCTCGACCAGTTCGGCCGGAACCTCACCCAGGCCGCTCGTGAGTCCAAGCTCGACCCGGTCATCGGGCGCGAGAAGGAGATCGAGCGGGTCATGCAGGTGCTGTCCCGCCGTACCAAGAACAACCCGGTCCTGATCGGTGAGCCCGGCGTCGGCAAGACCGCCGTCGTCGAGGGCCTCGCCCAGGCCATCGTCAAGGGCGAGGTGCCCGAGACCCTCAAGGACAAGCACCTCTACACCCTGGACCTCGGCGCGCTGGTCGCCGGCTCCCGCTACCGCGGTGACTTCGAGGAGCGCCTGAAGAAGGTCCTCAAGGAGATCCGCACCCGCGGCGACATCATCCTGTTCATCGACGAGCTGCACACGCTGGTCGGTGCGGGTGCCGCCGAGGGCGCCATCGACGCCGCTTCGATCCTGAAGCCGATGCTGGCCCGTGGTGAGCTGCAGACCATCGGCGCGACCACGCTGGACGAGTACCGCAAGCACCTGGAGAAGGACGCGGCCCTGGAGCGCCGCTTCCAGCCCATCCAGGTCGCCGAGCCCTCGCTCCCGCACACGATCGAGATCCTCAAGGGTCTCCGTGACCGGTACGAGGCGCACCACCGCGTCTCCATCACCGACGAGGCGCTGGTGCAGGCCGCCACCCTGGCCGACCGGTACATCTCGGACCGCTTCCTGCCGGACAAGGCGATCGACCTGATCGACGAGGCCGGTTCCCGGATGCGCATCCGCCGGATGACCGCGCCGCCGGACCTGCGCGAGTTCGACGAGAAGATCGCCGGTGTCCGCCGCGACAAGGAGTCCGCGATCGACTCGCAGGACTTCGAGAAGGCCGCCTCCCTCCGCGACAAGGAGAAGCAGCTCCTGGCCGCCAAGGCCAAGCGGGAGAAGGAGTGGAAGGCCGGCGACATGGACGTCGTCGCCGAGGTCGACGGCGAGCTGATCGCCGAGGTCCTCGCGACCGCTACGGGCATCCCGGTCTTCAAGCTGACCGAGGAGGAGTCCAGCCGCCTGCTCCGCATGGAGGAGGAGCTGCACAAGCGGGTCATCGGCCAGACCGACGCCGTCAAGGCGCTGTCGAAGGCGATCCGCCGTACGCGTGCCGGTCTGAAGGACCCGAAGCGTCCGGGTGGTTCGTTCATCTTCGCGGGCCCGTCGGGTGTCGGTAAGACGGAGCTGTCCAAGGCCCTGGCCGAGTTCCTCTTCGGTGACGAGGACGCGCTGATCTCCCTCGACATGTCGGAGTTCAGCGAGAAGCACACGGTGTCGCGTCTCTTCGGCTCGCCCCCCGGATACGTGGGCTACGAAGAGGGCGGTCAGCTGACCGAGAAGGTCCGCCGCAAGCCGTTCTCGGTGGTCCTCTTCGACGAGGTCGAGAAGGCCCACCCGGACATCTTCAACAGCCTGCTGCAGATCCTGGAGGACGGTCGCCTGACCGACTCCCAGGGCCGGGTCGTGGACTTCAAGAACACGGTCATCATCATGACGACCAACCTCGGCACCCGGGACATCTCCAAGGGCTTCAACCTGGGCTTCGCGGCCTCGGGCGACAAGAAGACCAACTACGAGCGCATGAAGAACAAGGTCTCGGACGAGCTCAAGCAGCACTTCCGTCCCGAGTTCCTCAACCGCGTCGACGACGTGGTCGTCTTCCCGCAGCTGACCCAGGACGACATCCTCGCGATCGTCGACCTGATGATCGGCAAGGTCGACGAGCGCCTCAAGGACCGGGACATGGGCATCGAGCTCTCCCAGTCCGCCAAGGAACTGCTCTCGAAGAAGGGTTACGACCCCGTGCTGGGCGCGCGTCCGCTGCGCCGCACCATCCAGCGCGAGATCGAGGACTCCCTCTCCGAGAAGATCCTCTTCGGCGAGCTGCGCCCCGGCCACATCGTGGTCGTGGACACGGAGGGCGAGGGCGAGGCCAAGACCTTCACCTTCCGGGGTGAGGAGAAGTCGGCACTGCCGGACGTTCCGCCGATCGAGCAGGCGGCCGGTGGGGCTGGGCCGAATCTGAGCAAGGAGGCGTAAGCCTCAGAGCGAAGGGGCCGGTGCCGTGACGGCACCGGCCCCTTCGCCATGTGTGGCGTCAGGAGCGGGATTCCACGATGACCGCCGCGTCCGGGAAGACCAGCCCGGCACCGGGGCCGTCCGAGGCGAACAGCTTGCGTACGAGCGGGCCGACCACACTGGACGCCAGCCGGCCGCCCAGTACCGTGGGCTCCATCCGCCTCACCCCCGTGATCGCGCGAACGGGGGTGAGACTACCCGGAGTTGGGTGGATGGGTCAGGACAGCTGACCGTCGTAGTCGGGCAGCTTGTACGTCTTCTCGGCGTGGCCGCCCGAGAGGTCGGTGGCGCTGTTTCCGATGTTGGCGATGATCGTGTAGCCCTTGTTCTCGATGTCGACGCGCTGGGCGGTCTTGTAGGCGGCGACGTTCTTGAAGAGGTCGAGGAAGTTGCGGACGTAGAGACCGGAGACGTCGTAGCCCTGGTGCTCGAGGTTGTACTCGGTGGGCGCGTAGATGATGCCGGGGCGGGCGGTCACGAAGAAGAGGTCGACGCCGTGGGCCTGGGCGTACTCGGCGACCTCCAGGACCGGCTGGTTGGCCGGCTGCGGGTAGCTGAAGCCGAAGTCGGTCTCCAGCGCGGTGTTGTCGATGTCGAGGACGATCGCCTGCTTCTCGCCCGGCTTGGTGGCGGCGATGCGCTGCTTCAGGTACGGCATCGCCTGGTCCATCACCGCCTGGCAGTCCCGCTGCCAGGTCGCGTAGTCGACGTCCTCGGCTGCGGCGGCGCTGACGGACGTGCTCGTGGCCGTCGCGGCCTGGGCGCCGGCGGGGACGGCCATCGCCGTGACGGCGACGGTGGCGACGGCGGTCATGCCGATACGGCGCGTCCAGGTGCCTCTGCTCATGGGGGTGGGGGTCCTCTCACGTCACACGTGCGCTGCCGGTTGTCGCGTGCATGCTCGTCGGCGGGGGTGGCGCGAGGGGAAAGAAGTGGTTACTTGACGGTAACTCCACGCGAGATGCGGGTCACACCGCGGGTGGTCGCTCGGTGACAAGCCGCACAGGCGATTTGCCCGGTACTAGAGGGAATAGTGGAAACCGCCGTTTGGGCAAAAGGGACTATTGGTGCGGAGGGGTGGGGCGGTTCCGCCCTCATGGGTCGATTTGCGCTTGATGGTTGCTCTGTCAATAACCGGGAAGTTTTGCGGTGAAGTACTAGCTTCCGTCGTAGATCGGGGGTTTGGGGGTCTCTGGGCGATGGGGGTACCAAGGGGTGTCCCATCCGGCGGCTGCCTGTGCGCCGGGTGGTTTTCTGTCCCCTTCCCCCGTGAGGTTCTGATGTTCCAGCGCGTCTCCGCTCGCTCTTCCCGTACGTCCCTGCTCCGCACCCGTGGGGCCGTCATGGCTGCCGCCGTCGGTGCCTCGGTTGTGCTGGGGGCCGGAGTCGCGACCGCCGCGCAGGGCACGGTCGCCAAGGCCGCGCCCACCGCCGCCGCGAAGAAGGCCACGTCCTGGGTCAAGCCGGTCGCGAAGTACACAAAGTCCGCGAGCTTCGCGGCGAACGGCGCCATGTGGCAGTCCACCCACAGTGGTCAGGACTTCGCCGTGCCCAGCGGCACCGTCGTCAAGGCCGCGCACGGCGGCACGGTCGTCAAGGCCGGCGGCAACGGCGCCGGTGACGGCCCCGCCTACGGCAACGCCATCGTCATCAAGCACGGCAACGGCACGTACTCCCAGTACGCCCACCTGTCGAAGATCAACGTCAAGTCCGGCCAGATCGTGAAGACCGGCCAGCGGATAGCCCTGTCCGGCAACACCGGCAACTCCAGCGGCCCGCACCTGCACTTCGAGGTCCGTACGACCGCGAACTACGGCTCCGCCATCGACCCGGTCGCCTTCCTGCGCGGCAAGGGCCTGGCGCTCTAAGCGTTCCGGCTTCCGGTGTGTGCCTGTGTCACCAGATCGATCGCGACCTCGAGGACGGCCTTGCGCTTGTCCTCGGGGTCGCCTTCGAGGTCCCGCAGGACGAACATCCCGGCGTGCATCGTGAACAGGGCGCTGATGCAGCGGACCTGGTCGACCAGGTCGGCGTCCGGGTCGATGATGATGTCGCGCATGCCCATCATGCGGTTCTTGAACATCTCGCCGATGCTCAGTTCCCGTACGGTCGCCTGGTTCTCCTGCATGAACTGGAACAGCGGCGCCGCCTCGGACAGGATCCGGCCGTAGCGCCGTACGATCTCCTGCTTCGTCTCCAGGGTGTGCGGCTGTTGCTTGCCCCACTCGATCAGGTCCTCGATCGGCTTCGTCAGGTCCTCGAAGAGGCTGACCAGGATCTCTTCCTTGGTCTTGAAGTGGTAGTAGAGCGCCGCCTTCGTGACATCGAGGCGCTCGGCGATCTCCCGCAGGGAGGTCTTCTCGTAGCCCTGCTCGGCGAAGAGTTCGAGGGCGATGTCCTGGATGCGCTGGCGGGTGTCCCCGCGGCGCCGGTGCTTGGTGCCGTCCATGGTGCCGCCCATCCTCGTACTCCTCGGCTTTCCAGAAAACTTACTTGACGCCCGGCTAGTTACGCCTCTACCTTCCGAGTGTAGACAACTAGCCGGGCGGCAAGTAAGTAGCGGTGCCGGGGGAGTGGGAACGATGGTGGCGACAGAGACAGTCACAGACGAGGCGGGCGGTCGGCCCAGGAGCGTGCGGGTCGTGCTCTTCGCGCTCATGATCGCGATGATGCTGGCGATGCTCGACAACATGATCATCGGCACCGCGATGCCGACGATCGTCGGTGAGCTGGGCGGGCTCGAGCATCTGTCGTGGGTGGTGACGGCGTACACCCTGGCGACCGCGGCCTCCACCCCGCTGTGGGGCAAGCTCGGCGACATGTACGGCCGCAAGGGCATCTTCATGAGCTCGATCGTGCTCTTCCTGATCGGCTCCGCGCTCAGCGGCATGGCCCAGGACATGGGGCAGCTGATCGGCTTCCGCGCCGTGCAGGGCCTCGGCGCCGGTGGGCTCATGGTCGGCGTCATGGCGATCATCGGTGACCTCATACCGCCCCGCGAGCGCGGCAAGTACCAGGGCATGATGGCCGGCGTCATGGCGCTCGCGATGATCGGCGGTCCGCTGGTCGGCGGCACCATCACCGACCACTGGGGCTGGCGCTGGGCCTTCTACATCAACCTGCCGCTGGGCATCGTCGCGCTGCTCGCCATCAGCGCCGTACTGCATCTGCCGAAGAAGCGGGCGCAGACGCGGATCGACTACCTGGGCGCGGGCCTGCTGACGGTCGGCATCACCGCGATCGTGCTGGTCACCACCTGGGGCGGTACGGAGTACGCCTGGACGTCCGCGCGGATCATGGAGCTGATCGGCATCGGGGTCGCCGCGCTCGTCGGGTTCGTGTTCTGGCAGACCAAGGCCGCCGAACCGGTGCTGCCGCTGCACATCTTCCGCAGCCGGAACTTCACGCTCATGTCGATCATCGGCTTCATCGTCGGGTTCGTGATGTTCGGCGCCACGCTGTTCCTGCCGCTGTACCAGCAGTCCGTGCAGGGCGCGTCCGCGACCAACTCCGGGCTGCTGCTCCTGCCGATGCTCGGCGCGATGCTGGTGACGTCGATGGTCGCGGGGCGGGTGACCACCAACACCGGGCGGTACTACGTCTTCCCGGTCGTCGGCAGTGCGCTGATGGCCGTCGGGCTGTATCTGCTGTCGACGATGGACACCGGGACCTCGCGGCTCACGTCCGGCGTGTTCATGGCCGTCGTCGGACTCGGCATGGGCTGCCTGATGCAGATCACCATGCTGGTCGCGCAGAACAGCGTGGAGATGAAGGACATGGGCGTCGCGTCCTCGTCCACCACCCTCTTCCGCACCCTCGGCTCCTCCTTCGGCGTCGCGATCATGGGCGCGCTGTTCAACCACCGGGTCCAGGACGTCATGGCCGACCGGGCCGGTGCACTGGGCTCCAAGGTGACCGAGCAGTCCGCCCAGCTGGACGCGGCGAGCCTGGCGAAGCTGCCGGAGGCGGCGCGCGAGGCGTACCAGCACGCGGTGTCGGCGGGCACCCACTCGGCGTTCCTGCTGGGGGCCGTGGTGGCCGTGATCGCGCTGGTCGCGGCGGTGTTCGTGAAGGAGGTGCCGCTGAAGGGGGCGGGGCCGAAGGAGGACTCCCCGGGCGGTGAGGACTCCCCGGGCGGTACGGCGGTGCGGGCGCCGGCGACCGAGACGGTCTGAACGAGCGGTGAGCGAACGGCCCCCGGGGTGTGGACCCGGGGGCCGTTGTCAGTGCCGCGTGCCACCATCGGGCCATGGACACGATGCGGCCGCTGCGCCTGGCCAAGGACGCCATGGACCGCGACTGGGCCGAGCCGTCCCTCGACCTGGACGCGGTGGCGGCGCATGCCGGGTACTCGCGCTATCACTTCATACGGGCTTTCAAGGCGGCGTACGGCGAGACGCCCGGCCAGTATCTGACGCACCGCCGGATCGAGCGGGCCGAGGATCTGCTGCGCACCGCGGATCTGACGGTCACGGAGATCTGCCACCTCGTCGGCTTCAGCAGCTTGGGTACGTTCTCGACCCGGTTCAAGGCGCGCACCGGGCTGACGCCGAGCGAGTACCGGAGCAAGCACGTGGGGCAGGGGGCCGCGCTGATACCCGGGTGTTACGCACTGTTCTGGGCGGGGGATTCCGGCGCCCTTCGGCCGGAGTGGACAGCAATTCCGGAGAAGCGGACTGACCGGCGGGCTGCCTACGGTGACGGACAAGAGCCGACACCGACAGGAGAACAGAGCCATGATCAAGGGCCTGGGCATCACCACCGTATGGACCTTCGACCAGCAGCGCACCAAGGCCTTCTTCACCGAGAAGCTCGGTTTCGAGGAGCGCACCGACCTGTCGATGGGTGACATGCGGTGGGTCACCGTGGGCGCCAAGGACCAGCCAGAAGTCGAGCTGGCGCTGATGAGCCTCGACGGACCAGGGCTCGACCCCGAGTCCTCCGAGGCTCTGAAGACGCTGGTCGGCAAGGGCGTCATCGGCGCCGGGGCGTTCCGGACCGACGACTGCCGCGGGGACTACGAGACCTTCAAGGCACGCGGGGTGGAGTTCATCCAGGAGCCACAGGAGCGGCCGTACGGCATCGAGGCGATCTTCCGTGACGACAACGGGAACTGGTACTCGCTGACCGAGCGGAGTGAAGAACTGGACATGTCGAAGCCGTTCTGAGCCGTCTACGGCAGCATCTGATAACTGCCCGTGCTCGTCGGCGCATGCTCCGGCAGCCACAGCACGGCCACCGCGCCCTCCGCCGGCACGTGCTCCGGCGCGCCCGCCGGGCGGATGTTGCGGAAGGTCAGCCGGGCGCCCAGGACGCGGGCCTGGCCGGCGGCGATGGTCAGGCCGAGGCCGTGGCCGTGGCCGGAGCGGTCGCTGCGGCCGGTGCGGAAGCGGCTCGGCCCCTCGGCGAGGAGCTCCTCGGGGAAGCCGGGGCCGTGGTCGCGGACCCGGATGACCCGGCCCTCGACGGTGACCTCGATGGGCGGCTTGCCGTGCCGGGCGGCGTTGGCGAGCAGGTTGAACAGCACGCGCTCCAGGCGCCGCGGGTCGGTGGTGACCTCCGACTCATGGACCACGCGCACCTCGATGGCCGGGTCCTTCGCCGCCACCCGCCGGCTGACGAACTCGCCCAGCATGATGTCCTGCAGCTCGGCCCGCTCCGAGGCACCGTCGAGGCGGGCCACCTCCAGGACGTCCTCCACCAGCGTGCGCATGGCCTTCGCCCGGTCCAGGACCAGCTCGGTCGGCCGGCCCGGCGGCAGCAGCTCGGCCGCGGTCAGCAGCCCGGTCACCGGCGTGCGCAGCTCGTGTGCGATATCGGCGGTGACCCGGCGCTCGGCCTCCAGCCGCAGCTGTAGGGCGTCCGTCATGGCGTCCACCGCGCTGGCCAGGTCGTCGGTCTCGTCCCGTACGACACCGCCGATCGCGTCCCGCACCCGGACGTCCGTCTCGCCCTTGGCGACCTGGTTCGCCGCGGCCGCCGCCTTGCGCAGCCGGCGCGACAGCTGTCCGCCGATGAGCACACCGAGCGCGCTGCCGCCGAGGACGACGGTGATGGAGCCGATGACGAGGGCCTGGTCGAGGTCGTTGAGGATGTCGGTGCTGCGGTCGGTGAACCCGGTGTGCAGGGACAGCACACGCCCGTCCGTGACCGGCACGGCGGCCCATATGTCCGGCACGCCGCCCTTGTGGTCGGTCACATAGGTGGCCCGGCGACCCTGCTCGACCTTCAGCCGCAGCTCGGGCGGCAGGTCCGGGTCGTTGATCTCGACGTTCGGGAAGTTCGGCCGTTTGGACAGCTCATAGTTGCGCTGGGCGATCTGGATCCGCTCGTCGGCCAGCTCGCGTGCGTTGTCCAGCATCGAGACCCGGGCCGCGTTGTGCACGACCAGGCTCAGCGCGATCGCCACCAGCGCACCGACGAACGCGATCGCCGCGCTCAGCTTCCACCGCACGCCCGTACGGATGCCCGTGCGTGCCCATCGCGCCGGGAGCAGGCGCCCCAAGATCCCCCGCATACCCCTGCTCAGGCCTTCAACTTGTAGCCGAAGCCGCGAACCGTCTCGATACGGTCCTGGCCGATCTTCGTACGCAGCCGCTGCACATGGACGTCCACCACGCGCGTGTCACCGCCCCAGCCGTAGTCCCACACGCGCTCCAGGAGCTTGTCCCGCGACAGGACCGTGCCCGGCGCCGACGAGAACTCCAGGAGCAGTCGCATCTCCGTGGGCGTCAGCGCCACCGGCTGCCCGCCCTTGCGCACCTCCATGCCCTCGGTGTCGATCTCCAGCTCACCGAAGGTCAGCACGCCGCCGGCCGACAGGGACTCGGGCTCCTCCGGCTGCCCGGCGCCGCCCGCGTGCCCGAAGCGGCGCAGCACCGCCCGGATCCGCGCGACCAGCACGGCCCCGTCGAACGGCTTGGTCACATAGTCGTCCGCGCCGGCTTCCAGACCCAGCACGACGTCGATGGAGTCCGCCCGCGCGGACAGCATGATCACCGGCACCGTCGACTCGTCCCGGATACGGCGGCACAGGCTGACGCCGTCCAGGCCCGGGACCATCACGTCGAGCAGCGCGATGTCGGGGCGGTTCGCCCGGAACGCCTCCAGGCCGGACAGCCCGTCGGGCATCGCGGTGACCGCGAAGCCGTCCCGCTCCAGGGCGAGCTGCGTGGCCTCACGGATGACGTCGTCGTCCTCGACGAACAAGACGTGGGTCTGGTCTGCCATCCCGGTGCTCTCTGTCCTCGTATGGGTCTCGTGGTGCGTTCACTGTGCTGATGCGTTCACTGTCCTGACGTTGGAATCAGGCGAGCGGTTCACTAGGGGATCGTCCTGGCCGGCCCGATCGGTTCACGCCTCAGCTGGTCTTTGGTGCCTGGGTCGGATCCCCGCCGACGCCGCTGCTGTAGTCGTTGCGTGTGCGGTCTTCCTCGGTGAAGCGGCCCGACGCCAGCCAGCGGTACGTGATCACATACTGGGCGGACGGACTCGACACCGGGTCGCCCTTCTCGTACACCTGCTTGGTCACCACCAGGTCGCCGCGGTCTATCTCGGCATAGACCGGCGGTTCCTCGGCCCTGAACACATTCTCGTACCGCCCGTCTTCCTCGCGATACACATACGAGCCGACCCCTACCGCATCTTCGCAGGTCAGCACATTGACGACGACATCGTGCGAGGCTCCTCCGGTCAGATCGCCGTACGACACGTCGACCGGGTACTCGTCGCCGATACAGGGCTTCAGCTCGCGTTTGACCCCGGCCGATACGGTCGGGTCGTCCTGTACCAGCTTGACGGCGCCCAGACTGTCCGGGGTCGGGGAGGCCGAGGCGGGAGGTGACACGCTCGCGCCCGCCGCCTCGGCGTATGCGGGGCCCTCGTCACGGGCGCCGGTGCCGCCGGTGCCGCAGGCGGACATGAAAAGGGCGAGGGCGGCGAGCACGGCCACCGCCGTGAACGCCGCCTGCAAAGTGCCCCGACCCGCGGTGGCCCGTTGGCCCGCTTCGGGATCCGGGTCGGTCAAGCCGCGCACCGCTCCTGCTCCTCACGCTCCAGCGCGCGTGCGTCCAGATCGCGGCGCTCCAGCTCCTCGCGGAGCCGGGCGAGCGCCCGGTGCAGCGTGCTCTTGACCGTTCCGGCCGACATGCCGAGGGCGGCGGCCGTCTCCTCCGTGGACATCTGCTCCCAGTGTCGCAGCACCACGACGCTGCGCTGCTTGGGAGCCAGCACCTTCATGATGTCCATCAGCAGGGCACGGTCCGCGTGCTGCTCGGTGGCGTCGTCGACGCAGGCGTCCGGGAGCTGCTCGGTCGGCACCTCCTCCAGCTTGCGCGCCCGCCACCACTCGGTCCGCGTGTTGATCATCACGCGGCGCAGATAGGCGTCCGCCAGCCGCTTGTCGGCTATGCCCTCCCAGCGGCCGTACGTCCGTACCAGCGCGGTCTGGAGCAGGTCCTGCGCGTCGACAGGGTCCGGGACCAGGCGGCGGGCACTGCGCAGCAGCGCGTCCTGCCGGGTACGGACGTACTCCTCGAACTCGAGCACCTCGCCCACTGCGCCCACCTCGCGCTGCTCCATGATCGACCGCCTCCATCCCCGTGCTTCTGTAGCTGTGCCACCCCGTCGGGCACAGAAATGAAGCTACGGAGGCGTTGTCACGGCGCTGTGCGAAGCAGCCTGCGGCTAGCGCTCGGCTGTCCGTCGGTTGTGTAACAGAGGTAGGACGGACATAAACGTGCAGGTGAGATGGGTTGGGTATGGGGTGATTTGGGGGTGGGCGGGACAGAGGTTTCCCTGTGGTGGCTTGTGACTCGGCTGTACGTCAGCTCAGCGGCAGCCGGTACAGACCGCCCGCCAGCGGCTCCACCAACCCGTCCGCGACGAGGCCGTCGAGAGCACGGGCGCGCTGCACCGGCTCGTGCCACACCCGGTCGAGGACGGACTGCGGGACCGGCGCGTGGGCGTCGCGCAGCACGGCGAGGAGCTTGCCGCGTACCTGGCGGTCGGTGCCCGCGTATGTCTGCCCGCGGCGCGGCGGCCCTTCGTGCTCGGGCTTGCCCGCGAGCTGCCAGGCGCACTGGGAGGCGATGGGGCAGCGGTGGCAGGTCTCGTTCTTGGCGGTGCACACCAGCGCGCCGAGTTCCATCGAGGCGGCGGCCCAGCGGGCGGCGGTCCGCTCGTCCTCGGGCAGCAGCGCGCGGGCGAGCTTGCGCTCGGCGGCGGTGGTGGCGTTAGGCGGGTACTGGACGCCGGTGACCGCGCGGGCGAAGACCCGGCGGACGTTGGTGTCGAGCACGGCATGCCGCTGGCCGTACGCGAAGGAGGCGACCGCGGCGGCCGTGTACTCGCCGATGCCGGGCAGCGCCAGCAACTGGGCGTGATCCGTCGGTACGTCACCGCCGTGCCGTTCCGTTATGGCGACGGCGGCGCCGTGCAGCCGCAGCGCGCGGCGCGGGTAGCCGAGCCGGCCCCAGGCGCGGACGGCCTCGCCGGGAGCCTCCTTCGCCAGGTCGGCGGGGCGGGGCCAGCGAGCCAGCCACTGCTCGTAGACGGGCCGGACGCGGTTGACCGGTGTCTGCTGGAGCATGAACTCGCTGACCATCACCCCCCATGGCCCGGCTTCGGGCCGCCGCCACGGCAGATCGCGGGCGTGTTCGTCGAACCAGGCGATGACGGGGGAGTGCAGGGGCTCGCCGAGAAGACGGTCGGCGGTGGTGTCGGCGCGGTGCGGGGGCTGGGGCATCGTGGGCGCAGTCATGGCCTTCCGATCCTGCCACGGCCCGCGGCGCTTGGGCTGCTTTGGCCACGGCCGGTCGGTGGGTCGCCGGTGTGACGGCGGTCGTGGGTGTGCGCCGCATCCCCTGCTGTCCGGTGGGGTCGGGCGGAATGATGATCTGGAAAAGTTGCCGCAGGGCGGCGGGTGGGGGCAGCAGCGGCGCCGATCTCTCGTACAGTTTGCGCCGTGGGATCTCTGCGCAATCCGGTCGGGCCGCTTCCCTCCTCCATCTACTGGCGTCGGAGGGCCGTACTGCTGTCTGTGATCGCCCTGTTGGCCTTGCTGATCACCTGGATCGTCACCATGGGCGGAGGCGGCGGCAAGAACGGCGCCGACGGGGGCAACGGCGACTCGAGTCCCACACCGTCCACCATCACGCCCGGACCGTCCGGCTCCGGCCCCGCGATCAGCCAGGCGCCGGGCGGGCGCGACGAGACGGGGGACGGGGACTCCAACGGGTCCTCCTCCGGAGCGGGTTCGGGCGGCGGGGACACGGGCGGAACCTCCGACGGAGCCAACGGTGACGGTGGGGGCGACGACGGGTCCGCGGGTGGCGGGTCCGAGGGCGGTGCCGGCAGCGGTGGTGGTGTCGGTACGGGGGACACGCTTCCGGCAGGGTCCACGCTGCCCAACTGCGCCACCGGAGCGGTCAAGTTGAGCCTGCGCAGTGTGCACAACGCGTACGGGCCGGGGCAGACGCCGACCCTCGTACTGACCGCGACGAACTCCTCCGCGGCCGACTGCAAGGTCGATCTCGGGCCGAAGAGCACGGTGTTGACGATCACTCAGGCGGGCGAGGACGACGACTTCTGGTCGTCCGAGGACTGCGTGAGGTCCTCCGGGAGCGTGTTGTACCGGGTGCCGGCCGGCAGCAGCATCACGTACACCGTGGAGTGGGACCGGAAGGGAAGTGCTCCGCAGTGCGCGACGCCTTCGGCGGGGGCGGCTGGGGCGGGGACGTATTTGGTGGAGGCTGCGGCGCCGGGGTTTGCGAAGGTGCAGACGTCGTTTGTGCTGGAGAAGGACTAAGCGCTTCGCGTGGGTGCCGCGGTTGGTCGGTTGGCGTCTGCAGGTCCGTTGTGGCTGGTCGCGCAGTTCCCCGCGCCCCTAAAGGGGCGCTGAAGCAACTGTGTGAATTAGACGTACCGTTCCAGGATCGAGCTCTCCGCCAGCCTCGACAGGCCCTCCCGTACGCTTCGGGCCCTTGCCTCGCCCACTCCGTCCACCGTCTGCAGGTCGTCGACGCTCGCGGCGAGGAGTTTCTGCAGGCCGCCGAAGTGGTCTACGAGGCGGTCGATGATGGCCCCCGGGAGGCGGGGGACCTTTGCCAGGAGGCGGAAGCCGCGGGGTGATACTGCGGTGTCGAGGGCCTCGGGGGATCCGGTGTAGCCCAATGCCCGTGCCACCGTGGGGAGTTCGAGGAGTTCGGCGTGGTGGAGGGCGTCCAGTTCGGAGAGGGCTTCCTCGACTGTGCGGGAGCGTTTCGCGGTGGGTTCGGGGACGTAGTCCCGGACGACCAGCTCGCGCTCGGGCTCCACGCCGGCGATCAGCTCGTCTAGCTGGAGGGCCAGGAGCCGTCCGTCGGTGCCCAGTTCGACCACATACTCGGCGATTTCGGTGGCGATACGGCGCACCATCTCCAGGCGCTGGGCGACGGCGGAGACGTCCCGGACCGTCACCAGGTCCTCGATCTCCAGCGCTGACAACGTTCCCGCGACCTCGTCCAGGCGGAGCTTGTACCGCTCCAGGGTCGCCAGCGCCTGGTTGGCGCGGGACAGGATCGCCGCCGAGTCCTCCAGGACGCGGCGCTGGCCGTCGACGTACAGCGCGATCAGCCGCATGGACTGGGAGACGGAGACGACGGGGAAACCGACCTGCTTGGAGACCCGGTCCGCCGTGCGGTGCCGGGTGCCCGTCTCCTCGGTCGGGATCCTCGCGTCGGGGACGAACTGCACGCCCGCTCGCAGGATCTTCGACAGGTCGGAGTTGAGCACGATGCCGCCGTCGAGCTTGCACAGCTCGCGCAGCCGGGTGGCCGTGAACTCGACGTCCAGCACGAATCCGCCCGTGCACATCGCCTCGACGGTCTTGTCGAAGCCGAGCACGATGAGACCGCCGGTATTGCCGCGGAGCACCCGCTCAAGGCCGTCGCGCATGGCCGTGCCGGGTGCCACGGCGCTCAGTGAGGCGCGCATCAGGCCATCGGCACCGGAACTCCCACCGGACTTTCCGGGAGCTGCCGCCCGGTCGTTGGCTGCCACTGCACTCCTCCGGTCGCAGGTACTTCTGGCACTCCCGTTTCGCACACTCGGTTCGTACGCACGGGCGAGACCAGGGCAAAGTCTACCGGCGCTCCTCCTCGTCCCGTGGGGCGTCTCGGCGACGCGAGCGCGGAAGGACTCTCAGAGCGTCCCCTATGTCGGCCACTTCCAGGACCTTCATACCGGCAGGGATCTTGCCGGGATCGCCCGGCACGAGCGCGTGCGTGAAGCCCAGACGGTGCGCTTCGGAGAGTCTGCGCTGCACGCCCGTGACCCGTCTGACCTCGCCCGCGAGCCCCACTTCGCCGATCGCGACGAGGTTCTTCGGCAGGGGGGTGTCGCTCGCGGCCGAGGCCAGGGCGAGGGCGATGGCCAGATCCGCGGCGGGTTCGGAGAGCTTCACTCCGCCGACCGTCGCGGAGTAAATGTCCCGTTTGCCCAACGCGCTGATTCTGCCCCGCTGCTCCAGGACGGCCAGCATCATCGAGACCCGGGAGGTCTCCAGGCCGGATGTGGTGCGGCGGGGGGAGGGGATCTGGGAGTCGACGGTCAGCGCCTGGACTTCGGCGACCAGGGGGCGGCGGCCCTCCAGCGTGACGGTCAGGCAGGTGCCGGGCACCGGCTCGGCCCGCCTGGTCAGGAACAGGCCGCTCGGGTCGGTGAGGCCGGTGATGCCCTCGTCGTGCAGCTCGAAGCAGCCGACCTCGTCCGTGGCGCCGTACCGGTTCTTGACGCCTCGTACGAGCCTGAGGCGCGCGTGCCGGTCGCCCTCGAAGCTCAGGACGACATCCACGAGGTGCTCGAGGAGCCGGGGGCCCGCGATGGCGCCGTCCTTGGTGACATGGCCCACAAGGAGCGTGGACATGCCGCGTTCCTTGGAGGCCCGGATCAGCGCCCCGGCCACCTCGCGCACCTGCGCCATGCCGCCGGGTGCGCCGTCGATCTCCGGGGAGGCCACCGTCTGCACGGAGTCGAGGATCAGCAGGGACGGCTTCACCGCGTCCAAGTGGCCGAGCACGGCGGCCAGATCGGTCTCGGCGGCGAGATAGAGGTGGTCGTCGAGGGCCTTGATGCGGTCGGCGCGCAGCCGGACCTGGCTCGCCGACTCCTCGCCCGTGACGTAGAGCGTGCGGTGCTCGTCGCTCGCCGCCTTGGCCGCCACGTCGAGCAGGAGCGTGGACTTGCCGACGCCGGGCTCGCCCGCGAGGAGGACCACGGCGCCGGGGACCAGGCCGCCGCCGAGCACCCGGTCCAGCTCGGGCACGCCGGTGGAGCGGGCGGTGGCCTGACGGCCGTCGACCTGGCCGATGGGCAGCGCGGAGGTGGTGACGCGCCCCGGTGTCGTCGTGCGGACCGCGGGTGCGCCGTACTCCTCGATCGTCCCCCAGGCCTGGCACTCGGGGCACCGACCGAGCCACTTCGCCGTCTGCCAGCCACACTCCGTGCAGCGGTAGGACGGGCGGTCCTTGGTGGATTTCGTACGGGCAGCCATGCGGAGAACCGTAGCCGGGAGCACTGACAACGCTGCCGCCGGACGTGTGCTCACCCGGCTCCATCGCCGCCGCGGTGGGCGCCCGAACCATGGAATCCAGCGTTCCTGTCCCCTTATGAGGGATCGTTTCACCCGTATGGATTAAAAGTGCTCAAGGGGCGAGAAGCCGCCAACCCCCGCCGCCTACGGTCCACGGGTGATGAGCAGCAGTTCGGAGACCACGACCCGCACCACCGGCGCACACAAGGCGCACCGGGAGGCGCGTGACCGTGCTGCCGCGCGCACGCTGGCGCAGCGGCCGTCCGCGCGCTACGAGCCCTACCTGGACGGCCTGTTCACCTACTGCCTGTCCGTGCTGTGCGACCACGACGCGGCGACCACCGCCCTCGGAGACGTCCTCGTACTGGCCGAACGGCGTGGCCGGCACGGCCCGGACGCGGCGGGCGACCGCAGGGCCTGGCTGTACGCGCTGGCCCGCTGGGCGTGCCTGCGCAAGCTGGCCGAGGCCAAGCAGAAACGTCAGGCCACCCACGCCGCGGGACGACATACCGGCGACCGGCGGCGCACCGAGGAGTCCCCCGCGCCGCCCGTCTCCCCGGAGGTCCAGGAGCAGCGCCGGTGCGAACTCGCCCTGCTCGCCTGGCCGGAGGCCGCCGGCACCACCCCGGAGCAGCGCGAGGCGCTCGAACTCGCGGTGCGCCACCACCTCGCCGCGCACGAGGTCGCCGCCGTCCTCGGCCTGGACCTGGCCGCCGCCCGCGAACTGCTCGCCTCCGCCGCCTGCGAGGTGGAACGCACGCGGGCCGCCCTCGCCGTCGTGGAGACCGGCGGCTGCCCGGGCGTCGCCCGCCTCACCGGCGACAACCAGCTGGTGCTCAGCGCCGCCGTCCGCCGTGAGCTGGTGCGGCACGTCGACGACTGTCCGCGCTGCCGCCGTACCGCCGAGCGCGCGATCCCCGGCCGCTGGCCCGGCGCGAACGCCACCACCGCCGAGCTGCCCGTCCTGGAAGCGCCCCGCGCGGAGCTGCACATCGCCCTGGCGCACGGCCCGCGCGCGCGGATCGCCGCTCCCCGCTTCGACCGGCGCGGCTTCCCGATGGACCCCAAGGACCGCGCGGCCCGCAGAGACCGGCTACGCGCGCGTGCCCTGACGACCACCGTGGTCGCCACCGTCGTGGCCGCACCCGTGCTCGCCCTGTGGGCGGCCTACCGCGGCACACCGGCCGCCGAGGGCCAGGAGGGCGGCTCGGCCACCGCGAGCGAGGCGTACGGCCCCGGCGGCCTGGACGGCGAGACGCCGGACGGCGGCTACGAGCACGCCGGCAACGCCGACACCAGGCCCGGCACGCGCTTCGCGACGGGCGGCAGGCCCGACGTCTCGGTGGAGGTCATCAGCGTCACCGGCGCCGCCAGGAAATCCCACCTCGAGGTGACGGCCGGCCACAGCGGCGACACCACGCTCCTCACCCTCACCGCGACCGGCTCCGCGCCCGTCCGCTGGTCCGCGACCACCGCCGCCCCCTGGCTCTATCTGAGCCAGTCCGCGGGAACCCTCGCCCCCGGCGACACGTTGACGATCAAGGTGTACGTCGACCAGCTGCGCGAGCCGTCCGGGCCCTGGAGCGCGCGCGTGGCGATCTCACCGGCCGGCGCCGTCGTCTCCATCGAGGGCTACGGCACCGCGCCCACCCCGCCCCACCCGGGACCCGCCCCGGGCACCCCCGGCAACCCGCCCCCGTCGACCTCCGACCCCACTCCGCGCCCGCCCGACCCGACACCGACCGAGCCCACGCCGAGCGACCCGCCCCCGACCTCGGCGGACCCGAGCCCGACACCCACCGAGCCATCACCGACGGACCCGGGGGACCCGTCAGGCCCGCCGCCCCCGCCGCCGAGCGACACCGGCGCCCCGAACCCGCCCCCGACGTAGGGGCTCGATCAACGAGCCGCCCGCCCCACCGCGATCCGCAGCGGCTCACTCCACCGGATCTGCCGGATGCGGCGCCAGCAACGGCAGCTGCGACGCCAGCCGCTCCTCGCACAGCTCGACCAGCCGGTCGTAGCCCGCCTTGCCCATCAGCTCGGTCAGCTCCGCCCGGTACGACACA
This sequence comes from Streptomyces sp. NBC_00457, assembly GCF_036014015.1. NCBI lineage: Bacteria > Bacillati > Actinomycetota > Actinomycetes > Kitasatosporales > Streptomycetaceae > Streptomyces > Streptomyces sp. NBC_00457. The sequence goes on along the minus strand of NZ_CP107905.1, from coordinate 4,876,007 downwards.
TAGACCGGATCGCCGGCACCGTGCGCCGAGGTCGCCGAGGTGCACCACCAGTGCAGGTCGTGGCCGCCCGGACCCCAGCCCCGGCGGTCGTACTCACCGATGGACACCTGGAGCACGCGCGTGTCGTCGGGCCGGTCGATCCACTCGTACGTCCGCCGGACCGGCAGCTGCCAGCACACGTCGGGCTTGGTCTCCAGCGGCTCGCGGCCCTCCTTCAGGGCGAGGATGTGCAGCGAGCAGCCCGCGCCGCCGGCGAAACCGGGCCGGTTCTGGAAGATGCAGGAGCCCTGATACGGGCGGGTCTGCCGGTCGCCGTCCTCGTCGACCGAGACCCAACCGGTCTGGGTCCCCACGTCATGGTGCTGCCAGATGTCCGGCGTGAGCCTCGCCACATGCCCGGCGACCCGCTTCTCGTCGTCCTCGTCGGAGAAGTGCGCGCCCAGCGTGCAGCAGCCGTCGTCCGCGCGGCCCGCCTGGATGCCCTGGCAGCCGCTGCCGAAGATGCAGTTCCACCGAGAGGTCAGCCAGGTCAGATCGCACCGGAAGATCTGCTCGTCGTCCCCCGGATCAGGGAATTCCACCCACGCGCGCGCGAAGTCGAGACCCTTCTCGTCGCTCACCTGCGGGACCTTCGGCTGCTCGGCCGCCTTCGCCTGCGAAGAACCCTTGCCGGATTTGACCTTCTTGGCCGACTTTTCGTCCTTCGTCTTTTTCGTCTTTGGCACGGGACCAGGGTAAGTCGCCCGGAACCCGTTCCGGGACCGCCGAGGTGGCGGTGCAGGTCTTCGCTGGCAGTAGCGTTCTGTCCATGAGACTCGGTGTCCTCGACGTGGGATCGAACACGGTGCACCTCCTGGTGGTGGACGCGCACCCCGGCGCGCGCCCCCTGCCCGCCCACTCGCACAAGGCGGAACTGCGCCTTGCCCAACTCCTCGACGACGACGGAGCGATCGGCCCCGACGGCGTCGACCGGCTGATCGGCGTCGTCCGCGAGGCGCTCCAGGCCGCCGAGGACAAGGGCGTCGAGGACCTGCTGCCCTTCGCCACCTCCGCCGTGCGTGAGGCCACCAACGCCGACGACGTCCTCGCGCGCGTGCAGGCCGACACCGGCGTCGAGCTCCAGGTCCTCACCGGCGCCGAAGAGGCCCGCCTCACCTTTCTCGCCGCCCGCCGCTGGTTCGGCTGGTCGGCGGGGAAGCTGCTGGTCCTGGACATCGGCGGCGGCTCCCTGGAGATCGCGTACGGCATCGACGAGGAGCCCGACGCCGCCGTCTCCCTCCCCCTCGGCGCCGGCCGCCTCACCGCCGCCTGGCTCCCCGCCGATCCGCCGGACCCGGAGGCGATCCGCACCCTGCGCCGCCATGTCCGCGCCCAGATCGCTCGCAGCGTCGGCGAGTTCACCCGCTTCGGCCCCCCGGACCACGTCGTCGGCACCTCGAAGACCTTCAAGCAACTGGCCCGCATAGCCGGCGCCGCCCGCTCCACCGAGGGCCTCTACGTCCAACGCGACCTCAAGCGCGAGTCCCTGGAAGCCTGGGTCCCGCAGCTGGCGGGGATGACCGCGGCTCAGCGCGCGGAACTCCCGGGTGTCTCGGAGGGACGCGCGGGCCAGCTCCTGGCGGGCGCCTTGGTGGCGGAGGGCGCGATGGACCTGTTCGGCGTGGAGACGCTGGAGATCTGCCCGTGGGCGCTGAGGGAGGGCGTGATCCTACGGCGACTTGATCACATGGGCTCCGATGACGCCCCCGAAGGGGCGCGGGGAACTGCGCGAGCAACCCCCCACGACCCCGCACACGCCTATGGCGAACAGCACAACGGCGAATAGGCGAACACCAACCCCGGCCCACCCCTCAGAGACACGTACCCTTTCCCTCGTGGCAAACCCAGCCGTACGGATCCCGGACGCGAAGGTCGCCCTCTCGACCGCCTCCGTCTACCCGGAGTCGACTGCGACGGCCTTCGAGATCGCCGCGCGCCTCGGGTACGACGGTGTCGAGGTCATGGTGTGGACCGACCCGGTCAGCCAGGACATCGAGGCCCTGCGCCGCCTCTCGGACTACCACCGCATCCCGATCCTGGCCGTGCACGCCCCCTGCCTGCTCATCACGCAGCGCGTCTGGTCCACCGACCCCTGGGTCAAGCTCCAGCGCGCCCGGGCGGCGGCCGAGAAGCTGGGCGCGAGCACGGTCGTCGTACACCCGCCGTTCCGCTGGCAGCGCCAGTACGCCCGTGACTTCGTCACCGGGATCTGGCGGATGGCCGGCGAAACGGATGTGCGGTTCGCGGTGGAGAACATGTACCCCTGGCGCTACCGCGACCGCGAGATGCTCGCGTACGCCCCCGACTGGGACGTCACCAAGGACGACTACCGCCACTTCACGATCGATCTCAGCCATACGGCGACGGCGCGCTCGGACGCGATCCAGATGATCGACCGCATGGGGGACCGTCTCGGCCACGTCCACCTCGCGGACGGCAGGGGCTCGGCGAAGGACGAGCACCTCGTGCCGGGTCGCGGCACCCAGCCCTGCGCCGAGCTGCTGGAACGGCTCGCCCTGACCGGTTTCGACGGCCACGTCGTCATCGAGGTCAACACCCGGCGCGCGATGTCCAGCGCCGAACGCGAGGCCGACCTCGCGGAGGCGCTCGCCTTCACCCGCCTCCATCTGGCGTCGGCCGTGCAGGTGCCCCGGCGATGACCGACGCGACCGCCCGGAGGCGCGGCAGACCCCGTCGTACGGAATCCGCCGACACCCGCGACCGCATCCTGAACGCGGCCCGCGAGGAGTTCTCCGAGCGGGGCTACGAGAAGACGTCCGTGCGCGCCATCGCCAAGGCGGCCGGGGTCGACTCGGCCCTGGTCCACCACTACTACGGCACCAAGGAGCAGGTCTTCGAGGCGGCCGTCGAGGTCGCCTTCGCGCCGGCCCTGAAGGTGCGTGACGCGGTCGTCGAGGGCCCGCTCGACGACGTCGGGGAGCGCATGACCCGCGTGATCTTCGGGCTCTGGGAGAACCCGGTCACCCGCGCACCGCTGCTCGCGATCGTGCGGTCCGCGGTGAACACCGAGGCCGCGGCGGCCGTCTTCCGCCGACTCGTCTCCGCGCAGCTGATGCGCCGCATCGCCGGTCAGCTCGACGCCCCGGACGCGGAGCTGCGCACCGAGCTGGCGGCGTCGCAACTCGTCGGCGTGGCGATGATGCGGTACGTGATCAAGATCGAGCCGGTGGCGTCGGTGGACGTGGAACAGATCATTACGCGGGTGGCGCCGGTGGTGCAGGGGCACCTGACGAATCCCTGAATGCCTGAATCCCTGAATCCCTGGAGTCCCAGGAAGGCCAGTGGCCCTGCGGCCATCCGAATCCCTGAGACGTGCATCCCGCATTCCGGACATGGTGTCCGGCTGTCAGTGCCCCGGCGTACGCTCGAAGCAGTCAATATTCTCGGCAGAATTCTCCGAAGGAGCGAGCGACGATGCCCGAGCTGAGGTCCCGCACAGTCACCCACGGCCGCAACATGGCGGGCGCCCGCGCCCTTATGCGCGCCTCCGGTGTACCCGGTGCGGACATCGGCCGAAAGCCGATCATCGCGGTCGCCAACAGCTTCACGGAGTTCGTGCCGGGCCACACCCACCTCCAGCCGGTGGGCCGGATCGTCAGCCAGGCGATCGTCGAGGCCGGCGGCATCCCGCGCGAGTTCAACACCATCGCGGTCGACGACGGCATCGCGATGGGGCACGGCGGCATGCTGTACTCCCTGCCCTCCCGCGACCTGATCGCGGACTCGGTCGAGTACATGGTGGAGGCCCACTGCGCCGACGCCCTGATCTGCATCTCCAACTGCGACAAGATCACCCCGGGCATGCTGAACGCGGCCCTGCGGCTGAACATCCCCACGGTCTTCGTCTCCGGCGGCCCGATGGAGTCCGGCCGCGCCACGCTGGTCGACGGCACGGTCCGTACGCTCGACCTGGTCGACGCGATCTCCGACGCTGTGAACGACAAGATCTCGGACGAGGACATCCTCCGTATCGAGGAGAACGCCTGTCCGACCTGCGGCTCGTGCTCCGGCATGTTCACCGCCAACTCGATGAACTGCCTGACCGAGGCCATCGGCCTCTCGCTGCCCGGCAACGGCTCGGTGCTCGCGACCCACACGGCCCGCAAGGGACTGTACGAGGCGGCGGCCCGCACGGTCATGGACATCACCCGGCGCTACTACGAGCAGGACGACGAGACGGTCCTGCCGCGCAACGTCGCCACCTTCGCCGCCTTCCAGAACGCGATGGCGCTGGACATCGCGATGGGCGGCTCCACCAACACGATCCTGCACCTGCTGGCCGCGGCCCAGGAAGCGGGCGTCCCGTTCGGCCTGGAGGAGATCAACGAGGTCTCGCGCCGCGTGCCCTGCCTGGCGAAGGTCGCTCCGAACGTCGCCAAGGACCGCACGTACTACATGGAGGACGTGCACCGCGCCGGCGGCATCCCCGCCCTCCTCGGCGAACTGCACCGCGCGGGCCTGCTGAACGAGGACGTGCACGCCGTGCACAGCCCGTCGCTCGCGGACTGGCTCAAGACGTGGGACGTGCGCGGCGGCTCCCCGTCGGCGGAGGCTCTCGAACTGTGGCACGCGGCCCCGGGCTGCGTCCGCTCCGCCGAGGCCTTCTCCCAGTCCGAGCGCTGGGAAGCCCTGGACGAGGACGCCGAGGGCGGCTGCATCCGCTCCGCCGAGCACGCGTACTCCAAGGACGGCGGCCTGGCGGTCCTCAAGGGCAACCTGGCGGTCGACGGCTGCGTGGTGAAGACGGCCGGCGTCGACGAGTCGATCTGGACCTTCGAGGGCCCGGCCGTCGTCTGCGAGTCGCAGGAAGAGGCCGTAGAGAAGATCCTCAACAAACAGATCACCGACGGCGACGTCGTCGTCATCCGCTACGAGGGCCCCAAGGGCGGCCCCGGCATGCAGGAGATGCTCTACCCCACCTCCTTCCTGAAGGGCCGCGGCCTCGGCAAGACCTGCGCCCTGATCACCGACGGCCGCTTCTCCGGCGGCACCTCCGGCCTCTCCATCGGCCACGCCTCCCCGGAGGCCGCGTCCGGCGGCACGATCGCGCTGGTCGAGAACGGCGACCGCATCCGCATCGACATCCCCAACCGGACCATCGAACTGCTCGTCGACGACGCCGAGCTGGCCCGCCGCGAGCAGGCGCTGAACGGGGTGTACGCCCCGAAGAACCGAGACCGAAAGGTGTCGGCGGCGCTGCGGGCGTACGCGGCGATGGCCACCAGCGCGGACAAGGGTGCTGTGCGGGATGTGTCGATGTTGGGCTGAGGGGTTGAGGCTTTGAGGGCCTGAGATTTCGGTGCCCGGGTTTGAGGGCCGCCTCCGTGAGGGGGCGGCCCTTTCGTGTGCGACCTGGGCTGGCTGCCTGTGCGACCTGTGCTACCAGGTGGCCGGGTCGCGTGCGTCGAGGGCGAAGACGGTGCCGTCGGGGGCGGCGGCGTAGATATGGCCGTCGGCGAGGACGGGCTGCGGCGGTGAGGTCGTGACCACCTCCGAGTTCGCCCCGAGGCGCGCCGGTGTCTGCCCGACGAATCTGCCCTTCCGGGCGTCGGCGGCGAGCAGTCGTCCGTCGGCGGCGGTGAAGTACACATGGCGGCTGTCGGCGACCGGCGTCGAACTGCGGCTCACGGAGGTTTCGAGATGCCACAGCGGCTTCCGTGCCTCCATGCCGATGGCGTCGAGCGAACCGCCGGCGGCCAGCACGTAGACGTTGTTCCCGTGCACGGTGGCCTCGGCGGCCGTGCGCGGGACGGGCAGATCGACCCGGCGCGCGGCGCCGGACTCGGGGGTGTAGCGAACCACCGCTCGGGCATCCCCTGTGGCCCTGTCGAGGGAGAGGAAGAAGACGGATCCCCCGTTGGTGCCGACGGGCGTCAGGATCCCGTTCAGCCGGGTCTCCCATCGAACGGCACCCGTGTCCGGGTCCACCCCGGCGACCCGGGTGCTGGACCCGTCAAGGGAAGGGCTGGTCGCATAGGTCACCGGGTCACCGGCGAACCACGCGAAGGTGGGGTTGCTCTGGCCGGCTATCGGGTGGTTCCACTTGGTGCTGCCCGACGCGCTGTCGACGGCGGTGACCGTGCCGTCGGCGCCCGTGAGCAGCAGCATGCTGCCGGTGTATTCCACGGCGCTGTCGGCGGGCACGTTCTGTTGCCAGCGCAGTGTGCCCGAAGCGGGATCGAGGGCCTTCAGGCGTCGGTCCCCGTTCGTCAGGAGCTGCACCAGACCGCCCGACAGGACCGGTGGCCCGCTCTTGCGCACATCGGCGACGGGCCGACGCCACAGCAGGCTGCCGTCGGACGGGTCGAGAGCGAAGACCAGCCCGGATCGCGCGCAGAACAACTTGCCTGCTCCATACGAGCATTGGGACACGCCGGCGCCATTGGCCTGCGGCCTGGCCTCCCAGGAGCTGAACTCGCCCGATGTGGTCCGGGGCGCGGCGTCCTGCGGCGTGGAGCTGTCATCCAGTAGTTGAGCCGAGGCGAACCCACCGCCGACGACAAGGCCGAGGACTCCGGCTGCGATGCCCACCCGTCTGCGAAGACGTTTCCCGAACCGTCGTTCCTGCTGCATGGCGCGAGGTTCGGGCCTCGGCGCCGTATCGACCGTTCGCTGCGTCGGTATGAACGCCTGGGTGTCGTACGACGCTGCCACCGACCGCAGTTCCCGCATGAGTTCGTCCGGCGTGATCCGGTCCTCAGGCTCTTTGGCGAGGCAACGCAGCACCAATGGCGCGAGATTGTCCGGTACATCCTTCAAGTCCGGCTCATCGTGTACGACCTGATAGGCAACGACGTACGGGCTGTCGGAGTCGAACGGGCCGCGTCCGGTCGCCGCGTGGACCATCACGGAGCCGAGAGCGAAGATGTCGGCGGCGGGTCCGACCTCCCTCGGCCGCCGGAACTGCTCGGGTGCCATGAAGGGCGGCGTACCGATCAATTTCCCGGTCTCGGTACGCAGTTCGCTGTCCTTCGGCCGAGAAATACCGAAGTCGATGACCTTCGGCCCGTCCTCGGCGAGCAGTACATTGCTCGGCTTCAGATCGCGGTGCACGACCCCGACGCGGTGAATGTCGCGCAGCGCCTCCGCCAGCCCGGCCATCAACCGACGTAGCTCGGCGGGGGCCAGAGGGCCGTTCCGCTTCACCTGGTCGGCCAGCGTCGGACCGGGTATGAACAGCGTGGCCATCCAGGGGCGTTCGGCCTCCGGATCGGCGTCGACGACGGGTGCGGTGAAGGCACCGCTCACCCTCCGTGCTGCTGCTACTTCTTGCCGGAACCGCCCTCTGAACTCAGGGTCCTTGGCGAATTCGGCATGTACGACCTTCACCGCGAGCTTCAGTCCCGAGGTGCTCCGCGCGAGGTGCACCACACCCATGCCGCCCGACCCCAGACAGGACTCCAGACGGTAGTGGCCGGCGTATTCGGGAAGTTCCGCTTCCGCGCCCGCTCCGGCGTTCCGCTGTGGCGCCATGGGACCACCCCCGTGCTGTTCGTCGGCGCGCGCGACGCACGGAGCCTAGTCGATGACTCGTGCGAGACAGAGGCGACTTGCTAGCCTCCGTGTGCGAGTTACGTACATGTGTTTCTTGACTCGTTTTGAGGGAATCAACGGGGCCCATGGAATGCATGGGTTCAACGGGGGAGGTTTTCCATGGCGCTTGACCATGTCGAAGAGGCCCAGGGTGACGAGGGGGAGGCCGTCACGACGGCCGCAGCCGCGGCCGTGCGCTATTACTCGGTAGCCCCGGGCGTCCGCCTGAATGTCCGTAGCGGTCCTGGCACCAGCTACACCATCGTGCGTGTCCTGCCGACAGGCTCCCGCGTCCCGATCTTCTGCCAGACGCCGGGCTCGACGGTCACGGGCCCGTACGGCACGTCGAACATCTGGGACAACATCGCCAACGGCCAATTCGTCTCGGACGCGTATGTGAACACCGGCAGCGACGGCTACATCGCGTCGCGCTGCGACTGATCCCTTCTCGGAGAGAGAACGATGACATCCCGAAGACGCAGATCCATCATGCTCGCAGGCGCCACGGCGGCCTTTCTCATGGCGCTTACGCCTGTGGCCGAGTCCGCGACCCTGCGCTACTACCCGGTTGCCGAGGACGTCCGGCTGAACGTCCGGAGAGGACCCGGCACCAACTTCGCCGTGGTCCGGGTTCTACCCGAGGGCGCCAGAGTCCCCATTTTCTGTCAGACGCCGGGTACGACAGTGACGGGTCCGTACGGCACGTCGAACATCTGGGACAACATCGACGACGGCGAGTTCGTGGCGGACGCATACGTGAACACGGGCAGTGACGGTTACATCGCCCCGCGCTGCGGCTGAACCCACGAGGAGCCCGCGGCCACCCCGGCGCCATAATCGACCCGTGAGCGACGATTCCGGCACCCCGGCCACCCCCGCGGGCTCCAACGGCACCCCCGACACCCCGGCCCCCCGCCCCGAGCCCATCCGCTTCTTCGGCACGACGTGGGTGAACCACGACAAGGGCTACACGACCCGCCGCATCGCAGCCGCCGCAGGCTCCCTCGCGACGACAATGGCCGCCTGCCTCGTCCTCCGCTTCGCCTACGAGGGCCTCCAGATCGCCGACACCGGCAGCTTCGTCAACCTCCTGGTCGTCGCCATGTTCGCCGTCTGCACCGCACTCGCCTTCCGACACACCTGGGACGCCTTCGGCAACCGCCCCGACCCCGACCGCCACTCCTCCCTCCGCGGCCTCCTGGCCATCGGCTTCGTCGGCTCCCTCCTCGCCTACTTCATCCGCTCCCTCGTCGAGGCCCCCGGCGAGAGACTCCACCGCAAGGAGTACGCAGCGGCCCGCGAGCGCCACGAGAAGCGGACGACACGACGCTCGGGCAACCCGTCGAAGAAGAAGCGGCGGGGGAAGGGCTAGGACCGGGCCGCGCTGAGGGCCCCGGTGGGCGCGCCGAAGGCTCAGGCGGCCGTGGTCCAGCAGGCTCGACGTACGGCCATCGGCTGGAGGAGATACGTAGAGGCCCGTAGGACGACAGCGCGCCCCACACCCCTCTCACCTCTTTTCTCTCACCGGAATCTCACCGCTGCCGCCCCACCCCCGTCCACCATGTCCCTATGACGGCCTCCTCCCACCTCACCCGAGCCCTCTCCTTCAACGCAGCCGCAGCCCAGTACGCCGCCAACCGCCCCTCCTACCCGCCCGCCCTCTCCGACGCGATCGAGGATCTCGCCGGCCGCCCGCTCACCGGCGCCCGCGTCGCAGACATCGGCGCCGGCACCGGCATAGCGACCGCCCTCCTGCACGCCCGCGGCGCGGACGTGATCGGCGTCGAACCGGGCGACGGCATGGCGGCCCAGTTCCACCGCACCAACCCCGGAATCCCCCTCGTCCGAGGCACCGGCAACGCCCTCCCCCTGGCCACCGCCTCCGTCGACTTCCTCACCTACGCGCAGGCTTGGCACTGGACCGACCCGGACCACTCTGTCCCGGAGGCACTCCGCGTCCTGCGCCCCGGCGGTGCACTCGCCCTGTGGTGGAACACGTACGCCTTGGACGTCCCCTGGATCGCCGCCCAGACGCGCCGCATCGGACACGCCTTCGGCACCGACCCGGTCGTCGATACGAACGGCGCCAGCACCCGCGCCGCCGACCCCTCCGGCCGCCTCGACTTCACCCGCCGCATGGTCCGCTGGAGCCGCCGCATCCCCATCGACACCCACCTGGCCAACATCGGCAGCCACTCGATCTTCCTGGTCCAGAGCGACGAAACCCGCACCGCCTTCCTGGCCGAGGAGAAGCAGCACACCTCCTGACCCTCTTCCCCCACGGAACCGTCGAGGAGACCTACGACGTGGACCTCCTCGTCGCCACGCACTCCTGACCCCGCACAACCGTCCCCGTCCCGCCCACGTATGACGGCAGCGCAACGAGGAACCCGCGGGGGAGACAGAACAAGCGAGCCGCATCCACAGGGCACACGCGCAGAGCGCCGGAGACGCACCCCCCCGCCCCAGGAGCAGACAGACCGGAGCCCCAACCGGCTCCCGCGCCCCCGGACCAACCCCGCGCGCCCCTACACAAACCGCGCGCCCGCACGCACCCCGCGCCTACATGCCCTCCCGCGCTCACCCCACGCCCGCAACCCCCCGCCGTGGCCGCACCCCGACACGCACCCCACCCCCGACACGCACCCGCACTCCCCAACGACGCATCCCCGCCCCCCAACCCCTCGACCTTGACGCCCACCCCCCACCAGAGCATTATTCACCGCATGATGAATTACACGTCAGGCCCACCCACCCCAACCCCAAAGTCGCCCACAATCCAAGCCGCCGACCTCACCGTCGCCCGAGGCCCCCGAAGGGTCCTGCGCAGCCTCGACTTCACGGTCCCCCCAGGCCAGATCACCGGCCTCCTCGGCCCCTCCGGATGCGGCAAGTCGACGCTCATGCGGGCGATCGTCGGCACGCAGGCCAAGGTCACGGGCACCCTGGACGTCCTGGGCCGCCCGGCCGGCCACCCCAGCCTCCGCACCCGCATCGGCTACGTCACCCAGGCCCCGTCGGTCTACGACGACCTCACCGTCCGCCAGAACCTGGCCTACTTCGCGGCGATCCTGAACCCGGGCCGCGCAGCCGCAGCGCACCGGCACGAGGACGTCACCCGAGTCATCTCCGACGTCGACCTGACCAGCCACGCCGACGCCCTGGCAGGCAACCTCTCCGGCGGCCAGCGCAGCCGTGTCTCCCTGGCCGTAGCCCTCCTCGGCACTCCGGAACTCCTGGTCCTGGACGAACCGACCGTGGGCCTGGACCCGGTGCTCCGCCGAGACCTCTGGAACCTCTTCCACGACATCGCGGCCACACGCGGCGCAACCCTCCTCATCTCCTCCCACGTCATGGACGAGGCCGAACGCTGCCACCGCCTGCTGCTCATGCGCGAGGGCGAGATCCTCGCCGACGACACCCCGGACGCCCTCCGCACCCGTACCGGATCCGAGACGGTGGAAGCGGCCTTCCTGCACCTGGTCGACGAGGCAGTCGAGGCCGCCCGCACGAAGAAGACGACGCGATGAGTACGACCACGACGCCTACGACGATGAGGCCCGCCCCCACCAGCGCCCTGAACGTCTCCCGCACCACCGCCACCGCGGCGCGCGTCCTCAGCCAGCTCCGCCACGACCCGCGCACGATCGCGCTGATGATCCTGGTCCCGTGCGTGATGCTGTTCCTGCTGCGCTATGTCTTCGACGGCAACGCGCGCACCTTCGACAGCATCGGCGCGTCGCTCCTGGGGATCTTCCCCCTCATCACGATGTTCCTGGTCACGTCGATCGCCACGCTCCGCGAACGCACGTCGGGCACGCTGGAACGCCTCCTCGCGATGCCCCTGGGCAAAGGCGACCTGATCGCGGGCTATGCCCTGGCCTTCGGCACGCTGGCGATCATCCAGTCGGCGCTGGCGACGGGTCTGGCGGTCTGGTTCCTGGGCCTGGACGTCACCGGCTCCCCGTGGCTCCTCCTCCTGGTGGCCCTCCTCGACGCCCTCCTGGGCACGGCCCTCGGCCTCTTCGTCTCGGCCTTCGCGGCCTCCGAGTTCCAGGCGGTCCAGTTCATGCCGGCGGTGATCTTCCCCCAACTCCTGCTCTGCGGCCTCTTCACGCCCCGCGACAACATGCACCCCGCCCTCGAGGTCATCTCCAACGTCCTCCCCATGTCCTACGCCGTCGACGGCATGAACGAAGTCCTCAAACACACCGACATGACAGCCAACTTCATCCGAGACATCCTCATCGTCGCCGGCTGCGCCCTCCTCGTCCTCACCCTCGGCGCAGCAACCCTCCGCCGCCGAACTACCTGACGCCCCCGCCCCCCAACATCCCGCCCACCGGACACCCACCCCCGCACCCCACCCCGAATGCGAGGATGACCCCGGACGACAACCCCCGGAGGGCACCCCAGCCATGACCCAGAAAGTCGCAGTCCTCGGCACCGGCAAAATCGGCGAAGCCCTGCTCAGCGGAATGATCCGAGCCGGCTGGACCCCGGCCGACCTCCTCGTCACCGCCCGCCGCCAGGAACGAGCCGAAGAACTCCGTACCCGCTACGGCGTCACCCCGGTCACCAACCCGGAAGCCGCCAAGACCGCCGACACCCTCATCCTCACGGTCAAACCGCAGGACATGGGCGCCCTCCTCGACGAACTCGCCCCCCACGTCCCCACCGACCGCCTGGTCATCAGCGGAGCCGCCGGCATCCCCACCTCCTTCTTCGAGGCCCGCCTCGCCACCGGCACCCCGGTCGTCCGCGTCATGACGAACACCCCGGCCCTGGTCGACGAGGCCATGTCGGTCATCTCCGCCGGCACGCACGCCAGCGAAGCCGACCTCGCGCACGCCGAGGAGATCTTCGGCGCCGTCGGCAAGACCCTCCGCGTCCCGGAGTCCCAGCAGGACGCCTGCACGGCCCTTTCCGGCTCGGGACCGGCGTACTTCTTCTACCTCGTCGAAGCGATGACGGACGCCGGCATCCTCCTCGGCCTGCCCCGCGACAAGGCCCACGACCTGATCGTCCAGTCCGCGATCGGCGCCGCGACGATGCTCCGCGACAGCGGCGAACACCCGGTCAAGCTCCGCGAGAACGTCACCTCACCGGCCGGCACCACCATCAACGCCATCCGCGAACTCGAGAACCACGGCGTACGAGCCGCCCTCATCGCCGCCCTCGAAGCCGCCCGCGACCGCAGCCGCGAACTGGCCTCCGGCAACAACGCCTGAGCCGACGGCCTCCGGCATACGCGGCTTAGCCGAGCCGCCCCCGGCCCCCGCGGCTTAGCCGAGCCCCGGCACTCCGTCGCCTCACCACCTTCCAGCATGCGGAAATCCCCACGCGGAAATCCCCTCCCCGTGTTGGAAGTTGTTGATCACTGATCGCGACGCGCGTCTTGTCCCATCCTCGGGTGCGTGCATAACGTCGGACGAAGCAGCGGAAAGCGCTTTCCCTCCGGCCTTCCTGAGGTGCCCTCTATGCCATCCAGCTCCACCTCCCCCCTCCGGGCAGCAGTCGTCGGCACCGGCGCCATCGTCACCGGCAGCCACCTCCCCGCCCTCCGCGCCCACGCCGACCGCATCGAACTCGTAGCCGCAGTCGACGTAGACGCCACCCGCCTCACGGAATTCCAGAAACTGGCCGGTGAGCGGGTCACCGGCTACCACGACCTGCCCACCATGCTGGACACCGAGCACCCCGACGTCGTCCTCATCGGCACCCCACCCGCCCTCCACCAGCAGCAGACCCTCGCCGCCCTCAAGTCCGGCGCCTGGGCCCTGTGCGAGAAACCGCTCACCCTCTCCCTGGCTGAATACGACGAGCTCGCCGCCGCCGAGGAAGCCACCGGCGCCTACGCCTCCGTCGTCTTCCAGCACCGCTACGGCTCCGGCGCCGTCCACGCCCGCGACCTCATCCAGAACGGCACCCTCGGCACCCCGCGCGTAGCCCACTGCCAGACCACCTGGCACCGCGACGCCGCCTACTACTCCGTACCGTGGCGCGGCCGCTGGGCCTCCGAGGGCGGCGGCCCCACCATGGGCCACGGCATCCACCAGTACGACCTCCTCCTACACCTCCTCGGCGACTGGACCGAGATCCGCGCGATGGCCGCCCGTCTCGTCCACGCCACCGAGAGCGAGGACGTCTCCACCGCCCTCGTCCGGTTCGCGAACGGCGCCCTCGCCACCGTCGTCAACAGCGTCCTCTCACCCGACGAGGTCAGCCGCATCCGCATCGACTGCGACCGCGCCACCGTCGAACTCACCCACCTCTACGGCCACTCCAACACCGACTGGACCTACACCCCCTCTCCCGGCACCACTCCCATTCCACCACCCACCACTGACATTCCCAGCTCCCACAAGGCCCAGCTCGGCGCCCTCCTCGACGCCCACGACAAGGGCGTACGCCCCCCAGGCAGCGGCCCCGAAGCCCGCCGCACCCTCGAATTCGCCGCCGCCCTCTACAAGTCGGCCTTCACCGGCGCGACCGTCCGGGCCGGCGAGATCGCGCCCGGCGACCCGTTCTACTCAGCGATGCACGGCAACCACCCGGAATGGAGCCCCAAGTGACCGCCCCCCACACCGCCGAGCCGCAGATCCAGGTGACCCACGTCCACGGCGAACGCATCACGGTCGCATCCGGCGATGTCCGGTTGATGGAGTACGTCTACAAGCCCGACCCCGATCCGTACGAGTCCCGCAAGCCGTACATCCACCCCCTGCGCACCCTCGCCGGCCACCCCGTCTCCGGCTACCGCCCCAACGACCACCGCTGGCACAAGGGCGTACAGATGACCGCCAGCCACCTCTCCGGCCAGAACTTCTGGGGCGGCCACTCCTACATCCACGGCGAGGGCTATCTCCCCCTCCGCGACCGCATCGGCTCGATGCGCCACGACGGCTTCGACACCCTCGACGTCTCCGCCGACCGCCTCGCCTTCACCGAGCGCCTCACCTGGATCGAGAACCAGGGCGCCGAATGGGCCCGCGAAAGGCGCACGCTCACCCTCCACGACGTAGACCTGGACTCCGGATCCTGGGCCCTCGACTGGTCCATCCACCTGACCAACGTCCGCGCGGACGGCGAGCCTCTCACCTTCGGCTCCCCGACCACCGCCGGCCGCGAGCACGCCGGCTACACCGGTCTCCACTGGCGCGGCCCCCGCGACTTCACCGGCGGCCGCGCCTTCGGCCCCGACGGCCCGGACGACCGCGACGCCTCCGACGACCTCATGGGCACCCACACCCCCTGGCTCGCCTTCACCGCCGAACACGACGACATCGACGGCCACTCCACCCTCGTCTTCGCCCACGCCCCCGAGAACGACAACTCCATCCACTCCTCCCACTGGTTCGTCCGCTCCGAACCCATCCCCACCGTCGCCTTCTCCTGGGCGTTCCACGAGGAGTTCGCGCTCCCACCGGGGGAGTCCTTCTCGTACCGCTACCGGATCCTCGTCGCCGACGGCGCCTGGGACACCTCGCGCGTGGCGGCCCGACTGAAGGAGCTGAGCTGGTGACACTCCCCAACACCCCCCCACTCCCCGGCGGCATCGCCCTCTCCCATCTCTCTCCGTACGACTGGCAGGCCGCCGACGGCGTCTGCGGCGGCAGCCCCCACCTCCACCTGGTCTGCACCGAGGCCTACGTCGTCACCGGCGGCACCGGCAGCGTGCAGACCCTCAGCCCCGACGGCTACCGCGAACTCCCGCTCCAGGCAGGCACAGTCGCCTGGTTCACCCCCGGCACTGTCCACCGCATGGTCCAGGGCGAGGACCTCCGCATCACCGTCCTGATGCAGAACAGCGGCCTGCCCGAAGCCGGCGACGCCGTTTTCACCTTCCCTTCCGACTACCTGGACGACCCCGACCGCTACGCCGCCGCGGCCACCCTCCCGCCCCTCGACAGCCCCGACATCGAGGCCGCCGCCCGCAAACGCCGCGACCTCGCCGTCGAGGGCTACCTCACCCTGCGCGAGTCCCTCCGCGCCGGCGACCCCGCCCCGTACCGCGCCTTCCAGGAAGCCGCCGCCCGCCTGGTCGCCCCCAAGGCCGCCGCCTGGCGCGGGATCTGGGAACGCGGCGCCCTCGCCGCCGCCCAGCACACCGGCGCCCAACTCGACGCCCTGGCCACCGGCACCGCGGGTGACTACCTCGCCACCGCCACCGCCCTGAGCACCGACCCCCTCCGCCTCGGCGGCTACGGCATGTGCGGCCGCCGCGACGAATACCAACTCCCCAGCGGCTGACAGTCCGCGCACCACGTCCCCCCACCTCCGAGAGGAGACGCGACACCCCATGCCCGGCAATAGGACAACGATGTCCTGGGCTCTGGCCCTCACGCTCGCACTCAGTGCCCTCGGCACCGGCTGCAGCGGAGGATCGGACCAGGCCACCGGCGACAAGACCGTTCTGCGCTACACCTGGTGGGGCAACCCCGACCGGGCCGAACGCACCGAGAAGGCCATCTCCCTCTTCGAAAAGCAACACCCCCGCATCGACATCCAGACCTCCTTCGCGGGCTACGAGGCCTACAAACAGAAACTCGCCACCCAGGCCGCCGGCGGCGACGCCCCCGACGTCATGCAGCTCGACTACCGCCAGATCGACCAGTACGCCCAGGGCGGCATCCTCCTCGACCTCGGCACCCAGTCCAGCGTCCTGGACACCAGCGACATCGACCCCGGCCTCCTCGCCACCGGCAAGGTCGACGACACCCAGTACGCCATCCCACAGGGCCGCGGCACGGAGACCTTCGCCTACGACGCCCAGCAGTGGAAGAAGGCAGGCGTCGGCCTCCCGGCCAACGGCTGGACCTGGGACGACTGGGCCGACGCCGTACGCAACGTCTCCGAACGCACCGGCAAGCCCGGCTCCGTCGACCCCGGCCAGAGCGAGGACGTCTTCGAGGTGTGGCTGCGCGGCCAGGGCAAGTCCCTCTACACCAAGGACGGCGACCCCGGCTTCACCGCCGACGACCTCACCCGCTTCTGGACCTTCACCGACGGACTGCGCCGCGAGGGAGCCGTCTCCTCGGCGGAGGACACCACCCAGGTCGACGGCACCGTCGAGAACACCCCACTCGGCCGCGGCACCGCCTCCGGCGACTTCAACTGGGACGCCCCCACCGCCGGCTTGGTCCCGATCGTCGGTGACAACCTCGTCCTCGGCCCCCTTCCCGCCGGCCCTTCCGGCGTCGGTCAGTACTTCAAGCCCTCCATGTTCATGGCCGTGGCCGACTCCACCGGCCACCCCAAGGAAGCCGCCGAGTTCATCGACTTCATGGTCAACGACCTCGACGCGGCCCGCGTCCTCGGCGCCACCCGCAGCATCCCGGTCAACGACACCGCCCGCGACACCGTCGTCCCCGAACTCACCGGCATCGACAAGCAGATCGCCGACTACCAGCAG
This sequence comes from Streptomyces sp. NBC_00457, assembly GCF_036014015.1. Taxonomy (NCBI): domain Bacteria; kingdom Bacillati; phylum Actinomycetota; class Actinomycetes; order Kitasatosporales; family Streptomycetaceae; genus Streptomyces; species Streptomyces sp. NBC_00457. The sequence goes on along the minus strand of NZ_CP107905.1, from coordinate 4,858,999 downwards.
TCCGTCGAAGGCGAACTCAAACCGCCACCCCAGGCACCACCCTCAGGCGACAGCGGCCTGCAGACCACCTTCATGCGCGACTACGACCAGGTGTCCTTCGGCAAACTGTCGCCCCGCGAGGCGGCCGAGAACTACCTCACCGAGGCGAAGGCGGAGCTGAGGCAATGACCACCACCGAAACCCCCGTCGCCCGCACCGCCCAGACCGACAAGGCCCCCGCCCCGCGCCGCTCCCGACGCCGCCGCGAAGGAGCCGCCTGGGTCTTCCTCTCCCCATGGGTGCTCGGCGCGAGCGTGCTCACCCTGCTCCCGATGGCCGTGTCGCTGTACCTGTCGTTCACCGACTACGACATGTTCACCGCCCCCCGCTGGATCGGCCTGCGCAACTACACCCAGATGTTCACCGAGGACCCCCGCTACTGGCGCTCCGTCCTCGCCACCCTCACCTACGTCGTCATAGCCGTCCCCCTCCAGCTCGCGCTCGCCCTGGCAGTGGCCCTGGCCCTGAAATCGATGCGCCGCGGCAAGGCCTTCTACCGCTCCGCCTTCTACGCCCCCTCCCTCCTCGGCGCCTCCATGTCCATCGCCCTCGTCTGGCGGGCCCTGTTCAACGACGGCGGCACCGTCGACCGACTCCTCGGCACCGGCGGCTGGGTCAACCGCCCCGACTGGGCCCTCCTGGCCGTCGCCCTCCTCACCATCTGGCAGTTCGGCGCCCCCATGGTCATCTTCCTGGCCGGGCTCCAGCAGATCCCCGCCGAGTTGTACGAGGCAGCCGCCGTCGACGGCGCCGGCACCTGGCGCCGCTTCACCTCGATCACCATCCCCATGCTGTCCCCGGTGCTCTTCTTCAACCTGGTGCTCCAGACCATCCAGGCCTTCCAGGTCTTCACACCCGCCTTCGCCATCAGCGCAGGCAAGGGCGGCCCCGCCGACTCGACGCTCTTCTACACGCTCTACCTCTACGACCGCGGCTTCGTCGCCTCCCATATGGGCTACGCCTCAGCCATGGCCTGGGTCCTGCTCGCCGCCATCGGCCTGGTCACCGCCGTCCTCTTCAAGACCTCACGCAGCTGGGTCTTCTACGCCAACGAGACCGAGGGAGGGGCCCGATGACCCTCGCCACCGACGCCCCCCGCAAGACCGATCCCCACCCGGACTCACGGCGGCGCCTGCCGCTGAACCGCATCGCCCTGCACATCGGCTGCCTCGCCGCCCTGCTGGTGATGCTCTATCCGCTGGTCTGGCTGCTCGCGACCTCGCTCAAGCCCGCCGACGAGGTGATCACCAGCCTCAAGCTGCTGCCGTCCCACCTGGAGTGGTCCAACTACAGCACCGCGCTGGACGGCGTGAACGACGTCTCCATCAGCCGTCTGCTGTTCAACTCCCTGCTCGTCGCAGGCGGCGCGGTCCTCGGCAACGTCATCAGCTGCTCGCTCGCCGCATACGCCTTCGCCCGGCTGAAGTTCCGTATGCGAGGGCCCCTGTTCGCCTTCATGATCGCCACGATCATGCTGCCGCACCACGCCGTACTGATCCCGCAGTACATCGTCTTCAACCAACTCGGCATGGTGAACACATACTGGCCGCTGATCCTGCCGAAGTTCCTGGCCACAGAGGCGTTCTTCGTCTTCCTCATCGTCCAGTTCATGCGCGGTCTGCCACGAGAACTCGAGGAAGCGGCGACGATCGACGGCTGCGGCCCCTTCCGCACCTTCTTCTCGGTCATCCTCCCGCTGACCCGCCCCGCCCTGATCACCACCGCCATCTTCACCTTCATCTGGACCTGGAACGACTTCTTCACCCAGCTCATCTACCTCTTCAGCCCCGAGAAGTTCACGCTCACCCTTGCTCTCCGACAGTTCGTCGACGCGTCCAGCCAGTCCTCCTTCGGCCCCATGTTCGCGATGTCGGTGATCGCCCTCCTCCCGATCGTCCTGTTCTTCCTCGCCTTCCAACGCTTCCTCGTCGAAGGCATGGCCTCCTCGGGGGTCAAGGGATGAGCACGACACCCCACCGCGAGCCCGGCGAACTCTTCGGCCCGCGCGCCACCCTCTTCGCCGACGTCCTCAGCATCGGCCTGGCCACCACCCTCACCTGCCTCCCTCTGATCACCGCACCGGCCGCCCTCTCCACGGCCTGCGCGGTACTCAGGGGCGCGGCCAACCACGAACCCACCACCGCCGGCCGCTACTTCGCCCTGCTCCGCCAACGCCTGCGCCCCGGCGACCTGGCCGCGGGCGCACTCGCCCTGGCCGCCACCCTGCTGGTGATTGCGGACCTGGCCCTGGCCGGCGCGGGCCTGCCAGGAGCACGACTGTTCGCCACAGCGGCCACAGCACTCACAGCAGTGGCCCTCACCGTCGCCCTACGGGCCTGCGCCCGCCCCGAGTCCCTCACCGACTGGCGGGCGGCACTCCGCGCAGCCGCCACCGACACAGCACGTGACCCCGCGGGCAGCGCCCTGGTCCTGCTCGCGGTGGCCACAGCTGCACTCTGCGCCTGGATGATGCTGCCGCTCGCCCTCCTGACCCCGGGCCCCCTCGCACTAGCCCTGGCCGGAGTGGCAAGGCGAAGGGAGACAGCCGGGACTAAAGGACTAAAGGACGGGACCTAGGACGACAGCCGCCTGGCTATCTCAGGCAGGCGGCAGCAGCCCGATCGCGCGGTAGGCGGTATCCACAGTCGGCCGCGCCATCGCCCGTGCCTTCTCAGCCCCATCCCGCAACACCCCCTCCACATGACCAGGATCCGCGCACAACTCCTTGTGCCTCTCCTGTACGGGCCTGAGGAACTCCACCACGGCGTCAGCGGTGTCCTTCTTCAACGCGCCATACGACTCATATACACCGCTCAAGCCCTCCGGGTTCCCACCCGTACAGGCCGCAAGGATCTCCAGCAGATTCGCGACCCCGGGCCGCCCCTCCCGGTCGTACACGACCTCCTGCCCGCTGTCGGTCACGGCCCGCATGACCTTCTTCCGCACCACCTCGGGCTCATCCAGGAGATAGACGATCCCCGGCCCGACGTCCTCGCTCTTCCCCATCTTCGACGTCGGCTCCTGCAGGTTCATCACCCGCGCCCCCACCTTCGGATGCGTCGCCCGAGGCACCACGAACGTATGCCCGTACCGCTGGTTGAACCGCACGGCCAGATCCCGCGCCAGCTCCACATGCTGCACCTGGTCATCCCCCACCGGCACCTCATCGGTCCCATACGCCAGGATGTCCGCCGCCATCAGCACGGGATACGTCAGCAACGACAGCCGCACACTCCCGCCCCGCTCGCGCTCACGCGCCGCCTTCTCCTTGTACTGGATCATCCGCCGCATCTCACCGTCGGTGGCCACGCACTCCAGCACATACGACAGCCGCGCATGCTCATCCACGTGGCTCTGCACGAACACGGTGCACAACGCCGGATCCAGCCCCGCAGCGAGCAACAGCGTCGCCGCCTGCCGACTGAGCCGTCGCACCCGCGCCGGATCGTGATCCACGGTCAGCGCATGCAGGTCGACGATGCAGAACAGCGCATCCGCCTGATGCTGATCCACCGCGGCCCACTGCCGCATGGCTCCCAGATAGTTCCCCAGCGTCAGATGCCCGGTCGGCTTGACCCCACTGAAGACCCGCGTCATCTCTCCACCTCCTGGTCGAGACCGCCGCACCCGGCCGGCCGACCCTCCCGGAGGGAGATACGAGAACGGCCGCCGAAGCGGCGGCCGTTGGTTGCATACGTGAGTACGGCCGCCGTCAGGCGGCCCACCACAGCTGGGTACACGTACGCGTCATCACGCAGGCCAGGCTACGCCTCGACAGCCCGCCGCGGACCCAAGTTGACACGCCCAGACCCGGTACGTACTGTTCTCCGAGTTGTCCGACGTGAGCGCCGACTCCGGTCGGTCCCCGGACAGCCAATCCGTAAGTACCAACCACTACTCGACGAGCAGTGATCATTCTGCCGTCGCGTCATTGGTATGCGTATTTACGGAATGAGGAATCCGCGTTCGAGAGATCGCAGCCCCCGATTAGCTCGGGAGCCAGGAATCCGCTAAAGTCTCACTCGTCGGAACGGCTCAACGGCCGGGAAGGCAAACCCCGCTGACTGGGGATCAGGTCGAGAAAGGATCTGATAGAGTCGGAAACGCAAGACCGAAGGGAAGCGCCCGGAGGAAAGCCGCGAGAGAGAGTTTCTCGGGTGAGTACGAAGGAAGCGTCCGTTCCTTGAGAACTCAACAGCGTGCCAAAAATCAACGCCAGATATGTTGATACCCCGTCTCTCTCAATTTGAGAGGGCGTGGTTCCTTTGAAGAAATACACAGCGAGGACGCTGTGAACGGTCGGGCTTATTCCGCTCGGCGGTTCCGCTCTCGTGGTGTCGACCCGGATGACCGGGAATACATTCACGGAGAGTTTGATCCTGGCTCAGGACGAACGCTGGCGGCGTGCTTAACACATGCAAGTCGAACGATGAACCACTTCGGTGGGGATTAGTGGCGAACGGGTGAGTAACACGTGGGCAATCTGCCCTTCACTCTGGGACAAGCCCTGGAAACGGGGTCTAATACCGGATAGCACTTCCACGGGCATCTGTGGGGGTTGAAAGCTCCGGCGGTGAAGGATGGGCCCGCGGCCTATCAGCTTGTTGGTGAGGTAATGGCTCACCAAGGCGACGACGGGTAGCCGGCCTGAGAGGGCGACCGGCCACACTGGGACTGAGACACGGCCCAGACTCCTACGGGAGGCAGCAGTGGGGAATATTGCACAATGGGCGCAAGCCTGATGCAGCGACGCCGCGTGAGGGATGACGGCCTTCGGGTTGTAAACCTCTTTCAGCAGGGAAGAAGCGCAAGTGACGGTACCTGCAGAAGAAGCGCCGGCTAACTACGTGCCAGCAGCCGCGGTAATACGTAGGGCGCAAGCGTTGTCCGGAATTATTGGGCGTAAAGAGCTCGTAGGCGGCTTGTCACGTCGGGTGTGAAAGCCCGGGGCTTAACCCCGGGTCTGCATTCGATACGGGCTAGCTAGAGTGTGGTAGGGGAGATCGGAATTCCTGGTGTAGCGGTGAAATGCGCAGATATCAGGAGGAACACCGGTGGCGAAGGCGGATCTCTGGGCCATTACTGACGCTGAGGAGCGAAAGCGTGGGGAGCGAACAGGATTAGATACCCTGGTAGTCCACGCCGTAAACGGTGGGAACTAGGTGTTGGCGACATTCCACGTCGTCGGTGCCGCAGCTAACGCATTAAGTTCCCCGCCTGGGGAGTACGGCCGCAAGGCTAAAACTCAAAGGAATTGACGGGGGCCCGCACAAGCAGCGGAGCATGTGGCTTAATTCGACGCAACGCGAAGAACCTTACCAAGGCTTGACATCGCCCGGAAAGCATCAGAGATGGTGCCCCCCTTGTGGCCGGGTGACAGGTGGTGCATGGCTGTCGTCAGCTCGTGTCGTGAGATGTTGGGTTAAGTCCCGCAACGAGCGCAACCCTTGTCCTGTGTTGCCAGCATGCCCTTCGGGGTGATGGGGACTCACAGGAGACCGCCGGGGTCAACTCGGAGGAAGGTGGGGACGACGTCAAGTCATCATGCCCCTTATGTCTTGGGCTGCACACGTGCTACAATGGCCGGTACAATGAGCTGCGATGCCGTGAGGTGGAGCGAATCTCAAAAAGCCGGTCTCAGTTCGGATTGGGGTCTGCAACTCGACCCCATGAAGTCGGAGTTGCTAGTAATCGCAGATCAGCAGTGCTGCGGTGAATACGTTCCCGGGCCTTGTACACACCGCCCGTCACGTCACGAAAGTCGGTAACACCCGAAGCCGGTGGCCCAACCCCTTGTGGGAGGGAGCTGTCGAAGGTGGGACTGGCGATTGGGACGAAGTCGTAACAAGGTAGCCGTACCGGAAGGTGCGGCTGGATCACCTCCTTTCTAAGGAGCAATAGCCGACTGCGAGCAAATGTCTCGCACGGTTGCTCATGGGTGGAACGTTGATTATTCGGCACTCTCAGTCATCTCGGGCTGCCAGTACTGCTCTTCGGAGCGTGGAAAGCTGATCACGAGTGGCGAGGGTGCCGGGCACGCTGTTGGGTGTCTGAGGGAATGAACCCCCTCGATGCCGGCCCCGGTGCAGCATTGCGTAAGCGGTGCGTGACGGGTGGCTGGTCGTTGTTTGAGAACTGCACAGTGGACGCGAGCATCTGTGGCCAAGTTTTTAAGGGCGCACGGTGGATGCCTTGGCACCAGGAACCGATGAAGGACGTGGGAGGCCACGATAGGCCCCGGGGAGTCGTCAACCAGGCTTTGATCCGGGGGTGTCCGAATGGGGAAACCCGGCAGTCGTCATGGGCTGTCACCCATACCTGAACACATAGGGTATGTGGAGGGAACGCGGGGAAGTGAAACATCTCAGTACCCGCAGGAAGAGAAAACAACCGTGATTCCGGGAGTAGTGGCGAGCGAAACCGGATGAGGCCAAACCGTATGCGTGTGAGACCCGGCAGGGGTTGCGTATACGGGGTTGTGGGTTTTTTCTTGATCAGTCTGCCGGCTGGTCGGCGAGTCAGAAACCGTATGGATAGGCGAAGGGCATGCGAAAGGCCCGGCGTAGAGGGTAAGACCCCCGTAGTCGAAATCTGTACGGCTCGCTTGAAGAATACCCAAGTAGCACGGGGCCCGAGAAATCCCGTGTGAATCTGGCGGGACCACCCGCTAAGCCTAAATATTCCCTGGTGACCGATAGCGGATAGTACCGTGAGGGAATGGTGAAAAGTACCGCGGGAGCGGAGTGAAATAGTACCTGAAACCGTGTGCCTACAAGCCGTGGGAGCGTCGGAACAAGGCTTGCCTTGTTCTCGTGACTGCGTGCCTTTTGAAGAATGAGCCTGCGAGTTTGCGGTGTGTTGCGAGGTTAACCCGTGTGGGGAAGCCGTAGCGAAAGCGAGTCCGAACAGGGCGGTGGAGTAGCGCGCTCAAGACCCGAAGCGGAGTGATCTAGCCATGGGCAGGTTGAAGCGGCTGTAAGAGGTCGTGGAGGACCGAACCCACCAGGGTTGAAAACCTGGGGGATGACCTGTGGTTAGGGGTGAAAGGCCAATCAAACTCCGTGATAGCTGGTTCTCCCCGAAATGCATTTAGGTGCAGCGTCGTGTGTTTCTTGCCGGAGGTAGAGCACTGGATAGGCGATGGGCCCTACCGGGTTACTGACCTTAGCCAAACTCCGAATGCCGGTAAGTGAGAGCGCGGCAGTGAGACTGTGGGGGATAAGCTCCATGGTCGAGAGGGAAACAGCCCAGAGCATCGACTAAGGCCCCTAAGCGTACGCTAAGTGGGAAAGGATGTGGAGTCGCACAGACAACCAGGAGGTTGGCTTAGAAGCAGCCACCCTTGAAAGAGTGCGTAATAGCTCACTGGTCTAGTGATTCCGCGCCGACAATGTAGCGGGGCTCAAGCGTACCGCCGAAGTCGTGTCATTCCAGCATGTACCCCCAACGGGGGCTGGGATGGGTAGGGGAGCGTCGTCTGCCGGGTGAAGCAGCCGCGGAAGCGAGTTGTGGACGGTTGACGAGTGAGAATGCAGGCATGAGTAGCGATTCACACGTGGGAAACGTGTGCGCCGATTGACTAAGGGTTCCTGGGTCAAGCTGATCTGCCCAGGGTAAGTCGGGACCTAAGGCGAGGCCGACAGGCGTAGTCGATGGATAACCGGTTGATATTCCGGTACCCGCTGTAAAGCGTCTAACACTGAACCGGGCGATGCTAAGTCCGTGAAGCCGCCCCGGAGCCTTCGGGCAAGGGGGAGTGGTGGAGCCGGCGAACCAGACCTGTAGTAGGTGAGTGATGGGGTGACGCAGGAAGGTAGTCCATCCCGGGCGGTGGTTGTCCCGGGGTAAGGGTGTAGGACGTCAGGTAGGTAAATCCGCCTGGCAGGAGTCTGAGACCTGATGCCGAGCCGATTGTGGTGAAGTGGATGATCCTATGCTGTCGAGAAAAGCCTCTAGCGAGTTTTATGGCGGCCCGTACCCTAAACCGACTCAGGTGGTCAGGTAGAGAATACCGAGGCGTTCGGGTGAACTATGGTTAAGGAACTCGGCAAAATGCCCCCGTAACTTCGGGAGAAGGGGGGCCATCGCCGGTGATCCGATTTACTCGGTGAGCTGGGGGTGGCCGCAGAGACCAGCGAGAAGCGACTGTTTACTAAAAACACAGGTCCGTGCGAAGCCGTAAGGCGATGTATACGGACTGACGCCTGCCCGGTGCTGGAACGTTAAGGGGACCGGTTAGTCATCCTTCGGGGTGGCGAAGCTGAGAACTTAAGCGCCAGTAAACGGCGGTGGTAACTATAACCATCCTAAGGTAGCGAAATTCCTTGTCGGGTAAGTTCCGACCTGCACGAATGGCGTAACGACTTCTCGACTGTCTCAACCATAGGCCCGGTGAAATTGCACTACGAGTAAAGATGCTCGTTTCGCGCAGCAGGACGGAAAGACCCCGGGACCTTTACTACAGTTTGATATTGGTGTTCGGTTCGGCTTGTGTAGGATAGCTGGGAGACTGTGAACTCTGGACGCCAGTTCAGGGGGAGTCGTCGTTGAAATACCAGTCTGGTCGTGCTGGATGTCTAACCTGGGTCCGTGATCCGGATCAGGGACAGTGTCTGATGGGTAGTTTAACTGGGGCGGTTGCCTCCTAAAGAGTAACGGAGGCGCCCAAAGGTTCCCTCAGCCTGGTTGGCAATCAGGTGTTGAGTGTAAGTGCACAAGGGAGCTTGACTGTGAGACCGACGGGTCGAGCAGGGACGAAAGTCGGGACTAGTGATCCGGCGGTGGCTTGTGGAAGCGCCGTCGCTCAACGGATAAAAGGTACCCCGGGGATAACAGGCTGATCTTCCCCAAGAGTCCATATCGACGGGATGGTTTGGCACCTCGATGTCGGCTCGTCGCATCCTGGGGCTGGAGTCGGTCCCAAGGGTTGGGCTGTTCGCCCATTAAAGCGGTACGCGAGCTGGGTTTAGAACGTCGTGAGACAGTTCGGTCCCTATCCGCTGCGCGCGCAGGAACATTGAGAAGGGCTGTCCCTAGTACGAGAGGACCGGGACGGACGAACCTCTGGTGTGCCAGTTGTTCTGCCAAGGGCATGGCTGGTTGGCTACGTTCGGGAGGGATAACCGCTGAAAGCATCTAAGCGGGAAGCCTGCTTCGAGATGAGTGTTCCCACCCCCATGAGGGGTTAAGGCTCCCAGGAGACGACTGGGTTGATAGGCCGGATCTGGAAGGCGGGTAACCGCTGGAGGTGACCGGTACTAATAGGCCGAGGGCTTGTCCTCAGTTGCTCGCGTCCACTGTGTTAGTTCTGAGGCAACGACCGTGTTGTGTCCGGTCGTAACTTCATAGTGTTTCGGTGGTCATAGCGTGAGGGAAACGCCCGGTTACATTCCGAACCCGGAAGCTAAGCCTTACAGCGCCGATGGTACTGCAGGGGGGACCCTGTGGGAGAGTAGGACACCGCCGAACAAAACTTGAGAAAACCCCCGTGCTTTTCAGCGCGGGGGTTTTCTGCGTTCGGGGTCGGTTTAGGCTCGTAGGCATGCGCTATGACCTCGTGATCTTCGACAACGATGGAGTGCTCGTCGACAGCGAGCCCATCTCCAACAGGCTGTTGGCCGCCTATCTCACCGAGCTCGGGCATCCGACCTCGTACGAGGACTCCCTTCGCGACTACATGGGCGCCGCCATGCACCGCGTACACGATCTGGTGGAGGAACGGACCGGGCGGCGGTTGCCGGCGGATTTTGATGATGTGTTTCATGCTCGGGTGTTCGCGGCGTTCGAGCGGGAGTTGAAGCCGGTGGACGGGGCCGTGGGGGTGCTCGAGAAGTTTGCGGGGGAGGGGGTGCCGTACTGCGTGGCCTCGTCGGGGAGTCATGAGCGGATTCGGGTGGGGCATCGGGCGACCGGGTTGGACCGGTGGTTCGATGACGGGCGGATCTTCAGTTCGGAGGATGTGGGGCGAGGGAAGCCGGCGCCTGATCTGTTTCTGTACGCGGCCGAGCGGATGGGGGTCGCGCCGGAGCGGTGTGTGGTGGTGGAGGACAGTCCGTTGGGGGTGGAGGCGGCGGTTGCGGCTGGGATGGACGTGTATGGGTTCACCGCCATGACTCCTGTGGCGAGGTTGTCGGGGGCGACTCACGTGTTCGCCGGGATGGGGGAGTTGGCCGGACTGCTCGCCGCCGACCCCGCCTCCGGCAAACTTGAGGGAAATTCATCTTTGGCTTGATATACCCAGCGGTACGCCTGGGCCCTACGCTCGCCGCCATGACTGATGTGCTGCGGCGCGGTAGGGCCTCGTTGGCGTTCGGCTTCTTCGTTCAGGGTGTTGCCTTTGCGCTGCTCGTGACGCGCATCCCTGCCATCCAGGACCGGTACGGCGTCTCCGACGCGCTGCTGCCTGCCTTCCTGGCGGCGGTGCCGATTCTCGCCGGGGTGGGGAGTGTCACGACCGAGCGGCTGGTGAAGCGCATACGGCCCAGTGTGGTGCTGCGGTGGTCCCAGCCTGTGGTGCTCCTCGCGCTGCTCGGGGTCGGGGCCGGTGAGCGGACGGTTGAACTGGGCATCGCGCTGGCCGCGTTCGGGCTCGCCGTGGGGGCGCTGGACGCCTCGATGAACATGCTCGGGGTGAGTCTGCAGCGGTCGTACGGGCGCAGCATCATGCTCAGCTTCCATGCCGCGTTCAGCCTGGGCGGGATTCTCGGGGCCTCGCTCGCGTGGGTGGGGGCGCACTGGGATCTGGCGCTGTTCGTGTCGTATCTGCCGGTTGTGGTGGTGCTTCTGCCGGCTGCGCTGGTGGGGAGTCGGTGGTACGTCGACGGGGTGGCGGAGAGGAAAGGGGCGGACGTCGAGGGGGGTGGGGGTGGCGCCGTCAGTTTCAAGGTGCTGTTGCCGCTGTGTCTGGTGATGACCTTCGCGTACATCGGGGACTCGACCGTCTCCAACTGGAGTGCGAAGTATCTGGAGGATGTGCTGGGGAGTTCGGAGGAGCTGGCCACCGTTCCGTACAACGTCTACATGGTGACGACGCTGGTGGGGCGGGCCCTCGGGGACTTCGGGGTGCGGCGGTTCGGGGCCGTGGCTGTCGTACGGGGTGGGGCGGTGGTGGCTGCTGTGGGGTTTGCTGTGGTGGCTGTGGCGCCTGGGGCGTGGGTGGGGATGCTCGGGTTCACCTTGTTGGGGCTGGGGTTGTGTGTGCTGGTGCCGCAGACCTTTGCGGCGGCCGGGCGGTTGTTTCCCGGGGCTTCGGATGCGGCCGTCGCTCGGCTGAATGTCTTCAACTATGTGGGGTTCTTGATCGGTTCGCCGTTGGTGGGGGCGTTGGGGGATGCCTGGAGCTATCGCGGGGCGATGCTTGTGCCGATGGTGTTGGTGCTGGTGACGTTGGTGTACGCCCGGTCGTTCGAGAGTCAACCGGACCGATACGGTGGCGGGCATGAGCGGCCGCGCACAGCTGATGTGGGACGAGGCAGTAACGGGCTATGACTTCGGTCCGGAGCATCCGATGGATCCGGTTCGGCTTGCGCTGACCCGGGGGCTGGTGGGTGCGTTCGGGCTCGACCGGGATGTGGAGGTCGTGGCGGCGAAGCCTGCCGGGGAGTCGACGTTGCGGCTGGTCCATCGGGAGGATTACATCGCCGCGGTGAAGGCGGCGTCGGAGGATCCCGGGGCGGCGGACGGGTCGTACGGGATCGGGACGATCGATGATCCGGCGTTCGCCGGGATGCATGAGGTGTCCGCGTTGATCGCCGGGCAGTCGGTGGGGGCGGCGGAGGCTGTGTGGCATGGGGATGTGCTGCATGCGGTGAACTTCGCGGGTGGGTTGCATCATGCGATGCCGGGGGGTGCGTCGGGGTTCTGTATTTACAACGACGCGTCGCTGGCTATTGCTCGGTTGCTGGAGCTGGGGGCTGAGCGGGTCGCGTATGTGGATGTCGATGTGCATCACGGGGATGGGGTGCAGGCGGCGTTCTGGGAGGATCCGCGGGTTGTGACGATTTCGCTGCATGAGCATCCTCGGACCTTGTTTCCGCAGACCGGGTGGGCTGAGGAGACGGGGGCGGAGGGGGTCGCTGAGGGGTCGGCGGTGAATGTGGCGTTGCCGGCGGGGACCGGGGATGCGGGGTGGTTGCGGGCGTTTCATGCGGTTGTGCCGGAGTTGATTGCGGACTTTCGGCCGGATGTGCTGGTGACTCAGCATGGGGCGGATACGCATTTCGAGGATCCGTTGGCTCATTTGGCGGTTTCGCTGGATGCGCAGCGGGCGGTGCAGGTTGCTTGTCATGAGTTGGCGCATGAGTACGCCGGGGGGAAGTGGGTCGCGTTGGGTGGGGGTGGGTACGCGGTGGTGGATGTGGTGCCGCGGTCGTGGACGCATCTGGTGGGGATTGCGGCTGGGCGGGCGGTGGAGCCTGAGGCGGTGATTCCTGAGGGGTGGCGGCGGGAGGTGTTTGCTCGTACGCGGCAGTTGGGGCCTGTGCGGATGACTGATGGGCGGTGGCCTGTGGGCTTTGCTGCGTGGGAGGCGGGGTACGACCCTGCGGATCGGTTGGATCAGGCGGTGTTGGCTACGCGGAGGGCTGTGTTTCCGTTGCGGGGGTTGCTGGCGTAGGGGTTTCGCCCCCGCCGCCCCTACCCGTCCCATCCTGAAGGGGCTCCGCCCCTTCGACCCCGCCAAGGGGCTTCGCCCCCTGGACCCCCTGCGGGGCTTCGCCCCTGGACCCCCTGCGGGGCTTCGCCCCTGGACCCCCTGCGGGGCTTCGCCCCTGCACCCCACCGGGGCTTCGCCCCTGCACCCCATCGGCCTGCGGCCTCGTCCTCAAACGCCGGACGGGCTGGGGGTGGCTGAGGTGGGCTCGGCGGCGGCGGCGGCCGGGTGTGGCTGTGGCGGTCTCGTTCTCGTACGTCGGAGGGGCTGGGTGTGGCTGTGATGGGCTCGTCCTCTAGCGCCGGATGGCCTGGGTGTGGCTGAGGGGGCTCGGCTTCCGGCTGTGGGTGGGCTTCGTGTGTCAGGCAGCGCCGGGATGGTCTCCGCTACGCCAACTGTGCGGTCTTCCTCCGTTCCCCTGACGGCCATCACGCTCGTCCGTCAGCATCGCTCCCGTGTTGAGTACCGGTGCACTGCGTGCGCATCTGTTGGCTGCTCGGTTGGCTGGGGTGGTGGCTACTTCTCGGGAGGAGAGTCTGCGGAGTTATCGGTTGTTTGCGGCTCGGGATCCTCGGGTTTTGATCGGGATTGATCCTGAGTGGGCTTGGGGGGTGCGGGAATTGGTTGGGTTGATGGCGGAGAAGTGTGGGGTTTCGGATGATTTGGGGTGTGTGGACGGGCCTGATGTGATCGATCCTGGGCTGACTTTGGACGCGCTTGATGCCTTCGCCGATCGGATCGGGGCCGTCGCGGAGCGTGGCGCGCCTGTGCTGTTCGGTACCGGGCATCCGCACCGTCTGCTCGGGTTCTACGCGGCCTTGGCAGACGCTTTGTCGGCGGCGGGATGTGCCGTACTCACACCGGCGCAGGGTCGCTGTGTCGACATAACGACCCGGTTCGGTCTACGCACGTACAACCTTGACTACGTACGAGGAGTCGCGCTGATGCGAGAACCGGATGCCTTCCGCTCCGGTTGTGAGACCGGCGCACACACGCACTCACCGCTCCCGGTTCGTACCGCGCTGGCGGCGGCGGCCGAGGCCGGCGGGCCGTTGCCCGAGTTGGTGATCGGGGATCACGGGTGGGTCTGCGGAGCAGGTCAGCTGGGGTTTGAGGCCATTGGTCTTGCGGATACCGATGACCCCGCGCTCTTCGTGGGGGAGGCCGAGGGGTCCGTGTCCGTCGTCGTTCCACTTGATGACGCTGTGCGGTCTGATTACTACCTGCCGCTTACCCGCTACGTACTCAATCGAGCGTGTCTGTCACAGTAGGCCGCCGATGGGTGCACCTCTTCCCCACTCGCATCACCCGCCCCTACATTGGGGAGTGAGCACGCAGCGACGAAGAGTCACCGGAAGGGGAAGCCGGTGGCCGTCGGTCGAGTGCGGAAGGTTCAGGTGTGTCATGGCTGCTGAGCAGAGGCCTCTGAGCGAGGTTCAGTTCCTTACCGTGGCGGAAGTCGCCTCGGTGATGCGAGTGTCGAAGATGACCGTGTACCGACTGGTGCACAGTGGTCATCTGCCTGCGATCCGGGTGGGGCGGTCCTTCCGCGTCCCCGAGAACGCGGTTCACGAGTACCTCCGCGAGAGCTACGTGGGGGTGGAAACCGCCTGACGACGGTGGTCCGGGGAGATCCTCAGGGCACCATTGGATCTGCCCGGCCCCCTCGATTACGACCTCAGCGCTCGGACGGGTAGGCTAGCCCCTCGTAGGTCGTATGGGCCCATGGCGCCCAAACGCCGAGTGATGAGAAGTGAGCGAGGGTAGTCGTGGGCTCTGTTATCAAGAAGCGGCGCAAGCGGATGGCTAAGAAGAAGCACCGCAAGCTGCTCAAGCGCACGCGCGTTCAGCGTCGTAACAAGAAGTAGTCCGCCCGTCCGCGAGGACGAGGACTACGGACGGCGCAGAAGACGTCGCGAGAGCGTGACCGTGGCCCCCCACCGCACCCGGTGGGGGGCCACGTGTGTCTCCACAGGCCCAGGTGTTCTGTGCGTACGCCGGTGTTTCACATGGCTTGGTCTGTTCGTACGTCTGTGGATGCCGTCACTTCGTGCATTGGGTGGTCATCACAGCGCAACATCGAGCCGCTAAGTTGGCGACACACGGGGAACACGGCAGGGTAACGAGCAGCGGTGTGTCGGGGCAGGACGATTCCTGGAAGGAAGGCGCTGATCTTGGGGAAGGTCGTGCTCGTGACCGGAGTGGCCCGTCAGCTGGGGGGCCGGTTCGTACGACGGATCCAGCGTGACCCACAGGTGGACCGGGTGGTCGCCGTGGACGCGGTCCCGCCCGCGCATCACCTGGGCGGCGCCGACTTCATCCAGGCCGACATCCGGCAGCCGACCATCGCGCGCGTGCTCGCCGAGACGGCCGCCGACACGGTCGTCCACATGGATGTGACGGCCACCGCGCTCGGCAGCGGCAGCCGGGCGACGGTCAAGGAGACCAACGTCATCGGGACGATGCAGCTGCTGGGTGCCTGTCAGAAGTCGCCCAGCGTCAAACGGCTCGTCGTGAAGTCCAGTACGAATGTGTACGGGTCCGCGCCGCGCGATCCTGCCGTCTTCACCGAGACGACCCCGCCGAAGTCCCTGCCCAGCGGCGGCTTCGCGAAGGACACGGTCGAGGTCGAGGGCTATGTACGGGGCTTCGCGCGCCGGCGGCCGGACGTCGCCGTGTGTGTGCTGCGGTTCGCCAACATCCTCGGCCCCACCGCCGACACCCCGCTCGCCTCGTACTTCTCGCTGCCGATCCTGCCGACCGTGTTCGGCTACGACCCCCGGCTGCAGTTCGTGCACGAGGACGACGTGATCGACGTCCTGCGGATCGCCTCGCACGAGCCGGAGCGCGGCACCCTCAACAGCGGCACCTTCAACATCGCCGGCGACGGCGTCCTGCTGCTCTCCCAGTGCTCCAGGCGGCTCGGGCGGCCCACCCTGCCGCTGCTGCTGCCCGCCGTCACCTGGGCGGGCTCGGCGGTGCGTACGCTGGGGATGACGGACTTCTCGCCCGAGCAGATCCGGCTGCTGACCCACGGCCGGGTCGTGGCGACGGACCAGATGCGGGAGACGCTCGGATTCAAGCCGAAGTACACGACCGCCGAGACCTTCGCGGAGTTCGCGCGCAGTCACGGTCCCGGACTCCTGCCCCCGGAGGCCCTCGCGGGGGCTGTCGACCGGATCGCCGCGCTGCCTTTCCCGGGCAGCGGCCACCCCCCGACGCAGAGCGCCAACTGAGGAGCGCATCAACGATGGCGGATGCCAAGGTCATTCCGTTCGACGACGACCGGTCCCGCGGGAGCGCCGTACAGCGGCCGCCGCGGCGCCGGACCAGTTCGGGGAGCCGGCGCAAGAGCGGTGAACCCGCACTGGTCCGTGAGGTCCAGCCCCTGCCCGGGCGGGCGCTCGAGCAGGATGATGTCCCTGTGACGCGTGAGGAACAGCCGCCGCAGCGGCCCAAGGACGACGGCGGCCTGGAGCGGCGCATCGCGGGCGGCCTGGCCTTCCTGCGCCGCCGGCTGACGGGGGACTACGAGGTCGACGACTTCGGCTACGACCAGGAACTCACCGACCATGTCCTGATGTCCCTGCTGCGCCCGGTGTACGAGAAGTACTTCCGGGTCGAGGTGAAGGGTGTCGAGAACATCCCCACGGACGGCGGCGCCCTGATCGTCGCCAACCACTCCGGCACGGTCCCGCTGGACGGCCTGATGATGCAGGTCGCCGTGCACGACCACCACCCGGCCGGCCGTCACCTGCGCCTCCTGGCGGCCGATCTGGTCTTCGTGCTGCCGGTGATCAACGAACTGGCCCGCAAGCTCGGCCACACCCTGGCCTGCGCCGAGGACGCCGAACGGCTGCTGGCCCAGGGCGAACTGGTCGGTGTGATGCCGGAGGGCTTCAAGGGCATCGGCAAGCCCTTCAGCGAGCGCTACAAGCTCCAGCGCTTCGGCCGCGGCGGCTTCGTCTCCACGGCACTGCGCCAGGGCACCCCGATCATCCCGTGCTCGATCGTCGGGGCGGAGGAGATCTACCCGATGATCGGCAACGCCAAGACCCTGGCCCGGGTGCTCGGCTTCCCGTACTTCCCGCTGACGCCGACCTTCCCGTGGCTCGGCCCGCTGGGCGCGGTCCCGCTGCCGACGAAGTGGACGATCCAGTTCGGCGAGCCGATCCTCACGGACGGCTATCCTCCGGAGGCGGCGGAGGATCCCATGCTGATGTTCAACCTGACCGACCAGGTCAGGGAGCAGATCCAGCACACCCTCTACAAACTGCTGGTGCAGCGCCGCTCGGTCTTCTTCTGACGGACTTCTTCTGACTGAGGAAACGTTCGTACGACGACGGGGGCGCCCCTTGTGAGAAGGGCGCCCCCGTCGTCGTACTACTGCCGTACCCCCTACTCGACGTCCTCGCCTTCGATGCCGAGACCGGGCAGTAGGCCCGGGAGCAGCGGCGGAAGGGTGACGTCCGGCTCGGTGCTCGGGGTGCTGCTGCCGGACGGGGTGGCGGTGCCGGTGTTCTTCGGCGGGTCGAGCAGGCCGCCTGTGCTGCCGCCGAGCAGGCCGTCGCTCTCGGTGTCGGATTCGGACGGCTTGCTGGGCTTGGTGTCGCCGGCGCCGCCTCGGTCCGATGTGCCGCTGCCCGCGCTCGGTGGCGCGGACCGATCGGCGCCGGAGGAGCCGGTGGACGTGGATCCGGTGCCCTGCCGCTCACCGTCGCCGCCGCCCCCGTCGGTGGGAGGCTGCGGAAGCAGGGACTGCAGCGGGGCGACCTCTTCGTCTATGGCGTCGAAGACCGACGACACCTGCTCGCTGACGTCTCCCAGTTGCACGGGAAGCCGCTCGCGCAGCGCGCCCCAGGCGTCGCGGTGCGAACTCGAGAAGGTGGAGAGGGCCTGGATGGGGCCCAGGGATGCCGGGTCGCGCTCGTAAGCCGCGCTCAGCAGGCGGTGGCCCTCCGAGGCGTCGTGCGTCATACCGGACAGGGCACGGCGGATCGCGCCGACCGACTCGTGGTCGAGCTGGCCGCTGCGGTCGCGCTCCATCAGGCGCCGGGCCTCGCTGAGCCTGGTCGAGGCCTGGTCGAGGTAGGAACGGCCGCGCTCGTCGTCCCCGTCGGCCAGGTAGTTGAGCTTGAAATCCTCTATGCCGCGCTTGAGCCCGTAGAGCGAGTCGCCGGGAAGTGCCTCGGAACTCGCGGCGGCGACGCCACCGAAGGCACCGGCGGCCACCCCGACGCTGAGCCCGCCGGCGGTCAGCCCCTTGGCCAGCCGGGTGCGTGGCCGCAACTTGCCCAGCGGGCTCGCCCGATGGGTACCGCGCCCTCGATGGGACCGCTGCCCCGGCATCGCGGGCGCGGTCGCCCCGCCGCCCACGGAACCCTCTTGGAGCATGGCCTCCATGGCGGCCACCAGCTGGGCCCGCTGGACGACCTTGACCTCGGGGTCCATCACCGGCTTGGGCAGCTCGCCGAGACCGGTCGTGAGGGCCAGCAGGCGCCCTTGCTCGGTCTGTTCCGCAGCAGCCTCTGCCGGTGGTGCCTCTGACTGCTCGGCCGCCGGGCCCCGGTCGGACTCCTCCAGGGCCTGGGCGAAGGCGTTCGCCCGCCGGTGCGCCGATACGTTCGCGATCACTGGCGGCACCTCCTCTCGTCATGACGGTCGACTCCCCAGGGGGTCCTGAGGGTTGCACCCCCTGACCGAATCCACACGATCGAGTGATCGAAGACGGTCGGGGAGTGACCACAGGGAGCCTGCATCCCGCACAACGAGCGGCGTGGCACTTGGGTTACGGACGATGGATGATCCGACGGTGGAGTCAACGGAACGTCGCTGTAGGTGAGTTGGAGATGGCTGAGCGTGTACGGGCGGTCAGCGGACGTCGTCCGGGAGGAGCCGGGCAAGTGTGCGGACGGCACGGTACTGGAGGGTCTTGATCGCGCCCTCGTTCTTGCCCATGACGCGGGCGGTCTCGGCGACGGAGAGGCCCTGCAGGAAGCGGAGCGTGACGCACTCCTGCTGCTGGGGATTGAGTCGGCGCACGGCATCGAGCAGTGCGGCGTTGGAGAGGGATTCGAGCACCGAATCCTCGGGTGAGCGCTCGACCTCGTTGGCGTCGAGCATTTCCCCGGTGGTCACCTCCAGCCGGAACCGGCTGGACTTGAAGTGATCGGCGACGAGGTTGCGGGCGATGGTCACGAGCCATGCCCCGAAGTCCCGTCCCTGCCAGGTGAAGGTGCCGATTCTTCTGAGTGCCCGCAGAAAGGTCTCGCTCGTAAGGTCCTCGGCGGTCGCCTTACCTCCCACCCGGTAGTAGATGTACCGATAGACGGTGTCGCTGTACTGGTCGTAGAGACGCCCGAAGGCATCGGCCTCGCCGGCCTGTGCGCGCTCGACGAGGTCCATCATGCGGGCGCTGTCGCTGTCCGCGGCCGGGCGGCGAGCGGTGGTGGCACCGGCCGAACGCCCTCGTCTGCCGACGGCGGCGGTGCCGTCGGCAAGCGCGTAGCACGGGCCGACCGGCGCTGTGGCTACGGCGAGGGCGGGGACGGCGTACGCGGTGGGGACGAAGCCGCGCAACAGGTCGAGGACCGTTGCGCGCAGCGTAGCCAGGCCCGAGGCGTCAACCCCGACGTGTGGGTACACGGGACTCCCAGAGGCAGAGCTTCCATCACGTGCAGTGCGGGACCGTTCACCCGTCGTAGCGACGGAGGGGTACCGGATTGCGTCTGAGGAGAATAACGCTTCGTGCAGGCATTGCTACGCCCAGTTGCTCAAATCATCGATTCCGTCGCTTCTGTAACCGATTGACGGTCGATCAAGTGCCGCACAGTGACCGGTTGTTGATCGTGTGTGGTCGGGTTCCGGTCAGGAGCGGGGCGTGTTGTGGCCGTGTGCAGCCAACGGGACTGGGTGGGGCGGTGTGGGGGTACGACCACTGGATTGCCCGGCGTTCGGGCGTTGCGCGGCGTGGGGGCTGGGCGGGGGTGGGTCGCGCGGCCCGGCGCTGACGGGGTGCCGCCTGCGCCCACCCGTGCCGCCCCAGGCGGCACGACTGCCCGCAGCTGGGCGGGAGGTGCTAGCGCCTGCGGCGGCTCAGGGCGATGGCTGCTGCTGTGCCGCCTGCTACCGCGCCTACGCCGGCTGCTGCTGGGATGCCGACCTTGGCGGCCTTGCGGCCGGTGCGGTAGTCGCGGAGGCGCCAGTCGAGTTGGCGGGCGTGTTTGCGGAGCTTGGTGTCGGGGTTGATGGCGTAGGGGTGGCCGACGAGGGAGAGCATCGGGATGTCGTTGTGGGAGTCGCTGTAGGCGGCGCAGCGGGTGAGGTCGAGGCCTTCCGCCGCGGCCAGGGCGCGTACCGCCTCCGCCTTTGCCGGGCCGTGCAGGGGTTCGCCGACCAGCTTGCCCGTGTAGACGCCGTCCACCGACTCGGAGACCGTGCCCAGTGCGCCCGTGAAGCCCAGGCGGCGGGCGATGACCGTGGCGATCTCGACCGGTGCCGCCGTCACCAGCCACACCTTCTGGCCCGCGTCCAGGTGTGCTTGGGCGAGCGCGCGGGTGCCGGGCCAGATGCGGTCGGCCAGGTACTCGTCGTAGATCTCCTCGCCGATCGTCATCAGTTCGGCCACCCGGTGGCCCTTGACGATGGACAGGGCGGAGTCGCGGGCGTCCTGCATGTGCTCGGGGTCCTCGACCCCGGCCAGCCTGAACCATGCCTGCTGCCAGGCGAACTTCGCGAGATCGCGGGTCTCGAAGAACTTCCGCTTGTAGAGCCCGCGCCCGAAGTGGAAGAGCGCGGCGCCCTGCATCACGGTGTTGTCGAGGTCGAAGAACGCGGCGGCCTTGTCGTCGCCGAGGACGGGGAACTCCGGTTCTCCCTTGTCCTTGTCCTTTTCGGCGGACGGCGGCGGTTCCTGCTCCTGCGTGGACTTGCGTGCGGCTTCTGCCGACGCCTCGCCTGCCAACACGCTCCGGGCGGTGGCGGAGCGCCTACGGGGAGTGAGCCATCCAAGAGCGGCCATGGCGTGAGCATAGCCAGTCTGTTCGGTGGTTCCGGAGTCGGGAGGTTTGGTGGCTGTGAACTCTCCGCGACCGCACAGTTAAACGGTGGTCGTCGTGGCGGGAGAATGGCCGTATGAGTCCTGTCTTCCGTCGGCCCGCCGCCCGTGCCCGGCTCGTCACCCTCATTCGCAAGCCCGGCTGCCATCTGTGTGATGACGCACAGCTGGTGGTCGAGAAGGTCTGTGCGGAGCTGGGTGTTCCCTGGGAGGAGAAGGACATCACCCAGGACCCCCGACTCCATGACCAGTACTGGGAGCAGATTCCGGTCGTCCTGGTCGACGGGGAGCAGCACACGTTCTGGCGGGTGAACGAGGACCGGCTCCGCAAGGCTCTGGCCAAGCACTGACCGACCAGTCCAAGTCGGCCGGAAACTGGCTTAGGATCGACGGCGACCTGGTCTCGGGGGTGGGGATCGTTGAGGAGAGTGTTCGGTTTTGACCCCCGTGGCGGCCCGGAACGAGCGGCGCGTGACCCCGGTCACGTTGGCCGGGCAAATCGGACACCATCTTTGTGCACGCGTTCACAAAGACATAGCCTGCTTTCGACGGGGCGGTCCAGGGACGTGTGACCGCCTGCAGCCCCGCTCTACCCGCAGGAGCACCGTGGCAACTGGCCGAACTCACCGACCGGCGACCCGTAGCCGAGGGATTCCCGAGGCCACCGTCGCCCGGCTTCCGCTGTACCTCCGCGCGCTGACCGCACTGTCGGAGCGCTCGGTCCCCACGGTCTCCTCCGAGGAGCTGGCGGCCGCGGCGGGGGTCAACTCCGCCAAGCTGCGCAAGGACTTCTCGTATCTGGGCTCGTACGGCACCCGTGGTGTCGGCTACGACGTCGAGTATCTCGTCTACCAGATCTCCCGCGAACTCGGCCTGACCCAGGACTGGCCGGTCGTCATCGTCGGTATCGGTAACCTCGGCGCCGCCCTCGCCAACTACGGCGGGTTCGCCTCCCGTGGCTTCCGGGTCGCCGCGCTCATCGACGCCGATCCGGAGATGGCCGGCAAGCAGATCGCCGGGATCACCGTCCAGCACAGCGACGACATAGAGCGGATCATCTCCGACAACGGCGTCTCGATCGGGGTCATCACCACCCCGCCGGGCGTCGCCCAGCAGGTCTGCGACCGGCTCGTCGCCGCCGGCATCACCTCCATCCTGAACTTCGCGCCGACCGTGCTGTCCGTCCCGGACGGCGTCGACGTACGCAAGGTCGACCTCTCCATCGAGCTGCAGATCCTCGCCTTCCACGAGCAGCGCAAGGCCGGCGAGGAGGCCGCGGCGGCCGAGAGCGCCGGAGCGGTTGCCGCCGTGCGCGGCGAGTCCGCCGACAAGGGACCGGACGGGGACGTACCCGCCGTGATGCCGGCATGAGTCTCCTCGTCGTCGGGCTGAGTCACCGCAGCGCTCCGGTCAGCGTCCTGGAGCGGGCCGCGCTGTCCGCGGACGCCCAGATCAAGCTGCTGCAGGACACCGTCGCCGCCGAGCCGGCCACCGAGGCCGCTGTCCTGGCCACCTGCAACCGCATCGAGCTGTACGCGGACGTGGACAAGTTCCACGCGGGCGTCGCCGAGCTGTCCACGCTGCTCGCCCAGCACAGCGGGGTCGGCCTCGAGGAACTCACTCCTTACCTGTACGTGCACTACGAGGACCGGGCCGTCCACCACTTCTTCACGGTGGCCTGCGGGCTGGACTCGATGGTCGTGGGCGAGGGCCAGATCCTCGGCCAGATCAAGGACTCCCTCGCGACGGCCCAGGAGCTGCACACCGCCGGCCGGCTGCTCAACGACCTGTTCCAGCAGGCGCTCAGGGTCGGCAAGCGCGCCCACTCCGAGACCGGCATCGACCGTGCGGGCCAGTCGCTGGTCAGCTTCGGCCTGGAGCAGCTGGCCGTCGGCAAGCCGGTCGACGGCTGGGCCCGCGGCAAGAAGGCCCTGGTGATCGGCGCGGGCTCGATGTCCTCGCTGGCCGCGGCGACGCTCGCGCGTGCGGGGGTCGCCGAGATCGTGATCGCCAACCGTACGTACGACCGTGCCGAGCGGCTCGCCGAGATCCTCGCCGAGGGGGACGACACGGGCGTGGTGGCCCGCGCGGTACCGATGGAGTCGGTGCCGGTCGAGCTGACACGTGCCGACGTTGCCGTGTCGTGCACGGGGGCTACGGGGCTGGTGCTGGCGGCGGAGACGATCGCTGCGGCGATGGAGGGCCGTGGGGGCGTCGCGCAGCCCGGCGTTGACGGGGTGCCGCCTGCACCCACCCGTGCCGCGCCAAGCGGCACGTCTACCCGCAGCTTGGCGGGCGGCGACGAGAACTGTCCGCTTGATCTTGCCGCCGTGCAGCCCGGGTTCTCCCTCATGGGCGAGGCCGCCGTGGCCGGTATGGACGCGGCCACGCTGGAGCAGCACGCCACCTGGGTGGACAACGGCACCATCGACCACCGGGAAGCCGCCCGCCGTGCCGAGGCCGACGCCGAGCTGATCATCGCGCTCGCCGCGACCGCGGCCACCGCCGGGCGGATCCCCGAGCGGCGCAGGCCCGAGCCGGTGGCGGTCGTGCCGCGGCCCGAGCCGGTGCTGTTCCTGCTGGACCTGGCGATGCCGCGTGACATAGACGCGGCCGTGCACCGGCTCGCCGGGGTGCGGCTGGTGGACATCGAGTCGCTGGCGGAGGCCTCCGCGGACGCTCCGATGGCGGCCGACGTCGACCAGGTCCGCCGTATCGTCTCCGACGAAGTGACGGCGTTCGGGGCGGCGCTGCGAGCGGCGCACATCACGCCGACCGTGGTCGCGCTGCGGACGATGGCCGCCGATGTCGTGGCCACCGAGATCGCGCGTCTGGAGGGCCGGCTGCCCGGCCTCGACGACAAGCACCGGGCGGAGATCACACAGACCGTGCGGCGCGTCGTCGACAAGCTGTTGCACGCGCCGACCGTACGGGTCAAGCAGCTCGCGGCAGAACCCGGCGGCGCCGGGTACGCGGACGCCCTGCGGACCCTGTTCGACCTCGACCAGGAGACGGTGGCCTCCGTCTCGCGTGCCGAGGACAGCACCAGCAAGAAAGACCGAGGCTCGGCATGAGTGAGGACAAGGCACTGAGGCTGGGGACCAGGCGAAGCAAACTCGCCATGGCCCAGTCCGGGCAAGTGGCACAGGCCGTGAGCCAGGTGACCGGACGGCCCGTCGAGCTGGTCGAGATCACCACGTACGGCGATGTCTCCCGTGAGCAGCTCGCGCAGATCGGCGGCACGGGTGTCTTCGTGACGGCGCTGCGGGAGGCGCTGCTCAAGGGGGAGGTCGACTTCGCGGTTCATTCGCTGAAGGACCTGCCGACGGGGCAGCCGGACGAGCTGGCGCTGGCCGCCGTCCCCGAGCGCGAGGACCCGCGGGACGTGATCGTCGCCCGGGACGCGCTGAAGTTCACCGACCTGCCGCGCGGGGCGCGCATCGGTACGGGTTCGCCGCGGCGGATGGCCCAGCTGAACGGGTACGCCCGCACCCATGGGCTGGATATCGAGACGGTTGCGATTCGCGGGAACGTGGATACACGCGTGGGGTATGTGCGCGATGGTGAGCTCGATGCGGTGGTGCTGGCCGCGGCCGGGCTCAGCCGGATCGGCCGTATCGATGAAGTGACTGATTTCCTTTCGGTCGACACAGTTTTGCCCGCTCCCGGCCAGGGAGCACTCGCGATCGAATGTGCCGCGGACAACGCGGACCTGATCGCCGCGCTCGCGGAGCTCGACGACCCGTTCACGCGGGTCGCCGTGACCGCCGAGCGGTCACTGCTCGCCGCCCTGGAGGCCGGTTGCAGCGCACCTGTGGGTGCGCTGGCCGACCTTCTGGCCGACGGGCAGATTGTCAAGGAAATGCGCCTGCGCGGCGTCGTCGGCACGACCGACGGCTCGCGGATGGTGCAGTTGTCCACCACCGGTCCCGTGCCCGAGACATACGACCAAGCAATGGCGCTCGGCCGTGAACTCGCGGCCGAGATGCTTGCCCAGGGCGCGGCCGGTCTGATGGGGGAGCGAGCACATTGAGCCCCACCACCCTTCCCGCCGGTCCGGAACACGGGCACGTCACCTTCCTGGGTGCCGGACCCGGAGATCCGGGACTACTGACTCTGCGCGCCGTCGAGGCGCTGGCGAACGCGGACGTTCTCGTCGCCGAGCACGAGGTGCTCGACGTCGTACGCGCTCACGCCAGATCGGGCGTCGCCGTCGTGAACACGGATCCGGGTCCTTCGTCGGACCCGCATCCGGGCACAGGCACGCCTCAACTAACGGTTGTTGACGGTCAGTCAACAACCGCTGGCGCCCCCGCCGTGCGGGATGCCGCACATCTTGTCATGGAGGCCGCGCGGGGCGGCAGGCGGGTCGTGCGTGCGGTCTCGGGGGACCCGGGACTGGATACGTACGCCGCCGAGGAAATGCTCGCCTGCGCCGCCGCGGGTGTTCCGTTCGAGGTCGTGCCGGGTGTCGCGGCCGCCGTCGGGGTGCCCGCGTACGCCGGTGTCCCGCTGCGGGACGCGCAGGGCGCCGATGTGCGGTTCGTGGATGCGCGGACCGCGTCGGAGCGGTGCTGGACCGAGGTCGGTGCGTCGGACGGCACGGTCGTCGTGTCGACGACGCTGGATTCGGTGGGGGCTGCTGCCGGTGAGCTGGTTTCGGCGGGGCGTAAGCCCGATACGCCGATGACGGTCACGGTCGCCGGTACGACCACTCGGCAGCGGACGTGGACCGCCACGCTGGGGACCATCGCGCAGACCCTGAAGCAGGCGAAGGTGCTGCCCTCGCCCGAGGGCGCGCGGCCCGTGATAGCCGTGGTCGGGGAGCGTTCCGCCGCGGCTCAGCGTGAGCAGCTGTCGTGGTTCGAGTCCAAGCCGTTGTTCGGCTGGAAGGTGCTCGTTCCGCGTACGAAGGAGCAGGCGGCGTCGCTCTCCGACCAACTGCGGTCGTACGGGGCCGTGCCGCACGAGGTGCCGACGATCGCCGTCGAGCCGCCGCGGACGCCTCAGCAGATGGAGCGGGCGGTCAAGGGGCTGGTGACCGGGCGGTACGAGTGGATCGCATTTACGTCCGTGAACGCGGTCAAGGCCGTGCGCGAGAAGTTCGAGGAGTACGGGCTCGATGCGCGCGCCTTTGCGGGGATCAAGGTTGCCGCGGTGGGGGAGCAGACCGCGAAGGCGTTGGTCGCGTTTGGTGTGAAGCCGGATCTGGTGCCGAGTGGGGAGCAGTCGGCGGCGGGGTTGCTTGAGGACTGGCCGCCTTATGACCCGGTCTTCGATCCGATTGATCGGGTGTTCCTGCCGCGGGCCGATATCGCTACCGAGACGCTGGTTGCGGGTCTCATCGAGCTTGGGTGGGAGGTTGACGACGTGACGGCCTATCGGACCGTGCGGGCGTCGCCGCCGCCTGCGGAGACTCGGGAGGCGATCAAGGGGGGCGGGTTCGATGCGGTGTTGTTCACGTCTTCTTCTACGGTGCGGAATCTGGTCGGTATCGCCGGGAAGCCGCACAACGTGACGGTGATCGCTTGTATTGGGCCTGCTACGGCGAAGACCGCTGAGGAGCATGGGCTGCGGGTGGATGTGATGGCTCCGGAGCCGTCTGTGCACAAGTTGGCTGAGGCGTTGGCGGACTTTGGGATGCGGCGGCGGGCTGCGGCGTTGGAGGCGGGGGATGCGGTGACTCGGCCGAGTGAGCGGCGGCCGGGGGCGCGTCGGCGGCGTACGACGTAGCTGTTACCCGGCGTGGTGGCTGAGGGCGGGTGGGTCGCGCGGCCCGGCGCTGGCGGGGTGCCGCCTGCGCCCACCCGTGCCGCCCCAGGCGGCACGCATGCCCGCAGCTTGAGCTGTCTATGCAGGCGTTGGGGTCACCGTGTGGCCGTAGCGTAGGAGGTTTTTGGGGTCGTAGGTGGCCTTGTCCTGGCGTAGGCGGTTGTAGACCTCGGGGGTCCAGGCTCGGGCTCGGTCGGATTCGCTGCCGGGGCGGCCGTGGATGTTGACCATGGAGCGGCCGGTGCCGTAGGGGGCCATGGCGGTGTTGAGGGCGGCCGTGGCTGTTTCTACTGCCTCGGCTGCTTCTGGGTTGGGGATCACCGCGACTGTTTCCAGTAGGTGGCTCGCGTCGCGGGCGCAGATCGCGTCCTCTGTGGCGGTCGTGCGGGCCAACGCGCCTCCCATGTGGCGGAGTTCGACTATCAGCAGGGGGTAGTCGGGGGGTGCGGCCGGGCCTGCGTGGGCTAGGAGGGTGTCGACGGCTTCCGGGGTGAGTTCCGCCAGCAGGGCGCACGACTCCCTTGCGGGGAGCGGGTCCTGGGGTTCCGCGTAGATCGAGTCCACGTCGGTGTAGTCCATTTCGTCGACCGTGTCGAACACGACGGGGGCGGCGGAACGGATCGGGTCGAGGAGGCGTCGGCCGTCGGCCGGGTCGCCGGTCCAGGCGATCGCCACTCGGGCCCAGAAGCGGCCGCGCAGGGGTTCGGGGATCGCCGGGAGCGGGGGGAGGCGGAGGAGGGTGAACGCCGAGCACATCTGGGTGGGGACGGTGGTCGTCCAGTCGGCCCAGGCCCGGAGGAGGGGTTCCGCGTGGTCGCCGGCGCAGTAGATGCCGCCGCCGAGGATGCGGGTCAGGGGGATCAGGTCGGTCACGAGTGAGGTGACCACGCCTACGTTGCCCTTGCCGCCGCGCAGGGCCCAGAACAATTCCGGTTCGTGGGTCGCGTCCGTTTCGCGGAGGGTGCCGTCGGGGGTGACGACGTGGAAGGAGCGGACCAGGTCGGAGGCGTATCCGTAGGCGCGGCCGAGGATCGGGAGGCCGCCGCCGAGGGTGTAGCCGATCACGCCGGCGTCTGTGGAGGAGCCGTTGAGGGCGGCCAGGCCGTAGGGGGCGGCGGCGTCCAGGACGTGGCGCCATTTCGCGCCCGCGGCGATGGTTGCGGTGCGTTGGGTCGGGTTGATCTGTACGTCCGTCATGCGGGACGTGTTGATCAGGAGGCCGTTGTCGATCGGGAAGTTGGCGCCGTGGCCGGTGCCCTGGACGGCTACGGGGGTGTCTGTGGCCGCGGCCCAGCGCATCGCGGCGACTATGTCGCCGGGGGTGGTGGCGCCGACGACCACGTCCGGGATGTGGCGGGCGGACAGGTTGAAGCCGGTGACTTCGTCAGCGTAGCCGTCGTCCGTGGGGCGTAGGACCGGGCCGAGGATGTCGGAGAGGGCGAACAGGGCGGGGGTGTCGTGGGGGTGGTGGGGGTGAGGGTGGTGGGCGGTCGTCATGGGGTCCTCCCCGTCGGGGTGCTCGGGGGGCTTGTTCTTTCAGCTTGGACCCGGGGGTCGTGGGGCGCATTCGGGGGATGCCTCCCGGCGGGGGGCGCGGGTGGGTGGGGGTGCGCGTAGCGCCTTCGGTGTGGGGTGGGTCGGGGCCGCGGTGGGGGTGTCCGTCCTCGGAACGTCGCGGCTCGGTCGATCACGGAGGTGCCGGTGTTGACGCGACAACCGCTGCGGGCGGACACCCCCACCGCGTCCCCTTCCCGCCGTGGGCGAGTGCGGGTGCGTGGTCGCGTGCGCGGCAGGACGCCGGGCCGTCCGGGCGCGTGGGCGACTGCGGGTGCGCGGAATGCTGGGGCGGTCGGCCGTGCCCGCCCCAGCTGCGGGCATGCGTGCCGCCTGGGGCGGCACGGGTGGGCGCAGGCGGTGCCCCGTCAGGCCGGGTTGCGCGAACGCCCCCCGCCCAGCCACCGCGCCGGGTGCGGGGCGGCCCGACGTCTCGTCGGCAAAGGTGGGGGGCCGTTCGGCGTAGCCTCGTTGCATGGCGAAGTACGGATCGTTTCCCGGTACGCGTCCTCGGCGGCTGCGTACGAGTCCTGTCATGCGGCGGATGGTTGCCGAGACCCGGCTGTATCCGGCCGACTTCATCCTGCCCGCGTTCGTGCGGGAGGGTGTGAGTGAGCCGGTGCCTATCGCGGCCATGCCCGGGGTTGTGCAGCACACTCGGGACAGCCTGAAGAAGGCGGCTGCCGATGCTGTGGCGGCCGGGGTGTCCGGGATCATGCTCTTCGGGGTGCCGGAGGAGTCGAAGAAGGATGCCCTGGGGACGCCGGGGACCGATCCGGACGGGATTCTGCAGGTCGCGATCCGGGATGTGCGGGCCGAGGTCGGCGATGAGTTGTTGGTGATGTCTGATCTGTGTCTGGATGAGACCACCGATCATGGGCACTGTGGGGTGCTTGATGATCAGGGGCGGGTGGACAATGACGCCACCCTTGAGCGGTACGCCGAGATGGCTCAGGTGCAGGCCGATGCCGGGGCGCATGTCGTGGGCCCCAGCGGGATGATGGACGGGCAGGTCGGCGTCGTACGTGATGCCCTTCATCAGATCGGGCGGGAGGACGTGGCCGTGCTGGCGTACACCGTCAAGTACGCCTCCGCCTTCTACGGGCCCTTCCGGGAGGCTGTCGGCTCGTCGTTGCAGGGGGACCGGAAGACGTATCAGCAGGATCCCGCCAATGCGCGGGAGTCGCTGCGGGAGCTCGCCCTCGATCTGGAGGAAGGGGCCGACATGGTGATGGTCAAGCCTGCCGGGCCCTATCTGGACGTTCTGGCGCGGGTCGCGGACGTGGCGGATGTGCCGGTCGCCGCCTATCAGATCTCCGGTGAGTACTCGATGATCGAGGCCGCCGCCGAGAAGGGGTGGATCGACCGGGACCGGGCGATCCTGGAGGCGCTGACCGGGATCAAGCGGGCCGGTGCGCAGAACATCCTCACCTACTGGGCCACCGAAGTCGCCCAGAAGGTGAGGTAGTTGGTCGGCGTGGGGCGGTCAGTGGTCAGTTCAGGGCGTTCGCCATGTCCGACTGCCAGTACGTCACCGACAGCGAGCTGTCGTAGTAGACGCCCTTGGCCGGCAGGGGCGGGGTCGCCGACGCGCCGCCGGAGCTGTTCGGGGTTCCGCCCTGGAACGCGATCGTGAGCTTCTTGCCGGTGGTGCCGCCGTCGCCGCTGCCGTCGGCCGCGGCGAGGAGGACGCCCGCGTAGCCGGAGGCTCCGGGGGAGAGGGTGGGGACGGCCTGCGGCTTGCTCTCCGGCCTTCCCTGCGGCACCCACTGCATCTCGTCGAAGCGGAGCACCGGGTAGTACATCAGCGAGCATGCCTTCGAGCCGGTGTTGGTCACGGTGAGCAGCATGTGGTTGAGCGGGCGGGAGACCGGCTGGGCGGTGACCTTGGTGTTGGAGCCGTTGCAGATGGCGGGGTTGGACATGGACTTGTCGGTCTGGTCGGTCGTCTTGTTCGTCTTCTCTGTGGTCTGGTTCGGCTGTGCGGGCTGTGAGGGCTTTCCGGAGCTGGAGTTCGTCGGCTGCGATCCCTTGGTGTCGTCCGTGGGCGACGCCGTTGCCGTCGGCGTCGGCGTCAGCTTCGACGCACCCTCGTCCTTCGTGCCCGTTCCGTTGTCGCAAGCGGTGAGGGCGAGGGTGGCGAGCGTGATGCCTGCGGCGGCGAAGAGGCGGGCTTGGCGGAAGGTGCGCATGGCTGGGTCCTTGTCCGTGGGAGCTGGGTCGCTGTGGATGAGGAGAGCCTGTGCGATAGTGCGTCCCGGCCGCATCAACCGGCGGGCGATCAGGGACACTGGAACGCTGGTAACGGTCTGACCTGGGGAAACGACCATTCCCTGGAACGGTGGAATGGGATGGCGGGGGAGGGGAGAACGGTGTCGGACGGCACTGCCGCGGACGGATTCGCGGCGTTTCTGCGCCAGTTGAAGGACCGCTCCGGGCTCAGCTACGGGGTGCTCGCCAAGCGGCTGCACATGAGTACGTCGACGCTGCACAGGTACTGCAACGGGGATGCCGTACCCACGGACTACGCACCTGTGGAGCGGCTGGCGCGTCTCTGCAAGGCGTCGCCCGCCGAGTTGGTGGAGCTGCATCGGCGGTGGGTGCTGGCGGACGCGGCGCGGGGCTCCCGGAAGGGGGCGGCGGAGGCGGAGGTGGAGGCGGACGCGGAGGTGGTGGCTGAGGGGGCAACTGCGAAGACGGTGGCTGAGGAGGCTCCTGGGGACATGCCCGAGGACGCTCCCGGTCCCGCTCTGCCGCAGCAGAGCCGTCGGCTGCCTCGGCGTACCGCTCTCCTCGCCGGTGTCGCCGTAGCTGCCGTTCTCGGTGCCGTCGCGTTTGCCGTGCAGCCCTTCTCCGGTGACCAGGGCGATGACGGGCGGCGCAGTCCGGTCGGTGCGGCGGCGTCGTCCGGGGGTGTGTCCGCGACGCCGACGAAGGCCTCGCCCGGGGCGACCGCGAAGGAGACCGAGTCCGGTAGCAGGAAGGGCACGCCGTCCGTTTCGCCCTCGGTGAGCCGTACGAGCGGCGGGGGCAGTGGTGCGCCGGCCGGTGAGGTTCCCGGGAACGAGGCCGGGCCGCTGCTGACCGTGAATACGCGGCCGTACACCTGGGAAGGGCCCTGTTCGCAGCACTATCTGATCGACCGGCCCCCGGCGGAGGTCCATCCGCCGCCCTTCGAGCAGGGCGCGCCGGCGTGGGTGTCGGCGGAAGGTGCGGTGTCGGCGGGGGAGCAGTTGGTGACGCTGACCGTGCAGGGGACCGGGGAGCGGACGGTGGTCCTCGACAGTCTGGCGGTTCATGTGGTCGGCAGGGGCATGCCGCTCGCCTGGAACGACTACGTGATGGGCGTCGGCTGCGGCGGCGATGTGCCGACGCACCCCTTCACCGTGGCCCTCGACGCGGCCCGTCCGGTCGTGCAGCCCGCGGCCGGGCAGCGGGACTTCCCGTTCTCGGTGAGCGAGTCGGACCCGGAGGTCTTCCGCATCATGGCCGACGCCTCGGCGTACGACGTGCGCTGGTATCTGGAGCTGAAGTGGTCCAGCGGCACACGGCAGGGCACGGTGGTCGTCGACGACGGCGGTGAGCCGTTCCGCACGAGCGGCAACAACGGCCGTCCCTCGTACGAGTTCCCGCTCGGCGGCGAGAAGTGGGGCGAGGCGGCGGGGGCAGGGTCCTAGGGGGTTCTAGGGGGCCTAGTGGGTCTGGTCGGTCGTCGGTGCGGGGGACACCGGGGGTGGGGTCGAGGAGGTCGTCGAGCTGGTCGTGGCCGACGGGCCCTCGTCGCGCAGGCCTTCGCCGTCCTCGCACCCTGTGAGCGCACCCGCGAGCACGAGTGCGGCGAGTACGGCCGTCGTCGTGGCGAGCAGCCGGGTTCGGTCGGCGGCGAGGCGTGCGGACATGGTGGCCCTTTCGGTCGTGGGTCTCCGGGAGGCTTCAGCTTGCGCGGTGATCGGCCACGACCGCCAGGGTCGCCGGGGGATTCGGGACGCGGGACGGGGTGGGATGCCCTCTGAGCTGGGGGAATGGTCTTTCCCTCGGCTGCGGCACGGGACGGGGATCGGGGGCTGGTCCGCTGTCCCGGCCGGGCTGGGCTGGGCTAGGGGGCCTAGGACGAAAGTCCGGCGTCGGTTCCTGCCGGGGGCGGCGGCCTCGGGGTGAGTGGCGTGCCTACGGTGGGGGCATGTCCGAGTCAATCGTGGAATCCGCGGGATTCGACCTCGACGCGTACTTCAAGCGGATCGGCTGGGAGGGCGAGCGGCGGGCGGATCTGGCGACGCTGAAAGGTGTGCATCTGGCGCATGCGCGGAGCATCCCGTTCGAGAACCTGGACGCCCTGCGTCGTACGGCGCCCTCCCTCGCCCCCGTCGACCTGATGGCCAAGCTGGTCCACAGCCGGCGCGGTGGCTACTGCTACGAGCACAACACCCTCTTCTCGCTCGCGCTGGACGCGCTGGGTTTCCGCATGACCCGGCTGGCGGCCCGCGTCGCCGTCGGCGCGGACCGCATCGAGAGCCGGCCTCGCACCCACATGGCTCTGCTGGTGGAGGCTCCGGGCGATCCGCAGCCCTACCTCTCCGACGTCGGCTTCGGGGCGATCGGCGCGCTGCTCGAGCCGGTGCCGTTGCGGGCGGACACCGAGTTCCGGGGTGGCGGGCGGCGGCACCGGCTGGTGTGGGTGCCGCATCGGGGGCCGCTGGAGATGTGGATGCTTCAGGCCATCGAGGAGCGGTCCGGGGGCTGGGCGGACCAGTACGCCTTCACCGTGGAGCCGTTCGAGAAGCCTGACTTCGAGGTCATCAACTGGCATGTCGCGACGAACCCGCGCTCTCCCTTCACCCAGCAGCTCTACGTCCAGCGCACCACCGCCGAACGCCACCTCCACCTCTATGGCCGCCTCCTCACCGAGACACGCGCCGACGACGGCACGGTGACGGAGCGGGAGGTGACGGACGAGGCGGAGGCACGCCGGATCCTGGACGAGGAGTTCCTGATCGCCGCCCCCGGCAGCATGACACTGCTGGGGTGACTCAGTGCATGATCAGTCCCACCAGAAGTGCCAGGCCGGTTGGTTGAGGAGGCGGTGCTCGGCGTAGGCGCGCAGGGTCGTGTCGTTGCTCTGCCAGATGTTGTCCGGGCAGAACGCGAAGTGCTCGGCGGCGAGTGCCTCCGCGTCGGCCTGGGTCGAGGGCGGGGCCGCGACGGACACCAGCAGGTGGTCGAAGCCGAGCGCCACGACCCGTATGCCGAAGCGGTCCTCCCAGGAGCGGAGTACGGCGCACAGCCGGGCCACGTCGCCCTCGTGGTTCGCCGGGCCCGACCAGCCGATCGCCGCCGGTATGTCCGCGCTGCGGCGCGCGGGGACGAGGGCGAGGTGCGGGTCCTTGAACGGGCCGCCGCCCGCGAGGAGGAGCGAGTCCGCGATCTCGGCGGCGGCGGGTTCGGCTGATTCGATGGCGTCGGTGGAGTCGGCTGCGGGCTCGGGGACTTCGGCTAGGCCCGGCCACTCCTCGCCGTCCTCTCCCTCGCAGTCCTCCCAGAGCTCCTCCAGCACCTCGTCCGCGTCATGATCGCCCGGGTACGACACCTCTCCCGGCATCAAGTTCCAGTCCTCCGGGCCGCCTTGGCTCCCGCCGGTCTCTATCAGCACCGGCAGCAGCCCGGCCCGTCCGGCCGGTGCGCCCAGTTTCGTCCAGACGCCCACCGACGCGGGCGTCTCGGCATGCCACAACAACGGCTCATGCCAGGGGCCTTCGTCGGTCGCGTCGATCAGTCGCCCCGGCGGAAGCGTGAGCCCGAGCGCACGACCGCTCGGATCGGCCGCGAGCGTGGGCAGCGGGTTGGGAAGTGTCGCCATGTCACCGACTGTAAGGCCGACCACTGACAACGGTTCGAGGTCGTTCCGGCCTCGAAGCGGCGTAGGACGGGACACGAATCGCACACGGTTCGCGCGCGGGCGACGGAAACATCGGTGACCTTGGATGGTTCTGTCCCCGAATACGCCTTTGGGTTTGCCTCCAACACCCCGCTGAGCAGGGACGTCTACCGCGTTGACGAGAACCCGTCAGCTCCGTACGTTCTGCCTCTGGCCGGATCCGATCGGTGAGGCTCAAGCATCGATCCCATGGGGGGATTTACATGAACTGGTTCGTCGACGTTCTCAAGAAGTACGCGGTGTTCAACGGGCGTGCGCGCCGCAAGGAATACTGGATGTTCACGCTGATCTACATGGTCATCGCCATCGTGCTGTCGGTCATCGACATGGCCGTCATCGGTTCGAACATCCTCGTCCCCATCCTCACCGTCGCGCTGTTCCTGCCGGGCCTGGGTGTCACGATCCGCCGGCTCCACGACACCGGCCGCACCGGCTGGTGGGTCCTCATCAGCATCGTCCCGCTCGTCGGCCTGATCGTGATGCTGGTCTTCCTCTGCGCGGACGGCCAGGACACCAACAAGTACGGCCCGAACCCCAAGTTCGCGCCGGCCCACGCCTGACGCTTCGGCTCAGCGGGTCGCGTACGCGGTGAAAGCGGCCCAGGCCTCGGGGGAGGCGGTGAAAGTGGGGCCGCTTTCCTCGGGGTTCTTGGAGTCGCGGATGTGGATGGCGCGGCTGGACTTGCGCCAGGAGACGGCGACTTCGAGGCACGCGCCGCCTTCGCTGCTGCTGTAGGTCGACTTGAACCACTGAAGTGCGGTGCTCATGGCTCTCCTAGCAGACGATCCAGCAGGCTTCTTGACTCCTCGATGGTGAGGGCCTGCGTCCGCAGCATCGCATACTTGCGCGCCAGGATGGACACCTCATCCGGGTTGGAGACCCACTGGCTGCCGCGCTGCGACTCGGTGTAAGCGAGGTGCTGGTGGTCGGGCGTCTCGACGAGGATGAACGGGCCCGCGTCTCCCGCGTGAGACGTACGGTTCAGCGGCAGGATCTGCAGTGACAGGCAAGGGAGTTCGGAGCACTCGCGCAGGAAGCGCAGCTGTTCGAGGTGGACCTCGCTCCCTCCAGTGGGCATGAGAAGTGCCGGCTCCCAGACCACGAAGCTCAGGGTCGGCGGAACCTTGCGGTGCAGGATCTCGCGGCGCTCGATACGAGCGGTGACCTTGGTCTCCAGCTCGTCCGCTTCGTAGGCCGGGACACGCCCGCTCAGCAGAGCGTGGGCGTACGCCCTGGTCTGTAGCAGGCCGGGGACGACCGCGTTGTCGTACCACGACAGCGCAATCGCCTCCCGCTCATGCTGCATATACAGCTCCGCCCACATCGGGAACTGGTCGATCTCCGGCAGGTTCGCCACGCCCACCGACAGCATCCCCTTCGTCTGGAGGATGTCGTCCAACAGCGCCGCCAGGTCCGGTTTCAGAGACCTCCGGCCCTGTTCGATCGACGCGATCGTCTCCTCGTCCAGCTTGACGCGGTCGCCCAGCGCACTCTGGGTGTAGCCAGCGACACGACGCGCCGCGCCCAGTTGCTTGCCGAGCATCTTCATCGACGTCAGGTTCTTCGGCCGCGGCGGCCTCTTCGCGCTCATGCTGGTCTCAATCCCCCAGGGCACACGTACGTCACCGGGTACGAGCCCGTACAAAAAATCCGTACGGGTTCACCGGGTGATCAACGCTAGTCACTCTCCGCAACTCTCGTCTCGTGAACGAGACGATCCAACTCCCGCCGCTGCGCCAGAAGTTCTTCCCCCGTGACCGGCGATCCGTGCCCGCCGCACGGCGGTTCGCGGCCGAGACCCTTGCCGGGTGGGGGCTCGAAGGAAGCCCGTGCGCGGACGACGTACTGCTCTGTGTGAGCGAGCTGGTGACCAACGCGTTGATGCACGGCGTTCCGCCCGGGCGGCAGTTGCTGCTGTTCCTGCGGTACGACGGGCGCGTGGTGGGGGTCGAGGTGCACGACAGCGGGGGTGGTGCGCCGCGTGTCGTGGAGCAGCGCGACGAGGGTGGGCGGGGACTCGTGCTCGTCGCCGCGTTGAGTGATGGATGGGGGGTGCGTGAACGCGAGTTGGGGAAAGTGGTGTGGTGTGAGTTCGTCTGTCCCGTGACGGTGGGCGGTGCCGATACCGTGTCGGCCTACGGGGCGACACATAGGGGGACGGGATGGCTGACGGGCCCGTACTCGCGCGGCTGCACTTCGGGCGTGAGGATGCCGAACGGGATGTGACCGAAGGGCTGTTGCTGCGCGGCGGGTTTCTGCCCAACGCGGCCTATCGCGCGGCGCTGTCCGGGCGGAAGATGCTGATCATCGGGCGCAAGGGGTCCGGCAAGAGCGCGATCTGCATGCAGCTGTCGGCGGACGGCGGGCAGCATGCCGGGACCGTGCTGGTGACCCCCGACGAGACCGCCGGGGAGGAGATCCGGCGGTTCGAGTTGCAGGGGCTGCCGGGGGACTCGGCGAAGTCGTTGATCTGGCGGTATCTGTTCGCCGTACATGCCGCTCGCCACCTGGTGACACACGCCAAGGACGCACACCGGCGCAAGCCCGACTCCGTGAAGGCGCTGGCGCGGTTCCTGAAGCAGAACGGGGAGTCGGCCGGCGGGCGGCTCGGTGACCGGCTCGCGCAGGGGGCACGGGGACTGCAGACCTCGCTGTCCCTGGAGGCGTTCGGGGTCAAGGCGGGGCTCGACCTCGCGCAGGCCCCGTCGGAGGGCGCGCAGGCCGCCCGGCAGCTGGAGGTCGTCGAGCAGGGCGTGGCCAAGGCCTTCACCGACCTCGGCTGCGCCGGTGAGCACGGGCCGCTGCTGCTCATGGTCGACCAGCTGGAGCAGGTGTGGTCCGCCGAGTCGGACAGCAACTCCATGGTGATCGGGCTGCTGCTCGCCGCGAAGCACGCAGCGAGTCTGTACGGCGGTGCCGTGCGGTTCCTGCTGTTTCTGCGCGCCGATATCTACGACTCGCTGTCCTTCGGGGAGGGCGACAAGTTCCGCGGGGACGAGCTGCGGATCACGTGGACCGAGCAGGCGTTGCGGGATCTCGCGCTGGCTCGGGCGCGGGCCTCCGTGGGGGCCGAGATGACGGCCGAGCTGCTGTGGGGAGAGCTGTTTCCGGCGGTGGTGGAGGGGGAGGAGACCGCGAGCTATCTGTTCCGGCGGTGTCTGCCCCGGCCGCGGGACGCCATCCAGTTCCTCAACCTCTGCCAGGAGACCGCCTGGTTGATCCATGGGCGGGAGCGGATCACGGAGGGGGATGTGCTGCAGGCGGGGCGGCAGTTCTCCGACTGGAAGCTGAAGGATCTGGCGCTGGAGTATCTGGTCGCGCATCCCTTCCTGAAGCATCTCTTCCCGCTCTTTCAGAACACGGGGTACGTGGTGACGCGTGCCGCCCTCGGCAGCCGGTTCGACGCGGCGGCCGAGTCACTGCACCGGCTGTTCCCGGCGTACGCCGACGCGCTCACGCTTTCCGGCATCGTCGACGTCCTCTACGCGGTGGGCTTCCTCGGGGTGCGCCGCGGCAACGACGTGGTGTTCGCCGGGGACGACGACCTGCCCGTGCAGGCGCACGAGACGGAGTTCCACGTCCATCCCTGCTTCCGGACAGCGCTCGGGGCGACCAGCGCTATCGACCTGCGGCACTTCGCCGGGGGGGCCTTTGACATGGACCTCCCCCGCGTCGTCCAGGGCACCTTCCAGGGGGCCGACGTCACCGGGCTGACCACTCCGACCCGCGACCACCGACTGGTCCAGGAACTGCGGCGCTCCTGCCACTCCATCCTCGCCCAGACCGGGCGGGCCGTGGACCTGGCCCAGGACGCCCAGGACGAGATCAGTCGGCAGATCAACCGGGTTCTCGACGAGGCCAACAACGTCCCGTTGAACGCCAGGTCGACCTTCGACCTGGAGGACCGGCTTCTGGTCACCGCCCACTACTTCGACACTCTCGCCGCGCAGCTCCTCGCCAGCGGGCTGGACGACACCGCGGGCGCGGGCGATGTCGTACGCCGCATCGAGGAGGAGGCGCGGCGGCTGCGGCGGCAGGCGGGCGGGTCGTACGGAAGCTCGGGCAACTCGTCGGGAAGCTGAGCCACGTCGGAAACAGTGAGCGGCGGGAACGCGGCTTGGGAGGTCACACGTGCAGGGCGGCGAACTTCTCGCCGGGCGGTTCCGGATCGGCCAGTTGCTGGGTGCGGGCGGCATGGGGCAGGTCTGGGCGGCTCAGGACGAGCGGATGCGGCGGGATGTCGCGGTCAAGGTGGTTCATCCGCAGTACGGGATGGACGAGTCGGAGACGCAGGCCCGGTTCCAGCGCGAAGTGCAGCTGGCGGGGCGGCTGTCCCACCAGAACATCGTGACCGTGCACGATTGGGGTGAGGTGTCGGTCAACGGGCGCCAGACCCTCTTCCTGGTGATGGAACTCGTGCACGGAGTGCCTCTCCACAGGCAGTTGAACGAGTCCACACCGCCCTGGACGCTCGCCGTCGGCTGGAGCGCACAGATCGCCGAGGCGCTGCACGCCGCGCACAGCCAGGGCGTCGTCCACCGCGACATCAAGCCCGCGAACGTGCTCCTCACTTCCTCGGGGACGGTGAAGGTCCTGGACTTCGGGGTCGCGAAGTTCATGGGGGAGACCATCGGCGCCCGCGAACTCACGGTGACGGGTACGCCGCTCGGCTCGCCGCCGTACATGTCTCCGGAACAGGCCATGGGAGCCCGCGCGATCGACCATCGCAGCGATCTGTACTCCCTGGGCTGTCTGCTCTACCACGCGGTGACCGGCCGTCCGCCCTTCACCAGCGATGTCCAGTGGGCCGTACTGCGGATGCAGATGGAGGACACCCCGGTCGCCCCGAGCTCGCTCGTCGCGGGCCTGCCCGGGGGCCTGGACGACCTGCTCATGAGCCTGCTCGCGAAAGACCCCGACAGCCGGCCGCAGGACGCGGCCGTCGTCCACGACGCCCTGAGCACCGTGCTGTTCGAGCATGCCGTCGCGCTGCCCGACAGCAAGCCGCTGGACGCGCTCGGACCGGGGCACGGGGACTCGCTCGCGGGGCGGTTGCTGACGAAAGCGTGGGAGGTGTGGGAGCGGGCGGAGGGCGAGGGGGCCTCCGTGCGCGCGGAGGCCGAGGGGCTGTTGCGGGCGGCTCGCGCGGACGCGGAGCAACTGCTGCGGGCGGCTCGCGCGGATGCCGATCGGGTCAAGGCGGAGGCCGGGAACGGGATGGTCGACGCGGACGTCGGAGAACGGCCGGCGAGGCTGAAAGACGGCAACGATGAGCTGGCCAGGCTGGCTGCCGAGAACGATGCTCTGCTGGCCGACAACGAGGCTGCGCTGGCCAGGCTCGAAGCGGGCAACAAGAGGCTGCTCGCCGGTGTGCTGGCGCAGCAGGCTCCCGGTCGGGCCGGGAGCGATGCTCAGCCCGGTGTCCCGGCCCCCCTGTTCCTCCCGGCCGGTGACGCCGCACAGGCCCCGGACACGGCGGCCCGGGGCTTCACCATCGCCCGTCGCGGCTACTCCGTCGAGGAGGTGCATGAACGTGTCGCCGTGATCACGGCGGACATCGACCGGGCGCTGCGTCGCGCCGCCGTCGTGGAGGCGGCGATCACGGAGATGGTTCCCGAGACGGCGGCGGGCCTGATCGCCGACGCGGTCCATCGAGCCGGGGTGAACGCCGCCTTTGCCACGGCTCACCTCAAGCAATGGCGCGGAGCAAATGACGTGCACGGGTTCGCGGTGGTCAAGAAGGGCTACGACCAGAGCAGGGTCAACTGGTACATGTCCGACCTCATGTACACCTACGAGGAGGCGTTGAGGCGCCTCTCCGCCGTGGACAAGCTCTACGACGAGTTGAAGGCGGGCGGTCACCAAGGGCAATGACCGCCCGCCGTCCGTACGTCAGCGTCAGAGCCGCTCGGGCGTCCTGATGCCCAGCAGCGCCATGCCCTGGTGGAGGGTGCGGGCCGTGAGGTCGCACAGGAACAGGCGGTTCTCTGTCTGTTCCGGGGTGTCGGCCTTCAGGACCGGGCACTTGTCGTAGAACGACGTGTAGAGCGACGCCAGTTGGTACAGGTAGGCGGCCAGCTTGTGCGGTGCATACTCCGCCGCCGCCTCGAAGACCGTGTCGCCGAACGCGTCCAGGTGCAGGCCCAGCTCGCGCTCCGCCGGGGCGAGTTCGAGTTCGGGGTGCGCGGACGGTCGTACGTCTCCCGCCTTGCGGAGGATCGACTGGATACGGGCGTACGCGTACTGGAGGTAGACGGACGTGTCGCCGTTCAGCGAGACCATCTGGTCCAGGTCGAACTTGTAGTCCCTGTTCGGGGACGTCGACAGATCCGCGTACTTCACGGCGCCGATGCCGACCTGAGTGGCCCGCTCCTGGATCTCGTCCTCGGTGAGGTCCTGCGCCTTCTCCCGTACGACCTCGGCGGCCCGCTGGACCGCCTCGTCGAGGAGGTCCTCCAGCTTCACCGTCTCACCCGCACGCGTCTTGAACGGCTTGCCGTCCGCGCCCAGCACCGTGCCGTAGCCCATGTTGTGCGCGGTGACGTGCTCGGTGAGCCAGCCCGCCCGGCGGGCCGTCTCGAAGACCATCTTGAAGTGCAGGGACTGGCGTACGTCCACGACGTAGAGCAGCGTCGTCGCGTGCAGGTCGAAGACGCGGTTCCGGATCGCGGAGAGGTCGCTCGCCGCGTAGCCGAAGCCGCCGTCCGCCTTCTGCACGATCAGCGGCACCGGCTGGTCGTCCTTGCCGCGGATCTCGTCGAAGAACACGACGAGCGCGCCCTCGGACCGCACGGCGACTCCGGTCTCCTCCAGCAGCCTCGCCGTCTCCGGCATCAGGTCGTTGTACGCCGACTCGCCGACGATCTCGTCGTCCCGGACCTCCATGTCCAGCTTCTCGAAGACCGAGTAGAAGTAGACCTTCGACTCGTCCACGAACTGCTGCCACAGGTCGAGCGTCTCCTTGTCGCCGGACTGCAGGGCGACGACCCTCTTCCGCGCCCGCTCCTTGAAGTCGTCGTCCGAGTCGAAGACCGCGCGCGACGCCTTGTAGACCCGGTTCAGGTTGCTCATCGCCTCCTCGCCGTCCACCTCGGACGGCGGGGCCAGCTCACCCGGGTTCTCGATCAGGTACTGGATGAGCATGCCGAACTGGGTGCCCCAGTCGCCGATGTGATGCCGGCCGATCGTCTTCTCGCCGGTGAAGTCGATCATGCCGCGGAGGGCGTCGCCGATCACCGCGGAGCGGAGGTGGCCTACGTGCATCTCCTTGGCGACGTTCGGCTGTGCGTAGTCGATGACGGTTACGCCCGCGTTCTCCTTGGGGGGGACGCCGAGACGGTCGGGGTCCGCGTAGCGCTGCGCGAGGTTGTCGGTGATCGCCTTGTCGGTGATCGTGATGTTCAGGAAGCCGGGGCCGGAGACCTCGACGTCCTTGATCACGTCGCCGGTGGTGATGTTGGCGACGACCTGCGTTGCCAGCTCCCTCGGGTTCGACTTCGCCTTCTTCGCCAGGGCGAGGATGCCGTTGGCCTGGAAATCGGCCCGGTCGCTGCGTCGCAGTAGCGGGTCGACGGAGCCGGCCTCCGGCAGGGTTGCCGAGAGGGCGGACGCGAGGCGCTGGTTGACGGAAGCGGTGAGGGACGTGACCGGGGCCATGGGGTGGGAGCCGTTCTCCTCGTGGGTTGGACAGACACGGTCAGTATCCCATGGGGGGTAAAGGGGTTTTCTGCGGCTGCTGGCCGGTGGGGGCTGGTCGCGCAGTTCCCCGCGCCCCTAGGTGGGTCGTTGAAAAGGCGTTTTCGTTGTTGCCGTCGGAGCTGGGAGAATGAGGGCGCCAGCCGTTGACCGTACCGGCTGCCTCTGGAGAAAGAAGGACGTGCCGATCGTGGCTCAGAGCACCGAGACCATCGACTGGGTCTCCCGTTTCGCGGATGAGGTCATCGAGGAGTCGGAGCGTCGGGCCCCGGGCAAACCGGTTGTCGTCGCGTCCGGACTGTCGCCGTCAGGGCCCATCCACCTGGGGAACCTGCGTGAGGTGATGACCCCGCATCTCGTCGCCGACGAGATCCGGCGGCGGGGTCGCCAGGTCCGGCATCTGATCTCCTGGGACGACTACGACCGGTACCGCAAGGTGCCGGCAGGCGTCGCCGGGGTCGACGAGTCGTGGGCCGAGCACATCGGCAAGCCGCTGACCTCCGTCCCCGCCCCCAAGGGCTCCGCCCACCCCAACTGGGCCGAGCACTTCAAGGCCGCGATGATCGAGTCGCTGGCCGAGCTGGGCGTGGAGTTCGACGGGATCAGCCAGACCGCGCAGTACACCACCGGCGTGTACCGGGAGCAGATCCTGCACGCCATGCGGCACCGCGGCGACATCGACGCGATCCTCGACCAGTACCGGACCAAGAAGGCCCCCGCCAAGAAGCAGCAGTCGCAGAAGCCCGTCGACGAGGCCGAGCTGGAGGCCGCCGAAGGGTCGGGCGCCGCCGCCGAGGACGACGGCTCCTTCGGCTCCGCCGGATACTTCCCGTACAAGCCCTACTGCGGCAACTGCGAGAAGGACCTCACCACCGTCACCTCCTACGAGGACGACACCACCGAGCTGTCGTACACCTGCGACGCCTGCGGTTTCGCCGAGACCGTCCGGCTGAGTGAGTACAACCGCGGCAAGCTGGTCTGGAAGGTCGACTGGCCGATGCGGTGGGCGTACGAGGGGGTCGTGTTCGAGCCGAGCGGGGTCGACCACTCGTCGCCGGGGTCGAGCTTCCAGGTGGGCGGGCAGATCGTCGGGATCTTCGGCGGGAAGCAGCCCATCGGGCCGATGTACGCGTTCGTGGGCATCAGCGGCATGGCGAAGATGTCCTCGTCGCGGGGCGGGGTGCCTACCCCTGCTGACGCCCTGAAGATCATGGAGCCTCAGCTCCTGCGCTGGCTCTACGCCCGGCGTCGCCCCAACCAGTCCTTCAAGATCGCCTTCGACCAGGAGATCCAGCGGCTCTACGACGAGTGGGACAAGCTCGACGCGAAGGTGGCGGACGGGTCCGCGCTGCCCGGCGACGTCGCCGCGCACGCGCGTGCCGTGGGGACCGCCGGCGGTGAGCTGCCGCGTACGCCGCGGCCGATGCCGTACCGGACTCTCGCGTCCGTCGCCGACATCACCGCCGGGCACGAGGACCAGGCGCTGCGGATCCTCTCGGAGCTGGATCCGGAGCAGCCGCTCGGGTCGCTGGACGAGGTACGGCCGCGGTTCGACAAGGCCGAGGCGTGGATCAACACGCACGTTGCCGCC
Organism: Streptomyces sp. NBC_00457; assembly: GCF_036014015.1. Lineage (NCBI taxonomy): Bacteria > Bacillati > Actinomycetota > Actinomycetes > Kitasatosporales > Streptomycetaceae > Streptomyces > Streptomyces sp. NBC_00457. The sequence continues at coordinate 4,815,711 of NZ_CP107905.1, read as the reverse complement.
GACCAGCGCACCATCGTGCGGGACGAGCCCGACATCGCCCTGCTGAAGTCCCTCGACGAGGCGTCCCAGCAGTCGCTGCGGCTCCTCCTCGACGGGCTGGAGTCCCACTGGTCGCTCGACGGGCTCACCCACCTCGTCTACGGCGTGCCCAAGGTGCAGGCCGGGTTCCCCGCCGACGCCACGCCCAAGGAACTGCCGGCCGAGATCAAGACCGCGCAGAGGTCGTTCTTCGCTCTGCTGTACCACCTGCTGGTGGGGCGGGACACCGGGCCGCGGCTGCCGACGCTGCTGCTGGCGGTGGGGCAGGAGCGGGTACGGCGTCTGCTCGGCGAGTAAGCGGTACGTACGGCGGTACGGGAAAGGGGCCCTCCGGCGAGGGCCCCTTTCTGCTGCACGTTCTGCTTCACGTCAGGCGATGTGGTTCTCTTCCAGTTCCGCGTTGTAGAGCTTCGTGAACCGGTTGACCATGCGCTTCGCCTCGTCCGGCAGGAGCGTGATGCTGAACTCCGCCTCGACGTTCTCGCTGTACTCGCGCGGGGTCGGGTAGCCGGTGCCGCCTATCGACTTCTTGAAGACCTGGTAGTAGTCCTCTTCGGTCGGCTCGGGAGCGGGCGTGCCGCCGCCCTCGCCGAGTTCGCGGGTACGGCCCCGGCTCACCGGGATGCGGAAACTGCCGGTCTCCTCCATCGAGGGTTCTGCGGGTTCTGCGGGTGCCGGGGGAGGAGGCTCGTTGTACTGCTCCGCCTCGTATGTCGGGTCATACGGCGGCTCGTATGTCGGCTCGAATGTCGGGTCGTAGTCGCCGTGGTACTCGATGGACTGCGGGTCCCGGGCGTGCAGCCAGGGGTTCTGGTCCAGTTCGGGTGCGTAGTACTGGTACTCGGCGTCCTGGTTGCTGTCCAGCTCCAGGCGCTGCTCGCTGGGAGGTGCCGCTGCGCCCACCCGTGCCGCCCCAGCGGCACGACTGCCCGCAGCTGCGTCGACGTCGACTTCCTGCTTCGGCGCCGGAGGCAGCAGTGCCGGTTCTATGCCCGCCGCCGCCAAGCCCGCCGGGGCCGTGTCAGCCAGGGGGACGCCGTACTTGGCGAGGCGTAGGGGCATCAGGGACTCGACCGGGGCCTTGCGGCGCCAGCCGCGGCCGAAGCGGGAGCGGAGGCGGGCCTGGTAGACGAGACGTTCCTGCTCGAGCTTGATGACCTGGTCGTAGGAGCGGAGCTCCCAGAGCTTCATACGGCGCCAGAGGAGGAACGTGGGCACGGGAGAGAGGAGCCAGCGCGTCATGCGGACCCCCTCCATGTGCTTGTCCGCCGTGATGTCCGCTATGCGGCCGATCGCGTGGCGCGCAGCCTCCACCGAGACCACGAACAGGATCGGGATCACCGCGTGCATGCCCACGCCCAGCGGATCCGGCCAGGCCGCCGCGCCGTTGAAGGCGATCGTCGCCACCGTCAGCACCCACGCCGTCTGGCGCAGGAGCGGGAAGGGTATGCGTATCCACGTGAGGAGCAGATCCAGGGCGAGCAGGACGCAGATGCCCGCGTCGATGCCGATCGGGAAGACGTAACTGAAGTCCCCGAAGCCCTTCTGGAGGGCCAGTTCGCGGACGGCGGCGTAAGAACCCGCGAAGCCGATGCCGGCGATGACGACGGCACCGAAGACGACCACGCCGATCAGAATCCGGTGCGTCCGTGTCAGCTGCAGTGGCGCGGCCACCCGTACTCCCCTCCCCATGCAAGTCGTTGCGCGCAACAGAGTGGCACATGTGTACGGCGCGCGGGTTGCCGGGACGTGAGAGCCCGGTCCCAGAGAGGAACCGGGCTCCGTCAAATGGTTATGTTCTGGCGCGAGTTGGGCCCGATGTGACGGTCAGTTCTTCTTCGCCGCGGACTTCGACGGAGAGGCATCCTTCGACGGGCTCTTGGACGGGCTCTTCGACGCCGACGGTGAACTGCTCGCCGCAGAGCCGTTGGCCGACGACACCGCCGCCACCGCCTCCTTCGCCGCCTTCTGCGCGTCCTTCATCAGATCCGTCGCGCTCGGGGTCTTCTCGCCCGCCAGGCCCGCGCCGTTGTAGTCGACGGTGACGACGACGTTCTCGACCTGCACCACGACCGTCTGCTGCTTGAAGGAACCCTCCTTCTTCTTCAGGTCGTAGCGCACCGCCGTCGCCGCGTCGCCCATGCCGGTCACCGGCTCGGACTTGACGCCCTTCGCACCCTCCGCCGACTGGGCGGCCTGGACCTGCTTGTCGTAGTACTCCTGAGCCTGCTCGTCGCCGGCACCGCGCGTCGTGTCCGAGTCGAAGCGGAGCAGGGAGACATTCAGCCAGCGGAACTGCGAGCCCTTCACGCCGTTGTCGTCCAGGCTGCTCCAGGAACAGTTGCCGCGCGACGCGGCATCGTCCGAATTGCCCTCCTTGCCGGACGTCTTGGCCTTCGGTACCAGATCGCCCAGCGTCTTCTTCGCCAGCACGGTGCAGGGCTTCGGAAGCTTCGCGTACGCCGCCGCCTGAACCGTCGGCGACGGGATCGCGGACGCCGACGCCTCGTCACCCGCGCTCTTGCCCTCGCCGGCGCTGTCGGAACCAGAGCCCGAGTCGGAGTCGGAGGAGCAGCCGGCGGCGATCAGCATCACGGGAACCGCGGCCGCGCACACAAGGACGCGGCCAAGACGCTTCCTCCGCCGGTCACGCTGGTCACCCTGGTCTAGCTGTGCTCGTCGCTGCATGGTTCCTTCACTCATGACGCTCGTGCTCCTGCCGTCGGATCGGGTCCGGGGACGCTGAGGTTCCTGCGGTCGGATCGGGTCCGAGGGGCCACGGTACGCGGTGAAGGACTTGTGTGTTCCTCGTTCGGGTGCTTTGCAAAGGGCCCGTACGGCACGCTAGTCGGCCAGCGAGTCCGCCAGCTGAGAAGCCAACTTCTGCGCCCTGTCCTGCATTTCCTTGCTGTCCGGCACGGTGCCGACCGTCGCCGGCTGCTCCTCGTACTGGATCGTCACGATCACATTCGACGTGCGGAACGCCACAGTCACCGTGCGCTGCCGAGCCGTCGAACCGGCGCTGCTCAGCATGTCGTCCAGGAACGCCTCGTCGCCGAGACCGTCGAGGAGGCGGGGCTGGAGGTCGGACGGGGTGGCGGAGGGGGAGGAGCTGGGGTCGGCGGTGGAGGAGCCGGAGGGGGACGCGGTGGAGGGGGACGTGGACTGGGATGCGGAGTCGGACGGTGACGCCGACTCCGCGTCCGCCTCTGCGTCCTCCGACCCCGACTCCGATTCCGACGTGGACGCCGTGGCCGAGACCGTCGGCTCGGGGAGGTCGGCCGCCTCCTCCCTCGTCGCGAACAGCGACTCCGCCTCGCTGTCGTCGCTGACGGCGTTGTCGTACGACACCACGCGCTCGAAGTCGACGAGCAGGTGGTCCGTGGCCTCCGTCGACTCGACCTTCCAGCGGCAGCCGACCTTGCGGTCCGTGTCGAACGTCTGCGTGGGGTTGCCCGCGTAGGCGTTCTCGCGCTGCTCCTCGTCCGTCAGCTGCCTGATGCCGGGGAGCAGCGAGTTGAGGGTCTCCTGACTCACGGCGCCGCACGGCTCCGGGAGCGTGCGGTAGCGGCCCGGCTGGGCCTCGGCCGCCGCGTTGCCCGTGTCGCCCGGGTTGGAGTTGTCCGTCGGGCCGCCGTCGTCCGAGCCGCCGGTGCAGCCGGCCAACAGCGCCGCGAGGAGCGCCGCGACGCCGGATACGTAAGCCTTCCGCTGCACGGTCAGGATCCTCTCGACGGTGTCTCTTGCCGGGCCCGCCCGGCCGCTCTGCCAGTGTCCCCGCTGGTTAATCGCTTGCCGCGCGGGGGTGCCCGCTGGAGACAATGTCTATCGCACGCAACGCCGTGGACGCCGGTCCGTTGTCCCTTTCGTTGACCTTGGCGCTGGTTTTGCGATTAAAGACTTCTGTTGCACTTACGGGGATTGAGGACGATATGTCGTACGTGGAAATGCCGGGCGCGAAGGTTCCCATCCGCATGTGGACCGACCCGGCGACGGTCGACGAGGGCGCCCTCCAGCAACTGCGGAACGTGGCGACCCTGCCGTGGATCAAGGGGCTGGCGGTCATGCCGGACGTCCACTACGGGAAGGGCGCGACGGTCGGGTCCGTCATCGCGATGCGGGGGGCTGTCTGTCCTGCGGCGGTGGGGGTGGACATCGGGTGCGGGATGTCGGCGGTGCGGACGTCTCTGACGGCGAATGATCTGCCGGGGGATCTGTCTCGGCTGCGGTCGAAGATCGAGCAGGCCATTCCGGTGGGGCGGGGGATGCATGACGATCCCGTGGAGCCGGGGCGGTTCCATGGGTTCGCTACCTGGGGGTGGGATGACTTCTGGGGGCGGTTCGATGGGGTTGCCGAAGCGGTCAAATTCCGTCAGGAACGGGCCACAAAGCAGATGGGAACGCTCGGATCCGGAAATCACTTCACAGAAGTGTGCATAGGTGATGACGGATCGATCTGGCTCATGCTCCACTCCGGATCTCGGAACATCGGCAAGGAGCTGGCCGAGCACCACATCGGCGTGGCCCAGAAGCTTCCGCACAACCAGGGCCTGGTCGACCGTGACCTCGCCGTCTTCGTCGCGGACACCCCGCAGATGGCGGCGTACCGGAACGACCTGTTCTGGGCGCAGGAGTACGCGAAGTACAACCGCTCGATCATGATGGCGCTCCTGAAGGACGTGATCCGAAAGGAGTTCAAGAAGGCCAAGCCGGCCTTCGAGCCCGAGATCAGCGCGCACCACAATTACGTGGCCGAGGAGCGGTACGAGGGCATGGACCTGCTGGTGACCCGCAAGGGCGCGATCCGGGCCGGCTCTGGTGAGTACGGGATCATCCCGGGCTCGATGGGCACGGGTTCGTACATCGTGAAGGGCCTCGGAAACCCGCTGTCCTTCAACTCGGCCTCGCACGGCGCCGGTCGGCGCATGAGCCGCAACGCGGCCAAGCGGCGCTTCTCGACCAAGGACCTCGAGGAGCAGACGCGGGGCGTGGAGTGCCGTAAGGACTCCGGCGTTGTGGATGAGATTCCGGGTGCGTATAAGCCGATCGAGCAGGTCATCGATCAGCAGCGGGACCTCGTCGAGGTGGTGGCGAAGCTCAAGCAGGTCGTCTGTGTGAAGGGCTGACGGAGCAGGGCAGCCCTTCTCACTTCGCGTGCGTCACCGCGTAGATCATTACGAAGGCGACGATGTGGATGCCGAAGAGGAAGTAGGCGAGGTAGTACCAGACGATGCGTTCGCGTTTCTTTTCCAGGGCCAGTTGGCGCTGTTCGCGGTCGTGTTGCTCGGATTTTTCCTCTTCCGGCATCACGACTCCCTGTGCACCTTGGTGTTGGAGGCCTGGGCGCGGGGGCGGACGATGAGGAGGTCGATGTTCACGTGGCTGGGGCGGGTTACCGTCCAGGTGATCGTGTCGGCCACGTCGTCGGCCGTGAGGGGCTCCGCTACGCCCTCGTAGACCTTTTCCGCCTTCTGCTCGTCGCCGTCGAAGCGGGTCAGGGCGAATTCGTCGGTCTTGACCATGCCGGGGGCGATTTCGATGACGCGGACCGGGCGGCCGACGATTTCGAGGCGGAGGGTTTCGGCGAGGACGTGGGCGCCGTGCTTGGCGGCTACGTAGCCCGCGCCGCCTTCGTATGTCGCGTGGCCTGCCGTGGACGAAATCACCACCACCGTACCGTCGCCGCTCGCCTCCAGTTTCGGGAGGAGAGCCTGGGTGAGGTTGAGCGTGCCGATGACGTTCGTTTCGTACATCTGGCGCCAATCCGCCGGGTCGCCGGTCGCTACCGGGTCGGCGCCCAGTGCGCCGCCCGCGTTGTTGATGAGGACGCCGATCTTCTGGAAGGCGCTCGCGAACTCGTCGACCGACTCGCGGTCCGTGACGTCGAGGGCGTATGCCGTGGCCGAGTGGCCTGACTGGTTGATCTCCTCGGCCAGTGCCTCGATGCGGTCCTTGCGGCGGGCGGTGAGGACGACGCGGTAGCCCGCGGCCGCCAGCTGCCGTGCCGTCGCGGCGCCGATTCCGCTGCTGGCACCGGTGATGACGGCGATACGGGACGCGGCGGCGGGGGTCATACGGCAGCTCCAGAGGGGCGAGAGGGGTGGTTCGTGGTTCGTATGCGTGTGCCTCCGGCCAGGATAGGCGGGGGGCGGGCAGTGGCCGGGTGCCGTTCGAGGGGCGGGACTGTGGCACTCGGGCGGACAATGAAAGCGGGTGGTCCTCTCCCGAGTCAGGAGGTGGATCCATGGGTGAGGCTCGTGACGTGATGGACCGGCTGACGGACGCTGTCACCGGTTCGCCGGACCTCAAGGCGCTTGCCGAGATCTATGCGGAGGACGCGGTCGCGATCACGCCGGACGGCGGGGAGATCCACGGGCGTGACCACATCGTCGAGTACTGGCGTCAGATGACGGACGCGGTGCCTGACGGGACGTTCGAGACGGTGTATGCGTACGAGGTCGGGGACACCGCCATCGATGAAGGGTTCTTCAGCGGGAAGAACACCGGTCCTGTTCAGCTGTCGTCCGGGGAGTCTCTGCCTGCGACGCAGAAGGAGATCAGGATCCGCGGGGTGGATTTCGCGACGGTGCGGGACGGCCGGATCGTCAGTTATCGGCTCTACTTCGATCAGATGGAGTTCCTGGAGCAGCTCGGGCTGCTGCCCGACGAGCTGTCGGCCTGAGGTCTCGGTCTCGACCTTCGTACGTCAATTACTGCCTCCGTCACTCCCCGCGCGGCGCATACATGATCACCGCCATGCCCGCGAGGCAGATCAGTGCGCCCGCGATGTCCCAGCGGTCCGGGCGGTAGCCGTCGGCGACCATGCCCCAGGCGATCGAACCGGCGACGAAGATGCCGCCGTATGCCGCGAGGATGCGGCCGAAGTGGGCGTCGGGCTGGAAGGTGGCGACGAAGCCGTAGGCGCCGAGGGCGAGGACGCCGCCGCCGATCCAGAGCCAGCCGCGGTGCTCGCGCAGGCCCTGCCAGACCAGCCAGGCGCCGCCGATCTCGAGGAGCGCGGCGGCGACGAAGAGGGCGGCGGAGCGGAGGATGAGCATGTCGGCAGCTTCGCACGGCCGTTTCCGTGCCCGCTCCGTGCCCGTTTCCGTGCCCGCGTCACCTGATGGACGGCGCCTGCGGCTCGCTCCGCGTGGGATACATCCGTACAACCACGGACCGCGGAGTGAGGAGTCGGCTGGATGAGAACGACGCGGGTGCTGGCGGCGTGCGGTGCCGCCCTGATGATGATCGGCGGCGGGGCCTCGCTCGCCGTCGCCGGTTCCGGTCCGGAGGCCGGTCTCGCCTATCACGGTGCCGCGTCCCTGGCCGCGGGCCGGGTCGACGTACGGTTCACGCCGCGCAACGACGGGACGTCCGCCGTGCCCGCCACGTCGGTGCGGTTGGCCTGGTCGGAGCCGCTCGCCGACCGGCAGACGCTGCCGGACGGGTGTGCGCCCTCGGGGGACCGGGCGGTGCTGTGCCGGGTGGGGGCGCTGGCCGCGAAGGGGGTGGGCAAGCCGGTCAGTCTGCGGGTGCAGTTGCGGGAGGTGCCGTCGGAGGTGCTGCTGGAGATCGGCACGGTGGCGGAAGCCGGCCAGGGCAGCGGACCACAGCGGGTGCTGGTCCTGGACAGCGGGGACGAGTACTACTTCTAGATGTGCGGCGACTGCTGCGTCGTACGATCTCTGCACGACGCAGACGAAAGGGCGGGCGGGATGACGGGCGAGGGCGATGCGCGGGCGCGGCTGCTCGAGGAGCTGTCCGCGGTGTCCCGCCGCTATATGGCCTCGTACGCGCTGTTCAATCAGGCCGTCGCCGACCGTCTCGGCCTGCACCCCACCGATCTGCAGTGTCTGAATCTGCTCACGCTGGAGGGCGGTCCGGTGACGACGGGCCGGATCGCGGAGCTGACGGGGCTGACGACCGGGTCGGCGACGCGGCTGGTGGACCGGCTGGAGCGGGCGGGGTACGTGGTCCGGGAGCGGGACGCGGGGGACCGGCGGCGGGTGCTGGTGGCGACCGTGCCGGAGAAGAGTGCCGAGTTCGGGCGGATGTGGGAGCGGCTGAGTGGTGGCTGGTCGGCTCTCTTCGACGATCTGGACGATGCCGAACTCGCCCTGATCATCGGGCATATGAGGCGGACGGTGGAGTTCAGCGGGGAGCAGATCGCGCGGCTGCGGGCCGAGAAGGCCTAAGCGCTCCGCTGGAATTCGGTGCACTGTCTGCGGGTGCGTCGTGGCTGGTCGCGCAGTTCCCCGCGCCCCTTCGGGGCGCTGCCGGACCCGCTTATGACGGGTCTAGGCGCTCTCGCTCTCCTCGTCGTACCGTTCCCGTGCCTCGTGGACCTGTTCGATGTGGGTCTCCGCCCAGTCCTTCACCGCGGTGAGCATGTGGGACAGGCTGGCGCCGAGCGGGGTGAGTTCGTAGTCGACGCGGACGGGGACGGACGGGGTGACCGTGCGGGCGACGAGGCCGTCGCGTTCCAGTGAGCGCAGGGTCTGGGTGAGCATCTTGGGGCTCACTCCGGCGATCTTGCGGCTGAGGTCGCTGTAGCGCATGGGTCCGTTGGAGAGGGCGGCGAGGACCAGGCAGACCCACTTGTCGCTGATGCGGTCGAGGAGCTGGTGGGTGGGGCAGCCGCGGAGGAACGCGTCGTATTCCATGCGTGCTTCTTCGCGTCGCTGGGCCGCGGTCTTGGTCGCCATGGCTCACCTCGGGGGTATGTACGCACCTTCAGGTAACTACTTACCAGAAGATAGTAGCTCTTCCTAGGGTTGTTGCAGCAGAGGAGATACCTCTACGGACAGTGACATCTAGGAGTTATCAGTCATGCGAGCTGCTGTGGTGACGACGTTCGGCGGACCCGAGGCCGTGGAGGTCGTGGAGACCGAGGTACCGGAGCCGGGTGCGCGGCAGGTGCGGATCAAGGTGGCGGCGGCAGCGCTCAACCCTGTGGACGCGGGCGTGCGCTCGGGTGTCTTCGGTGGCGCGGGTGAGCGGCTCGGCTTCGGCTGGGACGTCGCCGGGACCGTCGACGCGATCGGCGAGGGGAGCGCGTGGAGCGTCGGCGACGAGGTGGTGGCCCTGCACCACGGCCCGGTGAAGCCGCTGGGTACGCACGCCGAGTACGTCGTCGTCGACACGGACGCGGTGGCGAAGGCGCCGGAAGGTGTGGATGCTGTCCACGCCGCGACACTTCCGCTGAACGCCCTGGCCGCCGCACAGGCCCTGGAATTCCTGGAGTTGACGCCGGATCAGTCCCTGCTGGTGACCGGCGCCGCGGGCGCGCTCGGCGGGTATGCGATCCAACTCGCCGCGCACCGGCGGCTGTCGGTGACCGCGCTGGCCCGGGAGAAGGACGAGGAGCTCGTACGGTCCCTGGGGGCGGCCCACTTCACGGCCGGCGACGGGGACGGCTTCGACGCCGTACTCGACGCGGCGGTCATCGGAGAGGCGGCCCTTGCGCGGGTGCGGGACGGGGGCGCGTACATGGGCGTCATCCCGAATGCCGCACCGGCTTCCGTGCGGGGGGTTCGGGTCGGTGAGGTGGGCGTCCTTGCCGATGGGGCGCGGCTGGCGGAGCTGGTCCGGCTGGTGGAGGAGGGGGTGCTGACCCTCCGCGTCGCCGAGACGTACGCGCTGGACGAGGCGGCCAAGGCGCACGCCCGGCTGGCGGAGGGCGGGGTGCGGGGGCGGATCGTGCTGGTTCCTTGAGGGGCCGTGGGCTTCTTGCCCGTCCGCGTCCCTGGCTGCACGGAGAGCTGACTAGTTCTTCGAGTCCGGCTTCCACTCCTGGACGAGGAGCCCGAGCAGCACCTCGTCCAGGAACTCGCCCATCACCCAGGCCGCGGAGCGCAGCGCGCCCTCGCGGACGAAGCCGTTGCGTTCGGCGGAGCGCAGCATCGCGACGTTGTCCGACAGCGTCTCGATCTGCAGCCGGTGCAGGCTGCGCACGACGAAGCCGTAGTGGCACAGCACCGCGACGACGTCGGTGCCGTAGCCCTTGCCGCGGGCGGACGGCAGCAGTCCGAGCCCGACGTGCGCGGACCGGTTGTGGGTGTCGATGCCCCACAGCGTCGCGGTGCCGATCAGGGTGTCGCCCTCCAGTTCCACCACGGAGAACGGGACGTGCCCCTGTTCCTTGTCGTCCACCACGAACGGCGACTCCGTCGAGCCGGGCGTGATCGGCCGCCACGGCCTGTTTGTGGCCCGCGTGGCGTTGGCCACGTCGTCGGCGAGCTCCGCCTGGAGGATCGGGACGTCGTCCTCGTGCCGGGCCCTGAGCCCCACCTTGCTGCCTCTGAGCATGTGAGCTTCCTATCCGACCGGGTCGGCCGGCGGCAATCCAATATGCCCGTCTAATGCCCTTGCCCCGCAGGCGCCTTGCGCGGCAGCAGCCCCACAAGGGGCAGGCATACGGCGATGGCGGCGGCGACCACGACGAGGCTGAGGGTGGTGGCGTGGGCGTCGCCGTCGCCGGACGCCTTGAAGTACACGGTCGTCACCGCCGCCGCCCCGATCGCGTTGGCCAGCTGCTGCACCGCGCTCAGTGAGCCGCTCGCGCTGCCCGACTCCTCCGTGGAGATGTCGCCGATGGTGATGTCGTAGACCGTGCCGAAGCAGGTGCCCATGCCGAGGCCGATGACCAGCAGGGGCGGGACGAGGGGCCAGGTGCCGGTCTCGTCGGTCAGGAGGGCGAGCCAGCCGCAGCCCAGCAGGATGATCACCAGGCCGGTGAGGACCAGGCGGCGGCCGAGGGTGTGGATCAGCTGGTAGCAGGCGATGGACGCGATGACGATCCCGATGGACAGGGGGATCAGGCCCAGTGCGGTGCCCGCGGGTGAGCGGCCGAGGCCCTGCTGGAGGTGGAGGGAGATGACGTAGAGGAGTCCCGCGGTCGCGGCGAAGACGACGATGCCGAGGGTCAGGCCCGAGGTGAAGCCGCGGTCCCGGAGGAGGGACGGCTTCAGGAGCGGGTTCGGGGCCGTGCGCTGGCGGTGGCAGAAGGCGGCGAACAGGGCGAGGCCGAGCAGGAGGAGGGCCAGGGGGCGAGTGGTCCAGCCGTTCGTGGACCCGTCGATGAGGCCGCCGAGCAGGCCGAGCATCGCGGCTGCGAGGAGGGTGGAGCCGGGGCCGTCGACGGCGACCGTGCGGTCGCCGGTGTCGCGGGGCAGCAGGCGTACGGCGGCCAGCAGGGCGCCGCCGCCCAGCAGCAGGTTGATCAGGAACATCGTGCGCCAGCCGAGGCCCGCTATGTCCGCGTCGACGAGGAAGCCGGCGAGGATCGGGCCGCCGACCGCGGACAGGCCCATCACCGGCCCGAACAGGCTGAACGCCTTGCCGATCTGGTCGCGGGGCCAGGTCGCGCCGAGGATTCCGAAGCCCTGCGGGATGACGAGCGCGCCGAACGCGCCCTGGGCGAGGCGGGCGACGACCAGGAACTCCGGGGTGGGGGCCAGTCCGCAGGCCAGGGATGCGATGACGAATCCGGTGAGGCCGATCAGGAACAGCCTGCGGCGGCCGTACTTGTCGCCCAGCCGTCCGCCGGGGACGAGGAGCACGCCGAGCGCGAGGGCGTAGGAGGCGCCGAGCCACTGGATCAGGCCGGCGCCGCCGCCGAGGTCCGCGGTGATGGTGGGGGCGGCGATGTTGGTGATGGTGGCGTCGAGGAGGTCGAGGACGTCGGCGGCGAGGACGACGGCGAGGATCGCCCAGCGGGTGCGGGCGGGGAGAGAAGGTTCCTTTGCGTCATGCAGTATCTGTGTCACGCAGATAAATGTGCCGAGTGGTGGTCGTGGCCGTCAAGCTGATTAAGGAATAGGGGGAGCGGCGGGGTCGTTCGACGGTATAGTTGAACGGTCAACAACTTTGGAGGATGAGCGACCATGCAGTTCGGGATCTTCAGCGTCGGCGATGTCACGCCGGACCCGACGAACGGCCGTACGCCGACCGAGCGTGAGCGGATCAAGGCCATGGTCGCCATCGCGCTGAAGGCCGAGGAGGTGGGCCTCGACGTCTTCGCGACCGGTGAGCACCACAACCCGCCGTTCGTGCCGTCGTCGCCGACGACGATGCTCGGCTATATCGCGGCGCGGACCGAGAGGCTGGTCCTCTCCACCTCCACCACCCTGATCACCACCAACGACCCGGTGAAGATCGCCGAGGACTTCGCGATGCTCCAGCACCTGGCCGACGGCCGGGTGGACCTGATGATGGGCCGCGGCAACACCGGGCCGGTCTACCCCTGGTTCGGGCAGGACATCCGCCAGGGCATCAACCTCGCCATCGAGAACTACGCGCTCCTGCACCGGCTGTGGCGCGAGGACGTCGTGAACTGGGAGGGGAAGTTCCGTACGCCGCTGCAGGGCTTCACCTCCACGCCCCGGCCGCTGGACGGCGTACCGCCCTTCGTCTGGCACGGCTCCATCCGCTCGCCCGAGATCGCCGAGCAGGCCGCGTACTACGGCGACGGCTTCTTCCACAACAACATCTTCTGGCCGGCCGACCACACCAAGCAGATGGTCGAGCTGTACCGGACCCGGTACGCCCACTACGGGCACGGCACGCCCGAGCAGGCGATCGTGGGTCTGGGCGGGCAGGTGTTCATGCGGCGCAACTCGCAGGACGCGGTACGGGAGTTCCGGCCGTACTTCGACAACGCGCCGGTGTACGGGCACGGCCCGTCGCTCGAGGACTTCACCGAGCAGACCCCGCTCACCGTCGGGTCGCCGCAGCAGGTGATCGAGAAGACGCTGGGCTTCCGCGAGTACGCCGGGGACTACCAGCGCCAGTTGTTTCTGATGGACCACGCCGGGCTGCCGCTGAAGACCGTCCTCGAGCAGATCGACATGCTGGGCGAGGAGGTCGTGCCGGTGCTCAGGAAGGAGTTCGCGGCGGGGCGCTCCGCGAGTATGCCGGACGCGCCGACCCACGCTTCCCTCAAGGCAGCTCAGGAGGTGACCACCGTATGAAGCTCGTCGTCGTGTCGGCGGGGCTGAGTGTCCCGTCGTCCACCCGGTTGCTGGGCGACCGGCTGGCCGCGGCGGTGGCACAGGCCTCCGCCGTCGACGTCCAGGTCGTCGAACTGCGCGAACTCGCCGTCGAGATCGCGCACAACTTCACCAACGGGTTCGCGGGACAGCGGCTCTCCGCCGCGATCGACGCCGTGACCGGGGCGGACGGGCTGATCGTCGTCACGCCCGTGTTCTCGGCGTCGTACAGCGGACTCTTCAAGTCCTTCTTCGACGTGATCGACCCGGACGCGCTCGCGGGCAAGCCGGTGCTGATCGCCGCGACCGGCGGTACGGCCCGGCACTCCCTGGTCCTGGAGCACGCCCTGCGTCCCCTTTTCTCCTATCTGCGGGCCATCGTCGTCCCGACCGGCGTGTACGCCGCGTCCGAGGACTGGGGCGCGGAGGGCCTGGACGGGCGGATCGAGCGGGCGGCGGGGGAGCTGGCGGGGCTGATGACCGGGGCCCCGAAGGCCGCGCGGCCTGCCGCGGACGAGATCGTTCCGTTCGAGCAGCAGCTCGCCGCGTTGCGTCCGGCAGGGTGAGACGTTCGTAAGAACGATCGCCGGGGGCCGCTCATCAGGTCGTACGATCCCCGCCCTTTGCCACTATGGACGGGTGCCCCACACTGTGCTGCTCGCTGAAGACGACCGCGCCATCCGTCACGCCCTGGAACGGGCCCTGACTCTGGAGGGCTACCAGGTCACCGCGGTCGCCGACGGGGTGGAGGCGCTGGCGCAGGCGCATCGCACGCCACCGGACGTGCTGGTGCTGGATGTGATGATGCCGGGGATCGACGGCCTCCAGGTGTGCCGGGTGCTGCGGGCGGAGGGCGACCGGACGCCGATCCTGATGCTGACGGCGCTGGTGGAGACGCAGGACCGGATCGCGGGACTGGACGCCGGCGCCGACGACTATGTCGTCAAGCCGTTCGACGTCGAGGAGGTCTTCGCGAGGCTGCGGGCGCTGCTGCGCAGGACCGGCACGGCCCCCGTCGAGGTCCCGGCGAAAGCCGCGGAGCCGCAGCTTCCACCCCGGCTCCTCGAAGCCGCCGGGCTGCGGATGGACGTACAGGCGCGGCGGGCGTGGCGCGGGCCGCGGGAGCTGGAGCTGACGCGCACCGAGTTCGAGCTGCTGGAACTGCTGGTGCGCAACGCGGGCATCGTGCTCGACCACTCCACGATCTACGACCGTATCTGGGGCTACGACTTCGGGCCCGGCTCCAAGAATCTCGCCGTGTACGTCGGCTACCTGCGGCGCAAGCTCGACGAGCCGGGTGCGCCGCAGCTGATCCACACGGTGCGGGGCGTGGGTTACGTGCTGCGGGAGGACTGAGTGGTCCGGCCCCGGCGGCTGAGGCTGCTGTCGCTGCGGACGACGTTCGCGGTGTCGTTCGCGGCCGTGACCGCCGCGGTCACCGTCCTGGTCGGCATCCTGTCGTACAGCGCCGCCGCCCGGCTCGTGCGCGTGGACCAGCAGTCCGTGTTCGACGAGGTCGTGCAGGATCTGCAGGGCACGTTGCGGCAGGAGCGGATGACGACGGAGGACTTCTCGTCGTCGGAGCCCGGGCATGATCTCGTACGGCCCGCCCGGACCGATGTCCAGGTGCTGGGTCCTGACGGTGCCGTGGTCGACCCCGGGCGTCCCGGGCTGCCCGTCACCGACGCCGACCGGCGCATCGCCGCCCGCGCCACCGCCGGGGCGCTGACCGAGCACGCGGACGTCGACGTCGGGGACGACGTGTACCGGATCGCGACCGTCGCGCTCGGCGGCGGGCGGGGCGCGGTGCAGGTGGCGCAGGAGTTCAGCGACACGGAGGATCTGCTGCGGGCGCTGCAGCAGCGGACGTTGATCCTGATGGCGGCGGTCGTCGTCGGCGCGGGGCTGTTCGGCTGGTGGCTGGCCCGTCGTATCACCCGCCGGCTCGTCATCCTCACCTCCGCCGCGGAGGACGTCGCCCGCACGCGCCGGCTCGGCATCCAGGTCCCCGTCACCGGCTACGACGAGGTGGGCCGCCTCGGTCGCGCCTTCGACCGCATGCTGGGGCGGCTCGCCCAGTCCGAGGAGGACCAGCGGCGGCTGGTGCAGGACGCGGGGCATGAGCTGCGGACGCCGCTGACGTCGCTGCGTACGAATATTTCTCTGTTGCGGCGGATCGATGAGCTGCCTGCGGGGACGCGGGACGAGCTGGTCGCGGATCTGGGGCAGGAGGCGCGTGAACTGACCGATCTTGTCAATGAGTTGGTGGATCTGGCGGCCGGGCAGTCGGACACGGAGCCGCCGCAGCGGGTCGATCTCGCCGATGTCGCCGAGGATGTGGCCGGGCTGGCGCGGCGGCGTACCGGGCGGGAGATCGTCGTGCGGGCGAGTGGGGATACGGCGACGGACGGGCGGCCGGGGATGCTGCAACGGGCCCTGTCGAATCTTGTGGAGAACGCGGCGAAGTTCGATCGGGAGGGGGTGGCGCCGATCGAGATCGTGGTTTCCGGGCCTGCGCGGGCCGGCGCGATCCGGGTGGAGGTTCTTGATCGGGGGGCGGGTATTGCTGATGAGGATCTGATGCGGATTTTTGATCGGTTCTATCGGGCTGCGGATGCGCGGTCCCTGCCGGGGTCGGGGCTGGGGTTGTCGATCGTGCGGGAGGTGGCGTTGGCGCATGGGGGTGCGCCGTTTGCCTATCGGCGGGAGGGGGGTGGGTCGGTTATCGGGTTCACGGTGGGTGGGGGTGCCTAGTAGCTCGGGGGCTTCTGTGGTTTGGCGGGTGCGGGTTTTATGTGGTTGATCGCGCCCACGCGGCGGAGCCGCATATTGAACACAGCCCCGCGCCCCTGGCGGGGCGCTGACTCCTCCCTGCGTGGAAAGGATCCGCCTCGTGTTGAGTCACGAAGAAGCTCTGGTGCTCTCGGAGATCGATGAGGCTGCTGTTGCTCGGACGTTGCTTGAGTTGATCGCTGTTCCGAGTGTTACCGGGAGTGCGGCTGAGTCGGAGCTTCAGCATCAGCTTGCGCGGCGGTTGGAGCGGCTCGGGATGGATGTTGACCTGTGGCCGTTGGATTTGGGCGCGCTGATGGCGCATCCCGAGTTTCCGGGGGCGGAGGCTGCGCGGGACGAGGCGTGGGGGCTGGTCGGGCGGACCGCGGACGGGGGTGACGGGCCGGTCTTCGTGTTGCAGGGGCATGTTGATGTCGTGCCGGCGGGGGATCCGGCCGCGTGGGAGGGGGATCCGTTCGTGCCGCGGGTCACCGGTGGTCTGGTGCATGGGCGCGGGGCCTGTGACATGAAGGCCGGGCTGGCGGCGCACCTTGCTGTGCTGGGGGCGATACGGGCCAGCGGGGTGAGGTTGTGCGGGCAGGTCGCCGCGCACTTCGTGGTGGGGGAGGAGGACGGTGGGCTCGGTGCGTTCGGGACGTTGCAGCGGGGGTATCGCGGGGACGTATGTGTCATCGGTGAGCCGACCGCCGGGACTCTGGTCACCGCGAACGCGGGTGCGTTGACGTTCCGTATTGCGGTGCCCGGCTTGGCGGCGCATGCGAGTTCGCGGGAGCGGGGCGTCAGCGCGATCGATGCGTACGTGACCTTGCACGGGGCGCTGGCCGAGCTGGAGGCCGGCCGCAACACCGGCCCCGACCCGCTCATGGCCGAGTACCCCATCCCGTACGCCCTCTCCGTCGGCACCCTCCACGCCGGCGACTGGGCGAGCAGCGTGCCCGATCTGCTCGTCGCCGAGGGGCGGTTGGGGGTGCGGCTGGGTGAGGATCCGGCTGACGCGAGGGCCTCCCTGGAACGCCGCGTCGCCGAGGTGTGCGCCGCCGATCCCTGGCTGCGGGACCATCCGGCGACGGTGACGTGGCCGGGCGGGCAGTTCGCGAGCGGGCGGCTGTTGCCGGGGCATCCCCTTCCGGAGGTGATCCGGGCCGCCTACGCCGACTCGGTCGGCGGTGACTCGGGGCTGCGGGAGCGCGGGGCGCCGTACGGCAGCGATCTGCGGCTGTATTCCGGTGCCGGGGTGCCGACCTTGCAGTACGGGCCGGGGGACATCGCGGTGGCGCACAGTGCGGGGGAGCACGTGTCGGTGCGTGAAGTGGTGGAGGTGGCGCGGACGTTGGCGGTGACGGTGTTGCGGACGGTCGGTACGAAGGGGGCCGTGGGCGGTTGATGGGGCGTACCAGATACCGCGCGAACTCCGCTCCCGCCTGGCTCAGGGAGCCAGCACGACCCTGCCGAACACCCTGCCCGCGTCCATCTCGTGGTGGGCCAGTGCGGCCTTGTCCAGCGGGAGCACCTCGTGCACGACCGTGCGCAGGTCTCCGTGGGCGACAGCGGCGAACTGGGACGACCGGACGGCCTGCCGGTCGGGGCCGGGCACGGTGTCCAGGCTGAAGGTGGCGAACGACAGCGAGCTGCGGAAGGCGTCGATCAGCCGCATGCCGAAGTCCGCGGGCGGCTGCCCGGCGACCACGCCGACCGCCACATACCGCCCGTTGGGGTTCAGCCGGTCCAGGAACCGGGGAAGCTGGGGACCGCCCACGACATCGATCACCACGTCGAAGCCCGACGGTGCGTCCGGGCCGCCCTCGCCGGAGCGGTCGAGGACATGGGTCGCGCCCAGGTCCCGCAGGCGGGCGCCACGCTCCGGGGAGGAGGTGGTGACCGCCACCGCGCCCGCACCGCCCCTGGCCGCGAGCTGGACCGCGGTGATCCCGATGCTGCCCGCCGCACCGCGCACGAGCACCGTCTCGCCGGGCGCGACACGGGCGCGGTCCAGGGCGAAGTGGGCGACCGCGCCGGAGCTGCCGAGCGTCACCGCGTCCGCGCCGGTCATGCCGTCGGGCAGCGGTAGGACGTCCTCGACCGAGGCGACGGCCTGCTCGGCGTACCCGCCGGACAGGCCGGTGAACGCCCACACCCGCCGCCCCATCCACGAGGCGTCCACGCCCTCTCCCACCGCGGTGACGGTCCCCGCCACCTCGCTGCCGAGGAGATGACCCTCCCGGAAGCCGAGCCCGGCGAGCGTTCCCCGGCGGATCACGGCGTCCACGCCGCCCACCCCGATCGCCTCCGTGACGATCCCCACCTGCCCCGGGGCAGGGACGGGCACCGGCAGGTCGACGACCTCCAGACCATCGGGGTTTCCGAACTCCCTGATCACGACGGCTTTCATCCCGGCTCCTCGAGGTGGTGAACGTACAGGTCGCAGGAGCTGCGTACGGGGTGGCATCACCCATCACCCCGCACCCATCACCCGTCGTCGGACCGTAACGGACGCCCCCGTCCGTTTGGCTAAAGTGAGAGGCCATGACCGACCGTTTGCCTCACCCTGTGCGCTCCGACGCCCGCGACAACCGGGCCCGCATCCTGGAGGCCGCCCGCGCGGTGTTCGGCGAGGAGGGCCTTGACGCGCCCATGCGTGAGGTCGCCCGGCAGTCGGGCGTCGGCCCGGCCACGCTGTACCGGCACTTCCCGACCAAGCGGGAACTGATCGAGGAGACCTACGCCGAGCAGTGGCGCGCCTGCCAGGCCGCCGTCCGCGATGCCCTCGCGGACTCGGACCCGTGGCACGGACTCCGGAGCCTGATCGAGCGGATCTGCGAACTCCACGCGCACAGCCGGGGGTTCGCCGACGCCTTCACGGCGGCCTTCCCCGAGACCATGGATTTTGACGCCGACCGAGAGCGGACCGCACGCGCGGTCGCCGAACTTGCCCGCCGCGCCCAGGAGACCGGTCAGCTGCGCCCCGGCTTCGTCGTCGACGACCTGACCCTGATGCTCATGGCCCACCGTGGAGTCCAGGACCTGCCGTGGCCCGCCCGGCTCACGGCTTCCCGCCGCTTCGCCGCCTACATGATCGAGGCGTTCCGTGCCACGCCGGAGACGGGAGCGCCCGCGCCGCTGCCGCCGGCTCCACGCCTGCCGCTCGCGCACTCGCCCAGCACGCCGTAGATCCGTCGCCGGAGAAGGGGTACGACGGCGGCGGTCCGTGTACCGCGAGCCTCGTGCGACTCCTCCCGGACAGGTCACGTCCCTCTGGGCGCCAACTTCCCCGCCCACCATCGGCATGTCCTTGACACCCCTGACGTAAGGAAGCGCCCGTGAGAACGACGCCCCGCGCCGCACGCAGAGCCGCCGCCCTCGCCGCCGGTACCGCACTGGCCACCCTCCTCGCGGCGTCCCCCGCGGGGGCGGACGCCGAGTTGCCGGTGGTGACCGCGCGCAGCGAGTCCGCGCCGCTCTTCGACGACGAGGCCGGCCAGAACTCCGACGCGGACGACCCGGCGATCTGGCGGAACCCCGCCGACCCCGGGCGCAGCCTCGTCATGGCGACCGCCAAGGAGGGCGGGCTGCGGGTCTACGACCTGGGCGCGCGCCTGGTGCAGTCGATCGCCGCGCCGAAGCCGCCGTCGGCGGACGACGCGCCCGGCCGGTACAACAACGTCGACCTCGTCACCGGCCTGCGCACCTCGTCCGGCCGGGCCGATGTCGCGGTGGTCAGCGACCGCGGCAACGACCGGCTGCGGATCTACCGCATCGACGCCTCCCGCCCGGGCGCCCCGCTGACCGACATCACCGACCCGGCCGCCGCCCCGGTGTTCTCCGCCGACCAGAGCGAGATCAACGACCAGCGCACCGCGTACGGTCTCGGCACCTGGAAGGACAAGGCCAGCGGCCGTACGTACGCCCTGGTCAGCCAACGTGAGCGCACCCGCCTCGCGCTCCTCGAACTCGTCCCGGCCGCGAACGGCAAGGTCGGCTACCGCAAGGTCCGCACCCTCGACCTCCCCTCCTCCTTCCGCCTCCCGAACGGCACCACCTGGACCCCCTGCCTGGAGCCCGGCGAACTCCCGCAGGTCGAGGGCATGGTCGTCGACCCGGCCACCGGCACGCTGTACGCCGGCCAGGAGGACATCGGCATCTGGCGGCTGCGCGCCGACCTCACTGGCAGGCCCGTCCTGATCGACAGGACCAAGGAGTACGGCGTCCCGGGCACGTACGACGAGGAGACCGAGGAGTGCACGCCGGGCGCCGACCCCGGCTACGGCGGCGAGCACCTGTCGGCCGACGTCGAGGGCCTGACGCTGTTCGAGGAGCGGGACGGCGACGGCTACCTCCTCGCCTCCAGCCAGGGCGACAACACCTTCGCCCTGTACGACCGTGAAATCGGCGACGCCAACGAGTACGAGGGCGGGTTCAAGGTCGGCGCCGCGTCCTCGACGCTGGACAGCGTGGAGGAGTGCGACGGCGCCGCCATCCTCAACGCCCCGCTGGGCAGCCGCTATCCGCGCGGTCTGCTCGTCGTCCAGGACGGCGAGGAGACGCCGGGCGTGGAGGACCGTACGGCCACCGGCTTCAAGTTCGTCGATCTGGGTGCGGTGGTGGACGCGGCGGACATGTAGGTCGCGCGTCGTGAGGTCGCGTACGGAAAAGCCGGTGAACGGAGATCGCGTGCGCAGCAGACTGGCCCCATGACCGCATCCGACGCCAAAGCCGACCTTCACTTCTATCTGCAGTCCGCCCGTGATGCCCTGCTCTGGAAGCTCGAAGGGCTCTCGGAGTACGGCATCCGCCGCCCGCACACGCCGACCGGCACGAACCTGCTGGGCCTGGTGAAACACGTGGCCACGGTGGAACTCGGGTATCTCGGCGACACATTCGGACGGCCCTCCGGTGAGGCGCTGCCGTGGGTCGAGGAGGGTGCCGAGGCGAACGCGGACATGTGGGCCACCGCCGACGAGTCACGCGAGCAGATCGTGGGCCTGTATCGCCGGGCGTGGGCACACGCGGACGCGACGATCGACGCGCTGCCGCTGGACACGGTCGGCAAGGTGCCGTGGTGGCCCAGCGGCAGGGACGAGGTGACGCTGCACCACGCCGTGGTGCGCGTCATCGCCGACACCCACCGGCATGCCGGGCACGCCGACATCATCCGGGAACTCACGGACGGTGCCGTCGGCATGAACAAGGGCAACGACAACATGCCGCCGGGTGATTCGGCCTGGTGGGAGAAGCACCGGAGCCGACTGGAGCGGGCGGCGCGGGATGCCGAGCGGGGCGCGTGACGGGATCGGGGCGGGGGCCATTCAACCGGTTCAACAGGTTCAACGGGAGGGTGAGGTTCCGTGTTCGACGCTCGAAGCAGGGCTGACGCTCGGTCCGGGAGGGGTCCCGTGCGCTTCCGGTAGACATCTGTCGTGAGCAGCCTCCCGAACGTCCGCCGGACCCCCGGAGCCGTGATGCGGAAGCAAGCCCCCTTGTTCGTCGTCGGCATCCTCGCCCTCACCACGCTGACCGCGTGCGGCACCGAGAGCGGCACAGAGGGCCGCACCGAGACCGTCACCGGCACTGAGACGGGGCCGAAAACGGCGAGCAGCGCGCCCTCCACCCCCACCTCCACCCCGTCGGCCCGCTCCTCCTCCCCGCCCGACTCGCAGGCAGACATCCGCCCGACCACCTCCGCACGCGAGGGCGACTGCGTCGGCGCCGAAGGTCCCGGTCAGGGCGGTGAGGTCTGGGTGGTCGACTGCGCCCACCGCAACGCGGTCGCCCGGGTGACGAGGCTCGTGCCGAACGGCAAGTCGGACCTCTGCATCAAGGACGACTACACCGGCTTCGACTTCCGCAACGACAAACCCAGCCTGTGCCTGATGATCTACGGCAAGGAGGGCGACTGCTACAGCGGCTTCGACGTCCGTACGCCCATCGGACCGCGGGTGCCGTGCAACGACCCGAAAGCCTTGCTTCGTCTCGAGCGGATCATCAAGGGCGACGGCCGTGACACCTGCCGTCAGATCACCCCGTACGGCGATCCGAACGCGGCCGCCCTCTTCTACAGCGACGCACCTGACTTCGCCGCGGGGCCCGGCACGTTCCGCGACCTCACGTACTGTCTGACCTCGCCGGACTCGTAGGCGGAGCTCAGCGGACCAGTTCGGCGGGCTTGGTGGCCTTGCCTCGGCTGATGCCTGGCACTCACAGCAGTGTCGGTGCGTGGAATGCGCCGAGTCCGGCGGTCAGGTCGCGGTCCAGCCAGTATCGGCGTGGCTCGGCGAGCATGACGTCGACGCTGACGGTGAGGATGCCGGGGATCCTGGCCAGCTCGTGGTCGATGAAGTGCGCCACGGCGGAGCGGTCGGTGACCAGGCCGGTGGCGAGTACGGACATGTCGCTGGCGACGTGTGCGGCGAGCCGGGTTTGCGGGAGCCGGTCGATACGGCGCATGACGTCGGGGGTCTCGCCGGGGGCGACCCGGAGCCGGAGGATGAACGGGGTCTCGAAGCCGAGCCATTCCGAGACGATCTCCAGGCGCGGTTTGACCCATCCCTCGTCGAGGACCCGGCGTACGACGCGGTGCGCGGTGGAGGTGGCCAGGCCGGCGGCCCGGGCGATGCTCGCGGCGGATGCGCGGCTGTCCTGCATCAGCTGGGCGACGACGGTGCGTTCGGCCTCGCTGAGCGGTTTGGCGGGCGGTGTCGCGGTCGCGGTGCCCTCGGGGCGGGCGCCGGCGAGTTCCAGCAGCTCTGCCGTCTCGGTGTCGGTGAGGAACTGAGGGTCCCAGGTGTGGCCCCGGCGATGGGTGCTGAGGGCGGGCAGGGCTTTGACGCGGCGCACGCCGGGGACGGAGAACATCCGGTCGATCGCCTCGCTGGTGGCCGCCTCGGAGGGGGCGTGGACGACGGCGTAGAGGGGGTGGTCGCCGGAGATCTGCGCCAGGAGCTGGAGGTGGGGCAGGTCCTGGAGCCGGCGCAGGACGGCGAGCGGGGTTTCGCCGGTGATGTCCAGGAAGACGTGGACCGGCATCGCCGTGGAGTGCATGCCCCAGTCCGCCTGCCCGATCACGCGGACCATCCGGGCCTCGTACAGGCGGTCGTAACGGCGCTTCAGCGTGCTGGCGTCGGCGGACAGGATCCCGCCGATGTCGTCCCAGGTGGCCCGGGGTGCCAGGTGCAGCGCACCGATGAGGCGCCGGTCGAGATCGTCGAGGAGGGGGCGGGTCATAGTGCCTCACCTTAGACTGCCGAAGCTTGCCGGTTAATCCCGCTGTTACGTCTAGGGGCTAGAGAATCTCTCATTCGACTGCCATTGTTCGCAGGAACATCCCTCAGATGCACGAAGAGGTACCGATGAGTGCCACCGCGATCCCGCCCCAGCCGACCGAGCCACAGTCGAGAGTCCTGCGCGCCGCGTTCCGCGCCTTCGCGGGGATCGAGAAGGTCGGCAACAAACTGCCCAACCCGTTCTGGCTGTTCTGGATCCTCGCGGGGGTCGTCGCCGTCCTCAGCGCCGTACTGGCGGCGGCCGGCGTCAGCGCCGTGCACCCCGGCACGGACGAGACCATCAAGGTGGAGAACCTGCTCAGCAGGGACGGCATCACCATGGCCGTCGAGGGAGCCGTCGACAACTTCGCGGCCTTCCCGCCGCTGGCCACCATCCTCACCGTGATGTTCGGCATCGCCGTCGCCGAGAAGAGCGGACTGTTCTCGGCCCTGCTGCGCCGGATGGTCGCGCGGGTGCCGGGCAAGTACCTGACCTTCGCCCTGTCGATGACGGCCATGGTCAGCCATGTCGCCGGTGACGCCGCCTACGTCACCCTCATCCCGCTCGGCGCACTCGTCTTCCGCGCGGCGGGCCGCAGCCCGGTGCTCGGCTGCATCGTCGCCTACGTCTCGATCTCCGCCGGCTACGACGCCTCGCCGTCCCTCACCACCACCGACGTACTGCTGTCCGGGATCTCCACCGCCGCAGCCCACACCATCGACGCGGACTACGTGGTCACCCCCGTGGCCAACTACTTCTTCGGGCTCGCCTCGTCGGTCCTCGTGGCCCTGGTGATCACGCTCGTCGTCGACAAGGTCCTCGCCCGCCGTACGGACCTGGAGCCCGACGAGCCGGTCGCCGCACTGAACGCCGACGAGCGGGAGGCGATCGAGGTCACCGAGCAGCAGCGCCGCGCTCTGCGGGTGACCGGGCTGGTCGCCCTGGGCTTCATCGCGTTCCTGGTGGCGGCGATGATCCCTTCGTCCTCACCGCTGCGCGGCGAGCACGGCGGCATCGTCGACTCCTCGCTGATCGGCGGGATGGCGCTCGTCCTGGGCCTGTTCTTCGCCGTGCTCGGCACCGTCTACGGCCGGATGACCGGTACGTTCTCCGCCTCCCGCGACATCATCGCCGCGATGGTCGACGGCACCCGCTCGATGGCCCCGATCCTCGTCCTGTTCTTCGCGATCTCGCAGTTCCTCGCCTACTTCAAGTGGACGAACATCGGCGACATCCTCGCCGTGAAGGGTGCCGAGACGCTGCGGGACCTGGACACGAGCGGCTGGACCGTGCTGGTCGGCGTCGCCGTGCTGATCACGTTCATGAACCTCGTGATCACCAGTGGCTCCGCGCTGTGGGCCCTGGCCGCCCCCGTCCTCGTACCCATGCTGATGCTCATCGGCATCGAGCCCGAGACCACCCAGGCCGTCTACCGCGTCGCCGACTCGGTCACCAACTGCGTCACCCCGATGAGCCCGTACTTCGTGATGGCCCTCGGCTTCATCCAGCAACACAAGAAGTCCGCCGGCATCGGCACCCTCGCCTCCTTCACGATCCCCATCGCCGCCGTCGTCTGGATCGTCTGGGTCGCGTTCTTCGTGGCCTGGTACCTGCTGGGCATCCCCTTCGGCATCAGCTGACCCCGCATCATCCGCAAGCCCCCCACACCGTCGTACGAGAAAGCAGATCATGACCGCATCGCCCGCCGCCGCCCTCACCACCCGTGCCCAGGAGGTCTCGTCGGAGATCGTCACCGACATCCTGACCCTGGTCCGCCACGAGACCAGCAGCTACGACCTGCCCGCCCTCGCCGCGGGCCTGGACCTCCTGCGCGAACTGGCCGTCCACCGACTCGGCCGGCCCGACCACGAACAGCGCCACCCCGGCGGCGAGTGCGGCGACACCCTCACCCTCACCTACACCGGCACCGGCCCCGGGCACGTCGCCCTCGTCGGCCACTACGACACCGTATGGCCGACCGGCACCCTCGCCGGATGGGAGCAGCCGTCGGTGGAATCCGGCGGCCGGGCGAAGCTCAGCGGGCCGGGCATCTTCGACATGAAGACCGGCCTGGCACAGGGCATCTGGGCCCTGAAGCTCGCCCGCGAGAGCGGCGCCCCGCTCCCCACCGTCACCTTCCTCTTCAACGGCGACGAGGAGACCGGCTCCCTCTCCTCCCGTCCGGTCATCGAGGCGGTCGCCCAGAAGGCCGACGTCACGCTGGTGCTGGAGCCGACAGCGCACGGTGCGGTCAAGACCGCCCGCAAGGGCTCCGGGATCTTCAAGGTCACCGCCACGGGCGTCGAGGCACACGCCGGGCTCGCGCCGCAGGACGGGGCGAGCGCGATCACCGCGCTGTCCGAGTTCGTCCTCGCCGCCGCGGCCGTCGCCGCCCCCGGGAGGGGTACGACGATCAACACCGGGCTCATCAGCGGCGGTTCGGCCACCAACGTCGTCGCCGGACAGGCCACCGCGAGCATCGACATCCGGGTCAGCAGCGAGGCCGAACAGGACCGCGTCGACGCCGAGTTCGACGCCATCAAGGTCAGCGACCCCCGCGTCCGCATCGACATCGACCACGCCTGGAACCGCCCGCCGATGACCCTCAACGCCGCCTCCGCCCCCCTCCTCGACCTCGCCCGCGACGTCGCCCGCGCACAGGGCCGCGACCACCTGCCCGACGCCGCCGTCGGCGGCGCCAGCGACGCCAACTTCGTCGCCGCCCTCGGCCTGCCGGTCCTGTGCGGCCTGGGCGCGATCGGCGACGGCGCCCACGCCCAGGGCGAATTCATCCACCCCGACACCGTCCCCGCCCAGACCGCCCTGGTCGCGGGCCTGCTGGGACGACTGGCGGATCCACTGCACGGCTGAGCAGCGCCCCCTCCATGCCGGCCGACGGCGGCACCGGCACCGGTCCGGCTAGCTGCTCGTACGCCGCCCGCAGGCGCACATCAGTGAAAGAAACCCGAGGTCAGGGCCACACCAAGCAATACGGCCGGTGTCCGGCCTCGTGCAGCCTGTGGCTGAGGTCCTGCCACTCATGCAGCGATTGGGAGGGGCGGGGTGCTGACCTGGGGTCTCGCAGGGGAATGTGCGTTGACCTGAGGAAACTGCTCTCCGTAGTTCTCACGGATTTTGCTTGATCCCGATAGTGACGGCTGATGCTCTACCGTCCGCTCACGCATCGCGCACGCATGCCGGCCATCTGGCCGGCTGTGTCTTACGTCAGCACAGACCCATGGTGGGAGCGTCGGAACGTCGTGGTCTCGGGTGGTCTCGAAGGGCCTTGCGGAGGGTGCCGGCTCCCAGACAGCTCCCAAGGAGACCAGTCATTCGGGCGGTGGTCAGTCTGCGGTTCCATGCGTTCTCCGCGGCTCGGCGTCGAAGCGTGTCGATGTTGTCAGTGCGGAGGGCTTCGACCTGGACACGGCTGAGTTCTGTGCCCGCCCGCCCCGGCGCTCGCTCACCGGACGGGCCCGCGCGCCCAGACCTCGCGGCCCGACGTGTCCGCGCCCGGCCCCGTGGCGGGCAGTTGCTTCCAGCCCCAGGTACGGAGGAGTTCCCTGATCCCGGCTGCGTCCCTGTCCCGGTCCAGACCGGCCACCACCAGGTCCTTGGGGAGGCGGGAGAGCAGCAGGTCCCCGAGGCGGGTCGCGACACCGCGGCGGCGGAGCGCGGGCAGCACCATCAGCTCGGTGAGCGCGAACACTCGCCCGGACGCGGTGAGTTCCTCCGTCTCAGGCGTCACCTCGACGGGGAAGTCGGCCCACCACGCCCCGTCGCGCTCCAGACGGTACCCGTAGGCGCAGCCGACGAGGCCGGTCGCGTCGGCGACGGCCATGTCGAAACCGTCGTGGTGCACGTGCTGCTCGAAGCGGCGCAGGAACCCCTTCCGGTCCCGGTACTCGGCCCCGGCGGCGCCGCGGTACGCCGTGACGTACACATCGGCGACGGCCTCCCGCTGCTGTTCGGCCTGCCACCGGGTGAGCCTGCGCAGATACACCTCGGCCATCCGGACTCCCATCGCGATCCCTTCGACGCGGCCCAGCTCAGTGGGCCTGTTTGTGCGTGGTGCGGTCACGGCGGCGGCGCGACGGGAACCGCCCGCGGCCCCCGTCGCGATGGTCGTGCCGGTCGGCCGGGGCGACCGGCGGGGGAGGCTGGGGAGGCGGCGTACCGGCGTTCCCCGGCTCGGCGGGGGCCTGGTGGCCGGGCAGGGAGGGGCTGTACGTACGCAAGGCGATCCTTTCGGCGTGCTGTGTGTCGAGGCGGTGGATCACATATGCGGCGACGGCGATCAGCACCAGGAAGGCGGCTGCGGTGGATGCGGCGTCCATGGCGGTCACCGCCCCGCGGCCGTGGGGACGGCGGGGGTGGAGGTCGCGCCGTCCTCGCACCCCCACGACTCCTCCGTGGTCTGCGGCCGGTCCCCCACGGCGATGTCGTGGTGGCGTGCGGACTCGGCGGCGACGAGATCGGTGGCGGTCAGTGGGGGCCCGTCCGGGTCGCAGGCGGCGGCCATGAACCGGACGGCGGTCGCGGCATCCGTCTCGGGCGGGATCACCAGGAGGTCCCAGCGACCGGCCCCGTAGGACAGCAACAGCAGCTCGTGCGGGTCGAGTTCAGGGGTGAACCAGCCGACCTTCAGTACGCGGTCGCGGACGGTCACCTTGCGCGGGACGACGGGCCAGAGCATCGGGTTGACGGCGACGCGGGTGATGCGGCCCCACAGCGGATCGAGCACGTCCGCCAGGGCGGGGAGCTCGGTGGCCAGGTCGCGTGAACGGGGCCACCAGGCGCCGTCGAGCAAGCCGCGGCCCGTCGGGGACTTCAGTGCCACACGGGCGGCGGAAGGTGGAGGGGCGGTGCGGGTGGACGTGGTGGTCGCGGTCATGATGCGAACCCGTCTTCGGGGCGACGCGGCGGTCGTCCCCGATGCCATTGCTCACCGAGGACGAGACCCGCGTGGATGCCGGAGTACGAAGTGCCCTTGGTGCCTTCACGCTACTCCTGCAAGTGGCGTCGGTGACGAGTCCGTTGCCGCCCGTCATGTCCGGCTCGTTATCCGGATGGGCCCTCGGTCGCCATCAGAGCGGTCCCGGTGAGGCGGAGGGCGGGATCGGCCGCCGCGGTCATCAGCCGGGCGGCCGCGCCGGCCCCGCTCTGTGGCGGGACGACGAGCAGGTCCCAACGGCCGGCACCGTACGAGAAGCGCCGGATGGTGTGCGGGTCGAGGCCGGATGTGTACCAGGTGGCCGTGACCGTGTGGCCCGTTCACGGGCAGGGTGCGCGGCTCCTTCGGCCAGCTCCCGTGGTGGGACGCGATGCGGGTCACGCGTCCGCGCGACGCGTCGAACACGTCGGTGAGTGCGGCCAGTTCGACGGCCAGGTCGTCGGTGCGGGGCCACCAGGCTCCGCACACCGGTCCCGGCGGGAAGGTCGGCGGGCGCAGGGCGAGCCGGGCGGGCGGGTACGTGGCGGGACGCTCGGATGCGGCCGAACTGCGGTGGGCGGTCGGTGCGTTCATGACGCACGCCCCTCTTCGGGCCGCTGTGACAGCGCGGCCCGGTTTCGTGGTGCGCCGGAAGCGACGTCGAGCGGAGTCGGCGTACGAGGAGCACCCGGTGGTCCCAGCGTACGTCTCGGCCGTTTTATGTCAGGCGGGAGTACGGTGAAGAAGGCGAGGACGTCCGTATGCCGGTGCCCGACCACCCTGGAGCATTCCCCCTCGCCGTCCACACAGGGGCAGCCCCTGACCCCGGCCGCGCCATCCGCAACGAGGCCGAGGAGCCCGTACATGTCCCTGAATTCCGCCACTCATACCCCTGAATCCCTGCCGGACGCCGCTCCGCCGCCCCCGCCTCCCTCGCAGCTGCTGCTCCGCCTGCGCCTGGCGCCCCGCGCCGGCGGACCCCGCGCTATCGACGGGGCATGGTGGCCGCGCTCGTACGACCTGCTCGCCGAACTCCCCGCACTGCTCGCCGGGCTGCCCCCTACGTGGGGTCACATCAGCAGCGTCGTGCTCAAGGGCACGGTGTGGTCACCGACGCCGGGCCGGATGCTCGTCGCCGGCCAAGTCGTCCGTCTGCGCAGGAGCCTGACGGCCACCGCCGCGCACACCGTCGTCCTCCTCGCCCCCGGCCACGGGCGCTGGGATCTGGTCGTCGTCCCCCCGGATACGACCGAGGAGGCCGCGTTGCCGATCATGGCGCGTGCGGCGGGCGCGGGTGGCGACCGCCGCCGCGCGTGACGGGAGCCGGGATGGCCGAGGTACCAACACTCCCTGTGCCGCCCCGGCCGGTTCGGACAGCCGCAGATGATGGGCGCGCGCGTACGACCGCGGTGCGGCGACGGCCATCTCGCTCGCGGTGTTCCAGTGCTCCGCCAGGACTCCCTTGACCTGCTCGATCACGGTGGCCGCCACGTCGGCCAGGCCCTGGGTGGGCGCGATGTCGTCGTCGCCGAGGCGGTGGGCCGTGGTCCGGAAGCCCAACAGACGGCTGAGTTCGCCATCAACTGTTTGATGCAGAAGGGATGCTGACGCATGTTGGGCCTGAGGTCGGGTAGGTACTCCCTCTACGTGCCCCGCGACCCCGGGTGCGGTCCTGAAAACGGCCGGACCCGTGACACCGACACGCGTTCTCTTCCCGCTCCTCGCCGGCCCCTCCGCGCTGCCCTGCCTCCTCGGCAACCTCACCGCCAGCAGCGCCCGCGACATCTGGGCGCACACGGTCATCTTCTGCGGCCACTTCCCCGGCGACGTACAGACCTTCACCGGGGACCGGCTCGACGACGAGAGCCGTGGCGAGTGGTACCTGCGCCAGATCCAGGGCTCGGCGAACATCGAGGGGAGCCCGGATCCGGCCGAAGAGTACATTGAAACGAGGAAGTCACTCCGTATCTCTCGCAGACGGGCGAGTGTCATGTCCGACTCCGGCTCCCCGCGGGTGACCAGGCTTTTGCCGGACGCCGTCCACAAGGTGGTGAAGCCCGGGACGGCTGTCGTACGGCTGGAGACCACGCACGACCGCCGGGGCGTGCTCGACGGGGCGTGGTGGCCGCGATCCCGTGACATCGCAGCCGAGCTTCCCGCCCTGATCTCCGCACTGACCGAGTACCTCGGGCCGGTCACACGCGTCGGCCTGGACGTCGGAGCCTGGAACGCGCTGCCAACTCGACTGCTCGTCGACGACCGCGTCGTCCATATCGACTCCTTCCCGGTCGGCGACGACA
This sequence comes from Streptomyces sp. NBC_00457, assembly GCF_036014015.1. Classification (NCBI taxonomy): domain Bacteria; kingdom Bacillati; phylum Actinomycetota; class Actinomycetes; order Kitasatosporales; family Streptomycetaceae; genus Streptomyces; species Streptomyces sp. NBC_00457. The sequence continues at coordinate 4,785,400 of NZ_CP107905.1, read as the reverse complement.
CCGTTCTCGTTACCCGGGGCGATCAGGACCACTTCTCTCTCCTCGTGATCCCACCGCACGCGACGCCCGAAGCGGCAAGCGCCGCGATGGCCGAGGCCGTCCGCTCCGACAACGTCACGCAAGCCGAACAGATCCTCATCGACACCGGTACCGGCCGGGCGGCGCCGGGGGTGTGACGGCGGTCAGTCGCGGTCGTCGCCGGTCCGGTCCGGTGCCGGTGGCGGGATGGCGGCGGTGTCGAAGGCGCCCGAGATGATCCGCGTGGCCAGGTCCGACAGGCGCAGGTGGCGGGCGCGGGCGTACGACCGGAACGCGGCGAAGGCGTCGTCGACGGAGGTGTTCCAGCGCTCGGCCAGGACGCCCTTGACCTGCTCGATCAGGACGCGACTGGTCAGCGCGGTCTCCAGCTGGCTGTTCTCGACGTGCGACCGCTCCAGTGTGCGCTGCTGCAGGATCGCGATCGTGGCCACGTCGGCGAGTGCTTGGGCAAGCACTATGTCGTCGTCGCCGAGGCGGTGCGGTGTGGCCTGGAAGAGGTTGAGGGCGCCGACGACCCGGCGGCGCAGGCGCAGCGGGATGGCGTGCGTGCTCACATACCCCGTCTCGCGAGCTCGTGCGGCGAAGCGCGGCCAGCCGACGGTGACTTCCGACCTCGTCAGGCTGATGTTGGTCCGGGCGGTGCCGGTGCGGTAGCACTCCACGCATGGGCCTTGGTCGTGCTGGAGCGCGAACAGCTCCAGCAGGCGGGTGTGCTCGTCCGAGGCGGCGATGATCTGCAGTTCGCCCTGCGAGTCCGCGAGCAGGATTCCGGCCGCCGACACGTCGAGCAGTTCTACGCAGCGCGTGGACAGCCGCTGGAGCAGGTCGATGACGTCGAAGTCCTCGACGAGGGAGTCCGCGACCTCCACGAAGATCTCGGCCAGACGTCGTTCGCGGGCCATGCTGATCATCCCTTCCCATCGTCGGGCGAATACGGCCCGCTTACATCATTGTTGAAGTCGTCGTCGAAGCGCAGTCTGCGGGCGACGACGTCCGCCGCAATCTCGCCGAGGGGGCGCTCGCTGCTGTACGCGTGGGCGCGCAGGCGCAGCAGGGCCTCCGCCATGGACACGTCCAGCTGGACGCTGATCATTCCCGTGGCCTGGTGCACGACCGCGCGGCGCAGCACCGATGGAGGTTCCAGGGCCAAGCCGAGCCCGGGAATGTCCGCGTCTCCGTCGCGTCGGTCACCGTTCAGGAGAGTGCTGGTCAGCACGGCTGTCAGTGCGGTGGCGTCCGTGTACTGCTGCTGGCTCAGCCGCCGCTCGCCGTCGCACAGCAGGGTCAGTACGCCGATCCGGATGGCTCCGATGCCCAGCGGGAAGGAGCACACACCGTGTACGCCCAGCTCGCGCGCGGCCGGCAGTAGCGCGGGCCACCGCTCGGGGCGCACCCGGTCCAGGTCCGGCTCGACGACGGGTGAGCCGACGCGGACCGCGTCCGGCCCCGGCCCCTCGCCCAGCGTGAACTGGAGTTCCTCGAACCGCGCGCTCAGCTCGGGATGACACCACAGCGGCTCGGCCGACCGCTTGGCACCGACCAGCAGCGACAGCGTGACCCCCTCGGCGCCCAACGCCCGCGCACACGCCTGCGCCGGGTCGTCGGCCTCGCCCCGGTGCAGCGACCGCAGGACCTCGGCCATGCCGTCGCTGATCACCGTTCTCCGCTCCCTGGCGGCCGGGGCACTTCGGGGTGAGACGCCGTCCGACTTGCGCCGTACATTACGTGGCCCGGTCTGCCGCCGCGCGGTCTGCGGGTATGCCGTTCCAGGCGTCCTGGGGGCTCGCGTACCGCGGGAAACGCTCCTGCAGACCGCCGGCCCGGAACACGAGACTTGCGCCTGGCCGGTTGTGCACGACCCGCACCCATCCGAGCCGCTCATGACAGTCCTCCCACGCCGCGCACAACGGGTCCAGGACGCTGCCGTCCATGAAGGTCACGCCGAGCAGGTCGACGATGAGGAACAACCGCCCGCTGCCGTGCCGGGCGTCCTCCAGATCACGAGCGAAGGCCGGCGCGGTCGTCACGTCCAACTCGCCGCCGGCCGTGACCACACGCAACTCGTCGAACAGGTCGGGATGCGGGCCCATGCGCCCCATCTCCTCTGTCACTGGGGTGGCTTTCGCCTTGCGCAGGGCCTCTGTTGCGCGGAACTGGACAGCACGGAGAGGGCCGGGGTCACGGGCGGGCCGTATGACGAGCGTACTGCCGCGGGGGGACCGGCCGGTCGCCCTTTCTCCGGGTATCCGCGAGGGTGGTCGAAAGTGTCGTCCCTGGTCGGTTCCTGACGGGATCGAGGGCGAAGGTGCAAGGGAGTGGTGCGGGCCCAGGTCGGCGCCCGGGAGCCGGATTCCGAACTCGGCTCCCAAATGGCTCCCAAAACGGCCCCACAACCACTCAGGACCTGATCCGCACTACTTGCCACCCTCAGTGCGAATGGGAGGGGCGGGGTGGTGACCTGGGGTTTCTCGGTGAAGGGTGCGTTGAACTGGGAAAACTCCTCTTCGTAGTTCTCACCGGTCAACGCCGTTTCCCAGGCTCATGTGCCCTGGATGTGCCCTGGCCGCCTGACGGCCCCTCTCCGGCACTGAAAAGGGCGAGGTCCGAAGACCCCGCCCGCTACCAGCGAAACCCCAGCTCAGGGCCACACAAGGCAATACGGCTGATGCCCCGCCTCATGCAACCGATGGCTGAAGTCCTGCCACTCGTGCAGCAGCTGATACACATTGAACGCATCCCGGGGCCCACCCCGGTCCGGCACCGTCGACCAGATGAATGCGGCCGCGCCCACCGCCTCCTCGCCGATTCCGCGGAGGGGGTCGACGACGGTCATGGGGAGTTTGACGACGGCGTAGTCGGGGTGGAGGACGACCAGTTCCAGGGGCGGCACCTTGTTGAGGGGGACGCCCTCGATGCCGGTGAGGACCATCGCGGCCATCGTCTCGGGCTTGATCTTGGTGAACATGCCGTTCATGCCGAGCTCGTCGCCGCCGAGTTCCTCGGGGCGCATCGAGATCGGGACGCGGGCCGCGGTCGCGCCGTCAGGTGCGCCGAAGTACTTGTACGTCACCCCCACCCGACCACCATTCCTGCTCCCCGCCCGCAGCCGCTCGACCCGCTGGTCGAGCCGCTCGGGTTCCTGTCCACCCTGTGCCTGCCGTGATTCAGCCGCTTCCTCCGCCGCGCGCCGGTGCCTGCCCCCTCGGGCACGTCGAGGGCCCAGGTCGTCAGTCCCCTCGCCCAGTCCGCCACCGCGATGCATATCTCCACCCGACTGCTTTTCTAGGACGCGTGGCCCCGGCCGCGCAACCCGATCATCGTGTCAGTGACCTCCCCCACGGCCGCCCGCCGAAACGTGCGTTGAAACACCTGTCCGCAGGATCTTCGCAGCCCCTGAACAAGCCTCGCCACAGCTTGGCCGGTGAGGGCTCCCCTATGACATACGTACGGGATCCCCGTTTGAGCTGTGTGTATCAGGTCTCAGTTTCGCAGACGGGGAGACGGGTGGGGGACCACGTCCGGTTCCGCCGCCGCCTACCCTGAGGAGGTCACCAGGAGAAGCCCACGAAATCGGAGAAGGTCGGAGACGTCGCCGGACATGAGTGAACTGCCTTATTCATACGATGCGCCTGTCTCGCAGGCTCTGTTCGACCGTGCGGCCGCCGTCACACCCGGCGGCGTGAACTCGCCGGTACGCGCCTTCCGGGCGGTGGGCGGGACACCCCGGTTCATGGTGTCCGGCCACGGTCCCTATCTCACCGACGCCGACGGGCGCGACTACGTCGACCTGGTCTGTTCCTGGGGACCCATGATCCTCGGGCACTCCCACCCCGAGGTCATCGCCGCCGTCCAGGACGCCGTCTCCCGCGGTACGTCCTTCGGCACACCCGGCGAGGGCGAGGTCGCGCTCGCCGAGGAGATGGTCGCCCGGATCGAGCCGCTGGAGCAGGTGCGGCTCGTCTCCAGCGGGACCGAGGCCACCATGTCCGCCATCCGGCTCGCCCGCGGGTTCACCCGGCGCACCAAGGTGATCAAGTTCGCCGGGTGTTACCACGGTCACGTCGACTCGCTCCTCGCCGCCGCGGGGAGCGGCGTGGCCACCTTCGCCCTGCCCGACACCCCCGGCGTCACCGGAGCCCAGGCCGGCGACACCATCGTGCTGCCGTACAACGACCTCGAAGCCGTACAGGAGGCCTTCCACCGGCACCCCGGCGAGATCGCCTGCGTGATCACCGAGGCCTCGCCCGGCAACATGGGCGTGGTGCCTCCGGGCCCCGGGTTCAACCAGGGGCTGAAGGACGCCTGCCGGGAGAACGGCGCCCTCTACATCTCCGACGAGGTCATGACCGGCTTCAGGACCAGCAAGGCCGGCTGGTACGGCATCGACGGCGTCCGGCCCGACCTGATGACCTTCGGCAAGGTCATGGGCGGTGGCTTCCCCGCCGCCGCCTTCGGGGGACGCGAGGACGTCATGGCGCACCTCGCGCCCGCCGGCCCCGTCTACCAGGCCGGCACCCTCTCCGGGAACCCGGTCGCCACCGCCGCCGGCCTCGCCCAGCTGCGCCTCCTCGACGACGCCGCGTACGACACCGTCAACGCCGTCTCGGCGCAGGTCCAGGCCCTGGTCACCGAGGCGCTCACCAAGGAAGGCGTCGCGCACCGGCTGCAGACCGCCTCCAACATGTTCTCCGTGTTCTTCACGGACCGGGCGGTGCGTGACTACGAGGACGCCAGGAAGCAGGAGTCCTTCCGCTTCACCGCGTTCTTCCACGCGATGCTGGCGAACGGCGTCTATCTGCCGCCGTCGTCCTTCGAGTCGTGGTTCGTGTCCACAGCCCACGGCGAGCGTGCCGTGCAGCGGATCGCCGACGCCCTCCCGGCGGCGGCCCGAGCGGCGGCGGAGGCCCAGGCATGAGCAACCCCGACATCACCGTCGTACACGTCATGCGGCACGGCGAGGTCGCCAACCCGGACGGCGTGCTGTACGGGCGGCTGCCCGGGTACCACCTGTCGGAGCTGGGGCGGCGGATGGCCGACCGGGTCGCCGACCACCTCGCGCCCCGCGACATCACATACGTCTGCTCCTCCCCGCTGGAGCGCGCGCAGGAGACGGCCACGCCGATCGCCAAGGCGCACGGCCTGGATCTCGCCACCGACGAGCGGCTCATCGAGGCCGACAACGTCTTCCAGGGCAAGACCTTCGGTGTGGGCGACGGCGCGCTGCGGCGGCCCGAGAACTGGAAGCACCTCGTCAACCCGTTCAAGCCGTCCTGGGGTGAGCCCTACGTCGACCAGGTCGTACGGATGATGGGGGCGCTGGACGCCGCGAAGGACGCCGCCCGGGGGCATGAGGCGGTGCTGGTCAGTCATCAGCTGCCGATCTGGATCGTGCGGTCGTATGTCGAGCGGCGGCGGCTGTGGCACGACCCGCGCAAGCGTCAGTGCACGCTCGCGTCCCTGACGTCCTTCACGTATCAGGGGAACCGGATCGTGTCCGTGGGGTACTCCGAGCCGGCGCGGGATCTTGTGCCGCCGCATCTCCTTGCAGGGGCCAAGCCGGTCAAGGGGAAGGACAAGGCTTTCGGCGCGTAGGTAGTTCTTCGGCTGGCTCGCCGTGGGGGCTGGTCGCGCAGTTCCCCGCGCCCCTTAAAGGCCTTTGTTGCACTGTTGTTGCATTTGTTCCGGGATGCTTGCAATTAGCCGGAACCTCCCTGTTCCTCACGTCCTCTGACTGGGTGACCACCAGAGAACGTGACGATCGGGGATGCAATGCGCACATTCACGCGAAGGGGAGCAATCGGTCTTGGGGCCGGTGCCGCTGCTGCCGGGCTGGCCGGATGTGGCACCTTCTCCCCGTCAGAGGGGTCGTCGGGGGTCGGGGGTTCCGGGAAGGGGCCCTCCGCCAAGCCGACGGCCACGGCGCGGCCGATCGGTGACGGGTCGACGTCGTTCACCGGGAAGCAGCCCCACCAGCCGTCGAAGCCCGTGCCGCTGGAGCCCGGGCAGACGCCGCCGCAGTTCGTCATCTTCTCGTGGGACGGGGCGGGCGAAGTCGGCAACGGCCTCTTCCCGCGCTTCCTGGAACTCGCCAAGCAGCACGACGCGCACATGACCTTCTTCCTCTCCGGGCTGTATCTGCTGCCCGAGAGCAAGAAGCGGCTGTACGACCCCCCGAACAACCCGCGTGGCGCCTCCGACATCGGCTATCTCACCGACGAGCACGTCAAGGCGACGCTGACGAACGTCCGGCAGGCCTGGCTCGACGGGCACGAGATCGGCACCCACTTCAACGGGCACTTCTGCGCCGGCACGGGCAGCGTCGGCAACTGGACGCCGCAGCAGTGGAAGAGCGAGATCCAGCAGGCGAAGGGGTTCGTGAAGGAGTGGCGGACCAACACCGGGTGGACCGATATGCCCGCCCTGCCCTTCGACTACGAGAAGGAACTCGTCGGCGGTCGCACGCCCTGTCTGCTCGGCCAGGACAACCTGCTGGCCGTCGCCCGGGAGCTGGGCTGGCGCTACGACGCCTCCTCGCCCGGCGGCCGTCAGGTCTGGCCCACCAAGAAGAACGGCATCTGGGATCTGCCGCTTCAGCAGATACCTTTCCCCGGACGTTCGTTCGAGGTCCTGTCCATGGACTACAACATGCTCGCCAACCAGTCGCTCAACACGACCAAGGCGCCCGCATACAACTACCCGGGCTGGCGGAAGCAGTCGTCGGAGGCGTACATAGCGGGATTCCAGCGGGCATACGAGACGAACCGCGCACCCTTTTTCATCGGCAACCACTTCGAGCAGTGGAACGGCGGCATCTACATGGACGCGGTGGAAGCCGCGCTGAAGCACATCGCGCGCGAGAAGGAGAAGGGCGAGGACATCCGCCTCGTCTCCTTCCGGCAGTTCGTGGACTGGATGGACGTACAGAAGCCGGCGGTCCTCGAGAAGCTGCGGACCCTCGACGTCGGGCAGACGCCCGCAGCGGGGTGGAAGAGCCTCTGAAATGGGAGTTTCCGCCCGGAAGGGGGGTGCGCAAGATCCTCGGAACGGACATGCGAAACTTTTCACATGAGTGCCGCCAGCCGCGCCCCCCTGACCCTCACCGGTGCCGCAGTCGCCGCGTTGCTGCTGTCCGCCTGCACCTCCGGAGGGACCTCCGGCGGAGGCGGTGACACCAACTTCGTCATGGGCGAGGACGGCATCTCGACCGTCGAGCAGGGCGAACGGGTCGCCGCCCCCGACCTGTCCGGCGACACCATCGACGGCAAGCAGCTCGATGTCGCCTCGTACAAGGGCAAGGTCGTCGTGCTCAACGTGTGGGGTTCCTGGTGTGCGCCGTGCCGCGCCGAGGCGCCGGGCTTCGAGAAGGTCTACAAGGACCTCAAGGGCCAGGGCGTGCAGTTCGTCGGCATCAACACCCGTGACACCAGCACCAAGAACGCCCTGGCCTTCGAGAAGCAGCAGGGCGTCACCTATCCCAGCCTGTACGACCCCACCGGCAAGCTGATGCTCCGCTTCGAGAAGGGCACGCTCAACCCGCAGGCGATCCCCTCCACGCTCGTCCTCGACCGGGACGGCAAGATCGCGGCGCGTTCGCTGGCCGCGCTCAGCGAGGAGAAGCTGCGCAAGATGCTCAACCCGGTCCTCACGGAGAAGTGACGTGACCGGAGTGTCCACGCTGGCCGCCACCGGCTACAACGGCACCGTGCTCAACGGCGCCCTGCTGGTCGCCCTGCCGATCGCGCTGCTCGGCGGCCTCGTCTCCTTCTTCTCGCCGTGCGTCCTGCCGCTCGTCCCCGGCTATCTGTCCTACGTCACCGGAGTCGCCGGCACCGATCTGGCCGAGGCCCGGCGCGGACGGATGGTCGCGGGGGCCTCGCTCTTCGTGCTGGGCTTCACGGCCGTGTTCGTCTCCAGCGGCGCGCTGTTCGGATACTTCGGCTCCAGCCTCCAGGAACAGCACGGCTGGCTGAACAAGGTGCTCGGCGTCCTCATGATCGCCATGGGCGTCTTCTTCATGGGCCTGATGCCCTGGCTCACCCAGCGCGAGTTCCGCTTCCACAAGCGGCCGATGACCGGACTCGTCGGGGCCCCCTTCCTCGGCGCCCTGTTCGGCATCGGCTGGACGCCCTGCATCGGCCCCACCCTCGCCTCCGTGATCGCGCTCTCCTCGCAGCAGGGCAGCGCGGGCCGGGGGGCCATACTGACCGTCGCGTACTGCCTGGGCCTCGGCGTGCCCTTCGTGCTCGCGGCCATCGCCTTCCGTAAGGCGCTCGGTGCCTTCGGCTGGGTCAAGCGCCACTATGTCTGGGTGATGCGGATCGGCGGCACCATGATGATCGCGACCGGTCTGCTGCTGCTGACCGGCGCCTGGGACAGCATCGTGTCGGAGATGCAGAACTGGTCCAACGGCTTCACTGTGGGGATCTGATCGATGAGCAAGACGACCGCCTCCGACGCGACCTCGGCCGCCGCCGAGGACCAGGACCTGGGCGCCGCCGGCTCCCAGCTCTCCACCGCCCCCAAGGAGGAGCTGCCGGGCCTGCCCTCCATGGGCGTCGTCGGCTGGGCCCGCTGGTTCTGGCGTCAGCTCACCTCCATGCGGGTCGCCCTGCTGCTGCTTCTGCTGCTGGCGCTCGGCGCGATCCCCGGCTCGCTGATCCCGCAGTCCGGAACCGATGCCACCAAGGTCGCCGACTTCCGCGACAAGCACGACATCCTCGCGCCGATCTACGACAAGCTCGGCCTCTTCCACGTCTACAGCTCGGTGTGGTTCTCCGCGATCTACATCCTGCTGTTCGTCTCCCTCATCGGCTGCATCGTGCCCCGCACCTGGCAGTTCGTCGGCCAGCTGCGCAGCCGTCCGCCGGGCGCGCCCAAGCGGCTGACCCGGCTGCCCGCGTACACGACCTGGCGCACCGAGGCGGAGCCGGAGCAGGTCCGCGAGGCCGCGCTCACGCTGCTGAAGAAGCGGCGCTTCCGCGCCCATCTCTCCGGTGACGCCGTCGCCGCCGAGAAGGGCTATCTCCGTGAGGTCGGCAACCTCGCCTTCCATATCGCGCTGATCGTGATGCTGGTCGCCTTCGCCGTCGGCCAGCTGTTCAAGATGGAAGGCAACAAGCTGGTCGTCGAGGGTGACGGCTTCTCCAACACCCTCACCCAGTACGACGACTTCAAGTCCGGCACCCTCTTCGACACCGACGACCTGGCGCCGTTCAGCTTCAACCTGCACAACTTCACCGGCACGTACGAGACCTCCGGCCCCAACAAGGGCACCGCGCGCACCTTCAAGGCCGACATCACCTACGCCGAGGGCGCCTACGGCAAGGACAAGAAGACCGTCGTCCAGGTCAACAAGCCCCTGGAGATCGGCGACTCGAAGGTCTACCTCACCGCCCACGGCTACGCCCCCCTCGTCACCGTCCGGGACGGCAAGGGCAACGTCGTCTACAGCGACGCCGTGCCGCTGCTGCCGCTCGACTCCAACTCCACCTCCTCCGGCGTGATCAAGGTCTACGACGGCTACAAGAACGCCAAGGGCGTGAGTGAACAGCTCGGCTTCAAGGCCTTCTTCCTGCCGAGCTATGTGAAGGGCAACGAGATCTCCTCCGCTTTCCCGGCGCTGCTGAACCCGATCCTGAACCTGGAGCCCTACCACGGCGACCTCGGCGTCGACTCGGGCATCCCGCAGAGCGTGTACCAGCTCGACAAGTCGCACATGAAGGACTTCAAGGACGCCAAGGGCCAGCAGTTGAGGGAGAACCTCAAGCCCGGCGAGACCATGAAGCTCCCCGGCGGCGCCGGCACGGTCACCTACGAGGGCACCAAGGAGTGGGCCAACTTCCAGGTCACCGAGCAGCCAGCCAGCGGCTGGGCGCTCGGCGGTGCCATCACCGCCATCTTCGGTCTCGCCGCCTCCCTGTTCATCCAGCGCCGCCGGGTGTGGGTGCGGGCTGTGCGCGGTGCCGATGGGGTGACGGTGATTGAAATGGCCGGCCTGGGCCGCAGCGAGTCCGCGAAGGTGCCCGAGGAACTTGGTGAAATCGCCGGGATTCTGTACGACCAGGCGCCGGGCGCCCCCGACCCAGACGACGACTCCGCCGACGACTCCGACGACCCCTCCACCTCCCCCGACCCCCAAGCCGTACCTGCCGAAAGGCTTGAGAAGTGACTCTCGCCGCCGCAACCGATCTCGCCGCCGCGACCAACGAAAACCTCGCGAGCCTCAGCAACACGCTGATCTACTCGGCGATGGCCGTCTACACGCTGGCCTTCTTCGCCTATATCGCCGAATGGCTTCTCGGCAGCCGCAGCAAGGTCGGCCGGACGGCCGCCGCGCTGACCACGCAGAAGAAGTCCGCGGCGAAAGCGCCGGCCGTCGCGGTGAAGACGGCGGGCGGGGCCGCCGTACTGGAGCGGCCGAAGGTCGTCGTACGGGCCGCGGCGGGTGCGCGGGATGTGCCCGACGGGCCGGGGGCGCACGGCGGGGACGAGCAGGGCGACCTCTACGGGCGTATCGCCATCTCCCTCACCGTCCTCGCGTTTCTGATCGAGTTCGGCGGTGTGCTCGCCCGGGCCCTGTCGGTGCAGCGGGCGCCGTGGGGCAACATGTACGAGTTCAACATCACCTTCTCGACGGTCGCCGTCGGTGTGTACCTCGCACTGCTCGCGCTGAAGAAGAACATCCGCTGGCTCGGACTCTTCCTGATCACCACGGTCCTCCTCGATCTCGGCCTGGCCGTCACTGTCTTGTACACCGCCAGCGACCAGTTGGTTCCCGCCCTTCACTCGTACTGGCTGTACATCCACGTCTCGACGGCGATCTTCTGCGGCGCGGTCTTCTACGTCGGCGCGGTCTCCACGATCCTGTACCTCTTCAAGGACAGTTACGAGAACAAGCTCGCCACCGGCGGCACGCCCGGCCGCTTCGCGAACTCCGTCCTCGACCGCCTGCCCGCGTCGGCCTCCCTGGACAAGTTCTCGTACCGCGTCAACGCGGCCGTCTTCCCGCTGTGGACGTTCACGATCATCGCGGGCGCGATCTGGGCGGGCGACGCGTGGGGCCGCTACTGGGGCTGGGACCCCAAGGAGACGTGGTCCTTCATCACCTGGGTCGCCTACGCCTGCTACCTGCACGCCCGCGCCACCGCCGGCTGGAAGGGCCGCAAGGCCGCCTACCTGGCCCTGCTCGCCTTCGGCTGCTGGCTGTTCAACTACTACGGCGTCAACATCTTCGTCTCGGGCAAGCACTCGTACGCGGGCGTCTGAGTCCCTTACGGTGAAGGCCGGTTCATGTGACGTGAGTCACGGAACCGGCCTTCGTCGTACGGACAGGTAAAGAGGCGTGGATACGAATCTGCGCAAACGGATCCGCGCGGGGGACCACAACGCCTTCGGCGACCTCTTCGACGCGTACGCACGCTCCGTGTACAACCATGCCTTCCGGCTGACGGGGGAGTGGAGCACGGCCGAGGACGTCGTCTCGCTGACCTTCCTGGACGCCTGGCGGCTGCGTGAGCGGCTCGACGAGGAGGGCGGCTCGCTGCGGCCGTGGCTGCTCGGCATCGCCACCAACGTCACCCGCAACACCCGCCGCACCGCCCGAAGGCACGCGGCGGCCGTCGCCCGTCTGCCACCCGCCGAGGACGTACGGGACTTCGCCGACGACGTCGCCGGCCGGCTGGACGACGCGGCGCAACTGGCCGCCGTACGGACCGCGTTGGCGAAGCTGCGGCGGGCCGAGCGGGAAGTGCTGGCGCTGTGCGTGTGGTCGGGGCTGGGCTACGAGGCGGCGGCCGAGGCGCTGGGGGTGCCCGTCGGGACCGTACGATCGCGGCTTTCGCGGGCGCGGACAAAATTCGCGAAACATATGGAACCGGCTTCTCTGGACGGACAGATGAGAGGTGACCGCGCCACCGCGGTCTGGCCCATCAGGGAGGGAAACCGATGAACCAGCTTCCCGAACGCGACCTTCCGCCGGGCCGTCACCGACTCCTCAAGGAGCATCTGATGACCGAGATCCGGCAGGCACCCGTACGACGGACCGGCACGTGGCTGCGGCCCGCGCTCGTGGCGGGCGCCGTCGCGGCCGTGACCGCCGTGACCCTGACCCTCGCCGCGCCGTCCCAGTCGACGCCGGACGCCTCGAAGGAGGCCGTGGCGCTGCTGGAGGACATCGCGCTGGCCGCCGAGCAGGCGGACACGCTGAAGATCCGTGACGACCAGTTCGTGTACATCAAGAGCAAGGTCGGCTGGAGCGTGCATGAGGAGGGCAAGCCCGCGTTCCTCGAACCGATCCACGAGCGCGAGGTGTGGCTGTCGGTGGACGGCAGCGAGCAGGGCATGCTGCACGACCCCGTCGTCCGCGCCGACCACGAGCTGCTGGAGAAGAACACCCCCGGCATCCCGTCCAACACCAACTACCGGCACCTCCAGACCCTGCCCACCGATCCGGACCGGATGTTCGACTGGCTGAACAGTGTGAGCGAGGGCAGCGACAGCAAGGACGAGGCCAATTTCGTCCTCGTCGGCGACCTCGCCCGCGAGTCCCTGATGCCGCCGGCCCAGGCAGCGGCCCTCTACCGGGCGGCCGGGAAGATCTCCGGCGTCTTCGTGATCGACGACGCCGTCGACGCGGCCGGGCGGCACGGCGTGGCGGTCGCCCGGGTGGACGATGGGGAGCGGGTCGAGCTGATCTTCGACAAGAAGACCATGAAGTTCCTCGGCGAGCGGGAAGTGGCCGTCGAGGATCTCCAGTCGGGCTTCGAGAAGGGCGACGTGATGGGGCGCACCGCGATCCTGGAGCGGACGCTCGTGGACAAGCGGGGTGAGCGTCCCTAACACGTGCGCAACCCGGCGTCACGGGTCAGGCTGGTGTCATGACCCGTTCCATCGAGCAGGGCGCCAGCCGGATCCAGGGGAGCACGCACCTACTGCACTTCCTGGTGCGGCTCCCGAGGCCCATGGAGACGGTCTGGCCCGCCCTCGCCACCGCGGAAGGCCTCGCCGCCTGGTTCACCCCGGCCGATGTCCTCGAACCCCGCCTCGGCGGCGCGGTCACCCTGCGTGACGTCGGCTCCGGGAGAGTCACCGCCTGGGACGTGGAGCGGATCGCCGAGTACACGGTGGAGAGCGGCGGCCGGCTCAGGTTCCATCTCGAGCGCGCCGGTGAAGAGGGCAGCACGCTCCGCTTCACCCATGAGTTCCGGGGCGAGCGGGAGTCGGAGCAGCGGTGGCGGGCGCGGTTCGAGCGGCTGATCGAGAACGTCAGTCGACGGTGATTCAGTAGACGGTGATTCAGTAGACGGTGATTCAGTCGACGGTGATCGAGTCCAGCTTCCCCCGCAGATACACATGCGAGTCGACCGGCTCGTACGCCACCCGCCCCACCGGTGCCGGTACGGACTCCACGAGGGTGCCCGGGGTGCACTCGCCGAAGTAGACGAGGGACATCAGCTCCTCGGTGGGTGCGTCGGCGGGCGGCGGGAGGACGCGATGGCGGCCGGAGCGCCAGCGGTCGCCGGTCCAACGGGCCATCAGGTCACCGATGTTGATGGTGAAGGCCGCCGGGTCGTACGGCGCGTCCTCCCAGCCGCCCTCGTCCGTGAAGACCTGCAGACCCCCCTTGCCGGCCTGCCGGTCGAGGATCGTCACCGTGCCGAAGTCGGTGTGCGGGCCGATGCGGAACTGGCCCGGCGCGGGTGCGCCGATGACGTCCGTGCCCGGGTACCAGTTGATGTTGAAGCCGTACGTCGGATGGTCCATGTGCCGGGAGAAGAAGCCGGGTTCGAGCCCGAGGGCCTCACCGAGGAGGGACAGAAGCGTCTTCTCCAGGTCGGCCATCCGCGCCAGATACTCCTCGCAGAGCCGCTGAAGCTCCGGCACCTCCGCCGGCCAGACATTCGGCGCATACCACTCCGCGTTGGTCTCCGGGTCCTCGAACGGCTCGTGCGTCGCGAAGGTCAGCGACTCCTTCAGGTCCGGCGGGGTCTCCGTCCCCTCCGAGTACCCGTTGGCCTCCGCCCCCGGCCCGAGCCAGCCGCGCCCGCCGACCTTCGCGGCGTAGGCCTGCTTGACCTCGACGGGCAGCGCGAAGAACGCCTTCGCGGCCTCGCGGATCCGGGAGCGCAGCGAAGGGTCCACACCGTGCCCGGTGACGAGCAGGAAACCGGCGGTCTGCAGCGCCTCGTCGACGGTACGGGCGATCCGCGCCCGGACCTCCGGATCGCCGTCGAACCAGGGCTTCAGGTCGATCGTGGGGATACGGGGCTCAGTCACCGATGTCCTCATTCCACAGGGCCGGATTGTTCTTGATGAAGTCGCGCATCATGCCGACGCACTCGGGATCGTCCAGGAGCACGATCTCGACACCGTGCTCGGCGAGCCAGTCGTGGCCGCCGTGGAAGGTGGCCGCCTCGCCGATCAGCACCCGTGAGATGCCGAACTGCCGGACCAGTCCCGAGCAGTACCAGCAGGGCGAGAGCGTCGTCACCATCGTCGTCCCGCGATACGACCGCTGCCGTCCCGCAGCACGGAACGCGGCCGTCTCCGCATGCATGGACGGGTCGCCGTCCTGGACCCGCCGGTTGTGGCCGCGGCCGAGGAGCGTGCCGTCGGCGTCGTAGAGCGCGGCGCCGATCGGGATGCCGCCCTCGGCGAGCCCGGCGCGGGCCTCTTCGATCGCGGTGGTGAGCCAGGTGTGTGCCTGTGCCTGATCCATGGGTCCACTCTGCTGGCGCGGAAACACCGGGGCAACGTGCGGAAAGTACTCTCCGGGCAGCCCGTAGCCGGACGGAATGTCAGCGCCCTGGAGGTTCCTGTGCCCGCACTCACCCTCCGTGAAGTCCTGGCCCTCGACCCGGTGCGCGCGGCCGAGCCCGAGCTGCTGGCCGGCGCGGGCGCACTCGACCGTCCCGTGCGCTGGGTGCACTCCAGTGAGGTCTACGAGGGCGCCAACTTCCTCGACGGCGGCGAGCTGCTGCTGACCAACGGCTTCGGGCTCACGGACGCGGACGAGGAGGTCCGCCGGCGGTATGTGCGCGAACTGGCCGCCCGGGACGCGACCGGTCTTGCGGTGGAGGTGGGCCGCTCGCTGCCCAGCATGCCCCCCGAGGTCATCGACGAGGCGGGCCGGGTGGGGCTGCCGCTGCTGGCCCTGCACCGGGTCGTGCCCTTCGTACGGATCACGGAGGCCGCGAACCGGGCGATCGTCGCGCGGGGTCTGTCCGACCGGCATGCACTTGTACGACCGTGGGGTGATGACCACACGGCCGCGCTGCTGGCGGATCTGGCGAACCGGGCGGCGCTGAACCAGCCGGAGGTGGAGGCGCGGGCCGCGCTCGCGGGATTCCACCCGGGCCCCGGGTCACGCCTGATCGGCGTCTCGCTGCACGGCACACGCGAGGTGGGCGCCGTGGACCGGGCGGCACGGCTGCTGGGCGGGGCGGGCGTGCTGCGGGCCGCCTTCCCGGGTGACGTACTGGCTCTCCTGGCGCTGCCTGCGCAGTCTCGCCCGGGCAGCGGACGGGACCCGGTGCGGGCGGTCCAGGAAGCGTTCCGTACGGCCGCCGCCCCGGGGTTCACCGTGGCCATAGGGCCCGCGGTCGACGCCGGCGGCTGGCTGCGCTGGAGCGACACGCTGCGGGCGGCCCGTACGACACTGGAACTCGCGCTGACCGTGCCGCCCCCGGAACCCGGGGCACCGGACGGCCCCCTCGTCACCTCCTCCCGCGCCCTCGCCCTGGAACGGGAGTTGACGAGGGGCGGCGTGGACGCCAACCGGGAACGGCTCACGGGCATGGTCCAGCACGCACTCGGCCCCCTGCTCGCCTGGGAGGCGGCCCACCCGAGCGACCTCGTCCGCACCCTGGAGGTCCACCTGCGGCACGGCTGCTCACCGACCCGGACGGCGGCGCTGCTGCACATCGGCCGGCAGTCGCTGTACCAGCGGCTGGAGCGGATCGAGTCCCTGCTGGGCCTGGAGATCGACGACCCGGATCTGTTGGGGGAACTGCTGGCGGCGGCCTGTGCGCACCGGGTGATGCGGGGGATGGGGGCGGCTGTGGGAGGCGGGCTGCGGACCGTGGCCTGAGATCGGGGGTCAGGGGCGGGTGTGCAGCAGCCGGGGGGAGTTCTCGAAACCACTGCGGGCATAGGCGGGGATCGCGCGGGGGCTGGAGTGCACGGTGACCCGTTCGAGCCCGAGCGTGCGGGCACGGTTCAGCACCGCGTCGAGGAGACTGGCGCCCAGGCCGCTGTTGCGCTCCTCCGGTACGACGTACACGCATTGCAGATCGCCCGAGGCCCGGTCGAGCGCGCGCGGGCTCGGCACGCGGGGGAGGACGGCCAGCCACGCCATGCCGATGACCGTGTCGTCGCGGACCAGGACGGTGCACGTGTGCGAGGCGGCGTTCTCGCGGGCCCAGGTGGTGAAGTGCCGTAGGAAATCGGCGCGTTGGATGTCGACTTCTGGGTCATTCTCGACGATCCACTGCCAGCGGAGCCCGGCGACGGCTTCCAGGTCCCGAGGGCCGGCCGGGCGGATCGTGATGTTGCTGCTGCTCTGCATGTGCGCATTGTGCTGGGATCCGCCCGAACGCTTCCGCCCGTTCCCCCGTCTCAGTACCAACTGTGAGGGACGGAGGGGGACATGAAGCACCGTACGTGGATTACGGCCGCCATCGGTACCGCCGCTGTGACGTTGGCCGCCGGTCTGTGGATCGACGCGCTGGAGACCGGGCACACCGACGGGGGGCTCAAGGACGGGGGGCTCAAGGCGGATCCCGCCGGGGCCAAGGACACGTCGCCGTCGTCCGGTGGCGTGACCGAGTGCGTCGGGACTCAGCCCACCGGCAGTCTGCCCGGCCTCCCGGGCACACCCAAGGGCGCCAGCGACACCCCGCTGGACCGGACGCTCGCCTACATCGACCTCGCCCAGCGCCGTCACGCCGCCGCCTTCACAGGGCTGGCCGTCGACCGGCGCCACGAGACGGCCAAGGTCTGGCGCATTCCGTCCGCCGCGCTCGACGCCGACCTCTGCGGGGCCGCCGAGAAGGGCGTGACGATCCGGCTGCACGACACCGACGTCAACCGCACGACCCTGGACGCGCTCGCCGGGCGGATCAGTGAGGACATGCAGCGTTGGGAGGGCACGTTTCAGATGCGTACGGTCGGGGTCGACTCGGAGGGCTTCGTGAGCGTGGGCGTCGACGATCCGGCGAAGGCCGAGCCGATCCTGAAGAAGACGTTCGGGGAGAAGTACATCGAGGTGGAGCACACGGGGCCGATCCACGAGGCACCGGCCCGCCTCGAGTGAGACCGGGCGCTCACTGCTTCTTCGCGTCCGCCTCCTTCGCCTGAGCCCTGGCCCGCAGGGCCGCGTACAGCCCCGCGCTCACCGCGAACCCGACCAGGCACGTGATGTCGCCGAAGGACGGCCACTGCTCGGGCACCCAGCCGACGTACTTCTCCTGGTTGGAGAAGAACGGCACGGACACCACGATGCCGGTCAACAGGGCGGCGACACCGGGCCAGTTGGTGAAGGTGCGGTCGCCGAGCCGTGGCGCCAGGTCCTCGGCCGGCGTCCGCGCCCGGAGCCACCGCTCGACCAGGACGACCCCGAGCCACGGGCCCACCCAGTACGCGATCACCAGCAGGAACGCCTCGTACGCGTGCCCCGCGTCCGCGAGTGACGCCCACGCCGCCGCCGTACCCGCGAGACCGCACAGCACGACGATCGCGCCGCGCCCGAGCCACACGGGCAGCTTCAGGCCGAGGGAGGTGACCGACATGGCGGAGGAGTAGACGTTCAGGGCGTTCGCGGAGACCGCGCCGAGGATGATGGCGAGCAGGACCAAGTCGCTGAGCCAGCCCGGGAGATGGCCCGTGAAGGCGCCGGTCGGGGTGGCGCCCTCGGGGGCGACGATCGTCGCCGACGCCGCGCCGATCACGGAGACCACCGCCACGGAGACGAAGAGGCCGACGGCCGGGTACAGGGCCGTGCGGAAGCGGTTCGCCGTGCGTGGGAGATAGCGGGAGTAGTCGGAGGCGCCCGGGTTCCAGCCCGCCGTGTAGCCCCAGGCCGCGCTGAAGGCGAGCAGGAAGCCGCCGATGCCGCCGCCCGCGCCGGGGGCGGCGAGGTCCGCCTCCTTGAAGGTCCACACCCCGGCCAGCAGGAAGATCACCGCGAGGGCCGGGAACGCGTACTTCTCGAAGGCGTGGACGAAGTTGTGGCCGATGAAGCCGATCACGATCTCGGCCGCCACCACCAACAGGAGGGAGGGGAGCGGACGCAGACCGGTCAGGGTGTTGAGCGCGAAGGCGGCGCTCACACTGTTCACGGCGAACCAGCCGACACCGGCCACCAGCGCGTTCACCCCGGAGGGCAGCAGATTCCCCTTGAACCCGAAGGAGAAGCGCCCGATCGCCATCTGCGGAACCCCGAACCGCGGGCCGTCCAGCGACAGGATCCCGTGCGTCAGCGCCCCGAGCGCCGTGCCCAGCAGCAGCGCCGCCGTCGCCTGCCAGAAGGTCAGCCCGAAGAAGAGGACCGAGATCACGCCGATGTAGACGGTCGCGAACTCGATGTTCGGAGACGCCCACGTCCACAGCAACTGCAGGGGAGCGCCGTGCCGTTCGGCGTCGGGGATGGGTTCCGAGCCCGCCGTCTCGACGGCGATGACCTTGTCGCCGTACTCGGGGGCGATCGTGCCGGAGGAGTCGGCGGGAGCTGTCGTCATGCGAGACAAGTGTCCGGCCCGCACATGCCCCGGCCCAGGGGCGCATTGCCCGCTTCGGAGGGCTCTGCGGCGTACAGCTTGTCAGTCGTCCTTCGGGTCGTCGCCGCGCTTCTTGTCTTTGTCCTCCTCCTCGTCCTTCAGGGACTTGAGGAATTCGGGGTTGTCGTCGGGAGCGACGAATTTCGTACGGCGGCCCGGGGAGAAGGGGGTGATGCCGCTCGCCGGGGTCTTGCGGACCTTGCCCGCCACGAACCAGGCGACCGGGCCGACCAGCACCTGGCCGAAGAGCAGGATGATGAACACCCACGCCAGCTTCGGCAGCCCCTTCACCTCGTTCTCCGGGGTGTTCAGGCAGTCGATGAAGGCGTAGATCCACAGGGCGAGGACCAGCAGGAGGGGCAGATACCTGAGCATGAAGGCGGTGAACCCCCAGAAGACGGAGAGGGGCTTGGGACGGCCCCGGTGACGGGGCCAGGGTAGCCCTTGGCCGATACTGGACACATGGCTTACGACGATCTTCGCTCCCTGCTCAGGGCGCTGGAGCGCGAGGGTGACCTCAAGCGCATCAAGGCCGAGGTAGACCCGTATCTGGAGGTCGGGGAGATCGTCGACCGGGTCCAGAAGGCGGGCGGCCCGGCGCTGCTCTTCGAGAGCGTGCGCGGCTCCAGCATGCCGCTCGCCATGAACGTCTTCGGGACCGACCGGCGCCTGCTGAAGGCACTGGGCCTGAAGTCGTACGGCGAGATCTCCGAGAAGATCGGCGGCCTGCTCCGCCCCGAGCTGCCGCACGGCTTCGTCGGTGTACGCGAGGCCTTCGGGAAACTCGGCGCGATGACGCACGTACCGCCGAAGAAGGTGAAGTCCGACAGCGCGCCCGTGCAGGACGTCGTTCTGTACGGCGACGAGGTCGACCTCGACGACCTGCCCGCCCTCTTCACCTGGCCTCAGGACGGCGGCTCCTTCTTCAACCTTGGGCTCACCCACACCAAGGACCCCGAGTCCGGCATCCGCAACCTCGGGCTGTACCGCCTCCAGCGCCACGACAAGCGCACCATCGGCATGCACTGGCAGATCCACAAGGACAGCCGGAACCACTACCAGGTCGCCGCCCGGCGCGGTGAGCGGCTGCCGGTCGCCATCGCCTTCGGGTGCCCGCCGGCCGTGACCTACGCCTCGACCGCGCCGCTCCCCGGTGACATCGACGAGTACCTGTTCGCCGGGTTCATCGCGGGCAAGCGGATCGAGATGGTCGACTGCAAGACCGTGCCGCTGCAGGTGCCGGCGCAGGCGGAGGTCGTTCTGGAGGGCTGGCTGGAGCCCGGCGAGATGCTGCCCGAAGGGCCCTTCGGCGATCACACCGGCTTCTACACCCCGCAAGAACCCTTCCCCGCGCTGAAAATCGACTGCGTGACGATGCGGAAGCGGCCGCTCCTGCAGTCGATCGTCGTAGGCCGCCCCCCGACGGAGGACGGACCGCTGGGCCGTGCGACGGAACGCTTCTTCCTCCCGCTGCTGAAGGTCATCGTCCCGGACATCGTGGACTACCACCTGCCGGAGGCCGGGGGTTTCCACAACTGTGCGATCGTCTCGATCGACAAGAAGTACCCCAAGCACGCCCAAAAGGTGATGCACGCTGTATGGGGTGCGCACATGATGTCCCTCACCAAGCTGATCGTCGTCGTCGACGCCGACTGCGACGTCCACGATCTGCACGAGGTCGCCTGGCGGGCCCTCGGCAACACGGACTACGCCCGCGACCTCTCGGTCGTGGAGGGTCCGGTCGACCATCTCGACCACGCCTCCTATCAGCAGTTCTGGGGCGGCAAGGCGGGCATCGACGCGACGAAGAAGTGGCCCGAGGAGGGCTATACGCGGGACGGCGGGTGGCCCGAGATGGTGCTGTCCGACCCGGAGACGGCGGCGAAGGTCGACCGCCGGTGGAAGGAGTACGGCCTTTGAGTTCCGCATCCGCCGCGATCCCGCAGCCGGGACGCACCAAGGCGTTTCTGCGTCTGGTGATGATCGAGCACTCGGTCTTCGCGCTTCCCTTCGCTTACATCGCCGCGCTCACCGCGATGTTCCAGTGGGACCGGAACATTCACTGGGGCCGGCTGCTGCTGGTGACGATCTGCATGGTCGGGCTGCGCACCTTCGCGATGGCCGTGAACCGGATCATCGACCGTGAGATCGACGCCCGGAATCCCCGGACGGCGCAGCGTGAGCTGGTCACCGGTGCGATGTCGGTGAAGCATGCCTGGACCGGTGCGTTGATCGCCGTGGTGGTCTTTCTGGGCTCGGCGGCGCTGCTCAATCCGCTGTGTCTGGCCCTTGCGCCCGTCGCGGTGATTCCGATGGTGGTGTACCCCTACGGCAAGCGGTTCACGAACTTTCCGCAGGCCATCCTTGGTCTTGCCCAGGCGATGGGGCCGGTCGGCGGGTGGCTGGCGATCACCGGTGAGTGGTCCTGGGACGCGGTGATCCTGGGGCTCGCCGTCGGTGTCTGGATCGGTGGGTTCGATCTGATCTACGCCTGCCAGGATGTCGAGACCGATCGTGAGATCGGCGTGATGTCGGTGCCGGCCCGCTTCGGGATTCCGGCTGCGGTGTGGGGGGCGCGGGTCTGCCATGCCGTGACGACGGCCCTGTTCGTCTGGTATGCGGTGGTGACGGATGCGGGCTTCTTTTTCTGGTTCGGTCTTCTGATTGTCGCGAGCGCGTTTATTTACGAGCACTCGATTGTGCGGCCGCGTGATCTGTCGCGGCTGAACAGGGCGTTCTTCAGTGTGAACGGGTTTATTGGGATTGCGTTGTTCGTGTGTGCGTTGCTTGATCTGATGGTGCGGGGGTTGACGGTCTAGGGGGCGGTCTGTCGTCGGTTGGGTGCGGGTCTGTTGTGGCGGGTCGCGCAGTTCCCCGCGCCCCTGACGGGGCGCTGTAGAACCGTGGGTGACTTTGCCAGCGCCGCTCAGACGCCGCGCGCGGGTATCGCGGGGCGGCGGAACAGGTAGGCCGCCACGACCCCCGACACCAGGCCGATCAAGTGGCCCTGCCAGCTGACGCTCGTCTGAGTGGGTGCGAGGCCGGACAGGATGGAGCCGCCCCAGACCGCGGCTATCAGGAGGCCGACGAGGATGCCGAGGGGGCGGCGTTCCACGAAGCCGGTCACCAGGAGGAAGCCGAAGAGGCCGAAGATCAGGCCGGAGGCGCCCGCGGTGTTGCTGTGCGCCGGGGATATGAGCCATACGCCCAGTCCGTCCGCGACGATGATCAGCGCGCAGACGAGGGCGAACCGGCGCAGGCCGCCGAGGGCCGCGAGGAAGCCGAGGACCAGGAGCGGCACGCTGTTGGCGGCGACATGGGCGAAGCCGAAGTGGAGGAAGGCGGCGGGCACGATGTCGATCAGCTCGGACGGTTCGCGCGGGGTGATGCCGAGGCCGTCCAGCGCATGGCCGCTGATCACGTCGACCACTTCCAGCAGCCACAACAGGGCCACCCAGCCCACCATCAACTTGGCCGCGGTCTTCGCCCGATCACCACGCGTCAACGCAAGGCCCGACCCGGATCCGGCACCCCTCGCCGCGCCGGACCGCCAGCCGGAGCCCGCCCCGAACCGCGAACCGGGGCCTGCGCCGGACCGCCCACCGGAGCCGCCACCCGGCCGCTCACCGGAGCCCGCGCCGGACCGCTCACCGGACCCGCCACCCGGCCGCTCACCGGAGCCCGCGCCGGACCGCCCACCGGAGCCGCCACCCGGCCGCTCACCGGAGCTTGCCCCGGACCGCCCACCGGAGCCGCCACCCGGCCGCTCACCGGAGCTTGCCCCGGACCGCCCACCGGAGCCGCCACCCGGCCGCTCACCGGAGCTTGCCCCGAACCGCCAGCCGGAGCCCGCGCCGGACCGCTCACCGGAGCCGCCACCCGGCCGTCCACCGGAGCCCGCGCCGGACCGCCCACCGGAGCCGCCACCCGGCCGCTCACCGGAGCTTGCCCCGAACCGCCCACCGGAGCCGCCACCCGGCCGCTCACCGGAGCTTGCCCCGAACCGCCAGCCGGAGCCCGCGCCGGACCGCTCACCGGACCCGCCACCCGGCCGCCCACCGGAGTCTCCACCGGCCCCGGCACCAGGACCCGCACCCATACCCGCCATGGCATCCCCCAGCCCTAGCCCGTCACTCATAGCAACGGTCCGCACCCCTCGGCCGGTTCCCGGGGTGGGAAGCCGGATAGGCTCGGTGTCGTGAACCGAGTCAAGCCAGGAGAGACGGCGCGTACGCCTTGGATCGTAGGGGTGTCCGGCGCCTCCGGCACCCCGTATGCCGCCGCCGTGCTGCGCGCGCTGCTGGTCGCGGGCGAGAGCGTCGACCTGGTCGTCAGCCGTGCCTCCCGGCTCACCCTGCTCGATGAGACCGGCATCGCCTTCCGGGACGCCCACTGGCAGGACGACCTGCGGGAATGGCTGGCGCGAGGGGCCGACGGCAAGCCGGACGCCTTCGCCGTGGACCTCGCCGGCGTACGGCACTGGAGCGCCGGCGACCTGGCCGCGGGCCCGTCCTCGGGGTCGTACCCCGCCAAGGGCATGCTGATCGTGCCCGCCTCCACCGCCTGCGTCGCGGGCGTCGCGCTCGGGCTGTCGAAAGACCTGCTCCAGCGTGCCGCGAGCGTGACCCTCAAGGAGGGCCGCAAGCTCGTCGTCGCCGTACGCGAGGCACCGCTCAACGGGCAGACCCTGCGCCACCTGGTGACACTGGACGACGCGGGCGCGACCGTCGTGCCCACCTCGCCCGCCTTCTACCAGGGGGCCACACACATCCAGGACCTGGTGGACTTCGTGGCCGGCCGGATCCTGGACGCGGCCGGTGTCGAGCACGACCTCTACCGCCGCTGGAAGGGCGAACTCGGCGGCGGGTCCGGCCCGACCTGAACCACCGACCCACTGAGTCACGGGGCAACGCAACGCCCGAAAACTCGTCACCTCTATATCTCTCTTCGACCTATATCTCTATCGACCTAATCAGCGGAAGGCTTCTAATCGCATGGACGCGGTGGACAGGCAGCTCATCCAGGCCCTGAGAGAGAACGGCCGGGCCTCGTACGCGGAGCTGGGGCGCCTCGTCGGCCTGTCGGGACCCAGCGTCACCGACCGCATCAACCGGCTGGAGGCGGCCGGTGTCATCACCGGTTACCGCGCCACCGTCGACGCCGCCTCGCTCGGCCTCGGCGTCACCGCGCTGATCGGTATCTCGCTCTCCGACGCCACCGACCACGAGGACGTGGCCCGGCGACTGAGGGATCTCTCCGAGATCGAGGACTGCTGGTTCATCGCCGGCGAGGACTCCTACATGCTCAAAGTGCGCGCCGCCGACGTGGACGGCCTGGAGAAGATCATCCGTCGGCTCAGCGGCACCAAGGGCGTCTCCCGGACCCGTACGACGATCGTGCTCTCCACGAAGTGGGAGAACCGGGTCGGAGAACTGCCCGAAGAAGCGTAGGCGTACGGTTGTCGAGGCTGTCTGAGAAAGGTGTGACCCCCATGGACGTCGGGCTCAAGCGCGAGCTGGAGCAGAAGGTCAGGGCCGGTGAGCGGCTGACCCGTGAGGACGGCATCGCGCTGTACGAGTCGGACGACCTGGCCTGGCTGGGCGGGCTGGCGCACGAGGTGCGGACGCGCAAGAACGGCGACGTCGTGCACTTCAACGTCAACCGGCACCTCAACATGACCAACGTCTGCACGGCCTCCTGCGCCTACTGCTCGTTCCAGCGCAAGCCGGGCGAGAAGGACGCGTACACGATGCGCATCGAGGAGGCCGTGAAGCTCGCCAAGTCGATGGAGGGCGAGAACCTCACCGAGCTGCACATCGTCAATGGGCTGCATCCCAATCTTCCGTGGCGGTACTACCCCCGTTCCCTGCGCGAGCTGAAGGCGGCGCTCCCCGACGTGTCGCTCAAGGCGTTCACGGCGACGGAGATCCACCACTTCGAGACGATCTCCGGGCTGAGCGCGTCCGAGATCCTGGACGAGCTGATCGACGCCGGTCTTGAGTCCCTCACCGGCGGCGGCGCGGAGATCTTCGACTGGGAGGTGCGGCAGCACATCGTGGACCACCGCACCCACTGGGAGGACTGGTCCCGCATCCACCGGCTGGCGCACGAGAAGGGTCTGAAGACCCCCTGCACCATGCTGTACGGCCACATCGAGGAGCCGCGGCACCGCGTGGACCATGTGCTCCGGCTCCGTGAGCTGCAGGACGAGACGAACGGCTTCCAGGTCTTCATCCCGCTGCGCTACCAGCACGACTTCGTCGACATGAAGGACGGCAAGGTACGCAACCGCCTCCAGGCGCGCACGCAGATGGCGACGGGTGCGGAGGCTCTGAAGACCTTCGCCGTCTCCCGTCTCCTCTTCGACAACGTCCCGCACGTCAAGGTCTTCTGGGTCATGCACGGCGTCCAGACCGCGCAGCTGGCCCTCCAGCACGGCGCCGACGACATGGACGGGTCGGTCGTCGAGTACAAGATCACGCACGACGCGGACGACTTCGGTACGCCGAACAAGCTCACCCGTGAGGATCTGCTGGACCTGATCCGGGATGCGGGGTTCCGGCCGGTGGAGCGGAACACGCGATACGAGATCATTCGGGAGTACGAGGGTCCGGACCCGGAGCGCCGGGAGTCGCCGCAGCCGATGCGGGTGTGATTTCGAGGGCCGCGGTGGCCTGGGCCGAGCGCATGGCGTGCAGACCGGTGTCCGTGAGGACGGCGTCGTTGCCGCGTCCGTCGTTGTCGGGACGTTCCTTGCGGACCATGCCGTGGTGGGCCAGCCCGTCGACCACGCGGGTGATCCGGGAGGGTGTGAGACCGGCCGCGGCAACGAGTGCGGACATACGCATGCGCCGGTCGGGGCCTCGCTCAAGAGGAGCAGTACAGCGAACGTCGCCGTGCGCGCGGCCGGCTACACCGGCGAGATCATCCTGGAGACCGCGGAGGCCGGCGGGATGATGCAGATGGCCGCCGACCAGGACGAACTCGTCGCGAGTGCGAAGGCCCACCGCCTGCTCGGCTGGCGCCCCCGCCACGCCTCGTTCACCGACAACCCCGAGCAGCACTAGCGCGCGTGGAAGGCCGGCCAGTCGAGCACCACCGACTGAACACGCGGCGGGGCGGCGGCGCACGACCGCGCTGACAGGGCCGACGTGGGTACTCGGGCGGCATGACTAGTACTAAGGCGCCTGAGGATGCCTACACCGCTGAGCCCTTCCTTCCCGACCGCGGTGGTCTTCCCGCCCTGCGTCGCGCCGCCGCCGACTGCCGCGGCTGCCCCCTGCACCGGGACGCCACCCAGACCGTCTTCGGCGCCGGGAACTCGGACGCTCGCGTCATGCTCGTCGGCGAGCAGCCCGGCGATCAGGAGGACCGTCAGGGCAAGCCCTTCGTCGGGCCCGCCGGGCGGCTCCTGGACAGTGCGCTGGAGGAGGCCGGCATCGACCCGGCGGACGCCTATGTCACCAATGCCGTCAAGCACTTCAAGTTCACGCAGGCCGAGCCGCGTAAGCGCCGTATCCACAAGGCGCCGACGCTGCGTGAGATGACGGCGTGCGGGCCGTGGCTCGCGGCCGAGCTGGCGGCCGTGGAGCCGGAGTTGATCATCGTGCTCGGTGCCACCGCGGGCAAGGCGCTGCTGGGGTCGTCGTTCCGGGTGACGCAGGTGCGCGGGGCGGTGCTGGAGGAGGAGATCCATGGACGTCGGGAGCGGCTGGTGCCGACCGTGCACCCGTCGTCGGTGCTGCGGGCGCAGGACGACAAGGACCGGAGGGCGGCGTACGAGGGGCTGGTCTCGGATCTGAAGGTGGCGGCGCGCGCACTGTCGTAATGGCTACGATGCTGGCGTGTCCCTTACTTTCACCCTGGACCCCGCCGTCGATCCCGCCCTCCGCGACGGCATTCTCGGCCTGTGGACCGACGTCTCCAACGCGGGCGGCTCCGTCGGTTTCGTGCCCCCGGTGACGCGGGAGGCGATACGCCCGGAGCTGGTGAAGCACTTCGCGGCGATGGCGGAGGGCCGCACCCGGCTGCTCGTCGGGCACGACGAGGCCGGGCAGGTCGCGGCGGCCGCCTTCCTCACGTTCAACACGCACCGGCTGATGACGCACTGGCTGTGGCTGTACACGGTGATGGTGCACCCGCGGCACCAGGGCCGGGGCTACGGCCGTGACCTGCTGTCCGCCGCCGAGGACGCGGCCCGCGGCTTCGACGGCATCGAGGCGATCCGGCTCACCTGCCGGGGCGGCAACGGTCTTGAGCGGTTCTACGGCTCCTGCGGCTACAAGGAGGTCGGGCGGGTCCCCGGCGCGATCCGCGTCGCTCCCGGGGACGACCGGGACGACGTG
The DNA here is from genome assembly GCF_036014015.1 of Streptomyces sp. NBC_00457. Taxonomy (NCBI): domain Bacteria; kingdom Bacillati; phylum Actinomycetota; class Actinomycetes; order Kitasatosporales; family Streptomycetaceae; genus Streptomyces; species Streptomyces sp. NBC_00457. Next base: position 4,758,243 of record NZ_CP107905.1, on the reverse strand, counting down.
CACATGCTGCTGACGCTGAGCTGACCGTCGTACACCCCCCTCCAAGATCGGAAGGTGCGCGTGCTTCACTGGATGACGGACCTTTTTGGAATCGGAAGAGTGGATTGAGATGCTCCGCTACACACTGATGCGCCTCGGGATCTTCGCGGGCTGCCTCGTGGTCGTCTGGGGCCTCGTCTACTCCGGCCTGGCCCCGCGCGGTCTCGGCGAGTCCAACGGCATGTGGGTCGTCCTGCTGGCTCTGGTGATCTCCGCCCCGATCAGCTTCGTGGCGCTGCGCAAGGAGCGGGACCGGGCGTCGGTGCGGATCGTCCAGAAAGTGGACCGGGTGAAGGCCAACCTGGACGCCAACCGCTCCCAGGAGGACGTGGCGGACGACGCCTCCCGTGCGCAGGGGCACGCCTCTTAAGGCACTGCCGCGGCCTGCGAACCGTAGGCTGACCCCATGGGTGCCGTGAAGACCAAGCGGATGCCGCGTGCCGTCCGTGAGCAGCAGATGCTCGACGCCGCCGTGCGGACCTTCGGCCAGCGGGGATACATGGCCGCGTCGATGGACGAGATAGCCGAACTGGCGGGCGTCTCCAAGCCGTTGGTCTATCTGTACCTCAACTCGAAGGAAGACCTCTTCACGGCGTGCATCCGCCGGGAGGCGGCCGCGCTCACTGAAGCGGTCCGCAAGGGCGTCGACCCGGGGCTGCCCGCCGACCGCCAACTCTGGGCGGGGCTGCGGGCGTTCTTCACGCACACCTCGCAGAACCCGGACGCCTGGTCGGTGCTGCATCTCCAGGCCCGCACGCACGGCGAGCCGTTCGCTTCCGAGGTCGCCGCGATGCGCGAGGAGATCGTCGCGTTCGTCACGCAGTTGATCCTGGCCGGCGCCCGCGAGGCACACCACGACCCGGACCTGCCGGAGCGCGAGGTCGCCGGTCTCGCCGAGGCCCTGGTCGGCGCCGCCGAGTCCCTCGCCGCCTGGGCCAACACGACACCGGGCATGACCGCCCGTCAGGCCGCCGCAACACTCATGAACTTCGCCTGGGCAGGCCTGGGCGGCCTGATCGCGGGCCGCCCCTGGTCCCCACCGGAGGAGCCGGAGCCGGCTCAGGCCGGGTAGACCGCGCCACTCACATGCGTCCGGTCGCCGCCCCGTAGCTCGAAGCGTTCGCCGTCCGCCGTGTACGTCACCGTGCCCGGCAGCAGCACCGGTGCCTTGAACTGGGCCCGCACCAGCGCCCGTTCCGGGACGCCGTGTGCCGCCAGGCATCGGGCCACGGTCCACATCCCGTGGGCGATGGCTCGGCGGAAGCCGAAGAGGCGGGCCGTGAAGGCGTAGAGGTGGATCGGGTTGCGGTCTCCGGACGCGGACGCGGACGCGTAGCGCCGGCCGATGTCTCCGGCCAGCCGCCACTCGGCGATGACGGGCAACGGCTCCGTCTCTTTCTTCGGATTCTTCGGAGTCGGAGATCGTGGTGGGGTACGGGCGTCCGTCCGATGCCGGGCCAGATACGTGCTCCGCGACTCCCATACGACGTCCCCCGCCGCCCGCACCTCCGTGACGACCGCGGCCTCCGTGCCCCGCCGATGGGGCGCCAGTCCCTCGACGTGGACGCCGACTTCGTACTCCCCGGTCGCCGGGAGCGCACGCCGCTGGGTGATCTCGATCGACGTATGGACGAGTCCCAGCAGCGGCAGCGGAAAGCCCCGGCCGCTCATCAGCCGCATGGCCAGCGGAAAGCCCAGCACATGCGGATAGGTGACCGGCAGCGCGTCGTCGCCGGTGGCGAAGCCGCAGACGCGTTCGTAGGCGGCCAGCCGGGCGAGGTCGATGCGGACGCCGGGCAGGACGAGCCGGGTGCGGGGGAAGTCGGCGTCCGGGCGGGGCCGTTTGAAGGGGGAGAGGAGGGCGCCGCGGGCGAGCAGGGGCGTGAGCGCGGGCGCGTCGGTCAGGTCGGCCATGGTCATCTCCCCACGCGGAAACTATGCTTACTCTGGAGTAAAGTTACCTCAGGTAAGGCCAGGTCGGGAGGTGAACATTCCTCACCTTAGGGGGTTCCAACGTGCTGGCGGAGCAGGGAAGTTGACGTCCGTCCGGCCGGTTCCTGTGTGATCGCCGAGGTTGCACATCCCCGGCCCCTTACCGCCCCGTAACCCGCACGAACTCCACACCTGGGCGCCGTACGATCTCCCACCTAACCAGCGGTAACACGCGTGGCCGCACACCGCTGGTGAACGCCGCAGTACGCGCTGCGCGTACTTCATGCAGCAGAGGTACGAGCTGCACGCCCCAGGAGCTGCCCCATGTCGATCCCGCAAGCGTCCCCGTCCGGCTCCACCCCCGACTTCGGCATCGACCTCGACTACGACGGCGAGCCGATCCTCAGGGCGCCGGAGATCCGTCGGCTGGACGGAGTGGTGCGGGAGGTGGCCATCCCGCCGCTGGTCGCACCGGCCGTGCACGGCTCGCTCGCCGACCTGCCGTTCGACCGTGCGGAGACGCAGCCGGAACTTGTCGTCCTCAGCCGCAAGACGGAGGACGACAGCTGGATCGACGTGACCGCCGCCGAGTTCGCCGCGCAGGTGCACGCGGTGGCCAAAGGGCTGATCGCCGAAGGGCTGGTCCCCGGCGACCGGGTCGCCGTCATGGCGCGTACGAGGTACGAGTGGACGCTCCTCGACTTCGCCGCCTGGGCCGCCGGCCTGGTGACCGTCCCCGTCTACCCCACCTCCTCCGTCTTCCAGGTCCGCTGGATCCTCCAGGACTCCGGCGCGGTCGCCCTGGTCACCGAGACCGCCGCGCAGGCCGCCGCCATCGGCCCCGAGCGCGAACGCCTGCCCGACCTGCGCCATATGTGGGTCATCGAGAAGGGCCATGTGGACCGGCTGGCGGAGCTGGGCGAGCAGGTGCCGGACCAGGAGGTGGACGTACGCCGCGGGATGCTGGTCCCCGACACCATCGCCACCCTCGTCTACACCTCGGGCACGACCGGCCGGCCCAAGGGCTGCGCGCTCAGCCACGGCAACTTCTTCGCCGAGGTCGACAACGCGATCGAACTCCTGTACCCGATCTTCAAGGCGCGGACGAGCGAAGAGGCGTCGGTTCTGCTGTTCCTGCCGATGTCGCATGTCTTCGGCCGGATGGTGGCGATCGCATGCGTCCGGGCGGGAGTACGGTTGGGTCATGCGCCGAGCCTGAAACCGGACGACCTGCTGCCGGACCTGGCGAGCTTCAGACCGACGTGTCTGCTGGCCATCCCGTACATGCTGGAGAAGATCTTCAACAGCGCGCGGGCGCGTGCGGAGTCGAGCGGCCGGGTCTCGGCGTTCGACCGTGCGACGAACGTGGCCATCAAGTACGGCGAGGCGATGGAGGCGAAACAGACGGGGACGGGCTCGGGCCCCAACCGGGCGCTGAAAGCCGCGCGCACCTTCTACGACCCGCTGGTCTACCGCCGTATCCGCAACGCCATGGGCGGACGCGTGCGGTACGCGATCTGCGGCGGCTCACCGCTGGGCAGGCGGCTGGCCGCGTTCTACGCCGGGGCGGGCATCGAGATCTACGAGGGCTACGGTCTGACCGAGGTCACCGCCGCGGCGACCATCACACCCCCGCTCAAACCCCGTCTGGGCACGGTCGGCTGGCCGCTCCCCGGTACCAGGGTCCGCATCGCCGCGGACGGCGAGATTCTGCTGGCCGGCGGTCAGGTGCTGCGCGGCTACTGGGACCCGCAGGCCGGCGGAGTCGTCCCCGCGGCCCCCGACGGCTGGCTGGCGACGGGGGACATCGGCGCGCTGGACGACGAGGGCTACCTGACGATCACCGGCCGCAAGAAGGAACTCCTGATCACCGCGGGCGGCAAGAGTGTGGCCCCGGCCCCGCTGGAGAACTGGCTCCGCTCCCACCCGCTGATCTCCCAGGCGATCGTCGTCGGCGACGGCCGCCCCTACGTCTCCGCGCTGATCACCCTCGACATGGACGGCATCACCCACTGGCGCCGCATGAACGGCAAACACCCCGTCCCCGCCGAACTCCTGGTCAACGACGAGGAGTTGACCGCCATCCTGCAACGCGCCGTGGACGACGCCAACAAGCTCGTCTCCCGCCCCGAGTCGATCCGTCGCTTTGCGATTCTGCCGCAGGACTTCACGGAGTTCTCCGGCCATCTGACGCCCTCCATGAAACTGCGCCGCGAGGCGGTCATGCGGGACTTCGCGGCGGATGTGGAGCGGCTGTACGAACGTTAGTGGGGACTGTATTCCGTGGCGCTGAGCTGGTCCGGCCGATTGTCGTCGCCCGGTCTCCCGAGGAATCCCCAGGCGGTCTGGTGGACGTTCGTGTCCTTGTTCACCTGGACGCGGTCGGCCCACTCGCTCAGTTCGAGCGGACCCGACCTGGAGAAGACGGGATCGATGACCAGGACTCCGTCCGCCGTCGTCACCGAGGCCGCGACGTGGTGCCTCCACTGGTGATCGGCGTGCACACGGCCCCCCGATGACGTGGCCCACTGCTTCGAGAGATGGTTGGCGGCGATCGCCGGGTCCCGCTCGGCGATCGCCAGACAGATCGCGTGGGCCCTGTCCTCACAGCCGTCCTCGCCCACCTCACCGCCGGAGCTGCCGAAGGCGGGCGTCAGTTGGGGCCACATGGCTTCGAGGGTGTCTTTGGTCGGAGGCCCTGCGGACGGGAAGTCCTGCGCAAGGTATTCGAGCTGGTCCTCGAGTTTTTCCAGATACGTGGTCTTCGTCTTGCTGTCCGGTTTCTCACGGACGAGCCTGATGGCCTCGCGCACGGTCTCCACCGACCGCAGGGGAGCCAGGTTCTTCAGCAGGGAAAGAATGTCCAACATGTCTTGGGCTTTATTCTTGGCCTGCTGGGAAATGCCCTCGTTGTCCGCCTGCTCCAGCATTGCGGTTATCTTGGTCTGCTGCCTGGTGATCCGCTCCACGCTGTCCGCCGAGAACTGCTCCTCCCACTCCTCCTCCTCGGAGGAGCTCCCGGCTTCCCGTGCCTGCTTCGCCGGCTCTTGCTCCTCCGGCGACTTGGACCTCTTGCGTTTGCCGCCCGGGGCCTCCATGCGCTGGATCACCGCGGTGACGGCGGCATTGCCCGCAGTGCGCTGCAACGCCAACAGGGGGTGGGCGGGTTGAGGGGTACGCGCCCGGGCGGTCGAGTCCGTTCCCTGCGCGTGCGTCTCGTCACGGGCCGACCGGCGCATCAAGCACTCCCGGCGTAGGTGAGGAAGTCGGCCCAGACTGTGGGGGAGAGGGTGAGGCGGGGGCCGGTGGGGTTCTTGGAGTCGCGGATGTGGATGGTGTGGGGGCAGGTGGCGACTTCTACGCATTCGCCGCCCTCGCCTCCGCTGTGCGTCGACTTGCGCCAGACGTACGCGGCTTCGAGGCACTCGCCGCCCTCGCCGTCGCTGTAGCTGGACTTGAACCAGTCGAGCCTGTCGATGTTCACAGCTCCCCCAACTTCTTCTCGATCAAGGTGCGGGACTCCAAGGGACTGAGGGCCAGTGCCCGCATGATTCCATAGCGCTCGGCGAGCTTCCGTACTTCCTCCGTGTCAGTGATAAGCCTTGGATAGCCCTGCGCTTCCGTATAGCCCACCTGCGCATGCTTCTGGGGCGTCAGCAGGTTGAACGCACCGCCCAGGTTGGGGTGTTCCTCGACCTTGGTCGGCATGACCTGGAGTTCGACGTTCCGCAGGCTGCCGATCTTCAGCAGACGCTCCAACTGCTCCGCGAAGACCGCCTTCCCGCCGATCGGCCGGTCGAGGATGACCTCTTCGAGCACGTAGCTGATGACGGGCAGGGGGTCGCGCTCGAAGACCTGCTGCCGGGACAGCCGGTCCGACACCCGCTTCTCGATGGCCTCCTCGCTCAGCAGCGGGCGCCGCTTGACGAACACGGCGTGCGCGTAGTCCGGCGTTTGTAGCAGCCCCGGCATGCCATGGTTGGCGTAGAAGTGCAGCTCGACGGCCTCCGCCTCCAGCGCCGCGTAACTCCGGTACCACTCCGGATGCCGGGTCCGCCGCTTGGACATCGCCTGCTCGACGTCCTCCATCGCCTCCTTCAACAGCCCGTCGGCGTTGAGGAGTTCGTCCGCCTTCTCCAGGAACTCCGGCCGGGGTGCCCGCACTCCCCGCTCCATCGCCCCGATCTGGTCGGGCCCGTATCCGACCATGGCGCCGAACTGCTTCTGTGTCAGCCCCGCCCGCTCGCGCAGCAGCCGGAGCATCCTGCCCAGCGTGCGGAACAACTCGATGGTTCCATCCGCCTCCGCCGGCGTCTCCGGCCGCCGCTCCCGCTCATCCGTCACGTGCGTCACCGCCCCTGCGTCGTCGTTGGTCACGGCCGACTGCCCGACATCGCACGCCCCGCAGCCGTACTGCTACGCAGAGTCGCGCCGTCGCCCCTGGCCAGCGTAGATACAACCGGCCACGCTGAGTGACGTGAACGCCGAAATCTCCACCCAGCGCCTGAGTGCCACCCCCCGAGGTGCCCGGCTCGCCAGACGACTCACCGCGTTGCAACTCGCCGCGTGGGGGCACCCGTACGACAGCGAGGTGAACCGCACCGCGCAGCAGCTGGTCGCCGAGCTCGCGGCGAATGCCGTGACGCACGGTCGTGTTCCCGGGCGGGACTTCGAGTTGCGGCTGCTGCTGTTTCCTGAGGAGACCGTGCGTATTGAGGTGAGTGACCCGAGGGGGGATCGGCAGCTCCGGTTCATCAATGAGCCGGAGGGGGAGTGTGGGCGGGGGTTGATTCTCGTCTCGCTGCTCGCTCTCACCTGGGGCGTTGCGGAGCGCGACGTCGGGAAGACGGTGTGGGTGGAACTCGCCCTCAAGGAGCCGGGGTTCTGAGCGCGGAAAACGGTTGCCGTCCTGTGACGACAACCGCTTGACGTGACATGCCGCCGGGGCATTGGCTACCGCCACCCGGGTAGCAACGCCGCTCATCCGCTCGGAAGGCTCCAGTAGTGAACCCTCTTTCCCCCCACACATCAGCCCTACGCCGTATCTGCATAGCGATCGCCGCCTCCGTCTCGGCCCTGTCGATCACCGCGTGCGGTGTCGTCGACGGAATCGGGGACAGCGACAGCTCCGCGACCCCGGAGAAGGGCGACGACATCACGGTGGGCCTGCTCCTGCCGGACAAGGACACGACCCGTTTCGACAAGTTCGACCATCCGCTGATCAAGAAGGAAGTCGCGACCCTCACCAACAACAAGGGCAAGGTCGTCTACGCCAACGCCGAGGCGAGCGTGGCCGAGCAGAGCCGGCAGTTCCAGAAGATGATCGCCGACAAGGTGGATGTCATCCTCGTCGACGCGCTGGATGCCAAGGCCATCGCCTCGGACGTACAGAAGGCCAAGGACGCGAACATTCCGGTCATCGCCTACGACCGGCTCGCGCAGGGGCCCATCGACGCGTATGTCTCCCACGACAACGAGCTGGTCGGCGAGGTGCAGGGCCGCGCCATCATGGGCGAACTCGGCTCGCGGGCCGAGTCCTCCAAGGTCGTCATGATGAACGGCGACCCCGACGACCCGAACACGGCACTGTTCAAGAAGGGCGCGCTCGATGAACTCGAAGGCAAGGTCGACATCGTCGAGCAGTACGACACGGACAAGTGGTCGCCCGACGTCGCCGAAGCGAACATGGGGAAGGCGATCGAGGCCGTCGGGGTGGACGACATCGCCGCCGTGTACGCGGCGAGCGACGGCCTCGCGGGCCCCGTCATCACGGCGCTGAAGGCGGCGGGCGCGAGCAGGATTCCGCCGGTGACCGGGCAGGACGCGAATCTGGACGCGGTGCAGCGGATCGTCGCGGGCGACCAGTACATGACCGTGTACAAGCCGTTCGCCGAGGAGGCGACCCAGGCCGCGAGGATGGCCGTGTTCAAGGTCCAGGGGCGCTCGATCGAGTTCGACGCACTGACTCAGGACAAGGTCGACAGCCCGACGCAGGACGACATTCCCGCACAGCTGGTACCGGTGATCGCGGTCACCCAGGACAACATCGAGGAGACGCTGATCCAGGACGACGTCTACACCGTCAAGGAGATCTGCACCGCGGAGTACGGGGCGGACTGCGCGGCGATCGGCCTGAAGTAAGCCCGGAGTGGAGTGGCGCGGAGCGGTCAGGCCTGCGCGCCGTCCCTCCGGTAGCTCTCGACCAAGTGCGCGAACGCCCTGGTCGGCGGGCTGAGCGCATCCCAGCGGCGCACGGCCCAGCCGACGGGCAGCGGGCGGAGGCCGGGGAGCGGGATCAGGCGGAGGGCTCCGTCGCCGGGGACGGGCAGCCCCGGCAACGCGGGCACGACCGCCCGCCCGACCCCCAGCTCGGCCAGGAGCAGCGCGGTGTCCCAGTCGGCCACGCTGGTGTCGAAGCTGAAACGGACGCCCAAGTCGGCGCAGGCGGCGTCGAGATGGGCGGCCGAGGTGGAGGTCGGGGGCAGCCGTATGAGGCGTACGTCCTCCAGCGCGGCGGCGTCCAGGGACGCGCGGTCGGCCAGCGGATCGCCGGCCCGCACCGCCAGTACCCACGGCAGCTCCACCACCGGCCGCTGCTCGATGCCCCGCACCGGTCGGCCCAGCGTGATCCACGCCAGGTCCAGGTCGCTGTCGGCCAGCGCGTCGAAACACGCCCGGCTCGAACTCTCCGTACGGAACTCCAGGTTGACCTTGGGATGCCGCTGCCGGAACGTCACCACCGCGTCCGACATGAAGTGCCGTACGGTCGTCGCGCCGGTCGCCACCTGTACCGTGCCGCTCTCCCCGTCGGCCAGATCCCGCAGCCGCCGCAGCGCCAGCTCCAGCCCGACGAGCCCTTCGGACGCGGCCGCCTCCAGAACGCGGCCGGCATGTGTCGGTACGACACCCCGAGGCTGCCGCTCCAACCGCTTCACGTGCTGGGTCACCGTGGACTGGGTGCACGAGAGATCGCGTGCCACCGCACTGAGGCTCCCGGCCCGGCACACCGCCATGAATACACGCAGGTCGTCGGGGGTCACAACACGACCGTCTGCGGCGCGCTCGAGCTTCGATCGCCAGGCCATGTGTCCGTTGCTTTCCGACCGGGGCGCCGCGTTTCCTGAGCAGCTGCGGGTTCGTTGTGGCTGGTCGCGCAGTTCCCCGCGCCCCTAGCGGGGCGCTGCACCTCGGCGCGTTTGTCTGGCTATGCGGGTTTGCGGGCGATCAGCGACGCCTGTTCCGTCGTCTCGTTCGGGGCAGCCTCTCGCACCATCCGCATGACGGGCGCGAACCCTGCCGCCCGGAGCAGGCCGTCGATCTGGTCCGGTCGGCGGCGTTGGAAGTCCAGGGTCACCTCATGCCCCCAGGGCCGTTCGTGGCGGCGGGGCTCGTCGCCGATCTGGAAGGCGATCAGGAGGTGGCCGCCCGGTGCCAGGACGCGGCGGAACTCGGCGAAGAGGGAGGGGAGTTCGGTCACGGGGGTGTGGATGGACGAGTACCAGGACACGGCGCCCGCGAGCGAACCGTCGGGAAGGTCCAGCTCCAGCATCGAGCCCTGCTCGAACCGCAGCTCCGGATTCTCCCGCCGGGCGATCGCGAGCATCGACTCCGACAGGTCGAGCCCGAAGGCGGACAGTCCGAGGGAGGCGAGGTGGGCCGTCGCCCGCCCCGGCCCGCAGCCCAGGTCGGCCACGCGACCGCCTGCCCCCACCAGTTCCGCGAACCCGGCGAACACCGCCCGGTCCAGCGGCGTGGCGAACGCGGTACGGAAGAGGTCGGCGTAGTCCTCGGCGATGGCGTCGTAGAAGGTGCGGGTGGCGGTGAGGAAATCGGCTTCGGTCATGGCCGGGGACCCTACCGACGCCCACTGACACTCACCCCACACCCGCCGCCCGCAACACCGCCGTTGTGACCGCCGCCCCCAGCACGACCACCACGAACGGCGCCCGACACCACGCCAGCATGCCCGCCACCAGCACCCCACCCGGCCGCGCCCACCCCGCGAAGTCCCCGCCCTCGGTCAGTGCTCCGGTCGCCAGCAGCGCGGTGAGCAGGACGATCGCGCCCGCCGACATCAACTCCTGGACCTTCGGCGGGAGTTCCACACGCCCGTACAGAACCGGTCCGACCAGCCGGAAGGCGTACGTCCCCACCGCCAGCGCCAGGATCATCGCGACCGTCGCGTTCATGCCGCCGCCCGCCTCCGTCCGTATACCAAGAGTCCGGCGAGCGCGAGCAGTACCGGCACCCCGGCGGGCACGGCGGGGGTCACCGCCAGTGCCACGACCGCGCCGAGCACGGCGGCCCGTCGTATGCCCGCGTCCTTGCGCAGGGTGGGCAGTACCAGGGCCACCAGGACGGCCGGGAAGGCCGCGTCGAGGCCGTACGTCGCCGTGTCGCCGAGCGCGCTTCCCGCGAGGGCGCCCGCGAGGACGCCGGTGTTCCAGGCGGCGAACAGGCCCAGGCCGTTCACCCAGAATGCCGTGCGGCGTCGTACCGGATCGGGCTGGGCGAGGGTGAAGGCGACCGTCTCGTCGGTGACGAGGTGGGCGCCGAGGAAGCGGGCGAGCCGGCTCCGGGTGCCGAGGACGTCCGCCACGGCCAGGCTGAAGGCCGCCGTCCGGGTGTTCAGGATCAGCCCGGTCGCCGCCGCGGCGAACGGCCCGCCCCCGGCCAGCAGTACGCCGACCGCGCTGAACTGCGCCGAACCCGCGTACACGACCAGCGACATCACCACCGGCACCCAGACCGGCAGCCCGCCGACCACGGAGACCGCGCCGAAGGAGACGCCGACGACACCGCTCGCCAGCCAGACGAGGGCGCTGTCGCGCACCAGAGGTGCCATCATCGGTGTTCGGAGTAGCGAACGCATGTTTTCTAGGATGAACACACAGGTGCCTGTTCGTCAAGGCGAACGAACGTACCTGTAGAGCGAACGACAGGAAGTGAAGCGTATGAGTGAGCCCCTCACCTGGATCGCCGCCTCCCTGCGCCGTGAGCGCACCCGGGCCGGGCTGTCGCTGTCCGAGCTGGCCAAGCGGGCGGGGATCGCGAAGTCCACGCTGTCCCAGCTGGAGGCGGGCAGCGGGAACCCCAGCGTGGAGACGCTGTGGGCGTTGGGGGTCGCGCTCGGGGTGCCGTTCAGCGCGCTGGTGGAGCCGCCGGTTTCGGCCGTTCAGGTGATCCGGGCGGGGGAGGGACCTACGGTCGCCTCCGAACGGGCGGACTACGTGGCCACCTTGCTCTCCGCCAGTCCGCCCGGCGCCCGGCGGGACATCTACCACCTGCGGGCGGAACCGGGTCCGGCCCGGGAGTCGGAGCCGCACATTCCGGGGAGCGTGGAGCACTTGATCGTCAGCACGGGCCGGGTGAAGGCGGGACCCCGGGGCGAGGAGGTCGAGCTGGGGCCCGGCGACTACATGTCGTATCGCGGAGATGTGCCGCATTCGTACGAGGCACTGGCGGCCGGGACGACGTTCGTGCTGGTCATGCAGCATGTGTGAGGTGCGGGGGTGTAAAGGCAGGAGCCCCGTCGCCTTGCGGCGCGGGGCTCCTTGGGTACTGCTATTCGTTCCGGATCAAAGCACCAGGCTCCGAGGCCGAAGACTCAGACGGGGGTGACGTTCTCCGCCTGCGGGCCCTTCGGGCCCTGAGTGACGTCGAAGGAGACCTGCTGGTTCTCCTCCAGCGAGCGGAAGCCGCTCGCATTGATCGCGGAGTAGTGAACGAAGACGTCGGGGCCGCCGCCTTCTTGGGCGATGAAACCAAAGCCCTTTTCGGCGTTGAACCACTTCACGGTTCCGGTAGCCATAAGCCCTCCTTGGGCCCAAAGGGTTGCCCTGCTCCAGAACCTGCAAGTGTGAAAACAGTGCCGCACAACTGCATACGTCTGAAAACGACGAGAGCCCGCGGTTACATGCTCCGCAGGCTCTGTACTGCAAGGGAAACCAAACTGCAACTTGCGGCGAGCCTAGCATGCAGGCAGCCGAAAGCAATAGAGGCCAAGATCACGTCACTCGGAAGTTTGAAGATCAAGGCGGGGGCTGACGGGGCCTATGAGGCGGTTCGCGGCACCCTGAAGAGTGCACCGTACCCCACGGGGTCTAGTCTCGCGATGTGGACATTTCTCGCACCCGGCCGCGCGTCGGCCACATTCAGTTCCTCAACTGCCTGCCCCTGTACTGGGGGCTCGCGAGAACCGGCACCCTCCTCGACTTCGAGCTGACCAAGGACACCCCGGAGAAGCTCAGCGAGCAGCTGGTCAAGGGTGACCTGGACATCGGGCCCATCACGCTCGTGGAGTTCCTGCGCAACGCCGACGACCTGGTCGCCTTCCCGGACATCGCCGTCGGCTGCGACGGACCGGTGATGTCCTGCGTGATCGTCTCGCAGGTCCCGCTGGACCGGCTGGACGGCGCCCGGGTCGCCCTCGGCTCGACCTCGCGCACCTCCGTCCGCCTGGCCCAGCTGCTGCTGGCCGACCGCTACGGCGTGCGGCCCGAGTACTACACGTGCCCGCCCGACCTGAGCCTGATGATGCAGGAGGCCGAGGCGGCCGTACTGATCGGGGACGCCGCGCTGCGCGCCAACCTGCTCGACGGTCCGCGCTTCGGCCTCGAGGTGCACGACCTCGGCGCGCTGTGGAAGGAGTGGACCGGCCTGCCCTTCGTCTTCGCCGTCTGGGCCGCCCGCCGCGACTACCTGGAGCGCGAGCCCGTCATCACCCGCGCGGTGCACGAGGCCTTCCTCGCCTCCCGCAACCTCTCCCTCGACGAGGTCGGCAAGGTCGCCGAACAGGCGGCCCGCTGGGAGGCCTTCGACGAACAGGTCCTGGAGCGGTACTTCACGACCCTCGACTTCCGCTTCGGGGCACCCCAGTTGGAGGCGGTCGCCGAGTTCGCCCGCCGCGTCGGTCCGACGACGGGCTTCCCGGCCGACGTGAAGGTGGATCTGCTCCAGCCGTAGGAGCGTCTGTACCCATAGGCTGCCGGGAGTGCAGGCGCACGCGCAGGAGACTGGCGTGCGCGGGGGAGAGGGGGGCGCGCCATGCAACCGCTCGACGTCGACGAACCCACCACCGTGGGTCCCTACCGGCTGCTCGGCCGGCTCGGCTCCGGCGGCATGGGGCGGGTCTATCTGGGCCGCAGCTCCGGCGGCCGCACGGTCGCGGTGAAGATCGTGCACCCGCATTTCGCCCTCGACGAGGAGTTCCGCGCCCGCTTCCGGCGCGAGGTCGACGCCGCGCGCCGGGTGGGCGGCGCCTGGACCGCGCCGGTGCTGGACGCCGACCCCGACGCGCGAGTGCCGTGGGTGGCCACCGCGTATGCGGCGGGCCCCTCGCTGAGCGCGGCGGTCACGGACCGGGGTCCGCTGCCGCTCCATTCCGTACGAGCCTTGGGTGCGGGTCTGGCCGAGGCGCTGGCGGCCGTGCACGAACTGGGGCTGGTTCACCGGGATGTGAAGCCCTCGAACGTGCTGCTCACCCTCGACGGGCCGCTGCTGATCGACTTCGGGATCGCCCGGGCCACGGACGGCACGGCGTCTCTCACCTCCACCGGCGTCTCGATCGGCTCGCCCGGCTATATGTCGCCCGAGCAGATCCTCGGCAAGGGCGTCACGGGTGCGGCGGACGTCTTCTCGCTGGGGGCGGTGCTGGCGTACGCGGCGACGGGGGAGCCGCCGTTCCGCGGTGACTCGTCGGCGGCGCTGCTCTACAAGGTCGTCCACGAAGAGCCCGAACTCGGGCCCCTGACCGGTGACTTGCGGGAGCTGGTGGCGGCCTGTCTCGGGAAGGACCCGGAGGCACGGCCCTCGCCGGGTGAGGTGGCCCGGCTGCTGGCTCCGGAGGGCGCGGCCCGGTTGGTCTCGGGCGGGTGGCTGCCGGGGGCGCTGGTGGAGCAGGTGAGCCGGGGTGCCGTACAGCTGCTGAATCTTGAGGCGGCGGGGGACGTGGTGTCGGGGCCGGTGGGGTTCAGTAATCCGTCGGTGGGGGAGTTCGGGCCGCCGCCTGTCATGCCGTCCGTCGCGTCGTCGGGTTCCGTGCCGTCGCCGGTCATGCCGTCCGTCGCGCCGTCAGGTTCCGCGCCGCAGGCCTCCGTGCCCGAGCCGCGTGACGCCGCGCCGACGGTGCCTCCGCAGCAGCCCGGCAAGCTCTCCGTTTCCGTGGCGGCGACCTCGGCGCCGGGTGACGGGGGGCGGGGGCGGAGGGTGAGCTGCACGGTGGCTCTCGCGGTCGCGGGGGCGCTGGCGGCGGTGACGGTGGGGTCGGTGTTCGTGTTCGACCTGCTGCCGGGAGACGGCAACGCGTCGGACACGGCGGGCGGTTCACCGTCCAGCTCGGCGTCCAGTGAGGCGCCGGGTGACAGCAACCCGACCGCTGTGCCCGCCGCCTACCTCGGCACCTGGGAAGGCCAGGCCACCGGACTCGGCGGCAGCCTCCCCATGGGCACCTTCCGGGTCACCCTCCACAAGGCTGACGTGGGCGAGGAGTTGGGGACTCTTCGGCAGACCGATCCGGTCGGCCTCGTCTGCAATGACGTACTGACCCTGAAGAGTGTGTCGGCGAAGCAGATCGTGGCGACGTCCGTGGGGGCGGAGGGCAATCACGCGGGGTGCAGTCAGGCCGCCGCGACGGTGCGGATCACTCCGGTCGGGGACGATCTGACCTACCGGTCGGACAGTGCGGAGTCGGGGAATCCGACGGCCCGGATGTCGAAGATCAATTAGCGGTTCCCGCTTCAGGACACCTTTTGTCTACCTTTTGGTAATGCCCCGTTCGGGAAACTCCGGTGCGCGTATCCGGAATTGTTCCCCACAGTTCCTCATGTCACACAACCATTCCTGAGCAGCGCTCATCTAAGACGGCGAATCACCCGCAATTCTCCGGAGGCTTGCCGAGAATGGTCAGTCCGAGCCTGCCCTTGACGGAACAGGCGACCCAGGCAACGCCGTCGCCCGGGGCCGCGCACGGAACCCGGACCCGGCTCCGCCTCCGTCTGCTTCGCCGTCCCGCTGGCCCGGCAGGCACCGCCGCGCTGCTGGCCGCGGCCCTCACCCTCGCCGTCCTGTGCGCCGGCGACATCATCGCCCGCAGCTACCCCTTCGGCTCCCGCACCCGCAGCGTCAACGACCTCGGCAACCAGTACGTCCCCTTCCATGCCCACCTGTGGGACCTGCTGCACGGGCGGGCCGACGGCGGCCTCCTCGTCAACTGGCAGTCCGGGTACGGCTCCAGCTTCCTGCCCGACCTCGGTACGTACGTCAGCAGCCCCTTCGCCCTGCTCGTAGGGGTGTTCCCGCGGGACGAGATCGACCTCGCGGTGTATGTGATCACCCTGCTGAAGGTGGCGTCGGCGGGCGCTGCGATGGCGTACCTGCTGCTCCGGATGCGTCCCGGCCGCTGGTGGGCCGCGGGGCTGCTGGGTGCGTCGTACGCCCTGTGCGGCTGGACGTTGGCCTCCGCCATCTACAACGTGATGTGGCTCGACGGCCTGCTCGCCCTGCCGCTGCTGTGCCTGGTCGGCGAGTGGGCGCTGAACGACCGGCGCCGGGTGCTCGGCGTGATCATCGTGGCGCTCGTCTGGATCGCCAACTTCTACACGGCGTACATGGCCACGCTCGCCGCCGGTCTGGTGGTGTTACTGCGGCTGTGGCTCGCGGACCTCGACCGGCGGCAGCGCCTCGCGGCGGCGGGCCGCGCCGTCCTGACCATGGCGCTCGGCGTCGGACTGGCCGCGCCGCTGGTGGTCGTCGTGTACTTCGGCACCAAGCACGCCTACCCCGGCGTGGTCCGGACGTTCGTCCCCTCATCGACCGAGGACATGGTGGCCCGGCTGCTGCCGACGACGTACAACTTCGGTACGCCCGCCATCTACGTCGGCACCACAGCGCTGCTGCTCGCCCTCGCCCTGCCCTTCCACCGGAAGGTCCCGCGCCCGGTCCGCTACGGCTGGACGCTGCTCGCCGTCGCCGTCGCGCTGTCGTTCCAGTGGGGCCCGACCCACCTTCTCTGGCACGCCTTCTCCACCCCGAACGGCAGCTCGTACCGCCAGACCTTCGTGCTCTGCGGGCTGCTGGTGATCGCCGCGTGGCATGCGCTGGCGTACGGCCCTCCCGGGCGGCGCGCGTTGGGTGCAGCGGGCGGACTGCTGGCGCTGATCATCGCCGTCGCGAGCCGCAGCGCGCTGACGGACCGCTCCTTCGTCCTGCCGCTCGCCCTGCTCGCCGCCGCGGGCGCCCTGTGCGGGCTGGCCCTGCTCGCCCGCCACCACAGCGGGCGGCGCAAGACGGTCCTCGCCGGACTGGCCGTCACCCTGCTCATCGGCACGCAGGTCGCCGAGGCCACCGCCACCTCCGCCGTCGCCACCCGGCTGCGCTTCGGGCACCTGGACGACTACGCGCCCTGGGGACCGCGGCAGCAGCAACAGGCGGACGCGATCGCCGAGGCCGACGGCTGGCCCCGCCATCGGACCGACCCGGGCCGGGAGCAGACCGTCGGCAACGATCCGCTGATGGTGGGCGGTCAGGGCGCCCAGTACTACAGCAGCCTGACCGCCGACGTCCTCAGCCGCACGCTCATCGCCCTCGGAGGCGGCTACACCTCGCGCGGCCGCAACATCCAGAGCCTGGACAACGCCGTCACGGACGCGATCTTCGCCGTCGGCGCGCGGGTGCACTCACCGCCGGACCCGCACCAGGGCTGGTTCCCGCAGGACGGCACCAAGGCGACCGTGACCCGCCAGGACGTGCCGCCCCTGGTGACGGTGCGGCCGACCGCCGGCGCGAACGTCTCCGCCTTCGGACCGTCGCCGTACCGCAACCAGGAACTGCTGCTGGGCGCCCGCGTCTACACCGTGCCCCCCATCACCGTCCGCACCCCCTCCGGGAAGCAGCCGCAGCGCAGCGGCGACAGCCGACCCGGCCTGCGGGTCAACGGCCCCGGCAAGTCGACGATCACCGCCACCTGCCGGCCCGGCAGCGAGGCGTACCTCTGGGCCCCGCACTTCGCGGGCACCGCGAGCATCGCCGGGGCGCGGACCCCCGGGCGGTTCCGCTCCGACCCCGGTACCAAGATCGCCGCGATCGAGCCCGTCGGCACGGTCCCGGCGTCCGGACGGCTCCGCATCGAGCTGTCCCCGAACGGGCCGGGCGTCGTCCCCGAGGGCGCGGTCGGCTGCCTCGACACCGGGCGCCTGCGCGCCGCCGTCGACCGGCTGAAGACCACGGGCGCCACGAAGGTGTCCGTCTCCGACGGCACGATCCGCGCCGAACTGCCGCCCGGCAGCAAGGGAACCGCGGTCGTCGCGGCCCCGCGCATCGCCGGCTGGCGCTGTGCGACCGGTGCCGCCGAC
Source organism: Streptomyces sp. NBC_00457 (assembly GCF_036014015.1). Classification (NCBI taxonomy): domain Bacteria; kingdom Bacillati; phylum Actinomycetota; class Actinomycetes; order Kitasatosporales; family Streptomycetaceae; genus Streptomyces; species Streptomyces sp. NBC_00457. Next base: position 4,740,922 of record NZ_CP107905.1, on the reverse strand, counting down.
GCCGTACCCGCGAAGCAGTACTACGGCCTGATCGCTGTCCCCCTGGACGGCTCCTCGACCAGTCTCACCTGCACGTTCCACCCACCGGGCCTGCGCCTGGGCGGAGCCGTCGGCGCCGCCTCCCTGCTGACCCTCATCGCCCTCAGCGTCCTCGCCGCGGTCAGACGACGGCGCGCACACCACCATCCGAGCGCCTGACCACCGCTCGCCGACCGGACCTCACGGGGAGTACCCGAACCATGCTCATCTCGATCGTCGCACCCTGCTTCAACGAAGAAGACGTCATAGCCAGGTTCCACGACGCGGTCCAGAAGATCGCGGAGGAACTCCTGCCGCTCGGCCACGACATGGAGTTCGTCTACGTCGACGACGGCAGCCGCGACCGGACCCTCGAGGAGTTGCAGCGGTTGGCCGAACTCGACGCGCGCGTGCGCTATGTCTCCTTCAGCCGGAACTTCGGCAAGGAGGCAGCCCTGCTCGCCGGTCTGCGCCACGCCTCGGGAGACGCCGTGATCGTCATGGACGCGGACCTCCAGCACCCGCCGGAGCTGATCCACCGCATGGTGGAACTGCACACCCAGGGCTACGACCAGGTCATCGCCAAGCGCACCAGGACCGGCGACCGCTTCACCCGCACGGTCACCGCCCGCCTCTACTACCGCCTCATCAACCGGCTCGTCGACGTCGAACTCGTCGACGGCGTGGGCGACTTCCGCCTGCTCTCCCGGCGTGTGGTGGACGCGATCGTGGACCTCACCGAGTACAACCGCTTCTCCAAGGGCCTGTTCGCCTGGGTCGGCTTCCCCAGCACCACCTTCGAGTACGAGAACGCCACCCGCGCCCACGGCAGCAGCTCCTGGAGCTTCCGCAGCCTGCTCAACTACGGCCTCGACGGCCTGCTCTCCTTCAACAACCGCCCGCTGCGCGCCGCCCTCTACCTCGGCATGGCACTGCTGTTGTGCACGGGCCTCTACACGGCGTGGATCGTGGGAGCCGCGCTCATCAACGGCGTCGAGACCCCGGGCTATGTCACGATTATCACGGCCGTCACCGCCGCGGCGGCCATGCAAATGATCATGCTGGGGATCATCGGTGAGTACACCGGGCGGATCTACTACGAGGTCAAGGGCCGCCCGCACTTCCTGGTGAAGGCGACGAACGTGGACCGAGCCCAGCACCCGGCACGATGCGGCGGTCACCCGACCAAGGATCTCATTCCCTGATGAGCAATTCCCTGACCAGCGACTCCCCGACGAGTAACTCCCGGACGAGCACGCGAACCGGAACCGAATCGGAGCCCCGCCCGATATCGGGCCAGATCGTCGTCTTCGCCGTCGTCGGTGTCATCAACACCGGCACGTACTACGGCCTTTACCTGCTGCTCCTGCCGCACCTTCCGTACATGGCCGCGCACCTCGTCGCCTCCGGTCTCAGCATGATCGGATCCTTCTTCCTCAACACCCGGTTCACTTACCGGACGAGACCGACCTGGCGGAAATTCCTGCTGTTCCCCCTGACAAACGCGACGAGCTTCGTCGTCACCACGGCAGGGGTGTACGTCATCGTCGACATCCTGCACGCCGGAAGCCGCTTCGCTCCGCTGCTCGCGTCGATGGTGGCGATCCCGGCGACGTTCGTGGTGTCCCGGACGATCATGCTGCCGAGGGCCGGCAGAAGCTCTCAGTAAAAAAGGATCGGCAGAACCGCCGCTGCCATACTGACTCCTTGTGACTGGCCTCCTCGTGACCGTCGCCGCGTTGTGGGGCGCGATGGCGGGCGCGCTGCTGCCCCGCGCGGCCTACCGCTTCGCCGTCCCGTCCGGAGAGGCGTGGCGTGAGCGGTGCCCCGGCGGGCATCCGATCCGTGGATGGGCCGGGCGGGCACGATGCGCGGATTGCCCATCCCCGTCGTACGGCCCCGCCACCACCCCCCTCCTCCCCCTGACCACCGCCCTCGTCTGCGCCGCCCTCGCCGCCGCCACCGACACCCGCCCCGAAATCGCCGTCTGGCTCCTCCTCGCCCCCGTCGGCGTGCTCCTCGCGGTCGTCGACTTCCGGGTGCGGCGTCTGCCGGACGCGCTGACCCTCCCGCTCGCGGCGGCGGTCCTGGTCCTTCTCGGGCTTGTCGCGCTCGTCCCCGAGCACACCGGGGACTGGCTCACCGCCCTGTTCGGCGCGCTGACGCTCGGCTGCGGCTACCTCGTCCTGTTCCTGATCAACCCCGGCGGCATGGGCTTCGGCGACGTCAAGCTGGCCCTCGGCATGGGCGCCGCGCTCGGCTGGTACGGCTGGCCGACCGTGATGCTCGGCACGCTCGCGGGGTTCGTACTGGGGGCGCTCTACGGCGGTGCGCTCGTCGTCGCGCGGAAGGCGGGCCGGAAGACGGCGATCCCGTTCGGGCCGTTCCTGATCGCGGGGGCGTATGTCGGCTTGCTGATCGGGGCGTACACGGCCTGAGGTCGGCTCGGTAAAAGGCCTGGCGTAGGCTGGTTGGGTCCGTCCACAACCCTTGACGAAAGGGACGCTCCGGTGACCGAGAAGGCCGACCTTCAGTCCGTCCTCGACCGTGCCGCCGAGGGTGGGCGGATCACCCCGGAGGAGGCGCTCGACCTCTACCGCGACGCCCCGCTGCACGCGCTCGGCGCCGCCGCCGACGCCGTACGCAAGCGCAGGTACGCCGGGACCGAGCACATCGCGACGTACATCATCGAGCGCAACATCAACTACACGAACGTCTGCGTCACGGCCTGCAAGTTCTGCGCCTTCTACGCGCCCCCCAAGGACACGGCCAAGGGCTGGACCCGCGACCTCGACGACATTCTGCGGCGGTGTGCCGAGACGGTCGAGCTCGGCGGCACGCAGATCATGTTCCAGGGCGGACACCACCCGGACTTCGGCGTCGAGTACTACGAGCAGCACTTCTCGGCGATCAAGCAGGCGTTCCCGCAGCTCGTCATCCACAGCCTGGGGGCGAGCGAGGTCGAGCACATGGCCCGGATCTCCAAGGTGAGCGTCGAGGAGGCGATCCAGCGCATTCACACCGCCGGCCTCGACTCCTTCGCCGGCGCCGGCGCGGAACTCCTTCCCGCGCGCCCCCGCAAGGCCATCGCGCCCCTCAAGGAGTCCGGCGAGCGCTGGCTGGAGATCATGGAGGCCGCGCACAAGCTGGGTGTGGAATCGACGTCCACGATGCTCATGGGCACGGGCGAGACCAACGCCGAGCGCATCGAGCATCTGCGGATGATCCGAGAGGTACAGGACCGCACGGGCGGCTTCCGGGCCTTCATCCCGTACACCTACCAGCCCGAGAACAACCACCTGAAGGGCCGCACGCAGGCCACGCTCTTCGAGTACCTGCGGATGATCGCCATCGCGCGCCTCTTCATGGACAACATCGCCCACATCCAGGGCTCTTGGCTGACCACGGGCAAGGAGGTCGGCCAGCTCTCCCTCCACTACGGCGCCGACGACCTCGGCTCGATCATGCTGGAGGAGAACGTCGTCTCCAGCGCGGGCGCCAAGCACCGCTCCAACCGTCTCGAGATCATCGACCTGATCCGCAAGGCGGGACGCGTCCCGGCCCAGCGCTCGACCACGTACGAGCACCTCGTCGTCCACGACGACCCGGCCAACGACCCCGTCGACGAGCGCGTCATGTCCCACATCTCGTCCACCGCGATCGAGGGCGGCACGGCACACCCCGAGCTGAAGCTCCTCGCTTCCAACTGACCTACGCGTGCTGACGATTCACGCGGCGGACGAGGGCGGCGCCGTCGCGGTGGCGGGGACGCGCGTCGCCGCGGTGGGGTCGCTCACCGAGCTGACGGAACGGTTCCCGGATGCGCGGGTGCGGCAGTGGCCCGGCGGCGTCCTCGGCCCCGCGCGCGTGCACGACGGCCCCCTCCCGGACGCCCCGACACCGCGCGAACGGATTCACGCGGTGCTGAAGGAGGGAGCGGTGGCGGTACTGGAGGAGCACGCCGACACCGCTGAACTGCGGGCAGCGGCGGCACGGAACGACGTGCTCGTGCTGCCGAGCACCCGGCCCACGACGATCACCGAGAACGCCCGGGCGGATCTGGCGGTGTTCGACGAGAAGGGCGAGTGCATGGCGACGGTGTGCGCGGGGCGTCTGGTGCATAGACGCCGTTAAGTTCAGCGCCCCTTTTAGGGGCGCGGGGAACTGCGCGACCAGCCCTCCACGACCCGCACTCGCCGACGCACCCTCACCCGGCAAACGCTTCCGCAAACGCTCCTACCTCCTGCTCAACACCGCTGCAATTCGTAGCCGCGTCATCTTCGTCCGCGTTCCCGCCCGCACACTCCTGATCCCGGAACGTCGACCACATGGACACCCACGCAACCGACCTCTGCTCCGCAAACGCCCGCACTTCCGCCGCATCCGACAACGTGAACGTCTCCCCATCCACGTCGTTCACCCCGATCATCGAAGTCAACGCCATTCCACGCCAAGCCGCCGCATCGGACAGCCCGAAAACATCCGCCAGTTGATCGTGCGCCGCCTTCGCCGCGGTGATCGCATAGCCCCCCATATCCCCGTCGTACGACTCGCCGTAATTCATGGTCATGAGGTTGACCGTGGAGACCTGCACGGAGTGGTCGTTGGCCGACTCCAGCAACACCAGGCTGTCGTCGTCCAGCCCCGACGGCATGACCGGCAGCGTGAACGACACGTTCAGGTCACTGCGCTCCTGCTGAAGCAACGCGATGGCCTCGGACCGCAGTTCGACCGAGGCGGAGTCGGCCAGCGCATCGCCCTCGATGTCGAAGTCGGCCTGCTCGGACCCGGCGGCGTCCAGCGCCTTGCCGTAGGCCTGAGCCAACTCGCTCGCGCTGTCGCAGCTTTCCGCCAGTTCCTTCCCGGAAGCCCCGCCGAAGGAGACGCGGACGGAGGCGCCGGACTCCTTGAGCGCGGAGATACGGGACTGAACGGCCGTATCGCCGATGGCGGTCGAGCCGTTCCACTTCGGGGTGCAGCCGCTGCCGTCGGAGATGACGAAGGCCAGGTTGTACGTCGTGGGGGAGCCCACGGAGTCGTTGTCGGACGCGGCCGTGGAACTGACGTATGGGGCGTAGGACGTGCTGGACGTTGTGCTCGGCGACGCGGATTCGGAGCCACTGGAGCACCCCGCGGTGACCAGCGCCATCAGACAGGTGAGCCCGGCTGCCGGCCTCAAGAAACTCCGCATTGCGTATGCACCCGCTCTCGTGATTTCGCAGCGAAAATGTCTCACACCGAGCTGACGTCATAAGGGCGGAATCCGTACAGATCGCTCAATCTCTCAGTGAACGCACAGGTTAAGACGTTTCTCATGGGCCTCTCACATGAACTCCCGAGTTTCTGCCACATAAAGGCGCCCTAATATCCGGGGAATGCATTCCGAGCCTGCCATCGAAACCCGCGCCGCTGTGCGCGGTCGCCGCCGCAAACGCGGCAGTGGGACCTCCGTAGAGGGGCCCGTGTTCGTTGACAACTCCGGTCGCCGGTCCAAGGTGCTGCGCCGGATCGGCGTCCTCGTCGGTGTCGTCTGCCTCGGCTACGCGGTCGTCCTGGGCATGGCGTTCATGGGCGTGGGCATCTCGCTCAACCCGTCCCAGCTGCTGCCCTTCGGCAACAACGGCCAGGGCGCCCCGGGGGGTTACCAGGGACCCGGCGGCGGCCGGCAGCCGCCGGGCGGCATCGCCCCCACCGGCGCCCCGCCGACCGCCTCCCCGACGCCGACCGCGACCTCCGCCGCCAACTGACCGGAACACAGCCACTCTCATGACCACGACGACGTCCTCCCGCGGCCGCAGGCGCGCTCCCTCGAAGGTGCAGCGGGCCGCCGGCAAGGCCGCGGCGCTGCAGAAGCCGCGTGTGATCCTCGCCCTGCTGCTCCTGCTCGCGCTGACCTGCATCATGCTGCTCGACGGCTATCTGCGCGCCGAGGTCGGCGGCGATCAGCGCGTGCGCAGCGGCGCCAGCTCCAACAAGGTCCCGGACAAGATCCTCGACGGCGGCCCGATCGTCACCTTCCGGGGCGGCCAGGCCACCACGCTGTCCGTACCGGAGAAGACCATCGCGCTCACCTTCGACGACGGCCCCAACCCGACGTACACGCCCCAGGTCCTGAAGATCCTCGAGAAGTACGACGTCCCCGCCACGTTCTTCGTGGTCGGCTCGATGGTCTCCCGCTACCCGGGCATCGTGAAGGACCTGGTCGAGCAGGGCAACGAGGTGGGCATCCACACCTTCACCCACGTCGACCTCTCCTACCAGAGCGACGCCCGCATCAAGCGCGAGATGACCCAGACGCAACTCGCGCTCGCGGGCGCGGCCGGCATCACGACCACCCTGTTCCGCGCCCCGTACTCCGCGGAGACGGACGCCATCGACAACTACAGCTGGCCCGTCTACAAGAAGCTCGGCGAGGAAGGCTTCACCAGCGTCTTCATCGACACCGACAGCGACGACTGGAAGCAGCCGGGCGTCTCGAAGATCATCAAGGGGGCCACGCCGTCGAAGAACAAGGGTGCGTCGGTCCTCTTCCACGACGCGGGCGGGGTGCGTGAGCAGACGGTCAAGGCGCTGCCGACGTACATCGAGAAGATGAAGGCGAAGGGGTACACCTTCACCACCATCAGCGGGGTGATCCAGCAGCAGGAGGCGAGCGGGCAGGCCGAGGCCGATACGGGTGCGCCCGCAATCGGCGGCCGCCAGCCCGGCAGCACACAGCCCGGCACCGGTTCCGGCGCTTCGAACCTCCAGGCCGCCCACCGCACCGCCACTGGCGCCACCCTCTATGAGGGCAAGGCCCTCATCGTCGCCGTCGCGGTCGCCGAGTGGACCGTGCCGACGCTGTCCGTGGGGCTGATGATCGTCGGCGTGGCCGTGATCGGCCGGTTCGGGATGATGCTGATCCTGGCCCGCCGCCACTACAGACAGCGCAACAAACGCCGGTTCAGCTGGGGGCCGCCGGTCACCCGGCCGGTGAGCGTGGTCGTTCCGGCGTACAACGAGAAGGAGTGCATCGCCAACACCCTGGAGTCGCTGGCGAAGAGCACCCATCCGATCGAGATCATCATCGTCGACGACGGGTCGTCGGACGGCACCTCGGAGATCGCGCGGAGTGCGGCCGACTCGCTCGGCATGCGCAACGTCCGCGTCATCCGCCAGGAGAACGCGGGCAAGCCGGCGGCGTTGAACAACGGGGTGCGCAGCGCCAGTTTCGACATCGTCGTGATGATGGATGGCGACACCGTCTTCGAGCCGGACACCGTACGGCAGCTGGTGCAGCCCTTCGCCGACCCCGGGATCGGCGCGGTCGCGGGCAACGCCAAGGTCGGCAACCGCAACACGATCATCGGCGCCTGGCAGCACATCGAGTACGTGATGGGCTTCAACCTCGACCGCCGCATGTACGACCTGCTGCGCTGCATGCCGACCATCCCCGGCGCGATCGGCGCGTTCCGCCGCGAGGCGGTCCTCGAGGTCGGCGGGATGAGCGAGGACACGCTCGCCGAGGACACCGACATCACCATCGCCATGCACCGCGCGGGGTGGCGGGTCGTCTACCAGGAGCACGCGCGCGCGTGGACCGAGGCGCCGGGTTCGCTGAAGCAGCTGTGGTCGCAGCGGTATCGATGGTCGTACGGCACGATGCAGGCGCTGTGGAAGCACCGAAAGTCACTTACGGACAAGGGTCCTTCGGGCCGCTTCGGCCGGGTGGGCATGCCGTTGGTCGTGATCTTCCAGATCATCACGCCGGTCTTCGCACCGCTCATCGACGTCTTCACCGTCTACTCGATGATCTTCGTCGACTTCAAGGCGGCCCTGCTGGCCTGGCTCGCGGTCCTCGGCGTCCAGCTCTTCTGCGCGGCGTACGCCTTCCGCCTCGACCGGGAGCAGTACCGCTACCTCCTGATGATGCCTCTCCAGCAACTGGCCTACCGCCAGATGATGTACCTCGTCCTCATCCACTCCTGCATCACCGCCCTCACCGGCGGACGCCTCCGCTGGCAGAAACTGAAGCGGACCGGCGAGGTCGGGACTCCGGCGGGGGCGAGCTGAGATGGGCGCGCACAGCAAGGCGCCCTTGGTCGCCGTCGCTCCTCCCGCCGCCGATGCCCACCCGGCGCCGGCGCCCACCCGGGACCGTTACTTCGACACGCTGCGGGCCCTCGCCCTCATCCGCGTGGTCGCTTACCACACCTTCGGCTGGGCCTGGGCCGGCTTGGTGTTCCCCTCCATGGGCATCATGTTCGGCCTGGCCGGCTCCCTGATGGCGAAGTCCCTGGACCGCCCGGCGTTCACGGTGGTGCGGAGCCGGATACGCCGGCTGCTGCCGCCGTTCTGGTTCTGGGGCTTCTTCGTCGTCCTCGCGATGCTGATCCACGGCTGGATGCCGGGTTGGCAGATCGTCTTCTGGGTCGTGCCGCTCGGCGACCCGCCGGGCAACGCGTGGGGCGAACAGGCCTGGGAGATCCTCTGGTACCTGCGGACGTACCTCTGGTTCGTCCTGCTGTCCCCGCTCCTGCTGAAGGTGTTCCGGCTTGCCCCCGTCCCGGTGCTTCTGCTGTCCCTCTGCCCGGTCCTGGTCCTGACCTTCCTCTGGTCGGGCTCGGACAACCGGTTCGGCAGCGCGCTGTGGGACCTGTCGACGTACCTCTTCTGCTGGATGCTCGGCTTCGCCCATCGCGACGGCGTGCTCCAGCGGATGCGACCCGCCGTCGTCGTCGTGCTGTCGCTCGCCGCGATGGGGTACGGCGGCTGGTACGCCGTCGGCCACCAGACCGAGTTCGGCACCTACGACCTCGACGAGATCCCCCTCGCGCAGGCCTTCTGGTCGGCCGGTTTCGTGCTGCTCCTGATGTGGGCCAAGGCCCGCTTCCGGATCGACTTCGCCGGGCTCACCCGCTTCCGGCCGCTGGACAGGATCGTGACGGTCTTCAACGCGCGCGCGGTCACGATCTACCTCTGGCACGAGATCGCGCTGATCCTGGCCGTCCCGCTGATCGACCGGTTCTGGAAGGTGCCGGCCTTCGAGAGGTACCTGCCGCTGGAGAGCCAGTGGTTCATGTTCGGCGTCGGCTGGGTCCTGATCGCGGTGTTCGTCCTGGCGTGCGGATGGGTGGAGGACGTGGCGGCGAAGAGGAGACCGCGGCTGCTCCCCTGAGCGGGCACGGTGGGACGTACTGCAAGAATGGGCCCGTGACCCGCGCCTCCCTGAACAAGCAGCCGCACGAAGTCGCCTCGATGTTCGACGACGTCGCGGAACGGTACGACCTGACGAACGACGTGCTGTCGCTCGGCCAGGACCGGGTCTGGCGCAAGGAGGTCGCCAGGGCCGTCGACGCCCGCCCCGCCCAGAAGGTGCTGGACCTGGCGGCCGGTACGGCGACGTCCTCGCTGCCCTTCGCCCGCACCGGCGCGTATGTCGTCCCCTGCGACTTCTCGCTCGGCATGCTCCAGGTCGGCAAGCGGAACCACCCGTGGCTGCCGCTGACCGCGGGCGACGCGACCAAGCTGCCCTTCAGGGACGACGTGTTCGACGCCGTCACGATCTCCTTCGGGCTGCGCAACGTCCAGGACACGGATGGCGCCCTGCGTGAGATGTACCGGGTGACCAAGCCCGGCGGCCGGGTCGTGATCTGCGAGTTCTCGCACCCGACCTGGGCGCCCTTCCGCACGGTCTACACCGAGTACCTGATGCGCGCCCTGCCGCCGATCGCCCGTACGGTCTCCTCCAACCCGGACGCGTACGTCTACCTCGCCGAGTCCATCCGCGCCTGGCCCGACCAGCCCGCGCTGGCCGAGCGGCTGCGCAAGGCCGGCTGGTCGAGGGTGGCCTGGCGGAACCTGACCGGCGGGGTGGTCGCTCTGCACCGGGGCTTCAAGGAGAGCTGAGCTTCCTCAGTTCGGCGGAGCGACTGTCACCGGCGGAGCACCTCGAATGCGTCCCCGGGCGCGTCCAGTTCGCGCTGCAGTCCGCCCGTCGGCGGATTCGGCATCCGCGGCTCACGCACGCCCGCGCCTCCGCCGCCTTCCCCCTCACCCAGTTCGAACCACACGGTGACCACGGCCCCGTGCGGCACCTCGACGCCGGGCGGCGGGTACTGCCGTACGACATAGTCGACGACCGTGAGATGGAAGTCGGGGCGGTCGGGCGCGGCCAGCAGCACGCCGTGTGCCTCTGCCGCCTCGCGCGCGTCCATGGCCATCAGACCGACCAGCTTCGGTACGCGCACTTCGGGCGTCTTGGGTGTTATGCGCACAGATGTCACCCCCAGCGGTACAGGCAGGGTAACCGCCTGGGGGTGTCATCCGGAAGCGTCAAGTGGCTTTCTGTAGCAGCCGGTTACTGAGAGTTACAGGTCGAGTCGGTAGCGGTGGCCCCGCTGCTTCGACTCGGGTGTCGTGTAGACCTCGGCGAGCCGCATGCCGAGCCGTTGCGTCACCGCGATCGAGCGTGCGTTGTCGGCGTGCACCATCGCCACGACGCTCGGTACCCCGGCCGCCCGCACCCGCTCCAGCGTCATGTGCGCGGCGGCGGTGACGTAACCCTTGCCCCAGTACGCCCGCCCGAGCCGCCAGCCGATCTCTATCTCGCCCGTGGGACCCCACTCCCGCTCCCACGGCTGGGCGCCGGTGAAGCCGATGACCTCGCCGGACTCGTCGAGCATGGACCACAGGCAGAAGCCGCGTTCGGCGTCGTGTCTGCGCTGGCGGGCGGTGAGTTCCTCGTACACCGACAGCTCGGCCGGCTTGCCGCCGTGGAACTCCATGACGTCCGGGTCGTCGAAGATCCGGTGCCAGGCGAGGGCGTCCTCGTCGGTGGGGACACGGAGCCGTACCACGGGGAGTGCTCGGTTCACGGGGCAGCCCTTCAGCCGGGTGATCAGTAACGCTGAATAGACTGCCCATGTCCAGTGCCCGTCGGCACGCAGATTGCGAACTTGGGGAGATCCCGCCGTGACCGAGCCCCTCTCCGAAAACACCGCCGATGTGATCGTCGTCGGCGCGGGGCCAGCCGGCTCCACGACCGCGTACCACCTGGCGAAGGCCGGACTCGACGTACTGCTGCTGGAGAAGACCAGCTTCCCCCGCGAAAAGGTGTGCGGCGACGGGCTGACCCCGCGCGCCACCAAGCAGCTCGTCTCGATGGGCATCGACATCTCGGAAGAGGCCGGCTGGCTCCGCAACAAGGGGCTCCGGATCATCGGCGGAGGTGTGCGACTGCAGCTGGACTGGCCGGATCTCGCCTCCTTCCCCGACTACGGCCTCGTCCGCAAGCGCGACGACTTCGACGAGCAGCTCGCCCGCCAGGCCCAGAAGGCGGGGGCCCGGCTGTACGAGCGCTGCAACGTCGGCGCCCCGATCATCGACGACCGCACGGGCCGGATCACGGGCGTCCACGCCAAGCTGGGGGAGGAAAAGAGGGAGGTGACCTTCCACGCACCGCTCGTGGTGGCCGCCGACGGCAACTCCACCCGCCTCTCCCTGGCGATGGGACTGCACCGCCGCGAGGACCGTCCGATGGGCGTCGCGGTCCGCACGTACTTCGAGAGCCCCCGCCACGACGACGACTACCTGGAGTCCTGGCTGGAGCTGTGGGACCGCCGCGGCCCGGGCGAGGACCGGCTGCTGCCGGGCTACGGCTGGATCTTCGGCATGGGCGACGGCACGTCCAACGTCGGCCTGGGCGTCCTCAACACCTCCGACTCCTTCAAGGAGCTGGACTGGCGCGAGGTGCTGAAGGCCTGGTGCGCGTCCATGCCGGAGGACTGGGGCTACACGCCGGAGAACATGACCGGACCGATTCGCGGGGCCGCGCTGCCCATGGCCTTCAACCGCCAGCCCCACTACACACGCGGGCTGCTGCTCGTCGGCGACGCCGGCGGCCTGGTGAACCCCTTCAACGGCGAGGGCATCGCCTACGCCATGGAGTCCGGCCAGATCGCCGCCGACGTCATCGTGCAGGCACACGCGCGTGCCACCCCGGCCCAGCGGGAGATCGCCCTCCAGCGCTACCCGCGCGTCCTCAAGGACACCTACGGCGGCTACTACACGCTGGGCCGCGCCTTCGTGAAGCTCATCGGCAACCCGAAGGTCATGAAGATCGCGACCCAGCGCGGCCTGACCCACCCGCTCCTGATGAAGTTCACCCTGAAGATGCTGGCCAACCTCACCGACCCGACCGGCGGCGACGCGATGGACCGGATCATCAACGGGCTGAGCAAGGTGGCGCCGAAGGCCTGATCCGGCAGCGTCGAACTCCCCTTCGTACGCTGCCTGTTGTGAGGATGGTGTGGGTGGCCGGGATTCGGGGTTCCGGCCTCCGGCACCCCTCCCTACCCTCCCGTATTCATGACAACAGAACACACGCAGCAGCCCGAGCAGCAGTCCGGCCACACCCGCAGACGCTTCCTCGCCGGCGCGAGCGCGGGCGTCGCCGGGGGAGTCGCCGGGGGAGTCGGCCTCACCTTAGGAACCGCCGGGGGCGCGTCCGCCGCCGCGCCCGGCAAGCGCGTCGCCGTCCTCGGCGGCGGGGTCTCCGGACTCAGCGCCGCCCACGAACTCGCCGAGCGCGGCTACGCGGTGACCGTCTACGAGTACTACGACGCCCTCGGGGGCAAGGCCCGCTCGATGCCGTTTCCCGGCACGGCGGCCGGAGGGCGGCAGGACCTCCCCGCCGAACACGGCTTCCGCTTCTTCCCCGGCTTCTACCGCAACCTGCCGGACACGATGCGCCGCATCCCCTTCCCGGGCAACGCGAACGGCGTCCACGACAACCTCCGCAGCGGCACCGAGGCCCTCTTCGCCCGCGCGGCCGGCCGCCCCGACCTGCACTTCCCGCTGCGCCGCCTCACCACCCCGCCCGCCCCCGGCGACATCACCCCGATCTGGATCCGGGACCAGATCCTCTCCGTCCTCGACCTCGGCACCCGCCTGCCCGCCCACGAGGCCGCGTACTTCGCGGGCCGGCTCCTCGTCCACCTCACCAGCTGCGAGGCCCGCCGCCAGGACCAGTGGGAGAAGACCTCCTGGTGGGACTTCATCCGTGCGGAGGAGATGAGCGAGGAGTACCAGACCGTCCTCGGCGTCGGCCAGACCCGCAACCTGGTCGCCACGCGCGCGGAGGTCGCCTCCACCCGCACCGTCGGCCGCATCATCATCGAGGCCCTGCTGCTGTGGGGCCTCCTCGGCCGCGGCATGGACGGCGACGCCGACGTCGACCGCGTCCTCAACGCCCCCACCAGCGAGGCCTGGATCGACCCCTGGGAGACGTATCTGCGCTCCCTGGGCGTCGAGTTCGTGCTGGGGACGCAGGTCGAGGAGATCGTGTACGAGGGGGGCCGGGTGACCGGCGTACGCGTCTCCGCGCGCGACGGGGGCCAGGCCCGTACCGTCACCGCCGACCACTACATCTGCGCCCTGCCCGTCGAGCACGCCCGCCGCACCTGGGGCTCCGCCCTGCGCGCGGCCGACCCGCAGCTCGCGCGCTGCGACGCGCTGGAGACGGACTGGATGGTCGGCGTGATGTTCTATCTGCGCACCCTGACGCCGGTCGTCAACGGGCACATCAACTGCCTCGACTCACCCTGGTCGGTGACGGCCGTGGGCCAGGCCCAGTTCTGGGACGGACGGGACTTTTCGGCCGACTACGGAGACGGCCGCGCGCACGACTGCCTGTCGGCCATCATCTCCGAGTGGGACAAGCCGGGCATCCTGTACGGCAAGACGGCCCGCGAGTGCACGCGCGAGGAGGTCGTCGCCGAGCTCTGGGCCCAACTGAAGGACGGCCTGAACGACTCCGGCAAGACGACGCTCACCGACGAGGACCGCCTCGGCTGGTTCATGGACCCGGCGGTGACGGGCCTGGGCGGCGGGAACCCGCAGAACCGCGAGCAACTCCTCATCCACCCCACGGGCACCCTCTACAACCGCCCCACGGCCCACACCAAGGTGCCCGGCTTCTATCTCGCCGGCGACTACGTCCGTACCGATGTGGACCTGGCGACCATGGAAGGCGCCAACGAGTCCGCGCGGCTGGCCGTCAACGCGCTTCTCGACGCGGACAATTCGGACGCAGAGCGCTGTGAGATCCAGGAGCTGTTCCGCCCGCCGGAGATGGAACCGCTCAAACGCGTCGACGAGGTCCGCTACCGGCTGGGCCTGCCCAACACCTTCGACCTCGGCTGAACGGGCCGCAGAACGCCACCAGGAGGGCCGCTGCCCCCGAGCGGCTGCGGCCCTTCCGGTCCTGCGTTTCGCTGTACGCGCCTCAGAGCACGCGCACCGCACCCGACGCCGGGTACCCGGACAGGTCCTGGATCACCACGCCCTTGGAGGGGTTGGCCGCGTCCAGGTACTGGCCGTTTCCGATGTAGACGCCCGTGTGGTACGCGGAACCCTTGCCGCCCCAGTACAGGATGTCGCCCACCTGGAGGTTGGACAGGGAGACCTCGGTGCCGACCGTCGACTGGTCCTGCGACACCCGCGGAAGGTCCACGCCGACCTGCTTGAACGCGGCCTGCACCAGGCTGGAGCAGTCCCAGGCGTCGGGGCCCGTGGCGCCCATGACGTAGGCGTCGCCCACCTGTGCCTGGAGGAAGGAGATGACCGTCGCGACGCTGCCGCTGGCCGGGGCGGACACCGAGGCGGAGGTCTCGGTGCCGGCGTCGGCGGAGAGCGTGGTCCGCTCGGCGGCGCGGGAGGCGGCGGCCTCGGCGGCAGCCCTGCGGGCCTCCTCCGCCTTCTCCTTGGCCTCGGCCTTCTTCTTCGCCTCGGCGAGGTCCTTCTTGGCCTCCTTGGCGGCCTCGGCGGCGGCCGCGTCGCGCTCGGCCTGCAGCTCATAGGTGGCCGCGGCCAGCTGGGTGGCCTGTGCGGACTGCTCGACCTGAGCGGTCAGGTCGGCGGTGAGCGTGGGCAGTTCGAGCGTCTGTGTCACCGGCTCGGCCGCGTTCGCCGAAGCGGACGCGCCGGCCACTGCCACGGTGCTGAGGATGCCACCGGCAACTCCGGCTCGCATCGCGACTGTCGACGTCGCGGTGCGGCGGGGCTTCCGGTGGCTGCGTATGTGAGCGGTGTGGGACATGGGACTAACCGGTATCAGGGGCTCCTCCATACCTTCAAGAAACGTGTGCTGCGCCACAGTTGTTCAATCGGCGCCCCGAATCCCGGGCGCGTCACTCCTTATTGACGCCGTAACGGACATTGCGGACGGCCGCCATTCGGCCGGTGATCACGGCCTTTCTTCGTTACGCCCGAATTGCCCCCCGCCTACCACTGGTTGGGACAGGTGGCCAACCCCGGTTCTCCTGTGCCCCTCATGGGTGTGGCAGAGGTCACGCAACGGTTACGGACCCGGGTGCGTCTTGCGTGCACGCCTCCACCGAATCCGCTCGTGAATGCGCGCACGCGTCCACACCCCACACCGCCCCTCCCTCTGATGTGCGAACGCAGCCCTCTACCAAGGCCTCGCGTCCAGTGCGAATTTGCATGCAAGGGAAGTCTCTTGATATGGAGACGCCGCCTCCCAACTGCGTCGACGAGCGGAAATATCACCTCTGGTGATCACTCGGACGCTTCTCGTGTGAAGATCACCGCTCATCCGACTTCATGATCCTTCGTCAGGTGGTGGAGATCACAAAGCTTGTGCAATACCCCGTGTCGCAGATCACAGAGCGCCGGGCATAAGATGCGAGGCAGTTGGGCTTGTGACCTGCTTCACATGTTCTCGATCTTCGCCGGGACGAGCGGGGTTCGTGGGACAGGTGAGGCGGGTGCGAACCCGGCCAACCGCCAGCAGTCAGTGCCGACTGAGAGGAGCGAGGAGCGGTGAACGCCTATGCGCCCATCCTCGTACTGGGAGCCCTCGGGGCAGGCTTTGCGATCTTCTCCGTGGTCATGGCCACGCTGATCGGTCCGAAGCGTTACAACCGGGCCAAGCTCGAGGCCTACGAGTGCGGCATCGAGCCGACCCCCACGCCGGCCGGCGGCGGGCGCTTCCCGATCAAGTACTACCTGACGGCGATGCTCTTCATCATCTTCGATATCGAGATCGTCTTCCTCTACCCCTGGGCCGTCACCTTCGACGCCCTGGGTGTTTTCGGGCTCGTGGAGATGCTGCTCTTCGTGCTCACCGTCTTCGTGGCCTACGCGTACGTATGGCGACGCGGCGGCCTGGAATGGGACTGAGGGGCCTTAACTCATGGGACTCGAAGAAAAGCTGCCGAGCGGCTTCCTGCTGACCACCGTCGAGCAGGCCGCGGGCTGGGTGCGCAAGTCGTCCGTCTTCCCCGCCACCTTCGGCCTCGCGTGCTGCGCCATCGAGATGATGACGACCGGCGCCGGCCGCTACGACCTGGCGCGCTTCGGCATGGAGGTCTTCCGCGGCTCACCGCGCCAGGCGGACCTGATGATCGTCGCGGGCCGGGTCAGCCAGAAGATGGCGCCGGTGCTCAGGCAGGTCTATGACCAGATGCCGAACCCCAAGTGGGTGATCTCCATGGGGGTGTGCGCCTCCTCCGGCGGCATGTTCAACAACTACGCCATCGTCCAGGGCGTCGACCACATCGTCCCGGTCGACATCTATCTGCCCGGCTGCCCGCCGCGGCCGGAGATGCTGATGGACGCGATCCTCAAGCTCCACCAGAAGATCCAGACCTCCAAGCTCGGTGTGAACGCCGAGGAGGCGGCTCGTGAAGCGGAGGAAGCGGCCCTCAAGGCCCTGCCGACGATCGAGATGAAGGGGCTGCTGCGATGAGCGACGCCAACGGCACCAGCGGGGCGTCGAACGGGGTGAACCCCGAGAAGGACCTCGGCGCGGACAACCTCCCCGGCCAGCGCGGTGAGGGCGGTGAGGAGATCCGCGTCCAGCGCGGCATGTTCGGCGCCAACAACGGCGGCGACACCTCCGGCTACGGCGGCCTGGTCCGCTCGGTCCGACTCCCGGGACCGGCGAGCCGCCCCTACGGAGGGTGGTTCGACGAGGTCGCCGACGAACTCGAGGGCGCGCTGGAGGAACAGGGCCTCCTCCCCGAGAACGCGATCGAGAAGACGGTCGTCGACCGCGGCGAACTCACCTTCCACATCGAACGCGAGCACCTGCTCCGCGTCGCCCGCACCCTGCGCGACGACCCCGCCCTGCGCTTCGAGCTCTGCACCGGCGTGAGCGGTGTCCACTATCTCCACGACAAGGGCCGCGAGCTGCACGCCGTCTACCACCTGCGCTCGATCACCCACAACCGGCTGATCCGCCTGGAAGTCAGCGCTCCGGACGCCGACCCGCACATCCCGTCCCTGGTCTCCGTCTATCCGACCAACGACTGGCACGAGCGCGAGACCTACGACTTCTACGGCATCGTCTTCGACGGTCACCCGGCCCTGACGCGGATCATGATGCCGGACGACTGGCAGGGTCACCCGCAGCGCAAGGACTACCCCCTCGGCGGCATCCCCGTCGAGTACAAGGGCGCCCAGATCCCGGCTCCGGACCAGCGGAGGTCGTACTCATGAGCACGCAGCACGCAACTCCGCGGGAGACCACCGAGGGCACCGTATACACGGTCACCGGTGGCGACTGGGACGAGGTCGTCCAGTCCGCGGCCCGGGCCGACGACGAGCGCATCGTCGTCAACATGGGCCCCCAGCACCCCTCCACCCACGGAGTGCTCCGCCTGATCCTGGAGATCGACGGCGAAACGGTCACCGAGGCCCGCTGCGGCATCGGCTACCTCCACACCGGCATCGAGAAGAACCTCGAGTTCCGCACGTGGACGCAGGGCACCACCTTCGTCACGCGCATGGATTACCTGACGTCCTTCTTCAACGAGACCGCCTACTGTCTCGCCGTCGAGAAACTCCTCGGCATCGAGGACCAGATCCCCGACCGGGCCACGATCATCCGGGTGCTCCTGATGGAGCTGAACCGCCTCTCCTCGCACCTGGTCTGCATCGCCACCGGCGGCATGGAACTCGGCGCCACCACGATCATGATCTACGGATTCCGTGATCGTGAAATGATTCTCGACATCTACGAGCTCATCACGGGCCTGAGGATGAACCACGCGTACATCCGCCCCGGCGGACTCGCGCAGGACCTGCCGCCCGGCGCGGTGGACCACATCCGCGAGTTCGTGAAGAAGATGAAGAAGAACCTCCCCGAGTACGACAAGCTCGCCACCGGGAACCCCATCTTCAAGGCCCGTATGCAGGACGTCGGCTATCTCGATCTGTCCGGCTGCATGGCCCTCGGCGCCACCGGCCCGATCCTGCGCTCCACCGGCCTGCCGCACGACCTGCGCAAGACGCAGCCCTACTGCGGCTACGAGACCTACGACTTCGACGTCCCGACCACCGACACCTGCGACTCCTACGGCCGCTTCCTGATCCGCCTGGAAGAGATGCGCCAGTCGCTCAGGATCGTCGAGCAGTGCCTGGACCGGCTGCAGCCCGGCCCGGTCATGGTCACCGACAAGAAGATCGCCTGGCCGGCCCAGCTCGCCCTGGGACCGGACGGGCTCGGCAACTCGCTCGACCACATCAAGAAGATCATGGGCACCTCCATGGAGGCCCTGATCCACCACTTCAAGCTGGTGACCGAGGGCTTCCGCGTCCCGCCGGGACAGGCGTACGCGGCAGTCGAGTCACCCAAGGGCGAACTCGGGGTGCACGCCGTCTCCGACGGAGGCACCCGCCCCTACCGGGTCCACTTCCGCGACCCGTCCTTCACCAACCTGCAGGCCATGGCGGCGATGTGCGAAGGCGGCCAGGTCGCCGACGTGATCGTCGCCGTCGCGTCCATCGACCCCGTGATGGGAGGCGTCGACCGGTGACCACCTCTTCTTCGGAGCGGGGCGTCAGCCTGGGCATGCCCGAACTGCCCGCGCCCGCCTACCCGGACGACGTCCGAGCCCGGCTGGAGACCGACGCGCGCGAGATCATCGCCCGCTACCCGGACTCCCGGTCCGCGCTGCTGCCGTTGCTGCACCTCGTCCAGTCGGAGGAGGGCCATGTCACGCGCACCGGGATGCGGTTCTGCGCGGACATGCTCGACCTGACCACGGCCGAGGTCACCGCGGTCGCCACCTTCTACACCATGTACCGGCGCAGGCCGAGCGGTGACTACCAGGTCGGCGTCTGCACCAACACGCTCTGCGCCGTGATGGGCGGGGACGCGATCTTCGAGGAGCTCCAGGAGCACCTCGGCGTCGGCAACGGCGAGACCACCGACGACGGCAAGGTCACCCTGGAGCACATCGAGTGCAACGCGGCCTGCGACTTCGCGCCGGTCGTGATGGTCAACTGGGAGTTCTTCGACAACCAGACCCCGGCCACCGCCAAGCGTCTCGTCGACGACCTGCGCGCGGGACGCCCGGTCGAGCCCACGCGCGGGGCGCCGCTGTGCACCTTCAAGGAGACCGCCCGGATCCTCGCCGGCTTCCCCGACGAGCGGCCAGGGGCCGTCGAGGCAAGCGGCGGAGCGGGACCCGCCTCGCTGGTGGGCCTCCGCCTGGCCAGGGGAGAGGCCGCACCCGCGCGCGTGGTCCATCCGCGGGAGGGCGGCCCGCACACCGAGCCGCAGGACAGGGCCGTACACGAGCCGTCACCCACAGAACACCTGAGCTCGCACGACGCGCCGCAGGACACATCGGCATCCGACCCCGCCCACCCGGCAGGGCCTACCGCCGAGGAGGGGGAGTGATGACCTTGGCAGCCGAGATCAAGGACACGAGTCCTGAAAAGCTGCTCGCACCCGTGCTGTCGGCCTTCTGGGACGAGGACAGGTCCTGGACGCTGGACGTCTACCGAAGGCACGAAGGATACGAGGGGCTGCGCAAGGCACTCGCCATGTCGCCGGACGACCTCATCGCGTATGTGAAGGAGTCCGGGCTGCGGGGCCGTGGCGGCGCGGGATTCCCGACGGGAATGAAATGGCAGTTCATTCCCCAGGGTGATGGAAAACCGCACTATCTAGTTGTCAACGCCGACGAGTCGGAGCCCGGAACGTGCAAGGACATTCCGCTCCTCTTCGCGAACCCGCATAGCCTCATCGAGGGCATTGTGATCGCGTGTTATGCCATCAGGTCGTCGCATGCCTTCATCTATCTGCGTGGTGAAGTCGTCCCTGTTCTGCGGCGGTTGCACGAGGCCGTGCGCGAGGCCTACGAGGCCGGCTTCCTCGGCGAGAACATCCTGGGCAGTGGCCTTGATCTCCAACTCACCGTGCACGCGGGCGCGGGCGCGTACATCTGCGGTGAAGAGACCGCACTGCTCGACTCGCTCGAGGGCCGCCGGGGTCAACCGCGGCTCCGTCCCCCCTTCCCTGCCGTCGCGGGCCTCTATGCGTGCCCGACTGTGGTGAATAACGTCGAGTCGATCGCGTCGGTTCCCGCCATCCTGAAAAACGGCAAGGACTGGTTCAGGTCGATGGGCAGCGAGAAGTCCCCGGGCTTCACGCTCTACTCGCTCAGCGGCCATGTCGCCAATCCCGGCCAGTTCGAGGCGCCGCTCGGCATCACGCTCCGCCAGCTCCTCGAAATGAGCGGCGGCATGCGGCCGGGGCACCGCCTCAAGTTCTGGACGCCCGGTGGGTCCTCGACGCCGATGTTCACCGACGAGCACCTCGACGTCCCTCTCGACTACGAGGGAGTGGGCGCCGCCGGTTCCATGCTCGGCACCAAAGCCCTGCAGTGCTTCGACGAGACGACCTGCGTGGTGCGGGCCGTCACCCGCTGGACCGAGTTCTACGCCCATGAGTCCTGCGGCAAGTGCACACCGTGCCGCGAAGGGACGTACTGGCTCGTGCAGTTGCTGCGCGACATCGAGGCCGGCAAGGGCGTGATGAGCGACCTCGACAAGCTGAACGACATCGCCGACAACATCAACGGCAAGTCCTTCTGCGCCCTCGGCGACGGTGCCGCCTCGCCGATCTTCTCCTCGCTGAAGTACTTCCGCGAGGAGTACGAGCAGCACATCACGGGCCGCGGCTGCCCCTTCGACCCGGCCAAGTCGACGGCCTGGGCCGACCGCACGGAGGTGAACGCATGACCGTGACCACCAACGCTCCCTCCGGAGGGGGAGAGGCGGCGGTCCCGCCGGAAGATCTCGTCTCGCTGACGATCGACGGCGTCGAGATCAGCGTGCCCAAGGGCACCCTGGTCATCAGGGCCGCCGAACAACTCGGCATCGAGATCCCCCGGTTCTGCGACCATCCCCTCCTCGACCCGGCCGGCGCCTGCCGCCAGTGCATCGTCGAGGTCGAGGGCCAGCGCAAGCCGATGGCGTCCTGCACGATCACCTGCACCGACGGGATGGTGGTCAAGACCCACCTCACCTCGCCGGTCGCCGAGAAGGCCCAGCACGGTGTGATGGAGCTGCTGCTCATCAACCACCCGCTGGACTGCCCGGTCTGCGACAAGGGTGGCGAGTGCCCGCTGCAGAACCAGGCGATGTCGCACGGCAACGCGGAGTCCCGCTTCGAGGGAAAGAAGCGGACCTTCGAGAAGCCCGTCCCGATCTCCAAGCAGGTGCTGCTGGACCGGGAGCGGTGCGTGCTGTGCGCCCGCTGCACCCGGTTCTCCAACCAGATCGCGGGCGACCCGATGATCGAGCTGCTGGAGCGGGGCGCGCTGCAGCAGGTCGGTACCGGCGAGGGCGACCCCTTCGAGTCGTACTTCTCCGGCAACACCATCCAGATCTGCCCGGTCGGCGCGCTCACCTCGGCGGCGTACCGCTTCCGCTCCCGCCCGTTCGACCTCGTCTCCTCGCCGAGCGTGTGCGAGCACTGCTCCGGCGGCTGCGCGACCCGCACCGACCACCGGCGCGGCAAGGTCATGCGGCGCCTCGCCGCCAACGACCCCCAGGTCAACGAGGAGTGGATCTGCGACAAGGGGCGCTTCGGCTTCCGGTACGCGCAACAGCGGGACCGGATCGACACGCCGCTGGTGCGCAACGCCGAGGGGGACCTGGTCCCCGCGTCGTGGCCGGAGGCCCTGCAGATCGCGGCTCAGGGGCTGCTCGCCTCGCGCGGGCGCACCGGAGTCCTGACCGGCGGGCGCCTCACCGTCGAGGACGCCTACGCCTACAGCAAGTTCGCACGCGTGGCGCTCGACACGAACGACATCGACTTCCGCGCGCGGGTGCACAGCGGCGAGGAGGCCGACTTCCTGGCCGCCCAGGTCGCCGGGCGCGGACGGGATCTCGACGGTACGGGCGTCACGTACACCTCTCTGGAGAAGGCACCCGCGGTCCTGCTGGTCGGGTTCGAGGCCGAGGAGGAGGCGCCCGGCGTCTTCCTGCGGCTGCGCAAGGCCTGGCGGGGACACGGGCAGAAGGTGTTCGCGCTGGCCACGCACGCCACGCGCGGCCTGGAGAAGGCGGGCGGCACGCTGCTGCCCGCCGCTCCCGGCACCGAGACCGAGTGGCTGGATGCGCTCGCGAGCGGGGTCGGCCTGGAGGACGACGGTGCCAAGGCCGCCGAGGCGCTGCGCACCAAGGGCGCGGTGATCGTCGTCGGCGAGCGGCTGGCCACCGTGGCGGGCGGACTCACCGCCGCCGCACGGTTCGCCACCGCGACCGGCGCCCACCTCGTGTGGATTCCGCGCCGGGCCGGTGAGCGGGGCGCGATCGAGGCGGGCGCGCTGCCGTCGCTGCTGCCGGGCGGGCGTCCGGCCACCGACCCGCGCGCGCGTGAGGAGGTCGCCGCGGCCTGGGGCGTCGCCGAACTCCCGCTCCGCTACGGCCGGGACACCGGCCAGATCGTCGAGGACGCCGCCACAGGCGAACTCCAGGCGCTGCTCGTCGCCGGCGTCGAGATCGCCGACCTGCCCGACCCGGCACGCGCGCGTGAAGCACTTCACGAGGTGGGCTTCGTGGTGTCGCTTGAGCTGAGGCCCAGCGAGATCACCGAGCTCGCGGACGTCGTGCTCCCCGTCGCGGCGGTGGCCGAGAAGGCGGGCACCTTCCTCAACTGGGAAGGCCGGGCTCGCATGTTCGAGGCCGCGCTCAAGCCCGACCACATGACCCGCACCCTCGCGCCGACCGACGCGCGTGCGCTGCAGATGCTGGCCGACGCCATGGACGTACATCTGGGGCTGCCGGATCTGCGCACCGCGCGCGCGGAGCTGGACCGGCTCGGCGCCTGGGACGGGCCGCGGGCCACCGAGCCGCTGGCGATCGCGGGCGTGTTGCCGCGGCCGGCCGCCGGGGAGGCCGTGCTCGCGGGGCACCGGCTGCTGCTCGACCAGGGCCGTCTGCAGGAGGGCGACGAGGCGCTCGCCGGGACCCGGCACGCCGCCCACGCGCGCGTGTCGGCCGCGACGGCTGCCGAGGCGGGCGTCAAGGAAGGCGACCTCCTCGCCGTGACCGGTACCGCGGGAACGGTCGAACTACCTCTCAGGGTCACCGAGATGCCCGACCGCGTGGTCTGGCTCCCGCTGAACTCCACCGGCGGGGGCGTCGCCTCCGACACCGGGGCGCTGCCCGGCTCCCTGGTCCGCATCGGCCCGGCGACGCAACCGACCGAGGCCCCCAAGGAGGTGGAGGCATGAGCCGGTACCTCGCCGCTGAAGACCTCTCGATGTTCGGCCTCGACCCCTGGTGGCTGGTCGTCATCAAGGCGGTGTTCTGCTTCGCCTTCCTGATGGTGACCGTGCTGTTCTCCATCGTCTGGGAGCGCAAGGTCGTCGCCTGGATGCAGCTGCGCATCGGCCCCAACCGGCACGGCCCCTGGGGCATGCTCCAGTCGCTCGCCGACGGCATCAAGCTGATGCTCAAGGAAGACCTCGTCGTCAAGCGCGCGGACAAGGCGGTCTACATCCTCGCTCCGATCGTCGCGGCCATCCCGGCCTTCATGGCGATCGCGGTGATCCCCTTCGGACCGGCCGGCAACGAGATCTCGATCTTCGGCCACCGCACCACGATGCAGCTCACCGACCTGCCCATCGCGATGCTCTACATCCTCGCGGTCGCCTCGGTCGGCATCTACGGCATCGTTCTCGCGGGTTGGAGTTCCGGATCCACCTATCCGCTGCTCGGCGGCCTGCGGTCCTGCGCGCAGATGATCTCGTACGAGATCGCCATGGGCGCCGCCTTCGCCTCCGTCTTCCTCTACTCGGGGTCGATGTCGACGTCGGCGATCGTCGAGGCGCAGCAGGACCGCTGGTACATCATCCTGCTGCCGGTGTCCTTCGTGATCTACATCATCACGATGGTCGGCGAGACCAACCGCGCCCCCTTCGACATGCCGGAGTCCGAGGGCGACCTGGTCGGCGGCTTCAATACCGAGTACTCGTCGATCAAGTTCGCGATGTTCATGCTCGCCGAGTACGTGAACATGGTGACGGTCTCGGCCGTGTCGGTGACGCTCTTCCTGGGCGGCTGGCGGGCCCCCTGGCCGGTCTCCACCTTCTGGGAGGGCGCGAACCACGGCTGGTGGCCGATGCTCTGGTTCGTCGTCAAGGTCCAGTTGCTGCTGTTCTTCTTCATCTGGCTGCGCGGCACGCTGCCGCGGGTCCGTTACGACCAGCTGATGAAGCTCGGCTGGAAGGTCCTCATCCCGGTCTCCGTGGTCTGGCTGATGCTCGTCGCCACGGTGCGGACGCTGCGGAACGAGAACTACGACTTCGCCGACATCGCCCTGTACGTCGGTGGCGGTGTCCTCGGCCTCCTGCTGCTCTCCTTCGTCGCCGACATGTTCCGCGAGAAGGCGAAGGCGGCCGAGCGGGCCACCGAAGAGCCCCCGGGCTTCGACCCGATGGCGGGCGGATTCCCCGTGCCGCCACTGCCGGGACAGGAGCTGCCGCCGGTGCCCCGGCGCCGTTCGCGCCGCGAGCGGGAGTTGATTGTCAGTGGTGGGCCGGATACTGCCAGTGACGGATCTCTGGATGGAAAGGAGGCGTCCGATGGCTGAGGAGCCCAAGGAGACCAAACCCGGTTTCCAGAACCCGGTGGCCGGCTTCGGCGTGACCTTCAAGGCCATGTTCAAGAAGCGGCTGACCGAGCAGTACCCGGAGCAGCAGAAGACCACCGCCCCCCGGTTCCACGGACGGCACCAGCTCAACCGCCATCCGGACGGCCTGGAGAAGTGCGTCGGCTGCGAGCTGTGCGCCTGGGCCTGCCCCGCCGACGCGATCTACGTCGAGGGCGCGGACAACACGGACGAGGAGCGCTACTCGCCGGGCGAGCGGTACGGCCGCGTCTACCAGATCAACTACGCCCGCTGCATCCTGTGCGGCCTGTGCATCGAGGCGTGCCCCACGCGCGCGCTCACGATGACGAACGAGTTCGAGCTCGCCGACTCCAGCCGTGCCAACCTGATCTACACCAAGGAACAGCTGCTGGCCGGCCTCGACGACGCCATGGTCGACACCCCGCACGCCATCTACCCGGGGATGGACGAGCAGGACTACTACCGGGGCCTGGTGACGGAGGCCGCGCCCGGCACGGAGCAGCAAGTCGCGGTCTCCAAGGGAGAGAAGCCCGAGGACGAGGGGGTGGAAGCGTGAGCGCGCAGCTCGCCGCCTACTCCACCTCCACCGGAGAGGCCTTCCAGTTCTGGGTCCTCGGTACCGTCGCGGTGATCGGCGCCCTGTGCACCGTCTTCATGAAGAAGGCCGTGCACAGTGCGCTCTGCCTCGCCGGGACCATGATCATTCTGGCGGTGTTCTACCTCGCCAACGGCGCCTACTTCCTGGGCGTCGTGCAGATCGTCGTCTACACCGGCGCGATCATGATGCTGTTCCTGTTCGTGGTGATGCTCGTCGGCGTGACGGCTGCGGACTCCCTGAAGGAGACCATCAAGGGCCAGCGCTGGCTGGCCCTTCTCTGCGGGCTCGGCTTCGGCATCCTGTTGGTCGCGGGTATCGGGAACGCCTCCCTGACGGAGTTCACCGGCCTGGCCCAGGCCAACGCGAACGGCAATGTGGAGGGTCTCGCGGCCCTTCTCTTCACCAAGTACGTCTTCGCCTTCGAAATCACCGGCGCCCTGCTGATCACGGCCGCCGTCGGCGCCATGGTGCTCACCCACCGGGAGCGCACCGAACGGGCCAAGACCCAGCGCGAGCTGGCCGAGCAGCGTGTGCGCGAGGGCAAGCACCTGCCGCCGCTGCCCGCGCCCGGTGTCTACGCCCGGCACAACGCGGTGGACATCGCGGGCCTGCTGCCCGACGGCACACCGTCCGAGCTCACCGTCAGCAAGACGCTGCGCGAACGCGGCCAGATCCGTGATGTGTCCACCGAGGCGATCAACGACCTCAAGGCCCTGGAGCAGCGCGCCGAGGACCGCCTGGAGCGCACGAAGAGCGGGGAGGCGTCGAAGTGAATCCGGTCAACTACATCTACCTCGCCGCCCTGTTGTTCACGATCGGCGCCACCGGAGTACTGATCCGGCGGAACGCGATCGTGGTCTTCATGTGCATCGAGCTGATGCTCAACGCCTGCAACCTTTCGCTCGTCGCCTTCTCCCGGATGCACGGCAATCTCGACGGCCAGATCATCGCGTTCTTCACGATGGTCGTCGCCGCCGCGGAGGTCGTGGTCGGGCTCGCGATCATCGTGTCGCTGTTCCGTTCCCGCCACTCGGCCTCGGTCGACGACGCCAGCCTGATGAAGCTCTAAGGGGTCGCTGAATCGTGGAGAACCTGATTGCGCTGCTGGTGGCGGCGCCTCTGCTCGGAGCGGCCGTACTGCTGTGCGGCGGCCGGCGGCTCGATGCCGTCGGCCACTGGATCGGGACGGTCCTCGCGGCCGTCTCCTTCGTGATCGGCGTGGTCCTCTTCGTCGACATGCTGGGGAAGGGCGCCGAGGAACGCGAACTCGGCCAGCACCTGTTCAGCTGGGTGCCGGTCGAGGGCTTCCAGGCCGACGTCGCCTTCCAGCTCGACCAGTTGTCGATGACGTTCGTCCTGCTGATCACCGGCGTCGGCTCGCTGATCCACGTGTACTCGATCGGGTACATGGAGCACGACGAGCGGCGCCGCCGCTTCTTCGGTTATCTGAACCTGTTCCTCGCGGCGATGCTGCTGCTCGTCCTCGCCGACAACTACCTGCTGCTGTACGTCGGCTGGGAAGGCGTCGGTCTGGCGTCGTACCTGCTGATCGGTT
The DNA here is from genome assembly GCF_036014015.1 of Streptomyces sp. NBC_00457. NCBI lineage: Bacteria > Bacillati > Actinomycetota > Actinomycetes > Kitasatosporales > Streptomycetaceae > Streptomyces > Streptomyces sp. NBC_00457. The sequence continues at coordinate 4,713,814 of NZ_CP107905.1, read as the reverse complement.
TCTGGCAGCACAAGCCCAGCGCGGCGACCGCCGCGAAGAAGGCCTTCCTGGTCAACCGGGTCGGCGACATGGGCCTGTCGATCGCGATCATGATCATGTTCACGACGTTCGGGACCTTCGCCTTCGGGCCGGTGCTCGGCAGCCACGAAGAGGAGGGCCTCGTCGGCGGTACCAGCGAGGCCACCCTCACCGGCATCGGGCTGATGCTGCTCCTGGCCGCCTGCGGCAAGTCCGCCCAGGTGCCGCTGCAGTCCTGGCTCGGGGACGCGATGGAGGGCCCGACCCCGGTCTCGGCCCTCATCCACGCCGCGACGATGGTCACCGCGGGCGTCTATCTGATCGTCCGCTCCGGAGCGATCTTCAACGCCGCGCCGGACGCGCAGTTGGCGGTCACCGTGGTCGGCGCCGTCACGCTCCTGTTCGGTGCGATCGTCGGTTGCGCGAAGGACGACATCAAGAAGGCGCTGGCCGGCTCGACCATGTCGCAGATCGGCTACATGATCCTCGCCGCCGGCCTCGGCCCCATCGGCTACGTCTTCGCGATCATGCACCTGGTGACGCACGGCTTCTTCAAGGCCGGGCTGTTCCTCGGCGCCGGTTCGGTCATGCACGGCATGAACGACGAGGTCGACATGAGGAAGTACGGCGGTCTGAGGAAGTACATGCCGGTCACCTTCGTCACCTTCGGCCTCGGCTACCTCGCCATCATCGGCTTCCCGGGCCTGTCCGGCTTCTTCTCCAAGGACAAGATCATCGAGGCGGCGTTCGCCAAGGGCGGCACCGAGGGCTGGATCCTCGGCGGCGCGGCCCTGCTCGGCGCGGCCATCACGGCGTTCTACATGACGCGCGTGATGCTGATGACGTTCTTCGGAGAAGAACGCTGGCGGCACGCCAAGACGGCTTCCCCCGCCGAGCCGAGTGCGGAGCCCGCCGCCGAGACTCACGGCGAGCACGCGGAACCGCATCCGCACGAGTCGCCGAGGTCCATGACGATCCCGATGATCGTGTTGGCCTTCGGATCGGTTTTCGCCGGCGGGTTCTTCAGCATCGGCGACCGCTTCCTGCACTGGCTGGAGCCCATCACCGGGCACGACCACGGCGACTCACCGCTCAGCGCGGGAGCGGTCACGGGAGCGACCGTGGCGTGCATGGTCATCGGTGTCGCCCTCGCCTACGCGCAGTACGGCCGCCGCCCGGTCCCGGTCGCCGCCCCGCGCGGATCGCTGCTCACCCGGGCCGCCCGGCGCGATCTGCTCCAGGACGACTTCAACCACGTCGTCCTGGTCCGCGGCGGCGAGCACCTGACGCGGTCCCTGGTGTACGTCGACCACACCCTGGTCGACGGAGTCGTCAACGGCACGGCGGCCTCGGTCGGCGGCCTCTCCGGACGGATGCGCAGGCTGCAGAACGGCTTCGCGCGGTCGTACGCGGTCTCGATGTTCGGCGGCGCGGCGATCCTCGTCGCCGCGACCCTGCTGATGAGGGCGGTCTGATACCGATGTCCTTTCCACTGCTGACAGCGACGGCGGCGCTCCCCGCGATCGGGGCGATCGCCACGGCCGCCGTACCGGCCGCCCAGCGCACCGCCGCCAAGTGGCTGGCGCTGCTGGTCTCGCTGGCCACCCTCGGGCTGGCCATCACCACCCTGGTGCGCTTCGATCCCGACGGTGACCGCTACCAGCTGACCGAATCCCACCCCTGGATCGCGGAGTTCGGGGTCCGGTACGAGCTGGGTGTGGACGGCATCGCGGTGGCGCTGATCGCGCTGACCGCCCTGCTGATCCCGTTCATCATCCTCGCGGGCTGGCACGACGCCGATCCGCTGGAGACCGGAAGCAGGCGCTGGCGGCCGACGCAGGGCTTCTTCGCCCTGATCCTGGCCGTCGAGGCGATGGTGATCCTCTCCTTCGAGGCCACCGACGTCTTCCTCTTCTACATCTTCTTCGAAGCCATGCTGATCCCGATGTACTTCCTCATCGGCGGCTTCGGGGACCGCGCCCACCAGCACGGCGAGAAGGTGGCGTCGACGCAACGGTCGTACGCGGCCGTGAAGTTCCTGCTCTACAACCTGGTCGGCGGTCTGATCATGCTGGCCGCCGTGATCGGCCTGTATGTGGTCGCCGGGAACTTCTCGCTCCAGGAGATCGCCGAGGCGCGGGCCAACGGCTCGCTCGACATGGCGACCAACACCGAACGCTGGCTGTTCCTGGGCTTCTTCTTCGCCTTCGCGGTGAAGGCGCCGCTGTGGCCGCTGCACACCTGGCTGCCCAACGCGATGGGGGAGGCCACCGCTCCGGTCGCCGTCCTCATCACGGCGGTCGTCGACAAGGTGGGCACCTTCGCGATGCTCCGCTTCTGCCTCCAGCTGTTCCCGGAGGCATCGAAGTGGGCGACGCCCGTCATCCTCGTACTGGCGCTGATCAGCATCATCTACGGGGCGCTGCTCGCCGTCGGGCAGCGGGACATCAAGCGGCTGGTGGCGTACGCGTCGATCTCGCACTTCGGGTTCATCATCATGGGCATCTTCGCGATGACCAGCCAGGGCCAGTCGGGCGCGACGCTGTACATGGTCAACCACGGGATCTCGACGGCCGCGTTGATGCTGGTGGCCGGCTTCCTGATCTCGCGGCGCGGCTCGCGGCTCATCGCGGACTACGGAGGGGTGCAGAAGGTCGCTCCGGTGCTCGCGGGCACGTTCCTGATCGGTAGCCTGGCGACCCTGTCGCTGCCCGGACTCGCCCCCTTTGTCAGTGAATTCCTGGTCCTGGTCGGCACGTTCGCGCGCTATCCCGTCATCGGGATCATCGCCACGTTCGGCATCGTGCTTGCCGCGCTCTACACCCTGGTCCTCTACCAGAGGACGATGACGGGCCCGGTGAAGGCGGAGGTCGCGGCGATGCCGGATCTCCGGGTGCGTGAACTGGTGGTCGTGGCCCCGCTGGTCGCGCTGCTGATCTTCCTGGGCGTCTACCCGAAGCCCGTCACGGACATCGTGAACCCGGCGGTCAAGCAGACCATGTCCGACGTAGAGCAGAAGGATCCTCAGCCCGAGGTGGAGGCGGCCAAGTGAGTACAGCAGTCGTCCACAGCCTGTGGACAACCGCGGCCGATCCGATCTCGAAGATCGAGTCGCCGAAGATCGAATACGGACAATTGTCGCCGACCTTGATCGTCGTCGGGGCGGCGGTGGTCGGGGTACTGGTCGAGGCGCTGGTGCCGCGCAAGGCCCGCTACTACGTGCAGGTCTTCGTCTCCGTCGTGGCGCTGGTCGCCGCCTTCGCGGCGGTCGTCGCGCTCGCGGCGGACGGATACGGCACGACCCGTGCGGGCATCGCGGCGATGGGCGCCATCGCCGTCGACGGGCCGGCCCTGTTCCTGCAGGGCACGATCCTGCTCGCCGGTCTGGTGGGCCTGTTCACCTTCGCCGAACGGCGGCTGGACCCGGCGGCGCACGGAAACCGCGTCGACTCGTTCGCCGCGCAGGCCGCCTCTGTGCCGGGCAGCGACAGTGAAAAGGCCGCGGTCAAGGCGGGGTTCACCACCACCGAGGTGTTCCCGCTGCTGCTGTTCGCGATCGCGGGCATGCTGATCTTCCCGGCTGCCAACGACCTGCTGACGCTGTTCATCGCCCTGGAAGTCTTCTCCCTTCCGCTGTACCTGCTGTGCGCGATCGCCCGCCGCAAGCGGCTGATGTCGCAGGAGGCCGCGGTCAAGTACTTCCTGCTCGGCGCGTTCGCCTCCGCGTTCACGCTGTTCGGCATCGCGCTGCTGTACGGCTACGCGGGCTCGGTGTCGTACGCGACGATCGCGCAGGTCGTCGACGGCACGGTCACGAACGTCACCCCGGCGCTCGCGGACACCATGGGCAACGACGCGCTGCTGCTCATCGGCGCCGCGATGCTCGTGATGGGCCTGCTGTTCAAGGTCGGCGCCGTCCCGTTCCACATGTGGACGCCGGACGTCTACCAGGGCGCACCGACCCCGGTCACCGGATTCATGGCGGCGGCGACCAAGGTGGCCGCGTTCGGCGCGCTGCTCAGGATTCTGTACGTCGTGCTGCCCGGCCTGCGCTGGGACTGGCGGCCGGTCATGTGGGCCGTCGCGATCGTCACCATGCTCGGCGGTGCGATCGTCGCGATCACGCAGACCGACATCAAGCGGCTGCTGGCGTACTCGTCGATCGCGCACGCGGGCTTCATCCTCGCGGGTGTCATCGCGACCACGCCGGACGGGGTGTCGTCCGTGCTCTTCTATCTGGGCGCTTACTCGTTCGTGACGATCGGCGCGTTCGCGGTGGTCACGCTGGTACGGGACGCCGGTGGCGAGGCGACGCACCTGTCCAAGTGGGCGGGTCTCGGGCGTCGTTCGCCGCTGGTTGCGGCCGTGTTCGCGGTGTTCCTGCTGGCCTTCGCGGGCATTCCGCTGACCTCCGGCTTCGCCGGGAAGTTCGCCGTGTTCAAGGCGGCGGCGGAGGGCGGTGCGGGCCCGCTGGTCGTGGTCGGTGTGATCTCGTCGGCGATCGCCGCGTTCTTCTACATCCGCGTCATCGTGCTGATGTTCTTCAGCGAGCCGGCGCCCGAGGGCCCGACGGTCGCCGTGCCGTCGGCGCTCACGACGACGGCGATCGGCGTGGGCGTGGCGGTCACGCTGGTGCTCGGTGTGGCGCCGCAGTACTTCCTGGACCTGGCGAGCCAGGCGGGAGTGTTCGTGCGCTGAACCGATCCGGACGCATACGGCCGCCCGGCACCCCACGCTCTGGGGTGCCGGGCGGCCGTGCGTGAAAGGGCTGCTGTTCCGTGGGTCCCGGGGCGGGTGAAGCCTGTGGATAACTCCGACGGTGTCAGAGCTGGCCCCTATCGTGGAGGCAGTGGTCGAGGTACGGCGTACGGGGGCACAGCGATGGGTGGGACGGGCGGGATCGGCGGGATGACAGCGGTAGTCGGGAGCGAGGCGCTAGCCACGCTCCACAGAGTTTTCGGGTACGACAGTTTCCGCGGCGAGCAGGAAGCCGTCATCGAGCATGTCGTGGCCGGCGAGGACGCCGTCGTGCTCATGCCGACCGGGGGCGGCAAGTCACTGTGCTACCAGATCCCGTCCCTGGTCAGACCCGGTACGGGCGTGGTCGTCTCACCGCTCATCGCGCTGATGCAGGACCAGGTGGACGCGCTGCGGGCGCTCGGCGTGCGAGCCGGGTTCATGAACTCCACGCAGGACTTCGACGAGCGCCGGGTGGTGGAGGCCGAGTTCCTGGCGGGCGAGCTGGACCTGCTGTATCTGGCGCCGGAGCGCCTGCGGCTGGAGGCCACCCTCGATCTGCTCTCGCGCGGCAAGATCGCCGTCTTCGCGATCGACGAGGCGCACTGCGTGTCCCAGTGGGGGCACGACTTCCGCCCCGACTATCTGGCCCTCTCGCTGCTCGGGGAGCGCTGGCCGGACGTCCCGCGGATCGCCCTCACGGCGACAGCCACCCACGCGACGCACCAGGAGATCACCCAGCGGCTGAACATGCCGGCGGCCCGCCATTTCGTGGCGAGCTTCGACCGGCCCAACATCCAGTACCGAATCGTGCCGAAGGCGGACCCCAAGAAGCAGCTGCTGAGCTTCCTGCGCGAGGAGCACGCGGGCGACGCGGGCATCGTGTACTGCCTGTCCCGCAAGTCGGTGGACTCGACGGCCGAGTTCCTGAGCCGCAACGGCATCGAGGCGGTGCCCTACCACGCCGGTCTGGACGCGGGCACGCGCGCGGCGCACCAGTCCCGGTTCCTGCGGGAGGACGGTCTGGTCGTGGTGGCGACCATCGCCTTCGGGATGGGCATCGACAAGCCGGACGTACGGTTCGTCGCGCATCTGGATCTGCCGAAGTCGGTGGAGGGCTACTACCAGGAGACAGGGCGTGCGGGGCGGGACGGGCTGCCGTCCACGGCCTGGATGGCGTACGGGCTCAACGACGTCATACAGCAGCGCAAGCTGATCCAGTCCGGCGAGGGGGACGAGGCGTTCCGGCGACGGGCCGCTGCCCACCTGGACTCGATGCTGGCGCTGTGCGAGACGGCGCAGTGCCGCCGGGGTCAGCTTCTCGCCTACTTCGGTCAGGATCCCGATCCGGCGGGCTGCGGCAACTGCGACACCTGTCTGACCCCGCCGGAGACGTGGGACGGCACCGTCGCCGCGCAGAAGGTGCTGTCGACGGTGGTGCGGCTGCAGCGGGAGCGCGGGCAGAAGTTCGGCGCGGTGCAGATCGTCGACATCCTGCTCGGCAAGCGCACCGGCAAGGTGATCCAGTTCGACCACGACCAGCTGTCCGTGTTCGGCATCGGCGAGGAGCTGTCCGAGGGCGAATGGCGGGGCGTCGTACGGCAGTTGCTGGCACAGGGGCTGCTTGCGGTCGAAGGGGAGTACGGCACGCTGGTGCTGACCGAGGCGAGCGGGGAGGTGCTGCGGCGGGAGCGGGAGGTGCCACTGCGCAAGGAACCGAAGAAGCCGGCGTCGGCGCGTACGACGTCCTCCTCGTCCGGCCGGGGCGACCGCAAGCCCAAGGCGGCGGTGGCCGAACTGCCCGAGGAACTGCAGCCCGCCTTCGAGGCGCTGCGCGCTTGGCGTGCCGAGCAGGCCCGTGAGCAAGGTGTCCCGGCGTATGTGATCTTCCATGACGCCACCCTCCGGGAGATCGTCACGGTGTGGCCGACGTCGGTGCGAGAGCTCGGCGGTGTCAGTGGGGTGGGTGAGAAGAAGCTCGCGACGTACGGGGAGGGCGTCATCGGAGTGCTGGCCTCGCTGGAGGGCGGGGCGCCCGGGGCCGCTCCCGCTCCCGCGATCGCCGGTGCGACGGGCGATGACGATCACTGGCCTGAGATGGATGCGGACGCGGAGCCGGACGACTGGGGGTAGGCGGTTCCGGTGATGCCGTAATGGCGTCACATGGCACCAGGTGGTGTCATCCGGTGCTGCGTGGTGCCGCAATCTCCCGTGTGGGCGCCAATGTGTTCTCGCAGGTCAGGGTGGGGTCAGCGGGGCGTCATGCCTGGGATGCCGCCTGACCGCTTGCGTGTGGCGCCATAGTGGTGCCATCATGGCGTCATGGACCTCACGCCGTATGTCGACACCCTCCGCCGTGAACTCGCGGTGGCCGCCGAAGCCGGCGGGGACGAAGCCCGCGAGCTGGCCGAACGGCTCACGGCTCCGCTGGAGTCGGCGACTCGTCTGACCCTGCTCAATGTGCTCTCCGCCGCGATGGACGAGATCACCCGTGAACTCGCCCCCGGCTCGGTCGACGTACGGCTGCGTGGGCTCGACCCCGACTTCGTGGTGACACTGCCGCCGACCGAGGACGGCATCCCAGCGGAGCCTGTCGCGCCCGTCGAACACCTCAGGGCCCCGGCTCCCGTCGACGGTGACGAGGGCGGCACCGCTCGCGTCAATCTGCGGCTGCCGACGCACCTCAAGGCGCGTGCCGAGGAGGCCGCGAGCCGTGAGGGGCTGTCGGTCAACGCGTGGCTGGTGCGGGCCGTGTCGGCCGCGGTCGACGGTGGCGCCCGGCCGCGTCCGGCGGAGAAGACCCGGACCGTCGGACAGAGCTTCACGGGCTGGGTGCGCTAGCCCGCGCCTCCGCCCCGCTTCACTTCATCCACACCACGTCCCACCAGCGGGGACGTCCTGAAGACCCAAGAGGACGGGACAGCCATGCCTTCTTTCGACACTCCCGAACCGATCTCGGTCACCGCGAAGGTGGAGGCCGGTTCCATCCAGTTCACCGCGGGTGACCGCCGCGACACCGTCGTCGAAGCGCGGCCCCGTGATCCGAAGAGGGACCTGGACGTACGGGCGGCCGAGCAGACCGAGGTCACGTACGCGAGCGGCGTACTGACCGTCACGACCCCCAAGGCCATTCTGTTCGGCCTCGGCCGGACCGGCGCCGTCGATGTGACGGTCGAACTGCCCTCGGGCTCGCACATCGACCTGACCGGCGCCTGGGCACAGGTGCTGGGCGAGGGTCGGCTCGGCGAGGTCCGTGTGAAGATTTCGGCCGGCGACGCCCGCTTCGACGAGACCGGCCCGCTCCAGCTGGCCGTGTCGCACGGCCCTGTCACCGTGGACCGGGTCGAGGGCATGGCCGAGATCACCAGCAACACCGGCAATGTGCGCGTTGGTCTCGTCGACGGCCCCGCCGTTCTGAAGAACTCGCACGGCACCACGATCGTCGGCGCCGTGACCGGCGAGTTGCGGGTGAGCGGCGCCCACGGCGCCATCGACATCGCTCGCGTCGAGGCCTCGGTCACCGGCACCTCGACCCACGGCTCTCTGCGTGTCGCCGAAGTCGCCTGCGGCGACGTCCAGTTGGAGACGTCCAACGGTTCCATCGAGGTCGGCATCCGCGAGGGCACCGCCGCCTGGCTCGACGTCCGCTCCAACCGCGGGCGGGTACGCAACACGCTCACTGCGTCCGAGGCCCCGGAGCACACCGAGGACACCGTCAAGGTTCGCGCACGGACCAACTGGGGCAACATCGACATCCGCCGCGCCAAGTCCTGAGCGCGACCCATCCGCAATGCGCCTTATCCCCGCCCCACTTCAGCCTTCAAAAGGGAGGGCTCCATGCCTTCATCTGTCATGCCCACGTCCAGGCGTGGCGGCGACGGTCCGCAGTCGCCCGCCGCCGTCTCCACTGTCGGTCTGCGCAAGTCCTACGGCGACAAGACCGTCCTCGACGGCATGGACCTGCGCATCCCGGCCGGTTCCGTGTTCGCGCTGCTCGGGCCGAACGGCGCCGGGAAGACCACCGCCGTGAAGATCCTTTCCACGCTCATCACCGCCGACGGCGGGCAGGCCCAGGTGGCGGGCCACGACATCGCCGCCGATCCGCAGGCCGTGCGCGAGGCGATCGGTGTCACCGGGCAGTTCTCGGCCGTGGACGGGCTGATCACGGGTGAGGAGAACATGCTCCTCATGGCGGACCTGCACCACCTGTCCAGGTCCGAGGGGCGGCGGGTCGCCGCCGAACTGCTCGAACGCTTCGACCTGGTGGAGGCGGCCAAGAAGCCCGCGCAGAGCTACTCCGGCGGCATGAAGCGGCGGCTCGACATCGCCATGACGCTGGTCGGCAGTCCGCGGATCATCTTTCTCGACGAGCCGACCACCGGACTCGACCCCCGCTCCCGCCACAACATGTGGGGCATCATCCGCGAACTCGTCTCCGACGGCGTCACGGTCTTCCTCACCACCCAGTACCTGGAAGAGGCCGACGAACTCGCCGACCGCATCGCCGTTCTCAACGACGGCAAGATCGCCGCTGAAGGCACCGCCGACGAGCTCAAGCGGCTCATCCCCGGCGGACACGTCCGCCTCCGCTTCACCGACCCGGCCGCCTACCAGTCCGCCGCCGCCACGCTCCGCGAAGTCACCCGGGACAACGAATCCCTCGCCCTGCACATCCCCAGCGACGGCAGCCAGCGCGAGCTGCGCTCCCTCCTCGACTGGCTGGACTCCGCCGGCATCGAGGCGGACGAGCTGACCGTCCACACCCCTGACCTCGACGACGTCTTCTTCGCCCTCACCGGCAGCGGCACCGACGTCCCCAACCAGCCCAAGGAGAACGTCCGATGAGCAACCTCTCCCTCGCCGTGCGCGACTCCTCCACGATGCTGCGGCGCAATCTCCTCCACGCCCGCCGCTACCCGTCGCTCACCCTGAATCTGCTGCTCACGCCGGTGATGCTCCTGCTGCTGTTCGTCTACATCTTCGGCGACACGATGAGCGCGGGGATCGGGGGCGGCGGGGCGGACAGGTCCGAGTACATCGCCTATCTCGTGCCCGGCGTTCTGATGATGACCACCGGTTCCACCGCGGTCGGCACCGCCGTGTCCGTCGCCATGGACATGAACGAGGGCATCATCGCCCGCTTCCGCACCCTGGCGATCCACCGCGGCTCGGTGCTCATCGGGCACGTTCTCGGCAGCGTGCTCCAGGCGATCATGAGCGTGCTCTTCGTCGGCGCCATCGGCGTGGCCATCGGCTTCCGCTCCACGGACGCCACGGCCCTGGAGTGGCTGGCGGCATTCGCCCTGCTCACGCTGTTCACCCTGGCGCTCACCTGGCTCGCGGTCGGCATGGGCCTGGTCAGCCCGAACGCCGAGGCGGCCAGCAACAACGCCCTGCCGCTGGTCTTCCTCCCGCTCATCTCCAGCGCCTTCGTCCCGCTCGACGCGATGCCGGGCTGGTTCCAGCCGATCGCCGAGTACCAGCCGTTCACCCCGGCCATCGAGACCCTGCGCGGTCTGCTGCTGGGCAGCGAGATAGGCCACAACGGATGGCTCGCGGTCGCCTGGTGCCTCGCCCTCACCGCACTCGGATACGTCTGGTCCAAGTCGGTTTTCAACCGCGACCCGAAGTAGCTGACGCGAAGCAGCTGACCCGAAGTAGCGAGGCTGTCCCCTCCGGCCCCCTTACGCCAACGCCGTCAACCCCGGCCCGAAAAGGATCAGCAGGGGCAGCAACGGCACCAGCGCGGCCGTCGTCGTAGCGATGATCCTGCGGCGGCGGCCCAGCCGCGGGCGGGGCTCAAGGAGCCGGTCCACGCGCTCGCCGAGCAGGCGGTGGCTGGACGCGCAGGAGAGGACGCCCCGGTGCTGGTTGAGCTCGATCAACGCCAGTGCGGTGGTCAGGTGGCCGCACCGGCGGGACGCCGTGTCGTCGGCGGCGAGTTCGACCAGGCGGTGGGTCTGGTCGCAGAAGTGGGCGAAGAGCGGGATGCGGGGGAAACCGGTGGCGAGGGCGGTGGACAGGTGCAGCAGCCAGTCGTGGTGGGCGCGGGCGTGGTCGCGTTCGTGGGTGAGTACGGCATCGAGCTGGTGGTCGGTCAGCCGGTGCAGGGCGCCGGTGGTGACGACCAGTTGGGGCGGGTTGCCGGGCATCCACCAGGCGTCGGGGTACTCGTCCTCGAGGACCAGGAGCGGACCGCGCGCGGCGGCACCCAGCCCGGCCGGCAGCTCGGGGGCGCGTTCGAGCAGATGCGCTCGGGTCTGGCCGCGGCGCCTGCGCGCCTCCACCAGCTCACGGGCGAGCATCGCCGTCGTCCAGGCGGCCCCGCAGGCCAGCAGCAGGGTGAGGGCGGCGGCCCAGGCCGGGGCCGTGGACAGGTCGTACGCGGCGGTCACCGACGGCGGCGCCGGGGCGAAGACCCGGTCACGGACGGTGTGGAAGACGGCGGCCGTGCCCAGCACGAGCGCCGTCAGACAGCACAGCAGTACCGTGGCGACCAGGCACTGCCACACCCACAGCCCGACCACGGGTTCCCGCTCCGGCCACACCGCCCGGGTCAGCGCACGCGGGACCGGCACGGCGGCCGTGAGGGCGACGACGCTCAGCAGGAGCAGGCAGACGGTCATGCCAGGGTCTCCGGATCCTGGTCGGGAAGGCTGCGCTTCGGGAGGAGGTGCGGCTACGGGGCATCCCGCCCGCCGTAAGTATGACGGCGATGGCCGCCCGAGTCATGGGACAAGCACGACCCGATCCCCGCACCCGCCCCCTCCCGGCCCCCGCGTCAGCCCTCCCCCTCAGCCCACCCCCTCAGTTCCCCGCCACGACCCGCCCCACAACCTCCCCCACCCCGACCCGCACCCCGTCCGCCCCCGGCGCCCAGGCCGACAGCGTCACCACGTCCCCGTCCTCCAGGAACGTCCGCTTGCCGTCGGGGAGTTCCAGGGTGTCGCGGCCGTTCCAGGTCAGCTCCAGGAGGGAGCCGCGTTCGTGTTCGGCCGGGCCGCTGACCGTGCCGGAGCCGTAGAGGTCGCCGGTGCGCAGGGAGGCGCCGTTGACGGTCATGTGGGCCAGTTGCTGGGCGGCGGTCCAGTACATGGTGGAGAAGGGCGGCTCCGAGACCACATGGCCGTTGATCGCGACCGAGATGCGCAGGTCGTAACCGCCGGGCTCCACGTCGGAAGCGGTGTCGTCCAGATAGGGGAGCAACGCATGCGTCCGCTCCGGCGGCGCCACCCGCGCCCCCTCCAGCGCGTCCAGCGGCGTGATCCACGCCGACACCGACGTGGCGAAGGACTTGCCGAGGAACGGGCCGAGGGGGACGTACTCCCAGGCCTGGATGTCGCGTGCGGACCAGTCGTTGAGGAGGCAGAGGCCGAAGACGTGGTCCCGGAAGTCGCCGAGCCCCACCGGCCGGCCCATCGGCGACGGCGTGCCCACCACGAAGCCGACCTCCGCCTCGATGTCCAGGCGGACGGAGGGGCCGAAGACGGGCGCCGGGTCGGCGGGGGACTTGCGCTGCCCTGACGGTCGTACGACATCCGTGCCCGACACGACCACCGTGCCGGAGCGGCCGTGGTAACCGATCGGCAGATGCTTCCAGTTGGGGGTCAGGGAGTCGGGGGCGTCGGGGCGGAAGATGCGGCCGACGTTCCGGGCGTGGTTCTCGGAGGCGTAGAAGTCGACGTAGTCCGCGACCTCGAAGGGGAGGTGCAGGGTCACCGAGGACAGGGGGTGGAACAGCGGCGCGACGGTCTCCCGGTGGGACGGCACCGTCAGCCACGCCGTCAGCGCGCGCCGTACGTCCGACCAGGTGGTGCGGCCCGCGGCCAGCAGCGGGTTGAGGGTCGGCCGGGCGAGCAGGGGGGCGTACGGCGAGCCGAGCGCGTGCGCCGCCGCGCCCGCGTCGAGGACGTGGTCGCCGAGCCGGACCCCGACCCTCCGCTCCGTGGTACCGGCGGGGGAGAAGACACCGTACGGAAGGTTGTGCGGGCCGAAGGGGTCGCCCTCGGGGACATCGAAGGGGGGCATGGGTGCTGCCTCGCTCTCGTGCGGTCCGTATGCCAGGTGTGTCATGTGGTCGCGGCACACGTTACGGGGGCGAGGCCTGGTGCGGCAGCCGCAGGTCAGCGACGTCACCGAAGCCGATCCGGACGGCGGTGGGGGCCTCCGGGAGGAGCCTGTGGGAACGAGACGTCACGGCGTCACGGTGTCAGCCGGTCCGTGGGTGTCCCGAGGGAGTGAAACGGGGGCTCTGCGGCCCAAGTCGCCGTAGGAGGCGTCCTGTTCGCGTCGAGTCGGTCGGGCTTTCTGTCCGTATTCTCTGATCATGGCCGCACCCATCGCATATTCACTCATCGCCACTGACCTGGACGGCACCCTGCTCCGGGGCGACGACACGCTCTCCGACCGGTCGCTCGCCGCGCTTGCGCAGGTGACGGCGTTCGGCGCCCGGCACCTGGTGGTGACGGGGCGGCCGGCCCCGAGGGTGCGGCCGTTGCTCGACATCCTCGGCAGCGGGGGGCTCGCGGTGTGCGGACAGGGCGCGCAGGTGTACGACGCCGGCGCGGACCGTCTGCTGTGGTCCGTCACGCTGGACCGGGAGCTGGCCGAGACAGCGCTCGGCAAGATCGAGGCGGAGATCGGGCAGGTGTACGCCGCCGTCGACCAGGACGGCGTCGACGGGCTCACGCTCATCGAACCGGGGTATCTGATGCCGCACCCGACCTTGCCCGCCGTACGCGTGGGGCGCCGCGACGACCTGTGGTGCGCGCCCATCAGCAAGGTGCTGCTGCGTCATCCCGCCCTGTCCGACGACGAGTTGGCGGCGACGGCGCGCGCGGTGGTGGGTTCCCTCGCGACGGTCACCATGTCGGGACCCGGGACCGTCGAACTCCAGCCAATCGGAGTGACCAAGGCGACCGGTCTCGCGCTGGCCGCCGAGCATCTGGGGCTGGGACCGGGGCAGACCATCGCCTTCGGGGACATGCCCAACGACATCCCCATGTTCGACTGGGCGGCGCACGGCGTCGCCATGGCCAACGCCCATCCCGAACTCAAGGCGGTGGCCGACGAGATCACCTTGTCGAACGAGGACGACGGCATCGCCGTCGTCCTCGAACGTCTCTTCCCGGAACGTCTCTTCCCGACGGGGTAGTTCTCAGTACGCGCCGAAGACGTTGTCGATCGAGCCGTACCGCTGGAACGCGTAGTTGCAGGCGGCGGTGATGTTCGCGACCGGGTCGTACGGGTCGAACTTGGTGCCGGCCACGTGGTACGCCTGGAAGGTCGGGTCGATGACCTGGAGGAGGCCCTTCGACGGGGTGCCCGCGGCGGCGTTGGAGTCCCAGTTGTTGATGGCGGCCGGGTTGCCCGAGGACTCCCGCATGATGTTGCGGTAGATGCCGTCGTACGACCCGGGGATGCCGTTCTGCGCCATCACCTGGAGGGACGCCCGGATCCAGCCGTCGAGGGTGTCTGAGTAGCCCAGCGAGGTGGCGGTGGCCACGGTCGGGGTGGCCGCCGAGGCGCTGGTCGCGCCGATGACCGGCAGCGCGAGGACGGCGACGCCGGTGCCGGCGACGGCGATGGCGCGGGTGATGCGAGCGGTTCTGGTTCGGCGGTGCTTACCGGCTGCAGCCATGGCGAAGTTCCTCTCCGGCGCCTGCGAGGTGAGCTGTCGGGTTCGGGCTGGGAGGTGCCCGGCCACACCCTCGTGCTGGGCATGGCTTCACCCCGAGCCGTCCCGGTGCGGTGTCCGGTCCGGCGGCTTACCTGGGTCCCCCGCTCCTGCCGTGCGGTGAGTCGGTCAATGGGTCGTTCGGGCGGTGGCAGGATTCGGCGTCCGCCCGACAGGCCGGGAACGTATGCGAGAGCACATGTCCGAAACAAGTACCGGATTCACACATCGCACCTATTGACCTTGGTGTGCGGCGAATGTGCCGCTTGATCCTTTGCACTCGCCAAGCCCAACTCGCCATGACGGAAGGCGGATCGACGGGTGCCTGTGTGTTTTCTGTGCAGGCCGGGACGTGAGTCACATCACGCGTGATCGCAAGCGCGGCAAAACGGGCAATCAGCTCAAGAGGGCTTTATTAACCGGCCGTTCGCGGGATGCGCTTCTCCCAGGTCCGATGGAAGACCACCTGGCCGCCCTCCGTGCAGATCACCTCGTCGGAGGTGGTGAAGTGGTCCCCGTCGCAGCTGATCTCCGATCGGGTGCGGACCGTGGTGTCCCAGCCCTGTTCCGGGCGGTGCAGCCGGATCGACCAGTCCGAGCGGGTGCGGGCCGACAGCGGATCCGCCTCGTCGATCGCGTACGTCTCCAGCGCGTCCTCGGTGCACTCCAGCCCGTCGGGGTGGACGCGCGTGCCGCCGTACCTCGGGTCGACCTCAAGGCGCCACACGCCGCTCGTGACGTCCCGCACCACCAGGCGCTCGGGGCGCGGCTCGTCGAGCGTGGCGGGGAAGTTGACGCCCAGCGGCTCGGCCTGCTCGGGCTCCTCGAAACGGATATTCCAGTCGAATTCGCGCTTCCGTACGGGCAGTTCGAGGAAGCAGCCCGCCGGGTCCAGGGTGAAGCCCGCCGCGGACTCGGGCTGCGGCCAGATCCACGGCCAGTACGCGGAGGAGACGGCGAGCCGGATGCGGTGGCCGGGCGGGAAGACATGGCCGATGGCATTCAGCTCGAAGGTCACCTCTTCGGTGGTGCCCGGCGTCCACGACACGGTCCGGTCGCGGCCCGCTCGTGCCGAGAGGTTCAGCGCTCCACGCGTGACCAGGGTCGACGAGCCGTCCGGCGCTACGTCACACACCCTCGCCACGATCTGCCCCCGCGGCGCCTGAGCAGTCACCCGCAGCCCCACCCGCGCCCGCCCCAGCACCCACGTCTCCTCGGCCACCGGAAACTCGAAGCACACCGACCGCGCGTCCTCCTCCCGCTGGTCCGGCGGCAGGTCGGCGTCGTTGCCGATGGGAAGGAAGCGGCCGGCGTCGACCCCGGTGTGCATCGGCGACCGTACGAGGACGGGGGCGCCCTGACAGGCGTACGTCACTGTCGTCACGTTAGGGGAGGGCCACGCGGGCTCGCCGACCCAGCGGCCGGGCAGGGTGCCGTACACCGTGGCGGGGTGGTGGGAGTCGGTGACGTAGGCGCGCAGCAGGGGCTCGGGGAGTTCCCCCTTGCCCTTGAGCCAGTGGTCCCACCAGTGCAGCGTCTCCTGGAGGAAGCCGATCGCCGGGCCGGGTGGCAGGCCGCGATCGGGGTACTGGTGCGACCAGGGGCCGATCAGTCCTCGTACGCGATCGGGCGGGAGGTGCTCGACGAGCCGCAGCACGGTGTCGCGGTACGGGTCGTGCCAGCCGCCCACCGCGAGGACGGCCGCCTTGATCGCGCCGTAGTCCTCGCAGACGCTGCCGTGGCGCCAGTACCGGTCTCGGGTCTGGTGGGTGAGCCAGGTGTGGATGAGCGGCTGGACAGCCTCCAGGCGCTCGACCCACATCTCGCGCCAGGCCTCGCCGGCGTACCGCGGATCGGGCGGCCGAGAGGCGAAGGCGAGCAGGGTGGCGGCCCGGGCGTGCATGTCCACTGCGAGGACGGAACCTCCCACGTAGTGCACGTCGTTGTCATAGCGATCGTCCGTCGCGCAGACGGTCACGATCGCCTTGAGCGGCTCGGGCGCGAGGGCCGCGATCTGGAGGGAGTTGGAGCCGCCCCAGGAGATGCCGAACATGCCCACCTTGCCGTCGCACCAGGGCTGCGCCGCCAGCCAGTTGACCACCTCCACGCCATCTGCCAGCTCCGTCACCGCGTACTCGTCGCCCGGCACGCCTTCACTGTTGCCGTGCCCGCGCACGTCGACCCGGACGGAGGCGTAGCCGTGGCCCGCGTACCAGGGGTGGCGCTGGAAGTCGCGCGGGGCGGTCCAGTCGGTCAGGCGGTACGGGAGGTATTCGAGGAGCGCCGGCACGGGCTCGTCGGTGAGCGGGCGCCACACGCGCGCGTAGAGCAGGGTCCCGTCCGACAGAGGGATACGGAGGTCCTCGTGAGTCGTCTCGTAGGGGAAGGACGTGCGGATGTTCATGGACACACCTCCCTACTTCCGGGTAAGTCGATAGATATCCATTCTTTTCAGATGATCGAAAACATACCGGTCGTGATCCGATACCGCCCGTGGTGCACGGGTGGGTGGGCATCGGTGATCGAAAGGTGACCGGATACGCTGACTTGAGTGATGGCAGCGACCTATCGACAAACCGTGTAAACGCCAGTGGACACCAGCAGACAGGAGACCCCTCGTGACCGTCGTCGGGCCGTTCGGGCTGAGCGTGCGGGACCAGGCTCTGGAAGCCGATGTCCAGGCCGGATTGGCGGCTGTCGAGGAAGGGTTGCTCGAAGCCACCAAGAGTGAGGTCCCGTTCATCACCGAGGCCGCGCAGCATCTGGTGCGGGCCGGCGGCAAGCGCTTCCGGCCACTGCTCGTGATGCTCTCCGCGCAGTTCGGGGACCCGTACGCACCGGGGGTCGTGCCGTCCGCCGTGGTCGTCGAGCTGACGCACCTCGCGACGCTGTACCACGACGACGTGATGGACGAGGCGGCCGTACGACGAGGGGTGCCCAGCGCGAACGTCCGCTGGGGCAACTCGGTCGCCGTGCTCACCGGTGACTTCCTCTTCGCGCGCGCCTCGCACACCCTCGCCGATCTCGGTCCGGAGGCGGTGCGGGTGCAGGCGGAGGCGTTCGAGCGGCTGGTGACCGGACAGATCCTGGAGACGGCCGGCCCGACGGACGGCCGGGATCCGGTCGAGCACTACTTGGATGTGCTGAGCGGGAAGACCGGGTCGCTGGTCGCGGTGTCGTGCCGGTTCGGGGCGATGATGTCGGGCGCCGACGAGACGATGATCGACGTGCTGACGCAGTACGGGGAGCGGCTCGGGGTCGCCTTCCAGCTCGCCGACGACGTACTGGACATCGCCTCCGACTCGCACGAGTCCGGGAAGACGCCGGGGACCGATCTGCGCGAGGGGATTCCGACACTTCCGGTGCTGAGGCTGCGGGAGCGGGCGGCCCGCCTGGGGCTGGCCGACGACGTCGCGCTGTGCGAGCTGCTGGACTCCGACCTGAGTGACGACGCGCGGCTCGCAGAGGCGCTCGCGGGCCTGCGCGGGCATCCCGCGCTGGAGCAGGCGCGGCGGGACACGGTGCGGTATGCGGAGGACGCGCGGGCCGCGCTGGCTCCGTTGCCGGAGTGCGATGCGAAGGCGGCGCTGCTGGAGTTGTGCGACGCCGTGGTGCATCGGGCGGGTTGATTCCGGCGCTGAGCAGCGGGGACTTGCGGCGTGACGCAGGTCACACTGCTGGACTGAGTCCAGACTGAGATCGCTTCCGTATTCATGCCCAGAAGCTGACGCAGGGGGCGTCAGCTGCAATACGGGGAGACAAAAGAATCATGGGCATGAATGCGACGTTCTCACTGCGCCGTAAGAGCCTGATCGTCACCGCTGTCGCGGTGGCCGCCGCCGGTGGTGTCGCCGCCGCGGTGATTCCTGCCTTCGCCGCCGGAGGCAACCGCGCCGACCACGCGGGGCACACCGGAGGCGCAGGCATCGTGAGCCAGAGCGGCACCGTGGCGGGCGGCAAGGGCGGGACCATCCTCGCCGCCAGTCTGCGGGGCGCCAACGAGGTGCCCGTGGCGGGCGGTCCGGCCGTCGGGGACAAGGACGGCGCCGCGCTCCAGTTCGTGAAGGTGAAGGGCGACAAGGTGTCCGTCGCCGTGAAGTGGCGCGGCACCGACAAGCCGACCCTGCTCCACATCCACCAGGGCGCCAAGGGCACGAACGGCGGCGTCAAGGTCGACTTCACCAAGCTGCTCGCGGGCGCCAAGGGCAAGACCGTCACCGGCACCGTCAAGGTCGACGACGCCGCCCTGCTCAACTCGCTGAAGTCCGACCCGGGTTCGTTCTACGCCAACCTGCACACGGCCGAGTTCCCGGGCGGAGCCGTCCGCGGCCAGCTGCACAAGGTGACCACGGCGTTCGATTTCCGCGACGCGCTCGACAACTTCCAGGCATCCGTCCTCAAGGGCAAGCAGATCTACGAGTGCAAGCCGGCCGAGGGCGGCGGGTACGCCTTCGCCCAACGGGACGTCAGCGCCCTCCTGGCCGGACCGATCGCGCACTCCTTCGTCGAGCCCAACTCCGGTACGCCGCAGTGGATCGCGCCCGACCGCAGCGCCGTCACCGGATCGGTCATCAGCAGGACGCCCAACGGCGACAAGAACATCCCGGAGCTGGACCTCAAGGCCACCCAGTCCGGCAAGCACCGCGGGCTCCTCGCCGACACCGCGGAGATCCTGCGGCTGAACACCGTCGGCGGCGTCGCCCCGGCCGGCTCCTGCGAGCCGGGTGCCATCGTGGGCGTGCCCTACCAGGCGGACTACGTGTTCATTCAGCGCTGACCCACGTGGCGCTGATCCACTCCGACGGGCGGCGTCTTCCCCGCACGACCCCTACGGGTCGGGGGAGGCGCCGCCCTTCCGCGTCATACCGCAGCAGTACGCGGAGTTGGCTCCGCAGGTTGACGTATACCTCGGGCGGATTTGGTCAACTGGAGACCACGGAAAACACCACTCCTCACCGATTCGGGTGAGAATGGCGGCTCAGGGTGGGACGAGTGCGATCAAGCGACAGCCGCCGCTACGACGGAGGTAAGGCACACATGGCACCGTACGAATCCGACGACAGCACGACCGCCGGCGAGGTCGACGACCTTCGCGCCGGACGCCGCAAGGCCGCGCGGTACGTCGTTCCCGTCGCGGTGGTGGGCGTGGCGGCGGCGACCATCGGGCTCGTCCCGGCGATCGCCGACTCCGGCGACCCCGACCTGCCCAAGATCAGCGCGCAGCAACTCATCGAGAAGATCGCCGCATCGGACGTGGAGCAGCTGTCCGGCACGGTGAAGATCAGCACGGACCTGGGGCTGCCGGACCTCGGCGGCCTGGAGAGCAGCCTGATGTCCGGGGCGACGCAGTCGGGCGAGGGCTCGTCCGCCGACCCGAGCTCCAAGCTCATGGAGCTGGCGTCCGGCACGCACACCGTGCGCGTCGCCGCCGACGGCGAGGACAAGCACAAAATCTCGCTGCTGCAGAACGCCGCCGAGTACAGCCTGATCCACAACGGCAAGGACGTCTGGGGCTACGACAGCGCGTCCAACGAGGTCTACCACGGCACCGCCTCCGAAAGCGCGGACGGGAAGTCGAAGGAAGACGTCCCGGCCACGCCCCAGGAGCTCGCCGAGGAGGCCCTGAAGTCGGTCGACGACACGACGTCCGTGACCGTCGACGGCACCGCGCAGATCGCGGGCCGGGACGCCTACCGGCTGCTCATCAAGCCGAAGGACTCCGGCTCCACGGTCGGTGCGATCACCGTAGGCGTGGACGCCAAGACCGGTCTGCCGCTGAAGTTCACGCTGACCCCGGCGAGCGGCGGCTCCGCCGTGGTGGACGCGGGCTTCACCCAGGTCACCTTCGCCAAGCCGGCCGCCTCGACCTTCGACTTCACCCCGCCCAAGGGTGCGAAGGTCACGGAGGAGGGCGACGTCGCGGCCGGGGAGCACGGCCGGGCTCCGGGCAACTTCGGGGCCCCGGAGGACTTCAAGGCTCCGGACGAGAAGGTGGCGCCCGAGGGCGAGCCGAAGATCATAGGCGAGGGCTGGAACTCCATCGCCGTCATCGAGACCGGCGGCGAGGGCATGCCCTCCGGCTCCGAGGTCGGCGGCGAGTTCGGGGGCTTCCTCGACTCCCTCGGCGACAAGGTGACCGGCAAGTTCGGCGAGGGCACGGTCTTCAAGACCCGCCTGGTCAACGCCCTGATGACGGACGACGGCAAGATCTACGTCGGCGCGGTCACGAAGGACGCCCTGGTGAAGGCGGCCGACGCGGGCAAGTAACAGCCGTACACAGAACCCTCGTACGCGACGTACCGTACGCGTACGACGAATCGAGGGAGCCGATGGACGAGCCGCCCGCGACGGAGCCGGACACGGAGGGTGTGGGTGACGAGGTCATCCGGACCCGTGCGCTCACCAAGCGCTTCCGTGGAGGGCAGCTCGCCGTCGACGGCCTGGATCTGACCGTCCCGGCGGGCAGCGTCTTCGGCTTCCTCGGTCCCAACGGCTCCGGCAAGACCACCACCATCCGCATGCTGATGGGCCTCATCGAGCCGACCTCCGGCACGGCACGCGTGCTCGGGCAGCCCATGCCCCGGGGCACGCGCGCCGTACTGCCGCACGTCGGCGCCCTGATCGAGGGGCCCGCGCTGTACGGCTTCCTCTCCGGCCGCGACAACCTCATCCGGTACGACGCCGCCGACCCGACCGCCGACCCGCGCACCCGGCGTGCACGCGTTGCGGCGGCGCTCGACCGGGTGGGCCTGACAGCGGCAGGGAGCAAGAAGGCGAAGGCGTACTCGCTCGGCATGAAGCAGCGGCTGGGTCTCGCCGCCGCCCTGCTCCAGCCCCGCCGTCTCCTCGTCCTCGACGAGCCGACGAACGGGCTCGACCCGCAAGGCATGCGTGAGATTCGTTCCCTGATCAGGGAGTTGGCCTCCGACGGCACGACCGTCTTCCTCTCCTCCCATCTGCTGGACGAGATCGAGCAGGTCTGCAGCCATGCCGCCGTGATGGCGCAGGGGCGGCTGATCACACAGGGCGCGGTGGCGGACCTGGCGGCCGGGATACGGGGCCGGCTCGTCGTCACCACCCCGGACGCGGGCGACGCGGCCCGGGTACTCAAGGAACAGGGCGCCTCGGACGTCACCGTCGAGGACGACCGGGTCACCGCGGAACCGCCCGAGCGTGACCTCGCCGAGGTGAACGCCGCGTTGGTGACGGCGGGGGTCCGGGTCCGCGGGTTCGGGGTCGAACGGGCTTCCCTGGAGGACGCGTTCGTGGCGCTGACGGGGGAGGGCTTCGATGTCGCGGGCTGAGTTGGCCGGGTCGAGCGAGGTCCGAGTTCCCCGGAAACAGAGCCCGCTCTGGACCTTCGGTCTCCTCCGCAGCGAGCTGGTGACGACGTTCCGGCGCTGGCGCACGCTCGCGCTTCTCGGTGTCCTGGCCGCCGTACCCGTCCTGGTCGGGATCGCCGTCAAGATCGAGACGAGCGACGGCTCCGGGGTCGGCGGAGGAGGCGGCGGTGGAGAGGGGCCGGCCTTCATCTCGCAGATCACCAACAACGGCCTCTTCCTGGTCTTCACCGCGCTGGCCGCGACGCTCCCCTTCTTCCTGCCGATGGCCATCGGCGTCATCGCGGGCGACGCGATCGCCGGCGAGGCCAACGCGGGAACGCTGCGCTATCTGCTCGTCGCCCCGGCCGGCCGCACCCGCCTGCTGCTCACCAAGTACGCGACCACAATGGCTTTCTGCCTGGTGGCCACACTGGTCGTCGCGGTCTCGGCGCTCACGGTCGGCGCGCTGCTCTTCCCGCTGGGGGACCTCACGACGATCTCGGGAACCCAGATCGGCTTCACCGAGGGCCTGGGCCGAGCCCTGCTGATCGCCCTGGTCGTCGCCGCGTCACTGACGGGCGTGGCGGCCCTCGGCCTGTTCGTCTCCACGCTCACCAACAGCGGCATCGCGGCGATGGCGACGACGGTCGGTCTGCTGATCACCGTCCAGATCCTCGACCAGATACCGCAACTGCACGCACTCCAGCCGTACTTCTTCTCCCACTACTGGCTGTCCTTCGCCGACCTCATGCGCGACCCGATCTACTGGGACGACCTGGTGAAGAACCTCGGCCTGCAAGGCCTCTACGCCGCGGTGTTCGGGGCGGCCGCCTGGGCGCGGTTCACGACGAAGGACGTCACTGCGTAGAAGTCGGCTGTAGAAGTCAGCTGTCGTACGGGAAGCGCGCGAGCGGCGCCTCCCGCGCGAAGAACGTCTTGGCGTGGGCGAGTGCCTCGGTGTCCTTGAGGACGTCACCGGGCTTGCTGCCGTTGCCGAGCAGGACGCCGCCGAAGCGCATCCCCATGTAGGCGGCCGAGTTGTTGAGGGTGCCGATCAGCGGGTCGGCGACCTCCCGCTCTTCGTGCGCGAGCGCGGTGACGCCCCAGAGGGTGCGCCCGGCCAGCGTCGCCTTGAAGTCGAGGCCGGGGGTGCGCAGCCAGCCCGCCCAGTAGTCGAGGTAGCGCTTGGTGGGGGCGGACACCGAGTACCAGTACAGCGGCGAGGCGATCACGATGTCCGTCGCCGAAAGCGTCGCGTCCAGCAGGAACCCCGTGTTGCCCTCCGTGGGGCGGACATGGTCGCTGTCGTGCCGCAGATCCTCGTAGTCGGGCAGCGGACGGGCGGCGAGGTCGATCCACTCCTGCTCGACGTCCGCGGGCAACTGCTCGGCGGCCTTGCGGGCCAGCAGTTCGGTGTTGCCCTCGCTGCGGCTGCTGCCCAGCAGGAACAGGAAACGGCGGCTCATGACATCCCCCACTTGGTCGGCGTACGACGGCTACTTGCGTACGCAGTATATGCGCACACATCTAAATGTCCATGGGGCCATGGGTCCATGTGTCACTTGTACGGTGCCGGCCGCGCCCGCAATCCGGCTCGCCCCTCCGCCTCCCGCGCCACCCCCAGCAGCAACGCCTCCCGGCCGCGCCCTGCCACCAGCTGAAGCCCGACCGGACAGCCGTCGGCGCCGAAACCGGCCGGGAGACTGAGCGCCGGATGGCCGCTGAGGTTGAACGCCCAGGTGAGCGCCGTGGAGTAGCGGTCGCCCGGGCCTTCGTGGCCGTGCGGCGGGTTCGGGGTGGTCGGGGTCAGCAAGACGTCCGCGTCCGCGAAGAGGGCGTCGAGGCGGCGGTCGTTCTCCGCGCGGAGGCGGTGGGCGGCGGCGGGGTCGGCGCCGGGGGTGCGGAGGGCGAGCCAGGCGGGGGCGGGGTCTTCGAGACGGAGGGTGGCTCGGACGGGTCGTACGACTCCGGTGTCGGCGAGGTGCCGCGCCGCCGTGCGGGCGATCGCGACGAGGTCCGGATCGGGGGCCGCGAAGCCGAGGTCGGGGGACCAGACGGCGGTCGGCGCGGGTGCTTCGGAGTCCGATGGTTGTTGTTCCCCGGCCATGATCCGCCAGTACGCCGCCGCATCCTCCGCACACCGCGCCAGCACCCCGGCTGCCGTGAGCCCCGTACGGTCGGTGTTCGTCGTCTTCAGGCCGACGATCCCGCACCAGGCGGCGGGGATACGCACCGACCCCGCCCCGTCGCTGCCGGTCGCCAGCGGCACCAGACCCGCGGCCACCGCGGCGGCGGAACCGGCCGAGGAACCACCGGGGGTGCGGTCGGAGCGCCAGGGATTGACGGTACGGCCGTATGCGCCAAGTCCCCAGGTCTGCCAGGGAGTTCCGGGCCCGGGAACGGACGTGGCACCCACGGGGACGCACCCGGCCTCGACCAGCGGAGCCGCCGTACGCAGCCCGTGCCGCCGCCCCTTCACGCCGATCGGCACCCCGGCCAGCGGCAGCCGCTCGCCCGCGGCGACCCGTACGTCCACCTCGCCCGCCCGCCGCAGCGCCTCCTCGCCCCACACCTCGACGAAGGCGCACAGCTCGGGCTCGGCCTGCCGGATCCGCTCCAGCGACTCCGCTACGACATCGACGGCGCGCAGCGTCCCCGACCGTACGGCGGCGGCGATCTCGGTGGCGGTCAGCGAGTCCGTACCTCCGTGAGCCTCGCCAGGGCCGCGGTCTCGCGCGGCGGCGTCCCGCTCAGGTCGCCCAGGCGCCAGCTCTGCACCCACGGCACGCGGTACACGTCGATCACCGACTCGATCACCTTGACCTGCCGGGCGAGCGGGCGCGGCAGCCGGCCGGGGGCGTCCGCGACGAGGACGACGGCGTCGAGGTCGAGTCCCTGCGGGGCCTCCCCGCGCCGGAAGACCTCCACGGCGTGCAGGGCGGACGTCAGGCCGGTCGCGTGGGTGCGGGCGACGAGCAGCACCGACCGCGGATCATCGGGGCCGGGCCAGTCACGTCCGCAGTCCTGGCCGCCGTAGACGCCGGCCAGCGTGGTGACGCCCGCCCCGCCGTGCGTGCCGACCCAGGAGAAACGCCGGGCCGTGGCACCGGGATGCGCGGGACCCTCCGGCTCCGTCACGGCCACCGGGCCGCGGAGCCAGATCTCCGGCCCCAGCTGCACATCCGTCCGCATGCCCCACTCCGTCCTCCCGATCCGCCGATCACCCCGCCTGCGCCGGCTCCACGACGGGCGTGAGCTCTGGGACGAGGCTGTGACGCCCTGGTGACGTGGGAACCGGAGGCGAGCGGAGAGACTACTCAACAGTACGTGTACGACCGGATCTTGCTGTCGGGGGGCACGGAAGCGGAGACCGCGGGGCGGGGGGCACCATGGAAACCGAACCCGTAGCCGAACGCCCCGTCCGCGGACGACCCGACACATCCGAGTGAGGGAACGATGTCTCGACTCAGCCGCGACAAGAAGCGGGAACAGAAGCACGCCGCTCAGCCGGCGGGCCCCGCGGTGGCCCCCATCGACGTCCACGTCCCCGTGGCGGGGCCGGGCGCGGGCACCGCATCGGTCGGCGGTGTCCCCGTCGTCCCCGCTCCCGGCGAGGAACTCCAGCACACCGTCCTCAACCACCTCCACCGCATCGCCCTCGCCACCGGCCACCCCGTCCACGCCACCATCCACGACGAGCGCATCGGCTACGTCGTCCCGCTCCAGATGAACGGCGACGGCTCCACGCAGTTCAGGGGGGAGCCGGTGCGGGTGGGAGTGGGGGCGGTGACGGGTTCGAGTTCGGGGACGGGGACGGCAGTGGGTTCGGGGACGGTGGGGGAGTCGCAGCCGATGCGGGAGGGCGTATCCACCGGGGACGCCGCGCGAGGGTCGGCGCAGGGGGTCGTATCCCCTGGAGGCGTATCCGCAGGGGACGTGCCCGCAGCGGATGCTGTACGAGACGCCGTACCGCCGCCTCCCCCTCCCGGTCCGCCCGCGCCGCCCCGCGACAGGTCCACGCACGTGCTGCGCGCCGTACCGGAATCGCAGCCGCAGCCGCAGGCGCCCCGCGACGCGGCCCCCACCTTCCGCCTGCGCACCCTGCCGGAGTCGGTGCAGGACACTCCGCCCGGCACGGTCGCACCACCGATGGGCGAATTCGGCCCGCCGCCGGCGATGGACGCGCCCTCGCCCTGGCCCTCAACCCCGGACGCCCAGCCCCTCCCGTCCCAAGACGCCCAGCCCCTCCCGCCCCCAGCCCTCAAGGACCCCACGCCCCTCCCTTCCCCGACCTCCCAACCTCTCCCGCCCCACCACCACAAACCGCAGCCACCCGTCGACGCGCCCTCGCCCTACACCTCCGCCCTCGACCTCGACCCTGAGGCCAAGCCGACCCCGCCCCGCGGGTTCGACGCGGTGGCCGAGGCGGTGCTGGGGGACGACCCGCTGGCCGGGGCGCATGGGGACGAGGGGGCTCAACTCGCGGAGCCGGTCGGGCGGATCGGGGAGGCGGTCAGGGAGGGGCGGATCGAGTCGGCCGCGGAGTTGGCGGCGGAGACGGTGGCGGAGGCGTCGGGGACGCTGGGGCCGGAGCACCCGGAAGTGCTGCGGCTGCGTGAACTCACTGCCTACGTCGCCTACTTGGCGGGCGACCCGGTTCATGCCTTCGGCCTCTCCCTCGACCTGGCCAGGATCCGCAGCCGGGCCCACGACGCGGAGGCCGCGTACGGCAATGTGCAGAGCGCGGCGACCGCCTGGCGGGCGGTACGCGACCCGGAGCAGGGCCTGCTGCTGGGCCGGGACCTGATCGGCCTGTGGAGCGAGCTCACGGCGGAGGACGGTCCCGCAGCCGAGGACATCGAGCAACTCGAGTCGGCCCGGGCGCGGATGGACCGTCTGGCCGAGCGCGCCCGGACCCTGAACTCCTGACCGGAGCTTGGACTCCTAATTGGACTCCTAAGAGGACAGCTCCCACACGGCGTGCGCGATGGCGTCGCTGTTCCGGTCCAGCGCGGTGTCGTTGATGTTGGACGTCGTGTCGCAGGACGAGTGGTAGCAGCGGTCGAACGCCTGCCCCGACGTACCGCCCCACTTGGCCGCCTGCGCCGCCGTCTTGGCTCGGCTCGCGCCGGTGAACAGCCCGCCCACCGGCACGCCCGCGCTCTTGAACGGCGCGTGGTCGGAGCGTCCGTCGCCCTCGGTCTCTATCTCCGTGGGGACGCCGAGGCCGGTGAAGTAGTCCTTGAAGGTCTTCTCGATCGCCGGATCGTCGTCGTAGACGAAGTAGCCGGCGTTGGGCGAGCCGATCATGTCGAAGTTGAGGTAGCCGCTGATCTTCGCCCGGTTCGCCGAGGACAGGTTGTTGACGTAGTGCCGGGAACCGACGAGGCCCAGTTCCTCCGCGCCCCACCAGGCGAACCGCAGATGCTTTGTGGGCTGGTGGTTCGCGCGGGACACGGCCAGCGCGGTCTCCAGGACCGCCGCCGAGCCCGATCCGTTGTCGTTGATGCCGGCCCCTGAGGTGACGCTGTCGAGGTGCGAGCCGGCCATGACGACCTGGTTGGTGTCGCCGCCCGGCCAGTCCGCGATCAGGTTGTAGCCGGTGCGGCCGGAGGACGTGAACTGCTGGACGGCCGTGGTGTAACCGGCGGCGTCCAGCTTGGCCTTCACATAGTCGAGCGAGGCCTTGTAACCGGCCCGGCCGTGCGCCCGGTTGCCGCCGTTGGCGGTGGCGATGGACTGGAGCTGGGCGAGGTGCGCCTTGACGCCGGCCACGGGGATGTCGGGGGCGGCGGCCACCGCGGGTGCGGGGGCCGCCCCGGCTATGGATCCGCCGACCAGGAGGGATGCGGCCGCGACGACGGCGGTGGCCGTGACGCGTCCGGGAACCGAGAGCTTCATGTGGGGGGCTCCGAATTCCTTGGGGATCACAGGTGATTCCTGGATCCCACCGTGAATGGGGTGCCTGGATGGTGAAGCTCCGGCTGACGCTCCGTCAAGAGCGCTATCAGGACAGATGTGTTCGTATATCGGGCGGCAGCGGGTAGATCGACTGGCAGGTCGGCGGGCCGATCACTGCACGCAGAACTCGTTCCCCTCGGGATCGGTCATCACGGCCCACTCCCCGCCGGGCTCCTTCACCTCCCGCTGCACGCTCGCGCCCAGCTCCCGCAGCCGCTCGACCTCCTCCGCGCGCCGCCCCTTGCCGGGGTGCAGATCGAGGTGGAGCCGGTTCTTGACGGACTTGGCCTCGGGTACGCGCTGGAACAGCAGCCGGCGCCCCAGTCCGGCGCCGTTGTCCTCGTCGTACGGATCGTCCGGATGCCGTACGCCGACCAGGTCCCGGAAGGCGAGCCGGGCGTGGAACTCGACGGTCGCCTCGCGCGGCAGGACGCCGAGTTCGAGGAGGCGTTCGATGAAGGCGTTGTTGTCCTCGACCTTGTAGTGGAGCGCGGCGGCCCAGAAGTCGGCCTGGGACTGCGGGTTGGCGCAGTCGATGACGAGCTTCCAGTGGACGGGTGTGGGAGTGCTCTCAGTCATGAGTCCACTTATAGCCGCGCTTCCGGTCAGCGGCTGTCCTGAACGGCCGCGGCCTCGCGCCGGTCGTACGCCGCCCGCGCCGCCGCGATCTCCTGTTGATGCTGTTCCGTCCACGCCACCAGCGACCGGATGGTGGCGTGCAGCGTTCCGCCCAGCGGAGTGAGTTCGTACTCCACCCGTGGCGGGACGACCGGATGCACCGTCCGCTTCACCAGCCCGTCCCGCTCCAGCTGGCGCAGGGTCACGGTCAGCATGCGCTGGCTGACGCCGTCGATCTCGCGGCGCAGCTCGGTGAAGCGCAGCCGCCGGTTCTCCAGCAGGGCGATGACGAGCAGCGACCACTTGTCGGCGACGCGGTCGAGGATCTGCCGAACCTCGCAGCCCTCCCGGGTGTCCCACTGGAAGGGGTCGGCGTCGCCGTAGTCCATGGTGCTCTCGCAGTTACTCGGTGACTTTGAAGTGCCTTCTTCCATGTCTTGTGATGCTGCCGCAGGCTGGAGGCGGTTACAAGAGGGAACTGACCCTCAACCGAGTAACCGGAACACGTGCCTTCGCCTACCCGAGGAGTCCCCATGGGCACCCGTGCCTGGGCCCTGCTCTTCGTCCTCTGCGGAACGATCTTCCTGGAGGGCATCGACGTCGCCATGATGGCCGTCGCGATCCCGTCGATCCGATCCGATCTCGGTCTGTCCACAGGCACCGCGGCCTGGGTGATGAGCGGCTATGTGCTCGGTTACGCGGGCTTCACCCTGCTCGGCGGACGGGCCGCCGACCTGCTCGGGCGGCGCCGGATGTTCCTGCTCTGGCTGACCGTCTTCCTGGTCTTCTCCGGCCTCGGCGGGTTCGCGACCGAGGGCTGGATGCTGGTCGTCGCCCGGTTCGTCACCGGTGTGTCGGCCGCGTTCATGACCCCGGCGGCGCTGTCGCTGATCACGACGTCGTACGCGGAGGGCCCGCAGCGCAACAAGGCCCTGCTGGTCTTCGCCGGCACGGCCGCCGGCGGCTTCTCGCTCGGCCTCGTCATCGGCGGCCTGCTCACCCAGCTCGGCTGGCGCTGGGTGTTCTTCGCGCCGGTGCTGCTGGCGGGGGCGCTGCTGGTCCCGGCGGTACGGCTGATTCCGCGGCAGGAGACGCCTCAGCAGGAGACGGTGGAGCAGGGCGCATCGCGTCAGGAAACGGCTCAGCAAGCCCCGCCGTCGAAGACCCGCCGCGGGTTCGACCTACCCGGCGCGCTCACCGCCGCCGGCGCGATGCTGCTGGCCGCCTATACCGTCGTACGACTGGAGCACGGTCCGCACGGCTGGCCGCTGACCGCCGTGTCCGGTGCCGCCGCGCTGCTGCTGGCCGCTGCTTTCGTCGCCGTCGAACGGCGTAGTCCGGATCCGCTGGTGCGGCTCGGCATCCTGCGCAGCGGGGCGCTCGTCCGGGCCGACCTGGGGGCGCTGTTGTTCGTCGGCGCCTTCTTCGGCTTCCAGTTCGTGGTGACGCTGTACTTGCAGGAGCTGCGGGGGTGGTCGTCGCTGCAGACCGCGATCGCCCTGGTGATCATGGGATGTGACATGGTGCTGGCGCCGACGCTCACCCCGAAGCTGGTCGCCCGCTACGGCAACGCCCGCGTGATCGTCGCCGGATTCGCGCTCGCGGTCGTCGCGTACGGGCTGTTCCTGCCGGTCGGCATGGACTGGTCGTACGCCGCGATGTTCCCGACGCTGATCATCTCGGGCACGGCGTTCGCGCTGGCGTACGGGCCCTTGACCATCGCGGCGACGGACGGGGTCGCCGAGGAGGAGCAGGGGCTGGCGGGCGGGCTGCTGAACACCGCCACGCAGTTCGGCTCGGCGATCGGGATCTCGGCGGTGACCGCGGTCTACGGCTTGGCGTCGACCGGGTCGGGTCCTGAGGCCACGCTGTCCGCGTTCCGTACGGCGCTCTGGGTGCCCGTCGTGATGGTGGTGCTGGGCCTGTCGATCTCGGCCCTGACCCTGCGCGCCGACCGCCAGGCGTCGGCGGTGAGCAGCGTCAGCGCGAGCCAGACCAGCGCGAACCCGGCCCAGCGCTCGGGCGGCATGGCCTCACGGAAGTAGGCGACGCCGAGCAGGAACTGGAAGACGGGGGCCAGGTACTGCAGCAGGCCCAGCGTCGACAGGGGCACGCGGATCGCCGCCGCGCCGAAGCAGACCAGCGGCAGCGCGGTGACCACGCCGGTTGCGGCGAGCAGTACCGCGTGCCCCGCACCCTCGGCGGTGAACGTCGAGTCGCCCTGCGCGCTCAGCCACAGCAGATAGCCGAGGGCGGGCAGGAACTGGATCGCGGTCTCCGCGGTCAGCGACTCCAGGCCGCTGAGGTTGACCTTCTTCTTCACCAGGCCGTAGGTGGCGAAGGAGAAGGCGAGGATCAGGGAGATCCACGGCGGCTGCCCGTATCCGACGGTCAGGACGAGGACGGCGGCGAATCCGATGCCGACCGCCGCCCACTGCACGGGCCGCAGCCGTTCTTTCAGGAGCAGCACGCCCATCGCGATGGTGACCAGCGGGTTGATGAAGTATCCGAGGGAGGCCTCGACGACCCGGTCGTTGTTCACGGCCCAGATGTAGACGCCCCAGTTGACGGCGATGACGGCCGCGGCGACCGAGACGAGTGCGAGCCGCCGCGGCTGCCGCAGCAGCTCTCCGGCCCACTTCCAGCGTCGTACGACGAGAAGCACCGCGGCGACGACGACGAAGGACCACGCCATCCGATGGGCGAGGACCTCGGACGGACCGGCCGGCTTGAGCAGGGGGAAGTAGAGGGGAAACAGCCCCCACATCCCGTAGGCCGCAAAGCCGTTCAGCAGTCCTATGCGCCGCTCACTCTTCGGCTCCCCGGTCACCGGCTCCTCCTTCATGCGTCGCTCGCCCGCATGAAGGTAGCGCCGAACGCCCCCGCGTGTCATGCCCGTATCGCTATACGGTCATGACACGCGGGGGCGTCGTCAGAGACTCAGCCCTTGAGCGCGGCGGTGATCGCCTCGGACAGCGGGGCGGTCGGGCGGCCGGCCAGGCGGGACAGCTCGCCGTTGACGAAGGCCAGCTCGCCCTTCTCGATGGACTGGTCCACGCCGGCCAGGATCGCGGCGAGCGGCTCGGGCAGCCCGGCGCCGGTCAGGATCCCGATGAGAGCGTCGGCGGGGACGGGGCTGTACGCGATCTCCTTGCCGGTCTGCGCGCTCAGCTCGGCCGCGTACTCCGCGAAGCTCCAGGCCGCGTCGCCGCTCAGCTCGTACGTCTTGTTCTCGTGCCCCTCGCCGGTCAGCACTCCGACGGCGGCGGCCGCGTAGTCGGCGCGCGCGGCGGAGGCGACCTTGCCCTCGCCGGCGGCGGCGACGACCGCGTTGTGCTCCAGCACCGGGGCGAGGTTCTCGGTGTAGTTCTCGTGGTACCAGCCGTTGCGCAGCAGCGTGTAGGGCAGGCCCGAGGCGAGGAGTACGTCCTCGGTGGCGCGGTGGTCGTCGCCGAGCGCGGCGGTCAGGCTGCCGGGGGCGCTGGTGTAGGCGAGGAGCGCGACACCGGCGGCCTTGGCGGCGTCGATGACGACCTGGTGCTGGGCGACGCGGCCCTTGTCGAACTCGTTGCCCGAGATGAGCAGCACCTTGTCGCCGGCCGCGAACAGGCCGTCGAAGGTCTCCGGAGCGTTGTAGTCGGCGACCGCGATCTTCACGCCGCGGGCCGCGAAGTCGGCGGCCTTCTCCGGGGTGCGGACGACGGCGGTGATCTGATCGGCCGGGACCTTGTCCAGCAGCTGCTCGACGACGAGGCGGCCGAGGTGTCCGGTGGCTCCGGTGACAACGATGCTCATGATGAGGAACTCCTTGTGGGGTGCGTTGGCACTAACCCTAGGGCATGCACTAACTCATCGAAAGTACCCACTTTGAAGTAAGGTACTGGCATGGCAGTAACCGAATGGCACCCCGACGGTGCGACGATGTGCCCGTACCGCCTGGTCCTTGAGCACGTCACCAGCAAGTGGGGCGTCATGATCCTCATCCAGCTCCTCGACGGCCCGCACCGCTTCAGCGAACTGCGCCGCGCGATCAGCCAGGTCCGCCAGGTCAGCGAGAAAATGCTCACGCAGACCCTCCAGACCCTGGAGCGCGACGGCATGGTCCACCGCGAGGCCCACCCGGTGATCCCCCCACGCGTCGACTACTCCCTCACCGACCTCGGCCGCGAGGCCGCGGAACAGGTGCGCGACCTCGCGCTGTGGACACAGAAGCGGATGGGCGCGGTGCAGGAGGCGCGGGATGCGTACGACGCGGCGAAAAGGCAGGCCTGAGCAGGGATGATGCATACGGTCCCGGCCGGCTGACGCGCATGCGGGCGGCGCTCGAAGGGCACACATATGTCGGGGCGTTGGTCGACATGCGAGACACGTCCTTCGATGCGCCCCCTCTCCGCCTCCCGCGCTTGCTTGTGCCGCCGGGCACGCTGGGAAGGGGTGTCACGCCCACTGTGTGCCGACCCGCGCCCCACCCGTCGGTGCACGGACACCAGATCCAGAGGGATGTCTTGACATGGCCACACAGATACCGGTCGCGATAGGGCGAAGTATCGGTTCTGCAGTAGCTGCGGGGTTCGGCCTCTTACGGGAATCGCTCACCCGTGGGACCCGCCGCCGACGCCAGGAGGAAATCCTGCTGGACTTGCTCCGGCAGCTCGCGTTGATGACCGAGGAGGTTCATCGGGCGAACCTGATCCAGGAACACCGCATCACCATGGAGCAGATGAACCGGACCATCGACGATCCCTCCCTGGCCGACGCCCGCTCCACGCTGGCCGGGGTCTCCGAGGCCAAACGCCGGCAGATGATCTTCGCCAACGGGCAGTACGCGTCGCTCCTGCTGGCCTATCGCGTCGGAACGTTCGAGTGGACCGAACTCCTGGGCCACCTGAGGATTCTGTGCCGCAACGACATCTTCGCCGAGTACTGGGATCGAACCGCCGAGCATCGGCGCAGCCTGCCCGGCGACTCCCTGGAGCGGCGGCTGGGCAAGGTGATCGACGGCATGCTGGAGGAGCTGGCCGATGATCCGGACCGGTGGTGGGTTGTCGGGTCGGTCGATGCGGCACCTGAGTGACAGGGTTTCTGTACCGGCGATCCTCTAGTCTCGCTCGCAGGTGTGAAATGTAGCCCGTGAGGGTGAAAGTGTGAATGCAGCGAGTTGCCTGGCCCGGTCGAACTGCATTTAATTAGCCGGACTTCCCTTTGTCCGGATCATGAAGAGGCCTCCGAGTGTTCAGCGAAACCCGTGTCGTAACCGTCGTCCGTCGCCTCGGAGACTCCCCTCGCGCCAGGGGAAGCCACACCAACGAAACCTGTCCGGACGTCTTCGAACTGAGTGACGGCAACTTCGCGGTGATCGGCACGGAGGCCACCGCCGATCTCGACCCGCACCTTCCCCCGGACGCTGCCCGAGCCGACTACGAGCGCATCGTCGTGATCGACCGGGACACCCTGATCCGCGCCAAGAAAGACATCCCGGACGAGTAGTGCACCCGTGCGCCCCCTGTACGCCTCCCGCGCGGACTTGCGGTCGTGCGCCGAACGCCGAGGGCCCGGGTGCTGTGTCGCACCCGGGCCCTGTATGCCGTACAGCTGTCAGCCGACTACGGTCCAGGTGTCGCCGCCGGCCAGCAGTGCCGCCAGGTCGCCCTTGCCGTTCTGTTCGATCGCCGTGTCGAGCTGGTCGGCCATCTGCGTGTCGTAGACGGGTCGGTCGACGGAGCGCAGGACGCCGATGGGGGTGTGGTGCAGGGTGTCCGGGTCGGCGAGGCGGGACAGGGCGAACGCCGTGGTCGGTGAGGTCGCGTGGGCGTCGTGGACCAGGATCTGCGCCTCGTTCTCCGGCGTGATGGTCACGACCTTGAGGTCGCCGGTGTACTCGTCGCGTACGACACCCTTCGAGCCGTCGGCACCGAAGCGGATCGGCTGCCCGTGCTCCAGCCGGATCACCGCCTCCTCCGCCTGCTGCTTGTCCTTGATCGCGTCGAAGGCGCCGTCGTTGAAGATGTTGCAGTTCTGGTAGATCTCGATCAGTGCCGTGCCCGGGTGGGCGGCGGCCTGGCGCAGCACCTCGGTCAGGTGCTTGCGGTCGGAGTCCACCGTCCGGGCCACGAAGGACGCCTCGGCGCCGATCGCCAGCGAGACCGGGTTGAAGGGCGCGTCCAAGGAGCCCATCGGCGTCGACTTGGTGATCTTGCCGACTTCCGACGTCGGGCTGTACTGGCCCTTCGTGAGGCCGTAGATCCGGTTGTTGAAGAGCAGGATCTTCAGGTTCACATTGCGGCGCAGGGCGTGGATGAGGTGGTTGCCGCCGATGGACAGCGCGTCGCCGTCGCCGGTGACGACCCACACGCTCAGGTCGCGGCGGGAGGCTGCCAGGCCGGTCGCGATGGCGGGGGCGCGGCCGTGGATGGAGTGCATGCCGTACGTGTTCATGTAGTACGGGAAGCGGGACGAGCAGCCGATGCCCGAGACGAAGACGATGTTCTCCTTGGCCAGGCCCAGCTCCGGCATGAAGCCCTGCACGGCCGCGAGGATCGCGTAGTCACCGCAGCCGGGGCACCAGCGCACTTCCTGGTCGGACTTGAAGTCCTTCATGGACTGGCGGGCCTCGGCCTTGGGGACGAGCGAAAGCGACTCGATCGTGCCCGTGCCTTCCGTGGACGTCTCAGCCATCGAGGGCCTCCTTGAGAGCCGTGGCGAGCTGTTCGGCCTTGAACGGCATGCCGTTGACCTGGTTGTAGCTGTGCGCGTCGACCAGGTACTTCGCCCGGATCAGCGTGGCGAGCTGACCGAGGTTCATCTCGGGCACTACCACCTTCTCGTAACGCTCCAGCACCGCGCCGAGATTCCGCGGGAAGGGGTTGAGGTGCCGCAGATGGGCCTGTGCGATGGACTCCCCGGCCCGGCGCAGCCGCCGTACCGCCGCCGTGATCGGCCCGTACGTCGAGCCCCAGCCCAGGACCAGCGTCCGCGCGCCGTCCGGGTCGTCGACCTCCAGCTCCGGCACGTCGATGCCGTCGATCTTCGCCTGCCGGGTGCGGACCATGAAGTCGTGGTTGGCGGGATCGTAGGAGATGTTGCCGGAGCCGTCCTGCTTCTCGATGCCGCCGATGCGGTGTTCGAGGCCCGGCGTGCCCGGGATCGCCCAGGGGCGGGCGAGGGTCTGCGGGTCGCGTTTGTACGGCCAGAAGACCTCGCTGCCGTCCTCCAGGGTGTGGTTCGGGCCCTGCGCGAACTGCACCCCCAGGTCCGGGAGGTCGTCGATGTCGGGGATGCGCCATGGCTCCGAGCCGTTGGCCAGGTAGCCGTCGGACAGCAGCATCACCGGCGTGCGGTACGTCAGCGCGATACGCGCCGCCTCCAGCGCGGCGTCGAAGCAGTCGGCCGGCGTCTGCGGGGCGATGATCGGGACCGGGGCCTCGCCGTTGCGGCCGAACATGGCCTGGAGGAGGTCCGCCTGCTCGGTCTTGGTGGGCAGGCCGGTGGACGGCCCGCCGCGCTGGATGTCGATCACCAGCAGCGGCAGCTCCAGGGAGACCGCGAGCCCGATGGTCTCCGACTTCAGCGCCACACCGGGACCGGACGTGGTGGTGACGGCCAGCGAGCCGCCGAAGGCCGCGCCCAGGGCGGCGCCGATGCCGGCGATCTCGTCCTCGGCCTGGAAGGTCCGTACACCGAAGTTCTTGTGCTTGCTCAGCTCGTGCAGGATGTCCGAGGCCGGGGTGATCGGGTACGAGCCCAGGAACAGCGGCAGGTCCGCCTGGCGGGACGCGGCGACCAGTCCGTAGGACAGGGCCAGGTTCCCGGAGATGTTGCGGTAGGTGCCGACCGGGAAGGCCTTCGCGGCCGGGGCCACCTCGTAGGAGACGGCGAAGTCCTCCGTCGTCTCGCCGAAGTTCCAGCCCGCCCGGAACGCGGCGATGTTCGCGGCCGCGATATCGGGCTTCTTGGCGAATTTGGCGGTGAGGAACTTCTCGGTGCCCTCGGTGGGCCGGTGGTACATCCAGCTCAGCAGGCCAAGCGCGAACATGTTCTTGCTGCGCTCGGCCTCCTTGCGGGTGAGGTCGAACTCCTTGAGCGCCTCGACCGTCAGCGTCGTCAGCGGCACCGGATGAAGGTTGTAGCCGTCGAGCGAACCGTCCTCCAGCGGGCTCGCCGCATAGCCGACCTTCTGCATCGCCCGTTTGGTGAACTCGTCCGTGTTGACGATGATCTCCGCGCCGCGCGGCACATCGGCGATGTTGGCCTTCAGGGCGGCCGGGTTCATCGCGACCAGCACGTTCGGCGCGTCGCCCGGGGTCAGGATGTCGTGGTCGGCGAAATGGAGCTGGAAAGACGAAACGCCCGGCAGGGTTCCTGCGGGCGCGCGGATCTCGGCGGGGAAGTTCGGCAGCGTCGACAGATCGTTGCCGAAGGACGCCGTCTCCGAGGTGAAGCGATCTCCGGTGAGCTGCATACCGTCACCCGAGTCCCCCGCGAACCGAATGATCACTCTGTCCAGCCGGCGGACGTCCTTCTCTCCTGCCGGTTTGCGCTGCTCTCCCACGACGGCTTCGTCGGCCTGCTCCGCTGGGCTGCTGACCTGGCTGGTCACTGAACTGGACCTCCCTCGAGGCGGCTGTCCGGGAACGGCCTTCCCGCAGGCCCTCCCAGGATCAACCCTACGTCCGTAAGGGGCGCCCTCCCGCGGCCATTCGCATGATGGACGCCGCTTTGAGACGGTTCGCCGCCCTGACTTGTCATGATTTCCCGACCCCCGGCGCTTCCCTCAAAGACGCTTCCCGTGCGGGTTTCGGTTCTGGCCTCAATTTCCTCGCCCCCCGATTGACTGACACGGTGTCAGGTCCTCAGGAGTTCAAGTAGGTCAAAACAGCGAGTACCCGCCGATGGTCCCCGTCGCTCTGGGACAGGCCGAGCTTCAGGAAGATATTGCTGACGTGCTTCTCGACGGCGCCGTCGCTCACCACGAGCTGCCGGGCGATCGCGGAGTTGGTCCGCCCCTCGGCCATCAGGCCCAGGACCTCCCGCTCCCGTGGGGTGAGTCGCGCGAGCACATCCTGCTTACGGGAGCGGCCGAGCAGCTGCGCGACGACCTCCGGGTCCAGGGCGGTGCCGCCCTCGGCCACCCGGACCACCGCGTCCACGAACTCACGCACCTCGGCTACCCGGTCCTTGAGCAGATACCCGACCCCGTGGCTGGAACCTGCCAGCAGTTCGGTGGCGTACCGCTCCTCCACATACTGTGACAACACGAGCACGCCCAGTCCGGGATGCGCCTTGCGCAGCTGCACGGCCGCGCGAACGCCTTCGTCGGTGTGCGTCGGCGGCATCCGTACGTCGGCCACGACCACGTCGGGCAGCGATCCGGCCGCGTCCAGCTCACCGATGGTCTTGATCAGCGCGT
Source organism: Streptomyces sp. NBC_00457 (assembly GCF_036014015.1). Classification (NCBI taxonomy): domain Bacteria; kingdom Bacillati; phylum Actinomycetota; class Actinomycetes; order Kitasatosporales; family Streptomycetaceae; genus Streptomyces; species Streptomyces sp. NBC_00457. The sequence goes on along the minus strand of NZ_CP107905.1, from coordinate 4,676,076 downwards.
CCCCGTCACCCACCCCGGCCACGACGTCATGACCCCGGTCGGTCAACAGCCGAGTCAGCCCCTCCCGGAGCAGCACCGAATCCTCGGCGATGACCACACGCACCCTGTCCTCCACGATCTTCGGCCCCCCACAGCCCAACAGCGCCCACCAAGACCCCCAGCATTCCAGCATTCGGTCCGGACTGCGCCAGGGCTGCGGAAATGGGGACGGGAATGGCGGGGTGGTGGGGGGAGGGGGCAGAGTTTCGGCCGCCCGCGGCTGCGGACTGCCCGTAGTTGCACGTATCCGGTTGTCGCGCGGCGGAGGCGGCGGGCCGCCGTCGCGCCAAGCTGCGGACCCCGTCCCGCTCAGCTGCGGGCTGCTGTCCCGCCCCAGCTGCGGGCATGCGTGCCGCCTGGGGCGGCACGGGTGGGCGCAGGCGGCACCCCGCCAGCGCCGGGCTGCGCGACCCACCCCACCCCGGCCACGACGGCGCGGCGGCTGCGCACCCACCTTTGCCCAGCCCCAGCCCAGCTCAGCCCTGCCCCAGCTCAGCCCCGGCCCACGTCACCCGCTCACACCCGCTCACTCCGCCACGGCAACTCCGCCGTCACCCGCGTAGGCCCCCCCACCGGCGAATCCACCACCAGAATCCCGTCCACCGCGTCCAACCGCTCGGCCAGCCCCGCCAGCCCCGACCCACCGGAGGTGTCCGCGCCCCCCACCCCGTTGTCCACGACCTGCAGCATCAGCCGGTGATCCACCCGCCACACATCCACCGCCGCCCACGTGGCCCGCGAATGCTTGCTGATGTTCTGCAGCAGCTCCGACACCGTGAAGTACGCGATCCCCTCGATCGCCGGCGCCGGCCGCTCCACCAGATCGACCTCCACCTGCACCGGCACCGTGCACCGCGACGCCACCGACGACAGCGCCGCATCCAGCCCCCGGTCCGTCAGCACCGCCGGATGAATCCCCCGCGCCAGATCCCGCAGCTCCTGCAGCGCCGTCTTCACCTCACCGTGCGCCTCGTCCACCATCCGCGCCGCGGCCTGAGGATCCTCCGTCAGCTTCTCCTTCGCCAGCCCCAGATCCATCGCCAACGCCACCAGCCGCGCCTGCGCCCCGTCGTGCAGATCCCGCTCGATCCGCCGCAGGTCGGCCGCCGCGGTGTCGACCACGACCCCCCGGTCCGACTCCAGCTCCACGACCCGCGTGGCCAGCCGCGACGGCCCGAGCAGCCCGTGCACCAGCATCCGGTCCACCGTGGTCAACGCCCGCACGATCCACGGCGTGGCCAGCGTGAACAACAGCCCCACCAGCGCCGTGACGGTGATCTCGAAGGGGTTGTCGAGGTAGACGTGGTGGGTCTCGTCGCCGTACAACTGCAGGCCGTCCTGACCGCCGTACACCGGGAAGAGCCAGAACCACAGCGGATACGTCAGCAGCGACCAGCCGATCGACCAGGCGGTCACGGAGACGACGAAGGAGAACACCGCCCAGGGCAGGTGCAGCACCGCGTACAGCAGTGCCCGCCACGACGAGCCGCTCTTGAGTACGGCCCCCATCCAGGCCATCGCGCCGGGCTTCCGCATCCGCAGCGGCTCGGGCGCCGCCACCTCGAGCCCCAGCAGCCCCCGCGCCCGCGCCCGCTCCAGCGACCCGAACAGCCGGCACCCGGCGAGCCCCGCGGCCAGCACCGGAATCCCGAGGAAGGTGACCAGCAGGCCCGCGCCCAGCGACACCATCGTCACGGCGTAGGTGTAGAGCAGGATGCTGATCGGCAGGCTCAGCAGCACATACGTGAACTCGCGCCAGCTGCGCGCCTCGAACGGCGCCCGCAGCCCCGCCGGCAGCCGGTGCCGCCTGGTCTCGGTGGCGTACGTGGCGTACTCCGTGGGGTGTCCGGTGGGGTGTCCGAGCCCGCTGTCGCGCTGGGCGTAGCCCTGTCCGTACTCCGTGGCCATCGGCGTCGTCCGTTCTACTCGGCCTGCTCGTCCTGGTCGTACCGCGGCTGTGCCGTCGTACCCCACACACTGCTCTGCCGCGGTTCCGCGGACCATGGAGTCCGTCGGCCTCTTGAACGGGGGGTTTTCCCTACCTCTGGGCGCCCGCGTCAGGCGCGCGGTCCCGCCACGGCAGCTCGGCCGTCACCGTCGTAGGGCCGCCGGCCGGCGAGTCGACGACGAACAGGCCGTCGACGGCGTCCAGCCGCTCGGCGAGGCCGCTCATGCCGGTCCCGCCGTCGAGCTGCGCACCGCCGCGCCCGTCGTCCCACACCTGGATCAGCAACCGGTTCTCCACCCGCCACACATCGACCGACGCGGTCCGCGCCCCGCTGTGCTTGCTGATGTTCTGCAGCAGCTCGGAGACGGTGAAGTAGGCGATGCCCTCGATCGCCGCGGCCGGCCTGGCGTCCAGGTCGGCCATCACCTTCACGGGCACGGTGCAGCGCGAGGCGACGGAGGAGAGCGCCGCGTCCAGGCCACGGTCGGTGAGGACCGCGGGGTGGATCCCGCGCGCGAGGTCCCGCAGCTCCTGCAGCGCCAGCTTCACCTCGCCGTGCGCCTCCGCGATCATCGACGCGGCGTAGTCCGGGTCCTCCAGCAGCTTCTCCTTGGCCAGGCCCAGCCCCATGGCCAGATTGACCAGCCGCGCCTGCGCCCCGTCATGCAGGTCGCGTTCGATGCGCCTCAGGTCGGCGGCGGCCGTGTCGACCACGACCCCCCGGTCCGACTCCAGCTCGGCGATACGGCGCTCCAGCTCGTCCGAGGGCGACAGCAGCCCCCGCACCATCGCCCGGTCCGCGTTGGTCAGCCCCCGCGCGATGAACGGCAGCACCGGCCACAGCACGAACAGCGAGACCAGCGTGATGGTGAAGGTGAGGATGCCCCAGGGCAGCCGGATGAAGTCGTACAGAACCGTGCGCCAGCCCACCGGGTCCTTCAGCGACATCCACAGCTGCGCGAAGACGCCGTTGTTGCGGCTGCGCAACGGCAGTGGGCTCGGCTCATCGATCCGCACCCCGAGCAGCGCCCTGGCCCGCTTCCGTTCCAGCTTGCCCAACTGTCGCGCGCCCATCAGCCCGGCCGCGAGCAGCGGGAAGCCGATCACCGTGACGGTCAGCCACGCGCCGGTGGCCAGCACCGTCACGACGTACACGAACCCGAACAGCGCGATCGGAAGGTTCGCCAGCAGGTGCGCGATCTCCTTCCAGGTCTGCCGGTCGTAGGCGAAACGGGCCGGCGGCAGACGGTCGGCGTCGGTGGCGGTGACGTCGTATCGAGACGTGCCGGGGGTGGGGATGCGTGCGGTCATATGGGCTAGCGTGCCGCGCGGACGGCCGACGCGCCATGAGGTCGGCCGCCGGGATACACGGGGGAAAACCCCACCCCTGTGGACCAAGGCGTGAAGGCCTGCTTACCGTCGCTTTATCAGGGCCTAGACTCCCGTGCGTACAGATCGTCGAACGCAGGGTTCACGTGGGTCACGAGGTCAGGGAGTGAGGACGGACGTGAAGACGGACGTGCGCGATTCGACCGTCGTCGTCGCGGCGGACTACTTCCAGTCGTACTCGGTCGTGGGGCTGCTCGCCGTCATCGGCGTGCTGTTCGTCGCGGTCGCCTTCGGCGCCGGCCGCCTGCTGCGGCCCGTGGTCCCCACCCCCGAGAAGCTTCTGACGTACGAGTGCGGCGTCGACCCCGTCGGCGAGGGCTGGGCCCACACCCAGGTCCGCTACTACGTCTACGCCTTCCTGTACGTCATCTTCGCCGTCGACTCGATCTTCCTGTTCCCGTGGGCGACGGTCTTCGCCGCGCCCGGCTACGGCGCGGCGACGCTGGTGGAGATGTTCCTCTTCCTCGGCTTCCTGGCCGTGGGCCTGCTGTACGCCTACAAGAAGGGAGTCCTGGCATGGACGTGACTCCTTCTTCCGAGCCTGTTCTGCTGCCGGAGCCGAAACGGCTGGGCGCGCTCGCCCGTCTCGCCCCCGAGCCGATGAAGGTCGTCCTGAACTGGGGCCGCCGCTACTCGCTCTGGGTCTTCAACTTCGGCCTCGCCTGCTGCGCGATCGAGTTCATCGCCGCGTCGATGGCCCGACATGACTTCATCCGGCTGGGTGTCATCCCGTTCGCACCCGGTCCGCGCCAGGCCGACCTGATGGTCGTCTCCGGCACGGTCACCGACAAGATGGCCCCCGCCGTGAAGCGCCTGTACGAGCAGATGCCCGAGCCCAAGTACGTCATCTCCTTCGGCGCGTGCAGCAACTGCGGCGGCCCGTACTGGGACTCGTACTCCGTCACCAAGGGCGTCGACCAGATCATCCCCGTGGATGTGTACGTGCCGGGCTGCCCGCCCAGGCCCGAGGCGCTGCTCCAGGGGATCATCAAGCTCCAGGAGAAGATCTCTCGGGAGTCGCTGGGGGAGCGGTACGGAACTCCTGCGGGGCGTCCGTCCGCGGCGGCGCTGCAGAGCGGATTGGTGCAGCCGCCGGCGGTGTCGGCGACGGGTGGCGGTAGCGGGGCGGACAGCGGTAGCGGGGCCGAGAGCGGTAGCGGGACGGACAGCGGTACCGCGAAGGACGGCGATACGGGGGAGGCCCGATGACCGGTGCCGTCGGCTGGCTGCCCGCCCCCGCGGAGGAACTCTTCGGCGCGGAGGCCACGGCCGAGGAGTCGTACGAGGTCCTGACGGTCGACGTACCGGCGTCGGCCTGGACCACGGCACTCCGGACCGCCCGCGACGAACTGGGCTGCACCTACTTCGACTGGCTCAGCGCGGTCGACGAACCCGGCACGGGCTTTCGCATCGCGGCCCATGTCGCCGCCCTCTCGCCGGTACGACGCCTGCTGCTCCGTACGACGGTCCCGCACGAGGCCCCTGCCCTGCCCACCGCCATCGACGTGTACGCGGGCGCGGCCTGGCACGAACGCGAGACCCACGAAATGTTCGGCGTCCACTTCGAGGGCCACCCGGCGCTGGACCACCTCCTCCTGCCCGAGACCTTCGAGGGCCACCCCCTCCGCAAGGACTTCGTCCTCGCCTCCCGCGTGGTCAAGGCATGGCCGGGCGCGAAGGAACCGGGCGAGTCCGAGCACGGCGGCCCCAAGCGCCGCCAGATGCTCCCCCCGGGCGTCCCCGACCCCAACGAATGGGGCCCCCAGAAGGGCCAACTCCCGCCCGCCCCGGCCCGCCCCGCACGCGGCGCGGCAGCACGCGGCACGGGCGAACGTCCTGCACGGGCAGCACGTGCGGGTGCGGGTGGGAGCGCGGGCGCGGGCGACCGTCCGGTACGTCGTAGCCGTACGGCGTCGGAGGGCTCGGCGAGTCAGACGGCGACGCCGGACAGCGGCACAGGCTCGGGGGAGGGAGCGCCTTCGGCTCCGTCGGCTACTTCGGCTGCCCCGGCCCGGCCGCGTCGCGCGCGGAGCGTGGGCGAGGGTTCGGCCTCGCAGCGGACGGAGGCAGCGACGCCGGAGGGTGCGGCGCCAGAGGACGCGTCGGACTCCGCCTCCGCCACCGGCACGCCGCCCGAGGCGCCCCGGAGCGCGGACGCCCCCTGGCACCACGCCCGCCCCGCGTTCAACGAACCCGAGCCGGAGGGGGCCGAGCCGCCCGGGAAGACCGCCCCGAAGTCCGAGGACGAGAACGCGGACGCCACCCCGGAAACCCCGCGCCCCGAACCCTCAACTTCCGAGTCCCCGACCCCCGAAGACCCCGCAGGAGGCCCGCAGTGAACGACGTGCTCGACGTCACCCTGCGACTCCTGATCGTCTTCGTCGTCTTCCTCACCTTCCCTCTGATCATCGGTCAGACGGAGCACAAGGTCATGGCCCATATGCAGGGCCGCCTCGGCCCCATGTACGCCGGTGGCTTCCACGGCTGGGCCCAACTCGTCGCGGACGGCGTGAAGTTCGCGCAGAAGGAAGATGTGGTCCCGGCGGACGCGGACCGCCGTGTCTTCCAGCTCGCCCCTGCCGTAGCGCTCCTCCCGTACCTCCTGGTCCTCCTCGCCATCCCCATCGGCCCGGGCGAGGGCGCGGTCGGCGAGGTCATCGACGCGGGCATCTTCTTCGTCCTCGCGGTGATGGGCGTAGGCGTCCTCGGCTCGCTCATGGCCGGCTGGGCATCCGCCAACAAGTTCTCCCTCCTCGGCGGCCTGCGCACCGCCGCCCAACTCCTCGCCTACGAACTCCCGATGCTGCTCACCGCCGCCTCCGTGGCGATGGCAGCCGGCACGGTCTCCCTCCCCGGCATCCTCGACGCCTTCGAGTGGTGGTGGCTGCCCTGGCAGATCGTCGGCGCGATCGTCTTCTTCGTGGCGGGGCTGGCCGAACTGCAGCGTCCCCCGTTCGACATGCCGGTTGCCGACTCGGAGATCATCTTCGGCGCCTACACCGAGTACACCGGCCTCCGCTTCGCCCTGTTCCTCCTCGCCGAGTACGCCGGAATCGTCGTCCTGTGCGGCCTCACCACCGTCCTCTTCCTGGGCGGCTGGCACGGCCCCTGGGGCGCCGACGGCCTCGGCTGGGTCTGGACCCTGCTGAAGACGGCCGTCCTCGCCTTCATCGTGATCTGGCTCCGCGTGACCTACCCCCGCCTGCGCGAGGACCAGCTCCAGAAGCTCGCCTGGACCCTCCTCGTCCCCCTCTCCCTCGCCCAGATCGCCCTCACCGGCATCGTGAAGGTGGTGATCCAGTAACCATGGCCCCCATTCCCGGGTCCGGCCTCGCCAAGGGCCTGGCCGTCACCCTCCGCACGATGACCAGGAAGTCCGTCACCGACCAGTACCCGGACGCCCAGCCCGACCTGCCGCCCCGCACCCGCGGTGTCATCGGCCTGTTCGAGGAGAACTGCACGGTCTGCATGCTGTGCGCCCGCGAGTGCCCGGACTGGTGCATCTACATCGACTCCCACAAGGAGACGGTCCCGCCCGCGGCCCCCGGCGGTCGCGAACGCAGCCGCAACGTCCTGGACCGCTTCGCCATCGACTTCGCCCTGTGCATGTACTGCGGTATCTGCATCGAGGTCTGTCCTTTCGACGCCCTGTTCTGGTCCCCGGAGTTCGAGTACGCCGAGACCGACATCCGCGAACTCACCCACGAACGCGACAAGCTCCGCGAGTGGATGTGGACGGTCCCCGCCCCACCCGCCCTCGACCCCGCCGCGGAAGAACCCAAGGAAATCGCCGCAGCCCGCAAAACCGCCGACAAACTGGCAGCCGCACAGGCCGAACCACCCCCTCCGCCCGAGGGCCAGCCCGGCACCGCGCCATCCGGGCCCACACTGCCCCCCAAGCCTGAGGGCCAGCCCGGCACCGCCCAACCGTCCGGGCCCACATCGACCCCCACACCCGAGAGCGGGCCCGGCACCACCCCACAGGCGAAGCCGTCCGATCCGCAGGCCAAGCCCTCCGATTCCCAGGCCAAGCCCTCCGACCCGCAGGGAGGCGAGTCGTGATCCTCGCCTCGGCCGCCGCGTCGGCGCACACCACGACCACCGTCGCCGCCGACACGCACGGCTTTCTCTCCCCGACCGGCGTCGAGATCGCCTTCCTCCTCGTCGGCCTGGTCACCTTCGGCGCCGCCCTGGTCACCGTCACCACCCGGCAGCTGGTGCACGCCGCCCTGTGGCTGGTGGTGACCCTCGGCGGCCTCGCCGTGGAATACCTCCTGCTCACCGCCGAGTTCATCGCCTGGGTCCAGGTCCTCATCTACGTCGGTTCCGTCGTCGTCCTCCTTCTGTTCGGTCTGATGCTCACCAGGGCCCCCATCGGCCGCTCCCCGGACGCCGACTCCGGCAACCGCTGGGCCGCCCTCACCGTCGCCGTCGCCGCGGCCGCCGCCCTGGTCTGGGTCGTCGTCGACGCCTTCCGCACGACCTGGATCGAGCTGGACGGCCCGGCCGCCGGCTCCACCGAGGCCACCGGAGCGAGCCTCTTCCAGAACTGGGTCCTCCCCTTCGAGGCCCTCTCCGTCCTCCTCCTCGCCGCCCTGGTCGGCGCGATCGTCCTCTCCCGCAAGACAAAGGCGGACGCGGCCACCGGCCCGAACACCCCGAGCGGCAAGGGAACCGACCGAGCCAAGGGCGACCGAGCCAAGGGAGCCGACCCAGGCAAGGGGTCCGACAACGGCACGGGAGCCCGCAGCGGCACGGGAGCCGGCCGCGCAGACGGCTCCGACGAGGAAGGTGTCCGCTGATGCACCTCGCCTATCCCGGCGTACTCTCCGCCCTCCTCTTCTGCACCGGCCTCTACGGCGTCCTCGCCCGGCGCAACGCGATCCTGGTTCTGATGTCCGTCGAGCTGATGCTCAACGCCGTCAACCTCAACCTCGTCGCCTTCGACGTCTGGCTCAGCAGGACCGCCGAGGAGACCCTGCACTCCGGCCAGGCGCTGACCCTGTTCACCATCGCCATCGCCGCCGCCGAGATCGGCATCGGCCTGGCGATCGTCCTCGCCGTCCACCGCAACCGCGGCACCGCGGACATCGACAAGCTCCGCGACACCGCCGAGGGCCACGAGCCCGAGAGCCCCGAGACCGACGGCCCGGCAGCCGGCGCGGCCGAGAAGGCTGAGGCCACCGCGTGACCACGACCACCCTCGCCGTCCTCGTCCCCCTCCTCCCGTTCCTGGGCGCGGCCGCCGGCCTGCTCCTGGGCCGTAGCGCTCCCGGCTTCGTCCGCCCGCTCGCCGTCCTGCCCGTCCTCACCTCCCTCGTTGTGGCTGTGCTGGTCGCCGTGCGCCAGGGCGGTGACGAGGCCGTGACCGCGGCCACCGAACTGACCCCCACGGGCTCGATCCCGATCGAACTCGCCCTGCACATCGACGGCTTCGCCGCCCTCGTCGCCGTACTGGTCGCCTTCGTCGCCTCCTGCGTGCAGATCTACTCGATGGGCTACCTGCGCGACGACCCGCGCTACCCCTCGTACGCCGCCCTCGTCTCCCTCTTCACCTCCGCGATGCTCCTCGTCGTCTACTCCGGCGACCTGATGGTGCTGCTGGTCGGCTGGGAGATCATGGGCATCTGCTCCTACTTCCTGGTCGGTCACTACTGGGAGACCCCGGAGGCCCGCGCCGCCTCCCTCAAGGCATTCCTGGTGACCAAGCTCGGTGACGTCCCCTTCCTGATCGGCCTGTTCGCGCTGGCCACCGACGCCGGGTCCTTCCGGATCACCAAGATCCTCGGTGCCGTGTCGACCGGCGCGCTCGACCATCCGACCCTGATCGCCCTGCTGCTCCTCGCCGGCGTGGCGGGCAAGTCGGCGCAGTTCCCGCTGCACACCTGGCTCCCCGACGCGATGGCCGGCCCGACGCCCGTCTCCGCGCTGATCCACGCCGCGACGATGGTCGCCGCCGGTGTCTACTTCATCGCCCGTCTCCTCCCTGTCTTCGAGGCCTCGCAGGCCGCGATGGTCGTCCTCGCCGTCATGGCCGCCGTCACGATGGCCGGCTCGGCGCTGGCCGCGCTCGCCCAGGACGACATCAAGCGCGTCCTCGCCTACTCGACGATCGGCCAGCTCGGCTACATGACCGGCGCCCTCGCTGTCGGCGACCGCGGAGCCGCCGTCTTTCACCTCCTCACGCACGGCGCCTTCAAGGCGCTGCTGTTCCTCGCGGCCGGCGTGATCATCCACGCTGCCGGCACCAACTCGCTGGCCGCCATGTCCCGGATGCGCGACCTGCGCGACCGCGTCCCGGACGCCTACTGGACGATGACCGTGGCCCTCCTCGCGCTCGCCGCGATCCCGCCCTTCAGCGGCTTCTTCTCCAAGGAGTCCGTCCTCGGCGCCGCTGAGCACATCACCACCGGCCACGCCGAAGGCGTCCCCCTCGCCGCGGGCTGGATCATCCTCGTCGCCGGCCTGCTCACAGCCCTGCTCACCGCCGCCTACGCGATGCGCCTGTGGCTGCTCGCCTTCCGCGGCCGGGGAGCCGAGGCCCCGGACCACGGCAGGCAGCCCCTCACCATGACCGTGGTGCTCTGGGTGCTCGCCGCGCCGTCACTCGCCATCGGCGGGCTGGCCTACCAGTCGCTGCCCGGCTGGTTCGACGGCGACGATCTGACCCCGACCCTCGCCACGTCCATCCTCGGCACGGGCCTCGCCGTGGTCGGCGGACTCGTCACCTACGGGGCCTGGCAGCGCACCACCGCACTGGCGGCCCGCACACCGATCGGCGCGGTCGCGGCCCACCCCGAAGGCGACGCCGGACTGGTCGAGGCCGAGGCCATCGCAAGCCACGCGCCTGCCTACGGAGATGTGGCCTACGCGCCCGACCCGGCCGACCCGGGCCGCCTCCTGCTCGGCCCGCTCCACCGGCACGCGGCTGTCGGCTTCCACCTCGACGCCGTGTACTCGGCACTCTTCGTCCGCCCGGTCCGGGCCGGAGCCACCCTCGTCCGGTTCCTGGACCGCGAGGTCGTCGAGACCTACGTACGCGGCGCGGGCACCCTGCCGCGCTGGCTCGGTGCCGCCGTACGACGCGCACAGACCGGCAATGTGCAGACCTATGTGAGCGCGCTGCTCGCCGGCACCGTCGTCCTCGCGGTCGCCGCCGTCCTCGTCGCCACCGGAGCGTGAGCAGGCGTGATCGATATCAACGAGTCCGTGATGCAGTTCCTTCTGGCATTCGTCGTCGTCGGCCCGCTCCTCGGCGCGGCCGCCGCTCTCCTGCCGGCTCCGCCCGGGCTGAAGGGGAAGTCACCCGAGCAGGCCGTGCTGCGGCACGGCGTCACCGTGACCGGCGCGGTCCTCATCGCCGCGATCGTCCTCACGCTGGGCTTCGACCACGACCAGCCGTCGAAGATGCAGGCCAGCACGGACATCAGCTGGATCCCCGCACTCGACGTACGGATCCACCTCGGCATCGACGGCATTTCCCTCCCCCTTCTGGTCCTGACCGCGCTGCTGACCTTCCTCTGCGCGCTCTACTCCTACTTCAAGATGCCTGCGGGCCCGACCCCGAAGGCCTTCGTCGCACTGCTGCTCGTCCTCGAGTCCGGCACCCTCGCGACCTTCGCCGTCCTCGATCTGCTGCTGTTCTTCCTCGCGTTCGAGATGGTGCTCATCCCGATGTACTTCCTCATCGCCCGCTGGGGCGGCGAGGGCCGGACCCAGGCGGCCTGGCGGTTCATCCTCTACACGCTGCTCGGATCCGTGGTCATGCTGCTCGGCCTGCTGCTGATCGGAATCAACGCGGGCACATTCGACATGGTGGCACTCGCCACTGACAACGGCCGGTCGCTGACCACATCCGTGCAGGTCATCGCCGTTTTGTCGATCGGTATCGGGCTCGCGGTCAAGACGCCGATGTGGCCGCTGCACAGCTGGCTGCCGGACGCCCACACCGCAGCGCCGACCGTGGGTTCGGTCCTGCTGGCAGGCGTCCTGCTGAAGATGGGTACGTACGGGTTCGTCCGAATTCTGCTGCCCATCACGCCCGACGGCTTCCGCACCTTCGCGCCGTATCTCGCCGCGTTCGCCGTCGTCGGGATCATCTACGGATCGCTGGCCTGCCTCGCCCTCGCCAAGCAGGGCGCGAAAGGCGATCTGAAGCGCCTCATCGCCTACTCCTCCGTCGGCCACATGGGCTTCGTCCTGCTCGGCATCGCTACGATGACCCCGACCGGCGTGAACGGCGCACTGTTCGCCAACATCGCCCACGGCCTCATCACCGGCCTCCTCTTCTTCCTGGTCGGCGCGCTGAAGGACCGCACGGGCACGACCGACCTCGACACCCTCGCCGACAAGACCGGCGCCGCGCTCTACGCCAAGACACCCCGCCTCGGCGGTCTGCTCGCCTTCGCCGCGGTCGCCTCGCTCGGGCTGCCGGGCCTCGCCGGATTCTGGGGCGAGATGCTGGCGCTGTTCGGCGCGTTCGACCCCGCCGACGAACTCAGCCGCCCGGCGTTCCTGACCTTCATGTCGATCGCCGCGTTCGGCACCCTGCTGACGGCCGCGTACCTGCTCGTCGTGGTCCGCCGCGTCTGCATGGGCGTCGTCCCGCACGAGGCACCGAAGCTCGCCGACGTCCAGAGCTACGAGTTCGCGGCCTGGACCCCGCTCGTCGCCCTCACCGTCATCGCCGGGCTGTGGCCGAAGGCCCTCCTCGGTCTGACCGACCCGGCCGTGCAGCAGCTCCTCGCAGGAGGCACCCGATGAGCGCCCTGGCCCAGCCACTGGCCGAGTCCCTCGTCCAGTCCGTCGACTGGCTCGCCATCGCGCCGCCCACCGTCACGGCAGTCGTCGGACTCGTCGTCCTCGTGGCCGACCTGTTCCTCGCCGAGACCCGGAAGACACTGCTCGGCTGGGTGTCGGTCGCGGGCCTCGCCGCCTCCGCCGCCCTGTTGCTGCCCCTCCTGGACGGCGACCGGAGCACCTTCTGCCTGACTGGCGCCCCGGACATCTGCAGCTATACGGCCGACCGCTTCACCCTCGTCATCCAGTTCCTGGTCCTCGGCGGCGCCCTCCTGGCCGCCCTGCTGTCGGTGACGGCCCTGAAGGACGCCAACAAGGGACTCCCCGAAGGGGAGTTCTGGTTCCTGCTCCTGTCCTCCGCGGCCGGCGCCGCCCTCCTGCCCGCCTCCCGCGACCTGGCGACCCTCATCGTCGCCCTGGAAGTAGCCTCCCTGCCTGCCTTCGCCCTCGTCGGCCTCCGCCACGGCGACCGGAAGTCCTCCGAGGCGGCGCTGAAGTTCTTCCTGTCCTCGGTGACCGCGACCGCGGTCAGCCTCATGGGCATCAGCTTCGTGTACGCCTCCACCGGCACCCTCTACCTCACCCAGATCGCCGACCGGATCCAGGATGTCGACGGACAGCTCGTCACCCTCACCCAGACCGGCGTCGTCCTCACCCTCGTCGGCTTCGCCTTCAAGACGGCCGCCGTGCCCTTCCACTTCTGGGTTCCCGACACCTACATCGGAGCGCCGCTGCCGGTCGCCGCCTATCTGTCGGTCGTCGGCAAGGCGGTCGGCTTCTCCGGCCTGATCCTCGTCACGGTCATCGCGCTGCCGTCGTACGCCGACGTCTGGGGCCCGGCACTCGCCGCGCTGGCCGCCCTGACCATGACCGTCGGTAACGTCGGCGCCCTGCGCCAGCAGGCCACGCGCGCGTACAGCGCCGTACGACTGCTCGCCTGGTCGTCCGTCGGCCAGGCCGGCTATCTGCTCGTGCCGATCGCCGCCGCCGCGTACTCCGACGACGCCGAGAAGTCCATCGGCTCCACCGTCGCCTACGCGCTCATGTACGCCGCCGTGAACCTCGGCGCCTTCGCGGTGGCCGCACTGGTGGGCCGTACAAGACCCCTCAACCGCATCACCGACTACCGCGGCCTGTACGCGAAGAACCCCCTCTCCGCCCTCCTCCTGGCCTTCTTCCTGCTCTGCCTCGCCGGACTGCCCCCGGGCATCATCGGCCTCTTCGCCAAGGTCACCGTCTTCTCCGCGGCCGTCGACGCGGGCCTCGGCTGGCTCGCCGTGGTGATGGCCGTCAACGTAGTCATCGCGCTGTTCTACTACCTCCAGTGGACGGCCCTGCTCTTCCGCGCCCCGGAGGGCGAGCCCGTCGAGCACCGGGTGCCCGCACCCGTCACCGCGGCGATCACCATCACCGCCGCACTCGGCATCGCTCTCTCCGGAGCGCCCCAGGTGGTCCTGCGCTTCGCCGACACCGGCCTCTTCTGAGCACACGGACCTCACCCGGACGGCCCACGCCCGCCGCCGCACGCACAAGGGAACTAGTCATCCTCGCCTGGCGTTGACCAGTACGGGAGGGTCCACTGGACGTGACACCACGGCACCAGTGGCTTCGGACATCGACAAGCAAAGGGTTCCCCTGCCGCACCACTTGGAGGGCGTACCGTGCACCGCCGGCACAACGGGCTCAGGACCGCAGTACTCCTCGGGGGACTGTCCGCACTCATCATCGTCATCGGTAGCCTCTTCGGCCGTATGGGGCTCATCGTCGCGGTCGTGATCGCCCTCGGGACCAACGCGTACGCGTACTGGAACAGCGACAAGCTCGCGCTACGCGCGATGCGCGCCCGCCCGGTGAGCGAATTCGAGGCCCCGGCCCTGTACCGCATGGTCCGTGACCTCTCCACCCAGGCCCGCCAGCCCATGCCCCGCCTGTACATCTCCCCGACGGAGGCGCCGAACGCCTTCGCGACCGGCCGCAACCCGCGCAACGCGGCCGTGTGCTGCACCGAAGGCATCCTGCGCATCCTCGACGAGCGCGAACTGCGCGGCGTCATCGGCCACGAACTCAGCCACGTCTACAACCGCGACATCCTGATCTCGTCGGTCGCCGGCGCGCTCGCCTCGGTGATCATGTTCCTCGTCAACTTCGCCTGGCTGATCCCGATCGGCCGCTCCGATGACGACGACGGACCCGGCCTCCTCGGCATGCTGCTGATCATGATCCTGGGCCCGCTCGCCGCCACCCTCATCCAACTGGCCATCAGCCGCTCCAGGGAGTACGAGGCGGACGCATCCGGCGCCCAGCTCACCGGCGATCCCCTGGCCCTCGCCAGCGCCCTGCGCAAGCTCGAGACGGGCACCAAGCAGCTCCCGCTGCCGCCCGAACCCCGCATCGAGACGGCGAGCCACATGATGATCGCGAACCCCTTCCGGCCCGGTCAGGGATTCTCCAAGATGTTCTCGACACATCCGCCGATGGCCGAACGCATCGCCCGGCTCGAGAAGATGGCAGGTCGCCCCCAGTGAAGACAATCCTCAACGTCATCTGGCTCGTCCTGAGCGGCTTCTGGCTGTTCCTCGGCTACCTGCTCGCGGGCCTGCTGCTGTGCATCACCATCATCGGCATCCCGTTCGGTGTCGCCGCGTTTCGTATCGGCGTCTACGCCCTCTGGCCCTTCGGGTACACGACGGTCGAGCGCCGCGACGCCGGCGCCCCCTCCTGCGTCGGCAACGTCCTGTGGCTGGTCCTCGCGGGCTGGTGGCTCGCCCTGGCCCACATCGTCACCGGCATCGCCCTGTGCGTCACGATCATCGGCATCCCGTTCGGCATCGCCAATTTCAAGCTCATCCCGGTGTCGCTGCTCCCGCTGGGCCGCGAAATCGTGTCGACGGACCAGCCGTTCTCGTCGCGTTGGTAGGGCAGAGGCGGCAACCGGTCCGGTAGGGCAGAGGCGACAATCGCGCCGCCTCCGACCGCCAGTTATCCACAGCCCGACGGTTGTCCACAGCCTCGCCCGATTGTCAGTGGCGGCTTGCATCATGAACTCATGACCGAGATCGAGCAGTTGCTGACACGGGTGGCGGCCAAGGCACGCACGGCTTGGCACGCCGAGATGAACGAAGAGCTGGAGCTGGCCCCTTGGGCCGACTTCCGCATACGCACGGCGTCGATGCCGTAACCCGCCTCGCAGGGCCACGGGCCCACTGCGCACTACCGCCGGGCCACCCAGACCGCGCACCTACCGCCCGGCAACCCACCGTCGCCGTACGCCATACGCCGCCACGCCCAAGGTCAGCACGCCCGCACCCACGACCACTGAGACCACCGGCAACGCGAACGCCAGCACCGCACACCCGAGCAGCCCGACCGCCGGCACCACCCGGGTCAAGGGTGCCGATCGGAGCGTCCAGGCCGACGCGTTGGCCACCGCGTAGTAGACCAGCACACCGAAGGAGGAGAACCCGATCGCGCCGCGTACATCCACCGTGGCGGCCAGGACCGCGACCACCGCGCCCACGGCCAGCTCCGCCCGGTGCGGCACCTGGAAGCGCGGATGGACGGCCGCCAGCGCGCCGGGCAGATGCCGGTCCCGCGCCATCGCGAGCGTCGTACGCGAGACACCGAGGATCAGGGCGAGCAGCGAACCCAGCGCGGCCACGGCAGCACCCACCCGCACCACCGGCACCAGCCCCGGAACCCCCGCCGCCCGCACCGCGTCGGCCAGTGGCGCGGCCGCGTCGCCCAGAGCGCCCGCTCCCAGCACGGAAAGGACAGCCACCGCCACACACGCGTACACCACCAGTGCGATGCCCAGAGCCAGCGGGATGGCACGGGGGATGGTGCGCGCGGGATCCCGTACCTCCTCACCGAGGGTCGCGATCCGCGCGTACCCGGCGAACGCGAAGAACAGCAGACCCGCCGCCTGAAGCACCCCGCCCAGCCCCCCGGAGGCCCCGATGTCCAGCCGCCCGGCGTCGGAGTCCCCGGACCCCAGGCACACGACCACCACGGAAGCGAGGACAGCCAGCACGACAGCCACGATCACCCGGGTCAGCCAGGCCGACTTCTGGACCCCGCCATAGTTCACCGCGGTCAGCGCCACCACGGCCGCGACCGCCACGGCGTGCGCCTGCTCCGGCCAGACGTACGCGCCCACGGTGAGCGCCATCGCCGCACAGGACGCCGTCTTGCCGACCACGAACGACCAGCCGGCGAGATAACCCCAGAACTCCCCGAGCCGCTCGCGCCCGTACACATACGTGCCGCCCGAGGCCGGATACAGCGCGGCCAGCCGCGCCGACGACGTGGCGTTGCAGTAGGCGACCACGGCGGCGATGCCCAGCCCGAGCAGCAGCCCGGACCCGGCGGCGTGTGCGGCGGGCGCCAGGGCGGCGAAGATCCCGGCTCCGACCATCGAACCCAGGCCGATGAGCACGGCGTCCCCCACACCCAGGGTGCGCCGTAGTTCAGAGCTGGAAGTCGTCACGCACCGCACCCTACTGATCAGTGCAACCGCCGGGTGCACCGGTGACGTCCTCTCCGTCAACAAGGCACGAACACGCGCGCGACCAGTACAACCGGCCCGACGGGACCCACATCACAGCGCAGGGACAGTGCGGGCACAGCACGAAGGGGCAGGTTCACGGCATGATCATCGTTGGCTGGATCATCCTGGGACTGTTGGCCGGAGCCATCGCCAAGTTCCTGCTGCCGGGCCGTGACCCGGGCGGCTTCATCGGTACGACCGTGATCGGCATCGCGGGCGCGTTCATCGGCGGCTGGATATCGGCCCGTTGGCTGGACCACCCGATCACCAAGGACTTCTACGACACCACGACCTGGGCCGCGGCGATCGGCGGCTCCCTGGTCCTGCTGGTCGCCTACCGCCTCCTGTTCGGCAACTCGCGCGACTGAGCGCTTCTCCCGACCGCAGCCAGCAGGCGAGAAGGGTGGGCACCACTCGGTGCCCACCCTTCCGCGTACGGCGTCACAGGCGCGACTTACCGGTAGTTCACGAACTGCAGCGCGAAGTCGAAGTCCTTGCCCTTCAGCAGAGCGATGACGGCCTGCAGGTCATCACGGCTCTTCGAGCTGACCCGCAGCTCCTCGCCCTGAACCTGGGCCTTCACGCCCTTCGGACCCTCGTCGCGAATGATCTTCGCCACCTTCTTCGCGTTCTCCTGGGAGATGCCCTCCTCGATCGACGCGAAGATCTTGTACTCCTTGCCGGACAGCTGGGGCTCGCCCGCGTCCAGGGCCTTCAGCGAGATCCCACGCTTGATCAGCTTGGACTGGAAGACGTCGAGGACAGCCTTCACCCGGTCCTCGGAGTTCGCCTCCATCAGGATCTTGTCACCGGACCACGAGATCGAGGCACCCACGCCCTTGAAGTCGTAGCGCTGCGAGATCTCCTTGGCGGCCTGGTTGAGGGCGTTGTCGACCTCCTGCCGCTCGACCTTCGAGACGATGTCGAAACTGGAGTCGGCCATGTCCTGTGGCTCCTTGTATCGGGGTGCGTATCGGGTGCGTATCGGCGTACGTGGGGCCGCCGAGCCCGGCGTCGTCCCGGGCCGCATCCGCATAAGCCTAGCCACCCACCGTCCCCCGAGCGCCGATCAATCGGGTGGCGAAGCACCCCTGTCCATCGGGTATTGTTTACGTCGTTGCCAGCGAGCACCGCCGAAAAGCGGTTCGAACGGCAGCAACCCCGGCGGTGTGCCCGAGCGGCCAAAGGGAGCAGACTGTAAATCTGCCGGCTCAGCCTTCCCAGGTTCGAATCCTGGCGCCGCCACAGTGAAAACGAGACCCTCTCCGAACTGCGGAAACGCAGACGGAGGGGGTCTCTTCGTTGGCAGGGTGCTCTGCCGGGGCACACTGGCCCCATGTCCACTCCTCGCAGACGGTGTCCCGAATGCCGGCGTGAGATCGCCGTCGTTGCGGGGAGGTTCGCGCGGCACGATCCGCCGGGGGCGCGGGAGAGTGGGGAGCTGGTGTCCTGCTCCGGTTCACGCAGATTCGCGGAACTCGGGGCGACCCAGCCGTCGTTGGACGGGTACGTCGTCCCCGAGTTTCCCGGGCAGCTGCCGCTCTTCTGAGGGGCGCGGGGCTGCTCCGACCCCGCAGCCGCCCCTCAGTTGCCCGCCACCGACTTCACCGCGACCGCCACCGGTGCCGACCCGCTGACCAGCTCCAGGGTCAGGCCTGCCGTCGCCGGAGTGTCCACGAGTTCCGCCAGTACGGCGGCCACATCGTCGCGCGGGATCGCGCCGCGGCCCGTGTGGGCCTCCAGGCGTACGAGACCGGTACCGGCGTCGTTCGTGAGCATGCCGGGGCGCAGGATCGTCCAGTCGAGGGCGTCGAGGCTCTGTACGTGCGCGTCGGCCTCGCCCTTGGCGCGCAGATACACGTCGAAGACCTCGCTTCCTTCATGTGCCGGGTTCGCGCCCATCGACGACACGACCACGTGACGTCGTACGCCCGCCCGGACCGCCGCGTCCGCGAACAGGATCGCCGCGTCCCGGTCGACCGTGTCCTTGCGGGCCGCCCCGCTGCCGGGGCCCGCGCCGGCCGCGAAGACCGCCGCGTCCGCGCCCTGCAGATGGGCCGCGGCCTCCTCGACCGAGGCCGACTCCAGGTCCAGCAGGATCGGTTCGGCGCCGGCTTCTCTCAGATCGTCGCCCTGTTCGGCGTGGCGGATGATCCCTGCCGCCTCGTCTCCGCGCGCGGCGAGCAGTCGCTCCAGCCGCAGCGCGATCTGACCATGACCCCCAGCGATGACAATGCGCATGCTTCCGACCGTACGCCCGGACGGCCGCCCATGCCGCACGACTTCAGCCACGCCCCACGGCGCGCACTCCCCGGATCGTGCGCCGGGCGCCTATCAATGCCCCACGCTCCGCATCCGCAGCGCCCGCACCACGGTCACGCGCCCCACATCAGGGCGCACACAGCACCCGCGCACGCCCCGACCTCAATCCCGACCTCAATTCCGATCCCGACCCGGCCCGCGTGCACCCTCACCACCCCCACCCTCACGACAACTCCCCGCGCCCCTGCCGAGGCAACCCCAGCTCCACCGCCACCGTCGAGTTGCAGTACTCCCGCACCGCGCTCGTCCGTGCCACCACGCGCCCCCGGTGCACCACGATCCGGCTGTACGCCAGCGACAGCGCGCTCGCCAGCCCGTCGCCCCGCACAGCGAGCAGTTCGGCCGGGAATCCCGCCTCCACACGGACCTCGGGCAGGCCGAGCACCGCACGAGCGGTGGTGCTCACCGCGTCGTAGGCCTCCTCGGGGCGCAGCCCGTAGCGCGAGGCGAGCAGATACGCGGCCTCCAGCGGGTCGCCGCGGCCGACCGGGTTGGAGACGTCACGGAGCGACCCGCTGCCCGCGGCCACCCGTACGCCGGCCGAGCGCAGCAGCCGTACCGGAGCGGTGCCCCGGCGGTCCACGCCCCCGCAGCCGCCCTGGGGCAGGCACGCCACCGTCACTCCGGCCGCGGCGAGCTGGTCGGCGGTACGGGCGGCCACCTCGGAGGGCAGTCGGCCGAGGCCCCCGCACGGGCCGAGCGTGACCCCGGGGCGCAGCCCGCCGGCCATGGTCGCGAGGCGGGCGAGACGAGCCGGGTCGGTGGCGTCCGTGTGCAGGTCGACGGGGCAGCCGTGCTCGGTGGCGACCTCCAGGACAGCCTCGACGTAGCCCGTCGGATCGGGGTCCAGATCCGGGCAGCCGCCCACCACGGAGGCGCCCATCTTCGCCGCGTCCCGCAGTATCGCGAGTCCGTCCGCCCCGGCGCGGCCGGTCAGCACACGGGGCATGGCCACCGTCATCAGCTCGGTGAGCCCGCGCAGCGATCGCCGAGCCTGCAGTACGGCGCCCAGCGCGCCCAGCCCCTGCACGTCACCCACGCGCACGTGCGCGCGCAGCGCGGTCGCCCCGTGTCCGAGCTGCAGCAGCGCGGCCTCGGTCGCCCGGCGCTGGACGTCCTGGGGGTCGTACGAGACCGGACCGCCCTCGTCCGCCGACAGCGCGGTGTCGGCGTGGGCGTGCGGCTCGGCCGGGGCGGGCAGCAGCAGATAGCCGCCGAGATCCACCCGCGCGCCCGGGCCGGGCGCACCCTCCGCCGTCAGGCTCCCGGCGGTACCGACCGCCTCGATTCGCTCGCCGCCCAGCCGTACGTCCACCGTCCGGCCGTCGGTGAGGCGCGCACCGCACAGCAGCAGGGACGCTGATTCGGTCTGCCCGGATGGGCCCGTTGAACCCCACGAGCCCGAAGCTGACGACGAGCCCGAAGCGGACGGCGACGAAGGGGGCGGCTGCGGCTGGCTGTCGGGCATCGCGCTCCAGTGGCTCGGGGACTGCGCGGAGGACGCAAGATCACACAGAGTGAGTCGAGCCTAGGGCGGCGATCCGCGCGCGACGCGCAGGAGCGCATTAGTCGTACCGGCGTGGTCCGCCGAACGGGAGAGGCGCGCGGGGACGCTTCACGCGCGCGTGGCGGACCTGCGTTCGGGACGGGACAGGGTGCCGCGAAACGGATTTGGGTGAACGGCGGCCGAGCGTGTAATGTCTTCATCGCTCGCCCCAATAGCTCAGTCGGTAGAGCGTCTCCATGGTAAGGAGAAGGTCTACGGTTCGATTCCGTATTGGGGCTCCGGTGTGGGAGGTTCTCGCCGCGAGGCGGGAACCGATCACATCACAGCGGTGTAGCTCAGTCGGTAGAGCAAGCGGCTCATAATCGCTGTGTCACCGGTTCAAGTCCGGTCACCGCTACTGACAGTAGCCGATTGTGGGGTCGGTCCTTCGATCGGCTACTCTTTTATGCGTTAATCGTCCCATCCGTTCGTCAAGGAGCACTCCTGTGGCTGCCACCGACGTCCGCCCGAAGATCACGCTGGCCTGCGTGGAGTGCAAGGAGCGGAACTACATCACCAAGAAGAACCGGCGTAACAACCCGGACCGACTGGAGATGAAGAAGCACTGCCCGCGTTGCAACGCGCACACCGCGCACCGCGAAACGCGATAAATCAGGCTCGTACGACGAGGCCGTCCCCACATCGGGGGCGGCCTCGCGTCGTTCCACCGACCGGAACCGACCGGTAACCGCGCGGACCGGTAACTGCACCAGCCGGCAACCGCTCGGACGGCAGCAACGGCGACAACGGCAACAGCAGGACCAGCAGGCCAGCAGGACCAGCTGAACTATCAGGAGGTGCCGAGCCCATGGCGCTCGACCAGTCCTTCGTGGGGCGGACCTATCCGCCCACCGATCCCTATGAGGTGGGCCGGGAGAAGATCCGCGAGTTCGCGGAGGCCGTGGGGGACACCAACCCGGCGTACACGGACCCGGAGGCCGCCAAGGCGCTGGGTCACGCCGATGTGATCGCCCCGCCGACCTTCGTCTTCTCGATCACCTTCAAGGCCGCGGGACAGGTCACCGCCGACCCCCAACTGGGCCTGGACTACAGCCGGGTGGTGCACGGCGACCAGAAGTTCTCCTACGTCCGCCCGGTGCGCGCCGGCGACCGGCTCACGGTCACGTCCACCATCGAGGCGATCAAGTCCATGGCGGGCAACGACATCCTGGACATCCGCGGCGAGGTCCACGACGAGGCGGGCGAGCACGTCGTCACCGCCTGGACCAAGCTCGTGGCGCGCGCCGCAGAGGGGGACTGAGAGTGACCGCGAAGATCTCGTACGAGGACGTGGAGGTCGGCACCGAGCTGCCGGCCCAGTCCTTTCCCGTGACCCGCGCCACCCTCGTTCGGTACGCGGGCGCCTCCGGGGACTTCAACCCGATCCACTGGAACGAGAAGTTCGCCAAGGAGGTCGGGCTGCCGGACGTCATCGCGCACGGCATGTTCACCATGGCCGAGGCGATCCGCGTGGTCACCGACTGGACCGGCGACCCGGCCGCGGTCGTCGAGTACGGCGTCCGCTTCACCCGCCCCGTCGTCGTCCCGAACGACGACCAGGGCGCCACGATCGAGGTCGCCGGCAAGGTCGCGGCCAAGCTCGACGACGACACGGTCCGCGTCGACCTGACCGTCACGAGCGCGGGGCAGAAGGTGCTGGGGATGTCACGGGCGGTCGTCCGGCTGGCCTGAGCATGGTCTTCGGTAAGGGGCGCCCGCCATGGCGGGCGCCCCTTACCCACACCGAAGGCGCTACGCGCACCCCCACCCACCCGCGCCCCCCGCCGGGAGGCATCGCACCGAAGCCCCCACCCACCGTCTCGTACTCTTGAGCCCGTGCAGGAACTCCACGACGCCCCCCTCGCCCCCCTGACCACCTTCCGGCTGGGCGGCCCCGCCACCCGCCTGGTCACCGCGACGACCGACGCCGAGGTGGTCGCCGTCGTACGGGAAGCCGACGACAACGGAACGCCCCTGCTGCTCATCGGCGGCGGCTCGAACCTGGTCATCGGCGACAAGGGCTTCGACGGCACGGCCCTGCGCATCGCCACCCAAGGCTTCGAACTCACCGGCACCACGCTCGAACTGGCCGCCGGCGAGGTATGGACGGACGCAGTCGCCCGCACCGTAGAGGCCGGACTCGCCGGCATCGAGTGCCTGGCCGGCATCCCCGGCTCGGCAGGCGCGACCCCGATCCAGAACGTCGGCGCGTACGGCCAGGAGGTCTCCTCGACGATCACCGAGGTCGTCGCCTACGACCGAACGACCCGCGAGACGGTCACCCTCCACAACACCGACTGCGCCTTCTCGTACCGTCACAGCCGCTTCAAGGCCGACCCCGAGCGCTACGTCGTCCTGCGCGTCCGCCTCCAACTGGAGGACGCCGACGGCCTCTCCGCGCCCGTCAAGTACGCCGAGACGGCCCGCGCGCTCGGCGTCGACCCCGGCGACCGCGTGCCCCTCACCGCCGCCCGTGAGACCGTGCTCAAGCTCCGCACCGGCAAGGGCATGGTCCTGGACCCCGAGGACCACGACACCTGGTCCGCCGGCTCCTTCTTCACCAACCCGATCCTCACCGACGCGGAGTTCGCCGAGTTCCACGCGCGCGTGCACGCCCGGCTCGGCGACGGCGTGGAGCCGCCCGCCTATCCCGCGGGCGACGGCCACACCAAGACCTCCGCCGCCTGGCTGATCGACAAGGCCGGCTTCACCAAGGGCTACGGCACCGGCCCGGCCCGCATCTCCACCAAGCACACCCTCGCCCTCACCAACCGCGGCGAGGCGAACACCGAGGACCTGCTGGCGCTCGCCCGTGAGGTCGTCACCGGTGTCCGCGAGGCCTTCGGGATCACGCTGGTCAACGAACCGGTGACCGTGGGCGTGACCTTGTAAGGGCCACCCCGCCCTTCAAGGATCAGTAGGCGACACCCACCCCCTGCTTCACCGTCCCCGCCTCGTCCGTCATTGCCAGCATCGCGTGGGCCACGTCCGCGCGGCCGATGAAGCGGCCCTTGGCCGGAGTCCCGCCGACGACCGTGCGGTACCTGCCGGTGAGCGGTTTGTCCTGGAGCCGGGGCGGTCGCACCGAGGTCCAGTCGACCGCGCTGCGGGTGAGCTCCGCCTCCATCTCCCTGAGGTCGTCGTAGACGTCCTTGAGGATCGCGGAGACCAGACCGCGCGCGGCGCGATCGAGGGGGCCGTCCCCCTCCGGCGCGGGCCCGAGCGGAGCCGCGCTCACCACCAGCAGCCGCCGCGTGCCCTCCGCCTCCATGGCCCGCAGCACCGTGCGCGTGAGACGGGCGGCGACACCGGCGTCCTTACGGCTGCGCGCGCCGAGTCCCGAAAGGACCGCGTCCCGGCCGGACACCGCGGGGCGCAGCGCTTCCGGGTCGGTCATGTCCGCCCGGAACACCTCCAGGCCCGCGCCCGTCACCGCAAGCCGCGCGGGATCCCGTACGACCGCCGTCACCTGGTGCCCGGCGGTCAGCGCCTGCCGGACGATCTCCTGCCCGATGCCGCCGGTGGCACCGAAAACCGTGAGGTTCATGAGTGGTTCTCCCGTCTCCGCAATCTCGTCTCCGCGATCTGGTCTCCACGACGGGGTGGGTGAGTGTTCACTCACCCTGCCTGACTCCAGAGTGGGTAAGTACTCACCCACCCGTCAACCCCGGTAAGGTCCGCCCTCGTGGAATCCGTGCAGAAACCCGCCCGCGAACCCGCCCGCGAACCCGCCCGCGTCCGCATCCTCGACGCCGCCCACGAGCTGATGCTCACCCTCGGCCTGGCCCGCGCCACCACCAAGGAGATCGCCAAGGCGGCCGGCTGCTCGGAGGCCGCGCTCTACAAGCACTTCGCGAGCAAGGAGGACCTGTTCATCCGCGTCCTCGCCGAGCGCCTGCCTCGCCTCGGCCCCCTCCTGACCAGCCTCGCCGCCGAACCGGGCCGGCACACGCTGGAGGAGAACCTCACCGAGATCGCCCGCCAGGCCGCCCTGTTCTACGAGCAGAGCTTCCCGATCGCCGCCTCGCTGTATGCCGAGACCCAGCTGAAGCGACGGCACGACGACGCGATGCGGCAGATGGGCATGGGGCCGCACAAGCCCATCGAGGGCCTGGACGCCTACCTTCGCGCGGAGCGGGACGCGGGCCGCATCCGCGCCGACGCCGACACCTTCGCGGCCGCGTCCCTGCTCCTCGGCGCCTGCGCCCAGCGCGCGTTCGCCTACGACGCGACACCGGAAGGCGTACGGCCGCCCCTGGACACCTTCGCCCGGCGGCTCGCCCGCACGCTCCTGGCCGGCGTCACCGCATGAGGCGCACCGCCTGAGCTACGCCGTCAGCCAGTCGTCGATGCCCGACAGCAGCTTGCGCCGCACATCCTCCGGCGCCGCGGACGCCCGTACCGACTGGCGGGCCAGCTCCGCCAACTCGGCGTCCGTGAAGGCGTGGTGGCGGCGGGCCAGCTCGTACTGGGCGGCCAGCCGGGAGCCGAAGAGCAGCGGGTCGTCGGCGCCCAGCGCCATCGGGACGCCCGCCTCGAACAGCGTCCGCAGCGGGATGTCCTCCGGTTCCTCGTAGACGCCGAGGGCCACATTCGACGCCGGGCACACCTCGCAGGTGATCCCCCGGTCGGCCAGCCGCTTCAGCAGCCGCGGGTCCTCCGCCGCCCGCACACCGTGCCCGATCCGGTTCGCGTGCAGGTCGTCCAGGCAGTCCCGCACCGACGCCGGGCCGGTCAGCTCACCGCCGTGCGGAGCCGACAGCAGGCCGCCCTCGCGCGCGATGTGGAACGCGCGGTCGAAGTCCCGCGCCATGCCCCGCCGTTCGTCGTTCGACAACCCGAAGCCGACCACACCCCGGTCCGCGTACCGCACCGCCAGCCGGGCCAGCGTGCGGGCGTCCAGCGGATGCTTCATCCGGTTCGCGGCGACCAGCACCCGCATCCCGAGCCCGGTCTCCCGCATCGCCGAGTCCACCGCGTCCAGGATGACCTCCAGCGCCGGGATCAGACCGCCCAGCCGAGGGGCGTACGACGTCGGGTCGACCTGGATCTCCAGCCACCCCGAGCCGTCCTTGATGTCCTCCTCCGCGGCCTCCCGCACCAGCCGCTGGATGTCTTCGGGCTCCCGCAGACACGAGCGCGCCGAGTCGTACAGCCGCTGGAAGCGGAACCAGCCCCGCTCGTCCGTAGCCCGCAGTCTCGGCGGCTCCCCGCTCGTCAGCGCATCGGTCAGCGCCTCGGGCAGCCGCACGCCGTACTTGTCGGCCAGCTCCAGCAGGGTGGTGGGCCGCATCGAGCCGGTGAAGTGCAGGTGCAGATGGGCTTTCGGCAGCTCAGAGACATCACGTACACGCTCCATCCCAGGATCCTGCCGTACGTTCCCGCCCTCCCGGTAGCGCTTTCCCCGTTAGTGGTCTTGCTCGCACAAACGAATGGGGCACATACCGACATCGGTATGTGCCCCAGGCCGGAAGGAACCGTCAGTCGCGGGCCTCCGCCAGCAGCTTCTGGATCCGCGAGACACCCTCGACGAGATCCTCGTCACCCAGGGCGTACGACAGGCGCAGATAGCCCGGAGTGCCGAAGGCCTCGCCGGGTACGACCGCTACCTCGGCCTCCTCCAGGATCAGCGCGGCCAGCTCGACCGAGTCCTGCGGGCGCTTGCCGCGGATCTCCTTGCCGAGCAGACCCTTCACCGACGGGTACGCGTAGAAGGCGCCCTCCGGCTCCGGGCACACCACGCCGTCGATCTCGTTGAGCATCCGCACGATCGTCCTGCGGCGCCGGTCGAAGGCCTCGCGCATCTTCGCGACCGCGTCCAGGTCGCCGGAGACCGCGGCCAGCGCCGCCACCTGGGCGACGTTCGACACGTTCGACGTGGCGTGCGACTGGAGGTTCGTCGCCGCCTTCACCACGTCCTTCGGGCCGATGATCCAGCCCACCCGCCAGCCCGTCATGGCGTACGTCTTGGCCACCCCGTTGACCACGATGCACTTGTCGCGCAGCTCGGGCAGCAGCGCGGGCAGCGACACGGACGCCGCGTCGCCGTACACCAGGTGCTCGTAGATCTCGTCCGTCAGCACCCACAGCCCGTGCTCCGCGGCCCAGCGGCCGATCGCCTCGGTGTCCTGCTCGCTGTAGACCGCGCCGGTCGGGTTCGACGGCGAGACGAAGAGGACGACCTTCGTCTTCTCCGTGCGCGCCGCTTCCAGCTGCTCCACGCTCACCCGGTAGCCGGTCGTCTCGTCCGCGACGACGTCCACCGGCACACCGCCGGCCAGCCGGATCGACTCCGGGTACGTCGTCCAGTACGGCGCCGGGACGATGACCTCGTCGCCCGGGTCGAGGATCGCGGCGAAGGCCTCGTAGATCGCCTGCTTGCCGCCGTTGGTGACCAGGATCTGCGACGGGTCGACCTCGTAGCCGGAGTCGCGCAGCGTCTTCGCGGCGATCGCGGCCTTCAGCTCGGGCAGGCCGCCCGCGGGCGTGTAGCGGTGGTACTTCGGGTTCTTGCAGGCCTCGATCGCGGCCTCGACGATGTAGTCCGGGGTCGGGAAGTCGGGCTCGCCGGCGCCGAAGCCGATCACCGGACGTCCGGCGGCCTTGAGGGCCTTGGCCTTGGCGTCCACGGCGAGGGTGGCGGACTCGGAGATCGCGCCGACTCGGGCGGAGACCCGACGCTCGGTGGGAGGGGTTGCAGGGCTCATGGGCCCCATCGTTTCAGACCGGAAACCTGCCCGGCACGCGGGTTTCACGGACTGAACAACACCGGGCCGATCGCTGAACAAGCGTCCGGAACCGGCCCGCGGCCAGGGTGATCTTCGGCCACACCGTCACCGACAAAGCCCCTACGGGCACTTTCTGTTCGACGCCCGGCCGCAGAACACGTACACTCTCACCTCGTTGGCCTCATACAGGCCGCGCTCATCCGGTGCACACCGAGCATCCGGGCGGATGCGGTACGTTTGGGGAGAACCAAAGGGTCGTAGCTCAATTGGTAGAGCACTGGTCTCCAAAACCAGCGGTTGGGGGTTCAAGTCCCTCCGGCCCTGCTACACACACCTTCGCCAGGATGTGTGCGCATGTACGTACAAGCAGCAATGCGCCGTGCGGCTCAGACCGGGCGCGGCACGGCCACGACCCGGAATCAGGTGAGGACGAATGACGGACGCCGTGGGCTCCATCGACACGCCTGATGCCCAGGACGAGACGCCGAAGAAGCAGGGCCGCAAGGGCGGCAAGCGCGCAAAGAAGGGCCCGCTGAAGCGGCTCGCGCTCTTCTACCGCCAGATCGTCGCGGAACTCCGCAAGGTCGTCTGGCCCTCGCGCAACCAGCTGACGACGTACACGACCGTCGTGATCATCTTCGTCGTCATCATGATCGGCCTGGTGACTCTGATTGACTTCGGACTCGACAAGGCCGCCAAGTACGTCTTCGGCTGAGCCGAAAGCGAAGGGCGCCGTACCCGGCGCCCCTATTCGCGCGTTCCACCCCATGTATCCAGGAAGAAGCAGCCACCGTGTCTGACCCGAACGTGAACGACGCCATCGAGCCGGTCGAGTCCGTGGAAGACGAGCTCGAGATCGTCGAGGGTGCCGACGACGACCTGGACGAGGTCGAGGCTGCCGACGCCGCCGAGGGTGAGCCCGCCGAGGAAACCGCCGTACACGTCGAGGACGAGGCGGCCGAGGCCGAGACGGCTGAGGACGAGGCTGAGGCTGAGGCGACCGAGGAAGAGGAGCCGGCCGAGCCGGTCGACCCCGTCGCCGCCCTGCGCGAGGAACTCCGCACGCTTCCCGGTGAGTGGTACGTCATCCACACCTACGCCGGCTACGAGAACCGCGTGAAAACCAACCTGGAGCAGCGCGCCGTCTCGCTGAACGTCGAGGACTACATCTTCGCGGCCGAGGTGCCGCAGGAAGAGGTCGTCCAGATCAAGAACGGCGACCGCAAGACGATCAAGCAGAACAAGCTCCCGGGCTACGTCCTCGTCCGCATGGACCTGACGAACGAGTCCTGGGGCGTCGTCCGCAACACCCCCGGCGTCACCGGCTTCGTGGGCAACGCCTACGACCCGTACCCGCTGACCCTGGACGAGATCGTCAAGATGCTCGCCCCCGAGGCCGAGGAGAAGGCCGCCCGCGAGGCCGCCGAGGCCGAGGGCAAGCCCGCTCCGCAGCGCAAGGTCGAGGTCCAGGTGCTGGACTTCGAGGTCGGCGACTCGGTCACCGTCACCGACGGCCCGTTCGCCACGCTGCAGGCCACCATCAACGAGATCAACGCCGACTCGAAGAAGGTCAAGGGCCTCGTGGAGATCTTCGGCCGGGAGACGCCGGTCGAGCTGTCCTTCGACCAGATCCAGAAGAACTAGCACCTTCTGGACGTACGCCTTCCGAACAGGTCAGACGGGCTGCTGAAGCCGGTCTGACCTGCTCGGTTTTTGGCCGCGCAGGGATACCCGTTATCGTTGTGCGGTATGCCTCCATCCGGATGATCGGGTGGCAGGCGATCACCTCTCACTAGGACCCGGAGAGAGCAATGCCTCCCAAGAAGAAGAAGGTCACGGGGCTCATCAAGCTCCAGATCCAGGCCGGTGCGGCCAACCCGGCGCCGCCGGTCGGCCCCGCGCTGGGTCAGCACGGCGTCAACATCATGGAGTTCTGCAAGGCCTACAACGCCGCGACCGAGTCGCAGCGTGGCTGGGTGATCCCGGTGGAGATCACGGTCTACGAGGACCGCTCCTTCACCTTTATCACCAAGACTCCGCCGGCCGCGAAGATGATCCTCAAGGCCGCGGGCGTGGAGAAGGGCTCCGGCGAGCCGCACAAGACCAAGGTCGCCAAGATCACCGAGGCGCAGGTCCGCGAGATCGCCACCACGAAGATGCCCGACCTCAACGCCAACGACATCGACGCCGCCGCGAAGATCATCGCCGGCACCGCCCGTTCCATGGGCATCACGGTCGAGGGCTGAACCCCAACCTCCAGCAGCAGAAGTGGCGGGGCCTGCTCGGCCCGGACCACGACTCCTAAGAATCCCCAGGAGCAGTAGTGAGCAAGCGCAGCAAGTCTCTCCGCGCTGCGGACGCCAAGATCGACCGGGAGAAGCTCTACGCCCCGCTCGAGGCCGTCCGTCTCGCCAAGGAGACCTCCACGACCAAGTTCGACGGCACCGTCGAGGTCGCCTTCCGTCTGGGTGTCGACCCGCGCAAGGCCGACCAGATGGTCCGTGGCACCGTGAACCTTCCGCACGGCACCGGCAAGACCGCCCGGGTCCTGGTCTTCGCGACCGGCGACCGTGCCGAGGCCGCGCGTGCCGCGGGCGCCGACATCGTCGGCTCCGACGAGCTCATCGACGAGGTGACGAAGGGCCGTCTGGACTTCGACGCCGTCGTCGCCACCCCGGACCTCATGGGCAAGGTCGGCCGCCTCGGCCGGGTCCTCGGCCCGCGTGGTCTGATGCCGAACCCGAAGACCGGCACCGTGACCCCGGACGTGGCCAAGGCCGTGACCGAGATCAAGGGCGGCAAGATCGAGTTCCGCGTCGACAAGCACTCGAACCTGCACTTCATCATCGGCAAGTCGTCCTTCGACGACACCAAGCTGGTGGAGAACTACGGCGCCGCGCTGGAGGAGATCCTCCGTCTGAAGCCGTCCGCCGCCAAGGGTCGCTACATCAAGAAGGCCGCCATCACCACCACGATGGGCCCCGGCATCCCGGTCGACCCGAACCGCACCCGCAACCTCCTCGTCGAGGAGGACCCGGCAGCTGTCTGACCGGGCCGAGCCCCACAGGCTCGCTGACGTCCGGCGACGGGCCCCACACCTTCCGAGGTGCGGGGCCCGTCCCCTTTTCGCGCTCCGCTGGGTTAGCGTGCGAGCAGGGCAACGCACGGGGGTGGAACGCATGCAGAGGACTACGGCACACTGCCTGGCTCTCACGATCGCGCTGACGGCGGCGACCGGCTGCACCTCCTCCGACGGCCCCGACGAGGACGACCAGGAGCGCAGGCCGCCCCGCGCCCTCCTCGCCGCCCTGCGCACCGTGGAACGCTCCACCGACGGCGCCGACTCGGCCAAGGTGGAGTCCACCACCGTCATGGGCAGCGAACTGTCCCTCGAAGCCGACGGCGCCCTCGGCTGGGCCGACGGCCTCACCGGCACCCTGACCATCACCTACACCGGCGGCTCCACGGCCGAGACCATGCGCGACCTCGGCGTCACATCGATGGAGGCCCGCTACCTCCCCGACGCCTACTACGCCCGGATGGGCGACACGTTCGCCGAGCAGACCGGCGGCAAGCACTGGATCCGCTACGCCTACGACGATCTGGACGACCTCGGCGGCGGCGCGGCCGCGAGCTTCGCGGACCAGATGCGCAGCGCCACCCCCAACCAGTCGGTGAAGCTTCTGCTCGCCTCCGGGGACGTACACAAGATCGGCGAGGAGCAGGTGCGCGGCCAGCACACCACGCACTACTCCGGCACGGTCTCCGTGGGCGACCTCGCCGACGCCGAGCTGAAGGAACTGCTGCGGCAGGCCGGCGTCACCACCCAGACCGTCGACATCTGGGTCGACGACCAGGACCTGCTGATCAAGAAGATCGAGCAGGGCCGGCTGGCGACCGGCCACCTCACGCAGACCGCGTACTACAGCGACTACGGCGTGCGGGTCACCGCCGCCGAGCCGCCGGCCTCCGACAGCGAGGACTTCAAGGAACTACTGAAGAAACAAGGCGGCAGCGCCTCCTGAACCTCAGGGAATTCAGCGGCCCCCTCAGGCCCGCTGGGATAGGCTCGCGAGGCTGTGAATCAGCCGTGTGTTCCTTGGGGGGAATCGATGAAGACTGCTGTACGCCGTTCCGTGCGCCGCCGGGCGCCGGGCGCCGGACTTGCCGCGCTGCTGCTCGCGGGGGGTGCCGTCGGCTGCGGCACCGAGCAGTCGCCGGAGATGACGCCGGTGGCCGCCGTGGCCAAGGCCGCCGAGAAGACGGAGAAGATCACTTCCCTGAGCTATCGGATGCGCGGCGAGGTACCGAGCGACGGCCGGGTCGAGGCCGAGGCCGCGATGCGCATGGAGCCGTTGGCGATGAGCATGAAGATACGGATGCCCGACGACCCCGAGGTCAAGGGCGCCGTCGAGATGCGCATCGTCGGCAAGTCGCTGTACATCGGCGGCGAGGCGATGGCCGGGCAGATGGACGGCAAGAGCTGGATGAAGATCGACGCCCCCAAGTCGGGTGGCGGCGAGCACCGGCTCGGCGCCGAGACGGCCGGTGTCGCCCAGGCCGAGCGGAACCCGGCCGCCGAAGCCGCCTTCCTCACCGGCGCCGACGACGTCACCGACGTCGGCACCGAGACGGTCGACGGGGTGAAGACCACCCACTACAAGGGCACGCTCACCCTCGACGACATGCGGGACAGCCTCAAGGACGAGGACAAGAAGACTCGCGAACGGCGTGAGAAGAGCCTCGAACAGTACGAGGACATGGGCGTCGACAAGCTCACCATGGACATGTGGGTCGACGGTGAGGACCACACCAAGCAGTTCCGCATGCGCGGCGATGCCGACAAGGGCACCCTCGACATGACCGTCACCTTCTCCGACCTCAACGAGCCGGTCACCGTCCAGGCCCCGCCCGCCAAGGACACCATGGACCTCGGCGACATGATGAAGGAACTCGGCAAGGCCTGAGCACCGTACGACCGGATTTGCCTGACGGCGATCCGGTCACGTACGCTCCTACAGAAGCCAAAGACCGCTGGTCGTTGCTGTGCGCTCGCGAGAGGGTGCGGTGGCCGAAGGATCCGCTGAATGGCGGACGACCCGCGCAGGTGAATGTGGAAGTGCTCCTGGAGTGCCCATGTCTCATGGGAATTCCGGTCGAGCTACGCCCCGTGCGCCTGCGCCGGGGCGTTTCGTTTACCCCAGCCCCTTCCGAGCGGTCCTCAACACCCGGAAGGAGGCCGACGCTCTATGGCAAGGCCCGACAAGGCTGCCGCGGTAGCCGAGCTGACGGAGCAGTTCCGCAGCTCGAACGCCGCCGTGCTGACCGAGTACCGGGGTCTCACCGTGGCGCAGCTCAAGACGCTGCGCCGTTCGCTCGGTGAGAACGCCCAGTACGCCGTGGTGAAGAACACGCTGACCAAGATTGCGGCCAACGAGGCCGGGATCACGACGCTCGACGACCTGTTCAACGGTCCGACGGCGGTCGCCTTCGTCACCGGTGACCCGGTGGTGTCGGCGAAGGGTCTTCGTGACTTCGCCAAGGACAACCCGAACCTCGTCATCAAGGGCGGTGTCCTTGACGGTAAGGCGCTGTCCGCCGACGAGATCAAGAAGCTTGCGGACCTCGAGTCCCGCGAGGTTCTGCTCGCCAAGCTGGCGGGTGCCTTCAAGGCCAAGCAGACTCAGGCTGCCCAGGTCTTCCAGGCGCTCCCGTCGAAGCTCGTCCGCACCGTGGACGCGCTTCGCGCCAAGCAGGACGAGCAGGGCGGTGCCGAGTAATTCGGCTCGCGAAATGACCGCCGCCTGAGGCTTTGCGCCTTGAGGCAACGGTCGTAGCGGGCCGAACGTACGCCCGCCAGACATGTACACACGGCACCAGCCGAATTAGTGGAAGGAAAGCCATCGTGGCTCTCACCCAGGACGAACTGCTCGCCGAGTTCGAGGGCATGACCCTCATCCAGCTCTCCGAGTTCGTGAAGGCGTTCGAGGAGAAGTTCGACGTCACCGCCGCCGCTGCGGTCGCCGTCGCCGGCCCGGCCGCTGCCGGCGGCGCCCCGGCCGAGGCCGAGGCCGAGCAGGACGAGTTCGACGTCATCCTCACGGGTGCCGGCGAGAAGAAGATCCAGGTCATCAAGGTCGTGCGTGAGCTGACCTCGCTGGGCCTGAAGGAGGCCAAGGACCTCGTGGACGGCGCCCCGAAGCCCGTCGTCGAGAAGGTCGCCAAGGAGGCCGCCGAGAAGGCTGCCGAGTCCCTCAAGGCCGCCGGCGCCTCCGTCGAGGTCAAGTAACACCTCAACGGGTCCTCGAGGATCCGTTGCGAGCTGATACAGCCGTAGGGCTGTAACGCGAGCGCACCGAAGAGCGATCATCCATCCGGGTGGTCGCTCTTCGGCGTTCCCGGTGCCTGGTGGTGGCGGCCTTGCACGGGCGGATGCGCGGAGTAGGGTGATCTTCGTCGTGTCTCCGGGCACCTCCGAAGTCGGCCGCAAGTGACGATGGCAGCACCCGGTTTGGGCAAGGGGGGCCTTGACGAACCGCACGCAGCGCGCAATTCTCAGGACGCGTCGTCACAACGATCCGGATCCGAGGCATGGATCGACGGCGAAGAGGGAAGCATCGAAGTGCATTGAGGGCGTGGCTTGCAGCAGGGGTTGAGAACAACGAGGGTCTTCAAAAACCCGAACTGGACATCAGTGGGCCTTGTGGCTACACTGACCCTTTGCGCTGCCTGTTAGCTGTCCCCTGCCCGTCACCAGGGGCATGCCCTCCCTTGAGCACCGACGATCAGAACGTCCCTGACCTGGCCTTTTGGCTAAATCAGGGAGTGCTGTCTCTGTGCGCAGGAGGGGGACCGGTACGCGCGTAGTGAGTCCGAGCCCTCGGAAGGACCCCCTCTTGGCCGCCTCGCGCACTGCCTCGACCGCGAATACGAACAACGGCGCCAGCACCGCCCCGCTGCGCATCTCCTTTGCAAAGATCAAGGAGCCCCTCGAGGTTCCCAACCTGCTCGCGCTGCAGACCGAGAGCTTCGACTGGCTGCTCGGCAACACCGCCTGGCAGAGTCGGGTCGAGGCGGCTCTGGAGTCCGGTCAGGACGTCCCCACCAAGTCCGGTCTGGAGGAGATCTTCGAGGAGATCTCTCCGATCGAGGACTTTTCCGGGTCGATGTCGCTGACTTTCCGCGACCACCGTTTCGAGCCTCCGAAGAACTCCATCGACGAGTGCAAGGAGCGCGACTTCACGTACGCCGCCCCGCTCTTCGTCACCGCCGAGTTCACCAACAACGAGACCGGCGAGATCAAGTCCCAGACCGTCTTCATGGGCGACTTCCCGCTCATGACCGGCAAGGGCACCTTCGTCATCAACGGCACCGAGCGTGTCGTGGTGTCGCAGCTGGTCCGCTCGCCCGGCGTCTACTTCGACTCCTCCATCGACAAGACGTCCGACAAGGACATCTTCTCCGCCAAGATCATCCCGTCCCGGGGTGCCTGGCTGGAGATGGAGATCGACAAGCGCGACATGGTCGGTGTCCGCATCGACCGCAAGCGCAAGCAGTCCGTCACCGTTCTCCTGAAGGCTCTCGGCTGGACCACCGAGCAGATCCTCGAGGAGTTCGGCGAGTACGAATCCATGCGCGCCACCCTGGAGAAGGACCACACCCAGGGCCAGGACGACGCGCTGCTCGACATCTACCGCAAGCTGCGTCCGGGCGAGCCCCCCACCCGGGAGGCCGCGCAGACGCTGCTCGAGAACCTCTACTTCAACCCGAAGCGTTACGACCTCGCCAAGGTCGGCCGCTACAAGGTGAACAAGAAGCTCGGTGCGGACGAGCCGCTGGACGCCGGTGTGCTCACCACCGACGACATCATCGCCACCATCAAGTACCTGGTGAAGCTGCACGCCGGTGAGACCGAGACGGTCGGTGAGTCCGGTCGCTCGATCATGGTTGAGACCGACGACATCGACCACTTCGGCAACCGTCGTATCCGCAGCGTCGGCGAGCTGATCCAGAACCAGGTCCGTACGGGTCTCGCCCGTATGGAGCGCGTCGTGCGTGAGCGCATGACCACGCAGGACGTCGAGGCGATCACGCCGCAGACCCTGATCAACATCCGGCCGGTCGTCGCCTCCATCAAGGAGTTCTTCGGCACCAGCCAGCTGTCCCAGTTCATGGACCAGAACAACCCGCTGTCGGGGCTGACGCACAAGCGTCGTCTGAACGCCCTCGGCCCGGGTGGTCTCTCCCGTGAGCGGGCCGGCTTCGAGGTCCGTGACGTTCACCCGTCGCACTACGGCCGCATGTGCCCGATCGAGACGCCTGAAGGCCCGAACATCGGTCTGATCGGCTCGCTCGCCTCCTACGGCCGGGTCAACGCGTTCGGCTTCATCGAGACGCCGTACCGCAAGGTCGTCGACGGTGTCGTCACCGACGACGTCGACTACCTGACCGCCGACGAGGAGGACCGGTTCGTCATCGCGCAGGCCAACGCGCCGCTCTCCGAGGACTTCCGGTTCGAGGAGTCCCGCGTGCTGGTCCGCCGCCGTGGCGGCGAGGTCGACTACGTCCCCGGTGACGACGTCGACTACATGGACGTCTCGCCGCGCCAGATGGTGTCGGTCGCGACCGCCATGATCCCGTTCCTGGAGCACGACGACGCCAACCGTGCCCTCATGGGCGCGAACATGATGCGGCAGGCCGTGCCGCTCATCAAGTCCGAGGCCCCGCTCGTCGGCACCGGCATGGAGTACCGCTCCGCCGTCGACGCCGGTGACGTGGTCAAGGCCGAGAAGGCGGGTGTCGTCCAGGAGGTCTCCGCGGACTACATCACCACCGCCAACGACGACGGCACATACATCACGTACCGTCTGGCCAAGTTCGCCCGCTCCAACCAGGGCACCTCGGTCAACCAGAAGGTCATCGTCCACGAGGGCGACCGGATCATCGAGGGCCAGGTCCTCGCCGACGGTCCGGCCACCCAGCAGGGCGAGATGGCGCTGGGCAAGAACCTGCTCGTGGCGTTCATGCCGTGGGAGGGTCACAACTACGAGGACGCGATCATCCTGTCGCAGCGCCTCGTGCAGGACGACGTCCTCTCCTCGATCCACATCGAGGAGCACGAGGTCGACGCCCGTGACACCAAGCTCGGCCCCGAGGAGATCACCCGGGACATCCCGAACGTCTCCGAGGAGGTCCTCGCCGACCTCGACGAGCGCGGCATCATCCGTATCGGTGCCGAGGTCGTCGCCGGCGACATCCTGGTCGGCAAGGTCACGCCCAAGGGCGAGACCGAGCTGACCCCGGAGGAGCGCCTGCTCCGTGCGATCTTCGGTGAGAAGGCCCGTGAGGTCCGTGACACCTCGCTGAAGGTGCCGCACGGCGAGATCGGCAAGGTCATCGGCGTCCGTGTCTTCGACCGTGAAGAGGGCGACGAACTGCCGCCGGGCGTGAACCAGCTGGTTCGTGTCTACGTGGCGCAGAAGCGCAAGATCACGGACGGTGACAAGCTCGCCGGCCGTCACGGCAACAAGGGTGTCATCTCCAAGATCCTGCCCATCGAGGACATGCCGTTCCTCGAGGACGGGACCCCGGTCGACATCATCCTGAACCCGCTGGGTGTGCCGTCCCGAATGAACCCGGGACAGGTCCTGGAGATCCACCTCGGCTGGCTCGCCAGCCGCGGCTGGGACGTCTCCGGCCTCGCGGAGGACTGGGCGCAGCGACTCCAGGTCATCGGCGCCGACCAGGTCGACGCGGGCACGAACGTCGCGACCCCCGTCTTCGACGGTGCGCGTGAGGACGAGCTCGCCGGTCTGCTGCAGCACACCATCCCGAACCGCGACGGCGACCGCATGGTCCTCCCGTCCGGCAAGGCGCGGCTGTTCGACGGCCGTAGCGGTGAGCCGTTCCCGGAGCCGATCTCGGTCGGCTACATGTACATCTTGAAGCTGCACCACCTGGTCGACGACAAGCTGCACGCCCGTTCGACCGGTCCGTACTCGATGATCACCCAGCAGCCGCTGGGTGGTAAGGCCCAGTTCGGTGGCCAGCGGTTCGGCGAGATGGAGGTGTGGGCGCTGGAGGCTTATGGCGCCGCGTACGCCCTCCAGGAGCTGCTGACCATCAAGTCCGACGACGTCACCGGCCGCGTGAAGGTCTACGAGGCCATCGTCAAGGGCGAGAACATCCCGGAGCCCGGCATCCCCGAGTCCTTCAAGGTGCTCATCAAGGAGATGCAGTCTCTCTGCCTGAATGTGGAGGTGCTGTCCAGCGACGGTATGTCCATCGAGATGCGTGACACAGACGAGGATGTCTTCCGCGCTGCGGAGGAGCTCGGCATCGACCTGTCCCGGCGTGAGCCGAGCAGCGTCGAAGAGGTCTGACGGAGTCCGGCGGGCCTTTCTGAGAGATCAGCAAAGGCCCGCCGACCCCGCGACCCCGTATCAGACCCCAAGACTTACGACCCTGAGAGGGATTGACGCATAGTGCTCGACGTCAACTTCTTCGACGAGCTCCGGATCGGCCTGGCCACCGCTGACGACATCCGTCAGTGGAGCCACGGCGAGGTCAAGAAGCCCGAGACGATCAACTACCGCACCCTCAAGCCCGAAAAGGACGGACTCTTCTGCGAGAAGATCTTCGGTCCGACCCGGGACTGGGAGTGCTACTGCGGCAAGTACAAGCGTGTCCGGTTCAAGGGCATCATCTGTGAGCGCTGCGGCGTCGAGGTGACTCGCGCCAAGGTGCGCCGTGAGCGGATGGGCCACATCGAACTGGCCGCCCCCGTCACGCACATCTGGTACTTCAAGGGTGTCCCGTCGCGCCTCGGCTACCTGCTGGACCTGGCGCCCAAGGACCTCGAGAAGGTCATCTACTTCGCGGCGTACATGATCACGTACGTCGACGAGGAGCGCCGTACTCGCGACCTGCCCTCCCTGGAGGCGCATGTCTCCGTCGAGCGGCAGCAGGTCGAGAACCGTCGCGACTCCGACCTGGAGGCCCGCGCCAAGAAGCTCGAGACCGACCTGGCCGAGCTCGAGGCCGAGGGCGCCAAGGCCGACGTGCGCCGCAAGGTGCGCGAAGGTGCCGAGCGGGAGATGAAGCAGCTGCGTGACCGTGCGCAGCGCGAGATCGACCGGCTCGACGAGGTGTGGACCCGCTTCAAGAACCTCAAGGTCCAGGACCTCGAGGGCGACGAGCTGCTCTACCGCGAGCTGCGGGACCGCTTCGGCACGTACTTCGACGGTTCGATGGGTGCCGCGGCGCTGCAGAAGCGCCTGGAGTCCTTCGACCTCGACGAGGAGGCCGAGCGTCTCCGCGAGATCATCCGTACCGGCAAGGGCCAGAAGAAGACCCGTGCGCTGAAGCGGCTGAAGGTCGTGTCTGCCTTCCTGCAGACCTCCAACAGCCCCAAGGGCATGGTCCTCGACTGCGTCCCGGTCATCCCGCCGGACCTTCGCCCGATGGTGCAGCTGGACGGTGGCCGCTTCGCGACCTCCGACCTGAACGACCTGTACCGCCGTGTGATCAACCGCAACAACCGTCTGAAGAGGCTCCTCGACCTCGGCGCGCCCGAGATCATCGTCAACAACGAGAAGCGCATGCTTCAGGAGGCTGTTGACGCCCTCTTCGACAACGGTCGTCGTGGCCGTCCGGTGACCGGTCCCGGTAACCGTCCCCTGAAGTCCCTCAGCGACATGCTGAAGGGCAAGCAGGGCCGCTTCCGTCAGAACCTACTCGGTAAGCGTGTGGACTACTCCGCGCGTTCCGTGATCGTCGTCGGTCCGCAGCTGAAGCTGCACCAGTGCGGTCTGCCGAAGGCGATGGCGCTGGAGCTCTTCAAGCCGTTCGTGATGAAGCGCCTGGTGGACCTGAACCACGCGCAGAACATCAAGAGCGCGAAGCGCATGGTGGAGCGCGGCCGCACGGTCGTGTACGACGTCCTCGAAGAGGTCATCGCCGAGCACCCGGTTCTGCTGAACCGTGCTCCCACCCTGCACCGCCTCGGCATCCAGGCCTTCGAGCCGCAGCTGGTCGAGGGCAAGGCCATCCAGATCCACCCGCTCGTCTGCACCGCGTTCAACGCGGACTTCGACGGCGACCAGATGGCCGTACACCTTCCGCTGTCCGCGGAGGCGCAGGCCGAGGCGCGCATCCTGATGCTGTCCTCGAACAACATCCTCAAGCCCGCCGACGGCCGTCCGGTGACGATGCCGACCCAGGACATGGTCCTCGGTCTGTTCTTCCTCACCACCGACGGCGAGATGCGGGACGTCAAGGGCGAGGGCCGGTCCTTCGGCTCGGCGGCCGAGGCGATCATGGCGTTCGACGCCGGCGAGCTCTCGCTGCAGTCGCGCGTGGACATCCGCTTCCCGGTGGGCACCATCCCGCCGCGCGGCTGGACCCCGCCGACGCAGGAAGAGGGCGACCCGGAGTGGCAGCAGGGTGACAGCTTCCGGCTGAACACCACGCTGGGCCGCGCGCTCTTCAACGAGCTGCTGCCCGAGGACTACCCGTTCGTCGACTACGAGGTCGGCAAGAAGCAGCTCTCCGAGATCGTCAACGACCTCGCCGAGCGCTACCCCAAGGTCATCGTGGCGGCGACGCTCGACAACCTGAAGGCAGCCGGCTTCTACTGGGCGACCCGTTCCGGCGTCACCGTGGCCATCTCCGACGTCGTCGTTCCCGAGGCGAAGAAGGAGATCGTCAAGGGTTACGAGGCGCAGGACGAGAAGGTCCAGAAGCAGTACGAGCGCGGTCTGATCACCAAGGACGAGCGCACCCAGGAACTCATCGCGATCTGGACCAAGGCGACCAACGAGGTCGCCGAGGCCATGAACGAGAACTTCCCGAAGACCAACCCGATCTTCATGATGGTGAACTCGGGCGCACGAGGCAACATGATGCAGATGCGTCAGATCGCCGGTATGCGTGGTCTGGTGTCGAACGCCAAGAACGAGACGATTCCGCGTCCGATCAAGGCCTCGTTCCGTGAGGGTCTGTCGGTGCTGGAGTACTTCATCTCCACGCACGGTGCCCGTAAGGGTCTCGCCGACACCGCCCTGCGTACCGCCGACTCGGGTTACCTGACCCGTCGTCTGGTGGACGTCTCGCAGGACGTGATCATCCGCGAGGAGGACTGCGGTACCGAGCGCGGTCTGAAGCTGAAGATCGCCGAGCGCGGCGCCGACGGCACGCTCCGCAAGACCGATGACGTCGAGACCAGCGTCTACGCCCGCATGCTCGCCGAGGACGTCGTCGTCGACGGCAAGGTGATCGCGCCGGCCAACGTGGACCTCGGCGATGTGCTCATCGACCAGCTGGTGCACCACGGCATCGAGCAGGTGAAGACCCGTTCGATCCTGACCTGCGAGTCCCAGGTCGGCACCTGCGCCATGTGCTACGGCCGCTCGCTGGCCACCGGCAAGCTGGTCGACATCGGTGAGGCGGTCGGCATCATCGCCGCCCAGTCCATCGGTGAGCCCGGCACCCAGCTGACGATGCGTACCTTCCACACCGGTGGTGTGGCCGGTGACGACATCACCCAGGGTCTGCCGCGTGTCGTCGAGCTCTTCGAGGCCCGTACCCCGAAGGGTGTCGCCCCGATCTCCGAGGCCCAGGGCCGCGTGCGGATCGAGGAGACCGAGAAGACCAAGAAGATCGTCATCACCCCGGACGACGGCAGCGACGAGACGGCGTTCCCGATCTCG
This sequence comes from Streptomyces sp. NBC_00457, assembly GCF_036014015.1. Lineage (NCBI taxonomy): Bacteria > Bacillati > Actinomycetota > Actinomycetes > Kitasatosporales > Streptomycetaceae > Streptomyces > Streptomyces sp. NBC_00457. The sequence continues at coordinate 4,635,050 of NZ_CP107905.1, read as the reverse complement.
AAGCGTGCCCGGCTCCTGGTCAGCGAGGGCGAGCACGTCGAGGTGGGCCAGAAGCTCACCGTGGGTGCCACCAACCCGCACGACGTGCTGCGCATTCTGGGCCAGCGTGCCGTCCAGGTCCACCTGGTCGGCGAGGTCCAGAAGGTCTACAACTCGCAGGGTGTGTCGATCCACGACAAGCACATCGAGATCATCATCCGGCAGATGCTCCGCCGCGTGACGATCATCGAGTCCGGCGACGCCGAGCTGCTGCCCGGCGAGCTGGTCGAGCGCACGAAGTTCGAGACCGAGAACCGTCGTGTGGTCCAGGAGGGCGGTCACCCGGCCTCCGGTCGTCCGCAGCTGATGGGTATCACCAAGGCCTCGCTGGCGACGGAATCCTGGCTGTCGGCCGCCTCCTTCCAGGAGACGACCCGAGTCCTGACGGACGCGGCGATCAACGCCAAGTCCGACAGCCTCATCGGCCTCAAGGAGAACGTCATCATCGGTAAGCTCATCCCGGCCGGTACGGGCCTGTCCCGCTACCGCAACATCCGGGTCGAGCCGACCGAGGAGGCCAAGGCCGCGATGTACTCGGCCGTCGGCTACGACGACATCGACTACTCGCCGTTCGGCACGGGCTCCGGCCAGGCCGTTCCGCTGGAGGACTACGACTACGGTCCGTACAACCAGTAAGCGAGTCGCTTGAGTTGCTTGAACTGAAGGGCGGTCACCTCTCGGGGTGGCCGCCCTTCGGCGTCTCAGGGGACTCTCCGGGTTTTCTCCGGGTCGTCCCTGGTGCCGGAGATGCCGGTTTCGGCGCATGATGGAGGCACTCCGACCGATACGGGGGGTGGTGCTCCATGACGCATCCGTCGTGGCAGCCGTGGCAGGGCAACGGCACGCCGCAGTCGTGGCAGGGAAGCGGGAGTCCTGCCCCGCAGCGGTGGCAGGGGGGCGGTGTCCCGCAGCCATGGGCCGGCCAGGGCAGCCCGTCCATGCTCGCCTCGCACGCCGACCGTGAGCGTGCCGTGGACGTGCTCAGAGCGGGGTTCGGCGAGGGGCGGCTGGAGCAGGGGGAGTTCGAGAAGCGGGTCGGGCGGGCCTACGCGGCCCGTACGGTGGGTGAGCTGGCGCTGCTGGTCGCCGACCTGCCGCAGGGGCCCGTACCGCACCCTGCGCCCGTCACGCACGTGCCGGGGACCTTTCTGCCGGCCCGGCCGCAGACGAACGGCAAGGCGGTCGGTTCCGCGGTGTGCGGTGCGCTGTGCCTGCTGACGTTCGGGCTGACCGGCGTCCCCGCGGTGGTCCTGGGCCACGCCGCCCGCGCCGAGATCCGCCGGACCGGGGAGGCGGGCGATGCGCTCGCGCTCACGGGGCTGGTGATCGGCTGGCTGTCAACGGTGGGCTGGGCGATCATGCTGGCCGCGATGATCGTGGCAGCCGCAGCGTCCGCGTGACGCGCTCGGATCGTCGATTCGAAGATCATCAGCCGCACAGGGGCTTGACATGCTCCGTGCCGCGATCCGGCCGAGGCCCATTTGTTTTGACCGCAGCGAATGAGGTAGGTACGCTCAGACCTTGTGCCTGGGGTGTGCCCTGGCTCTCGTGCGTGCCTTCAACCGCACTGGGGTCCGAGAGCGGCCACCGTAATCTGCGCCTCTTTCTGCCTGGCGGCGGGAGTCTGCGGGTTCGACACACCCGACCGCGTGGGTCGGCGACGTTCCAGGTTAGCTTCACCATTCGGCACACAGAAACCGGAGAAGTAGTGCCTACGATCCAGCAGCTGGTCCGGAAGGGCCGGCAGGACAAGGTCGAGAAGAACAAGACGCCCGCACTCGAGGGTTCCCCTCAGCGCCGCGGCGTCTGCACGCGTGTGTTCACGACCACCCCGAAGAAGCCGAACTCGGCCCTGCGTAAGGTCGCGCGTGTGCGTCTGACCAGCGGGATCGAAGTCACCGCTTACATTCCGGGTGAGGGACACAACCTGCAGGAGCACTCCATCGTGCTCGTGCGTGGCGGCCGTGTGAAGGACCTGCCGGGTGTTCGCTACAAGATCATCCGTGGCTCCCTCGACACCCAGGGTGTCAAGAACCGCAAGCAGGCCCGCAGCCGCTACGGCGCCAAGAAGGAGAAGTAAGAATGCCTCGTAAGGGCCCCGCCCCGAAGCGCCCGGTCATCATCGACCCGGTCTACGGTTCTCCTCTGGTGACCTCCCTCATCAACAAGGTGCTGCTGAACGGCAAGCGCTCCACCGCCGAGCGCATCGTGTACGGCGCCATGGAGGGTCTGCGTGAGAAGACGGGCAACGACCCGATCATCACGCTGAAGCGCGCGCTGGAGAACATCAAGCCGACCCTCGAGGTCAAGTCCCGCCGTGTCGGTGGCGCCACCTACCAGGTTCCGATCGAGGTCAAGCCCGGTCGTGCCAACACCCTGGCGCTGCGCTGGCTGGTCGGTTACTCCCGCGCCCGTCGCGAGAAGACCATGACCGAGCGTCTGCTCAACGAGCTTCTCGACGCTTCGAACGGCCTTGGTGCGGCCGTCAAGAAGCGCGAGGACACGCACAAGATGGCCGAGTCCAACAAGGCCTTCGCGCACTACCGCTGGTAGTCGCTACCCCATCGAGAGAACCGAGAGAAGACGAAAGCCTTATGGCTACCACTTCGCTTGACCTGGCCAAGGTGCGCAATATCGGCATCATGGCCCACATCGACGCGGGCAAGACGACCACCACCGAGCGGATCCTGTTCTACACCGGCGTTTCGTACAAGATCGGTGAGGTCCACGACGGCGCTGCCACCATGGACTGGATGGAGCAGGAGCAGGAGCGTGGCATCACGATCACCTCTGCTGCCACCACCTGTCACTGGCCGCTGGAAGACGTCGACCACACCATCAACATCATCGACACCCCGGGCCACGTGGACTTCACCGTCGAGGTGGAGCGTTCGCTGCGTGTGCTCGACGGCGCGGTGACGGTGTTCGACGGCGTCGCCGGCGTTGAGCCCCAGTCCGAGACGGTGTGGCGTCAGGCGGACCGCTACGGCGTTCCGCGCATCTGCTTCGTGAACAAGCTCGACCGTACGGGCGCCGAGTTCCACCGCTGCGTGGACATGATCTCGGACCGTCTGGGCGCGCAGCCGATCGTCATGCAGCTCCCGATCGGTGCCGAGGCCGACTTCAAGGGCGTCGTCGACCTGGTCACCATGAAGGCGTTCGTGTGGTCCGCCGAGGCCACCAAGGGCGAGATGTACGACGTCGTCGACATCCCGGACACGCACACCGAGGCTGCCGAGGAGTACCGCGGCAAGCTGCTGGAGGCCGTGGCCGAGAACGACGAAGAGATCATGGAGCTGTACCTGGAGGGCGAGGAGCCTTCCGCGGAGCAGCTGTACGCCGCGATCCGTCGCATCACCATCGCGTCCGGCAAGTCCAGCGACACCACGGTCACCCCGGTGTTCTGCGGTACCGCGTTCAAGAACAAGGGCGTTCAGCCCCTGCTCGACGCGGTCGTGCGCTACCTCCCCTCCCCGCTCGACGTCGAGGCCATCGAGGGCCATGACGTCAAGGACCCGGAGCTGGTCATCCGGCGCAAGCCGTCGGACGACGAGCCGCTGTCGGCGCTGGCGTTCAAGATCATGAGCGACCCGCACCTCGGCAAGCTCACCTTCGTCCGGGTCTACTCGGGCCGCCTGGAGTCCGGCACCGCCGTGCTGAACTCCGTCAAGGGCAGGAAGGAGCGCATCGGCAAGATCTACCGCATGCACGCGAACAAGCGTGAGGAGATCGAGTCGGTGGGCGCCGGTGACATCGTCGCCGTCATGGGCCTGAAGCAGACCACCACCGGTGAGACGCTGGCCGACGACAAGAACCCGGTGATCCTGGAGTCCATGGACTTCCCGGCGCCGGTCATCCAGGTCGCCATCGAGCCCAAGTCGAAGGGCGACCAGGAGAAGCTGGGCGTCGCGATCCAGCGCCTGGCCGAGGAGGACCCGTCCTTCCAGGTCCACTCGGACGAGGAGACCGGCCAGACCATCATCGGCGGTATGGGCGAGTTGCACCTCGAGGTGCTGGTCGACCGTATGCGCCGTGAGTTCAAGGTCGAGGCCAACGTCGGTAAGCCGCAGGTCGCGTACCGTGAGACGATCCGCAAGGCCGTCGAGCGCGTGGACTACACCCACAAGAAGCAGACCGGTGGTACCGGTCAGTTCGCCAAGGTGCAGATCGCGATCGAGCCCATCGAGGGTGGCGACGCCTCCTACGAGTTCGTGAACAAGGTGACCGGTGGTCGTATCCCGAAGGAGTACATCCCTTCGGTCGACGCCGGTGCGCAGGAGGCCATGCAGTTCGGCATCCTCGCCGGGTACGAGATGACGGGCGTCCGCGTCATTCTTCTCGACGGTGCCTACCACGAGGTCGACTCCTCCGAGCTCGCGTTCAAGATCGCCGGTTCGCAGGCCTTCAAGGAGGCCGCGCGCAAGGCCAGCCCCGTGCTGCTCGAGCCGATGATGGCCGTCGAGGTCACCACGCCCGAGGACTACATGGGTGAGGTCATCGGCGACATCAACTCCCGCCGTGGTCAGATCCAGGCCATGGAGGAGCGGGCCGGTGCCCGCGTCGTGAAGGGTCTCGTGCCCCTCTCGGAGATGTTCGGCTACGTCGGAGACCTCCGCAGCAAGACGTCGGGTCGCGCAAGCTACTCGATGCAGTTCGACTCCTACGCCGAGGTTCCGCGGAACGTCGCCGAGGAGATCATCGCGAAGGCCAAGGGCGAGTAACGCACTCCGTTCACACGCTTTAGGCTTGACTCCGGAGCCTCAGGGGGCATTCCGCCACAATCATGGTGGGAATGCCCCGGGCCCGGGCTTTCCAGCAAAGATCACCTGGCGCCGATGAAGCAAGGCGTTCAGAACCACTCCACAGGAGGACCCCAGTGGCGAAGGCGAAGTTCGAGCGGACTAAGCCGCACGTCAACATCGGCACCATCGGTCACATCGACCACGGTAAGACGACCCTCACGGCCGCCATTACCAAGGTGCTGCACGACGCGTACCCGGACCTGAACGAGGCCTCGGCCTTCGACCAGATCGACAAGGCTCCTGAGGAGCGCCAGCGCGGTATCACCATCTCCATCGCGCACGTCGAGTACCAGACGGAGACGCGTCACTACGCCCACGTCGACTGCCCCGGTCACGCGGACTACATCAAGAACATGATCACCGGTGCTGCCCAGATGGACGGCGCCATCCTCGTGGTCGCCGCCACCGACGGCCCGATGCCGCAGACCAAGGAGCACGTGCTCCTGGCCCGCCAGGTCGGCGTTCCGTACATCGTCGTCGCGCTGAACAAGGCCGACATGGTGGACGACGAGGAGATCCTGGAGCTCGTCGAGCTCGAGGTTCGTGAGCTGCTCTCCGAGTACGAGTTCCCGGGCGACGACCTTCCGGTCGTCAAGGTCTCGGCGCTCAAGGCCCTTGAGGGCGACAAGGAGTGGGGTCAGTCCGTCCTCGACCTGATGAAGGCCGTCGACGAGTCGATCCCGCAGCCCGAGCGTGACGTCGACAAGCCGTTCCTGATGCCGATCGAGGACGTCTTCACGATCACCGGTCGCGGTACGGTCGTCACCGGCCGTATCGAGCGTGGTGTCCTGAAGGTCAACGAGACCGTCGACATCGTGGGCATCAAGCAGGAGAAGACCACCACCACGGTCACCGGCATCGAGATGTTCCGCAAGCTGCTCGACGAGGGCCAGGCCGGTGAGAACGTCGGTCTGCTGCTTCGTGGCATCAAGCGCGAGGACGTCGAGCGCGGCCAGGTCATCATCAAGCCGGGCTCGGTCACCCCGCACACCGAGTTCGAGGCGCAGGCCTACATCCTGTCCAAGGACGAGGGTGGCCGCCACACGCCGTTCTTCAACAACTACCGCCCGCAGTTCTACTTCCGTACGACGGACGTGACCGGCGTGGTGACCCTCCCCGAGGGCACCGAGATGGTCATGCCGGGTGACAACACCGAGATGAAGGTGGAGCTCATCCAGCCCGTCGCCATGGAGGAGGGCCTGAAGTTCGCCATCCGTGAGGGTGGCCGGACCGTGGGCGCCGGCCAGGTCACCAAGATCAACAAGTGACCTGACCCGGTAGATCCCTGAAGGGGCCCGTACGACTTCGGTCGTGCGGGCCCTTTCGCTATGCGCTCCATGCGCTCTGTTCGAACAATTCCGATGGTTGTGCTGAGGCCAGGTGAAACCTGGTCGAACGTTGTGCGGCGGATTGGCGAGAGTTCCGGCAATTTCGAAACGCCCGCGCGAGGAATGTTCTTTTCTGTCCCGGTGGGGCGGAACGTACAGCCGTAGCGTGAACGGTCGTCCGTGGCCGTCGGGCCCCAACTACCGAGGATGGCAAGGTCTCTTGATGCAGGGTGTGCGCAGCCGCTTGTCGGTACCGATGCCGGCCGTGGTGGCCGAGCGTCCACCACAACTGACCCCCGCGCCACGCCCGGACCGGCCCACCCGCGTCGCACGGCAGCGCCCCAGGCTCTACGTCCTCGACGGCATCCGCCTCCTCGCCGCCCTGATGGTGGTCCTGCACCACTTCGTCGGCACGAGCCGGGTCAACCGGCCGGGCAACGTGATCTGGGACCGCCCCGTGTCGGAGATCATGCCGACGGTGTTCCGTGTCTCGTCCTTCGGCTGGATCGGCGTCGAGATCTTCTTCGTGATCAGCGGCTTCGTGATCTGCATGTCCTGCTGGGGCCGTACGCCCAAGGACTTCTTCGTGTCGCGGGTGATCCGCCTCTACCCGGCCTACTGGTTCGCGGTCTTCTTCACGACCGCCGTGCTGGTGCTCATGCCCGGGGTGTGGGAGCGGCTGTCGATGCGGAAGGTGCTCTTCAACCTGACGATGCTGCAAGCGGGTTCGGGCGTGCCGCACGTCGACGGCGTGTACTGGACGCTCTGGTCGGAGCTGCGGTTCTATCTGCTGTTCCTCATCGTCGTCGCCATGGGCCTGACCTACCGCCGGGTCATCATCTTCTGCTGCGTCTGGGGCGCGGCCGCGATGCTCGCCCCCATCTCCAAGTTCCCGCTCATGGTGCTGGTCGCCGACCCGAGCGCCGCGTGGTACTTCATCGCCGGCCTCGCCCTCTACCTCATGCACCGCTTCGGCCAGGACCTGCTCCTGTGGGGCATCCTCGCGATGGCCTGGCTCATGGGTCAGTTGGAGCTGGGGGAGCGGGTCGGGCACGAGGGCGTCAGCAGCTGGCGCGGCGCGGTGGTCATCTTCACCGCCTTCATGCTGTTCATGGTCGCCATCGCCCTCGGCTACACCGACCGCATCCAGTGGAAGTGGCTGGTGACGGCGGGCTGTCTGACCTATCCGCTCTACCTCGTGCACTACGTCGCCGGTACGGTCCTCATCAGCCGCCTGCACGACACGATGGACCCGCGCCTGCTGGTCGCCTCCCTCATCGCCGGCTTCATGGTGCTCAGCTGGCTCGTGCACCGGCTCGTGGAACGTCCGGCGGCACGGGCCCTGAAGAAGGGGCTGGACTCGTCCTTCGTACGGCTGCGGGGCTTCCAGCGCGCGGCCTGAGGCCTCGGATCTGCCGCCCTGTGTTTGACCTGCGTCACGCTCGGGGTATTGTCTCCGGCTCGATTGGCCAGCGACCTGCCCCATATGGCAGACTGTCCGAGTTGCTCGGTCGAGTGTTGATGCTGCGCGCCTCCCGCCGGGAGGACCGGAAGCGAGTCCCACAGTACTCGTCGCCCTAACTGCCTCATGGCAGCGCTGGGGCGGACGTACGGGAATCTTTCGGGAAGTGTCAGTGCGGCACCGGCCAGGCACCCGGTGGGTCTTCACCCCCGGCCGTGCTTTCCAGCAGGGAAGTTCCAGAGATGGGACATCTGTGTCAGTGAGAGTGCGACACGCCCGACCGCGTGGGTCGGAGGTGGAGTGTTCGGAACACCGGGTTCCAGAGCGTTAAACGAGAGACAGGACTACTAGTAGCCATGGCGGGACAGAAGATCCGCATCCGGCTCAAGGCCTACGACCACGAGGTCATCGACTCCTCGGCGAAGAAGATCGTCGAGACGGTGACGCGTACTGGTGCGTCGGTCGCGGGCCCGGTGCCGCTGCCCACTGAGAAGAACGTGTACTGCGTCATCAAGTCGCCGCACAAGTACAAGGACTCGCGCGAGCACTTCGAGATGCGTACCCACAAGCGCCTGATCGACATCCTCGACCCCACCCCCAAGACCGTTGACTCTCTGATGCGACTCGACCTCCCGGCCGGTGTCGACATCGAGATCAAGCTCTGAGGGTCGGTGAGCTGAGAATGACCAAGCAGATCAAGGGCATCCTGGGCGAGAAGCTCGGCATGACGCAGGTGTGGGACGAGAACAACCGTGTTGTTCCGGTCACCGTCGTCAAGGCCGGCCCGAACGTCGTGACCCAGGTCCGTACGAATGACAGTGACGGCTACGAGTCGGTCCAGATCGCCTTCGGCGAGATCGACCCGCGCAAGGTGAACAAGCCCCTCAAGGGCCACTTCGCCAAGGCCGACGTCACCCCCCGTCGCCACCTCGTCGAGATCCGTACCGCTGACGCCAGCGAGTACACCCTCGGCCAGGAGATCACCGCCGAGGTGTTCGAGGCCGGGATCAAGGTCGACGTGACCGGCAAGAGCAAGGGCAAGGGCTTCGCCGGTGTCATGAAGCGTCACAACTTCAAGGGCCTCGGCGCCGGACACGGCACCCAGCGCAAGCACCGCTCTCCCGGTTCCATCGGTGGCTGCGCCACCCCGGGCCGTGTGTTCAAGGGCCTCCGCATGGCGGGTCGTATGGGCAACGAGCGCGTCACCACCCAGAACCTGACCGTCCACGCCGTTGACGCGGAGAAGGGTCTGCTGCTCATCAAGGGCGCGGTTCCCGGTCCGAACGGCGGCCTCGTCCTGGTCCGCACCGCGGCCAAGGGGGCCTGAGGTAACCGATGAGCACTGTTGACATCCTTTCGCCCGCCGGCGAGAAGGCCGGAAGCGTCGAGCTCCCCGCGGAGATCTTCGACGTGGAGAAGATCAGCGTTCCGCTGCTTCACCAGGTCGTCGTCGCGCAGCTGGCAGCTGCCCGCCAGGGCACCCACAAGACCAAGCGCCGCGGTGAAGTCCGTGGTGGTGGCCGCAAGCCGTACCGCCAGAAGGGCACCGGTCGCGCCCGTCAGGGTTCGACGCGTGCGCCGCAGTTCGCCGGCGGTGGCGTCGTCCACGGCCCGCAGCCGCGTGACTACTCGCAGCGGACCCCGAAGAAGATGAAGGCCGCGGCCCTGCGCCACGCCCTCACCGACCGGGCCCGCAACAACCGCATCCACGTCGTCTCCGGCGTCATCGAGGGCGAGAGCCCGTCGACGAAGGCCGCGAAGACGCTCTTCGGCAAGATCAGCGAGCGCAAGAACCTGCTGCTCGTCATCGACCGTGCCGACGAGGCCGCGTGGCTGTCCGCCCGCAACCTGCCCCAGGTCCACATCCTGGAGCCGGGCCAGCTGAACACGTACGACGTTCTCGTCTCGGACGACGTGGTCTTCACCCAGGCCGCCTTCGAGTCCTTCGTGTCCGGCCCGAAGGCCAATGACACCGAAGGGAGCGAGGTCTGATGGCCATCCGTCACCCCGCCATTGCCTCCAAGGCCGCCAAGAAGGCCAAGGCCGCGCGCGTCGCCAAGGCGCGTCGCCACGCCACCGAGGGCAAGAACACCGTCGTCACCCCGGCGAGCAAGGCGTACACGGACCCCCGTGACGTCCTGCTGAAGCCGGTCGTGTCCGAGAAGAGCTACGCGCTCATCGACGAGAACAAGTACACGTTCCTGGTCGACCCGAGTGCCAACAAGACCCAGATCAAGCAGGCCGTCCAGGCGGTCTTCTCGGTCAAGGTCACCGGGGTCAACACGATCAACCGCCAGGGCAAGCGCAAGCGGACCCGCACCGGCTTCGGCCAGCGTGCGGCGACCAAGCGCGCGATCGTGACCCTCGCTGAGGGCGACCGTATCGACATCTTCGGCGGTCCGACCGCGTAAGCGGGTCGGATCGTCCGATATCGGACGAGGACTGAGAAATGGGAATCCGCAAGTACAAGCCGACTACGCCGGGCCGTCGTGGTTCCAGCGTCGCCGACTTCGTCGAGGTCACGCGGTCCACGCCGGAGAAGTCGCTGGTCCGCCCGCTGCACAGCAAGGGCGGCCGTAACAACGCCGGTCGTGTGACCGTTCGCCACCAGGGTGGCGGACACAAGCGCGCCTACCGTGTCATCGACTTCCGTCGCCATGACAAGGACGGCGTGCCGGCGAAGGTCGCGCACATCGAGTACGACCCCAACCGCACCGCGCGCATCGCGCTGCTGCACTACGCGGACGGCGAGAAGCGCTACATCCTCGCCCCGCGCAACCTGCAGCAGGGTGACCGCGTCGAGAACGGTCCCGGGGCCGACATCAAGCCGGGCAACAACCTGGCGCTCCGCAACATCCCGGTCGGTACCACGATCCACGCGATCGAGCTCCGTCCGGGTGGCGGCGCCAAGTTCGCCCGTTCCGCCGGTGCCTCCGTGCAGCTGCTCGCGAAGGAGGGCCAGATGGCCCACCTCCGTATGCCGTCCGGTGAGATCCGCCTGGTCGACGTGCGCTGCCGCGCCACCGTCGGCGAGGTCGGCAACGCCGAGCAGTCCAACATCAACTGGGGCAAGGCCGGCCGCAAGCGCTGGCTGGGCGTCCGCCCGACCGTTCGCGGTGTGGCGATGAACCCGGTTGACCACCCGCACGGTGGTGGTGAGGGCAAGACCTCCGGTGGTCGCCACCCGGTCAGCCCCTGGGGTCAGAAGGAAGGACGTACTCGTTCGCCCAAGAAGGCGTCGAACAAGTACATCGTCCGCCGCCGCAAGACGAACAAGAAGCGCTAGGAGCGGGTTTAGATGCCGCGCAGTCTCAAGAAGGGGCCCTTCGTCGACGACCACCTGATCAAGAAGGTGGACGCCCAGAACGAAGCCGGTTCCAAGAACGTCATCAAGACCTGGTCCCGTCGCTCGATGATCGTCCCGGCCATGCTCGGCCACACGATCGCGGTGCACAACGGCAAGACCCACATCCCGGTGTTCGTCACCGAGTCGATGGTCGGCCACAAGCTCGGCGAGTTCTCGCCGACGCGCACCTTCCGGGGCCACGTCAAGGACGACCGGAAGTCGAAGCGCCGCTAGTAGCGGATCGCATTCAGACAAAGAAACCTGAAAGGGACAACCATGGAAGCCAGGGCCCAGGCGCGGTACATCCGCGTCACGCCCATGAAGGCCCGCCGCGTGGTGGACCTCATCCGTGGCATGGATGCCACGGAGGCCCAGGCGGTCCTGCGATTCGCTCCGCAGGCCGCCTCCGAGCCGGTCGGCAAGGTGCTCGACAGCGCCATTGCCAACGCCGCGCACAACTACGACCACACCGACGCCGACAGCCTCTTCATCTCCGAGGCGTACGTCGACGAGGGTCCGACCCTGAAGCGGTTCCGTCCGCGCGCCCAGGGCCGTGCCTACCGGATCCGCAAGCGGACCAGCCACATCACCGTGGTCGTCAGCAGCAAGGAAGGAACCCGGTAATGGGCCAGAAGGTAAACCCGCATGGGTTCCGCCTCGGTGTCACGACCGACTTCAAGTCGCGTTGGTACGCCGACAAGCTGTACAAGGACTACGTCAAGGAAGACGTCGCCATCCGTCGGATGATGACGTCCGGCATGGAGCGCGCCGGTATCTCGAAGGTGGAGATCGAGCGCACCCGTGACCGCGTGCGTGTGGACATCCACACCGCGCGTCCGGGCATCGTCATCGGCCGCCGTGGCGCCGAGGCCGACCGCATCCGCGGTGACCTGGAGAAGCTGACCGGCAAGCAGGTCCAGCTGAACATCCTCGAGGTCAAGAACCCGGAGACGGACGCTCAGCTGGTGGCCCAGGCCGTCGCCGAGCAGCTGTCCTCCCGCGTCTCCTTCCGTCGGGCCATGCGTAAGAGCATGCAGTCCGCCATGAAGGCCGGCGCCAAGGGCATCAAGATCCAGTGCGGTGGCCGTCTCGGCGGCGCCGAGATGTCCCGCTCGGAGTTCTACCGCGAGGGCCGTGTGCCCCTGCACACGCTCCGCGCGAACGTGGACTACGGCTTCTTCGAGGCCAAGACGACCTTCGGCCGTATCGGTGTGAAGGTCTGGATCTACAAGGGCGACGTCAAGAACATCGCCGAGGTCCGCGCCGAGAACGCTGCCGCCCGTGCGGGTAACCGCCCGGCTCGCGGTGGCGGCGCCGACCGCCCGGCCCGTGGTGGCCGCGGTGGCGAGCGTGGCGGGCGCGGTCGTAAGCCGCAGCAGGCTGCCGGCGCCGAGGCCCCCAAGGCCGAGGCTCCCGCCGCCGCCGCTCCGGCTGAGAGCACCGGAACGGAGGCCTGACCGACATGCTGATCCCCCGTAGGGTCAAGCACCGCAAGCAGCACCACCCGAAGCGCTCCGGCATGTCCAAGGGTGGCACGCAGGTTGCGTTCGGCGAATACGGCATCCAGGCGCTGACCCCGGCGTACGTCACGAACCGTCAGATCGAAGCGGCTCGTATCGCCATGACCCGTCACATCAAGCGTGGCGGCAAGGTCTGGATCAACATTTACCCGGACCGCCCCCTGACGAAGAAGCCGGCCGAGACCCGCATGGGTTCCGGTAAGGGTTCTCCCGAGTGGTGGGTGGCCAACGTCAAGCCCGGACGTGTGATGTTCGAGCTGTCGTACCCCAACGAGAAGATCGCGCGCGAGGCCCTGACCCGTGCGGCTCACAAGCTGCCGATGAAGTGCAAGATCGTCAAGCGCGAGGCAGGTGAATCGTGATGTCGGCCGGTACCAAGGCGTCCGAGCTGCGCGAGCTGGGCAACGAGGAGCTGCTCAACAAGCTCCGCGAGGCCAAGGAAGAGCTGTTCAACCTCCGCTTCCAGGCGGCGACCGGACAGCTCGAGAACCACGGTCGGCTGAAGGCCGTCCGTAAGGACATCGCGCGGATCTACACCCTGATGCGTGAGCGCGAGCTGGGCATCGAGACGGTGGAGAGCGCCTGATGAGTGAGAGCAACGTGACTGAGCAGACCGCAGAGGCGCGCGGCTTCCGCAAGACCCGTGAGGGTCTCGTCGTCAGCGACAAGATGGACAAGACCGTCGTCGTCGCCGTCGAGGACCGCGTCAAGCACGCGCTGTACGGCAAGGTCATCCGCCGTACGAACAAGCTCAAGGCGCACGACGAGCAGAACGCCGCGGGCGTCGGCGACCGGGTTCTCCTGATGGAGACCCGTCCGCTGTCCGCGACGAAGCGCTGGCGCGTCGTCGAGATCCTCGAGAAGGCGAAGTAAACAAGCGGGGGTTCGCCCCCGCTGCCCCGCCGGGAGCTCCGGCTCCCGGCGCGGGTTTCGCTGTGAAGAGGCTTAAGTAATTCCTGCGGAGTAACCCGCAGGACGGTTCCGCCAGGCTCTCCGGCTCACCGCCGGAGGGAACCGGCAGACAATCAGGAGATAGACGTGATCCAGCAGGAGTCGCGACTGCGTGTCGCCGACAACACTGGTGCGAAGGAGATCCTTTGCATCCGTGTGCTCGGTGGCTCCGGTCGCCGCTACGCGGGCATCGGTGACGTCATCGTCGCCACCGTCAAGGACGCGATCCCCGGTGGCAACGTGAAGAAGGGTGACGTCGTCAAGGCGGTCATCGTTCGCACCGTCAAGGAGCGCCGCCGTCCGGACGGCTCGTACATCCGCTTCGACGAGAACGCCGCCGTCATTCTGAAGAACGACGGCGACCCTCGCGGCACCCGTATCTTCGGCCCCGTCGGCCGTGAGCTGCGCGAGAAGAAGTTCATGAAGATCATCTCGCTCGCGCCGGAGGTGCTGTAAGCATGAAGATCAAGAAGGGCGACCTGGTCCAGGTCATCACCGGTAAGGACAAGGGCAAGCAGGGCAAGGTCATCGCGGCCTTCCCCCGTGAGGACCGCGTCCTGGTCGAGGGTGTCAACCGGGTCAAGAAGCACACCAAGGCCGGTCCGACCGCTCGCGGTTCGCAGGCCGGCGGCATCGTCACGACCGAGGCGCCGATCCACGTCTCCAACGTCCAGCTGGTCGTTGAGAAGGACGGCAACAAGGTCGTCACGCGTGTCGGTTACCGCTTCGACGACGAAGGCAACAAGATCCGCGTTGCCAAGCGGACGGGTGAGGACATCTGATGGCTACCACCACCACCCCGCGTCTGAAGCAGAAGTACCGCGAGGAGATCGCGGGCAAGCTGCGTGACGAGTTCAAGTACGAGAACGTCATGCAGATCCCCGGCCTCGTCAAGATCGTGGTCAACATGGGTGTGGGCGACGCCGCCCGCGACTCCAAGCTGATCGACGGCGCGATTCGCGACCTCACCACGATCACCGGTCAGAAGCCGGCCGTCACCAAGGCCCGCAAGTCCATCGCGCAGTTCAAGCTGCGTGAGGGTCAGCCGATCGGTGCCCACGTCACGCTCCGTGGCGACCGCATGTGGGAGTTCCTGGACCGCACCCTGTCGCTCGCGCTGCCGCGCATCCGCGACTTCCGTGGTCTGTCCCCCAAGCAGTTCGACGGCCGTGGCAACTACACCTTCGGTCTCACGGAGCAGGTCATGTTCCACGAGATCGACCAGGACAAGATCGACCGCGTCCGGGGTATGGACATCACCGTGGTCACCACGGCGACCAACGACGCCGAGGGCCGCGCGCTCCTCCGTCACCTCGGCTTCCCCTTCAAGGAGGCGTAAGCGAGATGGCGAAGAAGGCTCTGATTGCCAAGGCTGCTCGTAAGCCCAAGTTCGGTGTACGTGGCTACACGCGCTGCCAGCGCTGTGGTCGTCCGCACTCCGTGTACCGCAAGTTCGGCCTCTGCCGCGTGTGCCTTCGTGAGATGGCTCACCGTGGCGAGCTGCCGGGCGTGACCAAGAGCTCCTGGTAGTCCCGTACTTCGGGACGTCAGGAACTCTCGGTAAGTAAAGGGCAGTGTCAGGTGCCCACCTCTCCGTGGCTTAGGCTAGGAGGGTTGGGCGCCTGGACGCCCATACGACTTACTACGCCGTAGGTCCACCGCGCCGCACCCGCCCCGTCTCGGATCGGGGAGAGGGATGGCGCACCAGGAAACCCCGGCGAGAGAGGCCGAAGGCCAATTCATGACCATGACTGATCCGATCGCAGACATGCTTACGCGTCTGCGGAACGCGAACTCGGCGTACCACGACACCGTGGCGATGCCGCACTCGAAGATCAAGTCTCACATCGCGGAGATCCTCCAGCAGGAGGGCTTCATCACGGGCTGGAAGGTCGAGGACGCCGAGGTCGGCAAGAACCTCGTCCTGGAGCTGAAGTTCGGCCCCAACCGTGAGCGCTCCATCGCGGGCATCAAGCGGATCTCCAAGCCCGGTCTCCGGGTGTACGCGAAGTCCACCAACCTGCCGAAGGTGCTCGGCGGCCTCGGCGTGGCGATCATCTCCACGTCGCACGGGCTTCTCACCGACAAGCAGGCCGGCAAGAAGGGCGTAGGCGGAGAAGTTCTCGCCTACGTCTGGTAGCGGAAGGGAACGGAGGAAACAGCTATGTCGCGCATTGGCAAGCTCCCCATCACGGTTCCCGCCGGCGTGGACGTCACCATCGATGGCCGCACGGTCCAGGTGAAGGGCCCCAAGGGCACCCTCTCCCACACCATTGCGGCGCCGATCGAGATCGCTAAGGGCGAGGACGGCGTGCTGAACGTCGTGCGTCCGAACGACGAGCGTCAGAACAAGGCCCTGCACGGCCTGTCCCGCACGCTGGTGGCGAACATGATCACCGGCGTGACCCAGGGTTACGTGAAGAAGCTCGAGATCAGCGGTGTCGGTTACCGCGTGCAGGCCAAGGGTTCGAACCTGGAGTTCGCTCTCGGCTACAGCCACCCGATCACCGTCGAGGCCCCCGAAGGCATCACCTTCAAGGTCGAGAACCCGACGCGGTTCTCGGTCGAGGGCATCGACAAGCAGAAGGTCGGCGAGGTTGCGGCCAACATCCGCAAGCTGCGCAAGCCCGACCCGTACAAGGCCAAGGGCGTCAAGTACGAGGGCGAAGTCATCCGCCGCAAGGTCGGAAAGGCGGGTAAGTAAGCCATGGCATACGGACAGAAGATCCTTAAGGGCGACGCCTACAAGCGCGCCGCGATCAAGCGCCGTCACATCCGGATCCGCAAGAAGGTCGCGGGTACGGCGGAGCGTCCGCGTCTGGTCGTTACCCGCTCCAACCGCCACATCGTGGCCCAGGTGATCGACGACATCAAGGGTCACACCCTGGCGTCGGCGTCCACTCTGGACACCTCGGTGCGCGGTGGCGAGGGTGACAAGTCCGCACAGGCCAAGCAGGTCGGCGCCCTGGTCGCCGAGCGCGCCAAGGCCGCGGGCGTCGAGGCCGTCGTATTCGACCGTGGTGGTAACCAGTACGCCGGGCGCATTGCCGCTCTGGCGGACGCCGCCCGCGAAGCCGGACTGAAGTTCTAGTCGGTTCCGTAGCTAGCGGAGACAGAGAGAGGTAATTCCAATGGCTGGACCCCAGCGCCGCGGTGGCGGTGCCGGTGGCGGCGAGCGGCGGGACCGGAAGGGCCGTGACGGCGGCGCAGCTGCCGCCGAGAAGACCGCGTACGTTGAGCGCGTTGTCGCGATCAACCGCGTCGCCAAGGTTGTGAAGGGTGGTCGTCGCTTCAGCTTCACTGCGCTCGTCGTAGTGGGCGACGGTGACGGCACCGTGGGTGTCGGTTACGGCAAGGCCAAGGAGGTGCCGGCCGCCATCGCCAAGGGTGTTGAGGAGGCCAAGAAGCACTTCTTCAAGGTCCCCCGTATCCAGGGCACCATCCCGCACCCGATCACGGGTGAGAAGGCTGCCGGCGTCGTTCTCCTCAAGCCGGCTTCGCCGGGTACCGGTGTTATCGCCGGTGGTCCCGTGCGTGCCGTCCTGGAGTGCGCCGGTATCCACGACGTGCTGTCGAAGTCGCTCGGCTCGTCGAACGCGATCAACATCGTGCACGCGACCGTGGAGGCCCTGAAGGGTCTGCAGCGTCCCGAGGAGATCGCGGCCCGCCGTGGTCTGCCGCTCGAGGACGTCGCTCCCGCGGCTCTGCTGCGTGCGCGTGCCGGGGCTGGTGCTGCGTAATGGCTCAGCTCAAGATCACGCAGACGAAGTCGTACATCGGCAGCAAGCAGAACCACCGTGACACCCTGCGCTCCCTTGGTCTCAAGGGCATCAACACGCAGGTCGTCAAGGAGGATCGTCCCGAGTTCCGCGGCATGGTGCACACCGTCCGCCACCTCGTGACGGTCGAGGAGGTCGACTGATCATGGCGGAGCAGAACCCGCTCAAGATCCACAACCTCCGTCCCGCCCCGGGCGCCAAGACCGCCAAGACCCGTGTGGGTCGTGGTGAGGCGTCGAAGGGTAAGACGGCCGGTCGTGGTACCAAGGGTACGAAGGCCCGTTACCAGGTTCCGGAGCGCTTCGAGGGTGGCCAGATGCCCCTCCACATGCGTCTCCCGAAGCTGAAGGGGTTCAAGAACCCGTTCAAGACCGAGTACCAGGTCGTGAACCTCGACAAGCTGGCCGCGCTCTACCCCGAGGGTGGCGAGGTCACCGTCGAGGGTCTGGTGGCCAAGGGTGCTGTTCGCAAGAACAGCCTCGTCAAGGTGCTCGGCCAGGGCGAGATCTCCGTGGCGCTGCAGGTGACGGTCGACGCCGTCTCCGGCTCCGCCAAGGAGAAGATCACCGCCGCCGGCGGCACCGTCACCGAGCTCGTCTGAACACCTCAGGCGCCTCGATGACTTGAGCGATCCCGACCGGGGATACCCACAAATGGGGTATCCCCGGTTGGTCGTTCCAAGGGTGGCAGTCCCGCGGGTAAGGTGGCCTGCACTGCCAACTTTTACTGAGTGCTTCACGTGGGGCACTCAGAGCGGCAGTTGACCGTTACGTATGTCGTTGTTATCCATCGGAATCTCACAACCGTCACCCTTGACGCAGAAGCGCGGGGGTCGCAGGAGGCACCGTGCTCACCGCGTTCGCCCGGGCGTTCAAGACGCCCGACCTGCGCAAGAAGCTGCTCTTCACGCTCGGCATCATCGTGATCTACCGGATCGGTACGCATATCCCGATCCCCGGTGTCGACTATCAGAACGTCCAGACCTGTATCGACGTGGCCAAGGGCAACCAGGGCCTGTTCGGTCTGGTCAACATGTTCAGCGGCGGCGCGTTGCTGCAGATCACGATCTTCGCGCTCGGCATCATGCCGTACATCACGGCGAGCATCATCCTGCAGCTGCTGACGGTGGTGATCCCGCGGCTCGAGGCCCTGAAGAAGGAGGGCTCGGCCGGTACAGCGAAGATCACGCAGTACACCCGGTATCTGACGGTCGCGCTCGCCGTCCTCCAGGGCACCGGCCTGGTCGCCACCGCCCGCAGCGGCGCGCTCTTCCAGGGCTGCCCCGTGGCCTCCGAGATCGTCCCGGACCAGTCGATCTTCGTGACCATCACCATGGTCATCACCATGACCGCCGGTACGGCCGTCGTGATGTGGCTCGGTGAGCTCGTCACCGACCGCGGCATCGGCAACGGCATGTCGATCCTGATGTTCATCTCGATCGCCGCGACCTTCCCGTCCGCGCTGTGGGCCATCAAGACGCAGGGCTCCCTGGCCGACGGCTGGATCGAGTTCGGCACCGTCGTCCTCGTCGGCCTGTTCATGGTCGGCCTGGTGGTCTTCGTCGAGCAGGCACAGCGCCGCATCCCCGTGCAGTACGCGAAGCGGATGATCGGCCGCCGCTCCTACGGCGGCACGTCCACGTACATCCCGCTGAAGGTGAACCAGGCGGGTGTGATTCCCGTCATCTTCGCCTCGTCGCTGCTCTACATCCCGGCACTGATCGCGCAGTTCTCGAGCGGGAACTCCAGCTGGAAAACGTGGATCGAGTCACACCTGGTGAAGGGTGACCATCCGATTTACATCACTCTGTACTTCTTGCTCATCGTTTTCTTCGCGTTCTTCTATGTGGCTATCTCCTTCAACCCCGAAGAAGTAGCCGACAACATGAAGAAGTATGGTGGCTTCATCCCGGGCATCCGGGCTGGCCGGCCGACCGCTGAGTACCTGTCGTACGTGCTCAACCGGATCACCTGGCCGGGTTCGCTGTACCTGGGTCTGATCGCTCTCGTCCCGACAATGGCGTTGGCTGGTTTCGGGGCAAACCAGAACTTCCCGTTCGGCGGCACCAGCATCCTGATCATCGTGGGTGTCGGTCTCGAGACGGTGAAGCAGATCGAGAGCCAGCTCCAGCAGCGCAATTACGAAGGGTTCCTCCGCTGATGCGAATCGTCCTCGTCGGGCCGCCGGGCGCCGGTAAGGGTACGCAGGCCTCGCGCCTTGCCGAGAAGCTGCGCATCCCGCACATCTCCACGGGCGATCTGTTCCGCGCGAACATCAGCCAGCAGACGGAACTCGGCAAACTCGCGAAGTCCTACATGGACGCCGGCAACCTGGTCCCCGACGAGGTCACCATCGCGATGGCCAAGGACCGCATGGAGCAGCCCGACGCGGAGAACGGCTTTCTGCTCGACGGCTTCCCGCGCAATGTCTCGCAGGCCGAGGCGCTGGACGGGGTGCTGGAGACCGAGGACGTCACGCTGGACGCGGTGCTGGATCTCGAGGCACCCGAGGAAGAGGTCGTCAAGCGGATCGCCGGCCGGCGGATCTGCCGGAGGGACTCCGCGCACGTCTTCCATGTGACGTACAGCGCGCCGAAGAAGGATGGCGTCTGCGACGTCTGCGGCGGTGAGCTGTACCAGCGGGACGACGACTCCGAGGAGACCGTCCGCAAGCGGCTCGAGGTCTACCACACGCAGACCGAACCGATCATCGACTACTACAAGACCCAGGGCCTGGTCGTCACGATCAACGCGATGGGTCCCGTGGACGAGGTCACCGGTCGTGCGCTGGAGGCGCTGAAGCGCGAGGGCGACGAGAAGTAGTCGTTCGTACGTTGTCGTAGCCGCGGTTCCCCGTCGGGGGACCGCGGCTACTGCGTGAGAGCGGACGCATGCCGCGCACGTATGGTTGTGGAAGCAGCCCCATTTCTCCCCGTTGCAGAAAGGCCACCGCCGCCATGGTGCAGATCAAGTCCCCTGAGCAGATCGCCAAGATGCGTGAGGCGGGGCTGGTCGTTGCCGCCATTCACGCGGCGACGCGGGAGGCGGCCGTGCCGGGTGCTTCCACCAAGGACCTGGACGAGGTCGCGCGGAAGGTGCTCGCGGAGCACGGGGCGAAGTCGAACTTCCTCGGGTACGGCGGCTTCCCGGCCACCATCTGCACATCCGTGAACGAGGTCGTGGTCCACGGCATCCCGTCCGACGAGGTCGTGCTCAAGGACGGCGACATCATCTCCGTCGACGCCGGCGCGATCATCGACGGCTGGCACGGCGACGCGGCCTACACCGTCTTCGTGGGCTCCGGTCACGCGCCGGAGCTGATCGAGCTCTCCCGGGTGACGGAGGAGTCGATGTGGGCGGGCATCGCCGCGATGAAGCAGGGGCATCGCCTCGTCGACGTCTCCCGTGCCATCGAGACGTACATCCGCCGCCAGCCGAAGCCCGGGGGCGGGCGCTACGGGATCATCGAGGACTACGGCGGCCATGGCATCGGCACGGAGATGCACATGGATCCGCATCTGCTGAACTATGTCGAGAAGCGGCGGGGCAAGGGGCCGAAGCTGGTGCCCGGGTTCTGCCTGGCGATCGAGCCGATGGTGTCGCTGGGTACGCCGAAGACCGAGGTCCTCGCGGATGACTGGACGGTCGTCACGACGGACGGTACGTGGTCGTCCCACTGGGAGCATTCGGTTGCGTTGACCGAGCAGGGGCCGCTGGTGCTTACGTCTCCCGACGGGGGTCGGGCGAAGTTGGCGGAGTACGGGATCGTCGCTGCGCCGGATCCGTTGAGCTGAGCGCCGTCCGGGCGGGGTGTTCTGCTCTCGTCGGCGGCTGCGGGTTTGTGGGGGCTTGTCGCGCAGTTCCCCGCGCCCCTTACGGGGCGCTCCAGTCCCGAGCGCTTAATGATCTGGGTGTTGGGGCAGGCTTCCTCGATTCGTCTTTCCGGGTGCGCTGACGTAGACTGACTCGTCGGCTCTTGTGTACCCGCATGTCTGCATGCGCTCGCACAGGGTCGATCAAGGTAGTCGATTCGAAGGGCGAAGCGTGGCCAAGAAGCAAGGTGCCATCGAGATCGAGGGCACTGTCGTCGAGTCTCTTCCGAACGCCATGTTCAAGGTCGAGCTCCAGAACGGCCACCAGGTCCTGGCACATATCAGCGGCAAGATGCGAATGCACTACATCCGTATCCTCCCTGACGACCGGGTCGTGGTGGAGTTGTCTCCGTACGACCTGACGCGTGGCCGGATCGTCTACCGGTACAAGTAGATCTTGCCTGTGCCCCGGCTCGCCGGGGTGGTGGCACTGACCCGGAGAACCTCACCTAATGAAGGTCAAGCCGAGCGTCAAGAAGATCTGCGACAAGTGCAGGGTGATCCGCCGTCACGGTCGGGTCATGGTCATCTGCGAGAACCCGCGCCACAAGCAGCGCCAGGGCTGACGCACGACCGACTCTCTGCATCCGCAGAACTTCGCGCGACGCAAGCAGTACATGTTCATACGCGGAATCCAGGGCTGAGACTCATCAGACCTGACACCCCCGGTCGGAGGCTGGGGACCCAGTTCGTACCTAATCTTTGGCTGCATCTTTTGAACAGCGTGAAGAGGCCGGCGGCTGGGAGTCGGTTCCGTGTCAGACCTCCGAACGACAACTGGAGCCATTGAATGGCACGCGTTTCCGGTGTCGACATCCCGCGCGAAAAGCGTGTGGAAGTCGCCCTGACCTACGTGTTCGGCATCGGCCGGACCCTTTCGCAGCTGACGCTGGCGGAGACGGGCATCGACCCGAACACCCGTGTTCGCGACCTCTCCGAGGAGCAGCTCGTCGCGATCCGCGAGTACGTGGACAACAACATCAAGACCGAGGGTGACCTCCGTCGTGAGATCCAGGCCGACATTCGCCGCAAGGTGGAGATCGGCTGCTACCAGGGTCTCCGTCACCGTCGTGGCCTGCCCGTCCGCGGTCAGCGCACCAGCACGAACGCTCGTACCCGCAAGGGCCCGCGTCGCGCCATCGCCGGTAAGAAGAAGCCGGGCAAGAAGTAGTCCGCAGCGGACAACGCTTCATCAGCGGTCTTCGCTGTAGGACCGACCACCTCCCCGTAGGAGTTATAGATGCCCCCCAAGGGTCGTCAGGGCGCTGCCAAGAAGGTGCGCCGCAAGGAAAAGAAGAACGTCGCTCACGGTCACGCGCACATCAAGAGCACGTTCAACAACACGATCGTCTCCATCACGGACCCGTCCGGCAACGTGATCTCCTGGGCCTCCGCCGGCCACGTCGGCTTCAAGGGCTCCCGGAAGTCCACGCCGTTCGCCGCGCAGATGGCCGCCGAGTCGGCTGCCCGCCGCGCCCAGGAGCACGGCATGCGCAAGGTCGACGTGTTCGTCAAGGGCCCGGGTTCCGGTCGTGAGACCGCCATCCGTTCGCTCCAGGCGACCGGTCTCGAGGTCGGCTCCATCCAGGACGTCACCCCGACCCCGCACAACGGCTGCCGTCCGCCGAAGCGCCGTCGCGTCTGACCTGACGTACGGCTGCTTGGTTTGAGGTTTTCGGGCGGTATGGCTCTTCGGAGTCGTATCGCCCGTACCCTTGTAACAAATCAGGGCGTCAAATAGCGGGCGCCCCTGACAGAAGGAACGCAACATGCTGATCGCTCAGCGTCCCTCGTTGACCGAAGAGGTCGTCGACGAATTCCGCTCCCGGTTCGTGATCGAGCCGCTGGAGCCGGGCTTCGGCTACACCCTCGGCAACTCCCTGCGTCGGACTCTCCTGTCGTCGATCCCCGGAGCCGCTGTCACCAGCATCCGTATCGACGGTGTCCTGCACGAGTTCACCACCGTGCCGGGCGTCAAGGAGGACGTCACCGACCTGATCCTCAACATCAAGCAGCTGGTCGTGAGCAGTGAGCACGACGAGCCGGTCGTGATGTACCTGCGCAAGCAGGGCCCGGGTCTGGTCACCGCCGCCGACATCGCGCCCCCGGCCGGTGTCGAGGTGCACAACCCCGACCTCGTCCTTGCCACGCTCAACGGCAAGGGCAAGCTGGAGATGGAGCTCACGGTCGAGCGTGGCCGTGGTTACGTCTCCGCCGTGCAGAACAAGCAGGTCGGTCAGGAGATCGGGCGTATTCCGGTCGACTCGATCTACTCGCCGGTGCTGAAGGTCACGTACAAGGTCGAGGCCACGCGTGTCGAGCAGCGCACCGACTTCGACAAGCTGATCGTCGACGTCGAGACCAAGCAGGCCATGCGTCCGCGTGACGCGATGGCGTCGGCCGGTAAGACCCTGGTCGAGCTGTTCGGTCTGGCGCGCGAGCTCAACATCGACGCCGAGGGCATCGACATGGGCCCGTCCCCCACGGACGCCGCCCTTGCCGCCGATCTGGCGCTGCCGATCGAGGAGCTGGAGCTCACCGTCCGGTCGTACAACTGCCTCAAGCGTGAGGGCATCCACTCCGTGGGTGAACTGGTCGCGCGCTCCGAGGCCGATCTCCTCGACATTCGCAACTTCGGTGCGAAGTCCATCGACGAGGTCAAGGCGAAGCTGCACGGCATGGGCCTGGCCCTCAAGGACAGCCCGCCCGGATTCGACCCCACTGCTGCGGCGGACGCGTTCGGCGCGGACGACGACGCGGATGCGGGCTTTGTGGAGACCGAGCAGTACTGATCGGTTCCACTTCCGGGGTTCGCGTCAGCGGACCCCGGATCTCCGACAGACGACCGTCTGCTCGGATACTGACCCCGGTACCTGATACGGCCGGGGCAGACACCTAGGAGAAACATCATGCCGAAGCCCGCCAAGGGTGCCCGTCTGGGCGGCAGTGCCGCGCACGAGAAGCTGCTTCTCGCGAACCTCGCGAAGGCGCTTTTCGAGCACGGTCGGATCACCACCACCGAGGCGAAGGCCCGCCGTCTGCGGCCGTATGCCGAGCGTCTGGTCACCAAGGCGAAGAAGGGCGACCTTCACAACCGCCGTCAGGTGCTCCAGGTCATCACGGACAAGAGCATCGTGCACACGCTCTTCACCGAGATCGGTCCGCGGTACGAGAACCGTCCGGGTGGTTACACCCGTATCACCAAGATCGGTAACCGTCGGGGCGACAACGCGCCCATGGCTGTCATCGAGCTGGTGGAAGCGCTGACGGTCGCGCAGGAGGCGACGGGTGAGGCCGAGGCTGCGACTAAGCGTGCCGCCAAGGACGCCGAGGTTGCGGTTGAGACCAAGGTTGACGTGACCAAGGCCGACGAGGCCGAGGACACTGTCGCCGAGGAGTCGAAGGACGCGTAAGCGTTCTGCCGGGGGCTGTTTCGTTGGCGGGTGCGGCTTCGTCGTGGCTTGTCGCGCAGTTCCCCGCGCCCCTTTGGGGCGCGATTGCGGGTCCGTTCCTTTTCAAGGGGCGGGCCCGTTTTTGTGTTGCTGAGAGGATCTGTACGTGAGTGATGACGCAGCGCCCGGGTTCGTGCGAGTGCGCCTTGATCTGTCCTACGACGGGACCGAGTTCTCCGGCTGGGCCAAGCAGGCCGGTGGGCGTAGGACCGTGCAGGGGGAGATCGAGGATGCTCTGCGGACTGTCACGCGGTCCCGGGAGACGTATGAGCTGACCGTGGCCGGGCGGACCGATGCCGGGGTGCATGCGCGGGGGCAGGTCGCGCATGTCGATCTGCCTCGGGAGGTGTGGGGGGAGCATCACGAGAAGTTGCTGAAGCGGCTTGCCGGGCGGTTGCCGAAGGATGTGCGGGTGTGGGCGCTGAGGGAGGCGCCGGACGGGTTCAACGCGCGGTTCTCGGCTGTCTGGCGGCGGTATGCGTATCGCGTCACCGACAATCCGGGGGGCGTCGATCCGTTGCTGCGGAGTCATGTGCTGTGGCATGACTGGCCGCTCGACGTCGATGCCATGAACGAGGCGGCTCAAGGGCTGCTGGGGGAGCATGACTTCGCCGCCTACTGCAAGAAGCGGGAGGGGGCGACCACCATTCGTACGCTGCAGGAGCTGCGCCTGGTGCGGGGTGAGGACGGGATCGTCACGGCGACCGTGCGGGCGGATGCGTTCTGCCACAACATGGTGCGGTCGTTGATCGGGGCGCTGTTGTTCGTGGGGGACGGGCATCGGGGGCCGGACTGGCCGGGGAAGGTGCTTGCCGCCGGTGTGCGTGACTCCGCCGTGCATGTCGTACGGCCGCATGGGCTGACGTTGGAGGAAGTCGGTTACCCCGCCGACGAGTTGCTGGCCGCGCGGAACAAGGAGGCGCGGAACAGGCGGACGTTGCCGTCGGCGGGGTGCTGCGGCTAGCGGGGGTCAGCCGGCCAGGGCCTCTTTCAGCGTCGGCTGGAGATAGGGGACCAGGGACTTCGCGTAGCCGGCCGTGATGTGGCTGGAGTCGAAGTACACGATCTGGTCGGCGATCACCGTCGGGCACACGTCGCTCGCACAGAACGCGGGCAGGGTGTCGATGATCTCGGCACCGTGGCGCTTGGCCACCCGCTGCTCCATCTCCCGGTACTCGGGGTACTCGATGGCCTGGTCCTGTGCGGGATTGCAGGACGAGATGTCGTCGGTGTGGGTGGCGAGACAGTCCGGTACGTTCCGGCCGGGCTGCGGGCTGTCGGTGAGGTAGACCAGCTTGGCGCCGGTGTCCTCGAAGACCTGGAAGGCCTTTTCGGCGCCGGCCTCCCGCGCCTCGCGGCGGACGCGGTTGGTGACGACGATGACATCGGGCTTGACCTTCTCGAGTTCGTCGAAGGCCGATTCCCGCCAGCTGTCGCACTCGGAGTACTTGCGGTTGAGCTCGGGATTCTGGATCGAGTAGACCTCGGGGGAGCAGCCGCCCTTCGCCATGGTGATGATCCTGGCGTTGAGCTTCCGCCCGATCTCGTGGAAGGCGTCGCCCCACTGCCAGGCGTGGGAGTCGCCGATGACGACGATCGACGTCTTTCCTTCCGGGTCTCCGATGACGCAGTTGTCGCGCATGACGAATTCGGTGACCTGGGTGTTGTCGATGCAGCCGTAGTGGGTCTTGTCGTCGGGGGACTTGGGCAGAGCGCTCTGCGCGACGTTGGAGAGTTTCGTCTGGAGCACGGACTTCCGCACCGAATCCGGGCCGGAATAGCCGACCTTTCCGTCCGCTGCGACGGCGGTGGTCGAGAGGTTCAGCGGGAGCGTGGTCATGGCGAAGGCCGCGGCGGCGGCGGTGCCCGCGACGGCCGTGCCGCCGGCGAAGATGCCCTTCCAGGGGCGGGCCACCAGCTGCGGGTTGTTCCGGAAGCGGGCCTCGACCATGTAGTACATGGCGTAGGCCAGGATCAGCGACAGCGAGGCGACGCGGAACCGGTCAGAGTATGAGAGCTCGTGGCCGGTGATGTCCGGCCAGAGGATGAGGACCGGCCAGTGCCAGAGGTACCAGCCGTAGCTGACGTTGGCGACGGAGTTGAAGACCGGGTTGTTCAGCAGCCATTCCGCGCCGAGGCGGGGAGCGGCGCATCCGCCGGCGATGATCATGGAAGCGCCCAGGACGGGGCCGGCCACCGCGTATCCCGGCAGCGGGGTTTCCGGGGTGATGAGGAGCGCGGTGCCGATCGCGACGGCGAGCCCGGCCCAGGAGATGATCGCCGCCAGCCCGTGGTTCATACGGGAGAGCAGCGGGGCCCCGAGGGCGAGCAGGATGCCGAAGGCGAGTTCCCAGATGCGGGTGTGGGTGCCGAAGTAGGCGAGGGGCTGGTTCGAGGCTGTCTGCTGGATGGACAGATACAGTGACCCGCCCACCACGGCCGTGAGGAACAGTCCCACGAGGATGCGGTTGCCGAAGAGGGCGCGGCTGAGCCAGGCCGTGACGAACAGGACGATCGGCGCGGCGACGTAGAACTGCTCCTCGATGCCCAGCGACCAGAAGTGCTGGTAAGGGGACTGGGTCCCGTCGTTGGCGAAGTAGTCGGTGCCCGTCTCGACGAGCCGCCAGTTCATGACGCTCAGCGCGGAGGCGAATCCGTCCTCCATGTAGTCACGGAACCTGAGCGGGCTGCCGTAGACCCACGCGAGGGCCGCCGTGGCGAGGATGACGACGGCCATGCCGGGGGCGAGGCGGCGCATACGACGCGCCCAGAACTTGGTCAGTGACACCTTGCCGGTCTTGTCGATCTCGGCGAGGAGCTGGCTGCCGATGAGGAAGCCGCTGAGGACGAAGCTGACGTCCACGCCGCCGTGGATGTCGAGGATGCCGACGTGCATGCTGACCACCATCATGATGGCCACGGCGCGCAGGCCCTGAATGTCCGGCCGGTACTTGCGAAGAGGCTCTGTCTGCGCGGCCGTTGAACGATGGCGGGTCACGGTTCTCCAGTAACTTTCCGGGCTGGCCGGTGACTTCAGTGGACCGTCGGGCAGGCGACAGCCGTACCGCTGACGCGCACCCCCTGGGCGGGAATGCGGATGCCGCACGACAGCCGCAGCTGGGCGGGCAGCTCGTTCTGGGCGCCGACGTGTGCGTGGCAGCCCACCACGACTTCGCGGAGGAACGATTCGCTGCCGATCGAGGAGTCGTGGTCCACCACGGACTCGTGGATCTGGGCGCCCTCGGCCACGGTGACGTTCCCGCCGATGATCGAGCGGTCGACGACCACGTGTGCGCCGATGACGGCGTGCGGGCCGATCGTTGAGCCGCCGGTGATACGGGCGGTCGGGTCGACGGTGGCGGTGGGATGGATCAGGGCCTCGGCCGGCCGGTCCACCAGGGGAGACGTCGCCCGGCCGGTGATCAGGTCGGCCGAGCCGTGGACGAAGGCCAGCGGTGTGCCGAGGTCACGCCAGTAGTCGTCGGTGGTGTGGCCGTAGACGCGCCGCCCCTGGGCGACGAGCTGCGGGAAGGTCTCCTGCTCGACCGAGACCTCGCGGTCGGCCGGGATGGCGTCCAGCACGGACCGGCGGAAGACATAGCAGCCGGCGTTGATCTGGTCGGTGACGCACTCCTCCTGGGTCTTGGGCTTCTCCAGGAAGGACAGGACCCTTCCGGACGCGTCGGTGGGTACGAGGCCGAAGGCGCGCGGGTCCGAGACGCGGGTGAGATACAGCGTCACGTCCGCTTGCCGCGCCTCGTGCTGCTCCAAGACGTCCCGCAGGTCGAGGCCGGACAGGATGTCGCCGTTGAGGATCAGGACAGGGGCATCCGCCGGACCGCGCAGCAGGCGGGCCGCGTTGCGGATGGCGCCGCCCGTGCCGAGCGGGACGCTCTCGACGGCGTAGGAGATCCGCAGTTCCTGGGAGAAGTCCTTGAACTCCTCCTCGAAGAGGCTGGCGAGATACGAGGTGGCGAACACCACGTGCTCGACGCCCGCGTCCATCAGCTTGGCGATCTGGTGCCGGATGAAGGACGAGCCGGCGACGTTGAGCAGCGGCTTCGGGGTGTGGTTCGTCAGGGGGCGCAGGCGGGTTCCCTTGCCGCCCACCAAAATGATGGCTTCTTGCATGATGGCCTCGCTCGGTCAGCTGGCGGTGTCGGTACCGGGGCCTGCGTAATCAGAGGTGAAGCAGGACTTGATGGCCTTCTCGGTCAGGGGGCGTCCGGCGAAGTCGAGCCGGGAGGCGACCTTGTCGTCGGGCTTGGAGTTCGGGTCGTCGTCGAAGTAGACCGACCACCAATAGACGCCGCTCATCTGCCGTTCCTGGACGACCTGGCAGACGGCCTCGTACCAGTTGGCCTGCACCTCGGGGTTGACGGCGCGCTTGTTGTAGAAGTCGCCGGGCGCCTTGTAGGCGCCCTTCATCGCGCCGATGCCGGCCTCGGCGATGGTGATGTTGGGCAGCGGGCCGGTGGCCTTCTTGTCCAGCCAGTCGTTCCAGCCCTCGACCAGCGTCTCGACGGGAGCGGTGTCCGCCACCTTCACGGGGAAGTAGGCGTCGACGCCGAGGTGGCTGACCGGCATGTTGATGCGGCCGCGGACGTAGTTGTCCCAGTTGGCGTCATAGGCGACCTCGCCGGAGAAGGTCTTCTCGGCGGAGGCGACCAGGGACTCCCAGCGGGTGTCGCCCTCCATGGAGTTCAGCTCGGTGCCGATGACGAAGGTCGCCGCCCGCTCACGGTCCGCCGCCTTCAGGTACGGCGTCAGGAACTTCTTGTACGAGGCGAACCAGGCGTCGCGGTCGGCGGGGTCGATGTTCCCGCGCCAGCCGCCGCTGTCCACATCGAGGGACGTCTCGTCCATCAGCGGCCGTACGGTCGTACGCAGCCCGGCCTCGTGGAAGATCTGCAGGACGCGGGCGAGCCGCTCGGCGGTGGGCGTCTTGCCGCCCCCGCTGATCTTCGTGGAGTCGAGGTCGCCGGTGAAGAAGGGGAAGCTCACGCTGACGGAGTTGGCGTGCAGGCCGACGAGGTAGTCGGAGTGCAGTTTCGCCTGTTTCTCCACGTAGTCGAGGGCGTGCTCGGGGTTGTCCTCCCAGTAGAGCTGGACGCCCCACTGCGGCATGCCCTCCTTCCATTCCTTGGTCACCTTGGCGATCTCCGCCGTGGCCGGGGTCGACGTACCCGCGGCGGTGCCGTCCGAGGGGGCCTTCGGCTTTCCGGCGTCCTCGCCGTTGAGCACGACGTCGGGCAGCAGTGAACCGGACTCCCAACGCAGCGGGTGGTCACCGGCGACGAAGGGGACCGCGATCACGAAGGAGATGACGGATACGGGCAGCACGGCAAGCAGAGGCAAGCGGGCGCGCTTCATGAGGTGTCGGTCTCTTCCGGGTCAGGCGGGCTTGGCGATGACGACGAACTTGTTCTCCTCGCGGCGGATGAACTTCCACAGGCCCTTGATGCCGCCGATCCCCTCGATGAGGGAGAAGAGAGGGAGCATGAGGATCACCGCGAAGGGCTCCCACCACTTGCGCCTGCCGTTCGCGGACGCGATCGCGTTGAGCCGCAGCCCTTCCCAGTACGCCCAGATCACATAGGCGAAGCTGATCGACCACAGCACGACGACCGACTGGGTCACGGGCGAGGTGTTCATGTCGCCGATGAACCAGGCCAGGAAGAGCACCGTGCCGACGTGCTGCAGCGGGCCGAGGATCCAGCTCGTCACGCAGATGGTCAGGAACCAGCGGTAGCGCAGCGGCACCTTGCGGTTGAAGCAGAGGGCGACCAGGCCCCAGGCCCAGCGCTCGCGCTGCTTGATGAAGTCCTTGGAGTTGGCCGGCGAGGCGCCGTAGCAGCGGCCGTTGAACCAGTCGCTGCGGCCCGGGTAGATACGGCAGAAGGTCAGGGCCAGCCGGGCGTCCTCGACGATCTCCTTGGGACCGAAGTCCCAGCCGATCTCGGCCTCGATGGAGGCGCGGATGACCAGGAGCTCACCGTGTACGCCGGCGGCCGGTGTGCCCAGTCCCGTGAAGGCGCGGAACCGCGCGATGTCGTCCGCCGGGCGGATGGCGTCGGCGAACCAGGTGAACATGCTCACCGCGTTCTCGCGCGGGTAGGTCAGGATGCCCTGCGCCATGTGCTTGACCACTTCGGGGGTCGCGCGCCGCTGGCGGTTGATGAACTGGGCGAGGGACGCCGCGGTGTCCGGACCGACGCCGGTGTCGTCGTCCATGTGCAGCACCCAGACGTTCTCCAGCGCCTCGCCCTCCTCGATGCGCAGCTCGTGGGCGTAGTGGTTGGCGCGGGCCTTGAACCGGGTGCCGTTCTGCGTCTCGTAGGCCTTCGGGACCGTGACCACACGGATGAGAGGGCTGGTCGCCGCCAGTGCGTCGATCCGCTCGGCGGCCTCGCAGCCCTCCTCGGTGAGGACGTCCACCCGCATGTACGGGAACCACTCGGGGAGGTGCTCCACATAGGACAGGACGGAACGTTCCAGCGCCGGGTAGGTGTCGTGGCGGCCGATGGTGGGCACGAGCGTGATCAGGAAATCCTGCTCCACCAGGGCGGGCGGCGTCATCAGATGCGCCTTGCGGGCCCGGCGGCGGATCAGGATGAAGCCCTGAATGGACACGAGCACACCCGGGACGGGCAGGGCCCAGGCGATGGTGATCAGCCAGGCCAGCGGTGAGTCGGAGGGTGTGTACGACCAGAGACTGAAGACGAGCAGCCCTACCAGCGGGATGAGGAAGGGCAGAATCCCCGGCCGCCAAGCCGCTGTGCGCTTGGCGAGTTTCTGATTGTGCCGTGAGTGCGGCACACCCCCGTCGACCAGTGTCGATGCCATGACGACTGCGGAACTCCCCCGTGAGATCGGTGGTGCGTTGAGGCAGCGACAGATCTCGGCCGCGGCGCGACAGAGCGCACCACAGCACCTTCCCTACGGGATCCCCACCCCTCAACGCCCTCGTTGGCGTGAAAATCGGCCAATGCCGCTCAGATGCCCCCCCAGGCGTCCAGAACCATTGACCGAACAGGAGCACGATCCTGGCATACGTGTCCGGGGCATGGAACAGCTGTGAGGGAGATGTGTTTAAAAGTTAATCAAGCGAAGTCTTGAGCCGTGATCACACGGGAGGAGTGGTACGTCCGTTTCGCGTCGTCTGTGGTGTTCTTCTTCCGCGGCTCGGAGACGTTGTCGTACGACAGCGCCTGCCCCCACACCGTCCACAGCACCCACGGTGTCCTGACCAGGGTCTTGGGCTGCGCGGCGTTGAGCGGGACATGGAAGGACTCGGAGACGATCCGGGGCCTGCGGTACGTCTCCAGACCGCGGTACCACACCTCGGTCCAGGCTCCGTCGCCGAACGGCTCGGCCGGGGTGTCGCTGTAGTCGTCGACGCCGACGATGTCGACGTGGCGCCCGCCGGGGTAGTACGGCCCGGGCTCGCGGCCGTAAGGGCCCTGCCAGGAGTTCGGGGCCCAGACGAAGATCAGGTTGTGCAGGCCGCGGCGGTGGACGAGGTAGTCGTATGTCACCTGCCACAGCTTGCGGAAGGCCGCCGGGTCCTGCCCGGACCACCAGAAGGCACGGCCCGGTGCGGTGTTCATCTCGTGGTATGGCCGCAGCAGCACGGGTACGCCCTGGTCGGCGAGGTAGCCCAGGTGGTCCGCGAGATAGGCGAGGTCCCGCAGCAGGTCCCGGTGCTCGGCGGTGCCCCGGCTCACCACCCTGGCGAACCAGCGGGGGTCCCGCGCGGCGGGCGAGTTGCGGTGCAGGGTCTGCGGGAAGCCCTTGACGGGGCTGCCCGGGTAGGGCTGGTGGAAGGAGAACCCGACCAGGCCCGCCGGGGCGCCGCCGTTGTGCGGCAGCGACACCTCGGCTCCGGTCGCGCACTCCCGGTGCGTGCCCGAGGGGCGGTACGAGCCGTCGGCCGCCCTGGGCAGGCCCGCCCACACGCCGACGGCCAGGTCCACGGCGTCCTCGACATACCCCCAGTGGCGGCGGCAGCCCGGCCAGTCGCCGGAGTAGGAGCGGGACCGGCCCACCGCCCAGCCGGGCTGGCCGTAGCCGGGGCCGAGGTCCAGCTCCACGAAGCCGGGCAGGCGGCCGGTGATGTCGCGGGCCTTGCGGTAGTAGTAGCCGGGCTGCTTGGTGCCCCGGTAGTCGCCGTACTGCGCGTTGTACCGCTCGTTGTGCAGCTCGACGTGCTGGCCGATCACCGTGCGGCTCGGGCGGCCGCGGCGGGCGGTGTTCTCGAGGTTCGCGAGCATCTCGTACACGCGGCGGGCCTCGGGGGTGGCCTTCGGGTCACGGTCCCGCAGATCGGTCGGCACGAGCCGGGGGCCGGCCTCGCCGTCGTCCTGGTCGGGCCAGGCCCACACCGCCAGCGGGGCGAGGACGGCGGCGCCGGCGGCTGCGCCGAGCAGCTTGATCCGGCCTCGCATGCGCATGGGCTCCGCCCCGTTCCCGATATGACGTGGGGTGATTGTCTCCCGGTGTGGGTGGCTCCGCGGGGCGGGGTGGGCGGTACTGGTTCGTTGGCGGGTGCGGGTTCGTTGTGGCTTGTCGCGCAGTTCCCCGCGCCCCTTTCGGGGCGTTGTTCGCCGCCGGTGTGTATCTCGTGCTCAGTTCTGCGACCAGGTCCTCAGGAGGTCGCCTAGCGCGTCTGCCGTTTCCTTGGCGTCGGGGCCGTCGTCCCTGGCGTCGGGGGACAGTTCCACGTGGAGGAACGTGGCGTGTCGGCGTTCGGCGGACCTGCCCTGGACGTTCGAGGTGCCTTCCAGTGGGCAGCGGGCCGACCAGCCGCGGCAGACGCGCAGGCCTTCCGACTCCAGGCGGTCGGCCAGTGCCGAGGCCTCGTCGGATGTGCTCTGTGCCGCGCCGCCGGAGACGATGGCCTCGTAGGGGCGGTCGGACGTCTCGGCGAAGCCGTGGAGCTGGAGACCGGGGACACCGCGCTTCTGGAGCTCTACGACGATGGCGTGGAAGGCGCTGTCCTCGCGGTGGGCGACGTCCGCGGCGTCCGCGCGGCCGGCGCGGCGGTGGGCGCCGGCCACGACGAGGGCGCCCGAGGGGGCGTCCTCCAGCAGCCGGACGCCGAGCGCCTCGGTGTCGCGGTCGGAGACGGGGTGCGGCACCTGTACGTTCCAGCGCACCGCGGAGTCCGCGGTCAGGTAGAGGCGGCCCCAGGTCGCGGCCTCGCCGTCCGGGCGCAGGGCGGCGATCTCGTTGTAACGGCGGCCGGAGTCGGTGTCGGTGAGGCGGGTGACGCCGAGGCCGAGGGGGGAGAGCAGGCGCTCGGCCTTCTCCGCGTCGCCGTCCAGCAGACGGCCTACGCCGCGCGCCAGCTGTTCGCGACGGGCCGCGCCGGGCGGTGTGTAGGAGGCGTCGGGCTCGAGGTCGGCCGTATACGAGAGGATCCGGCTGCGGAGGTCCACCAGCTCCCGAGATTTCGGAACCGAACCCTCCGTGGACTCGGGCGATGCCGTCTGGCAGCCGGCCAGTGCCAGGATCAAAACCCCTTGGGCAAGAATGTGGGCGAAACGTGACTGTCTCGTGACGGTAATGACCAGTTG
The DNA here is from genome assembly GCF_036014015.1 of Streptomyces sp. NBC_00457. Classification (NCBI taxonomy): domain Bacteria; kingdom Bacillati; phylum Actinomycetota; class Actinomycetes; order Kitasatosporales; family Streptomycetaceae; genus Streptomyces; species Streptomyces sp. NBC_00457. The sequence continues at coordinate 4,600,922 of NZ_CP107905.1, read as the reverse complement.
AGCTGTGAGGCCCATGTGAGTATGGCGCGGTGACATTCCGTAAGTCTCTCCGTATAGGCCGTTCGGTGGCGGTTCTGGGAGCTCTGGCCGGCCTGGTCGCCTCCTGTGCCTCCGAGCCGTCCGGGGCGCAGGTGAAGCCGGGCGGGCGCTCGTTCACCGTCGCCGCCGCGGGTGATGTGCTCATCCACCCCGAACTCGTCGAGCAGGCGGCCAAGGACGCCGAGAAGACCGATGAGGGGCAGGCCGGGCTGGACTTCGGACCGCTCATGGCCGGGGTGAAGCCGGTCATCAGCAAGGCCGATCTGGCCATCTGTCACATGGAGACTCCGGTCGGCACGCCCAAGGGCCCCTTCGAGGGGTACCCGGAGTTCCTCGTGCCCCCGCAGATCCTCACGACTCTCAAGGACGTGGGGTACGACACCTGCTCCACGGCCTCCAATCACACCTACGACCACGGTCTGAAGGCCGTGAAGCGCAGCCTGGACACGATGGACGAGGTGGGCCTCGGCCACACCGGGTCCGCGCGTACGCCCGAGGAAGCAGAGCAGATCAACGTCCGGGACGTCAACGGCGTCAAGGTCGCCCATCTCTCCTTCTCCTGGGAGTCCTTCCTCAACCCCACGCCCGAGAAGGAGCGCTGGGCCCTCAACCGGATCGGCATCGACCCGATCAAGAAGGCCGAGGCCCGGGCCCGCAAGAAGGGGGCCGAGGTGGTGATCCTCTCGGTGCACTGGGGACTGGAGCACTACAACGAGCCGAGCGTCCCGCAGCTGAAGCTGGCGGAGCGGATCACCAAGGAGACCGGGATCGACCTGGTGATCGGTCACCACTCCCACGTGGTGCAGCCCATCCAGAAGCTCAACGGCACCTGGGTCGCCTACAGCCTCGGCAACCAGGTGGCCCGCCACTCCTCGCCGACCGGCCTCACCGAGGAGGGCGCGATCGGCTGGTTCGAGTTCAGGGAGACGACCGACGGCTGGGACGTCGGCGCCCGCTACCGGACCACGCTGGTCGACATCCCGCCGGAGGTGGAGGCCGGGGAGAAGGCGCCCGAAGGAGCGGTCGAGGACCATCGCGTGGTGGACGTGCAGCAGTTGCTCGACCGCCCCGGAGAGCTGTCCGAGGACCGGCTCGCCCGCTACCGGCTGGCCGCCGACCGCACCCGCGGCTTCCTCTACAACCGGGGCGCCCCAGGTGGCGACGGTCTGGAGCAGCTCGCGCTCGGGACGTGACGATTGACACAGGCAGCGGTTGCCCGCCGAAACCCAACCCCGGCGTGTTTTAACCGTCTTTTAAAGTGACGGCGTCTCATGTCCGCGTCAGCGGTGGCTCCTGCGAGCGCCTGAGTAGTGAAGAGGCGAAGGAAACCACCGGTGATTTCGACACAAAGCGGACCCCGTCCTGGGCGGGGCGGGCGGCGGCGTCTGCGCAGACGGGCGGACATGCCGCTCCTGGGCGGTATACGACCGCCGATCGCGCTGCTGTGCCTGCTGATCCTCGCCCTGGCGGGGCTGACCGCCAAGGTGCTGGGCCCCGCCGGTGAGCCGGCCGTGCCGAAGGCGGTGCTGCGTTCCCAGCAGCACTTCGCGCAGGACGGCGCCATCGCCCTGCGTGCGTCGATCGACGAGCGGGTCACCGACCTGAACCGCATGGCGGCCGCGCTGAACGCGGGGGAGCCCGCGGAACCGGAGCGGGTGCTGTCGGATCTGAGCAACACGTATCAGAAGTGGACCGGCACCACCGTGCTGGACCTGGAGAGCGGCAAGGTGCTCGCCGCGAGGGGTGAAACGATTCCCCTCGCCTGGCTGGACAAGGACGTCCTGACCGGTGAGAACGCCCTCACCCCCCGCATGGTCCGGCTGAAGACCGGTGACGTGCGGCTGATGACCATGGCCCTCCTCGACCGGAAGGACCGTCCGCAGCAGCTGCTGATCGCCTCCAACAGTCTCTCCGTGCCCGCCATCAACCTGGGCCCTTTCCGCTCCATGGCCGTCGTGGCCCGGGGCGGCGAGGTCCTCGCCACGGCCGGCTTCGAGCGGGCCGAGGCGCTCAACTCGGACGCGGAGCGCAGCGAACTCTCCTTCCTGCAGAAGCAGATGACCCGGCTGTCCGAGCGGGCGGCGAAGGAGACCGAGGCCGACCCGGTCAGCGCGCGCGAACCCGGCTCCCGCGGCTACCCGGGCGTCAGCGGAACCCTGCTGGGCAACTCCTACAACGGCCGGATCGCCACCGCCGGATACGCCTCCCTCGCCTCCGCCGACCCCGAGCAGCGCAAGAGCGTCGGCGCGGGCCTCGGGCTGACCGTCGTGGCCATGCTGCCCGTGGTGCAGGAGCAGGCCGTCGGGCAGGAGCGGGAGCTGTACGGGCTGGTGGCGGCCGGCGTCCTCGTGGTCTTCGGGCTGGTGGCGGCGGCCCTGCTGTGGATGGCCGTGCAGCGGCCCCTGCTGGGGCTCTTCCTGGAGTCCCGCCGACTGGCCCGCGGCGATCTGACCCGTCCCGTGGCCGTGCCCCGCTGGGGCGAGGCCGCCCGCATCGGCGCCGCCCTGGAGCGGCTGCGTGCGCAGCTGTCCGGTGGGGACGCGGAGCCCGACCCCAGTGGTCGTCAGGGCCGGCTCGGACTGCGGGTCCCTCTGGCACTGACCGCCGCCCTGCTGTTGCTGTGGTGTGTGCCGGTCGGGCTGCTGCTCAACCGCACCGACGCCTCGGTGAGTGTGCCGAGCACCATGGTCAATGACCAGCGCGACCGCACCGACCTGGTCGCCGACCGCGTCCGCCGGGCCCTCAACGAAGCCCAGGCCGACCTCGTCTCCATCTCCCGGCTGATCGACGCCGACGACCCCGACGCCACCACGGGTGTGCTCGACGACGCCCTGCGCAAGCACACGCGCTACGGCTCCCTGTACGTCGTCGACGAGGGCGACGTCGTCGCCCGCGCCGGGGCGGAGCCCGACTCGGCCTGGAGTGAGGAAGAGGACGAAGAGGATGAAGGGGACGGCGACTCGCTCGTCCGTGTGTCGGGCGAGGGCGGCAAGAAGCCGGTGATCCAGGCCGGGGCCGCCGTACCGGACCACAAGGGCATGACCCTGGTCGGCGAGGTACGGGTGGAGTTCCTGAACTCGCTGCTGAACCGGCCCGGTCTCGGCGAGGTCCGCGTGGTCGACACCAAGGCCAGGACGATCGCCGCCAGCGACGGCTTCCTCGCCTTCGAGGACCTGCCGCGTGAATCGCTCACCGACCTCGTGCGGGCGGGCAGCGTCCAGGTGGGCGCGGGCCCGGTGGAGAACGGCCTGCTGATCCGCGAGGGGCGCTCGGTCACCGTCGCCGCCGCGGCGCCCTTCTCCGGCGGCGGCGTGGCCGCCGACATCGGCTGGACCGTCGTCAGCTGGCAGGACGCCAAGCACTTCGAGATCGCCCCGTACGAACGCGAGGACCGCAGCGTGCTCGCCGGGATGCTCGGGCTCGCGCTGATCGTGGTCTGCCTGGGCTGGATCCACCTGGTCGTGGTCCGGCCGCTGCGGGCGCTGGCGAGCAGCGCCGAGAAGCTGGCCGACGGCGACCTCAAGACCGTGCTCTACCCCCGCTACCACGACGAGGTGGGGGCCGTCGTCCGCAGCCTCGAACTGGTCCGCCAGCAGTTGCAGGCCCGCAGGCAGAACCAGTCGCGCCGGAGTGCCGAGCCCCGGCTCGGCGCCGGAGAAAGGTGACCGGCCGTGCTGTACCTCTACTTCGTGCTGCTGATCGGCGGGGTGTTCCTGCTGATCGCGGGCATCATCGAGCAGCGCAGGCACTACGCCGCCCTGCACACCATCCCCTCCCGGGTGCTCGTCAACGGCATCCGCGGCAAGTCCTCCATCACCCGCCTGTGCGCGGGCGCCCTGCGCGGCGGTGACCTGGTCACCGTGGCCAAGACGACGGGCACCGCGGCGCGCTTCATCCACCCGGACGCGACGGAGGAGCCGGTCTACCGCAAGTTCGGCATCGCCAACGTGGTGGAGCAGATCGGCATCGTCCGCCGGGCCGCCACCTACCGTCCCGACGCGCTGGTCATCGAGTGCATGGCGGTCATGCCGGCCCTGCAGGAGGTCAACCAGAGCAAGCTGATCCGCTCGACGATCGGCGTGCTGTGCAACGTCCGTGAGGACCACCTCGCCGAGATGGGCCCCACCCTGGACGACGTGGCGCGCTCGCTGTGCCGCTCGATGCCGGAGGACGGCATCTGCGTCACCGCGGAGAGGGAGCGCTTCCACATCCTCCAGGAGGAGGCGGACGCCCGTAACTGCAAGCTGATCTACGCCGACCCGGACACGGTCACCGACGAGGAGCTGCGCGGCTTCAGCTGGTTCACCTTCAAGGAGAACGTGGCCATCGCGCTGGTCGTGGCGGACCTGCTCGGCATCGAGCGCAAGGTCGCGTTGCAGGGCATGTACGACGCCCCGCCGGACCCGGGTGTGCTCTCCGTGGAGAAGTACGTCGCCCCCGACGGCAAGCGGCTCGCCTTCGCCAACGTCTTCGCGGCCAACGACCCCGAGTCCACGCTGATGAACATCAACCAGCTGCTCGACCTCGGCGCGATCCGCCGCCCCCTGAACGTCGTGATCAACTGCCGCCCGGACCGGGTGGAGCGCAACGGGCAGATGGGCGAGATCATCCCCGATCTGCAGCCGGACAACGTCTTCGTCATCGGGCACCCCTCCAAGAGCGCCATCGACGCCATCCCCGCCGACTGGCGCGACCGCGCGGTCGACCTCGGCGGCGAGCGCCGCGCGGCGGACGAGTTCATGCCGACCCTGCTCGGCCGCATGTCCGACGGCTCCTCCCTGGTCGCCATCGGCAACATCCACGGACAGGGCGAGGAACTCCTGGAGTACCTGGCCGAGCTCCCGGCGGACGAGAGCGACGCCGACGAGCCGGGGCAGCCGGCCGCCGCCGCACCGCACCAGCCGCAGCGCCTGGACCCGTACGCCTCGTACCCCACGGCCTACGAGGAGCGGTACCAGGCCTCGCAGACCCAGGAGATCCCGGTGATCAGCATCCCGGCGCCGGCGCGGTACGCCGAGGCCCCGGGCACGTATGCCGGGGCCGTGCCGGGCCGGGATCACGGCATGGGGCAGCCGTACGGCGAGAGCCGGCAGCACTCCGGAGTTCAGCAGCACCCCGGCACCCAGCAGCGATACGCCGAGGCACAGCAGTACGGCGGCCCGGACGCGCCGCAGGCCCCGGCGCAGTCGCCGCCTGCGGCCGGGCAGGCGGAGCTCTCGGCGTGGTTCCGCACCGCGCGCCAGCCGTCGCCGGGGCCTGATCAGGGCCAAGTACCCGGCCATGAGCCGCCGTACGGCGCCGGGCCCGTGCCGCAGCCGTCCGCCGACGATCCCTTCGGCCGGCCGCACCGGCGGCCGGCGGACGACGAGGGAGGGGGACACCCGCCGCGCGCCTGACCCGCCCGCCGGCCACGGCCCGCCTCGCCCTTGAACCCGCATCCCCCTCGTCCCCTCGTCCGGAGACCCCCGTTGACCACCGCCGCCCTGACCCCCGAGATGGCTGCCCTGGGCATCGCCATAGGCCTGTTCTTCTCGCTGCTCTGCTATCTCACGACCAACCTGTCGCCCGGCGGCATGATCACCCCCGGCTGGCTCGCGCTCACCCTCATCGAGGACCTTCAGCGCGCCGCCATGGTGGTGGGCGTCACCGCCCTGACCTACGGCGGCACCAAGATCATGCAGCGGCTGGTGATCCTGTACGGCAAGCGGCTGTTCGCGGCGGTGGTGCTGCTGGGCGTGCTGTTGCAGGCCACGGTGATGATCGTGCTCTCGATCGAGTTCCCGCTGCTGTACGGCAACCAGACCCTCGGCTTCATCGTGCCGGGCCTGATCGCCTACCAGATGGTGCGCCAGCCCAAGGGAGCCACCCTGCTGGCCACCGGCACCGTCTCCCTCATGGCCTACATCGTCGTCGCCGCCGGCCTGCTGCTCGGCGTCATGCCGACCGTCTGAGAACCGAGGAGCAATTGATGGCAGGGAAGAAGAAGTCGCGGCCCGTCGTCACGGGCCTGGTGCTGCTGGCGCTCGTCGGCGCCTCCGGCTACCTCACGGTCGAACTGCGGGGGCAGGAGGAGGCGGGCGTCACCGAGGTGCGCAACGTCGGGGTCCTGGAGGGCGGCCGCAGCACCGGGGCCGCCTCGACGGACACCGGGAAGGAGACCTGGTCCCGGCTGGAGAACCCGGCGCGGTCCGTGCTGCGCGGGGGCGACGGCCAGATCAAGGCCGTGTTCACGGACGGCGCGCGCACCGCGACCCTGACCGGCCCGGCCCGCACCTTCCAGGAGCCGACCTCGACCGCGTCGAAGGTCAGCACGACGGAATGGGTACGGCTGATGCCGGAGCCCTGGGCCAAGGGGGCGGAGCAGAAGAAGTGGTTCAAGGACTGGTACGCCGAGTACCGGGACAGCAAGGAGGACGACCTCTTCGCCATCGCCTTCCAGTACGTGGCCGGCACGCCGGAGAAGAAGGACGAGGAGGGCACCGTCTACGCCGGTGACGCGAACTTCGGTCCGCTGAACACGGCCGGGGGCGAGGGCGGCGACCTGCGCCTGGAGGAGTCCGACTTCTACGACTACCTCGGGGTGCAGTACCCCTTCCGGGACGGCGCCGTCGGACAGCCGGAGAGCATCCGGGCCAGATCCCTCGACTGCTCGGGCTTCATCCGCATGGTGCTGGGCTACCGGGCCCGTTACCCCCTGATGTCCTCGGACACCTCCGGCGACGGACTGCCCCGTACCGCCAACGGCATGGCCCGCTCCGAGGAGGGCGTCGACATCCTGCCGCTCGCCGGGATCTCGGCGAAGGACCGGCCCTCCGCCATCGACCAGCTCCAGCCGGGCGACCTCGTCTTCTTCAAGCTCGACACCCGCACCGGCCAGCGACTCGACCACGTCGGCATGGTCCTCGGACATGACACCGAGGGGCACCTGATCTTCGTCTCCAGCCGTGAGGAGGTCAACGGGCCGACGATCGGTGACGTGGGCGGTGTCTCCCGGCTGGACGGCAACGGGTACTACGCCAAGACGCTGCGCAGCGCCAAGCGCCTGTGAGCCCGAGGGCGGCGGCCGACTGATCGTCGGCCGCCGTCATGCGCCGGTTGCCGCTGCTCGTTACTCGTTCGCCGCCGCTGACGCCTGGGCCTCGCCGCGCCGGCGGATCTGGCGGAACGTGAACTCCTGGAGGTCGTCGCCCGAGCTGAAGACCTCGGTGCTCTTGTCCGTGACGTCGTTGCCGTTGATGAAGCCGGCGACGGTGAAGTAGGCGTAACGGCCATAGGAGTTGGTGGTCGTGCGGCAGGTGGGGCCATTGCAGAAGGGCTTGACGCCGCCGCCGGACAGGGACGCGACGACGCTCTTGCTGTCGGCCTGTCCCTTGGTCTTCGTCGCCTGTGCCTCGGTGTTGAAGACGGCCACGCCGACCGTCACCGCGATGCCGCTCCTGGTGTAGGTGACGCGCAGGAAGCGGGTGCAGTCGTTGGCCTTGAGGACCCTGCCGAGGGTGCCCTGGGGGTTGGCGGCCGAGGCGCAGTTCTTCGTGTCGGCCGTCGGACCCTTCTTGTACAGGGTCTCGCCCATGGTCAGCTGCGTGCCCGGGAAGAGGATCTCCGGGCTGAGCGCGGCCTTGTCCTTCTTCACGCTGGCCACGAAGTCCTTGGGGTCCAGCGGCGGCGGCGCGGTGGTCGGCGCGAAGGACGGGTCCGCGCCGCCGGACGCGCTCGGGATGTCCGCGGTCGACGGCAGCTGGGAGGACGGGTTGCCGGACGCCTCGCTGTCACCGTTCGCCGACACCACGGCCACGGCGACAGCGGCACCTATCGCCACGGTGGCCAGCGCGCCGCCGCCGACGAGCAGCAGTCGGCGGCGTTTGTTGCGGGTCTCCGACGCTTCGGCGAGAGCGGCCCAGTCCGGAGTCTCGCCGTCGCCGCTGCTGCTGCTCCACGGCTGCTGCTGCGAATTCGGTTTCCAGGGGTCCCACTGGGACTGAGGACCCCCCTGCCCAAAGCTCATGGGGCGCATCTTAGACGGGGCGGCAACCTGTGTGCCCGCCTGTCTCACAGGTCACGGTGGCGCCGGTGGCCGCGACGTCGTTTTGACCCATCCGGGGCGGCGCGGGTACTCTTCAAGTTCGTTATGCGTATCGGCTTAGTCGTTCTCACGCGAGAGGCCCTTACGTAGGTTCCCTGGAGCAGTTACCAGTGGGCGGCATACGGGCAACGTTCCCGGCATTGTCGTCCCCAGCTGCACGATCGCTTCAGTGATGCCATGTGTCAGGACCATTCCACTGAAGAAGCGAAGGCTACGAAGTGCGTACGTACAGCCCCAAGCCCGGCGATGTGACTCGCCAGTGGCACGTCATTGACGCCCAGGACGTCGTCCTGGGCCGTCTGGCTACCACCGCTGCGAACCTCCTCCGTGGCAAGCACAAGCCGATCTATGCCCCGCACATGGACATGGGCGACTTCGTCATCATCATCAACGCCGACAAGGTCCACCTGTCCGGCAACAAGAAGACCCAGAAGCTGGCGTACCGCCACTCCGGTTACCCGGGTGGTCTGCGCTCCGTCCGTTACGACGAGCTGCTGGCGAAGAACCCCGAGAAGGCCGTCGAGAAGGCCATCAAGGGCATGATCCCCAAGAACACCCTGGGCCGTCAGATGCTCACGAAGCTGAAGGTCTACTCGGGCGAGAACCACCCGCACGCTGCCCAGCAGCCGGTTCCGTTCGAGATCACCCAGGTCGCGCAGTAAGTCCGGCCACCCCCTAAGACTGAAGAGAATCTGAGGAGAATCGTGGCCGAGACCACCGTCGAGACGCCCGTCGAGGGCGAAGAGATCGTCGACATCGAGAGCTACACCACCGAGTCCGAGGTCCCCGTCGAGGGCGAGTACACCTCGGAGTCGCTGGCGTCCCGCTTCGGCGACCCCCAGCCGGCCGCCGGCCTGGGCCGCCGCAAGAACGCCATCGCCCGCGTCCGGATCGTCCCGGGCACCGGCAAGTGGAAGATCAACGGTCGCACCCTCGAGGACTACTTCCCGAACAAGGTGCACCAGCAGGAAGTCAACGAGCCCTTCAAGGTGCTCGAGCTCGAAGGCCGTTACGACGTCGTCGCCCGCATCGCGGGTGGCGGTGTCTCCGGCCAGGCCGGCGCCCTGCGCCTCGGTGTGGCCCGCGCGCTGAACGAGGCCGACGTGGACAACAACCGCGGCGCCCTCAAGAAGGCCGGCTTCCTCCGTCGCGACGACCGTGCGGTCGAGCGCAAGAAGGCCGGTCTGAAGAAGGCCCGCAAGGCTCCGCAGTACAGCAAGCGCTAAGCTTCGCTGCCTGCTCGTACTCGCGGTACTACCAGCAGTACGCAGTACGTCCGAACGCCCCGGCGGCACGCCACAGTGCCGTCGGGGCGTTCGTTTATCACAGCCAAGGGCGTATAACGGCACAAGACGTTCAAGGACTTGTGTGATCGCCTGATCTCCGAAAGTGACGCTTTATCAGGAGGACAAGTGGGACGACTCTTCGGCACAGACGGCGTGCGCGGTGTCGCCAACGCGGATCTGACGGCCGAGTTGGCACTCGGCCTCTCCGTCGCCGCGGCGCATGTACTGGCCGAGGCGGGCACGTTCGCGGGGCACCGGCCGACCGCCGTGGTCGGCCGTGACCCGCGCGCGTCCGGGGAGTTCCTGGAGGCCGCCGTGGTCGCGGGCCTGGCCAGCGCGGGTGTGGACGTGCTGCGCGTCGGTGTGCTGCCGACCCCCGCGGTCGCCCACCTCACCGGCGCGCTCGGCGCGGACCTCGGCGTGATGCTCTCCGCCAGCCACAACGCCATGCCCGACAACGGCGTCAAGTTCTTCGCCCGCGGCGGCCACAAGCTCGCCGACGAGCTGGAGGACCGTATCGAGGCGGTCTACGAGGAGCACCGGACGGGCGCTCCGTGGAACCGGCCCACGGGTGCGGGCGTCGGGCGGGTGACGTCGTACGACGAGGGCTTCGAGCAGTACGTCACCCACCTCGTCTCCGTCCTCCCGAACCGTCTCGACGGGCTGAAGGTCGTCCTCGACGAGGCGCACGGTGCCGCGGCGCGGGTCTCGCCGGAGGCGTTCTCGCGGGCCGGTGCGGAGGTCATCACGATCGGTGCCGAGCCGGACGGGCTCAACATCAACGACGGCTGTGGCTCCACGCATCTGGGTTTGCTGCAGACGGCCGTCGTCGAGCACGGCGCGCATCTCGGTATCGCGCACGACGGTGACGCCGACCGGTGTCTCGCCGTCGACCACACCGGTGCGGAGGTGGACGGCGACCAGATCCTGGCCGTGCTCGCGCTGGCGATGCGGGAACGCTCCGCGCTGCGTGCCGAGACGGTGGTGGCGACGGTGATGTCCAATCTCGGGTTCAAACTGGCCATGGAGCGCGAGGGGTTGACGCTCATTCAGACGGCCGTCGGGGACCGGTATGTGCTGGAGGAGATGAAGGAGCACGACTACGCCCTCGGCGGCGAGCAGTCCGGGCACGTCATCATCCTCGACCACGCGACGACCGGTGACGGGACGTTGACCGGGCTGTTGCTGGCGGCGCGGGTCGCGGAGACGGGTCGTACGCTGCGGGATCTTGCTTCTGTGATGGAGCGGTTGCCTCAGGTGCTCGTCAATGTGCCGGATGTCGACAGGGCCCGTGTCGGGGACTCGGCCGAGCTCGCGGTTGCCGTGGCTGAGGCGGAGCGGGAACTGGGGGCGACGGGGCGGGTGTTGCTCCGGCCGTCGGGGACTGAGCCGTTGGTGCGGGTGATGGTCGAGGCGGCGGATATCGAGCAGGCTCGGTCCGTGGCCGGGCGGCTTGCGGATGCGGTGAAGTCGGCGCTCGGGTAGTACGGCCGGCTCCGTCAGAACGGCCTTCCTGCTTTGGCGGTACGTTCGCGCTGCCCGGCCCAGAGCCACTTCTGGGCCAGGAGCGTGAGCGTTCCGGCGAGGAGGATGCCCAGCAGGTTGAGCAGGAGTTGCTCGGTGGAGCCCCAGGTCTGCTTGGTGTCGCCGTAGCTCAGGGCGACCGCCGCGTTGGCTGCCGCGGGGACTGTGGTCACGGAGATGGCCACGCCCACCAGGGCGCCCGACTTGGCTGAGGTGAGGGACAGGGTGCCCGCGATACCGGCCAGGACCGCCACGATGAAGGAGAACTCGTCGGGGGCGTAGATGAAGGCCGTGTTGGGCCGTGTGGCATCCAACTGCTCCCGCGTGAACTCTCCGATCGAGTCCATGAAGAGGCTGAAGGCGACGGTCACCGCCATCGCCACCGCGAAGCCGACCAGAAGCGCGATCAGTGAGCGCAACGCGAGGCGGGGATGGCGCTGGACGATCGCCGTGGAGAAGCCGGCCAGGGGGCCGAACTCCGGGCCGACCGCCATCGCGCCCACGATCAGGATGGCGTTGTCGAGGACGACACCGCAGGCCGCGATCATCGTGGCGAGCGTGATGAAGGCGACGTAGGTGATCGACAGCGTCGACTCCTCGTGCGTCGCGTCCGCCAGGTGCTCCCACAGGACCGCGTCCGCGCCCTCGCCGGGTGCCTCCTCCGCGGCCTTGTCGGCGCGCTTGGACAGTGACAGGTCGATGTTCTCGACGGCGATGGAACCCGTCTCGTCCAGGTTCAACTCCCGTAGGGCGCCGATGAGTTCGTCGCCCGCCTCGCGCGCCACGTCGCACATCACCACGTCCCCCGCGGGGTTGCGGGCGGCGCCCGGCAGCACCACGAGGTGGGTGGTGCCGACCGTGTTCTCGATCAGGCAGACCACGTCGTCGGTCTTGCCGGCCGGGGTGATCAGGCGGAGGTGCAGCATGGGGGCAGGGTAGCGGTCACAGCTTGCGCAGACTGAGCCGCTGCACCTTGTGGTCGGGGCCCTTGCGGATGATCAGGGTGGCGCGGCCGCGGGTGGGGGCCACGTTCTCGACGAGGTTCGGCCTGTTGATCGTGCGCCAGGTGGTGCGGGCGTAGTCGAGGGCCTCCTCCTCGGAGACCTGGGTGTACTTGCGGAAGTACGAGGACGGGTTCTGGAAGGCGGTGTCGCGGAGTTTGCGGAACCGGTTCAGGTACCAGCGCTCGATGTCCTCGGGGCGGGCGTCGACGTACACGCTGAAGTCGAAGTAGTCGGCGAGACCGACGCGGGTGCGGCCGTCCTTGCCGGGGAGGGCGGGCTGCAGGACGTTCAGGCCCTCGACGATCAGGATGTCCGGGCGGCGCACGGTGAGCTTCTGGTCCGGGACGATGTCGTAGATCAGGTGGGAGTAGACGGGGGCCGTGACCTCGTCCTTGCCCGCCTTGATGTCGGCGACGAAACGGGTGAGCGCGCGGCGGTCGTACGACTCGGGGAAGCCCTTTCGCGACATCAGGCCGCGGGCCTCCAACTCCTTGGTGGGCAGGAGGAATCCGTCCGTGGTGACCAGCTCCACGCGCGGGTGCTCGGGCCAGCGGGAGAGCAGGGCCTGGAGGAGGCGGGCGACCGTGGACTTTCCTACGGCGACCGATCCGGCGACGCCTATGACGAACGGGGTGCCGGACTGGGAGCCCTTCTCGCCGGTGTCACCGAGGAAGGTGTTCAGGGCGCCGCGGAGGCCGTCGGTGGCGCCGATGTAGAGGTTGAGGAGCCGGGACAGCGGGAGGTAGATGTCCCGCACCTCGTCGAGGTCGATGACATCGCCGAGGCCGCGCAGCTTCTCGACCTCCTCGGCGGTGAGGGGGAGCGGCGTCTTGTCGCGCAGCGCGCTCCACTCCGTGCGGGTGAGGTCGACGTAGGGAGTCGCCTCCGGCCTGTGCCGGTGGGCGCTCCGGGGCATCGGGGAGACCGGAGAGATCACAGTCCATTGTTACGGGAGTACGAACGGTCGGCGGGGTGGGGTCCGTCACGCGGTCGGCTTTCGGGGCGAATCCGGGCAAGACGGGGAATGTCAGTGGCGTGCGTCACAGTTGTGGGAAAGGCGGGCCCGCGCCAGGATCCATGATCGCCCAGGCCCGGGCTCATGAACAGCGAGGGGTGACGAACGTCGAGGGGTGACCCATGACCTATGCGATTGAGGCGGAAGGCCTGGTCAAACGGTTCAAGGAGACCGAGGCGCTGGCCGGGGTCGATCTGGGGGCCCGTAAGGGCTCGGTGCTCGGGCTGCTCGGTCCCAACGGCGCGGGGAAGACGACCGCTGTGCGGATCTTCGCGACCCTGCTGCGTCCCGACGCCGGCCGGGCCCATGTGGCCGGTCATGACGTGGTCCGGGACGCCGGGGTCGTCCGCGCTCTCGTCGGGCTGACCGGGCAGTACGCGGCGGTGGACGAGAACCTGACCGGTACGGAGAACCTGCTGCTCATCGGCCGACTGCTCGGTCTGCCGCGGCGGGAGGCCAAGGCGAGGGCGGGTGAGCTGCTGGAGCGCTTTCAGCTGACGGACGCGGCCGGACGGGCCGTGAAGACCTTCTCCGGCGGCATGCGCAGGCGCCTCGACCTCGCGGCCAGCCTGGTGGGCCGGCCCAGCATCCTCTTCCTCGACGAGCCGACCACCGGCCTGGACCCGCACAGCCGCGGTGAGCTCTGGAACCTGCTGCGGGGCCTGGTCGCGGACGGCGCGACCGCCCTGCTGACCACGCAGTATCTGAACGAGGCCGATGTGCTCGCCGACGACATCGTGGTGATCGACAAGGGCCGGGTGATCGCCGAGGGCACCCCGGACCAGCTGAAGTCGCAGGTCGGCGGGCAGGTGCTGCAACTGCGGCCGGTGCTGGCGCAGGACCTCGCGCGGGCGCATCGCCTGGTCGCCCAGGCGGCCGGGCCGCAGACCCAGATCGAGGGCGAGACGATCACGGCCCCGGTCAACGACCCCCAGCTCATGCCGGCCGTGGTACGCACGCTCGACCGCGAGGGCATCGCGGTGGGCGAACTGGCGCTGCGCCGCTCCTCGCTGGACGAAGTGTTCCTGGCGCTGACGGGCCACCGTGCCGAGCCAGGAGACCCGGGAGAGCCGGGCGATCCGGAGGGCGACGGCGGTGCGGCCGTACGAGACTCCGAGGCGGAGCGGGAGAAGGCGGAGGCGGTGAGCCGGTCATGACCGCGACCAGTGCCACTGCCGCCGCCCCGATCACGGCATCGGGCCGCGTGCGGCCCCTGGCCGGCATCCAGCAGACCTTCACGATGGCCTGGCGGAGCCTGGTCGCCGTCAAGCACAACCCGCTCGAACTGGTCGACTACAGCATCACGCCGATCATGTTCGTGTTCCTCTTCACCTATGTGCTGGGCGGGCAGATGGCCGGATCGCCCGAGGCGTATCTGAAGTACGCGCTGCCCGGGATCATCGTGCAGAACACCCTGTTCATGACCATGTACACGGCCATGGCACTCAACACGGACCTCACGAAGGGCGTCTTCGACCGCCTGCGCAGCCTGCCGATAGCCCGTTCCGCCCCGCTCATCGGGCGGATCACCGCGGACCTCGCCAAGCACGTCTGGGCGATGCTGCTGATGATCGGCCTGGGCCTGTTGCTCGGTTTCCGGATAACCGGCGGCTTCGACGGATTCCTGCTCGGCATCCTGCTGCTGGTCGTCTTCGCCGCGGCCGTCTCCTGGAGCGCGGTGCTGATCGGGATGCTGGCCGGCGACGCGGAGAAGGTACAGGCCTTCGCCTTCACCCTCATCTTCCCCATCACCTTCACCAGCAGCGCCTTCGTCGTCGTCGACACCATGCCCGGCTGGCTCCAGGCCTTCAGCGACGTCAATCCCGTGACGCATCTGTCCGACGCGTTCCGGGGGTTGCTGCTGGGCGGGGCGGTGGCGGAGCCGGTGATGTGGTCGTTGGTGTGGGCTGCGGGGATCGCGCTTGTCTTCTATCCGTTGGCGATGAGGGCTTATCGGGCGAAGACCTGAGGCCGGGCGGGATGGTGGGTGGGGTCCGTCGCGTGGGGTTGCTCGGAGTCACCGGCGGGGAGTCCTGCCGGGGGCCGTGGAGTAGAACGCCAGGATGATCCCGAGGCCGCCCGCGACCCAGCCGACTACCGCGGGGATCCGGCCGAGGACGACCGCCTCCCTGTGCTGGTCGGCGTATCCGGAGGTGGCGGCCTCGTCGCCCAGGGCCCGCCCTTCGAACTCCGCGGTGTCGTCCTCCTCGCCCGCGGGGAGCGGGCCGCGCAGGCCGTACCTGTCGAAGTCGTCGCGCCAGATGTGGACCGTGCCCTGTTGCGTACGGTCGTCGGATCCGAGCGCCTCCCAGGAGCCGTGGCACTCGCCGGCGCCCATCTTGCAGGTCCAGCGCTTGGGCACGCTGATGGTCCTCGGCTCGCCGTACTTCCAGATGTACTCCCCTTCACCACGCTCGAGGTACCCCATGAAGGCCAAGGTCGCCACGATCAGCAGGGCGGCCGCGTGGAAGAGGACGAGGCGCGGTGCCCCGCGCACCTCTATGACCTCGCCGTTGACGGAGAAGAACATCCCCGGGATCAGGAGCGCGGCGGCAACGCCGATCACCACGGCGAGCAGGACCCTGCCTTCCAGCTGAGTGCCGGGCTCCTGGAGGAGCTGCCACGCCGTCACCCCGGCGGCCAGCCAGAGCAGCGTGACGACCAGTCCCTTGCGCATCCGGACAGTCAATCAGTTCCAGGCGTCGGGCTGGGGGGCGTCGAGGACGGCCAACAACCACACGTCGTCGAGCGATCCGACCTTCCTGGGTCTGCGGCATGTGGTGAAGCTGCAGCTGCTGGCGGCGAGCCCTGGCTTCGGGTGGCGGGCCATGGTCTCCAAGTGGACGGAGGGGATGCGATGCGCTGGTGTTTTAGCCGTTGGCCTGTCCTGAGCGCCGGGTAGGCGCCTCGCGGAGAGCCCCTCGCGGTGTGACCGGGCATGTCGATGATCAGGCGATTTCCGGTCATTTTAGTGGCGGAGAGTATTCGCCGTCTGCGCCATTTCTTTACAGGTCTCACACAGATAACTCCTGGCGTGAGCACGGAGTTTGCACGTTCCGTGCCGTGAACAGCCCTGCATGCGACGTCCGGTTCTGCAGCCCGGACGTCGAGATCTGCGCTTGCCGCCCCCGGTTGGCCCAGGGCTAAGGTGAACGCCGCGCGCTTGCATGAGGGGCTTGACCACCCCGCGCCGTGACGCGCGCACGTCATTCGGTGGCCGATGGGACTGTGCCGCCATGGGGGGAATGCTTCGTCATGCCGCGATACCGGCTCGTTGTGAACGCCTACGTGGTCGCTGCTGTCTGTTGCCCCTGTTCCCGCGCCGGAACGGCGGGCTGACCCCGCGTGAATCCCACCGCCTCTTGGGGCGGTCACCCCTGCCTGCCCTCACTCACTACGAAAGATGCCGCCTTGCGATTCAGACCGGGGTTGTTCAACTCCAGATCACGAACATCCGCAGCGTTCACCTCTGCCGTCACGTCCGTAGCGGCTCTGGCCGTCCTCGGTGGCTTGGCCGTACAGCCCGGCCAGCTCGGCCGGGGTGCCGAGCAGCCCGTCGCCGCGGCGAGCGACTCGTACGACGGCTTCGACACCAAAGCGGCTGAGCAGCTGAGGGAAGATCAGTGTGTGGCCGCTGATGCCCTGCGCAAGGGCGGGCCCAACCTGTTCGCCCTCGCACAGAACGCTCTCGTGCTGCCGCCCGATCAGCTCCACCAGAAGCTCAAGCGGGATCTCTCCGACAACAACTCCCCCCTGCACCAGGCCTCTTACGCGGACAGTGCCAGCAGCGACCAGTGGGTCAAGAAGGCGAATGACCAGGAGCGTGCGTTCTCAACCGCCGTCAGCGGTCTGACGTCCTACCCTGACGAACCGCGCGGAGCCAGCGAGATCTACGACAAGACCGGCCTGCTTCCGTGGCTGTACCAGTCGTACTTCAAGTCGGTCGACTTGTTCTCCCCGTTCTACGATCCGTCGCCCACCGCCGACGACAAGACGAAGGCCGCCGCGCTCGCGGTCGGCGACCCCCTGTACACCACTGGGGGCACGCCGGAGGAGCAGCAGGCGTGGAAGCTGTGGAAGAAGAACTCCGGGAAGATCGAACCCAATGAGCTGTTCGTTCCCAGGGTGTTCGCCGATGACGCCCGTATCTTCCTGTCTTCGGGCGGCTTCCCTCGCACGGCCCCGGCTCCGGAAACCCCGGAGTTCCGCATCGCGGTCGAGGACTTGAAGGCCCGCTTCGCGTCGTGTGCGTGGCACGCCCCGATCGACCCGAACCGGGTGCTCGGCAAGGAGGTGGCGCAGGCGTCCGCCGAGTGGCAGCAGGAGATCGCCGCGCAGGCCACGCAGCGGCAGCAGATCCTCGCCAACAACGTCACCGCCACGAAGGCATTGCAGGACGGCACCTTCACCCTGGGCCAGGTCCTCGGCCAGTCGTGGCTCGCCGACTACTCCACCCGTTGGCAGGACTACTGGTCCGCCGGCGGGCTGGGATGGATCGGCGACAGCCATGTGGCTATCGAGGTGCCGGGCGCGAGGGGCAGCTGCCTGGACGTCGCGGGCGGTGGCAAGACCAACGGCACGCCCGTTCAGATCTACACCTGCAACGGCGGCGCGGGCCAGCAGTGGACGCTCGAGGGCAGCGAGGACGACCTTCGCCTGCGTAATGTCGGCTCGCAAAGGTGCCTGGACGTGGCCGGGAACGCGTCGGCGAACGGCACGAAGATCCAGATCTACGACTGCTACAAGTCGGAGGGGCAGTCGTGGAAGGGCGACGTCCGCGCCACCGCGCCCCTGAAGAGCGTGAGCACGGGCAAGTGTCTGGACCTGAGCGCGTTCACCAAGAGCACGGACGCGCGGCTGTTGGACTGCAAGAACGCCGGCTCGCAGAAGTTCCTGATCAAGCCGTCCGGTCACCAGGGCACGGACAGCCCCTTGTACCCGGAAAAGGCGGAGTTCGACAAGGCGAAGAAGGTCGTCACCGACGCTCAGACGGCGTCGAAGAAGCAGCTGGCCGCACTCAAGACCCAGTTGGAGAACGCCAAGAAGTCGGCCACCGCGTCTGATACCGCTGAGCAGGCTGCGTACGGTATCGCGGATGCCGCCGGCGCGCCGCGGGGCCGTGGGCTTCTGGTCGGTCAGCAGAAGGCGCAGGTCACCAAGGGGTCCGTGGCGGCGCTGACAGCGATGGTGAAAGCCGCTGAGACCGCCGAGGCCGCAACCCGTGCCTCTGCCGGTGACAGCGAGACGATCACGCAGCGTGCGCTGGCGCAGGCCGCGCAGGTCAACGCGGAGTTCCGTAAGGAGGCCGCGCGCACGGCCGAGTTGCAGGCGAAGGCCGCGGCGGACGCGGCCAAGCTGCACCGGGACAACGCCAAGAAGGACAAGGAGACCGCGGAGGCCAAGCTCGTCGTCGCGCTGAAGGCGGAAGCGGACGCGAAGGCGGCTGCCGCCGACGCGCACGCCAAGCGGCTCGCGGCCGAGGCTGAGGAGAAGACGGCCAAGGCGGAGAAGGAGACCGCTGCCGCCAAGCAAGGCGAAGCGGCTCAGCACAAGAAGAACGCGCAGGCGGAGGCGGCGACCGCGCAGGACGCCAAGGAGAAGGCCGAGGCCGCCGAGGGGACCGCGGTCGCGCGGAAGAACGACGCGGTCAAGGCCCGCGACAAGGCTCGCGACCTGCGGGACGACGCGTGGGACGCCGAGCAGAAGGCCCACGCCTCCCGCGCAAAGGCGGACGCCAAGGAGGCGTTCGCCCAGGCTCACGAGTCCGACAGCAACGCCCAGGAGTCCAGGGCAGCAGCGGACGCCGCGAACAAGTACGCGGACGATGCCGAGGCTGCCGCGGGTCGGGCCCGGGGTGAGGCGGATGCCGCGACCGATGCGGCAGCCGAGGCGGATGCCGCGGCCACTCGCGCCGAAGCGGCCGCCAAGCGGTCCCGTGCGAACGCGGACGCCGCTCAGGCCGCCAAGCTGAGGGCCGACGCCGCCGTCGCGACCGCGACCAGCGCCGTGGCCGACGCCATCAAGGCGTCCCAGCACGCCTCCGCCGAGGCCAAGACGGCCGTCGAGCTGGCGGACGAAGCGGAGAAGCTGGCCAAGACCGCCAAATCCCAGGCGGACGAGGCGAACAAGGAGGCCGCCAAGGCCCTGGCCGCCTCGGCGAAGGCCGCGGGCTTCGCCTACGTCACCGCGCAGGCAGCGGTCGACGCGGGCAGCGCCGCCGCCCAGGCCGCCAAGCCGGCCAACGACGCGATCGAACTCGGCTCCCCCTACGTGAACACCGACTCGGCCGCCGGCCTGGTCGTGCTGACCGGACAGGCGTCGAAGTCGATCGCCGACCAGCAGCAGGCCGTCGCCGAGGCCCACGCCAAGAACGCGCAGGCCGAAGCCTCCGCGGCCAAGAACCTCGCCGACCAGGCGAAGGGCGACGCGAAGATCGCCTACCAACACGCGGCCAACGCGGCCGGACACGCGGCGGACGCCCGCACCTACTCCAAGGAGGCCCTCGGTTACGCGGCCGACGCCGCCAAGGCTGCTGCAAAGGCGTCGGCATCACTGGCCCGCACCGTCGAGTACGACCGCCAGGCCACCGTGGACGCCGAAGCCGCCGACAAGGCCGCAGGCCGGGCCGAAGGCCACGCCAAGGACGCCCGCGCCTCCGCCGACCAGGCCGCCCTCGACGCCCAGGCCGCACGCGCCGCCGCAGCCGCGGCCGAGCAGTCCGCCAAGGACGCACGCGCGGCCGCCGACCGCGCCGACGCCGCCGCCACCGAAGCCGAACAGGCCGCCAAGGACGCGCTGAAGTACGCCAAGGAGGCACAGAAGGCAGCCGAGGAAGCGGCACGCAACGCCGCGAACAAGCAGGTCTCGACCGGCGCGGGCACCGGAGTCGGCGGCACGTGGTACGTCGTCGACGAGGACACCATCGAGATCACCGACGCCAAGCAGCACGCCCCCTGCGAAATCACGGTCGGCTTCGAAGGCTGCACCACCACGTTCACGGTCACCTTCAGCGCGGTGGTCGACTTCTTCCTCTGCACCGACCCCGACGCGACGGCAAGCGCCGGCGGCTGCCCGTCGGCGGACACGCTGCTCATCGAAAGCAAGCGCATCCCAGGTCTGAAGAAGGACGTCACCCAGTACTTCTCCAAGCTGGAACTCATCCAGCAGACCCTCACCTACAAGCTCATCAAGGCGGTCCTGGTCCAGGACTTCGTCGACTGCTGGCACGGCAGCGCCAGCGGCTGCGCCTGGGCCCTGAGCAACTTCATCCCCGGCAAGGCGTTCGGCAAGGTCTTCGAAGGGATCCGCGCTCTGGACGCCGCCATGCGGACCGGCGTCGGAGTCCGTGATGCGTTCAAGGCCCTCAAGGCCCTTGACCTGGACCCGGCGACGCTGGCCAAGATCGAGGACACGGTCAACGTCTACGAAGACGTAGTGACCTCCTGCAAGGTCAACAGCTTCCCCGGAGACACTCGGGTACTGATGGCCGACGGAACCCACAAGGCCATCCGTGATGTGCACGAGGGTGACCTGGTGCTGGCCGCCGACCCCGGGACCGGGCTGCTTCGGGCCAAGACGGTGACGGACACCTTCCGGCACGACACCGAGCACCTGGTCGACATCACCGTGACCGGCGGCCTGCTGACCAGCACGACCGGGCACCGGGTCTTCGTCGTCGGCCGTGGCTGGACCATGGTCTCCGAACTGCGAGTCGGGGACCGGCTGCGCAGCCCGGACGGGACGGAACAGACCGTCACCGCCCTGCGTGACCGCCCCGGTCTGGCGCCCCGGAAGGTGTACGACCTCACCGTCGCCGGACTGCACACGTTCTACGTCCGCCCCGAGGGCGAGCAGTCGCAGGACGTTCTGGTCCACAACTGCACCGACATCATCGGTGACGAAGGTCTCCATGGGGCGCATACGCTGGAGCAGCACGTCCGCCCCGACGCCGCCGCGATGCACGCCAAGGCCCAGAAGGACGGCATCGCGGGGAAGTGGACCGATGAGGCGACGGCTGCTCGTGCCGTCAAGAAGGCGTTCGATCAGTGGGTCAAGGATCCGCGCAATGCGGATCGGCTGGCGACGTGGAAGCGCAAGCAATCCATGAACAAGCGCCCATTCGACGCGAAGAGGGACACTCTCCCCTTTGACTGGGAGCTCAGGGATGAGGGATCACTCGGGCACGTGTGGAGGAAGAACGGCAGCCAGGCGGGAGAAGCAGCGGGCAACAAGGTGCGCGTCGTGCTGAAGTACGTACCGAAGACCGCGAGCCCACCCCACAAGCCGAGCATGTTCGTCGTCTTCACGTCCTACCCGCTCCCCAAGCAGTAGCCGCTTGACCGAGTAGCCGGTGAGCGGGGGCACCCCTCGCCTCGAGGGGTACCCCCGCCACGCAGGAGGTTGTATGGCACAGGTACGCGAGGTGTACTACGTCGACTACGGGGCGGACTTCGGGATCAGTGGCTTCGCCCGGAAGCTGCTTTCCCGTACGGCTCTTCGTCTCGACGAGCCGGTGGTGACCGCCTTCGCCGCGGCGGCTGCAGAGGACGATGACGACCGGCTCGGCGAGGATGTACGCCTTCTGCTGGATTCCCCCCTCCCGGACACGGTGATCCACGCCGTGTGGCTGGCCGCCGTAAGAAGATGCTTCGACCCGGTCGAGGAGGGCACGGGCCTGCGCACGTGGCTGCGACGCCTCTCGGATGTGTGCCCGCCGCAGACTCGAGAGCTTCATGCAAGCGAAGCGAAAGCCCTGGACGAGGTGCGACCGGTGGTGACGGAGGAGGAGCTGCGCAGGTCCGTGGCGGCGGAGATCGACCAGGCTGCAGCCGGACTGGAACGCGCCGTCGCGGTACCGGACATCGTTCCGGCGCTGCGGCAGGTCGTGAACCAGCTGAACGCCGACCTCGGATTCCGCTTGTTCTTGCGCGCCGCGAAGGCGTACTCCGTGCCGGTCGGGAAGGACCAGTACGACCGGCTTCTGAAGATCGGGGAACGACTGGCCTACCCCACGGCAGCCGTCTACGACGATCTGAATGTGAGATGGCCACCCATCGACCCAAGTCGGCGTGACTTCGAGCTCGGCCGCTTCGGCCTGCCCATGCTCGCGGCCGTGTTCTGGCAAGACGCGTGGCGGTATGAGGGCACCGTGCTGGAGAACATCCGGACCATCACCCATCGTGACCTCGGAGACGGCCCGGGCTCGCAGGCGGCGGTACTGCTGGAGGACGTACAACGTCTGCTGGGCTCCACACTGTCCGGCAACGCGGTCACCGCGCTGTGGCGGGCAGCCTCGGGGCGGTGGAACTATCCCGACGAATTCGACGCCGACGGGCGGGCATGGCTCGAACAGGTCGCGCAGGTGTGCAGAGAGCGACTGAAGGATGTCGACCCCGTCTACACGCCCCTCGTCTCGCCTGCCCGGGCCGAGCTGGCGAAGACGGTTCTGCGGGAGGTCCAGCAGGTCACCCCGGTGTTGACGGACAAGATCGCGAGCACTGACGCCGCCGCTGTCCGGGGCGTTGTGGCAGCGCTGAAGGACGTGGTCACAGCCATCGACCCCGACCTGGGCTTCCGCCTCCTCCTCCAGATTCTCCACGCGTGCGACGTCCCCATCACCGAAGCCCAGCGCACCCGCTACATGGTGATCGGGGAACGGTTCGGCTACAGCGAGGATCACATCGACGACCGGTTGCCCGGGCTCGAGGACGAGCGCATCGACCCTGACACGTCAGTCCGCGATCGATGCACTCCGTAGCCAGGTCAAGGAAGACGTCGTCCTACAGTCGCTGATGCGTCGGGACGTCCTTTGGGTCGGTCCGCAGACGGTCGGTCATCGACCAGCCGCGGCCTCTGCCCTGATGCCGGCCAGCAGCAGCCGCAGCCCGAACTGGAACTGTTCGGCTGACCCGACGACAAACAGTTCCTCGCCCGGGGCGGCGGCCCCGGGCAGCTCGCTCACTATGTCGCGTACCTGCTCCCAGCGCCGGTCCCGCACCCCCGCCTGGACCGCCATGGCCAGCGACGAGGCCAGGTAGGCGATGAGTGTCTGGAAGCTTCGTACCGCCGTGGCCGACGGCAGCCCGGCCGCCCCGAGCGCACCCAGCATGCCCACGGCGATCCGCCGCCCGTTCTCTCCCATGGGCGGACGCGCGGCCAGATGCGCGGTGATCCCCGGATGCCTCAGCGCGGCCTCGCGGATGGCGTCCGCGGTCACTGAGATGCGCTCATCCCACGGCATCCGGAGGTCGGCGTCCCTCACCTCGGCGACGGCGAGGTCGGCAACGGCGTCGAACAGGGCCTCACGGTTCGCGAAGTGCCGGTAGAGCGCCATGGGGTCACATCCCAGCTCCGCTGCGATCCGGCGCATCGTCATCGCCTCCGCACCGCCGCGATCGCCCACCTCCAGGGCTTTACGGACGATCAGTTCGGGGGTGAGGAAGCGAGTTTTGGCCATGCCTCCAGTCTCGCACCGTGTCTACGCCGTAGACATCCCGCCTTCACCATGTCTACGCTGTAGACAGAGTAGTAGTCGCTGTGGCGCTGAGCGCGCCGCCGATCCGAAGGAGGCGGAAAATGCCCACCACCCTTACTGTCGGCCGATGCGTGGCTGCCCTCATCAGCCTGGGAACGCTCGTCAATCTGCTCGTGAGCGATGTGGAGAGCGCCTTCGTCGCCCCCGATGTGCTGGTGAGCGCCGCACTGATCGCCGCTGCGGGGCTGTCGGCGGGGCGCGCGGTGCCGGTGCTCGCATCCGCGTTCGCACTGGCGTCCGGCGTGTTCACGGTGGCTGTGTTCTCCAATTTCGTCCGGGACGAGGTGGGAGTCGGGGTCCTCATACCCGCACTGATCAGCTTGGTCATGACCGTGATCTTCTCTTGGCGCATCGGCCTGCCTGCCCAGAGCGAGGCCCTCACCCGACGACCCGTCACTCACTCCCACTAGCCTCCACCGACTCCGGAGCGGTTCAGGGCGTCGTGAGAATGCCCACCACACCAACAAGTCGCTT
This sequence comes from Streptomyces sp. NBC_00457, assembly GCF_036014015.1. NCBI lineage: Bacteria > Bacillati > Actinomycetota > Actinomycetes > Kitasatosporales > Streptomycetaceae > Streptomyces > Streptomyces sp. NBC_00457. Next base: position 4,576,963 of record NZ_CP107905.1, on the reverse strand, counting down.
ACTGTTCGGCGGACTGCTGCTGGGTGGGGCGGTAGCGGAGCCGGTGATGTGGTCGACGCCGAGGGCAGCCGGGGCATTGTCCTGAAAACCCGCCGTTGTGAGGATCCCGACGCCCCGACTTCCTCGGCGGTGAGGGGGCTCGGAGTCTTGTCGCGCAGATGCGGACCCCTGTCCGTTGTCGGTCCTGCGGAGTGGATCAGCTCAGATTCTGCTGGCATTCCTTGAGCGCGAACTCTCCGAAGCTGTCCGCGATCTTCTCCATCAGCCCGCCGTCCAGGGCCCCTGGATTCCAGGTGAAGACGGGGTACTCGCCGTCGTCGTCGGGCTGGGAGGTGTCGAGCACGGCGAACAACCACACGTCGTCGAGCAGGACCACCATCAGTTCCGGCGGCATGCCGACGGTGGCCCGGGTGTCGAGGGTCTCGGCCACGGAGCCCAGGAGCACATCCCCGGCGCGTTCGGTCTCGTAGACACCGAGGAACTCTGTGGGCGGCACATCCCAAGTGCCGAACTCCTCGATCAGGAGCCGGTACGACGGCGGGAACGTCAGGCCCATCTCCCGCTCGGCACGGGCGATCATGTCGGGAGAACAGCCCTGGTGGCGCCTTGCCCTGTCCTCGTTGGCGCGAACCAAGTCGATGACCTGTCGGCTCGCTTCGATGCCCGTCATCCGCCGAAGTCCTTCGCTCGGTTGGCCCAGTACCGCTCCCGCGCTTGAAGCTCGGGTGGTCGATCCCGCTGAGGATCTTCGTCCCGCACTTCCAGTGGATGGTTTCGCTTTTCGTCGACTGGATCGAGCAGGTCACCTCGGCGATCGGACCTGGTTCTGCAGCATGTGGTGAAGCCGCATCTGCTTGTCGTCCGGACTGTACGGGGGCCTGCCGTTCCGCATCGACTCCAAATTGCTCAGGCGCTCCTTCTGCTAGGGCGACGTGTAGAGATCTTTAACTGTGCGAGTTGCATCGGGCGGTGACGGCTGGCGTGGGCCACGCTATGCCGGAGGTGGCTACGACGTCGTAATTCGGGGTCTGGCGCAAGTTTTGTGGTTCCGCCACTGTGTGTGAGGGGATCGCGCTGCTACGCGGGCTTATCGGGCGAAGACTTGAGGCGAGCTTCGGCGGAGAGGCCCACCGCACCATCGCTCAGCTTGAAGCAGGCCCCGCCGAGACCCTGCAACTTGGTTTCGGCGGAGCCTGCACATGGATGGATCAGGGCTGGAGGCCTATCACGTGGACCATGCTCCCGTGGCCGTGTCTGTCTGGTTCTTCGACGTCGAATCCCGCCGAGGTGAGAATCCCCAGAAGAGCAGCCTGCATCTGATTGAGCACCGTTTTGTGGTGGCGGACGACCCGAGGCGGGTTCGAGTAGTCGATTCCTTGCGCGAAGAGATCAAGAGCGGCGTCCTTCAGTTCCGCTTCCGTGCGCCAGTCCACGTACACCCCGCCTTCGACGAAGGGCGCTACGTGTACGTCCGCGCCGGGCCGACTTTGCGGCCCGCCGCTGAGGTCGCCCCGGTACACCGGAAGACCGGCACGTTGCAGTTCCCGACACACCCGCTCGGCCAGCGCCTGGCGCTGCTCGATGACCTCCGGCGAGGCTTTCGGGTGCACGTCGAATTCGGGTTCAGTCATGGGTCTCTCGTTCCTCGCCCTGCTGATCGGTCGTCGCAGCACGTGATGCACGTCTTCCGTCGGCCTGCCTGACGTACCTGTCCAGCAATTCCCTTGCCGCGTCCGCGTAGTCAGGGTGGTAAGGGACCGACCAGGTGACCGGTGTGCCCGGTTTGAGGCTGGCGGTCAATTCATCGGCACACTTGGGGCAGGGTTGCCGCTCAGTGTACAGAGCCTTGATGTTCTCGCCCGTGAATCCCTTTTCCTTCAGCATTGCCAGAATCGTTGTCTCCGAGTGGCCGTTGAAGCCGCTACTGGCGACTATGAAGTCACCGTTTTTGCCATTCCATCCCGGTACCTCCGCGACAGCGACGTTGTGATCCCCCTCGTAGAATCCGGAATCCTTCCTGAACTTGTAGGCCAACTTACTCAAGTCGTCGCTGTTGTAGCGGATTACCCCCGTGGGGCATCCCGCGGCGGTCGTTGCCGCTCGTGAGGCCAGAGGTGTGCGGGCGCTCTTGAGACAGGTCTTGACGATTCCGTCGAGTCCCTTGATCCCAATCGAGAGCACGACGTCGTCGGCCAGGCCGATGGAACGCAGGGCCTTGTAGGCGTCGGCGAAGCCGATGCCGGTCCGTGCGGCCGCGTCCAACGACCTCACCGCGTCCGCGATGGGCCTGAGGATCTTGCCTGCGAAGAGGCTGGCGACGTCAACGGCCGCCCAGGCGCAGCCGCCCCAGCTTCCGCCCGCTCCGCCGGGAGTGAGCTTCTGGACGCACTTGATCCAGCCCCCGAAGAGGATGTCGACCGGGTCGATGTTCTTGTTGTACTCCGCGATCGTGATGTTGCGAGTGACCTCGGTGGACAGTTCCTTGGTCGGGTGCTCGCCGAGGTACGTCGTCGCGCCCGAGGGGCAGGTGAACCGCTCCAGGTCCAGGTCTTCGGCGGTGCACATGTACAGGTCGAGGACCGCCTTGAACCGGATCTTCGAGGTGATCGTGCAGTCGCCCTTGTAGAAGAGCTTGTCGATCCACCCCTCGCAGCCGTCCGTCTGTTTCACGACCTGCGGATCGCCGATCGTCTCGAGATGGTCGACGACGTAGAACATGTTGCCGATGGCGGCGCCGTTCTCGTCGACGACGGTTCCCGTCTCGATCTGATGCGCGTTGTCCTGCTTCTCGGTCCGGTCGGCCGCTTCCTGGGCCTCCTTGGCGTACTTGTCGGCGTCCTTCGCCGCCTCTTCCGCCTCGGTCGCGGCCGTGTCGGCGCGGTCGGCTGCCGCGCGGGCGTCCTTGGCGGCCTCCTCGGCCAATGAGGCGGCCGTGCGGGCGGCTTCGGCGTCGAGGGCTGCCTGGTCGGCGGAGTCGCGGGCCGCCTTGGCGTGGCTTTCGGCGCGGCCTGCTGCCTTGTCGGCGGCTTCGGCGTCCACGGTGGCCTGGCGGTCGTACTCGATGGTGCGGGCCAGTGACGCGGTGGCCTTGGATGCGGCCGTGGCGGCCTCGGCGGCGTAGCCGAGGGCCTCGTTCGCGTAGCCGCGAGCGTCCGAGGCGTGTTTGGCGGCGTTCGCTGCGTGCTGGTGAGCGGCCTTAGCGTCGCCCTCCGCCTGGTCGGCGATCGCCTTGGATGCGGCAGCCTCCTCCTGGGCGTTCTTGGCGTGGGCCTGGGCGACGGCCTTCTGTTGCTCTGCGATCGACTTCGATGCCTGGCCCGTCAGCACCACCAGGCCCGCGGCCGAGTCGGTGGTGACATACGGGGAGCCGAGCTGGATGGCGTCATTGGCCGGCTTGGCGACTTGCGCGGCCGCCTTCCCGGCGTTCACCGCCGCCTGGGCGGTGACATGGGCGAAGCCCGCGGCCTTTGCCGAGGCCAGTACCGCCTTGGCGGCTTCCTTGCGCGCCTCGTCCGCATGGGACTTGGCGGTCTTGGCCTTCGCTTCCGCCTCGTCCGCCAGCTTCACCGCCGCGCGCGCTTCCGACGCAGCGTGCTGTGAGGCCTTGATCGCGTCCGCTGCGGCACTCGTCGCGGTCTTCACCGCGGCATCGGCCTTCAACTTCGCCGCCTGCGCGCCGTCCGCCGCGGCTCGGGCCCGCTTGGCGGCGGCCTCGGCGCGGGTGGCCGCCGCGTCCGCCTCTTCAGCCGCCTTGGTCGCTGCGTTCGCCTCCGAGCGCGCCTTGGTGGCGGCCGATTCGGCATCGTCCGCGTGCTTGTCGGCGTCATTGGCGGCGGCTCTGGCGGCGTCTGCTGCCTCGCCGGCGTCCAGGGAATCGGCGTATGCGGCCTTCGCGTCGGCCTTGGCGCGGACGGCGGCGGCCTTCTGCTCGGCGTCCCATGCGTCGTCCCGCATCGCCTTGGCGTGGTCGCGGGCCTTGATGGCGGCGTTCTTCTTCTCGACCGCCGTGGCTTCGGACGCTTCGGCCTCGTTCTTGGCGTTGTTCGCCTTCGTCGCCTCAGTCTCGGCGTTCTTCTTGTGCTGCGCGGCCTCGGCCTGCTTGGCGGCGGCCTTCTCCTTCTCCGCCTTCGCCGTCTTCTCTTCGGCCTCGGCAGCCAGGCGCTTGGCGTGGGCGTCGGCGGCGGCTGCCTTGGCCTCGCCCTCGGCCTTGAGGGCCACAGAGAGCTTGGCTTCTGCGGTCTCCTTGTCCTTCTTGGCGTTGTCGCGGTGCACCTTCGCGGCGTCGGCCGCGGCCTTGGCCTGCAATTCGGCCGTCTCAGCGGCCTTCTTGCGGAACTCCGCCTTCACCTGCGCGGCCTGTGCGAGCGCACGCTGAGCAATGGTCTGGCTGTCACCGCCGGAGGCGCGGGTGGCGGCCTCAGCGGTCTCGCCGGCCTTCACCATCGCCTCGAGTGCGGCGACCGCCCCCTTGGTGACCTGAGCCTTCTGCTGGCCGACCAGCAGGCCGCGGCCCCGGGGCGCACCATTGCCGTCGGCGATGGCGTAGGCGGCCTGCTCGGCGCTGTCGCTGGTGGACGCGGCCTTCTTCGCGACGGCGAGCTCCGTCTTGAGCACGGCCAGCTGCTTCGCCGCACCCGCCTGGCTGGCCGCGATGCCGGCCTTGGCCTTGTCGAACTGTGCCTTCGGTGGAACCGTGCCGTTGTGGCCGGTCGGCTCGACGTCGAACTGCTGCGGGCCGCTGCCGTTGCACGTCCACAGCCACGAGTTGTGGCCGTTGGCGTATTCGTGCAGGTCGAGGCACTTGTCGGTGCCGACGTTACGCAGGCTGGTGGTGGCGCGGAGGTTGAACTCCCACGTCTGCGCCGGGCTGCTGTTGCACGTCCAGATCTGGATCTTCGTGCCGTTGGCCGAGTCGCTGTTCGACACGTCCATGCACTTCAGCGAGTTGACGTTCTGAAGGTGCAGGCCCTTGTCGTCGCCGTAGACCTTCCACTTCTGCGCCGCCGAACCGTTGCACGTGTACAGCTGGACAGGAGTACCGCTGTCCTTCTTTCCCCCCTCGACATCCAGGCATTTGCCCTGAGCGGCATGGACCTCGATCACTGCCGGTGCATCCCCGACCCAGCCGGGCCCACCCGGAGACCAGTAGTCCTGCCAGCGCGCGAGACGGTCGGCCGTCCAGGACTGTCCCAGCAACTCACCCAGCGTCTTCGAGCCTGCGGCGAGAGCCTTGGTGGCGTCCTCGTTGGCGTCCAGGATCTGGTTGCGCTGCGTTGCCTGGGAGGTGATCTCCTGCTGCCATTCCGCCGACGCGGCGGCAACCTCCTTGCCGAGGACCTTGCTCGGGTCGATCGGGGTGCGCCAGGCGCACGCCGCGAACCGGGACTTGAGATCCTCGACCGCGATCCGGTGTTCGACGGTGCCCGGCTCGGACGCGGTGCGCGGGAAACCGCCGGAGGAAAGGAAGAGACGCGCATTGTCCGCGCTCATGGGCTCAAACGCCCCGTCGGTCAGCTTCTTCCAGGCCTGGTGTTCCGCGTACGCCTGCTGCCATTCGGGAGTGGGCAGCGACGAGTCAGGGGACTGGCCGTAGAGCGGGGTGCCCAGGTCGGTGACGGCCTTGACCGTCTTGTCGTCGGCCTTCGCCGTCGGATCCTTGTAGAAGTCGCTCTCGTCCGTCCAGAACCGGGCCGAGATCCACTTCGTCAGGCCGGTCTGGGCGTAGAAGTCCTCCTTCCCGTCACCGGGCGACCCGGGCGGCCAGTGGAAGTCGGTCTCGGTGAAACCGGCCGGAGTCGTCAGTCCCTCCAGCGGCTTGTGCCATGCGTTGACGCGGGCTGCGAGCGCCGACTGTTCCGCGTCCGCGGCGGCCTGGTCCTGGTCGAACGCCTTGGACAGTGGGGTGTCGTTCCAGTACTCGCGGTTGGCCGCGGTGCGCAGCTTGTCGGGAGTCTGGCCGAGGGCGGCCTGAGCGGTGCTGAACATGGCCCGGCCGCCCGTGCGCAGCGCGTCGGCCATCAGGCACTGGTCCTGGCGGAGTTGTTCAGCCGCCGTGGCGTCGAAGCCGTCGTAGCTGTCTGCCACGGGGGTGCTGCCGTCCGCCGCGTCCCGGTCGGGCGGGACGGACTGGACGGCCAGGCCGCTCAGCACGGCCACGGCCACAGCGGACGACACGATGGGGGTCAGGAACCGGGTCTTTCGCAGTTTGGGTATGCGGTGTCCTGGTCTGGGTCTGAAGCGCAAGAGGGCATCCCTTCTTCGTCATAGGGGCGGGCGAGGCCCGAAGAGAGGGGGAACTGTGCGGTGCGGGTCAGGGACAGCGCACTGTGCGGCTCTGGCCGGTCTGTGCGAATGGCAGCAGATGCGCAGGCATGACGAAGTGGTCCCTCCCCGTGTGGCGACGCTGTTCCCCCGGTCGCCGATTGACGCGCACGATGGCGGGCTGGTCAGCTCCGCTGCGCGCGGCGATCACGATAGGCGTGCGTCATGGGCATGTAACAGGGGGTAAGCCCGATCGCACCTGGGCCTGGCGCGAAGTCGCGCCTCCCGTGGTCGCACTCCCGGGCATGTAAATGTCGTGCGTGACTTGCGAGTTATTTGTGTGTGTCACGTGAAGTGGAGGGGAGAGGGAGGGCTGCATGTCGGTCAGAACTGGCTGAATGTCGCGTGTGTCTGCGCTTCGGGCAGATGCTCGGCGGAGCGTTCGTACTGTGGTGGGAATTTCTGAAATCGGGCAGGCGGAGGCCGTTTCGGGCGTGGGTTCGGTCGTAGGCTGCCGCGCATGTGCGGAATCGTGGGATACGTGGGGTCGCAGTCGGCGCTTGATGTGGTGATGGCCGGGCTGAAGCGGCTGGAGTACCGGGGGTATGACTCGGCGGGTGTCGCCGTGCTCTCGGACGGTGGGATGGCGGCTGCGAAGAGGGCCGGGAAGCTGGTCAATCTGGAGAAGGAACTCCTTGAGCGGCCGTTGCCGACCGGTTTGACGGGGATCGGGCATACGCGGTGGGCCACGCATGGGGGGCCGACCGATGCGAATGCTCATCCGCATCTCGACAACGCGGGGCGCGTCGCCGTCGTGCACAACGGGATCATCGAGAACTTCGCTCTCTTGAGGGCCGAGTTGGAGGAGCGGGGGCATGAGCTGGCCTCCGAGACCGACACCGAGGTCGTCGCCCATCTGCTCGCCGAGGAGTTCTCGTCCTGCGCCGATCTCGCGGAGGCGATGCGGCTGGTGTGCCGGCGGTTGGAGGGGGCGTTCACGCTGGTCGCCGTGCATGCGGATGAGCCCGATGTGGTGGTGGGGGCGCGGCGGAACTCGCCGCTCGTGGTGGGGGTTGGGGAGGGGGAGGCGTTTCTCGCCTCCGATGTCGCCGCGTTCATCGCTCACACGCGGTCCGCGATCGAGCTGGGGCAGGACCAGGTCGTCGAGTTGCGGCGGGACGGGGTGACCGTGACCGGGTTCGACGGGCGGCCCGCCGAGGTGCGGTCGTATCACGTCGACTGGGACGCGTCCGCCGCGGAAAAGGGCGGCTACGACTACTTCATGCTCAAGGAGATCGCCGAGCAGCCGAAGGCCGTCGCCGACACGTTGCTGGGCCGCATCGATGCGGCCGGTTCGCTGACGCTGGACGAGGTGCGGATCGCTCCTCAGGTGCTGCGGGAAGTCGACAAGGTCGTCATCGTGGCCTGCGGTACGGCCTTTCACGCCGGGCTCATCGCCAAGTACGCCATCGAGCACTGGACGCGGATTCCGTGCGAGGTGGAGCTGGCGAGCGAGTTCCGGTACCGGGATCCGATCCTCGACCCGCAGTCGCTCGTCATCGCGATCTCGCAGTCCGGCGAGACCATGGACACGCTGATGGCCCTACGGCACGCCCGCGAGCAGGGGTCCAAGGTGCTGGCCATCTGCAACACGAACGGGTCGACCATTCCCCGTGAGTCCGACGCCGTTCTCTACACCCATGCCGGTCCTGAGGTGGCCGTCGCTTCGACCAAGGCCTTTCTGACACAGCTCGTGGCCTGCTATCTCGTCGCCCTCTATCTCGGGCAGGTGCGCGGGACCAAATGGGGTGACGAGATCCGGGACGTGATCCGGGACCTGTCCGAGATCTCCGGTGCGGTCGAGCGGGTGCTGGAGACCATGGAGCCCGTACGGGAGCTTGCGCGCACCCTTGCCGAGAAGGACACGGTGTTGTTCCTGGGGCGGCACGTGGGGTATCCGGTCGCGCTGGAGGGGGCGTTGAAGCTCAAGGAGCTTGCTTACATGCACGCCGAGGGCTTTGCGGCGGGGGAGTTGAAGCACGGGCCGATCGCCCTCATCGAGGACGATCTGCCGGTGGTGGTTGTGGTGCCTTCGCCTCGGGGGCGGTCCGTTCTCCACGACAAGATCGTGTCCAACATCCAGGAGATCCGGGCGCGGGGGGCGCAGACCATCGTCATCGCGGAGGAGGGGGACGAGGCGGTGGTGCCGTATGCGGATCACTTGATTCGGATTCCGGCTACGCCGACGTTGCTGCAGCCGTTGGTGGCCACGGTGCCGCTTCAGGTGTTCGCGTGTGAGCTGGCCACCGCCCGGGGGAACGAGGTGGATCAGCCTCGGAACCTGGCGAAGTCGGTGACGGTGGAGTGAGCCGGCTTTAGGGCTTCGATGAAGGTGGTGAAGGCTCCGGCCGGGAAGGTGATGGTCGCGCTGGCCGGGGTCTTTGTGTCGCGGATGGCTATGTGGGTGGGGGAGTTGGCGACCTCTACGCACTCGTTGCCGTCGCCCTCACCCGAATAGGACGACTTCCGCCAGTTGTCGGAGGTGGTCATGGATGCCTCACAGCTCTTTCGCCAGCTTGTGGATGAAGTCACGCGACGGTTCAGGGTCGAGTGATACAGCCTCCACCTTACGGAAGCGCGTTCGATAAACGTTGAGCTGAGCCTCGGAATCGATGAGTACTGAGCCATGGGGTGCGTCGCGCACCACGGTGTCCAGTTTGGGTAGGGGGCCGCCCACGTACGTCATCGTGCTGGAGGCTGTCGCGAAGCCGTCCAGGTCGAAGGGGATGACGCGCACGGTGATGTGGTCTGCTTCGGAGAGCCCGAGGAGTCGGGTGAGTTGGGCCCTTGCGGCGGCGCGGTCGCTGACTCGGATCCGAAGTGCCGCCTCGTGGATCACCGCTTCGTACGGGACGGTGAAATCCTGACGGGCCTTTCGGTGTTGGATGCGCAACTCGACTTCGTCACTGGTCAGTTCCGGGAGTCTGGACGAGAAGACGGCACGCGAGTAGTCCTCCGTCTGCAGCAGGCCGGGCACGTACAGGATTGCCACGTGGCGTAGGAACCGGGCGTGGTGCTCAAGCTCGGACAGGTCCAGGAAGGGCGTGGGGAGCAGACCCCGGAACTGCTCCCACCAGCCGCGTGTCCGGTCGGTGGCCATCGTGACGAGGGCGTTGATGAACTCGTCGTCCGTGCAGGCGTAATGGGATGCGAGGCGGCGAAGTCGCTGCTCGCTCACGCCCGCGAGGCCCGATTCGATGTGGGTGATCTGGGCGGGGCTCACTCCGAGCAGTGCTGCCGCCTGGCGGGCGTTGAGGTCTGCCGCCTCACGGAGTCTGCGCAGTTCGGTCGCCAGTCGCATCTGGCGTGCTGTCGGTTCGCGCCTCAAAGCTCTCGACGGCTCCTTGCTTCAACGCGCCTATGGGCGCGACTCGTTCGGTGTCAGATTACGCGATCGGCTTGCTGCGTCTCTAGATTTAGATCTACTGTCGGTGATGAAAGGAGCACGCTGCGGAAGCGCACCGCTCCGTCCTGCCACGACGGCTGCGGCACTGCCACCGCACCTTCCCACCACCCCGAACGGAGCTCACGCATGCCCGAAACCGAGCCCTGGGAGTACACGCTCTACATCCCGAACGATGTCCGAGCCGTCACCGTCTCCCGCCGCACCCTCCGCCTCATCCTCACCATGCACGGCCTCATCAGCCTCGTCGACACCGCGGAGCTTCTCGCCACCGAGCTGATCGCCAACGCCGTACGCCACACCAAGGGGCCCGCGGCCCTACGGGTGCGGTGGGCGGCTGGTGTGCTGCGGATCGGGGCGTGGGATGCGGATCCCGAACCGCCGGAACCGCCAGGGGGGTTGGAGCAACTCGGGGAAGCCGAGGAAGGGCGCGGGCTGGCTCTCGTACGGGCCTGCGCCGATGTGTGGGGCTGGCAGCCGCTGACCAGACACGGCAACCGCGGCAAATACGTGTGGTGTGAGCTGACTTCAGCGGCGTGAACGTTTCCCGCTTCCGGGCAGTCCGCCCAGTGATCAATCTACGGTGCCTGCATGGAAGGAAGACATGTCGTTCGTCAGCTACTTCCCCGGTCGGGGAACTGTCCGTGAGACGGCTTACCGGGAAGGCAAGGCAGAGGGCGAGGCCAAAGGGATTCTGTCCGTGCTGGAGGTGCGTGGTATCCCCGTATCGGACAGTGTGCGCGAGCGGATCACCAGCTGCACCGATCTCGACCGCATGGACGCCTGGCTGGAGCGATCCCGCACGGTCGGGCGGGCCGAGGACCTGTTCGCCGAGGACTCGGAGGTTCCGGGGACCGGTCCGGGGCGCCCGGTGGGTCGTAGAGTGCCCGGGTGAGCATCATCGGGGTCGGTATCGACGTGGCCGAGATCGATCGGTTCGCGGCTTCGCTCAAGCGGACGCCTGGGCTGGCTGAACGGCTGTTTTTGAAGAGTGAGTTGCTGTTGCCCAGTGGGGAGCGGCGGGGGGTCGCCTCGCTCGCCGCCCGCTTTGCGGCCAAGGAGGCGGTGGCCAAGGCGTTGGGGGCGCCGGCGGGGCTGCTGTGGACCGATGCCGAGGTTTTCGTCGAGGACAGCGGGCAGCCGCGGTTGCGGGTGACGGGGACGGTGGCGGCGCGGGCGGCGGAGCTGGGGGTGCGGTCCTGGCATGTGTCGTTGAGCCATGACGCGGGGGTGGCCTCTGCCGTGGTCGTGGCTGAGGCGTAGTGGGCGAGCGCTCCGTGACCTGAAGAAGTGGCCGTTTCGAGAGAGACTCGATTCCATGCGTACTGCGTACAGCGTGGAGACGGTCAGGGCTGCCGAGCGGGAACTCATGGCACGGCTGCCCGAGGGGGCGTTGATGCAGCGGGCCGCGGCCGGACTGGCCGTTGCCTGCGGGCAGTTGATGGGGCGGGTGTACGGCAGCCGGGTGGTGCTGCTGGTCGGGAGTGGGGACAACGGCGGCGACGCGCTGTACGCGGGGGCCCGGCTGGCCCGGCGTGGTGCGGGGGTCTCGGCGGTGCTGCTGTCGCCCGAGCGGGCGCACGCCGGAGGGCTCGCGGCGCTGCGCCGGGCGGGTGGCCGGGCCGTGCGCCCGGGGGATGCCGAGGAGTTGATCGCGGCGGCCGATCTCGTCGTCGACGGCATCGTCGGGATCGGTGGGAAGGGTGGGCTGCGGGCGGAGGCGGTGCCGTTGGCAACGGTAGTCGCGGATTCGCTTGCTGCCGTTGTCGCCGTCGATCTGCCCAGTGGCGTCGACGCCGACACCGGTGAGGTGCGGGGTGCGGCCATCCGCGCCGATCTGACCGTGACCTTCGGGACGCACAAGCCGGGGTTGCTGATCGATCCGGCGCGGGAGTACGCCGGGTCGGTACGGCTCGTCGACATCGGGCTCGAACTGCCTGTCGAGGCCGAGTTGGAGGCTTTGCAGCACGCCGATGTGGCGGCGCTGCTGCCGGTGCCGGGCGGGGAGAGCGACAAGTACCGGCGGGGCGTCGTCGGGATCGCCGCCGGGTCCGCGCGGTATCCGGGGGCGGCGGTGCTGGCTGTGGCGGGGGCGTTGCGGGGTGGGGCCGGGGCCGTGCGGTACGTCGGGCCGGCCGCGGATGCCGTGATCTCCCGTTTCCCCGAGACGCTGGTGTCCGACAAGGGGCCCAAGCAGGCGGGGCGGGTGCAGGCGTGGGTCGTGGGGCCTGGGGCCGGGGACGATGCGTCGGCTGTGGGGGAGGTGTTGCGGGCGGATGTGCCGGTGCTGGTGGATGCGGACGGGTTGCGGCTTGCGGATCCGGATGTCGTACGTCGTCGTAACGCGCCGACGCTGATGACTCCCCATGCTGGGGAAGCCGCCGCGCTGTTGGGGGTTGCGCGGGAGGAGGTCGAGGGGGCTCGGCTGTTCTTCGCGCGGGAGTTGGCGGGGCGGTATGCGGCGGCGGTGTTGCTGAAGGGGTCGACGACGTTGGTTGTGGATGCGGGGGGTGGGGCGGCGGTGAGGGTGAATCCGACGGGGACGGCTTGGCTGGCGACCGCGGGGAGTGGGGACGTGTTGTCGGGGCTGGCGGGGTCTTTGCTGGCGGCGGGGCTTTCGGCTGTCGATGCGGGGAGTGTGGCGGCGTATCTGCATGGGTTGGCGGGGCGGTTTGCGGCGGATGGGGCGCCGGTGGGGGCGCATGACGTTGCCGAGGCGATTCCGGGGGCGTGGAGGGATGTACGGGGGTGAGGGGGCGTGGGCTGTGTGGCGCCCGGGGTGAGGGCTGGGCGGGGGTAGGTCGCGCTGCGGCGGCGTGAGGGCTGAGGCGGGGTGGGTCGCGCAGCCCGGCGCTTACGGGGTGCCGCCTGCGCCCACCCGTGCCGCCCCAGGCGGCACGCATGCCCGCAGCTTGGCGGACAGGCACCGTCCCCGCGGCACGTATGCCCGCAGCTTGGCGGGCGGCTGCGTACGGGTGATGTCTGCCGCGCGGCTCCCCGGTGTCGTCGAGGCCGCGCGCTTATGTGAGCGCATGATCAGTGGACGTCTTGTGCGCCGGAGTGTCGCGGTTTTGTTGGCCGTTGTCACTGTGATTCCTGTGGGGAGCGCCGCTGCGGAACCTGGGCCGAATGCAGCTGGTGTGGAAGGGGAGTTGGTGCCGGGGGAGAGTGCGACCGGCGATGAATTGGATGCCGTCGAGACGGAGCTCAGGGACGCGGCCGACAGAGCTTATGCATTTCTTGAGGATGTTCCGGTCGACGAGGAGATCGTGCCGGACAGCTGCCCCGACTTCACCGGGCCTTATCAGCGGCAGGTCGAGCGGTACCTGAAGTTGAAGGTGGACGGGAAGCAGTCGGAGAGGGACTGCGACGCGATCCGGGCGTTTCAGGAGAAGCAGGGTATCGAGGTCGACGGATATGCCGGGCCCCTTACGTGGGCGTGGACGCAGGTCGCCGCCGCGAAGAAGAACCCCAATGCCGCGAAGAAGTGCCCGGTACGGACGTATCGCGTCGCCTGTGTCGATCTCAGCCGGCAACTGACCTGGGTGCAGAAGGGGAAGAAGGTCGTCTTCGGGCCGGTGCCCATGCGCAGTGGGCGGGCCGGGCATCGGACTCGTGTCGGATGGCACACGATCCACTGGCGGCACAAGAATCACTACTCGACGCTCTACAAGTCCCCTATGCCGTACGCCCAGTTCTTCAGCGGCGGTCAGGCATTCCACGCCGTCCACGGCACCATCTTCACCACCGTCGGCTCCCGAGGCTGCGTCAGCTTGCGCCACGGCGACGCCCGCAAGCTGTGGGGCCTGCTGAAGAAGGGCGATCGGGTGTACGTATGGGGGCGTCGGCCGATCTGAGCGCGAGGCGACGGCCGTAACTCGTGTGCGCGCGTTGTGATTGCGGCCGTCGCTCGCAAACGGTGGGCGGGAAATTGGCGCTTCCTAGGTGAAGAAACCACCGAAGGGAGCAATACCGGTCGGCCGAGTGTGCGGAGAAGAAATGGGGGATGGTTCGCTGGCGGCATGAGTGAATCAGACATACGTGATGCTACTCGGCGTGAAGTGCTGGGAGGGGCGGCCGTTGTTCTGGGGGGCGCCGTCCTTGGGAAGCGCGCGAGCGATTCTGATTCGGGTGACTGGGGTGAGGAACCGGCCGGGAGTTGTGGCATCGAGTACGACGAGGAATTCGAGGCCCTGCTCGCGGACGTGGAGGAACCCCAGGACTGGGTGGACCCGGACGAAGACGTGTACCGCGCCCCGAAGAAATGGCGCCGTCCGGTACGGCGGCGGGTCAAGGTCACGGCGCGTTACCGGATGCGGGGGAGTTGGGCGGTCGGGTATCACACCGGAATCGACCTCGCCGTACCGAAGGGAACCCCGGTCTATTCGGTGGGCCCCGGTGTCGTGGTGCTGGCCCGGTGGTCGGGGTCGTACGGCAAGGCCGTGACGGTGAAGATGAGTGACCGCCGCTATGTCGTCTACGCCCATCTGTCGCGTATCTCCGTGGAACGGGGCGACAAGGTCCGGCCCGGCACGCGGCTCGGCAACAGCGGCAGCACCGGCCGTGCCACCGGACCGCATCTGCATTTCGAGGTGCGCACCCGCCGCAAGTACGGCTCGGACATCGACCCGGTGAAATACCTGGCCCGGCACGGACTGCGCCTCTGACCCGCCCGCACGGTGCCGCAGCGGCGATGGGGTCCCGGCGAGTGGTGCGGCGGCCTGCGGAGCGCACGTCTCCGCGGGCCGCGGCAGCAACGCGTCGACGGGTCCCGGCGGGCGTGCGGCACCAGGCCCTGGCGCCGGGCGCGGACGGCCGCTGCGCGGCGCAGCGGGCCGTCCGGCTCGGGCGTCTCCGTGTGGGGCCTGGTGTGGGTGGTTGCTGCGTGGCGGGCAGGGGGGTTCGGTCCGGGCATCTCCGTGCGGGGCCCGGTGTGGACGGTTGCTGCATCGCGCACAGGGCCCCCGGCCCGGGCACCTCATGCGGGCAGTCGCGCGTGATGGCCGGGCGCGGACGGCCGCTGCGTCGCGCACAGGGCCCCCGGCCCGGGCATCTCATGTGGGCCGGCGCGGCCAGGATTCCCCTGCTACTCGGCGGGACGCCGTCGCGGCGGCCGCCGGCGGCCGGAGAGCTCGGCCGTCAGACCCCTCTGAGACACTGGGGGCGCCATGACTGAGAACGCACCACCGCCGACCGCCCCGCTGCGTGCCCGCGCCGAGATCGATCTGGCCGCGCTGCGGGCCAATGTGCGGGTCCTGCGCGCCCTGGCACCGGGTGCGCAGCTGATGGCCGTGGTGAAGTCCGACGCCTACGGCCATGGCGCGGTGCCGTGCGCCCGTGCGGCCGTCGAGGCCGGGGCGAGCTGGCTGGGAACCGCCACTCCCGAGGAGGCCCTCGCGCTGCGGGCCGCCGGTGTGCCGGGGCGGATCATGTGCTGGCTGTGGACCCCGGGCGGGCCCTGGCGCGAGGCCATCGAGGCCGATCTCGATGTATCCGTCAGCGGTATGTGGGCTCTACAGGAAGTGACCGCTGCCGCTCAGCAGACGACGACCCGCACCCGCACCCCCGCCCGGGTCCAGCTCAAGGCCGACACCGGACTCGGGCGAGGCGGCTGCCAGCCCGGTGGCGACTGGGCCGAGCTGGTCGGCGCCGCCCTGCGCGCCGAGCAGGACGGACTCATCCGCATCACCGGGCTCTGGTCGCACTTCGCCTGCGCCGACGAGCCCGGGCATCCCTCCATCGACGCCCAGCTCGGCCGCTTCCGGGAGATGGTGTCGTATGCGGAGGGGCAGGGCGTTCGGCCCGAGGTGCGGCACATCGCCAACTCGCCGGCCACGCTCACCATCCCCGACAGCCACTTCGACCTCGTCCGCGCCGGGATCGCCGTCTACGGCATCTCGCCCAGCCCGGAGATCGGCGGCCCGGCCGACTTCGGACTGCGGCCGGTGATGACGCTGTCGGCGTCGGTCGCGTTGGTGAAGCACGTTCCGGGCGGTCACGGCGTGAGTTACGGGCATCACTACACCACCCCCGGCGAGACCACCCTGGGCCTGGTGCCCGTGGGATACGCGGACGGCATCCCGCGGCACGCCTCCGGGACCGGGCCGGTCATGATCGGCGGCAAGTGGCGTACGGTCGCGGGGCGGATCGCGATGGATCAGTTCGTCGTGGATCTGGGGGGCGACGAGCCCGTGACCGGGACCGAGGCGGTCCTGTTCGGGCCCGGCGACCGCGGTGAGCCCACCGCCGAGGACTGGGCGCAGGCCGCGGGCACCATCGCGTACGAAATCGTCACCCGCATCGGAACCCGTGTCCCCCGCGTCTATGTGAACGAGGAACAAGCGGGGTAGACGCCAGGAGGCGTGCACCGCAGTCATCCACCGCCATCCGGCGACCAGCAGTACGGCGAAGAGGAGCGATTCGTGAGCGAGAGCAGTGCGGAGGCCGTAGCGAACGCCGCCTCGGCGGCCGTCGCCTCCGCCACGGGGGCGGCCGGGAACTGGCGCCGGGTGACCGGTATCGCGGGTGCCGCGATCGGCGTGGTCGCCGCGGGCGCGGCGGCCGGCGTCGCGATCGAACGCATGACGGTCGGCCGCGGGATGCGGCAGAAGGCCCGCCTCGCCCTGGACTCGGCCGGACCGTACGGCGCCCTGCGCGGCACCCCCGGCAAGGCGTATGCCGACGACGGCACCGAGCTGTACTACGAGGTCGACGACGTCGAACCCCAGGAGGGGCTCACCCCGCGGCGCCGCCGGCTCTTCGGCCGTAAGGCCCCCGCCCCGGTCACCGTCGTCTTCAGCCACGGCTACTGCCTCAGCCAGGACTCCTGGCACTTTCAGCGCGCGGCGCTCAGGGGTGTCGTACGGACGGTGCACTGGGACCAGCGCAGCCACGGCCGGTCCGCGCGCGGGGTGTCCCAGGTCGAGGACGGCATTCCGATCACCATCGACCAGCTGGGCCGCGATCTGAAGGCCGTGATCGACGCGGCCGTGCCCGAGGGGCCGATCGTGCTGGTCGGGCACTCCATGGGCGGGATGACCGTGATGGCACTGGCCGCCCAGTTCCCGGAGCTGGTCCGGGAGCGGGTCACCGCCGTCGCGCTGATCGGTACGTCGTCGGGGAAGCTCGGCGAGGTCAACTTCGGGCTGCCGGTCGCGGGCGTCAACGCCGTACGTCGCGTGCTCCCCGGAGTGCTGAAAGCGCTGGGGCAGCAGGCGGCGCTGGTCGAGCGGGGGCGGCGGGCCACCGCCGATCTGTTCGCCGGGATCATCAAGCGCTACTCGTTCGCGTCCCGGGACGTCGATCCGGCGGTCGCGCGGTTCGCCGAGCGGATGATCGAGGGCACGCCGATCGATGTGGTCGCCGAGTTCTACCCGGCCTTCGGGGACCACGACAAGACCGAGGCGCTGGCGTATTTCACCGATCTGCCGGTGCTGGTACTGGCCGGGGTCAGGGACCTCGTCACGCCCAGTGAGCACAGCGAGGCCATCGCCGATCTGCTGCCGGACGCCGAGCTCGTCCTCGTCCCGGACGCCGGGCACCTGGTGATGCTGGAGCACCCGGAAGTGGTCACCGACCGTCTCGCCGACCTGCTCACCCGCGCGGGTGCCGTGCCGGCAGGGGCTACCGTAAGTGGCTATGGAAGCAGTACCGCACAGCCAGGCTGAGCCGGGCGTCCAGAACCTCACCATCACCTCCCCCGACCAGATGCGGGAACTCGGCCGCCACCTCGCCAAGCTGCTGCGCGCCGGTGACCTCGTGATGCTCAGCGGGGAGCTCGGCGCGGGCAAGACGACGCTGACCCGGGGGCTGGGTGAAGGGCTCGGGGTCCGGGGGGCCGTCACCTCACCGACGTTCGTGATCGCGCGCGTGCATCCGTCGCTGGGTGACGGGCCGCCGCTGGTCCACGTCGACGCGTACCGCCTCGGTGGCGGCCTCGACGAGATGGAGGACCTCGACCTCGATGTCTCGCTGCCCGAGTCGGTGATCGTCGTGGAGTGGGGCGAGGGGAAGGTCGAGGAGCTGACCGACGACCGGTTGCAGGTCGACATCCACCGGGCCGTCGGCGACACGGCCGACGAGGTTCGGCGGGTGACGCTGACCGGGCTGGGGGAGCGGTGGGCGAACGCGGACCTCAGCGTGCTGTCGGCGTGAGCGTGAACGTTCCGACAAGGCGTCGGCAAGTTATTGCTTTCGGGGTCTTGCGCGTGGTCACATGGTACCCAGTCTGTAGTTAGGTCTACCTAACTACGTCCGCCCCCGTCCCTCAGGAGGCGTCCATGTCGGCTTCGGAACGCAGCACGGAGAACGACCGGTATGAGGTCCGGCCTCAGCAGCCGTACGCGGTTGGCGGGGTGTCGATGAGTGCGTTGCTGGCGTCTTGTGCGGCGGCGCGCGTGATTTCCACGCCGCCGACTGCGCCAGCGCGGTGTGAGACAGAGGGCCGTCGGGCCGCGTAGTCGTCTGCGGGTTCGTTGTGGCTGGTCGCGCAGTTCCCCGCGCCCCTATCGGGGCGCTGTACTGACCCTGGCTCTAGCGGATCACGACGATCTTCTGGCCCACCGTCGCGAACTGCCACATCGCGTTGCCGTCGGCCCGTGATTCGCGGATGCCGCCTGTTTTCACCGTGGGGTCGGGGACCGGGGTCGAGCCGTCGACGGCTGCGCTGAAGCCGATGGCTACGCCGTCGACGCTGGTGAAGCGGACGACGTGTTCGATGGGGGTGCCGTCGGAGCCGGTGACCGCTTTCGAGCGGGAGGTGACGAAGTAGGTGCCGGGCGGTGGGTCGACCGTGCTCGGGTTGACCTTGAAGGTGTGCTGGACCTTGTTGCCCCGGGTGACGAGCCAGACGCGGTCGGCGTCCACCGAGTACACGACGCGTTCACCCGTTCCGGAACCGGCGGGCAGTGCCTCGGGGTGCTGCCCGTCCCGTGCCGCCTTGGAGGTGGCCGCCGAGGCCGAGCCGCCCGCCTGGGGCCGGCCCAGATCGGCCGGTACGGTCGCCGAGGCCTGGTAGGCGAGGAAGCCGATGGTCGCGACGGCCGCCGCGGTCAGCACGGCCACGAATCCGGCGCTGCTGCTTGGCACGGTCGCCCACCTCTTCGTCGTACGTCACGCTTCGTTGCGACGGTAGCAGCAGGTGACCGCCGGACCTGGGCGGCCGTGCTCGAGCCCGCGGAGCCGTAGGCTGTTTGCGTGCTCTTGCTAGCTCTGGATACCGCCACCCCCGCCGTCACCGTCGCTCTGCACGACGGGACGGATGTCATCGCCTCGTCGAGTCAGATCGACGCGCGCCGACACGGAGAGTTGCTGCTGCCGGCCGTCGACCGTGTGCTGACGGAGGCGGGGCTGAAACTCGACGCCGTCACCGGGATCGTCGTAGGGATCGGTCCGGGCCCGTACACCGGGCTGCGGGTCGGTCTGATGACCGCGGACACGTTCGGGCTGGCGCTCGGCGTCCCCGTGCACGGACTGTGCACGCTCGACGGCCTCGCGTACGCGTCCGACATGGGCAGCCCCTTCGTCGTGGCCACCGACGCCCGGCGCAAGGAGGTCTACTGGGCGCGCTACGCCGACTCCCGTACGCGCGTCACCGATCCCGCCGTCGACCGGCCCGCCGACATCGCCGACCGGGTCGCGGGACTGCCCGCCGTCGGCGCGGGCGCGCTGCTGTACCCGGACACCTTCCCCAACGTGCACGAGCCCGAGCATGTGTCGGCCGCGGCGCTCGCGAGCCTCGCCGCCGAGAGGCTGGCGGCCGGCGCGGAACTGCCCGTGCCGCGGCCGCTGTACCTGCGCCGTCCCGACGCCCAGGTGCCCAAGAACTACAAGGTGGTCACCCCCAAGTGACAGCGGTGCTGCGCGAGATGCGCTGGTGGGACATCGATGCCGTGCTCGAGCTGGAGAAGGACCTCTTCCCCGAGGACGCCTGGTCGCGCGGGATGTTCTGGTCCGAGCTCGCCCACGCGCGCGGTCCCGCGGCGACCAAGCGGTACGTCGTCGCCGTCGACGCGGACCGGCTCGTCGGGTACGCGGGCCTCGCCGCGTCCGGAGACCTCGCCGACATCCAGACCATCGCCGTCACCCGCGACCACTGGGGCACCGGCCTCGGCGGGCGGCTGCTGACCGAACTGCTGCGGGCGGCCACCGCCTTCGAGTGTGCCGAAGTGATGCTGGAGTGCCGGATCGACAACGTCCGCGCGCAGAAGCTGTACGAGCGCTACGGCTTCGAGGCCATCGGCTTCCGGCGCGGCTACTACCAGCCGGGGAACGTGGACGCCCTCGTCATGCGACTGACCGACCCATCAACCTCCGTACAAGGAACCGAGATCAATGGCTGACGAACCTCTGGTCCTGGGGATCGAGACCTCCTGCGACGAGACCGGCGTCGGCATCGTCCGCGGCACGACCCTGCTGGCGGACGCCGTCGCGTCCAGCGTCGACGAGCACGCCCGCTTCGGCGGCGTGGTGCCCGAGGTCGCCTCCCGGGCGCATCTGGAGGCGATGGTCCCGACGATCGACCGTGCGCTGAAGGAGGCCGGGGTGAGCGCCAGGGACCTGGACGGCATCGCCGTCACCGCCGGTCCCGGCCTCGCCGGCGCCCTGCTGGTCGGCGTCTCGGCGGCGAAGGCGTACGCCTACGCGCTGGGCAAGCCGCTGTACGGCGTGAACCACCTGGCCTCGCACATCTGCGTGGACCAGCTGGAGCACGGCGCGCTGCCCGAGCCGACGATGGCGCTGCTGGTGTCCGGCGGGCACTCGTCCCTGCTGCTGTCCTCCGACATCACCTCCGACGTACGGCCGCTGGGCGCGACCATCGACGACGCGGCCGGCGAGGCCTTCGACAAGATCGCGCGGGTGCTGAACCTCGGTTTCCCGGGCGGTCCCGTCATCGACCGGTACGCGAAGGAGGGCGACCCTCAGGCCATCGCCTTCCCGCGCGGGCTGACCGGGCCCCGCGATCCGGCGTACGACTTCTCCTTCTCCGGCCTGAAGACCGCCGTGGCCCGCTGGATCGAGGCCAAGCGGGCGGCGGGGGAGGAGGTGCCGGTGCGCGATGTGGCGGCGTCCTTCCAGGAGGCGGTCGTGGACGTGCTGACCCGCAAGGCCGTACGGGCCTGCAAGGACGAGGGCGTCGGGCATCTGATGATCGGCGGTGGCGTGGCGGCCAACTCCCGGCTGCGGCACCTCGCCCAGCATCGGTGTGAGGCGGCCGGGATCGAACTGCGGGTGCCGCGGCCCAAGTTGTGCACCGACAACGGCGCGATGGTCGCCGCGCTCGGCGCGGAGATGGTGGCGCGGGGGCGGGCGGTGTCCAGCTGGGACCTGTCGGCGGACTCCTCGCTGCCGGTGACCGACCCGCATGTGCCGGGGCACGACCATGTCCACGAGGTCAGCAAGGACAACCTGTACTCATGACCGTGGCGTTGATGTGGGAGGCGCGGGCGGTCGAAGGGCGGGGCGAGGAGCTGCTGGCCTGGGCGCGCGAGCAGCGGCTTCCCGAGGAGCCGCTGCGCCGGGAGACCTTCCGGGCCCCGCAGGACCGGGTGCTGGTCATCACGTGGTGGGACGCCGACTACGACGCCGTACTGCCGGAACTGCCCGAACCTGACGGTGAGTTGGTCACCCGGGCAGTGCACCGGTGGCGGTTCGAGGCAGTGGCCGGGGGCTGAAGGAGAGCCGCCAGGGCTTGTCCGGGTCGTGGCCCCGCCACAGCACCTTGCCGTGGCGGCGCTCCCAGTCGGCGGCGAGCCAGGCCTGCCCCAGCCAGGCCAGCGCCGGCCAGAGCGGGAACAGGGCGGCCACGGGGTCCAGGGCGAACGCGAAGCCCAGCGTCGCGGCCGTCGTCATGGTGAACAGCCACGGATTGACCGGACGCCGGAGCAGGGACGCCTCGACGGGCGCCTCCTCCAAGGGGACCGCGGCCTCGAAGTCCCGCACCTCGCTGAGCCCTTTGATGCGGGTCCCCCCGACGAGCGTGAGCAGCGTCGCGAAGCCGATCAGGCCGAGGACGAACAGCGGCAGCCCGCTCCAGCTGACCAGCGCCCCCTGGGAGACGGCGGTCACCGGCACGCAGACGGCGGTCACGGTCAGCACGGTGATGACGGACCGCAGTTCGTGGTGGACGTATCTGTCCATCGCGCCCCTCCCCCGAGGCTCAGGACACCACCGCCTCGCACCGCAGCCGGCGGTCCGGGCCGAGCACGCGTACCGGGCCGGTGAGAGTCAGTCGTGCCGTGTGCAGCACTTCCGCGCTGGATACCCCCAACCGTAGTTCCAGCACGCCCGGTTCGACCACGCGGTGATGTGAGCGGTCGGTGAAGGCGGAGAGATCCGCGTGGAAGCGGAAGCTCACCCGGCGGGATTCTCCGGGTGCCAGCTCCAGCCGCTGATAGCCGATCAGCCGGACGTCCGGGCGGGTCACCGACGCCACCGGGTCGTGGAGGTAGAGCTGGACGACCTCCGCGCCCGCGCGGTCGCCGGTGTTGCGGACGGTCACGGTCATCTCGTACGAGCCGTCCGTGCCGATCTCCGCCTCCGCCGCGTCGGACTCCCAGGCGAACGTGGTGTACGAGCGGCCGTGCCCGAAGGCGTACAGCGGCGTCGGGTCCAGGTTGCTGACCTCGCCGGCCAGGCCCAGCGGGGGCTGGAGGTAGGTCCAGGGCTGTCCGCCGGGCACGTGCGGGACGCTCACGGGGAGGCGGCCGGAGGGGTTGACGCGGCCCGACAGCACTCCCGCCACCGCCGGGCCGCCCTCCTCCCCCGGGAAGAACGCCTGGACGACCGCGCCGAGGCGCCCGTGCCAGCGGCCGAGCGCGTAGGGCCGTCCCGTCAGGAGGACGAGCACGACCGGTACGCCCGTCGCGATCAGCTGGTCCAGCAACTCGCCCTGTACGCCCGGCAGCCGCAGGTCCGTCACATCGCAGCCCTCGCCCGAGGTGCCCCGCCCGAACAGGCCCGCCCGGTCGCCAAGCACCGCCACGCACACATCCGCCTCGGAGGCCCGGGCCACCGCCTCCTCGAAGCCGGAGGTGTCCGGGTCCGAGGTGTCGCAGCCCTCGGCGAACGTCACCTTGGCGTCGGGGAGTTCGTCGCGCAGGGCCTGGAGGACGGGCGGGATCTCGATGCCCATGGGGACTTCGGGGTGGTGGGTGAGGACGTGGGACGGGAAGGAGTAGCAGCCGAGCATGGCGAGGGCGTCCGCCGCGCGCGGGCCCACGACCGCGATGCGGGCGTCCGGGGCCAGCGGCAGCACGCCGTCCGGGTTGTCCAGCAGGACCACGGACTCCTCGGCCAGTCGGCGGGCGAGGGCGCGGTTGGCCGTCGAGTCGAGGTCGATCGGGCCCTTGGGCTCCGGGTCCCAGTCGGCGTCCAGGAGGCCGAGTTCGCACTTCTGGAGCAGGACCCGGCGGGTGGCCCGGTCCACCAGTTCCTCGGGGACGCGGCCCTCCCGTACCGCCTCCAGCAGCGGGCGGCCGTAGCACTTCACCGTCGGCAGTTCCACGTCGATGCCCGCGGCGAGCGCCGCGTGCGCCGCCTCGGCGGGGGAGCCGGCGACGCGGTGCAGGGTCTCGAGGAACGCGATGCCGAAGTAGTCGGCGACGACCGTGCCGGTGAACCCCCAGTCCCGGCGCAGGAGTTCGGTCAGCAGGGCCGGGTCCGCGGAGGCCGGGACGCCGTCCGTCTCGTTGTAGGCCGCCATCACCGAACGGGCCCCGCCCTCGCGCAGCGCCATCTCGAAGGGCGGCAGGATCACGTCCGCGAGCTCCCGGACGCCCGCCCGCACGGGGGCCTGGTTCCGGGCGCCCGCGGAGGACGCGTACCCGGCGAAGTGCTTGAGCGTGGCGACGATCCCGGCCGACTCAAGGCCGCGTACATAGGCGGCACCGACCGTGCCGACCAGGTACGGGTCCTCGCCGATCGTCTCCTCGACCCGGCCCCAGCGCGGATCCCGTACGACGTCCAGGACGGGCGCGAGGCCCTGGTGGACGCCGGCCGTGCGCAGGTCGCGGCCGATGTGCCGGGCCATCTCCTCGACCAGCGGCGGGTCGAAGGTGGCGCCCCAGGCGAGGGGGACCGGGTAGGCCGTGGCGCCCCAGGCCGTGAAGCCGGCCAGGCATTCCTCGTGGGCCACGGCAGGGATGCCGAAGCGGCCCGCGTCGGCGATACGGCGCTGGGCGCGGGCCAATGCCTGCGCGCCCAGCGCCGGGTCCACGGGGGCGGTGCCGTAGGAGCGGGTGAGCTGGCCCAGGCCGTGGGTGATCAGCTCGGCGAAGTCTTCGGCGGAGCCGACAGTCATGTCGTGCTGGTGCGGAGCGACTCCGTCGCCGTCCGTGGCGGCGCCCACCCACACGCCGTACAGCTGGGCGGTCTTCTCCTCCAGCGTCATCCGGGCGAGGAGATCGTCGACGCGGGCGGCGGCGGGCAGGGCGGGGTCACGCCAGGGGGCGGTGGTCATGAAACTCCTGTCGGTTCCCGGTCGCTGGCGAATGTTTCGTTATACACTTCGAATGTTCCGGGACGCTATGGCGCTCAGAAGGGTTCGTCAAGAGGGGGTGCAGGGATACGATCGCCGCCATGACACCCTCCGAGCCCGCTCAAACCCGGACGGCAGGACGCTCGACGCAGACCGCGACGCTCGCCGAGATCGCCCGCGAGGCCGGCGTATCCGCGCCGACTGTTTCGAAGGTCCTCAACGGACGGGCCGATGTCGCCCCGGCGACCCGGACCCGCGTCGAGGAACTGCTGCGCGCCCACGGCTACCGGCGCCGCCGCGCCGAGGCGAGCCGCTCCCCCCTGATCGACCTGGTCTTCCACGAGCTGGAGAGCGCGTGGGCGATGGAGGTCATCCGGGGCGTGGAGAACGTGGCGCGGGACGCCGGGCTGAGCGTGGTGCTCAGCGAGAGCGCCGGCCGGCTCACCCCCGGCCGCACCTGGGCCGACCAGGTCGCCGCCCGCCGCCCGCACGGCGTGATCCTCGTCCTGTCCGGCCTCGACGAGTCCCAGCGCGCCCTGCTGACCAGCCGTTCCATCCCGTTCGTGGTGATGGACCCGGCGGGCGACCCGGGCGCCGACGTGCCGTCCATCGGCGCCACCAACTGGCAGGGCGGGCTCGCCGCCACGCGCCATCTCGTCGAGCTGGGGCACACCCGGATCGGCGCGATCACCGGACCGTCCCGGATGATGTGCAGCCGCGCCCGGGTGGACGGCTACCGGGCGGCGCTGGAGACCGCCGGGCTGCCGGTCGACCCCGAGCTGATCAAGAACGGCGACTTCCACCACGAGACGGGCTACCGGCGCGGACTGGACCTGCTGCGCGCCCCCGACCGGCCCACCGCGGTCTTCGCCGGCAACGACCTCCAGGCGCTCGGCCTGTACGAGGCGGCGCGCGAGCTGGGGCTGCGCATCCCGGAGGACCTGAGCGTCGTCGGCTTCGACGATCTGCCGATCGCCCGCTGGGTGGGGCCGCCGCTGACGACCGTACGGCAGCCGCTGACCGAGATGGCCGAGGCGGCGGCCAAGCTCGTCCTCGATCTCGCGCGCGAGCAGGGGACCCCGGCGGCGACACGGGTGGAGCTGGCGACGAGTCTGGTGGTGCGCAGCAGCACGGAGGCACCGCCCGCTCTCCCGAAGTCAGTCGGATGACCGGCCGAAACTTTCGGAGGTGCTGAAAGTCGTCGGTTCTGCCCTGAGGCTGGGCTGAGAAGTCTTAGATTTTCCGCAGAAACCGCGGGCAGGGGTGTCCTCTCGTAATAATTCGGACTTACGTTCCTGTCCGTGACTGCTGATGACGAACACGGGGACGACAACGGGGGATCGGACAGACACATACGCCCGCGCGCCGGCCTGCTGAAGGCCGTCGGTCTCACCCTGGCCGGTCTGCTGGCGCTGGGCGCCGCTGGGGCCGGCTGGGTCTACTGGCACCTCAACGACAACATCACGAGCGTCGACATCAACAGCGCGCTCGGCGACGACCGCCCGGCCAAGTCGATGACGACGCCCGCCGGTTCGGCGTCCGCGTCCCCCCTGCCCACCGAGGCACTGAACATCCTGGTCCTCGGCTCGGACTCGCGGGACGGCGAGGAGAACCAGCAGCTCGGCGGCGGCGACAGTGGCGGCGCCCGCTCCGACACGGCGATGGTCGTCCACGTCGACGCCGGCCGCACCGAGGCCACCGTGGTCAGCATCCCGCGCGACACGCTCGTCACCCGGCCGTCCTGCCCGCTTGCGGACGGGGAGTCGACGGAGGAGGCGTACGGCGTGATGTTCAACAGCGCCTATGCGGTGGGCGGTCCGGTCTGTGCCGTGAAGACCGTCGAGTCGATGACGGACGTCCGCATGGACCACTACATCGAGATCGACTTCGCCGGCTTCGCCAAGCTGGTCGACGCGCTCGGCGGGGTCACCGTCAGCACGGACGAGGACATCGACGACGAGGACAGCCACCTGACCCTGGAGGCCGGCACCCACCACCTGGACGGCGAGCAGGCCCTGGGCCTCGCCCGCACCCGGCACGGCATCGGCGACGGCAGCGACCTCGGGCGCATAGGCCTCCAGCAGACGCTCGTGAAGGCCTTGCTGGAACGGCTGTCCGACATCGGTCCCACCCGGCTCTACTCGGTCGCCGACGCCGTGACCGGCAGCCTCACCACCGACACCGGCCTGGACTCACTGACCGAGCTGTACGCGCTGGGGCAGAGCCTCGAAGGGCTGTCCGCGGACGACACGACGACGGTGACCATGCCGGTGGAGAGGGCACCTTCGGACGCCAACCGGGTGGTCGCTCAGGAGCCGGAGGCGGGGGAGTTGTGGGAGTCGTTGCGGTGAGGAGAATGTCCCCGAAGAAATCCGGGGCGCGTGTCGATCCGGCCGTCTCCCGATCGACACAGGGGTGAAAGGCGGGGAGAGGCCCCGCCGGTCCGTGTCGAAGGAGTCCCCATGCCCCGCTACCTGTCGCTGGTGAAGACCCAGGAGAGCCAGGCGGCCGCCGGCCCCAGCCCCGAACTGATGCAGCGGATGGGCGAGTTGATCGAGGAGATGACCAAGGCCGGGGTGATGCTCGACACCGCCGGTCTGACGCCCACCGCCCAGGGCACCCGCGTGCACTGGGAGGACGGGAAGATCTCCGTGACCGACGGTCCGTTCACCGAGACCAAGGAGGCCGTCGGCGGTTACGCGATCCTCCAGTGCAAGGACAGGGCCGAGGCGCTGGAGTGGACCAAGCGGTTCCTGAAGGTGCACGAGGACTTCTGGACGGTGACCTGCGAGGTGCGGGAGATCATGGGCTGAGCCTCCGGTCCTTGGAGGCACGCCGGTCCGGGTGTCCAATGGGGGGCTGTGAGCAGTTCGCAGCCCCCCGCCGACCCGCGCGCCACCGCCGACCCGCGATCCACCGTCGAGACCGTCTTCCGTATCGAGTCGCCCCGCGTCATCGCCGCCGTCGCCCGTGTCGTCCGCGACGTCGGCATCGCCGAGGAGCTGGCCCAGGACGCCCTGGTCGCCGCGCTGGAGCAGTGGCCCCGGGACGGGGTTCCCGACAATCCGGGCGCCTGGCTGATGGCGACCGCCAGGCACCGCGCCGTCGACCTGATCCGGCGCAAGGAGAACTACGCCCGCAAGCTGGCGGAGATCGGCCGCGACCTGTCGACGGTGACCGAGCCCGAGGAGCCCGCGGACCCCGACGACATCGACGACGACCTGCTCCGCCTCGTCTTCACCGCCTGCCATCCGGTCCTCTCCGCAGAGGCCCGTATCGCCCTCACCCTGCGCCTCCTCGGCGGCCTGACCACAGCGGAGATCGCCCGCGCCTTCCTCGTCCCGGAATCGACGGTCGCCCAGCGCATCGTCCGCGCGAAACGCACCCTCGCCACGAAGAACGTCGCCTTCGAGGTGCCGTACGGCCCCGACCGCGAGGCCCGCCTCGGCTCCGTTCTCGACGTCATCTACCTGATCTTCAACGAGGGTTACGCCGCCACGGCCGGCGACGACTGGCTGCGCCCGTCCCTCGCCGAGGACGCGCTGCGGCTGGCCCGGCAGCTGGCAGGACTGATGCCCAAGGAGCCCGAGGTGCACGGCCTGGCCTCGCTGCTGGAGTTCCAGGCGTCGCGGATGGCCGCCCGCACCGGCCCGGACGGTGAGCCGGTCCTGCTCCAGGACCAGAGCCGCAGCCGCTGGAACCGGCTCCTCATCGCCCGCGGGATCACCGCCCTGGACCGCGCGGACGCGGTGTCCACCGGCGTGCCCGGCCCGTACGCCCTCCAGGCCGCGATCGCCGCCTGCCACGCGCACGCGCTCACCTACGAGGACACGGACTGGCGCGCGATCGCCACCCTGTACGGCCTGCTCGCCGCCCGCGCCCCCTCCCCGGTCGTCGAACTCAACCGCGCGGTCGCCGTGTCGATGGCGGACGGCCCCGCCCCGGCCCTGGAGCTGGTCGACGCCCTCGCCACCGAACCCGCCCTGCGGGACTACCACTTGCTGCCGAGCGTGCGCGGCGATCTGCTGGCCCGCCTGGGGCGTACGGCGGAGGCCCGCGAGGAGTTCGCCCGGGCGGCCGGCCTTGCACGCAACGAACGCGAGCGGAAGCTGCTGCTGGCCAGGGCGCGGGAGTGCGATGCGTAACCCGAAGACGTAACCCGAAAACGCACAGCTGTTCACCAGTGACTCTGTTCCCCTCACGCCTCGTTGGGCACTACAGTGACCCGGCCTCTGTGTAGAGGCTGTGAAGATCCATGGGGGGATCGAACCTTGAGCATGTTCACGCGCCGCCGTGCCGCGGCGCTCGCGACCGCGGCGGCGCTCGCCGCCGTGGGCACCCTGGCCACCGCACCGGGCGCCGCCGCCGACGAGGCAGGGCCCTGGCCGGGCACCGAGGGCCGGATCCTCACCGACGGCCCCGTCCTCGTCGACCCGGCCACCGGACGGGCCACCGCGGTCCCGGGCACCTCCGGCGACGACGCCGCCTGGGCGCCGGACGGCAGCCGGCTGGTCACCGCCTGGAGCCAGATCTCCAGCGTCCGGCCCAGCGGCTCCTCGAAGATCACCCTGCCCTGGGCGGAGGGCATGCGCTCCAGCGCCGCCTACGAGGACCTGGCGTTCTGGTGGGGCGGCCGCTACGTCGTCTTCGCCTCCGGCGGCCAGCTCGCCTACGGCCCCTCCGACGGCTCGTTCGCGCCCGCCCCGCTGCTGTCCGAGGCCCTGGAACCGGCCAAGGTCTGCGACGAGGACCCGACGGTGAGCCCGTCCGGCCTGCTCGCCTTCTCCCGTCGCGTCGAGGGCTGTTCCGACAGCGCGCGGATCTATACCTACGACGGAACGACGAACACGCTCAAGCGGGTCCTCGCCAACGCCGAGCAGCCCGCCTTCTCGCCCGACGGCACCAAGCTGGCCTTCGTCCGCAAGGACCCCGACGGCAACCCGCAGATCCTCACGGCGAACGCCGACGGCACCGACGTCCGGCAGCACACCGACGGCCCCCGCCGGTACGCCAACCCGTCCTGGTCGCCCACCGGCAAGCGGATCGTCTTCGACGCCCACACCTCGCCGAACAGCGACGACGTACACACCACCGAGTACGTCGACCTGGCCACCGGCGAGCTCACGCGGGTCCCGGGCACGCCGCAGGGCAGCAACCCCAGCTGGCAGCCGCTGCGCAAGAACCGCACCGGCCGGATCTGGGGCAGCAACGCCTACAACACCAACGTCGCCTCCTCGCGCTGGACCTGGAACAAGATCGGCGGCAGTGTGCCGGGCCTGCTGAACGCCAAGGCCGCGGTGCTGGTCAACCAGGACGACGCGGCCTACTCGCTCACCGCGCCCGCGCTGGCCGGCAAGAAGCAGGGGCCGGTGCTCACGACCCCGAAGACCGGGCTGTCCACAGCGGTGAAGAGCGAGCTGAAGCGGGTGCTGAAGCCGGGCGCCAGTGTGTATCTCGTCGGCGGCACGTCCATCCTCAGCAGCAATGTCGCCGCCCAGCTGAGGACGCTCGGCTACGTCCCCAAGCGGCTGTCCGGCGCCGACCGCTACGAGACATCGGTCAAGGTGGCGCAGTCCGTCACCGGCGCCCCGAAGTATGTGTTCCTGGCGTCGGGCACCGACTACCGTGCGGCTCTCCCGGCAGCCGCCGCGGCCGGCGCCGACGGAGCGGCCAGTGCGGGCAGCGTCGTCCTCACCAACGGCAAGAAGCTGACCGCGGCCGTGAAGTCGTACCTCAACAGCCTGAACCCGGACAAGACCATGGTCATCACGGTCGGGTCGGACGCCAAGTACGCGCTGACCCACACGGGTTTCTCCCGGTGGCCGTCGACGTACTCGTACTACCCGATCACGGGGAGCACCGACGCGGCGCTGTCTGTGGCGGTCGCCAAGTTCTGGTGGACGGCGCCGAGTTCGGTGGCGCTCGCCTACGCGGGCGCCTGGCGCGACGGCCTGTCCGCCGGTGCGGCGATGAACGTCTTCGGGCCCCTCCTGTGGACCTCCCGCCCCGCCCTGTCGGACGAGACCAAGAGCTATCTGCTGCGCGAGTCCGCGAGCACGAGCTTCACGGTCGCGTTCGGCCCCACCGCCTCCGTCACCGCGAGCACGCTGAACACGGCGGGCGCCTCGATCAGCGCCAGCGGCTCCCAATTCGTGTACCACGAGTACTACAACGGCACGGTGCCCACGAGCACGCAGGCGAGCACCTTCTCGGCCCGCACGAACGGCGGTCAGCCCGCCACCGTGGCCCGCACCGGCCCGACCGGCGCCGACCCCCACCTGGAGCCCCTCAAGACGCTCCACCGGCAGTAGCCGACGGCTTCGAGGGGGCGCCGACGAGCATGGTCGGCGCCCCCTCGACCCGGGTGAGGAACACCGTCGCCGCGTTGGGCCCCTGCGGCTTGACCTTCCTGCGCAACTCCTCCGGCTCCACCGCCGACCCCCGCTTCTTCACGGTCAGCGTCCCGACCTGCCGCTCCCGGAGCAGTGCCTTCAACTTCTTGACGCTGAAGTGGAGTTGATCGGTGATCTCGTACGCGGTGGCGTACGGGGTCTCGTGATGCTCGTCGGCGGTGATGTACGCGATGGTGGGGTCGATCAGCCCGCCGTCCAGTGACTCGGCGACCTCGGCGACCAGATGGGCCCGGATGACGGCGCCGTCGGGCTCGTACAAGTACCGCCCCACAGGCCGGACTTCGGGGTCGGGCAGCCCGCGTCCCAGCAGGGTCCGCGGCCCCGGCAGCAGGGTCGCGCGCACGGCGCCCGGCTCGGTGCCGAACCACAGCACCGCCTCCTTCACATCCCCGCCGTCGGAGATCCACTCGGCCTCGGCCTCGGCGGGGACGGCTTCATGGGGGATTCCGGGCGCGATCTTCAGAGCGGCGCGGGGAGCTTCGAGTGCCGTCCGCACCGCCCAGGACAGGGGCGGCGAGTAGGCCTCGGGGTCGAAGATCCGGCCCCGGCCGCCACGCCGGGCGGGGTCGACGAACACGGCGTCGTACGCAGTCGTGTCCACCTCCGTCACATCCACTTCCCGCACCTCGATCAGCCCGGCCAGCCCCAGCGCGTCGGCGTTCGCGCGCGCCACCGCCGCCGTCAGCGGATCCCGGTCCACGGCCAGCACCCGGATCCCGGCGCGGGCGAACGCGATCGCGTCACCGCCGATACCGCAGCACAGGTCAGCGACCGACCGGATCCCCAGCGCCTTGAACCGCTCGGCCCGATACGCCGCCACGCTCGCCCGCGTCGACTGCTCCACCCCGTTCGGCGTGAAGAACATCCGCCCCGCGTCCTCGGCCCCGAACTTCGCCACCGCCCGCTGCCGCAGCCGCGCCTGCCCGAGCGCCGCCGACACCAGCTCGGCGGGGTGCTCGCGGCGCAGCCGGGTGGCGACGGCGAGTTCCCGCGCGGGGTCGGTACCGCGGACCTCGTCGAGGAGGGCGCGGCCTTCGGGGGTGAGGAGGGGGGCGAGGTCGTTCACCGGTTCATTGTGGGCCAGTCGGTGGATGGTGCATGCGCGGCGGCGGTGTCGGCCGGGGTTGGGGGCGGGTGCCTGCGAGGATCCGGCTCCATGCGAGTAGTCGTACAAAATGATAAATACGGTGCGTATCGGAAGCGCCGGATCCGTGCCGGAATCGCCGTGCTCGCCGCCGCGGCCATCGCCTCGGGCTGCGCGGACGGCGCCTCCACGGCACCGCCCGCAGCAGGCCAGCAGCCCCGTGAGGCGCCCGGCGCCAAGGCCCCCGACAAGCGGCACGCCGCGCAGCGGGCCCGGGCCGCGGCGGCGAAACGCTGGGGCCTGTCGCGGGTCCCCCTGACCGCCCCGCCGCCCCCGGCCGTGAAGCCGGAGATCAAGACCCGCGCGGGCTTCGAGGTGGACGGCCATGAGGAGGACGACCTTCCGCCGGTCTTCACCACGATCCCCACCCGGCAGAAGATCGTCTTCCTCACGATCGACGACGGCGCCGAGAAGGACCCGGCGTTCCTGCGCATGATGCGCGAACTGCGGGTCCCGTACACCGCGTTCCTCAGCGACTACCTGGTGAAGGAGGACTACGGCTACTTCAAGCGCATGCAGCAGGCGGGCGTGAGCCTGCACAACCACACCCTCCACCACCCGTACCTGCCGGGCCTGTCGTACTCCCGCCAGAAGCGCGAGATCTGCGGCATGCAGAACGTCATCGAGAAGCACTACGGCACCCGCCCGACCCTCTTCCGCCCGCCCTTCGGCAACTACAACGCGGACACCCTGTACGCCGCGAAGGCCTGCGGCATCAAGTACGCGCCCCTGTGGAACGAGGAGGTCTTCGCCGACCACTGGGAGTACCGCGAGTGGGACCGTGACCTTCATCCCGGCGACATCGTTCTCAGCCACTTCCGCGGTAAGGACGACTGGAAGGGCACGATGCCGGACATGGTCCGACGGTTCCTGGAGAAGGTCACGGCGAAGGGGTACGCCGTGGCACGGCTGGAGGACTACCTGTGAGGCCGCGCGCGGCCGGGGCGCTGGCGCTGACCGTCGCGCTGCTCACCGGCTGCGCCCAGTCCGTCGACCCCCTCGAACGCCTCGGCGAGAAGGCGGCCGGACGGGTGAGCCCGCACGGCCCGGGGGCGGACCGGGGTCTGCCGCCCGTGGTCGACCGGGTCCGCACCCGGGACAAGGTCGTCTTCCTGACCTACGACGACGGGGCGGAGAAGGACCCCCGCTTCGTCGACATGGTCCGCGAACTGCGGCTCCCGGTCAGCATGTTCCTCACGGACAGCGTCGTGGGCCCGGGCTACGGCCACTTCGCGCGCCTGCAGTCGGTCGGCGCGAGCATCCAGAACCACACCCTCGACCACACCGCCCTGCCCGGCCTGCCCTACGCCGGCCAGCGCGCCGAGATCTGCGGCCAGCAGGACAAGCTCAAGTCCCGCTTCGGCATCCGCCCCCGCCTCTTCCGCCCGCCCCACGGCCGCTACGACATGACGACCCTGCACGCCACCGCCGACTGCGGCCTCGCGGCGATCGTCCTGTGGACCTCCGCCGACACCGACGACGCCCCCCTCCACCCCGGCGACATCATCCTCATCGGCCCGGACGACCCGACCGGCCCACCCCTGTGGCAGCGAACGGAACGGGTGCTGCGGCGAGTGGAGGAGGCGGGGCTGAGGGTGGGGCGGCTCGAGGATTACCTGTAGACAAATCCAGCCCGTCCGGCGTTTGAGGACGAGGCCGCCAGGCCGAAGCGGGGGTCTGGGGGCGCAGCCCCCAGGAAACCAACGCCGGGATCCACGCAACGGACGTCCACCAGAATCCGCCGACGCGCCGCAGGCATTGGCACTCCGCTTGACCGAGTGCTAACCCCGTCATAGTCTCTGGTCTGGCACTCCCCCCTGGAGAGTGCCAATAGCGACGGGCAGGTCCGGCACCCGCGACGACGGATCGACCTGGTCGCCACCTCAGACAGTTAACCCCGTGAGATCTCCGAAGGGGGAGGTCGGATCGTGACGACCACCAGCTCCAAGGTTGCCATCAAGCCGCTTGAGGACCGCATCGTGGTCCAGCCGCTCGACGCGGAGCAGACCACCGCCTCTGGCCTGGTCATCCCGGACACCGCCAAGGAGAAGCCCCAGGAGGGCGTCGTCCTGGCCGTGGGCCCGGGCCGCTTCGAGAACGGCGAGCGCCTGCCGCTCGACGTCAAGACCGGCGACATCGTGCTGTACAGCAAGTACGGCGGCACCGAAGTGAAGTACAA
Organism: Streptomyces sp. NBC_00457; assembly: GCF_036014015.1. NCBI lineage: Bacteria > Bacillati > Actinomycetota > Actinomycetes > Kitasatosporales > Streptomycetaceae > Streptomyces > Streptomyces sp. NBC_00457. Next base: position 4,543,027 of record NZ_CP107905.1, on the reverse strand, counting down.
CGGCGAGGAGTACCTGGTGCTCTCCGCTCGCGACGTGCTCGCGATCATCGAGAAGTAGATCAACGAAGCACATTTGTTTTTGAGCTGCGCCCCGGGCCCCCGCGACCTTATGAAGCCGGGCGTCAGGGGCGCAGTTCGTTTCACCCACGTTTTCCGAGAGGGCTGAACCGCTCCCATGGCGAAGATCCTGAAGTTCGACGAGGACGCCCGTCGCGCCCTCGAGCGCGGCGTCAACAAGCTTGCCGACACGGTCAAGGTGACGATCGGCCCCAAGGGCCGCAACGTCGTCATCGACAAGAAGTTCGGCGCACCCACCATCACCAACGACGGTGTCACGATCGCCCGCGAGGTGGAGATCGAGGACCCGTACGAGAACCTCGGCGCGCAGCTGGTGAAGGAGGTGGCGACCAAGACCAACGACATCGCTGGTGACGGCACCACCACCGCCACCGTGCTGGCCCAGGCGCTGGTCCGCGAGGGCCTGAAGAACGTCGCCGCCGGCGCCTCCCCGGCCGCCCTGAAGAAGGGCATCGACGCCGCCGTCGCCGCGGTCTCCGCGGAGCTCCTCGCGACCGCGCGCCCGATCGACGAGAAGTCCGACATCGCCGCCGTCGCCGCGCTGTCCGCGCAGGACCAGCAGGTCGGCGAGCTGATCGCCGAGGCGATGGACAAGGTCGGCAAGGACGGTGTCATCACCGTCGAGGAGTCCAACACCTTCGGTCTGGAGCTGGACTTCACCGAGGGCATGGCTTTCGACAAGGGCTACCTGTCGCCGTACATGGTGTCCGACCAGGAGCGTATGGAGGCCGTCCTCGACGACCCGTACATCCTGATCAACCAGGGCAAGATCTCGTCCATCCAGGACCTGCTGCCCCTGCTGGAGAAGGTCATCCAGTCCAACTCCTCCAAGCCGCTGCTGATCATCGCCGAGGACGTGGAGGGCGAGGCCCTCTCCACCCTCGTCGTGAACAAGATCCGCGGCACCTTCAACGCGGTGGCCGTCAAGGCCCCCGGCTTCGGCGACCGCCGCAAGGCGATGCTGGAGGACATGGCCGTCCTCACCGGCGCCACCGTCATCTCCGAGGAGGTCGGCCTCAAGCTCGACCAGGCCGGTCTGGACGTCCTCGGCTCCGCGCGCCGCGTCACCGTCACCAAGGACGACACCACGATCGTCGACGGTGCCGGTGAGAAGGGCGGCGTCGAGGGCCGCATCGCGCAGATCAAGGCCGAGATCGAGACCACGGACTCCGACTGGGACCGCGAGAAGCTCCAGGAGCGCCTCGCGAAGCTGGCCGGCGGCGTGTGCGTGATCAAGGTCGGCGCCGCCACCGAGGTGGAGCTGAAGGAGAAGAAGCACCGTCTGGAGGACGCCATCTCCGCGACCCGCGCCGCGGTCGAGGAGGGCATCGTCTCCGGTGGTGGCTCCGCGCTCGTCCACGCCGCCAAGGTCCTCGAGGGCAACCTCGACAAGACCGGCGACGAGGCCACCGGTGTCGCCGTCGTCCGCCGCGCGGTCGTCGAGCCGCTGCGCTGGATCGCCGAGAACGCCGGCCTGGAGGGCTACGTCATCACCTCCAAGGTCGCCGAGCTCGACAAGGGCCAGGGCTTCAACGCCGCCACCGGCGAGTACGGCGACCTGGTCAAGGCCGGCGTCATCGACCCGGTGAAGGTCACCCGCTCCGCCCTGGAGAACGCCGCCTCCATCGCCTCCCTGCTCCTCACGACCGAGACCCTGGTCGTCGAGAAGAAGGAAGAGGAAGAGCCGGCCGCCGCGGGCGGCCACGGCCACTCCCACTGACGTAAGTCGGCACCGAGGCCCGGCACCCTGGGGGTGCCGGGCCTTCGCGTTGCCCTGCTTGCCTCAGGTCACTGCTCCAGCGCGTCCAGCGCCCCCAACTGCTCCATCAGCCCCAGCCGGTCGTACTGCCACCAGCCCTCGGCGATCTTCCCGTCCGGACCGCACCGGTGGATGGTCGTCCCGGTCATGGAGACCTGCTTCCCGGTGGACGCGATCCCGACGAACTCGCCCTTGTGCCGGCCGTTCCAGGTCCAGCGGGTGCACACCCGGTCACCCTGGGCCAGCTGGTCCTCGATCGTGAACGAGAAGTCGAAGCCGCCCCGCCACACCTCGACCTCGCGCCGGAAGGCGTCGAGCCCGATGACGTCCTGCGGGTTGCTGGGATCGTGGTCGTGATAGTCCTCGATGAGCACGTCGTTGAACGTGGGCGCCTCGCCCTCCCCGGGCAGCGCGTCGAAGAACCGCCGCGCGGTGGCCGCGTACAACTGCTCGTCGCGCACCACGTCCAGATCCGTGAACGTCGGCATCTCGTCGCAGAGAGCGACCATCTCCCGGAAGATCTTGTCGGTCTCCGGGAGGTTCGAGTTCCGCATCGCCTCCTCGTACGACGGGAACTCCACGATCTCGATGAAGTGCGACGCGTCTGACCGGTCCTTGCCGATCACGCTGTGCGTCGCGGTCCGCTTCCCCTTGGTCTGCTCGACCCAGGTGTCCATCAGCCGGTTCATCTCGTCGAACCGGCTCGTCTTGCAGTCGATGAGCTGTACGAACGTCATGGCGTCGCCTCCGTCCCCCGAGGGTCCGGTCGAACAGCTCCATTCTCCTCCTGAGCGCTCCGTCTGTCGGCCTACTGCGGCCCGTACTTGCGCCCCGTCTTCGAGGTGATCCCGCCGAGCATCCCGCGCGGCACCACCTTCGCCATCCCCATCAGCACCTTGTACCGGGGGTCGGGAATCGACAGCGTCTTGCCGCGCGCCAGGTCGGCGAGGGCCGCCGCGGCCAGCTTGTCGGCGTCCAGCCACATCCAGCCGGGGATGTTGTCCGTGCCCATCCCGGCCCGCTCGTGGAACTCCGTACGGACGAAACCGGGGGCCACCGCCATCAGCCGTACGCCGCTGCCGGCCAGATCACGCGCCGCGCCCTGCGTGAACTGCACGACCCACGCCTTGGACGCCCCGTACGTACCGCGCGGCACGAAGGCGGCGACCGAGGCGACGTTGATGACGCCGCCCCGTCCGCGCTCCCGCATCGCCTCCGCCGCGGCGGAGGTCAGCCGCAGCACCGCCTCGCAGTGCACCTTGAGCATCTTCAGCTCGTCGGCCATGGATACGTCGAGATAGCGGCCCTTGTTGCCGAAGCCCGCGTTGTTGATCAGCAGGTCGACGGGGTTCTTGCGGTCGGCGAGGCGGGCGGCCACCGCGTCGATGCCGGTGTCCTCGGCGAGGTCGGCCGACAGCACCTCCGCCTCGATGCCGTGCCGGTCGTGCAGTTCGGTCGCCTGCTCCGCGAGCCGCTTGGTGTCCCGCGCGACCAGGACGAGGTTGTGCCCGTCGGCCGCCAGCCGCCGCGCGAACGCGGCGCCGATGCCCGCGGTGGATCCGGTGATGAGAGCCGTTGTCATGGCGCAAGGTTAAACACCCCGGAGCCCGCCAGTCCGCTCCCTGCACAGGCCCTCCCGCCAGGTGAAGCCCAGGCGAAGGACGAGGTGGTGAGAGCGCGTCAGGCCGATGGGCGCGACGCGGTGCGAGAGGGGATCAGACGCCGAGCGGTTCGGCGCAGACGCCGTCCCCGGCCCGCGGATTCCGGTGCGCCGGTCCCCGCACCAACCGGCGGGACGCCCTCGCGCGTCAGGCCCTCTGCTTCTCCACGTACTTCCGGGCCGCGGCCACCGCCTCCGGGTGCAGTGCCTCGCCCGCCGCGAGCAGTTGGGGGAGCAGTGCCCGCTCGGTGGTCATCGCACGGAACTGCAGGGCGACGGTCACCTCGTGAGCGGGCCGGTGCACGATCTCGACCGGATCGCCCGCGCGGATCTCGCCGGGCTCGATCACCCGCAGATACGCGCCGGGCGCCCCCTTCGCCGTGAAGCGCTTGACCCACCGCTGTTCACCCACATGGGCCTGGAAGACGCTGCACGGAATCCGGCCGCTGGTGACCTCCAGCACCACGGCCCCTATGCGCCAGCGCTCGCCGATCAGCGCCCCTGACACATCCAGACCGGTCGTCGTGAGGTTCTCGCCGAACACGCCGTTCGCCAGCGGTCGCCCCAACTCCCGTTCCCAGTCGTCGAGATCCTCGCGCGCGACCGCGTACACGGCCTGGTTGTCGCCGCCGTGGTGCCGTGTGTGGCACACCGCGTCCCCGGCCACCCCGCTCCCCGCGAGGCCCTTGGGCCCGGGCGCCGCCACCCCCACCGGCCCGTCCACCGGCCGCTTGTCGATGCCGGTCACACCGTCCGGCTGGTCCGTGTACGGCACGGACTTCGGGCGGCCCAGATTGACAGACAGAAGCTTCATGGAGGGCACGCTAGCGCTCCGCTGGAAGAGCGGTGACAAACCGCGGGCCGGTGGGGCTGGTCGCGCCCGCGCGGCGGAGCCGCATATTGATACAGCCCCGCGCCCCTTACGGGGCGCGACCGGCACCCAAAGTGTCTACGGAATATCCGGCATCGTACCCAAGGAGCGCTTATGCTCAAGGAGTGATCGAGGCCCGTCATCTCCGTGTCCTGCGCGCCGTGGCCACCACCGGTTCCTTCTCGGCGGCGGGCCGTGAACTGGGCTGCACCCAGCCCGCCGTCAGCCAGCAGATGAAGGCCCTGGAGGCGTCGGTCGGCACCCCCCTGCTGATCCGCACCGGCCGCGAGATGCGGCTGACGCAAGCCGGCGAGGCCCTCGTGCGGCACGCCTCCGGCATCCTCGCCGGGCTCACCGCCGCCGAGGAGGAGGTCGCCGCGATCGCGGGCCTGCGCGCGGGCCGCGTCCGCCTGGTCTCCTTCCCCAGCGGCAGCTCCACCCTCGTCCCCACCGCCCTCGCCGCCCTGCGCGCCGCCCACCCCGGCACCCGCGTCTCCCTGGAGGAGGCCGAACCGCCGCGCTCCGTCGAGATGCTGCGCGAGGGCGACTGCGACATCGCCCTCGCCTTCCGCTACGAGGGAGCGGCGGGCGCCGAGGAGTGGGACGACCTCGTCGTACGACCGCTGCTGCGCGACCGTCTCGTCGCGCTGGTGCCGGAACGCCACCGGCTCGGCCGCGCGGACTCCGTCGCCATCGGCGAACTCGCCGCCGAGCCCTGGATCGCGGGCTGCCCGCGCTGCCGCGGCCAGTTGGTCGAGGTCTGCGAGGGCGCGGGCTTCACTCCCCGCATCGACTTCGCGACCGACGACTACCCCGCGGTCGTCGGCCTGGTGGCCGCGGGCCTGGGCGTCGCCGTCCTGCCCCAGCTCGCCATCGAGTCCGTACGGCCACGGGGCGCGCGCACGGTGACGCTGGAACCGGCGGTACGGCGGGAGATCGTCGCGCTCACGCTGCCCGACCTGGCGCAGGTGCCCGCCGTGGCGGCGACGCTGGAGCAACTGGCGCGGGCGGCCACAAGGTAGGGGCACGCGAACGCGTGCCCCTTGTGTGGTCTGCGTCTGTGCAGAAACTGTGCAGAAACGTTCCTTCTATTGTGATCGGTCAACTGGACGAGGCATGTTCGCCGGCCGGTGATGCCGACACCAGCCGATTGCGCGCCCGCCCCATGAGCTCTTCGCGCTCGTCCTCGGTCAGGCCGCCCCAGACGCCGTACGGCTCGCGCACCGCCAGCGCGTGCGCCGCGCACTGCGCGCGGACCGGGCACCTCATGCAGACCTCCTTGGCCGAGTTCTCACGAGCACTCCGCGCCGCACCCCGCTCGCCCTCCGGATGAAAGAAGAGCGAGCTGTCCACCCCGCGACAGGCAGCGAGCAACTGCCAGTCCCACAGGTCCGCGTTCGGTCCGGGAAGGCGGGAGAAATCTGCCATTACGTGACCCCTTGTAGCCGTTCTGGGCGGATACGGTGTCCACGACCGTACATCTACGATCTAAGGAGATGAAAATATGACTCATTGCGAATCTAGCCTCAGAATCCACTTGATGGGAAGAAATGGGGCTAAATGGGGCATGGTTGTGATGAAACGTTGAGGGTCTTCTGCGCCTCTCTGCACCGTGTCCGCCCCCTCACGTAGAGTGCCGAAGACGGCGCGCGGCCCCGTAACTCTTTCGAGTGACCGTCGTTGAGAGTGCGGAGGCGGTTGAACCAACAAGCGCTCGGGCAGGCGTCCGAGGCGGTCGACCGCACAGGTGACGATTTCGTACCAGCCTGGAGGCTCAAGGTGACGTGCATCAGCTGCGGAGGACGGCCATGACATCCGTCCTCGTCTGCGACGACTCCCCGCTTGCCCGAGAGGCGCTCCGCCGCGCGGTCGCGACCGTGCCCGGTGTCGAGCGCGTGACGACCGCGGCCAACGGCGAGGAAGTCCTCCGCCGCTGGGGCGCCGATCGCTCGGACCTGATTCTGATGGACGTACGCATGCCCGGTCTGGGCGGCGTCGAGACCGTCCGGCGGCTGCTGTCCGCCGACCCCGGTGCGCGCATCATCATGCTCACCGTCGCCGAGGACCTGGACGGGGTCGCTCTCGCGGTCGCCGCCGGTGCGCGGGGGTATCTGCACAAGGACGCGTCGCGTGCGGAGCTGCGGGCGACGGTGACGCAGGCGCTGGCGGATCCGACGTGGCGGCTAGCTCCGCGGCGGCTGCGGTCCGCTGAGATGGGGGCGGCGCCGACGCTCACGGCGCGTGAGATCCAGGTGCTCGAGGGTATGAGCCACGGTCGGTCCAATGCCGAGATCGGGCGCGAGCTCTTTCTCTCCGAGGACACGGTCAAGACGCATGCGCGGCGCTTGTTCAAGAAGCTCGGGGCTTCGGACCGGGCGCATGCGGTGGCGCTCGGCTTCCGGTGGGGCCTGGTTCGTTAAGAACTCGGTCGTACAGGTTGTTGCTTTGGTGCGGGCCGTTCGTGGCTGGTCGCGCAGTTCCCCGCGCCCCTTCGGGGGCGCGGCTGCGAGGTCTGTCAATCGGTCCCGTCGGTGCCCGCTGCTCGTTTCGGCGCGGATGCCGCATCCTTGAGGTGTGGAGTCTCTCGGGGACGAGTCGGTCGAGCGGAAGGGGAGGGCGCAGGGGATGAGTTCCGGCGCACCTGCTCATAACGCTTCGGTGCACAACAACGGACGCGGTGCCACGGACCCGACGGCCGCAAGGCACCATGGACCGATGCGCGATGACGAGGCATCCCGTGCCCAAGGGGCGATCGGAGCGCTCGTTCATCGTGCCGTCGACGGGGACGAGCAGGCGACGCATGACCTGCTCGCCCATGTTCACCCCCTGGCCCTGCGCTACTGCCGCACCCGTCTGTCCCGGCTTCCGGGCGACGCGCGGCACTTCGTGGAGGACCTGGCCCAGGAGGTCTGCGTCGCCGTCCTCCTCGCCCTCCCGCGCTACAAGGACACCGGCCGCCCCTTCGAGGCCTTCGTCTTCGCCATCGCCGCGCACAAGGTCGCGGACCTGCAGCGGGCGGCGATGCGGCACCCGGGTTCGACGGCGGTCCCGTCGAACGAGATGCCGGAGCGGCCCGACGACTCACTGGGCCCCGAAGAGCGCGCGCTGCTCAGCAGCGACGCCGAATGGGCCAAGAAACTGCTGGCCAACCTCCCGGAGAACCAGCGCGAGCTGCTGCTGCTGCGCATCGCCGTAGGCTTGACGGCGGAGGAGACGGGTCAGATGTTGGGAATGTCACCCGGTGCGGTCCGCGTGGCGCAGCACCGGGCGCTGAGCCGACTCAGGGCACTGGCAGAGCAGTGACCGCTGTGCCGTAAGCGCCTTCCTTGAACAGGCCGCTCGCGACGTCCGTACGAACATACGAAGCCGGTGGTCACCCAGAACCGTGGAATTTGAGACCCATGCTTCCCGTTAGCATGGACATCCGCACCGATCAAGGCCATTTGGGGAAGGTGTCATGACTGCGAACGTCGACGGAGTGCCCGGTAAATTCGCGACACTCGGGCTGACCTACGACGACGTGCTGCTGCTGCCGGGCGCATCCGAGGTGCTGCCGGGCGCGGTCGACACCTCGTCCCGCATCTCCCGCAACGTCCGGGTCAACATCCCGCTGCTCTCGGCGGCGATGGACAAGGTGACCGAGTCCCGCATGGCGATCGCGATGGCCCGCCTCGGCGGCGTCGGAGTGCTGCACCGCAACCTCTCCGTCGAGGACCAGGTCAACCAGGTGGACCTGGTCAAGCGGTCCGAGTCCGGCATGGTCACCGACCCGATCACGGTGAACCCGGAGGCGACGCTCGCCGAGGCGGACGCCCTGTGCGCCAAGTTCCGCATCAGCGGTGTCCCCGTCACCGACCCGGCCGGCAAGCTGCTCGGCATCGTCACCAACCGCGACATGGCCTTCGAGTCCGACCGCAGCCGGCAGGTGCGCGAGGTCATGACGCCGATGCCGCTGGTCACCGGCAAGGTCGGCATCTCCGGCGTGGACGCCATGGAGCTGCTGCGCCGCCACAAGATCGAGAAGCTTCCGCTGGTCGACGACGCGGGCGTGCTCAAGGGCCTCATCACGGTCAAGGACTTCGTAAAGGCCGAGAAGTACCCGAACGCCGCCAAGGACGGCGAGGGCCGGCTGCTCGTCGGTGCCGCCGTGGGCGCCAGCCCCGAGGCCCTGGAGCGCGCCCAGGCGCTCGCCGCGGCCGGGGTGGACTTCCTGGTCGTCGACACCTCGCACGGCCACAACAGCAACGCCCTCAGCTGGATGTCGAAGATCAAGTCGAACGTGTCCGTCGACGTGATCGGCGGCAACGTCGCCACCCGTGACGGCGCCCAGGCGCTGATCGACGCCGGTGTCGACGGCATCAAGGTGGGCGTGGGCCCCGGCTCCATCTGTACGACCCGCGTGGTCGCCGGCATCGGCGTCCCGCAGGTCACCGCCATCTACGAGGCCTCCCTCGCCGCCCGCCCGGCGGGTATCCCGCTGATCGGCGACGGCGGCCTGCAGTACTCCGGCGACATCGGCAAGGCGCTCGCCGCCGGTGCCGACACGGTGATGCTGGGCAGCCTGCTCGCGGGGTGCGAGGAGTCGCCCGGTGAGCTGCAGTTCATCAACGGCAAGCAGTTCAAGTCGTACCGCGGTATGGGCTCGCTCGGTGCCATGCAGTCCCGGGGCCAGGGCAAGTCGTACTCGAAGGACCGTTACTTCCAGGCCGAGGTCTCGGCCGACGACAAGCTGGTGCCCGAGGGCATCGAGGGCCAGGTGCCCTTCCGCGGCCCGCTGTCCAGCGTCCTGCACCAGCTCGTCGGCGGGCTGCGCCAGACCATGGGCTATGTGGGCGCCGCCACCATCGAGGAGATGGAGGCCAAGGGCCGCTTCGTGCGGATCACCTCCGCGGGCCTCAAGGAGAGCCACCCGCACGACATCCAGATGACGGTCGAGGCGCCGAACTACAGCCGCAGCAAGTGACGCGCACGCGCGCGTGAAGCGTGTCCAAGGGCGGCCCCGCAGCATCCGGGGCCGCCCTTGTCGTAGCCGTCGGCGATACTGGAAGACGCTGAAAGCATCAGGGAAAGGCCACACACGTGACTGAGATCGAGATCGGGCGCGGCAAGCGCGGCCGCAGGGCGTACGCCTTCGACGACATCGCCGTCGTCCCCAGCCGTCGTACGCGCGACCCGAAGGAGGTCTCGATCACCTGGCAGATCGACGCCTACCGTTTCGAGCTGCCCTTCCTGGCCGCCCCCATGGACTCGGTCGTCTCCCCGGCCAGCGCGATCCGCATCGGCGAGCTCGGCGGCCTCGGCGTGCTGAACCTCGAAGGCCTGTGGACGCGGTACGACGACCCGCAGCCGCTGCTCGACGAGATCGTCGGCCTCCCCGTCGAGGCGGCCACCCGCCGCCTCCAGGAGATCTACGCCGCTCCGATCAAGGAGGAGCTGATCGGCCGGCGCATCAAGGAGGTGCGCGACTCGGGCGTGGTCACCGCTGCCGCGCTCTCCCCGCAGCGCACGGCCCAGTTCTCCAAGGCCGTCGTGGACGCGGGCGTGGACATCTTCGTCATCCGCGGCACGACCGTCTCGGCGGAGCACGTCTCCGGTTCGCACGAGCCGCTCAACCTGAAGCAGTTCATCTACGAACTCGACGTCCCGGTGATCGTCGGCGGCTGCGCGACGTACACCGCGGCCCTGCACCTGATGCGTACCGGCGCGGCGGGCGTCCTCGTCGGCTTCGGCGGCGGCGCGGCGCACACCACGCGCAATGTGCTGGGCATCCAGGTGCCCATGGCGACTGCTGTCGCGGATGTGGCGGCGGCGCGGCGTGACTACATGGACGAGTCCGGTGGGCGGTACGTCCACGTGATCGCGGACGGCGGCGTCGGCTGGTCCGGCGACCTCCCCAAGGCGGTCGCCTGCGGTGCGGACGCGGTGATGATGGGCTCCCCGCTCGCGCGTGCCTCGGACGCGCCGGGTCAGGGGCACCACTGGGGCATGGAGGCGGTCAACGAGGAACTGCCGCGCGGTAAGAAGGTCGACCTCGGGACTGTCGGCACGATCGAGGAGGTGCTGACGGGTCCGTCGCACACTCCCGACGGCTCCATGAACTTCTTCGGTGCGCTGCGGCGGGCGATGGCCACGACCGGGTACAGCGAGCTGAAGGAGTTCCAGCGGGTCGAGGTGACGGTGGCTGACTCGCAGCACAAGCGGTAGGCCGTAGGTCTGCGTCTGGGGCTACGTCTGCGTCAGGGAAGGGCCGGTCACTCCGGGAGGGGTGACCGGCCCTTTTGCGTGCCCAACTGTGCCTGGGTGGGGGCGCGTTGTGTGGGAGGGGGCGCGTGGTTGCGTTTGGGGCGAATGTGGGCCGAATGGGCGTGGGGAGTCGGTAGTGTCCTTGATCGGCGCCCCAGTCCTCTGGGGTGCCCCCTTCCAAGGACACGGTCCGGACCCCGCCCTCGGGGCCCGGCCCGAATTCCAATGGACCGTCCACCGGGCTTACTGGGCGGCGTCATGGAAGGGGGCGCCCAATGGGACGTCACCGCAAGCCCACCCGTTGGGACCGCACTTGGCTTCGGCTGGTGAAGTTCCGGAGGAGGTGGATCTTGTGGTACTACGGACGGTGAGCGGCCGCCCCCATAAGAGGTAGGGGCGGACACCCGTAATCCGTTCGGAGCCCATCGCAGTAGGCCCTGCGGTGGGCTCCACCTTGTTGGTGTGATGGTGAGCGGCCGTCCCTACGAGAACTAGGGGCGGACACTCCGTGATCCATCCACGAGCCTCACGCAGTGCCCTCTGCGGTGGGCTTCACCTGCCTCTACGGTACTGGCGCCAGACGCCCCGCGCCACCAACCCGGAGGCTCACGCACCCCACGCGCCCCCCTTCACAACCGATGCGCCGCCCCCGTAGGCGTAGCCCCCCGCGTATCCAGCAGCAGCTGTGCCTTCACCGACAGCCCCTGAAGGTCATACGTCCGATGCTGCTGGAGCAGGATCGTCAGGTCGGCCTCCGCGGCGGCCTCGTACAGGGAGTCCGCGCGGGGGACCGGGCGGTCGAGGATGTTCCAGGACGGGATGTACGGGTCGTGGTAGCTGATGGAGGCGCCGAGTTCCATCAGGCGGATGGCGATCTCCTGGGCGGGGGTGGACTGTTGGTCGGCGAGGTCGGGCTTGTAGGTGACGCCGAGGAGGAGGACGCGGGCGCCGCGGGCGGACATGCCGTGCTCGTTGAGGAGCTTGGCGGCGCGCTGGATGACGTAGCGGGGCATCTGGTTGTTGACCTGCTGGGCGAGTTCGACCATGCGCAGGGTGCGGCCGGCGCGGCCGGTGAGGTCCTGGGGGACGGAGTGGCCGCCGACGCCGGGGCCGGGGCGGAAGGTCTGGAAGCCGAAGGGCTTGGTCTCGGCGCAGCGGATGACGTCCCAGAGGTCGACGCCCAAGTCATAGCAGAGGACGGCCATTTCGTTGACGAGGGCGATGTTGACGTGCCGGAAGTTGGTCTCCAGGAGCTGCACGGTTTCGGCTTCGCGGGGTCCACGCGCGCGTACCACCTTGTCGGTGAGGCGGCCGTAGAAGGCGGCGGCCGACTCGGTGCAGGCGGGGGTGAGGCCGCCGATCACCTTGGGGATGTTGGCCGGGGTGAAGTCGCGGTTGCCGGGGTCGACGCGGCTGGGGGAGTAGGCGAGGTGGAAGTCGCGGCCCGCGCGCAGTCCTGAGCCCTCTTCGAGGAGCGGGCGGAGGAACTCCTCGGTGGTGCCCGGGTGTACGGGGGATTCGAGGATCACCGTGGTGTGCGGGCGCAGCCGCTCGGCCAGGGTGCGCGCGGCGGCCTCCACCTGGCCGAGGTCGAGGCCGCCGTCCGCGCCCCGGGGGGTCGGGGCGCAGATGACGGCGGTGCGCACCCGGCCCAGCTCCGCCGGGTTGGTGGTCGGCCGGAAGCCCCCCGAGAGCATCCGGCGCAGTTCGGCGGGGCTGAGGGAGCCGGGCTCGGGCCCCGTCTTGTACCCGATCGTGGCGACGCCGGCGGCGACGGCGGCCTGGGCCAGCGGCAGGCCGTACGGGCCGAGACCGATGACGGCGAGATCTGCGGGCATGGCGTGGGCCGTCCTTCCCAGTAGCCGAAGCGGGACAGGTGCGCAAGTCGTGTGGACAGCGTGAGCGAGCGCAATGTGAGACTAGGAGTAAATATGACCGATATACGGCATTGATTTTCCTGTGTCTTTTTGTGTCTTCTGGCAGGTCGGTGAAAGTTGTCCACAGGTCGGCGGGCGGGCGGTGGCTGAAGTCGGGCATGACGGTCAGAATTTGGGCATGGGGGAGACGGACGGGGTTCACCCGACGGGTGGGACCGGCGACCGACAGCAGGAGGCAGTGGTGAGGACAGCGACACTGGGGCCGGCGCAGCGTGCCGAGTCCCTGGCAGCAATGGCCGAGCACGAGCTGGACCTGCTGGTGGTGGGCGGCGGCGTCGTCGGCGCCGGCACGGCCCTGGACGCGGTGACACGCGGCCTGTCCACGGGGCTGGTCGAGGCACGTGACTGGGCGTCGGGCACATCGAGCAGGTCCAGCAAGCTGATCCATGGCGGCCTGCGCTATCTGGAGATGCTCGACTTCGCGCTCGTCCGGGAGGCGCTGAAGGAGCGCGGGCTGTTGCTGGGGCGGCTGGCCCCGCATCTGGTGAAGCCGGTGCCGTTCCTGTATCCGCTGCAGTACCAGGGCTGGGAGCGCCTGTACGCCGGCTTGGGCGTCGCCCTGTACGACGCCATGTCGATGGCCCGCCACGGCCGGGGCCTGGCCACGCACCGCCACCTGAGCCGCCGTCACGCCCTGCGCGTCGCGCCCGCCCTGAAGGCGGAGGCGCTGGTCGGCGCGTTGCAGTACTACGACGCGCAGATGGACGACGCCCGCTTCGTGGCGACCCTGGTGCGCACCGCCGCGGTGTACGGGGCGAAGACCGCCAACCGCGCGCGCGTGACCGGCTTCCTGCGCGAGGGAGAACGGGTCGTCGGGGCCCGGGTGCAGGACGTGGAGGCGGGCGGGGAGTACGAGATCCGCGCCAAGCAGATCGTCAACGCCACGGGCGTGTGGACCGACGACACGCAGGCGCTGGTGGGGGAGCGGGGGCAGTTCCACGTCCGCGCGTCCAAGGGCATCCACCTGGTCGTGCCCAAGGACCGCATCCACTCGTCGACCGGCCTGATCCTGCGCACCGAGAAGTCCGTGCTGTTCGTCATCCCGTGGGGCCGCCACTGGATCATCGGCACCACCGACACCGACTGGGACCTCGACAAGGCCCACCCGGCCGCCTCCAGCGCCGACATCGACTATCTGCTGGAGCATGTGAACTCCGTGCTCGCGGTGCCGCTCACGCGCGACGACGTCGAGGGCGTGTACGCGGGGCTGCGCCCGCTGCTGGCCGGCGAGTCGGACGCCACGAGCAAGCTGTCCCGCGAGCACACCGTCGCGCACCCGGTGCCGGGGCTGGTGGTCGTCGCGGGCGGCAAGTACACGACGTACCGCGTGATGGCCAAGGACGCGGTGGACGAGGCGGTGCACGGCCTCGACATGCGGGTCGCCGAGTGCGTCACCGAGGACGTCCCGCTGATCGGCGCCGAGGGCTACCGGGCGCTGTGGAACGCGCGCGCACGGATCGCCGCCCGCTCGGGGCTCCATGTGGTGCGCGTGGAGCACCTGTTGAACCGGTACGGGGCGATGGCGGAGGAAGTCCTCGACCTCATCGGCGCCGACGCGTCGCTGGGTGAGCCCCTGCAGGCCGCCGACGACTATCTGCGCGCCGAGGTCGTGTACGCCGCCTCGCACGAGGGAGCACGGCACCTGGACGACGTACTGACCCGGCGTACCCGTATCTCCATCGAGACCTTCGACCGGGGCACGCGCAGTGCCCGCGAGGCCGCCGAGCTGATGGCGCCCGTCCTCGGCTGGGACAAGGACCACATCGAGCGCGAGATCGAGCACTACGAGAAGCGGGTGCAGGCGGAGCGGGAGTCGCAGCGCCAGCCGGACGACCTGACGGCGGATGCGGCCAGGCTGGGGGCGCCGGACATCGTGCCGTTGTAGAGCCTTCGGCTCCCGCAGTCCCTTCCGCTCGGCGCCTGGGGCACCCTGGGCGTCGGGCACTTGCCGAGTAAGAGACAATGGAGGCTCTGTCAGGGCGGGTTGCATGAGGGGACGCATGTCGGAGGCGGAGCGGGCGGGGACATCCCGTCAGGACAAGAGCGCACGTCTCCTCGCCGGGCGGTACCGGCTGGGAGATGTGCTCGGCCGCGGCGGCATGGGCACGGTCTGGCGTGCCGAGGACGAAACCCTGGGCCGGACGGTCGCCGTCAAGGAACTCAGGTTTCCGTCCAGCATCGACGAGGACGAGAAACGACGGCTCATCACGCGCACCCTGCGTGAGGCCAAGGCGATCGCGCGGATCCGCAACAACAGCGCGGTGACGGTCTTCGACGTGGTCGACGAGGACGACCGGCCGTGGATCGTGATGGAACTCGTCGAGGGCAAGTCGCTCGCCGAGGTCATCCGGGAGGACGGCCTGTTGGAGCCCCGGCGCGCGGCCGAGGTGGGCCTCGCGGTCCTCGATGTGCTGCGTTCGGCTCATCGCGAGGGCATCCTGCACCGCGATGTGAAGCCGTCGAACGTGTTGCTCGAGTCCGGCTCCGACCGGGTCGTGCTCACCGACTTCGGTATCGCGCAGGTCGAGGGCGACCCGTCCATCACATCGACCGGCATGCTCGTCGGCGCCCCCTCCTACATCTCTCCGGAGCGGGCCCGCGGGCACAAGCCGGGACCGGCGGCCGACCTGTGGTCGCTCGGCGGGCTGCTGTACGCGTCGGTGGAGGGCGCCCCGCCGTACGACAAGGGGTCCGCGATCGCGACCCTCACCGCGGTGATGACCGAGCCGCTGGAGGAGCCGAAGAACGCGGGACCGCTCAAGGACGTCATCTACGGCCTGCTCACCAAGGACCCGGCCCAGCGGCTGGACGACGCCGGTGCGCGCGCCATGCTCAACGCGGTGATCCACGCGCCCGAGCCGAAGGAGGCCGAGCCGGAGCCGCCGGCGGACGCGACGAAGGTCGTGCCGCTGCCGGCACAGCCGGACGAGCCGAAGGACAAGGCGGCCAAGGCGGGTTCCGCGGGCGCGGAGGCGGGTGAGCGGCTGCGCGGCGCGCTGCGTTCCATGCGGAAGGCCGCCGCGTCGGCCGGGGCGGCCACGGCGTCGGCCGCGGCCACCGCTCGCCCCAAGTCCGGGAGCGAGACGACGGTTTCGGAATCCGAGGGTGCGGCTGAGACCGCGTCCGGGGAGTCGGGTACGGCGTCGGCGTCGGCCGGCGAGCGCCTCGCATCGGGTGAGGCCTCCGGATCATCGCAAGCCGCGAACACGGCTTCGAGCGGGCGGAGTTCGGGATGGCCCGTCATGCCGCCGCCGGACCTGCCGCCGCGGCCCGTGCCCCGGGCGCCGCTCACCGATGTGGTGCCGAAGCGCACGCTGGTGATCATCGCGGTGGTCGTCGTGCTCGCGGTGCTCGGCACGGTGCTGGCGTTCATGTTCGGGGACGACGACGGTTCGAACGACTCGGCGAGCGGCGGCGGCAAGGCCTCCGCCTCGGCGAGTGCGAGCGCCTCGACCAAGGAGGACGCGGGCGGGGGCACGCGTACGGACAGTAAGGCGACGGAGTCCGCCGGAGCGGGGTCGACGGCGGGTTCGACGTCCGGTTCCGGGTCCGGAAGTACGCCGAGCGCGAGTGCGTCCGGTGGCGGTGGCGGTGGTGCCGAGGCCGGCGGGGCGGCCGGGGTGGCGTCGACGCACCAGGGCGGCACCTATGCGATCGGGCTGCCCAAGGGGTGGAAGTTCCAGACCGCGGGGGCTTCGGGCGACCGGTTCACCGGGCCCGACGGGCAGAAGCTGCTGATCGCCTGGACGTCCACGCCCAAGGGTGACCCGGTGGCGGACTGGAAGAGCCAGGAGCGGTACATGACGCGCTCCCAGTACAAGAAGATCCGGATAGTGGCGGTGGGCTACCGCGGCTGGAACGCGGCCGACTGGGAGTTCACCTATGTGGAGAGCGGGACCAAGTACCGGGTCATCGACCGCGGGTTCGTCGTCGACGACGACCAGGGCTATGCGCTGATGTACACCGCGAAAGCCGCGAACTGGGGCAGCGAGCTGCGCAAGGACACCTGGCAGACGCTGGCGAAGAGTTTCGAACCCAAGTCGTGACGTGACGGGCCCGGCGTAACGGGGCATGAGATCTGGGCATCACCTCGGTGCGGGTTGCCTCCGGCACGTATCGTGAGTGGTTGCGGACCGTACGCATCCATAACGGGCCGCAAGGCGAACGGATTTGACCAACCGGGCGGCCGGGGGAGGCAACGTGGACGACTATGCGGGTCGGGTACTCGCCGACCGCTACCGCCTGCCGCTGCCGCCGTCCGACGAGTACGAACTCACCGAGTCCCGGGCCTTCGACACCTACAGCGGGCAGGAAGTCCTGGTCAGGCAGGTGCCGTTGCCGGAGATCGTCGAGGCCGAGGTGCTCGACGCGGAGGGGCTGCCGGACGGGTTCACGGCACGGTTGCCGGACGGTTTCGCGGCCCGGGACCGTGGGGCGCGGGAGCGTGGTGCGCGACGCCCTCCGGTGCGGAAGGCCACGCGGCGGCCCACCGATCCGGCCGTACGGCGTGCCGTCGAGGCCGCGCAGGCCGCGGCCCGAATTCCCGACCACCCCCGGCTCGACCAGGTCTTCGACGTGTTCGCCGAGGGCGGTTCGCTGTGGATCGTCAGCGAACTGGTGGCCGCACGGCCGCTGGCGGCCCTCCTCGCCGAGAAGCCGCTGACGCCGTACCGGGCGGCCGAGGTCGCCTCCGACGTCCTGATGGCGCTGCGCGTCCTGCACGCCCACGGCTGGGTCCACCGCAACATCACCGCCCGCACGGTCCTCGTCTGCGACGACGGCCGCGTCATGCTGACCGGCCTCGCGGTCGGGGCGGCGGAGGAGGCGCTGTGCGGGTACGACCCGGTACCGGCCGAGGACGGCGACGCGGGCGAGGGCGCGGGGGAGGGTGGCGCTCCCGGGTTCGGTGACGGGCGCGAGGGCGGAGGCTCCGACGGGTCTGTGGGCTCCGCGGGTTTGCGGGGTGCGGATGGCCGTGGTCCGTCCGGCGGGTTCGCTGGTGCTGGTGGTCCGGTGAGTCCGGCCGGCTTCGGAGGGCCCGGCGGCACCGGTGGCGGTTCCGGGGCCGCGGACGTCGATCCCGAGGCCGCGCGGAGGGCCGCGATCGAGGCTCGGGCGGCCGGAGGGCTGCCGGCTGTCGGGGCGGAAGCGGCGAATGGGGCGGGCGCGTCGAGCGCGATCGCCCGCAGGGCTCCCGACACCGGCGGTGACATCCGGGCCGCGCGCGCCGGGGCGATCGCCGCGTACCGAGCGGGCGCCAGGGCCGCAGCCCGCGTCCAGGAGGCGGAGCAGAGCAGCCGGGCCGCCCTCCCCGGGGCCCGCCCCTCCCCCGAGGGCACCCCGCACGCACAGACCGACGGCTCGACGCAGCGGCCGTATGCCGACGGCGCCCAGCAGCCGCCGTACGCCCCCGGAAGCGACGCGTCCAACCTCCGGCCCGCGTCCGAAACCGGCGTCGACCCGTCGTCGTACCCCTACGACCACGGTCTCGGCATCCCGCCGAATTCCCTTGCCCCGGGACAGATCGCCGACCCGTACGGAGTGGGCGGAGCCTCCTGGCACGGGGCGGCCCCTCGCGGTGTGCAGACCGGGGCCAATGGCCAAGTCGGCGGCGACCAGGGGGGTCGTACGGCACTCCCTCCCGGAGGGAACGCCCCCGCCCCCCTTCCCGACGCCTCTCAGACCCCGCCCCCCAGCCGCTGGGACGACCTCGTCGCCGGGGCGCCGGTGCGGCGGGGGCCGACGACCGCGCTGGCCGCCGAGCGGGCGCGGCAGGCGCGGATGGCCGTGGTGGGGCCGGTGACGGAGCGCTGGGCGCCGGAGCAGGCCGGGCCGGTGCACGAGAACTGGCAGTTGGCGGCGCCGATCGGGCCGGCCACCGATCTGTGGGCGCTGGGGGCGTTGCTGTTCCGGGCCGTGCAGGGGCATGGGCCGTATCCGGAGGAGTCGACGGCCGAGCTGGTGCAGCTGGTGTGCGCGGAGCCGCCCGCCTTCGCGGAGGAGTGCGGTCCGCTGCGGCCGGTCGTCGAGTCGTTGCTGCGTCAGGACCCCACGGACCGGCTCGAGTTCGAGGAGCTGCGGGGCTGGCTGCGTTCGCTGGTGCGGTCGGCGCCCGAGCCGGAAGCCGGGGCGCATGTCGTCGCCGCGCCGCCCGTCGACGCGAGCCGGCTGCCGATCGTACGGCGCAAGGGCGAGCTGGTGCGCAGGCGGCGGGCCGGGCTGCCCGCGACGCACGGGCGGCACAAGCGGGCGCGGCAGCAGGCCCGTTCGCCGCGCAGTCTCGGCCGTACGTTGCTGCTGCTGGTGTTGCTGGCGATGGCCGCGGCGATCGCGTACGCGATGCTGTTCATGCCCAAGTCCGACAGCACCGGCACCGAGGACACCGACCGGACCGGGACCGCAGGTGCAGTGAGCCAGGAACCCGAGCAGTCGCCCGAGGCGAGCAGTGAGCCGCGGCCCGACCAGACCTCGCCGGGCGCGGAGAGCCCCTCGGCGTCGGCCGGTTCCGACGAGACGCAGACCACCACTCCCGACCTCCCCGACGGCTTCGCGCTGCGCACGGACCAGGAGGGCTTCGCCGTCGCCGTCGCGGGCGGCTGGGACCGGACAGCGAAGAACGGGCGTGGACAAGTCGTCTACTCGAACGGCGACTTCGACCTCATCGTCGTACCGGGACGGGACACCGCGGACGAGTACGGCACCGATCCGATGGCGTATCAGCGGGAGAAGGAGCCCGAGTTGCAGCCGTACCGTGACTCCAGCTGGGCCACCTCCACCGGCCTGAAGACGATTCAGGTGGGCGGGCGGACCATGGCCGAGGGGCAGTTCACCTGGACCGGCGCCGACGACCGCGAGCTGTTCGTGCGCAACCTCGCGATCCTGATCGACGGGCGCTATCACGTGCTGCAACTGCGCGGCCCGGACGCCGAGCGGGACGAAGTGACGCGGCTGTACGAGCAGGCGGCGGCGACCTATCGGGTCACGGGCTGACAGCGCTTGCGGTGTTCGGTTGCCTGTCGGCCGCCGAAGCGACAACCGTCACAGGACTGTCTCCGTGCCACCCCCGCGGTTCCCTGCGGGCGGGCCGGTCCTTAGTCTGACCCTGTCAAGACCATTGCGGGGCAACGTGAATCAGATGCAGGGCCTGCTTCTCGCGGGCCGCTACCGGCTTGCCGACTCGATCGGCAGCGGCGGCATGGGCCGCGTGTGGCGCGCGCATGACGAGGTGCTGCACCGGGCGGTGGCGATCAAGGAACTGACCGCCGCGCTCTATGTCTCCGAGGCGGACCAGGAGCGACTCCTCGCCCGTACCCGGGCCGAGGCGCGCGCTGCCGCGCGGATCAACCACTCCGCCGTCGTCACCGTGCACGACGTGCTGGAGCACGACGGCCGGCCGTGGATCGTGATGGAGCTGATCGAGGGCCACTCGCTCGCCGACGCGGTGAAGGAGCGGGGCCGGGTCGCGCCGGAGGAGACCGCCCGTATCGGACTGTGGGTGCTGCGCGCCCTGCGTGCCGCCCACTCCGCCGGTGTCCTGCACCGCGATGTGAAGCCCGGCAACGTCCTCCTCTCGCAGGACGGGCGCGTGCTCCTCACCGACTTCGGTATCGCGCAGATCGAGGGCGACAACACGATCACCCGCACCGGAGAGGTCGTCGGCTCGGTCGACTACCTGGCCCCCGAGCGCATCCGCGGCCATGATCCCGGGCCGTCCTCCGACCTGTGGGCGCTGGGCGCCACGCTGTACACGGCGGTGGAGGGCAGATCGCCGTTCCGCCGCACCTCGCCGCTGACCACCATGCAGGCGGTTGTCGAGGAGGAGCCCGCGCCACCGCAGCACGCCGGCCCGCTCGGCGACGTCATCACCGCCCTGCTGCACAAGGATCCGGCCGTACGACCCGACGCGGAGGCCGCCGAGCTGATGCTCGCGGAGGCGGCGGAGGGGCGTCGGCCCAGCGGGGCGCAGGTGTATGTGCCGACGCAACATGGGGTCCCGCAACATGGGGTCCCGCACCATGGGGCCCCGCACCATGAGACCGGCGCCGTGCATATGCCGCAGAGCCAGAGTCCGGACACCGGGGCGCCGTATCCGCCCGCCACCGGCCCGACGACGTTCGCGCCACCGACCGGCATCGGGCCGGTGCCCCCGGCCCGGCCGAAGCGCCGCCGTCTGCGCACGCTCGCCCTGGTCGTCGTGCTCGCCGCGCTGGTCGGCGGTGGTGGCGCCGTGGCGTACCAGAAGTGGGACGAGGGACGGCGGACGGACAGTACGTCGACGCCGCCTTCGCCCAGCCCCACTCCGCCATCAGATGGCTGGGTGGCCGTCGAAGACCCGCTCGGCTTCGGACTCTCCCTCCCCAAGGGCTGGGAGCGGAAGCCCTACGGCGTAGACGGCGACCTCACGCAGATCGACTACACGCCCGACGGCGGCAAGCACTTCGTTCGCATCGCCATCGACCTCTCACCGGACTTCGACGACCCGTACCAGCATCAGCTTGACCTGGAAGAACAGCTCAAGATCAACGGGTTGGTCAACTACAACCGCGTGACCATGGAGGAGAACACCTACCGCGATCACAAGGGTTCGCTGTGGGAGTACACCTGGACCGCGCTGAAGAAGGATCCTCCGTACGTCGCCGGGCCGCGCCGTGCCGTCGAAGAGATGTACATCGCCCGGGACGGCACCGAGTACGTGATCTACATGTCGTCGCCGGCAAAGGACTGGGCGACGGCCGACAAGCAGTTCAAGCGGATTCTGCAGAGCTGGCGGGAGCCCACCCGCACGCCCTGAACTTTCGGCCACCGCCCGTGACTTGGCCGATCGGCGCTCCGGAGGGGACCCATCCGGTGCGGCATGATGGGGCGCATGGGGACCCAGAGGGAGCAGGGGGACGGCCGATGGGGCAACCCCCGTCTGATCGCGGGTCGTTACCGGCTCGATGTGCGGCTGGGCCGTGGCGGCATGGGTGTCGTGTGGCGGGCCACCGACCGGCTCCTGCGCCGGCGGGTGGCGGTGAAGGAACTGCTCCTCGACGAGACCCTCTCCGCTGACGAGGTCCGGCAGCAGCGCGACCGCACGCTGCGCGAGGCCCGCGCGGTCGCCCAGCTCAGCCACCCGCACATCATCGTCGTCCATGATGTGGTCGAGCACGACGAACGCCCGTTCATCGTCATGGAGTTGATCGACGGCTGCTCCCTCGCCGAGCGCATCTCCAGGGACGGCCCGCTCGACGCCCCTGAGGCCGCCCGGATCGGTATCGCCCTGCTCAGCGCCCTGCGCACCGCGCACGCGGCCGGTGTCCTGCACCGCGACCTCAAGCCCGCGAACGTCCTGCTGGAGCCCGCCACCGGCCGCGTCGTCCTCACCGACTTCGGCATCGCCCGGCTGACGGGCGCCCCCACGCTCACCGAGAGCGGCACCTTCGTCGGCTCGCCCGAGTACACCGCGCCCGAGCGCATGACGGGCGCCCGCACCGGCCCCGAGTCCGACCTGTGGTCGCTGGGAGCGCTGCTGTGCGCGAGCCTGAGCGGTGAATCGCCGTTCCGGCGCGACTCGTTGGGCGGCATCGTGCACGCGGTGATCGCCGACGACATCCGTCCGCCCGTCCAGGCCGAGCCGATCCTGCCCGTCGTACGAGGGCTGCTGGAGCGCGATCCGGACCAGCGGCTGGACGCCGAGCGGGCCGAGCGGATGCTGCGGGACTTTCTCGACATGGGGCGACTGCCGCCGCAGGCGGTGACGTACCGGCGGCGGCGCGTGCTGGTGGGCGCGCTGCTGGTCGCCGCGACGGCGGGGGCGGGGGCGTCGGCGGCGGCACTGCTCATGAGCGGCGGGGACGGTACGCCTCGTGCGGAAGTGTCCGCACCCGCCGGCTACCGGGTCGTCGAGGAGCCGGCGGGGTTCTCGCTGGCCGTGCCGGCGGGGTTCACCCGTCGCGCTCAGGGGCTGTACGTGTCGAGTGGAGAAACCTTCCGCCTGAGCGTCCGGATCAGCGAGGCCGAGCCCGGCGGCGCCCTGGACGCGATGCGGCGAGCGCACGAGAAGGGGCCGGAGACCCACGCGGGGTACCGCGACGGCCGGGTCATCGCCACCACCCACCACGGACACCCCGCCGCCCGCCGGGAGTTCACCTGGAATCCGGCAGGTCCGGCGAAGTACACGTACGAGCTGTGGTGGCAGGAGGACGGCCGGTTGTACGAGGTTCAGGTGTCGGCGCCGGTGGAGGAGGCGCGGCAGGGGCGCGCGTATTTCGACGTAGCGCTCGACACGTTCATGTGGGCGTGAACGGGAGATAGAGCCGCAAACGGTGGATAAGGGGCGAACTGCGTCACGGCTCTGTGACCGGAATGCGTTCCCTGTGGAACCGGGAGCGGTTGCCGCGATATGGATAAACACATGAGCAGCAACGGGGGAGCCCCTTACGGGTCCGACGAGCCGACGAGTTTCGATCTGCAACCGCCGAGACCGCCCGCAGCGGTGCCGCACCCCAATAACCCGTATGCGGCGCCCGTACAGGTCGCGCCCGCGCAGTCGTCCGCGCCCGCGCAGTCCGCGCAGTCCGCGCCAGCGCAGGACCCGGGCGCCGGGCGGCTGATCGCGGGCCGTTACCGGCTGCTGGCCAAGCTCGGACACGGCGGTATGGGCACGGTATGGCGGGCCAAGGACGAGACGATGGACCGCGAGGTCGCCGTCAAGGAGCCGCGCGTTCCGGATCACCTTCCCGAACGCGAACGTGCCAACGCCTTCGAGCGGATGCGTCGCGAGGCGCGTGCCGCGGCCCGGCTGGACCACCCGGCGGTCGTGATGGTGTACGACGTCGCGGTCGTGGACGGCCGGCCATGGATCGTGATGGAGCTGGTGCAGGGCCGTTCGCTGGGCGACGCGTTGCAGGAGGGCACGCTCGGGGCCCGGGAAGCGGCGAGAATCGGCCTCGAAGTGCTGGGCGCGCTGGAGGCCGCGCACGCGGCGGGCATCCTGCACCGGGACGTCAAGCCGGACAACGTCCTGCTCGGCCGGCACGACCGCGTCGTCCTCACCGACTTCGGCATCGCGCAGATCGAGGGCGAGACCAACCTCACCGACACCGGTGGCTTCGTCGGCTCGCCGGAGTACATCGCGCCGGAGCGGGTGCTGGGCCAACGCCCCGGCCCCGCAAGCGACTTGTGGTCCCTGGGTGTGGTCCTCTATGCGGCCGCGGAGGGCGTCTCACCATTCCGCCGCAGCAACACCCCGGCCACGCTCCAGTCCGTCCTCAACGCCACGCCCGCACCGCCGGCGTCGGCCTCCGGCTCGCTCGCCGAGACCATCAACGGCCTGCTCCAGAAGGATCCCGCCCGCCGCCCGAACGCGGGCCAGGTACGCGCCCTGCTGGAGTCGGCCGTGAATCCGCCGGCGCCCGCGCCGACGCAGGTCGTGCGGATCGCCGGGGACGACGGCAGGGGAGGCGTCCGGCTGGGGCGCAAGGCGTTGCTCGGGATCGGTGCGGCGGTCGTCGCGGGTGCGGTGGCGGCGTATCTGGTGATCGCCGACCCGTTCGCGGGGTCCCAGCCGGACGGCTGGAAAGAGCGGGCGCACCCGAAGCTGGGGGTGACACTCCAGGTGCCGGCGAACTACCAGGTCGGCAAGCCGGACGCCGACGACAACGACAAGAACTGGGTCACCTACACCGACTGGAGCGGCAGCATCTGGATCGGCGTGAACCTGGCCAGGAAGTCCGAGGACACCTCGAACGAGATCAAGAACTCCGCCGCGGCCGAAATGTACGCCGACAACGAGGTGTTCAAGGACCAGGGCAGTTACGACTTCGCCATGCCGGAGAACGCTCGGACCAGCCCGAAGGAGACCACGTACCAGGGCAAGCAGTCGGCCGAGAACACCGTCACGTACACCACGACCGACACCCAGAACCCGCGCCCCCGCGAGCTGAAGCTCTTCTACTACAAGACCTCGGCCGGCGATATGTACAAGGTGACGATCAGCTACCCCGGCAAGGGCGACTTCACCGAGCGAGGACGCGACGTGGCGCGGACGGCGATCGCCAACCTGGACATCGACAAGCTGTAGCCGGCGGCCTGATCGCAAGGCATCGCGTCGACAAAGCGCCTTCCCGCACGGTAGTCATGGGGCATGAGCAACGACGGGGGTGGGGCAGGCCCCAAGGGCCGGCTTGTCGGTGGGCGCTACCGGCTGGTCGAGCGCATCGGCTCCGGCGGAATGGGCACCGTCTGGCGGGCGCACGACGAACTCGTGGACCGCGAAGTCGCCGTCAAGCAGCCGCGGTTACCGGGCGACCCGGAGGACGCCGGCCACCAGCGCGCCGCCAACCGGCTCTATCGCGAGGCCCGCGCCGCCGCCCGCGTCGATCATCCCTCGGCCGTCTCCATCCATGACGTCGTCGTGGATGACGGACTGCCCTGGATCGTCATGGAGTTGATCCGCGGGGAGTCCCTGCACGAGGTGCTGCAACGCGGGCCGCTGGAACCCGCCGAGTCGGCCCGGGTCGGCCTCGCCGTCCTCGGCGCGCTGCGCGCCGCGCACGCCGTCGGGATCGTCCACCGCGACGTCAAGCCGGCCAACGTCCTGCTCGGCCCGCACGGCCGCGTCGTCCTCACCGACTTCGGCATCGCCCATGTCCAGGGCGAGGAATCCCTCACCCTCAGCGGCGAGTTCGTCGGCTCCCTCGAATTCATCGCCCCCGAGCGCATGTCCGGCCGGGGCGCCGGTCCCCCCTCCGACCTGTGGTCCCTGGGCGTCCTGCTCTACGGCGCCGTAGAAGGATGGTCCCCCTTCCGTCGTACGACGCTGGAGTCCACCCTCGCCGCGATCCTCTCCGCGGACCCGCCCGAGCCCAAGCAGGCCGGACCGCTCGGGTCGCTCATCGTGCGACTGCTGGTCAAGGAGCCCGAGCAGCGGCCGGACCCGGACGAGGTCGGCAAGATCCTGGAGGCGGCGGCCGGACGATGGCCGACGGCCGGTCCGACCGGGGCACCCGTGACGGAGGCCCAGGACGCCTCCCAGCTGAGGGAGTTCTCCGACGACGTCGGGACGATACTGCTGGCAGACGCGGCCGCCCCGAAAACAGCCGACGGCGCGACCGGCCCCGAAGCGGAAGCCGAAGCCATACCGGAGCCCGATCAGGAGGAGCCGCAGCCCGCTCCCGACGAGTCGAAGAGCCCCAACCCCGACCCGACCCCCGACACCGTCTCCACCCCCAAATCCCCCCGCCCCGCCCTCCTCCGTCACCCCCTCCCCGCCGCCCTGCTCGGCGCCCTCCTCGCCGGCGGCATCTGGCTCGGTACTTCCCTCGCCGACACCGACACCGACAGCGGAGCGGCGGGCGAGCGCACGCCCTCCGCCCCCGGCGTCGAAGCGGGCAACTCCACGTCCGCGCCCTGGACCGAGCACCGCGAGGAGGACATGAAGGCCGTCGTCTCCGTCCCGGCCGGCTACGACGAATACGCCCGGGAGGGCAACGCGGCCGGCCAGCCCCGGATCGTGGTCTACGCGGACGACAGCGAGACCGTACAGATCCGGCTGACCCAGTGGGACAAGGCGCCCCGCTCCCCGATGGGCCAGGCCAAGGAGGCGCACGCCCACTGGGACAGCTACAACGGGGACGCGCGGACGCAGTACACGCGCACCAGCATCGACGGCTACGAGGCGGTGCTCGCCGACACCACCTACGACATGAAGGAGTACCCGACGCGGGTCATGGAGCTGATGATCCTGACCGACGACGGCCGGATGTACGAGCTGCGTGTGGACATGCCCAAGGGGACGGCGGACGAGAAGAAGGGCACGGCGGCGTTCAAGGGCGCCCGTGACCGTCTTGAGATCGGAACGGGCTGAACCATCGCTGATCGTCTCCACTCAAGACCCTGATCAGCGCGTTTGTTGCCAGTGATCGCTGGCGCCCTGTGAGCACTCGGTGAATCCCTATTACCGCCGGGTACACAAAGCCTCCGCCGCGGCATACCCTGCGGCTCATGACGGACTCGCAGGCCCCGGTAAAGACCGGCACCAACCCGCTCGCCCCCGCCCCCGCGGGCGCCCGTACCGCCGCCGACGTGGTCACCCCCGAGCTGATCGCGCAGCTCACCAAGGGCGTGGCCGGATCCGGCCGGACCGCCAACCACACGCCGTTCACCGGCGAGAAGCTGGCCGACCTGCCCGAGTCCACACCGGAGGACGTACGGCAGGCCTTCGAGGCGGCCCGCAAGGCCCAGTCCGTCTGGGCGCAGGTTCCGGTGCGGCAGCGCGCCGCCGTCCTGCTCCGCTTCCACGACCTGGTGCTGGAACGCCAGGCCGAGGTCCTCGACCTCATCCAGCTGGAGACCGGCAAGGCGCGGCTGCACGCCCACGAGGAAGTGCAGGCGGTGGCCGTCGCGGCCCGCCACTACGGCCGTAGGGCGCCCGCGTATCTCCGGCCCAAGCGGCACGCCGGCGCCGTGCCCACGCTCACCCGCGTCACCGAACTGCGCCACCCGCGCGGCGTCGTGGGCCAGATCGCCCCCTGGAACTACCCCCTCGAACTCTCCGTCGGCGACGCGCTCCCCGCCTTCGTCGCGGGCAACGCGGTCGTCATGAAGCCGGACACGGAGACGTGCCTGACCGCGCTGTGGGCCCGGGACCTGCTGAGCGAGGCCGGACTGCCCGCCGACGTCTTCCAGGTCGTCCTCGGCGAGGGCCCCGTCGTCGGCCCGGAACTCGTCAAGCACGCCGACTACGTCTCCTTCACCGGTTCCACCCGCACCGGCCGCGAGGTCGCCCAGGGCGCCGCCGCCCGGCTGATCGGCGTCTCCCTCGAACTCGGCGGCAAGAACGCCATGCTGGTCCTCGACGACGCCGACATCGACAAGGCGGCGGCCGGCGCGGTGCGCGCCTGCTTCTCCTCCGCCGGCCAACTGTGCATCTCCATCGAGCGGTTGTACGTCCATGAGTCGATCGCCGACGCCTTCCTGGAACGCTTCGCCACCCGCACCAAGGCGATGCGGCTCGGCACGTCCCTCGCCTACGGCGCCGACATGGGATCGCTGGTCGGCGAACGCCAGCTGGAGACCGTGACGCGGCACGTCGACGAGGCCGTGGAGAAGGGTGCGAAGGTCGTCGCGGGCGGCGTGGCCCGCCCCGACATCGGCCCGTACTTCTACGAGCCCACCATCCTCGACGGCGTCACGGAACCCATGTCGGTCTGCACGGAGGAGACCTTCGGCCCCGTCGTCTCCCTCTACCGCTTCAAGACCGAGGACGAGGCCGTCGAACTCGCCAACTCCACGCCGTACGGCCTGAACTCCTCCGTCTGGACGAAGAACGGCACCCGCGGCCGCGCGGTCGCCGCCCGCCTGCGCACCGGCACCGTCAACGTCAACGAGGGCTACGCCCCCGCCTACGGCAGCGTCCAGTCCCCGATGGGCGGCATGAAGGACTCCGGCCTCGGCCGCCGCCACGGCTCCGAGGGCATCCTCAAGTACACGGAGGCCCAGACGGTGGCCCACCAGCGACTGCTGCCGATGGCCCCGTCACTGGGAATGGACGACGAGAAGTACGCGGCCTTCATGAGCCGCAGTCTCCGGCTGATGAAGGCATTCCGGTTCAGGTAAAGGTGCCCCGATAGGGGCGCGGGGAACTGCGCGACCAGCCACCGATCACCCGCACGGACACTCAAC
Source organism: Streptomyces sp. NBC_00457 (assembly GCF_036014015.1). Lineage (NCBI taxonomy): Bacteria > Bacillati > Actinomycetota > Actinomycetes > Kitasatosporales > Streptomycetaceae > Streptomyces > Streptomyces sp. NBC_00457. The sequence goes on along the minus strand of NZ_CP107905.1, from coordinate 4,514,813 downwards.
GAGGAGCACACGTGCCCCAGGACACCTACGACTACGACGTCATAGTCGTCGGCTCCGGCTTCGGCGGCTCAGTGACCGCCCTCCGCCTCACCGAAAAGGGCTACACCGTAGGCGTCCTGGAAGCCGGCCGCCGCTTCACCCCCGAAACCCTCCCCAAGAACTCCTGGGACCTGAAGAACTACCTCTGGGCCCCCCGGCTCAGAATGTTCGGCCTCCAGCGCATCCACCTGCTGGGCAACGTCATGGTGCTGGCGGGCGCCGGCGTCGGCGGCGGCTCGCTCAACTACGCCAACACCCTCTACGTACCGCCGAAGCCGTTCTTCGAGGACCCCCAGTGGCGTGACATCACCGACTGGCAGGAGGAGCTGCGGCCGTACTACGACCAGGCCCAGCGCATGCTCGGCGTACGGCTCAACCCGACCATGACCCCGTCCGACGTACATCTGAAGGCGGCCGCCGAGCGGATGGGCGTCGGTGACACCTTCCACCTCGCGCCGGTCGGCGTGTTCTTCGGGGACGGCAAGGACGCCGACGGGACCACGAAGGCCGCGCCCGGCGAGCAGGCCGGCGACCCGTACTTCGGCGGCGCGGGCCCCGTGCGCAGGGCCTGCAACGAGTGCGGCGAGTGCATGACCGGCTGCCGCCACGGCGCCAAGAACACCCTCAACGAGAACTACCTCTATCTCGCCGAGAAGGCGGGCGCGGTCGTGCACCCGATGACGACGGTCGTGTCGGTCACGGACGACTCGCAGGGCGGGTACGCGGTGGCCACGCTGCCGACCGACGACAAGAAGAAGGGCGAGGGCCGCACCTTCAAGGCCCGCCGGGTCGTCCTCGCCGCCGGTACCTACGGCACCCAGACCCTGCTGCACCGCATGAAAGCGACCGGCCAACTCCCATACATCTCGGGCCGGTTGGGCGAACTGACCCGCACCAACTCCGAGGCACTGGTCGGCGCGCAGACCGACAACCGGCGCTACCGCAAGGTCACCGGCGAGCGGAAGGCCGACTTCACCCGCGGGGTCGCCATCACGTCCTCGATCCACCCGGACGCCAACACGCACATCGAGCCGGTCCGCTACGGCAAGGGCTCCAACTCGATGGGCGGCCTGTCGATCCTCCAGGTCCCCTACGTGGACGGCGGGTCCCGCGTCGCGGCCTGGCTGAAGAACTCCGCCCGGCACCCGCTCCTCGTCCTGCGCTCCCTCTCCAACCGCCGCTGGTCGGAGCGGACCATCATCGGCCTGGTGATGCAGTCGCTGGACAACTCCCTGACGACGTACCTGAAACCGGACGGCGTCGGCAAAGGCCTGCTGACCGCACGCCAGGGCCATGGCGCCCCCAACCCCAAGCAGATCAAGGCGGCTTCACAGGCGGCGTCGGCGATCGCGGAGTCGATCAACGGCTTCGCCGGTTCCAACGTCGGCGAACTGATGGGCACCCCGCTGACCGCCCACTTCCTCGGCGGCTGCCCGATCGGCGACTCACCCGAGACCGGCGTGATCGACCCATACCACCGCCTCTACGGCCACCCCGGCATCTCCGTCGTCGACGGCGCCGCGGTCTCCGCCAACCTGGGCGTGAACCCGTCCCTCACCATCACCGCCCAGGCCGAGCGGGCGATGTCGTTCTGGCCCAACAAGGGCGAGGACGACCCGCGTCCCGCGCAGGGCGTGCCGTACGAGCGGCTGAAGCCGGTCGAGCCCAAGTCGCCGACGGTCCCGGCGGACGCGTTCGGCGCGCTGAAGTTGCCGTTCCTGGGGATACCGGCGGTGCCGCCGAAGAAGTGACCGGTACCAACAAGCCGGTAGCAGCAAGAAGGACCTGCGCCCCCCTCCGAGCGCAGGTCCTTCTTAGTCTTGCGGGAAGCTCCGGTTACGCGTTCGCGCCGGCCTTCCGTCGGCGCATCGCGAAGACCGCGCCCGCACCGGCGACGATGGCGACGCCGCTGACCAGGCCGATGGCCGGCAGCGCGGAGCTCGCGCCGGTGTCGGCGAGGTTGCCGGTCGGCAGGTCGGAGATGCTGCCCTGCGGCTTCTTCCCCGGGCCCTTGCCGCCGTTGTCACCCGGCGTGGCGGTCCCCGGGTCCGGGTTGGCGGAGCCGGCCTTCAGGACCTCGAAGTCGTCCTGGGCCCAGCCCTCGGCGATGCAGTCCTGGCCGTCGACGTTGTCGAGGTAGGCACCGGAGCCGAAGGAGTAGGCGTCACCGGCAGGGGCCTTGGCGTCGATGCTGACGCGCAGATCCAGCGTCTGGCTGGCCTTCGACTTCAGCGTCTCGACGGCGAAGAAAAGGTCACCGGCCCACTCGGAGTCCCCGATCCGCTCCCAGGAGCCGGACTCGGGGTTCTTGAACTCCAGGTCGACGTAGGGGCTCAGATACTTCGACTCGTCGAGCTCGAAGTTCTCGACCTCGGCGTAGAAGGCGAGGTCCTCGACGTCCGTGCCGGACTCGTTGGTGACGATCAGCTTGAAGCCGTGGAAGCCGTCACCCGCGACGATCTTGCCGGGCAGGCCCTTGACGTCCGCGGACACCTTGGCGTCGGCGAAGTCCTGGTCGACTTCCTCGCAGAACGGGACGTCCGGCTCCTCGCTCGGCTCGGGCCGGCCCGACTGGCTCGCGGAGGCGGAGGGCGTGGCACTCCCGGTCGGCGCGGAACTCGTCGGGGCGGCGACGGCCGACGTGGTGCCCGTCGGGAGCGTGGTGGTGCTCGGTGTCGCCGTGGCCGTGTCGCTCGCCGTCCCGGAGGGCGTCTCGGTGACGGTCTCGGTGGGAGTCGGGGAAGCCGACCCCTCCGCGAACGCGGCGGGCGCGGACAGCAGCGCGAACGGCGATATCGCAGCCGTCGCGGCCGCGACCGCCATGGCACGGCGAAGCTTCATGCAGCCCTCGAATAGTCCATACGACACGGGTGTGGCCCTTGATACGCCTGGTTTGATCCGCGAACCCTGTGAAAGGTTGCCCTCCGCTTCACGGAATTCTTATGTGGCCTGAGTCACTGGGTGACCGCCCGGGTCATGCAGAAGGGCCCCGCGGGCGTGAGCCGCGGGGCCCTTCTTTGGTCAGCACCGACGTCAGGGCAGCGCCGGTGCCTGGGGAGCGGCGCCGGGGGGTTGCGCCGCTTGCCTGGTCTCGACCTTTGGCAGAGGCTTGTTACGCATCGTGCTGGACGGGCGGGACCTCCGCAACCTTTTGACCCATCCTTGTACGTTTCCTTGGCCCTGTCCGGGGGGATCCTGGGGGTCTATCTTCCCGCCGGCCGGCCCCGGGCGTCCCCGGAGCCGGCCGTTCTCCTGGGCGACCGGGCTGCTGTCCCCTGCCGTCCGGTCACCAGCGAGCCACGCGTGGTTCTTCGGGCCCGCCCCTGGCTGGCACGGACATCGAGACCAACGAACCCTTTTGCACGCCGGTCACGCGCCGTACGGGTGAGAGGAATGCGCACGTCTGTGCCGGGAACGCGGTTTCAGATCTTGCCGCGGCACAGCTCCAGCAGGGTCATCGCCAGCGAGGTGCCCGGCTTGCCCAGCGCCTCCCTGTAGTGGGCGAGGATCTCCATCTCGCGGGAGAGGTTCACGCGCCGGCCGCCGGAGGCGATCCGGGCCTCCTGGACGACGGCGGAGACGGCCATCCGTTCCTGGATCAGGCCGATGATCCGGTCGTCGAGTGCGTCGATGCGCTCACGGGCGCCGGTGATCGTCTCGGCGGCCTCGCGGGTGTGCGCGCCGGTCTTCTCCGTTGCGGTGGTGGTCATCTCGGGGCTCCTCCATAGGGCTGGGCAGGGTGCCCCGGATCGACACGACCCGGAAAACGTCAGGCGCCCCGGGCCTTGTCGGCCCGGGGCGCCTGGTGAGTCGCTTGTCAGTCTCTCAAGCAGCACGACCATGGCAGCCGGCGGGCCGGGTGCCATAGGTAAAGACGAAGGTCTTCGTGTGCGTGAGCATGGGGTCAGTATGACGTGGCCGTCGGTGACGGCCAATCCGGTTCGCATCCTGAGACGGGAGGGGTGCACGTATACCCCGTTAGAATCGGTGGCACAGCCCTTGTCAAGCCGCCGGAAGGCAACCCGTGTCATCAGCGACCCCTGCTGCCGCCGCCCCCGACACCGTCCTGGTCGTCGACTTCGGCGCGCAGTATGCCCAGCTCATCGCCCGTCGCGTCCGCGAGGCCCGGGTCTACAGCGAGATCGTGCCGAGCACCATGCCGGTGGCGGAGATGCTCGCCAAGAACCCGGCGGCGATCATCCTGTCCGGCGGCCCTTCGTCGGTGTACGCGGAGGGCGCCCCGCGCCTCGACCGCGAGATCTTCGAGTCCGGCGTCCCCGTCTTCGGCATGTGCTACGGCTTCCAGCTGATGGCGACGTCGCTCGGCGGCACGGTCGACAACACGGGGGCGCGCGAGTACGGCCGTACGGACCTGCATGTCAGCAAGTCCGGCTCCACCCTCTTCGAGGGCACGCCGGCCGAGCAGTCCGTGTGGATGTCGCACGGCGACGCCTGCTCCGCCGCCCCCGAGGGCTTCAGCGTGACGGCCTCCACGGACGTCGTCCCGGTCGCCGCCTTCGAGAACGACGAGAAGAAGCTGTACGGCGTCCAGTACCACCCGGAGGTCATGCACTCCACGCACGGCCAGCAGGTGCTGGAGCACTTCCTGTACCGGGGTGCCGGGCTGACCCCGAGCTGGACCACCGGCAATGTGATCGAGGAGCAGGTCGCCGCGATCCGTGAGCAGGTCGGCGACAAGCGCGCCATCTGCGGGCTGTCCGGCGGCGTGGACTCCGCCGTCGCCGCCGCCCTCGTACAGAAGGCCATCGGCTCCCAGCTGACCTGCGTGTACGTCGACCACGGCCTGATGCGCAAGGGCGAGACCGAGCAGGTCGAGAAGGACTTCGTGGCCGCGACCGGCGTACAGCTGAAGGTCGTGGATGCTCAGGAGCGGTTCCTGTCCGCTTTGAAGGGTGTCTCCGACCCCGAGGAGAAGCGGAAGATCATCGGCCGCGAGTTCATCCGCGTCTTCGAGCAGGCGCAGGCCGAGATCATCGCGGACGAGGGTCCGGCGGTGGAATTCCTCGTGCAGGGGACCCTGTACCCGGACGTGGTCGAGTCCGGTGGTGGCACCGGCACCGCCAACATCAAGTCCCACCACAATGTGGGCGGGCTGCCGGAAGACCTCGAGTTCCAGCTGATCGAGCCGCTGCGCAAGCTGTTCAAGGATGAGGTCCGGATGGTCGGCCAGGAGCTGGGCCTGCCGGACGAGATCGTCCAGCGGCAGCCGTTCCCGGGCCCGGGTCTTGGCATCCGTATCGTCGGCGACGTGACGAAGGAGCGGCTCGACCTGCTGCGCGAGGCCGACGCCATCGCCCGCGAGGAGCTGACCGCGGCCGGGCTCGACCGTGACATCTGGCAGTGCCCGGTCGTCCTGCTCGCGGACGTCCGCAGCGTCGGCGTCCAGGGCGACGGCCGGACGTACGGCCACCCGATCGTCCTGCGCCCGGTCTCCAGCGAGGACGCGATGACGGCCGACTGGTCGCGACTGCCGTACGACGTGCTCGCGAAGATCTCGACGCGGATCACGAACGAGGTCGCGGACGTCAACCGGGTCGTGCTCGACGTGACGAGCAAGCCGCCGGGGACGATCGAGTGGGAGTGACCCCGGATTCTCCGGTGTTCAGGTGCGTTTGATGACGCGCACCGGCTCGCCGGGCTTCCAGACCTCGACGACCAGGTACTTGTCGTCCTCGACGTAGGTCCGTACGACCTCCGTCAGCGCGGTGCGGAAGAGGTGGAACGGCTCCGGCGGTTCCACCTCTTCGCCGTATCCGGCCTTGGTCTCCGGGTCGGTGACCTCGATCGCCCGCCCGCTGATCCGCACATCGCCACCGCCCATGGACTGCCCTTCCCCGGGGTTCGCCTGGAGCGCGAAACGCGGGTCGCGGTGCAGGTCGAGGGCCTTGCGGGAGTCCGGCATCATGCCGAGCCAGAGCTCGCCGTTCAGGAAGCGGACCTCCAGGCCGGTGGTGCGGGGAGAGCCGTCCTTGCGGAGGGTGGCGAGGATGTGGTGGGTGAAGGCGCCGAATCGCTCCTCGACGGTCTTGGCGAGGTCGGGTTCCGCGGTGACGAAGGCCGCCCAGTTCTTTGTCATACGGCGAGTGTGCCGCCGATACCCGACACCTTCTGTCCGATTTCGATTGCACGCTGCTTCTTTACACATCACCCCTGTTCTCCTGCGCTGACCGACGGTAACTTCCGCCCCGTAAAGGAACCCAGTGCAGGAGGAACCTATGCACGGGCCCACACCGCCCACGCCGCTGCCCACCGACCGGCTGCAGTTCGCCATGCCGCCGATGCACGAGTCGGTCGACGACGAGCGCCGGCATCGCAAGGAGCGGCTCGCGGGCGCGCTGCGGATCTTCGGGCGGCTCGGCTTCGAGGACGGTGTCTCGGGGCACATCACCGCGCGCGACCCGGAGTACAGCAACTGCTTCTGGGTCAATCCGTTCGGGATGCCGTTCAAGCACGTCACCGTGAGCGACCTGGTGCTCGTCAACGCCGACGGGCAGGTGATCGAGGGCCGCTATCACGTCAACCAGGCCGCGTTCACCGTCCACGCGCAGGTGCACGCGGCCCGGCCCGACGTTGTCGCGGTCGCCCACTGCCACTCGGTGTACGGGCGGGCGCTGTCGGCCCTCGGCGATCTGCTGGACCCGATCACCCAGGAGAGCTGCGCCTTCTACGAGGACCACGCCCTCTACGACGCCTACACCGGCGTCGCCGTCGACGCCGAGGAGGGCCGCCGCATCGCCGACGCGCTCGCCTCGCGCAAGGCGCTGATCCTCCGCAACCACGGGCTGCTGACGGTGGGGGACTCGGTCGACGCGGCGGCCTGGTGGTTCCTGTCGCTGGAGCGGTCCTGCAAGGTGCAGCTGACGGCGAAGGCGGCCGGGCGGCCGTTCCTCATCGACCACAAGGCCGCGGTGGCCACGCGGGAGCAGTTGGGCGGGGATCTGGTGGCGTGGATCAACTATCAGCCGTTGTGGCAGGACGTCAGCCGCAGTGAGCCGGACTTGTTGTCGTAGGGCGTAGGGCGTGTTGGGGGTGGCGGCGGCTCAAAAGCCTCGTAGCACCGCCGCCTTGGTCATCGCGAACTCCTCGTCGGTGAGGACGCCGTCGCGGTGCAGTTCGCCCAGTTCCCGCAGCCGGCGCAGGAGTACGTCGTGGTGGTCGGCCTGCGGCGGTACGGCGGCCGTCAGTTGGCGGCGGTCCGCGTAATCGCTGCCCGTGCGGGTCGACGGGTGCGGCAGTCGCGCGGTGACCGCGGTGGCGACCAGGGCCGTGAGCAGGTCGCGGCGGGCGCTGCCCCACAGGTCCAGGGCGAACGGGTCCTTCTCCGGCGGCAGTTTGGAGAACACCGTCTCGCGGGTCACGAAGCGCAGGAAGCCGTCCTCGTAGCCGGAGTTGGGCAGCCACTCGACCTGTTCGAGGTCGCCGATGTTGATGATCCGTGGGCCCGTCGCGCGTTTGACGCGGTCGGAGGTGTCGGACCAGTCGATCCGCACCTGCGTACCGTCGAAGGAGACCGTCCCGTCGGAGGAGCGGACCGAGACGGGCACCGGCGGGCCCGGCAGCAGATAGGTCTTGGCCGGGTCGCTCGGGATCTGGTCCAGGAGCAGCGCGCGGCGGATCTCCTCGGCCACGTACTCGGCGACTCCGGAGCGGTCGATGTCCACGACCAGCCGGTACGGGTCGGCCGCGTCGGGCAGCCGGCCGCCCGTCGCCTGGAGGAGGGGGTCGGCGCCTTCCCTCAGCCGCATCCGGAGCCGGCCGCGCTTGCGTTCGGGCTCGAAGACGATGCCGGAGACGGCCTCCAGCGGCACGGCGATCTCTCCGTACGTCTGCCGGAACAGTGGCACGGAGCGGTGCAGGCCCGGCGTGATCCTGACCGTGCTGCCGTCGAAGGCCCAGGTCCCGTCGCGCTGGATGATCTCGGCCATAGGGAAATTCTCGCAGCAGGGTCAACACGGCGGGCCTCCCTTTCCCTCGCGGTGACCTGACCTGCCGGATGGGGGGGTGGGTGTGGTAGGGCACAATTCGCAGTCGTCGTGGGGGATTCGTGGGTCGGGGGCCTTTTCGCCGGGTTCGTGGGTTCTTGGGTTCGGTTCGTGGGTTGTTCGGTTCGGTTCGTGGGTTCGTGTGTTCGTTCGGGATCTGATGGCGTCTGAGGAGGATGCGTGGCGGTGCAGGAGGCGAGACAGGGTGGGGGTGCTGACTCGGGCGGGCCGACGGGTGGGCATCGGGGTGGCTGCACGTGTGGTGACTGTCCGCACGGGGCCCGTGCGGGGCATCGGCGGGCCGTCGCCGAATTCCTGCTGAAGCGGGACGAGTTCGCGGCGGGGCAAGGGCTGCCCGCCGCCGTGGCGCACTCCGCCTCGGCCTCCCGCCAGTGGGTGTCCGAGGAGTTGGCCCAGTCCGCCGAACTCGTCGCCGAACGCGGCCGTGCCGAGGGCGACGCCTGGCTCGTCCGCCTGTGGTGGCATACGTCCTGTGCCGTGGGGGCGCTGGCCCTGCTGCTCTTGCTCGCCCAGGCGCTCACCGCGATCGGCGCGGGCTGGACGAGTGCGCGGACCGCCGGGCTGCTCGCCGCGTTGGTCGTGGCCGGTGCCTTGACGGCGGCCTCGTGGTTCCACCGGGCGCGCGGCGGTGCGCTCGCGCCGGTCATCGGTGAGGACAACCGGCTGTCCACGTCGCGTGCGGTGGCCGGGGCGTGGGTGCTGTTCGTGGCGTACGCAGTGCTGGTGCTGGCCGGCCGTCTCGCGGCGGCCTCCGGGCACGAGGAGCGGGACGCGCTGATCGCCGGGCTCGAACTCGCCCGGGGTGCCGGGGTCGTGACCGTGCTCGCCGTGGTCTGCGGGATCGCGGTGCTGGTGCGGCGGGTCGTCGGGATGCGGGTGCTGGGGCAACGGCTGCAGAAGGTACGGGCGGACCGGCCACGGGCTGCCGACCTGCTGACGGACGACTCGGGGCGGGGGTCGTTCGCCGACCTTCAGTACGTCGTGATCAGCGGGGTCGCGTTGCTGTTCGCGGCGGTGCGGCTGGCGCGACGGCCGGATCAGCTGCCCGATCTGCCGTGGGGGCTGGCGGTCGTGGTGCTGGTGTCGGCGGCGACGTATGTGGCCGGGAAGTACGCGGAAGGGGGTCGGCCGGTGATCCTTTCGGTCGTGCGGTCCCGGGAGACCGGTGCTCTGGACGCGCCCATCCGCACCGGCGACGACATCGAGATCCGGGGAGCCGGATTCGTGCCGCCGGGAGCGCAGGGCGCGGACCGGTTGGCGCGGATGGTCGTCCGGATCGGTGCGGTCCATGTGCATGTACCGCTGGTGCCGGTGACCGGCGGGTTCAGCAACCCCACGGACGCGGTGCTCACGGTGCCGGTGCCGGTGGACGTGGAGCCCGGGCGGCTGGACGTTCAGGTGGTGACGGCCGCGGGGGCCGAGACGAATCGGTACGCGATCGATGTGACGGAGTGACGCGGAAGCTGGACCAAGTCGGAAAAACTGGTCTGGACGAGGTTGAGCGGGGCAGCCTCTTCGTGCGTATCGTCATTTGAGGGGTCACGTCACAGCGGGCGAGAGGCGGCTACGAGCGATGACTCACGGCATTCGTACGGACACGCACTCCCCCTATCTCGACGGCGGCCGCGACTGGCGGGACACCGCCACCCGTTACGCCCTGCTACCGCTCCGAGTCTTCCTCGGCGTCACCTTCATCTACGCCGGCCTGGACAAACTCACCGACAGCGCCTTCATGAAGGACTCCGGTTCCGGGTCCGTCGGCGATCTGATGCGTACGGTGCGTGACTCATCGGCGATCCCGGCCCTGGTCGACCAGGCGCTCAAGAACCCCGTCGGCTTCGGCTACGCCATCGCCTTCGGCGAGCTGGCCGTCGGCATCGGCACACTGATCGGCCTGCTCACCCGCATCGCCGCGCTGGGCGGTGCGCTCATCTCCCTCAGTCTGTGGCTGACCGTGAGCTGGGCCACCGAGCCCTACTACTACGGCAATGACCTCGCCTACCTGATGGCCTGGCTGCCTCTCGTCCTCGCGGGCGCGCCCATGCTGTCGCTGGACGCCGCGCTACGAGGGCGACGACGACAGCGGACGGGGGCATTTCGGTAACCCTCAGCCCGCCTGCGTGGGGTTGTGGCCCGGTGCTTGCGGCTGGGCCCCGGTCGGGCCGGGTGCGCCGGTTCGGCGTCTGCGGCGGCGTATGCCCCGGGTCAGACCACCCACCGTGGCTGCCAGGCAGAAGCCGATCACGACGAGCGGTATCACCGCGAACCACGGTGTCTCCCAGGCGCCGCCCGCGTCGCCGGCGTAGATGATGCCCGCGAGGGTCAGGAAGGCGCCGGCGACCAGTCGGCCGGGCTGGACCTCATGACGTAGCACGGCTCACCTCCGCCTGTCCGACGCCGACCCGGAGATCGAGGTCGAGTGTGCCGGTGCTCTTGGTGCCCGAGGGCGGTGTGAGGGTCAGTTCCTGGTGTCGGCCCGGTTCCACGTCCACGTCCTGTTGCTCGTCGCCCGGCAGTTGGATGTCGCCCACGCCCACGTCGATGGTCACCTTCACGGTCACGTCCTTCGGCACGATCACCTTCAGCCGGCCCACGCCGACGTCGGCGCCCGTGTCGACCGTTCGGCCCTTGGCGAGGGGCACTTCCGTCAGGTCGAGCGTGCCGACGCCTGTGCCCAGCTCGTAGTGCTGCCGCACGTCCGCCACCGCGGTGGGGCGCCATGTCTCCTCTATCCACTGCGTGCTGATGTCCTTCGGTATCGCGGCCGCCGCGGCGAGCAGACTCGCCGTGAAGACCGCGAGGAAGAACGAACCGGCTCCCGTGCGGCCCAGGAACGCGCTGACGGCTATGCCCAGGCCGAGGACGATGAGCGCGCAGGCGAGCCCGGTCTGGAGGCTGGTGCCGAGGGGGTGTTCGTCCCAGGTGAGGCGGGTGCCCAGGCCGCCGGCGAGGAGGGCGAGCAGGGAGACCCAGCCGCCGATCCAGCGGGGGCCGCGCGGACGCGCTGCCTGGACGGGGGTGCGGCGGCGTATGTCGTCGGGGCTGTTGCCCCATGGGCCGAGGCCGATGTTGACGGCCGCGGCGATGTCGCGGGCGTGGGAGTCCCCCGGGCCCCAGAGATAGCCCGTCCCGCCCTCGTGCGTGCCGTCCTTGACGATGGGGTCGCGCCACCAGGACGGGTAGACGGTGGGGACGGGCGGGGCCTGTGCCTCCGGCGGGGCGTCCGCGACCGCCTGGGCGGCCAGGGGGTCGGGGTCGGGCGTGCCGCGGTGCCGGGACCAGTAGGCGGCGCCCGCGAGGAGCAGGGAGAGGACCACGGCGAAGGTCAGCACCCCGCCGTTGTTCAGCAGGGTCAAGAACACCCCGCAGCCCACCAGCGCGAACAGCACGGCCGTCAGCGCCTGGCCGTCGACCCTGCCGGTCAGCAGCTTGCGCACCTCGTTCTGCTCCTCGTCCTCGTACGGGACGAAGAGCCAGGCGAAGCCGTAGAAGATGAGACCGAGGCCACCGGTCGCCGACAGCACCGCCAGCGTGATCCGGAAGATCACCGGATCCATGTCGCACTGCCGCCCGAGCCCGGCACACACCCCGGCCAGCATCTTGTGCGACCGATCCCGCCGGAAGCGGTGAGGCGGACCGGGGACGTCGGCGGGCTGGGCGGTTGCGTCGGCTGGCTGGGCGGGTGCGTCGGTGGGTGGGCGGGGTGTGTTGGTCGGCCGGCCGGATGCGTCGGCGGGCTGGTCGGGCGCGGTGGCCGCCTCTTCGGCTCCGGTCGCGGCGGTCGTCCCTTCACCTCCGGTCGCGGCGGGTGCGTCGTTCGCTTCGGATGCCGTGGTCGGGCCGGGCGCCTGCGCGCCCCCCTTCTCGTACGCGCGAGGCTCCTTTCCCTCGGTGCCGGGCGCGTCCGTGGCGTCCTGCCCGGTGCCCGGGGCGGGGCGTGGGCCGGAGCCGGGTCCCGGACCCGTCGCGGCGTGCTGGTGATCTGTCATGAGTCCATGGTGACGGGCGCAGTGCCTCGGCGGGAGTCGGAACGACCCTGGCCGGACCCTGATATCGGCCCTGAGCCGGCGGCGGGGAAGCGTTCGACGGGGACGGGTTTCGAAGATCAGGGGAGTCTCGGGGGTCGACCCTGATGCCTCGGCCGTCCGGGCGTGTGAACATCGATGGCATGCCGGAAGCCGCAACAGCGCCACTCGTGGAACCGCGGCCGCCGCGCAAGCTCTACCGCAGCAGTGACGGACGCTGGCTGGGTGGCGTGGCGCGGGGGCTCGCCGGGCATCTCGGGCTGCCTGTGATCTGGGTGCGGCTGGTCTTCGTCGGCCTTTTCATGGCGGACGGCCTCGGCGCTCTGCTCTATGCCGCGTTCTGGTTCTTCGTGCCGCTCGGTATCGGCGGCGTCGAAGCCCAGCGGCCCCCCTCCCTCGTCGGCACGGAAACCTCGCCCGACGGCCGCCGCAGACTCGTCGCCCGCAAGCCGGACAAGGGCCAGATCGTCGCCCTGCTCCTCATGGTCGTCGTGGCCATGGTCTTCGTCGGCAGTGTGAATCTGGGCAGCGGCGCCCAGGCGTATCTCGTGCCGGCCGTGCTCGTCGGCGCGGGCGTCGCCCTCGTCTGGCGCCAGGCGGACAACGCCCGCCGGGCCCGCTGGGTCGAGGCCGGCCGCCGCAAGCGCACGCTCAACCTGCTGCGGGCCGTGGGCGGGGTGCTGCTGGTCACCGCCGGCGTCTCCGGCATCTTCGTCCTGCAGGGCTCCGCCGCCCACCTCGGCTCGGTCCTGCAGGCCGCCCTCGCGGTCCTCGTCGGGATAACGCTCCTCGCCGGTCCCTACCTCGTGCGCATGACCCAGGACCTGTCCGAGGAGCGGCTGATGCGCATCCGCGCCCAGGAACGCGCCGAAGTCGCCGCGCACGTCCACGACTCGGTGCTGCACACCCTGACCCTGATCCAGCGCAACGCGGAGAACGCGAGCGAGGTGCGCCGCCTCGCCCGAGCCCAGGAGCGCGACCTGCGCACCTGGCTCTACAAACCCGAGGGCACCGGCAAGGACGAGGCCGACGAACCCACCACCCTCGCCGACGCCGTGCGGCGCAACGCGGCCGAGGTCGAGGACAAGCACGGCGTCCCCATAGAGGTCGTCGTGGTCGGCGACTGCCCGCTCGACGAGAGAATCGCCGCACAAATGCAAGCCGCACGCGAGGCGATGGTGAACGCCGCCAAGTACGGTGGCGAGGGCGGCGCCGTCCAGGTCTTCGCCGAAGTGGAGGGGAAGACGGTCTTCGTGTCCGTCCGGGACCGCGGACCGGGCTTCGATCTCGACTCGATACCCGCCGACCGTATGGGTGTCAGAGAATCGATCATCGGCCGCATGGAGCGCAACGGCGGTTCGGCCCGGCTGCGTGCCGTGCCGGACGGCGGCACTGAGGTCGAGCTGGAGATGGAGAGGGCGGAGAAGACGACATGAGCGACCCGACCGAGGCAAGCGGTACGGCGGGAGCGGCGGAGTCGGCCGAGTCCGCCAAGGCGGGCGGCGGCGAGCGCCGGGTCCGCGTGGTCCTCGTCGACGACCACCGCATGTTCCGTACCGGCGTACAGGCCGAGATCGGACAGACCGAGCAGACCGGCGTCGAAGTCGTCGGCGAGGCCGCGGACGTCGACCAGGCGGTCACGGTCATCACCGCGACCCGGCCCGAGGTCGTCCTCCTCGACGTGCACCTCCCGGGTGGCGGCGGGGTCGAAGTGCTGCGCCGCTGCGCCCCGTTGATGGCGGACACCGAGCAGCCCGTCCGTTTCCTCGCCCTGTCCGTCTCGGACGCGGCGGAGGACGTGATCGGCGTGATCCGGGGCGGCGCGCGAGGCTACGTGACCAAGACGATCACGGGCACGGACCTGGTCGCCTCCATCTTCCGTGTGCAGGAAGGCGACGCGGTCTTCTCGCCGAGGCTCGCCGGGTTCGTTCTGGACGCCTTCGCCTCGACGGACGCCCCGCCCGTGGACGAGGACCTCGACCGCCTCACCCAGCGCGAGCGCGAGGTGCTGCGTCTGATCGCCCGTGGCTATGCCTACAAGGAGATCGCCAAGCAGCTGTTCATCTCCGTGAAGACGGTCGAGTCCCATGTCTCCGCGGTGCTGAGGAAGCTCCAGCTGTCCAACCGGCATGAGCTGACCCGGTGGGCGACGGCACGGCGGCTGGTCTGACCATCCGGTAGCTGCGTGAGCGATCACCCGGTTACTCTGTGCGCGACGAGAGGAGGGCGGCATGCTGCTGAGATTCCGCGCGGCGAATGTGCGATCGCTGCGGGACGAGCAAGAGCTGTCCTTCGTGGTCCCGCAGGGCGATGAATCGGACGCGGCGCGCAAGCTGACGCTCTCCGATGGAAAGACGCTCCGGGTCTACCCGGTTCTCGGCATTTTCGGCGCCAACGCATCAGGCAAGTCGAACGTCATCACGGCCCTCATGAAGATGAAGGAAGCTGTCCTCGGGTCGTATGGGGGGTGGACGTCCTACCAGGGTATCCCTAGGGAGGAGTTCGCACTCGACCCCAAGTCGGCCACCGAAAGCACCTTCTACGAAGTCGACTTCGTCCTGGAAGACGGAGTTCGGTGGACTTACGGGTTCGAGCTCGGCTCGACGAGGGTGGAGTCCGAGTGGCTGCATTCGTACCCCAAGGGTCGGCGTCAGGTGTGGCTGGATCGCGACGCCACGCGCGGCAACGTCTTCGACTTCCCGGGCGACCGCATCCAGGACCGTGCCCTCCTGGCCCGTACGACGCGCCCCAACGCCCTCTTGCTCAGCAGAGCCGCCAACGACAACCACCCTCAACTCACCCAGATCTACACCTGGTTCAACCAGAACCTATGGGATATCACCCCGGAGACCGAGCGCAGTCAGCGCGAAGCCTTCACGGCTCGTGAGCTTCTGAACGAGACGTCCCGTGACCGTATCGAGGAACTGCTCCGGGTAGCCGATCTCGGCATCAGAGGCGCCGAAGTGGAGCAACAGCCGGGACAGAGCCCACGGGTTCGTCTTCTCCACGGAAGCGACACCGGTGAGCCTGTCGCCTTCGACTGGCAGCGCGAGTCGTTCGGCACGCGTTCTTGGTTCGCGCTGATCGGACCTCTGCTGCTGGCGCTGGACCGAGGCGCTGTCCTGCTCATCGATGAACTGGATGCCAGCCTCCACCCTCGTTTCGCGGCCGAAGTCGTTCGGCTCTTCCAAGCTCCGTGGGTCAACACCAAGGGCGCACAGCTCGTCTTCACCTCGCACGACCCGTCGCTGCTCAAGAGCCCAAGGGGCGGTCGCCCACTGGAATCCGGGCAGGTCTGGCTGACGGAGAAGGACGACAGCGGAGCCACGGAGCTGTATCCGCTCAGCGATGTCGACCCTGGGCCTGAAGAAGACCTGAGTGACTCCTACCTCGCGGGCGCCTTCGGCGCGGTCCCGCGTGTGACTCAAGGGCAAATCGGCCGCAGGGTGCTGACAGCACTGGCAGGGGAGGCAGAGCGTTCCTGATGGCGAGGGTCAAGGGGCGGGACGGCATAAGCCGCGGCAAGAAGCCACGAGCCGGTGACCGGCCTCGTGAGGTGTACGTCTTCACGGAGGGCGAGGTCACCGAGCCGGAGTTCGTCGAGTACGTGATGGGGCACGGGACCCGCGCGCAGCAGGGGCGCAGGATCAATCACTCCATCGAGAACGCCGCAGTTTCGTCGAGCCGCCGCAAGCCCCTGCCTCTCGTGGAAGACGCCATCGACAAGCTGGTCGAAGTGCAGAAGGCCGCCAAGAAGGCCGGCCTGAAACCCGAGGACTGGAACTGGCCTCAGGTCTGGTGTCTGTTCGACCGGGATCAGCACAAGGACATCCCCACGGCCTTTTCACGGGCGAAGAAGGCAGGGGTGCACGTCGCCTACTCTCACCCCTGTTTCGAGCTGTGGCGCCTGCTCCACTATCAGAACTACACGAGCACCTTCGGCGGTGTCTGCGACGATGTCGCCGCCCGCCTCAAGCGGCAGCCCGGCTTTCTCCAGACATACGGCCCCAATGGCCGGGCTGTCTCTCCGGAGGACGCCAAGCGGATCAAATCGGGGCAGCTGGCGCGCAACTACAAGAAGGCTCGCCAGTACGCGCAGCAGATCAACTCCGTGCACACCGGCTCTGACCAGAACCGCTGGGACCCGTATACCGACGTCTGGCGCTTCGTTGAGGAAGGCCTGGACGTGGTCGACTACTGAGCCAACTGTCTTCGAGCGTGGCGGAGGGCGCCGCGCTGTGGGAGAAGCGAGAGACGGCGGGGAGCGTGGCTTTGAACTTCACTGTGCCGAATGACGTGGAGCGCGCTCTCCGTAACGCCATGGAAGCGGTGCCCCGCATTGTCAGTGATCATCGGGACCGGCCAGACGTGGTCCTCGCCATGCTCTTCTCGCAGCACGCGCTCGATGAGTTCGACCAGGAGCGATGGGCTGAATCCCGGCGCCGCATCACCGGGGCTAGGGGGACGGGCGCGGGCGGTGCTCTGCCTCGCATGCTGGAAGACCAGGCACTTCGGGTGCTGGGCGCGACCGGCGAGGAGAGCGATCGTCCTCCGCTGATCGCCGGACTCCTTCGACGGGCGGCCGCCGCCGTCGGACGGATGGATGACGCGGCTCAAGAGAGATTGATCGAGGCAATCCGCGGAGTGCGACTCGACTTCGCAGCTCTTGCTTATCCCGAGATGCTCGGCGACGCCATGGAGTCCTTCCTCAAGGCGACTGAGGCGTCGATGCGCCACTCGGGAGAGCACTACACACCTCGCGAGTTGGTCCACTTGCTGACTGAAGTCGCCCAGCCGCAGGCTGGCATGCGGATCTATGACCCCTTCTGCGGAACGGGGGGCATGCTTCTGCACGCCAAGCAGTACGTGGATGAGCAGGGGAGGGATGCCCCACCGCCAGCGCTCGCCGGGCAGGACATCGACGCCTCGACCGCCGAACTCGCCAGCCTGAACCTGTACTTTCACCAGATCCAGGACCCTGCCGTTGAGCGCGGTGATTCCCTGTTGTCGGCTCCGTCGGAGTCAGGTGAGTTCGACCTCGTTCTCAGTGTGCCGCCGTTCGGCCTGTCCCTTCGGGCGGACCAGGCACAGGCGGTGGGACAGTACGCACGGTACGGACCGGTTTCCGAAAGGGGCCCGGCGGACTGGGGTTTTCTCCAGTACATGCTCGGACTGGTGACCCGGCGTGGGGGATCGGTCTGCACGGTGGTTACGCACGGTCCACTGTTCCGTGGCGGGCGAGACCAGGCCACGCGCACGGCACTGCTGGAC
This sequence comes from Streptomyces sp. NBC_00457, assembly GCF_036014015.1. NCBI lineage: Bacteria > Bacillati > Actinomycetota > Actinomycetes > Kitasatosporales > Streptomycetaceae > Streptomyces > Streptomyces sp. NBC_00457. The sequence goes on along the minus strand of NZ_CP107905.1, from coordinate 4,497,454 downwards.
GCTGACGTGGTCGAGGCTGTCATCGGTCTCGCGCCGAACCTCTTCTCGTCGACGGCAATCGCGCCCTGCGTGCTGCTCCTGCGTGCTCCCGGGCAAAAGACGGCGGAACGGCGCGGCAAGGTGCTGTTTATCGATGCCTCTCGTGAATACGAACGTGGGCTCGCGCAGAACCTGATGCGATCGGAACACATCGAGAAGATCGCTTCCGCAGTTCGAGGTTTCGCAGATGTCCGCCGTTTCGCTCGGGTCGTGGACCGGTCGTATCTCTCCGAGAATGACGACAGTCTCAATATCCGCAGGTACGTTGACAGCGCCCCGCTACCGGAACCGCAGGACATACAGGCCCACCTGAGCGGTGGAATGCCGGTAGCCGAGATCAATGACAAAGAAGCGCTGCTGGGAGCCTACGGAATCGCGCCACGCCAGCTCTTCACCGCGCGATACGGAGATCCGGCCTACATGGATTTCCTGCCGCCGCCCGAGCGGCCGGACCCCCGAACGCTGACAGAACTGGCCCGAGACAGCGAGCAGCGCCTGCTCGCCGCCTTTGATCAGTGGTGGGGGCTGGCACAGAGGCACATCGCAGGGCTTGCACCAGCCCAGAGCGGAGCTGAGACGTCCAACAACCGGACGGGTCTCGTGAAGCGCCAACTACTCAAGGCCTACGCCGAGTTGATGGGAGCGTCGAGCATCCTGGCTCCGTATTCCCTCTCCGGGGCGTTCACGGACTGGTGGCGTGAGGTCGGCCCCCATCTCAGGACCCTGGCGCGACGGGGCTGTCCGCTGCCGCCGGAGGAGGACCTGTCCGCGCTTCGGGAAGGTCTGACGAGCAGGCTCGATGCCCTGGTCGCGTCGAGGCGAAGGGAGCTTGTCGACACGTACGAGAGGTGGCAGGAGAAGTACGGGCTGTCGTTCCGTGAGATCGAGTCCCAGCTGACCGGCCCGAGCGCCAGCTTCCTCCAGAACAACCCGTGGTCCCAGCAGAGCGCGTGGGATCTCTCCTCCCTGGCCGGCGCGGATGTGGCGGACAGACGGCGCCAGACCGCACAGCGGGTCCATGCCCTGACAGACACGGAGAAGACTGTCGAAGGGGCCCTGGCCAAGTTGGACGTGGACGAGTTGATGATTCTGCTACCGGTGCTCGACGCCGCGTCCGAGACCGACGGCCGAGTTGATCGCCGCACCCTCGGAGAGGTCATCAAGACCGCCAGGACCGGAACATCCGGTCGCCTGAGTGAGGAGCCCAACGGTGTCCCCGCAGTGGAGGCTCGTCACCTCACCGAGCGCGGCTTCGTGGCGGCCGGGCTCCGTTACCGGCGTGCGGACTCCCCTCCCAGACTCTCGGAGATCCTGACAGTCGGCGACGTTCTGCTGACGGCTCGTGTCACGGCAGCCCGGGGATACCGTGCGATCGTCTGGAATGAGCAGCTTCCCAACGCCACATACGGCGGAAGCGTCCTCAGGCTCCTGCCGGACGCCACCCGCGTCCTGCCGGGATATCTGGCGGCCTGGCTCTCACACCGCTCGGTACACCCCCGTCTCTATGCTCAGGCGCGTGAGAGCCGCGACGAGCTGTACGACCTGCCTGCCGGCCGACTGCTGAACGTGGAGATCGAACTGCCGGGTCTTGAGGAACAGCAGCGCATCGTGGATGCGGTGACCGCACTCGCCGAGCAGCGTGAACTGCGGCACGCTCAGCTGGCCAAGATCGACCTGATCAAGCGGACCATGATGAAGGACCTGGAATCCGACCGGACCTCGGTCGGTTTTGTGAGCTGACCTGGTGCCGGTTGACGTACGGAAGCAAGAATCTCGTGATTACGGAAAGGCACATCCGCTCACAATGTGCTCTTGATGGGATGTGGTGATCCCTGACTCGTGAGAAGCCGTAGGCTTCCCGATGCAGCCGGACAAGCCAGTCACCACAGGGAGTGCCGTACGTGGCCAAGCTCACGCTCGCGCAATTGGAACGCCATCTCTTCGCGGCGGCGGACATCCTGCGCGGCACGATGGACGCCGCTGAGTACCGCGACTTCATCTTCGTACTCCTCTTCCTCAAGCGGGTGAACGACGAGTTCGAGGCCGCCCAGCAAGCGATCATCAAGGAGCGACTGGAGGCCGGCGACAGCCCCGAGGACGCGAAGGACGAGGCAGAGCAGTACGAGTGGTACGGCCCGCGCGGAGTCATCTTCGTGCCTGAGGAGGCCCGCTGGGAGAAGCTGGCCGGGGCCGTCGACGACGTCGCCACGGAGTACCTCCAGCCCGCCCTCGACGCGCTGGAGCGCCAGAAGGGCAACAGCGAACTGCGTGGCCTGTTCGCCCACGTCAACTTCAACCGCATCGGCGGCGGAGGCAGCGGCAAGGGCTCAGCCGCCGCCCTGGCCGACAACCGGCTCCGGTCGCTCATCGAGCACTTCGGCAGCATCCGGCTGCGTGGCGAGGACTTCGAGTTCCCCGACATGATCGGCGCCGCGTACGAGTATCTGATCAAGGACTTCGCGGACACGGCAGGCAGCAAGGGCGGCGAGTTCTACACCCCGCGTGCGGTGGTCCGCATGATGGTCGAGCTGGCGCGCCCGCACGGCGGCATGCGGATCTACGACCCGTGTGTGGGCTCCGGAGGCATGCTGATCCACGCTATGGAGTACGTCGACGAGCACGGCGAGGACTCCAAGGACCTGAGGCTGGCCGGACAGGACGCCAACAGTGGCTCCTGGGTCATGGCCACGATGAACATGCTTTTCCACGGGGCCAAGCACTTCTCCCTCAGAACGGGCGACACGCTCACCAACCCACTCCACCCCGAGCGCGACTTCGACCTGGTGCTCAGCAACCCGCCCTTCTCCATGGACTACAAACAGTCCGAGGTACCGAACCTGCTGAGCCGCATGCCGCACGGCCAGACCTCCGAGCGCGGCAAAGCCGACCTGATGTTCCTCCAGCACATGCTGGACATGGTGAAGCAGCGGGACGGCTCCGTCTTCACCGTCATGCCGCACGGCGTACTCTTCCGCGGCGGCGAGGAACAGAAGATCCGCGCCAACCTCCTGAAGGCTGACCTCATCGAAGCGGTCATCGGACTCGCGCCGAACCTCTTCTACGGGACGGGCATCCCGGCGTGCGTGATCGCGCTGCGCCCGCCGGCGCAGAGGCGCCCGGACCGCCGTAACCAGGTGCTGTTCATCAACGCGGGCCGCGAGTTCCACGCGGAGCGCGCCCAGAACGTCCTGCTCCCCGAGCACATCGAGAAGATCGTCTCCACCTTCCGCGCGTTCCAGGACGACGAGACCTTCGAGGACGTAGAGGGCTTCGCACGCGCGGTCGGGCGCGACGACCTGGCGGAGAACGGCTACAACCTCAACATCCGCCGCTACGTCGACAACACCCCGCCGGCCGAGCCGCAGGACGTACGGGCCCACCTGATGGGCGGTGTCCCGGTCGCCGAGATCGAGGCGAAGAAGGAACTCCTCGACGCGTACGAGATCAAGGTTCAGGACCTGTTCGACATACGGGCCGACGATCCTGAGTACGTCGACTTCCTGCCCGAGGGCGAACGACCGGACGCGTCCCGCCTGGCCGAGCTGGCGAGCGGGCGGGAGCAGAAGCTCTGGACCGCCTTCGAGGAGTGGTGGAAGGCAGAGGCCGACCAGATCGCGAACCTGGAGCCCATCGAGGGCGACGAACGCACGGAGCACGAACGTAAGGCCCAACTCGCCCGTCTGCGCGCCGACTTGATCGACTCTTTCCGGCAAAGCCTGCTCGCGGTCGGCGTCCTGGATCGGTACGCGCTGGCGGGCGCGGTCGCCGGTTGGTGGCACGAAGCCAAGAACGACCTCAAGGCCCTGTCGGTCAACGGCTTCGGCGGCGTCGTCGACGGCTGGGTCGAGACCGTCCTGACCATGCTCGCCCCCGAGCCCGACCCGCGCACGGGCGGAGCACGCGACCGTACGGCGGCGGAGCGGCGGCAGGCCTACGACCACAAGGTCGTCGCGGCCATCGCGCCCGACTTCCTGGACGACCTGGCCGCCGCGGAGCGCACCCACGCGGACCTGGACGCCAAGGTGAAGGCCGCGCAGGAGGCCGAGGCCGCGCTGGAGGAGGCCCGGGCCGCGGCGGAGTCACCGGACGCCGACTCGGAGGGGTCTGCCGAGATCGACCCGGCGTTGATCGAGGCGGTGCTCAGCAAGGCCGAGATGCGGGAGCTGACGAAGCAGCGGTCCGAGGCGAAGAAGGCCATCGAGGAGCTGGAGGACGACTTCTGGCCGGTCGCGGCAGTCCAGCGGAAGAAGGCCGAGCAGCGGGAGAAGGCCAAGAAGAAGGTGGGGGGCGGTCGTTCGAGGGCTGGGGGTACCACCAAGGGGCGGCGGGCTCTGGCTGCGGAGGAGGCTGGGCAGGGGGCGTTGTTGGAAATTCCGGTTCCGAGTCCGGTTGAGGGTACGGATGCGGAGAACGGCGCTGACGGTGATGGCCCTGGTGAGGGCGGCGCCGTGAAGGTGGCGCGCCTCATCCGGGCGAGGAAGAAGCTGGCCGAGGCTGCGGGGGAGCGGGACGTGGTGCTCGGGATTCTGCGGGATGACCTGGCGGGGAAGCTGGGCGGGCATGTGGTGCGTCGGCAGCGGGAGTTGGCTGAGGCGTATCGGGTTTGGGAGGGGAAGTACGCCGTTTCCTTGCGGGATATCGAGGGTCGGCGGCTGGAAGCTGCGCAGGCGTTGGACGGGTTCCTGAAGGAGCTTGGGTATGTCGGCTGAGGACTCGATTCGCTGGCTCCCTGTGGGCGAGGTCGGTGATGTGCGCATGGGGAAGCAGCTTTCGCCGTCGAGTCGGGCCAACGGTGAGCAGTTTCCCTATCTGAGGGTCGCGAATGTGCTTGACGGCCGTATCGACTATTCCGACGTCAAGTTGATGGGCTTTACGCAGAGCGAACGCGAGGCGTATGCGCTGCAGCCAGGAGATATTCTGCTGAATGAGGGGCAGAGTCTCGAACTCGTCGGGCGTAGTGCCATCTATCGGGGGCCTGCAGCGGCATTCTGCTTTCAGAACACGATTGTGCGGTTTCGGGCTGGTGGTCTGGTTCTTCCTGAGTATGCGCAGGCTGTTTTTAGTCGGTGGCTGAGTACAGGTGTGTTCGCGTCGATCGCCAAGAAGACTACAAGTATTGCGCATCTAGGAGGGGATCGGTTCGCGAAGCTTCTCTTCCCTGTGCGATCTCTCGCGGAGCAGCAGTACATCGTTGAGATGATCGCGGCATCGTCTGCGGAAGAGCGACTCATGGAAGAGTCGATCACGAAACTGCGCGCAACGCGCGCGGGTGTAGTTGAAGCGTTGCTGTCACGCAGTGTGTGGGGCGTGTCATTGGGAGAAGTACTCAGTGGCGCACCTCGGAATGGATACTCGCCCACAGCGACGCAGGAGTGGACCGGGGTGCAGGTGCTCGGGCTGGGATGCCTGACATCGGACGGCTTTGCGCCTCGGCAGTTGAAGAACGCTCCTCCGACGGTCATGCCCGGCCATTACGCCATGCTCCGTGATGGAGATCTCCTAATGAGCCGAGCGAACACGAGGGACCTAGTCGGCCTCGCAGGGGTATATCGAGGCAGTGGCACCCCATCTATCTATCCCGATTTGATGATGCGCCTTACCCCGGCTGAAGGCTGGAGCGCTGAAGCTCTAGAGGTGGTTCTTAGGTCGCAGTGCGCTAGGCGACAGATCCGTGCTCTCGCTCAGGGGACCTCTGAGAGTATGGTGAAGATTTCCGGCCGATCGATTCAGGCGATCTCTCTGCCTGCTCTTTCCATTCAGGATCAGGAGCAGCTTCTAATTGCTGTAAGTAGCTTTGACCAGCGACTTGAACAGGAAGATCTAAGGCTGGCAAAGCTCCGTACGGTCAGGCAAGGGTTGGTCGATGACTTGTTGTCTGGAAGGGTGCGTGTGCCGGGCGCCGTGTAGGACTGGTACTTGGGAGCGAGGCAGGACTTTTCGAAGCTCACGATGCGATCATGCAGCATGCGCCTCGAACGATAGTGAACCGATGTCGTGTCCGGCCGTGAGTCGTACGTCGGCATCGAGGGCGGCAGCCGGAACGCGCAGCAGGCCGACCGTGGCCTGTGTTCCGCCCTCCTGGATGCACTCGATCTCGTCCTGGGGCATCCCCGCCCGCTCGGCCAGTTCCGCCGAGGTGAGCCCAAGGCCATCCGGCGGTCGTAGAGGGCCTGGCCGCGAGCCAGTGCCTCCCGGATAGTGATCCGCTCCGGGTCGTCGGTCTCGGCACCTGATGGCGTCCAGTGCCTACCGCTGTCAGGTGTCACTGCAGGTCCTCGGAGACGTCAGTGGGCTTGTGCGAGAGCTCGAACCACACCGTCTTGCCGATCCCGCAAGGTCTGGGGTCCGCGCCCCAGGCATCCGCCAGCACGGTCACCAGTGTGAGGCCTCGGCCGGTCTCGTCATCCAGGCGTGCTTCCCGTGGCGTCGGTAGCGTGTCGTTCGCGTCTGTTACGGAGACGCGTAGGCGGTCGTCCGCCATGAGACAGCGGGCCCAGATCTCTCGGCCCGGGGAGACCTTCGCGTGGCGGTACGCGTTCGTCATCAGCTCGCTGAGCAGGAGTACCGCCGTCTCCGTCAGCTCGGCCGGGAGCTTCCATGAAGTGGCCTGCTCGCGCAGGAGGGTTCGGGCTCTGCCCACGCTGCGGGAGTGGCGGGGCAGGCGCCATTCGATGTCCTGGGGAATGGAAGTGAGGCCTGGGGGCGGCGTCGGCATGCGCTCTTCGTTCCTTGGGGGGTGAGTCTTCGCCATTTGCAGTGATCAGGCTGGTGGCTGGCGCGTAGCCTCGGGAGTAGCGGAACGGGTACACAGCGTGCTTGTACACGGTGTGTCTACGGGAGGCGGGTGAGTCCGTGGCCACGGGGGAGTCCCAGCAGGCGCAGCAGAACTGGCGGTACTGCGGAGGTCAGATCAAGCTGTGGCGCGAGGAGTCGGGTGTCAGTCGGCAGCGGCTCGCCGACGAGGCCGGCTATGACTACGAGTACGTCAAGTCCATGGAGTGCGGGAGGCGGCGGCCGACGCTGGGGCTGTTGCAGGTCGCGGATCAGATGTGCGGGGCGCGAGGGAAGTTGTTGGCTGGGCAGGAGTTCCTGAACCCTTCCCGGCGCGGTCCCAGGAGTACATGGCGATCGAGGCCGAGGCAATCACAGTGCAGTGGTACGAGCCGATGCTGATTCCAGGGCTGCTGCAGACCGGGGAGTACGCACAGGAGTTGATCGGCAATGATTGCCCGCCGCTTGACGCGGAGACAGTGGCCGAGCGAGTTGCTGCCAGGCTCAGACGGCAGGAGAAGCTGACCAGTAAGCCGCTCGCGTTGTGCAGCTTCGTACTTCACGAGGCCGCGCTGCGTGCTGTGGTCGGTAGTGAAGGCGTGATGCGGCGACAGCTTGAGCGGCTCCTGGAAGTGGGGCAGCAGCGCAACGTCTCGATCCAGGTGTTGCCATTCAGTGGTGCTCCAGCGGCAGCGCTCAGCGGTCCTATCGTGTTGGTGGAGACGACCGATCACGAGCAGTACGCATTTGCCGACGGTCAGGAGACGGGTGCGCTGTACGGCAGCGGGGACAAACTCAGCACCCTCATGCAACGGCATGGCATGATCCGCATGCAGGCGCTTAGCGTTGAGGGGTCTGCCCGGTTCATCAGGAAGTTGGCGGAGGAGCTATGAGCGCCGAACTGACGTGGTTCAAGTCGAGCTACAGCGACTCCTCGGGCAGCGCGTGCCTCGAAGTCGCCTACACCTGGCGCAAGTCCAGCCACAGTAGCGACTTCGAAGACGCCTGTGTAGAAGTCGCCGCCTGCCCCCGCACCATCCACGTCCGCAACTCGAAGCTCGGCGCTCGAAGCCCCCGCTTCGCCGTCCCCGCTGACGCCTGGACCTCGTTCGTCGCGTACGCCGCCGGAGCCTGAGCCTCGGGCTTCGAGCCCCGAGACCCGAGCCTCTTGTAAGGAATGGGTGGTTGCTTCAACCCACCCTCCCGCCCTACCTGTGTCGCAACTCCCTCGCATACCAGCCGACATGACTATTCGTGATCGGCTTGCGACACGGCGTCGCTGCCGTCTAGCGTTCGCCACAACAAACAACCCCGGTCGGGTGTTACCAGCACCCGCCGGGGTCTCACCCCAAGATCGAAACGAGCGATCTCGTGGCTTACGAAAACTCTAGCGCTGCCCTGCCCGCGCCCGCAGCGCATCCCATGGCCAAGCCCGGCTACGGCAAGCGTTCCGCCCCGGACCAGAAGCCTCCGCGCCGAGGCGACTTCGATCACCTCCCCGCCCGCGAGGCCTACCTCGCCCTACTCCTCGACCGGCTCTGCGAGCACGCCGCGATGGACGCCAAGACCATCGCCAAGGCGCAGCCCCTCTATGGTCAGGCGAGCGTCCGCAGCGCGCTCAACGAGCTGTCGCGGGCCGGGCATCTGCGCCGGGTACGGCGGCGGGCCGAGGCCGAACTCGACGGACGTACCGATCGCGCCTGAGGCATCAGCTCTCGCCTCGTCGGCCTCCGAGCCCGGGGTCGCCGCCACCGACGTACCGCCTCCCGTCGTACCGTCACACGACGATTCACCGCAGCCCGGGACACAGCCCGAGTTGCAGCCGAGGCCGCAGCAGCCCTCGGCGGAACGGACCTCCACCTCCACCGCCTACGATGCCCTCGCCCGCCTCGGCCTCCACGACCCGCGCCTGGCCCTCTCCTCCGCCGACTGCGCAGCACTCGCGGCGCTGGCCGGTGACTGGCTCGCGCGCGGCGTGACTGTCGACTACCTCGTGCGCACCCTGGCCGCCGGGCTGCCCGAGCAGGTCCACTCGCCCGGGGCCTTCGTCCGCCGCAGGCTCATCGACAAGCTGCCGCCCGAGCGACCCGCCCCTGCGACGGATGCTCAGCCTCCCCGCCCGGCGCCCCGCACACTCATGGAGTGCACCGACTGCGGCGTCCCCGGTCGCCCGGAAGCCCTGCCAGGAGGCCTTTGCCGGGCATGCCGCCCTGGAACGGCCGGCGGGCCGGAAACGCCGTACCGGCCCGAAACCGGCACCCACCCCACCGCGCCGCCACCCACACCGCTCACCCCCGCCGACGTACAGCGAAACGCCACACACCTCCGCCGCACCCTCGCCGCCCGGCACGATCCACCTCAGGCTCCAGCCCCGGCGCCCTCACGCTTGGCCTGAACTCGCCTGAACTGTCCGACTCCGCCCTCCCCTTCGCCTCACCTGCCGCAAAATAGAACAACGGCCAGGACCATCAGCCGGGACGTAGTGTGAACGGGGAAGGGCGCGAGTACATGGCACGGGGCACCGTCGAGCTGGACGAGGTCGAGCAGCCGATCATCGACCAGCTGACGTCGATGGGGTGGAAGCACGTCCACGGGCCTGATCTCGCCGATCCGGACGGCGATGATGACCGCGGCTACAGTGACGTACTGCTCGTCAAACGCCTCAGCTCGGCCATCCGGCGGCTCAACCGTGTCACGGGCACCGGCGAGGCCTGGATGGACACGGCCGATGTCGGCAGCGCCGTGGCAGCGCTGTGGCGGACGGCCCGCAATGTCGCCACGGAGAAGCTAAAGGACGTCAACAGCGATGTGACGAGCCTGCTGCTGAGCGGAACCCCGGCCACCGGGCACGAAGTTCATCACCAGGGCAAGACCGTTCATGTCCAGTACGTCGACTGGGAGTTGGAGGGGCTCAGCGACGACGAGATCCTGCGGAGGAACGAGTACCTCGTCGTCGATCAACTGAGGGTGCGAACGGTCGACGGGGTGGAGGTCGTTCTCGACCTTGTCCTGTTCGTCAATGGGATTCCCGTCGCCGTCATCGAGTGCAAGAGCCCGGACCGGCAGGACCCCGTCGGCTCGGCGATCCGGGATCTGCGCGCCTATGCCGGTGTGCCGCTCGACGACGACACACGCGAACCCCATGAACGGCCGGGCGGCGTGCCCGAGTTGTTCGCGTCCGTGCAGCTGCTGGTCGCGGCTAGCGGGAGCGACGCCGCGCTCGGCACGATCACGTCGAGCGAGGAGCACTTCGCCGCCTGGCGCAGTGTGACGCCGGACTACAAGGACGACGAGGCGCTGGCCCGCGCTCTGCAGAAGACCAGGAGGGCGGACGGCAAGCGGAGGCTGTTGGGGGAGGGGCAGGAACTCACCGATCAGCACAGGCTCGTCGCCATCGTCCTCAAGCCGCGGAACCTGCTCAACATCATGCGGCACTACGTCTTCGAGCTTCCCGTCAAGACGAGGGAGGGCGAGCCGCCGGTCACCGTCAAGACGGTCTGCCGGCACCAGCAGTACCGGGCCGTCGAGAAGATCGTGCACAAGCTGCGGACCGGGCGCACCCCCGAGGACCCCGCCGCCGAGGTCGACGAGCGCGGCGGTGTCATCTGGCACACCCAGGGGTCCGGCAAGAGCCTCACGATGGCGTTCCTCGCCCGGAGGCTGCACACGAGCCGGGATCCGCGGCTGAATCGGTTCACCATCCTCGTCGTGACCGACCGCAAGCAGTTGGAGCAGCAGCTCTCGGCCGCGGTGCGGATCAGCGGCAGCCCCGTACGGATCGCGAAGTCCCAGGCCGACGCGGAAGGGATGCTGAAGCGGGCCGGGAAACCGGGCGGGCGTGCGGTCATCTTCACGATGATCCAGAAGTTTCTCGGGCGGATCCCCGGTGTCGTGGGGGAGACGGCCGCCGACGACGACCGGGACCCGGCAGCCGAGTTCGCGGCGGCGCAGGTCCGCCTCGACGAGGGCGGTGACGCGGAAGCCGCCGCCGACCCGACCCCGGACGCGGCGGCCGTCGAGGAGGTACGACGCCAGTTCACGGAGTGCAGTACGTCGACGCATGTGCTGGTGCTCGTCGACGAGGCACACCGGTCGCACACCTCCGTGCTGCACGCGTGCCTGCGGGATGCCGTTCCGAATGCCGCGCGGATCGGGTTCACCGGCACGCCGATCATGAAGGGCCGGCTGACCGACACCGGACGGATCTTCGGGCTTGAGCCGGACGACAAGTTCCTCGACTCCTACCTGATGGACGAGGCGGAGCGGGACAAGGTCGTCGTGCCCGTCCGGTACGAGGGGCGTACGGGGTCGGCCGAGGTGAAGGAGAAGGACGACCTCAACGCCAAGTTCGACGACCTCGTCGCCGGGCTGCGGGAAGAGGACAAAGACAAGTTCCGCAACGGGCTGAAGCCCACCAGCCGCGATGTCGCCGAGTCCCTGCCACTGATCCGCCGCAAGGCCATGGACATGCTGGAGCACTACGTCACCGGGCCGCTGACCGGCGGCTTCAAGGCACAGGTGGCGGCCGTCAGTCGACACGCGGTGGTGCTCTACCGGCACATGCTGAACGACGCGCGGGCCGAGCTGCTGGAACGGGTCAGGGAGTTCGATCCAGCAACCCTGCGGCACAAGGACCTGAAGGACTATTCGTGGGACGAACTCGTGCTGCTGCGGGCCTGGCAGTACCAGGAGCTGCTGCGGCGCATCGACTTCGTACCGGTCATCTCGGCGGGCAGCGAGCAGAAGCAGGGACTGTGGCGGGAGTGGACCGATCCGGTGCGGCAGCAGGAGCACATCGAGCGGTTCCTGGAGCCCTTCCCGGAGCTGCCCCCGGACAACCCGTGGGTGATCGAGCATGTGCCTGAGCCCGACCCCGTGGGTGGCGGCGCTATCAGAATGAATCCCTGGAGCGAGCCGGCGCCCCCGTCCGCCGCGTCCGGCGCGAATCCCTGGAGCAGCGCACGGCCGCCCCGAAGGACGGCATCCGCGTCGGACGCGAACCCATGGAGCGAGGCGGAACAGCCGCCGATCGCCTTCCTCATCGTGAAGTCCATGCTTCTGACCGGGTTCGACGCCCCGATCGAGCAGGCCCTCTACCTCGACAGGCCGATCCAGGACGCCGAACTGCTCCAGGCCATCGCCCGCGTGAACCGGCCTCGCCAGGGCAAGCACGAGGGGCGCGTCGTGGACTACTACGGCGTATTGAACGACCTCGCGGTCACGCTGCCCGCCTACAAGGGCGACGGCCCCACCCTCCGTACGGTGCGGAGCCTCGCGAGCGAGATCCCGGACCTGCGCAACGCTGCCGGGGAAGTCGAGCGGTTCCTTGCCGACAGGGGAATCAGCGGCCTCGACTCGCCCGCGGGCATCACGGGCGGTATGCGCGCCCTGGGCGACGAGGACGCACGCGCCGTGTTTGACGAGAAGCTCGCCGAATTCTTCGACGCGCTGGAGCGTGTGCTGCCCCATCAGGGGGCCCTGGAGCAGGTGCCGAATGCCCGGCGCTGGGCGCTCTTGCAGAAGCGTGTGCGCAGGCACTACCGGGATGCGGCGGGCGGTGAGTTCTCCATGAGGGCGTACGGCCGGAAGGTGCGGGCCATGGTCGCCGATCACCTGGAGCTGCCGGAGATCCAGCAGGTGATCGCGCCTGTGTCGATCCTCGCTCCGGACTTCGACGAGGCCGTGGGGCGGATCTCCGACGTGGAGGAGTCGGCGGCGGAGCAGGTTCAGGCGCTCCGCTATCACCTCGAAGAACGCCGGGAGAAGGAGGACCGGCCCGTCTACCGCACGCTGGCCGAGGAGCTGGAGAAGATCCTTGAGGAGTTCGACGGCCGCTGGGACGAAATCAAGGTACGTATCGGCCCGATGATCGACCGGGCCAGGAAGGCGGAGCAGGCCGATCCAGCCGTTGCCGATCTCAGCTCGGTGGAGCAGCAGCTGTACACGAAGCTGTCGGAGCGGCTGGCCGAGGATCAAGCCTTCGACCAGCCCGGACAGGACTTCTTGCGGCAGCTGACGATCGATCTCACCTCGCTCATCTCCCGGCACGTCGCCAGCGCCGCCTGGTCGGGTACCGAGTCGAGCCTGGACGAGCTGCAGAGCGCCATCTGGCGCCAGCTGCGAGATGCCGGTCTGAAGCCGAGGGAGCGTGACAGGAAGCCGTTGCGTGACCTGTCCGAATCACTGACGGGGCACGCGCAGAGGCACGCCTCGGCGTTCCGTGCGCTGAGGCGGGAGCGGTAGGCGGGGGGAGCGGCGGAAGCGATGGACAATGGGTCGCGTGCCAGCCTCCGATCCGCCCTCCCCTGACAAGGCCATCGACCGTGTACCGCTCGTCCACGGCCAGATGCTCGTGGCCGACGGCCGGGAGCTCTCGGTGAGTGTGAGCGTCCGGCGGAAGCAACTGGGCCTGACGGTCGAACGAGACGGCTCGCTGACCCTCCGCGTTCCCCCAGAGTGCGATCCCCGGAGAGCAGAGGGCTTCGTCCGGAAGAGTCGGCCCTGGATCGAGGCCAAGCTGCGGCTGCGCGAGCAGCATCGTCCGGCACATCCGGTGCGTGCGATCCGAGAAGGTGAGACATTCCGCTACCTCGGGCGTGAGTACCGGCTGCTGCTGGTGGACGAGGGTGGGGCGCCCGTTCGGCTTGTTGCCGGACGGCTTGCCCTGGACAAGGCGGTTGCGGTGGAGCCGCGCCGGGCGCGGCGGGAACTCATCGCCTGGTACCGCAAGGCCGGTCTGCGGTGGGCGCAAGGGCGGCTCCAGCCGTGGGCGGCCCGCATGGAGGTGCCGGAACCCGCTGTGACCGTCCGGGACGTGGGCAACCGATGGGGGACTTACCGGCAGGGTGAAGGGAAGAACGGCAGAGTGGCACTCCACTGGGCCGTCTTTCAGCTTCCCGCGCATCTGGTCGACTACATTATCGCCCACGAGTTGGCGCACATCAAGATCTCCGGCCATGGCGCCGACTACTGGACACTCCTCAAGCGAGCGATTCCTGAGTGCGAGGTGCGGAAAGCGGAGCTTGACGACCTGGGCCGACGTCTGTGGCTTGGGCAGGTCATCAAGTAGGCCTGACACAGGCCGCGACTCCCCACGACTCGGTGCTTCGTACCCGCTCACGCCACCCGCGTCGCCCCCGCAAACGGCATCTCGTCGATTTCCGTGTGCAGGAAGGCGACGCGGTCTTCTCGCCGAGGCTCGCCGGGTTCGTTCTGGACGCCTTCGCCTCGACGGACGCCCCGCCCGTGGACGAGGACCTCGACCGCCTCACCCAGCGCGAGCGCGAGGTGCTGCGTCTGATCGCCCGTGGCTATGCCTACAAGGAGATCGCCAAGCAGCTGTTCATCTCCGTGAAGACGGTCGAGTCCCATGTCTCCGCGGTGCTGAGGAAGCTCCAGCTGTCCAACCGGCACGAGCTGACCCGGTGGGCGACGGCACGGCGGCTGGTCTGATCCACGGACGGGGGCGGTAGCAGGGAGCCGCGGTTCAGTGGTGGCCCGGCCGCGGCGCCGGGCCCAGCGCGCGTACGGCCCAGCGGTAGTGCCGTACGGCCTTGATCACGCCTATCAGACCCGTCAGCCACAGGATCGTGCCGATGCCCATGTCGAGGGCGACATCGCTGTAGCGCGTCCGGTCCGGCTCCGCACCGGCCGCCGAGGCGAACGACGCCCACAGGCCGATCACGCAGAGCGCGACGGAGGAGAGCAGCCAGAAGAGGCTGAGGCCGGGGGAGCGGAGACCGGCGTCGGTCTCCGGGTCGCTGTCCAACTGCAGCCAGGCGTCGAGGAGTTGCCGTATGCGATGGTCGCGGCGGATGGCGTGGGCCAGCGTGATGACGGACGGGGACAGGGCCGCGAGGCCGAGCAGCGCGAAGACGGGGCCGAGGAGGAAGCCGAGCGGATCGCGCTCCTCCAGTTGCTGCAGCGGGATCACCAGCAGCGCCCAGCCGATGATCGCGGAGAGCGCCAGCAGCCACAGCAGCAGTACCCGGTGAACCCCGATGCTGCACCGGTGCAGCTCCTCCAGCGCCCGCTCCCGGTCCGCCAGCAGGGCCGCCCGGTCCGGCCACATCCGGCTCTGCGGCGGTGGGGGAGGCGGCGGCAGTGCGGAGCGCGGCATCGACACCTTCTCGGGGCACGGGACGTCGTACGAAGCGTTTCGCAGACGCTACCGTGCCGACGTGGGCATGCCACGCCCTGTGGTGTGCCGTCGGACACCTTCACGCCACCCGCGTCGCCCCCGCGAACGGCATCTCGTCGATGGGCGCCAGCCGTACCGGCGCCGAGGGGTTGGGGGCGTGGATCATCTGGCCGTTGCCGACGTAGAGGCCGACATGACTGATGCCGGAGTAGAAGAACACCAGGTCGCCCGGGAGGAGTTCGGCGCGGGAGACCCGGCGGCCGGCGTCGATCTGGGCGTAGGTCGTACGGGGCAGGGAGATGCCCGCGGAGCGGTACGCGGCCTGCATGAGGCCCGAGCAGTCGAAGGCGTCGGGGCCGGTCGCGCCCCACACATAGGGGCTGCCGAGCTTCTGGTAGGCGTACGAAACGGCGGATGCCGCACGGGCGTTGGGGGCCTGCACCGGACCCGTCAGGCCGTCCCGTGCGTCCGTACGTGAGGCGCGTCCGGCGTCCTCGAGCCGGGCCCGCTCCTCGGCCGTCAGCCGGGACAGCAGCCGCCGGGCCGCGTCCAGCTTGCCGGTGATCGTCTTCTTGTGCCGCTTCAGCTCGGCCTGCCGGGACTTCAGTGAGGTGAGCTCGATGTGCGCGGCGCCGCGCAATTGCTCGATCTCGCGCAGCTGCTTGCGTACGCGGTCGACGGACGCGGCCTGACGGCTGCCCGCACGTTCGGCGAACTCGGCGCCCTGGAGGTATCCGTCCGGGTCGGCGGAGAGCGCGAGCTGGAGCGCGGGGTCGAGGCCGCCGTCGCGGTACTGTGCCGCCGCCATCGAACCCAGCGCGGCCCGCTCGGAGTTGAGGCCGTCCGTCTTGCGCGCCGCCTCGTCCCGCAGGTCCCGCAGGCGCTGCTCGGCCGCCTCCGACTTCTCCTTCGCGCCGTTGTACTTCTCGGTGGCGACCTCCGCCTCCTGGTACAGCTTGTCCACCTTCGCCTTGACCTGAGCGGGCGTCAGCTCCGGCTCCGCATGCCCGGTCCCGTCCAGACCGGTCGCGGTCGCGGCGCCCGCGAGGGCGATCGTGGCGGCCGTACGGACCGATGTGCCGCCGGTCGAACGCTGTCGGGGCTTGCGGTGCGCTGCCACGTGGACCTGCACGTCCTTTCGTCCGACCGCCGGGGCCGTGGGGGCCGCCGGCGGCTCTGCGTCCGGCGGCGACCCGCACAGGGGGAGCGGACCGCCGCCGGACCTTTTCGGCGGGGTGATCGACTGCCGCCCCTGGCCCGGGCGGCGGTGGGGAGCCGGTCACCTGGAGGAGGACGCTAAACCCGGGTGTGTCGGACGGGTAACGCCTTGCGCGGAACTGACGTGAGCGGACCGCGCGGTGACCGTAAGCGATCGTGATCCCGTTCCTGGGCCGTCGACTTCACGCAGTGTGGTGACCGAAGTGAGGATTCCGGGACTCCTGCGGATGACGGGCTGCTATGGGCCGCATATATGCAACCTCCGCGCCAAGCCGGGCCGGGGTGTCGCTGCCACAGGCCGGTGTCATGTGCCCCGACCGCCTCTGATTAGGCTCCGGCCTCATGGACGTACTCATCCATCTCTTCGTCGGCCTGCACATCATCGGCATCGCCGCCCTGCTCGGCGGCTTCTTCACCCAGCTGAAGGCGATGGGGCAGGGCACCGCCCGCTTCGTCCCCGCGATGCTGCACGGCGCGCTGACCATGCTGGTCACCGGCATGATCCTGGTCGGCCTCAACCAGGCCGACGACCAGTCCGTCAACAACATCAAGATCGGTGTGAAGCTGGCGCTGCTGGTCGTGATCCTCGGGCTCGTCTATGTGAAGCGCGACGACGAGAAGGTGGAGAAGCCGCTGTTCGGCCTGGTCGGACTGCTGACCACGGCGAACGTCTTCATCGCGGTGCTGTGGACCTGAGGTCCTGAGGTGCGGCGGCGGAGATGACGGCGGCCCGCGCGAGAGCGATCGCCTCGGTCCCCGCCGCCGTCAACCCCAACGGGAAGACGCTTCCTCAGGCCGGCCGTACCACGCTGTGGATCGACGACTCACCGTCGTAGAAGATCGACTCCTCGCGCACATAGGCGCCCGGCTTCGGTGCGTGGATCATCATGCCGTTGCCGATGTAGATGCCGACGTGGCTGATGTCGTCGTAGAAGAAGACCAGGTCGCCGGGTTGGGCGGCGGAAAGGGAGACGGTCGTGCCGGCGTTCACCTGGTCCCAGGTGGTGCGCGGGAGGGAGATGCCGGCGGCGTTCCAGGCGGCCTGGGTGAGGCCGGAGCAGTCGTAGGAGTCCGGGCCGGTGGCGCCCCAGACGTACGGCTTGCCGATCGTGGAGCGGGCGAAGGCGAGGACCTTCTCGGCCTTGGTGGCGTACGAGGAGTCGGCCACGGAGGTGTCGGAGGACTCCGACGTGCCGGTGCCGGTCTCCTGCCGCTGCTGCGCCGCCTCCTGGGCCGCCGCCTCCGCCGCGGCCTGCTGCCTGGCGAGCTCCGCGGCCTTGCGCTCGGCCTCCTGCTGCTTCTGCCGCTCGATCTCGGCGAGCCGCGCCTTCTCCTCGGCGGTCAGCTTCGACAGCAGTTCGCGCGCGTCGGCCAGCTTCTGCTGGACGGTCGTCTTGGCGGCCTTCAGGTCGCCCTGCGACTCGGTGAGCGTCTCGAGGCTCGCGGTGGCTTCCCGGCGCTTCTCCATCGTCGCGGACTGCTGCGTGACGAAGTCGTCGACCGCCTCCTTCTGACGGCCGGTCATCCGGTCCATCAGCTGGGTCTGGTCGAAGTAGTCCTGCGGGGTGTCCGCGAGCAGGAAGGTCGCCGTGTCGGGGGCGGAGGCGCCGGTGCGGTACTGGGCCGAGGCGAAGGAACCCAGTTCCTCGCGCGCCTCGTTGAGCTTCTGCGTGCGCTGCGCCACATCGTCGAGGAGGGTGTCGACACGCTTGCGCTGCTTGGTGGTCTTCTCTTTCGCCGAGTTGTACTTCTCGGTCGCCGACTCGGCCTGGCGGTAGAGATCGCCGACCTTCTTCTCGACCTCTTCGAGACTCGGCTTGTCGTCGGCCGCGGGGGCGGCGTTGGCCGACTGGGACAGCAGGGCTACGGAGGTGAGGGCCGCGGTGGCGAGGGCGGGGGTCCGTATGCCTGCGACGCGCGAACCCGAAGGACGCGACTTGCGGTGCGACGCCAAGGGAGGCGACTCCTTCCATCGTCCGCCTACCGAGTTAGCTGTCGGGTTCGGGCGGGTGGTTCGGAAGGGTTGCCCTACGACCGCTTCCCGAAGGGAAGTCCGGCCGATTCACCCCAAGTTCGGTGGGTCCCCGGCTCCGGACTGCCCCGTGGGCGTGCCGGACTCGGCGGAGGCCGTACGGCCCGGCGACGTTCGCCGGTAGGGGTCGTGCGGCCTGGAGGAACGCTAACCAACTCGTGTGGCCTCTGTGAAGGTTGATGGGCGAAATGCCCGATACATTTTCGTGACCTTAGCCCAGGGCGTCGCTCGCCGTGGTCAATACGGAAGGGTCTGCGGTGCGTTGCTCGTATTTTGTCCGGAGTGACGTCGTCCGCCCGCTTCGGGGCGGTAGCTTCCAGCCAGCCACGGTCGGGAGCCGTGGCGGCTGAGAGGGAGTACGGCCATGAGGAACCGCACCGCACTCGTCATCGCCACAGGAGTCGCACTCACCGTCACCGCGGGCATCGCACCCGCGAGCGCGGGCGCCGATCAGGCCGGCCGCACCGGCGGCAAACCCGTCGTCCGCGTGATCGCGAAGGGCCTCGACAATCCACGCCAGCTGTCGTACGACCACGGGCGCCTGTACGTCGCCGAGGCGGGCCGCGGCGGCAAGAAGTGCATCGGGGAGGGGCCGGAGGGCGAGACCTGCATCGGCCTCACGTCGGCCGTCACCAAGATCTACTGGAACGGGGGCGCGTGGAAGCACTACAGGGTGGTGCAGGGGCTGCCCTCGGCCGCCGCCCCTGACGGCGGCTTCGCGACCGGCGTCGACGGTGTCTCCGCGCGGCACGGCAAGGTCTGGGGCGTCGAGACCTTCGCCCCGCCGGAGGCCGGAGTGCCCACGACCCCGCCCTGGGACAAGCTCGGCAAGCTGCTGAAGATCAGCCACGGCACGGCGAAGATCGCCGCGGACATCGCGGCCGTGGAGCTGAAGCACAACCCGCACAAGGCATCCGTGGAGTCCAACCCGTACGCCGTCCTCGCCCTCCCCGACGGCCGCAAGATCGTCGCCGACGCCGCCGGCAACGACCTGATCGAGGTCTCGCCGTCGGGCCGGGCCCGCCCCTTCACCGTCTTCCCGGACCACGACAAGAACCAGTCCGTCCCGACCTCCCTGGCGCTCGGCCCCGACGGCAAGCTCTACGTCGGCGAGCTCAACGGCGAGAGCGAGAAGCCCACCGCGCGCGTGTGGCAGGTCGACCCCCGGACCGGCAAGATCCTCGGCTGGAAGTCCGGCTTCGGCTCGATCACCGGGCTCGCCCTCAACGGCAAGGGCGACCTGTACGTCAGCCAGCTCTTCGCCGGCGTCGTCACCAAGGTCTCCCACGGCAAGCGGACGAACGTGAAGGTCCCGTTCCCGGCGGGCGTGGCCGTCGACCCGCACGACAGCAAGGTCTACGTCTCGGCCTGGTCCGTCGCCGACCGGGACGGAACGGATCTGGGACAGGGCAAGACGCCGGGCGGCCAGGTCTGGAAGATCCTCGGCTTCTGAGCGGACTGGGGCGTCGCCAACTCTGAGACCCTTGGGCCTTGGAATTCGGCGATGTTCTCAGGGCGGCGGCGGGCTGTCAGTGGGGCGCCTTAGGGTCTGTCCGGTGGACCGGTTCGGGTTTCGCGCCGGTTCCTGATCAACAGACCCGAGCGGGGTCTGGTGCGGCAGATGTGCGTGCCAGGGCCCGCGACCCACGGACTGGGCCATCGGGCAGGCCCTAAACTCGGAGAGCGATGAGCAGCCTCTTTGATGACAGCTTTCTGGCGGACCTCCAGGCCCCGCGGGGCCCCGCGGAGGAACCCCCGCCGCCGCCCGAGGACGAGCATGTGCCGGAGCCGGTTCCGGACGATCTGTTCGGCGGGAAGTTCGACGCGCCGCCGGACCGGGACGCGTACTACCGGGACGGCGCGCACCGCCCGGCGGTGGACCCGGCCGCGCTCCTGGACGGGCTGAACGAGAACCAGCGAGCGGCCGTCGTCCACTCCGGCTCCCCGCTGCTCATCGTGGCCGGCGCAGGCTCCGGCAAGACGCGCGTGCTGACGCACCGCATCGCGTACCTGCTCGGCGAGCGCAAGGTGCACCCCGGCCAGATCCTCGCGATCACCTTCACCAACAAGGCCGCCGGCGAGATGAAGGAGCGCGTCGAGCAACTCGTCGGCCCACGCGCGAACGCGATGTGGGTGATGACCTTCCACAGCGCGTGCGTGCGCATCCTGCGCCGGGAGAGCAAGAAGCTCGGCTTCACCTCGTCCTTCTCGATCTACGACGCCGCCGACTCCAAGCGCCTGATGGCCCTGGTCTGCCGCGACCTGGACCTCGATCCCAAGCGCTACCCACCCAAGTCCTTCAGCGCCAAGATCAGCAACCTGAAGAACGAGCTGATCGACGAGGAGGACTTCGCCGCCCAGGCCACCGACGGCTTCGAGAAGACCCTCGCCCAGGCGTACGCGATGTACCAGTCGCGCCTGCGCGAGGCCAACGCCCTCGACTTCGACGACCTGATCATGACGACGGTCAACCTGCTGCGCGCCTTCCCCGACGTCGCCGAGCACTACCGCCGCCGCTTCCGGCACGTCATGGTCGACGAGTACCAGGACACCAACCACGCGCAGTACGCCCTGGTACGCGAACTCGTCGGCACCGGTGAACACGATGAGGACGTACCGCCCAGCGACCACGACCTGCTCCCCGCCGAACTGTGCGTCGTCGGTGACGCCGACCAGTCGATCTACGCCTTCCGCGGCGCGACCATCCGCAACATCCTCCAGTTCGAGGAGGACTACCCGGACGCGACGACGATCCTGCTGGAGCAGAACTACCGCTCCACCCAGACGATCCTCACCGCGGCCAACGCCGTCATCGAGCGCAACGAGTCCCGCCGCCCCAAGAACCTGTGGACCAACGCGGGCGCGGGCGCGCGCATCACCGGCTATGTCGCCGACACCGAGCACGACGAGGCGCAGTTCGTCGCCGAGGAGATAGACCGCCTCACGGACGCGGGCGACGCGAAGGCGGGAGACGTCGCCGTCTTCTACCGGACGAACGCCCAGTCCCGTGTCTTCGAAGAGGTCTTCATCCGCGTCGGCCTGCCCTACAAGGTCGTCGGCGGCGTCCGCTTCTACGAGCGCAAGGAGGTCAGGGACGTCCTGGCCTACCTGCGCGTGCTCGCCAACCCCGAGGACTCGGTCCCGCTGCGCCGCATCCTCAACGTGCCCAAGCGGGGCATCGGCGACCGCGCCGAGGCGATGATCGACGCCCTCTCCCAGCGCGAGAAGATCAGCTTCCCGCAGGCACTGCGCCGCGTCGACGAGGCATACGGCATGGCCGCCCGGTCGACGAACGCGGTCAAGCGGTTCAACGTGCTCATGGAGGAGCTCCGTACGATCGTCGAGTCGGGCGCGGGACCCGCGACCGTCCTCGAGGCCGTCCTCGAACGCACCGGCTACCTCGCCGAGTTGCAGGCCTCCACCGACCCGCAGGACGAGACCCGGATCGAGAACCTCCAGGAACTCGCGGCCGTGGCCCTGGAGTTTGAGCAGGAGTCCGGGGAGGGCGAGGCCGCGGGCGGACTCTCCGAATTCCTGGAGCGCGTCGCCCTGGTCGCCGACTCCGACCAGATCCCCGACGAGGACGAGGAAGGCGCGGGCGTCATCACCCTGATGACCCTGCACACCGCCAAGGGCCTCGAATTCCCCGTCGTGTTCCTGACCGGC
Organism: Streptomyces sp. NBC_00457; assembly: GCF_036014015.1. Lineage (NCBI taxonomy): Bacteria > Bacillati > Actinomycetota > Actinomycetes > Kitasatosporales > Streptomycetaceae > Streptomyces > Streptomyces sp. NBC_00457. Next base: position 4,475,588 of record NZ_CP107905.1, on the reverse strand, counting down.
ATGGAGGACGGCGTCTTCCCGCACATGCGCGCCCTCGGCCAGACCAAGGAGCTGGAGGAGGAGCGCCGCCTGGCGTACGTCGGCATCACGCGCGCGCGTGAGCGCCTGTATCTGACGCGGTCCGCCATGCGGAGCGCGTGGGGGCAGCCGTCGTACAACCCGCCCTCGCGTTTCCTGGCGGAGATTCCGGACCAGCACGTGGACTGGAAGCGGACCGGTCCCTCCGCGGCCCCCGCGGGCCCGGTGTCGGGCGTCGCCGCCTCTCTGTCCTCGTCCCGCTCCCGCTCGTCGGCGTCGGGCGCCTCCGGCTTCGCCACGCGACGGACCTCGGAGAAGCCGGTGGTCGCGCTGGCGGTCGGCGACCGGGTCACCCACGACCAGTTCGGTCTCGGCACGGTGATGGCGGTCAAGGGCACAGGCGGCAACGCGGAGGCCACGATCGACTTCGGCGACACCAAGCCGAAGCGCTTGCTGCTGCGGTATGCGCCGGTGGAGAAGCTCTGACTGCGGGCCGGTGGGGGCTGGTCGCGCCCACGCGGCGGAGCCGCATATCGACACAGCCCCGCGCCCCTACGGGGCGCTGCCGAACCGCGGAACTCCGCAGTTCCGTCTTACGTCGGGTCCAGCCCGTGGCTGCGCAGCCAGGCCAGCGGGTCTATGGCGGAGCCACCGGACGGCTTCACCTCGAAGTGCAGGTGCGGGCCGGTCGAGTTGCCGGAGTTGCCGGAGTACGCGATCGTGTCGCCGGCTTTCACGGTCGTACCGGACGAGACGGCGTACGTGGAGAGGTGGCAGTACCACGTCTCCGTACCGTCCTTGTCGGTCACGATCATCATGTTGCCGTAGGAGCTGTTCCACTCCGTGCGGACGGTGCCGTCGGTCGCGGCCATCACCGGCGTGCCGTACGAGACCGGGAAGTCGATGCCGGTGTGGATGGACATCCAGTTGATGCCGGACTGGCCGAAGTAGGCGCTGAGCCCGTGCCGGGCGACCGGCAGGGCGTACTTCGGACGCAGCCGCTCCTTGCGGGCCGCCGCCGCCGCCGCCTTCTTCTTCTCGGCCTCCTGCTGGGCCTTGAGGTCGATGCGCTCCTGCGTACGGCTGGCCCGGTCGGCGAAGTCGTCGGCACCGGCGGTGAGGCTCTCGAGCTGGGTGTCCAGCTTGTTGTTCGCGGCGGACGGCTTGACGGACTTCGTGTCCGCCGCGGTCGTCGACGTGTCGCCGCCGTCGTCGGTCAGTGTGCCGACGGACGCGGCGGCGATGCCCGCGACACCCATCACACACGCCGACGGCACGGCGACCGTCAGCAGCGCGGAGCGCTTGGCGGGCGTACGGCGACGGGAGCGCCCCGCGCCACGCGCGGCCGCGCGTGAGCCGGGCGCAGGGGTCGGCGAGACGGCCTCTTCCTGCTCTTCCTGGTCGTCGAGCAGGGGTGTTACGGCGGGCTGCTCGCCGGTCGAGCCGGTGAGGCTCGTGTGGTCCAACCCGCCCTCGCCCTGGGCGAGTTCGTCGTACGAGACTTGCTCGTACTCGTCGGCCGGGTGCTGGGCGCCGTCCGAGTTCCACTGCGTGGCGTCGTACGCGCCGGTGTCGAAGGTCTGCGTGCCCCAGCCCCACTGCTGGGTCTGGTCCGCCGCGCCGGAGTGCTCAGGCTGCTCGGGCTGCAGCCAAGTACCCGAATCCCACTGGCCGGTGGCCTCGGGGCCGGTGGACTGCGGCGGGATGACGGAGAGCGGCTGGTGGCCGTCGGTCCAGGCGGTGGTGTCGTACGCGCCGGTGTCGTAGGCCGCGTGGTGCTGGGCCGCGTACACGTCGTAGTTCAGCGTCTGGTGACTGCCCGTCGACCACTGAGTGCCGTCGTACGAGCCCGTGTTCTCGCCGGGCATGCTGCCGAAGAGCGGGTCGGCGTCGAAGGTCGGGGTGGCGTAGGCACCGGTGTCCAGGCCCGCCGCGCCCGCGGGAATACCGTTCGCCGCGTAGGCGTCGTACGTGGTGAAGTCACCGTAGTGGGCTTCCTGTCCGCCGTACGGCGCGTAGGGCGCCGAGGCATCGGAAGCCGGAGCCGGGGAGGTGATGATCCCCGACGGGTGACGTTCGTTCACCAACTTCTCTCTCGCCTCGACAACAGGGGCTGCCAGAGCAGTGCGGTGACTGTACCCGGCAGTACGCGGGCGCGACAATCTTCGGCAGGTTTCGCGCCTGAAGGAAACGGGCATTCGGCCGTGTTTCGGGGGACGGCGGGCGCGGGTTTGGCCCTGTGTTCGAAGAGTGTTCGAAGTTGTTTGGGGTGGAGCGAACGTCACGCCACGGTCAGACCACCGGTCCGGGCGGCTGCTTCGGCTCCCGTCGGCGCGGAGTCGAGGGCCTGGCGTATGCCGGTCGCGACGGCGGGGTGCACGGGCAGGGCGAGGTGCCCGACGCCGCTCACCCGCACGTTGTGCGCCAGCAGGTCGGGGTGGTCGATGCAGGCGGTCTCCAGCGGGTCCATCAGGTGGTCCAGGTCGCTCCAGAAGCTCACGAACTGCGTACGGCATCCGGGGGCCGGCCGGGTGAGCTCCTCGAGGACGTCCGAGCCCGGGCGCATCTGGCGGACGATCGGGTGGGCGTTCATGAGCGGAGCAACCCGGGTGCCGGAGTGCGGCGTGCCCAGTGTCACCAGCGTCCTGACGCGGATGTCACCGCCCAGTCGCTGTACGTAATAACGGGCGATCAGTCCGCCGAGGCTGTGGCCGACGATGTCCACCTGATTACTGCCCGTGCGCTCGCAGATCTCCTCTATGTGCCGGGCGAGCAGCTCGGCCGCGGCGCGTATGTCGCAGGTCAGCGGAGAGTAGTTGAGCGACTCGATCTGCTGCCTGCCGTGCTGGGCGAGACTGCGGCGCAGCAGGACGAAGACCGAGCGGTTGTCGATGAAGCCGTGCAGGAGGACGACCGGGGGTTTGGCCTCCGTCGGCAGCTGTGCGGTGTCGGGCGGGGGAAGCGCGGGGCCCGGGCCGCGGCGCTCCTGGATGATGCCGGACGGGTAGAGGAGGAGATGTCCCGCGAGGATGGCGAGGTCCAGGGCGGTCGCCTTCAGGAGGTTCATGGACAGCCCCGCCAGTCTGCTGGGGAGCAGACGCTGACAGAGGGGAAGAAAGGGCACTACCGCCCTGGTGACCTTCATGGCCGACCTCCTGTCGGCACGCGGAAGGACGGCTCTGTCCCCCGTGTGCCCTCGTGGGAAGCCGTGCCCAAGACGGCCGACGGTGTGCCGGCGGGGCGCGTGGGACGGGTGCGGTCGGGGGCCTGAGGTGCGCCTGCGGTGCAAGACGCGCCTGTGGTGCCGATGAAGCGACGAGGTCCCCTGTCGGTGTGGCGACGAGGCTCCCCGCTGTCGTGCCGTACCTGTCCTACGTGCCCTGCCTGCCACCGTCGGTGCGTCCCACCGCCACGGCGCGCGGCCTGCGGCGCGGTGGTGCGACGACCTCGTTGCGGCTCCCTGTGCGCTTGGAACGGTGCGCGGCTAACGTGTCCCACCGTGTGATTTCCCCCTCGGTCGGCACCGCGAAACTGCCGGTTACGGGATGGTGGAGATAACGTTCGTTCACTTCCTCGGCCGGTGTGCTGTGAGGTGGGGTACGTATACGTAGCGGTAGGGATGCATGTAGTCGCTTCATGGAGGCAGTGATGGGTGTGGCAGCCGGTCCGATCCGCGTGGTGGTGGCCAAGCCGGGGCTCGACGGTCACGATCGCGGGGCCAAGGTGATCGCGCGGGCGCTGCGCGACGCCGGCATGGAGGTCATCTACACCGGGCTCCACCAGACCCCGGAACAGATCGTCGACACGGCGATCCAGGAGGACGCCGACGCGATCGGCCTCTCCATCCTCTCCGGTGCCCACAACACCCTGTTCGCCGCCGTGATCGAGCTCCTGAAGGAGCGTGACGCCGAGGACATCCTGGTCTTCGGAGGCGGCATCATTCCCGAGGCGGACATCGCTCCGCTGAAGGAGAAGGGGGTTGCCGAGATCTTCACGCCGGGAGCGACGACGGCTTCGATCGTGGAGTGGGTCAGGGCGAACGTGGTGCAGCCGGCTGGGGCGTAGGCGCTCCGCTGGGGGTGCCGTGATGGGTCGTGGGTTGTCTGCGGGCCCGTGGGGGCTGGTCGCGCAGTTCCCCGCGCCCCTTCGGGGCGCTGCCGGACCGTCGGCGACTCCACTCGACTTGTTTAGGGTGTCTCCAGCTCCTTCGCCATGGCCGCCCTCAGGCGCAGGGTTGTGACCAGGCGTTGGAATGCCTCCGCCCAGTAGCCTCCGGCTCCCGGTGACGCGTCCTCCGGTTCGTCCGGTACGGCCATCAGGCCGTCCAGTCGGGACGCCTCCCCGGGGTCCAGGCAGCGTTCGGCCAAGCCCATCACTCCGCTGAAACTCCATGGGTAACTCCCCGCGTCTCGCGCGATGTTGAGTGCGTCTACCACAGCCCGCCCCAGGGGCTCGGCCCACGGCACCGCGCACACTCCGAGCAGTTGGAACGCCTCGGACAGTCCGTGCGCCGCGATGAACCCGGCCACCCACTCGGCGCGTTCGGCGGAGCCCAGCGTGCCGAGGAGCTTTGCCCGTTCCGCCAGGGACACCGCTCCTGGGCCGCTGGCTTCCGGTGCCGACGGGGTGCCGAGGAGCGCCCGTGCCCACTCCGCGTCGCGTTGCCGCACGGCGGCTCGGCACCATGCCGCGTGCAGTTCGCCCTGCCAGTCGTCCGCGACCGGCAGCGCCAGGATCTCCTGAGGAGTGCGTCCGCCGAGCCGGCCGGGCCAGGTCCCGAGCGGTGCCGCTTCGACCAACTGACCGAACCACCATGACCGTTCACCCCGTCCCGCCGGAGCCTTGGTCACGACACCGTCCCGCTCCATGCTGGGGTCGCACTCGTGCGGCGCTTCAACGGCGATAGTCGGTATCTCCCGCATACGGTCGACGGTCACGCACGCCCCGGCCCGGACCGCCATCCGTCCGGCCAGTGCCGAGCCCGGCAGCGCCGACAGCAACTCCGCCGCCGTCGCCCGTACATTGCGGCTCCGGTCGGTCAGTGCCTGTTCCAGGAACGGCTCGTCGTCCGGTCCCAGTCCCGTCCGCAGCGAGTCCAGGAACATCAGGCGGTCCTCCGCCCGTTCCGTCGACCAGGTGGTCGCGAGCAGTTCGCGTGCGACGGCGGGCACGCGGGCGCGGATGGTCGCGAGCAGGGCGACCCGCTCAGCGAACAGTCCCTCCTGCCAGAGCTCCCGTACCTTCTCCGTGTCTTCGGGGTCCGGCACCGCCGCGCCCCCGCCGGGCGCCGCACGCAGGGCGAACCGCCAGTCAGGGTTGAGCCGGGCGAGCCACATCGCCCGCGGTCCCGCGAACGTCAGCGCCGCCGGCCGTAGATCCGTACGGCCGCGAGCCGCGTCCAGCAGCGCGGGCAGCATCTCCGGTGGCGCCGCGAAGCCGCGCGTGTTGGCCCTCGCGAGCCACTGCGGCAGCAACTCCATGAGATCCGGTGCCGTGCCTCTGCTACGGCCGGCGCCCGCGCCGGGACGGTCGGCCAGCAGCAGCGCGAGCCTGCGGGCCGCCGCGGCGGGCAGGTGCGGGCGCGGGTCCTCGGGCGCCGGTTCCGGGCGCTCGGCCGCTCGCGCGGGTCGTAGCCCGGCCCGCCGTCGTACGGTCTCCACGGCCGCCGCGTCCAACAGCGCCACCGGGGCCTCCCGGCCGGGAACGGAACCCGGCGGAGTGCGCCGCTCGGTCCCGAGCAGGGCGGTGGTGACCAGGTCCTCCCAGGCGCTTGACGCGGTGTTCATGCGCTTCCCTTCCGTTGGGTGCTGTGTGGTGGTTGAAGGGTCATCGACGTCGGGTGTCCGGTGGGGCGGGACACATGCAGGCTCAGCACAGCGCCACCGCCTCACCCGCTCCTTCCGTCCAGGCGGTCAGCGGGTTGAAGCCGCGGTGGCCGCACTCGCCGAAGACCTTGAGGGGGGCGCCGCCGGACAGAGCGACGAGTCGCCACAGGCCGGGGCGGGAGCGGGCCGATGGGGTCAGCGGCAGGGCCGTTGCCCCGTCGGCGTCCGCCAGTTCCCAGGAGTCGCCGTCCGGGGTCGGTATGACGCGGTCGAGCGTGACCGGGACCGACTCCAGCCAGGGGTCGTCCCGCAGCGCATCGCCGTAACGGGCGGCCGCCTGGGCCGTCGTCACTCCCGGCGGACGTATCGCCGCCGGAGCGGGTGGCGCGAACTGCTCACCCAGGGAAGCCCGCAGTTGCCCAGCTCCGGGGTACGCGGACACCTCGGCGTCCAGGGTCAGCCCGACCGGCAGCGCCAGTTCGGGAGCGCGGCCCGCGGCGCCGTAGGAGAGGAGCAGTGCGGTGCGAGCCGTGTCGGCGCCGTGCAGCCAGATTCTGCGGGTCGTCAGCTTCGGATCGGCCGTGTCGTACTGGGCGAGGATCAGCCAGCGGTCCCGGACCGGCTGGCCGTCCGCCGAGGCGGGCAGGCCGACGCGGGAGCGGACCGTCGCCGCCAGTTCCTCGGGCAGCCGCTCCCGGCGCAGCCAGCCCTGGTCGAGGAGGTGGAGCAGGGCGCACTCCTCCAGCAGCCGCACCGGCCAGCCGGGACCGGACGCCGGGATCGCCCCCAACTCGCGGACGCGTGAGGCCAGTCCGGGGGCCTGGGCGTCGACCATGCGGGCCGCGGTCTCCTCCCACAGCCCGTACCCCGCCTGCTCCGCGCCCGCGAGGCCGCCGCGCAACAGGTCAGCCAGGCGCTGCTCCAGCTCCGACGCCCCCGCCGTGACCCGCTCGGCGCGACGCTCCGCCCGGCGCCGGGCGGCCTCCGGATCACCGGACCCGGACGTGGCACCGGTCGGCCCCGCCGCCCGCTTCTCCTCCGTGCGCCGGCGTCTGCCGGCGAGCCACTGCTCCGCCCAGTCCGGCGCCCGGCCCGGCGGCACCGCGGCGTCGCCGCCCGCCCAGAGCAGCAGCAGCCCGAGCGCGTGTTTGCACGGGAACTTGCGGCTCGGACAACTGCACTTGTACGCGGGGCCGGAGGCGTCCGCGATGTCGACGACCGTCTGATACGGCTTGCTGCCACTGCCCTTGCACAGCCCCCACACCGTCCCCTCGTCGGAACTGCCCGCCTCGGACCACGGCCCGGCCGCTCCGAGTTTGCTTCCCGCCTTGCGTGACGCGGCGTCAGGCGCCAGTGCAAGCACCTGGTCCGCGGTCCAGCGCACCCCCTGCTGAGTCATGTCATCGAAGGTAGATCCCACCACTGACAATCGGTCCGGCGAGCGCGTTTGCGCAGGTCAGAACAGATTGTCAGTGGCGTGGTGCACGGTGGACACCAGATCCGAACCGGCCGAGCTGGAGGGGGCCTCAGCCATGTCTGTGACCGTGGAACCGTCGTCCGTCGAAGTGCCCGAGAACACGCCCGCGCAAGATTCCGCGCAGGAAGCGGAGGCGCTGCGCCCGCACGCCGAGGACGCCTTCGCCGCCGAACTCGCCACGCTGGCCGCGCAGGACGACCGTCCGCGCCCGGCCCGCTGGAAGATGTCGCCGTGGGCCGTCGCCACATATCTCCTCGGCGGCACCCTGCCGGACGGCACGGTGATCACACCGAAGTACGTCGGCCCGCGCCGCATCGTCGAGGTCGCCGTCACCACACTCGCCACCGACCGCGCCCTGCTACTGCTCGGCGTGCCCGGCACCGCCAAGACCTGGGTCTCCGAGCATCTGGCCGCGGCGGTCAGCGGCGACTCGACCCTGCTCGTGCAGGGCACGGCGGGCACGCCGGAGGAGGCGATCCGGTACGGCTGGAACTACGCGCAGTTGCTCGCGCACGGCCCGACCCGTGACGCCCTCGTGCCCAGCCCGGTGATGCGGGCCATGGCCGAAGGGATGACAGCGCGGGTCGAGGAGCTGACCCGCATCCCGGCCGACGTGCAGGACACGCTCATCACGATCCTGTCGGAGAAGACGCTGCCGATACCGGAGCTGGGGCAGGAGGTGCAGGCGGTCCGCGGCTTCAACCTGATCGCCACGGCCAACGACCGCGACCGCGGGGTCAACGACCTGTCCAGCGCGCTGCGCCGCCGCTTCAACACGGTCGTGCTGCCGCTGCCGGAGAGCGTCGAGGCCGAGGTCGACATCGTCTCCCGTCGCGTGGACCAGATCGGCCGCTCCCTCGACCTGCCGTCCGTGCCGGACGGTGTCGACGAGATCCGCCGCGTCGTGACCGTCTTCCGCGAGCTGCGCGACGGGGCCACCTCCGACGGCCGTACGAAGGTGAAGTCGCCCAGCGGCACGCTGTCCACCGCCGAGGCGATCTCCGTCGTCACCAGCGGGCTGGCGCTGGCCGCCCACTTCGGCGACGGCGTGCTGCGGGCCGGTGACGTCGCCGCGGGCATCCTCGGCGCCGTCGTCCGTGACCCGGCGGCCGACCGGGTCATCTGGCAGGAGTACCTGGAGGCGGTCGTCCGCGAGCGCGACGGCTGGAAGGACTTCTACCGGGCATGCCGGGAGGTGAGCGCGTGAGCGACAAGGGCGGGGGTGCTGCCGCGGGGCCACTGCTTCTCGGCGTACGGCATCACGGGCCCGGCTCGGCGCGCGCCGTGCGGGCGGCACTGGACGCGGCCCGGCCGCGGGTCGTACTGATCGAGGGCCCGCCCGAGGCCGACGCGCTGATTCCGCTGGCCGCCGACGAGGAGATGCGGCCACCGGTCGCCCTCCTCGCCCACGCCGTGGACGAGCCCGGCCGCTCGGCCTTCTGGCCGCTGGCCGAGTTCTCCCCGGAGTGGGTCGCCATCCGCTGGGCCCTGGACCACGAAGTACCGGCCCGCTTCATCGACTTGCCGGCCACCCACACGCTGGTGTGGGAGCGGGACGCGGAGGCCGGGAGTGAGGGCGAGGGCGAGGACGCCGGGCCTGCGGAGCCGGGGGAGGGCTCGGGTGCTGAGGAGGCGCAGGCGCCCACCGTCGCTGACGTCCGTGTCGATCCGCTGGCCGTGCTTGCCGAAGCCGCCGGTTATGACGACCCCGAGCGGTGGTGGGAGGACGTGGTCGAGCACCGGGGGGTCGGGGAGAGGGACGCGTTCGCGCCGTTCGTCGTGCTGGAAGAGGCGATGGGGGCGCTGCGGGAGGTGTACGGGACCGGGGGGCATGACCGGGATCTCGTGCGGGAGGCGTATATGCGGCTCCAAGTGCGGGCGGCGCAGCGTGAGTTCGGGGACGCGGTGGCCGTGGTGTGCGGGGCCTGGCATGTGCCCGCGCTGCGGCAGAAGGCTGCCGTCTCGGTCGACCGGGCGCTGCTGAAGGGGCTGCCCAAGGTCAAGGTGGACATGACCTGGGTGCCGTGGACGCACCGCAGGCTGGCGCGGGTCAGCGGATACGGCGCGGGCATCGACTCGCCGGGCTGGTACGGGCATCTGTTCAGCGCGCCGGACCGGCCGGTCGAGCGGTGGCTGACGAAGGTCGCGGGGCTGCTGCGCGACGAGGACCGGCTCGTCTCCTCGGCTCATGTCATCGAGGCGGTGCGGCTGGCGGAGACGCTCGCCGCGATGCGCGGACGTCCGCTGCCGGGGCTGAGTGAGACGACCGACGCCGTACGGGCGGTGATGTGCGAGGGCTCGGACGTGCCGCTGGCGCTGGTGCACGACCGGCTGGTCGTGGGCGATGTGCTGGGGGAGGTGCCGCGGTCGGCGCCCGCGGTGCCGTTGCAGCGGGACCTCGACCGGATCCAGCGCCGGCTGCGGCTCAAACCGGAGGCGCTGGAGCGGGAGTTGGAGCTCGACCTGCGCAAGGAGACCGACGCCGGACGCAGCAGACTGCTGCACCGGCTGCGGCTGCTGGGTGTCGAGTGGGGTGATCCGGCGGCTTCTCGGGGCAGTACGGGTACGTTCCGGGAGACCTGGCGGCTGCGGTGGGAGCCGGAGCTGTCTGTGCGGGTCGCCGAGGCCGGCGTGTGGGGGACGACCGTGCTCGCCGCCGCGACCGCCAAGGCGGAGGCCGACGCCGTATCGGCGCAGGGCCTCGCCGAGGTCACCGCACTCGCTGAGCGGTGCCTGCTGGCCGAACTGCCGGACGCGTTGCCCACGGTGATGCGGATCCTCGCCGACCGCGCCGCCCTGGACACCGACGTCGGCCATCTCGCCCAGGCCCTGCCCGCCCTGGTCCGCTCCCTGCGGTACGGCGACGTGCGCGGCACGGACACCAGCGCCCTGGCCGAGGTCGCGGCAGGCCTCGCCGAGCGGATCTTCGTCGGCCTGCCTCCGGCGTGCGCCGCGCTCGACGCGGACGCGGCGGAGGAGATGCGGCGCCATGTGGACGCCGTGCACGGGGCGGTGGGGCTGCTGGGCGATGCTTCCGCGCCGGGCCACGGTGACCTGCGGGTTCGCTGGCGGTCGGTGCTGCGGGTGCTGTCGGGACGGGACACCGTGCCCGGCGTCGTCCGGGGGCGTGCGGTGCGGTTGCTGCTGGACGAAGGGGAGTTGGGGCAGGACGAGGCGGCGCGGCTCATGGGGCTCGTGCTGTCGCCGGGGACCGCACCGGCGGACGGGGCCGCGTGGATCGAGGGGTTCGTCGGCGGCGGTTCGGGCGGCGGGATGCTCCTCGTCCACGACGAGCGGTTGCTCGGACTGGTCGACGCCTGGCTGACGGGGGTACCGGCGGAGGCGTTCACGGACGTACTGCCGCTGCTGCGGCGGACGTTCTCGGCGTACGAGCCGGGGGTGCGGCGGACCCTCGGTGAACTGGTCCGGCGCGGACCGGGGGCGCGGGGGAGCACGGCGGCCGCCGGTTCCGGGACACCCGGGTTCGCATCCGACCTGGACATGGCGCGAGCTGACGCGGTGCTGCCGGTGGTGCGGTTGCTGTTGGGGCTGGATGACGGCGATCACCCGAGCGCTGACGACAAGGGCCTTGTGGGGGTGGGGAGATGACGATCGACGGGTTGAACGAGCCGAGGGAGCCGCGTGAGCCGAGGGAGTGTACTGAAGCGGTGAACGGGGTCGCGGGTATGGATGGCGGCCAGGCGCTCCTGGTGGCAGACGGTCCGAGGATGACTGTGCGGGTGATGCCGCTATGGGCGCGTCCGGTGACGGGGCGGCCCGCGGCGGGACAGCGGCCTGCGGGGGAGGCGCCTGCGGGGGATCAGCGGCCTGCGGTGGAGGGGCCTACGAGGAACCAGCGAGCTGTGGCGGGGCGGACTCTCACGGGGGTGGGTGTATGACGACCGAGGCGATGGACCCGGCGCAGGAGCGGTTGCGGCGGTGGCGGCTGGTGCTCGGGGGTGACGCGGCTGACGGCACCGGGTGCACGCTGGCCGGGCAGGACGCCGCGATGGACGGGGCGCTCTCCGCGCTCTACGGGCAGGGGGAGAAACCGCGGACGGGACGGGACCGTTCGGCGGGGCTGGGGGCGTCGGCGCCGTCAGTGGCGCGCTGGCTCGGGGACATCCGGGCGTACTTCCCCTCCTCCGTGGTGCAGGTGATGCAGCGTGACGCCATCGACCGGCTCGGCCTCGCCACGCTGCTGCTAGAGCCGGAGATGCTGGAGGCGGTGGACGCGGACGTGCATCTCGTCGGCACGCTGCTCTCGCTGAACAAGGCGATGCCGGAGACCACGAAGGAGACGGCACGGGCGGTCGTGCGCAAGGTCGTCGAGGACCTCGAGAAACGGCTCGCCAGCCGCACCCGGGCCACGCTCACCGGCGCCCTCGACCGCAGCGCACGCGTCAACCGGCCCCGCCATCACGACATCGACTGGAACCGCACGATCGCGGCCAACCTCAAGCACTACCTGCCCGAGTACCGGACGATCGTGCCCGAGCGGCTCATCGGATACGGGCGGGCCTCCCAGTCCATGAAGAAGGAAGTCATCCTCTGCATCGACCAGTCGGGGTCGATGGCGGCGTCGGTCGTCTACGCATCGGTGTTCGGGGCGGTGCTGGCGTCGATGCGGTCGGTCAGTACGCGGCTCGTCGTCTTCGACACGGCCGTCGTCGACCTCACCGACCAGCTCGACGATCCGGTCGATGTGCTCTTCGGCACGCAACTCGGCGGCGGTACGGACATCAACCGGGCGCTCGCGTACTGCCAGTCGCAGATCACCCGGCCCGCGGAGACGGTGGTCGTGCTGATCAGCGACCTCTACGAGGGAGGCATCCGGAACGAGATGCTCAAGCGGGTCGCGGCGATGAAGGGGTCGGGGGTGCAGTTCGTGACGCTTCTCGCGCTGTCGGACGAGGGGGCGCCCGCGTATGACCGGGAGCACGCGGCCGCACTCGCGGCGCTGGGCGCGCCGGCCTTCGCCTGCACGCCCGATCTGTTCCCCGAGGTGATGGCTGCGGCGATCGAGAAGCGGCCGTTGCCGGTTCCGGACAGCGCATGACGACGGAAGGGAGGACATCGGGAGGGAGGACGTCAGGAGGAGAGGAGGGCGGTGAAGTCGGTTCGCTGACGATTTGTCGACCGACTTCGGCCAGCAAATGGGACATGTGTACCCATCGGTGCCGAGGGGGCTTGCGTAACCTCGGGAGGCGCGTGCAAGGATCGAGGCCTTGTCAGCGGTGCGCCGCGCCCCGCTTGCCCGCATGCGTCGCGCCGACCTGTCGCTCGTTCCGCCGCACGGGAGGACCCACCCCCTCTTGACCTTCTCAGCAGCCCTGTCCGGCGCCGCTCTGCGTGTCATGCGCACAGCGGCCGGGCGGCGTGCGCTGGAACTGGCGCTGCTGGTGTGTGGGTTGTTCGCGCTCGGACTGCTCTACGGGGAGCAGGCGCACGCGACGGACGGGGACGGGATGACGTCGGCGACCTCGGCCGAGGCCGTGCGGCAAACGGAGCCGGGGGACGGAGTCCTGGCGGCGACGCGGGCCACGGTCGGGCGGTTGGTGAGTCCGCCGACTGAGCGTGCGGACGGGGTAGCTGGTGACGCGATCGAGGCCGTGGCCTCTGACGCGGACTCCTCCAAGTCGGCCTTCCCGGAGGCCAACCCTCCCGAGGCCAACCCTCCCGAGGCCAACTCCTCCCAGGTCGACTCCTCCGAAGTCACCGCTCCCAAGCACCCCCAGGCCGACAAGGCACTCCCTCACCCGCGCACCCCAGGGCCCGCCGACCGCATACTCCGGCCGGTGACCGAGGGTGTCGTCGCGCCGGTCACCGGACGGGTCGTCAGGCCCGTGACCGAGGAGGTCGCCGGATCCGTGGGCGAGCGGGTCGTGCGGCCGGTCGGTGGTCTGGTGGGGGGCGTGGCCGAAGGGCTGGATGAGGCGCAGAGGAACATACCGCCGCTGTCGTTGTTGCCGTCCCTGCCGCTGACGCCCGAGTCGCCGGTGCTGCCGGAATTCCCGGGTGCCCTGCTGCCTGGGCTGCCCGAACTGCCCCTTCCGCCGGAGCTTCCGGTACTTCCGGTACTTCCGGGGCAGACGCTCCCCGCGCCGGTGACGTCGGCACCGCAGCCGGGGCCGGACGGCGAGGCGACGGGCGACGGCGCCTCCAAGCAACGTACGGACGGGGCAGCGGCCGTAGCGTACGGCCCGGTGTTCGTCGCCGACGCGTCGTCGGCCGGCGACGCGACGCGGGCCGCCGGGCATCGCGTCCGGCCCACCGAGTACGCGCCCGACCAGCCCGCTCCCGGCGGTGATCCGGGGGGTGCGCTGGGCAACCGTTCGGCGGCCGACAACGGCGGCTCGCGGCACGGCGATGCGCATGCCGTCGCTCTGTACCACCGGGCGCCGCTGAGGCTGGTGGCCGGCGCCGCCGCGCGTCATGACGCGGGCGAGACCCGGGACATGCACCCGGACATTCCCGTCTCCCCGGCATAGGGCAGGCCTCCCCCCGCCGTAGACCTGCCGCGCGGGGGCGGACCAGGTCTGCCCTCCCGTCCGGACACCCCTCCGATCTCCGGACGGAAGCCGCCGGAGCCGTATCGGCACCTGTCATCGCATCCGGATCCACATCCATATCCACCTCCGCGTCCACCGGTTCGCTCTCCCCGGACGGTGTGGGACGGACGGAATGGCGGACCTGCGGAGGCGAACGGGTGCGGCGGTGACGGACATGTCCCCAGCCTCCCGAAGTGCCTTGAGTTCCAAGGGCTTCGGGGCTCCCCAGGGTCGTTCGAGCCCTCAAGGATCTAAGGATCTGACGCACGTATGAACAAGAACATCCGCCGCTCCATCGTCATAGCCGCCGGTGTCACCGGCGCCTGGGCGCTCGGTTCCTCCGTGGCCGGCGCGGACGAGTTGCCCGCAGCGTCCGTGACCACGCCTGACGCGACGACCGACGACGTCACGTCCGACGTGACCACCGCCCTCACCGACACGCTCGGGAACGTCACCGACACGGTCGACGGCGTCGTCACCGGCGTGACGGACACGGTCTCCGGCGCCGCCGGGGACACCACCACCGAGGCGACGTCGACCACCCAGGCGACCGGCGCCACCGCCGACAAGGCCGCCGTCGGCGCCACTGAGCAGGCTCGCCGGTATGTCGACGCCGAGGTGACAGTGCCGAAGGCGTCCAAGGTGAGGGGCGCCCAGGCGATCCAGGGCGCCAAGGCCGCGCGCGCGGCGCAGGCCGAGGCCAAGGTCACGGCAGCGGACGCCGCGGGCACGGTCCGCGCCACCGCCGAGAACACCTCGGCCACGGTCCACGCCTCCGTCTCCGACGCCCCCACCGCACCGCGCGGCGGCATCGACTACCTCTTCGGCCCCCTCTCCGCCTTCGCCCCCGAATTGGAGAAGGCCCTGGCCGCCGCCCAGACGAAGCTCCAGGCCACCCAGTCGGCCGCCCGCGCCCAGGCCCAGGGCATCGACGGCGTCGTACGCAACAAGGCCCAGCACGTGGTCGCGGGCGCGGGCCGCACGGCATCAGGCGTGACCGGCACCGCGCAGACCACGGTCACCGGGCTCCAGGGCCGTGCCGCCGGTACGACCGCCATGGTCACCGGCTCGGCCCACTCCACGCTCACCGGAGTGGAGGGTCACGCGGCTCACCTGGCTAGCGCCGCCACCGGCACCGCGCAGACCACGGTCACCGGGCTCCAGGGCCGTGCCGCCGGTACGACCGCCACGGTCACCGGCTCGGCCCACTCCACGGTCACCGGCGTGGAGGGCCACGCGGCTCACCTGGCTAGCGCCGCCACCGGCACCGCGCAGGCCGCCGTCACCGGAGCTCACGCCCACACCGCCCCCGTCCTCGCCACGGCCACCTCGCAGGCCACCACTGTCACCAGCGCCGCCGAGGCCTCCGTCTCCGCCGTCCCCGGTCACCTCACCGGCACGGTCGGCGGGGTGAAGCAGCACGTCGTCGGGACTGTGAGCAGCGTCCCGGGGACGGTCACGCCGGTCGTCGAGGAGACGGTCGTCGCGGCCGTGCCGCCCGTCGCCGATCACGCCGTGCACGGCGTCGTCCCGGTCGCGGAGCAGACCGTGGCCGGTGTCGTGCCGGTCGCCGAGGGTGCCGTCGGCGGGGTGGCGCCCGCTGCCACCCGTGCGGTGAACGGGGTGACGCCGGTTGCCGAGGGTGCCGTCGGCGGGGTCGTGCCCGTCGCCACTCGCGCCGTGGACGGGGTGACGCCGGTCGTCGGGCAGACGGTCGCCGGGGTCGGGGCCACCGCCGGGTACGCAGTCGACGCCGCGAGCGCGCTGGCGTACGGAGTCGTGGCTGATGTCCAGCCCGTCGCGGGTGGCGTCGTGCAGGGTGTGCCGCCGGTCGCCACCGGGGCGGTCGCCGATGTGCAGGGCGTCGCAGGCGGCGCCGTCGCCGGGGTGCAGCCGGTCGTGGGCGGGGTCGTCGCGGACGTACCGCCGTACGCCACCGGACTGGTCGGTCAGGTCGCCGACGACACCACGCACGCCGTCCTGCCGCCCGTCGGCAACGCCGCCGTGCACGGCGTGGCCCCGGTCGCGCAGCAGGCCGTCGGGGACGCGGGTGCGCTGGCGTACGGCGTGGTGGGCGACGTCGAGCCCTTCGCGGGCGGCGTCGTCGGTGCCGTACCGCCGCTGGCGCAGGGCGTGGCCGGGCAGGTGCCGCCGTTCGCGTACGGGGCCGCCGGAGCGGTGCAGCCGGTGGTCGAGACGGCTGTGGAAACGGTTCGCCCGGTCGTGCAGGGCGTCGGCGGGAGCGCCACGGAGTTGGCGTACGGCGTCACCGGTGAGGTGCGGCCCTTCGCGTACGGCGTCGTCGGCGAGGTCGACCCCTTCGTCCACGGTGTCGCCGGGCAGGCCGTGCCCTTCGCGCAGGAGCTGACCGGGACCGTCCAGGCCGCCGCGGGCCCGCTCGCCGAGCACGCGGTGACCGGCGTCGACGGGGTCGCCGAGTCGGTCACTCCGGCCTACATCCAGAACATCCAGAACGTTCAGAACGTCCAGGGCTACGCGCAGGACGCCACCCCCGGCTACGTCACCGGCTACGCCTCCGGCGCGCAGTACGGCACCCCGTACAGCGTCTGACCGCAGGCCCGCCACCGACGCCGTACGACGGGCCCCGGCGGAACCGTCATCCGGCGCACTCACCGACTCCGCGGCGGCGATGGACCCGGACGGCCGAAGCCGTCGGACCGTCCGGCCGGCACCCCGCGGACGGGCGGGCTGATCCCCATTGGGGTGGGGATCAACCGGCCCCGCACCCCTGAAGAGGCGCTGTTGCGCCCCTGAGGGGGCTGTTGAAGAGGCCTCACCGGGTCAACCCCAGCCCGGTGAGGCCTTTCACCTGCGGCACGCCGTGCCAGTGATCGCGGCATCATGTGACAGGTATCACCGCTCAGGTGTGACCCCTGATTTAGAGACCCTTGTCCGGCGGCGATAACCTGCGAGACGGACATGCCGCGCGCTCGGACACCGTGTGCGCCTCCCTTGTGACAGACAGCGGACGTCACGTTGCCCTCGCGGCACGCCCACGCAGACAACGAACCGCGAGATCACTGATAGGGACGGAAGCGCGTGGACCTGTTCGAGTACCAGGCGAGGGACCTCTTCGCCAAGCACGATGTACCGGTGCTGGCCGGTGAAGTCATCGACACGCCTGAGGCGGCCCGCGCAGCCACTGAGCGCCTCGGTGGCAAGTCCGTCGTCAAGGCTCAGGTGAAGGTCGGTGGCCGTGGCAAGGCCGGCGGCGTGAAGCTCGCCGCGACCCCGGACGAGGCCGTCGCCCGCGCGACGGACATCCTCGGCATGGACATCAAGGGCCACACGGTCCACAAGGTGATGATCGCCGAGACGGCTCCGGAGATCGTGGAGGAGTACTACGTCTCCTTCCTCCTGGACCGTGCCAACCGCACCTTCCTCTCCATCGCCTCCGTCGAGGGCGGCGTGGAGATCGAGGAGGTGGCGGCCAACCGTCCGGAGGCCGTCGCCAAGACGCCGATCGACGCCAACGAGGGCGTGACCCCGCAGAAGGCCCGCGAGATCGTCGCGGCCGCGAAGTTCCCGGCCGACGTCGCCGACAAGGTCGCCGACATCCTCGTCACCCTGTGGGACACCTTCATCAAGGAGGACGCTCTCCTGGTCGAGGTCAACCCGCTGGCGAAGGTCGCCTCCGGCGACGTCATCGCCCTGGACGGCAAGGTCTCCCTGGACGAGAACGCCGAGTTCCGCCAGCCGGACCACGAGGCCCTCCAGGACAAGGACTCCGCGAACCCGCTCGAGGCCGCGGCCAAGGAGAAGAACCTCAACTACGTCAAGCTCGACGGCGAGGTCGGCATCATCGGCAACGGCGCGGGTCTCGTCATGAGCACCCTGGACGTCGTCGCGTACGCCGGTGAGAAGCACGGTGGCGTCAAGCCCGCCAACTTCCTCGACATCGGCGGCGGCGCCTCCGCCCAGGTCATGGCGAACGGCCTGGAGATCATCCTGGGCGACCCGGACGTCAAGTCCGTCTTCGTCAACGTCTTCGGTGGCATCACCGCCTGCGACGAGGTCGCCAACGGCATCGTCCAGGCCCTGGAGCTCCTGAAGACCAAGGGCGAGGACGTCACCAAGCCGCTCGTCGTCCGCCTCGACGGCAACAACGCCGAGCTGGGTCGTCAGATCCTGTCGGACGCCAACCACCCGCTGGTCCAGCGCGTGGACACCATGGACGGCGCGGCCGACAAGGCCGCCGAGCTCGCGGCTGCGAAGTAAGGGATCGAGGGACTCAGACCACCATGGCTATCTTCCTCAACAAGGACAGCAAGGTCATCGTCCAGGGCATGACCGGTGCCACGGGCATGAAGCACACCAAGCTCATGCTGGCCGACGGCACGAACATCGTCGGTGGCGTGAACCCGCGTAAGGCGGGCACGTCGGTCGACATCGACGGCAACGAGATCCCGGTCTTCGGCACGGTCGCCGAGGCGATCGAGAAGACGGGCGCGAACGTATCCGTCCTCTTCGTGCCGCCGGCCTTCGCCAAGGCCGCGGTCGTCGAGGCGATCGACGCCGAGATCCCGCTCGCGGTCGTCATCACCGAGGGCATCGCGGTGCACGACTCGGCCGCGTTCTACGCGTACGCCGTGTCGCAGGGCAACAAGACCCGGATCATCGGCCCGAACTGCCCCGGTCTCATCACCCCGGGTCAGTCCAACGCCGGCATCATCCCGGGCGACATCACCAAGCCGGGCCGTATCGGTCTGGTGTCGAAGTCCGGCACGCTGACGTACCAGATGATGTACGAGCTGCGGGACATCGGCTTCTCCTCCGCCGTCGGTATCGGTGGTGACCCGGTCATCGGTACGACCCACATCGACGCGCTCGCCGCGTTCGAGGCCGACCCCGACACCGACCTGATCGTGATGATCGGTGAGATCGGTGGCGACGCGGAGGAGCGGGCCGCGGCCTTCATCAAGGAGAACGTGAAGAAGCCGGTCGTCGGCTACGTCGCGGGCTTCACCGCGCCCGAGGGCAAGACCATGGGTCACGCGGGTGCGATCGTGTCCGGTTCGTCCGGTACGGCCGCTGCGAAGAAGGAGGCGCTGGAGGCTGCGGGCGTCAAGGTGGGCAAGACGCCTACCGAGACGGCGAAGCTGGCGCGGGAGCTTCTTGCCGGCTGAGCGGGTTCTTGGCTGAGCGTCGGTGGCCCGTTCCCCTGTGTGGGGGCGGGCCCACCGGCGTTTCCGCTTGCCCGCGCTGGCGGGGTGCCGCCTGCGCCCACCCGTGCCGCCCTAGGCGGCACGAATGCCCGCAGCTGGGGCGGACCGGCTGTCCGCAGCTACGGCAGCGTCGGTTGCAGTCTCTCCGGGCCTCTCGCCGACTCCTCCCGCAGCTTCTCGCGCAGTTTCGACTCCGCCTCCGACAACGGGCCCGGGGCCACGCGTTTCGGGACGCCGCGTACGTCGCTGCCCGGTGCCACCGGGGGCTCGTAGTGGGTCGGGGCCGAGCGGAGGGTGAGGGATGTGGTGCCGATCAAGGCGACGGTGAAGGCGATGGCGGCGCGGGTCCAGAAGCGGGCGCGGCGTTCGCTGCCGTGGCGGACCGCGGGGGGCTGGGCGGCGCGGAGGCGTTCGGTGGAGGCGAGGGTGGCGAGCCGGCGGTGGAGTTCGGCCGGGTCGGACAGCTCCGGCAGCCGTTCGGCGATCGCCGCGCGCGCGTGCAGCAGGCGGTTCGCCGTCGCCGGAGTGCTCGCCTCCGTCTCCGCCGCCGTGTCCGGCAGATCGAGGCCTACACCGTCGTACAGCAGGAGCGTGCGGCGGTGTGGTGGCGGGAGTTTCAGGAGTACGTCCATCAGCGCGCGGTCGGTGGCGTCGGCGGGGGGCGGTTCGGGGTGCCGGTAGCGCGGGCGGAGGCGGTGCCAGGGGGAGAGGGCGCACTCGTACGCCGTCGCCCGCACCCAGCCCGCCGGGTCACGGTCGAGCGCCACCTCCGGCCAGCTCTGCCAGGCGAGTTGGAAGGCCCGCTCGACCGACTCGCGGGCGAGTTCGCGGCGCCCCGTGAGCAGATAGGTCTGCCGGACCAGGGCGGGTGCGCAGAACGCGTACAGCGCGTCGAAGGCCTGAGCGGGTGTCAGGGCGTCGGACCGCAGGTCGATCGTCACCGGAGCGGGGTCTTGACCCGCCGTCACTTCCTTAGGGTCCTTCTGTTCCTTCTGTTCCTTCTCGTCCTGCTCGTTCTTCTCGGTCGCGAGTTCGGCCAGCAGCTTCGCGTAGGCATCCCGTTTCCGGCCGCGCGGAGTCGTCCGGCCGGTCTCCCACGAGCGGACCGTTTCCCGGGCGACGCCCACCCGCGCCGCGACCTGAGCCTGCGTCAACGACTGGGCCTCGCGCAGGCGTCGGCGTTCGTCGGGCGGGGGGAGCGGGGTCGAAGGGCTCTGCTTCACGGCTCGCCCTTTCGTACGAAAAAGTACATAAGCATATATTGAGCGACACATCGGTGGTTTGCCTGTTACGACGGGAAAGCGCGTGTCGTTGGGACCATGGCGGGCGTGACCCAGATGACCGTTCGCCGCCGTTCGTCGTTGTCGTTGCTGCTCGCCCGGATGCGCGACCGTTCGCCCGGGCTGACCGCGAGCCTGCTGGCCGGTGTGCTGGCGGCGGCGGTGGGGCTCGGGTCGTTCGCCGTGCTGGTGTTGGTGCTGTGGATCAGTTCGCCGTATCCCGACAGCGGGCCGGGCGGGGCGCTGCATGTCGCCGCCGCGCTGTGGCTGCTGGCGCACGGGGCCGACCTGGTCCGCACCGACTCGCTCTCCGGCGGCCCCGCGCCGGTCGGCATCACCCCGCTGATGCTGCTCGTGCTGCCGGTGCTGTTGCTGCACCGGGCAGCGCGGGACGTCGCGGCGGACGAGCGTGAGGTGGACGGACGCGGCAGCGGTGAAGAGCCGGGGCCGGGGCCGGTGGTGGCGTTGGCGGGCGTGGTCCTCGGCTATCTCGGAGTCGGTGCGGCGGCGGCTCTGTATGCCTCGGGGGGTGCGTTGCGGCCGTCGTGGGTGTGGGTGTGCGTGTGTGTGCCGGTGGTCGCGACGGTGGCGGCGGGGGCGGGGGTCTGGACGGCGTACGGGCGTACGGGTGAGCCGGTCTACAGCGTGCTGAACCATATGCCGCCGTGGGTGCGGCGGCGGGTACGGCGTCTTCTCCTCGTACCGGATTTCCCGTCCCGTCTCTTCGCCGCCGCGCGCGCCGCGGGTGCCGGGGCGGCCGTGCTGGTCGGGGGTGGGGCGCTGCTGCTGACGGTGTCGCTGATCTGGCACGGCGAGGCGGCCAGGAGGTCCTTTCTGCAGCTGACAGAAGGGGGGTCCGGGCAGTTCGCGGTGCTGTTGCTCTGCATGGCGCTCGTCCCGAACGCGGCCGTGTGGGGAGCGTCGTACGCCCTTGGCCCCGGCTTCACCCTGGGCGTCGGCCACGTCGTGTCTCCCCTGTCCTCGGCCCCCGCCCCACTCCTGCCGCCGTTCCCACTGCTGGCGGCGGTACCGGACGCGGGGGCCGGAACGCCGCTGAACTGGGCGGCGGGGGTGATTCCGGTGGTGGCGGCGGTGACGGTGGGGTGGTTCGTGGGTGGGGCGGCTGGTGGGGGGCAGGGTGGGGTGGGGGATGAGGGTGCTTCGTCGGGGGCGGGATCGGTACGGGCGACAGGCGTGGGATCGGTACGGGCGACGGACGCGGGGTCTCGGGGGGCCGCGGGGGCGGGGGTCGGTGACGGCGGGCACAGTGCCTGGTCGTGGCGGCGGACCGCTGGGACGGCCGGGTGGGCTGCTGTGCTGTGCGCGGGGCTGATCGCTGTCCTTGCCGCGTTGTCGGGTGGGCCGCTCGGTGTGGCGGCGCTGGCACGGTTCGGGCCGGAGTGGTGGCAGGCCGGTGGGGCGGCGTTGGGGTGGATCGTGGGGGTGGCGGTTGTGGTGGCGGTGGGGGTGCGGGGGTGGCGGTGCCGGGGGAGCCGGGGGAGTCGGGAGGCGGAGAGCGCGGCGGATGTCACGTCGGGTGTCTTCTGTGAGCCCCTTGAGTCGGACGATGACTCCGAGGCGTACGACCTGCTGCCCGCCGAGGTCGATCCGCAACCGGCGTCGGGCGACGACGAGGGCCATGTGGAGCTGGGGAAGGTGGCGCCGCCCGCGCAGTCACCAGAAGCCTGAACTCGCCCCCGCCGCCCCTACCCGTCCCATCCCTGGTGGCTGCGCCCCCAGACCCCCGCTTCGGCCTGAACGGCCTCGTCCTCAAACGCCGGACGGGCTGAAATGCGCGCACCGGTGCCGGGAAGCGCGCGCCCCCAGCGGGTGGGTGGGGGTTGGGGATGGCCGTTCTCGTCCTTGAACGCCGGACGGGCTGGAATGCGCGCACCGGTGCCGGGAAGCGCGCGCCCCCAGCGGGTGGGTGGGGGTTGGGGATGGCCGTTCTCGTCCTTGAACGCCGGACGGGCTGGAATGCGCGCACCGGTGCCGGGAAGCGCGCGCCCCCAGCGGGTGGGTGGGGGTTGGGGATGGCCGTTCTCGTCCTTGAACGCCGGACGGGCTGGAATGCGCGCACCGGTGCCGAGAAGCGAACGCCCCCAGCGGGTGGGTGGGGGTTGGGGATGGCCGTTCTCGTCCTTGAACGCCGGACGGGCTGGAATGCGCGCACCGGTGCCGAGAAGCGAACGCCCCCAGCGGGTGGGTGGGGGTTGGGGATGGCCGTTCTCGTCCTTGAACGCCGGACGGGCTGGAATGCGCGCACCGGTGCCGAGAAGCGAACGCCCCCAGCGGGTGGGTGGGGGTTGGGGATGGCCGTTCTCGTCCTCAAACGCCGGACCGGCTGGAATGCGCGCACCGGTGCCGAGGAGTGAGGCACCCCCAACGGGCTCGAGCGTGCTCCCGGCGTCGAGAAGCGAGCGCGGCTACCGGGTGCGTGGGGTTCGGGATGGCCGTTCTCGGCCTCCAGCCCTACCGGCCAGTTGTCACCGGCGTGTCCTCAGGAAGCCCTCCCGAAACCGCGCCCTCGAAGCGCTCGAAGTGGCGGCTTCTCTCTCAGTTCTCCGTGCCCAGTACCCCCCGCAGCTCCTCCGGCAGGAGCTGGCTGCAGGACTGCTTGGCCTCGTTGGTGAGGGAGTCGCTGACGCAGGTGTAGTAGTCGCGGTAGACGAGCTGGGCGGTGAAGGTCGCGGCGACGAGGGCGATGGCGAGGGACGAGGTGACGAGGCCGGTCACCGCGGCCGTGGTCTGAGGGCGGGCGTTGCCGGCGGGGGCCGGGGTGTCCGGGTCGGCGGTGCGGGGCTTGATGCGCAGAGCGGTGATGCCCCAGTACAGGGAGAGGGCGCCCAGCAGCAGCGCGACGTACGGCCAGCTGAAGAGGGCGAAGAAGAAGGCCCACATGCCGGAGAGCAGGGAGTACCGCGCGCGGCGCTGGGCCGGGTCCGCCGGGTCCCAGCGCAGGTTCGTGCCGGGACCGCTGCCGCCGGGGCCGCCTTCCTGGCCGCCGCCGCCCTGATCGCCCCGGTCGCCCCGGTCGCCCGGACGGTCGCCGAAGCCGCCCGAGGAGCGGCCGGGCTGGCGGTCGCTCCACTGGCTGCCCCACGGAGAGCGCGAGCCGTCCTCACGGTCACCGTCTCCGGAGGAGTCCTCGCCCGACGGGCGCCGCGGCTGCCACGGGCGGTCCGGCGTGCCCTCCGGCGGCGGCGCGAACGGGTTGTCCTCACCCGCCGAGCCGCCCTGCCCTTCGCCGTTCGGCTGGCCCGAGGGCGCGTCGGGCGGCGAGGCGGGGCGCTCCCGCAGAACCAGCAGGGCGCTGCGCTCCCCTCCCTGCACCGACTGCTGGGGGAGCGTGAGGAGTCGCAGGCTGCGGTCCGGCATCAAGTGAGCGTCTTCCCCTTGGTGATAACGACGTGGTGACAACGACGTGCTGACAACGACGTGCTGAACAACTGCTGAACGGTCCCGCGTGAGCGGTCTCTCCGTAAAACGCACCACCTACCGCCCGCGTTCCCCGGTCCGCTCCTCGCAGACGCTACCTTCCGGCCACGCCCCCGTCCCATGGGGGCCGCCCGGTGTGCCGGTATCGTTGCTGACGGTCGGCCGCTTCGTAGACTTCCCCGTATCCGGGGGCGCGAAGCATTCGTATGAACGTACATAGCCACTGACGTGCATCGTGTCGTGCATACCACCGGCCGTACGGAAGACGCTCCCCCGAGAAAGGGCCCCACCGTGGCCGCCAAGCCCGTGGCCAAGCGCCTTGTCGTGCTGGTCTCCGGATCCGGTACGAATCTGCAGGCGCTGCTCGACGCCATCGCCGAAACCGGCGCCGAGGCGTACGGCGCCGAGATCGTCGCCGTCGGGGCCGACCGCGAGGGCATCGAGGGGCTGGCGCGGGCCGAGCGTGCCGGGCTGGCGACCTTTGTGCGGAAGGTCAAGGACTACGGGACCCGTGAGGAGTGGGACGCGGCGCTCACCGAGGCCGTGGCCGCGTACGAGCCCGACCTCGTCGTGTCGGCCGGGTTCATGAAGATCCTGGGGAAGGAATTCCTCGCGCGCTTCGGCGGGCGGATCGTCAATACGCACCCCGCCCTCCTCCCCAGTTTCCCCGGCGCCCACGGCGTCCGCGACACCCTCGCGTACGGCGCCAAGGTCACCGGCTGCACCGTCCACTTCGTCGACGACGGCGTCGACACCGGGCCGATCATCGCTCAGGGCGTGGTCGAGGTCCGGGACGAGGACGACGAGAGCGCTCTGCACGAGCGCATCAAGGAAGTCGAGCGAAGACTGCTCGTCGAGGTCGTGGGGCGGCTCGCCCGCAACGGCTATCGCATTGAGGGACGAAAGGTAGTTATCCCGTGACCGCCGAAGTGACCACGGAAGGCACACAGCGCCCGATCAAGCGTGCGCTCATCAGCGTCTACGACAAGACCGGGCTCGAAGACCTCGCCCGCGGGCTGCACGAGGCCGGGGTCGCACTCGTCTCCACCGGTTCCACGGCTGGCCGGATCGCCGCCGCAGGCGTGCCGGTCACCAAGGTCGAGGAACTCACCGGGTTCCCCGAGTGCCTGGACGGCCGGGTCAAGACGCTGCACCCGCGCGTGCACGCCGGGATCCTCGCCGATCTCCGGCTCGAGGACCATCGCAACCAGCTGACCGAGCTGGGAGTCGAGCCCTTCGATCTCGTCGTCGTGAACCTCTACCCCTTCACCGAGACCGTGGCCTCGGGCGCCTCGCCCGACGAGTGCGTCGAGCAGATCGACATCGGCGGTCCCTCCATGGTCCGGGCCGCCGCCAAGAACCACCCCTCCGTGGCGGTAGTCGTCAGCCCCGACCGCTACGGCGACGTGCTCAAGGCTGTCGCGGACGGCGGCTTCGACCTCACCGCGCGCAAGCGGCTCGCGGCAGAAGCGTTCCGGCACACCGCCGAGTACGACGTGGCGGTCGCGGGCTGGTTCGCGGGCGACTACGCAGGTGACGGTACGGAGTTCCCGGGCTTCATCGGCGTCACGTACGAGCGCAAGAACGTGCTGCGGTACGGCGAGAACCCGCACCAGCCCGCCGCCCTCTACACGGGAGGCTGCGGCGGTCTCGCCGAGGCGGAGCAGTTGCACGGCAAGGAGATGTCGTACAACAACTACACGGACACCGACGCCGCGCGCCGTGCCGCCTACGACCACAGCGAGCCTTGCGTCGCGATCATCAAGCATGCCAACCCGTGCGGCATCGCGATCGGCGCGGACGTCGCCGAGGCGCACCGTAAGGCGCACGCCTGTGATCCGCTGTCCGCCTTCGGTGGTGTGATCGCCGTCAACCGTCCGGTGTCCGTGGCGATGGCCGAGCAGGTGGCCGAGATCTTCACCGAGGTCATCGTCGCCCCGGACTACGAGGACGGCGCGGTCGAGATTCTCGCCCGCAAGAAGAACATCCGCGTCCTTCGCTGCCCCGAAGGCCCGCAGCCCCCGGCCGAGTTCAAGCCGATCGACGGCGGCGGTCTCGCCCAGGTCAAGGACGTACTCCAGGCCGAGGGCGACGACCCCGCGAACTGGACCCTGGCGACCGGCGAGGCCCTGTCCGCCGACGAGTTGGCGGACCTCGCCTTCGCCTGGCGGGCCTGCCGGGCCGTGAAGTCCAACGCCATCCTGCTCGCCAAGGACGGCGCTTCGGTCGGCGTGGGGATGGGGCAGGTGAACCGGGTCGACTCCTGCAAGCTGGCCGTTGAGCGCGCCGGGGCCGAGCGGGCCCGCGGTTCGTTCGTCGCGTCGGACGCGTTCTTCCCGTTCCCCGACAACATCGATGTCCTGAGCGCCGCCGGCGTCAAGGCCATCGTCCAGCCCGGCGGTTCGGTCCGCGACGAGCTGGTGGTGGAGGCAGCGAAGAAGGCCGGCGTGACGATGTACTTCACGGGGACGCGGCACTTCTTCCACTGATCTTCCACTGACACACGAGTGCCGGCGGCGCTGCGCGGATCGATCGCTACGTCGAACTGCGCAGCGCGCCCCAGGTGTTGGGCCCGACCTCGCCATCGACGGCCAGCCCCTTGGCGCTCTGGAACTGCTTGACCGCGGCCAGGGTGCCGTCGCCGAACTGGCCGTCCACGCCCGCGCTGCCGACGCTGTAGCCGCGCTTTTCCAGCATGCACTGCACCTGTGTGACGCGGCGGTTCTTGTCGCCGTACTGCGTCAGGTCGGTGCCGGAGTAGTGCGTGCACTGGGTGATCCACGGTGGGGCGGCGGGCGTGGAGGGGGCCTTGGTGGGCGAGGTGCTGTTGTCGCCGCCGCTCCCGCCGTTGCTTCCGTTGCCGGGAGTGGCGGTGACGGTGAGTGTGGGTTGTGCGCCGCCCGTGGTGCCGCCGGCTCCGGACGCTTCGCCGCCGCTGCTGTCGGCTGCTCCGCCCATGCCCTGTTGGTCCTCGCGCTCCTCCTTCTTCTTCCCGGACTCCTTCTCGGAGGGGGAGGGCGAGGGCGAGGTGGGAGAGGCTGACGTCGGCTCGTCGTCGAAGGCCGTGCTGCTGGAGGTCGTGGGGGAGGCGGAGGTCGGTTCGTCGCGCTCGGAGCGGGTGAGCAGGAAGGCACTGACGACCACGGCGACGACGGCGGCGCCCGCGACGACGGCGAGGTACGTCCCCCGTCGTGATCGGCGCGGGCTGTTCTCGCCGCTCCCGGTGGCGAGCGGGGTCTGTGGGAACGCGCCGTGCCCGTCCGGAGGCGTCGCAGGTCCGAAGACGAGGCCGGGAGCGGGGGCGGCCCCGCGTTCCGCAGGAGCCCGGAAGTGGAGGGTCTGCTCGGCGGAGGCCTGTTCCAGCACCTCGCAGGCCCGTTGCCGGGAGCGCAGTCGGCCGCGCAGGGGCTCCGGCCAGGAGTTCGCGTGGCCGTGCCCAGCGGCCGTGGCCGCGTCGAGCAGCTGCCGGGGGGTGGGCCGTCCGGCCGGGTCCTTGGCGAGACAGGCCGACAGGAGTTCCGCCAACGCGGGGTCCGCTGCCGCGAGTTCGGCCATGACGTCCGGCTTCGGCTCCTCGAAGGCGACCCGGTGCATCACGTCCACGCCGGTTCCGTCGCCGAAGGGGGCGTTGCCGGTGGTGGCGTATGTGAGGCTTCCCGCGAGCGAGAAGACGTCGGAGGCGGTGTCGCAGCGGCCCTCGCGCAGATACTCGGGCGACATGTAGGCCGGGGTGCCGACCCGGGCGCCGGTCGTGGTGATGGCGCTGCTGTCCGCGGCCTGCGAGATGCCGAAGTCGATGACATGCGCGCCCTGGAGGGACAGGAGCACGTTGGACGGCTTGAGATCACGGTGTACGACCCCGGCCGCGGTCATCGCCGACAGGGCCTGCCCGAGATCGGCGACCAGCCGCCACACCGCGGTCGGCCCCAGCACGCCGCACTCGCGGACGGCTTCGGCGAGGTTGAGGCCGGGCAGGTACTGCGTGGCCATCCAGAGCAGCGAGTCGTCGAACCCGGTGCCGAGCAGGTCTGGCGTGCGCGGAGTGTGGACCTGGGCATGCACGGACGCCTCGCGCTCGAACCGCCGCCGGAACCGGGGGTCTTCGGCGTACTCGGGTCGGATCACCTTGACGGCGGCGAGGCCGGGGGTGTTGTCGGCGGGGCGGGCCAGATAGACGTGGCCCATACCGCCGCTGCCGAGCAGCCCGAGCGGGACGTACGGTCCGACACGTCCGGGATCGGCGGCTCGCAGCGGCCTCGCACCCGCCTGTTGCAGCGCGGTCTCGCCGGCCTCGGGTGTGTACGGCGACCCGGGTGGCTGGTCTGTCATGGGTCCCCCGACCGCTTTGTCCTACTCAACGTGCCCTTGTGTCATTCCAGTTGACCCCCTCGAAGAGACTACCGTTTCGTATGTGCGTGGAGGGGCCCGTCGGGTGTCAGAGGACAGCGGGCCCGCGACCCCTCGGTGCTTTCAGGGGCGCCGGCGTACGGCGACCGTGGCGGATCGAGGGCGGCTGTCTGCCCGGCGGTCCGGCCAGGTGCTGACGGCGCCGGGATGCGCCGCGTCCGGGGCGCCCCAGCGGGCGGTGCGTTCGCCGGGATGCTGGATGTTGACGAAGAGCGTCTGTCCGTCAGGTGCGGCGGTGACACCGGTTACCTCGGCACCGCGCGGGGCGGTGAGGAACCGACGGACCGTCCCGGTGGCGGTGTCGGCGGCCAGCAGGGCGTTGTTCCCGGCCGAACGGTGGGTGCGGGAGGGGCCGTTCAACGCGTTGCCCGAGACTCCGGTGGAGATCCAGAGGGTCCCGTCCGTCCCGAACCACAGGCCCTTGGGCGAGGCGAACGCGCCGTCGGACGTCAGCCGCCGGTCACCAGCGGCGAGGAACGTCTCCCAGCGGAAGCCGTGCGCCCCTTCGTGGTGCTCTGCGTCGCTCTCACGCCAGCGGATGACCCGCCCGTACGGGTCGGCCGCGCCCGCTTCGGCCCTCGCGGCTCCGCCCGTGCAGGATGAACAGCCGCCCGCGCTGTTGGCGAGGGCCAGATACACGTCCCCGTCCGGGCCGACTGCGACCCGCTCGGGCCGTCCCAGCGGCGTGGCACCGAGGGCGTCCGCGGCCAGTCGGGTCCGTACGAGGACGTCCGCCTGGTCGCGCCAGCCCGCGGCTCGGGTGAGCGGGCCCTCGCCGTGCCGGAGCGGCAGCCACTCGCCCGCTCCGTCCGGGGCGATTCTGGCCACGTAGAGGGTGCCGTGGTCCAGCGGACTCCTGCCCGCCGCCAGCAGTCCGCGCCAACTGCCCGCGCTGGCGTACTTGTAGAGATACTCGCCGTCCTCGGCATCGGTGCTGTACACCACCGCGCGCCCGGCGGACTCGGTGACCGTGGCGCTGCCGTGCGTGAAGCGGCCGAGGGCCGTGCGCTTGACGGGGACGGACGACGGGTCGTGAGGGTCCAGCTCCACGACCCAGCCGAAATCGCCCGGCCGCGCCTTGGCGGACGCCAGGTCGAACCGGGGGTCGGTACGGTGCCAAGGGGAGCCGAAGCCGGAGGCTGACAGCCCGTAGCGCACGTCGGCCTCGCGCCGCCGCCAGCCGGGATCGTCGGTGCCGAAGAAGGCGTTGAAGTTCTCCTCCGCAGTCAGATAGGTGCCCCAGGGGGTGATCCCCTGGCCGCTACAGGCCAGCACGCCTCGTGACCTGCCCCCGACTGCCACGGGACCGGAGAACCGTACCGGCGAGTCGCCCGTGATCCGCCGGTTGTACGCCGAGTCCACGGCCTTCCACGTACCGCCGGACTCCCGCACCTCCAGGACGGTGAGGCCCTGGGCGGCGATCGCCTTGTCCGCCCCGCCGCCCAGCAGGTCGGGGTCTGTCGTCTCGTGGCCGATCACCAGCAGCCCGCGGCGACTGCCCGCGGCACCCTCGGCCAGGGGGAAGAACTGGACGCCGTGATGGTGGCTGCCGACCTGCATGGCCTGCTCGGCGGCCGTATTGCTCCCGTCCGCCCGCCAGCGTGGCCCGGACGCGCGCACGGCCTGGCCCCAGGGGGCGAGGACGTCGGCGGTGAAGCCCGCGGGGACCGTGACGGCATCGGCCTCGCTCGCCGCCACCGCGGTGAAGGCCGACAGGCCCCCGGGCGGCCGTGCCCGGCCGGCCGACGGGGCGGTGGCCGACGGCACGGGAGCGGCGGTGGCTCTGGGCGTGCCCAGGCCCAGCAGCCCGGCGGCGGCAAGGGTCGCGCTCGCGACGACGCCCCGTCGGGACAGTCCGGTTGCCGGGGAGTACGGGGTGTTCGGTGCCTCGTTCCGCATCACAGTCTCCCCTGGTTGAGGGCGGTCTGCAGGGCCTTGGTGGTGGCCGCGCCCCAGCCGCCGTCCAAAATCAGACCGGCGCGGATCATCTTGTTGAGGTGACCTTGCAGCGCCTTCACCGTGGCCTCGCCGACGGCGCCGTCCACGATCAGGCCGGCGTCGGTCCAGGTGTTGAGGTGCTCCTGCAATGCCCGTTTGGACTCCGGCCCCCAGACGCCGTCCGCGGTGACGCCGATCGCCCGCTGTGTCGCGGCGATGGTGGCGGGCCCGAACTCCCCGTCCACCACGAGCTGTTCACCATCGGCGTACCGGCCGTACGCCGCCTCGGTGGCGGGCCCCCAGAGCCCGTCCACCCCGGTTCCGACCTTGTCCTGCAGCCAGCGCACACCGGCCTCGGTGCGGGGGCCGAAGACGCCGTCCACGTCGAGGGGCGGGGTGTAGCCGAGTGCGTTCACCGCGCTCTGCTGGGAGCTGACCGAGCGTACGGTGGTCAGTCCGCCGCCCATGTGCCCCGGGGAGCCGCCGATGTGGGCGACGTAGGCCGCTTCCGTGGCGGTTCCCCACAGTCCGTCGGCTTCGGTGCCGATCTTGTTCTGGAGCCAGCGGACTCCGGCGTCGGTGAGCGGGCCGAATTTACCGTCGACGCCGAGGGGCGGGGTGTAGCCGAGTGCGTTCACCGCGTGCTGCTGCGAGGCGATGGAGCGGATCGTGGACAGTCCGCCTCCACTGCCGCCCTCGCCGGTGTAGGCCACGTACGCCGCCTCGGTCAGCGGCCCCCACAGTCCGTCGGCCTGTGCGCCGACCTTGTTCTGGAGCCACCGGACTCCGGCGTCGGTGAGCTGGCCGAAGGCGCCGTCCACGGTCAGCGGCGGGGTGTAGCCGAGCCCGTTGACGGCTCGTTGCTGCGAGGCGATGGACCGGACGGTGGTCAGGCCGCCGCTGGAACCGTCGTCCGGCGGATCGCCGTCGTAGACCGGTTCACCGCCCACGATGGGATACGTGGTTCCCGGCAACCCGCTCTGTACCCAGGCGCGGAGCGCCGCGCCGGGGCACTGGGTGGAGCCGAGCGCGCTGTGGTAGGTCGCGGCGAGCGCCTTGCCGGTCTTCTCCCTGGCGGCGTGGTAGAGGCTCCGGATGGCGTTCTTGGCGGCCGTGGTGGCATCGCCGTTCCGGCCGATGAAACAGACACCGAAGTGGGTGGTGTTGTAACCCGTCGCATGCGCGCCCTCGTTGGCCCAGCCGCGCCCTTCGAAGATGCGGCCCTGCACGTCGACGAGGAAGTTGTATCCGATGTCCCACCAGCCGTTCGAGTCCATGTGGTAGTTTTGGATGGCCTTCGGCGTCTGGCTGGTGGGCCCCGCGGAGTAGTGGACGGCGAAACCGGTGCGCTGCGACAGCGGGACCTTCGCCTCACTGACGGGCGGGCGTGCTCCCCACTGGGCACGGGAAATGATCTGAAGCTGCGTCGGGTTGCTCGCGGCGGGAACTCCGGGGTCCATCAAGGAGCCGGTGTGCGCATAGCGCAGAAGGTTGCCGGGGCACTCCGTGTTGTAGCCCTTGGAGTGAGGGAACATGTTGGGGCCGGCCTTCTTGCCGGCCGGAACGTCCGTCCGCAGATACGCGATCAGATTCTTGATCGAGGTCCGCATCGCGGAGGTCGGCTCGTCTTCGGACCGGAGGAGACCGCAGATGGAATAGAAGGCGGCGTTCCGGCCGACCGCACCGTGGTCCGCGACCCAGACGTGTCCTTTGGGTACGTTTCCCTGGGCGGGGGCATCGCCGCCGTTCGCCTCTCCCCGTTCGAGGCCACGCCCCTCGTATATGTCTCCGTGCGGGCAGACGAAGTAGTTGTAGCCGATGTCCCCGTCGGCCTTCCCGTACATGTCCGACCAGGCGTCGGCCACGTCCTTCGCACACTCCGCGGCGTTGTCGAGATCGGACGAACCCCCGCCTCTGTGGTGGATGAACACACCTCCCTTCCAAGGGGACCATGTGCGACGCGACGGCTCCGGTGATGCTCCCACCTCGTCGACCAGTTCCTCGGCCGCCTTCTCGTAATCCCCGTAGAATTCCGCCCATGCCTTCCGCGCGATAAGGAGACCTCCTGTCGTGGTGGTGGCGGCAAACGGGGCCCAGGTTGACCGGGGCCGAATGTCGATGGACATCGAGGACTCCTAATCGAGGAAGGCGCCGCACTCCGAGCTCGGCACCCAGCGGTGCGAGCTGATGTTGTCGTTCGCGGGGGTGCCATTGCTGAACGTCGTTCCCGCGAGGCTGTCCGCGTAGGCTTCGGACGCCTCCAGGCAGAGATGACCGCCGCTGTAGCCGGGGCCCTCGTAGAACTTGACGGCCAGTCCGGTGGTGCCCTTGAACAGGACGGAGGTCGCGGCGTTGTCGTTGTTGCGCTGGAATGGGCCCGAGCTGTCGCCCAGTTCGAGTCGTTGCTTGCGGACCTGCCGAAGAGGCCACTGCAGTTGGTGAGGTCGTAGGCATAGAGGTAGCCCGACGATGCGTTGCGCCAGGCGGTGTCGCACGCCGTGGACGCCTGTGCACCGGTCGTGGGGACGAGCGCACCGAGCGCCGCGAGGCTGAGAATGGCGGCTGTGGCCAGGGTCTTGCGCATGGTGGATCTCCTTGTCCTGTGTGCCTGTCTCTCGTGACTGGGGGATGACCTCGAGTGGGGTTCCCGGGACGCCCGTGGCCCGCCGGGAGGCGGCGGGCCACGGGGTGGTGCACGGGCCGGCCGTGCGAGTGAGTGGTCAGCTGTCAGGAGTGAGGCCCGCGCCGCACCCGCTCCAGATCCACCGGTGTGAGCTGATCTGGTTGTTCACCTCGATGCCGGTGCTGAAGTACTGATTGTCGAGGTTGCTTATCTTCTCGCCCGCTGCGAGGCAGGTGTTACCGCCTGCCCAGTCGTCCCCCGTCCCGTTGAAGAGCTGGACGCGCATGCCGCTCGTGCCCTTGTTGATGAGGGACGTCGCCTGGTTGGTGTCCCTGCCCGAGAAGACCCCGGTGCTGTTGCCCCAGTCCTGGTCCTGGCCCTCCGTGCTGCCGAGGAGGGTGCCGCAGTTGGTGGCGTTGTACGCGGCGAACCTGCCGGAAGCGAGGGCGTTGTACGCGTTCTCGCAGGGCGTGGCGGCCTGGGCGCCGGTTGCCGGGACGATGGCCCCGAGGGTCGCGAGGCCGAGAGTCGCGGCCGTGGCCAGGATCTTGCGCATGATGCATCACTCCTTGTGTGCGGGTGTGGTGTTACGGGTCCCGCGGCTGTGGCGCCGCGGAAGTCTGGATGCCTGGTCCCGGACGGGAGATGCCGGTCAGGCCGTCGAGCCGGTGATCTCCTCGGCCCGGGCGAGCGCGTCGAGGCTCATGCGCTCGTAGGCGGCGATGTCGTCGCCGTACCGCGTGAGTCGCTTCTCGCGGTACTCGTTGTCGAGCGCGCGTGCCGTCCTGGCCAACGGTGTCTCGTTGGCGCAGGTGGCCTCGGCGACCGCGAGGCCGACCTCGACGGCGTACGCCTTCTCCTCGCTCAGACCCTTGGTGAGCTCGGGGAGCTTTTCGCGGGCCTCCGGCGGATCGGCGTAGTCGTGGCCCGCCGCCCGCATGCACGCCGACCACTGCTTGACCGCGGCCGTGAATCGCCGGTCCTTGACGAGGTCCGATTGGTACAGAGGCGTCAGGTTCGTGGCCGTCTTCTCGGCCCGGAACCAGGTCTCGAAGTCCCCGTACAGCCGGCCCTTGGCGTCGGCCAGGCAGCTGTCGCGGGAGGTCTGGACCGTGGTGCCGGTGGGCAGTTCGGCCGTCAGCGTTCCGCTCGACATCGAGCCCAGGAGTGTGTCGCTGTACCGGGCGCGTTCCTCCCGCGGGAGCGTTTTGGCGTACGCGTTGTTCCGGTCGTCGCGATGGACGTTCTGGGCCTTCTTCTGAAGCCTGCTGCCGTAGCCGTGCCGCTTCGCCCAGCCGACGTCGGTCAGGAAGGCACCGTCGCCCTTCAGGTCGTCGACCGCCGGGAGAGCCCCCACCCAGTACTTGAAGCCCTTCTCCTCCATGCACTCCTTGACGAGCATCTGCTCGGCACGCCGTACCACGACCTCCTCGGCCGCGGTCAACTCACGTCCATGGCCGCCGGGTTCGGCTTCCGTGCCGCAGCCGGCGGTCGCGGCGGCGACGATCACGACACTCGCGCAGGCCGAGATAAACATGCGCCTCATGTCCGTTGAACCCCCGTTTATCGCGTCTTGATCTCCGCGACCTACGATCTCCCAGCTGACCGTGGAGAACCAACGCTGTTGCGCTGTAGAGCAAAAGCCGAGTTCAACGGGGGAGAATGACATGCTCCGCATTCACTTCGGCGAAGTGGATCTGGCGAGAACCAGGATTGCCGTCGCGCCTGATCCGCTCTGGGAGATCGCCGCGAGCCTGCACCGATTGCAGTCACGGAGAGGGCGGTGGGCCTACGCCGGCTGGTATCGCACGGCACGGCAGCAATTGCGGGAGAGGGGGCTGGAGCGTGTCCTGCGGGGCGTCCTTCTGCCCTTGTATCCAAGGGCCGCCTACTTTCCGGACTTTCTGACTCCCGCCGATGCGGTGGGCGGTTGGGACGCGGGAGTTGAATCAATTCTGGCCACGCCTCCGCAACGGGTCCTCAACGAGATGGCCATCCTCGGCCGGACCAACGGGGCCCCGTCGTGGGCCGGGCAGCTGGCCGGGCTGGAGGCGCGCAAGGAGTTCGTGGGGATGCTGCGCGCGTACTACGACGTGGTGGTGGCCCCGTACGAAGAACAGGCACAGGCCCGGATCGAGGCCGAGCGGGCGCAGCGGAGCCGCGGGCTCCTGGACGGCGGAGTGGAGGGCATGCTCGCCGGTCTCGGACCCATGCTGCGCTGGCGCGCTCCCGTCCTGGAGGTCACCTACCCCAAGCAGGCCGACGACCGAGACCTGCATCTGAACGGCCGTGGGCTCACGCTCGTCCCCTCGTACTTCAACTGGGCTGAGCCAGTAGCCTTCGCCGACCCGGAACTGCCACCCGTGCTCTGGTACTCGCTGCTCCACGAGCAGAGCCCGCCGCCGGAGACCCCGCACGGCGCCGGCGCCCCCGACACACCCCTGGTCGCCCTGCTCGGGCGTGCCCGCGCGGTCGCTCTGGGCGCCGCGTCCACCGGCGCCACGACCGGCGAGATCGCCCGCGCCGCGGGAGTCTCGGCGTCCTCCGCCAGCCGACACGCCACCGCGCTGCGCGAAGCGGGACTCGTCACCACCATCCGCACCGGCTCGGCCGTGCTGCACACGCTCACACCGGCGGGGGCGTCCCTGCTCCGCGCCGCCACACAGCGGACGCCTGGCTGATCTCGGGCCGCAGGCGGCGCACCGCGCGAACGGTGCGCCCCTCGCCCATGCGTCAGGGGCCGTCGGGCAGTTCGCACCACACCGTCTTGCCGTCCGTGCCCTGTTCCACGCCCCACCGCAGCACGAGCGCGTCGAGCAGCGGCAAGCCCCGGCCCGTTTCGTCCTCGGCGCCGGCCTCACGAAGGACGAGCCAGGTGCACGGCCCGGCGTCGGTGACCTCGATTCGAGTCCGTCCCTCGGCTCGGGTCAGGAGCAGGGATACAGGGGTGCCCTCGCCGACATGGCGGATCACGTTCGTCAGTAGCTCGCTGACGCAGAGCTGTACGTCCGGGCAGGGGACCCCGAGATGCTCGCGCACGGCGCGGCGGGCCTCGGGGACGGCTTTGGGGATGGCGATCAGCTCCAGCCGCAGAGGGGTCACAGGGCGGCCGCCTTGCGCAGCGCGGTGGTGAGGGCGTCGGCCGTGGCCAGGTTGCAGTTTCCGAGCGCGATCAGGGGGAGGGCGTACGGGCCTGTGAGCGTGGGCAGTTCGAGGCCGAGGGAGGGGAGCGTGATGCCGTTCGCTGCCAGGGCGGCGCGCAGCGCTTCGACGTGGGGATCGGCCTCGTGGGGGTGGGGGACCGGCATGGACGTGCGCCTTCCTGTGCGCTCTGTGTGACGAACTGCTCACACAGTGGCGGCAAACGGCGTACCGTCAAAGACGTTTGGCCTTCACAGCGGGGAATGTGGAGAGAGGCGGTCAAGGGTGCCCGGCAGCAAGAACATTGACGGGTCGGCGAGCGTTCCCGAGTTCTACGGCAAGGAGTTGCGGTGGAAGCGGGAGGCAGCGGGGCTGACGCTTCAGGAGACGGTGGAGGGGTCGTTCTACGGGGCGACCTACCTGAGCGAGATCGAGCGCGGGCAGCGGCGGATGCCGGAGGATCTGGCGCGGCACGTTGATCGGTTGCTGGGGACGGACGGGTTCTTCGGACGCCGGTGTGAGGATGTGCGGAAGGCTCGACGGAAGGGGCACGCCGAGTACTTCGAGCGGGTGCTGGAGGCCGAGAAGTACGCGACGGCCATTGAGGAGTGGTCGCCCGCCGTCCTGCCGGGCCTGCTGCAGACGCCCGCGTACGCGCGGGCAGTGGTCCGTGCAACGCATCCGCTGGCGCCGGACGACGAGGTGGAGGAGAAGGTCAGCGCCCGGATGGAGCGGGCAGGTCTCTTCGAGCGCGACCACAGGAAGCCGATGTACTGGGTGATCCTGCACGAGTCGATCCTGCGCGACCCCATCCTGCCGCCCGAGGAGATGGCCGCGCAGCTCGACGGCATCGCGGTGTTGGCGCGACGGCACCGGATCGCTCCACAGATCCTGCCGTGGAGGCGGGGAGCGCATCCCTTCATGCTGGGCACCGCCATGATCATGACCTTCGCCGACGCCCCTCCGCTCGCATACACGGAGTCGCTGCACACCGGTGACACCATCGACGATCCGGCCCTCGTGGCGGAGTACCGCAGGTCGTACGATCTGCTCAGGGCCGCCGCACTGCCGCCTGAGGCGTCCCTCGTGATGATCGAGGAAGCGGCAGAGGATTCTCGAAATGGCAAGCAACCAGATTGACTTGAGCGCCGCTCTCTGGCGTAAGAGCAGCTACAGCAACGGCTCCGGCGGGGACTGCGTAGAGGTCGCCGAAGGCTTCGTCGGCGCCGCCGTCTGGCGCAAGTCCAGCTACAGCAACGGCTCCGGCGGGAACTGCGTCGAGATCCGCGACGACCTCCCCGGCCTCGTCCCCGTCCGGGACTCCAAGAACCCCCAGGGACCCGCCCTGTTCTTCCCCGCGACCGCCTGGGCGCCCTTCGTCCGATTCCTTCAGGAGCCGCGCGGCTAGGGGCGGCCACGGCGGCGCATGGCGTGACGCGGAACGGCCTCCGGTCCTCCCCCGAGGGGACCGGAGGCCGTGGCCGGGTGAGCGGCCTGTCGGCGTGCTAGGTGGTGACGCGGTAGGCGCTGACCCACGGGCCGATGTCGCCGTAGCCGGTGTCGTCGATGGTGATCGACCACCCGGTGCAGTCGGCGTGCTCCCACAGCTCCACCCTGGCGCTGCTCTCGGTGCGGGCGGATCGGATGCTGTCGTTCCAGTTGTCGCCGACGTAGGTGCAGGCTCCCGTGTCTCCGGAGAACCAACCGTCCAGACCCTCGAAGCTCTCCTCCGCGAAGGCGTGCCAGCTGGCGGCCGCCAGACGGGCATCGCCGGTGGACGAGTCGGACGACGCGTCGGCGGATGCGGTGCCGGCGCCGGCCGACAGCAGCCCGACCGCGGCGAGCGTGGCGGCCGCGGCGGTCACCCGCTTGAACCCGCTCTTGAACCCGCTCTTGGACCCGATTGACTTCTTCATGGTGTGTCCTTCCTTGAGACGTTCACCCACCCCCGTAGGCGGACGTCCTCACCCTCGCGTGGAAGGGCAGGGGAGAGGTACCTCGGAACTCTCAGGGTCACTTCTTGCCCGGCGGCGTGTACTCCTTGAGGTAGTGGGCGACGCGGGCGGCGTAGTCGCGGTACTTCGGGGGAACACCGCCCGCGTTGTTCACCACCTTGGTCGACGTCCGGTAGGCGGCGGCCAGCAGGACCTGGCGGTCGCCGGACAGGCCGGACGGCTTGAGGCGGGGGTCCATGAAGCAGAGGTAGCGGCTCACGGCCGGGATCGACTCGGCGGGGGTGAGGGGAGGTCTGGGGGTTTCCTTCGGTGGGACGCCGTCCGCGTTGATCCACCAGCGCAGGATGCTGGGCGTCCAGCGGGCGATGCCGTACTCGCCCGCCCCCGGATCGGAGAGGTTCGGGTCGAAGTTGCTCTCCGCCTTCAGCAGCGCGGCGATCAGCGCCGGAGTGACCTCCGGCTGCACGCAGTCGTGGGCGGAGTCGACGATCAGGCGGCGGTATTCGACGGGGACGCCTTTGTCCGTACGGAGTTCCGCGGCGCCGTAGGTGGCGGCCGTGACCTTCTGGGGCTCGTCGTCCGAGGGCTCGCTCCCGTCCGCCCAGCTGCTGATGCCGTAGCCGAGCGCCGCCACGCCGGCGGTGGCGATCGCGGCGGCCAGGGCGGTCGTACGGCGGGAGCGGCGGCCGGGGCGGAGGGCGCGGGGCAGGCGGGGGGAGCGGGTGGTGCCCGCGGCGGTCTCGACGCGGCGCAGCAACGCGTCCGTGCCGATCCGGTCGGCGTGTGTCCGGGTCAGGCAGTCCCGCACGATCTCCCGCCAGGCGTCCGGGAGTTCGGGCGACAGACGCAGCTCGTCGGTGCCGCGGGCGTAGGCGGCGGCCGCGTCGCGGCGGGCCGTCGGGGTGCCGCCGGGCAGCGGGAAGGAGCCGGTCAGGACCAGATGTGCCAGCACACCGAAGGCCCAGACGTCGGCCGACGGGCGGATACGGCGGCCCCGTTCGCCGATCTCCGACCAGAGCAGCTCGGGTGGGGTGTAGTCGGGGGTGGAGAAGGCGGGCGTGTACGCGTGCGTGCCCTCCAGCTCGGCCGCCATGTTGAAGTCGGCGAGGCGGGCCGAACCGTCCCGCATCAGCAGGACGTTGGCCGGCTTCAGATCTCCGTGCACCCAGCCGGCGTGGTGCAGCTGCGCCAGGCCCTCGCAGATCTGCGCGAGCAGGGCGGGCGCGGCGGCCGGGCGGGCGTCCGCGGCGAGCAGGGCCGACAGCGAACCCTCCGCCTTCTCCAGTACGAGGACGGTGGCGCCGTCGAGCGCGGGCACGGCCGGATCGTCGACGGTGAAGGTGTCGTACATCCGGATCAGCCGCGGCTGCTTCAGCCTGCGGTGCAACTCGACCTCGCGCTCGATCAGTTCGCGCAGATGGGCGAGTTGGCGCGGGGTGCCGGTGCCGGTGGGCAGGAACTTCAGGGCGGCCGTGCGGGGCAGACCGGCACCGGTGTCGGGGCCGGCCCGCCGCGCCTCGTAGACACTCCCGAACGCCCCCGTCGCGATCGGCGCCCGCACCTCCCACGGGCCCGCCCGGTAGCCCTTCGGGACCGGCACGGCGTACGGCTCGGTCACGGAGCCACCCGGCCGGGGGAGGGGTCGGACAGGACCACGAGGTCGTCCTCGCGGACGAGGTCGAAGCGGAGGGCGAGGGAGACCAGGGACTCCTTCTTGCCGTTCAGGCGCGGACCCGTGTCCGCCGTGTCCGGGCCGGGCTTGAGGCGCAGCTTCACGGCCAGGTAGTCGATGTTCCACTGCACCGAAGTGCGGGAGGCGGCGGGCCAGTTGGGGCGCAGTCGTTCGACGACCTGGTCCATGGTGGGCAGCGGGGCGTGCGGTTCACCGCGCAGGCGGGGTTCGCACAGGGCCGCGAGGACCGCGAAGTAGCGCTTGGTGCGGTCGACGGAGAACGCCGGGGCGGTGGTCGCGCCGTCCAGGCCCCCCGCGGTGCTGAGGTAGTCGTGGCGCGGTGCCCACACCTCGACCGGCAGCAGATCGCCCGCCGCGGGCAGCACGATCCGCGAGAACTCGAAGGGGACGGGCGCGTCCAGTCGCCCGGGCCCCACCTTGATGTGCTCGCCGGCGCCCTCCGGGTTCTCCACGACGTACGTCTGACTCGAGCTGAGGTTGCTCAGCACCCAGAAGGCGCCCTGCGCGGCGATGGCGCCCGCTCTGCGCGAGACGCCGTCGTGGGCGATCTCCAGGTCGTTGTCGGCGCCGCGCCCGAAGGTGAGCCGTTCACCCGGGGCGAGTCGGAGCTGAGGGCGGTCGATCTGGTCCGCCGCGCTCGGCGGCGATACCACGATGATGCTGTACAAGGTGCGTCTCCCCGTGCCTGGCGGCTACGGGTTCAGAGTAGGGCGACGCGGCAGGGCCGTGCCTTCCCCTGCAAGGGTGAGACACGGCCCTGCCACATGATTGGCGCGAAAGCGTCAGTTCTGAAGGTGTCAGTTCAAGGCGTCAGTTCTGGACGACCATCGTGCCGGCCGCCTTGTCGTGCCAGCCCTGCTGGCGGCCCGACTTGTCCCAGAACGGGGACAGGTAGACCACGAGCTGGCCGATACCGCAGGCGAAGCTGCCGACGAGCGGGATGATCCAGCGGATGAAGGAGGAGCCAAGGCCGGGCTTCTGGCCGGTGTCGGCCTTCAGCACCCGGATGCCGACGGCGAGCTTGCCCAGGGTGGCGCCCATCAGGCCGACCATCAGCCACTCGTAGAGCAGGCTCGCGATGGCCAGCACGCCGAACACCGCGCCCAGCGACGCCACGATGTCCGAGGAGGCGTCGTTGATGCAGCTGTTGTAGTCGACCGCGTTCGGGTCGCAGTCCTGGGCGGCGCCGACGGAACCGGCGATACCCGCGAACGTGAGGATGCCGTAGAGCACACCGATGATCAGGGCGTCGAGCAGTCGCGCACCGAACCGGCGGCCCATCGACGCGACCTGCGGATAACCCGGCCCGCCGGGAGCACCCGGCATCCCGGCGCCGCCCGGGTACTGGGGGTAGCCGTAACCGCCCTGCGGAGGGACCCCGCCGTGCGGTGCCTGCGGGTAGCCCTGCGGCGCCTGCGGTGCCTGGGGATAGCCGTAGCCGGGCTGACCCTGCTGGGGATAGCCGTACCCGGGCTGCTGCTGCGGCTGTTGCGGGTTCTGCGGATTCTGTGGCTGACCGTAGGGGTTGTTGGGCGAGCCGAAACTCATCTGGGGTTCCTCCGTTGCGCAGGGTGGGGACGGTGCGGAGGCGCGGAGGAACATCAGATCTGAGCGGCTTGCCCCCCAACACGGACCGCGATATGGCGCCGCTCATCGTTCTTTATGGATGACTTATTTGTCCAGCCGTGTTCGCTGTGTGTTGTGCAAGTGCAACATCCACGAGCGGCCGGAGCGGCGGCGGACGGGACCCGGATTGGAACCAGGGCCCGGTCATCCGGGAGGATGGAGCCATGACCGCCCAGATTCTCGATGGCAAGGCCACCGCAGCCGCGATCAAGTCCGACCTGACCGCCCGCGTGGCGGCGCTGAAGGAGAAGGGCATCACGCCCGGCCTCGGCACTGTCCTGGTCGGGGAGGACCCCGGCAGCCAGAAGTACGTCGCGGGCAAGCACCGCGACTGTGCCCAGGTAGGCATCGCTTCCATCCAGCGCCAGCTGCCCGCGACGGCGACGCAGGAGGAGATCGAGGCGGTGGTGCGGGAGCTGAACGAGGACCCCGCCTGCACCGGTTACATCGTCCAGCTGCCCCTGCCCAGGGGCATCGACGAGAACCGCATCCTGGAACTGATGGACCCGGACAAGGACGCGGACGGGCTCCACCCGATGAACCTCGGCCGGCTGGTGCTCAACGAGCCCGCGCCGCTGCCCTGCACCCCGAACGGCGTGCTCACCCTGCTGCGCCGCTACGGCGTGGAGATCAAGGGCGCCGAGGTCGTGGTCGTCGGCCGCGGTGTCACCATCGGCCGCCCGATGCCGCTGCTGCTGACCCGGCGCAGCGAGAACGCGACCGTGACCCAGTGCCACACGGGCACGCGGGACCTGTCGGCACATCTGCGGAACGCCGACATCATCATCGCCGCCGCCGGCTCCGCGCATCTGATCCGCCCCGAGGACGTCAAGCCGGGCGCCGCCGTTCTCGACGTCGGTGTCTCGCGCAGCGCCGAGGGCAAGATCGTCGGCGATGTCCACCCGGACGTCGCGAAGGTCGCCGGCTGGATCTCCCCCAACCCCGGCGGTGTCGGCCCGATGACCCGGGCGCAGCTGCTGGTCAACGTGGTCGAGGCGGCGGAGCGCAGTGTCGGCTGACGGCAGCGGCGTGTCGGCCGACGGCAGCGAGGTGTCGGCTGACGGCAGCGAGGTGGTGAAGGCGACGCCCGCCGGCGCCGGCGAGACGGCCGACGATCTCGAGGTGCGGGACGCGGTCAGCGCGCCCGATGCCGAGGGCAGGCCGCGGCGGGTCACTCGCCGCTTTCCGCTGTTCACGCGGGATACGGCACGTCCGGAGGGCGGGGGTCGCGCCGCACCCGGGGACGCGCCGGCGCCGGCCCGGCAGTGGCCGATGCTGGCGGTGCTGTCGCTGGTGGGGGTGGGGTTGCTGGTGACGGCGCTCGATGCGTTCCGTATCGGCACGATGCTGATCGGCGTTGCCCTGCTCAGTGGGGCCGTGCTGCGGTTCGTGCTGCCGGGGGTGGGGATGCTGGCGGTTCGGTCGCGGTTCACGGATATCGCCACGTATGGGGTGTTGGGGCTGGTGATTGTGCTGCTGGCGTTGATGGTGCAGCCGAATCCTTGGCTGGAGATTCCGTTCTTGAAGGACACGCTGCATTTCACTGTGGATACGTAGGTTGTCGGTTCGCTGCGGGTGTGTGGGGGCTGGTCGCGCAGTTCCCCGCGCCCCTTACGGGGCGCTGCAGGAGGTGAGCGATGGGCGGGTGGCAGCCGTTGCCTGAGGATCTGCCGCCGGAGGTACGGCACTTCGTGGAGCAGTTGCGGCAGGTGAAGGACCGGACCGGCCTCAGCCTGGTCGCGCTCGGTGCGCGTACCGCGTACAGCAAGTCCTCCTGGCACCGCTACCTCAACG
Source organism: Streptomyces sp. NBC_00457 (assembly GCF_036014015.1). NCBI lineage: Bacteria > Bacillati > Actinomycetota > Actinomycetes > Kitasatosporales > Streptomycetaceae > Streptomyces > Streptomyces sp. NBC_00457. Next base: position 4,432,636 of record NZ_CP107905.1, on the reverse strand, counting down.
CCACGCAGCCGCCGCCCCGGCAGGCCGTGGTCGCCCTGTGCCGCGTCGCGGGCGTGGACGCGGAGCGCCTGGGTGTGCGCTGGGAGATGGCGGTGGAGGCCTGGCCGCGACCGACGGGAACGCAGAAGGGCGACGGGGACGAGGAGTACGAGGACGACCCCACGCGTCCGTGGTGGGACACGCCGGACGAGGTGCCGGCCGCGGATCCGTCCCGTCGGCTGCTCGTGGTGGCCGCCGTTCTGGTACTGGTTCTGCTGGTGCTGACGGTGATCGGCGTCGTCGTCTTCGGATAGCTTCACCGGTGGGAGACTGGACCACGGTCCGGTGGGCGTGCGACCGTGCATGCCCTCGGCCTCGACGCACCCGTGCGCCCCCCACCCCGGGAACTGAGATCCTTACTGGGCGCATCCCTGTGGGTAGCCAGAACGGGGACTCGGCAGAGGGCACCAGGCGCGGGGGCACGGAACAGCACGAACCGGGGGGAAGAGGGGGGTAGCAATGCCTCGTTGGAGGGACTTGCCGGATGAACTCGATCCGCAGGTCAGGGAGTTCGCGAGCCAGTTGCGGAGGCTGGTGGACCGCAGTGGCCTGAGCGTCGCCGCGGTGGCCGACCGCACGGGCTACAGCAAGACGTCCTGGGAGCGTTATCTCAACGGCCGGCTGCTCGCGCCCAAGGGTGCGATCGTGGCGCTGGCCGAGGTGACCGGGACCAATCCCATCCATCTGACGACCATGTGGGAGCTGGCCGAGCGTGCGTGGAGCCGTTCGGAGATGCGTCACGACATGACCATGGAGGCGATCCGGATCTCCCAGGCGCGTGCCGCGCTCGGCGAGTTCGGGGCGCCGCCCGCCAACGCGAAGAGCGGCAAGACGGCCCGTAAGAGCGGCAGCGCGACGGCGATGCCGGGGATCGCGGGACCGGCGGGGGTGGCACCGACGGTGCCGCCGCAGCCGACGGGGTCGGAAGTGCGGGACGCGGAGCCCGGTATATCCGGTACGTCCGGTCGCGCCGGTGGGGGCAACTCGTGGGGGATGGCCGGGTATGCGGGGCCTTCGCCGGTTGGGGGCGCGCGAGCGGGGGGTGCTGGTGCGGGTGTGCCTGCGGGTTCGGGTGCTGCCGTGCCGGGTGCCGCTGTGCCGGGGGCGTTCGGTGAGCCGCCGCAGGGGACTCGTCCGGGGGACGGTTCGCCGTCCGGCGGGTCGTCGGGGAAGCGCAAGGTGACGATGTTCCTCGCGGCGGTCGTCGGGGTGCTCGTCGTGGCCGCCGGCGCGTTCTTCTTCATGGAGCGCGGCGACGACAAGCCCAAGGACACCGCCAAGTCGCCCTCGCCGTCCGCCAGCTCCGATCCCGCGCTGCCCGCCGGGGTGAAGTGCAGTGGTGCCGACTGCACGGGCCAGGACGCGGAGGCCATGGGGTGCAGTGGGGATCTGGTGACCACCGCGAAGACGGCGACTGTCGGTACGACCGTCGTCGAGGTGCGGTACAGCGAGACCTGTGGCGCGGCGTGGGGACGTATCACCGCGGCCGCGCAGGGCGATGAGGTGCAGGTGACGGTGGGGAAGGCCGAGCAGACGGGGTCCATCACCGCCGCCGGGGACACGATCGCGTACACGCCGATGGTGGGCGTGAAGGATGCGGGCGAGGCGGAGGCGTGCGTGACGCTGGCCTCCGGCGAGCAGGGGTGTACGGAGTAGTTGGGGTGCCGTGTGCTGGTGCGGGCGGGTGGGCGGGGGTTTCGCTCGCCCGCGCCGGCGGGGTGCCGCTGCGCCCACCCGTGCCGCCCCAGCGGCACGACTGCCCGCAGCTACGTCGCGGGCCAAAAGAATTCCCGTGCGGCAGGAATGGCCGCCCGCATCTAGGGCAGGCGGAAACTACCCCCACGGGAGTCCGGCTGTGTCGGTACCCCCACCTGGCGGCCGCTGTTGTCCCCCCTCTCCCGGGCATGGCGGCCGCCTTCTTTTGAGGGCTGTGGGGTGGGCCACAGGGGGCCGGACGTCCGGGATCCCGGATGCGCGATAGCCTGACGGGTGATCTCTCTTGACGCCAAGAGATCGATCATTCGGACCCCCGGGGCAGGGACGCCCCACCGCCAGCTGTCATACGGAGAACGCCATGACCCGCACTCCCGTGAACGTCACCGTCACCGGCGCGGCCGGCCAGATCGGTTACGCCCTGCTCTTCCGCATCGCCTCCGGCCAGCTGCTCGGCGCGGACGTGCCGGTCAAGCTGCGGCTCCTGGAGATCACCCCGGCGCTGAAGGCCGCCGAGGGCACCGCAATGGAGCTGGACGACTGCGCGTTCTCCCTCCTCCAGGGCATCGAGATCACCGACGACCCGAACGTCGCCTTCGACGGCGCCAACGTCGCACTGCTCGTAGGCGCCCGCCCCCGCACCAAGGGCATGGAGCGCGGTGACCTCCTGGAGGCCAACGGCGGCATCTTCAAGCCGCAGGGCCAGGCCATCAACGCCCACGCCGCGGACGACATCAAGGTCCTGGTCGTCGGCAACCCGGCCAACACCAACGCGCTCATCGCGCAGGCCGCCGCGCCCGACGTACCGGCCGAGCGCTTCACCGCGATGACGCGCCTCGACCACAACCGTGCGCTGAGCCAGCTCGCGAAGAAGACGGGCGCCTCGGTCGCCGACATCAAGCGGCTGACCATCTGGGGCAACCACTCCGCCACCCAGTACCCGGACATCTTCCACGCCACCATCGCCGGCAAGAACGCCGCCGAGACCGTGAACGACGAGAAGTGGCTGGCCGAGGACTTCATCCCGACCGTCGCCAAGCGCGGCGCCGCCATCATCGAGGCCCGCGGCGCGTCCTCCGCGGCCTCCGCCGCCAACGCCGCCATCGACCACGTGTACAGCTGGGTCAACGGCACCGCCGACGGCGACTGGGTCTCCATGGGCATTCCGTCCGACGGTTCGTACGGCGTCCCGGAGGGGCTCATCTCCTCCTTCCCGGTCACCACCAAGGACGGCACGTACGAGATCGTCCAGGGCCTGGACATCAACGAGTTCTCCCGCGCCCGCATCGACGCCTCCGTCAAGGAGCTCGAGGAGGAGCGCGAGGCGGTCCGCGGCCTCGGCCTCATCTGAGCCGACGTGTTCTCCCGATCCCCGGGCCGCGGTGCGCGCGGCCCGGGGATCAGTGCGTTGCGGCCGGGACGACGAGTTCCGCGAGCTTCAGGAACGCGTGTGCGGTGGCGGGGCGCAGCTTGCCCAGGCCCTGGAAGCCGTAGTACCGCAGATTCGTGTCGTACGGGATGTGGGTCACCTGAGACGGGCTGATCCGCAGGCGTTCAGCCAGGTCGGAGGAAGGGGCGGGGCGTCGGCCGTCCATGTCGGTGACGACCACCAGCACGTCGTCGGCGAGGTCGGTGTGCCGGGAGTCGCGCAACCCGCCCAGCATGTTCTCCGCGATCCGGACGTCCCACGGTGAGGGGCCGCAGCACAGCAGCAGCCGGTCCGTCAGATCCAGCACCACCTCGGCGGAGCGGTCCGGCCAGGGCCCGTCCCAGTCGGTGAGCACGAACGCGTAGTAGGGCGCCGTCTGTTCCAGCACCCGCGCGTATTCCTGCGGGTGCGCGGGATTGGGACCGGACCTGCCTTCGGGGTGCGCGGCCACTTCCAGGCCGGAGGGGCGGCGGACGGTGCGGCGGCGGATGTCCTGGTACGAGGCATGGCCCGGCAGCCGCGTGAGCTCGCGCAGCGTGCCCTGCTCGAGCGCCCCCAGGAAGCTGTGGAGCGCCCCCGTCGTCGGCGCCCCGTCCAGGGCGAGCACGGGCTCGCCGCGGACCGCGGCGAGTAGCGAGCCGAGGGCGACCGTCGTGGTGGGGCGCCCGCAGCGGGCGTGGACGGAGAGCAGGGTCAGCCGTACGCCGTGGCGCAGCGGCACGCGTAGCCGCCCTGCGCGCTCCTCGCTCTCCCGCCGGGCGGCGCCGAAGCGGGGCAGCCGCAGGGGGAGTTCGTCCGGGGTCCAGCTGTTGAGGATCAGCTTCAGGGGCGCCCGTTCCGTGGGAGGGGGCGGCAGTGGGGCGTCCTGCTTGGCCCGCTTCTGGTCGATGTAGCGGGCCAGCACGTCCGCCACCTCGCCCGCCGCCGGGCGCTCGGCGGGGTCGTCGTCGAGGCAGCGCAGGACGAGGTGCCGCAGCTGTCCCCAGGTGTCGCCCTGCCACAGGTGCATGCCCTCCGGCAGGCCGGGCAGGTGCACGCCCGCCTTGCTGCTGATCAGCTGCAGCAGCTCGCCCAGCGCGCGCACGCTGTCCGCCTCGGTCGGCACCGGGCCCGTGCCCGCGTACCGCCCGTCGACGGCACAGTCCGACAGATCGGCGAGCACCACCGAGCGGCGCAGCACGATCACGCTGTCGGCGCCGAGGTCCGCGGGCACGATGCCGTTGGTGTGGCACACGCTGAGCGCGCTCGCCAGATGCCAGGCGACGAGCAGCCCGGCGAGCACGTCGAAGGGCGCGGTGCCGTTGGCGACGGACCTTTCCACCAGGTCCGCGAGGCGCGGCGGCTGCCGGGCGGGCGCGTCCGCGTCGGCGACCGGAGTCATCGCCAGCCAGGGCGGGCTGGCGTCCGGACGGACGCCCAGCAGGGCGGGCGCATACCGACCCTGGAGCCGGCCGAGCACTTCAGCCTCCACCTCGATCAACCGAGCGTTGGCTGCGGGCAGATCGGGCCGCGGGGTGCGCAGCACCACCCACTGGCCCTGCCTGTCGACACCCCGGTACACCACGGTCCGCCGCCCGCGGCGCCGCCCGCGCAGCTCGTACGGGCCGAGGCGGTGCGGGTCGGTGTCGGTGAGCGGGCTCCAGTCGTCGTCGGCGGGCGGCTGCGGATCGGGCGGTGTCGGTCCGCCGGGCCGCCGTCCGACCGGCACCCCGAACCGCTCCAGCAGCCGCCGCTCCACGCTGGTGAACGGCCGGTGCGAGAGGGGGAGTTCGGCGGAGCCGTCCGGGTGGGCGAGCCAGGCGGGGAAGTCGGGGGAGTTGCCCGCCAGTTGCTCCAGACGGCGGCCGATGCTGCGGCTGGTGCTGAGGAGTTCGGCCTGCGGTACGGCGTCGAGCAGCACCGACTTGGCGTCCTCGCTGAAGTCGAAGACCCGGTGCTTGGCGGGCAGCGGGCCCGGCACCGGCGCCGGATGCGGCCGGACCAGGCCGCCCAGGAACACCTCCGCGAGATGCGAGGTCCGGGCGGGCCACGGCACCGCCGTCTGCACCAGCCGCATCACCGGCACCGACAGCGGTGACACGGCGGCGAGATGGGCGGCGAGCCGGTACGCCTCCGGGGTGGCCGCGTCCCGGAAGTGCTGCGCGCTGTGCAGATCGCCGGCGGCGGTGACGGTGGCGTACGGGCTGGGCCGGGACAGCAGCGGCAGCTCCATGGTCGTGCCCGGCGAGGCGAGCAGCCGCGCCCAGTCGCCGAGCGCGCGGGCGGTGGGCTCCAGGACCGGCACCGGTACGCCCTCGAAGCGGGCGAGGCCCGGCAGGACCGGGTCGGCGATCTGCCAGGAGGCGTTGGCGCCGCCGATGTGCCGGGTCGTGGCCTGCCAGCGCTCGGCGCGGATGCCGGACGCCTCCCACATGTCGGGCGGCAGGGTGTGCAACAGGGCGACGGGACCGCGGTCGGCCCACGTCCGCAGCAGCTCGTACAGCGCGGGGTGGCGCCAGGCCGCGCCCATACCGTCGCTGACGACGAGGACGAGAGTGCGGCCCGTCGGGTCGTTGACCGTGGTCGTCGGCAGAGGCGTGCTGTGCTGCTCGAACGGCCGGGCGTGCAGCCGGGGTTCGCGGGCGGAGCGGGTGTCCAGGCCGAGGACGCGGGTGGTCGCGAAGGCGCCGAGGCGTTCCAGCAGGACGCGCAGTTCGGCGCCGAGCCGGTGCCACAGCAGCATCGACAGGCCGTCGTCGACGAGGAGTGCGAGGTGCAGCCAGCGTTCCTGCACGGGCCGCTGCACCACGTCCGGCAGCCCCGTCTCGGCGAGCTCGGCCGCGGTGCGCTCCTCGTCGATCTCCCGCCGGTGCCGACTGGCATGCCGGCGGCGCAACGGCCGTAGCGCACGGCCGAGTTCCAGCTCGTTGCCCAGCGCCTTGCTCTCCGGGACGCGTACCGGCATCGCCGACCGGGGCCGGGGCCCGGGCCGCCGCTCGGGGGGCGGGATCCGCGTCGGCGCGGAGCGGGCCGACGCGTACAGCGAGGGCGCGGTGAGATCGGGCAGGTCGTCACCCTCCGGACGCGGCGTGGGCGCCGACGGCGTCTCGGCGTCCGATGCGGTGCCGGAGGCCTCGGGCGGGGCGGGCCGGGGGCTGTGCAGGTCGCGGGTGAGCGGGGCGACCTCCCCCGCGGGCAGTCGGCGGGCCAGCCAGAGCACGTCGAGGACCTGGTCGGCATCCAGATCATGGCCGCATGCGCGCAACACCCGCAACGCCTCACCGAGCCGCCCACCTCCGGCCATGGTCACCGCACCCTCAGTCCCTGCGGGGCGCCGCCGGAGCCGACTTCCTCGGTGCGGCGATCCCTCTCGGCCCTGTCACCGTTCCCGGGAAGGCTCATGGTGGCGTCGGAGCCGGCCCTCTCGGTGCGGCGACCCCTCGCGGTCATGTCACCGCTCCCCGGAGGGCTTGCGGCGGCGTCGAATCCGGCCCCCTGGGTACGACCCTTCGCGTCGGCGATACGAGCCTGTCCCCCGGCCATCTCACAGCGCCCCGGTGAGCTGATGCAGGACCGCGTCGAGCAGGCCCTCCGCGTCGAGGTCGACCCCGCCGGCCCGGAGGAAGACGGCGTTGAGGAGTTGGTCGGTGGCCAGTTCGCCAGGTGCCCGGCGGCGCAGGAACGCCTCCAGGAGGTCGTCGGCCTCGCGCAGCGCCTCCTCGCCCAGGTGCGCGGCGACGATCGCGCGCAGCCGCTCCTCGTCGGGCACGGGCAGGTCGAGGCGGATACAGCGGCGCAGGAACGCGGGCGGGAAGTCGCGCTCGCCGTTGCTGGTGATGACGACGACCGGGAACTCCGCGCACTGGATCCGGCCCTGGTGGACACCGACCGTGCCCCGGTGGTCGGCGGTCTGCACCTCCACCTCGGTGACCTCCTCGGGCAGCCGGGTCAGCTCGGGTATCTCGAAGACGCCCTCCTCGAACACCGTCAGCAGATCGTTGGGCAGGTCCACATCGCCCTTGTCCATCTCGTCGATCAGCAGCGCACGCGGCGTGGGACTCGGCACCAGCGCCGTGCCGAGCGGACCCAGCCGGATGAACGTACCGATGGACGGCTCGTGTTCGCCCCGGTCACGGCTGAGCGTGGTCTCGCGCAGCCGGCCGATCGCGTCGTACTGGTAGAGCGCCTCCCGCACGGTGGAGCGGCTGTTGATCGGCCAGCGCAGCAGGGAGCCGAGGCTCAGCTCATGGGCGACGGCCCGTGCCAGCGAGGACTTGCCGGTGCCGGCGGGGCCGGTGACCAGCAGCGGACGGCGCAGATGCAGCGCGGCGTTGACGACATCCGCGTGCTTGGGCTCGATCAGATACGGCAGCTCCGGCCGGCCGCCCGCGCCGGGAGCGAAGCGGCGCCACGGCGGGGCCGGCGGAAGGGCGACGGCACGGGGCACGCCGTCGCCGCGGAAGAGGCGCCAGTCGGCCTCGGCAGCGGGGGTCATGCGCTCTCCTGGGGTTCGGTCAGGTGCAGTCGGGGCACGGTACGGTCGGCGTCGGCCCAGGCGAGGACGGGTCGCCCGGGGTATTCCCGCGGGTGGAGCACGGTGTTGGCGCGGTAGGAGCGGACCTTGTCGGGCAGCTCCCGGGTGGCGGCCCCGGCCAGCCTCTCGACGGCGTGCGAGTCCTGGTCCCGGGCGCGGTCCCACACCACCACCGGTATGCCCATGGCGAGACAGATCTGCACGATGCGGTCCCGGTGTTCCGCGGGCACGTCGACGGAGACGCGGACCGCGTCGAGACGGTCCATCAGCTCGGCGTAGAGGGTCTTCGGGTCGAGGGACGCGCCCGAGACGACGAGGGTTGCTCCGGTGTCCAGCAGCCGCCAGCGGCGCCGCCAGTCCGGCTGGAAGCGCTCGTGCCTGCGCAGCAGATCGGGGCAGTGCACGACCAGGGGGTACTCGACCCCGAGCACGCCCGGCACGATCTGGCCGGGGGCCTGCGCCTCCCATTCGTCGACGGGCAGGTTGAGACTCTTGTCGTCCACGAGGACTTCGACGAGCGGGCGTTCGGCGTCCTCCGTGGCCGGGGTGAGGGTCTCCAGCACCTGGATCAGCTCGCGGGCGGCCTCCTGTGGCGTGTACGACATGGAGGTGTCCGTCGAGACCTGGCGGGGGCCGGTGCCCTCGTCGCACCAGATCCGCAGCCGGTGCCGCCCCGGCTCCACCGCTCTCACCTGCACCAGCACCCGTACCCGCGACCGGCTGCGGAGGGCGCGGGCCCACTCCAGTCCGTCCGAGCGCCGTTCGGCGAGCGCGGAGCGGGGGATGCCGAGCCGTTTCGCCACCCCGTCCGACCAGATGCGCAGCCGCGCGCGATGCTCCTGGGCACAGAGCGCGCCGACGTACTCCAGCACCCGCAGCAGCGCCGGGACCCGGGGTTCGCCGTCCTCGGAGCGGCCGTCGCCGGGCAGGGTCTCCAGGTGGTCGATGAGCGCGTCGAGCGTCTCGCCGCCGGGGAACGCGGCGGCCAGCGGCAGTGCGGCGCGCACCGCCTCGGCGAACCGTGCGAGAACACCCGGGTCCAGGTCGCGCAGCCGCGCGTGCAGTTGGTGGTGCTCCCGCGGGGAGAGCAGCCGCGGCACCCGGGAGAGTTGTCCGGCGGCCAGGATCCGCTCCGCCGCCTCGGGGTGGTTCTTCCGCAGCAGTCCGGTCAGCACGGGTAACGCCCGCGGGTGCTGCAGGAGGAACGCCGCGAACTCCTCGACGGTCGGCGGTGTCACGTCACCGCCGTGCCCGACGCCGCACTCGGTGGCCAGCCGCCTGGCCACGTCGCCGAGTTCGGACCCGGTGGGCAGCGCGTCGCCGATGGTCTCGGCGAGCAGCCCGAAGGCGGCGTCGTCGGGGCCGGCGGACGCGGGCCCGGTGAGGTCGGGGACGCCCGCGGTGCGCAGCTCGGCCTCGACGCGCTGCCAGGGGATGCCCCAGCTGCGGCGGATCAGATGCTGGGGGTCGGGCGGGACGGGCCGCCCGTTCGTGGCGTCGCGGGGCGGCATGAAGTGGGCGGCGACCAGGCCGACGACCGCCTTCTCGTGCAGGCACCACAGCGGGCCGCCGCTGTAGCCGGGCCCGACGGCCATGCCGGTGGCCTCCCCGTCGAGGTAGGCGATCGGCCCGTCGTCGGTCTTGACCTTCAGGTCGGCGAAGGTGGCGTCGTGCCCGCTCGCATGCCAGGCGCGCACCTCCTGCCCGGCCCGCAGCGCGCTCCGGTGCGGCGGCGCCGGGGCGCTGCCGGGCGGTGCGTCGACCCGCAGCACGGCGAGGTCGCCGAGCCATTCGTCGGCGCTGGGGTGCACCGGGCCGCCCTCCTTGGCGCGCGGCGGGATCCAGTGGGCGACGCGCGCGGGGCAGCGCTCGAATCTGCCGTACGGCATCCGGATGGCGACGTGCAGCTCACCCGGGCCCGGTGTGCGCACCTCGAACGGATGCCGGCCGAGCGCGTCGTTGACGACATGGGCGCAGGTCAGCACGGTGTCCGCGGCGAGCACGAGACCGGCCCCCGTCCATCGGCCCTCCGGGCCGCCGACGGACACCGAGTACGGCGCCGGATCATGGAACGCGGGCAGCGGGGCTCTGAACCACCCCACGCTCACTCCAGGCCCGGAGCCGGCGCGGGGGCCGTGGCTCCCGTCGGGTTCCAGGTGGCCGTCACAGTGAGGTGGGCCTGCCCCTTGGCGCCGACGATGCCGAGCTTGAGATCCTGCCCGACCTGGACCCCGAGGGTCACGCTCAGCTCGGTCGGCGGCTCGGGCGCGGCCCGTACGGCGTCGTGGACCTCCTGCAGCAGCGGCCCGAGCGGCCGGAGCGCCGCCCGCAGCGTGCCCGCCGCCAGGGAGGCCACGGCCCCGCCGCCGGAGGACACCGGCACCGCCCGTCCCATGCCTTCGGGAAGCGCCCCGCCCGGCTCGGGCGGCCCTTCCTGAGGGGCTGCGGGCGTCAGCAGGAACCTGACCGGTGTGCCGTCGTCGAACTGCAACTCCGCTGAGGTGGACATGGTCATATTGTGAACCGACAGCGGGGACCATGACAGGAGCACGTGTCGTCAACTCGGCTGAGAATCCGGATCGTTGCCGGGTGTTCGAGGGCACCTCATCTCGTCAGTCCCGTAGCCGCTTCTCGAACCAGTGGTGGGCGTAGACGTGGTCGACGTACGGCGGGATCTCCCGGTATCCGCACGCCCGGTACATCGCCTGCGCCTCCGTGAGCACCGCGTGCGTGTCCAGTCGTACGACGTCGAAGGCGCGGCGTCGGCCCTCCCGCTCCAGGGCGTCGAGGATCCGGCGGGCGAGCCCGAGGCGCCGGGCGTCCGGATGCACCCACACATGCCGGATCTCACCGACGCCGTTTTCGAGCCGCCGCAGCGCCCCGCACCCCACGGGCCTGTCCTCCTCGTACGCCACGAAGAACGCCCCGGCGTCCCCGGACACCTCCTCGGGCCGTACGAGGTCGGACGTGTCGAAACCTTCCGGGAAGCGGTCGTCGATGTCGGCGGCGTAGGCGTCGAGGCAGGCCTGGGCGTCCTCGGAGGCGCCGTCGACGAGGTCGACGGTGATGGCGGCGAGGCGCAGCAGGCGTCGGGTGGTGGTCATCGCCTCCGTGAGGTCGGCGCGCTGCCGGTCGGTGAGACCGCCGAGGAGGTGGGCAACGAGGGCGTTGGCCCGGCGCTGCTGTTCCTTCAGCTCGACGTGCCCGGCCCGGGTCAGCTCGACCATCCGCAGCCGGTTGTCGTCGGGGTGCACGGCGATACGGACCATGCCCTGCGCATCCAGCGCCTTCGCCATCCGGCTCAGGTACCCGGCGTCCAGGCCGAGCCGGCTCCTCAGCTCCCGCAGGGACACCCCGGCCCCGCTCTCGGAGATCTCGAACAGCAGCCGGGCCTCGCCGAGCGGACGGTCCTGGCCGAGGTAATGGTCGTCGAGCGCGCCGATACGGCGTGTGAAGTAGCGGTTGAACCGGCGGAAGGCCGTCACGTGCTCCGTCGAGACTGGCTCAGTACTGACTGGCTCCATACTTCTTTGACTTTAGTCAAAGGATTCGTGCTCGTCCAGTGCGGGAGCGGGGGAGACACCGCCTGCCTCCCGGTATTCCGGTTCCCCTCGCCCCACCTGCCCCTCTATGCTGATGGATCGTCAACAACACTGTGAGTAAGGGCGTTTACACGCATCGGGGGAGCAGCGTGAGCACCGCATACGTGCCTCAGCAACCGCAGCCGACACCGGCCGGCGCACCGCCATCGGCACCCGCACCGCCGCACCCGCCCACACCGCCGCACGCCAGCGAGGCGACCCGGCTGCTGTGCGCGGGCACCTATCTGGATTCCGGTTACCGGGACCGGGTCATCGAGCAGCTGCACCTCCACGAACAGCGGATCGCCGCCCCGTCGCTCGGCTTCGACGCGGCCCGAGTGCTCGCGCACGCGCTGCGCGCCCGGCGCCAGGAACTGCTGTGGGCCGGGCTGATCGCCGGCCTGTGGCTGGTGGGGCTGCCGCTGACCGGCGGACTGCTCGCCGGGTTCCTCGTCCCCAGCCTGCTGCTCGCGGTCGCCTCCTGGGTCCGCGGCAAGGAGGCGCAGCCGCCGCTGTACCGACGGCTGCCCGCCTTCATGTTCCGCTGGTGGGGCCGCATCCTCTTCACGATGTTCCTGATCATCGCCCTGGTCGCGGCGTTCGGCGGCGGGGACGACGAGTCGTACTCCTCCTCCTACTACGGCGACTCGTACTACGCCGGCGACTCGTCCACCTGGACCGACCTGCTGGCCCCGGACTTCTCCGACGCCGGTGGCATCCTCGAGCCCTGGCAGGCCTGGCTCACGCTCGGCGTGTTCGCGCTGATCGCGCTGTGCGTGGCCGGACAGCGCGGCCAGTTCGCCAAGGTGCTGGCCGCCGAGCTGTCGCCGCAGCGCTTCCCGGACGCGGCCGGCGACCCCGCCGAGCAGGCCGAGGGGCAGCGCTTCCAGCGGCTCAAGGAACGCATCCGCGTCGAACAGCACGCGCCGCTGATCATGTACCACGAGAAGCGGCCGTTCTGCGGGGCCGGACTCGCCTACCAGACCTGGGTGCTCGCCGTCGAACTGCGCGCCGACGCCACGAAGGACGAGCAGCTGCCGCTCAGCAACCGCACCGTCCTGGAGAAGATCCGCCCGCTGCTCGAACAGCTGCGGCTGCCCTCCGAGTTCGCCGGCCACACGGTCCGCGACCGGCTGCGCTGGCTGGAGATCGACGAGTGCGTGTTCCTGCCGGCCGAAGGGCTCGCGCGGCGCGAGGACGCGCCGTACAACGTGCCCGCCTTCGAGGAGCACCGGGCGCGGGCCGTCGAGGAAGGGGCCGAGAAGCGGCGGCACTTCCTGCGCATCCGGGTCGGCGGCTGGGAGGAGGAGCTGGTCGTCACGGTCTTCGTGCGCATCCACACCCAGGGCCGCATGCTCATGCTGGAGATCGCCCCGCATGTGCTGCTGCCGGTGCGTCAGGACTTCAAGGACGCCGACCGCACGGCGCACACCTTCCGGAACAACAACCCGCTCGGCAAGGCGGCGTGGGCGGTGGCCCGCGTGCCCGGTTCCGCGGCCCGCTCCCTGGCGACGCTGGGCAGGGGCCTGGCGTACGCGTGGAAGCTGCTCACCGGCGGACACTCGGGCGCCCTGCCCGACGGTCCGGCCCTGTCGGTGCGCGAGCTGGGCCAGGTGTCCGAGGGCTCGCTCTTCCAGGAGATGGACGTCTCCCGCTACCTCAAGAGCGTGCAGGACCGGGTCGCCCACGGCGTGCTGACCGCGCTGGCCGAATCCGGTTACCAGACCGGGGAGTTCGTCCAGAAGATCGTGAACATCAGCAATGGGGGCGTGAACATCGAGGGCGGCATCCATGGCAGCACGTTCGCGATGGGTGAGAAGGCCAGCGCCTCGTCCTCTACGACAACCGGCGGCGCCGCGCCGCAGAAGGGAACCGGCAGCGATGGCAACGGATGAGCCGAGCGTCAACATCAGCGGCGGGGTTCACGGCAGTACCTTCGCCATCGGCAACCAGGCGCACGCCGAGAGCCACCACGGTGCGGCCGCGCCGCGTGACCCGGCCGCCGAGGAGATGCTGAAGGCCGTGCGTGAACTGCGTGCCGACCTCACCCGGGTGCGCGCGAGCGACGAGACGGCCGCACTGGCCGCCGCGCTCGCCGAGACCGAGGAGGAGATCGTCACCACCGGCCAGGCAGGTCCGACCCGCCTCGAACGCCTGCGGCAGCTGCTGAACGACTCCCAGGCGCTGGTCGGCCTCATCGCCTCCGCCGGGGCCGTGGCCGGTCTGCTGGGAATGGGGTGAAGGGGACGCCATGAGCGGGGGAGCGCGGTACTGGAACGAGGAGACACAGCGCTGGGAGGACGGCGACGGCAGCGGCACGTCGTCGACACCGGTTACGCCACCACCGGCCCGCCCCGGGTTCGCCCCGGAGTGGCCGCCGGGAGTGGGCCCGGGCCCGGCATCCGCCGGGCCCCCCTCCGGCTCGCCGCCCGCCCCGCCGGTCTCCACCCCTGACGGCTCCTCCTTCCCGCCGGTCTCCACTCCCGACGGCTCCTCTGCCCCGCCGGCCTCCACTCCTGACGGCTCCTCCTCTCCGCCGGTCTCCGCTCCTGACGGCTCCTCTGCCCCGCCGGTCTCCACTCCTGACGGCTCCTCCTCTCCGCCGGTCTCCGCTCCTGACGGCTCCTCTGCCCCGCCGGTCTCCACTCCTGACGGCTCCTCCTTCCCGCCGGTCTCCACTCCTGACGGCTCCTCCTCTCCGCCGGTCTCCACTCCTGACGGCTCCTCCTCTCCGCCGGTCTCCACTCCTGACGGCTCCTCCTTCCCGCCGCCCGTACCCCCCGCCGGGCTCGCCGGGGCCGCCTCCCAGGGTGACGGGGTGGCCGAGGGCGTCGCCGGCCACGGCGGTGTCATCGGCTGGCCCGGAGCCGGTGAGGGAAGTGCCTGGCACGGGCCGGGGGCCGCCGGTGGTGCGGCGGGGGCGTGGTCCGTGCCCGAGCATGTGGGCGCGGGCGTGGGCGCGGGCGTGGCGTCGCCGGATGAGTGGCCGGGTGCGGTGACGGGTACGTCCTGGCCTGCCGTCGACCCTCAGTCCGCCCCGCCCGCTCCCGCCGGCGGGATGAGCCGTCGGCTCGTGTGGTCCGTGGTGGTCGGGGCTGCCGTCGTCGGGGTCGCCGTAAGCCTTGTGCTGACGTTGGTCGTCGGGGGAGGGGACGAGGGCGACGAGCCGTCGGCCGCCACGAGCCCGTCCGCGGAGGCGGAGGCCGGTGGGTCGCAGCCGAGCGATCCGAGCGATCCGTTCGCGTCGTCGCCGGAGCCGTCGTTCACCGAGGAGACGGCGTCGCCCTCCGCCTCGGTCCCCGTACTCCCCGTCGGGTACGAGCTGTACGAGGACGAGGAGGGCTTCCGGATCGCGAGGCCCGCCGGGTGGACGCGAAGCTCGGTGGATTCGCAGTACGGCATGGCGGTCGTCAACTACCGCAGCCCGGACAGCGAACGCCGGCTGCAGGTGTACCAGGTGGCGGAGGGGTCACCGGAGGAGTCATTCGAGCTGTTCCTGTCAGACGAGACCCCGAAGGCGCCCGGCTTCGAGCAACTGGACCTCCAGACCCTCGACGACAGCGAGTTCACGGGCACCCGGCTGGAGTACCGGGCCGACTCCCTCAAGGGCGAGCCCGATGTCGGCCCCTGGCATGTCTACGACGAGCGTTTCGTCGCCGAGGACGGCAACATCTACGCGATCGCCGCGTACGGCCTCGACGCGGACGGCCCCGAGGACGAGCTCCAGCTCCTGACCACCGCGGTGGACGCGTTCTGCCCGCCCTACGCCTGCGAACCGGCGTCCATCGACTGAGGCGATCAAGGCGACCAATGCGCCTGTTCAGTGACACGCCCCACTTTCGGCCACGCATTGCGCATGCATCAGCGCGGCCGGGGGCATGCGCTCACGGTCCCCGAGGGTGACACGTATGTGACTCAGGGGCACTGAACAGGAACGGAAGGCAATACCGATCATGGCAAGGCAGCAGGCGCAACGGACGATCCATGTCGACGGCCAGTGGCTGGAAGCGGTCTCCGGCGCCACCCGCGAGATCCTCGACCCGGCAGACGCCCTGCCCTTCGCAGTGGTCGCGGAGGGTGACGAGAAGGACACCGACCTGGCGGTCGCCGCGGCCCGCCGCGCCTTCGACGAGGGGGACTGGCCGCACACCCCCGTCGCCGAGCGCGCCGCGCTGCTGCGCCGCGTCGCCGACCTCCTCGTGCGCGACCGTGAACCGCTCGGGCTGCTGGAGAGCCGCGACGCGGGCAAGACCGTCGAAGAGGGCCGGATCGACATCGACTGCGTAGCCGACGCCTTCCGCTATTTCGCCGATCTGGTGGCGGCGGAGGGCGCGGGCCGGGTGGTCGACGCGGGCTCGCCCGACATCCACAGCGTCGTGGTGCACGAGCCGGTCGGCGTCTGCGCGCTGATCACGCCCTGGAACTACCCCCTGTTGCAGGCCAGCTGGAAGATCGCCCCGGCGCTCGCGGCCGGCAACACCTTCGTGATCAAGCCGAGCGAGATCACGCCGCTGACGACGATCGCCCTGATCGACCTGCTGGCGGAGGCCGGTCTGCCCGCAGGCGTGGCCAACATCGTCACCGGACCCGGTCACTCCGTCGGCGCCCGCCTCGCCGAGCACCCCGACGTCGACCTCGTCTCCTTCACCGGCGGCCTGATCAGCGGCACGAAGGTCGCGCAGGCCGCCGCCGTGACCGTCAAGAAGGTCGCCCTTGAACTCGGCGGCAAGAACCCCAACGTCGTCTTCGCCGACGCCTGCGCCACCGACGAGGACTTCGACACGGCCGTCGACCAGGCCCTCAACGCCGCCTTCATCCACAGCGGCCAGGTGTGCTCCGCGGGCGCCCGGCTCATCGTCGAGGAGTCGGTCCGGGAGCGCTTCGTCGCCGAACTCGCCCGCCGAGCCTCGAAGATCCGCCTCGGCCGCGGCACCGAGGACGGCGTGGAGTGCGGGCCGCTGGTCTCCGAGCAGCAGCGCGCGAAGACCGAGTCGTACGTCGCCTCCGCGCTGGAAGAGGGCGCGGTGCTGCGCTCCGGCGGCAAGCGCCCCGAGCCGAGCGCGGAACGCCCGGCCACCGGCTACTTCTACGAGCCGACGGTGCTCGACCAGTGCCACCGCGAGATGAAGGTCGTACGCGAAGAGGTCTTCGGCCCGGTCCTCACCGTCGAGACGTTCCGCACGGAGGACGAGGCGGTCGCTCTCGCCAACGACACGGAGTACGGGCTCGCGGGCGGCGTCTGGACCACCGACGCGGGGCGGGCCCGCCGGGTCGCCGCGCGGCTGCGGCACGGCACGGTCTGGATCAACGACTTCCATCCCTATCTGCCGCAGGCGGAGTGGGGTGGCTTCGGTAAGAGCGGGGTGGGGCGCGAGCTTGGTCCGGCGGGGCTTGCGGAGTATCGCGAGAGCAAGCACGTGTACCAGAACCTGGCGCCGAAGCCGGTTCGTTGGTTCGCCGGGTAGCGGGCTCGACTGCCGCGCCGTCGTGGCTGGTCGCGCAGTTCCCCGCGCCCCTTTGGGGCGCGTTCCGTCCCCCCTCTCTGGCCTGATCCCCTTGGAGTAACCACCCCATGTCCGAAAACCCCCACGTCTACGACTACGTCGTCATCGGCGGCGGCACCGCGGGCTCTGTCATCGCCTCCCGCCTCACCGAGAATCCGGATGTCACCGTCGCTGTCATCGAGGGCGGTCCCAGTGATGTCGGCCGGGACGACGTGCTGACGTTGCGTCGCTGGATGGGCCTGCTGGGCGGTGAGCTGGACTATGACTACCCGACGACCGAGCAGCCGCGCGGCAACTCGCACATCCGGCACAGCCGTGCCCGGGTGCTCGGGGGGTGTTCGAGCCACAACACGCTCATCGCGTTCAAGCCGCTGCCGTCCGACTGGGACGAGTGGGAGGCGGCCGGCGCTCAGGGGTGGGGTGCGGTGCCGATGGAGGCCTACTGGGCCCGGCTGCTGAACAACATCGTCCCGGTCGACGAGAAGGACCGGAACGCCATCGCCCGCGACTTCGTCGACGCCGCCCAGGCCGCACTCGGCGTTCCGCGCGTCGAGGGCTTCAACAAAAAGCCGTTCACCGAGGGCGTCGGCTTCTTCGACCTCGCCTACCACCCGGAGAACAACAAGCGGTCGAGCGCGTCGGTGGCGTACCTCCACCCCGTGATGGACGAGCGCCCGAACCTGACGATCCTGCTGGAGACGTGGGCGCACCGGCTGGAGCTGGACGGCACGCGGGCGGAAGGCGTGCACGTACGGGACAAGGACGGCGCGGAGTTCGTCGTACGAGCCCGCAACGAGGTCCTGCTCTGCGCCGGCGCCGTGGACTCGCCGCGCCTGCTGCTCCACTCGGGCATCGGGCCTCGTGAGGACCTGGAAGCACTCGGTATCCCGGTCGTCCACGATCTGCCCGGCGTCGGTGAGAACCTGCTCGACCACCCGGAGTCGGTGATCGTCTGGGAGACGGACGGCCCCATCCCGGAGAACTCCGCGATGGACTCCGACGCGGGCCTGTTCGTGCGCCGCGACCCCGAACACGCGGGCCCGGACCTGATGTTCCACTTCTACCAGATCCCGTTCACGGACAATCCGGAGCGACTGGGCTACGAGCGCCCGGAGTTCGGCGTCTCGATGACCCCGAACATCCCCAAGCCGAAGTCCCGTGGCCGCCTGTACCTGACGAGCGCCGACCCCGCCGTGAAGCCCGCCCTCGACTTCCGCTACTTCACGGACGAGGACGACTACGACGGCCGGACGCTGGTCGACGGCATCCGTATCGCCCGCGAGATCGCCAAGACCGAGCCCCTCGCGGGCTGGCTCAAGCGTGAGGTGTGCCCCGGCCCGGAGATCCTCGGTGACGCGGAACTCAGCGAGTACGCCCGTAAGGTCGCGCACACCGTGTACCACCCGGCGGGCACCTGCCGTATGGGCGCGGAGGCCGACGAACTGGCGGTCGTCGACCCGCAGTTGAGGATCCGCGGCCTGGAGGGGATCCGGATCGCCGACGCGTCCGTGTTCCCGACGATGCCCGCCGTGAACCCGATGATCGGGGTGCTCATGGTCGGGGAGAAGGCCGTCGACCTGATCGGTGGTGGTGCGTGATGAGTACGACTCCGACCCCGACCACGACCCCGATTCCGACGACGACCCCGAACACGCCCGTCTTCTCCGTCCAGGGCCTGTGGAAGGTCTTCGGTCCGAAGGCGGACCGCGTCCCCGCCGACCCGGAACTGGCGGCCCTCGAACCCGCCGACCTCCGCGCCCGGACCGGCTGCACGGCCGCCGTCCGTGACGTCTCCTTCGACGTCCGCAAGGGCGAGGTCTTCGTCGTCATGGGTCTGTCCGGCTCCGGCAAGTCCACCCTGGTCCGCTGTCTGACCCGCCTCATCGAGCCGACGTCCGGCACGATCGCCATCGACGGCGAGGACGTCCGCGCGATGGACAAGCCGCGACTGCGCGAACTCCGCCGGCACCGCGCCGCGATGGTCTTCCAGCACTTCGGCCTCCTCCCGCACCGCACCGTCCTCGACAACGTCGCCTACGGCCTGGAGATCCAGGGCGTGGGCAAGGCGGAGCGCCGCGCGCGGGCGGCGGAAGTGGTGGCCAAGGTCGGCCTGGACGGCATGGAGCAACGCAAGCCGAGCCAGCTGTCCGGCGGCCAGCGCCAGCGCGTGGGCCTCGCCCGGGCACTGGCGGTGGACCCTGAAGTCCTCCTCTTCGACGAGCCGTTCAGCGCGCTCGACCCCCTCATCCGGCGCGACATGCAGGAGGAGGTCATCCGCCTCCACCGCGAAGAGGGCCGCACGATGGTCTTCATCACCCACGACCTCAGCGAGGCCCTCAAGCTCGGCGACCGCATCGCCCTCATGCGCGACGGCCGCGTGGTGCAACTGGGCACGCCGGAGGAGATCGTGGGCTCCCCGGCCGACGAGTACGTACGGGAATTCGTACGCGATGTGCCGCGCGAGCACGTGATGACGGTACGGACGGCCATGCGGCCAGCATCGGCCGACGAGGAGGCGAGCAACAGCCCTGCGATCGCACCGGACGCCACGGTCTCGGAGGCGATCGAGGCAGTGGCCCGGGCCGGGGCACCGGTGCGTGTGATGGCCGAAGGCCGGTGCGCAGGCATCGTGGACGCGGACGCGCTGCTTGGGGTCGTAGCCGGCGTAGCTGCGGACGACGGCACCCGCGATTCCGCAGCCGCTGCGAACGACGGCAGCCGCGAAGCCGCCGTAGCCGCGGATGGCGGCAGCCGTGAAACCGCCGTAGCCGCGGACGACGGCAGCCGCGAAGCCGCCGTAGCCGCGGATGGCGGCAGCCGTGAAACCGCCGTAGCCGCGGATGGCGGCAGCCGTGAAACCGCCGTAGCTGCGGACGACGGCAGCCGCGAAACCGCCGTAGCTGCGGACGACGGCAGCCGTGAAACCGCCGTAGCTGCGGACGACGGCAGCCGTGAAACCGCCGTAGCTGCGGATGGCGGCAGCCGTGAAACCGCCGTAGCTGCGGATGGCGACAGCCGCGAAACCACCGCCGCTGCGGATGGCGGCTCCCGCGAAGCCGCCGCCGCTGCGGGCAGTCGTGCCGCTGGGGCGGCACGGGTGGGCGCAGCGGCACCCCGCCAGCGCGGGCGAGCGTCACGCCCCGACGGCGACCCCCACGCGGAGGCGGTCTGATGGCAACGCTCACCGTCCCGACCTCTCGCACGGCACTACCCGGCCTCCTGAAGCACCCGGCGGTGGCCAAGCTCACCCTTCTCACCCTCACCGCAGCGATCCTCGTCCCCCTCGCCAACGCCCGCTGGGCCGGCGGCGCCTGGCCCGACGCGCTGACCGTCGACGTATCCGACCCCCTCACCAGGACCAGCGACTGGATCATCGACAACCGGGACAGCCACCCCCTGTTCCTCTACTTCTTCGGCCACGTCAGCAACGCCGTCGTCGTCTCCGTACGCGCCGTCTACCTCCTCCTGCTGGCCGCCGGCTGGGCAGGCGTCACCGCGTTCGGCGCACTGATCGCCTGGCGGGTGGCCGGCGTGCGCCTGGCCCTCGGCACGGCCGCCGCGTTCTTCACCTGCGGCCTGCTCGGCATGTGGATCCCGACCATGCAGACCCTCGCCCTGATGGTCGTGGCGGTCCTCGCCTCGGTCGTGGTCGGCGCGCTCCTCGGTCTCGCCGCGGGCCTGTCCCCTCGTACGGACCGCGCCCTGCGCCCGGTCCTGGACACCATGCAGGTGCTGCCCGCCTTCGCCTACCTCCTCCCCGTCGTCCTGGTCTTCGGCATCGGCGTCCCCGCGGCCGTCCTCGCCACCGTCGTCTACGCCGCCCCGCCGATGGCCCGCCTCACCGCGCTGGGCCTGCGCGGCGCCGACAAGGAGGTACTGGAGGCGGTCGAGTCGCTCGGAACCACCGCACGCCAGCGCCTGCTGACCGCACGTATCCCGCTGGCCCGCAAGGAACTCCTCCTCGGCCTCAACCAGACGATCATGATGGCGCTGTCGATGGCGGTCATCGCGTCGGTGATCGGCGGCGGAGGTCTCGGTGACCGCGTCTACCAGGCGCTGGCCTCGGTCGACGTGGGCGTCGCGCTCACGGCCGGGATCCCGATCGTGCTGCTCGCGGTCGTCCTGGACCGCGTGACCGGCGCGGCAGGCGAGCAGCGGGGCGGGGACGGCCGTAAGGCGATATGGGCGTACGGGGCCGGCGGCGCCCTCGTCATCGCCCTCGCCGCCCGGTTCGCGGGCCGTGCCGACTGGCCGGACGTCTGGACGGTCGCCATCGCCGAGCCGGTCAACCGGGCCGTCGACTGGATGACCGCGCACCTCTACTCCGGCGTCCCCGTCATCGGCGGCACCGCCGACTGGGCCGCGCACTTCACCACCTGGGTCCTGGACCCGGTCCGTGACGGACTGCAGTGGCTGCCCTGGTGGTCGGTGCTGCTGATCGTCGCCGCGCTGGCCTGGCTGATCGGCACCTGGCGCACCGCGCTGACCGCCGTACTCGCCATGGCCGCGATCGGCGTACTCGGCGTCTGGGACTCCTCGCTCGACACCCTCTCCCAGGTCCTCGCGGCCGTGGCCGTCACCCTCGTCCTCGGCTTCGCGACCGGTGTCGCGGCGGCCCGCAGCGACCGCGTCGAGCGGCTGCTCCGTCCCCTCCTGGACGTCTTCCAGACGATGCCGCAGTTCGTCTATCTGATCCCGGTCGTCGCGCTGTTCGGCGTGGGCCGCGCCCCTGCCGTCGCCGCGGCCGTCGTCTACGCGCTTCCGGCCGTCGTCCGCATCACCGCGCAGGGCCTGCGCCAGGTCGACCCGGCCGCGCTGGAGTCGTCGAGTTCGCTCGGCGCGACGACCTGGCAGCAACTCCGCCAGGTCCAACTCCCCCTCGCCCGCCCGGCATTGCTGCTCGCCCTCAACCAGGGCGTGGTCCTCGTCCTCGCCGTCGTCATCATCGGCGGCCTGGTCGGTGGCGGAGCCCTCGGCTACGACGTCGTGTTCGGGCTCGCGCAGGGCGATCTGGCGACCGGCCTGGTCGCGGGCGCCGCGATCGTGTGCCTCGGCCTGATGCTCGACCGGGTGACCCAGCCGACCGAACGCCGCGCGAAGAAGGGAGCGTGACATGCGACTTCGTACGACTGCCATGGTGGCCGGGGCGTCTTCGCTGCTGCTGCTCACCGGCTGCGGCGCCGCCGACATGACCAAGCAGGCCTCGCCCTTCGCCAACGCGCAGGGCGCCAAGACCGTCACCCTGTCCGTGCAGTCCTGGGTCGGCGCGCAGGCCAACGTCGCCGTCGCCCAGTACCTGCTCGAACACGAGCTGGGCTACCGCGTCGACACCGTCCAGATCGACGAGGTGCCTGCCTGGGACGCGCTCAGCCAGGGCCGCGTCGACGCGCTCCTGGAGGACTGGGGCCACCCGGAGGAGGAGCAGCGCTACGTCGCCGACAAGAAGACGATCGTGAACGGCGGCGGACTCGGCGTCACCGGGCACATCGGCTGGTACGTCCCGACGTACTTCGCCAAACAGCACCCCGACGTCACGGACTGGAAGAACCTGAACAAGTACGCCTCCCAGCTGCGCACCGCCGAGAGCGGCGGCAAGGGCCAGCTGATGGACGGCTCCCCGTCCTACGTCACCAACGACAAGGCGCTGGTCAAGAACCTGAAGCTGAACTACCAGGTGGTCTTCGCCGGTTCGGAGGCCGCGCAGATCACCCAGATCAAACAGTTCGCCAAGGAGAAGAAGCCCTTCCTCACCTACTGGTACGCCCCCCAGTGGCTCTTCAAGAAGGTCCCCATGACCGAGGTGAAGCTCCCGGCGTACAAGGAGGGCTGCGACGCCGACCCGGAGAAGGTCGCCTGCGCCTATCCGCACACCCCGCTGCAGAAGTACCTCAACGCCGACTTCGCCAAGAACGGCGGCGAGGCGGCCCGGTTCCTGAAGAACTTCAAATGGACCACCGAGGACCAGAACGAGGTCTCCCTGATGATCGCCGACCAGAAGCTCAGCCCCGAGGAGGCGGCGAAGAAGTGGGTGGACAGCCACGAGTCGACATGGCGGGCGTGGCTGTCCCAGTAGCCCGGTAACCCGGTAGCGGCACACCGGGGCGCCCTTGCGGGAGGGCGCCCCGGTGTCGTCACCCGTGCTCCCCCGGCGTGTAGTGCCCCGGCACCATCCGGCAGGTCACGCCGAACCGGTTCCAGGCGTTGATCACCGTGATCGCGGCGATCAGCTGGGCCAGCTCGGCCTCCTCGAACTGCTTCGCGGCGCTCTCGTAGACCTCGTCCGGCACGAAGCCGTCGGTCAGGACGGTCACGGCGTCCGTCAGCTCCAGCGCGGCCAGTTCCTTGTCCGTGTAGAAGTGCCGGGACTCCTCCCAGGCGCCCAGCTGGATGATCCGCTCGACGCTCTCGCCCGCGGCCAGCGCGTCCTTGCTGTGCATGTCGAGGCAGAACGCGCAGCGGTTGAGCTGCGAGGCGCGGACCTTCACCAGCTCCAGGAGCTTGGGGTCGAGGCCCTTCCGGGAGGCCGCGTCGAGGCGGACCATCGCCTTGTAGACCTCGGGGGCGTGCTCGGCCCAGGCCAGCCGGGGGGTGTGCTCGGGGGCGTACGGAACGGTTTCGTGTGTGGTCATGGACTCGACCCTAGGAGCGAAGCAGCCCAGGAGTATGGTCCATTTCCATGGCGGAATCCTGGGCCACTCTGGGCGTCGACCTGCATCTGGAACCGACCGGCTCCGGCCTGCGCCGGGGCCTGACCGACGCCCTGCGCGAAGCGGTCCGCACCGGCCGCCTCGCCCCCGGCACCCGGCTGCCCTCCTCCCGCACCCTCGCCGCCGACCTGGGCATCGCCCGCAACACGGTCGCCGACGCCTACGCCGACCTCGTCGCCGAGGGCTGGCTCACCGCCCGCCAGGGCTCAGGCACCCGTGTCGGCGATCGAACGGTCGTCCCGCCGGCCGACCCGTCCCGCTCGCGCCGGGAGCAGCACCGTCCGACGTACGACCTCCGCCCCGGCACCCCCGACCTCGCCTCCTTCCCCCGCGCCGCATGGCTCAAGGCCGCCCGCCGCGCCTTCACCGCCCCCCCGAACGACGCCCTCGGCTACGGCGACCCCCGCGGCCGCGTCGAACTGCGCACCGCACTCGCCGGCTACCTCGCCCGGGCCCGCGGCGTGCGCACCGACCCCGACCGGATCCTGATCTGCTCCGGCTTCGCCCACGCCCTGGGGCTCCTCGCCACGGTCCTGCGGTCGCGCGGCACACGGACGGCCGCCGTGGAGGCGTACGGCCTTCCCCCGCACCGGGACCTGCTCACGGCCGCCGGCCTGCGCACCCGCCCCCTGCCCTACGACGAACTCGGCACGGATATCGGCGAGTTGAGCGGCGTCGGCGCCGTACTCCTCACGCCCGCCCATCAGTTCCCCATGGGCGTGTCCCTGCACCGTGACCGGCGGACGGCCGTCGTGGACTGGGCGCGGCGCACCGGCGGGCTGGTGCTGGAGGACGACTACGACGGCGAGTTCCGCTACGACCGCCAGCCCATAGGCGCCCTCCAGGATCTCGACCCGGACCGCGTGGTCCACCTCGGCACGGCCAGCAAGTCCCTCGCCCCCGCGCTGCGCCTGGCGTGGATGGTCCTGCCGCCCGGGCTGACGGACGAGGCGGTGGCGGCGAAGGGCGGCCACGACACCTGCGGGGTACTGGACCAGCTGACGCTGGCCGAGTTCATCACGTCCGGGGCCTACGACCGCCATGTACGCGCCGCCCGGCTGCGCTACCGGCGCCGCCGGGACGCCCTGGTCGCGGCCCTGGCCTCGCGGGCGCCGGAGGTGCGGGTCACCGGCATCGCGGCCGGCCTGCACGCCGTCCTGCGCCTTCCGCCCGGCACCGAGAAGCCGGTACTCCAGGCCGCCACCTGGCAGGGCCTCGCCCTGCACGGACTGACCTACTTCCGCCACCGGGAGGCCGTGACCGAGCCCTTGGACGCCCTGGTCGTCGGGTACGGCACACCACCGGACCACGCGTGGACGGGGGCACTGGACGCGCTGTGCCGGGTGCTGCCGTAGGACGGGCCCGGCTCAGGCTCTAAGGCCGAGGATCCGCAGAACTCGGGACATTCCCGAGGTCGGCCGGCTCAGGCGCCTCCTCCAAGCCCTCCTGCGTGACCTCCTTCGTCACCTCCCCGAACCGCGCCAGCGCCAGCGCCCCCGCCACGGCCACCAGGAACCCCAGCACGGCGAGCCACGTCAGCCCTTCCCGCGTACGGTCGCCCAGCCACACCACGCCCACGAGCGCGGGCCCGACGGTCTCCCCGATCACCATCCCGGCGGTGGCGGTGGTCACCGACCCGCGCTGCAGGGCCGAGGTCAGCGACAGGAACGCGGCACCGCCGCCCAGCAGCAGCGCGTACGCCGCCGGATTCGCGAGGAGGTCCGAGGGCCCGAGCGAGTCGATCAGCCGCACCGCCACCTCGACCACGCCGAAGCCGAACCCGGCGCCCAGCCCCAGCAGCAGGGCACGCCCCCGCTCCGGCAGCCGCCCGCCACTCAGCCCGAGCAGCAGCACCGCCACGGCCGTGGCGAGCATCGCGTACTCCAGCGCCGCCGGCCCGCCCCGGTCGCCCTCCGTCCCCGACGCCACCCCCAGCATCGCGAGCCCGGCGCACACGACGCCCACCGCGCCCCACTCGGTCCCGGTGAGCCGTACCCGCAGCAGCCGCGCCGCGACCACCGCCGTCACGGCGAGGCTGGAGGCCAGCGCCGCACCGACCGCGTAGATCGGCACCGACCGCAGCGCGGCGACCTGGAACAAGAACCCCAGCCCGTCGAGCGCCAGCCCGGCCAGATACCGCCACTGCCGGACCGCCCGCAGGAACAGCGCGGCCTCCCCGCCCCGGCCCGTGTCCACCGTGCGCGTCGCCATCGCCTGCAACACCGTCGCCGTACCGAAGCAGACCGCGGCACCAAGGGCGCACACCATTCCAAAGAGCACAAAGACTGTAGGGGAGGGGGCGAGGGGCGGCCCGACTGCGGGGCCTCTCTTACCGATCTCTAAGCTGACCGCCGAAGATCACGCATCAACGGATCGCACAACCAGCAGATCGCACCACCAACGGGGAGACATGAACATGGCGGACACGCGCCGGCAACTGCGCTCGGGCACGGTCGTACTGGGCGGCATGGGACTGCTCGCCGCGGCCCTGACCTCCTGCTCCTCCGACCCCGACAAGCGCTGCGTGGACCGCGACAGCTACCGCCTCGGCAAGGGCTACAACGTCGTCGCCGACAAGAACTGCAAGTCGGCCACGACCGTCGACGGCGCCTACTACTACGGCGGCAAGAAGAAGGGCGACTGGGTCAAGGGCGGCTCCTTCACCAAGTCCGGCAAGGGATCCGGCAGTTCCTCGGGCAGCGGCGGCAGCGGAGTCGACCGGGGCGGCTTCGGCAGCGACAAGGGCAGCTCCGGCGGCTGAACGGGAACGTACCGACACCCATGGAACGCCGCACCATCGAGCCCCGCCCCGGCTGGCAGCAGACCGTCGAGGAACAGGGCCTCATCTATCCCCTCACCCGCCACCCCGACAACTCCCTGCGCCCCTACTGGGACGAGAGCGCCTACTACGTCTTCTCCCTCCCGGAAGTGGAGGCGCTGGAGGAGGTCGTCGAGGAACTGCACGGCATGTGCCTGGCAGCGGCCGAGCACATCGTGCGCGAGGACCGCTTCGCCGACCTCGGCATCAGCGACCCGCGCATCGTCGAAGCGGTCACCGAGGCCTGGCACCGCCGCACCGAACTCCCCTCCGTCTACGGCCGTTTCGACCTCCGCTACGACGGCACGGGCCCGGCGAAGCTCCTCGAGTACAACGCCGACACGCCCACCTCCCTGGTGGAGGCGGCCTCGCCCCAATGGTTCTGGATGGAGGAGCGCTTCCCGGGCGCCGACCAGTGGAACTCCCTCCACGAACGCCTCATCGACGCCTGGAAACAGCAGTCCGCGCTGCTCCCGCCCGGCAGCCCGCTCTACTTCGCGCACTCCTCGGCCGACGAACTCGGCGAGGACCTGATGACGGTCGCCTATCTGAAGGAGACAGCGGAACAGGCGGGTCTGGACACCGCCTGGATCTCCATGGAGGAGATCGGCTGGGACCGCCTCTCCGGCCGCTTCGTCGACAACCAACTCCGCTTCATCCGCAGCTGTTTCAAGCTCTACCCCTGGGAATGGCTCACCACCGACCGCTTCGCCGGCCATGTCCTCGACACCCTCGACAACGGCGGCGGCACCGGCAGCACCCTGTGGATCGAACCGGCCTGGAAGATGCTGCTCAGCAACAAGGCCCTGCTGGCCATCCTCTGGGAACTCTCTCCGGGCCACCCCAACCTGCTCCCCGCCTACCTCGACGGCCCCCGCGACCTGGCCACCACCACGGGCTACGTCGCCAAGCCCCTGCTGGGCCGGGAGGGCGCGGGCGTGACGATCCACGAGCCCCGCCCCAGGGACACCGACGCCGATCCCGCCGTACGCGAAGAGCCCTGCTGCTACCAGGAGTTGGCGCCCCTCCCCGACTTCGACGGCAACCGCGTCGTCCTCGGCGCCTGGGTCGTCGGGAACGAGTCGGCGGGCCTCGGCATCCGGGAGTCGTCGGGCCTGATCACAGACGAGTACGCGCGCTTTCTGCCGCACGTGATCCTCTAGACCACCAAAGACCACCTCTAGACCCCCAATACGCCCCGCAACTGCGCCAGCCCCCAGTCCAGGTCCTCCTTTCCGATCACCAGGGGCGGCGCGACGCGGATCGTCGCCCCATGGGTGTCCTTCACCAGCACACCCCGGTCCATCAGCTTCTCGGACACCTCCCGCCCCGTCCCGTACCCCCGGGCGATGTCGATGCCTGCCCACAGCCCGCGCCCCCGGACCTCGGTCACATGGCCCGTGCCGACCAGCGCCGCCAGCTCCCGCTGCAGATGCTCGCCCAGCTCCGTGGCCCGCGCCTGGAACTCGCCCGTCCGCAGCATCGCCAGCACCTCCAGCGCCACCGCACAGGCCAGCGGATTCCCGCCGAACGTCGACCCGTGCTCCCCGGGCCGGAACACCCCCAGCACCTCGGCGCTCGACACCACGGCCGACACGGGCACGACGCCACCGCCGAGGGCCTTGCCCAGCACATACATGTCGGGCACCACCCCCTCGTGCTCGCACGCGAAGGTACGTCCCGTCCGCCCCAGCCCCGACTGGATCTCGTCGGCGACGAAGAGAACATTCCGCTCCCGCGCCAGCTCCCGCACCGCCGGCAGATAACCGTGCGGCGGCACGATCACCCCCGACTCGCCCTGGATCGGCTCCAGCAGCACCGCCACCGTGTTCTCGGTCATCGCCTCCCGCATCGCCGTCAGATCCCCGTACGGCACGATCGCGAAGCCCGGCGTGTACGGCCCGAAGTCCGCGCGCGCCTCCGGGTCCGTGGAGAAGCTGATGACTGTCGTCGTACGGCCGTGGAAATTGCCGCCCGCGACCACGATCTTCGCCATCTCCGCCGGCACGCCCTTGACCCGGTACCCCCACTTCCGGGCCGTCTTCACGGCCGTCTCCACCGCTTCCGCCCCCGTGTTCATCGGCAGCACCATCTCCATGCCGCACAGCTCGGCCAGCTCCGCGCAGAACGCGGCGAACCGGTCGTGATGAAACGCCCGCGACGTCAGCGTCACCCGATCCAGCTGAGCCTTCGCCGCATCGATCAGCCGCCGGTTGCGGTGACCGAAATTGAGCGCCGAATACCCGGCCAGCAGATCCAGATACCGCCGCCCCTCGATATCCGTCATCCAGGCCCCGTCCGCCGTCGCCACGACGACCGGCAGCGGGTGGTAGTTGTGCGCGCTGTGGGCGCCGGCGGCTTCGATGAGGCTTTCCGTAGCAGTCACGGCAACTCCCGAACATGAGGCGGATCCCCTTCCTATCGTCGCTCGGATGCCGGACGCGGGAGCCAAGCCGACTCATGCGCCCGGTAGGCTGATCGCGGGCCGTGACTGGCGCGCTGGGATGGGACCGACCATCGGGGAGCGGCCCTCGACGGGCTGCACCTCGGGCCTGGCGAGCGAGTGCCGTGCGCCTGGGCCGAACCGTGAACCGTGACCGCTTCAAGCCACGCCGCCCGGAGGCCGACCACATGTCAGACCAGCAGCCCCTCTCCACCGAGTCCACCGCCTTCCGCGCCGCCCTCGACGTGATCCGCGCCGTCGAGCCGCGCGTCGCCGACGCCATCGGACAGGAGGTCCACGATCAGCGCGAGATGCTCAAGCTGATCGCCTCCGAGAACTACGCCTCCCCGGCCACCCTGCTCGCCATGGGCAACTGGTTCAGCGACAAGTACGCCGAGGGCACCATCGGCCGCCGCTTCTACGCCGGCTGCCGCAACGTCGACACCGTCGAGTCCCTCGCCGCCGAGCACGCCCGCGAACTCTTCGGCGCCCGCCACGCCTACGTCCAGCCGCACTCCGGCATCGACGCCAACCTCGTCGCCTTCTGGTCCGTCCTCGCCGCCCGCGTCGAGGCCCCCGCCCTGGAGAAGGCCGGCGTCCGCCAGGTCAACGACCTCTCCGAGGCCGACTGGGCCGAGCTCCGCCAGGCCTTCGGCAACCAGCGCATGCTCGGCATGTCCCTGGACGCCGGCGGCCACCTCACCCACGGCTTCCGCCCGAACATCTCCGGCAAGATGTTCGACCAGCGCTCCTACGGCACCGACCCGCAGACCGGACTGGTGGACTACGAGGCCCTGCGCGCCTCCGCCCGCGATTTCAAGCCGCTGATCATCGTCGCCGGCTACTCCGCCTACCCCCGTCTCGTGAACTTCCGGATCATGCGGGAGATCGCCGACGAGGTCGGGGCGACCCTGATGGTGGACATGGCGCACTTCGCGGGCCTCGTGGCCGGCAAGGTCCTCACCGGCGACTTCGACCCCGTCCCGCACGCCCAGATCGTCACCACCACGACCCATAAGTCCCTCCGCGGCCCCCGCGGCGGCATGGTCCTGTGCGACGACTCCCTCAAGGACCAGGTCGACCGCGGCTGCCCGATGGTCCTCGGCGGCCCGCTCCCGCATGTCATGGCCGCCAAGGCCGTCGCCCTCGCCGAGGCCCGTCAGCCCTCCTTCCAGGACTACGCCCAGCGCATCGTCGACAACTCCCGCGCCCTCGCCGACGGCCTGATGCGCCGGGGCGCGACCCTGGTGACCGGCGGCACCGACAACCACCTCAACCTGATCGACGTCGCCTCCTCCTACGGCCTCACCGGCCGCCAGGCCGAGGCCGCCCTGCTCGAATCCGGCATCGTCACCAACCGCAACTCCATCCCGGCCGACCCCAACGGCGCCTGGTACACCTCCGGTATCCGCATCGGCACCCCCGCCCTGACCACCCGCGGCCTGGGCACCGCCGAGATGGACGAGGTCGCCGCCCTCATCGACCGCGTCCTCACCACCACGGAACCCGGCACCACCAAGTCGGGGGCGCCCTCCAAGGCCGCCCACATCCTCGACCCCAAGGTCGCCGACGAGATCTCCCACCGCGCGACCGACCTGGTCGCCGGCTTCCCGCTGTACCCGGAGATCGACCTGGGCTGAAGCTCAAGGATCGATGCTCAAAGATCGATCAGCTCATGTCGTGGCTCCTCCCGCGGCGGCCCGGCCTCGTGCCCGGCCGCCGCGCGGCGTATCAGCAGCGTGCCGCCGACACCGGCACCGAACCCGACGGCCAGCCCCGGCAGCGCCCACCACCAGTCGGTGTCACTGGAGGCGGCCGTGGCGGCTGCCCGAGTCGTGGTGGCAGCGTTGTCCGCCGTACCGCCTTCGTCCGCAGCACCGGCGGCTCCCGGGTTCGAGACCTTGTCGATCACGCCGAGCTTTGCGAGCAGGGTGTGCAGTTGAGCCGGCTGCTGAGCCTTCTTCCACTGGTCGTTTCCCTTGGGCGGTGTGCCCATGGCCGTGTTGATCCATATGTCCTCGGCGTAGCTCACGATCACGGAGTCCTGCCGCCAGGGCGTCGCATCGTGGATCATCCACGTGATGTTGACGTACTCGCCCGAGGCGGCGGCACGCTCGCGGGCCCGCTTGTCCGTGTCGGGAGCCCGGTCCGTCTGATCGAGCAATGTCTGCAACTGGGCGTACTCCGAGGCCGAGGAGTAGAGTCCTGTGGCCTCCTGGGTAGTCGGCGAGGCCAGCAGCACGCTCGTCGGCCCGCCGGCGGACGCGGGAGGCGCGCCCAGGACGGCCAGGGTCAGCATCGCGGCCAATGTCCCTGCGCTAGCGATCAGTTGACGCATTCTCACCATGAGGTCCCCCACCGGTCCGGTGCGGCCCGTCCGTGGGCCGCGTGTCACTTCTGGTACACCGCCCGACCCGCCGGGGTTCCCACCTTTCCCGCACTATTCGGATCCGGATTCCGAGGATTTCTCGAGCGACTTAGCGATCTCCACCGCCCGCTCCCTCGACGCCACCCCCTCCAGCCGCAGCGTCACGTCCTCGCCGTCCGTCCGGTGCATCCACAGCAGCGTCGGACCCGCTGTCCGTTCCTTGCGGGTGTAGCGGTCCCCGTTCTCGTCGACCAGCCAGAAGCTGAGCAGGTGTGGCCGGGGGAACCACAGGGCCATGTCCGAGCCCGACGTGCCGCCCCCGCCCAGCTGCAGCCACTCCGGCTGTGCGCGCACGGTCTTGGCGAAGGAGACGTCCAGGCGGGCCGGGTACTCGTCCAGCCGGATCGTGCGCCCGTCCTCCTGACGGCACAACGTCACCAGGAACCGCCCCTGCGGCTCGGCCGTCACCGACACCGCGTCCGGCGTGCCGAACGCCTCCGGCACCAGCGGCGCGAACCCGGCCCGCCGCTCCGCCTGCGCCGGCGACACCGGCCTCCCGCAGCCGGGCACCTCGGCGCCCGGAGAAGGCTCCGCCGACGGGTCGTACCGCACCTCGACCCCGCCGAAGCCGAACCAGTCGAAGACCGTGGCCCGCACCGGAGGCGTGAGCACCAGCACCGTCAGCAGACCGCACAGTGCCGCGGTCAGGGAACGCCATCGCAGCCGCGTCCACCGCCGGACCGCCCGCAGCCGCTCACCGGTGCCCGGTGGCTCGGCCACCGGCACCGGCACCTGCTCGGCGAGTATCTGCTGCAGCACCCGCTCGACCATCGTCTCGGAACCGGCGGCCCCGGAACCGTCGTCCCCGGGCCGGTCCAGCGACCGGCCCAGCGCCCTCAGCTCCTCCGGCAGCCGCGAGGCCTCGCCGCGACGCCGGCCGCCGTGCTGATCGTCGTACGACTCCTGGCCGTCACTCATGCTCATCACCCCCTTCCCGAGGCTGGAAATCCGGCAGCAGCCTGCCCAGCTTCCGCAGGGCGCGGTTGAGCCGGGACTTCACCGTGCCCCGGGGCCAGCCCAGGGCCTGGGCCGTCTCGGACTCGTCCATCTCCAGCAGATAGCGGTAGGTGACGACCAGACGGTGCTCCTCGCTCAGCTTCTCCAGGGCGGCCTGCAGCGCGATCCGGCGCTCTATCTCCAGGGCCGCGACCGCCGGGTCCGCCGCGTCCGGTATCCGCGGCTCCGCCTCCACGAACGCCGCCTCACGGCCGGCGAGCGTGCGCTGGCGGGCCGCCGTGCGCACTGTGTTCCTCGTCTCATTGGCGACGATCGACAGCAGCCAGGGCTTGAACGCCGCGCCGTCCTTGAACCGGCCCAGCGCGCAGTACGCCTTCACGAACGCCTGCTGCACCACGTCTTCCGCGTCCGCACCCGCCCCGAGCGCCGCGGCCGCACGCAGCGCGATGCCCGTATGGGCCCGCACCAGCTCCGCATACGCCTCCGGCTCTCCGGCGCGTACGCGTGCGATCACCGCGGCCTCATCGACGATGCGGCCCCCCTCCCGCGTCCTCACAGTCTTGTTACACCGCCGGGGCCAGATCGGTTCCCACCTGTTCCCGGCCAGTTCTCAGCCCGTTCCGGATCGCCCCCCGAGACCTGAGAGAATGGTGGACATGGCCCTTGATCGTCCTCGCGTGCTCTCCGGAATCCAGCCCACCGCGGGCTCGTTCCACCTCGGCAACTACCTCGGCGCTGTCCGTCAGTGGGTGGCCCTGCAGGAGACCCACGACGCGTTCTACATGGTCGTCGACCTGCACGCGCTCACGGTTCCGCAGGACCCGAAGGAGCTGCGGGCCAACACCCGCCTCGCCGCGGCGCAGCTGCTGGCCGCGGGACTCGACGCGGAGCGCTGCACGCTCTTCGTCCAGAGCCATGTCCCCGAGCACGCCCAGCTCGCCTGGATCATGAACTGCCTCACCGGCTTCGGCGAGGCGTCCCGCATGACCCAGTTCAAGGACAAGTCCGCCAAGCAGGGCGCCGACCGTGCCAGCGTCGGCCTCTTCACGTACCCGATCCTCCAGGTCGCGGACATCCTGCTCTACCAGGCGAACGAGGTCCCGGTCGGCGAGGACCAGCGCCAGCACATCGAGCTCACCCGTGACCTCGCCGAGCGCTTCAACGGCCGCTTCGGCGAGACCTTCACGATCCCGAAGCCGTACATCCTCAGGGAGACGGCGAAGATCTACGACCTCCAGGAACCGTCGATCAAGATGAGCAAGTCGGCATCGACCCCGAAGGGGTTGATCAATCTGCTCGACGATCCCAAGGCCACCGCCAAGAAGGTCAAGAGCGCGGTCACCGACACGGACACCGTGATCCGCTTCGACGCGGAGAACAAGCCGGGCGTCAGCAACCTGCTCACCATCTACTCGACCCTCACGGGCGAGGGGATCGCGGACCTGGAGCAGAAGTACGACGGCAAGGGCTACGGCGCACTCAAGACCGACCTCGCCGAGATCATGGTCGGGTTCGTGACGCCGTTCCGCGAGCGCACCCAGCAGTACCTGGACGACCCGGAGACGCTGGACTCGATCCTCGCCAAGGGCGCGGAGAAGGCGCGTGCCGTCGCCGCGGAGACCCTGTCCCAGGCGTACGACAGAGTGGGCTTCCTGCCCGCGAAGCACTGACAGGCGCTCAGGCGTACCACCGCACAGACGTACCACAGAGCAGAGCGCTGCACATCACTATGGTTGCGCCTGCCCACAACACACCCGTGGCCGTACAGTCGATAGCCGGACGGCTGGGCACGCACCCGAAAATGACGACAGGAGACGACGTGGGGACCGTAACGATCGGTGTGTCGATCGCGGTCCCGGAGCCTCACGGCAGCCTGCTCCAGGAGCGGCGCGCGGGCTTCGGCGACGCCGCGGCGCACGGCATCCCCACGCACGTCACGCTGCTGCCGCCGACAGAAGTCGACGACAGCGAGCTGCCCGCGATCGAGACCCACCTCGTCGAGGTCGCGGCAGCCGCGCGCCCCTTCCCGATGCGGCTGTCCGGCACGGGCACCTTCCGCCCCCTGTCCCCGGTCGTGTTCGTCCAGGTCGTCGAGGGCGCCGCGGCCTGCACCTGGCTGCAGAAGCAGATCCGCGACGCGTCCGGCCCGGTGGCGCGCGAACTGCAGTTCCCGTACCACCCGCATGTCACCGTGGCGCACGGCATCGACGACGAGGCGATGGACCGCGCCTTCGAGGCACTCGCCGACTACACCGCCGCCTGGCCCTGCACCGGCTTCGCGCTCTACGAACAGGGCGCCGACGGCGTATGGCGCAAGCTGCGCGAGTACTCCTTCGGCAGCGCGGTCGTACCGCCGCAGCCGGGCCGCGCGGAGCGGGGCTCCCTGCCGACTCGCTAGGGCTCGGCCCTAGACCGGCAGCCGCCGGAACACCGCCCGCGGCACATGCCGCAGCGCCGACATCACCAGCCGCAGTGCGCCCGGCACCCACACGGTCTCCGAGCGCCGCCTCAGGCCCAGCTCGATGGCCGTCGCGACCGCCTCCGGAGTCGTGGCGAGCGGTGCCTCTTCCCGGCCGGCGGTCATCTTCGACCGTACGAACCCTGGGCGTACGACCATGACGTGCACGCCGGTGCCGTGGAGCGCGTCGCCCAGGCCCTGGGTGAAGGTGTCGAGGCCGGCCTTGCTGGAGCCGTAGATGAAGTTGGCGCGGCGGGCGCGTTCGCCGGCGACGGAGGAGAGCACCACCAGGGAGCCGTGGCCCTGGGTCTGCAACGCGCGCGCGGCGACGAGTGCCGAGGACACCGCGCCCGTGTAGTTGGTCTGCGCGACCCGTACCGCGGCGGCCGGGTCGCGTTCGTCGTGTGCCTGGTCGCCGAGGATGCCGAAGGCGAGCAGCACCATGTCGATGTCGCCCTCGGCGAAGACCTTGTCGAGCACCGTCTCGTGGGAGCCGGGGTCGAGCGCGTCGAAGGGGACGGTGTGCACCTCTGCCCCCAGGGCGCGCAGTTCGGCGGCGGCCCCGTCGAGTGCGGGCGTCGGGCGGCCCGCCAGCCACACCGTGCGGGTGCGGCGGGCGATCAGACGGCGCGCGGTGGCCAGCGCGATCTCCGACGTACCGCCGAGGACGAGCAGGGACTGAGGGAGGCCGAAGGCGTCCTTCACGACAGCTCCTAGAGGTTGCCTAGAGGGTGAGGCGGCGCGACAGGTCCGACACGAACACCCCGCGGGGGTCCAACTGCGCACGCAGGGCGCGGAACTCGTCGAGCCTGGGGTACATCGAGGTGAGCAGTTCCGGACGCAGCCGGGAGTCCTTGGCCAGGTAGACGCGCCCGCCCGCCGCGGCGACCTCCTCGTCCAGTTCGTCGAGGAAGGCGCCGAGGCCGGGCAGCCCGGCCGGGATGTCCAGGGCCAGCGTCCAGCCGGGCACGGGGAAGGAGAGCCAGCCCGGGTCGGCGTCCCCGAAGCGCTTGAGGACGGCGAGGAACGACGGGCAGCGGTGCTCGCGGATACGCCGCACGATCCGGCGCAGGGCGTCCTCCTGGCCGTATCCGACGACGAACTGGTACTGCACGAAGCCGCCGCGGCCGTAGACGCGGTTCCAGTGGGGGACGCCGTCGAGGGGGTGGAAGAAGGTGGAGAGCTTCTGCAGCCGGCCGGTACGCGCGCGTGGCGCCTTCCGGTACCAGAGGTCGTTGAACAGGCCCACGGTGGTGCGGTTGAGCAGCCCCTCCGGGAGGAAGGCGGGGGCGGGCGGCAACTGGGCGGGGCGGAAGGAAAGCGGGGCTCTACGCGCGCGTGCGGGCAGGGTGTCGAGTGGTGCGTGGTCGCCGCGGGTCAGCACCGCGCGGCCCGTCGCGGCGCCGCGTGCCAGGAGGTCGATCCAGGCGACCGAGTAGCGGTAGAGGTGGTCGGTCGCGGTCAGACGGGCCATCAGGTCGTTGAGGTCCGTGGCGCGTTCGGTGTCGACGGACATGAGGGAGGTCTGTACCGGCTGGAGCTGGACCGTCGCGGTCAGGATGACGCCGGTCAGGCCCATGCCGCCGGCCGTCGCGTCGAAGAGGGGGGTGTCGCGGCCGACGGCGCGGATCTCGCCGTCGGCGGTGAGGAGTTCCAGCGACAGGACGTGCCGGGTGAAGGAGCCGGACACATGGTGGTTCTTGCCGTGGATGTCGGCGCCGATCGCGCCGCCGACGGTCACCTGGCGGGTGCCGGGGGTGACGGGGACGAACCAGCCGAGCGGCAGCAGGACTTCCATCAGGCGGTGCAGCGAGACACCGGCGTCGCACAGGACGGTGCCGCCGTCGGCGTCGATGGCGTGGACGCGGTCCAGGCCCGTCATGTCGAACACGATCCCGCCGGCGTTCTGCGCCGCGTCCCCGTACGCCCGTCCCAGCCCCCTGGGGATGCCACCGCGGGCCCCGCAGTCCCGGACGGCCGCCGCGGCCTCCTCGTACGTCCGAGGACGGATCAGCCGGGCGGCGGTGGGAGCGGTGCGGCCCCATCCCGTGACGGAAACGGTGTCGGCAGACATGCGGTGACCGTATAGCCGCGGCTTATCGCCCTGTTTCGTAACATTCCGTCACTCGCCGAAATGGGTGATTAATGGGATGTCGCTCAATATTGCCGTAATTCCGGCAGGGGTGGCGTGAACAGTGAGTCCAGTGGACGACTTCGACACCATGGACGACCGAATCCTTTCCGCCTTCCATGCCTGCGGTGCGGACCCGCGCGTCGCGGGCGCCGCGCGCGCCCTGTCGTGGGCGGGTGAGCACGGTGCGCTGTGGATCGCGGCGGGTCTCGCCGGTGCGGCCGTGGACGGAGCGCGGCGCGGCGCCTGGTTGCGAGGCACAGCGCTCACCGCGGGCGCGCACGTCGCCAGCATGGGCGTGAAGCGCGTCGTACGCCGTGCGCGTCCCACGCGTCTCGCGCCCCGCGTGCGCACCGCCGGCCGCCACTCCTTCCCGAGCTCGCACGCCACCTCCGCAGCCGCGGCCGCCGTCGCCTACGGCGCACTCGGCGCCCCCCTCGTCCCCCCGCTCGCCGTCGCCATGTGCCTCTCCCGCCTGGTGGCCGGCGTGCACTACCCGTCCGACGTCGCGGCGGGGGCCGCCCTCGGGGCGCTGACGGCGCGGCTCGGGGCGCGCTGGATGCGAGGGAGCAGACATGACTGAGACGGCACCTCTCAGGACCTCCGCCGACGGCACACGCCCCACCAAGGCCGCGCACTACCCGGACGGCGCGCGCCCCACCCCCAACGCGCCCCCCAGACGCACCCTCCTCCGCGGCCTCCTCACGACCGCACGCCCCAAGCAGTGGGTCAAGAACGTCCTGGTCGTCGCCGCCCCCGCCGCCGCCGGGCAGTTGCTCGTGCCCGGCGCACTCACCCGCATCGCCCTGGTCTTCGCGCTGTTCACGGCCTGCGCCGCCGCCGTCTACCTGATCAACGACGCCCGCGACGCCGACGCCGACCGCGCCCACCCCACCAAGTGCCACCGCCCCGTCGCCGCCGGCCAGGTCCCCGTACCGGTCGCGTACGCCGTCGGCGGCGCCCTCGCCGTCCTCGCGCCCCTCGCGGCGGCCCGGCTCACCACGCCCGCCGTCGCGGCGCTGCTGACCGCGTACATCGGCATGCAACTGGCCTACTGCGTCAGCCTCAAGCACGTCCTGGTCGTCGACCTCGTCGTCGTCACCACCGGGTTCCTGATGCGCGCGATGGTCGGCGGGCTCGCGCTCGACATCCCCCTGTCGCGCTGGTTCCTGATCACCACCGGCTTCGGCGCGCTGTTCATGGTGTCCGCCAAGCGCTACTCCGAAGCCGTCCAGCTGGCCGGCACAGCGGGCGCCACGCGCGCGTTGCTCACCGAATACACCACCGGCTACCTGCGTTTCGTATGGCAGCTGGCGGCCGGCGTCGCCGTCCTCGGCTACTGCCTGTGGGCCCTCGAGGAGGGCGGCGTCCCCGACACCAGCGTCCTGCCGTGGCGGCAGCTGTCCATGGTCGCCTTCATCGTGGCGATCCTCCGCTACGCCGTCTTCGCCGACCGCGGCACCGCGGGCGAACCCGAGGACGTCGTCCTCCACGACCGCGCCCTCGCACTCATCGCGCTGGCCTGGCTGGCGATGTACGGCTTGGCGGTGGCCAAC
The DNA here is from genome assembly GCF_036014015.1 of Streptomyces sp. NBC_00457. Lineage (NCBI taxonomy): Bacteria > Bacillati > Actinomycetota > Actinomycetes > Kitasatosporales > Streptomycetaceae > Streptomyces > Streptomyces sp. NBC_00457. The sequence continues at coordinate 4,394,359 of NZ_CP107905.1, read as the reverse complement.
TGGTGAATCTCCCGCGCGGCCGTGAACTGCTCGGATTCGGCTCAGTGGGCCTCCTCGCCTACGCCGTCGACCTCGCCCTCTTCACCTGGCTGCGCGGACCCGCCGGCATCGAACCGCTCACCGCCAAGGTGATCTCCTTCGGGGCCGGCTGCTCCGTGGCGTACGTGGGCAACGCGTTCGGCACCTACCGGGCCACCAGACCGCGCGGACTGCGCCCGTACGCCGTGTTCTTCGCGGTGAACGCCGCAGGGGCGCTCGTCCAGCTCCTGTGCCTCGCCGTCAGCCACTATGGCCTCGGCTTCACCTCGCAGCGCGCGGACACCGTGTCCGGCGCGGGAATCGGCATGGCGATCGCCACTGTCCTGCGGTTTTGGGGCACTCGGACATTGGTCTTCCGCAACGAGGGCAGAGTCGGATCATGGACTGGCTGAAAAAGCTCCCTGTCGTCGGGCCGCTGACGGCCCGATTGATGGTCACGCACGCGTGGCGGTCGTACGAGCGTCTGGACCGGGTGAAGTGGACGCGGCTGGCCGCCGCGATGACGTTCATCAGCTTCGTGGCGCTCTTCCCGCTGCTGACAGTGGCCGCCGCCGTCGCGGCGGCGACCCTCAGCGAATCCCGGCAGAACGAGCTGGAGGACAAGATCGCCGAGCAGGTGCCCGGCATCTCCGAGCAGCTCAACATCGACGGCCTGGTCGCCAACGCCGGCACCGTCGGCCTCATCGCCGGCGCCGTGCTGCTGTTCACCGGCATCGGCTGGGTCGGCTCGATGCGCGACTGTCTGCGCGCGGTGTGGGAGCTGCCCGACAGCGAGGAGAACCCGGTCCTGAGCAAGGCCAAGGACGCGGGCATCCTCGTAGGCCTCGGCGGCGCGCTCCTCGTGACGCTGGCCGCCTCCACCGTCGCCTCCGCGATGGTCGGCTGGATCACCGAGCGGATCGGCATCAAGGAGGGCGGCTGGGGCGGGGTCCTGCTGTACGTCGCCGCGTTCGCCGTCGCCGTCCTCGCGAACTTCCTCGTGCTCCTGTACGTCCTCACTCTGCTGCCCGGCGTCGAACCGTCGCGCCGCCGGCTGATGGTGGCCGCGTTGATCGGCGCGATCGGGTTCGAGCTGCTCAAGCTGCTGCTCAGCGGCTATATGCAGGGCGTGGCCGCGAAGAGCATGTACGGCGCGTTCGGCGTCCCCGTCGCCCTGCTGCTGTGGATCAACTTCACCTCGAAGCTGGTCCTGTTCTGTGCCGCGTGGACGGCGACGGGGAGCAAGGAGGAAGAGATCGCCGAGGTCACGGACGCGTCCGGCGACGTACCAGGTCAGGCAGCGGCCACCGGCGGTTGACCAGGAACGCGCCCGCCGCGAGCAGCACCAGCACCCCGCCGGTGATCGCGAACGCGACCCCGACCCCGCCGGAACCGCTCTCGGCCGCCGCGCCCGTCACGGGCTTCGCGGACGCCTCGCTGTCCCCGGCGCCACCGGCCTCACCGCCGTCGTTCGCCCCCGGCTGGGCGCCGGCCTGCGCCGCGCTCTTCGGGGGCACCAACTCGCCCACCGGCTGCACCTTCCCGGCCGCCTTGAACCCCCAGTCGAAGAGCGTGGCGGTCTCCTTGTAGACCTCGTTGGCCGCGTCCTTCTCCGGGTTCATGACGGTGACCAGCAGCACCTTGCCGTTGCGCTCGGCGACGCCGGTGAAGGTGGAGCCGGCGTTGGTGGTGTTGCCGTTCTTGACGCCCGCGATGCCCTGGTACTGGGCGAGGCCGCTGTCGCCGGTCAGCAGCCGGTTGGTGTTCTGGATCTCGAAGGTCTCGCGGACCGTCTTGCCCTTCTTGTTCTTCGTCGTCTTGCCCGGGAACTTCGCGGACACCGTGGAGCAGTACTCGCGGAAGTCCTTCTTCTGCAGCCCGGAGCGGGCGATCAGCGTCAGGTCGTACGCGGAGGAGACCTGCCCGGGGGCGTCGTAGCCGTCGGGGCTGACCACGTTCGTGTCGAGGGCTTGGAGCTCCTCGGCGTGCTCGTTCATCTCCTTGACGGTGTCCGCGACGCCGTCGTTCATCGCGGACAGCACATGCACCGCGTCGTTGCCGGAGCGCAGGAAGACGCCGAGCCACAGGTCGTGGACCGTGTACGTCTCGCCCTCCTTGATCCCGACCATGCTGGATCCGGTGCCGATGTCGGCCAGGTCGCCGGGCACCACGGTGTGCTTCATGGTCTTCGGGAACTTCGGCAGCACGGTGTCCGCGAACAGCATCTTCAGGGTGCTCGCCGGGGGCAGCCGCCAATGCGCGTTGTTCGCGGCCAGCACATCGCCCGACTCGGCGTCGGAGACGATCCACGACCGCGCGGACAGATCCTTGGGAAGCACCGGCACCCCGCTCGCGAGATTGACCTGTGCCCCCGCCTTCCCGAGCCGGGTGCCGCCCACGGCCGACATGTTCGCCGGGGGAGTGGCCGAGGGCGTCGGCTTCGGCGTCGGCTTGGGCGCCGCGAGAACCGGCGCGGCGGTCAGCGAAAGGGACAACAACGTGGCGGAAGTGACCAGCAGGGATCGCCTGGCGGTCTTCATGGGTGCGGACACGGTCGAGAACGTACCTGTCGCGGGCCGGGAAGTCCCACCGCCCGCCCCACCCCGGCGGCGGATCCGGACAGGCGGCGGCGATACTGAAGGCATGAAGCTCAGCCGCCCCGTCTCCTGGTTCCTGCTCGCCTTCGGGGTGTGGAGCTGGATCATCTGGATCACTTTCGTCAAGAACCTCGTCAAGGACGGCAGCGGGCTCGCGTTCGACGACGCGGGCGACCCGACCGCGTACTTCTGGGTGCACCTGCTGCTCGCCGTCGTTTCCTTCGTATTGGGGACGGTCGTCGGCGGCATCGGGTTGCGCGGAATTCGCGCACTGCGCCGAACGTCATAACTGACAAGCCGTACTGGACCGTCGACAACTGAGGGATACGACACCGTGGTCATCGTCTTCGCGCTCGTGGCGCTGCTCGTGCTGGGCGCGTTGGTGGCGGGCAACTGGTTCGTCTGGCGCCGCCTGTTCCGCGACACGACGCGCGGTCCGGGCCCGGTGCGGCGCACCGGCGCGGTGCTGATCGCGGGCGGCTGGACCCTGACGATCACGGCCTTCGTGGCCGAACGCTCCGGCGCCCCCTTCTGGCTCCAGCAGGTTCTGGCCTGGCCTGGCTTCCTGTGGCTGGCCCTGTCGATATATCTCCTTCTGGCCGTGCTGGCGGGTGAGGTCGTACGGCCACTGCTGCGGCGGTGGCTGGAGCGGCGGGCGTCCGCGGAAGTCGCCGTACCGCAGGCCGTACCGCAGGAGGAACCCATACCTGTGGGTGCCCCGGCCGACCCGCCCGCACCGGAGCCCGCATCCCCCGCGGCCCCGCCCGCCCCCTCCCGCCGCCTCTTCGTCTCCCGAGTCATCGGCGGTGCCGCGGCCGCGGCCGCCGTCGGCACGGTCGGGGTCGGTACGTACGGCGTCCTGAACGGTCCGAGTGTGAAGCGGGTCACCGTCCCGCTGGCGAAACTCCCGCGCGCGGCGCACGGTTTCCGGATCGCCGTCGTCAGTGACATCCACCTGAGCCCGGTCCTCGGCCGGGGCTTCGCGCAGAAGGTCGTCGACACGATCAACGCGACCCAGCCCGATCTGATCGCGGTGGTCGGCGACCTGGTGGACGGCAGCGTCAAGGACCTGGGCCCGGCGGCGGCACCTCTGGCGCAGCTGAGGGCACGGCACGGCGCGTACTTCGTCACCGGCAACCACGAGTACTTCTCCGGCGCCGAGCAGTGGGTCGAGGAGGTGCGCCGGCTCGGCCTGCGCCCACTGGAGAACGCCCGTACGGAACTGACCCACTTCGACCTCGCGGGCGTCAACGACGTCTCGGGCGAGGACGAGGGCCAAGGCCCCGACTTCGCGAAGGCCCTCGGCGACCGGGACACGGCACGCGCGTGCGTGCTCCTCGCCCACCAGCCCGTCCAGATCCACGACGCCGTCGACCACGGCGTAGACCTCCAGCTCTCCGGCCACACCCACGGCGGCCAGCTCTGGCCCGGCAACCTCATCGCCGCGGCCGCCAACCCGACCCTCGCGGGCCTGGAGCGCTACGGCGACACCCAGCTCTACGTCACCCGCGGCGCGGGCGCGTGGGGGCCGCCGACGCGGGTGGGGGCGCCGTCGGACATCACGGTGGTGGAACTGGCGTCACGCCAAGCGTGACGCTCCGCGGGATGTGCCGCGATTGGCCGTCGGTCGTCTGCGGGTCCGTTGTGGCTGGTCGCGCAGTTCCCCGCGCCCCTTCGGGGCGCTGGATCTGACGTGATCTCGTTGCCCTGTGTTGTGCACCAGCGGCGCCGGGCAGCTTCTCTACACAGCACCATGTGACGGAGGTGTGTGGGATGAGGAGCAGACGTGGTGAGACGCAACTCCTTCCGGCTGCCCCGGCATCCGGCTTCCGTCGGTCTCGCCCGGCGGAGGGTGCGGGATCATCTGACCGACTGGGGACACGGCCCGCAGGACCCGGCGCTGGCCGACGCGGTCCTGCTGGTGTCCGAGCTGGCCACCAACGTCGTACGCCATGGTCCTTTGCTGGAGCGAGAGTTCGAGGTGGCGGTGACCGCTCTCGCGGACGGTTCCTGTCTGATCGAGGTGTCGGACGAGGACCAGGCGGAGCTCCGGCCGCGGGTGGTGGGCGAGTGGGAGGAGACCGGCCGCGGACTCCATCTCGTGGAGAGCGTCGCGGCGGCATGGGGGGTGTGGAGCCGCGGCAGACACGGCAAGACCGTCTGGGCGCTGGTGACGGCCGCCTCCTAGGCGCTACGACGGTATGGGCGCCCGCACCGGCAGGGTGACCGTCACCGCCAGCCCCTCACCCGGCGCCGTCCGCACCGCCACATCGCCCCCGTGCGCCCGTACGACACCCTGCACGATCGCCATCCCCAGTCCGCTGCCCGCGCCGCCCCCGGCCCGGAAGAACCGGTCGAAGATCCGGGCCGCGTCCTCCTCGGCGAGCCCCGGTCCCTTGTCCTCGACGCGCAGCCGTACGACGCCGTCGCTCCGCTCCACGCCCAGCCGGACCGGCACATCGGCCGCCGTGTGCGTGCGTACGTTGCCCACCAGGTTGCCCAGCACCTGCCGCAGCCCCGACTCGTCGGCGCGCACCAGCAGGGAGCCGTCGGCGTCGACGCCGATCGGCCGGTCCGGCTGCTGCACCCGTAGATCCTCGGCCGCGTCGCGCACCAGGCGGCTCAGGTCGACGTTCCGGAACCGCAGTTCGGGCTGCTGGTCGAGACGGGCGAGGGTGAGCATTTCGTCGACGAGCCGCCCCATCCGGTCGGACTCCGTCATCACCCGCTCCCCGGCACGCTTCCGCTCGGCAGGATCGGTCAGCATCCCCCTGTCGAACAGCTGGAGATAGCCGCGTATCGCGGACAGCGGGGTGCGCAGCTCGTGCGAGGCGTCGGCGACGAAGCGGCGCAGCTGGGCCGCGCTGCGTTCACGGGTGAGATACGCCGACTCGACCTGGTGGAGCATGGAGTTGAGGGCGAGCCGCAGCTGTTCCACCTCCAGCGTGGCTTCCCGGCTGGACGGCACGCGCCGGGTCAGGTCCCCCTCGGCGATCGCCGACGACGTCTCCACCATGTCCTCCAGCGGCCGCATCCGGCGGCTCACACTGAGCATGGTCAGACAGGCGAGCAGCGCCAGCAGCATCGTGCCGAAGGCGAAGTCGAGCTTGAGCGCCTTGGCCATGCCTTCGTGCAGGGCCTCGGTGGAGGTGGCGATCAGCACGATCGTGCCGTCGGACAGCTTCGCCCCGACCATCCGGTACGACTCGTCCCCGACCCGCACGTCCCGCGGCCCCGTCTCGGCGGCGAGCGCGGCCGGGTCGTCCGTGGCCTCGGCGAGCGCCCGCTGCCGCTCCGTGGGCGCGAGCGGCCCGAGCGCCACGGGGCTGCCCTTGCCGTCGACGGCGACGAACACGGAGGCCGCCGTGTTGGGCAGCGCGTCGGTGTCGTCGGCGGTGAAGTTGTCGAGGGCGACGGCCACTTCGCCCAGCGACTCGATCTGCTCCATGGTGAACCCGGCGTTCTGCAGCGAGATACGCTCGCTGACCAGCTCCGAGTCCACCTTGTCGAGCAGATAGTGCCGCGCGGTCATCAGGCTCACCGCGGTCGCCATGACGATGCCGAGCGCCAGCAGCGCCACGTTCGCCAGCGTCAGCTTGGCGCGCAGCGAGTGGATCCCGCCGCGCTTGCACCGAAACCGCCCGAGCGTCATGCCAGTCCGTATCCGACGCCACGCCGGGTGGTGATCACCGGCGCGCCCAGGGCGTCCAGCTTGCGCCGCAGATAGCTGATGTAGGTCTCCACGACGGTCGACTCGGGCGGGGTGTGCTCGTACTGCCAGACGTGGCGCAGGAGTTGCTCCTTGGGGACGATCCGGCCGCCGTTGCGCACCAGGAAGCGCAGCAGGGCGTACTCGGTGGGGGTGAGCTCGACCGTCCGGCCCGCGCGGTGCACGCAGTACGTCGTCTCGTCCAGCTCCAGATCGCCGTACCGCAGTGGTGGGCGCTGCGGGAGGACGTCCGACGACCGGGTGCGCCGCAGGACCGCCGTGATGCGCGCGACGACCTCGTCGATGTTGAACGGCTTGGTGATGTAGTCGTCGCCGAAGCCGAGGGCGCCGACTATCTCGGCGGGCGAGTCGCGCGCAGTGAGGAAGACCAGCGCCAGATCGGGCCGCGCGGCCCGCAGTTGGTGGCCCAGGGCGCGGCCGTCGCCGTCCGGCAGCATGACGTCGAGCAGAGCGGCGTCCGGCCGCGTCCGCTCGGCGAGCGTGAGTGCCTCACGGACGGTGCCCGCGATCATCACCTCGAACCGGTGGTAGCGCAGCGCTATGGCGAGGACGTCCGCGATGCTCTCCTCGTCCTCGACGACCAGCACAGTGCCTGGAGCCTTCGACATGCCCCCAGTATCGGCGCGGGCACTGACAACGGGGCCCGTTCCGGTCTTTGGAGTTCCTTGAGAGTCATGGGCGGGTCATGTCCACGCACGCGTGCCGCCGCCAATCCTGTTGCCCAGGACCTGGGGGACCAACCGAACCGAGCGACGAAGGAGCTTGAGCGTGGCGGCATTGGCACGCTGGTGCTATCGGCACCGGCTGGTGGTCCTGTTGCTGTGGGTGGGGGCACTGTTCGGCGTGAGCTTCGCGGGATCGGCCGCGGGCACGGACTACGCGAACGTCTTCTCCCTGCCCAACACGGACTCCAAAAAGGCGTACGACCTGATGGAGAAGGCGTTCCCGGAGAGTTCCGGCGACACCGACACGATCGTGTGGAAGGTCGACGAGGGATCGGTTCGGGACGGGTCCGTGCAGTCCCGGATCGAGCCCGCGCTGAACGAGATCGCGGGCATGGAGGGGGTCGGCGAGGTCACCAGCCCGTACGCGGCTGAGGGCGGAGCGGCGCAGATCAGTGAGAACGGGCGGATCGCCTACGCCCAGGTCACCTTCACCGAGCAGGCGAACGCCGTGCCCAAGGAGCTGGTGGAGGACGTCGTCGACACGGCGCAGGACGCCGAACGCGACGGCCTGCAGGTGGAGTTGGGCGGTCAGGCGATCACCCGGGTCCAGGAGGCGGCCCAGGGTACGTCCGAGCTGGTCGGCGTCCTGGCGGCGGCGATCGTCCTCTTCCTCGCCTTCGGCGCGTTCTTCGCGATGCTGCTGCCGATCGTCGTGGCGGTCGTCGCGCTGGGCATCGGCCTGATGGGGACGGGACTGATCAGCCATGTCACGAACGTCCCCGATGTCGCCCCGCTGCTCGGCTCGTTGATCGGCCTGGGCGTGGGCATCGACTACGCGTTGTTCATCGTCACCCGGCACCGGCGCGGCATCCTGCGCGGGATGAAGCCGGAGGAGGCGGCAGTGAAGGCCCTCAACACCTCGGGACGTGCCGTGCTGTTCGCGGGCGGCACCGTGGTCATCGCCCTCGCCGGCATGCTGGTGATGAATCTGCGCTTCCTCGACGGCGTGGTCATCGCGACGTCCCTGACCGTCGTGCTGGGCGTGCTGGCCGCGGTCACCCTGCTGCCGGCGCTCCTCGGACTGCTCGGCATGCGGGTCCTCAGCCGCCGGCAGCGGCGTCGGCTCGCCGCGGCGGGACCGGAGCCGGAGCACGCGAGCGGGCCGGCGGCGCGCTGGTCGGCGTACGTCGAACGCCGCCCCCGCTCCACCGCCGTCGTGGCCCTCCTCGTCATGGTCGGCCTCTCGATCCCCGTCCTGTCGATCCGGCTCGGCACCTCGGACCAGGGCAACCACAAGGAGTCGACGACGACCCGGCAGGCGTACGACCTGCTCGCCGAGGGTTTCGGGCCCGGTTTCAACGGGCCGCTGCAGGTGGTGGTGGACGGCGAAGCCACGACGGGGCTCGTCTCGAGCATCGAGTCGACGGAGGGTGTGGCGGCGGTCGCCGCACTGCCGCCCGCGAACGGCGTCTCGGTGATCCAGGTGGTTCCGACCACGTCACCGCAGGATGTGGAGACCGACCGGCTGATCGACCGCCTGCGCGACGACGTCATCCCAGCGGCCGACGTCGAGGCGCACGTGGGCGGGGTGACGGCGGTGTCCAAGGACTTCGCGTCGGTGACCGCCGACCGCCTCCCGTACTTCATCGCGGCGATCATCACCCTCGGTTTCCTGCTGCTGATGGTGGCCTTCCGCTCCCTGGTGGTGCCCCTGACGGCCGCGGTGATGAACCTCGTCGCGGCGGCCGCGTCCTTCGGCGTACTCGTGGCGATCTTCCAATGGGGCTGGGGCACCGAGATCCTCGGCCTCGGCAAGGAGGGCCCGATCGCCGCCTTCCTGCCGGTGATCATGCTGTCCCTGCTCTTCGGCCTCTCGATGGACTACCAGGTGTTCCTGGTGAGCCGCATGCACGAGGAGTGGGTGCACACCAAGGACAACGCGCGTGCGGTCCGCGTGGGCCTGGCGGAGACGAGCCGCGTCATCAACTGCGCGGCCCTGATCATGATGTGCGTCTTCAGCGCCTTCATCCTCAGCGGTGAGCTGGAGGCCGCGATGGCGGGCATCGGCCTCGCCGGGGCGGTCGCCCTCGACGCCTTCATCCTCCGCACGGCCCTGGTACCGGCCGCGATGCATCTGCTCGGCAACACCAACTGGTGGTTGCCGGCCGGCCTGGAGAAGCGGCTGCCGCATCTGGCGGTGGAACCGCGTGAGGAAGAAACGGAGCCTGCCATGGAGGGTGCTGCCTCAGTCGTCCACGGCTACATCCGCACGGCCGACGGCGAGCCGGTCGGGGGCGCAGCGGTGACGCTGCTCTCGAAGGGCGGCCGTCAACTGGACCGGGTCACATCCCTGGCCGACGGCTCATACATCCTGTCCGTCCCGGCACCGGGGTCGTATCTCCTGGCGACGACTGCGGCTTCGTACGGGTCGCGGGCACGGCATGTGGTGGTGGAGGACGGGCCGTTGGTGTTCGACGTGGAGTTGGCGGAGGGGGAGGTGGACGCGGTCAATTAGCCCTCGGCTGACCGGCTTTGAGGATCTCGTCGACATCGAGGGTGACCTTGGCGCCGAGAGTGTCGGGGAGGGTGGCGATTTCGCCGGGGACGTACGGGCGATGGTTCTCGTACGTGTCCCCGGCGGGGTCGGTGAGGACGTGCAGGCGCTGGTGCTTGCGGTTGACGATGACGTAGACCGGAATCTTTGCCTGGGCGTAGGCCTTGACCTTGGCGCGCAGGTCGGCTTGCCAGTTGCTGGAGGTGACCTCTAGTACGAGGCGGAAGGCAGCCGGGTCGTAGCAGTTGTTCTCGATGAGCTGGTCGTCGATGTCGGCGTCCACCACACAGAGATCCGGGATCGCATAGTCCTCGGGGCCGTCAGGCAGCCAGACGCCGATGCCCTGGTGTACTTCGGTCTCGTCTTCGTCGAGCCCGGCGACCTCGAACGGGCGGGCCAGCTTCTTGAGCGCTCTGGCATGACCGAGGTCCGGGAGTGGGGTCACGACGATCAGCCCTTCGATGATCTCGACGCGTTGGCCCCGGAGGCGTTCCATGACGCGATTCGCCTCCGCGATCAGCGGCCTATCGTCCTGTGGCTGCTCGACGGATGCTGCGGACATCACGTGCCTCCCGTGGGCTGGTGTCGAGAGCATCATCGTAGGCAGCCCGGTCGCCCGATGTCCCCTTCGAACCCGTTCACCCGAAAGTGATCACTCGCCCCGGCGCCCCTTGCTGTCCCCCGGCTCCGTCAGCACCTTCGTCATCCCGGGAAGGAAGTCCGTGAACAGCTCATGCACCTCCCGCACCAGCGGCCGCAGCACCCGGAAGCGGGCCAGCGACACGCCGAGCGCGGTGAGCCGTGCCCCTCGCTCGGCCAGGCGATAGCTCCGCTCGCGTCCTTCGGTCCGGTCGAAGATCCAGTACAGGACGAGCCCCATCTGGGAGAGCCACATCAACTCGGGGAGGATGTCCCGCAGTTCCTCCGGGACCTTGGTCTTCGTAGCGCCGGAGAGCACCTCGCGGTGGACGGAGATGGCCTCCACGCGCGCGTGCTCCGACTCCGGGGAGAAGGGGCTGAGCGGGCTGTCGGGATCGGCGGCGTTCTTGAAGAACTGCACAGCGAACTCGTGGTACGGCTGTGCGACGTCGAGCCACGCCTTCAGGACGCCCGCGAGCCGCGCCTCCAGACCCGTCTCCCGGTCCAGGACCTCCCGGACCGCCGCCTGGTGCTCGGCGGCGATCCGGTCGTAGAAGCCCTGGATCAGGTGTTCCTTGCCGGCGAAGTAGTAGTACGCGTTGCCGACGGAGACTCCGGCCTCCTGGGCGATGGCCCGCATGGTGGTCTTGTCGTACCCCCGCTCCTGGAAGAGCCGCATCGCCGTCTCCAGGATCACCGCGCGGGTCTGCTCGGACTTGCTCGGGGTACTGCCCTCATCGGGGCCGTCGTTGTTCGCAGGCACGGAACAAGAGCCTAATCAGCGGCGCAGGCACCGCTGTCGCACCCCGGCGGATCGTAGAACCACCCGAGCTTCGGCTCGTAGGTCCATCCGTCCGCGCGGCGGTACACGCTGCCGCCCCACTGGCCCCCGCCCGTCCGGCCCCCGCCCCGCTTGGCCCCGCCCCACTGACCTCCACGCCATTTGGCGGCGGCGAGCACCGCGCCCCTCGCCAGCCTCGACCCGGTCGGGGTGCTCAGCCGATGAGCGAGCGGCCGGTGCTCGCGCAGCGCCCACAGGACGACGATCCAGGCGGCGGTGTCGCGGTAGACCTGTCCGGAGTCGCCGACGACGGTGATCTCCTCGAGAGTCGCGCGGTGATCGAGCCCGGGAAACCGCCCCCGGGCCTCCCGCGATCCCGCCGGCACCATGTCCAGCGCCACCAGCTGCGGCTGCCGTATGAGCCAGTCGCGCAGGAAGGTGCACAGGGAGCACTCGGTGTCGTACAGGACGGTGAGCCGGCGGACCGGGATCCGGTCCGCCGTATCCACCGTCATGCCTGGACCCAGTCCTGCGGCGCGACCGGCGGCACCTGCTCCCGCTCCATGACGCCCCGCCGCCGTATCCGGTTGAGCACGTACACGTTGCCCAGGTGCATGACCCCGAGCACCAGCAGTACCACGCCGACCTTGGTCGACAGGGCCTCGAAGATCCCGCGGGTGTCCGCGATCGTCCCGTCGCCGCTGAGGTAGAGCGCGACGAACCCGAGGTTGACGAGGTAGAAGCCGACCACCAGGAGGTGGTTGACGGCGTCGGCGAGCTTCTCGTTGCCCTTCAGTACATCGGCGAGGAAGATCCGCCCGTTCCGGCTGAGTGTGCGGGCCACCCAGACGGTGAGCGCGATGCTGACGAGCAGGTAGATGACGTAGGCGACGACCGTGCGGTCCATGCGCCTCCCCCTTCTTGAACGCGTTCAAAACGCTGACAGGAGAGACTGTAGACCTGCTTTTGAACGTGTTCAACTCGCTTGCGGGGGAGCTGCGTCACACCCTCCGTGCCGCCTCAGGCCCTCCGTGCGAGCTCGGGCCGTTTCGTGTAGTCGGTGAGCCCGATGACGTTCCCCCACGGGTCGGCGATCTCGACGGTCCAGCCGGTGGCCACGGAGAACGGCTCGTCGAGCAGGGCGATACCGGCACCGAGCAGCGCCTGGGCGGCCATCTTGGCGTTCGGCACCTCCAGCCACACCTTGGGCGAGGGCCATGTCGGCGGCCGGTGCCCGAACTCCTCCTCGGCCCGCAGCAGAATCCCCGGCGTCTCGCCCCCGACCTTCAGCAGCGCGATCCCGGCCTCGTCGAACCGGAACGCCACCGCGAACCCGGCCCGCTCATAGAAGTCGACGGCCTCACCGAGGTCCCCGACGGGCAGCAGCACATTGTCGAAACCGAGCAGCTCGTACGACTCGTCATCTGACATGACGTCAGAGTAAGGAGCGGTACGGCTCTCCAGGCGGCAGCAGAGCCCGGGCTGACGATGTGATCACTCGTTGAGGTGAGTGGCCCTGGGGCGTGACGGCCTGGACCGTCCCTGTGGAGTCGCATTGACGTGACAGCCATACTGAAGTGCATTGAGAGGCGTATGGGGGCGAGGGAGCTCAGGGGGAGGCAGCTCGTGCGACGGGTGCTGGCTGTGCACTTCGTGCCGTGCGCGCTCTTCGTCACGTGCGTCTATGCGCTGGTGCGTGCCGGGAGCTTCGTGGGCCGAAGTCACTGGAGTGTGGCACTGCCGTCGGACCCCGCCGCGACTGCCGGAGCCCTGTTGGTCATGGGTGCGTGCTCCGCCGTACTTGCGATGCTGCTTTATCCCTTCCAGGTGCGGGCCGTACGGGTTTGGGAGGGGTATTGGGACCGGTGGCCGTTCACTGCCGGGTTGGCAGGCGTACTGACGGAGTTGCAGCGTCGCCGTGGGCGGACGCTCCGTCGGCGGACCGAGGCCCTGTCCGCCCGGGATCCCAACTCCCACCGGGTTGCGGCCGACGCAGCGAGGCGGCTGGCCGCAAGACCGTTCGAGGACGACCTCCTTCCCACTGCGCTCGGCAACGCCTTGCGGGCAGGGGAGCTAAGCGCCGGCGAGCGCTACGGTCTGGCGACTCTGACCTCGTGGCCGCGCATACACATGCAGATTTCCGACCGCCTGGCCGCGGCGCTGCGGTCCGCCCGGACCGCCCTCGACGCAGCAGTCAACCTCTGTTGGAGCTTCCTCGGTTCGGGAACGGTCGCGGCCGTGGCGCTGTATGACGAGCCGGGTGCCCGCTGGCTGCCACTGATGGCGCTGGTGCTGATCACGGTGGCGTACAAGGGAGCAGTGACGGCGGCACAGGCGTACGCGGGTCTGATGCACATTGTGTACGACCTGCACCGGTTCGATCTGCTGGAGGCGCTGCATCATCCCCTGCCGGATCAAGAGAACGAAGCCGAGACGTTCTGGCGGGTTTCGGCGTTCTTCGCGGGCCGACCCAGCTCCCGTCTTCCCTACGACCATCGGGATGGACCGCTCGCGTCCGGATTGCACTCCTCATCCACGGGCGATGCTCACGGCTCCACAGATGCCTAGGACGTGAATTGTGAACGCCCCCTCTGGAGGCGTGGATTCGTCAGGTCGGGAGTCCGGCGGAGTAACCCGGGTGAGGAGGGCGCCCAGCGTATGAACGTGCACTGTGCTGGTGGGTGGGACGATGAGATGTACGTGCCCGGCGACAGCCGTGACGTTCACTTCTACGTCGTTCTCCAACTGACGCAGATCCGCCCGGAGCTCACCGAGGACGGCCCGTGCGGTCAGCAGCGGACCCGTGCCCGCGGGCACGATGACGGCACCCGTGGCCAGCAGGCGGGTCCAGTTGGAGCGATGGCCGGAGCCCACGGCTGACAGCACGAGCGCTGTCCCCGCCACGACCAGGAGGGTAGGCGCCAGCAGGTCCCGTGCGATGTGCCCGTCCAGTCCGTGGGTAACAGCCAGGCCGACCACGGCAACGGCGCCGAGCGTCACGGGACCGATGAGCGAACCGGCCGGGACGGCCGACCTCAACAGGTTCACTGACGCCAGAGCGAGCAAGGCCCATGGCCACCACCGGGCTGCCCACGACAGCGTCGCTTGTGTACGAGTGGCGGGATCTCCGGCGAGCAGTGCCCCGGTCGCCACTGCGAGTATCCCCACCCATATTCGAACCCGCGAGGCACGGCCACCCCCCTTGGCAGATGTCATCGCCGCGCGCCGCCTCCCGAATCCGCGGAACCTCGGGGTACCGCGGCGTCATGTTAGCCGGGGGTGTCGGTGCCCGCTGCTTGTGACGGAGTGATATTGAGGTCCGCCAGCAATGCGTTCATCTCCGCGCCGCTCCGGCACGCGAGTAACAGAATCGGGTGGACGCTCCGGTATGGGCAATTCCCCAGGTGGTCCACGCTGTCGCCGGGCTCCAGCGGATCAATCTCTCTCTTTTCGATCTGAATGGGTATCCGCCGTTCCCTGACTGAGCGCGGTACTAGCAGGTTCCCGTACCCGCGCGGCACGGTTTCTCCGCAGCCTGGACAGGGATGTGGTGGCACCGCGAATCCGGGTAGTACCACTTCTTGGTACATCTTCCCTCCCTTTGTGAGCCGTTGCGCGAATCACCATTTCTTGACCAGGAACCACACCCACACAGCGTCGGCGACAGTGCACAGCAGAACGAGGATCGCCGAGGCAATTCGCCAGCGGAACTGCTCGCCACAATCCGGCGGCACGAGTGCGGCAGCGATACCGAGCCCGAGCATCAATGTTCCGGCATTGAAAACAATCCCGGCGTACCGGAGGTTGTCTTCGTACGCGATCTGAGACTGCTTAAGGATCTCCGTCTTCGCTTCCTCCGTTGGCTCGACCCAGTCGTATGCCTTCCGCCGCGCTTCCCGTTCTTCCCAGGTGAACTTGAACTGCAGCGCGTAGTACGACATCTGAATACTGGCGATGAGAGCCATCGACGTGGCCACGAGCAGCAGCAGGATGACGCCCGGCCATCTGAACTCGTCGTCGGCACCCGCGACCACACCGGCCAGCCCGAGCGCCGCCGCCGCCAGCAGCGGCGCCGCGACGAAATGAGCTTCCTTTGCCGCGGCGCCGAAGCCGTGACGTTGTGCGTGCCTGCGCACCACGGCAATCCCCCCGGCGCCTCCAGCGCTTCCCGAGGGGAGTGTGCGGGCGGAATCCATCCCTCAGTAGTGCCCGAACATGACAAAACAGTGAAGGGCCCCACCTCCGGCAACACCGGAAACGGAGCCCTCAGCTGTTACGCGTACTTGCTCGGAAGGGAGATCAGAACCGCCGAGTAATCGGCGCCTTCTCACCTCCGCGATCGCCTTGGTGACCTCAGCCCCGCGTGGGCAAGCATCCGCGCAGTTGAACGTCATACGGCAACGTCACACGCCATTCTTGTCGTTGAGGGTCTCCAGGTGGGCGTTCCTCGTGATTCGAGGACGTGCTGGTGTTTCCGGCTGAGGCCATCGCAGGACCACGGCAGACCCGCCACTGGCCGGGCATCTCCGTTGTGCACCCTTACGAGCTGGACCAAGCACGAACTCATACGGCGTCACCGGCACCTATCACGCGGGCTCAACGTCTCCGGCCCCTTCGGTACGGGGATCGATCTGACGGAGAGGACCCGCACTGGCAGATGAACGGCGGGACAGCCGTTGGCGGGTCTCCTCCTCAGCCGACCGCGATGCGCGTCTGCCACCACGTGGTGGGGCCGACGACCGCGGTCCCAGTGCTCGAGGTGGTGGCTCTGCCGCCGGGGTGGAAGCGGACGGATCCGTCGGACCGTACGGCCCAGATGTCGGGGATGTTGTCGTTGTTGGCGTCGGGTGTGCCCAGCAGGAAGGGGACGCTGGCGACGGCCCAGCCGGAGGCGCTGTACTCCGTGTCGGTGCCGCCGGAGGAGTCGGCCGCGGTGGACAGGGAGTTCAGGTCGACTCCACCGCTGTCGGCGGCGATGCCCTTGCGGAGGATGAGTCTGCCGGAGGTGGCTCTGCGGTAGACGGTGTCGGTGACGCCGTCGCCGGAGACGTCCTGGGCGAGGACGATGTCGCGGTCCGCCCACGAGGGGAGGTGCACAGTGATCGATGTCTCGGATGCGCTGGCGCGGTTGGGTCATCCGCCGGTCACCTGGCGCGAAGAGGTCGCAGTCGAGGTCGCCGACTATCTGGCCCGATCGGTCGGAGGGGTTATCGACTGGGACAAGGAAGCTGACGAGGAATGGCTGAGCGTCCTGGTCCGGGACGCTCGCGTGGCGATGGTGTCCACAACGCTGCGACTGATCGTCGTCGAGGAACGCATTTCAGGAGTTTTGCAAGGCCTCGCCCAGGACGGAACGGTGATTCTTGTTCCGTCGTTCGACGCTCCAGTCATACGCTGCGATATCGCCGTGCTCGGGCGGGCGTTCGCCGAGGAGGAGAAGCTCCGAGAACTGGAGATGGAAACCTTCTCGGCAAACGATCTGTGGTTCGCCACCGTGTGAGCCCACCCGGCCGCACGGTCCAGCCCGCTGCGCTTTCGCCCTGCCCAATGCTGGGCGGAAGTGACTACAGCCCCTGAATGACCGTCCCGGTGACCTGCGCCCCACAAATGGTGATCAGCACGAATTCCTTGTCAATGCACACCTGTTGACGCAGTACCGTCGTGCTGAGGCGTCCGCCCATCGCTCCCACCGGGCCGATGGACGGCGGGCCGGATGCAGTGCCGCAGCCGGCCTTCAAGAGCCGACGCCGCCACCGCCCAGCTACGAGCGCCGGACCTCATCGACCACCTTCCCGCCCTGCACCAGGTAGGTGCCCTTGGCCCGGAACGTGAAAGAACTTGGCGCCCAGATCACCCGAGCGAGTGTGCTTCGCGCTCAGCGCCTCGCGTCCGCCGCGTGCGAGAGGAAGTCCGCCCAAGTGGTGGGTGGGAACGTGAGGTGAGGTCCGGTGAGGGTTTTGGAGTCGCGTATGTGGATGACGGTCGGGGTGGTGGCTATCTCGACGCAGTTCGAGGCGTCGGGGCTGTAAGTGGACTTCTTCCAGTGGAGTTCGGGCACGGTTACCTCAGACGGTCTGGGCGATGCGGTGGATCAGGTCACGGGACTCTGCGGGCTTGAGGGCGTTCGCCTCCATGCGGTCGAGTACGAGTCGGTACTTCTCCAATTGGGCCTCGGCGTCCAGGAACTCGCAGCCGTGATGGGTGTCCAGCTGAACAGTGTCCAGCTGGGGAACCGGCCCCGCCAGATAGTCGACGGACTGTCCGGTGCCGGGAAAGGAGCCCTTGCCGAACGGGATCACTCTTACGGAGACGTGGTCCAGCTCGCTCATGTCCAGAAGGTGCTGGAGCTGGGCGCGCACGGTAGCAGGGCCGCCGTACCCCATGTGCAGTGCGCACTCGTGGAGCACGGCTGTGTACGGGGGCGGGTCCTCGCGGTGGAGGATTCCCTGTCGCTTGATCCGGTGGCTGACGCGGTGCTCGATCTCGTACTGCCGCAATTCAGGCACCGCCTCCTTGAAGAGGGCGCGGGCGTGGTCGGTCGTCTGGAGCAGGGCGGGGATGTGAATGACCAGGGCGACGCGCAGGGCTGCCGCGTGGTGTTCCAACTCGGCGAGGTCGATGAGGCCGACCGGCAGGTAGTCGCGGTAGCTGTCCCACCAGCCGCGCGTCTGGCGTTGCGCCATCGTGGCGAGGGCATCCACGAGGCGGGGGTCTCCGCAGTCATAGGTGCGTGCGAGTGAGCGGACACGGTCGGCGCTGAGGGGGCTGCGCCCTGTCTCGATCATGCTGACCCGCCCTTGGTTGACGCCGAGTCTTGCGGCTGCGCCAGTGGCCGTCAGCCCCGCTCGCTCGCGAGCCTTGCGCAGTTCAGCCCCCAAACGCCGTTGTCGCAGGGTCGGTGTGCTGGCGGGTGGCAAGGGGCCTCCTTTCCGGCCGCGGCGCGGCTCTCGGGTACCTCACACGGGGTAATTGCCGATGCACTTCTCTGGATTCACTGAGAAGTATCTCAATGCCGCGTTAGCGTAGCGCCCACATCGCCAACTCGCCCCACCCAGAAGCCGGAAGCGCACCAACCCAGGCAATGCCACCGCCGGGCACGGCAGTTGAGCGAACCCGAGCCCCCTTCCCTGTGAGACTGCTGAAGGTTTCCATGGGCACCGTAGCCCTGCCTGACACCTGGGTGTACGCCCTCCGCCTCCCCCATGACCCCCGAGCCGCACGTGTCGCACGTATGACCGTACGGGCCACTCTGAACGGTCACGGCATGCACGAAGTCGTCGACGTCGTCGAGCTGTTGACGTCCGAGTTGGTCACGAACGCCTACCGCCACACACGGGGCCCTCGTCCCTCCGGCTGACCGCCCTGGGCGACGGACGCCTGCGGACCGGCGTATGGGACACGAGCTCCCACATCCCCGCCCCCTTCGACAAGCCGCCCGGCGACCGCGTCCCGCCCCCGCCGGCGGACGTCACAAGCGGGCATGGCCTGCTGCTCGTCCAGGAGTACGCCGACTCATGGGGAGGCTGGCCCATCGGTGACGGCCTGCTCGACAGGGGCGCCGGGAAGCTGCTCTGGTTCGAGGTCGGTGGGAGGAGGGCCGGGTGCTGAATCGGGCAGCGGTATCGGGTTCGTACGGGCGGAGCCGTTCGCGCGGGCCGCATGCGGAGCAGTACCGGCATACTGCTGTCGTGACCGAGTACGCAGACAGAAGCAGCAGAGTGCCCTCCCGCTGGGGTTACGGGACGGAGCGGCTGCCGACCGCGCTCGACGAGCTGGCCGGTCCCGAGGGCGGGGACGTAGAGCTTCCGCTGGAGCTTGCGTGGTCCGGGCTGCGTGTCTTCGACCTTGGCGACGTGAAGCTGCTGCTGGGTTTGTACCGGATCGTCCTGAACAACGGCTCGCGGGATGACTTCGTGCGTTACCTCAGCCGCGAGCATCTCGTCCGTCACTGGCCGATCCTGCGCAAGATGCTGGGGCGTGGCGTGCGCGAGACGTGGGAGCAAGCCTTCCCCGAACTCCGCCGCTCCAGTGCCGCATGAAGCTGCCCGCGCTGCATTGCCGTCTGCTCGCGGATGCCCTGGAGGCGGGCGAAGCGTACGAGCTGGCCCTGGCCGGCGGGTACGCGGTGCAGGCTCACGGCCTGGTCACTCGCCTGAGCCAGGACCTGGACTTCGCGACCCGGCACCCCGCGTCGATGACGGACATTGTGCCGCGTCTCGCGGACGGTCTGCGAAGCAGGGGCTGGGCGGTTGCCGTGGTCGATGTCAGGCCGCTGAAGGCGAGGCTGCTCGTCACGGACCCGGACAGCAGGGAAGCCTGCGAGGTCGACCTCCTCAAGGAGGCCCTGTCCCGTAGGCCCGTTGCCATGGACGTCGGGCCGGTGGTCAGTCTTGAGGATCTGGTGGTCATGAAGGTGCGCGCGCTCGGTGATCGTGGCCTGCCGCGGGACGTGATCGACGTACATGCGGCCTGCCGGTACTACTCCGTGATCGAACTCGAGCAGCTGGGGCTGCGCGATGAAGCCGAGTTCGATCTCAGGGAGCTGCGGGACCGGCTGGAGAGCGTCGTCTGGGTGAGCGACGAGGAATTCGCCGCATACGGGCTCGGGCCCGAGGCGATCACCCAGCTGCGCCAGTGGGCGCTGGACTGGGAATCCGATCTCGGGCTTCGGCTCGCCGAGGATTACGAAGACGGCGAGGATCCGGAAAGCGGCCACTACTGACCGCCCAACGCCAGAGGGCCCCGTTCCCGAAGTGACGGAAACAGGGCCCTCAAGTCAGGCGGAGAAGATCAGAAGCGGCGCGTGATCAGCGCCTTCTTGACCTCCGCGATCGCCTTGGTGACCTCGATGCCGCGTGGGCAGGCGTCCGTGCAGTTGAAGGTCGTGCGGCAGCGCCAGACGCCGTCCTTGTCGTTGAGGATCTCCAGGCGTTGCTCGCCCGCTTCGTCACGGCTGTCGAAGATGAAGCGGTGGGCATTCACGATCGCCGCCGGGCCGAAGTACTGGCCGTCGTTCCAGAAGACCGGGCAGGAGGACGTGCAGGCGGCGCAGAGGATGCACTTCGTGGTGTCGTCGAAGCGTTCGCGGTCCTCGGCGGTCTGCAGGCGCTCGCGCGTCGGCTCGTTCGTGTCCTTCGTGATGAGGAAGGGCATGACGTCGCGGTAGGCCTGGAAGAACGGCTCCATGTCGACGACCAGGTCCTTGAGGACCGTCAGGCCCTTGATGGGCTCGACCGTGATCGGCTTCTCGGGGCTGAGGTCCTTGATCAGCGTCTTGCAGGCCAGACGGTTCTTGCCGTTGATCCGCATCGCGTCGGAGCCGCAGATGCCGTGGGCGCAGGAGCGGCGGAAGGTGAGCGTGCCGTCCACTTCCCACTTGATCTTGTGGAGGGCGTCGAGGACGCGTTCCTTCGGGTCGATCTCCACCTGGAAGTCTTCCCAGGCCGCTTCCGCCGAGACCTCGGAGTTGAAGCGGCGGATGCGGAAGGTGGCCGTGATGTACGGGGAGTCGGCGAAGCCGGGCTCAGGCGTGCCGGCCGCGTCCGCCTTGTCCAGGGTCGGGGTTGCCATCAGTACTTACGCTCCATCGGCTGGTAGCGGGTCTGGACGACCGGCTTGTAGTCGAGACGAATGGACTCCGTGCCGTCGTCGCCCACCTCGCGGTACGCCATGGTGTGGCGCATGAAGTTGACGTCGTCGCGGTTCGGGTAGTCCTCGCGGTAGTGACCGCCGCGGGACTCCTTGCGGGCCAGGGCGGAGACCGCCATGACCTCGGCCAGGTCCAGGAGGTTGCCGAGTTCGATGGCTTCCAGCAGGTCCGTGTTGAACCGCTTGCCCTTGTCCTGGATCGAGACGTTCTTGTAGCGCTCGCGCAGCTCCGCGATCTTCTCGACCGCCGTCTTGATCGTCTGCTCGGTGCGGAACACCATGACGTTCGCGTCCATGGTCTCCTGCAGCTCGCGCCGCAGGGTCGACACCCGCTCCGTGCCGGTGGAGGAGCGCAGGTGCTCGACCTGCGCGACGACCAGCGAAGCCGGGTCCTCGGGCAGCTCGACGTGCTGGACCGTCTGCGAGTAGTCGGCGGCGGCGATGCCGGCCCGTTTGCCGAACACGTTGATGTCCAGCAGCGAGTTGGTGCCGAGGCGGTTCGCGCCGTGGACGGAGACGCAGGCGACCTCGCCCGCCGCGTACAGGCCGGGAACGACCGTCGTGTTGTCGGCCAGCACCTCACCCTCGACGTTCGTCGGGATGCCGCCCATCGCGTAGTGCGCGGTGGGCTGGATCGGGATCGGGTCCGTGTACGGCTCGATGCCCAGGTAGGTGCGGGCGAACTCGGTGATGTCGGGCAGCTTGGCGTCCAGCTGCTCCGGGGGGAGGTGGGTGAGGTCCAGGTAGACGTGGTCGCCCTCGGGACCGCAGCCGCGGCCCTCGCGGATCTCCGTGTAGATGGACCGGGACACGACGTCACGCGACGCCAGGTCCTTCATCACCGGCGCGTACTTCTCCATGAAGCGCTCGCCGTCCTTGTTGCGGAGGATGCCGCCCTCACCGCGGGCGCCCTCCGTCAGCAGGATGCCCATGCGCCAGATGCCGGTCGGGTGGAACTGGAAGAACTCCATGTCCTCCAGCGGCAGCCCGCGACGGTAGACCGCCGCCTGGCCGTCACCCGTCAGCGTGTGCGCGTTCGACGTCACCTTGAAGAACTTGCCGCAGCCGCCGGACGCGTAGATCACGGCCTTCGCCTGGAAGACGTGGATCTCGCCGGTGGCCAGCTCGTACGCCACCACGCCGGCCGACCGCTTCACGCCGTCGACCTCGGTGATCAGCTGGTCGAGGACGTAGAACTCGTTGTAGAACTCCACGCCCTCCTTCACGCAGTTCTGGTACAGCGTCTGGAGGATCATGTGGCCGGTGCGGTCGGCCGCGTAGCAGGAGCGGCGGACCGGGGCCTCGCCGTGGTTCCGGCTGTGACCGCCGAAGCGGCGCTGGTCGATCGTGCCGTTCGGCGTGCGGTTGAACGGCAGGCCCATCTTCTCCAGGTCGAGGACCGAGTCGATGGCCTCCTTCGCCAGGATCTCGGCGGCGTCCTGGTCGACCAGGTAGTCACCGCCCTTGACCGTGTCGAAGGTGTGCCACTCCCAGTTGTCCTCCTCCACGTTCGCGAGCGCGGCGGCCATACCGCCCTGCGCGGCGCCCGTGTGGGAGCGGGTCGGGTAGAGCTTGGTCAGCACCGCGGTCCGGCTGCGCTTCGTCGACTCGATGGCGGCGCGCATGCCGGCGCCACCCGCGCCGACGATGACTGTGTCGTACTTGTGGATCTTCATTGGTCTCGTAGCCCCGGATCTAGCGGATGTTCGGGTCGAAGGTGAAGATCACCAGCGTGCCCAGCAGGATGGTGAACACCGTGGCGGTGTAGAGCAGGCCCTTCAGCCACAGCCGGGTGTTCGCGCGCTCCGCGTAGTCGTTGATGACCGTGCGCAGGCCATTGGCGCCGTGCAGCATCGCCAGCCACAGCATCAGCAGGTCCCAGACCTGCCAGAAGGGACTGGCCCAGCGGCCGGCCACGAAGGCGAAGCCGATCTTCGACACGCCGCCGTCCAGCACGAGCTGGATCAGCAGGTGGCCGAGGACCAGGACGACCAGCACCACGCCGGACAGGCGCATGAACAGCCAGGCGGCCATCTCGAAGTTGCCCCGTGTGGACTTCGGGGTCTTCTTGGTCCGCTTGCGCGGGGCTTCGATCAGCGGCGCCGGGTTGTCGACGCCGTAGAGGGACTCGCCCTCCACGGGGCCGATACCGGCGGCGGTCTTTTCGGTGGTGGACATACGCGTCAGCTCCCGAACAGTTCACGAGCGGCGTGACCGAGGACGGGGTAGATCGCCCCGAGCATCAGTACGAGCCACAGGCCGACGACGGACCAGAGCATCTGCTTCTGGTAGCGCGGGCCCTTGGACCAGAAGTCGACGGCGATGACACGCAGGCCGTTGAGCGCGTGGAAGAGGATGGCGGCGACGAGGCCGTACTCCAGCAGCGCGACGAGCGGCGTCTTGTACGTGGCCACGACGTCGTCGTAGGCCTCGGGAGAGACACGGACGAGAGCGGTGTCCAGCACGTGAACGAACAGGAAGAAGAAAATGAGGACGCCGGTGACTCGATGAGCCACCCAGGACCACATTCCTTCCCGGCCGCGGTACAGCGTTCCAGCCGGCACGGAAGTTCCTCCGGGAGCGGGGATTGGGGCCGCGCCGGCTTGTGTGGTCGGTCGGGCCCGGCCGGGTACGGTCCACCGGCCCCCAGCATCGTAGCGACGGTTGCCTGTGGTGCTTACGCCGGGCCCGTTGATGTGATCAATGTGGCAGGCGAACGGGCTATTGGAGGTGGTGTGTGGGGTTATGTGCCGGGTGCGGGTGGGTGGGGGCTTGTCGCGCCCACGCGGCGGAGCCGCAAATTGTCACAGCCCCGCGCCCCTGAGGGCGTCTTTCAAACGTCCCCTGGCCAGTCTCCGGAGTTCCTCTGCTGCCACCACTCGTTCCTCTTCCGGATCGTTTGTCAATCGTGACCGGATTCCCGCCAGGATCTGGTCGAGGACTTCGCTGGGTGGCAGGTGGTCGACACAGATGACGAACGCGTGTCCGAATCGCGCCTCGTATGCGGCATGTGCGGCACACAGTGCGGTATGGGCGGCCGAGTACGTTCCGTCGGGGAGTTCAGGAAGCGTTTCTGCTGACAGGGCCGCTGCCAGGTCTGCCGCTGTCAGGTCGTACGCCGCTTCGTCGGCGGCGGCCAGGAGGGACTCGAGGTCCGGGTAGGGGCGGTGGTCGGCTACCCGGTGGGCCCAGCGGGGGCTGTGGAGGCAGGTGAGAAGGGTGTGGAGGACGTCTTCCAGGGGGGCCGTGTTGAAGTGGTCCAGCGGGGAAGACGTGTCCCGGGTCTGCTCGGGTATGGCGACTTGGCCAGTGAGGTGTGTGGGCGTCACGTGATTCGGCAGGGGATGGTGTGAGAGATGTGCCACCACGTTATCGAGATCGGACATGACGTGTCCGACGGATGCCCGAATTTCACCCGCACGGGAGAGTTTCGGAACGCGTGGTGGACGGATGTCGCACGGCTCAGGGCCTAGGTTGGCGCCCGTGAGTCAGCACAGGCGCAGGATCTCGGCATGGACGGACAGGCGGCGGATGCTGGTCGCGGCGGCGACCGTGGTGGCGGTCGGGCTGGGCCTCGGGATCTGGGCGGCCGCGGGGGACGAGGGTGATCCGGGAGCGGATTCGGCGTCCCGGCTGCCCGCGGCCGGAACGACGACGACATCGGCGGCGGCTCTGTCGGAGACTCCGAGTCCCCGTCCCAGCCCGAGCCGCACCTACCCGCTGTCGAAGACGCCCCGCACCATTCCCGCCGTCCGCGCGCACACTCCTGCCCGTGGGCCCGGCTGGAAGCCGGCGCGCGGTCAGCGGGTGGTCGTGAACGACGCGGAGCTCGTCGACGAGGGGCGGCTGCTCGCGGGTGAGCTGGGGCTGTCGTACGCGGGGGAGAAGGACGACGTGCGCGCCGGGGACGTACGGCTGGCGCTGAACGACGACGAGGGCGCGGATCCGGAGTCGTACGCCATGACCGTGCGTGGCGGGCGGGTGAACATCAGCGGGCCCGCGGACTCGGGCGTGTTCTACGGCACCCGGACGCTCAAGCAGGCGGTGCGCGGTGGTGGTACGGCACCGGAGGGCGTCGTACGCGACGAGCCGGCGAAGCCGCAGCGGGGGCTGATGCTCGACATCGCCCGCAAGCACTTCACGGCCGGGTGGATCGAGGACCGGGTGCGTGAGCTGGCGGACCTGAAGTTCAACCAGCTGGGGCTGCACTTCTCGGACGACCAGGGGTTCCGGATCGAGTCCGACACGCATCCGGAGATCGTGTCCAAGGAGCATCTGACCAAGGCGCAGGTGAAGAAGATCGTCGAGCTGGGGGAGCGGCTGCATGTGACGGTCGTGCCCGAGATCGACTCTCCGGGGCATCTCGGGGCCGTGATCGCCGCCCATCCCGAACTGCAGCTGCGCAGCGCGCAGGGAGCGGCGCCGCGGGGTGCGATCGACATCTCCAAGGACGAGTCCGGCGCCATCGTCGACGATCTGCTCAACGAGTACGCCGACCTGTTCCCCGGCGGCTACTGGCATCTCGGCGGTGACGAGTACGCGGCGTTGACGTCGGACAACCCCGAGGCCGCCTATCCGCAGCTGGCCGCCGCCGCGACCGAGGCGTACGGCTCCGGCGCCACCGTCGCCGACCTCGCCACCGGCTGGCTCAACGACCGCGCGGACACGATCCGTACGCACGACCGGACGATGCGGGCGTGGAACGACGGCTTCTACGCCGGTACGTCCGTCGAGGCGGCCGAGGATCTCCAGGTCGCCTACTGGACGGGCAAGGAGATCGGGGCGCGGCTGCCGGTGGAGTATCTGAGCGCCGGGCGCGACCTCGTCAACTACAACGACGAGTTCCTGTACTACGTCCTCGGGCAGCCCCAGACCTTCGTCTATCCGACGGGACAGCGGATCTACGAGCAGTGGACGCCGCGGGTGGTGCGCGGTACGCAGGCGGTTCCGGTGCGGTACGAGGACCAGATCCTCGGCGGCTCCTTCGCGGTGTGGTGCGATCTCGCCGACTCGCAGACCCAGGAGCAGGTCGCGGCCGGGATCCGGATGCCGCTGGCGGCGACCGTGCAGAAGCTGTGGAACCCGGGCCGGCCGCAGCTGTCCTGGGCGGAGTTCAAGGCGCTGGCCGAGCGGCTGGATTGACGCCTGGAGTTGTGCGGACACGCGCGAATTGTCCGGTGCTGCTGCGAACTCCCGTACGACTGTGATGTATTCGGCCGACTGTGATGTTTTCGGCGTGAGCCGAAGCCAGGAGGGGGCCGGGATGGGTTTCTGGGGGTATTTCGTCGTGGGTCGCAGCGAGCGGCCGCTCGAGGAGTTGGCGGCGCTGTCCAGCGCGAAGGGGATGAGCTTACGGGCGTCCGCGCCCGGGGGCTGGCAGGTGTGGGAGTACCCGAGTGGGGACGGCGACGTCGGGAGCATGAACGCGCTGGCCCAGGAGAGCGGGGCGCCCGCGCTGTTCGGATACGTCATGGACAGCGACTGTGTGGTCATCGAGGCGGCGGGGCCACAGAGCGGGGCGTGGTCGACCTGTCTCGCGCGGGGCGCGATGGCCGGGTACCTCGGCGCCGACGAGGAGGGGCGCATGCTGGAGGACTACTTCCTCGAGCCGCGTGACGCCGCCGAGCGGGCCGTCGCCTGGGCCGCGGAGGCCGGGCACGAGGTGTCCGACGGGCCGTTGCTGGACGTTCTCACCTCCGATGCCGACCCGTTGGCCGAAAATCTATTCTTCCGTATGCTCGACCGGCTCGGCGTCGTCCCCCTGTGACACTCCCGGGCCGTCGCACGCAGTAAGGGGAAGTGCGGGCTCCGTAAAGGTGGGCGCCCCGCGAAGCCCCGCAGAGGGAGGCGTGGATGAGCCTGGTGGAACTGATCGCGCAGGCCGACGAACGCGGCCTGGCCGCCAGCGGGTTGGCTTGTTTGGATCGCTGCGTACCGCTGCTGGGCGGTGACGACGAGGTGCTGCGGCCGCTGTGGGGGAACCTCGCGGACGGCGGGGACAGCACCGCGTGGGGCGAACTGCTGGAGCAGGCGCGCGGAAAGCTGGGCATCGCGGACGTCATGGACGACGCGGATGTCGAGGACGAGGCCGCGCTGCTCGTCCGGCGCATGCTGGCCGCCGCCCCGGCCGTCCGGTCCGCCGCTGAGGCGCGGATGTGGGCCGACGCCTGCTCCGTCGCCGCGCTGCAGATCCACCGGCTCCTCGACGTCGCGGACGACGCCGCCTCGCTCGACGCCCGCCGCGAGGGCCGTACGGAAGGCATGCCGCCGCTCGTCGCCGCCGAACTGCGCCGCCAGGTCGCCGTCCTGGAACTGCTCGCCGGGCATGGCGCGAGCGGCCTGCGCCATGCGCTGGAGGTGTCGACGGAGGGGCGGCGCGTGCTGCGCGCCGTCGTGTCACGGCGGGCGCGGGGGCGGCGCTGAGCGTTCGGCTCAGGTGACCAGCCACTTCACCACCGCGTCCCCGTACTCCGCCGTGCGGGCGTAGAACGCGGTCAGATCGCGGTGGGACGCCGCGAAGACGCCGTGGACCTCCGGCTCCGTGTCGGGTCCGCCGTACCGCGGCAGCAGCTTGTCGCGCACCGGCCGCCACAGGGCGTCGAAGTCGGCACCCGTGAGGAACGCGGCGACCCGGGCCACCTGCGCCGCGGTCAGCACCAGGAACGGCGGCCTGTCCGGCTCGGGATGGAGCACCGGCCGGCCGCCCAGGACCACATGGGCCCAGGGTCCCTCCTCGGAGTGGTGCGGGGGCGTGCAGGCGTAGAGGAGCTGGTGGTCGAGGTAGTGCTTGTCGAGCATTTCCTCGCGGTGCCGGTCGAGGCGCCGGCGCACGGTGTCCCAGTCGTCCTCGAAGAGCTTCTGCTGCCAGGTGGCGCTGTTGCGCAGGGCCGCGGGTGGTACGGCGCGCAAGTGGAAGTACGTGCTCATCGGTGACAAGAGCGCACGGACGTCCCGAATCGTCACTGGGGCGTCAACCCGTCGTGCTGAGCGAATCCTGTGCGGGTCGTGCAGGCGGTGGGGCGGTCCTGCGCCGGTCTCGCGCAGTGGCCCGATCCGCGTGACGAAATACCCGCTGACCTCGCTTTTCCGAATGTGACGACACAGCAGGGGAGCAGGCCTCAGGCCGCGGCGAAGCCGGTGCGGTGGGCGGCGGACGCGGTGGCGACCATGCGCGAGGGCGCGCGGCTGCGGCTCGACTACTCGGCGCAGAGCCTGTGGCGCGTCGACCGGATGATCGAGGAACTGCGCCGTGAGGGAACGCCGTACACCGCCGTGGAGACCGTGCTGCGCGGCTTCGGCGCGTACGCCGGTGAGGTGGTCGTCCGGCAGACCGGCGCCGAGTGGTGGGCGGGCGGCGGCGACCACTGGGTCCGCACCCCCGACGGCCGGCTGTGGGATCCGATCGACGAGGCCCGGCGCTGTTTCGCCGGGGACGGCTCGCTGCGGCTGCTGTGCCGGGACGCGACCCGCACAACGGCACGCCACTGACCGGCCGGGGCCCTGCCCACTGCACAGGACCCCGGCCGACCGCCTTGCTTACGGCGCCAGCGTCTGGCCGAGGCGGGCGCCCGTCGGGGTGCCCAGCGTGCCCTTGCCGAACATGACGGTGTACGAGTACCCGAGCCCCGTGCTGTTGCTCGGGAGGTACGTCAGGACGCCGTTGCCCGCGTCCTCGCCCTGCGCGCCGATGGTGAGGTCGGCCCGCCCGAACCCGGACAGGTCCGTCAACGACACCGACGTACCGAACGCGTCGCCGCTCTCGGTGGAGCCGGGCACGCCGGTGGTGTCCTGCGAGATCCCGACCGAGCCGGAGCCGGTGAGGCCGGACGCGCTGCCCTTGATCAGGAGCGCCTGGCCCGCGTTGACCTGGTTGACGCCGCCGCGGGTGATGTCCTCGTTCGGTACGCCCGCGAGGGCGTCGGCGTAGCCGTCGGCGTTGAAGTCGCCGACCGAGACGGAGACGCCCATCGCGTCGTTCGTCTCGTCGGCTCCGGGAACTCCCGTGCTGTCCTGGTGGATCGTCGTCATCCCGGTGGTGGTGAAGCCGGCGGACGAGCCCGGGACCATCGTGACCTGGCCGCCGGTCCTGCCGCCGGACTCGGCGGCGATGGGCTGGCCGATGACGATGTCGTCGTAGCCGTTGCCGTTGACGTCGCCCGCGGCGAGGGAGCGACCGCCCTTGACGGAGATCACGCCCACCTTGGCCAGCCCGGTGGCCGAACCCGCGAAGCGGACGACGCGGCCGATGCCGCCGGTGTCGCGGTAGTTGAGGGCGACGTCCGCGTAACCGTCCCGGTTGAAGTCGCCCGTCGCGGCGTCCAGGTAGGCGAGCGAGCCGGATGCGGTGGTGAGGGTGCCGTACTTGTACGCGCCGCCGGTCTGCCGGACGTTGAAGTTGCCGCCCTTGCCCGTGCCGGCCGAGAAGACGTCCGCCCTGCCGTCGGCGTCGAAGTCGCCCACGGCCACCGTCGAGCCGAGCTTGGCGCCCGCCGCCGTGACCCCTGTCGTGGTGTACGAGAAGCCGGTCGTGAGGGCGGGGCCGTACATCACCGTGACCTGGCCGCGGTCGGCGTTGCCGCTGGTGTCGTCCTCGCCGGGGGAGCCGATCGCGAGGTCGGCGTAGCCGTCGCCGTTGACGTCGCCCCAGGCGGTCGCGGTGCCGAAGGCGTCGCCGGTCTCGGAGGAACCGGGGACGCCGGCGCTGTTCTGGGTGAGGCCCAGCTTCGCCGTGGTGACGGGGCCGTCGATGCCGCCCGGGACCACGGTCACCCGGTTCGCCTTCGGGGTGCCGGCGACCAGGTCGTCGATGCCGTCGCGGTTGACGTCGGCGGTCGGGATCGCGGAGTTCTTGCCCGCGTTCGCCGCGAAGCGCCGGATCTCGGCCAGCTTGGAATAGAGGTTCTTGCCCGGGCAGGCGGTGGCGAAGCCGTCGCGGTGACCGGAGATCGTGTTGAGCGTGGCCTGCTGGCCCTGGTCCCAGACGCCGGTGTCGGCGCCCGCGGTCAGTGTGACCTTGCCGGTCGGGTTGCCGCCGTACTGGCCGAGCTTCCAGGCGGCGACGCGGGCCACGGACTCCAGGGTGGCCCGGGTCGGCCGGCCCGCGGGCTTCGCGGGAGTGGTGGCCGTGGCGGCGGCGCCCTCGAAGTCGCCGAGGACGGCGATGCCGGTCGAGTCACCGTTGAAGCCGTAGGTGTGCGCGCCGCGCACCGGCAGGTCGACGCCGCCCGCGCGGCCCTCGAAGATCCGGCCGCACTTGTCGACCAGGAAGTTGTAGCCGATGTCGTTCCACTGCTCGGTCTCGACGTGGTACGCCATGATGCCGCGCACCAGCGAAGCCGACTCGGCGCAGCTGTAGTTGTTCGTGCCGACCGTGTGGTGCACGAAGACCGCGCTGACCTTCTCGATGTACTCCGCCGGGTCGTCGACCATCGACTCGTCGGCGCCCCACTGGGCGCGGGAGATGATCGGCGGCCGGTGGACGGTGGAGGGCGGGGCGGTGGGGACGGTCGCGGTGGGGGTCGGGCTGGCGCTCGTGCTGGGGCTCTGGCTTGCGGTAGGGCTTGAACTCTGGCTCGGCGACGGGCTGTTGCTCTCGCTCGGGGAGGCCGAGGCCGACGGGGACGGCGATCCCGTGTCGGACGGCGACGCGCTCACGTCCTCGACGACGAAGGCCGCAGCCTCCATGTCGGAACCTGTGCCGTCGAGCGCCTTGTTCTTCGCCTCCGCGGCGGTCACGCCGGGGTCGACGAGGTTGATCTCAAGTCCCTTGGGCAGACCGGCGCTCGCCGATCCGTCCCCGGCGACGACACGGGCCTCGACCCCGTCGGACGGCCCGACCCAGAGCGGTTCGGAACCGCCCCGGGCGTCCTCGGCGCCGGGCTCGGCGCGGTCGACGGGGTGTGCCTCGTCGACGTCCAGGTTCCGCCAGCCGGTCCACTCGCCGGTCTCAATGCTCCGGGTCCGCACCTGCGCGGTGCCGTCGAGCGCCTGGGCGTCCTCGGCCCAGGTGACGCCGAGCAGCGAGAACTGCTGGGTGCCGGTCCTGGCGAGTGCCCGCTTGCCGGTGCCGGCGGCCTTCATGGTGAGGTCGTGGACCTCCACCGGCCGTTTGTCGCGGGCGATTTGGGCCGGCTGATCGGAACTCGGTTCGGCGACCGCGTAGGTCACGACTCCGGCGCCCCCAAGTACCACTGCCCCGATGGTGAGCCAGGCTCTTCGCTTGAGGCTCAGTGGTTTGTACGCATGGGTCGTCTTGCGACTCAAATGTCCCACCCCTAGGAATCAACAGAAAGCCCACCCGTCACACAGGTCGGCGATCCTTACAGCGCCTGGCGATCTGTGAACATCACGGGTTGGGGATGTGCCCTGCGTCACTCCCTTCACCGGTGGGACGCCGAGGGTGCTGTGACACTTCTGTGAAGCCCGGCGCTGATGACCGTGGGGGCTGTTCGTGCGGGCGGTGACGTCGCGCGGGGCGGTCCGCCGCGGACTCGGTACGAACGAGGACAGTTCTTGGGCCAGGGAAAGGAACCCCGCCGCGTGCAGGCGTACGACGGGGAACTGGGCGTGGCCGTCGCGCGGGCCCAGGACGGTGACGAGGCCGCCTTCGCCGTCGCTTACCGGATCGTGCAGTCGGGACTGCTCGGCTATCTGCGCGGGATCGTCGGCGACGACGCGGAGGACGTGGCCTCGGACGCGTGGTTGGAGATCGCCCGGGACCTCGGGCGGTTCAAGGGCGACGGGGCCGGGTTCCGGGGCTGGACGGCGACCATCGCCCGGCACCGGGCGCTGGACCATCTGCGCCGGCAGAAGGTGCGGCCCCGGTCGACGGCGACGGAGCAGGACGTACTGGATCTGCCCTCCGCGCACAGCACGCACGACCAGGCGCTGGAGGCCATCTCCACCGAGCACGCCCTGGAGCTGGTCCGCGGACTGCCGCGCGAGCAGGCCGAGGCCGTTCTGCTGCGGGTGGTCGTCGGCCTCGACGGCCCCGCCGCCGCCCGCGTCCTGGGCAAGCGGCCCGGCGCGGTGCGCACCGCCGCGTACCGGGGGCTGAAGCGCCTGGCGCAGCAGCTGGGAGTCGAGGGTGTGACGGATGACGGCTCCCGGACGCTGGGGGAGTCGACATGAGCGATGACGCCGGTGGGCCGCCGGACAGGCCGGAGGGCCGGACGAGGAACGGGATCGGACATGGGTGAACGGCAGCGCGGAGACCGGGCCGCATCCGGCCGCCGGGGTGCGCGACCGGGCGACGCCGTGTCCGGACCCGGGCGGGCACGCGACGGGGCCGAACTGGAGGCGCTGCTGGCCGCCGCGATACGCGAAGGCGATGTCGACGCGGCGGGCGAGCAGCGGGCCGTGGCCGCGTTCCGGGCCGCCCGGGACGCCGGCGAGCACCGTGCCCGCACCCGCCGCCGCGACGACTGGCGGCCCCGGGAGCAGCGCGGCGTGAAGCGCTCTCTGAAGGCCACGCTCTCCCTGTTCCTCGCGAGCCTCACCCTGGGCGGGGTCGCGGTCGCCGCGATCGGCACGGCCGGGTCCTCCTCCGATGGCACCGACGACGGCCACCAGCGCCCGCCCGCCTCGTCCGGCCCGACCGACGCACCGGCCGCCGATCCTTCGGCGCCTTCGGCGACGGAGTCCGTACGTCCGGACCGTCCCGCCACCGCCCAGGACACCGAGGCGCACTGCCGCGCCTACGAGCACGTCAAGGGCAACGGCAAGGCCCTGGAGTCGACGGCCTGGCAGCGGCTGATCGCGGCCGCGGGCGGGGAGCGGAACGTCGCCGGTTACTGCGCCGGGCAGCTGACCGACAGCAAGAAGGGCAACGCGGACGACGCGGATAAGGCGGGTAAGGCGGACGAGAACGGTAAGGGCGGCGGTCAGGCCGGGGCCGGCAACCCCAAGGGGAAGAAGGACTGACCGGGACAGCCGGGCCTTCCGGCAGATCCCCGACCACCTCTTCCTGGAAGGCGCCCCGCGCGGCACGCCCACCGTGATCGACGGGACCGTGTACTTCGTCCGCCCCGACGGGACGGTCACCGCGGTCAACGCGTCCAACGGCGCCCGGCTCTGGCAGCGTGACGCACAGATCGAGAACCTGTCGGCCCCGGCGCACTCGACCGCGTACGGCACCGTCTACTTCGCCAACCGCTACGGCCGCCTCATCGCCCTGGACCAGGACACCGGCGCCGTCCGCTGGACCACGGCCAAGCTGGATGATCCGGGCACGTCGGCCGAGAACACGATCCCGAGCGTGCTACTGGTGAAGGACACGGTCGTGGCCGTGGCAGGGGAGACGGCCTTCTCCGTACACCCCGATCAAGACTGAGGGCCGACGCGGAGACGGCCGGGGCCGCCACCCCCCACAGGAGAGGCCCCGGCCGTCGCGCGGCACGGGCCGCGCGGCGGCCCGTATCTCCTACAGCGCCATGAGTGCGTTTTCTGTCACACCTCGCGCACACCTCGCGCCGTCCCGCGGTGGTTGCATCTTGTACGGTCATGGACGAGCAGCGGTTTCAGGTCGTAACGTGCCTTTCGCGCCGGACGGGGAAGGTGACTGATCACGTGAGCGACGGCCGAGAAGCCGCGGCCGGCTACTGACCATCGACCGAGGAATGCGGGTGCTGGGGGACGACGCGGAGCTGACTGCCGCGGTGCTTGCGGCACAGGACGGGGACGAGACCGCGTTCCGGACTGTGTACCGCACGGTGCACCCGCGGCTCCTCGGGTACGTCCGGACACTCGTCGGCGAGTACGACGCAGAGGACGTCGCCTCCGAGGCCTGGCTGCAGATAGCCCGCGACCTGGAACGGTTCAGCGGGGACGCGGACCGCTTCCGTGGCTGGGCCGCCCGGATCGCCCGCAACCGCGCGCTGGACCACATACGGATGCGCGGCCGGCGCCCCGCGATCGGCGGCGACGAGACCGAGCTGACCGGGAAGGCCGCCGAGTCCGACACGGCCGGCGAGGCGATCGAGGCGCTGGCCACGGACAGCACGCTCTCGCTCATCGCCCGGCTGCCGCAGGACCAGGCCGAGGCCGTCGTGCTGCGCGTGGTGGTGGGCCTCGACGCCAAGACCGCCGCGGAGACCCTCGGCAAGCGCCCGGGGGCGGTGCGAACGGCCGCGCACCGGGGTCTGAAGCGGCTCGCCGAACTGCTCGGCGCCCCTCCGGAGGCGGATCCGGAATCGATCGGCGGGCTCGACGCGCTGCCGCCGCAGAGAGAACCGCACGACCATGCGGTGACGTCCGCGAGTGTGACGCATATGCGTCCGCGGACGCAGAA
The DNA here is from genome assembly GCF_036014015.1 of Streptomyces sp. NBC_00457. Taxonomy (NCBI): domain Bacteria; kingdom Bacillati; phylum Actinomycetota; class Actinomycetes; order Kitasatosporales; family Streptomycetaceae; genus Streptomyces; species Streptomyces sp. NBC_00457. The sequence goes on along the minus strand of NZ_CP107905.1, from coordinate 4,360,439 downwards.
GGACATGTGATGGCCGACGAGCAGTACAGATGGCTGGACCGCGAAACGGCGGAACTCCTCCTGCGCGGTGAGTCATTGGAAGCTGTCGACCTGGCCGACCACGATCAGGCCGCCCGGCTCGCCGAAACCCTCGGTGCGCTGTCCGCCGTACCCCCGCAGACCGACGACGCCGAACTCCCCGGTGAGGCCGCCGCGCTGGCCGCGTTCCGCAAGGTGCGCGCCGAGAAGGGTGAGCCGGCGGTCGTCTTCGGCGGTGCCCGGCACGGGGCCGCCGACGCCGGCCTGGTCCGGATCGGCGCCCCCGCCCGCCCCGACCGGCGCCCCCGCTGGACCCGCCCGTTGCGCCTGGGCCTGGCCGCCTCGGTGGCCGCCGTCATGGTCGGTGGCGTCGCCGCCGCGGCCGGAACCGGGCTCCTGCCCACCCCGTTCGACGCCGACGAACCGGTGCCCGGCGCCTCGGTCTCGGCCGCCGTGAGCCCCGACCGCCCCCTGGCGTCGACCCCGCCGAAGGACACCCCGGACGGCGGAAACGGAACGCCCGAGCCGAGCGGCTCCCCGAGTGGCCCGGCCGTCGGCGCACCCCCGCAGAACACCCACCCCGGCGGCGAGGCTCCCGAGGAGACCCCCGGCACCGAGCGCAAGGGCGACGGCTTCCGCAACTGGTGGGGCTCCGTCACCGACGCCTGCCGCGACGTGCGCGCCGGCAAGGAACTGCCTCCCGACCGCCGACGCGCGCTGGAGGGCATGGCGGGCGGCTCCGGACGCGTGACGAAGTACTGCAAGGCCGTCCTGAACGCGTCCGACGGCGACGACGGGGCCGGCGACTTTGACGACCGCTCCGGCAGGGACAGGGGCGACACCAGGGACGACGAGCAGGACCGAGGCGGTGACGACGACGCCGGTGGCATAGCGCCCGGCGACTCCGGGGACGACAAGCCCCTGCAGCCCGGCCTCACGTCAGTGCAGCCGAAGCGGGCGACGACCTCCCCGAAGGCGGAACCGACGCCGTCCTCTCCCGCGCCGACGCCCAGCCCCTCGTACAGCGCCCTCGGCTCCCCCGAGCCTGATTCAAGCCTCTGACCTGCGATTTTGCCCGCGCTGCAGCTTCTCGCGCGGCGGGCGTGACATTTTCGGCCGCGCTGGCGCAGTAATGAATGAGCCGACTGGTCATCGGCCGACGCACAGAGCCGGGGTTCCCCCCGTACCTACGGCTCGTGCACTGGCGCGGGCGGGACACGTTCCCCCGGTCCCGCCCGCGCCCCACACACCGCTTCTCACCAGTGGACGACGACCTTGTCGCCGTTCCTCACCTGCGCGAACAGCCGCGCGATCGCCGCCTCGTCCCGCACGTTGACGCAGCCGTGCGAGGCACCGGCGTACCCGGTGGCCGCGAAGTCCGACGAGTAGTGCACCGCCTGGCCGCCGCTGAAGAACATCGCGTACGGCATCGGCGAGTCATAGAGCGTCGACACGTGGTGCCGCGACTTCCAGTAGACGCTGAACACACCTTCCCGGGTGGGTGTGTACTGCGAGCCGAACCGCACCGGCACCGTCAGGACGGTCCGCCCGTCGATCATCCAGCGCAGGGTCCGGCTCGTCTTGCTGATGCACAGCACCCGGCCGGTCATGCAGCGCGTGTCGGGCGCGTCGGCCGGCTGGCCGCCCATCAGATACAGGTCCCAGTGGCCCGGCTCCCGCGTCATGTCCAGCAGCCGCTGCCAGGTGACGGCGTCGGTCTTCCCGGTCTTCGGCAGCCCGCGCTTGCCCTGGAACCCCTTGACGGCCTGTTCGGTCAGGTCGTCGTACGTCCCCGTCGGCCCGTCGAACAGCCAGGCGACCTGCCGCAGCCGGGCCTGCAGCTCACGCACGTCCCGCCCGGTGTCGCCGCGCTTCCACAGGACCTTGGGAGGCGTGGCGGGCGGCGTGGACGGCTTGGCGCTCGGGGTGGAGCCGGGTTTGTCGTCGGCCGCCGGCGTCCGGGAGAGCTCTATGCGCACCGGCGGCGGCTGTCCGCCCTCCGAGCCCGCGGCCTGCACCGTGCACCCGGTCAGCACGCACACTCCGGCGAGCGCGCCTGCCCACGATCTCTCCATACTCCTGTTACGCATCCAGGCCCCGTCGGTCTCACTGCCGGCTGTATGTCACCTGAGATGTTCCCCGCGGGTGACGGGTTGCGAACTTGGCGGCATGGTGGTGACCGGGGCCGAGCAACGCGGGAGGCATACGCATGACGCGCGAGTCGGAGTCCGGACTGCCCATCGAGCCGGTGTACGGGCCGTCGGCGCTCGACGGCTGGGACCCGGCGCGCCAGCTGGGCGAGCCGGGGTCGTACCCCTTCACCCGGGGCGTGTACCCGTCCATGTACACGGGCCGCCCGTGGACCATGCGCCAGTACGCCGGTTTCGGCACGGCGGCCGAGTCCAACGCCCGCTACCGGGACCTGATCGCACACGGCACGACCGGCCTCTCGGTCGCCTTCGACCTGCCCACCCAGATGGGCCACGACTCCGATGCTCCGATCGCGCACGGCGAGGTCGGCAAGGTCGGCGTGGCGATCGACTCGGTCGACGACATGCGGGTGCTGTTCGGCGGGATCCCGCTGGACCAGGTCTCCACCTCCATGACGATCAACGCGCCCGCGGCACTGCTGCTGCTCCTCTACCAGCTGGTGGCGGAGGAGCAGGGGGTGAGCGCCGACCGGCTCACCGGCACGATCCAGAACGACGTACTGAAGGAGTACATCGCGCGCGGGACGTACATCTTCCCGCCGAAGCCCTCCCTGCGCCTGACCGCGGACATCTTCAAGTACTGCCGCGCCGAGATCCCCAAGTGGAACACCATCTCGATCTCCGGCTACCACATGGCCGAAGCGGGCGCCTCACCCGTGCAGGAGATCGCTTTCACCCTGGCGGACGGTATCGAGTACGTCCGTACGGCCGTAGCGGCCGGCATGGACGTCGACGACTTCGCGCCCCGTCTGTCCTTCTTCTTCGTGGCGCGTACGACGATCCTGGAGGAGGTCGCCAAGTTCCGCGCGGCACGCAGGATCTGGGCGCGGGTGATGCGGGACGAGTTCGGTGCCAAGAACCCCAAGTCGCTGATGCTGCGCTTCCACACGCAGACGGCGGGCGTGCAACTCACCGCCCAGCAGCCCGAGGTGAACCTGGTCCGCGTCGCCGTCCAGGCCCTGTCCGCTGTGCTCGGCGGCACCCAGTCCCTGCACACCAACTCCTTCGACGAGGCGATCGCGCTGCCGACGGACAAGAGCGCGCGCCTGGCCCTGCGGACCCAGCAGGTGCTGGCCTACGAGACGGATGTGACGGCGACGGTGGACCCCTTCGCCGGCTCCTACGTGATCGAGAAGATGACGGACGAGGTCGAGGTTGCGGCCGTCGAACTGATGACGAAGGTCGAGGAGTTGGGCGGCGCCGTCAACGCCATCGAGCGAGGCTTCCAGAAGGGCGAGATCGAGCGCAACGCGTATCGGATCGCCCAGGAGACCGACTCCGGTGAGCGGGTCGTCGTAGGCGTCAACCGCTTCCGCCTCGACGAGGAGGAGCCGTACGAGCCCCTCCGCGTCGACCCGGCCATCGAGGCCCAGCAGGTGGAACGTCTCGCCAAGCTGCGGGCGGAGCGGGACCAGCGGGCGGTGGACTCGGCCCTCGCGGCTCTGAAGAAGGCCGCTGAGGGCCAGGACAACGTCCTGTACCCGATGAAGGAGGCGCTGCGGGCCCGGGCGACGGTGGGGGAGGTGTGCAACGCGCTTCGGGAGGTCTGGGGCGCTTATGTGCCGAGCGACGCGTTCTGAGCGGCCTGGCCGACGCGGGCCAGGTAGTCCGTGAGCCCGGCCGCCCGGTCACCGGCCCAGCCGACGTAACCGTCCGGCCGTACGAGAAACAGCCCGGTCCCGTACGTCCCCAGCCGCGCCCCGCCGACGACCCGCACCGACTCCGGAACCCGGGGTGTCGGGGCGCCGATGGCCACAAGCGTCCAGTGCGGCCCTCGGAATGCGTCAAACAGCCGTACGCGGTCCAGCGTGCCGTCGGGTGCGCGGTCGCCCGCCCGCACCGGGCCCGGGGTGTCACGGGTCTCCCTCGTCAGCGTCGAGTCCCGGTAGCCAAGACCCAGTTGCTGGGTTGCCGCGCCCCGCCGTACCTCACCGCGGTGCACGCTCGTCGACAACCCCAGCATGTCCGCGGCGACGGCCCGCCGCTCCTCCTCGTAGGTGTCGAGCAACGTCTCTGCCGCCCCGTCCCGCAGCACCGCCCCCAGCTTCCACCCCAGGTTGTACGCGTCCTGCACGCTGGTGTTGAGCCCCTGCCCGCCGGCCGGCGAGTGCACATGCGCCGCGTCGCCCGCAAGGAACACCCGGCCGTCGCGGAAGCGGTCCGCGAGGGCCGCCCGCGGGCGGAAGTCCGAGGCCCAGCGCACTTCGGTCACGTCGTCGGGGGCTAGGTGCGAGCGGGCGGCGACAACTTTGCGGATGCCGTCGAGGGACAGGTCGGGATCGGTGCCCTCGGGGAAGCGGGCGGTCAGCTGGAAGTCCTCGGTGCCGGCGAGCGGGCAGATCGCGAGGTAGTCCTCGCCCTCGCGCGGCGGGAAGATGTGCCAGTTGTCGCGGTCGAGGCCCGTGATCCGTACGTCCGCCACGAGCATCGGACTCGGATCCACCGTCTCCCCGGTCATGCCGATGCCCAGCGCCCGCCGCACGGCCGAGCGCCCCCCGTCGGCGGCGACGAGGTAACGGGCCCGGATCTGCTCCCCCGAGGCGAAGCGCGCGATCACGCCCACCGCATCCTGCTCAACGGACACGACCTCACGGCCGAACTCGACCGGCCCGCCTGAGCGGCCTTGGCCGAGTCGGCTGCGCTTCGACCGCGCCCTGGAGGGGCGCGGGGCTGTGACATATGCGGCTCCGCCGCGTGGGCGCGACCAGTCCCCACCGGCCTGCAGATGATCGACGGCCGATCTTGGCGCATCCAGCGGAGCGCTCAGTTCCGCCAGCCGGGCGAACAGGATCTGCTGGGTGCGCCACTGCGGCACCATCCACGGCGCGGTGTACGGCGCGTCCTCCGTCGGCTCGGCCGCGTCGAACATGTGGTGCTCGCCCATCCGCCGGCCGTCCTGCCAGATCATCCCGACCGGATAGCCGCCGCCGGCCGCCCGGATTGCGTCCAGCACTCCCAGGTCGTCGAAGACCTCCATCGTGCGCGGCTGCATGCCCTTGCCGCGTGAGCCCGGGAACAGCCGGTCCGCGCGCTCCACCACCAGGGCGTCCACGCCACGCCGGGCCAGGTCCACGCCGAGGGCCAGTCCGGTGGGGCCGGCGCCGACGATCAGTACGTCCGTGGAAACAGTCATGATCCACTCTCCTTAACGCTGTTAAGTGCCGTCGCCGACGAGAGTGCCCTTAACGCTGTTAAGCTGTCAAGTGTGAGCACGGAACGCCGAGCACCCCTCGACCGCAAGCGGGTCGCGGACACCGCCCTCAAGCTCCTGAACGAGGTCGGTCTGGACGGCCTGACCCTGCGCGCCATCGCCAGGGAGCTGGACGTCAAGGCGCCCGCCCTGTACTGGCACTTCAAGGACAAACAGGCGCTGCTCGACGAGATGGCGACGGAGATGTACCGCCGGATGGCCGCCGGAACGCCACTCGATCCCGGGGACACCTGGCAGGAGCGGCTGCTGAAGTCCAACCGCGGGCTGCGCACGGAACTGCTCCGCTACCGCGACGGCGCCAAGGTGTTCAGCGGCTCACGCTTCACCGCGTTGGAGCACGCCGGGCAGATGGAGGACAACCTGCGCCTGTTCACGGCCACCGGGTTCACCCTCGCCCACGCGGTCCGCGCGACCCAGACGACGTACCTCTACACCCTCGGCTTCGTCACCGAGGAACAGGGCGTCGAGCCCCTGCCGGGCGAGCGCCGCGAGGGCTTCGACGTAGCAGAACGCGCCCGCCTGATGGCCGACTACCCTCTGTCGGCCAAGGCGGGCGCGGAGCTTTTCCAGGATTACGACCAGCACTTCGAGGAGGGCCTGGCCTTGATCATTGAGGGAATCGAGGCACGCTACGGCATCGGCTGACGGTCAGCAGCCGCGCCCCAAAGGGGCGCGGGGAACTGCGCGACCAGCCACGATGGCGCCGCACCCGAACAACGACCCAGCCCGGCACTACCCGCGGAGCCTACGCGCCGCCCGCGTCACGATCGGCGGCAACAGCTCCCGCCCGATGCGCCGCGCAAGCGAGGGCCGGCGCTTCGGCGCGGGGGCAACCACCGGTTCCGGCTCGGGCTCCTTGTAGTAGCGGGAGTACGGAAAGTCCGGCGCCTCCATCCCCTTCTTCGCCCGAGTCCGCACCAGCCGGTGCCCCGCGGCCTCCTGAATGCTCAGCCCGACATCCGTACGCTCCCGGATCATGGTCAGCAGCTCCTCCTGGACGGGCCCGGGATCCCCCCACGTGCCGTACAGCTTCTGCGTGCTGAGGCAGATCGGGCGCAGCCCGCGGTTGAGGACGGCCTCCCACGTGGCGACCGAGACGCCCGGGGTGTGCTCGGAGCGGAAGTCGTCGAGGACGACGATGCCGTCCGGCAGCAGCAGCTCGTGCGCGGCGCCGATGTCGTCGCGGACGTGCTCGTACAGGTGCGAGGCGTCGATGTGGAGGAAGCGGCAGCTGCCGGGGTCGACCTCTTTCGAGATCAGGGAGCTGGGGCCCTGGATCACCTTCGGGAGGACGTCGTGGAAGGCGAGGTAGTTCCGCTCGAAGGCCTGCCGGGTGAGGGAACCGTACGACTTGTTGTGCTCGGCCCGGTTCGCGCCGTCGGGAGCGTCGCTCTCGAACAGGTCGCACACCGTGAACTTCTCGCCGCCCCGCAGGTGCTCACCCAGCAGGATCGCGCTCTTGCCCATGAAGACGCCGAGTTCCACCAGGTCTCCGGGCTGCCCCAGTCTTTCCTGCCGGTCCAGGAACCAGGTGAAGAGCACTTGGTCCAGTGGGGGGAACCAGCCAGGGACGTCCTTGAGTTCTCCGGGATCCGCGGAGATCTGCTGTGGGTTTGCCATGAAGCGAGCCTGCTCAATCAGTGCCGGGCAATCTATCCGCCGACTGAACGTCAGGTGAACAAAGTCCTCCAAACGGACAGCCTTGCGGCCCCCAGCGTAGGGGGGACGAACCCCGTCAGCGCGTCTTGGCGAGCGCGGTTCGCAACCGCGGTGTGAGTGGCTTCTCGACGAAGCGGTGCAGTAGCCAGGCCAGCAGCAGCATCGAAGCGATCGTCAGGATGAACGTCAGCCCCGACGATACGTACATCTCCCTGTGGAGCGCGTGTATCACCACCCAGCCGAGGTGCTCGTGGACCAGGTAGAAGGGGTACGTCAGGGCTCCGGCCACGGTCAGCCAGCGCCAGTTCGCCCAGTTCAGCCAGCCCAGCGCGATCGCGGCGACGGCCACGAAGCCGAACGTCACGATGGCCACGATCACCAGCTGGGAGCGGTTGGCGAAGGCGTCCGGGCTGGGCGCGCGCCACAGGCTCTCCACCACGGTGTGCTGCCCGATCAGCCAGCTCACCGCCACGATGCCCCAGCCGTACACGTCCTTGCGGTCGCGGTGGATGAGGTAGAGGCCGACGCCGCCGATGAAGAAGGGCGCGTACTCGGGCATCAGCACGATGTCGAGGAATGGTTCCTTCGCGCCCTTCGCGATCGCCGCCAGCAGCGTCCAGCCCGCGCAGAACATGATCACCCGCTGCCGGGTCGCCCCCGGCAGGACGACGCACAGCGCGAACAGCGCGTAGAAGCGGACCTCGGCCCACAGGGTCCAGCAGACGCCGAGCACCCGGTCCACACCCAGCGGATACTGAAGCATCGTCATGTTGACCAGGGTCTCGCTCGGCGACAGCGCCTTGTAGGTGACCATCGGCAGGGCGAACACGGCCGTCACGATCAGGATCGCGGCCCAGTACGCGGGCATCAGCCGGGAGACGCGGGAGGCGAAGAACGACTTCAGGGGCCGGCCCCAGCCGCTCATGCAGATCACGAAGCCGCTGATGACGAAGAAGATCTGGACGCCCAGGCAGCCGTACGAGAAGAGTTCGTGGAGGGTGGGGAACTGGTGCTTGGCCGAGCCGCCCCAGGCGGTGGTGACCTCTCCGCCCCGGCCGCCGTAGTGGTAGGCGGCTACCATCAGGGCGGCGAGCAGTCGCAGGCCGTCGAGGGCGCGCAGTCGGGTTTCGCGGGGTTTCGTCCGTTCTGGCTTCCGGTCCGGGACCGGGGCCGTCTCGGACGCGGGTCGGACGGTGATGCTGGTCACGAAAATCCCCTCGACGGGCTCTCCTGTGGGTGGCCCCAGCACATTAGTCCGAATCACAGACTAGCCTTGGTTGACGCGGCTACGATTATCCGTCTGGTTGCAGGGAGTTCACCTTCAGGTCGTTTTGACTTCCTAATTTTTTCCTCCATCCCCCCACGGATACGTAAACGGTTTCAAGATCCCCCCACTTGCCTGTACACGGCAGCAAACATGAAGCATTGGCTTGGCAAAAAACAGGAGCGCCATGACGAGGGTCCAGAACAGACGGGCACGTGCGCGTGGGGGGGAGCTGGACGACTGCTTGCGCGCGTGCGCTGTACACAGCGGCAAACTCGTCGGAAGCATCGACCGCCGCCGCATCGAACTCTCCGAGCAGTTGCGGAAGCTTCTGGTGGTGTGGGGAACAACACCCGCCACGGCGGCGCCCGCCCCGGCGTCCGGTGCCACAGCGCTGCTCAAGCGCGCGGTCAAGGGCTCGGCGGCGGTGCCCAGCGGCGGCATCGCCCCTGAACTGCTCGACGCCCTGCTCGCCGTGGCCAACCAGGCGCTCAAGTGCGGCTACGACGACGAGCTCAACCTCGCCCTGGTGATCAGCGACACCGTGCTGGCCCACCGCAAGAACTCCCGCGCCGGCTGGCGGCTGCGTGCCCGCCTCCTTGAGACCCTCGGCGAGGAGACCGAGGCGCGGGAGGCGTACGAGCGCTACCTCGGCCTCACCGACGAGGACGGCTTCGGCGTCACCGCGAAGATCGCCGGCCTGAAGGTCGCCGCCGACCGCGAGCGGCAACTGCTGGAGCTGCTGAAGCGTCAGGTCCCGGACGCCCAGGCGTTCGCCCGCGGCAACCCCACCGAGATCTGGGCCGAGGGCCTCACCGCCCACGCCCTCGGCGACTGGGCCGCGGCCGAGCCCCGCATGGTCGGCGCGCTGCTCGCGCTGGCGGACGACGGCGCCCCCGTCGCCGACCGCCAGGACCTGTTCAGCCAGTACCTGGACCTGCGTATCACCGTCGACAGCGATGTCACCGCGCTCACCGAGGTTCTCGAGCTCTACGCCGAGCAGCGCCGCGGCCGGATGCGCGGCCCGGTCGCCGACCCCACGATCGGCGGGGTGAAGTGGATCAGCCTCGGCGAGTTCCGCAACCGGATCGCCGGCAAGTCCGTCTGCCTGATCGCCAACTCCGGCCGGGTCGGCGCCAGCTCGATGGGCGCCGAGATCGACGCGTACGACATCGTGGTGCGCTTCAACTCGTACAAGATCGACCCTAAGCACACCGGCAGCCGTACCGACATCCACGCCACGATCCACAAGCACGGCTTCAACTGGGACAAGCAGGTCGACACCCGGCTCGTCTTCGGCGGCATCTCCGGCGACTGGAAGTGGTCGCTGCGCAACCGGCTGGTGCCCGGCGCGCAGACCCACCTCGGCGACGAGTCGCTGCGCTGGCCCGTGCGCAACATCGGCCGGCTGTCCAGCGACCAGTGGTCCGGCATCCCGACCACCGGCTTCAACATGCTGTTCCTGCTGGACTTCCTGGACGTCAGCCCCACCCTGGACCTGATCGGCTTCGACTTCTACGAGAGCGGCGCCTACCGCGTTCAGGAAGCGATGAAGCTCGCCATCACGTCCGTCCACGAGTACACCAGCGAGAAGGCATGGGTCATGGAGCGGGCCCAGAGCATGACCGACATGAGGATATCCCTGCGATGACGACCACTTCCCTGACCGGGGCCCCCACCGAGGCAACGCACTCCGCGGCCGACCTCACCGGCAAGCGGCGGATCGCCTTCGCGTCCTACGTCGACGAGAACTACCTGCCCGGCTTCCTCGTCCTGCTGCGCAGCCTCGCGCTGTCCAACCCGAGCGTGTGCGAGGACTTCGTCGTCCTCTACGACGATCTGCGCCCCGGCTCGATCGCCAAGATCCGCGCCCTGCACCCGCGCATCGTGCTGCGCCGCGTCAACGACGCGCACTACGACTCGTACAAGAAGGGCGACCAGGACAACTACCTGGTCCGCAAGGCGTACTTCATCCTCGACGTGTTCCGGATGCGTGAGTACGACACCGTGATCACGCTCGACACCGACATGGTCGTCCTCGGCGACCTCGGTGAACTCCTCAAGCTCCGCCATGGCCTGGCGGCCGTGTCGCAGTTCTTCTACGGGCAGCACAAGCTCAACTCGGGTCTGCTGGTCATCCAGCGCGAGTACCTGAGCGACGAGTTCTGCGCCAAGATCGACGCGACCGGACGCAGCGGCGACTACGAGCTGGACAAGCACGACCAGGGCATCCTGAACGCCGTCCTCGACGGCGACTTCATCCGCCTCGACGCGCGCTACAACTTCGTCAAGCGGCGGCTCTCCGGCGACCAGCCCGTCCCCGAGGACACCGCGATCCTGCACTTCACGGGCCGTCACAAGCCGTGGCAGGGCGGTGAGTCGGGGTACAGCCTGGCCGAGGAGAAGTGGCGCGAGTACGAGCTGGACGACGCCGACTTCCACGCGGCCTACCTCTCCTCCTCCGGCGGCCTCCACCACGACCTGGTCGTGCACTACGGCACCCCGCACGTCGCCCGCACCGGCGACGTCGAGACCGCCCGCAAGGTGGCCGCCGCGCACATCGCGACCGGCAACTACCAGGACGCCGTGGACATCCTGGAAAGCGTCCGCATCCCGCTCGACGCGGCCTGGCCGCACGAGGTGCTCGGCCACGCCCTGATGAGCGTCTCCCGCTACGACGAGGCCAAGGCGCAGCTGCTGCTGGCGACGGCCGCCCCCAACCGGGCTGCCACCGCCTACGCCCGGCTCGCCCAGATGGCCTGGGTGCACGGCGACAACGCCTCGGCGCTGAAGTACGCGACGAGCGGCATGTCCGTCGACATCACCCACCGCTCCAGCCGCCTGTGGGCGCAGCGCGCGTCCGCCGTCCCCTCGCAGGAGCAGGGCTCCGCCGAGGACCAGCTCGCGCACGTCGCCTTCTACATGGACCGGCAGGGCAACGCGGGCGACAAGCTGCTCCCGGAGAGCGTCCGCAGCGCCTTCGGGCCGGACACCGGCTCCCGCCGCTGGCACTCCGTGCACGCCCACCGGCTGTTCGACGAGGCCGCGCTGGAGCGCGTCAACGCCCGCCGCGGCCTGGTCATCGGCGGTGGCGGCCTGTTCATCCCGGACACCATGCCGAACGGCAACAGCGCCTGGCAGTGGAACGTCCCGGACGACCTGATGCGCCGCATCGACGTCCCCATCGCGGTGTACGCCGTCGGCTTCAACGCCTTCGACGGACAGTCCTACCGGGCCAACCGCTTCCGCGACTCGCTGCGCCTGCTGGTCGAGAAGTCCTCCTTCTTCGGGCTGCGCAACCACGGCTCGATCGAGAAGGTGCGGTCCATGCTCCCGGCCCACCTGCACGACAAGGTGCGCTTCCAGCCGTGCCCGACCACGGTGACGCGCCAGCTCGTGCCCGGCTGGCAGGACCCGGCGACCCGCGACGACACCATCCTGATCAACGCCGCCTACGACCGCGCGGGTCTGCGCTTCGGCCATGACTACGCCTACTTCCTGGCCCAAATGGCCCAGGCGGTACGGGACTTGGGCGAGCTGGCCGAGGTCCAGTGCGTGGCCCACTCGCTCGACGACGAGAAGATCGTCTTCGACCTGCGCCGCGAGCACGGCATCTCGATGCCCGTCATCCCGATGTACGACTTCGACAACGACGGCATCCGGGACCTGTACGCCCGCACCAAGCTCGTGATCGGCATGCGCGGCCACGCGGGAATGATCCCGTTCGGTTGCGGCACGCCCATCATCAGCCTGATCTCGCACCCGAAGATGGCGTACTTCCTGCGCGACATCGAACGGCCCGAGTGGGGCGTCTCCGTCCACGACCGCAACCTCGCCGCGGTCCTGGTCGAGCGCTCCAAGGAACTGCTCAAGGACCACGCGGCGACGGTTGCCGACGTGCACGGCCGGCAGCAGGAACTGTGGAAGGTCACGGAGGCGAACGCGGCGGATCTGCGAGCGATTCTCGGCGGCTGATCCAGGGCGGACGCCCTCGTGTCCTCGTAGAGGATGTCGACGACGCTCCCGCGGCCTTCAGGCCGCGGGAGCGCGTCCGCTCTGGCCTTGCTTTACATGTCGTCAGGGAGCAGCCGGAACGCGTCGTGCCCGGTCAGTGGACGGACCATACGGAAGTGCTGGTCCGAGGTGAACACGACGTCAGTTCGATACGCCGCGGCCAGGGCGACGTTCATGGCGTCAGCCATTCCGATGCCTGTGCCGCCGTCTGCGTCCGCATACCCTTCCGCGACAGCGATGGCGGAGCTGAGGTGGGGGCCGACTGACGGCACTTCGAATCGGCGAGTGGCGACGTTGCGTTCGATGAACCGCGCAGCCGCCAGAGCCTTGCGGGCTCCGGCTCTCGACGTGATCAAGTAGTCCAACTCGGCCAGCACCAGCGGGGAGACGATGAGGTGGCTGATGGTGGCGAGGGCCTTCTTGTGCGCCTCGTGGCCGGTGAGCTTCGGGTCGAGGAGCCGGTAGAGAGCATTGGTGTCAGCGACGGCGACCAGACTCAAGACCCCATCCCCTTGAGCGTGTCCTCGATCTCCTCATCGGTCAGGTCGGGAAGCCCGAGGTCGGGGAGTTCGATCTCGCCCATCGGGTCGGTGGGGTACGGAGGGATGTCGTCCTCGGAGATCGGCACGACACGTGCGACGGCCACGCCATTCTTGGTGACGGTGACCGTCTCGCCGCGAGCCGCCGCGGCGAGGATCTGCGAGGACTTCTGGTTGAAGTCACGGGCGGTAGCTTCCATGTATTACATGTTACTACATGGCGGTATGGGGAGCACTGAACGCCGGAACCTCGCCCGAGCCGGGCACGTCCCGCATGACCATCGAGACCTTGACCATCGAGACCTGGGGAGTGGGCCCCGGCGGGGAACGAGTCGGCTGGACCCGGCGGCCTACGGTCCGGCGATCCCGGCCCCGGAGCGGGGCGCTGACTCGCTCGCTGTCCCCGCGCCGGGTATGGCCCGCGCGGCCGCTGGCGGCACTCCAAGATGGCCGTCCGTCCCTGTCCATGCCGCTGGCGGCGGGGTGGCGGCCCCGTGGCGCCGATCTTCCAGCCGAACTCTTCTCTGGTGGCCCGCATCTCAGCTCGCGTGGCGGCCTTCGTGGGCCGCGAGTTCCTCGGGGGTGCCCAGGAAGGCAGGCCCGCAGCCCTCCGGCAGGCGCTCGACCACCAGAGCGACGGCTTCCTCGGCAGTGGCCACCCGGCCCACCGACTCGTTCCGGGAGGGACCCCAGACGAAGTAGGTCCCTCCGTACTCGGACAGGATGAAGGGGATGTCCCAGGTCCACCGCCCTCTGGTGCAGCGGCTGAAGTGCAGCTCCGCCATCCCGGTCCAGACGAACAGCTGCCGAAGCCGCGGTTCCGCGTAGGCCAGGTCCAGCAACTCGGCCCGTACGCGCCCGTCGTCCCGCACTTTCTGCCAGCTCGCCGCTACGATCGCGTCCCGCTCTGCATCTCTGTCCATGAGCCCATCACGTCCCCTCGGTCATGCCTTGGTGCGCTCCAGTGCATCGGCACCGCAGAGGGTGACGGCGAGTCCCCACTGTGCCCAGACCGAGGTGCCGCGTGCCACCTTGGCTCGGCGGCTCGTCGGGGACTTGGCTTGTTCTTTTTCTTCCGGCCTCGAACGGTGTCTCGTACTGAGTCGCTCACCTGAGGGTTTGCCGGACGTGGGGGCGGCCTTCGTCTGATCCTGTGCTCCGACCAAGGTGCACGTGACCAAGACGAAGGCCGTGAGGGTGAGTCTGCTGCCTGATGGTGTGCGGAGGGATGCGTTCGCGGAAGCGTCACGCTTCCGGGGCGAGTTCTACGAGTGTCTGACCGCTCGGCGCGACGAGTTGTTCGAGCTGACGGATGCGGTGCTGTGTGCGGACGGGGCAGTGAAGTCCCCGGTGGACCTGACGCTGCTGCCCGAGCATCGGCGTGGGCACGGAGCGATGTACGGAGGCCTGAACCACGGCCGGATCGATGTCGGCCGGGTGCGGACGGTGCTGGCCGGGTTGTCGCTGCCGCGGTTCGACGGCGGGCGTCTGGTCCTGGCCGTCGATGTGTCGCCATGGCTTCGTTCGGACGCGCCGTGCTCGGCCGAGCGGCTGTTCTGCCATGTCTATGGCCGGGCGAAGACGGCGTCGCAGTTCATCCCGGGCTGGCCCTACTCCTTCGTCGCCGTCCTGGAGCCGGGTGCCACCTCTTGGACAGCGATCCTGGACGCGGTCCGGCTCGGACCGGTGGACGACGCCACCGCGGTCACCGCCGCCCAGCTGCGGGGAATCGTTGAACGGCTCATCGCCGCGGGTCAGTGGCGGGCCGGAGACCCGGACATCGTGATCGTCAGCGATGCCGGCTACGACGTCACCCGCCTGGCCTGGGTCCTACGCGATCTGCCGGTCGAGCTGGTCGGCCGGGTCCGCTCCGACCGCGTCATGAGACTGCCGAAGCCGCCTCGTGTCTACGACCCGAAGGGCGGCCGGCCGCCAAAGCACGGTCCGGAATTCCGCTTTGCCAAGCCGGAGACCTGGCCCGAGCCCACGATCACCACGGTCACCGCCACGACCAACTACGGCAAGGCCCAGACGCAGGCATGGGACCGGGTCCACCCAAGGCTCACCCACCGCTCCTCATGGCTCGACCATGATGGTGAACTGCCCTTGGTGGAGGGCACGTTGATCCGGTTGAAGGTCGAGCATCTGTCGAAGGACCGTGATGCCCCGCCGGTGTGGTTATGGTCCTCCAAGACCGGCGTCACTCCGGACGACGTGGACCGTTTCTGGCAGGCATTTCTCCGCCGCTTCGACCTGGAGCACACCTTCCGCTTCGCGAAGCAGACCCTCGGCTGGACCACTCCGAAGCTCCGTACTCCCGAGGCGGCGGACCGCTGGACCTGGATCCTGATCGTCGCTCACACTCAGCTCCGGCTCGCCCGGCCCCTCGCCGAGGACCTCCGCCGGCCCTGGGAGAAACCCACCCCTTCCGACCGGCTCACCCCTGCCCGGGTCCGCCGGGGGTTCAGGAACATCCGCGCTCACCTCGCCTGCCCGACCCGTGTTCCCAAACCTCGAGGCGCCGGCCCAGGACGGCCACCTGGCGCCAGGAACAAACACCGGGCACCCCGATACGACGTCGGCAAGACCGTCAAACGGCCCGAGACCCTCAAGGCCATCGGCAAGCCTGGCAGGTCCTGGTAGATAAAGAACAAGCTTGGAGAACGTTCCATAACCGTCCTTGTATCTGACGTCCTTGCCGTACACGTCGGCATTCCAGCCGCCCGGAACGTGATAGCCGGCGGGGCGGACCTCATAGTGGGTTTTGCTGTAGGTGGGGCAGCGCTTGATCTTCTTGTACTTGATCGGCACTCGCTACTGCTTCGCGAAGTGCGGACCCTTGTTGAGGTAGCCGACCGACGAGCCTGCCGAGAGCCACCCATGGTGGCGGTGAAGGCGTTGCAGACCGCCCTGGGCCTCCCGGCGGGCCGGAACGCGGACCGCTTCTGGCGGCGGATGAGGCAGGCGTGCGGGCCCGTGGCCTGTGACAGCCTCTGGCCCGTACGCCCGCGATGGTGCTATCGCCGCGCGGTGAACACCGGTGTCCAGTTGCCGGACGCCGTGCTGGAGTCGCCGCGGACGCCGGACAGCGGCTGCGTCTGCTCACTGCCGACCGTGACGAGGAGTAGCCGGTGGTGGCTCGGGTCCTTGCCGTTGCACTGCCCGGGATCGCAGCCCCAGGCGATCAGGCGCTTGTCGTCCACCCACGCGATCAGGCGCTCGGCGGGCATCACCGCGACCTGCTCGCCGGTCTTCGCGTCCACGATCCTCGACTTCACCGCGACCCGCTTTCCATCAGGGGACAGCCCGGCCTCGTAGTAGCTCACATACCTGTCGGCCACCGGCTGCCGGGCATGCCCGCCCCGCAGGTCGTAGTACATCCGGCCCAGATCGCTCGGCTCCCAGACGAGGTCGGGGTCACCGGCGCTGAAGCTGAGGTCCTCGCGCCCGCCGAAGCCCTGCATCTCGCCCTCGGTGTCCGAAGGGCGGTCGGCGAACTCGGCCGTGCCGGACTCCACGTCGATGACGTAGAAGCCGGTGCGTACCGTCAGGTCTTCGTTCTCCCCCACCTGGCCCGGCACGGGCTCCAGCGCCTCCTCCGCTCGGCCCACGTCCGACTCGGCCAGCGGCATGCGGTCCGGGTTCGCCGAGTACGCCGTGGCGATCAGCCGCTTGCCGTCAGCCGAATACGAGACTCCGGCCACCCCCTTGTCCAGCTGGATCCAGCGCGCGACCTTCATCGTGGCCAGATCGAGGATGCCGATTCGCCGGACGGGGAAGTCCCGCTCCAGCACGGCCGCCGTCTGCATCCCCGGGGCCACGGCGATCCAGCCCCAGCCGGTCTTCTCGTAGCGCCCGGTGTTCGGGTTGTACAGGTGCCAGACCGGGGTGGTGATCTGCTCCTTGCCCGGCAGCATCTCGCTGTGCTCCTCGCGGTACGCCGACACCGCCACGTCGCCGGCGGCGATCAGCTCCCGCGGCGGGGACTGTCCGGGCCGGGCGACCACGTCGTCCTGCGGGATCTCCACGGCGGGCCGGGGATCCGCGGGCCCGGACTCGATCAGGGGCACGGCCACGGCGATGGCCAAAATCGCCGCGACGGCCGTGATCACCCCCGCGTAGCGGCGGGTGCGGCGGCGGGCGCGGGTGCGCAGCACCCGGTCGGCGAGGCCGGGCCGCGGCGCGGCCGCTTCCTCGGCCATGCCGCGCAGCGAGTCACGCAGCAGTTCTTCTACGTTCACGGTCCGACCTCCGAGAGGTTCTGCGGGCTCTCGCCCGGTGCGAAGGCGGAGAGTTCGGGGGCCATGGAGCGCAGCTTGCCCAGCGCGCGGTACGTGGTGCTGCGGACCGTGCCCACCGAGCAGCCGAGCAACTCGGCCACGTCGCCTTCGGGCAGGTCCTCGTAATAGCGCAGCACCAGCATGGTCCGCTGCCGCGTGGTCAGCCGCCGCATCGCCCGGCCGACGATCAGGCGCAGCTCCACCGCGTCCGCGGTGTCGCCGCCGCCGTGGCCGGTGCGGGTCTCGGGCAGCTCGGCCACGCTCTGCTCCCGCGACGGCCACTTCAGCCGCCACCGCCCGATCTGCTGGCGGTAGAGGATCTGGCGGACGTACACCTCCGGTTCCTCGATCCGCTGCCAGTGTCCGGCGGCCTTGATCAGGGCGTTCTGCAGCAGGTCCTCGGCCGCTCCGCGGTCCCCGCCGCTGAGCAGCAGCGAGAGCCTGAGCAGCACGGCGGATCTGCTTTCCACGAACTCGCGGAAGCTGTCCTCATTCGCCTGGTCCATCGCCCCACCCCCCTCCGTCGATGATGTGCGGCACCGGTGCTGACCCTGAAGACGCCTGCGGGGGCGCGGCGCTATGCGTCAAAGATGGCTTCACCTGCCGAGCCACGGAGTTTGAACGCAGTGATTCCTGATATGTAGCAGGTTCTTGTCAAGGGGCAGGGGTGTGCGGCCCCTCCCCGTTGGGAGGGGTGTGGGGCTGGCGGGGGCGGACCGGGGTGTGCGTGTCGTGGCGTCGACGCGCGGTCAGCCTGATATGCGCGGGTTGGATACCGCATGACCGGTTGTGCGTCGGGAACGGACCGCTCATCTAATGCCGGGCGTGGCCCGCAAGGAGCGGGCTGCTCATAGGAATTCCGCGGATCGTTCCTCGCGCTGCACGGTCCCCGGGCTGATGCCCCGCCAGCGGTTCTTGTGGAGGAGTTGATGGGCGTCAGTCCTCCATGATTGCCAGGCTCCAGCACCAGCCGGACAGTTCCCGGGCGACGGCCACGACACTGATGGTGGAGCGTTTGTGACGGGCGTCCAGGTTCAACCAGCGCTGGTGCAGGCGTCGGTTGCCCCGTTCGGCGCGTTGCCGGACAGGGGCGGCGACGTGGTCGAGGCGGGCCTGGAGACCGGCGCCGGGGCGTCGGTAGGGACGGCGGTGGTGCCAGGCGGCCTCCACCAGGAGCCGTCGGGCATGGGTGTTGCCCGTCTTGGTGATGCCTCCCTGGCGGCGCTGGCTGCCGGAAGAGTCCTCGCTGGGGACAAGCCCCAGGTAGGAGCCGATGGTCGAGCCGGTGAAGCGGTGCCAGTCACCGATCTCGACGGCGAGGCCGAACGCGGTGAAGGTGCTCACCCCGCGCATGCAGGCCAGTCGGCGGACGGCCGGGGCCCAGGCAGGTTGGGCGGCGAGTTCGGTGATGGCCGCATCCAGGCGGGTCCGGCGTGCTTCGAGGGCCCATACCGTCTCCAGGGCCTCGTCGTAGGCGACCCGCAGACCGAACTCGTCGAAGCGGTGTCCGGTCAGCCAGTGGTGATGGGCAGCGGTCCAGGCCCTGCCGTCGGTGTAGACGATGCCGCGGCGCAGTAGCAGTTTGGCCACGCGGTGGCGGGCGCGCATCAGGTCGGCGCGGACGTCGTCGCGGGCCCGGGTGAGGTCCCGGGCAGCTTCCTGTTCCAGATCAGGCACCCGCACCGCGGGCAGCTCGTCCAGTCGGATCAGTTTCGCGAGCCGCTGGGCATCGCGCTTGTCGGTCTTGACCCGGTCTCCGGCCGGCCGTTCCATTTTCGACGGGGCCGCCACCACGCAGCGGATACCAGCCTGCTGCATGGCGCGTGCCAGGACGAAGCCGGTCGGTCCGGCCTCGTAGGCAACCGCGGCTGGCTGCGGCAGACGGCGCACCCAGGCAACCACGTCCGCTGTGTTGACGACGAGCCGGTCGGTGAAGATTTCACCGGTCGTACCGTCCAGTGCCCAGGCCGTGGTGGAGCGGGCGTGGACATCCAGGCCGACCGAAGTACGTTCGGAAAACATCCGGTGCCTCCCGGTAATTGCGGCACTACCCGCCACCGTGCCCACCGGCAGGCAACCCGCGTCAACTTGCGCGAGGGGCATCGGGCTTGGTCTTCTCTGCGGTCGAACCCACCGACGCTTCATACGATCTAATTGGCAGCCGAGTCGTCGTGGGACGCCGAGCGGCCAATCACTGAGAGCCACAAGCGGCAGAGCCTTTTCAACCACACCCCGCGTCCCTGGGTGGGTGAACCATACGAAGGGCTCACCGCCTCCCGCAGAACAACGTAGGGAGCCTTTTCCAACGTGGCTGCGGCGCAGGCGAGTTGGGCTACACCCCGGCCATCTGACGCGGTGAAGCTCCTGGTAGACGAGTTCACGACCAAGATCGATAGCTCGACCAGGAGCTTCATCGTGCTTGTCCAACCGTCTGCGATCAACCTGTCCAGCTCTCACCTGCGCTTGCTCACCCGGCAGCTCGCCGACCGGCGCCGCCAGATCGGTACCCGCTGGCGGCGCCTGGCGGCCTCCCGCCGGGATCAGGGGCTGTGCGCTTGGCTCCGTAGACATGTCGGCTCGTGTCGCTGGCGTGATGAAGTCGGGTGCCTTCCTCATGGCTTGGACCGGCAAAAAAAGGGGCGGGATGGAACGCGATGAGCCGGATCCGTTCGTCCATCGAGTGCGCAGCGAGATCCATTTGGGAGGCGGTGGAGTTCTGCGGCATCAACAAGATCATGCCGGTGCACGGGCCCAACCGTCCCACCTGGTGCAATTTGCTGCTGGACCTCGCCGCCCCGGCCCTCCGCCCCGTGATTCCTTGCCGCTGACTCCGGGGGCACCGCTCGGTCGGCGTGCCGCACAATGGTCCGGTGATCGACGATGCTTCGCCGACAACGGCCCAACCGCCGCCCCAGTTGGTCCAGGACGACGAGTTGACCGGCCATTCCGTAGTGGCCAACATCGTCATGAACCGCGAGCGGGTCCTGACGGGCGTCAACAGCTACAGTCGCGAACTCGGCTTCGACCCCGCCGAGTTCCTGTACAGCCACGGCCCCGCCCCGGCCTGGCTGGACATGTGCAGCGGAGAAGGGCTAGCCCTCCACGCGGCAGCGCGGCGGCTCCCGCAGGCCACCATCACCGGCGTGGACCTGGTCGGCCCGCTGCTGCCGCCGGCGCTGCCCGACGGTCTCGAACTCATCACCGCTGACCTCGGCCGTTGGTCCCCAGAGCGCCGCTATGACTTGATCACCTGTGTCCACGGGCTGCACTACATCGGTGACCGGCTCTCCCTGCTGGAGCGGGCCGCCTCGTGGCTCACCGAAACCGGCCTGCTGGTCGCCCATCTCGACCCCTCGACGCTGCGGCGCCCCGACGGCAGTGACCTCTCCCGGCCGATCCTGCGGGCATTGCGCGCCGCCGGCTTCCACTACTCGGCCCGCGACCACCGCCTCAGCCTGCGGGGCGGGCGTCCCATCGCCTTGCCCTTCACCTACCTCGGCGCCGACCCGCAGGCCGGCCCCAACTACACAGGCCAGCCTGCCGTCGCCTCGTACTACCGCCCCACTGCCGAGCGTCAGGGCCGGCGATAGATCCTGATCGAGTGCCCGACCTCGTCCACCGCGCTGCTGCTGTCGATCAGCGCGGCCAGCGGGGCCTCCGCTGTGGCGGCCGCGGTGTCCGACACGACGAGCAGTCCGCGGACCTTGTCCGGGGAGACGGTCATGGGGTCGGAGGCGTGGATGCCGTAGTAGGAGGGCTGGCCGCTGCCCTTGTAGACCAGCCAGACCGTCTCGTGCGGGTAGCGGTGCCGCAGGCGGTCGGCGAGCCTGCCGAGGTCCTGGCCCCAGTCGACGTTCGAGTCGTGCAGCCATAGATGGCTTTTCGCGGGCCCGCCGAACGCCTCGTTCGCATACGGCAGGTAGTACGGGTACGTGCTGAGCGAGCTGACGCCGACGAACGCGACGAGCGTCGCCGTCACGGCGTACGCCCACCGCCGCCGGACCGCGATCACGGCCGCCGCCGCGACGGCGAGGAAGAACGGCACGAAGATCGCGTACCGGACGCCGAGGTCGCGGTCGCCGGTCATGGCCGCGGCGAGCAGAACGGCCGTGGGAAGCAGCACGTACGGGACCGCGGGTCGCAGTTGCCGGATCGCGCAAAGGGCCACGGCACCGGCCGCCCACAGGGCGAGCATGCCGAGTGGCGTCTTCACCAGCAGGGCGGCCGGCAGGTAGTACCAGAGCGCGCCGTTGTAAGGCCGGCCGTAGAGGAAGCCCTCCCGCACCACGGTCTCCTCCTTGCCGAACTGGAGCAGCATTCCGTCCCGGTACTCGCGGGGGAACGGCAGCAGGTCGGCGGCGAGGGCCCGCAGCCCGTGCACCTTGGGCATACCGGCGGGCGCGGTCCAGTGCAGCCGCGGGTCGACGACGAGATAGGAGGCCCACACGACGGCGACCGCGATCAGCGCCATCCCGGCCGCCCACGCGACTCCTGATGCGAGCAGCCGGGCCA
This sequence comes from Streptomyces sp. NBC_00457, assembly GCF_036014015.1. Lineage (NCBI taxonomy): Bacteria > Bacillati > Actinomycetota > Actinomycetes > Kitasatosporales > Streptomycetaceae > Streptomyces > Streptomyces sp. NBC_00457. Next base: position 4,338,732 of record NZ_CP107905.1, on the reverse strand, counting down.
TGCGGCGCGGGGCGTGCCGGGGTGCACGCCGGGCTGCGAGGACGGTCAGTACGGCGAGGAGGAGCACCACGGGAACAGCCGGCAGCGTGGTCATCTTGGTGGCCAGGGCCGCGCCGAGCGCGGCCCCCGCCAACGGGAGGTACACCCCCGGTCGCCGCCGCGCCCGCCAGGTCAGCCAGACCGACGTCAGCACGAAGCCCGCCGCGGGCACGTCGAGGGTGGCCAGTGACCCGTGGGCGATGACGTCGGGCGAGAAGGCGTACAACGCGAGCGCCGCCAGGGCGCCCGCGCGGCCGGTGAGGTCGCGGGCGAACGCGCAGACAACCAGCCCGAACAGCAGCGTCAGCACGATCATCGGCGTACGGGCCCACAACATCAGCCGCTGCGCGTCGTTGCCGGTCTCGAACAGCAGATGGCGTCCGAGCCTGCTCTGGTCACCGCGGAAGCCCTGCTTGAGATGCGGGTCGGCGACGAGCACACCGGTCGCGATGATGAGCTTGCCCAGCGGCGGATGCTCCGGGTTGTACCGCAGGCTGTGCTCTTTGAGATAGACCGTGGCCGTGCCGACGTAGACCGGCTCGTCGGTGGTCGGGGACTGCTCCCTGGCGGTGGTGACCATCGCCACCGCCATCTGGGCGAGGAGCGCCACGACGGCGAGCACGAACACCAGCTGTCGGTGCCGGCGCAACGCGGCGAAGCGCTCCGCGGGTCTTCGGGGCCTCCCGTCGCTCTCGGGGGCACTGTCGGCGGTTTCCGTCTGCACGGCCCCAGAACCCGGCCCGACGGCGCGCGTTGGCACCGCCGGGCCCTGGACCGCTCGATGGCCGCTCCGGGCAGCTCTCACCCCTTGCGGACCAGCTTCTTCAGTCTCGACATCGGCGACACCTTCGGCGCGCTCTCGTACGCCTTCTTCAGCTGCGCGAAGTGGTCGGCGCGGGTGCGGCTGAGGTACTCGTCGGTCTGCAGGGGCCGGGCGATCGACCAGGCCCTCTTGTGCTGGCCGTCGTAGTGGCAGACGAACGCCTTGGAGAACTCCAGGACGGACTTGAAGGGAATGCCGCCGGTGTGGTCGCGGTCGACGCGCTCCTGGACGGCGGAGATCAGCTTCAGCTTCTCGTCGACCGTGTAGGCGTCCTCGGTGATCCGGTGCATCACGTCCGTGGGGATCGGCTTGGTCACCTCGAAGGCGAGCGTGGAGCGGATCGGCGGGCCCGCGATCTCGATGTACGGCAGCAGGGCGCCCGTGCTGTGGTGCAACCAGGGCAGACGCGGTCCCGCGAAGTCCTGGTGGAGGACGACCGTGCCGGGCTGCATGCGGCTCAGGAACCGCTCCGACACGCACTTGAAGACCTTGGCGGTCTTGGCTATGTCGATGTGCAGGAACTCGACCGGGCTGGTGTCCGACGGGTCCGAGGTCTGCCACAGGTCGCCGGCGTGGATCTCCAGGAAGGGGAGGAAGGGTTCCAGCCGGCCCTTGAAGTCGTTCAGGAACGAGTCGTCGTCCTCCGGCTTGTGCCCGGAGTCGAAGAACTTCTCCGTGGCGTACGTGCCCTTGCCGACCCGGAAGAAGTCGTACGCGTGCAGCCGTCCCGTCTTCGCGTCGAAGGCCGGGTTCTCCTGCAGTCCCATCGCGAGCGCGTACGTCGACCCGCCGCCGCCGGAGCCCAGTTCCACGATCCGGCCCTTGCCTGTGAGGTGATGCCGCCCCACGAGGTAGAGGAACTGCAGCTCCCACTGGCTGCACTGGGTGTAGGGCAGGTCGTCCGGCAGCTTGACGCTGTCGAACATGGAGTAGAGCCGGCCGAGCGTCGTCATGAGTGCCTCACGGTGTTCGAATCAGGCGGTGCCCGTGATCCTAGAGTTCACGGGCACCACCTCACCATGGAATCCGCGGAGTAGCTGGGTGGCCTGTCGTCGTTCGCCTGGCATTGGCTCCGCGTTCACTCGTGATTCGCTCAGCGCTTCACGGCCTTCTTCAGAGCCCGGGCCTTGCGCACCACCCGGCGTGCCGTCGCGTTGCGGGGCAGGAACGACAGCCGCTCCGGGATGCCGCCGGGCAGGCCGAGCGAGGTGAGCCGCTTGCGCTTGAAGTAGCGCTGGGTGCGCGGGCCGAAGTGCTCGGAGAGGTAGCGCTCCGCGACCGGGCGCAGGCTCGCGTAGATCTGCGGCTGCATGGTGAACCCTATGGCGGTGACCAGGGCCCACAGCGTGTCCGCGGGGACGGTCTCCTCGCCCTTGCGGTTCTCCAGGTCCGGCAGCACCGCGTCGGCCAGCACCGCCGGGACGCGGTTGCTGTTCTGGTACGGCGTCAGCCGCTCCAGGAGCGGCTCGGTGCCGATGCGGGCGACCGGGAGGTCGTAGAACGCGGAGGCGGTGAACAGCGCCGTCGAGAAGCAGCCGACGACCAGCCCGGGCCGGGACTTCTCGAACAGCACCTCGGCGAGGACCGGGGTGTCCAGGACGGTGAGGTCGACGCCGAGCTTCTCGGCCTCGGTCTCCAGGATCCGGCTGTAGCGGGCCGGTGCGGTGGGGTGCGGCTTGAAGACGATCGAGCGGTGCCCGCGCGCCACGGCTCCGCGCATCATCCGCACGTGCAGCTCCTCTTCCTCCTTGGGGGAGAGGATGTTCAGCGCGGACAGGTACTGGCCGAGGAGCAGCGCCGCGTTGTCGGGCAGGACCGGCAGCTCCGGTACGACGCCGCCGAGGCCGCTGAGCACCTTCAGGAACGCGGGCGCCGGCACGACCTGCGCCGGGACGTCGAACTCAGTCAGCAGCATCGGCGTCAGACCGGGCACCAGGTCCAGGTGCAGCAGGCGCCGTACCCGGGTGCCGACCAGCGGGTCCAGCTTGTTGCGGGTGGGGCCGTAGCTCATCAGGCCGTCGGCGTAGACGTCGATCGGGGCGCCGGTGAACAGCTGGGCCAGGGTGAGCGCCGGGCTGACCTGGATGGACTCCAGGACCAGCTCCACCCGGTCCTCGCCCAGGTCCCACAGCAGCCGCAGATACCGCTCGAACAACGGGATGTCGTCCGGGCGCGGCGTCCAGGCACCGGGGTGGAAGGGCTTGATGGCCTCGTTGTAGGACAGCACGCCGTCGAAGTGGTCGCGCAGCGACTCGAAGCCCGGCATCTGGTCGACGGCCGGCGTGGTCTCCGGCGTCCCGGCGTTGTTGAACACCAGCAGCAGCCGGCGGTCCGCCTCGGCGAAGCAGTCCGAGTCGATCGCGGCGGCCAGGGTGGCCGCTCCGTACAGCGTCGAGGCGCAGAAGATCTGGGTCGTACGGGAGGACGTCGTAGGGGAGGACGAGGACATCAGGCGGCCGCCTTCGCAGTGGTGACCCTGCGCCGCAGCCGCCGCAGCTTGCTGGCCCGGCGCAGGTCCATCGTGTCGAGCACATCGACGAGCTGGTCCTGCGGCATGCGCTTGATCGCCGCGGCGGACATCGCCCGCAGCTGCTTGGCCACCTCCGGCTCGAACTTGTCGATCTCGGACAGGTGGTGGGCGATGATCGCGCAGTACGTCCGCACCGCCTTCGGCAGCAGACGCTCGGCGTCCCGGTCGGCCGCCGTCTCCTCAATCACCTGGTCGAAGGCACGGATGAAGTCGAGTTGACGGACGTCACCGATCTGAGTGAGAGAGGAAGCGACCCCCCGCCGGTAGAAGACGCCCAGCAGACCGACGACGGCGAACGACTCCGCCTCGCGGTGCAGCTTCCAGATCCACGGCCGGTCCTCGGCGGTGCGCAGCCCGTGGGTGAAGTGCAGCACTCCCTTGTCCAGCAGACGGCGGTGGTAGGCGCCGGCCCAGGCGTAGGCGTAGTCGACGGAGGTCGTGCGGTCGACGGGGAGGATCGCCTCGCGCGGGTCGAGCACCTCGCCCCGGCGGCCGTGCGGGTGCCTGTGCACCGAGCGGGCGCGGGCGGTGGCCTGGACGTGGTCCGTCCGGATGAAGTCGCAGCCCAGCTCCTCGATGGCCGAGACCAGGTCGGAGAGGTAGCCGGGGGCGATCCAGTCGTCGCCGTCGAGGAAGGTCAGATATTCGCCGGTCGCCGCGTCGAGGCCCGTGTTGCGTGCGGTGGCCAGCCCTCCGTTCTCCTCGTGGCGGATGAAGCGCACCTGGGCGACGTCCGAGAGTTCCTCGGCGGCCCGTTCGAGAATCGCGGGGGTTTCGTCCTTGGATTTGTCGTCTACCAGGATGAACTCGAAGTCGCGCCTGGCGTTCGCGCGCAGGCTTCTGAGCATGTCGGGGGCGTATTGCTGCACGTTGTAGAACGGCACGATCACGGAAAGCTTTGGCACCTGCGAAAGCCTAGAGGGCTCACCGGCGGCAGAACTTTCTGGTGATCGTACTACAGGTGAACTCAGTGTGTCGGAACGGTGCATACCAAGTACTTCCGCAGGTCTGACAGGCCAGTTCGGTTGTCGTGGTGCTGTTGTTAACCTTTTGTTGAGTCGCGGTTGGGCTATACATAGGAAATGCTTCCTAGCGTCTTCGGCGTGCCAGCAAGTACCAGCAAGCCCCCGCGGATCGCCGTGCTCGCGGACTCCGACACCCGCTGGAAATGGGGTGCTTTGACCGCGGGTCGTATCGCTCCGGGCCCGTCCATGGAAACCGGACCGCGAGGCGACACGCAAGTTGCCCCTGCCCTGAGCGGATTTCTGCTACGCGGCCGGGCCACGCCAACCGCCCGCCAGCTGGCGGAAGTCGGCGTCCAGGCCGACTCCCTGCGGGAGGTCACCGCGGTCGAGTTCCTGCGTGCCATGGACCAGGAGGAGTACGACATCGTCGTGCTCGCCCTGGTCGGCGGCGGTGTCCAGGCGATGCTGCACGGCCTCAAGCGGATCTGGGAGGGACGCCCGAAACGTCCCGTCGTCGTCACCGGCTATGTCGGAGTCGTCTACGAGAAGCTCGCCGACGGCCTGCTGCTGCGGCACGGCGCGGACCTCGTCCTCGCCAACTCCCGCCAGGACGCGGACCGTTTCCGGGGGGTTTACGACGGTGTGGGCGCCGACTCCTCGTCGGTCACCGAAGTCGCCCTGCCGTTCCTGGGCGGCGCTGCCTACACGGGTGAACACGAGCCGTACACCGTGGTGTTCGCCGCGCAGCCCTCGGTCCCGGAGAGCCGCAAGGACCGTACGTACCTGCTGGACCGGCTGATTCAGCACGCCCGCAAGCACCCCGAGCGCGAGGTGCTGCTCAAGCTGCGCTCCAAGCCGGGCGAACACACCACGCACATCGAGGAGTTGCCCTACCAGAAGCTGGCGCAGAAGACCGATCTGCCCGCCAACTTCCGCCTGGTCTACGGGCACATGGGCGAGGTCCTCGACCGCACCGACCTGATGGTCACGATCAGTTCCACGGCGGCCCTTGAAGCCCTGCACCGACGCATTCCCACGGTCATCCTCACCGACCTGGGTGTACGCGAGATGCTCGGCAATCACCATTTCGTGGGGTCCGGCTGCCTCGCCTCCTGGGACCAACTCGACGAGGGACACCGGCCCACCCCGGACGAGGAGTGGGTGTCCCGGCAGGGCGTCGCGGCCGACGGAACCTACGAGACCGCGTTCGACGCGGCCCGTGAGCGGATCGCCAAGCTGCTCTCCGCGCCCGAGCTGCCGCCCCTCACGCCGTACTACACACCGGCTACCGCGCCCGGCTATCTGCCCGGCATACTCGCCCGCCACCACCTCGGCCCGGACGGCAGTCCGCTGCCCGGTGCGCCCGCCGCCGACAAGGATCCCGGACCGGTCCGGCAGATCGTGCGCCGGGCGGCGCGCGGCGCCTACCGGCACGGCGTCCAGCGGGTCGCGCCCGTGATCCGGCGCATGGGGGAGCTGTGAGCGACCCGACCGGGGCGCCGGGACGCGTCCCGCACCCCTCGCGAGCAAATGCGGGGCCTTCGCAGGACAACCAAGGCCCTTCGCAAGAAGTCCAAGGAGTTATGTCCATGAACAACTCGCAAGCAGACCGAGGCGCCTCGGTGCGCAGAGTGCTCGCGGTGATCCCCGCGCGCGGCGGCTCCAAGGGCGTGCCCGCGAAGAACCTCGCCCCGGTCGGGGGCGTGCCGCTGGTGGCCCGCGCGGTGCGCGAGTGCCGTGCCGCTCGACTGGTGACCGACGTCGTCGTCTCCACCGACGACCAGGCGATCGCGGCCGCGGCCCGCCAGGCGGGCGCCGAGGTCGTGCTCCGCCCGGCCGCCATCGCCGGCGACACGGCGACCTCCGAGGCCGCCGTGCTGCACGCCATGGACGCGCACGAGGCGCTGCACGGGTCCTCGGTGGACGTGGTGATGCTGGTGCAGTGCACCAGCCCGTTCCTCGCCCGGGAGGACGTGGACGGCGTCGCCGCGGCGATCCTCGACAACGGCGCGGACACCGCGGTGACCGTGGCCGCGTTCCACGGGTTCATCTGGCGGGACGGCGACGAGGGCGCCGAGGACGGCGGCCACGGCGTCAACCACGACAAGTCCTTCCGCCCGCGCCGCCAGGACCGCCCCCAGGACTTCCTGGAGACCGGCGCCGCCTACGCGATGGACGCGGCCGGCTTCCGCAAGCACCAGCACCGCTTCTTCGGCCGCACCGAGCTGGTCCGCACGGACCCCGCCCGCGTCCTGGAGATCGACGACCACCACGAGCTGGCGCGGGCCCGGGCGCTCGCCCCCCTCTTCGACGCGGACCGTCCCGGTGCGCTGCCGACCGCCGCCGACATCGACGCGGTCGTCCTCGACTTCGACGGCACCCAGACCGATGACCGGGTGCTGATCGACTCCGACGGAAAGGAGTTCGTCTCCGTGCACCGCGGAGACGGCCTCGGCATCGCGGCCCTGCGCAAGTCGGGCCTGAAGATGCTGATCCTGTCCACGGAGCAGAACCCGGTCGTCGCCGCCCGGGCCCGGAAGCTGCAGATTCCGGTCCTGCACGGCATCGACCGGAAAGACCTCGCGCTGAAGCAGTGGTGCGAGGAGCAGGGCATCGCGCCTGAGCGCGTGCTCTACGTCGGCAACGACGTCAACGACCTCCCGTGCTTCGCCCTCGTGGGCTGGCCCGTGGCGGTCGCGAGCGCCCACGACGTCGTGCGCGGCGCCGCACGCGCGGTCACCACCATCCCGGGTGGCGACGGCGCGATCCGAGAGATCGCCAGCTGGATCCTCGGCCCCTCTCTCGATTCCCTCACCAAGTAAGGAAACCCATGAGCACCAACACCCGCATCCGTTCGTTCGGTTCGCGCGAGGTCGGCCCCGGTAAGCCTGTCTACGTCTGCGGCGAGATCGGCATCAACCACAACGGTGACCTGGAGAACGCCTTCAAGCTGATCGACGTGGCCGCCGAGGCCGGCTGTGACGCGGTGAAGTTCCAGAAGCGCACCCCGGAGATCTGCACCCCGCGCGACCAGTGGGACATCGAGCGCGACACCCCCTGGGGCCGGATGACCTACATCGACTACCGCCACCGCGTGGAGTTCGGCGAGGACGAGTACCGCCAGATCGACGAGTACTGCAAGTCCAAGAACATCGCCTGGTTCGCCTCCCCGTGGGACACCGAGGCCGTCGCCTTCCTCGAGAAGTTCAACGTCCCCGCCCACAAGGTCGCCTCCGCGTCCCTCACCGACGACGAGCTGCTGAAGGCGCTGCGCGCCACCGGCCGCGCGGTCATCCTCTCCACCGGCATGTCGACGCCGAAGCAGATCCGCCACGCGGTCGAGGTCCTCGGCTCGGACAACATCCTCATGTGCCACGCCACCTCGACCTACCCGGCGAAGGCCGAGGAGCTCAACCTCCGCGTGATCAACACGCTGGAGAAGGAGTACCCGAACGTTCCGATCGGCTACTCCGGCCACGAGACCGGCCTGCAGACCACGCTGGCCGCGGTCGCCCTCGGCGCGGTGTTCGTCGAGCGCCACATCACCCTGGACCGCGCGATGTGGGGCTCCGACCAGGCCGCTTCCGTCGAGCCGCAGGGCCTCACCCGCCTCGTCCGTGACATCCGCACCATCGAGGCCTCCCTCGGTGACGGTGTCAAGAAGGTCTACGAGTCCGAGCTGGGCCCGATGAAGAAGCTGCGCCGCGTCAACGGCGTCGTGGCCGAGGCGGAGATCGCCGCCGCCGCGGGCGAGCCGGTCCAGGTCTGATCCCCCTCAGACAGCGATTCGGGGCGGACACCGGCCGGTGTCCGCCCCGAACGCCCCCCAGAACGCTTAGAGTTCGCAGCGCGCAGACAGCGCCTTACGACGGGACGGTCGTTCGCCGATGAGCCCCCGTGCCGGGTCAGCCGGCCTGAAGACTCTCGCTTTCGTGGAGAGTCCGGTACAGCTCCTGAACGTGCTGGAGTGGGCGCATGCCCAGGCTCCGCACACCCAGGAGGGCCCCGACGCGGGGCTCACCCTGGTGGTCCTGTCCCCGATCGACCCGATGACCCGCGGCCAGCTGCGACGGATGTCCGAGCTGGCCCGTCAGGAGGGCCACGAGGTCCGCTGGGAGGAGGCGCGGGGCGGCGCCATGGCGCCGTTCCAGACCATCGGCGGTCTGACGGGCATGCTCCGCCGGGCCGACCGGATCGTCCTCGGCGATCCCTTCTCCCGTTACGTCCAGCTGCTGCTGACCATCACCAAGGCACGTGACCTGGTGGTCGTCGACGACGGCACGGCGACGATGGAGTTCGTCGCCCAGCTGGCCAGCGGTGAGCGCCTGGTGCGCTGGCACCGCAAGGGCGGCCGCCCCGGGCCCAGGGACCTGATCTTCGCCCCGGTGTCGTCCTCGGCCCGCCGCCGCCTCACGCCCAGCGAGAAGCGCCGGGTGGAGATCTTCTCGTCCATGCCGATGGCGGACACCCCGGCCGGAGTGACGGTCACCGCGAACACCTTCGCCTGGACCCGCTTCCGCTTCGGCCCGCCCCGGATCACCAAGGGCGCGGACATGGTCGGCACCTCGCTGGTCGAGACCGGCGTCGTGGACGGCGACAGCTATCTGGAGGCCGTCCGCTCCCTGGCCAAGGCCCACGGCGCCACCCGCTACTTCGCCCACCGCCGGGAGGGCACGGAGAAGCTCCATCGGCTGGCCGTCGAGACGGGACTGGAGATCGTACGACCGGACCTTCCGCTGGAGCTGATCGCCCGGCGCGGGCCCATCGGCCGGACGATCCTCAGCTTCCCCTCCACCGTCGTCCACACCCTCCCCCTCGCCCTGTCCGGCACGGAGGTCCGCGTCGCCGTGTGCGACATCGACCCCGCCTGGCTGACGGAGAACGCCTCGCCCCGCGCACAGGGGTTCCTGTCAGGGGTCACCGGCACGGCACGGGACGTGCACCGGCTGTCGGCGGTCACGGCGGTGTGACGTCGGCGCGGCCGGTACGGACTGTTGAGCTGTGCCGGCTGTGGGCCGGCTCGCCTCGTGCGCAGGTTTTTGCCGGGGGTGACGGGACGGCACGGGACGTGCGCCGACTGTCGGCGGTCACGGCGGTCACGGCGGTCACGGCGGTCACGGCGGTGTGGCCGGTGCAGGGCCGCGTGCGCTACGCCGGCTTGCGGGCCAGGAGGAACGCGCGGGGGCGGCTCTCGTCCTCGTGGGGTTCGCGGACGACGCGTGCGCGGGCGTCGAGGCCCGCCTTGGTCAGGTGGTCGGCCACCGTCTCCGGGGTGCGCCAGTAGCAGTCGAGCGCGATCTGCTGTCCGAAGCGTTCCGTGAGGTGTTCGGAGCCGTCGTGGTCGCCGGTCTGGAAGGCGAGCAGCACATGGCCGCCGGGGACCAGGACGCGATGGAACTCCGCGAACGTCGTCGGCAGATGATCGTCGGGGATGTGGATCAGCGAGTAGAGCGCGACGATGCCGCCCAGGGTCTCGTCCGGAAGGTCCAGCGACGTCATCGAGCCCACGTGGAAACGGAGTTCGGGGTACGTCCGGGTGGCCAGCGCCACCATGCGCGGCGAGAGGTCGATGCCGAACACCGGCAGGCCGAGGTCGTTCAGGCGGGCGGTCACGGCACCCGGGCCACTGCCGATGTCGGCCACGGGATGCGGCGCCGCGCCCTTCACCAGTTCGGCGAAGCCGGTGAGCAGGGCCCGGTCCAGGGGCAGGTCGGCCAGATGGTCGGCGAGACGGTCGCTGTACGGGCCCGCTATGGCGTCGTACGAGGTCCGGGTCGCGTGGAGGAAAGCGGGGGTTTCGGGGTTCACGGGGCGCACGCTAGTGGGGGCGGGCGGGGTCGGGGGGCCGGTTCGGCTGACTGCTGCCTGTCCGGTGCCGGCTGTTTCCCGGCTGCCCGCTTGCCGATCGCGTTCCGGCTGCCCGTTTGCCGGTCGTGTTCCGGCTGGTCGCTCGCCGGTCGCGGGTGGGCTTGGTGCGTGCTTGCCTGGTGGGGGCGTGGTCGCGGGGGCGTGGAGTGTTCGTCGTGCGCCGGGTGGAGCCGCGGTCGGGGGGTCGTGGGGGCGTGGTCGGGGCCCAGGTCGGGCGGGGTGGGCCGGGCTCGGGCCGCCGTTCCGACAGGTGAACAGAACCGCCGGGGGCGCGGTGGGCGTGGTATCCGTGGAGAGTGGGTAACCGGATCTCATGATCCACTCGGCCGGAAGTCGGACGAGTTTACCCATCTCAGTCGAAAGCCATGCGTCTGGCGGCCAGATTTTCTTCCCCTAACAGGTTGAACTTTTGTTGATCGTGGGTCAGTTGGCCACCCGGGCGTCCTACCCTTCAGAGGGTGAAGCAACTGATGTCACTGGAGTCCGAGGCCGATCTCCCCGGGGAAGCCGTGCTCGCCGGCACGCTGCCCGAGGCGCTGCGTGCCGAACTCGTCGCCTTCCGGCGCGACTTGCACATGCATCCGGAGCTGGGCAACCAGGAGTTCCGCACCACCGCGGCCATCAAGGCACGGCTCGAGAAGGCCGGCCTCGCCCCGCGCGTGCTGGCCATCGGGACCGGGCTCGTCTGCGACATCGGTGACCTGGACGGCGTACACCCCATGCTCGCGCTGCGCGCCGACATCGACGCGCTGCCCATTCCGGACACGAAGAGCGAGTGCTCGTACCGCTCGACCGTGCCCGATCGGGCGCATGCGTGCGGGCACGATGTGCATACGACCGTGGTGCTGGGCGCCGGGCTCGTGCTGGCCGAGCTGCACCGGCAGGGGAAGCTGCCGCGGCCCGTGCGGCTGCTGTTCCAGCCCGCGGAGGAGGTGCTGCCCGGGGGTGCCGCCGATGCCATCGAGTGCGGCGTGCTGGAGGGTGTGGGGCGGATCATCGCCGTGCACTGTGACCCGCGGGTGGATGCCGGGAAGATCGGGTTGCGGGCCGGGGCGATCACGTCCGCTTGTGATCGGCTGGAGATCGCTCTGGATGGGCCCGGTGGGCATACCGCTCGGCCTCATCTGACGACTGATTTGGTGACTGCGGCGGCTCGGGTCGTCACCGATGTGCCCGCTCTTGTTTCGCGGCGCGTCGATTCGCGTAGTGGACTCGCCGTGACCTGGGGGCGGGTCGAGTCCGGCCACGCTCCCAACGTCATTCCGCAGCACGCCGAACTGTCCGGGACCGTGCGGTGCCTGGACATCGAGGCGTGGCGGCAGGCGCCGGACATCGTGCATGCGGCGATCGACGAGATCGCCAATCTGTACCGGGCCAAGTCCGAGATCAACTATGTGCGGGGCGTGCCGCCCGTCGTCAACGACGCGGGCGTCACCGAGCTGCTGCGGGACGCCATGGTCGCGCGGCGCGGTGTCGAGGCCGTGGAGGACACCGAGCAGTCTCTCGGTGGCGAGGACTTCTCCTGGTACCTGGAGCATGTGCCGGGGGCCATGGCCCGGCTCGGGGTGCGGACGCCGGGGGAGCGGACCGTGCGCGATCTGCATCAGGGGGACTTCGACGCCGACGAGTCGGCGATCACGGTGGGTGTGGAGCTGTTCACGGCGGCCGCGCTGCTTGAGGGCGGGGTGTAGGGCGGGCGGGTGTAGGGCGCGCGGCTGGTGGTGGTTCGTTCCGGTTGCGGACGGGGGATCGCGGGGGCAGCCTGAGCGCATGGCGTTCATGTCCGGGCGCCATCACGCTGACGGCACCCCCGGTACACGGAGCGTGCGGGACCCATGGGGTGCGGTGTCCCAAGAACACCTTTCGATCCGGTGGTTCACAAGGACGTAACCGGCCATCGGCACGAATGGATAACGGCCACGCGAAACCCCGTTCCCAGGAGTGTCTACGCGCGTTACTGTGCGCCGAACTCAGCACCCACTGCGGGGCTTGGAGAATGGGGAACTTCACGATGCGTCGGATATCCAAACTGACCCGCGTCGCGGTGGGGGTCGCGTCGCTCGCACTCGCCGCGACCGCATGCGGTGGCACCAGCAGTGACAGTGGTGACGAGGCCAAGGAGGATCTGGGTCTCGCCATCGCGTACGACATCGGCGGCAAGGGCGACCAGTCCTTCAACGACGCCGCGTACGCGGGCCTGCAGAAGGCTCAGAAGGAGTTCGGCTACAAGACGGACGACGTCGAGCCGACCGAGGGCGAGACCGATGCGGACAAGGAGCAGCGGCTGTCCTCGCTGGCCAAGCAGGGCTACAACCCCGTGATCGGCATCGGGTTCGCCTACGGTCCCGCGATGGAGGCCGTGGCCTCGAAGTACCCGGACACCACGTTCGGCATCGTGGACTCGGTCGTCGAGGGCGACAATGTCGCGTCTCTCGTCTTCGCCGAGGAGCAGGCCTCCTACCTCGCCGGTGTCGCCGCGGCGAAGGCGACGAAGACCAACACGGTTGGCTTTGTCGGCGGTGTCGACATCCCGCTGATCCACAAGTTCGAGGCCGGCTACAAGCAGGGCGTCGCGGAGACCAACCCGAAGGTCAAGGTCGTCTCGCAGTATCTGACGCAGACCGCCGAGGAGGGTGGCTTCTCCAGCCCCGACAAGGGCAAGGCCGCGGCCGAGGGTCAGATCGAGAAGAAGGCCGATGTCGTCTACCAGGCTGCCGGGCTGTCCGGGCAGGGTGTGATCGAGGCTGCGGCGAAGGCCAAGGTGTGGGCGATCGGGGTCGACTCCGACCAGTACAAGCAGGCGGCGCTGGCGCAGTACAAGAACTACATCCTGACGTCGGCTCTGAAGGATGTCGGCGGTGCGGTGTACGCGCTGTCGAAGTCGGTCGAGGACGGTAAGCCGCTGGCGGGTGTCCAGACCTTCGACCTGAAGGTGAACGGCGTCGGGCTCGCCGAGAGCAACCCGGAGTTCGCGAAGATCGCGGGTCTGTCGGACGCGGTGGCCAAGGCGAAGGCGGCGATCATCGACGGGTCCATCAAGGTCAAGACCGAGTAGTCCGCGGTTGGATTGACGTGGAGCGGGCCGGCATCCGATGGGGTGCCGGCCCGCTTCGCGTTGTGTGGGGGTGCGGAGTGCCTCCCGGCGGGGCTGCGGCTGGTTGGGGGTGCGCGTAGCGCCTGCCGGTGGGGGGTGGGTCGGGGCCGGGGTGGGGGTGTCCGTCCTCGGTCGGGCGGTTGCCGCTTCTCCGCAGGTACCCCGCGTTGACGCCCGCCGCTGCGGGCGGACACCCCCCACCCCGTCCCCTTCCCGCCGCGCGCGACTGCGGGAGCACGGTCCCACCCCGTCAGGGCGCGGGCAGTCGTGTGGCGGGGGCGGCGCCCACTCAGCAGGCGGCCGCACCGTCCCGCCCACGGGCTGCCGCCCCGCCAAGCTGCGAGCTGCCGTCCCGCCAAGCTGCGAGCTGCCCTTCCGCCAAGCTGCGGGCATGCGTGCCGCCTGGGGCGGCACGGGTGGGCGCAGGCGGCGCCCCGTCGGCGCCGGGCTGTGCGACCCACCCCCGGCCGGCACCAACCCACGGCACCCTGTCGGCGCCGGGCTGCGTGACCGACCCCCTGGCCGGCACCAACCCGCGGCACCCGTCAGCGCCGCCCTCCGCGAAGCGCAGGGCACGGGCGGGTAACAAGGTGGACAGAAGGGGTTTTCAGGCTTGTCTACGCGCGTTAATCTGCGGCGAAGCCAGCGCCGTAGCCGATCCGTCCGGCGCTCGTACGACAGGAGCACCACAACATGCGCCGGGTTTCCCGCCTCGCGGTCGCGGGCGCAGCGACCGCCTCCCTCGCCCTCGTTCTGTCCGCCTGTGGCGGTACGTCCACCTCCGCCTCGTCGGAGTCGGACGGCGACAAGGGCCTCGCCATCGCGTACGACGTCGGCGGCAAGGGCGACCAGTCCTTCAACGACGCCGCGTACGCGGGGCTGGAGAGGGCGAAGAAGGAGTTCGGGTACGAGACGGACGACGTCGAGCCCACGGACGGGGAGACGGACGCCGACAAGGCTCAGCGGCTGGCCTCCCTGGCGAAGCAGGGGTACAACCCGGTGATCGGTGTCGGCTACGCGTACGCGCCGGCCGTCAAGGAGGTCGCCGAGAAGTATCCGGACACGACGTTCGGCATCGTCGACGACTCCCAGGTCCAGGCGGACAACGTGGCCGACCTGGTGTTCTCCGAGGAGGAGGCCTCCTACCTCGCCGGTGTGGCGGCCGCCAAGAGCACCAAGACCAACACCGTGGGCTTTGTGGGTGGTGTGGATATTCCGTTGATCCACAAGTTCCAGGCCGGCTTCGCGCAGGGCGTCAAGGACACCGACCCGAAGGTCAAGGTTCTGTCGCAGTACCTGACGCAGACCGCGGAGGAAGGCGGCTTCTCCAGCCCCGACAAGGGCAAGTCGGCCGCCGAGGGGCAGATCGAGAAGAAGGCCGATGTCGTGTATGCGGCGGCCGGTCTGTCGGGGCAGGGTGTGATCGAAGCCGCCGCCGCCAACAAGGTGTGGGCGATCGGTGTCGACTCCGACCAGTACAAGCAGGCAGCGCTCGCCACGTACAAGGAATCCATCCTGACCTCGGCGACCAAGGACGTCGCCAAGGCGGTCTACAACCTGGCGAAGTCGGTCGAGGACGGTAAGCCCGAGACCGGTATCGTTCGTGGCGATCTGAAGAGCGGCGAGGTCGGCCTCGCGGACTCCAACCCGAAGTTCGCGGACGACGCCGCCCTCCAGGAAGCCATCCAGACGGCCAAGGAGAAGATCATCAGCGGCGAGATCAAGGTCAAGTCCAGCTGAATATCGAGACCCTGAGCAGCGTGTAACCGCGGGGTTACGTCCGCTCAACGGGGTACGGGGAGGCTTCTCCCCGTACCCCGTTGTCAGCGAATGCGTCGGCCCCTTTGAATGCCGTAGGGGCGCTACGCGCGTAGACGACCCCCGTCCCCAGGAGAGTGCGCCATCAACGCGTCCAGCAGCCCTCCGGCCGGCGCGGCGGTCAACGGTCAGGTGACCGCCGTCGAGCTCGCCGGGATCACAAAGCGTTTCCCGGGCGTCGTGGCCAACCACGACATCCACCTCACGGTCCGCAAGGGCACCGTCCACGCCCTCGTCGGAGAGAACGGCGCCGGCAAGTCGACGCTGATGAAGATCCTCTACGGCATGCAGAAACCGGACGAGGGCACCATCGCGATCGACGGTGAGCAGGTCAGCTTCGGCAGTCCCGCCGACGCCATCGCCCGCGGCATCGGCATGGTGCACCAGCACTTCATGCTCGCCGACAATCTGACCGTCCTCGAGAACGTGGTGCTGGGCAGCGAGAAGCTGTACGGCATCGGGGGCAGGGCCCGGCGGAAGATCAAGGAGATCTCCGAGCGGTACGGGCTGGGGGTGCGGCCCGATGTGCTCGTGGAGGAGCTCGGCGTCGCCGCCCGGCAGCGGGTGGAGATTCTGAAGGTTCTTTATCGGGGTGCGACCACTCTGATTCTGGACGAGCCGACGGCTGTGCTTGTGCCGCAGGAAGTCGACGCTCTGTTCGACAATCTGCGTGAGCTGCGGGCCGAGGGGCTGTCGGTCATCTTCATCTCGCACAAGCTGGGCGAGGTGCTGTCGGTCGCCGACGAGATCACCGTCATCCGGCGGGGGACCACTGTGGGGACCGCTGTTCCCGCCGAGACCACCTCGCGTCAGCTCGCCGAGATGATGGTCGGCAGCGAGCTGCCCACGCCGGAGACCGCCGAGTCGACCGTCACCGACCGTCCGGTCATCAGCGTGGAGAAGCTGCGGCTGGAGGCGTTCGGGGGCAAGGCGCTGCTCGACGACATCACCTTCACCATTCACGCCGGTGAGGTGCTCGGTATCGCCGGTGTCGAGGGCAACGGGCAGACCGAACTGGTCGACGCGCTCATCGGGCTCAAGGCCGCCGACTCCGGCACCATCACGCTGGCGGAGGAGGAGATCACCGGCTGGACCACCCGTAAGCGCCGTGAGCAGGGCATCGGGTACATCCCCGAGGACCGGCACCGCCATGGACTGCTCCTGGAGGCGCCGCTCTGGGAGAACCGCATCCTCGGGCACGTCACCGAGAAGCCGAACGCCAAGGGCGTATGGCTCGATCCGAAGGCCGCGCAGGAGGACACGCGCCGGATCGTCGAGGCGTACGACGTCCGCACCCCCGGCATCGACGTCACCGCCTCCTCCCTGTCCGGAGGCAACCAGCAGAAGCTGATCGTCGGCCGCGAGATGACCCACAAGCCGCGCTTCCTCATCGCCTCCCACCCCACCCGCGGTGTGGACGTCGGTGCGCAGGCCGCCATCTGGGATCACATTCGCGAGGCGCGGCGGGAGGGGCTTGCGGTGCTGCTGATCTCCGCCGATCTGGACGAGCTGATCGGCCTGTCCGACACCCTCCGCGTGATCTACAACGGCAAGCTGGTCGCCGACGCCGATCCGGCCACCATCACCCCGGAGGAGCTCGGCTCGGCCATGACCGGTGCGGCCACCGGTCATCTGGAGCACGAGGAAACCCCCGAAGACGCCCCCGAGCCCGGCGAAGACGAGGCCCGCTGAAATGAAGAAGTTCGACAAGGAGCGCGTGCTCCTCGCGGTGGCCGGACCGGTCATCGCGCTCGCCGTGGCCTTCGCGCTGAGCTCGATCGTGCTGATCGCCTCGGGCAAGAACCCGGTCGAGCCGTTCACGATCATGTTCGAGCAGATCGGGTTCTCCGACATCCAGGTCCTGGTCATCAACCAGGCCTCGATGTACTACATCGCGGCGCTCGCGGTGGCCATCGGCTTCCGGATGAACCTGTTCAACATCGGCGTCGACGGCCAGTACCAGCTCGCCGCCATGATGGCCGCGATCGTCGGCGCCCACGCCGATCTGCCGGCCGCCCTGCAGATCCCGCTGCTCCTCCTGACCGCCGTCTGCACCGGCGCCTTCTGGTCCGGTATCGCCGGTGTCCTCAAGGTCACCCGGGGCGTCAGCGAGGTCGTCGCGACGATCATGCTGAACGCGATCGCCACCTCCGTCATCGCCTACCTGTGGCTGCCGAACGTCTTCGGTGTGAAGGTCGGCAACAACAACACCACCGGCGAGATGCACGAGTCCGGCTGGGTGCCGGGCATCGACATGGGCGACGCGGGCGAGATCTACGGCCTGGTGATCCTCGCCGTGGTGCTCGGCATCGCCTTCTGGGTCACCCTCAACCGCACCCGGTTCGGCTTCGACCTGCGCGCCTCCGGCGCCTCGGAGACCGCCGCCGCGGCCAGCGGTGTCGACCCCAAGCGCATGGTGCTCACCGCCATGCTGCTCTCCGGCGGCCTCGCCGGTCTCGCGGGCCTGCCGATCCTGCTCGGCGACGCCCACACCTACAACCTCAACTTCCCCACCGGCATCGGCTTCCTCGGTATCGGCATCGCCCTGCTCGGCCGCAACAGCCCGGTCGGCATCGCCTTCGCCGCCCTGCTGTGGGCCTGGCTCGACAAGGCCTCGCCCGAGCTGGACTTCCACGACTACGACAAGGAGATCGCGGTCATCATGCAGGGCCTGATCGTGCTCTCGGTCGTCGTCTCCTATGAGGCCGTACGCGAATGGGGTCTGCGCCGCCAGCAGCGCCGCGTCGGCGCTGAACTGGCCGCCGGTCACGTCCTCGGCGCCACCAACACCACGAAGGAGGTGGCTGGCCGATGACCGCCCCCATCTCGGCGACCGACGTCAACCAGCCCACGCTGCAGCCCGCGGCGCCGACCGGCCGGCGCCTGTCGTGGCCCGTCGTGCTGCTGGTCATCGCCGGAGCCCTGGCGCTGACCTCGATCGTCCGCATCATCACCGGCGCCGACGGCATCACCAACGTCAGCCAGATGTCCACCGCGCTCCAGCTCGCCGTGCCGATCGGTCTCGCCGGTCTCGGCGGTCTGTGGGCCGAGCGCGCGGGCGTCGTCAACATCGGCCTCGAGGGCATGA
This sequence comes from Streptomyces sp. NBC_00457, assembly GCF_036014015.1. Classification (NCBI taxonomy): domain Bacteria; kingdom Bacillati; phylum Actinomycetota; class Actinomycetes; order Kitasatosporales; family Streptomycetaceae; genus Streptomyces; species Streptomyces sp. NBC_00457. The sequence goes on along the minus strand of NZ_CP107905.1, from coordinate 4,320,507 downwards.
TGATCCTCGGCACCTGGTTCGGCGCCTGGGCCGGGTTCCAGTGGGGCCCGTGGACCGGTGTCCTCGTCGGCATCATCGGCGGCTGCGTCGGCGGTCTGCTGCACGCCCTCGTCACCGTCACCTTCAACGTCAACCACATCGTCTCCGGTGTGGCCATCAACATCCTCGCCCTGGGCGCCACCCGCTATCTCGCGCCTCTCGCCTTCGAGGGCCACGAGGGCGGCTCCGCCAAGCAGTCCCCGGCGATCGACTCGCTCGGCAACTTCACGGTGCCAGGTCTCTCCGACGGCCTGCGGGACCTCAACGAAAAGGGCTGGTTCTTCATCTCCGACGTCGCCGGACTGCTCGGCGGCCTGATCACCAATGTCTCCTGGCTGACCCTGATCGCCGTCGCGCTGATCCCCGCGACCTGGTGGATCCTGTGGCGCACGGCGTTCGGTCTGCGGCTGCGGTCCTGCGGTGAGAACCCGGTCGCCGCCGAGTCGCTCGGTGTGAACGTCTACAAGTACAAGTACCTGGCCGTCATCATCTCGGGCGGTCTGGCGGGCCTCGGTGGCGCGTTCCTCTCCATCGTCGCCAACCCCTTCTATCTGGAGGGCCAGGTCAGCGGTCGCGGCTACATCGGCCTCGCCGCGATGATCTTCGGTAACTGGATGCCGGGCGGACTCGCCATCGGCGCGGGCCTGTTCGGCTACACCGACAGCCTCAACCTGCGCGGCGGCTCCGAGAACGTCCACGCGCTGCTGCTGCTCGGGGCGCTGCTGCTGGTCATCGGCGCGATCTGGCTGGCGTTCCGGAAGAAGTACACCTCGTCCGCGGTCACCCTGCTCATCGGCGGCCTGGTGTTCGCCTGGTACGCCGGCACCAACGAGGTTCCCAACCAGGTCGTCTCGGCCACGCCGTACGTCATCACGCTGATCGTCCTCGCGTTGTCCGCCCAGCGGCTGCGCATGCCGAAGGCGGACGGCATGCCGTACCGGAAGGGACAAGGCAAGTGACCGTCGACTGGGAGGCCCTGCGGTCGGTGGCGAGGGACGCCATGTCCCATGCGTACGCCCCCTACTCGGGCTACCCGGTCGGCGTCGCCGCCCTGGTCGACGACGGCCGCACGGTCTCCGGCTGCAATGTCGAGAACGCCTCCTACGGGCTCGGGCTGTGCGCCGAGTGCGGGCTCGTCTCGGAGCTGCAGCGCACCGGCGGCGGCCGGCTGACGCACTTCACCTGCGTCGACGGCAAGGGCGACATCCTCGTCCCGTGCGGCCGCTGCCGGCAGCTGCTGTACGAGTTCGGCGGCCCGGACCTGCTGCTTGAGACACCGGCGGGCATCCTGCCGCTGTCTCAGATGCTGCCGCAGGCCTTCGGGCCGGGGCACCTCGCCAAGTAACTCCCGTGCGGCCCCTTCGAACCGGATCGGAGGGGCCGCGCACTTTCTTGCTCTTTTCGGAAGGAACGCCATGGCTGCTTTGTCGACGGATGCCATCTCCGTCATCCGTACCAAGCGGGACCGCGGTGAACTCAGCGACGTGCAGATCGACTGGGTCATCGACGCGTACACCCGCGGGGAGGTCGCCGACGAGCAGATGTCCGCGCTCGCGATGGCGATCCTGCTCAACGGCATGAACCGCCGGGAGATCGCCCGCTGGACGGCCGCGATGATCGCCTCCGGCGAGCGCATGGACTTCTCGTCGCTGTCCCGTCCCACGGCTGACAAGCACTCGACGGGCGGGGTCGGCGACAAGATTACGCTTCCGCTGGCCCCGCTGGTCGCGGCGTGCGGGGCGGCCGTGCCCCAGCTGTCGGGCCGAGGCCTCGGCCACACCGGCGGCACACTGGACAAGCTGGAGTCGATCCCCGGCTGGCGGGCGCTGCTCTCGAACGAGGAGATGCTGTCCGTGCTGGACGGCGTCGGCGCGGTTATCTGCGCGGCGGGCGACGGCCTGGCCCCCGCGGACAAGAAGCTGTACGCCCTGCGCGATGTGACCGGCACGGTCGAGGCGATCCCCCTGATCGCCTCCTCGATCATGTCGAAGAAGATCGCCGAGGGCACGGGCTCGCTCGTCCTGGACGTCAAGGTCGGCACGGGCGCGTTCATGAAGACCATCGAGGACGCGCGGGAACTGGCGTCCACGATGGTGGGCCTGGGCACCGACCACGGCGTCAAGACGGTCGCGCTCCTGACGGACATGTCGACCCCGCTGGGCCTGACGGCCGGTAACGCCCTTGAGGTCCGGGAGTCGGTCGAGGTCCTGGCGGGCGGCGGCCCCTCGGACGTCGTGGAGCTGACCATCGCCCTGGCCCGCGAAATGCTCGACGCGGCGGGCATCCGTGACACCGACCCGGCGAAGGCCCTGGCCGACGGCTCCGCGATGGACGTCTGGCGGCGCATGATCGCGGCACAGGGCGGCGACCCGGACGCGGAACTGCCGGTGGCGCGCGAGCAGCACGTGGTGAAGGCGAGCGCCTCCGGCGTCCTGACCCGCCTCGACGCCTACGACATCGGCGTCGCCGCCTGGCGCCTCGGCGCGGGGCGTGCCCGCAAGGAGGACCCGGTCCAGGCGGGCGCGGGCGTGGAGCTGCACGCCAAGCCGGGAGACACGGTGACCGAGGGCCAGCCCCTGCTGACCCTGCACACGGACACGCCGGAACGCTTCGCGTACGCCCTGGAGGCGGTGGAGGGTTCGTACGACGTCTCGGCGGCGGGGACGGACTTCAAGGCGTCGCCGGTGGTGCGGGAGCGTATTGCCTGACGCGCCTGAGCGCTCCGCTGGAAGTGCCGTGACGGGCCGTCGATCGTCTGCGGCACCATCGTGGCTGGTCGCTCCCCCACTCTCGAATTCGCTCGAGCGGGGGGACCCCCATCGCGGCGGAGCCGCACATTGATACAGCCCCGCGCCCCTTCGGGCGCTGCCCGAACCGCAGCCGACTTCGCCAGGCCCTAAAGGGGCCGGAACCTTCGGGCTCCGGCCCCTTTCGCCTGCGTGCCCTCAGCCGAGCAGGGTCGCGACGACCACCAGGACCGGTACCGAGAGCGCCGTCGACAGCAGGATCGAGTCGCGTGCGAGTCGCTCGGCCACCCGGTATCTCGACGCGTAGGTGAAGAGGTTCTGCGCGGCCGGGAGTGCCGACGTGACGACCACGTCGAGGAGTTGGGCGCCGTGGAGGCCGAAGGCGCCGGCCGCGAGTGCCCAGGCCGCCGCGGGCTGGCCCACCGACTTCAGCGCCACCGACAGCAGGACCAGATGCCGGTCCGGACCCCGGCCGGGCATCGTGCTGCCGCACAGGGAGATGCCGAAGGCGAGCAGGACGGCGGGGACCGACATGTTGCCGATCAGGGTCACGGGGTCCATGACGGGGGCCGGGACGCGGAGGCCGGTCGCCGAGACCGCGACGCCGGCCAGCGAACCCAGGGCGATCGGATTGCGCAGCGGCGTCAGGAGCCTCAGCCACAGCGGCTCCTTGCCGTCCCGGGCGGTCGAGAGGTCCAGCACCGTCAGCGCGATGGGCGTCAGCAGCAGGAGCTGGAACAGCAGCACCGGCGCCACCAGCGAGGCGTCACCCAGGACGTACACCGCGATCGGGATGCCGAGGTTGCCCGAGTTGACGTAGCTGGAGCACAGCGCGCCGATCGTCGTACGCCCCGGGCCCCAGCCGCGTACGGCACCCACCGCGATGAACACGCCCGCCGCCGCTGCCGTGCTCAGCGCGGTCACCAGCAGACGGCTGGAGAAGACCACCGACAGGTCGGTCTGCGCGAGCGTGGTGAACAGCAACGCCGGGGACGCCACGTGGAAGGCCAGCTTGGTCAGTACCTCGCGGCCATGCTCGCCGAGGTGACCGCGGCGGCCGAGCACATAGCCCACCGCGATGACGACCGCGATCACCGCGAAGCCCGTCAGCACCCCCTGCACAGCGCCTCCTCAGCGGTGAGGAAGCCGTGGGGTATCGCCGGAGGTGCTGATTCATGGAGCATGCACCCAACCCTCCGGGGAAGGCGGGACGCAGGTCAATGTGATCCTTCGCGGGCCGCGCGCGGGTGTACGGCAGCCTGCGGTGTGGGTGTACGGCACGTCCAGCGCGGCGCCCCGATGAGTTACGCCCGCCCGCCCGGTCTACCGCTCGTGGACGCCATGACACCCGCAGTACTCGTGCTGACCGGCCCCGTCACCAGGGACGAGGTGACAGGGCTGTGCGACGACGTGCGGGCGCTGCTGGAGGCGACGGAGGCCGGGGTCGTGGTGTGCGACGTCGGCGGGCTCGGACCGCCGGGGCTCGGCACCGTCGACCTGCTGGCCCGGCTGGAACTCGCCGCCCGGCGGGCCGGAGGCCGCATCCGGCTCCGCGATCCAGCCCCCGCCCTACACGCCCTCCTCGACCTGGTCGGTCTCCGCTTCGACATGGAGGGGCAGCCCGAACAGCGGGAACCAGCGTTCGGTGTCCAGGAAGCAGTGGAACCCGGTGATCCGGCCGTCTGATATCTCCAGGACCTGCACCGCCCACGGGGTGAAGCCGCCCTTCTCCGGGTCCGGCTTGTACTGGGCGAAGCCCGGCAGGCCGTTGACCTGGACCGGCACCAGATGGGAGCCGGCGCACGGGGCACCGAGCGTCGTCATGAAGCCGGTGATGTCCTTGACGCCGGTCAGCCACAGGTCGAACGGCGGCATCGTCATGATCGCGTCCTCGTGCAGCAACGCCGTCAGGGCCGTCATGTCATAGCCCTCGAACGCCGCGACATAGCGCTCCAGGAGCTTCTGCTGCTCCTCGTCCAGCGGGTCGGAGACGGTGGCATCCGCACCCGGCTGCTCCCGCTCCGCGAGCGTCGCCCGCGCCCGCTGCAGCGCGCTGTTGACCGACGCGACCGTCGTGCCGAGCAGTTCGGCGACCTCGCTCGCCTTCCAGGCCAGGACCTCGCGCAGGATCAGCACCGCGCGCTGCTTGGGCGGGAGTTGCTGGAGGGCGGCCATGAACGCGAGCCGCACGGACTCCTTGGCGATGGCCGCCTCCGCCGGGTCGGCGGTGGTGGGGAGCACGCGGGCGTCCGGCATGGGCTCCAGCCAGGTGTTGTCCGGGCGGGGGGAGAGGGCGGCCTGGGCGAGAGGGGTGGAGTCGGTGAGGTCCATCGGCCGGGCGCGTTTGTTGCCTGCGGTGAGCATGTCCAGGCAGACGTTCGTCGCGATTCTGTAGAGCCAGGAGCGGACGCTGGAGCGGCCTTCGAACTTGTCGTAGCTGCGCCAGGCTCGGATGAGGGTGTCCTGCACCGCGTCCTCCGCCTCGAAGCTCGAGCCGAGCATGCGGTAGCAGTAGCCGGTCAGCTCGGTCCGGTGTGCTTCGAGCTTGGTGTCCAGGTCTGTTGTCGTCGTGATGTCGGTCATCGATCGTCCACCCACCCCTGTGGCCGTGCCTGTGTCGTACGCCTCATTGCGTCCAGCACTTCGGAAGCTACCGCAGCCCACTGACAATGGCGTGCGGAGTGGATGAACGTGCAGGTCAGGAGAGTTCGCCCCCGCCGCCCCTACCCGTCCCATCCCCCAGGGGCTCCGCCCCTTCGACCCCGCCAGGGGGCTCTGCCCCCTGGACCCCCGCTCCTCAAACGCCGGAGGGGCTGGATTTTCAGCGCCGGGTCGGCATCATTCAGCCCGTCCGGCGTTTGAGGACGAGGCCGTTCAGGCCGAAGCGGGGGTCTGGGGGCGGCAGCCCCCAGGGATGGGACGGGTAGGGGCGGCGGGGGCGAGGAAAATCCGTTGTCGGACCCGGCGTCTCAGTGCGCCGTCGCCGGGTCCCGTCGTGCGGCGACCCTTGCCGCTGCGACGGATCCGAACACCGTGATGGTCACGACGCCGAGTACCGCCAGCAGTCCGACCCCGACGGTCCCGGCCCAGCCCCCTGCGTGGAAGGCCACCGCTCCGGCCGTGCTGCCCGCGCTGGAGCCGATGTAGTACGCCGACTGGTACAGGGCCGAGGCCTGGGCGCGGCCCGTGGTCGCCGTCTTGCTGACCGCCGAGGACGCCACCGCGTGGCCCGCGAAGAAGCCTGCCGTGATGAGGATCAGGCCGAGCAGGACGAGGGGGAGCGAGTCCGCGATGGACAGCAGGAGGCCCGTCGCCGTCGTGCCGCCGGCCAGGTACAGCGCACCCCTGCGGCCCAGGCGGCCCACCAGGCGCCCGGCCGTGGACGCCGACACCGTGCCGACCAGGTAGACCAGGAAGATGGAGCCGACGATGCCCTGCGGGAGGCTGAACGGCTCCTCGGTCAGGCGGTAGCCGATCACCGTGTACACGCCGCCGAAGACGGTCATGAACAGCGCGCCGATCGCGTACAGACGGCACAGCAACGGGTTGGCGAGGTGATCGCGCACCGTGCGGGCCAGCACGCGGGGCCGTAGCGAGCCCGGCCTGAAGTGCTTCGGGGAGGGCAGCAGCAGACGGAACGCCACCGCGCAGGCCACGGCGAGCGCGCCGATCACGCCCACCGCGACCCGCCAGCCCCACTCCTGCGCGACCCACCCGGTGATGACCCGGCCGCTCATCCCGCCGACGCTGTTGCCCGCGACGAACAGACCGATGGCGGTCACCAGCGCCTTCGGCCGGACCTCCTCCGCCAGATACGCCGTCGCGGAGGCCGGAAGCCCCGCCAGCGCCGCGCCCTGCAACGCCCGCAGCGCGACCAGCGCGGGCAGCGAGGGGGCGAACGGGACCAGCATCCCGACCGTCACCGCCACCACCAGCGACGCCGTCATGACCGTACGACGGCCATAACGCTCCGACAGCGCGCTCATCGGAAGGACGAACAGCGCCAGACCGCCCGTCGCCGCCGCCACCGTCCAGCTCGCGTCACTCGCCGTCACCCCGAACTCGCCGGAGATCAGGGGGAGGAGGGCCTGGGTGGAGTACAGCAGCGCGAAGGTCGCCACGCCCGCGAGGAACAGGGCGAAACTCATCCGGCGGTAGCCGGGCCCGCCCGGAGCCATACGGGAGTCGGAGGAGACGGCGGGAACAACGGAGTCGGCGCCCACGGTGGTGGACGCCTCGGTACTGGCAGCAGGCATGCCTCGAAGGTAAAGAGCCCGCACTCATCCGTCCAATGCATGGAATCGGCATAATCGTTCCCATGGTGCATCAGCAGAGGTCACAGGCCCGCCTGTCACCGTCCAGTGACACAGAAGACATGACGACCATGACAGACATGTCGATGCTGCTCGCTCCCCGCCTCGCCTACTTCGCCGGCGTCGCGCGCACCGAGCATGTGACCCGGGCCGCGCAGGAGATGAACGTCCCGCAGTCCACCCTCTCCCGAGCCATGGTCCGCCTCGAACAGGACCTGGGCGTCGACCTGTTCGCCCGCCGCGGCCGTACGGTGTCCCTGACCCCCGCCGGACGCACCTTCCTCACCTCCGTCGAGCGCGCCCTCGCCGAGATCGAGCGCGCCGCCGACGAGGTGCGCGCCGACGCCGATCCGGCCGCCGGCAAGGTCGCGTTCGGGTTCCTGCACACCATGGGGTGGGAGACCGTCCCCGGCCTCATCAGCGCCTTCCGCGCCGACCATCCCCGCGTCCGCTTCAGCCTCGTCCAGAACTACGGCGAGGCGATGATCGAGCGGCTGCGCGCGGGAGAACTCGACCTCTGTCTCACCTCACCCGTCCCCGACGCCCCGGACCTCGTCGCCCGCCGCCTCGACGAGCAGAAACTCCGCCTCGTCGTCCCGGCCGACCACCGCCTCGCCACCCGCAAACGCATCCGCCTCGCCGAGGCCGCCGACGAAACCTTCGTCACCCTCGAACCCGGCTACGGCCTCCGCCGCATCACCGACGACCTCTGCAAGGAGGCCGGATTCAAGCCTCGAATCGCCTTCGAGGGAGAGGAGGCGGAGACCCTGCGGGGCCTGGTCGCGGCCGGGCTGGGGGTGTCCCTCCTACCGCCGCCCGCCGTGCCACGCCCGGGCGTCGTAGAACTGACGGTCACAGCCCCAAGAGCGGCACGAGAAATCGGCGTCGCGTGGCTCGACGGCCACCCGGACACACCCCCAGTGGCGGCGTTCAAGAGGTTCCTACTGTCAAAGAGAGGGAACTTGCTCCCGACCTAGCCGCATCGCCCTCAGGGGCGCGGGGCTGTATCGATTTGCGGCTCCGCCGCGTGGGCGCGACCAGCCACAACGAACCCGCACACCCCCACCCACCCCAACCATCAACGGCGAAGGGACCGCCCAAAGCCGGAGGCAAGCGGCATGCGCAACCCCAAAGGAGGCGGAGCCGCAAACGCATCCTCAACCGGCCGCGAAAACGCCCGCCCGAACAACGCCCCCATCACGAAGTCCTCCGCAAGAGACAGCACTTCATCCCGATGCTGCTGCAAGCCATGACGATCGGAGTGAACCTCGAACCGGCACACGTTCCGGTTGGACTTCTTCGCCCGCTCCGCGAGCCGGAACGACAGCTCCGGGTCGGTGCGCTCGTCGTTCGTGCCGTGCACGATCATCACCCGCCGCCCGGCGAGCTGCTTCACCGGTTCGGGCGGCGCGGCCACGTCGTCCTCCGGCAGCCAAGGGCCGAGTGCCAGCACGGAGTTGACGGCGTCGTGCCCGGCCGCGCGCAGGGCCGCCCGGCCGCCCATGTCGATGCCGGCGAGGCAGACGGGGACGTCGCCATAGCGTCGTACGACCTCGCTGGCCGCCCAGGACGCGTCGCGGGCGAGATGCGCCTCGCTGCCGTTCCAGCCGCGGTAGCGGTAGTGCACGACGTGGGTCACCAGCCCCTCGTCGCGGCCCGCGCGCGCCAGACGGCGGCCCAACGCCCGTACGGACGCGGCTGCCAGCATCGGGGAGGGTCGGCGGCCGGAGACCTCGTCGCCGCCGGGGAGCAGCAGCACCGCCCCGCCGACCGCCCTCGGCTCCGGGCCGAGCGTCCTCCCCAGCCGGGCCGTGCGAACCGGCGTCGCTTGCTGTGCCATGACAGAACAGTGTCAGAAGTGGGGGTGTACGCGACCCTGCCGCACGGTCACCGTTGCGTATCGACGGATTCGCGCGACGCGCGATCTACGCGCGTAGGAGTTAGAGTGCGAAAATGACGAGCCAGACTGCCCCGATGGGAAACACACCGAGCTCGGACCAGATCCGCCGGGCACCCAAGGTTCTGCTGCACGACCACCTCGACGGCGGGCTGCGCCCCGGCACGATCGTCGACCTCGCCCGCGCGACGGGCTACTCCCAGCTCCCCGAGACCGACCCGGACAAGCTCGGCGTCTGGTTCCGGGAATCCGCCGACTCCGGTTCTCTGGAGCGGTACTTGGAAACGTTCTCCCACACCGTCGGTGTCATGCAGACCCGTGAGTCGCTCGTCCGGGTCGCCGCCGAGTGTGCCGAGGACCTCGCCGAGGACGGCGTCGTGTACGCGGAGGTGCGGTACGCGCCCGAGCAGCACCTCGAAGGCGGGCTCACCCTCGAAGAGGTCGTCGAGGCCGTCAACGAGGGCTTCCGGGAAGGCGAGCGGACCGCCCGCGCGAACGGCCACCGCATCCGCGTCGGCGCCCTGCTCACCGCCATGCGGCACGCCGCCCGCGCCCTGGAGATCGCCGAACTCGCCAACCGTTACCGCGACTTGGGCGTCGTCGGCTTCGACATCGCCGGCGCCGAGGCCGGCTACCCGCCCACCCGGCACCTGGACGCCTTCGAGTACCTCAAGCGCGAGAACAACCACTTCACCATCCACGCGGGCGAGGCCTTCGGCCTGCCGTCCATCTGGCAGGCCCTCCAGTGGTGCGGCGCCGACCGGCTCGGGCACGGGGTGCGGATCATCGACGACATCCAGGTGCACGCCGACGGCTCGGTGAAGCTCGGGCGGCTCGCCTCGTACGTACGGGACAAGCGCGTCCCGCTGGAGCTGTGCCCCAGCTCCAACCTGCAGACCGGCGCCGCGGCCTCGTACGCCGAGCACCCGATCGGGCTGCTGCGGCGGCTGCATTTCCGGGCCACGGTGAACACCGACAATAGGCTGATGTCCCACACCAGTATGAGCCGGGAATTCGAGCACCTAGTCGAGGCATTCGGGTACACCCTTGACGACATGCAATGGTTCTCGGTCAATGCTATGAAGTCAGCATTCATTCCTTTCGATGAACGGCTGGCGATGATCAATGACGTCATCAAGCCGGGATACGCCGAGCTGAAGTCCGAATGGCTGTTCCGCGAGAACGCTTCCACCAGCGGTTCTACGGCATCCGAGGGCTGATCGGGGTTTGATCTCGGGCTGTTCCGGGGCGTCAGCGCACACGAAATTCTGACGGCATTCACAACCTGCCCGCATTTCGGTATTTGCGGTGGGCGGCGAGGGATGTTTACGGTTGTGAACAAATCCCCGTCGGCCCTATTCAAGGACGCATTCACGATGAAGCAGTCTGCTGCCAAGACCCTCGGTGTCGCCGCGCTCGGTGCCGCCTTCGCCGCCGCCGGAACCGGCGCCGCGCACGCCGCCCCGGCCGTCGTTCCGGACACCGGGTCGGTGGTGAACACCGCCAAGATGGTCACCGCGGCGCTGCCGGCGGAGGACGTCTCCAAGACCCTGCCGGCCGGTGAGAAGGAGCGCGGCGTCGAGGGGGCGTACGTGCTCACCCCGGTCACCGGCCCCACCCTCGCCGGATGGGCCCTGGCCCAGGGCCTCACCTCCCCGGCCTCCCTGCTGCTCGGCGGGATGCCGGTGCAGGCCGTGCCGGTCCAGGCGGTGCCGGTGGGCTGAGCTGAGCCCTCGAAGCGCGCCGATGGGGCGCACCCCGTTGCTCGGGGTGCGCCCCATCGGCGTTGATGCGCAAGGCGCTTACCAGTACGCCAGGGACTTACCAGGACGTGCGGGCCTTCTCCTCCGAGGGCAGGAAGATCCACAGCGCGATGTAGAGCAGGAACTGCGGGCCCGGCAGCAGACAGGACAGGACGAAGATCACGCGCATCGTGGTCGCGGAGGTGCCGAAGCGCCGTGCCAGCGCAGCGCACACTCCGCCGATCATGCGGCCGTTGGTGGGGCGGGCAAGGGCGGTCATTGCGGCTCCTTCGTGTTGTTTGGCTCGTTCGCCTCCGGGGCGCCCCTTCGGCTCACTCGCGGTGCGTTGACGCGAGGCCCCTCTGTGGTGGCCTCATCTGTCTTCAACGCTACGGCGACGAAGGGGGCAAAGCGTCGCTCTACGGTGCGATCCCGACCCTGGGAATCGTCGGGGTGCGACCCTGAGCCGGCTCCTCCTGGCGGACGGTCGTACGCCGTTTGCGCTCGGTCCTGCGGCGGAGCGCGAGGCGACCCGCCGGGACCAGCGTCAGATGCGCGAGGGCGACGCCCACCGTGTTCAGCAGGAGCGAGTCGACGTCGACGATCTGGCCGGGCACGCCGGTCTGCAGGAGTTCGATGCCGAGCGAGATCAGGGCGCCCGCGGTGATCGTACGGACCAGGGAGCCGAGCGGGGAGGCGAGGAGTCTGCCGTGGGCCAGCGGGAGCAGCACGCCCAGCGGCGCGAGGAGCGCGAGCCCCTCGCCGATGCGCCGGGCCGCCTCCGGCCAGCCCAGCGCCAGATCGGCGCGGATGCCGGCGAACGGACGCAGATTGGCGGGCATCACCCAGGGGACGTCCAGCGGACGCAGCGTGAGCCAGGCGACGAACGCGAGGTGTGCGGCGAGGAGGACACCCCCTGCCACACGGATGCGAATCGCGGCGCCGCCGCCGATGGAGCCTTCACGCTGCACGCCCCCCTAGACGCGGCCCTCGGCACGATCGGTTCCGCAATGTCGACACACAGTGTTTGAGGCATACGACACAGGGCTCGAACCGAGGTCAGCCGCCCGTGACCCCCGTCGACGGCGGCGTCTGTGTGCCCGGCCTCGAGCGGACCTCGTCGGTGCATTCGTAGCGCTGTACGGGTCCGGTGTCCGGGCCGCCGAGGATCACTGAGCCGTCGCCCTCGGCCGCGGCGGAGTCGGAGAGGGTGCAGACGGTCTGGGCGAGGGCGTAGGAGGTGAGGTCCTCGGGCGGGGTGCTCAGCCGCAGCGCGTCCTCGGGGTCGCCGGGGCGCGGGCCGTCGACGGTCATGCCGCCGCGTACGTCGGTGGTGTACCCGGCTTCCTTCTCGGCCGCCGACGGAGTCTGGGCCAGCTCGTCGAGGAGCTCCTGCGCGACCAGCACCCGCCGCTCGGAGTCCACGGCACCGTCGGGCACCCGTACGGTCCGGTCGACGGCCACCAGCGACGAGCGGCACAGCAGGAAGACCTGGACCGGCAGCCCGCGCGAGGCCTGCGTCGAGGCGTCCTGCTCGGTCTGCGCGCACTGCACGCGCGACGGCGCGGGCCCGAAGTCCGTCGGCACCTCGGTGGCCCGGATCCCGCACCCGGCCAGCAGCACGGCGAGCACGGGAACGGCCGCCCATCGGCGTACGGTCATCAGGCCTCCCCCTCCGCGCGCTTGCCGTTCTTCTTCTCGTCGGTCTCCTGCGCCGTCAGCTCCGACGCGTCCCGCGGCAGCGACAGCGTGAACACCGCACCGCCTTCGGAGGAGTTGGCGGCGGTGATCGCGCCGCCGTGGATGTGTGCGCTCTCCATGGCGATGGACAGGCCGAGCCCGCTGCCCTCGGAGCGCGGCCGGGAGGCGCTCGCCTTGTAGAAGCGGTCGAAGACGTGCGGCAGGACGTCCTCGGGGATGCCGGGCCCGTGGTCGCGCACCTCGATGACGACGTCCTCGACCGCCTCACGCACCGACACCTGCACCGGCGACCCGCCGTGCTTGAGCGCGTTGCCGATCAGGTTCGCCATGATCACGTCCAGGCGGCGCGGGTCGAGCCGGGCGTGGATGCCGCGCTCGGCGTTCAGTTCCACCGCGTCCAGCCAGGCCCGCGCGTCGATGCAGGCGGTGATCTGGTCGGCGATGTCGACGTCGTCCAGGACGAGCCGCGCGGTGCCCGCGTCGAAGCGGGTGACCTCCATCAGGTTCTCGACCAGGTCGTTCAGCCGCCGCGTCTCGCTGACGACGAGCCGTACGGCGGGCTCGATCATCGGGTCCATCGACCCGGACTCCGCCTCCAGCTCCTCCTCCAGGATCTCCGTCACGGCGGTGATCGCGGTGAGCGGCGTACGGAGTTCATGGCTCATGTCCGCGACGAACCGCCGGGACGAGTCCTCCCGCGCGGCCATCTCGGCGACCCGCTTCTCCAGCGCTTCTGCCGCGTCGTTGAACGTCCTTGACAGATCGGCGAGTTCATCGGTCCCGGACACCCTCAGCCGGGTGTCCAGCTTGCCCTCGCCGAGCCGCCGGGCGGCGACCCCGAGCCGGTGCACGGGCTTGAGTACGGTCGTGGCGGCGGCCTGCGCGAGCAGTGCGGAGCCGATCAGCGCCAGGCCCGTGGCGATCCCCAGCGACCAGGCGAGGGAGTTGAGGTCCTTCGCCTCCGGCTCCAGCGACTTGAGCATGTAGCCGGTCGGCCCGCCGCCGATCACCTTCGTGCCGGCCACCAGATAAGGGGTGCCGTCCTCGACGGTTCGCTGCCAGTACAGGTGGTACGCGTACTTGTTGTTCGCGTTGACCTCCTGCTCCTTGTTCACCGCCGTACGCAGCGACTTGGGCACGTCCTGGAGCGCGAAGCCGTCCAGGGCGCCGGAGTTGCCGTACACGGTCCGGCCGCTGTCGTCCTGGGCGACGAGCAGCACGCTGAAGCGCTGGCTGCTGTTCGCCATCTGGCCCGCGGTGTGCTGCAGTTCGTCCTGGGTGGGGTGCTCGGGCAGGGCGCCCGCGCGGTTCTGCATCTCCTGCTGGAAGTCGGCCAGCACGGCGTCCTGGGTGCGGGTGAGCACGGCCTCGCGGTTGAGCCAGTACGCGATCGCGGACGCGGACACCGCGGCGGTCAGCGCGACCAGGCCGAAGACGACGACCAGCCGCAGCCGCAGACTGGTGAAACGCAGCCGGGCCACCTGTCGTGCGCGTGCCGCGGCCCAGCCGCGGAAGCCCCCGTGCGCTGGTGTCACTGAGGACTGTCCAGCCGGTAGCCGACGCCGCGCACCGTCCGGATCAGCGTCGGGGACGACGGCACGTCCTCCACCTTCGCCCGCAGCCGCTGCACACACGCGTCCACCAGCCGTGAGTCACCGAGGTAGTCGTGCTCCCACACCAGCCGCAGCAGCTGCTGCCGGGACAGCGCCTGACCGGGCCGCCGGCTCAGCTCGAGGAGCAGCCGCAGCTCGGTCGGCGTGAGCTGGAGATCCTCGCCGTTCTTCGTCACGGTCATCGCCGCCCGGTCGATCACCAGGCTGCCGAAGGTCGCCGCGTCGTTCGCCTCCCGCTCCCCGCGCCGCAGCACGGCCCGGATCCGGGCGTCGAGCACCCGTCCCTGCACGGGCTTGACGACATAGTCGTCGGCACCGGACTCGAGACCGACGACCACATCGATGTCGTCGCTCCGCGCGGTCAGCAGGATGATCGGCAGCTGGTCCGTGCGCCGGATGCGCCGGCACACCTCGAAGCCGTCGATGCCGGGCAGCATCACGTCCAGCACGATCAGGTCCGGCCGCTGCTCGCGCAAGAGCTTCAGACCGTCCTCACCGGTGGCAGCGGTGGCAACCCGATGTCCCTGGCGCGTCAGTGACAGCTCCAGGGCCGTACGGATGGCGTCGTCGTCCTCGATCAGCAACAGGGAAGGCACGCGCTCATTCTGGCCCATGCGGGGCTGGGGTTTCGACACTTGTACGGCTCCGTGCACGTAGCGCTGTTTTCCGTGATCGGACTGTGAGGTACCTGTCACAGACCCCTGTGACAGGTCTGTGACAGTCGGCGGACACGGCCATGAAGTCGGCTCGGCAAGCTTTTGGGCACAGGCAAGGAAGCGAGGCCGCAGACCAGGCCGAGCGAGAACGAACACCGGGAAGTCCACGACGGGGGGCGCGAGATGAACACGCTGCACAGCACGAGCGCAAGCGCAGTTGTCACGCGTCTGCACGACGTGAACGGGGGCCGGGGTTCCGAGAAGTCCGGTGCCGTGAGCGGGCGGGGGTGCGCTCGCGGCACCGGGCGTCAGCACACCGCGTACATGACGGTGGTTGACGGTCTCACGGGGGAAACGCACGGGGGAACCGCGTACGGGGAGGACTCGGGGGAGCGTCGGCGCTCGCTGTCGGAGGCGGAGTTCACCGCCTACGTCCAGGAGCGCCGCGCCTCCCTGTACGCAACCGCCTACCACCTCACCGGTGACCGCTTCGAGGCCGAGGACCTGCTGCAGAGCGCGCTGTTCTCGACGTACCGGGCGTGGGACCGGATCAGTGACAAGGCCGCGGTCGGGGGCTACCTCCGCCGCACCATGACGAACCTGCACATCAGCGCGTGGCGGCGCCGCAAGCTGAACGAATACCCGACCGAGGAACTGCCGGAGACGCCCGGCGACACGGACGCGATGCGCGGCACGGAACTGCGCGCGGTCCTGTGGCAGGCGCTGGCCCGGCTGCCCGAACTCCAGCGGACGATGCTGGTCCTCCGTTACTACGAGGGCCGCACCGACCCGGAGATCGCGGAGATCCTCGACATCAGTGTCGGCACGGTGAAGTCCAGCATCTGGCGGTCGCTCCGCCGGCTGCGCGAGGACGAGGTCCTCAGCTTCGGCCGTGACGAGGAGGAGTCCTTCGGGGAGCTTGTCGCCTGAAGGTCTGGGGGGAAGCAAGTAACGGGGTAGCACGGGGGAACGGTTCCGGGGGGAACCAACGGGGTCACGGGGGACCACGGGGGAGCACAAAGGAGCGGGACTGGTGGGCCGGGGGGTCCGTCCAGTCCCGCTTTCGTGTGTGCGGTACGACGCCGGGGCGGCGCCTAGACCGCCGTACGCGCCGTCGCGCACCGCCCGGCCGCCGCGTCCGCCAGCCGCCCCATCGCCTCGTCGCGGTCGCAGGCGTACGCGCCCAGCGCGGTCTGACGGGCCACGATGGACCGCTCGGCACGCATCAGCCGCCAGCCCCGCCGCAGCAGGAACGGCACGGACTTGCGCCCCTCCTTCAGATCCCGCAGGAAACGGCGCCGGAAGGTCCGCACCGGTCCGCGGCTCAGACACAGCGCGTCGGCCAGGACGCCGAGCTCACGGCAGCGCGTGACGATCTCGGCGGCGAAGATGCCCTCCGCGATGAACAGCGGGGTGCGCCCGATGTCGACGGTCTCCGCGCCGGTGCGGGCGCTGCGGGAGATGTCGTACAGCGGGACGTCCGTACGACCCGTGCGGCACAGCTCCGCGATGGCGGCGACGGCGGTGTCCGCGTCCCAGGAGTCGGGATGGTCCCAGTCGATGTCGGAGCTCCCGAGGACCTGCGGCAGCGTCGGGTCGTCGCCCTCCTTGTAGAAGTCGTCGAGCCGCAGCACCGGAAGACCGGAGCGGGCGGCGAGCAGGGACTTGCCGGAGCCGGAGGGGCCGCAGAGCAGCACGACTCGCGTCGGTATGGCCGGTTGGGAACTCACGGGACACCAGTGTGGCATTCACTTGCCGTTCATCGAAGCCGTGGGTCGGCATGTGAAGTGCGCATCACAGAGAGCCGCGCCTTCCCTGGACGGAGGGGAAGCGCGGCTCTCCGGTCTCGGGCGGCTCCAGTACCTCTAATACGACGAGCCGGACGCGCCCAGCGACCCCGTCGGGTGCCAGACCGTCTTCGTCTCCAGGAATGCCGTCAGGCGCTCGGTGCCCGGGGTCGCCGTGTAATCCACAGGCTGTGGACGCAGGACGCGCTTGAGGTTGTCGGCCGCCGCGATCTCCAGTTCCTTCGCGAGTACGTCATCGGCGCCCGCGAGGTCGATCGCGTTGACGTCCTGGTGCGCGGCCAGGGGCGCCGCGATCTCCGCCGTACGGCCGGAGAGGAGGTTGACGACACCGCCGGGCAGGTCGGAGGTGGCCAGCACTTCGCCCAGCGACAGGGCGGGCAGCGGGGACTTCTCGCTCGCCACCACGATCGCCGTGTTGCCGGTCGCGATCACCGGGGCGACGACCGAGACCAGGCCCAGGAAGGACGACTCCTGGGGGGCGAGGACGGCGACGACGCCCGTCGGCTCGGGCGAGGAGAGGTTGAAGAACGGGCCCGCGACCGGGTTGCCGCCGCCGACCACCTGGGCGATCTTGTCGGTCCAGCCCGCGTACCAGACCCAGCGGTCGATCGTGGCGTCCACGACCCCCGCCGCCTTGGACTTGGAGAGTCCTTCGGCGTCGGCCACTTCGCGCGTGAACTGATCGCGGCGGCCCTCCAGCATCTCCGCGACGCGGTAGAGGATCTGGCCGCGGTTGTACGCGGTCGCGCCGGACCAGCCGCCGAAGGCCTTGCGGGCGGCGACCACCGCGTCCCGGGCGTCCTTGCGGGAGGAGAGCGGCGCGTTGGCCAGCCACTTGCCCTTCGAGTCCGTCACCTCGTACACCCGGCCGCTCTCGGAACGCGGGAACTTCCCGCCGACGTACAGCTTGTAGGTCTTGAAGACGCTGAGTCGCTGCTGCTCGGACTTATCGGACATCGAGGTACGCCTCCAGGCCGTGGCGGCCGCCCTCGCGGCCGAAGCCCGACTCCTTGTAGCCGCCGAAGGGCGAGGTCGGGTCGAACTTGTTGAACGTGTTGGACCAGATCACGCCCGCGCGGAGCTTGTTCGCCACCGCCAGGATCCGCGAACCCTTCTCGGTCCAGATGCCCGCCGACAGCCCGTACGGCGTGTTGTTGGCCTTGGCGACCGCCTCGTCCGGGGTGCGGAAGGAGAGGACGGACAGCACCGGGCCGAAAATCTCGTCGCGGGCGACGGTGTGGGCCTGGGTGACGTTCATGA
The DNA here is from genome assembly GCF_036014015.1 of Streptomyces sp. NBC_00457. Classification (NCBI taxonomy): domain Bacteria; kingdom Bacillati; phylum Actinomycetota; class Actinomycetes; order Kitasatosporales; family Streptomycetaceae; genus Streptomyces; species Streptomyces sp. NBC_00457. The sequence continues at coordinate 4,302,731 of NZ_CP107905.1, read as the reverse complement.
AGAGCGTCGGGGCGAACCAGTAGCCGGAGGAGGGGAGTTCGCACGGTGCGGACCAGCGCTCGGCGCCCTCCGCCTCGCCCTGCTCGACCAGGGACGTGATGCGCGAGAGCTGTTCGGCCGAGTTGATCGCGCCGATGTCCGTGTTCTTGTCCAGCGGGTCACCGAGGCGCAGCGTCGACAGACGGCGCTTCAGGGACTCCAGCAGCTCGTCCTGGATCGACTCCTGGACCAGCAGCCTCGATCCCGCGCAGCACACCTGGCCCTGGTTGAAGAAGATCCCGTTGACGATCCCCTCCACCGCCTGGTCGATCGGGGCGTCGTCGAAGACGATGTTCGCGCCCTTGCCGCCGAGTTCGAGGGTGAGCTTCTTCTTCGAGCCGGCGACCGTGCGGGCGATCTCCTTGCCGACCGCGGTGGAGCCGGTGAAGGCCACCTTGTTCACGTCCGGGTGCGCGACCAGGGACGCGCCCGTGTCGCCGTATCCCGGAAGGATGTTGACGACGCCCTTGGGCAGACCGGCCTGGCGGCAGATGTCCGCGAAGAACAGGGCGGAGAGCGGGGTCGTCTCGGCGGGCTTCAACACCACCGTGTTGCCCGTCGCCAGCGCCGGGGCGATCTTCCACGCCAGCATCAGCAGCGGGAAGTTCCAGGGGATGACCTGGCCGGCGACGCCCAGCGGCCGGGGGGCGGCACCGAAGCCGGCGTGCTCCAGCTTGTCCGCCCAGCCCGCGTAGTAGAAGAAGTGCGCCGCTACGAGGGGAAGGTCGGCGTCCCTCGTCTCCTTGATGGGCTTGCCGTTGTCCAGCGTTTCCAGGACGGCGAGCTCGCGGGCGCGCTCCTGGATGATGCGGGCGATGCGGAAGAGGTACTTGGCGCGCTCGGAGCCGGGCAGCGCCGACCACTTCTCGAAGGCCTTGCGGGCGGCCTTCACCGCCCGGTCGACATCCTCGGCACCGGCCTGGGCGACCTCGGAGAGGACCTCTTCGGTGGACGGCGAGACGGTCTTGAAGACCTTGCCGTCGGCCGCCTCCACGAACTCGCCGTCGATGAACAGGCCGTAGGACGGGGCGATGTCGACGATCGAGCGGGACTCGGGTGCGGGTGCGTACTCAAAAGCCATGATGGATCAGTCCACCGTCACGTAGTCGGGACCGGAGTAGCGGCCGGTGGCCAGCTTCTGACGCTGCATCAGCAGATCGTTCAGGAGCGAGGACGCGCCGAAGCGGAACCAGTGGTTGTCCAGCCAGTCCTCCCCGGCGGTCTCGTTGACCAGAACGAGAAACTTGATCGCGTCCTTGGACGTACGGATGCCGCCGGCGGGCTTCACGCCCACCTGCACGCCGGTCTGGGCACGGAAGTCGCGCACCGCCTCCAGCATGAGGAGCGTGTTCGCGGGAGTGGCGTTGACGGCGACCTTGCCGGTCGAGGTCTTGATGAAGTCGGCGCCCGCCAGCATGCCGAGCCAGCTCGCGCGCCGGATGTTGTCGTACGTCGACAGCTCGCCGGTCTCGAAGATGACCTTCAGGCGGGCACTCGCCCCGCAGGCCTCCTTCACGGCGACGATCTCGTCGTACACCTTCATGTAGTTCCCCGCGAGGAAGGCCCCGCGGTCGATGACCATGTCGATCTCGTCGGCGCCCGCGGCGACGGCCTCGCGGACGTCGGCCAGCTTGACGACGATCGGCGCGCGGCCCGCCGGGAAGGCGGTGGCGACCGAGGCGACCTTGACCGTGGAACCGGCGACGGCCGCCTTCGCGGCGGGCACCATGTCGGGGTAGACGCAGACCGCGGCCGTGGCGGGGGCCGTACGGTCGGTCGGGTCGGGGCGGACCGCCTTGGCGCCGAGCGCCCGGACCTTGCCCGGGGTGTCCGCGCCTTCCAGCGTCGTCAGGTCGACCATCGAGATGGCGAGGTCGATCGCGTACGCCTTCGCGGTCGTCTTGATCGAACGGGTACCGAGTGAGGCGGCACGCGCCTCCAGGCCGACCGCGTCGACGCCGGGCAGCCCATGGAGGAACCGACGCAGCGTGCTCTCGGAGGCCGCCACGTCCGTGAGGGTATGTGCAGTGGTGGGCATGGTCACCAGACGAGCATATCTACGCGCGTAGCGGCTGTACACCCCGAGAAGCGGTTCCTTGTCAGGAACGAGCAGGGGTTCCTTGTCGGGAAGGGGAGCTGTCCCACCTAGGGGCGCGGGGAACTGCGCGACAAGCCACAACGGACCCGCACTCGCCATCAAGCAGATCCCCTACGGCGCCTGGGCGCACAAAACCCACCCACCGTGCTGAGGCAGAATCATCCGCATGACCACCCCCGACCCCGAGAACAAGGACCGCGTCTTCCGATCGAGCGGCGGCATCGCAGGCGGCGTCCTCCTGCTGGGCCTCGTCGCCTGGCTCGGCATCGACGCCCTGTTCCAGGGCAACGGCCGCACCCCCTGGCTGGCCCTCGCCGCGATGATCCTCGTCGTCCCGCTGATCGTCGCCTTCACCGTGCGCCCCGCCGTGTACGCGAACGAGGACCGCCTCCGCATCCGCAACCCCTTCCGCGTGATCGTGCTGCCGTGGGGGCAGGTCGCCTCGTTGCGCTCGGGCTACTCGAACGAGGTCGTCGACCGGTCCGGCAAGAAGTTCCAGCTCTGGGCCATTCCGGTCTCGCTGCGCGCCCGCAAGAAGGCGGCCCGGCGCGAGGCGCGCGCGATGGCGAGCGGCGAGGACACCACGCGTGGCCTCGTGCAGGGTGGTCTCCGCAATGTGCCGGACGGTCCGACCCGGGCGGCGAGCGACCAGGCCATGGACGATCTGCGCGAGCTGCAGGAGGCCCGGGGGGCGGCGAAGACCGCGCAGGGCGAGGGCGTGGTCGTGCGCTGGGCGTACGAGATCGTGGGCCCCGCGGCGGCGGGCGCGGTGCTGCTGGCGATTCTGCTGGCGGTGGGCTGACGGGCGATCGCCCGCCGGCCCACCGCACGTCGTTCTCAGGGGCCGGCTTTCTCAGGGGTCAGCGCACGTCCACGAAGTCGCCCTCGGACACCGCGGCCGCGGTCGTGTTCGTGCCGGCGTAGGACCAGCGGTAGTCACCGTCGGAGTACGCGCGGACGGTGGTGGAGAGGGTGCCGTCGGCGGCGGTCTTGACGGTCTTGACGGTGCTGTAGGTGGCGCAGCCCTTCTGGCGGAACTGCAGAGCGACCGGCCGGCCGGCCTCGGCGGCGACGTTCGTGCCGTTCGCCCAGTCGGCGTTCTGCATGCCGCCCTTGACGGTGAGGACCTTGCCCCACTTCACCGGCTCGGGGGTGGCGTCGACGGTGAGCCGGGTCTCGCGCCGCAGGGAGAAGGTGGCCGCGCTGTCCAGGAACTCGGCGTCGCCGTCGGAGGCGATCGCGAAGGCGCTCACGCTCCAGGAGCCGGCCAGCGCGTCGTCGGCCGGGGCGGTGCCGGGGGCCAGGTCGAAGGTCAGCGCGCAGGTGCTGGTCGCGGCGGTCGTCGGCCCGCAGGCCCCCGTCGAGGCCACGGTGGCGTCCTGGGCGGCGTAAGACCCGTGGTAGAGCGTGGCGTTGATCGTGTCGAAGCCGGTCGGGTCGGTCGCGGTGACCTCGACAGTGACGGTTCTCGCGCTCGTGCCGACGACAACGGGGGCACCGCTGTTGACGACGACGCTGGTGATGTCGGTGTCGCCGAACTGCTCGTCCGCCTGGGCGGCCGGAACGGCGAGTGCGGACAGGGCTATGACGCCGCACGCGGCGACGGCAGCAGAGTAAATGCGCATCCGAATTCCCCAAGTTTGAATGCCACGACCCGCCAATCCCCGTTCGGCGGGCCCGAATTGACGTGGGCAGCGTACTCATGGTGTGGAGATTTCGGAACGTTTTTGGCGGTCGGGTGAAGAGGGTTGCCGATTTTTCGGGAAAGGACGTGCGGGCCGAATATCGGGTGCGCCGATTCCATGGAAAACCGAAGGGAAAACTCAATCGGAATTTCAGCGGACCTGGCGACCACCTACGCGTACCACGGGCCCGGCGGCAGGCCGCGCGACGGCAGCCGGAGGCCTTCATTCCCCTCTCGCGCCCGCTGTGGGACCGCTGTGTGAACGAGGGGCAACTTTCGAATGAAGCATGCCGGGGGCAACTAAGGCAGGGCGAACGTTGTCACTCGGGTCTCACTACCCTGCGGGTGCCGCATGAACGGCGAACCGTCGTCGGCACATGCGGCCTTCCGGAAGACGGGATCCGCAGGGGTGGGGATGGATGGCGGCAAGACAGGGGGGCGCGGCCGTACCCGGCACGCGCTGCCAAATAGACATATCCGCAGACGGCAGTTACCTGTGGCGGCTCACCGCCACGAACGGGCGGGTGGTCGCCGTAGCGGCCCTGACGTACCGCAGCTACGCCGAGTGCAGAGCGGCGTTCGAGGAAATGTGCGCGGGCGTCGCGGGTTTACCGGGGGGCGTGCACCACACCTCCGAGGGAAACGGCTGGGTCTGGCGACTGCGTGAACCCGCCGGCGGTGCTTTGGCGGTGTCGTCGCGTTCCTATGAGCGGCACTCGACGTGCCAGGCCGCATATGAGCGGTTCCGGGCGCTTCTGGGCGATCTCGGTTCGGGGGGCGGCGTGATCGCGTGGGACGACATGAACTGAGCCGGCCGAGCCAGGGGCTCGGCGATTCACGGGAGGGGCCGGGGCTCGCCGAGAAGGCGGGCCCCGGCCCCTTGTGTGCTCCCGATCTGTGCCCCTGTGTCGCCACGTTCACGTCAATCCCGGATGTTGCCTCTCGGGGTCGCCTCGTTCACGTCCGTGTGCGCAGAAGTCCACCGGGCCTCAGGAGCGTCGGCACATGTGACGACGCGAATGCATGAGCGACCTGTGGCTCCGGCGGACGACCCTCCGAGACGCCTGCACGCCGACATGGGCGTGCCCGACCGCGTTTTCCGAGGCGTCCTGCGTGGGGGCGGCGCTCTCGTACTGGCCATCATGCTGCTCGTCGGCGGCTTTCTGACCTACCGGGCCTGGCAGGCGCTGTCCGTCGCGAAGTGGGGTTTCGTCACCACCGAGACCTGGGAGCCCGACGGGGGCGAATTCGGTATCTCGGCCGTCCTCGTCGGCACGATCCTCATCGCGCTCGTCGCCATCGTCTTCGCGGTACCGCTGGCACTGGGTACCGCGCTCTACATCTCCGAGTACGCGCCGCCGCGGATCAAGCAGACCCTCATCAGCATCGTGGATCTGATGGCCGCCGTACCGTCGGTGGTCTACGGCCTGTGGGGCCTGTTCTTCTTCCAGGGCCATGTGGTCACCCTGTCGCGCTGGATCTCCACGTACTTCGGCTGGATACCGCTCTTCAAGGTCGACGGCGCCGATCCGGGGGACCCGCTCGCCACCGCCACCGTCTACACCTCCGGCTCCTTCATCGCCGGCATGGTCGTGTCGCTGATGGTCGCGCCGATCATCTGCTCGGTGATGCGGGAGGTGTTCTCGCAGGCCCCGGTCGGCGAGCGGGAAGGGGCGTACGCGCTCGGCGCGAACCGCTGGGGCATGATCCGCAGCGTCGTCCTGCCGTTCGGCAAGGGCGGCATGATCGGCGGCACCATGCTGGGCCTGGGCCGGGCGCTCGGCGAGACCATCGCCGTGTACCTGATCATCTCGCCGGTCTTCGTGATCCAGCCGCACATCCTGCAGAACGGCACCAGCTCGGTGTCGTCGCTGATCGCCCTGCGCTACGGCGAGGCGAGCGAGATCGGCATGTCGGCGCTGATGGCCGCGGGCCTCGCGCTGTTCCTGATGACCCTCGTCGTCAACTTCGTCGCGTCGTCGATCGTCGCCCGCAGCCGTTCCGGCGCGGCGAGCGACTCCTAGGAGACCGAGCCCGATGACCGTCACCACCGCACAGAGCCCGCCCGGCGACCAGGGACCGCAGACGAGCCTCGGGAAACCGTCGGCGCCCGGCACCACCCTGCCCGCACGCCGCAAGACGCGCACCGAGTCGCGCCGCAACCTGGCCACGCTGCGCGCCACCGACGTGTACGCCATGCTCGGCGCCGGCGCCGCCGCCCTCTGCACCACCTGGCTGATGTTCGACCGGATGCTGCCCTTCAACGGCGCACTGGGCTTCGTCGTCATCGCCTACCTGCTCTTCATCGGCCTGTACGCGCTGCTGGTCTCCTTCGACGAGGACGGCCCCGCGGTGCGCGACCGTGTGGCCGCCGCCATCGTCCAGAGCCTCGGCATCGTCATGCTGGCCGTGCTGGCGTTCGTGGTCGTCTACACCCTCTGGGAGGGCCGCGACGCGCTGCCGCACCTGAACTTCTATACGGAGTCGATGGCCGACGCGGGTCCGGTCGAGCCGCTCAGCGTCGGCGGCATCCTGCACGCGATCGTCGGCACGCTGTGGCAGATCTCCATCGCCCTGCTGATCTGCATCCCGGCCGGGCTGGTGTGTGCGGTCTTCCTCAACGAAGTGCCGGGCGCCTTCAGCCGGTTCGTCCGCACCATGGTCGAGGCGATGACGGCGTTGCCGTCCATCGTCGCCGGCCTGTTCATCTACGCGACCTTCATCCTGGCGCTGGGCTTCGACCGCTCCGGCCTCGCCGCCGCGCTGGCGATCTGCGTGATGATGCTGCCGATCATCATCCGTGCGGCGGACGTGGTGATCCGGCTGGTGCCCGGAACGCTGCGGGAGGCGTCGTACGCACTCGGCACCTCGCGCTGGCGCACGGTGTGGCACGTCGTGCTGCCCACCTCCCGTTCCGGCCTCACCACGGCGATCATCCTGGGCACGGCCCGCGGTGTCGGTGAGACCTCGCCGGTGCTGCTGACCGCCGGCTACACGGCGGAGCTCAACGCCAATCCGCTCCACGACCCGATGGTGTCGCTGCCGCTGGCGGCCTTCGAACTCGTCAAGTCCCCCGAGCCCACCTACATCGCCCGCGGCTTCGGCACCGCGGCGGTGCTGCTGATGCTGGTGCTCGTCCTGTTCGTCATCGCCCGTGTCCTCGGCGGCCGTGGACCGGGCCAGCTCACCCGCCGCCAGGAACACCGTCGCGTCAAGGCGTCCCGCCGTGACGCGAAGCGCTTCGCGGCGAAAGCCCCCGCAGACCAGCCGTCAGACCGTCCCGCACCGACGAGGAGCACTTCGTGAAACCCGCACCTGTCCGTCGTTCACGCGCTACGCGCGTGCACCAGGCGCTGGCGCTGTTCGTCGCCGCGGTCTGCGCGCTGCTGGCCATCCACCCACCGAATGCCTCCGCGGCCACCTACACCAAGATCAGCGGCTCCGGCTCGACCTGGAGCGCCAACGCGATCGAGCAGTGGCGCCGCAACGTCCGCCAGCAGGGTATGACCGTGAACTACTCGGCGGTCGGCTCGTCGGTCGGCCGTCAGCAGTTCAAGAACGGCACCTCCGACTTCGGTGTGTCCGAGATCCCTTACGGACTCAACGACCTCGGCCAGTCGGACCCGCCGCCCACCCGCAAGTACGCCTACATGCCGATCGTGGCCGGCGGTACGTCGTTCATGTACAACCTGAAGATCGGCGGCAGGCAGGTCACCAACCTGCGGCTGTCCGGTGACGTCCTCACCAAGATCTTCACCGGCAAGCTCACCCAGTGGAACGCTCCGGAGATCAAGGCGGACAACCCCAAGCTGGCCCTGCCGGCCCGTCGTATCGTCCCGGTCGTCCGCTCCGACGGTTCGGGTACGACCGCGCAGTTCACCCTGTGGATGTCCAAGCAGTACGGCTCGATGTGGAACGACTACTGCCGCCGCGCGGGCAAGCAGACCCCCTGCGGCCTGACGTCGTACTTCCCGGTGATCCCCGGCTCCGGCTTCGTCGCCCAGTCCAGTTCACTCGGTGTCGCGGGCTACACGAAGCAGTCCCAGGCCGAGGGCGCCATCACCTACGTCGAGTACTCGTACGCGAGGAACGCGGGCTTCCCGGTGGCCAAGATCCTCAACAGGTCCGGCTACTACGTCGAGCCGACCGCCTCCAGCGTGGCGGTCGCCCTGACCAAGGCCCGGATCAACAACGACCCGCGCTCCGCCAACTACCTGACCCAGAACCTGGACAGCGTCTACACCTTCGGGGACCGGCGCACCTACCCGCTCTCCAGCTACAGCTACATGATCGTCCCGACCAAGGAGGAGAGCGGCTTCACCAAGGCCAAGGGGAAGACGCTCAGCGCGTTCAACAACTACTTCCTCTGCGATGGCCAGCAGCAGGCCGACCGGCTCGGCTACTCGCCGCTGCCGAAGAACCTGGTGGAAGCCGCGATGGCGCAGACGCGGAAGATCCCTGGTGCCGACACGAGCAGGATCGACATCGGCAAGTGCAACAACCCGACGTTCTCCGGCGGGCGGAACACCCTGATCGAGAGCGCGCCCTACCCGCAGGCGTGCGACAAGAAGGGCCCGGACCAGTGCGCGACGGGTACCGGCGGCAACAAGAACACGACGCCGGTCAACGGAGGCAGTTCGGGCGGGTCCGGCTCGGGCGGTTCGAGCTCGGGTGGCTCCGGCTCGACCGGCGGCTCCGGCTCGACGGGCGGATCCGGCTCCACGGGTTCGGGAGGCGCGACGGGCGGCTCCGGCGGTGATACGGCAGGCAGCACCGGCGGCGCGGGCGCGGCGACCGGCGGAACGGTCGTCGACCCCGACACCGGCGAGGTCATCAGCGGCGACCAGGGCACGGGCGACACCAACGTCGCGGCCAGCCCGGTCTCCCTGGGCGCCGACGACGCCCTCGGTCTGCGTACGGCGCTGATGGCGCTGTCGGCCGCGCTGCTGGTCGGCGTGGTCGTCGGGCCGCCTGTCGTCGGGCGTCTGATGGCCAACCGGACGCGTCGTAAGGGGGGTGTGGCATGACGCCGGTGCTGACGCGTCCCCGGCCGCGCATTCTCATTGCCGTGGGCTGTCTGCTGGCCGCGCTCGTGGTGGCGTTGTTGCCGGTGCCGCCGGGGACGACGCCGGCGGTGGCGGCGACCGGTGAGGACTCCGCGGTGACGAAGTCGGGGAAGAAGGGGAAGTACGACGACTTCTCGGATCTGAAGGTGACCGTTCACCAGACGAAGAACCTGCACTCCCAGAGCGTGCGGGTCAGCTGGAAGGGCGGGGCGCCGACGGCGCCGAGCACTGCCTTCAACGTCAACTACCTGCAGATCATGCAGTGTTGGGGAGACGATCCGTCCGGTCCTGATCGGGAGCAGTGTGTCTTCGGCGCGGGTACCGCGGCGGGGGCCGGCAACGGTCGGGTGGTGCGCTACGGGACCGGGACAACGCCAGGCAGCGAGGATGACCCCGAGGAGGACGAGAAGTACACGGGCTCGTTTCCTTTCGTCCCGTTCCGCCCGGCCAACGGTGAGCCGGCTACGAAGTCCTCCCACGACTACACCTACTTCGGTCCGCTGGACACCAACGAGCAAAAGGCTGTCCGAACCTTCGAGAACGGCACCGGTGAAACGGAATTCGAGGTGCAGGACGGGATTCAGGCGGACTACCTCGGCTGCGGAGTGAACACGGCGGCCGCCGGCAGTACCCCTGCTCCGCGCCCTTGCTGGCTGGTGGCGGTGCCGCGAGGCACGCACGACGCGAACGGCAATGAGATCACCGTCGACAAGCTCGCTTCCTCGCCGCTGTCCGCGACGAACTGGGCCCAGCGGATCGTTTTCCGTCTGGACTTCCAGCCGGTCGACGAGTTCTGTCCGGAGGGCCAGCCCGAGCGGCCCGTACCCGGCTCCGAGCTCGCGGACGATGCCGTCTCGTCGTGGGCGCCGAAGCTGTGCACGTCGACGGGGAACACCTTCACCTTCAACCGCGGGCCCGAAGAGGAGGCCAGGGGTGAGGTGCTGGGTACGACCGAGGAGGCGCCCGCCATGGGCGTCACCGTCGATCCCGTGGATCGATCGGGAGACGGGTCACGTGTCGTCCACGCGCCGGTGGCGGTGTCCGGGCTCGCGGTCGGGTTTTTTGTCGAAGGCACGGACGGCGTCATACAAGAAATGAAACTGACGCCGAGGCTCGTCGCCAAGATGCTCACCCACTCATACGTGCATGATGTCCCGTGGACGAATGTGTGCAGCCCACCCGGCTGTGACTCGCCCGAAGCAGAACACCTCAAGGGAAATCCGCTGTATTTCACCAAGGACAAAGAGTTCTTGGACCTCAATCCGCAATTCGCCAAGCTGGATGCCGCAGCCGAGCCCATGAGCCTCATGGTTCCTCAAGGGAATTCCGATACCACGCGGGTCATCTGGAACTGGCTGCAGTCGGACAAGGAGGCCAGGGATTTCCTCTCCGGGAAGCCGGATCCCCATGGGATGCGGGTCAATCCGTACTTTCAGGAGCTGAACCTGGCAGCGAACGCAGATCTGACTGACTTCCCCAAGTCGGACCCGACGGTAAAGCCTGCCATCAACGATCAGCCCATCATGGGGACGGCCACCTACACGATATTGGACCTGGACCCGTACACGATCGACCTGCACGACGGAGCCGTGAAAACCCGCAGGGGCAACAACGGTCGCACCACCGAATACGCGCAGCCGAACGATCAAGTTCCGGCCAAGGTCGTCAATCTGGTTCCTCCGCCAGGCCGTCGTGTCGCCATGGCGATCGTCGATGCCGCGTCGGCGGTACGTTACGGGTTGCCGACTGCGGCCCTGCGCAACGCGGACGGCAATTTTGTGAAGGCCTCCGTCAGCACACTCCAGGCCGGCGTCAACGCCATGCAAGCGTGGTCGGACAACTCCGCGGTGCTCAAACCCGATCCGGCACGGGCCAAGGGGCAGGCATACCCGATGACCGTGGTGACCTACGCCGCAGCCTCGGTGAACCAGGACGCGAAGGACCGCAAGGCGTACGCCGACTTCATCAGGTACGCCGCGGGACCGGGCCAGGCACAGGGCCGAGCGGCCGGCCAACTTCCCCCCGGCTACGCACCGTTGCCCGCGAAACTGCGCAAGCAGGCCCAGGCTGCCGCCGACGACCTGCAGCGCGGCGACCCCGGGAGCGATCCGTCGAGCGACGATCCGAACGCGAACGGTTCAGGGGGACTGACAGCCGGAGCCGGCACCGGAGGAGGGACCTCTTCCGGTACGGACGGCGGAGGAGCGTCCGCGGGTGGCCCGGGTGGCGGCGCCGACCCCGACTCGCCGGCGTCGGCGGCATCCTCTCCGAATGGCTCCGCGCCTCCTGGATCAGGACCGCAGCAGAATATCGCGCAAGCCAAACAAGGACTCACGCCCGGCGAAATTCTCGGCATTATCCGCTGGGTCCTTCTTGCCATCCTGTTCATCGGCGGAGCAGCAGGACTGGCAGGTCCCGTAATGCTTCGCTATGCGCAACGTCGGACTCCCTAGGAGACACCTAGGAAGCCTTCCCTTAACCTTTCCCTCGATGGGAATTTGTTGGCCGCCGTACCAAATTCTGGAAATGTATCCGGTGGTCGGCCGACGGGTCGGCAGCACGAAAATCCGGATTCAGCTTGAACGTCCAGTCTTCGAAATCCAGAAACCAAGGGGTTCAGAAGTGAACGTCAAGTCTTACGCCAAGATCGGTGCCGCTGTCGGCGCCGCGGTTCTCGGTCTCGGCATCCTGGCCGCTCCGGCCTCTGCGGACCCGTCCACGTCGACCGACTACCGCACCCTGGCCGTGGTCGGCTCGGACACCACGCAGTACGTCATGAACGGCCTCGCCAACGGCACCGCTGTCGTGGACGCCGGCGGCAACAAGATCATCGCGTCGTGGAACGCCATTGGCGGCCTCTCCGACCCGTACAACACCAAGGCCACGGGCTGCTCGTACACCCGTGCCCAGACCAACGGCTCCAGCAACGGCATCGCCCGGCTGTCCGAGGACATCGCCAACGGCGGCACCAACTGCATCGACATGGCCCGCTCCTCGCGTGGCCCGAAGGCCTCCGTGCCCGGCACCGACCTCACCTACGTACCGTTCGCCCGTGACGCCGTCACCTACGCCACGGACCTCGGTAGCACCGTGCCGACGAACCTGACCAAGGCGCAGCTGGCCAGCATCTACACGAACTGCACCTACACCAACGCCTCCGGCACCACGGTCACCGTGGCGCCGCTGCTGCCGCAGGCCGGCTCCGGCACCCGGCAGTACTGGCTGGACTCCATCGGTGTCACCACGCCGGGCGCATGCGTCAACCAGAACGCCCAGGAGCACGACGGTACGGCGATCACGGCTGCCAACCAGCTCATGCCGTACTCGGTCGCTCAGTGGATCGCCCAGGGCAAGGGCATCGCGGACGTCCCGAACCGTCGCGGTGAGTCGCGTCTGCGCAGCATCGACGGTCAGTCCCCGACCACCGGTTCGGGCACCGCGCTCGCGCTCAACCCGAGCTTCGTCTTCTCCCGTGACGTCTACAACGTCGTCCAGACGTCCCGGCTGAACGAGCCCGCGATCTCCGAGGCGCTCTCGGACATCTGCGCGGCCTCCAGCACCATCACGACCTACGGCTTCGGCACCGTCTCCAACTGCAACGCGCGCAACGTCACGGGCGGCCTGAACTCGTGATCGTCGTCTGATCCTCGCGTGCCGGCCGGGCGCCCTCTGGGTGCCCGGCCCCACGTGCTGTCCCGGCATTCATCAACCGACCGTCCCCCGGGGGGCCTTCACCATGACAGCGCTACATCCGTTCCGAAGAGTGGCCGCCATCGTCGCCGCCTGTGCCGTGCTCGCCCTGGGCGTTGTGGCCCTGGTGGCGTCCCAGTCCCAGCCGGCCCGGGCGGCGTCCATCGGGGAATTCACCATGGCGCAGAGTGGCAAGTTGAGCGATGCGGAGCCGTTCGGCGCCACTGTCTCCATACCTGCCAAGTGCCCTGACTATGACATCAAGGATGAAAACGGCAACGTCCTCGAAAGTATCCCCATCAATTACGGCCTTCAGCTCCGCGTGGCCAAGCCCGACGGCACTGTGCCGGTCGCGATCGAAGGCATCACGAACGGTTCGCCGTTCGACGCGCCGAAATCGGTGTCGTTGGCCAAGGCGGACAACGCCGATCTAGCGGTCAAGGATCTGCCGCAGATCTTCGCATCTGACGGCACGTACGAACTTCGCCTGGCGTGCTATGACGACTTTGGTGGGTTCCATCCGGATGATCCGTACTGGACTCAGAAGATCACCGTCACCGGCGACAACTGGGCGGTCGGGGAAGGGGCGAAGGCAACCAGCGTTCAGCTGACCCCCTCCAAGTCCGAACTCGAGCCGGGCGAGGAAGTAACGCTCACCGCGACGATCACGCCGACGGACGCGGCCGGCACCGTGAAGTTCATGGCGGGTGAGACAGAGCTCGGCGAAGCCGCCGTCGCCGGTGGGAAGGCCGAGTTCAAGACGAAGACGCTGTCCGAGGGCGATCACGACATCGTCGCCCGGTTCACCCCGACGGATGCCACCAAGTTCGGGCCGTCCGAATCCGAGCCCGCTCGCTTGAACGTGCGGCTTCCGCGGTACGAGATGCTCGACGAATCGGGCGAGCGGCTGGCCGACAACCCTGAGCTGCAGCGTGGCCAGAAGGTGAAGGTCATCGTGCGCGGTTGCGAGGCCGGCGCCAAGTACGCGATGGCGATGGAGCGGAACGACGCGGAGTTCCCCGACGCCACGGCCGACGGGAGCGGCGTGGTGACGTGGCAGTCGCTCACGGTCCCCGAGGACGCCGTCGAGGGTCAGACCGCCTGGGACCTCAGCCCCAACTGCACCAACGTCACCGCCGTAGCCTTCAAGGTTCCCGCCCCGTCCTCCGAGTCCCCGAGCGGCGACCCCTCGGACGATCCCTCCGACGACCCGTCGGACGACCCCTCCGGTGAGCCGAGCGACGACCCTTCGGGCGACACGTCCGGCACCACCTCGGGCACGACGTCCGGCACGACCGACGGAGGAAGCACCACCGGCGGCGACTCCACCACCGCCGGCACCTCGCCGCAGGGCGGCCTCGCCTCCACCGGTAGCCAGATCGCCCTCTTCTCCGGCATCGGCGCCATCGTCCTCACCGCGGCCGGCATCGCCTTCGTGCGCTACGGCCGCCGCAACGGGCTGCTGAACTTCGGCGACCCGAGCGCGTAACACGCGCGGCGGAGCACGGGCGGCGGGCCCCCACCCCGCCGCCCGCGCCCCCGTTCCTCCACCCCACCCTTCTCCTCTCCACAGGAGCGCACCCCGTGACCGTGCTGTCCCCGCCCCCGCCGGCCGTGGCGCCGCCGGCGCCGGCGCCTTCACCCGAGCCCGAGCCCAGCTCCGGGGCGCCGCGGGTCGAACGCGCAGGGTTCGCGTTCGCCGGGGCCGCACTGTGCGTGCTCGCCGCCCTGCTGCTCGGCTTCGCCGCCAACCTCACGATCGTGGGCCACCTCCAGCACTCCCGCGACCAGCAGACCGCGTACGACGAGTACCGCCGTCAACTCGCCCTCGGCATCGCACCGGTGGGCCAGCAGACGTACGACGGCAAGCTGCTGGATCCCGGCGCGCCCGTCGCGCTGCTGCGCATTCCGGCGCTGGGCTTGAAGGAGGTCGTGGCGGAGGGCACGACCTCCGGGGTGCTGATGTCGGGCCCCGGCCACCGCCGGGACACCCCGCTGCCGGGACAGGCCGGCACCAGCGTGATCATGGGCCGCCAGTGGGGGTACGGCAGCCCGTTCAACAGCCTGCACGAGCTGCCCGTAGGCACCGAGATCCGGGTGACGACCGGTCAGGGCACGGCCACCTACGAGGTCACGACCATCCGTCGCGAGGGCGACCCGCTGCCGCCCGTCCTGAAGGAGAACGAGGGCCGGCTCACGCTCATCACCGCCGAGGGCAGGCCGTACACCCCCGCCGGCACGATCCGCGTCGACGCGACGCTCACCAGCGACGCACAGCCCGCCCCACCCCGCCCGCTCGCCCCCGGCTGGATCGACGACTCCGAGCAGTCCCTGGGCAGTGAGGACGCCGCCTGGCTGCCGGTCTTCCTCTGGTCGCAGGGGCTGCTCCTGGCCGCCCTGCTCACCATGGCCGCGTATCGCGCGTGGGGCCGCTGGCAGACGTGGATCGTCGGCGTTCCCGTACTGGCCGCCTTCGGCCTCGCCGTTTCCAGCGCCGCCACCCGCCTGCTGCCCAACCTGCTCTGACCGACGAGGAGTTCAGCACCATGTCCGACACCACCGACACGACCAACACCCTCGTCGACGAGATCCTCGACCCGACGCGGAAGATGACGGCAGTCAGGCCGCCCAAGCTCGGCGCGGCCACCGCGGACAGCAACCCGGCCACCCTGGAGGCCGACGCCATCTCGGCCTGGTTCGGCAACCACAAGGTCCTCGAACAGGTCTCGCTGACCATGCCGGCCCGCAAGGTCACCGCGCTCATCGGCCCGTCCGGCTGCGGCAAGTCCACGTTCCTCCGCATC
Source organism: Streptomyces sp. NBC_00457 (assembly GCF_036014015.1). Taxonomy (NCBI): domain Bacteria; kingdom Bacillati; phylum Actinomycetota; class Actinomycetes; order Kitasatosporales; family Streptomycetaceae; genus Streptomyces; species Streptomyces sp. NBC_00457. The sequence continues at coordinate 4,287,350 of NZ_CP107905.1, read as the reverse complement.
CTCAACCGCATGCACGAACTGGTCGGTTCCGCCTCCCTCGCCGGCCGCGTGCTCCTCGACGGCGACGACATCTACGACCGCGGCCGCCGCATCACCCACGCCCGCCGCCAGATCGGCATGGTCTTCCAGAAGCCCAACCCCTTCCCCGCGATGTCGATCTACGACAACGTCACCGCCGGCCTGAAGCTCGCCGGCATCAAGGCGGGCCGCGAGGACAAGGACTGGCTGGTCGAGGAGTGCCTCACCAAGGCGGGCCTCTGGAAGGAGGTCCGCGACCGCCTCCGCCAGCCCGGCGGCGCGCTCTCCGGCGGCCAGCAGCAACGCCTGTGCATCGCACGCTCGCTGGCGGTACGCCCGCGCGTCTTGCTGATGGACGAGCCGTGCTCGGCCCTGGACCCGACCTCCACGCGCCGCATCGAGGAGACGATCCACGAACTCTCCGGCGACGTCACCATCGTGATCGTCACCCACAACATGCAGCAGGCGGCCCGCGTCTCCCAGCAGTGCGCCTTCTTCCTCGCCGAACAGGGCACCCCTGGCGTCATCGTCGAACACGGCCCCACGGACGCGATGTTCAACAGCCCGCAGGACCAGCGCACGACGGACTACGTGAACGGCCGCTTCGGCTGAGGGAGAGGTGCTGAGCGTGACGACCACCGGACGATACGGCCGTACGGTGGCCCGTGCCACCGCCCTTGCGACCGTGGTCGCGTCCGCCGCCCTGGCGGGATGTGCCGCTCCCGGTGTCGACGACACAACGCTCGCGGGCCCGCCCGCGAGCGCCCCGGCCACCGTCCCGTCTCCCGATCAGGTGCCCACAGCGCCCACCGAGCCGACCCGCCACGGCACACCGGCCCGAACCGTCGCGCCCGAACCTGCTCCCACGGCATCCACCCCCCGTCCCACACCGTCCCCCGGCAAGCCCACGACCACCCCGAAGGCGAAGCTCCCGGACCTGTCGGCCACGGCACCCCCGTCCGCCCCCTCGCGCCCCCGCAACACGCCCGCGAAGCCCTCGCCGAAGCCGTCCGCCGTGCCGCGCGCGGAGGCGTTCGGCGGGCGCAGCGAGGACGGCTCGACCACCCTGCGGGTGGGCTCCTGGTCCACCGAGGTCGTCCGCGGCGGCCAGGACGCGGTGGACGCCTGCGACGACGCCGTGCAGTGGACCGGACCCGACCTGGGGACGGAGGACGGCCACGCGCTGCGCACCGTCGTCGTCGTCGGCCACGACTACTGCGGCTTCGCACAGTTCGCCAAGCTGCCGGTGGGCACGACGGTCACCGCCACCACCCCGCGCGGCACCTTCACGTACCGCGTCTACGCCACCTACGTGTCGCCCGGGCGCGGTACCCCCTCCCACGGCCTCTACTGGGGCGACCTGACGCTCCAGTCCTGCGTCGGCCCGAACACGGGCTTCAGCTATCTCGCGCGGGTCGGGTCATAGCCGTCACCGAACCTGGTCGTACCGTCCCAGGAACCGGAAGTCCCCGCCCCTGACCTGGTAGAGGAAGCTCGCGTTCTCCTGTTGCAGGGAGTGCGTGGGCGTCTCGCTGAAGCGGATCGGTTTGGCCACGCCGTCGTGGGCGGTGCGGAAGAGGCGTTCGGCGACCTGGCCGGGCTCGGTGTCCGCGCCGCCCCCGAGTGCGTCGAGGGTGCGGGCGATCAGGCCGACGGCGTCGTACGCCTCGGCGGCCCAGCGTCCGGGTGCCTGGCCGTAGCGTTTCCGGTAGGCGCTGGTGAACGACCTGGACGCCTTGGTGCCCACCGATTGTGGTTCGGTGTACGGGGCTTCGAACATCCAGCCCTCGGCCGCCTCACCCGCCCCCGTGAGGAAGGCCGGCCGCATGACGGGCTCGAATCCCATGCGTGGACCGGTGAATCCGGCCGCTGACAGGGCCTCGGCGCAGGCCGCGGCTCGGATCGGGGAGACCCCGGCGTAGACGAGGGCTTGTGGGTCGGTGGTCAGGGCCTCGGTGACGGCCGGGCCGAAGTCGTCCGTGCCGGCCGCCACGGGGTGGAGGGTGACCGTGCCCTCGCTGGGCGGAGACTCACCGATGTAGCGGCTGAGGTTCCAGGCCGTCTCTCCCGCGGCCCGGTCCTCGATGACGGCGGTACGACGCGCCGAGTGCGCCCGGGTCAGGTAAGCGATGACCGGCAGGCCGCGCTCGGACCCCGATGCCCTGGTCTGGCACAGGGTGCGCCGCAGGGCGACGGTCGGCAGTCCGGCCTCGTCGGCGTCGACCGACACGAGCACGAACGGCGTCGACGCGGCCCCGTAGAGCGGGCCGGCGGCGCGGGCGGCGGTGGCAGTGGTGGGGCCGATGACCGCCCGTGCGGCGGTGTCGGCGAGCAGGCTGCGGGCCGCGTCCTTCGCCCGTGCGGTCTCGCCCCGGTCGTCGTACGTCGTCAGGGCCAGGCGGAAGGAGGCGTCCGCCCGTGCGTTGTGGAGGGCGACGGCGAGGCGGGCCCCCCGCTCCTGCGCCGTGCCGGTGCTCTTCTGAGGCCCTGTCAGGTCGGCCTGGAAGCCGATCGTGTGCGTCGGCGCCTTGCGGGGCGTACCGGCCGTCGGCGTGGTGTCCCGTCGGTTCAGCAGTACGGCGGCTCCGGTGCCCGCGGCCGCGGCCGCCGCCCCGCCGATCGCGAGAACGCGGCGACGGGGCAGCCTCCGTACCGACTCCGGGGGAGAGACCGACGGAGCAGCGGGGGCAGACGGGCGCGGCGGCGGGTTGAGGGCGCGAGTAGAACGGTCGGCCACCAGCCGCAGCACCTCGGGCGGCAGCCAGTCACCGCTCGGCGTCTCGTCGGTCCGGCCGGTTGCCGCCTCAAGCGCGGCACCGAGTTCGGCTGCCGTGGGCCGGTCCCCGGGAGTCTTGGCGAGGCAGCCGGTGATCGCCGCCCGCAGCGGTCCCGGAAGGTGACGGTCGAGGCCCGTGAGGTCGGGGGGCTCGTGGACGGTGCGGTAGAGGATCGCCGCCGCCGTGCCGGTGCCGAACGGCCGACGGCCGGTGGCCGCGTAAGCCAGCATGCAGCCGAGGGAGAACACATCACTCGCCGGGCCCACCTCGCCCTCGTGGGGCCGGGCCTGTTCGGGGGAGAGATAGCCGGGGGTGCCGATGATCGCGTCGGGGGCGGTCAGGGCGGTGGTGCCGGCGCCCTGGGCGATGCCGAAGTCGATCAACCGGGGTTCGTCACGGGTGAGCAGGATGTTGCCGGGTTTGACGTCGCGGTGGACCATGCCCGCCGCGTGCACCTCGGCCAGCGCCCGCGCCAGCCGCGCGCCGAGTACGGCGACGGTGTGCGCGGGAAGCGGACCGTGTCCGTCGACCGCCTCGGTCAGCGACGGGCCGGGCACGAAGGCGGTGGCCAGCCACGGCTCGCGCGCCTCGGTGTCGGCGGCCGTCACCGGGACCACCCAGCGGGCGGTGAGTGCGGTGGCCAGCTGTACCTCGCGGCGGAAGCGCGCCCGGAAGGCGGGATCCGCGGCGTGCTCGGCGCGGATCATCTTCACGGCGACGAGTGCCCCGTCGGCGGCGCGGGCCAGATAGACCGTGCCCATGCCGCCGGCCCCGAGCCGGGCGAGCAGCCGGTGCCCGCCGAGGGACTCGGGGTCCTCGGCCCGCAGCGCCCGCATCCCCTGCTCCCGCCGCCGTCAGGACGCGGACAGCTTGCCGACGTAGGCGAACCGGCCGCCGTCGACCCGGTAGTGATGGGTCTGCTGCATGGTGAGTTCTCCGCTGTCGTCGAACGCGTACGTCGTGGTCAGGCCCTTGAAGCCGGCCGTGGTCAGGGCCTTGGTGACCTGGGCGCGGCTGGGCCGTCGGCCGCCGCCCGCGGCCAGGGCGGTGATCCGGTCGACGACCAGGCGGGCGGTGTCGTACGCCTCCGGAGCCCAGACGCCCGGCGCGCCGCCGTAGCGCTTGCGGTAGGCGGTGGCGAAGGTACGCACGGGTGTGGCATCCGGGCTGATGTACGGGGTGATGGTCTGCCAGCCGTCGGCCGCACCGCCCGCCGCGGTGACGAAGGACGCGGTGGCCGTGGGCGCGTCCAGGAACCGCGGCCCCGCGAAGCCACGCTCGGCAAGGGCGCGGGCGACCGTGGCGGCGCGCTGAGGGGTGCCGGTGCAGAAGAAGCCGTCGATGCCGTGGGCGAGCATGTCGGCGACCACCACCGACGCGTCCGGCGCGGCGGCGGGCACGACCCTGGCGTACAGGGCGACCTGGCGGGCGCGGGCCGTGTCGCGGACGATCTGCGCGGACTCCATGCCGGTGATCCGCCCCGCCCGGTCGATCAGGAGGCCCGGGCGGCGGGAACCCTGGGCGGCGAGGGTGACGACGGTGTTGTAGACGGCGAACGCGGCCATGGGCGCGGCCCGGAAGTACCCCTTCGGCTCGGCCAGCAGGGCCGACTGCGCGGCGGTGAAGGAGAGTTCGGACACGGACAGCACCGGCAGGCCGGCGGCCTCGTAGACCTCCAGGGCGGCCTGCGTCGAGGTGTAGCCGGTGGGGCCGAGGACGGCGAGCACATCGGCGTCGCCGGCCAGCTGCCGGGCCGCCCGCTGCGCCCGCGCCGGCTCACCCCGGTCGTCCACCGCCCGGAGGGCGAGGGTGAACGGCTTGTCCTTGCGGGGGTTGAACTGCTCCACGGCCAGCCGGGCGGCGCGCTCCTGTGCCCTCCCGGCCTCCTTCTGCGGTCCGCTCAGGTCCGCGTGGACGCCCAGCACCCAGCGCGGGCCGGCGGACCGTGACGCCGGGTCCTTCTCGCCGTCGCCTCCCAGCGCCGCCCACAGGGCCGCGCCGCCGCCCGCCGCGAGGAGCGCCGCGCCCCCGGCGGCCAGTGCCAGGACCCGGCGGCGCCCCGGCTCTTGGGCCCCGGTGTCCGGCCCGCCCCCGGCGGCGAGCTCGGTCGGTTCGATGCCGGGCAGGGCCAGCATCTCGGCGGACCGGTCGGTGACCATGGCGACCACCGCGTCCGGCAGCCAGTCGATGGAATCGGCGGGGGCGTCCTCCACGATCGCCGTGTCCACCTCGGCCGCCGTGGGCCGCGCGGTGGGCTCCTTGTCCAGGCACCGCTCCAGCAGCGCGCGCAGTTCCGCGTCGTCGATGCCCTCCAGTTCCGGCGCGTCATGGACGGTGCGGTACAGCAACGCGTCCGCGGTGCCGGCGCCGAACGGCGGTCGGCCGGTGGCCGCGTACACCAGCACGCAGCCGAGGGAGAACACATCGCTCGCCGGCCCGACCTCCAGGGCCCGCGCCTGCTCGGGGGAGAGGAAACCGGGCGTGCCCACCACCACGCTGTCCGAGGTCAGTTCGGTCTCCTCGGCCGCCGTGGGCCGCGCGATACCGAAGTCGATCAGCCGGGGCCCGTCGAGGGCGAGCAGGATGTTGCCGGGTTTGACGTCCCGGTGCACCAGACCGGCGTCGTGCACCGAGGCGAGGGCCCGCGCCAGGACCTTGCCCAGTATCCGCACCGCGCGCGTCGGCAGCGGCCCGCAGGCAGCGACCGCCTCGGCCAGCGAAGGACCCGGCACGAACGCCGTGGCCAGCCACGGCGCATCAGCTTCGGTGTCGTCCCCCAGCACCGGCACGACCCACGGGCTGTCCACCCGCCGGGCGGAGGCCACTTCGCGGCGGAACCGCGCCCGGAACTCCGCCTGACCGGCGTACTCCGGCTGGATCACCTTCACCGCGGCCAGGTCCCCGGCCTCGCTCCGGGCCAGGTAGACCACGCCCATACCGCCCGCGCCCAGCCGTCCCAGCAGCCGGTGGCCACCGAGGCGGGACGGATCGGAGGGAAGCAGCCGCTCCATCACGCACCCCCCTTCGGGCGCCCGATCTCCGCCTGCGCTCGCACCACCATCTTGGCCAGGGCCTCCTGGACAAGGGGCCACAGCTCGGCCGCCTCGCGTCCCCGGCCCCCGCACACGGAGGTACTGGCCATCACAGGGCCCAGCGTGGCCTGGTCCCACCGGTACGGGTACGGCCCGCCGCGGGTGTCACTCACGCACAGACCCGTCTCCCCCAACGACTCGTCGCTGTAGCTGTTGTTGCCCTCGCCCCACGCGTACGCGGTCGAGGACAGTCCCGTCAGCCGCTCGCCCGGCCGCAGGAGCTGCTCCTCGCAGTCGAGCACCTCTTCCAGCACTCCGGCCTGCTCCCAGGCCGCGTCCAGCGCCGTACGGTGCACGGTGACCGTGGCCGACAGCCGCACCGACCCCTTGCCGTCCCCGGCGGGCACTTCGAAGTACCGGGTCAGCGTGGCCAGTACGTCCGCGGGCAGTTCCCTGAGCTGCCAGGCGCAGCTGTCGCCGAGCACCGCCCAGCGGCCGGGGTCGCTCTCGTACGGCGTCGCCCGCACGACCCCCGGCCCGAACAGCTCCGGGTCGGCGATCACCTTCCCGATCAGCGCCCGCGCCTGGTCCGTGGTCCTCGGCTGCTTCGCGGGGGCCGTCACAGCGGTCGGCGAGGACGCCGACTGCGTGCCGTCGCGTGTGCTCGTGTCCGCGGACGCCTCAGCCTCCCCGCCGTTTCCGCCGTCCGTGCAGCCGGCCACCACTAACCCGCACAACACCAAGGCCCCGCAGATACGCCGGGCTCTCGCATACGCCACGATCCCGCCCCCTGTCCCGTGCTCGCCATGCCCCGCGCCTGTACCGATGCCGCTGAGACACGCGGCGGTTCCCCGGACTTCCGTTTTAACAACGCTGCCGGGGCCTGGTAACACCCTTGTCGCGTAAGCAAGTTGGCCCATACACGAGGGACCCGGCACAGAGTCCAGCTGACTCATGGGTCTGAACCCCGTACCGGGCCCTGTACGCGGTATGTCGGAGTCCCGCCTGGTGTGTTGGGGGCGGCGGGACACCTGGGGGCGGATGCCTCCAAGGGGGGTAGGAGCGCATCCATACCGCGGTTACAGCCTGCGGCGACCGCCGCCTCGGCGGGCGTCCGAGGAGCAAGCGGCAGCCCAACTCCCGGTGAACCAGGGGTGTACGGCTCAGATGCCGGCCGCCGCGGAAAGGTCCCGCTTGATGGCGTCCAGCAGCTCGGCGGCCTTCGCACGGGCCTCCGGCAGCCCGTCATGCGCGGCGACCGGCACGACGACCTCCAGGTAGCACTTCAGCTTCGGCTCCGTGCCGCTGGGGCGTACGACGACCCGGGCGCCGTCGAGCGTGTAGCGCAGGCCGTCCGTGGGCGGCAACTTGTCCGTGCCCCGCGTCAGGTCCTCGGCCTCGGTGATGGCCAGCCCCGCCAGCTCGGTCGGCGGCTGCTCGCGCAGGCGCCGCATGGCGTCCGCGATGACCGACAGGTCCTCGACGCGGACCGAGAGCTGGTCCGTGGCGTGCAGGCCGTGCTCCACGGCGAGGTCGTCGAGCAGGTCCAGGAGCGTGCGGCCCTGCTCTTTGAGCTCGGACGCCAGCTCGGTGACGAGGAGGGCCGCGGTGATGCCGTCCTTGTCGCGTACGCCGTCGGGGTCGACGCAGTAGCCGAGGGCCTCTTCATAGCCGTAGCGCAGACCGTCCACGCGGGCGATCCACTTGAAGCCGGTGAGCGTCTCCTCGTACGGCAGTCCCGCCTTCTCGGCGATCCGCCCGAGCAGGGACGACGACACGATCGACTCGGCGAACGTGCCCTGTGCGCCGCGCCGGACGAGGTGGGCGGCGAGGAGGGAGCCGACCTCGTCGCCGCGGAGCATGCGCCAGTCGGCGCCGTCCTTGACGGCGACCGCGCACCGGTCGGCGTCGGGGTCGTTGGCGATGATCAGGTCCGGCTCGGTCTCGCGGGCCTTGGCGAAGGCCAGGTCCATCGCGCCGGGCTCTTCCGGGTTGGGGAAGGCGACGGTCGGGAAGTCCGGGTCGGGCTCGGCCTGCTCGGCGACGAGCACCGGCCGGGGGAAGCCGGCGCGGGCGAACGCGGCCAGCAGGACGTCCTTGCCGACGCCGTGCATCGCCGTGTAGACGGTGCGGGCGGTGCGCGGTGACCTGGCTGTCAGGACGGCGTCCGTGCGGGCGAGATAGGCGTCGAGGACGGCGTCGTCGAGCGTCTCCCAGCCGGAGTCGGGGCGGGGGACGTCGGCGAGGGCGGCGATCGCGTCGATCTCGGCCGCGATCTCCGCGTCCGCCGGCGGGACGATCTGCGAGCCGTCGCCGAGGTACACCTTGTAGCCGTTGTCGCGGGGCGGGTTGTGGCTGGCGGTGACCTCCACACCGGCGACCGCGCCCAGGTGCTGTATGGCGTAGGCGAGGACGGGGGTGGGGAGCGGGCGGGGCAGGACGGCCGCGCGCAGGCCAGCGCCCGTCATCACGGCGGCGGTGTCGCGGGCGAAGTCGGCGGACTTGTGGCGGGCGTCGTAGCCGACGACGACCAGTCCGCCGGCCCGACCGTTCTTCTTCAGGTACGCGGCGAGACCCGCCGCCGCGCGGATCACGACCGAGCGGTTCATGCGCATCGGGCCCGCGCCCAGCTCACCGCGCAGACCGGCCGTACCGAACTGGAGGGTGCCCGCGAAACGCTCGGCGAGCTCCGCGACGTCCCCGGCCTCGATGAGCTTGGCGAGCTCGTCGCGGGTCTCCGCGTCGGGGTCCTCGGCGAGCCACGCCTGGGCCCGGGCGATGAGATCGTCGTGCACGTCGGGTACCTCTCGTTGTGTCCGTACGGTGTCGGGTGCGGGCCGGGTATTCGCCCCCGCCGCCCCTACCCGTCCCATCCTCCAGGGGCTCCGCCCCCTGGACCCCCGCTCCTCAAACGCCGGAGAGGCTGATTTCCGAAGCGGGGCGCGAAACGCCTTACAGCCGGCCCAGCACCTGTGCCAGCAGCGACCCCATCCGCGTCGCCGAGTCCCGCCCGGCCTGCAGAACCTCCTCGTGGTTCAGCGGCTCTCCCGTCATACCCGCCGCGAGGTTCGTCACCAGCGAGATGCCCAGGACCTCGGCGCCCGCCTCACGCGCCGCGATGGCCTCAAGCACGGTGGACATACCGACCAGGTCCGCCCCGATGACACGGGCCATGCGGATCTCCGCCGGGGTCTCGTAGTGCGGGCCGGGGAACTGGGCGTAGACGCCCTCTTCCAGCGTCGGGTCGATCTCCTTACACAGCGCGCGCAGCCGCGGCGAGTACAGGTCGGTGAGGTCGACGAAGTTCGCGCCGATGATCGGGGAGGCCGCGGTGAGGTTGATGTGGTCGCTGATGAGGACCGGCTGCCCGGGCCGCATGCCCTCGCGCAGACCACCGCAGCCGTTGGTGAGGACGACCGTCTTGCTGCCGGCCGCCACCGCCGTACGGACGCCGTGCGCGACGGCGGCCACGCCGCGGCCCTCGTAGAAGTGCGTACGCCCAAGGAAGACCAGCGTCCGCTTGTGTCCGATCTTGTACGAGCGGACCGTGCCGCCGTGGCCCTCCACCGCCGGCGGCGGGAAACCGGGCAGCTCGGTGACCGGGAACTCGGCGTCGGGTGCGCCGAGGGCATCCACGGCCGGTGCCCAGCCGGAGCCCATCACGAGGGCGACGTCGTGGGTCTCGGCGCCGGTGAGTTCGCGCAGGCGCGCGGCGGCGGCGTCGGCGGCGCCGTGGGGGTCGCGCTGGATGTCGTCCGGAAGAAGAGATGCGTTCACGCGCATGAGGGTAGCCGGTCCGGGCCTACGCGCGTAGATGACGGAGCTCACGAGATGGCGATCGTTGTCTTGTTGTTTCCGACGAAGCCGGCCGGTGGCTCGCTCGGAGGATCTTCAGCAGGGCCGCTTGCGCAGCTCCATCACGTAGTCGTGCGGTGCCCCCGCCGACTCGGCGGCGTCGGCGATCTCGCCCAGGTAGCGGGCCGACGGCAGGCCGCCCTCGTAGCCGTTCAGGACGTACACCCAGGCCGGCTCCTCGCCGTCCAGTGTGACCACGCGCACGCGGGCCCGGCGGTAGATGCCGAGGCCGACGCCCACCCAGCGGTCCAGGGACTCCTCGTCCATCGGCGCGATCTCGTACAGCGCCACGAAGACCTGCTCCAGCGGGTCCTCGACGATCGTCGCGAGCGCGCCCTCCCAGCCCAGCTGCTCGCCGCCGAAGGTCAGCCGCCACCCGTTCAGCCAGCCGGTGGCCCGCATCGGAGAGTGCGGTGCGCGGCGGGTCATCAACCGCGCGTCGAGATTGCCGGCGTAGGCGGCGTAGAGCGACATGGGTCGAGCGTACGGCAGCAGAATCGGCCGCCCCTCCCGTAACAGTGGTATCTCGGGCCGCCCCCCAGGGCAGGACCACCCGCAAGCGTGCGGGACAATGGAGTACGTGACTCGGATCGTGATCATCGGTGGCGGACCCGGCGGATATGAAGCGGCGCTGGTGGCCGCGCAGCTCGGCGCGGAGGTGACCGTCGTCGACTGCGACGGTCTGGGCGGCGCGTCGGTGCTCACCGACTGCGTGCCGTCGAAGACCCTGATCGCCACGGCCGAGGTGATGACCACCTTCGACTCCTCGTACGAAGAGCTGGGCATCATCGTCGCCGACGACACCCCGCACATCGACACGCCCGCCCAGGTCGTCGGTGTCGACCTCGGCAAGGTCAACCGGCGTGTCAAGCGCCTCGCACTCGCCCAGTCACACGACATCACCGCCTCCGTGACCCGGGCCGGCGCGCGCGTCCTGCGCGGGCGCGGACGGCTGGAGGGTATGCAGGCCCTCGACGGTTCCCGGAAGGTCGTCGTACGGGCCGCCGACGGGACCGAGGAGACGCTCACCGCCGACGCCGTCCTCATCGCCACCGGCGGTCACCCGCGCGAGCTGCCCGACGCCCAGCCCGACGGCGAGCGCATCCTCAACTGGACCCAGGTCTACGACCTCGACGAGCTGCCCGAGGAGCTCATCGTGGTCGGTTCCGGTGTCACCGGTGCCGAGTTCGCCGGCGCCTACCAGGCCCTCGGCTCCAAGGTCACCCTCGTCTCCTCCCGCGACCGCGTGCTGCCGGGCGAGGACCCGGACGCCGCCGTCGTCCTCGAGGACGTCTTCCGTCGCCGCGGCATGAACGTCATGGCCCGCTCCCGCGCCGCCTCCGCCAAGCGCGTCGGGGACCGGGTGGAGGTCACGCTCTCCGACGGCCGGGTGATCACCGGGTCGCACTGTCTGATGGCCGTCGGCGCCATCCCCAACAGCGCGGGCATGGGCCTGGAGGAGGCGGGCGTCAGGGTCAAGGAGTCCGGCCACATCTGGACCGACCGGGTCTCCCGTACGACCGCCCCGGGCGTGTACGCCGCCGGTGACGTGACCGGCGTCTTCGCCCTCGCCTCCGTCGCCGCCATGCAGGGCCGCATCGCCATGTACCACTTCCTCGGCGACGCGGTGGCCCCGCTGAACCTGAAGACGGTCTCGTCGAACGTCTTCACCGACCCCGAGATCGCCACCGTCGGCTACTCCCAGTCCGACGTCGACGGCGGCAAGATCGACGCCGTCTCCGTCAAACTGCCGCTGCTGCGCAACCCGCGCGCCAAGATGCAGGGCATCCGCGACGGCTTCGTGAAGCTCTTCTGCCGCCCGGGCACCGGCATCGTCGTCGGCGGTGTCGTCGTCGCGCCGCGCGCCTCGGAACTGATCCATCCCATCTCGATCGCCGTCGACAACAATCTGACGGTCGAACAGATCGCGAACGCGTTCACCGTGTACCCCTCCCTTTCGGGGTCGATCGCCGAGGTGGCCCGCCAGCTCCACACCCGCAAGACGAACGGCGACGCCTGACGGCTTGAACCGACTCCCCGCTGGTCACGGGGAGTTGTCGAGCATTCGTACGGCATAGTCGGGGGGACTAGGCCCTATACCACTTCCCGCCTTCCTGTGCGAACAACTTCTGTTATTCGGCGCAAACTGCTGAAAGCAGACGGTCGTTGGGGTTACTGTCAGTTTCGTGTTCGCTGCAGAACGTCGCCAATTGATCCTCGAAATGGTGCGAGCTAACGGGGCCGTATCGCTCCGTGAGCTCGCCCGCGTCGTCCAGACCTCCGAAGTGACCGTACGGCGGGACGTGCGCGCACTGGAGGCAGAAGGACTCCTCGACCGCCGGCATGGCGGTGCGGTATTGCCGGGCGGGTTCACGCGAGAGTCCGGCTTTCCGCAGAAATCACATCTCGCGACCGCCGAGAAGACGGCCATCGCCGATCTCGCCGCGAACCTCGTCGAAGAGGGCGAGGCCATCGTGGTCGGAGCGGGTACCACCACACAGGAGCTGGCCCGCCGGCTCGCCCGGGTCCCCGGACTCACCGTCGTCACCAACTCCCTCCTGGTGGCCCAGGCGTTGGCCCATGCCAACCGGGTGGAGGTCGTGATGACCGGTGGCACCCTGCGTGGCTCCAACTACGCGTTGGTGGGCAGCGGCGCCGAGCAGTCCTTGCAGGGGCTGCGGGTGTCGCGGGCGTTCCTCTCCGGGAGCGGGCTCACCGCGGAGCGCGGGCTCTCCACGTCCAACATGCTGTCGGCGTCCGTGGACCGGGCGCTGGTGCAGGCGGCGGCGGAGGTCGTCGTCCTCGCCGATCACACGAAGCTCGGTACGGACACGATGTTCCAGACCGTGCCGACGGATGTGATCACGCGGCTGGTGACGGACGAGCCGCCCGCGCATGACGACCGTGCGGCCACGGAGTTGCAGGCGCTGGCCGATCAGGGGGTGCAGATCGCTGTCGCGGGGGCGTCGGGAAACGCGGGGGGCGGTGAACCGGGGCCGGGGCCAGCGCCAGCGCGTCAGCAGCGTCGGGATGTGCCGCTCCCTGGGCCGCGGCGGGGTGTTCCCAACGGGGGGCAGGGGTTGCGTACGGCCACGGTGTTGGACGCGGGGGCTGAGCAGCGGGCGCGGGTTGCGGATATGCGGCGGCGTTAGGGGCGCCTGGTCGCCGTAGGGCTTGCGGTTGTTTCGCGGCTGCGGGTGCGTGGGGGTTGTTCGCGCCCGCGCGGCGGAGCCGCATATCTACACAGCCCCGCGCCCCTGGGTGGGTTTCAGTCCCCTCAGTGTCAAGTGCAGCAATCGGTCGGCCACGTTCGGGTCCGTCGGTGTCTCTTCCGCTGCCAGGGCGATCGCGTGGGTCAGTTTGAGTAGGTCGTCGATCGCTACGTCGTCGCGTACCGCGCCCGCCTCCTGGGCCCGGGTCAGCAGGGCCTGGCCTGCCTTGCGTATCGGGTCGCTGCATCGGGCCAGGGCCGAGGTGTGGTCGTGAGAGACGGACATCAAGGCCTTGGCCAGGCCTCGGTACTCGCCGGCGTGGGTGACGATCTCGCGCAGCCAGGTGACCAGAGCCGTGCACGGGTCCGGGGCGCTCAGCAACTCGCGGGAGCGGGCCAGCAGGTCGCTCACGCCGTCCTCGAAGACCGCGCTCAGCAGGGCGTGGCGGTTGGGGAAGTGGCGGTAAAGGGTGCCGATGCCGACGCCGGCGCGGCGGGCGACGTCTTCGAGGGAGGCGTCGGTGCCGTGGGCGGCGAAGGCGGAGCGGGCCTCGGTGAGCAGGCGGTCGTAGTTGCGGCGGGCGTCGGCGCGCATGGGGCGCTGCGGGGTCGTCTCCTGTGAGGTCGCGGCCGCCATGGCTTCACCTGTCCTCTCGTCCGCCCGCCCGGGTGTCTCTCCAGAATGCCATCGGGACATGAGTGCGCCCGGCGGGGCGACCGCTGTGGTCCCCGCCGGGCGCTTCAGGATGTCGTACGACTCAGTCCTTGATCTCGCAGATCGCGGCGCCCGAGGTGATGGAGGCGCCGACCTCGGCGGACAGGCCCTTGATGGTGCCGGCCTTGTGGGCGTTGAGGGGCTGTTCCATCTTCATGGCCTCCAGGACGACGACCAGATCGCCCTCCTTGACCTCCTGGCCCTCCTCGACGGCGATCTTGACGATGGTGCCCTGCATCGGGGAGGCGAGGGTGTCGCCGGAGGCCGCGGGGCCGGACTTCTTGGCCGCCCGGCGCTTGGGCTTGGCGCCCGCCGCGAGGCCGGTGCGGGCCAGCGACATGCCGAGCGAGACCGGGAGGGAGACCTCCAGGCGCTTGCCGCCGACCTCGACGACGACCGTCTCGCGGCCCGGCTCCTCGTCCGTCTCCGCGTCGGCGGGGGCGGCGAAGGGCTTGATCTCGTTGACGAACTCGGTCTCGATCCAGCGGGTGTGGACCGTGAACGGGTCCTGGCTGCCGGTGAGTTCGGGGGCGAACGCCGGGTCCTTCACCACCGCGCGGTGGAACGGGATGGCGGTCGCCATGCCCTCGACCTGGAACTCCTCCAGCGCACGGGAGGCCCGCTGGAGGGCCTGCTCGCGGGTGGCGCCGGTGACGATCAGCTTGGCGAGCAGCGAGTCCCAGGCCGGGCCGATGACCGAGCCGGACTCGACGCCCGCGTCCAGGCGGACGCCCGGACCGGCCGGCGGGTCGAACCGGGTGACCGTGCCCGGCGCCGGAAGGAAGTTACGGCCCGGGTCCTCGCCGTTGATGCGGAACTCGAGGGAATGGCCGCGCATCTGCGGGTCGTCGTAGCCGAGGGCCTCGCCGTCGGCGATGCGGAACATCTCGCGCACCAGGTCGATGCCGGTGACCTCCTCGGTGACCGGGTGCTCGACCTGGAGCCGGGTGTTGACCTCCAGGAAGGAGATCGTGCCGTCCATGCCGACGAGGAACTCCACGGTGCCCGCGCCGACGTACCCGGCCTCCTTCAGGATGGCCTTGGAGGCGCGGTACAGCTCGGCGTTCTGCGCCTCGGAGAGGAACGGCGCCGGGGCCTCCTCCACGAGCTTCTGGTGCCGGCGCTGCAGCGAGCAGTCACGGGTCGACACGACGACCACGTTGCCGTGGGTGTCGGCCAGGCACTGCGTCTCCACGTGCCGCGGCTTGTCCAGGTACCGCTCGACGAAGCACTCGCCGCGCCCGAACGCGGCGACGGCCTCACGGACCGCCGAGTCGTACAGCTCGGGCACCTCTTCGAGCGTCCGCGCGACCTTCAGACCGCGGCCGCCGCCACCGAAGGCGGCCTTGATCGCGATGGGCAGGCCGTGCTCCTGGGCGAAGGCGACGACCTCGTCGGCGCCGGAGACCGGGTCGGGCGTACCGGCGACCAGCGGCGCGCCGGCGCGCTGGGCGATGTGCCGGGCGGCGACCTTGTCGCCGAGGTCCCGGATGGCCTGCGGCGGCGGGCCGATCCAGATCAGGTCCGCGTCCAGGACCGCCTGAGCGAACTCGGCGTTCTCGGAAAGGAAGCCGTATCCGGGGTGGATCGCGTCCGCGCCGGACTCCCGGGCGGCGTTCAGGACCTTCTCGATGTCCAGGTAACTGGTCGCCGGAGTGTCACCGCCCAGGGCGAACGCCTCATCCGCGGCGCGGACATGCAGAGCGTCCCGGTCCGGGTCGGCGTATACGGCCACGCTCGCGATACCGGCATCCCGGCAGGCCCGGGCCACGCGGACAGCGATTTCGCCACGGTTGGCGATGAGCACCTTGCGCACGATTGAGGCTCCCTCCTTGAAACAAGCCGAGTTTAGGGACTGCCGACACGGCACTTCGACCCGTCCCCAATGGTGACCTTGCCCACACGGAGCGTGATTCGAGGCTCGCTCGACCTGCGAAATCCCTTGTCGCACCTAGGCACGCAGGACTCCTCCGGGAAACCCTAGCCCTCCGGTGTGGTCAAGGTCTCTGTGAGAGCGTGCTGCGCCCCACTCTGTTTCTTTGTCGAGTCCCTACGAATGGCCCAATGATTCTTTGCCCTCCGTCGAACCCTTGTCCCGGGGTTTACCCGTTAGTAGCGTTCACCGTGTATCGAACGTACTTGGGGTAACCAGGGCTCGGCTTGAGAGTGGGTGGGGACCGGTGGTGCGCAGACCGGTGGCATGGGTCGTGGCGGTCGTGCTCTTCGTGGAGGCGCTGTTCATCGCCGGGCTGAACTGGTTCCTGGGGGTGGTGGTGGACCGCCAGGACATGTCGCTGGCGGGCCTCGACCCGCACATGATGTCGGTGTCCTCGAAGGCCGGCGGCGTGGTCTTCGGCCTCTACTTCGCGTTCTGCGGCCTGGTCGCCCTGCTCGTGGCCCTGCGCGACCGCCGCCCCGCCGGCTTCGGCCGCGTCCTGCTCATCAGCGCCGCCGTGGTGCACGGCCTGCTGGGCGCCTTCGCCTGGGGCCTGGTGGGCTGGCCGGCGTTCCTGTTCATGGTCCTGGTGCTCGGCCTCATCGTGCTGCTGCTGATGACGTACGACGCGGAGGGGCGGCCCGCCGCCCAGGAGCCCGAGGACAGCAAGCCCGCGGGCGGCGGCTCCCCGGTCAGTGCTCCGCCGACGCCCACAACTCCGTGATCTGCACGCCCAGTTCGGCCAGCAGGCGGCGTACGAGGGGCAGGCTGATGCCGATCACATTGCCGTGGTCGCCGTCGATGCCGTCGATGAACGGCGCCGAGCGGCCGTCGAGCGTGAACGCCCCGGCGACGTAGAGGGGTTCGCCCGAGGCGACGTACGCGGCGATCTCCTTGTCGGTCGGCTCGCCGAAGCGGACGACGGTGGAGGCGACGCCGGAGACGTACCGGCCGGCGGCCGTGTCGTAGACGCAGTGCCCGGTCTGCAGCGTGCCCGCGCGGCCGCGCATCGACTTCCAGCGGGCGGTGGCCTCCTCCGCGTCCGCGGGCTTGCCGAGCGCCAGTCCGTCCAGCTCGAGCACCGAGTCGCAGCCGATCACCAGCGCGCCCTTGACCTCCGGTTTCGCGGCGACGACGGAGGCCTTGGCCTCGGCGAGGGCGAGGGCCAGCTCGGCGGGGGTTGGGGCGGTGACGGCGTCCTCGTCCACGCCGCTCACGATCACTTCGGGGTCCAGGCCCGCCTGCCGGAGGAGGTTCAGGCGGGCGGGGGACTGGGAGGCCAGGACGAGGTGGCGGCGGCGCTGATCGGTCATGCGATCAGGGTATCGACGGGGGTTCGCTCCGCTAGGGCAGGCCGATCACGAGCATGGCCAGGAGCATGGCCAGGGCCATGAGAAAACCGAGCCGCCGGAGCATTTGCTGCGTTTCGCGCAGTTCTTTGGGCGGCTCGTTCTCGGGGTCGGACCACAGCATGGCACTAGCGTGCGGCTGGGCGGGGGAGGGGCGCCTGAGTACGGGTACTCAAGTTGTGCCCGGGGTTTGCCGTACTGTGCGCGGTTCCCCGCGCCCCTGGCTAGCTTCAGCTGGGCCAGTATGTACGTGCCCACGTTGTCGGGCCCGGCTGCGGCAGGCGGCGAGTTGCGAGCCTTGCCGGGTCCGACCAGGAGTCTCTGTCTTTTGTCGCGCCGGGCGGCTCTGTTGTTGCTGCCGCGGCGCGGGCTCGGACTACCGCCAGGGCGGCGGCGAGTTCCTCCGGGGTGGGGTTGCCCCGTACGACCTTGATCGTCATGACGGCTCCTAGAGGGGGATGTTGCCGTGCTTCTTCGGGGGCAGGGATTCCCGCTTGGTGCGCAGCTGACGCAAGCCGCGTACGACGTGGCGGCGGGTCTCGGACGGCATGATCACGGCGTCGACGTAGCCGCGCTCGGCCGCGATGTAGGGGTTGAGGAGGGCGTCCTCGTACTCCTGGATCACGCGGGCCCGGGTCGCCTCCGCGTCTCCGGCGGCCTCCGCCTCGGCGATCGTGCGGCGGTGCAGGATGTTGACGGCGCCCTGGGCGCCCATGACGGCGATCTGGGCGGTCGGCCAGGCGAGGTTGAGGTCCGCACCCAGGTGCTTGGAGCCCATGACGTCGTAGGCGCCGCCGAAGGCCTTGCGGGTGATGACCGTGATCAGGGGGACGGTGGCCTCGGCGTAGGCGTAGATCAGCTTGGCGCCGCGGCGGATGATGCCGTCGTGCTCCTGGTCGACGCCCGGGAGGAAGCCGGGGACGTCGACGAAGGTGATGACCGGGACGTTGAAGGCGTCGCAGGTGCGGACGAAGCGGGCGGCCTTCTCGGAGGCCTTGATGTCCAGGCAACCCGCGAACTGCATCGGCTGGTTGGCGACGATGCCGACGGGGCGGCCCTCGACGCGGCCGTATCCGGTGAGGATGTTGGGGGCGTAGAGGGGCTGGGTCTCGAAGAACTCGGCGTCGTCCAGGATGTGCTCGATCACCGTGTGCATGTCGTACGGCTGGTTCGCGCTGTCGGGGACGAGCGTGTCCAGCTCGCGGTCCTCGTCGGTGAGGACGAGGTCCGCCTCCTCCGGGAAGGCCGGGGGTTCGCTGAGGTTGTTGGACGGAAGGTACGACAGCAGCTGCTTGATGTACTCGATCGCGTCCTTCTCGTCCCCGGCCATGTGGTGCGCCACGCCCGAGGTCGAGTTGTGGGTGCGGGCGCCGCCCAGCTCCTCGAAGCCGACGTCCTCGCCGGTGACCGTCTTGATGACGTCCGGGCCGGTGATGAACATGTGCGAGGTCTGGTCGACCATGATCGTGAAGTCGGTGATCGCGGGGGAGTAGACCGCGCCGCCCGCGCAGGGACCTACGACCAGGCTGATCTGCGGGATGACGCCGGAGGCGTGCGTGTTCCGGCGGAAGATCTCGCCGTACGCCCCGAGGGAGGCCACGCCCTCCTGGATGCGGGCGCCGCCGGAGTCGTTGATGCCGATGACCGGGCAGCCGGTCTTCAGCGCGAAGTCCATGACCTTGACGATCTTCTGGCCGTAGACCTCGCCGAGGGCGCCGCCGAAGACGGTGAAGTCCTGGGAGAAGACGGCGACCGGGCGGCCGTCGACGGTGCCGTATCCGGTGACGACACCGTCGCCGTACGGCCGGTTCTTGTCGAGGCCGAAGTTGGTGGAGCGGTGCCGGGCGAACTCGTCGAGTTCGACGAAGGACCCCTCGTCGAGCAGCAGCTCGATCCGCTCACGGGCCGTCAACTTGCCCTTGGCATGCTGCTTTTCGACGGCGCGTGCGGAGCCGGCGTGCGTCGCTTCCTCGATACGGCGCTGGAGATCCGCGAGCTTGCCCGCGGTGGTGTGGATGTCGATCCCTGAGGACTCTTGGATCTCGTGACGCTCTTCCGGCTCGGACATCGGGATGTGGCTCCCTGCCTGCTCAAAAGGGGGGACGGTTACTCATCCGTAGAGTAGTGGGGTGCCTACCAATCGGCAGTGCGGCGTTTACCACACCTAGGGTGGCTTGCATGACGCCGCGAGATGCAGCAGAGCCGAACGACAGCAGCAGGTGGTCCGACCTGGACCGGCCGCCCCTCAACGCCACTGCCCTGCGCAAGGGGCTCGTGCGGGAGGGCGGGCTGTGGTCGGAAGTGACCGTCGTGCCGAGCACCGGCTCCACCAACTCCGACCTGGTGGCCCTGGCGAACGCGGGCAAGGCGGCCGAGGGGGCGGTCCTCGTCGCCGAGGAGCAGACGTCCGGGCGCGGGCGCCTCGACCGGCAGTGGACCGCTCCGGCCCGCTCCGGGCTCTTCTTCTCCGTGCTGCTGACGCCCACGGAGGTGCCCGTGGCGCGGTGGGGATGGGTGCCGCTGCTCACCGGCGTCGCGGTGGCGTCCGGGCTGTCGCGGGCCGCGGGCGTCGATACGGCACTCAAGTGGCCCAATGACCTGCTGCTGACTGTCGGCGGCGAGGAACGCAAGGCCGGCGGAATCCTGGCGGAGCGGGCGGGCGGTGACGGCGTGGTGGTCGGCGTCGGCATCAACGTCACCCTGCGCGAGGACGAGCTTCCCGTGCCGGGCGCGGGGTCGCTGGCGCTGGCGGGGGCCGTGACGACAGACCGGGACCCCTTGCTGCGGGCCGTGCTGCGGTCCCTGGAGGAGTGGTACGGGCGGTGGCGCTCGGCCGGGGGCGATCCGGGCGCGAGCGGGCTGCAGGAGACGTACGCGGCGGGCTGCGCGACGCTGGGGAGGAGAGTGCGGGCCGAGCTGCCGGGCGATCGGTCGATCACCGGAGAGGCGGTGGCGATCGACGGGGACGGGCGGCTGGTGCTGGCGACGGGGGAGGGCGTGCAGGAGCCGGTGGGGGCGGGAGACATCGTTCATTTGCGAACGGCGTGAACGCTTCGGTGTGTGCGGTGCGTGTTGGTGGGTGGTGCGGGTTGGTGGGCGGTGCTTCTTGACGCCGGTCTGGGCATTTCAGCCCGTCCGGCGTTTGAGGACGAAGCCGAAGGCCGAAGCGGGGGTCTGGGGGCGGCAGCCCCCAGCGACGGCAGCACCGGCGCCGGGTGCCTTTCCAAACCGTCGGTCACCAAAGCATCCGGCGCCACGGAGTGACCTGCCGCACATCTGCCGTAAAGTTGACCGCGGTCGATACCTGACCGCGGCAGATCGGAAGGGCAGCAGGCGTGACCGTCGACGACACGGGCTCCGGCAGGGACCCGGACGGCCGGGTGGATGCTCTCTCGGCTTCGATCGAGCGGGGCGACCCCGACGACCGGGGGGACCCCGACGCCACCGACCCCGGCGAGGACCCCCTCGCCCTCCGCCTCGAACAGCTCATCCTCGGCGCGGAACGCCGTTACACCCCCTTCCAGGCGGCCCGTAGCGCGGGCGTCTCCATGGAGCTGGCCTCCCGTTTCTGGCGGGCGATGGGGTTCGCCGACATCGGCCAGGCCAGGGCGCTCACGGAGGCAGACGTACTGGCGCTGCGGCGGCTCGCCGGTCTCGTGGAGGCGGGGCTGCTGAGCGAGGCGATGGCCGTGCAGGTGGCGCGCTCCACCGGGCAGACCACCGCCCGGCTGGCCGAGTGGCAGATCGACTCCTTCCTGGAGGGCCTGACCGAGCCGCCCGAGCCCGGCATGACGCGCACCGAGGTGACGTACCCGATCATCGAGCTGCTCCTGCCGGAACTGGAGGAGTTCCTCGTCTACGTCTGGCGGCGCCAGCTCGCCGCCTCGGCCGGCCGGGTCGTCCAGGCCGCCGACGACGAGGAGATGGTCGACCGGCGCCTCGCCGTGGGCTTCGCGGACCTCGTCGGGTTCACGCGGCTGACCCGCCGTATGGAGGAGGAGGAACTCGGCGAACTGGTCGAGGCCTTCGAGACCACCGCCGCCGACCTGGTGGCCGCGCACGGGGGGCGGCTCGTCAAGACGCTCGGGGACGAGGTGCTGTACAGCGCCGACGACGCGGGTGTCGCCGCGGAGATCGCGCTGCGGCTGATCGAGACGATGGCGAACGACGAGACGATGCCGGAGCTCCGCGTGGGCATCGCGTTCGGCACGGTGACCACTCGTATGGGCGATGTCTTCGGTACGACCGTGAATCTGGCGTCCCGGCTGACGTCGATAGCTCCGCGTGATGCCGTGCTCGTCGACAGTGCCTTCGCGGAGGACCTGATCCGGACCGGGGACGCGCCCGCGTCCGAGGCGGAGGCCGCGGAGGCGGCTGCGGCTGCGGAGAAGGAGGGGGAGGAGCCGCCGACGTATCGCTTCGCGCTTCAGCCGATGTGGCAGCGGCCGGTGCGGGGGCTTGGTGTGGTGGAGCCGTGGTTGCTTACGCGGAGGGCGCCGTCGGGGTGACGGTTGTGTGTTGGGTGCGGGTTTGTTGTGGCTGGTCGCGCAGTTCCCCGCGCCCCTTCGGGGCGCTGCAGTTCCGTTAGTCGTTGGCGGAGAGTGGGTCTACGCAGAGGCCGATGACCGGGACGCAGATGCCGGGCTGACTCGGTGTGGGGGTCGGGGAATTGCTGGGCTGGGTGGGCGTCGGTTGTGGGGCGGTGCTTGTCGTCGGCGGCGGGTGGGGTGTCGGGGGGACGGTGGTGGGCGCTTCCGCCGGCGTCGGGGTTGTCCTCGTGGGCGGCGCGGAGGGTGGCTTCGCGGGGGCGCGGATCACTGAAGCCGCTGTCGGGAGCGCGGTGGGGGTGGCCGCCGTGGTTGCCGCTGTGTTCGTCTTGCGGTCGGTGCCTGGATCCGGGCGAGGCTCGGGCTCGGCTTCCGCGGTTCCGAGGTGGCTGACGTCGGGGTCGGGGGTCAGGCGTACGAGGCTCAGTACGCCGGCGGCCACGGCGAGGCCTCCGGCGGCGAGGAGCAGCTTGCGGGGGCGGGGTTTGCGGTGGCGGCCCCGCTGACGTGCTGGTGTGTTCTGGTCCGTCACCGCGATCCTCCCCGTTGCGCGTGGCGCAGCGCACGATATGCGGTGGTGTGGGCGGTCGGGTGGGAGTCGGGCGGGATGTCACTCGAAGGGGGAGTTCGGGGGCGGGCCGGGAACCGGCGTCGGACTTTTCCCGGCCTTTTTCCCGGCCTCGTCCCCGCCTTTTCCCGGCCCGGGATGGCTGCGATGATCGGGGCGCATGCTGTTGTTAACCCGCGTTAACCCGGAGGGTGTCATGAGCGAGGAACGGTTCGGGGAGTTCGTGCTGGTGCGGCGGCACGGGGAGGGGTATGTCGCCGAGCTGGCCCTCGACCGGCCCAAGGTCATGAACGCCGTGTCTACGGAGATGGCCCGCTCCATCGCGGCGGCGTGTACGGCGCTGGGGGGCGACAAGGGCGTACGGGTGGTCGTGCTGACGTCGACCCATGAGCGGGCGTTCTGCGTCGGGGCGGATCTGAAGGAGCGGAACTCCTTCACCGATGCCGAGCTGGTGCGGCAGCGGCCGGTGGCGCGGGGGGCGTACACCGGGGTGCTGGAGCTGCCGGTGCCGGTGATCGCGGCGGTGCATGGGTTTGCGCTGGGGGGTGGGTTCGAGCTGGCGCTGTCGTGTGACGTGATCGTGGCCGACCGGACGGCGGTGGTGGGGTTGCCCGAGGTGTCGGTGGGGGTGATTCCGGGGGGTGGGGGGACGCAGTTGCTGCCGCGGCGGGTGGGGGCGGCGCGGGCGGCCGAGCTGATCTTCTCCGCGCGGCGGGTCGAGGCGGTCGAGGCGCGGGAGTTGGGGCTCGTGGATCAGCTCGTGGAGGCGGGGCGGGACCGGGAGGAGGCGCTGGCATTGGCGTCCCGGATCGCGGCGAACTCCCCCGTAGGTCTCCGGGCGGCCAAGCGGGCGTTGCGGGTGGGGTTCGGACTGGACCTGCGGGCCGGCCTGGAGGTCGAGGACTCGGCGTGGCGGGCGGTGGCGTTCTCGGGGGACCGGGCGGAGGGGGTAGCGGCGTTCAACGAGAAGCGGCGCCCTGACTGGCCGGGCGAGTAATCGCCCCCGCCGCCCCTACCCGTCCCATCCTGAAGGGGCTCCGCCCCTTCGACCCCGCCAGGGGACTACGCCCCTGGACCCGTGCGGGGCTTCGCCCGTGCACCTCACCGGGGCTGCGCCCCTGGACCCGTGCGGGGCTTCGCCCGTGCACCTCACCGGGGCTGCGCCCCTGGACCCGTGCGGGGCTTCGCCCGTGCACCCCGCCGGGGCTGCGCCCCTGGACCCGTGCGGGGCTTCGTCCCTGCACCCCGCCGGGGCTGCGCCCCTGGACCCGTGCGGGGCTTCGCCCGTGCACCCCACCGGGGCTTCGCCCCCGGACCCCCGCGGGGCTTCGCCCGTGCACCTCACCGGGGCTTCGCCCCCGGACCCATGGGCCTTCGCCCGTGCACCTCACCGGGGCTTCGCCCCCGGACCCGTGAGCCTTCGCCCCTGAACCCCCCGCGGGGCTGCGCCCCCGGACCCGTGCGGGGCTTCGCCCGTGCACCCCACCGGGGCTTCGCCCCCGGACCCGTGAGCCTTCGCCCCTGAACCCCCCGCGGGGCTGCGCCCCCGGACCCCCGCGGGGCTTCGCCCCTGCACCCCACCGGGGCTGCGCCCCCGGACCCGTGCGGGCCTTCGCCCCTGCACCCCACCGGCGCTGCGCCCCCGCACCCGGGAAGGGCTGCGTCTCGGCGCCCTGGCAGGGCTGCGCCGCCGTACGCCGGCGGGCTGTGGCCGCCCCGCCCCCGCAGGGACCTCGTGCCCACCTGTTCGCCGCATCAATGTCCCGGTTCGCCCACTTCCTCCCTAGCCTGGAGTGATGGGTGAGGACATCCGGCTCGCGGCGGTCGTGGCGTTGGCGCAGGGTATGGCGGCTGCGCATGGGTCGCGGGAGGCGTGGCGGGCGGCGGCCGGTGGGGCGTGTCGGGCCCTGGGGGGGAGCTTTGCGGCGCTGTCGGTGTGGGAGCGGGATCGGGGGCGGCTGAGGGTGCTGGTGAATGTGGGGGAGCGGGCCGCGGGGGAGGTGGAGTTCCCTGAGGATGAGGCTTATCCGGTGCATCAGTTTCCCGAGATCACCGAGTTTCTGCATGAGCGGTGGGCTGGGGGTGGGGAACCCGACGCCTGGGTCGAGACCGCTGATGGGCCTACTGCAGGGCGGCCCGGTTATGTCCATCAGCGCGTTGCCGCCCTGCGCCGCCGTGGCCGCGGCTGCTGTGTCGTCGCCCCGATCGTGCTGCACGGGCGGGCCTGGGGCGAGCTGTATGTCGCCCGGGCCGTCGGGGAGCCCGTGTTCGACCGGGCCGACGCCGACTTCGCCACCGTCCTCGCCGCTGTCGTCGCCGCCGGGATCGCCCAGGCCGAGCGGCTGGAGGAGGCGAGGAGGCTGGCATACACCGACGCGCTCACCGGGCTTGCCAACCGCCGTGCCGTCGACGTGCGTCTCGAAGAAGCCGTCGAGCGGCATCGCGCTCACGGGGTCGTCGTCAGTCTGGTCGTCTGTGATCTCAATGGGCTCAAGAGGGTCAATGACACGCGCGGGCATGCCGTCGGGGACCGGCTGCTCGAGCGGTTCGGGTCGGTGTTGTCGTTGTGCGGGGCCATGCTGCCCGGCACGCTCGCCGCCCGCCTCGGCGGTGACGAGTTCTGTCTGCTCGCCGTCGGGCCGCCCGCCGACGAGGTCGTCCGGGCCGCCGACGAACTCTGCCGCCGGGCCGCCGAGTTGGAGCTGGGGGAGGGGGTCGCCTGCGGGGTCGCGTCGACGGGGGACCCGATCGGGCCCGTTCGCTCTGCCCGGCGGCTGTTCCGGCTCGCGGACGCCGCCCAGTACCGCGCCAAGGCCGTACGGGCCACCAAGCCGGTCGTCGCCGGTCGCGAAGGGCCGGACGATCCCGTCGTACGGCTCGCCGACGAACCCTCCCGCGACACCGGTGCCGAGCGGCGCCGGTTCCGGGGGCGGCGCTGACGCCCGCGTGACGGCGGGACGGTGTGACCAAATCGGTAAGGGGTGAAACCCGCACCCACTCGTGACATCTTCGAATTCACTCACTACTCTCCTGAATATGGATATGCACACTGTGGTGGTGGGGACGTCCGGGGTGACCGCGTCCGACGTTCTCGCCGTGGCGCGCGACGGCGCCCGGGTCGAGCTCTCCGCGGAGGCCGTGGCCGCCCTTGCCGCGGCTCGCGAGATCGTGGAGGCGCTGGCCGCCAAACCCGACCCCGTCTACGGCGTGAGCACCGGCTTCGGCGCCCTCGCGACCCGGCACATCAGCCAGGAGATGCGGGCCCAGCTGCAGCGCAACATCGTCCGCTCGCACGCCGCCGGGATGGGGGAGAGGGTGGAGCGGGAGGTCGTACGGGCCTTGATGTTCCTGCGACTGAAGACACTCTGCTCGGGGCACACCGGTGTCCGGCCCGAGGTCGCGCAGACCATGGCCGACCTGCTCAACGCCCACATCACCCCCGTCGTGCACGAGTACGGCTCCCTCGGCTGCTCCGGCGACCTGGCCCCGCTGTCCCACTGCGCCCTCACGCTGATGGGTGAGGGGGACGCTGAGGGCCCGGACGGGACCCTGAGGCCCGCCGCCGAGCTTCTCGCCGAGCACGGGATCCGGCCCGTCGAGCTCCGTGAGAAGGAAGGCCTCGCCCTCCTCAACGGCACCGACGGCATGCTCGGCATGCTGGTGATGGCCCTCGCCGACCTCGACACCCTCTACAAGTCCGCCGACGTCACCGCCGCCCTCAGCCTCGAAGCCCTCCTCGGGACGGACAAGGTCCTCGCGCCCGAACTGCACGCCATCCGCCCGCACCCGGGCCAGAGCGCCTCCGCCGCCAACATGCTGGCCGTGCTGA
The DNA here is from genome assembly GCF_036014015.1 of Streptomyces sp. NBC_00457. Lineage (NCBI taxonomy): Bacteria > Bacillati > Actinomycetota > Actinomycetes > Kitasatosporales > Streptomycetaceae > Streptomyces > Streptomyces sp. NBC_00457. The sequence continues at coordinate 4,261,513 of NZ_CP107905.1, read as the reverse complement.
AGGGTTCGGGCCTGACCGGGCATCACCAGGACGACGCACCCCGCGTCCAGGACGCGTATTCCGTGCGGTGTGCTCCGCAGGTCGCAGGCGCCGGACGCGACACCATGACCCACGCCCGGCTGGTCGCCGAACGCGAACTCGCCTCCGCCGTCGACAATCCCGTCGTACTGCCCGACGGACGCGTCGAGTCCAACGGCAACTTCCATGGCGCGCCCGTGGGTTATGTCCTCGACTTCCTCGCCATCGCCGCCGCCGATCTCGCGTCGATCGCCGAGCGCCGTACCGACCGGCTGCTCGACAAGAACCGCAGCCACGGGCTGCCGCCGTTCCTCGCGGACGACCCGGGGGTGGACAGCGGGCTGATGATCGCTCAGTACACGCAGGCCGCGCTGGTGAGTGAGATGAAGCGGCTGGCCGTACCGGCGTCGGCCGACTCGATTCCGTCCTCCGCGATGCAGGAGGACCATGTCTCCATGGGCTGGTCGGCGGCTCGCAAGTTGCGAACGGCCGTCGACAACCTCACCCGGGTCGTCGCCATCGAGCTGTACGCCGCCACACGCGCCGTCGAGTTGCGCGAGGGGCTCACTCCGGCGCCCGCGTCGCGGGCCGTCATCGAGGCCGCACGGGCGGCGGGTGTGGCGGGTCCCGGCCCGGACCGGTTCCTGGCGCCCGACCTCGCGGCGGCGGACGCGTTCGTGCGGGACGGGCGGCTGCTGGCGGCGGTGGAGGCCGTCACCGGGCCGCTCCAGTAGGACGGGTGAGGGGGCCCTGCCGTACGACCGGCAGGGCCCCGGTGGTCACTTGAGCTTGGCCGCCTGCGCGTCGACCACGGCCGACGGGACCTCGGCCGCCTTGCCGGTGCCCAGCTGCGCGAAGTCCACCGTGTAGTACGTCGAGACGGTGCCGCCGATGCGCACCACCTGCGTGTTGAAGGTGGCCGTGCCCTCGCCGTCCATGTCGGAGACCACGGAGAACGCGACGGACTCGTCGCCACCCGTGGGGGCCTGCTGGGAAGAGACCTTGGTGATCTTCTGGGTCTCGCCCTGGGCGGTGATGGTGAACCCGCCGGAGCAGGCCGCGATGCCGTCGGAGACGGCCTTGACGGCCTTCTCGGCGCCGTCGCCCTCGTACGAGGAGAGGCCCACGAAGGTCATGTTGACCGAGAAGGCGTTCTCGATGTCGGCCTCGGTGACGTCCTCGGCGGGCTTGGAGGCGGCGTCCGACGGGTCGGCGGTGACCGTGTTGCTCACGCTCGCGTCCGTGTCGCCCGGCGCGAGACCGGCCATGGCCCAGGCGAGCGGCGCGCACGCGGCCTTGTCGGTCTTCACGACGCTCTGGGACTTCGGCAGGGTGTCGTCGCCGGAGGCGACCTTGTAGCCCTTGACCTCGCCCTCGGCGAGCAGCAGCTTCTCCAACTCGCCCGCGCTGCGCGCCTTCGCGGCCTGGGCCGGCGCGGCGGACTCGGAGCCGAGCGACTTGGAGCCGCCCGACTCCTCGGTGGAACAACCGGTGACAAGGGCGAGCGACAGCGTGCTCACGGCGACCGCGGCGGCTGTGCGCGCGCCCGATGATCTCTTCATGGGCGGACTATGCGTCCCAAGTCAAAGACACGTCAAGTGGGTCAAAAACCCAGTCGCTCACGCCGTACCGAATACACCACGAACCCGGCACCGAGGGCGAGGAAGAACGTCCCGCCGACGACGTACGGCGTCGTGTCGAAGCTTCCGGTGTCGGCGAGTTCGGTGCCGTCGGCGGAAGTCTCCGTGGTGACCCGGGCCTGCGTGGTGACCTGCGAGGTCGGGGTCGCCGAAGGCTCCGTTCTGGCCGGGCTTTCCATCGTCGCGTTGGCGGACGGGACGAACCACAGGGCACCCAGCAGGGTGCCCGCGGCGGCGGCGGTCAGCAACGGACGGCGAGCGGATGACACGGAATATCGATCCCCTTGTGGCGCTGGCGAATTGGCCGTGTGAGGCGATGTTAGTGAAGGTGGCGGGTCACGGGAAAGTCACGGGAGCTGTGGGTCGTACGCTCCGGGCATGAGCACTGCAGAGACATCACGTTTTGTCCGGCTTCGCGTGGAGCTGGTGATCGAGGTCGACGATGCCGGCGACCTCACGAAAGCGGCACTTCAGCGCATCGCGGAAGACGCTGATATGCCGCAGCAGGAACGGGTACACGCACAGAGCGCTGTGACGGAAGACACGGCGGAGGCCCTCGCGTATCTCGTGGACCCGTTCGACCTGGTCAGCGAGGTGCCGGGAATCGAGCTCCAGCAGGCCTCCTGGAGCAGTGAGCAGATCGAATACGACCCGGAGTCGCCCGAGTGGGACCTCGACGAGGATGATGGCGACGACGGTGACGGCGACGAGGAAGACGCCGAGAAGGCGGTCGGCTGACGCTGCTTGGGAAATTGATGACCCTGGGCGGCAACCACCGCCCGGGGTTTCGTCGTCTCAGGGGGCGCACTGACCGACATGAACACCACTCGCCCCGCGAACGTGGTGTGCCCCACACATCCGACGGATGTGGAACGGGAGGCACCGGTCTGAGCGTTGAAGTTTCTTACGGGATGTTTGTCAACGGGGACATTCGGGGTTTTGGGGATTCGGCGACGATGGAGAAGCGTGTGATGACGGACAGTAAGCGGCGCAGGGGCATGATGGCCGCGTCCGCACTGCTCGGTGGTGTCCTGGTGCTCTCGGCCTGTTCCGGCGGCGGCGACGACGCGTCCGGCGGGGGCAACGACACCTCGCAGGCGAAGGTCGACGAGGCGGCGGCCAAGAAGACCTCCGAGGCCCAGATCAAGATCACGCCGAAGGACGGCTCGGACAACGCCTCCATCAACAAGGGCACCGCCGTCACCGTGAGCAAGGGCACGCTCACCGAGGTGAAGATGACCACGGAGGCCGGCGCCGCCGTCGAGGGCGAGATATCCGCCGACAAGACCAGCTGGAAGCCCAGCGTCCAGCTGGAGCGGTCCACCACCTACAAGGTGACGGCGGAGGCCAAGGACTCCGAAGGCCGCGTCGCCCACGAGAACGCCTCGTTCTCCACGGTCTCCCCGGACAACAGCTTCCTCGGCTACTTCACGCCGGAGGACGGCTCCACGGTGGGTGTGGGCATGCCGGTGTCGATCAACTTCGACAAGGCGATCACCAACAAGGCGGACGTCCAGAAGGGCGTCACCGTCACCTCCAGCAGCGGCCAGGAAGTCGTCTGCCACTGGTTCAACGAGACCCGCATGGACTGCCGGCCGGACGAGTACTGGAAGGGCGGCTCCACCGTCACCCTGAAGCTCGCGCTCGACGGCGTCGAGGGCTCCGAGGGTGTCTACGGCGTCCAGCAGAAGACGGTCACCTTCAAGATCGGCCGCAACCAGGTCTCCTACGTCGACGCCAACACCAAGCAGATGAAGGTCACGCAGGACGGCAAGACGATCAAGACCATCCCGATCTCCGCCGGTTCGCCCGAGAACAAGACGTACGAGGGCCAGATGGTGATCTCCGAGAAGTTCAAGGAGACCCGGATGAACGGCGCGACGGTCGGCTTCACCGACGACGACGGCAAGGGCGAGTACGACATCAAGGACGTACCCCACGCCATGCGCCTGTCCAGCTCCGGCACCTTCATCCACGGCAACTACTGGGGCGCGGACTCGGTCTTCGGCAGCACCAACACCAGCCACGGCTGCGTCGGCCTGAACGACACCAAGGGCGCCAACGACAAGGGCACGGCGGGCTACTGGTTCTACAACAACTCGATCGTCGGTGACGTCGTGGTCGTCCAGAACACCGGCGACAAGACCATCGCCCCGGACAACGGCCTGAACGGCTGGAACATGGACTGGGCGCAGTGGAAGGCGGGTTCGGCGGTCTGACGCCGGTCCTCACCTGACGCAAAGGAAGCGGCCTGTCCGGGACTCGAGGTCCCGGACAGGCCGCTCACTTGTGCCGAGCTACTCGCGTGCTACTTGGCGTAGTACGCGTTGTAGATCGAGATCGTCGACTTGTTGTTCTTCTTGTCGGTGATCTTGGCGTGGAAGGAGATGGCCTTCCCCTTCGCCGGGTTCTTCACGGTGATCTTGCCGCCCGAGACGGTGACCTTCTTCCAGGTCTGGCCGTAGTCGTACGACACGTACACCGTCAGGGACTTGAGGTTGCTGCCCTTGGCCGCGCCCTGGACGGTGACCGGGATCTTGACCGTCTTGTCGGCCTCGACGCGGCTGTCCGGGCCCGTGGCCGCGGCGAAGCGGACCGTGGACGCCGGGAGCTTGGCGAAGTCGCCGGACGGCTTCTTGGAGCGGAAGGTCCAGCTCGCGTCGATCCGCGTGGACGCGGCCGCGACCTTGACGCTCCGCTTGACCGACGTCGTCAGCTTGTACTCGGCGTCGCCGGACGGGACCTTGAACGCCTTGTTGCCGAACAGCGGGTCGTCAATGGTGCCGACCTTGGTGCCGTTGCGGTAGAGCGAGGTGTTCACCGAGGTGAACAGCGACGAGCCCGCGTGTCCCACGCTGTCCGCGAACAGCGGCAGGTACCCGTAGATCTGGTTGCCCTCGCGGAACAGCCCGAACTGGGAGTTCAGATGCGGGCCGAAGACCGCCCGGTTGAAGGTCTTCTTGTAGGTCTTGCCACCCTCGAACTTGAGGAAGTCGCCGAGCGTGTAGGACGCCTCCAGGATCGGGTAGCCGTCCGCGTCCCTGCCGCCGTACTGCTCGACGTCGTACGTCCACTCGATCTTGTCGGACGTCGACAGGTACAGCGTCCGTGTGCCGGGCAGCTTCTGCTCGACCGCGTTGCCGAGGACGATGTCCTCGGGGAAGGCGCCGACCGTGAAGATGCCGCCGGTCTTTCCGGAGGTGGCGGCACCGATGTCGTTCTTCACCTTGGCGAGTTCGCCCGCCTTGAAGTGGCGGACCTTGTCGCCCTGGATCTTCTTGACCTTGGCGGTGGTGGCGACGTCGTACTCGGTGTCGTCGCCCTTGGTCCACTGGCCGTTCCAGGTCTGCGTGAGGCCGTTGACCTCCCCGCCGAGGGGTGCCATGCGCACATTGGCGAAGGAGTCGAGGCCGACGCCGACGCCGAGACCCGCCGCGTCGTAGAGGTAACCGATCATGCCGAAGGTCTGCTTGGCCGCGGCGTCCGGCACCGTGATGTCGGCCGCCTTGGTCTTACGGGCGTCGATCGTCACCGAGGTGTTCTTGGTGACGGTCAGCCTCGGCTGGACCAGCCAGTCGATGCCGCCCTCGAAGTTCGCGAAGTCCTCGGCGATCCAGGCGTCGAGCAGGTAAGTGCCCTTGGCCACGCGCATCGTGGTCGTGCCGGACTCGTCGGCCGGGACCGAGTAGGCGCGGTTCGCGCCCAGGCCCGAGTAGCCGAACAGCACGGTGTTGTACTCGGACGGCTGCCCGTCCTTGCCGATGTGCTTGACCTTGAGGTCGTACGACTCGACCTCGCGCTGCACCGCCGCCGCCGTACGGACGCTCTGGCCGCCGCCCGTCGCCGTCACATACGCCGAGTACGCACCGTCGACGGTGCCGCCCAGCTTGGTGTTGACGGTCATGTCGACGCTCGCCTTGCCGCCCGCCGGGACGGTCACCGTGGTGGCGCCCAGCTTGAAGAAGCCGGCCGGAGCGGCCTGCCCCTTCGGGTTGGTCGCCGTGGAGGTCAGCTTGAGCGTGACGGCCGCCGTACCGAGGTTGCGGTACGTCAGCTTCTTGGTGACCGGCGTGTCGTCGGTGTGCGGCCACTGCTGCGTACCGAAGCTCACCGACACCGGGTCGGCGATCACGGTCTGCTTGATGGCCTTGTCGACCTGGATGCGGCCCGAACCCTGCTGGAACGGCGTGTACTTGCCGCCCTTGGTGGAACCGGTCAGCGCGCCCTTGATCTCGGCGTAGTTCCAGTCCGGGTGCTGCTGCTTCAGGATCGCCGCCGCGCCCGCGACATGCGGGGTCGCCATCGACGTACCGGAGATGGTCAGGTAGCCGGCCGGGTTCTCGCCGACTTCCTGCTCGATGATGCTGCCCTTGGCCGAGGCGGCCGTGGTGTCCACGCCCGGCGCGGTGACGTCCGGCTTGATGGCACCGTCCCCGATGCGCGGGCCGGTGCTGGAGAACGGGGCGAGGACGTCCTTGTCGTCGACGGCGCCGACGGTGAGGGCGGCGTCCGCGGAGCCGGGCGAACCGACCGACTCCGGGCCGGAGTTGCCCGCGGCGATGGCGAAGAGCGTGCCCGTCTCGGCGGAGATCTTGTTGACCGCCGCCTCCAGCGGGTCGATCTCCGGGGTGTCGCCGCCGCCGAGGCTCATGTTGATGACGTCGGCGCCCTGTGCGGCCGCCCACTCCATGCCGGCGAGGATGCCGGAGTCGTCACCGAAGCCGGTGTCGTCGAGGACCTTGCCGTTGAGGATCTTGGCGCCCGGAGCGACGCCCTTGTACTTGCCGCCCGACTTGGCGCCGGTGCCCGCCGCGATGGACGCGACGTGCGTGCCGTGGCCGTAGCGGTCGTGTGCGTCGGCGGCCGTGGTGAAGTTCTTGGACTCCACGACCTGGTTCTTCAGGTCGACGTGGGTGGCGTCCACGCCGGTGTCCAGGACGGCGATCTTGACGCCCTTGCCGTCGTAGCCGGCCGCCCATGCCTTGGGGGCGCCGATCTGCGGCACGGACTTGTCGAGGCTGGCCTTGCGGACCCCGTCGAGCCAGATGTGCGCGATGCCGGAGGCCGTCTTGTCGCCGTTGGTGACGGCGTCCCACAGCTCCGGCATGTCCTTCTGCGGCGTCTGTACGGCGTCCGCGTTCAGGGAGGTCAGGGTCCTGCGGAGCGTGCCCGCGTCCCGGACGTCGGACTTGGCGGCGGTGGCGGCGCCCTTGTAGCCGACGATGACCTTCAGGCCGTTCTTCTGGGACGAACGGGTCGCAGTCTTGTTCAGCTCGGTGATGTCGAACAGCCGCTGGTCGAGCTTGCCGGCGGCGACCAGACGGGCCGCGTCGGCGGGTATGACGAGTGTGTGCCCGTCGGATTCACGGACCTGCACGGGTATGTGCTTGCGCCCCTCCGCCCGCTCCAGGCCCACCACTTGGCCCTTCGTGTCCACGGCGACCCGGTCACCCGTGATGAGGGTGATGCGGTGGGGCGCGGCGAGCTTCGCGGAGCCGGTGGCCCCCCTCTGCTCCGGTTCCGCCGACGCCGGGCTGGTCATGCCCGCGGCGAGGGCGACGGCGGCCGCTGTGGCGACAGCGGCCGCGCCTGCTCTTTTCACTTGTCTACGCAAACTTCCCCCTACCTGAGGTACCGGGCGAATTCCCTGTTCACCCGGCGGGGGGACGTCTCGTACGCATGCGCATGCTCCCCCCGGATGTCGCAGTATGCCGGGGGGTGATCAGGCCCTCAATAGAGATCTCGAGAGAGGTCTCAAGATGGATGTCGAATTCCGGCCATCTGTCCCGACGTACCCGAGGAAGACGTACCCGAGGAAAGACGTATCCGGAGAAAGGGGAGCGGGACATGCTGCTGGAGAACAAAGTGGCCGTGCTGTACGGGGCCGGGGGGCCGATCGGAGGCGCGGTGGCGCGCGCCTTCGCCCGCGAGGGCGCGCGGGTCCATCTCGCCGGCCGCACCGCGAAGAAGCTCGACGAACTGGCCGACGAGATCCGCGCGGAGAACGGTGTGGCGGAGCCGGCCGTCGTCGACGCGCTCGACGAGCGGGCGGTGGACACGTACGTCGACGGCGTCGCCGCGCGCGAGGGGCGGATCGACATCTCGTTCAACGTCATCGGCTACGGCGACGTACAGCAGCCGCTGACCGAGATCACCGTCGGCGACTTCCTCCAGCCGATCACCAACGCGATGCGCAGCCAGTTCCTCACCACCAGGGCCGCGGCACGTCATATGACCCGGCGCGGGTCGGGCGTGATCCTCGCCTTCGGCGGGGGCGGTCCGCAGACCCTGCCCGGGCTGGGCGGCTTCAAGATCGCCCTTGACGCGCTCGAAGGGCTGCGGAGGCAGTGGGCCGTCGAACTCGGTCCGCACGGCATTCGCGTCGTCACCCTCAAGACGGGCGGCGTGCCTCAGACGCTGCCGGCGGAGTTCGACGGTGCGCAGGAAATCATCGCCTCCATCGAGCGGGAGACGCTGCTCGGGCGTGCGGCGACGTTGAGCGACGTCGGGGACGTGGCGGCGTTCGTGGCGTCGGACAAGGCACGGACGCTGACGTCGACGGACGTGAACATTTCCTGCGGGGCGATGGTGGATTGAGAGCGGTGACGCCGTGAGCGGACCGCCGGGTCCCGCCCTGCGGGAATCGGCGGTCACACTCGGTCGCCCGTGCCCGGGAACAGTCCTAGACCGCGTTCTCCTTGACCGTGATGCGGCCCTTCTTGATGGTGGCCAGGCGGGGGGCCTTCTTCGCGATCGCGGAGTCGTGGGTGACCATGATGAAGGTGAGCCCGAGCTCCTTCCACATGGATTCGAGTACGTCCATGATCTCGTCGCGCATCGACTCGTCGAGGTTGCCGGTGGGTTCGTCGGCGAGCAGCACCTTCGGTTGCTTCACCAGTGCCCTTGCGATCGCCACGCGTTGCTGCTGGCCGCCGGACATCTCGCCGGGCAGATGCGTGAGGCGTTCGCCGAGGCCGACGGACTTGAGCGCGTCCGCCGCGAGGTCGCGCCGCTCGTTCGCCTTCACGCCGAGGGGGACGAGGGCGGTCTCGACGTTCTCCTGTGCGGTGAGGGTGGGGATCAGGTTGAACGCCTGGAAGACGAAGCCGATGTTCTCGCTGCGGACCTTTGTGAGGCGGGTTTCGGGGAGTTTGGCCAAGTCGGTGCCGTCGAGGACGACTTCACCTGCGGTGGGCCGGTCGAGGGCGCCGAGCATCTGGAGGAGGGTGGACTTGCCGCCGCCGGTGGGGCCCTGGATGACGAGGCGGTCGCCGTCGGGGATGGTGAGGTCTACGGCGTCGAGGGCGTCGATGGATTCCTTGCCTCGGGTGTAGCGCTTGGTGACGCTTCTGAGTTCGTACATGGGGTGGCTCCTGGGTGGGGTGGGGTTCGGGGGTGGTTCGGGTTGTGTTCGGCTGCGGGTGGGTGGGGGCTGGTCGCGCAGTTCCCCGCGCCCCTTAGGGGGTTGCAGTCCCGCCTGCTCAGCTGCGGGCTGTCCTCCCGTCAAGCTGCGGGCAGTCGTGCCGCCTGGGGCGGCGCCCACCCAGCAGGCGGCAGCACCTGCCGCCAAGCTGCGGGCAGTCGCCCCGCCCGGCTGCAGGCATACGTGCCGCTGCCGTAGCTGCGGGCAGTCGTGCCGCCTGGGGCGGCGCCCACCCGGCAGGCGGCAGCACCTGCCGCCAAGCTGCGGGCAGTCGCCCCGCCCGGCTGCAGGCATACGTGCCGCTGCCGTAGCTGCGGGCAGTCGTGCCGCCTGGGGCGGCGCCCACCCGGCAGGCGGCAGCGCCTGCCGCCATGCTGTGGGCAGTCGCCCCGCCCGGCTGCAGGCATACGTGCCGCTGCCGTAGCTGCGGGCATGCGTGCCGTCTGGGGCGGCGCCCACCCGGCAGGCGGTAGCACCTGCCGCCAAGCTGCGGGCATGCGTGCCGCCTGGGGCGGCACGGGTGGGCGCAGGCGGCGCCCCGTCAGCGCCGGGCTGCGCGACCCACCCTCGACCGGCTACTGCAGGCGTCGGCTACTCGACGCGGCGCAGTGCGTCCGCCGGGCGGAGGCGGGACGCTCGCCAGCCGCCGAACGCTCCGGCGATCAGACCGCCCGTGACAGCAAGGGCAACCGCGAGCGCGACCGTCGTGAGACTGACGGGCGCGGTCAGCGCGACGTCGAGTGTCGTGGACGATGCCTGCCGCGCCGGGCCGCCGCCTATGCCTCCACCGCCGCCACCACCACCGCCCCCGCCCAACTGCGCCTGCAACGTGGGGCTGATGGCCGTCACCACATACGCTCCCGCCAAGCCCAGCGCGATCCCCAGCGCCCCGCCCAGCAGCCCGTTGACCATCGCCTCGCCGACGACCTGCCGGGTCACCCGCCCCGACTTCCACCCCAGCGCCTTGAGCGTGCCGAACTCCCGCACGCGCCGGGACACGGCCGACGACGTGAGCAGCCCGGCGACCAGGAACGCCGCCACCAGCACCACGATCGACAGCCACTTGCCGACGCTGGCCGCGAGGTCGGACGCGGTGGACAGGGAGCCGGACACCGTGTCCGCGAGGTCCGCGGAAGTCGTCACCGTCGTACCGGAAATGTTCTTCTGGATCTCGGACTTGACGGCGTCGATCTGCTGGGAGTCGGTGGCCTGGACGTAGATCGTGGTGACCTTGCCCTTGGAGTCGCTGAGGGTCTGGGCCTGCTTCAGCGGGATGTAGAGGTTGGCCGCCGAGTCACCGCTGTCGGCCGTGGCGATGCCGATGACCTCGAACTTGGTGCCCTTGATGGTGACCGTGGAGCCGGTCTTCAGCGACTTCTCCTTGGCGTAGGCGGAGTCGGCGATGACGACCTTGGCGTTCGTTTCCGACGACGTGAACGTACGACCGCTGGTGATCTTCGAGGAGGTCAGCGGACCGAGCGCAGGCTCGGTGACGTCCGTGCCGTAGACCGAGTAGCTGTCGACGTCGAAGTCGGCGCCGCCGCCGCGGACTTCGCCGCCCGGCGGCTGGCTGCCGCCGCCACTGCCGCCGGCACCGCCGTCGCCCTGCTGGAACTGGCCGGGCGTGAAGTTGCCGTTCACCTTGAGGACCTGGAGGCTGAGGCCGCCGACCGCGTCGGAGACGCCGTCCTGGTCGCCGACCTTGGCGATGGTGGAGTCGGCCAGGGTCTCGAAGCCCTGCACGACGACGCGGTCGCTGCTCTGTTCCTCCTCGCCGTCCTGTGCGTCGAACCGGAAGCGAGGCGCCTGTTGTGCACCATCCGATGATGCCGGGGCCGCCTTGGTGACGGTCATGTCCGTGCCGAGCCCGTACAGCGACTCGAGGACCTTGTCCTGGGCCTTCCCCATGCCGGACGACACGGAGTTGACCACGATGACCAGCGCGATACCCAGCGCGAGGCCGGAGGCGACGACGAGGGCCGCCTTTCTGCGGCGGCGCAGCTCGCGCCTCAGGTAGGTGAAGAACATGTGCCGCAAGCTAGGTACGCACCGTGATGAAGGCATAAGCCCGGGATAAGAGATGCATGAGAAGGCTGTACGTGACCCAGGAACCGACTTTCGCTGAGCGCTGAGCCGACGCCCAGGCGGAGGAGCAGCGTCCGCCGTACCGCCGTGCTTGTGTGGGTTCCATGAGCGCACACAGCGTCGAATACATCCGGTACCGCATCCCCGAGCAGCAGTCGGCGGAGTTCCTCGCCGCCTACACCCGAGCCGCGGCCCAGCTGGCGGCGGCCCCGCAGTGCGTCGACTACGAACTCGCGCGCTGCGAGGAGGATTTCGAGCACTTCGTCCTGCGCATCACCTGGACCTCGACCGAGGACCATCTGGAAGGCTTCCGGAAGTCCGAGCTGTTCGCCGACTTCCTCGCCGAGATCCGCCCGTACACCGGCAGCATCGAGGAGATGCGCCACTACAAGCCGACGACGGTACGCGGCACGGGCGCGTCCGTCCCCACGCTGTACGCCTGGGCGGGCGGCACGGAGGCCTTCGCCCGGCTGACCGAGGTCTTCTACGACAAGGTCCTGGGGGACGACCTGCTCGCCCCGGTCTTCGCCGGTCTCGAGCCCGAGCACGCCGAGCACGTCGCCCTCTGGCTCGGCGAGGTCTTCGGTGGCCCGCCCGCCTACTCCGAGACCCAGGGCGGCCACGGCCACATGGTCGCCAAACACCTCGGCCGCAACATCACCGAGCCCCAGCGCCGCCGCTGGGTGAACCTCATCCAGGACGCAGCGGACGAGGCGGGCCTGCCGACGGACGCCGAGTTCCGCTCGGCGTTCCTGGCGTACGTGGAGTGGGGGACGCGGCTGGCCGTGTACTTCTCCGGCCCGGACGCCAAGCCGCCCGCCGAACAGCCGGTGCCGAGGTGGACCTGGGGAGCGGCGCCGCCGTATCAGGGGTGAGCGGTCAGTCGGTCGCGGGCCTGCCCGTACCGGCCTTCGTCGCGTCGGCTCCCCAGCTGGCCAGCAGCCGCAGCGCCTCCGCCGACGGTGAACCCGGCTCCGCGTGGTACGTGATCAGGGTCTGTTCCGTGCCGTCGATGAGGCGGAACGACTCGAAGTTCAGGGTCAGCTCGCCGACCAGGGGATGCCGCAGGCGCTTGACGCCGTAGCTCTTCTCCTTGACGTCATGGGTGGCCCACAGCCGCCGGAACTCCTCGCTCTTGACGGAGAGTTCGCCGACCAGCGCGGACAGACGCGGGTCGTCCGGGTGGCAGCCCGCGTCCATGCGCAGATAGGCGACGATGTCGAACGCCTTCTGGTCCCACTCCATGAACAGATCGCGGTACTCCGGCCGCAGGAACACCAGCCGCGCCCAGTTCCGCTCCTGCACCGGCAGCTCCGCCCAGTCGCCGAAGACCGCCGCCGCCATCCGGTTCCAGGCGAGGATGTCCGAACGCCGGCCCGTGATGTACGCGGGCACCCCGTCGATCGAGTCCAGCAGCTGCGCCAGCGCGGGCCGCACCTGCTCCGTCCGCGTGCCCTGCTTCTTCTTGTTCTGCTTGGGCTTCGCCAGGTGGGTCAGATGCGCGTGCTCGGCGTCGCTCAGCCGCAGCGCCCGCGCGATCGCGTCGAGCACCTCCGCCGACACGTTCCGCCCGTTGCCCTGCTCCAGGCGCGTGTAGTACGCCACGGACACCCCGGCCAGCTGCGCCAGCTCCTCGCGGCGCAGCCCCGGCACCCGGCGGTGCCGCCCGAAGTCCGGCAACCCGACGTCCTCCGGCTTCAGCCGGGCACGCCGGGTGCGCAGAAACTCACTGAGCTCGGCGCGCTGGTCCAGGGCCCCGCCGGCGGTCCCGTGCACGGGTTCGAGCTGTTCGTCCATGCCTCAAGTATTCACGGTCGTACGCACCGGAGCCTGACCCCAGCAGTAGTAGGACCAGTGAACGTACACAGAACGGTGGCCTGGGTGAATGTCGCCGCGTTCGGCACGCTGGACGTCGTGCCCGGTCAGAAGGCAGCCGGGCGCACGTATCCCGCTAGGAGAACCCCGGCATGACCACTGTTGCTGCATACGCCGCACCCGGCGCCAAGGCTCCGCTCGAGCGCACGACGATCGAGCGGCGCGCGGTCCGCGAATTCGATGTGCTGATCGACATCAAGTTCGCCGGAATCTGCCACTCGGACATCCACCAGGCCCGCGAGGGCTGGGGCGAGGCCATCTTCCCGATGGTGCCCGGCCACGAGATCGCCGGCATCGTCTCCGAGGTGGGCCCCGGTGTCACCAAGTACGCCGTCGGGGACCGCGTCGGCGTCGGCTGCATGGTCGACTCCTGCCGCGAGTGCGACAACTGCAAGGCCGGCCTGGAGCAGTACTGCACCGGCGGCGGCATGATCGGCACGTACAACGCCGTCGACAAGGACGGCGAGCCCACCTACGGCGGCTACTCCCAGCAGATCGTCGTGGACGAGAACTACGTGGTCCGCATCCCCGAGGGCCTGTCCCTCGACGAGGCCGCGCCCCTGCTCTGCGCCGGCATCACCACGTACTCCCCGCTCAAGCACTGGAACGCCGGCCCCGGCAAGAAGGTCGCGATCCTCGGCATGGGCGGCCTCGGCCACATGGGCGTCAAGATCGCGCACGCGCTCGGCGCCGAGGTGACGGTGCTGTCGCAGTCCCTGCGCAAGAAGGACGACGGCCTGAAGCTGGGCGCCGACCACTACTACGCCACCAGCGACCCGAAGACCTTCGAGGACCTCCAGGGCACCTTCGACCTGATCCTCTCCACGGTCTCGGCCCCGCTGAACCTGGACCAGTTCCTGTCCCTCCTCAAGACGGACGGCGCCTTCGTGAACGTCGGCGCCCCCGAGGAGCCCGTCTCCCTCAACCTGTTCTCGGTGATCGGCGGCCGCAAGACCCTCGCCGGCTCCGGCATCGGCGGCATCCAGGAGACCCAGGAGATGCTGGACTTCTGCGCCGAGCACGGCTTCGGCGCCGAGATCGAGCTGATCGACGCGGACCAGATCAACGACGCGTACGAGCGGGTGCTGGCGAGCGACGTCCGGTACCGGTTCGTGATCGACACGGCGACGATCTGACGTCCGTCCGACGTCCGTCCGACGTCCGTCCGACGCACTCAGCCGTCGGATGGACGTCGGAGTATGTTGATGGGTGAGGCTGCGTGAGGAGGCCCCCACGATGACTGTCGAGCTGAACCACACCATCGTCGCCGCACACGACAAGAAGGCCTCGGCCCGGTTCCTCGCCGACCTCCTGGGACTGGAAGTCGGCCCGCAGTACGGCCCGTTCATCCCCGTCGAGATCCCCAACGGCGTGACGCTCGACTACATGGACACATCCGGCGAGATCACACCGCAGCACTACGCGTTCCTGGTCTCCGAGGACGACTTCGACACGATCTTCGCCCGCATCCAGAACGCCGGCCTGACCCACTGGGCGGACCCGCACCACACCCGCCCCGGCGAGATCAACCACAACGACGGCGGCCGCGGCACCTACTTCGACGACCCCAACGGCCACAACCTGGAGATCATCACGCGGCCTTACGGGAGCGGGGGCTGAGGCGTACGGCGGTGCCGTGCCGGTGCCGGTGCCGCTATGCGGCGTCACCGAAGGTCCACACGGCGCGGACGCCCGGGCCGACGACGAGCGTCGACCGCCCGATCCGCTCCTCGTGCCGGTGTCCCACCGGCCGGTTGAGCGACATCTCGACCTGCCGTAGCCCCACGTGCTCGCGTGCGACGGCGTCGAACCGGATCGTGGTCCCACCGCCCTTCGCCAGAACGCCGCCGCCCGCCACCGGCCTGACCACGAACCCGCCGGCCCGCAGCAACGGCACCGTGGCGGCGAGATCGCGTGCGGTGACCGCGAGCCGGACCGAGGTCACATCACGCATCAGACGGTCGCGGTAGCCGTCGGACAGATAGCGCTCACGGCCGACGTCACCGGGGTGCCCGGCCGGCTCGGTGTTGCTGCGCGGGTCGGCGAAGTACTCCGGCAGATACTCCATCCCCCAGGCGCCGAAGGCGTCGTACTCGGTCGTCGTGAAGACGGCGTCGAACCACGGCACCGGTACGCCGTCCCCGAAGTCGCGCGTCTGCCGGAACTCGACCGGCTCGGCGACGCCCTGCTCCCGCAGCCGCTCGGTCACCGTCGCCAGATCCCCGGCCCGCTCCGTCGACACACCCATCCCGGCCGAGCCGAAGCTGCCGTCCTGACCGGGCAGATCGCCCACCCCGAACAGTTCGAGATAGGTCTCGCGCCCCATCAGATAGCGACCGGTCCAGGTCACTCCACCGGCACCGGTCGTCGTACGGACCTGAAAGTTGGCGAAGTCCCGCAGATAGGCCGAGTGCTCGATCGCATCGGCGGTCTCCCGGTCGAGCACACCGTAGGCGTGGTTGTAGAACAGCAACTGCCGCTCCGCCCCTGGCCGGTCGGCCTCGGCCTGCGCCATCCCCGTACTCCCCTGGACCGCCGCCACAAGCGCCACGGCAAGCACCATCACCATCCGCACCATCCGGCGAAGCAGCATGCGAGCGATCGTAGGCCGGAGCCCCGGCGTCCGCTGCGACGCGGACGAAATCGCCGGGGGGCGGGGCTTTAGCGCAGGTGCGCCACGAGATCGTCTCCCGCCGGATACGGCCGCTCCTCCCCGGAGTCACGTCGCTGATGGAGACCGACTCGTCCGCGTAACGGCGTACAGCCTCACCGGAGAGCCCGAGCTGCAGTGAGCGGTGCTGCAGGGGCTGCAACTGCAGATCACGCTCGGGGTCCCACTGGACGCGGGCCGGCGCACGCTTCAACTGGCATTGCCAGGTGTCGCGGTCGGTGTGCGCCTTCGTGGCCCAGCCGCAGCGGTACATCATCCACAGGAACGACGGTTTGATCCACGTCAAGCGTCTCTCGCAGACCCCTTGCGGCATTGCCCGGTACCGCCCAGCCCGCAGGGGTCGGCAGGGGATCCTGCCGAGGTACTGCCCCTGCGGGGCTGGGCGGGTCGGCGGTGGTCCTCAGCTGGGGTTGTTGGCGTGCGTGAGGGTCGTCCATGCGTTGAAGTAGTTGTCCGTGCCGGAGGGCCGGTGTTCCTCGGTGTACTTCTGGGTGTTGGACATGCTGATCCCGAGGCGGTTCTGGAGGGCGTTGAACCCGACCTCCGTCACCTGGCCGAGGCCCTTGTCGACCGAGCCGCCGCACAACCAGGAAGGTACGGCGGTGCCGTTCTCGTAGGAGGTGTGGAAGCCCAGCGCGTGGCGCAGCCGGTCCTGGATCCTCGGATAGAGGTCCTGGCCCTGGATGCGGCTGGTCTCCGCGATGTCGGCTATGGAGGCGATGCCCCAGCCGGTGTGCCCGAAGTCCCGGCAGGTCTCCTGGGAGAGGCCGTTGGTGAAGGTGCTCTGGCCCTGCCAGTACTTGATGATCTCGGCGCTGGTGTCGATGCTGCTGCCCGCCGGCGGCTTCGGCAGGGCGCCGTCACTGGTCAGGTAGATGTACGCGGGAACCCGGGCGAGGTAGGTGCTGACCGCCTTGTCGTAGCTGGTGCGGTCCTCGATGAAGACCGAGATACCGATCGCCGCCTCGGTCATGACCAGTTCCCAGTTGCCGTTCTTGGTTGCTGCGCCGTTGATCACCTCGGGCAGGTAGACGGTGCGAAGCATGGTCGCGAAGCGGCCCGCGCCCTGCCAGCCGCCGTCGTAGGTGTACTTGATGATCTCGGCAGCGCGCGGCCAGGTAGATCCGGCCCAGCCGGTCTGCAGCGGGGCGTTGCTGTTGGTGTGATCGGTGATGGTCGCGGACCAGGCGTCCATGATCTCGATCGACTTCTTGGCGTACCTGGCGTCCCTGGTGAAGTACCAGGCGAGCGCTTGGGTGTAGGCCGCGATGGCGTCCTGACGCTCGTCGGTGCAGCCGCGGTTGGGGTTGGACGACGACCCGCACTCCACGACGGCCCGCGGCTTGGCGGTACGCGACAGTGAAGCGTAGGAGCTGGCCATCATGTTGTCGTACGCGGCCTTCCATGGCTGTTGGCCGGCCTGCACCTTTGACCGGGCGTAGTCGAGTTGGGCCCGGCTCACGAGCACGCCGGGGTGAGTGAAGGTTGTCGGTGCGGCCGTTGCCCGTGGGGCCGGGCCGGTGAGCTGAAGGCTCAGCAGGCCGGCCAGTAGGGCGAGAACACTCAGCAGGGCGGTTCTGGTTCGCGTCATCCGATGACCTCTTCTGTTCACGAATGAGAACACAGTTCCGAATGAAGAACGATTGGCCTGGACCATAAGGAAGGCTCGTGTACATGTCAATAGAGAGGGGTGGCCGGTCCACGGAACCTTTGGCGTGTGGCGCGGTGCGCAGCTATGTCACGCCAGACGTCCGGCCTTCGACCGGACGGTCAGATGGATGGTCAAGGACTCGGTCTCGTCCGATCAACGCTGCTCCGCGGGTGAGTGAGCACCCTTCGGCTATGTGCCTCTTTGAGCCAACGATGCATGTCTGGCCGCTAACCTCGATCTGCTCTGAAAATCCCCGCACCGCTGGGCCTCACGTGGTGCGGGGTTCGAGGCTCACGTCGTAGCCGAGCTGAGTGAGTTGGCCGACGAGCCTGCGGGTCTGGCGGGACTTGCGGATGCGGTTGATGAAGGCGGGCCGGCTGCCGTGGGGCCGGTTCGACCGGTGCGGAATCGCTGGGGACTCTGCCGCGTTGAGGCGGGTGGGTAGGGGATGCCGGTGGTGTGCGCGCCGGGCTGCCGCCCGAGTGATTGAGCTGACCGATATGAGAGGGGTCGCAATGGCTTCGCAGACGCAGAGGGCCGTGCTGGCGGGCGGATGCTTCTGGGGGATGCAGGACCTGATCCGCCGGCTCCCGGGCGTGACGGCGACCCGGGTCGGATACACCGGGGGTGACGTGCCGAACGCGACGTACCGCAACCATGGCACGCACGCGGAGGCCATCGAGATCCTTTTCGACCCGGAGAAGACAGACTTCCGCGCGCTCCTGGAGTTCTTCTTCCAGATCCACGACCCGAGCACCAAGAACCGCCAGGGCAACGACATCGGCCTGAGCTACCGCTCGGCGATCTACTACGTGGACGACGAGCAGAAGCGGATCGCCGAGGACACGATCGCGGACGTGGACGCCTCCGGACTGTGGCCGGGCAAGGTCGTCACCGAGGTGGAGCCGGTCGGCCCCTTCTGGGAGGCCGAGCCCGAGCACCAGGACTACCTGGAGCGCTACCCCGACGGCTACACCTGCCACTTCCCGCGCCCGGGATGGCGGCTCCCCGCCCGCGCGGAGGGCTGACCGCGCGAAGCGGCCCAGAAGAGCGGCCCGGCGGCGGGCGGCGGCTTCAGTGCGGCAGCGTCGCCGGGCTGCCCCCGTTCGCCTCGTAGCCCGCGACCGCCAGTGCGCGGTACACCGCGAACTCGGCCGCCGGGTCGGGGGACAGGGTCCAGGGCAGGGCGCCGATGTGGCCGTCGACGTGTATCAGCTGGTTCATGGCCTCGGCCCAGCGCTCGGAGCGGACCAGGAAGAAGACCAGAAGGTGGCGGACGTGGGCCAGCATCGGGTCGTCGGGGCGGGCCGCGTGGACGGCGAAGAGCGCGCCGTGGACCGCCTTCGTCACGACCTCGCTCTGGTAGAAGCCGCTGACCAGGTTCACCTCGGGCAGGTGCTCGAAGACCGCGAAGAGCGGCATCGCGGCCAGCAGCGATCCCCGCGGCGCCCGGGCCGCTGCCGCCTCCGCGAAGGACGTCGCCAGCTCGCGCGAGCCGTGCCACTTCTCGCACCAGTAGTGCAGGGCGACGAGATGCGCCCCCATGTGGGCCGGCGCGCGGTCCAGGATCTTCAGCCAGAGCTGCTCGAACTCCGCCCGGGGGTAGGCCAGTCCACGGGCCACCGACAGCTCGACGATGTACGGGATCGGGTCACCCGGAGCCAGCAGCGCGGCCTCGCCGCACGCCGCCTTCGCCTCCTCCATGATGATCCGGAACTCGTCCGTGCCGGGCGCCGACGTCCGCCACGCCTGCTGAACCAGGAACTCCGCGTGCACCGCGGCGCCGCCCGCGTCCTTGGGGGCCTCGGTCCGCCACACCCGCAGCCACTGCCCGCCCGGCGTCTCGCTGACCCCGCCCGGCCGCCGGCTGAGCTCCAGCGACGCGGCGCCCGCGAAGGCCTGCACGCGCTGCCAGCGCCGCTCGCCCTCCGCCTCCGTGCCCGCGAGGAGCTGCGCCGCCGCCCGGTAGTGCTGCGTGTGCTGCACCACGTCCAGGACGTCCAGCAGGTCCTGGTCGGGGCCGGGCATGCGGATGTCCAGCTCCTCCTGCAGTACGAACCCGTAGTTCGCGGGGTCCGCGGCGTCCGGGTGGCCCGGCGCGACCAGCTCGATCCCGCCGCGCCTGCGCCGCAGGAAGGGCAGCAGCACGAAGCCGAGCAGCACGATCGCCATCAGGACCCAGATAATCTCCATGCCTCCAGCGTTCCAGACGCCGCCGACAATTGGCGAACCTGGTCCGCTGCCTGTGGAAAACCCGCTCGGCGGCCCCTCGACCCGCTGCCTGAGCCTGTCCGGTCACCCCGCACCGGCCCGCCCGGCGCATTACCCTCGGTGCCCATGAGCGACAGGCACATCAGTCAGCACTTCGAGACCCTCGCGATCCACGCGGGCAACACCGCCGATCCCCTCACCGGCGCGGTCGTCCCGCCGATCTACCAGGTCTCGACCTACAAGCAGGACGGCGTCGGCGGCCTGCGCGGCGGCTACGAGTACAGCCGCAGCGCCAACCCGACCAGGACCGCCCTGGAAGAGAACCTCGCCGCCCTGGAGGGCGGCCGCCGAGGCCTCGCGTTCGCGTCCGGACTGGCGGCCGAGGACTGCCTGCTGCGTACGCTGCTCAGCCCCGGCGATCACGTGGTCATCCCCAACGACGCGTACGGCGGCACGTTCCGTCTCTTCGCCAAGGTGGTCTCCCGGTGGGGCGTGGAGTGGTCGGTCGCCGACACCAGCGACCCGGCGGCCGTACGAGCCGCGATCACCCCGAAGACCAAGGCCGTGTGGGTGGAGACCCCCTCCAACCCGCTCCTCGGTGTCACCGACATCGCCGCCGTTGCCCAGATCGCCCATGACGCGGGCGCCCGGCTCGTCGTGGACAACACCTTCGCCACGCCCTATCTGCAGCAGCCGCTGTCGCTCGGCGCCGATGTCGTCGTGCACTCGCTGACCAAGTACATGGGCGGTCACTCGGACGTCGTCGGCGGTGCGCTGGTCGTCGGCGACACCGACCTGGGCGACGAGCTGGCGTTCCACCAGAACGCGATGGGCGCGGTCGCCGGGCCCTTCGACGCGTGGCTGGTGCTGCGCGGCGCGAAGACGCTCCCGGTGCGCATGGACCGGCACAGCGAGAACGCCACCAAGGTCGCCGAGATGCTGACCCGGCACGCGCGCGTGACGCGCGTCCTCTACCCGGGCCTGGAGGACCACCCCGGTCACGAGGTCGCCGCCAAGCAGATGCGGGCGTTCGGCGGCATGGTCTCCTTCCAGGTCGAGGGCGGCGAGGAGGCGGCCGTAGAGGTCTGCAACCGCGCCAAGGTGTTCACGCTCGGCGAGTCGCTGGGCGGCGTCGAGTCCCTGATCGAGCACCCGGGCCGGATGACGCACGCATCCGTCGCCGGCTCGGCCCTGGAGGTCCCCGCCGACCTCGTACGCCTCTCCGTGGGCATCGAGAACATCGACGACCTCCTGGAGGACCTCCAGCAAGCGCTGGCCCGGTAAGCGGGCTCGGTGCTGGTCCCGTGCGGTTCGGCAGCGCCCTGAAGGGGCGCGGGGCCGTATCAATTTGCGGCTCCGCCGCGTGGGCGCGACCAGCCGCAACGGACCCGCAGAAGACCGACCACCGATCACGGCCCCACCCGCGGAGCGCCCCTCACCAGCCCGTGAGCGGTGGAGTCGTCTCCGACGGCGGCTCCACCCACGGGCGGGCGGTCAGAGACCACACCAGGAAGGCCACCGACGCCGCGAACAGCAGCAGCCACAGCATTCGGCGGGCCGCTGTTCTGCGGCGCAGCATGCGGCTGCCGCGGCGCACCGCATCCGCATACAGGTCGGGCGGCACGGGTGGCGGGGTCTGCTCCAGGAGTTGCCGTACGAGGGCTTCACGATCGGGCCGGCTCATGACGGCGCCACCCCCGCTTCCACCATGGCCGGTGCCGGTCCCCGCGGCGGATGCAGCAGGGTCGTCGTCGCGCGGTTGCAGATCGCGCGGACCCGCTCGACGGACAGGCCGAGCAGGGCCGCCGTCTGCTCCTCGGCGACCCCCTCGTACAGCCTCAGCACCAGGATCAGCCGCTCCTGCGGCGAGAGCCGGGCCAGCGGGCTGCCGGGGTGCGGACGGGCGCGGCCGAGTCCGCCGTACTGGTGCCAGGCCGCGTGGGCGAACCGGGTCGCCAGGTACTGGCGGGTGCGGTCGTACGGGTCCTCGCCGCGCAGCCGGTCCCAGGCGGCGTAGGTGTGGGCGAGGGCCAGGGTGACCAGGCGTCGCGCGCGCGGGTTGTCGCCCGGGGGCTCCGCCGTGAGGAGCGTGGCGGCATGCAGCAGCCGCCCTGCCGCGCCCGCCACGAACGCCTCGAACTCCCGGGCCCGGCGGGCGTCCCGCGACGCCTGCCGACTGCGCACCACGCCTCCCGCCCCTGAGGAATGACGGGGTCCGGGCCGCGTACGGCGGACGAAGCCGGGTACGACGACTGGCCCCGGTCTCATATGAGGTCAGGGGTGGCCCCACGGTCAAGACTCAGGAGGCCGTCGGGGGCTCCGCGCCCGGCAGGCCCTGGGCGGCCATCCGCTCGGAGAGCGCGGTGTTGAAGCGGGTGAGGAGCGTGCAGAAGGCCTCCCGCTCCTCCGGCGCCCAGTCGGCCGTCAGCTCGGCCATCAACTGACGCCGTGACGAGCGCACTTCCTCCAGCCGCGACAGCCCGCGCGGGGAGAGCTGGAGCACCACGGCCCGCCCGTCCTCCGGATGCGACGTGCGCTTGACCAGCCCGGTGTCGACGAGCGGGGCCACCTGCCGGGTGACCGTGGACGAGTCGATCCCCATGCTCGCGGCGAGCGCCTTGACGCCCATCGGGCCTTCCTTGTCGAGGCGGTTGAGCAGCAGGTATGCGGCGCGGTCCATGGAGTTGCGCACCTGCCCGACGCCGCCGAGCCGGGTCTGTTCGGCACGGCGTGCGAACACCGCCACCTCGTGCTGCAGCGCGTCCAGGAGACCGCGGTCACCGACGGTCGTCATGTCCATCGACATTTCAGGTGTTGTGGGCATGGCCGGGGGCTCACTTCATGAAGGGGGTGCTGGATTGGGGGACAGGGTACGCGGCCGGGAGGCGGGTCGTACCGGCGCTGCGCAAACCGGTCTCGGAGGTTGGTCACAGCGGTGTCCGGCGGATGTGAACTGCGATGCTTGAGTCATGAGCTACAGCACGGCTGACTCCTTGCGGCCCGTCACCCTCGACGACGTACGCGGCGCCCAGAAGATGCTCACGGGTGTGGCGCGGGTGACCGCGATGGAGGGCAGCAGGCATCTGACCCAGCTGATCGGCGCTCCGGTGCACTTCAAGTGCGAGAACCTCCAGCGCACCGGGTCGTTCAAGCTGCGCGGCGCGTACGTCCGTATCGCCGGGCTGCTGCCGGAGGAGCGGGCCGCCGGTGTCGTCGCCGCGAGCGCGGGCAACCACGCCCAGGGGGTCGCCCTGGCGTCCGCGCTGCTCGGGGTGAGATCGACGGTGTTCATGCCGAAGGGCGCCCCGCTGCCGAAGATCAGCGCCACCCGGGAGTACGGCGCCGAGGTGCGGCTGCTCGGTCAGGTGGTCGACGAGACGCTGGCCGCCGCGCAGCGGCACGCGGCCGAGACGGGCGCGGTGTTCATCCACCCCTTCGACCACCCGGACATCATCGCGGGCCAGGGCACGGTGGGGCTGGAGATCCTGGAGCAGTGCCCCGAGGTGCGCACGATCGTCGTCGGTATCGGCGGCGGCGGGCTCGCGGCCGGTATCGCGGTCGCGGTGAAGGCGCTCCGTCCCGACGTGCGGATCGTCGGCGTGCAGGCGGCGGGCGCGGCGGCGTACCCGCCCTCGCTGGCGGCGGGGCGGCCGGTGGCGGTGGAGAACCCGGCGACGATGGCCGACGGCATCAAGGTCGGGCGGCCCGGCGACGTGCCGTTCGGGATCATCGGAAATCTGGTGGACGAAGTCCGCACGGTCACCGAGGATGAGATCGCCACCGCGCTGCTGCTGTGCCTGGAGCGGGCCAAGCTGGTCGTCGAGCCGGCCGGGGCCACCCCGGTCGCGGCGCTGCTGAGCGATCCCGGGGCCTTCGAGGGCCCGGTCGTCGCGGTGCTGTCCGGGGGGAATGTGGACCCGCTGCTGCTGCAGCGCGTGCTGCGGCACGGCATGGCGGCGCAGGGCCGCTACCTGGCCGTACGGCTGCGGTTGACGGACCGGCCGGGGGCGCTGGCAACGCTTCTGGGGGTGTTGTCAGTGGTGGACGCTAACGTCCTCGATGTGAGCCACGCACGGACCGATCCACGACTCGGGCTCACGGAGGCGGAGGTCGAACTGCATCTGGAGACGAAGGGCACGACGCACTGCGCCGAGGTCGGCCAGGCCCTGCGTGAGGCGGGCTACACGGTCATCGACTGAGGTCGGAGCGTCCGCTCACTCGTCCGAGTCGATCCTCTTGAGAGACGCGATACATCGCGTTATGGTGTGTCTCGGCTCACCCCTGTCTCCCCTAAGAACCTCCTGAACCGACGATTTCCTGACCTGTCCCCAACGACGTGGAGAACTCACATGCCAGGCGCCATCTATGCCGAAGGCCTGGTGAAGACCTTCGGTGACGTAAAGGCACTGGACGGCGTCGACCTCGATGTCCCCGAGGGCACGGTGCTGGGCCTGCTCGGGCCGAACGGCGCGGGCAAGACGACGACCGTCCGCTGTCTGACCACCCTGCTGCGCCCCGACAGCGGTTCGGCGGTCGTCGCGGGCATCGACGTGCTCAAGCACCCCGACGCCGTGCGCCGCTCGATCGGCCTGTCCGGCCAGTTCGCGGCGGTCGACGAATACCTGACCGGCCGCGAGAACCTGCAGATGGTCGGCCAGCTCTACCAGATGAAGGCCAAGGCGGCGAAGGTCCGGGCCGCCGAGCTGCTCGAGCAGTTCAACCTCGCGGACGCCGCCGACCGGACCGCGAAGACCTACTCCGGAGGCATGCGCCGCCGCCTCGACCTCGCGGCCGCCCTGGTCGTCTCGCCGCCCGTGATGTTCATGGACGAGCCGACGACCGGCCTCGACCCGCGCAACCGCCAGCAGCTGTGGGAAGTCATCAAGCAGCTCGTCTCCGGCGGTACGACGCTGCTGCTGACCACCCAGTACCTGGAGGAGGCCGACCACCTCGCGCACGAGATCGCGGTGGTCGACCACGGCCGTGTCATCGCCCGCGGCACCGCCGACCAGCTCAAGGCCCGCACCGGCGGCGAGCGCGTCGAGGTCGTGGTGCACGAGCGCGACGACATCGCGACCGCCGTCCAGGTGCTCACCGGCTTCGGCAAGGGCGAGACCACCGTCGAGGAGCACACCCGCCGGCTCACCGTGCCCGTCACCGGCGGCGCCAAGCTCCTCGCCGAGATCATCCGCGAACTGGACGTCCGAGGTGTCGAGATCGACGACATCGGCCTGCGCCGGCCCACCCTCGACGACGTGTTCCTGTCCCTCACCGGCCATGTGGCAGAGGTCAAGGACGAAGAAGACGGCACGGCGGCCACCCCCAAGGACCGCCGGCACAAGAAGGAGACAGCCAAGTGAGCGCCGTCACCGACGCCGCGCCCGTCGCGGCGCCCACCCACCCCATCGGCCAGTCCATCCGGGACTCGCTGGTCGTCGGCAAACGCAATCTGATCCGGATGTCCCGGATCCCCGAGATGGTGATCTTCGGGCTCATCCAGCCGATCATGTTCGTGGTCATGTTCAGCTATGTGTTCGGCGGCTCCATGAACATCGGCGGCACCACGGACTCCGGTGTCTACCGCGAGTTCCTGATGGCCGGCATCTTCGCCCAGACCGTCACGTTCGCCACCGCGGGCGCGGGGGCCGGCATCGCCGACGACATGCACAAGGGGCTCATCGACCGCTTCCGCTCCCTGCCCATGGCGCGCGGCGCGGTGCTGACCGGGCGGACCTTCGCCGACCTGGTGCAGACGGCGCTCACGCTGCTCGTGCTCGCGGTCGTCGCCCTGCTGGTCGGCTGGCGCACCCACACCAACATCGGCGAGGTGCTCGGCGCCTTCGGACTGCTGCTCCTGCTCGGCTACGCGTTCACCTGGATCGGCGCCCTGATCGGCCTCTCCGTGAGCACGCCCGAGGCAGCCACCTCAGGCGGACTGATCTGGCTCTTCCCGGTCACGTTCATCTCGAACGCGTTCGTGGACTCCAGCAGACTGACGCCCTGGCTGCAGCACGTGGCCGACTGGAACCCCTTCAGCGCCACGGTCCAGGCCTGCCGGGTGCTCTTCGGCAACCCCGGGGTCTCCACCTCGGACGCCTGGCCCATGCAGCACCCGGTGTGGGCGTCGCTGATCTACTCGGTCCTGATCATCGTCCTCTTCCGGACGCTGGCGGTGCGCAAGTACCGCTCGGCCACCGCCTGATGACGAGGCCCACGGCTTGAAGACGAGGCCCCCGACGCCGCAGGGCAGCCGGGGGCTCGTCGACAACGCGGTCCTGAAAAAATCCGGTCCTGAGGGGGCGATCCGGCCGGTCAGCCGCTGTACGGCTCGGCCTTCAGGATCGTCACGGAGGCCTTCTTGCCGTTCGGCAGCTCGTACTGCGCGTCCTCGCCGACCTTGTGGCCGATCACGCCGGAACCCAGCGGGGACTGCGGGGAGTACGTCTCGATGTCGGAACTGGCGTACTCGCGCGAGGCAAGCAGGAAGGTCGTCGTGTCGTCCTCGTCGCCGTCGAAGGCGATCGTGACGACCATGCCGGGCGCCACCGCACCGTCCGCCGAGGTCGGTGCCTCGCCGACCTTGGCGTTCTCCAGGAGCTGGGTCAGCTGGCGCACACGGAGCTCCTGCTTGCCCTGCTCCTCCTTGGCCGCGTGGTACCCGCCGTTCTCACGCAGGTCGCCCTCCTCGCGCGCGGCGGCGATCTTGGCGGCGATCTCCGTGCGCGCAGGACCAGACAGGTACTCCAGCTCGGCCTTCAGCTGGTTGTACGCCTCCTGGGTCAGCCAGGTGACGTTCTCGCTGGTCTGGGTCACAGGTGCTCCTCGTCGGTACTGGGAATACAAAGCATCGCCCTACCCAGAAGAATGTTCCTCCAGGGGAGGGCGAAACCACGAGCCTAACAATTCAGCGGCCCAAGGGGGAGGACATAAGCCATCAGAGTCACATCAACGCAGGTCAGCCGCTACGTATTCCGGCTGACCTCAGTCGGCGTGGCAGCCCAGCAGCTCCGCCGTGGTGCCCGGCGAGGTGGTGCGGAGCGTGACGACCTTGTCGATGCGTGTGGCGTCCCCGTCGAAGTGGAAGTCCGCCCGGCCGACCTCGGCGCCGTTCTCCGCCTGGGAGCGCACCGTGCAGTAGCCGCTGGCACCGGCGTCCTTACGGACCTCCAGATGCACCTGCACCGAGTTCTTCGACTGCTCGAACTCGATCACTTCAGCACTGATCTTGTTCTGGCCGATGTAGTAGTAGGCGAAATACCCGATCAGCGCGGTCAGCGCCACCCCGAGCACGATGGCGGCGACCCTGAGCCTGCCGTCGGCACGCTCGTCCGAGGAACGGCCGTAACGGCCCTCGGGCAGTCGCGTGCTCGCCGTACTCATGATCGTCCTCTCGCCAGGACCGGAGCGCCGGAATTTTTCGCCCCCGACGTCGGTCACTATAGAAGCCGCCGATCGCGCCCTCCCACACCGGGCCGGGCGCCGACTGACGAGGATTTGAGTCTTGACTGACCAGCTGCGACTGATGGCCGTCCACGCCCACCCCGACGACGAGTCGAGCAAGGGTGCGGCCACGATGGCGAAGTACGTGTCCGAGGGGGTGGACGTGCTGGTGGTGACCTGCACGGGCGGGGAGCGCGGCTCCATCCTCAATCCGAAGCTCCAGGGGGACAAGTACATCGAGGAGCACATCCACGAGGTACGCAAGAAGGAGATGGACGAGGCCCGCGAGATCCTCGGCGTGAAGCAGGAGTGGCTCGGCTTCGTCGACTCCGGCCTGCCCGAGGGCGACCCGCTGCCGCCCCTTCCCGAGGGCTGCTTCGCCCTGGAGGACGTCGACAAGGCGGCCGGCGAGCTGGTGAAGCAGATCCGCTCGTTCCGTCCGCAGGTCATCACCACGTACGACGAGAACGGCGGCTACCCGCACCCCGACCACATCATGACCCACAAGATCTCGATGGTGGCGTTCGAGGGCGCGGGGGACGCCGAGAAGTACCCGGAGCAGGAGTTCGGCCCGGTGTACCAGCCGCAGAAGCTCTACTACAACCAGGGCTTCAACCGCCCCCGCACCGAGGCGCTGCACCACGCCATGCTCGACCGCGGCATGGAGTCGCCCTACGGCGACTGGCTCAAGCGCTGGGACGAGTCCGGCATGGGGCAGCGCACCCTCACCACGCACGTCCCCTGCGGTGACTTCTATGAGATCCGCGACAAGGCCCTGATCGCGCACGCCACGCAGATCGACCCCGACGGCGGCTGGTTCAAGGTGCCGCTGGAGCTCCAGAGGGAGGTCTGGCCGACGGAGGAGTACGAGCTCGCGAAGTCCCTCGTCGATACCTCCCTCCCCGAGGACGACCTCTTCGCGGGCATCCGCGACAATGCCTGACATGAGCGCAAGCGCAAGCCTGGCAATGACACAGCTCGCCACCCTCGCGAAGGAGGTGGACGAGGACAAGGTGACCCCCGGCGTCCTCGGGTTCATCGTCTTCGCGGTGATGGCTCTGGCCGTGTGGGGTCTGATGAAGTCGATGAGCCGCCACATGGGCAAAATCGACTTCGAGGAGGCCGAGAAGGCGGGGACCTCCTCGGCCGACCCCAAGGCCGAGCACCAGGGCTGACGTTCCCCGCGCCTCTACCGGGGCGCGGGCACAGCCACGCCCATCACCTCCCGCGCATGCCTCCCCGGCACCATCCCCAGCCGCCAGGCCTGCCAGCCGGCCTCGAGGTTCACGCCGCGCTCCAGTAGCAGCGCATACGCCTCGACATAGTCGTCCAGCTTCTCGTCCCGGGCCGGGTGACCCGAGCGGGACAGCTGCGCCAGCTCCTCCTGAGCCACAGCCGTCCCGACTTCCACCCCGCCCGGGGCGGCGTACGGCAGCAACGTGCAGCGCAGGAAGCGGGCCCAGTCCTCGCCGCGGCGGTCGCCGTACGACGTGAACAGCCCGACCGCCTCGTCGCACAACGCCAGCGCCTGCGCCGTACGCGTGTTGCCCGCGTCCACCACCGCCAGCTCCAGACAGGTCCACGCCTCCCCGTGTGCCACCCCGATCCGCTGGAAGTCGGCGCGGGCGTCCACCAGCAGCTGACGGGCGAACCCCGAGTTCCTGAGCGAGCCCGTCTGCGCGGCCCGCTGATCCCGGGTCGTCCGCGCCGAGTGGTGCCGGGCGCAGGCGAGCCCGTAGACGTCGCGCATCCGGGAGAACATCGTCCGGGAGCGCTCCAGTTCGCGGACCGCGAGGTCCAGGTTGCCGGTCTCCTCCAGGGCCTGGCCGAGGTAGTACACCGACCAGGCCTCGCCCCGGGCGTCCTCGTTGTCCCGGTGCCGGGCCGCCGCCTGGCGCAGCCGGTCCACCGCCTGTGACGGGTCGCCGGCGACGAGACGGGCGCGGGCCAGCTGGGTCAGGGCCCAGGCCTCGCCGCGGGCGTCGCGGGTACGGCCGTAGAGATCGAGGGCCGTGGTCAGTTCCGACTCCGCGCGCGGTACGTCGCCCATGCGCAGCGCCAGCTGGCCGAGCTGGAAGTGGGCCCACGCCTCGCCGTGCACCGACTCGCCGGCCCGGTGCAGGACGAGAGACTCGTTCAGCAGCTCCAGGGCCTGGGACAGATGCGCCCGGTCCCGTTCCACCGCCGCCAGCGCGTGCATCGTCCAGGCCCGGTCCGTCGCCAGCTCGGCAGACGACTGGAGCTCCAGGGCCTCCTGGAGCTTCGCCGCGGCCTCGATCAGATTGCCCTGGTGGTGGAGCGTGATGCCGAGGGAGCACAGGGCGCGGGCCGCGCCCGCGTCGTGATGCGCCTCCATGTACAGGTCGACCACCGAGGTGAGGGTGGTGCGCGCCTTGTCCAGCTCACCCAGCTGACGGGCCGCGATACCCGTACGCCACTGCACCGAGCGGACCAGCAGACCCTGGTCGACCGCCTGCGCCAGCTCGCTGATCTCGCCCAGGCGGTAGAGGTCGCCACGCAGCAGGCAGTAGTCGCACAGCGCGCCCAGCAGATTGAGCACCGCCGCCTGGTTGACGCCCTCCGCGTGCCGCAGCGCCGCCGTGATGAAGCTCGACTCGTCGTCCAGCCAGCGCAGCGCGTCGTCGAGGGAGGTGAAACCGTGCGGGCTGAAGCGGTCCGAGCGGGTCGACATGTTGCCGTCGACCAGGCGCAGCACCGAGTCGGCGAGATCGGCGTAGTTCACGATCAACCGCTCCTGCGCCGCCGTACGCTCCGCCGGTTCCTCCTCGTCGAGGAGCCGGGCCTGGGTGAAGGCGCGGACCAGGTCGTGCAGACGGTAGCGGTTGCCGCGAACATGGTCGATGAGGCCCGCGTCGGCGAGGGTGACCAGGTGCCGGGTCGCCTCCGCCTCGTCCGTGGCCAGCAGCGCCGCTGCCGCCGCCGCGCCCAGCGAGGCCCGGCCCGCCAGCGCCAGGCGGCGCAGCAGTCGGCGTGCCATCTCGGGCTGATCGGTGTAGCGCAGCCACAGCACGCGCTCGACCGGTTCCACCGGGCCGTACGCCCCCAGGTCCGCCGCCAGCCGGCGCGGTGAGCGCGGGCCGAGCGAGGAGCCCGCGATCCGCAGCGCGAGCGGCAGCCCGCCGCACAACTCCCGCACCTGATCGGCGGATTCGGCGTCGTACGGACCCGAGGCGTCCTGCGCCGTCGCGCCCAGCAACTCCTCCGCGCCCGCCGCGTCCAGCGCCTCCACCGACAGTTGATGCACCCAGGCCGGCAGATCCGCGGGCAGGTCGAGAGCCGTGCGGGCGGTGACCAGGACCAGGCTGTCGGAGCGCTCCGGGATCAGCGTGCGGACCTGCTCGGGGTCCGAGGCGTCATCGAGTACGACGGTGACGGGCAGGCCCGTCAGATGCTGGTGGTACAGCTCGGTCAGCCGCTTGAGGTGCTGGTCGGGGGAGGAGCGCTCGCGGAACAGCAGCTGCTCGCGCGGGGCGCCGAGACGATTCAGCAGATGCAGCAGGGCGTCCCGGGTGGACAGCGGCGACTCCTCCGGGCTGTCGCCCCGCAGATCCACCACGCACGCCCCGCGGAACTGGTCCTTCAGGTCGTGCGCCGCGCGGATCGCGAGTGCGCTGCGGCCACTGCCGGGCGCCCCGTGCAGCACGACCACCGTCGGCCGGGTCTGCGTACTCGCGCGGGCCGCCTGCACCCACTGCCGGATCCGCGCCATCTCCGCCCGCCGGCCCGCGAACGGACCGTCCGGCTCCGGCAGTTGCCCGAAGGACTGCTCCAGCACACTCCGCCCACGTGCCGCCGCGCTCTTGTCCGTGCCGCGCAGCTGAGGCCCCTTCTTCTTCGGACCCGTGGACGCGGTGATCACCCGCTGCTGATCGAGCCACGGACGGATACCGCGCACCTCAAGCGCCGTCAGCCACTGCAGCCGCAGCTGCTCGGGCCCGCCCGGCTGACCGGCCTCACCCGCGCGACGATGCGCGGCAGGCAGATGCGACCCGGCGACCTTCACGACGGTCGCCGCCGCGCCGACGACCCCCACGGCCACACCGGCACCCACCGCGGTCCCCGCGTCCGTGCCGAGCGCCAGGTCGGCCACCGCGGCGGCGACCGCGGCGACCCCGGCCACCATCAGCGGCGTACCGGCACCCTCCCGCGCATACCGCTTCCCGAACCCGATCTGCCCGGCCTCTGCCTCGTCCAGCGCACGCGTATAGGCCTCGTACTCCTCCACGGCCTTCTGGGCCATGGCGTCCAGTTCCCCGCGCGCCCGCGACAACAGCACCTGACCGTCCGTACGGCCACCCGAACGCCGCACCTCTTCCTCCACGGCCCGCACCAACAGCCGCTCGGCATCCGCCCGGTGGCTGTCCCGCATGTCATGTCCCCCTCCGGCGGCAATGGTTCTTGGTCAAGTGTGCTGCGGACCGGGCTCCAAGGGGAGGGGGCCGGGGGATCAAGCTCAGGTTGTGTGCTGTCCGGCGTTCCCCGGGTACTGCGGCAGGATGGACCACATGCCGAACCGACTGGCCCAAGAGACGTCCCCCTATCTCCTCCAGCACGCCGAGAACCCCGTCGACTGGTGGCCCTGGTCGGCCGAGGCCTTCGACGAGGCCAGGGAGAGCGGCAAACCGGTCCTGTTGAGCGTCG
Organism: Streptomyces sp. NBC_00457; assembly: GCF_036014015.1. NCBI lineage: Bacteria > Bacillati > Actinomycetota > Actinomycetes > Kitasatosporales > Streptomycetaceae > Streptomyces > Streptomyces sp. NBC_00457. The sequence continues at coordinate 4,229,837 of NZ_CP107905.1, read as the reverse complement.
GCTACAGCAGCTGCCACTGGTGCCATGTCATGGCGCACGAGTCCTTCGAGGACCAGGAGACCGCCGACTACCTCAACACCCACTTCGTCAACATCAAGGTCGACCGTGAGGAACGTCCCGATGTCGACGCGGTCTACATGGAGGCCGTCCAGGCGGCCACCGGTCAGGGTGGCTGGCCCATGACCGTGTTTCTCACGCCGGATGCCGAGCCGTTCTACTTCGGGACCTACTTCCCGCCGGCGCCGCGGCACGGGATGCCGTCGTTCCGGCAGGTGCTGGAGGGGGTGCACAGCGCGTGGGCGGACCGGCGGGAGGAAGTGGCCGAGGTCGCGGGGAAGATCGTGCGGGATCTCGCCGGGCGGGAGATCTCCTACGGTGGCCCCGAGGCGCCGGGTGAGGAAGAGCTCGCGCGGGCTCTCCTCGGCCTGACCCGTGAGTATGACGCCCAGCGCGGCGGGTTCGGCGGTGCGCCGAAGTTTCCGCCGTCCATGGTCATCGAGTTCCTGCTGCGGCATGCGGCGCGCACCGGTTCGGAGGGCGCGCTGCAGATGGCCGCCGACACCTGCGAGCGGATGGCGCGGGGCGGCATCTACGACCAGCTCGGCGGCGGCTTCGCCCGGTACTCCGTCGACCGGGAGTGGGTCGTGCCCCACTTTGAGAAGATGTTGTACGACAACGCCCTTTTGTGCCGCGTCTACGCCCACCTCTGGCGCGCCACCGGCTCCGCCCTCGCCCGGCGCGTCGCCCTCGAGACCGCCGACTTCATGGTGCGCGAACTGCGGACCGGCGAAGGCGGGTTCGCGTCCGCGCTCGATGCCGACAGTGACGACGGGAGCGGTAAGCATGTCGAGGGGGCCTATTACGTCTGGACGCCGGAGCAGCTGCGGGACGTTCTCGGTGACGATGCCGAACTCGCCGCCGACTACTTCGGTGTGACCGAGGAGGGCACCTTCGAGGAGGGCTCGTCCGTGCTGCAACTCCCGCAGCGCGAGGGCGTGTTCGACGCCGAGAAGGTGGAGTCGGTCAAGCGGCGGCTCCTGGACGCCCGCGCCGCCCGCCCCGCCCCCGGCCGCGACGACAAGGTGGTCGCCGCCTGGAACGGGCTCGCGATCGCCGCGCTCGCCGAGACCGGTGCCTACTTCGACCGCCCCGACCTGGTCGAGGCCGCGGTCGGGGCCGCCGATCTCCTCGTACGGCTGCATCTGGACGACCATGCGCAGATCGCCCGTACCAGCAAGGACGGGCAGGTCGGGGCGAATGCGGGGGTGCTGGAGGACTATGCGGACGTGGCCGAGGGGTTCCTCGCGCTCGCGTCCGTCACGGGGGAGGGGGTCTGGCTGGAGTTCGCCGGGTTCCTGCTCGATCATGTCCTCGCCCGGTTCGTCGACGCGGAGTCCGGCTCGCTCTATGACACCGCCTCCGACGCCGAGCAGTTGATCCGCCGCCCCCAGGATCCGACCGACAACGCCGCTCCCTCCGGCTGGACCGCTGCCGCCGGTGCCCTGCTCAGCTATGCCGCGCAGACCGGTGCCGAGCCCCATCGCACGGCCGCCGAGCGGGCGTTGGGGGTCGTCAAGGCGCTGGGGCCGAGGGTGCCGCGGTTCATCGGGTGGGGGCTCGCCGTCGCCGAGGCGCTGCTCGACGGGCCGAAGGAGGTCGCGATCGTGGGGCCGTCCCTCGACGACAAGGCGACAAAAGCCCTGCATCGTACGGCGCTTCTGGGCACCGCCCCGGGTGCGGTCGTCGCCGTGGGGACTCCGGACAGCGATGAACTTCCGCTGCTCGCCGGTCGGCCGCTCGTCCAAGATGAACCGGCGGCGTACATCTGCCGTAACTTCACGTGTGACGCCCCGACGACCGATCCGGAGCGGTTGCGCAGCGCGCTGAACGGCTGAAACGCAGCGGTGGGGCTGGATTTCGACGTGTCAAAATTGGGATGTGTCCGGCAAGTAGTGCCCCGTTAGGAAACAAACTATTTAACGGAAACGCTCCCGCGCTTCACAGTTCCCCCCTAATCTCCCCACAGTGTCGCGACGGTGATGGGTCACCGTCGTGAGGGGGTTCTGGGGATCTGGGGGGATCTGTTGCTCACGTCTGTCTTCATCGCTGCCGTTTCACTGGCCTTGTTCTGGATGGCGGCCTTCACCTTGTGGTGGCAGATGCACGCGTGGCGTACGCCCGAAGTGCTCGCTTCCACCCGTTTCAGCAGTCCGGACGGCGGCGAACACCGCTCGTTCTCGCTGCTGCTGCCGGCACGGCATGAACAGGCCGTGCTGGACCACACGATCCAGCGACTGCTGGAGTCCAGTCACACCGACTTCGAGATCATCGTCATCGTCGGGCACGACGACCCGGAGACCACCGAGGTGGCCCGGAAGGCGGAGGCGCGCGATCCGCGTGTCCGCGTGGTCGTCGACACCCATGAGAAGAAGAACAAGCCGAAGGCCATGAACACGGCGCTGCCGCACTGTCGCGGCGACGTCGTCGGGGTCTTCGACGCGGAGGACCAGGTCCATCCGGAGCTGCTCGCCCACGTCGATCACGCCTTCCGGACGACCGGGGCGGATGTCGTCCAAGGGGGCGTCCAGCTCATCAACTTCCACTCCAGCTGGTACAGCCTGCGCAACTGTCTGGAGTACTTCTTCTGGTTCCGCTCCCGGCTGCATCTGCATGCGCAGAAAGGTTTCATCCCGCTCGGCGGCAACACCGTCTTCGTACGGACGGAGGTCCTGCGGGAGGCCGACGGCTGGGATCCCGACTGCCTCGCCGAGGACTGCGACCTGGGCGTGCGGCTGTCCAGCGTCGGCAAGAAGGTCGTCGTCGCCTACGACTCCGACATGGTGACCAAGGAGGAGACGCCCGGCAGTCTCGTGTCGCTGCTGAAGCAGCGCACCCGCTGGAACCAGGGCTTCCTCCAGGTGTACCGGAAGAAGGACTGGAAGCAACTCCCGGGCTTCGGGCAGCGGTTGCTCGCCCGCTACACCCTGATGACGCCGTTCATGCAGGCCTTCACCGGCGTCATCATCCCGCTGAACGTGGCGATCGCGCTCTTCCTCGATGTGCCGGTCGCCATCGCGTTCATCACCTTCCTGCCGGCCGTGACGGCGATCGTCACCTTCGTCTTCGAGGTCGTCGGACTGCACGACTTCGGCAAGCAGTACGGGCTACGCGTCCGCTTCGTCCACTACGTGAAGCTCGTGGTGGGCGGCCCCTTCTACCAGGTCCTCCTCGCCGGGGCCGCCGTCCGCGCCGTATGGCGTGAGCAGCGCGGCCGGAACGACTGGGAGCTGACGACTCATGTCGGCGCGCATCTCACCGAAGTGATCCGAGAGGACGTTCCTGCGTGACCTCCACTCTTCCCGCGGTGACCGGCACCAAGGTCCCCGCGCAGCGGCAGCCTGCGCCTGTAGCCGGTTCGACCGGTCGAACGACGCCGCCGAAGAGGCTGCGTTCCTCCCGTCCCGACCTCATCCTGTGCGGTGTGCTCCTGGTGGCGATCCTCGTCGTCCAGGGCTGGAACATCGCCGCCTACCCGACGCTCAGCGACGACGAGGGCACCTATCTCGCCCAGGCCTGGGCGGTCCAGCAGGGCGAGGGCCTCGCCCACTACACGTACTGGTACGACCACCCGCCGCTCGGCTGGATCCAGATGGCCCTGCTCACCTGGATACCGGCCGCGCTCAGCCCCGAGTCGATGACGGTCGGCTCGATGCGCGTGATGATGCTGGTGATCAGCGGCGTCAGCGCGGTCCTCTTGTACGTGCTGGGCCGCCGTCTCTCGCTGCCGCGCTGGGCCGCCGGGCTCGGCATGGTCCTCTTCGGGCTCTCACCGCTGTCCGTCGTCCTCCAGCGGGAGATCTTCCTCGACAACCTCGCGGTGATGTGGACGCTGCTGGCGTTCTGCCTCGCCGCCTCCCCGAGCCGTCACCTCTGGCACCACTTCGGCGCGGGCATGGCCGCCGCGACGGCCGTGCTCACCAAGGAGACGATGCTCGTCATCCTGCCCGCCCTGTTCATCACCATGTGGCGGCACAGCCACCGTGACACCCGCAAGTTCGCTCTCACCGGAGCCGTGACGGCCTGCGCCCTGATCGGCTTCGCGTATCCGCTCTTCGCCCTGCTCAAGGGCGAGTTGCTGTCGGGCAGCGGCCATGTCTCTCTCTGGGACGGCATCAAGTACCAGATGACCAGGCCGGGTTCGGGCTTCATCCTGGACCGGGGCACCGGCTCGTACGGCGTCCTGCAGTCCTGGCTCTACTACGACCGTGTCCTGCCCCTCGGCGGCCTCGCGGGCGCGCTGCTCCTGCTGGCCACCTGGCGCTGGTCGGTCACCGCCCGCGCCCTCGCCGGACCGGCGCTCACCGTGGCGATCCTCGCCCTGCTCGCCCTGCGCCCCAACGGCTATCTGCCCGCGATGTACGTCATCCAGGCCCTGCCCTTCCTCGCCCTGGTCCTCGCCGGAGGCACCGCGTCCGTCGCCCACGCCGTCCTCCGCCGATGGCGCCTGCCGGATGAGAAGCGCTATCTGACCAGGGGCCGGTACTCACTCGCCGTCGTCCTGGCGCTCGCCGCCGGCGCCTATGTCGTACCGCGCTGGTACGACGGTGCCCGCACCGCCGTCACCGCCGACGCCAACGCGCCCTACCGGGCCGCCTCGAAGTGGCTCGGCAGTGAGGTGGCGGACCCCGGGGACACCCGGGTGCTCGTCGACGACGCGCTCTGGCTGGACCTGGTGCACTCCGGGTACGAGCCCGGGCTCGGCGTCATCTGGTTCTACAAGGCCGACCTCGACCCGGCGGTGACGAAGACGATGCCGCGCGGCTGGCGCGACCTCGACTACGTGGTCGCCTCGCCGACGGTACGGCGCGACGCGGTCGACCTGCCCAACGTCAAGGCGGCCATCGAGCACTCGACCCCGGTCGCCGTCTTCGGCAAGGGCGAGGACCGCATAGAGATCCGGCAGATCCAGTCCGCGGGAGGCGTCCGATGAGCCAGGAATACACCGCACCCGTGCCCGTGCCCGTGCCGGGCCTGGAGGTCACCGCGAGTGAGCCGGAGGGGCGCGTCGGTGTCGAGGGACCATGGGGGTCCCCCCGCTCGAGCGAAGCCGAGAGTGGGGGAGCGCTGAGGCCCGAAGGGTTGAGCACGGTCGGGCTCTCGACACCGACTGGAGCGCCCCGGAGGCGAACCGCGGAAATAAAGGGGGCGGTTCCGGAGCCCGGTGCCGTCACCATCGTCGTACCCACCTTCAACGAGTCGCAGAACATACGGGAGTTGCTGCACCTGATCACCGAGTCGGTGCCGTCCCGGCTGCCCTGCGAAGTCCTCTTCGTGGACGACTCCACCGACGACACCCCCGAGGTGATCAGGGAGGCGGCGCGGGACTGCCCGTTCCCGGTGGCCGTGCTGCACCGGGACGAGCCGGTCGGCGGGCTCGGGGGCGCGGTCGTCGAGGGGATGAAGGCCGCCACGTCGGACTGGATCGTCGTGATGGACGGCGACTGCCAGCATCCGCCGTCCCTGGTACCGGATCTGGTGGCCACCGGCGAACGGTCGAACGCCGGTCTCGTCGTCGCCTCCCGGTACATCAAGGGCGGCAGCAGAGCGGGACTGGCGGGCAGCTACCGCGTGGCCGTGTCGCGGGCGGCGACCTGGCTGACCAAGTCCCTCTTCCCGCGCAAGCTGCACGGCATCAGCGACCCGATGAGCGGCTTCTTCGCCATCCGCCGCAGCCACATCACCGACGGGACACTGAAGCCGCTCGGCTACAAGATCCTGCTGGAGCTGGCGGTCCGGAGCCGTCCGCGCACGGTCACCGAGGTGCCGTTCGTGTTCCAGGAGCGCTTCGCCGGGGAGTCCAAGTCCACGGCATCGGAGGGGCGGCGCTTTCTGCGGCACCTCGCCGGGCTGCGTACGGCCGGTCCGCTGGCCCGGATGGTGGTGTTCGGTCTGATCGGGCTGACGGGCTTCGTACCGAACCTGCTCGCGCTGTGGGCGCTGACCGGAGCGGGGATGCACTACCTGCCCGCGGAGATCGTCGCCAACCAGTTCGGCGTGGCCTGGAACTTCCTGCTCATCGAGAAGCTGCTGTTCCGCGACCGGCGCGGGCACCGCCACGTGGCCGACCGCACCATCCGGTTCGCGCTGCTCGCCAACGCCGACCTGGTGCTGCGCATCCCGCTGATCGCCCTGCTCGTGGGGCAGTTCGGCCTGGCCGTCCTGCCCGCCACGGCGCTGGCCCTGGTCATCACCTTCGTCCTGCGCTTCGTCGGAACCGAAGCGCTGGTCTATCTGCCTCGCAGGAGCCGCACAGCAAGGAGTACCGCATGAGATCCAGCCACACGAGATTCAGCCGCATGAGATCGCGACGGAGACCGGCCCTGTTGGCCGTCATGGGCCTCACCGCAGGCCTGCTCCTCAGCACACCCCAACCCGCCTCCGCCGCCAACCTCATCAAGAACCCCGGCTTCGAGACCGCCGGCACCGGCGACATGCCGTACTGCTGGTCGAAGTCGGGCTGGGGCGACAACGACTTCAGCTTCACCACGACGGCCGACGCCCACTCCGGCACCAAGGCCATGAAGGTCGAGCTGACCCGCCGGGTCTCCGGCGACCGCAAGGCCCTGGTCACCGAGTCGACGGCGTGCGCGCCGGTCGTGACGGTGGGCAAACAGTACGACCTGGGGCTCTGGTACAAGTCGACCACCCCGGACACGTCCCTCACCCTCTTCCGGCACGACACCACGGCGGGCTGGCAGTACTGGACCGACCTCAAGACGCTGGAGCCGGCGGGCGCCTGGACCCAGGCGTCGGTCCGCACCCCGGCGGTCCCGGCCGGCACCGACCGCATCTCCTGGGGCGTCTCGGTCTACGGCACCGGCTCGGCCACCACCGACGACTACACGATGGACCAGGTCGCCGACCCGGTCCCGGACCCGGTGTGCACGGGCACGCCCGCGGAGTGCGCCAACGGCAGGTGGGACGTGCTGCCCACGAAGAACCCGGTGCGCTCCATGCACTCCGTCGTCCTCAACAACGGCAAGGTGCTGCTGATCGCGGGCTCCGGAAACAGCGAGGAGCAGTTCAAGGCCGGGACGTTCACGAGCGCCGTCTACAACCCGGCCACCGGCACCTACAAGGTCGTCCCCACGCCGAAGGACATGTTCTGCGCCGGGCACGTCCAGCTCCAGGACGGCCGCGTGCTGGTGATGAGCGGCAACAAGGGCTATCCGACGGCGGACGGCACGATCGGCTACCAGGGCTACAAGGACTCGTACATCTTCGACCCGGTCAGCGAGACGTACAGCAAGACCAACGACATGAACGACGGCCACTGGTACCCGTCGGCGACCGCCCTCGGCAACGGTGACGTCATCTCGTTCGGCGGACTGAAGGAGGACTCGACCGGCTCGGTGACCGCCGAGCTGTGGTCGGACGCGCAGCAGAAGTGGCTGCCGACCTGGCAGGTCAACCAGACCTGGTCGTACTGGGGCCTGTACCCGTCGATGATCCTGATGCAGGACGGCCGCCTCTTCTACTCGGGCAGCCACACCTTCGGCAACAACATCCCGGGCACCGGATCGGCGATCTACGACTACGACGCCAACACGATCACGCAGACTCCGGGCCTGCAGAAGAAGGACGAGCGCGACCAGTCGGCGAGCGTGCTGCTGCCCCCGGCGCAGGACCAGAAGGTTCTCACCCTCGGCGGCGGCAACATCGACTCCAACCCGGACGCCAACCGCCTGACCGACGTCATCGACCTCAAGACCGCCAACCCGGCCTACGTGGCAGGTCCGCCGATCCCGCAGGGCACGGTAGACCTCGGCAACGGCAAGGTGGCGCAGACCGGCACCCAGGGCAAGATGTACGTCTCCGCCGTACTCCTGCCCGACGGCAAGGTGCTGGAGACCGGCGGCGCGCTGCACAACCGGGCCGACCCGGTCTTCGAGTCGTCGATCTACGACCCGGCGTCGAACACCTTCGACCCGGTGGCCGCCGACCCGCAGGCGCGCGGCTACCACTCGTCCTCGTTCCTGCTGCCCGACGGCCGCGTGATGTCGACCGGCGACAACCCGGGCAACGGCACCTGGAACCACAACGTGTCGATCTACACGCCGCCCTATCTCCTCAAGGGCGCGCGCCCGGCGATCACTTCGGTCATCGACACCGAGTGGACCTACGGCGACACCCAGCGCATCACCGTCGACCGTCCCATCGCCAAGGCCGAGCTGATCCGCCCGGCCGCGGTGACCCACTCCTCCGACCCGAACCAGCGGTTCGTGGACCTGCCGCTGGCGGTGGACGGCAACAACGTCGACCTGAACGTGACGAGCAACCCCAACATGGCCCCGCCCGGCTGGTACATGCTCTTCGCGGTCGACGCGAACGGAGTTCCGTCGGTGGCGAAGTGGGTGCACCTGCAAGGCCCTTCGGCCCTCAGCGCCACCGACGCCTCGGCCCACGTCCACTCCTTCGCCGACGACCTCCAAGGCAAGGTCACGGAGCCCGGCAAGGAGCGGACCTCGCAGAAGGTCAGCCCCACCGTCTCCGGCTGCGACCGGCACTACGGCTCGATCAACGTCTGCGTGCCGACCGCCTTCCCGGACGAGGTGAAGAAGACGACGGCGGCCCGCTGCGCCTGGCTCAAGTCGAACGACTACGGCCGCCTGAAGGTCAACGGCAAGGACGACCCGCTCAGGCTGGACCGCAACAAGGACGGAGTGGCCTGCGGCAAGAAGGATCTGACGAGGCGCTGAACGCCCCGAAGGGGCGCGGGGAACTGCGCGACCAGCCACAGACGGCCCGCAGTTCCCCACAACCCTTCGATCAACGGCGCTCCGAGCACAGCGCAAGCGCGCGCTCCACGATGGCCTCCAGCTGCTCGTGGTGCGCGCCCTTCCAATAGGCACGCCCGCACTCCTCGCACTGCGCGAAGACGTCGTACGACCGGTGCGTCCCGTGCTGCAGCTGGTCCGCGACCTCGGCCTTGGTCGCCTCCTTCAGCAGGCCGTTGCACGCGACGCACCGAGTCCAGGGCCGCAGCTCGGGGCGGAATCGGTCGAGGACGTCGGGGAGCTGTTCGTCGGGGCGGGTGCTGTAGACATAGCCGCCGGCCCACAGCTCGCGGCGCCGCAGCAGACCCCGGTCGCGGCTCAGCATGACCCGCCGCTCCCTCGCGGAGCGCGCCGCCAGCGCCCCGTCGCCGATGTCCGTCGACTCGTACGCCGTGTCCACGCCGAGCAGCCGGAGGCGGCGGGCGAGGGTGCCGAGATGGACGTCGAGGAGGAAACGCAGGGGAGCGCCGGGAACCTGCTGGGGGCGCTCGACGGGCAGGACCCGCACTGAGTCGCCGGCCTGAGGGACGTACGACACCGGCACCTCGCGGCCGTCCACGACGAGTGCGCCGACCTCGGTCAGCGGGACGCCGAGGGACTCGACGACATGGCCGAGGGTGGAGACGCCGTCGGTGGCCACCTGGGTGGCGCCGCGGCGTCGGGCCTGCGGCACGAACAGGGCCAGTCCGGGGTCGAATCCGACGTGGATCTCGGGACCGTTCACCTGGCCAGGATGACACGCGGGAGGGGAGTGGCCTCAGGCGTTTTCCGGGGGGAGGCCGTGCGCGAAGACGTCGATCGCGCGGTCGGCCAGGGCTTCGAAGTCGTCCACGAAGTCGTTCTCCGCCCAGTACAGCGAGACCTCCATCAGACCGCCGATCAGGGACATCGCGTAGACGCGCACCTCCAGATCGTCCGCGGCGCGGCCGGTGCGCTCCGCGATCACCCGGCGCAGCAGCGAGGAGGAGACGGACATGCTCTCGATCATGCGGGCGCGCACGGCCGGCACCCGGGCCACCAGACGTGACCGAAGCCGGGTCACCTCGGGTTCCTCGGTCATCCCGAGCACGATGCTCTTCTTGAACGCGTACCGCAGCGAGTCCAGCCAGGGCTCGTCCGCGGGCCGCCGCAGCAGCTCCTCCTCGATCAGCGGGTCGTACTCGTCCGTGAGGACGATGTCCTCCTTGGTCGGGAAGTAGCGGAAGACGGTCGACGGCGACACCTCGGCGCGGTCGGCGATCTGCTCGATCGTGGTGGCGTCGTACCCCTGCTCCCGGATCAGCTCGTACGTCGCCGTACGGATCGCCATCCGGGTCTTGATCTTCTTCCGCTCGCGCAGCCCCGGCCGGGGGCGGTCGTCGGAGGTGGGGGTAGGTGCGGCCGTCATGGAGGTCATTGTCGGCCATCCTCCTGGGAAACGGCCACGGGCGCGGCGGGCTCGTCCTCGAGCTCCCCGAAGGGCTATCCGTGCTGGTACGCCACCATCGAGATCCCCACGTAGTGCACGACGAACGCCGCCAGCGTGAAGGAGTGGAAGACCTCGTGGAAGCCGAACCAGCGCGGTGACGGGTTGGGGCGCTTGATGCCGTAGATCACGCCGCCCGCGCTGTAGAGAAGGCCGCCCACGATCACCAGGACCAGGACGGCGATACCGCCGGCGCGCATGAAGTCCGGGAGGAAGAAGACCGCTGCCCAGCCCATCGCGATGTAACACGGGGTGTAGAGCCAGCGCGGGGCGCCGACCCAGAACACCCGGAAGAGGATGCCCGCGACCGCGGCTCCCCAGATGCCCCACAGCAGCACCTCGCCCTTGGCTCCGGGCAGCAGGAGCATCGTCAGCGGCGTGTAGGTGCCGGCGATGATCAAAAAGATGTTGGCGTGATCCAGCCTCCGCAGGATGCCGTCCATCCGGGGGCTCCAGTCGCCCCGGTGGTACAGCGCGCTGACCCCGAACAGCAGGCAGGCCGTCAGGGCGAAGATGCCGCAGGCGATGCGGCCTCGCGGCGAGTCGGCGAGGGCGGTGAGTGCGAGACCTGCGATGAGTACGGCCGGAAACATGCCGAGATGCAGCCAGCCCCGAAGCTTGGGCTTAATGGGATGCGGCAGTGCGAGCGCGTGAGGACGGAGGCCGTCGGCCGGCGTGTCCAGCGGCGCGTCGGAGGCGGACGCAGTCATGCGGACATCGTACCTACGTAACCGTAAGTTACGTATCAGTCTGCCTGGAAGACCGGGGCAGAGTGGCCATCGTCTCACGGGAGTTGGCGCCTCCCGCGTGCATGGTCACGCAAAGAGACGGTCTGCTGAACCCAACGTGCACGCAAAGCGTCGGGTTCAAGCGTGGCGATGCTCACTCCGCTCACCTGTGATGCCCTCTGGACAGATGGGCACTCGCATCGGATGATCAAATGAGTGCGGTCGGCACCGGATGAGCGCCAGTCAAGCCGCTGGGATGCATCCGGGTCGCAGCCCCCACGGGGCCTCCAACCAAAAAATCCCTCATCTAGGAGCAATCGTGGCGCGCGACATCGCGGCTCCCCCCGTCGTTCCCACCCACCACAAAGAACTGGTCTCGTGGGTGAACGAGATCGCTGAACTGACGCAGCCGGACAGCGTGGTCTGGTGTGACGGATCCGAAGCCGAGTACGAGCGACTGTGCGAGGAGCTCGTGGCCAAGGGCACCTTCAAGAGGCTCGACCCGATCAAGCGCCCGAACTCGTACTACGCGGCCTCCGACCCGACCGATGTCGCCCGGGTCGAGGACCGCACCTTCATCTGCTCCGAGAAGGAAGAGGACGCGGGCCCGACCAACCACTGGAAGGCGCCCGCCGAGATGCGGGACATCTTCGCCGGCGAGAAGGGCCTGTTCCGCGGCTCCATGCGCGGCCGGACCATGTACGTCGTGCCCTTCTGCATGGGCCCGCTGGGCTCGCCTCTGTCCGCGATCGGCGTCGAGATCACCGATTCGGCGTACGTCGCCGTCTCCATGCGCACGATGACCCGGATGGGCCAGCCGGTCCTCGACGAGCTGGGCACCGAGGGCTTCTTCGTGAAGGCCGTCCACTCGCTGGGCGCCCCCCTGGCCGAGGGGGAGGCGGACGTGGCCTGGCCGTGCAACCAGACCAAGTACATCTCCCACTTCCCGGAGTCCCGCGAGATCTGGTCCTACGGCTCCGGCTACGGCGGCAACGCCCTGCTCGGCAAGAAGTGCTACGCCCTGCGCATCGCCTCCGTCATGGCCCGCGACGAGGGCTGGCTCGCCGAGCACATGCTGATCCTCAAGCTCACGCCACCGCAGGGTGAGTCCAAGTACGTCGCCGCGGCCTTCCCGAGCGCGTGTGGCAAGACCAACCTCGCCATGCTGGAGCCCACCACCCGCGGCTGGACCGTCGAGACCATCGGCGACGACATCGCGTGGATGCGGTTCGGCGAGGACGGCCGGCTGTACGCCATCAACCCCGAGGCCGGCTTCTTCGGCGTCGCGCCCGGCACCGGTGAGCACACCAACGCCAACGCGATGAAGACGCTGTGGGGCAACTCCGTCTTCACCAACGTCGCGCTGACGGACGACGGCGACATCTGGTGGGAGGGGATGACCGAGGAGACGCCCGCCCACCTCACGGACTGGAAGGGCCGGGACTGGACGCCGGACTCCTCGGAGCCCGCCGCTCACCCCAACGCCCGCTTCACCGTCCCCGCCTCGCAGTGCCCGATCATCGCGCCCGAGTGGGAGGACCCCAAGGGCGTGCCGATCTCCGCGATCCTCTTCGGCGGGCGGCGCGCGACGGCCGTACCGCTGGTGACGGAGTCCTTCGACTGGAACCACGGTGTCTTCCTCGGCGCGAACGTCGCCAGCGAGAAGACCGCCGCCGCCGAGGGCAAGGTCGGTGAGCTGCGGCGGGACCCCTTCGCCATGCTGCCGTTCTGCGGGTACAACATGGGCGACTACATGGGGCACTGGGTCGAGGTCGCCAAGGACAAGGACCCGGCCAAGCTGCCGAAGATCTACTACGTCAACTGGTTCCGCAAGAACGACGAGGGCAAGTTCGTCTGGCCCGGCTTCGGTGAGAACAGCCGCGTCCTGAAGTGGATCGTGGAGCGGCTGGAGGGCAAGGCGGAGGGTGTGGAGACGCCGATCGGGATCCTTCCGGCGAAGGGTGCGCTGGACACGGAGGGGCTTGAACTGGGCGAGGAGGAGCTGGACTTCCTGCTCACCGTGGACAAGGAGGTCTGGCGTGAGGAGGCGGCGCTGGTGCCCGAGCATCTGAATACGTTCGGTGAGCACACGCCGAAGGAGCTGTGGGATGAGTACCGGGCGTTGGTGGAGCGCCTGGGGTAAGGGTTCCCCTTCGCCGTTGGCGGGTGCGGGTTCGTTGTGGCTGGTCGCGCAGTTCCCCGCGCCCCTAAGGGGGTTGTTCTGAACGACCCTCCAAGTAGCGGGTGTGGGTTTCCTGTCTGCGGGCCTCCGCTTCTCGCAACGTTGCCGCCAAACCCTGGGCTTCCTTCTTCAGGAAGCCCAGTTGGCGTTCCAGGTGGAGTTCGGGGGAATCGGTGCCAGGGGACATCCGGGTCCACCAGCGGGTTCGGGCGAAGGTGTCCACGGCCTCGGGGAGGTCGCGGCGGACTATGCGGGAGAGGGCGTGGACGGCCTCCGGGTCGTGGGCGAGCAGCTCCTTGCTCCAGCCGTGGTCCAGCAGGGCGGTGAGCAGCTCGGTCAGTTCGCGGAGGCGGGCCGCGGCTGTGACCGAGAGGTCGATGTCCGTGAGGTAGCCGCGGAGCTTGTCGAAGTCCTGGCGCAGTTCGTCGAGTTGGGCCGACGGGTCCGGGAAGTCCGGCAGGGGCGGGCGCTCCGGTGGTGCGATCAGCGCGCCCGCGCCGTACAGGCCGGCGACGACCACTGGCCAGTACGGGCCCGCCACCCCCGTGAAGGTCAGCACCACGCCGACCAGTCCGCATGCGCTGCCCGCGATGTTCTTGCGGGACTCCAGGTAGCCGAGGAATCTACTGGTAGCCACGGATCTCCTCGAAGGCGCCGTCCAGTGAGCCCTGCTGGGCGTCGAAGAGGCGGCCGCCGGTCAGTTCGGCGATGTGTTCCAGTTCTGAGCGGTCGGAGTCGCCGAAGAGGATGGGGAAGACGGGGATCTCCTTGCTGTCCCCGTCGAGCCCGGCGTAGAAGGCGTCGAACTCGGAGGCCTTCGCGCCGGTCGTGTTCTCGCCGTCCGTCATCAGCACGATCGACGTGAACGTGTCGCGGTCGGTGCCGAGATGGTCGTACGCCTTCTGAAGCGATGTGAAGATCGCTGTGTCGCCCTCGGCTGTGAGTGTCGCGGTGTCCTGGCGGATCGCGTTGAGCCCGGTCTCCGGTGCGGCCGGTTCGACGACGTGGGTGCGCACGCTCTTCACGTCGGAGCCGAAGGGCATGAGGGTGACTTCTTCGCGGTCCCGGAAGTCGGCGGTGAGGGCGGTGAGGGCCCGCTTGAGGTCGGCGAGCCGGTCGCCCTCCATGGAGCCGGAGGTGTCGAGGACGTAGACGGTCCGGGACGGGCGGCGCAGGTCGTTCTCGTACGAGTCGAGGAGGCCGTCGGCGACGGACCGGCTGCCGGGGAAGGGCAGTTCGCGGCGGCGGTCGGTGTCGAGTCCGGCCGCGGGCCGCACGTCGGCGACGACGGGCCGGCGGTGGGTGCTCTCGGTGATCGCGCGCTGGGTCGCCGGCGTGCGCAGGGCCTCGGTGAGGCGGCGGACGTCGTCGCGGGTCTCGGCGTTCGTGGCGGCGAGGGAGGAGAGCGGGTAGTCGGCGGTGACGACGCCGTCGCGCGGGCGGATCACGGTCAGGCCCGGGATGCCCTTGAGGACGGACTCGTAGTTGAGGAGCGCGTCGATGTCGCCGCGCCGGTCGTAGGCCGCCGCGAGCCAGCCCGACGAACCCGACGTCAGCTTCTGCCCCTTGAAGAACTCCTTCAGCCGCGGGGTCGCCTCGGTGACATCCGCGTCCGTGAGGGCGGACTGGGCGCCGGAGAGCGCGGAGGCGACGGAGACGAGCGTCGAGAAGCCGGAGTTGGAGCGGGCCGGGTCGGTCATGCCGTACGTCAGTTTCCCGTCCCGCACGGCCTGCTCGACCTGGGACCAGGTGACGTCCTCGGGCTTCCAGCCGAGTTCCTCGGCGGTCGCCGCCTTGACGCCGATGGCGACCGGGCTGGACATGACGGGCGTCTCCGACACGACCTTCTTCGCCGCGTCGGGCCGTAGCCGCAGATAGTCGTTGGAGGACAGCCACAGCGCGTCGAACTGGCCGTCCGCCTGCCCCTTCGCCAGCAGGTCCACGGCGTCCAGGGTGCCCATGTACGTCGGCCGGACCTTGATGCCGGTGTCCTTCTCGACCTGGGCGAGGACCTCGGTCATGTCGCTCAGCTCACTGGAGGCGAGGACGCGGAGGGTGCCCGGCTCGGCGGGTCCGGGGACGCCGGGCGTCGGGAAGTCCGTCGGGTCTCCTCCCTGTGCCGTGCAGGCGGTGAGCAGAGCGGCAGCCGCGGCGAGGACACCTATGGCTGTACGACGTCTCATGTGAGCCCTCCTTCGAGCGCGCCCTGTGAGCGGCTGCGCTCCAAGTAGGCGCTGGCGTGCTGGAGTTCGGAGGTGAGGGACTCCACGGTCGACGCCATCGCCTCGGTGGCCTGCACCTTGTAGGAGTCGATGGCGTCCAGGGTGCGGTAGATCTGTTGGAACGCGGTGCGCAGCGTCTCCGCGCCGACGGCCGGGTCGGCGGCGATGCGCTGGATCTCGCCGCTCTGTGTGGCCAGCATCTCCGCGTTGCCCCGGATGAGGTCCTCGGTGGTGCCGCGCAACGCGTTGACCTGGTCGACGACCTTCTTCTGGTTGTCGAGCGCGGAGGCGAGCATCACCGAGATGCGCAGCGCCGAGACGGTGGTCGTGGCGGCCCGGTCGACGCCCTTGATCAACTCCTCGTTGTTGCGTCGTACGACGTCCATGGCGAGGTAGCCCTGCGCGCACACCGCGAGCTGGGTGAGCAGGTCCTGGTGCTTCTGCCGGACGGGGAAGAGCACATCGGCACGGAGACTGTCGGCCGCTTGCGGATCGGTGGCTTCCACCCCGCCGATGTGCTGCTCGACGGCCGAGTCCAGCGCCTCGGTGAGGACGACGTACTCCTGGAGCTTGCCCATGGTCTCCCAGAGGCGGACGCGCTCCGTCTGCAGTGCGGCGTTGTCGCGGCGCAGTTCGTCCTGGCCGCCGCGCAGCGAGCCGACGATCTTGTTGAGCGTGTTCTGCGAGGAGGCGTACTTGGCGACGTGGTCGCGCAGCTTGTTGCCGCCGGGCAGCTTGGACAGGAACTTGCGGCCCTTGCTCGCGGGCAGGTCACGCGGGTCCAGGTCCTCCACCACCCGCCGCAGCTCGACGAGCGAGCCCGCCACCTTCGACTGGGCGTCGCCGCCCTTGTCGGGGAGGCTGCGCACCGTGCGCTCCAGCATCCTGTTGGACTGGGCGGCGGCGCTGCGCATCTCGCCCGCGCCGAGGCTGGTGATCTCGCCGACCTTGCCGGCGAACTCGGGCGAACGGGCGTCGAGGGAGGCGAGTCCTTCGATGTAGGCGGAGGCCTTGTTCGCCATGTCGTCGCGGACGCTGTCGTCGACGGGCACGAGCCCGCCGGCCTTCTCCCGCGGCACGGCGGCGACGGGCTCGGGCGGAGTGAGGACGAACGTCTCGTCGTTGCTGGTCATGTACTGCTTCCCCCCTTATCCGCGCGCCCGTCGCGCCAGCTCGTGCAGCACCTTGGAGGTGGGCACGGGCGCCTGGCGGACGCCGGTCAGTTCGTGCTTGAGGTAGGTGGTGTCCGCGGCGAACTCGGTGGCCTCGCCCTGCGGGCGGAACCCGTGCCGGACCTCCAGCTTGCGCAACTTCGGGTCCGTGGAGAGGAGTTCGGCGAGGGCCTTGCCGTCGTCGGTGAGCGGTACGACGGTGTGGTCGCTGTTGACCGTGGTGTCCGGGTAGAGGACGACCAGGTCGTCGGGGGTTTGTCCCTCCGTCAGCAGGGAGGCGACCTGGGACTCGTAGACCACCACGAGCGGGTTGCCGGCGCCGCTGACGAAGTCCCGGAAGACGGCGTCACTGCTGGACTGCTGGGCGCCCTGCACGCTGACGAGCTTGTGCAGCAGCGGGGCGGTGCGGTCGATCTCGGTGCCGGAGGCGACGACCTTTCCGCCGTTCTCGACGTAGGAGGCGGCGGCGAGGTAGAGGGCGCCGGAGTTGGAGGTCTCGGGGTCGGTGCTGGACAGATACAGCGTGCCCGTCAGCTCTCCGTACTTGTCGGCGCCCTTGAGCTGCTGCCAGGTGCGGTCCGCGCGGGCGGCGTCCAGGTAGGCGCTCATCTTCAGCGTGCCCCGGTGCGACTCGTCCAGCGTGGCGAGCCCGTTCGCCTTGAGCACCTCGGCGGCGTTCTTGTGCGCCACGACGACGAGGGGGGAGTAGAAGGGGCGCGGGAGGGTTCCCGACACCTTGTACTTCTCGGCCAGTTCGACGGCCGGTGCCTGGCTCGACGGCAGCGCGAGGTCGTACTCCTCGAGGTTGAGCCCTTCCATGGCCCAGGACCCGGAGGTCTCGGGCTGCACGGTGTAGCCCTTGGCGGCAAGGGCGTCCACCACCTCGGGATCGGCGAAGAAATCTGCCTTCTCCGACCCGATCACCGCGCGCACGGTCTTCGTTGCCGTGCCCTTGTCCTCGCCTTGTCGGCCTGCCACGACGGCTGCCACCACTCCGCCGATCAGCAGCACCGCGAGGAAGATCCCTGCGATACGTCTCACGTCCGGAGCGTGCTCGCGGAATCCAACGTTCCCCGTCTGGGAGGGTGAACGGGGGGTGTCGTGCCGGTCCCGGTACGGAACGGGAGCGGCCTGCCGTCAGCCCGTGCCGTTCCCGGCCTTGCCGTAGCGGCGGAAGGCCGAAGTCTCCACGGTCCAGGGACCGAACGGCACCGAGTCTCCGTAGATGTACGGCTCCTTGCTGCCGTAGTGGTCCTTGCACGGGCCCGAATGCACCTCGATGGTGCCGGTGCGCGGGTCGACGATCATGTAGTGGGCGATGCCCATGGCGGGGTACTCGGTGAGCTTCTCGCTGTAGTCGATGCCCGGGCTGGACGGCGAGACGATCTCGATGACCGCCAGTACGTGAGCGGCGTCGACCGCGAGGCCCTCCTCGTCGAGGACGTCCTCGGGGATGACGACGGCGTCGGGACGGCGCATGCGAGCGAGGGCGGGGTGCTCGATCTCGGGGCCGTTCTCGCAGATGTACCCCGGGTGAGTGGCGGGAAGCTGCGCGTCGAGCTGGTTGCGGATACGGCGGACTGTGCCCTCGTGACGCTTCGAGGGGCACATCATCGCCAGTATCGGACCGGACGGGCCGATCTCCACGCTCCAAGCCCCTTCGAGCTGCTCGGCGTAGGCCCCGAGTTCCCCAGCGATCGCGCGCATCTTCGCGTACTCCATGGTTTCAGAGTACGGAGAATGTGGCACCCGGTCCGCGCGTCGCTGCGGGTGCACGCGGACCGGGGCCGTTCAGGGGGATCAGCCGACGCCGGTCAGTTTTTGCGGCTCGGCCAGCGCGGCGGCATGCGCGTCCATGCGCTCGGCGGCCAGGATCGCCGCCGCCGTATCGGCGCGGGCCGCGGCGACGACGAGCGCGCGTCCCGCGAGGCGGTGCGCGCGCCGGTGCAGGGACGTGGCCTGCGGTCGGCCGGCAGCAGGCAGCGCCCGCACTGTCGCCCCACCTCGCAGTCGGCTCACCTGCTCCACGAGCCGCTCCGCAGCCGTGTCCAGATCGCCGGACGGCGCTTGCGCGCGCAGTTCGTCGGTGATCGCGAGGAGCGCGGCGAGATGGCCCGCGAGCTGGATGTCCAGCTCCTCCTCACGGGACCGGTGGGGGAAGTCCGAGGACGTGCCGGCCATCGAGCTGTGGACCGACTTGGTGCGGATCGGTTCGTACATGGGGATGGCCTCCTGTGCTCTGACAGAAGTCATCCTAGCTTAGATTTCGTCTAAAGTTGAGCGCTTCACAGAACCGGATCACGTGTCCACCCTGCGTGAGCGTCAGGTCTGGCTGTAGCCGTCCAGGAAGTTCCCGATCCGCCCCACCGCGTCCCGCAGATCCCCGACCGTCGGCAGCGTCACCACCCGGAAGTGGTCCTGCTCGGGCCAGTTGAAGCCGGTGCCCTGGACGACCATGATCTTCTCGCGCCGGAGCAGGTCCAGGACCATCCGCCGGTCGTCCCTGATCTTGAAGACCTTGGGATCGAGCCGCGGGAACAGATACAGCGCCCCCTTCGGCTTCACGCACGTCACACCCGGAATCTGCGTCAGCAGCTCATACGCCACGTCCCGCTGCTCGCGCAGCCGCCCGCCCGGCAGCACCAGGTCGTTGATGGTCTGGCGTCCGCTCAGCGCGGCGACCACACCGTGCTGCCCCGGCATGTTCGCGCACAGCCGCATGTTCGCGAGGATCGTCAGACCCTCGATATAGGAGTCGGCGTGCGCGCGCGGACCCGAGATCGACATCCAGCCGACCCGGTAGCCGGCCACCCGGTACGCCTTCGACATGCCGTTGAAGGTGAGTGTCAGCAGATCCGGGGCCACGGCCGCGGTCGGCGTGTGCGTGGCGCCGTCGTAGAGGATCTTGTCGTAGATCTCGTCGGAGCAGACCAGCAGATTGTTGCGGCGGGCGATGTCGGTCAGGCCCTTGAGCACGGCCTCGTCGTAGACCGCGCCGGTCGGGTTGTTCGGGTTGATGATCACGATCGCCTTGGTGCGGTCGGTGACCTTCCGTTCGATGTCCGCGAGGTCGGGCATCCAGTCGGACTGCTCGTCGCAGCGGTAGTGCACGGCCGTACCGCCGGAGAGCGATACGGCCGCCGTCCACAGCGGGTAGTCGGGTGCCGGGACCAGCACCTCGTCCCCGTCGTCCAGCAGTCCCTGCATCGCCATCACGATCAGCTCGGAGACGCCGTTGCCGATGAAGACGTGCTCGACGTCCGTCTCGATGCCGAGGGTCTGGTTGTGCATGACGACGGCCCGGCGTGCGGCCAGCAGGCCCTTCGCGTCGCCGTAGCCATGGGCCGACGACACATTGCGGAGGATGTCCTCGAGGATCTCGGGCGGGCACTCGAAGCCGAACGCCGCCGGGTTGCCCGTGTTCAGCTTGAGGATCCGATGCCCGGCCGCCTCAAGCCGCATCGCCTCCTCGAGCACCGGGCCCCGGATCTCGTAACAGACGTTGGCGAGCTTGGTCGACTGGATCACCTGCATGTCTGGGAGCTTACGGCCCGGTAACGCGGTCGCGGCCGTGTTTTCCGCCACGTGAGACGAGCGGGTTTGGACTGTTATCGCCGGTAGCTGTCCCAGGAGTCGCCTGCGTCCCTAGAATCCCGGTCATGTCCAGGCCATCGGAACAGGGAAGCGCGCCCCCGGAGGACGGCGACCCTCACAGACCGCCGAACGTGTACCTCCCGCAGACTCCGCACTCCCCGGCCTACGACGCATACGCCGACCCGGCCGCCGCGCACGGCTGGCAGGACACCGCCTACGACGACACCGCCCAGCTCCCTCCGGTGGCGGCCGACGTCCCCGCGCAGCGGTCGGGCCACCGCGGCCGGCACCGCCCGCTCGGCCTCCGCTCGCGCCGCGTGATGGTCGCCGCGGGTGCGGTTGGTGCCGTGTCGGCGGCCGCCGTGATCGCCGCGTTCTCCTTCTCCGGGTCGCCCTCGGGCGGGGCACGGGGCGGTCCGGAGCGGACCGGCGCCACGGCCGGTGACTCCGTGTCGCCCACGGCTACGGAGTCCTCCCCGGGGACGCTCGCCGACCGGCCGGGGTCCTCCGGTGCGGCGTCCCCGCGTAAGAGCGCTTCGCCGAGCGCCACTTCGACCGCTGACGCCACCGGGAGCGCGCAGGGGCCCTCGAGCACCGCCACGAGTACGGCCCCACCGAGTTCCGCCGCCACCAACACCGCGGCTGCCGCCCCCAGTTCCTCCCGAGACCATCCGGGAAAGGGGCAGGGGAACACCAAGAAGCCGGATTGAGGGCACGGTGCATAGCCGCCATGATGAGGAGACCAATGAGCCGCCCTTTCCCGAGCCGCCGCTTATCCGTGCTCGGTGCTGTCGCGATCGTCGTCGTCGCCGCGCTGGTGGTCGTCGCCTGGCCCAGGGCGGATCAGGCCGACAGTGCGGATGGTGAGCCGGAGGGAAGGTGCGCATCCTCGGTGCCGTACACGTCGGGCATGGGCGGCTACGCCAGCTACCGCATACCCGCCGTCGTCCGGACCGAGGCCGGGACCTTGCTCGCCTTCGCCGAAGGGCGGTCAGTCGGCAAGGAGGACCACGGCGACATCGACATCGTGCTCAGGCGGTCGCGCGACGGCGGTTGTACGTGGGGGCAATTGCGGGTCGTCGCGGCGGGCGAGGGGGACACCCGGGGCAATCCGGCGCCGGTCGTGGATCCCCGGTCCGGGAACATCGTGCTCGTCACCTCGTATCACAGCGGTGACGTCACCGAAGCGCGGATTCTGCGCGGTGAGGCCACGGACGAGCAGGGCCGCCGGGTCTTCGTGCAGACGAGCACGGACGACGGTCGGTCCTTCTCCGCGCCACGGGAGATCACGTCGGCGGTGAAGCGGCCCGGCTGGCGCTGGTACGCCACGGGGCCGGGCCATGCCATCGCCCTGACGCGCGGTGACCACGCGGGGCGCCTGGTCGTGCCCGCCAACCACTCCTCCGCGCCGCCCTCGGGGTCGCCGGACACCGGCCAGGAGCCCAAGTACTACGGGGCGCACACGATCTACAGCGACGACGGAGGGCGGTCCTGGCGCCTCGGTTTCGTCGAGGACGCCTACGAGGGCGTGCACAACGCCAACGAGTCGACGGCGGCCCAACTGCCGGACGGACGGCTGTATTTCAATGCCCGGAACCAGAAGGGCACGAGCCCGGGGAACCGCCTTGACGCCTACTCCAGTGATGGGGGTGCGAGCCTCGACCGAGGTTATGCGGAGCAGAGCTCGCTGAACGACGTGCCCTTGGTGGAGGGCAGCGTGCTGCAACTGGCAGGGGAAAGAGGGAACTTGCTGTTCTCGGGGCCCTCCGTGCCGACCGACCGTGCGGCGATGGCGCTGTGGAGCAGTACGGACGGAGGACGGTCCTTCGGCAAGGTGCTGACCCTGTCCTCACGGAAGGCCGCGTACTCGGACCTCGTGCAGGCCGATGCCGAGACCGTGGGGGTCCTGTACGAAACTGGCGTCGAGACGGCGTACGAAGTGATCGAGTTCCGGCGCGTCCCGTTGCGGGAGTTGCCGACGGACGGCGGGTAGCAGCGGATGCCCCGGGTGTGCCGGATGTGGTGACCTGACCGCCCTCCCGTGAACGTCCTGCGTCCCCGGCCCGACACCCCTGCCCCGCCGTGATAGGGAAAGCCCTACGGACTGAACTCGCCAGTAGGCAAGTCCTTGTCCGCACCCCCCTCGTGAGTGAGTATGTGCATGACAACAACGTGGGTGACCGGAGATTCTTCGGTCACCTTCTCCGTATGAGGGGACCCCCACATGAGAAAACCTCTGGTCGTCGGGCTCTTCGCCCTGGCGCTTGCCGGAGTGGGCGCCAGCCCCGCCGTCGCGGTCGAACCCACCCCCACGGGCTCGGTCACGGGCGGGGAACCGGACACGCTCTCGGGCGCGGTCCACGACGTGGTCACGTCCGCCACGGCGACCGTCTCCCGGCTCACGGCGCCGAAGGCGCAGGCCGTCACGTTCGCCGGCACCGTCGCGCTGAGCAACTGCTCCGGCTCGGTCGTCCGCTTCCCGGACTCGGAGGACAACGACCCGGCGCTGGTGATGTCCAACGGCCACTGCCTGGAGTCCGGCTTTCCCGGGCCCGGCGAGGTCATCGTCGACAAGGCATCCAGCCGCACCTTCGGCCTGCTGAACTCCGCCGGTTCCCGCGTCGCGACGCTGCGGGCCAGCAAGATCGCGTACGCGACGATGACCGACACGGACGTCTCGATGTACCAGCTCACCACCACCTACGGTGCGATCAAGAGCTCGTACGGCATAGACCCGCTGACGATCAGCGAAGCGCGCCCCGCCGCCGGCACCGCCATCACCGTCGTCTCCGGCTACTGGAAGCAGACGTACGCCTGCGACATCGACGGCTTCGCCCACCGCCTCAAGGAGGGCGACTGGACCTGGAAGGACTCGGTCCGTTACACCGACTCCTGCGACACCATCGGGGGCACCTCGGGCTCGCCGGTGGTCGACAACGCGACCGGTCAGGTCGTCGCCGTCAACAACACCCTCAACGAGGACGGCGCGCGCTGCACCGTCAACAACCCCTGCGAGGTCGCCGAGAACGGCACGGTCACCGTCCACACGGGCATCGGCTACGGCCAGCAGACCTACCAGATGGCGCCCTGCTTCGGCGTCGACAACAAGCTCGACCTGAGCGCGAGCGGCTGCACCCTGCCCAAGCCGTAGAGCGAGGGACCCGACTCAAGCGAGGGCGGGCGGAGTTCCACGGACCGCCCGCCCCGCGAGTACGTCCGTCCGCCGCCCGTCCTCGATCACGAACCGCCCGTCGATCAGGACGTACGGAATGCCCGTCGGGAGGGCCCGGGGTCGCTCGAAGGTCGAACCCGCCGCCACCGTCGCCGGGTCGAACAGCACCAGGTCCGCCCGGTAGCCCTCGCGGACCAGGCCCCGGTCCGGCAGCCGCAGCCGCGCGGCCGGGCGCGAGGTGAGGTGGGCGACGCACTCCTCCAGGGACAGCACGCCCAACTCCCGTACGTACCGGCCGAGATACTGCGGGAACGTCCCGTACGCGCGCGGATGCGGCTTCGTCCCCTGGAGGATGCCGTCCGAGCCGCCCGTGTGGACGGGGTGCCGCATGATCGCGCGGACGTTCTCCTCATGGCCCACGTGCTGAAGGATCGTCGAACCGAGCCGGTCCTCCAGCAGCAGCCGCCGGGCGGTCACCCAAGGGGCCTCGCCGCGCAGGTCCGCCGACTCCTGGACCGTACGGCCGACATAGTCGTCGAGGCCGGTCCCGCTCACGCCCGAGATCTCGATCGTGTCCCACTCGATGGGCACGCCATGGCACCCGTCCGCGCCCACGACCTCCATGTGATGGCGGATCCGCTCGGCCGTCTCCTCGTCCGCGAGCCGATCGAGGATCGCCTCCGGGCCGCCCTCGCTCGCCCAGCTCGGCAGCATGGCGGCCAGGGTGGTGCAGCCGGGCGTGTAGGGGTACGTGTCGAGGCTGATGTCGGCTCCGGCGGCCAGCGCGTCGTCCAGCAGCGTCAGCAGCTCGGGCGCCCGGCCCTTGTTCACGCCGAAGTTCATGGTGGCGTGGGCGAGATGGAGCGCGCAGCCCGCCTCCCGGGTCAGGGCGACCATCTCCTCGTACGCCTGAAGGGCGCCCGCGCCGTACGAGCGGTGGTGCGGGCAGTAGTAGCCGCCGTACTCCGCCACCACCCGGCACAGCTCGGTCAGTTCGGCGTCCTTGGCGTACATGCCGGGGGTGTAGGTGAGCCCCGACGACATGCCGACCGCGCCCTGCCGCATCCCCTCCGCGACCAACTGCCGCATCCGGTCCAGCTCTTCGGGCGTCGCCTCCCGGTCCTCCCAGCCGACGGCGAGCATCCGGACCGTGCCCTGCGGGATGAGATAGGCGGCGTTCACCGCGATCCCGCGATCCAGCCGGTCCAGATACTCGCCCACCGACCGCCAGTCGAAGTCGATGTCGTCACCGTTGCCGTTCCAGCCGGTGATCGCACGGCGCACCTCCGCGAGCGTGCGGTCGTCGACCGGTGCGTACGACAGCCCGTCCTGGCCGATGACTTCGAGCGTGACCCCCTGTGCGGCCTTGGCGCTGTGGTCGGGGTCACGGAGCAGGGCGAGGTCGCTGTGGGCGTGCATGTCGATGAAGCCGGGGGAGAGGACCAGCCCCTCGGCATCCAACTCCCGCATCGCCTTGGGCCGTTGACAGCCCGCCGCCGCGGCCTCCTTGACGATCGACACGATCCTGCCGTCGTCGACCACCACATCGGCGCGGTACGCGGACGCGCCCGAGCCGTCGACCACGTCCGCGTCACGGATGACGAGATCTGCCATGACCTGGGCCTCCTAGAAGAACGTACGGATGTAGTCGACGACCGTCCCGTCCGCCTCCGCGACCGGGATCAGCTGCCACTTGTCGAAGGACGTGCACGGGTGCGACAGGCCCATGCCGAGCCAGTCGCCCACGTCGAGGTCGGCCTCCGGGGCCGTGCGGATCCAGGCGTGCTGGTCGGAGAGGCTGGTGACCTCGATGCCGGTCGCCGGGCGCTCGGTGCCGTCCCGCCGTACGACCTGGGCGAAGGGCAGATCCAGGTCGTACGCCGCGTCCCGCTTGCCCGCGTTGGCGAAGGCCTGGTCGGGCGAGGGGCGGGAGACGATCTGCGTCCACAGGCGGAACGCGGGCTCCAGCGCGCCCTCCTCGGGGACCCGGGTGAAGGGGGTCAGCTTGCGGTAGTGGCCGTCGTCGTGCGAGACGTAGGCGCCCGAGCGCAGCAACTTCCGTACGGGGCCGCCGAGTTCAGGGATCTCCGCGAAGACGTCGGCCACCGCGTCGAACCAGGCGCTGCCGCCGGCGCTGACGACGATCTCGTCCGTGTCCGTGAACCGCCCCGCCTTGTCGAAGTCGTCGGCCAGCGCGACGAGCCGCCGCAGCCACGCGCGCACCCGCTCCGGATCGGCCTGCGGGACCTCGCCCTCGTACCCCGCGACACCGACGAGACGCAGGGTCCGCGTGGCCGCCACGGCGTCCGCGACCGCCGCGCACTCCGCCTCCGTGCGCACGCCGGTACGGGCGCCCTCACCGGCGGCGAGCTCGACGACGACGTCCAGCGGACGTGACGCGCCGTGCAGCGCGGCGTCCATCTGCTCGACGCCGCGCACGGAGTCGACGTAGCAGATGAACCGGAAGTCCGGGTCCGAGTCCAACTCGGCGGCGATCCACCGCAGAGCCGCCGGATCGACCACCTCATTGGCCAGGAAGATCCGCTGAATGCCGAAGGCCCGCGCCACCCGCACCTGGTGCGGCACGGCGAGGGTGATGCCCCAGGCGCCGTGCTCGATCTGGCGGTGGAAGAGCTGCGGGGCCATGGACGTCTTGCCGTGCGGGGCGAAGGCGAGACCGTGGCGGGTCGTGTACGACTCCATGAGCGCGAGATTGTGTTCCAGCCGCTCGGCGGAGAGGGCGAGCACGGGCGTGGCGAAGCCGCCGGTGAAGAGGTTGCGGCGCTGGGCCGTCAGCTCGGCGACGGTCAGGCCGTCGGCGTCCGGCGGGAGGCCCTTGAAGCGGTGGTCGACGCGTTCCTCGGCCAGGCGGGCGAGCGCTTCAACGGCCATCGGGCCTCCCTGATCGGCGGCGTTGCATGCATTGCAACGTTCATTGCGTATATCGCTTACCGCTGTCTAACATCTCGGCCAACGCGGGGTCAACGAAGCCGCCGTCTTCCCGCATCACCCGAGGAGCTACGACCATCGTGACCGTCACCGGACCCTGCAATGCCCCCGACGTCGTGGACGTCGTCGCGCTCGGCGAGTCCATGGTCACGTTCCTGCCCACCCGCCCGGGCCGCCTCGCCGACGTCCCGTCCTTCGACCGCGGAATCGGCGGCGCGGAATCCAACGTGGCGTGCGTGCTGGCCGCCGCCGGGCATTCGGCCCGCTGGGTGAGCCGCGTCGGCACGGACGGCTTCGGCGACCATTTGACCGAGGCGATCGGGGGGTACGGCGTCGACGTGTCGGCGGTGCGGAGGGACCCGGAGCGTCCGACAGGCGTGTACTTCCGTACGGCGGGGGACCGGGCGACCGATGCGCACGAGGTGGCGTACTACCGAGCCGGGTCGGCGGCATCGGCGATGGCCGTGGAGAACGTGGACATGGAGGCGGTGCGGGCGGGGCGAGTGCTGCACTTGTCCGGGATCACGGCGGCCCTCTCCGACGAGTGCTTCGGCCTGCTCTGGCAGCTCACGGCCCCTCGCCCGGACCGACCGCTCATCTCCTTCGACGTCAACTTCCGCCCCGGCCTCTGGCACGACGCCGACGGCCCCCGCGTCCTCCTCGACCTCGCCCGCCGCGCCGACATCGTCTTCGTCGGCACGGACGAGGCGAGGGTGGCCTGGGGTATCACCGGCGGCCCGGAGAAGATCCGCGAACTGCTGCCGGAGCCGGGGGTGCTGGTGGTGAAGGAGGGGGCGCGGGGGGCGACGGCGTTCTCCCAGGCGCAGCCTGCGGGTGGTCGTGCCGCGGGGGCGGCCGAAGGCGAGCCGACGGTCAACGCGCACCCTTCCCGCCCAGCTGCGGACAGCGCGCACCCCTCCAGCCCCCCAGCTGCGGGCAGTCGTGCCGCTGGGGCGGCACGGGTGGGCGCAGGCGGCAACCCGCAAGCGCCGGGCCGCGCGACCCACCCCCGGCCCACCGCAACGCCGGTCACCTTCGTCCCCGCCCTCAATGTCACCCCCGTAGCCGCGGTCGGCGCAGGTGACGCCTTCGCCGCCGGATTCCTCTCCGGCACGCTCCGCGACCTCCCCGTCCGGGACCGCCTCCGCCACGGCCACCTCATGGCCGCCGCCACCCTCACCGCCCCCGGCGACCTGGCCGCACCCCCCGCCCGCGCCCACGCCGACCGTCTCGCCGCCCTCGACGACGAGGCGTGGGGGACACTTCGACTCGGCCCCGGCTGGACGACCCAGCAGGCCGAGGAGGAGGTACGCACCCCATGAGCCAGACCGTCGACCGCGCACTGAGCATCCTGCCGCTGCTCGCCGAGGGCCCCGCCGACCTCGGCCAGGTCGCCGACCGCCTGGGCGTCCACAAGTCCACCGCCCTGCGTCTCCTCCGCACGCTCCACGAACACGGCATGGTCTACCGCCAGTCCGACCAGCGCTACCGCCTCGGCGCCCGCCTCATCGCCCTCGCCCAGGAGGCGATGGAGAACCTCGACATCCGCGAGATCGCCCACCCCCACCTCGTACGCCTCAACGAGCAGTGCGGACACACCGTCCACCTCGCCGTGTACGAGGAGGACGAGGTCCTCTACATCGACAAGGTGGAGAGCCGCTACCCGGTGCGCATGTACTCCCGGATCGGCAAACCGGTGGCCATCACCGTCGCCGCCGTCGCCAAACTGCTGCTCGCCGACCTCCCCGAGCACGAGCGCCGCGCCCTCGCGGAGAAGCTCGACTACCCCATGTACACGGCCCGTTCGACGCCCCACCCGGATGCCTTCCTCAGGGAACTGGCCAAGGTGCGCGAACAGGGCTGGGCCACCGACCTCGGCGGCCACGAGGAGTCCATCAACTGCGTCGCCGCACCGATCCGCGGCGCCGACGGCCGGGTCGCCGCCGCGATGTCGGTGTCCGCGCCCAACGTCGTCGTCACCGCCGACGAACTCCTCACTCTGCTCCCGCTGGTCCGCCGTACCGCGGACGCGATCAGCGGCGAGTACTCCGGCAGGACCCCGACGAAGGATGTCGTATGACCGACAAGACCGCCCTCACCCCCAAGACCCACACCACGCCCCCCGCGAAGTTCTCGCACGGCGTGAAGAAGGGCAACATCCTCCAGGTCGCCGGCCAGGTCGGCTTCCTGCCCGCGGTCGAGGGACAGCCCCCGACGCCGGCCGGCCCGACCCTGCGGGAGCAGACCCTCCAGACCCTCGCCAACGTCAAGGCGATCCTGGAGGAGGGCGGAGCCTCTTGGGACGACGTGATGATGATCCGCGTCTACCTCACCGACGTCGCCCACTTCGCCGAGATGAACGAGATCTACAACGCGTACTTCGAGGAGCAGGGCCTCACCCAGCCGCCCGCCGCGCGCACGACCGTCTACGTCGGCCTGCCCGCGGGGCTCCTCATCGAGATCGACGCATTGGCCGTACTGAACGACTGACGGAACACCTGCGCCCCAACGGGGCGCAGGGAACTGCGCGATCAACCACAAACGACCCGCACCCGGCATGGCGCCTCAGCCCCGCAGACGCCAAGCCGCGATACCCCACGCCCCGACACCGCATGCATTTACGAAGAGGACCCCCGAATGTCCTATCCGCTCGCCGCCGCCGCCCCCGCCGAAACCCCACCCCACACCGGAGGCCTGCTCCTCCTCATCGACGGCACCGCCGGACTCCTCACCGTCGCCGCCCTCGGCATCGCCCTCCTCCTCTTCCTGATCATCAAGGCGAGACTCCAACCCTTCGTCGCCCTCCTCGCCGTCTCCATAGCCGTCGGCCTGCTCGCAGGACTGTCCGTCACCGAACTCTTCGGCACCGTCCAGCGAAGCGACGCCGTGTCCACCATCGAGTCCGGCATGGGCGGCATCCTCGGCCATGTCGCGATCATCATCGGCCTGGGCACCATGCTCGGCGCGATCCTCGAAGTCAGCGGCGGCGCCGAGGTGCTGGCCTCCCGGCTGCTGAACCTCTTCGGCGAGAAGCGCGCACCGCTCGCCATGGGCGTCACCGGCGTGATCTTCGGTATCCCGGTCTTCTTCGACGTGGGCATCTTCGTCCTGGCGCCGATCGTGTACGCGGCGGCGAAGCGGAGCGGCAAGTCGATCCTGCTCTACTGCCTGCCCCTGCTGGCGGGCCTGTCGATGACCCACGCGTTCCTGCCCCCGCACCCCGGCCCGGTGGCGGCAGCGGGTCTGCTCCACGTCGACCTCGGCTGGGTCATCCTCATGGGCGTCGTCTGCGGTGTTCCCGCGGTGCTGGCCGCCTGGGTGTTCTCGGACTGGATCGGCAAGCGGATCTTCGTCGCCGTACCGCAGGACATGGTCGAGGCGGCGGCCGAGGCGAAGCTGGCGGTCGTCAACGAGCAGCGCGAGGCGGGCGTCGAGCCGCCGGAGAAGCCGGTTCCGCTCGGTACGGTCCTCGCCATCATCGGTACGCCCCTGGTGCTGATCCTCGCCGCGACCTTCTCCTCCATCGCCCTGGACCCCTCCACGGCCCGCTCGGTGATCGAGTTCTTCGGCAGCCCCTTCGTCGCCCTCACCATCGCCCTGCTGCTCGCGTACTACCTGCTCGGCCTCCGGCGCGGCTGGTCCCGCAAGTCCCTGGAGCGGGTGTCCACGTCGTCCCTCAAGCCCGTCGGCAACATCCTGCTCGTCGTCGGCGCGGGCGGGATCTTCGGCGCCGTCCTCAAGGCCAGCGGCGTCGCCCAGGCCCTCTCCGACACCTTCAACGACGTCGGCCTCCCCGTGATCGTCCTCTCCTACCTGATCTCGGTCGTCCTGCGCGTCGCCCAGGGCTCGGCCACGGTGGCGATCGTCACGACGGCCGGCATCGTCGCCCCCCTCCTCTCCGAGGGCGACCACTCCCAGGCCTTCATCGCCCTCGTCATCATGGCCATCTCCGCGGGCTCCATCTTCGCCTCCCACGTCAACGACGGCGGCTTCTGGATGGTCGCCAAGTACTTCGGCATCAGCGAGCGCGACACCCTCAAGACCTGGACTGTGCTGGAGACGGTGTTGTCGGTCGGGGGCTTCGTCATGGCGGCCGTACTCAGCCTGTTCATGTAGGCGTCTCATAACGAAGTCGGGGCTGGCTGTGTACGACACAGGATCGTCGACCATACTGCTGCGCTGTGGAGCAGCGCATAGGTTCGAGCAGCCAGCCCCTGGACGGCGCCGGGGTCGACCCGGCCTTCATCCCCGGGATCACCCCACCCGTGTCCGAAGAGCCGGAGGACGTGGAGCCTCAGGACACGGAGGCGGAGGAGCCGGTCGAGGAGGAGACTCCCGCGGAGCCTGCCGCCTCCGAAGAGGAGGAGCAGGAGCCCGAAGAGGAGGCGGAGGAAGAGGCCCCCGACGGGCCCGTCTTCGAGGCCTCCGACCGCCGCGCCAAGATGGTCGCCGACCACCGCGGCGTACGACTCTCCCTGGACGACCAGGCATGCGAGTTCCGCTGGGACGAGATCGGCGCGGTCGAGACGGAGACCCCCCGCTTCGGCAAGCGTTTCACCATCACGGTGCACACTCCTGACCGCCGCTGGTACCCGATCGAGATCGAGGCGCCGGCCAGGAGCAGCTTCAAGGAGTGGGAAGAACAGCTAGACGCTGTCCTGGACTCCTACTTCGACGAGAACGCCGCGTAGGGGCGCGGGGTTGTGACATTTTGCGGCTCCGCCGCGGGGCGCACCTAACTGCAGTACTGGGCCTCTTTCCCAATAGACCTGTACATACAGTCCGCGTTCTCCAGCAACTGCAACACCGCATCCCGGTTCCGCGACGTCTCCCGCTCGATCACCTCGTCGGGCGGGTAGAACCCACCCCCGGAGCTCGACCGCGGATACATCTCGAAGGTGTACCCGAAGATCTTCTGGTTGCCCCACAGCCAGTCGTCGATCGACCCGTCGGTGATGTACAGGTCACTGGACTGCTCGGGCGTGTAGCCGTTGCTGGCGGCCATCTTGCCGCCCACCGTGGCGAAGGCGTTGCGGTCGTCCGCCGTCATGCCGGTCGTCGTGTCGGCGGAGGTGTACCCGAAGGGCCACAGCACCAGCTCGCTGTACGTGTGGAAGTCGACCCCCGCCTTGATCTGCTGCACACCGCCGACGACCCGGCTGCGCACGAAGTTGGCGACGACCTTCACCTCGGGCGCGGACTCGGCGGCGGTGCCCCGGTACGTCTCCGAGGACGTCGACCCCGACGACCCGCCACAGCAGCCCCACCGGTAGTTCCAGTTCCGGTTGAGGTCGGTGCCGACGTACGACGAACCGGAGTTGGGCTGCCGGTTCTTCCGCCAGGAGCGGTACGAGCCGCTCGCGATGTCGTACTCGCCGCCGTCGGGGTTGAGGTCGGGCACGATCCAGATCTCGCGGTTGTTCACCATGCTGGTGACACGGGAGTCGGTGCCGTAGTCGGACGTCAACTCCCGCAGCAGATACAGCGCCATCTCGACGGTGAGGTGCTCACGCGCGTGCTGGTGGTGCGTGAACAGCACCTCCGGCTCGGACTCGTCGGTGGAGACGTTGTCGCTGATCTTGATGGCGACGATGTTCCGGCCCTGGTACGACGTGCCGATGGTCCGCTGGCTCGCGATGCCCGGGTTGGCCGAGACGAGGGAGTTGATCTCGCTCGTCATCTCCGCGTAGTTGTGGTACTTGGAGTCGGCCGACGGGAAGTCGAGCAGCCGTACGTCGTCCTCGCCGGCCGAGCGGTCCGGGACCGCGCCCAACGGCGTGACCTCGTAGCCGAGTTGGCGCAGCTTCTTGATCTGGTCGGCGCGGCCCGAGACGACCACGCCGTGGTCGTCGGCGTCGTCGACGGTCACGCCGGCCTGCTGGATCGCCGTACGGTCCTTGGCCGTCGAGTGCATATGGACCTCGTACTGGCGGATGTCGTCCGCCGAGGCCGTGGGGCGGGCGCCGCCGTCCGCGGTGGCGTTCGTGGCCGTCGCGGCGAGGGGGGCCGCGAGCGCGAAGGCGGCGAGAGCGGCCAGCGCGGCGGTTCGTCTGCCGCCTCGCGCGCCTGAGCCGCGTATGCGAAGTCGCATGAAATCTCCTTGTTTCTCCAGTAGTTCCGGGGTCTCCGGAGTGGGGAGTGGAGCTGGGGGGTGTCTCTCTGCGACGTACGTGTGCGGGGTGTGGCGCTCATGGTGGAGGTATGGCATGGCCCGGTCAAGAGTTGGCCAGGAGTCAGTGGCCGGAAATCGGCCGCGCAGTGTACGCCCGCCCGTCCCGGCAGACCCGGACCCCGGCGAAGTGCACCCGACGGTGTGACCGCGGCGTGCAAATATGCAATCCGGCGGGGGAGAGTGGGGGATCTCACCCCCCGGCTTTCCTCGGACCCCCACACCCTCCCAAGGACTGGCTGATCATGGGCGGATCAGCGCCACGACGGGACCGTCACCTGCCGGCCGAGACGACCAGTTTCGTCGACCGCCGGGACGAACTGGCCGAAGGCCGCGAGCTGTTGGCCCGCGCCCGGCTGGTCACGCTCACCGGACCCGGCGGCGTCGGCAAGACCCGGCTCGCCGCGCGCCTCGCGGCCCGGGTGGCCCGCGCCTTCCCGGACGGCGTGCGCTTCGTGCACCTGGCGGGCCTGCACGACCCGGCGCTCGTCCCGCTCGCCGCCGCCGACGCGCTCGGCCTGCACGACCACTCCTCGCAGCCCCCGCTGGACGCCCTCGTGGAGCAGGTACGGGACCGGCGGCTGCTGCTCGTCCTCGACAACTGCGAGCATCTGCTGCCCGCCTGCGCCGAACTCGCCGCCGCCCTGCTGCACGGCACCACCGGCGTCCGTGTCCTCGCCACCAGCCGCCACCGCCTGGGCCTCACCGAGGAACACCTCCTGGACGTACGGCCGTTGCCGGTCCCCGACCCGGACGGTGACCTCTCCGCCGCCGACGGCTACCCCGCCCTGGCCCTCTTCGCCGACCGCGCCGCCGCCGTCGTCCCCGGCTTCCGTCTCACCGCCGCCAACCGGGCCGCCGTCGCCCGGCTGTGCCGCCGCCTCGACGGCCTCCCGCTCGCCATCGAACTCGCTGCCGTCCGGATGCGCGTCCTCGGCGTCGAGCAGCTCCTCGACCGCCTCGACGACCGCTACCGCCTGCTCAACGCCGGCAGCCCGGCCGCCCTGCCCCGGCACCAGACCCTGTGCGCCGCCATCGACTGGAGCCACGAACTGTGCACGGAGCGCGAGCAGTTGGTGTGGGCGCGCGCCTCCGTGCTGGCCGGCAGCTTCGACCTGGACACGGCGGAAGCCGTGTGCGCGGACGGCGAGAAGGTCGGCGCGCACGATGTCCTCGAAGCCGTCGCCGGACTTGTCGACAAGTCGGTGCTGTGCCGGGAGCCGGGTCCTGACGGGGTCCGCTACCGGCTCCTGTTCACCCTGCGCCACTACGGCCTGGAGCGGCTGCGCCGGCGGCCCGGCGAGGAGACCGCCGCCCGGCGCCGCCAGCGCGACTGGACGCAGGCGTGCGCCGCCGCCCATGAACGCGCCTGGTTCGGTCCGGGACAGCGCGAGACCGTCGCCCGGCTCCGCGCCGACCAGGACAACCTCCGTGCCGCCCTCGACTTCTGCCTCACCGCCCCCGGCGAACGCCTCGCCGGACTGCGGCTCGCGGGCACCCTCTGGTTCTACTGGCACGCCTGCGGCGCACCCCGCGAGGGCCGCTACTGGCTCGACCGCGCCCTCGACGCCAACCCCGAGCCGACCCCCGAACGCGCCCGCGGCCTGTGGGTCGCCGGACTCCTCGCAGCCGCCACCCAGGACCTCGCCCGGGGCCTGGACCTCGCCAAGGACGCCCGCCGCCTCGCCCGTCACCTCGGCGACCCGGCCGAGACCGCCCACGCCGAGTACGTCATCGGCGTCCTCCAGCTCTTCGGCAACGACCTCCAGATCGCCCTCGCCCACTTCGAGACCGCCGTCGCCCGCGGCCGCGCCCCCGGCCAGCACCTCAGCATGCACGGCCTCGACAAGGTCGAACTCGCCTGCGCGCTCGCCCTGCTGGGCCAGGCCGACCGTGCCGTCGCCGTCTGCGAGGCCGCGCTGCCCGAATGCGCCGAGCACGACGAGGACTGGGTGCGCTCCTACCTGCTGCGGATCCTCGCCCTCGCCCACACCGTCCGCCAGGACTGGCCACGCGCCGAACGGCACGCCCTCGACGCGCTGCGCCGCAAGCTCGACGTCAACGACGTCATCGGCATCGGTCTCACCCTCGACCTGCTCGCCGTGATCGCCGCCGAACGCGGCACCCCGGAACGCGCCGCCGTCCTCCTCGGCGCCGCTGACCGCGTCTGGGCCGACATCGACAAAGGCCGCTGGGGCTCGGACGCCCTCAACTCCGCACGAAGGCAGTGCGAGAAACGGGCGCGCGAAACGCTGGACGGGCCCGCCTTCCAGCGATCGTACGAACGCGGCAGTGCGCTCGGCTTCACAGAGGCCGCCGCCTACGCCCTCAGCGACGAACAGCCACCGGACGACACCAGCGAGCGGCCCTCCAACGGCGTCCGCCTCACCCGCCGTGAGACGGAGGTCGCCGCGCTCGTCGCCGAAGGGCTCGCCAACCAGCAGATCGCCGACCGACTGGTGATCGCCCGCCGAACCGCCGAAGGCCATGTGGAACGCATCCTCAGCAAGCTCGGCTTCAGCAACCGCAGCCAGATCGCCGCCTGGGTGGCGGCCCAGCGCTGAACCGTCAGGCACCTCCCTCCCCGACCTCGAAGGGAACCCGTGACCAACCAACCCGCCCCAGCCCACGGGGCGTTCGACCACCGTATGGCCGTCTTCGGCACGGACGACGCATTCGTCGCCGCCGCCCTCCCGTTCCTCACCGAAGGCCTCGGCGCCCCCGGCGAACCCCCGCCCGTCGCCATCGCCGCCCCCGGCAAGCTGGACCTCCTACGGGACGCCCTTGGCGCAGACGCCAAAAGCGTCGGCCTGATCCCGCAGACCGACTGGTACACCGGCAATGCCGCCAACGCCGTCGCCCAGGGCGCCGGTTACCTCGCCGCGCACGCCGGACCCGGCGGCCGTATCCACCTCCTCATGGAACCCGTCTGGGACGGCCGCGCCGGACGCTCACCCCGCGAGACCGCCGAGTGGATCCGCTACGAGGCCCTCGCCAACCTCCTCTTCGCGCCGCTCGCGACCACCGCCCTGTGCGCGTACGACACCCGCACCGCCGGCGCCGCCATCGTCGCCGCCGCCCGCCGCGCCCACCCCGGCACGGGCGCCTACGTGGACCCGGTCACGCTCGCCACCGAGCTGGACGCCGTACCGCTGCCGGAGCCTCCGGCGGACGCGCAGCACCTCCACCACCCGGACCCGGACGCCCTGTGCGCCGGCGCGGTCGCCCGTGGACTGTCCTCCCCGGACGCCGAGTTGTTCGCCGGCGCCGTCCTCGCGGCGGCGGCCTCCCTCGGGCCGGTCACCGGCGCGCTGCTGTGGGGCGCCGCCCCCGCCTGCGTCTGCGAACTGCGCACCACACGCCGCGTCGCCGACCCGCTCGCCGGGTTCATCCCGCCGCCCGACGCCGAACTCGAGCCGGACCAGGGGCTGTGGTTCGCCCGGCAGGTGTGCGCGTACGTCGATGTGCGCGACGACGCGGAGGGGGCGACCGTACGTCTCCAGTACGGGTAGGCGTACGTCGACGCAGGTACGGAAACAGGTAGTCCTCCCCGTGTGCGGTACACGCGGGGAGGACACCGTAGGAACCATGCTGCAACTCTCCGGGGGACGCCTCCCGGAACCCGGTCCCAGATACGGCGCCTATCCCCAACCGCCCTTGGGGGCAGGCCACTTGAGCGTCGAGTACGAGCCGCGTGCGACTGCCGTCGGTGAGGCGCGCAGGGAGGTCCGCCGGCAGCTGGAGATATGGGGACTGGGCGAGCGGGAGGACGTTGTCGACACTGCCGAGCTGCTCGTCAGCGAGCTCACCACCAACGCGTTGCTGCACTCCGAGAGCCGGTTCACGCTCACCATGACCGCCGCGCACGGCGTGCTGCGGTGCGAAGTCGCCGACGCGGGTGGTGGGCGGCCGCGGGTACTTGATGCGGGTACGGCTGAGAGTGGGCGCGGGATGTTCCTGGTGGATGCGCTGGCGCTTCGCTGGGGGTGCGAGCGGGATGGGGCGGGGACGACTGTGTGGTTCGAACTCGGTACGTGTGGGTGTGCGTCAGGTGGTGCTTCGGGCTGCGGGTAGTCGGTGGCTGGTCGCGCAGTTCCCCGCGCCCCTTTGGGTTGGTCGGCGCACGACCCCTTGTCTGTGCCGTTCTTTTGCGGTTTCTTGATCGGCATGGCTGAGACCACGGGTAATCAGGCGACCGGCGACGTCACGCGCACTCCCCGCAAGTCCAGTTGGAAATACATCGGGCCCGGCATCGTCGTCGCGGCGACCGGTGTCGGGGCCGGTGACCTGGTGGCGACGCTGATCGCGGGCAGCAACTTCGGGTACACGCTCCTGTGGGCGGCCGTCATCGGCTGCCTCGTCAAGATCTCGTTGGCCGAGGCGGCGGGGCGCTGGCATTTGTCGACGGGGCGGACGCTGTTCGACGGGTGGGCGAGTCTGGGGCGTTGGACGACGTGGTTCTTCGTCGTCTACGTCGTGATCTGGGGCTTCGTCTATGGCGCGGCGGCGATGTCGTCGAGTGCGCTGCCGTTGCAGGCGCTGTTCCCGGATGTGATGGACCTCAAGTGGTGGGGCATCGCGTGCGGGCTGGTCGGGCTGGTGTTCGTCTGGTTCAACAAGTACGCGGTGTTCGAGAAGGTCATGACGGTGCTGGTCGGCGTCATGTTCGTGGTGACGGTGTATCTGGCGATCCGGGTCACGCCGAACCTCGGGGACGCCTTCGCGGGGCTGTTGCCGGTGCTGCCCGACGAGAAGGACTCGATCCTCAACACGCTGGGCCTGATCGGTGGCGTCGGCGGCACCATCACGCTGGCCGCGTACGGGTACTGGGTCAACGCCAAGGGGTGGACGAACACCGGGTGGATGAAGGTGATGCGCCTGGACAACCGGGTCGCCTATGCCACGACCGGCGTCTTCGTCGTCGCCATGCTCTTCGTCGGCGCGGAGATGCTGCACTCCGCGAACATCGCCATCGCCAGCGGCGACAAGGGCCTCATCCAGCTGGGCGACATCCTGGAGGACGAGTACGGCTCGGCGACGGCGAAGTTCTTCCTGATCGGCTTCTTCGCCACCTCGTTCACCTCCCTCATCGGCGTCTGGCACGGCGTGAGCCTGATGTTCGCGGACTTCGTGGCCCGGCAGCAGAAGCGCGAGAAGGCGACGGGCGAGGAGGTGGCGTCCGGCGAGCGCGAGCGGGCCTGGCCGTTCCGCGCCTACCTGCTGTGGCTCACCTTCCCGCCCATGGTGCTGCTCTTCGAGGGCCAGCCCTTCCGACTGATCATCATCTACGGCGTCCTGGGCGCGGCCTTCCTCCCCTTCCTCGCCGGCACCCTGATCTGGCTCCTCAACAGCTCACGCACCCCGCGCGAATGGCGCAACGGCCCGGTGAGCAACGCGATGCTCGCCATCGCCGGGCTGCTGTTCCTGGTGCTGTGCGTGAAGCAGATCTGGGACCAGCCCTGGTCCGAGTTCTTCTAGGTCCTCGGGCCGCGTTACCGTGCGCTCATGCAGCAGCCCGATCCCGGCCCACCGCCGTCGACACCGCCCGGCTTCGGCCCGCCCCCGCAGCCGTACGTCCCCCCGCAGCCCTACGTCCCCGCGCCGCCGCCCGGCCCACCGTCGTACGCACCTCACCCCGCGCCGATGCCGCCCCACCCGGCTCCCGCGGGCCCGGAGTTCCTGGCCGTGGACCGGCGCAACGCCGTCGTCGTGGACGCCTCCGGGGTCGCCTTCGAGAACCACGGCATGAACCTCGACCTTACCTGGCCCGAGATCCGCGGCGTCCACTACAAGGCGAACGGCAACGTCCTCGTCGTCGGGGTCGCCCACGTCGACGGGCGGTTCTTCGAGTGCGCGGTCGACGCCAAGCGCGGCGATCGGCTGGGGGAGTGGTTCGGTCAGCTGGCGGGCGTGCTGGGGTACTACCGGCCCATGGGCTGAACCCACTTCGGGCTGAGGGCGATCTCCCGCAGCTCGGCGATGGTCAGCGCTGGGGTGTCACGGGTCGCGGCGGTGTGCTGGGCACCCGAGTTGAAGGCGCTCACCACGACGCGCCGGCCGTCGGTACGGATCGTGTCGACGGTCCACATGACGACCCCCTCGCCGCCCTTCTCGCCGGGGCCCTGCCGCACGGCGACCTTCGTGCCGTCGCCGAGGACCTCGGCGTCCGCGCCGAAGAGCTGGTCCGCGACGTCGCGCATGTCGGGCTGCACATTGATCTGGACGAGGCTCTGGCCGCTGCCGTCGTCGGCCACGACATAGCCGTACTCGCCCTCACCGCCCTGGGAGACGACCTCGGTGTCCTTGGGGAGCAGGGCCGCGAGCGTCTTCTGCACGTCGGTGCCGGTGGGCTCGGCGGGCCGGTCGGTGGATGCGTCCGAGGTGTCGGGTGACTTCTCCGCCGGGGCGTTCCTGGCGGCGGCGTCGATGGCGATCATCCAGAAGTCCTTGGTGGCGATGCTCTTCAACTGCCCCGGCGACAAGGGCGGTTGGTCGCGGGTGAGCGGAGCGTCCTTCTCGGCCTCCGCGTTCCACTCGCTCACCATGACGTGATGGCCGTGCGGCGTGACGAGCGAGGCGTACCACTGCTTCGTCTCCACGCGTCGGTCCGGGTACTCGTACCCCTGGTAGATCATGAGCGTGCCGTCGTGCACCTTGCTCGTGGTACAGGCGTCGTACGCGACGAGGGCCTTGTCCGGGCAGGTGGTCAGCTGCTCGGCCGCCTCGCCGCCCGCCTCCACCTTGGCCAGGGAGACGCTGACGAGCGCGCCGCCCTTTCCGTCGTCGTACACCAGCGAGGCGTACGGCGATCCCGTGCTGGTGCCCGCGCCCTGCTGCCGGCTGTACGTCCCCTTGGGGAGCATCTCCTCGAGCGCGCGGACGACGGTGGCGCCCGGCAACTGGCCGTCGGCGGAAGGGCTCGGTGTCGAGCTGTCGACGGCCACGGACGCCCGCCCGTCGGCGTCGTCGGCCGGCAGGAGCAGCGCGCTGCCGACGCCGACGAGCGCGATCCCGGCGACGCCGCCGACGAGGGCCGCCCGGCGGCGGTACCGCAGTCGGCGGCCGCGGGCCTCGCCGGCGACGACGAGGGCGTGACGGTCGGTCTCGAAGTGGTCGCCGGCCTCGGTCAGGGCGTTGCCGAGCCGGTGTGCGAAGAGGTCTTCCTGGGGTTCGGAGGGCATGGCAAACCACCGTTTCTGCAGAGGTGTCGGTCTGGGCTCGATGGCGAATGAGGGGTGGCGTGGGTCAGGGGCGGCGTGGATCAGGGGGCGGCGTACTCGTCCATGTCCTCGCCGAGGAATTCGCGCAGCCGGGACAGCGCGCGGGTGCACCGGGTGCGGACCGCGGCCGAACTGGTGTTCATCGCGTCGGCGGTCTCCTCGATGGAGCGGTCCTCCCAGTAGCGCAGGACGACCACCGCCCGGTCCTTGGCGGGCAGCCGGGCGAGCGCTTCCAGCAGGGTGAGCCGCAGGGAGGTGTCGCCGGCGGCGGCGTACGGCAGCTCCGGCAGGACGTCCGTGGCGCGCTCGGTGCTGCTGCGGCGGCGCTGATGGGCGAGGAAGGTGCGGGTGAGGACGGTCTGCGCGTACCCCGCCGGGTTGCCGACCCGGGAGACGCGTCCCCATCTGACGTACAGCCGCCCGAGGGTCTCCTGCACCAGGTCCTCGGCCAGATGCGTGTCCCCCGCGGTCAGCAGGCACGCGGACCGGTAGAGATGCCCCGCTCGCGCCGCCGCGAACGCCGCATACGTCTCGGCACCGCTCCCGCGGACCTGTCTCATGGACTCCCCCCTCGTCGGCCTTCACCTCATTGATGCGGTGGGCCCGGGGAAATGTTTCACAGCGACAAGACCGACGCGACGAAGGGGCACCCGGCGGATTCGCCGGGTGCCCCGTTCGATCGTCATCGCCTACGGCAGCCCGTGCACATGCGGCCCCACCGCGTTGGACCACGCGTTCCCGGCCGCCGCGTCCCAGTTGGTGGACCAGGTCATCGCGCCCCGCAGGTCGGGATAGGTCCTGGACGGCTTGAAGGAGCCGCAGTTCGTGCCCCTCGCCAGGCAGTCCAGCGCGTTGTTCACCACGGAGGGCGAGACATACCCGCTGCCGGCGCCGCGCGTCGAGGCCGGAAGACCCAGGCCCACCTGCGACGGTGCCAGACCGCCCTCCAGCTGGATGCAGGCCAGCGCCGTCAGGAAGTCCACCGAGCCCTGGCTGTAGACCTTGCCGTCGCAGCCCAGCATCGAACCGCTGTTGTAGTACTGCATGTTGACGACCGTGAGGATGTCCTTGATGTTCAGGGCCGTCTGGAAGTAGGAGTTCGACGTCGACTGCATGTCGATCGTCTGCGGCGCCATCGTGATGACCAGCGACGAGCCCGCCTTTGACGAGAGCGACCGCAGCGCCTGCGTCATGTAGGTGGCGTTGAGGCCGTTCTCCAGGTCGATGTCGACGCCGTCGAAGCCGTACGTCTGCATCAGCGAGTACACCGAGTTCGCGAAGTTGGCCGCCGATGCCGAGTCGTTCACGGCCACCGTGCCGCGCTCACCGCCGACCGAGACGATGACCTTCTTCCCGGCCGCCTGCTTCGCCTTCACGTCCGCCTTGAACTGGTCGACCGTGTAACCGCCGAGCCCCGCCGAGTCCAGGTTGAAGGTCACCGCGCCCGGCGTCGACGTCGCGTCCGCGAACGCCACCGCGATGATGTCGTACTGGGACTGGACGTCCGCGAGCTTCTGCACCGTGGCGCCGTTGTTGAAGTTCTGCCAGTAACCGGTCACCGCGTGCTCCGGCAGGGCGGGGCCCAC
This sequence comes from Streptomyces sp. NBC_00457, assembly GCF_036014015.1. Taxonomy (NCBI): domain Bacteria; kingdom Bacillati; phylum Actinomycetota; class Actinomycetes; order Kitasatosporales; family Streptomycetaceae; genus Streptomyces; species Streptomyces sp. NBC_00457. The sequence continues at coordinate 4,188,541 of NZ_CP107905.1, read as the reverse complement.
CGGGGTCGCCGTCGTCCGCCCCGTCACCGCCGCCGACTTCACCGACTCACCGGCCGCGTTGACCGCCGTGACCTGGAAGGCGTACGAGGTGGAGGCGGTGAGTCCCGTGACGGTGGCCGACGTTCCGGTCACCGCCGTCACCTTCGTACCGTCCCGGTAGACGTGGTAGCCCGTTGCTCCCGCGACCGTGTTCCAGGCGAGGGACACGGACGAGGACGTGGTGCCCGACACCGACAGACCGGCCGGCGCACCGGGGATCGTCGGCGCCGGATCGGTCCCGCCGTCCCCGTCGGGGCCGTACACGGAGAGGTCGTCGGCGTAGTACGCGGGCTGTCCGTACCAGCCGTGCGTGTACACCGTGACGGATGTCGTCGAGGCACCCGTGGTGAACGACGTCGTCAGCGGCTTCCAGCTCGCCGAGTCCGGGGTCCAGGTCGACACGTCCGTGGTGCCGGTGCCGGTCACGCCCAGATAGGCGTACCCGCCCTGCACCCAGGCGCTCAGCGCGTACGTCGAGTTGGGCTTGACGGCGACCGTCTGGGTGCAGCGGGCGTTGTCCTGCCCGGCCGGGGTCGCCTTCAGCGCGGTCGTGCCGGTGCGCACGGGGGAGGTGACCGTCGTGCCGCTGTTCGCGGAACAGGTCCAGTTGCTGAGGCCGGCCTCGAAACCGGCGTTCTTGGCGTTGTTGACGTCGGCGGCGGACGCCTGGCCCGCACCGGTGAGGGAGAGGGCCAGGGCGGCGGTGACGGCACCCGCCCAGAGTCGTATCGATCTTTTCTGTGGGGACATGACAACACGTTGGTCCAGACCAATTCTGTTGTCAAGAGGTGCTGCCGAGATGCTCAACCTGCCCCGTTTTGGCAGCTCTTGTGCATCGCCGGATGCTTCACAGCTACAGAAACGCTGTTCTCCGGTCATTGACGCGTGGTTACAGTGCTTTGGTAGTCACGCTGTGAAGTCGACTCGGTGCGTCGGGGTATCACCGGCGGGCCGACAGGGGCGGGTGAACCGGGGAGCTGCACGTGCCAACTGCCATTGCCGTGACCAGTGCCGACCTGGCGCTGCCGCCGCACGACGAGCGCACCGTGCCCGCGGTGGTGCTCCCGGACCTGGACCGGCAGCCGCTCGACCAGTCGCTCGCCGCCGTGCAGGCGCTGATCGACCAGCACGGTCATGTCATCGTCGTGTGCTCACAGGCGGTTCCCGCGGCCGTGACGCAGCGGCTGCACACCGTACGGTCCCTGCTGGAGAGCGACCGGATCGCCCTGTTCCGTCCGTCGCTGCCTCCGCTCGGACTCGCCGTCCTGGCCCGCCAGTTGAGGCAACTCGCCTCCTGCGACCTCAGCCCCGGCGTGCTCGCCTCCGCCGGCCGGCTACTCACGCACTACATCCACGCCGGCGCGCTGCTCGGCTCGGTCGCCCGTCTCGACCGCGTCCCCGTCGGCCTGAAGTCGCACGCCAAGTCCTGGGTGCCCGGCACCCACTTCGGGGTCGTCGCACATCCCGAGCCGCAGCTGGTGAAGCTCCAGCCCGGAGCCGCGCTGACCGGCCCGGAGTTCGCGACCTGGATGCTGTTCGCCAAGGGGCAGCTGCAGTCGGACTGGGTCACGGAGAGCCTGGCCAACTCCTGGCGGGTGCACGGGCTGCGGGAGGCCCCGCTGCCCGCCGAGTCCCCGCACTGGTGGGGGACCGGCAAGCTGATCGAGTTCTGCTCCTACCTGCCCGACCTCTCGGTCCTCTACCAACTGGTCACCTCGGTGCGGCAGAACGTCTGCCACTGGTGCGGCATCGACGTCATCGGCGACCGCTGCGTCTTCTGCTCCGCCACCCCGCCCGTCCTCGAGGAACAGCACCAGAGCCTGCAAAAGCCTCGGCAGCACAGGCAGATTCAGCACCAGAACCGGAAACAGATAACAGCCGGATGAGCCCGCACCACCCGACACCGCTCGACCCCCACCCCCCGATGAGGTTCTACGGTTCATGAACTCCCGTCAGCGCCGCGGCGTGATACTCCTGCTCCTGTCGGTCCTGTGCGCCCTCGGCGCGTTCGCCGGCGTCCTCTCCGTCGTCAACGACGTGGAGTCCAAGGTCGGTCCCGAGGTGACCGCCTACCGGGTCAAGTCGAACGTGGAGCCCTACGAGGCCCTCGGCGCGGGCCAGTTCGAGAAGGTCGAAATGCCGGAGCGCTGGCTGTCCGACACCGCCGTCACCGATCTGCGGCAGATCGAGGGCAAGATCGCCGTGACGACCCTGAAGAAGGGCTCCCTGCTGCAGAGCGACATGATCGTGGACCAGCCCGCGCTGCAGGCCGGGCAGCAGGAAGTCGCCATCATGATCGATTCGGCGACCGGTGTGGCGGGCAAGATCACGCCGGGTTCCACGGTCAACGTGTATGCCACTTTCGAGGGCGAGCGTGAGGGTGACCCCGATCAGTCCAAGATCATCGTGACCAACGCCAGGGTCCTCGACGTCGGCGATCTCACCCCGCTCGAGCCCGACGCCGACGACCGCACCCGGGAGGCCACCAAGGCCGTTCCCATCACCTTCGCGCTCTCCGCGCTCGACGCCCAGCGCATCACGTACGCCGAGTCCTTCGCCCAGCGGGTCCGGCTCGCGCTGGTCGCGCCGGGGGAGACCGGCACCATTCCCGAGCAGGACCGGACGTACGAACTCGCCAAGGACAAGTGAGAGGCCCGCATGCCCACGAGGATCCTCCCGGCGGTCGGCGATCCGGACGCGGTCCGGTCCCTCACCACCCTGCTCAGCCAGCTCCCGGACGCCGAGCCGGTCGCCCCGGTGGTCGACTCCACCCAGCTCGTCGACACCCTCTCCCGGCTCGCCGCCGAGTCGGTCGACGAACTGCCCGAGGTCGTCGTCGTCCACGAACGCATCGGCCCGGTCCCCGCCCTGGAGCTGATCCGCGACGTCGCCCTGCGCTTCCCGGCCGTCGGCGTCATCCTGGTCACCTCCGACGCCAGCCCCGGCCTCTTCCAGGCCGCCATGGACTACGGCGCCCGGGGCCTGGTGGCGCTCCCGCTGAACTACGAGGAACTGGCCAGCCGCGTCCAGGCGGTCGCCCAGTGGTCCACGGGCGTACGGCGCCATCTGGGCGGCGCGGTCGACGTGTTCACCGGTGTGGGCGGCACGGTGATCACGGTGAGCGGCGCCAAGGGCGGGGTGGGCGCGACCCTGACGGCGATCCAACTCGCCCTCGCCGCCCAGGCGTCGGGCCGGTCGGCCGCCCTGGTGGACATGGACCTCCAGGCCGGCGACATCGCCTCCTACCTGGACATCCAGTTCCGGCGCTCGGTCGTCGACCTCGCCATCATCACTGACATATCCCCGCGCGTCCTCGCCGACGCGGTCTTCCGCCACGACACCGGCCTCGCGCTGCTGCTCGCCCCCGGCGAGGGCGAACGCGGCGAGGAGGTCACCGACCGCGCCGCCCGGCAGATCGTCGGCGCCCTGCGCTCCCGCTACGAGGTCGTCGTCATCGACTGCGGCGCCCAGGTGAGCGGCGCGAGCGCGGCGGCGGTCGAGATGGCGGACAGGGCCCTGCTCGTCACCACCCCGGACGTGGTCTCCGTCCGCGGCGCCAAGCGCACCGTCCGCATGTGGGACCGGCTCCAGATCCGCAAGGCCGAGGAGACGACGGTCGTCGTCAACCGCCACACCCGCGGTACGGAGATCCAGCCCTCGCTGATCCAGAAGATCACCGGTACGGCCGTGGCCGCCACGGCCGTCCCCGCCAACTTCAAGGAACTCCACGCCGCGGTCGACGCGGGCCGCGTCCACGAACTCGACGGCAGAAGCACGGTCAAGCAGGCTCTGTGGGCGCTCGCGGCCGAACTCGGCCTGGTGAACGCCCCCGAAGGCGACGTCCGGCGGGGCGGGCGGGGGGCGGTCGGCTTCCGGCGGCGGAGGGACGGTGGGGGATGAGAGTCCGCACGCGCGACGAAGGCCAAGTCACCATCGAGTTCCTCGGGATGACCCCGCTGATCATCCTCACGCTGGTGCTGGTGTGGCAGTTCGTGCTGCTGGGGTACACGTTCACGCTCGCGGGGAATGCTGCGGACGAGGCGGTGCGGGCGGGGACGGCTTCGGAGGGGCAGGCGGCCTGCGAGGAGGCGGGGCGCCGGAATCTCCCGAGCGCGTGGCAGGGAGGTGCGACCGTGGCATGCAGCGCGAGCGGCGGCTATGTCACGGCCGATGTGCACCTTGAGGTGCCCGTCCTCTTCCCGGGCTCGATCGGCTTTCCGTTCACAGTGGATGGCCATGCGGGTGCCGTGCAGGAGGAGGACTGAGATGTCGTACCGACTCTTCTACGGCCGTAACGACCGCGACCGCGGCCAAGTCGCCATCGAATACCTCGGGTTCATCCCCATCCTGCTCCTCGTCGCACTGGCCGGCGTACAGGTCGGGCTGATCGCCTACGCCGCCCAGCAGGCCGGTACGGCGGCGCGGGCGGGGGCGCGGGCCGCGTCGCTCGACAACAGCGCCCAGAGCGGTTGCGTGAACGCGATCAGCGACTGGCTGTCCGTCTCCTGTTCCGAAGCGGGTGGTGGCGACGAGGTCACCGTCACCGCCACGGTCCAGATCCCGTCGATCGTCCCCGGCTGGGACTTCGACCCGGCCACCAAGACCGCCACCATGCCGGTCGACCACTGAACGAGGTATCCCATGAGCCTGCGGTCCCGCATCAACACCCCGGAGGAGAACGGCAGCCGGGGCGAGGACGGGCACCTCGTCGCCTCGTACCGGGCCAAGCTCCTGGAGGAGATCGACCTCGCGGAGATGAGCTCGCTGGCGGCGGCCGAGCGCAGGGCACGCCTGGAACGCGTCCTCGGGCACATCATCAGCCGCGAGGGCCCGGTGCTGTCGACGGTCGAACGTTCGCAGCTGATCCGGCGGGTGGTCGACGAGGCGCTCGGGCTCGGCATCCTCGAGCCGCTGCTGGAGGACGCGTCGATCACCGAGATCATGGTGAACGGCCCGGACGCGATCTTCGTAGAACGCGGCGGCCGGGTCGAGCAGTTGCCGCTGCGCTTCCCCTCCCACGACCAGCTGATGCAGACGATCGAGCGGATCGTGTCCACGGTCAACCGGCGTGTCGACGAGTCGAATCCGATGGTCGACGCACGCCTGCCGTCCGGCGAGCGTGTGAACGTGATCATCCCGCCGCTGTCGCTGACCGGCGCCACGCTCACCATCCGCCGCTTCCCGCGCTCGTTCACGCTCCAGGAGCTGATCGGTTTCGGCTCGCTGGACGAGCACATGGTGTATCTGCTGGCGGGGCTGGTGCAGGCCAGGTGCAACATCATCGTGTCGGGAGCGACGGGCACCGGAAAGACGACGCTCCTCAACGCCCTGTCGGGGCTCATCCCCGAGAGCGAGCGCATCATCACCATCGAGGACTCGGCGGAGCTCCAGCTCCAGCAGTCGCATGTGATCCGCCTGGAGTCCCGTCCGCCGAACGTGGAGGGCCAGGGGCAGGTCACCATCCGCGATCTGGTGCGCAACTCCCTCCGGATGCGCCCGGACCGCATCGTCGTCGGTGAGGTCCGCGGCGGCGAGTCCCTGGACATGCTCCAGGCGATGTCGACGGGCCACGACGGCTCGCTCGCGACGGTCCACGCCAACAGCGCGGAGGACGCGCTGATGCGGCTGCAGACCCTCGCCTCCATGTCGGACGTGGAAGTCCCCTTCGTGGCGCTGCACGACCAGATCAACAGCGCCGTCGACGTCATCATCCAGCTCACCCGCTTCGCGGACGGCGCCCGCCGCGTCACCGAGATCGCGGTCCTCGACAGCCACGGGGGCGAGCCGTACCGCATCGTGACCGTGGCCCGCTTCGACGCCCAGCCGATGACCCACGACGGCCGGGTGCACGGCAGCTACGTCCACTTCCCGCTCCCGCGCCGCACCGCCGACCGCCTCTACATGGCGAGCCAGCCCATCCCGCAGGCCTACGGCGTCGCCCACACCCCAGCCCAGCTGTCGACCCGAGAAGCCAGGTAGGACCACCCCGATGGAACTCGACAACCTCGTCACGCTCACCACCGGCATCACCCTGCTGACCTGCGTCCTCTTCGTGGTGGGCCTGCACTCCTACGCGGCGGGCAGGGCGCAGCGGGCGGCCCTCGTGGAGCGTCTGTCGGCCGCCGGCCAGGTCCCCGTCGGCCGCCGGCGCCGCTTCCGCAACCTGGACCGCCGGGTGCGCCGTACGAAGGTGGGCAAGGATCTGGAACTCCGGCTGGCGGCGACGGGCCTGGACGTCACCCCGGGCGAGTTCTTCGCCTACATGCTCGCGTCGGTCGCGGGCCTGTGGCTGATCGGCCAGGCGACCCTGGCGCCCTTCTTCGGGCCGCTCGCCGGTGCGCTGGGGATCTGGGTGGCGATCCAGTTCCTCAACTGGCAGCGGCAGAAGCGGATCGAGAAGTTCATCAACCAACTGCCCGAGCTGGCCCGCATCCTGGCGAACGCGACGCACGCGGGGCTCGCCCTGCGTACGGCCATCGGGATGGCGGCGGAGGAGCTGGAGGCACCGGCCGGGGAGGAACTGGCCAAGGTGGCCAACCAGTTGGCGGTGGGCGCGTCGATGGACGACGCGCTGGGCGAGCTGGCGGACCGGTTGCCGTCGCGGGAGCTGGTGGTGCTGGTGACGACCCTGGTGCTGTCGAACCGGGCGGGCGGACAGGTGGTGACCGCGTTGCGGAATCTGACGGAGACGCTGGAGGAGCGGAAAGAGACCCGCCGCGAGATCCGCACCCAGCTCTCCCAGGTCACCATGACGTCGTACGCCGTCCCCGTGCTCGGCATCGGCTCGCTGCTCCTGATGAACGGGGTGCAGGAAGGCTCCCTGGACCGCATGACGGGCTCACCGGTGGGACAAGGGGCGGTGATCCTCGCGTTCGCGCTGTACGCGATCGGCTTCATCATGATCCGCCGCTTGTCCCGGATCGACGTCTGAGGCGGGGGAGACGGACATGGCACTCCTCCTGGCCCTGGTGATGGGCATCGGCGTCTGGGGCATCTTCGCCGGCATCCGCATGTACCGTGCCGACGCCAAACTCCCCAGCGACCTCGCGCTGGCCCTGGAGGTCGGCGCGACCCGGACCGGCGCGGTCGACTCCCTGATCGACCGCATGGGCATGCGGTACGCGCCCGCGGTCCTCCGGATGATGGGCCCGAAGCAGGTCGCCAAGTACCGCCGCAAGATAGACCTGGCGGGCAACCCGGGCGGTCTCACGATCGACCGCTACGCCGCACGCCGGGCGGTGTACGGCGCGCTGGGCGGCGTGGGCTGCCTGGTGTTCGTACTGCGCGGCCAGTACCTGGTGGCGCTGCTGCTGCTCGCCTTCGCGGCGTTCTGGACGGAGGTGGGCATCTGGTCGGCGATCCGCATCCGCAAGGACGTGATCGAGCGGACCCTGCCCGACTTCCTCGACGTACTGGCGGTGGTGGTCAGCGCGGGCCTGGGCTTCCGGCAGGCCCTGGACCGCGTCGCCTCGAAGTACGAGGGCCCCTGGGCGGACGAACTCCGCATCACCCTGCGCCAGATGGACCTCGGCATGAGCCGCCGCCAGGCCTTCGCGGAACTGCGGCGGCGCAACGACTCCGAGCAGGTCGCGATGTTCGTGACCGCCTTGCAGCAGGGCGAGGAGCTGGGCGCCCCCATCGTCGACACGCTGGTCGCCCTGGCCAAGGACATGCGCAGGACCGACGCGCAGAACGCCCGCCGCAAGGCCGCACGCGCCGTCCCCAAGGCCACGCTGATGATCACCACCTTCATGGTGCCGGCCACGATGATCCTGCTCGTCGCCGGGCTGCTGCTGGGGTCGGGGACGGACTTCGGGACTGTGACGGGGGAGTAGGGGGGAGGGATCAGCGATGGCGATGACGAGGGCGGGCAGGGCGGGCCTGAGGGGCGAGGCCCGCGGTCTGCGACGCCGTCGGCCGGTTTCCGCCGCCGAGCCACCCCCGCAGACACCACCCGAACCCGCGCTCCCGCTCCAGGTGAACGCCCTTCAGGCCATGTGCCGCCAGGTCTTCGGCTTCCGCCTCGCCATGATCGCCCTGGCCGCCCCCTCGGCACTTCTCAACGCCAACCCGGGCTGGGGCACCCGCCTCGTAGGCAGCGCCGTGGTCGTCACCTTCATGGTCTCGTACGTCCTCTTCCGGGACTGGGAACGCTTCGGTCCCCTCCTCCTGCGCCACCCCACCCTCCTCGCCCTGGACACCCTCTTCGGCTCGCTCCTCCTGATCTCCGCGGGCCCTGACACCACCCTCGCCTACGTCAGCGTCTGCACGCCCCTGCTCGCGGGCATCGTCTACGGCTGGCGCGGCGCCGCCGTCTTCGCCTCGCTCCAGTCCCTGATCCTCCTGCTGGCCCACGCGACGCTGCGGAAGGGTCACGTGGACCTCGCGGAGTCCCTGCTCCTACCAGGGTTTTGCGTCATCAACGGTGCGCTCGGCTCGGCCCTGCGCAACCTGATGCTCCGCTTCGGCACCGCCACCCAGGCCCTGACCACGGTGAAGGCCCGCCTCGCCGTCACGGAGGCGGTCGACGCGGAACGCGCCCGGCTGGCACGGGAGATGCACGACTCGGTGGCCAAGACCCTGCACGGCGTGGCCCTGGCGGCGGACGGCCTGGCGAACTCGGCGAGCGCACCGGACACGGACCCCGCCCTGATCAAACAACAGGCGGAACTGATCGCGAGAGCAGCACGCAGGGCGGCGGCCGAGTCCCGCGAACTCCTGGAGGACCTGCGCCAGGAATCCGACCCGAGCCCGACGACCGACATCCTCACCCAACTTGCCACCTACACCAGCGACTTCACGAGGCGTACGGGGCTGCCGGCGACGTTCCATCCGCCGGCCGACGCCGACGATCAGCCACTCTTGACAGCGCACGCAGTGGCTCGCCAACTCCTCACGATCGTCGGCGAGGCCATGGAGAACGCCCACCGCCACGCGTCCGCGACCCAGGTGACCGTACGCGCAGGCGTCCAAGACGGCGCGCTGCGCATCAGCGTGTACGACGACGGACGCGGCCTGCCTCCCGGCTCCACCGTCGAACAGCTCCGCGACTCCGGCCACTTCGGCCTGCTCGGCATGGTTGAACGGGCAGAGTCGATGGGCGCGCGCCTGCACTTCGGCCGAGGCGACGACGCACGAGGCACGGAGGTCCGCCTCGAAATCCCCCTGGCGGCCCTGACGCCATGCAGCAGCAAACGAAAGGAGGCCGCCTGATGCCCCAAGCCCTCCCGCACGTACGGGTATTGGTCGCGGACGACAACCCAGTGGTCCGAGCAGGCCTCACCGCGCTGCTGTCCGGCCGAGAGGACATCACCGTGGTCGCGCAGGCCGCCGACGGCCGCGAGGCCTGCGAGGCGGCGGACCGACACCGCCCCGACGTGATCCTCCTGGACGTCCGCATGCCCGAACTGGACGGCATCTCGGCATTGCCGCACCTGGCCTCCATCGCCCCGGTCATGATGCTGACGTACAGCACGGAACCGGCGACCGTCCGGGAGGCATTGCGTCAAGGGGCGGTCGGCTATCTGGTCCACGGCGAGTTCACGGCGGACGAGCTGGTCACCGCGGTGCGGGACATCCGGGAGGGCCGACGGCACTTCACGCGCACAGCGGTGAATGCGACTGCATACGGTGAGAATTCACCTGCCCGTCGTCCGAAGCTACCGGAACAACTCGCTCCACCAGGCCAGTTAGCCACTGCGGGCAGCGTACCCACGCCCACTTTCGGGAAAGGGCTTTCGCAACTGCAATCGTATATGGGACAGTCGTTGGACCGGTCGCGGTTCCGACTGAGCATGAGGGAGGCGGAGATCATGGACCTCATCGCAACTGGCCTGAACAACCAGCAGATCGCCGCCGCCTGCTTCATCAGCGAGAAGACCGTCAAGAACCACATCAACCGCATTTTCGCCAAACTCCACAGCACCAGCCGCGCCGAAGCCGCCGCGAAGTGGCTGGGCACGGCACCGAGTTCCGCGACAGGACTGGGGTGACCTGCGGTGACGTCCTGGGGGAACAACAAGGCGAGCATCCGACTCCGCAGCCGGGTCCGGATTTGGGCCCTGGGGCCCTCGGCAACCCGGGGTGTTCCTGCATACACTCCGCGTGCCGAAGGCGACGACACCGGAGGGGTGCGGCATGCGGATGCGCGACAACGACAAGGGGCAGACTGCGGTCGAGTACCTGGGGATCATCGCGGTGGTTGTGGCGATTGTGTTGGCGATCACTGGGACGGACATCGGGCAGACGATCTACGACGCCATCACCACGCAGATCGCGAATCTCACCGGCTGACGTCAGCCCGTAGATTCGGCGACGCAGGGCAGGCTTTCCCCATCTACATCACGGTGGTCGGGGGCCTGCTCTTTCTCGCGTTCGTTTACCTGGCGGTTGGCCAGGCGGCCGCGAACCGGAACGGCGCTCAGACGGCAGCGGACGCGGCCGCGCTCGCGGCTGCCCTCGACACCCGCGACAAGCTCACGGACGAGTGGGTGGACAACGTTCTCGACCCGACGAAGTGGCGGGACATCCTCGACGGCGTGGATGTGGAACTCGACGGGTGCGGGCGGGCTCACGAGTTGGCAGCGCAGAACGATGCAACGGCGGCCTGCGACCCGATGCCCGGGCTGCCGCCGGGCTATGAGGTCACTGTTACGACCACGAAGTCCGTCGGCGACTCCATCGTGCCCGGCACGGAGAACACATACTCAAAAGCCTCCGCCGCCGCCGTGATCGAGCCGCTGTGCGACTTCGATCCCCCGGGTGAGGATGCCGGGGACGACGTACTGCCGGAGCTCAACTGCGAGGACGACGTGAACTGGGAGCTGGACCCGGACGATCTCGGCGATCTCCCGGGCCCCGAGGACCTCTTCGACGTCCATCTGGCCGACGCGCAAGCGAATGACGAGTGACGAAGGAAGCAGAGCGATGAGCATTCGGTTCACTGCGAAGGCCCGCAGGGGGATGGTCGCGTTGACGCTGGCGGCCGGTCTGGCCGTCGGTGTGTCCGGCTGCGGCGGCGGTGGTGGCGGCGACGACGAGAAGCCGAAGGCGTCCGCATCGGCTTCCAAGGACGGCGGATCCGACCCGAGTACTCAGGAGGGCCAGTCGGACACGCCGATGGCTGAGTTGAAGGGCTCGAACGGACTGCTCCTCCAGATCGCCTCTGCTCAGCGTGACGCCGGCGGCTTCGTCACGGTGAACGCCGAACTGAAGAACGACGGTGCCGAGAGCGTCACGGTGCCCGCGGCGCTGAGCGGAAACGAGACCGAGATCGTCCGAAACGGCAGGTCGCTCGGGGGCGCCACGCTTGTCGACTCAAAGGGCAAGAAGCGGTACTACGTACTGCGCGACACCGATGGCCGCCCGCTGACGACCACGGGTTTCTCGATCCTCAAGGCCGGCGACAGCCTGGCGGTGTTCATGCAGTTCCCGGCACCGCCCGCGGACACGACCGAAGTGGCGTTCCAGTTGCCGACGTTCGCCTCCGCCACCATCCAGATCTCCGGGTGAGGCCGACGATGACCGCCACCTCGACCTGGGGCGTGCCTCCCCGTCTCGCCCTGACCCTCGGCGCCACGTCCGTCATGGTCGCCGCCACCCTGCTGGCCCCGACGCATGCCCGCGCCGCCGACGGCCCCAGCGTCCCGCCGGGCACCGAACCCTCCGCTTCCGCGCCCGTCGAGGTCGACCCCAACGACCCCGATCTCAAGCTCCCGGAAGGGGCCACGCTCGCCGCACCCAAGGTGCTGGACATCAAGCAGGTCGTCGAGGACCAGAGCGGCGACGAACGCCGGGAGGACACCAACGCGGACGTGAAGTTCGCGCTCCAGGCGGAGGTCCTGTTCCCGAAGGACAGCGCGAGACTGACGGGCGAGGCGAGGTCCCGCCTCTCCGCGATCGCGGACGAGATCAAGACCCAGAACGCGACACGGATCCGCGTCTTCGGCTTCACGGACAACCTCGGTTCCTCCGCCCACGGCGACGTCCTCTCCAAACAGCGCGCCAACGCCGTACAGGAAGTCCTGGACGAGGAACTGAACGACCCCAACATCACCTTCGAGGTCCGCGGCTACGGCGAGCAGTACCCGATCGCCTCGAACGCCACGGAGGAGAGTCGCAGGAAGAACCGACGGGTGGAGGTGACCTTCCCCCGCTCCGAGAACTGACCGTGGGGCCGCCCGCTTCTTGGCCAGTGGGTCCGAGCTGGCCCTCCGCCCCTCTTTTGGGTGATGGCGCCAGGGCGAGTTTCGAAGTAGTTTCAAAGTTGTGGGTACCGAGAATGCAGCCGTGAACTTCTCCGAGCTGGTGAACAAGAACAAGCAGACGCTTGCCCGGCTCCAGGAATCGCCGAGACTGCTCCTGCACCGCAGAGATGGCGAGGACCTGGTCCTCACCACGGCGGCGAGGGCCGAGCAGGACCAGACCGTGGTGTCGGCAGCCACCCGAATGCTCGCCGCGATGGCGCGCCGGGAGCCAGGCAGCATGGAACTGCTCCTCGACATACTGCCGGACGCCTTCCCGTGGGTCCGTTTCCTGCCCGAGCCGGATCTCCACGCCTTCGCCGTCGAACTGGTCGACACCATGCGTGCCGCCGACTCGCTCGGCAACAGCGCGTCCGTCGCCCAACTGCTCATCGCCTGGCAGCACACCGCCGAGGTCTACTCCGACCCGGAACTGCTGGCCGCGCTGACCAGGGACCACGGCGACGACTACGGCCCGGTACCGGACCCGCGGGGCGCCGCATGACCGCGGGCCGTGGCGACCGCGCCGCACCACCGGCACCAGAGGGCCACTGGGAAGTCCGCTTCGCGGACGCGGCCGCCGCCAAGGGCTGGGAAAGCCTCGCCCAACAGGCCCGAGAGAACACCTACCGCGCCTGGATCGCGTGCGGGGATCGTGGCCCACGCGGGCGTACTGCTGGACGTGTTCCGCGTCATTGACGACGACTACGCGATGGCCATGACCGTCGCCGAACTGCTGCGCGACGGTGTCACCTGCGGTGTCGCCGCAGCCGTACATGTCGCGCGACCGAACCCGATGCTTCCCGACGGAGCACTGGTTGCCACGGTCGCACCGGAGGCCTATGCCGGGCTGCATGTCGGGGTCATGGACCTGAACCGCTGACAGGCGTGTGGACTCCAGCGCCTGCCTCGATCTGGACGGCACCGGCCTTCAAACCGACTTACTGCTGTGCCGAGTAATGACACGCCTGGGCTGAGAACCGTCGTGGCTGCAGGTGCCCAACTGGCTAGGCTGGTCGTTCGCTTGTGCGATGACCGGTGATGTCTATGACGGGGGTGGCCAACGTGAGCACCGATGCGTTGCTGCAGGCGCGGTTGGCGGATCTGGCGGCGTCCGGGCGGGGCGACCTGCGGGCGGTGGTGGGGGAGTTCCGGCGCGGTGAGGTGCTGGTGCCGGTGGTGGACGGGGCGTTGTTGTCGCTTGAGGCGGGCGGTATCCGCTGGTTGTTGGTGTTCACGGGTGATGCGGCGCTGGAACGTTTCGCTGGGGCGCGGGGGGTGACTGTGCCCGAGACGGTGGCGGTGTACGGGGCGCGTTTGCTGGATCAGGTGATCCCAGAGGCGGCGCAGGTGGGTGGGCCGGTGGGGATCGCGGTGGATGCGGGGAGCGAGGCGGGGATGGTGTTGCCTCCGGTGGCGGGGATCGTGCCGGACGCGGTGGCGCTGGACGCGCAGGGGGCGAACCTGTGAGTGGGGGTGGTTACCAGGTCGATCCGGAGGCGCTGGCGCGGATCACCCGGGGCATCAACCAGGCGATGGACGAGCTCAAGGAACTGGGCTTCGACATCGAGGCGAACCTGGGCCGCGGCTTCGAGGAGCTGGAGCTGGCGGGTCTGGAGGTGGGGGACGCGAACCTGCGGCAGGTGTTCGCCGACTTCTGTGAGCGGTGGGGCTGGGGCGTGCGCTCGCTGATGCAGGACGCGAACGAGTTCGCGGGGCGGCTGAATCTGTCAGCGGGGATCTATCACGAGCAGGAGGAGTACGTCTCCGGCACCCTGAAGACGGCCTGGACGGCGGCCGCGGGCAACCCCTACCTGACGGCGGAGGAGGCCGGGCAGCGTTCCTGGTCGGACACGCTGAAGGACAACACCGTCTCGCACGTCGCCGGCGCGGATTACAGCGCGGAGTCCTTCGCGGCGGGCGGCCAGGCGGCCCAGCAGGCCTGGGCGCAGGCGGCGCAGGACGTGGAGAGTTCGACGGTGACCCCGGACGCACTGCTCGACCCGGACACGGACTGGCAGTGGAGCGGCCCACCCGAGGCCCAGGCGTCCGGTGAACAGGCGTCCGGGGAGGCTGAGCGCTGATGGGCATAGGGGATGCGCTCAACAGCCTCGGGGACGGCCTGGAAAGCGCCGTCGACGGCGCGAAGGAGGGCGTCGGCGAGGCCGTCAACTGGGGTGCGGACCGGGCGGCGGACGGCCTGTCGGCGGTCGGCGCGGACGGCGTGGCGGAGGGGGTCCGCGACTTCGGCGAGGGGGTGAACAACCGGCTGGGCGGCGACGTCGCCGAGCGCGGGCTGGGCGAGAGCGAGGACCCGAAGGAACTGGTCCACGGCAGCCCGGAGGCGCTGGAGGCGCGGGCGAGGCATCTGCGGGACTTTGCCCGGGCGTTCGAGAACGTCGGCCAGGGCATGCGGTCGCTGGGCGCGGGGGATGGCTGGCAGGGGCAGGCAGCGGACGCCTTCCGGGCGAAGTTCGAGATGCAGCCCAAGCAGTGGCTGACCGGCGCCGACGCCTGCGGGGCGGCGGCCGGGGCGCTGGAGGCGTACGCGGACACGGTGCGCTGGGCACAGCGGCAGGCGCAGGTGGCGATCGACGCCTTCCGCTCCGCGCAGGAGGCATACCGCCAGGCGGCGGACGCGCACAACGCCCGCGTGGACGCGTACAACCAGGCCGCCGACCGCTACAACACCGCGCTTGCGGCAGGCCGGGATCCGGGCCAGAGGCCGACCGAGCCCGGCGCCTTCACCGACCCGGGGGTGGCGGGCCGACGCGAGGCCGGCGAGATCCTGGCCGAGGCCCGCCGCCAGCGCACCGACGCCGCCCGCGACGCACAACGCCGGATCGCCACCGCCCTGCAGACGGCCCCGCCGAAGCCGGAGTTCACCGACCGGCTCGGCGCGAACGCCGCGGACGCCTTCGTCGGCACCCAGCTGAACTCGGTCCATGTGATGGGCGGCCTGCTCAAGGGCGGCGCGGACATGGTCAAGCTGGCCCGCACGGTCAACCCCATGGACCCCTACAACCTCACCCACCCCGGCGAATGGCTGGGCCACTCCAACATGCTCCTGGCCGGCCTGGTCGGCACCGCCGCCCACCCCGAACGCCTGCCGATGTCGGTCCTGGGCAGCGGCTGGCGCAGCGATCCCGGCGATGCGATGGGGTACCTCGCCTCGAACCTGATCGGCGGCAAAGGAGCGGGCGCCGCGGGGAAGGGGGCGCTGCGCGGGGCCGCCAAAGGGGCGGCGACGGGAACAGCCCGGGAAGGTGTCCGCGCCGGACTGCGAGACGTCGCGCGGAAGCTGTGGTGCAAGACCTTCGGCGGCGACCCCATCGACATGGCCACCGGCCGCATGTCGCTGCCCCAGACCGACGTCACCCTGCCCGCCAGGCTGCCCCTCGTCTTCACCCGGCAGTTCGAGTCCTCCTACCGGTCCGGCCGCTGGTTCGGCCCCACCTGGACCTCCACCGCCGACCAGCGCCTGGAGATCGACGCCGAGGGCGTCATCTTCGTCCGCGAGGACGGCTCCCTGCTGGCGTATCCCCACCCCGCACCCGGCGTGCCGGTGCTGCCCGTGGACGGCGACCGCCACCCGCTGACCGTGAACGAGTGGGGCGACTACACGGTCACCGACCCCGAATCCGGCCGCACCTGGTACTTCGCGGCCCCGGGCGGCGACGGCAACGGCATCGCCCTGCTGGAACAGATCACCGACCGCTCGGGCAGCCAGTGGCTCACCTTCGAATACGACGAGCAGGGCGCCCCGACCGGCATCGTCCACTCGGCCGGCTACCACCTGAAGATCACCACCGAGGCAGGGCGCATCACCGCCCTCCACCTGGCGGACACCGACCACGCCACCGAACTGGTCCGCTTCGGCTACGACGACCAAGGCCACCTGTCGGCGGTCACAAACTCCTACGGCACACCGACCCGCTTCACCAACGACAATCTGGGCCGCATCACCGCCTGGACCGACACCAACAACTCGTCGTACCACTACACCTACGACGAGCAGGACCGCTGCACCTTCCAGACGGGCGACGCGGGCCACCTGCGCAACACCTACACGTACGACGAGACAGCCCCGGAGACCGGCCACCGGATCATCACCGCGACCAACTCCCTCGGCCACACGACCCGCTACCTGGTCAACGACCGTTTGCAGGTGGTGGCGGAGACCGCTCCGGACGGCGCGACGACCCGCACGACCTACGACCGCAACGACCGCCCGCTGACCATCACCGACCCACTCGGCCACACGACCGGCTACGCCTACGACGGGGCAGGCCGCATGCTGATGGTCGTCCGCCCGAACGGCCGTTACACCAGCGTCGGCTACAACGACCAGGGCCTGCCGGTCTCCATACGCAGCGCCGACGGCACCCACATCACCCAGCAGTTCGACGAGTACGGCAACCTCACGCGGGTCACCGACGCCTATGGCGCCCCGACCCGCTTCACGTACGACGACCTCGGCCACCTGGCGGCGACAACGGACGCCACGGGCGCGACGACCACCGTCTGCTGCAACCCGGCGGGCCTGCCCCTTGAGATCGTCGACCCACTGGGCGCCACCACCCGCTACGAGCGAGACGCCTTCGGCCGCCCAACGAAGGTCACGGACCCCATGGGCTCGATGACCCGCCTGGAATGGACGGTCGAGGGCCGCCTGTCCCGCCGCATCGCCGCCGACGGCACCACAGAGTCCTGGACGTACGACGGTGAAGGCAACTGCACCAGCCACACGGACCCCATGGGCGCCGTCACCCGCTACGAATACACCCACTTCGACTTGCTGACGGCCCGCACCGGCCCGGACGGCGTCCGCTACACCTTCGACCACGACACCGAACTACGCCTGACGAAGGTCACCAACCCCCAAGGCCTGACATGGAGTTACGAGTACGACCCGGCAGGACGCCTGGTCACGGAGACAGACTTCGACAACCGCACCCTCACATACGCGTACGACACAGCTGGGCGTTTGGCCTCACGCACGAATAGCCTCGGCAAGACCATCACCTTCGAACGCAATGAACTCGACCAACTGACCCGCAAGGATGCGGCGGGCCAGATCACGACATACGCGTACGACACTACTGACCAGTTGGCCCAGGCCACCGGCCCGGACGGCACCACTCTGACCGTGCTGCGGGACCACTTCGGCCGCGTCCGCTCCGAGACGGTCGATGGCCGCGAACTGACACACACCTACGATGAAATGAGCCGCCGAGTCGGCCGTACAACACCGGCCGGCGCGACGACCACGTGGTCGTACGACGCGGCGGGCCGCCGAACCGACATGGTGGCGTCGGGCCGCACCATCAACTTCACGTACGACGTTGCGGGCCGCGAACTGACCCGCCACATAGGCGAAACGGTCGCTCTTCAGCACTCCTTCGACGCACTCGGCCGCCTGACATCCCAATCGGTCAGGGGCGCGGACAACCACACGGTCCAGTCCCGGTCGTACACCTACCGCGCCGACGGCATCCTGACCGGCATCAACGACCAGCGCTCCGGCTCCCGTCGCTTCGACGTGGACGAGGCGGGCCGGGTGACGGCCGTCCACGCCGTGAACTGGACCGAGCGGTATGCCTATGACGAGGCAGGAAACCAGACGCAGGCCTCCTGGCCGGAGACCCATCCGAGCCAGGAAGCGACAGGCACCCGCACGTACACCGGCACTCGCATCACCCGCGCAGGCAACGTCCGCTACGAACACGACGCCGCCGGCCGCATCACCCTCCGCCAGAAGACCCGCCTGTCCCGCAAACCCGACACCTGGCACTACGAGTGGGACCCCGAGGACCGTCTCACCTCGGTTACGACCCCGGACGGCACCCGCTGGCGCTACACCTACGACCCCCTGGGGCGCCGCACCGCGAAACTCCGCCTCGCCGATGACGGTGAGACGGTCGTCGAACGGGTGGATTTCACCTGGGACGGCACCACTCTGTGCGAACAGACGACGACATCCTCAGACCTGCCCAACCCGGTCACTCTCACCTGGGACCACCAGGGGCTACGCCCCATAATCCAGACCGAACGCATCACCGCAGCAGGAGCCCCGCAGAAGGAAATCGACTCCCGCTTCTTCGCAATCATCACCGACCTGATCGGCACCCCCACCGAACTCGTCGGCGAACAGGGCGACATCGCCTGGCGCACCCGCAGCACCCTGTGGGGCACCACCGCCTGGGCCGCCAGAAGCACGACTTACACTCCCCTCCGCTTCCCCGGTCAGTACTTCGACCCCGAAACCGGCCTCCACTACAACTACTTCCGTCACTACGACCCCGAAACCGCCCGCTACCTCACTCCCGATCCTCTTGGACTCACCCCCGCACCCAACCCCACCACCTATGTCCACAACCCCTTGGAGGAATTTGATCCTGAAGGACTCATTCCTTGTCGTCAGAATGTGGCGGATGATTTCAATGTCCCACGCAGAGCTGTGGTTGAGCCCCGAGTCGTATATCGAGGAGATGCACGCCCTCCCGAGGAAGTATTCCAAAACGGTTTCACTCCGAAGGGAATCAATGAGGACATCGGCAAATATGCACTCCATGACACTCCTTCCAACTGGGTTGGCACAAGCAAGAGTGCCAGCCAGGCAGGCAATTTCCCGCAGTCGGCTCAAGGCCGCGGCACCTGGGTGTACGAGATACGTGGCGCCGGGTACGGTGTAGATGTGAACCGGGCACTAGGTGGCGCCATTCGTTCCTGGATAAAAGGAACGGGCTTCCCTTCCGAACGAGAGGTTATTTTCAGGAACATCGATCCGAGCAATATTGCTCGCGCGGAACGATGGCGCTATGGAATGCCAACAGGAGAGATCATCGAGAACCCAGGGTACACAGGATGAACGAAGAGATCCCAATCCGTGTCCAACTTGACGGCCAGGAAAATACATGGAGGATGCTGGTCGAAGGAGATGGCCCATGGAACCTGCGCCTGGAATCTCCCGATGCGATTGAATCAACAGCAAGCGGCAACAATGTATTTGAAGCGCTGCGGTCCATGCGAGCCGAACTCTCTTCACGGCATATTGTCATATGCTGCAATGGGGCGCGGCCCGATGTGCGACCTTCGGGCCTTTCAGCATCACATGGCGCTTGGATGGTCTACGTTCTGCACATGTGGCGCCCATCGACAGTGCGCGATCTCGTTCCAATCTTTGGCTACGCGCCACCCGGCAAGATCGCCTCAGTGGAGGAGCAGGATGCCTACTGGGAACGCCATCTTAAGAACAGGAAAAATGCACTGAACTTCGTCAACCCAATTTGGTGGATTTATTTCCTGACATCCTCACTCGGGAAACCTAAGCAGCAAAAGTTCCCAGCATGACACTTCCCCGTACTCCGCACCCTCCGCGCTCTGAGTCGCAATACAACCCGTCATCCCGCAGGTCAGCGGACCCGTCTCTGTAAGATCCAATGAGACGGGAACAGACAGGCGCGGGCGGCTTCCCCGATGGCACTTGCTGTTTGAGGAAAGTCATTCATGATGCACTTTGAAGATCTATCCCCATACCAATATATCAGCGTCTCCGTCCCGTGCGGAGTGACGGCCGTCAACGTAGGATGGTTGGAAGCGCGCAGGGATTTTCCTCAAGAGGATGTCCCTGAAGAATTCATCGACGCTCTGTCCAGCATTGTGAAGTCCCATCGCCAAGCGAAAACGCGTGGATAGCACAGGTGTCAACTCCCCCACGCGGGAGATGAGGCAGCCTACCCCGCAGCTGTTGAAATTGACGGCCAGTGGGTCTCGCTCGGCGGAGCGGAAGTTCGAGTTGTTTCGGCGCTGGGGTTTGGATGATCGCCCCGGATCTGATCCTCCACTATGTGGCAGATCACTCATACCGACCGCCAGAGGATTTCATTGAGGCCGTGATGAGGAAACGTATCGCTCCCTCTTCGTGAAGTTTCATGGAGTGCGCCGCGCGCACCATAATCGGAACGCGGGGACGGATGTCGAGGCGAGCGAGGATATCCACAGCAACAGGAAGACGAGCGGCTCCCACCGTCCCGCAACGTCGCTTCCGTAGGTTGGGCGGCCCTTCCCCGCGAAAGCACGGCACTGCAAAGCAGGGGCGGCCAACGCCGGCCCTACAGCAGATGGTCGGCCTTCCCGGCCTTGATCTCGAGGATGAGGTTACGCAGGGCTTCCCGGCTGTCAGTAAGGTGGCGATCTTCCTGCCCCGCAACGGCGATGTAGGCGTTGCCCTCGGAGTCGGTGCCTATGCGGAAGCAATTGTTACCTTCGGCGCAGAACGGCTCTTCCCAGGTGATCTCGGTCATGGTGGAAGCTCCTCAGAGTTGGCTGGCGATGCTGTGGATGAAGTCCCGTGAGGCCTGCGGTGCCAGTGAATTGGCGTGCCACCAGTCCATGTGGGCACGGTACTTGGCGAGTTGGGCGTCCGCGTGGGTGAATTCGCCGCCGTGCGCGGAGTCGAGCTGCACAGTGTCGAGTTGGGGCACCGCGCCGTCGGCGTACAGCACTGCGTGGCCCGCCCCAGGGAAGGCGCCTACCTCGACTGGGAGGACCCGCAACTCGACGTTCTCCCGCTCCGATACCTCGCACAGGTGCGTCAACTGCTCCCGGGTCGCGCGTAGGCCACCGAACTGCATGTGCAAGGCCCATTCGTGGACGTACGCGATGTACTGGACAGGGGTGTCCCGTTCCAATACCTGCTGTCGCCGCATGCGCTGGGCCACCCGCAGTTCCACCTCCGACGTCGGCAGCGGCGGCAGGGCCGAGTCGAAGATGGCGCGGGCGTACCCGCTCAGCTGCAGCAGCCCGGGTACGTGCACGGTCTGGTAGCTGCGCAGCCGGACGGCGTGCCACTCCAACTCGGCGACATCGAGGAGACCTTGGGGCAAGTTGCCCCGATACTGCTCCCACCAGCCCTGCTTGCGGGAGTCGGCCATCGTGGCCAGCGCGTCGACGTAAGCCTGGTCGGCGCACTCGTAGTTGCTGGCGAGTGTCCGGACGCGGTCGGGGGAGATGGCGCGGACGCCTGACTCCATGTTGGACACCTTCGTACGGTCCAGCCCGAGCAGCCCGGCGGCGTACTCCGTGGTCTGTCCGGCTGCGAGCCGCATCTTGCGCAACTCGGCGCCCAAACGCCGTTGGCGCTCGGTGGGCGTGGACCGTGTGGGCATTGCGCCCCTCCTCCGCAAGTGGTCGGCGTCAGTCTGCCTCCTTGCCCGCCCCACGGTCCAACCGTTGGGAGGCAATAAATCGAAGCATGTGGCACGTGTGCCACCTTGTGCTCTACATTCAGTGACGGGTCGACTACGAACCAGCCGACCTCTCCGCCGTACCGGAAGCGCATCGCGCGAGCCTGCCCGCAATCTCCTCCCCTGGGAGGGGTGGGCCCGCGTCAGGGAGACAGGCCACCGGACGGAGCCCCAATCCACCGGCGCACCAAAGGAGTTGCCGCCATGCCCGAAACCTTCACGACCTGCCCGCCCACACCCGGCACCGACCTGCATCCCATCCCGCCCACCCCGGAATCCCTGGCCTACAGCCTCACCCTCCCTGCCGCCCCCCAAAGCCCGTCCATCGCCCGCGCGGCCACCCGCACGATCCTGCGGGCCCACGGCCTGGAGGACGTAGCCGAAGCAGCCGTACAGGCAGTAAGCGAACTCGCAGCCTGCGCCTGTCGTTTCACCACAGCAGCGGAGGTCTACGTCTCTCTCCGCTACAGGGAGGACGCCCTCCGCGTGATCCTCTACGACGCCCACCCCCGTCACATCAACCCCCGCCTCTCCGCCGCCTGCGACGCCCGACGTCGCGCCTCCCTCCGCCTGCTGGCCTGCGTTGTACGCACCTGTGACGGCGACTGGGGCTTCGGGGAGGCCCGCGAGCCGACCGGCGGTACGCGTATGTGGGCGGTCCTGCCGCGACAGGGGGCCCGCACGTATCTGAGCGAAGGTCGCACGGATGGGTGACGCGGCTCGCGAAACGGGAGGCTTGCCTCGTGGCGGTGCCTACGTTCCACTGGTGGGATCGGGAGGAGCTGTGAACCACGCACGCTGGAAGCTGTCGCGTGAACGGAAGGCCGCCAAGGGTTACGTCGAACCGCCCGAGGTGATCGCCGAGCGTGAGCAGATTCGGCTGGCTCACGAACTGGGACAGCTGGTGCACGACCGGCGTGCGGCTCTGAGGCTGACGCAGGGTGGTTTGGGGGGAGCGACTGGGTGTGACCGCCGAATGACGTGGAGGCCATCGAGCTGGGCGGCATGCTTCCCATCACTGCAGACCTGCTGGTCAGGCTGGCGGTAGCGCTGGAGGTCGCGGTGGACCTGCATGTCGTCGCCGACGGGCGTAACACCGTGGTGTTCGAAGAGCGCGTTGCGTAGCAGCAAGCAGCACGGCCACACCGGACTGCGTCAGCGTGATCCGTTACCGGATGTCGTGGTCGGGGTGCGTCTCGTCGTACTCACGACGAGCCTCCGCAATGACTCCCCGATGGCTGAGGGACCAGTCGGCGAGTGCCTTGACCAGGTGGGTCAGGCCGGCCCCGGTGTCGGTCAGGCGGTAGTCCACGTGGGCCGGGACGGTGGGGTAGACGGTGCGCAGGACGAGTCCGTCGCGTTCGAGTCTGCGCACGGTGAGCGTGAGCATGCGCTGGGAGATGCCGTCGATGGCGCGCTGCAGTTCGCGGAAGCGGCGTGGCCCGCCGGCGAGTTCGACGATCACGAGTACCGACCACTTGTCGCCGATCCGGTCCAGGACATCGCGGATCCCGCAGTCCGGGTGGTCTTCGCGCCCGCAGGGGTCGAGGTCGGCGGGTGCGGTGGTTACCTCGGTGTGCGTGGGTGACATCAAACTGCCTTCTTGTGGCCGGTATGCGGGCGGTTCAGGATCAAGCGTAGTTACCGAAGAGAACCACCGACGGAAGACTACGACTGACATGATTCTGGTGACCGGAGCGAACGGGAACCTCGGCTCTGCCACTCTCGCGGCGCTGCACGCCCGCGACGCGACAGCGACAGGCGGCAGCCGCACTCCGAACGGCGAGTTGCGGCGGCTCGATTTCGACGATCCCTCCGGCATGGACCTCGCCGGTGTGTCCACCCTGGTGCTGATCTCCGCCGGCTATGCCGAAGACGACCAGGTCATCGGGCGGCACGCCGCCGTGCTGGACGCTGCCGTCCGCGACGGCGTCCGGCATGTCGTCTACACGAGCCTGACCGGTGCCGGTGAGCACCTCGGTTTCGCGCTGGCGCACCGCGCGACCGAACGGCTCGTGCACGCTTGCGGTTTGCATTGGACGGTTCTTCGCAACGGCCTCTACGCCGAACTCTTTGGCGGACTCCTGATGTGGGCCGACGGCGGCGTGGAGTCCGCGTTCGGCGACGGCGCCCTGGCCGCGGTCGCCCGGGCCGACCTGGCCGAAGCCGCCGCGGTCGTCGCGGCGGATCCGGTCCCGCACAGCGGCCGCACCTACGACCTCGTCGGCACGCCGATCACGGCAGCGCAGGTAGCCGACCGCCTCGGCGTCCCGCACCGCACCATCGGCCTGGCCGAGTACCGGCGCAGGCTCCTCAGCCAGGTGCCGGAGCTCCTGCCGTTCCAGCCACCCATGCTCGCCTCGATCGCGACCGGCATCAGGCATGGCTTTCTGGGCAACACCAGCCCCGACCTGGCTGACATCCTTGGCCGTCCACTCGACGACCCACTGGCTACGGCTGTCGCAGCCGCGGCGGCCACGAGACCGTCGGCAGGTGGATGACGGCGGTGTGTGGGTGTCGGTAGGTCCACCATCCGCCGGGTGGGCAGAGCCATGTCGGGGAACAGCGGGCGTTCATAGCCTCTTAGCCATGGCTGACAAAGAGAGCAACGAGAGCAACGAGAGCAACGAGAACAAAGAGAGCAACGAGAGCAACGAGAAGGCCGCCACCTCGCGGCGACAAGCATTGCGACGCATCGCCGCAGGCGCCGGTGGGGCGGCCGCGCTCGCCGTCGGTGTGGGTGCGGGGACCGCGCGGGCGACCGACGTCGAACGGGCCACGGCACGGACCCGGCGCGGCATCCGCACGTACGTCCTCGTCCACGGCACCCATAGCGCAGGCGCCTTCTGGACGGCGGTCGGCAGGGAGCTGGCGCTGCGCGGGCACCGTGTCGTCACGGTGGACCAACCGCTGCACGGGACCGAGAAGTTCATCCCGAGGGCGTATCAGACGCAGGACTTGGGTGCCCTCGCGACGGAGGCCTCGCCGGTCGCCGCGCTCACCCTGGACGACTTCGAGCGGCGGGTCACCGGTGTCGTACGACGCGCCGCGCGGCTCGGTGGGCCCGTGGTGCTGGTCGGGCACAGTATGGGCGGGCTCTCGGTGAGCAGGGTGGCGAATGCCGTGCCTGAACTGCTGGCCCATATCTGCTACATGGCGGCGTTCTGCCCGAGCCGCAGCATGCCGTCACTGAACGACTGCGCGGGCTCGCCGGAAGGGCAGCTCGCCATCAGCCCGCTGGAGCAGATCGTCGGCGACCCGGGGAAGCTGGGTGTGCTGCGCCTCAACTGGCGTACCTCCAGCCGCCGTGACCTCGCCGTCTTCAAGGAGATGACCTGCGCGGAGTACACGGATGCCGAGTTCCTGCGGGTGCTGGAGGGATTGCAGGCGGACGAGTCGATGACGGCGTACGCGGGCCGGGCCGTCGGGCGCGCGGAGACGTGGGGGCGGATTCCGCGTACGTATCTGCGGTTCGGCAAGGACAGGACCGTCGCCACGGAGCTCCAGGACCGCATGATCGCCGAAGCCGACGAACTCACTCCGCACAACCGCTTCACGGTCCACAACTTCCCTGGCACCGGCCACATGGGCCCCACGGACCCGACTCGCGTGACGGACCTCCTGCACGGGCTCCGGCTGTAACGGATCACCGCACGGTGCCGTTCGCTGATCCGGATTGTGAACGGCCACGTGGGCTGCACCACACCGGGATTGCCCTGCCCACGGATCCGGGAAGAGATCACGGCGCTGTCTCCGTGAGACTCTGCGAAGGGATCCCACCCGTGACCACCGCGTCTCCCCCCATGCCCAAGGCGCCGGGCTCATGGCCGCTGCTGGGCCACGCGATACCCCTCCTGCGCGACAACCTCGCCTTCATCGCCTCGCTCCGCGCCTACGGTCCGCTCGTAGAGATCCGCCTCCAGCCGCAGCAGCCCACCGTCGTCGTCAACGACCCCGCCCTGATCCGCACGATGCTGGTCGACGCCGCCCCCACCCTCGACAAGGGCCGCTTCTTCGAGAAGATGGGCCAGCTCCTCGGCGACAGCGTCGTCACCGCCGCCGGCACGGAACACGTCCGCAAACGCCGCCAACTCCAGCCCGCCTTCCGCCAGACCGAGATCACCCGCTACGTCGACCTGATGCGCGAGCAGGTCACCGCGGCCCTGGCCGACTGGCGCCCCGGGCAGGTCCTGGACGTCCGCGAGGTGATGGTCAAACTCTCCCTCGACATGCTCGCCTCGACCGTCTTCTCCGGCAGCATCGACGGACACGCCTTCCAGCGGCTGCGCCGCGACCTCAGCGTCGTCATGAACGGCGTGGGCACCCGCATCATGCTCCCCGACTGGGCGGAGAGACTCCCGCTGCCCGCCAACCGCCGCTTCACCGCGGCCCGCGACGCCGTACGCGCCACGATCGACGCCGCGGTGGCCGAGCTGCGCGCCTCCGAACGCGACACGGGAGACATGCTCTCCCTGCTGCTCCGGGCCACGGACGAGTACACCGGCCGCCCCCTGACGTCGTATCAGATCTGCTCGGAGATCCTCACCCTCGCGGTGGCCGGTACGGAGACCACGGCCTCCGTCCTCTCCTGGATCCTGTACGAACTCGCCCGCGCCCCGGAGATCGACGCACGCCTCCAGACGGAACTGACCGACGTCCTCGGCGAACGCCCGGTCACCTTCGACGACTTGCCCCGCCTGCCCTACCTGAACCGCGTCATCCAGGAGGCCACAAGGCTGCACCACACCGGCTGGCTCGTCACCCGGCGCACCCTCGAACCCCTCCGCCTCGGCGACTGGGACATCCCGGCCGGCACCGAACTGGCGTACTGCCAGCACGCCCTGCACCGCGACCCGTCCCTCTTCCCCGACCCCCTCACCTTCGACCCCGACCGCTGGCTGGACACCGCCCAGCCCCCGCCGACCGGCGCCTTCCTCCCCTTCGGCGCCGGCAAGCACAAGTGCATCGGCGACCGCTTCGCCCTCACGGAACTGGCCACCGCCATCGCCACGATCACTCGAGAGATCCGCCTCGAACTCCCCCCGGGCCGGACGGTGCAGCCGGTGGCCCGTGCGACGGTACGGCCGCGGACGCTGCTGATGACGGTGCGGCCGCGCGAGCGAGCAGGGGCGGCGGCGGGAGCGTAGGGACAGCCCCCAGGGACTACTCCGCCCCCTCGATCTCCACCCGAATCCCGACCCGCAACCCCCACCCCGCCATGACCCCCGCCTCCGCCTCCACCACATGCCGCGCACGAAGCCGGGGCATACCGAGTCGCCCCGGCTTCATGGTCGTCACGGCGATGACCTCGAGGTGGCGGTCGAGGTAGGCGACGTCGATGGGGATCCGCATCCGGAAGGTGTGCACGCTGTTGGCGGGGGAGAGCAGCATCGCCCCGTCAATGGCGTCCCGCCCCAACAGCCCTTTGGTACGGGCACGATACGAGGCGGCGATCTCCAGAGGTACGGAGACGGCATCCGCACGGCCGCCGCCTCCGGGCACGACCAACGTCCCCTGTCCGTCCCGCCAACGACGCCGCATTCCAGCAGGGTGACACAACACCGCAGACGCGCGGGAAAAGGTGTTGTTCATGGTGTCGCGGCCCGGGTAGGAAGGGCCGTATGACGACTGGACTCGGTGCCGTGTTCCGCCCTCAGCTGCCGCCCGAGCGACTGCGGGAGATCGCCCGGCTCGCGGACGCTACGGGACTTGAAGAGCTCTGGCTGTGGGAGGACTGCTTCCGCGAGGGTGGGTTGTCGACCGCGGCCGCCGCTCTCGCCTGGACCGAGCGGGTGCGCATCGGGGTCGGGCTGCTGCCCGTGCCGCTGCGGAACGTGGCCATCACCGCGATGGAGGTCGCCTCGCTGCACCGGATGTTCCCCGGGCGCCCGATCGTCGGCGTCGGGCACGGCGTGCAGGACTGGATGGGGCAGGTGGGCGCCCGGGTCGAGTCGCCCGTGACCCTGCTGCGCGAGCACCTGCTCGCCCTGCGGACCCTGCTGCGCGGTGAGCGGATCACGACCGACGGGCGGTACGTCAAGCTCGACGACGTCGCGCTCGACTGGCCCCCCGCCGATCCCGCGCCGCCCGTCCTCGCCGGTGCCACCGGGCCCCGCTCGCTGCGGCTGGCCGGTGAGGCGGCCGACGGGACCATCCTCACGGCGAGTACGCCCCCTGAAGGCGTCCGGCGTGCCCGGCAACTCATCGACGAGGGACGGGAGTCAGCGGGCCGTACCGAACCGCACAAGGTCGTCGTCTATCTCCTCACCGCCACCGGTCCCGGCGCCGCCGCACGGCTCCGCGCCGAGCTCGACGCCGAAGGTGAGGCATCCGTCCCGGACCTCGGCGTCGCGGGAGACGCCGGAGCCGTCGCCAAGGCCGTCCAGCGCCTCGCCGACGCCGGCGCCGACACGGTCGTCCTGCAGCCGACCGGCGACGAACCCGACCCGGAGGGGTTCGTACGGTTCGCAGCGGAAGAAGTACGACCCCTGGTCCCGTGAGCAGCCCGACGCCGGGCGCCTCCCGCACCGACGAGGGCCGCGCCCACGAGGGCGGCATCGACGAAGACCGCGCCCACGAGGGCGGCATCGACGAGGGCCGTGCCTACGAAGGCGGCATCGACGAGGGCCGTGCCTACGAAGGCGACATCAACGAGGGCCGCGCCCACGAGGGCGGCATCGACGAAGACCGCGCCCACGAAGGCGGCATCGACGAGGGCCGTGCCTACGAAGGCGGCATCGACGAAGGCCGCACCGACGAAGGCGACATCAACGAGGGCCGCACCCACGAAGGCCGCACCTACGAAGACCTCGTCGAAGAAGCCATGGCCCACCCCACCGACGGCTGGGACTTCTCCTGGTTCGAGGGCAGGGCCACGGAGGCGCGGCCCTCGTGGCGTTACGCGGAGTCCATGGCCGCCCGCCTCCGCGGCACCGCCGCCGTGCTCGACATCCAGACCGGCGGGGGAGAGGTCCTCGACTTCGCCCTGGCACGCGCCCAGCCGGATCCGCCCGTCCTCACCGTCGCCACCGAAGGCTGGCCCCCCAACGTCGCCAAGGCCACCGCCCTCCTCCGCCCCCGCGGCGTCGCCGTCGTCGCCTCCCCCGAGGACGCCGCGCTCCCCTTCGCGGACGCGACGTTCGACCTCGTCGTCAGCCGGCACCCCGTACGCCCCCACTGGCCGGAGATCGCCCGCGTCCTCCGCCCCGGCGGCACCTACTTCGCCCAGCACGTCGGCCCCAGCAGCGTCGTAGAACTCGTCGAATACTTCCTCGGGCCGCAACCCGAGGAGCAGCGCAACGCCCGCCACCCCGACCGCGAGCGCGCCGACGCCCAGGCCGCCGGGCTCGAAGTCGTCGACATACGTGCGGAACGGCTCCGTATGGAGTTCTACGACATCGGAGCCGTCGTCCATTTCCTGCGCAAGGTGATCTGGATGGTCCCCGACTTCACCGTCGAGGCCTACGAGCCCCGACTCCGCGCCCTGCACGCCGAGATCGAGGCACACGGCCCCTTCGTCGCCCACAGCACCCGCCACCTCTTCGAGCTGCGCAGGCCGCCGGGCTGAGTCCCTACGCGTGCGGGCCCGACGTCACCGTCCCGATCACCAACTCCGGCCGCGCCTCCAGCACTTCCCCGACCCGCTCCACCTGCTGCCCCAACTCCCGTTCCTGCCGCGCCGTCAGCCGCCCCAGCGGCTCCACCGTGACGGTCGTACGACGTCCCTGGCGCCGTTGGTGCCACACGCCCGCCACCACGCCGTCGACCAGCAGCACGGGGTAGTTGCCGGCCTGACCGCCGGCCAGAGCCCTCTCGTACGCCGGACCCCGGAACAGTCGCTCACGCGGCTGGGCGGCGATGCCGTACGCGTCGAAGTACGGCAGCAGCCGGACGCCGCCGGCCCGGCGGCCACCCTCCGGAAACCCGATGTCCCCCGCCGCCACCCACGCCGGCCCGCCCTCGAAGTCCACCTCCTCGATCTCCCCGGCCTCCGCGAGCGTGCCGAACAGCGCGCCCGCCCAACCCCCAGGAGCAGCAAGCCATTTCGCGAAGTGCCGCGGGGTCGCGGGCCCGTACGCGCGCAGATACCGGCGTACAAGCATCCCCAGCGCCCGCTCCGGCGGCAGCGGATCGAAGGCCGGCGGGCGGGTGTACGTCACCTTGCGACCGCGGTTCGGGCCGAAGCACAGGGCACCCGACTGCCCCGCCCGGTGCATCACCTGACGCCAGCGCGGCCACATGTCCTGGAACGCGGGCATCACCCGGTCCCCGGCCCAGGGCCCCGTGCGCGCCACGACCTCCTCGCTCAGCTCGTCCACCGTCAGGCATACGCCGTCCAGCGCGTCGCCGATCGCGGCCACGACCTGCGCCACCTGCTCGTCCGTCATACGCGCACCGGGCGCGAAAGGGCTCGGGCCCGACGGGATCACCGTCAACGCGGCGCTCCAGAGGGGAAGTTCGTCCGCCGGGAGCAGATGCACCGTTCCGCGCGGGCCGTGCGTCTTCACGAGCGAGCGGTCCTCCCAGAGCGCGGCCCGCACATCCGTCCGGGTCACGCCGACCGTCCGCACCCCCACCGACAACTCCGCCGCAGACAGCACCTGCGCATGCGCGCCCAGCATGGCGGAGACCACGGCGGCCACGTCCCCACCCGCCTGAGCAGGGTTGGCCAGGAATTGCCGTTCCAGCCGACGTGCGCTCGCCTCGTCCCAACCGATCCTCAAGGTCATGGGACGACGGTAGGGCGGAAGTAGGCCGGAAGCTGTCCGCGATGCCGAGGAGATAGGGAAGGCAAGTATGCGCAAACCGGTCTATTGGTGCTTTTCTAGAGATTCGCCCTTCGTATTGATGGATCATGCACAGTTTCCACATTGTTATCGCAGGTGGCTCGCACCCGGCCGACACCTCACGTAAGTTCAGACCAAGGCAATTCGCGCCAGCAAAGCTGCGCGGCCGGTACCGCGCAGAGGAGGGGGCTGCGCGGTACCGCGCCCCGTCAAGCGAACGTTCACTGACGGGGTCACCCGCCCGGGGGATGCACGCCGACTCGCCGAGCCGTCCACATCGCTGCAATCCGGCCACGACCCCGCCCGGAACAGGGCTATTTGCCGCCATCGTGCCGTCGCCACCCGACTCCGGAGAGTAGTTGTGGCACGCCGATGCACCCAGCATCACTTACAAAGGGTTATGGTGGAAACCCCCCCTCGGGCCGGTCCGTCTCCCCCCCACGGACCGGCCCGTTTTTTTGTGTGAGTGAGGGCACCTCCCGGCGCAGGCCTGCTGCAACGTCCGCAAGGGGCGCGGGGAACTGCGCGACCAGCCCCCAACAACCCGCACCCGGAATACAGGCCCCCACCCCCACGGCGGTACCCTCGCTCCGCGGGGACCGCATCCGCACGGAGGGGCTGACAATCACGTGAACCTGCGCGACAAGCTGCGCAGCCTGCTCGTCAGGCTGTACGCACGCCGGGTGGAAGGCCACCTGGACCACGCTCAGGTGCCCAAGCACATCGGCGTCATCATGGACGGCAACCGACGCTGGGCAAAGGCAGCGGGCTCCACCACCGTGCACGGTCACCGCGCCGGCGCGGAGAAGATCGAGGAATTCCTCGGCTGGTGCTCCGAGACGGACGTCGAGGTCGTCACCCTCTGGCTGCTCTCGACGGACAACTTCGACCGCCCGCAGGAGGAACTCGTCCCGCTCCTCGGCATCATCGAGGACGTCGTACGGACCCTCGCCACCGACGGCCGCTGGCGCGTCCACCACGTCGGCACGCTCGACCTGCTGCCGCAGCAGATGCAGACCACCCTCAAGGAAGCCGAGGAGACCACGGCCGGCATCGACGGCATAGTCGTCAACGTCGCCATCGGCTACGGCGGTCGCCAGGAGATCGCCGACGCGGTCCGCTCGATGCTGCTGGAGGCCTCCGACAAGGGCATCTCGCTGGAGAAGCTGGCCGACACCGTCGACGTCGAGACCATCGGCCGGCACCTCTATACCGGCGCCCAGCCCGACCCGGACCTCGTCATCCGCACCAGCGGCGAGCAGCGGTTGTCCGGATTCATGCTCTGGCAGACGGCCCACTCGGAGTACTACTTCTGTGAGGTCTTCTGGCCGGCCTTCCGTAAGGTCGACTTCCTGCGCGCCCTGCGCGACTACGCCGCGCGCCACCGGCGTTACGGCGGCTGAACCGCCGTACCCGAGGAAGTAAAAGTCACCCTCTCTGGGGCGGAAGTAACAAAGAGTTCACCAGCGCGCCGTCATATGCCGTGGCATGGCATCGCACGTTCGAGGGCATAAGCCAGTCAGGTCGACACCCGAACCACGGGTGTCGGATCTCAGCGGACGGCACGGGGCCGTCCGCCCGGGAGGCCCTTTGCACCAGCCCGATCGTGCGTTCACCGCGCGGACGAAGCAGCGGAGGGCCGGTTCTCGGCCCGTGCAATGCGGCCGTCGACCGGTCCAGCTCCTCTCCGTCGCTCCCCGACCTCTTCCGAGGGGGTACGTCCTTCCGTGGTGACCAGCACAAAGCGCCGCAAGCCCGACCGGCGCACTTATGTTCTCGACACCAGCGTCCTGCTGGCCGACCCGAACGCCCTGAACCGCTTCGACGAGCACGAAGTCGTGCTGCCGATCGTCGTGGTGACGGAGTTGGAGGCCAAACGGCACCATCCCGAACTCGGGTACTTCGCCCGGCAGGCGCTGCGCCTGCTGGACGACTTCCGGGTGCGGCATGGCCGTCTCGATGCTCCCATCCCGATCGGGGACCTCGGCGGCACCGTCCGTGTCGAGCTCAACCACTCGGACCCCAGCGTTCTGCCGTCCGGCTACCGCCTGGGGGACAACGACTCCCGCATCCTCGCGGTCGCCCGCAATCTGCAGGCCGAGGGGTTCGACGTCACCGTCGTGTCCAAGGACCTCCCGCTCAGGATCAAGGCGTCCTCGGTCGGTCTCCTCGCCGAGGAGTACCGCGCCGAGCTTGCCATCACGGACGCCTCCGGCTGGACCGGAATGTCCGAACTGACCCTGCCCGGCGAGCAGGTGGACATCCTCTTCGAGGAGGGGACGGTCTATGTCCCCGAGGCGTCCGAGCTGCCCGTGCACACCGGTCTGACCATCCAGTCCGAGCGCGGCAAGGCGCTGGGGCGGGTGACGCCCGAGGGCAACATCCGGCTGGTGCGCGGGGATCGGGAGGCGTTCGGCGTCAAGGGCAGGAGCGCGGAGCAGCGGATCGCGCTGGACCTGCTCCTCGACCCGGACGTCGGGATCGTCTCGATGGGCGGGCGGGCCGGCACCGGTAAGTCGGCGCTGGCGCTGTGCGCGGGCCTGGAAGCGGTTCTGGAGCGCCGTCAGCACGAGAAGATCATGGTCTTCCGTCCGCTGTACGCGGTGGGCGGGCAGGAGCTCGGCTATCTGCCGGGTTCCGAGTCCGAGAAGATGAGCCCCTGGGCTCAGGCGGTCTTCGACACGCTGTCCGCGGTCACCAGCCGCGAGGTCATCGAGGAGGTCAGCGCGCGCGGGATGCTGGAGATCCTGCCGCTCACCCACATCCGCGGACGCTCGCTGCACGACGCGTTCGTGATCGTGGACGAGGCGCAGTCCCTCGAGCGGAACGTACTGCTGACCGTTCTGTCCCGAATCGGCGCCAATTCGCGGGTGATTCTCACCCATGACGTGGCCCAGCGGGACAATCTGCGGGTCGGCCGGTACGACGGTGTCGTCGCCGTCGTCGAGAAGTTGAAGGGGCATCCGCTCTTCGCGCATGTCACGCTCACGCGGTCCGAGAGGTCGCAGATCGCCGCGCTTGTGACCGAAATGCTCGAAGACGGGGTGGTCTGAGAGGTCTGCCAGCCGATGCCCAATTAGGGCCGGTTACCTGGCAGTTGGCGCCGTCCAACAAAGGCTCAGAGCCTAGTTGGGCGGCGCCTTCGCGTGTTGCGGTTTCTCAGAATCCCCTGGGTCAAACGGGATGTGAGCTTTCACACGCAACTCAGAATTGCCACCCGGCGTCCGGTTACGGCAGAGTCTCAGTCCTGTCAGGCCCCGCATACGACACACCTGTACCCCCAGCGGTACGGCACCACAGCTACACCAGCCAACTGCATAGTCGACGTCGTATGCCGCCCGCGCACCAAGCGGCGCTCCCCTCACGGGAGTTGCCCACCGGGCCCGTGCCTCCCGTGACCCCGCAGTTGGGAGGCCAGCGTTCAGGGGCACGATTGCGTCCGCGAGGGTCACCTAAGCGGGCGATGCTGGAAGGAAACCGTGTGAGCCGGATCTCGGTCCGGGGATTCGCAGTGGCTTCGGCCACCGCGGTCACCGCTGTCGGAAGTGTCGTCGGCGTTGCCTCGGGCAGCACCGCACAGAACAACGACGCCGAAGCCGCGGCAGCCGACCTGACGCTGCTCGCGGACATACCCGCGGGCCAGCAGGCCCAGGTCCAGACCGCATCCCTCACTCAGCAGGCCGAGACTCAGGCCATCGCCGCGGACGCTACCGCCAAGAAGGACGCCGAGGAGGCTGCCCGCAAGGCCGCCGCCCAGTCCGCGGTCGAGAAGAAGGAAGCCGCCGAGAAGGCGGCGCAGGCGGCCAAGGAACGCGCGGAGGCGGAAGAGGCGGCGAGCCGCAGCGCCACGCGTGACGCCTCCGACTTCGCTCCCCAGAGCTCGTACTCCATCGCGGAGATCCAGGCGATGGCGCAGTCGATGGTGTCGAGCGACCAGTTCCAGTGCTTCAGCAACATCGTGGACCACGAGTCCGACTGGAACTACAAGGCCGTCAACCCCTCCTCCGGTGCCTACGGCCTCTTCCAGGCTCTGCCCGCCGGCAAGTACGCGTCCGCCGGCTCCGACTGGCAGACCAACCCGGCCACGCAGATCAAGTGGGGCCTCGGCTACATGAACGACCGCTACGGCAGCCCGTGCGACGCCTGGGCTTTCTGGCAGGCCAACAGCTGGTACTGAGCCCTTCCGTTCGCTCAACCTTTCCGAGCCCCTCACCGTCCTTCGGTGAGGGGCTTTCGGCTCTCAGCAGCAGGCCATGTACGGTCGGACCGGACGACTCCGGGGGGAGCGGTGGGGACAGACGGGGGCAAGGGACGGATCATGTCGCGAGTACCAGGGTGGCTCAGTCGGCTGGGTGCCGGACTGACCGAGATCGGAGAGCGGCTGGACCAGCGCCGCGCCGAGGTGGAGCGGGCCGACGTCGGGCCGGTCGCTGCCGACAGTCCGTCCAAGAAGACCTCGGACAAGACCTCGGACAAGACCTCGGAGAAGACCCTGGAGAAGGTCCCGCCACCGCCCGACTACGCCCCCGAGGTCGCCACCCGCCCCGACCGTCCCGAGCCCGCGCTCGCCGTGCCCTGGGGAGTACGGGTCGCCGCCGAGGCCGGCTGGCGGCTGCTGGTCCTCGCGGGCACGCTCTGGGTGCTGATGCGGGTCATCAGCGCCGTCCAGCTCGTCGTGCTGTCCTTCGTGGCCGCGCTGCTGATCACCGCGCTGCTGGAGCCCGCCGTGACGCGGCTGCGGCGGTACGGCGTACCGCGCGGCATCGCCACCGCGCTCACCGCGATCCTCGGCTTCGTCGTGATCGGGCTCATCGGCTGGTTCGTGACCTGGCAGGTCATGGAGAACATCGACAACCTCTCCGACCAGATCCAGGACGGCATCGACGAGCTGCGCAACTGGCTGCTCAACAGCCCGTTCCACGTCACCGACAAGCAGATCAACGACATCGCCGAGAATCTGCGCGAGGCGATCGGCGCCAACACCGACGAGATCACCTCCGCGGGCCTGGAGGGCGTGACGGTCATCGTCGAGGCGCTCACCGGCATACTGCTGGCGGCCTTCTCGACGCTGTTCCTCCTCTACGACGGCAAGCGCATCTGGGAGTGGACGCTGAAGCTCGTGCCGGCGGCCGCCCGTCCCGGTGTCGCCGGGGCCGGCCCGCGCGCATGGCGGACGCTCACGGCGTACGTCCGCGGCACGGTGCTGGTGGCCCTGATCGACGCCGTCTTCATCGGCATCGGCATATATTTCCTGGACGTGCCGATGGCCGTCCCCCTGGCCGTCTTCATCTTCCTGTTCTCCTTCATCCCGCTGGTGGGCGCGGTGGCCTCGGGCGCCCTGGCCGTCGTGGTGGCACTGGTGACCCAGGGCGTCTTCACCGCGGTGATGACCCTGGCGGTCGTGCCCGCGGTCCAGCAGATCGAGGGTCACATCCTGCAGCCGTTCATCCTCGGGCGGGCGGTCCGCGTCCATCCGCTGGCCGTGGTGCTGGCGGTGGCGGCGGGTGGCCTGGTCGCGGGCATCGGCGGCGCGATCGTCGCGGTGCCGCTGGTGGCGGTGACGAACACGGTCGGCAGCTATCTGAAGGCGTACTCCCAGGAGGCCGCTCTGCGGCACTCTCCGCGTCCCCGGGGAGCCACCGCCATGGACGTGGCGCCGGTGCAGCCCAGGGACACGCCGCCGCAGCAGTCGTAGAACCGAAAGGGCCCCGCTCACCGCTGAGGTGAACGGGGCCCCGACAGCCGGGTGTCACTCGGAGAGCACCGCTTCCGCGTCCAGCGTCACGCCGACCGCCTGGATCACCGAGGCGATCTTGAAGGCCTCCTGGACGACCTCGCGGTCCACGCCCGCCTTGCGCAGGACCTGCTCGTGGGAGTCGAGGCACATGCCGCAGCCGTTGATGGCGGAGACGGCGAAGGACCACAGCTCGAAGTCGACCTTGTCGACGCCGGGGTTGCCGATGACGTTCATCCGGAGGCCGGCGCGCAGGGTGCCGTACTCGTGGTCGGAGAGCAGATGGCGGGTGCGGTAGAAGACGTTGTTCAGCGCCATGACCGCGGCGGCGGACTTGGCCGCCGTGTACGCCTGAGGCGAGAGGTTCGCCTTCGCCTCGGGGGCCAGCTGGCGCAGGACGATCGGGGAGCGGGAGGCGATGGCGGTCGCGAGGACGGTGCCCCAGAGCTGCTGCGCCGGGAGGTCCGAATTGCCGATGACCGAGCCCAGGTTGAGCTTCAGGTCCTTGGCGTAGTCCGGTATGGCGGACTTGAGGGTGTCGAGGGACATGTCACTCACTCTCCGGCAAGCAGCTTGACCGGGTCCAGTGTGCCCTCGCCCTTGGTCCAGTTGCACGGGCACAGCTCGTCGGTCTGCAGGGCGTCCAGGACCCGCAGGACCTCCTTGGGGCTACGGCCGACGGAGCCGGCGGTCACCATGGAGAACTGGATCTCGCGCCGGTGACCACCACGACCGCCGGGCTGTCCACCCTCGTCCAGCTCGTCGCGGGCGGACTCGGCGTGACCCTGCTGCCGCGCACCGCCGTCAAGGTCGAGACGACCCGCAGCAACCAACTCCTCACCGGCTACTTCGCCGACCCCGCCCCGACCCGCCGAATCGCCCTCACCATGCGCTCGGGCGCGGCACGCGTCGCCGAATACGAGGAACTGGCCGCAGCGCTCCGTGAGGCGCTGCGGCCGCTTCCCGTGCGGGTGGTGGAGAACGGTGACTGAGCAGGTCGGGTGAAGTCCGCTGCGGTTCGGCAGCGCCCCGAAGGGGCGCGGGGCTGTATCAATGTGCGGCTCCGCCGCGCGGGCGCGACCAGCCACGACGGCGCCGCAGACGACCGACGGCACAGCGCGGCCCTTCCAGCTCAGCGCTCAGCTACTCCGTGCGCAGTCCGTCCGGTCGCATCAGTCGCAGCAGTGGTGGGAGGCTGAGCAGGGTGACGGCGACGACGACTGCCGCGCCGGCGCCGATCATCACCAGGACGCTCGACCAGTCGACGGTGATCGCGGTCTCCGTCATCTTGAGCAGTACCGCGCCCAGCGTGAGGCCTACCACCGAGGCCAGGACCAGGCCGAGGGCGATCGGGATCGCCGTCTGCCACAGCACCGACAGGCTCAGCGTGCGCCGCCGGGTGCCGAAGGCGACCAGCGCCGACAGCAGCTTCTTGCGCTCCCGCAACTGCTCCAGCTGCGACACCAGCAGGCTCGCGCCGATCAACGCCAGGACACACGCGGCGCCGACGAACAGGCCGGTGCGGATGGAGTCGTAGCGCTCGGCGGTCTCGGTGGAGGCCCACATCATCGGCTCGTTGATCGGGTCGAACGTGGCCGTCGTGTTCCGGACAAGGTCGTACACGTCCGGTACGGACTCGTCGAGGTTGAGGTAGATCTGGCCGCTCATGCCGGGCACGGCGCCCGCGGGCAGCGCCTTGGGGGTGACCATGAGGCCGTCCCGCTCCGAGCCGGTCATGTCGACGCGGGCCTGAGCCTTCTTCAGCGTCGACGGCAGGGTCCAGGCGAGTGGCTCGGTCTTGGGCCCGCCCTCGTACCCCGAGTCGAAGTACACCGTGCGGCCGGGCTTCGCCAGCTCCTCCGTGTTCACGCCGTTGTCGACCGTGTTCTCGCCGTTCTCGGCGCCCTGCACGGCGAAGATGTCCCCGTCACGGCACGACGGCAGGCTCGCCACCTCGCGCAGCGAGGCGCAGTCGCCCACGGTGACCCGGGAGTTGAGCTCGCCGTCCATGGCCTTGTCGCTGACGTATCCCTCGGTGTAGGCGTAGACCTTCCGCACCCCGTCGGTGTCCCGGAACTTCGACGCGGACTGCGCGAGAGGCACCCCGTCCGGCAGGTTCACCTGCATCTGCACCCGGGTGACATCCTGGCCCGTCGGCTTGGTGTAGTCGCTCTCGACCCCGGCGAACAGCATCTGCAGCGCGATCGCCCCGGCCACCGCGACCGCGATGCCGTTGACCATGCGGGCCGCCGTGCCGCTGCTCAACTGGAGCCTGCGCACGGCCAGTTGCCAGGCGATGCCGCCCGAGCCGAGCTTGCCGACCACCGTCTCGACGATCCACGGCAGCAGCGCGGTCACACCGACGAGCAGCAGCATCACACCGCCGATGACGAGGTACTGGTTGAAGTCCCCGTCGTCGCGGCCCTGGCCGATCATCGGGTAGAGCATCGCAAGCCCGGCCAGCGGCAGCAGCAGCCGCCACCACAGCCGGCGCCGCGCGGGCTTCGCCGTACGGACGACACCCAGCGGCTCGATGACGACCCCCCGCAGCGCGAGCAGCGTGACCAGCACCGCGGCCGCCGGCACGAGGATCGCGACCAGCAGGGCCAGCGCGGGCGAGGGGTTGAGGTAGCTCGGGAAGACGCTGACGTCGAACACCTCCGTGGAGCCCGCGATCTCACGGCCGACCAGGAAGAAGCCCGTGCCGAGGACCAGCCCGACAGCGGCCCCCGCGAGAGCCTCGCCCGCCGCCACCCGCTTGGTCATCCGGCTGTCGGAACCGACCAGCCGCAGTGCCGCGAGCCGCCGGTCCCGCCGCTCGCCGCCGAACCGCACGGCCGCGGCGATGAACACCCCGACCGGCATCAGCAGTACCACGAAGACGACGAGGACCAGCAGGAGCAGGACGGGGTCCAGCGGCTCCGAGCCCTGGCTCTGCCGCCCGTACTCATCGATCCGCACCACCCCACCGCTGGTCAGCTGCGCCGCAAGGCCCTCGCCGCCCCGGTAGAAGGAGAGGTCGGTGGGGCCGATCAGCCCGCTGTCCCCGATGGTCCCGACGATCTTCTGCGGCAGCCGCTCCCGCAGCAGCTTCCCCTCGTCGGAGCCGAGCAGCTTCTTCAGCGCGGGGGAGACCACCATCTCGCCGGCCGCCGGAAGCTTCTCGACGCCCGGCGGCAGCGGCGCCTTCGGACCCTCGGGCTGCACGTCCCGCCCGCGGATGGTCTTGTCGCGGAAGGTCGTACCGCTGGCCGCGACCAGCAGAGTGTTGTCCGCCTTCGGCATTTCATCGCTGCCGTAGTTGATGTCCGACCGGGCGGCCTCCCGGGCGCTCCGGGCGTCCAGCGCGCTCGGCAGCGCCGTCGTCAGCAGCAACAGCGCCACCCCGAGCCCGACGCCGACGCCCGTCAGCAGGACCCGGACCCAGCCCTCGCGCCCCCCGGCGAACGCGAACCGGACCCCCATGCCCAGGTCCCTCGTCCACTGCCGCACGTTCATACGACGCGCTCCATGTCCCGGGACTTGCCGTCCCGTACGACGATCTCGCGGTCCGAGTACGCGGCCACCCGGGCCTCGTGCGTGACCAGCACGACGGCGGCGTTGGTGGACCGGGCGGCGTCCGTGAGCAGGTCCATCACACGCTCGCCGTTGAGCGAGTCCAGCGCGCCGGTCGGCTCGTCGGCGAACAACACACGCGGGTTGGTCACCAGCGCGCGGGCGACGGCGACCCGCTGCCCCTGACCGCCGGACACCTCGCCGGGCCGCTTCTTGCGCAGATCGTCGACCTCCAGCCGCTCCATCCAGGACAGGGCGGCCTTCTCGGCCTCCTTGCGGCTCGTCCCGTTGAGCCGCAGCGGCAGGGCGACGTTCTCGACGCAGGTGAGTTCGGGCACCAACTGGCCGAACTGGAACACGAACCCGAACTCGCTCCGCCGCAGCGCACTGCGCTCGGCGTCGCCCATGGTGGCCATCTCACGGCCGTTGTAGGTGATCGACCCGGAGTCGGGCGGCACGATGCCCGCGAGACAGTGCAGCAGAGTCGACTTTCCTGAGCCCGAGGGGCCCATGACGGCGACGACCTCGCCGGGGTGGATGGAGAACTCGGCGCCGTCGAGCGCCGTGGTCGGACCGTACGCCTTGCGCAGATCGGTCGCGACGAGCAGGGAGCCTGCGGGGGTCATCGGGTCACCGCCTCGGCGAGCTTGTCCAGACGCGCGGCCGTCAGCTCCAGCCAGCGCAGATCGGCTTCCAGATGGAACAGGGCGTGGTCGCAGATCAGCTGGTCCGCGAGATCGCCCTTGCGCTTGCGGTCGGTGAGGATCCGCATCAGCCGCAGATGCTCCGAACGCTGGGTGTCGAGGATGTCGGCGGCGTTCCGGTGCGTCAGCAGCGCGAGAACGACCTTGGTGTACAGGGTCGACTGCAGATACGGCTCCGGCTTCTCCGGCGTCGCCAGCCATTGCTGTACGTCGGTGATGCCGGCCTCGGTGATCGCGTACCGCTTGCGTTCCGGACCGCCGCCGGGCTCGATCCCGTCGACTTCGACGAGCCCGTTCTTCAGCAGCCGGGACATCGTCGAGTAGACCTGGCCGTAGTGCAGCGGCCGGTCGTGACCGAACTTCTCGTCGAAGGCCCGCTTCAGGTCGTAACCGTGACGCGGGCCGGACTCCAGGAGCCCCAGGAGGGTGTGACCGATGGACATGAGGAGGACTGTACACAGCGCGTATACCCCGCGTGTATACGTCGAGTGTGTAGGGCGCCACGGGGCGTACGGCGGTGCAGGTGGGGCGTGATTGTCACGGTTCTGCTACTGCTGCGAGGGCGGACGTCCACGACGCGGAATCGGACGTGCCTCACCCGGCAGCCGGCCCGCCTCCGCCAGCGCCTTCCGCAGCAGGAACTCGATCTGCGCATTGGCCGACCGCAGTTCGTCCCCGGCCCACCGCGCCAGCGCCTCGTACACCGACGGGTCCAGCCGCAGCAGCACCTGCTTGCGCTGCTGCGGCCGCCGCTTCTCCGAGGAGGCCTCATTCGTCGAGGAGGGCTCGTTCTTCGAGGAAGCCTCAGAAGGATCCGTCACTGGTAAAGGGTCCCCGTGTTGAGCACCGGCTGCACCGAGCGGTCCTCGCACAGCACGACCATCAGGTTGGACACCATCGCCGCCTTCCGCTCAGAGTCCAGCTCCACGATGTCCTGCTCGGTGATCCGGGCGAGCGCCGCCTCGACCATCCCGACCGCCCCGTCCACGATCTGCCGCCGCGCGGCGACGACCGCGCCCGCCTGCTGCCGCTGGAGCATCGCCGAGGCGATCTCCGGCGCGTAGGCGAGGTGCGTGAAGCGGGACTCGATGATCTGGACGCCGGCCGCCTCCACGCGCGCGTGCAGCTCGACAGCGAGCTTCTCCGTGATCTCCTCGGCGTTGCCGCGCAGCGACAGCCCTTCCTCGTCATGGGCGTCGTACGGGTACTCGATGGCGATGTGCCGGACGGCCGCCTCCGTCTGCGTGGAGACGAACTCGAAGTAGTCGTCGACCTCGAAGGTGGCCTGGGCGGTGTCCTGCACCTTCCATACGACGACCGCGGCGAGTTCGATCGGGTTGCCGTAGGCGTCGTTGACCTTCAGGACCGCGGTCTCGTGA
Organism: Streptomyces sp. NBC_00457; assembly: GCF_036014015.1. NCBI lineage: Bacteria > Bacillati > Actinomycetota > Actinomycetes > Kitasatosporales > Streptomycetaceae > Streptomyces > Streptomyces sp. NBC_00457. The sequence continues at coordinate 4,146,854 of NZ_CP107905.1, read as the reverse complement.
TTGCGTACCCGGGTCGAGATCTTGGTGCGTGACGTCAGCGGGTTCACCCAGCGCAGCCCGTCCTGCCGGATCGTCCCCCGGTACCGCCCGAAGAGCTGGACCACGCGGGCCTCGCCGGGCGCCACCATGTTCAGCCCGCACATCGCGAGGAACGCGGCGATGGCGACGACGATGCCGCCGACGATCAGCGCGGCCTTGCCGCCGGCCCCGGAGACCGCCGTAGCGGCCACGATCATCCCGATCCCGCCCAGCAGCCCGACGAGACCGAGCAGCAGCGCGAGCCCGCCGCCGATGCTGTGCGCGGCGAATTCGCGGACGCGCGGTTCGGGCATGTCGGGGAGGTCGGGTGCGGTGTCGTGCGTGGTCATGGGTGTTCCCCCGGTTCTCGATGGAGCTGTTGCTCGCTTAGCTTCGTCCTATCTAACTGATATCAGATTACCCCACGACAGCAACCCTAACCGCCTCTCAGTCGTCGGTTCTGTTGGGACAGGTGCTGATTCTCACGTCCGTAAAAGCCCGGATCGCACGCCCTTTGTCACATACGGCGGTGTTAGCTTTCTGAGCTGACCTGAGCGTGCAACCTGTGTGACAGCCGACGACGGAAGCGGAGCAGACGGAGCCATGGGACGAGCGGAAGAGAGACGAGCGCGGCAGCGCGGTGGCCACCGCGCCGCGCCCAGGCGCCGCTCGCGTCGAGCGCCCGGGAAGAACGACGGCAAGAGCTTCATACGCCGGTTGTTCACGTGGAAGAAGCTGCTCGGCACGTTCCTCGGCGTCTGCCTGCTCGGCATCGGCGGCTTCATCGTGCTGTACCTGGTCGTCGACGTCCCCGACGGCAACGCGGCGGCGCAGGCCGCGAAGCTCCAGAGCAACGTCTACAAGTACAGCAACGGCGATGTCCTGGCCCGCGACGGCAAGGTCAACCGCGAGATCGTGGACCTGTCCGAGGTGCCCAAGGACGTCCGGAACACCTTCGTCGCCGCCGAGAACAAGACCTTCTACAACGACGCCGGCATCGACCTGAAGGGCACGGCCCGCGGTGTGTTCAACACGCTGTCCGGCAAGGGCGCCCAGGGTGGTTCGACGATCACGCAGCAGTACGTCAAGAACTACTACCTGAGCCAGGAACAGACGGTCTCCCGCAAGCTGCAGGAAATCGTCATCTCCCTGAAGGTGGACCGCCAGATGTCCAAGGACGACATCCTCGCGGGCTACCTCAACACCAGCTACTTCGGCCGCAACGCCTACGGCATCCAGGCCGCCGCGCAGGCGTACTACCGGGTCGATGCCGAGGATCTCTCGGTCGAGCAGGGCGCGTACCTCTCCGCTCTCCTCCAGGCCCCGAGCACCTACGACTGGGCCGTCGCCTCCGAAACCGGTAAGAAACTGGTGAAGGAGCGCTGGAACTACGTCCTGGACAACATGGTCGAGATGGACTGGCTGGACTCCGCCAAGCGCCAGGCCATGGAGTTCCCGGTGCCGGAGCCACCGAAGGCCGCCGCCGGTCTCGAGGGGCAGAAGGGCTATCTGGTCGAGCTCGCCAACACACAGCTCGAGAACCAGCTGATGAAGCAGGAAGGTCTCTCCCGCTCCGAGGCGGAGTCCCAGGTGAAGGGACAGGGCTGGACCATCACCCTGAACATCGACAAGAAGAAGCAGGCGCAGCTGGAGAAGGCGGCCAAGACCCAGCTGATCAGCAAGCTGGACCCCGAAAAGCGGCCCGTCGACGCGGACATCCAGGCGGGCGCCGTCTCCGTCGATCCCAAGACCGGCAAGATCGTCGCCCTCTACGGCGGTGCGGACTACTTCAAGCACTACCGCTCCAACGCGACGAGGACGGACTACCAGCCCGCGTCGACGTTCAAGCCGGTGATCCTCGCCGCCGCCCTGGAGAACAAGGCCAAGACGCAGGACGGCACGACGATCGGCGCGCGCACGGTCTACGACGGCACGAGCAAGCGGCCCGTCGTGGCCGACGGCAAGAAGATCGGTTTCGCCCCGCCGAACGAGGACGACGTCGACTACGGCGACGTCACCGTGCAGACGGCGACGAACAAGTCCATCAACTCGGTGTTCGCGCAGATGGGCATCGACGTCGGCCTGGACAAGATGATGGAGACGGCCACCAAGCTCGGCATGGACACCGCGGATCTGACGCCGCGGGCCTCACACACCCTCGGCACCATGGGCGCCAGCCCGCTGCAGATGGCCGGGGTCTACGCCACCCTCGACAACCACGGCAAGAAGGTCACCCCGACCCTCATCGCGTCGGCCGAGCAGAACGACCGGACGATCAAGATGCCGGACCCGATCGGCGAGCAGGTGATCAGCCGGGAGGCCGCCGACACCGTGACCTCGGTGCTGACCGGCGTGGTCGACGACGGTACGGCCCGCAAGTCGGTGCGCGACAACCCGGCCCGCGACGGCCAGGAGGTCGCCGGCAAGACGGGTACCTCCGACTTCGGCAAGTCGGCCTGGTTCACCGGCTACACGCCGGACCTGGTGACCTCGGTCGGCATGTTCGGCGAAGCCGCCAAGACCCGCGGCAAGATCAAGGAGGGCAACCAGGTCGACATGAAGGGCGCGACCGGCACCCTGCCGGGCAAGGGCAGGGTCAACGGCGGCGGGATCCCGGCCCAGATCTGGGCGGCGTACATGTTCGGCGTGACCAAGACGGACGCCGAGTTCGACCTGGACACCACCCAGGGCGCGGGCGTGGAGCCGACTCCGACCCCGACGCCCACCCAGCAGCCCACCGAGACCCCGAGCGACGAGCCGACGTCGGAGGAGCCGACCAGCGAGGCCCCGCCCTCTCAGACTCCGAGCCAGACACCCTCTCAGACCCCGAGTCAGACGCCCTCTCAGACCCCGAGCCAGACACCCACGACGTCACCACCACCGCCGGACGGCGATCCGGAGGACCCGATAGACCCGGATCCGGGACTTTAGGCAGGGGGCGCCCGGCAATCGCTGGGCGCCCCGACCGACTTAGGGGCGCGGGGCTGTATCGATATGCGGCTCCGCCGCGTGGGCGCGACCAGCCCCCACGACCCGCCGCCGCACAACAACACTGCGCCCCCCGAACAGAGCGCCTACCTCCCGTTGACCTCGTGCGCGATCCGATCCCCGATCTCCTTGTCGATGTTGCGCCAGTACTGCACAGCACGCTCCACCACCGGCCGCGTAACCCCCTGCTTCAGGTGCCCGCTGACATTGGAGACCAGCCGCCCGCGGGCCGCATCGTCCAGCACCTGCCGAACCATCGTCCCCGGCTGGCCGAAGTCGTCGTCCTCGCGGTGCAGCTTGTACGCCTCCCGCACCATCTCCCCCGCCGCCTGCCACCCGGCGACATCACCGAACTGCTGGACCGCCGCGGCCGGACCGCCGTACGAGTTGGGCGCGTACGGAGCACCCGTGCGGGCGGGCTCGTACCGCATCGGGCCGTCCTTCGCGTACGAGTTGACCGCCGAGCGGGGCCGGTTCGGCGGCAGCTGCGCATAGTTGGGGCCGATGCGATAACGGTGCGTGTCCGGGTACGAGAAGAGCCGGCCGAGCAGCATCTTGTCCGGCGACGGACCGATGCCCGGCACCAGGTTGGACGGCTCGAACGCGGCCTGCTCGATATGGATGAAGTAGTCCTCGGGGTTCTCGTTGAGGGTCATCCGGCCGACCTCGATCAGCGGGTAGTCGCCGTGCGGCCACACCTTGGTCAGGTCGAACGGGTTGAACCGGTAGTCGGGGGCGTCCTCGAACGGCATCACCTGCACATGGACCGTCCAGGACGGGTGCTCGCCGCGCTGGATCGCCTCGAACAGATCGCGGCGGTGGCAGTCGGCGTCCTCGCCCGCGAGCCGGTCGGCGTCCGCCTGGGTGAGGAAGTCGATGCCCTGGTCGGTCTTGATGTGGTACTTGACCCAGAACTTCTCGCCGCCGCCGTTGACCCACATATAGGTGTGGGAGGAGTACCCGTTCATGTTGCGGTACGTCTTCGGGATGCCCCGGTCGCCCATCAGCCACGTCACCATGTGCGCGCTTTCGGGGGAGAGGGTCCAGAAGTCCCACTGCATGTTGTTGTCACGCAGCCCGTTGTCCGGGCGGCGCTTCTGGGAGCGGATGAAGTCCTGGAACTTCTGTGGATCACGGACGAAGAAGACCGGCGTGTTGTTGCCGACCAGGTCGTAGTTGCCGTGCTCGGTGTAGAACTTCAGCGCGAAGCCGCGAGGGTCGCGCCAGGTGTCGGGGGAGCCGAGCTCACCCGCGACGGTCGAGAAGCGCGCCAGCATCTCGGTGCGCCTGCCGGGCTGGAACAGGCCGGCCTTGGTGAACTGGCTGACGTCATTGGTCACTTCGAAGGTGCCGTATGCGCCACTGCCCTTGGCGTGCACCACACGCTCCGGGACCCGCTCCCGGTTGAACTGGGCCATCTTCTCGATGAGGTAGTGGTCCTGGAGCAGGATGGGACCGTTGGACCCGATGGTCAGCGAGTGCTCGTCGCTCTCCACCGGGATCCCATGGTTGTCCGTGGTGTACGGAACCTGCTGGGGTGTCTGCGTCACGAGCGTCCTCCCGTCTTGCATGGGGGATCGGTCAGGTCGCTTCGCTCACGCCAGCCAGTCAACTCCGTCGTCGGGACAACGGCAACATTTGGATCTGGTCTAAGTCCGGTTCAGCTCGAACCAGACCACCTTCCCCGTGCTCAGCCGCGTCGCACCCCAGCGCCGGGCCAGCCGGTTCACCAGATACAACCCGCGTCCGCCCTCGTCCGTGGCCCGCGCCTGCCGCAGCCGCGGCAGCTGCGGCACATCGTCACCGACCTCGCAGCGCAGTACGTCGGTGCGCAGCAGCCGGAGCGTGATCGGCCGGGTCGCATAGCGCACGGCATTGGTCACGACCTCGCTGACCAGCAGCTCCACCGAGTCGGTGAGCTCCTCCATGTCCCAGCGGGCGAGTGCGCGCCGGGCCAGCCGCCGGGCCTTGCCGGGCGCCATCTCCTCCGGCTCCAGGAACCAGTACGCCACATCGTTGGGTGCGATCCCGTCGAAGCGGGCGGCGAGCAGCGCGATGTCGTCGTCCCGGTCGCCGGGGCCGAGCATGTCGAGCACCTCGTCGCAGAGCGCCTCCAGCGGCGGCGGATGGTCGGGCCCGGTCAGCTGCGCGGTCGCGGCGAGCTTCTCGCGCAGCTGCTCTATGCCGGTCCACACGTCCCGCAGCCGGGACTCGACCAGCCCGTCCGTATAGAGGAGCAGGGTCCCTCCGGCTGGCGCGTCCAGCTCTACGGCTTCGAAGTCGACGCCGCCGACACCGATGGGCGCGCCGGGCGGCACCCGCAGCACCTCCGCCCGACCGCCGAGATGCAGCAGCACGGGCGGCGGATGGCCGGCGTTGGCGATGGTGATGCGGTGCGACACCGGGTCGTAGACGGCGTACAGGCAGGTCGCCATGCGGTCGGTGCCCAGGCGCTGGGCCTGTTCGTCGAGGTGGTGCAGGACCTCCTGCGGCGGCAGGTCGAGCCCGGCGAGGGTCTGCGCCGTCGTGCGCAGCTGGCCCATGATCGCGGCGGAGGTCATGGAGTGCCCCATGACGTCGCCCACCACGAGCGCCACGCGGCTGCCCGGCAGCGGGATGGCGTCGTACCAGTCGCCGCCGACGCGTGCGGTCTCGGCGGCCGGGAGGTAGCGGGACGCCAGCCGTACGCCGGTGGCCTTGGGCAAGTTTTCGGGCAGCATGGTGCGCTGCAGCTCGTCGGCGATGTACGCCTCACGGCCGTACAGCACCGCCTTGTCGATGCCGAGCGCGCTGTGCGTGGCGAGCTGGGCGGCGACGAGGAGGTCGTCGGGCTCGAAGGCCATGCGTTCCGGGCGGCGCAGGAAGAGCGCGGCGCCGATGACCCGGCGCCGGCCGCGCAGCGGGGCGAGGATGGCGCGCTGGCCGCCGGGTACGGCCACGTCGTCGCCGAGGAGTTCGGGCAGCGCGGCGCGGGCCGCGGGGGCGTCGGCGAAGACCGGGCGCACGCCGCGCAGCACCTCGTTCAGCGCACCGCCGGGCAGTACCTCGCACAGGTCCGCGCCGGCCGGCGTGAGATCCGTCGGCTCGGCCTGCGGCACGGGCGCGAAACCGCCCTCGGTGTCCCGCTCCTCCGGGATCCGGTCGGTACGGCGCAGCCGCAGCACCACCGGGCCGGTGGGCCGCTCGTCGCCGACCGGCAGCGGGTCGCGCAGATAGACCAGGATCGCGTCCGAGAACGTCGGTACGGTCGCCCGGCACAGCCCCATCACGATCTCGTCGAGGTCGATACCGCGGGCGATCCGCCGGGTCGCGGCGCCGACGAAGCGCAGCCGGTCCCCGTCCCGCCGCATCGGCGTGGGCCGGCCGGGTGCCACCCCCTGGCCGGTACGGCGGTCCTGGCGGGACATGTCGTCTTCGGTGCCGTGCTGAACAGCGACCCCCTCGGGAACGGGCCGCGGACGGTGGTGATCCGGCTCGACGGCTGCGGGCTGGGAGTGCTCCGTGTCACCGACAGGCGTGCCCGCGGGCGGCGTCTCGCCGGTGCGGGCCTGTGCCGGTAAGGCGGAGGCGCGCGCCCCCGCGCCGGGGGTACGCAGGAGCGCCCCGCGGGGGTCCGTGGGGCCGGCGCCGGTCTCAGGGCGCTCGAAGGAGGTCGGCTGCTCCGTCACGCGTGTCGAATCCGTCCGTCCGGGGCCATGACTGCGCGCCAGGCGCGCAATGCGTCCCGCCGAAATGCCGATACCCGGAATACGTGCCCCAGGAACGGAATTCCCGCGTGATGAAAGGCTGTTCCTGTGCCACCGGCGGACGGACCATGGTCCGTACCGGTGTTGCCCTCGTACCCCTCGCTCACGTCCTGCCGCCCCTCGGTGACGTATGGTCAGGCCCGGCGCATGTGCCGGGAGTTACTGCTGTAAATCACTTGTGGAGGACGATCCTACGGTTGTGGCCCGGGGGCGCATCAAGGGTCTCATGTGGACACGTGCGCGGGCGTGCAGTGCCAGTCCTCCGGCAGTGACGGTACAGCCCACGACGGATCCGGGCGCCAGTGCTGCCAGCCGTCCGAGAACGGCGGCCCCCAGGCGCGGATCGTCTCCACCGCGGCCCGGCCCGCCGCCCGTACCCGCTCGGCGCCTTCGGCGTCCATCAGTCCGTCCCGCTGGGCCTGCGCGAACTCGTCCTCGTCCCGCCAGTGCCAACTGCGGTCCGGGTGGACGGAGATGTCCAGAAAGTGGTCCTCGGAGTCCACCCCGCCGTCCCAACGCGCCAGCGGCTCTTCGAGGTTGACGTACCAGTTCTTGAACCGCCAGCCCGGCTCCCAGAACAGCCACACCGACCAGGGCTCGCCCGGCCGCGCCAGCTTCAGCACACCGGTGCCGAACCAGCGGTCGCGCTGTACGGTCCGCGGCTTGGTGTAGCGCGACCGCAGCGGCTCCTGGTGGACGGGAGTCCCGTCCGCGAGCACCGGCCTGACACACTCGGTGCCGGGCGCCAGCCAGACGGCGAGGACGTCCGCGTCGTCCCGGACGACGGTCACGGGGCGGGCGATGTGGAAGCGGTCGCCGGCGTTCTCCCGGTAGCGCCACAGGATCCGGCTCCCGGGCGCCCAGAAGGCCGTCGTACCGTCCGCTTCCACTCGTCTCACCGCTCCGTCGTCTGGCATGCACAGATATTAGGTGTCACAGGCATACGACGCTGCGGTGCGCGTCACGGTTCACGCGGGCGGAACCTTTGGTTACGGGTGCGTCATGCGCAGCACGTCCAGCGCTTCGTCCAGCTGCTCCACGGTCAGGTCGCCCCGCTCCACATATCCGCTCTCCAGCACCACTTGACGGATCGTCTTCCGTTCCGCGAGCGCCTTCTTGGCGACCTTGGCGGCCTCCTCGTACCCGATGTACTTGTTCAGCGGGGTGACCACGGAGGGTGACGACTCGGCGTACTCGCGCGCCCGCTCCCGGTGCGCGACGATCCCGTCCACGGTCCGGTCGGCGAGCAGCCGGGAGGCGTTGGCCAGCAGGCGGATCGACTCCAACACGTTCTTGGCGATGACCGGCAGCATGACGTTCAGCTCGAAGTTCCCGGCGGCCCCGGCGGTGGCGACGGTGGCGTCATTGCCGATGACCTGGGCGCTGACCATGAGGACGGCTTCCGGAATGACCGGGTTGACCTTGCCCGGCATGATCGAGGACCCGGGCTGCAGGTCGGGCAGGCTGATCTCCGCGAGCCCGGTCCGCGGCCCGGACGCCATCCACCGCAGATCGTTGGCGATCTTCGTGAGCCCCACGGCGATGGTCCGCAGCTGCCCGCTCGTCTCCACGATCCCGTCCCGCGCGCCCTGCGCCTCGAAGTGGTCGCGGGCCTCGGTGAGCGGAAGCCCGGTCGCCCTCGCCACTTCCTCGATGACGGCGGCGGAGAAACCGGGCGGGGTGTTGATGCCGGTGCCGACGGCGGTGCCGCCGAGGGGCAGTTCGGCGAGGCGGGGGAGGGAGGCGTACAGCCGCTCGACGCCGTACCGGATCTGGGCGGCGTACCCGCCGAACTCCTGCCCCAGGGTCACGGGCGTGGCATCCATGAGATGCGTCCGCCCCGACTTCACGACATCGGCGAACTCCTCCGACTTGCGGGTGAGGGAGGCCGCGAGGTGTTCGAGGGCGGGGACGAGGTCGCGGGTGACGGCGGCGGTGGCGGCGATGTGGATGGAGGACGGGAAGACGTCATTGGACGACTGCGAGGCGTTGACGTGGTCGTTCGGATGCACGGCCTTGCCCAGCCGCTCACTCGCCAGCGTGGCGATGACCTCGTTGGTGTTCATGTTGGACGAGGTCCCCGAGCCGGTCTGGAACACGTCGACCGGGAAGTGCTTGTCCCACCGTCCCTCGGCGACCTCACGGGCCGCCTCCTGGACCGCCTCGGCGACGTCCTCGTCGAGCACCCCCAGCCGCGCGTTGACCTTCGCCGCGGCCCCCTTGATCCGCGCGAGCGCCTCGATGTGCGCGCGCTCGATGCGCTGCCCGGAGATGGGGAAGTTCTCGACGGCGCGCTGGGTCTGGGCCCGCCACTTGGCGTCCGCCGGGACGCGGACCTCGCCCATGGAGTCGTGCTCGATGCGGTAGTCGCTCATACCGGCTATAGCGATCGGGGGCGCCGCGATGTTCCGGGCCTGGGGCCGGGCGGCGACCCGGCTGCTCACCGGGCGAGCACGGAGTGATGGTCGGACAATGAAGGGTCGAGGGGGGATCCACCACCCCACAGGAGGCAGGACATGCGCCCCAACCTCAGGCGACTCGCCACGTTCGGGACCTGCCTGTTCGCAGCCGTCGCTCTCGGCGCCTCACACCCCGTGTCCGCCACCGACGGAGACGAGGACTTCACGCTCTACGCCAGGGAGGTCCCCGCCCAGGAGGACGGCGAGGGCGGACCGCCCAGCCTCGGAGACGCCTTCTCCTTCGCCGACGACCTCTATCGCACCAAGGGCGGCGAAAAGGTCGGCCGCGACGGCGTGACCTGCACGGTAGTCCGCCTCGGCAACCCGGCCGACCTTCAATGCACCGGCACGTTCGCAGTACCCGGCGGCCACCTCACCGGCCAGGCCCTCATGCAGTTCGACCCGACGCAGGAGTCCGAGGAACTGCCCACCTTCGACATCGCCATCACCGGCGGAACCGGCGACTACGACGAGGCACGCGGCTCCATCCACGCAACCGACGACGGGGACTACCAGAAGCTGGAATTCCGAGTCAGGGACTGACCGGATCCTCAGCGCCTCCGGCGTTTGAGGGGCGGGGGAGCGCCGGGGTGCAGGGGGCGGAGCCCCGGTGGGGTCCAGGGGGACGGAGCCCGTGGCGGGGTGCAGGGGCGGAGCCCCGCGGGGGTCCAGGGGGAGCCCCTGCGGGGTGCAGGGGCAGGGCCCCGCGGGGGTCCAGGGGGAGCCCCTGCGGGGTGCAGGGGCAGGGCCCCGCGGGGGTCTAGGGGCGGTGCCCCGGTGGGGTCCAGGGGCAGAGGCTCGGCGGGGTGCAGGGGCGGAGCCCCGCGGGGGTTCAGGGGGCGGAGCCCCCTGGCGGGGTTGAAGGGGCGGAGCCCCTGGGGGATGGGACGGGTAGGGGCGGCGGGGGCGAGATTCTTCCCCGCCGCACCGGAGTCGCTACGCCAGCCCCGGTCCCCGCACGGGGATCGACGTGAATGTCGGCGCCGGCGCCGGGTCCTGGAAGAAGTCGTTGCCCTTGTCGTCGACGACGATGAACGCCGGGAAGTCCTCGACCTCGATCTTCCAGACGGCCTCCATGCCGAGCTCCTCGTACTCGACGACCTCGACCTTCTTGATGCAGTCCTGGGCGAGGCGGGCGGCCGGGCCGCCGATGGAGCCGAGGTAGAAGCCCCCGTGAGCGTCACATGCGTTGGTGACCTGCTGCGAACGGTTGCCCTTCGCCAGCATCACCTTGGACCCGCCCGCCGCCTGGAACTGCTCGACGTAGGAGTCCATGCGCCCGGCGGTGGTCGGCCCGAAGGACCCGGACGCGTACCCCTCGGGCGTCTTCGCCGGCCCCGCGTAGTACACCGGGTGGTCCTTCAGGTACTGCGGCATCTCCTCACCCGCGTCAAGCCGCTCCTTGATCTTGGCGTGCGCGATGTCACGGGCGACCACCAGCGGCCCGGTGAGCGAAAGCCGGGTCTTCACCGGGTACTTGGTCAGCTCGGCGAGAATGTCGTCCATCGGCTGGTTGAGGTCGATGCGCACCACGTCGGAGGCCTCGTCGAGATGCTCGTCCGTCGTCTCCGGCAGGAACCGCGCCGGGTCCGTCTCCAGCTGCTCCAGGAAAACACCCTCCGCGGTGATCTTCGCGACGGCCTGCCGGTCGGCCGAGCAGGACACGGCGATGGCGACCGGGCAGGACGCACCGTGCCGCGGCAGCCGCACCACCCGCACGTCATGGCAGAAGTACTTCCCCCCGAACTGCGCCCCGATCCCGATCTTCTGCGTCAGCTCGAAGACCTTCTCCTCCAGCTCCTTGTCCCGGAACCCGTGCCCGAGCGGCGAGCCCTCGGCCGGGATCTCGTCCAGGTAGTGCGCGGAGGCGTACTTGGCGGTCTTGAGGGCGTACTCCGCGCTCGTACCACCCACCACGATCGCCAGGTGGTACGGCGGACAGGCGGCCGTACCCAGCGAACGGATCTTCTCCTCCAGGAACTTCATCATGGAGGCCTCGTTCAGGACGGCCTTCGTCTCCTGGTAGAGGAACGACTTGTTGGCGGAGCCGCCGCCCTTCGCCATGAACAGGAACTTGTAGGCGCCGCCGTCGGTGGCGTACAGCTCGATCTGGGCGGGGAGGTTCGACCCGGTGTTCTTCTCGTCCCACATGGTGAGCGGAGCCATCTGCGAGTACCGCAGGTTGAGGTTCAGGTACGCGTCGTAGATGCCGCGGGAGAGTGCCTCTTCGTCGCCCCCCTCGGTCAGCACGTTCTGCCCGCGCTTGCCCATCACGATCGCCGTACCGGTGTCCTGGCACATCGGCAGCACGCCCGCCGCCGCGATGTTCGCGTTCTTCAGCAGGTCCAGGGCCACGAACTTGTCGTTGCCGGACGCCTCGGGGTCGTCGATGATGCGCCGCAGCTGGGCGAGGTGCGCGGGCCGCAGATAGTGCTGGATGTCGTGGATGGCCTCCTCGGCGAGCTTGCGCAGCGCCTGAGGCTCGACCTTGAGGAAGGTGCGCCCGTCGGCCTCGAAGGTGGAGACACCCTCTGAGGTCACCAGCCGGTAGGGGGTGGTGTCCTCTCCCATGGGGAGCAGATCGGTGTACGCGAACTCAGGCATGTCGCCCATTCCTCACTCGACAGACGCGACGGCTGACCTCCATCGGCAGCGCCCACCAGCGTAGAACCTGCGTCGGAGGCAGAGCTTGTGAGGTAATCCTCAGTTGGGGTAGTCGCGATCTATCGCGTTTGGGTACGCTGCTGTCGTGGACCTTCAGAAGCACACCGCGCCCGCGCAGAACGCGCCCGCCGCCACCGAGCTCCGTGCCTCCGACGCCGACCGCGACCGGGTCGCGGACATCCTGCGCGAGGCGCTCGCCGAGGGCCGCCTCACCGCCGACGAGCACGCCGAGCGGGTCGAGGGCGTGCTGGCCGCCAAGACCGTGGGCGAGCTGGACGTCTTCATCCAGGACCTGCCCGCCGCCCACCAGCGCCGGGCGGCCCCGGCCGCCGCCCCCAACCGCCCCACCGCCGGCGCCATCCCGGTCGACCCCGATGACAACGTGGTCGCGGTGTTCAGCAGCGCCGTCCGCAAGGGCCGCTGGCGCGCGGGCCGCCGTATCCATGCGTACGCGATCTTCGGCTGCGTGGAGATAGACCTCAGTGAGGCCCTCTTCGAGTACCAGCAGGTCGTGATCAAGGCCATCTCGGTCTTCGGCACCGTCGAGGTCCGCGTCCCGGAGAACGTGTCGCTGCGCGGCACCGGCGGCGGTGTCCTCGGCAACTTCGAGGTGGACACGCTGGATTCGACGGAATCGCAGGCGCCGGTCGTCTACGTCGACGGCTGGGCCGTCCTCGGCAACATCGAGGCAAGGCCCAAGCGGGGCAAGCTGGTTGCCGACATCCTCGACCGGGTCCACCGCAAGGTCGACAAGGGTTTGCGCAAACATCTGGATCATTGACGGTTGTGAACCGGCGCCTGATCCAAGGGGATTCGATCAGTCTCCGGCGCCGCACGGCATCGCGCACGAAGCGCCGTATTCCAGCGGTTCGGAACACAGTGCATAGGCGTGCGCACAGCGGGTATCCCTTGCTGCATCGTCTCTCGCTCGCGAAGCCGTCGTCAGGAGTAGACCGTGCTGCAACCGCCGCATTCGTCCCTGCAGGTAGCTGCCGCTCCGGCGCCGCGGGTGCCAGTGCGAGACAGGGACCAAGACGCGCCTTGGCACACCGAGGCGGTGTGCCGGCGCGACGAGGCCGGCCTGTTCTTCGCCCCCTCCAAGGAACCCACCGCCGCACGCCTCTCCCGCGAGGAGGCCGCCAAGCGCGTCTGCGCCCGCTGCCCCGTCATGGTCGAGTGCCGCGAGCACGCACTGCTGCAACCCGAGCCCTACGGCGTCTGGGGCGGCCTCACCGCCGCCGAACGCCGCGTGGTCCTGGCAAGGCGCCGCCGCCGCGACATGGAACTCAAGAAGGCAGCAAGGACAACAACGGACCGCATAGCCCAGGCAGGCTGAGCAACAAAGAGGGGCGCCCCCACCGCACCGGGGGCGCCCTTTCTGGCTCCGGGGAGTCAGCCGACCTATAGGGGCGCGGGGAACTGCGCGACCAGCCACAGCGCACCCGCACCCGCGAACGCTCCAAAGCCCCCCGAGCTATTTGGCCCGATCGAAGTCAATCGCGCTATAAGCCCGCAGCTTGCTCAACCGATGCTCAGAATCAATCCTCCGCACCGTCCCCGACTTCGACCGCATCACGATGGAATCAGTCGTCGCGTTCTCCGACCGATACCGCACCCCCCGCAGCAACTCCCCGTCCGTGATCCCCGTCGCCACAAAGAACACGTTCTCCCCGGACACCAGGTCGTCGGTCATCAGCACCCGGTCCAGGTCATGCCCCGCATCCACCGCCCGCCGCCGCTCCTCGTCATCCTTGGGCCACAACTTGCCCTGAATGGTCCCCCCGAGGCACTTCACCGCACAGGCCGAGATGATCCCCTCCGGCGTACCGCCGATACCGAGCAGCATGTCGACCCCGGTGCCCTCACGCAGCGCGTAGATCGACCCCGCGACATCCCCGTCCGAGATCAGCTTGATCCGCGCACCGGCGTCCCGGATCTCCTTGATGATCCCCTCGTGCCGCGGCCGGTCCAGGATGACCACGGTCACATCCTCCGGCGTGGACCGCTTCGCCTTGGCGACCCGGCGGATGTTCACCGAGACGGGCGCGTCGATGTCCACGAAGTCGGCCGCCTCGGGCCCGGTGACCAGCTTGTCCATGTAGAAGACGGCGGACGGGTCGAACATCGAGCCGCGATCCGCGGCGGCGAGCACGGCGATCGCGTTCGGCATGCCCTTGGCGGTCAGCGTGGTCCCGTCGATCGGGTCGACGGCGATGTCGCACTCGGGTCCGGTCCCGTCACCGACGCGCTCCCCGTTGAAGAGCATCGGGGCCTCGTCCTTCTCACCCTCGCCGATGACGACGACGCCGTTCATCGACACGGTGGAGACGAGGGTCCGCATGGCGCGCACGGCCGCACCGTCGGCGCCGTTCTTGTCGCCGCGCCCGACCCAGCGGCCGGCGGCCATCGCCGCGGCTTCGGTGACCCTGACGAGTTCCAGGGCGAGGTTGCGGTCGGGGGCCTCGGAGGGGACTTCGAGTTCGGACGGCAGATGATGATGATTCTCGGTCATCGACACGCACCTTTCTGATACGACGACGGCCGGATGAGGGTATGGCGACGACTCTATCGCCCGACCGACAGAATGAGCAGGGGACCCCACGGATGAGCAGGCCAGGGCACCTGCGACGATAGGGGGCGTGGCAGGTTCGAACGGAAAGCAGAAGACGGTCCGGGACATGGTTCTCTCCCTGGGCCTGATCGGGATCATGGCGGGGGTCATCTACCTCTTCATCCCGCACGACGACTCGGAGCCCGACCTCAAGCGGGTGGACTACCGCGTCGAGCTGCTCACGGCACGTCGTGCGGCGGCGTACCCGGTGGTCGCGCCGGAGGGCCTGCCGAAGACCTGGAAGGCGACCTCCGTCCGCTTCCAGGGGGACGAGTTCGACACCTGGCATCTCGGCTTCCACACTCCCGACGGTGAGTACGTGCAGGTCGAGCAGTCGACTCAGAAGCCGTCGGAGTTCATCGACGACGCCACGCAGGGCTCGGAGGCCGCGGACAAGAAGCAGGAGATCGGCGGCCGGACCTGGACCCGGTACACCGGCGGCCGGTACGACGCGCTCGTGCACCAGGCCGACGGGGCGACGACCGTGGTGGCGGGCACGGGCTCGTTCGAGCTGCTGACGGAGATGGCGCAGGCGCTCAAGACGAAGTGAACGTACGAAGGCCCCCGGCGGTGGTGATGCCGGGGGCCTTCGTCATGTCTGGGATGTCTGCACGACGTCTGCCGTGCCGTCCGTCAGACGGTGGTGATGACCTGCTCGTACGGCAGTCGCGGGGAGCGCGGGAACCAGGCGTCGTCGCCCGGCTTGCCGATGTTGACGACCATCAGCGGGGTGTGGTCGTCGTCCAGGAACTCCTTGCGGACGCCCTCGAAGTCCAGGCCGGTCATGGGGCCTGCGGCCAGACCGGCGGCGCGGACGCCGATGATGAAGTACGCGGCCTGGAGGGCGGCGTTGAGACCGGCGGCACCCTCACGAGCGGCGCGCTCGGCGAAGAAGACGTCCTTGGCCTGCGGGAAGTGCGGGAAGAGCTCGGGCAGCTCCTCGTGGAACTCGTTGTCCGCGGCCAGGATCGCGACCAGCGGGGCGGTGGCCGTCTTCGGCTGGTTGCCCTCGGCCATGTGCTGCACCAGGCGCTCGCGGGCCTCGGCGGAGCGGACGAGGGTGACGCGCAGCGGGCTCTGGTTGAAGGCGGTCGGGCCGTACTTGACCAGGTCGTAGATCGCCTGGACCTGCTCGTCGGTCACCGGCTCGTCGGTGAAGGTGTTCGCGGTGCGGGCCTCGCGGAACAGCAGGTCCTGGGCGGCGGGGTCAAGAACGAGAGTCATACGTGAACCTTCTGGGTGTGTGCGTCGGCCCCGGAAGCGGACCGTGGACCGGTTGACGTTCTCGACGGTACGCGAGTGAAGTTCAACGTTCAACAAAAAGCGGGGCGTGGTGATCCGCTTCACAGTTCACCCAGGCTTTTTACTTGGAGTCGCCCTCGGTCCCGGCCGCTTCCTCCTCGGCCAGCGCCGCGTCCAGCCGGGCCCGCGCGCCGTCCAGCCAGCGCCGGCAGACCTTCGCCAGCTCCTCGCCCCGCTCCCAGAGCGCGAGGGACTCCTCCAGCGTCGTACCGCCCGCCTCCAGCCGCCGTACGACCTCGATCAGCTCGTCCCGAGCCTGCTCGTACCCCAGCGCCTCGCCCGCGGCCACGCTCTCCTCCACCTTGCTGGTCATGCGCCCACCCTATGCATCGCTTCGTGCGTCGACTCGTACGGAGAACTCACCCTCGGCGACCCGCGCGCGCAGTGCCTCGTCCGCCGTCACCTCACCGGGATCCCGGACCACATGCCCGTCGGCCTTCTGCAGCACCGCATAGCCCCGCTGCAGGGTCGCCGCGGGGGAGAGGCCCACCACACGCGCGTGGGTGTGCGTCAGCTCCGAGTCGGCGCGGTCGAGGAGGTGGCCGAGGGTGCGCCGGCCGCGGTCGGTCAGGGACGCGACATGGTCGGCCCGCTCGTCGATCATGCGGTGCGGATCCTCTATCGACGGCCGGGCCAGCGCATGCGCCAGCCCCCGCTCCTCCCGCTCGATGAACGCCTCGACACACCGCCGGGCACGGTCACGCAGCAGCCGCACCCGCTCGTATTCCTCTCCCACGTCCGGTACGACCTTCTTGGCGGCGTCCGTGGGAGTGGAGGCGCGCACATCGGCGACGTAGTCGAGGAGCGGGTTGTCGGGCTCGTGTCCGATGGCGGACACCACGGGCGTACGACAAGCCGCGACCGCCCGTACGAGCTGCTCGTCGGAGAACGGCAGCAGATCCTCCACGCTGCCGCCGCCCCGCGCGACGATGATCACGTCCACGTCGTCGATCGCGTCCAGGTCCTTCACCGCCTGCACGACCTGCGGCACGGCGTGCACGCCCTGCACGGCGACGTTGCGCACCTCGAAGCGGACGGCCGGCCAGCGGTGCCGGGCGTTCTCCAGCACATCCCGTTCCGCGGCGGAGGCCCGCCCGCAGACCAGCCCGATGAGCTGCGGCAGAAAGGGCAACGGCTTCTTCCGCTCGGCAGCGAACAGCCCTTCCGCTGCGAGCGCCTTCTTCAACTGCTCGAGCCGCGCGAGCAGTTCCCCCACTCCCACGGGCTTTATCTCGGCGGCCCGCAGCGACAACTGCCCCCGCGGCGCGTACCACTCCGGTTTCGCCAGTACGACGACCCGGGCGCCCTCACTCACCACATCGGCGACGGCATCGAACACCTGGCGATAACACGTGACGCTCACGGAGATGTCGTACGACGGATCCCGCAACGTCAAGAACACGACCCCCGCCCCCGGCCGCCGCGACAACTGCGTGATCTGCCCCTCGACCCACACCGCCCCGAGCCGGTCGATCCAACCCCCGATGAGCCGCGACACCTCACCGACGGGCAGCGGCGTTTCCGCGGACGTGTTCAAGGCCATGCCGCGAGCGTAACGGCCACCGCTGACAGCACACCTCGCCAGTCGTGTCGAGCGCGGCCTTACGATGGGACGCATGACTGCTTCGCCTGGCCGCCGTGTCCTGCTCGCCGCCCCCCGGGGCTACTGCGCGGGTGTGGACCGCGCCGTGATCGCCGTCGAGAAAGCCCTGGAGCAGTACGGGGCTCCCGTCTATGTCCGGCACGAGATCGTCCACAACAAGTACGTCGTGCAGACCCTGGAGAAGAAGGGCGCCATCTTCGTCGAACGGACGGAAGAGGTCCCCCCGGGGAACATCGTGATGTTCTCCGCGCACGGCGTCGCCCCCGTCGTCCACGAAGAGGCGGAGCGCGGCCGGCTCGCCACCATCGACGCCACCTGCCCGCTCGTCACCAAGGTCCACAAGGAAGCCGTCCGCTTCGCCGGCGAGGACTACGACATCCTCCTGATCGGGCACGAGGGCCACGAAGAGGTCATCGGCACGTCCGGCGAGGCCCCCGAGCACATCCAGCTGGTCGACGGCCCCGAGGACGTCGCCAAGGTCGAGGTCCGCGACGAGTCGAAGGTCGTCTGGCTCTCCCAGACCACGCTCTCCGTCGACGAGACGATGGAGACCGTCGACGCCCTCAAGGAGAAGTTCCCGCAGCTCATCTCCCCGCCCAGCGACGACATCTGCTATGCCACGCAGAACCGTCAGCTCGCCGTGAAGGAGATGGGCGCGCAGGCCGAGCTGGTCATCGTGGTCGGCTCCCGGAACTCCTCCAACTCCAAGCGGCTCGTCGAGGTCGCCAAGCTCGCCGGCTCCCGCGAGGCCTATCTCGTGGACTACGCCGACGAGATCGACGAGGCGTGGCTCGAGGGCGTGTCCACGGTGGGTGTCACCTCCGGCGCCTCGGTGCCCGAGATCCTCGTCGAGCAGGTGCTGGAGTGGCTGGCCCAGCGTGGCTTCGAGGACGTCGAGTTGGTGAAGGCGGCCGAGGAGTCCATCACCTTCTCCCTGCCGAAGGAACTCCGCCGTGACCTGCGCGAGGAGGCGGCGACGCTGGTCGCGGAGCGCGGCGGGGCGGGCACGGAAACGGGCACCGGGACCGGCGCCGGCACCGGTTCCGGCACCTCCGGGGAGTGACCGTCAGTCCACCGTCGTAACGTAGGGCCATGCAGATCTTCGGCGTGGACATCGGTGGATCCGGGATCAAGGGCGCCCCTGTGGACCTGGACAGGGGCGACCTCGCTCAGGAGCGCCTGAAAGTGCTCACTCCCCATCCGGCGACGCCCGACACGGTGGCCGACGGGGTGAAGGAGGTCGTCGACCACTTCGGCTGGACGGGCCCGGTCGGCATCACCTTCCCGGGCGTGGTCACCGGCGGGGCGACGATCCGCACCGCGGCCAACGTGGACAAGAGCTGGATCGACACCGACGCGCGCGCACTGCTGGGCGAGCGGCTCGGCGGCCTCCCGGTGACCGTGATCAACGACGCGGACGCGGCGGGCGTCGCCGAGATGCAGTTCGGCGCCGGCCGCGACCGCCGGGGCACGGTGATCATGCTCACCTTCGGCACCGGCATCGGCAGCGCCCTCTTCATCGACGGCGTCCTCGTCCCGAACACCGAGCTGGGCCACCTGGAGCTGGACGGGCACGACGCGGAGAAGCGCGCCTCCAGCAAGGCCAAGGAAGACCACGACCTGTCCTGGGAGCACTGGGCGCACCGGGTCCAGGCGTATCTCGCCCATGTGGAGATGCTGTTCTCCCCGGAGCTGTTCATCATCGGCGGCGGTGTCAGCCGTAAGTCGGGCAAGTTCCTGCACTTCGTCGAGGGCATCAAGGCCGAGATAGTGCCGGCGCAGCTGCAGAACAACGCGGGGATCGTGGGAGCGGCGATGCGGGCGGCGAAGGAGGGCTAGGGCCGGCGGGAGGGCACTACACCCGTCGGCGGTGGCGCACCCAGCGGACCCTGCGCACCGTCACGATCACACCGGCGATCAGCGTCCCCCCGTACAGCCACCCCGCCTCCGTGGCGAGCGCCGTGACGAACCCCATCAGCCGCCCGTCGGCCCCGTCGCTCCCATCGGCGACGGGCAGCAGCCCCACGGCGAAGGCGATCGGCACCACGACCGGCGCCGTCACCAGGTCGGCCTTGCGGATCCATACCGCCGTCAGCACGCACACCGGCAGGAACAGCACGCCGTACACCGTCGTCGACGACCCGAACAGCAACGAGTCGAGACAGCCGGACGCCAGCATCAGCACCCCGCAGAACAGCCCGCCGCCGAGCCCGGTGAGCCGGGGGTTCGGCATCCGGCGCACGGCCCGGGCGATCCGCCGCACGGCCAGCACCACCGGCGGAGCGGGCCGCCGTACGCCCGCCCCCGGCGGCCGCCCCTGAGGCCGGCCACCCGGGCCCCGGCCCTGCGGGGGCAGCCGGGGTGTGCTGCGTGGCGTTCCGTCTCGGGGGGACCGCGTCCTGTGTTGCTCCACCGGACCAACCTAGGTCGGTTTATGTGCCGAATAGCCCGTCAGACACGCCGTTGGACAGACGTTGGCCAAGCGTTCGATACGACGCCGATACGGGGTGCGGCAGCCCGTAGACTGGTGGATCGGCCCAGGTCTCCACGCCTCAGTCCCCTCAGATCCCTCAGGTCCTCTCACGTACGGGAAGTCGCAACGTGTCGCTCACGATCGGAATCGTCGGTCTGCCGAATGTCGGCAAGTCGACCCTGTTCAACGCCCTGACCAAGAACGACGTGCTGGCGGCCAACTACCCGTTCGCCACGATCGAGCCGAACGTGGGCGTGGTCGGCGTCCCCGACGCCCGGCTCACCAAATTGGCCGAGATCTTCTCCTCCCAGCGCATCCTCCCGGCGACCGTCGACTTCGTCGACATCGCGGGCATCGTGCGCGGTGCGAGCGAGGGCGAGGGCCTGGGCAACAAGTTCCTCGCGAACATCCGTGAGTCCGACGCGATCTGCCAGGTCATCCGCGCCTTCAAGGACGAGAACGTCGTCCACGTCGACGGCAAGGTCTCGCCCAAGGACGACATCGAGACCATCAACACCGAGCTGATCCTGGCGGACCTCCAGACCATCGAGAAGGTCCTTCCCCGGCTCCAGAAGGAGTCGCGGATCAAGAAGGACGTAGCGCCGAAGGTCGCCGCGATCGAGGCCGCCAAGGAGATCCTGGACAAGGGCGACACCCTCTTCTCCCAGGGCATCGTCCAGGGCAGCGAGCGCGCGGAGCTCCTGCACGACCTGCACCTCCTGACCACCAAGCCTTTCCTCTACGTCTTCAACGTCGACGAGGACGAGCTGGTGGACGAGGACTTCAAGAACGAGCAGCGTGCCCTGGTCGCCCCCGCCGAGGCGATCTTCCTCAACGCCAAGCTGGAGGCGGACCTCGCCGAGCTGGACGAGGAGGACGCGATGGAGCTGCTGGAGTCGGTCGGCGCCGAGGAGCCCGGCCTCGCCACCCTCGCCCGCGTCGGCTTCAACACCCTCGGCCTGCAGACGTACTTGACGGCCGGCCCCAAGGAATCCCGCGCCTGGACCATCAAGAAGGGCGCCACCGCCCCCGAGGCCGCCGGCGTCATCCACACCGACTTCCAGAAGGGCTTCATCAAGGCCGAGGTCATCTCCTTCGCCGACCTGGTGGAGACGGGCTCGGTCGCGGAGGCCCGTGCCAAGGGGAAGGCGCGGATGGAGGGCAAGGACTACGTCATGCAGGACGGGGACGTGGTGGAGTTCCGCTTCAATGTCTAGCCGGTGGCTTAGCATCACTTCACTGATCTGGTAAACGTGCAGGTCAAATGGGTCTGGCTCTCGGGGTCAGGCCCCTTGATTTTTACCGTGCTGGATAGGTGCTGGATTTTCTGACCTCTCGTCACCTGTCATCACCCCTGCTCATCCCTACCGTGCTGGATTCGTGCTGGGGAGGATGAGAGCGCCCTGGGGCGAGCACTGTCCAGAGCCTGGCCTGCGGTCGAGAGGCGCCTCGTGGCCCGTGACGGCCTTCGTTCACGTGGCGGAGGCGATGGCGCTCCGTCTTGCGAGTGGCGAGGGTCCCGGCCGGGGCCATGGGTGCTGTGGTGGGTTGGCTCTTCTGCTGTTCTTGAGGAACGCTGACTGGAGGTCAGCCCGTTGAAGCCGTGATGGCGCGGAAGACGGTGGGCGTCTGGATGAAGTCGGACACGAGTGGCTTGCCTCGTGCTGTCATGCACGCGTGCATTCCCTGACTGTGCAGGTGGACGGAGATCACCTGGCCCACCTTGTCCGTGGTCCGCGCGCCGGCCTGACGGAACTCATCTGGAACGCCCTCGACACGGATGCTGACGTCGTCGATGGGGCCTTGAGTTCAGCACGCTGGGTGCTGTGGAACGCGTCCTCGTGGTGGACCGCGGTCACGGTATGTCGCCAGACGACGTGCAGCAGGGATTCGGCGCACTGGGGGGCTCATGGAAGAGGGCCACCAGGACTACGCGGCAGCAGGGGCGGCGCCTTCACGGAGAACAGGGCAAGGGGCGGTTCGCGGCATTCGGTAGCGGCGATGTCGTCGAATGGTGCACGGTGCATGAGGACGGCCCTGCCACCGAGACGAGAATCCGCGCGGAGCGTCACAATCTGCGCCGCTTCGAGATCACCACTGCTTCGGCCGAGAGGGAAAAGGGCACCACGGTCTCCATCGTCCCGGTCCATGAAGCGGCGGGTAAGCAGCTTGAGCAGGACTCGCTGATCGACACTCTCTCGGCAGAATTCGCGATCTATCTCCAGGTGCCGTAGTCGGTCCAGGTGTAGGTGACCTCGCCGGTGCGGCAGTCGGCGATGCGGGCGAAGTCGCGCCGGCGCCGTCCACCGGCTTTCGCGTGGGGCCCGCAGGGAGGCGAGGCCCCCGCCACGGTTGGCGAAAGACGTGGTGACCGTGTGGCGTGGAGTGTTCGGGTTCCCTGGCCTGGCGTCATGCCTCCTCGGCGCCGCGGTCTGGTACGGAGCCGTACTGGCTGCGCAGGCGGGCCTTGAGGATCTTGCCGGTGGCGTTGCGGGGGAGGGTGTCTACGAGGACGACCGACTTCGGGAGCTTGTACTTGGCGAGTCGGCCGGACAGGGAGTCCATGATGTCGTCGGGCGACACGGCGGAGCCCGCGCGGGGCACGACCAGCGCTCTGCCGACCTCGCCCCATCGTTCGTCGGGTACGCCGATCACCGCGCATTCGGCGACCGCGGGATGCTGGTAGAGGAGTTGCTCGACCTCTGCGGGGTAGACGTTCTCCCCGCCGGAGATGTACATGTCCTTGATTCGGTCGACGATCGTGACGTACCCCTCCTCGTCGACAGTGGCCGCGTCTCCGGAGCGGAACCAACTTCCTTGGATGAAGGCGTCCTTGGTCGCTTCGGGCCACTGCCAGTAGCCCTTCATCACGTTGAGGCCCTCGATGATCACCTCGCCGACCTCGCCCGGTGCGACATCGGTGAGGTCGGGCCGCACCACGCGTACGTCGGTGAAGAAGCAGGGTGTGCCGGCCGAGCCGGCCTTGCGGATGCTGTCCGGTGCGCGCAGGCCCAGCGCGGCGGGAGCGGTCTCGGTCAGGCCGTACGCCTGGAGGAAGGTCAGGCCACGGTCCTGGTATGTGTGGATGAGGGCCTTGGGTACGGGTGCCGCCGCGCACATCAGGATCCGGATCGACGACAGGTCGGCCGTCGCCCACCGCGACGACCGGGCCATGGCCTGGTACATCGCGGGTACGCCGAACATCCTTGTCACCCGGTGCTCGGCGATGACGTCGAGCACCCCTTCCGGGTCGAAACCGCGCATCAGCACCGACGTCCCTCCTTTGAGGAAGCCCGGCAGGAAGACGGTGTTGAGGGCGGCGGTGTGGAACATCGGTGCCACCACCAGAGCGACGTCGTCGGAGGCGATGTCCACGTCCAGCAGGATGTTGAAGCAGTTCCAGGCGATGTTGGCGTGGGTGAGCATGACGCCCTTGGGACGGCCGCTGGTGCCGGAGGTGTACTGGATCATGCACACCTCGTCGAGGCCGACCGTCTCGTCCAGGGGGTTGTCCGGCGCGCTCGCGAGTAGCTCCTCGTACGCCTTCCCCACCTCGACGTAGTGCTTCACCTCGACGTCGTCCCTGAACGCGTCGACGATGTCGGTGAGTTCGGCGTCGTACAGCAGTACCGGCGCCCCCGCGTCCCCCAGGATGAAGGCCAACTCAGGTGCCGCGAGGCGGGTGTTGAGCGGGACGAAGACGGCGCCCAGCGCGCTCGTGGCGAACAGGGTTTCCGCCAGGGCCGGATGGTTCGCGCCGAGGTAGGCCACCCGGTCACCGTGTCCGACCCCCAGGGCACGCAGGGCGTGAGCGAGCCGCGTCACGCGCGCGGCCAGCTCTCCGTAGGACAGGGATCCACCGTCGTGCACGACGGCGGTGGCCTCCGGTGCCATGCGGGCGCGCCGCGCGGGCCACGAGCCGAGCCCTTGATTGCGCATGGTGCGTCTCTCTTCTCTCAGAGCTCTCAGAGCCAGTCGGGCCATGTGTAGTCGGCCGATTCGTCGTGGTCCCGGCGGGGCGGCAACGGGGCGAGCCGCCCCCGGGAGAAGACCAGCGGCGCGGCGCCGTCCTTCTCCACCCCGAGTTCCCGGACCCGGCCGAGGACGAAGTAGTGGTCGCCGAGGGTCCACACGTCGGCGATGTCGCAGTCGATCCAGGCGACGACGCCCGCCAGGACGGGGCTGCCCGAGGGCGCGCCGCGCCACGGGTGGCGGTCGAAGACGTCGGGTGCCTTGGCGCTGACGTCCCGGCAGAGACCCTCCTGGCCGGCGGCCAGCACATTCACGCAGAAGGCGCCGCCGGCCATGATCCTTGGCCAGGTGGTGGAGGAGCGGCCGGGGAAGAACGCGACGAGCGGAGGGTTCAGGGACACCGAGACGAACGAGCCGATCACCATGCCGACCGGGGTGCCGTCGGGTTCCTTCGCGGTGACCACCGTGACACCCGTCGGGTAGTGGCCGAGCACGTGCCGGAACCGGCCGGGGTCGTCCGCCTGGCCGCCGCCGGGCGCCGTCGCGGCGGGCGTCGACCGGTTCACGACGGAGTCTCCACGCCGAGCAGAGAGCGGCCGTACCCCGTCGCCCACCAGCCGTGCTGCGCGTTGATGTGCGTCTTGTACGTGGCGACGTCGCGCAGGTACCGCTGCATGCGCTCGCCGTTCGCCAGCGCGCTGGAGCCACTGGCCGAGGCCAGCATCTCGACGGCCTGGCAGGCCAGTTGGCCGGACTGCCGGGCCGTGAGGGAGAGGGCCTGGTCGTCCAGTTCGGAGAAGGGCTCGCCCCCTGCCAGGCCCCGGGCCGCGTAGGCGGTGTAGTCGTCGGTGACCGACAGGATGATCCGCTGCGCGCTGTCGGCCAGGGCCGTGGCCAGTCCGAAGTTGCGCTGGTGTTCCGGGTCGTGGCTGCGCGGCTTGAACGGGGGCAGCGGGCTGTTCTTGGTGGTGATGATCCGCTGGTACTCGTCGGCCGCGGCCAAGGCGGTGCCCGCCACGATCGAACACAGCTGGATGTTGAAGAACGCCATCAGCCGGCCCGCGTACATCGGGTTGCCGTGCAGTTCGACACCTGGTCCGCCGGTGGCGTCGTTCGCCAGGAGGTGGGTCCTGGACACGTACTCGTACGGTACGAGGACGTCCTCGGCCACGACGCTGTTGGAGCCGCTGCCGCGGAAGCCCAGGATCTCGCCCCAGTTGTCGAGCATCCGCCAGCCGGAGGGGACGAGCACCAGGCCCGGCGTGGGCATGCCGCCCTGCTCGTCGACGATGCGCACACCGCCGAGGAAGTGCGTGGAGACGTTGACCCCGGAGGCGTAGTCCCAGCGGCCGTTGACCAGGTACCCGTCAGGGGTCCTCGTCGCTGTGGCGCTCGGGGCGATCGGCAACGGGGCCCGGAAGTCGCCGTCCGGCCCGAACACCTCGCGCTGGGTGCTCTCGGGGAAACGGCCGGCCACCACCAGGCTGTGGGAGGCGGCCAGACACAGGTTCCATCCGCTGGACGGGCAGCCGCGAGCCACCTCGGTGACCATCCGGGAGTAGGTCCGCAGGTCGAACTCGTAGCCGCCGAAGCGGCGTGGCTGAAGGGCCCGGTAAAAACCCGCCTCCAGAAACGCCTTGTGCGTGTCCTCGGAGATACCGGTCCGCTGTTCGGTCTCGTCCTGATGATCACGAAGCCAGGCCCTCATGCCGGCGGCCCGGCGCACCAGTTCCTCCGGTGTCAGGTCCGGCTCCGGCTGCGGAATCTCGATGATTTTCTCGGCTGCCTCGGTTGTCTCGGACAATTCGCACCCCATCCGCTGCTGTTCTGGGTCGGCCTGAAGGGAGTGTTGGCAGCGCGGCGAAGGACCGTCCAATGCCGGTAACTGTGGGCTTGATGAGTGCCGTGCATCACAGCAGGTCGGAGGGGGTGACGGGAATGCCGCACATTTCTGCCTGGTGACGTGCGGGGAAGCGCGCTGTAACCTGGCGCGGACCACAACGCCGTGGACCTCGCCTTTCTGGAGGGCTGAGTGGAACTCCGGAGCCTGCGCCATTTCTCGGCGCTCGCCGAGACCTTGAATTACCGGGTCGCCGCCGAGCGTCTGCACCTCACCCAGCCCGCGCTGACGCGATCGATCGCCGCCCTCGAGCGTGAGCTGGGCGTCCAGCTGTTCGACCGCGACAAACGGCATGTGGCGCTCACCGCCGACGGCGCGGAACTGCTCGAACGGGCGGGCGAGGTGCTGGCCGACGCCGAGCGGCTCTCCGCCACCGCGGGCGCCATCCGGGCCAGGCGACGGGACGAGGTGCGGGTCGCGCTCTACGGGGTGGCTCTCGCGGAGCTGACGCATCCGGTCATCGAGGCGTTCTGCGAGCGGTATCCCAGAGTCACGATCCGGGTACACGAAGCGGACTTCCACCAGGGGCTCGCCCCGCTGCTGGCCGGCGAGTACGACGTGGCGCTGTTGCCCCTGAACGTCGACATGCCGGGCCTGACACGAGTACCGATCTTCACCGAGCCCGCTTCCCTCGCGCTGTGGAAGGGGCATCCGCTGGCCTCGGCCGCCGCGGTGGACGTGACCGAGGTCTTCGATCAGCCCTGGGTCACCCCCGAGCCGGGCCTCGACTTCTGGGTGGGCAGACGAAACGGGGACGACGCCCCGACAGTCGGCTCCCACGCCCGCTCGGCCCTGGACGTGTCCTCGAAGATCGCCTACCAGCACATGGTGGGACTGATGCCGCTGTCGGCCACCCGGATGTTCCCGCACCCGGGAGTGGAGAACGTCGCTCCGAAGGAGCCCCTCGGCTTGGTGGCCGCCGTCGCCTTTCCGGAGGCCGGTCACTCGCCCGCCGCCCCGGCCTTCGCCGAGCTCGCACGCCGGGTGGCCCGACGTGCGAGCGGCGTTCCGTACGCCGAACTCGCCCGGTAGAAGCGGTCAGCCGCCGTACGGCGGCTCGCCCGCCCAGGCCGCGTGCAGGACGGCGCGCAGATCGTCGGCGGACGCCGGGCGGGGATTCGCGTACGGCGCCCCGAGAGCGACATCGACCGCACGGTCCACGTCGGCGGCGGTCAGGCCCAGGTCGGCGAGCGATCGCGGGATGCCCAGCCGCTCACCCAGCTCGTGCAACTCGCGTACCGGATCCGGGACATCGAGCGCCCGGCGCAGCGCCGCCAGTGCCTCGGGAACCGCCGGCGCGTTGAAGGCCAGCACATGGGGCAGGACGACGGCGTGTGTCTCGGCGTGCGGCAGGTCGAAGGTGCCGCCGAGCACATGGCAGAGCTTGTGGTGCAGCCCCATGGTGGTCGCGCCGAGACAGGCACCGCACAGCCACGCCCCGTACAGCGCGCGGCTGCGCGCGTCATGCCCCGAGGGGTCGGCGACGCTCTCGGGAAGGGCCGCGGCCAGCGCCCGCACACCCTCCTCCGCCATGAGGGAGACGATCGGAGTGGAGTCCGGGGCGTACAGAGCCTCGACGGCGTGCGCGATCGCGTTCATGCCACTCGTCGCGGACCCCACGGGCGGCATGGTGAGCGTGAGCAGCGGGTCGTACACGACGCTGCGCGGCAACACCTTCGGGTCGCGCCCGGTGCGCTTGACCGCGCCCTCGGTCAGGCCCCAGACGGGGGTCATCTCCGAGCCGGCGTACGTCGTCGGGACGGCGACGATCGGCACGCCGGTCCTGAGCGCGACGGCCTTGGCCAGGCCGGTCACGGAACCGCCGCCGACCGCCACGCAGCCGTCGGCCCGGGCTTCGCGAGCCGCTTCGACGGCCAGGTCGGCGACCTCCACCGGGACGTGCGTCACCGCCCCCGCGTACAGCCCGGCGCAGGCTTCGCCGAGAGACGCGGCGACGGCACGGGCCGTGTCCAGGCCATGGTCGTCGCACAGCACGAGGACGCGGCGCAGTCCGAGAAGCGCGGCCTCGTCGGGCACCGCTCGCGGCACCGCACCCGACCGGAAGACGACGCGCATCGGCTGTGCCTGGTAGGTGAAGTCCAGGGCCTCGTCCTTCACACGATCACCGGTTGCAGCACGATGTCGAAGCGAGCCCGGCGGAAGGGGTTGGCCAGGCCCAGCTCTGCGGCCTCCTCGGGGGAGTCCACCTCGACGAACTCCTCGACCAGGCCCTCCTTCACGGCGAAGACGGCGTCCGACTCCAGATAGTCGCTGCCCGCCACGAAGATGTGCGTCGTCACCGGGCTGTGCCCCTCGGCGCCCACGATGAAGTGGACATGGGCGGGACGGTAGGGGTGGCGGCCGGTCGCCTCCAGCAGGGAGCCGACAGGCCCGTCCGTCGGAATCGGATACGGGCTGGGAACGCACGAGCGGAACCAGAACCGCCCGTCCGCGTCCGCCGTGAACAGCCCGCGCCCATTGCCAGGCGGCTGCTTCTCCGGCTGCTGGACGTCGTAGAAGCCCTGGTCGTCGGCCTGCCACACGTCCAGCGTCGCGGCGGGCAGCGGGGTGCCGTCGACGGAGACGACCCGTCCGCTGATCACGCAGGGCTCGCCGGCGCCGACCAGGTCGATGGTGGCCCCGAGTTCCCGGATCGGGGACTCGGTCATGTGGAACGGGCCGAGCACCGTGGAGTCGGTCGCGGCGGCCGCCTTGTGGTCGTTGATCGTCTCGACGAGCATCGACACACCCAGGACGTCCGACAGCAGGATGAACTCCTGCCGGGTGTCGTCGCACATGTGCCCGGTGGCGGTGAGGAAGTCGATCGCCCGCTCCCACTCGGCCTGGGTCGGCTCGATGTCCCGTACGAAGTCGTGCAGGTGACGCGTCAGGGAGGCCAGCACCTCGCGCAGTCGGGGATCGGAGGTGTGGGCGAAGCTTTCGAGCACCGCCGTCGTCGTCGCGGTCTTCGCGGTCTTCGCGGTGAAGTCCATGGCCGCTCAGCCCCGTCCGAGAATCTGCCGGAGCGCGTCCCCCAGTGCGGCCGTGACGTCACCGGTGGCGTCCTGGCGGCGGAAGGCCACGTGGTTGTCCGGCCGCACCAGCAGCGCGCCCGAGTCGCCGATCTCCCGCAGCCGGGCCCAGTCTCCGTACGGGTCCTCGTACTCCTGGCCGGGGCCGATGACCGCCGTGGCGATCTCCAGGCCGAACTCCTTGCCGAGGATGCGGGCGGCCTCCGTCCAGGGCTCGCCGCCGATGCCGGTGATCAGGGTGAACCGGCCGTTTCCGCCCAGGTCCAGGGTGGACAGATTGCGGGTGCCGGAGCTGAGCCAGGCGTGCGGGAGCTTGGCGCCGGGGCGGGTGCTCGGCTGGAAGTGCAGCTCGGGGTCGCGTGCGAAGCCGGGGTCCGGTGTGCCGTCCGGGACGATCGCGGCGGAGGTGTAGCGCTGGTTGAGGTCCACGCCGTGGGCGTTGAACTCGTATGCCTTGAAGGCGATCGCCTCCCGCAGCCGCGCCCGCTGCTCCTCGGCCTCCGTAGTGGCGTCCTTGCGGGCGGCGATGTTCCGCCACAGCTGTTCGGGGGTCTGCGGCGCCAGGCCGCCGAGCGCCTCGAAGACGGGTGCCGTCTCACCGATGGACTGGTTGGCCCGGGTGACGACCTGCTTGCCGACCGGCGCGCGCTCGTCGCTGTAGGTGTCCAGCAGGGACGGGGACGCGATGCCGTCCAGGACCAGCTTCAGCTTCCACGCCAGGTTGTAGGAGTCCTGTGTGGAGGTGTTGGAGCCCAGCCCGTTGGACGGTGGGTGACGGTGGCAGGCGTCGCCCGCGCAGAACACCCGGCCGCTCGAGTAGGTCTCGGCGTACATCTCGTTGACCGTCCACGCGGAGGACGACTTGATGGTCACCGGGATCTCGTCGTCGCCGATCAGCTTGCGTACGACGGACAGGGCGTACTCCTCGGTGAGGTCCGGCGGCCCGGCATCGACGTCGTAGCCCCACACGATCAGCCACTCGTTCCACGTCCGTACGCAGCGCACCAGACCGGCGCCGATGCCGCCCACGGTCGCGCCGGGCGCCAGCACCCAGTAGAGGGTGGCGGGGCGGTGCGCCACGTACTTGGTGAGGTCCGCGTCGAAGACGATGTTGATGCTGCCGGCCACGCCCATCTGGCCGCCCATCGGCAGCCCGGCGTCCTCGGCCACCTTGCTGCGGCCGCCGTCCGCGCCGATCAGGTACTTGGCCCGGATAGTGTACGTGTCGCCGCGCAGCCGGTCGCGGACCGTGGCGGTCACGCCGTCGGCGTCCTGCTCGTGCGACAGGTACTCGGTGCCGAACCGTAGTTGGCTTCCGCGTGCTATGGCCGCGTTCACGAGCACCGGTTCCATGAGGTGCTGCGGCATGTCACACATCCGGGTGGGGCTGGCCAGCTCGTGCGCGGCCTGCACGAGCGGCTCGTTGCCCCAGGACCTCAGCCGGCCGAGCTCCTCGCCCGCGAGGGCGGTGCAGAAGACGGTGTTGCCCATCAGGTGCTGCGGGGTGGCCTGGGCGATCACGTCCTCTTCCACACCGAGGTCACGCAGCACTTCCATGGTGCGCTGGTTGGTGATGTGCGCCCGGGGCGTGTCCGCGAGGCGTGAGTAGCGGGTGACCATGACGTTCGGCACACCATAAGTGCTCAGTGCCAGTGCGGCGCTCGCTCCCGCGGGGCCGCTGCCCACGATGAGCACCTCGGTCTCGACGGTTGTCGCGGTTGTCATCGGGAGGTTTCCTCCACCGCCGCCAGCCGCTTGGTCAGCCAGGTCATCAGCGCCTCGGCCACGTCGTCGGAGTTCTTCTCACCCATGGGCAGGTGACCGTTGCCCGTGAGCCCCAGGTCCGCCAGGCGCAGCAACTCGACGTCCGCACCGGCCTGGGCGAGGTAGCCGGCGACACCGTGCTGGAACCCCGCGAACGGTGAGGCGTCGGCCGCGACCACGGCGATCGGGAAGCCCCGCAGCCCTGGCAGGGACCGCACGGGGCCGGCGTGTTCGTCCTGGACCAGGCAGTCCTGCGGCCCGTCGCCCCCGGCCTCGCGCAGCCGGGTGCGCAGTTCCTCCGGGGTCCGCACCGGCGGCTCGTAAGTGATCGGGGCCGCGGTGAGCCCCCACTCCAGCTTTCCGAGGCCGGGCAGTTCGACGAACGGGGGTCCTATCGGCTCGATGGAGACGACGGCCTTCACCAGCCCGGGCCGTGCATCGGCGACCAACCAGCCGAAGGGCGCCCCCATGGAGTGGGTGATCAGCACGGCCGGTCCGATCCGGTCCAGCAACTCGGCCCCGCAGCGCCGCATCTGCTCCTCGTTCGCGGTGAAGGTGGGCAGCGTCGGGCCCTGGCTCGCCATCAGCTGGTCCAGCGCGCAGTCGTCGCCGATTTCGCCGCTGCCGGGCCACTGGCTGACGGGTCGTCCCGCCCCGTCGCAGAACAGCCAGCGGATGAACTCGTACGTCGGCGCCGCGCCCTCGATGGGCCCGAGGACATCGGGGTGGTACGGGGAGCGCCCGTGCCCCGGACGGTCGACCACGTACACGGCGTAACCGGCCTCGACGAACCGGGTGGCCCAGCCGGGGCGGCCGTCAGGCGTCGACAGGTAGTCCGAGCCCTGGCCGCCGCCCCCGTGGACCATCACCACGGGCAGCGGATGCCGGAGATCGGCCGGGATCTGGTACTGGACGTACATCGCGGCCTCGGCGGCGGTCCCGGCCTCGGTCGGCTTGCGCCCGACACCGACCCAGAACGCGCCTTGCTCGCTGATCGTCAACGGCGAGGCGGCACGGGCCGGCTCGGTGGTTCCGGGTGGGGGGGAGCTGGTCATCGGTGAACCTCCGTCACGGCGTCTGCGCCCATGCCCAGCACTATTGGTGACCGGCTCCCGGGCGGTCCAATGCCGGTTGGGGACGCCGTGATGCATGGCGCTCATCAGCGTCCCGGAGGGCGGCTACTTCGGCGGGAGGGTGCGCGTGGGGGCGAGGGTGACCAGGGCGTCGGTGTAGAGCGCGGCCTCCAGCTGCTCGACGACCGGCAGTTTGTGCAGCGGGTCGCGGTCGGAGAGGCCGGTCACGTGGAAGCTGCCGGTGCCGACCCACCGCTTGGGCGTACCGGTAGCGGCGCTCGTGCGCGCAATGACCTGGGGACGGCATGCGGACTCCTCAGAACAGCGGCGCCGACCAGGCGTTCATCCGCGCGCAGAACGCCAAGGCGGCCCTGCGCGCCCTGCGCCATGCCGGTGCCCCCACCACGCTCAGTCAGCTGGCCAAGACCGCCGGACTCTCGCGCCCCACGGTCGAGTCCGACCTGACCGGCCGCGGCTGGGCGGAGGAACTCTTTCCCGACGACGGGGCGATGGGACGCCCGGCCCGCCGCTTCCGCTTCCACGCGGCAGCCGGCCATGTGGCCGGCGCGCTGGAGTTCGTCGAACCGTTGGCCGGCATCTGCACGGCCGACAACAGGAACTCCACGAAGGCGGAGTCGCTGGCGAAGGAGAATACGTCGGTGGTCGGGTTCGCCGCGGACGCCCGATTCGGGCGCGCGTACCTTGACCGAACGGACAAAGGCGTCCAGCGTCTTCCTCGCGGCCGGGTGTCTCTGCGGCTTGACGTGCTGGATGTGCTGGATCGGCTCAGACGGTGCTGGATGGGCGCTGGATACGATCATCCGAAGGGCGTTTCCGCAGGTGGGAGCGCCGTATTGAGTGTTCCGCTCAGGCCTGGTCAGCGGGGCAGTGAAACTTCTCAGACTTTGACGACTTCCACGGTAGGGCCGCACAGGAGTGTCAGGTCCTCGGGGTCAGAAGTGAGGACCGTGACCGGCTGGGGCACGCTGTGGGCGATGGCGGCGAGAGCGGCATCGATGGCGTACTTGTGGCCGTGGAGGTGATGGGTGCGAAGAAGGACGGCGGCCCGGTCGGCGATCTCCTTGGTGACGTCGTGAACGTCCACGCGGGAGAGGACCCACTTGATACGGGCCTGGTGGATGCGGTCGTAGTCGGCCTCAAGGGTGGTCATGGCACTGGTGGCCACACGGATGCCCTCTTCCGACGCCGCCTGGACCAGAGCCACGACGGTGCGGTCCTTGCGGTAGAGCTTCGAGAGCCCTTCGCTGTCGAGCAGCACGGTGCCGGGCATCAGGCGGCGGCCCCGCCGGCCTGTCGGTGGTCGTGGCGCAGCACCGCGCGTGCGGCCTCGATCTCTTCGCGGGTGAGTTCCTCGTTGTCGGTCTCGAAGTCGGCGACGATCTCCCGCAACTTGTCCATCGCAACCCGCTGTTCGAGAGCCTCGGCAACGTAGGCGGAGAAACCGCCGGGCCCGACGTGGGCGCGCACGGCCTCGGCGAGATCTTCAGGCAGACTGATCGAGTATTTCCTGCTACTACTCATGGTGCCAATCCTACCGGCGGTCGTAAGTCTTTGGGGTGTGAACAGCTCCTCGCGGGGTCCGATCGATCCGCCGGGCTGCGTGAACGCCTGTCGGGAGCCGGTGTGGCGGTGGGAGGATCCGGCGAGGGCGACGGAGGGGCGGGAAGCGTGGGGCGGGGTGAGCGGGACACGGTCGCGAGGGGAGCGCGACTGTGCGAGGCGGCGCAGGCAGTGGTCGGTGACCACGGGAGGGCCGTGGACGCGGCGCGGGCGGCACTGAAGCCGATTCACGACGCAGCGGTGAAGCGGGAGCTCGACGCCATCCCTGTCGTTCGGCTGCAGGACGTCACTGAAGGACGGCTGAGGCTGGGGATCGTTGAGAAGAGCGGACTGCGCACATTGGGCAGTGTCCTCGAAGCGGGCTCGTACAGGTTGCGGCAGATTCCCGGTGTCGGGCAGCGCACCGTTGACCATATGCTCGCCGCCGCCCGCCGACTCTCCGAGGCTGTGCACCAGACCGTTGCCGTCCACATCGACGTGGACCGGCCGGAACCGAGCACCACCGCGCTCGTCATGGCGTTGCACGTACTGGTGGAGGCCGGTCCGGACGCTCGGCGTGCGGTCGACAAGGCCGCCGTCCTGTCGGAACGGCTCGTTCCGTTGCTCGCCGACGCCAGGCCCGCCGCCGGACGCATCCGGATGTTCCTGGCGGGCCAGGAGAAGAAGGCTCGCGCGTTGGCGGCGGTCACCGAGATCCGGTCGCTGGTGGACGAGGCGGAGCGGGCGGGCCTGCCTGGGCTGCTGGCCCAGGCATCGGTAGACCTGCTCCGGGGGCCTTCGTCCGACATCGCGGCCTGGATGGACTTCGAACTCCGCTCTGCCGAGTACTACAGCGTGCTCGCCGAGATCTCCGGCCGGCTGCCGGACGCGGCCGCCGCCGAGGGGTTCCTGCCGGACGAGATTGCCGAGCGGGTACGGACCCAACACCTCGACGACGCGCACCGGCGGGTCTCCCTGCGCGGTTACCAGGCGTTCGGCGCGCGGTTCGCGCTTGCGCAACGCAAGGTGATACTCGGAGACGAGATGGGCCTCGGGAAGACCATCCAGGCGATCGCTGTGCTGGCACACCTGGTCGCCGAGGGACAGAGCCACTTCATGGTCGTTTGCCCGGCGAGTGTCCTGGTGAACTGGACACGAGAGGTCGAGGCCCGCAGTGCCATGCGTGTCATGGTGCTCCACGGCCCCGATCGGCACTACGCGTTCGCCGACTGGAAGGGGCGTGGTGGAGTCGCGGTGACCACGTTCGACGCACTGCGCGGGTTTCCCGTACCGGGCGGCGGGGAGGTTGGACTGCTCGTGGTCGACGAAGCGCACTTCGTGAAGAACCCGAAGGCCAAGCGGTCCCAGGCGGTCGCCCTGTGGGCGGAGCGTTGCGGGCACGCCCTGTTCATGACCGGAACCCCGATGGAGAACAGGGTTGTGGAGTTCCGCGACTTGGTCCGGATGCTCGACGGCGACGTCGCGGATTCCCTGAGCGAACGGGACGCGTTGGCCGGATCGGTCGCCTTCCGCAAGGCCGTGGCCCCGGTCTACCTGCGGCGCAACCAAGAGGATGTACTGACAGAACTCCCGAGTCTGCAGCAGACCGACGAGTGGGAGGAGCTGAGCGCATCGGACGAGGAGGTGTACCGCGAAGCCGTGCGCGCCGGCAACTTCATGGCGATGCGCAGGGCCGCGTACATGCGCCCCGAGGAGTCGACGAAGCTGGACCGGCTCCTGGAGATCGTTCAGGAGGCCGGCGAGAACGGGCAGAAGACGGTGGTCTTCTCCCATTTCAAGGACGTACTGGGCGTGGTGAAGGAAGCACTCGTGGCCGGAACCACCGACGGCACTCCAGTGTTCGGTTCGCTCACAGGAAGCGTCCCGGCCGGGCGGCGGCAGCAGATCGTCGACGACTTCGCTGGCGTCTCGGGCCCCGCGGTGCTCTTGGCGCAGATCCAGGCAGCGGGCGTCGGCCTCAACATGCAGGCTGCCTCCGTCGTCGTCATCTGTGAACCCCAGATCAAGCCGACCATCGAACATCAGGCGGTGGCCCGGGCCCACCGTATGGGGCAGGTCAGGCCGGTTCGCGTGTACCGTCTCCTCGCCACCGGGGGCGTGGACGAACGCATGGTGAAGATGCTGGAGGCCAAGACACGCCTGTTCGATGCATACGCCCGTCGCAGCGCCGTTGCCGAAGCCACCCCGGACGCGGTCGACGTGTCGGACACCGAGCTGGCACGCCGGATCGTCGAGGAGGAACAGGCGCGTCTGGGCATGGCGGACGAGAGGCTCACGGCAGCCGAGTGAATCGGGTTGGGGCAAGGCCAAGTACGCGCCCGTCAGCCTGTGGCACTTCTTCGCCTCGACCGCGTTGGCCAACGGCATACCGATCTGCAAGGTCTCTCGCTGGCTCGGCCACAAGTCGATCAAGACCACCGTGGACATCTACGGTCACCTTGTCCCGGAGGCGTGGGACCGTTGTCGGGACGTCATGCAGAACGCCATGCGCCCTGCGGTCGAGGGTCGGAGGAGTCTGTCTCTGCGGCTTGACGTGCTGGATGTGCTGGATCGGCCCAGACGGTGCTGGATGGGTGCTGGATACGATCACTCGAAGGGAGGTCTCTGCAGGTGGGAGCGCTGCGTTGAGAGTTCCGCTTCAACGTGTAGCGGGTGACGTATCACCACGTCGCTGATCTGGTAAACGTGCGGGTCAGAATGGGTCCGGCTCTTCGGGGTCGGGCCCTTGGTTTTTCCCGTGCTGGGGTGGTGCTGGGATACCTGACCTGTCGTCACCTGTCATCACCCCTGCTCATCCCTACCGTGCTGGATTCGTGCTGGGAGGAATGAGAGTGCCCGCCCTACCCACGCCTTATTCGAGACTCCGAGGCCGAAGCGGATCTGTATCCGTCCGACGTCTTCAATCTCCTGGCAGAGGAGGGGCGTCGGGTTTGAAGTTGTCCCGAGCCTTGATGACTCTCGCGCCGTTCGTCGCCGATGGCTTCGATGAGGTGCAGCGCGTGCAGGGTCTCCAACTCGTGGGCGGCGGTATGCGCCAGGTTGTAGACGGCCGGGGAGGAAGTGTCGCGCGGACATCGGGACACGCCGAACGGCGCCCCTCCGCTCGGACTTGCGCGTGAAAACCGATCGGTTTACGATGAGGAAACCGATCGGTTTCTCGTCGCGGAAGTGGGGTGAGTCCATGGCGCGGCGTACCTTCTTCGCGGCCAGTCTCCGAGATGGCGCAAATCGCGCCCGCCTAGAGCAGTGAACACCAGTTTCCTGATGCTGGAGAGGGTATTGGCAATGAGTGCGAATTCACAGAAGAAGAAGTTTTACGCCCTGAATATGTTTGACGTGGTCGACGTGGAGAAGTACCTCGCGTATTTCAGCCGTCTGCCCGAAGTGGCTCCGCAATATGGTGGTCGAATGGTGGCGTTTGGTCGTTTCCGGGACAACGTAGCCGGTGACCTCGCGCCACGGCAGGTTCTGTTTGTCGTTGAATGGGAGTCCGAAGAGGCTTTCAACAGCTTCCGGGACGATCCGGACTTGGCCGACTTGCATCCGCTGCGGGAGGACGGGACGGCGTCCTATACCTGGCAGACGTTCGATGGTCTCGATATGAGTGACCCCGCCGACGTTTCGCTCGACGATGTACTGGCGGTGCTCAAGCCTTAAAGCGACGGACGCCTCCGGCAAACGCGGAGTGGCAGTGGCGGGCGGCTTGATGGCGTCGGCGCCAGTGCGCTCGGTCCATTGTCGGAACACCTCGGTTACGCATGCGAGGGCGTCACACAAGACTTCCTCGACGGGCGCCCGGCCATCGCTCACACATCCAGCACCAACCGCTCTCCTTCCGGTGCACGCGAGACGCAGGGCAGCATGGCGCCGGCCGCGCGTTCGGTGGCGGTGAGTCGGCGGTCACGGTGATCGACCTGGCCCTGGGCCACCCGTACCCGGCAGGTGCCGCAAAACCCCTGGCGGCAGGAGAACGGCAGGTCCGGCAGGGCCTCGTGGAGAACATCCAGGGCGGAGCGGTCGTACGGCACCGGCAGAACCCGCCCGGTGTCGCCCAGCTGAAGTTCGAAGGGACGGCCGTCCGTGATCGGGGCCGGGGCGAACCGCTCGAAATGCAGGGCTGACGCGCGGCTGCCACCGAACGCGCGCCGCACGCCGTCGATCATGGGCGCGGGCCCGCAGCAGTACACCGCACCCGCCGCCGGGATCGAGCTCAAGAGATCGGCTGCTTCGGGCACGCCGGACTCGTCGTCAGGACGGATGGAGACCCGGTCAGGGGCTGCGGCCGCGAGTTCGGCCAGCTCTGCCGCGAAGGGCATCGAGCCGCGGCTGCGGCCGGTGTGCACGAGCCTCCAGTCCAGCCCGCGTCGGGCGGCTTCCCGAGCCATCGGCAGGATCGGGGTGATGCCGATGCCGCCCGCGATGAGCAGGATGGATGCTTCGGCGGCGAAGGGGAAGGCGTTCCGGGGCCGCCCGGTGATGGCGACCCGCATACCCTCTCCGAGGGTGTCGTGCACCTCGGCCGAACCGCCTCCGCCGTCGGCGATGCGGCGCACCGCGATGCGGTACCGGTACCGGTCGGCAGGGTCGCCGCACAGAGAGTACTGCCGCTTACGGCCGGAGGGCAGGCGCAGTTCGATGTGGGCGCCGGGCTGCCAGGGCGGGAGTATTCCTCCGTCGGATGCCCCCTCGGGTGCTGCCAGCCGCAGGGAGACGACATCCTCGGCCTCCTGGTGCTTGGCGGCGACCACCAGTTCCCGGATCGCGGGCGTCTCGGTGGCCGGCGGGCGCCGGGGAGGAGTGCTGCGCCGCGCGAGGCGCGTGACCGCGTGGTCGCCGAAAGCCGCCAGGTCCTGCATGAAAGAGTCGCCGCGCGGCCTGCCGTACAGGTCCGGCGGCCGGGTGACGGGTGCGCTGATGTCCATGGGATGCCTCACATGCCTCGCTGGTTGCCGGGTCATCGGGCAGCCGCTCGGGCAGCGGGGGACACCGCCAGGTAGGCGACAGCCTGCTGGGTCGAGCCCTCCTGGGTCGGGTGGTAGCCGGGGCGGAAGTAGCGCAGCACCGAGCGGGCGAACGAGACCGGTGGTGGCAACAGGTCCTTGCGGGTCGCGGCCAGGTAGTCGCGGAAGCGGACCTTGACCCGGTCGTCGAGTTCGGGGTCGGCGCTCATCAGGAAGCGGACTCCGCGGATCCACAGCCGGGTCAGCACCGGAGCGGTGACGAGCATGCCGGCCACTCGACGCCGGTACCGGGGGTCGAGGTGCGCCAGCAGGTCGAACGCGACCGAACGGTGTTCGACCTCCTCCGCGCCGTGCCAGCGGAACAGATCGAGCATCGCGGGGTCCGCACCAGCCCGGTCAAGGTGCCCGTTGCTGAGAATCCAGTGACCCATGTACGCGGTGAAGTGCTCGAAGGCCGCGATGAGGGCGAGCCGTTGGAGGAGGTGCGCGTGACGGGCGGCCGGCGTCAGCTCCGGCCGGTCTCCGAGCACCCTGCGGAAGATCCATTCGGACTGCAGGGTGTACGGAGCCGGGTCAAGACCCTTGGTGAGCAGGTGCTCCAGGACCTCCTGATGCGCCTCGGCGTGCATCGCTTCCTGGCCGATGAACCCGCGTACGTCCTCGCGCAGCCGGTCATCGGTGATCAGTGGCAGTGCCTGCTCGAAGGTGCGGACGAACCAGCGTTCTAGCTCGGGGAGCATGAGGTGGAGCACATCGAAGGTGTGGGTCGCGAAGGGCTCACCCGGCAGCCAGTGCAGCGGGGTGGCGCCCCAGTCGAAGGTGACGTCCCGGGGTTGTAGCACCAGGTCGTGGTGGTCGATGGGATGGTCGATGGGCTCGGACGGACGGTGCGGGTGGGCATGTGCGGCTCGGAACATGACAGGTTCGTCCTCCGTCAGTGGTCGGTGTGTGCGAGGGAGCCGTCCTCGACGCGGTGGGCGAATTCCGCGATCCGGGACGCGACCTCCTCGGGGTGGCTGAGCTGTACCCAGTGCCCGGCGTCGATCGGGCGCCGCTGTATCTGGCGCGTCCAGTGCTCCACTCCGTACGACAGCACCGGGGTGACGCAGAAATCGCGGGTGGGGATGATGAGTTGGATCGGGACGGTGGTCGGCCGGTCCCGGGGACGCAGCAGGCGGGGCAGCATGTTGGCGCGGTACAGCGCGGCGCCCGTCACGGCGTCGCGGGCCAGCGTCGGCGCGGGGTAGGGGGTGTCCCCGGGCACGCCTTGGGAGCCGGTGAGGAAGGCGCGCCAGCGGTGTCCCAGTGCTCGCCAGGTCAGGGCGGGCAGGAGCGGGACATGGAAGTAGGCGATGTACCAGGACCGTACGGCCTGCCGCAGCAGCTTCGGCAGATCCGGATGGCGCGGCCGAAGGCGGGCCCGGATCAAGTGGCCGACGTGGTCCAGGCAGGGTCCTGAGATGGACGTGAACGAGGCGATCCGCCCGGCCAGGCGGGTGCCGGTGACCGACTCCCAGGAGTGGATCGATCCCCAGTCGTGTCCGACCAGGTGCACCGGGCGGTCGGGGCTCACGGCGTCGAGAACCGCCGCCAAGTCGGCTTCCAGGCGGGACAGCCGGTAAGCGCGCAGCCCCCTGGGCCGCTGGGAGGCACCGGCTCCTCGCACATCGAAGGCGGTGACGTGAAAGCGGTCGGCCAGGCGCTCGGCGACGGGGTGCCACACGGCGCTGGTGTCCGGATAGCCGTGGACCAGCACCACCGGAGGAGCCGTGGGCGCTCCCCACTGGTAGGCGGCCAACTCCACACCGTCCACGCCGTCCACGGCGATCCGGCGGGCGGCCGGGCCGGTCACCGGCCACCACCGGCAGGGGTCAGTTCGCCGTAGTTCAGACCGCCGTGGACGAAGCTGGGCAGCACAGGCCACTGCCGCTTGAAGGGGGCCAGCTCCGAGGAGGGCAGGATCTGCAGCCAGCGCGGATCGCGTCGGCTGGGGTCGGCGAGGGTCTTCTCCTTGACCATGGAGTCGTACTGGTCGAGGGAGTCCTCCAGGGTGTTGGCGTTGGGCACCACCTCACGGCCGTAGAACGTGGCGTGGCGGCGCACCCCGGGGATGTGGGAGAGCTCGGGCTGCCAGTTGTCGGCCGAGATGCCGTTCTCGGAGGAGACCCACACCCCGTCGGGGGTGTTCAGCACCAGGGAGTGGTTGCCGTCCGTATGGCCGGGGGTCCACAGCAGGCTGACGCCGACACCGAGTTCGACATCGCCGTCGAAGGCGGTGATGCGCTCGTCCAGTACGCCGTCCATGCCTCCGTCGACGTACCAGGCCCACTGCATCGGGTGCGTCGACTCGAAGGTGCCCAGTTCCCTGCGGTGCACCAGCAGCCGGGCGCGCGGGAACAGCGCTTCGCGGGGCGCCCGTTCGCCGGGAATCGTGCTGGTACTTCCCATGATCATGCGCACGTCCTGGACGTGCAGGTGGTCGAAGCTGACGAAGTCCACGTCCTCGGGGCGCAGACCGCAGGAGGGCAGGACGGTGTTCGGGTCCTGGTAGTAGCGGGCGAAGACGTGCTCGGTGAGAAAGTCCCCCGCCAGCCGCTTGAGCTGGGCGTAGAACGGCGCTTGAGCCGTTCCGGCGGCGACGGTCGGCTCCCACACCAGTGTTTTCGGCTCACCGTCGAAGCCGTCGAACTGCACGACGAGCATCCGGTTGACGATGCTCACGAACGGGTTGACGGCGAGCGCGGCGCCGTGGAAGCCGAACCGGGTCGGGTACGGGGCGGCGGCGATGTCGAAACTGCGGACGGCGTGGATGCGGCCCTGCTGGACGAACCGCTCACGGTAGGTGGCCGCGGCGCTGCGCACCGCGCGCAGCCGGTCACCGCGGGGCCATACGTCGTGGACACCCTCGAATTCGGGGATGGGACGCGGAGCGGCGGCGTCCTGGGCCTTCTTCGCGTTGGACGTCGCCGGCGTGGGCGTGGTGGTCACGGGCTCATCCTTCGGGCAGTCGGGCGGTCCGGGTGCGCTGCTCGTAGGCCGCGCGGACCGACCGGTCGGACAGGGCGGCGAGCTGGTCGGGGACAAGGTGGTGATGCAGGGCGTCGCGGGCACGGCCCGGCAGCACCGCGGCCAGCCGGGTCAGGGCGGCCACCTGGCGGGGAACGAAGACCTCGAACCGCGGGCGCAGCACGACGTCGAGCACCGCGTCGGCCACCTGATCCGGCGTCAGGCGCCGGGTGGGGCCGGTCGCGGTGCCCACGGCCAGCTCGGTGTCCACGACGCCGGGCATCACCAAGGACACGTGCACGCCGGTGCCGCGCAGTTCGGCGCGGACGGCTGTGCTGTAGCCGTGGACGGCGTGCTTCGTCGCCGCGTAGGTCGCCTCGCCGGCCGGGGCGACCTTGCTGGCGGCGGAGGCGATGTTCACCACGTGGCCGCGACCGCGTTTCCGCATCCCCGGGATCACGAGTTTCATCCCCCGCTGTACGCCGTGGACGTTGACGTCGAACTGGCGCAGGGCGGCTTCCTCCGGTTCCTCCTCGAAGGGGCCCACCCACATGATTCCGGCGTTGTTGATCAGTACGTCGATCGGCCCCAGCTGGGTCTCGACAGTGCGCAGGAAGTCCTCGAAGGACGGTGTGTCGGTGACGTCGAGAGGCAGCCCGAGCGGTCGGCCACCGGGATGCGCGCCGATGGCGCCGGCCGTCTCCATGGCGAGCTCCGCGTCGAGATCGCCGATCGCCACGGCGGCTCCGGCCGCGGCGAGCCGGGCCGCGACGGCACGCCCGATTCCGCGGCCCGCACCGGTGACCGCGATCACTCGGCCGGTCAGCGGTTTCGTGCGGGGGAGCCTGTCGCGGTCTCTTCGGCTGGGCCTGTACGGGTACTTGGGCGGTGCTGCCACGGTCGTCGAGCCCCTTCCTTGCCCTGAGCACGAGGCGGAGCGCCGAACGACAAGCGACCCCACGCACTTCTGACACGAAGCCATGTCAGATGAACTGACAAGCTAGAGTGTCAGTTCAGAGCACACCGGTGTCAACACCTCTGCGAAGGGGAGAAATGACCAGCACGCAGACCACCGGGCGGCGCTACGGCGGACGCGACGCGGCGCAACGACAGCAGGAACGCCGCACCCGCCTCATCCAGGCGGGCCTCGACCTGTTCGGCACGGCCGGATACGCCTCGGTCTCCGTCAAGCAGGTGTGCTCGCATGCCGGACTGACCGAGCGCTACTTCTACGAGTCGTTCCGCGACCGCGAGGACCTTCTCGCCGGGGTCTACAACGAGCTGATCGCTACGATCGCAGCCGAAACCGCGCAGGCCGCAGCCGCTGCCGCACCCGATGTCGACGCCCAACTTCGCGCCGGACTCGAGGTGTTCATCCGCACACTGGCCGGCGACGCCCGCAAGGCCCGCCTGGTGCTCATCGAGGTCGTGGGCGCCAGCCCCCGCCTCGAAGTGCGCCGCCGTGAGGTGCTGCACGAATTCGCAGCACTGGTCGCCGCCGTCGTCGGACCGCCCCCCGGCCCGGCAGCCTCCTCCAACCGGCTCACCATGACCGCGATGAGCCTGGTCGGAGGAGTCAACGAACTCCTCGTGGACTGGACGCTCGGCCACCAGAACGCCACCGTCGAAGAACTGATCGACCTGTGCCACACCCTGTTCACCGCGGCCTATCGAGCCATCAGCGATCAGCCCTGACCCCGCAGGCCCGGACGCCTGCAGGAGCTTTCCGCATCGGACGATAGCCCGCGGCCCCTGTTTCAGCGGCCCGGCGCACTCGCCGACTGTCGGGCGGGTTTGCCTGACGATCATGGCTACGCGCAGCACTCGAGCCTGCCGAATGCGTCCCTCGCGCGAATACGGAAGTGACTGCAGTCGAGAGACACAGGGCACCTAGCGGGCCTGGGCATTTGCAGGCGCCCAGCGACAACGGCAGGGTCGGGTCCAGCGCGGGCCAGGTCCCGGGCGCGCCAGCGGGAGCGCAGGCAGTGAGTGATCCCCATCGTCCAGCAGCTCCCACGACGCAACGGGCCCGCCATGGTTCGTGGCCGCGCCCATCGACCATCCGGAAACGACGCAAGGCGATCGGGCTGAGCGGCCCGGTGGCGCCCATGCTCTCGACCGCCATTCGGGCGTCTTCCGTGCTCCGCGTCAAGGCGGCGATCGCCTTCTCGCCTGGGATGAGTCGGAAGGGGTACGGCTGCGTGGCACCGGCACGCTTGGCAATCGCCTCGGCAGGGGTGCCGTAGTAGCCGTTGAGCGCGAACTCGACGATCACAGCGCGCGGATGGTGCTGTCGCGTCTCTCCTGCCTGCTCATCCGGCGCGTGCCGCCATGCCGGCGCGTGCCGGTCAGCTCCACCTGAAGCCGAACGGCGGCGCGGCCTGGGATCGGTTCCGTGCTTGAGCTTGCGCAATGTAAACCGATCGCTTTACAGTAAGGCCAAGGGGAAACCAATCGGTTTCCCAGGTGAGTTCGGGAGTGCATGATGACGACAAATCGGCCGGTGGCCCTGGTGACGGGCGCCTCCTCCGGCATTGGCAAGCAGACCGCGCTCGCGCTGGTCGCAGCTGGTTTCGAGGTGGCCGGCACGGGCCGCGACACCTCGCGCGTCACCCCGCTCCGGGGTGTGACGTTCTTCGACCTCGACGTGGTCAGTGACAAGTCGGTCACCGCCGTGGTCCAGCAGGTGATCGACCGGTTCGGGCGGATCGACGTCCTGGTCAACAACGCAGGCGTCGGCTCGATCGGCGCGGCCGAGGAGACCTCCCTCGCGCAGGCCCAGGGCGTCTTCGACATCAACGTCTTCGGGGTCATGCGCATGGTGAAGGAGGTCCTGCCGCACATGCGCGCCCGGGGGCGCGGGCGCATCATCAACCTCTCGTCCGTGCAGGGGTTCATCCCCGCTCCCTACATGGCCGTCTACGGCGCGTCCAAGCACGCGATCGAGGGCTACTCCCAGTCCCTGGACCACGAGGTCCGGCAGTACGGCGTCCGCTCGCTCATCGTCGAACCCGCCTACACCGACACCGGGTTCGAGGCCAACAGCGCCAAGCCCGACACGCCCCTGCAGGTCTACGCGGACCAGCGGCACATCTTCGACCGCCTGATGGCGGAGGCGATCAAGGGCGGTGACGACCCCGCCGTGGTCGCCAAGGCGGTCGTCGCGGCAGTGACCGACGCGAAGCCGAAACTGCGCTACGCCGCCGGCCCCATGGCCGGACGCGCACGCATGCTCCGCTTCGTTCCCGCCTGGGTCCTGGACAAGCAGGTCCGCACGATGAACAAGCTCACCGGCTGACACCCGCCACCCGCGCACTCCGCCACCCACAAACCCGTTCGCGCCGTTGATTCCGGGAGAGACCCGTGTCCGAGATCCTGCACTCCGCCGCCGCTACCGTCGCGCGCTGGCGCTCCGCCGAGGAACGCGGTGATGTCGAAGCCGCGGTCGCGTGCCTGAGCCCGGACGTCGTGCTCAGCTCGCCGCTCACCGACCAGTTCCGATTCGAGGGATCTGACCAGCTGCGCGACTTCCTGACCGTGGCGTTCGCGGCGGTCAAGGACGTCCGCTACCACACCCAGACCGGCGAGGGCGACACGTACGCCCTGGTCTACCGGGCGCGAGTGGGTTCCCAGTCGTTCGAGGAGGTGCAGATGCTGCGGCTCGACGACGAGGCACGCATCACGGAGATCACACTCTTCGGGCGTCCGATGCCGGCCCTCACCTCCCTGATGCACCTCATGGGTC
The DNA here is from genome assembly GCF_036014015.1 of Streptomyces sp. NBC_00457. Taxonomy (NCBI): domain Bacteria; kingdom Bacillati; phylum Actinomycetota; class Actinomycetes; order Kitasatosporales; family Streptomycetaceae; genus Streptomyces; species Streptomyces sp. NBC_00457. The sequence continues at coordinate 4,101,956 of NZ_CP107905.1, read as the reverse complement.
CGGCGCTCGCCCGCCAGCAGGGCCGCCGGGGCCTTGCGACGCTCATGAGCGTCAGCACCGTACCCATTCACGTGATGGTCTCCTCGGGGGACCGCAGCATGGTCGCGAAGACCCGCCCGGCAGCCCGGTAGACCCGAGAGCACCACTTCCGCCGGGCGTTTGGCCCCGTTCCCCTTCCAGGAGTTGGCGGCAGCCGCAGGCGATGTCCCCGGCGGACAGCGCTGCTCAAGGCGGCGGCCCCCACCGGCCGATCCCCTCACGCGCCGAGGTGATGCGGCAACTCGCCGTGCCCTCCGGCGACTTGACCCAGCAGGAGACGCTCGCATGAAACGACGTACGTTCCTTACGGCGACCACCGCGTCGCTGGCCGCCACCCAGCTCGCCGGACCCGCCTCCGCCTCCCCCTCCGGTTCAACAGCCGGTCACTACGAGGTCGTTGCCCGCTTCTGGGGCGCGATGCCGACGGGTGTCACCGTCTCGCGCCGCGGCCGGGTCTTCGTCAACTTTCCCCGCTGGGGCGACGACGTCCCGTTCACCGTCGCCGAACTGCGGGGCGGGAAGCCGGTGGCCTATCCCGATACCGAGGTGAACCGTCAGGACGCCTCGGACCTGGCCGGGCACTTCCAGTCGGTGCAGAGCGTCGTCGTCGACCCGGCCGACCGGCTGTGGATCCTCGACACCGGAAGCCCGGGGTTCGCCGGGTCCTCCTACGGCGGTCCCAAGCTCGTGGCGGTCGACCTGCGCACCGACCGGATCGTACGGAAGATCCTCTTCCCGCCCGAGGTGGTGCCGGCGAACAGCTACCCCAACGACGTGCGCTTCGACCTGCGGCGCGGCGCCGAGGGCATGGCGTTCATCACCGACTCGGGCGGCTCCAACGGCATCATCGTGGTCGACCTCGCCACGGGCCGCTCCTGGCGGCGGCTGACCGGGCACCCCTCGGCACTCCCGGACAAGCAGTTCCTTCCCGTCATCGAGGGCGAGCCCTTCATGGTCCGTCCCGCGGGCGGCGAGCCCACGTACTACGAGACCGGCTCCGACGGCATCGCTCTCAGCGCCGACGGCACGCGCCTCTACTACTGCCCGCTGTCCAGCCGCCGGCTGCACAGTGGGTCCACCGACGCCCTCGCCGATCCGGACGCCACGGACGGCGAGGTGGCGGCGACGGTCGAGGACCTGGGGTTCAAGCCGATGGCCGACGGCCTGGAGAGCGACGACAAGGGGCGGCTGTACGGCGGCGACCTGGAACACAACGCGATCTGGCGCAGGAGCCCGAACGGCACGTACCGGACCCTCGCCCAGGGGCGCGATCTGCTCTGGGTCGACACCCTGTCCGTCGCCTCGGACCGGCACCTGTACGCCATCGCCAACCAGCTCAACCGGCTGTCGCCCTTCCATGAAGGCAAGGACCTGCGCCGCAAGCCCTACCTCCTGGTCCGCCTGCCGATCGACGCCGGGCCGGTCAGGCTCGTGTGACCACACCAGCCCGCGTCAGACGGCCGCCTGTTCGCTGGATCGACGCACACCTCAGCCGTGCAGCGGGCGACCTCGACCTGGGCGCGGCGGCTGCGCCCGGTACAGCCTCGTCGGCGGCGCTCTCCGCTCCGGGACCGTCCTCGCTGTCCGCGCCGCCCTTCCCGTTCGTTTCTGCGGAGGGCACGGGCAGTGCGTGGTGGACGACGCCCAGAGTCTCGAACGCATCCAGTGGACGGTCGACGGCTTCAGATTCCCGCGACCTCAGTCTTCACCCGAGCGCCGGAAGCACGTTCTTCACAGTCAGTTTGAGGGGGGCGACTGGCAGCCCAAAAACAACGCTGACCGCTGCGGCCATTGATCCCGGGTCGCGTCGAAGATGCGGGGGGTGATCTTCAGCCGGGGGTCAGTTCGGGGCCGGCGGGATGGCCTGGTCGATCAGCATTTCCGCGACTTCGTGGGCGTCGCGGAAGGGCTGGGTGTCGTTGAGTGAGGTGGACAGCGCGCGGGCTCCGTCGAACAGCAGCGCCAGGCGGCGGGCGAGGGTTTCCGGATCGGGGGCGCCTGCTTCGGCGGCAAGTCCAGCCAGGCGGTGGGTGAATGCTTGCTTGTGCTGTTGGACCAGTTCCGCCACCTCGGGCATGGTGCCTGCACCCTCGACGACGGCGTTGTGGAACACGCATCCGCGATATACCGCGTCCGGGCTGGTCGGGGGTTCGCGGAACAAGGCGAGCAGGCGTTCCCGCGGATCGACGTCGTCGCGGGTCAGTTGCGCCACGGCGGGCACCGGCGGCTCGGCCCTGAAGCGTTCCAGATAGGCGGCGACGATGGCCTCCTTGCTGGGGAAGTGCTGGTACAGGGTGCGGCTGGACACGTGGGCCACCTCAGCGAGCCGGGCGACGCCGGTGGCGTGAATGCCGTCTCGTGAGAACAGTTCCGCCGCGGCGCGCAGGATGCGCTCCCGTGCGCCACGTCCACCCCGGTAGATCGTCTCGGTGCTGGTCATCGCTCAAGTATAGCGGCCGCTTTACTTCGGGTGGGTCGTCGGCTATGGTCAAGTGAAGTGATCGCTTTACTTTGGAGGCGGCATCATGCGGTACCTGACCCTCGGCCGCGGCAACGGCCTGCGCGTCTCGGAATACGCTCTGGGAACCGCAACCTTCGGCACCCGGTGGGGCGCCGGCAGCGAGCGGAGTGAGACGGCTCGGATGCTGGACCGGTTCGCTGACGCGGGCGGTACCTTCCTCGACACCGCCGAGAGCTATCAGGCCGGCGAGTCCGAAGAGATCCTCGGGGAGTTGCTGACCACCCGGCGCGACCGGTTCACCGTGGCCACGAAGTTCGCCGTCGGCATCAATCCCACCTCGGGCGTGCAAGGCACCGGCGACTCCCGTCGGAACATGATCCGGGCGGTCGAGGGCAGCCTGGCCCGGCTCCGCACCGATCGCATCGACCTGCTGTGGGTCCATTTCCCGGACCCGGTCACCCCGACGACGGAGATCGTGCGTGCGCTGGACGATCTGGTGCGCTCCGGGAAGATCCTCTACGCCGGGCTGTCGAACTTCCCGGCCTGGCGCACCGCGCGGGCCGTCACCCTCGCGGAGGTGCGCGGCTGGGCCCCGATCGTGGGCGTGCAGGTCGAGTACAGCCTCGTCGAACGCTCCGCCGACCGGGAAATCCTGCCGATGGCCGAAGCGCTCGGCTTGGGCGCGACGTTCTGGTCACCGCTGGGCGGCGGGCTGCTGACCGGCAAGTATCGCCACCGGTCGGAGGGGCGACTCACCACGCTGGGTCGACTGATCCACACCGAAGACACCGAACAGAAAAGCACCGTGCTCAACACCGTCCTGCGCATCGCCGACGAACTCGGCACCACCGCGGCGCAGGTCGCGATCGCGTGGCTACGGCACCGCGCGACAATCGCCACCACCGGACTCGTCCCGGTGATCGGCCCACGCACCGTGTCCCAGTTGGACACCTACCTCGCCGCCCTCGACGTCGAACTCAGCCACGAGCAATACCAGCAACTGGACAAAGCCAGCCGGATCCCGCTCGGCCAACCCCACGAATCCGTAGCCGCCCGCACCCCGACCCTGCTCGGCGGCTCCGACATCGACTTCCGGCAACCGACCGTCCCCGTCGCCTGAAAGAAGAGCTCGGATGAAACGACGTACGTTCCTCGCAGCGGCGACCGCATCGATGGCCGCCACCCAACTCGCTCGACCCGCCTATGCCGCCAGTTCAACCGCCGGGCACTAGGGCCTGGTTGGTGGCGGCGATCAAGGACGGCGACGGGTGATCGTCGCGGCAGCGTTCTGCAGTCGGTCCGCCCGGCGGGCGACGAGCACGAGGTTCGCGCCGCGGGCGGCCAGTTGCCTCGCGAACTCCGCGCCGAGGCCGGAGCCGGTGACGATGACGATGACGGTGTGCTGGTGATAGTCATCAAACAAGCATGACCCCTTCACGGGGTGTGTACGGCGCCCGTCCGGGCATGCCCCAGCACCGTCTCGGGTCGGCCGCCATCAGGGCGGTGACCTGGGTGATGGCGTACACGAAGACCAGGTCGAAGAAGAGCTCCGCCGGTGTCACTCGGTGGCCGCCCTCCGTCGCCACCAACCGGGCATGTTCGCTGTTCGTCGCCACGGCACCCCCAACTGCCCCAGCACAGCGCGCCCTTCGCCCGCTGCCCCCATGCGGAACCCTACACACGGGGCATGGGATCCAGCTGCGGGAGCACCTCACCCGCGATGAGTTCCAGGTGGTCGAGGTCGCTGAAGTCGGTCAGACGCAGATGGATCCGGTTCGCGCCGATCGCGGAGAACTCGCCGAGGCGGTCCACGAGTTGGGCCGGAGACCCGATCACCGGGTCCTCCGGCGGCAGCGCGCTCTTGACGTGCAGCGGGGCGGCCCGCCGCCGCGCCTCCGCGTCGGTACGGCCGATCGCGGCCACGACCCCCGCCGAGAGCACCAGCGGCGGCCGGCCGGCGTCGGCCCGGCCGGTCCGCTCGCAGGCCTCGGCGACCCGCCGGTACGCCCGCGCCGTCTCGGCCACCGACTTGAACGGCATGTTGAACTCGTCGGCGTACCGGGCGGCCAGCTCCGGCGTGCGCCGGGGGCCGCGGCCCCCGACGATGACCGGCGGGGCCGGCATCTGCACGGGCTTCGGCAGGGCGGGCGCGTCGAGCAGTTGGTAGTGGGTGCCGCGGTGAGTGAAGGTCTCGCCGACCGGTGTCCGCCACAGTCCGGTGATCACCGCCAGCTGCTCCTCCAGCCGGTCGAAGCGCTCCCGGACGGGCGGGAACGGGATGCCGTACGAGGTGTGCTCCCGTTCGTACCACCCGGCGCCGAGGCCGAGTTCGACCCGCCCGCCGCTCATCCGGTCGACCTGCGCCACCATCACGGCGAGCGGGCCGGGCAGCCGGAAGGTGGCCGAGGTGACCAGAGTGCCGAGCCGGATCCGGGAGGTCTCGCGGGCGAGCGCGGCCAGCGTGAGCCAGGCGTCGGTGGGGCCGGGCAGCCCGGGATCGGGGCCCATCGCCTGATAGTGGTCGGCCCGGAAGAAGCCCTCGAATCCGCCGGCCTCGACGAGCCGTACGAAGCGCAGCTGGTCGTCGTAGTCGGCGCCGCGGTGCGGCTCGGTGAAGACGCAGATCCGCAGGGTCATCGCCCCTCCGTTTCGGCCGGCGTGGGCACGTCCCGCTCCATCAGCAGCTCGTGCAGATCGGCGGTGCACCGGGCCACTTCGTCGAGATACGCGGTACGGCCCAGGGTCCTCGGCCGGGGGATGCCGATGTCGACGATCTTGCGGATATGGCCCGGACGCGGGGTGAGCACCACCACCCGGTCGGCGAGCAGCACGGCCTCGTCTATCGAGTGGGTGACGAAGACGACGGTGGCGGAGCTCTCGATGTGGACGCGTTGCAGCTCCACCGCGAGTTCCGCGCGGGTCAGCGCGTCCAGTGCGGAGAACGGCTCGTCCATCAGCAGCACCCGTGGCTCGCCCATCAACGACCGGCACAGCGACACACGTTGCTGCATCCCGCCGGAGAGCTCGTGCGGCCGGTGCTTCTCGAAGCCGCTCAGCCCGGCCGTCGCCAGCAGCCGGTACGCCCGGTCGCGGTGCTCGGCCTTGTTCCAGCCGAAGATCTCCACGGGCAGCAGGACGTTGTCGAGGACGGACCGCCAGGGCAGCAGGGCCGGCCGCTGGAACAGCATGGCAACATCCCGCCGGGCTCCGGTGACCCGCTCCCCGCCGATGGTGATCTCGCCCCCGGTGACCGGCAGCAGCCCGGCGATCAGCCGCAGCAGGGTGGACTTGCCGCACCCGGACCGCCCCACCACCGCCACGAACTCACCCTCGGCGATGTGCAGATCGATGCCTTGAAGCGCGACCGTCGAACCGGACCGGCTGGTGAAGCTCCGGGACACACCGGTGAGTCTGATCATCCGGCGGTCTCCCCATCCCTGGCGACCGCAACATCCCTGGCGATCGCAATGCCGGCCGGTTCGTGACGCCCGGTCAGGCTACCCGGGACGGGCCGCCCGGCGGTACCTGTCGTCCTGCCGGTGAATCCGGTTCGTTCCGCCGGTGAATCCGGTGAATTCCGCACGCCCGGTACCACAACTGCCCGGCTCTCGTACGCTGTTGCCCGCACGAAGTGTCATGCCCTCCGGCGGTCGGAAAGGACCTCACTGTGCGCATGAACAGCTTCGCCCGTACGACCTCCGCGGTGGCCCTGGCCACGGTTCTGGCCCTGGTGTCGGGGTGCGGCGGCTCCGACTCCGACGACGGTGACGACCCGGACGCCAAGGCGCCGCGGAAGGTGACCTACCTGACCTCGTTCGGCAACTTCGGCCGGGACGCGTACGCCTGGGTCGCCAAGGACAAGGGGTACTTCGAAGAGGCCGGCTTCGATGTGCAGATCAGGCCGGGCCAGGGCACCGGCGGTGTGATTCCGGCCGTGGTGAGCGGTCAGGCGCAGTTCGGCCCGATCGACCTGACGGGCGGTCTGCTGACCATGGGCAGCGGCCAGGCGAAGGACTTCGTCGCGGTGGCCGCCATCCAGCAGCGCACCATGGCCGCGATCGCCTCCACCGAGGGCAACGGCATCACCGCACCCAAGGACCTGGAGGGCAAGCGGCTCGCCGACACGCCCGGCTCGGTCGTGCGCAACCTCTTCCCGACGTACGCCCGGCTGGCCGGAGTGGACGCGGCCAAGGTGACCTGGGTCAACGGCGACGCACAGACCCTGATGGGCACGCTCGCCAGCGGCGCGGTGGACGGCATCGGCCAGTTCGTGGTGGGTGAGCCGACCATCGAGGCGGTGACCAAGAAGAAGCCCGTCCTGCTCCCGTACAGCGATGTGATCCCCGATCTCTACGGAAACGTGCTGATCACGTCCAAGAAGCTGGCCGAGCAGGAGCCGGAGATGGTGAAGAGGTTCGCCGCTGCGCTGCTCAAGGGCCTGGAGTACAGCCTGGCGAACTCGAAGGAGGCTGCCGAGATCCTGAAGCGGAACGTGGACGCCACGAATCCGGCCGCCGCGGCAGCCGAGTTGGAGCTGATGGCCGCGTACGTCAGGCCGGAGGGTTCCGGCGCGACGCTGGGGACGGTGGACTCCGGGCGGGTCGCGAAGAGCATCGCGCTCCTGGAGGACGCGGACGCGCTGCCGGAAGGGATGACCCCTGAACAGATCATCGACTTCGACCTCGTACCGAAAGCCTGATCGCACCGGCAGGGGGACGAGCGCCGGCGCCGTACTGCTCCCCTTCGCCGGGCTGCTGGTCGCGCTCGGCGCGTGGTGGCTGCTCACGTCGGTGCTGGAGGTGATCCACCCGGCCATCCTGCCTCCGCCCGGTGCCGTGCTCTCGGCGTTCACCGCGGCCCCGGCCCGGTTCCTGGACCACACCGGCGACACCACGGTGGAGACGGTGGTCGGGTTCGTGCTCTCCAGCGTCTGCGCGGTGGTCATCGGACTGTCGCTGGCCGCCTCGCGGGTGCTGGAGCGGATGTTCACGCCGCTGCTGGTCGCCGTCAACGCGGTGCCGAAGATCGCGCTCGGGCCGCTGCTGGTCGGTGCGCTCGGCTGGGGACAGAAGCCGGTCCTGACCATGGTCTTCCTGCTCTGCTTCTTCCCGATCGTGCTGTCCACCGCGACCGGCCTCACCTCGACCCCGGCGGACCTGGCCGAGCTGGCGCGCTCGCTGGACGCCTCGCGCTGGCAGGCGTTCCGCAAGGTACGGCTGCCGGCGGCGCTGCCGCAGATCTTCGTCGGGCTGAAGGTGGCCATGCCGCTCGCCGCGATCGGCGCGGTCATCGGCGAGTTCCAGGCCGGTGAGGCCGGGCTCGGCTATCTGATCGTGCAGGCCGGCGGGGTCGGCGACACCGCCACCGCCTGGGCGGCGATCATCCTGATCGGGCTGATGAGCATCCTGCTCTACTTCGCCCTGGTGCTGCTGGAGCGGTTCGCGCTGCCCTGGGTCAGGGAAACGACCTCGCGCGGCTGACCGAGCTCACCCTGTAACGGACTGTTACTTTCACTGGGCGCAGGATATGCTGCGTCCAATGAAAGTATCGCCGAGTCTGCTCCCCATCCTCCGCTCCCGGACGCAGGGCGAACTGCTCGCGCTCGTGCTGCTGCACCCGGAACGCGAGTACACCATCACCGAGCTGGCCGCCGACATCGGCGTGACGCCCACCGCCGTCCTGCGCGAGGTCGACCGGCTGACCGGCGGCGGGATCCTCGCCGAGCGGAAAGTGGGGCGCAGCCGCCTCGTCAGGGCCCGTACGGACACCCCGCTGTACCGCCCGCTGAGCGACCTCATGTCCGTCTCGTTCGGTCCCCTGCCCGTGCTCACCGAGGCGCTGGCGGGACTGGAAGGCGTCCGGCGGGCTTTCATCTACGGCTCCTGGGCCGCCCGGTACAGCGGCGAGCCGGGGCCGCCGCCCGCCGACGTGGACGTGCTCGTGGTGGGCGACCCCGACCCCGACGCCCTCTTCGATCTCGCCGAGGACGTCTCCCGTAGGCTCCGCCGCGAGGTCAACGTCCATCGGGTCTCCGCCGAGTCGTGGCACGCGCCCACGGACGATCCGTTCCTCACCAGCGTCCGCGAACGCCCGCTGGTCGAGCTGAACCTTGACGTGGAGGCGTAGTGGAGAGCTGGACTCAAGGGCGGTCGACGATCGACGCGCTCCTCGGCAGCGGTCGGCTCGAACGCGTCCCCGCGTCCCGGCAGGCCGCCGAAGCGGAACTGGTCCGCGCCCGTGTCCATGTCGGCTCCGCACGGCAGCTGGCGGCCCGGGACCCGGAGGGCGCGTACACCCTCGCCTACGACGCGGCCCGCCGAGCGCTGGCGGCGGTACTCCAGAACCAGGGGCTGCGCGCCACCAGCCGCGGCGGCCACCTCGTCATCTACGAGGCTCTGCGCGCGCAGCTCGATCCGCCGCTCGGATCCACGCTGCGGCCCTTCAACCGGATGCGGGCCCGGCGTAACGAAGTCGAGTACCGGTCCACGGAGGCTCCGACGGTGACGTCGGAGGAGGTCGATGCGGATCTGGCGAAGGTGGAGGCGCTGATCGAGTTGGCGGAGAAGACGGTCCCTGAGATGCCGCGTTACTGAGCGCCGCGCTGTGCCGTCTTTCGTCTGCGGCGCCGTCGTGGCTGGTCGCGCAGTTCCCCGCGCCCCTTAGGGGGTTGCCATTGCCCGGCATGCCTGTGCGTAGCCCCGTACCAGCGGCAGCTCGCCGTCCTCCCGTCGCCACGCCAGGGCGTAGCGGCTGGGGGGCAGTCCCCGCACCGGCCGAGTGATCACGCCGCCCAGGGTGATGAGAGGGGCGTTTCCCTCGGCGACCAGGCAGATGCCGAGGCCTGCGACCAGGGCCTCGTATGTCTCCTCGGTGCCGGCGATCTCCGCGCCGATGCGGGGTGGGCGGCCGGTGCGGGCGTCGAGGGCGAGGAAGTGGTCGCGCAGGACGCCGGCGCTGCGGGGGAGGGCGAGGAAGGGCTCGTCGAGGAGGTCGGTGAAGGTGAGGTCGGTGCGGGCGGCGAGCGGGTGGGTGTCGGGGAGGGCGACCAGGCGGGGTTCCTCCGCGAGCACCGTCCACCCGTAGCGCTCGGCGTCGGGCAGTGGCAGCCAGACGAAGGCGACGTCCACCGAGCCGTCCGCGAGGCCTGCGGTGGGGTCCTCCCAGCTGACCTGCCGCACCCGCAGGGCCGTTTCCGGGTGGGCGGCCGTGAAGCGGGAGCGGATCGCCGGGAGCAGACCGCCGCGGCCCGGACTGGTGCTCATCCCCACGGTCAGCGTGGCGCGCTGGACCGCCCTGGCCCGCTCCACCGCCGCCGCGGCCTCCTCCCACGCCGCGAGCACCCGCCGGGCCGGCGCGAGCAGCGCCTCGCCCGCCGCGGTCAGCGCCACGCCCTGCCGGTCCCGGCGCAGCAGCTCCACCCCCAACTGCCGTTCCAGCGCCCGGATCTGCTTGCTGAGCGCGGGCTGGGAGACGTAGAGCCGCTCGGCGGCGCGGGTGAAGTGCAGTTCCTCGGCCACCGTGACGAAATAGCGCAAGTCGCGGCCGTGTACGTCCGAAGTCGCCATAACCATCGGCTATCACGAAGGGTCTTGGACGCGCCACCGGGAGGGCGCACAAGCTGGAAGCAGAACGACGGACCGAGCAGAACCCGGAGGGGTCATGAACAAGGTGTGGCTGGTGACCGGCGCGACCAGTGGGTTCGGGCGGGCGATCGCCGAGGCGGCGGTGGCCGCGGGGGACGTGGTGGTGGGTGCGGCCCGGCGGCCCGAGGGCCTGGCCGACCTCGTCGCCGCGCACCCCGACCAGGTGGAGGCGCTCCGGCTCGACGTCGCCGACACGGGGGCCGCGGAAGCCGCCGTACAGGACGTGCTGGCGCGGCACGGTCGGATCGACGTCCTGGTCAACAACGCGGGGCGGACGCATGTCGGTGCCTTCGAGGAGACCACCGAGGACGAGCTGCGTGACCTGTTCGAGGTGCATGTCTTCGGGCCCGTCGCCCTCACGCGCGCGGTGCTGCCGGGCATGCGCGAGCGGCGCTCCGGGGCGATCGTGCAGATGAGCAGCATGGGCGGGCAGATGTCCTTCGCGGGCTTCTCGGCGTACAGCGGAACGAAGTTCGCGCTGGAGGGGCTGTCGGAGGGGCTCGCGGACGAGGTCGCGGAGTACGGCATCAAGGTGCTGATCGTCGAGCCGGGCTCCTTCCGCACCGCGCTGTTCGACCCGAGCCGGGCCGGCGTCAGCTCGGACACCGGCCTGTACTCCAAGGTGGGGCAGACCCGCGGTTTCATCGCCGGCGGTGACGGCACCCAGGCCGGCGACCCGGCGAAGGCGGCGGCCCTCATCCGCGCCGCCCTGGAAGCCGAGCCCACCCCGCTGCGGCTGCCCCTCGGCGACGACGGCGTCAGCGCGGTCCTGGACCACCTCGACCAGGTCCGGCAGGACGTCGCCGCCTGGGAGAAGCGGACCCGGGCCACGGCGTTCGACGACTGACGCGGACCGCCGGGCCGGCAGGGAGAGCCACGCTTCGTGTACGAAGCGTGGCTTACGTCTGTGCACAGGGGCTTGTGCAATTCCTGTGGAAGCCTCAATCTTTCGGCTGACGCACAGGCGCGGCATGGGAATTGACATGATCATGCCCATAGTCGCCAGCGCCTTGGCTTCGTGCACCCCCCGCACCACCCCCCACCAACGCACCACCGATTGAGGAGGACCCCTCAGATGGCAGTGATGCGTCAGACCCGGCGAAGATTTGCCGCGATCAGCGTGGCAGCGACCGCGGCACTCGCCGCCGGCCTCGTCTCCGCCCTCCCCGCCGCGGCCGCCCCCGAAGGCCGCATCCAGTACGAAGGCGCCGCGAACGCCGTCGCCGACAGCTACATCGTGACGCTGAAGGCGGACACCAAAGCGGGCTCCGCCCAGGGCAAGGCGCTCGCCCAGGAGTACGGCGCCGACATCGAGCGCACGTACACCAAGGCCCTGAACGGCTATGCGATCGAGGCCTCCGAGACCGAGGCGAAGCGTCTCGCCGCCGACTCGGCCGTCGCCTCCGTCGTCCAGAACCGCACCTTCAGCATCGAGGCGACCCAGCCCAACCCGCCCTCCTGGGGCCTGGACCGCATCGACCAGAAGACGCTTCCGCTGAACAGCAGCTACACCTACCCGGATTCGGCCGGGACCGGAGTGACGGCGTACGTCATCGACACCGGCGTCCGCATCACCCACAGCGACTTCGGCGGCCGTGCCTCCTACGGCTACGACGCCATCGACAACGACAACACCGCCCAGGACGGCCACGGCCACGGCACGCACGTCGCGGGCACGGTCGCGGGCAACGCGTACGGCGTCGCCAAGAAGGCCAAGGTCGTCGGCGTCCGCGTACTGAACAACTCAGGCTCCGGTACGACCGCCCAGGTCGTCGCCGGTATCGACTGGGTCGCCCAGAACGCGGTCAAGCCGGCCGTCGCCAACATGTCCCTCGGCGGCGGCGCCGACACCGCCCTCGACACGGCCGTACGCAATGCCGTCGCCTCCGGAATCACCTTCGCCGTCGCGGCCGGCAACGAGTCCGTCAACGCCTCCACCAGGTCCCCCGCGCGCGTGACGGAGGCCATCACCGTCGGCGCCACGACCTCGTCCGACGCCAAGGCGAGCTACTCCAACTTCGGCGCGGTCCTGGACCTGTTCGCCCCGGGCTCGTCCATCACCTCCGCCTGGAACACCGGCGACTCGGCCACCAACACCATCTCCGGTACGTCGATGGCGGCCCCGCACGTAGCCGGAGCGGCGGCGCTCCATCTGGCCGACAACCCCACGGCCACGCCCGCCCAGGTGTCCGCGGCCCTGGTGAGCGCCTCCTCGACCGGAGTCGTCACCAGTCCCGGCACGGGTTCGCCCAACCGCCTCCTCAATGTCGGCGGCGGTACGACGACTCCTCCGGGCCCGCGCTTCGACAACACCGGCGACTACGCGATCAGCGACAACTCCACCGTCGAATCCCCGCTGACCGTCTCAGGCGTCACCGGCAACGCGCCTTCGGCCCTCGCGGTCGAGGTCCACATCGTCCACACGTACATCGGCGACCTCCAGGTCCAGCTGATCGCCCCCGACGGCACGGCGTACACCCTCAAGGCGTACGGCACCGGCGGCAGTGCGGACAACATCGACACCACGTACTCCGTGAACGCCTCCTCCGAGGTCGCGAACGGCTCGTGGAAGCTGCGGGTCAGCGACAACGCGGCGAGGGACACCGGGCGGATCGACGCCTGGGCCCTGCAGTTCTGATCGACGTTCTGATCAACCGCTCCTGAAGCAGCAGGCGGCGGTGCGGTGTGCGGACGGCGTGCTTACGATGCGCGCAGCATCAGTCCCGCATCGCGCCGCCGCCTGAACCAGGAGCACGGTACCCGTGTCCATACCTCCGCCCCCCGGGCCCCACCAGCCGCAGGAGCCCTACGGGCAGTACCCGCAGGCGCCGCAGTACCAGCAGGGCCCGTACTACGGGATGCCGTACCAGCCCTGGGGGCAGGGCTACCACCCGTTCAACCAGCCGGCGCCGGTCAACGGTGTCGCCATCGGCTCGCTGGTCACCGGGCTGCTCTGCTTCATGCCGGGCGTGGGTCTGGTCCTCGGGCTGGTCGCGCTGAGCCAGATCAAACGGCGGGGCGAGCGCGGGAAGGGCATGGCGGTCGCCGGATCGGTGCTGTCCTCGGTCGGACTGGCGCTGTGGGCGCTGTCGTTGGCGACCGGGGCCGCGTCCGGGTTCTGGGAGGGCTTCAAGGAGGGCGCGCGCGACGACTCGAGCCTCTCGCTGGTGAAGGGGGACTGCTTCAACTCGCCCGGCGGTCTCGAGGGCTTCACCTACGACGTCGACTCCGTGCCCTGCGCAGGACGGCACGACGGCGAGGTGTTCGCGGCCGTGGAGATGCCCGGCGGCTCCTTCCCGGGCGACGACAAGGTCTCCCAGGTCGCGGACGACAAGTGCTATGCCCTCCAGGACAGTTACGCGATGGACGCCTGGGCCCTGCCCGACACCGTCGACATCTACTACCTCACCCCGACCCGGCAGAGCTGGCGGCTCGGCGACCACGAGATCACCTGCGTCTTCGGCCACACCGACGGCACGACCGGCCTGACGGGCTCGCTGCGCAACGACGCGACGACACTCGACGACGACCAGATCACGTATCTGAAGGCGGCGGACGTCCTCAACACCGCCATGGACGCCGCTCCCGCAGAGGAGTACGTCGAGGACGACCTGCCGGGCTACAAGGAGTGGGCGGACCGCGTCGCCGACGCGCTGACCAAGCAGGCCGGGATGCTCCGCGACCACCCGTGGCCCGCCGACGCCAAGACGCCGGTCGGCGAGCTCGTCAAGGACCTGGAGGCCGCCCGGAAGGAGTGGGCCGCTGCCGCCGAGGCCGCCGACGTGGACGCCTACTACGACCACTACGACAAGGGCTGGGCACTCACCGCCCCGGAGAAGTCGGTCACCGCGCGCGAGGCTCTGGGTCTGGCCACCACCGTGCCCTCGTACGACTACGACGACGGCGGCTCGGACAGCGGGGGAGGAGACACCGGCATCGAGGTGTGATCGCGGCCATAGCGGGGAGAAAGTGCCTGCGTAAAGCCCTCCCGGCGAGCACGTCATCACATCGAGTGATTCCCTGGCCTTCGCTTGCACCGGACAACCCACGGTTGCCACGCTGTTGCTGTCTGTACAACCTGATGGGAGCGGCCAGTGACATTCGGTGAGCAGCCGGCGTACCTGCGCGTCGCGGGTGATCTCCGCAAGAAGATCGTCGACGGCTCACTGCCCCCGCACACCCGCCTCCCGTCACAGGCCAGGATCCGCGAGGAGTACGGCGTCTCGGACACCGTCGCCCTGGAGGCGCGCAAGGTGCTGATGGCCGAGGGCCTGGTCGAGGGCCGCTCCGGCTCCGGGACGTATGTGCGCGAGCGGCCCGTGCCCCGCCGTATCGCCCGCTCCGGATTCCGTCCCGCCTCAGGTGCCACCCCGTTCCGGCAGGAGCAGGCCGACGGCGACGCGCGCGGCACCTGGGAGTCCAGCAGCCGGCAGGCCGAGGCGAGCCGTGCCGTCGCCGAGCGGCTCGCCATCCAGCCCGGGGACCGCGTGATGTGCACCAAGTACGTCTTCCGGGAGGCCGGCGAGGCGATGATGCTCTCCACCTCCTGGGAGCCGCTGGCCGTCACCGGCCGCACCCCCGTGATGCTGCCCGAGGAGGGCCCGCTCGGCGGCATGGGCGTCGTCGAGCGCATGGCCGCCATCGACGTGATCGTGGACAACGTGACGGAGGAGGTCGGCGCGCGTCCGGGCCTCGCCGAGGAACTGCTCGCTCTCGGCGGCGTCCCCGGCCATGTCGTCCTGGTCGTCTCACGTACGTACTACGCCTCGGGCCGCCCCGTGGAGACGGCCGACGTGGTCGTCCCGGCCGACCGCTACCGGGTCGCCTACCACCTTCCTGTGAAGTAGCGCACGCCGTCACGGCAGTTGGACCGGCCCCCGCCCAACGGGCGCCGGTCCACCCGGCGTTGGAATCCGGTCGTTCTCGCAGGTCGCCCCGGCAGGTGCGGCAAGTCGCTGACCGGATGCGCGAACACGTCCGCACGGCGCACTCGTCGTCGTGCGCCCCCTGCGTCTTGGCTGGTTGCGTACCTCTTTGTGAAAAGCCGTATTCGCTGCGTGAAGGTTAGGCGTAGGCTCAGGCATATGCGGATTGCGGTTTCCTCAGCGGGCGGGGCACGGCACAGGCCGCGAGCGAAGCGAGATGGGGGTCCCCCCGGCCGAAGGCTGGGGGACGGACTCGTGCGGTCGTGGGCGGGAAGGAGCGGTGGGGCGGAATGAACGACAGCACGATCACTCTTCCCTGGCTCGTCATACGGCAGGACGACAACGGCAACCGCTACCGCGTGGGCCGGTACGCGACCCGGGCCGAGGCCCAGAAGATCGCCGACAGCCTCGACACCCGCGGACACAAGCAGCTCTACTGGGTCGAGCGCATCGGGCAGAACGGATCGGGCGCGACCGACTGAACAGGCGCCTCCCGTAGGCTCCCGCCCATGACGCAACCGATCGTCGTCGTGGGCGCGGCACTCCTCGACACCGGCCGCCTCCTGGCCGCCCGCCGCAGCGCACCCCCCGAACTGGCCGGCCGCTGGGAACTGCCGGGCGGCAAGGTGGAGCCGGGAGAAACCCCGGAAGCGGCCCTGGTCAGGGAACTGCGCGAGGAGCTGGGCGTCGAGACGGAGATCACCGGACGCGTACCGGGCCAATGGCCACTGAAGCCCCCGTACGTGCTCCAGGTTTTCCTTGCAGGCCTGCTGCCCGGCTCCCCCGACCCCAAGCCCCTCCAGGACCACGACGAACTGCGCTGGCTGACTGCGGCGGAACTGTGGGACGTATCGTGGCTGGACCAGGACGTACCGGCGGTGCAGGAAATCAAGGCCCGACTGGAACTGACTTAAGGGGCGCGGGGAACTGCGCGACCAGCCCCCACAAACCCGCACCCGCACAACAACACATCACCCCCCGAGCTATTAGGCGCACCCAGCTGACCCACGGAGTGGTAACGCAGCCGCGATATCGGGTATGTGCCCATTAACCCCATGAAACCGGACGTGTGTGGGCTGCTGGCCTGGGAAGTGATCGGCGTGATCGACACCGATGGCGACTGCGCCGAGTGGACCTTCCCCGCGGACCCCGGCGCCGTACGCGCCGCCCGAGCCGCCGTCCGCGCCAGGCTGCACGCATGGGACCTGGAGAGCGTCGCCGACATCACCGCCCTGCTGGTCAGTGAACTGGTCACCAACTCCCTGCGGCATGCCACCGGCCCCATCGGCGTACGCCTGGTCCGCCCCGCGGACGTGGGGGACGTCCTGCTGGTCGAGGTCTCCGACCCGCTCCCCGACCCGCCGCGCGAGCGTGAGGCCCGGCCCGAGGACGAGAGCGGGCGCGGACTCCAGCTCGTCGCCCGCTCCTCGCACCGCTGGGGAACCCGGCCCGGCGAGGCGGGCAAGACGGTGTGGTTCGAACTGGCCGTACCGGGCTGACCGGGTGTACAGCCGCGGACGCACTGTCCGGTGACTGGTTCAGGCCAGTGGCGGTTGTCCCGTCGCGTGATTCGACGGCGTGTCCGCTGGTTAGAAGACTGGAAGTGTTGTCGCAGTGAGGACCGAAAACCGTCGGGACCGTGCTGTGATCGTGAACACCGTGTCAGGCGGCGTCGTAGTGCTGGATACTGCGGGCAGCCGCCCCCGGTGACCGGTGCCGGGCGCGGTGAGCTGGAGGGGACGGTTCGCGTGAGCGAGATACCAGCGAAGGCCACGGAGTCCAAGGACCCGTCGGGCGGCGCGAGGACGGGAGCCGCGGCTGCCGCCGCGGCCGACGCGACGAGAGCCTCCGGCGCCGGGCGGCCCGGCGAGGACGGGTCTTCCGGCGCTGTGCCGTCCGCCGACACACGCCCCGGTGACGCCATGTGGCAGAGCAGCCCGCCCGGCTCCATCTACGACTACATCAAGGTCGCGTCCTTCTCCATCGGCGCCGACGGCCTCGTCGACCAGTGGAGCCTGCGCGCCGAGCATCTCTTCGGCATCCCGGCCGAGCGGGCCCTCGGCATGGATCCCATCGAGGCGTTCGTCGACCCCGACCTGCATGAGCAGGGCCAGCGGAAGATGGCGGAGATCCTCGACGGCCGGGAGTGGACCGGTGTGATCCCCTTCCGGAAGCCGGACACGGCCGACGGGGAGGGCGGCGAGGCCCTCGCCGAGGTCTATGTCATGCCGACGCGCACCGAGGACGGTGAGAAGGCCGCGGTCTGCATCGTCGTCGACGTCCGCACGCTCCGCAGCATCGAGACCGACCTCGCCGCCTCGCAGGCCATTTTCGGCCAATCTCCGTTCGGCTTTCTGCTCATCGACTCCGACCTGCGGGTTCGCCGCGCCAATCAGCGGTTCGCCTCCACCTTCGGTGGCACCCCGGACGACCACCGCGGGCTCGGCGTCCACGACTATCTGACCCGGCCGGAGGCCGAACGGGTCACGGCGGTGCTGCGCCGAGTCCTGGAGACCGGCGAGACCATCACGGACATGCATGTCACGGGCTTTCTGCCGGGCTCCGACGAGCGCCGCCACTGGTCCATCAACCTCTATCGCGTACACAGCGGCACCGGCCGCCCCATCGGCATCGCCTGGCTCGGAACCGACATCACCGCCCGCCGCGCCGCCGCCCGCGAGGCCGCGGCCGCCCGGCGCAATCTCGCCCTTCTCAATGAAGCGGGCGCCCGGATCGGCAACTCCCTCGACCTGGAGACCACGGCCCGCGAACTCCTCGACGTCGTCGTCCCCGGCTTCTGCGACCTGGCGACCGTCGACCTCTACCAGGGCCTGCTGGCCGGCGACGAGACCCCGCCCGGGCTCGCCGACGGCAGCGCGGCGCTGCGCCGGGTCGCCTATGCCAGCGCGGTCTCCGACGCGCCGTTTCTCAGCGGCGGCACACAGGTCGCCGTCGGGGCCGTCCACCACTACCCCTTCAACTCCCCTTGTGCGGACGCCCTGCGCACCGCCAAGCCGCGGCGCGTCCCGCCCGAGGAGGGCGGCCTCGTCCAGTCCACGCTCGCCGTCCCGATGGTCGCCCACGACACCGTCGTAGGACTCGCGCAGTTCTCCCGTACGAAGGGCAGCGAGCCGTTCGGCGACCGGGACCGGGAGCTGGCGGTGGAGCTGGCGGCGCGGGCGGCGGTCTGCATCGACAACGCGCGGCTGTACCGCCGTGAGCACGAACGGGCCCTGATACTGCAGCGGTCCCTGCTCCCGCCGGGCGACCCCGTGGCCTCCGGCCTCGACATCGCCTGCCGCTATCTGCCCGGCAACTCCTCGGCCGACCGGCCCAGCGAGGTGGGCGGAGACTGGTTCGACGTGATCGAACTGCCGGGACACCGTACGGCGTTGGTGGTCGGGGACGTGATGGGACGCGGGCTCAGGGCGGCGGTGGCGATGGGTGAACTCCGCTCAGCCGTCCGCACCTTGGCCCTGCTGGACCTCGAACCGGCGGAGGTCCTCTCCGCGTTGGACGAGATCGCGCGGGGCCTGGGGGCGCCGGGCGGTGTCCAGCAGGCGACCCGCGCGGCCCGCCGCCCGCGTGAGGCGGATCTGTCCGAGGTGTATCTGGCGACGTGCGTGTACGCGGTCTACGACTCGGTGACCAGGCGCTGCACCTTCGCGAACGCGGGCCATCTGCCGCCCGTCCTGGTCGAGCCCGGTGAGGACGCGCTGATGCTGGACGTGCCGCCGGGCATGCCGCTGGGCGTCGGCGGGGAGCCCTTCGAGGAGGTGGAGGTCGAACTACCCGAAGGTGCGCTGTTGGCGCTCTACACGGATGGACTGGTCGAATCCCGCGATCATCCCCTCGACGAGGGGCTGCAAGCCTTCGTCGGCGCGCTGACGGACCCGTCCGCTCCCCTGGAGGACGTCTGCGACCACGTCCTCAACACCCTCGACACCCACCACGGCGAGGACGACATCGCGTTGCTGATGGCCCGGGTCCAGGGCCTGCCGGCCGATTCCGTGGGCGACTGGACGCTCCCCCGCGAGCCCCGCAGCGTCGGCCGCGCCCGTGAGTACGCGCGCGGGCAGCTGCTGAGCTGGGACCTGGAGCCGCTGGTCGACACGGCCGAGCTGCTGGTGAGCGAACTGGTCACCAACGCGCTGCGCTACGGCGAAGGGGAGATCAGGCTACGGCTCCTCCTGGACCGCACGCTCGTCTGCGAGGTCTGGGACGCCGGCCTGGTCCAGCCCCGCCGCCGCCGCGCCCGCGACACGGACGAGGGAGGCCGGGGGCTGCAACTGGTCGGCCTGCTGTCGGCGGCTTGGGGCTCGCGGCGGACGCCACGCGGGAAGACGGTGTGGTTCGAACTCCCGCTGCCGGACGGGGAGACGGGGCTGGCGGATCCGGCGGAGGCGTTGCTGAGTCTGTTCTGAGGGGTCGGCTCGGCTCGGGTCGGGTTGGCCGGGTCGGGTCGGGTTGGCTGGGCCGGCTCGGCTGGGCTCGGCTCGGGTCGGCTGGGTTCGGGTTGGCTGGGTTCGGGTTGGCTGGGCCGGCTCGGCTGGGTTCGGGTCGGCTGGGCTCGGCTCGGGTCGGCTGGGCTCGGGTTGGCCGGGTCGGCTCGGCGTTCAGCTTGTTCTTGCGAGGAACCCCGGGCGTTCACGCCCGGGAGGAATCGCATCTGGTGGTGGCGGTGCGGAGCGCCGCGGAATCGGGCCGGAGGCGACAGGGCCGTGAAGCGGCCAGGTGACTTCCCGGCGGAGCCGGGCCGCGTTGGTGCTGTGGCCGTGAGACGGGGGCTGGTCGCTCGTTCGGGTGAGGGGAGGGGAACATGCGGTGGCTGCTCGTACGGGTGTGTACGTTCATGGTCGTGAAGCTGGTGGTGCGGGTCAAACTCCTGCCGACGCCCGTACAGGCGGCGGCACTTGAAGCGACCCTGCATGCCTGCAACGAGGCCGCCACCTGGGCCGCCCACGTCGCCTTCCAGGAGAAGGCGGCCAAACCCCTGGCCCTGCGCAAGCACACCTACCAGCAGATCAAGACCCGGTGGAATCTGGGTGCGCAGGCCGCCCAGCACGCGATCAAGAAGACCTGCGACGCTTACACCACGCTGCGCGCCAACCTCCGTAACGGAAACCACGGCAAGCCCGGCTCCAAGCGGTACGAGAAGGCGGCCGGCAAGCCGGTCACCTTCCGCGCGGACGCCGCGCAGCCCTATGACGACCGGATGCTGTCCTGGCAGCACAAGCAGCGCACGGTGTCGATCTGGACCACGGCCGGGCGGATGAAGAACGTCGCGTTCACCGGCGAGCCGGGGCACCTGGCGGTAGTAGCCGCGCACCGCAAAGGTGAGTCCGATCTGCTGTGCCGGGGCGGGCAGTGGTATCTGCTGGTGACCTGCGACATCGCCGAGGCCGAGGGGAACGCACACCCGGTGGGGTTCGTCGGGGTGGACCTGGGCATCGTCAACATCGCCACCACCTCCACCGGCAAGCGGCACAGCGGGCGCCGCCTGAACCGGCGCCGTGAAGCAGACCGGAAACTGCGCACCAAGCTGCAGAAGAAGAACACCAAGTCCGCCAAACGGCGGGCGAAGAAGCACGCGGGCAAGGAGAAACGCCGGGCCCGCGACATCAACCACAAGATCAGCAAGCAGATCGTGGCGGAGGCTCAACGCACCGGTCGCGGAATCGCCCTGGAAGACCTGACGGGCATCCGCGGACGGGCACGGCTGAGAAAGCCCCAGCGCGTCACGCTGCACTCCTGGTCGTTTCACCAGCTCGGCGCGTTCATCGCCTACAAGGCGAAACGCGCCGGGGTCCCGGTGGTGTACGCCGATCCGGCGTACACCAGCCGGGAATGCTCCCGCTGTCACCACATCGAGAAAGCCAACCGGCCCTCTCAGGCCGTGTTCGTCTGCCGGTCGTGCGGCTTCGCTGAGCACGCAGACCGCAACGCGTCCCACAACATCAGCCACCGCGGCTGGTACGCGTGGGTTCGCGGGGCCGAGTCACAGGCCCCTGCCCTCACCCTCATCGCCTGACCGGCGACACCATCGAGTGTGAGAGCTGGACGCAGCCGGGACCACCGAAGCCATCGGCGAACCCGAGCAGCAAGCCCGTCGCTTCAGCGACGGGTAGTTGACGTGGCTGTGCTGCCGCCTCGGCGGGCCCGGGTGCGAGGTCCGCCGAAGCTTGCGGGCGGGCCGCAGTCCGGGGCGCCGCCCAGCAGAATCCCGCCGAGGAGGGCCCCGCCGACGCCCAGTTCGCGCTCCGCGGCCCCGGCGACCGGGTTGCCGTGCACACGGACGTCCTGCTCGGCGAGTGCGTGGGCGTGCCGGGCGAGGGTGTCGGCCGTGACGCGATCGCCGGTCATGGTGCGCGCGGCCGCCGGCATTCGCCCCAGGCCAGGCGCACGCCGCTGGTCCACGCCGGCCCGCGCCCGCAGCCCGGCCGCCACCCGCTCCTCCGGCCCCGCCGCGAGCAACCGCACCGCCTCCGCCAGCCGCGTCCGCGCCTCACCGCCCACCGCACCCCGGTGCGTCACCACGAACCCGTCCGCAAGCCCGACCGACTCCCGCGCGGCGAGCAGGGCAGCCGCCGCCAGAACCCCCACCCGCCCCGACTCCACCGCCACAACCGCCCGCACGATCCGCCGCAGAGCATCGAGCGGATCGTACGACCCACCGACCACCTCTTCCCGTACGCCGGCCAGCACCCCGTCAGCATGCCGAATCCGCGCCCGCAACTCCCCGACACCCATCCCCGAAACCCCACCCACGGGCCCAACGGAACCCCCCGAAATCACCCCCGGCACGCTGCCGCCGGACGCCCCGCCCGCCCCGTAACCGGTTGACGTGCCCACCCCGCCCACCCCGCCCACCCCGCCCGCCTCGCCGCCGGTGGCCGAGCCCGGGCTGCCGGTTCCGACGTCGCTCCGCGTGCCTGGGCTGCCCGGTGCGTGTTCCCGCCTCCTGCCGCCCGCCCCGTGATCGGCCGGCGAGCTTGGCCCGCCCGCCTCACCGCCCTCCGCCTCGCCGTCACTCGGTGTGCTGCCGCCGCCTTCCCCGCCGCCCGGTGCCCCCGCCCCGTCGTCGGCGGGCGTGCCCACCCCGCCCGCCCCGCGCCCAGGCGCCCTGCCGACCTCGCCATCGGACGCCAAGCCCGGTCCGCTCGCCCCGTCATTCGCCCACGTACTGATGCCGACTGCCCAGCTGCCAGGCGTCCAGTCCGCCCCGTCGCCCGGCTCAGTCTCCGTCCCGCTCATGCCCCTGTCTCCGCCCGTTGGCTCCATCCCGGCCTCCGCTTCCGCCAGCCACCCCCGCGCCCCCGCAAGCTCCACCTCCGCGCCGGTGAGGGTGGCTGGGACGATGGTCGCGGCCTCGGTGAGGGACTGGGCCAGGCGGTCGGTGGTGTTGAGGAAGGCCGTGGCCTGGGCGATGGCGCTCTCGGCGGCGCGTAGGTGCTGTGCCGCGCGGTCGTTCTCGTCGGAGTCGGCGGCCTGGTGGGCCTCGTTGAGGCGGGACGTGGCGAAGACGAGGCGGTCCTTGGCCTGTTCGACGTGGCCGGTGACGGTGGCGGTCGCGGACGGGGCGTACCGCTTGCCGAGGTCCGCGAGGGTGGCCTGCACGGCAGCCGTGCGGGACGTCAGTTCCCGGAACCGGGTCTCCGCGACCTCCAGCGCCTCGCCCACACCCCGCTCCAGGCCACGCAGTTGATCGAACCCGGCCGCCTCCGCGTCCAGCCGCCGCCCCGCCTCCTGGCACCGCCCGACGATCCCGGCGAGCGCATGCCGCCGGGACGCACCGTCGGCCGGGACTCCGTCGTCGTACTGCTGCCGCATCCGGAAGGCGGCGGACAGTTCACCCTCCGCGTCCCGCACGGCCCGCGCGAAGGGCGCAACGGCCGCCGTACCGAACAGTGCCTCCGCGAACCCCAGTTCCTCACGGCTGGTGCGGACCCAGTCATCGGCCTCGACCAGCAACGCCCGGGCCTGCTCGTCGAGTTCGGCGAGGGGCGGCGGCGGGACGACGACGGGAACGCCGCCGGGCGTCGTCCGTGTACGCGCCCGCCTTGTCCGCCGTAGATACGCGTACCCGGCCAGTCCGACCGCCGCACTGGCTGCAACGAGCGGCAGCACGAGGTCGGCGGTGGACGTCTCGTCCACTTCCTGCGATACCTGCACGACCGTCCCCGCCCGGGCCGCCGGAACCGGATCATCGGCACTGATCGTCATCCCCGGCAGCACAAACCACACCAGCCCGGTCGCACCGCCCAGCCCGGCACGCGCCACCCGCACGGCGGCACGCCGCTGCCGGTTCCGGATCAAGGATGACGTCACATTTCGGAGCGTATGACCGGGTATGCGGGCGCGCGAGCGGGGGACGTCGGGTGGGGTGGGGCTTCGATGGGGGAGGGGATACGGGATGGACGAACCGACGGCTGACGCAGAAGGCAAAGACGAACCGAAAGCCGCCGACGGTGAGAACCCCCCACAGGGGCCACCCGCACCCGACGACGAAAGCCGCACGGGTGGTGCGGGTGGGAACAAATGGCTCCGCCGGACCCGCCGCACCGTCCTAGCCGCCCTCCTGCTCATCCTCCTCCCCACCCTCACCGCCGAAGCAGCCCTCTACATCAACCACACCGGCGACATGGCCCCCGGCACCCACACCCGCAACCGCGACGCGATCTGGCTCGGCCACGCCTGGGTGGACGGCCGTAAGAAGGATGCCGACGTGACCGCACTCGCCCGGCAACTCGACACCACCGGCATCAGGGACCTCTACGTCCACGCGGGCCCCCTGGAACACGACGGAACGCTGCCGGAGTCGTCGTATCCGAGGGCCCGTTGGTTCATCGACGCGGTGCACCAGGAGATGCCCGGCATCCGGGTGCAGGCCTGGCTCGGTGACGTGCTGGCCACCGAGAGCCCGGGCGGCATGCGGCTGGAGCGGCCGGAGACGCGCGCGGCGGTCGTCGGCTCGACCCGTCAGATCCTCGCGGCCGGCTTCGACGGCGTCCACTTCGACCTGGAGCCCCTCCACTCGGACGACGGCGACTACCTCACGCTCCTCGACGCCCTGCACCGCGTCACGAGCGCCCAGAATGCGCCACTCTCCGTCGCCGCCCACCAGATCGACCCGCTCCCCGGCTTCCACTCCTTCTGGGGCACGACCACCGGCCACCCGAAGTGGTGGTCGCAGAAGTTCTTCGGCCAGGTGGCCCGCCGCGTCGACCAGATCGCCGTCATGTCGTACGACACCATGCAGCCGCTGGAGAGCACCTACGGCGGCTATGTCGCCCAGCAGGCCTCTCTCGCTCTGGAGGTCACCCCGCCCACCACCGACCTCCTGATGGGCTTGCCGTTCTTCCACGAGAACCGGTTCGGACACTGGGCGCACGCCGAGACCGCGCCCGCCGCCGTCCGCGGTGTCCGCCTCGGTCTGTCCCGCACGGACGCGGACCGCCGCAACTTCGGTGTGGCGCTCTACGTCGACTTCGCGGCGACCGCGGATGACTGGACGGCGTACCGGGTTGCCTGGGTCAACAAGCCTTGACCAGCATCTTCCTTCAACGTGACCGTTCCGTTATCGATTCGTCATGCGAACTTTCCCCACAGGGGTCCTTTAGTTTGTTGTGGACGTGCTGTGACCGCCCCTAGGGTCCACATCTCCTATCCCTGTGAGGTCGCACATTCATGCGAGCGCTAATCACCAGCAAGGCCGCCCGGCGCGCGCTGCGCCCGATCGCCGAACTCATCGACCAGCGCATCGAACGTCAAGTCCGCCGTGTGGTCCAGGAGTCCGCCCGGGCCGACGTGACGCAGGAGGAACTGAAGAAGCTGCGTAACCGTCAGCGGCCACTGGAGCTGTTCTTCGACGGGACCGGACGGGGCGCGTCGCGGCTGCCGTCGGCGCCTCATCTCAACCGCACCATCGCGGAGTTGGTGGAGGTGTCCGGCGTGGACAGGGATGCCGCCGAGCGCAATGTGGCCCAGGCGTTCCGGCTGCTCATCGCGTTGGAGGCGCTCGGCGTCGGCCGTATCGCGGGCGGCACGATGAACATCGTCGGCAAGCTG
This sequence comes from Streptomyces sp. NBC_00457, assembly GCF_036014015.1. Taxonomy (NCBI): domain Bacteria; kingdom Bacillati; phylum Actinomycetota; class Actinomycetes; order Kitasatosporales; family Streptomycetaceae; genus Streptomyces; species Streptomyces sp. NBC_00457. The sequence continues at coordinate 4,076,820 of NZ_CP107905.1, read as the reverse complement.
TCCGCCGTACCGCTCCTCGATCCGTCGAACGACGAGATCCTTGAAATCGGCACGTTGTACGGGATGTTCGGCGCCGCTCTCATCCGGATGATGGAGCGGGCCGGGCGTGCGCCCAGTCTGACCATCGTCGATCCGCTCGCCGGTACGCAGCTGCAGCCCGGCGCCACCATGGGCACCGACGCCTCCGGCACCCCGGTGAACGGCGCCGCCGTACGCACCAATCTGGCCCTCGCGGGCGCGGCCGGTGCCGCCGCCCGGATCCAGCAGGGCTTCTCGGAGGACCCCGAGGTGCGCGCCCTGGTCGCCGACCGCGCCTACGGAGTGGTCATCGTCGACGGTGACCACTCCGCCGCCGGTGTCGCCGCCGACCTGGAGTGGGCCGAGCAGATCGTCGCGCCCGGCGGCATCGTCGTACTCGACGATTTCGGGCACCCCAAGTGGCCCGGGATCAAGGAGGCTTTCGAGAAGCACATGACCACGGACACCCGGTTCACCTACCTGGGGCAGGTGGCCCACTCGGGGTATCTGCGCGCGGCCTCAGCCTGACGAGGGCCGTCGGCGGATCTTCGACCCCAGCCACACCAGGGGGTCGTACTTGCGGTCGACCGCGCGTTCCTTCAAGGGGATCAGCGCATTGTCCGTGATCTTGATGCCCTCGGGGCAGACCTCCGTGCAGCACTTGGTGATGTTGCAGTAGCCGAGACCGTGTTCGTCCTGGGCGGTGCGTTTGCGGTCCAGGCCGGACTCGGTGGCGGCGTCCAGCGGGTGCATGTCGAGCTCCGCGACCCGCATGAGGAAGCGGGGCCCGGCGAACGCCGTCTTGTTCTCCTCGTGGTCGCGGACGACATGGCAGGTGTCCTGGCACAGGAAGCACTCGATGCACTTGCGGAACTCCTGCGAGCGGTCCACGTCCTCCTGCATCATCCGGTACTCGCCCGGTCCGAGACCGTCGGGCGGTACGAAGGCGGGCACTTCGCGCGCCTTGGTGTAGTTGAAGCCGACGTCCGTGACGAGGTCGCGGACGACCGGGAAGGCGCGCAGGGGCGTGACCGTGATCGTCTCGTCCGGCGTGAAGACGGACATGCGCGTCATGCACAGCAGCCTCGGCCGGCCGTTGATCTCCGCCGAGCACGAACCGCACTTGCCCGCCTTGCAGTTCCAGCGGACGGCCAGGTCGGGCGCTTGCGTGGCCTGGAGGCGGTGGATGATGTCCAGGACCACCTCGCCCTCGTTGACCTCGACCTTGAAGTCCTCCAGGCCGCCGCCCTTGATGTCACCCCGCCACACCTTGAAGCGGGCCTCGTAGCTGCTCACTCGTAGAGCTCCTCTTCGGCGAGGTACTTGACCAGCTCCTCCTTGTCGAAGAGGGCGAGCAGGTCGGAGCGGATGGGTTCGGTGGTCTCGCGCAGCAGGTCGATCTGGCCGCGCACCGGGTCCGTGGCCGCCAACCCACCGGTGGGGTCGGCCAGTTGGCACAGCAGGTTGATGTTGCGCCACTTGCGGTCCATCGCCGGATGGTCCTCGCGGGTGTGGCCGCCGCGTGACTCCGTGCGCTCCAGCGCCGCCCGTGCCACGCATTCGCTGACCAGCAGCATGTTCCGCAGGTCCAGGGCGAGATGCCAGCCCGGGTTGAACTGGCGGTGCCCCTCGACACCGGCCCGCCGGGCCCGTACGCGCAACTCGGCGAGCTTGTCCAGCGCGTGCTGCATCTCGCCCTCGCGGCGGATGATGCCGACCAGGTCGTTCATGGTCTGCTGGAGTTCCTGGTGGAGGGTGTACGGGTTCTCCGGCGTGCCCTCTTCCGGGCCCTCCGCGGAGAACGGGCGCAGCGCCTCCGCCGCCGCCGCGTCGATCTGGACGTCGTCCACCGGCGGACGCTCGAAGGCATGCGCCGCCGCGTACTCCGCCGCGTGCCAGCCCGCCCGGCGTCCGAACACCAGCAGGTCGGAGAGCGAGTTGCCGCCCAGCCGGTTGGAGCCGTGCATACCGCCGGCCACCTCACCGGACGCGTACAGCCCCGGCACCCCGCGCGCGGCCGCCGTGTCGGACTCCACCGCGATGCCGCCCATCACGTAGTGACAGGTCGGCCCGACCTCCATCGCCTCCGCCGTGATGTCGACGTCGGCCAGCTCCTTGAACTGGTGGTACATGGACGGCAGCCGTCGCTTGATCACCTCGGCGGGCATCCGCGTCGACACGTCCAGGAACACGCCGCCGTGCGGGGAGCCGCGGCCGGCCTTGACCTCGGAGTTGATCGCACGGGCGACTTCGTCGCGCGGAAGCAGCTCGGGCGGGCGCCGGTTGTTGTCCGGGTCCTCGTACCAGCGGTCGCCCTCCTCCTCCGACTCGGCGTACTTCTCCTTGAAGACGTCGGGGATGTAGTCGAACATGAACCGCTTGCCGTCGGAGTTGCGCAGCACCCCTCCGTCGCCGCGCACCGACTCCGTGACGAGGATGCCCTTCACGGACGGCGGCCAGACCATGCCCGTCGGGTGGAACTGCACGAACTCCATGTTCAGCAGGGGTGCGCCCGCGAGCAATGCCAGTGCATGCCCGTCGCCCGTGTACTCCCACGAGTTCGACGTCACCTTGAAGGACTTGCCGATCCCGCCCGTCGCGATCACGACAGCGGGCGCTTCCAGGACGAAGAAGCGGCCGGTCTCACGGTCGTAGGCGAAGACTCCGGAGACTCGATTGCCGTCTTTCAAGACCCGGGTGACCGTGCACTCCTGGAAGACCTTCAGGCGTGACTCGTAGTCCCCCGTCTCCTTCTTGTCCTGCTGCTGCAAGGAGACGATCTTCTGCTGGAGCGTCCTGATCAGCTCCAGGCCGGTGCGGTCGCCGACGTGGGCGAGGCGCGGGTACTCGTGGCCGCCGAAGTTGCGCTGGGAGATCCGGCCGTCCTTCGTACGGTCGAACAGGGCGCCCCAGGTCTCCAGCTCCCACACGCGGTCCGGCGCCTCCTGGGCGTGCAGCTCGGCCATCCGCCACTGGTTGAGGAACTTGCCGCCGCGCAGGGTGTCACGGAAGTGCACCTGCCAGTTGTCGTGCGGGTTCGCGTTGGCCATCGCGGCGGCGATGCCGCCCTCCGCCATCACCGTGTGCGCCTTGCCGAACAGCGACTTGCAGATCACGGCCGTACGGGCGCCCCGCTCGCGCGCCTCGATCGCGGCCCTCAGGCCCGCGCCCCCGGCGCCGACCACGACGACGTCCCACTCCTGCCGGTCCACCACGGACATCAGAAAAACCTCGGATCGTCGAAGGCCCCGGACGCGACGAGATACACGTAGAAGTCGGCGAGCGCGACGCTCACCAACGACGCCCAGGCGAGCAGCATGTGACGGTTGTTCAGCTTCCCCACCCACTGCCACATGCGATAGCGCACGGGGTGCTTGGAGAAGTGCTTGAGCTTGCCGCCGACGATGTGCCGGCAGGAGTGGCAGGAGATCGTGTACGCCCAGATCAGCACGATGTTGACCAGGAAGACGAGCGTGCCGAGGCCCATGTGGCCCCACTCGTAGTTCTCGTCGCGGAAGGCGAGCACGGTGTCGTACGTCAGGATCCCGGCGACCAGGATCGCGGCGTAGAAGAAGTACCGGTGGATGTTCTGCAGGATCAGCGGGAAGCGGGTCTCACCGGAGTACTTCTTGTGCGGCTCCGCCACCGCGCAGGCCGGGGGCGAGGCCCAGAAGCCCCGGTAGTAGGCCTTGCGGTAGTAGTAGCAGGTCAGGCGGAAGCCGAGCGGGAAGATCAGGATGATGATCGCGGGGGAGATACCCCACCAGCTCCCGAAGATCTCCCAGTTGGGTCCGGCGTGCATCGGCTCGCAGCGCTCCGCCAGACAGGGGGAGTAGAACGGCGAGACATACGGCGCCGCGTAGTAGTGCGTGTCGGCGAAGGCCCGCCACGTCGAGTAGACGATGAACGCGAGCAGACCGGCCGTGGTGACGGCGGGCGCCAGCCACCAGCGGTCGGTCCGCAAATGCGGGGCGTCGATCGCGGCGCGCGTACGGGTGCGTACGCCGCCGCCGACGGGATGGGGTTCAGTTGTCGGTGGTTCCGTACCAGTGGCCAACTCAGGACTCCGGTCGGTTCGATCGGCTCGAACGGTTCGATCGGTTCGAGGGTTCAGGGGGCGTGGCGGTCACGGGCGCCGAGTCCCTCGTCGTCCGTGTCGATCCACAGAGCGTTGTCGTACGGGGTGTCGGGGATGGTGACGAGATCGGGGCGCTTGGGCGCCGCGGGGGCGGAGGCCGCCGCCTTCAGCAGCGCGGCGCTCTCACGCAGGTGATCGCAGTCGGTGCGGACCCGGCGGATGTCCAGCCCGCCGCTGCCCATCTGCTGTTCCAGGCGGCTGACGGACCTGGACAGGTCGTCGAGGCTGCGCTGGATGGACGTCAGTTCGTCGTGCACGGACATGACGTTTCCTCACTTCCGTAGGCCGGGCGGCCTTGGGCGGCAACGTTCATGCGCCTGCGAGTGTTGCGCGTCACACCTGCCGGTGGGAAGGCGTGTGCATCGATTGGCTGAGGTCCATTGGGCCGAGTGGGTGGGCTTCCATCCCCACGTCGCCGTGTCGCACCGCGTTGCCGAACCCTTTCCTCTTCAGTGGCCGCATACGTGTGATCAGCTCCATATACCGCCAAAAGTGATCATAACGCCCTGTGGCCCCCGGAGGTAAGAGATGTCCTACTCTCAGCTGCGTGTGGGCAGCGCCCCGCAGGGGCGCGGGGAACTGCGCGACCAGCCACGATGCGCCGGCAGACGATCGACGGCCGTTCGCAGCACCACCGCCCTCCTCAGCGCCGGCGCCCTCGCGCTGACCGGCTGCAGCTCCAAGGACCCGGCCGGCAAGCCGCTCGCCCGGCAGGACATCGTGCCCGCCGCCCGCGCCCAGGTCGCCGACGGCGGCACCCTGCGCTGGGCCGTGGACTCCGTACCGGAGACCCTGAACACCTTCCAGGCCGACGCCGACGCCACCACCAGCCGTGTCGCCCAGGCCGTGCTGCCATCGATGTTCCGGCTGGACGCGAAGGGGAGCCCGGAGATCAACCCGGGGTACCTGGAGTCCGCGAAGGTCGTCGACACCGAGCCCAAGCAGGTCGTCCTCTACAAGCTCAGCCAGCAGGCGGTGTGGAGCAACGGCCGGGAGATCGGCGCCGCCGACTTCGCTGCCCAGTGGCGTGCCCTGTCCGGGAAGGACAGCTCCTACTGGACCGCCCGCAACGCCGGCTACGACCGCATCGAGCGGATCCAGCGCGGCGCCAACGACCTCGAGGTCAAGGTCACCTTCGCCCGGCCCTACGCGGACTGGCGGTCGCTGTTCACACCGCTGTATCCGAAGGAGGTCATGGGCACGCCGGACTCCTTCAACGACGGAGCGCGGCGCAAGCTCAAGGTCACGGCGGGTCCCTTCCTGGTGAAGAAGATCGACCGCAAGGCCGACCGGATCACCCTCACCCGCAATCCGCGCTGGTGGGGACGGCCCGCCAAGCTCTCCCAGCTCGAGCTGCGTGCCGTACCGCGCGACGAGCGGGCCGACGAGCTGGCCGCGGGCAAGCTGGACCTGGCCGAGATCGAGCCCGGCCTGGCGCACCGCATCGTCCTCGCGGCCCGTCCGCAGGGCACCGCCACCCCGCTCCAGGGCCCCGACGGCTCGGACGACGCGGCGGCCCTGCGCGGCTTCGAGGTCCGTAAGTCCTTCGAGCCCGCCTACACCCAGCTCGCCCTCAACGGCGCCGACGGCCCGCTCGCCGACGAGCGCGTCCGCCGCGCAGTGGCCCGCGCCCTCGACCGCGAGGAACTGGCCAAGGCCGTCCTCAAGCCGCTGGGCCTGCCCGCCGTCCCCGTCGGCAGCCACCTCGCCCTCTCCGGCCAGCCCGCCTACGCCGACAACAGCGACGCCCTCGGCGGCCAGGACACCAAGGAGGCCCAGGCGCTGCTCGCGGACGCCGGGTGGGTGCGGGGCGGTCCCGTCACGGAGCCGCAGGAGAAGGGCGAGAAGGCGGCCGGCTCCAAGGGAAGGAAGTCCGAGGACGAGTCGCAGGGCGGCGACGACGGGACGTACATCGTCGGCGACGACAACAAGGCGCGGGCGGCGGACCACAAGGCGCCGGGCGAGGCCGACCGGGAGAAGAAGCAGCCCGAGAAGCGCAAGGAGCACTTCGCCCAGGACGGCGGACAGCAGCTGAAGCAGGGCGGTGCGCCCGGCGCGTACGCCCCCATGGGCACCGCCGCTCCCGCCGTCGCGCCGGCCGGCCCGCTCGCCAAGAACGGCAAGCCGCTCACCTTGACCTTCGTCCTGCCGACGGGCGACGGCGCGGAGACCCTCCGCACGGTGGCCGACCGGATCCGGCGGATGCTGGACCGGGTGGGCATCCGTACGAAGCTGAAGAAGGTCTCCGACGACAGCTACTTCAAGGACCACATCGCCTCCGGCGAGTACGACCTCGCCCTCTACTCCTGGCCCTCCTCCGCCTTCCCCGCCACCGACGCCCGCCCCATCTACGCCAAGCCCGTCCCCGCCGCCGACGGCTCCCTCAACGTCGAGCAGAACTACACCCGCGTAGGCACCGACCAGGTCGACCAGCTCTTCGACCAGGCCCTCTCCACACTCGACGAGTCCGAGTCCCGCTCCCTGATCCGCAAGGCCGACTCCCGCATCTGGGCCACCGCCGCCTCCATCCCCCTCTACCAGCGCCCCCAACTGACAGCAGCGAAGAAGAACCTGGTCAACGCAGGCGCCTTCGGCTTCCAGACGCCGGGGTATGAGGACATGGGCTTCTTGAAGAAGGGGGCGAAGGCGTCGGCGAGCGCAAAGCCCCGCAGCTGAACGGCTCAGCATCGGGCACGCGGAAAGCTGGACCGTCCGCCTCGGTCGCGGGGCGGACTCGGTAGCCGCCAAAGGGGCCTGACCAGGAGTGGAGGCATTCCGCTGCTCAGGTCACACCGTCCCGCGGAGGCCCGCACCGTGGGACCCCCGTACGATGGGGTAAGGCCGTGGCATGTTCAGCCCGGCAGGGCCCGCGTGACACAGACGTACGCGTAGGCCGTCCTCACCACTCCGGGAGTACGCCACATCATGGCCACGCGCCACGACATCCGTAACGTAGCCATCGTCGCCCACGTCGACCACGGCAAGACGACCATCGTCGACGCCATGCTCAAGCAGGCCGGCTCCTTCGCCGCGCACGCCGCCGAGTCCCTCGACGACCGCATGATGGACTCGAACGACCTGGAGCGTGAGAAGGGCATCACGATCCTGGCCAAGAACACGGCCGTGAAGTACCACCCGAAGGCCGGCGGCGACGTCATCACCATCAACATCATCGACACCCCCGGCCACGCCGACTTCGGCGGCGAGGTCGAGCGCGGTCTGTCGATGGTGGACGGGGTCGTTCTTCTCGTCGACGCCTCCGAGGGGCCCCTCCCGCAGACCCGTTTCGTGCTGCGCAAGGCCCTGCAGGCCCGCCTCCCCGTCATCCTCTGCATCAACAAGACGGACCGGCCGGACGCCCGTATCGACGAGGTCGTCAACGAGACGTACGACCTCTTCCTCGACTTGGACGCGGACGAGGAGCAGATCGAGTTCCCGATCGTCTACGCCTGCGGCCGTGACGGCATCGCCTCGCTGACCAAGCCGGACAACGGCACGGTCCCGGCCGACTCCACCAGCCTGGAGCCGTTCTTCTCGACGATCCTGGACCACATCCCGGCGCCGACCTACGACGAGGCCGCCCCGCTCCAGGCCCACGTCACCAACCTCGACGCCGACAACTTCCTCGGCCGTATCGCGCTGCTCCGTGTCGAGCAGGGCGAGCTGCGGAAGGGCCAGACGGTCGCGTGGATCAAGCGTGACGGGAACATCAGCAACGTCCGCATCACCGAGCTGATGATGACCGAGGCGCTGACGCGGAAGCCGGCCGAGAAGGCCGGTCCCGGTGACATCTGCGCCGTCGCCGGTATCCCGGAGATCATGATCGGCGAGACCCTCGCCGACCCCGAGAACCCGATCCCGCTCCCGCTGATCACGGTCGACGAGCCCGCGATCTCCATGACCATCGGCACCAACACCTCGCCGCTGGTCGGCCGCGGCGGCACCGGCAAGGGCGCCGACAACAAGGCGGCCGTCAAGGACCGCAAGGTCACCGCCCGCCAGGTCAAGGACCGCCTCGACCGCGAGCTGATCGGTAACGTCTCGCTCCGCGTCCTCGACACCGAGCGTCCCGACGCCTGGGAGGTCCAGGGCCGTGGTGAGCTCGCGCTCGCCATCCTGGTCGAGCAGATGCGCCGCGAGGGCTTCGAGCTGACCATCGGCAAGCCGCAGGTCGTCACCAAGGACGTCGACGGCAAGACGTACGAGCCGGTCGAGCGCATGACCATCGACGTCCCCGAGGAGCACATGGGCGCGGTCACGCAGCTCATGGGCGTCCGCAAGGGCCGGATGGACAACATGTCCAACCACGGCTCGGGTTGGGTCCGCATGGAGTTCGTGGTCCCCTCCCGCGGTCTCATCGGGTTCCGGACCGAGTTCCTGACCCAGACCCGCGGCACCGGCATCGGCCACTCCATCCACGAGGGCTTCGAGCCCTGGTTCGGCACCCTGCAGACCCGTAACAACGGCTCGCTGGTCGCCGACCGCGCCGGTTCCGTCACCGCCTTCGCGATGACGAACCTCCAGGAGCGCGGCGTGCTGTTCACCGACCCGGGTACCGAGGTGTACGAGGGCATGATCGTCGGCGAGAACTCGCGCTCCGACGACATGGACGTGAACATCACCAAGGAGAAGAAGCTCACGAACATGCGGTCGTCCTCGGCCGACTCGTTCGAGGCGATCGTGCCACCCCGCAAGCTCTCCCTGGAGCAGTCCCTGGAGTTCTGCCGCGACGACGAGTGCGTCGAGGTCACCCCGGAGGCCGTGCGCATCCGCAAGGTGAACCTGGACGCCCGCGAGCGCGCCCGCGCCGCGAGCCGCGCCAAGCACGGCTGACCCTCCGCGTCGTACGACCGCGCCGGGCCCCTCCGCCAAGAGGAGCCCGGCGCGGTGGCGTTCGAGCGGACGTAGAGAGAAGACAGGCGTAAAGAGAAGACAGGCGTAGAGAAAAGACATAGGGAAAACCCTGCGTCTTCACTCAGGAAGCTCACAGGCCGCGTGAAACGGATTACCCTGCTGCCGACGCGCCTTCTCTCTCGTCCTGACGTCTCGTCAAGGGCCGCGCGTCCGGCCTCGCGGGCATGCCGATGGCACCCCGCGCATGGATCACCGTAGTCGCAACTGGTTTTCTCCTCCGGATCGTCCGGTATACGGACGCCTGCGACCGATAGATGTGTAACAAGTCCGTTTCGCAGGGATCTTTCGGCAAACCCTTTGTCCGGATTTTGGAAGATGTACGCACGAGGTGTGATCGAACCGAGACCTTGAGGGTGTGGTTCGTCCATCAGCCCATGGCAGATAGTTAGGCGCGTAGAGCTCGGATTGACGGGTCACGCGCTGCAGGCGGCGCCGACTCACGAGCCTGGGGGCACCTGACTATTTCCGGCACCGGTGACGGTGGCGTGTCGTGTGCTCCCCCTTGCGGTGAACCAATGGACTCATGAGGAGGAACCCATGCGTGGTGCCAAGAGCGCCAAGTGGGTCGCGATAGCCGCGGTTGTGGCGCTGGCCGCGACCGCCTGTGGTGGCAGTGACAGCGACAGCGGCGATGACAGCAACGCCGCGATCGATCCGAACGGCAAGTTCTCGATCGAGGTCGGCGAGCCGCAGAACCCGCTGCAGCCGGCCAACACCATGGAGTCCAACGGCAGCATCGTCACCAAGGCGCTGTTCACGGGTCTCGTGGACTACGACTCCACCGGCAAGATCGAGATGATGAACGCCCAGTCGGTCGACACCACCGACAACAAGACGTTCACGGTCAAGCTGAAGCCCGGCTGGAAGTTCCACGACGGCACCCCGGTGACCGCCGAGTCCTACGTCAAGGCGTGGAACTGGGCCGCCGCCCCGGCGAACAAGCAGACCAACAGCTTCTGGTTCTCCGACATCGACGGCTACGCCGATGTCGCGCCCGAGAAGGGCAAGGCGAAGGCCACGGAGATGAAGGGCCTGAAGGTCGTCGACGACAACACCTTCACCATCACCCTCTCCACCCCGCTGCCCTACTTCGTCTACAAGCTGGGCTACGAGGTCTTCTCGCCGCTGCCCGAGTCCTTCTTCAAGGACCCGAAGGCCGCCGGTGAGAAGCCGGTCGGCAACGGCCCCTACAAGTTCGTCAGCTGGGACCACAAGAAGCAGATCGAGGTCGCCCGCAACGACGACTACCAGGGTCCGAACAAGGCCAAGAACGGTGGTGTGATCTTCAAGAACTACACCAACCTGGAGACGGCCTACGAGGACCTGAAGTCCGGCAACGTCGACGTCCTGCGCCAGCTCGCCCCGCGCGACCTGCCCGTGTACAAGCAGGACCTCGGAGACCGCGCCGTCGACCAGGCCTACTCCGCGGTCCAGACGATCGCCCCGGCCTTCTACACCAAGCAGTGGAAGGGCATCGACCCGAAGGTCATCCAGGGCCTGTCGATGGCGATCGACCGCAAGACGATCACCACCACCGTGCTCCAGGGCACCCGCGAGCCCGCCACCGGCTGGGTCGCCAAGGGCGTCCTCGGCTACCAGCCGGACCTGGGCACGGACATCTTCACCTACGACCCGGCCAAGGCCAAGGCGCTCATCAAGGAGGGCGGCGGCGTTCCGGGCAACAAGATCTCCATCCAGTTCAACGCGGACGGCGGTCACAAGGAGTGGGTGGAGGCCGTCTGCGGCTCCATCACCAAGGCCACCGGCGTCGCCTGCACCGGCGACTCCAAGGCGGACTTCCAGGCCGACCTCGACGCGCGTGACGCGCAGGAGGTCAAGTCGATGTACCGCTCCGGCTGGGTGCTCGACTACCCGTTCAACGCGAACTTCCTGCGCGACCTGTTCGGCACCAACTCGTCCGGCAACCAGAGCGGCTTCTCCAACCCGGAGGTCGACAAGCTGATCAAGGAAGCCGACGCCGCCAAGACGCAGGACGAGTCGGAGAAGCTGTACCAGGAGCTCGAGAAGAAGCTCCCCGAGTACATGCCGAGCATTCCGCTCTGGTACTACAAGGTCAACGCGGGCTTCTCGGAGAAGGTCACCGGCGTCAAGTACGCCCAGGACGGAGACCCGATCCTGACCGGCGTTCAGGTCAAGAAGTAACCGCAACGACCGTTGTCCCGGGCGCGGCCTGACCCGCCCGGGGAACGGCAGCGGCCGGGGGGCCCTTTCCACCGCATCTTCAGGTGATGCGCGGGGAAAGGGCCCGTCGGCTGCCGCCGTGACTGACATGGAGGCACGATGGGGCGCTACGTCGCACGACGACTGCTCCAGATGATCCCGGTGTTCATCGGGACAACTCTGCTGATCTTCCTCATGGTCTACGCCCTGCCCGGTGACCCCGTGCGCGGGCTCTTCGGCGACAAGGCCGGCAGCCCGCAGGTCATCGCGGCGCTGAGACATGAGTACGGCCTGGACCAGCCGATCCTGGTGCAGTACTGGAATTACATGAAGGACATGATCCTGCATGGCGACTTCGGCACCCAGATCGCCAGCGGACGGCCCGTCACGGACGTACTGGGCGATGCCTTCCCGGTGACCTTCCGCCTCGCCTCGCTGGCCTTCGCCATCGAGGTCGTCCTGGGTATCGCCCTGGGCGTGGCCGCGGGTCTGCGCGCCGGGCGCTTCACCGACAACGCGGTCCTCGCGGTCGCCCTGCTGTTCATCTCGATCCCGGTCTTCGTGCTCGGTTTCATCTGCAAGCTGGTCTTCGCCGAGCAGCTGGGGTGGCTGGAACCGAACGTCAACGACTCGTCGGACTACGGTCAGTTGCTGATGCCGGCGATTGTGCTGGCGACCGCCTCACTGGCGTATGTGACGCGGCTGACCCGGACCTCGATCGCCGAGAACCGGCGTGCCGACTACGTCCGTACGGCGATCGCCAAGGGTCTGCCCAAGAGCCGTGTGGTGGGCGTCCACCTCATGCGCAACTCGATGATCCCCGTGATCACCTATCTGGGTACCGACATCGGTGCGCTGATGGGCGGCGCGGTCGTCACCGAGGGCCTGTTCAACATCCAGGGTGTCGGTCTCACGATCTATCAGTCGATCGTGCGCCGCGAGGGAACCACCCTGGTCGGCCTGGTGACGGTCCTGGTGCTCATCTACCTCCTCGCCAACCTGCTCGTCGACCTGCTCTACGCGGTCCTTGACCCGAGGATTCGCTATGCCTGATGTGACCAAGACCGACGTCAAGGACGGTGCGGTGAATCCGGCGGACCCCACGTATCCGGATCTGACGCCACAGTCCAAACCGGAGAAGACCCGCAGCCTGTGGGGCGACGCCTGGGCCGACCTGCGCCGCAGCTGGATTTTCATCATCTCCAGCGTGCTGATCTTCATCCTGCTGCTGATCACCTTCTTCCCGGGATGGTTCACCAGCGCACAGCCGTACCTCGGCGACCTGTCCAAGCACTACCTGCAGAAGCCCAAGCTGGGTGAGGTCGGTTCGGCCGACTGGCTCGGCTACGACCAGCAGGGCCGCAGCGTGTTCGCCCGTGTCATCTACGGCACCCGGGCCTCCATAGCTGTCGGTTTCGGCACCACCCTGGTCGTCACGCTGGTGGGCGGGACGGTCGGCATGATCGCCGGTTACTTCGGCGGCGTCGTCGACTCGATCCTGTCGCGGCTGACGGATGTGTTCTTCGGTATTCCGTTCCTGCTCGGCACCATGGTCTTCCTCAACTCCTTCGCGGAGCGCACGACCTGGATCGTCATCGGCGCACTGGGCTTCTTCGGCTGGACGCAGATCTCCCGGGTGATGCGCGGTGCGGTGATCACCACCAAGCAGTCCGACTACGTGCAGGCGGCCAAGGCCCTCGGCGCGAGCACTCCGCGGATCATGTTCCGGCACATCCTGCCGAACACCCTCGCCCCGGTGATCGTCGTCGCCACCATCTCGCTCGGCGTCTACATCACGGCCGAGGCGACGCTGTCCTTCCTGGGACTGGGGCTCAGCGGCGTCTCGTGGGGCAACGACATTTCCGACGGCGGCAACCAGATCCGCGTGGCCCAGTGGATCATGATTTACCCGTCGATCATGCTCAGCATCACGGTGCTGGCGTTCATCATGCTCGGTGAGGCCGTACGCAACGCCCTCGACCCGAAGATGCGCTGAGGGAGGCGTACGTGACCGTCATCGAAGAAACATCCGTGCCCTCGCCCCGCGACGGCGACGGCTCCCCGTTGCTCGAAGTGCGTGACCTGCACGTCGAGTTCCACACCCGCGAGGGCCTGGCCAAGGCCGTCAACGGCGTCAACTACAGCGTCAGCGCGGGCGAGACCCTCGCCGTGCTCGGCGAGTCCGGCTCCGGCAAGTCCGTGACCGCGCAGGCCATCATGGGCATCCTCGACATGCCTCCGGCGCGGATCCCGAAGGGCGAGATCCTCTTCCGCGGCCAGGACATGCTGACCATGTCGGGCGAGGAGCGCCGCAAGATCCGCGGACAGAAGATCGCCATGATCTTCCAGGACGCGCTCAGCTCGCTGAACCCGGTGCTCAGCGTCGGCTACCAGCTCGGTGAGATGTTCCGCGTCCACCAGGGCCTGTCCAAGAAGGACGCCAAGGCCAAGGCGATCGAGCTGATGGACCGGGTGAAGATCCCGGCCGCCGCGGCGCGGGTGGGCGACTACCCGCACCAGTTCTCCGGCGGTATGCGCCAGCGCATCATGATCGCCATGGCGCTTGCCCTGGAGCCGGACCTGATCATCGCCGACGAGCCGACCACGGCCCTCGACGTGACCGTTCAGGCCCAGGTCATGGATCTGCTCGCGGAGTTGCAGCGCGAGTACAACATGGGCCTGATCCTGATCACCCACGACCTCGGTGTGGTCGCCGACGTCGCGGACAAGATCGCCGTGATGTACGCGGGCCGGATCGTGGAGCGTGCCCCGGTGCACGAGCTGTACAAGCGCCCCGCGCACCCGTACACACGGGGTCTGCTGGACTCGATCCCGCGCCTGGACCAGAAGGGCCAGGAGCTCTACGCGATCAAGGGTCTGCCGCCCAACCTGCTGCGCATTCCGTCCGGTTGCGCCTTCAACCCGCGCTGCCCCAAGGCGACGGACCTGTGCCGTACGGAGATCCCGGACCTCAAGCCGGTCACCGAGCAGGACGGCACCGAACTGGTCGGCCGCGGTTCGGCCTGCCACTTCTGGAAGGAGACGATCCATGGCTGAGATCGGCAAGAAAGACGAGCCGCAGGACGCCACGCCGAACGTCTCCGAGGTGGAGACCGTGGCCGCCGACACCGAGTCGGAGGCCGTCGCGGCCATCGAGGCTCCGGTCGAACGCGGTGAGCCGATCCTCCAGGTGCGCAACCTGGTGAAGCACTTCCCGCTCACCCAGGGCATCCTGTTCAAGCGGCAGATCGGCGCCGTCAAGGCCGTCGACGGCATCTCCTTCGACCTGTACCAGGGCGAGACCCTGGGCATCGTGGGCGAGTCCGGCTGCGGCAAGTCCACGGTCGCCAAGCTCCTGATGAATCTGGAGAAGGCGACCGCCGGCGAGATCTTCTACAAGGGCCAGGACATCACCAGGCTGTCCGGCCGCGCGCTGAAGGCGGTCCGCCGGAACATCCAGATGGTGTTCCAGGACCCGTACACCTCGCTCAACCCGCGTATGACGGTCGGCGACATCATCGGGGAGCCCTTCGACATCCACCCCGAGGTGGCCCCGAAGGGCGACCGGCGCAAGCGCGTCCAGGACCTCTTGGACGTCGTAGGCCTGAACCCGGAGTACATCAACCGCTACCCGCACCAGTTCTCGGGCGGCCAGCGTCAGCGCATCGGCATCGCGAGGGGGTTGGCGCTCAACCCGGAGATCATCATCTGCGACGAGCCGGTGTCGGCCCTCGACGTGTCCGTCCAGGCGCAGGTCATCAACCTGATGGAGGGACTGCAGGACGAGTTCAACCTCTCCTACATCTTCATCGCGCACGACCTGTCGATCGTCCGGCACATCTCGGACCGGGTCGGGGTGATGTACCTCGGGAAGATGGCCGAGATCGGCACGGACGAGCAGATCTACGACCACCCGACGCACCCCTACACCCAGGCGCTGCTCTCCGCGGTCCCCGTCCCGGACCCGGACGCCCGCGACCACCGCGAGCGGATCATCCTGACCGGCGACGTCCCGTCCCCGGCCAACCCGCCCTCCGGCTGCCGCTTCCGCACCCGCTGCTGGAAGGCGCAGGACAAGTGCGCCGAGGAGGTCCCCCTCCTCGCCGTCCCCGAGCGGTTCCGCACCGAGGACACCCCGGCCGCCCACGAGTCGGCCTGCCACTTCGCTGAGGAGAAGGACGTCGTCCACGCGGCGTGACGAACCTCCACACCGGTTCCCGGCACCTCACACCAGGTGCCGGGAACCGGCATTTTCACGGGAGAGGCGGATGCTCCATCACATCGAGCTGTGGGTACCCGAGTTGCCGCGCGCGGTACGCGAGTGGGGCTGGCTGCTCGGCAGGCTCGGCTACGACCCGTACCAGGAATGGGAGCACGGCCGCAGCTGGCGGCACGGGGCGACGTATCTCGTCGTCGAGCAGTCGTCGGCCATGACCGACGGTGCGCACGACCGGATGCGTCCGGGGCTCAACCACCTCGCGTTCCACGCCGGAAGCCGGGATCAGGTCGACGCGCTCGCGGCCGAAGCCCCCGCCCACGGCTGGACGCCGCTCTTCGCGGACCGCTACCCGCATGCGGGCGGTCCGGAGCACTACGCGGCCTACCTCGCCAACACGGACGGGTTCGAGGTCGAGTTGGTGGCCATCACGTAGCGACCCGCGCCCGCGCCCAATGGCACGCCACCTGCGCCCCGCCACCCCCGTCGAGGATCTCCAGGTCCCGTGTTCGGCAGGCGTCCGCGACGCCCGCTGCCGCTGCCTCGCCGCCGGCCAGGATCTGGCAGCGGGCGTGGAAGCGGCAGCCGGAGGGGATGCGGGAGGGGTCGGGGGGTTCGCCGGTGAGGACCACCGGGGTGCCGGGGGACTCGGGGACCACCGACAACAGGGCTTGCGTGTACGGGTGTTGAGGTGCCGTCAGGACGTCCTCGACGGCGCCTGTCTCGACGATCCGGCCCAGGTACATCACCGCGACCCGGTCGGCGATGTTCCACGCCAGGCCGAGGTCGTGGGTCACCACCAGGGCCGCCAGGCCCAGTTCGTCGCGGAGCCGTAGGAGCAGGGCGAGGATCTCGCCGCGTACGGAGGCGTCGAGGGAGGCCACCGGTTCGTCCGCGATGATCAGCTCGGGGTCGAGGACCAGCGCTCCCGCGATCACCACGCGCTGCCGCTGGCCGCCGGACAATTCGTGCGGGTAGCGCAGGAAGAAGCGCTCGGGTGGGCGCAGTCCGGCGCGGGAGAGGGCCTGCGCCACCGCCTCCCGCTCGTCACCGTCGTAGCCGTGGATCCGCAGGCCCTCCGCCACCGCGTCGTACACGGTGTGCCGTGGGTTCAGCGAGCCGGACGGGTCCTGGAGCACCAACTGCACACGCCGGCGGTAGGACTTGAGCGCCCGGGAGGTGTACGACAGCGGCTCCCCGGCGAAACCGACGCGCCCCGCCGTCGGAGTCACCAGCCCGAGCAGCGCCCGCGCCAGCGTCGTCTTGCCGCACCCCGACTCGCCGACCAGCGCCACGATCTCCCCGGCCCGGATGTCGAGGTCGACCCCGTCCACGGCCCGGGCGGAAGCGGCACCGTGGCGGCCGGGGAAGGTGACGTGCAGGCCCTCGGCGGTGAGCAGGGGCGGGGATGTACTCGTCTTCACGTGCGGCTCCTCACGTCCGTCACATGCACACACGCCGCCCTCCGACCCTGCCCCGCTTCCCGCAGCACCTGGTCCTCCGACGCGCACTCCGCCAGTGCCACCCCGCACCGGGGATGGAACGCGCACCCGGAAGGGAGGTCCGAAGGATCCGGTGGGTCGCCCGCGAGGCCGCGTGGCGCGAACCGGGACGACGGGTCGCCGATGCGTGGGAACGCGGAGGACAGGGCCTCGGCGTACGGGTGGCGCGCGTTCTCGTAGACCTCCTGGGCCGGCCCCTCCTCGACGACGCGGCCCGCGTACATCACGGCGAGCCGGTCGCAGGTGTCGGCGAGGACGGCCAGGTCGTGGCTGATCATGATGAGGCCGAGGTCCTGTTCGGCGACGAGGCCCTCGATGAGCCGCAGGATCTGCGCCTGGATCATCACGTCGAGGGCGGTGGTCGGCTCGTCGGCGACGACCAGCAGGGGGTCGCAGGCCAGGGCCATGGCGATCATCACGCGCTGCCGTTGGCCACCCGAGAGCTCGTGCGGGTACGCCCTCGCCCGGGCCGCCGGAAGGCCCACGTGCTCCAGCAGCTCACCCGTCCTCTTCCGCGCCGCCGCCGCCGTACCGCCGCCGTGCAGCAGGATCGGCTCGGCGATCTGGTCGCCGATGCGGTGGACGGCGTTGAGGGAGTGCATCGCCCCCTGGAAGACGATCGAGGCGCCCGCCCAGCGCACGGCCCGCACGCGCCCCCACTTCATGGTGAGCACGTCCTCACCATCCAGCAGTACCGATCCGCCGATCCTGGTCCCGGCCGGCAGCAGCCTCAGCAGCGCCAGCGCCAGCGTCGACTTCCCGCACCCGGACTCGCCCGCGATGCCGAGCTTCTGCCCGGCGGCCACCGTCAGGTCGACGCCCCGCACCGCGGCCGCCCCGCCGGGGTAGGTCACCTCCAGGTTCCGGACCTCCAGCAGCGTCAACGGGACACCCCCAGCCTCGGGTTGAGCACGGTCTCCACCGCGCGCCCGCACAGCGTGAACGCCAGCGCGACCACCGCGATCGCGATGCCCGGCGGCACCAGGTACCACCAGTCGCCGGAGCTGACCGCGCCGGCCTCACGCGCCTCCTGGAGCATGCCGCCCCAGGACACAACCGTCGGATCGCCCAGGCCCAGGAAGGCGAGTGTGGCCTCGGCGAGGATGGAGGTGGAGATCATCAAGGTCGTCTGGGCCAGGATCAGTGGCATCACGTTCGGCAGGACGTGCCTCGACATGATGTGCCAGTGCCCGCCGCCGAGCGCCTTCGCGCGTTCGATGTACGGCCGTGATTCGACGGCCAGGGTCTGCGCCCGCACCAGCCTCGCCGTCGTCGGCCAGATCGTCACGCCGATCGCCAGCACGACCGTACCCAGCGACCGGGACATCACCGTGGCCAGCGCGATCGCCAGGACCAGGGTCGGCATCACCAGGAACCAGTCCGTGATCCGCATGACCACGGTGGCGTACGGTCCGCGGAAGTGCCCGGCCGTGATGCCGACCAGCCCGCCGATCAGCACCGACAGCACCGCCGCCAGCAGGCCCACCAGCAGTGAGACGCGCGAGCCCCACACCAGCAGGCCCAGCAGATCGCGCCCGAACCGGTCGGTGCCCAGCGGGAATTCGGCGCTCGGGCTCTCCATCGGGTTGCCCGGCGCGTCCGTCACGCTCGCGACGTCGGAGCCGACCGTCAGCGGCGCGGTCAGCGCGACCAGCACGAAGAGGGCGAGGGCGGCCATGCCCACCAGGCCCGCGCGGTGCGTGCGGTACTGCTTCCAGAAGCGGGCGGCGGAGTCCCGGCGCCGCTGCCAGGCAAGCGTCGCAGCCGTCGTCATCGGCCCACCCTCGGGTCGAGCAGCGGATAGATCAGGTCGGCCAGCGTGTTCATCACGATCACCGCCGCCGCGAAGACGAAGAACAGGCCCTGGACCAGGGGGAGATCGGGCACGCTCAGCGCCTGGTAGAAGAGCCCGCCCAGGCCCGGCCACGAGAACACGGTCTCCACCAGGATCACGCCCGCGACCGTCCGGCCCAGGTTCACGAAGATCAGCGTCACCGTCGGCAGCATCGCGTTGGGCACGGCATGCCGCCGCCGGACCAGGTCGTCCCTCAGGCCCTTGGCACGCGCGGTCGTCAGATAGTCGCTGCCCATCTCGTCCAGCAGCGCCGAGCGGGTGACGAGCAGCGTCTGGCCGTACTCGACCGCGACCAGGGTGATCACCGGCAGTACGAGATGGTGGGCGACGTCGATGACGTACGCGAAGCCCTCCTCGCTCCCCGACTCCATGCCGCCGGTCGGGAACAGGCCCGGGATCGGGCCGATGCCCACCGCGAACACGATGATGAGCAGCAGCCCGAGCCAGAAGGACGGGATGGAGTACAGGGTCAGCGCCAGGCCGGTGTTCAGACGGTCGCCGAGCCCGCCGTGCCGCCAGGCCGAGCGGGTGCCGAGGAAGATGCCCAGCACCGTGTAGAGGACGAATGCCGTACCGGTGAGGATCAGCGTGTTCGGCAGCGCCTCGGTGATCTTGTCGATCACCGGGGCCCGGAACTGGTACGACGTGCCCAGGTCGCCGGTGAGCGCCTTGCCGCAGTAGTCGAGGAACTGCTCCCACATCGGCAGGTCGAGGCCGAACTCGCGGCGGTACGCGGCCAGTTGCTCGTTCGACACCTGACGGCCGCCGGTCATGTACTTCACCGGGTCACCGGGGATCAGCCGGAACAGGAAGAAGCTGGTGACCAGGACGGCGAAGAGCGAGACGACGGCGCCGCCGACCTTGCCCGCCCCGTAGCGGAGATACCCCGTGCCCGGGCGTTCGGTCTTCTTCGGCGCCGCCGCGGCGGCCGTGTCAGTGGCCATGGACGCTACTCACGGTCGTCGGCGGTGGCCCGCCGCCGCAGCCCGAAGAACACGCCCGCAGCCACGAGGACCACGGCTCCGGCCGCGATGCCCACGACCACGCCCGTCGAGCTCGACGAGTCGTCGGAACCGGACGCGGCCGGTACCGCCGACCACCAGCTCCAGTAGCCGTCCTGGCCGAAGATGTTGCCCGCCTTCTCCGGCATGGTGGTGATCGACTCGATCTGGTCCGTGCGGTACGCCTCGACCGCGTTCGGGTACGCCATGACGTTCATGTACCCGAGGTCGTACAGCCGCGACTCCATCTGCTTGACGAGGCCGGCCCGTTTGGCCGGGTCGTACTCGGCGAGCTGCTGGGCGTAGAGCTTGTCGTAGGGCTTGTCGCAGATGAAGTTGTCGGTCGCGCCCACGTCGTCCGGGGTCGCGGGCAGGGCGCCGCAGGTGTGGATCGACAGCACGAAGTCCGGGTCGGGGTTGACGGACCAGCCGTCGAAGGCGAGGTCGTACTCGCCGGCGAGCCAGGGGTCGCTCACGTTGTCCAGGCAGTCGAGCGTGATGCCGATGCCGAGGTCGGCCCACCACTCCTTGAGGTACTGGCCGACGGCCTTGTCCTCGGGGTCGGTGGCATGGCACAGGACGCGGTAGGTGATCGGCTTTCCGTCCTTGCCGACCCGCTTGCCGTCGCCGTTCTTCTTGTAGCCCGCCTGGTCGAGGAGCTGAGCCGCCTTGGCGGGGTCGTAGCCGATCTCCTGGTCGGCCGACGGCTTCCAGTGGTACGTCGAGAAGCGCGGCGGGATGTAGCCGTCGCCCATCACGGCGTGGCCCTGGAAGACCTTGTCGATGATGGTCGTACGGTCGACCGCCATGAACAGCGCGTGCCGTACCCGCTGGTCCAGCAGGGAGGGGTCGCCGTTGCCGAACTTCTCGCCGTTGGCGGCGCGGGCGCCCGGGTTGGTGGCGAGGGCGTAGAAGCGGCGGCCGGGCGCGTCGTTGACCTTGATGTTCTGCTGGCCCTCGAGCGCGGACGCCTGAGCGGGGGTGAGGTCGGCGACGAAGGACACCTCGCCCTTCTGCAGGGCCGCGACGGCCGCGTCACCGTCCTTGTAGTACTTGAAGAGCAGCTCGTCGAACTTCGGGGCGCCGCGCCAGAAGCTCTTGTTGGGCTCCAGGCGTACATAGCTGTCGGCCTTGTAGCCGGTGAGGACGTACGGGCCGTTGCCGACGACGGGGAAGTCCTTGTCGTTGTTGAACTTGGAGAAGTCCTTGACCTTTTCCCAGATGTGCTTGGGCACGATCGGCACATCGAGGGCGGCCATCGTGGCCTGCGGCTTGTTCAGCTCTATGACGAGCTGGGTGGGGCTGGTGGCCGTCACCTTCTTGAAGTTGGAGACGAAACTGCCGTTCGCGGTCGCGGCGTTCTCGTCGGTCATCATCTTGTTGAACGTCCAGGCCGCGTCCTCGGCCGTGACCGGCTTGCCGTCCGACCACTTGGTGCCGGAGCGGATCGTGTACGTCCAGGTGAGCTTGTCCGCGGACGGTGTCCACTTGGTGGCGAGACCCGGGATCGCGTGGGCGTCCTTGGGGTCGTAGTTGGTGAGGTACTCGTACATCAGCCGGTGGATGCTGGTGCTGAGCAGACGGCTCGCCAGGAAGGGGCTCAGCGAGTCCACGCTCTGCGAGACGGCGACGGTGAGGACCTTCTTGTCGTCCGCGGCGGTGGCGGGCCGGGGGACCAGGACCGCCGACATCGTGAGGAGTGCGGCGACCACCAGGAGAATGCGGGTCCGGAGTCTGACATGTGTCTTCAGCTGCATGGAACCTGACCTCGCGTCATCGCTCGCACCGGCGGACAGTTTTCCGGTGTCTATCAGCGCCGCTCCGGGGCCGTCAATGGCGCCTGCACCCCTGGTGGCCTGCGGAAATAACAAGTTGATACGACAGATACCCTCAGAGGTCCAGACCGGTGAAGCGTCCCTGGTGAGGGGCTGACGGCCTGTTCGGGCCGGTCCGCACCCGGACGGGTGGCGCCGACGTGCGAGTGATCGATTTCGGCCCGATATTGGCCGATAACGAACGGATCTTCACTCGGACCCGCACCGGGAGGCACTCCATGCGCAGAGCCACGCACGCCAAGTGGGCCGCATGCGCGGCGGCGGCAGCGCTCGCGGCGACGGCCTGCGGAGGTGAGGACAGCGGCGGCGGCAGCGACACCGGCGCGGTGCTCTCCTCCTCCTGGGGCGACCCGCAGAACCCGCTGGAGCCCGCCAACACCAACGAGGTGCAGGGCGGCAAGGTCCTCGACATGATCTTCCGGGGACTGAAGCGCTACGACCCCGAGACCGGCGAGGCGAACGACATGCTCGCCGAGAAGATCGAGACCACCGACTCGCAGAACTTCACCATCACCATCAAGGACGGCTGGACCTTCAGCAACGGCGAGAAGGTCACCGCGAAGTCCTTCGTCGACGCCTGGAACTACGGCGCCAGCCTGAAGAACAACCAGAAGAACGCGTACTTCTTCGGCTATATCGAGGGCTACGACAAGACGCACCCGGAGGACGGCAGCAAGCAGTCCGCGGACACCCTCTCCGGCCTGAAGGTCGTCGACGACAAGACCTTCACCGTCAAGCTCAGCCAGAAGTTCTCGACCTTCCCGGACACCCTCGGCTACCCCGCCTTCGCCCCGCTTCCGCAGGCGTTCTTCGACGACCACGACGCCTGGCTGAGCAAGCCGGTCGGCAACGGCCCGTACAGCATCGACTCGTACACCAAGGGCTCGCAGATGTCGCTGCGGGCCTGGGACGCCTATCCCGGCACCGACAAGGCGCAGAACGGCGGCGTCGACCTCAAGGTCTACACCGACAACAACACCGCCTACACCGACCTGATGGCCGGCAACCTCGACCTCGTCGACGACGTTCCGGCGTCCCAGCTGAAGAACGTCAAGGCCGACCTCGGCGACCGCTACCTCAATACGCCCGCCGGCATCATCCAGACCCTCGCCTTCCCGTTCTATGACAAGAACTGGAACAAGCCCGGGATGGAGAAGGTCCGCACGGGCCTGTCCCGGGCCATCGACCGGGACCAGATCACCGACACCATCTTCCAGAAGACCCGCACACCGGCCACCGACTGGACCTCACCGGTCCTCGGCGAGGACGGCGGCTTCAAGGAAGGCCTGTGCGGCGACGCCTGCGAGTACGACGCCGCCGAGGCGAAGAAGCTCATCGAGGAGGGCGGCGGGCTTCCCGGCGGGCAGGTCAAGATCACGTACAACGCGGACACCGGCTCCCACAAGCAGTGGGTCGACGCCGTCTGCAACTCCATCAACAACGCCCTCGGCAACGACCGGGCCTGCGTCGGCAACCCGGTCGGCACCTTCGCCGACTTCCGCAGCCAGATCACCGACCTGAAGATGAGCGGCCCGTTCCGGGCGGGCTGGCAGATGGACTACCCGCTCATCCAGAACTTCCTCCAGCCGCTCTACTACACCAACGCCTCCTCCAACGACGGCAAGTGGTCCAACAAGGAGTTCGACAAGCTCGTCGACCAGGCCAACGCCGAGACCGACACCGCCAAGGCCGTCGGACTCTTCCAGGACGCCGAGGAAGTCGTACGGGACAACATGGCCGCCATTCCGCTCTGGTACCAGAACGGCAGCGCGGGCTTCTCCGAGCGGCTGTCGGACGTGAAGCTCAATCCGTTCAGCGTCCCCGTCTACAACGAGATCAAGGTCAGCTGACCCGCCGTGGGACGGTACGTCGCCCGGCGGCTGCTCCAGATGATCCCGGTCTTCATCGGGGCCACGCTGCTGATCTTCCTGATGGTGAACGTGATGGGCGACCCCATCGCGGGCCTGTGCGGCGACCGGCAGTGCGACCCGGCGACAGCGGCCCAGCTGCGGAAGGAGTTCGGTCTCGATAAGCCGGTCGTGCAGCAGTACCTGACGTACATGGGCAATGTGTTCACCGGCGACTTCGGCACCGCCTTCAACGGCCAGCCCGTCACCGAGCTGATGGCGTCGGCGTTCCCGGTGACCATCCGCCTGACGGTCGTCGCCATCCTCTTCGAGATCGTCATCGGCATCACCCTGGGCGTGGTGACGGGTCTGCGCCGCGGCCGCCCGATCGACACGTCCGTCCTCCTGGTCACCCTCGTCGTGATCTCCGTCCCCACCTTCGTCACCGGTCTGCTGCTCCAACTGCTCCTCGGCGTCGAGTGGGGCTGGATCAAGCCGTCGGTCTCCACGGACGCCACCTTCGGCGAGCTGATCGTGCCCGGCCTGGTCCTCGCCTCGGTCTCCCTCGCGTACGTCACCCGGCTGACCCGCACCTCCATCGCGGAGAACAAGCGGTCCGACTACGTCCGTACGGCGATCGCCAAGGGCCTGCCCCGGCGCCGCGTCATCACGAAGCACCTGCTGCGCAACTCGCTCATCCCCGTCGTCACCTTCATCGGCACCGACATCGGCGCGCTGATGGGCGGCGCGATCGTCACCGAGCGGATCTTCAACATCCATGGCGTCGGCTACCAGCTCTACCAGGGCATCCTCCGCCAGAACACCCAGACCGTCGTCGGCTTCGTGACCGTCCTCGTCCTGGTCTTCCTGGTGGCCAACCTGCTCGTGGACCTGCTGTACGCCGTACTCGACCCGAGGATCCGCTATGCCTGAACCGAAGGAGCCCGAGGGCGTCATCGCAGGCACCGGCGCGGGAGGCGCGATGGACCTGGCGGCAAGCGAGGCGGAGACCCTGGAGAAGACCCCTGGGGGCCCGGAAGGCACCGGCCCTCAGGGCAAACCCCGCTCCCTCTGGTCCGACGCCTGGCGCGACCTGCGCGGCAACCCCGTCTTCATCATCTCCGGGCTGGTGATCCTCTTCCTGGTCGTCATCTCGATCTGGCCGTCCCTGATCGCGTCCGGCAGTCCGCTCAAGTGCGACCTCGCCAAGGCCCAGGAGGGCTCCCAGCCCGGCGCGCCCTTCGGCTACGACGGCCAGGGCTGCAACGTCTACACCCGTGTCGTCTACGGCGCCCGTACGTCCGTCTCGGTCGGCGTCTGCGCCACGCTCGGGGTCGCGCTCCTCGGCTCGGTCCTGGGCGGGCTGGCCGGGTTCTTCGGCGGGCTCTCGGACTCGTTCCTGTCCCGGATCACCGACATCTTCTTCGCGATCCCGGTCGTGCTGGGCGGCCTGGTGCTGCTGTCGGTGGTCACCAGCAGCACCATCTGGCCGGTCATCGGGTTCATGGTGCTGCTCGGCTGGCCGCAGATCTCCCGCATCGCCCGCGGCTCCGTCATCACCGCCAAGCAGAACGACTACGTCCAGGCGGCCCGCGCCCTCGGCGCCTCCAACTCCCGCCTTCTCCTCCGCCACATCACGCCCAACGCCGTGGCACCGGTCATCGTCGTCGCGACCATCGCGCTCGGCACGTACATCGCGCTGGAGGCGACCCTGTCGTACCTGGGCGTAGGCCTGAAGCCGCCCACGGTCAGCTGGGGCATCGACATCTCCGCCGCGTCCCCGTACATCCGCAACGCCCCCCACGCCCTCCTGTGGCCCTCCGGCGCCCTCGCCCTCACCGTCCTCGCGTTCATCATGCTCGGCGACGCGGTACGGGATGCGCTTGATCCGAAGCTGAGGTGACGCGGGTGATGGCGCAGGGTGCTCTGCGGGCCGGTGGGGGCTGGTCGCGCCCACGCGGCGGTAGCCGCAGATTCAACACAGCCCCGCGCCCCTACGGGGCGCCGTTGCGCACCCGACCTTGTCCAGACCGCCCAGACGCGAAGCCGAGGTGACGCCGCCATGCTGCTCGAAGTGCGGGATCTGCACGTGGAGTTCAGGACGCGGGACGGGATCGCCAAGGCGGTCAACGGGGTCAGCTACGGCGTGGACGCGGGTGAGACGCTGGCCGTGCTCGGGGAGTCCGGGTCCGGGAAGTCCGTGACCGCGCAGACGATCATGGGGATCCTCGACATGCCGCCGGGGCGGATCACCGGCGGTGAGGTTCTTTTCCAGGGCAGGGACCTGCTCACGCTGAAGGAAGAAGCGCGGCGGAAGGTCCGCGGCGCCGAGATGGCGATGATCTTCCAGGACGCGCTGTCGTCGTTGAACCCCGTGCTCTCCGTGGGTGACCAGCTCGGCGAGATGTTCGTCGTCCACCGGGGCATGTCGCGCAAGGACGCGCGGGCCAAGTCGATCGAGCTGATGGACCGGGTCCGTATCCCCGGCGCCGGCCAGCGCGTCCGCGACTACCCCCACCAGTTCTCCGGCGGTATGCGCCAGCGCATCATGATCGCGATGGCGCTCGCCCTGGAGCCCGCGCTGATCATCGCCGACGAACCGACCACTGCCCTCGACGTCACCGTCCAGGCCCAGGTCATGGATCTGCTCGCCGAGTTGCAGCGCGAGTACAACATGGGGCTCATCCTGATCACGCACGACCTCGGCGTGGTCGCCGACGTCGCCGACCGCATCGCGGTGATGTACGCGGGCCGGATCGTCGAGTCGGCGCCGGTCCACGACATCTACAAGGCGCCCGCCCACCCGTACACCCGCGGCCTGCTCGACTCCATCCCGCGCCTGGACCAGAAGGGCCAGGAGCTCTACGCCATCAAGGGCCTGCCGCCGAACCTCATGAACATCCCGCCGGGCTGCGCCTTCCACCCCCGCTGCCCCCTGGCCCAGGACGTGTGCCGCACGGACGAGCCCCCGCTGTACGAGGTCTCCGAAGACCGGGGCAGCGCCTGCCACTTCTGGAGGGAGTGTCTGCATGGCTGAGCCGATCCTGGAAGTGCGCGGGCTCGTCAAGCACTACCCGCTCACCCAGGGCATCCTCTTCAAGAAGCAGGTCGGCGCCGTCAAAGCCGTGGACGGCGTGGACTTCGAACTCACCCGCGGCGAAACCCTCGGCATCGTCGGCGAGTCCGGCTGCGGCAAGTCGACGGTCGCCAAGATGCTGGTCAACCTGGAGAGACCGACGTCCGGGTCGATCAAGTACAAGGGCGAGGACATCACCAAGCTGTCGGGCAAGGCCCTCAAGACCGTCCGCCGCAACATCCAGATGGTGTTCCAGGACCCGTACACCTCCCTCAACCCGCGGATGACGGTCGGCGACATCATCGGAGAGCCGTACGACATCCACCCCGAGGTGGCCCCGAAGGGCGACCGGCGCCGGCGCGTCCAGGATCTGCTGGACGTCGTCGGTCTCAACCCCGAGTACATCAACCGCTACCCGCACCAGTTCTCCGGCGGCCAGCGCCAACGCATTGGTATCGCACGCGGATTGGCGCTGCGACCCGAGGTGATCGTCGCCGACGAGCCGGTATCGGCGCTGGACGTGTCCGTCCAGGCGCAGGTGATCAACCTGATGGAGCGCTTGCAGGACGAGTTCGACCTCTCCTACATCTTCATCGCGCACGACCTGTCGATCGTCCGGCACATCTCGGACCGGGTCGGGGTGATGTACCTCGGGCGGATCGTGGAGACCGGACGGGACGCCGAGATCTACGACCATCCGACGCACCCCTACACCCAGGCGCTGCTCTCCGCGGTGCCCGTCCCGGACCCCGAGGCGCGCAAGCACCGGGAGCGGATCATCCTCGCCGGCGATGTCCCGTCCCCGACGAACATCCCCTCCGGCTGCCGCTTCCGCACCCGCTGCTGGAAGGCACGGGAGCGCTGCGAACTGGAGGTGCCGCCGCTCGCGGTGCCCCCGGAGTTCACGGCGGGCCCGGCGGCGCACGACTCCGCGTGCCACTTCGCCGAAGAGAAGCAGGTCGTACCGGCCGAGAACGCGGAGTAACAAAGAGGCAACTCGGCTGACCCGTTTCCGATATACGGACGCGTCAGTCTCTACAACGTACGGCCGTGCGGGTGCCGTAAACGGGCCGGGGTTCGCCATGTAACCCCGGCCCGTTGCCGTCTCAGCGCAGGCCCAGCGAGCGCTTCAGGAAGTCCACCTGAAGCAGCAGCAGATTCTCGGCGACCTGTTCCTGCGGGGTCATGTGTGTGACTCCTGACAGCGGCAGCACCTCGTGCGGGCGGCCGGCGGACAGCAGGGCCGAGGAGAGGCGGAGGGCGTGGGCGACGACCACGTTGTCGTCGGCCAGGCCGTGCACGATCATCAGCGGGCGGTGCGGCTCGGCGGGTGCGGACAGACCGTCGTCCGTCACCAGGGAACTCTTCGCGTACGACTCCGGGTGCGTGGCCGGGTCGCCCAGGTACCGCTCCGTGTAGTGCGTGTCGTACAGCCGCCAGTCGGTGACCGGGGCGCCCGCGATGCCCGCGTGGAAGACGTCCGGGCGGCGCAGCACCGCGAGCCCGGCAAGCCAGCCGCCGTAGGACCAGCCGCGGATCGCCACCCGGGTCAGGTCCAGCGGGTGGCTCTTCGCGAGGTCGTGCAACGCCTCGATCTGGTCGTCGAGGGAGACGGTGAGGTCGTGGTGGATGGCCTTCTCCCAGGCAGGGGAGCGGCCGGGGGTGCCACGGCCGTCGGCGACGACCACCGCGAAGCCCTGGTCGGCGAACCACTGCGAGGTGAGGTGCGCGTTGTGCGCGGCTACCACGCGGGGCCCGTGCGGACCGCCGTACGGATCCAGCAAAACCGGAAGAGGGGCATCCCCTTGGTGGTCCTGAGGCAACAGCACGGCGCACGGGATGCGCCGTGCGCCCCCTTGGGTGAGGGTCATGCGCGGCGACATTCCGGGATCTTCGGCGTACGAGGGGATGATCGCCGCCCTCTTCCCGTCCCGCAGCACCTGCACCTGGGCGCCCGGTTTGTCCGGCACCGCCGACACGAGGACTGTCACGCCCCCGGAGCGCACGGCCGAGTGCACGCCGGGCTCCTGGGAGACGCGCTCCATGCCGAGTTCGTTGACCCGGTAGACGTGCACTTCGCCGGTCTCCGGGACGGCCGCGTCCTCGCCCGCCGACGCCGAGACCAGCACGTCGTCGTCGGAGACGTCGAGCACGGCGCGCAGGTGCAACTGCGGTCCCGTCAGCGGGCGTTCACCGACCCCGAGGACCCGGGCGCCGCCCTCGTCGGCGATCCGCACGAGCTGTCCGGAAGGGCTCCAGCAGGGCACACCGGGGAAAAGTTCAAGCCATGTTGGATCTTCGTCCGCGTGCACCATACGGGTCGCCCCGGTGTCCGGGTCCACGGCCAGGAAGAGCTGGCTGCGCTGGTCCCGGGCCTGGACGAGCAGCAGCGGTGCACCCGCCGCTGACCAGTGCACATGCGCCAGATACGGGTAGCGCGCCCGGTCCCAGACGACCTCCGTGCGCGTCCCGTCGAGGCCGATCACGAACAGCCGGACCTCCGCGTTGGCGCTGCCCGCCACCGGATACGCGACGTGGTTCGGGTCACGTTCCGGATGGGCCGGGTCGGAGATCCACCAGCGCCGCACCGGCGTGTCGTCCGCGCGCGCGACCAGCAGGCGGTCAGCCTCCGGCGCCCACCAGAAGCCCCGTGACCGGCCCATCTCCTCGGCCGCGATGAACTCGGCCAGTCCGTACGTCACTTGCTCCGATTCCGGCTCCGCGAGCGCGCGGTCACCTTCGCCCTCGGCCCCCACGACCCGCAGGGCGCCCCGGACGACGTAGGCGATATGCCGTCCGTCGGGGGCGGGGCGCGGGTCGATCACCGGGCCCGGGACGGGGAGTTCGCGTGCTGTGCCGGCCCGCAGCTCGGCCGTGAAAAGCCGCCCTGACAACGTGAAAGAGGCCAACTCGACGGCCGTGTCGGTGGCGTAGCCGACGATGCCGGCGCCGGACTCGCGGCTGCGCTCACGGCGCGCGCGTTCCTCGGGCGACAGGTTCTCCGACGTGCCGCCGAGCAGGGCGCGCGGCTCGGCCGCCACGCGCTCCCCGGCGTCCGGCAGGTCCAGCACCCAGAGTGAATTCGCCCGGTCTGTACCGGAACCCGAGCGCAGGAACACGACACGGGAACCGTCGGGCGCCACGGTGAACGAACGCGGCGCGCCGAGCGTGAATCGCTGGGTGCGGGCGTGCCGTCGGGGGAAGGAGTCGGGCTCTGTCGTCATGCCCCGACCATATTGGCCATGCGCCCCCTTGTGCGGCCGTGCGCCGACGGATGCGCATGCGTCGATAGTTATGATCACTGGCGTCGCGTGGGTATGAACCTGCTGGCTGTCGTATGGATTTACAAGGTGCCCTGCTCTGACTGGAGGTGAGCCGCCGTGGCACTCTCGATCTCGGCGGTGGTGCTGCTGGCGATCATCGTCTTCCTGCTGGTCAAGAAATCAGGCCTCAAGGCGGGACACGCGGTCGTCTGCGTGCTGCTGGGCTTCTATCTCGCCTCCTCGACCGTCGCTCCCACCATCGACGAGCTGACGACGAACCTTGCCGGGATGATCAGCAGCATCAAGTTCTGATCCACACCTTTAGGGTGGGTGCCATGACGGACCTGCCCGCTCGACGTCTGCTGCTGGTGCACGCGCACCCGGACGACGAGTCGATCAACAACGGCGCGACCATGGCCAAGTACGCCGCCGAGGGCGCGCGGGTGACTCTGGTCACCTGCACCCTCGGTGAACTCGGCGAGGTCATCCCACCCGAACTGCGCCACCTGACCGGCACCGCCCTCGGTGAGTACCGGCAGCGCGAGCTCGCCGCCGCCATGGGCGAGCTCGGCGTCGAGGACTTCCGTCTCCTCGGCGGCCCCGGCCGCTACCGCGACTCCGGGATGATGGGCCTGGCCGACAACGACGACCCCGCCTGCTTCTGGCAGGCCGACGTCGACGAGGCCGCCGCCCATCTCGTCGAGGTGATCCGCGAGGTACGGCCCCAGGTCCTCGTCACCTACGACTCCGACGGCGGCTACGGACACCCCGATCACATCCAGGCCCACCGGGTGGCCATGCGTGCCGCCGAGCAGACCGGCCTCGGCATCCGGAAGGTCTACTGGAACCGCGTGCCGCGCCCCGTCGCCGAGGCCGCCTTCGCCCGGCTCCAGGACGACCTGCCCGGCCTGCCCTTCGACAAGTCGGCCGCCGTCGACGACGTACCGGGTGTGGTGGACGAGACTGAGGTCACCACCGCGATCGACGGCACCCCGTACGCTGCCGCCAAGGCCGCCGCGATGCGCGCGCACGCCACGCAGATCGACGTGGCCGAGCCCTACTTCGCGCTCTCCAACGAACTCGCGCAGCCCCTCTTCACCACGGAGTACTACCAACTGGTCCAGGGGGAACCCGCCGTTCCGGGAGAGACCGACCTGTTCGCCGGAATCGAGGAGGCGTCATGAGCTCGGCCGACCGGACCTCGATGCTCGCCCAGCCCCTGCACCGCCCGTCCGCCGTGCGGGCCGCCGCCTATCTGGGCCTCTTCGTGCTCGGCGCGGTCGTCGGCGTGGCCGGGGCGCTGGTGCAGTCCGCGTGGATGCCGGGCGGGCTGCTGCTCGCGCTCGCCGGTGAGGCCGGGGCCTGTCTCGGCGGGGCGCTCGCCGCGCGCAGCAGAGGCGGGGCCGTCGCGCCGGCCGGCGGCTGGATGCTCGCCGTCATCCTGCTCACCGCCAGCCGTCCCGAGGGCGACTTCGTGTTCGCCGCAGAAGGCGGCTCCTATCTCTTCCTGCTCGGCGGTATGGCTGTAGCTGTGATCTGCGCCACCCTTGGCCCGGGGCGGCAACCGGGCGGAGGCCCCGCCCGACTTGGGAAATGACGTAACACTTCGCCGTTTCTTGCTCGTGTTGGTCCCGTGTGGGTTTCCGAGGCGGTCGTGGGATACGGGCCGGAAGTGGCCAGTATGGTGGTGGCCGCCGCCGAGCCGCCCGAACTGTGTTGAGGTCGAAACGGGCGGCGGAGCCAACCGGGAGAACCTGCCTTGAGTCGTGAAACTGACAGTCCGTCCTCCGGGCCCAACGGGCGCGGAGCCGCCTACCCCTCGGGCACGCCGCCGTACGGGACCCCCGCGGTCTCCGGCGACGGTCCGGACACGGGCCGCGCGGCCACGCAGCCGGAGGAACGCAAGACCGAGACCACGCTGACGACCCGGGTGCGGATCAACATCCCCGGGTCACGGCCCATTCCGCCGGTCGTCGTGCGCACACCCGTCGCGGACTCCGGCACCGCGGACGACACCGACGCCCCCGCGCCGGGGCCCGGTTCCGCCACGTCGATGGGCACGGGCACCGTCGAGGCTTCCGCCGAGCCCACGGCCCCCCAGCCGGGCGCCGAGGAGAAGACGAGCGACTGGTTCGCGCCACGCCCGACCTCCAAGGGCAAGGGCGGACCAAGCGGCCCTTCCTCCAACGGAGGCGCACCGTCCGGTGGTTCGGGCGCGGGTGCGTCCGGTGGCGGTGCGGGTGCGGGCGCTCCCGGTCGTACGGGCGCTCCCGGCGGCCCCCGTCCGGGCGGTGCCGGTACCGGTCGGCCCGGTGGTGTGGTCGGCTCCATGGGCGTGCCGGGCGGGTCCCGGCCCGGCTCCACGAACGGCGCCGGGCTGCCCGGCGCCACCGGTGGACCCGTCGCCCCCGGCCACGGCGGCGGCACCGGTTCCTTCGACGTGACCGAGGCGCTGGCGGCCGGGCCGCGGGGCAACGGGGCGCGTCCGGGTGCGGGCGACGGCGAACCGACCCGCGACGACCTGCCGTACTTCTCGGAGAACGACCGCACCGGCCAAGGCGGTTCGGGCGGCTACGGCGCCCAGAACGGTCAGGCCGGCCCCGCGGGTCCCGGCGGGCCGAGCGGCTTCAACGGACCGGGCGGCCGTGGCGGCTCCGGCGGACCCCAGGGCCCCGCGGGCCCGACCGGCGGTCCGGTAACCGGCGACGGCCCGATGGTGCCGCCGATCGGCGTCGGACCGGGCGGTGGCCCGGACGGCTTCGGTGGCGGGCCCGGCAACGGTCCCGACGGATTCGGTGGGGGTCCCGGCAACGGTCCGGACGGCTTCGGTGGAGCGCCGGGCGGCTCAGGACGTGACTTCGGCGCTCCGGGCGGCCGGGGCGGCGACTTCGGCGGCCCGGGCGACGGGCGCGGCGGTCGGGGCGGCGCGGGCAATGCGTCCGGTGGGTACGGCGGCCCGGGCGGCGCGTCCGGTCCTCCGGGCGTGTTCAACGGCCCCGGCGGTCCCGGCGGTTCTGGCGGTCCCGGTGGTCCTGGCGGCCCTGGTTCCGGCGGCCTCGGTGGTCCTGGCGGTCCCGGCGGCGGCCACGCTGGCCCCGGCGGTCCCGGTACGCCCCCTCACGGCGTCCCCCAGGCCGGCATCGGCGCTCCGGGTTCCGGCCCCGGCGGGCTCGGGCCCGGCGGCGGTCTGAGTGACGACACGGCGATCCTCACCCCGCAGAAGCACGTTCCCGAGCCGGGTCCGCAGGGCTACCCCGCCCCGGACAACGTCTCCGGACACACCGTCACCAGCGGCATCCCCGTGGTGCCGCCCGGCGCCGCGAACTCCCCGTTCGCGCCCGGCACGCACCCCGACGGGCCGCTGCCGCACACGCCCCCGAAGCTGCCCGAGCCGGACGAGAAGAAGGCCGCGCCCGCGGCGGCGCCCAGGAAGAAGAAGGGCCGCAACAAGTTGGCCCTGGTCGGCGTCGGCGTGTTCGTCGTCGCCGGTGTCGCCTACGGCGCCGGCCTGCTGATGAACCACTCGGACGTACCCAAGGGCACCTCCGTGCTCGGCGTCGAGATCGGCGGCGGCACGCGCGACGACGCCGTCAAGAAGCTCGACGACGCCTTCGGCGACCGTACGAACCAGGCGCTCAAGCTGTCCGTCGACGGCAAGACCGTGTCGCTCAAGCCGGACCAGGCAGGCCTCCAGTTCGACGAGCAGGCCACCGTCCGCGCGGCCGCCGGGAGCGACTACAACCCGGTCTCCGTCATCGGCTCGCTCTTCGGCAACCACCGCGTCGTCGACCCGGTCATGCCGGTCGACGAGGAGAAGCTGAAGGCGGCCCTGGAGGACGCCGCGGGCGGCGCCGGCTCGGTGACCGAGGGCACGATCAAGTTCGAGTCCGGCAAGGCCGTCCCCGTCTACGGCAAGGCGGGCAAGGGCATCGCCGTCGGCCAGTCGACCGACGCGGTCGAGGAGGCGTACCGCGACCAGGTGGAGACGGGCAAGGCCACTCCGGTCGAGCTGCCGACCACGACCCAGCAGCCGACGGTGTCGAACGCCGAGGTCGACCGTGAGATGAAGGCCTTCGCCACGCCCGCGATGTCGGCCAACGTCATCGTGCGGACGGACGCCGCCCGCTTCATCGAGTTCAGCCCGCAGAACTCCCTCTGGAAGTTCCTCCGGGTGAAGGCCGTGGACGGCAAGCTCGTCGACAGCCCCGACCTGAACGCGCTCCAGGAGCTCTACGGCCAGACCTTCGACGGCGTGCTGATCACCCGGGGCACCGGCGAGAAGACGCCCGTCACGCCCCAGGACGTCTACAGCGCCCTGCGCCAGGCCCTGCTGAGCAAGACCGACCGGGACGTCACCATCGAGACGAACCCGAGCTGACCCGCCGGGAGTGCCGCCTGACATGACATCCGTCATGCGGCACTCCGGACGGCCGACACTGCCCAGGTCCGCACGCCCGAAGCCACCATGGCCGTATGACTACGACAGCCTCGGTGGTCGCATTCGACCAGGTGAGCAAGGTATACGGCACCGTACGGGCCGTGGACGGACTGAGCCTTACCCTGCGCCCGGGGGAGACCGTGGCGCTGCTGGGGCCCAACGGAGCCGGTAAGTCGACGACGCTCGATCTGCTGCTCGGCCTCAAGCAGCCCGACAGCGGCACGGTCCGGGTGTTCGGGACGCTGCCGCGTGAGGCCATCGTCGCCGGGCGGGTGGGGGCGATGCTGCAGAGCGGCGGGCTGATGGACGAGGTCACGGTCGCGGAGCTGGTGCGGCTGGCCTGCGCGCTGCACCCGAAGCCGTACCCGGCGAACGACGTCCTCGCCCGCGCCGGGATCGCGCAGATCGCCGACCGCAAGGTCAACAAACTCTCCGGCGGCCAGGCCCAGCGCGTCCGCTTCGCCCTCGCGACCGCCGGCGACAGCGACCTGATCGTCCTGGACGAGCCGACCACCGGCATGGACGTCACCACCCGCCAGGCCTTCTGGGCGACCATGCGCGAGCAGGCCGACCAGGGGCGGACCGTGCTCTTCGCCACGCACTACCTGGAAGAGGCCGACGCCATCGCCGACCGGGTGCTGGTGCTGCACCGGGGCCGGCTGCTGGCCGACGGCACGGCGGCCGAGATCAAGGCGAAGGCGGGAGCACGGAGGATCTCCTTCGACCTCTCCGACGGCACCCTCGACGAGGCCGCACTGCGGGCGCTGCCCTTCATCACACGTCTCGACGTGTCCGGCCACACCGTCCGCATCCAGTCCGCCGACGCCGACGCCACCGTCCACGCCCTCTACGGCCTCGGCGCCTACCCCCGCAACCTCGAAGTCGCCGGACTCGGCCTGGAGCAGGCGTTCGTGGCCATCACCGAGGCCGAGGAGGCCCGTATCTCATGAACGATCTCATCCGGCTGGAGCTGACCCGCGCCCTGCGCAACCGCAAGTTCCTGTTCTTCTCGGTGCTCTACCCGTCGGTCCTCTTCCTGCTCATCGCGGGCAGCGCCGACAGCACCACGAAGATCGACGGGACGGGCCTGACGCTCCCGACGTACATGATGGTCTCCATGGCCTCCTTCGGCGCTCTCACCGCCGTCCTGATGGGCAACAGCGAGCGCATCGCCAAGGAACGGGAGAGCGGCTGGGTACGGCAGTTGCGGCTGACGCCGTTGCCGGGCCGCGGCTATGTCCTGGCGAAGACGGCGAGCGCGGCCGTGGTGAGCCTGCCGTCGATCGTGATCGTCTTCGTGGTCGCCGCTGTGGTGAAGGGCGTACGGCTGGACGCCTGGCAGTGGCTCGCTCTGACCGGCGCGATCTGGGCCGGCAGCCTCGTCTTCGCGGCGCTCGGCGTGGCCATCGGCTATCTCGCGAGCGGGGACGCGGTCCGCCCGATCACGATGATCACGTACTTCGGGCTGTCCATCCTCGGCGGTCTGTGGATGCCGACGACGACCTTCCCGGACTGGCTGCAGGACATCGCCAAGTGGGCGCCCACGCACGCGTACGCTGCCCTGGGGCAGGCGATCGAGCAGAGCCAGGCGCCGCACGCCGAGGACATCGCCGTCCTCGCCGTCTTCTTCGCCCTGTTCACCGGCGGTGCGGCCTGGCTGTACCGGAAGGACACGCTGAAGGCGTGAGCGGCATCGGCATCGGGCAGCGCCCGCAGAACCGCCGGCAGAAGGCCGTCAAGCTGCTGTGGATCGGCATCTGGCTCGCCTATCTGAGCGCGCCCGTCTCCGACCTGCTGCACGGCGGCCACAGCGACGGCGTCCGCGTCCTCGGCTGGATCGGCCTGGTCGCCTTCGTCGCCTGGTACTTCGCCCTGATCTTCCGCACCGGACGCGGCGAGACCAACGGCGTCGTCCTCGGCTCGGTGGCCGTGCTGGCCACCCAGTCGACCGTCCTCTCCCTCACCCTGGGCCGCGAGTGGCTCGTCCTGTTCGTGTACGTCGCGATCTCGTCCGGCGCGGCGCTCCCGTTCCACCTCGCCCGCTGGACCATCCCGGCCGTGTCCGCGCTGCTGACCGGCGTCGCCCTCGCCGTCCCGGGCGGCACGTCCTACCTGGCCGGACTGCTCTTCCCGGCCCTCCTCGGCGGCTTCTCCATGACCGGCATCCGCGAACTCGTCCGTACGAGCATCGAGTTGCGCGAGGCCCGCACCACGGTCGCCCAACTCGCCGCCAACGAGGAACGCCTGCGCCTCGCCCGCGACCTGCACGACCTGCTGGGCCACTCCCTGTCGCTGATCACGCTGAAAAGCGAACTCGCCGGCCGCATGCTCCCCGCCCACCCCGACAAGGCGGCCCAGCAGGTCGCCGACATCGAACACGTCAGCCGCCAGGCCCTCGTCGACGTACGCGAGGCGGTGTCGGGCTACCGCCGCCCCCGCCTCTCCGCCGAACTGGCAGGCGCCCAGGTCGCGTTGGCCACCGCCGGAATCACCGCCGACCTGCCGCCCGCCGACCCCGGCGTCACCGGCGTCACCGGCCTCACCGACCTCACCGGCGTCCCGGAGGACAGCGAGACCGCCGTCGCCTGGGCCCTGCGCGAGGCGGTCACCAACGTCGTACGGCACAGCGGCGCCCACCGCTGCACGGTGGAACTCCAGCGCCGCCAGACTCTCGACGGGCCCGTACTGGAACTCCGCGTCGAGGACGACGGCTCCGGCGGTGAGGGAAGCGGTCCCGGGCACGGCCTGACGGGCCTCACGGAACGCCTGACGAAAGCCGGCGGCACCCTGGAGGCGGGTGGGACCCGGCACGGCTTCCGCCTCACAGCCCGTGTCCCGGTGGCGCCTTCGGCCCACATAGGATCCGCGACATGAGCCTCACGATCAAGGTCCTCCTCGCCGAGGACCAGTCGATGGTCCGCGAGGCCCTTGCCGCCCTGCTCGGCCTGGAGGACGACATCGAGGTCGTCGCTCAGGTGGCCCGCGGCGACGAGGTCCTGGCGGCGGCCCGCGAGCACGACGTGGACGTGGCCCTCCTCGACATCGAGATGCCGGGCGCGACCGGCATCGAGGCGGCGGCGCTCCTGCACACGGAACTGCCGACCGTGAAGCTGGTCATCCTCACCACCTTCGGCCGCCCCGGCTACCTCCGCAGCGCCATGGAGTCCGGCGCCGACGCCTTCCTCGTCAAGGACGCCCCGGCAGCCCAGTTGGCGAAGGCGATCCGCAAGGTACTGGCGGGGGAGCGCGTCATCGACCCGACCCTGGCGGCAGCGGCACTGGCGGAGGGCGCGAACCCCCTGACGGACCGCGAGCGAGAGGTGCTGCGAGCGGCGGAGGACGGCTCGACGAACGCGGAGCTGGCGGCAGCCTTGCATCTGTCGCAGGGCACGGTCCGCAACTACCTGTCGACGGCGATCCAGAAACTGGCGGTACGGAACAGGGCGGAGGCGGCGAGGCTGGCAAGGGAGAAAGGCTGGCTATGAACGCAGGCTAGGTGCAGCGCCCTCAGGGGCGCGGGGAACTGCGCGACCAGCCCCCACGCACCCGCACCCGCCCACTCAGTTCAACATCGCCCGAGCCGCATGCGCCTGCCCCCGCACCTTCACAGCCGCCCCCTCATCAACCGCCCCCACCACCTCCGCATACGCCTCCAACTCGGCCGCACCCCGGACAAACTCCCCCCGCCGCACCAGCAACTGCGCCCGCTCATACCGCAACCGAGCCGGATGCGAAGGCAGCAGCAACGACAACTCCACCCCCCACAACGCCACATCCGACCGCTCAGGCCGAGCCGCAGCCCAGGCCCGCACGTTGTTGAGGATCCGCACCACCACCTCCAACGGATCGGCCGGCGCCAACATCGACGGATGCAGCGCGGCCCCCGTCGCCCCCGCGACCATCAACTCCACATCACCCCCGCTCAACACCCGCCCCCCGTCAAAGGGATCGGCGAGCACCTGCTCCTCCGCGTCCCCCACCCCGACCACGAAGTGCCCCGGCAACGCGACGCCGTACACATGCGCCCCCGCCCGCCGAGCCACCTCCATCCACACCACCGACAGCAGAATCGGCAACCCACGCCGCCGCCGAAGCACCTCATGCAGCAACGACGACTCAAGGCGCCGATAGTCCGCGGCGGAGCCGCGAAACCCGCACCGGTCCCCGAGCAGCTCCCGCAACGCCACCGCCCATGCCCGCGGCCCCCCGGGCCGGAACGGCAGCCGCCCCGCCAACTCGTCCAGCTCGATCTGCGCCGCGTCGATCCCGGCCTCGTCCAGCGCCCCGTCCGCCTCCGCGCCGACCAGCAGGCACAGCGTCGACAGATCGGGCCGTTCGGAACGTGCCTCTTCGGCGAACCGCCGCCGCAGCTCGGCGGACCGTTCCGGCGGGGGAGGGTAGGGGGGACGCATAGCTGGCTCGTGCCCTCTCACGGCGATCCGTACCGGCCGGTGTCGTTCGCCTCGTCCGTCGCGACCTCGTCCGAGGCCGGCTCGCGGTAGTGGTGGTACGAGTGATGCGCACCGAAGCCCATCCCGCCGTACAACGCCCGCGCCCCCTCATTGTCCGCCTCGACCTGCAGCCACGCAGCCGACGCGCCCTCGTCGAGGGCCTGCCGGGCCAGGGCGGCCATGACCTCGGTGGCCAGCCCCTCCCGCCGCCGCTCGGGATCCACCTCGACGGCGGCGAACCCGGCCCACCGCCCGTCCACGACCAACCGCCCGATGGCGGCGGGCGCGGCCCCGCCCGCACCGGGCACCGTCGCGAACCACACCGACGGCCCGCTTCCCAGCACCTTCAGCGCCACCTCACTCACGCCCTTGCGCTGATAACGCCCCAGCCACTGAGCATCGGCGGCCCTGGACAGCACGACCCCGGCCCCCGTCGCCCGGTCGGCGACCGGCGCAAGCCCGCCGATCCACATCTCGGCCGTCACCTCCCGGACCCACCCGCGCCGCTCCAGCTCGGCGCACAGCAGCTCCTGCGTGCCCTCGGCCCCGGTCGCGGTCTGGATGTACGCGGGCAGCCCACGATCGCCGTACCACCGCCGTACGACGGTGAGCGCCTCGTCGAGCGGGAGGCCGGGGTCGCCGAGGGGCAGGACGGAGTTGGCCCGCCGGGTGAACCCGGACGCGGCCCGCAGCTCCCACTCGCCGAGCCGCTCGCTCTCCACCGGCCGCCAGGCCCGGGCGGCGACCCGGGCCAGCTCCTCGTACGAGGCGGCGGGACCGCGTCGGCGGGCGGGCGCGGAGGGCACCACCTTGCCCGCCACCAGCGAGGACTCCGGAATCCGGACGGACTGCCCGTCCCGCCGCGTGATCACCAGTTCACCGGTGTCCCATGATGTGAGAACACCCACCGTGTCGGTGAATTTCTCATGTGTGCTTCCGGGTGTGGTCAAGCACCGCACCGATACGCGTTTGCCCACGTCAGCAGTGGTGATACGGATCTCAAGGCGCCCGGCCGCGGAGATTTCCACAGGTCAGTTCACCCCTCCTGTTCGGATCATGCCCAAGAACGGAGATACTAGGTGCGGGCATCGACGACGCCGCGCTCCCGCGCGCCAGGCGGCGGAGCCTGAGGAGGCCCGCCAGCGCCCTATCGAGGAGGAACGACAGCGTGACCTACGTCATCGCGCAGCCTTGTGTCGACGTCAAGGACAAGGCGTGCATCGAGGAGTGCCCGGTCGACTGCATCTACGAGGGCTCCCGGTCCTTGTACATCCACCCGGACGAATGCGTCGACTGTGGTGCCTGTGAACCGGTCTGCCCGGTCGAGGCGATCTTCTACGAAGACGACACTCCTGAGGAGTGGAAGGACTACTACAAGGCGAACGTCGAGTTCTTCGACGAGCTCGGCTCCCCCGGCGGCGCCAGCAAGCTGGGCCTGATCGAGCGCGATCACCCCTTCATCGCCGCGCTGCCGCCGCAGAACGGCTGAGAGCGGCCCGCGTCACTCGCGCCGCCTCGGTCCCGTACGGCCTGATCGCCTTGATCGCCGTACGGGGCCGAGGCGTTTGCCGTACCGAAGAAAGTGAGCCGAGCACCGTGTCCGCAGTCTCCGACCCCCCGCCCGTCGCCCGCCACCGCCCTTCCAACGAGTCGCTTCGCGACCGCCTTCCTGACTTCCCGTGGGACAAGCTGGCGCCGTACAAGAAGACGGCCGCCGCCCACCCGGACGGCATCGTCGACCTGTCGGTCGGCACCCCGGTCGACCCGGTCCCCGAGCTGATCCAGAAAGCGCTGATCGCCGCGGCCGACTCCCCGGGCTATCCGACCGTCTGGGGCACGCCCGAGCTGCGCGACGCGATCACCGGCTGGGTGGAGCGCCGGCTGGGCGCCCGCGAGGTCACCCACCACCACGTCCTGCCGATCGTCGGCTCCAAGGAACTGGTCGCCTGGCTCCCGACCCAGCTGGGCCTCGGCCCCGGCGACCGGGTCGCCTACCCGCGCCTGGCGTACCCGACGTACGAGGTCGGCGCCCGCCTGGCGAGGGCGGAGTACGAGGTGTACGACGACCCGACGACGCTGGACCCGGCGAACCTGAAGCTCCTCTGGCTCAACTCGCCCTCCAACCCGACGGGCAAGGTGCTGTCCAAGGCCGAACTGACCCGGATCGTCGCCTGGGCCCGCGAGCACGGCATCCTGCTCTTCTCCGACGAGTGCTACCTGGAGCTGGGCTGGGAGGCCGACCCGGTCTCGGTCCTGCACCCGGACGTGAACGGCGGTTGGTACGAGGGCATCGTCGCCGTCCACTCCCTCTCCAAGCGCTCCAACCTGGCGGGCTACCGCGCGGCCTTCCTCGCCGGCGACCCGGAGGTCCTCGGCCCTCTCCTGGAGATCCGCAAGCACGGCGGCATGATGACCTCCGCGCCCACCCAGGCCGCTGTGATCGCCGCCCTCTCCGACGACGAGCACGTCCGCATCCAGCGCGACCGCTACGCCGCCCGCCGCGAGTCCCTCCGCACGGCCCTCCTCACCCACGGCTTCCGCATCGAACACAGCGAGGCCAGCCTCTACCTCTGGGCCACCAGAGACGAGTCCTGCTGGGACACCCTCGCCCACCTCGCCACCCGCGGCATCCTGGTCGCACCGGGCGACTTCTACGGCCAGGCAGGCAAAAACTTCGTACGAGTGGCTCTGACAGCGACGGACGAAAGGGTGCGGGCGGCGGCAGAACGCCTGGCGTGACGGCTGCCCGCTACCGCTGTCGCTCCCGCTGTGGGCAGTCGTTCCGCAGGGCGGAACGGGTGGGCACAGCCTGCAGCGCCGGGCACCGGCTGAACACGCCCCAGCCCTTGCCGACGTAGACACGCAAAAGCGACGGGGCCCAGGAAGCAACCTGGACCCCGTCGCCGTACAAGACACGCAGTGAACCGTCAGCCGATCGGCAGACCCTTCACAGGCACGGACGGCGCAGCCGGCAGCCCACCCTGCGTGAGGGACCCCGTCGACACGCCACTGTCC
Source organism: Streptomyces sp. NBC_00457 (assembly GCF_036014015.1). NCBI lineage: Bacteria > Bacillati > Actinomycetota > Actinomycetes > Kitasatosporales > Streptomycetaceae > Streptomyces > Streptomyces sp. NBC_00457. The sequence continues at coordinate 4,035,070 of NZ_CP107905.1, read as the reverse complement.
GCCGCCGCGGCGGTCGCGTCACCGAGAAGGGCCCCGGCAGAACCGGCCGCGTCCCCGGCGGTCTTCTGCGCCGCCGGCGTCGCCTTCTTGACCGCCTTGCCGCCGGTCTTGCCCGCGGCCGGCACCGCGTTCTTGACCGCGTTGCTGCCGGCTTCACCCGCGAGCCCGGTGACGTGCTGCGCCGCACCGTCCACGCTGTCGCCGACGCTCGCCCCGTCCAGGGCGGTCAGCCCGCCGAGGTTCGGGGTGGCCGGCAGTTCGGGGGCCGCGCTGGCGGAGCCGGCCGCACCGACCCCGGCTGCCGCTCCCGCTGCGACGAGCAGCGCGGTACGGGCGATCCGGCGGGTCAGGGGGAGGGACATAATGCTCCTTTGACGGGAGAGAACGTTGGAGTGTCCGACTTTGCCCGGCAGTTGATCCCCCTCCGCGACCGACTGGCCGTCGGCCTGCGGTGGTTGACCGAGCGGGCTCGGACGCAGTGACTACCGCTCGAAGCCCGCGAAGGTTGCGGCGGGACAACGTAAAGAGTTGGCAATGCGTCGCATTATCGGCTGCGGATAAAAACGGGCAAACGGGTGCCCCGCTCAAAACTCTGCCGAATCCTTACAGCCCTTTGCCCTCAAGGGATTTGGCGGATACGAGGGTGACGGCGCGAAAACCTGAGCACACCGTCGCCCGGGCGTGCCGCGCATAACTCCCGCGGGTGACCTGCCGTACTACTGCGCGGTCACGACTCGGACCGAGTCGGCCGTGTCCGCCGTGTCCTTCTCCGCACCGGCGGTGCCCGCGCCGGCCTCCGGCCGCCACCGGCTGTCCGTGTTCCCGGCGGTCCACACCCGCCCGGCATAGGAGACGCGTTCGATATGCAGGTCGGAGGCGTTGGCCACGGCCCAGTGCGCCAGCTGCCAGCCGCGCTGCGTCAGGCTGCGCCGGGTGCCGTCGTCGGAGTCGTCGGTCACGGGCAGTGTCAGGGTCCGTCCGCTGCTCTCGACGCTCGGGGAGGGCGTGGGCGTCGACGCCGCCGCGTCGCTCACCACCGCGCCGGCCGGCTCCAGCCCGTCGCCGCCGAAGTCCCGGGCGAACGCGGACCGTACCGCCTCGGTCCCTTCCGCGGGGGTGGCCCCCGGGCGTCCCGCGCAGGTCAGGGTGGCCGCCGAGCGTCCGGTGAGAGCGGCGGCGAGCAGCACGGCGTCCGGCTCGTGCTTGGCGTAGGCCTCCGGAAAGCCGCTGCGCTGCACGCGCTGCGCGGCCACGGTGAGCGGGAGGCGGGTGTAGTCGGGGACCTTGAGCAGATGCTCGTAGAAGATGTCCGCCGCGTACGTCGGGTCCATGATCTGCTTCTGCGTGCCCCAGCCCTGCGAGGGCCGCTGCTGGAACAGGCCGAGCGAGTCCCGGTCGCCGTGGTCGATGTTGCGCAGCGCCGACTCCTGGATCGCGGTCGCCAGCGCGATCGCCACCGCCCGCTCGGGCACGCCGCGCGCGGTGCCGACGGCGGTGATCGTCGCCGCGTTCACCGCCTGCTCGGGCGTGAACTCGTACGCCGTCCCGTCGCCTTGGTCCGACACCACCCTGCAACCCGGTGTGCCGGTACCGCCGGTGATGTACTGCATCACGAGATAACCGGCGAGGGACATCAGGACCACGAAGGCCGCCCCGAAACGGAAGAGGCGGCCGCGGCGTCGTCGAGTAGGGGATGGCGCTGGCATTCCTACAAGGTAGCTGAGGTTACTGGGGGGTATGGGTCCGGTGGGAAAAGTGGGCCGAAGGCCTGGCGCGTTAGGGTCGACTCCATGGCCGATACCCCGCTTGACCTCACGTTGGACGCCGCGCGGCTGACCGCGCAGCTCGTCGACTTCCCCTCGGAGAGCGGCACCGAGAAGCCCCTCGCCGACGCGATCGAGACCGCCCTGCGCGCCCTGCCGCACCTGACGGTCGAGCGGTACGGCAACAACGTCGTCGCCCGTACGAACCTGGGCCGCGCCGAGCGCGTGATCCTCGCCGGCCACATCGACACGGTCCCGATCGCCGAGAACGTCCCGTCGCGCCTCGACGAGGACGGTGTCCTGTGGGGCTGCGGCACCTGTGACATGAAGTCGGGCGTCGCGGTCCAGCTGCGCATCGCGGCCACCGTCCCCGCGCCCAACCGCGACCTGACCTTCGTCTTCTACGACAACGAAGAGGTGGCGGCGGAGCTCAACGGCCTCAAGCATGTGGCCGAGGCGCGCCCCGATTGGCTGGAGGGCGACTTCGCGGTGCTGCTTGAGCCGTCGGACGGCCAGGTCGAGGGCGGCTGCCAGGGCACCCTGCGGATGCTGCTCAGGACGAGCGGCGAGCGCTCCCACTCCGCGCGCAGCTGGATGGGCTCGAACGCGATCCACGCGGCGGCCCCGATCCTGGCGCGGCTGGCGGCCTACGAGCCGCGCTACCCGGTGATCGACGGCCTGGAGTACCGCGAGGGCCTGAACGCGGTGGGCATCTCGGGCGGCGTCGCCGGAAACGTCATTCCGGACGAATGCGTCGTCACCGTCAATTTCCGCTACGCACCGGACCGTACGGAGGAGGAGGCGATCGCCCACGTCCACGAGGTGTTCGCGGACTGCGGGGTGACCGAATTCGTGGTGGACGACCACAGCGGCGGCGCCCTCCCCGGCCTCTCCCACCCGGCGGCCGCGGCTTTCATCGAGGCGGTCGGCGGCACCCCGATGCCCAAGTACGGCTGGACGGATGTCTCCCGTTTCAGCGCGCTGGGCGTCCCCGCGGTGAACTACGGCCCGGGCAACCCGCACTTGGCCCACAAGCGTGACGAGCGCGTGGAGACGGCGAAGATCCTGGCGGGGGAGAAGCGTCTGAAGGCCTGGCTGACGGCGTGACGACGCGGCGGATGCGGGCGGCGGACATGCCGATGTCCCCCGTCCGTAACCAGCCTGGATCTACGCTGAGGTGGAAAGACCGCAAGCGGAGGGAGCGCACATGGCTACCGGGAACCCCGAGGGCAAGAAGCAGCCACCGGAGGAGCAGCGCCTGGGACCGGTCCTCCGACGGCGGAGTCAGGTCACGGCGAGCACGACCGACCAGCGGCTGCTGGACGCCGGCGGCCCCTCGGACTGGGTCCACACCGACCCCTGGCGCGTCCTGCGCATCCAGTCGGAGTTCATCGAAGGCTTCGGCACCCTCGCCGAACTCCCGCCCGCGATCAGCGTCTTCGGCTCCGCCCGTACGCCGGTGGACTCACCGGAGTACGACGCGGGCGTCCGCCTGGGTCGCGGCCTGGTGGAGGCCGGCTGGGCAGTGATCACGGGCGGCGGCCCCGGCGCCATGGAGGCAGCCAACAAGGGCGCCTGTGAGGCCAAGGGCATCTCCGTCGGCCTGGGCATCGAGCTCCCCTTCGAACAGGGCCTCAACCCCTACGTCGACATCGGCCTCAACTTCCGCTACTTCTTCGTCCGGAAGATGATGTTCGTCAAGTACGCCCAGGGCTTCGTGGTCCTCCCCGGCGGCCTCGGCACCCTCGACGAACTCTTCGAGGCCCTCACCCTCGTCCAGACCCAGAAGGTCACCCGCTTCCCCATCGTCCTCTTCGGCAGCGCCTACTGGGGCGGCCTCATCGACTGGCTCACCAACACCCTCATCGCCCAGGGAAAGGCCTCCGAAAAGGACCTCATGCTCTTCCACGTGACGGACGACGTGGACGAGGCGGTGGCACTGGTGTCGAAGGAGGCGGGACGGTAGCTGGGGCTGATTGTCTGAGCCCCTCCGGCGTTTGATCCTTTTCAGCCCCTCCGGCGTTTGAGGAGCGGGGGTCCGGGGGCTGGCCCCCGAACGGGGTCGAAGGGGCGGAGCCCCTTCAGGATGGGACGGGTAGGGGCGGCGGGGGCGAAACAGCATCCATTAGCGGCTCCGCCGCGGGCCCTACGCCAGCCCCCGCCGGGCAACAGCCGGCGCCCGATGCCCAGCGATGGCCGCAACCATGTCCAGCACCTGCCGAGTCTCGCCGACCTCATGCACCCGATACACCTGCGCCCCGAGCCACGCGGACACCGCGGTCGTCGCCAACGTCCCCACCACCCGCTCCTTCACGGGCCGATCCAACGTCTCCCCCACAAAGTCCTTGTTGGACAGGGACACCAACACCGGCCACCCCGTCCCGACCATCTCCCCGAGCCGCCGCGTCGCCTCAAGACTGTGCCGCGTGTTCTTCCCGAAGTCATGCCCAGGATCGATCATCACCGACTCCCGAGGCACCCCCAGCGACACCGCCCGCTCAGCCAGCCCCACGGTCACCCGCAGAATGTCGGCCATGACATCGTCGTACGTCACCCGATGCGGCCGCGTCCGCGGCTGAGCCCCACCCGCGTGCGTGCACACCAGCCCCACCCGGTACCGCGCCGCAACCTCCGCAAGCCGCGGATCGACCCCGCCCCACGCGTCGTTCAGCACATCCGCCCCGGCCTCGCACACCGCCTCCCCGACGTCGTGCCGCCACGTGTCCACGCTGATGATCACGTCCGGGAAGCGCCGCCGCACCTCCGCCACGAAGCCGACCGTCCGCCGCGCCTCCTCCTCGGCCGACACCTCTTCGCCCGGCCCCGCCTTGACCCCGCCGATGTCGATGATCGCAGCACCCTCTGACACCGCCTGCTCCACGCGCGCGAGGGCGGGCTCGTCACGGAAGGTGGCCCCCTGGTCGTAGAAGGAGTCCGGGGTCCGGTTCACGATCGCCATGATCACCGGCTCGTGCGGCCCGAATTCCCGCCTGCCCAGCCTGAGCATCCCCTGTGACCTCTCTTAGTGCTTCCCTGGTACATCCAGGCTTTGGGCCGCCTGCGACCCTGACTGTCAGACTCGCATGGCACGATCGGACCCTGATACACCCGACACATCCGACCGATCTCGTGGGGACCCTCAGCGATGGTTATGTTCTTGTTCCTGGTCGTCGCGCTCGCCGTGGTCGTCGCCGCGGTGACCCTCGCCGTGCTGGGCGGCGGCGCGAACGGCCCGCTGCCCGAGGTCGCCCCCGAGCGCCTCCAGGACCCGCTGCCGCTGGACCGCCCGGTCAGCCGCGGCGACGTGGAGAGCCTCCGCTTCCCGCTCGCCGCCCGCGGCTACCGCATGGCCGACGTGGACGACGCCCTCAGCCGCCTCGGCGCGGAGCTGGCCGAGCGCGACGCCCGTATCGCCGACCTGGAGTCCGCACTGGCCGGCGCGCAGGCCGCCCGCCACTCCATGGACAAACACCCCGAGGGGGACCAGCAGTGAGCGAGGGCCAGGCCGTCGCCGGCCCGGACGGCGCCCTGCGCTGCCCCTGGGCCCTGTCCACGCCGGACTACGTGACGTACCACGACGAGGAGTGGGGCCGCCCGGTCCACGGCGACGACGCCCTCTTCGAACGCCTCAGCCTGGAAGCCTTCCAGTCCGGCCTGTCCTGGATCACCATCCTGCGCCGCCGCCCCGGCTTCCGCACCGCCTTCGCCGGCTTCGAGATCGCCAAGGTGGCCACCTTCACGGACACCGACAGAGACCGCCTCCTCACCGACCCCGGCATCATCCGCAACCGCGCCAAGATCGACGCAACACTCTCCAACGCACGCGTGCTGTCCGACTGGCCCCCGGGCGACCTGGACACCCTCATCTGGTCCCACGCCCCGAACCCGACGACCCGCCCGGTCCCGAAAGCACTCGGCGACGTCCCGGCAGTCACTCCGGAGTCGACAGCCCTGTCAAAGGCCCTGAAGAAGAGGGGCCTGCGCTTCGTAGGCCCCACAACGGCCTACGCCCTGATGCAGGCATGCGGATTGGTGGACGACCACTTGGAATCATGCGTTGCCAGAAGCGCCCCGTAAGGGGCGCGGGGAACTGCGCGACCAGCCCCCACGAACCCGCACCCCCCGACGGCGCCACGGCCCCGAGCTCTACCGGCCCAAGTACTTCGGCTGTTCCTTATTGACGAAAGCCTGCACAGCAATCGCATGGTCCTCAGAAGACCCCGCCCGAGTCTGCAACTCGTCCTCCTTCTCCAACGTCTCCGCAAGAGAGTGCGACATGCCGAAGGCCACCGCCTCCTTGATCGCCCCATAAGCCACCGTCGGCCCCGCCGCCAACGCCCGAGCCGTCTTCTCGGCCTCCGCCCGCAGCTCGGCGGCCGGCACGACCCGGTTAGCGATCCCCAGCTCGTACGCCTCCTGCGCCTTGATGCTCCGCGGGAACAGGAGCAGATCGGCGGCCCGCCCGGGCCCGACGACACGCGGCAGCGTCCACGAGATCCCGGAGTCGGCGGTCAGCGCCACGCCCGCGAACGACGTATTGAAGGCGGCCGAGTCGGCCACGACTCGATAGTCCGCGGCCAGCGCGAACCCGAACCCGGCCCCCGCCGCGACGCCGTTCACCCCGGCCACCACGGGCTTGCGCATCTCCGTCAGCGCCCGCGCGATGGGGTTGTAGTGTTCCCGCACCGTCGTCATGGTCTGCCGCGAGCCGGTCTCCCGGTCGGCCGCCAGCAGGCCGATGTGCTCCTTGAGGTCCTGGCCCACGCAGAACGCCCGGTCACCGGCGGAGGTCAGCAGCACGGCCCGTACGGCGTCGTCGGCGGCTGCCGCCAGCACCGCGTCGCGCAGTGCGACCTTCGTCGCGATGTTCAGCGCGTTCATCGCCTCGGGGCGGTTCAGGGTGATCGTCGCGAGCCCGTCGCTGACCTCGTAGAGCACGGTGTCGGCCATGGCGTATCCCCTCCGGTTGCGGCTCCGGCGTACTCGTCGGTACGTCACTGTCTGAGGACAGCATGGCGTAGATCACCGAAGACGGACCGGAACGGACGTGTGACCTGCGTCAAAGAATTCGTGACACGATTTGTACGGCGGCGGTGGCAGCGGCGGCGCAGTATCGCAGTCACATCGCCGAATTGAGTGGTTTTGCTCGCGCGCGTTGCCCAAGCGATGCCGACTGATGTTGGTCATCGGGTCCTGAGATGCGGGATAATGGCTTGGAAGCAATGTGTTCGATGCCGGTGTCGCGTGTCCTGCGCCTTTTGGGCAGGGGCCGCGCATGCCCTCCAGGGCCGTCGGCTTTGACTATGAGCTGGTTTCAGGAAGGGGAACGAGCATGGCGGCCATGAAGCCGCGGACGGGCGATGGCCCGCTCGAGGTGACCAAGGAGGGGCGGGGCATCGTCATGCGCGTTCCGCTCGAAGGCGGCGGTCGGCTCGTCGTCGAGCTGACCCCTGACGAGGCCGACGCGCTGGGCGATGCCCTCAAGAAGGTCGTCGGCTGAGGCGCTAGCGACCATACCCTTTCAGCCGCCCCGGCATCGTATGAGATGCCGGGGCGGCTGTTTGCCGTACGGCCGTAAGGGCCGGACCGGGTTATGGCTGTCAGGGCGGACCAGGATGTCGGGTCAGCGCTTGACCGCGCAGAGCAGCCCGTCGCCCACCGGCAGCAGCGACGGCACCAGCTCCTGGCTCTCGCGCACCGCACGCAGCAGTTCCCGCAGCCGCAGCACCTCGGTCGGCTGCGGTCCGGAGTCCACCGTCCGGCCGTTGGCGAAGACGCCCTCGAAGACGACCAGGCCGCCGGGGCGCAGCAGGCGCAACGATTCAGCGAGGTAGTCCATGACCTCCTGCCGGTCACCGTCGCAGAAGACGAGGTCGTAGCCGACATCGGCGAGACGGGGCAGGACGTCGAGGGCGCGGCCGGGGATGAAGCGGGCCCGGTTGCTGGCGAAGCCGGAGGCGCGGAAGGCCTGGCGGGCGAACTGCTGGTGCTCCGGCTCGGGGTCGACGGTGGTCAGCACGCCGTCCGGCCGCATACCGTGCAGCAGATGGATCCCGGAGACGCCGGTGCCGGTGCCGATCTCCGCGACCGCCTTGGCGTCCACGGTGGCGGCGAGCATCCGCAGCGCGGCGCCCGCGCCGGGCGACACCGAGCGCAGCCCCGCCTCGCGGGCCCGGTCACGGGCCCAGCGCAGGGCTTCGTCCTCGGCGAGATAGGCGTCGGCGAACGCCCAGCTCGTCTGCCGGTTGCCGGTAATGACCCTCTCCTGTCCCCGTGTATGCCTGGGCGCGACTGTATCCGTTGCGCCCGGGAACCCGCAGATGGGACCGGGCGTTTAAGGGGGTGGGAGACAAGAGCGGGGGACACGGATGGATCACGAAGAGATGCGGGACGGCGAGCAAGTGCTGACGCAGCCGCATGAGCCGTATCAGCCCAGATCAATTTCTCGTAAAACCGCTTATCCGGAGCTAACGGGCGAGGTGGCTATGGTAGGGGCTCCACTGGACACCACCAGAGCCGACAGGGGAGGTGCGGCTGCGCCTGGGGATCGGGGAGGAGTGCTGCGGCGCTTCCTCGGATCGGCAGGCAAGCCGAAATCCGTGAACGACACCGCTGCTGACCACCACCACGCCGGCGACTACGCCCAGACCGCGACCTTCTCCAGCGACGCGGACGGGCAGGCGTGGACTCCGCCCACCTGGGAGGAGATCGTCAGCACCCACAGCGGCCGGGTCTACCGCCTGGCCTACCGCCTCACCGGCAACCAGCACGACGCCGAGGACCTCACCCAGGAGGTCTTCGTCCGCGTCTTCCGCTCCCTGTCGACCTATACGCCGGGCACCTTCGAGGGCTGGCTGCACCGCATCACCACGAACCTGTTCCTGGACATGGTCCGCCGCAAGCAGCGCATCCGTTTCGACGCGCTCGGCGACGACGCGGCGGAGCGCCTGCCCAGCCGCGAGCCCAACCCGCAGCAGATCTTCAACGACGCGCACTTCGACGCGGACGTCCAGCAGGCCCTCGACACCCTCGCGCCCGAGTTCCGCGCCGCGGTCGTCCTGTGCGACATCGAAGGCCTGTCGTACGAGGAGATCGCCGCGACCCTCGGGGTCAAGCTCGGCACGGTCCGGTCCCGTATTCACCGCGGCCGCTCGCAGCTGCGCAAGGCCCTGGCGCACAGGTCGCCCGAGGCCCGGGCCGAGCGCCGCTCCTTCGCGGCCCGTGTCCCGGTACTGGGGGGAGGGGGCGCGTCCGCGTGAGTGGATCACGGCCCAAACCCGCCGAGGGGCACCTCGCAGAACAGCACCTGGGAGACCGACTCGCCGCGCTGGTCGACGGCGAGCTCGGTCATGAGGCGCGCGAGCGCGTGCTCGCGCATCTGGCCACCTGCTCGAAGTGCAAGGCAGAGGCCGACGCGCAGCGCCGTCTGAAGAACGTCTTCGCGGAAGCGGCCCCGCCGCCCCCTTCCGAGAGCTTCCTGGCCCGCCTCCAGGGGCTGCCGGGGGGAGGTGACGGCGACGGTGGCTCTCCGCTGGACGGGTTCGGTGACGGACTCTCCGGACGGCCAGCGGCCGCCGGCGTCTTCGGGATGAAGCGGAGCGAGCGCTTCGAGTTCGGCTACGTCCCCGCCCGCGCGCATGACTCCATGCTTCCGTCGGCGGGCCGCGGCTTCCGTATACATGACGTCAGCCGTCATGAGGCCGAGCGGTCGGCCTCACGCGGCATGCGGTTCGCCTTCGTCGCGGCCGGGGCGGTGTCGCTGGCCGCGATCGCGCTCGGCGGGGTCACCGCCGGCACCGGCGAGACCACGAACGCCGCGCGGGACGGCTCCGGCGGCAGCAATGTGACCCCGATGCGGACACAGGGCTCGGGAGCCGCTACGGCGCCCGAGAGCCAGCGCCGCCGGGGTGTGGGCGTCGGCCCGCTGCTGGCCCAGGGCGGTCAGCAGACGCCGCTCGGTCAGACCCCGGTCGCCCCGACCGCCGTCTCGGCCCCCCTGCTGCCCGGCGTTCCGGCCCCCGGCGGCGGGCACGTCCAGCAGGCCGCGGCACATCCGCTGACCACGCCGGTGGTCGCCGGTGCGGCCGCCATGTCTCCGCTGATACGTCCGCTGAACTCCACCCCGCCGCTCACCCTCACCTCGTGGTCCACCGACCCGGAGATCACGCACCCCGGCCTGTTCGCCGCGCCCGTCCCTGACGCGACCTCGTCCGGCTCCGCCGGCACGGGCCGCTGACCCGCCCTCTGCGCCACGGCGCGTGAACCTGGTTGAATCCAGGGAGGGTCGCGCCCAGGCAGGCAGCCGGGCGCGGAGTAGACGATCTGCGGCCACCGCCGACGAGCCGTGCCGCGGCCAGCTGTGGGGAGCGCATGAACGAGGGGAAGCCCACGAAGGCGAAGTGGTGGAGCCGACCTCGCCCGCAACCCCCTGCGGGCGCGGTGGCCCAGGACGCTTCCCCGACGCAGGCCGAGGCGACACTGGCCGAGGTGACACCGGCCGAGGCGGCGGCTGAAGGCGACTTCGAGTTGGGTCGGCCTGTGGGGGGTCGGGGTGGTGACGCGGTTTCGGCTGAGGGCGACTTCGAGTTGGAGCGGCCTGCGGGACGTCGCGGCGGTGACAGGGGCTCGGGGGATGGGGACTTCGAGCTGGGTCGGCCTGTGGGGGGTCGGGGTGGCGACGTGGCTTCGGCTGGGGGCGACTTCGAGTTGGAGCGGCCTGCGGGACGTCGCGGGGGTGACGGGGGCTCGGGGGATGGGGACTTCGAGCTGGGTCGGCCTGTGGGAGCTCGTGGTGGTGACGCGGTTTCGGCTGAGGGCGACTTCGAGTTGGAGCGGCCTGCGGGAGGTCGGGGCGATGCGGGCTCGTCCGAGGGGGACTTCGAGCTGCGGCTTCCTGAGGAGGCGGGGGGCGAGGACGACTTCGTGCGGGCTCAGCCCTCTGTGACGCCGGTTTCGCAGGCGGACAGCGAGCCGGAGTCGGCCACCGAACGCCCCAGACCCCTGCATGACCCTGACCCGTACAGCACCCCTCCGTACGGCGAGCCCGGCCCCTGGGCACCCGCCCCGCCGGTCCAGCACCCGGCGACCACACCGGCCGAGGGCACGCCGACGCTTGCGGCTCCGCAGGACGCGTCGGCGCCAACGCCTGTGTCGACGCCGACGCCAGCGCCGACGAACGGCACGTCCGCGTCCGAGCCCGCGCCCACGACGATGCCGGCTCACGGCACATCGGCGCCGGTGCCGACGCCGACCCATGGATCCTCAGTCCCGCCCGTGCCGACGCCGACGCAGCCCCCTGCCCCGCCTCCTCCCGCGTCAGCCCTCACCGTGCCCCCCGCCGCCCCCGCTCCGCCCGCAGCCCCCTTCCCACCCCCCGCCAACCCCTGGCAGAACTACGACCCCTGGGCCCCGGTCACCGCCCCCCTCCAGCAGAACGGCGCGGCCGTACCCACCGCCACCCAGCGCCGTAAGCTCACGCGTAACGCTCTGCTCGGCGGTGCCCTGCTGCTGGCGCTGGTTTCCGGGGGCGTCGGGGGTGCCGTAGGGGCGTACCTCGAGCGGAATGGTGGCGTGGGGAGTGTGGAGTTGCCGCAGGCCGAAGCGGAGCCCACCGGGCGGCCGGTGGACAGTGTCGCGGGGATCGCCGCGCGGGCGCTGCCCAGCGTGGTCACCCTGCATGTCAGCGGCAGCGAAGCACAGGGCACCGGCACCGGCTTCGTACTGGACGACCGCGGCCACATCCTCACCAACAACCACGTCGTGGAACCGGCCGGAACAGGCGGCGAGATCTCCGTGACGTTCCACAGCGGCGACACCGCCAAGGCCACGGTCGTAGGCCGGGACGGCGGCTATGACCTCGCCGTCGTCAAGATCAGCGGCGTCACAGGCCTGAGGCCCCTGACGCTCGGCAACTCCGACAACGTCCAGGTCGGTGACCCCGTCGTCGCCATCGGCGCCCCCTTCGACCTGGCCGGCACGGTCACCTCCGGCATCATCAGCGCCAAGGAGCGGCCCATCACCGCGGGCGGCGAGAGCGGCGACGGCAGTGACGTGTCGTACGTCGACGCCTTGCAGACCGACGCGCCCATCAACCCCGGCAACTCCGGTGGCCCTCTCCTCGACGCCGAAGCCCGCGTCATCGGCATCAACTCCGCCATCCGCTCCGCCGGCGACGGCTCCGACCTGGACGGCGGCCAGGCCGGTTCGATAGGGCTCGGCTTCGCCATCCCCGTCAACCAGGCCAAGCGCGTCGCCGAGGAGCTGATCAACACCGGCAAGGCGACCCATCCGGTCATCGGCGTCACCCTCGACATGGAGTACGCCGGCGACGGCGCCCGCGTCGGCACGCAGGAAACCGGCGGCGGCCCCGCGGTCAACGCGGGCGGCCCCGGCGACAAGGCCGGCATCAAGGCGGGCGACGTCATCACCGAGGTCGACGGCCAGCGCATCCACTCCGGCGAGGAGCTGATCGTCAAGACCCGCGCCCACCGCCCCGGCGACCGTCTGGAGCTGACGCTGGAGCGCGACGGCAAGGAGATCCGGATCGCGCTGGTGCTCGGTTCCTCCGACGCCGACTGAAACACTCCGAAAACCGTGATCCGCCGAGACTCACAGAAATGTCACAGTCCGGACCCGCCAACCCGCCCATCAGCGCCCCCACAAGGCAAACAACTCCGAAAACCGCACTCCCACCCGCTTCGGAGGCCTCGGGACAGTACCGGTCGTACGGCATCGCCGGGTACCGTGGACCCGGCCCGGACCACGGACGACCACAGACCACCGAGGGCTGAGGACCGAGGGACTCGCGAGGAGCTTCAGGTGTTCAATGACATAGGACCGCTCGAGCTGATCACGCTCGTTGTCCTCGCCGTGCTCGTCTTCGGTCCGGAAAAGCTTCCGAAGGTCATTCAGGACGTCATGCGGACCGTCCGCAAGATCCGGGAGTTCTCGGAGAGCGCCAAAGAGGACATCCGCAGCGAACTCGGCCCGGAGTTCAAGGACTTCGAGTTCGAGGACCTCAATCCCAAGACGTTCATCCGCAAGCAGATGGACAACGACGAACTGGGGCTCAAGGAGATCCGCAACGGCTTCGACCTGAAGAAGGAGATGGCCGAGGTCACGGACGCGGTCCACAGCCGCGACGCCGACTCCTCGTCGTCTTCGTCCTCCGCCGCGTCGTCGGGTTCGTCCGGCTCCCGCATCGACATGACGAAGAAGCCGGAGAGCACGCCCGACGAGCGCCCGCCCTTCGACTACGACGCCACCTGAGCGTTCGTACGACGCCCTCTGAGCAGTGCGTACGACGCCGCCAGAGCCGTACGACCGCGGCGCCCGCCGGCGTCGTACGTGACGCGTTTCATACTCCGCCCCTGCGCCCCGCGGCCTGAAGACGGCCTCCGAGCGGCCCACGCGCCGGGCGATTTCCCGGCTGCCCCGAGCGCTGTGGATATGCTGCCGAGTTGTTGTGGGACCGGATGACTGCGCCCGAGGGGGGCGGGCCGTCCCGGGCCGACGAGAGCAAGGGGGGCGGGCCGCACCGGCCCGACACGAGCGAGGAGGCGTCCGGGCATATGGAGACGACGAGTCGAGTCGCGCAGCCGGCAGCCGCGGAGGGTGGACAACAGGTCCCCTCTGCCCGGCGTACGGTCGACGGCTACCTGCTGGCGCCCTTCCCGTGGTACGGCCTCGATGAGGCCTTCACGGGGCCGCGCTGGCTGATGCAGGTGGGGACGGCGGCCGACGGGGCCGTGGAGCACGGGTCGATCGGGCACGGCGACGAGCCCTCCGTCCGCAATGAGGCCGTTGCCGCGGCGGATGCCAAGGAGAAGTTCGCGGTCGTGGTGACCGTCGCGGCGAATCCGTCCCGGCGGAGCGCCGACGGTACGGGGCTGCTGGAGGCCACGTCGGTGTCCTCGGCGGCGTGGCTGGCGGGGGTGGGGCTGCTGTCCTTCACCTGGCCCGGGCAGATGGACCACACCCTGCGGGACGACTGGGTGGAGCAGCAGACGGAGACGGCGTGGGCGCTGGCCGACGATCTCGACGGGGCGGCGTGGTCGACGTTGTCCCTACCTGTGGACGGTGTGCCTACGCCGTTCCACTACCGGGAGTCCGAGTTCGGGTGGGTGCTGGCCGGGTCCACGCCGGAACGGGTGCATGTGGGGGCGTATGGGCGCGGGATGAGTGCGTATGGGCTGGGGTTCGCTGTGATCAAGGACGTTGCCGCGTACGCGTGAGAGTGGGGCGCCGGTGGGTTTCGGCGCCCCTTCGCCGTAGGGCCTCAGATGTGTCGCGGGTGCGGGTTCGCTGTGGCTTGTCGCGCCCACGCGGCGGAGCCGCATATCGATACAGCCCCGCGCCCTGAAGGCGTTTCCCCGCCGTCTCTTAAAACTTGTTCCTCGGCGTGATTCCCAGCGCCATGCCCGACAGGCCCCTCTGCCGTCCCCCCAGCTTCCCCGCGATCGCGCGCAGTGCGGAGCCGGAGGGGGAGTCCGGGTCGGTCAGGACGACCGGCTTGCCTTCGTCGCTGCCCTCGCGGAGGCGGACGTCGATGGGGATGTTGCCGAGGACGGGGACGTTCGTGCCGGTGGTGCGGGTGAGGCCGTCGGCGACGACCTGGCCGCCGCCCGTGCCGAAGACGTCGACCATCTCGCCGCAGTGGGGGCAGGGGAGGCCGGACATGTTCTCGACGACGCCGACGATCTTCTGGTGGGTCTGGACGGCGATGGAGCCGGCGCGCTCGGCGACCTCGGCAGCGGCCTGCTGGGGCGTGGTGACTACGAGGATCTCCGCGTTCGGCACCAGCTGGGCCACCGAGATGGCGATGTCGCCCGTGCCGGGCGGGAGGTCAAGCAGCAGGACGTCCAGGTCGCCCCAGTAGACGTCCGCGAGGAACTGCTGCAGTGCCCTGTGGAGCATCGGGCCGCGCCAGACCACCGGGGCGTTGCCCGGCGTGAACATGCCGATGGAGATGACCTTCACGCCGTTGGCGGAGGGCGGCATGATCATGTTCTCGACCTGGGTGGGAAGGCCGTCGGCGCCCAGCATGCGGGGCACGGAGTGGCCGTAGATGTCGGCGTCGACGACGCCCACCTTGAGGCCGTCCGCCGCCATCGCCGCCGCGAGGTTGACGGTGACGGAGGACTTCCCGACGCCGCCCTTGCCGGAGGCGATCGCGTACACGCGGGTGAGGGAGCCGGGCTTGGCGAAGGGGACCTCGCGCTCGGCCGTGCCGCCGCGCAGGGCGGAGGCCAGCTCCTTGCGCTGTTCGTCGCTCATCACGTCCAGTTCGACGTCGACGCGGGTGACGCCTTCGACCCGCGCCACCGCCTCCGTCACACGCTGCGTGATCGTGTCGCGCATCGGACAGCCGGAAACCGTCAGGTACACGGCAACCGCGACCGCTCCGTCCGCACCGATCTGAACCGACTTGACCATCCCGAGTTCGGTGATGGGGCGGTTGATCTCGGGGTCGTTCACCGTCGACAGTGCTTCGCGCACCGCGTCTTCCGTAGCCATAAGGACGATGGTACGGCGCCTCACAAGTACCCCGGAAAGCCCGTCAGCGGTCGTCTACGTCACGTCCGCGCGGCCGATCTGCCGGGAATACGCCGTGTCCGTCCTGCCGGTCCTCCAGTTCCTTGACCAGGTCCTGCAGTTCCGAGCGGATCCAGTCCCGGGTCGCGACCTCGCCGAGGCCGATGCGCAGGGCGGCGATCTCCCGGGTCAGATACTCGGTGTCGGCGATCGACCGCTCGTTCTGCCTGCGGTCCTGTTCGAGGTTGACCCGGTCGCGGTCGTCCTGCCGGTTCTGCGCGAGCAGGATCAGCGGCGCGGCATAGCTGGCCTGCAGCGACAGCATCAGCGTCAGGAAGATGAACGGGTACTCGTCGAAGCGCAGCACGCTGGGCGCGGCCACGTTCCACAGCACCCACATGATGATGGCGAACGTCATCCAGACGAGGAACCGCCCGGTGCCGAGGAAGCGCGCGATGCGCTCGCTCAGCCGCCCGAAGGCCTCCGGGTCCCACTCCGGCAGGACCCGGCGCCGGGGCGGGGCGGGCTGGTCGAGCCGGGGGTGGCGCGGCCGGGCGGCGGCCGTCGCGCCGGCGGGCGTCCGCTCACGGGTCGCGGTCTCGCGCTCAGGCACCACTCGTCCCCACCCCCTCGTCGAGGTCGTCGAACTCCGACTCCCGCCAGTCGTCGGGCAGCATGTGGTCGAGTACGTCGTCCACGGTCACCGCCCCGAGCAGCGACCCCGACTCGTCGACGACGGGCGCCGCGACCATGTCGTACGTCGCGAAGAACCCGGCGACGAGGGGCAGCGCCGCGTCCGGGGCGAGCGGTAGCAGGTCGTCGTCGACGAGCGAGCTGACCAGGGTGTACGGCGGATCGCGCAGCAGGCGTTGGAAGTGCACCGTGCCGAGGTACTTGCCGGTCGGGGTCTCGTCGGGCGGGCGGCAGACGTAGACCTGGGCGGCGAGCGCGGGGGACAGGTCGGGGTTGCGGACGCGGGCGAGGGCGTCGGCGACGGTGGAGTCGGGACGGAGGATGATCGGCTCGGTGGTCATCAGGCCGCCCGCGGTGCGCTCCTCGTACGCCATCAGACGCCGTACGTCGGCCGCTTCGGCGGGCTGCATCAGACCCAGCAGCCGCTCCTTCTCCTCCTCCGGCAGTTCGCCCAGCAGGTCGGCCGCGTCGTCCGGGTCCATGGCCTCCAGGACGTCGGCCGCGCGCTCCTCCTTCAGCTTGCCGAGGATCTCGATCTGGTCGTCCTCGGGGAGTTCTTCGAGTACGTCGGCGAGGCGGTCGTCGTCGAGGGCGGCGGCGACCTCCGCGCGCCGTTTGGGGGAGAGATGGTGGAGCACATTCGCGAGGTCGGCGGGGCGCAGCTGCTCGAAGGTGGCGAGGAGGCTCTCGGCGCCCTGTCCGTGCTCCTCCAGGGAGAATCCGGTGACGTGGGACCACTCGACGGTCAGCGTCTCGCCCTTGGCCCGCCGGAAGGCGCCGCCCTTCCTTCCCTTGCGCACGAACACCCGGTCGATCTCCCAGTCCCGACGCGCCGGCAACTGCTGCACCGACACGTCGAGCACCGTGACCTCCTCGCCGGTCTCCGCCAGCGTCACGCGCCGGTCGAGCAACTCCCCGAAGACCAGCCGCTCGGTGGGCCGCTGCTCGAAGCGCCGGACGTTGAGCACACCGGTGGTGATGACCTGTCCGGACTCGATGCCGGTCACCCGGGTCATGGGCAGGAAGATCCGGCGGCGGGTGGCGAGTTCGACGACCAGTCCGAGCACCCGGGGCGGACGCCGCCCGACACGCAGCACGACGACGAGATCGCGTACCCGCCCGACCTGATCACCGGCCGGATCGAACACGGCGACGCCGGAGAGGTGCGAGACGAAGATCCGGGGGGCGCCGGCTGCCATGGCTGCGCCTCCTTCTCGTACGGGTTGCTGCGTCTGTTCCGAAGTGTCGTACAGGTTGCTCACACATGTTCTGAATTGCCCGCTCGAACGGCCTTCAGGCTAGCCCGTCCCGATCGGGTCCGCCCTGGTGAGCGGTCCGGACGGACTGGCTCCGCCGGCCCCGCCCGGCCCCGGTACTCTGCGGTACGCCGCTGAAGGAACCCTCGTCAGAAAGGCAGCCGCACCTGTGACTGCGATTCCCCAGGGCCGTACCCGCAGGGCCACGCTGGTGGGCGCGATGTGCGCCCTGGCCGTGACGGGCACGGCGGCACTGACGGGATGCAGCGAGGACCCCGACGCGGGCACGAACGGGGTCGGCAAGCTGCCGGCCGACAAGATCCAGAGCAGAACCCGCACGGCCGCCGAGTCCGCCACCGCGGTGCACCTCTCCGGAACAGTGGTCACCAGCGGGCGCACTTACAAACTCGACATGCGTCTGAAGTCCGACGGCGGCTCGGGCGAGGTCACCGCCGAGGGGACGACGTTCCGCCTGCTGCGGATCGGTGAGCAGCTGTTCCTGAAGGCGGACGCGGAGTTCTGGCATCCCGAGCACGCCAAGGGCGACGCGTCCGAAGACACCGACACGGCCGCCGCCGACAAGCTCGAGGGCAAGTATGTGAAGGTGCCCCAGGGAGACCCCTCGTACAAGAAGTTCAGCGGCTTCACCGACAAGGACGTCCTCCTCGACGGCCTGCTGACCCTGCACGGCACCCTGGAGACCGACGGTCACCACGAGGAGTCCGGCACCCGCACCATCCGCATCGCCGGCGACAAGGGCTCCGGCGGCACGCTCGACGTCTCCCTGGAGGGCCGGCCGTATCCCCTCCGCCTGGTCCGCGCGGGCAGCGCCGGCACCCTGCTCTTCACGGAATGGGGCAAGGACTTCAAGATCGAGGAACCGAAGCAGGACGAGACGGTGGACTACGGCAAGGCGTTGCCGACGTCCTGACCCATGCCTACTTCTTCTTCCGCTTCTTCATGAGCAGACGCGGCAGGCCCGCCGGCATCGGATGACGCGTGGTCGCCGAGGTCGGCAGCGGCGCCGCCGCCTGGTTGTCGTCGGGCAGCGACGCCGTCGTCCCCGTCGGCTCCAGCCGCACCACGCGACATTCCCGAGCCCACCGCTGAGGCATCGCCTCTCCGTCGGGCGCGTTCAGCCGCTTGCCCTTGAGTTCGGCGACCGTGGCGTCCCACTGCTCGGACCCCGGCGACAGCTCGACGACCTTCGCCGCCCAGGAGATCAGCCGACCGCCCTTGTCCTTGCTGCGGACGGTCACTTCGGCGGCGGCCCCGTCGGCCAGCCCCGGCAACGGCTGCTCGCCCGGCCCGTCGCCGACCAGACACGCCGCACCCTCGTGCCACACATGCCACAGCGCCCGGACCGGCCCGCCGGGCCCCTTGACCCAGACGAGCCCGGACTTCTTGGTGGCCTCCTCGACGAGGGCCTGCTCCAGCAGCTCAGGTGTCATGAGCCCAGCGTAGCCAGCAACGCTCACAGCCAGCCGTTGCGCTTCAGGGTGCGGTGGATGCCGAAGCAGATGGCGACGGTGATGGTCAGGACCATCGGGTAGCCGAACTTCCAGCGCAGCTCGGGCATGTAGTCGAAGTTCATGCCGTACACACCACACACCATCGTCGGTACGGCGATGATGGCCGCCCAGGACGTGATCTTGCGCATGTCCTCGTTCTGCGCGACGGACGCCTGCGCGAGGTTGGCCTGGAGGATCGAGTTGAGCAGCTCGTCGAAGCCGACGACCTGCTCCTGCACCCGGGCCAGGTGGTCGGCGACGTCCCGGAAGTACTTCTGGATGTCGGGGTCGATCAGCCGCATCGGGCGCTCGGAGAGCAGCAGCATGGGACGCAGCAGCGGCGCGACGGCCCGCTTGAACTCCAGCACCTCACGCTTGAGTTGGTAGATCCGCCCGGCGTCCGTGCCGCGCGGGCTGCCTTTGCGGCCCGGCGAGAAGACCTCGGTCTCGACCTCGTCGATGTCGTCCTGCACGGCGTCGGCGACCGCGACATACCCGTCGACCACATGGTCGGCGATCGCGTGCAGCACCGCCGAGGGGCCCTTGGCGAGCAGCTCGGGGTCGTCCTGCAGCCGGTGCCGCAGTGCCCGCAGCGAGCCCTGTCCGCCGTGCCGGACGGTGATGAAGAAGTCCCGTCCGGTGAAGCACATGACCTCGCCGGTCTCCACGATCTCGCTGTTGGCGGTGAGCTGGTCGTGCTCGATGTAGTGGATGGTCTTGAAGACGGTGAACAGGGAGTCGTCGTACCGCTCCAGCTTGGGCCGCTGATGGGCCTGGACGGCGTCCTCGACGGCCAGTGGGTGCAGCCCGAACTCGCTTGCGATACCGGAGAATTCGGCTTCGGTGGGCTCGTGCAGCCCGATCCAGACGAAGCCCCCGTCGCGCCGCACCAGACGCATCGCCTCGTGCGGGGTGAGCGGCGTCGGGGTTTCGAGGCGGGCGCCGTCGCGGTAGATGGCGCAGTCGACCACGGCCGAGGGCGTCGACGGGTCGCGCGTCGTGTCGTACCCGGCGGTGTCCTTGCGGAGCGACGGACGGGACGGACGGACGGCGGCACGCAGGTCGCGGATCATCGACATGGCAGGCTCCTTCGCGGTCAGGCAGCGAAAGGCTCCGACGAGGGGTGGAACTACCCGGAATGGGGACGTCCTGACTTCACATGTTTGGCACGTCCACAAAGCGGGGAGCACCGCACCATCGCGGTGGTGAGCTTCGCTACTGATTCAGCTACTGCTGCGGGACAGACAGATCAGGCAATACGAAACGAAGGCTCTTCCGCGGTGAAGAAGGTGCGAGAGGTGGCGGCCGGCTAGAGAAGCAGAGCGGCTACGTCAGCGGCGGGAAGAGCGGGTGCTACTGCACGGTCGACTTCGATCCATTGCAGCCCCACCTCCTCCGGCCGGTCCCTCGTAAGGGAGTGTCGTCGGCGTCGGGACTCGATCGCGACGCCGCAGCGTGCTGCCCCGAACCACGGGCAAGAGTATCAGCCGACTGAAGTGTCAAGGTGCTCGTTTGCCCGGTCCTGACGAGTTCTATGCTCACCGCATGGTTGATGTTCTTCCTCTGGTCGAGGCCCGGTTGCGCACCGCGCTGGGCGAACCGGACGCACGCGCCGCGGTCACCTTCCTCGGTACCGACCGCATCGAGGTGCTGCGTTTCCAGCAGGACGACATCGTCCGCTACGCCACGCTGGGCATGTCCGCGCACCCCATGGCGGACCCCACCGCGGTCATCGCCGACCCGGTCAAGGGCCCCCGCGCCGAGCTGGTCCTCTCCGTACGATCCGGGCTCGCCGACACCGACAAGGTGCTCCGCCCGCTCGCCGTCCTCGCCGCCTCTCCGCAGGTGGAGGGCCTGATCGTGGCTCCCGGCGCGTCCCTGGACGTCGGCGATCCCCTCTGGCCCGGCGCCCCCTTCACCTCGGTCCTGGTCGCCGAGCCCGGTGGCCTGGTCGAGGACCTGGACCTCGACGAGCCGATGGACCCCGTCCAGTTCCTGCCGCTGCTCCCCATGACGCCGAACGAGGCCGCCTGGAAGCGCGTGCACGGCGCCCAGGCTCTTCAGGAGCGCTGGCTGGCGAACGGGACGGATCTGCGGGATCCGTCCCGCGGGTCCGTCGCGCTGGACCTGCCGCCCGAGTGACTCATCTCACCAACCGGTCGCCGTGAGGGGTCAGTTGGCGAACACGGCGACACCGTCGTGCAAGCGACGGCTGTGGTGTGGTCGCACCTCGTTCCGGCCGGACGGGTGATCGTCCTTGACGTGGCGGAGCAGGGGTAGGACCGTGGGGCCCTATGAGGGGCGAACCCAGTTGCCCGAAGTGTGGTGGCCGGGTCAGGGCTCCCGGACTCTTCGCCGATTCCTGGCAGTGCGATGTGCACGGCACCGTGCATCCGCTGCAGCCCGTGATCCCGCCCAGCGTCGAGGCCCTCAGCGTGGTGGTGCACCGCACGCAGGTACCCGTGTGGATGCCGTGGCCGCTTCCGGTGGGCTGGCTGTTCACCGGTGTGGGCTGCGCGGGCGACGACCGCAGCGGGGGGCGTGCGACGGCCGTGGCGTGCTCGGGGCCGGGGCCGCTCGGCGGTATGGGTGAGTTGATTCTGGTGGCCGAGGAGCTCGGTGTCGGGCTCGGTGCGCGATATGCGGGGATCGACGGGCCCGACCCGGGGCCGTACATGAACGTCGAGAAGCCGCCGCAGGCGAAGGTGCTGGCCGCGGGGCGGCCTACGCCGTTGTGGCATGTCGCCGGGTCACCCGATGACCGTGCGGTCTTTGCCGGTGAGGCGCGGGGGCTGTGGCTGTGGGCGGTGGTGTGGCCCGAGCAGTCGGGGCTGCTGATGTATGACGAGCTGGTGCTTACGGATTTGCGGGATGCGGGGGCTGAGGTGGACTTGGTTCCCTGTGGAGCGTTGTCGCCGCGCTTGCTTGAGCCGTAGCGCCCAGTAGCTCGGGGGGTGCCTGATCGTTGGCGGCTGCGGGTTCGTTGTGGCTTGTCGCGCAGTTCCCCGCGCCCCTAAGTCAGTTTCACAGCCGTTATTCTGAAGCGTCCCCTTCGCACCATCACCTGCTGGAGTTCGCGTCTTGCGAATAGATCTGCATACCCACTCCACGGCTTCCGATGGCACGGATACCCCGGCTGAGCTGGTGCGGAATGCTGCCGCTGCTGGGTTGGACGTTGTTGCGCTCACCGATCACGACACCACTCGGGGGTATGCCGAGGCGATCGCTGCGCTGCCGGAGGGGCTGACGCTTGTCACCGGGGCCGAGCTGTCGTGTCGGATCGACGGGGTGAGCATGCACATGCTGGCCTATCTGTTCGATCCCGAGGAGCCGGCGTTGCTGGCCGAGCGGGAGCTGGTGCGGGACGATCGGGTGCCGCGGGCCAAGGGCATGGTCGGGAAGCTGAACGAGCTGGGCGTGGCGGTGACGTGGGAGCAGGTCGAGCGGATCGTCGGTGGCGGGTCCGTGGGGCGGCCGCATGTGGCCTCCGCGCTGGTGGAGCTGGGCGTCGTACCCACCGTGGGGGACGCCTTCACGCGGGACTGGCTGGCGGACGGCGGGCGGGCGTTCGTCGAGAAGCACGAGACCGACCCCTTCGAGGCGATCCGGCTGATCAAGGCGGCGGGCGGGGTCGCGGTGTTCGCGCATCCGGCGGCCAGCAAGCGGGGGCGCACCGTGCCGGAGTCCGCGATCGCCGAGATGGCCGCCGCGGGCCTCGACGGTATCGAGGTCGACCACATGGACCACGACCCGGAGACGCGTGAGCGGCTGCGGGGGCTGGGGAAGGAGCTGGGGCTGCTGACCACCGGCTCCAGCGACTACCACGGCAGCCGGAAGACCGTTCTGCTCGGCGAGTACACGACGGATCCCGAGGTGTACGGGGAGATCACGCGGCGGGCGACCGGGGCGTTCCCGGTGCCGGGGGCCGGCGGAGCGCGCTGAGGCTCACCGCACGCTCACCCGTCACTCTCTCTCGCAAGGCTCACTCATGTTCGACGTCGCTGTCTTCGGCTCTCTCTTCCTCACCCTGTTCGTCATCATGGATCCCCCTGGGATCACCCCGATCTTCCTGGCGCTGACCTCCGGCCGTCCGGCGAGGGTGCAGAGGCGGATGGCCTTCCAGGCCGTCTGTGTCGCCGGCGGTGTGATTGCCGTGTTCGGGCTGCTGGGGCATCAGATCCTCGACTATCTGCATGTCTCCGTTCCCGCGCTGATGATCGCGGGCGGGCTGCTGCTTCTGCTGATCGCGCTCGACCTGCTCACCGGCAAGACGGACGAGCCGAAGCAGACCAAGGACGTGAACGTGGCGCTCGTACCGCTGGGCATGCCGCTGCTCGCCGGGCCCGGTGCGATCGTCTCCGTCATCCTCGCCGTGCAGAAGGCCGACAGTGTCGCCACGCAGGTGTCGGTGTGGATGGCGATCCTGGCCATCCATGTCGTGCTGTGGCTGGTGATGCGGTACTCGCTGCTGATCATCCGGGTCATCAAGGACGGCGGCGTGGTCCTGGTGACGCGGCTCGCCGGCATGATGCTGTCCGCGATCGCCGTGCAGCAGATCATCAACGGGGTCACCCTGGTGATCCAGGAGAGCTGAACCCGGGCAAGCGCAGAGCCCCCGCCCGGCGTCGGTGCCGGGGCGGGGGCTCTGAAGCTTCTGCGGTGATCCGCGTCTGTTACGAGGCCGTGGTGTCGGCCGGACGGATCCACAGCCGCTGGCCTATGGCGGCGGCCTGCTGAACGATCCGGTTGACGGAGGCGGCGTCCACAACGGTGGTGTCCACGGGCGTGCCGTCGACGTCGTCGAGTCGCATGATCTCGAAGCGCATGGCTTCTCCCTTCGTCTGGTCATCCTCCTGAGGAGAATTGCTGTACGTCTCTAGTCAACGAGCTGCGTGTTACAAACATTCCCTACGCTAAAGAAATTTTTCGAACGGCTAACTACTGCCCGGTATAGGAGACTTCGGAGACCCTTTGGGACCGGTTGTGTTCACAGCGTGACCGCCGGGACAATGGAGGCGATGAACGACGACCTCGCGGCGCTCGGCGCCCGTATCGACCGCACCAATGAGCTGCTCCAGCGCATGCTCGCCGAGGTGGCGAAAACGCCATCCACCCATGCGATCTTCGTCGACGCCGGGTATCTGTACGCGGCCGCGGGCCGGCTCGTCGCCGGGACCGAGGACCGGCGCGCCTTCGACCTCGACGCCGAGGGACTGATCGACGCGCTCATCGACAAGGCTCGCACGATCTTCGCGGACAGCCGGCTGCTGCGGGTCTACTGGTACGACGGCGCCCGGCGCCGTATCCACACCGCCGAGCAGCAGTCCATCGCCGAACTCCCGGACGTCAAGGTGCGGTTGGGGAATCTGAACGCCAACAACCAGCAGAAGGGCGTCGATTCCCTCATCCGCTCCGACCTGGAGTCACTCGCCCGGCACCGCGCGATCAGCGACGCGGCCCTGCTCGGCGGCGACGAGGATCTGGTGTCGGCCGTGGAGGCGGCGCAGGGGTACGGCGCGCGGGTGCACCTGTGGGGCATCGAGGCACCGGAGGGCCGCAACCAGGCGGAGCCGCTGCTGTGGGAGGTCGACAGCCAGCGCACCTTCGACCTCGACTTCTTCAAGCCGTACGTCGCCCGGCGCACCGCCCCCGCCTACGACCTCACGAGCACCCGGCCCGCCCGCGAGGACGTGCGCTTCGTCGGCGCACAGATCGCCGCGAAGTGGCTGGCGGCGCGCGGCAGGGAGTCGCTGGTGGAGCTGCTGCCCGGGCATCCGTATCTGCCGGGCTCCGTGGACCAGGACCTGCTGGTGGAGGCGGAGGGCCTGCTGCAGTACTCGCTGCGCGGGCAGGCGGATCTGCGGCGGGCGCTGCGCGACGGCTTCTGGGAGCACCTGCAGACGCTGTACTAGTGTCCTGCGCCAGTAGTTGATCGTTAGTAGTTGTGTGACTTCTGCTGCTGGTGCGTCAGTTCCTCGTCGGGGCCCGAAACTCGAGCCGTTGCTGCTGTCTGATGAGGAGCGGGCGGTGTTGGAGCGGTGGACGCGTCGGGCGACATCGGCCCAGGCTCTGGCCTTGCGCGCGCGGATCGTGTTGGCGTGCGCGGGCCCGGAGGTACCACCGATCGTCGCGGTCGCCCGGGATCTTGGGGTGACGGCGGACACCGTTCGCAAGTGGCGGCGGCGGTTTCTCGCCGAGAGGCTGGAGGGGCTGGCGGACGAGCCCCGGCCGGGCCGGCCGCCCACCATCAGCGTCGACCAGGTGGAGGCGGTCGTGGTCACCACGCTGGAACAGCTGCCGAAGAACGCCACCCACTGGTCCCGGAAATCGATGGCCGAGCACAGTGGCCTGTCGAAGTCCACCGTGGGCCGGATCTGGCGGCGGTTCCAGCTCAAGCCGCATCTGGCGGACACCTTCAAGCTGTCGACGGACCCGTTGTTCGTCGAGAAGGTCTACGACGTCGTCGGCCTGTACTTCAACCCGCCCGAGGGGGCGGTCGTGCTGTCGGTGGACGAGAAGTCGCAGATCCAGGCCCTGGACCGGTCCCAGCCGGTCCTGCCGATAATGCCGGGCATGCCCGAGCGGCGCACCCACGACTACGTCCGCAACGGCCTGACCACCCTGTTCGCCGCCTTCGACGTCGCCACCGGCGAAGTCATCACCGCCCTGCACCGCAGGCACCGGGCCGCGGAATTCAAGAAGTTCCTGATCCGCATCGACAAGGAGGTGCCCGCGCACCTGCAGATCCACCTGATCGTGGACAACTACGGAACCCACAAGACTCCAGCGATTAAGGCCTGGCTGGCCAAACACCCCCGGTTCGAGCTGCACTTCACCCCGACCGGCTCCTCGTGGATCAACCAGGTCGAGCGATGGTTCGGCTACCTCGCCCACCAGATGATCCGCCGGGGCGCACACAAGAACATCCAGGCCCTGGAAGCCGACATCCGCGCCTGGGTCAAAGACTGGAACGAAGACCCCAAGCCCTTCATCTGGACCAAGACAGCCGAAGAAATCCTCGACTCCCTCGCCCGCCTCTGCCGACGGATCTCCGGCGCAGGACACTAGTTAGTTGAGGTCCTGGCCGGCGTCGTCCCAGAAGTCCGCGAGGGCGTGGGCCGTGGGGAGCGGCTGGTCCATGTTGGGCGAGTGCTCCGCGCCGGCCACGACCGAGCGGCGCGCGTTCAGCCGTACGGCCATGTCGTCGAGGAGCGTCACCGGCCACGCGTCGTCGCGGGAACCCGACAGCACATGGAACGGGAGCGGGACGGCGGTGAGTTCGGCGACCCGGTCCGGCTCGGTGCACAGCTGGCGGCCCGTCGCGATGAGCTGGGCGGGCTTGGTGCCCAGCCAGCGGCGCTGAAGCTGGCCCAGGTCGCCGATTCCGCGGGCCGGGCCGCCGACCTCCTCCGGAGGGCCCATGGCCAGGATCGCCTCCCACACCTCGGGCATCGTCAGCACCGCGAGCGTGTCGTGCAGCAGCTTGATGCGCTGCTTCTGGGAGTCGGAGACCTCGGCGGGACCCGAGGCCATCAGGGTGAGCGAGCGGAAGGGCGAGGGGTCGAGGAGGACGGCGGCGCGGGCGATCAGGCCGCCGAGGGAGTGCCCGAGGAGATGCAGGGGCGTGCCGAGTGCCGCGGCCTGTGCGAGCACGTCCTTCGCCAACTCGTCCTGCGTGTAGGCCGATTCATCGTGCTCCGGGCCGTCGGACTCGTGCTGTCCGCGCCCGTCGACGGCCACGATCCGGTAGCCGCGCGCGTTCAGCGGCTCGTGCAGCAGCGTGAAGTCCTCCTTGCTGCCCGTGAAGCCGGGGACCATCAGCACGACGCCCCTCGGCTCGACGCCGGAGTGCACCGGCGAGTCGACGGCGGCGAAGTCGCCACGGGGCGTGTGCAGTCGGTGGAGGCGGGCGCCGGGCGGCGGGGGGACGGGCGCTGAGCTGGTCACGAGGTGAGGTTATCGGGTGGGGCGGCGACGTCGGTGTCCGGTTCCCGGCCGTTGTGGGACGGCTGGTGCGGTGCGTAGGAACGCCGATGGCCCGGCCCACGCGAGGTGGGACCGGGCCATCAGGGTGCGCTGTCAGCCCTCAGCGGGCTCCACGGCGGCCGTGGCCTTACGCGTACGCGTGCGGCGCGGCTTCGGCTCCGTGGTCTCCGGCGCCTCGGTGGACGCCGTGGCCTTGCGGATACGGCGGCGCGGGGCGGCAGCATCCGGCTCCTGCGTGGCCTGCGCCGGAATCTCCGCCGTCTCGACGGCGGCGGCGGCCTTGCGGGTACGACGCGGCTTGGGCTCCGTGGCTTCCGGCGCCTCGGTGGTGGCGGCAGCTTTGCGGGTGCGGCGCGGCTTGGCCTCCGTGCCTTCGGCCGTGTCGACCGCTGCTTCGGCGGCTGCCGCGGTCTTGCGGGTGCGGCGGACCGTGGGCTTGGCCTCCTCCGTGCCGTCGACGGCGTCGACCGCGGCGGCGGTCTTGCGGGTGCGGCGCGGCTTGGCCTCCGCACCTTCGGCCGTGTCGACCGCTGCTTCGGCGGCAGCCGCGGTCTTGCGGGTGCGGCGAGGCTTGGTCTCCTCCGTGCCCTCGGCCGTCTCGACCGCGGTTTCCGCGGCAGCCGCGGTTTTACGGGTGCGGCGGACCTTGGGCTTGGCTTCCTCCGTGCCGTCGGCGGTGTCGACAGCGGTCTCGGCCGCCGTCTTGCGCGTACGGCGCGGCTTCGCCTCGGTGGACTCCGGTGCCTCGGTGGTGGCGGCAGCCTTGCGCGTGCGGCGCGGCTTGGCCTCCGTGCCTTCGGCCGTGTCGACCGCTGCTTCGGCGGCAGCCGCGGTCTTGCGGGTGCGGCGGGGCTTGGTCTCCTCCGCGCCCTCCGCCGTGTCGACCGCGGTCTCCGCGGCGGCCGTGGCCTTGCGGGTGCGGCGGCGCGGGGCGGGAGCGTCGGTCTCGGGGGCCTCGGTGGCGGCCGGAGCCTCCGACACCTGTACGGCGGACGCGGTCTGCGTGTCCTCGGTGGCCGTGGCCGGCTCCGTCGACTTGCGCGTACGGCGGCGGCGCGGCTTGGCCGGGGTCTCGGGGGCGTCCAGGGCGGGGCCCTCCGCGGTCGCCACGGCGGTTGCCGCGGGCTCGGCGGTCGTCGGCTCCGTGGCCGTCGTCAGCGGCTCCGCCGCTCCGCCGCGGGTGCGGCGACGCCGGCGCGGGGTGCGGGGAGCGGTCACGTCGTCCGCGGTGGTCTCCGCCGGGGTGTCCGCGACAGGGGTCGTACCGCTGGGAGCCGTCTCGTCCTGTTCGGACCCGCCGCGTGTACGGCGGCGGCGACGCGGCGTGCGGGCCTGGCGCTCACGGTCGGCGGAGCGGGATTCGTCCCGACCGCCACGGCCGTCACGGCCACCGCGGCCGCGCGGACCGCCACGTCCGCCCGTCTCGCCGAGGTCCTCGACCGCCTCGGCCGCGAGCCCGGCGCGTGTGCGCTCCGAGCGCGGCAGAACACCCTTGGTGCCCGCGGGGATGTTCAGTTCCTCGAAGAGGTGCGGGGAGCTGGAGTACGTCTCCGGCGGGTCGTTGAAGTTCAGCTCCAGCGCCTTGTTGATCAGCTGCCAGCGCGGGATGTCGTCCCAGTCGACGAGGGTGATCGCGATGCCCTTGGCGCCCGCGCGGCCCGTACGGCCGATGCGGTGCAGGTACGTCTTCTCGTCCTCGGGGGACTGGTAGTTGATGACGTGGGTCACGCCCTCGACGTCGATGCCGCGAGCTGCGACATCGGTGCAGACGAGGACGTCGACCTTGCCGTTGCGGAAGGCGCGCAGCGCCTGCTCGCGGGCGCCCTGGCCGAGGTCGCCGTGGACCGCGCCGGAGGCGAAGCCGCGCTGCTGCAGCTGGTCGGCGAGGTCCGCCGCCGTCCGCTTCGTACGGCAGAAGACCATCACGAGACCGCGGCCGTCGGCCTGCAGTATGCGCGCGACCATCTCCGGCTTGTCCATGTTGTGCGCGCGGTAGACGAACTGCGCGGTGTTGCGGACCGTCTGGCCCTCGTCGTCCGGCGCGGTGGCGCGGATGTGCGTGGGCTGCGACATGTAGCGGCGCGCGAGACCAATGACCGCGCCCGGCATGGTCGCCGAGAACAGCATCGTCTGACGACGGGCCGGAAGCATGTTGATGATCTTCTCGACGTCGGGCAGGAAGCCCAGGTCGAGCATCTCGTCGGCCTCGTCGAGGACGAGCGCCTTGATGTGCTTGAGGTTGAGCTTCTTCTGGCCCGCGAGGTCGAGCAGCCGGCCCGGGGTGCCGACGACGACGTCGACGCCCTTCTTGAGGGCCTCGACCTGAGGCTCGTACGCCCGGCCGCCGTAGATGGCGAGCACGCGGACGTTGCGCACCTTGCCCGCGGTCAGCAGGTCGTTCGTCACCTGGGTGCACAGCTCGCGCGTGGGGACCACGACGAGCGCCTGCGGGGCGTCGGTGAGGGCCTCGGGCTTGGCGCGGCCCGCCTCGACGTCTGCGGGGACGGTGACGCGCTCGAGCAGCGGAAGGCCGAAGCCCAGCGTCTTGCCGGTGCCGGTCTTGGCCTGGCCGATGACGTCGGTGCCCGTGAGGGCGACGGGGAGCGTCATCTCCTGGATGGGGAAGGGGGTGATGATGCCGACGGCTTCAAGGGCCTCGGCTGTCTCGGGAAGAATCCCGAGCTCTCGGAAGGTAGTAGTCAGGGTGCTGCCTCTTCTGTGTGTGCGGCGCGAGGCGAGCGCGGGGGTCGTGTCAGACCGTGCCGGGGGACGTCGGCTGCCGTACGGCGAGCCGTATGGCACGGGAGACCTCTGCCGACGCTCTAGCGCTCGAACCGCTGAGGGTCCCTCCAGGCTTTGTACGCAGAGTGCCGTACGGCCGTGGAGAGCTGTCTGGTCGGAGCCGATCGGGCCACCGACCGGGCATCCTCATACGTGCGGCCTGTCGAGTAACCGTCGAGCTACGTCGATGTACTCAGCAGGCGCATTACCACCATACCCCGGAAACGCGCACATGCGATGGCCGATTAGGTCACGTTGTTGTCGTCACACCACTTCAGGTAGTCGTCGTCACAGTGACTGACCAGGGACTTCCTTAGTGCGGCGAGCGGGCTATTGTGCGCTTCATGACGACCTCTGACAAGCCTGACAACGCCTCCGACGTCCCTGCCGAAGCCACCGGAGTCGCCGCCCAGGACTGGGCGAAGGCCGCCGCCGACCCGCAGTACCGCGCCGCGGTCGTCGACCTGCTCGGCGCGCTCGCCTATGGAGAGCTGGCGGCGTTCGAGCGGCTGGCGGAGGACGCCAAGCTGGCGCCGACGCTGGCGGACAAGGCGGAGCTGGCGAAGATGGCGTCGGCCGAGTTCCACCACTTCGAGCGGTTGCGCGACCGGCTCACGGAGATCGGTGAGGAGCCGACGCGGGCGATGGAGCCGTTCGTCGCCGCGCTGGACGGCTTCCACAAGCAGACGGCGCCTTCGGACTGGCTGGAGGGGCTGGTCAAGGCGTACGTCGGCGACTCGATCGCCAGCGACTTCTACCGTGAGGTCGCCGCGCGGCTCGACGCGGACACGCGCGAGCTGGTGCTGGCTGTGCTGGACGACACGGGGCATGCCGGGTTCGCCGTGGAGAAGGTGCGGGCGGCGATCGACGCGGATCCGCGGGTGGGGGGGCGGCTTGCGCTGTGGGCGCGGCGGTTGATGGGGGAGGCGTTGTCGCAGTCTCAGCGGGTGGTGGCTGACCGGGACGCGTTGTCGACGATGTTGGTGGGTGGGGTTGCCGACGGGTTCGATCTTGCGGAGGTCGGGCGGATGTTTTCGCGGATCACTGAGGCGCATACGAAGCGGATGGCTGCGTTGGGGTTGGCGGCGTAGCGCTTCGTGGGGGGCGGTTCTGCTGAGTCGCGGCTGCGGGGCTGTGGGGGCTTGTCGCGCAGTTCCCCGCGCCCCTGAAGGGGCGCTGTTCTGAACGGAGTTATCAGTCTGAGGCTACGCCGTTGCTGATCGTCGGCGGAGTCTTCCTGACGGGCGCACCAGCAGGGAAAGTGACGCTGCGGAGACCGTGGCCGCGCC
This sequence comes from Streptomyces sp. NBC_00457, assembly GCF_036014015.1. Classification (NCBI taxonomy): domain Bacteria; kingdom Bacillati; phylum Actinomycetota; class Actinomycetes; order Kitasatosporales; family Streptomycetaceae; genus Streptomyces; species Streptomyces sp. NBC_00457. The sequence goes on along the minus strand of NZ_CP107905.1, from coordinate 4,004,258 downwards.
GGTCAGGATCAGGAGGACGTTGCCTGCGTCCAGGGCGCTGTGGGTGAGGAAGGCGCCGAGGAGGGCGCCTGCTACGCCGGTCGGGAGGACCAGGGAGCGGGCGGGGAGGCGGTGCGAGAGGCGGTGGATCGCGGCCCAGGCCAGTGCGAGGCCGAGCACTGCGGAGCCGAGCGCTTCCAAGATCATCACGGGGTCCCTCCCACACGCCTGCCTGCGCACCACGGACGTAGCCCGTCATACCCGTGACCTGCGGAATGCAATCCTCCCGTGTGCGCGATATGTAGTCCGTATGTGTCCGCATGTGAAGGAAGTCGGCCAGGGACAGGAAAGGGCCCGGCAGTCGAGCGACCGCCGGGCCCCTTCCTTCACACGTGACTACAGCGCGCCGAAGCCCACCTTGCGCGGCGCCGGCTCGCCGAGCTCGACGTAGGCGAGGCGGTCCGCCGGGACCAGGACCTTGCGGCCGTGCTCGTCCACGAGGCTCAGCAGCGCCGACTTGCCGGCCAGCGCGTCGGACACCGCCCGCTCGACCTCCTCGGCGCTCTGACCGCTCTCCAGAACGATCTCGCGGGGCGCGTGCTGCACGCCGATCTTGACCTCCACGGCTATGTCCCTCCGACGGTCAGTGAAGTGCGCGACCTTGCGCGCCGTACGCAGCACACATTAGCCCGGTGAGGGGATGTACACGTTGCGCAGGGGAACGCCAGGAGCGAACAGCGGACGGGAACAAACGGACGGTCATGGTGCCTCGTGCCTCGGTGCCGTACGGCGGTCAGTGGTGCTCGCTGCCGTGCAGCGGGAAGCCGGCGATGCCCCGCCAGGCCAGTGAGGTCAGCAGTTGGACCGCCTCGTCGCGCGGGACGCTGCGGTCGCTGTGCAGCCAGGAGCGGGCCACGACCTGGGCGAGGCCGCCGAGACCAGAGGCCAGCAGCATCGACTCCGCGTTCGAGAGGCCGGTGTCCTCGGCGATGACGTCGCGGATCGCCTCGGCGCACTCGATCGTGACCTTGTCGACGCGCTCGCGTACCGCGGGCTCGTTCGTCAGGTCGGACTCGAAGACCAGGCGGAAGGCGCCGCCGTCGTCCTCGACGTACGCGAAGTACGCGTCCATCGTCGCCCGTACGCGCTGCTTGTTGTCGGTCGTCGACGCGAGCGCGTGGCGTACGGCCTGGATCAGGGACTCGCAGTGCTGGTCCAGCAGGGCGAGGTAGAGGTCGAGCTTGCCCGGGAAGTGCTGGTAGAGCACCGGCTTGCTGACGCCGGCGCGCTCGGCGATGTCGTCCATCGCGGCCGCGTGGTAGCCCTGTGCCACGAAGACTTCCTGGGCGGCGCCCAGCAACTGGTTCCGCCGGGCCCGGCGCGGCAGGCGCGTGCCCCTCGGGCGTGCCGCCTCTGTCTGCTCGATGGCTGTCACGCCGCCTCCCAAAGTCGTCCACATGCGGTGTGCGCCGCGCGGCCATCGTACTTTTCGGTAACCGTGGTGTGCGCGCTGCGAGCGCAGAATTTCACGGACCGGACGGCTACGAAAGCGGGATGAAGGGTTTCAAACAGGGGTGGGTCGGGCATTATGCCGCCTCGTTGCTGCTCACCGGTAGTCGTCCTCGTCCAGTGACACCACGCGGGCCTGTTCCAGCAGATCCGCCTCGCTGGCGCCGTCCGGGTCCACGTCGTTCAGCGAGTCGTCGCGATCCGGCGCGACATCGGCCTGTTGCTCGGCGGCGTCGCCTTCCGGGGCCTCGACGTCGATCTCCTCGTCGCTCTCCTCGATCTCCTCGAAGGTGTCGGGGTCGGTCGGGTCTACGGCCATGATGGGCTCCCTTCCTACTTCCTACGAACGTCCCTGGGAAAGCAGGGGCCACATGCGGGTGCCCTCTGTACGAGCCTAGGAGACACCCGATCCGGACGCTATGCGATCCGCGTCCGGATCGTGACGCGGTGCGTCCGGGTGGGGGGGGGACCAGTCATGCCGGGCCCGGAGGCCAGCGGCCCTCTTGCAGGACCGCGTAAAACATAACGAGGGGTGATTGTCATGATTCGTGCGGGGCGGGGGTGTCAGCTCTCGTGATTCGCGCGGGGCTTGTGATGGCGAACACATGAACCACTGCGTGATCGTCTCGTAACATTGCTGCATGTCTTCGACCGAGCTCCCATCCGCGCCGGCCAGCAGTGCGCTCCCCAAGGTGTCGCCCGTCAGGGTCGCCGAGGGTGAGCGGCTCAGGTCGGTGCGGCTGCCGGGAATCACGCTGACGGTCCGGTCGAGGCCCGCGGCTCGCGCAGGTCTGCCGCCCGCGCTGTACGTCCATGGACTCGGCGGTTCCTCGCAGAACTGGTCGGGGCTGATGCCGCTGCTCGATGCGCATGTCGACAGCGAGGCCCTCGATCTGCCCGGCTTCGGCGATTCCCCGCCACCGGACGACGGCGACTACTCCGTCACCGCCCATGCTCGGGCGGTGATCCGCTATCTCGACTCCTCCGGGCGCGGGCCCGTGCACCTCTTCGGCAACTCGCTCGGCGGCGCGATCACCACCCGCGTCGCCGCCGTGCGCCCCGATCTGGTGCGTACGCTCACGCTTGTGTCGCCCGCCCTTCCCGAACTGCGTGTCCAGCCCACCGCCGTCCCGACGGCCCTGCTGGCGCTGCCCGGTGTGGCGAGCCTGTTCACCCGGTACAGCAGGGACTGGTCCGCGGAGCAGCGGGTGCGCGGGGTGATGGCGCTCTGCTACGGCGATCGCGCGCGTGTGACGCCCGAGGAGTTCGACAACGCCGTGCAGGAGATGGCGCGGCGGCTGCAACTGCCGTACTTCTGGGACGCGTTGGCACGCTCCGCGCGCGGGATCGTCAACGCTTACACGCTGGGCGGCCAGCACGGGCTGTGGCGCCAGGCCGAGCGCGTCCTCGCGCCGACCCTTCTCATATACGGCGGCCGGGACCAGCTCGTCGGCTACCGCATGAGCCAGAAGGCGGCCCGTTCCTTCCGCTCCTCCCGGCTGGTGTCCTTGCCGGACGCCGGGCACGTGGCCATGATGGAGTACCCCGAGGTGGTGGCGCGGACCTTCCAGGAACTCCTCGCCGACACCGGTGAGTTGAGTGCCGTCACGGGGACCGCCGTCGAGACCGCGGGGAGCTGAGGGGCGAGGTGGGACGCCACAGTCGGCGCGGACCTGCGCCCAAGGGCGCGGTCAAGGGTGAGCCTTCCGAGGGCACTCCAGCGCCTCGGAGTGCGCCGAGGGGTCCTGACGGTTCCTCTGTTCGGGGTGTGGGGAGGGCTCCTGACGGTCCCTCGGGTCGCGGTGCGCCGAGGATTCCTGACGGCACGCCGGCGCACGGCTTTCCGAGGCTTGCGGATGGGGCGCCCGCTCGGGGTGTTCCCAGGATTCCCGAAGGCACGCCGGCCCACGGCTTTCCGAGGCTTGCGGATGGGACGCCCGCGCATGGTTTCCCCAGGCTTCCCGACGGAACCCCTGCGCATGGTTTCCCGCGGCTTCCCGACGGCACTCCCGCTCACGGCACCCCCCGTTATGCCGACGGCACACCCGCGCGCGGGGTCCCTCAAGTTCGGGGTGGCCACCCCGAGCAGCGGGAACCCGGTGGGGGCTGGGGTGAGCCGAGGGGGCGCGGCGGGGGTGGGTACGGGGCTCCGGCCGGGCCCGGCGCCTCGATACCGCGACAGCGGCAGGCGCCTCCGGGCGGGCCACGCCAGGACTACGTCGACGCCTTCGGTGCGGACGTCGACGTCTTCTCACCCCGTGCGCCCACCTCCTCCGACCCGTACGCCTCCGTCACCCACTGGTCCGGGGCGACCGGCATCGCGAACGACACCGAGGGCGACGCCGACGACGCGCCGCCCACCGGCGAGCCCGCGCAGGCCAAGGGCGGCAAGGGGCGGACCTTCACGGGGATCGCGGCCCTCGCGGTCACGACCGTGCTGGCCGTCGTCGTGGCCGGCCAGGTCACCGGCAGCCGTGACGACGACGGCGTGCAGTCCCAGTCCGCCACCGACCAGGCCCGGGACGCCCGTGACGGTGCCGCGCGCGCGGACGGGCAGCCGACGCCCTCCACGGCGCCGAGCGCGGCGACGCTGACGTATGCGCAGAAGATGGACCAGAAATACCCGCTCAGCGCCACGCTCGACGGCTCGGGCAAGTTCGACGCGATCGCCGGTATCGACAAGGCCCCGGGGACGGGACAGAAGTACACCTACCGCGTGGACGTGGAGCAAGGGCTGGGGCTCGACGGTGAACTCTTCGCGCAGGCCGTGCAGAAGACGCTCAACGACGACCGGAGCTGGGCCCACAACGGCGCCCGTACCTTCGAGCGCATCTACTCCGGCAAGCCCGACTTCGTGATCACGCTCGCCAGCCCCGGCACCACCGCCGAGTGGTGCGCCAAGTCCGGCCTGGACACGACCGAGGACAACGTGTCCTGCGACTCGGCGTCGACCGAGCGCGTGATGATCAACGCGTATCGATGGGCGCAGGGGTCGAAGACGTACGGCGATCAAATGCATGCGTACCGGCAGATGCTGATCAACCATGAGATCGGCCACCGGCTCGAGTACAACCACGTCACCTGCGACAAGAACGGCGACCTCGCCCCGGTCATGCAGCAGCAGACCAAGTTCCTCAACCACGACGGGATCCGCTGCCGGGCCAACCCCTGGCCGTATCCCGGGAGTTGACGCACGCACCGAAGTCCGCCGTGCCGTGACCTAACGAAACGTAACTGCTTGATCTCTTAGCGCGACCGAACGCGATCCGCACGGGAAAGTTACGACCGTTCACCCCTTTTGGTGGCGTGATGGACAACCGTCCGTCGCGCCACCGCCTTGTCCGCATACGTTCTTCCCGCTGCGAGCCGTCGAGTCAACGGCGGCTCCCCATACGGGAGATCGGGGGTGCACTTGTGCGCATCGGACTGCTTACGGAGGGTGGCTATCCGTATGTGAGCGGTGACGCCAGGCTCTGGTGCGACCGGCTCGTGCGCGGGCTCGAGCAGCACGAGTTCGATGTCTACGCGCTCAGCCGCAGTGCACGCCAGGAGGACGAGGGCTGGGTGCCGCTGCCGTCGCAGGTCGGCCGGGTGCGGACGGCGCCGCTGTGGACGGCCGAGGACGACGGTGTCCGGTACGGGCGGCGGGCGCGGCGGCGTTTCGCCGACTGCTACGGCGAGTTGGCGGCTGCCGTGTGCGCGACGGGGGGCATCGGGGCGGAGGCCACCCCTGATGCAGGGACCGCCTCTGAGGCAGGCGCCACCTCCGAGGCGGACCGTTTCGGCAGCGCGCTGTACGGGCTCGCCGAACTCGCCCGCGACGAGGGCGGCCTGGTGGGAGCGCTCCGCTCCGAGACCGCCGTACGCGCTCTCGAACGCGCCTGTCGCGCGCGCGGCGCCCTGCGCACGGCGCGGGAGGCGCGCGTACCCGAACTCCTCACCGTCGCCGCGCATCTGGAACGCGCCCTGCGCCCCCTGTCGCTCGACTGGTACGAGGACGACGGGCTCGGCTCGGTCGACCTGTGCCACGCGGCGTCCGGCGGCCCGGCCGCCCTGCCGGGGCTGGTCGCGCGCCACTTCTCGGGCGTACCGCTGCTGGTGACCGAGTACGGCGTACAGCTGCGCACGCACTACCTGACCGCAGGCGACGCGGCGCCCGCCGTACGGGCCCTGCTCGCGGCCTTCCACGGTCGGCTCGCCGCCGAGATCTACCGCCGGGCGGCCGTCATCACGTCCGGCAACTCGCACGCCCGCCGCTGGCAGGAACGCTGCGGCGCCGATCGCGACAAGCTGCGCACGGTCTACCCGGGCATGGAGGCCGCCCGCTTCGCCGAGGTGGGCGAGGCGCCGGAGTGCGTGGATCCGGACACCCTGGTCTGGGTCGGCCGGATCGAACCCACCAAGGATCTGGTCTCCCTGCTGCACGCCTTCGCGGAGGTGCGCAAGGAGGAACCGAAGACCCGGCTGCGGATCGTCGGTACCCCGTCGGGCGCCGAGGGCACGGCCTACCTGGCCCACTGCAGGGCACTCGCCGCCCAGCTCTTCCCGGACGAGGCGGAGGGCCCGCACGCGGTCGGCCGTAACCCGGTGGCCTTCGAGGAGATCGGCGGCCCCGAGGCTCCGACGCTCGCCGAGGCGTACGCCGGGGGAGCGGTGGCGGTCTTGTCCAGCGTCGTGGAGGGCTTCCCGATCGGCCTCGTCGAGGCCATGTTCTGCGGTCGCGCCACGGTGTCCACCGACGTCGGCGCCGTCGTGGAGGTCATCGGCGGCACCGGACTGGTCGTGCCGCCGCGCAATCCGCGGGCGCTCGCCGAGGCGTGCGTGGCGCTGCTGCGCGATCCCGAGCGCCGTGCACGCCTGGGCGCCGCCGCCCGCGCACGCGCGCTCGAACTCTTCACGGTCGAGCAGAACACCGCGGCATTTCACGGCATTTACCTGGAGATCGTCTCGCAGTGCCCGGTCCGCCGTGTCGTCCTCGACGCCACCGGAGAACCCCTGCCGTTCGGTGACCCCGCCGAAGCCCACGTCCCCGGCCGCTGGACCGACCCGGCAGCCCGCGTGGCGGCCCGCGGCGGCCCCGGCTGGGCGACGGGACGGCCGCCGGTACGCGCGGGCGGCCCCGTACCCGCGACGGAGGGAGCACGATGAGCGACCTGGGCGAACTGGACCGCCCCGGCACACCGGCCGGCGTCGGAGCGTGGGACACGCGCTCGGAGGAGTGGCTGTCGGGAGCCGCCTGCTTGAGCGATGCCGGGCAGCCGCACGCACAGGGCGATACGGAGCCGGAGCCCGACAAGCCCGCTCCCGACCCTGCCCCGGCCCACGTTCCCGGGCGCCGTGCCGCTGCCGCGGATCCGGTGAAGGCACTGATGCACCGTCACCGTGAGCTGTGCGAACGCGCCGTGGATCCCCTGGAGATCGCGGCGGGCCTGGAGGCCCACGGTGTCACCGACCGCACCGCGTCCCGCTTCCGTCACCGGGACGTCTTCTCCCTGGCGGAGGAGATGTACGCCCGTGTCCCGCGTGACGGCGAGACGACCCACCGCCCCACGCCGCCGACAGCCCTCCGGCTCCGAGCCGACTGGGCGCTGCTCACCCTGCTGCCGGGCGCACTGTGCGCGGCCACGTTGGCCGGCCTGCGCCTCACCCACGGCCAGCCACGCCTGATCACGGCGGCCGTCGGCGTCCTGGCCGTGGCTCTGGGCATCCGCGCGGCCCTGTCCCGCGGCCCGTTCGCCCCGAAGGGCCGCTCGCCCGAACCCGGCAGTGGCCTGTGGACCTGGTGGCTGGTGGCCTACGCCGTCCTCGGCGACGGACTGCTCCGCGCGGCCGTGGCCGGAGGACCCGACGACCTGCCCACCGGCGCCACGGACGGCGGCCCCTGGCCCCTCGCCACCGCACCGGTCCTCGCCCTTACCCTGGCCTGCGCCCCCGCGGCGTGGAGCGCCCACCTCTTCGCCGCACGAGCCCGCCGCAAACTGACGGTCAGTCGTGGCCTGAACGAGTTCACCTCCTCCGTACGACCCCTGCTGTGCGGCACGGTCGCTCTGTTCCTATGCCTCCTTACCGCCCTCCTCGCCCTGACCGGCGCCGCCTTGGACGAGCCCGCGGCCTACGCCCAGACCGTCACCCTCGGCGCCCTCCTGTTCCTGGCCCGCCTCCTCACCGCCCACGGCTTCACGCACGCCCCCGCAGTCGTCCTCATCGCGACGGCGACGGTCGAAGGAGCGGCCCTGGCCACGGTCTTCGCGGGCCGCCTCCCCGGCTGCGGCTTCCTGACCGCCCCGGTCGACACGCTCGTCGAAACCTGGGGCCCCGGCAGCGTCCCCGCCCTCACCTGCGGAGCCGCGGCCCTGACCCTCCTGCTCCACGCGAACCGCCGACTGACGAAGGCGTCGGCCCACGCGCGATCGGACGGGTCGCCATGAGACGCGCGTCGGACGAGGAGTCGTGCCACGCACATCGGACGAGTCGCCGTGCCACGCGCGATCGAACGGGGCGCCATGAGACGCGCACCGGACCGGTCGCCGCGCCACGCGCGATCGGGCGTCGCCATGAGACGAGCACTGGACGCGTCGCCGTGCCAAGCGCACACCGGACAAGTCGCCGTCCCATGTGGGCATCACGAGTCGCTGTGCCACGCCCGCATCGGACGAGGCCCCATGCCGCGTCCGCACCGGACGAGTCGTCATGCGCACGGCGCGACAGCTGGCGACACGCACCCCGGCCGGTCGGCTGTATGCCGGCCGCCCCGAACCACCACCCCCGAGAAGGAGAACCCCAGATGATCACCTCCCGACCCGGAACCTCGGTCCCGGGAGCCGCCCGATGAGGGTCCTGCTGATCGGAGCCAACGGCTACCTCGGCCGCTTCGTCGCCGACCGTCTGCTCGCCGACCCGGCCGTCCAGCTCACCGCGCTCGGCCGCGGCGACGACGCGGACGTCCGCTTCGACCTCGCGTCCGGCAGCCCCGGCGCGCTCACCCGCTTCCTCGACGCGGTGCACCCCGGCGTCGTCGTCAACTGTGCCGGCGCCACCCGAGGCGGCGCCCGCGAACTCACCCGCCACAACACCGTCGCCGTGGCCACGGTCTGCGAGGCTCTTCGCCGCAGCGGCTGCGGCGCCCGCCTCGTCCAGATCGGCTGCGGCGCCGAGTACGGGCCCAGCCAGCCCGGCTCCTCCACGGCCGAGGACGCCGTGCCCCGCCCCGGCGGCCCGTACGGCGTCAGCAAACTCGCCGCCACCGAACTCGTCCTCGGCTCCGGCCTGGACGCCGTGGTCCTCCGCGTCTTCTCACCGGCGGGCCCCGGCACCCCCGCCGGCTCCCCGCTCGGCCGCCTGGCGGAGGCCATGCGCCGCGCCATGCAGTCCGGCGACGGCGAACTCAAACTCGGCGGCCTCGGCGTCCAGCGCGACTTCATCGACGTCCGCGACGTCGCCCGCGCCGTGCACGCCGCCTCGCTCTCCGCCGCGCAGGGCGTCATCAACATCGGCTCGGGACGCGCCGTCCGTCTCCGTGACGCCGCGGCGGTCCTCGCGCGCGTGGCCGGATACGGCGGGGCCCTCCATGAACTCGACGGGCACCCAGGCCCCTTGAGGGCCACCATCGGCCACCCCCGCTCCGAATCGGACCACGCGGCCCCCGTCGCGTACCCGTACCCGGACGGCTGCGGCAGCTGGCAGCAGGCCGATGTCCGCACCGCACGCGACCGGCTCGGCTGGCGCCCCCGGATCAACCTCGAAGAATCCCTCGCCGACATCTGGATGGAGGCGGCATGCCGCATCTGACCAGCACCAATTCGAGCACTGCCAGTACTGACCTGCGCACCGGCTTCGGCATCCCGGGTTTCGCGCACCCCCTCGTCGCCCCCGCCGAGTGGGCCGAACTCACCCGCCCCGGCACGCCGGTGCACTGGGCCGTCCTCAACGTCGCCGACGGCCCGGGCAGCCGCCCCGACCCGCACTGCCTGGAAGCGGCCGGCCGGCTCCGCAACGCGGGCCTGCGCGTCCTCGGCCACCTCGACACCACCTACGGCGCCCGGGTCTTCGGTGAGCTGATCTCCGAAGCGCACCGCTATCTCGACTGGTACCAGGTCGACGGCTTCCTCCTGGACCGCTGTCCCACCGAAGGCGCCGCGCTCCCGGAGGTCCACCGCACGACCACCACGCTCCGCGCGATCAGTGACGACCCCCACATCGTCCTCGGCCACGGCACCCATCCCCACCCCGGCTACGCCGAGAGCGCCGACCAACTGGTCACCTTCTCCGGCCCGTGGAGCGACTACCGCTGGTCGCAGGTGGCGGAGTGGACCGCCGACCACCCGCCCGAGCGCTTCTGCCACTTGGTGCACGGAGTACCCCTCGGCCACCTCGACGAGGCCCTGCGCATCGCCCGCTGGCAGGGGGCCTCGACGATCTGGTTCACCGACCGCACGGACCAGGGCGGCCGCACCGACCCCTGGGAGACGATGCCCGGCTACTGGGATGAGATCGTCTCGCGGGTCGGAACGGGTGTCTCGGAATGAAAAAGCGCATGGCACTGTTACGGGGAGAACAACTGTAGTGATTGACCGACCAACGGAGCCCCCGTGTCGCTGCCACCCCTGGTCGAGCCAGCTCCTGAGCTCACCGTAGACGAGGTCCGCAGGTACTCCCGTCACCTGATCATCCCTGACGTCGGGATGGACGGGCAGAAGCGGCTGAAGAACGCCAAGGTGCTCTGTGTGGGCGCCGGCGGCCTGGGCTCGCCGGCGCTGATGTACCTGGCCGCCGCGGGCGTCGGCACCCTCGGCATCGTCGAGTTCGACGAGGTCGACGAGTCGAACCTGCAGCGCCAGATCATCCACAGCCAGGCCGACATCGGCCGCTCCAAGGCCGAGTCGGCCCGTGACTCCGTCAAGGGCATCAACCCGTACGTGAACGTGGTCCTTCACGAGGAGCGGCTCGAGGCCGACAACGTGATGGACATCTTCAGCCAGTACGACCTGATCGTCGACGGCACGGACAACTTCGCGACCCGCTACCTGGTCAACGACGCCTGCGTGCTGCTGAACAAGCCGTACGTCTGGGGTTCGATCTACCGCTTCGACGGTCAGGCCTCCGTCTTCTGGTCCGAGCACGGCCCCTGCTACCGCTGCCTCTACCCGGAGCCCCCGCCCCCCGGCATGGTCCCTTCCTGCGCCGAGGGCGGTGTCCTGGGCGTGCTGTGCGCGTCCATCGGCTCCATCCAGGTCAACGAGGCCATCAAGCTCCTCGCGGGCATCGGTGAGCCGCTCGTCGGCCGCCTGATGATCTACGACGCCCTGGAGATGCAGTACCGCCAGGTCAAGGTCCGCAAGGACCCGAACTGCGCGGTCTGCGGCGAGAACCCGACCGTCACCGAGCTCATCGACTACGAGGCCTTCTGCGGCGTCGTCTCCGAGGAGGCCCAGGAGGCCGCGGCCGGTTCGACGATCACTCCCAAGCAGCTCAAGGAGTGGATCGACGACGGCGAGAACATCGAGATCATCGACGTCCGCGAGATCAACGAGTACGAGATCGTCTCCATCCCGGGCGCCAAGCTGATCCCGAAGAACGAGTTCCTCATGGGCACCGCCCTGGAGACCCTTCCGCAGGACAAGAAGATCGTCTTGCACTGCAAGACGGGTGTCCGCAGTGCGGAAGTCCTCGCCGTGCTGAAGTCCGCGGGCTTCGCGGACGCCGTGCACGTCGGCGGCGGCGTGATCGGCTGGGTCAACCAGATCGAGCCGAGCAAGCCGGTCTACTGACCTCAGGTCTGCCGAACGGCGGGGGCCGCATGCACCACGGGTGCGCGCGGCCCCCGCCGTCGTCATGAACAGACCTTGCCGTCCTTCGGCACCTTGCCGCCGAGCAGATACGCGTTCACGGTCGAGTCGATGCAGTCGTTCCCGTTGCCGTACGCACCGTGACCCTCGCCCTTCCAGGTCAGCATCACGCCGACGCCCCGGCCCAGTTCGTCCGCCAGCCTGCGGGCGCCCTCGTACGGCGTCGCCGGGTCGCCGGTGGTGCCGACCACCAGGATCGGCGCCGCTCCCGGCGCGCTCACCTCCGGCGTCTCGAACTGCCCGGGCACCGGCCAGTCGTGGCAGAAGCCGGCCGTGTCCCAGCCGAAGAAGTCCCCGAAGACCGGCGAGATCTTCTCGAACTTCGGCAGCAGCTTCTTCGCCTCGGCGGCCGTCGGCCGCTCCTTGTCGTCCGAGCACGTTATGACCCGTTGCGAGTGGGTCGTCGTGCCGTAGTGCCCCGATGCGTCGCGCTCGTTGTAGCCGTCGGCGAGCGCCAGCAGTTCGGAGCCGTCGCCTTCCTCCGCCGCCGTCAGGGCACTGGTCAGCGTCGGCCAGGACGACTGGTTGTACAGCGGCAGCGCGATGCCGGTGACCGCGAGCGTCTGCGTCAGCTCCCGGCCGGACGACGTCGGCAGCGGATCCGCGTCGATCCGGTCCAGCAGGTCCGCGATGTTCCGGGAGCCCTCCTCGGGGTCCTGACCGGTGGACTTCAGGTAGTTGTCCAGCGCGCGCTGGAAGCCCCTGGCCTGGTTCTCTGCGTGGCCCACCCTCCCGGCGGTCGGGTCGACGGCCGCGTCCAGGATCAGCCGCCCCACGTTGCGCGGGAACAAGTGGGCATAGACCCCGCCGAGTTCGGTGCCGTAGGAGATGCCGAAGTAGTGCAGCTTGGCGTCGCCGAGGACCTGACGCATCAGGTCCATGTCGCGGGCGGTGTCCGTGGTGGACGCATGGGCCATCAGCTCCCCGGCGTCCTTCTCGCAGCCCTTCGCGAAGTCGGCCGCGTCCCGGAGGTAGGCCTTTTCCTCGGCCCCGGTGTCCGGGGTCACGTCGACGGCCTCGGTGGCCTGGATCTCCTTGTCGCCGCGGCAGCGGACACCCTCACTGGCGGCGACCCCGCGCGGATCCCAGCTCACCAGGTCGTAGCGCTCGCGGAGCAGGGCGTACGACGATGCGAACGACGGCAGGCCGGAGACGCCCGAGCCACCCGGGCCGCCGAAGTTGAACAGCAGTGAGCCGATGCGGTCGTCCCCGGTGGCCTTGGCGCGGATCAGTGCGAGGCCGATCGTCTCGCCGCTCGGCTCCGCCCAGTCCAGCGGCACCTTGAGCGTCGCGCACTGCCAGTCGCCGCCCGGCGCGGGCGCGTCCGCGGTGGCCTCGCAGCGCCCCCAGTCCAGCTTCTGCGAGGTCAGTGAGGAGGGCGGCGGATCCGCCGTACCGCCTGCCGTGCCGGAGGAACCGGACGACGGCGCCGTAGCGGAGGACCTCCCCCCGCTGCTCTCCTCCCCGTCCTTGCCGTCGTCGGACGAGCCGCTGCCGCAGCCCGCCGCCAGCAGTGCGGCGGCGGCCGTCAGAGCCGTCCACCGGACGATACGCGCCATGTGCTTCTACCCCCTCGCAGGCCGTCCGCGTGGATCCGCGGATGGCGGTCAGGCCATGGTAGGCGGATCTCGCAGCACCTGCCGGGCCCTGTGGATAACCTTCTGACCTGCAAGTTTGCCTGGATTTCGGCCCCGGCCTCAGGAGCAGACGGTCCCGGCGGCCGGGACCTTCCCGTCCAGCAGATAGCCGTTCACCGCGCTCTGCACGCATTTGTTCTTGCTGTCGTAGGCGCCGTGCCCCTGTCCCTTGTACGTGAGCTCGACGCCGACGCCCTGGCCCAGGGCCTGCGCCATCTTGCGCGCGCCCTCGTACGGTGTGGCCGGGTCGCCGGTGTTGCCCACGACCAGGATCGGGGCCGCGCCGGGCGCGCTCACGTCGGGGTGGTCGGCGGAGCCCGCCACGGGCCAGTCCGTGCAGCTGATCATGGACCAGGCGAGATAGTCGCCGAACACCGGCGAGGCGGCCCGGAACTCCGGCAGTTTCCGCTCCACGTAGGCGGCGGTGTAACGCGGCTTGTCGTCCGCGCAGTTGATGGAGATGTTGGCCGCCGTGAGGTTGCTGTACTCGCCGTTCTCGCTGCGCCCGTTCAGTGAGTCGGACAGCAGCATCAGGATCTGGCCGTTGCCGTCGTACGCCTGATCCAGGCCCTGAGTGAGGTACTCCCAGAAGTCCTGGGAGTACAGGGCCTGTGCGATGCCGCTGGTCGCCGCGGTCTGGGTCAGCTCGCGGGGGAAGACGCCGGTGATCGGCTTGCTGTCGAGGTCCTTCAGCAGCTTGGCGATGCGGTTCTTGACGTCCTGTGCGCTGTCGCCGATCGGACAGTCCTCGACCTGCGAGGCGCAGTGCTCGGCGAAGTTGTCGAGTGCGAGCTGGAAGCCCTCGGTCTGGCCGAGCGAGCCCTGCTCGGGGTTCTCCGTCGGATCGACGACCGCGTCGAACACGGCACGGCCCACGTTTTTCGGGAACAGGTGGGCGTAGACGCCGCCGAGTTCGGTGCCGTAGGAGATGCCGAAGTAGTGCAGCTTGGCGTCGCCGAGGACCTGGCGCATCAGGTCCAGGTCACGGGCCGCATCGGTGGTGCGGACATGGGGCAGGACCTTTTTGGAGTTCTTCTCGCAGGCCGCGTTGAACTCCTTGGTGTCGTCCAGGAGTTCGGTGCGCTCGGCGGCGTTCTCTGGGGTGGCGTCCTGCTGGAAGTAGGCGTCGAGCTGCTGGTCGTTCTCGCACTTCACAGGGGCGCTGCGGCCCACACCGCGCGGGTCGAAGCTCACCAGGTCGTAGCGGGTGCGCAGTTTCGCGTAGTCCTCGCCGAAGGCGGGCAGCGTGGTGACGCCCGAGCCGCCGGGCCCGCCGAAGTTGAAGATGAGCGAGCCGATGCGCTTGCTCTCGTCGCCGCTCGTTTTCGCGCGGATCAGGGCGATATCGATGGTGTCGCCCTTGGGCTCGTCCCAGTCGAGCGGCGCCTTCATGGTGCTGCACTGCCATTCGTCGCCGTTCGCCAGAGGTGACGGGGCGCCTCCGCCGCCTTGCGCCTGGGAGGGGGCCGGGCAGTCCTTCCAGCTCAGCGACTGGGCCGACAGATCCTCGTTCTGCGAGTCGTCGTCGCCGCAGCCCGCCAGCACGGCGGACAGCAGCACGGCGGTGGCGGTCAGGGCAGCGGCGCGCAGCCGGGAGCGGTTGGGCATGACCCCATCCTGCTGTCGCGCACGGATGTGCGCTCGGGGCGCGAGCCGTACGAGGTACGAGCTACAGGGCGCCCTTGCGCGTCAGGTGGTTGAAGGCCAGCCAGCCCGGCAGTACCGGCAGCCACAGTGTCAGCAGCCGGAACAGCAGCACCGCGGGGGCGGCGACCTCACTGGGTAGACCTACGGCGATCAGACCGACCGTCAGGGTCGCCTCGACCGCGCCCACACCGCCCGGTGTCGGGGCGGCGGACCCCAGTGCGTTGCCCGCAAGGAAGACGACGGCGACGCTGGCGATGCTGATCGACGTCGTTTCGTCGCCGAACGCGCGGATCGACGCGTCCAGGCACATCACGAAGCAGGCCGTCAGCAGGAGCATGCCGCCGATGCCGGTCAGCAGCTTCTGCGGGCGCTGCAGCACGTCGAGCATGCGCGGCACGACACCCGCGAACAGCGACCTCACGCGCGTGGAGACGAATTTCCGCAGGAACGGCACCGAGGTCACCACGAGGACCAGCACCGCCACCGTCAGCAGACCCGCGATGACCGTCCGGGACGGCGACAGCGACGGCGTCTTCTCGGTGCCGGTGAGATAGCCGAAGGCCAGCAGCATCATGATGTGGGCGCCGAGCCCGAACAGCTGAGAGGCGCCGACACTCGCCACCGCGAGCCCCGGCCGCACCCCCTCGCGCTGCAGGAACCGCGTGTTCAGAGCCACGCCGCCCACCGCGGCCGGGGCGACGATCTTCACGAAGGACCCGGCGACCTGGGCGGCCACGGTCCGCAGGAACGGCACCCGCTCCGGCACGAACCCCAGCAGCGCCATCGCCGCGGCGAAGTAGCTGCACGCCGAGAACAGCACGGCCGCCGCGACCCAGCCCCACTCGGCGTTGGCGATCAGCGGACCGAACTCGATGTGCGTGAGCTGCGTCAGCAGGAAGTACGCGCCGATCGCACCGGCGATGAGGCTGATCAGCGTGCGTGGCCGCACCCGCTCCAGGCGGGCCGGCTCGACCGGCGCCTGCGGCCTGATCCGCAGCACCTGGTGGCGGATCTGCGTGAGCAGATCCTCCTCGCGCGCCTCGTCCATGGCCTCGTCGATGGCCCGCTTCTCGGCTCGCTGCTCCGCTCGTACGGCCTTCTTGTCGAGCTTGTCGAGTACGGGCTTCGTGTCCTCGTGGGCCTCGCCGTGGGCCTCGTCCACCCGGGCCTGCTTGGCCTGCCGGGACGCCTCCAGGACGGCGTCGCGCTCGCGCTGCGCCCGCTCCCGGGCCAGTTTCCGCAGTGTCGCGCGCGTGGAGCGCGTCAGCGCGATGGGCTGGAGCATCGGCAGGCAGTCGGCGACGGTGTCGGGACCGAGGACCTCGACCGCGGAGGCCACCGCGCGCTCGGCGCCCACGCGCAGTCCGAGCGTCGTCACCAGCTGGGCGATGTCCACGCGCAGCAGCAGTTCACCGGCCGCGATCTCGCCGCCGCGCAGATCGGTGAGGATGACCGTGCCGGAACGATCCACCAGAATCGCGTCGCCTGCCAGCCTCCGGTGCGCGATCCGCCGTGACTGCAGCGCCTGCACCTGGTGCCAGGTGCTGCGCAGCAGATCGTCGGTGATCTCGTTGTCGTCCAGCGAGTCGAGTGTGCGCCCGCCGGTGTGCTCATAGACGAGCATCACGGCGTCCGGGCCGAGCTCGGAGGTGGCGATCAGCTTGGGCGCGTTTGCACCGGCTGCGATGGCCGCGTAGGCGAGCAGCGCCTCCTGCTCCAGCGCCTGGCGCAGCGACTGCAGACTGCGGCGGGTGGCGATGCCGCGCAGCGTCAGATTGCGCCACACCCGGTAGAAGAAGCCCTGTGCCTGCTGCTCGCGGTCGACGACCGTGACGTCCAGCGGCGGACCGTCCTCCAGGGTGACGAAGTAGCGTCGGCCGCGGTCGCCGCTCTCCGCCGTCTCCTGCGCGTCCTCGCGGGACGCGGTCACCGGACGGAAGCCCACATGCCTCAGGCCCGCCATCAGTGTCCGTCCGGTAGGACGGACGTTGGGCGAGCCGACCGCGTACAGCGTCCCGTAGGCGACGGTCCAGCCGATCAGCACCGTCAGGATGATCGAGAACGGCGTGGTGTAGCCGGTGACGAGCATCGAGAAGGCGTCCAGGAGCAGCACGATCCACAGCACCGCGCGCCAGCGTGGCCGACGCGACATGCCGACGGCCGTCATGTACGCGATGACCGGGGCGAGATAGCCGTGCACAGGGTCGGTGAGGGCATGGATGTCGCCGGGGGAGGGCTGGGTGAGCGCCTCCTGGATCGAGTCGGGGGCCGCCTTGGCGACCCACAGATCGGTGGCGAGCGTCACTCCGTGCGCGAGGACCGCCGCGAGCACACCGTCGGCGATACGCAGCCCGTCCCGCTTGATCAGCCGTTCGATCGCGAACGCGACCGGCACCAGGAGGATCGCGATGCTGGACGCCAGCCCCGCGATCTTGATGAGCAGATCGGGTGCCTGCCCGGTGCCCTTGTTGATGTCCTGTTCGAGGCCCGAGGTGGTGCCGTGCGCGAACGCGGCGATCGCGATGAGCACGGCGACGGCCAGCACGCCCACCAGGAGCCGCATCAGGTCGGACGGGCGGTGCACGCGCGCGGGGAGGAGCGGTTCGTCGCCCTCGACCTCGTCGGTGTGCGCGTCGTCCTCGTCGGGGTGGGCCTCGTCGATGTGCTCGGCGCCTGGGCCGGAGATGCTCGCGACCACCGCCTCCTCGGCTGTGTCGTGTGCGTCCTTGTCGTCCGCGTCGGCGGTGTGCGGGCGCGATGAAGCGTCAGAGGTGCTCTTCGCGCCCTCCGGGTGCACACCCTGCTGCTTCATCGTCTCTTCTTGATCTCGTATCACCGATCACCGCCCGCACGATGGTGGCATGCCCCACCGACACACAGGGGCATCAGGGTGCAAACGCGGGGGCGCACAGTCTGCCCGAAGCGCCGCTCGGGGGCGAGGGATACGCACAGTCACGAGGGCGTCACATTGTCGGTGGGGTGCGGCAGGATGGGACGGATGAGCGAGGAGAGCCTTCCGGAGTACGCAGAGCGGGTCCTCGAGGTCGCCGAGCTGATTCCGCCGGGGCGCGTGATGACGTACGGCGATGTCGCCGAGTGGCTTCAGAGCGAAGGGGGCGAGCGCGGAGCGCTCTCCGGCAAGGGTGGTGGTGGGCGACGGGAGGGAGGGCCCCGGCAGGTCGGCCGGGTGATGGCGCTCTATGGAGGAGCCGTTCCGTGGTGGCGGGTCATCCGCGCGGACGGTGTCCTGCTGCCCGGCCACGAACTGCGGGCGCTCGACCACTACCGCGCGGAGGGCACACCGCTGAAGGAGGCGAGCAGGGCGGCCGAGGGCCACCTGCCTCGGGTCGACATGAAGCGGGCGCGGTGGGACGGCGGCGAACACGCGGAACCTCACACCTGACAGCTTCCGCCATCGGACCCGCCCAAGGGCAACCTGTGGCCCGTACGAGGGAAACAGGGCACGTCCGTGGCATGCCGTACGTTCGTGGGATGAGGGACGCACGAGACGTGAGCGCACTGAAGGGGCGGATGCGCCAATCGGAAGCCCTGCTTCCGCACCATCCGTCGGCGTAGCGTCGGCGGCACGCGTCCCCCTCACCACGCGGCCAACGCCCTGCACGCGCCGCGGATCGCAAACCAGCACACCCACCAGGACCGGCGAACCACGTGAGCTCCTCTTCCTCCACCAGGCGCCTGTCGCACTCCCAGGTGCGACAGGGGAGCCGTGGCGCTTACCGGCTGGTCCGTACCCCGCCGCCGCGAGTGGTTCCCCCTCATCTGGACGCGGCCCAGCGCTCGGTGGTTGACCACGGCAGGGGTCCACTGCTCGTCCTCGCCGGTCCGGGCACCGGCAAGACCACCACGCTCGTGGAGTCCGTGGCGGCCAGGATCGCCCGGGGCGTGGACCCCGAGCGGGTCCTCGTCCTGACGTTCAGCCGCAAGGCGGCCGTCGAACTGCGCGACCGCATGGCACTGCGCATGGGGGCGGCGCGCGCGCCGCAGGCGACCACCTTCCACTCGTTCTGCTACGCCCTGGTCCGCGCCCACCAGGACAGCGACCTGTTCGTGGAGCCCCTACGGCTGCTGTCGGGCCCCGAGCAGGACGTCGCCGTCCGGGAACTGCTCGCCGGCCAGCCCGATCTGGAGCGGCTCGGCCTCGCACATGTGCGCTGGCCGGACGAGCTGCGTGCGTGTCTGACCACGCGCGGTTTCGCCGACGAGGTCCGCGCGGTCCTCGCCCGCAGCCGCGAACTGGGTCTTGACCCCGATGCCCTCGATGCCTTCGCCCGCCGTATCGGACGCCCCGACTGGCGGGCGGCGGCCACCTTCCTCGCCGAGTACCTCGACGTTCTCGACCTGCAGGGCGTACTCGACTACGCGGAACTCGTCCACCGCGCGGTGCTCCTGGCACACCGCCCCGAGGTCGCCGCCCAGCTGGCCGACCGGTACGACGCCGTGTTCGTCGACGAGTACCAGGACACCGATCCGGCTCAGGTACGGCTGCTGCACGCACTGGCGGGCGGCGGCCGCACGCTCGTCGCCTTCGGCGACCCCGACCAGTCGATCTACGCGTTCCGGGGCGCCGACGTGAACGGCATCCTGGAGTTCCCGGACGCCTTCCCGCGCGCGGACGGCCGCCCGGCGCCCGTGGAGGTCCTGCGCACCTCCCGTCGCTCCGGCGCCGACCTGCTGGGCGCCACCCGGTTGCTGACCCAACGGATGCCGCTGACACGGCTGCCCGCCGAAAAGGTCCGCGCCCACCGGGAGCTCACCCCGGTCCGTGACGGCGGTCGCGTCGAGGTCTACACGTATCCGACGCCCGGCACCGAGCTGGACAACATCGCCGACATCCTCCGTCGGGCGCATCTGGAGGACGGCGTCCCCTGGAGCGACATGGCCGTCCTGGTGCGCGCCGGGTCCCGCACCATCCCGACAGTCCGCCGCGCGCTGACAGCGGCCGGTGTCCCCCTGGACATAGACGGCGACGACCTGCCCCTCCGGCACGAACCCGCGGTGGCACCCCTGCTGACGGCACTGCGGGCGGTGGCGACGGCGGAAGCGGCCGAGGGGGGCGTACGGGACGAGGGGGCAGGCGAGGCCGATGCCTCTGAAGAGGCCGATGCCTCCGGAGAGGCCGATGCCTCTGAAGTAGCCGCGTCGGACACCTCCTGGCTCGACACCGAAACCGCCCTCACCCTGCTGGCCTCCCCGCTCGCCGGCATGGACGCGGCCGACCTGCGCCGTCTGGGCCGGGCGTTGCGCGAGGAGGAGCGGGCCGGGGGCAACCCGCTGCCGCCGCCGTCGGACGACCTCCTCGCGCGGGCGCTGGCCGAGCCGGAGCGGCTGGTCGCGCACGATCCGGCGTACGCGCGGGGCGCTCAGCGTCTCGGCGCGCTGTTGCGCAAGGCACGTGAGCGCCTGGCCGGCGGTGGTACGGCGGAGGAGGCGCTCTGGGAGTTGTGGGACGGCACTCCATGGCCCGCACGGCTGGAGCGGGCCGCCCGGCGCTCAGGCGCGGCCGGGCGCAACGCGGACCGCGACCTGGACGCCGTATGCGCCCTGTTCGCCACCGCGGCTCGCGCCGAGGAACGCACCGGCGGGCGCGGCGCCCTCAACTTCCTGGAGGAGATCGAGGCCGAGGACATCGCCGCCGACACACTCACGCGGCGTGCCGTACGACCGGACGCGGTGCGCCTGATGACCGCGCACCGCTCGAAGGGCCTGGAGTGGCGCCTGGTCGTCGTCGCGGGCGTCCAGGAGGGACTGTGGCCCGACCTGCGCCGCCGCGGCTCCCTCCTGGAGGCCGACCGCATCGGCCGCGACGGACTGGCCGAACCGCTCACCCCGGGTGCCCTGCTCGCCGAGGAGCGCCGCCTGTTCTACGTGGCCGCCACGCGCGCGCGTGAACGCCTCGTCGTGACGGCCGTGAAGGCGCCCGCGGACGACGGCGACCAGCCGTCCCGCTTCCTGACCGAACTGGGCGTCGCACCCAAGGACGTGACGGGCCGCCCGCGCCGCCCGCTGTCCGTCGCGGCGCTCGTGGCCGAACTCCGCGCCACGACGGTCGACCCACGGGTCTCCGACACCCTCAGGGAGGCCGCCGCCCGCAGGCTGGCCCGGCTCGCCGCGCTCGCCGACGAGGACGGCCGCCCCCTGGTGCCGTCCGCGCACCCCTACCGCTGGTGGGGCATGTTCGAGCCGACCGAGTCCAAGGTGCCGCTACGCAACCGCGACCAGCCCGTCGTCCTCTCCGGCAGCGCCCTCGACCAGCTCGCCAACACCTGCGCCCTGCAGTGGTTCCTGGGCCGTGAGGTGAAGGCGGACGCGCCCGCGACCGTCGCCCAGGGCTTCGGCAACGTGGTGCACGTCCTCGCCGACGAGGTCGCCTCCGGGCACACCCCGGCCGACCTCGCCGTCCTCATGGAGCGGCTGGACTCGGTGTGGAACGCGCTCGCCTTCGACGCGCCCTGGAAGTCGGCGCAGGAGAAGGAGCACGCGCGCGTGGCGCTCGAACGGTTCCTGAAGTGGCACGTCATGGACCGCACGGGACGTACTCCGGTCGCCAGTGAGCACGACTTCGACGTCACCCTCGAAGCGGGTGACTACGAGGTGCGTATCCGCGGCCAGATGGACCGCGTCGAGGCGGACGGCGAAGGCCGCGCCTACGTCGTCGACTTCAAGACCGGCAAACAGGCGCCCACGGCTGCCGAGGTCGCCCACCATCCGCAACTCGCCGTCTACCAACTCGCGGTCCGCGAGGGCGCCGTCGACGACGCCTTCGACGGGCGCCGCCCCGAGCCGGGCGGCGCCGAACTCGTCCAGCTGCGCCAGGGCGCCGCCCAGCGGGACGGCGGCGAGACCCTGCCCAAGGTGCAGGCGCAACAGCCCCTGGAGGGGGAGTGGGTCGGCGACCTGCTGGCCACCGCCGCGGGCAAGGTCCTGGACGAGCGGTTCACGCCGACGTCCGGCCAGCACTGCGCGCACTGCGCGTTCCGGGCGTCGTGCAGCGCGCGCCCCGAGGGACGACACGTGGTGGAGTGAGATACCGCACCACCTGTGCTGACCTGCGCTTCCTCCACCCCGGGGGCCGATTCGGCATCTACTGTCAGTGGTCGCCGCTAGCCTCTCTGAGGTGCCCGCTCGTATCACCGATCCCGATCAGCTCAAGGAGCTCCTCGGCATCCCGTTCACCCCGGAGCAGACGGCCTGCATCACCGCGCCGCCCGCCCCGCAGGTGATCGTGGCCGGAGCCGGTTCGGGCAAGACGACGGTGATGGCGGCCCGCGTGGTGTGGCTGGTCGGCACCGGACAGGTCGCCCCCGAACAGGTCCTCGGCCTCACCTTCACCAACAAGGCCGCCGGTGAACTCGCCGAGCGCGTCCGCAAGGCACTGATCAAGGCGGGCGTCACCGACCCCGATGTCATCGACCCGGACAACCCTCCGGGCGAGCCGGTGATCTCGACGTACCACGCCTTCGCGGGCCGCCTGCTGACCGACCACGGCCTGCGCATCGGCCTCGAACCGACCTCCCGCCTGCTCGCCGACGCCACCCGCTTCCAACTCGCCGCGCGCGTCCTGCGCGAGGCCCCGGGGCCCTACCCGGCCCTGACCCGCTCCTTCCCCGACCTCGTCGGCGACCTCCTCACCCTCGACGCCGAACTCGCCGAGCACCTCGTACGGCCCGAGGACCTGCGCGCGTACGACGCCGAGCTGCTCGAAGCCCTGCAAAGCGTCAAGCTCACCAACGCCGACCTGCGCAAGGTCCCCGAGGCCGCCGCCGCACGCCGTGAACTCGCCGAGCTGGTGATCCGCTACCGGGCCGCCAAGCGCGAGCGCGACCTGCTCGACTTCGGCGACCAGATCGCCCTGTCGGCCGGCCTCGCCGGGCTCCCCGAAGTGGGCCGGATCCTGCGCGACGAGTTCCGCGTGGTGCTGCTCGACGAGTACCAGGACACGTCGGTGGCCCAACGCGTCCTCCTGGCCGGTCTGTTCGGCGGCGGCACGGGCCACCCGGTGACCGCCGTCGGCGACCCCTGCCAGGCGATCTACGGCTGGCGCGGCGCCTCCGTCGCCAACCTCGACGACTTCCCCGAGCACTTCGCCCACGCCGACGGCAGCCCCGCCACCCGCCAGTCACTCAGCGAGAACCGCCGCAGCGGTGGCCGCCTCCTCGACCTCGCCAACGGCCTCGCCGAGCCCCTGCGCGCCATGCACGCGGGCGTGGAGGCGCTGCGCCCGGCCCCCGGCGCCGAACGCGACGGTGTGGTCCGCTGCGCCCTGCTGCGCACCCACGCCGAGGAGATCGACTGGATCGCCGACTCCGTCGCCCATTTCGTACGGACCGGAAAGGCGCCCGGCGAGATCGCCGTCCTGTGCCGCACGGCGACCGACTTCGCCGAGATCCAGGGCGCGCTCGTCGCCCGCGACATCCCGGTCGAGGTCGTCGGCCTGTCCGGGCTGCTGCACCTGCCCGAGATCGCCGACCTGGTCGCCGTGTGCGAAGTCCTTCAGGACCCCGGCGCCAACGCCTCGCTGGTCCGGCTGCTGACCGGCCCGCGCTGGCGGATCGGCCCGCGCGACCTCGCTCTCCTGGGCCGGCGCGCCCGGTATCTCGTGTCGCACGCGCGCGTGGAGGCCGACGACGATCCGGACCGTCGGCTCGCCGAGGCGGTCGAGGGCGTCGACCCGGCCGAGGTGATATCGCTCGCGGACGCCCTCGACACGTTCCTGGAAATGCCGATCGAGGCGCAAGGGGAGGACGACGGGCTGCCGTTCTCGCCGGACGCGCGCGTGCGGTTCGCCCGGCTCGCCGCCGAACTGCGCGACCTGCGCCGCTCCCTGTCCGACCCGCTGATGGACGTCCTCCACCGCGTCCTCGCCGTCACCGGCCTGGAAGTGGAACTGTCGGCATCCCCGCACGCCCTGGCCGCACGCCGCCGCGAGACCCTGTCCAACTTCCTGGACATCGCCGCCTCGTTCGCCGCGGGCGACGGCGAGGCCACCCTGCTGGCCTTCCTCGGCTTCCTGCGCACCGCCGCACAGTACGAGAAGGGCCTCGACAACGCCCTCCCCGGCGGCGAGAACACCGTCAAGGTGCTCACCGCGCACAAGTCCAAGGGCCTGGAGTGGGACGTCGTGGTCGTCCCCGGCCTGGTCACCGGCACCTTCCCCAGCACCCAGGGCCGCGAGAAGTGGACCGCGCAGAGCAAGGTGCTGCCGCACGACCTGCGCGGCGACGCCGACACCCTGCCGGACGTCGAGGCATGGGACTCCCGAGGCCTCAAGGCATTCCAGGAGGCCATGAAGGAGCACCAGCACACCGAGGAACTCCGTCTCGGCTACGTCACGTTCACCCGCCCCCGCTCCCTCCTCCTCGGCTCCGGCCACTGGTGGGGGCCCGCGCAGAAGAAGCCCCGCGGCCCGTCAGACTTCCTCCAGGCGCTGTACGGCCACTGCGCGGCAGGACACGGTGAGATCGAGGCCTGGGCGGACGAACCCGCCGAGGACGAGGAGAACCCGGCCCTGCACCGGGCCACCGTCGACCAGGTCTGGCCCCTGCCCCTCGACGACATGGCCCTCGCCCGCCGCCGCGCCGCGGCCGAGACGGTCCTGGCGCACCTCGAAGACCTCGCCTCCCACACCGACGGCCACCCGGCGGCCACGCACGACCCGGACACGTACGACGACCCTGACTGGCCGCCACCGGAGGACGACGAGGTCCTGTACGACGAAGGCCACGAATCCGATGAATACGGCGAAGATGACACCCCCTTCGAGGAGGACCCGGGCGACTGGGAATCGTGGACCCCGGACCGTCCGACCGTCCCGCACCAGGCGGCGCCTTTGGACCTCACCGAACACTCCGGCGACCCGGATCTCCCGCGCCCTCACCCCCGCCTCACCCCGGAGGAAGCCCGCGCCATCGCCTCCTGGGACCGTGACCTCGACGCCCTCACCGGCGAACTCCTGCGCGCCCGGCGGGGGAGCACGGACGTACCCCTGCCGACGACCCTGACCGCATCGCAGCTGATGCGCCTGGCCGCCGACCCGGACGGCTTCGCACAGGAGCTGGCCCGCCCCATGCCCCGCCCGCCGCAGCCCGCCGCACGCCGCGGCACCCGCTTCCACGCGTGGGTCGAAGCCCGCTTCGAAGAGCTGACGCTGCCCATGCTGGACCCGGAGGAGCTGCCCGGCAGCGAGGCCGAGATCGCCGACGAACGCGATCTGGAGGCCCTCAAGGACGCCTTCGAGCGCACCCCGTACGCGCACCGCACGCCCTACCGCGTGGAGGCCCCCTTCCAGCTCGCGATCGCCGGCCGGGTGATCCGGGGCCGGATCGACGCCGTCTACCGGGAGAGCGACGGCGACAGGACGTCGTACGAGATCGTCGACTGGAAGACCAGCCGTGCCCGCACCGCCGACCCCCTCCAGCTCGCCCTGTACCGGCTGGCCTGGGCCGAGCAGCAGGGCGTGCCCCTGGAGTCGGTCCACGCCGCGTTCGTGTATGTGCGCGGTGGTGAGGTCGTACGGCCGCAGGACCTCCCGGGCCGGGCCGCGCTGGAGCGGCTGCTGACGGAGGAGCCGTCGTGTGACGAACCGCCCAATCAGGATGTCGGTGCGGGCCGATAGGCTCGTGACCATGAGCCAGTCCGTTGACAGTGCCGTCAGCGCCGTCCGCACGCACATCGAGCAGCACCGCACCGCCTTCCTCGACGACCTCGCCGAGTGGCTGCGCATCCCGTCCGTGTCGGCGCAGCCCGACCACGCGGCGGACGTGCGCCGCAGCGCCGACTGGCTCGCCGCCAAGCTCAAGGAGACCGGCTTCCCCACGACCGAGGTCTGGCAGACACCCGGGGCACCCGCCGTCTTCGCCGAGTGGCCCGCCGACGACCTCGAGGCGCCCACGGTCCTGGTCTACGGCCATCACGACGTCCAGCCCGCCGCCCGCGAGGACGGCTGGGACAGCGACCCCTTCGAGCCGGTCGTCCGCGAAAACCGCCTCTACGCGCGCGGGGCTGCCGACGACAAGGGCCAGGTGTTCTTCCACACACTCGGCGTCCGCGCGCACCTCGCCGCGACGGGCCGCGCCACCCCGGCCGTCAACCTCAAGCTGCTGATCGAGGGCGAGGAGGAGTCCGGCTCCCCGCACTTCCGCGCCCTCGTCGAGGAGCACGCGGACCGGCTCGCGGCCGATGCCGTGATCGTCTCCGACACCAGCATGTGGGACGAGCACACCCCCACCGTGTGCACCGGCATGCGCGGCCTCGCCGAGTGCGAGATCCAGTTCCACGGCCCCGACCAGGACATCCACTCCGGTGCCTTCGGCGGCGCCGTCCCCAACCCGGCGACCGCCGCCGCCCGCCTCGTAGCCGCGCTGCACGACGACCACGCGCGCGTGACGATCCCCGGCTTCTACGATGGCATCGTCGAACTCACCGACCGGGAGCGCGAACTCTTCGCCGAGCTGCCTTTCGACGAGGAGCAGTGGCTGCGCACGGCCAAGTCGTACGCCACCCAGGGCGAGGCCGGGCACACCACCCTGGAGCGGATCTGGGCCCGCCCCACCGCCGAGGTCAACGGCATCGGGGGTGGCTACCAGGGGCCCGGAAGCAAGACCATCATTCCGTCGTCCGCGATGGTGAAGCTTTCCTTCCGGCTCGTCACAGGGCAGGACCCCGAGCGGATCGAGCAGGCCGTGCGTGCCTGGGCCGCCGACCAGGTGCCCGCCGGAATCCGGCACGAGATCACCTTCGCCGCCGCCACGCGTCCGTGCCTCACGCCGCTCGACCACCCGGCGCTGCAGTCTGTGGCCCGCGCCATGAGCCGAGCCTTCGAAAGACCGGTCCTCTTCACACGCGTCGGCGGCTCGGGACCGGCCGCCGACCTCCAGGAAGTGCTCGGCGCTCCCGTGCTCTTCCTGGGCATCTCCGTCCCGTCCGACGGCTGGCACGCCCCGAACGAGAAGGTCGAGCTGGATCTGCTCCTCAAAGGCGTCGAGACCAGCGCATATCTGTGGGCCGACCTCGCGGACAACTGGCGCCATGCTCCCTGAGCCCTCCGCACCACCCGGAGGTGTGCCCCGCGCGGGGCACACTGGAGAGGCCGCCCCCGCACCATCAAGCCGTCACCACCCGCCGCAGGTTCCGTCGAACCGCTCGCCGAAACAATCCGCTGCACCGGGGGAGTTGGAAGCACCCGTGACCACCTGGACCGACCACACCGCCGACCGACCCATCTCGCTCACCACCCCCAGCGGCATCGACCGCGCCGCCCACCACCGGCTCGACGAGGCCTGGCTCGCGGCGGCATGGAGCCACCCCACGACCCGCTGCTTCGTGGTCTCCGGCGGTCAGGTCCTCATCGACGAGACGCCCGACGGGCGCACCGAACTCGTCATGACCCCCTCCTTCGAAGCCCCCCTCACCGAGGCACACCGCTACTTCCTCGGCATCGACGAGGACGGCGTCAGCTACTTCGCCCTCCAGAAGGACGCCCTCCCCGGCCGCATCGACCAGTCCGCGCGCGCGGCGGGGCTGCGCGAGGCGGGGCTGCTGCTGTCACCGCGCGACACAGGCCTGATGGTGCACGCGGTCGGTCTGGAGAACTGGCAGCGCACCCACCGCTTCTGCTCCCGCTGCGGCGAGCGCACGGTCATCGCCGCGGCCGGCCACATCCGCCGCTGCCCGGCCTGCGGCGCCGAGCACTACCCGCGCACCGACCCGGCCGTGATCATGGCCGTCACCGATGCAGAGGACCGCATCCTGCTCGGCCGCCAGGTGCACTGGCCCGAGGGCCGCTTCTCCACGCTCGCCGGCTTCGTCGAGCCCGGCGAGTCCATCGAGCAGTCCGTGCGCCGCGAGGTCTTCGAGGAGGCCGGCATCACCGTCGGCCAGGTCGAATACGTCGCCAGCCAGCCCTGGCCCTTCCCGTCCAGCCTGATGCTCGGCTTCATGGCGCGCGCCACCACGACCGACATCGAGGTCGACGGCGACGAGATCCACGAGGCCCGCTGGTTCACCCGCGACGAGCTGCGCGCCGCCTTCGACTCCGGCGAGGTCCTCCCGCCGTACGGCATCTCGATCGCGGCCCGCCTCATCGAGCTCTGGTACGGCAAGCCACTGCCGACGCGCAGCGTTTTCTGACGTGTTCTGATACGCAGGAAGGCGGTCCCGAGCTGTCTCGGGACCGCCTTCCTGCATTCCCCTGTTACGCGCCGATCTTCTGCTTGACCTGGGCCAGCGAAGGGTTCGTGAGCGTCGAGCCGTCCGGGAACAGCACGGTGGGCACGGTCTGGGGTTCCTCAGCTCTCAGGTAGCGAGAGCGGCCTTCACCTGGGCAAGGCTCGGGTTGGTCATGACCGACTCATTGCCCGAGGGGGCAATGATCAAGACCGTGGGCACCGTCTGGTTCCCGCCGTTCGCCTTCTCCACGAAGGCGGCCGACTCCGGGTCCTGCTCGATGTTGATCTCGTTGTACGCGATGCCCTCGCGGTCCATCTGGCTCTTCAGCCGACGGCAGTAGCCGCACCACGTGGTGCTGTACATCGTCACAGTGCCCGGCATGTCTCTCGCGCTCCTCGGCGGTCGGGGACGGGTGGTCGCAGGAAGGGAACGTACGCGACCGCGCCGCCATTCCCGCGGGGGGTATCCGTCCGCACGTGACGCCTGCCGCATTAGTACGACTGCGGGTGCCTGCCTGTGGACAACCGGCTCACCCGTCTCCGGTGACCTGGCAGCATGGCGGTGTGACAGCAGCAACGCACTCCACGCTCTTCCCGCAGGCACCGGGCTCGGCCGACGCGGTGCTCGAAGGGCTCGACCCCGAGCAGCGCGAGGTGGCGACCGCCCTGCAGGGCCCGGTCTGTGTGCTGGCGGGCGCAGGCACGGGCAAGACACGGGCGATCACCCACCGCATCGCCTATGGGGTGCGCGCCGGAATTCTCCAGCCCTCCAGTGTGCTGGCCGTCACCTTCACCAACCGTGCCGCCGGGGAGATGCGCGGCCGGCTGCGCCAGCTCGGCGCCGCCGGGGTCCAGGCCCGCACCTTCCACTCGGCAGCCCTGCGCCAGCTGCAGTACTTCTGGCCGAAGGCGATCGGCGGCTCCATGCCCCGGCTCGTCGACCGCAAGATCCAACTGGTGGCCGACGCGGCCGCTGCCTGCAGCATCCGCCTCGACCGCGGCGAGCTGCGGGACGTCACCGCCGAGATCGAGTGGTCCAAGGTCACCCAGACCGTCCCCGCCGACTACGCTGCCGCCGCCGCCAAGTCCGGCCGCGAGATCCCCCGTCACCCGGCCGAGATCGCCCAGCTCTACTCCGCCTACGAGGACGTCAAGCGCAGTCGCGCCGTCATCGACTTCGAGGACGTCCTGCTGCTGACCGTCGCCGTCCTCCAGGACCGGCACGACATCGCCGAGCAGGTCCGCGCCCAGTACCAGCACTTCGTGGTCGACGAGTACCAGGACGTCAGCCCGCTCCAGCAGCGCATGCTGGAGCTGTGGCTCGGCGACCGGGAGAACCTGTGCGTGGTCGGCGACGCCAGCCAGACGATCTACTCGTTCACAGGAGCAACCCCGGACCATCTGCTCGACTTCCGCACCCGCCACCCCGGCGCCACCGTGGTCAAGCTGGTCCGTGACTACCGTTCCACCCCACAGGTCGTCCACCTGGCCAACGGCCTGCTCGCCCAGGCCCGCGGACGCGCAGCCGATCACCGCCTGGAGCTGATCTCCCAGCGAGCCCCGGGCCCCGAGCCCGCCTACACCCAGTACGACGACGAGCCCGCCGAGGCAGAAGGCGCCGCCCGTCGTATCCGAGAGCTCATCGACGCCGGTGTCCCGGCGAGCGAGATCGCGATCCTGTTCCGTACGAACTCCCAGTCCGAGACCTACGAACAGGCCCTCGCCGACGCCGGGGTGTCCTACCAGCTGCGGGGCGCCGAGCGGTTCTTCGACCGGCCCGAGGTCCGTAAGGCGGGCATCGCCCTGCGGGGCGCGGCCCGTTTCGGCGGCAACGACTCCCTGCTCGACGACGCGGTCGACCTCCCCTCCCAGGTGCGTGCCGTGCTCTCCGGCGAGGGCTGGACGCCGCATCCCCCGGCCGGGTCCGGTGCCGTCAGAGAGCGGTGGGAGTCCCTGGCCGCCCTGGTGAACCTGGCGGTGGACTTCGCCGCCGCCAGCCCCGGCGCCACCCTCGGCGACCTGGTCGCGGAGCTCGACGAGCGGGCGAACGCCCAGCACGCCCCGACCGTGCAGGGCGTCACGCTCGCCTCCCTGCACTCGGCCAAGGGCCTGGAGTGGGACGTCGTCTTCCTGGTGGGCGTGGCCGACGGCATGATGCCGATCACCTATGCGAAGACGGAGGAGCAGATCGAGGAGGAACGCCGGCTCCTCTATGTCGGCGTGACCCGCGCTCGAGAACAGCTCCATGTTTCCTGGGCGTTGTCCCGCTCGCCCGGCGGCCGCCCGAACCGCAAGCCCAGCCCCTTCCTCGACGGGCTGCGCCCCGGTTCGACCACCATCGCCGGCCGCGCCGCGACGGTCGGCGCCGGTGGCGTCGAGCGTGGCTTCACCACCAGCACGCCGGCCGTCGCGCCGAGACGCAGACAGCGCAGCCCGGCCCGCTGCCGAGTCTGCGGACGCACCCTCACCGAGGCCGGCGAGATGAAGCTGATGCGCTGCGAGGACTGCCCCTCCGACATGGACGAGGGCCTCTACGAGCGGTTGCGTGAGTGGCGTGCGGAACAGGCGCAGCGCAGCGGCCAGCCCGCCTTCTGCGTCTTCACCGACAAGACGCTGATGGCCATCGCCGAGGCCGTGCCCGACGACGACGGCGAGTTGGCGCGGATCCCGGGCGTGGGGGTGCGCAAGCTCAACCGCTACGGCGCCGATGTGCTGGCCATCTGCGCAGGCCGGGAGGGGCCGGGAGAGGAAGACGAGGGCTGAAACCAACTCGTCGGAAAAATAGTTTGCGCATGCCCCAGCAATCCCCATAGGTTCTTAGCCACGGGGACGGAGGCCTTCTCGGAGGCCCTGATTCCGTGTTGTACTTGCATTTCCGTCGGACTGGCTCACCCCAGTCCCCCAGACGCCGAAAGGAGGCGAGTCCAGTGATCAGCATCAACACCAGCTTCATCAGCACCGTGAAAATGACCGATCGCTCGGTCGTCGCCTCCCTGTGCATGCTCGGCGCCTCCAACCCGGGCACCGGTCTGTCCGGCATTCGTGCCGCGCGCCCGGCGTCCTCGGTGTCTCCTGCGGGCCTTCCCGTGAGCGAGCGCAATGAGCGACCGGTCATGGCACTGGAAGCGGCTGTAGTGGCACAGGCCAAGGCCTATGCCCTTGCGGCGACCGGTGCCGGATTCCGGAAGCAGACGACGCAGCACCACCAGATGTGGGCCTTCCGTGGGCCAGAACCCTGGAGTGATCCAGCCTGATTGATCAGGCCGGCGCCTTCAGGGCCGCGGAACCCCATCCGGGATCCGCGGCCCTTCTGTTTGTCCCCGACCAGGGACGGCGGAGCGAAGGGGCCTCGGGACAAGAAAAGAACCCGGTACCAGCCGACCACCGGCCCAACAGGGCCGGACCGACCAGACGAGGAAGACGAACCGTGCAACTCGAAGCGCACGCCCCGTCCGTACCGCCTTCCGACACGATCCCCAAGCCCGGCCTCACGGAGGACTCCACCTTGACCCCGCTCACCGCGCTCACCGCGCTGGACGACGCCATCGAGAACCTCGGCGTGCCCGTCCCCTGCCGTTCCTACGACCCGGAGGTCTTCTTCGCCGAGTCGCCGGCGGACGTCGAGTACGCCAAGTCCCTCTGCCGCACCTGCCCGCTGATCGAGGCCTGCCTCGCCGGCGCCAAGGAGCGGCGTGAGCCCTGGGGCGTCTGGGGTGGCGAGCTGTTCGTCCAGGGTGTCGTCGTCGCCCGGAAGCGGCCGCGTGGCCGCCCGCGCAAGAACCCGGTCACGGCATGAACACCGCAGGAACGATCGACCGCCCCCTCACGCACGACCCCAAGAAGCAGGCCCCGATGAAGCCGTCCACCAACGAGCCCGCCGGCTCCGCGATCGAAGACGTCACCACCACCGGCGCGATCGACTCGCGTCAGAACAGGACCCGAGAGATGCAACTCATCCCAGAAGCCATGGCTCGTGCGCATATGCACGAGCGCCTGTACGAGGCCGAGCGGGAACGCCAGGCCCTGCGCCTGGTGGCCGCTCGCCGGATGCAGCGCCGGGCGGAGCGCGCGTCGCTGCGCGCCCGCCGTGCGCTCGCCATGGCCGTCATGCAGTGATCGAGAACACCTGAAGCGGTGGCCTCCCGAACAGGGGGGCGAGAGCTTTCCCGCGGGGGCCGGTCCGTCCGAACGGACCGGCCCCCGCGGTGCGTTGTGCCCGCAGATCCGCCGGCCACGGCGATATCGTCACCGGGTGACGAGTCTTCCCGGAGGCAGTGACAACGGCGGTGCCGGCGCGGAGCCGACCTCTCTCGTGTGTGCCCGCTGCGGCACCCGTGCCTCGGTTCCCCGGCCCACCTGGACCTGCTCCGTGGAGAACGGCACCCGCCACTACTTCTGCGACACCTGCTCCCGCGAGAACCTCAGAGCCATCGAGGGGCGGCTGGACTCGGCCTGGTGGTGAGCCCGGCTCACACCGCCGCCGCTTACGCCTCCGCCGCCGAATCCTCCTCGTCCAGGATCTCCTCAGGCATGAACCCCGGCAGCCACTCCTCCAGTTCCTCGCGCAGTCGCACCGTCGCTCCCAGCTGGCACAGCACGCCGATCGTGCTGAGGGTCACCCGGTGTATCAGCAGATACGCCGGAGGCAGATTGAGCTGCTTGCCCAACTGGTAGGCGGGGGAACGCGGATCGGCGACTCGGGCCGCCTGGCTGCGCATCCAGCCGCGGGTGAAGGTGAACTCGTCCACACGGGCCGGTTCGATGATCGGCAGGAGGTAGTCGAGGACGGCGTCGGGGTCCAGGTCTATCGAGTCCTTGACGAAGCCCTCCGTGCACAGCAGTTCATAGATGGCGTCCGCCTCGCCGTCCAGCGTCATACGCAGGGAGTCGCCGATCGGGGTCGGCAGTCCGCCCGGGAGGCGGTCCACGGTGCCGAAGTCCAGCACGCCCAGGCGCCAGTCGTCCTCGCCGTCGGGACCGCCGGGCAGGAGCCGGAAGTTGCCCGGGTGCGGGTCGGCGTGCAGGAGGCCGGTGCGGGCCGGGCCGGAGAAGAGGAAGCGGGCCAGGAGCTGGCCGGCCCGGTCGCGCTGGTCCTGGGTGCCCTCCGAGATGATCTCCGACATGGGGATGCCGTCCATCCACTCGGTGATCAGAACCTGCTCACACTGGTGGACCACCTCGGGCACCACGACGTCCGGGTCGTCCGTGAACTCCTCGGCGTGCGCCTGCTGGGCCTGCGCTTCCAGGCCGTAGTCCAACTCTTCCGAGACCCGGTCGCGCAGCTCCGCGATGAGGGGCTTGATGTCCATCCCCGGGATGAGCGGGCCCAACAGGCGGGCGAAACGGCTCAGTTGGTTCAGATCGGACAGCAGGGCTTCTCCGGCGCCCGGGTATTGCACCTTGACCGCCACCTCGCGGCCGTCCTGCCACACTCCCCGGTGCACCTGGCCGATCGAGGCTGCCGCGGAGGGCTTGTCCTCGAACTCGAGGAACAGGTCGTGCCACTCCTCGCCGAGCCGCTCCGAGAGCACGGCGTGCACGGTGCGCGTCGGCATCGGTGGGGCCGCGTCCTGCAACTTGGTCAGCGCCGCCCGGTAGGGCCCGGCGACCTCCTCGGGCAGCGCGGACTCGAAGACGGACAGGGCCTGCCCGAACTTCATCGCCCCGCCTTTCAGCTCGCCGAGGACCTTGAACAACTGCTCCGCGGTGCGCTGCTGCAGTTCGCGGCCGACGATCTCCGCGGACTCGCCGACGATCCGCTTGCCCAGTCCCCAGGTGGCCCGCCCGGCGAAGCCGAGCGGGAGCGCGGCGAGCTTGGCGGTCCGGGTGACCGCCTTCCGGGGAAGATCAGACATGCGCCCTCCAGGTCCCAGCCAGCCGCGCCGCGTGTGTCGTACGGCGAAACTCCTTCGACGGTTGTTGCTCTGCCATTGTCTCGTGTGAGTTCTCGTCCTCCGAGGAGTGTGCCCCCTTAGCTTTCTCCGCGGCGCCGCAGGGGCATGCGTGATGGGCCCAGATCGGCCGCGCATGCCAGTGGAGGCCGGGCAGGGACACCTCCCAGCGGGCGCCGGCGGTCGACGGCAGATGGCCGTCCAGGAAGGCGAGCGCATGTGTGGCGGCAAGCCCGGCGACTGTGGTGGCCAGCGCCAGATCGCAGGGTCCCACCTGCCGTTGTTTCCCCGAGCGCCACTGGGCCACCAGGCGTGGCCAGGCCGGATCCCGGTCTGTGCGCCCTTCGTGCAGACAGCCCGCACAGCTGGTCTCCCCGGGCAGGACGAGAGGGCCGACCACGCCGGTTCCCTCCACGACTCCGGCGTACAGATGAGGCGTGCCGGAGGTGATCAGCGGCTCGGCGGTGGCGGGGACGGGGGCGTGCACACCGACGTCGTCCCGTGGCGCGAGGACGACCAGGGAGAATCCCGGGTCGCCGTCCTCGAGCGGGGGCTGCGGGCCGCGGCGCGGCGGCCTGTCCGGTGCCGCCCGGCGTACGGCCCGGCGGGCCGCTTCGGCTCTGCGGTCGCCGACCGACTCGGCGGGCAGGCCACCCGGTGCGATGTCCCAGGGCTCGACGGTGCCGCCGTCGAGTACGTCCACCTCTCCGACGCCGGCGCCCGACAGCAGGGAGGCGAGCACCGCTCCCACCCGGCCGGCGCCCCGCACCTGGACCCGCAGGGAGCGGCGGGCCGCCAGCTGCCGCATCGCGTCGCCCGGTGCGGAGGTGGTCAGGGTCAGGGAGGCCAGATCGGGGCGCAGCCGGTCCAGGACCTCCTTCTTCTTGCGCAGTGCCTCGGCCGCCGGGCCGCCGCCTGACGCGTCGTCGACGAGGCCGGACCGCGCCAGCCGCCCAACCAGCTCGTCGACATGTCCGTCCGGCAGATCCATTCGCCGGCCCACCTCGCGCAGCAGTGGGAGTCCGCGCGTGCCGTTGAGCAGATCGAGAAAGCTTCCCGTCGCCGTGTCCATCGGACCCAGCGTCATCGCGTGCGCCGGTGTCATCCCGAACTGCACGGTGTTGAGGTCGCGCCAGCCGCGCCTGAGCGCGGGCTTCACCATCGGATGCATGTCAGGCCCCCGTAGCCCCGTGAAAGATCCCCGTACGTCTCCGTTCGTCGGAGAGGCGTGGTCAGTGCTCCGCCGACGAGTGCCAGCATGCCCGCCCCCGCGGCCGGACGCCGAAAGTTGTCCACAGGCGGTGGATATTCTTCGTACAAATCAGACGCCTGGTGAGGGATCGGAATCGAACCGTCCCGGAGTCGGGACTTCCCCCATGTGCAGCGGGTAACGTCGGGGCGTGTCCGCCGACCCACTGCACCGCGCCGGAACTCCACAGCGCAGTACGACGAGCCCGCCGCCGAGCGGCCCGGTGGCGAGCGCGATCGAGGTGCGCCGGAGCGCCCGCAGACGCAGGACGGTCTCCGCGTACCGCGAGGGCGATCGCACCGTCGTGCTCATTCCCGCCCGGATGTCCGAGGCGGAGGAGCAGCGCTGGGTCAACGTCATGCTCGACAAGCTCGCCGCCCAGGAGAGCAAGCGGCAGCTGGGCGACGCCGAGCTCGCGGAGCGGGCGGAACGGCTCTCGGACCAGTACTTCGGCGGTCGCGCCCGGCCTACGTCCGTGCGCTGGGTCACCAACCAGAACACACGCTGGGGCTCGTGCACCCCGGCCGAGGGCAGTATCCGGCTCTCGCACCGGCTGCAGGGCATGCCCGAGTACGTCGTCGACTACGTCCTGCTCCATGAGCTCGCGCATCTGCTGGTCCCCGGACACGGGCCCCGGTTCTGGCGCCTGCTGGAGGCGTACCCGCGGACCGAGCGGGCCCGCGGCTATCTCGAAGGGGTGGTCGCCGCCGACCGGCTGCCGCATCTCCCCGGCGCGCGCACCGAGTGACCACTCCCGCCGACGGCGCCCGAGGCGCCGCCGAAGGGTGATTGTGTACCGGGTCTGTACCGACTTCGTCCGGTGTCCGAGTTTGCAGTTAGCCTGACGCGACGCACTCGTATTCGGGATGGGGGACGGTCGTTACGCATGGCCAGGGAATTCCAACGCGGCCACAAGGCCAAGATCAGTGACCTCACCGCGGGCACGGATCTGTACGTAGGTGTGCAGATCTCGGGCCCCGGGCTGAGCTTCGACATCAGCTGCTTCGGCCTCGACGCCGACGAACGGCTCTCGGACGACCGGTACTTCATCTTCTTCAACCAGCCGAAGTCCCCCGAGGAGTCCATCCAACTGCTGGGGGCGCAGGCCGGCGACACGGAGTCCTTCCGGGTCACGCTCGACAGGATCCCGCCGCAGATCCAGAAGCTGTCCTTCACGGCGACGCTGGACGGCGCCGGTCAGCTGTCGCAGATCGCCCCCGGATACATCCGCATCGTCGCCGGTGGCGAGGAAGTGGCCCGCTATCCCTTCAGCGGCTCGGAGTTCACCACCGAACGGGCCGTGATGCTGGGCGACTTCTACCTGAAGGACGTCTGGCGGTTCGCCGCGGTCGGTCAGGGCTTCGACGGCGGCCTCGACGCGCTGCTGAAGAACTTCGGCGGCGAGGTCCTCGAAGAGGAGACGCCCGAGCCGCAGCCACAGGCCCAGGCCGGTGCGGCTCCCGGTTTCGCGCCGCCCGCGCAGGCCACCGCGCCGCCCGCCTTCGGCGCCCCGTCCACCCCGGCACCCGCCCCGGCGCCTCCGGCACCGCAGCCCGCCGCGCAGGGCTTCGCGCCCCCGCCCTCGGCCACGCCGCCGGCAGCACCCCAGCCCCCGGCGCCCGCACCCTCCGTGCACGCCGCGCCCACCATCGTCGCCCCGATGACACCGCCTGGCGGCGCCCAGGTGCCGCCCCCTGCCCCCGCCCCGGCGCCCTACGGACAGCCCCCCGGCCAGCAGCAGCCGCCGTACGGCCAGGCCCCGGGCCAGAGCGCCCCGCTGCCGCCCGGCTACGCCCAGCCCCAGGCACCGCAGGCCCCCCAGGCACCGCAAGCCCCCACGCCGCCGCCCGGCTACGGTCAGCCGACCCCGCCCCCGGGCTATGGACAGCAGCCGCAGTTCGGGCAGGCCCCGGGCCAGCAGGCAGCCCCGCACGGCGCTCCTCAGGGCACCCCGCAGGCCCCCGGTGTCACCGCCGCGCTCCAGAAGTTCAAGGAGACGCCCACCGGACAGCGCTGGACGCAGCAGAACAAGAAGATGATCCGCGTCGACCTCGGCATCGGCGGGCAGCCGGTTCTGGCCCGGCAGGGCAGCATGGTGCTCTACCAGGGCAAGGTCGACTTCAGCTACAAGAGCGCGGGCTTCGCCGGCCGGATCGCGGGCAACGCGACCGGCCAGGAGATGCAGCTGATGCGCTGTACCGGCCAGGGCCAGGTGTTCCTCGCCGAGAGTTCCACCATGCTGCACCCCATCGAGCTCCAGGGCGACGGCATCTGTGTCTCCGCCGAGAACGTCCTCGCCTTCGACGAGGGCCTCCAGCACGAGGTCCGCCGTATCGAGGGACACGGCATCCCCGGAGGCGCGCTGTTCACGATGCAGTTCACCGGGACCGGCACGATCATCGTGAAGACGCACGGCACGCCCGTGGTGCTGCCGGTCACGCCCACGACGTTCGCGGACTGCAACGCCGTGGTCGCCTGGTCGTCCGCCGCCCAGGTGGTCGTCTCCAGCCAGGTCCGGATGCGCCGCAACTCCTACCCCGGCGACACCGGGGAGAGCGTCAACCTCCAGTTCCGCGGCGCTCCCGGCAACTTCATCGTCGTCCAGCCGTACGAGATCTGAGGGAGAGCCCGTCATGAACCAGCCGCTCGCGGGCTACGCTCCCGCACCCGTCACCGCCCGCATGGAGAACCACGGCAACCACATGCTGAAGGTCGCCATGCAGACCGGAAACGACCTCCTCGCGCGCGTGGGGTCGATGGTCGCCTACGAGGGGTTCGTCCAGTACGAGCCCAACCCGCCCGCCGTCCGCCAGATCGCCCGCGACTGGGCCACCGGCGAGGGCGCGCCCCTGATGAAAGCCTCCG
Organism: Streptomyces sp. NBC_00457; assembly: GCF_036014015.1. NCBI lineage: Bacteria > Bacillati > Actinomycetota > Actinomycetes > Kitasatosporales > Streptomycetaceae > Streptomyces > Streptomyces sp. NBC_00457. Next base: position 3,966,452 of record NZ_CP107905.1, on the reverse strand, counting down.
GCGACGGCCTGCTCTACCTCGCCGACTACGGCGCCAACGTCGTCGTGATCAACCTCAACGGCGACGGGATCTCCGTCAACGCCACCAATCTGCTCGCCTTCGACGCCCACCTCACCTGGGGCGTCGAGCGGGTCAAGGGGCTGGCGAAGTTCGCCGGGCAGGGCCTGTGGAACACCAAGATCTCCGGGCAGGGCTGGGTCGCGCTGACCTCCCGGGGCAAGCCGATCGTCGTCGACTGCGGCGGTGGCGAGGACGAGACGTACGTCGACCCGGACGCGCTCGTCGCCTGGTCCCCGAACCTCAAGGTGAAGGGCAAGCGCAGCTTCAAGGCGCAGTCGCTCATCGGCCGGGGCAGCGGTGAGGCCTTCCAGATGGCCTTCTCCGGCCAGGGCATCGTCGTCGTCCAGCCCAGCGAGGACAGCACCGACCGTCTCCGGGTCCGGGGCTGAGGGGGAGCACCACCATGCAGAGTCCGCTTTTCGCCTACAACGACCAGCAGACCCAGGAGCGTTGGAGCCTGCAGAACAAGCAGATGCTCCGCGTCGCCGTGGACGGTCACGAGGATCTCCTCGCCCGCAAGGGCACGATGGTCGCCTACCAGGGCCTCATCGAGTTCGACGCCGAGTACCAGAGCCGCAATCAGGGACGCGCGCGTGCCCGCACCGGCGAGGGCCTGGACCTGATGCGCTGTCACGGGCAGGGCACGGTCTACCTCGCCAACCTCGCGCAGCACGTCCATGTGATGGAGGTGGACCACGACGGGCTGACCGTCGACAGCAGCTACGTCCTCGCCATGGACTCCTCGCTGCACCACGAGGTCATCGCCGTCGACAGCCTCTACGGCATCTCCGGCTCCGGGAAGTACCAGCTCAACATCACAGGCCGCGGCAAGGTCGCGCTGATGACCTCGGGCGCCCCGCTGATGATGCAGGTGACACCCGACAAGTACGTCAACTGCGACGCCGACGCCATCGTCGCCTGGTCGACTTCCCTGCGTGTGCAGATGCAGGCCCAGACGCACTCCTCCGGGATCTGGCGGCGCCGCGGCAACACCGGTGAGGGCTGGGAGCTCAGCTTCATGGGCAGCGGCTACGCCCTCGTCCAGCCCAGCGAGCTGCTGCCGCCGCAGAACGCCCAGGTCGGCTCGGGCGCCGCCGCGCAGTTCGGCATGGGACAGCAGGGGGCACGCGGCCAGAACCAGGGCAACGCCTGGAGCTGACCGCACGGAACGGGTAAGGGGTGACCACCATGGCGGTCGCCCCTTACGCGTTCACAGCCTGGCGCGCGTCGCTTCCAGCAGTCGTACGACCGACTCGTCCGCTACGGTCGCCACCTCGTCGTAGGCGAACCAGCGCAGGTCGAGCGACTCGTCGCTGATTGCTTCCACGGCCCCGGCCGGAGCAACCGCCGCGTACTGCACGTCGAGGTGCCAGGCGCAGGGCGTGGCATGCCGGTCCAGGCGCACCGGGCCGCCCGGCAGCAGCGTCAGCCCCGCGACACCGGACTCCTCGGTCGCCTCGCGCAGCGCGGCGGCCTGCAGAGAGGTGTCCTGCGGCTCGCAGTGGCCGCCCATCTGCAGCCACTTCCGCATCTTCTTGTGCAGGGTCAGCAGGACCCGCCCGCGCGCGGGGTCGATCACCAGCGCGCTCGCCGTGATGTGCCCGTCCTCGCAGGCCGTCCACATGCCGTCCGGGTGTGCCGCGAGATGGTCCAGGTATGCCTGGCGCAGCTCTTCCTGGCCCTCGTACCCCTTCAGCACGAGGACCGCGTCGTCGTACAGGCTCACTCGGTGTCGTCGTCCTCGCTCTTGTCCCGCTTCTTGAGGTCGGGCTTGTCCGCGGCCTCGCCGAGCATCTTGTCCAGCTCGGAGAAGTCGAGCTGCTCGCGGTGCACGAAGCCGTCGGGGTCGTCCAGGTCGGTGGCCGTCGGCAGCATGTCCGGGTGGGCCCACAGGGCGTCCCGGCCGTCGACACCGCGTGCGTCCGTGAGCGAGGCCCACAGGCGGGAGGCGTCGCGCAGGCGCCGGGGGCGCAGCTCGAGGCCGATCAGAGTGGCGAAGGTCTGCTCGGCGGGGCCGCCCGTGGCACGGCGGCGGCGCAGGGTCTCCCGCAGTGCGTCGGCGGACGACAGGCGGGGCTTCGCGGCGGCGTGCACCACCGCGTCGACCCAGCCCTCGACGAGCGCCAGAGCCGTCTCGAGACGGGCCAGGGCCGCCTTCTGCTCGGGCGTGTCCTCCGGCTGGAACATGCCCTGCTGGAGGGCGTCCTGCAGCTGCTCGGGGTTCTGCGGGTCGAACTGGCCGACCACGTCCTCCAGCTTGGCGGTGTCGACCTTGATCCCGCGCGCGTACCCGTCGACTGCGCCGAACAGGTGCGAGCGCAGCCACGGCACATGCGCGAAGAGGCGCTGGTGGGCGGCCTCGCGCAGGGCGAGATACAGCCGCACCTCCTCCTTCGGCACACCGAGGTCCTTGCCCAGCCCCTCGATGTTCACGGGCAGCAGCGCGGCCTTGCCGGCCGGGCCGAGCGGCAGGCCGATGTCGGTCGAGCCGACGACCTCGCCCGCGAGCACACCCACGGCCTGCCCGATCTGCGTGCCGAACATGGCGCCGCCCATGGAGCGCATCATGCCGATCAGCGGGCCCGCCATGGCCTGCATCTCCTCCGGCAGGACGTCGCCCATGGCCGCGCCGACGCGCTCGGCGACCGGGTCGACCAGCTCCTTCCACGCGGGCAGGGTCGCCTCGACCCACTCCGCGCGGCTCCACGCCACGGCGGTGCCCGCGCCGGACGGCAGCGAGGTCGCGTCGTCGAGCCACAGGTCGGCCAGGCGGACGGCCTCCTGGACCGCGGTGCGGTCGGCGGGGCCGACGCTCGCGTCCTTGACGCCGTCCGCCGTGCCCTGGGAGACCGTCTGGCGGGCGATCTGCTTGGCCATGTCCCAGTTCACCGGCCCGCCCTCGTACGAGAGCATCTGGCCGAGCTGCTGGAACGCGGCGCCCAGGTCGGTGGGGTTCAGCGAGCCGAACATGGCCGCGAACGGATTGTCCGCACCCGGGCCTGAAGCTCCGGGCAGCCCGCCGAAACCGAACGGGTTGGCCGGGCCCTGACCACCACCGCTCTCCTGGTCCTTCTTCTTGCCCTCGTCGCCGTCTTCCGGCTCCTCCGGCGGAAGGCCGAATCCGAATGGGGTGTCACTCACGGGATTCCTCGGCTGTTAAGGCCACCGGTTGGCTCCGGCGGCACGACTGCCCGATAACACCACCCAGCGTAGACACCCGGGGCCGTTCGGGCCTCGGTGCTCCGCCGACTCGTGGCCTGCGGCAGGATGGATGCACCTGGTACGCACGCGTCGCTCGCGTTCGTACTGAAGACAACCGCTGGAGACGCCCGGTGAGTTCCCCAGATCCACAGGTTCGCGCAGCGCGAAACCACTCAACCACGCCCGCGTCCGCTCTGCGCGGGCCCGTCGTCGCGGTCACCGGTGCCGCCTCCGGCATCGGTGCCCTGCTCACCGAGCGGCTCGCCGCGTCCGAGGAGATCAAACAGGTCATCGCGATCGATGAGCGGCGCGGCGAGTGCGCCGGTGCCCAGTGGCACATCCTCGACGTGCGGGATCCGGCGATCGCGGACAAGCTGCGGGGCGCGGACGTGGTGGTGCATCTGGCGCTCGACCTGGATCTGGAGACCGACGCCGCGGCCCGAACGGCCTACAACGTCCGGGGGACACAGACCGTGCTGACCGCCGCGGCGGCGGCCGGGGTGCACCGGGTGGTCGTGTGCACGTCGGCGATGGTCTACGGCGCGCTGCCCGACAACGAGCTGCCGCTGTCCGAGGACGCGGAGCTGCGGGCCACGGCCGAGGCGACCGGGGTCGGGGATCTGCTGGAGATCGAGCGGCTCGCGCGACGGGCCCCGCGGGCGCATCCGGGGCTCAATGTCACCGTGGTCCGGCCCTCGGTGCTGGTCGGAGGCACCGACACCGCGCTGACCAGGTACTTCGAGTCGCCTCGGCTGCTTGTCGTCGCCGGGTCCCGGCCCGCCTGGCAGTTCTGTCATGTCGAGGATCTGTGCAGCGCTCTGGAGTACGCCGTCCTGGAGAAGGTCGACGGGGAGCTGGCCGTCGGGTGCGACGGGTGGCTGGAGCAGGAGGAGGTCGAGGAGCTGAGCGGGATCCGGCGGATGGAGCTGCCGTCCACGGTCGCGCTGGGCGCGGCGGCCCGGCTGCACCGGATCGGGCTCACGCCGTCCCCGGCGGGGGATCTGGCCTACACGATGTATCCGTGGGTGGTGAGCGGGAGCCGGCTGCATGACGCCGGGTGGCGGCCGCAGTGGACCAATGAGGAGGTCCTCGCGGAGCTGCTGGAGGAGGTCTCCGGTCGGCGCACGGTCGTCGGGCGGCGGCTGGGCCGGAAGGACGCGACGGCTGCGGGCGCCGCGGGTGCGACGGTGGCGCTGCTGGGTGCGGCGGCCGTGGTGCGGCGGGCCCGGAAGGCCCGGCGTCGGGTCTGACGCATACGAGTGCCCGGACCAGGTGCCTGTAGGAGGCTCCGAAGCTCCACGCGCGCGTGCCGGGTGAAAGTTCCCTTCCGGGTTGTCAGTGGCGTGGGGCACGATGGAGGCATGGCACCCACGAACGATCACCCCGGTGAGCAGGCGGCGCACGATCCCATCCAGCTGATCGCCATCCGGGAGACGGCCCTCTCCCTCGACGAGGTCTTCAAGGCCGTCGGGGACGACGCCGCCGGCGGGACCGCTCTGTTCGTCGGGACCGTGCGGAATCACGACGGGGGCACCGATGTCGATGAGCTCGGGTACTCGTGCCATCCCAGTGCCGAGGCCGAGATGCGGCGGATCGCCGAGAAGGTCGTCGCCGAGTTCCCGGTGCGCGCGCTCGCGGCGGTGCACCGGGTCGGGGACCTCAAGGTGGGGGACCTCGCCGTCGTCGTCGCCGTCTCGTGCCCGCATCGGGGTGAGGCCTTCGAGGCGTGCCGGAAGCTCATCGACGACCTCAAGCACGAAGTGCCGATCTGGAAGCACCAGAAGTTCTCAGACGGCACCGAGGAGTGGGTCGGCGCCTGCTGACCGAACACCGGGCCACCCTTCCGGTTGCGTAACCCGACCCCCGGCGTGAGCGTTGTCCGTGCAGCTGGTTAATCTGCTGATCAGTCAGTTGCGGTCGCTCATGGGGATGGGAGGACGGCATGGCGGCACTCGCCTGGTTGCTGATTCCGCTTGTGGCTGCGATCGGTGCCGGTCTGTGGGGCAGTTGGGCCAACCGGACCCGGAAGACGCGGGGTGACGGCCCCGAGCTCGACGGGTACGCGCGCTTCCGCGAGGCCATGGAGAAGCCCCGCACCCGTACGTGACAAGGGCCGGCCGCCCGGACGGACGGCCCTGACGGTCCGCTGACAGCGGCGTCCCGTACTGTCGTTCCATGCCACGCCGCACTGCGACGATGCTCGCCTCCACCCTGCTGCTGATAGCGCTCCTGTGCGCCGGAGTCTTCATCACCGTGCCGTATTCGGAGATGTCGCCGGGACCGACGGTGAACACGCTCGGGGACCACGACGGCGAGCCGGTGCTGCAGATCTCCGGGCGGAAGACGTACGAGACGAGCGGGCATCTGAACATGACCACGGTGCGGGTCACCAGCGCCGACTACCGGATGAACCTTGTCGAGGCGGTCTACGGCTGGCTCGCGCACGACAACAAGATCGTGCCGCACGACACGATCTACCCGGACGGCAAGACCGAGGAGGAGTCCACCCAGGAGAACGCCGAGGAGTTCAGCCAGTCCCAGGAGAGCGCCAAGGTCGCCGCCCTGAAGGCGCTGGACGTCCCGGTGAAGTCCTGGGTGATCGTCTCGACCGTCCTCAAGGACTCCCCGGCCGAGGGCAGGCTGCACGCCGGCGATGTGATCAAGGCCGTCGACGGGACGACCGTGAAGAAGCCCGAGGACGTCGCCGAACTGGTGACCAAGCACAAGCCCGGTGAGGATGTCGCCTTCACCATCGTGCCCGCCGAGGAACAGACCGCCGCGGAGAAGGAACAGCGGGCGGCGACCAAGACGGAGAAGGTCACCATACGGACCGCGAAGTCCGACGACACCGGCGAGGAGCGCGCCATCGTCGGCATCTCCGCCGGGACCGACCACACCTTCCCGTTCACCATCGACATCAAGCTCGCCGACGTCGGCGGGCCGAGCGCCGGTCTGATGTTCGCGCTCGGCATCTACGACAAGCTCACGCCGGGCAGCCTCACCGGCGGGTCGTTCGTCGCCGGGACGGGCACCATCGATGACGCCGGCAAGGTCGGTCCGATCGGCGGCATCGAGATGAAGACGGTCGGGGCGCGCGAGAAGGGCGCCCAGTACTTCCTGACGCCCGCCGACAACTGCGCGGCCGCCGCCGGCGACACCCCCGACGGCCTCACCCTGGTCAAGGTGAAGACCATCGACGATGCCCTCGGCGCCCTCAAGGACATCCGCAGCGGCGACACCGCCGATCTGCCGAAGTGCACGACGAAGTAGCCGACCGAGGTAGCCGACCCAGCTACTCCTCGAACGTCGCCGCCAGCGCCTGAGCCAGCCCCGGCACCAGATCGGAACCGGTGAGGACCTCCGTCGGCGCGTCCTTCTCACGCAGCCTCAGGGCCGATTCGCGGTCGCCGCCGCGCAGGACCGCGACCGTCATCCGGACCTCCTGGCGCTTCGGGTGGTCGGCGACCCACTGGGCGAGCTTCTGCTCGCTCATGCCTTCCGGAACAGACGCTTCGGCCGACGGCGGCAGCATCAGGCGTTCCACGCTGAGCGCGCAGCCGACCACCGCGTCGGGCCAGGCGATGGTGGCAAGGAACTCGTCGAGCGGCTTGCCCGTTGGAATCTCGTCCTGCTCGATCGGAGTGAGACCGGAGGTGGTCTCCTGCTCGTCCCCCAGGCCGAGCCGGTCCGCGAGCGAGGGCTGTTCGGCCCGCAACCGGGCGGTGTCTACGAGGGCGAAGAGGCGCGCGGGCTGGTCCCAGCCGAGGCCGGAGACGTACTCGTCGATCTCGAGTACGGCCCGGGTCAGGGGGCTCGCTGCCATGGGAGTGTTGGACATAGTCACAATCCTGCCTCGTTCCCCACCCGAATCGGGAACCGAGTAAAGCGTGAGTAAGTTGCATAGGTGAGGGCCTACGATCACGGGGCCCTTCGGACGGCCCGCGAACACGGGGGCCCGACAGACCAACAGCGACCTTCGAGGTGCACACCTTGGCTTTCCAGATGCCGGACCGCGGCGGAGGCCCGACGGGGCCACGGATCAGAGTGGGCCGCCCGTCCAGGCGGGTCCGGACCCTGCTCATGACGCTGGGCGTCCTAGCCGTACTCGGCATGGCGTTCACCATGTTCGCGGGATTCTGGACCGACTGGCTCTGGTATCGGTCGGTGAACTACTCGTCCGTGTTCACGACCACGCTGTGGACCAAGATCGGGCTGTTCTTCGTCTTCGGTCTGCTGATGGCCCTCGCGGTCGGCTTCAACATCTGGCTGGCCCACCGGCTGCGCCCGCCGCTGAGCGCCATGTCGATGGAGCAGCAGAACCTCGACCGCTACCGCATGGGCATCGCGCCGTACAAGAAGTGGCTGCTGCTCGGTATCACTTCGCTGATCGGCCTGATCGCGGGTGCTTCGGCGTCGGGGCAGTGGCGGACCTGGCTGATGTGGGTCAACGGCGTGCCCTTCAACCAGAAGGACCCGCAGTTCCACCTCGACGTCGCCTTCTACGCCTTCGACCTGCCGTGGTACCGCTTCCTGCTCGGCTTCGGCTTCGCCACCGCGATCCTCTCCCTGATCGCCGCCGCGCTCACGCACTACCTGTACGGCGGGCTGCGCATCACCAGCCCGGGTGCGCGCGCCACCGCCGCGGCCACCAGCCATCTGTCGGTGCTCATCGGCACGTTCGTCGCCCTGAAGGCGGTCGCGTACTGGCTCGACCGGTACGGACTCGCGGTCAAGTCCAGCGACTTCAAGGCGACCGACAACTGGACCGGCCTCCGCTACGTCGACGCGAACGCCTATCTGCCCGCCAAGACGATCCTGTTCTGCATCGCCGTCATCTGCGCGCTGCTGTTCTTCGCCACCCTGTGGCGGCGCACGTGGCAGCTGCCGCTGATCGGCTTCGGCCTGATGGTGCTGTCGGCGATCCTCATCGGCGGCCTGTACCCGGCGATCGTCCAGAAGTTCCAGGTCCAGCCCAACGAGCAGGCCAAGGAAGCGCCGTACGTCAACAAGAACCTCGAGGCGACGCGGCAGGCCTACGGCATCGACGACGCCAAGGTCACCGACTACAGCGGTGTGAGCAAGACCCAGGACAAGACCACGCTGCGGGACGACGTCGACGCCACGGCGAGCATCCGCATCATGGACCCGAACGTCGTCTCGCCCACGTTCCAGCAGCTCCAACAGATCAGGAACTACTACTCGTTCCCGACCAACCTGGACGTCGACCGCTACAGCGAGAAGGGCAAGGACCAGGACACGGTCATCGGTCTGCGTGAGCTGAACCTCAACGGCATTCCGAAGAACAACTGGATCAACGACCACTTCCGCTACACCCACGGGTACGGCGTGGTCGCGGCCAAGGGCACTCAGGTCGACGCCGAGGGCCGCCCGGTGTTCACGGAGTCCGACCTGCCCTCCAAGGGAGAGCTGGGGACGTATCAGCAGCGCGTCTACTACGGCGAGAAGACCAGCGAGTACTCGATCGTCGGCGGTCCCCAGAAGGAGATCGACTACTCCGACGACAGCGGCGAGAAGACGTACAGCTACAAGGCCAAGAGCGGCGTCAACCTCGCCAACCCGGTCAACCGGGCGGCGTACGCGGTGGCGTTCAGCGAGCCGCAGATCCTCTACTCCGGTGCGATCGGCGAGGGTTCGCGGATCCTGTACAACCGCACGCCCAAGGAGCGCGTCGAGGCGGTGGCCCCCTGGCTGACCATCGACGGCGACGCCTATCCGGCGGTGGTGAACGGCAAGATCCAGTGGATCGTCGACGCGTACACGACGACGAACGGCTATCCGTACGCGTCCCGTACGACCCTCGGTTCCTCGACGGCCGACTCGCTGACCGCGACCAACAACTCGCGCGCGGTGGTGGCCCAGCAGAACCAGGTCAACTACATCCGCAACTCGGTGAAGGCGACCGTCGACGCGTACACCGGCGAGGTCAAGCTCTATCAGTGGGACACCGAGGACCCGGTCCTGAAGACGTGGATGAAGGCGTTCCCGGGCACGGTGGAGTCCAAGAGCGACATCTCCAAGGACCTGATGGCCCATCTCCGGTACCCGCAGGACCTGTTCAAGGTCCAGCGTGAGCTGCTGACCCGCTACCACGTGGAGGACGCGGACACGTTCCTCAGCGGCAGCGAGGTGTGGCAGGTGCCGGACGACCCGACCAACAAGTCGGGCAACGCGGTGCCGCCGTACTACCAGAGCCTGAAGATGCCCGATCAGCAGGCGCAGGCCTTCTCGCTGACGACGACGTTCACGCCCAACGGGCGGGACAACCTCAGCGCGTTCATGTCGGTCGACGCCGAGGCGGGCACCAGTGACTACGGCAAGATCAGAGTTCTGAAACTGCCGACGAGTACGACCGTCAACGGACCCAAACAGGTCCAGAGCCAGTTCAACTCCGAACAGGACATCGCTGAACAGATCAGGCTGCTGCAGGGCGGCGACTCCGAAGTCGAGTACGGCAACCTGCTGACGGTGCCACTGGACGGGGGACTGCTGTACGTCGAACCCGTCTACGTCCGTGGTGGTGGACTGAAGTACCCGCTCCTGCGCAAGGTGTTGGTGACCTACGGCGGCAACACCGCCTTCGAGGACACCCTCGACCAGGCCCTCAACAAGGTCTTCGGAGCGGAGGGCGCGACGACCGAGCCCCCGCCACCACCGGACGAGGGCGATACGACTCCGCCGCCGACGTCCACCAACCCGACGGTTCAAGAGGCGCTGAACGACGCCCAGGAGGCCTTCGACGCCGGCCAGGAAGCCCTGAAGAAGGGCGACTGGGAGGCGTACGGCCGGGCGCAGGACGACCTCCAGGACGCGCTCCAGCGGGCCGAGGACGCGCAGGCGAAGGCCGGTGACACCGGTGGCGGGAGCGGCGGCGCAAGTCCCAGTCCCAGCGCCACTCCGAGCGGCAGTCCCAGTCCCAGCAGGAGCCCGGACAGCAGTTGATCGAGACCGTCCCGCGCCGTGATACGGTTGCCGAACAACGGCGCGGGGTGGAGCAGCTCGGTAGCTCGCTGGGCTCATAACCCAGAGGTCGCAGGTTCAAATCCTGTCCCCGCTACTGATACCGAAGGCCCGGATCCTGAAAAGGATCCGGGCCTTCGGTGTATCTGCGAACGCATGTGCCGACCTCCGGGACGGCCGTGCCGTCGTGGGGAGTTGAGCGGTGTGTGTTTGACTTGTCGTTCTGTGGGCAAGTCGACAAAACGCTGAAGTGACCTCACTGGCTGCGGTATACCAGGTGTACCCAGGTTGCAGGTGGTGCGACGATGGACGTTATGGGGGACAAGGCGACTCTGTTGGAGACAGGGCGGTTTGGGGAGCCTGCCGACGTTTCGCAGTCGACGGGCGATATGTCCGTGCCCGAATTCCCGTCACCCATGGCCTCATCTGCGACCGATCTTGAGCGTCGCGTGAACGAATTCGTTCAGTCCGCGGACCGGGACGAAACCGGTGATGCCGCCGAGGAGGCCCGGCAGCGGCTCGCCGCCGAAGCCGGTGACGTCGAGGCGATGAGTGTCCTCGGGGCCCTGCTGCTGCGCCGCGGTGATCTCGACGGAGCCGAATCCCATCTGCGCGCCGCCACCGCGGCCGGTGACCGGGCCGCCGCCAACAACCTGGGTGTCCTGCTGCACCAGCGCGGGTACGCCGACGAGGCCGCCGGCTGGTGGCGCATCGCCGCCGTCGCCGGATCCGCCGCCGCCGCGCATGCGCTGGGCCGTCACCACCGGGAGCGCGGCGACGAGCCCGCAGCCGAGTACTGGCTGCGTCAGTCCGCCGAGCAGGGGCACGCCCTCGGCGCGTACGCGCTCGCCGATCTGCTGGAGCACCGGGGCGACGACGGGGCCGGCGCGTGGATGCGGGCCGCGGCGGAGCGGGGGCACCGGGAGGCGGCGTACCGGCTGGCGCGGGCGATCGACCGCAAGGCCGCGCAGGAGGGCGAGACCGGGACCGACGACGGTGCCGGCGCTGCGCTCGTGGGCGAGGCCGAGCAGTGGTACCGGCAGGCCGCCGCGCGCGGGCACCGGCGGGCCGCGCTGCACCTCGGGGCGATCCTGGAGAAGCGTGGGCAGTTGAAGGAGGCCGGGCGCTGGTACTTGACGTCCGCCAAGGACGGCGAGGCACGGGCCGCCTGCGCGCTCGGGTTCCTGCTGCGCGACGCCGGCGACTCCGAGAGCGCCGCCGTGTGGTGGCTGCGGGCCGCCCAGGACGGCGACGGCAACGCGGCGAACGCGCTGGGCGCGCTGCATGCCGAGCGTGGGGAGACCCAGACCGCCGAGCGGTGGTACCGGGCCGCGATGGATGCCGGTGACGTCAACGGCGCGTACAACCTCGGGCTGCTCTGCGCCGAGCAGGGGCGGACCGCGCAGGCCGAGCAGTGGTACCGGCGTGCGGCGTACGCCGGGCACCGGGAGGCGGCGAACGCGCTGGCGATCCTGCTGCTCCAGGGTGGCGACACGGGCGGTGCCGAGCCGTGGTTCTCCAAGGCCGCGGAGGCCGGGAGCGTGGACGCCGCGTTCAACCTCGGGATCCTGTACGCCGGGCGGGGTGAGGACGAGGTCGCGCTGCGGTGCTACGAGCGTGCCGCCGCCGCCGGGCATACGGAGGCGGCGCTTCAGGTCGGGATCGCGCGGTTGCGTGAGGGCGATGAGCGGGCGGCCGAGCGGCATCTGCGGTGTGCGGCGGGGGGCGGGAGTGCCGAGGCCGCGTATCGGCTGGCGACCGTGCTGGACGCGCGGCGGCCGCCTGAGCCCGCGCATGAGCTCGGGGAGCCGGTGCGGGAGCGGAGCGAGTGCGAGGAGTGGTACGAGCGGGCGGCGTCGCAAGGGCATCGGCGGGCGCAGGTGCGGGTCGGGATGCTCGCCGCCGCGCGGGGCGATGTCGTCGAGGCGGCTCGGTGGTATCGGGAGGCTGCGGAGGCCGGGTCCCGGAACGGGGCGTTCAATCTTGGGCTGCTGTTGGCCCGGGAGGGGAGTGAGCCCGAGGCCGCCGTGTGGTGGACGCGGGCCGCTGACGCGGGGCATGGGCGGGCGGCGTTGCGGCTTGCCCTGGTCTACGCGCGTCGTGGGGAGCTGGCTGAGGGGCAGCGGTGGGCTGATCGTGCGGTGACGCTGGGGCCGGCGGAGGTTTCGGAGCGGGCGGGGCGGTTGCGGGACGCGTTGCGGGAGGAACTGTCAGCGTGACGCTGCGCCTGTGCTGGAGCCGGTTTGCTGGTTGACCGGCGTGAGGGCCGGGGTGAGGTGGGTCGCGCAGCCCGGCGCTGACGGGGCGCCGCCTGCGCCCACCCGTGCCGCCCCAGGCGGCACGCATGCCCGCAGCTTGGCGGGACGGCCTGTCGCCTGCTGGGTGGGCGCCGCCCCGGGGCACGACTGCCCGCAGCTGAGCTGACCGTAAAGCGATTTGCCTCTGTCCGCGTCCTTGACGTAATGTTCCATTCATCGACGCGGGGTGGAGCAGCTCGGTAGCTCGCTGGGCTCATAACCCAGAGGTCGCAGGTTCAAATCCTGTCCCCGCTACTGAAGGCCTGGGGCCCGGATCCTGAAGAGGATCCGGGCCCCAGGTGTGTGTCAGGAGTGGCGGTGGCCCACTGCCTCCTCGTAGAGGGTTCGGTTCACCGTCCGGGATTCCGGTAGGGGGTCGCCCTCCGCCACGCCCTGGGCGGCGTACGCGGACTGGAGGCGGTCCGTCGTGCCCGCGCGGATCTCCCAGTCCATGCGGAGGGACGGGGTCGACTGGAGGATCTCCTTGTCGGCCTTGAGGAGATTCGCCAGGTATGTGACGAAGCTCGCATTCTTCTTGTAGTCGGACGCGAAGTACGAGTTCACCGTGCGGATGTAGGCCCGGATGAGGGCCACGCCCGCGTCCACGTCGTCGTTCAGGAGGCTCGGGCCGTACAGCAGGCCGCCCAGGGGCTCGCCGGGGGGCTGGCCGCCCAGGAAGGCGTATCCGGGTGTGCCGTCGACCTTGCGCCAGACCGGGTCGAGGAGCCAGGCGGAGTCGACGCCGCCGTTCTGGAGGGCGGTGAGGACGTCGGCGGAGCCGAGCTGCTGGTACTGGATCTTGTCGAGGCCGCCGCCGTGCTGCTCCAGGGCCTGTTCCATCGGGTACGCGATCACGGAGCCCTTGCCGATCATCGTGCCCAGCTTGCGGCCGGCCATGGCCACCCGCTCCGCGCTCTCGCCCTCCTTCAGGCGGACCCACAGGCCGCTCTTCGACGTGGGGTCGGGTGAGAAGTTCCCGGCGACCCACTTGATGTCGAAGCCGCCCCGCAGCCCGTTCATCACCGCCGCTTCCGGTGCCGCCCAGAGCGCGTCGATCTCGCCCTTGGCCAGCAACGGCAGCGCGTCCGGCGTGGGCAGCACCTTCAGGGTGACGTCCAGGCCCTCCCGCTTGAACTCGCCCTTGTCGAGGGCGACTTGCAGCGGCGCCACATACTCCGCGCTCAGCGTCCCCGTCGCGATCGTCAGTTTCCGTGTCTCGGGCAGCCGCCGCGGGGCAGGCGCTCCCGGCTCACAGCGCGCCGGTTGTCGCTTCGGGGACATGTCGGCAGGATCGGTCCACGACGTCTCCCCGCAGCCCCGCACCAGGCGGATCGTGCGCGAAGCCGCGTCCGCCTGAGGTTCCGAGCGGGACGACGGCGACGCCGAGCAGCCCGCCGACGCCAGCAGTCCGGCGACGGCGACTGCGACACCGTACGAACGAAGCGAACGAAACAAACGGATCCTCATGACTGGCCCCGTCCCCTGTCCCGTGGTGCCCACGGTGTGAGCAATCGGCCGACGACACGCACCAGTTCGGAGAAGAGCACGCCCAGGACGGCCACGCAGACGATGCCGACGAACATGACGTCGTTCTGGAAGAGCGCGCGGGAGTCGAAGATCAGGTGGCCGAGGCCGTTCGTCGCGGCGATCTGTTCCGAGGCGACGATGACGAGGACCGCCACGCCCGCCGCGATCCGGGCGCCGACCAGGACCGCGGGGAGGGAGGCGGGCAGCAGGACGTGCCGGAACATCTGCCAGGGTGAGGCGCCGAAGACCTGGCCCGCGTCGCGGTGGCCGGAGGGGACCGACATGACGGCGGACATCGTCGAGATCCAGACGAAGAAGAAGACCGTCGCCGCCACCAGGGCCACCTGCGGGCCCTCGCCCAGGCCGAACATGTTCAGGAAGATCGGCAGCAGGGCCAGTTTCGGTACGACGTACAGGGCGTCCAGAAGCGGCTCCAGCGCCGCCCGTACGAGCGACAGCGAGCCCATCAGCAGGCCCAGGGCGTAGCCGGCCGCCGTGCCGACCGCGTAGCCCGCCAGGACGCGTTTCAGGGTCGCCCATACGTCCGGCCAGAGGTCGCCGGCCGCGGCCCGGTCCCAGCCGTCGGCGAGGATCGTGGACGGAGCCGGGTAGACGCGGTCGTCGATCCAGGCCTGGGTGGCGGCCAGTTGCCAGAGCAGGATCAGCAGGAGGGGGACGGCGACCGCGAGGGACAGTTCCAGGGCGCGTCGGCGGCGGTGGGTGCGTACGGGATGGAGTTCGTGCGGGCCCGGAGCGCGGACCAGGACCGATGTGCGGTCGGGAGCGATCGTCGTCATGCCGGCACCGCCTCCTTGCGCAGCAGGTCCCACAACTCGGTCTTGAGGGTCGTGAATTCGGGGGTGGAGCGGATGTCGCCGGTGCGTGGGCGCGGGAACGGAGGGTGGCGTTCGGCGATGAGCCGGCCCGGGCGGGCCGACATCACCAGGACGCGGTCGCCGAGGACGATCGCCTCCTCCAGGCTGTGGGTGATGAAGAGGGTCGTCGTCCGCAGCGACTGGGTGATGCCCAGGAGTTCGTCCTGGAGGATCATGCGGAGCTGGGCGTCGAGGGCGGCGAACGGCTCGTCCATGAGCAGGAGTTCGGGTTCCACCGCGAGCGCCCGGGCGATCGCCACGCGCTGGCGCATGCCTCCCGAGAGCGTGGCCGGGTAGGCGTCGGCGAAGTCGGCCAGGCCCATGCGGGTCAGCCAGGCGTCGGCGCGCGCGTTCGCCTCGCGGCGCGGGACGCGCTGGATGTCCAGGCCGAAGCGGACGTTGGCGCGGACGGTCTTCCAGTCGTAGATGCCGTAGTCCTGGAAGATCATGGCGGCCGGGCGGGGGCTGGAGGTACGGATCTCCAGGCGGCCGGTGCTCGGGCGGAGCAGGCCCGCTGCGATACGCAGCAGCGTGGACTTGCCGCAGCCCGAGGGGCCGACGAGGCAGACGAACTCGCCGGGGGCGACGGCCAGATCGAGGGGGCCGAGGGCGTGCACGGCCCCGGGGCCCCGGCCGAAGGTTCGGGTCAGATCACTGGCGCTGAGTTTCGGATACGGCTCTCCCACGGTGTCTCCTCGCGGAGTGCGGAACGGACTGGTGGGTGCCGCCGACGATATGACGACCCGTCAGATACGGGAAGGGTGCGGGTGCAGCGGAAAGCCCCGGCGCCTTGTCGGCGCCGGGGCTTGAAGTCGTATGTGCCTACGCGTATGTCCTTACGCCGTGGCGCAGTTCGGGCACACCCCGCGGTAGGTCACCTCGACGTCCGAGACGGTGAAGCCGAAGCGCTCCGTGTCGGGGAGGTCGGCCAGCGGGTTGCCGGTGGGGTGGACGTCCCGGATGGCGCCGCACTGGGCGCAGACCAGGTGGTGGTGCGGCTGATGGGCGTTCGGGTCGTACCGCTTGGCGCGCTTGTCGGTGGCGACCTCGAGCACCTCGCCGAGGGTCACCAGCTCACCCAGCGTGTTGTAGACGGTCGCCCGGGAGATCTCGGGCAGCTTGGCCACAGCTCGCGCGTGGACCTCGTCGGCCGTCAGGTGGACGTGTTCGCCGTCGAGGACCTCGGCCACGACGCGCCGCTGCGCGGTCATCCGCCATCCGCGTCCGCGCAGCCGTTCCAGAAGGTCGCTCATGCGCACAGCTTAACAGCTAAGGACCAGAATCCGAATGGGTGTGAGTTTGGATCCCTGCTTGAATTGGATTATGTCTAATGTAGGATTGGTTCAGAAGCAGCACGGGGGCAGAACTGACGCAGGAGGCGCACGTGACGCAGGGACCGCTCACCACGGAGGCCGGGGCACCGGTCGCCGACAACCAGAACAGCGAGACCGCGGGCGTCGGCGGCCCCGTGCTCGTCCAGGACCAGCTGCTGCTGGAGAAGCTGGCCCACTTCAACCGGGAGCGCATCCCGGAGCGCGTGGTGCACGCTCGCGGCGCCGGCGCCTACGGCACCTTCACGGTGACCGCCGACGTGACGCGGTACACGCGCGCCAAGTTCCTCTCGGAGGTCGGCAAGCAGACCGAGACCTTCCTGCGCTTCTCCACGGTCGCGGGCAACCTCGGTGCGGCCGACGCGGTGCGCGACCCACGCGGCTGGGCGCTGAAGTTCTACACCGAGGAGGGCAATTACGACCTCGTCGGCAACAACACCCCGGTGTTCTTCATCAAGGACGCCATCAAGTTCCCGGACTTCATCCACACCCAGAAGCGCGACCCCTACACGGGCTCCCAGGAGGCGGACAACGTCTGGGACTTCTGGGGTCTCAGCCCTGAGTCGACCCACCAGGTGACCTGGCTCTTCGGCGACCGCGGCATCCCGGCGTCGTACCGCCACATGAACGGCTACGGCTCGCACACGTTCCAGTGGAACAACGAGGCGGGCGAGGTCTTCTGGGTCAAGTACCACTTCAAGACCGACCAGGGGATCAAGAACCTCACGCAGGCCGAGGCGAACAGGCTCGCCGGTGAGGACCCCGACAGCCATCAGCGCGACCTGCGCGAGGCCATCGAGCGGGGCGAGTTCCCGACCTGGACCGTGCAGGTGCAGATCATGCCGGAGGCGGACGCGGCGACGTACCGCTTCAACCCGTTCGACCTCACCAAGGTGTGGCCGCACGAGGACTACCCGCCGATCGAGATCGGCAAGCTGGAGCTCAACCGCAACCCGGAGAACATCTTCGCCGAGGTCGAGCAGTCCATCTTCAGCCCCGCGCACTTCGTGCCGGGCATCGGTCCGTCGCCCGACAAGATGCTCCAGGGGCGGCTGTTCGCGTACGGCGACGCCCACCGCTACCGCGTCGGCATCAACGCCGACCACCTGCCGGTGAACCGCCCGCACGCCACCGAGGCACGCACCAACTCCCGTGACGGTTTCCTGTACGACGGCCGCCACAAGGGCGCGAAGAACTATGAGCCGAACAGCTTCGGTGGCCCGTTCCAGACGGACCGCCCGCTGTGGTCCGCCACTGCCGTGAACGGCGGCACGGGCAACCACCCGGCCCCGGTGCACGCCGAGGACGACGACTTCGTGCAGGCCGGCAACCTCTACCGGCTGATGTCCGAGGACGAGAAGGAGCGTCTGATCGGCAACCTGGCGGGCTTCATCGCCAAGGTCTCGCGCGACGACATCGCCGAGCGCGCGATCGACAACTTCCGTCAGGCGGACGGTGACTTCGGCAAGCGGCTGGAGGCCGCGGTCCAGGCCCTGCGCGGCTGACACACCCACCAGCACTGGATCGCTTGCCGAAGCGGGCCGGATTCCCCGGACAAGGGGTTCCGGCCCGTTCGCGTGGGCTCAGGCCGGTACCTGCTGCCGCAGGGGAGCCCAGCAACGGATGATGTCGCGGACCGAGACGATGCCGACGGGCTCGTCGTGGTCGAGGACGATCAGGTGGCGGAAGCCACCGTGTGCCATGGCGTGGGCGGCCTCCTCCAGGGTCCAGGACGGAGCCGCGAACACGACGTCGGTGGTGGTGTGCGCGTGGGCGTACTCCGTGTCCGGGTCCTCGCCCAGGCCGACGGAGATCAGGATGTCGCGTTCGGTGAGGATGCCGATACCGCCGGCGTCGGGGTCGAGGACGACGGCCGCGCCCACCCGGCGGGTGGACATCAGCGCTGCGGCCTGGCGAAGGGTGTGGGTGGGGCCGATGGTGAGGACCACGGTGCTCATGGCGTCGCGGACGAGCATGGATGCAGCCACCTCCTGAGGGTCTCCGCCCCTTGATCATCGTCTCCGCTTGTTCAACGTTTCACAAATTCACAAGGGGTGGGACTCTCAGAGTGACAGGCAAAGAGACGGTCAACAAGGGGGCGCGTGGAGCTCGTGGAGCTCAGTAGCGCTGGTTGAGATACCCCAGGAACTCCTCGTGCAACAGACCGTTCGACGCGGCCGCGTTTCCGCTGTGCGGGCCCGGGCGGCCGTCGAGGCCGGTGAAGGAGCCGCCGGCCTCCGTCACGATGATCGCGTTCGCGGCCATGTCCCACAGGGACAGCTCGGGCTCGGCGCAGATGTCGACGGCGCCTTCGGCGACCAGCATGTACGGCCAGAAGTCGCCGTACGCGCGCGTGCGCCACACCTCGCGGGTCAGGTCCAGGAAGCCGCCCAGGCGGCCCTGGTCCTCCCAGCCGGTGAGCGAGGAGTACGCGAAGGAGGCGTCGGAGAGCTTCGAGACACGGGAGACGCGCAGCCGGGAGGCCGAGGAGAGGCTGCGGCCGGTGAAC
The DNA here is from genome assembly GCF_036014015.1 of Streptomyces sp. NBC_00457. Classification (NCBI taxonomy): domain Bacteria; kingdom Bacillati; phylum Actinomycetota; class Actinomycetes; order Kitasatosporales; family Streptomycetaceae; genus Streptomyces; species Streptomyces sp. NBC_00457. The sequence continues at coordinate 3,947,674 of NZ_CP107905.1, read as the reverse complement.
GCGCCGTGCCCCTTCGCGGCCCACCAGCGGCGGCCCAGCGCGGGGGCCGAGACAAGGCCGACGACGGGCTCGTAGCCGCCTTCGCTCGCCTCCGTCAGCGAGATGAGCGTGGCCCAGACGGGGACGCCGCGTACGTAGTTCTTGGTGCCGTCGATCGGGTCGACGACCCAGCGCCGGGGGCCAGTGCCCTCGATGCCGTACTCCTCGCCGAGGATCGCGTCGCGGGGGCGGGCGCGCTGCAGCTGACCGCGGATGAGCTCCTCGGTGGCCTTGTCCGCCTCGCTCACCGGAGTCATGTCCGGCTTCGTCTCCACCTTCAGGTCGAGGGCCTTGAAGCGGGCCATGGTCGTCGCGTCGGCGGCGTCCGCGAGGACGTGGGCGAAGCGGAGATCGTCATGGTAGTCGGCCATGCTTGAACCGTATCTTTCGCGGTCACGGCCGGGCTACAGCGGGATGTGGGGGATCGGTGTGCACGGTGCCCGATCGCCCGGATGGCCTACGCCAGGCGTCGCGCGCCCCCTTGTGCCCTCGCGAACCCTTGACAGTGCGCCCGTGCGCGTCAAATCTGGGCGCAGAGTCGGTCGGGCTCGGGAGGCGATGATGCCTGCAGCGCGGGAATCCCTACTGGACGCCGCTTACACGGCGCTGGCGCGGCGGCCGTGGGCCGCGGTGCGGATGGTGGATGTGGCCGCGGCGGCCGGGGTGTCCCGGCAGACGCTCTACAACGAGTTCGGGAGCAAGGAAGGGCTTGCCAGGGCCCTGGTCCGCAGAGAGGCCGACGCCTATCTCGCCGGCGTCGAGCGGGCCCTCGCCACCAACCACGACGCCCGCGACCGGCTCACCGCCACCGCCGAGTGGACCGCGTCGGCGGCCCGGGAGAACGCGCTCGTACGGGCCATGCTCACCGGCTGCTGGAGCGAGCGGCTGCCCTCGCCGACGCTCTCGGCCGTGCCGTCCACCTCGGCGGTGCCGGCCCAGCGGCGGGCGGACGGGCCGCTGCCCTCACCCGGTGACTTCGTGGCCCTGGTCCGTGACCGCGCCATGGCGGTGCTGGTCGCACCCGGCACCCACAAGTCGGAAGCCGCCGAACTGGCCCGCTCCTGCGAACTGGTTGTCCGGCTGGCGCTGTCCTGCGTGGCGGCCCCGCCCGGCGAGGGAGGCGTCGCGGATCTCGTACGGGGCGCGCTGCACCGGCAGTTGGTGTGATGCGGGGTCAGTGGGCCGAGCCCGACAGCTGGAGCCCGATGACGCCCACGATCACCAGGCTGATCGAGACGAGCTTCAGCGTCGACACGATGTCGCCGAGGAAGATCATGCCGTAGATGGCGGTGCCCGCCGCGCCGATGCCCGTCCACACCGCATAGGCGGGGCCCACGTCGAGCTTCTTCAGGGACAGCGTCAGCAGGCCGAAGCTGCCGAGCGCGAAGATGCAGAAGGCGACGGTCGGCCACAGCCTGGTGAAGCCGTGCGACAGCTTCAGACAGACGGCGAAACCGGTTTCGAGGAGTCCTGCCACAACCACCAGCAGCCACGCCATGTCTTGTCCTCCCGTGTGTACACGTCGACTGCTTCGTCTGGCTTGGATCGGACTCGGTGCGATTATGCACTTACCGACCTTGCGTGCAGACAAACAACGCGAAGGTCAGTCGCCTTCCTTCCGTTCCCTCGTGGACAGCAATCGGCGCAGGGAGTAGAGCCGTGCCGGGTCCGCGTGTCCCTCGGCCACCCACGCGTCCAGCGCGCAGTCGGGCTCGTCGTGACTGCACGCGCGCGGGCAGCCCTCGGTGCCCGGCTCAAGGTCGGGGAAGGCGTGGATGACCCGGGACGGATCCACGTGGTGCAGCCCGAACGACCGCAGGCCCGGGGTGTCGATGACCCAGCCGCCGCCCAGCAGCGGCAGCGCGAGCGCCGATGTCGTCGTGTGCCGGCCGCGGCCCGTCACCGCGTTCACATGTCCGGTGGTGCGCCGGCGGTCCTTCGGCACCAGAGCATTGACCAGCGTGGTCTTGCCGACCCCGGAGTGGCCCACGAACGCCGTGATCTTGCCGTCGAGTTGCTCGAGCACCCGGTCCGCCGCGGTGCCGTTCTCCAGCTCCCCGCGGCTGGTGACGACATGCGGGATGTCGAGGGCGCCGTACAGCTCAAGGATCTTGTCGGGCGGGGCGAGGTCCGACTTCGTGAGCACGAGCAGCGGTTCCAGGCCGCCGTCGAACGCCGCCACCAGGCAGCGGTCGACGAGGCGGGGGCGCGGTTCGGGGTCGGCGAGCGCGGTGACGATGGCGAGTTGATCGGCGTTGGCGACGACCACGCGCTCGTACGGGTCGTCGTCGTCCGCGGTGCGGCGCAGCACCGAGGTGCGCGGGCTGATGCGGACGATGCGGGCGAGGGTGTCCTTCTGGCCGGAGAGGTCGCCGACGATGTGCACCCGGTCGCCGACCACCGCGGCCTTGCGGCCCAGTTCGCGGGCCTTCATCGCCAGGACGATCCGGTCGTCGACGAGACACGTCAGACGGCCGCGGTCGACGGTGAGGACCATTCCCTCGGCCGCGTCCTCGTGCTTGGGGCGGATGTTCGTACGCGGTCGGTTGCCCTTGCGGTTCGGGCGGCTGCGGATGTCGTCCTCGTCGGTGTGCTTGCCGTAGCGACGCATGGCGTGTGTCCCCTACGCCCCGTCGCTCCCGAGCATCCCGGTCCACAGGTCGGGGAAGTCCGGCAGCGTCTTCGCCGTCGTCGCCACGTTCTCGATCTGCACGCCCTCCACCGCGAGGCCGATGATCGCGCCGGCGGTGGCCATGCGGTGGTCCTCGTACGTGTGGAAGATCCCGCCGTGCAGCGCGCGCGGGCGGATGTGCAGCCCGTCGGCGGTCTCCGTCACATCGCCGCCGAGTTCATTGATCTCCTTGGTCAGCGCGGCCAGCCGGTCCGTCTCGTGCAGCCGCAGATGCGCCACGCCGCGCAGCGTGGAGGGGGAGTCGGCGAGGGCGGCCACGGCCGCGATGCCGGGGGTGAGTTCGCCCACGTCACTCAGGTCGACATCGATGCCGTGGATCGCGCCGGACCCGGTGAACTGCAGACCGTACTCGGTCAGTTGGCAGGAACCGCCCATCTCGGTGAAGATCTCCCGCAGCCGGTCACCGGGTTGGGTGGTCCGCGTCGGCCAGTCCGGGACGAGCACCTTGCCGCCGGTCACCAGCGCCGCCGCCAGGAACGGCTGCGCGTTGGACAGATCCGGCTCCACCGTCAGGTCCCGGCCGAGCAGCGCACCCGGCGTGACCCGCCAGACGTTCGGCTCGCCGCCCGACTCCGGGGTGTCCACCTGGGCGCCGACGCTGCGCAGCATGTCGACGGTCATCCGGATGTGGGGCAGCGAGGGCAGCGTCGCGCCGATGTGGCGGACCTCCACACCCTGGTTGAAGCGCGGGCCGGAGAGCAGCAGCGCGCTCACGAACTGGGACGACGTGGACGCGTCGACCTCCACCGGGCCGCCGTCCAGCGCGCCGCCGCCGTGCACGGTCAGCGGCAGCGTGCCGCGGCCGTCGTCGTCGATCCGGGCGCCGAGGACGCGCAGGGCGTCGATCACGCCGCTCAGGGGGCGCTCGTACGACCTCGGGTCGCCGTCGAAGTGGATCTCGCCGTCGGCGAGGGCGGCGACGGGAGGCAGGAAGCGCATGACGGTGCCCGCGTTGCCGACGTCGATGGTGGCGGGGCCGCGGAGCCCTGCGGGCAGCACGCGCCAGGTCTCGCCCGTGCCGTTGGGGCCTACGCCCTCTTCGATGCCGACGCCCATCGCGCGTAGGGCGTCGGCCATCAGCAGGGTGTCTCGGGAGCGGAGGGGGCGGCGGAGCCAGCCGGGCTCGGAGGCGAGGGCTGACAGCACGAGTGCGCGGTTGGTGACGGACTTGGACCCCGGTACGTGGACCGTTGCGTCGACGGCTCCGCTCGCGTGCGGGGCGGGCCAGAGGGCGGTGTCTGAGGGGTTCAAAGCCATAAGCCCACTCTAGTAGGGGGCTGTGCTTCGGGTGCGGCGCCGTCGGGGCTGGTCGCGCAGTTCCCCGCGCCCCTAAAGGGGCGTCTTCACACCGCCAGCAGCCAACGTCCCCCGCCTATCAGCGAGCACAAGCTCACCGCGTGGAACAGGAACAGCCACATCCCCGCCGGCACATGCGTCAGCCTCGACAGCTGATCCGCGTCCGAGTCCCCCGCTCCTCCCCGCGCCCTCTTGGCCTGCAGCTCGAATGCCGGACGGACGCCGCCCAGCAGCAGGAACCACACCACCGCGTACGCGAAGGCCGCCTGGACCTGGGGGCCGGCCAGCCAGGAGACCAGGACGAACGTGCCGCCGGTGAGGACGACCGTCAGGGCGCCGTAGGCGTTGCGGATCATGACCAGCATGGCCAGGAGCAGGGCCGTGGCCAGCCACAGCAGAAGTGTGATGCGGCCGGCGCCGAGCAGGGCCGCGCCGCCGAGGCCGAGGAGTGGGGGAGCGGTGTAGCCGGAGGCGGCGGTGAGGATCATGCCGAGGCCGTACGGCTTGCCGCGGCTGACCGTGAGGCCGCTGGTGTCGGAGTGCAGGCGTATGCCGGTGAGCTGCCGGCCGGTGAGCAGCGCGACCAGGCCGTGGCCGCCTTCGTGGGCGATGGTGATGGCGTTGCGGGCGAGGCGCCACAGGCCGTGTGGGACGACCACCGCGACCGCGGCGACGAGGGTCGCGATCACCACCCACACGTCCGGGTCGGTCTGGGTGCCGATCAGCTCGTCCCACAGAGAGGTCGCTGTGCTGCTGTCCATGTGTCCGGGGTGCTCCCTCTGTTCTTACGGAGTCTGGCAGTGTGGCACGTATGTGCGGACGGTATGCATCGAGTCGTAGGCCCGAGGATCTCGCAGGAATCTTTGAGATCGAGAAGTGGGAGCCCGAGGAGACCCTGGAGCCCGACTACAACGTGGCCCCGACCAAAGAGGTCTACGCGGTCCTGGACCGTCCTGTGAAGGACGCCGACGAGAAGCGACCGGTTCGGCAGCTGCGCAAGCTCAAGTGGGGGCTCGTTCCCTCCTGGGCGAAGACCCCCGAGGGCGGCGCGCGGATGATCAACGCGCGGGCGGAGACGGTGCACGAGAAGCCGTCGTACCGCCGTGCCTTCGCCGCCCGTCGGTGCATCCTGCCCGCCGACGGCTACTACGAGTGGGTCACCGGCAAGCAGGAGCGGGACCTGGAGGAGGAGGGGAAGAAGAAACGGCCGCGCAAGCAGCCCTATTTCGTGCTCCCCGCCGACGGGTCCGTGTTCGCCATGGCCGGGCTGTACGAGTTCTGGCGGGACAAGACGCTGCCCGACGAGCATCCGCAGGCCTGGTGGGTGACCTGCTCGGTGATCACGACGGAGGCGGAGCAGACCCCGCTGGCGGTGGCGCCCGCCGACGGGCCGTACGTGCTGGCCGACATCCACCCTCGGATGCCGCTGATGCTGACACCCGACCGCTGGGACAGCTGGCTCGACCCGTCCCGCACCGACCCCGACGAGCTGCGCGAGCTGCTCGCCCCGCCGCCCCCCGGACTGATGCGCGCCTACCCCGTCACCACCGCGGTCAGCAACGTCCGCAACAACGGGCCGGACTTGCTGAAGGAGCTGGAAGGGCCCGAAGAGGGCACACTCTTCTAGCGTGACGACCGAGATCATCAGCACCGACGCGGGGGACGCCCGCATCACCTGGCACCGGGCGAGGAAGCCGCGGCTCGTGCTGGCGGTGAGCCACGGCGCGGGCGGCGGCATCGAGGCGCGGGACCTTCGGGCGATCGCCGCCGAGCTGCCGGGGCACGGCGTGAGCGTCGCCCTCGTGGAGCAGCCCTGGCGGGTGGCCGGGAAGAAGGTGGCGCCCGCGCCGAAGACGCTGGACGTGGGGTGGCGGGGCATCTGGCCCGCGGTCGCCGGGTCCGGGCTGCCCGTGATCTCGGGCGGACGCAGCGCCGGGGCCCGCGTCGCCTGCCGTACGGCCGTGGAGCTGGGAGCCGCCGGCGTCCTCGCCCTCAGCTTCCCGCTGCACCCGCCCGGCAGGCCCGAGAAGTCCCGCGCCGACGAACTGCTCGGCGCCGGGGTGCCCACCCTCGTCGTGCAGGGCGGCAACGACCCGTTCGGGAGGCCGGAGGAATTCCCGAAGGGCACTTATGAACTGGTCGAGGTGCCGTACGGCGATCATGGCTTCGCCGTGCCCAAGCGGGCGGAGATCGAGCCGGACGAGGTCGTGGCGCTCATCACCGACGCGGTGGTGAAGTGGGCCGGGTCACTGGGGTAAAGGCCCGGGAATGTTGGGCCGCGGACCACTGTTGAGCGGGACAGAAGTGCTGAGAGACCAGCACCGACGTCGTGGGAGAGGAAGTCCGCCGCATGGGTTCGACCGTATGCCCGAGCCGCAGCAGCCGCACTGACCTGGACTGGACGGTGCTGCACGCGGCCAAGACCACCCCGATTCGAGGGGCGGCGGGGTCGGGTCGTCGTCTATCCTCCGAGTCTGGTGACACCGGTATCGGTGCTGCCCGGAATCTTGAGGAGGTGGGTCCGGTCACTGGGATCGACGCAGGGACCGACAACGGCCAGGCGGAGCAGCCCGAGGGCCAGGGCATGGGCGCGGAGTCCACCACGGAGCGCAACGTGCGCTTCGAGCGGGACGCGCTCGAATTCCTCGACCAGATGTACTCGGCCGCGCTGCGCATGACGCGCAACCCGGCCGACGCCGAGGACCTGGTGCAGGAGACGTACGCCAAGGCGTACGCGTCCTTCCACCAGTTCCGCGAGGGCACCAACCTCAAGGCGTGGCTGTACCGGATCCTCACCAACACCTTCATCAACTCGTACCGCAAGAAGCAGCGTGAACCCCAGCGCTCCGCGGCCGAGGAGATCGAGGACTGGCAGCTCGCCCGTGCCGAGTCGCACATGTCGACGGGTCTGCGCTCCGCGGAGTCGCAGGCGCTCGACCATCTGCCCGACTCGGACGTGAAGGAAGCGTTGCAGGCGATCCCCGAGGAATTCCGCATCGCCGTCTATCTCGCGGACGTAGAAGGCTTTGCGTACAAGGAGATCGCGGACATCATGGGGACACCCATCGGTACGGTGATGTCCCGGCTGCACCGGGGCCGCCGTCAACTGCGCGGCATGCTCGAGGACTACGCCCGTGAGCGCGGACTGGTCCCGGCCGGCGCCGGAGAGTCGAACGAAGCGAAAGGCTCGGGCTCATGAGCTGCGGAGAGCCGCACGAGACGGACTGCAGTGAAGTCCTGGACCATCTCTACGAGTTCCTCGACAGTGAGATGCCGGACGTCGATCGCGCCAAGTTCAAGCAGCACTTCAAGGAGTGCTCGCCGTGCCTGGAGAAGTACGGGCTCGAAGAGGCCGTCAAGAAGCTCGTCAAGCGGTGCTGCGGTCACGACGACGTACCCACCGACCTGCGCTCCAAGGTCCTGGGGCGGATCGACCTGATCCGCTCCGGGCAGGCAGTCCCGGACCACGACGTGACGGCGACCCCGCAGGAATCCTGAACGGCCTGTCGTCACTCGAACGTGCTAACCGCGGGTCATCGACCCGCGGCCGTCCCACCCGCCGCCCTAGGCTCCTGAGCCGGTACGGGCACGGTCGGGGAGGGACGTCATGGAGGCGGTACCAGCGCGGGCACGCGCGTACGTCGCCTGCGTAGCCCTCGGTGCGCTGCTCTGCCTCCTCCCGCTGCCGTCCCTGCACACGCCCTGGTGGGCGGTCGCGCTGCTCGCCGCGCTCTACGCCGGATGCGAGCAGATCACCCGGTGGCGGGCCCTCGGCACCTTCTATCCCGTCCTGCTGGCCGGGGCCTTTCTGCTGCCGCCGCCCGCCGCCGCGCTGGTCGCGGTGCCCGGAGCGCTGCTGTCCCCCGTAGCGGGCCGGCCCCGGACGCCGCGGCGGATCTGGCGGGCGGCCGAACTCGTCGTCGCCGTCTGGGCGGCGGCCCGCGTCCACTGGGCGCTGGGCGGCCGGGACGCGGTCGTGGCATCCGACTTCCCGTACGCGCTGCTGCCCGCCCTGGCCGCGGTGCTCGCGTTCTGCCTGGTGCTCAGCGTGCTGGACGGCGGGATCCTGGCCCTCGCCGAGCGCGTGCCCGTACGGCAGGCCTGGCGTGGTCTGTTCCTACGATCCCTTGCGCCGATCGGCGTCCACGGCCTCGCCGGGCTGATGATGGCCGTCCTGTGGCGCAGCCCGTATGGGCCGTTCGCCGCGCTGCTGGTGCTGCTGCCGATGTGCGTGTCGGCCTGGGTGTTCGCGCAGTACCACCGGGAGCGGGCGGCGCATCAGGCGACCATCCGGGCGCTGGTGCAGGCCGTCGACATCAAGGACGAGTACACGCGCGGGCACAGCGAGCGGGTCGGGCAGGCGTCGACGATGATCGCGCGTGAGCTGGGGATGGACGACGAACGCGTCGAAGTCCTGCGGTTCGCCGGAATCCTGCACGACGTGGGGAAGTTGGGCGTGCCGACGCGGCTGCTGCGCAAGGACGGGCCGCTGACTCCCGAGGAGCGGCGGGTCATCGAGCTGCATCCGGAGTACGGCCACGAGATGGTGCGCGGGATCGCCTTCCTCGGCGAGGCGCGGGCGGCGGTGCTGCACCATCACGAGCGGCTGGACGGGAGCGGATATCCGTACGGGCTGGTGGGCACCCAGATCCCGGAGTGCGCGCGGGTGGTGGCGGTCGCCGACGCCTTCGACGCGATGACGTCCACGCGGTCCTACCGGCGGGCCAGGCCGGTCGCTGTCGCGCTGGAGGAGCTGCGGCGGTGCGCGGGAGCGCAGTTCGACCCCCGGATGGTCGAGGCGCTGGTCCGGGCCCTGGGCCGACATGGCTGGCGCCCGGCGGTCACCGCGGGCGAGGAACCACGCGTCACTCCGCCCGCCGAGAGCCGCCTGGGAGCGCGGCGATGAGCGTCGCACGCCGGCGGCCGCTGGTGCCCCTCATCCACGCCTGCGCGCTCTGTCTCGCCGCCGCCTCCCTCGCACACACCCTCTGGACCGGCCTCGACGACCCCTGCGTCGCCCTCGCCTTCGCCGTCCTGGTCGCCCTCGGTGAACTCGCCCGGTGGAGCGGGGCCGAGGCCAGGGAGTCCGCGCCGCTCGGGGCTGCGGGGGCGCTCGCGTACGCGCTGCTCGGGGAGGACGCGGGACGGGCCACCGAACACGGAGTCCCGCAGGTCGTCACCGTCGTGCTCGCCGCCTCGCTCGTCGGGAGCGTGCCGCACATCGCGCGGGGACAGGGGTCGACGGCCGATCATCTGGCCCGGCGCATCCTGACCGTCGCCTTCGCCGCCTTCTGCTTCCAACCCCTGTACAACCAGGGCGCGTTCGGCAAGGGCGCGGGACCCGCGTACGCCCTGCTGCTCGTCGCGCTGCTCACGCTCACCGCGCTGTGCGACGCCGTCCTCGCCGCGGCCCTCGCGCACTCCCGCACCGGATGGCCCTTCGGGCCGCTGCTGCGGGACGAGCTGCGGGGCCTGCTCGGGATCGGGTCAGCGGTGTGCGCGACCGGGGCGGTGATGGCGCTCGCGGTGGCCGTCGTGGGGCTGTGGGCGCTGCCCGTCTTCTCGCTGCCGCTGCTGCTCACCCAGCTCTCCTTCCGGCGCTACGCCGCCGTCCGCACCACCTACCGGCAGACCATCGCCTCCCTCGCCCGCGCCACCGAGATCGCCGGATACACCCCCGCGGGGCATGCCCGGCGGGTGGCCGCGCTCAGCCGGGCGGTAGGGCGCGACATGGGGCTGTCCGGGCCCGACCTCACCGTCCTGGAGTACGCGGCACTCATGCACGACATCGGTCAGCTCAGCCTCGTCGACCCCGTCCCGGCCGGCGCCACCGCCGCGCTCCCGCCGTCCGAGCAGCGGCGGATCGCCCTGCTCGGCGGGGCCGTCGTACGGCAGACCGGGGTGAGCCCGCAGGTCGCCACGGTCGTGGAGCGGCAGGCCGACCCCTGCCGGGAGCAGCCCGTGGCCGCACGGATCGTACGGGCGGTCAACGCCTACGAGGAGAAGGCCCGGGACGCCGGTCCCGGCGGGCCGCTGCGGGCCCTGGAGGAGCTGCGGCTCGCGACCGCCGGGGACTACGCACCCGAGGTGGTCGAGTCGCTGGCCCGTGTGCTGGCCAAGGACTGTCTGACCCTGCCCGGGGCTGGGTAACCCATGGGTAATGAGCGCCCCTCCAGCCGTACGTGGTTTGATGCGCAGGAGAGGGTGTCCGGGGGCGCGAAAGGCACAGCCAGCCCACTCCACGGAACTGGCAGGCGGGAATCGTGAGGATCTTCGGCAAGGGACGGCACCGGCCCTCCGCCTCCTGGCGGCAGGCCACCGACCGTGCGTTCACGCTGATCGGGGACGGTCGGTACGAGGACGCGGGCGCGCTGCTGACACGGGCCGCCGATCTGGAGCCCTGGCTTTCCGAGTCCTGGTTCAACCTGGCCCTGCTGCACAAATTCCGGCACGACTGGGAGCAGGCGCGGGCCGCGGGTCTCAGGGCCGTCGCGCTGCTCGACCGGGAGACCGGGGCACCTGACTGGTGGAACGTCGGCATCGCCGCCACCGCGCTCCAGGACTGGCCGCTGGCCCGCCGTGCCTGGCAGGCGTACGGGCTGCGCGTGCCGGGCGGTCCCGGCGCTGCCGGGGAGCCCGTCGGGATGGACCTGGGCAGTGCGGCCGTACGGCTGTCGCCGGAGGGCGAGGCCGAGGTGGTGTGGGGGCGGCGGCTCGATCCCGCGCGCATCGAGGTGCTGTCCATTCCGCTGCCGTCGTCGGGGCGGCGCTGGGGTGAGGTCGTGCTGCACGACGGGGTTCCGCATGGCGAGCGGACCATCGCCGCGGGGCATGCGTATCCCGTGTTCGACGAGATCGAGCTGTGGGCGCCGTCGCCGGTGCCGACGTGGGTGGTGCTGCTGGAGGCGGCCAGCGAGGCCGACCGGGATGCGTTGGAGCAGTTGGCTGCGGACGCGGGGTTCGCTGCGGAGGACTGGTCGTCTTCGGTGCGGTTGCTGTGTCGGATGTGCTCGGAGTCTCGGATGCCGTCGGATGAGGGTGACGGGGAGCATCTGGATCCGCATGATCACAGTGAGCCGGGGCATCCTGGGCCGCTGGGGCATCGGACGGATGGGCAGTTGTGGGTGCCGGAGCGGGAGTGCGGGGTGGCTGCGCCGGCTTCGCTGGTTCGGGGGCTGTTGGACGGGTGGGTTGCCGATAGCCCGGATTCTCGGGACTGGCGGGATTTGGAAGAGGTCTGCTAGGTCGTTGGTCGGCTGCGGGTCCGTTGTGGCTGGTCGCGCAGTTCCCCGCGCCCCTGACGGGGCGCGTCCACGTACCCTGTATCCGCAACTTCACGCTTGTTTGGTTTTAGGAAGGCATCGTCGGTCATGGCCCAGCAGGACACCGAGCAGCAGCACGCGGGCGTGCTTCCCGTGGATGACGAGGGGTTTGTCGTCGACACCGAGGACGCGGAGGAGCGCGAGAGCGCCTGGCGTGAGCGTGGCTCCTCGCGTCCGATCACCGTCGTCGGGAATCCGGTGCTGCACAAGGAGTGCAGGGACGTCACCGACTTCAGCGAGGAGCTCCAGCAGCTGATCGCGGACATGTTCGCCTCGCAGCGGACCGCCGAGGGTGTGGGCCTGGCCGCCAACCAGGTCGGCGTCGACCTGAAGGTCTTCGTCTACGACTGCCAGGACGACCAGGGCGTCCGGCACGTGGGCGTGGTCTGCAACCCGAAGCTGGTCGAGCTGCCCGCCGAGCAGCGTCGGCTGGACGACAGCAACGAGGGCTGTCTGTCGGTGCCGACGGCCTACGCACCGCTCGCCCGGCCCGACTACGCCGAGGTGACCGGTCAGGACGAGCAGGGGAACCCGATCAAGGTGCGCGGCACCGGCTACTTCGCCCGGTGTTTGCAGCACGAGACGGACCATCTGTACGGGTACCTCTACATCGACCGGCTCTCCAAGCGCGAACGCAAGGACGCGCTGCGGCAGATGGCCGAGAACGAGCCCCGCTACCCCGTGGTCGCGAACGACTGAAGTCGGCCGGGGGCCACTGGAGCCCCACAACTCCCTTCCGTACGGCGCCTGTTCAGGGTCCTCTTCCTGACCAGGCGCCGTTCGCATGTCCGTCGCACATTCGATCGTATGCGTGCAGCCGGTGACCCATATTCAGTCACACAAGGGGACGTTCTCGGCACCGTGGGGTAGTGAATGGAGCATATGCGTTCCCAGATCGGTCAGTTGTGGTGCTGAATGGAAGTGCGGGGATACGCAACGGCGCACGCCCGGCACGGCGGGAGGGGTGTGTGCAACTGGCGGCTGAGAGGGGTTTGTTCGTGCATGCTTTCTCGCACAGCACCACATCGACACCGACGGCGGTCGCGGTCCCACCATCGCTCTCTCTACCGGTGATCGAGGCAGCGTTTCCCAGGCAACTCCATCCGTATTGGCCCAGGCTCCAGGAGAAGACCCGCACCTGGCTACTGGAAAAAAGGCTCATGCCGGCGGACAAGGTGGAGGAATATGCCGACGGCTTGTGCTACACGGACCTCATGGCGGGCTACTACATTGGCGCCCCCGAGGACGTCCTCCAGGCGATTGCGGACTACAGCGCGTGGTTCTTCGTCTGGGACGACCGGCACGACCGCGACATCGTGCACGGCCGGCCGGCCGCTTGGCGGCAGCTGAGGTTCCGGTTGCATACGGCCCTCGATTCCCCCGAGGACCATCTGCACCACGAGGACCCCCTGGTCGCGGGGTTCGCGGACAGCATGGTGCGGTTGTACTCGTTCCTGCCCGAAACCTGGAACGCGCGATTCGCCCGGCACTTCCACGCGGTGATCGAGGCGTACGACCGGGAATTCCGCAACCGTACCGAGGGAGTCGTCCCGACGGTCGAGGAATATCTCGCACTGCGCCGCCTCACTTTCGCGCACTGGATCTGGACGGATCTGCTGGAACCGAGCGCGGGACAGGAACTGCCGGACACCGTGCGGAAGCACCCGGTATACCGCCGGGCGGCCCTGCTGAGCCAGGAATTCGCCGCCTGGTACAACGACCTCTGTTCGTTGCCCAAGGAAATCGCGGGCGATGAGGTCCACAATCTCGGAATCAGTCTCATCAAGCATGAGGGGATGACACTGGAAGCGGCGATCAGGGAAGTGCGGCGACGCGTAGAGGGATGCGTCTCCGAATTCCTGGCCGTCGAAAAGAAGGCCCTGCGTTTCGCCGACGGGCTCGACGACGGAACGGTGCGGGGAAAGGAATTGAGCGCCGCCGTGCGGGCCTGCGTCGGCAATATGCGGAACTGGTTCAGCACGGTCTATTGGTTCCACCACGAGTCCGGCCGCTACCGGGTCGACTCCTGGGACGACCGGTCCACGCCCCCGTACGTCGACAACGAAGCGGCAGGTGAGAAATGACCGTCGAGTCCGTGAAGCCCGAAGCCCCGGACCATGAGGCATCGGAGCTGCGTGAGCCGCCCCTGGCGGGCGGTGGGGTCCCTGGTCTCGGCCATGGCCTCAAACTGGTCCGCGACCCGCTGGCCTTCATGGCCCGGCTGCGCGAGCACGGCGACGTCGTCCGGCTGAAGCTCGGCCCGAAGACGGTCTACGCCGTCACCACCCCGGCGCTCACCGGAGCGCTGGCCCTGAGCCCCGACTTCAAGATCGACGGCCCGCTGTGGGAGTCGCTCGAAGGCCTGCTCGGCAAGGAGGGCGTGGCCACCGCGAACGGCCCGCGGCACCGGCGTCAGCGCCGCACCATCCAGCCCGCCTTCCGGCTCGACGCCATCCCGGCGTACGGGCCGATCATGGAGGAGGAGGCGCATGGGCTGACCGAGCGCTGGCAGCCCGGCGAGACCATCGACTGCACGTCCGAGTCCTTCCGGATCGCGGTGCGGATCGCCGCCCGCTGTCTGCTGCGTGGCGATTACATGGACGAGCGGGCGGAGCGGCTGTGTGTCGCGCTCGCCACCGTGTTCCGTGGGATGTACCGGAGGATGGTCGTCCCGCTGGGACCGCTCTACCGGCTGCCTCTGCCGCCCAACCGCAAATTCAACCGGGCGCTGGCCGATTTGCATCTCCTGGTCGACGAGATCGTCGCCGAACGCCGGGCATCTGGTCAAAGGCCGGACGATTTGCTCACGGCGTTGCTGGAGGCGAAGGACGACAATGGCGACCCCATCGGGGAACAGGAGATCCACGACCAGGTCGTCGCGATACTCACCCCCGGCAGCGAAACAGTGGCGTCCACGATCATGTGGCTGCTGCACATGCTCGCGGAACAACCCGAACACGCGGACAAGGTGAAGGCGGAGGTCGAATCCGTGACCGGCGGCCGGCCCGTCGCATTCGACGACGTCCGTAAGCTCAGGCACACCAACAATGTCGTCGTCGAAGCCATGCGTTTGCGCCCAGCCGTATGGATATTGACGCGACGGGCGGTGACCGACACGGAACTCGGTGGCTACCGCATTCCGGCCGGGGCCGACATCGTGTACAGCCCGTACGCGATCCAGCGCGATCCGCTCTCGTATGGGCACAACCTGGAGTTCGACCCGGACCGCTGGCTGCCCGAGCGGGTCAAGGAAGTGCCGAAGTACGCCATGAGCCCCTTCAGCGTCGGCAACCGCAAGTGCCCCAGCGACCACTTCTCGATGGCCCAGCTGACGCTGGTCACGGCGGCACTGGCCACCAAGTACCGCTTCGAGCAAGTGCGGGGCTCCGACGACGGCACGCGGGTGGGCATCACGCTGCGCCCGCAGCGACTGCTGCTGAGGCCCGTGGCGAGGTGATGCGTCAGGCCGCTTCGGGGCCCCGGAATGTCCGCCGGTAGGCCTGCGGGGTGGTCCCGACCGACCGTACGAACTGATGGCGCAGCGCGGCCGCGGTACCGAACCCGGTGCGGGCCGCGATCGCGTCCACCGTCTCGTCCGTCGCCTCCAGCAACCGCTGGGCGAGCAGCACGCGCTGGCGCAGGATCCAGCGGTAGGGAGTCGTGCCGGTCTCCTGCTGGAAGCGGCGGGCGAAGGTGCGCGGCGACATGTGCGCCCGCGCGGCGAGCTGCTCGACGGTGACCTCCTCGTCGAGATGCTCCTCCATCCACACCAGTACCTCACCGACCGTGTCGCACTGCGACCGGGGCAGCGGTCGCTCGATGAACTGGGCCTGCCCGCCGTCCCGGTGCGGCGGTACGACCATGCGCCGGGCGATGGCGTTGGCGACCTCCGGCCCCTCGTCCTTGCGCACGATGTGCAGACAGGCGTCGATGCCGGCGGCCGTGCCCGCCGAGGTGATCACCGGGTCCTCGTCGACGTACAGCACATCGGGCTCGATGATCGCGCGCGGGAAGCGCCGGGCCAATTCGTCCGCCTGCCGCCAGTGCACCGCGCACCGCCGCCCGTCGAGCAGCCCGGCGGCACCGAGGACGAAGACGCCGGAGCAGACGCTGAGCACCCGGGCGCCCCGGTCCGTGGCCCTGACCAGGGCGTCGAGCAGCTCGTCCGGATAGTCCCGGCCGATGTAGTCGCTTCCCGCCGGTACGGCGATCAGATCCGCCTCGTCGAGCCGCTCGAGCCCGTACGGCGTGGAGACCGTGAACCCGGGGACATGGGTGCGCAGCGCGGGTCCTTCCGCCGAGACGACCGCGAAGTCGTACACCGGCAGCCCCTCGTCGCTGCGGTCGAGGCCGAAGACCTCACAGACCACACCGAGTTCGAAGGGGTGAACTCCGTCGAGCAGGGCGACGGCCACGTTCTTCAGCATGCTGCCAGTGTGCCACCGCCGTGGCAGTAATTCGAGGGTGCATGACAGTCCTGCCACTGTCAGGAGTGTCATGCCAGTACGAGACTTACCGCATGAACACATTCCTCGAACTCATGGCCCTCGTGATTCTCTTCTCCCTCCTCGGCGGTCCGGCGATCGTGGGGGCGCTCCACGACCGCCGGATCGACCGACAACTGAGGGAGGCGGAACGGAAGACTCAGAAGTCCTCGTCCAGGTCGACGGTGCCCTCCACCGCCACCTGGTACGCCGAAGGACGCCGCTCGAAGAAGTTGGTGAGTTCCTGAACCCCCTGCAACTCCATGAAGGAGAAGGGGTTCTCGGAGCCGTACACCGGAGCGAAACCGAGGCGACTGAGTCGCTGGTCGGCGACGCACTCCAGGTACTGCCGCATCGATTCCGTGTTCATCCCCGGGAGGCCGTCACCACACAGGTCGCGCGCGAACTGCAGCTCGGCCTCGACGGCCTCCCTCAGCATGTCGGTGACCTGCTGCTCGAGCTGGTCGTCGAAGAGCTCCGGCTCCTCCTTGCGGACCGTGTCGACCACGTCGAACGCGAAGGACATGTGCATCGTCTCGTCGCGGAACACCCAGTTGGTGCCGGTCGCCAGGCCGTGCAGCAGACCCCGGCTGCGGAACCAGTAGACGTACGCGAAGGCCCCGTAGAAGAACAGGCCCTCGATGCACGCCGCGAAGCAGATGAGGTTGAGCAGGAAGCGGCGCCGGTCGGCCTGCGTCTCCAGGCGGTCCAGCTTCTCGACCTCGTTGATCCACTTGAAGCAGAACCCGGCCTTCTCGCGGATGGACGGGATGTTCTCCACGGCGTCGAACGCGGCGGCCCGGTCCTCCGGATCGGGGAGGTAGGTGTCCAGCAGCGTCAGATAGAACTGGACGTGGACGGCCTCCTCGAAGAGCTGCCTTGAGAGATACAGGCGCGCCTCGGGGGAGTTGATGTGCTTGTAGAGCGTCAGCACCAGGTTGTTGGCGACGATCGAGTCACCCGTCGCGAAGAAGGCGACGAGTCGGCCGATCAGGTGCTGTTCGTCGGGCGTGAGCTTGGCGAGGTCGGTGACGTCCGAGTGGAGGTCGACCTCCTCCACGGTCCAGGTGTTCTTGATGGCGTCCCGGTAGCGCTCGTAGAAGTCGGGGTAGCGCATGGGGCGCAGGGTCAGCTCGAAGCCCGGGTCGAGGAGATGCTGGTTACGGGTGGTCATTACTGGCAGGCCTCGCAGGACTCGGGGTTTTCCAGGGAGCAGGCGACGGCGTCTTCAGAGGTCACCTGCTGGACGGGGAGCGTCGCCTGTGCCGCGCGGGCGATGCGGGTCGCCGGGCGGGAGCGCAGGTAGTACGTCGTCTTCAGCCCGGACTTCCAGGCGTACGCGTACATCGAGGAGAGCTTTCCGATGGTCGGCGTCTCCAGGAAGAGGTTCAGGGACTGGGACTGGTCCAGGAAGGGGGTTCTGGCGGCGGCCATGTCGATCAGTCCGCGCTGCGGGATCTCCCACGCCGTGCGGTAGAGCCGCCGTACGTCCTCGGGGATCCAGGCGAAGTCCTGCACCGAGCCGTTCGCCTCGCGCAGCGCCTCGCGGGTGCGGGCGTCCCAGACGCCGAGTGCCTTGAGTTCGTTCACCAGGTACGAGTTGACCTGGAGGAACTCGCCGGACAGGGTCTCGCGCTTGAAGAGGTTGGAGACCTGCGGCTCGATGCACTCGTACACACCGGCGATGGACGCGATGGTGGCGGTGGGCGCGATGGCCAGGAGCAGCGAGTTGCGCAGGCCGACTTCGGCGATGCGTTCGCGCAGGGCCGCCCAGCGCTCGGGCCAGGTCAGCTCGACGTCGTAGTGGTCGGGGTGCAGGACACCCTTGGCGGTACGGGTCTTCTGCCAGGCGGGGAGGGGGCCGTTGCGCTCGGCGAGGTCGGCGGAGGCCTCGTACGAAGCCAGCATGATGCGCTCGGCGATGCGGGTGGAGAGGGCCTTGGCCTCGGGTGAGTCGAAGGGCAGGCGCAGCTTGAAGAAGACGTCCTGGAGGCCCATCGCGCCGAGGCCCACGGGACGCCACTTGGCGTTGGACCGGCCCGCCTGCTCGGTCGGGTAGAAGTTGATGTCGACGACGCGGTCGAGGAAGGTGACGGCGGTGCGGACGGCCTCGTCCAGCCGCTCCCAGTCGATGTCCCCGTCGTTCACGAACGCGCCGAGGTTGACCGACCCCAGGTTGCACACCGCCGTCTCATCGTCGTCCGTGACCTCCAGGATCTCCGTGCAGAGGTTGGAGGAGTGGACGACATGGCCGGGCTCGGCGGTCTGGTTGGCGGTGCGGTTGGCGGCGTCCTTGAAGGTCATCCAGCCGTTGCCGGTCTGCGCGAGGGTGCGCATCATGCGGCCGTACAGATCACGGGCCGGGATGGTCTTGCGCGCGAGCCCCGCGGCCTCCGCCTTCTGATACGCGGCGTCGAACTCCTCGCCCCACAGGTCGGTCAGTTCGGGCACGTCGGCGGGGGAGAAGAGGGACCACACGCCGTCCGCGTTGACCCGGCGCATGAACTCGTCCGGGACCCAGTGCGCCAGGTTCAGATTGTGCGTACGGCGGGCGTCCTCACCGGTGTTGTCGCGCAGCTCCAGGAACTCCTCGATGTCGGAGTGCCAGGTCTCCAGGTACACCGCCGCCGCGCCCTTGCGCCGGCCGCCCTGGTTCACGGCGGCGACCGAGGCGTCCAGGGTCTTCAGGAACGGGACGATGCCGTTGGAGTGCCCGTTCGTGCCGCGGATCAGTGAACCGCGGGCGCGGATGCGGGAGTAGGCGATGCCGATGCCGCCGGCGTGCTTCGAGAGGCGGGCCACCTGGTGGTAGCGGTCGTAGATGGAGTCCAGCTCGTCCTTGGGTGAGTCGAGGAGGTAGCAGGACGACATCTGGGGGTGCCGGGTGCCGGAGTTGAAGAGGGTGGGGGAGGAGGGGAGGTAGTCGAGGCGGCTCATCAGCCCGTAGAGCGCGGCGACTTCGTCGACGGAGCGGGCGGTGTCGTCTTCGGCCAGACCTGCGGCGACCCGGAGCATGAAGTGCTGGGGCGTCTCGATCACCTTGCGGGTGATGGGGTGCCGGAGGAGGTAGCGGCTGTGCAGGGTGCGCAGGCCGAAGTAGCCGAAGCGGTCGTCGGCCGCAGGGTCGATCAGGTGGTCCAGGCGGGCCGTGTGCAGCCGTACGAACTCGGCGGTGCGGTCGGCGATGAGGCCCTCGCGATGGCCGACGGCGACCGACTCGGAGAACGACGTGACACCCTGCGAGGCCGCCTCGGCGGCGATGCCGATCGTCAGGAGACGGGCGGCCAGCCGGGAGTACACGGGGTCCTCCGAGATGAGGCCGGCCGCGGCCTCGGTGGCCAGCTCGCGCAACTCCGACTCGTCCGCCCGGGCCGACCTGCCGCGCAGCGCGGCGGCGGCGACCCGGCCGGGGTCGGCGTCGGGGAGGTCGGCGGTCAGCTCGGTCAGGGTCCGCAGCAGTGCGGTTCCCGGACCGTCGGTGTCCTGGATCGCTGAGGCCGGTTCGGCTGGCGCGATGGTCACGTGGGGCTCTCCCTCGCTCGGCACGGGGCCTTGCGGAGGGCAGGGGGCAGCACACGAGCGCACATGGCGTCGCGCCCACCGGCCCATTCCACGAGGCCCGGACGTCGGGCGCACCGGCCGGGTGGCCGGGCGCGCTGTCGGCAGGTCCTCGGACTGACTCCCATACGTGTATGAACACGCATGAGTACACCGTTGCGGGACAGTTCCGGATTCGCACCGGATTCCCCTGCGGCGACAGCGAGCATGAGCATACATCTTGTGCCCGGCTCCGGTGACACCCCTACATGTTGTGTCGCGGTCGGCTTCAGAGCGTCAACTGATAAGTGAGGAGAGTGAACTCGGGCTGCTCCGGGATCGGGTTCCAGTCGCGTTCCGGGGCTCGGGTGAAGCCGAGACGTTCGTAGATGCGGTGGGCTGCGTGCATCGAGGGCTGGGTCGACAGGACCATGCCGGTGCAGCCGTCCGTCGCTTTCGCCCGCTCGACGCACGCGCGGACGAGGGCCTCTCCGGCGCCCCTTCCGCGGGCCGCCCGGGCCACGGCCAGCATGCGGATCTCCGCCTCTCCGGGGCGGGCGAGTTCGGCCATGGGGCCGGGGGAGGGGACGAAGGTGACTCCGCCGAGGAGTTGGTCGCCCTGTGTGGCTACGAGAACGTCGGCCGCGGCGGCGCGCTTCGCCACGTCCTTCAGCTCACCGAGGTACCAGTCGCTCTCGCCGAAGGTCAGGAGGCCGTCCTGGAGGTAGGCCTGGGCTGTGATGTCGCCGAGGGTTCCGTATTCGGTGGGTTCTACGCGCCGGATCACTATGTCCATGCGGGTGAGTGTGCATGAAGAGCGGGCCGCCGTGGTGCTTGATTTCGGCGGCCCGCTGCGGGTTCGTCGTGGCTGGTCGCGCCCACGCGGCGGAGCCGCAAATCGATACAGCCCCGCGCCCCTAATGGGGCGCTGCAGCCGCCGTAGCCGGCGGCAGTTCCGTCTTGACTCCCGGGTCGCCCGCCTCGCCTGTGTAGTCCTCCGGGCTTGTCTCGTCCACGCCCTCGGGGGCCTTCATCGCCTTGAGGGCGAAGGTGAGGACGACCGTCACCAGCACGTTCAGGACGAACGCCGTGAGGCCGATGTAGCCGATCTCGCCGATGCCGGGGATCTCCTTGTTGGAGCCGCCGAAGTGGTCCTGGGTCGGGGAGGCGACGCCGTACGCGGCGACCGTGCCGTAGATCATGCCGACCGCCCAGCCGGCGAGCAGGGCCCAGCGGTGGAACCAGCGGGTGAAGAGGCCGCCGACCAGGGCCGGGAAGGTCTGGAGGATCCAGATGCCGCCCAGCAGTTGGAAGTTGATCGCCACCGTCTTGTCCATGGTCAGGACGAAGACCAGTGCGCCCACCTTCACCAGCAGGGACACCAGCTTGGAGACCTTGGTCTCCTGCGCCGGTGTGGCGTCCGGCTTGATGAAGTCCTTGTAGATGTTGCGGGTGAAGAGGTTGGCCGCCGCGATGGACATGATCGCCGCCGGCACCAGCGCGCCGATGCCGATCGCCGCGAAGGCCACGCCCGCGAACCAGTCGGGGAACATGGTCTCGAACAGCTGCGGGATCGCCAACTGGCCGTTCTCCACCTTGATTCCGGCCGCGATCGCCATGAAGCCGAGCAGACCGAGCAGGCCCAGCATCAGCGAGTACAGCGGCAGGATCGTGGAGTTGCGGCGGATGACGTCACGGCTGCGGCTGGAGAGCACGGCCGTCACCGAGTGCGGGTACATGAACAGCGCGAGCGCCGAGCCGAGGGCCAGGGTGGCGTACGTCCACTGGGTCGCGTCGCCCGGGACCGTCGCACCGCGTGGCGCGCCCGTCGCCGGGTTGGTCTGGCTGAACGCGGCGCTCGCCTTGGCGAAGATGTCGTCGAACCCGCCCAGCTTGATCGGGATGTAGATGACCGCGACCGCGATGACGATGTAGATCAGCGCGTCCTTCACGAACGCGATCAGCGCAGGCGCCCGCAGACCCGAGGAGTACGTGTACGCGGCCAGCACGCCGAAGGCGATCAGCAGCGGCAGGTCCTTGATGAACCAGTTGGTGTCCTCGCCGCCGCCGACGCCCATCACGTCAAGGACGGCCTGGATGCCGACCAGTTGGAGCGCGATGTACGGCATCGTGGCGAGGATGCCGGTGACGGCGACCGCCAGTGACAGCCCCTTGGAGTCGTAGCGGCCCCGGACGAAGTCCGACGTGGTGACGTAGCCGTGCTTGTGCGAGACCGACCACAGCCGCGGCAGGAAGACGAACATCATCGGGTAGATGAGGATCGTGTAGGGCACCGCGAAGAAGCCGGCCGCGCCCGCCGCGTAGATCGCCGCCGGTACGGCGACGAAGGTGTACGCCGTATACAGGTCGCCGCCGAGCAGGAACCAGGTGATCCAGGTGCCGAACGAGCGCCCGCCCAGGCCCCATTCGTCCAGGGTCTGGTCGTTCGCGGCCCTGCGCCAGCGCGAGGCCAAGAAGCCCATGACCGTGACGGCCACGAAGAAGAGGATGAAGACGGCGAGTGCGACGCCGTTCACGCCGTCCTTCACTTTCCGGCACCCCCCTTGCGTGCCCGCTGGTCACGCTGCCACAGCTTGTACGCGACCATCGTCAGCACGGTGGAGAGGACCACCCAGGCCATCTGGTACCAGTAGAAGAACGGGATGCCGATGAAGGCCGGGTCTTCCTTCGCGTACGAACCCACCCACAGCATCGCCACGAAGGGCGCGAATAGGCAGAGCGCGATGACGACCCTGGCGGGTGTCACCGTCCCTCTGTTCACTTCCGATGTTTGTGACATCCGCCGGCTCCGTCCCCTCACTGATCACCTGTGTAACGCGCAGGCAATCTAGGTCACGGTGTCGCGAAAGCGGAAGGCCTCGTCCGCATTCCGGGCGCGATCCTCACCGGGCATCCTCATTCGGGGGCTCACCAGGCGTGTTCAGCAGCAGCGGAAGCCCTGGCGCGGGTCCTCCTCCTGCCGGTCCGTGCGCATCCGCTCGAAGTCACGCCGGGACGGCACCTCGGCCTGAGGGTGGTCTTTCCGTACGTGCGCGACATAACGGTCGTACGCCGACTCGTCGGTCAGCTCCCGCACGTACCAGCGCACGCCCCTAAGAGCCCGTGCCACTGCCGACCGCATCGCGCTCCTCCTCCTTCTCCTCCCGGGTCGGGATCAGCCCGGCCGGGGCGACGATCTTGGACTCGACGTACGGTGCCTCGCTCAGCGTGGACAGGGCCGGGCGGCGGACGTGCCGGACGCAGACGCGGGTCGCGTCGACGATCACGACGACGATCAGGAGCGCCAGGATCCCGGTGAGGACGCCGTCCACCGTGGAGTTGGTGACCACGGTGCGCATGTCGTCCATCGACTTGGCGGGCGCCAGCACCTCGCCCCGGTCGATGGCGTCCTGGAACACCTGGCGCTGCTTGAAGAAGCCGACCTTCGGATCGGAGGAGAACACCTTCTGCCAGCTGGCGGTCAGGGTGACCGTCGCGTCCCAGACGAGCGGAACGCCGGTGATCCAGGCCCACTTGAGACGCCCCGACTTCACCAGCAGGGTCGTGCAGACGGCCAGGGCGACGGCGGCCAGCAACTGGTTGGAGATGCCGAAGATCGGGAAGAGCTGGTTGATTCCGCCGAGGGGTTCATGGACGCCGACCCAAAGGAAGTAGCCCCACAGCCCGCACACGATGGCGCTGGTGATGATCAGGCCGGGCTTCCAGCTGACGTTCTTGAACGGCCGGTAGATGTTGCCGAGGGTGTCCTGGAGCATGAAGCGGCCCACGCGGGTGCCGGCGTCCAGCGCGGTCAGGATGAACAGCGCCTCGAACATGATCGCGAAGTGATACCAGAAGGCCTTGAGGCTTCCGCCGGTCACCTCGGAGAAGATCTGCGAGACCCCGACGGCGAGCGTGGGTGCGCCGCCGGTGCGGGACAGCAGCGTCGACTCCTCCACGTCCTGGGCCGCCTTGGCGAGTTCGGCGGGGGTGATCTGGTAGCCCCAACTGCCCACCACCTGCGAGGCGTTCTCCACCGTCGTGCCGATGACGCCGGACGGCGCGTTCATCGCGAAGTACAGGCCCGGGTCGATGATGCTCGCCGCCACCAGCGCCATGATCGCGACCGACGACTCCATCAGCATGGAGCCGTAGCCGATCATCCGGACCTGCGTCTCCTTCTGGATCATCTTCGGCGTCGTACCGGACGAGATGAGCGAGTGGAAGCCGGACAGGGCACCGCAGGCGATCGTGATGAAGACGAAGGGGAAGAGTGAGCCCGCGAACACCGGCCCGTCACCGCGCGAGGCGAAGTCCGTGACCGCCGGCATCTTCAGCGTCGGCAGCGCGATCACGACGCCGAGCGCGAGGAGCAGGATCGTGCCGATCTTCATGAACGTGGACAGGTAGTCGCGCGGCGCGAGCAGCATCCACACCGGCAGGATCGAGGCGATGAAGCCGTACGCCACCAGCCAGATGACCAGCGTGGAGGGCGCGAGGGTGAAGGTGTCGGCCCACGACGACTCGGCGACCCAGCGGCCCGAGACCAGTGCGAAGAGCAGCAGCGCGACGCCGATGAGGGAGACCTCGGCGACCCGGCCGGGGCGCAGTACGCGCAGGTAGAAGCCCATCAGCAGCGCGATCGGGATCGTCATCGCGATGGAGAAGGTGCCCCACGGGGACTGCGCGAGGGCGTTGACGATGACCAGCGCCAGCACCCCGAGCAGGATGATCATGATGGCGAAGGCGGCGAGCAGCGCCGCCGCGCCGCCGAACGGGCCGATCTCCTCCCGCGCCATCTGTCCCAGCGACCTGCCGTCCCGCCGCGTGGAGAAGAACAGCACCACCATGTCCTGGACCGCGCCCGCGAAGATGACGCCGACGATGATCCAGATCGTGCCCGGCAGATAGCCCATCTGCGCCGCGAGGACCGGCCCGACCAGCGGGCCGGCGCCCGCGATCGCGGCGAAGTGGTGGCCCAGCAGGACCCGGCGGTCGGTGGGGTGGAAGTCGATGCCGTTGTTCAGCCGTTCCGCCGGAGTGGCCCGGGTCTTGTCGACCTTGAGCACCTTGTACGCGATGAACTTGGCGTAGAAGCGGTAGCCGATCGCGTACGAGCCGAGGGCCGCCGCGACCATCCAGGCGGCGGACACGTCCTCGCCCCTGGCCAGCGCGAGCACCGCCCAGCCGACGGCTCCGACCAGCGCGACAAGACTCCAGATGACGATCGTTCGAACGTTCGCGGTGCGCACCGGCTCGCCCTCCCGTCCATGCGATGACGGGAGGACCGTAGAACAGGAATGTGATCTGCGCTACACCGCGTGCAGGTGTTCGCTCTACGAACGGCCCTTATTCCTGGGGCCGCTTGAGCCGAGCCACGCTGCATTGTCCCGGGGCTGCATCGATGTGCGGCTGCCGCCGCGCGGCCTCCGGACCCCCAGCCGATCCCGCTCTGCCCGGCGTTCTACTCCGCGGGCCGCTTCAGCCGAGCCACGAATTTGTAGCGGTCCCCCCGGTACACCGAGCGCACCCACTCCACCGGCTGGCCTTCCCGGTCCAGTGAGTGGCGGGACAGCATCAGCATCGGCAGGCCGACGTCGGTGCCGAGGAGGCCGGCCTCGCGGGGGGTGGCCAGGGAGGTCTCGATGGTCTCCTCGGCCTCGGCGAGATGGACGTCGTAGACCTCGGCGAGGGCGGTGTAGAGGGAGGTGTACTTCACGAGGCTGCGCCTGAGTGCCGGGAAGCGCTTGGCGCTGAGGTGGGTCGTCTCGATGGCCATCGGCTCGCCGTTGGCCATGCGCAGCCGCTCGATGCGCAGCACCCGGCCGCCGGCCGTGATGTCGAGCAGATCGGCGAGGCGGTCGTCGGCAGTGATGTAGCCGATGTCGAGGAGCTGCGAGGTGGGTTCGAGGCCCTGGGCGCGCATGTCCTCGGTGTACGAGGTGAGTTGGAGCGCCTGCGAGACCTTGGGCTTGGCCACGAACGTGCCCTTGCCCTGGATCCGCTCCAGGCGTCCCTCGACGACGAGTTCCTGGAGTGCCTGGCGCACGGTGGTGCGCGAGGTGTCGAACTCCGCGGCGAGCGTGCGCTCGGGCGGGACCGGTGTGCCGGGCGCCTGTGTCTCCGTCATGTCGAGGAGATGCTTCTTCAGGCGGTAGTACTTGGGCACGCGCGCGGTACGGACGGTGGCCCCACCCTCGTTCTCCGCACTGCTGACGTCGGTGCTCATGCTCTGCCTTCCCGGCTCCGGATGCGGGTCACATCGTGATCCCCTCTGTATACCGTCGCCGCCTCTTTTGGTCTAGTCCACAGAGTAAGTGGTCTAGCGGACGACAGTACTCCGCGCGCGCTGATTTCGCTGTCTTCTTACTTAAAGGTTCCTGCATATGTAGGTCGCATAACGGCTGGTCGGAGCCGTTTCGAACACCCTTGACAGGCGCCTTGGTCTGGTCCAGGCTCCCGGTACTGGTCTACACCATTGGTCCAGTCCCGGCCCCGATGGCGGTACGGGGGGGCATCCCTGAGGAGGGTGGCGTGAAGCGCAAGCTGACAGTCGCGATCGGTATCGCGGGCATGATGGTGTCCCTCGCGGCGTGCGGGAGTGACAACGGCGACGGCGGGGACAAGACCGCGGCGGACGGCTACGCGGGCCAGACACTCACGGTGTGGGTGATGGACGGCTCCTCGCCCGATCAGTGGCAGAAGGATGTCGCCACGGCCTTCGAGAAGCAGACCAAGGCCAAGGTCAAGTTCGAGATCCAGCAGTGGAACGGCATCCAGCAGAAGCTGACCACCGCCCTGTCGGAGGAGAACCCGCCGGACGTCTTCGAGATCGGCAACACCCAGACCCCGGCCTACGCCAAGACGGGCGGCCTCGCCGACCTGGCCGACCTGAAGTCCGAGATCGGCGCCGACTGGACCGAGGCGCTCAACGAGTCGTCCATCTATGACGGCAAGCAGTACGCCGCCCCGTGGTACTTCGCCAACCGCGTCGTCCTCTACAACAAGAAGGTCTGGGCGGAGGCGGGCATCAAGGACACCCCCAAGACCCGCGACGAGTTCTACGCCGACCTCAAGCAGATCGGCGAGAAGACCGACGCCGAGCCGATCTACCTGCCCGGCCAGAACTGGTACCACTTCGTCGGCCTGACCATCGGTGAGGGCGCCGAACTGGTGAAGAAGGACGGCGACAAGTACGTCTCCAACCTGGCCGACCCGAAGGTCGCCGCCGCCATGGAGACGTACAAGAAGTTCCAGGCGCTGTCCAAGGCGCCCAAGGACAAGGACGAGGCCACCCCGCAGCAGGGCGAGGTCTTCGGCAAGGGCAACGTCGGTGCCTTCATCGGGATGGGCTGGGAGGCCGGCATCGCGATCGAGGCCAACAAGAAGATCGAGAAGGACATCGGCTACTTCACCATCCCGGGTGCCACGGCCGACAAGCCCGAGGGCGTCTTCCTCGGCGGCTCCAACCTCGCGGTCGCCGCGGGCAGCGAGAAGCAGGAACTCGCCAAGGAGTTCCTGAAGATCGCCCTGTCCGACAAGTACGAGGGCCAGCTGGCCAAGCTCAACGGCGTCATCCCGAACAAGGAGTCGCTGCAGACCAACCTCAAGGGCAACGTCGTCGCCGAGGCCGCCGCGCCGGCCGCCGCGGGCGGTGGCACCACGCCGCTGATCCCGGAGTGGGCCGCCGTGGAGAACGCGCCCAACCCGATCAAGACGTACATGACCGCCGTGCTGAACGGTAAGTCCCCGGCCGATGCCGCGGCGCAGGTCGAGGACGAGTTCAACAAGCGCCTGTCGCAGCAGCAGTGAGGGCACTGGGGGCGGGGCCGTCACGGTCCCGCCCCCACCGTTCAGGCAGGTCGAGAAGAGAGATCGCGAGCATGACCGTGCAGACCGATACCGAACGGCCGCCCTCCGGTCCGGTGGACGTGGTCAAGAGGGCCAAGAGCGGGTCCGCCGGACCCCGAGCCGCGTCGCGCGCCGGAGCGCTCACGCCGTATCTGTTGCTGCTGCCGGCCTGCGTGGCCACCGTGCTCCTGCTCGGCTGGCCGCTGCTGAAGGACGTCCTGCTGTCGTTCCAGAACCTCAACATGGCGCAGCTGATCCAGCACGTCACCGAGTGGAACGGCATCGACAACTACAAAGAGGTCCTCACCGGGGAGGACTTCTGGCGCGTCACCCTGCGCTCGATCCTGTTCACGGCGGTCAACGTCGTCCTGATCATGGTCCTCGGCGCGCTGGTCGGCATGCTGCTCGCCCGCCTCGGCAACCGGATGCGGGTCACCCTGATGATCGGGCTCGTGCTGGCCTGGGCGATGCCCGTGGTCGCCGGGACCACCGTCTACCAGTGGCTGTTCGCGCAGCGCTTCGGCGTCGTCAACTGGGTCCTGGACAAGCTGGGTTGGCACTCCATGGCCGACTACAGCTGGACCAGCAGCCAGATGTCGACGTTCTTCGTGGTGACCGTGCTGATCGTCTGGATGTCGATCCCGTTCGTCGCGATCAATCTGTACGCGGCCACCACCACCATTCCCGGTGAGCTCTACGAGGCCGCGGCGCTCGACGGCGCGGGCGCGTGGAAGAGCTTCACCACCGTCACACTCCCCTTCCTGCGCCCCTTCCTCTACGCCACGACGTTCCTGGAGATCATCTGGGTCTTCAAGGCGTTCGTGCAGGTCTTCACCATCAACGGCGGCGGCCCTGACCGGCTCACCGAGATCCTGCCCGTCTACGCCTACATCGAGGGCGTCGGCAACCAGCACTACGGCATGGGCGCCGCGATCGCCGTCCTGACCATCCTGATCCTGCTCGGCCTCACCGCCTATTACCTGCGGATCGTGCTCAAGCAAGAGGAGGACGAGCTGTGAACCGCTCGCTCTTCGGCCGCCTGTGGCCCAACGTCACGGCCGTCGTCCTGTTCATCGGCTTCGTCTTCCCCGTGTACTGGATGTTCTCCACGGCTTTCAAGCCGACCGGCGACATCATCTCGGAGACCCCGGTCTGGTTCCCGACGGACATCACCCTCGAGCACTTCAAGACGGCAACGGGCGTCGACCACTTCTGGACGTACGTCACCAACTCGCTGATCGTCACGCTGTGCGCAGTCGCTCTGTCCCTGGTCATCGCGCTCGCGGGCGCCTTCGCCCTCGCCCGGATGCGGTTCAGGGGGCGGCGCGGCTTCGTCATCGGCTTCATGCTGGCCCAGATGGCGCCCTGGGAAGTCATGATCATCGCGATGTACATGATCGTGCGGGACGCGTCGATGCTGAACAGCCTCGTGCCGCTGACGGTCTTCTACATGATGATGATCCTGCCCTTCACCATCCTGACCCTGCGTGGCTTCGTCGCCGCCGTGCCCCGGGACCTGGAAGAGGCCGCGATGGTCGACGGCTGCACCCGCGCCCAGGCGTTCCGCAAGGTGATTCTTCCGCTGCTGGCCCCCGGCCTGATGTCCACCTCACTCTTCGGCTTCATCACCGCATGGAATGAATTCCCCCTGGTCCTGGTGCTGAACAAGGAGACCGAGGCCCAGACCCTGCCCCTGTGGCTGTCCAGCTTCCAGACCGCCTTCGGCAACGACTGGGGCGCGACGATGGCGGCGTCCTCGCTCTTCGCCATCCCGATCCTGATCCTCTTCGTCTTCCTGCAACGCAGGGCTGTCAGCGGCCTGACGGCCGGCGCCGTGAAGGGATAACGCCACCCGATGACGACATTCGCCAGCGGCACCGACACCCTGACGCGCGATGCGCTGACTGTCCTCCAGCCCGGCTTCCCGGGCACCACCGCCCCCGACTGGCTGCTGCGCCGCCTCGGCGAGGGCCTGGCCTCCGTCGGCCTGTTCGGCCGCAACATCGCCTCCCCCGACCAACTGGCCGCACTCACCGCCCAGTTGCGCGCCGAACGCGACGATGTGCTGGTCGCGATCGACGAGGAGGGCGGCGATGTCACCCGCCTGGAGGTGCGGACCGGTTCCTCGTTCCCCGGCAACCATGCGCTGGGCGCGGTCGACGACGTCTCGCTCACCGAGGAGGTGGCGTACGAACTCGGCCGCCGTCTCGCCGAGTGCGGAGTGAACCTCAACTGGGCGCCGTCCGCCGACGTGAACTCCAACCCCTCCAACCCGGTCATCGGCGTCCGCTCCTTCGGCGCCGACACGGACCTCGTCGCCCGCCACACCGCCGCCTACGTCACCGGCCTCCAGTCGGCCGGAGTCGCGGCCTGCACCAAGCACTTCCCGGGCCACGGCGACACCGCGGTCGACTCCCACCACGCGATGCCCCGCATCGACGCCGACGCCTCGGTGCTGTCGTCCCGCGAACTCTCCCCGTTCCGCGCCGCCATCGCCGCCGGTACCCGCGCGGTGATGAGCGCTCACATCCTGGTTCCGGCCCTGGACCCGGACCGCCCGGCCACCCTCTCCCGCCCGGTCCTGACGGAGTTGCTGCGCGGCCGGCTCGGCTACGACGGCCTGATCGTCACCGACGGCATGGAGATGCAGGCCATCGCCGCCGCCTACGGCATCGAACGCGGCAGCGTCCTCGCCATCGCCGCCGGCGCCGACGCGATCTGCGTGGGCGGCGGCCTCGCGGACGACGAGACGGTACGCCGCCTGCGCGACGCCCTCGTCTCAGCCGTCCGCTCGGGCCAACTCCCCGAGGAACGCCTGGCGGACGCGGCACAACGCGTCCGCGCGCTGGCCCACTGGACGTCCGAGGCCCCGACGAGGACCACGGGCGAGCCCCGAGGAGACATCGGCCTCATCGCGGCCCGCCGCGCCCTGACAGTGACGGCCGCGGAGCCCTACGCCCCCCTCACCAAGGCCCCCTACGTAGCCGCCTTCACCCCGGTCGCGAACATAGCCGTCGGCGACGAAACCCCCTGGGGCGTCGCCGCAGAACTGACCCGCCTGCTCCCCGGCACGGAAACAGGCAGCTTCACAGGCGACGAGGCAGCCCCCAAGGCCCTCGCCGCAGCGAACGGCCACCGCATCATCGCCGTCGTCCGCGACGAACACCGCCACACCTGGATGTCAGAGGCCCTCGACACGCTGCTACAGGAACGCCCCGACACCATCGTGGTCGAAATGGGCGTACCCCAGGCAACCCCGAGGGGCGCCCTGCACATCGCGACGCACGGGGCGGCACGGGTGTGCGGACGGGCGGCGGCGGAGGTCATAGCGGGAGTGTGAGGAGTACGAGGACGAAGGCGCCGGTTCCTGGACAGGGACCGGCGCCTGTCTGTACTCAGGGGCGCGGGGCTGTATCAATTTGCGGCTCCGCCGCGTGGGCGCGACAAGCCACGACGGCGCCGCACCTGGTCAGAAACCGAACCCGGCAGACGCTCAGATCCCCTGCCACTCCGGCTTATTGGCAAACGTATGCCGAAAGTAATCCCCCAGCTTCAACTTCGACGCGGCCCCCTCATCCACAACAACCGTCGCATGCGGATGCAACTGCAACGCCGACGCCGGACACACCGCGGCAACCGGCCCCTCCACCGTCGCCGCCACCGCATCCGCCTTCCCCTCACCCGTGGCAAGCAGCACCAGATGCCGAGCCTCAAGGATCGTCCCGATCCCCTGAGTGATGACGTGATGCGGCACCTGCTCGATGTCCCCGTCAAAGAACCGCGCGTTGTCCACCCGCGTCTGCTCGGTCAACGTCTTGATCCGAGTCCGTGAGGCCAGCGACGAGCACGGCTCGTTGAACCCGATGTGCCCGTCCGTCCCGATCCCGAGCAACTGCAGATCCACCCCACCGGCGGCGCCCAACGCGGCGTCATACGCCTCGCACGCCCCCTGCACGTCCTCAGCCGTACCGTCCGGCCCCATGAACGCGTCCATCCCGAGCCCCAGCGGCTCCAGCACCTCCCGCCGCAGCACCGAGCGGTACGACTCCGGATGCTCGGCCGGCAGCCCCACGTACTCGTCGAGCTGGGCGATCCGCGCCCGAGAGGCATCCACGGCACCGGACTTCACCTTGGCGGCCAGCGCCTCATAGATGGGCAGCGGCGTCGACCCGGTGGCCACGCCGAGCAGGGCATCGGGCTTGCGCCGCAGGAGTTGCGCCATGGCCTCGGCGATCAGCTCGCCACCCGCCTTGGCGTCCGGAACGATGACAACTTCCACGCTGGGCCTGCCGATCTGAGAAGAGGGCTCTGGGGGACCCGAAGGGGCTATGTGGTTTAGACCAATCTAACAGAGAGGGGCCTTGTGTCCCAGGTGATCCGGAGCATCGGCGGCCGTCCCTCAGGTCAGCGAACCCCCCGTCGCATCCACCCAGCTCCCGGTCACCCACCGTCCCCCCTCGGACGCCAGAAACGCCACCACTTCCGCCACATCGGCCGTCTCACCCACGCGCCCGAGCGCGGATATCGCCGCTGCCTCGCCCCACGCCTCCTCGCTCGCATGCAGCAGCTCATACGTGTTGTCGGTGTCGATGATCCCCGGCGCCACCGAGTTCACCGTGATGTTCCGCGAGCCCAGCACCTTGGACAGGTCGCGGGAGAAGACGTCGAGGGCGCCCTTCGTCATGGCGTACGCCATGTTGTTCGGCATCGCCGCGGTCCGGGCCAGTCCCGACGAGATGTTGATGACCCGTCCGCCGTCGCGCAGCCGCGCCAGGCCGTGCTTGGCGATGAAGAACGGTGCCTTCACATTGACCGCGAAGACCCGGTCGTACTCCTCCTCGTCGATCTCCCCGATCGGCCGGGACGCACCGATCCCGGCGTTGTTCACCAGAATGTCCAGCCCGTCCGCGTGCCGGTCGAACTCCTCCCACAACGCCTCCGCGTCCCCCGGCAGCCCCAGCTCGACGCCGATCGCGAACGCCGAGCCGCCCGCCGCCTCGATCGCGGCGACCGTCTCCTTCGCGGCCGCCTCGCTCCTGCCGTAGTGCACCGCGACCCTCGCCCCGTCACGCCCCAGCCGCTCGGCGATCCCTCGCCCGATCCCCCTGCTCGCGCCCGTCACCAGTGCCGTCCTGCCGGCAAGCACGCCCATGTCGACGCCCCCTCACGTTTGTCTAGTGATCGCTACAAAAAGACCGTACAACACCCCGCCGACATTTCTCTAGCACCCGCTATAAAATGAACCCCATGGTGGGAATCGAGGAGACCGGCGAGCAGGTGAGGACGAAGGGCAGGGCGCGTGGCCGCCCCCGCTCCTTCGACCGGGAAACCGCGCTCGAGAAGGCGATCATGGCCTTCTGGGAGCACGGCTATGAGGCGACCTCCGTCTCCGACCTCACCCGCGTGATGGGCATCGGCGCCCCCAGCCTGTACGCGGCGTTCGGCGACAAGCAGGCGCTCTTCGCGGAGGTCGTCAGCGAGTACGGCACGCGGTACGGATCCTTCAGCGACCGAGCCCTCGCCGAGGAACCCACCGCCCGGGCCGCTGTCGCCCGCATGCTGCGGGAAGCCGCCGCGAAGTACACGGAACCCGGCCTCCCGCACGGATGTCTGGTCGTCCATGCGGCGACCAACTGCAGCAATCCCGAGGTGGAGGCGTTCCTGTGCGACCGGCGCAACGCCAACATCGCCGCCATCGAGGGCCGTATCAGAGCGGGCATCGCCGCAGGTGAACTCCCGGCCGGCACCGACGCCGCCGCGCTCGCCCGGCATACGGGCGCGATGATCCAGGGCATGTCCCAGCAGGCGCGCGACGGCGCGAGCCGGGAGGAACTGGAAGCGCTCGCGGAAATTGCCATGGCCATCTGGCCCCGCGCGTAGCCCGAGCGGGTTAGGCTGCGAAGCGCCAACAACGCACAGGGTCCAACAACAAAACAGCTCCCGATGCATGGACATGGATAGTGGTCTAGTCCACAATGCGTAGGGAAACTCAAGTGCGTATCAAGCACGGCGCGCTTCACTAGAGCCTCCGTCTTCCCCGCACAGGAAGGCGGACGAGGAACCGGAGCTCTCTGCCCTGACTGCCCCGGCTCCTCATCCTTCGGCCGACCGGGACCGCACACCCCACGGCCGATGCTGCTCCGGGCTGCGGTGCCGGGAGGGTTGAGGGTCCCTCTCAGGCGCCGCGGCCCGCGGGTGTCTCCGGGGCCGTACGCAGGCTCGTATGGGAGCCGTACATTTCAGAGCCGTACAAACCGCCAGGTACGCTCGCACACGTGCCCTCCATGAACGAACTGGTCCGCCAGCACACCGCTCTCGACGACTCCGATCTCGAGTGGCTGCATCTGCTGGTCTCGGAGTGGCAGCTGCTCTCCGACCTCTCCTTCGCCGACCTGGTCCTGTGGGTCCCCACCCGCGACGGCACCCGCTATGTCTCCGTCGCCCAGATGCGCCCCAACACCGGCCCCACCTCCTACCAGGACGACATGGTCGGCCACCTCGTCCCGCGCGGCCGGCGCCCCATGCTGGACGCCGCCCACGACGAGGGCCGGATCGTGCGCGAGGGCGACCCCGAGTGGCGAGAAGAGGTCCCGGTCCGGGTCGAGTCCATTCCGGTACGACGGGAAGGGCGCGTCCTCGGTGTCATCGCGCGCAACACCAACCTCCTGACCGTCCGCACCCCGAGCCGCCTGGAGTTGACGTATCTCCAGAGCGCGTCGGACCTCGCGCAGATGATCGCGGCAGGCTCGTTCCCCTTCCCCAACCAGCAGATGGACATGGACGCCGCCCCGCGTGTCGGCGACGGACTGATCCGGCTCGACGCCGACGGCATCGTCCAGTACGCCTCCCCGAACGGACTCTCCGCCTACCACCGCATGGGCCTCGCCGCCGACCTCGTCGGCTGCCACCTCGGCAAGATCACCGCCGAACTCGCCCCGTCCCGCGGCCCGGTGGACGAGGCGCTCGCCAAGGTGGCCAGCGGCTGGGCGCCGCGCGAGTTCGAGATCGAGGCCCGCGACGGGGTGATCCAGTTCCGTACGATTCCGCTCAAGCCCAAGGGCACCCGCATCGGTTCGCTGGTCCTGCTCCGCGACGTCACCGAACTGCGCCGCCGCGAACGCGAGTTGATCACCAAGGACGCCACCATCCGGGAGATCCACCACCGGGTGAAGAACAACCTCCAGACCGTGGCGGCCCTGCTGCGCCTCCAGGCCCGCCGCATCGAGTCCGACCGCGGGCGCGAGGCGCTCGAAGAGGCGGTACGGCGGGTCGGGTCGATCGCGATCGTGCACGAGACGCTCTCTCAGAACCTGGACGAGCGTGTGGAGTTCGACGAGATCGCGGACCGGGTCCTCGCGATGGTGGCCGAGATCTCGCCCGGCAAGGTCACCGGCCGGCGCACCGGACGCTTCGGCATCCTGGACGCCGAGGTCGCCACTCCGCTCTCCATGGTCCTGACCGAAGTCCTGCAGAACGCCCTCGAGCACGGCTTCCGCGAAGGCGACACCGGAACCGTCGAGGTCATGGCCGTCCGCGGCGGTACGACGAAGGAGGCGCGGCTCCTTGTCACCGTTCAGGACGACGGGGTCGGACTGCCTGCCGGCTTCGACCCGCAGACCGCGGGCAACCTGGGGCTGCAGATCGTACGGACGCTGGTGGAAGGCGAGTTGGGCGGTTCGTTCGACATGGTGCCGGCGCCGGAGCGGGGCACTCAGGTGATCCTTGACATCCCGGTGCAGCCGAACAAGTAGCGCACGTGGCGTCTGCGCACAGCAAAGAGCCCCGGACCATCCTGTGGTCCGAGGCCAGTGCTCGTGCGTGATGTGCGCATCGGGGGTACTGCGCGCTGCGGCTCGGGGGCGGGAGATGCGTACTCGCTGTACGCGCCGCCAAGCTCAGGCTGTGCGGGGCGGGTGTGTCAGGCGGAGGCCTGACGGGCCCGGTTGCGGGCGGCGCGGCGCTTCATGGCGCGGCGCTCGTCCTCGCTGAGACCACCCCAGACGCCGGAGTCCTGGCCGGACTCGAGCGCCCACTGCAGGCACTGCTCCATGACGGGGCAGCGGCGGCAGACGGCCTTGGCTTCCTCGATCTGCAGCAGCGCAGGACCGGTGTTGCCGATGGGGAAGAAGAGCTCGGGGTCTTCCTCGCGGCAAACGGCGTTGTGACGCCAGTCCATGGCTGCTACCTCTCCTTGGTATTACGTGCTGATTGCTTGTGAATGTGAACGCTTTCACGAATCCCTCAACAAGTGAAGGGCCGACCGTCAGGTTTCCCTGGCGTGGTCCTGTGGATTGAAGAGGGGTTCCGGTGATCTGTGGAGGCCGATTCTGCGGGCCGTCCCGATCGCCACGTAGAGACTCGCAAACCTCAGCGGCGGATACAACCCCTTCCGGAAAGTTTTTTTTGATTCCTCGGTGTCGACTAGGTCACAGCCGTACTTCCATGGGGTGGACCCTGGCCTAAACGTTCGAGTGAAAGGACTTTAGCCCCTTCTGCTCACACAATCACACGCAGTGCACGGCGTACGCCTGTGAACGTCACGCTGGTACGCAGCCCTAGGTGGTCGCCGTCCATCTGGAGGGGTAGTGGCGCCTTCGATTGCAAGGTGAACTGGTCCAGGTCGTGCAGGCCCACGGCGTGCTTGCCCTGGGGGCCGTGCTCGGGGGACGAATTGAGCAACTGCGTGCCATACCGGGCGACCGCCGGCATGGACAGCCGGCTCAGACCGAATACGTCGAGCCCGGTATCGAACGAGGCCTTAGGCGACGCGTACATCGGGCGATTGCCCAGATAGGTCCATGGAGCGGTGTTCGAGACTATGGACACCACCAGACCGGTCACCGGCTCCTCGCCGGCCCGCTCCAGCGTGATCGAACCGTGTCTCCGGTTGGACTCACCCAGCAGCTGACGGACGACCTGGCGGACGTAGAGCGCGTGTGTCGACTTCTTGCCCAGCTCCCGCTGCTGTTCGACCCGGCCGACGACACCGCCGTCGAAGCCGAGCCCCGCGTTGAAGGTGAACCAGCGGGCCGGGACGGCCTCGTCCTCGGTACCCGGCGTGCCCGCGGCGAGTCCGAGTCCGACCGTGCGTTCGCTTTTCTCACGCAGCGCGTCCAGTACGGCGCCGGTGGCCTCCACGGCGTCGTTGGGCAGGCCGAGGGCGCGGGCGAAGACGTTGGTCGAGCCGCCGGGGACGACGGCGAGGCGGGGGAGGTGCTCCGGGTCGGGACCGGCGTGGAGCAGGCCGTTGACGACCTCGTTGACCGTGCCGTCGCCGCCGAGGGCCACCACGAGATCGATGTCGTCGCTCTCCGCGGCCTGCCGGCCCAGGTCGCGTCCGTGGCCGCGGTACTCGGTGGTGACCGCCTCCAGCTTCATCTCGCTGGCGAGCGCATGGATCAGGACATCGCGCGTACGTGCGCTTGTGGTGGTTGCCGCCGGATTGACCACGAGAAGTGCACGCATGCGTTGCAGCGTACCTACTGGGTGGTACCGGGCCCAGCCCAGGTAGGGATCTCGTAAGAGATCCTGGCCACGGCGGTGGACATGGCGAGGGCTACGCTTCTGGGGTGAGCAGTGAGCAGAAACCGTCTTCGGAAACCGTCCCGGAAGCCGCAGAACCCCGCCCCCGGCGCCTGACCTACGCGGCAGCGCTGGCCGCTCTGGAGGGGATCGCCCTGGTCGTCGGCGGTGTCTGGATGCTGGTCCTGGGGATCACGGGCGCCCCGGACGACCGGCAGCAGGCCATCACCGGTGGCGTCACCGTGCTCGTCCTCGCGCTGCTGCCGCTGCTGGCCGCCCGCGGACTGCTCGCCCGGCGCAGCTGGAGCCGTGGCCCGGCCGTCATCACGCAGCTCCTGGCGCTGCCGGTGGCCTACAACCTGCTCCAGGCCGACAGCGTGGCCATTCCCGGCGGAATCGCGCTCGCCGTGGTGGCGGTGACGGCGCTGGTGCTGCTGGTGAACGCCGAGACGACCCGGGCCCTCGGGATCCAGGGGCCCGGGAACGCGTCTCAGAAGTAGGCGTTCGCGAAGCAGGCCTTGCTCCTCTGCGCCTTACTCCTCTACGAGGAGCTTCTCCCGCAGCTGTGCCAGCGTCCGTGCCAGCAGCCGCGACACATGCATCTGTGAGATGCCGACCTCCTGCGCGATCTGCGACTGCGTCATGTTGCCGAAGAAGCGCAGCAGCAGGATCCGCTTCTCGCGCGGCGGCAGGTCCTCGAGGAGCGGCTTGAGCGACTCGCGGTACTCGACGCCCTCCAGGGCCTCGTCGTACGCGCCCAGCGTGTCCGCGACCGCCGGGGACTCGTCGTCGGTGTCGGGGACGTCCAGGGACAGCGTGGAGTACGCGTTGGCCGACTCCAGGCCCTCCAGGACCTCCTCCTCCGAGATGCCCAGCTTCTCGGCCAGTTCATGGACCGTGGGGGAGCGGCCGTGCCGCTGCGAGAGCTCCGCCGTGGCGGTGGTGAGCGCGAGGCGCAGCTCCTGCAGCCGGCGCGGGACGCGCACCGCCCAGCCCTTGTCGCGGAAGTGCCGCTTGATCTCGCCGACGACCGTCGGGGTCGCATACGTCGAGAACTCGACGCCGCGGTCCGGGTCGAAGCGGTCGACCGACTTGATCAGGCCGATGGTGGCGACCTGGGTCAGATCGTCCAGCGGCTCCCCGCGGTTGCGGAAGCGGCGCGCGAGATGCTCGACGAGCGGCAGGTGCATGCGGACCAACCTGTTGCGCAGCTCCGCGTACTCCGGACTGCCGTCCTTCAGGGTGCGCAGCTCGACGAACATGGCGCGCGCCCCGCTGCGGTCCTGAGGGTTGTGCTGTGTGACCTGCACGCTGGCCACGCCCGGCTGATCGTCTCGCTCGTGCTCGCTCATCGTCCCGCCCGTCGCCCTTCCCCGAGCCGCCGCCCCTGCCCGGACCGGAGAGACCCCGATCCGGCCTTCGAGGGGCGCGCTCTGCACGGCACCATCCCGATCCCGCTGCCCGTCGTCCAGGAAGCCGGCCGCCGCCAGGTCGTCGGCGTCGTCCTCCGGATGTGGCCGGGCCTGCTCGGGGATGCCGTCGATGCCGTCAGCCATGCGTCGGGCACCGCTCGGACCGCTTGTGCCCTCGGCCGGCAGCTCCCGTGTGCCGCGCTCTTCTTCCCGCACCGGCCCGTCCCCGTCCTTCACGCCGGCCCGGGTCCCGCGCCGCGCTGTTTGTAGAGGCTGATCGAAACGGTCTTGTCGTCGTCCACCGCGGAGGAGACCTTGCCCGCCAGGGCGGACAGCACAGTCCAGGCGAAGGTGTCGCGCGCGGGGGCGTGACCGTCAGTGGTCGGGGCCGAGACGGTGACCTCGAGCGAGTCGTCGACGAGACGGAAGACACAGCTGAGCACCGAGCCGGGCACGGCCTGCTGCAGCAGGATCGCGCAGGCCTCGTCCACCGCGATGCGAAGGTCCTCGATCTCGTCGAGGGTGAAGTCCAAACGGGCCGCGAGACCGGCCGTGGCCGTACGCAGCACCGACAGGTAGGCACCCGCAGCCGGCAGCCGGACTTCCACGAAGTCCTGGGTCGCGGGCTCGCCTGCGATCTGGGACACCCTCACCTCCAAGGTGGTACAAGCTTTTCGGGGCCGAGGGTCGCCCCCCGGGGTAACGCGAAGTGTGTTCAGCGGTGACGCTACCGCGCTCACGAGTTTCCTGTCCCCGGGACCCCAACCCCTTGCTGTCACTCATAGTAAACACACGGATACGCTCCGTGGCTAGGGGGTCTGCGGGCCCAATTGGGAAGAGCGCGCGCCGGGTTGACGTACCCAGACGTCCCACGTTTGAACCGTGGGCATCAGACGTCGAATGCGTCGAATACAGCGTCACACAAGTACATGGTCGACGAAGCACCAGCGCCAGTGCTCACCTGGCTCGTGCGTCCGCATGATGGGATGCCCCGAGTCCTTGTGGTGTTCCGCCGCGTGCCTCCCGGGTGAGGAGTCGCAGCAGCCGACATGACCGCAGGTGAGACAGAGCCGCAGCTGTACGGGATGCTGGCCCTCCGCCAGGCACTCCAGGCAGGTGTCGCTCAGGGGCTCGGGCTCGGGGTGCGGCAGCGCGTCGGAGTGCGTGCACTGTTTCATGATTGCCAGGTTACGTCGGGCGCGTGGACGACCGCGCGGAAAAACGAGGGCGGGAACGATGGACGTGATGCCACTGCTGTTGCTGGTGGCGGGCAGTGCCGTCGTCGCGGCGGCCGCCCGGCGCACCCCGGTGCCGGCTCCCCTGCTGCTGGTCGCGGCCGGGCTGGCGGTCTCGTACGTCCCCGGAGTGCCCGATTACACGCTCGACCCGCACATCGTCCTGCCGCTCGTCCTGCCCCCGCTGCTGCACTCGGCGGCCACCGACAGCTCGTACCTCG
This sequence comes from Streptomyces sp. NBC_00457, assembly GCF_036014015.1. Lineage (NCBI taxonomy): Bacteria > Bacillati > Actinomycetota > Actinomycetes > Kitasatosporales > Streptomycetaceae > Streptomyces > Streptomyces sp. NBC_00457. The sequence continues at coordinate 3,908,063 of NZ_CP107905.1, read as the reverse complement.
ATCTGCGCGCGCAAATGCGGCCTGTGGCGCTGCTGTCGGTGGGGTACGTGCTCTTCGCCACTTTCGCGGTCGGCTGGGCGGCCTATGTGATCGTCCCCGATCTGCCGCTGACCGCGGCGCTGGTGCTCGGCGCGGTGGTGGCGCCGCCGGACGCGGTGGCGGCGACGGCGATCGCGCGCCGGGTGGGGCTGCCGTCCCGGATCACCACGATCCTCCAGGGCGAGTCCCTGGTGAACGACGCCACCGCGATCACCGCCTACCGCGTGGCCCTCGCGGCCGCGGTCGGGGAGGGCGCCACCTGGGCGGGCGGGATCGCCGAGTTCGTGGTCGCGGCGGTCGGAGGCGTCGGCATCGGACTGGTGCTGATGGTGCCGATCCACTGGCTGCGCGTCCACGTCAAGGAGGCGCTGCTGCAGAACACGCTCTCCCTGATGATCCCCTTCGTCGCCTACGCGGCCGCCGAGCAGGTGCACGCCTCCGGAGTGCTCGCCGTCGTGGTCGTCGCCCTCTATCTGGGACATCGCGCGTGGGAGGTCGACTTCGCGACCCGCCTGCAGGAGGACGCGGTCTGGAAGATGGTGGCGTTCGTCCTGGAGTCGTCGGTGTTCGCGCTGATCGGACTGCAACTGCCGGTCGTTCTCGAGGGACTCGGGGAGTACGAGGGTGCCGCCGCGGCCTGGTACGCGGTGGCCGTCTTCCTGGTCGTCGTCGCGGCCCGGTTCGTGTGGGTGTATCCGCTGGCCTACCTGTCGCGCCTGCTGTTCGCGGGGGCGCGTCAGCGCAGGCCGTACCCCGTCTGGAAGGGGTTGTTCGTCATGTCCTGGGCCGGGATGAGGGGTGTGGTCTCGCTGGCGATCGCCTTCTCGATCCCGCTGACCGTCGATGACGGAGAGCCCTTCCCCGAGCGCAACCTCATCCTCTTCCTGACCTTCACGACGGTCATCGGCACGCTGGTCCTGCAGGGCGTCACGCTGCCCCCGCTGATCCGCCTGCTGAAGCTGCCCGGCCGGGACGAGCAGGCCGAGACCCTCGCCGAGGCGAACGCCCAGGCGCAGGCCTCCCGGGCCGCCGAGCGACGCCTGGACGAACTCCTCTCCGACGAACGCAACGCCCTCCCCGGGCCCCTCGCCGACCGCCTCCGCACCGTCCTGGAGCGCCGCCGCAACGCCGTCTGGGAACGCCTCGGCGCGGTCAATCCCGTCACCGGCGAAACCGCCGACGACACCTATCGCCGGCTGTCCCGGGAGATGATCGGCGCCGAACGCGAGGTGTTCGTCAAGCTGCGCGACGGCCGCTACATCGACGACGAGATGCTGCGGACGTTGCTGCGCAGGCTGGATCTGGAGGAGGCGGCGGCGTTCCGGGAGACCACGTAAGCGTGCGGGCCGGTGGGGGCTGGTCGCGCAGTTCCCCGCGCCCCTTTGGGGCGCGGGGTCAGTTGAAGGGGCGGCCCGTGATGATTGCTGCCACCGTCGTCCCGCGCGGGAAGGCGCTCTCTTCCGTGAGGGCGACAAGGGCGTACAGCAACTTGGCGACATAGAGACGTTCGACGGGCAGGCCGTGGCGGGTTTCGAAGTCGTCGGCGAAGGCGTCCAGGGTGGGGGTGGTGCGGGCGTAGCCGCCGAAGTGGAAGCGGTCGTCCAGGGTCCAGGTGCCGCGGGGGCCACCGAAGGCCTGGGACTGGAGGGCCTGGACGTCGGCGGTGAGGAAACCCCCTTTGAGCACCGGAACGCCGAGCGCGCGCTGGTCGGGGGCGAGACCCGCGGCCAGTCCGGCGAGTGTGCCGCCGGTGCCGCAGGCGACCGCGACGACGTCGGCCAGACCGCGCAGCTCCTCGCCGAGCGCCTGACAGCCGCGTACGGCAAGGCGGTTGCTGCCGCCCTCGGGGACGACGTACGCGTCCTCGGCGCTCGACGCGCGCAGGACGGCCGCCAGGGTGTCGGGTTCGGACTTGCGGCGGTACGTCGATCTGTCGACGAAGTGCAGGCGCATGCCGTCGGCCGCGCACCGGGCCAGGGAGGGGTTGAGGGGGCGGTCGGCGAGTTCCTGGCCGCGGACCACGCCGACCGTGGGCAGGCCGAGGAGGCGGCCCGCGGCGGCCGTGGCCCGCAGGTGGTTGGAGTAGGCGCCGCCGAAGGTGACGACGGTGCGCCCGGCCGCCGCGGTGAGGTTCGGCGCGAGCTTGCGCCACTTGTTGCCGATCAGCTCCGGGTGGATCAGGTCATCGCGCTTGAGGAGCAGGCGGATGCCGTAGCGGGTGAAACGGTCGTCCGTGACCTCCTGCACGGGCGAGGGGAGGCGGGGGTGCAGGTCGGTGAGGGGGGAGGTGTCGGAGCCGGGCACCTCGTCATTGTCGCCGCCGAGCGCTCCGCGGGAAGTGCCGCGGTGTGCCGTCGGTCGGCTGCGGCGCCGTCGTGGCTGGTCGCGCCCACGCGGCGGAGCCGCATATCAGACACAGCCCCGCGCCCCTTCGGGGCGCTGCCGAACTGCAGTCGACTTCACCCGGCCTGGCTTAGTTCAGCCGGTCCCGGATGCGCTGCCGCATCGCCGCCATGGTGAATCCGCGCGGGTCCACTTTCCCCGGCTGCCATTCCAGATGGCCGATGACAGAGCGCTCGTTCCAGCCGTGGTGGCGGCAGACCGCGGCGGCGGCCCGCTCGATCGCCTCCAACTGGGCCGCGGGCCAGGGGTCCTTGCCGTCGCCGAGGTTCTCGCACTCGAAGCCGTAGAAGTGGCGGTTGCCGTCGGTGTTGGCCTCGTTGTCCGGCGGGAGCGCCTTCTCGGCGATCACCGCGCGCAGGACGTCGTCGTCGCCGAGACCCGCGTGGTTGGCGCGGCCGTAGCCGACCAGGTGGACGGTGCCGTCCTTGGTGATCACGCCCTGGCACAGGGGGCCCGGCAGACCCTCGTAGCCGTTCCGGCACAGATCGACCGTGTGTTTGCTGCCCTTGGTCACCGTGTGGTGGATCATCACGCCGTGGACCGGTCCCCACGGGCCTTTGTGGTTGCGGTTGTGATGCCGCCAGTCGCCGACCTCGACGACCTTTAAGCCTTCCGCACGCAATCTCTTCAGGAAGTTGTCCGCGGACATGGGTGAGGCCATGACCGTCTCCTTCGCGCTGCACGACGACCGCCGGACGCGGGCGTCTGGTGATGGCGGTGGACGGGGTCCCCATGAATGCCCAAGCGGACCGTGATCCATTCCCGCTCTTTCGTGTAATAGCACCAGCACGCTCCGTGATGGAAGGCTTTGCCGTGCAGATCGATGCCCGGCGCAGATCGGCGCCGTTGCAGACCGGGAGGGCAATTCCACATGTCGGTAGGCGAAGAGGTCCGCACCGAGCAGGACAGGCCGCAGCAGAGTCTCGGCACGGCGGCCGCGCGGAACCTGGCCACCACCACCAAGTCCGTACCCCAGATGCAGGAGATCAGCTCCCGCTGGCTGCTGCGCATGCTGCCCTGGGTGAATGTGGAGGGCGGCACATACCGAGTGAACCGCCGCCTCACATACGCCGTGGGCGACGCCCGCGTGACGTTCGTGAAGACCGGCGACCGGGTCGAGGTCATCCCCGCGGAGCTGCGCGAACTGCCGGCCCTGCGGTCGTACGAGGACGAGGAGGTGCTCTCCGAGCTGGCCCAGCGGTGCCGGCAGCAGGAGTTCGCCCCCGGCCAGGTGATCGCCGAGTTCGGCAGCCCGACCGGCGAGGTGTATCTGCTCGCGCACGGCAAGGTGGAGAAGGTCGGCACCGGCCCGTACGGCGACGACGCGGGCCTCGGAGTCCTCGCCGACGGCGCGTACTTCGGCGAACAGGCGCTGCTGGACCCGGACGCCATCTGGGAGTACACGGCCCGCGCGCTCACCGCCTGCACGGTGCTCGTCCTCTCCCGCCAGGACGTCGAGCAGATCGCGGAGCGCGCCGACTCCCTGAGCGCGCACTTCGAGGAGCTGCGCGCGATCCCCGAGCAGCGGACCAACAAGTACGGCGAGAAGGAGATCGACCTCTCGGCCGGCCACTCCGGTGAACCGGACATCCCGCACACCTTCGTCGACTACGAGGCCAGGCCCCGTGAGTACGAACTGAGCGTCGCCCAGACCGTCCTGCGCATCCACTCGCGCGTGGCCGACCTCTACAACAAGCCGATGAACCAGACGGAGCAGCAGCTGAGGCTGACGGTCGAGGCGCTGAAGGAGCGCCAGGAGCACGAGCTCATCAACAACCGCGAGTTCGGACTGCTCAACAACTGCGAGTACGAGCAGCGCATCCAGCCGCACGACGGCGTGCCCGGCCCGGACGACATGGACGAGCTGCTCAGCAGGCGCCGCGGCACCAAGCTGTTCCTCGCCCACCCGCGCGCGATCGCCGCGTTCGGCCGCGAGCTGAACAAGCGCGGACTGGTGCCCGAGACCATCGACATCGGCGGCAACCGCATCCCGACCTGGCGCGGTGTCCCGGTCTTCCCGTGCAACAAGATCCCGGTCAGCGACGCCCGTACGACCTCGATCATCGCGATGCGTACCGGCGAGTCCGACCAGGGCGTCATCGGTCTGCACGCGACCGGTATCCCGGACGAGATCGAGCCGAGCCTGTCCGTGCGCTTCATGGGCATCAACGAACAGGCGGTCATCAACTACCTGGTGACGGCGTACTACTCGGCCGCGGTCCTGGTGCCGGACGCGCTCGGCGTCCTGGAGAACGTCGAGATCGGCCGCTGGTGACCGTCCCCGTCCGCACGCGGTGTCCCCGCCCGCCAGGGCGGGTACACCGTCGGGGTACGCGCCCAGCCGTAGCGGAAGCGCCACCGCCCGCCCACTCTCCGAGGCGATCCCATGGGTGAGTTCATGACGGAGGCGAAGCAACGCGCCCCCGGACCAAGGCGGTTCACCGAGACACCGGAAAGGCAAGGGCCCATCGCGAAGCGGACGGACACGGCCCCTGACCGGCTCGACGGGCACGAGGCGCCGGCGATCCTGGAGCGTGCCCGGACATCGGTCGACCCCGTCCTGCGCGCCGCCGTCGAGTCGCTGCCCGGCTCCATGCGCCGTATCGCGCTCTACCACTTCGGGTGGGAGCACGCGGACGGCACACCGGCGGCGGGCAACGGGGGCAAGGCGATCCGTCCCGCACTCGTCCTCACCGCGGCCGCCGCGCTCGGCGGACCCGCGGCACGGACGGCGGCCGCGCGGGCGGCCGCGGCGGTGGAGCTGGTCCACAACTTCACGCTCTTGCACGACGACGTGATGGACCGGGACACCACCCGACGGCACCGGCCCACCGCCTGGACCGTGTTCGGCGACGCCGACGCGATCCTCGCCGGGGACGCCCTCCAGGCGCTCGCGCTGCGGCTGCTCGCCGAGGACCCGCATCCGGCGTCCGCGGCGGCCGGGGTCCGGCTCGCGGACTGTGTCGTCGAACTGTGCGCCGGTCAGCACGCGGACGTGGCCATGGAGCGGCGCGGCCCCGACGAGGTCGGCCTCGACGAAGTGCTCGCCATGGCCGAGGCGAAGACGGGCGCGCTGCTCGGGTGCGCCTGTGCGCTGGGCGCGCTGTATGCGGGGGCGGCGAAGGAGGACGTCGAGGCGATGGACGCGTTCGGCCGGGAGGCCGGGCTCGCCTTCCAGCTCATCGACGACGTGATCGGCATATGGGGCGACCCGTGCCGCACCGGCAAGCCGGCCGGAGCGGACCTGGCCGTCCGCAAGAAGTCGCTGCCGGTGGTCGCCGCGCTGGTCTCCGGCACCCCGGCCGCGGCCGCACTCGCCGAGCTCTACCGGGGGCCGTATCAGGAGGCCGACCTGGAGCGCACCGCACTGGCCGTGGAGCAGGCGGGTGGCCGTGACTGGGCGCAGGCCCAGGCAGCCGACCGCATGGCCCACGCCATGCGGCAGCTCTCCCGGGCGGTCCCGGACCCGGAGGCGGCGGGCGGCCTGCTCGCGCTGGCGGAGTTCGTGACGCGGCGGAGCGGTTGAGGTCATGCGGAGTCGGTGACCGAGTCCGTGAGGCCGCACGGCAGTTGAGGTCGGCTGACGTCACTGTGACCAGTCGGCCCGGAATGACCCCGGAGCCTCCGGGCCCGCGCGGCTCCTGACCCCGCACGGTCACCGGAGGCTCCGGCACGGCGGGCCCCGCGCATCCCCACGGGTGCTGTTGGCGAACTCACCCAACAGACGCCGATTGGAAGATTCGGGCCAGGTCACGCCGCTAGAACCCGCAGATCGCCGGCCCGAATCTTCCAATTGCGGCGGCTGACGGAATTCGCCGACAGCGTTCCCCCGGTGCGCGGGGCCCGTCTCTTGTCGGCCGGAGGAGCGGATCCCGTCCTTGCCGGTCATGAGGAGCGGGGCCGCCCTTGCCGGTCAGAGGAGCGGAGTCCCCCTTTCCGCCCGAAGGACCGGCACAGCAACCGGATAGGCTTCAACGGCCGTACGATCAAGGCCGGTTGAGGTGAAGGGGCGACACATGGGCGTGGCGATCCGGACGGCGGGCGAGGGCGACCGGGACCTGGTGGTCCGGCTCCTGGATGAGGCCTTCCAGGACGACCCGGTCAGCAGCTGGATCTTCCCTGGCGCCGCATACCGCCGTACGACCCACCCCAAGCTGATGGCGGCCTTCACGGACGTCGTGCTCGCCGAGGGCCGGATCGACGTCACCGTGGACGGCACGGCCTGCGCGCTCTGGCTGTCCGTGCCCGCGGCGGACGAGGCGGACCCGGACGACGCCCACGCCGACGACAGCGAAGCCGCGCAGCTGCGCGAGGCCGTCGATCCGGACAACGAGCGCGTCGAGCTGATCGACCGGCTCACGGCCGAGATCCACCCCGCGGACCGGGCCCACGCCTACCTGTGGATGATCGGCGTCGCGCCCGGTCACCAGGGCAAGGGTCTCGGTACCGCCCTTATCGCCGCGACCCTCGACCGCTGCGACCGTGAGGGGCTGCCGGCGTATCTGGAGGCGAGCAACGCGCGCAGCCGCGGGCTGTATGAGCGGCTCGGGTTCGAGTTCACCGGCCGTGCGCTTGTCCTGCCGGACGGGCCGACCATGTGGCCTATGTGGCGTGAACCTCGCTGAGTGCTCCGCTGGGGGTGGTTCGTCACCTGCGGGTCCGTCGTGGCTGGTCGCGCAGTTCCCCGCGCCCCTACGGGGCGCGGCAGATCAGGGCTGCTGATCACGCCTCCGGCACCACCGTCGTCACGATCCGTTCCACCAGGCCCTCCGGGACCGTGATCCCCGGCAGTACGCCGTCCAGGACGCCCGGCAGGGTCAGGTGCTCCAGGATCAGGCCGAGCATCGTGAGATACAGGACGGCGACGGTCTCGTCGCCGCCGGGCAGGCCGGCGTCGCGGTGGAATTCCATGCCGTACTCGAGGTCGCCGCGGACCGACTTGGTGAACGAGGTGCGCAGTTCGGGGCGGCGGGTGGCTTCCAGGCGCATCTCCAGGAGGGCGAGATAGCCCGTGCGGTCGCCGGTCGCGCGGGCCATCAGGTCGTGCATGAAGGCGGTGACCAGGGCGCGGTCCCTCGGTCTGGTCATCAGCTCGTGCAGCATCTCGGGGTCCGGCGCCAGCCGTACGTGGAGCCGGGCGTCGATCTGGCGCAGCAGATCGTCGCGCCCGGTGAAGTAGTTGGAGGCAGTGCCCACCGGCACCCCGGCCTCGACGTCCACCGCGCGGAACGTCAGCCCCCGCGCCCCCTCCCGCGCGAGCACCTCGACCCCGGCGTCGACGAGCGCGGCCCGGCGCTCCGGATTCCTGGCCAATGCGGAACCTCTTCTCCTACTTGATTCGGGCGCCGAAAATGCCTTGCAACCACTACAGACGAAGTACTACAACTGAAGTGGTTCACTGGCCAGCCTACGGAAAGAGACCAGCTTGCGAAAGCTCACGTACTACATCGCCTGCTCGCTCGACGGCTTCATCGGCGACCCGTCCGGCGACGCGACCGCCATGCTCAGCTTCGTCGACGAGGAGTTCTTCGAGTTCCTCAAGAGCGAATACCCCGAGACCCTGCCCACCCACGGCCGCCGCGCACTCGGCCTGGACGACCTGGAGAACAAGCGGTTCGACACGATCATCCAGGGCCGCGGCAGCTACGAGCTGGCGCTGAAGGAAGGCGTCACCAGCCCGTACGCCCATCTGCGCGAGTACGTCGCCTCCCGCACCCTGAAGGAGTCACCGGACCCGCATGTCGAGATCATCGCCGACGATCTGGTCGGCAAGGTCCGGGAACTGAAGGAGGAGGACGGCGAGTTCGGCATCTATCTGTGCGGCGGCGCGCAGATCGCGGGTGAACTGCTCGACGAGGTCGACGAACTCGTCATCAAGTCGTATCCGATCGTGTACGGCTCGGGCATGCCGATGTTCGGTTCCGGCTCCGCGGTCACGGAGTTCACGCTCGACGACGTGCGCACGTTCAAGAACGGTGCGGTCGTGCGGACGTACAGCAGGAAGCGCTGAGGCCCTCACCGCTCTACCCTTGGGACATGGACAGCGAAAAGCATGCCTGTCCCGTCTGCGGACAGCCCGTCGCGACAGTCATCAAGCGCCACAAGACGCTGGGCGCATGGGTTCCGGTGTGGGTTCCGGGACCGTGCCACAACCCCGAGTGCAAGGCATACGTCGACACGGGCGCCGAGCCCGTCGAGGAGCCTGCGAAGAGCACGACGAAGAACACCGCCGAGAAAAACTGAAGCCCGTGTCGAGAAGCGTCGGCCGGCTCCGACGTCCCCTGTGAGAGCCGCCCACCGGAGGGCGGCCCGAACCGAAGGAGCGGACTGATGAAGTATCTGGTGATGGTGCAGGGCTCGCAGGCGGACTACGAGGCGATGAAGGGAAACGCCTCCGCGCACTCGCCGGCCTGGACGGAGAAGGACGTCCAGGCGATGTTCGCCTTCATGAACGCGCTCAACGACGACCTCGCCGAGACCGGTGAAATGGTCGACGGCCAGGGCCTGGCCGAGCCCGCGAAGACCCGGCACGTCAGCCTGGACGCGGAGGGCAAGCCCGTGATCACCGACGGCCCGTACGGCGAGACCAAGGAGCTGCTGGCCGGCTACTGGGTCCTCGACTGCGCGAGCCTGGAGCGGGTCACGGAGATCGCCGAGCGCGTCCTTCGCTGCCCTCAGCCCGCCGGGACCCCCGAGTACCCGGTGGTGATCCGGCCCATCCAGGACGGCGCCGGAGACATCTGACAGTGCGCGACACCATCGAGGACCTGCTGCGCCGGTGCGCGCCGCAGGTCCTCGGCGCGCTGATCCGGCGGTACGGCCATTTCGACGCCGCCGAGGACGCCGTACAGGAGGCGCTGCTCGCGGCGGCCGGGCAGTGGCCGTCGGCCGGCGTTCCCGACAACCCGCGCGGGTGGCTGATCAGGGTGGCCTCGCGGAAGCTGACCGACGCGCTGCGCAGCGAGGAGGCGCGGCGGGCGCGGGAGGAGCGGGCGGCGGCGCTCGCCGTACGGGAGACGTCCGGCGAGGACCGCGCGCCGCGCGAGGACGACACGCTCTCCCTGCTCTTCCTGTGCTGCCACCCCGATCTGACCCCGCCCGCGCGGATCGCCCTCACCCTGCGCGCGGTCGGCGGTTTGACCACGGCGGAGATCGCCCGCGCCCATCTGGTGCCCGAGGCGACCATGGCGCAGCGGATCAGCCGGGCCAAGCAGAAGGTGCGGGGCGTGCGCTTCGGGCGGCCGGACAACTGGGAGGAGCGGCTGCCGGCCGTTCTCCAGATCCTGTATCTGATCTTCAACGAGGGGTACACGGCGACCTCCGGCACCAGCCTCCAGCGCCGTGACCTCGCCGGAGAGGCGATCCGGCTGACCCGGGAGGTCCACCGGCTGCTCCCCGAGGCCGGCGAGGTGTCCGGCCTGCTCGCCCTGATGCTGCTCACCGATGCCCGCCGCGACGCGCGCACCGGACCGCACGGCGAACTCGTCCCGCTCGACGAACAGGACCGCGAGCGCTGGGACAAGGCCGCGATCGACGAGGGCGTCGCCCTGGTCACCAGGGCCCTGGCGCGCGGACCCGCGGGCCCGTACCAGGTGCGGGCCGCCATCGCCGCCGTACACGACGAGGCGCCGTCCGCGGAGGCGACCGACTGGCAGGAGATCCTCGGCCTGTACGACGTGCTGGTACGGCTGGTGCCCGGTCCCGTCGAGCGGCTCAACCGGGCCGTCGCGGTGGCCATGGTCGACGGACCGTACGCCGGACTCGCGGAACTCGACGTACTGGAAGAGGCCGCGGGGCACCGGCGGGACGCCGTACGGGGCCATCTCCTGGAGCGGGCCGGTGAACCGGAAGCCGCCCGCGCCGCCTACAAGTCGGCCGCCGCACAGACCCTGAGCCTGCCGGAGCAACGCTATTTGCAGGCGCGGGCGGCCCGGCTCAGGCCATAGCCTCACTCCATGCCACACATCCTCCACATCACCGAACGCTCCCTCTGGGACGCTGCCCGCGCGCGGGGCACGTACGAGATGTCCACCCGCGGCCGGACCCTCCAGGACGAGGGCTTCATCCACTGCTCGACCCGCGCCCAACTCCCGCGCGTCGCCGAGTTCCTGTACGGCTCGTACGACGGGGCCGATGAGCTGGTGGTCCTGGTCATCGATCCCGAGCGGCTGGACGTACCTCTGAAGTATGAGGCGGCGGAGGCCGGGGGCGAGGACTTCCCGCATGTGTACGGGCCCGTGCCGGTGGGCTCGGTGGTGGACGTGGAGGTGTGGGGGTGAGGGCTGGGCGCCGCCGGTTATGGCGCTGGGCGGTCACCGTGTGGGCGGTCGCCGTCGTCGTCGGGGGTGGGCTGACGCTGTGGCTGCAGGATTCGGCGGAGCCGCCGGAGCCGTACGGCTGGGAGGAGACGGCCTCTCCGACGCCGTCGCTGCCAGAGGACTTCGAGTCTCTCTGTCCGTCCCTGACCTCTCATCCGGACGATGAGGTCATCTTGTGCGCGTACGCGACCATGCGTTAGCCCTGCAGCCCGCCCGTCTCCGGATCGCGGCCGGTCAGGCAGTACGTACCGCCCGCCGGATCCCGCATCACTGTCCAGTGGCGGCCCCCGGCGGCGAAGGACGCGCCCAGGCGCTCGTGCGCGGCGCGGGTCGCCGGGATGTCGGCGCAGGCGAGGTCGAGGTGGGCGGAGGCGGGGCGCTCCTCGCCGAGTCGCTGGAGCAGGATGCGGAGGGGCAGCCCGGGCGGCGGCTTGAGCACGTGGAATTCGGGGAGCGAGCCGGGCGCCGAGGCCCAGTCCGCCAACAGGGCGCTCCAGAAGGCGACTTCGGCGTCGTACAGCGACGGCGGTACGTCGACGCAGACCTGGTCGAGCCGGGTGCCGCGCACCACGGGCGGCCGTACCGACTCCCCGTGCCAGGGCACGGCGCAGAACAACTGCCCGGCGGGGGAGCGGAGCACGGCCCAGTCGTCGTGGTCGGCGACGACATCCGCGCCCGCTGTGAGCGCCGACGCCACCAGGCCCCGTACGTCGTCCGCCGCGAAGTCGAGATGTGCCCCGCCTGCGCCGGAGCCGACCGCCTGGACCTTCACGCAGGCGTCCGCCGCGCCGGGGAGCAGGGTCGCGAACTCCCCGTGGTCGCCCCGCGGCTGTGACAGCCGCGTGTCCGTGACGGCCGTCCAGAATGCGCCGGCGCGGTCGAGGAGTCCGGCGGGGCGGTCGATGAAGGCGTAGGTCCAGCGGATGGTCATGGGGTGATCGTAGGACGGCGGGCCGTAGCCGCTCCGTCCGTTCTCCCGGACGTCCGGCGCTGGAATTTGCGGATGCTAAATGCGACCCGGACGGAGCCTTTGCCTCCAGTTCGCCGGGTATTGGGAAGCGCTTGCTTTGCTCGCACCATGGATCACATCACGTTCCTCGTGGCGGTCGTCATCGTCACGGCGCTGGTCTTCGACTTCACCAACGGATTCCACGACACCGCCAACGCGATGGCGACGTCCATCGCGACCGGAGCGCTCTCACCAAGGACAGCGGTGCTGGTGAGCGGTGTGCTGAACGTCGTCGGCGCCTTCCTCTCCACCGAGGTGGCCAAGACGATCTCCGGCGGCATCGTGGACGACACGCTCGTCACACCCGGGATGATCTTCGCCGGGCTGGTCGGCGCGATCCTGTGGAACCTGCTGACCTGGCTCGCCGGACTCCCGTCGAGTTCCTCGCACGCCCTGTTCGGCGGGCTGATCGGTGCCGTGTGGGTCGGTGCGGGCGCGAACGGCGTGCACTTCGACAAGGTGGTCGAGAAGGTGCTGATCCCGGCGGTGGCCTCGCCGGTCGTCGCCGGTGTCGCCGCGCTGATCGCGACGTACCTCGCCTACCGGCTCACCGCACGGGCCCGGCAGAGGTCCGTGACCAAGGGCTTCCGGCTCGGGCAGATCGCCTCCGCCTCGCTCGTCTCCCTCGCGCACGGCACGAACGACGCGCAGAAGACCATGGGCGTCATCACGCTGACCCTGATCTCCGCGGGCGCCCTCGGCCACGACGCCGGTCCGCCGCTGTGGGTCATCGCGTCCGCCGGTCTCGCGATCGGGCTCGGCACCTACCTCGGCGGCTGGCGGATCATCCGCACCATGGGCAAGGGCCTGACCGAGATCCAGTCGCCGCAGGGCTTCGCCGCCGAGACCGCGTCGACCACCGTCATCCTCACCTCAGCCCACCTCGGCTTCGCCCTGTCCACCACTCAGGTCGCCTCCGGCAGCATCCTCGGCGCGGGACTGGGCAGGCGTCTGGCGGAGGTGCGCTGGGGCGTCGCCGGCCGGATGGTGATCGCCTGGCTGATCACGCTGCCCGCCGCGGCCATCGTCGGAGGCCTGGCCGCCGGCCTGGTCACGCACGGCGGGAACGTCGGTACGGCCGTGGTGGCGCTGGTCGGCGCCGCGGTCGCCACAGGCATCGTCGTCGCCTCGCGCCGCAACCCGGTGGACGCGAAGAACGTGAACGACCACCACGAGGTCTCGATCCGCACGGCGCCGGCGAGCGTCGGCACGGCCGCCTGAGCAGGGGGAGTTGGACATGGAGCTGGACTGGAGCGCCCTCGGTCAGGTCGCCGCGGTGAGCCTCGGCGTCACCGTGGCCGTGGTGGTCGTCTTCGCCCTCGGTGTACTCGGGCTCGCCCGCGTCGAGGGGGCGAGGGAGACTGACGGGGGTACCCATGCGCTCGGCCTCGCCCAGGCCGGACTCTGTTTTCTCGCCTGCGCGGCCGTCGTCGCGTACGGCATCCATCTGATCGTGCCGCGATTCCACTGAAGCACTGAAGCCGGGGAGGGCGACAGGATGACCACGCCACTGCTGTCAGGACTGACGGTCGACTACACCGACCTCGACGAGCCTGTTCTGATCAAGCCGGACGGAAACCCGGTCGAGACCTGGCGGGAGAACTACCCGTACGCCCAGCGCATGGAGCGCAAGGAGTACGACTGGCACAAGCGGCTCCAGCAGATCGAACTGCTGAAGCTGCAGCGCTGGATCAAGGAGACCGGCCGCCGGCTCGTCATCGTCTTCGAGGGGCGGGACGCGGCCGGCAAGGGCGGGACGATCAAGCGCTTCACGGAGCACCTCAATCCGCGCGGCGCACGGGTCGTGGCGCTGGTGAAGCCCACGGAGCGCGAGCGCGGGCAGTGGTACTTCCAGCGCTACGTCGAACACCTGCCGACCGCGGGCGAGATAGTCCTGTTCGACCGCTCCTGGTACAACCGGGCCGGTGTGGAACGGGTGATGGGCTTCTGCTCGGACGACGAGTACTGGCGCTTCATGCGCCAGGCCCCGCTGTTCGAGCGGATGCTGGTCGACGACGGCGTCGACCTGATCAAGTTCTGGTTCTCCGTCTCGCAGAAGGAACAGATCACCCGCTTCACCATCCGCCAGGTCGACCCCGTACGGCAGTGGAAACTCAGCCCGATGGACCTGGCCTCCCTGGACCGCTGGGACGACTACACCGCCGCCAAGGTCGCCATGTTCCGCGAGACGGACACCGAACAGGCGCCCTGGACGGTGGTGAAGTCCAACGACAAGAAGCGCGCCCGCGTCGAGGCCATGCGCAGCGTGCTGGCCCGCTTCGACTACACCGACAAGGACCACGAAATCGTCGGCACGCCGGACCCGCGCATCGTGGGCGCGGCGGCGAACCTGCTGGAAGCGGGGGAGGACGACACGGAGCGGTGATCCGCGCCATCACGGTGAGGGGCCCGGTCGGACAACCGACCGGGCCCTTTCCGTACGGCGCCTGAGTACGCGTACTCAAGTCGGTTGCGTCGCTGTGCCCTGGCTCGCCCGCTCCGCACTCCGCACTATGTGCGTGCTCCCCGTGTCGAGAGAGGTGCTTATGGGCCGTGACCTGGTACAACTGCGCGCTGCCACCCCGGAGGATCTGGAGTGGATTCATGAACTCCGTCACCGGGTCTACGCACGGGAGTTGGGCCAGCACGCGCCGGATCCGTCCGGGCGGCTGCGCGACGGGCTGGACGGCGACAACGTCTACCTGGTCGCGGCGCGCGGCGCGGCCCGTATCGGCTTCGTCAGCCTGACTCCGCCCTGGCTGGGGCGGTACGCGCTGGACAAGTACCTGACCCGCGACGAGCTGCCGCTGCTGAGCGACGGCGACCCGTTCGAGGTCCGCATCCTCACCGTCGAACCGCACCGGCGGTCCACCTCGGCGGCGGCCCTGCTGATGTACGCGGCCCTCCGCTGGATCGCCGCCCGGGGCGGTCGCCATGTGGTGGCGATGGGACGTACGGAACTGCTCGACATGTACCGGGCGGTGGGCCTGCGCCCGGTCGGCCGTACGGTCCACAGCGGGGCGTTGACCTTCGAGGTGCTGACCGGCAGCGTGACCGAGCTGACGAAGGTCGCCCGGGACCGTTACCGCACCACGCTGGAGCGCCTGCGGTCCACCGTGGACTGGCGGCTGGACGTGCCCTTCGCACCCCGGCCGGACGGCTGCGAACACGGCGGGGCCTCGTTCACCGCCATCGGCACGGACTTCCGCAGCCTGCACCGGCGTCATCAAGTGGTCGCGGCCGACGTGCTGGACGCCTGGTTCCCACCGGCCCCCGGCGTGCGGGCGGCGCTGGCGGAAGACCCGGCCTGGTTCGCCCGGACCTCCCCACCCACCGGAGCCGAGGGCCTGGTGGCGGAGATCGCCTCGGCCCGGGGCCTGCCGACGGAGACGCTCGCGGTCGGCGCCGGTTCGTCCGACCTGATCTTCCGGGCGTTCGGCCAGTGGCTGACCCCCGAGAGCAGGGTGCTGCTGATGGACCCGGGCTACGGCGAATACGCCCACGTCACGGAGCGGGTGATCGGCTGCCGGGTGGACCGGTTCCGGTTGCGCCGCGAGGACGGCTGGCGCATCGATCCGGACCGGCTGTCCGCCGCCGTCGCCTCCGGCCGCTACGACCTCGTGGTCGTGGTCAACCCGAATAACCCGACCGGCCGCCACGCGCCCGCCGCGGAGCTGCGCTCACTGATCGCCGCCGCACCGGCCCGGACCCGCTGGTGGATCGACGAGGCATACCTGGGCTACGTCGGCCTGACCGAGTCGCTCGCCGACCTCGCGGCGGTGGACCCGCGCGTGGTGGTCTGCACATCACTGTCCAAGATGTACGCGCTGTCCGGCATGCGGGCCGCGTACCTGGTGGCCGAGCCGACCACCACGGCGCGGCTACGACGATGGACGCCGCCTTGGCCGGTCAGCCTCCCGGCCCAGCTGGCCGCGGTCGCCGCCCTGCGCGACCCGGCGTACTACAGCGACCGCTGGCTCCGCACCCACGCGCTCCGACGGCAACTGGCCGCCGACCTGGCCGGGTTGGACGAGGAGGCGGTGGTCGAGGAAGCCGTGGCCAATTTCCTCACCGTGACCCTGCCGACCGGTGGGCCGAGCGCGGCGGAAGTGGTGAGCGAATGCCGGCGCCACGACGTGTACGTACGCGATCTGTCGCCGCTGTCCCCACGGTACGAGGGACGTACCGTCCGGATCGCGGTCAGGGACACGGCGGAGAACGCGCGCATCGTGGCGGCTTTTGAGGCGGCGCGGGATGCGCTGCGGCCGGGGCGGGCCTCGCGGGATGCGCTACGGCTGGGGCGGTCCGCGCTGGATGCGCCACAGTCGGAACGCGCCTCGGTCTCCGCTCCTCTGGCCACCGGCCCCGCTCGATGATCACCGTGGCCTCACTGGCGCCCTTCCTCGGTGGGGCGTTGGTGCTCGGCGGTATCGGGGTGGCGGTGTCCCGGCGTCGCGAGCTGCTGATCCGGTGGTGCGCCTGGGCGGTCGGAGTGCCGCTGGTCACCGGTGCGTTCTGGCTGGGCCACCCGGGCACCGCGGCGATCGCCATCGTGGTGGGCGTGATCGGAGTGCTGGAGTTCGGCGGGCTGATGCGGCTGGCCTGGGTCGACCGGGCGGTACTGGCCGCCGCGGTCACCGGCGTGGTGCTGGCCGCGTGGCTGGCACCCGGCGAGGTGCTGCGGGCCTTCGCGATCGGAGCGCTCGCGGTGGCCGCGGTGCCCCTGCTGGCCGGCGACGCCGACCACGGCCTGCGCCGCCTCTGCGCCGGTCTGCTCGGACTGGCCTGGCTGAGTGTGCTCGCCACGCTGGTACCGCTCGGGGCAAGCGGGTTGGCGCTGTTCGTGGCGGTCTCGGTCGCCGACATCGTGGCCTACTTCGCCGGCCAACGCCTGGGCGGGCCGCGACTGTCCCCTCTGTCCCCGGCCAAACGCTGGAGCGGAACACTCGCCGGCGCCACAGCCGGCCTCGGCACGCTCGCCGTCCTGTCGGCACTGAGCTGGCCGATGGCGATCGCGGTGGCGGTCGGCGGCCCCGCCGGCGACCTTCTCGAGTCCATGGTCAAGAGGGGCGCGCAGACGAAGGACGCGGGCCAGTGGCTGGCCGGCTCCGGGGGCCTGCTGGACCGGATCGACTCGCTGCTCATCGCGTTGGCGGTGCTGCTTGTGCTGCGGTGACGGCACGTCAAGCGGCGCCCGCGAACTGGCTCGCGACGCGCGAGAGCCCGGCCGGCGAACCGACCGGGCCCTTGGGTACGCCCGTTGACCTGCGATGGTGCACCGATCGCCGGTCATGGAGGCTGACTTGACGTCAGGCCTTCTTGGTCTCCTAGTAATGGGCCGGGTCAGTGATCTGTGGGATCTTTCCTGTCGGGCGCTGACCTGGCCTTTTGGCGATTGGTAGCGATGGGGTGCGACGGTCTTGATCGGGTGTCTTGCGGACTGTATGCGGACTGCCGCGCCTCTCGCTATCACAGCCTCGGTGCTTCGCTTGCTGAGGTGGAATGATCCAAGCCGATTGTGTATGCGGGCGATGCTAAGAATTGCCGTCGTCGGCGCGTACGGCCATCAGCACCCGTTGAAGGGTGGTGATACGGGGATCTCCATCCGCTCTGGCTTGCAAGGCTTCGCTCAGCAGAGCTTCCAGCTCGTCCTGCGCAGCTCGTGGTTGGTCGGCTTCCCACAGCAGCTGCGCTCGTCGATAGCGTGCGTCCCAGACCGAGTCGTCGTCTTCACCGCGAATGCGTGCCCATCCCTCTGCCAGTTCCTTGAACTGATCGGCGCCTGCTGCTGGCCTTCCTACCCGGCTCAAGCCTTCGCCGAGGATCTCACGTGTTGTCAGCGTCTCTGGGTGGTCACGTCCCAGCGTGCGTTCCCGACGCTCTACGACGTCGCTGAGTCGAGGAACGGCCTCGGTGAAATTCCCTTGGTGCCCCAACACCATGGCTAAATTGTGGTTCATCGTCAGGGTTTTGGGGTGGTCGTCCCCGAGCGTCTCCTGGCACGCATCGAGCGCTTCTCGGTACTCCGTTTCCGCTTCGATGAATCGTTCCTGATTGGCTAGCAGGAAGGCTAGGTTTCCCCAGACGGACAGGGTCTGCCGGTGATTGCGTCCCAGGCGACGGGTGCAAACTGACAGGATTTCCCGATATGTAGACTCGGCTTCTGCGACGGCCCCTCTGTCTTCTAGGATGCGAGCGAGAGAGAGTCGAGTGGAAAGCGTCTCGGAATTCTCAGGGCCATGCCTGCGCTCCTGGATCTCCAGGATCGCTGAGTGTTCCTTCTCCGCTTCATCGAGATTGCCCTGGATGCGCACAGCAACGGCGAGGTTGTGGCGTAATGTCAGCACCAACGGTTGATCGGCCGAGTGCTTGGAGGCCGCGTCCTTGAGCGCCTCGCGACAGACGGCAACAGCCTCGTCGAGCCTTCCGAAGTCCTTCAGTGCGACCCCGAGACTGTTGTGGGCATTGATCGTGTTGGGGTGTGCAGGCCCCAAGCTCTGCCGCTCCTGATCAGCGATCTCCTGCAGTTGGTGGATGACCTCCCGCAGCCTGCCGCGTGCGTACAGCACCGCCAGGAGATCGTGTCGGACATCGAGGCGGGTACCGTCGTCTTCTGGCAGGGCGTTCAGGGCCTGCCGCAATTGCCCCTCGGCCTCCGCGAGTTTTCCCTGCTGCAGTAAGAGGGCACCAAGCGACGCTCGGACACTGGCCACGTTCCGGTGTGACTTGCCGAGTATATCCTCCTGGAGAGCCAGGACGTTTCGCATCTCCGATACCGCCTCGTCTGTTCGCCCAACGTGTCCCAGAGACTTTGCCCATTCGAAGCGGGCATTCAGGGTGACAGGGTGATGCTCCCCGTGGCATGTTGTTGACGCGTCAAGAATCGCCCTGTACTCCGATTCCGAATTGACCAGTTCGCCTAGGGATCGCAGGGCTGCGGCGTGACTCTTGCGACCTGCCAGCACGTTGGGATGATCATCAACGAGTTGTCTCTTCTGTGCATCGGTCAATTCGGCGAAGGCGGCCGCAGCGCTATTCGCGTCGAGTTCCCCTTGCTGTGTGAGCAATACGGCCAGGGTGTGGCGTGCGTCGAGCGTCTCTGGGTGATTGGGGCCCAGGATTCGGGTTCGCGCATCCAGCACGGCCCGGATCTCGGTTTCCGCCTCGGTGGACTCCTGCCGTAATATGAGTGTACCGGCCAGGTTTGCCCGAGTAATTAATGTGGAGGGATGTTCGATCCCGAGGATCTCCTCTTCCAGCTCAAGAACCTGGCGGAAGACCTCTTCGGCACGCTCGTTCTCCCCTTGATCACGCAGCGAGATGGCGAATTCGTGATGAGCCTCGAGAACATCCGGGTGCTTCTCTCCCAACTCCTCGCGCAGCCCATCCAGTACCTGCCTTCCCTCGTCTGCTGCCTCGTCCAGGCGCCCCATGCTTCTGATGCAGATCGCACGGGCGTGGCGTGTGCGCAGCGTGGTGGCTGCAGTCGCGCCGAACAGCCGGGTTTCCTGGCGGATCACCTCGTCGTACTCGCGTTCCGCCTCCTGGAGCTTTCCGCGCTGACATGTCACCCGCGCTTGTTGGTAGCGCACGGACAGCGTGGTGGAGTCGGCTGCGCCGAACTGCTTGGCGCATTCCTCAACGATGTAAGCGAGTTCGGACTCCGCCGTTTTCAGATCGCCCATCATCTCGATTGCGACGGCTCGATGTCTGCGGATGTTGAGCCCAATCCATGGGGCGGCCTCCGCGGAGTCGGCACGCTCCAAGGCTTCGTCGGCCAGTGCGCAGGCCGTGGTGTAGTCGCTCCGGAAGTGCAGGTATGACACGGCGACCCCGGCGCCGACCAACACGCCGTTGAGACGGTCATCGGCAGGAGTGCTCCATCGCGGCAGGCGGCGCATCATGACCGTCCAGTGCGGGATGAGGCTCTGCCAGGCCGGCCACGAACTCGGATCCCGCGGATTCTCACGGTACGGGGTTGCCGCCACGAGCAGATCGGCTGCTGAGTCCCATACCGCTCGGTACTCCGATGGCTCAGCGAGGAGTGGGGCGACCGACACCTCGGCCACAAGTCGATGGATCTGGTAAACGGGTTCTTTCGGCAGCGTGTCGACCCCGATGAGCCCGAACCTACGCAGGCCACTCAGGGCCGTTCTGATTGCGCGCGGTGCCAGGTCCTTTGGCCACATCCGGAGTTCAGCAATCGTAGACGGGCTGAGCAGGGATGCGGGTAAGGAGGCAGCTGGGGCGAAACAAGACAGCAACTGGAGCAGGCCACGGGCATGCACAGTGCCTTGCCGTTCCAGGAGGGCGAGGGATAGCTCCCACGTACCGGCAATGGTCCGGCGAGCTCGCTCCTCTTCACTGCGTAGATCCCCGTACACACCCTCTGCCGCGTCGTCGAGGAACAGGGGGGAGTCGTCGAGGACACGGACATAATCGGTGAAGGTCTGCGCTTCAGCCAATGGATCTTCGTGAGCCATCGCTAGGTAAGCGCCCGCCAGATGCAGTGCGAGCGGTAGGGAGCCCAGCCGGTCAGCCAGAGACCGAGCGGAGTCTGTGTCCCCCGCTTCGGGAGCGAGTTCCTGGAGGACCTGGCCTGCGAATTTGGTCTCCAGGACATCAAGCTGGTGGCATCGTGCAATTCTGTCGCCCCAAGACCGCTTGTTACCGTCACGCGTGGTGACCAGTACGCCGTACGACTTGCCGACAGGGGGCCTGACCCAGCCAGTAGCGTCGGCCAAGGCGGCACCTGGGCAAGAGAGAACGTCGAGATCGTCGGCATCGTCGAAGACAAACAGCCACGGGCGGTCCATGTTCGCCAGGTGGCGCCAGACCAGGTCGGCCGCGGGTCGTCCGCCCTTTTCCCAGGCGTGGGCTACGTGCTCGGCCGGTGCGCCCGCGAGGAGGGCCGCGTGTCTCATCCCGTCGGCCACGGCGGCAGCGGATCCGGCCTGGACCCAGAAGACCTCGGCTCCAGCCTGCTTGGCCTGCTCAGCCGCACTCAGGGCGACTGTGGTCTTTCCTACTCCGCCCATCCCGGAAAGGACTTGGATACGCGGATCGTCCATGGGCTGCGTGAGGGCTGTGAGGATGCCATCACGGCCCAGCACGGCCTCCGGGAGCCTGCCGAAGGGAGCCGCTACTGAGCCAAGGGCGAGCATCTCTTGGGCAGAAGGGGACTGCTTCTCATTCTGAGACGCGTGGTTGACGAAGATATTCCACACGCCGCCATGGAGGCTGCCGTTTACAAAGGTTCCCTGACCTTCGTTGCGCTGTTCACGCGGTTGCTCGTCAGCACCGCTCATCACATCCTCCCCCGGCGGTTGGAGTTCAAAGCGTCCGCTGCGTCGAGGAGTCTCGGCAGCACCTTTTCGAGCTTGTGTGCTGCGACTGAGATTAATTGTGCGGAGTCAGGGAGAGTGATTCGTTCGAGGGTTGCTGCGGCGCTCGCAAGTAGTTCCGCAGAGTCGGCGATGTTGAAGCGATTCGCGGTGATAGCGATCAACTCGGCTGCCTGTGCGTTCTTTGCGCTGTGGATCGCGGTGTCGGCGAGTAGTTGCGCCAGCTTGGGCGAAGTCTTGGCGATGACCTTCAGGTGTCCCTTGGTCTCTTCGCTGAGCCGCTCGAAGTGGTTGTGAACTCCGCCGTGAACGTCACGCCCCACGAATGTCCCTGGTCCGGTGTTCTGCTGCGAGCGAGGATCGAAGGCCGAACTTCCAGTTGCCGCGGTCACTGAGAACCGCCGCCGTAGGTGTTGTGAATGCCTCCGATGACCGTTCCGTTGACGAACGTCCCTGACCCGGAGTTGTGCTGGCTCCCGGTATTGGAGGTGGCGCTGGCCTCGGCGATGGAGTCAAGATCGGGGCGCGCTTCCTGATATCTGTCTATGTACTCGGCTAGACGCTGAGCCCATTCCTGTGTGAGCTGTTCTTGGGCACGTGCCAGATCGGCTACTGCCGAGGGATCGGAGGCTGCTGTGCGAACCCATTCTGCTAGCGTCCGAGCGTCGTTGTCGTGGGCATTGAGGGCCATGGCCTGTTCGTCCTGGGTGCCCCTACGGAAGAGCTGCACAATCCTTGGGCGGATAGCCATGGCTCCACCTGTGAGCATGGACGCAACGATCGTTCCCGCTGCGCCGGTTGCCACCGAGACAAGTTCGGGATCGAGCATCTCTTTGGTTCCCCCCTGGCTGGATGGCCGTCGTAATCCTGGAGGCTACCGTTGCTGCAGCGGGCATGCGCCGTTTATGGACAGTCCACAGCTGCCGTACGGAGGATGGATGGCGCCTAGCTCCAACCATCGAGGGTGACTTGCTGCCCCTCAGCTAGGTATTGACGAAGGGCGCTGGCCGTGGTGTCCACGAACTCCTCGGGGATTGCGTCGGTGTCGACCCAGCGGACCTGGGCATGTTTGCGCGGCTCGCGGTTTTCGGGTTTGCCGGTCCATTCGTGGGCGGCGAAGACGACGGTGAGGAAGCCGTTGGGCGCTTCGACGCCCCAGCTGCCGTGGATTATGTGGGCGATCTTCAGGGATTCCGGCTTAACAGTCAGGCCGGTTTCCTCGTACAGCTCGCGCACGGCGGTTTCGGTGATGGGCTCGCCGGGGTCGCTCTTGCCGACGGGGAGATCCCACATGCCCTGGGCGAACTTGGCGTTCTGGCTGCGCTGGAGAAGGACGACGCGATTGGTGGCCTTGTCGTGGACGATGACGGCGGCGACCAGCAGGGTCATGGATTCGAGAGCGGGCGGCAGGGCTTTGGGCTGGTCGTCGGTTGTCCGCTGAGCCACGGCTGGTGTCCCTTCGTCGGCCGGTTGATGGGCAGCTTAGGCCAGCGCTTCGCGTGCGCGGCGGGCGAGTTCGGCGGCTCCAGGCACTTTGCGCCGCTGGTAGATGGACAGGGTGGAGCGGAGCGATGTGATGGCTTTACGAGTGCGGTCGGATGTCATGCCCTCCATCAGTGTCAGGGCTTGGGACCAGGCGGCGACGGCCTCGTCGGCGCGAGCCTGGGCGGCGAGGCTGTCACCGAGGTCGGCGTAGGTGAGGGCGTGGACGCGCTTGTACTTCTCGGGGTTCCAGCGCACCAGGGCGTCGCGGTGTTGTTGTTCGGTGCCGACGTGGTCGGCGAGGTCGGTCAGGGTGCGGGCGGTGTGGCTGGCGACGGTGCCGGCGGCCGGTCCGCTGACGCGGGAGTATCTGGGCTGGGGGCCGTCGGCACGTAGGAGGGCGTCCTCGGCGGCGAGCAGGGCGCGGGCCGCTGCGGGCTTTGCGCCGACCGCGGCGTAGGCGCGGGCGTGGGTGATGTGCAGCAGCGCCTCGGTCTGGCCGTCGACGTAGCCCAGGCCACGGGTAAGGGCGCCTTCGACAAGCTCGACGCAGTGGTGGGACTGCTTGAGGCTGAGGGCCTGGTGGGCGAGGGCGCGCATCATCCAGGCGGCGTGACCGCGCGGGTCGGCTTCGCAAGCGAGCTGGTAGCCGACCTGGTAGTAGCGCTGCGCAGCGCCTTCTTGGCCGAGGTCGTGGTGCTTCCACCCGGCGAGGTAGGCGAGTTCGGCGACGGCACCGAAGGCGGCCTGCCGTAGGGCTTCGTTCGGGAAGCGTCCGCGGAGCATGGGGGCGGCGGTGTCGGCGAGGTAGGCGGTGACGGTGGTCAGGCCGTGTCCGCCGCCGAGGCGCTCGTCAGCCGCACTGAAGGCAGCGGTGATCTGCCGTACGACGTCCACGTCCTCGATCCCGACCAGGGAGTTGCCGGTGCGGGCCTGCAGCATGCGGGCGGTGGCCTCGTGGTCGTAGAGGAGCGGCATGGCCACGCCGGCCGTAGTGAAGGCAGCCACGGCAAGGAAGCGGCGGCGTTCGACGTCGGCTCGGCCTAGATCGGTGGCGGCCAGAACCGGATCGGGCTCCTGCGCCACCGCAGTTTCGGGTGCTCGAAGGCCGATCTCGACCAGAGTGATGGGGCGGCCTGTTCGGCGGGACAGCGCCTCAGCGAGGTACTGGCCGGTCCGACCGGTCGGCCGACGTGTGCCGTTGGCCCAGTGGGAGACGGCCGACTTGTTGGTCTGGAGGATCTCACCGTTCTCGGCCGCGATACGCCGGATGTCCTTCGCCAGCGCCTCGTAGGTGCAGCCGATCGCCTCGATGGCGTCACGCAGGCGGGAGTTGGGCTCTGTCGGCGCTGCTACCACGATCGCCCCCACTCCGAAGCCTGTAAACCGCGTATACCGCTTCAACTGCCTCTTACCGTACCCACTGTGCGTGACGGAGGGTTCACTAAACATCAGCCGCCCGGCCCCGGTCCGACACCGTGACCAGGCTCCCCCCTTCGGCCGGGCGGCCCCGAAGTTCCGTACGCCTACACCGGGTTCGGGCATTCCTATGCCCGAACCCGGCCGATCAGAGACGGAGACACGGTGACCACTATCGACACCACGGCCATCACGGTCGTATTGCCCGACGCGTTCGACGAACGCTGGAGCCGCCTGCCTGGCATGCACATCGACGGCCGGCGCATCACCATCGACCCGGCCGAGTACTTCTTCCGCTTCGAGTCCAACACCTGGCTCGTCGCCGACTGGGAGCTGGTCAAATCCAAGCTCCTGGACGTGGAGGAGACCACCGGGAGCTCTGTCGAGCAGCTCGCGCTGGACTTCATCAAGGCCCACGCCATCTCCACCTCGGACGCCGCCCGCGTACTGTCCACCGCGTACGAGGTGTACGCCTACCTGTTCCGCGACGAGCACCTCGCCACCCTCGGCCTGCCGCAGATCACCGCCGAGCACCTGCGGATGCTGCGCGAGGCGGCCACACTGATGGCGCTCAACAAGGTCGAGTTGGACGGACACATCTCCAACGTCGGCCCCTGCTGGTTCTTCCCCGCCGCCACCTCCGTCGTCTTCGACCTGGACGACGAGATGGGCGGGACGCTCGACGAGGTGTACCACGGCGGCTGGTTCAACGAGCACCGCCGCATCGAGTCCATCAAGGCGCACGCAGCCCTCGGCGGCCGACTCGTGCACGGCTGCCAGTCCGTGCCGGACCAGTCCGGCGGAGTCGTGGCGCCCTACGGTGCGTCGATGACCGCCTTCCGTGACGACCTCGCGGCCTTCAAGTCCGGCTGGATCGAGCAGGTCTACGCCCATCGAGTGATCCCTGCCGCGTAGCACCACGCCGCACGCCAGGCTCCGGGGCGGGCCGGCACCTCTGGCCCGCCCCGGAACGCCCCCGACCTCCCTGGAGCCCTCACGTGACCGCGAACCCCAGCGCCGAACTCCTCGACAACCTGCTCACCGTGGCCGGCCGGAGCCCTGCCGTGCGCGAGGAGGTGCGCGTATGGTCCATGTCCGGTGTCGAGCGCCTGACCTTCCCCGACACCAGCACCGCGATCTTCAAGTACGCGAAGCGGCCCTTCGACGGCGAGGACCAGGCTCTTCGCCTGGCGCACTCGCTCGGCGTCCCCGTCCCGCAGGTTCACGCCTCCGCCGTCCTGGACGGCTGGCTCGGCATGCTCATGGAAGACCTCGGCCCCGCCGTCCGCGACGCCGACGACCTCGACGGCACCGCCGCGGCCGTGGTCCTGCACGGCACCCGTACGGCTGCAGCCCTGCCCGTCCTCGATCAGGCCCGCCTCCGCATGCTGCCGATCCGGGGTCTGGAGCACCTTGCCCGGCTCCGCAAGGCCGAACGCTGGCAGGACGCGGACGACGTCGAGGACGCGCTCAACCAGATCGCTCAGGCCGCCGAGGCTCGGTCGGCTGGTACGACTGTGGCGCCGTTCGGTTGGGTGCACTCCGAATACCACCCCATCAGCCTTCACATCGGCCAACGCGGATGGCGGCTGCTGGACTTCGCCCGTGCCTTCACCGGGCCGGGCCTGCTCGACCTGGCCAGTTGGCACGGCACCCTCGACCCTCCTGACCCTGTACGCCTGCGGGTTTTCCTGGAGCAGTACGTCACCGCCGGCGGCACCTCGGATGCTCTCACCCAGCGCGGCGGACTCGCCGCCGAGAACTGGGCGCTGGGCTGGCACCGCATGTGGGCCGTCGAGTGGTTCATGGAACAGTCCATCCGCTGGATCAACGACCCGGCCACCGACCCCGGCTACATCAAGGCCGTACGCCGCCACCTCACCGACGTCCTCCACCTCCTGGAGGTCTGACGTGCTCGCCCAGGCCTCCCCGTGGTACGTCCATGCCCTCCAGCGCACTACGGTCAGCCCGGCCGAGCCGCTGTCGGTACCCGCCCGGATGGAATGGACAACGCGGCCGGGCAGCGGGCCCGGCGCCGAGATTCTCGGCTCGGACCTGCGCCACAAGCGGCTGCTGGAACTCGGCTGTGGCCCCGGTCATAACGCCGCCCACCTGGCCACCCGCTATGGCGCCCAGGTCACCGGTGTCGATCTGGTCGGCCTACAGGTCCGCCGGGCCCGGTCGCACTACGGGCGGCTGAACAATCTGACCTTCGTCGCCGGCCATGCCCTGCACTACCTGCAAGCCTCCGGCGAGCAGTTCGACACCATCTACTCCGTTTTCGGAGCCATCGGCCTGGTAGCCCCCGAGCTCCTGCTCCCGGCCATCGCCCAGCACCTCGAACCTGGGCGCACCCTCGCCTTCTCCGTCCCCCACCCCCAGCGCGGCGGCCTGCCCCCCACCACCGACGACCGGCCCCGCCGGGACTACGTCACCCTCCCCGACCGCACCCGACTGCCCATCGCCCGCTGGGACTTTGAGGCTGACCGCTGGGAGAAACATCTCGACCGCGCCGGCCTCTGGCTCACCTCGGCCCAGGAGTTCCACGACGCCCGTCACGGTCACTGGCCCACCACCCTGCTGATCACCGCGCGCAAGCTCTGACCCCCACCCCCCGCCGCCCCTTGGGAGAAGCCGATGCGCCCGCCCTATCTGCTCCTTGACATCGACGGCGTCCTCATCCCCTTCCCGGACGCCGATGGGGCCACCCCGGCGACCCACGGCCGCCACGATGTCGTTCCCACCGGCCGCAGCGCCGACGATCCGGTCACTATCTGGCTCAACCCCGCGCATGGCCCCCTGCTCATGGACGTGATCCGGACCGGGCTGGTCTCACCCGTCTGGTGTACCAGCTGGCGCCAAGACGCCACCACGCTCGTCGGGCCGCTCCTTGGCCTGCCTCCCTTGCCGTACGTCGACTTGCCCCGACCGCGCCTAACTACTAGCCGTCCGAACGGTTACCTGTGGAAACGTGATCACGCCGATTCGTGGCTGGGCGACGCCCCAGCCGCATGGATTGACGACGATTTCAGCCCTCTGGACCATGAGTGGGCCGAGCAGCGCACCAAGAGCGGATGCCTCACGCTGCTCGTGCAGCCCGATCCTCTGGCAGGTCTGTACGCCGAGCACCTGGACACGATTGTGGCTTGGGCCGGACGGTACATGGCGCACGCATCAGCGGCTTGACCGCACTCTGCAGGCTCAACCCTCAAGCACGGCGCAGTCGATGTGTTCCGAGACTCGGGGCGAGGCCCAACGGAAGTTCGAGGGATTTGACGCCTGGCCCTCACCTGAAATGGTGGTGGGAAGCGCCAAGTCCCTTGTCTGACCTGCCTGCCACGCGAGCTCGACAGCAGCCCGCCTCGTGGACATAGGCCCAATCCACAACAGGCTTCTACCAGCAGAGGGGTAAGGCTGTCATGACCCCTCTCCGTAGCCCCGGAGGTCCGGACGTGACCGAACCACCCTCCGCACAAGACGCCGCCGTCACCGACCGGGCCCGCCTCACCGGGCGTGCCTACAGCAGCGACCGGGACCTCGCAGCCCGCCAGGCGCTCTACGAATGGAAGGCGCCCCGTTACGACCTGCCGGGCATCGTCGCCGAGCAGTTGAGGGACGTGCGGGGACGGGTTGTGGATGTCGGCTGCGGTAACGGCAGGTACGTCCGACGACTCCGCCGGGACAGGCCCGACTTGGCCGTGCTGGGCCTGGACATCGCTCCCGGCATCCTCGCCGGTGTGCCTGGTCCGGTCGCCGTGGCGGACGTTGGCCGTCTGCCGCTGTCGACGGCGAGTGTGGGCGCGGCGTTGGCGATGCACATGCTCTACCACGTCTCTGATATCGCCCGGGCGGTACGGGAGTTGTCCCGAGTCGTCGCGGGTGACGGGCTGGTCGTCGTCTCCACCAACGGTGACCGCGACAAGCCGGAGCTCGACGACCTGTGGCAACGGGCCGCCGGTGACGTCCTCGGTACCGGATGCGGACCGGCCCGTATCTCGCTCAGTGCGCGCTTCTCGCTGGAGAAGGCTCCGGCCTTCCTCGGCGAGGAGTTCGGTCGCGTGGAGGCGATCGAGCTGTCCGGCACCATCACCGTCCGCGAACCTGAGCCCGTCATCGCCCACATGGCCTCGTATCAGGCGTGGGCGGACCAGCATGACGTGCCGTTCGAGGAGACCATCGACAGAGCTCGGGTCATCCTCGGCGAGCACATCGCGCAGCGGGGCGCCTTCGAGATCAACTGTCGCGGTGGCGTTCTCGTTTGCCGTCGGTGAGAGGGCGCACTCGACGCGGAAGGGGCCCGGTCGGCGAACCGACCGGGCCCCTTCATGCTGCTCGTCGACCCGCGATGGTGCACCGATCGCCGGTCGATCGAAGCCGACTTGACGTCAGCGAAACGTCGTTGCTTACCTACCGGATATCCAGGCAATCATCGGGTTGGAATCACCCTGGTCCGCCCCGTTAGCCCCGTTGCGGAGCACCGTCTTGAAGAGAACGGTGTGCCCTTCCTTGAAGTCGTAATCACACTTGGTGGGAGGGTTGTTGGCGCCATTTGCGTCGTGGCACTCTCCCTTGCGGCCGTAATCCGTTTCCCACAGCAGAACAGCGCGCAGTCCATCGACACGCATATCCTGGACTGTGAAGTAGTCGCCGGTCGAGTAGAAGCACCCCGGCGCGAGTGCGGCTGGAGGTCCACAGAACACGGTCGTTTCAGCAGCCTGCGCCGGTGTATTGATGGCAAGGATCGCAGCCACCGAAGCAGTTGCTGTCACCGATGCGCTGATTGCTTTTCGCACTGACATGAAGCCTCCATGAGTGATGCCACACGAGTGTGACTCGCCTGTGCGAAATTTACCCTGCCAGCTGCCCATGGCGTCGTTACTTGAGCAAAATTTGATCTCTGCCTCAAATTGGGGCGAGAGGCGATGGTGTCTCTGGTCGGACATCGTTGACGAATTCGGCGGTGGTCGCCAAATGACCTTGCGGCGGCGGGATGGTGGCCGCAAACGGCGTGGGGGCGCGAGCGTGAGGTGATCGAGGTGTGGCTGCGTCCACGCCTGCCGGGTGAGGTTCCGGCCCAGACCGCTGAGGTGGCACGGCTGGCGTTCCCGAAGGGCTGTCTGTGCATGCGGATCCGGGGAGCACTGGGCCGCTCTTCGCCGACAAAGGCTTCGTGGAACTGTTCGCGCAGCGTGGTCAACCCTCCTGGCCACTACATCAGTTGGCGCTTGTGTCGGTGCTGCAGTTCGTGGAGGGCCTGTCGGACCGCCAGGCGGCCGCTGCCCTACGCGGGCGCATCGGCTGGAAGTTTCTCCTGGGGCTGGAGTTAACCGATCCCGGGTTCGACCATTCCGTGCTGAGCGAGTTCCGGGACCGTCTGGTGGCCGACCGGGCGCCGCGGCGTGTGCTGGACCTGATCCTGGACCGACTTCGGGAGTCCGGTCTGTTGGTGCGGGGTGGGGGTGCGGTGGCCGGGCCGAGGCGCAGACCGACTGACGCATGCGCTGCTCGATGACGGTCGGCGTCTCGCAGAGGCTGCGGGGAGGTTGGGGCACCAGAAGGAGGTAGCACAGCGTGGCGCCGGTTGGGGTCGTGTCCTGCCAGGTGGTGGTGGCCAAGGAGGCGATCAGCCCGGCGGTCGGCGTCAGAGACGCTGCGCGGGCAGGCGTCAGCATGCGGGCCGCCACCCCGTGGTGGAAGGCGGCCCAGACGCACTTGCCGGGTGCCCCGGCGTACCCCACGCCATAGCGGCCGGCGACGGCAGACACGAGCAGCAGGCCGCAGCCGTCGGCGGCAGTCTCTCGTGCCTCGCACCTTTTCGGGGCTGCCGTTGCCGCCGTCGTGCACTTCGATATGCAGCACGGTCGAGTGCAGTTCGACGCGTACGAGGACCCGACCGCCCGCAGGGGCTCCGTGCAAGGCGGAGCGAGCGTCAAGCAGGTCCAACTCGTCCTGGGCCACGCATCTGCCGTCGTTACGCTGCGGATCTACGCGCACTTGTGGCCGGGCGAAGAAGACCGCACCCGGACCGTCATGGACGCCGTTCTCGGCTGCCTGCGGACCGGGTGCGGACAGGTAGGCGATGCGACCCGCGAAACCGCAGGTCAGACGGCCTAGCCATAGATCAAGCCTTCTTGGTCTCCCAGAAGATCTTGTCGATCTGGGCGATGTAGTCGAGGGCCTTCTGGCCGGTCGCCGGGTCGGTGGAGCCCTTGGCGGCGGAGAGGGCCTTGAGGGCGTCGTTGACCAGCTGGTGCAGCTCCGGGTACTTCTCGAAGTGCGGGGGCTTGAAGTAGTCGCTCCAGAGCACGGAGACGTGGTGCTTGGCGAGCTCCGCGCGCTGTTCCTTGATGGTGGTGGCGCGGGCCTGGAAGTGCGGGTCGTCGTTGCCGGCCATCTTCTCCTGGATGGCCTTCACCGACTCCGCCTCGATGCGGGCCTGGGCCGGGTCGTACACACCGCAGGGCAGGTCGCAGTGTGCGCTGACCTTGACCTTGGGGGCAAACAGGCGGGAAAGCATGGAGCATTCCTTCCTCGTGATCGTCTTCTCAGGTGGGACATTACTCCCTGCGAGACGGGTTTTCGCGGGTGCCCCCATGGGCTTAGGACAAAAGTCCGGGGTCAGACTGAGACTGGTGGAGGATCGAACCGGGGAGGTGCCGGGGATGCCGGAGCTGTCGCAGGAGACCGAGCGTGGGAGGTCGTTCCTGCCATTCGGGGTGGCCGAGGTGACCGGGCCGTCGATGGTTCCCACGCTGTATCACGGAGACCAGTTGGTGGTGCAGTGGGGAGCCAGGGTCGGGCCGGGTGACGTCGTCGTCCTGCGGCATCCGTTCCAGCAGGACCTGCTCGTCGTCAAGCGCATCGCGGAGCGGCGCGAGGGCGGCTGGTGGGTGCTCGGGGACAACGCGTACGCCGGGGGCGACAGCACGGATTACGGGGCCGTCCCCGAGGAGCTGGTGCTGGGGAGGGTGCGTTTTCGGTACCGGCCGCTGAAGCCCGGTCAGCGCTCGCCGTTCGCGCTGGTGCGCTGGGCGGTGTCGGCCGCCAGGCCCGTCTTCTCCGACCGGTCGGCCTCCAGGCGCTTGCGGGCGCGGTAGGCGGCCACGTTGGCGCGGGTGGCGCAGCGGTCCGAGCAGTAGCGCCGGGAGCGGTTGGTCGAGGTGTCGAGGTAGGCGTTGCGGCAGGGTGCCGCCTCGCACAGGCCGAGCCGGTCCACGCCGTACTCGGTGAGGTGGAAGGCCAGGCCCATCGCGGCGATGGCCGCGTAGCCCGCCGTCGCGTTCGACGGATGGTCCGCGAGGTGCATGTGCCACAGCGGGCGGCCGTCGTCGTCCCGGAAGTCGTGTCCGGAGATCTGCGGGCTCACCGGGAACTCCAGGAGCAGGGAGTTCAGCAGGTCGACGGCCAGGGTCTCGTCGCCCTTGTCCGCCGCTTCGAAGACCGCGCGCAGCCGCCCCCGGACCGAGCGGAACCGTGTCACGTCCGCGTCGGTGGCCCGGCGGGCCGCCGACTGGTTGCCGCCGAACAGGTCGCGGACGGCCTCGACCGAGGTCAGTGAGTCCTTGCCCCGGGCCGGTTCCTCGCTGTTGACGAGACGGACGGCGTAATCCGAGTAATAGGCCAGTTCCACTTGTAGTCCTTACGGAGGCGTTCTATGGTCATGATGCGGTCGGGGTAACAGCCGGTCGTGCTTCCAGGGTATTACGTGACGAGTGTCACGTGACATGTGCGACGGAGGGTCTCGATGACGGACACCGACACCACCACCACGACCGGCGCCGACTGGCAGGCCTGGCAGGAGAGCTGGGACCGGCAGCAGGAGTGGTACATGCCGGACCGGGAGGAACGCTTCAGGATCATGCTCGACATGGTCGAGGCCCTCGTCGGCCCCGCCCCGCGCGTCCTCGACCTGGCCTGCGGCACGGGAAGTATCACGGCCCGGCTCTTCGCCCGGTTCCCGGACGCCACCAGCACCGGCGTCGACCTCGACCCGGCGCTCCTCGCCATCGCCGAGGGCACCTTCGCGGACGACGACCGCGTCAGCTTCGTCACCGCCGACCTCAAGGACCCCGACTGGCCGGCGACGCTGCCGCATCAGTCGTACGACGCCGTCCTGACCGCCACGGCCCTGCACTGGCTGCACAGCGAACCCCTCGCGGCCCTCTACGGTCAGGTCGCGGGTCTCGTCCGCGACGGCGGTGTCTTCATGAACGCGGACCACATGATCGACGACACCACGCCCCGGATCAACGCCGCCGAGCGGGAGCTGCGGCACGCGCGCATGGATCAGGCCAAGCGGGACGGTGCCCTCGACTGGGCCGAATGGTGGCAGCTCGCGGGCAAGGACCCCGTCCTCGCCGAGCCGACCGCCCGCCGCTTCGAGATCTACGGCGAGCACGCCGACGGCGACATGCCGTCCCCCGCCTGGCACGCGCGCGTACTGCGCGAGAAGGGGTTCGGGGAGGCGCGGGCGGTGTGGTGCTCGCCTTCGGACACGTTGTTGCTGGCGCTGAAGTAGCGGCACGCGAAAGGGGCGGTACGGAGACTTCCGTACCGCCCCTTTGCGTTCAGCTAGTGTCCTGCGCCAGAGATCCGTCGGCAGAGGCGGGCGAGGGAGTCGAGGATCTCTTCGGCGGTCTTGGTCCAGATGAACGGTTTAGGGTCTTCGTTCCAGTCCTTGACCCAGGCGCGGATGTCGGCCTCGAGGGCTTGGATGTTCTTGTGTGCGCCGCGGCGGATCATCTGGTGCGCGAGGTAGCCGAACCACCGCTCGACCTGGTTGATCCAGGAGGAGCCGGTCGGGGTGAAGTGCAGCTCGAAGCGCGGGTGTCTCGC
This sequence comes from Streptomyces sp. NBC_00457, assembly GCF_036014015.1. Lineage (NCBI taxonomy): Bacteria > Bacillati > Actinomycetota > Actinomycetes > Kitasatosporales > Streptomycetaceae > Streptomyces > Streptomyces sp. NBC_00457. The sequence goes on along the minus strand of NZ_CP107905.1, from coordinate 3,875,214 downwards.
CAGCCAGGCCTTGATCGCTGGAGTCTTGTGGGTGCCGTAGTTGTCCACGATCAGGTGGACCTGCAGCTGTGCGGGCACCTCCTTGTCGATCCGGATCAGGAACTTCTTGAACTCCGCAGCCCGGTGCCGACGGTGCAGGGCGGTGATGACTTCACCGGTGGCGACGTCGAAGGCAGCGAAGAGGGTGGTCAGCCCGTTGCGCACGTAGTCATGGGTGCGCCGCTCGGGCATGCCCGGCATTATCGGCAGCACCGGCTGGGACCGGTCCAGGGCCTGGATCTGCGACTTCTCGTCCACCGAGAGCACCACCGCCCCCTCGGGCGGGTTGAAGTACAGGCCCACGACGTCGTAGACCTTCTCCACGAACAACGGGTCGGTCGACAACTTGAAGGTGTCCGCCAGATGCGGCTTGAGCTGGAACTGCCGCCAGATCCGGCCGACCGTGGACTTCGACAGGCCGCTGTGTTGCGCCATCGATTTCCGCGACCAGTGGGTGGCGTTCTTGGGCAGTTGTTCCAGCGTGGTGACCACGACGGCTTCCACCTGATCGACGCTGATGGTGGGCGGCCGGCCCGGTCGGGGCTCGTCGACCAGTCCGTCCAGCCGCTGGGTGAGGAAGCGCCGCCGCCACTTGCGGACCGTGTCCGCGGCCACCCGCAACTCGCGGGCGACCGCGACAATCGGCGGTACTTCCGGCCCCGCGCACGCCAGCACGATCCGCGCTCGCAGGGCCAGGGCCTGGGCCGATGTTGCCCGACGCGTCCACCGCTCCAACACCGCCCGCTCGTCATCAGACAGCAGCAACGGCTGCAGCTTCGGGCCCCGACGAGGAACTGACGCACCAGCAGTAGAAGTCACACACCAACTAACGATCAACTACTGGCGCAGGACACTAGAGCACCTTGGACAGGAATGCCTGCGTCCGCTCGTGCTGCGGGTTCGTCAGGACCTCCCGCGGGTCGCCCGACTCGACGACCACGCCGCCGTCCATGAAGACCAGGCTGTCGCCGACCTCGCGGGCGAAGCCCATCTCGTGGGTGACGACGATCATCGTCATGCCGGACTCGGCGAGGTCGCGCATGACGTCGAGGACGTCGCCGACCAGCTCCGGGTCGAGGGCCGAGGTCGGCTCGTCGAACAGCATCAGCTTCGGGTCCATCGCGAGGGCCCGGGCGATGGCGACGCGCTGCTGCTGGCCGCCGGAGAGCTGGGACGGGTAGCTCTTCGCCTTGTCGGCGAGGCCCACCCGCTCCAGCAACTGGCCCGCACGCTCCCGCGCCTCGGTCCTGCCGATGCCCTTGACCTGCACCGGTGCCTCGATGACGTTCTCGAGCGCCGTCATGTGCGGGAACAGGTTGAACCGCTGGAACACCATGCCGATGTCCCGGCGCTTCAGCGCGACCTCGCTGTCCTTCAGCTCGTACAGCTTGTCGCCCTTCTGGCGGTAGCCGACCAGCTCACCGTCGACGTACAGGCGACCGGCGTTGATCTTCTCCAGGTGGTTGATGCAGCGGAGGAAGGTCGACTTGCCGGAGCCGGAGGGGCCGATGAGGCAGAAGACCTCGCCGGACTTGACCTCCAGGTCGATGCCTTTGAGGACCTCGACGAGCCCGAAAGACTTGTGGACTCCTTCGGCCTTCACCATGGCGGTCATGCGGCACCTCCTGCCGACGGACGGTTCGACAGGGACAGCAAGTTCGCCTTGATCTTCTGGTACGGCGTGTCCGGGAGCGTACGGCTCGAACCGCGGGCGTAGTACCTCTCCAGGTAGTACTGACCGACGCTGAAGACCGAGGTCAGCACCAGGTACCAGGCTGCGGCGAGGAACAGCATCTCGGCCGGGGCGCCGGAGGTCTGGCCGATGTCCTGCGCGACGCGGAGCAGCTCCGAGTACTGGACGACCGACACCAGCGAGGTCGTCTTCAGCATGTTGATGACCTCGTTGCCTGTGGGTGGCACGATCACGCGCATCGCCTGCGGGACGACGATCCTGCGCAGCGTCTTGCCGTGGGTCATGCCCAGCGCGTGTGACGCCTCGGTCTGGCCCTCGTCGACCGAGAGCAGACCGGCCCGGCAGATCTCCGCCATGTACGCGGCCTCGTTGAGGCCGAGGCCGAGCAGCGCGGTCAGGAACGGGGTCATGAACTGCGACCACTCGTCCTTGTAGACCGGCCCGAGGTTGATGTACTCGAAGACCAGGCCCAGGTTGAACCAGACGATGAGCTGTACCAGAACCGGCGTGCCGCGGAAGAACCAGATGTAGAACCACGCGATGGACGAGGTGACCGGGTTCTTCGACAGGCGCATCACGGCGAGCAGAATGCCGCCGACGACGCCGATCAGCATGCACAGCACCGTGAGCAGCAGCGTCTTGCCCACGCCGCTGAGGATGCGGTCGTTGAAGAAGTAGTCCGGAATCGCGCCCCAGTTGATCCTGCCCTGGGAGAACGCGTAGATGACCCCGCCCAGCAGGGCGAGGGCGATGACGGCGGAGACGTACCGCCCGTAATGACGGACCGGGATGGCCTTGATGGCCTCCGGGCCGGCCGGCGGGGTGTCCGCCGGCCCGTCCGTCTTGTCGATGTCAGCAGTCACGGATGTTGCCTTTCAGTGCCCGCAGTCCTGCGGTCACTTGCCGCCGTTGATGGTGGCTTCCTTGACGGCGCCGTCCTCGACGCCCCACTTCTTGATGACCTTGTCGTACTCGCCGTTCGCGATGATGGCGTCCAGCGCCGCCTTCAGCGCGTCCCGCAGCTCGGTCTGGTCCTTGGCGACCGCGATGCCGTACGGCGCCGCCTCGACCTGCTCGCCGACCAGCTGGAAGTCCTTGCCGCCGCCGGAGGTCTTCACGGCGTACGCGGCGACCGGGAAGTCGGAGGAACCGGCGTCGGCGCCGCCCGCGCGCAGGCGGGTCTGGGCCTGCTGGTCGTTGTCGAACGACTCGATCTTGATTGTCTTGCCGCCGGTGCACTTCTTCGCCTCGGCCTTGGCGAGGTCCTCGGAGACCGTGCCGCGCTGCAGCACGATCGTCTTGCCGCACAGGTCGGACCAGGTCTTGATGCCCTGGTCGTCGCCCTTCTTCGTGTAGATCGAGACACCGGCGGTGAAGTAGTCGACGAAGTCCACGCCTTCACCGACCTTCTTGCCGGTGTCCGAGTCGATGCCCTCCTGGCGGTCCTTCGTGTCGGTCATCGCGGACATGGCGATGTCGTACCGCTTGGAGCGCAGACCCGTGATCAGGGTGTCGAAGGTGCCGTTCTCGAACTCGAACGTCACACCGAGCTGCTTGCCCATGGCGGCAGCCAGATCCGGGTCGATGCCGACCGTCTTGCCGGAGCTGTCCTTGAACTCGACCGGCGCGTACGCGATGTCGGAGCCGACCTTGACGACGCCCTTGTCGCGGATTTCCTTGGGCAGTCGGTCGGCCAGCGGTGCCGACACGGCGGTGTCGCCGCCGTCCGAGTCGGTGTCCTCCGTCTGATCACCGCAGCCGGTGAGCAGCAGTGCGCCTGCGACCGCGATCGAGCCGACCGCTGCCAGGCGGGAGCGCGTGGCGGTCGTGCGACGGGTGGAGCGTGCGGTCATGGTGGGTTCCTCCGGCGGATGGGTGGAGTTGCCGATGGGGCGGACGGCTGCCGAAGGGCTCGGTAGTCGTCTGGGTCTTGGGTCGACCAGAGCACACCGATCGACGAGGGCACTCGCCTTCGAGTGTCGCGACCTTGTGTGATTACGGCATCTTGCCATTCGGACTACGCCATTCAGGACGCCCCTCATGTCAAAATCGGATAACGGGTGACCCCCGAACCGCCCCAGGTCGGACATCGTGGCCGGACCTTCTGCGGGAATCCCTCGTTCCGGCCGGAAGATCTTCGGTGTCAAGCGGTGGTCCAGGACTTGTCCGCATATTGAGTCATGAGTCATGTCACCGGCAATGTGACCTTCGCGTTATGGACTCGTCGTCGGCACCGTCCGTCCGGTAAGAAGGGTCTTTACACCCCTCATCCGGGGCTCAGGGCGCGTGTGCGGCGCGCCCGTCGCGTAGGTGCCCGTACGCATCACCTGACAAGGGCCTTACGCGGTGCCCGCCCGCTCCTCAACCAGGAGTGGCCACCCTCAAACCATGAAGACCTAAGGGGTAAACCAACGTGGCAGCGGAGATCGTCAATCCTCGCAGCGACAGCACTACGGACCAGGACGGAGGGGCCGAGCCCCTCGATTCGTTCGATCCGGCATTCGCGCTGCACCGCGGCGGCAAGATGGCCGTGCAGGCCACCGTTCCGGTCCGGGACAAGGACGACCTGTCCCTCGCGTACACGCCCGGCGTCGCCCGCGTGTGCACCGCCATCGCCGAGCAGCCGGAACTGGTCCACGACTACACGTGGAAGTCGTCCGTGGTCGCGGTGGTGACCGACGGTACGGCCGTGCTCGGGCTCGGTGACATCGGGCCGGAAGCCTCCCTTCCAGTGATGGAGGGCAAGGCGATTCTGTTCAAGCAGTTCGGTGGCGTCGACGCAGTCCCGATCGCGCTGGACTGCACCGGTGTCGAGGAGATCATCGAGACCGTGGTGCGGCTCGCGCCGTCGTTCGGCGGCGTGAACCTGGAGGACATCTCGGCGCCCCGGTGCTTCGAGATCGAGCGGCGGCTGCAGGAGCGGCTGGACATCCCGGTCTTCCACGACGACCAGCACGGTACGGCGGTCGTGACGCTGGCGGCCCTGCGGAACGCCGCGCGGCTGACGGGCAAGGGGCTCGACGAGCTCCGGGCCGTCATCTCCGGTGCCGGTGCTGCGGGTGTCGCCATCGCGAAGATGCTGGTCGAGGCCGGTATCGGGGACGTCGCCGTGGCCGACCGCAAGGGTGTCGTCTCCGGTGACCGGGACGATCTGACGCCCGTTAAGCGGGAGCTGGCCGAGCTGACGAACAAGGCCGGGATCACCGGGTCCCTGGAGGCGGCGCTGGAAGGCGCGGACGTCTTCATCGGGGTCTCCGGCGGTACGGTCCCGGAGGCGGCGGTCGCTTCCATGGCCGAGGGCGCGTTCGTGTTCGCCATGGCCAACCCGAACCCCGAGGTGCACCCGGATGTGGCGCACAAGTACGCGGCGGTCGTCGCGACCGGGCGCTCGGACTTCCCGAACCAGATCAACAACGTGCTGGCGTTCCCGGGCATCTTCGCGGGCGCGCTGCAGGTGCGGGCGTCCCGGATCACCGAGGGCATGAAGCTGGCGGCCGCCGAGGCGCTGGCCGCGGTGGTCGGGGACGACCTCGCCGCCGACTATGTGATTCCGTCGCCCTTCGACGAGCGGGTCGCTCCCGCGGTGACCGCGGCGGTGGCCGCGGCTGCGCGGGCCGAGGGCGTGGCTCGTCGCTGAGGCACGGTCGCTGAGACAGATGTGAGGTGGTGGCCCCGTCCGGTTTGGGCGGGGTCATTTCTTTGCCGGTCGTGGGGCAGTTTTCGGATTTCTTTACCTGCTCGTGCGGCCGTTCGGGTGGTTGCGGGGTGCCGCCGCGCCATACGTCCGTGCGCGTTCGTGCAAGAGGGCAAGTGTCACAGGGCCCTGTTGTTCCGTGGGCTCCGCACGCCCCCTATCGTCGAGCCCATGTTCGCCGCATACGCTGCCCGAATCGACCGTGACCAGCCGCTGACCGGCCTGGAGTTGGGGGAGCGTCCGGCTCCCGAGGCTCGTGCCGGCTGGAGCGTCGTCAACGTCAGAGCCGCCTCTCTCAACCATCACGACCTGTGGTCCCTGCGGGGTGTGGGCCTCAAGGACGACCTGCTGCCGATGATCCTCGGATGCGACGCCGCGGGTGTCGACGAGGACGGCAACGAGGTCGTGCTGCACTCCGTCATCGGTCAGAGCGGGCACGGGGTCGGCCCCAAGGAGCCGCGCTCCATCCTCACCGAGCGGTACCAGGGAACCTTCGCCGAGCAGGTCGCCGTACCGACGTGGAATGTGCTGCCTAAGCCCAAGGAGCTGTCCTTCGAGGAGGCCGCCTGTCTGCCGACGGCCTGGCTGACGGCGTATCGGATGCTGTTCACCAATGCCGGGGTGCGGCCGGGGGACTCCGTGCTCGTGCAGGGGGCCGGCGGCGGGGTCGCCACGGCCGCGATCGTGCTGGGGAAGGCGGCGGGGCTTCGGGTCTTCGCCACCAGCCGGGACGAGGCCAAGCGGAAGCGGGCCGTGGAGCTGGGGGCGGTGGAGGCCGTGGAGTCGGGGGCGCGGCTGCCGCAGCGGGTCGATGCCGTGATCGAGACCGTGGGCGCCGCCACCTGGTCGCATTCCGTGAAGTCGCTGCGGCCGGGGGGCACTCTCGTCATCTCCGGTGCGACGAGCGGTGACCGTCCCTCGCATGCCGAACTGACCCGGATCTTCTTCCTGGAGCTCAAGGTCGTGGGGTCGACGATGGGCACCAAGGACGAGCTGGAGGATCTGCTCTCCTTCTGTGCCGCCACGGGCGTGCGTCCCGTGATCGACGAGGTGCTTCCGCTGGACCGTGCTCGCGAGGGCTTCGAACGGCTGGAGTCCGGTGAGCAGTTCGGCAAGGTCGTGTTCACGAACGGCTGACGGCTACTTCCCTCTGCATGCCAAGGGCCGGCCCGGTATCGGGTCGGCCCTTGGCATGCGTCAACCACGGTTGACGAGCGGGTGATGTCAACGTAGGTTGACGTCATGACCGAAGCAACGGATCTCGCCGAGCGTGCGGGTGATCGCGACCCCCGGGTCGGGCTGCGGGCCGTCGCCGCGCTGCGCCGGCTGCTGGAGCAACTGGAGGCGGTGCAGGTGCGCAGCGCGCGCAATCAGGGCTGGTCGTGGCAGGAGATCGCCGCGGAACTCGGTGTGAGCAGGCAGGCCGTGCACAAGAAGTACGGGAGGAATTGATGTTCGAGCGGTTCACGAAGGACGCCCGGGCAGTGGTGGAGTCGGCGGTCGGGCACGCCGAGCGGGAGGGGGCGTCGCACGTCGACACCGAGCACATGCTGCTCGCAGTGCTGGACCGGGAGGGCAGCCGGGGCTCCTTCGCGCTGGCCTCGTGCCTCGACGACGGCCCGGACGGCAAGGAGTCGGTGCGGGGTGCCGTCGTCGAGGCGCGGCGGCGGGGCGGGCTGTCGCGGGCCGACGCCGACGCGCTCGCGGGGCTGGGGATCGACGTCTCGGAGATCGTCGCCCGGGTCGAGGAGGTGCACGGTGTCGGGGCGATGTCCGGCGACCGGCGCGGCAAGGGGTGGTTCGGGCACCGCCCCTTCAGCCGGGGCGCCAAGGACACGCTCGTGGAGGCCCTGCGGGTCGCTACCGGGCGCCGCGACCGGCACATCGGCGACGAACACATCCTCCTCGCTCTCGCCGCCCGGCCCGGCGTCCCCGCCGAGGTCCTCGCCGATCACGGAGTGACGTACGAGGCGCTGACGCGTGTGCTGTACGGCGGGGGAGAGGCGAAGGCCGGCTGACGGGGTGGGGCGCCCGGCGTGGAGAGCGCCGGGCCGGGTCGGCGATCAAGGAGGGCCGTTTCCTCTGGCAGTGCGGCTGATCCCGGTCGCCGCACTGCCGTACGCGCGCGGGGTCACCCCTTCGGTGTCCGCAGCAGCGCCCCGATATGTGCCGCCGTCGTCGACAAGTGGCGGCGGGTGTCGCGGAGTTGGTCGGCCGTGACGCCATGGTCGCGGGCCGCGTCGCGGATGTCGTCGCGGAAGCGGTCCAGCAGACGGTCGAGGTCGCGGGCCGGGTCGCCGGTGGGGGCCTCGTGGGCCCAGGAGGGTTCGAAGTCGGCCGGGAAGTCCTCCGGGGTGTCGGAGTACTCCGGCTCGGCGGAATCCGACTTGGCGGGCTCCGACTTGGCGGTGCCGGTCCGGCCGAAACCGAAGTCCCTGCCGAACTCCTTGCCGTAGTCCTTCCCGAACTCGCCGAACTCCTTGGCCAGTTCCGTCAGGCCCTCGCGCACGCCCGTCGGCCAGTCGCCCCGCGCGAAGTGGTCCTGCACCTGCTCCTGGACCCGTCGGGCGATGCGCTGCACCTCCTCCTGCGCCTGCGCCCGGGCCCGGTCCTGGGCCTCCTTGGCCTGGCGCCGGGCCCGCTGGGCCTCCTCGCGGGCCCGGCGGCTCTCGTCCTTGGCCCGCCTGGCCTGCTCCTTCCACTCCTGCTTGACGCGACGCATCTCCTCCTTGGCCGCGCGCCAGGACTCGTTGTCCGCGTAGTCCGCGAAGTCGCCGAGCGGGCCGTCCTGTTCGACGTGTGCCTGGGTGCCGGTGCCCCGGCGGGCTTCGCTCGCCGCCGCCCGCATCTCGCGCCGCAGGTCGCCCGCCGCGCCGCGCACATCGGCCTGGATCTCGGCGGCGAGTTCCGCGACGGACTCCCGGATCTCCAGCTCCAGGTCGGCCAGTTCACCGCTGCGGTCGGCCAGTTCGGCGCGGCCCGCGTCCGTGATGGCGTACACCTTGCGGCCGCCCTCGGTGGTGTGGGTGACCAGGCCCTCGGCCTCCAGCTTGGCCAGGCGCGGGTAGACGGTGCCCGCCGAGGGGGCATACAGGCCCTGGAAGCGGTCTTCGAGGAGCCGGATCACCTCGTAGCCGTGGCGCGGTGATTCGTCCAGCAGCTTCAGCAGGTAGAGGCGGAGGCGGCCGTGGGCGAAGACGGGAGGCATGTCAGAGCACCTTCTTGTCGGTCGTGCCGTCGGTCGGGGCGCTGGTGGCGCCGGCGCCCGGACCGGAAACGGAATTGTCCCCCGAGTCATCGAGTGGACGGTCCGCCGGGGTGTCCGCCGGTCCGGCCGGTGCGTCCCACGGCTCTTCCTCCTCGTCCTCCCTCGGCGGACGGGGCAGCAGCGCGATGGAGCCGGAGACGGTGGTCGCGCGGAGCTTGCCGTTGCCCGGGCCGAGGCGGCCGGTGATCTTGTGGGCGCCCCACTGGCCGTGGACGCGGAGTCCTTCGAAGGCGTTGGAGATCGTCCCGCTCGCGGTGTTCGCCTCGACCTCGGCGTCCGCCCGCTGCGGCAGCCGGATGGCGATCTCACCGGAGACGCTGGTCAGCCGTACATCGGTGGGGCCCTCGGGATCCAGGTCGACGATCATGGAGCCGCTGACCGAGTCGGCCCGCACGGAGGAGCCCGAGCCCTCGACCACGGTGAGGTCGCCGGAGACCGAGTTGAAGCGCAGATCGCCGGTGACGGCCTGGGCCTCCAGATTCCCGGAGACCGTGTCCGCGCGGACCGGGCCGGAGAGCCGGACGAGGGCGGTGTCGCCGTTGACGCCCTTCACCACCGAAGGCCCGTCGATCCCCGAGACGACCGCGCCCGCGCCGACCACCCCCACCTCCACGCGTGTGGACGCCGGAACGGCCAGGGAGACCACGGCACTGCGGCGCCAGCCCTTGCGGTCCAGCCACTTGAGGAAGCCCTTCCAGGGCAGGTCGTCGTACGCCACCGTCAGCGTGCCGTCCTGCTGGGTGACCATCAGGGGCGGGCCCTCGATCTCGGAGACCTCCAGGCGGGCGGAACCCTCGTCCGTCCCCACGACGTTCACCGTTCCGTTGACGATGCGCACATGGAGCTCGCTCACCGGCTCGTCGAAGGTGAGCTTCCGGGGCTCGGTGACGGACCACTCGGACATGGTGCAGACCTCCTCGCGGTGACGCGTCATATCGCGTCTCTTGCTATTCAAGATATATCGCGGATGGGGAAAGTCAAGACACTCGTTCCGGGGATGCGCGCGCCCTCGAAATGCCCAAACGGGGCGAATCGGCCTAACGTGTGATCATGTCGACGGAAGCCTCCCGTACCGCTCCCGCGCCGGGTGCCCTGCTGCTCTGCCGGGCGGAGCCCGAGTCCGTCGGCCCCGCCGCCCAGCTGCTGCACGAGCGCATGCTGCTCACCCCGGCCGGCGCGGAGTGGAGCGTTCTGGTCCCCGAGGGCACGCCGTGGCTGCGCGGCGGTGAACCCGTCGAGCGCGTCGTCTCCGGCTGGGCCACCGCCCTGGCCGTCGGCGCCCCCTGGCCCGTCCTCGCCGTCTGGTGGGACGCCGACCGCAGCGGCTTCACGCTCGCGTCCGGCTTCCGCCGCCCCGTCGGCTACGACTGGCTCAGCAAGGGCATGCCTGCCGGCGAGGACGAGGCCATGCGCACCTTCGCCGCCCGTCTCGGGCTCGACCCGGTGCTGGACATGCAGGCGCTGGACGCCCTGACGAAACCGGACTCCGCCGCTGACGCGCGCGCACGCGTGCGTGGCCTGCTCGCGGTTCTCACGCGCGCGGGAGTGGCTCTTCCCGACGGCATCGCCCCCGGCGAACCCGCCGACCGGCTGAGCGAGGCGGCCCGGGCCCACCCGCAGGCGCGGATCGTGGAGTGGCCGGGCGGGCGCGAGGCCGTGCGCGCGGCGGCGTCGACCGCCCTCGATCGCGGCCCTTTGGGCCCCTGGCTGCCCTGGTCCGGCGGTCCCAGGGCCCGCACCCTCGCCCTCGCGCAGGTGGCGGTGGGGCTCCCGCTGACGGTCTGGGGTGCACGGCGGCGCAGTGGCGGCTGGGTCGTTGCGGGGGCGCTGCTCGTCGCACACGGCGCGTTCGGGCTGACGTACGAGATCGTGCGCCCGCGCGACTGATCGGCGTACGAGATCATGCGCCCGCGCGACTGACCGCCGCGAGCCCGGCGGCCCCGGTAACGCCTACTCGTCGTCCTCGTCGTCCAGCCGTGCGAGCCACGTCGCCAGCCGCTCCACCGGCACCTCGAAGTCCGGGTTCAGGTCGACGAACGTCCTCAGCTGTTCGGCGAGCCACTCGAAGGAGATCTCCTCCTGGCCGCGCCGCTTTTCCAGCTCCTCGATGCCGCGGTCGGTGAAGTACATGGGTCGCGCTCCGTCGGTTCATGCAGGGATAGGACCCCTCCCATACGGGAAGGACCCAGTCTCTGTGGGATGAAGAGGTGAGGTCTTCCCGTGAGGGAAGCCGGAATCAAAAGGATAGGCGCAGGGAGGCGGCGTCCCGCAGGCCACCGCCGCGTTCCCTCGCGCCGTCGGTACCCCGGGGCTAGCCTGCGGTCACACAGGAGCCACGGGGGAACGGGGGAGTGCCATGGGTCAGGACGTCACACGGGTCGCGCGGATCGCGTTACCGGACGGGACGCCGGTGTGGGCGCGGATTTCGGGGGCCGAGGAAATGGCCGCGCCGCCGGGGGAGCTGTCGTACAAGGACACCGGATTCGTCGACCGGGTGGAGGCGAGCGTCGAGAGCCTGCACACGCTCGTCACGGGAGTCGCCCGGTCACTGGCCGACCCGCTGCGTGCGGTCCGGCCCGACGAGGTGAGCGTCGAGTTCGGGATCGAGCTGACCGCCAAGGCCGGCAAGGTGGTGGGGCTGCTCGCGGACGGCGAGGCCAAGGCCGCCATCACGGTCACCCTCACCTGGAACGGTGGCCCGCCGGATCTCGATCCGCCCGGCGGCGCACCGCGCGCGGGCGCGTCAACCGGCGCCCCGGTGCAAGGGGGCGCCGACGACGCGGCGGCCGGGGGCGGAGCATGACGGACGGGCACGCGGGGGGCGCATCGGCCGACTGGAATGACGCCCATGATGCGCTGCGTGACCTCGTCATGGCGGCCACCGTGCGCATTCATCGCACAGGTGTCGGGTATGCCGTGGACGAACCCGGCAGCTTTCTCGGCAGCGGCTTCTTCATCGCCCCGAACTGGGTTCTGACCTGCGCACACGTGGCACACGGAGGGGAGGGGGGCGACATCGCGGTGGTCTATGAATCCCGGACGGACGAAGGCCCGTCCGCCGTCCCCGGCGAGGTCGTGGCCACTCTTCCGGACCGCCTCGCATCCCTCGGATCCGGCAACTGGCCTGCTCCGGACCTCGCGCTCGTCGAACTCCGCGAGCCCGTCGACCACGAGTGCGTCTACGTCTCCGAGCGGCCGACCGCCTATTACGGCCGAGGCAGCGTCTTCTACGCCGGCTGGACCGTGCTGGGAGAGGAGTTACAGGTCCTGGACGGGGTCCTGACGGTCGAGGGCACCATCGGCGGCCGGTCCGCGAGCACGCAGCTGCGCCTGGGCGGCAACGACGTACCGCACGGAGTCTCGGGCGGTCCCCTGATCGACCCGGTGCGCGGTGAGGTCATCGGCGTCCTGAAGTCCCGGACGACCCACAGGGCGGGCGGCACCTCCACGGGCATCGAGCAGTTGCGCAGGCTGCGCGTGCCGGAGGAGGCGGTGCGCACCGAGGACGACGACCTGTACCACGCCGTTTTCCATGCTCACGACCGCTATCACCGGGACCGGCAGCGTCAGTCGGACTCCGGTCGCGACACCTGGGCCGATGTGCAGAGCCGGCTCCGCGCCCGGCCCGGCCGCACGCTCAGCCCGGGGGAACGGACTCAACTGCTGGGCCGGCTCGCGGATCTCCCGCCACCGGTCAGCACCGGCAGCCTGCTCGACATCCTCGGGTCCCTGCCGGAAGCCGGGGCCCTCACCCGGCTCCAGCCCGCGCCACGGGCCTGGCGCGACGGACTCGGCGCTCTGTACGAGAGCTCCCGTGACGACAGCGCGCGCGAGCTCCTGCTGGACTACGCGATGCGCGTCATGTCCGCCCAGCCGCCACATCCCACGCCCAGCCCGCAGGACGCCGCCGAACAGGCACTGTGGGAGTGGGTGCGGCAGGCCGCGGAGGACCTCAGCACCGGGTACCGCAACAACCTCAAACGACGGCGGGAGGACCGGCTCCGGACGCGTCGGCTCCCCGGCGTCGCACCGGCGGAGCACGCGCGCACACCGGCCGTCGACCCCGCGCGCCGGCCGTCCGCCCTCCTGGAACTGGAGCAGCGGGGCTGGGCGCGGGACAGCTGCGACTGGCGGCTGTCCGTGGTCCGTTCCGACGGTGAGGTGACACGCCTGCCCGAGGCCGAGGGCACCCCGCTGCCCGAACTCCCGGCCAAGATCGCCGTTCACCTCGAAGAGGCCTTCCGTCAGTGCGACGAACCCGGCAGCCCCGGGGTCCTCCAGGTGGCCCTGCCCTATGCGCTGCTCGACCTGGCCGTGGACGAGTGGCGACTACGGCCGGGGGAGCCCACGCTGGGTGCACAGCGGCCCGTCGTCGTGCGCTGTGCCGACCATGACCGGCTGCCCGCGGAGGGCGGACGGGATGCCTTCGGCGCGGAGCGCGACGAGGCCGACGAGGAGGCCGGGGCCCGCTGGCGCTGGCTCCACGCGCGCCCGGTGGTGGCCGAGATCCTCGACTGCGACGACGGGGTGCGCAGCCCCGTGCCCACCGTGGCAGGGCTGCGCCGCCTGTCGCCCGACACCGTCCCGGTGCTCTGCCGCTTCGGCGACGACCCGTCTGACGACGACGCGATCGCGCGGATCGTGCTCGGCGGCTTCGGCGTGGCCCTGTGGCGACGCCGGCAGGGCCGACCGGGCGCCGTCTGCGGGCCGTTCCACCGCGGGGCGAAGGGCACGGTCGCCGGCATGAGCACCGCGGGCAGTCTCCCCGGGCTCGTGCACGATCTGCGGGTGAGGCTCAACGCGCGTCGTGCGGAGGCCTATTGGGCCAACGGGATAGTCCTGCTCTACGACGATCCGCACCACCCCCTGCCGGGCACCGGCGATCTGCTGGAGGCGCCTTGACGCATCCTCGCCGGTGTGCCTTCCGGCCTCTTACCAGGCCCCGTGAGGGTCGATACCGTGAAGCACGTTCGACGGCTGCCGTGGTGGACGAGTGACGACGAGGACCGGACCATGACCGAATCCAGTGAGTGGCTCATCTACCGGGGCGCCGGCGAACCCCACGACGGGATCGACCGGTTGCCCGCCCCGCCTCCCTGGCGTGACTTCTCCAGCCGGGACACGGCCTCGGAAGGCGGCGGATCCGAGAACCGCAGGCTGGGTGCGCACCGCCACCTGGCGGAACTGCACCGGCCGGGCGCCGAGGAACTCGAGATGATCAATGCGGCGCTCTATCTGCGCCGCCCCCTGCTGGTCACCGGAAGTCCCGGCACGGGCAAGAGCACGCTGGCCCACTCGGTGGCGTACGAACTGGGCCTCGGTGACGTCCTGCGCTGGTCCATCGTCAGCCGCTCCTCGCTCCAGGACGGCCTGTACCACTACGACGCCATCGCCCGCCTCCAGGACGTGCAGATCGCCGCGCAGGGAGGATTCGGGTCGGCGGCCGGTTCCCCGGGCGCGGTCGAGGGCATCGGCGGTTACATCCGGCTCGGCCCCCTCGGTACCGCGTTGCTGCCCTCGGACACCCCGCGCGTGCTGCTCATCGACGAGCTGGACAAGAGCGACATCGACCTGCCGAACGACCTGCTCAACGTGTTGGAGGAGGGCGAGTTCGAGATACCCGAACTGCAGCGCATAGCCGACCGGTTACCGGACGGCGAGGCGGAGGTGCTCACCGCCGACGGCACCAAGGTCCGCGTCCGTGACGGCCGGGTGCGCTGCCGCGCTTTCCCGTTCGTGGTCCTCACCAGCAACGGAGAGCGCGACTTCCCCGCCCCCCTGATGCGCAGGTGCATCCACCTGGAACTCGGGCACCCCGACCACAGCCGGCTGGCGACCTTCGTACGCGCTCATCTCGGCGACGAGGCGGCACGCGCGGGCGACGACCTGATCAGCCGGTTCCTGGAACGCTCCCGCAGTGAACTCCTGGCCACGGACCAGCTGTTGAACGCGATCTACCTCACGGACGCGGCCGCCCCGCCCAGCCGTGACCGGCTGGCCGAACTGCTCATCCAGCGACTCGACCGCCCGAGGTGAGGTGCTGATGCCCGACGCGGCGGCGCGGCACGGTCCCCTCTCCTCCGGCCCGGACTTCGAGGCCGGCCGGTCCGGCGGGCCCACGGGCGACCCGATCGCCGAACTGGTCCTCCGGCTGCGGGAGATCGGGCTCGACCCCGACGCCGAGCAGCTCAGTGACGCGCTGTGGCTGGCCGACTGGATCCGGCCCGCGAACACCGAGGCCGCGGGGGAGGTGCCCACCGGCTCCGGCACGATGCCGGTGCCGTCCGACGGTCGGCCGCCCGGCCGGGAGCCGGGCACCGTGGCGCCCGAGGACCCGGGCCCCGCCCTGGTCCTGCCGCCGGAACCACGACCGCAGGACGTCGGTTCCGGCCGGAGCGTGACGCTGTACCCGGTGCCGCGGGGCGGGGCGCGGCGGATCGGGGGACCGGGGCGGCTGACGGCTCTGCCGGTGGGGGTGCCCATGGCCCCTGCCCTGCCGTCCCAGCTCGAACTCCAGCGCGCATTACGGCCGTTGCAGGCCTACCGCAGCGCCGCTCCGCCGCTGCGCACGGAGCTCGACGAAGCAGCGACAGCGGACCTCAGCGCTCGGGCCGGCGGCCTCGTCCTGCCCGTCCACCGGGCCGTGATCCGGGGGGACGCGCGGCTGCAACTCGTGCTGGACGCCTCCCCCTCGATGCGCGTGTGGGAGCAGCTGTTCCGCGAACTGAAGCAGGTCTTCGGCCAGTTGGGCGCCTTCGGCGACATCCAGATCAGCCATCTCCACGAGGGCCCGGACGGAGAACCGGTCGTCGGCCGCAGCCCCGACGCGTCCGCGGCGCCGCTGCACACCGTGGAGAGGCTGAGCGACCCGACAGGGCGGCGGATCACGCTCCTGGTCAGCGACTGCGCCGGCCCGCTGTGGCGCAGCGGCCACGCCCACCGACTGCTCCACCACCTCTCCCGGCAGGCACCGGCCGCGGTGCTCCAGCCCCTGCCGCAGCGCCTGTGGAACCGCACCCGACTGCCGGTGACGTACGGCGAGTTGACGCGTGGGGCGGCGCTGGGCGGCGCCGCCGCACTGCGGGTGCGATCGTCGGCCGGCGCCCCTGAGGGCGCGCTGCCGGTGCCTGTGCTGCCGCCCGAGCCGGTCGCGCTTGGTGCCTGGGCGCGGCTGCTCTCCGGCACCGGGGCCGGGCCGGTGGCGGGGGCGGTGGGCTGGGTGCGCCCCGACCATCAGCCCGCCCCGGGGCCGCGCCCGGGACCGTCGCGGACGCCGGTGGAGCGGGTCAGCAGGTTTCGCTCCACCGCCTCCCCGGCGGCCGGCCGGCTCGCCGTCTACCTGGCCGCGGCTCCGCTCTGCCTGCCGGTGATGCAGCTGGTCCAGCGGACCATGCTGCCGGACTCGGGGCCGTCCGAGCTTGCCGAGGTCCTGCTCAGCGGCCTTCTCTCACGGGCCCGGGAGGACTACGGGGACGACGGCGCCCAGTGGTACGAGATGGAGCCGGACGCGCAGGAGGCGCTGCTGTCGACGCTGGGCCGGGACGAGGCCGTGCTGGTCCTCAAGCACTGCTCCGAGTACATCGAGCACCGCTTCGGCAAGGGCGGCCCCAACTTTCCCGCGCTGGCCCTGGCGCAACTCGGCAACGGCGGTTCGGGGCGCCCGTACGCCCCCGGCGACGGGCAGTCCGCGGACGGTGACAGCGGCACGGCGCCCCTGGTGCCGCAGCCCTTCGCGGAAGTGGCCGTCCGGGTCCTGGAACGGTTCATGCCGCTGCCCGAGCAGCTGAGGCTCTTCGGCGCCCGCCCCGGCCAGGGGCACGCCGGGGAGCGGCCGACGCACGAGGCGGTGATCCGGGCCCGTGAGCTGCTCGTCCGGTTCGACCGCGAGGGCATGGTGCAGGACCTCATCGACGCCGTGCACATGCTGCGCGGGGCCGCCGAACACGAGCAGCCGCCCGGCACGGATCCGGAGCTGTGGGCCGAGTACGCGCGCTGCGCGCTGCGGCTGTGGGAGGTGCAGGGCGCCGCCGAACTGCTCCAGGAGGCAGAGACGGCGGCCGAGCGTGCCGTCGCCCATCCGCACGCGGTGCACGAACGGGCCGTACTGGCACGGGTCCTGCACGCGGCCGCCACCGACCGCAGGCGCCGCGGTGACGCGCGCGGTGCGCTCGACCTGCTGCGCCGCGCCGACCGCGAGTACGCCGTGGCCTGCGCGGCGCCCGGCCTGGACCAGAACGAGGCGCTGCGGCTCACCCTGGAGCGCGTGGACGCCCTCGGGGCGCAGTGGCGCCTGGGCAGCGACAGCGCGCTCCTGCAGACCGCGGTGGGCATGCTGGAGGCGTTCGTCGACGTCTGGCCCGACCGCGGTGGCCGGCCGGCCGAACTCCCGCTGGCGCACGGCCGTGTGCTGCTGCGCCTGTCGGAGTCCACGACCGACCCCGAACAGGCTCGGGGCTACGCCGAGCAGAGTGCGCAATCACTGCGTGACGCGCTGGAGAGCGGGACCGTCGAACCGGTGCGGGAGCGGGTACGTGTCCACCTCGACCTGCTCGACGCGCTGCTGAGGTCGGGCGGATCGCTGGACGAGGCGCGGGAGCGGGTCGAGGCGGCACTGGGACTCGCCCGCGAACGCGGCCTGCGGGCCGAGTTGCTGGTGCGCTCCGGACGGATCGCCGTGGCCCGGTACGACGAGTCGCGCGAACCGCGTGAGCTGCGCGAGGCCGCCGGCCGTTTCGAACAGGCCGCCCGCGGAATGCCGCGCGACGCCCCCGCTCACGCGGAGGTGCTCGCCGAGTGGGGCGGAGTGCTGCTGCGGCTGGCGGGACTGGAGAGTGGGGCGCGGGCGCAGGAGGACCTGTCCCGGGCCATCAAGGTCCTGCGGGACTGCCGCATGGAGACCCACGAGGGCGGTCGGCAGGTCGCTCACCGGCTGCTGCTGCTCGGCCAGGCGGTGATGCTGCGGTACCGGTCCCGGGGCGACCGGGTCGATCTCCGGGAGGCCGAGCACCTCTTCGGGCTCGCCGCGGCGCAGGCCGACGATCCGTTGCTGGCCGCCCGGTGCCGACTGGAGCTCGGGCGGGCCCAGTACGAGGCGTACCGGAGCCTGGGCCGCCCCAGGCGGCTCGACGACGCGGTCGACGCGTTCCGGGCGGCCGCCGAGCGTGCCCGGGAGGCGGAGCCGCTGGCGCAGACGGCCCGCCGGCGTCAGGAAGCCGTGGAACTCGGCGCGCAGGCGCACCACTGGCGGGGTATGTCCTACGAAGCGGCGGCGCGCCCCCGGGCCGCCCGTGAGGCATATCGGGCGGCACGCGGGCAGTGGTCGAAGCTGCCGTCCGACAGCCTGAGCACGAGTCCGCCGACGGCACGGGACACGGGCGAGCGGCTGGCGGAGCTGGAGTGAGCGCGGCGAGGGGAGAGGAACCGGGTATGGACGCACGGGAGAAAGCCGGGCCGGAGGCCGCGGAGCCACTGCCGGATGTGCTGGGACTGGACCTGGAGGAGCTGAGGACCTCTCAGAACCCGGTGCTGCGCGAGGTGCTGGCGGATCTGCGGGAGCGGTCGCTGCGCCCGAAGGAGATGCTCTGGGGGTGGAACAACTCCTTCTGAGTGCGTCGGACACTCGACGCGCGTCACGTCAGTTTCGGTCGGGTTGTTTACCGAATCGGTCAGAATCGAACAGTCGGCGTTTCGGGCACGACGCCGTACGGGAAACCGATCCGTGCGGCCGGGGTCGTGGCGCGAGCAGACGACATGGGGGGTGCTGGTGTGTCCGGAGAGCTCCTTCCCGGTCCGGCGCCCGAACACCCCGTCCCCTTCCGGCAGTTCGTGGTGAAGGTCCACGGACGCTGCAACCTCGCCTGCCGTTACTGCTACCTCTACGCGGGCCCGGACCACACCTGGCGCACCCGGTCCGCCGCCGCCTCCCCCGAGGTGCTGGACCGCACCGCGTCCCGTATCGCGGAGCACGCGCGCAGCCACGACCTGGCCGCCCTTTCCCTGGTCCTGCACGGCGGAGAACCGCTGCTGGCGGGCGCGGCCACCCTCGGCCGGTTCACCACCGCGGTCCGCGACCGGGTCCCGGCCGGGTGCACGGTCCGGGCCACCGTCCAGACCAACGCCACCCTGCTGACCGAGCACCGGCTGGCCGTCCTGGCCCGGCACCGCGTCAGCGTCGGCATCAGCCTCGACGGAGGCCTCGCCGCCCACAACGCACGGCGTGTCGACCACGCGGGGCGCCCGTCCTGGCCCGCCGCCGCACGCGGGGCGCGTCTGGTCGCCGAGCGCTTCCCGCGGTCGTACGCCGGAATCCTCGCGGTCGTCGACCCCACCCAGGAGCCCGTGGAGACCTACGAATCGCTCCTCGCCCTGCGTCCACCGGCCGTGGACCTGCTGCTGCCGCACGGGAACTGGTCGGCTCCGCCACCTCACTGGGACCGTACGGGGACGGTGTACGGCGACTGGCTGTGCGCCGTCTTCGACCGCTGGTGGCAAGCCGGGCGGCGGGAAACGCGGGTGCGGCTCTTCGAGGAGTGCATCGCGCTGCTGCTCGGGCTGCCCGCGGCCACGGAGTCGCTGGGGCTCGCGCCCGTCGACGCCGTGGTGGTCGAGACGGACGGGGCGATCGAGCAGGTGGACTCCCTGAAATCGGCCTATGACGGCGCGGCCCGGACCGGCCTCGACGTCTTCCGGCACACCTTCGACGACGCCCTGCGGCATCCGGGCGTGGCCGCCCGGCAGGCGGGCGCGGCGGCGCTCGCCGGGCAGTGCCGGGCCTGCCCGCTCGTGGCGGTCTGCGGAGGCGGCCACTACGCCCACCGGTACGGGGCGGAGCACGGTTTCCGGAACCCGTCCGTGTACTGCGCCGACCAGCAGCGGTTCATCCGCCATGTGGCCACAAGGCTCGCCGGGGAGACAGCCGCGGCCCTCCCGGCCTCTTCCGAAGGGGGCAGCCCGTGATCCTCCCGCAGGTCCCGGACCGGGCTCTGGCCGAGCTCGGCCGCACGGAAGGCGGCACCGACACACTCGCCCTGCTCGTGCGTGACCAGGACACCCGACGGCTGCTCCTGCTGCGGGCCGTGCTCGACGCGGCCGACGCGGCTGATCCGGCGGTGTGTTCCGCCGGGCAGAAAGCACGCCTGAGGGACGACTGGGCGCTGCTGGCGGAAGCGGACCGCGCCGCGCCGGCCGGCCGGCGCGGCGCCGAGGCCACCGAGGGCGACGCGGTCTCCCCGGCGCGTGCCCTGCTGCTCCAGCCGCTGACCGGGCCGTGGGCGGTGAGCTGCCTGCGCGGGCTGGCTCCCGGGGCGGGACCCGCCGACGACGAGCGAATACGCGAACTGCGGCGCGCCCTGGCCCACTTCGGCGCGCTCGTCACGGTGGCCGCCGTACGCGCCGGGATTCCCGTCACCAAGCGGCTGACCGCCCGGGACGGCGTGCTCAGCCTGCCGTCCCTCGGAGCGCTGCACACCGCGGGATCCGGCGACGTGTCCGTCGAAGTGGACGCGCGCGACGGCCGCCTGACCTTGCGGCAGACCGACGCTCCGGATGTGGTCGTGTTCCTGGAGAGCCGCTTCGGCGCCTGGTCCGGAGCACCGGCCTGGACGCCGGCGCACGCGCTGCCCGGGCTGACGTCCGGTGCCGCGCCCATGCCCCTGGACGACCTCGACCCCTATCGCGCCGTGCGCGGCGGACCCCGCCATCACACCCTGAGCGGACCGACCACGCTGGACGACGTGGAGCGCAAACGGTGGCTGCAGGCCTGGTCGGGGACCGCCGCCGCGCTGCGCTCGGGCGGCGGGCACCGGCTGACGGAGGCGCTGGCGCTGCTGCGGTGCCTGGTCCCGCTGGAGATGCCGCCGGGCGCGGACGGCCGCGGCGGTTGCAGCGCGACTCGGCGCGAGGCGTTCGGCGCCCTGCTGAGCAGCACCCCGCCCTCCCCGGTGGCCTTCGCCGGGACACTCGTCCACGAACTGCAGCACGCGAAGCTCGCGGCACTGAGCGACATGGTGACACTGCATCAATCGGCTGCGGACGCACGGTACTTCGCACCCTGGCGGCCCGATCCCCGCCCGTACGACGGTCTGTTGCAGGGCGCCTACGCGCACCTCGGGCTCGCGGACTTCTTCCAGCGCCGAGCGCTCACCGGGGAACCGGCGCACCGAGAGTCCGCATGGGCCCAGCACGCGCGCTACCGCGCCCAGGTCGGTGCGGTCCTTCCGGCACTCGTCGGATCACCGCATCTCACCGTGCGCGGACGCCAGTTCGTCGACGAGATGGTCGCCGCCCACGAACGTATGGCCGCACACCCCGCGCCCCGCGGCCACACCGCCCGCGCACAGGCGTACCTGAAATCCTCACGCACCCTGTGGACGCAGCGTCAGTCCACGTCGCTGCCGCCAAATGGCTGAGAATACCCGCGTGGGACCGTCCGCTACGGAAAGATCGTCGAGCCTGGGTGTCTTTCGCGGGTGCACCTCACTTACCAGCGATGCGCCGAGGTTCTAGGATTTTTGTGGACTACGCGCTGGAGGCCGCTGCATGTCTGGAGCTCGTACGCCGGTCGGGTCGACCGAGGGGGAGGCGGCGAAACAGACCGTCACGATCAGCTTCGCCGGGTTCAACCGAGCCTGGGCCGCCTGGATCGGTGACCGGCTGGAGCGCAGAGGGCTGCGCGTGGTGTACCAGCGCTGGGACTCCCCGGCCGACGTCCCGCTCGTGGACCTGCTGCGCGGCCTGAAGCTGGCCGAGGGCCGCATCCTCGTCATCGTCAGCGAGTGGTACTTCCAGTTGGGGCCACGCAGCCGCGAGGAGTGGAACGAGGCGCTGGAGGAGGTGGTGGCCCCCGACCCGTCCCGCTTCGCGGCCGTCTCGGTCACCACGGCGTCCGTGCCTCCCGCCGCCGCAGTACTGGCCCCCGTCGAGCTGATCAACATGGGCGCCGACGAAGCCGAGCGACGACTCCTCGACCGCCTGGGCCTGCCGTCCGACCCCGTCCCGGAGCGGGCCGCCGCGCGCCGCGCCCCCCGCTTCCCGGCGTCCATGCCCGAGGTGTGGGGCCAGGTACCCCGCCGCAACACCCGGTTCACGGGCCGCGAGTCGCTCCTCAACGAGGCCTACCACCTCTTGCAGAACGCGTCCTCCGGCGCCGGCGTGGTGACCTTCCACGGCATGTCCGGGGTGGGCAAGACCCAGCTCGCCGCCGAGTACGTCTACCGCTTCAACTCCGAGTACGACGTCGTCTGGTGGGTCAACTCCGAGAGCCGCGCCACCTACCGGCGCCTGCTGGCCGAACTCGCCCCCCGGCTGGGACTGAACACCGGCCAGGAGTACGGCGAGCGGCTGCGTGCCGTCCGCGACGCCCTGCGCCGCGGTGACCCGCACGCCCGATGGCTGCTGATCCTGGACGGCGCCGACGAGCCCGATCAGATCTGGGACATGGTGCCGACGGGCCCGGGACACGTGATCATCACCTCCCGCAACCCCGAGTGGAGCGAGCACAACAGCATGCTGCTGCCGGTGCCGGTCTACGAACGGTTCGAGTCGGTCGCCTTCCTGCGCCGCCGTGCGCCCAGGCTGTCGGAGCCGGAGGCCGACCAGCTGGCGGAGGCCCTTGAGGACCTTCCGCTGCTGCTGGACCAGACCGCCGGCTGGCTGAACGACTCGGACCTGTCGGTGGAGGAGTACATCGGGCTGCTGGAGGGCGGTGTCGACCAGGACGTGGTGAAGGTGTCCGCGGACTTCCCCCTCGCCTTCCAGACCGCCTGGTCGATACTGCTGAACAAACTCCGCGAGACCGTTCCCGAGTCCGTCGACCTGCTGCGCCTGTGCACCTTCTTCGCGCCCGGCTTCATCCCCGTACGCCTGCTGCGGGAGATGCGCAGCGACGACCTGCCGGAACAGATCGCCGGACTGCTCGACGACCCGCTGTTGTGGAACAAGGCGATCAACCAGCTGCGCCAGTACTCGGTGGTCCGCCTGGAGTCCCACGAGGCCACCGGCGACGAGGGAACCTCCTCGGGCGACTCGGTCTATCTGCACCGCATGGTCCATCAGATCGTCCACAAGGACATGCCGGAAGGGGACCGGGAGGAGTTCGTCGACGTGGTCCGGCGGGCCCTGGTGGCCGCCGACCCACGCAGGCCCACCGACACCCGCCTGTGGCCGGGGTACGCGGAGATCGTGCCGCACCTCAAATACGCGGACGTCCTCAACAGCCGGGACCCGGGCGTCCAGGGCCTGGTGCTCAACTGCCTGCGGTACATGTACTTCTCCGGTGAGTACGCGGCCGGCATCAAACTCGGCGGGCGCGCTCTGGAGGCCTGGCGCCGGCTGCTGGGGGAGAGTCACCCGCGGATCTGGGAGCTGTCCTTCCACTACGTCAACGTGCTGCGCGCGACCGGCGAATACGCCCGTACGGAGGCCCTCAACCGCGCTGCCGTCGAGTATCTGCGGGAGGAACGGGGACCGCAGGACCTGGACCACTTGCGCGCCGCCAGCGGACTCGCGGCGGACCTGCGCGGCCTCGGCCGGTACGACGAGGCGCTGGAACTCAACCGCTGGGTGCTGACCGCCTACAAGGAACTCCTCGGCGACCAGGACTCCCGCACGCTCAACGCACGCAACAACGTGGCCGTCTCCCTGCGGCTGCTGGGCGCCTACGGCGAGGCGCTCGACCTCGACCGGCAGGTCATGGAGGCGAGGCGGACGGCGCTGAAGGGGCGTCACCCGTGGACCCTCGACTCCCAGATCTCCTACGCCACCGACCTGCGGCTGCTCGGCCGCTACGGCGAGGCGGAGTCGGTCCAGGCGCAGAGCGTCCGGGAGAACCGCATCACCATGGGCGAGACCAACCCGCAGACCCTCAAAGCGGAGTACAACCTCGCGCTGTGCCATTACCGCAACGGTGACCGGGGGCAGGCCGGGAAGCTCTTGACCAGCGTCCTGGAGCGCGGTGAGCGGGTGATGGGCGAGACCCACCCGTGGACCCTGATGTTCGGCTGCGCGCAGAGCTGCTTCGCGCGGGAGAACGGCGACATCGACCAGGCACGGGAGCTGAGCGAGGCCATCGTGGCCCGCTACGAGCTGATGTTCGCCGAGGGGCACCCGTTCATCGCCGGGGCACGCGCCAATCAGGCGCTGATCCTCAGGAACGTGGGCGAACGGGAGCACAGCCACGTCCTCATCGAGCAGGCGCTGGCCGAGATGACCCAGGCGGTCGGGCCGGACCACCCCTGGACGCTGGGCAGCGCCGTCAACACCTCGGCCCTGCGCAACCTCATCGGCGACACCGAGGGTGCCGCCGCACTCAGCAGGGACACGGTCACTCGCGCCGCCGGGACACTCGGACGCACCCACCCGCTCACCCTGTCGGCGCGTATCGCGCACGCCGCCGACCTCCGTGGGCTGCGGGAGCGCCGACAGGCGGAGAAGGTCGAGCAGGAGGCACTCTCGGACCTCGAGGCGACACTGGGCCGGCAGCACGTCCACACCATCTCGGCCCGTTCCCGCAACCGTCCGTACTGGGACTTCGAACCCCAGACCACATGACGCCAGACCACATGACGGGTGACGGGTAGCAGAACCCAGAACCGACGCCGAAGGGCCCGGCCCCGGAGAAACTCCGGAACCGGGCCCTTCGGCGTGTGCCGTCGTAGGTGCCGTCCGCGAGGACTACGCCTCGAACACCTCACGCACCAACTGCTCCTGCTCCGCCTGGTGCCGCTTCGCGGAGCCCACCGCCGGGGACGAGCCGTGCGGGCGCGAGATGCGCCGCAGCCGCTCGCCGTGCGGGATGTCGGCGCCGACCGCGAGGTCCAGGTGGTCGATCAGGTTGAGGGCGATGAACGGCCAGGCACCCTGGTTCGCCGGCTCCTCCTGGGCCCACAGGTACTTCTCGGCGTTCGAGTACTTGGCGATCTCGGCCTGGAGCTCGGCACCCGGCAGCGGGTACAGCCGCTCGATGCGGATGATCGCCGTGTCGATGGCGCCGCGCTTCTGACGCTCCGCCTCCAGGTCGTAGTACAGCTTGCCCGCCACGAAGACGACCTTGCGGACCGCGGCCGGATCCGCGCTCGCGTCGCCGATGACCGGGCGGAACTGACCCGACGTGAACTCCTCCGTCTTCGACGCGGCGGCCTTGAGGCGCAGCATCGACTTCGGCGTGAAGACCACCAGCGGCTTGTGGTGCGGGTTGTGCACCTGCCACCGCAGGAGGTGGAAGTAGTTCGACGGGAGCGTCGGCATCGCGACCGTCATGTTGTTCTGGGCGCAGAGCTGGAGGAAGCGCTCGACGCGGGCCGAGGAGTGGTCCGGGCCCTGGCCCTCGTAGCCGTGCGGGAGGAGCAGCGTCACGCCGCTCGTCTGGCCCCACTTCTGCTCCGCCGCCGAGATGTACTCGTCGACGATCGTCTGCGCGCCGTTGACGAAGTCGCCGAACTGCGCCTCCCACATCACCAGCGCCTCGGGACGGGCCAGCGAGTAGCCGTACTCGAAGCCCATGACCGCGTACTCGGACAGCAGGGAGTTGTAGACGTTGTACCGCGCCTGGTCCTCGGCGAGGTACTGCAGCGGGGTGTACTCCTCGCCCGTCTGACGGTCGATGAGCACCGCGTGGCGCTGGCCGAAGGTGCCGCGCTGGGAGTCCTGGCCGGACAGGCGGACCGGGGTGCCCTCCAGCAGGAGGGAGCCGACCGCGAGGGTCTCGCCCATGCCCCAGTCGATCGTGCCGTCCTCGACCATCGCCGCCCGGCGCTGCAACTGCGGCAGCAGACGCGGGTGGACGTTGAAGGAGTCCGGGATGTTGACCTGGGACTCGGCGATCCGCTTCACGACCTCCGTGGAGATCGCGGTGCCCACGGCGACCGGGAAGTCGGCCTGCGGGTCCGACACCGGAGCCGCGGCCGGCTGCGAGACCGCCTCACGGACCTCCGTGAAGACCTTCTCCAACTGGCCCTGGTAGTCCTGCAGCGCCTGCTCGGCCTCTTCCAGGGTGATGTCGCCGCGACCGATCAGGGACTCGGTGTACAGCTTGCGCACCGAGCGCTTCTTGTCGATCAGGTCGTACATCAGCGGCTGGGTGAAGGCCGGGTTGTCCGACTCGTTGTGACCGCGGCGGCGGTAGCAGATGAGGTCGATCACCACGTCCTTGTTGAACGCCTGGCGGAACTCGAAGGCCAGCCGCGCGACGCGCACGCAGGCCTCCGGGTCGTCGCCGTTCACATGGAAGATCGGGGCCTCGATCATGCGCGCCACGTCGGTGGCGTACATCGACGAGCGGGACGACTCCGGCGCGGCGGTGAAGCCCACCTGGTTGTTGATGACGACGTGGACCGTGCCGCCGGTGCGGTAGCCGCGCAGCTGCGACATGTTCAGGGTCTCGGCCACCACGCCCTGGCCCGCGAAGGCCGCGTCGCCGTGGATCGCCACCGGCAGGACCGTGAAGTCCGTGCCGCCCTTGTTGATGATGTCCTGCTTGGCGCGGGAGATGCCCTCGATGACCGGGTCGACCGTCTCCAGGTGGGACGGGTTCGCGGCCAGCGAGACCTTGATCTGCTCGCCGTCCAGGCCCGTGAACGTGCCCTCGGCGCCCAGGTGGTACTTCACGTCGCCGGAGCCGTGCATCGACTTCGGGTCGAGGTTGCCCTCGAACTCGCGGAAGATCTGGGCGTACGACTTGCCGACGATGTTCGCGAGGACGTTCAGCCGGCCGCGGTGGGCCATGCCGATGACGACCTCGTCCAGGCGGGACTCGGCGGCTGAGTCCAGCACCGCGTCCAGCAGCGGGATGACGGACTCGCCGCCCTCCAGGGAGAAGCGCTTCTGGCCGACGTACTTCGTCTGCAGGAACGTCTCGAAGGCCTCAGCGGCGTTCAGCCGGCGCAGGATGCGCAGCTGCTCCTCGCGCTCCGGCTTGGTGTGGCCGCGCTCGACCCGGTCCTGGATCCACTTGCGCTGCTTGGGGTCCTGGATGTGCATGAACTCGATGCCGGTGGTGCGGCAGTACGAGTCGCGCAGCACGCCGAGGATGTCGCGCAGCTTCATCATCGACTTGCCGGCGAAGCCGCCGACGGCGAACTCGCGCTCCAGGTCCCACAGGGTGAGGCCGTGCTCGACGATGTCGAGGTCGGGGTGCTTGCGCTGGCGGTACTCCAGCGGGTCGGTGTCGGCCATGACGTGGCCGC
Organism: Streptomyces sp. NBC_00457; assembly: GCF_036014015.1. Lineage (NCBI taxonomy): Bacteria > Bacillati > Actinomycetota > Actinomycetes > Kitasatosporales > Streptomycetaceae > Streptomyces > Streptomyces sp. NBC_00457. The sequence goes on along the minus strand of NZ_CP107905.1, from coordinate 3,848,341 downwards.
GGACCCGGTAGGAGTGGATCAGCTCGAAGACGCGGGCGGCCTTGGTGACGTCGTCGTCGTGCGAGGCGTCGATGTCCTTGAGCCAGCGGACCGGCTCGTAGGGGATGCGCAGCGACTCGAAGATCTCGTCGTAGAAGCCGTTCTCGCCGAGGAGCAGGTTGGCGACGGCGCGCAGGAACTCGCCGGAGGCCGCGCCCTGGATCACCCGGTGGTCGTACGTCGACGTGAGCGTCATGACCTTGGAGATGCCGAGCTTGTTCAGCGTGTCCTGGGAGGTGCCCTGGAACTCCGCCGGGTAGTCCATGGAGCCGACGCCCATGATGACCGACTGACCGGGCATCAGGCGGGGGACCGAGTGGACCGTGCCGAGGCCGCCGGGGTTGGTCAGCGAGACCGTGACACCGGTGAAGTCGTCCATCGTCAGCTTGTTGTCGCGGGCGCGACGGACGATGTCCTCGTAGGCCTGCCAGAACTCGAAGAAGTTCAGCGTCTCGGCCTTCTTGATGGCCGCGACGACCAGCTGGCGGTCGCCGTTCGGCTTCACCAGGTCGATGGCGAGGCCGAGGTTGATGTGCGCCGGCTTGACCAGCGTCGGCTTGCCGTCCTTCTCGCCGAACGCGTAGTTCATCGACGGCATGGCCTTGATGGCCTGCACCATCGCGTAGCCGATCAGGTGCGTGAAGGAGATCTTCCCGCCCCGGGCGCGCTTGAGGTGGTTGTTGATGACGATGCGGTTGTCGAACAGCAGCTTCACCGGGACCGCGCGCACGGACGTGGCCGTGGGCAGCTCCAGCGACGCGTTCATGTTCTTGGCGACCGCGGCGGAGGGGCCGCGCAGCGTCACGTACTCCGGGCCGTCGGGGGCCTGGGTCGCGGGCGCGGCCTTGGGCGCGGCGGCCGCGGGCTTGGCGGGCGCCTTCGCCGGGGCGGGAGTCGCGGCGGCGGGCTTCGGGGCCGCGGGCGCCGGAGCCGGGGCCGCGGGAGCGGCCGGTGCGGCCGGGGTCTGCGCCGGCTGAGCCGTGGTGGTGGTGCCCGCGGCCCCCGCGGCCGCGGTACCCGCCGGAGCCGACGGGGCGGCGGCCCCGGGCTTGTAGTCGGCGAAGAAGTCCCACCAGGCGCGGTCTACGGAATTCGGGTCCTGGAGGTACTGCTGATAGATCTCGTCGACGAGCCACTCGTTCGGCCCGAACGCGGCCGCGGGGTTCTTCCCCGCTTGGTCGGTGTCGGTCGAGATGCTCGAGTTACTGGGGGACTGTGGCGACACGGCGGCAACCGCCCTCTTCCGCTTCACAAGGTGATGGACAGCGGGAATCAAGGCTACGCCCCCATGGCCGCGTAGGTCAGTCCGGGCCTGCCCATCGTCGTGTAAGTCACACTGAACCGCGTGTTTCGGTGGTGGAAATGGCGGGAAACAAGCGAGGTTCCGGTGCGGAAGGGATGGCTCGGCCCCGACCCGGCGCGATCACGGCGCGGGCCTCTGCCTGATCACACGTGTCCCGCAGCGGGGACCGGCGTGGATCTTGTGGCTCCGGATCGAACTTTACGTCAACTTTGCATGGAAGGCTCGCCCGGAAGGGTGATCAGAATCCGGCAACCCCGCTTGGATTCGGCCACGCCGATCCGGCCGCCGTGCAGATCCACCGCCCAGCGGGCGATCGCCAGGCCCAGCCCCGTGCCACCGTCGCTGCCGGGTCCGTGCGGGCGGTTCACGGCTCCCCGGTTGAACCGCTCGAACACGCGGTGCCACTCCGACCTGGGGATACCGGGCCCCTCGTCGAGGACCTCCAGCTCCAGCGACTCGGGGCAGTTCCCGCGCCGGGCCTTCACCGTCACCCGGCCGTGCGGCGGGCTGTGCTTGACCGCGTTGTCGATCAGGTTGGCGACGACCTGGTGGATCCGCTCGGGGTCGGCGTGCGCGGTCAGCTCCGGCGGGGAGACGTCGAGGTGCAGATGGACGTCCGTACGGGTGTGGGTGCCGGATCCGGACGCGATGCCCGCGCGGACCGGGGCGACCATGTTGGCTTCCTTGAGCACGCCCGACAGATACGGCCACACCTCGAAACGCCGCTTCTTCAGCGGTACCACGCCGTTGTCGAGCCGGGACAGGTCGAGCAGGGTCTCCACCAGCCGCCCGAGCCGCTCCGTCTGTTTCAGGGCCGTCCGCATGGTCTCCGGGTCGGCCTCGGTGACGCCGTCGACGATGTTCTCCAGGACCGCGCGCAGGCCCGCGATCGGCGTCCGCAGCTCGTGCGAGACATTCGCCACCAGCTCCTTGCGCTGGCGCTCCTGCTCCTCCAGCTCGTCGGCCATGGCATTGATCGTCTCGGCCAGATCGCCCAGCTCGTCACGCCGGTTGTCCCGCACCCGGCGCGTGTAGTCGCCCTGCGCGATGGACCGGGCCACCGCGTTCATCTCGTCCAGCGGCGCGGTCAGCGAGTGCGCCACGAACTGCGTGATCAGCAGAGTGGCGATCATCGAGAAGACCGTGATGAAGCGCAGCTCGGTCTCGGTGCGCATCGCGATCATCATCAGACCGGTGGTGATCAGGACCGAGATGACGACGAGCGCGCCCAGCTTGGTCTTGATCGAGAACGGACGTACGCCGCCCCAGGGTCCCCCGGGGCCTCTGCGCGGGGCAGGCCCGTCGGTCATGGCGTCGGCGTCTCCAGCGCATAGCCCACGCCGTGCACCGTCCGGATCCGCTCGGCACCGATCTTCCGCCGCAGCGCCTTGATGTGGCTGTCGACGGTCCGGGTGCCGGAGGCGTCCGCCCAGTCCCACACCTCGGCGAGCAACTGCTCACGGGAGAGCACCGCGCGTGGGGTGTTCGCCAGGCAGACCAGCAGATCGAACTCGGTGGGCGTGAGGTGCACGTCCTCGGACCTGACCCGCACCCGGCGCTGCGCGTGGTCGATCTCCAGCTCACCGAGGCGCAGGATGCCGCTGCGCGGCGTGGAGGCGGCGATCGCGGCCCGCTCCACCCGGCGCAGCAGTACGTGCACCCGGGCGGCCAGCTCCCGCATGGAGAACGGCTTGGTCATGTAGTCGTCGGCGCCGACGCCGAGCCCGACCAGCATGTCCGTCTCGTCGTCACGTGCCGTGAGCATCAGCACCGGCACCGGCCGCGCGGCCTGCACGCGCCGGCAGACCTCCAGGCCGTCGAAGCCCGGCAGCATGATGTCGAGGATCAGCAGATCAGGCTGCCAGGCCTCGGCCGTGTCGACGGCGGCCGGGCCGTCGCCCGCCGTCTGTACGAGAAATCCTTCGGCACGCAGGCGGGTGGCGATGGCGTCCACGATCGTGGGGTCGTCCTCGACCACCAGCACCCGGCGCTGTGCGCCCGGGGTGGCCGTCGCCGTGCCGTTGTGGGAGGTGTGTGTCTGCTCCATCGCCCGCCCCTGAAGTTGCTTTCCGGAATCCGTGGGGTGATCCCTTATGACTGCGCATGTCTGCGATTGACGCTTGAATGATCGGCGTCAGGGAAGCAGAGTACGGGGAGTCACCGGCCGTTTGCTATCCAGGTCGGACGCCGAGATGCACGACGTCCGGAACGCCCCGGGCAACCGGGATCTCATCGGTACGCACCTGTTGGAAACCGGCATTCCATAGGGTTCCTTCAAATTCCGGAGAGGGCTTCGCCGACCATACGGCCAGTACACCCCCTGGCCTCAACACCCGTGCGCAACTTGCCAGTCCGGCCGGTGAGTACAGCCCCTCGTTGCCCTCGGTGACGGTCCATTCGGGTCCGTTGTCGATGTCGAGGCACAGGGCGTCGAACGTGTCGCAAGTCTCATTGACGTAAGAGATCAGGTCACTCTCGACGATCTCCGTGCGGGGATCCGTGAGGGCCTTTGCGGACACTTCGGACAGCGGACCTTCGCGGTGCCAGTCGATGACGGCCGGCTCGCGTTCGACGACGGTGATGCGGCCCCAGCGCCGGTTCTCCGTCGCATGCGCGAGCGAGAAACCGACGCCCAGGCCTCCGATCAGCACGGTCGGCCGCTCACGGGCGTCCAGGGCATCGAGCGCCACGTCGACGAGCCGCCGCTCCGAGCGGCCGTCGGAGGTGTCCATCAGGAAGCAGCCGTTCGCGATGATCTGCAGCAGTCCGCCGTGGCGGCGCAGGACGACCTCTCCGTACGGGCCCTCGCGACGGTCCAGGACTTCGGGCATGTCGTATGCGGTGGGCATCGACCCATCGTGGCACTTCTTTGACGGATTGTTGACGGAATTCGCGGAGAGGCCACGGGGTCGCCGGTGGTCGTCTGAGAGTTCGGTGTGAATCGGCTGCGAGGTGGCGTCCGTCACAGACGACGGCTCGCGAGGGCGCGGAGGGTGGCGGAGCAACGGAAGGAGCGCCGCACGGTGGAACGGAACGCGCCGACGACGTCTCCTGACGTCCTTCCCGAGGTCTCCGGGCTGCTGAACGGGGTGCCGCGGCAACGGGGCCCGATGCCGGCGCCCCCTCGCAAGCGAGCCCGCCGTCCATGGCAGTTGCTGCCCACCCCCACAGGCACCCCCTTCACCTTCACCTACGCGGCCGTGCTGGCGGGCACCTCGCTGATCATGGAGTACGCCGATCCGGCCGTCGTCCACACCCTCGTCCAGGGCTCCAGCACGGACGTGGCGCACCTCGTCACCACCCCCGTGTTCGTGCTGCTGGCCAGCGCGCTGTGGGTCGCGGGCGGACTGCTGTCGCCGTACGCGGTGGCCTTCCTGCTCGTCCTCACCGCCCTGGAACGGCGGATCGGCGGGGCGCGTACGGCCCTTGTGTTCCTGGCCGGGCATGTGCTGGCCACCCTCGCGACCGAAGTCCCCATCGGCCTCGCGGTACTGGCGGGCCATCTGCCCGACTCCTCGCTCCATCGCCTCGACTACGGCATCAGCTTCGGCGTCGCGGCGTCGATCGGTGCGTTGGCGGGGCTGCTGTCGCCGTGGCTGCGGTGGCCGCTGCTGGGGCTGTTCGGGTGGGTGCTGGTGGATGACCTGATGGCGTTTCTGGATCCGATGTCCAATTGGGGGCATTTGATCGCGCTGGGGGTTGGGATCGGGATGTGGCCGATCGTGCGGCGCGCTTCGCGCTAGCGACACAGCCCCGCGCACCGACCTGGTAGCACCGGGAATTCGCGGGCGCCTGCGGCGCTTCCCCCTTCACCAGCGCCGTCGCCTCGATCGCTGACAGCGAACACATGCTGGGGAACATTCGGAGGCTCACGAGCATTGAGTCGGCATAGCTCAACTTGACTGCCGAAGGGGAGATCATGGCTTCGACGTCCTCACCGCTCACCCTGCCCGTGCTGCCGCTCGACGACGAGGTCGTGCTGCCCGGGATGGTGGTGCCGCTGGATCTGAACGACACCGATGTACGGGCCGCGGTGGAGGCCGCTCAGGCCGCCGCGCGGTCGGAGCCGGGGAAGCCGAAGGTGCTGCTGGTGCCGCGCATCGACGGGACGTACGCGGGCACCGGTGTGCTCGGCACCGTCGAGCAGGTCGGCCGGCTCGCCGACGGTGACCCGGGCGCCCTCATCCGGGGGCGCGGGCGCGTGCAGATCGGGGCCGGGACCACCGGGCCGGGCGCGGCGCTGTGGGTCGAGGCGACCAGGGTCGAGGAGAGCGTGCCCGAGCCGCTGCCGGGCCATGTCACCGAACTGGTCAAGGAGTACAAGGCCCTTGCCACCGCCTGGCTGCGTCAGCGCGGCGCCTGGCAGGTCGTGGACCGCGTACAGGCCATCGACGACGTCTCCGCGCTCGCCGACAACTCCGGCTACTCGCCCTTCCTCACCACCGAACAGAAGATCGAGCTGCTGGAGACCGGCGACCCCGTCGCCCGCCTCAAGCTCGCCACCCAGCAGCTGCGTGACCACCTCGCCGAGCAGGACGTCGCCGAGACCATCGCCAAGGACGTCCAGGAGGGCGTCGACAAGCAGCAGCGCGAGTTCCTGCTCCGCCGTCAGCTGGAAGCCGTACGCAAGGAACTGCGCGAGCTGAACGGCGAGAAGGACGGCGAGGAGTCCGACGACTACCGCGCCCGCGTCGAGGCCGCCGACCTCCCCGAGAAGGTCCGCGAGGCCGCGCTCAAGGAGGTCGACAAGCTGGAGCGGTCCAGCGACCAGTCCCCGGAGGGCTCCTGGATCCGCACCTGGCTCGACACCGTCCTCGAACTGCCGTGGAACGAACGGACGGAGGACGCGTACGACATCCAGGGCGCGAAGGAGGTCCTCGACGCCGAGCACGCGGGCCTGGAGGACGTGAAGGAGCGGATCACCGAGTACCTGGCCGTGCGCAAGCGGCGCAGCGAGCGTGGCCTCGGTGTCATCGGCGGACGGCGCGGCGGTGCCGTACTGGCCCTCGTCGGCCCGCCCGGCGTCGGCAAGACCTCGGTCGCCGAGTCGGTCGCGCACGCCATGGGCCGCAAGTTCGTGCGCGTCGCCCTCGGTGGCGTCCGCGACGAGGCGGAGATCCGCGGCCACCGGCGTACGTACGTCGGCGCGCTGCCCGGCCGCATCGTCCGCGCCGTCAAGGAGGCCGGGTCGATGAACCCGGTCGTCCTGCTCGACGAGATCGACAAGGTGGGCTCGGACTTCCGCGGCGACCCGGCGGCGGCCCTCCTCGAGGTCCTGGACCCGGCGCAGAACCACACGTTCCGCGACCACTACCTGGAGGTCGAACTCGACCTGAGCGATGTCGTCTTCCTCGCCACGGCCAACGTCCTGGAGGCCATCCCGGAGGCCCTGCTCGACCGTATGGAGCTGGTCCGCCTCGACGGCTACACCGAGGACGAGAAGATCGTCATCGCCCGCGACCACCTGCTCCCGCGCCAGCTGGAGCGGGCCGGTCTCAACGAGGACGAGGTCGTCATCGACGAGAGCGCGCTGCGCAAGCTCGCCGGCGAGTACACGCGCGAGGCGGGCGTCCGCAACCTGGAGCGCTCGATCGCACGGCTGCTCCGCAAGGTCGCGGCGCAGCACGAACTGGGCGAGCGGAAGCTGCCGTTCACCGTCGGTGACGGTGACCTGCGTGACCTGATCGGCCGGCCGCACCACGTGCCCGAGTCCGCGCAGGACCCGGCGGAGCGCCGTACGGCGGTCCCCGGTGTCGCCACCGGTCTCGCGGTGACCGGCGCGGGCGGTGACGTCCTGTTCGTCGAGGCGTCGCTGGCCGACCCGGAGACGGGCGCGGCGGGCCTGACGCTGACCGGCCAACTGGGTGACGTGATGAAGGAGAGCGCGCAGATCGCCCTGTCCTTCCTCCGCTCGCACGGCGCCGAACTGGAGCTGCCGGTCGCCGACCTGAAGGACCGGGGCGTGCACATCCACTTCCCGGCGGGCGCGGTGCCGAAGGACGGCCCGAGCGCGGGCGTCACGATGACGACCGCCCTCGCGTCGCTGCTCTCCGGCCGTCTGGTCCGCACGGACGTGGCGATGACCGGCGAGGTCTCGCTGACCGGCCGGGTCCTCCCGATCGGCGGCGTGAAGCAGAAGCTCCTCGCGGCCCACCGGGCGGGCGTCACCACCGTCGTCATCCCCAAGCGCAACGAGCCCGACCTGGACGACGTCCCCGCCGAGGTGCTGGACAAGCTCGACGTCCACACCGTCACCGACGTCCGCCAGGTCCTGGAACTGGCCCTGTCGTCGGCCACGAGCGACGCGGCCCCGGAGGTTCCGGTCGCGGCGTGACGGGCGCGACCGGACAGGCAAGGCCCGGGTCCCTGTGAGGGAGGCCCGGGCCTTCGCCGTACGGCGGGGACGTCGGCGTCAGCCGTTGGCGAGCGCGACCACCCGGTCCAGCGAACCGTTACTGCATTTCCCGGGGGATAACCCCGGACCCCCAGCCGGGGCGGCGTGGTACTAGCCGTTGGCCAGCGCCACAACCCGGTCCAGCGAACCGTTACTGCATTTCCCGGGGGATAACCCCGGACCCCCAGCCGGGGCGGCGTGGTACTAGCCGTTGGCCAGCGCCACAACCCGGTCCAGCGAACCGTTACTGCATTTCCCGGGGGATAACCCCCGGACCCCCAGCCGGGGCGGCGTGGTACTAGCCGTTGGCCAGCGCCACAACCCGGTCCAGCGAACCGTTGAACTTGTTGTGGTCCCCGACCGTCGGCCCGGAGGACGTGTACTGCCACATCGTGTAGTACGACCATCCCGCGGGCAGCGTCCCCACGGTCGACGCGTACCGGGCGACCCACAGCGGGTTGGCGGAGGCGAAGCCGGCGTAGTTGCCGGTGCACTGGGTCCACCAGCTGGTGGCCGTGTAGATGACGGCGTCGCGGCCGGTGCGGGCCTTGTACTGGTTCAGGAAGTCACGGATCCAGCTGACCATGCCGCTCTGCGTCTTGCCGTAGCAGGCCGCGCCGTACGGATTCCACTCGATGTCGAGCGCGCCGGGCAGGGTCTTGCCGTCGCGGGTCCAGCCGCCGCCGTGGTCGACGAAGTAGTTCGCCTGGGCGGCACCGCTGGTGGTGTCGGGGGTGGCGAAGTGGTAGGCGCCGCGGACCATGCCGACGTTGTAGGAGCCGGCGTACTGCTGGGCGAAGTAGGGGTTCGTGTAGTACGTCCCCTCGCTCGCCTTCGTGTAGGCCCACCGGACGCCGCTGCTCCAGAGGGTGGACCAGGCGACGTTGCCCTGATGGCTGGAGACGTCCACGCCCTCCGTCTGGCCGGCGCGGGTGTCGGCGGGCAGGCCGTGCTGCCCGTCATGGGCGACGACGCCCATGCCCATGTAGGCGGAGCCGCGGGCCGGCTTGTCGGCGTCCGGCTCCTCGTCGGCGGTGGCCGGGGCGGCGAGGGCGAACAGGAGGGACAGGGCGGCGAGCAGGGTGCCGGCGAGGGAGAGGCTGGGGTGTACCGATCCAAGTCTGTGCACGGTCATAGCGTGCCTCCGAGGGCTCGGTTGTGCGCGGTGGAGCAGGCGTTGGAGGGAACGCGGCCGCCGGCGCCGCTTCCGATGCGTCTGGCGTGGGCATGTCATCAAGTTCCTGACAAGGGAAGCTACGCACGTCGAAGACCGGGTGGGAAGGGGGTCCGGGGGCTGCCGTTGGTCTACGCCTGCGAAATACTGAGGGAGCTGCGGCTATGACTGCATTTGGCGGAAACTTTCAGGACCCGGAAATTCAAGGTAGGGGCTGACGTGCACGAAGACGGAAACGGCGGCGGACGTCGAGTCGAATCCGACACGTCGCCGAGTGGTGTGGACCGGGAATTCCTGTCCCTGGAGCGCGAGTTGACGGTGCTGCTGCGCCGGGCCCGGGCCAATCAGGGCGAGATGGCCCGCGAGGTCCACCCCGACCTGGAGTCCGCCGCGTACGGTCTGCTCGTCCGGCTCGATGAACTCGGCGGCCAGCGCGCCACGGAACTCGCCGCGTACATCGGTGTCGGGAAGGCGACGATGTCGCGTCAGTTGCGTGCGCTGGAGGATCTCGGTCTTGTCGTCCGTGAGCCCGACCCGGCGGATGGGCGGGCCTGGCTCATCCATCTGACGGAGGAAGGGCGCGGACGGGTGGGCAAGGTCCGGGAGGCCCGCCGGGCGCGGTACGTCAACCAGCTCGCGCACTGGGATCGCGGGGAGGTCGCCGAGCTGGCGCGGCTGCTGCATCAGCTGAACCGGCAGATGGAGAGTTAGCGCTCCGCGGTGCGCGTCTTCGTCTGCGGGTTCGTTGTGGCTGGTCGCGCAGTTCCCCGCGCCCCTTCGGGGGCGCTTCATCAAGGGCGTTTTACAGCTCCGCGTACACCACCGTCGCGTCGTCGTGCGTCTTGCTGCCTCGGAGGTGTACCCGCTCCGTGTCCGCCAGTTCCAGTGCGCGTACCCGCGCCACCAGCTCCCCGGCGCCCTCCTTGCGTACGAGGTCGAAGCAGTCTGCCCAGTTGCCCGCGGCGAACTTCTCCACCCAGCGGGTCGCGCCGTCCGTGAGGGCGGCCAGGGCCCGGACCTCGCGGCGCGGGAGCGCGCCCGTCACCGCGTGTGCCGCGACCGTCGGGTCCGCGGCGGCGGTGTAGAAGCCGCCCTCCTTGTTGCGGACGGTGGCGTCGGCGATGGCGTCGGTGGTGAGGGAGGTGCGGGGGAGGCGGGAGAGGCGGTCGTCGAGGAGGGGGGTGATCGTGGCGTCGGGGGACTCCAGCAGGAGCGCCGAGTCGGAGAGGACCAGGTACTCGACGGTCTCGGGTGACCAGCGGGCCAGGACCACGGTTGCCTGTGGGGTGCGTGGGTGAGAAAGGTCACAGGTTTGCGCATGGGACTCGGCGGTACGCGCGATGGCGGAGGCAAGGGCTTCGGCCAGCGGAACATCCGGGAGGGAAACGGTCAGTTCGGTCAAGGCGCCGCCGAGACGTGCGCAGTACCAAGGGACGGAATGCAGACAGCCCGTCCCGTCCTTCGGGGGTGTCACCCCGTCCAGGACGACCACCGTGCCGCCCTGTCCGGAAGCCGGGAGGGCGAGGCTCGCGAAGTCCTCGTTGGGGTGGGTCGGATCGCCGGGCTCCGAGACAACTTCGGTTCGCATTCGGCCAGTCTCCACGAGCTCTTCACGAGGTTCGTCAAAGGGGCGCAACAGTCGCCGAGTTGGCGCACTTGTGCAGGACCCTCGCAGGTCAGAAGCCTGAAATGGGGTGGAATGGTTTCTTCCGGGAAGGCGTGGCGGCACATAATGCCATCGTGCGCCGCGGACGTCCAACCGGCCCGCCGCCGGGGCCCGTCGGAGGCGCCACGGGAACTTGCCCGCCCACTGCCGACCGGGGTTCACTCCTTCGGGTGGCGGGTCAGGTGATGCGCGACCGCTGCCCACCGGCGTGGGAGGGTCGGGATCCGTACCGGGCGGACGTACCGGCTGGGAGCACCAGTTGACGCAGCGCGCCACCCGGGCCCAGGGGTATCACGAGTCAGGAATGCGAGCACCGGTGCTGAAGACGCGGCCTCGTCGTACAGGCAAGCAGACGGCCTCCCCAGGGGGCACGGAGCACACGTCGGACACACTCGCCGGCCAGGGCCGCCCGACCCACGTACGCAACCGGCTGATCGTCGCTGTCGCCGTGGTGGCCGCCGCCGTCGCCGGGGCCGGAGCGCCCTCGATCGTCGCCGCCTCGGGGCAGCTGAGCGACTCCCAGTCGCTGGTGACGCTCTCCGAGCAGACCGAGGACGCGCTCACCCTCGCCCACTCGCTGGCCGACGAGCGGGACGAGGTGACCTCGTACGTCGCGGCCGGCCGGCCCAAGTCCAAGGCGCCGAGCGAGCAGCGCAGCGTCCGCGTGGACCGGCAGGTCGAGGAGTTGCGCGCCGACCCGGACGCACCCGCCTCGCTGCGGTCCGACCTCGACGGGATCGCGGCGGTACGGAGAGCGGCGCTCACCGGAAAGAGCGGTGCTCTCGACACGCACGACGCCTACTCCGCCACCATCGCCGAACTCCACCGCCTCGCCGAGCGGCTGGCCGAGGAGATGCCGCCCCGCGCGGGCTCCGGCGCCTACGCCCTGGCCGAGCTGGACTCCGCCGTCCAGCAGGCCGCCGCCACCCGCGGACTGCTCCTCGCCGCGCTCAACATCCCGCGCACCACCGAGACGGTCATCGACCCCATCACCGGTCTGGCCAGTACGGTCACGCAGTCCTCCGACGCCGACACCAAGCAGCGTGACGCCCTGACCGGTGCCGCCCAGGAGGCCCGGCTGCGTTCCGACGCGGCCCTGGCCGAGTTCCGCGACACCGCGCCCAAGCCGGCCCGGACCTCGTACGACCGCACGGTCACCGGTCCCGAGGTCGACTCCGGCGAGCAGTACCTCGCCTCCCTCACCGACCGGCCGGCCCTTTCCGACGGCGAACTCGGCACCAGCGCCGACAAGGTGAACGCCGCCCTGTCCGCCCGTATCGACGCGATGCGCGGCGCCGAGTCCGCGCTCTTCGACCGGCGCACGAAGGACCTGGCCCAGCTGCGCGACGACGATGTGACCGAGCTGGAGATCCGGATCGCCGTCCTCGGCGCGCTGATCCTGCTGACCATCGGTATCGCCACGGCCATGGCGCGTACGCTCACCCGCCCGCTGTCCGTCCTGAAGCGCGGCTCGGCCCGGCTGGCGGACGCGGAGAACCCCGCCGCCGAGGAACCCGTCACCTTCACCGGCCGCAACGACGAGTTCGCTCAGGTCGTCCGCTCCGTCAACGCCCTGCACGCGCAGGCCGCCGCCCTTCACGAGCGGGTCGCCACGCTGGAGGCCGACCGCAAGCACCTGGTCGGCCAGCGGCAGAAGATGGCCGACGCCCGGGAGCAGCTGCGGGCCGAACTCGCCGAGTCCACCGCCCAGTTGGACCGGCTGCGGGACAGCATCGGCACCACCTTCGTCAACCTCGCCCTGCGCACCCTCGGCCTCGTCGAACGCCAACTCGGCGTCATCGAGGGCCTGGAGGAGCGCGAGCAGGACCCCGACCGGCTCGCCACCCTCTTCAAGCTCGACCACTTCGCCACCGTCATGCGCCGGCACAGCGAGAACCTCCTGGTCCTCGCCGGCACCGAGCACGTCCAGCACAGCGCCGGGCCCGTGCCGCTGATCGACGTCGTGCGGGCCGCGGTGAGCGAGATCGAGCGGTACGAGCGGGTCCGCATCGCCGCGCTGCCGCCGCATGCCCACATCGCCGGGTTCGCCGCGGACGACCTGAGCCATCTGCTCGCCGAACTCCTGGAGAACGCCACCTCGTCCTCGCCGCCCGAACTGCCCGTCGAGATCTCCGGCTGGCTGCTCGAGAGCGGCGAGGTCATGCTCTCCGTCCAGGACGAGGGCATCGGCATGACCGCCGACCGGCTGACCGCCCTCAACGCCCGCCTAGCCGACTTCGACCCGCAGGCGCCGTACGACCAGCAGGGCGAGGAGGGTCTCGGCCTCGGCCTGTACGTCGTCGCCCGCCTGGCCCACCGTCACGGCGTCCGCGTCCAACTGCGCGACCAGAAGCAGGGCGGCATCACCTCGGTCGCCGTCCTGCCCAAGGCCCTGCTGGCCACCGCCCCGTCCGTCGAGGTCCCGTCGACGTCACCGGGCGCGGACGCCGAGGCCAACTCCAACGTCCTCCACGGCCGTTCGGAGACGGGCGACGACCCGCTGGTAGCGCTGGCGGAGAAGGCCGTACGGGAAACGGCGGACGCCGACAAGGCCGTACCGGACCTGGCGAGCCCCCGGGAGCACCCAGCCGAGACGACGATAGAGCTCCTGCTCCCAGCCCTCGCACCGACCGAACCCACGGCTGAACCGGCGGCTGAACTGACCGAACCCGCCCCCGCACCGACCGAACCCGCGGCCGCCGACGGCGAGGACGCCCCACAAGGGCCACCCGCACCCGACGACGAAAGCAGCACGGGTGGTGCGGGTGGGAACGAACCCGCCGAAGGCGAAGCCGAGGCGGAACACCACCGCACCCCCGACGAGCCCGTCACCGACAAGGGCCTGCCCAAACGCACCCCGAAAATCTCCGCGCCCACATCCGTACCCCGCCCGCGCAGCAGCTCCGTGGACGCCGAAGCCCTACGCCGCCGCCTGGGCGGCTTCCGCCGAGGAGCCGAGGCGGGCTACCGCGACGTAGAGGCCGAGATCGCCGAACAGACGGGCCGGCACGAAATTCCCACCGCCCGCGCAACACATGACGCACAAGCCGAAGAAGCCACGGGGGGCACCGTCGAGGAGGCAAGCAGTTGACCGCGCCCAGTACCTTCGGAACCTTCGGACTGAGCAGTGAAGCCCGCAACCTGCACTGGCTGCTGACCAACCTGGTCGAGGAAGTGCCCGGCATCCAGTCCGTCGCAGTGGTCTCCTCCGACGGACTGCTCCTGCTCTCCTCCGACCCGGGCCGCAACGCCGCCGCCCGCGAGGCCATCGCCGCCCGCCCCACCGGCCCCCGCGGCTCCTCCGCCGACCTCGCCACCGTCGTCTCCGGCATCGGCAGCCTCACCATCGGCACCGCGAAGCTCATGGAGTTCGGCGCGGTGAAGCACACGATGGTCGCGATGGACGAGGGCAGCCTGTTCGTGATGTCGATCAGCGACGGATCGCTGCTCGGCGTCCACGGCTCGGCGGACTGCGACATGAGCGTGGTGGCCTATCACATGGCCCTGTTCGTCGGCCGCGCCGGACACGTCCTGACCCCCGAACTCCGCAGCGAACTCCGCCAATCCCTGGAAGCCGAGTCGACGGGGAGCACCCGATGAGCAGCAGTGGGCCGAAGAGGCTCCCCGTCCGCGGCGCCGACCGCAAGCCCGCCCGGGTACGCCCCTACTCGCTCACCGGCGGCCGCACCCGCTTCGGGCACGTCCTCCTCGTGGAGACGTTCGTAGCGAGCACGGCGGCGATCGAAGCCCCCGAGGAGCGCAGGGAACTGACGAACGGTTCCCTCACCACCCGCGTGATGCCGGAGATGCGGGCCATCGTCGAACTGTGCCGCCGTATGCGCACGGTGGCCGAGATCGCCGCGCTGCTGAAGATGCCGCTCGGCGTGGTCCGCGTGCTCATCAGCGACCTCGCGGACCAGGGAAAGATCCGTGTGTACGGCACCGGAACCGGCCACGGCACCGGCCGGCCGGACCGGGCACTGCTGGAAAGGGTGCTGAGTGGACTCCGTCGTCTCTGACGCCGCGAGAGGCGTCTCCCCCTACGTCGAGCCCGAGCACGAGCCCGAGTCCGACGAGAACCTCCAGTCCTGGCAGACGCAGCTCGCCCGCGCCCCCGTCGCCACGAAGATCGTCGTCGCCGGCGGCTTCGGCGTCGGCAAGACCACCCTCGTCACGGCCGTCTCGGAGATCACGCCCCTCCAGACGGAGGCGCTGATGACCCAGGCCAGCGAGGACACCGACGACCTCACCGGTACCCCGGACAAGCTGACCACCACCGTGGCCATGGACTACGGCCGCCTCACGCTCGACGACGACCTGGTGCTCTACCTGTTCGGCACGCCGGGCCAGCAGCGGTTCTGGTTCATGTGGGACGACCTGGTGCGCGGCGCGATCGGCGCGGTGGTCATGGCCGACACCCGGCGTCTGAAGGACTGCTTCCCGGCGCTGGACTACTTCGAGAGCTGCGGGATGCCGTATGTCGTCGCGGTCAACCACTTCGACGGCAGCGAGCGGTTCGAGCCGGAGGACGTGCGGGAGGCGCTGACGGTTCCCGCGCACATACCTGTCATGATCATGGACGCCCGGCGCAGGATCTCCGTGATCGAGACCCTCCTGGCCCTGGTCGGCCACGCGCTGGATGCCACCCCTGAGTAGTCGCTTGAGCAGTCGTTTTTAGGAGTCACCACCCGCATGCGGAAGATACTCGTCGTCGGAGCCGGCCAGTCCGGGCTCCAGCTCGCCCTCGGACTCCAGTCGCACGGGTACGAGGTCACCGTGATGTCGAACCGGACGGCGGACGAGATCCGTGCCGGCCGCGTCATGTCCACGCAGTGCATGTTCCACACGGCCCTGCAGCACGAGCGCGATCTCCAGCTGAACTTCTGGGAGTCCCAGGCCCCGAAGATCGAAGGACTCGGCGTCTCGGTCGCCGCCCCCGGCTCCTGGAGCGAGGGCCCCGCGGCCCGCGCGATCGACTGGGTGGGCCGACTCGACGGGTACGCGCAGTCGGTGGACCAGCGAGTGAAGATGGCCGGCTGGATGGAGACGTTCGCCCAGCGCGGCGGCCAGCTCGTCATCCACGGTGCGGCCGTCTCCGACCTGGACTACTTCTCCCGTACGTACGACCTGGTGCTCGTCTCGGCGGGCAAGGGCGAGCTGGTGTCCATGTTCGCCCGGGACCCCGAGCGCTCCCCGTACAGCGAGCCACAGCGCGCCCTCGCCGTGGCCTACGTCCACGGTCTGGGCCCGCGCCCCGAGCACCCCGAGTACGACGCGGTCCGCTGCAACCTCGTGCCCGGGGTCGGCGAGCTGTTCGTCATGCCGACGCTGACCACCTCCGGCCGCGCCGACATCCTGTTCTGGGAGGGCATACCCGGCGGCCCGCTCGATGTCTTCAACGGCGTCAAGGACCCGGCCGAACACCTCTCCCTGATCCTGGAACTCATGGAGCGGTTCACGCCGTGGGAGTACGCGCGGGCCACGAACGTCGAACTCACGGATGCGGGCGGCGTATTGAGCGGCCGATACACCCCGACCGTCCGTAACCCGGTCGGCCGCCTTCCTGGCGGGGGGCTGGTGCTGGGCGTCGCGGACGTCGTCGTCGCGAACGACCCCATCACCGGTCAGGGCTCCAACTCGGCGTCCAAGTGCGCGGCTTCCTATCTCGCCTCGATTCTCGAGCACGGGGAGAAGGAGTTCGACGAGGTGTGGATGCGGGGGGCTTTTGAGCGGTACTGGGAGACGGCGCGGCACGTCACGAAGTGGACCAATGCGATGTTGGCTCCGCCGCCTGAGCATGTGCTGAACCTTATTGGGGCGGCGGGGGAGTTGCCGCCGGTGGCTGATCGGTTCGCCAATGCGTTCAATGATCCGGCCGACTTTGAGAACTTCTTCTATGAGCCTGAGAAGACGGCGGCTTATTTGGGGTCCGTGGCTGCCTAGTCGCCGTTGGGGGTTCGGGGTTCTGGCGGCTGATGGTTCGTTGTGGCTTGTCGCGCAGTTCCCCGCGCCCCTTTGGGGCGTTCGTCTGGGCGTACTGCTCCAAGGATCGGGTTGGATGCGATCGGGGAGAGCTTGATTTTGTCGCCCGGTCTTGGGGCGTGTACGACCTTTCCTTCGCCCAAGTACATGGCTACGTGTGTGGCCTCCGGGAAGTAGATGACCAGGTCGCCGGGGCGCAGCTTTTTGAGGGGGATTTTCGGGAGCTGGGCCCATTGTTGCTGGCTGGTTCTCGGGATGGGTTTTCCTGCGTGGCTCCAGGCCTGGGAGGTCAGGCCGGAGCAGTCGTAGGTCTTGGGGCCCTCGGCGCCCCATTCGTACGGCTTCCCGAGTTGTCGTACGGCGTAGCGCAGAGCCTTGTCGCCTTTGCGGGAGGGGGGTCGGTTGTCGTTCAGGGCGCCGGAGGCCATGAACTCCCGTTGGGCCTTGTCGGTGCCGGTCTTCTCGAACTCGGTCAGGGCGGTGAGCTGTTCGGTGGTGAGGGAGGCGAGGAGTTTCTCGACGTCGTGGAGCCGCTTGCGTACCTCGTCGCGCTGTTTCTTCTGCCGTGCGGCGAGGGAGAGCTGGCGGTCGAGGGCGGCGCGGGCCTTGTGTGCGAGGTCGTCGGCCTTGCGCTCGGTTCCGGTGAGCCGCTGCAGGGTCTCGGCCCGCTCCCGCGCCACCTGCCCGATCACATGGCCCTGGTCGAGCGCGTGCTGTGGATCGCGGGCCAGGAGCAGCTGTACGTACGGGGAGATGTCGGTGCTGCTCTGGTACTGCTGGCGGGCGAGCCGTCCGGCCGCCCCACGGCTGTCCTGCAGGGAGAGCCGGGCGCGGGCGAGCGCGCGGTCCAGGCGGTCGACCTCGGTGCGCTGCTTCTTCAGCTGTTCCTCGGTGGCGTTGTAGGTCTCGGTGGCCCGCTCGGCCTCCCGGTACAGCCGCTGAAGGTCCGTCAGCAGCCCGGCCACCGCACGGTCGCCGGGCTCAGGGACGGCCATGGCGGGTACGGCCGCGACAACGGCCTGGGTCGCCACCGCCGCCGTACAGACCAGACGCAGAAGACGCCCTGACATGTCATCACCTCCGGTGCGGCGCGGCCCCTCCGCTCCGCACCGCGAGCATCAGACGGCCGCTCGTGTTTCGCGCGCGGGGTGTGCGCGGTTCGGCGCAACGCCGTCACTCGTCGGCGTCATCCCGCTTGCCGCCCGGCGTGGTGTCTGGCTTGGACCACGGCCACCGCAGTCCGCTGCCGCGCTTGCCCTGAGGGTCGTACTCGTACTTCCAGCCCTGCGTCAGACCGAGCCGCTTGCTGTGCCCGCGCGGGACCCTGCGGTAGACCAGCACGGTGGGTTCGCCGCCGTCGGGGGCCGGGACGGGGATGCGGTACGTCTTGGGCGGGTGCCCGGTCATGCCCAGCAGGACGGGCAGGACACGGCCGTCCATCGGGCCGCCCTCGAAGGGGGTGTCTTCGGTCTTCACGGCACCAGTCTCAGCCATCCACCGCGAGGGCCTCGACCAGGGCGGCGGTCTGCGGATCGCGCCCGCCGGTCACCGTCAGCGCGGCCATGAACTGCTCCACCAGCCAGTCCCGCAGCTCGTCGAGCGGCGGTTGCTTGCCCTCGTCGAGCCAGATGAGCGAGGCCGCCTCCACGGCCGTGATCCACATCCGTACGGTCATCCGCAGCAGCAGGCCGGGCTCGGGGACGGCGAGATGGCTGAGGATGTGCTCGGCGGCGGCCCGGCGTACGCCGTCGACGATGGCGGTCGTACGGGACGTCTCGACGACGCTGCCGCCCTGGAGGAGAGCGCTGAAACCCGTGTCGTGCTCGTCGACGAAGGCCAGGTAGCGGTCGAGGGCCCGCACCAGCCGGGGCAGGCGCGGGCCCACGCGGGGCTCGTCGAAGCACTGCTGCAGCTCGTCCGCGGCGGACCTGAGGGCGGCCTCGTACAGCTGCTGCTTGCCGCCCGGGAAGTACCGGTAGACCAGGGGGCGGGAGACTCCGGCCGCCTCTGCCACGTCGTCGAGTGAGACGTCCTCGGGGGTGCGGTGCGCGAAGAGTTTCAGCGCGGCGTCGAGGAGCTGACTTCGTCGCTCCTCGACGCTGAGGCGGCGGTAGGCGGGGGCGGCGGGGGTCATGAGTGCAGCCTAATCGCCGTGGGAGGCGCTGGATCGCTGGCGGCTGCGGGTTCGTTGTGGCTGGTCGCGCAGTTCCCCGCGCCCCTTACGTTGGTCAGCTCGCCTATGCCAGGAGGCCCGATGCCTTCCATAGGCGTCGGCCCACCCCCCGCATCACCCCTATGTCGTCCAAGAAGTCCGTCAGGCGCTTCGCGCCCGTCTGCATGATCTCTCGGCGGTGGCCGCTGGCCTTCACCTGGGCCATGGCCTCCCGTTTGTCCAGGCCTACGTTCGTGTAGACCTCGGGATTCACGAAGGCCACCGAGAACACCCGGGCGAACTCTCCGGAGGTGACCCGGGTGAACTCCTGGGACCACTTCGGGGCGGTCATCATCTGGCGGCGCAGCTCTTCACGCGCGTACCGCACATGACGTGCCTCCTCCACCACGTGGATTCGCGTCACGCCCCGGATAAGGGGCTGTACCCGCTCGTCCGGGAAGGTCAGCCGCTGCATCCAGTCGAGGACTTCCTCGCCGAGGAGGGTCGCGGTGAAGGAGCCGGGGGTGGTGGAGATCGTCTTGAACAGGCGGCCGAGGTTCTGGTGGACGCGGCTCACGGGGTACCACGGTGTGCCGCCGTGGGTGATCATGCGGGCGAACATCTTCGAGTGCCGGCACTCGTCCTCGATCTCGGTCAGCGCGTAGCGCACATGCGCGCTCGTCGCCGCCTTGTCGTAGATGTGCCGGGTGAGCAACTGCATCAGGATGATCTCGAACCAGATCCCGAGGGAGGCGAGCGCGGCGGCCTCGTGCTGGGAGAGCAGGATCCGCTGCTCCTCGCTCATCCGCTTCCACATCGGGGTGTCGTAGAGGGACACCAGTTCCGGCGGCCAGAACCACTTGCCCTCCTCGAAGGGCGCGTCCCAGTCCAGTTCCTTGTCGGGGTCGAAGGAGTGCTTGAGAGACGAGGCGAGCAACCGCTCTGCCACCTGCTCCCGGTCCTTGAGCAGGCCGAGCGCATCGCGCAGCCCGTCGAGCGCGTCGGCTTCGGTCACGGTCGTCATGCGCTTATGAGACCGCTTGTCAGCAAGCTCGTCAATCCCCTGTGCGCGACTTGTTGACCCCGCGTCTACCAAGTAGGAGCCTGCGATGCATGCCGACTGAAGACCTGTACGCCATGGACCCGGGAGACTCCCTCTGGCAGGTGCCGGCGACCGGCGCCGCCCGCTTCAGCTGGGAGTACGACGACGGGCGCGACCGCCTCCTCGCCCTCTACCAGAAGGGCAAGGACAAGCAGTGGGACGGACAGAAGCGGATCGACTGGGACCTGGAGGTCGACCCGTACGACGCGCTCGGCACACCCGACGAGTCGATCAGCCTCTACGGCACCCCGTACTGGGCGAAGATGACGGACCGCGACAAAGGCGAACTGCGCCGGCACCTCGCGTCCTGGCAGTTCAGCCAGTTTCTGCACGGTGAGCAGGGCGCGATGATCTGCGCGGCCCGGATCGTCGAGTCGGTCCCCGACCTGGACGCGAAGTTCTACTCGGCGACCCAGACGATGGACGAGGCCCGGCACGCCGAGATCTACGGCCGTTTCCTGCACGAGAAGATCGGCCTGCTCTACCCGATCAACGACAACCTCCAGTCTCTGCTGGGCGACACGCTGCGCGACTCACGCTGGGACATGCCGTACCTCGGCATGCAGGTGCTCATCGAGGGCCTCGCGCTCGCCGCCTTCGGCATGATCCGCGACACGACGGACAAGCCCCTGCCGAAGCAGATCCTGGCCTACGTCATGCAGGACGAGGCCCGGCACGTGGCCTTCGGCCGGATGGCGCTGCGCGACTACTACCGGCAGCTCAGCGACGCCGAACTGCGCGAACGCGAGGAGTTCGTCATCGAGGGCTGCTATCTCATGCGCGACCGGCTGCGGGGCGTCGAGGTGCTGGAGAACTTCGGCATCCCGAAAGCGGAGGCCGAGGAGTACAGCGAACGGTCCGAATTCCTCGCCCTCTTCCGCCAGTTGCTCTTCTCCCGCATCGTCCCCTGCGTCAAGGACATCGGCCTGTGGGGCAAGCGCCTCCAACAGGCCTACGTCGACATGGGCGTCTTCGAGATGGGCGACTCCAACCTGGACCTGCTGATGGCCCAGGACGAGGAAATAGCGGAGAAGCTGGACGCGGAACGGTTCGCGACGGAGGAAAACGACCGGGTGGCGGAAGTGCGGCAGGCCATCGACCTGGGGGCAACCGATTCCTAGGCCGGGCATCCGAGGTCGTTCGGGACCTCCAGGGCCACCGGCTGCGCCCCCTCCGGGGGGAACGACGTGCGGAGAGTGAACGCATACGGCGTCGGCCCGTTCGTGCGCAGCTGCAGCAGGCGGGACTCGGCCTCGGCGACCGTGGGCCGGTGGCCCGCCGGAACCCACCACATCGCCGTCATCGCCTCCTCGACCCGCTCGAACCACTCCCGCCGACGCGCGAGCATCTCCCGGTGCCGGCCCTGGTACATGTACGCGGTCAGCGCGTCGGCGTCCCGCCACACCGACATGTTGATGATCAGCCACTCGTCGCCGAAGACCTGGATGTCGGTCGCGTCGCCGGCGTCCGACTGGAGCCGCCAGACGAATCCGTCAGCGGCGTCCGCATCCGCGTTGACCGGGTCGAGCGCGTCGACGAAGTCCTTCAACTCCGGGGAGTCCAGGGGGAACTTGAGGCGGGCGATGTTGACCTCGGCGAGTTCGTACGCGATGTCGGCAGTCGTCATGGACCGAACGGTAGGTCGGGAAGATGGCCCTCGGTACCCCCGTCTCAGTAATCGAGCACGCCCGCCTACGAGTTCAGCACCGCCCGCATCACCGACCGCGCGATCGGTGCCGCGTCCCCGCCCCCGCTGATCTCGCCCCGCCGCGCCGACGCGTCCTCCACCACCACGGCGACCGCCACCTTCGGTTCCAGGTCGCCGTCGGCCTGCGCCCAGGAGACGAACCAGGCGTACGGCATCCCGGAGTTGTCGACGCCGTGCTGGGCGGTGCCGGTCTTGCCGCCTACGGTGGCACCGCGGATGGCGGCTCGCCGGCCGGTGCCCTCCGTGACCACGTCGGCCATCAGCTCCTTCATGCGGACGGCGGTCGACGGGTGCATCATCCGCCGCAGCGGACGCGCCCCGGCCGTCGCCAGCGTCGCCCCGCTCGCCCGGGTGGTCCGCTCGACCAGGTGCGGCGACCGCACCTGCCCGCCGTTCGCGACGGCCGCCGCGACCATCGCCATCTGCAGGGGCGTGGCCCGCGTGTTGTACTGCCCGATCGACGACAGCGCGAGCTGCGCCCTGTCCACCGACGTGTCGAAGGTGCTCGGCGCCACCGAGAAGGGGATCTTCACCTCGGTGTCGTTGAAGCCGACGGCCTCCGCCGTCCGCGCCATGTCCGCCACACCCACCCGCACGCCCAGCCTCGCGAACACCGTGTTGCACGACCACACGAACGCCTCCCGCAGCGAGGCGTCCCGGCAGCCGTCGGCCTCGTTCGTCAGCGAGGTCGTCGTCCCGGGCAGGGTGTACGGGTCGGGTGAGTCCGTCGGCTCGTCCAGATCCTTCAGCACACCGGCGTCCAGCGCCGCCGCCGCGGTCACCACCTTGAAGGTGGAGCCCGGCGGATACGTCTGCCGCACCGCCCGGTTGAGCATCGGCTTGTCCCGGTCGCCGTTCAGCCGCTCCCAGGACCGCTTCGCCGCCGGCCCGTTCCCGGACAGGACGGCGGGGTCGTACGACGGCGTGGACACCAGCGCCAGGATCCGCCCCGTCGCCGGCTCGATGGCCGCCACCGCGCCCTTGCGTCCGCCGAGCCCGGTGTACGCCGCCGCCTGCGCGGCCGGTTCGATGGTCGTCACGACGTCGCCGCCCGCGTTCTGCGACCGCGTGAGGTCGTTCCACAGCGGGAACGGCGAGAGCATCGGGTCCGTGCCGGACAGGAGGTCGTCCTCGGCGTGTTCCAGGAGCGTCGTGCCGTACTCCTGCGAGGCGAAGCCCGTGACGGGCGCGTACATCGGGCCGTGCGCGTACGTCCGCTCGTAACGGAGCTGCTCACCCGTGTCCACCGAGCCGGTGAGCCGGGCGCCGTCGGCCAGGATGTCGCCGCGCGGCTGGCCGTAACGGGCGATGTTCTGGCGGCGGTTGGCCGGATTGTCGTCGTAGGACTGGGCCTGGAAGACCTGGATGCGGGCGGCGTTCACCAGCAGCGCCACGAGCAGCAGGGCGCAGAACACCGCGGCGAGCCTGATGTACCGGGTCATGGGGCGACCTGCCCGTCGTACTGCCGCCGTGCCGAGTCGCTCACCCGGACCAGCAGCGCCACGATCGCCCAGTTGGTGACCACCGACGAGCCGCCCTGCGCCAGGAACGGCATCGCCATGCCGGTCAGCGGGATCAGCCCGGTCACCCCGCCCGCGATGACGAACACCTGGAGCGCCACGATCGAGGCGAGACCGACCGCCAGGAGCCGGCCGAACGGGTCACGCAGGAGCAGGCCCGCCCGGTAGCCGCGCTCCACGAGAAGGCCGTACAGCAGAAAGATCGCGGACAGACCGGCCAGCCCCAGTTCCTCGCCCGCCGTCGCCAGGATGAAGTCCGACTTGGCGGCGAAGCCGATCAGGATGGAGTGACCGAGCCCCAGACCGGTGCCGAGCACACCGCCCGCCGCGAACGCGAACAGGGACTGGGCCAGCTGGTTGGCGCCCTGGCCCGCCTCGATCGACGCGAACGGATGCAGCCAGTCCTCGATCCTGCTGTGCACATGCGGCTCCAGCCAGCCGACGGCCACGGCACCGAGCGCGGCCAGCAGCAGGCCGACGGCGATCCAGCCGGTGCGGCCGGTGGCGACGTACAGCAGGACCACGAACAGACCGAAGAACAGCAGCGACGTCCCCAGGTCGCGCTCCAGCACCAGCACCCCGACGCTCAGCAGCCAGATCGCGACGATCGGGCCGAGGACCCGCCCGGTCGGCAGCTGAAGGCGCCAGATGCGGCGGCCGGCGTAGCGCAGCGCGTTGCGGTTGGCGGCGAGATACGCGGCGAAGAACACCGCGAGCAGCACCTTCGCGAACTCGCCCGGCTGGATGGAGAATCCCGCGATCCGGATCCAGATCCGGGCGCCGTTCACCGCCGGGAAGAAGATCGGCAGGGTGAGCAGGGCGAGGGCGGCCACGACACACACGTACGCATAGCGCTGGAGCACCCGGTGGTCGCGCAGCAGCAGTACGACGAAGATGAACAACCCCACGCCCAGCGTCGACCACACCAGTTGAGTGGGCGCCGCCCGGTCGCCCGGCGTCTCCAGGTCGAGCCGGTAGATCAGCACCAGGCCCAGCCCGTTGAGCAGCACGCCGATCGGCAGCAGAAGCGGGTCCGCGTACGGGGCCCGCAGGCGCACCGCACAGTGCGCCAGCAACGCCAGCACGCCCAGACCGGCGCCGTAACCGGCCGCGCCGGGCGGGACCGAGCCGTTCTTCGCCAGGCCCACAGCGCAGTAGCCGTACACCGACAGGAGTACGGCGACGACGATGAGGGCGAGTTCGATGCCACGGCGCCGGGGGAGGCGTACGACGGGCGTGGAGCGGTCCGTCGCTGCTTCCAAGGTGGTTCCGGCCTTGCTCATGTCCGGAACTTACCCAAATGACATGTCTTATGACACTTCGTCATCAGCACCAGCGCGGCGCAGGCCCGATGTTGTCGATGAACCGCGCCGCACCCCACGCCCAGGTGCCGTCCGTGAGGAGATACCAGAGCGGGTTGCCCTGCACGCTCTGCCCGGGCGTCTTGCAGAAGATGGACACGACATCGCCGCGGTGGACCGCACGGATCGGCCGACTGCCACGAGTCGGCGCACTGCGCAGGATCAACCGGTCGGCGGTGACGACACCCCGGTAGCGGCGCGGATCGCGATAAGCGCCCTGGCCACCGAACTCCTCGAATCCATCGTCGCCCCCGAAGCTCGAGTCGCCGTTGCTGAACTCCGAGTCCCCACCGCTGCCCCATTCGTCGTCCGCGACGGCGGGTGTGACGGCGGTCGCGCCGGCGAGCGCGACGACAGCAGCAGTCATGGCGAGACGGCGAGTGAGACGGGTGCGCAGAGACATGGCGGGTACCTCCATGAATGGGGCGAAGCTGACTAATCGCCACATTAGGAGCGAGGGTGGAGGCCCGCGCGTGCTGATGGGCCATAGGGGAGCGGGGGCTGGGGCCAGCCGACGCGCCCGAGCGCGCGCAGCGCGCTCAGGGGCGCGGGGAACTGCGCGACCAGCCCCCACAACCCGCAGACGGCGACGAACCCCTCAGTCCCGAGCTCTTGGCCGCCCCCACCCCCTACCGCAAGACAAGAGTGGCGACGGCGCCACCGTCCGCCGCATTCGCAAACGTCAACCGCGCCCCCAACACCTCCGCCTGCCCCAACGCGATCGTCAGCCCCAGCCCATGCCCCCTGCTCCCACCCTCCGTACGAAACCGCTGCGGCCCATGCACGAGCAGATACTCCGGATAACCGTCCCCATGATCCCGAACGCTGACGGCCGGACCGTTCACCGTGAGAACGACCGGCGGCCGCCCATGCCGATGTGCGTTGGCGACCAGATTCCCCAGCACCCGCTCCAGACGCCGCCGATCCGTCTCCACCCGGGCATCCCGGACGACCCTGACCTCGACCTCCGCGTCGTTCCCGGCCGCCCGCACCACCCGCTCCGCCAGCGCCCCCAACTGCTCGGTGTCCAGCTCGAGCCGCTCCCGCCCGGTGTCGAGCCGGGAGATCTCCAGCAGGTCCTCGGTCAGCGTCCGCAGCGCGGCCACCCGGTCCCGCACGAGCTCCGTCGGCCGCCCCGGAGGGAGCAGTTCCGCGGCGGCATGCAATCCAGTGAGCGGCGTGCGCAGCTCATGCGCCACGTCCGCGGTGAACCGCTGCTCGCTCAGCAGCTTGCCCTGCAACGACGCCGCCATGGAGTCCAGCGCGGCGGCGACCGCGGCCACCTCGTCCTGCGGGCGGGTCGGATCCTTCGTGCGGGGGTCGTCGACGCGTGCGTCCAGGTCACCGCCGCTGATCTGCCGGGCCACCTGCGCGGTCGTGTGCAGCCGCCGCGTCACCCGGGTCACCGCGAACGCGCCCACCAGCAGCGTCACCCCGATCGCCAGCCCCGAGGACCAGATGATCGCCCGGCCGAGGTCGTCGATGGTGCGCGCCTGCTGCGCGTAGTCGACCCGCACGGCAAGCGCCCGGCGGCCGTCGGCCGGGCCCGCCGCCCACATCGTCGGGCGGCCCTCGTGGTCGGCGACCATCGTGCCCCGCTCACCGGCGACCGCCAGCTCCCGCAGCGAGGCGGGCAGCCCGTCCGGGTCGACGCCCACGCCCGGCATCAGCCTGTCCCCGGCCTCGAACGCGGTGGTCGCCTCGTCCAGCCGGGACAGCGCGAGGTCACGGGCCTGCTCGACCGTCTGGTTCGACACGGACACATGGACCAGGACACCGAGCAGCGCGGCCAGCGTGCAGCACATCACCGTGATGAACACGGCCGCCTTCACAGCGAGCGTCCCGGACCAGCGGGGGAGCCCCAGCCTCACCGAGCACTCGCCGAAGCCGATGCCGATGCCGATGCCGATGCCGATGCCGACGATGACGGCGACGGTCGTGCGGTCCGCGTGCCCGTACCCGTACCCGTGCGCAGCATCTCGTCATGCGTGAGCAGCATCGCGCGCTGGTTCGCGTCCCAGGTCCACTGGAGGCGGTACTCGTAGCCGGCGACCTCGGACGGCGACCGTATGATCACGGACCGTCCGGCCAGCTCGACCGCGCTCATCGCGTCCTCCCAGCGCATGACCCGCACCAGCCGCCCCTTCTCGACGGTGTAGACGCGTACCGCCGTCAGGGTGCCAGGCAGCTGCCGGAAGCCCAGCGTCAGATCGTCGCGCCCGTCGCCGGTCAGATCGCGGTAGTACGGCTTCAAGACCGGGCACCTGGCCCGGTTCCCGCCCGCCGCGCACTCGGCCATCCGCTCGCCCGTCTCGTGGTACGGCGACCCGTCGCCGTAGTCGTCCGGGCTCGCGGCGACCTCGGTCCGTACGATCGCCACCGGATCGACCTCGCGGAGGTCGCCGCCCGGCACGCCGACGCCCTTGATCACCTCGCGCTCCACCTCACCGATCTCGAAGGCGGGGGAGGAGACCGGTGGCAGCTCGGGCCAGAGCCGGACCGGGCTGACCGCGGTCGGGGTCGGGCCCGCGCCGCGCAGCCCGCCGGTGTCGCCGCAGGCCGCGGTCGTCGCCGTGAACAGGGCGGCGAGGACGAGGGCCCGGACGGGGCGGCTGAGGGGCACGGCACTCCTCTGGTCCTGGATGATCGTGGGCCCCGTACACCTTATTCGCGGGGAAGTCCTTTTTGCGTGCAGGGGCTGTACGGCCCGCGCACCGGCGTCATTCGGCCAGCTCCTCCAGCAGCCGGGCCGTCGACAGTCCCGCCCGCAGGTACGCGACGAACAGCTCATTGTGCAGTGCCCAGGGCGAGCGATGGGCGCGGATCAGCCGGATCGCCTCCTCGGCGGAGCAGCCCCGCCGGATCAAGGTGTGCGCGATGACAAGGCCGGAGCGGTTGTAGCCGTGGTAGCAGCGGACGAGGACGCTGCGGCCGTCGTCCAGCGCCTCGCTCGCGGCCTGCGCGAGCCGCATCACGCCCGCGAGCTGCGTGCCGTCCAGCGGTCCGTCCGGAATCGGCCACACCTGGTGCTCGACCCCCGGGTCCGGCCCGTGCCCCGGCAGCCGGAGGAGCGTCTGCACGAGATCGAACTCATCATGGACGACGACGAATTCCACCTGCCCCGAGCCGCCCCTGAACTCGTGCCCGCCCATCCACAGGCCGGGCACGATCTCGCTCCACGGGCTGTCCGGAGCAGGTACGTCGGGCTGGTTCCCGCGGGTCCGCAAACGAGCCTCCCCAAACCCATGCCAACTCATCCCAAAGGTAACCGGGTTCTTGCCCCTGGAGCACCCCGCCTGGTCCCATGGTCATGGGGTGATGGTGCATGAGCCGACTGCGCGTCATACCGACCTGGCGGCACGGCCAGGAGCGGCTGTATGTATGCCTCACGGACGGGCGGAACATCGCCTGGTACGACAGGGAGGCGGCCCGGGTCAACCTGCTGAGCGACGACCACAGAGAGGGCGTACTCGAAGCCCTCGGACCGTTCCTGACCGGCCCCGTCACCGTCGGCCCGCCCCCGGTGCCGACCCCCGCGGAGCTGGCCCGCCTCACCCTCCACCCGGACGACGACCTGGCGCCCAACCGCCCCGGCGAGGCCCTCCACATCGCCCTGGACCGGGACCCCGGACCGGCTCACCGGCTGCGCCCCGACCCGCGCCGCCGGGCGCTGGCCGCCGAGCAGGCGGTGGGGGAGGCCCTGGAGCGGCTGGACGGCGCGGGCTGGCACGCCCTGCACTCGATCCCGCTGCCCGGCGGCGACCGCGTCCACCACCTGGCGATCGGCCCCGGCGGACTCTTCGCCGTCCACACCGTCTACGCCCGCAAGACGCGGGTCCTGATCGCCGACCCCATGGTCACCCTGGGCCGCCGCGAAGCCCGCCCCCTCCTCCGCCGCGCCCGCACCGACGCCGACCGCGCCTCCTACGCCCTGACCGCCGAGGTCCACCCCCTCCTCGCCGTGGCCGGCCCCGCGGATGTCCAGATCACCGCCCCTCTCCGCGAAGTACGAGTCTTCCAGGACACAGAACTAGGAGGCCTGGCCCGCCTGGGCGGCGTACTCAAACCGGCGGACGTGGAGGCGTTGCACGCGATGGCCAGGGACCGCCACACATGGGACCGGGTCTGAAGCGCCCCGTAAGGGGCGCGGGGCTGTATTTGATATGCGGCTCCGCCGCGTGGGCGCGACCAGCCACGACGCAGCCGCAGACGACAGATAGCGGCACTTACTTCACGACGGCACAAGACCGGCGTGGGCAGAATCGAGCAACGGCGCCAGCAAATCCCCAAAGTCCTGCAGCCGAGGATCAAGATCCGCCGCCGTGAACGCCAGCTGCCCCGGCCCCGCACACTGCTCGACCTCCTCCCACGTCACCGGCGCCGACACCAACGGCTGAGCCCGCGCCCGCAGGGTGTACGGGGTCGCCGTCGTCTTCCGCGCAGCGTTCTGGCTCCAGTCGACGAACACCTTCCCGGGCCGCAGGCTCTTCGTCATCCGGTGCACGACCAGCCGCGGTAGCGCCCGCTCCGCCTCCACGGCGAGTTCCTTGGCGTACTCGCTGACCTGCTCGGACGACGCGGACCGCACGGCGGCCAGCAGATGCAGCCCTTTCGCCCCGGACGTCTTCGGCCAGGCCTCGATCCCGTCCGCCGCGAGCCGGTCCCGCAGCCACAGGGCGACCTGACAGCACTCCACGACCGTCGCCGGCGCCCCCGGATCGAGGTCGAACACCAGCCGGTCCGCCTCGCCGGGCGCCCCGATCAGCCACTGCGGGGTGTGGAACTCGGTCACCAGATTGGCGGCCCACATCAGACTCGCCAGATCCTGTACGAGCACCATCCGCGCCGGCCCCTCCATCCTCGGCACCTCGGCGGTGGTGACCCACTCCGGCGTACCCGGCGGCACGTTCTTGGTGAAGAACAGCTGCCCGTCGGGCCCGTCGGGATACCGCAGAAACGACACCGGCCGGTCCCGTAGATGCGGCAACAGCACGTCGGCGACGGTCGCGTAGTAGTGCAGTACCTCGCCCTTGGTGAACCCGGCGGCCGGATACAGCACCTTCTCCAGATTGCTGAGCGCGACCCGCCGCCCTTCTACTTCGGTCATGGGCGCCATAAGTCGAGTCTCACCTCTGCCGGCCCCTACGGCATCCCGCGCGAACGAGGTCCGGACCGGACCCTCACGTTCCCCCGAATGCCCCAGTCCAGGTAACCCCCTCACTCCGGTGGCCGTTTGACAGCGGTACTTCCCTTGACTCAAGGAGCTCCCGAGAGCCCCATGAAACTCACCTCCGTGGTCATCAGCCACAACGTCGCCGACTATCTCCCCGACTGCCTGGGCTCGCTGCGCCGGAACACCGGCCCGGACATCGAGTACGTCTTCGTCGACGACCACTCCACCGACGGCTCCCGCGCCCTGCTGGAGCAGGCCGTCGCCCGCATCCCCAACAGCCGGCTCGTCGTCCACCCGCAGAACCGGGGCGCTTCCGCCGCCCGCAACACCGGGATCGACGAGGCACGCGGCGCGTACGTCACCTTCCTCGACGGCGACGACTGGCTGGCGCCCGGCTACTACCCCCGGCTCGCCGAGGCCTGCACCCGGCTCGACACCGACTTCGTCCGCGTCGACCATCTGCGCGCCCAGGGCAAGAGGCGCACGCTGCAGAGGGCACCGGAGAGCAGGCGCGGGGTGCCGATCCCGTCGGTCGAGGGCATCGGCGAGGAGAACCGGGAGACCATGGCGGACTACGTCAACGCGTGGTCGGGCGGCTTCCGCACCGGGCTGCGGGACAGCGGGCTGCTGTACTTCGACACCTCGCTCAGGACCTGCGAGGACCGGCTGTGGAACTGGCGGCTGCATCTGCACACCCGGACGTTCGCGGTGGTGGGCCTCGCCGGGCTCTTCTACCGCAGGGACGTCGGCGGCTCCCTCACCAGCGTCGGTGACGACCGGCAGCTCGACTTCCTCCCGGCCTCGCAGCGGATCATCGAGGAGGCCCTCGCCCACTGCACGGACCGCGGCGTGCACCGCAAGGCCGTACGCACCCTGCTCGGCCTCACGCACTTCCACCTCAAGCGGACCGACCGGCTCGACAAGCGGGTGGCCAGACAGTTCCCCGGGCGGTACCGGGCGCTGGCCGCGTCCCTGCCGCAGGACCTGCTCCGCGAAGTCCTCGACGGCATGGACGAGCAGCGCAGATCCGACCTGACCGCCCTCTACCGTCCGAGGAAGACCGCGTGCCCCTGATGAACGTCCCCGTTCCCACGGAGCCCTGTGATCCCGTCCCGGTCCAGCTCGTCGAAGCCTCGACGCTCTACGGTCTCGCCACGGTCTGCGCGGCTGTCGCACAGGGCCTGCTGCCGCTCGCGGAGGGCGGCCGGCGGGTGCTGGTGACGTCCACCAACACCACCGTCCCCGAGGCCCAGCCGCCGTGGGAGGAGCTGCCCGGCTTCGCCCACCTGTCGACGTACTTCGACGCGGTCGTCTCCTGGAACGACACGATCTTCCCCAACCACCCCTCGGTCTGGTCGCCCCGCCCCGAGGACCGCTCGCTGTTCGAGCAGGCGCTGCGCCGCTCCTGGGGGATCGCCCCGGACGCCCCCGTCGAACTGGTCGCCGAGTCGGTCCAGTCCCCGCCCTCCCTCACCCTGGCCCGCCTCTTCGCCGACGCGACCCTGCATGTCTACGCCGACGGCCTGATGAGCTACGGCCCCCTGCGCACCCGCCTGGAACAGCAGGTCCTGCGCCGCGTCGGCCGGTTCGTCTACCCGGAGCTGGTCCCCGGTCTGCGCCCGCACCTGCTCGACGAGTGGCCCGGCGCCGAGCACCACCCGCTGCCCCCCGACGCCCTGCGCCGCACGCTCACCGTCCTCGCCGACGCCGCCAAGGACGAACTGGAGGCGGTACGCGAACTGCCCCAGGGCGGCGCCCTGTTGCTCGGCCAGTACCTCGCCGAGGCCGGCATCATCAGCGCCGCCGAGGAGGACGCCCTGCACCGCGACATACTGCGCGAGGCGGTACGGGGTGGCGCCGCGTCGGTCCTCTTCAAGCCGCACCCCAGCGCACCGCGCCGGCACGCCGAGGCCCTCCGCGGGGAAGCCGCCCGCGCCGGCGTCACCCTGCACATCGTCGACCTGCCCGTCCTGGCCGAGGTGCTCTACGAACGGCTCCGCCCGGACGTCGTCCTCGGCTGCTTCTCCACCGCCCTGTTCACCGCCACCACGGTGTACGGCATCCCCGCGGTGCGCGTCGGCACGGACCTCGTCCTGCGCCGCCTGAGGCCGTACGAGAACAGCAACCGCATCCCGCTGGTCATCGCCGACTGCGTGCTGCCCGGGCCCGGGGCCGTCGAGGCACGGGATGAGGTGCGGCGGCTGGTGGCGACCGTCTCGTTCTGCATGCAGCCCATCGCCTACGCCCATCTGCGCCCCACAGCCGAGCAGTTGCTGTCGGCCGGCCGCGCGAAGGCCGTCGCCGGCCGCTACCTGGGCCTGCTCCGCCTGACCAGACTCCGCCTCCCGGGCGGCCTCCCGGCACCCCGCCTCCTGCTCCCGCTGGCAAGGACCTCATTCATCCACCGACACCGCTCAACCCTCGCCCGCCTGGCCCGCACCGCACGCGGAACGGCAATCCGGTGACCGCTCACTGGGAACGGGACCAGGAAGACCAGCAGGACGAGGGCTCGATGCCCGCTCGTCGGGGGGGAGTCGAGGATGCGGGGGACGGCCGTCGGGTGGTCGCCGGCCGGGAACGGGGGCAGGACGGGCAGCAGGGTGAGAGTCCGATGGCCGCTCGTCGGGGGCGAGTTGACGGTGTGATCGCTCGCCAAGAACGCGTTCGGCAAGCGCAGGAGGACGGGGCGGTGATCGCTCCGGTTGCGGCGTTGATCGGGGGGCAGGGACCGACGGGGCGTCCCGCTCCGTCCTCCGCACCGCCGCGGACGGGGCGGCGACGTCCCACCGGCGGCCGGTTCGCCGTCGAGCTCGTCCTCGGGGCGGACATCGCGGTCGGCGTGAGCGTCGGCATCCAGTACGTCGTTCCGCGGCTGCCGCTGCCCGAGCCGTCGCTGCTGTCGACCGTCCTGACCACGCTGACCACGACGGCCGTGGTGGTCCTCCTCGCCCTGTCGGTGCCGGCCGCCGGGCGGGGCGGCATGGCCGTACGCGGGCTCCTCCACTGGTCCGGCTACGCGCTGGTCTCCGCGCTGCCCACCCTCCTCCTCGCCCTCCCGCTGCACGGCACCCGCTGGTTCCTCGGCGGGCTGGCCTCGGACAACCAGTTCCGTGTCGAGTACCTCACCCGCCTCACCGACTCGCCCGCCCTGGCCGACTTCGCCTACCGGGACGTACCGCCGCTGTACCCGCCCGGCTGGTTCTGGACCGGCGGCCGGATCGCCGCGCTGCTGGGCTGGGACGCGTGGGCCGCGTTCAAGCCGCTGTGCATCACCTCGGCCGCGCTCGCCGCGGCGGTGACGCTGGCGCTGTGGCGGCTGCTGGTGCCGCCCCGGATCGCCGTACTGCTGGCGACGGCGACCGTGATGGCCGCCTTCGTCGAGCCCTCCCTCGGCGTCCGCGAGCCCTACGCCTGGCTGGTCGGCTCCGCGCTCGCGCCGCTCACGGTGATCGCGCTGAAGCTGCTGCGGGCGCCCGCCGTCCGCCCCTTTCCGCTGCTGGCGTTCGGCGTCGCGGTGGGCGCGGCCGTGCTGACGTACACGCTGCTCGCCGCCTTCTGGGTGTTCACGCTCACCGCGAT
Organism: Streptomyces sp. NBC_00457; assembly: GCF_036014015.1. Classification (NCBI taxonomy): domain Bacteria; kingdom Bacillati; phylum Actinomycetota; class Actinomycetes; order Kitasatosporales; family Streptomycetaceae; genus Streptomyces; species Streptomyces sp. NBC_00457. The sequence continues at coordinate 3,815,188 of NZ_CP107905.1, read as the reverse complement.
GGTGGTGGCCCTGCTGCTGCACAGACCGCGGCACTGGCGCACGCTGCTCGCACGGGTCGCGCTCGCGGGGATCGCGGCGGCACCGTCGGCGGCCGTGGTCCTGCTGCCGTACGAACTGGCCGGACGCGCCGCCGGAGGGTCCCCCGACACGACGGCGCTGAAGTTCACCCCCTACCAGCAGTTGACGTATCTGCTGCCGATGACGGAGATCACGCCGGGCGGACTGCTGTGCCTGGCCGGCACCGTCTGGCTGGTCGTCCGCTGCCGCAGCCGGCCCGTGGCCGCGGGCCTGCTCGCGCTGGTCGCCGGATGCTACGCCTGGTGCGTGCTGTCCCATCTGGCCATCGCGTTCGGCACCACGCTCCTCTCCTTCCGCGTCCACCCGGTCCTGCTCGTCGCACTGCACTGCGCGGGCGTCCTCGCCCTGTGGGACCTGCTGCGGACCGTACGCAGACGGCACCGGGCGCAGGCGCGGACCGCCACCGGCGTACTGGCCGTCATCGCGGCGGTCTTCACCGTCGCCGCCGTCCAGCACGCGCAGAGCGCGCTGGGCCGCGAGGTCGACCTGGCCTATCGGCAGAGCTACCCCCTGGACGACGGCACGGCCCCCTCCCGCACGGCACGCGTGCGGCACCCCGGCACCGAGGACCTGTGGATCCGCCCCCTGGTCCGCGCGATCGCCCGCGGCACCGGCAGGCAGCCGCACGACCTGACCGTCCTGACGGACCATCACCGGCTGCTGTCCGTCGAGCCGTACTGGGCGTATGTCGCCATGACGCCCGGCTACTCCAACCCCCAGGCACGGCACGAGAAGCGCAACGCGGAGGTACGGCGCTGGCTCGCCGCCCGGGACGCGGACGACTTCTCGCGGCGGCTGGACTCGGGCCGCTTCCCGGCGCCGGACGTGTTCGTCCTGCGGCAGACCGACACCGGCTACGGCCTCTACCTGTTCCGCCACAACTTCCCCCGCGTCCCGGTGACCCGGTCCTCTCAGGTCGTCTTCCCCGTCGACTTCTTCCCGCCGGGGCGCTTCCTGCGGCAGGACGTGGGGCCGTACACCGTGATCACGCGTTACGGCGCCCGGTCCGGGTGAGCACGGTGTACGGTCGGGCGCGGTCAACCGTCTTCCGATCGGTGGTGACCCGTCATGACGCGCGCGTCGATGCCCGTCCACGAACCGTTCCTGTGGACTGAGCAGAAGTGAGCCCGCTCAGCCGCACGCCCCGAACGGTCTTGGGCGCACTGGTCCCCGGCATACTCGACCCCGGGGCAGCGACACGGATCTTGTCCGTGGTCCGATCCCGGGAGGCCGGCTCCCTGTGCGACCTGGCCATGTGGGTACGGCCAGAGGCGACGGGGAGGCCCCGAACCATCACTCCGGTGGAGCGGGGGCCCCGCACGCTGGCACCGTACCCGGCGTCCCAGATCGCATGATCACCGTAGCCCGAACAGCCCAGCACGCCGCAAGCCGACCATCACACGATCGAGTTAATCCACCCTCGTGCACACCCCCGTGCGAGCAGTCGGCACCCCCCGCCTGATGCTGGCCCTCTGGGCGCGTGCCCGCCCTGCTCGACAACGTCACCACGGTCCTGCTCATCGCCCCGGTCACCCTGCTGGTCTGCGAGCGCCTCGGCCTGCCCGCCGCCCCGTTCCTGATCGCCGAGGTGTTCGCGTCCAACATCGGCGGCACCGCGACCCTCGTCGGCGACCCGCCCAACATCATCATCGCCAGCCGGGCAGGCCTCACCTTCAACGACTTCCTGATCCACCTCGCCCCGCGTCGCGGTCCTGATACTGCTTCTCCTGCTGCTGTGCCGCGTGATGTTCCGCAAGTCCTTCGTGTACGACGAGGACCGCGCCGCCGAGATCATGGAGCTGGAGGAGCGGGAGGCGATCAGGGACCCGCGGCTGCTGATCCAGGGCCTCGTCGTCCTCGTCCTGGTCGTCGCCGGGTTCGTCCTGCACTACGAGCCCAGCGTCGTCGCCCTGCTCGGCGCCGGGCTGCTCATCGCCGTCTCCGCGGTCGAGACCGGTGACGTCCTCGCCGAGGTCGAATGGCCCACGCTGGCCTTCTTCGCGGGCCTGTTCGTGATGATCGGCGGGCTCATCGACACGGGCGTCGTCGACGAGGTGTCCGGCGCGCTGGCCGACGTGATCGGCACCAACGAATTCGCCGGTTCCATGCTCATGCTGGGCGCGTCCGCGGCACTGTCCGGGGTCGTCGACAATATCCCGTACGTCGCCACCATGGCCCCCATCACCGGCGACCTCGTGCAGAACATGGGCGGCGCGAGCGACCACGTCATGTGGTGGGCGCTCGCGCTCGGCGCCGACCTCGGCGGCAACGCCACCGCCATCGGTGCCTCGGCCAACGTCGTCGTGCTCGGCATCGCCGAACGCAACCGGCAGCCCATCTCCTTCTGGCAGTTCACCAAGTACGGCCTCGTGGTCACCGCGGTCACGGTCGTGGTGGCGATGGCGCATGTGTGGCTGCGCTACTTCGGCTGGGGATAGGCGTGGGGCGTGTGGGCGTCACTTCACGGTCGGGCTGGGGGTCGGGGTGGGCGCGGACGTCTGGAGGTCCAGGCCCGGGGGTTTCGTGATGGCGACGATCGGTGCGCCCGGCTGCGGCGGCGGCGGGGTCATCTGATCCTGGGGGAGCTTGGGCGGGCTCGTCTGCTGGAAGAGGGCCTGGTCGAAGTTGACCATTTCCGTCTTCTCCAGGACCGAGATGTGGTCGAGGACGGTGTCGTTGGTCAGGTCGGCGAGCTGACGGACCAGCGAGTTCTTGGTGGTGGCGCGGACCTGGGCGACCACCGGGAAGATCCGGCCATGGGCGGTCCGCATGATGTTGACCGCGGTGGTGTCGAACTGCTTGCCGGTCTCGGCCTGCGAGGTCGCCACGAACTGCTGCTGCTGCGGGCTGGGCTGGTTGGGCAGCGTGATGCCCAGCTCGGGCGCGATCTTGCGGCACATTTCGTCGAGCCCGGCGTGCCCGACGACCAGGTGCTCGCCGGCCTCCTTCATCGCCGGGGTCGTCCCGCGCTCCATCGCCATCATCCCGAGCGGGTACTCCCACAGCCCGGCCGCGCGCACGGCGACCACAAAGGACCGGTCCGCCTCGGTGAGCGGACCGTAGGGGGTGTTCGCGATGATGCGATCCTGCCCGGTGGCTGCCTTGTCCACCCCGAGCATTGCGGGGTACGCGAGTGCGGCGAGAGTCAGACTCAATGCTCCGCCGACGAAGACGGTTCCGACCCTGTTGCGCGACAGGCGCATCGTGCCTCCTGATGTGACCGGACCTGACTCCAGGAAGTACGGACGGGAGGCGCCGTCCAATCAGTGTCCCGAGTAAAAGTCACGCAGCAGGCATATGGCGTACGTCACACTCTCACGTGCCGCCGATCGTGCCGGCCGTCGCGAGAAGCTCGTGGAGGAGGTGCGAGGCGGTGATGACGCCCAGGAGATGGGTCCCGTCCTTCGCCTTCTCCACCACCGCCACCACCGGGCTGCGCACCTGGGCCATCAGCGCGGCCACCTCCAGCGCGGTGTCGTCGGGGTCCGCGATCGGGGGCGGGGCCGCCTTGGTGGGCAGGCATTCCCCGACCCGGCGGCCGACCAGCGCCTGACACAGCCGGTCGGCGTGCTTCTCGTCGACGACCGCGGCGAGCGCCGGGTCCTCCAGCACATACGCCGGAACCAGCACCTTGATCATCTGGGACGCCGGCAGGATCGCCTTGGGCTCACCGCGCTCGTCGAGCACCAGCAGCCCCGGCAACTTGTGCTCGGCCATCAGCCGCGCCGCCTCCAGCGCGTCACTGTCGACGCTCACCGTCTCGTATCCGACCGCCAGATCACGTGCGCGCACGACGGGCTCCTCATAAGCGTCTGCGTCTCTGACATGAAACATACGCGGGTGGGAGTGGGAGAGGGGGATGGCCGGAGCGCCACGGATCGGCTCCGGTGCCGGACACCTGCAGGTGCCCGGCACCGGAGCCGAGAGGGGTGTCAGCGGCAGTCAGTCAGTGACGCGGATCAGAGTCGGTCGAGGATGTCCTGGAGCTGCTCGACCTCGGCGGACTGGCCCTTGACGATGGCGTCCGCCATCTTCTCGGCGTCGGCGTTCTTGCCGTTCTTCTGCTCGTCCTCGGCCGTGGTGATCGCGCCGTCGTGGTGCTCGATCATCATCTGGGCGAACATCTTGTCGAACTCCGCGCCCTTCATGGCCTTGAGGTCGGCCATGCCCTCGTCGGACATCATGCCGCCCGTGCCCGAGCCGCCGGAGTGGCCCATGCCCTCCATGGACTCTGCCGCGGTCGGCTTGTTCCAGGACTCGAGCCAGCCCTTCATCGTCTGGATCTCGGGGTCCTGGGCCTTCTCGATCTTCCCGGCGATGTCCTTGATCTCCGCGTCGGAGGCACGGCCGTCGGCCAGTTCGGCCATCTCCAGGGCCTGCTCGTGGTGCGGGATCATCATCTGGGCGAACATGACGTCCGCGTCGTTGAAGTCGCCGGCCTTGGCCCCGGCCTCGGCGTTCGCCGCGGCCGAGGAGCTGCCGCTGCCGTGGTCCGTGCCGCTCGAGTCGTCGCCGTTGCCGCCGCAGGCGGAGAGCAGCAGGGCTCCCGCCGTGACGATGCCGACGGCCGTGACATGACGGGCGGGCTTGCCGCGCAGGGCGCGCGTGAAGGCAGTCATGGTGGATCTCACCTCGTGTTTGTCGGTTCTCTGGCTGTGAGGGCGTACGCGAGATCGCGGGGCCGCGCGTGGTGCGCGCCCGCGAGGGCGTAGCGGCCTACTGCCGCAGAACCGACAACTGGGTCAGATCAGGTGGGCGAGGGGGCGGGGCGGAGCGCCGCAGGACAGGCGCCCGGGCGAGAACGTCTGCCAGGCAGCCGGGACTGCGGGCGAGCGCCGACCGCAGCAGTGCGACGAGGATCCAGGCGGCGAAGAGGACCGCCACGCACAGCGACACCATGTCCATGGCCATGACCGGCACGTCCGCGGACGCCGCCTGCGCCAGGTCCTCCTGTGCCGGGTCCGCCTGCGCCGGAACCATCGCCGACACGGACGCGTGGGACCCGGTATCCATCGCCGACACGGACGCGTGGGATGACTCGTCCGGATGCCCCACGGTGTGCATCACGAAGACGCCGAGCGCGAGCACGACGACGAGCAGCACGTGCCCGAGGGCGCCTCCAACTCGTACGTAACGGCTCACGTGCACTGCGGGGTCTCCTGGTCGGACGCTTCGACGTACAGACATACATACGGCATCCAGGCGTCCCGTACTCAATCACGGGTGCAGGACGGCCTCTCCCTTGCCCCGGATTCCGGTGCGGTCACCGGGTTGTACGGCGAGGGGGCCGGACGCCCGGAGGGTACAGCGGGCGGGCGTAGCGCACAGCGAAGAAGACGAGACAGGACGATGGTGATGCCCGGCAGGGCGACGCCGTCGTGCTCGACGAGGGCGAACTCGACCTCACGCCCCGACTGGCCGACGGGAAGCTGGAGTGGCAGATCGACGACCGCGGCGGCGACTCCACGGTCGTACGGGAGCCGTCCGAGATCGTGCTGCATGCCGGACCGGCGACCAAGAAAGACCTCATCGGCCCGGCGTATCCGATCCTGGGCGACACGCTGCTCTCCGCCTACTTCTTCAACGGCTGGGAGAACGCGGGGCAGATCTTCGCACCCGAACCGGGCTGGAACGGCACCGAGGCGGGCGCGGACACCGAGGTCCGCCTCGCGGGTTTCGAGGGGCCGGGGCGTTTCGCGATGTACACCTACACGCGCGAGATGGACAACAACGACGAGAGCCCGGTGCAGCACCTCAACAGCGGGGACAGCGCCCACAGCGCGTTCACCCTGGCCAAGGACGAGCAACGGGCCGTGCCCACCTGGGGCTTCACCGAGGAAGGCGTCTACCGCCTGACCCTCACGGTCACCAGCGGCGGTTCCACCGACACCGAGACGCTGGCCGTGGTCGTCGGCGACGACGTCGACCCGGACGACGTACTGCCCGGCGACGGCTCCACCCCGACGCCCTCGACGCCCCCCACGTCCACGACCCCCTCGCTCTCGACGCCCACCGCACCGGCCGCCCACGTCATCGACAACGGCCACCTCGATCTGGCCGCCCGCCCGGTGGACGGCTCACTGCAGTTCCAGATCAAGGAGGGCACGGCCCACGACCACACGTGGCACGAGCCCGACGAAGTCGTCCTGCATGTGAAACCGGGCGCGCGCCGGAAGATCACCGAGGGGTACGAGTTCCTGGGCCCGGTCGGCGACCCGGTCTCGTGGCTGCCCATCCAGCAGCTGGACGGTCTCGTCTGGCCCGGCTGGAGCACCGACCAGTTCAAGAGCTCCGAGATCGACGGCCGCGTCGCCTTCCGGCTCGACGCCGTCCAGGGCCCGGGTGCGCTGAGCATCTTCACGGAAGGCTCGGTCGGCTCGGTGACGATGCACGCCCACAGCGGGGACGGTCTGCCGGACACCTTCGCCGTCAGCGCCACACTCGCCGACGGCACGAAGGTCAGCGACACGGAGACCATCGCCTGGGTCGTTGGGGACGACGTGGACCCATCGACCGTCACACCGGGCACGGGCGACGAGCCGACGGCGACGCCCACGACCACCCCGTCACAGTCGGCCTCCACGTCACCGACCGCGACGGCCTCCCCGTCGGCCTCCGCATCCGCATCCGGCTCAGTGAGCGCCTCGCCCTCGGCGACGGACCCGCGCTCCGCCTCCTCCGGAACCGGCGGCAGCGGCACCTCGACGACCGGCGGACTCGCCTCCACCGGTGCGCAGGTCGCCGTGATCGGAGGCATCGCGGTTCTCGCCCTGCTGGTGGGCGGTGGCGCGGTGCTCTTCGTACGACGGCGCCGTAGGGCCCAGTGAAAGCTCCGCGTACGACGGACCGGCGCCCGCCCGGCAGCGACCCGGTCCGTCGTATGCGGCACCGACGTGTTCAGACGTGTTCAGACGTGCTCGACAGAAGGAGGAGCCCCATGCGGGGCCACCCCAGACGCACCACCGTCGCAGCCGCGCTGGTCGAGGCGAGCGCCCTGCTCTCCGGGTGCAGCGGGCTGCAAATCCCCGCCGCCATCTCCTCGTGTCACAGCGACGCCGGCCGGCATCTCGCTACTCGACGGGCTCGGCGATCAGTGCGGTGGCTACGCGGCGGAAGCCGAGGCGGGCGTAGATCCGGGCGACGTCGTCGTCGCCCGCGGACAGGAAGACGGTCTCGACGCCGCGTGAACGTGCGTCGGCTATCAGCGCCGCGGTGACCGCGAGCGCAAGACCCCGGCGGCGCGCGGTCGGCAGGGTCCCCACCCCGACGATCTCACTGACCGCTCCCACTGGCTGGTGCTGCCCGGCGCACAGCGCCATTCCGTCGTCCACCGCGGCAGCAACGCACGTCAGGCCGGCCAGGATGCGTGCCGCCGCACGTTCCACCGTCCCGTCCTCGGCGCGGCTCCGCACCGCCTCTCTCAACTCCGCCACGCCCGCCGCACCGACACCGGTTCCGGGATCGCCGAAGGCCAGGTGAGGGACAGCCAGCGCGCTCGGCAGCACGGGATCGCCCGGTCCCACAGTCCGCACCACCACGCTGTCGGCCACATCCGGCACCACAGGGGTCGGCACATCAGAGCCGAGCACCATCAAGGGGTGTTCGTGCACCACAAGCCCTGTCCGCTCAGCCGCGTCCCGCAGCCCAGGCGTGGTCTCGGCAACCCACTCGAAACTCTCCGGAATGCCCAACTCCCGCTGCCGAGAGCGCACCCGGGTCACATCCGCCGCACTCACCGGCCCGGACCACCCCAGCGCCGGACGTGCGTAGAAGGGCCAGCCCTGCCCCTCCCGGATGAACAACCGCAGCGGCCCCAAGTCCTCGACCCGAGCGCCGGAGCGAGGCACCGCGTCGTAGTACCGCTCAAGCCGGTCCAGCAGTTCACGAGCACCATCAAGATCCACAGACGTCACGCCAAGCATCCAAGCAGCAGGCCCCGAACCACTGCCACCGCATTACCGTCCGGCTGCAGCCGTCCCGACCTTCGAACTACGCCTGCGCTGCCGCCAGCCACACCCCGTCCCGCATGACGACCCTGCCCCGCAGCTCCGGTTCTCCCCGCCAGGCGCGCATCGTCCGCGGCGCCACGCGCAGGTACACAAAGGGCGCCTCTTCCCTACGCGGATCCCAGCCGAACTTGCCCGCGAACGCATCCGCGGCATCCTTCGGCACATCCCGCGCGGGATGGCACTCCGCCTCCCCTTGCAGCAGCACCACATCGAAGCTGTCCGGCAGCGCCAGCCGTACACGCGGCTCCTCGCGCACATTGCGCGCCGTGGCCGACCCCGCACCGGTACACATCCACACCGCCTCCCCGTCCCACAGGAACCACAGCGGCACCTGGTGCGGACCATGATCAGGATGGGCCGTCGACACCCACATGTCGCGCTCCGCGCCAAGCCGTTCCAGCACGTCGCGCCTGCGCTCTACCGCATCGCGACGAATGATCTCCGCAGGTTCCATGAGCGCCGACCTTAGCCAGCGCGGTCACGGTGCACATGGGGCGCAGGTCCTAGGCCCGACGGCGGGTGTCCGTCGGGGCGTACCGTTTCGGCCAGTTGGGGATCACTCATCTGGCACACCGACAAAGGGCCGTAGGGTGCAGGCAGTTGGTGCCGAGGCGCAGGTGGCGGGTGAGATGAACGGGGGCGCGGGGTGACGGTGTTCGTCGACCGGGAGGAGAGCCTGGCCAGGCTCGAGAGCGCGGCGACCGCCCTGGCAGAAGGACGCTCGAGTGTGCTGTTCGTCGAGGGCGACTCGGGGATGGGTAAATCGTCCCTGTTGGGCGAGTTCGCCCGCCGCCTGGGCACCTCCGCCGTTTCCCAGGAGCAGCCCTGCCGGGTGGTACTCGTGCGGGCCGCGCCCGGCATCGGTTCGCGGCGGCCGTACGGACCCGTCCTGGACGCTCTGCACGCACTGGACCGTCCCGCACAGGGCCGCAGACGGCTGGCCGGCCTCCGGCGCACGGCGGCCCGCGGTGCGCTGACGGCCGCCCCCGACCTGCTGTCCGCCGCGGTTCCGGGGCTCGGCGCGGTGGTCGCGGCAGGCCGGGTGTTCGCCGAGGCCACCGTAGCCACCGGGTCCATCCCGGGCGACAGTCTCCTGCCCGTGCAGAGCACCGTGACCCGGCAGCTGATCGACGTGCTGCTGCAACAGGCGCGCGCGGATCGGCCCTTGCTCCTGATGGTGGACGACATCCAGCTGTGCGATGTGTCGACCCTGGAGTTCCTGCACCTGTTGCTGCCCAGGATCGGGGGTGAACCGCTCGGTCTTGTTCTCGGTCTCAGCTTGTATGCCGCAGCCGAGGGGAACGGCAGGGCTGTGGACCAGCTACTGGACGCCTGGCAGAGGGATCACACGGAGCTCGTGTCCCGCCACACGCTGCCGCCGCTGCCTGCCTGGGCTGTCAGGGAACTGGTCGATGCCAGGCTTCAGAGCCACCCTGCTCCCGAGGACTTCTCCGTCCGGTTGACCGGGGCGACGGGCGGCCATCCGATCTTCGTCGAGCAGTGCCTGAGGCTGTGGCGACCCGAAGACGGTGTCCGGGTGCCACTGCCGGGGAGCCTTCCCGCAGCCGTGCTGGACCGTTTCCGGCAGCTGGACCCGGCTGCGTGCGAACTCCTGGTCACCGGCGCCACCATGGGCGAGTTCTTCTTCGCACACACACTCGCCGAGGTGTCCGGCTCGCCACGGATCCAGGTCCAGGACCTGCTGCACCGTATAGAGCGCGAACACGGCCTGATCCGCTGCCGGCATCGGGACGAGGTCCCCGACTGGGCAGCCGGTCTGGAGACCGACTGGTACGACTTCGAGCACCGGGTCCTGCAAAGGGGTATCCGCGGCGAACAGTCGGAAGGCGCCCGCCGGCAACGGCATGCGGACATCGCCGAAGCACTGCCACGCCTGCCAGGAGTCGACGGGGGCGCCGCTCCGCTCGAGTTGCGCGTGCTGATCGCCGATCACTTCCTGCAGGCCGGGCCCGCGTATGCCGCACAGACGGCCGCCGCCCACTACGGCCTGGCCCGTTCCGTGGCGGTCGAGGATCTCTCCTTCGCCCAGGCCGAACAACACTGCCGGACGGCGATCGAGTCCGCCCGGCTGATGCCCGCCGGACGTCCGGAGCGCGATCGCCGTCTGGTGGAGGCGATCGAGCTGTTGCTCAGCATCACTGAGGTGCGCTGGAAGGGAGGCGAGGGCGAGCGGGAGAGCATGGGAATCGACGCCTTGGCCGCCGAGGCGGAGCAGGCGGCACACCGCCTCGGGGACCAGCTGCTCATCGCCCGCACCACCCTGTTGCGCGGCAAGACACTGCTGGCCGTCCACGGTGTCCGGCCCTCCCTCGCCAAGCTCGAAGAGGCAGTCGAACGCGCCCGGGAGTGTGGCGAGGCAGGCCGTCAGGCGCTCTTCGTGGCGATGGTCGAATACGGACGCCAGCTGCCCAAACGCGATCTGCGCGCAGGTCTGCGGGTGCTCCTGGACGCCGAGCGGCTGTACGCCTCGGACCCGCGCCTCGGCGAGGCGGAGAACCCCGTACTGCAGCACGCCCGCAATCTCAACGAGATGCAGATCGGGGTCAACCTCTTCGACGCGGGTCGGCTCGGCGAAGCCCGGCAGCGGCTGCTGCGCTGCACCGAGCGGCTGAGAGGTGAGACTCTCCGCGCCGAGCTGCCCATAGCGCTGAACTATCTCGCCCAGCTCCACCTGTCCACCGGCTCGTGGGAGGAAGCGGGCACGGTGCTGCGTGAGGCTCTGGATTTCGAGGAGGAGCGCGGTGGCGACAGTGGCTGGCACGCATACAACAACGCCCTCCTCGCCACGCTGCTCACCCATGATGCCGCTCGCCACGGCGAAGCGGTCGAGCGCGCACGGAACGCCTGGCTGGAGACCCAGCGCACCTGGCTGGTCAACCTGGTACCGATCGTGCGCAACCTGTACGTCGAGGTCCTCCTCGCCACTGGCCACGACAGGAGCCTGGCTCGGCGGCTGTGTGAGGACACGCTCGTCGACACCCGCGACAGTGGCATGGTGCGCAGCGAGATCGCCGGATATGTGCTGCGCAGCCGGATCCATCTGCAGGACGGCGAGACGGATCCGGCCGCCCGCGACGGCCGCCACGCGCTCGCCCGGCTCGCCGAGCACGGGGACATGCCGGCCCTGCGTACGGAAGAGGTTCTGTATCACGCGGCCCGCGCTCTGCTGGCCGAGGACAGCGGGAGCGAGGTCCGCGACCTGCTGGGCAGAGCCCGTGCCGAGGTGCTGCGCAAGGCGGACAGCATCGATGACCCGGTCCTGCGGGCGCGGTTCCTGACCGACGTGCCTCTGAACCGGGCCCTGCTGCACGACAGCGGCCTCGACGAGGGAGAGGCCGGGGCAGGCTGACCGACTACAGTGCGAGACCGGCAGGGGTCCCAGGGTCCCAAGGGGGGAGCGGAGGAGACGGGATCGGCATGTTCACCATAAGCAAGGAGTTCCACTTCTCTGCCAGCCATGTCCTGGACACGCTCCCCTCCTGGCACCCCTGCGCCCGCCTGCACGGCCACAACTACGTGGTCGTGCTCGAACTCTCGGCAGACGACCACGCCCTTGCCCCGCCCGGCTTCGTCCGCGACTACCGGGACCTGGACGCCTTCAAAAAATGGGTCGACACGACGCTCGACCACCGGCACCTCAATGAAGCGATGGGGGGCATCCCCCCGACAGCCGAGAACCTCGCCAAGTGGATCTACGACACCTGGCGCGACGACCTGCCTGAACTCAGCGCCGTAAAGGTCTCGGAGACACCCAAGACCTGGGCCGACTACCGGCCGTAGAGCTCGACCCACGTCCGCCGACAGGGAGCCCTGTTCACGCTGGGACCAGCCAGACAGTCACGGCCGCGTTGGCGGTGAGTCCGACGTTGAGCGTGATCCGGCGGTCTTCGCCGGTCAGGTGGACGGCGACCTGGCTCAACTGCGGTGTCGACGCGACCGAGGTGGCCGAAGGAGCGGGCAACAGCGTTGAGGTCCTGCTGAGCCGCTAGCCGCTATGCGAAGTGCATCGACGGCGCGTGTGGGTAGGTGTGAGCCTCACTAAGCTTCAGGCCCTTGGATCCGTCCGAGGGCCTTCGCCGTTCCCGACATAGGGCCGCTCAGGACTGCATCCGCCCGCAGACACGCGAAGACCCCGCACTCAGCTAGCGCGCTGATGGCGGGGTCTTTGGGCACCAAATCCAAGGTGCCCCCGGCAGGATTCGAACCTGCGCACACGGCTCCGGAGGCCGTTGCTCTATCCCCTGAGCTACGGGGGCGTGTCGGGCGCGTTGCGCGGCGACGGGTAGAACCCTACCAGCTCCTTCGGGGTGTTCATGAACGGTTTTCGTGGGGGGAGAGCGTCGCCCGCAGGGGGTGGAAGTGGGGAAAACCCGGACGCGGTGGCCGGTCCCGACCTACTCTCGAGTTGTGCCAGGCGCGTCGGGCCGGGTGCTTGTTGTCGACGACAACAAGGTCATCCGGCAGCTGATCAGGGTCAATCTCGAGCTGGAGGGCCTCGAGGTCGTGACCGCGGCCGACGGTGCCGAGTGTCTGGATGTCATTCATCAGGTGCGGCCCGATGTGGTCACCCTGGACGTCGTCATGCCGCGACTCGACGGGCTGCGGACCGCCGCACGGCTGCGGGCCGATCCGCGGACCCGTGATCTGCCGCTGGCCATTGTCAGCGCCTGTACACAGTACGAGGTCGACGGCGGCCTCGACATCGGCGTCGACGCGTTCCTCGCCAAACCCTTCGAACCCGCCGAACTCGTAGCGCTCGTACATCAGTTGATCGAGCGGAAGCGGAGCGGGCGAGCGCAGGGGGAGGACGGGCCCCTGTTCGGGAACGTCCTCGGTATGGGGGAGACCGAGCGGGCCGGGCGGGCCGGCGGCTGATCGAAGGGGCGGCAGGTGTGGCTCTCGGCTCCGTCCCAACGCCGGCCCACTCCGTCCCGCTTCCATCTCACCCCCGTCCACATCTCGGGACCCTCCCCTAAACCGCCTCGCCTACCCACCCCCCTCCTCCCATACGCTTGTCCCGTGACCCCCGTCGAGCTCTCCCGCACCGTGCTGCGCGCAGTGCGTCGTGCTGTCGACGATGGGGAACTGAGCGTGACCGTGCCGGAGCGGGCTGTCGTGACGGCTCCCGGGGCCGGTGGCTGTGGGGACTACGCCACCAATATCGCCCTTCAGCTCGCCCGCCCGGCCGGGCAGCCGCCGCTGCGGGTCGCCGAGATCCTTCGGCCGTACCTGCTCGATACGGCCGCCGTCTCCGATGTCGTCGTCACCCGGCCCGGGTTTCTCAACATCAGCCTGCGCGGTGCCGCGCCCGTGGCCCTAGTCGAGGAGATCCTGCGGCGCGGGCGGCGGTACGGCCACGCCGAGGGGCCCGACCATCAGCCACTCCTGCCGCTGCACGCCCCGCACGAGGTCCGCGCCGTCGTCGTCATGGACGCCACCGCCCGCATCCTCCGTTCGCAGGGTGCCGTCGTCCGCACCAGCTGCGAGGCCTGCCCCGAGCCCGAGTGGACCGACGTCCTCGGCGTACGCGTCGACGGCGTGGGCAGCCCCGGGTCACCGGCCTACTGGGTGCGCCCCATCCCCGCCCCCGCCGACCCCCTCCCCCTCGGCCCCGACGCCGCCCGCTGGGCGCTGCTGTACCCCGCCGCCCACGACCGGCCCCGCATCACCGACGAGCATCTGGTCCAGCGTGAGGGCAACCCCCTCTTCCGCGTCCGTTATGCGCACGCCCGCACCCGGGCGCTCGGCCGCAACGCCGCCGACCTCGGATTCAGCGCCGAAGCCGGCCCGACCTCGGGCGCCGGCCTGTCCCAGCGCAACGCCGCCGACCTCGGATTCAGCGCCGAACCCGGGCCGACCCCCGGTGCCGGCCTGTCCCAAGTCCCGTCCCAAGCCCCATCCGACACCACCCGCCTCCTCCACGCGCTCGCGGACCACCCCCGCATCCTCGCCGCAGCCGCCGAGGACCGCGCCCCCGACCGTCTCGCCCGGCACCTCGTCACCGTCGCCGATGCCGTCCTCGCTCTTGTGCCCACCGTGCTGCCGATCGGCGAGGAGAAACCCTCGGCCGCCCACCGTGCCCGGCTCGCGCTCGCCGAAGCCGCCGGGGCGGTGCTGGCCGGCGGCCTGTCCCTGCTCGGTATCGACGCACCCGACCACCTCTGAAAGAACACGCGACATGAGCCGTTCCGCACACCCCGCCGGGCCCCGTCACGCCGACGTCTTCCCCGAGGGCCACTACACCGCGCCGCCCGCCGACCTCAACGCCCTCGACTCCAAGGTGTGGGCACAGACCGTCGGACGTGACACCGACGGTGTCGTCACCGTCGGCGGCATCGACGTGAAGACCCTTGCCGAACAGCACGGCACCCCCGCCTACATCCTCGACGAGGCCGACTTCCGTGCACGCGCGCGTGCCTGGCGTACCGCCTTCGGTCATGACGCCGACGTCTTCTACGCCGGTAAGGCCTTCCTGTCCCGGGCCGTCGTGCGCTGGCTGCACGAGGAGGGGCTCAACCTCGACGTCTGCTCCGGCGGCGAGCTCGCCACCGCCCTCTCCGCCGGCATGCCGGCGGACCGCATCGCCTTCCACGGCAACAACAAGTCCACGGAAGAGATCCGCCGGTCCATCGAGGCAGGCGTCGGCCGTATCGTCCTCGACTCCTTCCAGGAGATCGTCCGCGTCGCCCACATCGCGCAGGAACTCGGCAAGCGGCAGCGCGTGCAGATCCGTATCACCGTCGGTGTCGAGGCTCATACGCATGAGTTCATCGCCACCGCCCACGAGGACCAGAAGTTCGGGATTCCGCTCGCGGGCGGGCAGGCAGCCGAGGCCGTACGGCGTGCTCTTCAGCTCGACGGGCTCGAACTCATCGGGATTCACAGCCACATCGGGTCGCAGATCTTCGACATGTCCGGCTTCGAGGTCGCCGCGCACCGGGTCGTGGGCCTGCTGAAGGACATCCGTGACGAGCACGGCGTCGAGCTGCCCGAGATCGATCTCGGGGGTGGGCTCGGTATCGCGTACACCAGCGACGACGATCCCAGCGAACCGCACGAGATCGCCAAGGCGCTGACCGAGATCGTCACCCGTGAGTGCGAGGCCGCCCGCCTCAGCACCCCCCGTATCTCCGTCGAGCCCGGGCGCGCCATCGTCGGGCCGACCGCCTTCACGCTCTACGAAGTCGGCACCATCAAGCCCCTGGACGGGCTGCGTACGTACGTCTCCGTCGACGGCGGCATGTCCGACAACATCCGTACGGCGCTGTACGACGCGGAGTACAGCGTCGCCCTGGTCTCCCGCACGAGCGACGCCGCGCCCATGCTCGCCCGCGTCGTCGGCAAGCACTGCGAGAGCGGCGACATCGTCGTGAAGGACGCGTTCCTGCCGTCCGACCTGGCACCGGGTGACCTCATCGCCGTACCGGCCACGGGTGCCTACTGCCGGTCCATGGCCAGCAACTACAACCACGTTCTGAGGCCGCCCGTCGTGGCCGTGCAGGACGGCGAGGCCCGGGTGATCGTCCGCAGGGAGACGGAGGAGGACCTCCTGCGTCTCGATGTCGGATGACCCGTACACCCCAGGGGCGGAAGATCTCCTGTCTTCCGCCCCCGCGGAAATGAAATAGACGTCTCAGGATCCGGACGATGGATAGAAACTGCATTCCGGTGAGTGAGACTGGTCCCACCGAAGACGGTATGAGGAAACGAGGTCGGATGATGCGTACGCGTCCGCTGAAGGTGGCGCTGCTGGGCTGTGGAGTGGTCGGCTCAGAGGTGGCGCGCATCATGACGACGCACGCCGACGACCTCGCCGCCCGCATCGGAGCCCCGGTGGAGCTGGCGGGAGTCGCCGTACGCCGGCCCTCCAAGGTCCGTGAGGGCATTCCCGCCGAGCTGATCACCACCGACGCCACCGCCCTCGTCAAACGCGGGGACATTGATGTCGTCGTCGAGGTGATCGGCGGGATCGAGCCCGCCCGGAGCCTCATCACCACCGCCTTCGAACACGGCGCCTCCGTCGTCTCCGCCAACAAGGCCCTCCTCGCCCAGGACGGCGCCGACCTGCACGCCGCGGCGGAGGCGAACAACAAGGACCTCTACTACGAGGCCGCCGTCGCCGGTGCCATCCCGCTGATCCGCCCGCTGCGCGAGTCCCTCGCCGGCGACAAGGTCAACCGCGTGCTCGGGATCGTCAACGGGACCACCAACTTCATCCTCGACAAGATGGACTCGACCGGGGCCGGGTATCAGGAGGCCCTCGACGAGGCCACCGCCCTCGGGTACGCCGAGGCCGACCCGACCGCCGACGTCGAGGGCTTCGACGCCGCCGCCAAGGCCGCCATCCTCGCCGGAATCGCCTTCCACACGCGCGTGCGCCTCGACGACGTCTACCGCGAGGGCATGACCGAGGTCACCGCCACCGACTTCGCCGCCGCCAAGCGGATCGGCTGCACCATCAAGCTGCTCGCCATCTGCGAACGGGCCGCGGACGGGGGCTCGGTCACCGCGCGCGTGCACCCCGCGATGATCCCGCTCACCCACCCGCTCGCCTCCGTGCGCGGCGCGTACAACGCGGTGTTCGTCGAGTCGGACGCCGCCGGTCAGTTGATGTTCTACGGCCCCGGCGCCGGCGGCGCCCCGACCGCCTCCGCCGTCCTCGGCGACCTCGTCGCCGTCTGCCGCAACCGGATCAACGGCGCCACCGGACCCGGCGAGTCGGCGTACGCCGCACTGCCCGTGTCGTCCATGGGCGAGGTCGTCACGCGCTACCACATCAGCCTCGACGTCGCCGACAAACCGGGTGTTCTCGCCCAGGTGGCCACCGTGTTCGCCGAGCACGGTGTCTCGATCGATACGGTTCGGCAGCAAGGACGGCAAGAAGGCGACGGCGAGGCCTCTCTCGTCGTCGTCACGCACCGTGCGTCCGACGCGGCCCTCGGCGGCACCGTCGAGGCGTTGCGCAAGCTCGACACCGTGCGGGGTGTCGCCAGCATCATGCGGGTTGAAGGAGAGTAACCAGCAATGACCCACCAGTGGCGCGGCATCATCGAGGAGTACCGGGACCGTCTCCCGGTGTCCGACACCACGCCGGTCGTGACGCTCCGTGAGGGCGGCACGCCCCTCGTGCCCGCGCAGGTGCTCTCCGAGCGCACCGGCTGCGAGGTCCACCTCAAGGTGGAGGGCGCGAACCCCACCGGGTCCTTCAAGGACCGCGGTATGACCATGGCCATCAGCAAGGCCAAGGAGGAGGGCGCGAAGGCCGTCATCTGCGCCTCCACGGGCAATACGTCCGCCTCCGCGGCCGCGTACGCCGTACGGGCGGGGATGGTGTCCGCCGTTCTTGTGCCGCAGGGCAAGATCGCGCTCGGCAAGATGGGACAGGCGCTCGTCCACGGCGCGAAGATCCTCCAGGTCGACGGCAACTTCGACGACTGCTTGACGCTCGCTCGAGCGCTGAGCGAGAACTACCCGGTGGCGCTGGTCAATTCGGTCAACCCGGTGCGGATCGAGGGGCAGAAGACGGCCGCGTTCGAGATCGTGGACATGCTGGGCGACGCCCCCGACATCCATGTCCTGCCGGTGGGCAACGCGGGCAACATCACCGCGTACTGGAAGGGCTACAAGGAGTACGCCGCCGACGGCGTTTCGCGGCGGACCCCGCGCATGTGGGGCTTCCAGGCCTCCGGCTCCGCGCCGATCGTGCGCGGCGAGATCGTCAAGGACCCCTCGACCATCGCCACCGCGATCCGTATCGGCAACCCCGCGTCCTGGCAGTACGCCCTGGCCGCGCGGGACGAGTCGGGCGGGTTCATCGACGAGGTGACGGACCGTGAAATCCTGCGCGCCTACCGGCTGTTGGCCGCTCAGGAGGGCGTTTTCGTCGAGCCCGCCTCGGCCGCGTCCGTGGCCGGCCTGCTCAAGGCGGCCGAGCAGGGCAAGGTCGACCCGGGGCAGACGATCGTCTGCACGGTCACCGGCAACGGCCTGAAGGACCCCGACTGGGCCGTCGCCGGCGCCCCGCAGCCCGTCACCGTCCCGGTCGACGCGGCGACGGCGGCCGAGCGCCTCGGCCTTGCCTGATCAGCGCCCGAAGGGGTAGGGCCTGTCTTTCGGATCACGTCGGCTCATCGCACGGCGCCGTGCGACCCCGCGGCCCAGGCGTGATCCGAAAGACAGGCCCTGCACCCGACAGGGGGTGCACAAGGGGCTTACGACACGCATCGTGCGCCTCCTGTGCGCCCTATGTCGCCACAGAACCTTCCTTCGATAGGCTGTACTGAACCCGCCTGCCGCATATGCCGCCCACCGGCACGGTGCCGCGCCGTCTCCGCGGTCCGACAGCGGCGTCGGAAGCGTCCGTCCGTGAGGCCGGGAGCAGCCCGCGGGGTTCCTCGTACGTCATCGAATGTCTTCGACAATCACGCAGCTCAAGGAGAGTCATCGAGCGATGGCCGGTCCAGCCTTCCGCGCCGCCGCTGTCAGGGTGCGCGTCCCCGCCACCAGCGCCAACCTCGGCCCGGGCTTCGACGCCCTCGGTCTGTCGCTGGGGCTCTATGACGACGTCGTCGTCCGGGTGGCCGACTCCGGGCTGCACATCGACATCGCGGGCGAGGGCGGCGAGACGCTCCCGCGTGACGAGAACCACCTTCTCGTACGGTCCCTGCGCACGGCCTTCGATCTGCTCGGCGGGCAGCCGCGCGGTCTGGAGATCGTCTGCGCCAACCGCATTCCGCACGGCCGTGGCCTGGGCTCCTCGTCGGCCGCCATCTGCGCCGGCATCGTCGCCGCACGCGCCGTGACCATAGGGGGGGACTCCAAGCTCGACGACCCGGCCCTCCTGGAACTCGCCACCGAGATCGAGGGCCACCCCGACAATGTGGCCGCCTGTCTGCTCGGCGGATTCACGCTTTCCTGGATGGAGGCGGGATCCGCGCGCGCGATCAGGATGGAGCCCGCCGATTCCATCGTTCCGGTGGTTTTCGTGCCCGGTAAGCCGGTCCTCACCGAGACCGCGCGTGGTCTGCTCCCGCGCACCGTGCCGCACGTCGATGCCGCCACCAACGCGGGCCGAGCGGCCCTGCTCGTCGAGGCCCTGACCAGGCGCCCCGAGCTGCTGCTGCCCGCCACCGAGGACCGGCTCCACCAGGAGTACCGCGCACCGGCCATGCCGGAGAGCGCGGCGCTGGTGGAGCGGCTGCGGGCCGATGGGATCCCCGCGGTGATCTCCGGAGCGGGCCCCACCGTGCTGGCGCTGGCCGATGACGACAGCGCCGACAAGGTGGCCGATCTGGCAGGCGAGGGCTGGGCCGCGAACCGGCTCGAGCTCGACGCCCAGGGAGCGAGCGTGCTGCCGCTTGCGACCTGACACACGGTTGCCGGATTTCGAGAGGGGGAATGTTTGTTGGATCCGGTAGTGTTAACCTCAAGTCTGCACCCGACCCCACCATGGCGAGGTGCTTCGTGTCCCCGTCCGGGACAGACATCCTTCCGGGAGCCTCCCAAGCCGCACTGTGTTCCGTACGACGTACGCGGGCCGTACCTCGTACGCGGGCACTGAGCGACTGGCCGGGCACGCTCCGGAACAGGTGCGACCAAGCCTTGTGACACCGACACTCAGTGCCACAGCTGCGGGAAGCGCCATCACCCATTTCCTCCGCCTCTTAGGCGGACCACCGCCCCGGCACGGTCCACACAGCAAGGACCGAAGCCGGACAGCACAACCGGTCGCCGAGCCAGACAGGCCGACGTCCGCTCCAGGGAAGGACCCTTCGTGAGCGACACCACCGATCTGATGGGCGCACGTGTCGAGGAGACCGCTGCCGCGCCCGCCACGGACGCCTCCGCGCCTGCCAGCGGTGCCGGCTCCCGGCGGCGCCGCGGTACCGGCCTCGAGGGCATGGTGCTGGCCGAGCTGCAGCAGGTCGCATCCGGCCTCGGTATCAGGGGCACAGGGCGCATGCGCAAGAGCCAGCTGATCGAGGTCATCAAGGAGGCGCAGGCGGGTGGGGGTGCCCCGGCCAAGTCCGCCGAGGCAGCCACCGAGACCAAGCCCAAGCGCCGCGCCACCTCGAAGGCGCGTACCGGCGAGGACTCCGCTCCCGCCGAGAAGGCCGACAAGAAGGCCGAGGCCGCCGCCGCGAAGGCCGTGGCCCAGCAGCAGATCGAGATTCCCGGCCAGCCGGCCGGGGGCACCCCCCGCGCCGAAGCCGAGCGCGGGGCGGAGGAGGCCCCCGAGCGCCGCCGTCGCCGTGCCACCGCCGAGGCGGGCAGCCCCGAGACGGTCGCCGCCGAGGCGAAGAGCGAGCCGAAGGCCGAGACGCCCGCCCCGCAGGCGCAGGGCGACGCCAAGTCCGACGCCGACGGCGGCGAGGGCCGCCGTCGCGACCGCCGGGACCGCGGCCGTGACCGCGACCGGGACCGCCGCGGCAAGGGCGACGACCAGCAGGGCCAGGGCGGCCAGCGGCAGCAGGGCCAGCAGCAGGGCGGCGGCCGTCAGGACCGTCAGGACCGCCAGCAGCGGGACAACGGCCCGCAGGACGACGACGACTTCGAGGGCGGACGCCGTGGCCGGCGCGGGCGCTACCGCGACCGCCGTGGCCGGCGTGGCCGCGACGAGATGGGCGGCCAGGAGCCGCAGATCACCGAGGACGACGTCCTGATCCCGGTCGCCGGCATCCTGGACATCCTCGACAACTACGCCTTCATCCGTACGTCGGGCTACCTGCCGGGTCCGAACGACGTGTACGTCTCCCTCGCCCAGGTCCGCAAGAACGGCCTGCGCAAGGGCGACCACGTCACCGGCGCGGTCCGTCAGCCGAAGGACGGCGAGCGCCGCGAGAAGTTCAACGCGCTGGTCCGGCTCGACTCCGTGAACGGCATGGCGCCCGAATCCGGGCGCGGCCGCCCGGAGTTCAACAAGCTGACGCCGCTGTACCCGCAGGACCGCCTCCGTCTGGAGACGGACCCGGGCATCCTCACCACCCGCATCATCGACCTCGTCGCGCCGATCGGTAAGGGCCAGCGCGGTCTGATCGTGGCCCCGCCGAAGACCGGCAAGACCATGATCATGCAGGCGATCGCCAACGCGATCACGCACAACAACCCCGAGTGCCACCTGATGGTCGTCCTGGTCGACGAGCGTCCGGAAGAGGTCACCGACATGCAGCGGTCGGTCAAGGGCGAGGTCATCTCCTCGACCTTCGACCGCCCGGCCGAGGACCACACGACGGTCGCGGAGCTGGCGATCGAGCGGGCCAAGCGGCTCGTCGAGCTCGGCCATGACGTGGTCGTGCTGCTCGACTCCATCACGCGTCTGGGCCGTGCGTACAACCTGGCCGCGCCGGCCTCCGGTCGCATCCTCTCCGGTGGTGTCGACTCGACGGCGCTGTACCCGCCGAAGCGCTTCTTCGGTGCGGCCCGGAACATCGAGGACGGTGGCTCGCTCACCATCCTCGCGACGGCTCTCGTCGACACCGGGTCCCGCATGGACGAGGTGATCTTCGAGGAGTTCAAGGGCACGGGCAACGCCGAGCTGAAGCTCGACCGGAAGCTCGCGGACAAGAGGATCTTCCCGGCGGTGGACGTGGACGCGTCCGGTACCCGTAAGGAAGAGATCCTGCTCGCCAACGACGAGCTGGCCATCGTATGGAAGCTGCGGAGGGTGCTGCACGCGCTCGACCAGCAGCAGGCGGTGGAGCTGCTGCTCGACAAGATGAAGCAGACGAAGTCGAATGCCGAGTTCCTGATGCAGATTCAGAAGACGACGCCGACGCCCGGTAACGGCGACTGACGTCCGCTACTGACAGAGGGCCACCCCCGCCACGGGGGTGGCCCTCTGCGTTGTACAGGACGGTGTACGATCACGCGGCTCGGACTGTTTTTCGAATCTGTGGTCCGGACTTCTGATCCCGAGGGGGGACCTGAGTGGGTACATCCATGTCTGGGGGCGGTCGGCACAGACGGAGGCTGCGGATCGCTCTTCCGTTCACGGCGGCCGGTGTGGCCGCGGCCGTCGCCGCCGCGTTGCTGACGAGTTCCGCCGACGCCGCCACGGCGCTTCCGAAGCCGACGGTCAAGCCCGCCATCGCCACAGCCTCGCTCGCCGAGCTGCAGAAGCGGGTCGCCGGCGCGATCGCCGGTGACGACACCGCGGGGGAGACGGCCGCCAAGTCGTCGCTGAACGCCGGGACCAGCAGCGGCCCCATCGACGCCAAGATCATCGGCGGGTCCACCACGACGATCACCTCGGCGCCGTGGATGGCCCAGCTCTGGTACTCCGACGAGGCCAACGACCTCGGCTTCTTCTGCGGCGGCGCCGTCGTCTCGCCGACGAAGATCCTGACCGCCGCGCACTGCGTCAAGGGCTACAACTGGGCCGCCCACGGTGCGGTGGTGACCGGGACCTCGACGATGCCCGACGACTCGGGCAACACCAACGGCACGGTCTCGCAGCCTCTGCGCCAGTGGAGCCACGCGTCGTACAGCGCGCGGACCATCGACAACGACATCGCGGTCCTCACCCTGGCGACGCCGGTCAAGGCGACGCCGATCCGCATGACGACGTCCGCCGACACCGCCTCGTACGCCGCCGGGACCAATGCCAAGGTCTACGGCTGGGGCCGTACGAGCTCCACCACCCAGGACATCTCCGACACGTTGAAGACGGCCGCGCTGCCGATCCAGTCGGACACGACCTGCGCGAACTACTACGGCGCCGACTTCGTCAAGGGCCACATGGTCTGCGCGGGCAAGCCCGCCAGCGGCAGCGACAGCGGTACGACGTCCGCCTGCAACGGCGACTCCGGTGGCCCGCTCGTCGTGGGCAACCGCATCGTGGGCGTCGTGTCCTGGGGTGTCGTGGACTGCGTCGAGAAGGGCGCGTACAGCGTCTTCGCGAAGGTGAAGTCGTACGTCGGTGCGGCCTACCCGCAGGTCGACGACGCCAACATGAGCTACACCGACGGCAGGGCCGACCTCTTCGTGCGCAACGCGTCCACGAAGACGGGCTACCAGAAGGACTCCAAGGGCACCTCGTTCGGCGCCCGGCAGAGCCTCGGCAACTGGAGCGGCGTCAACACCGTCCTGCAGACCGACCTCGACCGGGACGGCGTCCAGGACTTCGTGTACCGGGTCGCCTCCACCGGCGACGTCTACTGGATGCACTACGTGCGCTCCACGGAGACCTGGACCGAGAAGCAGATCTTCGACAACTGGAAGACCCGCACCCGGATCGCCACCCCCGGTGACCTGACCGGCGACTATCTGCCGGACCTGCTGTCCGTGGACTCCGGCGGCAAGCTGTGGCTCTACCCGGGCAAGGGCAACGGCTCCTTCTCGGCCCGTACACAGGTCGGCTCAGGCACGGGCTGGAACCAGTACAACACCCTGCGCGGCAAGGGCGACTTCAACGCCGACGGCAAGGCCGACGTGATCGTGCGCAACCGGAGCACCGGTGCCGTCTACCTGTACAAGGGGACCGGCAAGGCCTCGAGCCCCTTCTCGGCCCGGGTCAAGGTGCGCACCTGGAGCAACACGACGTACAACGCCTTCGACGCCATCGGTGACGTCAACGGCGACAGCAAGGCCGACTTCCTGGCCCGTACGCCCGGCGGCACGCTCTACCTGTACAAGGGCACCGGCAAGGCCACGAGCGAGATCTTTGCCACAAGGGTCTCGGTCGGGACGGACTTCAAGCAGTACGACATCTTCGGCTGAAACAGCAGGTGAACGGGGTGCGTCCAGCACCACGCGTCACACACTGTGCCCACCGCCCCACGCGGTGGGCACAGTGCGTTGTGCAACCCTTTCCCGGGTTTCCCCGTCTGACCGGTCGGGGCGAAGATGGAGCGATACATGTCGCTTCGCCCGGGCCTGACCCTGAACGCGAGGGGTAACCGACCCGACGAGAACCGAGGAGCACATGTCTGCCGAGAGCACACCGGACCCCGGCATACCGGGTGAGTCCGGGTCCACGGGCCCGCGCCACCGCGCCAAGGGCCGCCGCCGCAAGCCCCGCGGCAACCGCCGCAAGGGACTGCTCGTCACGGCCTGGGTGGCCGGCGGCATCGTGGTGCTGGGCGGCACCGGCGTCGGGTACGTGTACTTCAAGCTCAACGGCAACCTCAAGAGCGTCGACATCGACCAGGCCCTCGGCACCGACCGGCCGACCAAGGCCGACAACGGCTCCGAGAACATCCTCGTCCTGGGCTCCGACACCCGCTCCGGCTCCAACCAGAAGCTCGGCGGCGGCGCCGACGACGGCAGCGCCCGCTCCGACACCGCGATGATCGTGCACGTCTACAAGGGCCACAAGAAAGCCAGCGTGGTCTCCATCCCGCGCGACACCCTCATCGACCGCCCCGAGTGCACCGACACCGACGGCGACACCCACGACGCCGCGACCGACGTCATGTTCAACTCGGCGTACACCACCGGCGGCGCGGCCTGCGCGGTGAAGACCGTCGAGTCGCTCACCGACCTGCGCATGGACCACTACCTCGAGGTCGACTTCAGCGGCTTCCAGAAGCTCATCGACGAGCTCGGCGGCGTCAAGGTCACCACCAGCAAGGCCATCGACGACCCCGACAGCCACCTGGACCTCGCGGCCGGCACCCACCAGCTCACCGGCGAGCAGGCACTCGGCCTGGTCCGCACCCGGCACGGCGTCGGCGACGGTTCCGACCTCGGCCGCATCCAGCTCCAGCAGGCCTTCATCAAGGCCCTCGTCGAGCAGATCAAGGACGTCGGCCTCTTCACCAACCCGAAGAAGCTGTACGACCTCGCCGACACCGCCACCAACGCCGTCACCACCGACTCCGACCTCGGCTCGGTCAACTCCCTCATGTCGTTCGCGAGCGGCCTCAAGAGCATCAGCGCGAAGAACATGCACATGGTCACGATGCCGGTCCAGTACGACCCCGCCGACGGCAACCGCGTCCTCGTCGACGACACCAAGGCCCAGCAGGTCTGGACGGCTCTCAAGGACGACAAGGCCATCCCGAAGTCGGCAACAAAAGGCACGGCGACAGGCCAGGCAAACGGAGTGGTGACCTCGTAGCGCGCTGCCGGGAATAGATCACGGTGACCCCTCGTTTTGGGGGATGGCCCCAGTCCTGGCAGACTGGTACGTCGGCCCCGGTTCACGCCTCCGCACCCCGCGGCTGCGACCCGGAGCCCTCCCGAAACTAGGAGACACCCTTGAAGCGCGACATCCACCCCGAGTACGTCGAGACGCAGGTCAGCTGCACCTGTGGCGCGTCGTTCACCACCCGCAGCACGATCTCCAGCGGAGCGATCCGCGCCGAGGTCTGCTCCGAGTGCCACCCGTTCTACACGGGCAAGCAGAAGATCCTCGACACCGGTGGCCGTGTGGCCCGCTTCGAGGCCCGCTTCGGCAAGGCTGCCGGCTCCAAGAAGTAGCGAGCCCCATTTCGCCGGTCCACGGCCGCGCCCCTCTTCGGCGCGCCGGGACCGGCGTTTTTGGTCGTCCGCCCTTCACCCACGTACGTACAACAGGAGCCAGAGATGTTCGAGGCCGTCGAGGAGCTCGTCGTCGAGCACGCCGACCTGGAGAAGAAGCTCGCCGACCCGTCGGTCCACTCCGACCAGGCCAACGCGCGCAAGCTGAACAAGCGCTACGCCGAGCTCACCCCGATCGTCGCCACGTTCCGCTCCTGGAAGCAGATGGGCGGCGACATCGAGACGGCGCGTGAACTCGGCGCCGATGACCCAGAGTTCGCCGCCGAGGTGAAGGAGCTGGAGAAGGCGCGTGAGGAGCTGACGGAGAAGCTGCGGCTGCTCCTCGTCCCGCGAGACCCCAGCGACGACAAGGACGTGATCCTCGAGATCAAGGCGGGCGCGGGCGGCGACGAGTCCGCGCTGTTCGCCGGTGACCTGCTGCGGATGTATCTGCGGTACGCCGAGCGGGTCGGCTGGAAGACCGAGATCATCGACGCCACCGAGTCCGAGCTGGGCGGCTACAAGGACGTCCAGGTCGCCGTGAAGACCAAGGGCGGCCAGGGCGCCACCGAGCCGGGGCAGGGTGTCTGGGCGCGGCTGAAGTACGAGGGCGGCGTGCACCGCGTGCAGCGGGTGCCGGCCACCGAGTCCCAGGGCCGTATCCACACCTCCGCGGCCGGTGTGCTGGTGACGCCCGAGGCCGAGGAGGTCGACGTCGAGATCAACCCGAACGACCTGCGGATCGACGTCTACCGCTCCTCCGGACCCGGCGGGCAGTCCGTCAACACGACCGACTCCGCCGTGCGCATCACGCACGTTCCCACCGGAGTGGTCGCCTCCTGCCAGAACGAGAAGAGCCAGCTGCAGAACAAGGAGCAGGCACTGCGTATCCTGCGCTCCAGGCTGCTCGCCGCGGCGCAGGAGGAGGCGGAGAAGAATGCCGCCGACGCCCGCCGCAGCCAGGTCCGCACCGTCGACCGCTCCGAGAAGATCCGTACATACAACTTCCCGGAGAATCGCATCTCGGACCACCGCGTCGGCTTCAAGGCCTACAACCTGGACCAGGTCCTGGACGGCGAACTCGACGCGGTGATCCAGGCCTGCGTTGACGCGGACTCGGCCGCCAAGCTCGCAGCCGCGTAGAGCCGTGTAAGGGACGTACGAGAAGGACCAGTACCGGAGGACATGCGTGCAGCCATCATTTGGGGGGCGACCCTCAAGTCCCCGCAGCGTGCTGCTCGCTGAGGTAGCTCAGGCCACCCAGCGGCTGGCCGACGCCGGCGTGCCCTCGCCGCGCAACGACGCGGAGGAGCTCGCCGCGTTCGTGCACGGCGTGAAGCGGGGCGAGCTGCACACCGTCAAGGACGCCGACTTCGACGCCCGGTACTGGGAGGTCATCGCGCGCCGTGAGCAGCGCGAGCCGCTCCAGCACATCACCGGCCGCGCCTACTTCCGGTATCTCGAACTCCAAGTCGGGCCCGGGGTGTTCGTCCCGCGCCCCGAGACCGAGTCGGTCGTCGGCTGGGCCATAGACGCCGTACGGGCCATGGACGTCGTGGAGCCGCTCATCGTGGACCTGTGCACCGGCTCCGGCGCCATCGCGCTCGCCCTCGCCCAGGAGGTCCCGCGCTCCCGTGTGCACGCCGTGGAGCTGTCCGAGGACGCCCTTCAGTGGACCCGCAAGAACGTGGCGGGGTCCAGGGTCGACCTGCGCCAGGGCGACGCCCTCACCGCCTTCCCGGACCTCGACGGCCAGGTCGACCTGGTGATCTCCAACCCGCCGTACATCCCGCTGACGGAATGGGAGTACGTCAATCCCGAGGCGAGGGACTACGATCCCGAACTCGCCCTGTTCTCCGGCGAGGACGGCCTCGACCTCATCCGCGGCCTGGAGCGGACCGCACACCGGCTCCTGCGCCCCGGCGGGGTCGTCGTCATCGAGCACGCCGACACCCAGGGCGGGCAGGTGCCGTGGATCTTCACCGAGGAGCGGGGCTGGGCCGACGCGGCCGACCACCCCGACCTCAACAACCGCCCCCGGTTCGCGACGGCCCGCAAGGCGCTGCCGTGACCGGCCCGCAGACTGTTGTCCCGAAGTACGTGACGTACGTGTACGAGGAGGCCCGCTAGATATGGCACGGCGATACGACACCAATGACGCGACCGACCGCACCACCGGTCTGCGTGAGGCGGCGTCCGCCGTCCGCCGTGGCGAGCTCGTGGTCCTCCCCACCGACACGGTGTACGGCATCGGCGCCGACGCGTTCTCCTCGGAAGCCGTCACCGACCTGCTCGAGGCCAAGGGGCGGGGCCGCAACATGCCCACCCCGGTCCTCATCGGCTCCCCGAACACCCTGCACGGCCTGGTCACGGACTTCTCCGAGATGGCCTGGGAACTGGTCGACGCCTTCTGGCCGGGCGCGCTGACGCTGGTCGCCAAGCACCAGCCGTCCCTGCAGTGGGACTTGGGGGACACCCGGGGCACGGTCGCCGTGCGCATGCCGCTGCACCCGGTCGCCATCGAACTGCTCACCGAGGTCGGCCCCATGGCCGTGTCGTCGGCGAACCTCACCGGCCATCCGGCGCCGGAGGACTGTGACGCCGCGCAGGGCATGCTGGGCGACTCGGTGTCCGTCTACCTCGACGGCGGGCCGACGCCCGGCAACGTGCCCTCCTCCATCGTCGACGTCACCCGCGAGGTGCCGCTGCTGCTGCGTGCGGGCGCTCTCTCGGCGGAGGAGCTGCGCAAGGTCGTACCCGACCTCGAGGTGGCCAATTGACGGCCCCTGACGCGGGGCGTGGCATATGGAACGGGGAAGACACGGGGACCTTCGGCCTCCCTCTCGACAGCTTCCGCATCCTCCACGTCAGCACCGGCAACGTGTGCCGCTCGCCGATCACCGAGCGGCTGACCCGTCATGCCCTGGCGGACCGGCTCGGCGACCCGCTGTGGGGCGGGCTGATCGTGGAGAGCGCGGGCACCTGGGGCCATGAGGGCGCGCCCATGGAGGCCAACGCGGAGGCCGTGCTGGCCGAGTTCGGCGCGGACCCCTCCGGCTTCACCGGGCGGGAACTGCTGGACGACCACGTCATCCGCGCCGACCTGGTGCTGACCGCCACCCGCGACCACCGGGCGCAGGTCATCTCCATGGGGCACTCCGCCGGCCTGCGCACCTTCACCCTCAAGGAGTTCACCCGCCTGGTGAAGGCGATCGACCCCGCGACGCTCCCTCCGCTGGAGGACGGCATGGTCGCCCGCGCACGCGCCCTGGTCCGCGCCGCAGCAGCTCTACGCGGGTGGCTCCTGGCCCCCACAGCGGAAGCGGACGAGGTCTACGACCCCTACGGCGCCCCACTCACGTTCTTCCGCTCCATCGGCGACGAGATAAACCAGGCGCTGGATCCGGTGGTGACAGCGCTGACGGGGGTCCCGGCACGGACCTGACGCGAGGGGCGCGTCGGGGAAGGGGCTGAACCAGGTGCTGGATCCGGTCGTCACCGCGCTCACCGGTGTACCCGCCAGGACGTGACGACCGAGCGCCTCTGGGGTCCTGGGCCTACATTGGTGCTACGTCAGTGTCGACGCCCCGGGAGCCCACCATGACGGTCACCCATACCCTCGAGGCCGATGTGCTGCGCCGCCAGGACCCCGAGCTGGCCGGGATCCTGCTGGGGGAGCTGGAACGGCAGTCGACGACACTGCAGCTGATCGCCGCCGAGAACTTCACGTCACCGGCGGTGCTGGCGGCGCTAGGGTCGCCGCTCGCCAACAAGTACGCGGAGGGCTATCCCGGGGCCCGGCACCACGGCGGCTGCGAGATCGTCGACGTCGCCGAGCGCGTCGCCGTCGACCGGGCCAAGGCGCTGTTCGGGGCGGAGCACGCCAACGTGCAGTCCCACTCCGGATCGTCGGCCGTCCTCGCCGCGTACGCCGCCCTGCTGCGCCCCGGCGACACCGTCCTCGCCCTGGGCCTGCCGCACGGCGGCCACCTCACCCACGGCTCGCCCGCGAACTTCTCCGGCCGCTGGTTCGACTTCGTCGGCTACGGCGTGGACGCGGAGACCGGGCTCATCGACCACGACCAGGTGCGCACCCTCGCCCGCACCCATCGGCCCAAGGCGATCGTGTGCGGGTCCATCGCCTATCCGCGGCACATCGACTACGCCCTGTTCCGCGAGGTCGCCGACGAGGTGGGCGCCTATCTCATCGCCGACGCCGCGCACCCGATCGGGCTGGTCGCCGGGGGAGCGGCGCCCAGCCCGGTGCCGTACGCCGATGTCGTCTGTGCCACCACGCACAAGGTGCTGCGGGGCCCGCGCGGCGGGATGATCCTGTGCGGCCACGAACTGGCCGAGCGGGTCGACCGGGCCGTGTTCCCCTTCACCCAGGGCGGCGCCCAGATGCACACCATCGCCGCCAAGGCGGTCGCGTTCGGCGAGGCCGCCACTCCCGCCTTCACCGTGTACGCCCATCAGGTCGTCGCCAACGCGAGGGTCCTCGCGGCGGGACTGGCCGCCGAGGGGTTCGTCGTCACCACGGGCGGGACGGACACGCATCTCATCACCGCCGACCCGGCGCCCCTCGGCGTCGACGGACGGACCGCGCGGGGCCGGCTCGCCGCCGCCGGGATGGTCATGGACTGCTGTGCGCTGCCGCACGGCGACGCCCGCGGCCTGCGGCTGGGCACGGCGGCGGTGACGACTCAGGGCATGGGGGAGGAGGAGATGGGCTCCATCGCCGCCCTGTTCGCAGGCGTGCTGCGCGGCACGGTCGAGAGCCAGCGGGCGCGTGAAGAAGTGCGGGAGCTGGCCGGTAGATTTCCGCCGTATCCGGGTTGAACAAGACGGTCATGCATCGTCGGTAGCGTGCTTGCGTACGCGCGGCAGGCCGCATCGCTGGCGCCCACTGCCCGCTTCCGCTGCCTGGAGGCGAGCCTCCTGTGATCCGCCGGTTACTGATGATCACTGCACGAGTTCGCCCTGCTCCACCAGTTCAATCGCCTCGCCATCCGATGGGAACGACGCCTCGAACTCCACGACGCCTTCCTCTCTCACGAGTGGTATGCGACCGAGATGCCGCACCGAAAGATAGTGACGCGCTTCACACTCCATACGGAGCGTGAGCGGAATCGATCACTCCGTCCCACCTTGCCCCCTTAACCCCATCTTGGATAACCGCGAACACATCAGAGAGTCGCAGGCAGTAAGCAAGGCTGACCGGCGAAGTGCCTAAAACACTGGTCGAGAATGAACTCCCGGTATACGGTTCTGATCGCCGCCGGGAATTGACCACCGCATTGCATGCCTGTGCGACGAAAACGGTTTGGTGTTCCGTAAGACCCAATGGGGGAGAAAAATGTTTCGCAAGCCGCGCCTGCGCCATCTTGTAACTCTGGCGATTGCCGTGCCCACCGCAATGATACTCGCCTCCGGTAGTGCGCAAGCCGCCGGAAACACGACCGTTGTCTACACGGACGATGGGGGCAGCATTATGGGCGGAAAGGCGATCTTGTTTGGCAAGGCGAGCCCGGAACGACTTCAGGCCTGCGATACAGAGACGGATGGCCACAGCGTCATCGCCCTGGTGTCGTGGAACGACAACGGTCCTCGGGGTGCGGAAATCGTAGACTCCGACGGATCGTCGGATTTCTGCGACAACAAGCCCGGGAACATAAAGCAGGTTAATATCCCGGAGGGGACCGCGGTCCTCGTTACGGCGTGCCTTTATGAGTCGGGATCCAAGCAGAGGTGGGACTGCGACAGCAAGACAGGCGCAGCGTGATCAGCAGCCTCTCCGCTGGCGCTGACTCGGATCCGTCCCCTGAAGCACATATTCGCCGCCGAAACGAAAGAGGAACGGCTATGGCTAAATCGTTCACCCGGATTGCAGTTGCCGGCGCATCCCTCGCCTTGGTCTGCGCTGGAGCTACGCCGGCCTGGGCTGCGGATGCGGGAGTTCAGTGGGAAAACAAGGTGATATCCCTTTCCGGCGGGCGAGGCGACATGGCCTTCCATGACGATGGTGACGTTTTCGAGGTCTGTGACACCAAAGCCGATGGCGCGGGTGTCACTGGCTATGTGTACGAGAAGGACCCCGTAACGCTGAATGTCAGGCTGGTACGGTCCGTCAGTGATGGTGGAGACGCCGGCTGCGGCAAGATCAGCAACTACGACGTCGGCAGATGGCAGATTTACATGCTCCTTGAGAGCCATGCTGCTGGTGTGCCCTCCGTAAAATCTGGGTGGTTCAGGGAGTAAGCGACAGAGCCAGAGCCACTTTCAAGTGGCCTGGCGGCCGGTTGCCCCGTCTCTCATACACCGAAGCTCCGGTTGGAGCGGGTGACTTCTCAAGTCGCCCTGCCGAACCGGAGCTTCGATGTGCCGTCAGTCCGCCGACGTCTGCCTGCTCAAGTCGCCCCTGCTCGATCCGCGGCACCGGCGCGGGAAGCGCGTCGCGCCGAGCAAGAGCGCCCGCGGCTCCGACCTGACGGGGGTGACCGTGACCGCAGATGCCCTGCACGGCCGGCGCGGCCACGCCCGCTACCTCGTCGAGGACAAGAAGGCGCGCATCACGCGCTGCGCGTGAAGAAGAACCAGGCCGGTCTATACGAAGGGACACGGCCTCCAAGGCCCGCACCGAGCACGGCCCGGAGAGCATGGCCACCTTGCGCAGCTTCGCGATGAACTGCCTCCGTGCCGCCCGTCCCCTGGCCCTCCTCGGGCTCCACTGACCAGCACAGACGCGCGAACAATCGGACTTTGAAACCGCCTGACGTATGACCGCTTCGATGCAGTCGTGTTCTCACCATTAGTTGGCGGAACGGGACGATACGTCGGCCGCCGGCCGTGCTCACTCCGTGCCGGGCGGGCCAACAGGTGCGGGGGCTAAGGTGTGATGCAGACAGTCCGGTGACATCTGTGGGGAAGCCTTGCGTGAATACCTGCTGACGCTCTGCATCACGGCCGCGGTGACGTACCTGCTGACAGGGCCGGTACGGAAATTCGCGATCGTGGCCGGAGCGATGCCGAAGATCAGGGCCCGTGACGTGCACCGGGAACCCACTCCGCGGCTCGGCGGTATCGCCATGTTCTTCGGCCTGTGCGCGGGCCTGTTGGTCGCCGACCACCTCACCAACCTCAGCGAGGTCTTCGACACGTCGAACGAGCCCAGGGCACTGCTGAGCGGCGCCGCGCTGATCTGGCTGATCGGCGTCCTGGACGACAAGTTCGAGATCGATGCCCTGATCAAGCTGGGCGGTCAGATGATCGCCGCCGGCGCCATGGTCATGCAGGGTCTGACGATCCTGTGGCTGCCCATTCCCAAGGTCGGCACAGTCGCGCTGACCCAGTGGCAGGGCACTCTGCTGACAGTCGCCCTGGTTGTCATCACCATCAACGCGGTCAACTTCGTGGATGGCCTCGATGGCCTCGCAGCCGGCATGGTGTGCATCGCGGCGGCGGCGTTCTTCATGTACGCCTACCGCATCTGGTACTCGTACGGCATCGAGGCGGCTGCTCCGGCGACCCTCTTCTCAGCCATTCTGATGGGCATGTGCTTGGGGTTCCTGCCGCACAACATGCACCCGGCGCGGATCTTCATGGGCGACTCGGGCTCGATGCTCATCGGGCTGGTACTGGCGGCGGGCGCCATCTCGGTCACGGGACAGGTCGACCCGGACAACCTCTTCGGCGGCTCCGAGCGCAGCGCGGTGCACCAGATGGTGCCCCTGTACATCCCGCTGCTGATGCCGCTGACCATCATCGCGATCCCCGCGGCCGACCTGATCCTTGCGATCGTGCGGCGGACCTGGCGCGGCCAGTCGCCCTTCGCCGCCGACCGCGGGCATCTGCACCACCGGCTCCTGGAGATCGGGCACTCGCACAGCCGCGCGGTGCTGATCATGTACTTCTGGTCGGCGCTGATCGCCTTCGGCGCGCTCGCCTACTCCGTGAACTCGGCGTCCTCCATGTGGATCGTCCTCGGTGTGGTCTTCCTCAGCGCCATCGGCCTGGCCCTCCTCCTGCTCCCACGCTTCACACCCCGCACCCCGCGCTGGGCTGAGGCGTTCGTACCGCCGCGGTATCGGCGGAGCGGGGCCATCGCCGAGCCCGCGGCCACCACCCCGCAGACCGCCGCCGAGGCCCCGGCCGACGAACTCCTGCCGGAGGAGGAGCCCCGCACCCCGGTCGCCGCGGGCGTCTCCCGGGTCAACGGAGTCAATGGCTCGACCGCTCTCGGCGCCCGTCCGCGCTTCCTGGACCGGCGCAAGGCCGGTACGTCGCGCTGACGCTCAAGGTAAGAATCTGACTAGAGCATTGCCAACTCGTGGGGGAACGAAGATCCCCAATACCAGACAAAGCGGTGCTGGATCTGCACAGACGCGCAGTGTCACTCTCATGTGTGACACCCAGCACAGCCATTAGGTAAAGACCTCATCAAATAGTTTGTGATACGGTTCACGAGAACCCCGGGACACAGTCGAAGGGCCGCAGTGCGACGGCCCATTGGCGTGAGGACCACTCCCCACCCGGGGCTACGCTCGTCCATGACGACACCCCTGCCCCCCTGCGAAAGCGGAGTTGCCGCCATGCCGTCCAATGACGTCCGGATCCTGCTCCAGGCCGCTGTGCCCACAGCTGCCGTCGGCGCGATCGCCGCCGTCGTCAGCGGCGTGGTCGCCGGTGGCAAAGGGGCGGTCGGGGCCGTCGTCGCGACGCTGGTGGTGATCCTCTTCATGGGGATCGGTCTCTACGTTCTGCAGCGCACTGCCAAATCGCTTCCGCACCTTTTCCAGGCGATGGGCCTGATGCTCTACGCGGCACAGATTCTTCTGCTGTTCATCTTCCTCGCCGCGTTCAAGAACACCACCCTGTTCAACCCCCGGGCCTTCGCCCTCACGCTCGTCGCCGGCACCCTCGCCTGGATCGCCGCGCAGGCGCGTGCCCACATGAAAGCCAAGATTCTCTACGTCGAACCGGACTCGTCCGCCCCCAAGAACGGCGACAAGCCCGAGAAGACGGGGCACTCGTCGTGAGGGGTAGGGCCGGGATAAAGGCGCATGACAGACCCTGCTATCGTCCGGTGCCAACTGCGGCATCGCGGGCGCGGGCATCTGAGCTGACGCCTGCTCACACGCAGGGCGAGATGCCCCACAGCCGCCCCCACATCCGTAACACCAGTCCCGTGCCGAACCGCGGCCGCGTGCCGCGCCGACACAACGAGGTTGCCGTACCTATGCGCCACGATGAAGGAGCCCGCGGTGAGTGCTGACCCGACGCAGGCCCTCGCCTTCGACACGAACTGCCACCTCTTCGACGGATGTGGCTTCGACACTGTCGCCCCGGGCCTGCACTCGTTCCTGTTCGAGCCGCTCATGGGCGACGCGGACGGCAACGCCTTCTATTTCAACAAGCCGATGCTGCTCGCCCTGCTGGGTTCGATCATCGTGGTGGGCTTCTTCTGGGCCGCGTTCGCCCGGCCGAAGGTCGTCCCCGGCAAGCTCCAGATGATCGCCGAAGCCGGCTACGACTTCGTACGCCGCGGCATCGTCTACGAGACGATCGGCAAGAAGGAGGGCGAGAAGTACGTTCCGCTCGCCGTCTCCCTCTTCTTCTTCATCTGGATGATGAACCTCTGGTCCATCGTCCCGGTCGCCGCCTTCCCGGTGACGTCGATCATCGCCTACCCGCTGGTCCTGGCGCTGATCGTCTACATCCTGTGGGTCTCGCTGACCTTCAAGCGGCACGGCTTCGTCGGAGCCTTCAAGAACTTCTCCGGCTACGACAAGTCGCTGGGCGCGGTGCTCCCGCTGTCCATGACCATCGAGCTCGCCTCGAACCTGCTGGTCCGTCCGTTCACGCACGCGGTGCGACTCTTCGCGAACATGTTCGCGGGGCACACGCTGCTGCTGCTGTTCACCATCGCCAGCTGGTACATGCTCAACGGCATCGGTATCGCCTACTCAGGTGTCTCGTTCGTGATGGTCATCGTGATGACCGCCTTCGAGCTCTTCATCCAGGCGGTTCAGGCGTACGTCTTCGTCCTCCTGACCTGCACCTTCATCCAGGGCGCGCTCGCCGAGCACCACTGAGCACCGCCCCGCAACACCCCCATAGCCGTCCGGTGGCCAACCCCCACCGGTCCGTAAAGAGAAGGAAGAACTGGCATGTCCAACCTTGCTGCTGTCACCGGTGACCTCGGTTCCGTCGGTTACGGTCTTGCGGCCATCGGCCCCGGCGTCGGCGTTGGCATCATCTTCGGTAACGGCACCCAGGCCCTCGCCCGCCAGCCCGAGGCGGCCGGTCTGATCCGCGCCAACCAGATCCTCGGCTTCGCCTTCTGTGAGGCGCTCGCCCTGATCGGTCTCGTCATGCCGTTCGTCTACTAAGACGAGCCCTGACGACCGACCCTGTCGACGAAAGGCACTGATGTGAACTCCGCCCTGGTTTTGCTGGCGGCTGAGGGTGAGAAGGAGAACCCCCTCATCCCGCCGTGGCCGGAAGTTGTCATCGGCCTCATCGCTTTCGTCATCGTCTTCGGCTTCCTCGCCAAGAAGCTCCTCCCGACCATCAACAAGGTTCTGGAAGAGCGTCGCGAGGCCATCGAGGGCGGTATCGAAAAGGCCGAGGCCGCGCAGACCGAGGCCCAGAGCGTCCTTGAGCAGTACAAGGCCCAGCTCGCCGAGGCCCGGCACGAGGCCGCGCGACTGCGCCAGGAGGCGCAGGAGCAGGGCGCCACGCTCATCGCCGAGATGCGCGCGGAGGGCCAGCGGCAGCGTGAGGAGATCATCGCCGCCGGTCACGCGCAGATCGAGGCCGACCGCAAGGCCGCCTCGTCGGCGCTGCGCCAGGACGTCGGCAAGATCGCCACCGACCTGGCCGGCAAGCTCGTCGGCGAGTCCCTCGAGGACCACGCCCGGCAGAGCCGTGTGATCGACCGCTTCCTCGACGAGCTCGAGGAGAAGGCCGAGGCCACCCGATGAACGGAGCGAGCCGCGAGGCCCTGGCAGCCGCACGCGAGCGTCTCGACGCGCTGACGGACAACACGTCCGTGAACGCCGGCTCGCTCGCCGACGAGCTGGCCGCCCTCACCGCGCTGCTGCACCGCGAGGTGTCGCTGCGTCGGGTCCTGACCGACCCGGCGCAGACCGGCGAGGCCAAGGCCGACCTGGCCCAGCGCCTCATCGGCGGTCAGGTCAGCGGCGAGGTCGCCGACCTGCTGTCCGGCATGGTGCGCTCCCGCTGGTCGCAGTCGCGCGACCTGGTGGACGCACTGGAGGAGCTGGCCAACATCGCCGACTTCACCGCCGCCCAGAAGGCGGGCACGCTCGACGATGTCGAGGACGAGCTGTTCCGGTTCGGCCGGATCATCTCCTCCAACACCGAGCTGCGCGCCGCGCTCACCAACCGGTCCGCGACGACCTCCGCCAAGAGCGAGCTGCTGCGCAGCCTGCTCGGTGGCCGGGCCGCCGCGACCACCGAGCGTCTGGTGACGCGCCTTGTGACCGTGCCGCGGGGACGTAGCCTGGAAGCGGGACTGGAGTCCCTCTCCAAGCTCGCCGCCGAGCGCCGCGACCGGATGGTGGCCGTGGTCACCTCGGCAGTACCGCTGAGCGACGGCCAGAAGCGGCGCCTGGGTGCCGCCCTGGCAAAGCTCTACGGCCGTCCGATGCACCTCAACCTGGACGTGGACCCCGACGTTCTCGGCGGGATCCGGGTGCAGGTCGGTGACGAGGTCATCAACGGCTCGATCGCGGACCGCATCGAGGACGCCGGCCGCCGCCTGGCGAGCTAGCAGCAACTTCATAAGCAGTACGTGTACCTACGGCCCGGTTGGGCCGTGCAGAGGATTCCTGGGGGTCGCCCCCAGACCCCCAAGTTGAAACTTCGGGCCCAACAAGGAGAGCAGGGAACCCAGATGGCGGAGCTCACGATCCGGCCGGAGGAGATCCGGGACGCGCTGGAGACGTTTGTCCAGTCGTACAAGCCGGACGCGGCCTCGCGCGAGGAGGTCGGTACGGTCACCCTTGCCGGCGACGGCATCGCGAAGGTCGAGGGTCTTCCCTCGGCCATGGCCAACGAACTGCTGAAGTTCGAGGACGGCACCCTCGGCCTCGCGCTCAACCTGGAAGAGCGCGAGATCGGCGCCATCGTCCTCGGTGAGTTCAGCGGCATCGAGGAGGGCCAGCCGGTGCAGCGCACCGGTGAGGTGCTCTCCGTGGCTGTCGGCGAGGGCTACCTCGGCCGCGTGGTCGACCCGCTCGGCACCCCGATCGACGGCCTCGGCGAGATCGAGACCGACAGTCGCCGCGCCCTCGAGCTGCAGGCCCCGGGCGTCATGGTCCGTAAGTCGGTGCACGAGCCGATGGAGACCGGCTACAAGGCCGTCGACACGATGACCCCGATCGGCCGTGGTCAGCGTCAGCTGATCATCGGTGACCGGCAGACCGGCAAGACCGCTCTGGCCGTCGACACGATCATCAACCAGCGCGACAACTGGCGCACGGGCGACCCGAACAAGCAGGTCCGCTGCATCTACGTCGCCATCGGTCAGAAGGGCTCGACCATCGCCTCCGTGCGTGGTGCCCTCGAAGAGGCCGGCGCTCTGGAGTACACGACCATCGTCGCCGCCCCGGCGTCCGACCCGGCCGGCTTCAAGTACCTGGCGCCGTACACCGGTTCGGCCATCGGCCAGCACTGGATGTACCAGGGCAAGCACGTCCTGATCATCTTCGACGACCTCTCCAAGCAGGCCGACGCCTACCGCGCCGTGTCCCTGCTGCTGCGCCGCCCGCCGGGCCGTGAGGCCTACCCGGGTGACGTCTTCTACCTGCACTCCCGTCTGCTGGAGCGCTGCGCGAAGCTGTCCGACGAGATGGGCGCCGGCTCGATGACCGGTCTGCCGATCGTCGAGACCAAGGCCAACGACGTCTCGGCGTTCATCCCGACCAACGTCATCTCCATCACCGACGGCCAGTGCTTCCTGGAGTCCGACCTGTTCAACGCCGGTCAGCGTCCGGCCCTGAACGTCGGTATCTCGGTCTCCCGAGTCGGTGGCTCCGCCCAGCACAAGGCCATCCGGCAGGTTTCCGGCCGTCTGCGCGTGGACCTCGCCCAGTTCCGTGAGCTGGAGGCGTTCGCCGCCTTCGGTTCCGACCTGGACGCCGCGTCGAAGGCGCAGCTGGAGCGCGGTCAGCGCATGGTCGAGCTGCTCAAGCAGCCGCAGTACCAGCCGATGGCCACCGAGGACCAGGTCGTCTCCATCTGGGCCGGCACCACCGGCAAGATGGACGAGGTGCCGGTGAACGACATCCGCCGCTTCGAGAAGGAGCTGCTGGAGTACCTGCACCGCAAGGAGCAGGGCCTGCTCACCTCCATCCGCGAGGGCGGCAAGATGTCCGACGACACGCTGCAGGCCCTGGCCGACGGGGTCGCGGAGTTCAAGAAGCAGTTCGAGACCTCGGACGGCAAGCTGCTGGGCGAGGAATCGGCCGTCAGCGTCTCCAAGTGACGTAAGGAAGGGACCTGACTCATGGGAGCCCAGCTCCGGGTCTACAAGCGTCGCATCCGATCCGTCACCGCGACCAAGAAGATCACCAAGGCGATGGAGATGATCGCCGCCTCGCGCGTCGTCAAGGCGCAGCGCAAGGTGGCGGCGTCCACGCCGTACGCGCGGGAACTGACCCGCGCGGTCACGGCGGTCGGTACCGGCTCGAACACCAAGCACCCGCTGACCACCCAGGCCGACACGGTCACCCGGTCCGCGGTGCTGCTCCTGACGAGCGACCGTGGTCTCGCCGGTGCCTTCAACTCCAACGCCATCAAGGCGGCGGAGCAGCTGACCGAGCGCCTGGAGCGCGAGGGCAAGCAGGTCGACGTCTACATCGTCGGCCGGCGCGGTGTCGCCCACTACAACTTCCGTGAGCGCAAGATCGCGGAGTCGTGGACCGGGTTCACGGACCAGCCGTCGTACGCGGACGCCAAGAAGGTCGCGGCCCCGCTGATCGAGGCCATCGAGACGGAGACGGCCGAGGGCGGCGTGGACGAGCTCCACATCGTCTACACCGAGTTCGTGTCGATGATGACGCAGACGGCGCAGGACGCGCGCCTGCTGCCGCTCAGCCTCGAAGAGGTCGCACAGGAGGCGCCGAAGGGCGAGATCCTCCCTCTGTACGACTTCGAGCCCTCGGCGGAGGACGTCCTCGACGCCCTGCTGCCGCGGTACGTGGAAAGCCGTATCTACAACGCGCTGCTCCAGTCGGCCGCTTCGAAGCACGCCGCCACGCGGCGCGCGATGAAGTCGGCCACCGACAACGCCGGCGACCTCATCGAGAACCTCACCCGGCTTGCCAACCAGGCCCGCCAGGCCGAAATCACCCAGGAAATCAGCGAGATCGTCGGAGGCGCGAGCGCCCTGGCCGACGCGACCGCGGGGAGTGACTACTAATGACCACCACTGTTGAGACCGCGACGGCTACGGGCCGCGTCGCCCGGGTCATCGGCCCGGTCGTCGACGTGGAGTTCCCCGTCGACGCGATGCCGGAGATCTACAACGCCCTCCACGTCGAGGTCGCCGACCCGGCGCTCGCGGGCGAGAAGAAGACGCTGACCCTGGAGGTCGCCCAGCACCTGGGTGACGGCCTGGTCCGCGCCATCTCCATGCAGCCCACCGACGGCCTGGTCCGTCAGGCGCCGGTGACCGACACGGGCAAGGGCATCACCGTCCCGGTCGGCGACTTCACCAAGGGCAAGGTGTTCAACACCCTCGGTGAGGTGCTGAACAGCGACGACACCTACGACGGCGAGCGGTGGTCCATCCACCGCAAGGCCCCCGCCTTCGACCAGCTCGAGTCCAAGACCGAGATGTTCGAGACCGGCCTGAAGGTCGTCGACCTGCTGACCCCGTACGTCAAGGGCGGCAAGATCGGTCTGTTCGGTGGTGCCGGTGTCGGCAAGACCGTGCTGATCCAGGAAATGATCATGCGTGTCGCCAACCTCCACGAGGGCGTCTCCGTCTTCGCGGGCGTCGGCGAGCGCACCCGTGAGGGCAACGACCTCATCGCGGAGATGGAAGAGTCCGGCGTTCTGGACAAGACCGCGCTGGTCTTCGGTCAGATGGACGAGCCCCCGGGCACCCGCCTTCGTGTGGCCCTGGCCGGTCTGACCATGGCGGAGTACTTCCGCGATGTGCAGAAGCAGGACGTGTTGTTCTTCATCGACAACATCTTCCGCTTCACCCAGGCCGGTTCCGAGGTGTCCACCCTGCTCGGCCGTATGCCGTCCGCGGTGGGTTACCAGCCGAACCTGGCGGACGAGATGGGTCAGCTGCAGGAGCGGATCACCTCGACGCGTGGTCACTCGATCACCTCGATGCAGGCGATCTACGTCCCCGCGGACGACCTGACCGACCCGGCCCCGGCCACCACGTTCGCCCACCTCGACGCGACGACGGTTCTCTCCCGTCCGATCTCCGAGAAGGGCATCTACCCGGCCGTGGACCCGCTGGACTCCACGTCCCGCATCCTGGACCCGCGCTACATCGCGCAGGACCACTACGACGCCGCCATGCGCGTCAAGACGATCCTGCAGAAGTACAAGGACCTCCAGGACATCATTGCGATCCTCGGTATCGACGAGCTGGGCGAGGAGGACAAGCTCGTCGTCCACCGTGCCCGTCGCGTGGAGCGCTTCCTGTCCCAGAACACCCACGCCGCCAAGCAGTTCACCGGCGTGGACGGTTCGGACGTACCGCTGGAAGAGTCGATCGCCGCGTTCAACTCGATCTGCGACGGTGAGTACGACCACTTCCCGGAGCAGGCGTTCTTCATGTGCGGTGGTCTCGAGGACCTGCGCAAGAACGCGAAGGAGCTGGGCGTCTCCTGAGCGAGCGCCTGCGGCGGGCTGAACTGGTCTCGCAGCAGGAACCGCCTCTTGGGTGAGAGGGGTGGAGCGGCGCCTCGCGGGCTTGCCCTGCGGGGTGCGGTCCGCCCCTCTCATCACGCCTACGCTGCATTGCCTGGGGGCCAACCCCCAGACCCCCGGCCGAGCCCTGGGGCGGGGCCCGACACCTTGGTGCTCGGCGCCCCACTAGACTTGTACCTAACACCCGGCGATAAGAGCCGGGTGGTGACCCGAGGAGCCACCCTTGGCTGCTGAGCTGCACGTCGCGCTGGTCGCGGCCGACCGAGAGGTCTGGTCCGGCGAGGCCACCCTGGTCGTCGCGCGCACCACGTCCGGCGACATCGGCGTCATGCCCGGTCACCAGCCGCTGCTCGGTGTGCTGGAGTCGGGCCCGGTGACCATCCGTACGAGTGATGGTGGGACGGTCGTCGCCGCGGTGCACGGCGGTTTCATCTCGTTCGCGGACAACAAGCTGTCGTTGCTGGCCGAGATCGCCGAGCTGTCGGACGAGATCGATGTCCAGCGCGCCGAGCGAGAGCTCGAACGCGCGAAGGCGGAGGGCGATGCCACCGCCGAGCGGCGCGCAGACGTACGACTGCGTGCGGCGGCGGCGAGCTGACACCGCTCACCGTGTGATGACGTCACTCAGCCGCGGCTGGAACCGGAGCGATCCGGTACCAGCCGCGGCTGAGGCGAATATGGGTGTTTTTTCCATTCCGTTACCGAGGAGACGAGGAGGTCGGTGCCGATGGTCCTCGCTCTGACTGTGTGCGGAATTGTCGTCGCCCTCGTGGTGGTGGGGCTGTTCGTCTTCGGCCTGCGCCGCAGGCTCATCCAGCGCTCCGGCGGCACCTTCGACTGCTCCCTGCGCTGGGACGTCCCGGAGAAGACCGACACCAGCGGCAAGGGCTGGAGCTACGGCGTCGCCCGCTACAACGGCGACCGCGTCGAGTGGTACCGCGTCTTCTCCTACGCCTACCGCCCCCGCCGCATCCTGGAGCGCGCCGCGATCGAGGTCGCCGGCCGCCGCCTCCCCGAGGGCGAGGAGGAGCTTGCGCTGCTCTCCGACGCGGTGATCCTCACCTGTCTGCACCGGGGCACGCGCCTGGAACTCGCGATGAGCGAAGACGCGCTGACCGGTTTCCTCGCGTGGCTTGAGGCAGCCCCGCCCGGTCAGCGCGTCAATGTTGCTTAACGGGTCTACTTCAGCCCGTTGTTGATCGCGGTCAGCAGCTCGCCATTGCCGGTGTCACCGCTGAACTCCCAGAAGAACGCGCCGCCGAGGCCCTGGTTCTTGGCCCACGTCATCTTTCCGGCGATCGTCGACGGGGTGTCGTAGGACCACCAGTTGTTGCCGCAGTGCGCGTAGGCGGTCCCGGCGATGGTGCCGGTGGCGGGGCAGGAGTTCTTGAGCACCTTGTAGTCCTCGATGCCCGCCTCGTACGTTCCCGGGGCCGCGCCGGTCGCCGTGCCGCCGGGGGCGGACTGGGTGACGCCGGTCCAGCCGCGGCCGTAGAAGCCGATGCCGAGGAGCAGCTTGGCTGAGGGGACGCCCTTGGCCTTGAGCTTGGCGATCGCGTCGGCGGAGTTGAAGCCCGCGGCCGGGATGCCGGAGTACGAGGTCAGGGGCGAGTGCGGAGCGGTCGGGCCGTCCGCGTCGAAGGCGCCGA
Organism: Streptomyces sp. NBC_00457; assembly: GCF_036014015.1. NCBI lineage: Bacteria > Bacillati > Actinomycetota > Actinomycetes > Kitasatosporales > Streptomycetaceae > Streptomyces > Streptomyces sp. NBC_00457. The sequence goes on along the minus strand of NZ_CP107905.1, from coordinate 3,772,049 downwards.
AGTAGTCGTACGTCATCACGTTGTACCAGTCGAGCGAGGCCGCGGCGCCGCCGTAGTCGGCCACGTCGAGCTTGCCGCCGGAGGAGCCGTCGCCGGTGATGGCGGCGGTGACGAGGTAGTTGGAGCCGAACTCCGTGCGCAGCGCCGACATGAGGTTCTTGAACGCCGCCGGCCCGCTGGTGTCGCAGGTCAGGCCGCAGGCGTTCGGGTACTCCCAGTCCATGTCGATGCCGTCGAAGACGTCGGCCCAGCGCGGGTCCTCGACGACGGCCTTGCAGGACTTGGCGAACGCGGCCGGGTTCTGTGCGGCCTGGCCGAAGCCGCCGGAGTAGGTCCAGCCGCCGAAGGAGTACAGCACCTTGATGTGCGGGTACTTGGCCTTGAGCTGGCGGAGCTGGTTGAAGTTGCCGCGCAGCGGCTGGTCCCACGTGTCGGCGGTGCCGCTGACGGACTGGTCGGCGGTGTAGGCCTTGTCGTAGGCGGCGTAGGTGTCGTCGACGGTGCACTGACCGTTCTTGACGTTGCCGAACGCGTAGTTGATGTGCGTGATCTTGGACGCCGAACCCGAGGTCACCAGGTTCTTGACGTGGTAGTTGCGGCCGTAGACACCCCACTCGGTGAAGTAGCCGAGCTTGACCTTGTCGCCGGTCGGCGGGGGTTCGGTGGTGCCGCCGGTGGTGCGGACCGCGCGGGCGCCGGAGACCGGGCCGGTCTGGTCGGCGGTGTCGCGGGCCTGGACGGTGTAGGAGTAGTCGGTTCCGGCGGTCAGGCCGGTGTCGGTGTACGACGTCGAGGTCACCGTCGCGACCTTGGTGCCGCCGCGCAGGACGTCGTAGTTCTTGATGCCCTTGTCGTCGGTGGCCGCGCTCCAGCTCAGTCTCACCGAGGTGTTGGTGATGTCGGAGGCGGCCGGGGTGCCGGGGGCGGACGGCGGGTTGTCACCGGGGACCGTGGGGCCGCCGTCACAACTGCCGCTGTTCAGCTTGCAGTTGGCGGGGGCGCCGGAGCCCTTGCCGTTGAAGCCGAAGGAGATGGAGGCGCCGGGGGAGAGGGTGCCGTTCCAGGACTTGTTCTTGGCGGTCCAGTGGGTGCCGGAGGAGGTGACGTCGGCGTCCCAGGCAGAGGTGACGGACGTGCCGGAGGGGAAGTCCCACTCGACGGTCCAGGAGTTGATGGTGGTGTCGCCGGTGTTCTTGACGGTCCACTTGCCCTCGAAGCCGGTGCCCCAGTCCTGGGTCTTGGCGTAGGTGGCGGTGGCGGAGGTGGCCGCCTGGGCCGGGCTGGCGAGGCCGACCAGTCCGGCGAGAGGGAGCAGCAGGGTCGCGAACCCTGCCACGACTCTGTGTCTGAAGCGCATCGTGCGCCTCCTCAGGGGGTGTTGGGGGCGGGACTGAGCCTTCACGCCCACGGTGCCGCGAGAATAGAAAGGTCTGGACCACAGGTCAATAGGTCCAGACCAGTTGGTCTTGAATGGCTCTGGAGCGGCTCTTGATCGGCTCCTGCGCGGCGGCCCCGTTCCGCTAGATCCCCAACTCCTGTGCCAGCACCGCCGCTTGCACCCGGCTGCGCAGCTCCAGCTTCCCCAGCAGCCTGCTGACGTGCGTCTTCACGGTCGCCTCCGCCATGTCGAGGCGGCCGGCGATCTCGGCGTTCGACAGTCCCTCGCCGAGACAGGACAGCACCTCGCGCTCGCGCCGGGTGAGGGTGTCAAGCGCCGCCGGTTCGGGCTTCGGTTCCCGTGCGGGGCGGGCGGCGAACTCGGCGATCAGGCGCCGGGTGACGGCCGGGGCGACGATGCCCTCGCCGCGCGCCACCGTCCGTACCGCGTCCAGCAGATCCTTGGCGTCGGTGTTCTTGAGCAGGAAGCCGGACGCGCCCGCCCGCAGCGCCCCGAAGACATACTCGTCGAGGTCGAAGGTGGTCAGGACCAGCACATCCGCCAGCCCTTCGGCCACGACCTGCCGGGTCGCCGACACCCCGTCCAGGCGCGGCATCTGAACGTCCATCAGCACCAGGTCCGGCCGCAGTACACGGGCCCGCGCGACCGCCTGCTCGCCGTCCGCCGCCTCGCCGACCACCTCGATGTCGGACGCGCTGCGCAGGATGAGGACGAGACCGGCGCGCACGGCCGACTGGTCCTCGGCGACGAGCACTCGGATCATTCGGGGTCTCCTTGCGGATGGTCGGTGACGGGGAGCGTGACGTGTACGGCCCAGATCTTGCCGTCCGCGGAGTCCTCGGGGCCCGCCTCGAACGTGCCGCCCAGCAGGGCCGTCCGCTCCCGCATGCCGACGAGTCCGGCGCCGGAGCCGGGGGCACGGGGGCCGTCCTGACGGCCGTACGGGCTGATCGCGGCGATGGCCAGCGAGCCGTCCCGCTGCCTCAGGGTGACCGTGACCCGGCCGGGCCCCGCGTGCTTGAGGGCGTTGGTCAGGCACTCCTGGACGATGCGGTACGCCGCCAGCTCCACCGGGGCGGGGAGGGAGTCGGCGTGCTCGGTGTCGAGGCCGACGTCGAGGCCGTTGGCGCGGGCGCCCTCGACCAGCGAGCCGAGCCCGTCGAGCGTCGGGGCCGCGGTGGGTTCCAGGTCGCCGCTGTCGTCGCGCAGGATGCCGATCAGCCGCCGCATCTCGGCGAGCCCTTCGACGCTGTTCTCGCGGATGACGGCCAGGGCGTCCTGGGTGGTCTTCGGGTCGTCCAGGGAGAGCGCGGCGGTGGAGTGGATGGCGATCGCGGAGAGATGGTTGGCGACCATGTCGTGCAGCTCCCGGGCCATCCGGGCGCGCTCGGCGGTGACCGCCTGGGTGCGGTCCATCTCGGCGAGCAGCGCGGTCTGCTCGGCACGCAGCCGGGCGGCCTCGGCGGCGTCGCGGTGGTTGCGGACGATCCAGCCGGTGGCCGCGGGGGTGTACGCCACCAGCCCGACGACCACGCCGACCAGCAGCGCCTCGGGCTTGCGCCAGGTGGCGAGGGACACCAACGTCCCGACCACCGTCATCACCCCGGTGATCCACAGCACCCGGCGGGCGGCGGCGGGTGGGCTGTACAGGACGGCCGCGTAGACCAGGTCCGTGAACATCACCCAGGTGACCAGGTTGCCCTGGGTGATGGTGTCGACGGTGAGCGCGGCGACGCCGATGAGGAGGCCCGTACGCGGACAGGTGCGGCGCAGCAGCTCGCAGCCCGCCATCACGACGAGCGGTACGAGGATGGGCCAGCGTCCGTCCCAGAGGATGATCGGATCCCTGGGCCCCCGGACGCCGAGGCCCACGCCCCAGAGCAGCAGCCCGCCGAGCAGACCGGCGCAGGCGATGCGCACGTCGTCCGGGTGCGGGCGGGGGAGCGGGACGGCCATGACTCCATCCAACACGGCGCCGCGCTTGGGCGCCTGATGCCCGGGAACGGTCCGGGACTGCATCTTTCGATGTACGGGGAGTTCGTCACCGGCGACGACGCAACGGCCCCGGCCCGCCGGGAGCCTTGAAGGGTGACCGAAGGGAGTGAGCCGTGATCGTCGCGTTGATCATCGCCTGTGAGGTGGGGTTCTGGGTGCTCCTCGCCCTGGGCCTGGCCGTCCGCTATCTGCTGAAGTGGCGCCGTACGAGCGTGGTGCTGCTGCTGTGCGAGCCCGTGCTCGAGCTGGTCCTGTTCGTCGCGACGGCGATCGACCTGAAGAACGGCGCCGAGCCCAGCTGGGAACACGGCGTGGCGGCGCTCTACATCGGCTACACCGTCGCGTTCGGCCACTACACGATCCGCTGGCTCGACGGCCACGCCGCCCATCGCCTGGGCGGCGGCCCGCCCCCGCCGAAGCCGCCGCGCTACGGCCGCGCCCGCGCCCGGCACGAGGCGAAGCTGTGGCTGCGGGCGGTGTTCGGCGGCGCGGTGGCCCTCGCGCTCCTCCAACTCGCCGTCTGGTACGTCGGCGACTCCGGGGACGTCAGCTCCCTGCGCTCCTTCCAGTGGGTGGCGGTGCGCACGGTCGGCATCTACGGCCTGATCGCCCTCTCCTACACGGTCTGGCCCCGGAAGGAACCGGCGTCAGCGCTCCCCACCCGGGACCCACAGCACGTCCCCGACGTCCTTGTTGGCCGTCCGCGCAAGGATGCTGCATCTCCCGGGGGACACTCCAACTGATGGCCGCTGCGCGGCGGGCCGGACCCCCGGCCGGAGGGCGTTTCCTCAGCGTTCGCCGCCGGGGACCCACAAGACGTCTCCCGCGCCCTTGTTCGCGGTCCTCGCCAGGATGAAGAGCAGGTCCGACAGCCGGTTGAGGTAGGTCGCGGTGAGGGGGTTCATGACCTCTCCGTGCACCTCCAGCGCGGCCCACGTCGACCGCTCCGCCCGCCGTACGACCGTGCAGGCCTGGTGGAGCAGGGCCGCGCCCGGGGTGCCGCCGGGGAGGATGAAGGAGCGCAGCTTCTCCAGCCGTTCGTTGAAGCGGTCGCAGTCCGCCTCCAGCTTGTCGATGTAGAACTGCTCGACCCGGAGCGGCGGGAACTCGGGCTTCTCCACCACCGGCGTCGACAGGTCCGCCCCCACGTCGAACAGGTCGTTCTGCACGCGGGTGAGGACCTTGACGATCTCCTCGTCCAGCCCGCCCAGCGCGATCGCCGTCCCGATCACCGCGTTCGCCTCGTTGGCGTCGGCGTACGCGGAGATCCGCAGATCCGTCTTGGGCACCCGGCTCATGTCCCCGAGGGCGGTGGTGCCCTGGTCGCCGGTCCTGGTGTAAATGCGCGTCAGATTGACCATATGGCCAGCGTAGTTACAAGTCGGCGGTACTCCACGGTGTGATGTGCGTCAGGAGACACGTGACGCGCGTTACTAACCGATCACACAGCGCCCTCACTGCCGCTAGGGTCCGCCCGAGAGGCATAAATAAAGAGGCTGTGAGTATTCAAAGGGGAGTCGCACAGTGGCACGGAAGCTCGCCGTCATCGGCGCCGGCTTGATGGGTTCCGGCATCGCCCAGGTCTCCGCGCAGGCGGGCTGGGACGTCGTTCTGCGCGACGTCACCGATGAGGCGCTGAAGCGGGGCACCGACGGGATCAAGGCGTCGTACGACAAGTTCGTGAGCAAGGGCAAGCTGGAGGCGCACGACGCCGACGCCGCCCTCGCCCGGATCACCGCGACCACCGATCTGGACGCCGCCGCGGACGCCGACATCGTCGTCGAGGCCGTCTTCGAGAAGCTGGAAGTCAAGCACGAGATCTTCCGCGCCCTCGACAAGCTGGTGAAGGACGACGCCGTCCTCGCCTCCAACACCTCCGCCATCCCGATCACCAAGATCGCGGCCGTGACGGAGCGCCCGGAGCGGGTCGTCGGTACGCACTTCTTCTCACCGGTGCCGATGATGCAGCTGTGCGAGCTGGTCCGCGGGTACAAGACGAGCGACGAAACCCTCGCCACCGCACGGGAGTTCGCCGAGTCCGTGGGCAAGACCTGCATCGTCGTCAACCGGGACGTCGCCGGGTTCGTGACCACCCGTCTGATCTCCGCCCTCGTCGTCGAGGCCGCGAAGCTGTACGAGTCGGGCGTCGCGACCGCCGAGGACATCGACCTCGCCTGCAAGCTGGGCTTCGGCCACGCGATGGGACCGCTGGCCACCGCCGACCTGACGGGCGTCGACATCCTGCTGCACGCCACCAGCAACATCTACACCGAGTCCCAGGACGAGAAGTTCGCTCCGCCCGAGCTGATGCGCCGGATGGTTGACGCCGGTGACATCGGGCGCAAGAGCGGGCAGGGGTTCTACAAGCACTGAAACCGCACATGCCCCTGGAGCATCACTCCGTGGGGTGAATTCGGTATCGGTTCGCTTACAGATGGCAACCTCGGACCGCTTCTCACAGTCAGAGGTTGCATCACCGGGCATCACCACGCGGAGACAACAGACGCACCACGGGGAGCGCATATGTTCATCAGGGGCGACCACGCCGAGCTGGTCGTCGGGGGCCGCCTCGACGTCCGCAGCGCGGCGGACGCCCGTACGGTCCTGCACTCGGCCGTCGACGACGGAGCCGGCGATCTGGTACTGGACCTGTCCGAGCTGGACTCCTGGGACGCCACCGGACTCGGTGTGATCATGGGGGCCCACCGACGGGCCGGCCGCTGCGGCCGGCGCCTGGTGCTGCGCGACGTACCGCCGCAGATGCAGCGCCTGCTGGTGGCGACCCGGCTGCACCGGATCCTGGCGATCGAGGGCGGCATCGGGGTGGAGTCGCTGCCCCGCGTGTGACACCCGGCGTCAGTGGTACGCGGTGGGTCGGACGTTGCGGATGTGACACGTACGGCGCGCACAATCCTCACGAGACCGCGACGTCCCGGACCGCGCGGGACCCCGGACTGTCGTAGATACTGTGCGAAGGTTTAGGGTTCGGTCGCCCGCTCCCAGTCATCCCTTCGAGCGGGCCCGGACCAGAAGCGATACAGCGCGGTGTGCAACAGGCCGGGAGGGGCCGGTGCCGGCACACGACGCTTTTGGGGGGCTTGGAACCTATGGACTCGAACAACCGGGGACTCGAGGAGTACGGCCGCGACGGCGACGGTGACACACCGCCCCAGCGCCAGCCCAGGGAATCCCTCTCACCGGACTTCGGACAGCACTCACCCGCACTCGCCCGCACCGTGCAACTCGTGTCGGGCGACTTCCTGCTCACCGTCAATCCCGTCGACGGCAGCGAGATCGAGGCCTGCCCGCCGGGCGAGCGGCCCAGTCGGCCCGCCAAGTTCACCGCGGCCGAGCGCGCCGAGGTGGACCGCGCGGCCATGCCGCCCGTACCGCCCGGTCCCAGCCGGCCCGCACAGCCGCTGCTGGCCCGCCAGGAGGAACGCGAGCGGCTCGTACGGCTGCTCGCCCGCGGCCGCTCCGTACGGCTCACCGGCGCCGCCGGCTCCGGCCGCACCGCCCTCCTCGACGTGGTCGCCGAGGACTGCGCGGACCTCGCCCCCGACGGCGTCGTCCGTCTCAACGGCAACCACCGCACGCCGAACGACCTGCTCCACGACCTCTTCTACGCCGTCCACAACGCGCCGCTGCACCGCCCCGACCGGGACGAACTGCGCGAACTCCTCCGGGAGGTCGGCGCGGTCGTCGTCCTGGACGACATCGAGTTCGGCGGCGCCGCGCTCGACGAACTGCTGGACGCGACCCCGGAGTGCGCCTTCCTGATCGGCGCCACCCCGGACGTGCCCGCGCCGTCCGCCGACTCGGCCGTCGAGGAGGTCTTCCTCAGCGGCCTCGACCGCGCGGGCGGGGTGGAACTGCTCGAGCAGGCCGTCGGCCGTGTCCTCACCGAGGACGAGGCGAACTGGGCCGGCGACCTCTGGTTCGAGTCCGAGGGGCTGCCGCTGCGCTTCGTCCAGGCCGGTGCCCTGCTGCGCCAGCGCGACGGACTGCGCGCCGGCGCCGAGGCCTTCGACGAGTTCGGTGTCTTCCAGGACGCCCCGGTCGACGCGCCCTTCGAGGCCGGCGACGGTCACGACGTACCGCTGCCGTCGCTCGCCGAGGGAGCCGCGCCCGCCGCGCTGCTCGCCTCCCGGCTGAGCGAGTCGGCGCGGGCCACCCTGCGGTTCGCCGTCGCGCTCGGCGGCGAGGTGCCGCACCAGGCGCATCTGCCCGCCCTCGTCGGCGACACCCACGCGGACGCCGCCCTCGGCGAGCTGCTGAGCTGCGCCCTGGTCTCCCCGGTCGGCTCCCGCTACCGGCTGGCCGCCGGGGTGCAGACCCAGCTCGAGGCCGTCGGATACGGCGACGACGTACCGGCCCGCGCCCTCACCGCCGCCCAGCACTACGCCTGGTGGGCCGGACATCCCTCGGTCACCCCGGAGCGGGTGTGCGCCGAGGCGGACGCCGTGCTCGCCGCTCTCGGTGTCCTCGCACCGGTGACCACGCCCCCGGCGGAGGGGGAGGAGAGCGTCACCGTGCAGCTGGCCCGCACGGCCGCGCCCGCGTTCGCCGCGGGCCTGCACTGGAGCGCTTGGGAGCGGGCCCTGCGCTATGGCTCCGAGGCCTCCCGGCTCACCGGCGAGGTGTCCGAACAGGCCTACTTCCACCACGAGTTGGGCATCCTCGCGCTCTGCGCGGGACAGCTCGACCGGGCCCGCGCCGAGCTGGAGGCCTCCATCGGCCTGCGCGGAGCGGTCGCCGACAAGCGCGGCACCGTCGCGGGACGCCGCGCCCTCGCCCTGGTCGCGGACCGCTCCGGCACGCCGATCGGTGTCGCCGCCATGGCCGGGGAGGAGGTGCCGGACGCCCGCTACGAGGAGTCGCAGTCACCGCCCGGCGGCACCCCGGCGGCGTTCCCGCCGCTTCAGCCGCCCGCCTCCGAGCCCGCGACCCTCGTCACCCACCGCTCCCCATCCGGCCCGGCGGCGCACAAGGGCCGCGGCGGCCTCCGTGGCCTCGCCCGGCGCAACCTCGTGGCCGCCGGCGCGGGCGTCCTCCTCGCGGCCGTCCTCGGCACGGTCGTGACCCTCGGCGCCACCTCCGACAACGACCCGACCACCCCGTCCAACGAGGTCGGCCCCAACCCGTCCGTCAGCCAGGGCGTCGGCAACGACAGCATCGGCGCCGACAAGGCGGACGACAACGAAGACGACGACGACTCCGGTGGCGTCGGCGCGGCGACCGGTACCCCGACCGAACCGGCGCCGACGGACACGGACACGGGCGAGCCTTCGGACGACCCGAGCGGGACGAAGAAGCCGGGAGGCGGGGGCAACACGTCGCCGTCGCCGACGAAGACCCCGTCAGACACGCCTACGACGAAGCCGCCTACGTCTTCGAAGCCGCCGACGTCTCCGACTCCGACGCCGACTCCGACGTCTCCCAGCCCGACGCCGACCACATCCATGCCGTCGCCGCCCCCGTCCAACTCCACCACCGCCAGTTCAAGCGCCCCCGCCGAGACCACCAGCGAGGCAAGCAGCCCCAGCAGTTCGGTCGACGGCATCTGACGTCCCGCGCAGCGCACGAGGGCCGGGTCCGTTTCACACGGACCCGGCCCTCGTCGTCGTAGAAAACTCGGAAACCTCAGAACCCTCAGAACAGCCGCAGCTTGTCGTCCTCGATGCCCCGCATCGCGTCGTAGTCCAGGACCTGGCAGCCGATGCCGCGGTCGGTGGCGAGGACGCGGGCCTGGGGCTTGATCTCCTGGGCGGCGAAGATGCCGCGGACCGGGGCGAGATGGGGGTCGCGGTTGAGGAGTTCCAGGTAGCGGGTGAGCTGTTCCACGCCGTCGATCTCGCCGCGCCGCTTGATCTCGACCGCGACGGTCTGGCCGTCGGCGTCGCGGCAGAGGATGTCCACGGGGCCGATGGCCGTCATGTACTCGCGGCGGATCAGGGTGTAGCCCTCGCCGAGGGTGTCGATGCGGTCGGCGAGCAGTTCCTGAAGGTGTGCTTCCACGCCGTCCTTGATCAGGCCGGGATCCACGCCCAGTTCGTGCGAGGAGTCGTGCAGGACCTCCTCCATGGTGATGATGAGCTTCTCGCCCGCCTTGTTGATGACGGTCCAGACGCCTTCGTCGTCGCCCTCGCCCTCTTTCAGTGTGCAGGGCGGCGACATCCAGTTCAGAGGCTTGTAGGCCCGGTCGTCCGCGTGAATCGAGACGCTGCCGTCCGCCTTCACCAGGATCAGGCGGGGCGCCGAGGGGAGATGAGCGGTGAGCCGGCCCGCGTAGTCGACGGAACACCGGGCAATGACGAGACGCATGGTCGGCAACGCTACTCGACGGCTCCCTGTGCACGCGATTCGCCCTGGTGTACCCCTGTTCGTTTGTGGCCGATTGTGCGCCTATTGAGACCGCTGCATGTACGCAATCTGCTGGTGCCGTCACCGTACGTTGCTTACCGTATTAAACGGGAGGTCGCGGTGTGTGTACGCAGCGTGCTCGGTATCGCGAACTCCCTGCCCTGTCCGGCAACCCCTGTGATCCGGGGGTGCGAGAGGAGAACCCATGTCGCTCGACGTCTCACCGGCCCTACTCGAACAGGCCGAGCGAGGCGAGGTCGACGAAGCGGAATTCGTCGACTGCGTCCGGACCTCCCTGCCCTACGCGTGGGAGATGATCAGCTCCCTGGTGGCCCAGCTGAAGGTGGACGGCGGTGCGTTCGCCGACAACCAGACGCCCCCGCCGGACGAGCAGGCACGCGGCCAGCTGCTGCGTGCGCTTGCCAGTGACGCGATCCGCGGCGCGCTGCAACGGCACTTCGGTGTCCGGCTGGCCTTCCAGAACTGCCACCGGGTGGCGGTGTTCCCGCTCGACTCCTCGGTCGACGAGAAGCTGGCCCGCTTCACCTCGGTCCGCAGTCAGCTGCTCAATCAGTCGCCGGAGTTCCGGGACTGCTGAGGAGCGAGCCGCTTTGCTTGCCGCTCCGTACGCGGGAGGTGCATTCAGTACTGGAGCGGCAAGCTCCCCGCCGGGCAGGCCCGTTCACCCGAGGTGCGGGAGCACTTCGGCGCCGAGCCGGCGGACGTTCTCCTCGGTGGCCGCGAGGTCGCCCGAGCCTTCGACGAGCAGCGCGAAGCGGTTGATACCGGTCCGCTCGCTGGTCGCCGCGAGGCGGTCGGCGCACAGCCGCGGGGTGCCCACCGGGTGCAGTCCGCAGAGGAGTTCAGTGTAGGCCAGCGGGTCGCGCATCTGCCGCGCCCGGCCGTCGACCGTCACGTGGGCGTCCAGGCCCTGCTTCAGCCAGCCCGGCATCGCCTTCAGCAGCGTCTCCACCGCTTCGGAGCGCCGGTCGGCGATCTGGCAGATGCCGGCGGAGACATGGGCCGCGCCGAGGATCTCGTCCGCCGGCCGCCCGCACGCGCGCGCGTGCCCTCGCCACAGGGCGATCATCTCGGCCTTCTCCTCGTCCCCGACGTGCATCCCGAGCAGCATCGGCAGCCCGCGCTCGGCGGCCAGCCGCACGCTCGCCGGTGAGGTGCACGCGAGGACGACCTCGGGGCCCGGGGCGCCGGTCAGGGACTCCGACGGCCTGGGTACGACGGCCACTTCACGGAAGGCGAAGCGGTCCCCGTCCGCCCCCACCGAGGGTTCGCTGAGCCAGCGCAACAGCAGATCGAGTGATTCCGGGTACGCCTTCTCGTACGCCTTCAGACCCGAGCCGAACACCTCCAGGTCGACCCAGGGCCCGCCGCGCCCGACGCCCAGCGAGAAGCGCCCGCCGCTCGTCATGTGCAGCAGCGCGGCCTGCTCGCCGAGGGCGACGGGGTGGACGGTGGGCAGCACGCTGACCGCCGTACCGACCCTCAGGCGTCGGGTGCGGCCGAGCAGTAACGCGGCCAGCGTGATCGCCGAGGGGCAGGTGCCGTACGGCACGAAGTGGTGCTCGGCCAGCCATACCGCGTCGAGCCCCGCCTCCTCCGCCACCTCGGCCGAGCGGACCGCGCGGTGCAGCGCCTCCCCCTGGCCCTGGCCCGGGAACTGGGCCGCCAACACGAAACTTCCTACGCGCATTGCTTTTCCTGCTTCCTTGGCTCCGACACGGAGCTCCCCCACCGGGCATAACCGTCTGACACGTGCCGAGGACACGGCCTGGCGAAGAGATTTGCGGATTGTCTGGAGAATCGATCAAGAAACGGGCCGAGGACGGTTCGAGGACGGGTCGAGGAGGGGTCGACAGGGGATCGGGAAGGGAAGGGCCTGGAGGGGGACTTGCGATGATTGGTGCTCTACGCGTACCCCTGACTGCGCCGCGTAGGCTGTTTCTGGCCCGTGCTTCCTGTATAGCCCCGTGAGGTGTTCCGTGTCCCCGCGTCGCAACCGACCCAAGGGCAGTGAGTCGTCCGGCCGGAGCGCCGAGGACGACCGGCCGGGCCGGTACGGCGGCTGGGAGTCGAGGGAGAGCTGGCGGGGCGAGGAGTGGAACGTGCGGCACGTGGCCGGGGCCAGTGCGCAGGGCAAGATGTACCGCTGCCCCGGCTGCGACCAGCTGATCCCCTCCGGTGTCCCGCACGTGGTCGCCTGGCCGGACCACTCGGGCGTCGACGACCGCCGCCACTGGCACAAGGCGTGCTGGAACGCGAAGGACCGCCGCACCACACGGGTGCAGCGGTCCAGGAACGCGCCGAAGTTCTGACGGGACTCTCAGACGTCCCGCCGCTCCAGCAGGGCATAGGCACCGACGAACGCCACTGCCGTCACGCCGAGGACGATCCACAGCGGGTCCCAGCCGGACGGGCCGGTCTCGGTGAGGGAGTTGGAGTAGAAGACGCTGAGCTGGTTCGGGATCGAGTACTCGAACAGGGCTTCCTGCAGGTCCCGCAGCGACTGCGAGAACATGAACAGCGCGATGACCAGCGGGGCCAGGACGACGCCGATCATGACGGTGATGGCGCCGGCCGAGTGCCGGATGATCGAGCCGATGATGAGCGAGAGCAGTCCGAGCAGCGCGATGTAGAGGGACACACCGAGCGTGCCCTTCAGCCATTCTGCGCCGGACGGATCCCGTGCGTCGGTCACCATGCCCACCTGGGCGACGGCCACGAACGTGGTCGCCACCAGCGTCACCACGAACGCCACCGTGAAGAACACGATCGCCTTCGCGGCCATCACCCGCCCGCGCGAGGGGCACGCGGTCATCGTCGTACGGATCATGCCCGTGCCGTACTCCGAGGCCGTGGTCAGCACCCCGAGGGTGATGATGCACATGACGCCGAGGAGCACTCCGAAGAAGCCCAGGGCCAGCGGGTTCTCGTCGCCCAGGCCGCTGTCGGCCGCGTTGGCGACCAGCGCGCCGGCCGCCAGCCCGATGCCGACGACGAGCAGCACGAACACGCCCAGCGTCCACATCGTGGAGCGCACCGACCGGATCTTGGTCCACTCCGAGGCGAGGGCGTGCCCGAGGTGCGTCCGGACGACGGGGATCGGCGAGGTGTACGTCGGGTACGGCGAACCGGGGGCAGCCTGCCACGCGGGCGCGGCCTGCTGCGTCGGGGGCTGGGGCGTGCTCATCGGGCGTCCTCGGGCTTGGTCGGGGCGGCGGCGGGCTGCGCGGGGGCGGCGGGGGGCTGGGCGGGCGCGGCAGCGGGCTGCTGGGGTGCGGGCGCCGACTGCGAGGGCGCGGGCTGCTGAGCCGGCGGCGCGGGCTGGGCGTACGGGTTGGGCTGTCCCGGGCCGGGGGCGGCAGGAGCGCCGTACAGGCCCTGTCCCTGCGCGGCCGGCGGGGCGAACGGCTGCCCGCCCTGCTGGGGCGGCGGCGGGGCGTACCAGCCGGGCTGGCCCTGGCCCGGTACCGGCATCGGCGGCTGCGCGCCGGGCGGCAGGGGCTGCATCAGCCCCTCCTTCTGGTCGACCGTCGAGCGGTAGTCGACGGCGCCCTGCGTCATCCGCATGTACGCCTCCTCCAGCGAGGCCTGGTGCGGCGACAGCTCCCACAGGCGTACGTCCGACTCGTGCGCGATGTCGCTGATGCGGGGCAGCGGCAGCCCGGTCACCCGCAGCGCGCCGTCCTGCTCGGGCAGCACGTGCCCGCCCGCCTCGGTGATCGCGGTGGTCAGCTTCTCGCGCAGCTGCGGCTCGGTGTCGGGCGTGCGCACGCGCGCGAAGTCGGCGGAGTTCGCCGAGATGAAGTCCGTGATGCGCATGTCGGCGAGCAGCTGCCCGCGGCCGATCACGATGAGGTGGTCGGCGGTCACCGCCATCTCGCTCATCAGGTGCGAGGAGACGAAGACCGTACGGCCCTCCGCCGCGAGCGCCTTCATCAGGTTGCGCACCCAGAGGATGCCCTCGGGGTCGAGGCCGTTGACCGGCTCGTCGAACAGCAGCACCTGGGGGTCGCCGAGCAGCGCGGCGGCGATGCCGAGGCGCTGGCCCATGCCGAGGGAGAAGTCCTTGGAGCGCTTCCTGGCCACGTCCTGCAGGCCGACCACGCCGAGCACCTCGTCCACGCGGCGGGCCGGGATGCCGGACAGCTGGGCGAGGCAGAGCAGGTGGTTGCGGGCGGCCCGGCCGCCGTGCACGGCCTTGGCGTCGAGCAGCGCGCCGACCTGGCGGGGGGCGTTGGGCAGCTTGCGATAGGGGTAGCCGCCGATCGTCACCTGCCCCGAGGTGGGGTTGTCCAGGCCGAGGATCATCCGCATCGTCGTCGACTTGCCCGAGCCGTTCGGCCCGAGAAAGCCGGTGACGGCCCCGGGCCGCACCTGGAAGGAGAGGTTGTACACAGCGGTCTTGTCGCCGTAGCGCTTGGTCAGGCCGACTGCCTCGATCATGCTCCGCACCCATCAAAAAGGTTCAGGACAGCGGGGCACACGCCCCCCGTAAGGGTTAGGAGGATATCCGGGCACTGACGGTTCCCTTCAAGATGAAGCAAAACCGTAAGGTTCAGGCGTCCCGTTTCTTCAGCAGTACATAACCGCCCACAAGCGCCACGACCACCCACAATGCCATGATCGCGAGCCCGCCCCAGGGGCCGTACGGGGCGTCGTCGTCGACCGGTGTGACCACCTGCATGATCTTGCTGCCGGCCTGGTCGGGCAGGTACTGGCCGATCTTCTTCGTCGCCGAGACGTTGCCGAGGATGTTGGAGATGAGGAAGAAGAACGGCATCAGGATGCCCAGCGACAGCATCGGTGAGCGCAGCATCGCGGCGACGCCCATCGAGAACATCGCGATGAGGGTCATGTAGACCCCGCCGCCGATGACCGCGCGCAGCACGCCCGGGTCGCCGATGGAGGCCTTGAGGTCACCGAGCATCGCCTGTCCCAGGAAGAACGTGACGAAGCTGGTGACGAGGCCGACGGCCAGGCAGAGGCCGGTGGCGACCGCGATCTTGCTGACCAGGAAGGTGCCGCGCTGCGGCACCGCGGCCAGCGAGCTGCGGATCATGCCGGTGCTGTACTCGTTCGAGACGACGAGCACGCCGAACACGATCATCGCCAGCTGACCGAGGCTCATGCCCGCGAAGCTGATGAAGGTCGGGTCGAAGGAGAGCTGGTCCTGCCGGCTCATGTTGTCGAACTCGCTCTTCGACAGGGCCGAGATCAGGATGCCGAGGCCGATGGTGACCACCACGGCGAGGGAGAGCGTCCAGACGGTGGACGCGACGGAGCGGATCTTCGTCCACTCGGAGCGGATGACCTGGGTCGCCGCCATGCTCAGGCCTCCCTGTTCCAGCCGTTGCCCCACGGTTCTTGCCGGGGGGCTTCGGAGTGTGCGTGGTATTCCACCGATTCGGCGGTCAGCTGCATGAACGCCTCCTCCAGGGAGGCCTGCTGCGGGCTCAGCTCATGCAGCACGATCTGGTGCTGCGCGGCCAGCTCGCCGATCTGCTCGGACTTGCTGCCGTCCACCTCGAGGGTTCCGTTGCCGGTCTCCACGACGGTGACCCCGGCTCCGTGCAGCACATCGAGCAGCCGCTCGCGCTGCGGAGTGCGGATCCGGACGTACGACCGGGAGTTGCGGGCGATGAAGTCGGCCATGGTGGTGTCGGCGAGCAGCCGGCCCTGGCCGATGACGACGAGGTGGTCGGCGGTCAGCGCCATCTCGCTCATCAGGTGCGAGGAGACGAAGACCGTACGGCCCTGTGCGGCCAGCGACTTCATGAGGTTGCGGATCCAGTGGATGCCCTCGGGGTCGAGCCCGTTGACCGGCTCGTCGAACATCAGGATCCGCGGGTCGCCGAGGAGCGCGCCGGCGATGCCGAGCCGCTGGCCCATGCCCATCGAGAAGCCCTTGGTCTTCTTCTTCGCGACCGCCGTCAGTCCGACCGTCTCCAGCACCTCCCGCACCCGGCTGCTCGGAATGCCGTTGCTCTGCGCCAGGCACAGAAGGTGGTTGTAGGCGCTGCGCCCGCCGTGCCAGGCCTTGGCCTCCAGCAGGGCGCCGATGTACGTCAGCGGATCCTTCAGCTGGTCATAGTGCTTGCCGTCGATGCGGACGTCCCCGCCGGTGGGGTGGTCGAGCCCGAGAATCATCCGCATGGTGGTGGACTTGCCCGCACCGTTCGGCCCGAGGAACCCCGTGACGATTCCCGGTCTGACGGTGAAGGAGAGGTTGTTGACCGCCACCTTCTCGCCGTACCGCTTGGTCAGCCCCTCGAGCTCAATCATGCGGCCACGCTAAATCGGGCGTTCGGCGGATGCCACCCGGACTGGCAAACCGAAGCCGACGGATGTGGCAACAATCGCCGAAGCCGTCACCCGCGAAGCGGATGTGACAAAGGCCCGCATCCCCTGCGCAGGGATGCGGGCCTCGGCCGTACTAACTCACTCGCTCACCGGGTCTGCTGAGCCGGCACCCCGCGGGAGATCGGCTCGTCCTCGGCGGCGGGCGCACCGGTCGCGGCCACCGCGGCACCCGTGAGGGTCGCCAGCATCTCGCGCACGTTGGTCAGCTGGGCGTTGATGCTGTCGCGGCGGTTGGTGAGGGCGGCCAGCTCGCGCTCGGATTCCGAACGGATGCGGTCGGCCTTGGCGTTGGCGTCGGCCACGATGTCCTCGGCCTGGCGCTGAGCCGTCTCCACCGTCTGGCGGGCGCGGCGCTCGGCGTCCGTGCGCAGCTTCTCCGCCTCCAGGCGCAGCTGCTCCGCGCGGTGCTCGATCTCGGCGAGACGCTTCTCGGCCTTGGCCTGACGGGAGGCCAGGTCGCGCTCGGACTGCTCGCGGCGCTTGGCGAGGTTCGTCTCGAAGTCGGCGGCGGCCTGCGCGGCCTTGGCGCGGGTCTCCTCGAAGAGGGCGTCCGCCTCCTCGCGCTTGGACTGCGCGTCCTTCTGCGCCTCGGCACGCAGCTGGGCGGAGTCACTCTTGGCCTTCTCGACGATCCGGACGCCTTCGTCCTCCGCCTTGGCCTTGCGCTCCGCAGCGAACGATTCTGCGTCGTTGCGGACCTGCTGGGCCGACGACTCGGCGAGTTCGCGGTGCTGTTCGGCTGCGCGGCGGGCCTCCTCGCGCAGATCCTTGGCCTCTTCCTCGGCGAGGCGAAGGATCTTCTCGACTCGCGCGCCGAGGCCCGCGTACGACGGCTCGGCGTCGTTCACCTGAGCCTGGGCGTTCTGCGTTTCGAGGTGGAGCTCCTCGATGCGCTTTTCCAGAGCGGTGATGCGGGCGAGAGCGCTGTCACGGTCGGAGACGAGCTTGGAGATCCGTTCGTCCACCTGAGCGCGGTCGTACCCACGCCGCACAAGCTCGAAGCCGTAGGGGGAAGTGTCGCTCATGGGGTTCCTGTCGAAAGAGACCGGTGAGGTGATAGGTGGAATCCTAGGGGCCGAAGCGGTGTGTCATCGAGCGGATGCGTGTTTGATCTGGAGAATGACACCCCTTTTGGGTGGCTAACCCTCAGACGGCTTGCCAAAGACTTGGTCAAAGGCCCCAGAAGACACCGAAACTCCTCGACTGCGCTAGCTCTCCGGCGACTTGCCACCCGATCGGGGGGCGCCGACCGTCGCACCCGCCTTGACCGCGCCGTCCTTGCCCGCGGACGGCGCTTCGAAGGACTCGAGCGCCTCCAGGACGTCCTGGACGCGGGAGATCTCGGCGTTGATGTCCTCGCGGCGCCGCACCAGCGTCTCCAGCTCGCGCTTGCCCTCCTCGACCGTGCGCTTCGCCTCGCGGATCGCCTCGGCCTTGAGCTCCTCGGCCTCCCTGACGAGCGTCGCCTTCTTCTGCTCGGCCTCCTTGAGCAGCCCCTCGGCCTTCTTGACCGCGGCGATACGGACCTTGCCCGCCTCGGAGTTGGCCTCCGAGACCAGCTCCTTGGCCTTCGCCTGCGCCTTGGCGAGCTGTTCCTCGGCGGCCTTGATGAGCGCGTCGCAGCGGTCGCCCGCCGACTTCATCGTCTCGGCCGACTCACGGCGGGCCCGCTCGTGCAGTTCCTCGATCTCCGTCGTGATGCGGTCGCGCAGCTCCTCGGCGCGCTCCCGGATCGCGGTGGCGTCCCGGCGGGCGCCGACGAGCAACTCGTCCGCGTCCGTACGGGCCTTCTCCACCATCGCGTTGCCCTCGACGGTCGCCTCGGACACCAGCCGGTCGGCCTCGCTGCGGGCGGCGCCGACCATCGTGTCGGCCTGCGCCTCCGCCTCGGCCGTCGTCTTGTGCGCCTGCTGCTGCGCCTCGGTGAGCAGCTTGTCCGCCTCGGCCGTGGTCTCCGTGATGAGCTTGTCGACCTGCTCGGCGGCCTCGGAGCGCCGCTTGTTGGACTCCTTGCGGGCCTCGTCGAGGGCGCGCTCGGCCTCCTCGCGTGCGCCGTTGACCAGCCGCTCGGCCTCCGCTTCGGCCTCCGCCTTGACCCGCGCCGACTCGGCCCGGACCCGCTCGGCGTGCTGCTGGGCCGCGCCGACGGTGTCGGCGGCCTCCGCGCGCAGCCGCTCCGCGTCGCTGGTCGCGTCCGACAGCCGCTGCTCGGCCTGGGCGGCCGTCTCCGTGGCCAGCCGCTCCGCCTCGGACCGCGCCTCGGTGATGAGGGTGTCCGCCTGCGTCGCCGCGTCCGACCGGATGCGGTTGGCGTCCTCGCGGGCGTCCGCCCGGGTGCGCGAGGCGTCCTGCTCGGCCTGCTCGGTGAGGTCCGACACCTCGGTGCGCACCCGCTGGGCGTGCTCGGCCGCGTCCGAACGCAGCCGCTCCGACTCCGCGATCGCCTCCGAAACGGTGCGCTCCGCAAGGGACTTGGCGGCCTCCGTCTCCTCGGCAGCCTCGCGCCGGACACGGCCCGCGTCCTCGCTGGCCCGCTCCCGCTCGGCGTAGGCGTCCGCGCGAACCCGGTCGGCCTCCTCCTGCGCCTCGCGCCGGGTACGGTCCGCCGCGTGCTCGGCGGCGGAGCGCAGCCCGGTGATCTCCTCCTGGGCCTGCTCGTGCAGCCCGACGACCGAGTCCCGTACCTGCTGGGCGTGTTGCTCGGCGGCCGACACCATCTCGGTCGCGCGCCGGTCGGCCTCCTCGATCAGCCTCAGCGCCTCGGTCTGCGCCTCCTCCACGCGGTTGCGCGCGGAGGCCAGCAGCTCCTCGCTCTGCTCGCGGGCCCGCTGCCGCTCCTGGTCCGCCTCCTGACGCGCGGAGCCGAGGAGTTCCTCGGCCTCGCGGCGGCGCCGGGCGGCCTCCTCCTGGGCGGCGGCCAGCGTCTCCGTGGCCTCCGTGCCGAGCCGCTCGGCGGCGGCCTGTGCCTCCGCGCGGACCCGGTCGGCGGTGTCCTGGGCCTCCGACTTCAGCCGCTCGGCCTCCGCCGCGGCCTCCGACCGCAGGCGTACGGCGATGGCCTCGCCCTCCGCGCGGGAGGCGGACGCGTCCGACGCGGCCTCGTCCCGCAGCCGTTCGGCCTCCGCCTCGGCCTGCGCCTGGAGCGTACGGATCCGTTCGGCGGCCTCGGAGCGCAGCCGCTCCGTCTCCTCGGCGGCCTCGCGGCGGATCCGCGCGGCCTCCTCGCGGGCGTCGGCCAGCGCCTGCTCTGCCGCCGCGAGCCGCTCCTCGGCCTCCGTGTGCAGCAGGGCCAGTCCCTCGGCGGCCTCGGCGCGGCGGGCCTCTATGGCGCGCTCGGTCTCCTCGCGCAGCTCACGCGAGGCCCGCTCGGCGTCCGCCTTGATGCCCTCGGCCTGCTCGACGACCTCCTCGCGGTGCCGCTCGGCCTCCTGGCGGGTGCGCTGCAGGGTCTCCTCGGCCTGACGGCGCAGCGTCGTCGCCCGCTCGATCGCCTCCGTACGGACCTTCTCGCTGTCCGACTGGGCGGTCTGGCGCAGCTCGTCGGCGTCGGCCCTCGCCTTGGAGAGCAGCTCCTCGGCGGTCTTGGCCGCCTCCTCGATCTGCTGGACGGCCTCCTTGCGGGCCTCCGCGCGGATCTTCTCGCCCTCGGCGACCGCGTCGGCGCGCAGCTGCTCGGCCTCGCCGCGCAGCCGGCGGGCCTCCTCCTGCAGCTCGACCGTCTTGGCGCGGTACTCCTTGGTGTCGTCCTTCGCCGAGCCCTTGAGCTGCTCGGCGATGTCATGCGCCTCGGCGCGCAGCCGGTCGGCCTCGGCCTCCGCCTCGCGGCGGATCCGCTCGGCCTCCTCGGCAGCCGCCTTGGTGGTGTTCTGCGCGTCCTCCTGCGCCTTGTTGAGGACGTCCTCGGCGGTCTTGGCCGCCTTCGACAGCTGGGTCGCGCTCTCCTCGGCGGTGAGGGTGCGGGCCTTCTCGGCGGCTTCCTCGACGATCCGCTCGGCCTCGGCACGGGCGTCCGAGACGATCTGCTCGGCGTCCGTCTTGGTGGCCTCGGCCTCCTTGGTGGCCTCGCTGACCAGCCGGGCGACCTGCTCCTTTGCCGTACGCGTGCGCTGCTCGTTGGCCGCCTCGGCGCTGGAGAGGGCCTTGGCGGCGGCCTCCTTGGCCTCGGTGAGCACCTTCTCGGCCTCGGCCTGCGCCGTGCGCAGCGCCTTCTCGGCCTCCGCCATCCGCTGCTCGGCGGCCCGGCTCATCTCGGTGGCCTGACGGCGGGCCGACTCCGACTCGTTCGTCGTGGAACTGCGCAGCTGCTCGGCGTGGTCCGTGGCCTCCTGGGCCTGGGTGGACGCCGCGTTCAGCAGCCGCTCGGCGTCCGTGCGGGCGCGGCGCAGCAACTGCTCGGCCTCCGCGCGGGCCGTCTCGGCCTCGCTGGTCAGCCGCTGCCGGGCCTCGGCGGTGAGCCGCTCGGCCTCGGCGCGGGCGGTGGCCATGGCCTTCTCGGCCTCCGCGCGGGACTCCTCGAGGAGCCGGCGGGCCTGCTGCTCGCTGCGGGCGCGCAGCTGTTCGGCCCATGCCACGTTCTCGTTGACGTGCGACTCGACGGTCTGCCGGCGCTCGGCCAGCTCCTGGTCGAGCTGCTGGCGGCGGGTGACCGCCTCCTGGTGCAGCTCCGCCTGGAGCCGGGCGGCCTGCTCGGCGTGCTCCTGGAGGATCCGCTGGGTCTGCGCCCGGGCCTGGCTCATCTCCCGCTCGGCGTCGAGCCGCAGCTGGTCGGCCTGCATCTGGGCGTTGCGCAGCAACTGCTCGGCCTGGTAGCCGATGTCGCCGCCCTCGTAGGCGGGCCGGGACATGAGGGTGCGCCGCGCCTCGTGCAGCTTGGCGCGCAGCACCTCGACCTGGTAGCCGAGGTCCTCGGCGTGCTGGATCGCCTTTTCCCGCTCGGTCTTCAGCCGATCCATCTCGGCCTCGAACCGAGAGAGGTGGTCGACGTCAGCCGCCGGCTCTCGCTCCTGGCTTTCGTAGCCCCGCACTGCGCGGTCCCATCCGTCCCCTGGTCGCAAGTCTCTCCAAACGAGCACCGTCCATCCGCCGAACGGGGCCCCCGGGGAATGGTGTCAGATCAACGGCGGAGCACGGGCTGCCGCCCCGACGCTCGCCCCCCGAAACCCGGACCCCGGCCAGCGGTCACCACAGGGTTGAGCGGCGACCGCCCCCAACCCTACCGGCCCATATGTACGGCGGTCAGTGCTCAGGTGACTCAACAGGCGCCGAAGTGACCAGTTCTGTCAGGACGCCATGGCAATCCTTTGGGTGCAGGAACGTGATCCGTGACCCCATGGAGCCGCGTCGGGGCTCTTCGTAGAGCACGCGTACGCCCTTGTCCTTGATGTCCGCGGCGTCGGCGTCGACATCCGCTGTGCCGAAGGCGATGTGGTGGACGCCCTCCCCGTTCTTCGCCAGCCACTTCGCGACGGTGGAGTCCTCGCGGGTGGGCTCCAGGAGCTGGAGGTAGGACGCCCCGCCGTCGGACGTATCGTTGATCTTGAGCATGGCCTCGCGTACGCCCTGCTCCTCGTTGATCTCGGAGTGGAACACCTCGAAGCCATACGTGGCCCGGTAGAACTCGACGGTCTTGTCGAGGTCGAAGCAGGCGATCCCGATGTGGTCGATTCGCGTCAGCATGAAGTCAGTGCAGCGCTACGGGAGCGGTTACGCAACGTGCGCGCGATCACACCGACTGCCGGATGACGCGGTGGACTACCGCTCAGTACATTCGAAGTAAACCCTCGTTCACTCCTCAGCTGTGCAGCTGAAAGGGGATCGCACCTCATGTCTGGAACGAACACCACGACATCCGTCATCGTCGCGGGTGCCCGCACTCCGATGGGCCGGTTGCTCGGCTCGCTCAAGTCGTTCTCCGGGGCCGAGCTTGGCGGCTTCGCGATCAAGGCCGCCCTCGACCGTGCGGGGATCGGCGGCGACCAGGTGCAGTACGTGATCATGGGCCAGGTGCTCCAGGCCGGGGCAGGGCAGATCCCGGCACGCCAGGCCGCGGTCAAGGCGGGCATTCCGATGAACGTCCCGGCGCTCACCGTCAACAAGGTGTGCCTGTCCGGCCTCGACGCGATCGCGCTCGCGGACCAGCTGATCCGCGCCGGCGAGTTCGACGTGATCGTGGCCGGCGGTCAGGAGTCCATGACCAACGCCCCCCATCTGCTCCCGAAGTCCCGCGAGGGATACAAGTACGGGGCGATCGAGATGCTCGACGCCATGGCGTACGACGGTCTGACCGACCCGTGGGAGAACGTCCCCATGGGCCAGTCGACCGAGAAGCACAACACGAAGCTGGGCATCGCGCGCCCCGAGCAGGACGAGATCGCCGCCCTGTCCCACCAGCGCGCCGCGGCCGCCCAGAAGAACGGCGTCTTCGAGGCCGAGATCACCCCGGTCGAGATCCCGCAGCGCAAGGGCGAGCCGGTCGTCTTCAGCCAGGACGAGGGCATCCGCGCCGAGACGACGGCCGAGTCGCTGGGCAAGCTGCGCCCGGCGTTCGCCAAGGACGGCACGATCACCGCGGGTTCGGCCTCGCAGATCTCCGACGGTGCGGCGGCCGTGGTCGTGATGAGCAAGACCAAGGCGCAGGAGCTGGGCCTCGAGTGGATCGCCGAGATCGGCGCCCACGGCAATGTGGCCGGTCCGGACAACTCTCTCCAGTCGCAGCCGTCGAACGCGATCCTGCACGCCCTGAAGAAGGAGGGCCTGGAGGTCGCGGACCTCGACCTCATCGAGATCAACGAGGCGTTCGCGGCGGTCGCCGTCCAGTCAATGAAGGACCTCGGAGTGTCCAGCGAAAGGGTGAACGTCAATGGTGGCGCGATCGCCCTGGGCCACCCGATCGGCATGTCGGGCGCCCGCCTCGTGCTGCACCTGGCGCTGGAGCTGAAGCGCCGGGGCGGCGGTGTCGGCGCAGCCGCGCTGTGCGGCGGCGGCGGGCAGGGTGATGCGCTCGTCGTGCGGGTACCCAAGGCCTGATGTCGATTTCGAAGGCGAGCTGAACGGAGCTGTGATGCAGGACGTCTCCACGCTGGTGGCCCAGGCCAGAGAAGGCCGGCCGCGGGCCGTGGCCCGGCTGATCTCCCTGGTGGAGGGGGCGTCCCCGCAGCTCCGCGAGGTCATGACGGCGCTGGCCCCGTTGACGGGCAACGCGTACGTCGTCGGCCTCACCGGCTCACCGGGTGTCGGCAAGTCGACATCTACGTCGGCGATGGTGACGGCGTATCGCAAGCAGGGCAAGCGGGTCGGCGTGCTCGCCGTCGACCCGTCCTCGCCGTTCTCCGGCGGCGCCCTGCTCGGCGACCGCGTCCGCATGTCGGAGCACGCCTCCGACCCCGGCGTCTACATCCGCTCCATGGCGACGCGCGGCCACCTGGGCGGCCTCGCGTGGTCCGCGCCGCAGGCGATCCGCGTACTGGACGCGGCCGGCTGCGACGTGATCCTGGTCGAGACCGTCGGCGTCGGCCAGTCGGAGGTCGAGATCGCCTCGCAGGCGGACACGAGCGTGGTCCTCCTGGCCCCCGGCATGGGCGACGGCATCCAGGCGGCCAAGGCCGGAATCCTGGAGATCGGCGATGTGTACGTCGTCAACAAGGCCGACCGCGACGGCGCCGACGCGACCGCCCGCGAACTGAACCACATGCTCGGCCTCGGCGAGTCCCGGGGCCCGGGCGACTGGCGCCCCCCGATCGTCAAGACGGTCGCCGCCCGTGCCGAGGGCATCGACGAGGTCCTCGAAGCGCTGGAGAAGCACCGCGCCTGGATGGAGGAGCACGGCGTCCTCGCCGAGCGCCGCCTCGCCCGCGCCTCCCGCGAGGTCGAGACCATCGCCGTCACCGCCCTCCGCGAACGCATCGGCGACCTCCACGGCGACCGCCGCCTGAGCGCGCTGGCGGAGCGGATCGTGGCCGGGGAACTGGATCCGTACGGGGCGGCGGACGAGCTGGTGGCGGGGATCACGGCGGGCTGACGATCGCTACGCGGCCGGCGCCTTCAGCGGACGGCCGGAGCAGCGCCCCCGAAGGGGCGCGGGGCTGTATCGATATGCGGCTCCGCCGCGTGGGCGCGACCAGCCACGACGGGCCCGCAGCCGAACGACGGCCGAGCGTTCGTCAGTCGTCGCTGCGGTCGTCGTGGTCGTCGTCGGCACGGTCCGACTTGTCGTGACGGTCGTCGGTGTCGTCGTCCGCCCTGCCGGCCCTGATGCGGCGACGGCAGGGCGCCGGGGCCTCGCCCGTGCACGTCCACGGCGAGCTGAAGGTCGACACCGCCGCCCGCCGGGTCTTCCTGGCAGAGGACGAAGTCGCTCTGACCGCCAAGGAGTTCGCGGTCCTGGAGCAGCTCGTGCTGCGGGCCGGCGAGGTGGTGTCCAAGGCCGAGATCCTGGAGCACGTCTGGGACTTCGCGTACGAGGGCGACCCGAACATCGTCGAGGTGTACGTCAGCACCCTGCGGCGCAAGCTGCGCGCCGGGCTCATCCGGACGGTGCGCGGCGCCGGCTACCGGCTGGAGACGGCGTGAGACGACGGCTCTTCGGCTCGGTACGCTCCCGGGCGACACTCGGCGCCACCCTCGTCGTCGCCGTGGCACTGCTCGCGGCCGGTACCGCCGTCCTGCTGTCCCTGCGGTCCAACCTCGTCGGCGAGGCGGGCACGCAGGCCGAGCGGTCCGCGCGGGAGGTGGCCGCCGACCTCGCGGCCGGGACGGCGTACGACCAGCTCTCCCTGGACGACGACCAGCCGGTCCAGGTCGTCGACGCGGACGGCAGGCTCGTCGCGGCCAGCGAGAAGCTGGAGCGGATCAGCGGGACGGGCACGGACGCGGTACGGCCGCAGACGCCGGGGCGCAGCCCGGTGGCGGGCGACGACGACGATGACGACGACGCCGACGACCAGTCCCTGGAACCCGGTGAGATCGGTCGGAATGCCAAGTTCCACGACGGTTCCGCGACCATCGAGGGGGAGACGGCCGACTACCGGTTCGCCGAGGTCCCTGTGGAGGTCCCGGGCAAGGGTGCGCTGACCGTCTACGCGGGCGCCCCGCTGTCCGCCGAGCAGAGCGCCGTCAACACCGCGCTGACCGTCATGCTGATCGGCTTCCCGCTGCTGCTCGGCGTCGTCGCGGGCGTGACCTGGCTGGTCACCCGGCGTGCGCTGCGCCCGGTCGAGGGCATCCGCGGCGAGATGGCCGCGATCACCGCCTCCGAGGACCTGGCGCGCCGCGTGCCGGTGCCGGACACGCACGACGAGGTGGCCAGGCTCGCCCGGACGACGAACGAGACGCTGGCCGCCCTGGAGGCCTCCGTGGAGCGCCAGCGGCGGTTCGTCGCCGACGCCTCCCACGAGCTGCGCAGTCCGATCGCGTCGCTGCGCACCCAGCTGGAGGTGGCCGCCGCCCACCCGGAGTTGCTGGACCTGGACGGGGCGGTCGCCGACACCGTACGACTGCAGCACCTGGCCGCCGACCTGCTGCTGCTGGCCCGGCTCGACGCGGGGGAGGGGCCGGCCGGCACACGGGTGGACCTCGCCGCGCTGGCGCGGGAAGAGGCCGCCGGCCGGGCAGGCGTGACGGTCGAGGCCGCCGATGCGGTGGAAGTGGCTGGATCACGCGGGCAGCTGGGGCGGGTGCTGGCCAATCTGCTGGACAACGCGCAGCGGCACGCCGGATCGGCGGTCACCGTGGCCGTGCGGCGGGACGGGGAGCGTGCGGTGGTCGAGGTGGCCGACGACGGTGACGGGGTGCCGGAGGCCGACCGGGAGCGCATCTTCGAGCGGTTCGTACGGCTGGACGCCGCCCGCAGCCGTGACGACGGCGGCGCGGGGCTGGGCCTCGCCATCGCCCGGGACGTCGCCGTACGCCACGGCGGCACGCTCACGGTGCGGGACGCACCGGCAGGCGGAGCCCTGTTCGCACTCCGCCTGCCGCTTGCCTGATCAGGGCGTCAGGGGCGCCCTCGCTGCCCGCGCAGGTGCTCTGCGATCGGCTTCAGCGCCTTGTCGAGCTCGGTCAGTGCCTCGGGGGACAGCAGATCGATGAAGTGCCTCCGCACAGACGCCACATGATGGGGCGCGACCTTCTGCATCGTCTCCATGCCGTGCTCGGTCAGCACCGCGTACAGCCCGCGGCGGTCGGACTCGCAGTTCTCGCGCCGCACCAGGTCCGCGTTCTCCATGCGGGTGATCTGGTGTGAGAGGCGGCTCTTGGACTGGAGGGTGGCGGACGCGAGGTCGCTCATCCGCATCCGTACGCCCTCCGACTCGGAGAGATTCACCAGGATCTCGTAGTCGTTCATCGTCAGGCCGAACGGCTGCAGGTCCTTCTCGAGCTGGTACGTCAACAGCCTGTTGACCTCCAGGTGGGTGCGCCAGGCGCACTGCTCCGCATCGGTCAGCCAGCGCGTGGCCGTCTCGGTCTCCATGAATGAAGTCTACCTAAAATGTTGAAAGGCGAACTAGTGAGGGTGGTGTGACTGCGTGCACGCGTTCGACGTCACACTCCGCAGACTACCGCTCACAGCCCGAAGCGACGCTGGAGGTCCCCCAGCTGTCCGGGAAGACGCGGTGCGCCGGCTTGCTGTCCGGGCCCTGTCTGTCCCCCATGGCCACCGGGTACGCCGGCCTGCTGCGGGACCGCCCCCGTGGCCTGCTCGGCCATCAGGGTCTCGGTGGACTGCAGCAGGACCGTACCCGCTCCCACGAACTCGAACTGATGCTCCTCTCCGGAGGCCCCGCCGAGGCCCGTCATCGCACGTAGACCGCCCATCAGGCCCGTCATATAGCCGTGGTCGTAGTGATGGCACGGCGACGGGCAGTCGGCCCAGCCGACGAGCGCCTGCGGGTCCACCCGGATCGGCGGTTCCATGAACACCACCGGGCCGTTAGATGCGGCTATGAACTTGCCGGTTCCGATCAGCGTCAGAAAACCCGGAACGATCGACTGCTTGAGCGCGAGACTTGGCTGAAAAGCGAGGAGGTTGCCCGAGCGAATGGTCAGATTGCCGTTCTCGAGGTCGTACGGATTCACGTCGAAGGCCCGGTCGGCGAGGAGCATCTTGCCCGAACCCTCCGCCACGACCCAGTCGCTCGCGTGCAGAGGCGAATGAAACGACGTACGGACAAGACGGTCCAAACGGCCGTGCCCGATGCCGTTGAAGTCGATCGAGCCGTAGTAGGCGATCATCTTCCCCTTCTGCAGGAACCACTGGGAGCCCTTGAGCTCCACGCAGAAGGTGTACGCGTTCACGTTGTCGTCGGCGGGCAGGGTCATCGGGTCGTGGACGACGACGCCCGGGGTTCCGTAGGTCACAGCTTCTCCTCCGAGGCCTGGACGTACACCGCGCCGTTGCCGCTCAGCTCCAGCTGGAACGCCTCGCCGGAGCCGCGGCCCACCATGTCCCGCCAGCCCAGGGCCGTGGACAGCTTGTTGCGTACGTCGCCGTGGTGGGCGACGTAGGCTTGCGGGTCGACATGGACGGGACGCTGGGGGGTGATCGGTATCTCGAAGACACCGCCGTGCGCCATCACCGCGACCGCGCCCTGCCCCTTGAGGGTGGTGGTGAACAGCCCCTGGCCCGACACCTGGCCCCGCACCATGCCCATCACGCCGCCCTGCGACCCCAGGAACATCGTGCCCTGCTGAAGCGTGCCCTCGAAGGCGAGCAGCCGGTCCGCCTCCACACACAGCGTGTCGCCGGCGAGGTGGATCACCTGGACGTGGTGGCCGCCGTGCCCGAACAGCACCGTGCCGCTGCCCTCGACGGTCATCAGGGGCGTGTCCTCGTTGGCGACCCGGCGCCCGATCATCGACATGATCCCGCCCTGGCCCCCGGCCGTGTTGGGCGTGAAGGACACCTCTCCCTTGTAGGCGAGCATGGCGCCGCGCTGGCTGAACAGCCGCTGGCCGGGCATGACGGTCGCCTCGATCATTTTCGAGTTGATCTCACGGAAGCCCATGTCACACATCCCCCGCGACGGTGTTCCGCTCACTGGGCTGGACATACACGAGCCCATCGCCCTCGAAGCGGATCTGGAAGGCCTCACCGCCGCCCTCGCCCATGAACGTGCGGAACGTCACACCCGACTGGAACGACTGCCGCAGATTCCCCTGATGCGCCACATAGGCCCCCGGGTCGACGCTCAGCGGATACTGCGGGCTCACCCGCAGCGCCACAGCCGGCCCGTCGGACATGATCGCCGCCTGACCGTGGCCCTCAACCGTCGTGGTGAACAGCCCGTTGCCCTGCGAGGCGCCGCGCACCCCCGTGAAGGACGTGCCCGTCCGCAGCCCGGAGTCGGTCGCCAGCAGGTTGCTGGACTCCACGTACAGCTTGTCCCCCTGGAGACTCACGAGGTTGATCTCGGACGCCCGGTCCGCGAACCAACAGGTCCCCTGCCCCCTCACCTCCATCACCGTCATCTGCTCCCCGGTGATCCGCCGCGTCACCATCCCGCGGATGCCCTCACCGCCGCCGCTCAGCTTCTTGAAGGCCATCTGCCCGTCGTACGCGACCATCGAGCCGTTCTTCGCCTTCACGGCGTCCCCGGTCATGTCGACGGCGAGCACCTTGCTGCCTTGAAGTCGGAACATCGCCACGGTGCGAAGGTAGCCGCAGCCGGTGTCCACCAACAGGTCCCACGGGTGGAGATCGACCCTGACCGCACCCCTAGGGGCGGAGCGGGCCCCACCCCCGGCCACGCGCACCCACAGTCGTTTGCCACAATGGGAGGACGTTTGTGCTCGTGTTCACAAGCAGTCGACGCCTCTCCCACCGAAGGTGACCCGTGGACCTCAAGACCGCCGCCGCCCTCCGCCGCCTCCGCCTCGTCTCGGTCCCCGAGGCGGTGTCGTTCCTGATCCTGCTCCTCTGCTCGGTGCTGAAGCGGACCACCGAATTCGACGCCGTCCGCCCGATGGGCATGATCCACGGCGTCCTCTTCATCCTGTACGTGATCTTCTGGGCGGACGCCTGGAACCGCACCAAGTGGCCGAAGAAGACGGCGGCGCTCTACTTCGTCCTCTCCGTCCTCCCGGCCGGCGGCTTCTTCGCCGAGCGCAAGCTCAAGCGCGAGGCCGAGAACGCGGTGATCGCCTCCCGCGCCCGCAACGAAGGAATCGTGAACGCGTGATCGTCGCCTTCTCCGTGACGCCGCTGGGTGTCGGCGAGGACGTGGGGGAGTACGTCGCCGACGCCGTCCGCGTGGTCCGCGAGTCGGGCCTGCCCCACCGCACGGACGCGATGTTCACCTCCGTCGAGGGCGACTGGGACGAGGTCATGGACGTCGTCAAGCGAGCGGTCGCCGCCGTAGAGCAGCGCGCCCCGCGCGTGTCCCTGGTCCTCAAGGCGGACATCCGCCCCGGCGTGACCGACGGTCTCACCTCCAAGGTGGAGACGGTGGAGCGACACCTGGCCGAATAGCCGGCACGCACACCAGCACCGAACCCCGGCCCGACACGGGCCGGGGTTTTCTCGCCCCATCCCTTTGAGCGATCGCTCAAACAGCTGCTACGCTCCCGCCCAAGACAGTTTGAGCATCCGCTCAAAAACAAACCCACTCCGCGCTCACCAGGGGGATGAACGATGGGTCTCTACATAGAGGCATTCATACGCGCCGACCTCGACGACCTCTGGACCCACACCCAGGACCCCTCCCAGCATCAGCGCTGGGACCTCCGCTTCACCGAGATCGACTACCTCCCGCGCACCGAGGGCGAGCCGCAGCGCTTCCGCTACGCCACACGCGTGCTGCCCTTCCTCACCATCGCCGGCACCGGAGTCTCGGCCGGCGAGAAGGAACGCCCCGACGGCACCCGCACCTCGGCCCTGCGCTTCGCCTCCCGGCACCCCCTCTCCCTCCTCGCGGAGGGCAGCGGCTACTGGCGCTACGTCCCCGACGGCGACGGAGTCCGCTTCCTCACCGGCTACGACTACCGCCCCCGCTGGGGCGCCGTCGGCGCACTGGTCGACCGCCTGGTCCTCCGCCCTCTGATGGGCTGGGCGACGGCATGGTCCTTCGACCGCCTACGCCTCTGGCTGGAGCGCGGGATCACCCCCGAGCGAGCCCTCCTGAACTGGCTGGCGGAGATGACCGTACGAGCCCTGATCCTCACGCTCTCGGCCACGGCCCTGCTCAAGGCCTCCTCTCTCACCCTCTTCGGCCCGTTCGCGCCGACGATGGCGTACGTCTACCCCCTCTTCCTGACGCTCGCCATCTGCACGGCCCTCCTCAAGTCCCCCCTCGCCTGCACGCCCGCCGCCCGCCGCTGCCTGCGCACCCCGCCCACGCGCGCGGGTGCCCCGCGTGTCCTGCGCACGCTGAAGGAGCTGTCATGACGTCGATCTTCCGCGCGGTGATGGGCACGGACTTCGACCGCCTCCACCCCCAACTGCAACGCCGCTTCTCCGTGGGCCTCTCAACCGGCGAGGCGTGTACGGGACAAGGCGTCATGGACCGCATCTGGCACGGCGGCCCCTGGCTCAAACCCTTCCTCACGCTCGGCACCACCCGGAACATCCTCGTCCCGCGCACCGGCCGGAACGTCCCCTTCACCATCGAGAACGTCCCCTACGTGGACACCTACGGCCGTGAGACGGTGACCTTCGTGCGCACCTTCGACCTGCCCGGCGGCCCCCGCCGCTTCGACGCCCAGATGGTGCTGAGCCCCAAGGGCGACCGCATCCTCGACTACCTCGGCACCCACCAGCACCTGGCGACCGACCTCCACTTCACCGCGGAGCCCGACGGCTCCCTCCTCATCAGCTCAGGCGAACACCGCTTCCGGGAGGGCCCGGTGGACGTACGCGTCCCCGAACTGATCGGCGCGACGGCGCAGGTACGTGAGAGTTACGACGACGACACGGCCCGTTTCCGCATCCAAGTCCAGGTCGTGAACCGCTACTTCGGCCCGCTGTTCGGCTACGAGGGTTCATTCAAGGCGACGTACACAAACACACAACGATGCGGTGTACGCCCCGGACTCCGCCCCGTCCGCGAGGAGTCACGCGCATGAGCCCCGAGACGGCGAAGTCCCTCGAAACCAAGACCAAACTCCTCGAGGGCGCGCTGCGGACGCTCACCGAGCAGGGCATCGCCAAGACCTCCGCCCGCACGGTGGCGGCCGCCGCCGGGGTCAATCAGGCGCTGGTCTTCTACCACTTCGGTTCGGTGGACGAGTTGCTGGCAGCGGCATGCAGATACGGCGCGGAGCAGACAGTGGCGCGCTACCGCCCCCGCCTGGCCACCGTCACGTCCCTCTCCGAACTCCTCACCGTCGGCCGGGAGATCCACGAACAGGAACGCGCCGGAGGTCATGTCGCCCTCCTCGGCCAGCTCCTCGCCGGCGCCCAGACCCACGAGAACCTCGGCCCGGCCACGGCGGCGGGGCTCGACCTGTGGATCGTCGAGATCGAGAAGGTCCTCACCCGGGTCCTGACGGCGACACCCTTCGGGGAGTTCGCGAACCCCGCGGGGCTGGCGCGCGCGGTTGCCGCGTCCTTCGTAGGCATCGAACTGTACGAAGGGGTGGACGCGGCCGGGGCGACCGCCGCGCTGGACGCCCTGGAGCAACTCGGGTCTCTCGTCGGGGCGTTGGAGGAACTGGGGCCCGTCGCGCAACGAGCAGTACGCCACCACCTACGCCGGACCAGCCGACGCTGACGCCCCGGCACCCGGCGCGGTGGCTGGGGTGGGGGCGTTCGCGCAACCCGGCGCTGACGGGGCACCGCCTGCGCCCACCCGTGCCGCCCCAGGCGGCACGCATGCCCGCAGCTTGGGCGGGACAGCAGCCCGCAGCTGGGGCGGGCACGGCCGACCGCCCCAGCGTTCCGCGCACCCGCAGTCGCCCACGCGCCCGGACGGCCCGGCGTCCTGCTGCGCACGCGACCACGGACCCGCGGTCGCCCACGGCGGGAAGGGGACGCGGTGGGGGTGTCCGCCCGCAGCGGTTGTCGCGTCAACACGGGCACCTCTGTCACCGACCGAGCCGCGACGTTCCGAGGACGGACACCCCCACCGCGGCCCCGACCCACCCCACACCGAAGGCGCTACGCGCACCCCCACTCACCCGCACCCCCCGCCGGGAGGCATCCCACCGACCCCGCCGCACAGACCCCACAACCTGCACCCCCGCCGCCGCCGCAAGCACCCCCACAACCCCGCACCCCCATACCCGCCCCACCGCCGGAGGCACCGGCACCCACCTGGACGCGTCCAGTTCGACACACCCCCAAAACTCCACTTTTGTATGGGTATCGACTAGTTCGATCACCCCACACAACTGGAGGACGCTGTGCGGCAGCCGGAGGGCTACGACTACGACACCCACAGCCGACTGGCAGGACCGCTCACGGAGCCGTCGGACAAGGCGTACCGGGTCCAGTACATATCGCTCCTCGCCCGCGAGCCGCACCGAATACGGGCGATCCTGCTCATGACCCTCGCGCCGATCCTCACCGGCGCCCTCCTCGTGTACCTCGTATGGCCCAGCCACTGGGTGGACCGCGACGGCGGCGACGAGTGGCTGGCCGCCCTGGACGTCACCATGCTGATATCCATCGGCCTCATCGAGCTTTTCATGGTCGTCAACGTCGCCTCCGTCGCCCACGCCACCATGGTCGCCCGCGACCCCGTCCCGGTCTTCCCCGAACCCGGCACCCGCGTCGCCTTCCTCACCACCTACGTCCCCGGCAAGGAACCCCTAGACATGGTCCGCGCCACCCTCGAAGGCGCGACCCGCATCCACCACCCCGGCCCCCTCGACGTCTGGCTCCTCGACGAGGGCGACGACGCCCAGGCCAAAGCCCTCTGCACCGAACTCGGCGTGCGGCACTTCACCCGCCGAGGCGTCCCCGAGTGGAACCGACCGGACGGCGTCCACAAGGCCCGCACCAAGCACGGCAACTACAACGCCTGGATCGCGATGCACGGCGCGGAGTACGACTTCTTCGCCTCCGTCGACACCGACCACGTCCCGCTCCCCAACTTCCTGGAGCGGATGATGGGTTACTTCCGCGACCCGGACGTCGCCTTCGTCGTAGGCCCCCAGGTGTACGGCAACTACCACAACCCGGTCACCAAGGCGGCGGAGTCCCAGCAGTTCCTCTTCCACGCGCTGATACAACGCGCGGGCAACCGCTACCGCGCCCCCATGTTCGTCGGCACGAACAACGTCGTACGCATCGAAGCCGTGAAGCAAATAGGCGGCCTCTACGACTCGATCACCGAGGACATGGCCACCGGCTTCGAACTGCACCGCACCCGCAACCCCCGAACCCGCAACCACTGGCGCAGCGTCTACACCCCCGACGTCCTCGCGGTCGGCGAGGGCCCCGCCTCCTGGACGGACTTCTTCACCCAGCAGATGCGCTGGTCACGCGGCACCTACGAGACGCTGATCAAGCAGTACTGGAGGGCCCCGGGCAAGATGCCCCCCGGCCGCTTCCTCTCGTACACGCTCATGCTGGTCTACTACCCGATGACGGCGGTCAACTGGTTCCTCGGCATCCTCAGCTGCGTCCTGTTCCTCTGGTTCGGCGCCTCCGGCACCCAAGTCGCCGCCTCGGTCTGGCTGATGCTCTACAGCGACGCCGCCGCCCTCCAGATCGGCCTCTACCTCTGGAACCGCCGCCACAACGTCTCCCCGCACGAACCCCAGGGCTCCGGCGGCCTGGCCGGCATGGCGATGTCGGCCCTCTCGGCGCCCATCTACCTCAAGTCCTTCGGCGAGGCCGTCCTCCGCCGCCCCAGCCGCTTCGTGGTGACACCGAAGGGCGACGACGCCAGCCCGGACCGCCTGCTCACCTTCCGCATCCACCTCTTCTGGGCGGGCCTTCTCGCGACCTCCCTCACCGCGTCCGTGATCCTCGACAACACGCACGCGGCGATGCGCACCTGGGCGCTCCTGGCCACGGCGATCTCCCTGGCACCGGTCGCCGTATGGTGCTCCACCCTGCTCAAGGAGCGCAGGCAGCCCCCGCCGCTGCCCGTCCTGCACGCCCCGCCCCGCAGAGGCGAAGAAGCCGAACCCGCGCTCGCCGGCAACAGCGCGGGCGCCACGGTCTCCAGCACCACGGTCTCCAGTTCCACGACGGGAGGCAACTAGGCCATGCCCTACAAACCCTCGCAGAAGACCAAGAAGACCGTCCTCGGCATCGGCGGCATCGCCGTCCTGCTCAGCCTGAACGCCCCCGCCGCACTGGACTTCGCGGGCGAGCGGTACCACGCGTACAAGATCGCCCAACCCGGCTACCGGGCCCAGTACGGCAGTTGGAGCCAGGTCGACATCCCCGAGGAGTACCGCACCAACGCCATCCACGCGGCGCTTCTGCACACCGGCAAGGTCCTGATCGTCGCGGGCTCCGGCAACGAGCAGAAGAAGTTCGACAAGGGCGAGTTCGACACCGTCCTGTGGGACCCGAGGACCGACACCTTCAAGAAGATCCCCACCCCCGACGACTTCTTCTGCGCCGGCCACGCCCAACTCCCCGACGGCCGCCTCCTGGTGGCCGGCGGCACCGCCCGCTACGAACTCCTCGACGGCGAGGTGGAACGCGCCGCCGGCGGTATGCGCGTGAAGAACGAGAGCCCCGACAAGGAGGTGTTCCTGAAGAGGGGCACGGTCTTCCGCTCTCCCGCCGGAGTCGAGTACGTCTCCCGCTTCGACGTCACGGTCCCGAGAGCCCAGGCGGTCACCGACCGCCGCACCGCCCGGACCCGGGTCACCGCGAGCGAGGTCCGCGTCTTCGTGGAGGCCGCCGAGAAGGGCCCGCTGTCCGTCACCGAGAACCAGGCCCAGTACGAGATCGTCGGCCTGACCGGCAAGGACGCGAACAACACCTACGGCCTCTCCGAGCGGATCAGCTTCGACAAGCAGGACTTCCAGGGCATCCGCGCCGCCTACGAGTTCGACCCGAAGTCCGAGCGGTACGTCCCGGTCGACCCGATGGACAAGGCCCGCTGGTACCCGACGCTGGTCGGCCTGGAGGACGGCCGGGTCCTCGCCGTCTCCGGCCTGGACGACCTGGGCAAGATCGACCCAGGTGACAACGAGATCTACGACCCCAAGACCAAGAAGTGGTCACCGGGCCCCAAGCGGTACTTCCCGACGTACCCCGCCCTCTTCCTCACCAAGGGCGGCAAGCTCTTCTACCCGGCCTCGAACGCCGGTTACGGCCCCGCTGACAGGGGCCGCAAGCCGGGCCTGTGGGACCTGCGGACCAACACCTTCCAGTACGTGCCGGGCCTGCGCGACGCCGACCAGACCGAGACGTCGGCCTCCCTCCTGCTCCCGCCCGCGCAGGACCAGAAGGTGATGATCCTCGGCGGCGGAGGCGTCGGCGAGTCCAAGAAGGCGACCCCGCGCACCGCCGTCATCGACCTGAAGAAGGACAACCCGGTCTTCGAGGACGGCCCCGACCTTCCCCAGGGCACCCGCTATCTGAACAGCGTGATCATGCCCGACGACACCGTCTTCACCTCCAACGGCTCCGCGGACTACCGGGGCCGCAGCGCCAGCAACATCCTCAAGGCGCAGTTCTACGACCCGAAGGCCAACGCCTTCCGCGAGGCCGCCGCACCGACGGTCGGCCGCAACTACCACTCCGAGGCGCTGCTGCTGCCCGACGGCCGGGTCGCCACCTTCGGCTCCGACCCGCTCTTCGACGACCAGCAGAACACCAAGCTGGGCCACTTCGAGCAGCGCATGGAGATCTTCACGCCGCCCGCCCTGCACAAGAACGGCAAGCAGCGCCCCGTACTCGACCGAGGCCCGCAGACACTCGACAGCGACCACCGCGCGACATTCACCACCGCCCACCCCGAACGGATCACCGCCGCCCGGCTCATGCGCCCCAGCGCGGTCACGCACACCACGGACGTGGAACAGCGCTCCATCGCACTCGACCTCACCAAGACCGGCACCTCGGTCACGGTCGACGTACCGAAGGACCCGACCCTGGTCCCGCCCGGCTGGTACATGCTCTTCGTGACGGACGCGCAGGGCACACCGTCGGAGGCGAAGTGGATCCAGGTGAAGCAGCCGACCGACTAGCCACGTGAAGCAGCCGACTACGCCTGGGAGTTGCGCGCCAGCCCCAGCGCGTACTCCGGCCACCACTGCCCCGCCGCCGGCCCGCCCCCGCACGTCCCGTCCGACTCCCCGGGCCGCTTGACCCAGAGATAGGCGTCCAGGGCGGGCTCGCCGGTGTCGAAGGTGGGCGGGGTGCCCAGCGCCCTGCCCGGCGGGTTGCACCAGGCGCCGGGCAGGGGCCCCTTGCCGTTGCGGCTGGTGTCGATGACGAAGTGCTTGCCGCCCAGGTCCTTCGAGAGCTTCAGGCCGTACTTCTTGGTGACCTCGTCGGTCTGGAAGTTGGAGACGTTGAGGGCGAAGCCGTCGGCGCGCGCGACGCCCGCCCGGTACAGGCGCTGGACCAGCTGGGCCACCTTCGGGGGCTCCTTGATCCAGGCCGGGTTGCCGGCGTCCAGGTACACCTTCGTGTTCGGCTGCCGCTTCAGCCGGTCGATCGCCTCGCCGAGCAGCTTCTCGCGCTCACCGTGGTACTCGCCGGGCGTGCAGCCGTCCACGACATGCGCGACCGCGTCGGGCTCGAGCACCACCACGGCCTTCGCCTTGCCCAGCGCGGCCGCGAACTTCCCGATCCAGGCCCGGTAGGCGCCCGCGCTCGTGGCCCCGCCCGCCGAGTGCTGCCCGCAGTCCCGGTGCGGGATGTTGTACGCCGTGAACACCGCCGTCCGCCCTTCCTGGAGCGCGGCCGCGGCGGCCGAGCCGACCACCGCCGTCGGGTCGGTTTCACCGGCCGGCCAGAGCGCGACGGGCCGCTCGGCGATCCGCCTCAGCAGTTCGGCGTCCTCGGTACGGCCTTCCTTGCGCCACGTCTCGATCTGCTGGGCGGCCGGGCTCGCCGGGTCGACCCAGAACGGCGAGGAGCCGGGATCCGCCTTCCCGGAGGCGGCGCCGGCGACGGAGGCCTCGTCGATGTCGGCCGCGGACGTGCAGCCCGCCGCGAGTCCGAGCACCGCGAGAGCCGCGAGGGCGTGGATCAGCCGGGGCATGCTGCTCCCTAGGGCGAAAGTGACGTTCAGTTACAATTCATAAGCAATCGTTGCATAGCTGTGCGAATCACGATGGAAAAGACATGGCCGCGCCAGGCCCCGGCTAGTGATCACCGCCGCCGGACGCCAGCGCCATCCCCAGCGGTGTCTGCTCGTACAGCACCTGATGCCCATACCGCCGCGCGCTGAGCAGCCCGGCGTCGCGCAGCACCGTCAGATGCGCCGAGACGGACGACGGGGCGAGGCCGAGCCGGTGGGCGAGGGCGGTCGTGGTCGCGGGTTCGTCGAGCGCGGCGAGGACGATCGCCCGGCCGCGTCCGAGGAGTCGTACGAGCGCGTCCGGCGTCCGTCCGTCCGGCTCCGCCCACAGACCGCCGATGCCACGCGCCGGATAGACCAGCGTGGGCTGCCAGGGCGGATCGAAGGTGCTGACGATGTCCGGCCAGACGAAAACGCTCGGCATCAGGACCAGGCCCTGTCCGCCCAGCCGTCGTTCGTGCTCGCCCCGCGTCTGAACCGTCAGCGTCCTGGCCTGCCAGCCGCAGCGCCGGTTGATCTCCGGCAGCAGCCCGCCCAGGCCCACCTCGGCCAGCCGCCGCGAGTGGAACGCCACGTCCGCCTCCAGCAGTGCCCGCAGCCGAGGCCAGTCCGGTTCGACGAGCGTGTGCCAGACCTCCTCCAGGGCGTCCGACAGCTCCCTGATCATCCGCGCCGGATCCGCCAGCCAGGCCCGGCCCCGAGGCGACTGAAGCGCGCCCGGGGTGTCCGCGAGGGACTTGGCCGTGTCCGCGCGGGCCGCCTCGGGATCGGCGGCGCGCACCGCGGCGATCTCCTCCTCGAAGGTCGCCGCCGCGGTCGGCGGCGGGCACAGCCAGTCGGGGGAGTGGCCGCGCTGCGGCATCAGCAGCCACAGGGGCGTCAGGTCGAGCCCGGCCGCGGCCGTACGGATCCGGCGCAGCCAGAGCGCGTGATAGCCGTGCCGCTCGGGTCGCTTGAGCGTGCGCACCGCGTCCTGCGTCTCCCACAGCGGCGATATGGCGAAGCGGCAGCGGAGGAAGTCGTCCTCCCCGAAGTGCAGACGCGACGGCACGACCCGAGCACCCCCCGGAAGATTCGGCTGGAGCCGAAACTCTACGGTCCCGCGCCCGGCACCAGCAGTCTGCTGCCCATGCCGGACCAGACCCTCGTCGAACCCACGCCCCTCGGCTACGGCCGTCTCTTCGCCGTCCACGAGTTCCGCGCCGTCTTCGCCGCGCACGCGCTCTCCCTGCTCGGCCTGGTCGTCAGCGAGCTGGCGCTGTCCGTCCTCGTGTACGACCTGACCGGCTCGCCCCTGCTGAGCGC
The DNA here is from genome assembly GCF_036014015.1 of Streptomyces sp. NBC_00457. Lineage (NCBI taxonomy): Bacteria > Bacillati > Actinomycetota > Actinomycetes > Kitasatosporales > Streptomycetaceae > Streptomyces > Streptomyces sp. NBC_00457. The sequence goes on along the minus strand of NZ_CP107905.1, from coordinate 3,733,454 downwards.
GCTCACGTTCGCGCTGGGCTTCCTGCCGTACTTGGCGGGCGGAACCCTGCTCGCCGGCGTCGCCGACCGCTTCCCGGCCCGGCGGGTGCTGGTGGTGTGCGACCTGGTGTGCGCGGGGTGCGTGGCACTGATGGTGCTGCCGGGCGCGCACATCGCCGTCCTGCTCGCGCTGCGCTGCGCTGTCGCGGTCGTCTCGCCGGTGTTCCAGGGCACCCGGATGGCGACCCTCACGGACATCCTCGGCGACGGCGACCTGTTCGTGCTCGGCCGCTCCCTGCTGCGGATCGTCTCGCAGAGCGCGCTGCTCGCCGGGTACGGGCTCGGCGGCCTGCTCCTCGTCGTGGTCTCCCCGCGCCAGGCACTCCTGATCACCGTGGGCACTTTCTGCGCCTCGGCCACCCTGCTGCGCTTCGGCACCAGGCGCCGCCCCGCGCGGGCGGGCGGCGGGAGCACCCTCATGAAGGACTCCCTCAAGGGCGCCCGCCAGGTGCTCGCCGACCGCCGGGTCCGTGTCCTGCTCCTCCTGTTCTGGCTGCCGCCGATGTTCACCGTCGTACCGGAGGCGCTGGCGGCCCCGTACGCCGACGACCTCGGCGCCGGTTCGACCGGCCTCGGACTGCTGATGTGCGCGCTGCCGGTCGGCACGATCGCCGGCGAGCTGTACGCGGGCGCCCGGCTGCGCCCCGCCGCCCGCGAGCGGATCACGCTCCCCCTGGTCTGCTGCACCCTCCTGCCGTACGCCGGCTACGCCCTGCACCCCGGCCTCGCCGTCTCCCTGCTGCTCCTGCTGGTCTCCGGGGCGGGCTCGGCGTACACCCTGGGCCTGGACCAGTGGTTCGTCCGGGCCGTGCCCGACGAGCTGCGCGGGCGGGCGATGACGCTGCTCACCGCGGGGCTGATGACGATCCAGGGCGTCGGGATGGCGCTGGCGGGCGTCGTCGCGGAGTTCGCCGGGGTCACCGGGACGGTCGCGGGCGCCGGGATTCTGGGGACCGTCTGCTGTGTGCTCCTCGCCGCCGAGGCCCGGCGGACCGAAGGGCGAGACGGGGCTGACCGCCATATGACCGGCCGGTAAGGTCTGGGGCGTGCCGAAGCCGCTCAGCCTTCCCTTCGACCCCATCGCCCGCGCCGACGAACACTGGAAGCAGCGCTGGGGAAACGTACCCTCCATGGCCGCGATCACCTCGATCATGCGGGCCCAGCAGATCCTGCTCGCCGAGGTCGACGCGGTGGTCAAGCCGTACGAGCTGACGTTCGCGCGCTACGAGGCACTGGTGCTGCTCACCTTCTCCAAGGCCGGCGAGCTGCCGATGTCCAAGATCGGCGAGCGGCTCATGGTGCATCCGACGTCCGTGACGAACACGGTGGACCGGCTGGTGAGGTCGGGCCTGGTGGAGAAGCGGCCCAACCCGAACGACGGCCGCGGCACCCTCGCCACCATCACCGACAAGGGCCGCGAGGTCGTCGAGGCCGCCACCCGCGACCTGATGGCGATGGACTTCGGACTCGGGGTGTACGACGCCGAGGAGTGCGCCGAGATCTTCGCGACGCTGCGGCCGCTGCGGGTGGCCGCCGGCGACTTCGAGGAGGGGTAACCCGGGGCAAGATCTCCCGGAACCGGCCGTTACGCTCGACGGCATGAAAAAAAGCGTGCTGACCCGCTACCGCGTCATGGCCTACGTCACCGCCGTCATGCTGCTCGTGCTGTGCACCTGCATGGTGTTCAAGTACGGCTTCGACATGGGCGAGGACGTCACCTTCGTGGTCTCGCAGGTCCACGGCATCCTCTACATGATCTACCTGGTCTTCGCCTTCGACCTCGGCTCCAAGGCCAAGTGGCCGTTCGGCAAGCTGCTCTGGGTGCTCCTGTCGGGAACCATCCCCCTCGCCGCGTTCTTCGTGGAGCGCAAGGTCACTCGCACGGTCGAGCCGCTGGTCAGCGGGCCCGTTCCGGCCGCCGCGAAGGCGTAGCCCCACCGCCGTACCCATTCGTACGGCGGTCTGCCATCGACATTTACTTGGACGTCCTAGTAAATTCGAAGGTATGGACGCTGACGCCATAGAAGAAGGCCGCCGTCGCTGGCAGGCTCGCTACGACGCCTCGCGCAAGCGCGACGCAGACTTCACCACGCTCTCCGGCGATCCCGTGGAGCCTGTCTACGGGCCCCGGCCAGGGGACACGTACGAGGGCTTCGAGCGGATCGGCTGGCCCGGGGAGTACCCCTTCACCCGCGGTCTCTACCCGACCGGCTACCGCGGCCGCACCTGGACCATCCGCCAGTTCGCCGGCTTCGGCAACGCCGAGCAGACGAACGAGCGCTACAAGAAGATCCTCGCCAACGGCGGCGGCGGCCTGTCCGTGGCCTTCGACATGCCGACCCTCATGGGCCGCGACTCCGACGACCCGCGCTCCCTCGGCGAGGTCGGCCACTGCGGGGTGGCCATCGACTCGGCGGCGGACATGGAGGTCCTGTTCCAGGACATCCCGCTGGGTGATGTCACGACGTCGATGACGATCAGCGGCCCGGCCGTCCCGGTCTTCTGCATGTACCTGGTGGCGGCCGAGCGACAAGGCATCGACCCCTCCGTCCTCAACGGCACGCTCCAGACGGACATCTTCAAGGAGTACATCGCCCAGAAGGAGTGGCTCTTCCAGCCCGAGCCACACCTGCGCCTCATCGGCGACCTGATGGAGCACTGTGCGTCGAAGATCCCCGCGTACAAGCCGCTGTCCGTCTCCGGCTACCACATCCGCGAGGCCGGATCGACGGCCGCGCAGGAGCTGGCGTACACCCTTGCCGACGGCTTCGGCTACGTCGAACTGGGCCTCTCCCGCGGCCTGGACGTGGACGTCTTCGCCCCCGGCCTCTCCTTCTTCTTCGACGCCCACGTCGATTTCTTCGAGGAGATCGCCAAGTTCCGCGCCGCGCGGCGCATTTGGGCGCGCTGGATGCGGGACGTGTACGGCGCCCAGTCCGAGAAGGCCCAGTGGCTGCGCTTCCACACGCAGACCGCCGGCGTCTCCCTGACGGCGCAGCAGCCGTACAACAACGTGGTCCGTACGGCGGTCGAGGCGCTGGCAGCGGTGTTGGGCGGCACCAACTCCCTCCACACCAACGCCCTGGACGAAACCCTCGCACTCCCCTCCGAGCAGGCCGCCGAGATCGCCCTGCGCACGCAGCAGGTACTGATGGAGGAGACCGGCGTCGCCAACGTGGCGGATCCGCTGGGTGGTTCGTGGTTCGTCGAGCAGCTGACGGACCGGATCGAGGCCGAAGCCGAGAAGATCTTCGACCAGATCAAGGAGCGGGGCCTGAGGGCCCACCCCGACGGCCAACACCCGATCGGACCGATCACCTCCGGCATCCTGCGCGGCATCGAGGACGGCTGGTTCACCGGCGAGATCGCCGAGTCCGCCTTCCAGTACCAGAAGTCCCTGGAGAAGGGCGACAAGCGGGTCGTAGGCGTCAACGTCCACCATGGCTCGGTCACCGGCGACCTGGAGATTCTGCGGGTGAGCCATGAGGTGGAGCGCGAGCAGGTCCGGACGCTGGCCGACCGCAAGACCGCCCGCGACGACGCGACGGTGCGCTCCACGCTGGACGCGATGATCGCGGCGGCACGGAACGGCGGCAACATGATCGAGCCCATGCTGGAGGCGGTGCGCGCGGAGGCGACGCTGGGGGAGATCTGCGGGGTGCTGCGGGAGGAGTGGGGGGTGTATACGGAGCCTGCCGGGTTCTGAGGGCGGGGTAAAGAGATGTTCAAATGAACGTCTCTTCTGTCCCTTGTGATGCGATCTGGTGATCTTAGTGAAGATCCCGTGACCTTCCCGTGAAGGGGTATGTCGTGAGAGCGTCGCTGCGTAAGCGGCGGCGCCGGTTCGTGGGGGGCGATCGCTGGCGCGTGCCGCACCGGGGGGTGTCGTAGGCGACAGTTCTGCTGTCATGCCCATGCTTGATGCTGCCGAACATCGAAGAGATTGTTGGGCACACCTGCATGCCATTGTTCAGAGACGTCCGCAGACGCCGACGAGGTTTATGCGATGCCGTGACGAGAGGCATCAGCGGGACGGCTCTCGTCACCGCGGCGGCCGTACTGATGGGGCTGGTCCAGGCCTCACCGGCGGCGGCAGACACCACGCCGGAAGAGGACGACGGGTACTACCGCAACAGCGTCGGCGAGACCCAGCGGCTCGACCGCTGCCTCACCGGGGTGGCGCTGCACTACGGCGGCGCCAAGATGAAGGCCAAGGCCATCGAAGGCCTGACGGGCACCGCGGAGCAACTCCGTGCCGTCGTCGGTGAGGTCGGCTCGATGGGCCTGTACCCGCTGGGCGTGGCCAGGGACGCCGACACCGAGGCCTCCTTCGGCTACCGCGACGCGTCCAACGCCCGCACCGACGCGCTCAACACTGCCAACAAGCCCTACGTCGAATCCGCGTACACCAGTGACGACATGGAGTGGCACGCGCCCAAGTTCGACGCGGACGTACGCCAGTTCACCCTGTTCACGCAGGGGGAGATGGCGGGTCGGCTCGGCTGGGACGGTCACACGAAAGCCGGTGCCGAGGCCGTCGCTCGGGCCAGGGAGATCGCCGCGCAGGTCAACGGCCAAGACACCTGGAACGACGCTGCCGCGGCGGACATGCTCAGTGATTCCGAGCTGAGCAACACTCTGTACTTGCGCGGCACCACCGCCAGCGACATTGCGTCCTACCTGCGGCACGGCGGCTTCCTCGGTTCAGCGCCCGCCGAGGGCTCGGCCGAGTACCGCATCGAGGTCGAGGCACTCAAGCAGGCCTGGGCCACATGCGACAGCCAGAACCCGGTCGACGCCCGGCGTGTGCTCAACGGCCCGGTGATGACGGCGATGGGCGAATGGGAGGTTGAGTACGCCTCCCAGGCCACGCCGCGCGCCACCATCATCCAGGCGGAGGCGGACGCCGCAAAGGCCACCCGCGAAGCCACCGATGACATGGTCGAGGCGATCGGGCAGGCCTGGCTGGCCGAGCAGATCCTCAACTGGCGCAAGTACTGGCAGGACCGGCTCGCTGCCGACCCCGACTCCCTCGGACAGCCCGACCAGGCGCTATACGACCAGGCCGACGCCGACTTGGCCCGTGCCCGTGGCAACGTGGCCGCACTCGTCACCTCGGCCGAGCAGTACGCTGCGACCGCTGCCAGCGCCGCCCAGAAGGCCGCGACCGCCCAGCAGGAAGCCTGGGCCATCGCCGACACGGACAACGTCCCGCGCGGTCGTGGCCTTATGTACGCCCAGCAGTCGGTCCAGGTCGCCCGCGCTTCCGGAGCCGCCGCCGAGGCCGCTGCAAAGGCGACCCGCACTGCGCTGGAGGCCGCCAACGCCACTGTGGCCGACAGCGACACCCTGCTGGCCAAGGCACAGACCGAATCACACGCGATCAACACCGAGTTCCGCCGGATCGCCGCGCAGGAAGCCGCCGCCCAGGCGAAGGCCGCCGCCGACACCGCGGACGCCGACGCCAAGGCTGCCGCCAACAGTGCCGCCCAGGCGAAGGCCGCCCAGGCCACCGCTGAGACGAAGGGCGAGAAGGCCCGCGAGGCCGCCGCCACCGCGCAGACCCAGCGTGCAAAGGCCGAACTGGAGCACGCCACGGCCGTTGCTTCCCGTGTCACGGCCGCCGCCGAGCGCACCAAGGCGCAGGAGGCCGAAACCCGGGCGGAGACTCAGAAGACGGTCGCCGAGGAGGCCAAGACGGCCGCTGAGACGGCCGCCGCGACCGCCAAGGACAAGCGCACCACGGCCAACGAGAAGGCCAAGGCCGCGAAGGCTGCGCGCGAGGCCGCCGTAGCCGCCGCACAGAAGAAGCAAGCCACCGCTGCTCGCGCCGCAGCTCTGCAGGCCGCCGCCGCTGCTGCTGGAGGCACCGAAGCGGCCACCGAGACCCGTGAGGCGGCCGACAAGGCACGCAGCGCCGCGGACCAGGCGGCGACCGCCGCCACCGCCGCGCAGACCGCCTCCCAGGAGGCCACCACGGCTGCGGTGACTGCCCGCTCCGCCGCCACCAAGGCGGAAGCCGCCGCGGAACGCGCCCAGGCCGGCGCCGGCGGGGCATGGTCGGCGTACCTGACGGCGACCGGTGCCGCCGCGACCGCGCACGCCGAGGCTGCCAAGGCCTTGGACGCATCCCAGGACGCCTCCTTCCGGGCCGACAGCGCCGCCACAGCCTCGGCGAACGCCACCGAACTGGCCAAGAAGGCAGGCGAGGAGTCCGCCGCCGCCGGTACCGAGGCAGGCGCCGCTGTCAAGACTGCCGCGACCGCGGCCGGCCGCGCCTACGCCGCCGGACAGTCCGCGCTCGCCGCCCGCGACAGCGCGAACGACGCCATCGCCGCGGCCAACGAGGCCGTTGCGGTGGGAACTCCGTATCGGGAGAAGGACGCTTCGGCCGCGTTCGCCGTACTCGTCGGCCAGTCCTCGAAAACGCTCGCGGAGCAGCAGGCCGCCGCAGCCGAGGCCAAGGCCGCCGAGGCCACCGAAGCCGCTCAGGCCGCACAGCGGGTGGCCGACCAGGCGATCGGCGACGCCAAGCTGGCCGCCGAAGCCGCCGCTCAGGCCGCCGCGGACTCGGCCCGCGCCGCCCGGGCCGTGACCCGGGCCCAGACGTCCGCGACGGAGGCCGCGACCGCGCAGAAGGCAGCGCAGAAGGCCGCTGAAGCCGCCTCCGGGTACGCCCAACAGGCAGGTACGGACGCCGTCAGCGCCCGCCTCACCGCCAACGACGCAGAGACCGAGGCCACCCGGGCCGACCGCGAGGCCACCGAGGCGGAGCGCGACGCCGTGACGGCCGGGGACGCCGCCGGGCGGGCGGCGGGCTCCGCCAGTGACGCCGAGAACGCGGCAACGAAGGCGGAGCAGGACGCCAAGGACGCGGAGACGAAGGCGGCCGACGCCGCCGCCGACAGCACCGCGGCCGAGGACGCCGCCGCCAAGGCCGAACAGGAACAGCGCGAACAGAACGAGGCCGACCTGGAGGAAGCCCTCGAGGACGGCAACACGCCCATCAAGGGTGGTGCCAACAACTGGCCCGCCCTCGGGAAGCAGGAGGAGCAGATCCTCCTCGCCGAGTGTGGTCAGACCTGCGTCGATGAGTACCGCGACGGACTCGTCGCTGTATCGGTCGACGTCGTCGAGTGGACAGCCGCCAACGGTGGTCAGATCCTCCTCGACCAGCTCGGCGCCACCAAGGTCAAGGACTGCTTGGCTCTGGACGGCACCGAGAGCTGCCTGTGGTCTCTGGTGGACATTCCGTCCTCCGCCGTGATCGTTGGCCGGATCCCCGCCCTCTCCGAGGCCATCGAGAAGGTCAGCACCGGCATTCGGCAGATCTTCATCGACGCCTACGACGCCCAGCGCAGGCTCACCGAGTTGACCCAGGTCATCAGCGACGTCCGCAGCACGCCTCGCCTGGAGCAGTGCGTGGCTGGTGTCGCGCTGCACGTCGGCGGCGCCAAGATGAAGGCCAAGGCCATCGAGGGCCTGACCGGCACCGCCGACGAACTGCACGCCGTCGTCGGGGACATCGGCTGGATCGGACTCGAACCCCTGGGCCAGGCCAGCGACCAGGACCGCACCGCGGCCCGCGCCTACCGGGACGCCTCCGCCGCCCGCAAGGCCGGTCTGCAGGACGCCAACAGGCCGTACGCGATGACGTCGTTCAGCGACGACATCTCACTGCACGCACCTGAGTTCGACGCGGATGTCCTGCAGTTCACTCTGTTCACACAGGAGAAACGCGCTGGCCGACTCGGCTGGGACGGCCACAGCAACGCTGGCGCCGACGCGGTCGGGCGGGCCAAGGAGATCACCGAGGAGAACCAGGGCAAGGATTCCTGGAACGACTACGCGGCGGGAGCCATGCTGCGTGAGTCGAGCCTCAACAACACCCGCTTCTCCGGCGGCACCACTGCCACCGACATCGCCTCCTACCTGAGGCACGGAGGCTTCCTCACCGAGGCGCCCGGTGCAGACTCCGCCGAGTTCCGCTTCGAGGTGGAAAACCTCAAGCAGGCGTGGTCGTCCTGCGACCACCAAGACCCGGTCGACCCGCACAACGCCCTCGCCGCGGTCGTCTCCCAGGCGACCGCCGAATGGAACGCGGAGTACGCCGCCCAGGCCGCTCCGCGCGCCGCGATCATCCAGGCCGAGGCCGACGCGGCGGCCGCCACCCGCGCCGCCACCGACGACATGATCGCAGCCATTGGCCAGGCGTGGCTCGCCGAGCAGATCCTGCTCTGGCAGAAGTACTGGCACGACGAGCTGAAGGCCGACCCGAACAGCATCCACAAGCCCAAGCAGAAGCTGTTCGACCAGGCCAACACCGACCTCGCCCGCGCCCGCGGCAAGGTGCAGGCCCTGGTTGCCTCCGCCAAGAAGCAGGCCGCCGCCGCGTCCGCCGCCGCCACGCGCGCGGTCACGGCACAGCAGCAGGCCTACAACATCGCCGACGCCAACCAGACGCCGCGCGGCCGGGGCCTGAGCTACGCCCAGCAGTCGGTGCAGGTGGCCCGAGCCTCCGGGGCCGCCGCGACCGCCGCCGCCAAGGCGACGGAGACGGCCCTGAACGCGGCCAACGCCACGGTCTCCACCTCGCAGGCGCTGCTGGCGCTGGCGAAGACCGAGGCGCACGCGGTCAACACCCAGTTCCGCCGCATCGCCGCCCAGGAGGCCGCCGCCCAGGCGAAGGCCGCCGCCGACAGCGCCGACGCGTACGCCACCTCCGCCGCCAACAACGCGGCCACCGCGAAGAAGGCCAAGGAGGACGCGGCCCGCGAGGAGAAGGAGGCCCGCCAGGCCGCCGCCGACGCGCAGCGGACCCGCGCCGTCGCCGAGCTGGAGCGCGCCAACGCGGCGGCCTACCGGGCCACCGCCGAGCACGAGCGGGACATCGCCTCCGGCCACGAGGCCGACGCCGTCGCCCAAGGCCGGATCGCGAGCGATGCCCGCGGCTCGGCCGAGGCGTCCGGCACGGTCGCCTCCAACAAGCGGAAGGTGGCCGAACAGGCCGAGAGGGACGCCGTCGCTGCCCGCGACGACGCCCTGGAGGCGGAGCAGCGGCGCGATTCGCTGATCGCGAAGGCCGAGGCCCTGGAGGCAAACGCCGCCGCCGACGAGGGGACGGAGGCGGCCACGGCGTCCCGTGCCGCCGCCACCGACGCCCGCTCGGCCGCGAACACCGCCACCACGGCGGCCACCAATGCCCGCGCGTCGGCGAACGCGGCCACGGCCGCCGCCGTCAGGGCGCGCGAGGCCGCGACCCAGGCACAGGGTGCCGCGTCCCGGGCCCGGGCCGCGGCCGACGCCACCTGGGCGTCGTACCTGGTCGCCGCCGGTTCCGCCGCGACCGCGCACGCGAAGGCGGCCGAAGCCATCGACGCCTCCGAGGCGGCCGCGGCCGACGCGAAGGGCGCCAAAGAGGAGTCCGATAAGGCGAAGGCGGCGGCCAAGACCGCCAAGACCGAGGCTGCGGCCGCCCGTACCGAGGCGCAGCAGACCGCGAACTGGGCGGCGGTGACCGCCGGCAAGGCCCAGGCGGCCGTGGCGTCCTCGCTCGCGGCCCGCGACTCCGCCGCCGCCGTGACCCGGCCGGCGCAGGAGGCGATCGCCCTCGGCACGCCTTACCAGGAGGAGGACAGCTCCGCCGCGTTCGCGGTCCTGACGGGGCAGTCGTCCCTGACGGTGGCCCAGCAGCAGGCGGCCGCCGCGGCTGCGACGGCCGGTCTCGCCGAGAAGTTCTCGGCCGAGGCGAAGGCCCTCGCGGCGCAGGCCGCGGCCGACATGAAGCTGGCCCTGGAGGCGTCAGCCGCTGCCGCTGCCGACGCGCTGCGCGCCGCCAAGGCGTACCAGCGGGCGCAGGCCTCGGCCAACCAGGCCGCGGCCGACGCCAAGGCCGCGCAGGGCTCGGCTGAACGCGCAGACGGCTACGCGATGTCTGCCGGTGAGGACGCGTTGGCGGCGAACTGGGCGGCGAACGAAGCCGAGCAGGACGCCGTCGCCGCCGACAACGCGGCGACGGAGGCGGAGAAGGACGCCGCCCACGCCCGCAAGGTCGCCAGCCAGGCGGAGACCGACGCGGCCGCCGCCCGTACCGCCGCCAACAAGGCGGAGGTCGACGCGGCCGCCGCCGAGAAGGCCGCCGCGGGCGCCCGTGAGGCGGCCGAGGAGGCCCAGAGCGCGGCGGACCGGACGGAGACGACCGGTAACACCGAGCAGATCCAGCAGGGCGTCACCACCGGCATCGGCGGGGTGTGGGCCGTCCTCGACCACATCGAGTACATCGGCGACCCGAAGAACGTCGTCAAGGAGAACTGCAACCCGATCCTCCACTTCGGTGACTGCAAGATCACGGCGGACGTCACGTACAGGTCACACGTCGAGCTGTACATGTGCCTGGCGGAGTCGTTCACGGGCAACTGCCCAGCCGCCGACACGCTCTACCTCGGCCCCGAGGTGACCAAGCCGGAGACGAAGAAGCTCAGCTACACGCTGACGATGACCGAGTTCAACTCGGGCATCGACCCGATCGACGTCCTCCTCGGGGACTTCATCGGCTGCGCCAAGCTGATCACGCCGGGTCTGTCCGGCGGAAGCTGGGGCGACTGCGCCTGGGCGGCCAGCTGGTTCGTCGCGGGCGTGATCTTCCGGACGGCGAAGGCCGCGGTGATGGCGATGGACGCCGCCATCAAGACGGGCGTCGGGTTCATGGCCGCCTTCCAGTCGCTCCGCACCATCGGTCTGACCGAGGCCGCCGTCCAGGGCATCGTCCGCCGGATCTTCCAGCGGGTCGGTGTGGCGTGCGAGGTGGCGGACACCGCGACCTTCAAGGGCGCGTCGTACTCCGTCATGGCGGCGTCGTCCGACGACGAGATCGTCAAGAAGTGCCAGGAGATCCTCAAGGATCTCGTGAAGGACGGTGATCACATCGTCCTCGGCATCAACGGTGGCAAGAACAACCCCGGTTCGGACAATCTGGCCCCCGTTGTCGGTGGCCAGACCTTCAACGGCAAGCCCTACGACATCGAACTGCCCGAAAGCATGGGCCAGGGGGTGCGCCCCATCTGGACGGTGGGTGTGGAGCGGGCGGTGAGCAACCCCAACGTGAAGATCACGGTGTCCCTGGACGGCGTCGAAGGCGCCAAGGACTTCAACGACGCGCTGAAACTGCTTCTGGCACGAGGGGAGACGATCCCGGGCGGCGAATGGAAGCTCATCCGGTCCACCGGCTACGGAACCGCGTGGGAGATGATCAAGCTCCGTTCGGCAGTCCGACGGGGAGAGCGTAACTGGAGGTCCATCGAGTGGCGCATCTGGAACCCTGAGAGGAAGAAGTACGACGTCGTTGAGCCGGAGCGCTTCAGGTATCCCAACGGAGAGCTGGTGCCCGACGAGTGAGAAGGAAAGAGTGGTCATGACGGATTTCGTCCGAGAGGGGCGGCTCTTCAAAGTGAGCGGGTTCAACCCCTCGCACCGCCAGCTCTTCCTGACCAGTGAGGCCCTGCGCGAGGACCGGACTACGACGAGGGTCGAGGTCTATATCGGGCATGTGGAACTGATGTTCCTGAAGCCTTTCTACGGGAACGGACTCCACATCCGACGGGCGACCGCCGAGGAGTTCGCCGTGCTCAGCGAACGGCACGGCATTCCGGCGGAGGACGCCGCCTACACCTGGATGCTGGAGCAAGACGGCGACAGTTTCGTCGTCGGCGGTCACCCGTCCTGGCGGGAGGCGGAGTACAAGCTGATGGTCGACCGGACGTCGTTGTACGACGCGAGCAAGCCCTGGCCGCCGGAGTACCCGGTGGAATCGGGGCACGTCACCTGAGTGAAAAGGGAAGGGGCCTCCCCGGTGCACAAAGCACCGGGGAGGCCCCTTCGTTTTGCATTCCCGCGTACCCGCTCAGAGGGGGATCGCCGCCCGATTCTGGTCCGGCATGTTGGCGGTAACCAACGGCTTCATCGCCCAGTGTCGGACCTTCAGGCCTTCGACCTTGTCCCTCTTCGCTGCAGGCGGATATCAGGAGAGCGCTGGACAGGATGGCGGCCGCAGTAGGTAGCCTTCGTTGGCGAGTTGGAACAGTCGATTACGCGTGTACGCAAATTGGATCGGTGATGTCGGTCATTCCCTCGCCCTGACGTCTGTGGACAACTTCTCCGAGAACCGGAATTATGTCGTCAGCCCAGCTTCTCCAACTGCGCCTCGATCGCCGCCTCCGGAATCGCGCTCTTCTCCGGTGTCAGCATGTTCACCCCGTAGAAAGCGGCGATCACCCCGCCCTTGCGGACGATGGTGTATGTCATCGGCACGGACTGCTTGGCGACGACGTTCGTGATGCGGTAGCCGACCGCCTCGTCGCCGAGGGACGGGTCCTTGAGCTGTTTCACGTTCTTGTAGGTCAGGCCCAGTGTCTTGAAGCCCTTGGCGCACTTCTTCAGAGACGTGCGCAGTTCGGACATGACGCGCTCGGCGTTCTTCTCCGAGTGGGAGGCCAGCCACATCGAGCCGACGGTGGCGTTCGTGGCCTGCGAGGGATCCAGGGAGCGGTGTTCGGTGCTCACCGCCTTGATGTGGGTGTAGCCGCCAGCGAGGCTCGCGAGGGGCTGGCACTCGGGCTTGTCGGCCTCCATGTCCTGTCCCGCCACCGCGTCGGCCTCGGCTATCTTCTTGAATTCGAAGCCCGTGCTCTTCCCGGAGATCGCCGCCTTTTCCAGCGACTGCGGGTCCATCGCCCCGATGCGCTTCGCCTCGGCCGCGGCCTTCTCGTCCGCGCTCGTCGGCGAGGTCTTCGCGCTCGGCGACGCCTTTTTGTCGGCCGAGTCGTCGGAATCGCCGCTGCACGCGGATATCACCAGCAGCGCCGGCAGCGCGGCGGTGACCGCGAGAGCCTTTCGTAATCTCATGCTCATTCCTGACATTTCTCACAGGGTAAAGCGTTGGCGGAAGCATCTTACCGACGGAATGCAGCTTTCCTCATTACGTTTTGACTACTGCGTTTCGGCTACACGGACCCGTCCGCGTCCGCGGCCCCCGGAAGTCCCAGCAGCAGCACGCGCGTCAGGCTGCGCACCCATGCCGCGTCGGCCGGCTCCGAGCTCACCAGGCAGCGGTGGACCACCGAGCCGGCGACGATGTCGAAGATGAGGTCCACGGTTCGGGCGGCATCGAGTGGGTCGGTCTCCGGGGGGAGTTCGCCGCGGGACTGGGCGCGGGAGCGGCCCTCCAGGACCAGCCGCTTCTGCCGTTCGACGATCGACTCGCGGATGCGCCCGCGCAGCGCGTCGTCCCGTGTCGACTCCGAGATCACAGCCATGAGACCGCTCTGCGCCTCCGGCCGCGCCAGGATCGCCGCGAACTGCAGCACCACACCCTCGATATCGGCGGCGAGGCTGCCGCGGTCGGGGAGTTCGAGTTCGTCGAAGAGCTCGGCGACCGCGTCGACCACGAGTTCGTTCTTGCCGGCCCAGCGGCGATAGAGCGTCGTCTTCGCAACCCCCGCCCGCGCCGCCACGTCTCCTAAGGTGAGCTTCGACCAGCCCAGCTCCACCAGGGCCTCCCGCGTGGCCGCGAGGATCGCGGTGTCCGCGGCGGCGCTGCGCGGGCGTCCTGTGGCCCGTGGGGCGGAAGTGGGGCTCTGCATCCCCAGACCATCCTTGATCTTGCGTGGGTGACCCCGGCTTCAGCCGGGGAGGGAAACGCATCTTCGGCCCGGAGGCGCGAAGCGCCGGCGTTCGCGTCGCCTCTGGGATGACGGTCAGGTGGGCCGTTTCTGGCTTTCGATGTACTGGCGGATCACGGTCAGTGGAGCCCCGCCGCAGGACGCCGCGAAGTATGAGCGGGACCAGAATACGGAGCCCATGCCGATGTGGTTGATCCGGCCGGTGTATTCGGCCCGCAGGTAGCGGGAGCTGACTCCCTTGAGGCTGTTGATCAGCTTCGACAGGGCGACCTTCGGCGGGTAGTGCACGAGAAGGTGCACGTGGTCCTGCTCGCCGTTGAACTCCCGCAACTGCGCATCGAAGCTGACGCACACCTCACGCATGATCTCCTCGCACCGCTTGAGCATGGCGTCATCGAAGACTTCGCGCCGATGCTTCGTGACGAACACCAAGTGCGCGTGAAGGCTGTAGGTGACGTGACGTCCCGTGCGGACATCGGGGTTTGGTTCCCAGCGCGGTGACATACGCCAAGTGTATTAAGCTCTTCGAGCCGAAGTGGAAAGGGGGGCCGGATGATCCGTGCGTACAAGTTCCTCATGCGGCCCACCGCGGGCCAGGCCGCTGCGCTCGCCGCGATGCTGGCTGATCACTGCTCGCTCTACAACGGCGCGTTGCAGGAACGCCGGGACGCCTACCGGCACGTGTCGAAGACGAGCGTCACGTACGGGCAGCAGTCCGCGCAGCTCAAGGAGATCCGCGCCTTCGACCCGGAGCGTCAGGGCCGCTGGTCTTTCTCCTCCCAGCAGGCGACGTTGCGCCGGCTGGAGAAGGCGTTCCAGGCGTTCTTCCGTCGGGTCAAGGCCAGTGAGACCCCCGGCTATCCGCGTTTTCGGGGTGTCAACTGGTTCGACACGGTGGACTTCCCCAAGGACGGGGACGGCTGCCGCTGGGACTCCACCCCGCACGATCGGGTCACCCGAGTCCGCTTCCAGGGCGTCGGCCACGTCAAGGTCAACCAGCACCGGCCCGTGGTCGGCAAGGTCAAGACCGTGTCCGTCAAGCGCGAGGGCAAGCGCTGGTACGTCGTGCTGACCGCCGAGCAGGCCCAGCCCGAGCCGCTGCCCCCGACGGACAGCGTGGTCGGCATCGACATGGGCATCGCCTCATTCCTCACCACCTCAGGCGGTGAGCACGTCGCCAACCCCCGTCACGGTCGCAAGGCCGCCGCGAAGCTCGAAGCCGCGCAGCAGGCCCTGTCCCGTTTCCCGCGCGTGCGCCGCGACAAGCGCACCGCCAACCACCAGCGGGCCGTGGACCATGTCGCCAAGCTGCACCGCAAAGTCCGCCGCCAGCGGCTCGACCACGCCCACAAGGCCGCTCTCGACCTCGTGCGGGAACACGACTTCATCGCGCACGAAGACCTCAAGATCCGCAACATGGTCAAGGCCCCCGCGTCGAAGTCTGACCCAGACCAGCCGGGCAGCTTCCTGCCCAATGGTGCCGCGGCGAAGGCCGGGCTCAACCACTCGATCTCGGATGCCGGATGGGGGGTGTTCCTGACGATTCTGCACGCCAAGGCTGAAAGCGCCGGACGGGAAGTGATCGCCGTGGACCCCCGCAACACCTCCCGGACTTGCCCCGAATGCGGGCACGTCTCAGCGGAGAACCGGCCCACCCAGGAGAAGTTCCACTGCGTTTCCTGCGGCCACTGGGCGCACGCGGACACGGTGGGCGCCCTGAACGTTCTACGGGCCGGGCTGGTCCGTCGCGACGCCAATCCGGCATAGCGAGAAGCCCCCTCATTCATGAGGGGGAGGAGTCACAACCGGCGGTTCCTGTGAGGCGTGAGGCCAGAGGCCGAGGCCGTGAGGGAGATCACCGGGGCGGAGTACCGCGGAGGCACTCGGTGCCATTACGCTACGGGTCGTAGCGAAACCATTGGCGTGGGGTGGGGACCCGGCGTCGAAACGAAGACTGTGCGACCGGCTTTCTCAACGCTTTTCACACACACGCGAGAACGGGGGAGGATAGACGCATGCAGCCACGGAACATGTCCATGAGCGGAGTCGTCGACCTCGCCGCGGTGAAGGCGGCCCAGGAGGCCAAGGCGAAGGCGGAGCAGGCGCGCGCCGAAGCGGCCCGGCAGGGCGGCGGGGGAGGAGCCGTCTCCCCGGCCGACCTCGTCATCGATGTCGACGAGGCCGGATTCGAGCGCGATGTCCTCCAGCGGTCCACCGAGGTACCGGTCGTCATCGACTTCTGGGCCGAGTGGTGTGAGCCCTGCAAGCAGCTGAGCCCGGTCCTGGAGCGGCTGGCCGTCGAGTACAACGGGCGCTTCGTCCTTGCCAAGATCGACGTCGACGCCAATCAGATGCTGATGCAGCAGTTCGGGATCCAGGGGATTCCCGCCGTCTTCGCCGTGGTGGCGGGACAGGCGCTGCCGCTCTTCCAGGGGGCCGCCGGCGAGGCGCAGATCAGGCAGACGCTCGACCAGCTCGTGCAGGTCGCCGAGCAGCGGTTCGGCCTCACCGGCCTGGCCGTCGACCCCGAGGCCGACCCCGGCGCCGCCGAACAGCAGCAGGCTCCCGCGGTACCGGCGGGGCCGTACGACGCCCTGCTGGAAGCCGCCGTACAGGCCCTGGACGCGGGCGACTTGGGCGGTGCCGTACAGGCGTACAAGAACGTGCTGAGCGACGACCCGGGCAACATGGAGGCCAAACTCGGCCTCGCCCAGGCCGAGTTGCTCCAGCGGGTGCAGGGGCTCGACCCGGCGCAGGTGCGCAAGGACGCCGCCGACAAGCCGGGTGATGTGCGGGCGCAGGTCGCCGCCGCCGACCTGGATCTGGTGGGCGGTCATGTCGAGGACGCGTTCGGACGGCTCATCGACACCGTGCAGCGCACGGCGGGCGAGGAGCGGGAGGGCGTACGGGTGCGGCTGCTCGAACTCTTCGAGGTGGTCGGCGCCGAGGATCCGCGAGTCGTCGCGGCGCGCAGGGCGCTGGCGCGCGCCCTGTTCTGACCGGGGCGAGGGCCCTGTTCTGACCAGTCGCTAAACGCCGGGGCATGTGATGCCCGAGTGAAAGATTCGCCGACAGGGGACCAGTGCGGCCGCGCTTTACCAAATCTTGGTAATCGCGGCCGCTGTTACTGCGAGTAAGTCGGAGCCGTTGATCTGTCGGAATCTGTCCAACGATCAACGGCTTTGTCCATCCCCCAGGATCCACCCAGCGTTGCCACCCGAGACCCGAGGGTCGTTGTTCGGTTATCCGGCCGTTACTAGTGAGTAACGAACCCCCTTGTGCGGGCGGCGAGAATGCACCACGATCGGCGACGCTCGGTCCATTCCCGTACCCCGACAGCCGGTTGGGTCGACGGGAGTCAAGGGTCCCCACCGAGTAGAGCCGGCGGCAGTGGCGCCGGCTCTTGGGCAGGGGGGTCTTCGCTTACCGGCGAAGCCTGTCCAGCAAGGTTGTGCGTGATGCGTGTCAGGCGCGACCAGTGGTTGTCGCTCGGGGGTGATCGCCGGTGATCGAGGCGCGTTTCGCGCTTCCGGGCGCGGGCGCTCCCCTTCCCGAGGACGTAGCACTTCTCCCATCCCTGCCCGGCTGGGCCGTCGACTCGACAGGCGCAGCCAGGGCCAGGAGATGTACGTCCGAGAAGGAGGAAATATGGAGTCCCAGGTGCGTGGCGGGACCAGATGGAAGCGGTTCGCTGTGGTGATGGTGCCCAGCGTCGCCGCCACGGCGTGTATAGGTATCGCTCTCGCGCAGGGCGCCCTCGCCGCGTCGTTCAGCGTGTCGGGGCAGTCGTTCAAGGTCACGGCCGACAAGCTCGTCGGCAAAGGCTTCTCCCAGTACGGGGCCATTGACGCGGGGACCACCCTCGACGGCAAGAACACGGCTCACCCTGTCGCGGTCTCGGCCTTCAAGACGGCCTCGATCACGAACATGTGCCAGTCCGTGGTCACGCCGAACATCCCGCTGCTCGGTTCCGTCAGCCTGACGCTGAAGGCGGGCGGCGGCGGTACGCCGGTCAAGGCCGAGAACCTGTACATCGACGTCGAGGAGCTTGAGGCGAACGCCGTCTTCAAGAACATCGACATCGGCGTTGCCGCCAAGGACGCCAAAAAGGGTCCTGGCATGAAGGAGAACGAGACATCGAACCCGTTCGGGTTCGCGCAGCAGGCCGACGAGGCCACGCTGACCGACGTGAAGCAGACGGCGTGGGCGACCACTGCCGGAACCTTCAAGCTCAGCGGCCTGAAGATGTCGCTGTCGACGGGTGTCAAGGAGTGCTACTAAGCACTCCATGACGGGCGGGGGAGCCGATGGCGCCCCCGCCCGTCACCGTAGAAGCGGAATCTTCACACCCAGTACAACTCACCACCACAGCAAAGCCGCACCAGGGAGCTGTTTTCCATGAGCGCCGAGACTCCTGCCGCCACCGGCCAGTTCAGCCGCCGGAGGCTGCAGTTCCGCGCCTGGCGGGGCACCCGGCCGTTCTGGGCCGGGCTGTTCGTCCTCCTCGGCGGAATCCCTATCGCTTACTTCCCGTACGCCAATCTGAAGATCGGGCATCTGACGCTGGCGATGGCGACCACCGCGGGCGCCGGGTCCCTGATCATCGGCGTGCTGCTCGTCGTGCTCGGCATCAGCCTCTGGTTTCAGAAGCACGTACGCACCTTCGCGGGCGTAGCGGCGATCCTGCTGGCCCTGGTCTCCATCCCGGTGTCCAACATTGGTGGCTTCCTCATCGGCTTCCTGCTGGCGATGGTCGGCGGCGCGATGGCAGTGGCCTGGGTGCCGGGTGAGCCGCCGGCGCCGGAGGCGGAGGAGACCGGGAAGGGCGAGGGCGACGCGCCCGAGGGCCTGACCGGTCCGAGCGCCGATCCGCTGGGTGAGCCGATCGACCTGTCAGGAACGAGCCCGGCGAACGGGGCGAACGGGAGGCACAGTGCCGGCTGACGAGGTGACCCACGGGACTGAGGTGGACAAGTCCCGTGTGAGAACCGGGCCGCGCCATGCGGCACCCAAGAAGCCGCTGTTCACCAGGTTCCAGATGCCGGCCGGGAAGGCGATAGCCCTGGCGGCGATGCCTACGGCGGTCCTCATGGGGATGGGGTTCACACCGAAGCTGGCACTCGCCGAGGACCAGCCGACGTCCAAGAGCCTCACGGCGGACGAGTACAAGGAATGTGTCGCGGCCCTCGAGGACGAGGCGTCGGCGAGCGCTAGCCCGTCGCCGTCCGCCTCGGCGAGCGAGTCCGAGGAGGCGGAGCCGTCGCCGTCGGAGTCCTCGACCGGGGACACCGGGACCTCGGACTCCACGGAGGGCAACTCCTCGCAGGGCAACTCCTCGGGCGGCAAGGACTCTTCGTCGGATTCAGGTTCCGACGACGAGCCCACGCCGACGCCGTCGGCCTCCGCGAGCGGCTCGGGCGACTCGGAGTCGGGCGGCGACGCCGCCACGCCGAGCCCCTCGCCGTCGGAGAGCGGCGGCGGCCTGCTGGAGGACATCGGCGACGCGATCTCCGACATCTTCACCGGCGGTCAGGACGCGTCGGCGAGCGCGAGCCCGTCACCGTCCGCCACCCCGTCGGCGTCCGCCTCCGAGAGCGCCAAGTCCTCGTCGTCCGACGCCGTCAAGGAGACCACCGAGAAGGTCACCGACACGGTCGAGGACACCGTGAAGGACACGACCGACACGGCGTCGAAGGCGGCCGAGGAGAAGCAGGAGGCGGTCAAGGAGGCGGCCGAAGCGGCCGGGCAGGCCACCGAGTCGGCCACCCCGAGCCCGTCCGCGAGCGCCACCCCGGACGCCGACGGCTGTCCGGTCGCCACGGACGAGGAGGGCGGCGTCGACAACACGGTGCCGCTGCCCGACGACCCCTGGTACCTGGACGCCAGTTCGTTGACCCTGAGGGGTGCGGACTACCAGGGCATCGTCGAGGTGAGGACCGCCAACGGCACCAAGAAGAAGGTGCTGAAGTACGTCATCTCAGACGGCACCGACATCGGCGACCTGCACCAGACGGTCAAGGACAAGCAGTCCGGCAAGACCTACCACGTGCAGGCGGCCAAGGGCTCGACGTCCACGATCACCGGCGGCAAGACGGTGATGTACACCGAGAGCATCTCCGGCAACCTGCTCGGTCTGATCCCGCTCACCTTCGACCCGGAGCATCCGCCGCCGCTGAACATCCCGCTCATCATCTTCACCAACGTGAAGGTCGTGCAGGCCGGCCAGTTCGGCGGCGACCTGACCGTCCCCGGCCTGCACAGCTGGCAGGACTGAACGCCGGGACCGGCCGAAGCGCCACCCTCTTGAGTCCTCTCCGGGAGCCGCAAAAGGCTGTGCCCCTGCCGGGTTTCGACCCGGCAGGGGCACAGTCGTGTTGACCGCTTACAAGGGAGAGACACTTGAGAACACAGCTGAAGCTGAGCAGCGGGGGGTACTACGGTGACACGGAGCTGACCCGGTTGGTCGGCGCGGGTCGGGAGCCGGTCGAGGCCCTTGTGGAACGCCTGGCCGGACGGCACACGGAGTCACGCGACTTCCGCCTCACCATCGAGGAACTCCACATGGTGCACAGCGCGTTGACCGCCGCGCCCACCATGTTCCTCGAGCGCGGTGGCCTCTTCTCGGAGGAGCCGTTCAACATCCGCCTGGGCTTCTATCGGGAGAACTTCTACGCCCTGGCGTCTGCCGTCCTCCAGGCGGTGGCCGAGGCCGTGACACCACGAGGGCGCCCCTGACCCAAGAGGCGCCCTCTCAAGCCCCTTGCAGGGCACCCGCGTTACTTAGCCGCCCCGCCCAAGTGATGCACCCGCACCATGTTCGTCGTCCCCGGCACCCCAGGAGGCGACCCCGCGGTGATGATCAGAGTGTCGCCGGCGTTGAAGCGGCCCAGCTTCAGGACCTCGCCGTCGACCAGGTCGACCATCTCGTCGGTGCTGTTGACGAAGGGGACGACGTGGGACTCGACGCCCCAGCTGAGGGTGAGCTGGTTGCGGGTGGACTCGTCCGTGGTGAAGGCGAGGATCGGCTGGGAGGCCCGGTAGCGGCACAGGCGGCGGGCCGTGTCGCCGGACTGGGTGAAGGCGATCAGGCCCCTGCCGCCGAGGAAGTCGGCGATCTCGCAGGCGGCGCGGGCGACCGAACCGCCCTGCGTGCGCGGCTTCTTGCCGGGGACGAGCGGCTGGAGGCCCTTCGACATCAGCTCCTGCTCGGCCGCGACGACGATCTTCGACATCGTCTTGACCGTCTCGATCGGGTAGGCGCCGACCGAGGACTCGGCGGACAGCATCACCGCGTCCGCGCCGTCCAGGATCGCGTTGGCCACGTCGGAGGCCTCGGCGCGGGTCGGGCGGGAGTTGGTGATCATCGACTCCATCATCTGGGTCGCCACGATCACCGGCTTGGCGTTGCGCCGGCACAGCTCGATCAGGCGCTTCTGCACCATCGGGACCTTCTCGAGCGGGTACTCGACGGCCAGGTCACCGCGGGCCACCATGACGGCGTCGAACGCCATCACGACGCCCTCCATGTTCTCCACCGCCTGCGGCTTCTCCACCTTGGCGATGACGGGGACCCGGCGGCCCTCCTCGTCCATCACCTTGTGGACGTCCTCGACGTCCTTGGCGTCCCGCACGAAGGACAGGGCGACCATGTCGCAGCCCATGCGGAGGGCGAAGCGGAGGTCATCGACGTCCTTGTCGGACAGCGCCGGGACGTTGACGGCCGCGCCGGGCAGGTTGATGCCCTTGTGGTCGGAGACGACACCGCCCTCGATGACGATGCTCTTGACCCGCGGGCCCTCGATGTCCAGCACCTTCAGCTCGACGTTGCCGTCGTTGATCAGGATCTGGTCGCCGCGGGAGACGTCACCGGGCAGGCCCTTGTAGGTCGTCCCGCAGATCTGCTTGTCGCCCGGGACGTCCTCGGTGGTGATGACGAACTCGTCACCGCGCTCCAGCTCCACCGGGCCCTCGGCGAAGGTCTCCAGCCGGATCTTGGGGCCCTGCAGGTCGGCGAGGACGCCGATCGCGCGGCCGGTCTCCTTGGACGCGGCGCGGACACGGTCGTACCGGCCCTGGTGCTCGGCGTGGGTGCCGTGGCTGAAGTTGAAGCGGGCCACATTCATGCCGGCTTCGATCAGCGCGACGAGTTGTTCATGGGAGTCGACCGCGGGGCCGAGAGTACAGACGATTTTCGAACGGCGCATGGGGGCGATCCTATCGGTTTGTTTCGCTGCGGAATATTCCGTCTGGCGGAAAGTGCAAAGGGGCGGGATGCCGCTCAGGTGAGATTCCGAGAATCGTTTACGAGCGCGTACGTCTGTGTCGCAATCTCCAGTTCCTCATCGGTCGGCACCACGGCTACGGCGACCCGCGCGGACTCCGGCGAGATCAGCCGCGGCTCGTCACTCCGTACGGCGTTCAGCTCGCTGTCGACGGCCAGTCCCAGCGCCTCCAGGCCCGCCACGGCAGCTTCCCGCACCGGGCTCGCGTTTTCCCCGACTCCCGCTGTGAAGGCGACCGCGTCCACCCGTCCGAGTACGGCGTAATAGGCGCCGATGTACTTCTTCAGCCGGTGAATGTAGATGTCGAAGGCCAGCTTCGCCTGTTCGTCACCTTCGTCGATCCGGCGGCGGATCTCCCGCATGTCGTTGTCCCCGCACAGACCGATCAGCCCACTCTTCTTGTTGAGAAGAGTGTCGATCTCGTCCGTGGACATTCCGCCAACACGCATCAAATGGAAGATGACGGCAGGATCCATGTCCCCGGACCGCGTACCCATCACCAGCCCCTCCAAAGGCGTCAGCCCCATGGAGGTGTCGACACATCGACCGCCCTCGACCGCCGAGGCGGACGCCCCGTTTCCGAGGTGCAGGACGATCACATTGACCTCGGAAGGGTCCTTGCCCAGCAGCTTCGCGGTCGCCCGGGAGACGTACGCGTGCGACGTCCCGTGGAAGCCGTACCGGCGGATCCGGTGCTCGTCGGCGGTCTTCACGTCGATCGCGTAGCGCGCCGCCGACTCCGGCATCGTCGTGTGGAACGCGGTGTCGAAGACGGCGACCTGGGGCAGGTCGGGGCGCAGCGCCTGGGCGGTGCGGATGCCGGTGAGGTTGGCGGGGTTGTGCAGCGGGGCGACCGGGATCAGCCGCTCGATCTCGGCGAGGACGGCGTCGTCGATCACGGTCGGCTCGGTGAAGAGCTTCCCGCCGTGCACCACCCGGTGGCCGATCGCGGCCAGCTCCGGCGAGTCGAGGCCGAGCCCGTCCTTCGCCAGTTCTTCCGATACGGCCTTCAGCGCGGCCTCGTGGTCGGCCATCGGGCCGGTCCACTCACGGGACTCGCCGGTCGCGAGGGGGGTGTGCTTGAGCCGCGACGTCTCCTCACCGATCCGCTCGACCAGGCCCACCGCCAGCCGGCTGCCGTCGCGCATGTCGAGCAGCTGGTACTTCACCGACGAGGAGCCGGAGTTGAGGACGAGGACACGCGTCGAGCTCACTGTGCGGTTGCCTTCTCGCTGGGGGTCTGGGCCTGGATCGCCGTGATGGCGACGGTGTTGACGATGTCCTGGACGAGGGCACCGCGGGAGAGGTCGTTGACCGGCTTGCGCAGACCCTGGAGGACCGGGCCGACGGCGATCGTGCCGGCCGAACGCTGCACGGCCTTGTAGGTGTTGTTGCCGGTGTTCAGGTCGGGGAAGATCAACACGCTGGCCTGACCGGCGACTTCGGACTCCGGCAGCTTGGTGCGGGCGACGGTCGGCTCCACGGCGGCGTCGTACTGGATCGGCCCCTCGATCTTCAGGTCGGGACGCCTCTCCCGTACCAGCTCGGTCGCCTCGCGCACCTTGTCGACGTCGGCGCCCGAGCCGGACGTACCGGTCGAGTACGACAGCATCGCGATCCGCGGCTCCACGCCGAACTGCTGGGCGGTCGCGGCGGACTGGATGGCGATGTCGGCGAGCTGCTCGGCGTTCGGGTCGGGGTTGACTGCGCAGTCGCCGTAGACGAGGACCTTGTCGGCGAGGCACATGAAGAAGACGGAGGAGACGATCGACGCGTCCGGCTTGGTCTTGATGATCTCGAAGCCGGGGCGGATCGTGGCCGCCGTGGAGTGGACCGAGCCGGACACCATGCCGTCGGCCAGGCCCTCCTGCACCATCAGCGTGCCGAAGTAGTTCACGTCGGAGACCACGTCGTACGCCAGCTCCACCGTCACGCCCTTGTGGGCGCGCAGGGCCGCGTACTGCTCGGCGAAGCCGTCGCGCAGTTCGCTGGTGGCCGGGTCGATCAGCTGGGAGTCGCCGAGGTCGATGCCGAGGTCGGCGGCCTTCTTGCGGATCTGGTCGACCGGGCCGAGGAGGGTGAGGTCGCAGACGCCGCGGCGCAGCAGCACCTCGGCGGCGTGCAGGACGCGGGGCTCGGTGCCCTCCGGGAGGACGACGCGGCGCATGTCGGAGCGGGCCTGTTCGAGGAGCTTGTGCTCGAACATCATGGGGGTGACGCGGTCGCTGCTGGGGGCGCTGACCCGCTTCAGCAGGTCGCCGGTGTCGGCGTACCGCTCGAACAGGCCGAGCGCGGTCTCCGCCTTGCGCGGGGTGGCCGCGTTCAACTTCCCTTCCAAACCGAAGAGTTCGGCGGCGGTCGGGAAACTGTTGCCGGAGACCGAGAGGACCGGGGTTCCGGGGGCGAGGCGGGCGGCGAGGGTGAGGATCTCGTCGCTGGGCACTTCGTTGAGCGTCAGGAGTACGCCGGCTATGGGCGGGGTGCCGGCGCTGTGCGCGGCGAGCGAGCCGACGACCAGGTCGGCGCGGTCGCCCGGCGTGACGACCAGGCAGCCCGGGGTCAGGGCGCTCAGGAAGTTGGGCAGCATCGCGCCGCCGAAGACGAAGTCGAGCGCGTCACGGGCGAGCCCGGAGTCGTCGCCGAGCACCACCTTGGCACCGAGGGCGTGACTGATCTGGGCGACGGTCGGCGCGGAGAGGGCGGGCTCGTCCGGCACGACGTAGCAGGGCACCGGCAGCCGGTCGGTGAGCCGTTCGGCGATGCCGTCACGGTCCTCGCGGGCGACCCGGTTGGTGACCATGGCGAGGACGTCGCAGCCGAGGCCGTCGTAGGCGCGGTAGGCGTTGCGGGTCTCGGCGAGCACGGACTCGGCGCTCTGCCCCCGGCCGCCGACCACCGGGATCACGGACGCGCCGAACTCGTTCGCCAACCGGGCGTTGAGGGACAGCTCGTCCGGGAACTGGGTGTCGGCGTAGTCGGTGCCGAGGACGAGGACGACGTCGTAGTCCCGGGCGACGAGATGGAAGCGGTCGACGAGGGTGGAGACCAGCTCGTCGGCTCCCTGCTCGGCCTGGAGCGCGGACGCCTCGTGGTAGTCCATGCCGTAGACCGTCGCCGGGTCCTGCGAGAGCCGGTACCGGGCGCGCAGCAGCTCGAACAGCCGGTCCGGTCCGTCGTGGACGAGGGGGCGGAAGACGCCCACCCGGTCGACCTGCCGGGTCAGCAGTTCCATGACCCCCAGCTCGACGACCTGGCGGCCGTCGCCGCGGTCGATACCGGTCACGTACACGCTGCGCGTCACGCGTGCTCTCCGTTTCGTCTGCTGGGGTGTGTTTTGGCCTGTTTTATGGCTCACAAAAATCGCCCACCGGGGTGAGCAGAACCCTCTTGACAATACCCTTGTCGGTGGATAAGGCGCCCGCCGGCTTTGGGGAAGTCGGGTCCCCCTGGGCGACGTGAAACAATCGGACTGGCTCACCGGTGTCAACAGCGAGCAGGAGACACAGCACGATGCGTATCGGAGTTCTCACCGCAGGCGGCGACTGCCCCGGCCTGAACGCCGTGATCCGGTCGGTCGTGCACCGAGCGGTCGCGCACTACGGCGACGAGGTGATCGGTTTCGAGGACGGTTACGCGGGACTGCTCGACGGCCGCTTCCGCAACCTCGACCTGGACGCGGTCAGCGGCATCCTCGCCCGCGGTGGCACCATCCTCGGCTCCTCCCGCCTCCAGCGCGACCGACTGCGCGAGGCCTGTGAGGGGGCCGAGGACGAGATGCGCGAGTTCGGCATCGACGCGCTCATCCCGATCGGCGGCGAGGGCACGCTGACGGCGGCACGCATGCTGTCGGATGTGGGCCTGCCGGTCGTCGGCGTACCGAAGACGATCGACAACGACATCTCGTCCACGGACCGCACCTTCGGCTTCGACACGGCGGTGGGCGTGGCCACGGAGGCGATGGACCGCCTCAAGACCACCGCCGAGTCGCACCAGCGCGTCATGGTCGTCGAGGTCATGGGCCGGCACGCCGGCTGGATCGCGCTGGAGTCCGGCATGGCCGCCGGCGCCCACGGCATCTGCCTGCCCGAGCGGGCCTTCGACCCGGGCGACCTGGTCAAGATGGTCGAGGAGCGCTTCGCCCGCGGGAAGAAGTTCGCGGTCCTGTGCGTGGCCGAGGGCGCCCACCCCGCCGAGGGCAGCATGGACTACGGCAAGGGCGCCATCGACCAGTTCGGCCACGAGCGCTTCCAGGGCATCGGTACGGCGCTGGCGTACGAGCTGGAGCGGCGGCTCGGCAAGGAGGCCAAGCCGGTCATCCTCGGCCACGTCCAGCGTGGCGGCGTACCGACCGCGTACGACCGCGTCCTCGCCACCCGCTTCGGCTGGCACGCGGTCGAGGCCGCGCACCGGGGCGAGTTCGGCAAGATGACCGCGCTGCGCGGCACGGACATCAAGATGGTGCCGCTGGCGGAAGCGGTGACCGAGCTGAAGACGGTGCCCAAGGACCGTATGGACGAGGCGGAGTCGGTGTTCTAGACACCCTTCACACGCCCGGCGAGCGATCACCGACCCTGGTCCAGAAGAGGTCGAGGATCCGGTCGAGGAACTCGCGGCCGTACCGGTCCGAGCCGTCGCTGCCGCCGCCCCAGCTGAGCGTGGCGACCATCCGCCCCTGATAGTCGTCGTACAGCTCCTGGAGCGTGACCTCCAGGAGCCGCCGGTCCAGGGGCAGCAGCTTCGCGACCGGCCGGACGTACGCCTGCCAGCGTGTCGTCACCGCGCTGCGCAGCAGCTCGGCGAGCTTCGGGTCGCGGCCGGTGACGGTGGCGAAGTCGGGGATGGACAGGTCGAGCAGGGAGGCGAGGACGGCGGCTTGACGGTCGGTGCCGCGCCAGTCGCCGGTCTCCTCCATCCGCAGATACGCCGCGAGTTCAAGGCCGAGGGTACGGGCGACGTCGTCGGGCGCGATCCCACGGGCGATGCGGTGCTCGCGCAGGGTCCGCGGCTGCCCGATCAGCTCACCCTGCGAGCACCACAACACGCCCGCGAGCGCGCTGAGTTCGGAGCTGGTGGGGGAGAGGGTGCCGTGTTCCCAGGCGATGACGAGATCCGGGGTGGCGTACGGCATGCCGTACGAGGCCTGCAAGTCGCGGGCGACATGTTCGGGGCCCATGCCGAGGGCGGCACGGAGTCTTTGGGCGGCGGTGGCGTTGAAGGGAGGACCGGGCTGGTTCGGCAGAGCGGGGGGTCGGCGCACGCGCCACAAGTTAGGGGCGCGACGCTGCGGTGACTACGGTCTGTTCGGCCAGGATCACGGATTGTAGGAACGTACGGTTTCGGTCAGGTGTCCGAAACTGTCGAGGTGGCCGAAGGGTGCCCGGTGAGGTGCCGGTACGGTCCTCCGGTCGCCCCGGATGCGGGCGGTCGCCTTGGGAATGGCAAGGTAGAGGGGCATATGCGCGCGCCTTGCCCCGTGCCGCCGGTCCGGCACTTCGTGACGGCGGGTCCGGTGGCTCGCTTCCCCACGCACCGCACGGATCGCACATCTGTCGGGCATGTGCGGGGGAAAGCCCGCGGCGCAAACCGAACCCCTCACCCCTTGACCGCCCCGCCCAGCGCGAACCCGCCCCCCAGCCGGCGGGCGACCAGTACGTACAGCAGGATCACCGGCGTCGAGTAGACGATCGAGAACGCCGCCAGCTGCCCGTACACGACCGTCCCACGGTTGCCGAAGAACTCGTTGATGCTCACCGCCGCCGGCATCTGGTCCGGCGTGAGCAGCAGCATGAAGGGGACGAAGAAGTTCCCCCACATCATCACGAACGAGAACACGGTCACCACCGACACCCCGGGCCCCATCAGCGGCAGCACGATCCGGATCAGCGACTGGAAGGACGACGCCCCGTCCGTCCACGCCGCCTCCTCCAGCTCCTTCGGCACGCCATCCATGAAGTTCTTCATCAGCCAGATGGCGAAAGGGAGTTGGGAGGCGGCGAAGAAGAAGATCGTGCCCTGCATGGTGTCGATCAGATCGACCTGCACGAACAGCGCGTACACCGGCACCATGATCGCCGTGATCGGCAGGCTCGTCGCGAAGAGGATCGTCAGCAGGAAGGGGCGGTTCAGGCGGGAGCGGAAGCGGGACAAGGGGTACGCGGCCAGTGCCGCGCAGACCACCGTCAGCAGGGTCGCGCCGCCGCACAGGATCAGGCTGTTCAGCAGCGGTGTGAAGGTGATGTCCTGGGTCAGGATCGCGTCGAAGTTGTCGAAGGTGAGGCCGTCGGGGGCCTTCACCTGAAGGTTCGCGTCTGGGTCCACGGCGGACAGGACCACCCAGGCCAGCGGCAGGCAGAAGGCCGCGGCGACCACCAGCAGACCCGCGTCGGCGGCCAGCTTGTGCCGCTTGCGGCGGGATGTGAGCGTGAGTGCCATGGCGTCAGACCTCCGTCCGCAGCAGGCGCATGTACACGAGGGAGAAGGCGGAGCCGACCAGCAGCAGGAGCAGGGCGACCGCGGTGCCGTAGCCGATCAGGCTGTTCTGGAAGGCCTGCTCGTACATGAACAGCGGGAGCGTCTGGCTCTTGCCGCCCGGCCCGCCCCGGGTCATCACCCAGATCAGGCCGAAGACGGACAGCGTCTGGAGGGTGTTGAGCATCAGGTTCGTGCCGATCGAACGGCGGATCATCGGCAGCGTGATGTGCCACATACGGCGCCAGCCGCTCGCGCCGTCCACCTCGGCGGCCTCGGTGATCTCTTTGGGGATCTCGTTCAGCGCGGCCGAGTAGACCAGCATCGAGAACGCCGTGCCGCGCCATACGTTCGCGAAGGACACCGCGAGGATCGGCAGCGTGAACAGCCAGTTCTGGGAGGGGAGATGGAGCCAGTCCAGGATGGCGTT
This sequence comes from Streptomyces sp. NBC_00457, assembly GCF_036014015.1. Taxonomy (NCBI): domain Bacteria; kingdom Bacillati; phylum Actinomycetota; class Actinomycetes; order Kitasatosporales; family Streptomycetaceae; genus Streptomyces; species Streptomyces sp. NBC_00457. The sequence continues at coordinate 3,704,559 of NZ_CP107905.1, read as the reverse complement.
CAGCGTGCCCTCGCGGCGGAAGAACGCGTACAGCAGAAAGCCGGCGACCACCTCCGGCAGCACCCACGCCGTGATCACGATGCCGCCGACCAGGGTGCGGACGGGTTTGGAGGCGCGTTGCATCAGCGCCGCCAGCGCCAGCCCCAGCGTGTTCTGGCCGACCAGTGACGACAGCACCGTGAACACCAGCGTCAGCCATACGGCGTTGAGGAACGCCTCGTCCTGGAACGCCTTGCGGAAGTTCTCGAACCCGACGAACGACGACTCGGCCTGTCCGGTGAGCTGGAGGTCGGTGAAGGCGATGTAGGCGCAGTAGGCGATCGGGCCCGCGAGGAAGAGGACCAGCAGGACGAGGGCGGGGGAGACGGGGAGGGCACGGGTCAGGGTCCGGCGTAGCTGGTTGCCCGGTGGCGCGGGGGGTGAACCCGGCGGGCCCGGAGGGGACTTGGCGGTCTCCGGGCCCGCGTGCGGTGCGGCGGCTGTCATGTGCGGTCGCCGCCGTTCACTTCTCGACGACCTGGTCGTCGGTGGCCGCCTTGAGTGCCTCGTCGTACCCGCTCGCCGCCTCCTCCACAGACATGTCCCCCGTGGTCACGCCCTCCATCGCCTCCTGGACGGCGGTGGACACCTGCGGATACGCCTTGAAGGCGGGCCGGTAGTGCGTGCTGGAGACGAGGTCGGTGAAGAACTTGATGCCGGGCTGCGCCTTGACGTACTCGGGGTCGGCGGCGACGTCCTTGCGTACGGCGATACCGGAGTTGGCGATGTACCACTTCTTGGCGTTCGCCTTGGTCTGCATCGTCTCGATGAACTGGAAGGCGAGATCGGGGTTGGCCGCCTTGTCCGGGATGGCCCAGGTCCAGCCGCCGGACATGCTGACCTTGCCGGGTGCCTGACCGTTCTGCGTGGGCATGGCGGCGAGTCCGAGCTTCTCCGACCACTCGGGCCACTCGTGCCCGCTGCCCTCCAGCCAGTCCTGCGGAAGCCAGGAGCCGTCGAGGTTGATGCCGAGCTTGCCCTCGGGAAGCAGTTCGCCGCGGACGCGGGTGGGGAAGTTCGGGTCGAGGGCGTCGGCGACGTCCGGGCCGAGCTTCTCCTTGTAGACGGTCTCCACGAACGCCAGCGCGTCCTTGAAACCCTGGCTGCCCGCGATCCACTTCTTCGACGACTCGTCGTACAGCGGATCGGACGTGCCGTCGTTCGTGCCGTACAGCAGCATCTCGAAGCCCTGCATCGTCGCGGCCTCGCCGACGGGCTTGCCCGTGTAGACGTTGAGCGGGGTGACGCCGGGGACCTTCTCCTTGATGGTGCGGGCCGCTTCGAGGACGTCGTCCCAGGTCTTCGGCTGCCAGTTCGCGGGCAGGCCGGCCTTCGCGAAGATCGCCTTGTCGAACCAGAGTCCGCGGGTGTCGGTACCGTCCGGGACGCCGTACGTCTTCCCGTCCTCGCCCCGGGCCGCGGCCTTCGCCGTGTCGATGAACTGGTTCCAGTCCGGCCACTTGGCGAGATAGTCGTCCAGGGGTTTCAGGTACCCGCTGATGATGTCGGAGTTGATGAGGAAGGTGTCCTCATAGACCAGGTCGGGGGCCGTCTTGGGGGAGCGGAGCATCTGCTGGACCTTGGTGTAGTACTCCGCGTCCGGGGCCTTGATCGGGATGAGCTCGACCTTCTTGCCGGGGTTCTCCTTCTCGAACTGCTTCTTGATGTCCCCGAGGAACGTGTCCAGCACCTTGATGTTGTTGTCGGTGGACTGCTTGAAGGACACCTTCACGGTGTCGGGGTCACTGCCGGATCCACCGCCGCAGGCGGTGAGAGAGGCGGCGGCGAGGGCGGTGGCTACGAGGGCGGGCAGAACGGCGGTGGGGCGCACGGGCATGACCTCCTACGGGCTCACTTCGTCGTGGCGCCGGGATGGCTGCGAGGTGAACGTAAGAGGAGTGGTCTAGTCAGGTCAATGACCTTGCGGTAACGCTCCGCTGGGGGCGCGGTGAGAGTCCTCGGGCCGGTGGGGGCTGGTCGCGCAGTTCCCCGCGCCCCTTACGGGGCGCTTGCAGCACCGGACTCGATCAGAGCCGCTTACTGGCCCTTCACCCAGCGGTACTGCAACTCCGGTCGCCCGACGGTTCCGTACTGCGGGCTCCGGGCCGCCCTTCCCGCGTCCACCAGGTGTTCCAGGTAGCGGCGGGCGGTGATGCGGGAGATGCCCACCTCCTCCGCGACGCCGGTCGCCGTCAGGCCGTCGGCGCAGTCGCGCAGGACCACCGAGACCCGCTCCAGTGTGGGGGCGCTCAGCCCCTTCGGCAGGGCGGCCGGGCTCGGGGCGCGCAGGGTCGCCAGGGCGCGGTCGACCTCGTCCTGGCCGCTCGCCTCGCCCGCCGCCGCGTGGAACTCGGCGTATCTCACGAGCCGGTCCCGCAGGGTGGCGAAGGTGAAGGGCTTGAGGACGTACTGCACGACGCCCAGCGAGACGCCCTCGCGGACGACCGTCAGATCCCGTGCCGACGTCACCGCTATCACGTCCGCGTGATGACCGGCCGCCCGCAGTGAGCGGGCCAGCTGCAGCCCGTGCACATCCGGCAGGTGCAGGTCGAGGAGCAGCAGATCCACCGGCATACGGTCCAGCGCGCGCCGCGCCTCCGCACCGGTGTGCGCCTTGCCGACCGCGACGAAGCCGGGGACGCGGCCGACGTACATGACGTGCGCGTCGGCGGCGACCGGGTCGTCCTCCACGACCAGGACTCGGATGGGCTGCTGGGCCGCTGTCATCCGACACCTCCCGTCACCGCACGCTCGGACACCGGGCTATTCAACGGCAACCGCACCTGGAACCGGGCGCCGCCCCCGGCCGCCTCCGTCACCGTCAGCTCTCCCTGGTGCCGGGTGACCGCCTGCCGTACCAGGGCCAGGCCGAGACCCCGCCCGCCCGGCCCCGCCGGCTTGGTCGAGTAGCCGCGCTGGAAGACCTCCTCCGCGTGCGCGGGATCGACGCCCGCACCCGTGTCGGACACCCGCAGCACCAGCTCCGAGCCGCCTTCCGTGTACGCCGTCACCGTCACCCGCGCCCGCACGCTGCCCTGCGCCGCGTCCACCGCGTTGTCGATCAGGTTGCCCAGGATGGTCACCAGGTCCCGCGCGGGCAGGGACTCAGGGAGCAGCCCGTCGTCCATGCGGCTGTCCTCCGACACCACCAGCTCCACGCCCCGCTCGTTCGCCTGGGCCGTCTTGCCGAGCAGCAGGGCCGCGAGGACCGGCTCGCTCACCGCGGCCACCACCTGGTCGGTCAGCGCCTGCGCCAGCTCCAGCTCGGCCGTCGCGAAGTCCACGGCCTGCTGCGCGCGGCCCAGCTCGATCAGCGAGACCACCGTGTGGAGCCGGTTCGCCGCCTCGTGGGCCTGCGAGCGCAGCGCCTGGGTGAAGCCGCGTTCGGAGTTCAACTCGCCCATGAGGGACTGGAGTTCGGTGACGTCGCGCAAGGTCACCACGGTTCCGCGGCGCTCCCCGCCCGACACCGGTGAGGTGTTCACCACGAGCACCCGGTCGGCGGTCAGATGCACCTCGTCCACCCGGGGCTCCGACGCGAGCAGCGCGCCGGTGAGCGGCGCGGGCAGTCCCAGCTCGGCGACCGAGCGGCCGATCACCTCCTCGCTCACCCCGAGCAGCTCCCGCGCCCCGTCGTTGATCAGCGCGACGCGGTACTGCCCGTCGAGCATCAGCAGACCTTCGCGTACGGCGTGCAGGGCGGCCTGGTGGTAGTCGTGCATGTTGCTCAGCTCGGCCGCGTTCATGCCGTGGGTGTGGCGGCGCAGCCGGGCATTGACGACGTACGTGCCGACCGCGCCCAGGGCGAGCGCGCCGGCCGCGACACCGATGAGCGCGGTCAGCTGGCCCTGGACCCGCTTGCTGATCGCCTCGACCTTGATGCCGGCGCTGACCAGTCCGACGACCTTCCCGCCGTCCTCGACCGGGGTGACCGCCCGCACCGACGGACCGAGCGTGCCCGTGTAGGTCTCGGTGAAGGACTCGCCCCGCAGCGCACGGGCGATGTGACCGAGGAACGGCTGGCCGATCTGGGCCGGGTCGGGGTGGGTCCAGCGGATGCCCTTCGTGTTCATGATCGTCACGAAGTCGACGTCGGCGTCCTCTATGACCTGCAGCGCGTACGGCTGGAGCCGGGCGCTGGGGTCGGGGGTGCGGATCGCCTCCCGCACGGAGGGGGAGTCGGCGACCGAGCGGGCCACCCCCATGGCCTGGCGCCGCGCCGCGTCCTCGGCCTGGTCGCGGTCGCTGACGTAGGTGAACAGCGCATACCCGAGGACCACGACCGTGAGCAGCACGGCCTGCACGGCGAAGAGCTGGCCGGCCAGGCTGCGGGGGAGCGGGAGGCGCACGTGCATGTCGTCAGTGTGCCCCCCGGGTTAAGCATGAACTAAATGAACGGAAGGGTGACCGCCCTCACAGGGCGGGAGATAGTCACGGCAGTCCGCAGGGCACCACCCCCGGGCAGATCCCCATAAATCTCCGCAATCTCCCGGACGTGAGCCGCACGCCGGTGATGCCGACGACGACGTCAAGGAGGCCGCTGTGACCAGCGCAGCCGATAAGGCACCTGCCGCACCCCGAGCCAAACGGGACCGGACCCACTACCTCTACATCGCGGTGATCGCCGCGGTGGCCGCAGGCATCACCGTCGGTCTGGTCGCCCCCGACTTCGCGGTCGAGCTGAAGCCGATCGGTACCGGCTTCGTGAACCTGATCAAGATGATGATCTCGCCGATCATCTTCTGCACCATCGTGCTGGGCATCGGCTCGGTACGGAAGGCCGCGAAGGTCGGCGCGGTGGGTGGCATCGCGCTCGCCTACTTCACGGTGATGTCGCTGGTCGCGCTCGGCATCGGCCTGGTCGTCGGCAACATCATCGACCCGGGTACGGGCCTGGCGGTCACCGACGCGGTCAAGGAGACCGGTCAGGCACAGGTCACCGAGGCAAAGAACACCGAGGAGTTCCTGCTCGGCATCATCCCGACCACGATCGTCTCCGCGTTCACCGGCGGCGAGGTCCTGCAGACCCTCCTCGTCGCCCTCCTCGTCGGCTTCGCGCTGCAGGCCATGGGGGACACCGGCGCACCGATCCTGCGCGGCGTCGAGCACATCCAGCGCCTCGTCTTCCGCGTCCTCGCCATGGTGATGTGGGCCGCCCCGATCGGTGCCTTCGGTGCCATCGCCGCGGTCACCGGCTCCGCGGGTCTCGACGCGCTCAAGAGTCTCGCCGTGCTGATGCTCGGCTTCTACACCACATGCTTCCTGTTCGTCTTCATCGTGCTCGCCGCACTGCTGCGAGTGGTGGCGGGCATGAACATCCTCTCGCTCTTCAAGTACCTGGGCCGTGAGTTCCTGCTGATCCTGTCCACCTCCTCGTCCGAGTCCGCGCTGCCGCGGCTCATCGCGAAGATGGAGCACCTGGGTGTCAGCAAGCCGGTGGTCGGTATCACCGTCCCGACCGGCTACTCCTTCAACCTCGACGGCACCATGATCTACATGACCATGGCGTCCCTGTTCATCGCCGACGCCATGGGTACGCCGATGTCGGTCGGCGAGCAGATCCCGCTGCTGCTGTTCCTGCTGGTCGCCTCGAAGGGCGCGGCGGGTGTCACCGGCGCCGGGCTCGCCACCCTCGCGGGCGGCCTCCAGTCGCACAAGCCCGCCCTTGTGGACGGCATCGGTCTCATCGTCGGCATCGACCGCTTCATGAGCGAGGCCCGCGCCCTGACGAACTTCGCGGGCAACGCGGTCGCCACGGTGCTGATCGGTACGTGGACCAAGGAGATCGACCGGGAGCGCGTCGACCAGGTCCTCGCCGGCCACGCCCCGTTCGACGAGCAGACCCTGCTGGACGACGGCCATGGCACACAGGACACGGTGCCCGAGCAGGGCGGCGAGAAGGAGCTGGCGAAGGCCTAGCGGAAAGCTCCCCCTACCCCGAGCGGCCAGGTGCTCCCCCGTAGCCTGGCCGCTCGGCCTGTTCCATTGCCCTTTCCGGAACGGTCTCTTGCCCCAAAGGGCAGAGCCAGTTGCCCTAACCCGCGTCCAGCCGGGCCAGCTCCTCCGCGCTCAGCACCAAGTCCGCCGCTGCCGCCGAGTCCCTGATCGTCTCCGGCCGGCTCGCGCCCGGGATCGGGATCACCGTGGGGGATGCGGCCAACAGCCATGCCAGGCAGATCTGTTGGGGACTGACCCCGCGCTCCCTCGCCACGGCGTGGAACGCGCCGAAGCGGTCAGTCCCCTCCAGGCGGGACGGTCCGTCCAGCGAGCTGCGGGAGATGCCGCCGAGGGGGCTCCACGGCAGGAACGCCAGTCCCAGCTCGGCGCAGAGCCGTAGCTCCGCCTCGCTGTCGCGCACGGCCGGCGAGTACTGGTTCTGCACCGAGACCAGCCGGTCCCCGAGGATCGCGTGGGCCCGGCGGATCTGGCCCGCGTCCGCGTTGGATACCCCCGCCAGTCGGATCTTGCCCTCGTCGAGCAGTTCACGCAGCGCGCCGACGGACTCCTCGAAAGGGACCGAGGGGTCCGGCTTGTGCAGCTGATAGAGGCCGATCGCGTCCACCCCGAGCCGCTTCAGCGAAGCCTCGGCGGCGGACTTCAGATGCCGCCTGGAGCCCGTCACCGTCCAGGTGGCGTCGGCGGGGCGGCCGCGCCCGCCCTTCGTGGTCACCAGCACGTCCGCCTTGTCACCGCCGTATGTCGCGAGGGCCCGGGCGACCAGCTGCTCGTTGTGGCCGGGTGCGTCGCCGGGCAGGTGATAGGAGTCCGCCGTGTCCAGCAGCGTCACGCCCGCGTCGAGCGCCGCGTGCACCGTGGCCAGGGCGCGTGTCTCGTCCGGGCGGCCCTCGATGGACAGCGGCATGGCGCCGAGCCCGACCGCGCTCACGCGCAGGCCGCCGAGTGTGCGGTACCGCATGTCAGTCGCCCTTTCCCAGCGTCTCCGCGACCGCCTTCGGCAGCCACTGCCGTACGTCGCCGAAGGTGAAACCGAGGCGGGTGGCCCGGGAGTTGTCCATGCCGTAGGAGCGGAAGAAGGAGAGCGGCGAGACCTCGCCGACCTCCACCCACTGGAGGACGACCTCGCCCTCGGGCAGCCGCGCGCTCACCGCCTTGCACAGCTCATCGGTGGTCACTACGCCGTGGGAGGCGGCGTTCACCGGACCGGTGAAGTCCTCGCCGGCCGCCCACACCAGGAAGTCGGCGATCTCCTCGACGTGGATATAGGTGGCGGGCTGGTTCGCGGCGGGCACGGCGATCGGCTCACCGGCCCGGATGCGGGAGGCGTAATGCTCCAGCCTGCCCGTGAAGTCGTCGTCCCCGCCCAGCACGTGGGCCACCCGGACGGCCGCGTACGGGAACTCAGGGGCGGCGGCGAACACGGCCTCGGCCTGCCGCTTGCCCTCGCCGTAGTGGTGGTCGAGGAACTCCGGGTCGTCCCAGGGGAGTTCGAGATCGACGGGCATCTCGCGAGCGTCGACGGCGTCTTCCCGTACGAGCGCGATCGAGTCCTCGTACTCGTACACCTCGACCGTGGACGTCATCACATACCGCCGGGTGCGGCCGGCGAAGACCCGGCGGGCGAGCGCCGCCTGCCGTGGGGTGTAGCAGACCTGGTCGACGACGACGTCGAAGGTGCGCGAACCGAGCGCGTCCGTCAGGGACTTCTCGTCGTTCCGGTCGGCGACGAGGTGCAGCGCGCCGGGCGGAGGCGCCGACGAGCCGCGGTTGAGGACCGTCACCCGGTCCCCGGCGGCCAGCAACCGTGCGACGAGCCGCTTGCCGAAATAGCGGCTCCCGCCGATGACCAGTACCTCTCGGGCGTTTTCCATGACCATAATTCTCCCGGCGTATCCGCACGTCCTGAAGGGGGAAGCATGGGAGTTCCGGCCGCAGCGCCGAAAGAACCTCGGCATCTGCGCACGACGGCCGACGAAACGTCGGTGGCCTTCGACGCGCTGGACCGGCAGATCCTGGAACTCCTCCAGACCGACGGCCGGATCAAGCTCAGCGAGCTGGGCCGCCGGGTCCGGCTCAGCCCGGCGGCGGTCACCGAGCGGGTGCGGCGGCTGGAGGCGGCGGGTGTGATCAGCGGCTACGGCGCCCATGTCGCCCCGGCCCGCCTCGGCTACGGCATCCAGGCGTTCATCCGCGTGAACCCGCACGGCGGCTACAACCTCAAGCACCCCAGGACCCTGGAGCTGATGGAGCGTCCCGAGATCACCGAGGTGCACCATGTGGTCGGCGAGGACTGCTGGATCCTCAAGGTCGCCGTCCGGGACACGGTCCACCTGGAGGAGGTCCTCGAAGCGGTCTCCGCCCTGGGCCGCACGACGACGTCGATCGTCCTCACCTCCCCGGTGCAGCGGAAACCGCTGTTGCCTTGACGTCGGCGTCAAGGACTACGTTCGTGGGCATGCGAATCGGCGAGCTGGCTGCACGGGCCGGGACCACGACGCGGACGCTGCGGTACTACGAGTCGCGGGGGCTGCTGCCCGCGCGGCGCGGGAGCAACGGATACCGGACGTACGACGAGGACGACCTGAAGCTGCTCCGGCAGATCCGGACGCTGCAGGACTTCGGGTTCGACCTGGAGGAGACGCGGCCCTTCGTGGAGTGCCTGCGCGCCGGGCACTCCGAGGGCGACCAGTGCCCTGCCTCTATTGCGGTCTACCGCCGCAAGCTGGACGAGCTGGACGCGTTGATCGGCGAGTTGCGGGCGGTGCGGGCGAAGATCGGCGTACGGCTGGCCCTGGCCGAGGGTGAATCACCGTTGTGCGAACTGGGAGGGCAGGGGTTGTGATCAAGGCGGCGGGTGTGGCCGAGGTGACGGATGCGGACTTCGAGGCGGAGGTGATCGGGGCGGAGCTGCCGGTGCTGGTCGAGTTCACCGCCGCCTGGTGTCCGCCCTGCCGGCAGATGGGGCCGGTGCTCAGCGCGCTCGCCGCCGAGCAGGGCGAGCGGCTCAAGGTGGTCCAGCTGGACGTGGACACCAACCCGGAGACCACGAACGCGTACAAGGTGCTGTCGATGCCGACCTTCATGGTCTTCCGGGGTGGCGAGCCCGTGAAGGCGATGGTGGGAGCCCGGCCCAAGCGCCGGCTCCTGGAGGAGCTGGCGGACGTCATCTGACCTGACGCAATACAAAGAAATCCCCCGGGCAATTGCGTCCCGGGGGATTTCTTTGCGTATACTCAATGGTTCGCGACTTCAGGGCAATTGAGTCGCGGAGAAGTTCAACGAGCACAGTATATCCGGGCGGGAGTGGAATTGTCAAACAGCGAATTTCCAGACGATGAAATGCGCCGCGAGCAGGAATTCATCGACAACCTGTACGCGCGTGTGGACGCGCTGCGCGGCCACACCGAGGACTCCGTCACGGACGCGCTCGCCCAGGGCAACACGCCCATGCAGGCCCGCCTGGAGCGGGACATCCTGGTCGCCGAACGCTCGGGTCTGCTCGCCGCGCTGAACGCGGTGGACGGCTCGCTCTGCTTCGGCCGGATCGACCTCACCTCCGGCGTGAGCCACCACATCGGCCGCATCGGCCTGCGCACCGACGACGCCGAACGCACCCCGGTCCTGATCGACTGGCGAGCCGATGTCGCCCGCCCCTTCTATCTGGCCACCGGCCACACCCCGATGGGCCTGCGCCGCCGCCGGCACATCAGCACCGACGGCCGCCGGGTCACCGACCTGCACGACGAGTTCCTCGACGTCGGCGACGCCACCCGCACCGGCCACGAGGACCCGGCCGGCGACGCGGTCCTGCTCGCCGCGCTCAACTCGGCCCGCACCGGCCGGATGACCGACATCGTGCAGACCATCCAGGCCGAGCAGGACGAGATCATCCGCGCACCGCACCGCGGGGTGCTGGTGGTGGAGGGCGGCCCGGGCACCGGCAAGACGGCGGTGGCCCTGCACCGGGCGGCCTATCTCCTCTACGAGCACCGCGAACTGCTCGCCAAGCGGGCCGTCCTGATCGTCGGGCCCAACCCCGCCTTCCTCGGCTACATCGGCGAGGTGCTGCCCTCGCTGGGCGAGACCGGCGTGCTCCTCGCGACGGTCGGCGAGCTGTTCCCCGGCGTGAAGGCGACGGCGACGGACACGCCCGAGGCGGCGGCGGTGAAGGGCCGCGCGGAGATGGCCGACGTACTGGCAAGGGTCGTACGCGACCGACAGGCCCTCCCCGACCCGGTGATCGCCATCGCGCACGACCGCGAGATCCTGATGCTCGACGACGGCCTGGTCGGCGTCGCCCGCGAGCGCACCCGCGCCGCCAAGCTCCCGCACAACGCGGCCCGCGAGCACTTCGAGGGCCATGTCCTCAACACGCTCACCGAGCTGTACGCCGAACGCGTCGGCACCGACCCGTACGACGGCACGAGCCTGCTCGACGCCGCCGACATCACCCAGATCCGCGACGAACTCGCCGAGAACCCCGAAGTCTGGTCCGCCATCGACCAGTTGTGGCCCAGGATCACCCCGCGCCGCCTGGTCGCGGACTTCCTGGCCGAGCCCGAGGGGTACGTCTCCGACACCGACGCGGCCGCCATCCGCCGCCCGGTCACACGCGCGTGGACGGTGGCGGACGTACCGCTGCTCGACGAGGCGGCCGAACTGCTGGGCGAGGACGACCGGTTGGCGCGGCGTCGGGCGGAACGCGAGCGGGAGAGGCAGGTGTCGTACGCGCAAGGCGTGCTGGACGTGTCGTACGCGTCCCGTACCTACGAGTTCGACGACAAGCACGACGAGGACTCCGAGGTGCTGTCCGCTCACGACATCATCGACGCCGAGCGGTTTGCCGAGCGCCAGGAGGAGGACGACCACCGCAGCGCCGCCGAGCGCGCGGCGGCCGACCGGACCTGGGCGTTCGGGCACATCATCGTCGACGAGGCGCAGGAGCTGTCGCCGATGGCGTGGCGGCTGCTGATGCGGCGCAGCCCGACCCGGTCCATGACGCTGGTCGGCGATCCGGCGCAGACGGCGGAGGCGGCGGGGGTGGGTTCCTGGGCGAAGATCCTGGAGCCCTATGTCGAGGACCGCTGGGAGCACACCCGCCTCGGCGTCAACTACCGGACGCCCGCCGAGATCATGGACGTGGCGGCGGCCGTCGTACGGGCCGAGCATCCCGGCTTCGAGCCTCCGAGTTCGGTGCGGTCCACGGGGGTACGGCCCTGGGCGCGCGCCACCGACGACCTGCCCGAAGCCGTGGCCAAGGCGGTCGGGGAACTCACCCCTGCCGAGGGCCGCCTCGCGGTCATCGCCCCGCGCGACCTGCACCGCCGGCTGGCCGCCCGGCTGGACGGAGTGACGGCGGACGCGGAGCCCGACCTGACCCGAAGCGTCGTCCTCCTCGACCCCCGGCAGTCGAAGGGCCTGGAGTTCGACTCGGTGCTGGTGGTCGAGCCCGCGCACTACGGCACGAGCGACCTGTACGTCGCGCTGACCCGGGCGACCCAGCGGCTCGGGGTGCTGCACACCGGACAACTGCCGAAGGCGCTGGCCGAGGCGTTCGGGTAGGAACGCCCCCGGCCCCCTGGCCTATGCCTTCCCACCACCCGACCGGGTCGGCATGACAGGAAGGCTGGTGGGGCGGGTGCGCAGCACCTCTTCGACCGAGGAGAGGGCGAAGCGGACCGCGCCGGTGATGACGGCCTCGTCGCCCAGGGCGGACAACTGCCACCGCGGCAGGTCGACGAGGAGCTTGCCGGCTTCCTCCTCGGCGGCGCTCAGCAGGAGTTCCGCCGCGGGCCGCAGGCCGGGGTCGGGGAAGAGGCTGGTGCCGAGCACGACCAGTGCCGGGTCGAGCGCCAGCAGCACGGGGGCGATCCCGGCGGCCAGTCTCCGCCCGTACGACGTGATGGCCGCCACCGCGTCCGGGTCCGGGACCAGGGGTTCGAGGCCGGGCTGTGACGAGGCGCTGCCGGGGAAGCGGATGAAGCCGATCTCTCCGGCCGCGCCGCGGTGTCCGCGCAGCAGGCGCCCCCCGGTGATGACACCGGCACCGAGGCGTTCGCCGAGCAGCACGAAGACCATCTCGTCGGCCGCGCCGCCGACCCCGCGCCACTGCTCGCCGAGCGCGGCGAGGTTGGCGTCGTTCTCCACGGCGACCGGGCAGCCGAGGGCGTCGCGGAGGACGGTGACGATGTCCGCCTCGGCCCAGTCCTTGAGGTTGTCGGCCTGCCGGATGCGGGTGTTGCTCCGGTCCACCAGGCCGGGGGTGCCCACGGTCGCGGCCCACACCCGCCGGGCGTCGGCTCCGGAGCGCTCGATCACGCGCCGCACCACCGCCACGGCGGCGCGGGCGCGGGCCGGGCCACCCAGGTCGGCGCGGACCGCCTTGCGTTCGACGGCCACGGGTCGGCCGTCGAGGTCGGCGAGGCAGACGCTCACCGAGCGGGCCCGTACGTCCACGCCGACGACGAATCCGGCGTGCGGGCAGAAGCGGAAGCGGCGGGCCGGGCGGCCGGGCGACCGCTGGCCACGGGCGGAGACGGCCGGGGCGACCTCGATGAGCCCGCGGTCGGTGAGTTCCTCGACGATCGCCTCGACGGTGGGGCGGGAGAGCTTGGTCGCCTCGGCCAGGGTGGAGAGTCGGGGGTGCGGGTCGGCCGAGCGGACAGCGGCGAGGATGGCCGCGGCGTTCGTGGCGCGCAGGTCCGCCACGCCCACCACCGCGGGCAGTTCACGGTCGGGGGAGTGCGGCTGCGGCAGCCCGCCGAGCGGCCACCGGTCCCTGGACGTGGCCAATGATCAACCTCCTGTGGAGCGGCGCGGGGACCGGTGCGGACCGACCCGACGATAACAATCCAGCCATGAGTCCTTGACGCGTACCGGGCTCGCTCTGATTATAAAACGCAACTGCGTTATCGAACTAATCGAACGCCAGGAGCCCCCGTGAGCCCCAGCCCGTCGTCCCTGTCCAGACGTACCTTCCTCGCGGCCACCGGCGCGGTCGGCGCCGCGGCACTCGCCGCGTGCAGCGACCTGACCCCGGGCGCCTCGTCCGCCGAGAAGAGCAGCTCCGGCCCCGTCTCCACGGCGGTACCGGCCGACAAGATCACGCTGGTGGTCGCCGACGCCGACGACACCACCATGACCCCTGGCCTGATCGCGGCCTTCCGCGCGAAGCACCCCAACATCACAGTCAAGCGCCAGTACACGGGCTGGGACGACTACCTCAAGAGCATCAACACCACCATGTCGGCCGACAGCGCCCCCGACATCGCGCAGTTCACCTCCGGCATGCAGAACCTCGTCCCCGGACGGCTGCTGCTCAAGGTCGGCGCGTACGGCAAGGCGTACGGCTGGGCCGAGAAGTTCCCCGGCCTGGACCAGATCACCCTCACCCCGGACGGCAAGACCGTCGGCACCGGTGACCTGTACGGCGTCGGCGCGGGCCTGTCCTTCGAAGGCGTCTACTACAACAAGGCCAAGGCGCGGAAGCTGGGCCTGACCGTCCCCCCGGCCACCCTGGAGGACCTGGAAGCCCTGTTCGCCAAGGCCAAGGCGGCCGGTGAGACCGCGCTGGTCGCCGGCAACCTCGACGGCGGCCTCAACCACCCCTTCAACGTGCTGCTCTCGGCCTATCTCACACCGAAGGACCGCGAGGCGTGGGCCTTCGGCCACACGAGCGCCACCATCGTGCTGCCGGAGGCCGAGAAGGCGGCCGAGACGCTCCAGCGATGGGTCGACAAGGGGTACGTCACCCCCAAGGTCAACGGCGTCAGCGACAACGACGCCACCGCCGCGTTCGCCAAGGGCGAGGGCGTCTTCCGGATCAGCGGCAACTGGGCGGCGGCCGCGGTGGCCAAGGGCCTGGGGGAGGGGGCCGGGTACTTCAACATGCCGCCCGTCACCGCGGGCGGGAAGGTCCGCACCACCGGCGCCGGGGTCTACTACTGCGTGTCCGGCAAGTCGAAGAACGCCGCCGCGGCCGCCGCCTTCCTCGACTTCGCCGCCGGTGCCGAGGCCGCCGCGATCACCGCCAAGGCGGGCTTCATGGCTCCCGACGCGGGCGCCATGCCGAGCCAGAGCGGACTGCTGGGCGATGTCCAGACGGGCTGGCAGACCGTCGTCAAGGACGCCGGCCTGCAGCCGTTCATCCAGAACGCCTCCAGCCCGACGATGGGCGACACCCTCACCACCCAGCTGCAGTTGCTCGCCGGAGGCAAGGCCACCCCTGAGAAGTTCCTGGCCGGCCTCCAGACGGACTTCGAGAACTACCACAAATGACCACGGCCGACCGACTGACCGAGCCCGCCCCCGCTCCCCGCACCGCGCGTCCGGCGAAGCGGGGAGCGGGCCCCGCCGTGCGCCGGCGCCCCCGCACGGTACGGTCCGGCCGCCGCCGGCGCCGGGCCGTGGCGTTGCTGTACCTGCTGCCGGCTCTGCTGCCCTACACGCTCTTCGCCGTGCTGCCGCTGCTGCACACCGCGTACCTCTCCCTGTTCGACTGGGACGGGGTGACCCTGCCGTCCTTCGTCGGAGTCGACAACTACCGCCGTATCGGCACCGACCCGCAACTGCGCGCCGCCGCCTGGCACGCGGGCGCCCTGATCCTGTTCTTCTCCGTCCTGCCGATCTGCGTGGGGCTGGTCTCGGCGGCGATCGTGTCCCGGCGTGCCGGGCGCAGGGGTACCGCCCTGGTGCGCACGGTGCTGTTCCTGCCCCAGGTCATCCCGCTGGTCGCGGTCGGCATCCTCTGGCGCTGGGTGTACGGCGAGGACGGCACCCTCAACCAGGCGTTGCGGACGGTCGGCCTCGGCGGCCTCACCGACGCCTGGCTGGGCAGCTTCACCTGGGCCCTGCCGGCCGTCGGACTGATCGGGACCTGGGTCGTCTCGGGCCTGTGCATGGTGCTGTTCCTGTCCGGGACCCAGCGCATCGACCAGGAGATATACGAGGCGGCACGGATGGACGGGGCGGGCCCCGTACGCGAGTTCACGGCCATCACCGTCCCGCTGCTGCGGCCGGAGTTCGCCATCGCGCTGTCCATCACCGTGATCGCCGCCCTGTCCAGCTTCGACCTCATCTACATCACCACCGGCGGAGGCCCGGGCAACAGCACCGTCGTCCCCGGCATCCTCATCTACCGCCTCGCCTTCGGGGGCGGCGCCGTCGGTGTGGCCAGTGCCCTGGCGATCGTGCTGACGGTGGTCATCTCCCTCGCCGTCCTGGTGATCAACCGGCTGTCCAGGGAGGCACCGTGACCTCGACGACCTCACCGGCCTCGACGACCAGAGCGGTCACCGGGCGGCTGGCGGCACCCCTCGTGCTCGCGCTGTTCATGGCCGCCGTCCTCGTGCCGTTCGCCTCCCTGCTGCTGGCCTCCCTCCAGCCGGCGGGCGCTCCGCTGACCGGCTTCGCCCTGCCCGACGGGCTGCACTTCGAGAACTTCTCCCGCGCCTGGTCCGCGGCGGGCTTCGGCACGCTGCTGCGGTCGAGTGTGGTGATCGCGCTGTGCGTGGTGCCGGCCGCGGTGGTGTGCGCGACGCTGGCCGGGTACGCGCTGGCGACCCTCGAAGTCCCAGGCCGCGGAAGGCTCTACGCGTATCTGCTGCTCGGCCTGTCCATCCCCACCGAGGGCACGATCATCCCGCTCTACTACGACATGCGTGCCCTGGGACTGACCAACACGGTGCCCGGACTCGCCCTCGCGGAGATCGGCGCGTTCATGCCGTTCGGGGTGTTCTGGATGCGCGCCCACTTCGCCACCATGCCGCGCAGCCTGATCGAAGCGGCCCGGCTGGACGGCGCCTCGTCGTGGGCGACCCTGTGGCGGATCCTGCTGCCCAGCTCCCGCCCGGCGGTGACCACGCTGGGCGTCCTGTACTTCGTGTGGAGCTGGAACCAGTTCCTGCTCCCGCTGATCCTCATCCAGGACCCGGCCCGCCGTACGGCCCCCGCCGGACTGGGCTTCTTCACCGGGCAGTACGGCGTCGACGTGCCGCTGCTCGCCGCCGCCACCCTGATCGTGATCGCCCCGGTGGTGCTCGTCTACCTGTTCTTCCAGCGGCACTTCATCAGCGGCGTACTCAGCGGCGCCCTCAAGGGCTGACCACACAGGCCGTACAGAAGACACCGGACATACAGGAGGTCGGAGAATTTCATGGCAGAACTCGAAGTCGCGCTGATCGGCGCGGGCGGCATCGCCCGCACGCATCTGCCCGCGTGGGTCGCCCTCGGCGCGCGCGTACGCCTCTACGCCCCCGACGGCCAGGCACCCGCCCTGGCCCGCGAGTTCGGCGCGACGTCCGTGGGCTCCCTGCGTGAGGCGATCGCCGGGGCAGGCGTGGTGGATGTGTGCACGCCGACCGACACCCACCGGGAGATCACCCTGGCCGCCGTCGCGGCCGGGGCCCACGTCCTGTGCGAGAAGCCGCTGGCGCTCGGCGCGGCCGAGGCCGCGGAGATGGCCGACGCGGCGGAAGCGGCCGGGGTGCGGCTGTACCCGGGACACGTCGTGCGCTACTTCCCCGCCTACGCCCGCCTGCGCGCCCTCGTCGCCGGGGGCGGCCTGGGCCGGGTGGCGGTCGCCCGGTTCACCCGTACCGGCCGCTATCCCACCTGGAGCGGCTGGTTCGCCGACCCGGCGCGGTCCGGCGGGATCCTGACGGACCAGATGCTCCACGACATGGACATGGCCCGCTGGCTCTTCGGAGACGTCGTACGGGTCCACGCCCGGCAACAGGGACATCTCACCGCCCCGGCCCCGGAAGGGGCGGTCGCCACCGGAACCGCCGTCCTCACCCACGAGGGCGGCACTCTCACCCAGGTCGTAGGGGTGTGGGGGCCGCCCGCGACGCCCTTCCGCACCACGTTCCACGTGTCGGGCACCGGCGGTACCGTCCAGCACGACTCCCTGGCCCACCTCGACCTGCGGATCACCGGCGCGGCGTCCGGCGGCCCGGCGGACGGCATACCGGGCTCAGACTTCGGGGAGTCGCCCTACCTCACCCAGATCCGCGAGTTCGCCGAGGCGTTCGCGGGCGGTCCGGAACCACGGGTGAACGGCCGGGACGGTGTGGCCGCCGTCCGCATCGCCGAGGCGGCGGCAGAGTCGGCCCGCACCGGACGGACCGTGGACCTCGCCCCGCAGGCAGCAACCACCGTACCCACAGGGGGAATCGACCAGTGAGAGTCGCCGTACTGTCCTTCGCCCACGTACACGCCGCGACCTACATCGGGCTGCTGCGCGACCGCGAGGACATCGAGTTGATCACCGCCGACCCCGACGCCCCGCCGGACGACCCCACCCGCGGCCGGGACCTCGCCGAACGACTGGGTGCGGCGTACGTCGACACCTGGGACGAGGTGTTCGCTCTCAGCCCCGACGCCGTCCTGGTCACCAGCGAGAACGCCCGGCACCGGCACCTGGTCGAACGGGCCGCCGCGAGCGGGGCGCACGTGCTCTGCGAGAAGCCCCTCGCGACGACGGAGGCGGACGCCCGGGCCATGATCGACGCCTGTGCACGCGCCGGGGTCGGGCTGATGACCGCCTATCCCGTACGGTTCAGCCCGGCCTTCGTCGCCCTGCGCCGCGTGCTGGCCGACGGCCTGCTCGGCGGGCTGATCAGCGTCCACGGAGCCAACAACGGCTCGAACCCGGCCCGTTCGCGTCCCTGGTTCGCCGACCAGGAACTGGCGGGTGGCGGAGCGCTGGCCGACCACACCGTCCACCTCGCCGACCTCGTGGACGCACTGCTGGACGGCGAGCAGGCGGCGGAGGTGTACGCCCAGGCCAACAGCATCCTGGACGACGGCGGCCCCGCACCGGACGTCGAGACCGCGGGCCTGGTCACCATCCGCTACCCGGGCGGGGTGGTCGCCGCCGTGGACGCCAGCTGGAGCCATCCGCCCGACCACCCGACCTGGGGCGGGCTCGCCATGACCTGCGTCGGAGAGAAGGCGATCGTGGAGTTCGACGCCTTCCCCCCGCTGCTCGGCGGCTTCGACTCCGCCACCGGCCGCGACCGCTGGGAGGCGGGCGGGGCCGATCTGGACGCCGCGATGCTCGACGAGTTCCTCGACGCCGTACGCACCGGACGGCGCCCGTCCCCCGACGGTGAGTCGGGCCTGCGCACCCTCCGGATTGTGCTGGCCGCCTATGAGTCCCTGCGTACCGGACAGCCCGTGGCACTGTCGGATGCCGCCGTCGGGACGACAGCCGACTGACGACCGGCTAGGCAGGCCGCAGCCACACCGTCGCCAGCGGTGGCAGGGTCACGCGGATGCTTGCCGCGCGGCCGTGCCACCCCTGTGGCTCCGGTTTGATCGGGTCGGGGTGGGTGACGTCGCTGCCGCCGTACTTCGCCGCGTCCGTGTTGAGGGTTTCGTGCCAGGCGGGGATGGTGTCGGGGACGCCGAGGCGGTAGTCGTGGCGGACCACCGGGGAGAAGTTGGAGACCGAGAGGAGCGGGACGCCCTCCGTGTCGTACCTCAGGAAGGCGAAGACGTTGTCCTCGGCGGCGTCACCGACCACCCACTCGAAGCCGGACGGTGCGGTGTCGAGCTGCCAGAGGGGCGGGGTGGCGCGGTAGACGGCGTTGAGGTCGCGGACCAGGTCCCGGACGCCCCGGTGGTCGGCCTCCGCGCCGTACGCCGGGTCCAGCAGCCACCAGTCGGGGCCGTGTGCCTCGGACCACTCGGCGCCCTGGGCGAACTCCTGGCCCATGAACAGGAGTTGTTTGCCGGGGTGGGCCCACATGAAGCCCAGGTAGGCGCGGTGGTTGGCGCGCTGCTGCCACCAGTCGCCGGGCATTTTCGATACGAGGGACCGTTTGCCGTGGACGACCTCGTCGTGGGAGATCGGCAGGACGTAGTTCTCGCTGTACGCGTAGACCATCGAGAAGGTCATCTCGTGGTGGTGGTGCTTGCGATGGACCGGCTCGTGGGCCATGTAGTCCAGCGAGTCGTGCATCCAGCCCATGTTCCACTTCAGGCCGAAGCCGAGGCCCCCGAAGCCGCCCGGGCCCATGTGGTGCGTGGCGCGGGTGACGCCGTCCCAGGCGGTCGACTCCTCTGCGATCGTCACCACGCCCGGCACCCGCCGGTAGACCGTGGCGTTCATCTCCTGGAGGAAGGCGACCGCGTCCAGGTTCTCCCGGCCGCCGTGCTCGTTCGGCAGCCACTGGCCCGGCTCGCGCGAGTAGTCGAGGTAGAGCATGGAGGCGACGGCGTCCACCCGCAGCCCGTCGATGTGGAACTCCTCGCACCAGTAGATGGCGTTGGCGACCAGGAAGTTGCGCACCTCGCGCCGGCCGTAGTCGAACTCGAGGGTGCCCCAGTCGGGGTGGGCGGACCGCAGCGGGTCCTCGTGCTCGTACAGCGTGCGGCCGTCGAACTCGGCCAGTGCCCAGTCGTCACGCGGGAAGTGCGCCGGAACCCAGTCCATCAGGACGCCGATGCCGGCCTGGTGCAGGGCGTCCACCAGGTACTTGAAGTCGTCGGGGGTGCCCAGGCGGGCGGTCGGTGCGTAGAAGCCGGTGACCTGGTAGCCCCAGGAGCCGCCGAACGGGTGCTCGGCGACCGGCATCAGCTCGACGTGGGTGAAGCCGAGGTCCTTGACGTACGCCGGTAGCTGCTCGGCCAGTTGACGGTACGTCAGGCCGGGGCGCCAGGACGGGAGATGGATCTCGTAGACGGAGAAGGGCGCCTCGTGGGCGGGGACCTGAGCGCGCCTGGCCAGCCACTCCTCGTCGCCCCACTCGTGGTGCGAGGCGTCCACGATGGAGGACGTGTTCGGCGGGGTCTCCGTGCGGCGGGCCATCGGGTCGGCGCGCAGGGTCCTGGAACCGTCGGGGCGGGTGATCTCGAACTTGTACAGCTCACCCTCTCCTATGCCGGGCACGAACAGCTCCCAGATCCCGGACGAGCCGAGCGAGCGCATCGGATACCCGGTGCCGTCCCAGAAGTTGAAGGTGCCGGCCAGGCTGACGGCCCGCGCGTTCGGCGCCCAGACCGTGAAGCGGGTTCCGGCCACGCCCTGGTGCGTCATCGGCTGCGCGCCGAGCGCCGTCCACAGCTGCTCGTGCCGGCCCTCGCCGATCAGATGCAGATCGAGATCGCCCAGCGCGGGCAGGAAGCGGTACGCGTCCTCGGTGTCCTGGACCGTCCCCTCGTACGCCACCAGCAGGCGGTACGCCGGCACCTCCCGCAGCGGCAGCAGCCTTGAGAAGAACCCGTCACCGTCGTCGTGCAGCTCCGCCCGCAGATCACCGGCGACGACCGTCACGGACAGCGCATACGGCCTGAAGGCACGGAACGCGACACCGCCGGGGACCGGGTGGGCGCCGAGCACGGAGTGCGGGGAGTGGTGCGTGCCGCTCAGCAGGCGCTCGCGGTCACCGGCGTCGAGGGCGGGTGCCTCCGGCGGTGGAGCGGAGTTCGGCGCGGGTTCCTTCTCGGCGGTGACCATCGGCGTGGCCTTCCGGACGGCCGCTTTCTGCGCCGGGATCTTCTTGGCAGCAGCCTTCTTCGTGGTGGTCCGCTGAGCCGGGGGCTTCTGCGCGGCAGCTTTCTGTGCGAGGGCCTTCTTCGCCGTGGTCTTCTTGGTCTCCGTGGTCTTCTTGGAGTCCGCCTTCTTCGCAGCCTTCTTCGTCGCCGCTGTCTTCTTCCCCGCGGTCTTCTTGACAGCCGCCTTCTGTGCCGTGGCCTTCTTGGCCGTTTTCTTGGCCGCCTTCTTCGCAGGCGAAGCCGCCTTCGCCGCCTTCGTCTCCTGCGCGGCGCTGTTCTGCTCTGCGCTCTTCTTCGAATCGTCGGACGGGGTGCGGGGGGTCACGGGCGGCGCCTCCTCGGCGAAGATCAAGTGAGGTGGGTCTGGTGTGTCTGGTCGGGGTGGGTCAGTCGGACGCGGCGAGGCGGCGTACCGCGGACATCGGTACCGGGAGCCAGTCGGGGCGGTGCCGGGCCTCGTAGACGACTTCGTAGATCGCCTTGTCGGTCTCGTAGGCGCGCAGCAGCACCGCGTCGGTGCGTGGATCGCCGCCGCCGGCCTCGGCGTACCCGGCGCAGTAAGCGGCCCGGCACGTCCGTGCCCAGTCCGGTGCGGGCGGGTCGGCCGAGTGGGCGGCGTAGTCGAAGGAGCGGAGCATCCCCGCGATGTCCCGCACGGTCGGCTGCGGCATCCGGCGTTCGGCGAGCGGCTTTGACGGTTCGCCCTCGAAGTCGATCAGCCGCCACTGACCGGCGGGCGAGCGCAGGCACTGGCCGAGATGGAGGTCGCCGTGGATGCGCTGGGCGGTCCAGGTGCGGCCCTCGGCTGCCAGGCCGGCCAGCGCCTCGAAGGCGGAGCGCAGCCCGGGCGCGTACGGACGCAGCGTCGGCACCGCCTGCGCGGCCGCGTCGAGCCGCTCGACCATGCCGTCGACCAGCAGCTCCAGCTGCGCATGGCCGAGTGTCACCGTGGGCAGTGCCCGGGCCAGCGCGGTGTGCACCTCGGCCGTGGCACGCCCCAGCGCCCGGGCCTCGCCGCCGAAGTCCTCGCCCTTCGCCAGCTCGCGCAGCGCCAGCTCCCAGCCGTCCGCCGCACCCTGTATGAACGGCTGGAGCACGCCCAGCACATACGTCTGGTCGGCGAGGTCCGCCAGCATCCACGCGGTCGGCGCGGGCACCCGGGGGCAGTCCTCGCGGGCCAGCGCCAGCGGGAGCTCCAGGTCGGGATTGACGCCGGGCACGATCCGGCGCAGCAGCTTGAGAATGAACGTATCTCCGTAGACGACCGACGAGTTGGACTGCTCGGCGGTCACCAGCCGGGGCACCAGACCGGAGCGGATCTCCTGGTGCACGTCGCGTTCGAAGCGCAGGGGGCCGACGCGGGCGCGGGTGCGCAGCGCCTCCAGGAGCACATCGCCCGGCCGGGGGTCGTAGAGGGCGTCGTACACCGTGCGTCCGGCGAGCGGGCCCTCGGTCACATGCCCGATCAGCGCGGGCGCCAGCCGCGGCGGAAGCGCCTCGCGCTCCCCTATCAGCAGCTGGTAGCAGTCTCCGGGGTGGGGCGGGGCGCCCAGCGTGAGCGGCTGGTGGGCGCGCACCAGCAGATGGTGCAGGCCCAGCTTTCCGCCGGCCGGCAGCAGCTCGGTGGCCGCCACCGGCGAGAACCCGGTGACCGGGCGTCCCTTCCCCGCGAACCAGCGCTGTCGCGGCAGCCACTCCCTGAGCAGGGGATCCAGTGACGCAAGGAGACCTGACTCGGTCGTGACGGAACGGGTGACGGCTTCCGACATGGCGTCGCGTCCTTTCCCCGGAGTGGTCGGGGTGTTACTGATGCGTGCCCCGGGCGGGACGGGAGAAACCGCCCCGCCCGGGTTGTTCGGCGGTGGCTACACGGGGTCCTTGCGCAGCCGGAACCAGTAGAAGCCGTGACCCCCGAGGGTCAGCAGGTACGGCAGGTCACCGACGGCCGGGAAGCGCACGCCGCCGAACAGCTCGACCGGGTGGCGTCCCTTGAACCGGCTGAGGTCCAGCTCGGTGGGCTGGGCGAAGCGGGAGAAGTTGTTCACGCACAGGACGAGGTCGTCCTCGTACTCCCGCAGGAACGCGATCACCGCCGGGTTGGAGGACGGCAGCTCGGTGTACGAGCCGAGGCCGAACGCCGGGTTCTGCTTGCGGATCTCGATCATGCGGCGGGTCCAGTGCAGCAGCGACGAGGGCGACGACATCGACGCCTCGACGTTGGTGACCTGGTAGCCGTAGACCGGATCCATGATTGTCGGCAGGGACAGCCGGCCGGGGTCACAGGACGAAAAACCTGCGTTGCGATCGGGTGTCCACTGCATCGGCGTGCGGACGGCGTCGCGGTCGCCGAGCCAGATGTTGTCGCCCATGCCGATCTCGTCGCCGTAGTAGAGGATCGGCGAGCCCGGGAGGGACAGCAGCAGGGCCGTGAACAGCTCGATCTGGTTGCGGTCGTTGTCCAGCAGCGGGGCGAGCCGGCGGCGGATGCCGATGTTGGCGCGCATACGCGGGTCCTTCGCGTACTCCGCCCACATGTAGTCGCGCTCCTCGTCGGTGACCATTTCCAGGGTCAGCTCGTCGTGGTTGCGCAGGAAGATGCCCCACTGGCAGTTGGCGGGAATCGCCGGGGTCTTGGCGAGGATTTCCGAGACCGGGTAGCGGGATTCCCGGCGTACGGCCATGAAGATCCGTGGCATCACCGGGAAATGGAACGCCATATGGCATTCGTCACCGCCCGACGCGTAGTCGCCGAAGTAGTCGACGACGTCCTCCGGCCACTGGTTCGCCTCCGCCAGCAGCACCGTGTCCGGGTAGGAGGCGTCGATCTCCTTGCGGACCCGCTTGAGGAAATCATGGGTCGCCGGAAGGTTCTCGCAGTTGGTGCCCTCCTGCTGGTACAGATACGGCACCGCGTCGAGGCGGAAGCCGTCGATACCGAGGTCCAGCCAGAACCGCAGGGCGGAGATCATCTCCTCCTGCACATTGGGGTTCTCGTAGTTCAGGTCCGGCTGGTGGGAGAAGAAGCGGTGCCAGTAGTACTGCTTGCGGACCGGGTCGAAGGTCCAGTTGGAGGCCTCGGTGTCGACGAAGATGATCCGGGCGTCCTGGAACTGCTTGTCGTCGTCGGCCCAGATGTAATAGTCGCCGTAGGGACCGTCGGGGTTGGCGCGGGACTCCTGGAACCACGGGTGCTGGTCGCTGGTGTGGTTCATGACGAAGTCGATGATGACGCGCATACCGCGCTGGTGGGCGGCGTCGACGAATTCCACGAAGTCGGCGAGGTCGCCGAATTCCGGCAGGACGGCCGTGTAGTCGGAGACGTCGTAGCCGCCGTCCCTGAGCGGTGACTTGAAGAACGGCGGCAGCCACAGGCAGTCCACGCCCAGCCACTGGAGATAGTCCAGCTTGGCGGTGATGCCCTTCAGGTCGCCGACGCCGTCGCCGTTGCTGTCCTGGAAGGAGCGGACCAGGACCTCGTAGAAGACGGCTCGTTTGAACCAGTCGGGGTCGCGGTCCCTGGCCGGAGTGTCCTCGAAGGTGTCCGGGACGGGCTCGTTGACGATCATTATGTGGGTGACCCTCCGATCTGCGGGGTGGACGGTCGCAGGACGGTCAGGATGTGCGCGGGCCTCCTGCCCGGCTCGAGACGCACATAGTTGGCCCTGCCCCAGTGATAGGTCTCGCCGGTGAGCTCGTCGCGCACCGGCACGGACTCGTGCCAGTCCAGCCCGAGTTGCGGCATGTCCAACGAGACCGTGGCCTCCTGGGTGTGGTGCGGGTCGAGGTTCGCGACCACCAGAACCGTGTTCGATCCGCTCCGCTTCGAGTACGCGATCACCGAATCCTGGTCGGCGTGGTGGAAATGGATATCGCGCAATTGCCGCAGCGCCGGATTCGCCCGGCGGATGGTGTTGAGCTGGGTGATCAGCGGGGCGATGGTGGTCCCCGCGTGTTCGGCCGCTTCCCAGTCGCGGGGCTTGAGCTGGTACTTCTCCGAGTCGAGGTACTCCTCGCTGCCCTCGCGCAGCGGCACGTTCTCGCACAGCTCATAGCCGCTGTACACGCCCCAGGTCGGCGACAGGGTGGCCGCCAGCACCGCCCGCACCTCGAACGCCGGCCGCCCGCCGCGCTGCAGATACGCATGGAGAATGTCCGGCGTATTGACGAAGAAGTTCGGCCGCATATACGACGCCGCCTCACCCGACAACTCGCTCAGATACTCCGTCAGCTCCTGCTTGCTGTTGCGCCAGGTGAAATACGTGTACGACTGCTGGAACCCGATCTGCGCCAGCGTGTGCATCATCGCCGGACGGGTGAACGCCTCCGCCAGGAAGATCACATCCGGGTCGGTCCGCCCGATGTCCGCCAGCACCCGCTGCCAGAACACCACCGGCTTGGTATGCGGATTGTCCACCCGGAAAATCCGCACCCCGTGCGCCATCCACAACCGCAACACCCGCAGCGTCTCCGCGACCAGCCCGTCCATGTCCGCGTCGAACGCGACCGGATAGATGTCCTGGTACTTCTTCGGCGGATTCTCCGCATACGCGATCGACCCGTCCGGGCGGTGATGGAACCACTGCGGATGCTTGTCCACCCACGGATGATCCGGCGAGCACTGCAACGCGAAGTCCAGCGCCACCTCCATCCCCAGCGCACGCGCCTGGCCCACGAACCAGTCGAAGTCCTCGAAGCCGCCCAGCTGCGGATGGATCGCGTCGTGCCCGCCCTCCGGCGACCCGATCGCCCACGGCACCCCCACATCCTCAGCAGACGGGTTGAGGGTGTTGTTGCGGCCCTTGCGGAACGTGGTCCCGATCGGATGGATCGGCGGCAGATACACCACGTCGAAACCCATCGACGCGATCACCGGCAGCCGCCGCGCGGCCGTCCGGAACGTCCCGTGCGGCTGCTGGGGCGTGCCCTCCGACCGCGGGAAGAACTCGTACCACGACCCGAACAGCGCCCGCTCCCGCTCCACCAGCAACGGCAACGGCTCCGACGCCGTCACCAACTCCCGCAGCGGATACCGCCCCAGCACCGCGTCGACCTCGGGTGTCAGGGCGGCGGCCAGCCGGGAGGAGGCCGGACGGGTCTCGTCCTTGAGGGCGTCGACGGCAGCGAGGAGAACCTCGCGCTCGCCGCCGGCCCTGGGCACTCCGGTGGCGGCACGTTCGTACAGCTGGGCGCCCTCCTCCAGGACCAGGTCGGTGTCGATCCCGGCCGGGATCTTGATGTGGGCGTGGTGCCGCCAGGTGCTGATGGGATCGCCCCAGGCCTCCACCGTGAACGACCACAGGCCGGTCCGGTCGGCGACGACCTCGGCTCCCCAGCGGTCGGTCCCCGGCGCGAGCTCCCGCATCGGGGTCCACGGTCCGGGCCGGCCGTCCGGATCCTTCAGTACGACATTGGCGGCGACCGCGTCATGGCCCTCGCGGAACACGGTGGCCGAGACCTCGAACGCCTCACCGGTGACGGCCTTCGCGGGCCGGCGCCCGAGCTGGACGATCGGGCGGACGTCGAGGACGGGTATGCGCCCGACGCCGGCCGTGCCGCCCGCGGAGGGTGGCTCCGGGGCCGGTGCGGCGGCGCCGTCGGGGCGCGTGGCAAGTGATTCGGTGCTGGTTGTCGGGGGTGGTGACGAGTGGTGCGTGGCGGGCATGACCGCTCCTGTCCGCGTCAACGTTGGGTGCGGGCGGATGGGGGTGGGGGAGGTGGTCCTGCGGACGTCTTCCAGGGTGCTGCTGTGGCATGACAGTGGTGTGACTGTGGCGTGTACCGCAGGAGCCTTCCCACCCTATTCGGGTGGGCAATCCGGCACTTTGGTAACTACTCACGCGTATGTCTACACACAAGTCCGGCCCCGTTCGAGAGGAACGGAGCCGGTCCTGGGAATCTGAACGCAACTTGTCGCAATCAGCGCGGTACTTGCAGGAGCCTGTTCGGCGAACCGAGGCCCCGCCCGGAGACCTTGCCGGACACCGCCCCGGAAGCCATCGCCTTGGCGACCTGTGCAGGCGGCGCCTTCCGGTGGTCCGCGAGATACAGCGCGGCCACGCCCGCGGCGTGCGGCGCCGCCATCGACGTACCGGAGTAGGTCACCCGGCCGGTGTTGCTCGCGATGGACGCCGAGGTGATCGACACGCCCGGGGCGAACAGGTCGAGGGCGGAGCCGAAGTTGGAGAAGCCCGCCCGCGCGTCCTTCTTGTCGCTCGCGCCGACCGTGATCGCCTCCCGTACGCCCGCGGGGGAGTAGAGGGAGGCCGGCAGCCCGTCGTTGCCGGCCGCGACGGTGTACGTCACGCCGGACCTGATGGAGTTGCGTACGGCCGCGTCGAGCTGGGCGTTGTAGGCGCCGCCCAGGCTGAGGTTGGCGACCGCGGGCTTCCTCGCGTGCTTCGTCACCCAGTCGATGCCCGCGATGACCTGGGCCGTCGTGCCCGCGCCCGCGTTGTCGAGGACGCGTACGGCGACGACCTTGGCCTTCTTGGCGACGCCGTAGGTCTTGCCCGCGGCGATGCCGGCGACATGCGTGCCGTGTCCGTTGCCGTCCCCGGCGGACTTGTCCTTGCCGACGAAGTCCCAGCCGTAGCTCGCCCGTCCGCCGAAGTCCTTGTGGCCGATCCGGATGCCGGTGTCGATGACGTACACGGTCACACCGCTGCCCGCGGACTTGGGCGAGGTGTACGACTTGTTCAGCGGCAGGTTCTTCTGGTCGATGCGGTCGAGCCCCCAGGAGGGCGGGTTCCTCTGCGTGAGGTCCAGGGTCACCCGGGTGTCCTGGACGACCGAGGCGACGCGGGAGTCCGCCGCGAGCCGCTTCGCCTGTCTCTCGTCGGCCCGTACGGCATAGCCGTTGAGCACCGTGCCGTAGGTGTGGCTTATTTTCGCCCCGTACTTTTCGGCGAGGCTCTTTCCGGCCGCCGACGGAGCCGTCGTTCCCCCCTTGAGCGTGACCAGATAACTTCCGCCCACGGAGCCGGGTGCACCGGCGCCGAGTATGTGCCCCTCTGGTGCGGCGTGCGCGGGCAGGGTCGTGGCCGAGATCGCCGCGGCACAGGTCACCGCGGTCAGGCCCCCCACCCAGCGCAGACGCCGAGTTCGCGTCCGTGTCATGTTCGGGTCCCCCTCCTCAACTCCACTGGGCAGCCTCTCGTGCGGTGTGAAGCACCACAAGATGGCCTGGGGTGAGGGAATCGGCCATATCGGTCATGGGGTATCCGTGTCGTTTGCGCAGAGTGGTCCAGCCCCGCTGTGGGAGCAACACCGGTACCGTCGTCGGGGACGCTGACGCACACCGCCGTGCGTCATCCAGCGAAGCGTTGAGGTGGAATGTGAAGGCGATCCGTCGATTCACCGTCCGACCCGTTCTCCCCGAATCCCTCCAGCCGCTCAGCGATCTCGCGCGGAATCTCCGCTGGTCCTGGCATACGGAGACGCGCGACCTCTTCCAGTCCGTCGACCCGGAGCGCTGGGCCGCCTCCGACGGCGATCCGGTACGTCTCCTCGGCAGCGTGCCGACCGAGCGGCTCGCCGAACTCGCCGAGGACCGCCCCTTTCTGCGCCGCCTCAGCGCGGTCGCCGACGACCTGAACGACTATGTGACCGGCGACCGCTGGTACCAGACCCAGTCCGCCGAACTGCCCACCGCCGTCGCCTACTTCTCCCCGGAGTTCGGCATCACGGCCGCCCTGCCCCAGTACTCCGGCGGTCTCGGCATCCTCGCCGGCGACCATCTCAAGGCGGCCAGCGACCTGGGCGTCCCGCTGATCGGCGTGGGCCTCCTCTACCGCCACGGCTACTTCCGCCAGACCCTCTCCCGGGACGGCTGGCAGCAGGAGCACTACCCCGTCCTCGACCCCAACGAGCTGCCGGTCGCCCTGCTCAAGGAGCCCGACGGCACCCCCGCCCAGGTCTCGATCGCCCTGCCCGGCGGCCGCTCGCTGCACGCCCGCGTCTGGCTCGCCCAGGTGGGCCGGGTCCCCCTGCTGATGCTCGACTCGGACGTCGAGGACAACGACCACGGCGAACGCGGCGTGACCGACCGGCTCTACGGCGGCGGCAGCGAGCACCGGCTGCTCCAGGAGATGCTGCTGGGCATAGGAGGTGTCCGGGCGGTACGGACGTACTGCCGCCTCACCGGCCACCCCGCGCCCGAGGTCTTCCACACCAACGAGGGCCACGCGGGCTTCCTCGGCCTGGAGCGCATCGCGGAACTCGTCGACGGCGGGCTGGACTTCGAAGCGGCCCTGGAGGCGGTCCGCGCGGGCACCGTCTTCACGACCCACACCCCCGTCCCGGCCGGCATCGACCGCTTCGACCGCGAACTGGTCGCCACCCACTTCGGCCCCGGTGCCGAACTCCCGCGCATCGACGTCGAACACATCCTCCACCTCGGCATGGAGACCTACCCGGGCGGCGAACCGAACCTCTTCAACATGGCCGTGATGGGCCTGCGCCTCGGCCAGCGCGCCAACGGCGTCTCCCTGCTGCACGGCCATGTCAGCAGGGAGATGTTCTCCGGGCTGTGGCCGGGATTCGACCCCGACGAGGTGCCGATCACCTCGGTGACGAACGGCGTGCACGCCCCGACCTGGGTGGCCCCCGAGGTCTTCCGGCTGGGCGCGCGGCAGATCGGCGCCCAGCGCACCGAGGACGCGCTGACCGTCGGCGGCTCGGACCGCTGGGACGCGGTGGCGGAGATCCCGGACCAGGACATCTTCGAGCTGCGACGGGTCCTGCGTGAGCAGCTGGTCGTGGAGGTACGGCAGCGGCTGCGGGCCTCCTGGCGGCAACGCGGGGCCGGGAGCGCCGAGCTGGGCTGGATCGACGGCGTGCTGGATCCGGACGTGCTGACGATCGGGTTCGCGCGGCGCGTCCCGTCGTACAAGCGGCTGACGCTGATGCTGCGCGACCGCGACCGGCTGATGGACCTGCTGCTGCACCCCGAGCGGCCCATCCAGATCGTGGTTGCCGGAAAGGCGCATCCGGCGGACGACGGCGGAAAGCGGCTGGTGCAGGAGCTGGTCCGGTTCGCGGACGACCCGCGGGTGCGCCACCGCATCGTCTTCCTGCCCGACTACGGCATGGCGATGGCGCAGAAGCTCTACCCCGGCTGCGACATCTGGCTGAACAACCCGCTGAGGCCGCTGGAGGCCTGCGGCACCAGCGGCATGAAGGCGGCGCTCAACGGCTGCCTCAACCTGTCCGTGCTGGACGGCTGGTGGGACGAGTGGTTCCAGCCGGACTTCGGCTGGGCCATCCCCACGGCGGACGGCACGAGCACGGACCCGGACCGGCGCGACGACATAGAGGCCTCGGCGCTGTACGACCTGCTGGAACAGCGGGTGACCCCGCGCTTCTACGAGCGCGGACCGGGCGGGCTGCCCGACCGGTGGATCGAGATGGTCCGCCAGACCCTCACCCTGCTCGGGCCGAAGGTGCTGGCCGGGCGCATGGTGCGGGAGTACGTCGAGCGGCTCTACACCCCCGCCGCACACGCGCACCGCGCGATGACGCCGGACTCCGCCCGGGAACTCGCCGTCTGGAAGCGGCGGGTGCGGTCGGCCTGGCACGCGGTGACCGTCGACCATGTGGAGACGTCCGCCGCCTCGGCCACCGCCGAACTCGGCACGACCCTCGGTCTGCGGGTCCGGGTCGGCCTCGGCGACCTCGCACCCGACGACGTGGAGGTGCAGGCGGTGTCGGGCCGCGTCGACCCGGAGGACCGGATCACCGACGCGGCGACGGTGCCGCTGAAGCCGGTCGGCGGGCCGGATCTGGACGGGCGGTGGGTGTACGAGGGTCCGCTCTCCCTCGACCGGACCGGGCCGTACGGCTACACGGTGCGGATTCTGCCCGCGCACCGGTTGCTGGCGTCGAGCGCGGAACTGGGACTGCTGGCGGTTCCTTCGGAGGACGTCGTGGAGGGGGCGGGCCTGCTGATGAGGTGACCCTCAGAACTCCTCGTGCGGTGCGCACAGCCTGCGCAGGGTCGCGCCGAGCCGGCGGGCGTACGCATGCTGCAGTCCCCGCGTCGCCGGACCGCCCGCCCGTGCGTACCACTTCGCGCCCCGGCTGAAGGCGGACACCGTCAGCCAGACGGTGCCGTCGCCGGTGCGTTCGACGAGGAAGGCCTCCTCGCCGCACTCGGGGTGGCCGGTGAGGGTGCCGTACGCCCAGCCGGCCCTGCGGTGTTCCTCCACCGTCCACACCACGCGGCAGGGGGCCTTGATCAGGCCGGCGAGGGTGACGGTGACGTCCACGCCGGGTTCCGCGCGCTCCGCGCTCGCCTCGATGCCGACGCCCATGGCGCGGTGCATCTCCCAGGTCAGGACCGCCTCGGACGCGCGGCGGAAGACCGGCTCGCCCTCGCCGATGCGGGTGCGGACGTTCATGGGGTGGAAGCCGGGCGGGCAGAAGCCGCGCTCACGGGTCGCGCCGACGTCGTCGTACGTGAAGGACATGGGAGCCAAGCCTAGGGCGGCACCCGGGAATGCCTTCGTTCCGGGTGCCGCCTGTCAACTTCGTGTCACTTAACTGACATTGACCGCGCTCCAGGCGGCGGCCACCGTCTTGTACTCGGTGCTGTCGGATCCGTACAGGTCGGACGCCGCGCTCAGGGTCGCCGTGCGGGCGCCCGCGTACTTGGTCGTCGAGGTCATGTATTCGGTCAGCGCCTTGTACCAGATCTGGACGGCCTTGTCCCGGCCGATGCCGGTGACGGTGGAGCCGTTGGAGGTCGGGGAGTCGTAGCTGACCCCGTTGATCGTCTTCGCGCCGCTGCCCTCGCTCAGCAGGTAGAAGAAGTGGTTCGCCGGGCCCGAGGAGTAGTGGACGTCCAGGCCGCCCAGCGAGGAGGACCAGCTGTCGGCCGAGTTGCCGTCCTTGCTCGGCTTGTCCATGTGGCGCAGCGGGGAGCCGTCGCCGTTGATGTCGATCTTCTCGCCGATGAGGTAGTCGCCGACGTCGGAGGAGTTCTTGGCGTAGAACTCCACCGCCGTGCCGAAGATGTCGGACGTGGCCTCGTTCAGGCCACCGGACTCGCCGCTGTAGTTCAGGCCCGCCGTGTTCGAGGTGACGCCGTGGGTCATCTCGTGCCCGGCCACGTCCAGCGAGGTGAGCGGCTTGACGTTGCCCTCGCCGTCGCCGTACGTCATGCAGAAGCAGCTGTCGGACCAGAAGGCGTTGACGTACGCGTTGCCGTAGTGGACGCGCGAGTAGGCCGCCTTGCCGTCGTTCTTGATGCCGCTGCGGCCGAAGGTGGTCTTGTAGAAGTCCCAGGTCTCCTGCGCGCCGTAGGCGGCGTCGACGGCAGCCGTCTGGTCGCTGGAGGAGCTGCCGAACGTGCCGGTGCCCCAGGTGTCGTCGGCGTCGGTGAACAGCGTGCCGGTGCCGGAGGTGCCACGGGCCAGGTTGTACGTCTTGTGGCTGCCGCGCGAGGTGTCGTTCATCTGGTACGTCGAACCCGACAGGACCGTGCCGAGGGTGACCGTGCCCGAGTAGCCGCTCTTGCCGGTGCCCGTCTCGATGCCCTGGTACTCGTACAGCTTCTTGCCGGTGGCCGCGTCGGTGATGACGTGCAGCTCGTTCGGCGTGCCGTCCTCCTGGAGGCCGCCGACGACCGTCTCGTAGGCGAGGGTCGGCTTGCCGTCCGCCGCCCAGACGACCTTGCGGGGCGCGTTCTTCGCCTCCGACTTGGTGGAGCCCGCGGCCTTGGCGAGCTTGACGGCCTGCCTCTCGGCGGCCGTCTTGGTGACCTCGGGGGACAGGTCGGCGACCTTGATGGCCGCCTTCGTCGCCTTGGTGACGCCCTTGGTCTTGCCGGACGCGGCCTCGTGGACGACCAGGTCGCCGCCGAGGACGGGCAGGCCGGCGTAGGTGCGCTCGTAGCGGGTGTGGACGGTGCCGTCGGCGTCCTTGATGACGTCTCTGACGACCAGCTTCTCCTTGGCGCCGAGGCCTATCTCGTCGGCCGTCTCCGTCGTGGCCGCGTCCGCCTGCTTGATGAGGGCGGTGCGGGCGGCCGGGGTGAGGGCCATCGGGACGGCGGCGACCTTGTCGGTGCCGGACGGCTCGGGCTCGGCGGAGGCACCGGTGGTCAGACCGGTGGTGAGGAGGGCTCCGGCCGCGACCGCGGTGGCGATGGCCAGAGTGGTGCGCTTGTGACGCGCGTAGTGGGGGGTCTGGCGGGGCACACAAGCTCCTTATGTGGGGGGTTGCTTGAGAAGTTGTGCGGCGGGTGGGGGAAGAGTGACATCAGAGGCGCGTACATGTCAGGACCCCGAAGTGATGTTGGCCGAAAGTCGACTGTCCGGTAAACGTTTCGGGAATATGAACGCGGGTGCCGCCCCGGGGAGTTGAACCACCGGGACGGCACCCTGACTGCGAGCTGCGCTGTGCGGCCTTATGGGTTTACGGGAACGTCAGTTTCCAGCTGTTGATGGTGCCCGTGTCCACGGCCGCGTTGTCCTGGACCCGCAACTGCCAGGTCCCATTGGCGACTTCGGAGGAGGCGTTCACCGTGTACGTGGTGTTGAGGTCGTCCGAGCTTCCGCCGGCGCCGTACGCCTTCAGCGTGTACGCCGTGCCGTCGGGGGCGACCAACTGCACCTGAAGGTCACCGATGTAGGTGTGCGTGATGTCCACCGCGACCGCGAGGTTGGAGGGGGCGTTGCCCGTCCGCCCGGACACGGTGATCGACGACGTGACCGCGGCCCCGTTGTCCGGAATCGCTACGTCCGCCTCGTTCTCGAAGGACGTACCGCCGCCCCCGCCACCACCGTCGGAGCGCGCGCCGACCGCGATGCCGGCCCAGGCGTCCTGCACCGCCTTGTACTCGGCGCTCGTGGTGCCGTACAGCTCACCGGTCGCGGCGAGGGTGCCGGTGCGGGCGCCCGAGTAGTTGGTCGTGGACGTGAACTTGGTGGTCAGCGCCCGGAACCAGATCTTCTCCGCCTTGTCGCGGCCGATGCCGGTGACCGGAAGGCCGTCCGCGGTGGGCGAGTCGTAGGTGACACCGTTGATGGTCTTGGTGCCGCTGCCCTCGCTCAGCAGGTAGAAGAAGTGGTTCGCGGGACCCGACGAGTAGTGCACGTCGATCGAGCCGATCCCCGAGTACCAGCTGTCCTTGGAGTCGCCGTCCTTGCTGGGCTTGTCCATGTAACGCAGCGGCGTGCCGTCGCCGTTGATGTTGATCTCCTCGCCGATGAGGTAGTCACCGACGTCGGAGGCGTTGTTGGCGTAGAACTCGACGGTCGAGCCGAAGATGTCGGAGGTCGCCTCGTTCAGACCGCCGGACTCGCCCGAGTAGTTGAGGCCCGCGGTGTTGGAGGTGAGCCCGTGGGTCATCTCGTGCGCGGCCACGTCGATCGAGGTCAGCGGGTTGGCGTTGCCGGAGCCGTCGCCGTACGTCATGCAGAAGCAGCTGTCCGACCAGAACGCGTTGACGTAGTTGTTGCCGTAGTGGACCCGGGAGTACGCGCCCACGCCGTCACCGCGGATACCGGAACGCCCGTGCACGTTCTTGTAGTAGTCCCAGGTCAGCGCGGCACCGTAGTGCGCGTCGGCGCCCGCGGACTCCAGGTTGGACGGGGTGCCGTTGCCCCAGATGTCGTCGGCGCCGGAGAAGAGGGTGCCGGTGCCGGAGGTGCCGCGGTTGAGGTTGTACGTCTTGTGGCTGCCGCGCGCGCCGTCGGTGAGGTTGTACGTCGATCCCGACTGGGTGGTGGTGAGGTCGACCGTGCCGGAGTACACCGTGTTGCCGGTGCCCGTCTCGATCGCCTCCCACTCGTACAGCTGCTCGCCGGTCCGCGCGTCCGTGATGACGTGCAGCTCCTGCGGGGTGCCGTCGTGCTGGAAGCCACCGACGACCGTCTCGTACGCCACGGTCGGCGTGCCGTTCGCGGCCCAGATCACCTTGCGGGGCGCCCGGTTGACGTCGGGGCTCTTGGCGTCCTCGGCCTTCGCGGCGGCCAGCGCCTGCTGCTCGGCCTTGGCGGCGGGGACGGCGGCCGTCGTGGTCGCGGGCCTGATGGCGGCGCGAGTGGCCTTGACGACGGCGTCGGTCGCGCCGGACTTCGTGGTCTCGACGACGAGGTCGCCGCCGAGGACGGGGAGGCCGTCGTACGTCCGCTCATAGCGGGTGTGGACCGTGCCGTTGCCGTCCTTGAGGACATCGCGGACGACCAGCTTCTCCTTGGCGCCCAGTCCCAGATCCTCGGCGGCCTCCGCCTTGCCGGCATCGGCCTCGCGGATCAACTGGGCCCGCTGGGCCGGGGTGAGCTTGACGGACTCCGCGCCCGGTATGACCTTGCCCGCAGCCGACGGTGCCTTCTCCGGGGCGGCGGTCGCGGCGCCCGACTGGACGGCCGCGGCGATCAGGGCGGCGGCGCCGACGAACACGACGGCGGCCGTTCGGGGAGTGGGTCTGTGGGGGGTGCGTCTGTCTGAGGAATTGCGTCTCAACACGGACTCCTTCTGGCAGGGGTGGGGCAGTGCGCGGAACCACGTGCGGGAGCCGGTCGCCACAGGTGTGAGGTTGCTGTGACGTGGTGGTGGGAAGAGTGGCAGGTGAACGGCGGTCGTGTCAGGGGCGCGTCAAGATATTGACCGGAAACCATCCGTTGTCCGGGAATGGCTGTTCGTTATGCGGACGCGGTGCTGTGTCGTCCGACGGTCCGCGTGCTACGTCGCCCCACGGTCCCCGTGCCACGTCCTCCACAGCCGCGCGTACGCCCCGTCCGCCGTCACCAACTCCTCGTGCGTGCCGAGTTCGGTGAGCCGGCCGTCCTCCATCACCGCCACCCGGTCGGCGTCGTGGGCCGTGTGCAGACGGTGGGCGATGGCGATGACCGTGCGGCCCTCGAGTACGGCGGCCAGGGCGCGCTCGGTGTGGCGGGCGGTCGTCGGATCGAGCAACGCCGTGGCCTCGTCGAGGATCAGGGTGTGCGGATCGGCCAGCACGACGCGGGCGAGGGCGAGTTGCTGGGCCTGCGGTCCGTCCGTACGGCGGCCTCCCTCGCCGAGCATGGTGTCGAGGCCGTGCGGCAGCTCCCGTACCCAGGCGTCGGCGCCCACGGCGGTCAGGGCGGCCCACAACTCCTCGTCCGTGGCGGCCGGTTCGGCGATACGGAGGTTGTCCCGGACCGTACCGATGAACACGTGGTGCTCCTGCGTCACCAGCACGACCTGACGGCGCAGTTGCTCGGGGCCGAGCGCGACGACGGGTACCCCGCCCACCGTCACCGTGCCTTCGGTGGGCGCGTCGACACCGGCCAGCAGCCTGCTCAGCGTCGTCTTCCCGGCGCCGGACGGCCCGACCACCGCGAGCCGTTCCCCCGGCCGCACGGTCAGATCGACGCCGCGCAGAACCTCGCCGCCGCGGTCGTACGCGTACCGCACACCGGTCACGTCGATCCGGTCGTCCGCGGGCGCCGGGCAGTCCAGGTCGGCCGCCGGCTCGGCCGCCGCCAGCCCCTCCACCCGGGCGAACGAGGCGCTGCTCGCCTGCAGTTGCTCGATCCGCATCAGGACCTCGTCGAGCGGCTGGCCGAGCCGTTGCAGATACAGGGCGGCCGTCACCACCGCGCCGAGGCTCAGCGCGCCGTGCTCCAGCAGGACGCCGCCGAGCAGGAGTACGAGCGCGACCGGCAGGATGTACGAGATTTCCACCGCCGGGAAGAAGCAGGTGCGCAGGAACAGGGTGTACAGCCGGGTGCGCTTGGCTGTGTCCAGGGCGTCCCGGCTCGCCTCGGTGCGTCGGTCCGTCAGCCGCAGTGCCTCCACCGTGCGGGCGCCGGACGCCGTTGCCGTGAGGATTTCGGCGACCTGGGAGGCGGCGGCGCCTTCGGCGAGGTAGCCGTCGCGGGCTCGGCGCAGATACCAGCGCAGGGCGTACCGGATGCCGATCAGGCCGAGCAGGCCGCAGGCTCCCAGGCGGGGGTCGAGCAGGAACACCGCGCCGATCAGGAACAGTGCCTGTACGGCGTTGACCAGGAGGATCGGGCCGATGTCGCGCAGGGTGGTGCCTACGGTCGCCACGTCCGCGGTGCCGCGTGCGGTGAGGTCGCCGGTGCCGGCGCGTTCCACTGTGGAGGTGGGGAGGGCGAGGGTTCTTTCCACGAACTCCTCGCGTACGCGGGCGAGTGTGCGTTCGCCGAAGCGGTGGCCTATGAACCGGGCGTATCGCGCCAGCGCGAGTTGGGCCAGGGCGCAGAGGAGGATGGCGAGGGCGAGTCGGTCCACGGTTGATACGCCTGTGCCGGTTTGTACCTCGTCGATGATTCGGCCGAGCAGCCAGGGGCCGGCCAGGCCGGCGGCGGCTGCGAGTGAGTTCAGGGTGAGGACGGTGGCGAAGGCTCGGCGGTCGGCTTGGATCAGGCGGATGAATGCGTGGCGTACGGATGTGGGGGTGGCGATGGGGAGTGCGGCTACTGGGGAGGGGGCTGGTGTGGGTTGCCGGGTGCGGGTTTGTTGTGGCTTGTCGCGCAGTTCCCCGCGCCCCTGGGTGGGTTGTTGTGCCGTCAACTCAGGAGCTCCTCGGCGTTCTCGTCTCGTGCCACCAGGGCTCGGTATCCCGGGTCTTCGGCCAGTAGTTCTTGGTGGGTGCCCGTCGCTGCCACCTTGCCGTCGACCAGGTAGTACACGGTGTCCGCGCGGTTGAGGACCAGTGGGGACGTGGACGTCACTACCGTCGTTCGGCCGCTGCGTGCTTCTTGCAGGCGTTCCGCCACCCTCGCCTCGGTGTGGGCGTCCAGGGCCGACGTTGGTTCTATCGCCAGGAGGATCTCGGGGTCGGCCAGCAGGGTGCGGAGTAGGCGGACGCGTTGTCGTTGGCCGCCGGAGAGGTTGCGGCCCTGGGCGTCGATGGTGGAGTTGAGGCCGTCGGGGAGGGACTGGACGATGTCTTCGGCCACGGCGGTGTGGATCGCACGGGTGATGTCGTCGTCGTCGGGAGTGCCTTGGCCGCTGATCAAGTCGCGCAGAGGGCCCGCGAACAGGTCGGCCTCGTGTTCGGCTACCAGGATTCGCTTGCGTATCTGGTGCAGGGGGATGTCGGACAGGGGGACGTCGCCCCAGGTCGCTGTCGAGGGGGTGTATCGGCAGAGACGGTCGATCACGGTGGTGGCGTCGGCTGGGGCGGCGGCGGCCAGGGCGGTCAGGTGGCCCGGTTGGATCCGCACGCCTGACTCGGGGTCGTGCAGTACGGCGGGCGTCGCGGGGGCCGGTCGGGTTCCGGTGTCCTCCATCGGCTCCAGGCGCAGGAATCGTACGACCCGCCTCGCTGCCACCACGCCTCGGCTGAGCTGATAGCCGCACTCGACGAGGAAGGCCACCGGGCCCACCAGGACGGCGACATAGCCGTACACCGACACCAACTCGCCCACGGTGATGTCTCCTTGGGCGGCGAGGCGGGCAGCGAGCCACGTCACGACGCCGAGGAACACCGTGGGCAGGCCCATGCCGAGGGCCTGTACCCAGCTGGTGACCGCGCCGACCCGGTAGCCCTGCGCCAGGAGTCGCTGTGAGTCGCGGTGGAAGGCGTCGGCGAACAGGCCTTTTCCGCCGAGGCCGTTGAGGACGCGCAGGCCGCCCGCGAGGTCGCCGATCCGGGCGGTCAGGATGCCCTGCCGCTCGCGGTAGTCGGTCTCGGCGCCCTGCAGCCGGGCGAGCAGCGGGCCGACGAGGACGCCGAGCAGCGGCATGCCGAGCAGCACCACCACCGCGATGGGCACCGACACCGAAATCAGCAGGGCGGCGACGACGAGATAGGACACGACGGCACCGACGCCGGGACCGACCACGGTCAGGGACTGGCTGATCGTGAGCACGTCGCCGACGCCGATCGTCACGACCTCCCCGGCGCCCGCACGGCGTGACAGCGCGGCCCCCAGCCGGATCGCCTGTCCGACGACGACCTTGACCGTGCGGAAGTTGGCGTCCATCCGTACCCGGGTCATCGTGCGGTGCCGCATGATGCTCAGCCAGGCGTTGAAGGCCCCCACGGCGAACAGGGCGGCCGTCCAGCGTGCCAGCGCCGGGAAGTCGCCCGGCTCCAGACCCTCGTCGATGGCCCGGGACAGCAGATACGGCGCCGCCGCCAGCAGCACCATCCAGGTGCTGCCCAGCAGCGCCCCGGCGAGTGAACGGCCCGGCTGCCGGGTCACGAGCCACCACAGATATCGTCCGCCGCCCCGGCAGTCGGGCCGCCCCGGATCCTCGTACGCGTCGATCACACGGCCCCCGAAGACCTCAGCTGGTGGACGTCATGCCAGGCTGTCCCGCCAGGCCTGGTGCAGATCCGCGAACCGGCCCGTCCCCGCGATGAGTTCGCCGGGGCTGCCGTCCTCGACGATCCGGCCGTGCTCCATCACCAGCACGCGGTCGGCGATCTCCACGGTGGACAGCCGGTGGGCGATGACGACCGCGGTACGGCCGTGCAGGACCGTCGACATGGCGCGCTGCACGGCCCGTTCGCCCGGCACGTCAAGCGAGCTGGTCGCCTCGTCGAGGATCAGTACGGCCGGGTCGGCGAGCAACGCGCGGGCGAAGGCGACCAGTTGGCGCTGTCCGGCGGAGATACGGCCGCCGCGTTTGCGTACGTCGGTGTCGTAGCCGTCGGGCAGCGCGACGATGAACTCGTGCGCGCCGATCGCCTTCGCGGCCCGCTCGATGTCCTCGCGGGTGGCGTCGGGGCGGCCGATCGCGATGTTCTCGGCGACCGTGCCGGAGAACAGGAACGCCTCCTGCGTCACCATGACCACCCCGCGCCGCAGTTCGGGCACGTCGAGGTCGCGCAGATCGACGCCGTCCAGCAGGACCCGCCCGGCGGAGGGGTCGTAGAACCGGGCGAGCAGCTTCGCCAGCGTCGACTTGCCCGCGCCGGTCGAGCCGACCACGGCGACCGTCTGGGCGGCGGGGATGGTGAGGTCGAAGCGGGGGAGGACCTCGCCGCCGGTGCGGTAACCGAAGCTGACCGCGTCGAAGACGACCTCGCGGCCGGGGTGCTCGGTCTCGAGTGCCGGAAGCTGCCGGGGAGTCGACGGTTCGGGCACGGACGGCGTCTGGGCGAGCAGCCCGGCGATCTTCTCCAGCGAGGCGGCCGCCGACTGGTACGAGTTGAGGAACATGCCGAGCCGGTCGATCGGGTCGTACAGCCGCCGCAGATAGAGCACGGCGGCGGCGAGCACGCCGAGGGCCAGGGTGCCGCCCGCCACCCGGTAGGCACCCCACAGCACGATGCCTGCGACCGCGGTGTTCGCGACCAGCCGGGATCCGACGACATAGCGGGCCATCTCCAGCAGCGCGTCGCCGTTGATGCGCTCGTGCCGCGCGTTGAGGACGCCGAAGTCGCGGTCGTTGACGGCCTCGCGGCGGAAGGCGCGCACCGGGCGGATGCCGTTCATCGTCTCCACGAACTTCACGATGACGGCGGCGATGGCGGTGGACCGGAGCCGGTACACCCGTCCCGCGCGCCGCTGATAGACCCGTACGAGCAGATACAGCGGCACGAACGACGCCACGGCGACCCCGCCGAGGCCCAGATCCAGCCAGAGCAGCATCACCGAGATGTAGACGAAGGACAGCACGACGGTCACCAGCTCCTGCAGCCCCTCGTTGAGGAGCTCGCGCAGCGACTCGACGTCCGTGGTGGAGCGGGAGATGAGCCGGCCCGAGGTGTACCGCTCGTGGAAGTCGATGCTCAGCGCCTGCGCATGCCGGAAGATACGGCCGCGCAGGTCGAGCAGCACGTCCTGGTTGACGCGGGCGGCGGCGATGATGAACCAGTACTGCAGCCCGCCGGACGCCAGCGAGCACAGCAGATAGCCGGCGCCCACGGCGATGAGCGGCCCGTAGTCGTCGGCGCGGATCGCCGGTACGGCAGTGTCGATGGCGTACGCCACCAGCAGCGGGCCCGCCTGCACCGCCGCCTGCTGGAGCAGCAGCAGGAACGTCGTGAGGGCGACCCTTGCCTTCATCGGGGCGAGCAGGGAACGCAGCAGTGTGGCCGTCGCGCCCGGGGGAGTGGGCAGGACGTCGCGGTCGAAGGGGTCGCCGGGGCCCGGCTTCCGAGGGAGGTCCTGCTGGTCGTCGCCGGTCGTGGGCGCGGAGGTCGAGGGCGCGGTCACCGGTGGTCCTCCTCTTTCCCGGACGTTTCCCCGGACACTTCTCCGGACGATTCCCCTGACATCAGATGGGCGTACTCCGGGTTCGTTCGCAGCAGTTCGTAGTGCGTGCCGACGGCGGTGATACGGCCGCCGGAGAGCAGGGCGACGCGGTCGGCCAGCAGCACGGTGGACGGGCGGTGCGCCACGATGAGCGCGGTCGTGTCGGCGAGCACCTCCCGCAGGGCGGCCTCGACGGCGGCCTCCGTATGCACGTCCAGCGCCGACAACGGGTCGTCCAGGACGAGGAACCTGGGGCTGCCGACGACGGCCCGCGCGAGCGCGAGGCGCTGCCGTTGTCCTCCGGAGAGGCTGAGGCCCTGCTCGCCGACCTGGGTCTCCGTGCTCTGCGGGAGGGCGTGCGCGAACTCGGCCTGCGCGACGGAGAGTGCGCGGTGCAGCTCCTCGGCGCCGGCCTCGGCATCGGCGCCCATCAGGACGTTGTCCCCGACGCTCGCGGAGAAGAGGGTGGGCTCCTCGAAGGCGACGGCGACGAGGGCGCGCAGCGAGTCTCGGGGTATCTCGGTGATGTCGGTGCCGTCGAGGGTGATGCGGCCGGAGGTGATCTCGTGGAGGCGGGGGACCAGGGCGGTGAGGGTTGTTTTGCCGCTTCCGGTGGCGCCGACCAGGGCCATGGACTCGCCGGGGCGTATGTGGAGGTTTATGCGGTCGAGGGTGGGTGGGGAGTCGGTGGGGGCGTCGGGGTAGCGGAAGGTGACGTCGTGGAAGTGGATGCCGCTGTTCTGCCCAGCTACGGGTGCGTTGTGGCTGGTCGCGCAGTTCCCCGCGCCCCTGCGGGGCGCTTCTCGCTCCGGCGATTCGTCCATCACCTCGAAGTATCGTTCCGTCGCCGTTGCCGCCTCCTGGCTCATCGCCAGCAGGAAGCCGATCGACTCCACCGGCCACCTGATCGCAAGTGCCGTCGACAGGAACGCCACCAGCGTGCCCGCGGACAACGCCCCGTCGGCCACCTGTACGGCCCCCAGCACGAGCGCCGCTCCGATCGCCACCTCCGGGAGCGTCACGATGATGGCCCAGATGGTTGCCAGCAGGCGGGCCTTGCGCAGTTCGGTTCCCCGGAGGGTGCGGGAGAGTTCGCGGAAGGCTCGGGCCTGGCTGCGATGCCGGCCGAAGCCCTTGATGATGCGGATGCCGAGGACGCTTTCCTCGACGACTGTCGTCAGGTCGCCGACCTGGTCCTGTGCTCGCCGTGCGACCTCGGCGTAGCGTCGCTCGAAGATCACGCAGGTGATCAGTACGGGTATGGCGGGACCGAGGATGACCAGGCCCAGGGTCCAGTCCTGGACCAGCATGATGGCCACGCCGACCAGGATCGTCACCCCGTTGACCAGCAGGAACGTCAGCGGAAAGGCCAGGAACATGCGCAGCAGCATCAGGTCCGTGGTGCCGCGGGAGAGGAGCTGGCCGGAGGCCCAGCGGTCGTGGAAGGCGACCGGGAGGCGCTGCAGATGCCGGTAGAGATCCGCCCGCATCTCCGCCTCGACATGTGACAGCGGCCGTGCCACCAGCCACCGCCGCAGCCCGAACAGCAGCGCCTCTGCGAGCCCGAGCAGTAGCAGATACAGCGCCCCCAGCCAGACACCCGCCGGGTCCCGCTCGGCGACCGGCCCGTCCACCATCCACTTGAGCACGAGCGGAATCACCAGCCCCACGCACGAGGCGAGTACGGCGACGAACGCCGCGGTGAACAGCCGCGCCCGGACGGGCCGCACATAGGGCCACAACCGCAACAGGGTTTTGACGGCGGAGCGTTCCTTGGTGGTGGCACGTGTCGTGGACATCAGCAGCGAGCCTACGGACCGGCACTGACAACGCCCACCGAGTTTTGGCCGGACCGGGATCGGCCGCTGGTCCTACGACCTGCGCGTTCGGCACGTCGAACCAGGGGCGCCCGGTTGGTCGTACCCCCGCATCAACCGATCGGCCGATGCGGCTTCGAGCGCGACGGCCGATGTGGCGGACCCCGCCTCGCCGGGACCCTCGATCCATGCCAGCCACATCAGTCATCGAAGTCAGCGGACTGCGTAAGTCCTACGGCGGCCGGGCCGTCGTCGACGGTGTCTCCTTCACCGTCGGGGAGGGCGAGATCTTCGGGATCCTCGGCCCGAACGGCGCCGGCAAGACCACCACCGTCGAGTGCGTCGAGGGCCTGCGGGTCCCCGACGCGGGCCGCGTCCGGGTCGCCGGGCTCGATCCGGTCGCCGACCACGACAAGGTCACCCGCGTCCTGGGCGCCCAGCTCCAGGAGAGCGAACTCCAGGCGAAGCTCACCGTCCGCGAGGCGCTGGAGCTGTACGCCGCCTTCTACCCGACCCCGGCCGACTGGCGCCCGCTCGCCGAACGCCTCGGCCTCACCGACAAGTTGACCACCCGGTTCGGCCGCCTCAGCGGTGGCCAGAAACAGCGTCTGTTCATCGCGCTAGCCCTGATCGGCAACCCGCGCATCGTCGTCCTCGACGAGCTGACCACCGGCCTCGACCCGCGTGCCCGCCGGGACACCTGGCAGCTCATCGAGGAGGTCCGGGACAGCGGGGTCACCGTCCTGCTCGTCACCCACTTCATGGAGGAGGCGCAGCGGCTGTGTGACCGGATCGCCGTGATCGACAAGGGGCGGCTCGCCGCGCTGGACACCCCGGCCGGGCTGATCCGCCGCTCCGCCGGTGCCACGGTGATCACCTTCACGCCGTCCGCGCCGCTGGACGAACAGGAGCTGAGCGCCCTGCCCGCGCTCGCGTCCGTCGAGCACAAGGACGGCAGGATCACCCTCTCCGGCAGCGACGAGACGGTCAACGCCGTGATCACGCTGCTCGCCCGCCACCGCATCACCGCCCACCAACTGCGCGTCAGCGACGCCACGCTGGACGACGCCTTCCTGGACCTCACGAAGACGGCGACGGAGACCACGACCGAGACCACGACGGAGGCCACACGAT
This sequence comes from Streptomyces sp. NBC_00457, assembly GCF_036014015.1. Lineage (NCBI taxonomy): Bacteria > Bacillati > Actinomycetota > Actinomycetes > Kitasatosporales > Streptomycetaceae > Streptomyces > Streptomyces sp. NBC_00457. The sequence continues at coordinate 3,660,944 of NZ_CP107905.1, read as the reverse complement.
GAGCACCGCGAACACCGCCGTACTGCGCACCGAGGCCCGGCTGCTCGCCCGCGAGCCCGGCAGCCTCTTCTGGATCGTGCTCTTCCCGCCCCTGCTGGTGGCCATCCTGGGCGCCGTCCCGGCGTTCCGCGAGACCCAGGACGAGCTCGGCGGCCTGCGCATCGTCGACACCTACGTCCCCGTGGCCGTGCTGGCCGCCATGATCGTGGCCGGTGTGCAGTCGATGCCGGTCGGCCTCACCGGCTACCGGGAACAGGGCATCCTGCGCCGGATGTCCACCACCCCGGTCAAACCGTCGGCACTGCTGTTCGCGCAGATGCTGGTGCACGCCCTGGCCGCCGTGCTCTCGGCGCTGCTCGCGCTCGTCGTCGGCCGGTTCGCCTATGACGTACGACTGCCCGAGCAGCCGTACGGCTATCTGCTCGCGCTGGTGCTCGCGGTCCTCGCCGCGCTCGCGCTGGGGTCGGTGATCTCGGCCGTGTCCCGGACGGTGAAGATCGCGGGCGCCGTCGGGACGGTGGTGTTCTTCCCGATGCTGTTCTGCGCGGGCGTGTGGCTGCCGGTGCAGGCCATGCCCGACGTCATGGCCGACGTCGTCGGGTTCACGCCGTTCGGCGCCGCCGCGCGGGCCTTGGGCGAGGCCATGGTGGGCGACTGGCCCGGCTTGACCCACCTGGGCGTGATGGCGGCCTGGACGGTGGTGCTGTCGGTGTCGGCGGCGCGCTGGTTCCGGTGGGAGTAGGCGGCCCGCCGTGCAGACTGGAGGCATGACCGCGGCGGACACGGACCTCGAGCGGCGCTGGCAGCTGGTCCGCACCAAGGGGCCGTACGGGCTGCTCGCGGTCGGCACGCTGCTGTCGTTCGCCACCGCAGAACTGATGCCGAGCACGGCGGAGCGGAACGCGGTCGCGGTGCTGGTCGCCGCGGGTTTCGCACTCCAACTGTGGTGGGATCGGGCGAGCCGCAGCCGCTCGGGCCCGTCCACCCTCGGCACCGTGTACTACGTCGTGCGCTGGGCGATCAGCTTCGTGCTCACCTGGCTGAATCCGTTCTTCGCGTTCTACGCGGTCACCGGCTACTTCGACGCCGACGAGCTGATGCCCGGCCGATACCTCCGGTGGATCGGCCCGTTCGCCTGCTCGATCGCCGTCTCGGGTTCGCAGGCCGGCGGGCTGCCGTTCCAGGACCCGGTGCAGTGGGCCGTGTTCGCCGGGCTCCTGGTGGTCAACAACGTGATCCTGACGGTGGTCGGCCATCTCACGACCCAGCAGGAGGAACGCTCCCGCGCCCGCGCCGAGACCATCGCCGAACTCGAACGCACCAACGCCGCGTTGCAGCAGGCCCTCGACGAGAACGCCGCCCTCCACGCCCAACTCCTCGTCCAGGCACGGGAAGCGGGCGTCGCCGACGAACGCAGGCGTCTCGCCGCCGAGATCCACGACACCCTCGCCCAGGGCCTGACCGGCATCATCGCCCAGCTCCAGGTCGTCGCGAACGCCGGCGACCTGGAGACCGCCCGCACCCACCTCCAGCGCGCCTCGGACCTGGCCCGCCACAGCCTCGGTGAGGCCCGCCGCTCCGTGCACAACCTCGCCCCCGTGGCGCTGGAGCACGACGGCCTGCCGCAGGCCCTGAAGAGCACGGTCGCCGAATGGGGCGAACGGACCGGAATCCGGGCCGAGTTCACCGTCACCGGCACCGCGGAACACCTCCACGACGAGGTCTCCGCGACCCTGCTGAGGATCGCCCAGGAGGCCCTGTCCAACGCCTCCCGCCACGCGCACGCCACCCGGCTCGGCGTGACCCTGAGCTTCATGGGCGACGAGGTGGTCCTCGACATCCGCGACGACGGCCGGGGCTTCGACCCCCTCGCCGCCCGCGAACGCACCACCGCCGGCGGCTTCGGACTCGACGGCATGCGTGCCCGCGCCGAACGCATCGCCGGAGCGCTCACCGTCGAGTCCGAGCCAGGGCACGGCACGGCGCTGTCCGCTCGCGTACCGTTGGTCCGCCATGACCCGTGACATCTCGGTGCTGATCGTCGACGACCATCCCGTCGTACGCGACGGTCTGCGCGGCATGTTCGAGTCCGCCCCCGGCTTCACCGTCCTCGGCGAGGCCTCGGGCGGCATCGAGGCCGTCGAGAAGGCCGCCGCCCTGGACCCGGACGTGATCCTGATGGACCTGCGGATGCCGGGCGGCGCGGGAGTCGACGCCATCCGCGAGCTGACCCGCCGGTCCGCCCGCGCGAAGGTGCTCGTCCTCACCACGTACGACACCGACTCCGACACCCTCCCCGCGATCGAGGCGGGCGCCACCGGCTACCTCCTCAAGGACGCCCCCCGCGACGAACTGTTCACCGCGGTCCGCGCGGCGGCGGAAGGCCGTACGGTCCTCTCCCCGGCGGTGGCCTCCCGCCTCGTCTCCGCAGTCCGGGCCCCCGGCAACGAGCCCCTCTCAGCCCGCGAACGCGAGGTCCTGACCCTGGTCGCCAAAGGCACCTCCAACCGCGAGATCGCCCGCGTCCTCTTCATCAGCGAGGCCACCGTCAAGACCCACCTCACCCACCTCTACGCCAAGTTGGGCGTCAAGGACCGGGCGGCGGCGGTGGCGGTGGCGTACGACCGGGGAATCCTGGGCTGACGGGTTTCCTCGCCCCCGCCGCCCTTACCCGTCCCATCCCTGGGGGCTGCCGCCCCCAGACCCCGCTTCGGCCCTGAACGGGCCTTGTCCTCAAACGCCGGATGGGCTAAACGTCAGCCCCTCCGGCGTTTGAGGAGCGGGGGTCCGGGGGCTGGCCCCCGAACGGGGTGCAGGGGCGGAGCCCCGCGGGGGTCCATGGGGCGGAGCCCTTGGCGGGGTGCAGGGGCGGAGCCCTTGGCGGGGTGCAGGGGCGGAGCCCCGCGGGGGTTCAGGGGGCGGAGCCCCCTGGCGGGGTCGAAGGGGCGGAGCCCCTGGAGGATGGGACGGGTAGGGGCGGCGGGGGCGCAAACTCGTCAGCCGGCCACCCGCAGCAGCAACACCGCCCGCGCCGGCACCGTGATCGCCGCACCCGCCCGATGCTCCACCCCCGGCGCCTCCCCCTGCTCCTCCCGCGACGTGTCGACGACCACCTCGTACCGCTCCGCCCACGGCGGCCCCGGCAGCACGAAACTCACCGGCCGGTCCCCGGCATGGAGCACGGCGAGGAAGCTGTCGTCGACGATCGGCGCACCCCGCTCGTCCCGCCCCGGGATGTCCCGCCCGGAGAGGTACATGCCCAGCGACGCGGCGGGCGCGTACCAGTCCCGTTCCGTCATCTCCGTGCCGCGGGCGGTGAACCAGGCCAGGTCACGCAGCCCGTCGGCGGAGTGCGCCCGCCCGGAGAAGAACGCGCGGCGGCGGAGTACCGGATGCCGGTGCCGCAGGTCGATCAGGCGGGAGGTGAGGTCGCACAGGGCCTTCCAGCCCGGCTCCTCCAGCAGCTCCCAGTCCAGCCAGCTGATCTCGTTGTCCTGGCAGTACGCGTTGTTGTTGCCCCGCTGCGTCCGCCCCAGCTCGTCGCCCGCGACCAGCATCGGCACCCCCGTGGACAGCAACAGCGTCGTCAGCAGGTTCCGCAACTGGCGTCGCCGGAGCGCCCGTACGCGCTCCTCGTCCGTCTCTCCCTCGGCGCCGCAGTTCCACGCGCGGTTGTCGTCCGTGCCGTCCCGGTTGCCCTCGCCGTTGGCCTCGTTGTGCTTGCGCTCGTACGACACCAGGTCGCGCAGGGTGAAACCGTCGTGTGCGGTGATGAAGTTGACCGAGGCGTAGGGGCGCCGCCCGCCCCAGGCGTAGAGGTCGCTGGACCCCGACAGCCGGTACCCCAGATCCCGTACGTCCGGCAGCGCGCCCCGCCAGAAGTCCCGTACGGCGTTGCGGTAGCGGTCGTTCCACTCCGTCCACAGGGGCGGGAAGGCGCCCACCTGGTAGCCGCCCGACCCCACGTCCCACGGCTCGGCGATCAGCTTCACCCGCCGCAGCACCGGGTCCTGGGCGATGACGGCCAGGAACGGGGAGAGCATGTCGACGTCGTGCATGGAGCGGGCCAGCGCCGCCGCCAGGTCGAAGCGGAAGCCGTCGACGCCCATCTCGGTCACCCAGTACCGCAGGGAGTCCGTGATCAGACGCAGCACATGCGGCTGGACCACGTGCAGGGTGTTGCCGCAGCCGGTGTAGTCCGCGTACCGGCGCGCGTCGTCCTGCAGCCGGTAGTAGCCGCGGTTGTCGATGCCCTTCAGCGACAGCATCGGGCCCAGCTCGCCCGCCTCCGCCGTGTGGTTGTAGACCACGTCGAGGATGACCTCGATCCCGGCCGAGTGCAGCGCCCGCACCATCCGCTTGAACTCGCCGACCTGCTGGCCCGCCGTGCCCGTCGCCGCGTACGCCGCGTGCGGGGCGAAGTAGCCGATGGAGTTGTAGCCCCAGTAGTTCTTCAGGCCGCGGCGCAGCAGATGGTCCTCGTGCGCGAACTGGTGCACCGGCAGCAGCTCGACCGCCGTGACGCCGAGCTTCACCAGGTGCTCGACGGCGGCGGGGTGCGCCAGACCGGCGTACGTGCCCCGCAGTTCCTCGGGAATCCCCGGGTGCAGCTTGGTGAATCCCCGGACGTGCAGCTCATAGATGACCGAGTCCGCCCATGGCGTCTTCGGCCGCCGGTCGTCCGCCCAGTCGTCGTCGTCCTGGACGACGACGCCCTTCGGCACGTACGGCGCCGAGTCCCGGTCGTCGCGCACGGTGTCCGCGACCTGCTGCTGGGGCCAGTCACGCACATGGCCGTACACCTCGGGCGGCAGGCTGAAGTCGCCGTCCACCGCGCGGGCGTACGGGTCGAGAAGCAGTTTGGCGGGGTTCCAGCGACCGCCGGTCCACGGGTCCCAGCGGCCGTGCACGCGATAGCCGTACCGCTGACCGGGCATCACGCCGGGTACGAAGCCGTGCCAGATCTCGTGCGTCAGCTCGGTCAGCCGGGCCCGGGTCTCCTTGCCGTCCGGCCCGAACAGGCACAGCTCGACCGCCTCGGCCCCGCCCGCCCACAGCGCGAAGTTGGTACCGGCCACCCCGTCGGGACCGGTCCGGAACCGGGACCCCAGAGGCATCGGCGCACCCGGCCACACCTGCGCACCCGGCGGCGCCGCCCGCCGCGCACCGTTCACGACGGCACGCTCGGTCACGGCTTCCTGTGCGGCAGCGCGCCCCTCGGCCACCGCCTCCTGCTCGGCTGCGCTGGACACGTGACAGCCTCCCACGGCTCGCGGAACGACCCGCGGAAAGAGCGCGCAGCGACAGCCTTTCTCGGCTCCGCTCGCCTCCGGGGCGCTCCAGGCGCTGCCGAGAGCCCGACCGTGCTCGACCCTTCCGGCCTTCGCGCGCTCGCCCTCCCGACACCACCGCGCCCCTTCGGCTCCCTGTCGCTGCCGGGGCTCCCCGTCGTGTCGTCCTCCCCACTCTTCTGCCCAGAGCTTGGGTCGCACTCACGTTTCCCGGGAGCGGGCCCTGTCGTTGGGGTCGTTGTGAGGCACGTACATGGGCGCGCGCGGCGCGCGGGGGCCGCGCTGGCCGCCGTACTGACATGGGCAGGACTGCTGGCCGGGGCCGCCGGATGCACGTCGGACGACGGCTCGGGCGGGGCCGGCATCGACGCGGTGTTCGGCAAGGCCCGGGCACCGGAGGACGTCATCCGCGTCTCCCCGGACGACGGCAGCAGGGGCGTGAGACCCGACAGCAGGCTGCGGGTACGGGTGCCCAGCGGGCGCCTGGAATCGGTGCGGGTCGTCAAGTCCCAGGACGCGCAGGAGACCCCCGTGACCGGGCACATCTCCGAGGACGGCCTGCGCTGGGAGCCCGACGACGAGAAGCTCGCGCTGGCCGCCGAGTACACGGTCGACGCGGTGGCACTGGACGGCAGGGGACGGCGCTCGGCACGGCACACGACCTTCACCACGTACGTCCCCGAGGAGCGGTTCATCGGGTACGTCGCCCCGGAGAACCGCTCCACCGTCGGCACCGGAATGATCGTCTCCATCGAGTTCAACCGGGAGATCGCCGACCGCGCCGCCGTCGAACGCGCCGTCCACGTCAGCGCGAAACCCGCCGTCGAGATCCGCCCGCACTGGTTCGGCAACGGCCGCCTCGACTTCCGACCCGAGCACTACTGGAAACCCGGCACTCAAGTCACCGTCGCCCTGCGCTTCCGCGACGTCGAAGGCGCCCCCGGCGTCTACGGCCTCCAGCACAAGACGTTCTCCTTCACCGTCGGCCGCAGCCAGATCTCCCTGGTCGACGCCCGCGCACACACCATGGACGTACGCCGCGACGGCGAGCTGCTCGCCACCGTGCCGATCACCGCCGGCGCCCCCAAGCACACGACGTACAACGGCAAGATGGTGGTCACCGAGATGCTCGACCTGACCCGGATGAACGGCGCCACGGTCGGCTTCAAGAAGGCGAACGGCAAGGGCGAGTACGACATCCCGGACGTCCCGCACGCCATGCGCCTCACCGACTCCGGCACCTTCCTGCACGGCAACTACTGGGCGCCGGACACCGTCTTCGGGCGGACCAACATCAGCCACGGCTGTGTCGGCCTGCGCGATGTGAAGGGCGGCGGCTCGGACACCCCGGCCGGCTGGTTCTTCGACCGCAGCCTCGTCGGGGACGTCGTCGAGGTCGTCCACAGCAATGACAAAAAGGTCGCTCCCGACAACGGCCTCGGAGGGTGGAATATGGGCTGGAAGGAGTGGAAGGCGGGCAGTGCGGTGAAGTAGCGGGAGCAAGGGGCGGGTTGGCCGACATTCTGTTGAAGTTCGGTACGGAACAGTGACAATCATGAAGCGACTATGCCGCTGGCCTTGTGGTTAATATGCGCCGAGCGCGCGCGACGCGCCTGGGGAGCGGGCCCGACCAGGCCCGGCATGGGTCCGGTGGACGGGCCCGGCGAGGGGAGAAAGAACTTGAACGTGCGGCCGATATCGGGGGCGTCGGTTGACGCGCGGGGGCGACGCGGGAAGGTGGCGGCACTGATGTGTGGGCTGCTTCTCGCCGTCACCGCGTGCGGCGGGGGTGGCTCGGACTCGACGTCCGGGCCCGGCAAGGGTGAGGACTCCACCCAGGCCGAGAGCAAGCAGTCGCAGGCCGTCGTGACGATAGCCCCGAAGGACGGCGCCAAGTCCGTCGACACCGACGGCGCCCTCAAGGTCAGCGCCGCCAAGGGCAAGCTGACCGAGGTCCAGGTCAAGGACGCCAAGGGCAAGGAAATACCCGGGAAGATCACCGACGGCGGGGCAGGCTGGACGCCGTCCACCCATCTCGCCGCGTCCACCACGTACAAGGTCCACGCCGTCGCCGAGGACTCCAAGGGCCGCGAGGCCGCCGAGGACGCCAGCTTCACCACCCTGACGCCCGAGAACACGTTCATCGGTGAGTTCACCCCCGAGGACGGCTCCAAGGTCGGCGTGGGAATGCCGTTCTCGATCCGCTTCACCCGGGGCATCACCGCCCCCGAGGACGTCGAGAAGGCCATCAAGATCAAGACCGAGCCCGCCGTCGACGTCCAGGGCCACTGGTTCGGCAACGACCGCCTCGACTTCCGCCCCGAGAAATACTGGAAGCCGGGCACCAAGGTCACCGTCGATCTCAACCTCGACGGCGTCGAGGGCCGCGACGGCGTCTACGGCGAGCAGGCCAAGACCGTCTCCTTCACCATCGGCCGCAGCCAGATCTCGACCGTCGACGTCAAGAAGCGCACCATGCAGGTCAAGCGGGACGGCAAGGTCATCAAGACGATCCCCGTCACCACCGGCAAGCCCGGCTACGACACCTGGAACGGCCAGATGGTCATCACCGAGCAGCTCAAGGTGACCCGTATGAACGGCGAAACGGTCGGCTACGGCGGTGAGTACGACATCAAGGACGTCCCGCACGCCCAGCGCCTCACCACCTCCGGCACCTTCATCCACGGCAACTACTGGGGCGGCGGCGCCTTCGGCAACTACAACGCCAGCCACGGCTGCATCGGCCTCCGCGACGTCCGCGGCGGCTACGACAGCGGCGTCCCGGCCGCCTGGTTCTTCAACAACTCGATGATCGGCGACGTGGTCGTGGTGAAGAACTCCAACGACAGGATCGTGGACCCGGACAACGGGTTGAACGGCTGGAACATGCCGTGGGAGAAGTGGACCTCTTGAGGAACGTGAGGTGACGCGCCCCTTTTTTAGGGGCGCGGGGAACTGCGCGACCAGCCACAACGAATCCGCACTGTGGCGACGACATTAGCGACCGTTAACCTGCCAACCATGACCGTAACTCTCGAAGTAGCCGAAGGCATCGGCACCATCCGCCTCGACCGCCCACCCATGAACGCCCTGGACATCGAAACCCAGGACCGCCTCAAGGACCTGGCCGAGGAAGCGTCCCGCAGGGAAGACGTACGCGCTGTGGTGATCTACGGCGGCGAGAAGGTCTTCGCAGCGGGCGCGGACATCAAAGAGATGCAGGCCATGGACCACACCGCCATGGTCCTCCGCGCCCGCGCCCTGCAGGACTCCTTCACCGCCGTGGCCCGCATCCCCAAGCCGGTCGTCGCCGCCGTCACCGGCTACGCCCTCGGCGGCGGCTGCGAGTTGGCGCTCTGCGCGGACTTCCGCATCGCCGGCGAGAACGCCAAGCTGGGCCAGCCGGAGATCCTGCTCGGTCTGATCCCCGGCGCCGGCGGCACCCAGCGCCTGGCCCGGCTGATCGGCCCGTCCAAGGCGAAGGACCTGATCTTCACGGGCCGCCAGGTCAAGGCGGACGAGGCGCTGGCGCTGGGCCTGGTGGACCGGATCGTCCCGGCCGCCGAGGTGTACGAAGCTGCGCACGCCTGGGCCGCGAAGCTGGCGCAGGGCCCCGCGATCGCCCTGCGCGCGGCGAAGGAGTCCATCGACACGGGCCTGGAGACGGACATCGAGACCGGCCTGGCGGTGGAACGGAACTGGTTCGCGGGCCTGTTCGCCACCGAGGACCGCGAGCGCGGCATGCGCAGCTTCGTCGAGGAGGGTCCGGGGAAGGCGAAGTTCTTGTAAATCTCTCCCCCAAAGCCCCCGCAGGGCCTTGCAATTGACGCGATGTCTGATCCGGGGTCCCTCGATGGGGCGGTTTATGGGAGCCTTAAGGCAACCTTAAGCCTGTCTTGCCGAGGGAGTCCGTCGATTGCCGCCGATCGAGCCTTCGCCGCAGGTCAGCGGGGCTGTAACCGACCCCGAACTGCCCCTGGCATATGCCAATCCACCGGTGCGGAATGGTGGATTCCGGGGGGCGCATTCCGCAGAGACGCCCCCGGAGGGCGTTCGGGGCGGCCATGATGGGGGCATGGCGGGGCTGGAGGGTGTCGAACAGCCGCGGGGACACGGCCGTGCGACCGCGGCGCGCTGGTCGCCGGCGGCCGAGGACGAACTCGCGCTCAAAGTACTGGAGTTGTTCGGCAACCCGACGGAGTCGGAGGTGCCGCTGCCGTCCCGCCCCGAGTCCGCCGCCACCGCACGCAGACTGACCCAGGTCGTCGTCCTGCGTCAGTGGGGACTCACCCCCAAGATGACGGAGGACGCGGTCTTACTCGTGTCGGAACTCGTCGGCAATGCCGTACGGCACACCGGCGCCCGCGTCTTCGGACTGCGGCTGCGCCGCCGCCGGGGCTGGATCCGCGTCGAGGTCCGCGACCCCTCCCGGGGGCTGCCCTGCCTCATGCCGGTCCAGGAGATGGACGTGAGCGGGCGAGGACTGTTCCTCGTCGACAAGCTCTCCGACCGGTGGGGCGTGGATCTGCTGCCGCGCGGGAAGACGACATGGTTCGAGATGCGGGTCGCCGACAGATGACCACGCCGTTGAGATGCACACTGTCTACCGGGAGCTTGAGCGCACCGTTTACCGGCCCTTGACCGCGCCTTGACCCCACCGCCAACCGGATCAATCGCGAGTTTTCGGACATAACGCCTCTTAAATGGTGCGGGTGACCACCACCGACCGACGGGCGGCGCTACGTGCCGGAGCCGGCCTCGTTGCCGCCGCGGGCGGGCTCGCCGCAGGGTGTGCCGAACCGGGCGCCACAGCTCCGCACACCCGCCCGCCCCGCCCGTCCGCCCGACCCCCCGCCCCCGGACCCCGCCGCTTCCCCAGGCACCCCGCCCAGATCACCCACGGCCCCCGCGACCACCCCCGCGTCGCCCTCACCTTCCACGGCGCCGGCGACCCCGCCACCGCCCGCTCCCTGCTCGGCGTGGCCGAACGGCACGGCGCCCGGGTCACCGTGCTCGCCGTCGGCACCTGGCTCGACGAGCACCCGGAGCTCGCCCGCCGCATCCTCGACGGCGGCCACGACCTCGGCAACCACACCCATCGGCACCTGGACGTCAACGCCATGTCCGAGGCCGAGGCCCACGCCGAGATCACCGAATGCGCCGAGCGGCTGAAGCGGCTGACCGGATCGATCGGCACCTGGTTCCGCCCGTCCCGCGCCGCGCGCGCCTCCCCGCTCGTCGAACGGCTGGCCCGCACCGCGGGCTACCCCCACGTCCTCTCCTACGACGTGGACTCCCTCGACTTCACCTCGCCCGGCCCCGACGCCGTCACCGGCAACGTCATGGGCGGAATCCGGGGCGGATCGATCGTGAGCCTGCACTTCGGCTACGCGGACACGGTCGCCGCGCTCCCCGCCGTACTGGAAGAACTCGACCACCGCGGACTGCGCGCGGTCACCACCACGGAGCTGCTGAGCTGATGCACCGGAACCTCGTCACACGCACCCTGATCGCGGGCGCCGCCCTCATCGCACTCGCCGCCTGCGGCACCCAGTCCCCGGACCCGGCACCCCAGGCCCTCAACACCAAGGCGGCCGTACCCGCACCGCCGAAGAAGCCCGTCCAGGGCCTGCCCGGCATGCCGCCCGTCCTCGACCCGAAGGACGTCTACGCGGCGGACAGACCGAACCAACTCTCGCCCGTGGTCAAGGACTTCCCGTCCCGGGTCTACGTCCCCAACACCGAGTCCGACACGGTCTCGGTCATCGACCCGAAGACGTACGAGATCATCGAGACCATCCCCGTCGGCCGCCAGCCCCAGCACGTCGTCCCGTCCTGGGACCTGAAGACCCTCTGGGTCAACAACAACCGCGGCCACACCCTCACCCCCATCGACCCCAAGACCGGCAAGGCGGGCAAGGAGGTCGAGGTCCACGACCCGTACAACCTCTACTTCACGCCCAACGGCAAGTACGCCGTCGTCATGGCCTCCCTCGACCGCGAACTCGTCTTCCGCGACCCGCACACCATGGAGCGGATCAAGACCGAACCGGTCACCTGCTACGGCGTCAACCACGCCGACTTCTCCGCCGACGGCAAGTACTTCATCGTCTCCTGCGAGTTCAGCGGCGAGCTGCTGAAGGTCGACACGGAGAAGATGGAGGTCGTCGGACAGCAGAAGCTCCCCTTCGACGGGGCCATGCCGCAGGACGTGAAGATCTCCCCGGACGGCAAGAAGTTCTACATCGCCGACATGATGGCCGACGGCATGTGGGTGCTGGACGGCGAGAAGTTCACCGAGCCCACCCTCCTGCCCACCGGCAAGGGCTGCCACGGGCTGTACGTCAGCCGGGACTCCCGCGAGATGTACGTCTCCAACCGCGGCGAGGGCTCCGTTTCCGTCTTCGACTTCACGCGGAACAAGCTCACCAAGAAGTGGCACCTCCCCGACGGCGGCAGCCCCGACATGGGCGGCGTCTCCGCCGACGGCAAGGTCCTGTGGCTGTCCGGCCGGTACGACGCCGAGGTCTACGCCATCGACACCCGCACCGGCACCCAGCTCGCCCGCATCCCGGTCGGCGACGGCCCGCACGGCCTCGCGGTCTACCCGCAACCGGGCCGCTACTCACTCGGCCACACCGGCATCTTCCGGTGACGGCGACGGTGACGGCGGCACAGAGGCGCTTCCGTAAAGACGATCGCGCGGACACGCCGCCGTACGAGTGAAGATCCACAGCCCGCCGCCGCAGACCCGGAATCGTGCCCCGCATGATCACAACTCGTCTGCGGCGGCGGGCTGTTGCCGCCGTCCTGTCCCTCGCGGCCGTCTTCTCCACGACGGCCGCCACGGTCCCCACGACGGCGCCCGCGAAGGCCGCCGCAGCCCCTGCCTGTCCCCAGTTCGACGACCCCGTCAAGGCGGCCGCCGACCGCCGCGTCGACATCTCCCGCATCACACCCACACCGGTCTGGCGCAAGACCTGCGGCACGCTGTACCGCGCCGACGGCCGCGGACCCGCGGTCGTCTTCGAAGAGGGCTTCCTGCCCAAGGACGTCCTCAACGGCCAGTACGACATCGAGAGCTACGTCCTCGTCAACCAGCCCTCGCCGTACGTGTCGACGTCGTACGACCACGACCTGTACAAGACCTGGTAGAAGTCGGGCTACAACTACTACATCGACGCCCCCGGCGGCATCGACGTCAACAAGACCATCGGCGACACCCACAAGTGGGCCGACCAGGTCGAGGTCGCCTTCCCCGGCGGTATCCACCGGAAGTACATCATCGGCGTCTGCCCGGTGAACAAGACGACCAAGGTCGAGATCATGAGCGGCTGCCAGAGCAACCCGCACTACGAGGCCTGGCACTGAACCGGGACCACTTGAGTCTCCACCCACTGGAAGCCCCAGACTCGCGGACATGAGCGAAGACGGCACCGCACTGTTCACCATCGGCGAGCTGGCCAGGGCCACCGGACTGACCGTGCGCACCATCCGCTACTGGTCGGACGAGGGCGCCCTGCCCCCGGTGACCCGGTCGACGGGCGGCTACCGCCTGTACGACGCCGGGTCCGTCGCCCGCCTGGAGCTGATCCGCACCCTGCGCGAACTGGGCCTCGGCCTGGACGACGTACGCAAGGTGATCAGCGGCGAGCAGGACATCGCGTCCGTCGCGGCCACGCACGTGGCGGCGCTGGACGCGCAGATCCGGTCGCTGAAGGTGACCCGTGCGGTGCTGTCGACCGTGGCGCGACGCGGCTCGACCGCGGAGGAGATGACCCTGATGAACAAATTGGCGCGGCTGTCGGCCGCGGAGCGGCGGCGGATTCTCGAGGAGTTCGTGGAGGAGATGTTCCACGGGCTCGACACCGCGGACCCGGTGATCCGGGAGCGGATGCGGAACATGACGGTGGACCTGCCGGACGAGCCGACGCCGGACCAGGTCGACGCCTGGGTGGAGCTGGCCGAGCTGTTGCAGGACCCGGGGTTCCGGGCGCAGATGAGGCAGGTGGCCGAATTCAACGCTGCCGGACGGCAGGGGCAGGACAGCCCGGCCGGAGTGTCGATGTGGTTCGCCCGCCGCCTCGTGCAGCTGGGGGCCGAAGCACGCGAGCGGGGCATCGCGCCCGAGGCGCCGGAGGCCGAGGAGATCCTGCGGGACCTGCTGGGCGCCGACGTCGACCGGGCCGCCGCACTGGAACGTCTGGAGGCGATGACCCATGACCGGGTGGCCCGCTACCGGGAGTTGCTGGCCCGGGTGAAGGGCGGCGGACCCGCGGCCGCGCACCGCGAGGAGTTCGCCTGGGTGGTCGCCGCGCTGCGTCATCGGGTGGCCCGATAATCTGACCCCCGCACACACGGAGCATGCATGACGAAGGGGCGGATCGGTGGCGGACATCGACGAAGCACGCAAGCATTTCGAGCGGATCGATACGGACGGTGACGGCTTCATCACCGCGGCCGAGTTCAAGACTGCCCTCGCCCAGCAGGGCGACTGGAACGTCACTGAGGCGGTCGCCGAGGTGATCATCGCCAGCCGGGACCTCAACGGCGACAAGCTCCTGTCGTTCGACGAGTTCTGGTCGTACCTGAACAAGTGACGTGAGTTGACGAAGGGGCGCCCGTCCGGCAGCGGACAGGCGCCCCTTCGCCACGCCCGGCGGAAGCATGTCCGGCGGAATAGCACGCCCGGTCCCGGAGTTGTTGCTCCCTGTCACGCACTGTCAGGAGCACCAACCCCGGAAGGGCCTGTCATGAAGATCGGCATCATCGGCGCGGGCAACATCGGCGGCAACCTCACCCGGCGGCTCACCGCCCTCGGTCACGACGTCTCCGTGGCCAACTCCCGCGGACCGCACACGCTCACCGCGCTCGCGGAGGAAACCGGCGCCACGCCCGTCAAGGTCGAAGAAGCGGCACGGGGCGCGGAGATCGTCGTGATCACGATCCCGACCAGGGCGGTACCCGACCTGCCGGCCGGGCTGCTGGACGGGGCGGCGGACGAGCTTGCCGTCATCGACACCAACAACTACTACCCCAAGCAGCGGGACGGCAGGATCGCCGCCATCGAGGACGAGGGCCTCACCGAAAGCCGCTGGACCGAACGGAACATCGGCCACCCCGTGATCAAGGCCTTCAACGGCACCTACGCCCAGGACATCCTGGAGCGCCCACGCCCGGCCGGCGACCCCGACCGCATGGCCCTCCCCGTCGCGGGCGACGACGAGGCGGCCAAGCGCAAGGTGCGTGCCCTGATCGACGACCTCGGCTTCGACACGGTGGACTCCGGCGGCATCGACGACTCCTGGCGCCAGCAGCCCGACACCCCGGTGTACGGCCTGCGGGCAGGCGCCGAGGCAGTGACGAAGGCACTGGCAGAGGCATCACGCGAACGCCCGGCAGCCTTCCGCGCCTGACACCCGGAGCGCGAGCAGGGGTCCGACGTGGCTGATGATGCCCGGTCTTCCGGCGACCGGCTCCACGTCGGATCGCTGCAACTACGCTTCCACCGCGCAGCCGATATTGAGCCAGACCGGGGGAATCGTGAACCGACCATTGCTGTTCCTCGACGTGGACGGGCCACTCAACCCCTATGCGGCCAAGCCGGAGAAGCGCCCCGACGGCTACACCACCCTCAGAGTGCCCCGGGACAGCGGAACTCCGGACGAACACAGAGGACTCTCGGCCCGGCGGCGACACCTGCGGGTCTGGCTCAACCCAGAGCACGGGCGACCCCTGCTCTAGCTCGGGTACGACCTGTGCTGGGCCACCACATGGATGGACCAAGCCAACCGGTGGATCGCCCCGGTGCTCGGTCTTCCCGAATTCCCCTTCGTCGACTTCGGCGACGCCTTGTTCCAGGACCGCCCCGACGGGGTCCACTGGAAGACCGGTGCCCTC
This sequence comes from Streptomyces sp. NBC_00457, assembly GCF_036014015.1. NCBI lineage: Bacteria > Bacillati > Actinomycetota > Actinomycetes > Kitasatosporales > Streptomycetaceae > Streptomyces > Streptomyces sp. NBC_00457. Next base: position 3,645,753 of record NZ_CP107905.1, on the reverse strand, counting down.
GTGGACTACGCCAACGGCCGTCCCTTCGCCTGGGTGGACGACGAGCAGAGCGATCTGGACCAGGCATACGTGACCACCCACCACCACGGGCCTGGGCTTCTGCACCACGTCAATCCGCGCATCGGCCTGCGCGAGGACGACTTCCGCACGCTCGCCGACTTCGCCCGGTCCTTGGACACCCCAGGAGCCACCGGCTGAACCCTTAGACGTTCGTGCGCGTTACGCATGTTCGGGCGGCTCGTTGATCGGATTGTGTGTCGGCGAGTTACTGGGGGCCTTGTGGGGACGTGTGCGGCAGCGGGGACCTGGCGCCCATCACTCGTGGCCGCGCAACGGCTTCCAGAGAGCTCTGCTCCGGCCACTACCAGCAGCAGAGCAAGGGCCGACCGCTCACGCCGCTGCGCAAGAAGAGAGCCAACGGTGCCGTCCAGATGATGATCAAGCGCGGGCTCATCGAGTGCCTGGGGTGCGGCGAGCACAAGCCCGTAACCGACTACTCGCCTGTCAACGCATTGGGCGCTCCCCGGCCGTACTGCAAGCCATGCAACGCAGCGCGGGTCCGCCTCAGCAACTACAACGTGACTATGGAGTTCATTGACCAGTTGCGCCGGTTTCAGCAGGACATATGCGCGGTTTGCGGGACGACCCATACGGATTTGCGGGCCATGGATATCGATCACGATCATGCATGTTGTTCCGGTGGGCGCAGCTGTGGTGAATGCGCGCGAGGTCTCATCTGCAAGGACTGCAATGCCCATGGCCTCGGGTGGTACGAGGGCTTGCCGCCCGAGCTTCGCACCTTCGACCTGTTGAACGCATACCTGGCGGACCCACCCGCCAAGCGGCTCCGGTGCGAACTGGCTGCCTCAGCAGGCGGTTAGACGAATCAGGCGTTGTCGGCCCATGCCCGCAGCGCCGCCTTGCTCTCGAAGTCCGCCACGTTCTTGTCGATCGGGTTGCTCGTGTACTGGTGGAAGCGCCACTTCGCCTGGATGCGGGGTTTACCGGCGGTGACGTAGTCGGCGATCCAGAGGCCGTCGCCCGCGTACGACGTCGTGTCGATGTTGAGCCAGAAATTCCGGTTGCAGTACAAGATCACCCGGTGATTGGGCCGAAGCTCCTTCACCTTGCGGATGAACCGGTCCTTCTCCGCGTTGCTCGCGTGCGTGCCGTCGCCGGTGGTCTCCCAGTCGACGGCGAGGATGTCGCTGCCCTTTTCCGGGGCGTGCTTGACGAAGTACTCGGCCTGGGCGGTGAGGTTGCCGGGCCAGAGGAAGTGGTAGAAGCCGACGACCAGGCCGGCGTCGCGGCCCCTTTTCGTCTGGGCGGCGAGCTTCGGGTTGACGTACGAACGGCCTTCCGTCGCCTTGATGAAGACGAAGGAGAGGCCGTCGGTGTCGTAAGCGGAGGACTGGTAGGAACTCACGTCGATGCCGCGCAGCATGGGCGCTCCCGGAAGTGCTCGTGGGGGGACCGGAGTTGTTGAAGGTATGCCCCACCATGGCACGGGTGATCCGTCCTCGCGGGCGAGCGGCGGAATCTCACCCCCCGGATGCGCACCGGCATCAGCACTCGATGACTGCCGGACAGGCCGAAGCCGTCGGCTGCCGGCGAGGCCCCGTCGGGGATGTCGGTGACCGCCGCGGCGGCGCTCGCGCTGACCTTGTTCCCGTACGGGTCCTATCGGTCGGAGGTCAGGCGGAGGTCGACCGCAGGGCGTCGGAGATGGACTTGGCGCCGCCGTGTGCGGTGAAGCCGCCGTCGACGGGGATCTCGGCGCCGGTGATGAAGGAGGCGTCGTCGGAGAGGAGGAAGACCACCAGCGGGGTGATCTCGTCGACGGTGCCGGTGCGGGCCAGCGGCGTCTCGCGGATGTTCGCCTCGCGGAAGGCGGGCGCGGCGGAGGCGGTCATCTCGGTCTCGATGAAGCCGGGGTGGATGGTGTTCACGCGGATGCCCCGCGGGCCCAGCTCGACACAGGCCGCCTTCGACAGGCCGCGCAGCGCCCACTTGCTGGCCGTGTACGCGACCGGGTAGTGCCCGGTGAGCCCGGCGGAGGAGCCGACGTTGACGATCGACGAGCCCGGCGGCATCAACGGCGCCAGGTGCTGGATGGCAAGGAGCGGGCCGGTGACGTTGACCGCCTGGACGCGGGCGAAGTCCTCGGGCGTGACCTCGTGGAGCCGCGCGCGCCAGGTGATGCCGGCGTTGTTGACCAGGCCGTGGACCTCTCCGTACTGGCAGCGCAGCTCTTCGGCGAGCGCTGCCCACGCCTTCGCGTCGGTGACGTCCAGGCGCAGGCAGCCCGGAGCCTGAGTCACATCGGTGGCGACGACCACCGCCCCTGCGCGCGTCAGCGCCTCGGCCTCGGCCGCGCCCTGCCCGCGCGCGGCTCCGGTGACGATCACGACCTTGCCGTCCAGCCTGTTCACGGCCACGCTGTTCACGGGCGCAGCCTTGGGCGCTTGCGGGCCCGATGGACCGGTACCGGTCCATCGCCGGGCACGACGGTGTTGGAGACGGTGCCGATGCCCTCGACGGTGAGGGTGACGGTGTCGCCGGGCTTCAGCGGTGGCGGATCCTGGCGGCCGCGTACGCCCCACAGCTCGGCCAGGCAGCCGCCGTTGCCGCAGGTGCCGGAGCCGAGCACATCGCCCGGGCGGACGTAGGTGCCGCGCGAGGCGTAGGCGACCATCTCCTCGAAGGTCCAGCTCATGTTGGACAGCAGGTCCTTGCCGACCACCTCGCCGTTCACCGCGGCGGTCAGCGTCAGCCGCAGGAAACCGTCCGTGTCCCGGTACGGCTCCAGCTCGTCGGTGGTGACCAGGTACGGGCCGAGGGTGGCGGCGGTGTCCTTGCCCTTGCAGGGGCCCAACCCCACCTTCATTTCCGCGGATTGAAGGTCACGGGCGGACCAGTCGTTGAAGATCGTGTAGCCGATGATGTGGTCGCGGGCCCGCTCGGGTGTCAGGTCGCGGCCCTCGCGGCCGATGACGGCGGCGACTTCGAGTTCGAAGTCCAGGACCGAGGAGCCGGGCGGCACGGGCACGTCGTCGTGCGCGCCGATCACGGCGTACGGATTGGTGAAGTAGAAGGTCGGCGCGTCGTACCAGGCGTCGGGGACCCCGGCCGTGTTGTCGATGCTGCGTCGTACGCCCTCGACGTGTTCCTCGAAGGTGACGAAGTCCCGTACGGACGGTGGCTGGAGAGGCGGCAGCAGCCGCACCTGCGAGACATGCGTGCCGCCCGGCGCGGCCGGCGTGGCGTTGCCCGCCTCGCGCAGGGCCGCGGGGCCCGCCCGGAGCAGGTCGAGCAGCGAGGCGTGGCCGGGGATGGGGATGGGGATGGGGTAGAGGGTGCCGTCGTCATCCACGGTGGCGATGCTGCGGCGGCCGTGGTGTTCGTACGTGGCGAAGCGCATGGCAGTCCTGGGGCTCAGACCGGCGGGGCGACGAAGACGCCGGGGTCGACGTCGTTGAAGGACTCCTTGGCGATCAGTTCGTTCATCGGGTTCGCCGTGCCCCACTGGTCGGTGACCTCGGGCCGGGAGAAGTCGTAGACGTGCGGATGCCACGTGTCCTCATCGAGCTCCTCCAACTCCGTTGTGTACTCGACGGTGTTGCCGTGCGGGTCGAGGAAGTACGTGAAGGTGTTGTCGCCGGCCATGTGGCGGCCCGGGCCCCAGACCTTGCGGGCACCGGAGCGCATCACGCGTCCCGAGCCGCGCATGTACTCGTCCAGGCCGCGCATCTCGAACGAGACGTGGTGCAGGGAGGTGTGCGGCCCCTTGGCGAGGGCCATCGAGTGGTGCTGGCTGCTGATCCGCATGAAGTGCATGACCTCGCCCATGTGCGGGGAGCTGAGCGTGTCGGACAGCCGGAAGCCGAGGTGGCGTTCGTACCAGGTGCGGGTGCCGTCCAGGTCGGGGGAGTTGAGGACGACGTGCGAGAGGCGGACCGGGATGGCCTCCTTCTCCTCGATACGCCGGTGCTGCCGGGCCTCGACCTCCGCCGAGACCTCGATGGTGCGGCCGTCGCCGTCGAAGAAGCGGAAGCCGTAGCCCCCGCCGGGGGTGTCGACCTTGCCCGGCTGCGAGATCAACCGCACGCCGTCTGCGAGGAGTTGCTCGGCGAGCGTGTCCACGTGGGCGGCCGACGCGGTGCCGTAGGAGACGAGGTCGAGCCGCTTCTCGTCGGCCTTGCGGAGCCGTACGACGTACTGCTCGGGGCTGCCCTCGGCGGCCAGGAAGGAGATACCCGAGTCCTCGGCGACCTTGGTCAGGCCCCAGACTCCGGCGTAGAAGTCGAGCTGCTTGTCGTAGTCGGGCACGGCGAGGTCGACGTGCCGCAGGTGGGTGAGCAGACGGTTGGGCAGCTCGTTGGTCATGTCGTTGGTCATGTCGGGGCTCCTCAGGAGAGGCGCAGCAGCGTTGCCGCGTTGCCGCCGCGTACGGCGTGGAAGTGGGGGTCGGGCAGGTCCGTCTGGGCGCGCAGCGCGCCGACGGGGTCCTCGGTGCCCATGTCGAAGGGGAAGTCCGAGCCGAGCAGGACCCGGTCGGGACCGGCCACCCGGATCAGCTCGCGCAGGACGTGCGGGTCGTGGACGAGCGAGTCGAAGTACAGCCGCTTGAGGTAGCTGCTCGGCTCGGACGCGCAGCCCCGCGTGTCCGGTCTGGTCCGCCAGGCGTGGTCGGAGCGGCCGATGTGGGTGGGCAGGTAGCCGCCGCCGTGAGCGGCGATCACCTTCAGGCCGGGGTGGCGGTCCAGCACGCCGGAGAAGATGAGGTGGGAGAGCGCGACGGCGTTCTCGGTGGGCTGCCCGACCGTGTTGGACAGGTACCAGCGGTCCAGGCGCTCGTCGAGCGTGCAGCCGAAGGGGTGCAGGAAGAGCACGGCGCCGGTCTCCTCGGCGCGGGTCCAGAAGGGTGCGTACGCCGGGTCCGACAGCTCCAGGCCGGGCGCGTGCGAGGAGATCTCCACGCCCAGCAGCCCCTGCGCTTGGGCGTGGTCCAGCGCCTCCACGGCCAGCGCCGGATGCTGGAGCGGCACCAGACCGAGGCCGAGGAGCCGTTCGGGGGCCTGGGCGACGTGCGCGGCGGTGCCGGAGTTGGCCAGCTCCCACACCGTGCGGGCCAGGTCCTCGTCGGCCCAGTAGTGGTAGTGCGACGGGGAGGGCGAGACCAGTTGGAGGTCGACGCCGGAGGCGTCCATCGCGGTGAGCCGGGCCTTGACGTCGGTCAGTCGAGGGAGGCGGTCGCGGACCATCGGGCCGCTGACGGCGAGGGCGTCGGGGCCGTTGCGGCGGGCGTCGAGACTGCGGGCGGCGGCCAGCCCGGGGTGTCCGGCGACGGCCTCCTCGACCTGCGGAAGCAGGACGTGCGCGTGGACGTCGATGGTGGGGGTGGCCGAGATATTCGGTGTGTCCGGGGTCGTCACGGGGTCTCCTTCAGGGCGGACATCGTGCGGCCGATCAGACCGGGCACGTCGGCGTCGCGGATGCCGTCCAGCTGCCACTGGCCGAGCTGCACCGAGGCCTCGACGACCATGCGGACACGGTCGATCCGGCGCTCGTGGTACCGGGTCAGCAGATTGTCGAGAGAGTCGAGGGAATCCCACGACTCCTGCGCGCTCAGCAGCTCGGCCAGCACGGAGGCGTCCTCCAGCGACATGGCCGCGCCCTGCGCGAGAGTGGGCGGGCAGGCGTGGGCGGCGTCGCCGACCAGCACGACCCGGCCGCGGTGCCAGGAACCCTCGACGAGCAGCCGGTCGAACCAGGTGTAGTTGACCTCGGCCGGGTCGGTGATGCTCGCGGCGATCTCGGGCCAGGCGCCGCCGTACGAGACTGCCAGGCGTCGCATCTCGTCCGCGTACGTGGCCGGGTCGATGGAGGCGCGGTCGCGGTTGGCCTCGACGAGATAGGCGTAGATGGTGTTCTCGCTGGTGGGGCAGTAGCCGGCGATGTAGCAGGTCCCGCCGAAGGCCAGGTCCGTGCGCTCCACGCTCGCCGGGCGGGGTGCGGCGATGCGCCAGATGGCCATGCCGGTCGGCTCGGGCTTCTCGCTGATGCCGATCATCGCGCGGGTCAGGGAGTTGAGACCGTCGGCGGCGACGACGAGGTCGTAGTGGCCCTCGGTGCCGTCGCTGAAGCGGGCGGTGACGCCCGTGTCGTCCTGGACCAGCTCGTCCGCGGTGGTGCCGAGGCGGACGTGCGCGCCGCTCTCCCGGACCGCCTCGCACAGGATCTCCTGCAGCCGGGGCCGCTGCATGCCGATGGTCGCGGGCAGGTCCTCGCCGCCGGTACGGATGTCCTGCTGGACGTGGACCACATGGCCGTCGGGGGTGGCCAGGCCCACGGAGTCGAAGGCATAGCCGCTCTCCTGAACCTTGTCCCATACGCCCAGCTCGCGCAGCACGCGCAGCGCGTTGCCCTGGAGGGTGATGCCGGAGCCGAGGACGTTCCAGTCGGGTTTGGCCTCGATCAGGTCCACGGCGATGCCGGCTCGCCGCAGCAGCACGGTCACGGCGTTGCCGGAGGCGCCGCCGCCGATGACGAGGACGGTGCGGGGGCGGGGGTCGGTCATGGGGTCTCCCTGGGATGGAGCCGCGCGACGTCGGGCGGCAGGGGTGCCGGCGCGGGGCCGGGTGGGCAGTCGGGGCTGTCTGGGCGCCGTCCACCCGGCCGGTCCGGGGCGCTACTTGACGGCGATCGGGTTTACGGGGGAGCCGACGGCTCCGGTGATGGGCAGCGGAGCGGCGGTGAGCCAGAACTCGTACCGCCCGTCGGCCGCGCAGTGCTCGGCCAGCGCGTCGAGGTCCCACATCTCGCCTATGAGCAGGCCGATGTTGGGGATGGCAACCTGGTGCAGCGGCTGGAAGGCGTGGTCGAACTCGTTGGGCCGGACCTCGAAACCCCAGGTGTCGGTGGCGATCGCGGCGATCTCGCTGCCGTGCAGCCAGCCGGCGGTGGTGAAACTCAGCCCGGGCGAGGGACCGCCCGCGTACTCGCCCCAGCCGTCGCGCTTGGCGCGGGCCAGCCGTCCGGTGCGGACGAGGACGAGGTCGCCGCGGCCGACGGTGACGCCGTGCGCCTCGGCGCCGGCGGTCAGGTGCTCCTCGGTGATGGCGAAGCCGTCGGGCAGTTCGCCGTTCTCGCCGACGACCAGACCCACATCGAGGAGGACGCCCCGCCCGGCCACGTACGGCGCCATGTGCTCGATGCCGGTGACGAGGTCGCCGTCGGAAGTGACGACCTTCTCGGCGGACCGCCCGTTCCATGCCTTGCCATGGTCGAAGATGTGGCCGAGACCGTCCCACTGGGTGGAGCACTGCAGCGGCATCGCGATCACGTCGTCGGCGCCGCCGAAGCCGTGCGGGAAACCCTGGTTGCCCAGGGCGGCGTCGGTGCCGGTGTCGAGCATGGTGTGCACCGGATTCGTGCGCCGCCGCCAGCCCTTCTGCGGGCCGTTCATCTCGAAACGCTGGGAGAGCGAGAAGCTGACGCCGTCGCGGACGAGGGCCGCGCCCTCACGGCGCTTTTCGGCGTCCAGGAAGTTGAGCGTGCCGAGGACGTCGTCCTCGCCCCAACGGCCCCAGTTCGAGTACGCCTTGGCGGCCTCGGCGATCGCGCCCTCGGGGTCGTGTCGGTTCACGAGGCCTCCCCGACGCATCGGGTGCGCTGCACACCCAGACCGGTGATGGACCCCTCCATGACGTCGCCGTCGCGCAGCAGTCGCCCCCAGTGCAGGCCGTTGCCGGCCGGGCTGCCCGTCAGCACCAGGTCGCCGGGCAGGAGTTGAGCGGTCTGGGAGATGTACGACACCAGCCGCGCGATGCCGAAGAGCATGTCCTTGGTGGACTCGTCCTGCATGGTGTCGCCGTTCAGCCTCAGCGTGACCCGCAGGTCGCCGGGGTCGGCGATCGACTCGGCCGGGACCAGCCATGGGCCGAGCGGGGTGAAGCCGGGCGCGTTCTTGCAGCGCAGCCAGTCGGTGCCGATGGCCTTCATGTCCCGCCGGAAGACGGTCGCGCGGTCGGTGAGGTCGTTGGCGATCGTGTACCCGGCGACGTACTCCAGCGCCTCCTCGACGGACACACGGTAGGCGGGCTTGGCGATCACAGCCGCCAGCTCCAGCTCCCAGTCGGGCTGCCCGGCCCACGCGGGCAGTACGACGTCGTCGTAGGGGCCGCTGATCGTGGTCGGCAGGCCGATGAAGACGTACGGGAGGTCCTCGGCGGCCCGCTTGTCCATGATCGCCGCGATCTCGGCGCGGGCCTCCTCGACGGTGCGCGGGTCGTCCGGGGCGCGGTGCGCGAGCTCCAGGTCGATCACGTGCTGCCGGTAGTTGGCGCCGGACTGGAAGACCTGCCGGGGCTCGACGGGCGCGTGCACGTTCAGGTCGTCGAGCGACAGCCAGTCACCGGCCGGATCGCTCGCGAGGCCGTGCAGGCGCGGCAGTTCCTCGTCCCAGCGCTCCAGGAGCGCGAGGGTGGTCGTACGCAGGTCCAGCACCCTGCCGTCCGGGAGCACCAGTCCCGCGGACGGGGTCCGGGCCGGGGCGGAGAAGGTGCCGAGGGCGAAGGAGCCGGTGAAGAGGGGCGCCGGCGTGGCTGCGGATTTCACGGAGATGTCCTCCCGATTGCGATGTCACCAATCTGGCGCGTAAATTGCGATCGGGGAAATCGATTCCTTGGATGATCCGAATCCAGACGACGAATACCCGTGGCCTCTCAGTTTTCTACTCCGCACCGGGACATCTCGTGAACCTGGCCAGCCTGGACCTCAACCTCGTCGTCGCCCTGCGCGCCCTCCTGGAGGAGCGCAACGTCACCAAGGCGGGCCGGCGCATCGGGCTCAGCCAGCCCGCCATGAGTGCCGCCCTGGCCCGGCTGCGCCGCCACTTCGACGACGACCTGCTCTCCAGGGTCGGCGGACGCTACGAACTGACCGCCCTCGGCCTGGCCCTCCTCGACCGCACCACCACCGCCTGCGACCTGCTCGAACGCGTCTTCACCAGCCAGGCGGTGTTCGACCCCGCCCGCGAGGAGCACGAGTTCACGCTGATCGCTTCCGACTACGCGGTGGCCGTCTTCGGTGCCGAACTTGCCCGCACCGTCCACACCGAGGCTCCGGGGATCAGGCTGCGCTTCAGGCAGCCCCCGACGGACCTCACCGAGAACACCGGGGCGCTGCTGAGCACCGCCGACGGGCTGCTGTTGCCGCACGGCATCATCGGCGACTTTCCCGCCGTGGAGCTCTACCGGGACCGCTGGGTCTACCTCGTCGCCGACGACAACCCCGAGGTCGGCGAGCAGCTCACCCTCGACGACCTGGCCCGGCTGCCGTGGGTGACGTACCAGCGCACGTACGACGCACCCGCCGCCCGTCAGATCGCCATGCTCGGTATCGAGCCGCGCGTCGAAGTCTCCGTCGACAGCTTCCAGTTGATGCCCCTCCTGGTCGCGGGCACCCGGCGGGTCGCCCTGATCCAGGGGCATCTCGCCGACCGACTGGACGGACTCGTCCCCGTACGGGTCGTGGAACCGCCCTACGACGCCGTGCCGCTCAGGGAAGCCCTGTGGTGGCACCCGGTGCACACGCACGACGCGGCGCACATCTGGCTGCGGGAGACGGCGGCCCGGGTCGCCGAGACCATCCACGGCAAGGATGATCGTGATCCGGGAGATCGATCGGACAGAGGCTAGGCAGGGCTGGGCCGCTCACTCATAGTCAACGCCAGATCCTCCGCACGCTCCTCTCCACGGGGTCTCTGTGTCCCGATGGCGTGCCGTCCCTCCCCTCGCCACATGGAGTCCCCGCATGCCCGCTTCCATGCCTCCGCCCGCCTACGCGGAACCAGTGCCGCCGTCCGGTGTGACACTTCCGGCGTCCGGTGCCGCGCACCGGCTGCGCGTCTCCCTCCTCATGGCCGGCAGCTGTCTGCCGATCCTCGGGGCCGTTCTGATCGCCCCCGTGCTGCCCAAGATGCAGGACCACTTCGCCGACGTGCCCGGCGCGGGCGTCCTGGTCCCGATGGCCCTCACCGTCCCGGCCCTGGCGCTGGGCCTGCTGGCACCCTTCGCGGGCGTCATCGTCGACCGGCTCGGCCGCAAGCGCCTGCTGATCGCCGCGACCGTGCTGTACGCGATCTTCGGCACCGCCCCGCTGTGGCTGGAGTCGCTGGGCGCCATCGTGGCCAGCCGCGCCCTGGTAGGTGTCGCCGAAGCCGCCATCATGACCTGCTGCACCACGCTGATCGGCGACTACTACAGCGGTCGGGTACGGGACCGCTACCTCGCCCTCCAGACGATGTGTGCCTCCGCCTCCGCGACCGCGTTCTTCGTCATCGGCGGTGCCGCCGGGGCGGCCGGCTGGCGGACCCCGTTCTGGATCTATGCCGTCAGCCTGCTCATCGCTCCGCTCATGGCCATCGGGCTGCCGAAGCCGACCGCGGTGGCCACGGGTGCTGCCGCCGAGGACGGGGAGGGCGCGGTCGTCCCGAAGCGCCCCTTCCCCTTCCGGCGGCTGGCCGGGATCTGCGGACTCACCGTGTTCGGGGCCGTCGTCTTCTACACCGTCCCGGTGGAGATGTCCTATCTGCTGGACGACCTCGGCGTGACGGCGACCAGCGTGATCGGGCTGGCAACGGCCATCGCGAGCGCCGCCACCGTGGCCGGTGCGATCACCTTCGCCAAGCTGCGCGGGGCCCCGGGGCGCCGGTTGCCGCTCGTCTTCGCCCTGTGCGCTGCCGGGTTCGCGGTGATGTGGCTCGCGGACAGCGCGCCGCTGCTGATCGTCGGCGCCGTACTCAACTGCCTGGGCACCGGTCTCCTGCTGCCCTCCCTGCTCACCATCGCCATGTCCAAGCTGGACTTCGCCGACCGAGGCCGCGGCACCGGCCTGTGGACCGCGTCCTTCTTCATCGGCCAGTTCATCTGCCCGCTGGTACTGATCGCGGCCGAGTCCGCCCTCGGCACCCTGGCCGCCGCCGTCGGCCTGCTCGGCCTGACCTCGGCCGTCGTTGCGGCAGGTCTGTTCCTGCCCGCCCGGCGCAAGGCCGCGGCCGTCGCAGCGGCCTGTTCTCTCAGCACTCGATGATGTTCACAGCGAGCCCGCCCCGAGCCGTCTCCTTGTACTTCACGCTCATGTCGGCGCCCGTCTCCTTCATCGTCTTGATGACCTTGTCGAGGGAGACCTTGTGGGAGCCGTCGCCGCGCATGGCCATGCGGGCGGCGGTGACGGCCTTCACGGCGGCCATGCCGTTGCGTTCGATGCAGGGGATCTGGACGAGGCCGCCGACGGGGTCGCAGGTGAGGCCGAGGTTGTGTTCCATGCCGATCTCGGCGGCGTTCTCGACCTGTTCGGGGCTGCCGCCGAGGACTTCGGCGAGGGCGCCCGCCGCCATGGAGCAGGCGGAGCCGACCTCGCCCTGGCAGCCGACCTCGGCGCCGGAGATGGAGGCGTTCTCCTTGAAGAGCATGCCGATGGCGCCGGCGGCCAGCAGGAAGCGGACGATGTCGTCTTCCTTGCCTCCTTCGGAAGCGGCGCCGGGCACGAAGTTGATGTAGTAGTGCAGGACCGCCGGGATGATGCCGGCCGCGCCGTTCGTGGGGGCCGTCACGACCCTGCCGCCGGCCGCGTTCTCCTCGTTCACGGCCATCGCGTAGAGCGTGATCCACTCCATGGCCAGGGCCTTGGGGTCGCCCTCCGAGCGCAGCTTTCGGGCCGTGTTGGCGGCTCGCCGCCGTACTTTCAGGCCGCCCGGCAGGATGCCCTCGCGGGACATGCCGCGGGTCACGCACTCCCGCATCGCCTGCCAGATCTCCAGCAGGCCCGCGCGGATCTCCTCCTCGGTCCGCCAGGCCCGCTCGTTCTCCAGCATCAGTGCGGAGATCGACAGGCCGGTCTCCTGCGTGAGGCGCAGCAACTCGTCGCCCGTGCGGAAGGGGTACTTCAGGACCGTGTCGTCGAGTTTGATGCGGTCGGCGCCGATCGCGTCCTCGTCGACGACGAAGCCGCCGCCCACGGAGTAGTAGGTCTTGGAGAGGAGTTCGGCGCCGGAGGCGTCGTGCGCCCAGAGCGTCATGCCGTTCGCGTGGTAGGGGAGTGCCTTACGGCGGTGCAGGACCAGGTCCTTGTCGAAAGTGAAGGCGATCTCCCGCTCGTCGAGCAGCCGGAGCCGGCCCGCCGCCTTGATGTCCTCCACTCGCTGGTCGGCGGTCTCGACGTCCACCGTGCGCGGTGACGCGCCCTCCAGTCCGAGCAGGACCGCCTTGGGCGTGCCATGGCCGTGTCCGGTCGCGCCCAGGGAGCCGTACAGCTCGGCCCGTACGGACTCGGTGGAGTCCAGGACTCCTTCGTTCCGCAGACGCAGGGCGAACATACGGGCCGCGCGCATCGGGCCCACGGTGTGGGAGCTGGACGGGCCGATGCCGATCGAGAACAGGTCGAAGACCGAGATGGCCACGGGGACTCCTCACAGCGGGGGTGGTGGGACACCCGGCCACCCGCCCTGATCGCCGGATGACGAGTGCCGGGTGCCGGGTGCCCCACCAGGGGGACTTACTTGTTCAGGCCGGGATACAGCGGGTGCTTGTCCGCGAGCGCGGTGACCCTGGCCTTGAGCGTTTCGATGTCGGCCTCCCCGAAGGGAGATGGCGCCTTGAGCGCCTCGGCGATGACGTCCGCGACCTCGGCGAAGTCCTCGGTGGTGAAGCCGCGGGTGGCGAGGGCGGGGGTGCCGATGCGGAGGCCCGAGGTCACCATCGGCGGACGCGGGTCGTTCGGGATGGCGTTGCGGTTGACCGTGATACCGACCTCGTGGAGTCGGTCCTCGGCCTGCCGGCCGTCCAGCGCGGAGTTGCGCAGGTCGACCAGGACCAGGTGTACGTCCGTGCCGCCGGAGAGCACGTCGACGCCCTCCGCCTTCACGTCCTCCCGCACCAGGCGCTCGGCGAGGATGCGGGCACCCTCCAGGGTACGGCGCTGCCGTTCCTTGAAGTCCTCCGATGCGGCGACCTTGAAGGCGACCGCCTTGGCGGCGATCACATGCTCCAGAGGCCCGCCCTGCTGGCCGGGGAACACCGCCGAGTTGATCTTCTTCGCGAGCTCGGCGGTGGAAAGGATCACGCCGCCGCGCGGGCCGCCCAGCGTCTTGTGGGTGGTCGTGGTGACCACGTGCGCGTGCGGGACGGGGTTCGGGTGCAGCCCGGCCGCCACCAGACCGGCGAAGTGCGCCATGTCGACCATCAGGTACGCGCCGACCTCGTCCGCGATCCGTCGGAACGCGGCGAAGTCCAGCTGCCGCGGGTAGGCCGACCAGCCCGCCACGATCAGCTTCGGCTTGGACTCCTTGGCCAGCCGCTCGACCTCGGCCATGTCGACGACACCGGAGTCGTCCACGTGGTAGGCGACCACGTCGTACAGCTTGCCGGAGAAGTTGATCTTCATGCCGTGGGTCAGGTGCCCGCCGTGCGCGAGGTTCAGGCCCATGATCGTGTCACCGGGCTTGAGCAGCGCGAACATCGCCGCCGCGTTGGCCTGGGCGCCCGAGTGGGGCTGCACGTTGGCGTGTTCGGCGCCGAACAGCTCCTTGACCCGGTCGATCGCGATCTGCTCGACCACGTCGACGTGCTCGCAACCGCCGTAGTAGCGGCGGCCCGGGTAGCCCTCGGCGTACTTGTTGGTCAGGACCGAGCCCTGCGCCTCCATGACCGCGACCGGCGCGAAGTTCTCCGAGGCGATCATCTCGAGCGTGGACTGCTGGCGGTCCAGCTCGGCGTCGACGGCGGCGGCGACGTCCGGGTCCAGCTCGTGCAGGGGGGTGTTGAGGACAGACATGCTTGTACGACTCCTCAGCCGGCGGAAAAGGCGGTGTACTCGTTGGCGGAGAGCAGGTCGGACGGCTCCTCGGCGACTCGTACCTTGAAGAGCCAACCGCCTTCGAAGGGGGCGGAGTTCACCAGCGACGGGTCGTTGACCACGTCCTCGTTGACCTCGGTGATCTCGCCGCTGACCGGGGAGTACAGGTCGCTGACCGACTTGGTCGACTCCAACTCGCCGCAGGTCTCGCCCGCGGTCACGGCGTCACCGACCGTGGGGAGGTCGACGAAGACGACATCGCCGAGCGCGTTGGCCGCGTGCTCCGTGATGCCGACTGTCGCGACGCCGTCCTCGGCGGCCGACAGCCACTCGTGCTCCTTGCTGTAGCGCAGCTGCTGGGGGTTGCTCATGTCCTGAATTCTCCTGTACGCGGGGAGTGCTGGTGAATGGGGGACTACGGAAGACGGTTGTGAGCAGGGAGGATGTGCCCGGCATCACGGCCCAGTGTCTACTTCTGGCGCTTGTAGAACGGCAGCGCCACGACCTCGTACGGCTCATGGCTGCCGCGGATGTCCACACCGACCCCGGCCGTACCGGGCGCCGCGTGCGCGGCGTCGACATAGGCCATCGCGATCGGCTTGCCCAGCGTGGGCGAGGGGGCGCCGGAGGTGACCTCGCCGATCACCTCGCCGCCCGCGACGACGGCGTACCCGGCGCGCGGCACCCGGCGGCCCTCGGCGACGAGCCCGACGAGGACGCGCGGCGGGTTCGACTGGGCCCGGGCGGCGGCCTCGGTCAGCGCCGCGCGCCCCACGAAATCGCCCTCCTTCTCGAACTTCACCACCCGGCCGAGCCCGGCGTCGAAGGGCGTCAGCGCGGTCGACAGCTCATGCCCGTACAGCGGCATGCCCGCCTCCAGGCGCAGGGTGTCCCGGCAGGAGAGGCCGCACGGGACCAGGCCCGCGCTCTCGCCCGCCTTGGTCAGGGCCTGCCACAGCTCGACCGCGTGCTCCGGCTTCACGAACAGCTCGAAGCCGTCCTCGCCGGTGTAGCCGGTGCGGGCGATGAGAGCGGGGACGCCGGCGACGGTGCCGGGCAGGCCGGCGTAGTACTTCAGGCCGTCGAGGTCGGCGTCGGTGAGGGAGGCGAGGATGCCGGGGGACTCGGGGCCCTGGACGGCGATGAGGGCGTAGGCGTCGCGATCGTCGCGCACCTCGGCGTCGTACCCCTCGGAGCGCGCCACCAGCCCATCCAGGACAATCTGCGCGTTGCCGGCATTCGCCACGACCAGGTACTCGGTCTCGGCCAGCCGGTAGACGATCAGGTCGTCGAGGATGCCGCCGTCCTCGCGGCAGATCATGGTGTAGCGGGCGCGGCCGGGCTTGACGGCGCTGATGTTGCCGACGAGGGCGTAGTCCAGCAGGGCGGCGGCCTGGGGGCCGGTCACCGTGATCTCGCCCATGTGCGAGAGGTCGAAGAGCCCGGCCCGGGTGCGTACGGCGAGGTGCTCCTCGCGCTCGGAGCCATAGCGCAGGGGCATGTCCCAGCCGGCGAAGTCGGTCATCGTCGCGCCCAGCGAACGATGCAGGGCATCGAGCGCGGTGTGACGGAGAGGCGTACTGCTCATCGGATCTGCTCCCAAAGGCATGACAGGCGAGGAAAGTTCCTCCCCATCTGTCATCGGAACCTGAGAGGTTCGCCGTGACCGGTGAAGATCACGGTTTGCACCTTGGGTGGAGCCACTGCGGCAGCGGCCCGCTTTTCAGATGTGCCTCGCCCGCGCGGTAACGGGGCCTGAGAGATTCAAGGGAGGGACTTGCTCCTTCGGCGCCCCAGCGACAGCGGTGCTGGGAACTCTCCCGCGCGGATTCAAGCGGCCGGTATGCAGTTTGGCGGGCACATCATTGCACGCATCGGCCGACCGCGGCAGGGGGACCTATGAAGGTAGCCGTCCACAGGGGTCGCTCAGGATTCACAGTCGGGCACAGTGGCCTGTAGCAGGCTTGTTGCGGGAAGCGGACGTAAACGGGAGGGCCGCGTATTACCTTCTCTTTACACTCGACGGGGATGGGAACTCCCGACCCCATGGGGAGGACGATCACGGTGAACAGGATCACGGCGTACGCCACCAGCTCGGCCGTCGCGCTGCCCGAGCAGCACACCGCTCCGGCCAGGGAGGCCTGCGGCGCGCACCGGGCGCCCGTCGTCCGGGATCTGCGCGACCGTGGAGGCCGCAGCCCGCACGCACTGCTCTTCGGCCCCAAGGACCTCGTCGTGATCACCGGCCTGCCCGGAAGCGGAAAGTCCACGCTGATGGCGCGCACGGTCAAGGGCCCCCGGATCGACTCCCAGGACACCCGCGACCGCTGGGACACTCGCGCGCCCCGCTTCCTGCCGTACGCGGTCTACCGCCCCCTGGTCCGCCTCGCGCACTACACCGGACTGCGCCGCGCCCTGCGCACCGGCACCGGAGTCGTCGTCCACGACTGCGGTACGCAGTCCTGGGTGCGCCGCTGGCTGTCCCGCGAGGCCCGCCGCCGCGGCGGCACCCTGCACCTGCTGCTCCTCGACGTCGCCCCCGGCACCGCCCTGGAGGGCCAGCGCGAACGCGGCCGCGGCGTCTCCCGCTACGCCTTCCTGCGCCACCGCACGGCGGCCGCCCGGCTGATCCGCGCCGTGGAGCGCGGCGACCTGCCCGACGGCTGCGGCTCGGCGGTCCTGCTCGACCGCGACGCGGCGGACGTGCTGCGCAGAATCGGCTTCACGGGCTGAGGCCTCACGGGCTGAACCCGGTATTCCACCCGCTAGCCTTTGAGTCACAGCAGTGATCTCGGCAGGCGGTTGACAGCAGATGGACTTCCCAGGGGACTTCCCGGACTTCCCGGCACAGGCACACCCCCACCCGCACGGGGGCTGGCCCGGCAACGAGTTGGAGGAGGTGCTCTCCGCCTCCCTCAACGTCCCGGGGGCCGGCGGGCGGATCATCGAAGTCCTCGGACGCAGCTTCATCTGGGTCCCGCTCCCCAACGGCGGCGGCCCGGACAGCGTCCCGCTCGACCTGCCCACCCTCGAACTCGGCGGCCAGGCCTACGTCCCCGTCTTCAGCTCCGAGGAACAGTTCCGCCAGGTCGTCGGCTCCCACATGTCGTACACGATCGCCCCCGCGGTGGAGTTCGCCCGCGGCCTGCCCCCGCAGGTCGGCATCGCCGTCAACCCCGACGGCGTGGTCGGCATCCCCCTCCCGCCCCCCGCCGTCGCCGAACTCTGCCGCGTGGGCCGCACCCCCCTGGACGGCCTCACCACCGGCGGCCGGGTCAAGCTCTACGAACCGGACTGGCAGGACGACCCCGTGGACTTCCTCTCCGCGGCAGCCACCGAGTTCGACCAGACCGGCGTGGTGACCACGGCCCGCCGCTGCCTCGCGGCGATCGAAACGGCCGACCCGGTCATGTTCGTAGGCGTCGAACTCAACCAGTGGGAGGGCGACATCAGGGCCCTCCCCCTGGACGCGCTGGGCCGAGCCCTGGCAAGGGTCCCCGTGAAGTGGCCGGTAAACCTGGTCCTCTTGGACGTAACACAAGACCCGGTGGCCGAATGGATGCGCAACAGGGCCCGCCCCTTCTACCAACGATGACTGCACGTACCTGAGGAGCGCGGGGAACTGCGCGATCAACCACAGACGACCCGCACTCGCCCACGTGCAACAAGCCCCGAGCTCTTGGGCGCTTAAGCTGGTTCCATAATCCGGGCAACCTCAGTGAAGGGGCGGTACAAGGTGAGCGCCAGCATCGCGACCGGCCAGGTCGAGCACATGCTGCGCCAGGTGACGCCCGGGCGCTACGACGCCTACGAGGCACTGCTGCGCGCCCTCGCGACCCCCTCCGCCGGCCAGGTCTGGATGCTCCTCTGGCACGGCCAGGCAGGCTCACCGGACGCGCAGTACGGAAACATGGAGGTCGACGGCCACGGCTACGCCCCCTGTGTCACCTCCGCCCAGGAACTCTCGGCCAGCGGCTGGAACCGCTCCTACGAAGTCGTCGACGGAGTGGACGTCGCCCGCACCCTCTACCCCGACCACTACGGCCTCTGGCTGAACCCGCACGCGCCCGGCGGCGGCGTCGGCATCCCCTGGCTCGACCTGCGCCGCATCGCCACCGGCCTGGAGCGGCAGCCCGCAGGGCCGCTGCGGCTGTCGGAGCCCGGCATCGAGATCCCGCAGTTCTACGCCCAGCTCGCGCAGAACGCCCACCGCACCCCGGCCGTCCGCTCCCTGCGCCGCGCCTGGGTGCAGCCGGCGCTCGGGGCGCCGTACCTCGCCATCGGCCTCGATGTGTACGACACCAGCCCGGCCGCCGTGGACTCGGTGCGGGCGATGATGCAGCAGTCCATCGGCGCGGTCCCGGACGGCCTGCCGGTGTCGACGGTCGCCATGTCCGACGAGTACGACCCGGTCGCGATGTGGATGCGGGCCCAGGCCCGCCCCTTCTACGACCGTGAGGCCCACGGAGCCCCGGCTCAGGCGCCGGCGGCCGGGTACGGCTATCCACCGGTCCACGGCGGATACTGAACACATGGCGCGTGGCCACCCTCCGCCAGAGGGGCGGAGTCCTTCTTCGCGCGTAGACCGTGGCGGAAAGACCTGAACTGCGCTGGATGTCCAACTTGTTCTCGTCCGGCCCCCGTTACCCGCTGTCCGGATAGCGGAACCCCGGACGCCGCATCACGGTTACGCATCCTTTCACCGCCAAGTCTGGCAACTCGTCGCCAAAGCGTTGAAGACTCCCCCACCAGGGGTGTTCGAAACCCCAGTACGACGGACTGATCACGCCGCCACAGCGGCAAGTGCGGGCCGGTTACCACCGGTTGAGAGGGGTCCCTGCCAGATGACGGCACCATTGCACGAGCCGACCGCCGAGGCGGCCCCGAGCGCGGCCGAGGAAGCGGCGGTCGCAGGCACCGGCGCGAAGGCCGTACAGGGTCGCTCCCTGGGCCGGATCGCCTGGGAGCGCCTGAAGCGGGACAAGCTCGCTCTGACGGGCGGCGCCGTGGTGCTCCTCCTCGTGGTGGTCGCCCTGCTCGCGCCGGTCATCACCAGCCTGCTCGGGCAGGATCCGAACGAGTATCACGAGGAGCTGATCGACCCGCTGTTCGGCACCCCCACGGGCTCGCTGGGCGGCATCAGCGGCGACCACCTGCTGGGCGTCGAGCCGGTCAACGGCCGCGACATCCTCGCCCGGATCCTCTACGGCGCCCGGATCTCGCTGCTGGTCGGCTTCCTGTCGGCCGTCGTCGCCGTCATCCTGGGCACCGTCCTCGGCATCCTCGCCGGCTTCTTCGGCGGCTGGGTCGACTCGGTCATCAGCCGGGTGATGGACGGTCTGCTGGCCTTCCCGCAGCTGCTCTTCATCATCGCGCTGGTCTCCGTCATGCCGAACGAGATGCTGGGCCTGACCGGGTCCAGCGTGCGTGTGTTCGTGATGATCCTGGTCATCGGCTTCTTCGGATGGCCGTACATCGGGCGCGTGGTGCGCGGCCAGACGCTGTCGCTGCGCGAGCGCGAGTACGTGGAAGCCGCCCGTTCCCTGGGCGCCGGGCGGCTGTACATCCTGTTCAAGGAGCTGCTGCCCAACCTCGTCGCACCGATCGTCGTGTACACGACGATGATGATCCCCACCAACATCCTCACCGAGGCGGCACTCAGCTTCCTGGGCGTGGGCGTCAAGCCGCCCACGGCGTCCTGGGGGCAGATGCTTTCGAGCGCGATCGACTACTACGAGTCGGACCCCATGTACATGGTGGTCCCCGGCGTGGCGATCTTCATCACTGTCCTCGCCTTCAACCTCTTCGGCGACGGCGTGCGTGACGCGCTGGACCCGAAGGGCTCCCGCTGAACTGCCGTACCTAAAGCGTCCCGTGGCACTGACACGGGGTCTCTCATCACAACCGGAGGATCCGAGATCGTGACTACCAAACGCACCTCAGGGCGGCGTAAGCAGGCATTTGCCGCTGTCGCCGCGGTCGCCGCGCTGCTGACCACGGCGGCGTGCGGCGGTGGCGACAGCGACGGCGAGGGCTCGAAGAACGGCGCGGCCGGCTTCGACGCCGCCAACAACAAGGTCGCCCAGGCATCCCTGGCCAAGAAGGGCGGCACGCTGAAGTTCGGTGGCGCGCAGGACGCCGACTCGTGGGACACCACGCGCGGCTACTACGGCTTCATGTGGAACTTCGCGCGCTACTACAGCCGCCAGCTCGTCACGGGCAAGGCGGAGCCGGGCAAGGCCGGCGCCGAGCTCACTCCGGACCTCGCCACCGGGCTCGCCAAGGTCTCCGACGACGGCAAGACCTACACGTACACCCTGCGTGACGGCATCACCTGGGAGGACGGCAAGCCGATCACCTCCAAGGACATCAAGTACGGCATCGAGCGTGTCTGGGCGCAGGACGTGCTGTCCGGCGGCCCGGTCTACCTGAAGGACATGCTCGACCCCAAGGGCGAGTACAAGGGTCCGTACAAGGACACGTCCAAGGACAAGCTGGGCCTGAAGGCGATCGAGACGCCGAACGACAAGACCATCACCTTCAAGCTGCCGACGCCCAACTCGGACTTCGAGGAGGTGCTGGCCCTGATCTCGGCGTCCCCCGTCCGTCAGGACAAGGACACCAAGTCGAAGTACGGCCTGAAGCCGTTCTCCTCCGGCCCGTACAAGTTCGAGTCGTACAGCCCGGGCAAGGACCTCACGCTGGTCCGCAACACCAGCTGGAAGCAGGAGTCGGACCCGATCCGCAAGGCGTACCCGGACAAGATCACTGTCCAGTTCTTCTCGGACGCCAACCAGCTGGACGAGCGCCTGATCAACGGTGACCTGGACCTCGACATCAACCAGACCGGCATGTCGCCGCAGGGCCGCACCACCGCCCTGAAGCAGCACAAGGCCAACCTGGACAACCCGGTCTCCGGCTACATCCGTTACGCGACCTTCCCGCAGAGCGTGAAGCCGTTCGACAACATCGAGTGCCGCAAGGCCGTGCTCTACGGCGCCAACCACGTGTCGCTGCAGACCGCGCGCGGTGGCCCCATCGCCGGTGGTGACATCGGCACCAACATGCTGCCGCCGTCCGTCCCGGGCTCCGAGGGCCAGAAGTACGACCCGTACAAGATGGCGACCGACAACAAGGACGGCAACGCGGCCGAGGCCAAGAAGGCGCTGCAGGCCTGCGGTAAGCCGAACGGCTTCAAGACCACCATCGCGGTCCGCAACAACAAGCCGGTCGAGGTGGCCACCGCCCAGTCCCTGCAGGCGTCGCTGAAGAAGATCGGCATCACCGCCGACATCGACCAGTTCGACGGTTCGCAGACCTCCGGCATCATCGGCAGCCCCTCCAACGTGGTCAAGAAGGGCTACGGCATCATCATCATGGGCTGGGGCCCGGACTTCCCGACCGTCCAGGGCTACGGCATGCCGCTGTGGGACAGCAAGTACATCCTGGAGAGCGGTAACAACAACTTCGCGCTGATCAAGGACAAGGCGATCGACGGCCTGTTCGACGACTACGTCACCGAGCTGGACGACGCGAAGAAGACCGAGATCTCCACGGAGATCAACCACAAGGTGATGGAGGGCGCGTACTACCTGCCCTTCGTCTTCGAGAAGTTCATCAACTGGCGCTCCGACCGCCTGGCGAACGTCTACACCACCGACGGCTACAGCGGTATGTACGACTTCGTCAACCTCGGTCTGAAGTCCGCAAGCTGACACCCGGCACACCCGCCATACGGCACGAAAGGCAGGTGAAGGCCGGCGCAGCGTGATCGTGGGCCACCGGACGATCTCCGGTGGCCCGCGGTCCGCGGCGGGCCGAGAGCTGTGCTCGCTTACCTCATCAGGCGGTTGTTCGCCGCCGCAGTGATGCTCGTGGTCATCATCATGGTGGTCTTCGGCATCTTCTTCCTCGTCCCCAAGTGGGCGGGCGTCGACATCGCCGCGAGCTTCGTGGGCAAGCAGGCCGACCCCGCCTCGGTGGAGGCGGTCCGGCAGAAGCTGGGTCTCAGCGACCCGATCTATGCCCAGGTCTGGGAGTTCTTCAAGGGCATCTTCGTCGGTCGCACCTACTCGGGCGGCGGCGACGTCACCGAGTGCGCCGCGCCCTGCTTCGGCTACTCGTTCCGCAGTGAGCAGGCCATCTGGCCGGTGCTCACCGACCGCTTCCCGGTGACCATGAGCCTCGCGCTCGGTGCCGCCGTGCTGTGGCTGATCTTCGGTGTCGCGGCCGGTGTGCTCTCCGCGCTCAAGCGGGGCACCCTGTGGGACCGCGGCGCCATGGTCGTCGCCCTCGCCGGTGTCTCCCTGCCGATCTACTTCACCGGCCTGCTCAGCCTGGCGATCTTCGCCTTCGGGCTGAACTGGATCGACGCGTCGTACGTGCCCCTCGAAGACAGCTTCGGCGGCTGGCTCGGCGGCATGATCCTGCCCTGGATCACCCTCGCGTTCCTGTACGCGGCGATGTACGCCCGGATCACCAGAGCCACCATGCTGGAGATCCTCGGCGAGGACTACATCCGCACCGCGCGCGCCAAGGGCCTCAAGGAGCAGACCGTCATCGGCAAGCACGCCATGCGCTCGACGATGACGCCCATCCTGACCATGCTCGGCATGGACCTCGGCGCCCTCATCGGCGGTGCGATCCTGACCGAGACGACGTTCAATCTGCCCGGCCTCGGCCAGGCGGTGCTTCAGGCGATCAGGAACCAGGATCTGCCCGTCATCCTGGGCGTCACCCTGATCACATCCCTCGCGGTGCTCTTCGCCAACCTCGTGGTGGACATCCTGTACGCCGTGATCGACCCCCGAGTGAGGCTCGCATGACGGAACTCAGCAAGACCGGCGCGGCCGTCGGGGAGCCCACCGGCACCTCGCCCGCCCCGACCGCCTTCCTCGAAGTACGCGATCTGAAGGTGCACTTCCCGACCGACGACGGTCTGGTCAAGTCCGTCGACGGGCTCAGCTTCCAGCTGGAGAAGGGCAAGACCCTCGGCATCGTGGGCGAGTCGGGCTCCGGCAAGTCGGTGACCTCGCTCGGCATCATGGGCCTGCACACCGCCGGCCAGTACGGCAAGCGCAAGGCGCAGATCTCCGGCGAGATCTGGCTCGACGGCACCGAGTTGCTCTCCGCGGACCCCGACCACGTACGCAAACTGCGCGGCCGCGACATGGCGATGATCTTCCAGGATCCGCTGTCCTCGCTGCACCCGTACTACACGATCGGCCAGCAGATCGTGGAGGCGTACCGCGTCCACCACAACGTGGACAAGAAGGTCGCCAAGCGGCGTGCGGTCGAGATGCTCGACCGGGTCGGCATCCCGCAGCCGGACAAGCGGGTCGACAGCTACCCGCACGAGTTCTCCGGTGGCATGCGGCAGCGCGCGATGATCGCCATGGCGCTGGTCAACAACCCCGAACTGCTCATCGCGGACGAGCCGACGACCGCCCTCGACGTGACCGTCCAGGCGCAGATCCTCGACCTGATCCGCGATCTGCAGAAGGAGTTCGGCTCCGCGGTCATCGTCATCACCCACGACCTGGGCGTCGTCGCCGAGCTTTCCGACGACATCCTGGTGATGTACGGCGGCCGTTGCGTGGAGCGCGGTCCCGCCGAGAAGGTGTTCTACGAGCCCCGCCACCCCTACACCTGGGGCCTGCTGGGCTCGATGCCGCGCCTGGACCGTGAGCAGCAGGAGCGGCTCATCCCGGTCAAGGGCTCCCCGCCGTCCCTGATCAACATCCCGTCCGGCTGCGCCTTCAACCCGCGCTGCCCGTACGCCGACATCCCCAAGGACGACCTCACCCGCACGGTCCGCCCCGAGCTGGCCGAGGTCGGCAGCCAGCACTGGGCCGCCTGCCACATGACCAGGGAACAGCGGGAGCGGATCTGGACCGAAGAGATTGCGCCGAAGCTGTGAGCGAGGACAAAGTGAGCATCCCTGCGCAGAGCAAAGGCGCCGTGATCACCAAGGGCGACGCCGCCCCCGGCGAGACCCTGCTGAAGGTGACCGGGCTCCAGAAGTACTTCCCGATCCGCAAGGGCCTGCTCCAGCGGCAGGTCGGCGCGGTGCGCGCGGTCGACGGCCTCGACTTCGAGGTCAAGTCCGGCGAAACCCTCGGTGTGGTGGGCGAGTCGGGCTGCGGCAAGTCGACGATGGGCCGGCTGATCACCCGGCTGCTCGAACCGACCGCCGGGAAGGTCGAGTTCGAGGGCAAGGACATCACGCACCTGGGTGTGAGCGGGATGCGTCCGCTGCGCCGCGATGTCCAGATGATCTTCCAGGACCCGTACTCGTCGCTGAACCCGCGCCACACCATCGGCACCATCATCGGCGCCCCCTTCAAGCTGCAGGGCGTCACGCCCGAGGGCGGCATCAAGAAGGAAGTGCAGCGGCTGCTGTCGGTGGTGGGTCTCAACCCCGAGCACTACAACCGCTATCCGCACGAATTCTCCGGCGGCCAGCGCCAGCGCATCGGCATCGCCCGCGCGCTCGCGCTCAACCCGAAGCTGGTCGTGGCCGATGAGCCGGTCTCCGCGCTGGACGTGTCCATCCAGGCGCAGGTCGTCAACCTCCTCGACGACCTCCAGCAGGAGCTGGGCCTGACGTACGTGATCATCGCGCACGACCTGTCGGTCGTCCGGCATGTGTCGGACCGGATCGCGGTGATGTACCTCGGCAAGATCGTCGAACTCGCCGACCGTGAATCGCTGTACCGGGCGCCGATGCACCCGTACACCAAGGCGCTGATGTCGGCCGTGCCGATCCCGGACCCGCGGCGCAAGAACGCCAAGAGCGAGCGCATCCTGCTCAAGGGCGACGTGCCCTCGCCGATCGCCCCGCCGAGCGGCTGCCGTTTCCACACCCGGTGCTGGAAGGCGACGCAGATCTGCACGACCACCGAGCCGCCGCTGATCGAGCTGAAGCCCGGTCAGCAGGTCGCCTGTCACCACCCGGAGAACTTCGAGGACCAGGCGCCGCAGGACACCGTCCTGCTGACCGCGGCCAAGGAGGCGGCGGAGCTGGTGTCGGACGAGGTGCTCGCGGAGTCGGCGGAGACCAGCGCGGCGGTGGCGGCCGAGGTGGGGGCCGCTGCGGACGTGGCGCCCGAAGCCTCCGAAGCCTCCGCAGCCTCCGCGGACGAGGCGCCCGCCAAGGAGAAGTGAGCCCTCTCGGACAGCCTCCTCAGTGAGCCCCCGCCTTCGTTTGTAAGGCGGGGGCTCACTGCTGGGTGAGAATGTGTGGGTGCTCCAGCAACTGTTCACCCCATCCGTCCAGCACACGCTCGACCTGATCGGCATCTTCGTCTTCGCCATCTCCGGCGCGCTGCTGGCCGTCCGCAAGAACTTCGACGTGTTCGGCATCGCCGTACTCGCCGAGGTCACCGCGCTCGGCGGCGGGCTCTTCCGCGACCTGGTCATCGGCGCCGTACCGCCCGCGGCCTTCACGGATCTGGGGTACTTCCTCACTCCGCTGCTCGCCACGCTCCTGGTCTTCTTCCTGCATCCGCACGTGGAGCGGATCCAGGCCGGTGTGAACGTCTTCGACGCGGCGGGCCTCGGCCTGTTCTGCGTCTCGGGCACGACGAAGGCGTACGAGTACGGGCTCGGCCTGACCGCCTCGGCGACGCTGGGCCTGGCGACGGCCGTCGGCGGAGGCGTGCTGCGGGACGTCCTGGCCAACGAGGTGCCGTCGCTGCTGCGCTGGGACCGCGACCTGTACGCGGTTCCGGCGATGGTCGGCGCCACGATGGTCGTCCTGTGCATCCACTACGACGTGCTGACCCCGCTGGCCAGCGGGTTCGCGGCCGTCACGGCCTTCGCGCTGCGGTTGCTGGCGATGCGCTTCCACTGGCGAGCGCCGCGCGCGTGGAATCGGCGCTCGACGGTACGCGAGGAGTGACCGGCAGCTGCCGGGTCAGCCACTCGAAGGCCGGGACCACCTGCGGCCGCCACAGCGCCATCGTGTGACCGCCCGCGCTGCGCGGCACGAACACCACGTCCACGGAGGTCGGCGGCTTCGCGGCCTGCTTCAGCGCCATGGCCGCCTCGTATCCGTCGTGCGGCTGGCCGGAGAGGTAGAGCGCGACCGGGGGCGGGGTGGGGGCCTTGCGCAGCAGCAGATACGGGTCGTTCGCGCGGCGCAGGGCCGGGGACTTTGCGGTGAGCGCGGCGTGCTCGGCCTTCGGGTCGTTGTAGCCGGACATGCTGACGGCGGCCCGGTAGCGGTCGGGATGGGCGACGGCGAGCTTCGTGGCGCAGTGCCCGCCCGCCGAGTACCCGGCCACCGACCAGCCCTCGGGTGCGGACTGCGCCCGGAAGTTGTCCATCACCATCCGCGGCACATCGACACTCAGCCAGGTGTCGGCGTTCACCTTGCCCGGGATGTTCGCGCAGCCGGTGTCCACCCCGGGCAGCAGGCTGGTGCGCGGCGCCACCAGGATGAACGGCGCGACCCGGCCACTGCGCATCAGCGGCAGCAACTGCTCATGCGCGTCCATCGTCCTGAACCACGCCCTCGCCGAGCCGGGATAGCCCGGCAGCAGCTCCACCACCGGGAACTTGTGGTCCCGGTAGGCGGGCTGGTCGTACTGCGGCGGCAGCCAGACGTAGACCTCGGCGTGCACGCCCGAGACCCGGCCCGTCAGATGCGTGACGCGCACACCGCCGGCCGACCCCATGCCCGGCCCGAGGGCGGGGGCGAACGACTGCCGGACAGGGGGCAGGTCCTTGAGGGAGATACCGCCCGTGCCGTCCGGGCCGAGGTCGGCGGCCTGCTCCACATGGTCGCTCGTGCCGAGCAGATCGCCCCAGTTGTCGTACAGCATGTTCTGGTTGTTGACCAGCACGAAGACGAGCGCGACGGCCGTGCCCTGGGCGAACAGCAGCATCAGCATCCGGGCCAGCGCGCGCAGGGCCCGGGGGCCGCGGATCCGCGACCAGAGGACGAGCGGCAGCGCGACGGCGACGAGGGACAGCGCGACCAGGGTGTAGAGGAACGGGGTCCCGGTGAGGCTCATGTCCCTAGAGAGGGGAAGATGCGGCCTCAGGTTTACGGACCAGTACGGACACTTACCGAGAAATTGCGCGGTCCTCACCGGGAAGAGGGGTGTCCGGGGCCTGACAAAAGCTACCGCTTAGTAGTCACCTGTTGTACCGTTCACCCATGCCAGAAGCAGCCTCCGCCCCGGCCGCACGGGCCACGATCGGCGACAGCGAGTTCGACCGCGACACCGCGCTCACCCCACGCGGACCCGGCGTCTACGACATCGACCTCTCCGCCGGCTGGACGATCCTCAACGCCGTCAACGGCGGCTATCTGCTGGCCGTCCTGGGCCGCGCCCTCGCGGACACGCTCCCGCACGGCGACCCCTTCACCGTCTCCGCGCACTACCTCACCGCCTCCCGCCCCGGCCCCGCGACCGTCCGCACGGACGTCGTCCGCACCGGCCGCACCCTCTCCACCGGCCAGGCCTCCCTCTTCCAGTACGACGACGAGGGCCGCGAAGTCGAACGCATCCGCGTCCTCGCCTCCTACGGCGACCTCGACACCCTGCCGGACGACGTCCGTACGACGGCCCTGCCGCCCGCGATCCCGCCCATGGACCAGTGTTTCGGCCCCGAGGACGGACCGGCCCCGGCCTCCGGCGGCCCCGCGATCGCCGACCGGCTGATGGTGAAGCTCGACCCCTCGACCCTGGGCTGGGCGCTCGGATCCCCGTCCGGCAAGGGCGAGATGCGGGCCTGGTTCGGGCTGGCCGACGGCCGCAACGCCGACCCCTTCTCGCTGCTCCTCGCGGTGGACGCGCTGCCGCCGACCGCCTTCGAGCTCGGCCTCGGCGGCTGGGTCCCCACGGTCGAACTGACCGTCCACGTCCGCTGCCGCCCCGCACCGGGCCCGCTGCGGGTGTCCATCACCACCCGCAACCTCGCCGGCGGCTTCCTGGAGGAGGACGCCGAGGTCTGGGACAGCGCGGACCGACTGGTCGCGCAGTCACGGCAGTTGGCGCGCGTCCGGCTCCGGTGACGCGTCCTTTACAGGGCGGCCCCAAGGAAGCCCTGCCCTAAGCGCCGTTGATTGAGTGCCCGCCTCGTCGGACAGCGGCCACTCCGGCCGGCAGCAGACGGCCTGTCCGTCCGGCAACCCGTCCGCCCTGCCGACCGGTCAACCCAGCGGTCAGCCGACCGCACAGGCCGCGAAGAGCTGACCACGGATCTCGTACGACGAAGGCGGCGCCCTCGGTGAACGGGGGCGTCGCCTGTCTGTGTGTGTCAGTCGAGGTGGGTCAGTCGAGCCAGTGCTGCCGGCCGATGCTGATGAGCCGCAGCTGCCGGGTCGCGACATGGGCGACGCGCTCGCGCTCCTCCGGCGGGGCGTCCAGGGCCTCCAGGAAGAGGGAGGCCGTGAACAGCATCTGGTCGACGTAGAGGCTGGCCAGCATCGACAGGTCGTCGTCCGTCCACCCCTCGGCCTCGGGGTCCTTGACCAGCTGGGCCTTCACCTCCGCGGCGAACAGGGCGATCTGGTCGCGGATGGCCTCGCGCACCGGCCGGACCCCGCCGCTGCGCTCACGGGCGATGAAGCGGATGTGGGCGGGGTGCGCCTCCACATGACCGACGATCAACTGGATGGCGCGGGCTATGCGTTCATCGGGATCGTCCGTCGCGGACACGATCATCCGGATCATCGGGTGCAGGCTGCCGAGCGCCTCCTCGACCAGCGCGACGCCGAGGTCAGCGATGGAGCGGAAGTGCCGGTAGAAGGCGGTCGGGGCGACGCCGACCTCGCGGGTGACCTCACGCAGGCCCAGGCTGCTCAGGCTCTGCTCCTCCAACAGCCCCAGGGCGGCGTCCAGGAGCGCCTGCCGGGTCTTCTGTTTCTGGGCCTGCCGGACGCCGAGAGTGTGACTCATGCCATGCAGTTAACAACTGTTCTCCGTAATTGAAAAGCCGTAGGACGCGCTAGACTTGTAAGTCAGTGAACACTTGTAACTACAACCGTTCACTGAACCGTAACGGAGGGGGAACCCACCCATGCTGTTCATCGTCGCCGCACTTCTGCTGCTGGGCGTCGTGCTGGGCACCGTGGCCCATGCACCGCTCGGCTTCACCGCCGTCGCCGCCGTGGTGGTCGCCGCCTGGCTCGGCATCTTCGCGCTCCGCGAGCGGCACGGCCGTCGGCGCTCATCCGTCAACTGACCGCCCATACAGCCCGTCGGGAGCTGAACACCATGCAACTCACCGCACCTGCAACCCGTCAGACCACCGCCCGCGACACCGACGGCATGGCCGTCGCCTCCTTCATCCTCGGCCTCGTGGGCCTCCTCGTCCTCAACGTCTTCCTCGGCCCGATCGCCATCGCCCTGGCATCCGCAGCCCTCTGGCGCGGCACAGCCCGCAAGGGCCGCGCATACCTCGGCCTGGGCCTGGGAATCGCCGACCTCCTGGTCCTGGTGGCCTTCATGCAGGCGGACAACACGGTGTCGTGGAGTTTCTGACCGCTGTGAGCGGTAGTTCCTGAGCGGCTACCGCTGTGTACCGCTGTGGGCAGTCGTTCCGCAGGGCGATGGGGGTCCCCCGCTCGAGCGAAGCCGAGAGTGGGGGAGGGTGGGCACAGCCTGCAGCGCCGGGCGCATCACAACGGGGTCCACGCACAACCGCCGGCCCAAGCCCAGCGCAGCGGCCCCGTAGAATCGGCGTCACCATGGCATACCTCGACCACGCCGCAACCACCCCGATGCTCCCCGAGGCAGTCGAGGCACTCACCACGCACCTCGGCGTCACCGGCAACGCGTCCTCCCTGCACGCATCGGGCCGCCAGGCAAGGCGAACCGTGGAGGAGGCCCGCGAAACCCTCGCGGAAGCCCTCGCCGCCCGCCCCAGCGAGGTCGTCTTCACCTCCGGCGGCACCGAGGCGGACAACCTCGCCGTCAAGGGCCTGTACTGGTCCCGCCGAGACGCCGACCCGGCCCGCACCCGGGTGCTCGCCAGCCCCGTCGAACACCACGCCGTCCTGGACGCCGTCCACTGGCTCGGCGAACACGAGGGCGCCACGGTCGAGTACCTCCCGGTCGACCCCTACGGCCGGGTCCACCCGGAGGCGCTGCACGAAGCCATCGCCCGCAACCCCGACGACGTGGCCCTGGCCACCGTCATGTGGGCGAACAACGAGATCGGCACGGTCATGCCGATCCGCGAACTCGCCGAGACCGCCGCCGAGTTCGACGTCCCCCTGCACGCCGACGCCGTCCAGGCCTTCGGCCAGGTCCCCGTCGACTTCGCCGCCTCCGGCCTCGCCGCGATGACGGTCTCGGGCCACAAGATCGGCGGCCCGTACGGCATCGGCGCCCTGCTCCTCGGCCGTGAATACACCCCCGTACCGGTTCTGCACGGCGGCGGCCAGGAGCGT
Organism: Streptomyces sp. NBC_00457; assembly: GCF_036014015.1. Lineage (NCBI taxonomy): Bacteria > Bacillati > Actinomycetota > Actinomycetes > Kitasatosporales > Streptomycetaceae > Streptomyces > Streptomyces sp. NBC_00457. Next base: position 3,615,488 of record NZ_CP107905.1, on the reverse strand, counting down.
CACGTCCGCTCCGGCACCCTCGACGTCCCCGCCGTCGCCTCCTTCGCGGTCGCCGGCCGCCTCGCCGCCGAACAGCGCGAGTGGTTCGTACGGGAGATCGGCGGCCTGCGGGACGACCTGATCGAGGCGGTGCGTACGGCGGTCCCGGACGCGATCCTCGGAGGGGACCCCGCACGGGAGGGCCGCCTCCCGGCGAACGCCCACTTCACCTTCCCGGGCTGCGAGGGAGACTCGCTGCTCCTTCTCCTCGACGCCCAGGGCATCGAGTGCTCCACCGGCTCCGCCTGCACCGCAGGCGTCGCCCAGCCCAGCCACGTCCTCCTGGCCACCGGCACCGACCCCGACCTGGCCCGCGGCACCCTCCGCTTCTCCTTCGGCCACACCTCCACGGAGGCCGACGTCGAGGCGGTCGCCAAGGCGATCGGCCCGGCGGTGGAACGGGCCCGCGCTGCGGGGCTGACGTAGAGCGGGACGGGACCGGCCTCAGGCCGACGCCGTACGGGCCTGCCGTACGAGCTTCATGTACCGGTCCCAGTCCCAGTGCTCCCCGGGGTCGGTGTGGTCCGTGCCCGGTACCTCCACGTGCCCGATGATGTGCTCGCGGTCGACGGGTAGGTCGTACCGCGCGCATATCCGGGCCGTGAGCCGCGCCGACGCCTCGTACATCTCGTCCGTGAGGTCCTCGGGCCGGTCCACGAAGCCCTCGTGCTCGATGCCGATGCTCCGCTCGTTGTAGTCGCGGTTGCCCGCGTGGTAGGCCACGTCCAGCTCGCGGATCATCTGCAGGACGCGTCCGTCCTGGCCGACGATGTAGTGGGCCGCGGCCTGGTGGCCCGGGTCCTGGAAGGCCTTCACCGCGCTGTCGAAGCTGCCCTGGGTGACATGGATGATCACCATGTCCACGCCGTAGTCGTCGGGCCGGTCCGCGCGCCGCCAGTTGGCGTCCGACGCCGCCTCCCACTTCGCGCCCGCGTAGTCGACCGCGCCCGCCTTGCGCGGCTTCTCCACACCCGGCACCCGCCACCACAGGCGCCCCAGCTCGTCGCGCGCCAGCACGGCCGTGCCCACCGCGGTCGCGGCCAGGCCGGCCAGCAGCGCCCGCCGCCCGATGCGCCGGTCGCCGTCCCTGCCCCCGGAGTTCTCAGCCGTGTGCCCGGAGTCCTTGGCCGCTCTTCTCGCCCCCATGTGATCGTGAACGGATACTCGGCAGTCTTGGTTCCCTGGGGCCCTTACCCTGGAAGGGTTATGACTGAGATCCCGCAGCGCCCCCGCCCCCTCCGCGTACTCGCCGCCATGTCGGGCGGCGTGGACTCCGCCGTGGCCGCCGCCCGCGCCGCCGAGGCGGGCCACGACGTGACCGGCGTCCACCTCGCGCTCTCCGCGAACCCGCAGTCCTTCCGTACGGGCGCGCGCGGCTGTTGCACCATCGAGGACTCCCGCGACGCCCGCCGCGCCGCGGACGTCATCGGCATCCCCTTCTACGTCTGGGACCTCGCCGACCGCTTCCGCGAGGACGTGGTCGAGGACTTCGTCGCCGAGTACGAGGCGGGCCGCACCCCCAACCCCTGCCTGCGCTGCAACGAGAAGATCAAGTTCGCCGCCCTCCTGGACAAGGCCCTGGCGCTCGGCTTCGACGCGGTGTGCACCGGCCACTACGCCCAGGTGATCGTGAACGAGGACGGCGCCCGTGAGCTGCACCGCGCCTCCGACATGGCGAAGGACCAGTCGTACGTCCTCGGCGTCCTCGACGACCGGCAGCTCGCCCACGCGATGTTCCCGCTCGGCGACACCGTGACGACGAAGGACGAGATCCGCGCGGAGGCCGAGCGCAGGGGGCTGGCGGTGGCCAAGAAGCCCGACTCGCACGACATCTGCTTCATCGCCGACGGCGACACCCAGGGCTTCCTGGCCGACCGGCTGGGCAAGGCGGAGGGCGACATCGTCGACGAGTCCGGCGCCAAGCTCGGCACGCACGAGGGCGCGTACGGCTTCACCATCGGCCAGCGCAAGGGCCTGCGGATCGGCCACCCGGCACCCGACGGCAAGCCGCGCTACGTCCTCGACATCTCCCCGGTGGACAACACGGTGACTGTGGGCCCCGCCTCCGCCCTCGACGTCACCGCACTGACCGCGATCAAGCCCCGCTGGTGCGGCGCGGCCCCCTCGGGCCCCGGCACCTACACGGCCCAGCTCCGCGCCCACGGCGGCGAGACCGAGGTGACCGCCGAACTGATCGACGGCTCCCTGGAGGTGTCGTTCACCGCCCCGGTCCGCGGAGTCGCCCCCGGCCAGGCGATCGTCCTGTACGACGGCACACGCGTGGTGGGCTCGGCGACGATCGCGTCGACGACGCGGGCGAGGGCCGTACCGGCGTGACCCGCGCGGGACGTACCGCGTAACCGCCCTCCACGCGCGCGTGCCGCGTGCCCGCCTACTGTGCGTAGAACTCGGCGAGCACCGGCGCCAGAACCTGCGGATCCACCAGGTGCGTCTGCCCCTCCAGGCTCCGGTAGGTCCCGTCGGGCACTGCCTCCGCGACCGCCTGCGTCGCCTCGCGCAGCCACGCGGGGCTCTCGCCGCCCGCGACGGCCAGGACGGGGACGGTGATCGCGGCCAGCCGGTGCCGGGGGACGAGTCCGTCGCCCATGACGGCGTTGTCGTACGCCAGGCTCGGTGCGATCGACTCCATGCCGGCCCACATGGGGGACTGGCGGGCGCCCTGGATCATCTCCTCGGCCAGCCCGGTCAGCCTCAGGAACAGCTCGACGGCGTCCCCGCGCCTGCCCTCCGCCAGTGCCCGCGTCAGCCCTTCGGTGTACTCGGCGCGTTCCTGCGCTCCGCCCTCGTACACCGCGAACGGCGTCTCGTAGACCGCGACCTTGCTGACCGGCAGCCCGCTCGCCGCGGCCTGGAGGGCCAGCGCGCCACCCGACGAGATGCCGTACAGCGCCGCCTGACCGCCGACCGTCTCGATGAGCGCCGCGAGGTCCTCGACCTCCCGCTCCACGGCGTACGGCGGCGTGTCACCGCTCTCGCCGCGCCCCCGGCGGTCGTAGATGACGGCCGTGAAGCCGTCGGCGAGCTGGCCGGCCAGCGGTGCCACCGTGTGGCCGGTGGACATCGCGCCGCTCACCAGGACGACCGCCGGGCCCCGGCCCGTGCGTTCGTATGCGATCGGGGTGCCGTCGCGCGAAAGCGTCTTCTTGTCCATGCCGGGAAGACTGCCACCCGGCGGTGCACTAGTCAGTCACGACACCGCTCCTCACACCACTTCGACGTCGTAGAAGCAGAGATGGTCCTTGATCTGGGCGACGTCCGGCTTGGGGTCGGGGTACGACCAGACGAGGTCGGCCGCGTCGGGCAGCGACCAGTAGGAGGCGGTTCCCTTGAAGGGGCAGTAGGTGTGGGTCTCCGAGGGGGTCAGGAGGTCGAGGCGTACGTCCTCGGCGGGGAGGTAGTAGCGCTCGGGACAGCCGGTCTCGCGCAGGATCAACGGGCGGTCGGACTCCGCCAGTACCTGGTCGCCGCTGACCACCCGCACGCGCTGGGTGCCCTGTTCGATCGTGATCGTGTGTCCATCAGCCATACCCGGACAGCACCCGCGGGGCGCCGGTTCTTCCCGCGTACGGTGATTCCCATGCGAATCTGCGTCTTTCTCTCCGCCGCCGACCTGTCCGACCGTTACACGCGCCCCGCGCGGGAGTTCGCGAGGCTCATCGGCAAGGGCGGCCACACGCTGGTGTGGGGAGGGTCCAATGTCGGCCTCATGAAGGTGGTTGCCGACGGCGTGCAGGAAGCGGGCGGGCGGCTCGTCGGGGTCTCGGTCGAGTTCCTGTCCGCCAAGGTCCGTCCGGGTGTCGACGAGATGGTGATCGCGAAAGACCTCGCCGAGCGCAAGAAGCTGCTGCTGGAGAAGGCCGACGCCGTGGTGATCATGGTGGGTGGCACGGGGACGCTCGACGAGGCCACGGAGATCCTCGAGCTGAAGAAGCACGGCCACACCGACAAGCCGGTGGTGCTGCTCAACACCGCGGGCTTCTACGACGGGCTGAAGGAACAGTTCCGGCGCATGGAGGACGAGGGGTTCCTGCCCTGTCCGCTGACCGACCTGGTGTTCTTCGCGGAGGAGCCGGTCGGGGCGATGGCCTACCTGGAAGAGAGCCGGGGCGTGGCCTGATGCGACCATGGCGCACATGGCTACACATGTGATCACCGGGGCGGGCAGCGGCATCGGTTCGGCGGTCGCCCGCCGCCTCCACGCGCGCGGGGACGAACTCGTCCTGCACGCGCGCGACGCGGGCCGCGCGAAGGAACTGGCCGCTCAGTTCCCGGGCGCCAGGACACTGGTGGGCGACCTGGCCGACCCGGACAGGCTGAGCTGGGCCTTCTCGCACCAGACGCTGCCCGAGCGGGTGGACTCCCTGCTGCACATCGCGGGCGTCGTCGACCTCGGCCCGGTCGGAGACCTGACCCCCAAGTCCTGGCGCCACCAGCTCAACGTCAACCTCATCGCCCCCGCCGAGCTGACCCGCCACTTCCTGCCCCAACTCCGCGCCAGCCGCGGCCATGTGGTGTTCGTCAACTCGGGCGCGGGCCTCAGGGCGAGCGCCGACTGGTCCGCGTACGCCGCGTCCAAGCACGGCCTGAAGGCCCTCGCGGACGCGTTGCGCAACGAGGAGCACGACAACGGCGTCCGCGTCACCTCCGTCTACCCCGGCCGCACGGCGAGCCCCATGCAGGCCAAGGTCCACCAGCAGGAGGGCAAGGAGTACGACGCCGCCCAGTGGATCGACCCCGAATCGGTGGCGACGACGATCCTGATGGCCCTGGACCTTCCGAGGGACGCGGAGGTCAACGACCTGACGGTGCGGCCGGGGCGCTGACCTCCGCCGGGCGGTTCCGTAGTCTTCCGGCGTGAGTGAAAACAGCCAGTTCACCTTCGCCCCCGCCACCGGCATCGGTTCCATGCCCGGCGGCGATGCCCGCGAGGCCGTCAAGACCGTCACCGGGAGCCTCGAAGACTTCCCGTTCCTGCCGGAGCTGCCCGCGCGCGGACCCGGCGCCGACATGATCGGCCGGACCGCCGGGCTGCTCGTCGAGATGTACGCGCGCGTGGAGCCCAGCGGCTGGCGGATCGGGGACCGGCCGGGGCGGGACACCAAGCGGGCCCGGTCCTGGCTCGGCCAGGACCTCGACGCCCTGGAGGAGTTCACGCAGGGGTACGAAGGGCAGCTGAAGGTGCAGGCCGTCGGCCCCTGGACGCTGGCCGCCGCGCTGGAGCTGAAGAACGGCGAGTCCGTCCTGTCCGACGCGGGTGCCTGCCGCGACCTCACCGGTTCGCTCGCCGAGGGGCTGCGGGAGCATCTCGCGGAGGTCCGGCGGCGCGTACCCGGCGCCCGGCTCGTCCTCCAGCTCGACGAACCCTCCCTCACCGCCGTCCTGCGTGGCCAGGTGAAGACCGCCAGCGGATACCGCACCCACCGGGCCGTCGACCGGCAGGTCGTCGAGGGCATGCTCCGCGAGGTCGCCGGGGTTCACGCGGGCGGGCCGGTCGTGGTGCACTCGTGCGCACCGGACGTCCCGTTCGCCCTGCTGCGCCGGGCGGGCATGACCGCGATCTCCTTCGACTTCTCCCTCCTCACCGAGCGTGATGACGACGTGATCGGTGAAGCGGTGGAAGGGGGCACCCGGCTCTTCGCCGGTGTCGTCCCGGGCACGGACGGCCCATTGTCAGACCCTGCCGGTAGCGTCATGGGTGTCAGGACGCTCTGGCGCAGGCTGGGGCTGTCTCCCGCGCTTCTCGCGGAGGCGGTCACGGTCACGCCGTCGTGCGGACTCGCGGGGGCTTCCCCCGACTACGCACGCAAGGCCCTCGCCCACTGCGTCCAGGCGGCGAGATCCCTCGCGGACAACCCAGAGTAACGGGAGGACAATACGGTGGCCGGCGACAAGCAAGCGGAGACGGCGGTGCCCGCCGAGGCACGGGAGCAGCACGCGCAACTCGCTGAGCAGATCGAGGAGCACCGCTTCCGGTACTACGTGAAGGACGCTCCCGTCATCAGCGACGCGGAGTTCGACCAGCTGCTGCGCACCCTGGAGGCGCTGGAGGAGGAGCATCCCGAGCTGCGCACACCGGACTCGCCGACCCAGAAGGTCGCCGTCGAGTACGAGACCGACCTCGCCGAGGTCGAGCACCGCCAGCGCATGCTCTCCCTCGACAACGTCTTCGACGACGAGGGCCTCGCGGCCTGGGCCGACCGCGTCGCCAAGGACGTCGGCACAACCGACTACCACCTGCTGTGCGAGCTCAAGGTCGACGGCCTCGCGGTGAACCTGACCTATGAGGACGGCCGGCTCACCCGCGCCGCCACCCGCGGCACCGGACGGATCGGCGAGGACATCACGCCGAACGTCATGACGATCGCGGAGATCCCGCACCGGCTGAAGGGCGACCGCGTTCCCCGGCTCGTCGAGATCCGCGGCGAGGTCTATTTCCCGATGGAGGCCTTCCAGGACCTCAACGCACGCCGCGTGGCCGCCGGTGAGAAGCCGTACGCCAACCCCCGCAACTCCGCCTCGGGTTCGCTGCGCCAGAAGGACCCCAAGGTCACGGCCACCCTGCCGCTCCACATGGTGGTCCACGGCATCGGCGCCCTGGAGGGCTTCGAGGGCCTGACCCGCCTCTCTCAGGCGTACGACCTGCTGAAGAGCTGGGGCCTGCCCACCTCCACGCACAACAAGGTGGTCGACGGCCTGGACGGCGTAAGGGAGTTCATCGCCCACTACGGCGAGAACCGCCACTCCGTGGCGCACGAGATCGACGGCGTGGTCGTCAAGCTCGACGAGATCCCGCTCCAGGGCCGGCTCGGCTCCACCTCCCGCGCGCCGCGCTGGGCGATCGCGTACAAGTACGCGCCGGAAGAGGTCAACACCAAGCTCATCAACATCCGCGTGGGCGTGGGCCGTACGGGCCGGATCACGCCGTACGCCCAGGTCGAACCGGTGACGGTGGCAGGCTCGGAGGTCGAGTTCGCCACCCTGCACAACCAGGACGTCGTCAAGGCCAAGGGCGTCCTCATCGGTGACACGGTGGTGCTGCGCAAGGCCGGTGACGTCATCCCGGAGATCCTCGGACCGGTCGCCGACCTGCGGGACGGCAGCGAGCGCGAGTTCGAGATGCCGGCCGAGTGCCCCGAGTGCGGTACGGCACTGCGGCCGATGAAGGAGGGCGACGTCGACCTGCGCTGCCCGAACGCCCGCACCTGCCCCGCCCAGCTGCGTGAGCGCCTGTTCTACCTCGCCGGCCGCAAGGCGCTGGACATCGAGCACTTCGGCTACGTAGCCGCCGCCGCGCTCACCAAGCCGCTGGAGCCCGCGGAGCCACCGCTCGCCGACGAGGGCGACCTGTTCGACCTCACCATCGAGCAGCTGCTGCCCATCAAGGCGTACGTCCTCGACCAGGACAGCGGCCTGCCCAAGCGCGATCCGAAGACCGGCGAGGAGAAGATCGCCACGGTCTTCGCCAACCAGCAGGGCGAGCCGAAGAAGAACGCGACCGCGATGCTGGAGAACATCGCCGCGGCCAAGCAGCGCCCGCTCGCCCGTATCCTCACCGGCCTGTCGATCCGTCATGTCGGCCCGGTCGCCGCCGAGGCGCTGTCCCGCAACTTCCGCTCGATCGACCGCATCGAGCAGGCCACGGAGGAGGAGCTGGCGAACACCGACGGCGTCGGCTCGATCATCGCCGCCTCGCTCAAGGAATGGTTCGCCGAGGAGTGGCACCAAGAGATCATCCGTAAGTGGAGGGCGGCAGGTGTCCGTATGGAGGAAGAGGGCGCCGGTGAGGACGAGGGCCCGCGTCCGCTGGAAGGACTCACCCTCGTCGTCACCGGAACGCTCGAACACTTCACACGGGACGGAGCCAAGGAAGCGCTTCAGGTCCGGGGAGCCAAAGTGACCGGTTCTGTTTCGAAGAAGACGTCTTTCGTCGTTGTGGGTGACAATCCTGGTTCGAAGTACGACAAGGCGATGCAGCTGAAGGTGCCGGTTCTGAACGAGGACGGATTCAACGTCCTGCTGGAACAAGGCCCGGACGCAGCCGCCGAAGTCGCCCTCCCGGCAGAGGAGTAGCGGTTGAAGGCCACCCGATCGGCGCATACCAGATGCATACGGGTGGCCGGGGCGCAATCGGGCAACCGTCGACGACCGCTGCCCGTGGAAGCCTTCTGCGGCCTACTGTTGAGGGGTGCGCCTGCCGTGCCCAGCTGCGGTTGGGGCATCCCCTTGCTCAGAGAGGGCCTTGACGGGCGAGGGGAAGGGTTTTCTGACGCGGCGCCGCTGAGGGATGTCCGGCACCGGGCCGCGTGGCGTGGGCACCGCCGGCTGTGAGAGGGACGGGAATGGAACCGACCGAGAGCGCCGCCCCATACTCGCGGCTGCGCCTGCGCCGGGTCACCGACGCATGGCAGGCGAGCCCATGGGGCGGGCGGTCCGGGGAGCGTCCGGGCACGGGGGAGCGCACCGCCGGGCAGCGTCCCGCGGCCGACGCGCAGAACACCGCACAGCTCACCGCCGACCGGTCGCACAGCGCACTGCCGGGCACCGACGCGGAACGGCACACCTCCTGGCCCGCACTGCCCGCCGCGGTCATGGCGGCGGCCGGATTCGTCCTGGGCGGCGGCTTCTTCCGCGCGTTCACCCTGGACCACGCCCTCTTCCCGTCCGGCGCCGTCGGCTGGTCGCTCGCCGTGCTGACCGGCATCATCGTCGGCCACCTGGTCGCCCTCGGCCGCGCCCGCTGGTGGGGCGGCACCGGCTCCGGCGCCGCCCTCACCCTCGCCGTCCTGATGCTGTACGGCTGGGTGCCCGCCGGAATGGTCAGCCTCACCGTCGTCGTCCTGGTCGGCGTGGCCCGCCGCAACCGCTGGCGGCAGGGCCTGCTGCACGGCGCGGTGGACATCCTCGGCATCGGCGCCGGCGCCCTGGTCCTGGCCGCGTTCGGCCGGGTGCCGTCCGTCGAGGCCCCCTGGAACCCCGACACCTGGACCTTCTACACCGCCCCCGAAGTCATCCTCGTCGCGGTCGCCTACCTCGCGGTCACCCGCACCCTGCTCTGGTATCTGCACGCCCCGCGCACCGGCGGCCTGCCCACGGTCGCCCGCACCGCCCTGGTCAGACAGGGCCTGGTCACGGTCGCGCTGCTCGGCATCGCACCGCTGGTGTGTGTCGTGGCCGTGGCCAAGCCGGTGCTGCTGCCGCTGTTCTCGATCCCGCTCATCGCCCTGGACTTCACCCTGTGGATAGCCCGGGCCCGCGCCGAGGAGCAGCTGCGCGACCCGCTCACCGGGCTGCCCAACCGGCAGTGGCTGCTCGAGCGCATCTGGACCGCGCTGGACGACGCCGAGCGCATCGGCGCACGGTCCGCTCTGATGCTGATTGACCTCGACCGCTTCCGGTCGGTCAATGACACGCTCGGTCATCTCGCCGGTGACCGGCTGCTGCTGCAGATAGCCGACCGGCTGCGGGTGGCGCTGCCGCGCGGGGCGGAGGCCGCGCGGCTGGGCGGGGACGAGTTCGCCGTCTTACTGCCGGTCGCCGACTCCACCACGTCCGCGACCCGGATGGCCCGGGCCCTGGTCGCCGCGCTCAGCTCACCGCTCGACCTCGACGGCCTCACCCTCGTCCTGGAGGCCAGCGCCGGAGTCGCCGTCTTCCCCGACCACGCCCTCGACGCGGAGGGTCTGCTGCGCCGGGCGGACGTGGCGATGTACCAGGCGAAGCGGGACCGTACGGGTGTGGAGGTCTACGAGTCCAAGCGGGACTCCAACACCCCGGACCGCCTCGGCCTGCTGGGCGATCTGCGGCGCGCGCTCGACGCGCACGAGGTGGAGCTGCACTACCAGCCCAAGGTCCGCTTCGACGGACAGGTCGCCGGTCTCGAGGCGCTGGTCCGCTGGGTGCACCCGGAGCGCGGGAGGGTGCCGCCGGACGAGTTCATAGCGATCGCCGAGTCGTCCGGGCTGATGCCGCATCTGACGGAGTACGTGCTCGACACGGCGCTCGCGCAGGTCGCGCGGTGGCGGGCACAGGGGCTGTATGTGCCGGTCGCGGTGAACGTGTCCCCGCGCGACGTGCACACCCCCGGGTTCGCGGGTTCGGTGGCCGCGCGGCTCGCCCGGCACGGAGTTCCCGCGGGGGCGCTCCAGCTCGAGATAACGGAACACGTGCTGCTGGAGGATCCGCAGCGGGCCGCCGACACGCTTGCCGGGCTGACCGGGCACGGCGTGAAGATGTCGCTGGACGACTTCGGCACCGGGTACTCGTCGCTGGTGCATCTGCGGCGGCTGCCGGTGAGCGAGCTGAAGATCGACCGTTCCTTCGTCGCGCGGCTGGCCGTCGATGCCGAGGACGCGGAGATCGTGCGGTGCACGGTGGATCTCGCCCATTCCCTCGGCCTTCTCGTGGTCGCCGAGGGCGTCGAGGACGACGAGACGTGGGAGCGGTTGCGGGATCTGCGCTGTGACGCGGTTCAGGGGTGGTTGGTCGCGGCCGCGATGCCGGCGGAGGAGACGACGGCGTGGCTGCGGGCGCGGGGATCTCGGGGGTGGCAGCGGCCACGCGCGGCGTTGCCTGCGGCCGACTAGCGCGTCATCGCCGAGTGCGTCTTCGCCGTTGGCGGCCGCGGGTTCGTCGTGGCTGGTCGCGCAGTTCCCCGCGCCCCTGTCGGGGCGCTGTTGTAACCGTTTCACGGTCATGGGCCCCCTCCCCATAGGATTGGCCCCAAACCACACGCACTCACCCCAGAGGATCGCTGCATGCCTGGCATCACGCGCGAGGAGGTCGCCCACCTCGCACGGCTGGCGCGTCTGGAGCTGAAGCCCGAAGAGCTCGAGCACTTCGCGGGACAGCTGGACGACATCATCGGCGCGGTCGCACGCGTCAGTGAGGTCGCCGACCAAGACGTACCGCCGACCTCGCACCCGCTCCCGCTGACGAACGTCATGCGGGCGGACGAGGTCCGTCCGTCGCTCACCCCCGAGCAGGCGCTCTCCGGCGCCCCGGCCCAGGAGCAGCAGCGTTTCAAGGTGCCGCAGATCCTGGGGGAGGACTAAGACCACCATGACGGACAACAGCATCATCAAGCTCACCGCCGCCGAGACCGCCGCGAAGATCGCCTCCGGCGAGCTCACCGCGGTGCAGGTCACCGAGGCCCACCTGGCCCGTATCGAGGCCGTCGACGAGAAGGTGCACGCCTTCCTGCACGTCGACCGCGAGGGCGCGCTGGCCCAGGCCCGCGCCGTCGACGAGAAGCGGGCGAAGGGCGAGAAGCTCGGTCCCCTCGCCGGCGTCCCCCTCGCGCTGAAGGACATCTTCACCACCCAGGGCATCCCGACGACCGTCGGCTCGAAGATCCTCGAGGGCTGGATCCCGCCGTACGACGCGACGCTCACCAAGCGGCTGAAGGCCGCCGACGTCGTCATCCTCGGCAAGACCAACATGGACGAGTTCGCCATGGGGTCCTCCACCGAGAACAGCGCCTACGGGCCCACCGGCAACCCCTGGGACCTCACCAGGATCCCCGGCGGATCGGGTGGTGGCTCTTCCGCCGCGCTGGCCGCGCACATGGCCCCCCTCGCCATCGGCACCGACACCGGCGGCTCCATCCGCCAGCCGGCCTCCGTCACCGGCACCGTCGGTGTGAAGCCGACGTACGGGGCCGTCTCGCGGTACGGCATGGTCGCGTTCTCGTCCTCCCTCGACCAGGGCGGGCCCTGCGCCCGCACGGTCCTGGACGCCGCGCTGCTGCACGAGGTCATCGCCGGGCACGACCCGATGGACTCCACGTCGATCGACGCACCCGTCCCGCCGGTCGTCGAGGCCGCCCGCAACGGCAGCGTCGAGGGCATGCGCGTCGGCGTCGTCAAGCAGTTCCGCGGCGAGGGCTACCAGACCGGGGTCATCCAGCGCTTCGACGAGTCCGTGGCACTGCTCAAGGAACTCGGCGCCGAGATCGTCGAGCTGGACTGCCCGTCCTTCGACCTGGCGCTCTCCGCGTACTACCTGATCGCGCCCTCCGAGTGCTCCTCCAACCTCGCCCGTTTCGACGGCCTGCGCTACGGCCTGCGCACCGGCGACGACGGCACGCACTCCGCTGAGGAGGTCACCTCCCTCACCCGTGAGGCGGGCTTCGGTCCCGAGGTGAAGCGCCGGATCATGCTCGGCACGTACGCGCTGTCGAGCGGCTACTACGACGCGTACTACGGCAGCGCCCAGAAGGTCCGTACGCTCATCACGCGCGACTTCGAGAAGGCCTTCGAGCAGGTCGACGTGATCGTCTCGCCGACGACGCCGACCACCGCCTTCCCGATCGGCGAGCGTGCCGACGACCCGATGGCGATGTACCTCGCGGACCTGTGCACCATCCCGACCAACCTGGCGGGCAACGCGGCCATGTCGCTGCCCTGCGGTCTCGCGCCGGAGGACAACCTCCCGGTCGGCCTGCAGATCATCGCCCCGGCGCTGAAGGACGACCGCCTGTACAAGGTGGGGGCAGCCGTCGAGGCCGCCTTCGTGGAAAAGTGGGGGCACCCGCTTCTGGAGGAGGCACCGTCGCTGTGAGCAAGCTGTCCAAGGCCAAGGACTTCAAGAAGTCCAAGTCCGGTACGTACCTGTCGATCGCCACCACCGCGTTCGGCGCGTTCGGCGTCGCCAAGCGGCTCAAGAAGGCCCGCGCCGAGAAGGACACGCTGGTCCTGATCGACGCCACCGTCTCCGCGGTCGCGGTCGTCACCGGCCTCGCCATCCTGTACCGCGAACTGAAGCGGCTGGGCGACGACGACGTCCTGCTGGGCTGAGAGGGAAGTTTCACCGTGACCACCACGACCGACCTGGTGTCGTACGAGGACGCGCTGGCGTCGTACGACCCCGTCATGGGCCTCGAGGTCCATGTCGAACTCGGCACCAGGACCAAGATGTTCTGCGGCTGTTCGACCACACTCGGCGCCGACCCGAACACCCAGACCTGCCCGGTCTGCCTCGGCATGCCCGGCGCGCTCCCGGCCGTCAACGCGACCGGCGTCGAGTCCGCGATCAAGATCGGTCTCGCGCTGAACTGCGAGATCGCCGAGTGGTGCCGCTTCGCCCGGAAGAACTACTTCTATCCGGACATGCCGAAGAACTTCCAGACCTCCCAGTACGACGAGCCGATCGCCTTCAACGGCTATCTCGACGTACAGCTGGAGGACGGCGAGACCTTCCGCGTGGAGATCGAGCGCGCCCACATGGAGGAGGACACCGGCAAGTCGCTGCATGTCGGCGGCGCGACGGGCCGTATCCACGGCGCCTCGCACTCGCTCCTCGACTACAACCGCGCCGGCATCCCGCTCATCGAGATCGTCACCAAGCCGATCGAGGGTGCGGGCGAGCGCGCTCCCGAGGTGGCGAAGGCGTACGTCCGTGAGCTGCGCGAGCTCATCAAGGCGCTCGGTGTGTCGGAAGCCCGCATGGAGATGGGGCAGATGCGCTGCGACGTGAACCTGTCGCTGCGCCCGAACGGCACCGAGAAGTTCGGCACGCGCAGCGAGACGAAGAACGTCAACTCGCTGCGTTCCGTGGAGCGCGCGGCCCGCTACGAGATCCAGCGGCACGCGGCCGTCCTCAGCGGCGGCGGGACGATCATCCAGGAGACCCGGCACTTCCACGAGGACACCGGGTCGACGACCTCGGGCCGCGTGAAGGAAGAGGCCGAGGACTACCGGTACTTCCCGGAGCCCGACCTGGTGCCGGTCGCCCCGACCCGCGAGTGGGTCGAGGAGATCCGCGCCCGGCTGCCCGAACTGCCGCTGGTGCGCCGCAACCGGCTCCGCGAGGAGTGGGGCATCTCGGCCACCGAGATGCAGGCGATCCTCAACGCCGGTGCGCTGGAAGCGATCGTCGCCACGATCGACGCCGGTGCGGACGCCGCCTCCGCCCGCAAGTGGTGGATGGGCGAACTGGCCCGCAGCGCCAACGAGTCCGGCACCTCGCTGGACGAGCTGGCCATCACGCCGGTGCAGGTCGCGCGGGTTGCCGAGCTGGTCTCGAAGGGCGACCTGAACGACAAGCTGGCCCGCCAGGTCATCGAGGGCGTCCTCGCGGGCGAAGGCACCCCGGACGAGGTCGTCGACAAGCGCGGTCTGAAGGTGGTCTCCGACGAGGGCGCGCTCGGTCAGGCCGTCGACGACGCCATCGCCGGCAACCCCGGCATCGCGGACAAGATCCGCGGCGGCAAGGTGGCCGCGGCCGGCGCCCTGGTCGGCGCGGTCATGAAGGCGACCCGGGGGCAGGCGGACGCGGCTCGCGTCAAGGAGCTGATCCTGGAGAAGCTGGGCGTCAGCGAGGGCTGAGCCCACACGCGTAGTACGGCCCCGGAGGCAAGTCCGACGCTGTTGGTTAATTCGGGGCCGGGCACTTCGCCCCGCTGGCCGCTTCTTGGTCGGCGGGGCGAAGTGCTGCGAAGTGGCTGATGCGAGTGGGGGCTCGTGGTGTGTCGATGAGGTGGGCGTCGATGCGGGCGAGGTTGATCGCGGCGCCAGTGAGCTGGTGCTGGAGGCTGGTTTTGGCCAGGCCTCGGTAGCGGGACCTGCGCAGGCCGCAGCGTAGGACGGCCTGGGACATGGTGCCCTCGACACCGGCGCGGATCTGGTAGCGCTCCTTCCAGGCGTCGGTCTGCTGTTCCGCCCTGGCCGCATGCAGCGCGTGGTGTTCGTCCTGGCGGCGTAGCCGCAGTTCACGGGGTCGTTTGGCGTTGGTGGTGTTGATGCACGCCTGTCGCATGGTGCAGGGGCGGCAGTCGCTCGCCGAGAAGACCACCCGGAGTACCGGCTGGCCGCGCTGGGAGAGCCGTTCGCTCCAGGTGGTGCTGGTGTGGCCGCCAGGGCAGGCGGCCTGCTGCTTGTTCCAGTCGATGGTGAAGGCGTCTTGGGCGAAGCCGTCTTCGGCGCTGGTCTGGGCGCTGTTGTCGGCTTGGATGGGTCCGTGCAGGGCGATGCCGTGGTCGCGTCGGGCGCTGACCAGGGCGGGGGCGGTGGGATAGCCGGCGTCCACCCAGTGTTCGGCGGGCAGGCAGTCACGTGCGGCAAGCTGGGTGTGGATCGTCTCGGCCATCGACCGGTCCTGGACGGTGGCCACGGTCGTGGTGACGTTCGTGATCAGGTTCGGGGCGTCCGGCTCGCAGGTCTCGGTGAAGTGGACCTTGTAGCCGTCCCACATGATGTCGCGTTTGACGCTGCCACGTGCGTCGGTGTCATACGGGGTGACCAGGCGCGTCGCGTTCGGCGGGCGGTCTTTTGGGTCCCTGCGCCGCACCTCGCCCTCCACCAGGTGAAAGTGCTGGATCCACATCTGCCGCAGGACCTCCACCTTGTTCAGGTCGCGCAGGCCATCGGGAGAACGGGGGTCGAAGACAGCTGCCAGCAAGCGCATCCCGTCCCGGCCGATCCGCTCGGCCACCTCGGCCCGCTTCGCGCGGGAGGCGGGAAACCGGGTGTCATCGATCCGGGTGGCGTAGTGCTGGAACCAGTCCGGCTCGGCAATGTCGGCCAGCCAGTCCGGGGCGTTGTGGGCGACCGCGTTGAGTGCCGCACGCAGGGTCTCGGCCACCATCTCCAGCCAGTTCAGCTCCCGTGCGGCGGACAGCACGTGGGTGGAGTCGGTGCGGGCCCGGCCCGAGCTTTTGAGCAGTCCTCGTTCCCTGGCCGCGGCCAGGACACCGTCCATCACCCGCCGCCCGCCGTCCGTGCCGGTCAGGCGGTCTCTGAACTCCGACAGCACCGAGAAGTCGAATCCCGGGTCGTCGAGCTCCAGCCCGAGCGCGTACTTGAAGTCGATCCTGGCGCGGACCGCTTCCGCCGCCTGCCGGTCGGTCAGCCCCTCAACGAACTGCAACACCAGCACCAGCGCCAGCCGCCCCGGCGACCACGCATGCCTGCCCCGGGACGGGAAGAGATCAGCGAACTGCTCATCGGTGAACAACACGCCCAGTTCATCCCGCAGCCGGGTCGCCAGACTGCCCTTCGGGAACGCCGCCCGCGCTACCCGCACCGTCTCCCCGGGGATCTCCCCATCCCCGGCCGAACGCATCGACATCAACACCCACCCCATACGACAACGTCGGTCTTCAAGACCACAACCGAGTCTTGAAGACCGACGTCACGCAGGCCCCAAATTAACCAACAGCGTCGGCAAGTCCTCCGGGGCCGTTGCCTTACCTGTAGCGGTTACCTACGTGCGGCGCCCTACGAGCCGTACGAAGCCCAGCGCGCGGCCCTCGTCCACCCGCACCGTCTCGCCGACCCGGCGGGCCATCGTGCGATGGAACTCCTCAGGGCTCTCCTCGGCGACCACGTCGCACCACAACAGCCAGTCCCGCCAGCCGTCGTCCAGCCAGTCGGACGTCTCCACCTCGACGGCGCCAGAGCGTGTCCAGTGCCGTCGCCACCAGTCGGCGGTGTGGAAGCACCAGAAGTCGGGCTCCCAGTAGGGCTTGAGATGTGCCGGAGGCTCCGTGCCCGCCGGCTCCTGGCGCAGTGCGGGCACGACGACACCGATCCGCCCGCCGGGCTTCAACAGCCGTGCCAGGGTGGGCAGATACAGATCATTCGTGCCGAAGTACTGATACGCGTCGATGCTCACGATCGCGTCGAAGCTGCCCTCGGCGAACGGCAGGTCGTGCGCCTCGACGCGCATGGGCAGCACACGGTCGGCGAAACCGGCCTCGGCGATCCGCCGGGCGTTGTCGTCGGGGTCGATCCACAGGTCGGCGGCGGTGACCTGGGTGTCGTACTCCCTGGCCAGGAAGACCGAGGTCATGGCCCGGCCGCAGCCGAGATCGAGGACACGGGCGCCGGGGCGCAGGGTGTCCAGGCCGAGGGCGGGGGCCAGCCACTCCAGCAGCCACAGCGCGTTCGGGCCCATCTGGTTCTCGATGACCCAGCGGGCGTCGTAGCTGTTGCTGCGCGGGTAGCGGGCGTGGGTCAGCCGCTGGGTGAGGTCCTCATCCGAGGGCCGCATCGTCGGCGGGGTGATGTCTGGCATCGGTGAACGGGCTCCTTGAGTCCTGGGAAGCGGAGAGGGATACGGAGGAGCTCGGTCGGACGCTCAAACAACGCACCTGCTTGGGCCGGCGGCGAGGTGCCGCGAGAAGGACGGAGGACCTTCGGAAGCTAACAGCCGCATCCAGCGCCCCGCATCCGGTTTCTCAGCGGTAGGCGCTACGCTCGCCCGCCATGAACGGAAGCGGTGAATCCGAGACCCCCGAGGACTCCCTGCGGGAGGTGCGACGGGCCCGCTGGACGGCGGCCGGGACCGGGGTGCTGCTCGCCCTCGCCGGTCTGGCCGCATCGGCGCTCCGGGCCGGCGGCTCCGCGCCGACGGTCGTTCCGGCGGCGTACGCCTTCGGCGCGCTGGTGTGCGCGCTCGCGTCGGTCCTGGGGTCCCGGGGACGTACCCGCAGGGCGTTGTGGCTGCTGATCATCGGGGCGATGGTGATGGCGCTGGGCGACCAGTTCGACTGAGGTGACAGAGTGACCGTTACTGTCCTGTGATCTGTCTCCCACTCCTGTGAATAAGCCCACGAACGCGATGAACGATCACTTCCGCCTGCAAGAGTGGTCCTCGCATTGCTCATACGTTCTTTGCGGGCCGTTCACGTCCTGAGCGACTGTTCCCGGTCAAAGATCCACAAATCCCCACCCCCGGGAGCACGTTTCGTGGCAGCCCTCGCACGCTGGTGTGTCCGACGCCGCCTGGTCGCGGTTCTGCTGTGGCTCCTCGCTTTCGGCGGGGTGACCGCGGGCGCCGCCGTCGCAGGCGCCGCGTACTCGAACGACTACGAGGCCCCGGGCACCGAGTCCGGGCGCGCCACCCAGCTGCTGCGGGAGGGCTTCCCCGCACTCGGCGGCGACAGCGACACCGTTGTCTGGCACACCGCGTCCGGCACCGTCCGCGCCGCCGACGTCGAACAGACCATGACCCGCACCCTGAACGAGATCGCGGAACTGCCCGGCGTGGCCACCGTGATCAGCCCGTACTCCGGCCAGGGCGCGGCGCAGATCAGCGGCAACGGACGTACGGCCTACGCGACCGTCACCTTCGACGACCCGGCCGAGTCGATCGACAGGTCCGAGGCGCAGGCCGTCGTCGACACCGCCGAGTCGGCGCGGACCGACGGGCTTCAGGTGGAGCTGGGCGGCAGTGCCATCGCGCTGACCGAGTCGTCCGGCGGGCACCTCGCGGAGATCGTCGGGGTGGCGGTCGCCGCGGTCGTGCTGTTCCTCGCCTTCGGCTCGCTCGCCGCCTCGCTGCTGCCCATCGCCACCGCGCTGGTGAGCGTCGGCACGGCGTACGCGGGGATCGTGCTGCTCGGGCATGTCATGACCGTGGCCGACTTCGCGCCCATGCTCGGCATGCTGATCGGCCTTGGCGTCGGCATCGACTACGCGCTGTTCATCGTGACCCGGCACCGCCGCGGTCTGAAACGCGGGCTGTCCGTCACCGAGTCGGTCACCAGCGCCGTCGCGACGACCGGGCGTGCGGTGGTCTTCGCGGGCGCCACGGTGTGCATCGCCCTGCTGGGCATGCTGATCCTGCGGCTGAACTTCCTCAACGGCGTCGCGATCGCCGCCTCGCTGACCGTGGTCCTCACGGTCGCCGCCGCCGTGACCCTGCTGCCCGCGTTGCTGTCCTTCATCGGCATGCGGGCGCTCAGCCGCCGTGAGCGCCGCAGGCTCGCCGAGCACGGTCCCGAGCCCGAGCTGCCGACCGGGTTCGCGGCCCGCTGGTCGGCCTTCGTGGAACGGCACCCCAAGAAGCTCGGCGCGGTCGCCCTCGCCGTGATCACGCTGCTCGCCCTGCCCACGCTCGGGCTGCGCCTGGGCACCTCCGACCAGGGCAACAATCCCGAGACGACGACCACCAGGCAGGCGTACGACCTGCTCGCGGACGGTTTCGGGCCCGGCGTCAACGGGCCGCTCACCCTCGTCACCGCCGTCGACGGAGCCGAGGACAAGCTCGCCCTCGACAACCTCGACGCCACCCTCCACGCCACCGAGGGCGTCGCGGCCGTCACGCCGGTGACCTACAGCTCCGGCGGCCACACCGCGTATCTGACCGTCGTCCCGCAGTCCTCGCCGCAGTCGCAGACGACCAGCGCTCTCGTCGACCGGCTGCGCACCGAGGTGCTGCCGCGTGCCGAGACGGGCACCTCGCTGGATGTGCACGTCGGCGGAGTGACGGCGGCCTACGACGACTTCGCCGAGGTCATCGTCGGCAAGCTGCCGCTGTTCGTGGGCGTCGTCGTCGGCCTCGGCTGTCTGCTGCTCCTGCTCGCCTTCCGGTCCGTCGGCATCCCGCTGAAGGCCGCCGCGATGAACGTGGCCGCCGTCGCCGCCGCGTTCGGTGTCGTCGTCGCGATCTTCCAGTGGGGGTGGGGGAGCGAGCTGCTGGGGCTGGGGCGGGCGGGACCGATCGAGCCGTTCCTGCCGGTCATCATGGTGTCGGTGCTGTTCGGCCTCTCCATGGACTACCAGGTCTTCCTGGTCAGCCGGATGTACGAGGAGTGGCTGGAGACCGGCGACAACCGGCGGGCCGTCCGCATCGGCCTCGCCGAGACCAGCCGGGTGATCAACTCCGCCGCCGTCATCATGATCTCGGTCTTCCTCGCCTTCGTGCTCAGCGGCGACCGCGTGATCGCCATGTTCGGCATCGCGCTGGCCGCCGCCGTCGCCCTCGACGCCTTCGTCCTGCGTACGTTGCTGGTGCCGGCCCTCATGCACCTGCTCGGCGGCGCCAACTGGTGGCTGCCGCGCCCGCTGGAGAAGTACCTCCCGCGCATCAGCATCGAGCCGCCCGAGTCCCGCGCCGCCCATGAGAGGCTCGCCGGCGTCGACGTCGTGGAGCAGCTGGAGAAGGAGCGGGATCAGGATGTACGCGATATCCCTGGGTGACGACGCTGAAATGCGGCCCCTGGAGCCCTGGCACGCCGAGGAGTTCCTGGCCCACCTGGAGCGCGGGCGGGAGTTCATCAACCAGTACGTCCCCTTCGGCTCCAAGGCCACGGACGTGCCGTCCGCACGGCAGACCCTCCAGCGGTACGCCGACATGCGGGCCGCCGACACCGGTTCCCTGCACGGCATCTGGCTGGACGGCAAGCTCGTGGGCGGGGTGCTCTTCCTGAACTTCGACGCCGAGCACGGCAACGGCGAGGTCGGCTGCTGGCTGGAGCCCGCCGGCACGGGCCGCGGGCTCGTCACGCGCGCGATGCGGGTCCTCATCGACTTCGCCGTCGAGCAGCGCGGCATCCACCGCATCGAATGGGTGGCCGCCGCGGGCAACACGGCCAGCCTGAACGTGGCCCGGCGGCTCGGAATGACCCGCGACGGCACACGGCGGGAGGCGCACCCCTATGGTGGCGTAAGGCACGACCTGGAGGTGTGGTCGATCCTCGCCCCCGAATGGCGTGAAGCACGCGCGCGTGCCGCTGACAGCGATCATTAAGAGACTTCTCAGACAGGATCCGTACGGTGCGCAGCATGGGAACCAAGACAGACGACGAAACCGGTGTCGAGACGGGCACCGAGGCCACGACCGACGAGGAGAAGGTGGACGTCACCAAGGCCGACGAAGAGACCGGGACCGAGGCCGAGGGCACGGCCGAGCCGTCCGACATCGAGTCCGCCGAGGACGATGACGATGACGAGCTTCCCGTGGCCCAGGTGAAGGAGTCGTCCGGAGTGGGTCAGGGCGCCGGCGCCATCGTCGCCGCCGCGCTCGGCCTGGTCTCGCTGACCGGCAGCTGGGTCGGCACGGTGGCCTCGGCGCGCGTGGAGATCAACGGCCAGCTGGAGATGCAGGCCTCGCAGAGCGCGAGCGTCGCCACGCAGCTCCAGTCGGTCTACGGCGACGCCTGGGAGGCCACCGCGCTGTGGGCCGGGACCTTCGCGCTCGTCGCCCTGCTCGTCGGCGTCGCGGTCCTCGCCCGTCCGGCGTTCGGCGTCCCGGGCAAGCCGCAGCCGGTCTGGATCAAGTCGGTTTCCTGGGCGGGCGTCTCGCTCGGCGTCATCGGCCTGCTCCTCGCGGTCCTCAAGTACACCGGCGTCTGGCTCGGAGTGCCGTCCGCCGGCTGAACCACCGCAGGTCCTGAGGGGTCTTAGGGCATCCGTAAGCACCTTACGGAGTTCCTGGGGCCCCTCACGCACGTCTAAGGCCCCGCCCACCGCCGAAGATGCGGAACTCTCCCGATGTGGCGGACCCCCCTGGCAGACGAAGGTAGAGGCATCGCAGAGAGCGAGACCCGAAACCGACGCTCACCAGGGGAGACACCATGTACGAGTACGAGATGCAGCAGCTCCGCTCCGCCGAGCTCATCCGCGAGGCAGAGCAGGAGCGGCTGGCCCGCGAGGCCGTCCGCGCTCGCCGCGCCGCCCGCCGCGAAGCGGCACGGCGCACCGCCGAGCCGGACAGCCATACGCACCGCCCGCGCCGGCACCGGTTCGCCCGGGTCGCATGAGCGCGGGGGAGGGCGGGGGTGGAGGGGCCGTACCGACCATCGGTACGGCCCTCGCTCGCACTCCGGCCCAGACCGCTGACCCGACGAGCACCCCGGAGAAAACCGGTCCCGCGTTGTCGGACCCCCGTGCGATGCTCGGGGCTGTGGAGACCAGGTCCGTAAGTCCCGTCTTCGTCGGCCGTGGTGACGAGCTGGACATGCTGAACGACGCGCTCGCCGGCGCCGCAGCCGGCGAGCCGCAGGCGTTACTGATCGGCGGTGAGGCCGGGGTCGGCAAGACGCGGCTCGTCGAGGAGTTCGCCACCGCGGCGTGCCGGCAGGGCGCGGTCGTCGCGCTGGGCGGCTGTGTCGAGATCGGCGCCGACGGACTGCCCTTCGCCTCCTTCTCCGCCGCCCTGCGCGCCCTGCGCCGCGCCCTGCCCGACGAGCTGGCCACGGCCGCCGCGGGACAGGAGGAGGAACTGGCCCGGCTGCTGCCCGAGATGGGCGAGACATCCAGCGCGCGGGCCACGGGCCGGGACGACGAAGAGGCCATGGCCCGCCTCTTCGAACTCACCGCACGGCTGCTGGAGCGCGTCGCCGCCGACCACACCGTCGTCGTCGCGCTGGAGGACCTGCACTGGGCCGACGCCTCCACCCGCCACCTCCTCGCCTACCTGTTCCGCACGCTGCGCACCGGCCGCCTCGTCGTCCTCGCCACCTACCGCTCCGACGACATCCACCGCCGCCATCCACTGCGCCCCCTGCTCGCCGAACTCGACCGGTTGCGCACGGTCCGCCGTATCGAACTCGGCCGCTTCAGCCGCGAGGAAGTGAGCCGCCAGATCGCCGGCATCCTCGCCGCCGAGCCCGATCCCGCCCAGGTCGACGAGATCTTCCAGCGCTCCGACGGCAACGCCTTCTTCGTGGAGGAACTCGCCGTCTCCGCCGCCGAGGGCTCGCGCACCGGGCTCACGGACTCCCTGCGCGATCTGCTCCTCGTCCGGGTCGAGGGCCTGCCCGAGAGCGCCCAGCGGGTCGCCCGGATCGTCGCCGAGGGCGGCTCCGCCGTGGAGTACCGGCTGCTCGCCGCCATCGCCGGGCTCGCCGAGGACGACCTGATCGAGGCCTTGCGGGCCGCCGTGAACGCCAACATCCTCAGCGCCGCCCCCGACAGGGACGGCTACCGCTTCCGTCACTCCCTGGTCCGCGAGGCCGTCGGCGACGATCTGCTGCCCGGCGAGCGCTCCCGGCTCAACCGCCGCTACGCCGAAGCCCTGGAGGCCGACCCCACGCTGGTCCCCGCCGACGAGCGGGTCATGCGCCTGGCCAGCTACTGGTACCACGCCCATGACGCCGCCAAGGCCCTGCCAGCCGTCCTCGCCGCCTCCGTCACCGCCCGCCGCCGGCACGCCTACTCCGAGCAACTGCGGCTGCTGGAACGGGCGATGGAGCTGTGGGACACCGCCCCCGAGGAGATCCGGGCCACACTGCGCCCCGTCGACTACACCGAGGTCCATCCCCCCTGCGGCTGCGACCCCGCCACCACCCCGCTGCGCTCCCTCGACCTGATGGCCGAGGCCGCCGTCGCCGGGCGGCTGTGCGGGGAGCGGGAACGCGCCCTGAAGATCACCAAGCGGGCGATCCGGGTGCTGGAGGACGAGGGAGACTCCCTGCGCGCCGCCTGGTTCTGGAACCAGCGGGCCCGGCTGATCCAGGCCCTCGGCCGCGGCGACGGATGGCAGGAACTCGCCACCGCCCAGAGCCTCGTACGCGGCCTGCCGCCCTCCGAAGTGCATGCCGAGGTCCTCTCCTCGGTCGCCAACTGGTCGATGCTGCACAACCCGGGCCCCGACGCGCTCACCGCCGCCGAACGCGCCGTGGAGTACGCCCGCATGGTCGGCGCCCGCGACATCGAGATGAACGCACGGCTGACCCTCGGCGGGCTCATGGTCGACTCCGGTGACATCGAGCCCGGCCTCGCCCAGGTGTACCGGGTCAAGGAGCAGGTGGCCACGCTCGGCGACGTATCCGTGATGGGCCGCGCCTTTGTGAACCTGCCCTCCCACCTGGAAGGCATCGGCCGCTCGCAGGAGGCCGTCGCCGTGCTCCAGGAGGGCGTCGATTTCGCCCGGGGACTGGGCCTGCCGGACACCGAGGCCTGGGTATGGGGCAACCTCGCCGACTCCCTCCACTCTCTGGGCCGGTGGACCGAGGCTGCCGAAGCCGCCGACGCCTCCGAGCGCGTCGGCCAGAGCGCCAAGCCCCGCGCCTTCCGCGCCAAGACCCATGCCCTGCTCGCACTCGCCCGCGGTGACCTGGCCGAGGCCGGCCGTCAACTGTCCGCGGCCCGCGGCCACTTCGGCACCCACGACAAGGTGCCCCAGCACGAGCTGCCGCTGGCCCGCCTCGCGGTCGGCATCGCCGTCGCCGAGGGCCGCCTCCTCGACGCCCGCGCCGAACTCCGGCACGTCCTGGACACCGGCTTCCCACCCGGCACCCAGCGCTACGCCTGGCCCGTGCTCCTCATCGCCGCCACCGCGGAGGCCGACGCACGCGGCCTGCACACCGTCGATGCGGGCCGGTCCGAGATCCTCGACCGCATCCGCACCGCCGCCAAGTCCCTGGCCGCGAACGTCCCCGTCTGGCAGGCGTACGAACGCTGGGTCCGCACCGAACTGCTGCGGGCCGAGGCGCGCTGCACCCCGGACGACTGGGCCGAGGTCGTCGCCGCCTTCGAATGCCTCGACCGGCCCTACGATCTCGCCCGCGTCCGGTATCGCCTCGCCGAGGCCCTGCTGCCGTCCGGCGGCGAGGACGAACGTGACCGGGCCGCCGAGCTGCTGCGTCTCGCCCATGCCGTCGCCGACCACCTCGGCGCCCGCCCACTGGCCGACGCGGCCGCCCTGCTCGCCCAGCGCGCCCGCCTCCCTCTGACCCACACCCCCAAACAATCGCTCACCCCTGCCGACCCCGCCGACGCCCTCGGCCTCACCGGCCGGGAACGCGACGTCCTGCGCCTGGTCTCCGCCGGCCGCACCAACCGCCAGATCGCCGAGGAACTCTTCATCTCCCCGAAGACCGCCAGCGTCCACGTCTCCAACATCCTGTCCAAACTCGGCGTCTCGGGCAGGGGAGAGGCGGCGGCGGTGGCGCATCGGCTGGGGTTGTTCGCCCCCGACTCCACCCCGGCTCCGGCTCCCGCGGCGAGGTGAGGCGCACCGTGCCCGGTTCACGGCGACGGGAAGCCGCTCTCGCGCCCCACCCCGGCATCCGGTGCCGCGTACGCTGTAGGGGACCGGCAGGAGGCGCCGTGTTCAACATGTTCGAGGAGCTCTTTGCTCCGGGCCGCAAGCACACCCGTGACGAGCAGAACCGGCTGGAGCTGACCCGGGAGGATGTCGGGGACGGGGACCCCGGGCGCGGGCCGATAGATCTGGCGTCCGGGAAGGTCGTCGTACGGCAGCCGACGGCGGATGAGGACGATACGGAGTCCGCCGCCGGGGAGTGAGAGGCGGTCCTACCGCACCTGCACCTCCAGGATCCGGTCGTCGCCGCCTGACGGGGAGCCGCGCCCGTCGGTCTCGCTGGTCACCAGCCACAGCTTGTCGCCGCCCGCTGAGACCACCGTGCGCAGTCGGCCGTACTCGCCTTCGAGGAAGGCCTGGGGGTCGGCCGAGGCCTCCGTGCCCTTCAGGGGGATGCGCCAGAGGCGTTCGCCCTTCAGGCCCGCCATCCAGACGGAGCCCTCGGCGTAGGCGATGCCGCTGGGGGAGGCGTCGTCCGTGCCCCACTGGGCTATGGGGTTGTGGTAGGCGGAGTTGTCGGACTTGCCCTCGGCCTCCGGCCAGCCGTAGTTGTCGCCCGGCTTGATCGCGTTCAGCTCGTCCCAGGTGTCCTGGCCGAACTCCGCGGCGAACAGGCGCTGTTTGGAGTCCCAGGCGAGACCCTGCACATTGCGGTGGCCGTAGGAGTAGACGGGCGAGTTCGAGAACGGGTTGCCCGGCGCCGGATCGCCCTCCGGTGTCAGGCGGAGGATCTTGCCGCCGAGGGATTCCTTGTCCTGGGACAGGCCTTCCTCACCGCTCTCGCCCGTGCCCGCGTACAGCATCTTGTCCGGGCCGAAGGCGATCCGGCCGCCGTTGTGGATGAAGCCCTTGGGGATGCCCCGGAAGATCGTGTCGGGCGCGCCGAGCTGCTCGCCGGACGGCTGCCCCTCCTCGTACAGCATGCGGACGATGCGGTTGTCCGAGGCCGAGGTGAAGTACGCGTAGACCATGTGGTCCGAGGCGTAGTCCGGGGAGAGCGCGAGGCCCATGAGGCCGCCCTCTCCCGCCGGGGACACCCCGGGCACCTCGCCCAGCTCGGTCTTCTTGCCCGTCTCCGTGTCGACCCGGGTGATCGTGGCCTCGTCGCGTGAGGAGACCAGCAGGTCGCCGTCGGGGAGCGGGGCCAGGCCCCAGGGGCTGTTCAGGTCCTCGGTGACCGTGCGCACGACCTTCACCGAGCCCTTCGCGGGCGGGGTCGCCTCGGCGGCCTGTCCCGAGGGCGAGGACTGCGGGCTCGTACCACCAGCTGATGCGCTCTCCTCGCCGGCCGACGATCCCGAGCCTCCGTCGTCGGAGGAGCAGCCGGCCGTCAGCAGGAGTGTGGCGGCGGCCAATACGGCCGCCACAGCTCGACGTTGCACGATCATGGTCCCTTCGACGCGGCGAGTTCTACTTGTCATACACCGCTCGCGCCCCACAGGTTCCCGATCAACCAATCCCGAATCACCGCCCGGCCGACCAAGCTCGGGACATCGGCACCAGCACATCCCGAAACGTGCGCAACCCGACGTCAGCACCCGACGTCCGCAACCCCGCCGTTTCAGTCCCAGGACCCCTGTGCCCCCGGCAGCTCCGCCACCTCCGCCAGGTCCCGCACCGTGAGCCCCACCCCGGCCGCCGCCGCGTTCTCCGCCACCCAGCGTTCCTGCTTGGCGCCCGGCACCGCGACCACGTGCCGTCCCTGGGCCAGCACCCACGCCAGGGAAACCTGGGCGGGCGTGATGTCCTCGCCGTGGCGAAGTGCCACGCGGCGCAGACCGGCCACGATCGGCTGGTTCGCGGCCATCATCTCGGCCGTGAAGCGGGGGTGACGGGCCCGGACGTCGTCCGGTTCGAAGCCCTCGCCGGGTGTCAGCGTGCCGGTCAGGAAGCCGTTGCCGAGCGGCATCGCCGCCAGGAAACCGACGCCGCGCGCCTCGCACCACGGCAGCAGCGTCTCCAGCGCCTCCGGCGACCACACCGACAGCTCCGCCTGCACCGCGCTCACCGGGAAGACCTGCTGCACCCGCTGCAGCTGCCGGACCGTCGCGTCGTGCAGCCGGGCCCCCGGCCGCCGCCCGGAGCGCGCGCCCACCGCGCACAGCCCCAACGCCCGTACCTTTCCGGCCTGGACCAGCTCCGCCATCGCGCCCCAGGTCTCCTCGACCGGAACCTCCGGGTCCGCTCGGTGCAGCTGGTAGAGGTCGATGTAGTCGGTCTGCAGTCGCCGCAGCGACGCGTCGCACGCCCGCTTCACATAGCCCGGCCGCCCGTTGGCCACCACGTGCTGCTCGCCGACCAGCAGGCCGACCTTCGTCGACACGAAGGCGTCCTCGCGGCGCTCCTTCAGCACCCGCCCCAGCAGCAGCTCATTGGTGAACGGGCCGTACATGTCGGCCGTGTCGAGCAGGTTCGAGCCCAGATCGAGCGCCCGGTGCACGGCCCTGAGCGACTCGTCGCCCCGCTGCCGCGAGCCGCTGTACGCCCAGCTCATCGGCATGCACCCGAGTCCGACGGCCCCCACCACGAGCGCCGCCGCACCGATCGTCCTGCGCTCCACCTGCCCGTAACCCTCCCTCTCCCGAGCCCCCAACCTAACCTCTGCGCCCTCGCACCCCTGACCTAGGGCCTGTCCGGCGGATCCTGCCGGAGACGCGGGGCCTGGCACGCACATCTGCCGCGTTGTCGTCAGTCGCCATGGCTCCCTCCTCCGCCTTGGAGCTGCACGTCCCAGGCCCCGCTCACCCGCGCTGACCAGGAAGCGCCGCTTTCCTCCGACCTGATCCGCCGGACAGGCCCTAGCCTCCTGGCATGACTGCTGACGTATGGCTGCCCATCCCGCCGGAAGAGATCGAAGGGCTCCCGGAAGGGCCGAACTACCGCTTCTGGAACGGTGGTGAGGACTTCCCCGCGGACCCTGCCGACTGCGTCTACTACGTGGTGCCCTATATGAAGGCGCCCGCGATCGGGCAGCGTCCGTTGCCCGAGATGGCGTCCGTCCAGGTCGTGCAGACCCTGTCCGCCGGTATCGATCATGTGGAGTCGGGGCTGAGGCATCTGCGACCCGGCGTACGGCTGTGCAACGCGCGCGGGGTGCATGAGGCGAGCACCGCCGAGCTCACGCTCACCCTGATCCTCGCCTCACTGCGCGGTGTCCCCGACTTCGTGCGGGCGCAGGAACGGGGCGAGTGGCTCGGCGGGTTCCGGCCGGCGCTGGCCGACAAGAACGTGCTCATCGTGGGATACGGCTCGATCGGCGCCGCCATCGAGGACCGGCTCGCGCCTTTTGAACTCGCGCGGGTGGCGCGCGTCGCGCGCTCTGAGCGCACCACGGCGCGCGGCCTGGTGCACCCGCTCACCGAACTGCCCGCCCTGCTGCCCGAGGCGGACGTCGTCATCCTGTCCACGCCCCTGACCGAAAACACCCGCCACCTGGTCAACTCCGACTTCCTGGCCCGGATGAAGGACGGCGCGCTCCTCGTCAACGTCGCCCGCGGCGCGGTCGTCGACACCAAGGCCCTGCTCGCCGAAGTGGAGAGCCGCCGCATCACCGCCGCCCTCGACGTCACCGACCCCGAACCGCTGCCCCGCGAACACCCCCTGTGGCGCGCGCCCGGCGTGCTCATCAGCCCCCACGTCGGCGGGCCCACATCCGCCTTCCTGCCGCGCGCCAAGCGGCTTCTCACGGACCAGTTGAGCCGTTTCGTGAACCACGAGCCGCTGCGGAACGTGATCCTTACGACAGGCGCGACCGGCATACGGCCGACGGATGCCGCGAGCACACAGGAGCCGGACGAAACGGGCATGTAATCCGCTTCGAGTACCCTCCGCAGTCCTTCGAAAGCGGTACGTGCCCACATCGCCGCTGGTCGTCACGGAGCGTAGAGAGACTATGTCCCTGAGTGACGAGACTGGTGTATCGTCCCGACAGGGGATGCGCCGCGCACCGTTCGGCGCCGGGGATGGACATTTCAGACTGTGAGGGGGGCGACGGGCGATGCACGGCCTATGGACGAACGATCCGACGCGGCGAGGCCGCCGGCGGCGGCCCTGGGGCACCGCCGCGCGCAGACGCGGCCATCACCTCAATCACCACAGCCATCACCACCGCAGGCACAGCAGCCGCAGGAGGCATGCGCACCCGGTGCACCGGGACCCCCGGGACCCCGGAGCGGCGCGGACCGGGAGGGCCCGGTGACGTCGCCGCTGCCCACCACGACCACCCTCGACGGAGCGCTGCGCGCGCGGCGCCCGGCGCGGGCGCTGCTGGCCCGGCCACCGTCCTCCGGCGGCGGGTCTCGCCCCGTCCTCCAACTGTCACTGGCCCTGGTGTGCGCGGGATACGCCGTCGGTTCCGCGCTCGGCTGGGGCTCGCACCAAGTCGCACTGATCATGGGTGACTTCGGTCTGAGCGCCGCGGCGGCCGCCGCGGCCGTGTCCTGTTTTCTCTACGCCCGAAGCCGGCGCATCCGGTTTCGGCCCGCCTGGCTGCTGTTCGCACTCTCCTCGGCGATGGCAGCCCTCGGCAACCTGGTCTGGGGGTGGTACGAGGTGGTCCTCGGACAGCCCGTGCCCAGCCCCAGCTACGCCGACCTGTTCTTCCTCTGCTTCGCACCGCCCGCCATCGTGGGCCTGCTGGTCCTCGCCAAACGGCCGGTGACGAAGGCGGGCTGGGTCTGCCTCGGCCTCGACGCCTGGCTGATCGGCGGCTCGCTGCTGACGCTGTCGTGGAGCCTCGCGCTCGCCCAGGCGGCGAAGGTCGACTCCCATGGGGGGGCAAGCGTGGCGCACACCGCGCTGTCGCTGGCCTACCCGCTGCTGGACATCGCCCTGGTCAGCATGGTGCTCGCGCTGCACTTCCGGCGCTCCTCGGGCAACCGCACCGCCGTGAACACCGCGATCGGCGCGCTCGCCCTGACCGTGATGTGCGACGCCCTGTTCACCTCACCGCTGCTGCACCACACCTACCGTTCCGGCCAGTTGCTGGACGCGGGGTGGTTCGCCGGCTCGCTGCTCCTGGCGTACGCCCCCTGGTCCGCACCGCGGCACGGGCAACCGGAGGACGAGGGGCACACGCGCGTGGTGCACGAGCACCTGCCCGGACAGCGTGGCGGCGGCCACCACCACACACCCCCGCAGGGAGGTGATCACAGCCGGTATCCGGCCACCCGGCCCATCGCCGGTTCGCTGGCCGCCCTCACGCCGTATCTCGCCGCCGCGGTCTGCACCCTGGGGATCCTCTACAACGTCCTCAACGGCCGCAGCGTCGACCGCGTGGTGCTCCTCACCGGCGGCACGGTCGTGCTCGCCCTCGTGGTGCGCCAGGGCATCATGCTGCTCGACAACATCACCCTCACCCAGGAACTGGCGCAGAAGGAGAACCACTTCCGTTCCCTGGTGCAGGGCTCCAGCGACGTCATCATGATCGCCGCACCCAACGGCATCCTCCGGTACGTCTCCCCGGCCGCCGCCGGGGTCTACGGCCGCCCCGCCGAGGACCTCGTGGGTACGGAACTGGCCGATCTCATCCACCCGGAGGATCTGGGCTGCGTGGTGCACGAGGTGCGCCGCTTCCTTGCCGCCAGCCCGCTCGAAGAACCCACGACGCGCATCGAGTGCCGCTTCAAGGCCGGCGACGGCGGCTGGCTCAATGTCGAGTCCACCGTCAACCGCCACCACGGCGGACTGATCTTCAACAGCCGGGACGTGACCGAAAGAGTGCGCCTGCAGGCGCAGCTCCAGCACAACGCCGAACACGACCCGCTCACCGACCTGCCCAACCGAGCTCTGTTCACCCACCGCGTCCAGCAGGCCCTGTCCGGCCGACGCGCCTCCGACCGGGGCGCCGCACTCGCCGGTACGGCCGTCCTCTTCATCGACCTCGACGGCTTCAAGGCGGTCAACGACACGATCGGGCACCAGGCCGGGGACGAGCTGCTCGTCCAGGCCGCCCGCAGACTCCAGGACGGCGTCCGCCAGGGCGACACCGCGGCCCGCCTGGGCGGCGACGAGTTCGCGGCCCTGATCGTCGGGGACGGCACCCGTGACCGCGCCTCCCGCGAACGTCACATACTGGAGCTCGCCGACCGCCTCAGGGCCACGCTCTCGCAGCCGTATCTCATCGACGGCAACGATGTCCGGGTCAACGCCTCCATCGGCGTCGCCTTCGCCGAGGCGGGCCTGGGCGCGGGCGAGATCCAGCGCAACGCCGACCTCGCCATGTACCGCGCCAAGGCGGCCGGCAAGGGCCGCGTGGAGCTGTACGCACCGCAGATGCAGCAGGACGTCGTAAGGAAGGCGGAGCTGGCCACGCGCCTGCGGGCCGCGCTGCACGACGGCGAGTTCGCGCTGCTGCACCAACCCGTCGTCTGTCTGGAGAACGGCCGGATCACATCGGTCGCCGCCCAGGCGCGCTGGCGCTCCTCGCAGGGGGTGCTGTTCACCCCGGCCGAGTTCCTGCGGGTGGCCGAGGACAGCGACAAGACGCAGGAGCTGGGCCGCTGGGTGCTCGAGGAGGCCGTCGAGCAGGCCGCCGAGCGGGCCACGACGGGGTCGGCCGTCCCGGTGACCGTACGGGTGAGTGCCCGGCGGCTGCTGGACCGCTCGATGCCGCTCGGCTCGATCGAGGCGCTGCTCACCCGGCACGGGCTGCCGTCCGGGGCGCTGGTGATCGAGCTGGCGGACACCGATGGGCGGGTGTCCCTGGACGAGCTGGAGCGACGCCTGGGGGTGTTGCACCGGCTGGGTGTCCGGATCGCCCTCGACGGCTTCGGCAGCGGATACGGGGCGATCACCGCGCTCAGGCGGCTCCCCGTCGACGTACTGAAACTCGACCGCTCCCTGGTCGAGGGCGTCGTCGAGTCGGCTCGGCTGCACAAGATCACCAGTGGGCTGCTGCGGATCGCCGGTGATCTGGGGCTGCAGTCCGTGGCCGACGGCGTGGACCTTCCGGAGCAGGTCGTGGCCCTGCGCGCGATGGGCTGCACCCATGGGCAGGGCATGGCGTTCTCCGGTCCGCTGGACGAGTACCGGCTGCGCCGAGCACTGGCTTCCGGCCACTACCCGGTCCCGCACGGCCCGGCCGAGCCCGCGTTCGCGGGTGGCGTGAGAGAACCGCAGGGGCGCGTCGGTGTCGAGGGTGCGACCGCGCGCAGGCCCGAAGGGTTGAGCACGGTCGCGGCCTCGACACCGACTGTGGCGCCCCGGAGGTGAACGAACAATGGAAAGGGGCTCGGGGGTGTACACCGGTGGTGGTGTGCCCGCTGTTCTCGGAGGCGGCAGTGCCCTTCGTTCACATAATGAGACTCCCGTCCCACCACCTTGACATGCGGTGCGTGCCGGGGGGAGGGTCAGTGCCATGCGCACCCGAATTCTCGTACTTGGACAGCGCGTCGGCTGAAGCTGAGCCCCAGACCGCTCAGCGACCCCTCCCGGCGCGCTCCCCTCGCTTGCCTTATGGCACGAGGGGTTTTTTGTTGCACAGGCACCTGTCGTACAGCAGCCGCACACCGCACGAACTTCGCAAAAACCCTCAGCATCGAGAAGAGAATGCCGATGACCGAGCAGGCCACCGGGGCCCATCATCCGCAGCCGCGGCCCCGTTCCGGAGGACACCAGTCCGCCCCCGAGCAGGTGACGGGTGCGCAGTCCCTCATCCGCTCTCTCGAGGAGGTCGGCGCCGACACGGTATTCGGCATTCCCGGCGGCGCGATCCTCCCGGCGTACGACCCGCTCATGGACTCCACCAAGGTCCGCCATGTCCTGGTCCGCCACGAGCAGGGCGCCGGCCACGCCGCCACCGGTTATGCGCAGGCCACCGGCAAGGTCGGTGTCTGCATGGCGACCTCCGGCCCCGGCGCCACCAACCTGGTCACGCCGATCGCCGACGCCCACATGGACTCCGTGCCGATGGTCGCGATCACCGGGCAGGTCGCCTCCAAGGCGATCGGCACGGACGCCTTCCAGGAGGCGGACATCGTCGGCATCACCATGCCGATCACCAAGCACAACTTCCTGGTCACCAAGGCCGAGGACATCCCCCGGGTGATCGCGCAGGCGTTCCACATCGCCGCCACCGGCCGACCGGGACCGGTGCTGGTCGACATCGCCAAGGACGCCCTCCAGGCGAAGACCACCTTCTCCTGGCCGCCCACCATGGACCTGCCCGGCTACCGGCCCGTCACCAAGCCGCACGCCAAGCAGATCCGCGAGGCCGCCAAGCTGATCACCTCCGCCAAGCGGCCCGTCCTCTACGTCGGCGGCGGCGTCCTCAAGGCGCAGGCCACCGCCGAGCTGAAGGTCCTCGCTGAACTCACCGGAGCGCCCGTCACCACCACCCTGATGGCGCTCGGCGCATTCCCCGACAGTCACGAGCTGCACGTGGGAATGCCGGGCATGCACGGTGCGGTCACCGCCGTCACCGCGCTGCAGAAGGCCGACCTGATCGTCGCCCTCGGAGCCCGCTTCGATGACCGCGTCACCGGCAAGCTCGACAGCTTCGCCCCGTACGCCAAGATCGTCCACGCCGACATCGACCCGGCCGAGATCGGCAAGAACCGCGCCGCCGACGTGCCGATCGTCGGTGACGCCCGCGAGGTCATCGCCGATCTGGTGCAGGCCGTGCAGAGGGAGCACAGCGAGGGCAACACCGGCGACTACAGCGCCTGGTGGAAGGACCTGAACCGCTGGCGCGAGACCTACCCGCTGGGCTACGAGCAGCCCGACAACGGCTCGCTCTCCCCGCAGCAGGTCATCCAGCGCATCGGCCAGCTCGCGCCGCAGGACACGATCTTCGCCGCGGGCGTGGGCCAGCACCAGATGTGGGCCGCGCACTACATCGAGTACGAGCAGCCCGCGACCTGGCTCAACTCCGGCGGCGCCGGGACGATGGGCTACGCGGTCCCGGCCGCGATGGGCGCCAAGGCCGGAGCCCCGGACCGCACGGTCTGGGCGATCGACGGCGACGGCTGCTTCCAGATGACCAATCAGGAACTCACCACCTGCGCCCTGAACAACATCCCGATCAAGGTCGCCATCATCAACAACGGCGCCCTCGGGATGGTCCGCCAGTGGCAGACCCTCTTCTACAACCAGCGCTACTCCAACACCGTGCTGCACAGCGGCCCCGAGGCCGACGGCAAGCAGCCCAGCGCCGGCACCCGTGTCCCCGACTTCGTGAAGCTGTCCGAGGCCATGGGCTGCTACGCGATCCGCTGCGAGGACCCGGCCGACCTCGACAAGGTCATCGAGGAGGCGAACTCGATCAACGACCGCCCGGTCGTCGTCGACTTCATCGTCCACGAGGACGCGATGGTGTGGCCGATGGTCGCCGCCGGCACCTCCAACGACGAGATCATGGCCGCCCGGGACGTCCGCCCCGACTTCGGCGACAACGAAGACGACTGAGCGAGAGAGACGTAAAAAGACCATGTCCAAGCACACGCTCTCCGTCCTGGTGGAGAACACGCCGGGCATCCTCGCCCGGATCGCCGCCCTGTTCTCCCGCCGCGGCTTCAACATCGACTCGCTCGCCGTCGGCGTCACCGAACACCCCGACATCTCCCGCATCACCATCGTGGTGGGCGTCGAGGACCTGCCGCTCGAGCAGGTGACCAAGCAGCTCAACAAGCTCGTCAACGTGCTGAAGATCGTTGAACTGGAACCCGGTTCGGCCGTTCAGCGCGAACTCGTTCTGGTGAAGGTGCGCGCCGACAACGAAACGCGCTCCCAGATCGTCGAGATCGTCCAGCTGTTCCGCGCCAAGACCGTCGACGTCTCTCCGGAGGCCGTCACCATCGAGGCCACCGGCAGTGGCGAGAAGCTGTCCGCCATGCTCAAGATGCTGGAGCCGTACGGCATCAAGGAGCTGGTCCAGTCCGGCACGATCGCGATCGGCCGCGGTGCGCGCTCGATCACGGACCGGTCGCTGCGCGCCCTGGACCGCTCGGCATAACGACGGACACGGGCGGCCGGGGGACACCGGCCGCCCGTATACCGAGACCCGCGAACTTCCCTTCAGCCCGCCGTCATACGGTGGGACGCGACACCTGCACACAAGGAGAGAACCCAAAGTGGCCGAGCTGTTCTACGACGCCGACGCCGACCTGTCCATCATCCAGGGCCGCAAGGTCGCGGTCATCGGTTACGGCAGCCAGGGCCACGCCCACGCGCTGTCGCTCCGTGACTCGGGTGTCGACGTCCGGGTCGGTCTGCACGAGGGCTCCAAGTCCAAGGCGAAGGCCGAGGAGCAGGGGCTGCGTGTGGTGACCCCGGCCGAGGCCGCCACCGAGGCCGACGTGATCATGATCCTGGTCCCGGACCCGATCCAGGCCCAGGTCTACGAGGAGTCCATCAAGGACAACCTCAACGACGGCGACGCCCTGTTCTTCGGCCACGGCCTGAACATCCGCTTCGACTTCATCAAGCCGCCGGCCGGCATCGACGTCTGCATGGTCGCCCCCAAGGGCCCGGGCCACCTGGTGCGTCGCCAGTACGAGGAGGGCCGCGGCGTTCCGTGTATCGCCGCCGTCGAGCAGGACGCGACCGGCAACGCCTTCGCGCTGGCCCTGTCGTACGCCAAGGGCATCGGCGGCACCCGCGCCGGCGTCATCAAGACGACCTTCACCGAGGAGACCGAGACCGACCTGTTCGGTGAGCAGGCCGTTCTCTGCGGTGGTACGGCCGCGCTGGTCAAGGCCGGTTTCGAGACGCTGACCGAGGCGGGCTACCAGCCGGAGATCGCGTACTTCGAGTGCCTGCACGAGCTGAAGCTGATCGTGGACCTCATGTACGAGGGCGGCCTGGAGAAGATGCGCTGGTCCGTCTCCGAGACCGCCGAGTGGGGCGACTACGTCACCGGCCCGCGGATCATCACGGACGCCACCAAGGCCGAGATGAAGAAGGTCCTCGCGGAGATCCAGGACGGCACCTTCGCGCGTGAGTGGATGGCCGAGTACCACGGCGGTCTGAAGAAGTACAACGAGTACAAGCAGCAGGACGCCGAGTCCCTGCTGGAGACCACCGGCAAGGAGCTGCGCAAGCTCATGTCGTGGGTCAACGACGAAGACGCGTGACGTGCGCTCCGCGACGGTGCCGCCGGTTTCGGGCGCCGTCGCGGGGCTCCGCCCCGGACCCCGCTCCTCAAACTCCCCCAGAGGGGGGACCCCCAAGGGGCTGATTTTGTGGCCACCCACGTCCGGGTGATCCTTCCCCAGAGCCGTAAGACGACCTCCGCCGCAGCACTACACTGCCGTACTACATACGCGTCAGGCCCACAGCGTCGTGCGTCTCCACGCGGCCAAGCACCCCTCCACCGCATGCGGCCGTCGGGACGGCCGTCCGCATTGGACATGTGAGGACTCACGTGAGCTCGAACCCCGTCGTACTCATTGCTGAAGAGCTGTCGCCCGCCACCGTCGACGCGTTGGGGCCGGACTTCGAAATCCGGCATTGCAACGGAGCAGACCGAGCCGAACTGCTCCCCGCCATCGCCGACGTCGACGCGATCCTGATCCGCTCGGCCACGAAGGTGGACGCCGAGGCGATCACCGCCGCGAGCAAACTGAAGGTCGTCGCACGAGCCGGCGTCGGCCTGGACAATGTCGACGTCTCCGCCGCCACCAAGGCCGGCGTGATGGTCGTCAACGCCCCCACCTCGAACATCGTGACCGCCGCCGAGCTGGCCTGCGGTCTGCTCCTCGCCACCGCCCGCAACATCCCGCAGGCGAACGCCGCGCTGAAGAACGGCGAGTGGAAGCGCAGCAAGTACACCGGCGTCGAGCTGGCCGAGAAGACCCTCGGTGTGGTCGGGCTCGGCCGCATCGGCGCGCTCGTCGCCCAGCGCATGTCGGCGTTCGGGATGAAGGTCGTCGCCTACGACCCCTACGTGCAGCCCGCGCGGGCCGCGCAGATGGGCGTCAAGGTGCTGTCGCTGGACGAGTTGCTCGCGGTCTCCGACTTCATCACCGTCCACCTGCCCAAGACGCCCGAGACCCTCGGTCTGATCGGCGACGAGGCGCTGCGCAAGGTCAAGCCGAGCGTGCGCATCGTCAACGCCGCGCGCGGCGGGATCGTCGACGAGGAGGCGCTGTACTCCGCCCTCAAGGAGGGCCGGGTCGCCGGCGCCGGTCTCGACGTGTACGCGAAGGAGCCCTGCACGGACTCGCCGCTGTTCGAGTTCGACCAGGTCGTCTCCACCCCGCACCTCGGTGCCTCCACCGACGAGGCGCAGGAGAAGGCCGGTATCGCCGTCGCCCGCTCGGTGCGCCTCGCGCTCGCCGGTGAGCTGGTCCCGGACGCGGTGAACGTCCAGGGCGGCGTCATCGCCGAGGACGTCAAGCCGGGCCTGCCGCTCGCCGAGCGCCTCGGCCGGATCTTCACGGCGCTCGCCGGTGAGGTCGCCGTCCGCCTCGACGTCGAGGTGTACGGCGAGATCACCCAGCACGATGTGAAGGTGCTGGAGCTGTCCGCCCTCAAGGGTGTCTTCGAGGACGTCGTCGACGAGACCGTGTCGTACGTCAACGCCCCGCTGTTCGCCCAGGAGCGTGGCGTCGAGGTGCGGCTGACCACCAGCTCGGAGTC
The DNA here is from genome assembly GCF_036014015.1 of Streptomyces sp. NBC_00457. Classification (NCBI taxonomy): domain Bacteria; kingdom Bacillati; phylum Actinomycetota; class Actinomycetes; order Kitasatosporales; family Streptomycetaceae; genus Streptomyces; species Streptomyces sp. NBC_00457. Next base: position 3,578,078 of record NZ_CP107905.1, on the reverse strand, counting down.
GCCCGACCACCGCAACGTCGTCACCGTGCGCGGCACGCTCGGCAGCGGCGAGGAGGTCTCGGTCTCCGGCACGCTGGCCGGCCCCAAGCACCTGCAGAAGATCGTCGCGGTCGGTGACTACGACGTCGACCTGGCGCTCGCCGACCACATGGTCGTCCTGAAGTACGAGGACCGTCCCGGCGTCGTCGGCACCGTGGGCCGCATCTTCGGTGAGTCCGGGATCAACATCGCCGGTATGCAGGTGTCGCGGGCGATCGCCGGCGGCGAGGCGCTGGCCGTCCTGACGGTCGACGACACGGTGCCCTCCGGGGTGCTGGCCGAGGTCGAGGCGGAGATCGGCGCGACGTCCGCTCGCGCGGTGAACCTGGCCTGAGGTCGTCCTCAAACGCCGGACGAGCTGAGATTCTTCGGCTCGTCCGGCGTTGTGCTGTCCTGGCGTGTCCGGCGCAGCGCCAGGGGAGTCAGGCACGCGGCCCCGGCCAGCAGTACCGTTCCCGCGATCGCCGCCCCCTGCATGCCGTGGGTGAACGCTTCGCGGGCCGTGGTGGCCAGGCCCGGGAACCGGTCGGCGACCGCCAGCGCACCGCCCAGCGTCTCGCGGGCCGCGTCCGGCGCCGAGGCCGGGATCTCGTGGCGGTAGACGGCCGCACCGATGGACCCGAGCAGGGCCATGCCGAGGGCGCCGCCGAACTCCGCGCCGGTCTCCATGAGTGAGGAGGCGGCGCCCGCCCGTTCCACCGGGGCCGCGGTCAGCGCGAGGTCCGCGATCTGGACCGTGACGAGGGTGATCCCGGAGGCGAGGACTCCGCACGCGGTCAGGAGCAGCCACATGGAGTCCGTTCCGGTCAGGGCCAGCAGGCCGTAGCCGCCCGCGCCGATCAGGAAGCCGGCGGTGACGACGTGCACGCGGCTCAGGCCCCTGTGCACCAGCTGGGTCGACAGGGGTGCCGCGAGGCCGATCGGCACCGAGGGGAGCAGGGCCCACAGGGCCGCTTCCAGGGCGCTCTTGTCGAGGACCGACTGGATGTACTGGGTGGTGAAGTACGCCGAGCCCATCATCGCGAACATGGTGATCAGGTAGAGCGTGAGGGCCGGTGCGAAGCCGGGGCGGCGGAACAGGTCCGGGGAGATCATCGGCGCGGCGGTCGTGCGCTGGCGGTGGACGAAGAGCGCGGCGAAGAGCAGGCCGACGGTGATCGACACGACGTAGCGGACGTTCCAGCCCTCCGAGGGGATCTCCTTGAGGCCGTAGACCACGGGGAGCACCGCGGCCATGGACAGCGGGATGCTGGGCCAGTCGAAGCGGCCGGGCTCGGGGTTCTTCGCCTCGGGGAGCAGGAGCGGGCCGAGGAGCAGCAGCAGGGCCATCGCGGGCAGGTTGACCAGGAAGACCGAGCCCCACCAGAAGAACTCGACCAGCACGCCGCTCAGCACCGAGCCGAGCGCGATGCCGGCCGTCATCACGCCGGACCACAGGGCGATCGCCTTCGTCCGCTGCGCCGGGTCGGTGAACATCGTGCGGACCAGCGCCATCGTGGACGGCATCAGGGTCGCGCCGCCGATGCCGAGGACCGCGCGGGCCACGATCAGCATCTCGGCGCTGTCGGCGTACGCCGCGGCCAGTGAGGCGGCCCCGAAGGCGGCCGCGCCGATCAGGAGCAGCTTGCGACGGCCGATGCGGTCGCCGAGCGAGCCCATCGTCATCAGCAGGCCGGCCAGGACGAAGCCGTAGATGTCGAAGATCCACAGTTGCTGGGTGCCGGTCGGCTCCAGGTCCGCGCTGATCGCCGGGATGGCGAAGTAGAGGACCGAGACGTCCATCGACACCAGCAGCAGCGGCAGCATCAGCACGCCGAGGGCGGTCCATTCGCGGCGGCCGGCACGGGAGTTGGTCGTCGGGTTCGTTGCCATGGCAGGAATGTACGCGCGTCTTAAACGTTTGTCTATGACGCTTGTATAGGACGGCTGTATGGATCCCGAGTAGGGTGGGCGTCATGGGACACCGTGAGGATCTGCTCGAAGGCGCCAAGCGCTGCCTGCTGGCGAAGGGATTCGTGCGCACGACCGCGCGCGACATCGTCAAGGAGTCGGGGACGAACCTGGCGTCGATCGGCTATCACTACGGCTCGAAGGACGCGTTGCTGGCGGAGGCCTACCTCGCGCTGGTCGGGGAGCTCTCCGACGCCTTCGACGGCGACGGGTCCGTCGAGAGCGCGACCGCGCCCGGCTCCGTCGAGCGCTTCCAGGAGGTGTGGTCGAACATCATCGGCACCATGCGGGGGCCCGGTTCGATGTGGCGGCTCAGCATGGAGATCGTGGCCATGGGGGATCAACTGCCCGCCGTGCGCGACCATCTGGCGGCGCAGCAGCGGGACGCCGAGCGCGCTCTCGTGGCGCTGTTCATGGGGGTGCCGGAGGACGAGATCCCCGACAAGACCCTGGACACGCTCGGACGGTTCTACACAACGCTGATGACCGGCCTCATCGCACAGTGGACCTTCGACCCCGAACGCGCGCCCGACGCCGACGCGCTCACTGAGGGACTGCGTCAAGCGATGGAAGCCGCCACTCGGACGTGATGCTCCCGTCCCGCATCTCCACCACCCGGTCCGCGAAATGCCGTACGACCGCCCGGTCATGGCAGATGAACAGATAGCCGAGGCCGAGGTCGTCCTGGAGGTCGGCGAGCAGGTTCAGCACGCCGGCGCGGACGGACGGGTCCAGGGCCGACACCGGCTCGTCGAGGACCAGCAGGCGCGGGTCGGAGGCCAACGCGCGGGCGATTCCGGCGCGTTGGCACTGGCCGCCGGAGAGTTCGTGCGGGCGGCGGTCGCCGTACGAGGCGTCGAGGCCGACCCGGTCGAGGAGTTCGGCAACCCGGGCGGGGCCATCGGTGGGGGTCCAGCGGCCGTGGATCTTCAGGGGTTCGGCGATCGCGTCGCGGATGCGGTGGCGGGGGCTCAGGGAGCCGTACGGGTCCTGGAAGACCGGCTGCATGCGGGGGCGCAGCGGGCGCAGTTCGCGGTCCGTGAGGCTCGTCAACTCCCGTCCCTCGAAGCGCACTTCACCGCCGTCCGGGCGGCGCAGCTGGAGCACGGCCAGCGCGGTGGACGACTTGCCGCAGCCGGAAGGGCCGTTCAGGGCCAGGGTCTCGCCCGCCTCCAGCGCGAAGGACAGATGGTCCACGGCCGTGACCGTGCCGTAGCGGACGACCAGGTCGCGGACGTCAAGAAGAGGCACGGTGCGTCTCCTGGAGCAGGTCGGGGACATCGGCCCAGCGGTGGCAGGCGATCAGCCGCTCCTCCACCTGCTGGGGCTCCGGTTCCGTCTCGTGACACGCGTCCGCCGCGAGCGAGCAGCGCGGCGCGAAGGCACAGCCGGGCGGGAGGGCACCCGGAGTGGGCGGGGTGCCCGGGAGGGCGGGAAGACGGCGGCGCCTGGGTCCGCCGTCCGGGAGCGAGGCCAGCAGGCCCGCCGTGTACGGCGCCCGGGGACGCGTCAACACCTCGTCCGCCGGGCCGAGTTCAGTGACGCGCCCGGCGTACATCACCAGCACACGGTCGGCGTGCTCCCGTACGACGTCCATGTCGTGCGTGACCAGCACCAGCGCCGCTCCGACCGCCTCACGCTGCTCGCCGAGCACCCGCAGCACCTGGTCCCGGTGCTCCTCGTCGAGCGCGGTGGTCGGCTCGTCGGCGACGACGATGTCCGGTTCGTTGACCGTGGCCATCGCGATGACCGCGCGCTGACGCATACCGCCGGAGTACTCGTGCGGATACGCCCGCGCCTTGCGTACGGCATCCGGGATCCCCACCCGGTCGAGCGCCGCCACCGCCCGCGCCCGTGCCTCCTGGCGGGAGACGCGGGCCACCGACCGTACCGCTGCGGCGAGTTGGTCACCCACCGGGTGCACGGGGGAGAGGGCGGAGAGGGCGTCCTGCGGGACGAGCGCGATACGGCGCCCGCGCTCAGCCGTGAGGTCCGGCAGGATCGTGCCGCTCGTCGTCGCCTCAGCCGGCAGCATGCCCAGCAGCGCCCGCGCCGTCAGCGACTTGCCCGCGCCCGACTCACCCACCACGGCGAGCACTTCACGCGGGCGCACCTCGAAGGACACCCCGCGCACGGCCTCCACCCCGTCGAAGGCGATCCGCAGATCACGCACCGACAACAGCACGTCCGACTCCATCGGAGGCCTCCTTCCCGACAGGCGCCACACCGGTCACCCGCTTCACACGGGTGACCTGCCTTCCTTGCGCATACGAAGCTCCCGACACCGCGAGCCCCGCCAGCACGGCCAGCGCCACGGCGGGCGCGAGGGCGGCCCACGGCGCCCGTTCCACATAGGCGCGCGACTCGTCGAGCAGCAGACCCCACTCGGGTGCCGGTGGCTGCGCGCCCAGGCCCAGGAAGCCCAGCGAGGCCAGGGCGAGGGCCATGCCGGGCAGCCGCAGCAGGGCGTGCCGGGCGACCGGCGCGGCCACGGACGGCAGCACATGCCGGGTCAGGATCCACCACGGCGTCGCCCCGATGGCCCGCTGGGCGGTGAGGAACGCCGACGCGCGCACCTCCTGCACCAGCGCCGCCGCATGGGCGGCCAACGGCGGCCAGGAGATCAGCGCGACCGCGAAGGCCGCCCCGCCGGTACCGGGCCCGGCGGCAGCCGCGACCAGGATCCCGGCGATCACCGGCGGCAGCGCGTTCGCGATGTCCGACGCGCCCGCCGCGACGCCCGGCAGGAAGCCGAGGGCCAGCGCGAGCAGCAGGCTGGCCAGGCATACGGCGGCCGCCGTGCCGACGGTGGGAGCGGCGCCGTGCCCGAGCCGGGCCAGGACGTCACGGCCGAGGCCGTCGGTGCCGAGCGGGTGCGCCCAGGAGGGCGAGGCGAGGCGCGCGGCGGTGTTCACGGCGTACGGGTCGCGCAGGAGGCCCCAGCCGATGGCCACGGCCAGGACCGTGAACAGCGCCAACGGGATGGCCGGGTGGGTACGGACCGGCCGGACCGGCGGCAGGGACAGCTCGGCGTCACGCAGCGCGGGCCCCAGCAGCCGACGCCGCAGCAGAGCCGCGACGGCACCCGTCACCAGCCCCAGCGCGAGCAGCGCCAGCACCGCCCCCTGGAGCAGCGGCAGATCCTGCGACTTGGCGGCCCCGAGCGCCGTACGCCCGATGCCCGGCACCGCGAACACCGTCTCCACCGCGACCGCACCCCCGGTCAGACCGACGGCGGCCATCCCGAACTGCGGTACCAGCGGCGGCAGTACACGCCGCAGCGCCGCCGCCGAGACGCGCGCCCTGCTCACCCCGGCGCCCCGCCACAGCTCCACCCACCGCTCGTCCAGCACGGCGGGCAGCGCGTCCGCGACCAGCCGGCCGAGGACACCGCCCGCCGGGACGCCGAGCGCGAGCGCGGGCAGGACCATGTACTGAGGCCCCTGCCAGCCCGAGGTCGGCAGCCACCCCAGCCACACCCCGCAGACCAGCAACGCCACGGTGGCCAGCAGGAATTCGGGCACGGCGGCCAGCATGGCGGCCCCCGCCCCGGCCGACCCCCGCCCCCGTACCAGCACCGGCGCGACCAGCACGCAGGCCAGCACCACCGCGAAACCGAAGGCCGCGCCCATCAGCCCCAGCGACACCTGGAGCCCGGCCGTCACCGACGGCAGCACCTCGGTACCGGACACCCACGACAGTCCCAGGTCCCCGCGCACCAGATCGGACGCCCAACTCCCCAGCAGCGAAAGGGGACCGGCATCCAGCCCGAGATCCCGTCGTACGGCGTCCAGCGCCTCCTTCGTCGGCTCCTGCTCGGCGGAACGGGCCCGCAGGACCGTCAGCGCGGGGTCCCTGCCGGAGAGCCAAGGGAGCAGGCCTACGGCGGTGATGACGGCGACGAGAGAGAGTGCGCGCGTCAGCCCTGCCGCGCTGACCGTCCACTCGATCGGGTGATCGTCGTTCAGAGTGTTGCGAGAGCCAGACACGCGCTGGATCCTTGACGTTGATGTGACCGGGCTGGTTCCAACCCGGCTGGTGTTGATCGCGTAAGACTCGATCGCTCGTTGGGCGGCCGAGCGGCGTGAGCCAGGAATCCCGCGGTTTCGGCCGGGGGAGGGTTCAATTGACGTACGTGTCCGCCGTGACGAGTTCACGCTCGCGGGGGTCGTGGGCGGCGTCCACGACCTCGGCGGCGTCGCCCTGGATGACCCGCTCATGCAGCATCGGGACGGCGGCGTCGGCGGCCAGCACGGCGGCCTCGGCCGCGATCACGGCCTTGCGGCGCGCGTCGCCCACCGCGGTCTCGCCCGCGCTGTTCAGCGCCTTGTCCACGGAGTCGTCCGCGAGCTGGGAGATGTTGAAGGAGCCGTCGGAGGCGAAGTCGCTGTAGAGGTACGCGACCGGGTCGCCGGAGTCCAGGACGGTGGCGCGGGACAGGATGAACGCGTCGAACTCGCCCGCCAGCGCGTCGGATTCGATGTTGGCGTACTCCCGGACGTCCAGCTTCACCTTGAAGCCGGCCTTCTGGAGCTGCTGTTGCAGGGTGGCGGCGACCTCGGGCAGTTCGGCGCGGTCGGTGAAGGTGCCGATGGTGATGGTCTGGCCGTTCGCCTTCTTCGCCGCCGCCCGCTTCACCTCGGTGCGCAGGCCGGCGGCCCACGGCAGCGCGGGCCCGAGCAGCCCTTCGGCGACATCGGCGCGGTCCTCGTACACGCCCTTCACGATCGACTCGGCGTCGATGGCCTCGCGGGCGGCGGCCCGCAGGGAGGCGTCCTTGAAGTCGCCCTTCTCGGTGTTGAGGTACAGCGTGTTGGTCCGCGGCATCGGGACTTCGGTGATCAACTCCTCGTCCAGCAAGGCCGCTTGCGACACCGGTACGGCCTCGACGATGTCGGCCTCACCGCTGCGCAGGGCGGCGGCGCGGGCGGTGCCGTCCGGCACGAACTTCACGTCGATGCCGGGGGCCTTGGCCTTCTTGCCCCAGTAGTCGTCGTAGCGGTCGAGCGAGGCGGACGAGGTGCCGTTGACCTTCGTCAGCTCGAAGGGGCCGGTGCCCGCGCCGAGAGGGTCGACCGTCTTTCCGGCGTACGCCTTCGCGGCGAGGATCGACAGCTGGGGCGAGCTGAGCCGCTGCGGGACGAGGGGGTCCTCGTCGGCGGTGGTGACCGTGACGGTGTCGGAGTCCTGTGCCTTCACGGTCAGCTCGACGCCGTCGAGGATGCGGGGCTTGGGGGAGGCGGTGGCCGCGGTGGTGAGTGACCGCACGACAGCCTCGGCGTCGAGTTCGGTTCCGTCGTGGAAGGTGACGCCGTCGCGTATGTCGAAGGTCCAGGTCCGTCCGGACTGCTTCCACTCGGTGGCCAGCGCGGGCTGGGCGTCGCCCTCCGCGTCCAGCTTCACCAGGGTCTCGGCGGTGGACCAGCGCGACAGCTTGAAGGCGTCGTCGGAGAGCGGGGAGAGACCTGAGCGCGGCGGCAGCATATGGGCGACGCGGATGCGCTTGCCGTCGTCCCCGGCGGAGGACCCCGAGCCCGAGAAGCATCCGGTGAGCAGCACGGAGGCGGCGGAGACCGCGGTGAGGGACAGCAAGCGGGCAGGGACGCGCACGGGGACACTCCGAGTAAAGGGGTGGTCAAAGGTTGAGCGTGCGACGACCGTAGCATGATGACAATCGTTTTCAGAAGACTGTCCGGATCTACAGCCTTGCCCCTTTCAGCGCCATGTGCAGCAGCAGCCGGTCCTCGCCGTCGTCCAGGTCCAGGCCCGTCAGCTTCTCGACGCGGGACAGCCGGTAGTAGAGCGTCTGCCGGTGGATGCCCAGTTCGGCGGCGGTACGGGCGGCCTGGCCGGCGCAGTCGAGGTAGACCTCGGCGGTGCGGGCGAGGTCGCGGTGGGCGGGGGCGAGGAGAGGGGCGACGGCCGGGTCGTGGGTGGCGTCCGGGGGCAGCGAAGTCAGCAGCCGGTACGGGCCGATGCGGTGCCATTCGGCCACCGGACCGAACCGGGGTTCCGCGAGGGCGGCGCGCGCGGCTGCGGAGGCCTCCTGCCAGGCGATGCCCAACTCGGCGAGTCCGGTGCGCGGTTCGCCGACCCCGGCCGCGTTCGCGCCCTCCTTGAGCAGCCGCGTCGCTGCTGCGAGCGCCGGGGTCCGGGCGTCCGGTGACCGCAGCCGGACCAGCACGGCGAGGCTCTGGCCGGCGGTGCCCCACGGGACCGTGCACAACGCCGTCGCGTGCGGGACCGTACGGGCCGACGGGGCGTCGTCCGGGTCGGGCGACGGCCAGGGCGCGACGCACACGACGGCGTGCAGGCCTTCGCCGCGCGGGCCGAGGGCCGTACGCAGCGCCGCCACCGCCATGTCCCGCTGCCAGCCGCGCTCGGCGGTCAGCACTTCCCGCAGCTCCCGGGTGAGATCCGCGCCCGCCTGCGCCTCGTCGGCGAGCAGCGCGCCGATCCGCCCGGTCACGTCCATCGCGGCGGTGAGCTGCTGCTCGGTGGGGCCCGGCTCGCCTTCGAGCAGCCAGACGTACCCGAGGACGACGCCCCGATGGCGTACGGGGAGACAGATCCGTCCCCGGTGGACCCCCGCCTCCGGAGTGGGCGGGATACGGACCGGGGCGGTCGCGCGCGTGATGCCGAACCCCTCGAACCACGCCCGGACCGCCGCCGTCGAACGCCGGGTCAGGATCGAGCGGGCACGCACCGGGTCCAGGGCGGACGCGTCCAGCTCGTCCTCGCTGTCGTACGCGCCGAAGGCGATCAGCTCGAAGTCACGGTTCTCCAGCGTCGCGGGGACGCCGAGCAACTCGGAGATCTCGTCGACCAGCTCCTGGTAGTCATCCTTGTAGTCGGCCGTCACTCGGGCATTCTCCCGCAGAATCACCGGGCCTTCATACATTTGTCTGAGATCTGCGGCACGGATGCGTGACAGCTGTCGATGGCCGACGATCGGAGGGATCCTTAGGTTTCACGGTGGTTCTATCTGCTGTTTGTGGAGGTGCCCCGTGCTGGGTCCCGTGATTCTTGCCGCGTCGCGCAGCGACCGGATGCGACGCCTGATCTCGGCGGCCCCGGTGACCAAGCAGGTCGTCGACCGCTTCATCCCCGGCGAGACGGTCGACGAGGTCGTGCCGATCATCCAGGACCTGACGTCCAAGGGCCTGGAGCTGACCATGGACGTCGTCGGCGAGGACATCACCAACCCCGAGCAGGCCGAGGCGGCCCGCGACGCCTACCTGGAGCTGATCGACCGGCTCAAGGATCTCGAGCTGGGCACCCGTGCCGAGATGTCCGTCAAGCTGTCGATGTTCGGCCAGGCGCTGGACGGCGGTCACGAACTGGCGCTCGCCAACGTCCGTCCCGTCGTCGAGGCCGCCGCCGCGATCGGCACCACGGTCACCCTGGACGCGGAGGACCACACCACCCTCGACTCGATGTTCGCCATCCACGACGAGCTGCGGAAGGAGTTCCCGCAGACCGGCTGCGTCATCCAGGCCTACCTCTTCCGCACCGAGGCCGACGCCCGCCGCCTCGCCGCGAACGGCAGCCGCGTACGGCTCGTGAAGGGCGCGTACAAGGAGCCCGCCGACGTCGCCTACCAGCAGAAACACGAGACCGACAAGGCGTACGTCCGCATCCTCAAGGTTCTGATGGAGGGCGCCGGGTACCCGATGATCGGGTCCCACGATCCGCGCCTGATCTCCATCGCCCAGGAACTGGCCCGGCGTGCCGGCCGCAAACTCGACGAGTACGAGTTCCAGATGCTGTACGGCATCAGGAGCGACGAGCACCTACGCCTCGCCGCCCAGGGCCACCGCATGCGCGTCTACACCGCCTACGGCACGGACTGGTACGGCTACTTCATGCGGCGTCTTGCCGAGAAGCCCGCCAATCTCGTGTTCTTCGTGCGGAGCGTGATCACACGTGGCTGATTCAGCTTGGCTGTGCTGCGGCTTCTGCCGGGGGTCCGGGGGTTGTCCCCCGGGCTGGCACAGCGCCCGCTCGACCCTGACCAAGGGCTGACCCACCCGCTCAGTAAGGAGTTACGGAACCCATGGACGCTGTGACCCAGGTCCCCACCCCCGTCAACGAGCCGGTGCACGGCTATGCCCCCGGCTCGCCCGAGCGTGCCCGGCTGGAGGCCAGGCTCAAGGAGCTGGCCGAGAATCCGGTCGACCTGCCCTGCACCATCGGCGGCGAGAAGCGGATGGGCGGCGGTGAGCCCTTCCAGGTCGTCCAGCCGCACAACCACAAAGCCGTGCTCGGCACCTTCCGCAACGCCACCCGGCAGGACGCCCAGGACGCCATCGACGCGGCCCTCGCCGCCGCGCCCGCCTGGCGGGCGATGTCCTTCGACGACCGTGCCGCGATCATCCTGCGCGCGGCCGAGCTGCTGTCCGGACCGTGGCGCGAGACGCTGGCCGCCTCCACCATGCTCGGCCAGTCGAAGACCGCCCAGCAGGCGGAGATCGACACGCCCTGTGAGCTGATCGACTTCTGGCGCTTCAATGTCGCCTACGCCCGCGAACTGCTCGCCGAGCAGCCGGTCGCCAACTCCCCGGGCGTCTGGAACCGCCTCGACCACCGCCCGCTGGAAGGCTTCGTCTACGCGATCACGCCGTTCAACTTCACGGCGATCGCGGGCAACCTGCCGACCGCGCCCGCCCTGATGGGCAACGTCGTCGTCTGGAAGCCGTCCCCGACGCAGACGCACGCCGCCGTGCTGCTGATGCAGTTGCTGGAGGAGGCCGGTCTGCCCAAGGGCGTCATCAACCTCGTCACCGGCGACGGCATCGAGGTCTCCAAGGTCGCCCTCGAGCACCGCGACCTCGCCGGCATCCACTTCACCGGCTCGACCAAGACCTTCCAGTACCTGTGGAAGACGGTCGGCGCCAACATCGAGAAGTACCGCTCCTACCCGCGCATCGTCGGCGAGACCGGCGGCAAGGACTTCGTGGTCGCCCACCCGAGCGCCGACCCCGCGATCCTGAAGACCGCCCTCACCCGCGGCTCCTTCGAGTACCAGGGCCAGAAGTGCTCGGCGACCTCCCGGGCGTACATCCCGGCGTCGATCTGGAACTCCGGTTTCCGTGACGCGTTCGCGGCCGAGGTCGACGGCATCGCCATGGGCGACGTCACCGACCTGTCGAACTTCATCGGCGCGGTCATCGACGAGCGCGCGTTCGCCAAGAACAAGGCCGCGATCGACCGGGCGAAGGAGGACCCGACCTGCACGATTGTCGCGGGCGGCTCCTACGACGACTCGGTCGGCTACTTCGTCCGCCCGACGGTCGTCGAGTGCACGGACCCCGCCAACGAGGTCTTCACCACCGAGTACTTCGGCCCGTTCCTCGCGGTGCACGTCTACGAGGACGACCGGTACGAGGAGATGCTGACCCAGATGGAGTCGGTCACCGACTACGCGCTGACCGGCTCGGTCATCGCGGGCGACCGCGCGGCGGCGGCGTACACGATGGACAAGCTGCGCTACGCGGCCGGCAACTTCTACATCAACGACAAGTCGACCGGCGCCGTCGTCGGCCAGCAGCCCTTCGGCGGCGGCCGCGCCTCCGGCACCAACGACAAGGCCGGCGCCCCGCAGAACCTGATGCGCTGGACCCTGACCCGCGCCATCAAGGAGACGCTGGTCCCGCCGACCGACTACACCTACCCGCACATGGGCTGACGGCCCCGGCGAAACTCCGCCCCCGTTCCGGATCCCCCCTCCGGAGCGGGGGCGGTTTCCCTGAAAGGGCGGGCACACTGGACACCCATGGAGACCGTCACGACGGACGACGGCGTACGCCTGTGGGCGAGCCGGTCGGGCCGAGGCGAGCCGCTGGTGCTGTGCCACGGCGGGCCCGGCCTGTGGGACATGTTCGAGGACGTGGCCGCCCTGCTCGCCGACACGGCCACGGTCGTGCGCTGGGACCAGCGCGGCTGCGGGCGCTCGGAGCGGTGCGCGGGCCCCTGGACGACCGAGCGTTTCGTGGCGGACCTGGACGCCGTACGACGGCACTACGGCCTCGACCGGATGGCGCTGCTCGGCCATTCCTGGGGCGCGCAGCTGGCGTTGAGCTATGCGCTGGAGCGTCCGGAGCGGGTCGACGCGCTCATCTACGTCAGCGGTACGGGCATCGTGCCGGAGTCGGACTGGCACGGCCCCTACAAGGAGAACTTCCTCGCGCGGCTCGGTGAGGATCCCGAACGGCTGTCCCGTTGGCAGGACTTGCCGAAGGACGACCGGGAGCGTGCGGTGCTCCAGTGGTCCGTCGAGTTCGAGGACCGTGGGCGGGCGCTGGAGCATGCCGGGCGGATGGCCGACCCCTGGTTCGGCGTCAACACCGAGTGCGAAACGGCCCTGAACGCCGAGAGCCGGCGCACCTGGGGCGCCCCTCAGCTGTACGACGACTGCCGCGCCCTGGACCTGCCCGTCCTCATCGTCGACGGCGCCCAGGACATTCGCCCGCGCTCAGCCGTCGACTCCCTGGAGCGGGCCCTGACGGACGTCCGCCGGGTGACCCTGCCGGAGGCCGGGCATCTGCCGTGGGTGGAGGACCCGAAGGGCTTCCGGGAGGCGGTCGTGCCGGCGCTGCGGTGAGCTACTCGGCGATCTCCGTCCGCTCCCACCACTCGTACACGGGCAGCCGGCCCTCCGTCGTCTCCTCGTGCCGCTCGGTCGCCCGGAAGTGCTCGTACCCACCGCGCAACTTGATCTTCACGTCTGTCCCCGGGGCCGGGGCCGGGACGATCCGCTCGGGCAGATCGTCGGGGCCGCCCGCGAGCAGTGCCTTGGCCGTGTCACTCATGAGGTCACGGGTTCCCGCTGCAGTGGGACGAAGTCGCACGCCGCGAGAAGGATCAGTCGTGTGACGTAATCCGCTGTCTCAGATAGTAGGAAGTCCGAGTAATTGTGGAGACAGACGCTCCGTCCTCCCTTAACTTTGTAGGAGCCGAACGTCTCGCTCGATCAAGCGAATGGCGGACGTGAGCCGGGCCCCGTGCAGGCAACCCCTGCGGCCACCGCTCCCCGCCCCACCCGGCGTCTCGTAACCCCTGCCCGAACTCCAGGATCATTCGAAGGAGTCGATTTCTCATGGCCGAGACGACCGCCCGCCGTCGAGTCCGTCACCTCTCCCGCACGAGCGAGTCCGACCGCAAGAACGCGGCCGCCGCCCTCCAGCGCGCCCTCGACCGCAGGGACAACGGCGGCGCGACCGGCCACTGAGAGCCGGAGCCTGCCGCACAGAGAAACCCCCATACCGGGAGCCGCGCCCGTACGGGGTGCGGTGCGGAGCCTTACGCTCCGCGCCGCACCTCGAAATGGTCGATGCGTTCGCCGCTCTGCGCCAGCGCCGACACCTTCAGCCGGGGCGTCGCACCGCTCTCCGCCTCCACCGAGAGGAAGGAGAAGCCCCGGTAGCGCACCCGTGACCACTCCACGGTCTCCGTCTTGGCGAGCCGTGACCTGGTCCACTGGAAGGTCGTCACCGACTCGCGCTCGCGGACGTGGCCCTCGTAGCTCTCGTCCGCGCCGACCGGGAAGCCGTACAGATCCTTGCCGCCGCCGCCCGCGGTGACGTACACGATCCCGTCCCGCGTCGGATCGGTCGACTCGCCGATCGGTACCGGCTTGCCGACCTCGCCGTTCTTGATGGCGTCCGTCCGCTCGTAGACATGGTTGTGTCCGTTGATCACCAGGTCCACCTCGTGCCGCGCGAACAGCGGCAGCCACTCGGCGCGTACGCCGCCGTCGGAGGCGTGGGTCGACGTGGAGTACGCGCAGTGGTGGAAGAAGACGACGATGAAGTCGATGGCCGGGGACGACCGCAGCTCACGCAGCTTCTCGTCCAGCCACTTGGTCTGCAGGCCGTCCGTGTAGCCGAGGTTGGCCGGGATCTCGTACGACACGTCGTTCGCGTCCAGCGCGACCACACCGACGTTTCCGTAGGTGAACGCGTACACGCCCGGGGCGGTGCGCGGGTCGAAGCCGTTTTCCGGGAGGGAGAAGCGGGCCGACTGGCCGCCGTAGCCGTCCGGCGAGTACCAGGCCTCCATGTCGTGGTTGCCGGTGGTCACCATCCACGGCACCGATCTGGCCACCGTCTCCGTCTGCTTGAGGAACAGGTCCCACTGTCCGGGGTCGTAGGAGTCGGACTCCTTGCCCCGGCCGTTGACGTTCGCGTAGCAGATGTCGCCGGCGTGCAGATGGAAGGCGGGGTCCTGGCGGAGCAGTACATGGTCGTTGGCTGCCGCGTCCTTGCCCACGCCCTGGTCGCCGAACGCGGTGAAGACGAAGGTCTTGGGGGTCGCCGGCGCCGTACGGAAGGAGCTGATCGTCGAGCGGCGGTCCGGGGCGGCCGGGTCGAAGCCGTCATGGCCGACGCCGTAGTAGTAGGTGGTGCCGGGGCGCAGGCCGTCCAGGGCCGCGTGCACGTAGTACTGCTCGAACGCCGGGCGCACGCCCTGGAGTTCAGGGGTGTGCAGATCGCGCACCTCGGCCTCGATCTTCCGGCTCAGCTCCTCGGGCCGGGTGCCGATCCGGACGTACGGCTTCTTGACCGCGGCCGGGACCTGCCAGGAGATCCGCATCTGCGTCTTCGGGTCGGCGCCGAAGGCGAGATGGCGGCCGAAGGGGGTGACGACCGAGCCGGGGACCTTGGCGGTGGGGGAGTTCGTGGCGGAGGGGGACGGCTTGGTCGTCGTCGTTCCCGATTCCGAGCATCCGGTGAGCAGTCCGCCCGCCACCGCGCCCGCCGTCACCAGCGTGCGGCGGCGGGTCAGTCTGGTGCGCAGGTACTCGTGCTGCTCGGCCATACTCATCCGGCGCGCGAGCTGCGGCGGAATACCGAAGTCGGGAAGGTCCATGGCTGTGAACTTCCCAGCGAAGCCCAACACCCGCCACACGTACGGGTGAACGCAGGTCGACGCCGTGGTGTTGCCGCCGGGCTGGCTGTCCGTATCTCGGACGCCTTGTGTCATCCCATGGGACGAGAGGTAGGGTGCCGATATGTCTCGCAGCCTCAATCTCGCAGTGATCCCCGGTGACGGCATCGGCCAGGAGGTCGTGGCCGAGGGCCTGAAGGTCCTCTCCGCCGTCCTCCCGCAGGATGTGAAGCTGGAGACCAAGGAGTACGACTTCGGCGCCAAGCGCTATCACGCCACCGGTGAGACCCTCACCGACGCGGACGTGGACGCCCTGAAGAAGCACGACGCCATCCTGCTCGGCGCCATCGGCGACCCGTCGGTCCCGTCCGGCGTGCTGGAGCGCGGCTTCCTGCTGAAGCTCCGCTTCCTCTTCGACCACCACGTCAACCTGCGGCCGTCGAAGCTGCTTCCGGGTGTGGACACGCCGTTGAAGGGTGAGCCGTCCATCGACTTCGTCGTCGTCCGCGAGGGCACCGAAGGCCCGTACACCGGCAACGGCGGCACCATCCGCAAGGGCACCGAGCACGAGGTCGCCACCGAGGTCTCCGTGAACACGGCCTTCGGTGTCGAGCGCGTGGTGCGCGACGCGTTCGCCCGCGCCCAGGCCCGTCCCCGCAAGAAGCTCGCGCTGATCCACAAGAACAACGTGCTGACTTTCGCGGGTCACCTGTGGACGAACATCTTCAACAAGGTGGCCGAGGAGTTCCCCGAGGTCACCACCGAGTACATGCACGTCGACGCGGCGACCATCTACCTGGTCACCCAGCCCGAGCGGTTCGACGTCATCGTCACCGACAACCTCTTCGGCGACATCATCACCGACCTCGCCGCGGCCGTCTCCGGCGGCATCGGCGTCGCCGCGAGCGGGAACATCAACCCGTCCGGCGAGTTCCCCTCGATGTTCGAGCCGGTCCACGGTTCCGCGCCCGACATCGCAGGCCAGGGCAAGGCCGACCCCACCGCCACGGTCCTGTCCGTCGCCCTGCTCCTGCGCCACCTCGGCTACGAGGCCGAGGCCGCCCGTATCGACGAGGCGGTCTCCGTCGACCTGGCCGAGCGCACCGGCCAGCCCGCCCGCAGCACCGCCGAGATCGGCGACGCGCTCGCGGTACGAGTAGCCGGCTGACCCGCCGCGCTACAACAAGCCGCCGGGTCTCTCAAGTACCCGGCGGCTTTTCCTATGTCCCCGCCGGGTGTCACCATCATCCCCTGGGTCGCATTCACGCCGATTTCTTCCACGGCCCGCGCTTGCGATAATCGAACGCGGAGCCGCGGTATGAGGGAATGCTCGGACGTCCTAGCACTGGCCACTGGCAGTACTGGCGTGAGCGCGGCCCGTCACACACAACCGGTGAAGGACAACTCATGACGACGCCCACGATCGAGCTCAAGCCCTCGGCCTCGCCACTCTCCGACGCGGAGCGTGCGGCGATCCTGGCCAACCCCGGGTTCGGCCGCCACTTCACCGACCACATGGTGGTCATCAAGTGGACAGCGGGCCGCGGCTGGCACGACGGCCAGCTCGTCCCGTACGCGCCGCTCTCCCTCGACCCGGCCACCATGGTCCTGCACTACGCGCAGGAGATCTTCGAGGGACTGAAGGCCTACCGCCAGCCCGACGGCTCCGTGGCCATGTTCCGCCCGGACAAGAACGCCAAGCGCTTCCAGGCGTCCGCCCGCCGCCTCGGCATGCCCGAGCTGCCGGTCGAGACGTTCATCGAGGCGTGCGGCGCGCTGGTGAAGCAGGACGAGGCCTGGGTTCCGGCGCACGGCGGCGAGGAGTCCCTGTATCTGCGGCCGTTCATGATCGCCTCCGAGGTCGGGCTGGGCGTGAAGCCGGCCGGCGAGTACCTCTTCCTGGTCATCGCTTCTCCCGCGGGCGCCTACTTCCCCGGCGGCGTGAAGCCGGTCTCCATCTGGCTCTCCGAGGACCGCGTCCGCGCCGTCCCCGGCGGCATGGGCGACGCCAAGACCGGCGGCAACTACGCGGCCTCCCTCCTCGCCCAGGCGGAAGCCGCAGCCAAGGGCTGCGACCAGGTCTGCTACCTCGACGCCGTCGAGCACAAGTGGATCGAGGAACTCGGCGGCATGAACCTGTACTTCGTGTACGGCGACCGGATCGTCACGCCCGCCCTGACCGGTTCCATCCTCGAGGGCGTCACCCGCGACTCCCTGCTCGCCGTCGCCCGTGACCTCGGCTACTCCTCCGAGGAGGGCCGCGTCTCCATCGACCAGTGGCAGCGCGACGCCGAGAACGGCACCCTCACCGAGGTCTTCGCCTGCGGCACCGCCGCCGTCATCACCCCCGTCGGCACCGTCAAGCGCGAGGGCGCCGAGTGGCAGCAGTCGGGCGGCGAGCCGGGCGAGGTCACGCTGAAGCTCCGTCAGGCGCTGCTGGACATCCAGCGGGGTGTCACGGAGGACAAGCACGGCTGGATGCATCCGCTGAGCTGAGCGCCCACCCGCGGACGCAGACCCGCCCTGGACGCTCCTGTCCGGGGCGGGTCCTCGCGTTCTCAGGAACTCCCGTCCCGCACCCGGTCGAGGATGCCCTGGGTCAGCTCTCCTGCCCGGTCGTCGAGGTTCCACTTCCCGTCCCGGTAGGCGTGGTTGCTCACCCAGAAGACGAGGACGCCGTCGCGCAGGGAGCGGCCGAGCAGCGCCAGTGACCAGTCGTTGCCGCCGTCGTGCCAGGCCAGCGGGCCGTCGGGGGTGTCGCTGATGGTCCAGCCGTAGCCGTACGAGTCGTCCGAGTCCGGCTCCGGCACGCGTGGCTCGAACAGCTTGTTCCTGGCCCGCGCAGGCAGGATCTCGTCGCCCAGCAGAGCGCGGTGCCAGCGGAGCATGTCGCCCGCGGTGGAGAGCATGCCGCCGTTGCCGCGCAGGTTCCAGTACGGCCCATCGGCGGCCCAGGGGTGGTCGAAGGGCCTGCCCTGGCTCCGGCCCGCGCTGTCGTACTCCACGGCGACCAGCTGCCGTGGCCACCGGGGCAGGACGTACCCGGTCCGGGTCATGCCGGCCGGGGCGAACAGATGCCGGGCCAGGAACGGCTCGTAGCCCTCCCCGGACGCCTTCTCGACGATCGCGGCGAGCAGGCTGTACCCGGTGTTGGAATAGGAGAACTCCGCTCCCGGCGCCGACCGGAGCTTCGACGCCAGCGCCCCGCGCACCAGTTCGTCGCGGGAGAGCGGGTCGTAGTCGTCGCCGAGCCCCTCGACCAGGCCCGATGTGTGGGTGAGCAGGTGCTCGATCGTGATGGCGCGCTTGTCGTCCGGCACCGGCCCGAGGTACCGGCTGATGCGGTCGCTCACCCGGAGCCGGCCCATCGCCTCCAGTTTCACGATCGCGGCCGCCGTGAACTGCTTGGTGACCGACCCGACGTCGTACACCGTGCGGCAGCTCGCGGGGGTGCCGGCGGCGCGGTCCGACGTGCCGAACCCGGCGCAGTACGCGAGTTCGTCACCGTGTGCGGCGAGCACGGTGCCGCCGGCGCCCTTGGGCCAGGTGCGGTGGACGAAGTCGGCGACCGGGTCGACGTCGTGCGGCGGCCGTGACTCGGCCGGGGGAGCGCCGAGCAGCAGCAGCGCCAGTACGGCGGCGGCCGCACCGGCGAGGCGGCGGCGGGAGCGGGAGCGGTGAGACGGACCCATGTGACCTCCAACGGCGGGAATCCGCACCGAGGTTGACCGCCGCGTTCGCCGTTGCTCAAGCTGCCAGGGCGTTCGAGCTTGTGCGAGTCTGTGTACGTCCAGCTCACCAGGGGGGAATCACGATGACCACCGCACCGCCCACACCGCCCGACACCGACGCCGCCGCCTTCGTCGCCGCACTGCGCCGCCTCAAGGCCTGGTCGGGCCTGAGCTACCGCCGGCTGGAACGCCGTGCGGCGGACGCGGGCCACACCCTCCCGTACTCCACGGCGGCGACCATGCTGGGCCGCGAACGGCTGCCCCGCGCCGAACTCGTCGCCGCGTTCGTGTCGGCGTGCGGGCTGCGCGGGACGGAGGCCGAGGCGTGGGTCGACGCGCGCAGCCGCATCGCGTGCGGCTCGGTGGATGCGGGTGCCGCGGTGGACGCGGGTGGTTTCGTCGGGCTTGCTGCGGTGGACGCAGGGCGCCCCACTGAGCGCCCCCTGGTGGTGACGCCGCCGGCCCGGAGCGAACCGATGGAGGCCGTGCCGCTCCGGCGTCCGCGGCCACTGCGGTGGGCGCCGGTCGCCGCAGCCGTGCTCCTGACCGCCCTCCTCGGCGGGGCCCTGGCGAGCGGCGGTGTCACCGACGACGAGGAGATAGGACAGTCGCGGACCGCCTACGACGTCACCGAGGCGCACTGAGATTTGGCGCCCTGATCAACCGACTGTTCGCATCCTGAGACGGACGGTGAGCGCGGGGGAAAGCTGTGCCAGACTGCCCCCGTGCTCTCGTTCGCCACGATTATTGGCAGCAGGCGCGCCGGTCCGCAGTGACCGCCACGTACGACCAGGTACGGGCGGACACCGTCGTCCTCGACCCGCGCGCAGACCTCTCGCACCCGCGAGGGGTTTTTCGCTTTTCTGGCCCACCTACAGCCGGGAGCGCAGCGCGAGGGATCATTGGAGGACGGTGGAGCCGGTCATTCCGGTAACGACCGAGATCCCCTCATCAGGAGCCAACACACCATGACGGAAACCAGCGAGCTCGACGACTCGTTCCACGTCTTCGACACCACCCTGCGCGACGGCGCGCAGCGGGAGGGCATCAACCTCACCGTCGCGGACAAGCTGGCCATCGCGCGGCACCTGGACGACTTCGGCGTGGGCTTCATCGAGGGCGGCTGGCCCGGCGCCAACCCGCGGGACACGGAGTTCTTCGCACGGGCGCAGGCGGAGATCGCCTTCCAGCACGCCCAGCTGGTCGCCTTCGGCGCCACCCGGCGCGCGGGCGGCAAGGCGAGCGAGGACCACCAGGTCAGGGCGCTGCTGGAGTCCGGCGCCCCGGTGATCACGCTGGTCGCCAAGTCCCATGACCGGCACGTCGAACTCGCGCTGCGCACCACGCTCGACGAGAACCTGGAGATGGTCCGCGACACGGTCTCCTTCCTGAAGGAGCAGGGCCGCCGCGTCTTCGTCGACTGCGAGCACTTCTTCGACGGCTACCGCGCCAACCCCGAGTACGCCAAGGCCGTCGTCCGTACGGCGTCGGAGGCCGGCGCCGACGTCGTGATCCTCTGCGACACCAACGGCGGCATGCTCCCGGCGCAGGTCCAGGCGGTCGTCTCCACGGTCCTGGCCGACACGGGCGCCCGGCTCGGCATCCACGCCCAGGACGACACGGGATGCGCGGTCGCCAATACCCTCGCGGCGGTGGACGCGGGCGCCACGCATGTGCAGTGCACGGCGAACGGCTACGGCGAGCGCGTCGGCAACGCCAACCTCTTCCCCGTCGTCGCCGCCCTGGAGCTGAAGTACGGCAAGAAGGTCCTCCCCGACGGCCACCTGCGCGAGATGACCCGGATCTCGCACGCGATCGCCGAGGTCGTGAACCTCACCCCCTCCACCCACCAGCCCTACGTCGGCGTCTCCGCCTTCGCGCACAAGGCCGGACTGCACGCCTCCGCGATCAAGGTCGACCCCGACCTGTACCAGCACATCGACCCCGAGCAGGTCGGCAACACCATGCGCATGCTGGTCTCCGACATGGCGGGCCGCGCCTCCATCGAGCTCAAGGGCAAGGAACTCGGCGTCGACCTCGGCGACGACCGTGAGCTGGTCGGCCGGGTCGTCGAGCGGGTGAAGGAGCGCGAGCTCAAGGGCTACACGTACGAAGCGGCCGACGCGTCCTTCGAACTGCTGCTGCGTGCCGAGGTCGAGGGCAGGCCGCTGAAGTACTTCGAGGTCGAGTCCTGGCGCGCGATCGTCGAGGACCGCCCCGACGGCACCCACGCCAACGAGGCCACCGTCAAGCTCTTCGCCAAGGGCGAGCGCATCGTCGCCACCGCCGAGGGCAACGGCCCCGTCAACGCCCTGGACCGCGCCCTGCGCGTCGCCCTGGAGAAGATCTACCCGCAGCTCGCCAACCTCGAGCTCGTCGACTACAAGGTCCGCATCCTCGAAGGCAAGCACGGCACCCAGTCCACGACCCGCGTCCTCATCGCCACCTCCGACGGCGAGGGCGAGTGGTCGACAGTGGGCGTCGGCGAGAACGTCATCGCCGCGTCCTGGCAGGCGCTGGAGGACGCGTACGCGTATGGGCTGCTGCGGGCGGGGGTCGAGCCCGCCGAGTGAGTTGGGCGGTGACCATCCGGTCCTGGCGCTCGTTCAGGGAAACGTACTTCCCGGAAGTGCGGTTCCTCTAGCGTGAGACCCGGAGGTCACTCATGCCGCGTAAGCCCGTCGCTCTCGCCAAGCCGCCGGACATGTTCGCCCGCGACTGGGAGTGGAGCGAACTGACGGCGTTCGCCGCGGATGACGGCCCGGAAGCCACGATGGCCGTGGTGTCCGGGCGTCGCCGTCAGGGCAAGTCCTTCCTGCTCGACTCGTTGGCACGGGCAGCCGGCGGTTTCTACTTCTGCGCGTACGAGGCCACCGAAGCGGAGTCCCTGAGGCGCTTCGGCGAGGAACTCGCGCAGTACACCGGTGCCGTGGCGCCCATGCGGTTCGACCGGTGGGAGCACGCCGTCGACGCTCTCCTCGCGCTCGGCCGGGACCGCCCCGTGCCCGTGGTCCTCGACGAGTTCCCCTACCTCGCCCGCGCGACGCCGTCCCTGCCCTCCATCGTCCAAGTCGCCTACGGGCCGCGCCGCCCCGAACGCCTGCGGTCGCGGACCAGGCTGCTGCTGTGCGGCAGTTCGCTCTCCTTCATGGGCAAGCTGCTCAGCGGTACGTCGCCGCTGCGGGGCCGCGCGGGACTCGAACTCGTCGTCCAACCATTGGACTTCCGGCAGGCGGCAGCATTCTGGGGCATCACGGATCACCGCCTCGCGCTGCTCGTCCACAGCGTCGTCGGCGGTACGCCCGCCTACCGCAGGGAGTTCGTCCGCGACGACGTCCCGGACGGCCTCGCCGACTTCGACGCCTGGGTCTGCCGTACAGCGCTCTCCCCACGCTCACCTCTCTACCGCGAGGCCCGATACCTCCTCGCCGACGAGTCCGATCTCCGAGACCGGGCCCTGTACCACTCCGTCCTCGCCGCCCTGGCCACCGGAAACGCGACAGCCGGCGGCATCGCCGGCTGCCTGGAACGGCCGACCAGCGACATCACCCACCCGCTGACCGTCCTCCAGGACTGCGGTCTCGTACGACGAGAAGTGGACGCCTTCCGCCGCAACCGGAGCGTCTACCGGGTCGGCGAACCACTGATCGCCTTCGACCACGCCATCGCGCGGCCCAGACTCCCGCTCCTCGACCGGGGGTTGGCCGAACAGGTCTGGCGCAGCGCACAGAGCCGTTTTCAGTCGGGCGTCGTGGGCCCGCACTTCGAGCAGGTCTGCCGTGACTGGGTACTGCACTTCGCCGCGCCGGAGACCTTCGGCGGGATGCCGATCGACGTCTCGTACGGCACGGTCGCCGACCCGCACACCCGCACCAGCCACGAGGTCGACGTCGTGGTGCGCGGGGCGGTGGGCCAGGACAACGGCGTGCTGCTCTCCCTCGGGGAAGCGAAATGGGACCGCGTCATGGGCACCGGCCACCTCGACCGGCTCCGCCACATCAAGTCCCTGCTCGCAGGGCGCGGCCAGGACACCTCGGCGGTACGCCTGGCCTGCTACAGCGGCGCCGGCTTCACCGACGACCTGAGGGCGTCGGCGGACGCGGCCGGTGATGTGGTGCTGGTGGATCTGGGGCGGCTGTACGGAGGGGAGTGACGAGTCATGGGAGGCCGCTCCTGTGGCTGGGGCGGGGCGCGGTTTCCCCCTCTTCCTACACGTGCCTGTCCTGCCGCGCGAGCCCAAGGAACGCGGCCCAAGGTTCTGGTGTCACGGTGAGGTTGGGGCCGGTGTACTTGGAACACGGCCGCGGCCTGCTGCTCGTGGCCGCGCTGGCCGACAAGTGGGGCGTGAGGGAGCGGGATCCGGGCAAAGTCGTCTGGTGCGAGTTCAGGGTGGCCGGGTGCCTTGACGGCTCTCTGGGGCACCAGTTCACTCACGCCGTGAGGTAAGTGTGGACCAAGAGAGCCAAGGGGGAAGCTCTGTGCGTTCCATGCGACGAACCGCCCTGCTCGTCTCCGCCGCCCTGCTGACCGGATTGCTGCCGCTGACCGCCGCGAGCGCGGCGGCCGGCGCCGATGAACCCACTCCCGTCCCCGTCGACCGCTTCGAGGGCGAGGTCCCCTTCGCGAGCCCGCCCGCAGAGGGCCTCTTCACCTGGGGCAGCGACACCGACGACCCGCCCGCCCTCCAGCTCAGCCCGAGATCAGACGCCCCCGAGGGCGAGAAGGTCCTGGCCGGCAGCTACGACATCAGCGGCTACGGCGGCTTCACCCACAACTTCGCCTTCGACAAGCCGGCCCACGACTGGTCGGCCGGCAAGGGCATCCGCTTCTGGTGGGACGGCCGGAACAACGGCAAGAAGATCGCCTTCGAACTCAAGGACGGCGGCGCCAACGGCGAGGCCTCCGAGCTGTGGACGACCTCTTTCACGGACGACTTCAGTGGCTGGAAACAGATCGAGATCCCCTTCACCGACTTCACGTATCGCACGGACTACCAGCCCGTCGGCGGCATCGACCAGGTCCTCGGCCTCACCGAGATGTGGGGCTACGCCGTCACGCTCCCGGTCGGCGTCAAGAGCGACTTCGCCATGGACGGCGTCGAGCTCTACGGCAAGGCGGATCAGTCGCTGCGCGCGTCCGTCACGACCGGCGCCGCCGTGTACCCGGTAGGGGAGGGCGGCACGGCGGGCGTGAAGATCTCCGTCGTCACCACCGGGTCCGCTCCGATCGACGAACCCGTGACCGTCGTCTACGAGACGGCGGGCGGTACCGCGACCCCCGGCAAGGACTACACCCCGGTCACCGGCACGATCACCTTCCCCGCCGGCACCGCCTCCGGCACGACCCGCACCGTCCAGGTCCCCACTCTCAAGGACCGGTCCGCCGAGTCCGCGGAGACGGTCCCGTTGAAGCTGACGGTCACCGGTGCCAAGGCCCCGGCCGAGACACCGCAGGTCGTGGTCGACGCGCACGGACTGCCCTACCTGAACACCAAGCTGCCGCTGAAGAGGCGCGTCGCCGATCTCCTCTCCCGCATGACCCTGGCCGAGAAGGCCGGTCAGATGACCCAGGCCGAACGCGGAGCGCTCACCGCGCCGGGTGACATCGCGGCGTACGACCTCGGCTCGCTGCTCTCCGGCGGCGGCTCGACGCCGACGCCCAACACCCCCGAGGCCTGGGCGAAGATGATCGACGGCTTCCAGCTGCGGGCCCAGGCGACCCGCTTCCAGATCCCGCTGATCTACGGCGTCGACGCGGTGCACGGCCACAACAACCTGGTCGGCGCGACGATCATGCCGCACAACATCGGCATCGGAGCGAGCCGCGATCCCGGGCTCGCTCACAAGGCGGGCGCGGTGACCGCCGCCGAGGTCCGGGCCACCGGCATCCCGTGGGACTTCGCGCCCTGCCTCTGCGTCACCCGCGACGAACGCTGGGGCCGCTCCTACGAGTCCTTCGGCGAGGACCCCGCCCTCGTCGAGTCCATGGAGACGGTCATCCAGGGTCTCCAGGGCCGTGCGGACGGACGGGACCTGGACCGGAACGACAAGGTGCTCGCCACCGCCAAGCACTTCGTCGGCGACGGCGGCACCGAGTAGGTGGCGGACGTGCTGTACGGCAGGCGCCCGTTCACCGGGCAGCTTCCCGTGACCTGGCCGAAGTCGCAGGCGCAGCTGCCGATCAACGTCGGCGACTCGGCGTACGACCCGCAGTTCCCGTACGGCTGGGGCCTGACCACGCTGACGAAGGTCCCGCAGGGCGGGGCGGCCACGCTGAAGGCGCTCGGGATCGCCGCGGCGCTGGCGGAGAAGGCCGGGTCGACGGAGGCCGGCCGCGCGATCGTCGGCAAGGCGCGGCTGATCGTCCAGGAGAGGAGCGGCACGAAGATGACGGCGGCGGTGGCGAAGCCGTTCGCCGACGCCGATCACCTCCTGACGACGGGACGCTATGCGGCGGCCGTGCAGAAACTGACGGCGGCCTACCGGGAGGCCTGAGGTACGGGCCGGGTGGGAGATGCGGTGCGCGGCCCGCATCTCCCACCGACGGAGACGCCCGATCCACGGGTCTTTCAGGTACTTTCGACAGTATGAAGGTCGCGATACCGCGCCGAGGCTTCATCGGACTGCTGATCGCCCTGGCGCTCGCCGCGCTGACCGTCGTAGCGGCGAACGCCCCGCGCGCCTCCGCGGCCACGAGCGTCTCGGCCGTAGCCGAAGCACTCAAGGAGAGCCCCGTCTACGTCGACCCGGCCGCCTCCGCGCAGCTGTCGACGTCGGACGCGGACGCGCTCGCCGAGCAGATCAAGGACGCGGACAAGCCGCTGTTCGTGGCGGTTCTGCCCGCCGACCAACCCACCGAGAACCTCTTCGAGAACCTGCGCACCGCGACGGGCATCACGGGCGCCTACGCGATCCGCCTGGGTGACGACTTCCAGGCCCGGGCCGATTCGTCCGTGCTCTCGAACGACGCCGTGCGGAACCTCGTCACCAGCGTGCAGGACGAGCCGACCACCCAGAGCCAGCTCACCGCCTTCACCGACCGGGCCCTGGCCAACATGGGCGGCTCGGCCCCGTCCTCCTGGGGCTCCACCGGCACCGACGACGGCGTGCCGGTCGCCGGGCTGATCACGATCGGCGCGGTGCTGGCGGCCGGCGGCGCGGGCGCGTACACGATCGTCCGCCGCAACCGGCGTCGGCACGAGGAGGAGCAGCGGGCCGCGCTGGAGAAGCTGCGGGTCGTCGTCGACGAGGACATCACCGCCTTCGGCGAGGAACTGGACCGCCTCGACTTCCATCCGGGCGAGCCCGGCGCGGACGACGCCATGCGGGAGGACTACGAGCACGCGCTCGACGCCTACGACAAGGCGAAGACGCACATGGCGGAGGCCGAGAAACCCGAGCACGTCCGTGCCGTCACACAGTCCCTGGAGGACGGCCGCTTCGCGCTGGCCCGGCTGGCGGCGAGGCGGGAGAAGAGCCCGCTGCCCGAACGCCGTCCGCCCTGCTTCTTCGATCCGCGGCACGGTCCGTCCGTCGCAGACGAGACCTGGACGCCGTCCGGCGGCGCACCCCGCGAGGTGCCCGTCTGCGCGGCCGACCGGTCCCGGCTGGCCGACGGCCGCGATCCGCTGGTCCGCGAGGTGGACACCGACTCCGGCCGCCGCCCGTACTGGGAGGCGGGCCCGGCGTACGGCCCCTGGGCGGGCGGCTACTTCGGCGGCGGCATCCTGCCCGGCCTCCTGATCGGCACCATGCTCGGCTCCATGATGGCCACCCCCGCCTACGCGGCCGACTACGGCTCCGGCTACGGCGACTTCGGCACCGGCGGCTACGAGGGCGGCGACGTCTCCGGCGCCGACTTCAACACGGACGACTTCAGCGGCGGCTTCGGCGGAGGCGACTTCGGGGGAGGCGGGGACTTCGGCGGAGGGTTCTAAAAGACGCTCGGTGGGGCAGCGCCCCGAAGGGGCGCGGGGAACTGCGCGACCAGCCACAACGCACCCGCAGCCGACCGACAAGGGCCCCGGCGCACACGTCCGCGCCGGGGCCCATCAAGCCGTACGAGACAGGAAACTCAGAGCGAGGACGCCGCCGAGGCGATCGCGGAGGCGAAAGTGGACACCTCGGTGTAGACACCCGGCGCGTTCGGCCGGGCACACCCGATGCCCCAGCTGACTATGCCGACCTGAACCCACGCGTTGGACGCGTCACGGCGGAACATGGGCCCACCGGAGTCACCCTGGCACGTGTCGACCCCGCCGGAGGCGAACCCCGCGCAGATCTCCTCGTTCGCGACGAGGCCGCTGTACCCGCTGTAGGTCCGGCACGTGGCGTCACTGACGAACGGCACGGTCGCCTTGAGCATGTACCGCTGCTGGCCGCCGCCCTCGCTGGCGGCGCCCCAGCCGGCGACGGTGAAGGTGCCGGTGTTGTACTGGTTGGTCGTGGCGATCTTCAGCGTCGGCAGGTTGATCGGCTGGGCGAGCTTGATGAGGGCCCAGTCCTTGCCGGTGCCGTTGTAGCCGGGGGCCCGGTAGACGTAGGTCGAGCGGACCTGGACGCGGCCGGAGGTGGACTGGAGGTCCACGACGCCGGCGGTGGCGGTGATGCTGGTGTTGGGGCCGGTCGAGCTCACGCAGTGCGCGGCGGTGAGCACGATCTGCTGGGTGTAGAGCGCGCCGCCACAGCCCATGGAGAGCCGGACCATGAACGGGAACTCGCCCTGCGCGGCGCGGGTTCCGCCGACGACGGGCGCGGGGGCGGCCTGCGCCGAGGACACGGGCTGAAGGCTGACGACCGCGAGCACGGCCGCACCGGCGACCGCGCATCTCTTGAGGGCTTTGAGGAGAGTCTTCAACGTGACGCCTTCCGTGGGGGGTTGGCAATCGACCGGCCGACGCCGCTTCATGGCCGACATGAAGCTTCTGGCATGGACCGGTCAATTCCTGGTTGCTGGATTATGTGGACGCTGTGAGCGCGTGCACAAGGACCGAAAACCGGCCAACCACCTAGTTCCTTCGTGGCGTGATCGCGACGGTGACGACGCGGCACAGAGGGCGCGCCTACGGTTTCCCCATGACGTCTCCCGACGAGCCGCAGCCCCGCCCCTTCGCGTCCGTCGCCGACCTGGACGCCTGGCTCACCGCCCACCCGGCGCCGCACCCCGGCCTGTGGGTGAAGGTCGCGAAGAAGGGCTCGGGCATCCCCTCCGTCACCGCCGCCGACGTCAATGACGTGGCTCTCTGCCACGGCTGGATCACGGGTCAGCGCAGGGCGCTCGACGAGTCGTACTTCCTCCAGCGGATCACTCCGCGCAGGCCGGGCAGCCTCTGGTCGATGGTCAACGTGCGGCGGGTGGCGGAGCTGACCGACGCCGGCCGGATGCGCCCCGCGGGACTTGCGGAAGTGAACGTGGCCAAGGCGGACGGGCGTTGGGAGGCGGCGTACGAGTCGCAGAAGGAGGCGACGGTCCCGGCGGAACTGGCTGCGGCCCTGGACGAGAACCACCGCGCCAGGGCGGCCTTCGAGAAGCTGGGCAGGACCGACCGCTACCAGGTCATGCTGGGCCTCCTGCGCGCCCGGACCCCGCAGCGCCGGGCGGATCAAGTGGCCGCAATCATCCGGGAGTTGACGAAGCGCCGGTGAGCCGAGGCTCACCGGCGCTGTCGCGGAGCGTCACGCGTTCTTGATCGCCGAGATGTCGAAGTTCAGCTTGATCTTGTCGGAGACCAGGACGCCGCCGGTCTCCAGCGCCGCGTTCCAGGTCAGGCCCCACTCGGAGCGCTTGATCTCCGCCTTGCCCTCGAAGCCCACGCGCTCGTTGCCGAAGGGGTCCTTCGCGGCGCCGTTGAACTCCAGGTCGATGGTGAGCGGCTTGGTGACACCGAGGATGCTCAGGTCGCCGGTGATCCGGTAGTCCTCGGCGCCGAGGGCCTCCGCCTTGGTGGAGCGGAAGGTCATCGTCGGGAACTCCTCGATCTTGAAGAAGTCGGAGCTCTTCAGGTGCCCGTCACGGTCCGCGGAACCCGTGTCGACGCTGTCCATCTTGACGTCGATGGTGGCGGTGGACTGCGCCGGGTCGGTGCCGTCCAGGTGCAGCGAGCCGGTGAAGTCGAGGAATTTGCCCTTGACGTTCGTGACCATGGCGTGGCGGGCGACGAACCCGATCGAGGAGTGCGACGGGTCGATGGTGTAGTCGCCGGTCAGGGCGGCCAGGTCGGGCGCCGCCGAGGCGGACTCGGCAGCGGCGGTCTCGGTGGTGTCTTCCTTGCGGCCGAAGATGCCCATGATCTGCTCCAAAGGGGACGGGTCGCGGCTCCGGGCGGAGACCACGGCCGGTGATGTTGAACATTCAACGAGCTCAACACGGCCGACCGTAGACCTATTCCGTTCGAGCTTCAACGTCTTCCGCGCCATGTTCTTGAAACGGAGTCGAGCGGTCACCTCGGGTACCCTCGACCGGCCGTCGAACCACGCTCGAGTTTCACTCCGGCGATGGCATGTGCCCCACGTGAATGTGAGGTGGCTCTCGGCTGACGACTTTGTGCGACCCCTACAAGCCGGATCCCCTCTGACCAGTCGGAAAGGCTGCATGCCGTCGTGGTTCTGTTCAGGGGTACCAGGAAAACAGGCCGGAGACTGTACGGAGTCGACGGCCCTCTTTCCTTGCTGTCCTTCGTAAGGTCGCTACATGACCGTTTTGGATGAGGCGCCGGGTGAGTCCACGAGCGAGCCGACCGACGCCCGCGGGCGCGTGGCCGAGCTGCACGAGATCCGCGCGCAGGCGGTGGCCGGGCCGAGCGAGAAGGCGACGACGGCGCAGCACGCCAAGGGCAAGCTGACCGCCCGGGAGCGCATCGAGCTGCTGCTCGACGAGGGTTCCTTCCGGGAGGTCGAGCAGCTGCGCCGGCACCGGGCGACCGGGTTCGGTCTGGAGGGCAAGAAGCCGTACACGGACGGTGTGATCACCGGCTGGGGCACGGTGGAGGGCCGCACGGTCTTCGTCTACGCCCATGACTTCCGCATCTTCGGCGGCGCGCTGGGCGAGGCCCACGCCACGAAGATCCACAAGATCATGGACATGGCCATCGCGGCCGGCGCGCCGCTGGTGTCCCTCAACGACGGTGCGGGGGCCCGTATCCAGGAGGGCGTCTCGGCGCTTGCCGGGTACGGCGGCATCTTCCAGCGCAACACCAAGGCGTCCGGGGTGATCCCGCAGATCTCGGTGATGCTGGGCCCGTGCGCGGGCGGCGCGGCCTACAGCCCGGCGCTGACCGACTTCGTGTTCATGGTCCGCGAGACCAGCCAGATGTTCATCACCGGCCCGGACGTGGTCAAGGCGGTCACCGGCGAGGAGATCACCCAGAACGGCCTCGGCGGCGCGGACGTACACGCGGAGACCTCCGGCGTCTGCCACTTCGCCTACGACGACGAGGAGACGTGCCTTGCCGAGGTCCGCTACCTCCTGTCGATGCTCCCGCAGAACAACCGCGAGAACCCGCCCCGGGTGGACTCCACGGACGCCCTGGACCGCCGCAGCGAGGTCCTCCTCGACCTGGTCCCGGCGGACGGCAACCGGCCGTACGACATGGCCAAGGTGATCGAGGAGATCGTCGACGACGGCGACTTCCTGGAGGTCCACGAGCGCTGGGCCCGCAACATCATCTGCGCGCTGGCCCGGCTCGACGGCCAGGTCGTCGGCATCATCGCCAACCAGCCGCAGACGCTCGCCGGGGTCCTCGACATCGAGGCTTCGGAAAAAGCTGCGCGCTTTGTCCAGATGTGTGACGCTTTTAATATCCCGATCGTCACTTTCCTCGACGTCCCCGGGTTCCTCCCCGGTGTCGACCAGGAACACGGCGGGATCATCCGGCACGGAGCGAAGCTGCTCTACGCCTACTGCAACGCGACCGTGCCGCGGATCTCGCTGATCCTGCGCAAGGCCTACGGAGGTGCGTACATCGTCATGGACAGCCAGTCCATCGGTGCCGACCTGACGTACGCCTGGCCGACGAACGAGATCGCGGTGATGGGCGCGGAAGGCGCGGCCAACGTCATCTTCCGCCGGCAGATCGCCGAGGCCCCGGACCCCGAGGCGATGCGGGCGCGGATGGTCAAGGAGTACAAGTCCGAACTGATGCACCCGTATTACGCGGCCGAGCGCGGTCTGGTCGACGACGTGATCGACCCCGCGGAAACCCGCGAGGTCCTGATCAAGTCCCTGGCGATGCTGCACACCAAGCACGCAGACCTGCCCTCCCGCAAGCACGGCAACCCTCCGCAGTAACCCAGCGGACCCTCTGCGCTACCCGCGCGGAAACCTCTCTCACGGAGACTGAGACCTATGAACACCCCTGACATCCGCGTCGAGAAGGGCCACGCCGAGCCCGAGGAAGTCGCCGCCATCACGGCCATCCTCCTCGCCCGCGCCGCCGCCCAGCCGCCCACCGAGCCGACCCACCGAGGCCGCGCCAGGGCAGGCTGGCGCCGCCTGGAACGCGAGCCCGGCTTCCGGGCCCCACACAGCTGGCGCTGACACCAGCGCCCCCGAAGGGGCGCGGGGAACTGCGCGACAAGCCACAAACGGCCCGCAGGCGGCCAACTACCCGCAGGGGCAGCCCAGTAGCCGCACGCAGCACGCCAAAAGGGGGCGCCCTCTCCAAACGGAGAGGGCGCCCCCTTCGTGCACCTGCACCGCGCGGCTAGCGCAGTCGCGCCATCAGCGCATGCTCCACAAGCGTGATCAGCGTCGACTTCGCGTCAGCCCGGTGGCGGGCGTCCGTCGTGATGATCGGGGTGTCGGGGCCGATCTGGAGGGCCTCACGGACCTCGTCCGGGTTGTACGGCTGCTGTCCGTCGAAGCCGTTGAGGGCGATGACGAACGGGAGTCCGCTGTTCTCGAAGTAGTCGACCGCGGGGAAGCAGTCGGCGAGACGGCGGGTGTCGACCAGGACGACCGCGCCGATGGCACCGCGCACCAGGTCGTCCCACATGAACCAGAACCGGTCCTGACCGGGGGTGCCGAACAGGTACAGGATGAGGTCCTGGTCCAGGGTGATGCGGCCGAAGTCCATGGCGACCGTCGTGGTCGTCTTGTCCCCGGTGTGGGTGAGGTCGTCGATGCCTGCCGAAGCAGACGTCATGACGGCCTCCGTGCGCAGCGGGTTGATCTCCGAGACGGCGCCGACGAACGTGGTCTTGCCCACGCCGAAGCCGCCAGCCACCACGATCTTCGCGGACGTGGTGGAGCGGGAAGGCCCTCCGCTAGAGCTTGCGAAGTCCACTGAGCACCCTTTCGAGCAGTGTCACGTCTGGCTGGCCGCCGGCGTTCTCGTCGCCGCCGGGCTGATGGATGGCGACCAGGCCCGCCTCCGCCAAGTCGGCGACGAGGATCCTGGCCACGCCGAGGGGGATCGTGAGGAGAGCCGAGACCTCGGCCACCGACTTGATCTCTCGGCAGAGGTTGCAGATCCGCTGATGCTCGGGCAGCTGGCCCTGCATCTGATGCGGCTGCGCGGTGGTGTGCACCAGTGCCTCGATGGCGAGCTGGTAGCGCGGGCGCGTCCGGCCGCCGGTCATGGCGTACGGGCGCACCAGGGGGTTGCTCGTCGCCCCGGCGGGCGCCGGCTCAGGGGAGCGTCGCTGCGGCTGCACCGGTTGGATGCGGGGCTGATGCGGCTGGTCGTACGGCCCGGGACCCTGCGGACCCTGAGGCGCGTACGGTTGCCGCCGCTGGCTCGGTGCGGAGGGGAAGTTGTACCGGTTCGCCGACCCGTCGTCCTGACCCGGGCCCTGGGCAGGGCCGTATGACCAGTTGCCCGAAGACGAACCGCCTGGGGGTGTTGCCACTTTCTCCTCCTCCGACTGTGCCTGGCACCCATCACTGTGGAGCCGCGTCCCGAAACCTTACGGCCACGGGACGCCAAAACGCACCGTCTGACTGTTAGTTGAGAAGGCTCCCTTGGAGCTCCGCACGCAGATCAGGGGTGAGGACCGTACCGGCACGGTCCACCAGAAGCGCCATCTCGTACCCGACGAGGCCGATGTCCGCCTCCGGGTGTGCAAGTACTGCGAGCGACGAACCGTCGGAGATGGACATGATGAACAGGAATCCCCGCTCCATCTCCACAACCGTCTGGTTCACACTGCCGCCCTCGAAGATGCGCGAGGCACCGGCGGTCAGTGAGGTCAGACCGGAGGCGACCGCCGCGAGCTGGTCGGCGCGGTCGCGCGGAAAGCCTTCGGACATCGCCAGAAGGAGTCCGTCGGCGGAGACCACCACCGTGTGCGACACCCCGGGGGTGTTGTCCACGAAGTTGGTGATCAACCAGTTCAGGTTCTGCGCCGCCTGGCTCATCGGGCTCACACTAACGCTCCTGGTTGTAGGTGCTGTCAGGACCACTGTGTTGATTCCTAGTGGCCTGGCCGTTCGTTTCACTTCCCGCGCTGCGGCCCCGCTGGACACCGCGGCGCAGGTTGCTCAGCCTGCCCCGGACGTCCTCGGGAGCGCGGGAGACCTGTGGGCCACCCTGAGGGGTCGCTTCGGCGGTGCCTTCGACCAGGTTGGCCTTGGGTACCCGCCGCGGCAGGCCGGAGGCGGTCACTCCGCCCGCCTTGGGCTTGCGGAGCTGTGCGGCCTGCTGCCAGCGCGCGTCGTTCGCCGAGCGCCAGTCGCCATTGCCGCTGCCGTTGCTTTCCGGTGCGGAGGCCGGCTGCTCCTGGTTCACGGGCCGCGAGCCGTTGCCGTTCGCGGGGGTGGATCCGCGGCGGGGCAGTCCGGCGTCGGTCAGCTCGTGAGACGCGGAGGGGGCCGGTCCCGGACGGTCGAAGCCTACGTGGTCGCTTTCACTCGCGTCAGCGGCCTGCGTGGACTCCGTTTCCGGAGCGTACTCGGACCCGTAGCCGTTCTGGTAGTCGTTCTGCTGCGGCCAGTCGTCCTGGTAGCGGCGCTCCTCGAAGGCCGCGAACGTCTCCGGCGCGGAGCCGCGGGGCGCCGAGTGGTCCTCCTGGACCGGCTCCGGATAGGAGGGCTCGGGGTAGCCGCCGTTGGACGAGAACGTGTCGCTCTGCGGCAGGCCCCCGTTCGGCGCGTAGTACGGCTCGTCGTACGCCGGACGCTGCTGCTCCTCGTACGGCGTCTGCTGCCGCTCGTCGTACGCCGTCTGCTGGTCGTACCCGCCGGGCTGCTCGGGGTAGCCGCCCTGGCCGCCCTCGTAGGGCTGCTGCAGGTCGTCGAAGGCGTCGGCGTACGAGGGGGCGGAAGCGTCCTGTGCGGGCTGCTGGCCCGGGTTCTGCGGACTCTGGGACTCCAGGGCCGCCCGGCGCTCCTCGCGCATCAGGGAGCGGCCTACGGGATCCAGCTCGCGTATGTCGTCCGGGACCTCGGAGTAGCGGCTGTCGTCGAAGCCGAGCTCCGCGGCCGTACGCAGCGGCTGGCGGTTGAAGTCCTCACCCTGGAAGCTGCGCTCCGGGATGATCTGGGAGACCGTGAACTCGTCCGGGGCCGTCTGGTAGTCGCCGCCACCACCGTGGGTGATCGCGTCGGGCAGCATGACCAGGGACGTCGTACCGGCCTGCTCGCCGGAGGGGCGCAGCTGGACCCGGATGCCGTGCCGGTCGGACAGCCGGCCGACCACGAACAGGCCCATGCGCTGGGAGATCGCGGCGTCCACGGTCGGCGGGTTGGCCAGCTTGTGGTTGATGTCCGCGAAGTCCTCGGCGGTGAGGCCGATGCCCTTGTCGTGGATCTCGATCATCACGCGGCCGTCGGGCAGCCGGGTCGCGGTGACGCGGACCTTGGTCTGCGGGGAGGAGAACGTGGTGGCGTTCTCCAGGAGCTCGGCCAGCAGGTGCACGAGGTCGGTCACGGCGCGGCCGTGGATCTCGGCCTCCGGGACGCCGGAGAGCTCGATGCGCTCGTACTGCTCCACCTCGGAGGAGGCGGCGCGCAGCACGTCGACCAGCGGGACCGGCTGGTCCCAGCGGCGGCCGGGCTCCTCGCCGGCGAGGACCAGGAGGTTCTCGCCGTTGCGGCGCATACGGGTCGCGAGGTGGTCCAGCTTGAAGAGGTTCTCCAGCTGGTCCGGGTCGGCCTCGTTGTTCTCCAGGTCGGTGATCAGGGTCAGCTGGCCCTCGATCAGCGACTGGTTACGGCGCGACAGGTTGGTGAAGATCGCGTTGATGTTGCCCCGCAGCAGGGCCTGTTCGGCGGCCAGCCGGACCGCCTCGCGGTGGACCTGGTCGAAGGCGCGGGCGACCTCGCCGATCTCGTCGGTCGAGTTGATCGGGATCGGCGCGACCCGGGTGTCGACGCGGCCGGGGTCGGTGCGCGAGAGCTGGTCGACCAGCATCGGCAGGCGCTGCTCGGCGATGCCGAAGGCGGCGTTGCGCAGCTGGCGCATCGAGCGGGACATCTGGCGGGCCACCATGCCGGCCAGGATGAACGCGGCGAGCAGGGCGACCACGACGGCGGCACCCACGATGAAGGCGTCCCGCTTGGCGTTGTCGGCGATCGTCGCGGCCTCGCTCACCGCGGTGTCGGCCAGGTCGTTCTCGATCTGCTGGTAGGCGTTGTACTTGAGGGTGTTGACCGCCCACCAGTTCTGGGCGGTGATGCCCTTCTCACCGAGCGCCTCACGGACGGAGGGGTCCATGCCCTCCATCGTCGCGATCGCCGAGACCATGTCGGTCGGGTTCGACGGCGGCGGTACGTACTTCTCGCCCTGCGCGGCGGCGTCGGCGGCGGCCTGCTTGGCCATCGCCGCACCCTCGGTCTTGATCTTCGCCTCGGCGTCCTCGAGCTTCTGCGCGTCCGCCTCGGTGCCACCGCCGATGTACTCCTCGACGGCGATGCCTTCCAGGTACGCGTACGAGGAGAGGGCGACGCGCTGCTTGCCGAAGCCCGCGGCGTCCGGGCCGGGCTTGATCAGCAGGTGCATGCCGATGGAGCGCTGCAGCGACAGGGCCGCCTTGGTGAGCTCGATGGCGTAGACGGTCCGGCCGTAGCTGGTGATGTTGCCGGTGCCCAGACCGAGCTCGTTGGCGAACTCGGTGAGGGGGTGCGCGACCTCGACGTAGCCCTCTTCGGTCTGCACGCCGGTCAGCTTGCTCGTGTACGCGGCCGCGCGCAGCTTGGCGAGCTTCGGCTCCTCGTCGCGGAACAGCTTCAGGCGGCGCTCCAGGCCGGGCTTGGACGGCATGCTCTGGGCCGCTTCGTCGAAGGCGTCGGCGGCCTTGTCCGTGGCCGCGCGCAGCTTGGTGACGGTCGCCTTGTCCTCGGCGCTCTGTGCGCTGCCCTTCAGCAGGGGCGCGGCGGTGGTGTCACGCTCGACGTAGAGCGCGTCGGCGTAGTTCAGGGAGGCCCGGACCAGGCGCGCGGTGTTCTCCGCGTCCTCGGCCTCCTGCCAGGTGTCGATCGAGCTCTTCACCTGGAAGCCGCCCATGACCAGGCCGACCACCACGGGTATGAGCAGGATCGCGTTCAGCCGGGTCGGCACGCGCCAGTTGCGTGGGGAGAAACGGCCGCCGCTCGGAGCCGGCGCGGCCGTTGGCTCCGATCCGGGTACATGGGCGGGCGCCGCTCCGCGCGGCGGCGGGGTGAAGTTGCCCCGCGCCGACGACGGCTCGGGACCGTTCTTGCTTCGCCTCACTCGACCAACAACCTCTCGGCGGTCGGCACCTTCGTTGTGCCGCAGTGTCTCAGAGCCCTGTTCGTCATCGACTGATGAGTACGTCTTTGACTATTGGGCAGTTCAGGCATTCCAGCACGTGGCCGTGCGCTCTTCCAAACAGTGGAAAGTGATCATTACAAGCGATGTAAGCCCCAGATAAAACGGTCATAAAGAGCGAGCCCCGTCAAATGACGGGGCCTTCGTGTGCGCAGCGACACGAGTCGACCGCGACGCGTGGCGGTACCACCCGATTCCTCTGCCGAAACGTTATGAACACCGTGGCCGACCGTGTCAAAGGACACAGTCGGCTCCGGGACATCTACGACAACTGCCGTATGGCGCTTCCGACTTGAATGTGACGTTAGCGCTACCTCAGACGAGCCATGAGAGCGTGCTCGACCAGCGTGATCAGGGCACTCTTGGCATCCGACCGGTGTCGGGCGTCCGTCGTGATGATCGGAGCGTCCGGACCGATCTGCAGCGCCTCGCGCACCTCTTCGGGAGCGTACGGCTGGTGTCCGTCGAAGCCGTTGAGCGCGACGACGAACGGCAGACCGCTGTTCTCGAAGTAGTCCACCGCCGGGAAGCAGTCCGCCAGGCGCCGGGTGTCCACCAGGACCACGGCACCGATGGCGCCGCGCACCAGGTCGTCCCACATGAACCAGAACCGGTCCTGACCGGGCGTACCGAACAGGTACAGGATCAGGTCCCGGTCCAGCGTGATGCGGCCGAAGTCCATGGCCACCGTGGTGGTGGTCTTGTCCCCGGTGTGGGTGAGGTCGTCGATGCCCGCGCTCGCGGACGTCATCACGGCCTCGGTGCGCAGCGGGTTGATCTCGGAGACGGCGCCGACGAACGTCGTCTTGCCGACGCCGAAGCCGCCGGCCACCACGATCTTCGCGGAGGTGGTGGCCCGACCTCCGTCAGAGCTTGCGAAGTCCACTGAGCACCCTTTCGAGCAGTGTCACATCGGGCGCGCCGGTGCTCTCGTCGCCGCCCGGCTGATGGATGGCGACGAGGCCGGCCTCGGCGAGGTCGGCGACGAGGATCCGCGCCACGCCGAGCGGCATGGCGAGGAGAGCCGACACCTCGGCGACCGACTTCACCTCACGGCACAGATGGCAGATGCGCTGGTGCTCCGGGAGGAGTCCCATGAGCGCCGCCGGGTCGGCCGTGGTGCTGATCAGGGCCTCGATGGCGAGCTGGTAGCGCGGCCTGGTACGGCCGCCGGTCATCGCGTAAGGACGTACCAGCGGCTCGTCGCCTTCGTCCCCGTACGGCTCCGCGTACGGATCATGAGAGGCGGTGGGCGGGGTCATGAATCCTCCGGGCGGGACAGCAAGTCGGTCAGTCGTGCCGTCAAACGGTGGCCGGTGGGGGGATTGTGTCGGCCGGACGGTGATTTGGTGAGACGGGTGGATCCGGGGCGGGTCAGTGGAGCAGACTTCCTTGCAGTTCGGCGCGCAGGTCGGGCGTGAGCACTGCGCCCGCGCGGTCGACCAGCAGCGCCATCTCGTAGCCGACCAGACCGATGTCGCACTCGGGATGGGCGAGGACGGCCAGGGACGAGCCGTCCGAGACGGACATCAGGAACAAGAAGCCGCGTTCCATCTCGACGACCGTCTGTGCCACGTCGCCCCCCTCGAAGATCCGGGAGGCCCCGGCCGTCAGCGAGGTGAGACCCGACGCGACGGCCGCGAGCTGATCGGCCCGGTCGCGCGGGAAGCCTTCCGACAGCGCCAGAAGGAGACCGTCGGCGGACACGACGACGGTGTGGGACACCCCTGGGGTGTTGTCCACGAAGTTGGTGATCAACCAGTTCAGGTTCTGTGCCGCCTGGCTCATCTGCCTCAACTAACGCTCCTGCTGGTGAGTGGGGTTCGGGAAGCTGCCGGTCTGACCGCTACCGGCCTGGCGACCCTGCGAAATACCCCGACGGAGATTGGTCAGCCGGCCGCGTACGTCATCAGGCGCACGGGAGACCTGCGGACCGCTGTTGTGCTGTTGCTGCTGAGCCGTACCCGGGACGAGGTTCGCCCTGGGTACCCGGCGCGGCAGGCCGGAGGTGGTGACTCCGCCCGCGGCCGGCTGACGTACGCGCTCCGCCTGCCGAATGAGATCGTCATTCGGCGAGCTGCGCCAGTTGCCGGTTGCGGGACGCTGAGGGGCGGGAGCGTGCGGCGGCTGCGACGGGGCGGCCGGCGGGGGAGCCGAGCCGTTGCCCTGCTGCGGTCCGCCCTGGCTGCCCTGACCGTGGAACCAGTTGGTCTCGAGAGTGTCGTACAGCGGCGTACGTCCGTCACCAGGGCCGGCCGGCGGCAGCGCCTCGGGCTCCTGGCGGGTGGGCCGCTGCTGCGGACGCGGCGGTACGGGCGGACGCCCGGCACCGTAGCCGTTGGTGCCGTTGGCGCTCGCCGGGTTCTGCCGACCGGGCTGCGGCGGGTAGCCGTAACCGCCGGTGGAGCCGTTGTTGTCGTACCCCTGCGGGGCCGGCTGGTTCCCGGTCTGGCCGAAGACGTCCGGGCGGACGAACTGGCCCGTGTCCTGGCCGGAGCCGGAGTTCCGCGGAACCGCTCCGGGGCGCGGGAACTCACCGGAGTTCTGGTCCGGCCGGGGGAACTCACCGGTGTGATTCGGGGCGCTGGTGCCCGGACGTGTGAACTGCCCGGTGTTCTGCGGCCCGTTGGCGCCCGGCTGCTGCGGGGCGCCGAAGTCGGCGGGGCCTTGGCGGCCGTCGTTTCGCGGAACCGCCGGGAACCCGGAGGTCGAGGCCGGGCCCTGCCGGTCGTCGATCCGTGGCATCGGTGCGGTCTGCGACGGGTCGCGCTGCTCGTCGTGTCCGCGCGGGGTGTCGAGCGAGGCGCGCGACACCGACGGCTGCGCGTTCTCGTCGCTCCAGCTCGGCGTGCGCGGCTGCTGCGCGTTGCCGCCCGGCAGCTCGGCCCGTGCCCCGCCCCGCGGCGGCAGCTGCGGCCGACGGCCACGACGCCCACTGCCACGCCCGGATTCCTTGTTCGATACGGCGTCCTGCGCGTTCTGACCCTGTGACGGCCCGCCCGTGCCCGCGGCCGTCAGGCCCTGCGGAGCACCCGGTGCCTGGCCGCCGAAGCCGGCGCCCGCACCGGCCGGAGCCGGCCGACCGCCCTGCTGAGGCGCCGACGGACCCTGCGGTCCGCGCGCACCCGGCTCGGGACGTCCACCCGCACCGCCACCGCTGCCCGGCAGCGCGGCCCGCGGCCCCGGAGCGGCACCGAGCCGCCCACCGGGAGCACCCGCACCGGCACCGAGAGCACCGCCACCCTGGCCCGCGCCTGAGCGACGGGCCGCGGCGACACCGGCGGCGGCCTGCGCCGCGGCCGGACCACCGGAGGAACCGGCGCCACCCTGGCCGGGCTTGGGCTGCGGCTTCTTGCCGCCCTGGGCGACATCGACGGGGAGCATGACCAGCGCGGTCGTTCCACCGGAGTCGGACGGGCGGAGCTGAATACGGATGCCGTGCCGCTGCGAAAGGCGGCCGACCACGAACAGACCCATGCGGCGGGACACCGACACGTCCACGGTGGGCGGCGAGGCGAGCCGCTCGTTGATCGCGGCGAGGTCCTCGGGGGAGAGACCGATACCGGTGTCGTGGATCTCGATCAGCACGCGGCCGTCGGGCAGCGCGTGACCGGTGACCTTGACCTTGGTCTGCGGCGAGGAGAACGAGGTGGCGTTCTCAAGCAGCTCGGCGAGCAGGTGCACGAGGTCGTTGACCACGCGTCCGGCCACTTCGGTGGTCGGCACGGCGGCCAGCTCGATGCGCTCGTACTGCTCCACCTCGGAGGCGGCGGCGCGGAGCACGTCGACGAGCGGGACCGGGCGGGTCCAGCGGCGGCCGGGCTCTTCACCGGCGAGAACGAGGAGGTTCTCACCGTTACGGCGCATGCGGGTCGCGAGGTGGTCGAGCTTGAACAGCGAGGACAGCTGGTCCGGGTCGGCCTCGCGGGACTCCAGCTCGGAGATCAGCGACAGCTGGCGCTGGATCAGACCCTGGGAGCGGCGCGAGAGGTTGGTGAACATCGCGTTGACGTTGCCCCGCAGCAGGGCCTGCTCGGCGGCGAGGCGGACCGCCTCGCGGTGCACGTCGTCGAAGGCCGCGGCCACCTTGCCGATCTCGTCCCGGGAGTGCACACCGACCGACTCGACGGAGGTGTCGACGTCCTGCGGGTCGGACTCGGACAGCTGCTTGACCAGCTCGGGCAGGCGGTCCTGGGCGACCTTGGTCGCGGTCTCCTGCAGCCTGCGCAGCGAGCGGATCATGGACCGGGCCACGACGAACGCGCCGACCAGCGAGACACCGAGCACGAGCAGGATCAGCGCACCGGAGATGATCGCTTCGCGCTCCGACTCGGCGCGCAGCTCGCGGGCCTTCTGCTCCATCTGCCCGAGCAGCGTGGTCTCGATGAGGTCCATCTGGTCGATCTTGGACGAGCTGGCGTCGACCCAGTCCAGGTAGGAACGCTTCTCCAGGTCGGCCAGACCGTTCGCCTGGCTGAGCGCACGGTCGGCGTAGGTGTCGGCGGACTCGATCGTCGGGTTGCCGTCTTCGATCGGCTCGAGCAGCGAGGCGGCGCTGTCCGCGCCGTAGATGCTCCGGAAGCTCAGCAGCTCGGACTTCTCGCTCTCCAGCGCCGACTCGGCGTACAGCCGGTCGTTCTCCGAGAGGTTGCTGTTCGAGCTCTTGGGGTCCTGCGGCAGCGCCGCGGCGATGACCGCGCGCTGGACGGAGGCGTACTCCTTGGCGGAGGAGAACGAGGCCAGCGCACGGGTGCGCTGGATCATCTCGGGGTTGCTGGTGGCCTCCGCCATGTCCTGCGAGAGGTCGAGCAGGTGGGTGATCAGACGGTGGTAGGCCTCGACTGTCTGGGTGGAGTTGCGCTCGGCCTCGTACGCGCTCTCACGGATCTTCGCCAGGTTGCTCAGGTCACCGACCAGGCCGACGAGGCTGTCGCGGACGCCCTGGAGGTCACCGTCCTTGCTGGAGGCGTCGACCAGTTCCGCGGCGTCGCGGAAGTTGTCCATGGAGCGGTCGGTCTTGACCCGCAGGCCCTTGACCCCGACATCGGTGGTCGCGTTGGCGCCGTGCGCCAGCGGGCCCGCGGACTGGTCGCGCTCCTCCTGGAGCGCGGCGGCCAGTTCGGTGGCCTGCTTGGTCATGTCCGTCAGCAGCTTCATGTTGTCGAGCTGCTGGATGTCGTTCATGTTGTCGCTGATGCGCAGCGCGCCCAGCGAGGTGGCCGCGACCACCGGGAGCGCGAGCAGCGACACCAGACGCGTGGAGATGCGCCAGTTGCGCAGGGCTATTCGCGATCCGGGGCCGGAGGCGCCCTTCGGCGGCTTCACGGTCGGTGCCGCGGAGTCACCGGTGCCCGGGGAGCCGGTGGCTCCGGTGGATGCCGTGGCGCCGGAAGTTGCGGACGCGCCACCACGCCCGCCGTCGCCGGACGCCAGGCCCGGGTTCTGGGCGTGCTGGGGCGAGGAACTGCCGGCATTGGGGCCAGTCCCGCCGTGCGGCTCCGGCTCCGCCGAAGCACTGCCATCCCTCTTGAAACGTCCCTGCACTAGCGTCGCAACCTCTGGACCAGGCGCCCCTCCGTAAACGGAAGGACGGTGTCGGCGTCGTAGGGGGCGCCCTGAATTTGCGCCCCC
Source organism: Streptomyces sp. NBC_00457 (assembly GCF_036014015.1). Lineage (NCBI taxonomy): Bacteria > Bacillati > Actinomycetota > Actinomycetes > Kitasatosporales > Streptomycetaceae > Streptomyces > Streptomyces sp. NBC_00457. The sequence continues at coordinate 3,536,114 of NZ_CP107905.1, read as the reverse complement.
CGGTGGTCGTGAGTGACCGGCGCTGGCTCCCCCTTCTCACCGCCGCTCGGCGCTCGTCGCGCCCCCTGTGCGCCGGCTCGATCCTGCGGCGGTCCGTGGAATTCCAGCACAGTGCAGGATCTCCAACAAGGCCCGTGGGTCAGGCTGTGACCTCCGTGACACCACGTGAGGGCTGCGTCACCGGACGTAGAAAGTGATCCGCACCAAAACGGACTTACCGCAACGAGTCACCGGTCAGCAGGGGAGTCCCAGTCGCCATGATCAGGAGCGGAATGCGGGCTTCAGGCCGCCAATGTCCGTTTCGTGGGGGTCGACTGCAGGTCTGAATTGACCGGTTTGCCCATTGATCCGTGAGCAAACTCACACGGCGATCATTGAGTCTGGATGTCTTCAGAAGGGAATTGCATGTTTAGCCTGACGCTTTACAACAGCAGCCCAACTGTGAAGGCACCTGACACCCGTGAAGACGACGATGATGTTCCGCACGATAGCCAACCCGCGGCGCACGACGCTGGCGCACCTCGAGGACGCCGACGACCTGCACACCCCGGACCACCCGGAGCACTCCGTCGAACTCCCGGCCCACACGGCCAATCCCCGCCGCACCGTCCTCATGGACATCCCGGCCCAGGCCACCGCCGCGCGGTAACCGCTCCGTACGACGCCCAGGGCGCCCGCGACCACGCGCGAGGCGCCCGCCCCTCGGGTCCGCCCCGCCGCGCTAGCCTGGAGCGTCAGACTTCAGTCGGTTCAGTCAAGGGGCCAAGCATCCCGTGCGCATCGCCAGATTCTCCATCGACGGGAACGTCGCCTTCGGCGTGGTCGAGGGTGACAAGCCGGACGAGCTCGTCCTGGACATCATCAAGGGCATCCCGTTCGCGGACTTCGAGCTCTCCGGTACGAAGGTCCCGCTGAGCAAGGTCAGGCTGCTGCCGCCGGTGCTCCCCAACAAGGTCGTGGCCTTCGGCCGCAACTACGCCGAGCACGCGCGCGAGCTGGGCAACGAGGTGCCCGACGCCCCCTTCGCCTTCTTCAAGCCGTCCACCTCGGTGATCGGCCCCGGCGACGAGATCCAGTACCCGTCCTTCTCCGAGGACCTCCACCACGAGGCCGAACTGGCCGTCGTCATCGGCCGCATGTGCCGCGAGGTCCCCCGCGAGCGCGTCAAGGACGTCATCCTCGGCTACACCTGCGCCAACGACATCACCGCCCGCGACGTGCAGAAACGCGAGAAGCAGTGGGCCCGGGCCAAGGGCTTCGACACCGCCTGCCCGCTCGGCCCCTGGGTGGAGACCGACCTCGACCCCAGCGATCTCACCATCCAGCTCACGGTCAACGGCCAGCAGCGCCAGCTGGGCCGCACCACCGAGATGATCCACTCGATCGAGGAGCTGATCGTCAACATCTCCGAGGCCATGACGCTGCTCCCCGGCGACGTGATCCTCACGGGCACCCCGGCAGGGGTCGGCCCCCTCAGCGTCGGCGACGAGGTCGCCGTCACCATCGAAGGCATCGGCACTCTCACCAACAAGGTTGTCAAGCGTGGCTAGCGCACCCGGCTCCCCCGTACGCGTCCGTTTCTGCCCCTCGCCCACCGGTAACCCGCACGTGGGCCTGGTCCGCACCGCCCTGTTCAACTGGGCGTTCGCCCGCCACCACGGCGGCACTCTGGTCTTCCGCATCGAGGACACCGACGCGGCCCGCGACTCCGAGGAGTCGTACACCCAGCTGCTCGACTCGATGCGCTGGCTCGGCTTCGACTGGGACGAGGGCCCCGAGGTCGGCGGCCCGCACGCGCCGTACCGCCAGTCGCAGCGCATGGACCTCTACAAGGACGTCGCGCAGAAGCTCATCGAGGCCGGCCACGCCTACTACTGCTACTGCTCCCAGGAGGAGCTGGACACCCGCCGCGAGGCCGCCCGCGCCGCCGGCAAGCCGTCCGGCTACGACGGCCACTGCCGCGAGCTGACCGCACAGCAGGTCGCCGAGTTCCAGGCGCAGGGCCGCACGCCCATCGTCCGCTTCCGGATGCCCGACGAGGCGATCACCTTCACGGACCTGGTCCGCGGCGAGCTGACGTTCACCCCGGAGAACGTCCCGGACTACGGGATCGTACGAGCCAACGGCGCGCCCCTGTACACGCTCGTGAACCCGGTCGACGACGCCCTGATGGAGATCACCCACGTCCTGCGCGGCGAGGACCTGCTCTCCTCCACTCCGCGGCAGATCGCCCTGTACAAGGCGCTGATCGAGCTCGGCATCGCGAAGTCCGTGCCCGCCTTCGGCCACCTGCCGTATGTGATGGGCGAGGGCAACAAGAAGCTCTCCAAGCGTGACCCGCAGTCCTCGCTCAACCTCTACCGCGAGCGCGGCTTCCTCCCCGAGGGCCTGCTCAACTACCTCTCCCTCCTTGGCTGGTCACTCTCCGCCGACCAGGACATCTTCACGATGGACGAGATGGTCGCGGCCTTCGACATCGCGGACGTGAACCCCAACCCGGCCCGCTTCGACCTGAAGAAGTGCGAGGCGATCAACGGCGACCACATCCGTCTGCTGGATGTGAAGGACTTCACGGAACGCTGCGCGCCATGGCTGCGGGCCCCCTTCGCACCGTGGGCCCCGGAGGCCTTCGACGAGGCGAAGTGGCTGGCGATCGCGCCCCACGCGCAGACCCGCCTGAAGGTGCTGTCGGAGATCACGGACAACGTCGACTTCCTGTTCCTGGCGGAGCCGGTCGCGGACGAGGCCTCGTGGACCAAGGCGATGAAGGAGGGCAGCGACGCCCTGCTGCGTACGGCCCGCGAGAAGCTGGAGTCGGCCGACTGGACTTCGGCGGAGTCGTTGAAGGAGGCCGTCCTGGCCGCCGGCGAGACCCACGGCCTCAAGCTCGGCAAGGCCCAGGCCCCGGTCCGCGTCGCCGTCACCGGCCGCACGGTCGGTCTACCGCTCTTCGAATCCCTGGAGATCCTGGGCAAGGAGAAGACACTGGCCCGCGTCGACGCGGCGCTGGCGAGGCTGGCGGCGTAGAGATTGTTCATGGTGAGTTCAGGTGGACAACTCCTCTTCACTTGATCCTCACGTTCATGACAAGACCGAGAACGGTACTCAGGCTGACCCTGCCCCCCGCGCTCAGCGTCCTGCTGCTGGCCGCGGCGGGCACCCTGTCCCCGGCGTCGGCCGAGACCTACTGGACCTTCAGAAACGACTACGAGGGCACCTGTCTCACCGCGTCGACCACGACGGGCAACGTCTGGGGAGCCGCCTGCAACGACTCGCTCGCCACCCGGCAGTGGCACTGGGGCAACGAGACATACACCGACCTGCAAGGGAAGAAGTACAAGCGGCTGGTGAGCAGGGCCAACGGCAACTGCCTCACGACCGACCAGAAGACCCTCACGAACACGGTCTGGACGAGCCGCTGCGGCTCCGGCGAACAGTTCTGGAAGGCCGACGCCGACGTCGACAAGATCGAGAACGCCGACGGCTACGACCTCCGCTCCTCTTCCAACGGCGACGCGCTCTACACCAGCCCGTACCGCGTGGTGGACCTGTACGACATCGAGCCCGAGCGGTTCACCTGGTGGGGCGCGCACAGCTGACGCGTTCCCCGGACGAGCCGCCCGGCACCGGGTTACCGTCGGATCATGAGCATTCGGGCCGTGGTGTGGGACGTGGACGACACTCTCTTCGACTACACCACGGCCGACCGTGCCGGAATGCGCGCGCACCTGGTGGCTGAGGGCCTGCTCGGCGGAGACGAGTCCGTGGAGCAGGCCCTGGTGCGTTGGCGGGAGGTCACGGACCGGCAGTGGGCGCGGTTCGCCGCGGGGGAGGCGTCGTTCGAGGGCCAGCGCCGGGACCGGGTGCGGGTGTTCCTCGGCGAGGAGCTGACCGACGCCGAGGCCGACGCCTGGTTTCTGCGGTACATCGCGCACTACGAGGCCGCCTGGGCGCTCTTCCCGGACGTACTGCCCGTCCTGGACGCTCTGGCGGCCAGCCACCGGCACGCCGTGCTGTCCAACTCCAGCCTCACCGTCCAGGACCGCAAGCTGCGCGTTCTCGGCGTGCACGACCGCTTCGAGACCATCCTCTGCGCCGCGGAACTCGGTGTCTCCAAGCCGGAGGCCGGCGCCTTCCACGCGGCCTGCGAAGCCCTGGACCTCGCCCCGCGACACGTGGCGTACGTGGGCGACCACCCGGAGATCGACGGGCAGGGCGCCGCGGAGGCCGGACTGCTGTCGGTGTGGATCGACCGTGACGGCGTGTACACCGGGGCTGACGCCCTCGCCGGCCCGCACCGGATCGCCTCGCTCGCCGAACTCCCCGCGCTGCTCGGCGCGGATACCCGTTTTGGAGCCCCGTCCACCTTCGGGTAATGTTCTTCCTGCGCCGCCGGAGAGTGGGCCGAGAGGCCCGAAACCGGAGGCGCAAGCTAGAACGAGATCCCCTGAGGGGCTTGCGTTCCAGTGGCCTATGGTGTAATTGGCAGCACGACTGATTCTGGTTCAGTTAGTCTTGGTTCGAGTCCAGGTAGGCCAGCTCGCAGAGCTCATCTGCAAAGCCCCCGTTGTGTAGCGGCCTAGCACGCTGCCCTCTCAAGGCAGTAGCGCCGGTTCGAATCCGGTCGGGGGTACGGCGATCTCCGCCGAGATGATCGCTAGGGCCCCCGTTGTGTAGCGGCCTAGCACGCCGCCCTCTCAAGGCGGTAGCGCCGGTTCGAATCCGGTCGGGGGTACAAACTGGTCTAAACCACATTGGTCTATGGTGTAATTGGCAGCACGACTGATTCTGGTTCAGTTAGTCTAGGTTCGAGTCCTGGTAGACCAGCTCGGATCTGCGGCGATGTAAATCAACGCTTGCAAGATCCTCGCCCCCGTTGTGTAGCGGCCTAGCACGCCGCCCTCTCAAGGCGGTAGCGCCGGTTCGAATCCGGTCGGGGGTACACACAGTGAAGGCCCTCCACTTCGGTGGGGGGCCTTCGTCGTCCTCATGCGTCAACCGGGCGTACGGCAGCGTCAGTTCGATGTCCCAGGAGGGATCGGGGAGGGGCTGCCGCGGCGTTGAGGCGGCCCTCCCCGAGGATGTTCCCGAAACGTCAGCCGGTGCGGCGCAGGGCCTCGGAGAGGCGGGCCGCGGCGTCGATGACCGCCTGGGCGTGCATACGGCCCGGGTGGCGGGTGAGGCGCTCGATGGGGCCGGAGACCGAGACGGCGGCCACCACGCGGTTCGACGGGCCGCGTACGGGCGCGGAGACGGACGCGACGCCCGGCTCGCGCTCACCGATGGACTGGGCCCAGCCCCGGCGTCGTACGCCCGAGAGCGCGGTGGCGGTGAAGCGGGCGCCCTGGAGGCCGCGGTGCAGGCGCTCCGGCTCCTCCCAGGCCATGAGGATCTGGGCCGAGGAGCCCGCCTTCATCGTGAGCGTCGAGCCGACCGGGACCGTGTCCCGGAGGCCGGACAGGCGCTCCGCCGCGGCGACGCAGATGCGCATGTCGCCCTGGCGGCGGTAGAGCTGCGCGCTCTCGCCCGTGATGTCCCGGAGGTGGGTGAGCACCGGGCCCGCGGTGGCGAGGAGACGGTCCTCGCCGGCGGCCGCGGCCAGTTCTGCCAGGCGCGGGCCGAGAATGAAACGGCCCTGCATGTCGCGCGCCACCATACGGTGGTGTTCCAGAGCCACGGCCAGGCGGTGCGCCGTGGGTCGTGCCAGCCCGGTCGCCGCGACCAGACCCGCGAGGGTGGCCGGACCGGACTCCAGGGCGCTCAGGACAAGGGCTGCCTTGTCCAGAACGCCGACGCCGCTACTGTTGTCCATGAAACGATACTCGCGTCTCACTCTGTGAAACGCAAGTTCAATTTTCCATGGAACACGCCACTCTGGAAGACACGAAGGCACAGCGGCCCGCGGACCAACGGGCCCGGCGGTGGGCGTCCGCGAACAAGGGCGTCAGGGCGAGCCGCCTCATTTGGGGCGTCGCCGCCTCCTCAAGATCTCTAGTTGGGTCGGCGCAACTCTGGCCGGCCGGAGGGAAAGCGATGGGTAGGACACTCGCGGAGAAGGTCTGGGACGACCATGTCGTCCGGCGCGCCGAGGGCGAGCCCGACCTCCTCTTCATCGATCTGCACCTGCTGCACGAAGTGACCAGCCCGCAGGCCTTCGACGGTCTGCGCAAGAGCGGTCGCCAGGTGCGCCGGCTCGACCTGACCATCGCCACCGAGGACCACAACACCCCGACCCTCGACATCGACAAGCCCATCGCCGACCCGGTCTCCCGGATCCAGCTGGAGACGCTGCGCAAGAACTGCGCCGACTTCGGCGTACGACTGCACCCGCTGGGCGACGTCGAGCAGGGCGTCGTCCATGTCGTCGGACCGCAGCTGGGCCTCACCCAGCCCGGCACGACCGTCGTGTGCGGCGACTCCCACACCTCCACGCACGGCGCCTTCGGCGCGCTGGCGTTCGGCATCGGCACCTCCCAGGTCGAGCATGTCCTGGCCACCCAGACGCTGCCGCTGGCCCGCCCCAAGACCATGGCCATCACCGTCGAGGGCGAACTGCCCGACGGCGTCACGGCCAAGGACCTGATCCTGGCGATCATCGCCAAGATCGGTACGGGCGGCGGCCAGGGCTACATCCTGGAGTACCGCGGCCCCGCCATCGAGAAGCTCTCGATGGAGGCCCGGATGACCATCTGCAACATGTCGATCGAGGCCGGCGCCCGCGCGGGCATGATCGCTCCCGACGAGACCACCTTCGCGTACCTCGAGGGCCGCCCGCACGCGCCCGAGGGCGCCGACTGGGACGCGGCGGTGGAGTACTGGAAGACGCTGCGCACCGACGAGGACGCCGTCTTCGACGCCGAGGTCCTCATCAACGCCGACGAGCTGTCCCCGTTCGTCACCTGGGGCACCAACCCCGGCCAGGGCGCGCCGCTTTCGAGCGCGGTCCCCGACCCTGCTTCGTACGAAGACGCTTCGGAGCGCCACGCCGCCGAAAAGGCCCTGGAATACATGGGGTTGGAGGCCGGGCAGCCGCTGGGCTCCATCAAGGTGGACACCGTCTTCGTAGGCTCGTGCACCAACGGCCGTATCGAGGACCTGCGCGCGGCCGCCGAGATCATGAAGGACCGCAAAGTCGCCGACGGCGTACGGATGCTGGTCGTGCCCGGCTCCGCGCGGGTCGGTCTGCAGGCCGTCTCCGAGGGCCTGGACCTCGTCTTCAAGGAGGCCGGCGCCGAATGGCGGCACGCGGGCTGCTCGATGTGTCTGGGCATGAACCCCGACCAGCTGGCGCCCGGTGAGCGCTCGGCGTCCACCTCCAACCGCAACTTCGAGGGCAGGCAGGGCAAGGGCGGTCGTACGCACCTGGTGTCGCCGCAGGTCGCCGCCGCGACCGCCGTGCTCGGCCACCTGGCGTCCCCCGCCGACCTGAACGACCAGTCTGCCGTCCGTACGCCCGCTGGAGTCTGAGAACCATGGCCATGGAAGCATTCACCACCCACACCGGCCGGGCCGTCCCGCTGCGTCGCAGCAACGTCGACACCGACCAGATCATCCCTGCTCACTGGCTCAAGAAGGTCACGCGGGACGGTTTCGAGGACGGATTGTTCGAGGCCTGGCGCAAGGACGAGAACTTCATCCTCAACCGGCCCGAGCGGCAGGGCGCGAGCGTTCTGGTCGCCGGCCCCGACTTCGGCACCGGCTCCTCGCGCGAGCACGCCGTCTGGGCGCTGCAGAACTACGGCTTCAAGACGGTGATCTCGTCCCGCTTCGCCGACATCTTCCGCGGCAACTCGCTCAAGAACGGCCTGCTCACGGTGGTTCTGGAGCAGAAGATCGTGGACGCGCTGTGGGAACTCACCGAGAAGGACGCGACTGCCGAGGTCACTGTTGACCTTGAGGCTCGTGAGGTGCGCGCCGAGGGCATCACCGCCGCCTTCGAGCTGGACGAGAACGCCCGCTGGCGGCTGTTGAACGGGCTGGACGACATCTCCATCACGCTCCAGAACGAGGCCGACATCGCGGCGTACGAAGCCAAGCGTCCGTCGTACAAGCCGTGGACGCTGAAGGTCTGAGCCGAGAGCGCCGCAAGAGCTGAGTCGAAGGCCCGGCGCAAGTCGAGTTTCGGCCACCACAACACCCCCGCTGTACCCCCGATCAGCTCGATCGGGGGTACAGCTTTGTCTGCACCCGAACGGCCCTGCGTGGATCGGCGGGTGTCTTCAACTTCCCACGTTAGAGCGGTTGTTGCCGGGGTACGCGAGTCTTGTAGCCGCGGCTTTCGCGCGTGCCCGGAAGGCCGTTTGAGGCGGCAGTTGCACCCTGGGCAGGCGACAACTCGCCCCAGATGGCACAATCTGTGCATGGAACACGACGGCCAACTCGAGCTCTATGCGGCAGTCGCGGGCCAACTGAAGGAAGCGCACGCAAGGGTGCGCGCACTGCAAGTCCCGGAGGGCGTACGGATGGCGCTGACCCGGAAGCTGCTGGTCATTACGGCCGCGGCCAAGCACGATCTCGCCGATGCGACAAGGCGTCTGGAGCGGTTCACTGCCGACCTCGACGAGGGTCGATTCCCCGAAGAGGAACGCTGAACAGCCCTTAAGACCGTCGAGTCCGCTGCGGCACAAGGGTGATAAGCCCGTTTCGTGTTTGATTTGCGGTATATATCTGCCTAACGTGCGAAAAAGCTTGAACACTTTCGTTCTGGCGATGTCTCCGAAGGGGAAGACGTGAACAAGGCGCAGCTCGTAGAAGCGATTGCCGACAAGATGGGCGGCCGCCAGCAGGCCGCCGATGCTGTCGACCACGTACTGGACGCGATCGTCCGCGCGGTCGTCTCGGGTGAGCGGGTGTCGGTCACCGGCTTCGGTTCGTTCGAGAAGGTCGACCGTCCCGCCCGTTACGCCCGCAACCCTCAGACCGGCGAGCGGGTTCGGGTCAAGAAGACCTCCGTGCCGCGCTTCCGCGCGGGCCAGGGCTTCAAGGACCTGGTGAGCGGCTCGAAGAAGCTCCCGCGCGGTGGCGAGGTCGCCGTCAAGAAGGCGCCCAAGGGCAGCCTGACCGGCGGTGCCTCGGCCACGGTCAAGAAGGCCGCGGCCAAGAAGACCACCAAGGCGGCCGCCGCGAAGAAGACCACGGCGAGGAAGGCGGCGGCGAAGAAGGCCACGCCGGCCGCCAAGAAGACCACGGCGAAGAAGACGACCGCGAAGAAGACCACCGCGGCCGCCAAGAAGACCGCGGCCAAGAAGACCACCGCCAAGAAGGCGACGGCCAAGAAGGCCCCGGCGAAGAAGGCGACGGCCAAGAAGGCCCCCGCCAAGAAGTCGTCCGCGCGCAAGACCACCGCCAAGAGGGCCACCGCTCGCTAGTAAGCGGGGCACAGGGGTACTCACGTGCCGGGCCGGACTCCCTCATGGAGTCCGGCCCGCGGTGTTTTTCGCCGCGTTCACAGGGTCTGTAGCGTCACCAGCGTGATGCGCGGGCCGTCCTTGGGGCCCTCCACCTCGATCCGAACGCGTTGCCCGGGGCGGAGCAGGCGGAGGCCGCCGGCGTCGAAGGCGGGGGCGTCGAAGGGGAGGGGGGTGCCGTCGTCGAGCAGCACGCTGCCGGTTCGGGTGGTTGCGTCGTAGGTGTATGCGGTGGCCTGCATGCTCACAGAGTATGGGCTGCCTTGGGTTGTTCGTTGGGTGCGGCGCCGTTGGGGCTGGTCGCGCCCACGCGGCGGAGCCGCATATCGATACAGCCCCGCGCCCCTACGGGGCGCTCTCACAACCCCGTGATCAAGAGGCGTGCCGTTGCCTTTGCTGTTCTTGGGCCTACTCCCAGTGTCAGTGCCGTGCGCAGATCCTCGCCGGTGTCCACGTCCTGGCGTACGGAATCCACCGCGTCCAGGGTCAGTTCCACCGCGCCGGAGGCGTGGTGGCGGGCTCGGGAATCGGTGCCGAATTGTGGGTGCAATTCCCGGCCGGGGGTGGCTGCCAGCAGAGTTGTGCCGATTGCGGCCGCATCCGGGAGAAAAGCGCGGGGGAATTCCGCGGCCGCGTTCAGGACTCGGGCCAATTCCGCTGGCCGCAGGGCGGGAAGATCGGCGTTGAGTGCGGCCAGGGCGGTGCGGGGGCGGGACGCCCGTACGACCGTCGCGGCGTGCGTCAGAGCCGCGTTCAGGCCGCCCGCGGGTTCGTCGGGGACGATACGGGCGCCCAGTGCGGCCAGCTCACGGCCGGCCAGGGCGTCGCCCGTGACGACCGCCACATCACGGACCGCCGGGCAGACCAGCGCGGCCGCCACGGTGTCCTGGGCGAAGGCGAGGGCGAGGCCCGGGCGCAGCCCGTCGGCGGCGGTGTCCGAGAGCCTGCTCTTGGCGTGCGCCAAAGGCTTCAGGGGTATCACCAAGGTCCACTGCACCAGCGTTCGTCCCTCTCTTGTCGCGGCCATTGTCACCTGCCATCTGGCGGGCGGGTGCTCGGGGCGTACGGTGTTCTCGACAGACCGGCGGCCTGGGGCGACACTTGTGCGGCCCCTCAGGCCCTAGAGGGAGGTGTCCGCGTGCCCCGCCGCAGAATCGGCTTCTGGTACCGCTTCGCAGCGGTCCTCTGCAAACCGCCGCTGGTGGTTCTGATCAAGCGGGACTGGCGTGGAATGGAGCACATTCCGGCCGAGGGCGGATTTATCACCGCGGTGAACCACAATTCGCACATCGACCCCTTCGGCTACGGGCACTTTCAGTACAACACCGGCCGTGTTCCGCGATTCCTCGCGAAGAGCAGTCTTTTCAGGAAGGGGTTCGTCGGCGCCGCGATGCGCGGCACCCGGCAGATCCCCGTCTACCGGGAAACCACGGACGCGCTGAGCGCGTTCCGGGCCGCGATCGCCGCCGTGGAGCGCGGCGAGTGCGTGGTGTTCTACCCCGAGGGAACGATCACTCGTGACCCGGACCAGTGGCCCATGACCGCCAAGACCGGTGCCGCGCGCGTCGCCCTGCAGACCAAGTGCCCGGTGATTCCCGTCGCCCAGTGGGGCGCCAACGAACTGCTGCCGCCGTACGCCAAGAAGCTCAACGTCCTTCCGCGCAAGACCCACCACGTGCTCGCGGGCCCGCCCGTCGACCTGACGCGCTTCTACGACGAGGAGATGACCCCGGAGCTGCTGAAGGAGGCGACCGAGGTCATCATGGCCGCCATCACTCGCCAGCTGGAGGACATCCGCGGTGAGAAGGCGCCCGAGACGCCGTACGACCCGCGCCAGGAGCGGATCGAGCAGCGGCGCAGGAGCAGGGTCCAGACGGAGGGCAAGGCCGTACAGGAAGAGGGGCAGGGCACGTGAGCAAGCCGGTCAAGGCGGCTGTCTTCAGCGCCGGTTCGTGGGGTACCGCCTTCGGCATGGTGCTCGCCGACGCGGGCTGCGAGGTCACCCTCTGGGCGCGTCGGCCGGAGGTCGCCGACGCCATCAACTCCAGCCGGATGAACCCCGAGTACTTCCCCGGCATCGAGCTCCCGGAGAACCTGCGGGCCACCACCGACCCCGCCGAGGCCGCGGCCGGCGCCGACTTCACGGTCCTGTCCGTCCCCTCGCAGACCCTGCGCGGCAATCTCGCCGAGTGGGTGCCGCTGCTCGCACCGGGCACGATCCTCGTCTCCCTCATGAAGGGTGTCGAACTCGGCACCGCCATGCGGATGAGCGAGGTCATCGAGGACGTCGCCAAGGTGGGCCAGGACCGTATCGCCGTCGTCACCGGGCCCAACCTCGCCCGTGAGATCGCCGCCCGGATGCCGGCCGCCTCCGTGGTCGCCTGCACCGACGAGGCCATGGCCCAGCGGCTCCAGGCCGCCTGCCACACGCCGTACTTCCGCCCGTACACGAACACCGACGTGGTGGGCTGCGAGTTGGGCGGTGCCGTGAAGAACGTCATCGGCCTCGCCGTCGGCATCGCGGACGGCATGGGGCTCGGTGACAACGCGAAGGGGTCCTTGATCACACGCGGTCTCGCCGAGACCACCCGGCTGGGCCTCGCGATGGGCGCCGACCCGCTGACGTTCTCCGGACTCGCGGGCCTGGGCGACCTGGTGGCGACCTGCTCCTCGCCGCTGTCCCGCAACCACACCTTCGGCACCAACCTCGGCAAGGGCATGACCCTCCAGGAGACCATCGCGGTCACCAAGCAGACCGCCGAGGGCGTCAAGTCCTGTGAGTCCGTGCTGGATCTGGCCCGCAGGCACGGTGTCGACATGCCGATCACGGAGACGGTCGTCGGCATCGTGCACGAGGGCAAGCCTCCGGTGGTCGCCCTCAAGGAGCTGATGTCGCGCAGCGCGAAGCCCGAACGACGCTGAGCGACGCCCGGGCAACACCGGGATACGGACGCTGTGTCCGGGCGCTACCAACGGGTACCCTCAACGCGATATGAGCACCGAGAACCTCCCCCAGAGCCCCCAGCAGCCGCCTCGCAAGGCGCGCGTGGCCGTCGTGTTCGGCGGACGCAGCTCCGAACACGGGATCTCCGTGGTCACGGCCGGCGCCGTCCTCAGCGCCATCGACCGGACCAAGTACGACGTCCTGCCGATCGGCATCACCCAGGACGGCCGCTGGGCGCTCACCGCCGACGAACCGGAACGCATGGCGATCACCGAGCGCCGTACGCCCAACGTCGCGGAGCTCGCCGAGTCGAGCGAGGGCGGTGTGGTGCTCCCCGTCGACCCGGGAAACCGCGAAGTCGTCTACAGCGAGCCCGGATCGGTGCCCAAGGCGCTCGGTGAGGTCGACGTCGTCTTCCCTGTCCTGCACGGCCCGTACGGCGAGGACGGCACCCTCCAGGGCCTCCTGGAGCTGTCCGGAGTGCCGTACGTGGGCTCGGGTGTGCTCGCCTCGGCCGTCGGCCAGGACAAGGAGTACATGAAGCGGGTGTTCACGTCGTTCGGGCTGGCGGTCGGCCCGTACGTGGTGATCCGGCCCCGTGAGTGGGAGCAGGACGAGTCCGGCGCCCGCAAGAAGATCGTCGACTTCGCCGGCGAGCACGGCTGGCCGCTCTTCGTGAAGCCCGCGCGCGCGGGTTCGTCGATCGGCATCACCAAGGTCGACGACCTGGCAGGGCTCGACGACGCGATCGCCGAGGCCCAGCGCCACGACCCCAAGATCCTCGTCGAGGCCGCGCTGCGCGGCCGTGAGATCGAGTGCGGCGTGCTGGACTTCGAGGACGGCCCGCGGGCCTCGGTGCCCTCCGAGATCCCCTCGCCCGAGACCCACGCCTACTACGACTTCGAGGCCAAGTACATCGACTCCACCCCGGGCATCGTCCCCGCGCCGCTCACGCCTCAGGAGACGGCCGAAGTCCAGAAGCTCGCCGTCGACGCCTTCGAGGCAGCCTCCTGCGAAGGCCTCGTCCGCGCCGACTTCTTCCTCACGGACCAGGGCTTCGTCATCAACGAGATCAACACCATGCCCGGCATGACCCCGATCTCGATGTACCCCCAGATGTGGCAGGCGAGCGGAGTCGGCTACCCGGAGCTGGTGGACAGGCTGATCCAGGCGGCACTGCGCAGGTCGACGGGCTTGCGGTGACTGAGGTCCCCCCTGCGCTCAGTCGGCGATGCCCTCCGGCACCGCCTTCTTGACGGCGGGCGCCAGATCGACCAGTGGCGCCAAGCCGTCACCCGTGCGGTCCTTGGGGATGGTCACCTCCACGTATGCCTTGCGCAACGTCGTGATGAACCGGAAGTCACCGCTGTCCTGCTCCTGCAGCAACCACCCGACGCCGTTCACATCGACCCCGTCGGACTCGGAGTCGTTCATCTCCTCAGGCCGCTCAACACCGCACCGCAGTATGATCGCCGGGTCCCCCCACCCCGCGGTCAACGCGGAGGCAGGTTCGGGATCCCGGCGATCCTGACCGTCGACCTTGGACGGCAACTCCGTGTCCAGGTTTCGGCACAGCTTCGTGACCTTGGTGCCCGGACCGGGAACCGCGGCCCGGGCACTGTCGTCTGCTGAGGAGCAGCCCGCGACGGTGATCAACAGAGCGATGGTGGGAAGACCGATGAGCCGGTGGGGAAAGCAGGTCACCGGCCAAGGGTAGAGGGGGCTACAGATGAACGACCGGGCAGGTCAGGGTTCGCGTGATGCCGTCCACTTGCTGGACCTTGGCGACCACCATGCGACCGAGGTCGTCGACGGTGTCCGCTTGCGCACGCACGATCACGTCATAAGGTCCTGTCACGTCCTCGGCCTGGATCACCCCAGGAATCTTGCTGATCGTTTCGGCGACGGTCGACGCTTTGCCGACCTCCGTCTGGATCAGGATGTACGCCTGTACCACGGAACCTCCAGGGCGGCCACGAGGATCATGTGGGGAAAAGGAACGCCACGGTATCGCGTCGCCGCTCGCCGCGGGGAGACCTGCGGGGACCGGGGCTTGCGCGCCGGGGTGCAGGCACGACAGAAGTTGACGGTCGACTCGACCGTATCGAGGACACTGGTGACGCGCGACCGGGCACGGACAGGCACAGAAGGGGCGAAAGGACAATGAAGGGCACTGTTGGTGAGCTGGGGGAGTTCGGGCTCATCAGGGAGCTCACCTCCCGTCTCACCACCACCCCGGCGGTCCGGGTCGGCCCCGGCGACGACGCCGCGGTGGTCGCCGCACCCGACCGCAGGGTCGTGGCGAGCACCGACATCCTCGTCGAGGGGCGGCACTTCCGCCGCGACTGGTCCACGGCCTACGACGTGGGCCGCAAGGCCGCCGCGCAGAACCTGGCGGACATCGCGGCCATGGGTGCCGTACCGACCGCGCTGCTGCTCGGCCTGGTCGTCCCGGCCGAACTCCCGGTGGCCTGGCCGACCGAGATGATGGACGGGCTGCGCGACGAGTGCCAGGTCGCGGGGGCGTCGGTGGTCGGCGGGGATGTCGTACGAGGCGACATGATCGTGGTGTCCATCACCGCGCTCGGCGATCTGCGCAACCAGGAGCCCGTGACGCGGGGCGGTGCGCAGCCCGGGGACATCGTCGCGGTGACGGGCTGGCTGGGCTGGTCGGCGGCCGGGTACGCGGTGCTGTCGCGCGGGTTCCGTTCACCGCGGGCCTTCGTGGAGGCGCACCGGCGCCCGGAGCCGCCGTATCACGCGGGACCGGCGGCGGCCGGGCTCGGCGCGACCGCGATGTGCGACGTGAGCGACGGGCTGATCGCCGACCTCGGGCATATCGCGGAGGCCAGCAAGGTCCGTATCGACATCCGCTCCGGCGCGATCGACATCCCCTCCCAGATGAACGACATCGGGCAGGCCGTCGGCGTCGACCCCATGCAGTGGGTGCTCACCGGGGGAGAGGACCACGCGATCGTGGCGACGTTCCCGCCGGACGTGAAGCTGCCCGCCCGCTGGAAGGTCATCGGCGAGGTGCTCAACCCCTCGGCGCTGCCCCAGGTGACGGTCGACGGGGCGCCGTGGACCAGCAAGGGCGGCTGGGACCACTTCGGGGACATCGAGTCGTGAGCGCGCCGCCGAGGGTGCTGACGGTCGCGGGCTCCGACTCGGGCGGAGGCGCCGGAATCCAGGCCGACTTGAAGACGATGCTGGCGCTCGGCGTGCACGGCATGAGCGTCGTCACCGCGGTGACCGCGCAGAACTCCCTCGGCGTGCAGGGGGCTTGGCCGCTGCCCGTGGAAGCGGTGCGGGCCCAGTACCGGAGCGTCGTCGACGACATCGGCGTACAGGCCGTGAAAACCGGGATGCTCGCGTCCCCCGAACTCGTCGAGGCCGTGGCCGAGTTGATCGCCGGTACGGACGCTCCGGCCGTGATCGACCCCGTGGGTGTCTCCAAGCACGGGGACTCGCTGCTGGCGTCGTCCGCGCTGGATTCCGTACGGACGAAGCTGCTGCCGGTCGCCACGGTGGCGACGCCCAACCTCGACGAGGTGGCCCAACTCACGGGCGTGCGCGTGGAGTCGGAGGAGCAGCTGCGGAGGGCCGCGGCGGCCGTTCTCGCCTACGGGCCGCGCTGGGTGCTGATCAAGGGTGGGCATCTGCCTGGGGACGCCGTGGATCTGCTCACCGACGGGGCGGAGGAGCACTGGCTGCGGGCGCCCCGGCACGACAACCGGCACACGCACGGCACGGGCTGCACGCTCGCCTCGGCGATCGCTTCAGGGCTGGCGAAGGGGCTGCCGGTGCCGGAGGCGGTGGCGGCGGCGAAGGAGTACGTCACCGGGGCGATCGAGGCGGGGTTCGCTCTCGGTGGGGGGATCGGGCCGGTGGATCATGGGTGGCGGTTCAGGGCGGACGTCTAGGTGCGCGTACAGCGTGCGCGTACAGCAAAAAGCCGGTCCACCAGAGGTGGACCGGCTTCTGCAGCGAACCAGCAGTGGCCGCGCGCTACCGCGTAGCGTCAGCGCGAGACCTTGCCGGCCTTGATGCACGAGGTGCAGGCGTTCACGCGCTTCGGCGTCCCGCCGACCACGGTACGGACGCGCTGGATGTTCGGGTTCCAGCGACGGGACGTACGGCGGTGCGAGTGCGAGATGTTGTTGCCGAAGCCCGGCCCCTTGCCGCAGACGTCGCAGTTGGCAGCCACGGGTCACTCCAAAGACTTCAGATGCACTTACGGTTGAACCCGGCAGGCCGGGATCAGGATCGCAGGAAAGAGATCTGAGTGGCGTTGCCAGGGAAATGGCCCGATCTGCATCGGGCAACCGGAGCAGCATACAACGACTGCGCCAGTACAACGAAACTACCATGGCTGCTCAGGGCCCCGCTCCAGCCCACTTCCGGTGGACACCGGCCCGGGGTCTACGCTGCGTGCCACGTCCAGCACTCAAGGAGGCGCAGGTGGCGCAGGTGCCGCAGACATTCTTCGATGCTCTCGCGGTGCGCACCTGGTGCGGTCTCGCGCTGGAGGCGCTGGGGCGCTCGCGTGAGGAGATCGACGCGATCAACGTCTACCCGGTGGCCGACGGGGACACCGGCACGAACCTGTATCTGACGGTGGAGTCGGCGCTCGCCGCGGTCGAGGCGGTCTTCACCGGCCACGAGGTCGGGGGCGGTGCGGGGGCGCCGTCGCTGGCCGACACCGTGCAGGCCATGGCGCACGGGGCGCTGCTCGGGGCGCGCGGGAACTCCGGGACGATTCTGGCGCAGCTGCTGCGGGGGATGGCGCAGGTGCTCGCTGCCGCTGGAGACGGTGGTGCCTCTTCTCTTGGTGAGGCCTCTGGTGAGGCTTCTGGTGAGACCCCTCACAGTGATGCCCGCGGGTTGCGGATCGCGCTCCGGCACGCGGCCGACTCCGCCCGGCAGGCCGTGGCCCACCCCGTGGAGGGCACGGTTCTCACGGTCGCCTCGGCCGCCGCGGACGCCGCCACCGGAGCCGAGGGGGACTGCGGGACGGTCGCGCGGGCGGCCTACGAAGGCGCGCGGGCGGCCCTCGCCGCGACACCGGGCCAGCTGGCCGTCCTGGAGCGCGCGGGCGTCGTGGACGCGGGCGGGCGGGGGTTGGTGGCGGTGCTGGGGGCGCTGGTGGAGACGTTCACGGGGGAGCGGCCGGCGGCGGTGGCCGTGGCGTCGCCCGTGCCCGTGGCCGTGGCGGCGCCGGTGGACGGGGAGCACGCGCGCGTGCCCGCCGAAAGCCTCGTCGACTGCCTGGACGGGGCAGCCGACCTGGAGGAAGGCGGGCCCGCCTTCGAGGTGATCTACCTGCTGGAGGCCGAGGACGCGGCCGTGACCCGGTTGCGGGAGCGCCTCGACGCGCTCGGGGACTCGCTCGTCGTGGTCGGCGGCGACGGGCTGTGGAACGTCCATGTGCACGTGGACGACGCGGGCGCCGCCGTGGAGGCGGGCGTCGAGGCCGGGCGGCCGTACCGGATCAGGATCACGCACTTCGCCGTCGGTGACGTGCACACCACCGGCGGCGGACGCCCGCCCCGGGAGCGCGTCCAGCGTGCCGTCGTGGCCGTGGTGCCCGGCGAGGGGCTGGCCGGGCTGTACACCGAGGCGGGCGCGACCACGGTGCTCGCGCGCCCCGGCGAGCCGCCCGCGAGCGGGGAGCTCGTCGACGCCGTACGACGGGCCCACGCACTCGAGGTCGTCCTGCTGCCCAATGACGCCGACCTGCGTCACACCGCCGCCGCGGCGGCCGAGCAGGCGCGCACGGAGGGCATCCGGGTGGCGCTGATCCCGACGCG
Organism: Streptomyces sp. NBC_00457; assembly: GCF_036014015.1. Classification (NCBI taxonomy): domain Bacteria; kingdom Bacillati; phylum Actinomycetota; class Actinomycetes; order Kitasatosporales; family Streptomycetaceae; genus Streptomyces; species Streptomyces sp. NBC_00457. The sequence goes on along the minus strand of NZ_CP107905.1, from coordinate 3,517,953 downwards.
CTCGGCGGTGCAGGGGATCGCGGCGCTGGCCGTGCACGAGCCGGACCGCCGGTTCGACGAGGACGTCGTCCAGATGACCTCGGCGGCCGGCGCGACCCGCTACGCCGAGGTGACCGTCGCCGAACGCCAGTCCTGGACCACGGCCGGGATCTGCCAGGCCGGTGACGTCCTCGGCCTCATCGACGGCGACGTGGCCGTGATCGGCTCGGAGGTCACCGCCACCGCCGAGACCGTCATCGACCGCATGCTCCAGGCGGGCGGCGAGATGGTCACCCTCGTCCTCGGCGACGAGGCACCCGACTCCATCGCCGAGCGCGTCGAAGCGCGCGTACGGGAGGTGTACCTCGCCGTCGACACGGTGGTGTACCGGGGTGGGCGGCAGGGGTCGCTGCTGCTCATCGGCGTCGAGTAGGCCGGATTGCTTTAAAGGCCCTATTCCTCCGTCTGCTCTTGCATCAGTTGGAGCATCTGCTCCGCCTCCGCCCGCCGGGCCTGTACCGTCTCGTCGCCGTCGTCGGCACCGTCGTACGCGACCAGTACCGCACGCGCGCGTGCGGCGGCCCGGTCGGGGCGGCTCAGGTCTGCCTCCAGCCAGCCGGCGGCGAGTTCGGCGCCGGTGCGGGCGTGCAGGGCGTCGTCACCGGCGGCGGCGAACACCCTGACCGCGTCCACCATCTGGCACAGGGCTTCTTCGAGGGTGGCCCTGATCGAGTCGTCCTCGGCGTCCTCGGTGGCGGACCGGGCGAGCAGGTCGCCGAACTGCCGGTGGGTGTGGCCGAGTTCGGCGGTGAGGCGTTGCCGTGACTCCTCGTCGGCGGTCGCGTCCCGTGCTGTCGCGCAGTCGCGGACCGCGCCCGCCATCAGCTCCCGTGCCCCGTCCGGCCCGTCCTGTGTGCGCAGCGCGAGCCAGGCGCGGGCGCGCAGGGAACGCACCAGGCCATGCACGTTGCCGAGTTCGCGCCACAGGTCGCCCGCGCGCGCGTAGGCCCGGTCGGCCTCGTCGTGCAGCCCCGCGTGCCCCAGGGACTCCGCGGCGAGATGGGCGAGCGTGGCGTGGTCGTGCTGCTCGGGCCAGTGCCGGGCGATCTCGGCGGCCTGCAACCGCCGTTCGGCCGCCGCGCGGTGCTCGCCGAGCTCGCTCAGGCAGTCGCCGAGCCACCACTGCGTCTGTACGACCGCGCCGTCGCCGTGCGTTTCGGCGGTCAGGTCGGGCAGCGCGGACTCCAGCACCTCCGCGGCCTCCGCCCACCGTCCCTGGCGCAGCAGGAACCCGCCGAGCTGATGCCGGGCCCAGGCGCCGAGCGTCGGGCCCTCGCCCGCCTCGTCGGCCCAGTGCGCCGCGTCCAGGGCGTGTTCGGCGGCCTCCGCGGAGTGGCCCCGGCCGCCCAGCACCTCGGCGAGCTGTAGGTGCAGCTGGGCCCGGCCGACCGGCTCCAGGTGCGGTCCGCCGTGCTCCAGCGCCGCCCGCAGCGCCCGCTCGGCCTCCGCCGTGTCGCCCAGGTGGTGCGCGAGCCCCGCCAGCCGGGCCTCGTACTCCACCGCGAACCACGGCAGCCCCGCCCCGACGAACGCCGCCGCGGCCCGCGCGAACAGCTCCGCCGCCCCCGCCACGTCCCCGGCATGCGCGGCCAGCTCCGCGAGCATCGCCTGCGCCTCCGCGGCCCGCGACGCAAGCCGCACATCGTCCCCGGTACGCCCTTCGACCAGCGCCAGCACCTCCCGTACGGCGGCTTCGGCATCGACGAAGACCCGCCCGGCCGGCGAGCCACCGAGCCCATCCGCCGAGAAGCGCCCGACGGACCCATCCCGCGCGGAACGGTGGTCCGGGACCTCGCCGTCCGGAAAGCCGTCGTCCCCGGCCGCGTCCGGCAGGGAGCCGTGAGCCGGTGCTTCGCTGCCCGGGGAGGCGTCGTTCCTGGCTGCGTCCGGTAGGGGGCCTGGGTCGTCTGGGGTGCCGTGGGCCGCGATCTCGCCGCCAGGGAAGCCGTCGTCTCCGGCCGCGTCCGGCGGAGAGCCGTGGGCTGGTGCTTCGCTGCCCGGGGAGGCGTCGTTCCTGGCTGCGTCCGGTAGGGGGCCTGGGTCGTCTGGGGTGCCGTGGGCCGCGATCTCGCCGCCAGGGAAGCCCTCGTCCCCGGTCGCGCCCGGCAGGGAGCCGTGGGCTGGTGCTTCGCTGCCCGGGGAGGCGTCGTTCCTGGCTGCGTCCGGTAGGGGGCCTGGGTCGTCTGGGGTGCCGTGGGCCGCGATCTCGCAGCCCGGGAAGCCGTCGTCTCCGGCCGCGTCCGGCGGAGAGCCGTGGGCTGGTGCTTCGCTGTCCGGGAAGCCGTGGTTCCTGGCTGCGTCCGGTAGGGGGCCTGCGTCGTGTCGAGAGCCGTGGGCCGGTGGCTTGCTGTCCGGGAAGCCGTCGTCCCCGGTCGTGTCCGGCGCGAAGCCTGCGTCCTGGCGGGAGTCGTAGCCCATTGTTTCGCCGGCCGGGAAGCCGTCGCTCGCATTCGGCGGCGCGTCGTCGTCCGGGGCTGTGGCGCCCGACGAATGGTCCGCCTCGTGCACTCGCCGCATCAGGATCCGGGCCTTGCCCATCAGCACCGACGCTGTCTGCGGGAGGCCGGTGCCGCCGTCGGAGTAGAGGGCCAGGACCTCGTCGTAGGGGCCTGCCACGGCGGTGAGCGCGCCGGCCGTGTCGCCCGCGAGCGCGCGCATGTATGCCGCACGCGTGCGTGCCGCGAGGGCCTCGCCGGGGTCGCCCGCCTCCGCGTACAACTGAGCGGCGTGCTCGAACAGGTCGATGCCTTCCGGGCCGAGGTCCATCGCCTGGTGGTCGGCGATCTCGGCACGGTCCCGAGGGGACAGTTCGACCCCCTCGGCGGCCCGGGCGACCGCCGCCCATGCCTCGATCGCGTTCGGCTGCAGGGTGTCCGACAGCCGCCGGGCCTCGGCCAGCAGCGCGGGCAGATCGGGCTCCACGGACTCATCGTGCGCCGGAACCGGCGGGACCGGAACCGTCGCGGGACGTGCCGAGCGCACCCCGAGTGGCAGTCGCTCCACCAGTGGCCGCCGTTCCATACGCGCGCGTGCCCGCTCGCTCACATGCGCCGTGCCGTTGCGCTGGTCGAACCGCCCGGCCAGCGCCAGGGCCTCCACGCGCGCGTGGGCGGCGAGTTCGCCCGCCGTCCACTCCCGTCCGGCCGGCCCCGGTACCCGCCGGCCGCCCAGCCCCAGCGCGGTCAGCCGGTCCATGAGCAGGGCCACGACACTCATGAAGTCCAGCCTGCTGCGCGGATGCCCGGTGTCGGTGAAGTACGCCGGCCGCTCCGCGAGCATTTCCAGGCCACGCGCCTCGTTGCCGGTCAGCGCGCAGAACTCCACATGGTCCGCGTACGCGCCGCGCATGCTCTCCATGGCCCGGACGAGCCGGAAGCCCCGCAGATGGTTGGCCCGCGCCTCGTCCAGGCGGCCCAGCCGCAGCAGCGGCACCAGGGACGACGCCAGCACCGAGTGCGGCTCGTGGGCGCAGGTGAACTCGCCCGCCAGAACCGGCGCCCACAGCTCCAGCGCCGCCGCGTCCCGCCCCCGCTCCGCCTGCCACCGCCCCTGCCCGTGCAGCTCGCACGCGTGGCAGTCGGCCATGCGGTCCCGGTCGGCGGCCAGCCACGCGGCGTACGCCCGCTCGGCCCGGTCGACGTCCCCGATGTGCGCGGCCACACTGAACTCGGCGCTGCGCACGGCCCGTTCGGAGTGCCCGGCGAGCCGGTAGCGGTGTTCCATCTCGCCGAGCCACTTCTCGACGGACGCGAGCGGGATGTGCGGCTGGTCGAGCATGCCGGACGACATCCACTTGAAGACCCAGTGCAGCGAATGGGTCTCGTACTCGTCGAAGTCCTCGGGGTGTTCGTCCCACATGCGCAGCAGGCGCGCGAAGGGGACGAACATCTTGTCCTTCTCGGAGCTGTAGTTGTAGACCTTCAGCTGGTGCCCGAGCGCCTCGATCACCGCAAGGGGGATGTTCAGCTTCTCGGCCTCGGCGAGCAGCTGCTCCGCGCGCGCGTTGCGGGCCGGGCCCTCCGGCTGCTCGCCGTTCTCCGCCATCGCCCGGCGCAGGGAGTCGAAGTCCGTGATCTCAGTCATCGCTGACCGTCCTCGCTGTGCGTGGCCCACTCCAGGAGGCCGATGAACGCCCGGTTCAGCAACGCCGAGTCGGCGGGCCTCAGCGGCCGCTGCGCCATCAGCAGGGCCTGCCCGTACAGCGACTCCGTGGCGGTGCCGATCAGTTCGGGGTCCCGCAGCGAACTGATCCTGCGGATCAGCGGGCTGAGATGGTTGAGCACCAGACGCGCGCGCGGGGCGCTGCCGCGCAGCGAACCGAGGATGCCCGCCCAGAGATCGTCGGCCTGCTCCTCGGTCTCCGCGCGGGCCTGCTCGTGCCGGGCCGCCCGGTCGTCCAGGTGCAGCGCGGGCACGGACAGCGGATGGAAGGCGCGCAGGACGACATCACAGCCCAGCGGGTCGAGCTTCGCCCGCGCCGCCGCCAGGAACCCCGCCAACGCCAGCTCCTCCGCCGGATCGACCGCGTCCAGATGCGCGGTCACCGTGTCGGCGTCCAGCTCGGCGACCACCGTCCCCGGCCGCACCGACGGCAGCGCCTCGACCAGCTCACTGTCGTACGTGTAACCGCCGTTGATCACCCCGACGCCCTGCGCGGACGCGATCGGCGCGACCTGCCGGTACTCCTCGACGGTCCGGGTGAAGTGCACCACCGGGTGCCGCTGCGCGAACTCCTCCAGGGACAGCCGCCCGTCGGTCGTCTCGAAGGGCAGCCACGGCAGCATCGTGCGCAGCATCTCCTTGTCGTGCCGCGCAAGGGACTTCACGCCCAGGTAGTGCACCGACAGGAAGGCCGCCAGCCGCTCCGGATCACCGGCAGCAAGTCCCGTGAGCCACGAGCGAATCCGTTCCCCGAGGGCGTCCCGTACGGCGGCGAGGGTCTCGTCCTCGTACAGCGACTCGCGCGAGGCGGTAGGCCGCAGGCTGTCGGTGTCGAGCACACAGCGCACGAAGAACGCCCAGTCGGGCAGCAGCTGTTCGGCCCGCTCGGTCAGCAACATGCCCTTGAGATGGACGCGATGACTCGCCCGCTGCGCCGGGCTGACCGCGGACGGCAGCACGTACGCCACCCCCCGGACACCGGCGAGCGGCACGTTCAGCTCGATCGCGTCCAGCGGGGTGAAGCCGAACAGATCGTGACAGTGCCGGGCCAGGGCCACCCTTCGGGTGGCGGGGGAGGGGTACGTACGGTCCCAGGGCGCGGGCAGGTCCGTGATCGCCTCGTCGCCGACCCGGACGTCGTACGGCAGCAGGGACCCGAAGTCCCGGGCCAGCGCGAGCACCCGCTCCTCGGTCAGCCACTCGCCGGCGCCGGGCCGCGCCACCAGGTGCACGGTGGTGCCCGGTTCGGTGCGGGCGTCCGGCGGCAGGCTCCGTACGGTGTACGAGCCGTCGTCCGCCGCGGTCCACTCCACGGGCGCCGCACCGGGCGTACGGGCGCTCAGGCTGACGACCCGGATCCGCTCGGCGACGACGAAACAGGCCAGCAGGCCTATGCCGAACTGGCCGAGGAACTCGGACCGGGCCTCCTGCAACCCCTCCGCCCGCTTCGAGCTGCGGCCGATCGTCGCGAGGAGGTTGTGCACGTCCGCTTCGGTGAGCCCGATCCCGGAGTCCTCCACACGCAGGGTCCCGCCCTCCGCGTACAGCCGCACGCGGGCCGGGGAGTCGGGCTGTTCGGCACGTCTCGCGGTGATGGCGTCGACGGCGTTCTGCAGCAGTTCCCGCAGATAGACCTTGGGACTGGAGTAGAGGTGATGGGAGAGCAGGTCCACCAGACCGCGCAGGTCGACCTGGAACGTATGAGGTGACTGGGGTGCCTGGGATGACTGTGAGGTCTGGGAGTCCATCGTCACGGCGCCGGTGGGGGGAAGGGCGACGGCGCGGGGTCGGGCGGTCCCGTTGAGGCGGTGACCGCGGAAAGGATGGCCGGAGCGCGTCATCCTATGGCCGGAACGAGCCGCCTGACCAGGGGTTTCCGGAGACATCTACGGCATTGTCAGTGGTGTGGTGTGCAATGGATCTCGTGCCCGCACTGGAAGAACCACTGAAAAAGGTGCTCGGCCCCGCCACCGCGAAGGTGATGGCCGAGCATCTCGGCCTGCACACCGTCGGCGACCTTCTGCACCACTACCCGCGCAGATATGAGGAGCGGGGCCAGCTCACACACCTGGCCGACCTCCCCATGGACGAGCACGTGACGGTGGTCGCCATGGTCGCCGACGCCCGGCTGCACACCTTCGCCTCGTCCAAGGCTCCCCGGGGCAAGGGCCAGCGCCTCGAAGTCACCATCACCGACGGCAGCGGCCGACTCCAACTGGTCTTCTTCGGCCACGGCGTTCACAAGCCCCACAAGGAACTGCTGCCGGGCACACGCGCGATGTTCGCGGGCAAGGTCTCCGTCTTCAACCGCCGTCTCCAACTGGCGCACCCGGCGTACGAGTTGCTGCGCGGCGACGCGGAGGAAACCGTGGAGACGTGGGCCGGCGCCCTCATCCCCATCTACCCCGCCACCGCCAAGCTGGAGTCCTGGAAGATCGGCAAGGCGATCCAGACGGTCCTGCCCAGCGCCCAGGAGGCCCTCGACCCCCTCCCGGACACCCTCCGTGAAGGCCGCGGCCTGGTTCCCCTCCCCGAGGCCCTGCTCAAGATCCACCGCCCCCACACCAAGGCGGACATCACCGACGCCCGCTCCCGCCTCAAGTGGGACGAGGCCTTCGTCCTCCAGGTCGCCCTCGCCCGCCGCCGCCACGCCGACGCCCAACTCCCGGCAGTCGCCCGCAAACCCAAGCCGGACGGCCTCCTCACGTCCTTCGACGACCGCCTCCCCTTCACCCTCACCGAAGGCCAGCAGAAGGTCTCCAAAGAGATCTTCGACGACCTGGCGACCGAGCACCCGATGCACCGGCTGCTCCAAGGGGAGGTCGGATCCGGAAAGACCATGGTGGCCCTCCGCGCCATGCTCGCCGTCGTCGACGCGGGCGGACAGGCCGCGATGCTCGCCCCCACCGAAGTGCTCGCCCAGCAGCACCACCGCTCGGTCGTCGAGATGATGGGCGAGCTGGCCGAGGGCGGGATGCTGGGCGGTGCCGACCAGGGGACCAAGGTCGTCCTGCTCACCGGCTCGATGGGCGCCGCCGCCCGCCGCCAGGCGCTGCTCGACCTGGTCACCGGCGAGGCCGGGATCGTGATCGGCACGCATGCGCTGATCGAGGACAAGGTGCGGTTCCACGACCTCGGCCTGGTCGTCGTCGACGAACAGCACCGCTTCGGCGTCGAGCAGCGAGACGCCCTGCGCGGCAAGGGCAAGCAGCCGCCCCACCTGCTCGTCATGACCGCCACGCCCATCCCGCGCACCGTCGCCATGACCGTCTTCGGCGACCTGGAGACCTCCGTCCTCGACCAGCTCCCCGCCGGGCGCTCACCGATCGCCAGCCATGTCGTCCCGGCCGCCGACAAGCCGCACTTCCTCGCCAGGGCCTGGGAGCGGGTGCGCGAGGAGGTCGGCAAGGGGCATCAGGCGTACGTCGTGTGCCCACGGATCGGCGACGAGGAGGAGGACCCGAAAAAGAAGAAGTCCCCCGAGGACGAGGCCGAGAAGCGCCCACCGCTCGCCGTCCTGGACATGGCCGACCAACTCGCCAAGGGCCCCCTGCAAGGCCTCGGGGTCGAGGTCCTGCACGGCCGTATGCACCCCGACGACAAGGACGCGGTCATGCGCCGCTTCGCCGCCGGCGAGACCCATGTCCTGGTCGCTACCACAGTCATCGAGGTCGGCGTGAATGTCCCCAACGCCACCGCCATGGTGATCATGGACGCCGACCGCTTCGGCGTCTCCCAGCTCCACCAGCTGCGTGGCCGAGTGGGCCGAGGCTCCGCGCCGGGGCTCTGCCTCCTGGTGACCGAGATGCCGGAAGCCAGCCCCGCCCGCCAGCGCCTGAACGCCGTGGCCGCCACCCTCGACGGCTTCGAACTCTCCCGCATCGACCTCGAACAACGCCGCGAGGGCGACGTCCTCGGCCAGGCCCAGTCCGGCGCCCGCACCAGCCTGCGCATGCTCGCCGTCATAGAGGACGAGGAGATCATCGCGGAGGCGAGAGACGAAGCGGCGGCGGTGGTAGCGGCAGACCCCGAGCTGACAGCACTTCCCGGCCTACGGACAGCGCTGGAAGCCCTCTTGGACGAGGAAAGAGAGCAGTACTTGGAAAAGGGGTGAAGGAGACCCACCTCTCAGGGGCGCGGGGAACTGCGCGACCAGCCACACTGATACCTGAACCCGCCCACAACCAAGGACCAAAGATGACCCGCGTGATCGCCGGCGCAGCCGGCGGACGTCGCCTAGCCGTCCCCCCGGGGACCGGTACGCGCCCCACCTCCGACCGCGCACGCGAAGGTCTCTTCTCCACCTGGCAGTCCCTCCTCGGCGGCCCCCTGGTCGGCGAGCGGGTCCTCGACCTGTACGCGGGATCCGGCGCCGTGGGCCTGGAAGCCCTGTCCCGAGGCGCGGGCCATGTCCTCCTCGTCGAGGCCGACGCCCGCGCCGCCCGTGTCGTCCGGGAGAACGTGAAGAACCTCGGCCTCCCCGGCGCCGAAGTCCGGGCAGGTAAAGCAGAACAGATCATCCGCACAACCCCGCCTGAACAGCCGTACGACATCGTCTTCCTCGATCCGCCGTACCGAGTCTCAGATCACGATCTTCGGGAGATCCTGCTCACACTCCGCACCGAGGGCTGGCTAGCGCCGGAGGCGCTCGTCACCGTGGAGCGCAGTACCAGAGGCGGCGAGTTCGGCTGGCCGCCCGGCTTCGACGCGATCCGGGCCCGTCGTTACGGCGAGGGGACGTTTTGGTACGGTCGCGCCGCCTCTACGTGCGAAGACGCACGATGACCGGACCGGAGAGCGAGGGATCTCAAGTGCGCCGCGCCGTCTGTCCCGGGTCGTTCGACCCGATCACCAACGGACACCTCGACATCATTGGCCGCGCCTCCAGGCTGTATGACGAGGTCTACGTCGCGGTGATGATCAACAAGTCCAAGAAGGGCCTGTTCGAGATCGACGAGCGGATCGACCTGATCCGCCAGGTCACCGCCGAATTCGAGAACGTCCGGGTCGAGGCCTTCCACGGTCTGCTCGTCGACTTCTGCAAGGAACGCGACATCCCCGCCATCGTGAAGGGCCTGCGCGCGGTCAGCGACTTCGACTACGAGCTGCAGATGGCCCAGATGAACATCGGCCTCTCAGGCGTGGAGACGCTCTTCGTGCCGACCAACCCCACCTACAGCTTCCTGTCGTCCTCCCTGGTCAAGGAGGTCGCGACCTGGGGCGGAGACGTCTCCCACCTGGTCCCGCCGGCGGTCTTCGAGGCCCTTGCCGAGCGCCTGAGGAAGGGCTGAGCGGGCCGTATCACGGGCGCCCGGAAAACCACTGAGGAAACCCCCGGAAAATCCCCCGGAAGCTGACAATCCGTCACCCGCTGTCCGGCGGGCACCCCATGGCCGTACAGTCGACCCGTCCGTCTCCATCACAGTTGTAGAGAGTGGCGAGCACACGGTGGACGTGCAGAAGAAGCTCGACGAGATCGTCGCCGCGGTCTCCAGTGCCCGGTCGATGCCCATGTCGGCCTCGTGCGTGGTCAACCGCGCCGACCTGCTCGCGCTGCTCGAAGAGGTGCGCGAGGCTCTGCCCGGCTCCCTCGCGCAGGCCCAGGAGCTGATCGGCGGCCGTGAGCAGATGGTCGAGCAGGCCCGCCAGGAGGCCGAGCGGATCATCCAGACCGCGCACGCCGAGCGCGGCTCGCTGATCTCCGACACCGAGGTCGCCCGCCGCTCCCAGAGCGAGGCCGACCGCATCCTCGCCGAGGCCCGCAAGGAGGCCGAGGAGATCCGCGCCGAGGCCGACGAGTACGTCGACTCCAAGCTCGCCAACTTCGAGGTCGTCCTCACCAAGACCCTCGGCTCCGTCGGCCGCGGCCGCGAGAAGCTCCTCGGCACCGGACCCGGCCTCGACGAGCAGGGCTACGAGGACGAGGACGCCCCCGAGCGCAGCCACGACCCCGAGACGCTGCGCCGCACCGCCGACGAGTACGTCGACGTCAAGCTGGGCGCCTTCGAGGCGGTCCTCGCCAAGACCCTGGAAGCCGTCGGCCGCGGCCGGCAGAAGCTGCACGGCCGTATCGCCTCGGACGACCTCGGCGCCCTCGCCGATGACATCAGCACCGTCCAGCACTCCAGCGACGCCGACTACCTCACCGGCCTCGCGGCCCTCGCCGAGCAGGACGCCCAGGCCCCGCACCAGCCCGAACAGCCCCAGCAGCCGGACTACGGCCAGCCGCAGCCGGCGTACGGCTACCAGCAGACCGCGCAGCAGGACCCGTACGGCGGCGGCTACCAGCAGCAGGCCTACGCCCAGCAGGACGCCTACGGCTACCAGCAGGCCGACCCGTACGCCTACCAGGGCTACGACGCCCAGCAGCAGGCGTACGACCCGAACCAGGTGCCGCAGCAGGCTCAGCAGGCTCAAGAGCCCCAGCAGGGCTACGCCCTCGACGAGACCAGCCTCTTCGACACCGGCATGATCAGTGCCGAGCAGCTGCGGGCCTACGAGCAGGGGCGCGGCAACGGCTGAGGCCCCGGTGCCCAGCGGATTGGGACGAGAGCGAAAGGTCCAGTATCCTGGCTCTTCGGTCGCGTGTACGTCCGCGATCAATGCTGCCCGGGAGACATCAAGGGCGGCGTCCCTCTGAGCTCGAAGATCGAAAGCAGGAACGGCGTGACAGCCCGCCTCGACCACCGCAACCCTCTCGTGTTCGACACGCACGAGCTGGGTCGGCGGCCTGGTGCGCTGCAGCGCCTGACCCGCGAGATCGGCGCTCCCAAGGATCTCGGGATCCAGGGAGTCATCGGAGTGCCGGAAGGCGCACCGGTGGAGCTCGAGCTCCGGCTCGAGTCGGTCATGGAAGGTGTGCTTGTCACAGGCACCGCCCGTGCACAGGCAAAGGGGGAGTGCGTAAGGTGTCTGGAGCCGCTCGAGCTGGCGCTCGAAGCGGACTTCCAGGAGATGTTCTCGTACCCTGACGCCGACGACCGGGGCCGCGTCAAAGCGGAGCCGGCCGACGACGCCGAGGAAGACGAGGACAGGCTCTTCATCGAGGACGGCCTGTTCGACCTCGAACCCGTGCTGCGCGATGCGGTGGTGCTCGCACTGCCGATGCAGCCGGTGTGCCAGGAAGACTGCCCAGGTCTGTGCGCCGAGTGCGGCGTACGCCTTGCGGACGACCCGGACCACCATCACGACGCCGTCGACATTCGTTGGGCGGCACTGCAGGGACTCGCCGGTTCACTCGGAGACGGCGAGAAGGACGAGATGAGCGGCGGCGCGACTCAGTCAGCACGCGCCGACGAGAAGCAGGAGAAGTAGCCGTGGCTGTTCCGAAGCGGAAGATGTCGCGCAGCAACACGCGCCACCGCCGGTCGCAGTGGAAGGCTGCGGTCCCCACCCTGGTTGCGTGTGAGCGCTGCCACGAGCCCAAGCTGCAGCACATCGCGTGCCCGTCTTGCGGCACATACAACAAGCGCCAGGTCCTCGAGGTCTGAGCGGCTGGTGAGAGGCACTGTGTCCACGCCGAAGAAGAACTCTGCGGAGACCACGGCCTCGTCCCACACGCTGTTGGAAGGGCGGCTCGGGTACAAGCTCGAGTCCGCCCTTCTGGTGCGTGCGCTGACCCACCGGTCCTACGCATACGAGAACGGCGGTCTGCCGACGAACGAGCGGCTGGAGTTCCTTGGGGACTCCGTGCTCGGCCTCGTCGTCACGGACACGCTGTATCGCACCCACCCCGACCTGCCCGAAGGCCAGTTGGCCAAGTTGCGGGCCGCGGTGGTCAACTCGCGTGCGCTGGCGGAGGTCGGCCGCGGTCTCGACCTGGGCTCCTTCATCCGGCTCGGCCGCGGTGAAGAGGGCACGGGCGGACGGGACAAGGCGTCCATCCTCGCCGACACCCTGGAAGCGGTGATCGGCGCGGTCTATCTCGATCAGGGTCTGGACTCGGCGTCCGAGCTGGTCCACCGACTGTTCGACCCACTGATCGAAAAGTCATCGAATCTCGGAGCCGGCCTGGACTGGAAGACCAGTCTCCAGGAGCTCACCGCGACCGAGGGGCTCGGCGTACCCGAGTACCTGGTCACGGAGACCGGCCCCGATCACGAGAAGACCTTCACTGCTGCCGCCCGCGTCGGAGGCGTCTCGTACGGCACCGGCACCGGCCGCAGCAAGAAGGAGGCGGAGCAGCAGGCAGCTGAGTCCGCGTGGCGGGCCATCAAGGCCGCCGCGGACGAGCGTGCCAAGGCTGCCAAGGTCGCGGCGGCAGAAGTCGAAGCGGTCAAGGCCGCAGCGGCGGAAGCCGAAGCGGCCGAGGCCGAGGTGGCGGAAGCCGCCGGAGGCGCCGACGAGGCGCAGGCCTCCGCCTGACGAACAGCGCAGGACGAGCGCCCGCCCCGCCTTGCGGGGCGGGCGCTCGGCTCGTACACCGGCTCGATACGGGAGACCCCATGCCCGAGTTGCCCGAGGTCGAGGTCGTACGGCGAGGCCTTGCGCGGTGGGTCGCCCATCGCACCGTCACCGACGCCGAGGTCCTCCACCCGCGCGCGGTCCGCCGCCATCTCGCCGGCGCCGACGACTTCGTACACCGCCTCAAGGGCCACCGCATCGGCACCCCCAGCCGCCGCGGCAAGTACCTGTGGCTGCCCCTTGAGGACACGGACCAGTCGATCCTGGCCCACCTCGGCATGAGCGGCCAGCTGCTGGTCCAGCCGCAGGCGGCACCCGACGAGAAGCACCTCAGGATCCGGGTGAGATTCGCCGACGACCTCGCCACGGAACTCCGCTTCGTCGACCAACGCACCTTCGGCGGCCTGTCGTTGCACGACAACACCCCCGCAGGCCTGCCCGACGTCATCGCGCACATCGCCCGCGACCCGCTCGACCCCCTCTTCGACGACGAGGCCTTCCACCAGGCGCTGCGCCGCAAGCGCACCACCATCAAACGGGCCCTGCTCGACCAGTCGTTGATCAGTGGCGTCGGCAACATCTACGCGGACGAGGCCCTTTGGCGCGCACGCCTCCACTACGAGCGCCCCACCTCGACCTTCACCCGCCCGCGCACCGCCGAACTCCTGGGCCACGTGCGGGACGTGATGAACGCGGCCCTGGCGGTGGGCGGCACCAGCTTCGACAGCCTCTACGTCAACGTCAACGGGGAGTCGGGCTACTTCGACCGCTCGCTCGACGCGTACGGCCGTGAGGGACTGCCCTGCAAGAGGTGCGGTACGCCGATGCGCCGCCGCGCCTGGATGAACCGGTCGAGCTACTTCTGCCCGAAGTGTCAGCGGGCGCCGCGCGTCTCGTCGTAGCGCATCCGTGCGGTGAGCACGTCGTCCATGCGGCCCTCCACGAAATGGATGAGGGCCAGCAGGCGCTCGGCGACCTCGCGGCCGAGCGGGGTCAGTTCGTAGTCCACGCGGGGCGGGTTGGTCGGCTGGGCCTCGCGGTGCACCAGGCCGTCACGCTCCAGTGCGTGCAGCGTCTGGGACAGCATCTTCTCGCTCACGCCGTCCACGCGGCGGCGCAGCTCGTTGAAGCGCAGCGACCCCTCGTACAACGCGCCGAGCGTCAGTCCGCCCCAGCGGCCCGTGATGTGCTCCAGCGTGCCGCGCGAGGGGCAGGCCTTCGCGAACACGTTGAACGGCAGCTCCTGCTCGGCCGTCCGCTCCTGCGTGATGTCCATGCCTCAAGCGTACTCGGGTGCAGCGCTAACCAGAAGTTAGTGCTATGTCTCAGTACCCGAAGTTCTGCGTCCACCACGGCCCACCGGACCCGAGGTGGACACCCACGCCCAGCGTCTTGAAGTCGCAGTTCAGGATGTTGGCCTTGTGCCCGGGGCTGTTCATCCAGGCCTCCATGACGGCGGCCGCGTCAGACTGGCCGCGGGCTATGTTCTCGCCGCCGAGGTCGGCTATCCCGGCTGCTTCGGCGCGGTCCCACGGAGTGGCTCCGTTGGGGTCGGTGTGGTCGAAGAAGCCCAGGTCGGCCATGGCGTCGCTGAAGTCCCGGGCCAGCTGGGCCAGCGCGCTGTTCGCGGAGACCGGGCTGCAGCCCACCTTCGCCCGCTCCTGGTTGACGAGCTTGAGCACCTCGGCCTCGGCCCTGGCCTCGGCGGACACCGTCACCGGGGCGCCGGTGTCCTTCTCCGGCGCCTTGGTGGCCGGGCGCGACGGGGTGGGCGTGGGCTTCGGCTTCTTGGTCTTGGCCGGCGGGGCCTTCGGCTCCTTGGACGGAGTCTCGGTCGGCGCCGTGGACGCCGAGGCGGACGGCGCCGGCGAGGCCGCACGCTCGTTGTCCCGGCTAGCCGACTCTTCGGTCTCGCGGCCCTCGGCGGCGCCGGACGTGCCGCCCTGCTCGGTCGCGCTGTTCGAGGGCGTGTCCACGGCCTGCACGCTGTCGCCGCTGTCGCTGCCGCCACCGAGCTGGTAGTTCTCCACGCCGGGCACCACACCCGTGGCCACCGCGACCGTGCCGATGGCGACCGCGGCGGAGACGCCGAGCAGTCCGGCACGCACCGGACGCACCGCCTTCTTCTTACGGCGGTGCCCAGCGGTTCGCCGGCCACCCCCGCCGGGTGCGGCGTCAGGGAAGACGACGCGGTAGTCCTCGTCCGAGGCGAAGAGGTAGCGCTCGCTGCGCGCGGTGGTCTCGGCGTACGCCTCGGTGCCGGGGTAGGGCGCCTCGGTGTTCAGGTAGGGCGCCCTGCCCGGGATGGAACGGTCTGCCGCGTACGCGTCGTATGCGTCGTACGAGTCCTGCGGGTCGTGGCTCCCTGTGCGGGAACCGTACGTTTCTGTGACCCCCGTGGCGCGGCCCGTGGCGGCGCGGCCGGCGGCTGAGCGTCGGTGGCGTCCCATGTCCTTGCCTTCCTCGTCCTGTGCGGTCGACTCGCCCGTGCGGTCAACGCAACCTCACTCGATCGAGTGAGTTTCATATGAGATTCATTGGGGCTGGACGGTACCGCATGGCGCAGGGTGAGGAAGTGCCGTGAGAGACATTGGCCCGTTAGGTTGCCCTCATGAGCGAGGATGTGCGGTTGGTCGCCTGGGTGCGTGGACGCGTCCAAGGTGTGGGTTTTCGCTGGTTCACCCGGGCCAAGGCGCTCGAGATCGGCGGCCTGAGTGGTTTTGCTCTCAATTTGGAGGACGGACGGGTCCAGGTGGTCGCGGAGGGCCCGCGCGGAGCGTGCCAACGGCTCCTCGACTGGCTCGGGAGCGCCGACACGCCCGGCCGCGTCGACGGAGTCACCGAGATCTGGGACACACCCCGCGGCGGCTACGACGGCTTCTCGATCCGCTGAGCGATTTCTGTAAAGCGGCCCAGGTGGAAGCGGAGGTACATGCCACCGGCAGCTGCCCCGAGCAGAAAGAGCCTGGTGGTTGCCAAGAACCGGTTGCCATGGCAGGCTCCGCACGCAAGGATGATCGTCACGCCCTGAGGGGCCCGCAGGAGCAGCAGCGCCGCCGGTTTCACGGCCGCGCGCCCCCGGGATGCCCGCCAAAGCAGGGCGTGATCGTGTTGACCGTCAAACTTTTTGGTGAGACGCTGAAAGCCCCGCGCACCTTAGCTGTTTGGCATGGAGAACGGCAGCACAACTCAACAGTGCCAAGCACCGCGGGTGCGAATCCCTCACGACCCACACCGCATCGGTCGGTCACTCATTGTGGAGGACCATCCATCATGGCAAAGGCGCTTCTCGGTTACGTCGGCGGCTCCGACCCTCGACTCCTCGCCGAGATGCGACGGCTCCAGCAGCGTGTCCAGGACCTGGAATCCGAGCTCGGACGAATCCAGGCGGAGAACGACTCGCTGACGGCTGCCGCTTCTCACGACAGGATCATGGAGAGCATGGACTCTCACGACAGGGTCATGGAGAGCATTGACGCACACCAGGCGGAGCCTGCGCTCACCTGATCACTGCATCACACAGCACCACACAACGACAGCAGTGGTTGGGCTGCCTGTATCAACCGCTGAGTTGTCAGAGTTTGCAAGGGACGCTTCGGCGTCCCTTCTTTCTTGCTCCCGCGCATCCTTTCACCCTCTTTAACGTCTGGTGTGCCCTGCACGTTCATGGGTGAAACCGCGGGGGTGCCCCAGGGTTCGGCGTCCGAGATACCGGTGGGAGGTAGAGTCCAGCGGCGTGCACCTCAAGGCCCTGACCCTCCGCGGGTTCAAGTCGTTCGCCTCGGCGACCACGCTCCGGTTCGAGCCGGGGATCACGTGTGTCGTAGGACCGAACGGCTCGGGCAAGTCCAATGTGGTGGACGCGCTCAGCTGGGTCATGGGTGAACAGGGCGCCAAGTCGCTGCGCGGCGGCAAGATGGAGGACGTCATCTTCGCCGGCACCACCGGCCGCCCGCCGCTCGGCCGCGCCGAGGTGTCCCTCACCATCGACAACTCCGACGGCGCGCTGCCCATCGAGTACGCCGAGGTCACCATCACGCGGATCATGTTCCGCAACGGCGGCAGCGAGTACCAGATCAACGGCGACACCTGCCGCCTGCTCGACATCCAGGAACTCCTCTCCGACTCCGGCATCGGCCGCGAGATGCACGTCATCGTCGGCCAGGGCCAGCTCGACTCCGTACTGCATGCCGACCCCATGGGCCGCCGCGCCTTCATCGAAGAGGCCGCGGGTGTGCTGAAACACCGCAAGCGCAAGGAGAAGGCCCTCCGGAAGCTGGACGCGATGCAGGCCAACCTCGCGCGCGTGCAGGACCTGACGGACGAGTTGCGCAGGCAGCTGAAGCCCCTGGGCCGCCAGGCGGCGGTGGCGCGCAGGGCCGCCGTCATCCAGGCCGACCTCCGCGACGCCCGTCTCCGCCTGCTCGCCGACGATCTCGTACGACTCCGAGAGGCGCTCAACGCCGAGGTCGCCGACGAGGCAGCACTGAAGGAACGTAAGGAAGCCGCCGAGCTGGAGCTGAAGAAGGCGCTCCAGCGGGAGGCGCTCCTGGAGGACGAGGTACGGCAGCTCACGCCGCGACTCCAGCGCGCCCAGCAGACCTGGTACGAACTCTCCCAGCTCGCCGAACGCGTCCGCGGCACGGTCTCGCTGGCCGACGCCCGTGTGAAGAGCGCCACGTCCGCGCCGCCCGACGAGCGCCGGGGCCGCGATCCCGAGGACATGGAGCGTGAGGCCAACCGGATCCGTGAGCAGGAGGCCGAGCTCGAAGC
Organism: Streptomyces sp. NBC_00457; assembly: GCF_036014015.1. NCBI lineage: Bacteria > Bacillati > Actinomycetota > Actinomycetes > Kitasatosporales > Streptomycetaceae > Streptomyces > Streptomyces sp. NBC_00457. Next base: position 3,500,577 of record NZ_CP107905.1, on the reverse strand, counting down.
GGCCTTGGAGGCGGCCGAGCGGGCGCTGGACGACACGGTCGCGCACCGCGCCGACCTGGAGCGCGAGCTGGCCATGGAGGAACGGCGCCTGAAGGACGTCGCCCGCTCCATCGCCGACCGCCGCGAGAGCCTCGCGCGCCTGAACGGCCAGGTCAACGCGGCCCGTTCGCGTGCCGCATCCGCCCAGGCCGAGATCGACCGCCTCGCCGCCGCCCGCGACGAGGCCCAGGAACGCGCCGTCGCCGCCCAGGAGGAGTACGAGACCCTGAAGGCCGAGGTCGACGGCCTGGACGCGGACGACGCGGAACTCGGCGAGCAGCACGAAGCGGCCAAGACAGCACTGACCGAGGCGGACGTCGCCCTGACGGCGGCCCGTGAGGCGGCCACAGCAGCGGAACGCAAACGCGCCGCCACCCAGGCCCGCCACGAGGCGCTGGCGATGGGACTGCGACGCAAGGACGGAACCGGAGCGCTCCTGGGAGCGAAGGACCGGCTCACCGGCCTGCTGGGCCCGGCGGCCGAGTTGCTGACGGTGACCCCTGGTTACGAGGTCGCGCTGGCAGCGGCGTTCGGAGCGGCGGCGGACGCGATCGCGGTGACGTCACCATCCGCCGCGGCGGACGCGATCCGCCTCCTGCGCAAACAGGACGGCGGACGGGCGGCCCTGCTGCTCGCCGGTGACGCAGACGCGCCCCAAAGCGGCGCGGAGAACGGCGCGACCAGCCACAACGAACCCACGGACGCCCGACTACGGCACGCTGCCGAGCTGGTCCGCGGCCCGTCCGACCTCATGCCGGCCGTCCGACGGCTGCTCCACCGCATCGTCGTCGTCAGCACCCTCGAAGACGCCGAAGAGCTCGTCTACGCCCACCCCGACCTCACCGCCGTAACCGCCGAAGGCGACCTCTTGGGCGCCCACTTCGCGCACGGCGGATCCGCCGGAGCACCCAGCCTCCTCGAAGTGCAGGCCTCCGTGGACGAGGCCGCCGCCGAGCTGGAAGAGCTGGCCGTGCGGTGCGAGGAACTCACCGAGGCGCAGCACGCGGCGACCGAGCGGCGTAAGGAGTGCACCGCACTCGTCGAAGCCGTGGGGGAGCGGCGCAGGGCCGCCGACCGGGAGAAGTCGGCCGTGGCGCAGCAGCTCGGACGGCTCGCCGGTCAGGCGCGCGGCGCCGCCGGGGAGGCCGAGCGGTCCGCCGCGGCGGCGGCGCGGGCGCAGGAGGCGCTCGACAAGGCCGTAGAAGAAGCCGAGGAGCTGGCCGAACGGCTCGCCGTCGCCGAGGAGATGCCGGTCGAGGAGGAGCCAGACACCTCCGTACGGGATCGGCTCGCCGCCGACGGCGCCAACGCACGCCAGACCGAGATGGAGGCCCGCCTCCAGGTCCGTACGCACGAGGAGCGGGTCAAGGGGCTCGCCGGCCGCGCCGACTCCCTCGACCGCGCCGCCCGAGCGGAGCGCGACGCACGCGCGCGTGCCGAGCAGCGGCGGGCGCGGATGCGGCACGAGGCGGCCGTGGCGGAAGCCGTCGCCTCCGGTGCGCGGCAGCTGCTCGCGCACGTCGAGGTCTCCCTCACCCGTGCCGACGCGGAACGCACCGCTGCCGAGAGCGCCAAGGCGCGACGTGAGCAGGAGCTGACCGTCGCCCGTAACGCGGGGCGCGATCTCAAGTCCGAGCTGGACAAGCTGACCGACTCCGTCCACCGCGGCGAAGTGCTCGGCGCCGAGAAGCGGATGCGGATCGAGCAGCTGGAGACCAAGGCGCTGGAGGAGCTGGGTGTCGAGCCGGCCGGGCTCGTCGACGAGTTCGGCCCGCATCAGCTCGTCCCGCCCTCGCTTCCGGCGGAGGGGGAGCAGCTGCCGGAGGACCCCGAGCATCCCCGCAACCAGCCCAAGCCGTTCGTCCGGGCCGAGCAGGAGAAGCGGCTCAAGTCCGCCGAGCGGGCCTATCAGCAGCTCGGCAAGGTCAACCCGCTGGCGCTGGAGGAGTTCGCGGCGCTGGAGGAGCGGCACCAGTTCCTCAGCGAGCAGCTGGAGGACCTGAAGAAGACCCGCGCCGACCTGCTCCAGGTCGTCAAGGAGGTCGACGAGCGCGTCGAGCAGGTCTTCACCGAGGCGTTCCGGGACACGGCCCGTGAGTTCGAGGGCGTCTTCAGCCGGCTCTTCCCGGGCGGTGACGGGCGGCTGATCCTCACCGATCCCGACAACATGCTCACGACGGGCGTCGATGTCGAGGCGCGTCCCCCGGGCAAGAAGGTCAAGCGGCTCAGTCTGCTCTCCGGTGGCGAGCGCTCACTGACCGCCGTCGCGATGCTCGTGTCGATCTTCAAGGCCCGGCCCAGCCCGTTCTATGTGATGGACGAGGTCGAGGCCGCGCTCGACGACACCAACCTGCAGCGGCTGATCCGGATCATGCAGGAGCTGCAGGAGGCCTCGCAGCTGATCGTGATCACCCACCAGAAGCGGACGATGGAGGTCGCCGACGCGCTGTACGGCGTCTCCATGCAGGGCGACGGTGTGTCGAAGGTCATCTCTCAGCGGCTGCGCTAAATGCGTGCCGCCTACACCGGTTCTGACCAGCGATTTGGGGATCATCCCTTCAACTCTTGAACGCAAGCCCCTCACACCTGCGGTGCATTCTCTTAACAACGTCATATTGACTTCGAAACTTGAAGGCATAGCCTGAGCAACGTTGCTTTTACCTTCAGGTACCTTCTGGTGGACCTCGAAGGGCTGACCCCAACCGGCAGCGTTGCCGGTGGCCCGAGGAGTACACGTGACCAGCACAGCGCAGGCACCCAAGTCAGGAGCCGCCAAGGCTCATCCCGAACATCTCGGGCGCGTCGTCTTCATCGCCGCGGCGGCCGCGATGGGCGGCTTCCTCTTCGGCTACGACAGCTCCGTGATCAACGGCGCCGTCGAGGCCATTCGCGGCCGCTACGACATCGGCTCCGCGGCGCTGGCGCAGGTCATCGCCATCGCCCTGATCGGCTGTGCCATCGGCGCCGCCACCGCCGGCCGGATCGCCGACCGCATCGGCCGTATCCGGTGCATGCAGATCTCCGCCGTGCTGTTCACCGTCAGCGCCGTGGGTTCGGCGCTGCCCTTCGCCCTGTACGACCTCGCCTTCTGGCGCGTCGTCGGCGGCTTCGCCATCGGCATGGCCTCCGTGATCGGCCCCGCCTACATCGCCGAGGTCGCCCCGGCCGAGTACCGCGGACGGCTCGGCTCCTTCCAGCAGGCCGCCATCGTCATCGGCATCGCCGTCTCGCAGCTGGTCAACTGGGCTCTGCTCAACGCCGCCGACGGCGACCAGCGCGGCCAGATCCTGGGCCTGGAGGCCTGGCAGGTCATGCTCGGCGTCATGGTGATCCCGGCCGTCATCTACGGCCTGCTGTCCTTCGCCATCCCCGAGTCCCCGCGCTACCTGATCTCCGTCGGCAAGCACGAGCAGGCCCGCGAGATCCTCGCCGAGGTCGAGGGCAAGGACGTCGACTTCGACGCCCGGATCGCCGAGATCGAGCACGGCATGAACAGCGAGCACAAGTCGAGCTTCAAGGACCTGCTCGGCGGCTCCTTCTTCTTCAAGCCGATCGTCTGGATCGGTATCGGCCTGTCGGTCTTCCAGCAGTTCGTCGGCATCAACGTCGCGTTCTACTACTCCTCGACCCTGTGGCAGTCGGTCGGCGTCGACCCGACGGACTCGTTCTTCTACTCCTTCACGACGTCGATCATCAACATCGTCGGCACCGTGATCGCGATGCTCCTGGTGGACCGCATCGGCCGTAAGCCGCTGGCACTCATCGGCTCCGTCGGCATGGTGATCGGCCTCGCGCTGGAGGCCTGGGCGTTCTCCTTCCACCTCGTCGACGGCAAGCTGCCGGCCACGCAGGGCTGGATCGCCCTGATCGCCGCCCACATCTTCGTCCTCTTCTTCGCCCTGTCCTGGGGTGTGGTCGTCTGGGTCTTCCTCGGCGAGATGTTCCCGAACAAGATCCGCGCCGCCGCCCTGGGCGTGGCCGCCGCCGCACAGTGGATCGCCAACTGGGCCATCACCGCGAGCTTCCCGTCGCTGGCCGACTGGAACCTCTCCGTCACCTACGTGATCTACACGGCCTTCGCCGCGCTCTCCATCCCGTTCGTCCTCAAGTACGTGAAGGAGACGAAGGGCAAGGCACTGGAGGAGATGGGCTGAGCCTCGTAAGAGACGTACCGCCCCGGCTCAGCCTTCGAGGTCTTTGAGCCGGGGCAGTACGTTGTCGCAGAACAGCCGCAGGCTGCGCCACCCCTCCTCCACCGGCATCCCGCCCGACAGCGGATGCAGCACATAGTTGTCGAGCCCCTGCGCCACGCACTCGTCCGGCGTGAGGATCCGGTAGACGCCCTCGGCGCGCAGCTCGTCCACGGTCGTGGCCGCCGACTTCACCGCGGACCGTATACCGCCGGACTGCCAGGAGGCGTACGTCCGCGCCTCGTGCAGGAAGTGGCCGCCGTACTCGCTCCACGCCCGGTCCGGGTCCTCGGCGATGTGCAGCAGCGGCTGCTCGGTCGCGGGCATCATGGTCCAGCCCTCGGTGCCGTACTCGACGAGCCGTTCCTTGTAGTACGTCTCCAGCTCCGGCAGATGCGCGCTGGGGAAGAACGGCAGGCCGAGCCGGGCGGCCCGGCGGGCGGCGGCCTGCGAGGAGCCGCCGACCAGGAGGAGGGGGTGCGGCTCGGTGAACGGGCGCGGGGTGACCCGTACCGTACGGCCCCGGTACTCGAACTCCTCGCCGGTCCAGGCCTTGAGGAGGGTCTCGAGGAGTTCGTCCTGGAGCCGCCCCCGCCGCTTCCACTCCACGTCGAACAGGGCGTACTCCTCCGGCCGGTAGCCGATCCCGGCGACGGTCACCAGCCGTCCGCCGCTCAGCAGATCCAGTACGGCGATGTCCTCGGCCAGCCGCAGCGGGTCGTGCAGCGGCCCGATGATCGCCGAGACCGTGACCGCGATCTTCCGGGTGGCGCCGAAGACGGCTCCCGCGAAGGCGAAGGGCGACGGCAGCCAGTTGTTCGCGGCACCGTGGTGCTCTTCGGTCTGCACGGTGGTGATGCCGTGATCGTCGGCGTACGCGGCCATCTCCAGCGCCGCTCGGTAGCGGGCGCTGAGCGAGGCGGGGGTCGCGCCGGGCTCGACGAGGTTGAAACGTACGACCGTGACGGGCATGGGAAGTCCCCCTTCACCGGGTGGATGCGAAGGGGGACGGTAGCTGACGGGGCGTCAGACATCCAGGGGTGCGGGTTCCTCGGTCCGCGAGCAGCGGCAGGAGGGCGACTCCGCTTCTTGGGGGAAGCTACAAGCTGGGTCCCGCGGAGCCCGATGGCTGATACTGGACGCGTTATGGAAATCGTCATCCTTGTTGTAGTCATCGCCGTGGTCGTGCTCGCCGCGCTCGGTGGGCTCATCGTCGGCAGCCGGCGCAAGAAGCCGCTGCCTCCGCCGCCGCCCTCCGCGCCCGACATCACCGCCCCTCCGGCCGAGCCGCACGTCGGCGACGAGGCCGAAACGCCGCGCGAGGAACCGCGCCGCACGATAGAGGAGGTGGACCTTCCCGACGGCTCGGCCCCGGCCGCCGTCCAGGAACCGCCCGTCGTCGAAGAGCTTCCGCCGACCGAGATCGAGGTCCCGGAACCCACCGCGGGGCGTCTGGTGCGTCTGCGCGCCCGACTCTCCCGCTCCCAGAACGCCCTCGGCAAGGGGCTGCTCACGCTGCTGTCGCGCGAGCACCTCGACGAGGACACGTGGGAGGAGATCGAGGACATCCTGCTCACCGCCGACGTCGGTGTGCAGCCCACCCAGGAGCTGGTCGACGCGTTGCGTGAGCGCGTCAAGGTGCTCGGGACCCGGACGCCCGGGGAGCTGCGCGGCCTGCTGCGCGAGGAGCTGCTCAAGCTGGTCGGCACCGACATGGACCGCGTCGTGAAGACCGAGCCGGAGGACCGCAAGCCCGGCATCGTGATGGTCGTCGGCGTCAACGGCACCGGCAAGACCACCACCACCGGCAAGCTCGCCCGGGTGCTCGTCGCCGACGGCAACAGCGTCGTCCTGGGTGCCGCCGACACCTTCCGTGCCGCCGCCGCCGACCAGCTGCAGACCTGGGGTGAGCGGGTCGGCGCGTACACCGTGCGCGGGCCCGAGGGCGGCGACCCCGCCTCCGTCGCCTTCGACGCGGTCAAGGAGGGCAAGGAGATGGGCTCTGACGTCGTCCTCATCGACACCGCCGGGCGCCTGCACACCAAGACCGGCCTCATGGACGAGCTCGGCAAGGTCAAGCGCGTCGTGGAGAAGCACGCTCCGCTGGACGAGGTGCTGCTCGTGCTGGACGCCACCACCGGCCAGAACGGTCTGGTGCAGGCCCGCGTCTTCGCCGAGGTCGTCGACATCACCGGCATCGTCCTGACCAAGCTGGACGGTACGGCCAAGGGCGGCATCGTGATCGCCGTGCAGCGCGAGCTGGGCGTGCCGGTCAAGCTGGTCGGCCTCGGCGAGGGTGCGGATGATCTGGCGCCGTTCGAGCCGGAGGCGTTCGTTGACGCCCTTATCGGAGAGTGACCCCACCTACCGAAGTCGGTATGTGAAGAAGCGCCCGCCTCCCAAGGTGCAGTTGGGAGGCGGGCGCTTTGCTCTGAGGCCTACGCCCGGGACCTGTGCGCCACGTACGCCAGCGTCCCCAGCAGCAGCCGGGCCTCCGGCGGACGGGTCGCCGAGTCCAGCTCGGGGGAGCGCAGCCAGCGCACCGGGCCCAGGCCGGCCCGGTCGGACGGCGGGGCGGTGATGTACGTACCCGGGCCGAGGCCGTGCAGGTCGAGGGAGGTCGGGTCGTCCCAGCCCATGCGGTAGAGCAGCTCGGGGAGGTCGGTGGCGGCGCCGGGGGCGACGAAGAAGTGGGCGCGGCCCTCGGGGGTCGCCGTGACCGGGCCGACGGGCAGGCCCATGCGTTCCAGCCGGGCCAGGGCGTGGCGTCCGGCGGGCTCGGCGACCTCGATGACGTCGAACGTCCGGCCGACCGGCAGCATCGCCGAGGCGCCGGGGAACTCGCCCCAGGACTCGGTCACTTGGTCGAGGGTCGCGCCGGCGGGTAGCTCCGGCGCGAAGTCCAGCGGATGTGCGCCCGGCGCGCGGCAGTCGGAGTGGCCGCAGGAACAGGCGCCCGCCGCGGCCCGCGCGCCCGGCACCACGTCCCAGCCCCAGAGCCCGGTGAACTCGGCCACGGCGGTGCACTCCGATGTGCGGCCGCGGCGGCGCGAGCCGGACCGGATGTCGCGGATGCCCCGACTGCTGCCGATCGTGAAGCCCATGCCCCCTCCAACGGGTCCGACGCACCGGTGGTTACGAGACCGACCCGGAATGTGACTGACCGTGTCCTCGCCTCCGTGCCGAGCGGCGCCTTCGAGCGGCCCGGGTGGTGCGCCCGGCTGCGTGCGCCCCTGAGTGCACCGTTCCGCCCACTCCTGGCCGTCCTATGTCAAGTGAATCGCGTACCAGCCACCGTGAGTTCATTCGAAGGGGTGGCGAATGGTGGCGTTTCCGGGATCGCCATGGCTGGAGGCGTGATCGTAGGATTACTGTGAGTGCACGAGTCCTGGGGGCACGTGCACTCGTGGGTATGCCGGAGGCAACTCGGGTTTCCGTTCGAAGGGTGACAACTACCGGACGGGCGGCCCTATTTACCGGCATTCTGATAGGGCTTGGCGCACTCGGCGACAAGTGGTCTCAGGGATGGGGGCGTTCCAGTGGGCGGCAACGGCGGAAGCGGGACGAACGCTGACAAGCGCCCCAATGAGCTGCTCGGCTCGTGGTTCGTGCGCAGCGGCTGGTCCAAGGGCGAGCTCGCGCGGCAAGTGAACCGCAGGGCACGCCAGTTGGGGGCCAACCACATCTCCACGGACACCTCGCGGGTGCGTCGCTGGCTGGACGGCGAGAATCCGCGCGAGCCGATCCCCCGGATCCTGTCCGAGCTGTTCTCCGAGCGGTTCGGATGTGTCGTCTCCGTCGAGGACCTGGGACTGCGCGCCGCCCGCCAGTCACCGTCCGTGTCCGGAGTCGACCTCCCCTGGACGGGCCCGCAGACCGTGGCCCTGCTCAGCGAGTTCTCGCGCAGCGACCTGATGCTGGCGCGGCGCGGCTTCCTCGGAACCTCGCTGGCCCTCTCCGCGGGCCCGTCCCTCATCGAGCCGATGCAGCGCTGGCTGGTGCCGGCGCCGCAGGCCCCGCAGCCGGAGCCCGGGTCCGTCCCGTCCTCACGCGCGCGCGGCCGGCTGTCCAAGCCCGAGCTGGAGCTCCTCGAGTCCACCACCGTGATGTTCCGCCAGTGGGACGCCCAGTGCGGCGGCGGCCTGCGCCGCAAGGCCGTCGTCGGCCAGCTGCACGAGGTGACCGACCTCCTCCAGGAGCCCCAGCCCGAGTCCACCACCCGCACGCTGTTCAAGGTCGCCGCCGAGCTGGCCGAGCTGGCCGGCTGGATGTCGTACGACATCGGACTCCAGCCCACCGCGCAGAAGTACTTCGTCCTCGCCCTGCACGCCGCGAAGGAGGCGGGCGACAAGCCGCTCGGCTCGTACATCCTGTCCAGCATGAGCCGCCAGATGATCCACCTCGGGCGGCCCGATGACGCGCTGGAGCTGATCCACCTCGCGCAGTACGGCAGCCGGGACTGTGCGAGCCCCCGCACCCAGTCGATGCTGTATGCGATGGAGGCCCGGGCCTACGCCAATATGGGCCAGCCCGGCAAGTGCAAGCGGGCGGTGCGGATGGCCGAGGACACCTTCGGCGAGTCCGGCGAGTGGGACGAGCCCGACCCCGACTGGATCCGTTTCTTCTCCGAGGCCGAGCTGTACGGCGAGAACTCCCACTCCTTCCGCGACCTCGCCTATGTGGCGGGCCGCAGCCCCGCCTACGCGTCCCTCGCCGAGCCCCTGATGCAGCGGGCCGTCGACCTCTTCGCCAAGGACACCGAGCACCAGCGGTCGTATGCGCTGAACGCGATCGGGATGGCCACCGTGCATCTGCTGCGACGGGAGCCCGAGCAGGCCTCCGTCCTCGCCGTCGAGGCCATGCAGATCGCCAAGAAGGTCCGCTCCGAGCGGGTGAACACCCGTATCCGAAAGACGGTCGACACGGCCGTACGCGACTTCGGTGATCTCGCCGAGGTCGTGGACCTCACCGACCGGCTCGCGATCGAGCTGCCCGAGACCGCCGAAGCGGTCTGACACCTCAGAACCCCGGCCGCGGCCGGCCCTCCCGACTGCCCGACTCGGCTCCCCCATGCCAGGTCAATCGGAAGGCCGGCCGTGGCCGGACCCTGAAGGTTGCGCCACGATAACGATCGACCCGGCCACAATCCGGCAGTTCATCGACGCGTAACACACAGGGCGCCTTCGTCACGTCGGCGAAACAACGAGGGGCTTCCATCGAAACGGCGCTGCGCCAATCTCAGGGCGCATAAACCGGCCCACGCCTCAAATCCGCTCAAGGCTTCGCCCGCACGGGGCCGTACCAACGACGAGGAGACGCCGATGGCATCAGCCGCCATCACGCTAGCCGCAGACGCTCCCACGCTGTCTGCCGCAAACACCGGGTTCATGCTGATCTGTTCGGCGCTGGTGTTGCTCATGACCCCCGGTCTCGCCTTCTTCTACGGCGGCATGGTCCGGGTCAAGAGCACCCTGAACATGTTGATGATGAGCTTCATCAGCATCGGCATCGTCACCATGCTGTGGGTGTTGTACGGCTTCTCCATGGCCTTCGGGTCGGACAACGGCAGCATCATCGGATGGACCTCGGACTACGTCGGACTCAGCGGCATCGAGACCGCTGACCTGTGGTCCGGCTACACCATCCCGGTGCTCGCCTTCATGGTCTTCCAGCTGATGTTCGCGATCATCACGCCCGCCCTGATAAGCGGTGCTCTCGCGGACCGCGTGAAGTTCACCGCCTGGGCGCTGTTCGTCGCCCTGTGGGCCACGATCGTGTACTTCCCGGTCGCCCACTGGGTCTGGGGCACCGGCGGCTGGGCCTTCGAGCTCGGGGTGATCGACTTCGCCGGTGGTACGGCGGTCCACATCAACGCCGGTGCCGCCGCGCTCGGCGTGATCCTGGTCATCGGCAAGCGCGTCGGCTTCAAGAAGGACCCGATGCGCCCGCACAGCCTGCCGCTGGTCATGCTCGGCGCCGGTCTGCTGTGGTTCGGCTGGTTCGGCTTCAACGCCGGCTCGTGGCTCGGCAACGACGACGGCGTCGGCGCGCTGATGTTCGTCAACACGCAGGTCGCCACCGCCGCCGCCATGCTGGCCTGGCTCATCTACGAGAAGATCCGCCACGGCGCGTTCACCACGCTGGGCGCCGCCTCCGGCGCGGTCGCCGGTCTGGTCGCGATCACCCCCTCGGGTGGCGCGGTCTCCCCGATCGGCGCGATCGTCGTCGGTGTCGTCGCGGGTCTGCTGTGCGCCATGGCCGTCGGCCTGAAGTACAAGCTCGGTTACGACGACTCGCTCGACGTCGTCGGCGTCCACCTCGTCGGTGGTGTCGTCGGCTCCCTGCTCGTCGGCCTGCTGGCCAGCGGCAAGGGCCAGTCCGAGGTCGAGGGCCTCTTCTACGGCGGCGGACTGGAGCAGTTCTGGAAGCAGTGCGCCGGTGTCTTCGCGGTCCTCGCCTACTCGCTGATCGCATCCGCGATCCTCGCGTTCCTCATCGACAAGACGATCGGCATGCGGGTTCCCGAGGACGTGGAGGTCGCCGGTATCGACCAGGCCGAGCACGCCGAGACCGCATACGACTTCAGCGGCGCCGGCGGTGGTTACGACCGCGGTGCCGTCCCGGCCCCGCCCGCGTCTGAGTCCAAGAAGGTGGACGCATGAAGCTCATCACCGCCGTCGTCAAGCCTCACCGGCTCGACGAGATCAAGGAAGCCCTCCAGGCCTTCGGGGTCCACGGACTGACGGTCACCGAGGCGAGCGGCTACGGTCGTCAGCGGGGCCACACCGAGGTCTACCGGGGCGCCGAGTACACGGTCGACCTGGTCCCCAAGATCCGTATCGAGGTCCTCGCCGAGGACGACGACGCCGAGCAGCTGATCGACGTCATCGTCAAGGCGGCCCGTACCGGCAAGATCGGTGACGGAAAGGTCTGGTCCCTGCCGGTCGAGACGGCCGTACGGGTCCGGACCGGCGAGCGCGGGCCGGACGCGCTCTAAAAGAAGAGGAACAGGAGTCGCTGGGTGACGAGTACGGGTGTACGGGAAGAAGCAGAGGACTCGGGACCCAGCGGCTACGCGGCGGCCCGGCTGCGCCTCCTCCAGGAGGGGGCGCGGTCCGGGCCGCCGCGCCGTACGGCCCTCGCCGAACTGACCGACGACTGGCTGTCGGGGCTGTTCGGCGCGGGCGCCGACGGACTCAAGGGCGCCTCCCTGATCGCGGTCGGCGGCTACGGCCGCGGCGAGCTGTCCCCGCGCAGCGACCTCGATCTGCTCCTGCTGCACGACGGCACCGACTCGGACGCGGTCGCCGCGCTGGCCGACCGCATCTGGTACCCCGTGTGGGACCTGGGCCTGGCCCTCGACCACTCCGTGCGTACACCGGCCGAGGCCCGCAAGACCGCCGCCGAGGATTTGAAAGTCCAACTCGGTCTCCTGGACGCCCGGCACATCGCGGGCGACCTCGGCCTGACCGCGGGACTGCGCACGGCTGTCCTCGCCGACTGGCGCAACCAGGCGCCGAAACGTCTCCCCGAACTCCAGGAGCTGTGCGCCGAGCGCGCCGAGCGTCAAGGCGAGCTGCAGTACCTGCTGGAGCCCGACCTGAAGGAGGCCCGCGGCGGCCTCCGTGACGCCACCGCCCTGCGCGCCGTCGCCGCCTCCTGGCTGGCCGACGCCCCGCGCGAGGGCCTCGACGACGCCCGGCGCCGACTGCTCGACGTACGCGACGCCCTGCATCTGGCGACGGGCCGGGCCACCGACCGGCTGTCCCTCCAGGAGCAGGACCAGGTCGCCGCCGAACTGGGACTCCTCGACGCCGACACTCTCCTGCGGCAGGTGTACGAGGCGGCGCGCGTCGTGTCGTATGCGAGCGATGTCACCTGGCGCGAAGTAGGGCGCGTGCTGCGATCGCGCGCCGTGCGGCCGCGGCTGCGCGCCATGCTGGGCGGCGGGAAGCCGGTCGCCGAGCGGTCCCCGCTGGCCGAGGGCGTGGTGGAACAGGACGGCGAGGTGGTGCTCGCCCGCGCCGCGCGCCCCGAACGCGACCCCGTACTGCCCCTGCGCGCCGCTGCCGCCGCCGCGGAGGCCGGCCTGCCGCTCTCCCTGCACGCCGTACGGCGCATGGCGGCCACCACACGCCCCCTGCCCACGCCCTGGCCCGCCGAGGCACGCGAGCAGTTGGTCACCCTGCTGGGCTCCGGCCGCCCCACCATCGAGGTGTGGGAGGCGCTGGAGGCCGAGGGCCTGATCACCCGCATGCTCCCCGACTGGGAGCGGGTCCGCTGCCGCCCGCAGCGCAACGCCGTGCACATCTGGACCGTCGACCGGCATCTCATCGAGACCGCCGTCCGCGCCTCCGACTTCGCCCGCCGGGTCAGCCGCCCCGACCTGCTCCTGGTCTCCGCGCTGCTGCACGACATCGGCAAGGGCTGGCCCGGCGACCACTCGGTGGCCGGCGAGATCATCGCCCGTGACGTGGCGGCCCGGATCGGCTTCGACCGCGAGGACGTCGCCGTGCTCGCCACGCTCGTACGGCATCACCTGCTGCTCGTCGAGACGGCCACCCGGCGTGACCTGGAGGACCCGGCCACCGTGCGCGCGGTCGCCGAGGCGGTCGGCACGCAGGGCACGCTGGAGCTGCTGCACGCGCTGACCGAGGCGGACGCGCTGGCCACCGGCCCGGCCGCCTGGTCGTCCTGGCGCGGATCTCTCGTCGCCGACCTGGTGAAGCGGGTCTCGGCGGTGCTCGCCGGGGACGTGCCGGAGGAACCGGAGGCCGCCGCGCCCACCGCCGAGCAGGAGCGGCTCGCCATCGAGGCGGTCGCGACCGGCAGCCCCGTGCTGTCGCTGCGCGCGCAGACCGAGCCGCCGACGGAGGACCAGCCGACCGGCGAGCCCGAACCGCTCGGCGTCGAGCTCCTCATCGCCGTACCGGACCAGAAGGGCGTGCTGCCCGCCGTGGCCGGTGTCCTGGCGATGCACCGGCTGACCGTACGGACCGCGGAACTGCGGGCCCTGGACCTGCCGGACGGCGTCGAGGGGTCCGTCCTGCTCCTCGACTGGCGGGTCGCCGCCGAGTACGGCTCCCTGCCGCAGGCCGCCCGGCTGCGCGCCGATCTCGTACGGGCCCTGGACGGTTCCCTGGACATCGCGGGCCGCCTCGCCGAGCGCGACGCGGCCTATCCGCGGCGCCGGGGCGTCGTGGCACCGCCGCCCCGGGTGACGGTCGCAGCGGGGGCGGCATCGCGGCTGGCGACGGTCATCGAGGTGCGCGCCCACGACGCGCCTGGACTCCTGCACCGGATCGGACGCGCGCTGGAGGACGCGGGCGTACGGGTACGCAGCGCGCATGTGTCGACGCTGGGCGCGAACGCGGTGGACGCCTTCTACGTCACCGGCGCGAAGGGCGCACCGCTGCCGACCGAGGAAGCGGGAGCGGTGGCACGGAAGCTGGAGGAGACGCTGCGGGCGTGACCTCGCGGTCATGACATGGGTCGCCTCCGCTGCCGAATGCAGCGGGCGGGGACGAATGTCTTGCAAGGCCGGATACCCTGGAAGACGCTCAGACTGCTCCCGACCCCGAGGACCGACGCCGCCGTGTTCGATACTCTCTCCGATCGCCTTTCAGCGACCTTCAAGAACTTGCGCGGCAAGGGGCGCTTGAGCGAAGCGGATATCGACGCCACGGCGCGCGAGATTCGCATCGCCCTCCTCGAAGCGGACGTGGCGCTGCCCGTCGTCCGCACCTTCATCAAGAACGTCAAGGAAAGGGCTCTCGGCGCCGAAGTCTCCCGCGCGCTGAACCCGGCCCAGCAGGTCCTCAAGGTCGTCAACGAGGAACTGGTCACCATCCTCGGCGGCGAGACGCGCCGTCTGCGCTTCGCCAAGCAGCCGCCCACCGTGATCATGCTGGCGGGTCTGCAGGGTGCCGGTAAGACGACCCTCGCGGGCAAGCTCGGCCACTGGCTGAAGGAGCAGGGCCACTCGCCGCTGCTCGTCGCCGCCGACCTCCAGCGCCCGAACGCCGTGAACCAGCTCAGCGTCGTCGCCGAGCGCGCCGGTGTCGCGGTCTTCGCGCCGGAGCCGGGCAACGGCGTGGGTGACCCGGTGAAGGTCGCCAAGGACTCCATCGACTTCGCGAAGACCCGGGTCCACGACATCGTGATCGTCGACACCGCCGGCCGCCTGGGCATCGACCAGGAGATGATGCAGCAGGCCGCGGACATCCGGGACGCCGTCAGCCCCGACGAGATCCTCTTCGTCGTCGACGCGATGATCGGCCAGGACGCGGTCAACACCGCCGAGGCCTTCCGCGACGGCGTCGGCTTCGACGGCGTGGTGCTCTCCAAGCTCGACGGTGACGCCCGCGGTGGTGCGGCCCTGTCGATCCGCCAGGTCACCGGCAAGCCGATCATGTTCGCGTCGAACGGCGAGAAGCTCGACGACTTCGACGCCTTCCACCCTGACCGGATGGCCTCCCGCATCCTCGACATGGGTGACCTGCTCACCCTGATCGAGCAGGCGGAGAAGACGTTCAGCCAGGAAGAGGCCGAGAAAATGGCCTCCAAGCTGGCGTCCAAGAAGGGCCAGGACTTCACCCTGGACGACTTCCTGGCCCAGATGGAGCAGGTCAGGAAGATGGGCTCCATCTCCAAGCTCCTCGGCATGCTGCCCGGCATGGGCCAGATCAAGGACCAGATCAACAACCTCGACGAGCGGGACGTCGACCGCACGGCCGCGATCATCAAGTCGATGACCCCGGCCGAGCGCCAGGAGCCGACGATCATCAACGGCTCGCGGCGTGCCCGTATCGCCAAGGGTTCCGGCGTCGACGTCAGCGCGGTCAAGGGCTTGGTCGAGCGGTTCTTCGAGGCCCGCAAGATGATGTCCCGCATGGCCCAGGGCGGAGGTATGCCCGGTATGCCGGGCGTCCCGGGCATGGGCGGCGGCCCCGGCCGGTCGAAGAAGCAGCCCAAGAAGGCCAAGGGCAAGCAGCGCTCCGGCAACCCGATGAAGCGCAAGCAGCAGGAGCAGGAGGAGGCAGCCCGCCGCGCCGCCGCCGCTCAGGGCGGCAACGCGTTCGGCGTGCCGCAGCAGGCCCCGCAGGACTTCGAGCTGCCGGACGAGTTCAAGAAGTTCATGGGCTGACGACCTGGTTCGTACGACGCCGGGGGCGCCTCTCTCCGTGGAGGTGCCCTCAGCGCGTGCCATGGCTGGACATGTGCCTTAACGTCCAGATATGAGCAATGCCGCGCCACCACGCAAGGCACCTGACCAGCCGTGGCGCACCGAGGGCACGCCGGACGAGCCGACCGGACGGTCCGGCGGCCGACGCGTACGCCCGCGCTGGTGGGGTCTGCTCCTTACCGCGGCGATCGTGTTCCTGCTGGCCTACGTGGGGCTGACGTACCTCGGCGCGGGCGACGAGCCGACGATCTCGTACACCGAGTTCAGCAAGCAGGTCGACGACGACAACGTCTCCAAGATCTACTCCAAGGGCGACGCGATCCAAGGCCAGCTCAAGAACGCCCGGGACAACCCCGAGGGCAGCGGGGACTACACGAAGTTCAGGACCCAGCGCCCGGCCTTCGCGGACGATGACCTCTGGCAGAACCTGAGCAGTCACGACGTCACCGTGACCGCGCGGCCGGTCGTGCAGGAGCGCAGCCTCCTGTCCAACGTGCTGATCTCCCTGGTGCCGATCGTGATCCTCGTCGTGGCATGGATCCTCGTCGCCCGGAGGATGGCCGGGGGCGGTGCGGGGCGCATGCTCGGCCGCAGGGCGCCGCCCAAGCCGGTCGAGCTCCGACCGGGGACCCAGCGCACGACGTTCGCCGACGTGGCCGGCATCGACGAGGTCAAGGGCGAGCTGGACGATGTCGTCGACTTCCTCGAGCACCCCGACGCCTATCGCAGGATGGGCGCGAAGATGCCGCGCGGCGTGCTGCTCGCGGGGTCCCCCGGCACCGGCAAGACCCTGCTGGCGCGGGCGGTGGCGGGCGAGGCGGGGGTGCCCTTCTTCTCCGCATCCGCGTCCGAGTTCATCGAGATGATCGTCGGCGTCGGCGCGTCCCGAGTCCGGGAACTGTTCGCCGAGGCCCGCAAGGTGGCGCCGTCGATCATCTTCATCGACGAGATCGACACCATCGGACGGGTACGCGGCGGCGGCGCGTCGGTGAGTGGTCACGACGAGCGCGAGCAGACGCTGAACCAGATCCTCACGGAGATGGACGGCTTCTCCGGCTCGGAGGGTGTGGTCGTCATAGCGGCGACGAACCGCGCCGACATCCTGGACCCGGCGCTCACCCGGCCCGGCCGCTTCGACCGGGTGGTCAACGTCTCCCCGCCGGACCGCGGCGGACGCGAGGCAATCCTGCGGATCCACACCCGCGGGATCCCGCTCGCGGAGGACGTGGATCTGACCCGGCTCGCCCGTACGACCCCGGGCATGACGGGTGCGGATCTGGCCAATCTCGCCAACGAGGCGGCTCTGCTCGCGGTCAAGCGCAAGCAGGAGCAGGTGACCGCCTCGGACCTGTCCGAGGCCCTGGAGAAGGTGCAACTGGGCGCCGAGCGCACCCTTGTGATGCCCGAGGAGGACCGTCGGCGCACGGCCTATCACGAGAGCGGGCACGCACTCCTCGGCATGCTGCAGCCCGGCGCCGACCCCGTCCGCAAGATCACCATCGTGCCGCGTGGCCGGGCGCTCGGGGTGACGATGTCGACGCCCGAGGTGGAGCGGTACGCGCACTCCGAGGAGTACCTGCGCGGCCGCATCATTGGCGCGCTGGGCGGCATGGTGGCGGAAGAGGTGGTCTACGGCGTCGTCACCACGGGCGCGGAGAACGACCTCGAACAGGTCACCAATATCGCGCGCGCGATGGTGGCCCGCTGGGGCATGAGCGAGCGCGTCGGCCGGCTCTCCGCCCTGCCGAGCGACGCCCAGCAGGCGTACGGGCTCGCGGCCGCCCCGCACACCCTCGACGTCATCGACCACGAGATGCGCCGCATCGTCGACGAGTGCTACGAGGAGGCCCTCCGTAAACTCCGGGACCACCGCGGCCAGTTGGACGCCCTCGCCCAGGCCCTCCTGGAGAACGAGACGCTGGAGGAGGCGGACGCGTACCGGATCGCGGGGATCACGCGCCTGGCGAAGGACGTGGACACCTAGGGCGTGCGGGCGATCAGATAGCGGAACACGTTCGGCATCCACACCGTCCCGTCCCGCCGCAGATACGGATGCAGGGCTTCCGTCAGCTCCTTGTCGACCTGGGCCTGGTCCGTCGCGGTGATCGCCGCGTCGAAGAGCCCCGTGGACAGCAGTCCGCGCAGCGCGCTGTCCATGTCGGCGTAACCGAAGGGGCAGGCCACCCGGCCCGAACCGTCGGGCTTGAGGCCGGCCCGCTGGGCGACCTCCTCCAGGTCGTCGCGGAGGGCGGGGCGCCAACTGCCCGCGCTGCGCAGCGGATCCGCCAGCTTGGCGGCCACCCGCAGCACGGACGACGTGGTGCAACGTTCCGGCGGACCCCAGCCGGCCAGCACCACGGGCGCCCCCCGCTCGGCGAGCGGTGCCGCTGCCTCGAGCAGCTCGCCGAGTCCCTCCGAGTCGCCCGCGAGACACCCGATGGGCTCGAAAGCGGTCACCAGGCTGTACGCGGGTGTCGCAGCGTCGGCCGCGTCCCGCGGTGAGCCGTCGACGAGCCGGGTGTCCGCACGCGCGCGCGTGCCCCACGCCTCGGGCCGCAGCCGCTCCCGCGCGAGGGCGAGCCGCTGCGGGGAGGAGGGTTCGACACCGGTGACGGCGGCGCCTCTGGAGGCTGCCATCAACAGGGCCAGCCCGGTTCCGCAGCCGAGGCCGAGGAGCCGTGTGCCGACGCCGACTTCCAGTCGCTCGTAGACGGCCTCGAAGAGCGGAACCAGCATCCGCTCCTGGATCTCGGACCAGTCACGCGCGCGTGCACACAGGTCCACGCGTGGCCCGTGGCCCGCAGGAGACAGGTGCTGCCGCACGAGCGTAGGTGTCATGTAAAGCGCCCCAATCCGACGAGAGTTGCCGCTGTGCCCGATTCCGTAGACCCCGTGACGTGCGCTCGCTGTCCCCCCGTATGCCAGGAAACTCCCCGCCCGAGCCCTCGTCCAGAGGGTTGTGCCGCCCGGCTTGTGGGTTCGCTGTACGAGTGGCGAGATTTCACATTCCGGCAACGTGGGCCCGTACCATCTCGCCATGGCAAAGGCACCCGTACTCACCCCGCGGGCGGACGACTTCCCGCGCTGGTACCAGGATCTGATCACCAAGGCCGAACTGGCCGACAACGGTCCGGTGCGCGGCACCATGGTGATCCGACCGTACGGGTACGGGCTGTGGGAGCGGATGCAGGCCGAGATGGACGCCCGCATCAAGGAGACGGGCACCCAGAACGCGTACTTCCCGCTGCTGATCCCGCAGTCGTACTTCGCCAAGGAGGCCGAGCACGTCGAGGGCTTCGCGCCCGAACTCGCCGTCGTCACGCACGGCGGCGGCAAGGAGCTCGAAGAGCCGGCCGTGGTCCGTCCCACCTCCGAGATGATCATCAACGACTACTTCTCGAAGTGGGTGCAGAGCTACCGCGATCTGCCGCTGCTGATCAACCAGTGGGCGAACGTGGTCCGTTGGGAACTGCGGCCCCGCCTCTTCCTCCGCACGACCGAATTCCTGTGGCAGGAAGGCCACACCGCACACGCCACGTACGAGGACGCCCGCGCCTTCGCCGCGCACATCCACCGCGAGGTCTACGAGGACTTCATGGTGAACGTCCTCGCCATGGACTCCGTCCCCGGCCGCAAGACCGTCAAGGAGCGCTTCGCGGGCGCCCTCAACACCCTCACCCTCGAGGCGATGATGGGCGACGGCAAGGCCCTCCAGCTGGCCACCAGCCATGAGCTGGGCCAGAACTTCGCCAAGGCCTTCAACACCCGGTACCTGTCCAAGGACGGCAGACAGGAACTGGTCTGGCAGACGTCCTGGGGGTCCACCACCCGCATGATCGGCGCCCTGGTAATGACTCACGGAGATGACAACGGCCTGCGGGTCCCGCCGCGCCTCGCCTCGGTGCAGGCCGTCGTCCTCGCGATCAAGGGCGATGACGCGGTTCTGGCCAAGGTCCGCGAGATCGGCGACCAGCTGAAGGCCGCGGGCATCCGCGTCCACGTCGACGACCGCACGGACACCCCCTTCGGGCGCCGGGCCGTCGACTGGGAGCTGAAGGGCGTGCCGGTCCGCATCGAGGTCGGCCCCCGTGACCTGGAGAACGGCACCGCGATGCTGGCCCGCCGGATCCCCGGAGGCAAGGAGCCGGTGGCGATCGACTCGCTCGTACGACTGCTCCCCACGATCCTCGAAGAGGATCAGGCGCTGCTGCTGACCCAGTCCCGCGAGCGCCGTGAGTCCCGTACGTCCGACGTGTCGAGCATCGAGGAGGCCGTCGACGCGGCGACCGCCGGCGGCTGGGCCCGCGTCCCGTGGGCGGCCCTCGGCGAAGAAGGCGAGGCCAAGCTGGGTGAGCACGCGGTGACCGTACGGTGTCTGGTCGCCGAGGACGGGTCGGTGCCGGACGCCGATGACGCACCCGGTAACGTCGCGATCGTCGCGCGAGCTTACTGAGCCATGGGCGGAGCCGACCGAAACGCCTCTTGCGCATCGCGCGAACACAGGTGCCCCGGCGTGCGGACAGGCTCTACGCGCCGGGTCGTACGTCAGGCTACGTACCGGCTTGGTATGAGCTGTGAGGCTTCTCCGCAGATCAGCGCACCCGCCCTCGTCCGGACGCATCAGCGGCAACTGACGGGTACGTGCAAATTATTTGGGATGCCCCGGAATAGGAACACAGCGGCACCCTGGCTCGTTGTCATTACGTGAGCACGACACAGACACCACCTGTTCTCGCCGCAGAGCTGGCGCAGGCGTGGGCCGACATTCAGCGGTACCACCCCGAGCTGCCGGATCTTGCCGCGCCCGAGTCACTGATCGGGGAGTCGTCGTCCGCCTGCGGGCACGCGCTCTCCTTCGAGCGACTGCTCCATGAGGCAGTCCATGGCATCGCCGCCGCCCGAGGAATCCGCGACACCTCGCGCGCCGGCCGCTACCACAACCGCAGATTCCTCGCGATCGCCGAGGAGTTGGGCCTGGACCACCCGGAGGAACCGCACCCCAGCAGCGGCTTCTCCCTGGTCACGCTCAACCCCGAGGCGAAGAGGCGCTACCGCCCGACGATCGAGCGGCTCCAGCGCGCCCTCAAGGCCCACACCGCGGCGACCTCCGCCGACACATCCCGGACCTTCCGCGGCCCGGCGGCCCGCCACGGCTCCTCCGGCGGCGGCGTCCGCGTCAAGGCTGTCTGCGACTGCGGGCGCAACGTCCGCGTCGTCCCGTCGGTCCTGGCCCAGGCCCCGATCGTCTGCGGCGGCTGCGGCAAGCCGTTCCGCATCCCGGAGGTCGTGGGCGTGGCGTAACCACGACGACTCCAGCACCGGCATCTCGTGGCTGCCGGTCGGAACGCGTGGCGATGGGTGCTGCTGCCTGCGGGCATGCGTGCCGCCTGGGGCGGCACGGGTGGGCGCAGGCGGCACCCCCGGGTTGCGCGACCCACCCCAAGGGCACCCAGGACGCCGGGTGCCCCTCAGGCATGCCCAGCTCAGCTCCACCCACCGCCGGTCCGAAGCGACCCGCAGGGTGTGGCACAATGGCTAGCTGTACTCGACAGCCGCACAGGACCCCTCTCTCCTCCGGCTGACGCGTCCATCGGGCACTCGGGTACCGCAACCCCACGCGGCCATCTCGCCGTGCCCACCCACGTCAAACCAGGAGAACCCACTCCAGTGGCAGTCAAGATCAAGCTGAAGCGTCTGGGCAAGATCCGTTCGCCTCACTACCGCATTGTCGTCGCCGACTCCCGCACTCGCCGTGACGGCCGTGCGATCGAGGAGATCGGTCTGTACCACCCGGTGCAGAACCCCTCGCGCATCGAGGTCGACGCCGACCGCGTGGCGTACTGGCTCTCCGTCGGCGCTCAGCCGACCGAGCCCGTCCTCGCCATCCTGAAGAAGACCGGCGACTGGCAGAAGTACAAGGGCGAGCCCGCCCCGGCGCCGCTGCTGCAGCCGGCCGAGAAGGCGGCCCGTCCGTCCTTCGAGGCTCTCGGTGGCGACGACGAGGGCAAGGGTGAGGCGATCACCCAGAAGAAGAAGGCTGAGAAGAAGGACGAGGCCGCCGCCGAGTCCGCGTCGACCGAGGCCTGAGCATGCTCGAGGAGGCTCTCGAGCACCTCGTGAAGGGCATCGTCGACAACCCTGACGATGTGCAGGTCGCCTCGCGCACCCTGCGCCGCGGACGCGTGCTCGAGGTCCGGGTCCACCCGGACGACCTCGGCAAGGTCATCGGCCGCAACGGCCGTACCGCACGCGCTCTGCGTACCGTCGTGGGCGCCATCGGCGGCCGCGGTGTCCGCGTCGACCTCGTCGACGTGGACCACGTCCGCTGACGTCAATCGCAGCACCGGCTCGGGCCGGGGAGGGCCACTGGGCCGTCCCCGGCCCGCAGTCGTACGTACGACAGGAGATCTTCGTAAAGTGCAGCTCGTAGTCGCCCGGATCGGCCGCGCCCACGGCATCAAGGGCGAGGTCACCGTCGAGGTACGTACCGACGAGCCGGAACTCAGGCTCGGCCCCGGGGCCGTACTGGCCACCGACCCCGCCTCCGTGGGCCCGCTCACCATCGAGACCGGCCGGGTGCACAGCGGCCGTCTCCTGCTGCGCTTCGAGGGAGTGAAGGACCGTAGCGCCGCTGAGGCCCTGCGCAACACCCTCCTGATCGCTGAAGTGGACCCGGAGGTGCTCCCTGAGGAAGAGGACGAGTACTACGACCACCAGTTGATGGACCTGGACGTCGTCACCAAGGACGGCACGGAGGTCGGCCGGATCACGGAGATCTCACATCTGCCGTCCCAGGACCTCTTCATCGTGGAGCGCCCGGACGGCAGCGAGGTGCTGATCCCCTTCGTGGCGGAGATCGTCACCGAGATCGACCTGGAGGAGCAGCGCGCCGTCATCGACCCGCCTCCGGGTCTGATCGACGACCAGGCAGAGATCGTGTCGTCGAAGGACCCCGAGGCATGAGACTCGACGTCGTCACGATCTTCCCCGAGTACCTGGAGCCCCTGAACGTCTCCCTCGTCGGCAAGGCACGCGCGCGTGGACAGCTGAATGTGCACGTGCATGACCTGCGGACCTGGACGTACGACCGCCACAACACGGTCGACGACACTCCGTACGGCGGCGGCCCCGGCATGGTGATGAAGACCGAGCCCTGGGGCGACGCCCTGGACTCCGCCCTCGCCGACGGCTACGAGACCGGCTCCCACGCCCCCGCGCTCCTCGTCCCCACGCCCAGCGGCCGCCCCTTCACCCAGGAACTCGCCGTCGAGCTCTCCGAGCGCCCCTGGCTGCTCTTCGCGCCCGCCCGCTACGAGGGCATCGACCGCCGCGTCATCGACGAGTACGCGACGCGGATGCGCGTCTACGAGGTGTCCATCGGCGACTACGTCCTCGCCGGCGGCGAGGCGGCCGTACTCGTCATCACGGAAGCCGTCGCCCGCCTGCTGCCCGGCGTCCTGGGCAACGCCGACTCCCACCGGGACGACTCCTTCGCGCCCGGCGCCATGGCGAGCCTCCTGGAGGGGCCCGTCTACACCAAGCCGCCCCAGTGGCGCGGCCGGGAGATCCCGGAGGTGCTGCTCAGCGGCCACCACGGGAAGATCGCCCGCTGGCGCCGGGACGAGGCGCTGAAGCGTACGACGGCCCATCGGCCCGACCTGATCGAGCGCTGCGACCCCAAGGTCTTCGACAAGAAGGACCGCGAGATGCTCTCCATCCTGGGCTGGATGCCCGACCCGGAGGGCGAGCCGTACGGCCGATTTTGGCGCAGGCCAGAGGGCATGGAAGAATAGGCCGCTGCTGTGCGCCGTCCGGCGTGCGCCCCTGCCACAGGGGGACACGACGCCCGCCCCGACGAGCACAACTCTCATTCCAGGAACACCTAGTTACCGTTGATGACCTGTGGCATCAGCGAAGAAAGCAGACGAAATGTCTCACCTGCTCGACACCGTCGACGCCGCGTCGCTGCGCACCGACGTCCCGGCCTTCCGCCCGGGCGACACGGTCAACGTCCACGTCCGCGTCATCGAGGGCAACCGCTCCCGTGTGCAGCAGTTCAAGGGCGTCGTCATCCGTCGCCAGGGTTCCGGCGTGCGCGAGACCTTCACGGTCCGCAAGGTCTCCTTCTCCGTCGGCGTCGAGCGCACCTTCCCGGTGCACACCCCGATCGTCGAGAAGATCGAGCTCGTCACCAAGGGTGACGTGCGCCGCGCCAAGCTGTACTACCTGCGCGACCTGCGCGGCAAGGCCGCGAAGATCAAGGAGAAGCGCGAGAACTGAGCGCTTCTCGGAGGTCACAGCGGGGCCGGATAGCATCTGGCTCCGATGGACACCGAAGCACAGCCGACGGAGCGCGACCGCTCCTCCCGCCCTTTCGCATCCGAGGAGATCTCGGACACAGAGGGGCAGGAGGGACGGTCGCGTTCCGCGTTGGTCTCGCGGATCACCGACTGGCTCCCCGGCGGGCGGATCAGCCTGACCCTGCTTGTCTGCCTGCTGTTTCTCCTGCTGCTCAACGCGTTCGTGGTGCGGCCGTTCCAGATTCCCAGCGGATCCATGGAGCACGGATTGAGGATCGGGGACCGCGTTCTCGTAAATAAGTTGGCGTACCGTTTCGGTGCTCAGCCGCGGCGTGGCGATGTGATCGTGTTCGACGGAACCGGGTATTTCGGGGACGCGGACTACATCAAACGCGTTGTCGGTGTGGGGAGAGACCACGTGGTCTGCTGTGACAAGGAGGGGAGGATCGTGGTGAACGGCCGGTCGGTCGACGAGTCGTCGTTCCTGTACCCCGGTGACAGCCCGTCCACGGTGCCCTTCGACGTCGTCGTGCCGGAGGGCACCCTGTTCGTCCTCGGCGACCACCGCAGCGAGTCCAGCGACTCCCGCGACCACCTCGGCTCACCGGGCGGCGGCATGATCCCCGTGGACTTCGTCGTGGGCCGGGCCGACGGGATCGTATGGCCCGCGAGCCACGCCACCCGCCTCCACCGCCCCGACGTGTACGCGCGCGTGCCGGCCGCGGAGGCGAGGGAGTCCACAGGGGCGGGTGCCCATGGGTAACCGCGGTAGGCCGCGTGGGATTTCCGCACACGCAGCCGACAATCTGCTGCCCACCGGCGTCCGGCGGGCATCGTCCCCGGGCGGCGGCCGTACCCGGGCCGAGCGGCGCAAGCTTCAGCGGAAGGTCAAGCGGCGCCGCAGGCGGTCCGCCGCCAAGGAGATACCGCTCCTCGTCGGTGTGGCCGTCCTGATAGCCCTCGTCCTGAAGACGTTTCTCGTCCAGGCCTTCGTGATCCCGTCCGGCTCGATGGAGCAGACGATCCAGATCGGCGACCGCGTCCTGGTCGACAAGTTCACCCCGTGGTTCGGCTCCAAGCCGGCGCGCGGGGACGTCGTCGTCTTCAAGGACCCCGGTGGCTGGCTCCAGGACGAGGTGAGCACCACCAAGAAGGAAGACCCCATCATCGTCAAGCAGGTCAAGGAAGGGCTCACCTTCATCGGCCTGCTGCCGTCCGACAACGAGAAGGACCTCATCAAGCGGGTCGTCGGAGTCGGCGGCGACCGCGTCAAGTGCTGTGACACGCAAGGACGGGTGACCGTCAACGGCGTTCCGCTGGAGGAGGGTGACTATCTCTATCCCGGCAACGCCCCGTCCCAGACCCGGTTCGACATCACCGTCCCGCAGGGACGCCTGTGGGTGATGGGCGACCACCGCAGCAACTCCGCGGACTCCCGCTCGCACCAGGACCAGGAATACGGCGGCACGGTCTCCGAGGAGGAAGTGGTGGGCCGGGCCATGGTCATCGCCTGGCCCTTCAACCACTGGAACTCCCTGAACGAACCAAAAACGTACGCTTCCGTGACCGACTCGACGTCCGGGTCGACCGCGGCTCCCCAGCTGTCGCATAGGGTTGCACCCGACGATCCGAACGGAACGATCCAGCTCCCGACCCCTGCGGAACTCCCGCTCGTTATGGGAGTAGTGGGCCTGCGCCGCGCATGGGGCAGGCGGCGGCACAGAGTAAGGAGTTGGCGTGGGGGATGTGGCGGTTGGCGCACGGTCCGGACAAGACGGCGAGGACCGCGGGCGCCCCGTGGAAGCAGCTGTCCCGGCCGCGGACAGCGCCGTGACCTCCGGGAATGACTCCGGGGCGGCCGACGACGGCACAACGGCGGACCAGCAGAACCCGACCGGGGGCCGGGGGCCCGGCGACTCGACCCCCCAGGCGAAGAAGCCGCCGCGCTCCTTCTGGAAGGAGCTGCCCATCCTGATCGGTATCGCGCTGATTCTCGCGCTGCTGATCAAGACCTTCCTGGTGCAGGCGTTCTCGATCCCGTCCGACTCGATGCAGAACACCCTCCAGCAGGGTGACCGCGTCCTGGTCGACAAGCTCACACCCTGGTTCGGCTCCGAGCCCGAGCGCGGCGAGGTCGTCGTCTTCCACGACCCGGACAACTGGCTGGCGGGCGAGCCCACGACCGACCCGAACGCGCTGCAGACCTTCCTCAGCTGGATCGGCCTGATGCCGTCCGCGGAGGAGAAGGACCTCATCAAGCGCGTGGTCGGCGTCGGCGGCGACACCATCGAGTGCAAGGGCACGGGCCCGCTGAAGGTCAACGGCAAGGCGCTGAACGAGTCGTCGTACGTCTACCCGGGCAACACCCCGTGCAGCGTCGACGACCAGGGCGGCCAGTTCAAGGTGAAGGTCCCCGAGGGCTTTATCTGGGTCATGGGCGACCACCGGCAGAACTCCCGCGACTCCCGCTACAACACGTCGGACGCGAACAAGGGCATGGTCCCGGTGGACAAGGTCGTCGGCCGTGCCATCGTCAAGGCCTGGCCGATCAACCGCTGGGGCACGCTCCCGGTCCCGGACACCTTCGACCAGCCCGGCCTCAGCGCCCAGGCGGCGGTCGCGGTCACTTCGCCGGGTGCCCTGGCGCTCGTAGGGGCTGTGCCGCTGGTGCTGGTGCGGCGGCGTCGGAAGGCTGCCGAGTACCGGAAGGTCTCCGAGTAGGGACCCGGCCGGTTTATGAACCAGAACTTGGGCTGACCCGGTGCCGTACCCCCGGGTAGGGTGCGGACCCATGGGTGGCGAGAGCACGACGCGTACGGCCCCGCGCAGCGGTGGGGTGGACAGGAGCCCGGCGGGCGGCCGGATCGGACAGCGGTTGTCCGGAGCGGCCGTGGCGCTGGGCCTTGTGCTGTTCCTCGGCGGATTCGCGTGGGGCGCGGTCGTCTATCGGCCGTACACCGTGCCCACCAGCTCGATGTCGCCGACGATCGACATGGGCAGCCGGGTGCTCGCGGAGCGGGTCGACGGCGCCGACGTGCGCCGGGGTGACGTCGTCGTCTTCCGGGACAAGACCTGGGTGACCAACGCGCCCGTGGTCAAGCGGGTCGTCGCCGTCGGTGGGGACACCGTCGGCTGCTGCACCGACGGCAAGCTGACCGTCAACGGCAAGCAGATCGACGAACCGTATCTGCCGGGGGGCAGCGCGGCCGAGATCACGGACTTCCCGAACGTGACGGTCCCCGAGGGGCGGCTGTTCCTGCTCGGCGACGAACGCCAGGGCTCCCTGGACTCCACCGCCCACCTGACCGACGCCGCCAGCGGCACGGTGGCGCGCAGCGCCGTCAGCGCCCGGGTCGACGCGGTCGCCTGGCCCATGGACGGAATGCTGCAGAGCCCCAGCGGCTTCGAGACGCTCGGCGCCCTGTCCTCGCCCGGACCGCTGCGTACGATCGTCGCGCTGGTGATCGTCGGCGGGGTCCTCGTCCTCGGCGGTGGGGCGTACGGCCCGATCGCCAAGCGGTTCGGCTCCCGCGACCGGACGAACCCGGGGTCCGCCGGTGCCCGCTGAGGCGACGGACGCGGGCGTGGAATCGTACGAAGGCGGGCTGCGCAAGGTGGCCCGGGTCGTCCTCCTCGACCCGGAGGACCGCATTCTGCTGCTGCACGGCCATGAGCCGGACGATCGGGCGGACGACTGGTGGTTCACGCCCGGGGGCGGCCTGGAGGGCGATGAGACCCGTGAGCAGGCCGCTCTGAGGGAACTCGCGGAGGAGACCGGGATCACCGAGGTCGAGCTCGGTCCGGTGCTCTGGCGGCGGACGTGCTCGTTCCCGTTCGCGGGCCGGCGCTGGGACCAGGACGAGTGGTACTACCTGGCCTGTACGACCCAGACGGCCACGCGGGCCGCGGGCCTCACCGAGCTGGAGCGGCGCAGTGTCTCCGGAGCACGTTGGTGGACCTGTGAGGAACTGACCCGGGCGCATGAGACGGTGTATCCGACCAGACTCGCCGAGCTGCTGCGCAGGCTGCTCGACGAAGGTCCCCCGGCCAGGCCCGAGATCCTTGACACAGAAATCGTCTAGGGGCTCACGGGACTGGCGCACAATGGTGGGATCGCACGGCTGAAGGGGAACATGCCATGAGCGCCGAGGACCTCGAAAAGTACGAGACCGAGATGGAGCTGAAGCTCTACCGGGAGTACCGCGATGTCGTCGGTCTGTTCAAATACGTGATCGAGACCGAGCGCCGCTTCTATCTGACCAACGACTACGAGATGCAGGTGCACTCGGTCCAGGGTGAGGTGTTCTTCGAAGTGTCCATGGCGGACGCGTGGGTGTGGGACATGTACCGGCCGGCTCGGTTCGTGAAGCAGGTCCGGGTGCTCACGTTCAAGGACGTGAACATCGAGGAGCTGAACAAGAGCGATCTGGAACTGCCGAGTGGGTGAGCGTCCTCCGCAGGGGTGACGGAGTTTTCCACAACCGGTGAGTAGTTCACCAAGATCAACATGATCTGCTCGATTGCGTGACGGTTGGCGCCGGAGGTGGTGCCGACATGAACGCACGAGGTGGACTCGGCAGGTACGGCGAAGACCTGGCCGCACGGCGACTGGCCGCGGTCGGGATGACGGTCCTGGAGCGCAACTGGCGCTGTGGACGCACAGGTGAGATCGACATCGTGGCGAGGGACGGCGACGTCCTGGTGGTCTGCGAGGTGAAGACCCGCAGGGCCGGGCCCTTCGAGCATCCGATGGCGGCGATCACGCCCGCCAAGACCGATCGCCTGCGCCGTCTGGCGGAACGCTGGGTGCAGGAACACGGAGGAGCCCCGCCGGGAGGCGTCCGCATCGACCTCATCGGAGTCGTCCTGCCCCGCCGCGGCGCCGCCGTCGTCGAGCACGCGCGGGGGGTGGCCTGACATGGGGTTCGCTCGTACGTGCTCGGTGGCACTGGTCGGCGTCGAGGGCGTCGTCGTCGAGGTCCAGGCCGACCTGGAACCCGGGGTCGCCGCGTTCACGCTGGTGGGGTTGCCGGACAAGAGCCTGACGGAGAGTCGGGATCGGGTTCGGGCTGCGGTGGTGAATTCGGGAGCGGAGTGGCCCGCCAAGAAGCTGACGGTGGGGCTCAGCCCGGCGTCGGTGCCGAAGGCGGGCAGCGGCTTCGATCTGGCCGTCGCATGTGCCGTTCTCGGCGCCGCCGAACGGATCGATCCACGAGTGCTCGCCGACATCGTGATGATCGGGGAGCTGGGGCTGGACGGCAGGGTGCGCCCGGTGCGGGGCATCCTGCCCGCCGTACTGGCCGCGGCCGACGCGGGCTATGAGCAGGTGGTCGTGCCCGAGTGCGCCGCCGCCGAGGCCACCTTGGTGCCCGGCGTGTCCGTACTGGGTGTGCGCAGCCTGCGCCAGTTGATCGCCGTTCTCGCCGACGAGCCCGTGCCGGAGGAGGAACCGGAGGAACAAGGCCGCCCCGACCCACTCCTGGCCGGCCTGCGCGTACCCGGCACAGGTGCGGCCACGGGCATGCACAGCATGGGCACCGCGCAGCCCGATCACGGCCATGACCTCGCCGATGTCGTCGGCCAGATCTCGGCGCGTACGGCAGTGGAGGTCGCCGCGGCGGGCGGCCACCACCTGTTCCTCGAAGGGCCGCCCGGCGCGGGGAAGACCATGCTCGCGGAGCGGCTGCCCGCCATCCTGCCCCCGCTCAGCCGGCAGGAGTCGCTGGAGGTCACGGCGGTGCACTCGGTGGCGGGTCTGCTGCCGCCGGGCAAACCCCTGATCGACGTCGCCCCGTATTGCGCCCCGCACCACTCGGCGACGATGCAGGCGCTCGTCGGTGGCGGCGCCTCCATTGCCCGGCCCGGTGCGGTGTCGCTCTCCCACCGGGGCGTGCTCTTTTTGGACGAGACGCCCGAGTTCAGCAGTCAGGCCCTGGACGGCCTGCGGCAGCCGCTGGAAGCGGGGCACGTCGTGATCGCGCGCAGCGCCGGCGTCGTACGCTTCCCGGCGAAGTTCCAGATGGTGCTCGCGGCCAACCCCTGCCCCTGCGGGCGCTTCTCCGTGAAGGACGACTTCTGCGACTGCCCGCCGTCGTCGATCCGCCGCTACCAGGCCAGGCTGTCCGGCCCCCTCCTGGACCGGGTGGACCTCCGGGTCGAGGTGGACCGCGTCACGAGGGCACAGCTGACCGAGCGCGGCGCCCGGGGCGAATCCACTGCGACGGTCGCCGACCGGGTGCGCGGCGCCAGGGAGCGGGCGGCGGCCCGCCTGGCCGGCACTCCATGGCGCACCAACAGCGAAGTCCCCGGACGTGAGCTGCGCAGCCGATGGTTCGCCGCCCGCGGCGCCATGGACGAAGCGGAACGGAACCTCGAGCGGGGCGTACTCACCGCTCGCGGACTGGACCGTGTGCTGCGCGTCGCCTGGACCGTCGCCGACCTCCTCGGCCACGACCGGCCCGATGCGACGGACGTCGCCCTGGCCCTGCAACTGCGCACCGGGGTGCCCCGCGGCGTGCCCATGGCCATCGGGGCCATGACGTGAACGGTGGCGACGACCCGGCCGACGAACTGCTCGCCCGTGTCTTCCTCAGTCGCGTCATCGAGCCCGGCGACGAGGTCGGTGGGCGGTGGGTGCGGGAGTTGGGGGCCGTGGAGGTGGCGCGGGTGTTGCGGGAGGGTGGGCCGCAGCTTGCCGGGGTTACCGACAAGCGGTGGGCCGGGTTGCGGGCCAGGGCTCAGGCGGCCGAGCCTCGGCGGGATCTTGGCGTAGCCCGGGAGGCCGGGGTGCGGTTCGTGTCGCCGGGGGATGCCGAGTGGCCTGGGCAGTTGGATGATCTGGGCGATGTCCGGCCGCTGGGGCTGTGGGTGCGTGGGCGGCCCAGCCTGCGCATATGGGCGCTGAGGTCGGTCGCCGTGGTGGGCGCGCGGGCCTGCACGGAGTACGGCGCGCACATGGCCGTCACGCTCGCCGCCGGGCTGGCCGAGCGCGGATGGGTGGTCGTGTCCGGCGGGGCCTACGGAGTGGACGGCGCCGCACACCGCGGTGCCCTCGGCGCCGGCGGTGCCACCGTCGCCGTACTCGCCTGCGGAGTCGACCGGCCCTACCCGCGCGGCCACACCGAGTTGATCACCCGGATCGCCGAACAGGGGCTGGTGATCGGCGAGTTGCCGCCCGGTGATCATCCGACGCCGAGCAGATTCGTGCTGCGGAACAGAGTGATCGCCGCGCTCACCCGGGGCACCGTGGTCGTGGAGGCCGCCTATCGGAGTGGATCGCTGGTCACGGCACGGGCCGCGCAGCGGCTGGGGCGGTTCACGATGGGCGTACCCGGGCCGGCCACCAGCGGACTCTCGGCCGGGGTGCACGAACTTCTGCGCGCGGACGCCGTGCTGGTCACCGACGCCGCGGATGTCGTGGAGCTGGTCGGTGACATGGGCGAGCTGGCCCCGGACCGGCGAGGTCCCGTGCTGCCGCGGGACCTGCTGGAACCGGGCGCCCGCCGGGTGCTGGCCGCCCTGCCCGCCCGCCGTGCCGCGGCGGCGGACGAGATCGCGCGCGGCGCGCAGACGACGGAGGACGACACGATCGCGAGACTGTACGAACTCCGAGCACTTGGTTACGTCGAACGACACGGCGATGGCTGGAAGTTGACACGCCAGGCAATGATCTCCGTCCGTGACGGTCGGCACGACCGCTGACCGAGCGTGTTCGGCCGTCCGGGGGAACCCCGACGGCCTTGGGATTTCCCGCAGTTGGCACCCGCCGGTGATCACGTAGAGCGATCATCGTGACCCGGCGGTGCGTCCAGCGGAACGTATCTGCGCACGCCTTCCGGCTCGCCGTTCGCGCACTGCGACACTTCAGTCACGCTACGCTCACGAGGATCCAAGCGCAGACCGGCAACTCCACATCAGACCGACAGCTCACCCAGGCACCCCCACTTCACGGCAGAACGGCACAAGGCAACGAATGCCCCAGCACACTTCCGGGTCCGACCGGGCGGCGATCCCCCCAGCCGCCCGTGACGGTGGCAGCGTGCGGCCGCCCGCTCCCTCGACGCTCGACGAGTTGTGGCGGTCGTACAAGGCGACGGGGGACGAGCGGCTGCGCGAGCAGCTGATCCTGCACTACTCGCCGCTCGTGAAGTACGTCGCCGGCCGGGTGAGCGTGGGGCTGCCGCCCAACGTCGAGCAGGCGGACTTCGTCTCCTCCGGGGTGTTCGGGCTGATCGACGCGATCGAGAAGTTCGACATCGACCGGGAGATCAAGTTCGAGACGTACGCGATCACCCGGATCCGGGGCGCGATGATCGACGAGCTGCGGGCGCTGGACTGGATTCCGCGGTCGGTGCGGCAGAAGGCGCGCAACGTGGAGCGGGCGTACGCGACGCTGGAGGCGAAGCTCAGGCGGACACCGTCGGAGGGGGAGGTGGCCGCCGAGATGGGGATCGCGGTGGACGAACTCCACTCGGTCTTCAGCCAGTTGTCGCTGGCCAACGTGGTGGCGCTGGAGGAGCTGCTGCATGTGGGGGGTGAGGGAGGCGACCGGCTGAGCCTCATGGACACGCTGGAGGACACCGCCGCGGACAACCCCGTGGAGGTGGCCGAGGACCGGGAGCTGAGGCGGTTCCTGGCGCGGGCGATCAACACGTTGCCCGAGCGGGAGAAGACCGTGGTCACGCTGTACTACTACGAGGGCCTCACGCTCGCCGAGATCGGGAACGTGTTGGGGGTGACCGAGAGCCGGGTCAGCCAGATCCACACCAAGTCCGTGCTCCAGCTGCGGGCGAAGCTGGCGAGTTTCGGCCGCTGAGCGGGGGAGCGGGCGGGAGTGACTCCCCTCGCGGGCGGTGCGTCCGTACAGTGTTTGACGTGCCAAGGATTCGAGCGGCCTCTGTGGCCGAGCACCGGTCGATGCAGCGAGCCGCCCTGCTGGACGCGGCTCGGTCTTTGCTGTCCGAGGGTGGGACGGAGGCGCTGACCTTTCCGGCCCTCGCCGAGCGGACGGGGCTTGCGCGGTCGTCCGTGTACGAGTACTTCCGGTCGCGGGCCGCCGTGGTCGAGGAGCTGTGCGAGGTCGACTTTCCCGTGTGGGCGGCGGAGGTGTCGGCGGCCATGGAGCGGGCCGGTACGCCCGAGGGCAAGGTCGAGGCGTATGTGCGGCAGCAGCTGGCGCTGGTCGGGG
The DNA here is from genome assembly GCF_036014015.1 of Streptomyces sp. NBC_00457. Taxonomy (NCBI): domain Bacteria; kingdom Bacillati; phylum Actinomycetota; class Actinomycetes; order Kitasatosporales; family Streptomycetaceae; genus Streptomyces; species Streptomyces sp. NBC_00457. The sequence continues at coordinate 3,467,676 of NZ_CP107905.1, read as the reverse complement.
ACCGGCGGCACCGTGCCGTGGTCGCGATCTCCGCGAGTGAGCTGGATGCGGGGGCCCGGGAGAAGATCCGGGCCGCGCATGGGGGGCTGGTCGCGATGATCGTCGAGGCGTTGGGGGAGTTGGGGCACGCGGAGCCTCGGCTTGCTGCGATGTTGCTGCAGGGTGTGGTGGATGCGGCTGTGCGGCGGATTGAGCTGGGGGCCGCGGAGGAGCCTTCGGCGATTACGGATGCGGCCGTGGCTATGGCGTTGCGGGGTGTGTGCGGCTGAGTGGGGGTTGCTGTGGGGTGCGTCGCGCAGCCCGGCGCTGACTGGGTGCCGCCTGCGCCCACCCTCCCCCACTCTCGGCTTCGCTCGAGCGGGGGGACCCCCATCGCCCCAGGCGGCACGACTGCCCGCAGGCTGACGGCATCACTCCTCGCCTGCTGGGTGGGCGCCGCCCACGCGGCACGAATGCCCGCAGCTAGTGCACAGGTGGAGGTGCGTCCAGGACCGGTAGAAGCCTTGATGGGCCCCTGTGCAGGAGCCACGGCGGCAGTAGCTTCAGTGGGTTCAGGTACGTCTCGCCCCTGAGCAGGCCCCAGTGGATGCATCTCGTCGTGCAGTGTGAGCCGCCCGTCTCCACTGTCCCCACCACCTCGCCTGCCTCCACCTCGTCGCCCTTCTTCAGTGAAGGGGTCACCGGTTCGTAGGTCGTTCGCAGGGGTGGGGCGCCCGTTTCTGTCAGTTCCACCGAGATGACGCCCTTTCCGGCCACTCGGCCCGCGAAGGACACCCGGCCCGGTGCCACCGCTCGCACGGGTGTGCCGGGGGTGGCCGTGAGGTCGACGCCGCGGTGGCCGCGGCCGTATGTCGTCGCCGGAGGCTCCCAGCCTCGTACCACCGAAGGGCGTACCCCCACCGGCCAGGTGCGGGCGATGGCCGGGACCGGGTGGTCGGGAGCCGGAGGTGCCGCGGGCACGGCGGCCGGGGTTTCGGCCCATGCGACGGGCACGAGGGCCGCGAGGGTCAGGACGAGCAGGAGGCCCGCCCAGGTGACCGCAGATCGTTTCGCTTGCGCAGGTGACATGGGGGAACGGTCCCGCACAGCGGCCGATCATGGCCGGGACCTGTGGACTACTCCCGGGTTGTGGACAGCGGCGTCACCCGGTACCTCGCGGGTCCCGTACACTTCTTCTGGCGATCCGGGTCACCGGGTCGACTTCGCACGCCCCGACACAGCGACCGGAAACGGTCCCTGTGTCAGCGCTCCTCGGTCCTTCGTGGCACGGCGCATGTGGGCGTCAGGCGCGAGTGCTGATCCGGCACCCGCGGCACAACCGAGAAACTCAAGGAGAACGGCCATGGCCGTCGTCACGATGCGGGAGCTGCTGGAAAGCGGCGTCCACTTCGGTCACCAGACCCGTCGTTGGAACCCGAAGATGAAGCGATTCATCTTCACGGAGCGCAACGGCATCTACATCATCGACCTGCTCCAGTCGCTGTCGTACATCGACCGCGCCTACGAGTTCGTCAAGGAGACCGTCGCCCACGGCGGCACGGTCATGTTCGTCGGTACGAAGAAGCAGGCGCAGGAGGCCATCGCCGAGCAGGCCACCCGCGTCGGCATGCCCTACGTCAACCAGCGCTGGCTGGGCGGCATGCTCACCAACTTCTCGACCGTCTACAAGCGTCTGCAGCGCCTCAAGGAGCTCGAGCAGATCGACTTCGAGGACGTCGCGGCCTCGGGTCTGACCAAGAAGGAGCTTCTCGTGCTCTCGCGCGAGAAGGCCAAGCTGGAGAAGACCCTCGGTGGTATCCGCGAGATGCAGAAGGTGCCCAGCGCCGTCTGGATCGTGGACACCAAGAAGGAGCACATCGCGGTCGGCGAGGCCCGGAAGCTCAACATTCCGGTTGTCGCCATCCTCGACACCAACTGCGACCCCGACGAGGTCGACTACAAGATCCCGGGCAACGACGACGCGATCCGCTCCGTCACCCTGCTCACCCGTGTGATCGCCGACGCCGTCGCCGAGGGCCTCATCGCCCGTTCCGGCGTGGCGACGGAGGGCAAGGGCGAGAAGGCCGCGAGTGAGCCGCTCGCCGAGTGGGAGCGCGACCTGCTCGAGGGTGAGAAGAAGGCCGAGGAGGCCGCTCCGGCCGCCGAGGCCGCTGCTGAGGCGCCGGCTGCCGAGGCTCCCGCCGCCGAGGCCGAGGCGCCCGCTGCTGAGGCTCCCGCCGCCGAGACCGAGGCCCCTGCCGCTGAGGCTCCCGCCGCCGAGGTTGCCGAGGCTGCTCCGGCCGCCGAGGGCGAGCAGGCCTGACCCTCTGGGTCGTAGGGCCGTATGGCTGAAAGTGACGGCGGGTGGCGTCGACCACGCCACCCGCCGTTCACCCGCAGCCTCTAGATCTGCGGAGTCCGCAGATCTTCGTAGCCCGTAGATCTTCGGCGTACGCCGCTCAAGCCGCGGCCGCCGCCGACTTCGAGACTTCGAACTCCGAGAAGAGATTCACAGATCATGGCGAACTACACCGCCGCCGACGTCAAGAAGCTCCGTGAGCTCACCGGCGCCGGCATGATGGACTGCAAGAAGGCGCTGGACGAGGCCGATGGCAACGTCGAGAAGGCCGTCGAGGCGCTCCGTATCAAGGGCCAGAAGGGCGTCGCCAAGCGCGAGGGCCGCTCCGCCGAGAACGGCGCCGTGGTCTCCGTCATCGCCGACGACAACTCCTCCGGTGTCCTGGTCGAGCTGAAGTGCGAGACGGACTTCGTCGCCAAGGGTGAGAAGTTCCAGGCCGCCGCCAACGCCATCGCCGAGCACGTCGCCAAGACCGCTCCGGCCGACCTCGAGGCGCTGCTCGCCTCCGAGATCGAGCCCGGCAAGACCGTTCAGGCGTTCGTCGACGAGGCCAACGCCAACCTGGGCGAGAAGATCGTCCTGGACCGCTTCGCGCAGTTCGGCGACGGCTTCGTGACGGCGTACATGCACCGCACGATGCCCGACCTGCCGCCGCAGATCGGTGTCCTCGTCGAGCTCGACAAGCCGAACGCCGAGGTCGCCAAGGGCGTCGCCCAGCACATCGCCGCCTTCGCGCCGAAGTACCTCTCCAAGGAGGACGTCCCGGCCGAGGTCGTCGAGTCCGAGCGCCGTGTCGCCGAGGAGACCACCCGCGCCGAGGGCAAGCCCGAGGCCGCCCTGCCGAAGATCGTCGAGGGTCGCCTCAACGGCTTCTTCAAGGACGCCACGCTGCTGGGCCAGCCGTACGCGCTCGACAACAAGAAGTCCGTCCAGAAGATCCTGGACGAGGCCGGTGTCACCCTGAAGCGCTTCTCGCGCATCAAGGTCGGCATCTGAGTCCGTACCGCGATCGACGCGCGACCCCGATAGGGTCGACAGCAGTCGTCCGCGGACGACGTCGCGCACGCGTGCGTGGCGGACGACAGCAGATCTGACGAGGAGGCCATTGCCGCACATGGGAGCACCCACCCCATCGGCAATGGCCTTCTTCGTATGTGCGACACGTGAAGAGGCGAAATCTCCATGACCACCAAGCCCCAGAAGAGCGACGACGGCAAAGTACGCGGCCGGTTCATGCTGAAGCTGTCCGGAGAGGCGTTCTCCGGCGGCGGGGGCCTGGGCGTCGACCCTGACGTGGTGCACAAGATCGCCCGCGAGGTCGCGGCCGTCGTGCGCGACGGGGCGCAGATCGCGGTCGTCATCGGCGGCGGCAACTTCTTCCGTGGCGCCGAACTGCAGCAGCGCGGCATGGACCGGGCCCGCTCCGACTACATGGGCATGCTCGGCACGGTGATGAACTGCCTCGCCCTCCAGGACTTCCTGGAGAAGGAGGGCATCGACAGCCGGGTGCAGACCGCCATCACCATGGGGCAGGTCGCCGAGCCGTACATCCCGCTGCGGGCCGTACGGCACCTGGAGAAGGGCCGCGTGGTCATCTTCGGCGCCGGTATGGGCATGCCGTACTTCTCCACCGACACCACCGCAGCCCAGCGCGCCCTGGAGATCGACGCCGAGGCGCTGCTGATGGGCAAGAACGGCGTGGACGGGGTCTACGACTCCGACCCGAAGACCAACCCGGACGCCGTGCGCTTCGACTCCCTCGGCTACGGCGAGGTCATCACCCGCGACCTCAAGGTCGCCGACATGACCGCCATCACCCTGTGCCGCGACAACAAGCTGCCGATCCTCGTCTTCGAGCTTCTGGCCGAGGGCAATATCGCGCGCGCCGTCAAGGGTGAGAAGATCGGCACGCTTGTGGGTGACCAAGACAGCCAGGGCTGATGACCCTGACCGGGGGATGGACAATGTTCTGCCGGTCGGGAAACGTGCAGAAGGAAGACGCGACGCAGCCGGCCGCCGCCCCCCGCAAGGAACCGCAGCCGGGCCTACTCAAGACACGCAGGAGCAAGTGGTGATCGAAGAGACCCTCCTCGAGGCCGAGGAGAAGATGGAGAAGGCCGTCGTGGTCGCCAAGGAGGACTTCGCCGCGATCCGCACCGGCCGTGCGCACCCGGCGATGTTCAACAAGATCGTGGCCGACTACTACGGGGCGCCGACGCCGATCAACCAGCTGGCTTCGTTCTCCGTGCCGGAGCCGCGTATGGCGGTGGTGACCCCGTTCGACAAGAGCGCGCTGCGCAACATCGAGCAGGCGATCCGCGACTCCGATCTGGGCGTCAACCCGAGCAACGACGGCAACATCATCCGAGTGGTGTTCCCCGAGCTCACCGAGGAGCGCCGCCGCGACTACATCAAGGTCGCCAAGTCCAAGGCCGAGGACGCGCGGGTGTCCATCCGCTCCGTCCGCCGCAAGGCCAAGGACGCCGTCGACAAGGCGATCAAGGACGGCGACATCGGCGAGGACGAGGGCCGCCGTGCGGAGAAGGAGCTCGACGACACCACCCACAAGTACGTCGCACAGGTGGACGAGCTTCTCAAGCACAAGGAAGCGGAGCTGCTCGAGGTCTGATGAACGACTCTTCCTGGGGGGCGCCACCACAAGCCGGGTACTGGGTGCCGTCCGACCGCGGGCCTGTCCCGGGGGCTGCCCCGGCGGGTCCCGCGTACGATGCGCACAACGCGCAGCAGACTCGCCCCATGCCCATCGTGCCCGAGGTACCCGCGTATGGCGGAGACCAGGATGACGACCGGGGGGCCGCTCGGCTGGGCGGCCCCTTGTTCCGCGACGACACGCCGCAGACGTCGTCCTATGGGACGCCCGACGGGACGTCCTACCGGGCGGCGCAGCAGAATCCGGAGCCCATGCCCGACGCCCCGCAGCCGGCGCCCGCACCGCAGAAGAAGAGCGCGGGCAGGGACCTGGGTGCGGCCATAGGGGTCGGGGTCGGGCTCGGTGCGGTGATCATCGCGTCGCTGTTCGTCGTCAAGGCCGTGTTCGTCGGTGTGATTGCGGTCGCCGTCGTGGTGGGCCTCTGGGAGCTGACGTCCCGGCTGCAGGAGCGCAAGGCCATCAAGGCGCCCCTCGTGCCGCTCGCGGTCGGCGGTGCGGCGATGGTCGTCGCCGGGTACGTCCGCGGTGCCGAGGGCGCGTGGGTGGCGATGGCGCTCACCGCGCTGGCGGTGCTGGTCTGGAGGATGACGGAACCGCCCGAGGGCTACCTCAAGGACGTCACGGCGGGCGTCTTCGCGGCCTTCTACATCCCGTTCCTCGCCACGTTCGTGGCCATGATGCTCACCGCGGACGACGGTGCGCGGCGGGTGCTGACGTTCCTGCTGCTGGCCGTCGTCAGCGACACGGGCGCGTACGCCGTCGGCTGGCGCTTCGGCAGGCACAAGCTCGCCCCGCGCATCAGCCCCGGCAAGACCCGCGAGGGCCTGCTCGGCGCGGTCGCCTTCGCCATGGCGGCGGGCGCGCTGTGCATGGAGTTCCTGATCGACGACGGCACCTGGTGGCAGGGCCTGCTGCTGGGCCTCGCCGTCGCGGCCAGCGCCACGCTCGGCGACCTCGGCGAGTCCATGATCAAGCGGGACCTTGGCATCAAGGACATGGGCACGCTGCTGCCCGGCCATGGCGGCATCATGGACCGGCTGGATTCGCTGCTGCCGACGGCTCCGGTGGTGTGGCTGCTGATGGTGCTGTTCGTCGGGTCTGCCTGACGGCATCAGGAGTTTCGCCGAGCCCTCGCCCCAGCACTGGGGCGAGGGCTCTTGGCCTTCTTGTTCTTGCCCTCGGCCTTCTCCTTGGCGAGCTGGTCCGCGTGGTGGGACGATTCGGTTGTAAGCCCTCGAAGAGGGTCACTCCGGAACCCTCGAAGGGGCCGCCCTGGAAGGGGGCACCATGTCAGGCTTCCGAGAAACGATCGTCGTCGACCGCAGTCCCGAGGATGTCTACGCGTATCTCAGCGACGCCTCCCACCTGCCGGAATGGCAGGAGAGTGCGGTCGCGGCGGAGCAGCTTGAGGAGGGCCCGTTGGGGGTCGGTTCCCACATGAGGGTCATCCGGCACATCGGCCGCCGCGACATTCCGATGACCATGGAGGTCACCGAGTACGAGCCGCCGCGCATCTGGGGCCTGCAGGGCATCGACGGGCCCGTCAGGGGCCATGTCCACGGCGAGATCGACCCGCTCGACGAGGGCCGCCGCTCCCGCGTGACCTTGGAGGTCGACTTCGAAGGGCACGGCATCGGCAGGCTCCTCGTGCCCCTGGTCGTCCGCCCCCAGGTCCGCAAGGAGCTCCCGCGCAACGAGCAGCACCTCAAGGATCGGCTGGAAAACCCCACCCCATAGCCCGTTCGGGGGCGCGTAAACGATCTGCGACACTTGAGAAATCATGCCCAAGCCCGGAGAACTCACTTTCGTCGCCCCCCGCGGAGTCCAGAAGCCGCCGCGGCATCTTGCCGATCTGTCGCCTGCCGAGCGCAAGGAGGCTGTTGCCGCGATCGGGGAGAAGCCGTTTCGCGCCAAGCAGCTCTCGCAGCACTACTTCGCGCGGTACGCGCACGACCCGGCGCAGTGGACCGACATCCCGGCCGCGGCGCGCGGCAAGCTGCAGGAGGCGCTGCTTCCGGAGCTGATGACGGTCGTACGGCATCTGTCGACGGACCAGGACACCACGCGCAAGACGCTGTGGCGGCTGTTCGACGGGACGCTGGTCGAGTCGGTGCTCATGCGGTATCCGGACCGGGTGACGATGTGCATCAGCTCGCAGGCGGGCTGCGGCATGAACTGTCCGTTCTGCGCCACGGGGCAGGCGGGCCTCGACCGGAATCTGTCCACCGCCGAGATCGTGCACCAGATCGTGGACGGGATGCGGGCGCTCAGGGACGGCGAGATTCCGGGAGGGCCCTCGCGGCTGTCCAACATCGTCTTCATGGGCATGGGCGAGCCGCTCGCCAACTACAAGCGGGTTGTGGGTGCCATCCGCGCGCTCACCGACCCCGAACCCGACGGGCTCGGGCTCTCGCAGCGCGGTATCACCGTCTCCACCGTCGGTCTCGTCCCGGCCATTCACCGGTTCGCCGACGAGGGCTTCAAGTGCCGGCTCGCGATCTCGCTGCACGCGCCGGACGACGAGCTGCGCGACACCCTCGTACCGGTCAACACCCGGTGGAAGGTGCGCGAGGTGCTCGAGGCCGGATGGGAGTACGCGGCCCGGTCCGGGCGCCGGCTGTCCATCGAGTACGCGCTGATCCGGGACATCAACGACCAGGCCTGGCGCGGTGACCGGCTCGGACGGCTGCTCAAGAGCAAGCCCGTGCATGTGAATCTGATCCCGCTGAACCCGACGCCGGGGTCGAAGTGGACGGCCTCGCGTCCGGAGGACGAGAAGGCGTTCGTCGAGGCGATCGCCGCGCATGGTGTGCCGGTGACGGTTCGGGACACCCGTGGTCAGGAGATCGACGGGGCGTGTGGTCAGCTCGCGGCCACCGAGAGGTAGTCTGACCGACGTCGGTACATCGACGTAGGTACAACTTCATATCCGATTCATTTTCCGACAGGGGAGCGCCACAGCGCTGAGAGTGCGGCAGCCATAGTTCCGGCGGGCCGCAGACCCTCTGAACCTCGCCCAGGTCATTCTGGGTAGGAAGTTCGGTCTTCACTCATGAGAACCACGAACAAGTACATAGCCCTGGCCGTCGGGCTGGGCCTCGTCACGCTGTCCGCGTGCGGATCGTCGTCCGGCTCCGCCGGCGGCGACTCCAAGAGCGTCACGCTCGTCAGCCACGACTCCTGGGCCGTCTCCAAGAGCGTCATCGCCGAGTTTGAGAAGAAGTCCGGATACCAGGTCAAGGTCCTGGAGGACGGCGACGCCGGGCAGGCCGTCAACAAGGCGATCCTGACCAAGGACAACCCACAGGGCGACGTCTTCTTCGGCGTCGACAACACCCTGCTCTCGCGGGCCCTCGACAACGGCCTCTTCCAGCCGTACGAGCCGAAGGGCGCCGACCAGATCAAGCCCGAGTACCGGGTCGACGAGGACAAGCACCGCGTCACGCCGATCGACACCGGCGACATCTGCGTCAACTACGACAAGGCGTATTTCAGCAAGCACAAGCTGACCCCGCCCACCTCCTTCGACGACCTGATCAAGCCGGCGTACAAGAACCTCCTCGTCACCGAGAACGCGTCCACCTCCTCACCGGGACTGGGCTTCCTCCTGGGCACCGCCGCCCGATACGGCGACAACGGCTGGCAGGACTACTGGGAGAAGCTGAAGGCCAACGGCGTCAAGGTCGTCGACGGCTGGGAGCAGGCCTACAACGAGGAGTTCTCCGGTTCCGCCGGCGGCAAGAAGGCCAAGGCCGACCGGCCGCTCGTCGTCTCGTACGCCTCATCGCCGCCCGCCGAGGTCATCTACGCCGACCCGAAGCCGGCCACCGCGCCGACCGGCGTCGCGACCGGCACCTGCTTCCGGCAGGTCGAGTACGCGGGGCTGCTGAGCAACGCGGGGAACACCGAGGGCGGCAAGGCACTCCTCGACTTCATGCTCACCAAGACGTTCCAGGACGACATGCCGCTGAACATGTTCGTCTACCCGGTGCGTGAAGGCGCCCAGGTGCCCGAGGAGTTCACCAAGTACGGTCCGCAGGCCGAGGACCCCGAGACGATGGACCCGGCGAAGATCGCCGACAACCGTGACGACTGGGTCAAGTCATGGACCTCGCTCGTACTGAAGTAGCTGAAGGGGCCGAAGGGGCCGAAGTAGCCTCCGTCCGCCGGAAGTACGCGACGCGGCTCGGGCTCATGGCCGTGCCCGTCGCGTTCTTCGCGGTCTTCTTCGCCTACCCCGTCGCCGCAATCCTCGCGCGCGGGCTCCATGTCGACGGAGCCTGGCAACTCGCCCGGATCTGGGACGTGGTGGCGCAGTCGGACATCCGTCATGTCCTGTGGTTCACCACCTGGCAGGCCCTCGCCTCCACCGCACTCACCCTGCTCGTGGCGCTGCCCGGCGCCTATGTCTTCGCCCGTTTCGACTTCCCGGGCAAGCACGTGCTGCGGGCGATCGTCACGGTCCCCTTCGTGCTGCCGACGGTCGTCGTCGGTACGGCGTTCCTCGCGCTGGTGGGCCGTGGCGGGCTGCTGGACGAGCTGTGGGGCGTACGGCTGGACACGACCGTATGGGCGATCCTGCTGGCGCATGTCTTCTTCAACTACGCGGTGGTTGTACGGACGGTCGGCGGGCTGTGGGGGCAACTCGACCCGCGGCAGGAAGAGGCCGCGCGGATGCTCGGGGCGTCGCCGCTCAAGGCCTGGCGTCAGGTCACCCTCCCGGCACTGGGGCCGGCCGTGGCCGCCGCCGTGCTGATGGTGTTCCTGTTCACCTTCACCTCCTTCGGTGTGGTGCAGATCCTCGGTGGACCGGGCTTCTCGACGCTGGAGGTCGAGATCTACCGGCAGACCTCGGAGATCTTCGATCTGTCCACGGCCGCGGTGCTGACGATCATTCAGTTCCTGGCGGTCGGTGCGATCCTCGCGCTGCACGCCTGGACCGTACGGTGGCGGGAGAGCGCCCTGCGGCTGGTGGACGAGTCCGTGACGGCCCGGCGACCGCGCGGGGCGGGCCAGTGGGGGCTGCTGGCGGGCGTCCTCGCCTCCGTCGTCGTACTCTTGCTGCTGCCGTTGGCCGTGCTGGTGCAACGGTCGCTCGACGCACCGGACTTCGGGTACTACCGAGCGCTGATGTCAGCTGACGGCGGTGTCTTCCTGGTGGCGCCGATCGAGGCGATCGGCAATTCGCTGCGGTACGCCGTCGTCGCCACCGTCATCGCCGTGGTGATCGGCGGCCTCGCCGCCGCCGCGCTCACCCGGCGGGACGCGGGCCGGTTCGTGCGCGGGTTCGACGCGCTGCTGATGCTGCCGCTCGGGGTGTCGGCGGTGACGGTCGGCTTCGGGTTCCTGATCGCGCTGGACGAGCCGCCGCTCGATCTGCGGGCCTCCTGGATCCTGGTGCCGCTCGCGCAGGCGCTGGTCGGTGTCCCGTTCGTCGTACGGACCATGCTGCCGGTGCTGCGGGCGGTGGACGCGCGGCTCAGGGAGGCGGCGGCCGTGCTCGGGGCGTCGCCGTGGCGGGTGTGGCGTGAGGTCGATCTGCCGATGGTGCGGCGGGCGTCGCTGATCGCGGCCGGGTTCGCGTTCGCGGTGTCGCTGGGAGAGTTCGGGGCGACCGTGTTCATCGCGCGGCCCGACAACCCGACGCTGCCGGTCGCGGTGGCCAAGCTGCTCGGGCGGGCCGGGGAACTCAACTACGGCCAGGCGATGGCCCTTTCGACGATTCTGATGGTGGTGTGCGCGGTGGCGTTGCTGGTGCTGGAGCGGCTGCGGACCGATCGGACGGGGGAGTTCTGATGCTGCTGGCCATTGACGACGCGACCGTGCGGTTCGGCGGGCGGGCCGTGCTCGACGCCGTCGGCCTGGATGCTGCCGAGCACGAGATCGTGTGCGTGCTCGGGCCCAGCGGCAGTGGCAAGTCGACGCTGCTGCGGGCGGTGGCGGGGCTGCAACCCCTCGACTCCGGGCGGGTGTTGCTCGACGGGCGCGATCAGGTGGGGGTGCCCGCGCATCGGCGTGGGGTCGGGCTGATGTTCCAGGACCATCAGCTGTTCCCGCAGCGGGACGTGGGCGGCAATGTGGCCTTCGGGCTGCGGATGCATGGGGCGTCGAAGGGGCAACAGGCCGAGCGGGTACGGGAGTTGCTGGACCTCGTCGGTCTGCCGGGGGCCGCGCGTCGCGCCGTGGCGTCCCTCTCCGGCGGTGAGCAGCAGCGGGTGGCGCTGGCCCGTGCGCTCGCGCCGCAGCCGCGGCTGTTGATGCTGGACGAGCCGCTGGGGCAGCTCGACCGTTCGCTGCGGGAGCGGCTGGTCGTCGAACTCCGGGAACTCTTCGGCCGGTTGGGCACGACCGTGCTCGCCGTCACCCACGACCAGGGTGAGGCCTTCGCGCTCGCCGACCGGGTGGTGGTGATGCGGGACGGGCGGATCGCCCAGACCGGGACGCCGCTGGAGGTCTGGCAGCGGCCGGTGGACGAGTTCGTGGCGCGCTTCCTCGGCTTCGACAACGTGGTCCAGGGGACGGTCAGCGGGGCGGTCGCGGACACGCCGTGGGGGAAGGTGCCGGTCGGTGAGAGCGCGGCGCAGGGGTCACGGACGCTCCTCGTGCGGCCCGCCGGCGTACGGCTCGTCTCCGCCGACGCGGGTCTGCGCTGCACGGTGACCGCCCGTACCTTCAAGGGCACCCATGTCGCCGTCCACCTCCAGGCGGCGGATGCGCCGCGGCTCGAGGCGGGATGCGCGTTGCGGGAGGCGCCGGAGGTGGGGGACTCGGTCGGGGTGGAGTTCGACGCTGCGGAAGTCGTCGTGCTGGCGTGACCCGGGGTTTGCCGGTGACCGGCGTTGGTGCCGGCCGGGGGTGGGTCGCGCAGCCCGGCGCTGACGGGGCGCCGCCTGCGCCCACCCGTGCCGCCCCAGGCGGCACGCATGCCCGCAGCTTGGCGGGGGACGTCTAGGGTCGGCGACATGACGCTGCTCGCACATGACCGCTACTGCGACGAGATTGCCCAACAGGTGGGCAGGTTGAGGGCGGTGGTGATGTCCGGGGCCGACCTGTCCGCCACCGTGCCGACCTGTCCGGATTGGTCGCTGGAACATCTCGTACGGCATACGGGCGGTGCCCTGCGCTGGGTCGAGCTGCTGGTGCGGACCCGTGCGCAGGAGGAGATCCCCGAGGAGGAGGTGCCGCTGGTCCATGGCCCCGAGGCCAAGGGCGACCCCGACGCGCTGGACGCCTGGCTCGCCGAGACCGGCGAGATGGTCGTCGCCGCGCTGCGCGAGGCCGGCCCCGACGCGAAGGTCTGGGCGTGGGCCGGGATCCACACCTCCGGCTTCTGGGCGCGGCGGATGACCCACGAACTCACCGTCCACCGCGCCGACGCCACCCTCGCCGCCGGACTGCCCTACGAGGTCGCGCCGGATGTGGCGGCCGACGCGATCGATGAGTGGCTGCAGATCGTCGAGTTCGTGCAGCGGACGATGCCGCACGACGCGGCGGTGGAGCTGCGCGGGCCCGGTCGCAGCATCCACCTGCACGCGACCGACGTGACTCCCGAGGTGAACGCCGAGTGGGTCATCGAGCTGGGCGAGGACGGCATCTCCTGGCGGCGTGGGCATGAGAAGGCGACGGTTGCCCTGCGCGGCCCGCTCACCGCCGTACTGCTCGGCTTCTACCGCCGACTGCCGCTGGACAGCCCGGAGTTGGAGGTCCTCGGTGAGCGGGAGCTGCTGGAGTTCTGGCTGGAGCGGGCGACGTTCGGGTGAGGCGAGGGCGAGGGTGACATGGGTGTGGCCCGCCCCGGGTGCGGGACGGGCCACAGAGAACGGTCGTGCCTGGGGTGTCAGCGGCCGCTGTTCGCCCCGCGGCGGCGGAAGCCGAGGTAGACGGCGCCGCCGCCCACGGCGACCAGGGCTGCCGCGATGCCGGCGATGATGCCGGTGTTGGAGTTGGCGCCGGTCTCGGCGAGGTTGGAGTCACCGGCCGCCGGGGACGGGGCGCTGCTCGGGGCGTCCGCGGGCGGGGTGCTGTCGCTCTCCGAGGCCGACGGGGTCGGGGTGGGCGTGTCGGACTCGGCCGGGGTGGAGGGGGTCTCCGACGGCGTCGGCGTGGCCGGCGGGGTCGGGTTCTCCTCCTTCTTGCAGGCCGTGGCCGGGGTGACGAGGTTGGGCTTGATGTCCTCGTTCACGTAGGGCGCGGCGTCGACGTGGATGCGGTACTCCGCGTTCGGCTTCCAGTTCTCGGTGAAGGTGATGGTCACACCCTCGCGCGAACCCTTGACCACCTGCTCGCCGACCTTCTTCAGGTCGGCGCCGTTGTTCTGCAGGTACACGGTGACGGTCGCCGGAACACCGGCGGGGTCCACGTCGGTGACGGTGATGACACCCTTGTCACCGTCGCACTTGGCAGCGGCCGAGAACTCGTTGATGTTGCAGGCGAGGGCGTTGCCCGCGGAACCGAGCGCAAGCGCGGCCGAGGCGGAGGCGACACCGAGGATGCGCACCGAGCGTGCGACGGTACGGCGGGATAGGGACAGGACTGCCACGTTTGTCCTTCATGTGATGCGCAAATGCGGGGGGCTGAAGGGGTGTTGATGGGACACCAACATTCCCAGGAGTCTCACAGATGTATAAGCGCGGCATAAGAACTGTCAACGCATATGCGCGACACAGCCCTCGGCTTTGCCCTCTTATTAACCGCCGACACGTTTCAGCGCCGCCGGAGCCTCCTCGATTCGGTCGACCAGGGCAATTCGGGCCTCCATCGACCGGCCCCGCGCCAGCGCCTGCAGCAGCGGCCAAGCCGGCAGCCGCTCCGTCCAGTGCGCACGGTTCACCAGCACCATGGGCGTGGGCTCGCCCCGGGACTCGTAGTAGTTCGGCGTCGCGTTGTCGAAGATCTCCTGTACGGTCCCGGCGGCGCCCGGCAGGAAGACGACACCCGCGGTGGAGCGGGCCAGCAGGCCGTCCTCGCGGGTGGCGTTGGCGAAGTACTTGGCGATGTGCGCGGCGAACGCGTTGGGCGGCTCATGGCCGTAGAACCAGGTCGGGATGCCCACCGAAGGACCGCCGTCCGGCCACCGCTCACGGACCTCGAACGCGGCGCGCGCCCAGTCGGTGATCGAGGGGACGAACTTCGGGGTCTTCCCGAGGAGTTGGAGCGCCTCGCTGAGCATCCCGTCGCCGAACGGAGCCGCGTACGCGCCGAGATTCGCCGCCTCCATCGCGCCCGGCCCGCCGCCCGTGGCGACGGTGAATCCGGCACGGGCCAGCTCGCGGCCGAGCCGTGCGGCGCCGGCGTACTCCTCGGTGCCGCGCGCCATCGCATGTCCGCCCATCACGCCCACCACCCGGGCGCCGACGAGGAGTTCGTCGAGCGCGTCCGAGATCGCGTCGTCGTGGATCGCGCGCAGCATGGAGCCGAATATGTCGCCGTCCGTCTTGGTCCGCTGGAACCAGGCGTACGCGAGGGCGTCCGGTGTCGCCTCGTAACCCTTGTCGAGCGAGGCGAACAACTCGGCGGGCGAGTAGACGAACCCGCGGTACGGGTCGAAGGGGAGGCCCGGGACCGGCGGGAAGACCAAGGACCCCGAGGCGCGCACATGTGCGGCGGCCTCGGGGTCCATCGGGCAGCCGAGGAAGACGGCGCCCGTGGCGTCCACGGTCAGCAGGACGTCCGTACGGTCCGTCAGATCGACGGCCTGGACACGGTGATGGGCGAGCGAGCCGACCGTTGCGACCACCTCGTCGAACTCGGCGAGGGACTCGATCTCACGGTCGTGGGAGCCGTCGAACGGCTGGGCGGGTGTCGAGTACACGCGCCCATGCTAGGGGCTCCGCCGGTAGTGCCGGGTTGGGTAGTCGGTTGGCTGCGGGTCCGTTGCGGCTGGTCGCGCCCACGCGGCGGAGCCGCATATCGATACAGCCCCGCGCCCCTTCGGGGCGTTGCCCAGCTGTCAGCCTTCTACCGCCGCCGGGTCCATCCAGACGACCTCCCAGGTGTGGCCGTTGAGGTCGTCGAAGGCGCGGCCGTACATGAAGCCCTGGTCCTGGGTCTCGCCGGTGGGGGAACCGCCCAGGGCGAGCGCCTTGTCTACCAGTTCGTCGACCTTCTCGCGGGTCTCGGCGCTCAGCGCGATCAGCACTTGGCTGGTCTTCGTGGCATCCGCGATCTCCTTCTTCGTGAAGGTCGAGTAGAACGACTTCTTGAGCAGCATCGCCACGATCGTGTCGCTGATCACGACCGAGGCCGCGTTCTCGTCGCTGAACTGCTCGTTGATCGAGTAACCCAGCTCCGTGAAGAACTTCTTCGAGGCGTCGAGGTCGTTGACGGGCAGGTTCAGGAAGATCATCTGCTGGTACATCGTGGGCTCTCCCATCGAGTTCGTGTCGTTACGTGGGGGTAGACCCAAGGGTCGCTCAGAACTCATCGCCGCGCGGGGACTTTTTTCGTACGTCTTCTCGTACGACGCTCAGTTGGCGGCCATCGGCAGCGCCGCCAGCTCGGCGACGATCAGGGTGAGCGGGCCGAACAGGGCGAGCAGGGCGCCGGCGCGGAGGGCGGCGGCGCTGCGGAGCATGGCGGTGGGGGCACCGAGACGCAGGAGGGCGGCGGTGGTGTCGGCGCGGGCCTGCTTCGCCTCCACGGCGGCGGTGAGGAGGGTGGCCGCGGTGCAGCCGACGACCACCAGGGCGCCGAGGTCGGTGAGCGAGCCGAGGGGCTGGACCTCGGTGTCGTGGACGAGGGCGGTCGTGTACGCCGCCGAGGCCACGGCGCAGACGATGCCCAGGGGGCGGCCGATGCGGGCGGACTCCTCCATGAGGACGCGGCCCGCGAGGAGGCGCAGGGCGCCGGGGTGGGCGGACTGGAGGAGACGGCCGCAGAGGTGGGTGAGGCCGGGGGCGGCGAGGGCGAGGCCGAGAGCGGTGAGGGCCCAGCCCGCGAGGAGGCCGGGGGAGGTGGGGTCTGCGGTGCGGCTGGCGTAGGCCTCTACGGTGAGGCCTGCGGCGAGGACGGTGATGCCCCAGGGGAGGCCGCGGGGGGCTTCTCGGGGGGCCGGGGGGTCGAGGTGGGGGTCGGGGTCGGGTTCGTGGACGTTGGCCGGTGCGGTGTCCGGCGTTGCTGCTGAGGGGTCGGTCGCGCTGCCCGGCGCTTGCGGGGTGCCGTCTGCGCCCACCCTCCCCCACTCTCGGCTTCGCTCGAGCGGGGGGACCCCCATCGCCCCAGCGGCACGACTGCCCGCAGCTTGACGGCCGAATCTTCCGTACGCGCCGAACGTCTCCCGTGCCGCCGCCAGCCCGTACGCGCCGAAGCGGCCGTACTTCCTGGGGGCTCCGTGTTGTGCGGGCCTGCGTGGGTCCTTTGGGCGGAGGGTCAGGGCTGTGGCGAGGGAGGCGATGGTCGGTACCAGGGACAGCAGCGTCAGGGTTGCCGGGAGGGGCAGGGGTTGCCCTGCCGCCAGATACTCCGTTGCCGCGCCGTCGAACGGCACGCCCGTGAGGTCGCCTCGTAGGTGGAGGAAGGTCACGAGGGCGAGGAGGGAGCCGACGGTCGTGGCGAGGGCCGTGGTGAGGGCGGAGGTGATCATCAGGCGGGCTGGGCCCAGGCCGATGGCGGAGAGGCCGGGGCGGGGTTTGGTTCCCGGGTCCGTGCGGGCCACCGCCACGGCGAAGTAGACCGTGGTGGCGAGGGGGGCCGTGCACCAGGTCAGGCGGAGGGTCGACGCGGCGGGGTCCTGGTGGGACATCGCGTGGCCCAGGGCGGAGAGAAGCAGGAAGCCCGTCGCGGCCGAGGCCGCGGCCACCGCGAGGCGGCGCAGATGTACGGCGGGCTGGGCGACGCGGGTCAGACGGAGAGCGAGCACGCGGCCCGGCCTTCCGACTCGGTGACCGGGGGCAGATGCACCGTGGTCACGCGCCGGCCGTCCAGGAGGGAGAGCGTGCGGTCCGCGACCGCCGCCGTTTCCGCGTCGTGCGTCGCCAGGATCACGGTGATGCCGTGCGAGCGGGCCGCAGTGGTGAGCGTGCGCAGGACGTGGCCGCGGTCGGCGCGGTGCAGGGGGGCCGTCGGTTCGTCCGCGAACAGCACCGTGGGGGTCGGGGCCAGGGCCCTCGCGAGCGAGACGCGCTGGCGTTCCGCCTGGACCATCTCGTGCGGCCGCTTACGGGCACGGTCGCCGACGTCCAGACGCTCAAGCCACTCCATCGCGGCCACCTTGGCGCGACGGCGACTCGTGCCGCGGAGCATCAGCGGCAGGGCGGCGTTCTCCCAGGCGTTGAGTTCGGGGACGAGCAGCGGGGCCGGGTCGATCCAGGCGAAGCGGTCGCGGCGCAGCCGTTCCCGGGCGATCGGGCCCATGGTGTGCACCGGCAGGCTGTTGAACCAGACTTCGCCGCGCAACGGTCGTACCAGACCGGACAGACATCTCAGCAGCGTCGTCTTGCCGCTGCCGCGCGGGCCGCTCACCGCGACGATCTCGCCCTCCTGGACGTGGAGGGAGACGCCGCCGAGCGCGGGCGAGCCGTCGTCGTGCTGGAAGTGCAGGGCGCGTGCCCAGAGAACGTCGTTGTCCGGCGGAGCCACCATGGGCGTACACCTCGTTCAGTCCGTAATTCCCGGTGCCGATCCCCCAGGCGGGGGAACGAAGGCAGGGCCGGCCAGTTACAAGGCACGCTAGGGATGTGGGGCAGCAACGCCGGACAGCACGCGGCCCGGGTGCACCCTTCTCACTCGCATGGGTGCACCCGGGCCGCACAAGCGCCGGGGGTTTACAGCTTCGTCCACGCCTCCGTCAGCGTCGCGCGCAGGATCTGCTCGATCTCGTCGAACGTCTCCTGGTTGGAGATCAGCGGCGGGGCGAGCTGGACGACCGGGTCGCCGCGGTCGTCGGCACGGCAGTACAGGCCGTTGTCGTAGAGCGCCTTGGAGAGGAAGCCGTACAGGACGCGCTCGGTCTCCTCGTCGTCGAAGGATTCCTTGGTCGCCTTGTCCTTGACCAGCTCGATGCCGTAGAAGAAGCCGTTGCCGCGGACGTCGCCGACGATCGGCAGGTCGTGCAGCTTCTCCAGGGTCGACCGGAACGCGCCCTCGTTGTCGAGGACGTGCTGGTTGAGGCCCTCGCGCTCGAAGAGGTCGAGGTTGGCGAGGCCGACCGCGGCGGAGACCGGGTGGCCGCCGAAGGTGTAGCCGTGCAGGAAGACGTTGTCCTCCTTGTAGAACGGCTCGGCGAGGCGGTCGGAGATGATGCAGGCGCCGATCGGGGAGTAGCCCGAGGTCATGCCCTTGGCGCAGGTGATCATGTCCGGGACGTAGTCGAACTTGTCGCAGGCGAACATGGTGCCCAGGCGGCCGAAGGCGCAGATGACCTCGTCCGAGACCAGCAGTACGTCGTACTGGTCGCAGATCTCGCGGACGCGCTGGAAGTAGCCGGGCGGGGGCGGGAAGCAGCCGCCCGCGTTCTGCACCGGCTCCAGGAAGACGGCCGCAACCGTGTCCGCGCCCTCGAAGAGGATCTGCTGCTCGATCTGGTCGGCGGCCCAGCGGCCGAAGGCCTCGGGGTCGTCGCCGAACAGCGGGGCGCGGTAGATGTTGGTGTTCGGGACCTTGTGCGCGCCCGGCACCAGCGGTTCGAAGGGGGCCTTCAGGGCCGGCAGACCCGTGATGGACAGGGCGCCCTGGGGGGTGCCGTGGTACGCGACCGCGCGGGAGATCACCTTGTGCTTGGTGGGCTTGCCGACCAGCTTGAAGTACTGCTTGGCCAGCTTCCAGGCGGTCTCCACCGCCTCGCCGCCGCCGGTGGTGAAGAAGACCTTGTTCAGGTCGCCGGGGGCGTGGTGCGCGAGGCGCTCGGCCAGCTCGATGGCCTTCGGGTGGGCGTAGGACCACACCGGGAAGAACGCCAGCTCCTGGGCCTGCTTGAAGGCGGTCTCCGCCAGCTCCACGCGGCCGTGGCCCGCCTGGACCACGAACAGACCGGCGAGACCGTCGAGGTACCGCTTGCCCTTGTCGTCGTAGATGTAGGTGCCTTCGCCCCGGACGATCGTGGGGACGGGGGACTTCTCGTACGAGGACATGCGGGTGAAGTGCATCCACAGGTGGTCGTACGCGGTCTGGCTGAGGTCCTTGGTGCTCACGGTTATCGGGTTCCCCACATGTAGGTCTGCTTCTTGAGCTTCAGATAGACGAAGCTCTCGGTGGAGCGCACTCCGGGGATGGCCCGGATGCGTCGGTTGATGACCTCCAGGAGGTGGTCGTCGTCCTCGCAGACGATCTCCACCATCAGGTCGAAGGAGCCTGCGGTCATCACCACGTACTCGCATTCGGACATGGCGGTCAGCGCGTCGGCCACGGACTCCACGTCGCCCTCGACATGAATGCCGACCATGGCCTGCCGGCGGAAGCCCACGGTGAGCGGGTCCGTGACGGCGACGATCTGCATCACGCCCTGGTCGAGCAGCTTCTGGACGCGCTGGCGCACGGCCGCCTCGGAGAGGCCGACGGCCTTGCCGATCGCGGCGTACGGCCGGCGGCCGTCTTCCTGGAGCTGTTCGATGATGGCGAGGGAGACGGCGTCCAGCTGGGGATTGCCGTTCCGTTGATCTGCGCTTCGACTGGCCACGACCTTACTGTGCATGACGTCTCGACAGTTCCGCAAGGCTGAGGCGATGAAATTCGTTGTTTACATAGCCTGTACTTGCGGATTTCGCAGAAACGGCGCGATCTGGGCTGTTGAAAACGTGGGCCGCGGGACTAGGGTGGGTGTCTCAGTCAATGGACAGTTCGACCTGACAGGAGGCCGGCAGTGAGCACCGAGCTGCGTCGTCTGCGCAATTACATCGACGGTGAGTTCCGGGACGCCGCCGACGGACGGACCACCGAGGTGGTCAACCCCGTGACGGGCGAGGCGTACGCGACCGCGCCGCTGTCCGGGCAGGCGGACGTCGACGCCGCGATGGCTGCCGCCGCCGCGGCCTTCCCGGCCTGGCGCGACACCACCCCGGCCGAGCGGCAGAAGGCCCTCCTGAAGATCGCGGACGCGTTCGAGGAGCGGGCGGAGGAACTGATCGCGGCCGAGGTGGAGAACACCGGCAAGCCGATCGGGCTCACCCGGTCCGAGGAGATCCCGCCGATGGTGGACCAGATCCGGTTCTTCGCCGGCGCGGCGCGGATGCTGGAGGGCCGTTCCGCCGGTGAGTACATGGAGGGGCTGACCTCGATCGTCCGGCGCGAGCCGGTCGGCGTCTGCGCGCAGGTCGCGCCGTGGAACTACCCGATGATGATGGCCGTATGGAAGTTCGCGCCGGCGCTGGCCGCGGGCAACACGGTCGTCCTGAAGCCGTCCGACACGACTCCGGCGTCGACGGTCCTGATCGCCGAGATCATCGGCTCGATCGTGCCCAAGGGTGTCTTCAACGTCATCTGCGGCGACCGCGAGACCGGGCGCATGATGGTCGAGCACCCCGTTCCGGCGATGGCCTCCATCACCGGTTCCGTGCGCGCCGGCATGCAGGTCGCCGAGTCCGCGTCCAAGGACGTCAAGCGGGTCCACCTGGAGCTGGGCGGCAAGGCGCCGGTCGTCGTCTTCGAGGACACCGACATCGCCAAGGCCGTCGAGGACATCTCCGTCGCGGGCTTCTTCAACGCCGGTCAGGACTGTACGGCCGCCTGCCGCGTCCTCGTCCACGAGGCGATCCACGACGAGTTCGTGGCGGCGCTGGCGAAGGCCGCGGCCGATACGAAGACGGGGCAGCCGGACGATGAGGACGTGCTGTTCGGGCCGCTCAACAACCCGAACCAGCTGAAGCAGGTGAGCGGGTTCATCGAGCGGCTGCCGGCGCACGCGCGCGTTGAGGCCGGGGGCAAGCGGGTCGGCGACAAGGGGTACTTCTTCGCGCCGACCGTCGTTTCCGGGGTCAAGCAGGACGACGAGATCATCCAGAAGGAGGTCTTCGGGCCGGTCATCACCGTTCAGTCCTTCTCGAACGAGGAGCAGGCCGTCGAGTGGGCGAACGGTGTGGAGTACGCGCTCGCGTCGTCGGTGTGGACGAAGGACCACGGGCGTGCGATGCGGATGTCGAAGGCGCTGGACTTCGGGTGCGTGTGGATCAACACGCATATTCCGCTGGTTGCGGAGATGCCGCATGGCGGGTTCAAGAAGTCCGGGTACGGCAAGGATCTTTCGGCGTACGGGTTTGATGACTACACGCGGATCAAGCATGTGATGACGTCGCTGGAGGGGTAGGTCGTTGGTGGGCTGCGGGTGCGTGGGGGCTGGTCGCGCAGTTCCCTGCGCCCCTGCGTCCTCGCTCTCCCGTCGCTCCGTGCTGCGCGCCCTGGGTGGCGCCGCTGGGCTCGGGGTGCTCGCCGGGTGTGGTGTGCCTGCCGCGTATGTCGAGCCGGGGGACCGGGCCGGCGTCGATCTCTCCGCCAGGGACAAGCGGTTGAGCTGGGCGAACTGGCCGTTGTACATCGACACCGACGACGCGGACGAGTCGCGGCGGCCCACGCTGGAGGCGTTCGAGAAGCGGACGGGGATCGCCGTCGACTACGTCGAGGAGATCAACGACAACGACGAGTTCTTCGGCAAGATCAGCCCCGCGCTGATGAACCGTCAGCGGACCGGTCGCGATCTGATCGTCGTCAGCGACTGGATGTGCGCGCGGTTCGTGCGGCTCGGCTGGGTGCAGGAGATGGACCGCGCCCGGCAGCCGAACGTGACCAAGTACCTGGATCCGCAGCTCCGTTCGCCCGCCTTCGACCCCGGCCGCACGTTCACGGTGCCGTGGCAGTCGGGGATCACCGGTATCGCGTACGACCGCCGCAGGCTCGGCCGGGAACTCCGGCACGTCTCCGACCTGTGGGCGAGTGACCTCAAGGGCAGGGTCACGCTGCTGTCCGGGCTCGACGAGGCGTTCGCGCTGCTGATGCAGGGCAACGGCGTCGACGTCACGAAGTGGACGGCGGACGACTTCCACACGGTGTGCGACCAGGTCGAGAAGTACGTCCACAGCGGCCAGATCCGCCGCTTCACCGGCAACGACTACACCAAGGACCTGGTCAGCGGTGACGTACTGGCCTGTCAGGCGTACTCCGGCGATGTGATCCAGCTCCAGGCCGACAACCCCGACATCCGCTTCCTCGTCCCTGAGGAGGGCGCCGAGTTGTGGGCGGAGTCGCTGATGATCCCGAACCTGGCCGCCCACAAGACCAACGCCGAGCGGCTGATCGACTACTACTACGACCCCGAGGTCGCCGCCGAGTTGGCCGCCTGGGTCAACTACGTCTGCCCCGTCCCGGCCGCCCAGGACGTCCTCGCCTCGTCCAAGGACGCGGAGACCGCCGCGCTGGCCGAGGACCCGCTGATCTTCCCGGACGCGGCGATGCGTCAACGGCTCGCCATCGCGCGGGACATCACCGGGGATGAGCGGAGCGAGTTCGCGAAGCGGTGGAACGCGATCGCGGGGTTGTAGGGCGTCGCGGGGGTCTGTGACGAGGATTTTTAGTTGCACAAAAGAGGGATAGTCGGCACCAAGATCACGACGGTTCTCAGAGGTGACGGCACATCACCTCGATGCACGCGGCTCGGGCCGCGTTTGATCGGTCCCGGGGGTACGGGACTCCGAGGTTCATGCCGCTGTCGGTGGTGATCGGTGGCTGCTGCCAAGCGAGGCTCATCTGCGCGCCGGCTTCAGCGCGAGCCGTGGCCACGAGGGTTGCGTAGGGGCCCGCGACGGTCGTGGCCCCGATCTGGAGCCACGCCTGGTGGAAGGCCATTCGTGCCAGCAGACTGCTGACCTCGTCGGTGAGTTGTTGTCGTACGGCGGACGAGGACGCGGGGCGGCGCCGTATGCGGTACGGCATCTCCAGGTACTCCTCGACCGTCGTCAGCGCTTCGGCGAAGGTCTTGGCCCGGCGTTCCCTTCGTACGGCCCGTTGGTTGAGGGCGTAGGTCAGGAAGGCGCCGAAGAGGGCGACGCACGGGACGATCAGCGCAGCTGTCTGGGCCCGGGTCCAGCCGCTGTCCGTCGCTTGTGCCGCCGAGACGAATGGAAGTTGGTGGAGACGACGACGGGCACCGGGCAGACGCCGGAACACCATGCATTGCAGCACCTTGCCGCAAGTGCGCCGCGGGCGGCGGCTGAGCTTCCAGCAGCGATCGGCACTGTGGCCCCGGGCATGACGAGGTGCTCGGTAGGGAAGAGGCGCGGGCGCCCTGGGTTGGTTCACGGCCCGGTCCGCAGTCAACCGACTGTGCCGAGGTCTCTCCGCCTGCTCGGATGCCCCACCCGGCAGACGAGCTCACTCCCTCGCCGAAACCAGCCGTGCCCTTTGGTCGTCCACCCGCCGTCGGTTGCGACTCGGCGCGGGTGGGTCTCGCAATCGGTGGGCTTGTTGCTGTCACTCGCCGCAGGCGCCTCGACTGCTTGAAGGTGTGCTGGGCTCATTGGCTCTCACCGCCGTCCCGGCCAGCACGTTGGGCTGCCAGCCGGCTCTCCAGTCCCATGATGATCATCTCCAGGGCCAGGTGGAACATCCGGCTGCCATCAGGGCCTGCACCCGCGCGCTCGCCATCGTCGATGGCGGGGGTGGTCGGCAGGAGAGCCGACCACCGTTGGAGCGCACCGTTGATCTCGGCGATCACCACGCCGAGTACGGCGGCGCAGACAGGAGCGGCCACCTGCGGGGTCTCTTGCTGCGGTACCCCCGCATCCTCCAGCACGGCGGTGAGTCCGAGCCAGAAGGGGTCTTCGGGCTGGATGAATTCCGGTCGCCCGAACGAGTAGGTCATGAGCTCGGGGTGACGGCGCGCCAGCGTGCGGAAGTCCTCGGCGAGTTGGCGGAGGCGGTCCTGCCAGGCAGTGCCTTCCCGGGTCGCGGTGCGGAACTGAGCGCCCACCGTTCTCGCCACGCCGCTCAGCACGGCGTCCTTGTTCGGTACGTGGTGGTACAGCGACATCGGGTTCGCGTCCAGCGCGGTCGCGAGTTTGCGCATGGTCAGCGCCTCGACCCCGTCAGTGTCGATGAGCCGCAGCGCCATGGCGTAGATGCCGTCCTCGGTGAGCGGCACGTCTCTCTTCCTCGTCCCCCGAGGAGCCTTCTTTGGAGTTTCCATACAGCGTATGGTACCACTGAAAGCAGTTCCATACGGCGTATGGAAATCGGGACTCGCGCCGCCCCTCCGCGGCTTCCCCGGCCTTGCACCGCGCCCTTGCCCTTCGCCCCTCTCCGCACCAAGGAGCAAGTCATGACCACGCAACCCGTGACCGACCTGCGTCCCATCCGGTCCCCGCGCGGGATCCCCCTCCTCGGCCACACGTCGCAGATCCCCAGCACCAACCCGGTCGAGTACTTCGGCGAGCTGTCCCTGCAGTTCCCCGAGGGCCTCTATGGCATGGACATCGCCGGCATCGAGCAGGTCTTCGTCTACGACCCGGACCTGGTGGCCGAGGTCTGCGACGAGACGCGGTTCTTCAAGCAGATCGACAAGACGCCGCTGCACCACGTCCGGGACTACACGGGGGCGGGCCTGTTCACGGCCCACCAGCACGAAGAGGAATGGGGCATGGCGCACCGTGTCCTCCTGCCTGCCTTCAGCCAGCGGGCCATGAAGGCCTACTACGGGCAGATGCTGGAGATCGCCGAGAACCTGGTCGGCAAGTGGGAGGGCCGGGAGGGCGAGCCGGTCAACATCACCGACGACTACACCCGGCTCACCCTGGACACCATCGCCCTGTCGGGGTTCGGCTACCGGTTCCAGTCCTTCGACAAGGAGAAGCTGCACCCCTTCCTCAACGCGCTGCTGGAGGCGCTGATCGAGTCGATGCGGCGCTCGCAGGAGCTGCCGATGATGACCAAGCTCCGCAAGGCGGACGACAAGAAGTATCGCGAGAACATCCAGCTGATGCAGGACCTGGTCGAGAACGTGATCAAGGATCGCCGCCAGGGGAAGGGCACCGGCGAGGACGACCTGCTGGGCCTGATGCTGGAGGCCACCGACCCGGAGACCGGCAAGCTGCTGGCCGACGAAAACGTCCGGGACCAGGTGGTGACGTTCCTGATCGCCGGTCACGAGACCACCAGTGGTCTGCTGTCGTTCGCCACGTACTCGCTGATGCGCAACCCGCACGTGCTGGCCCAGGCCTACGCCGAGGTGGACCGGCTGCTGCCCGGCGACACCGTCCCGGACTACGACACGATCATGAAGCTGGACGTCATCCCGCGCATCCTGGAAGAGACCCTGCGCCTGTGGGCTCCCATCCCGCTGATCGCCAAGGCCCCGCTGGAGGACACCGTCATCGGCGGCCGCTATGAGCTGAAGAAGGGAACGCGGGCGAACATCCTCATGGGCGCGCTGCACTCCCACCCCAGGGCGTGGGAGCGGCCGGAGGAGTTCGACATCGACCGGTGGCTGCCGGAGAACCGGGTCAACCACCACCCGCACGCCTACAAGCCGTTCGGCAACGGAGTGCGTGCCTGCATCGGCCGGCAGTTCGCGCTCACCGAGGCCCGTCTGGCCCTGGCGCTGGTGCTGCAGAAGTTCAGGTTCGCCGATCCGAACGACTACAAGATGGACGTGCGGGAAGCGCTGACGCGGAAGCCCGGTGACTTCCAGCTGGTCGTACGGACCCGCCAGGAACACGAGCGGACCGTCTTCGGCGCCGCGGACCTGCGGACCGACGACACCCAGGCGCAGGCCGTGGTCAGCGGTGTCGGGGTGAACCTCACCGTCGCCTACGGCTCCAGCCTGGGATCGTGCGAGGACCTGGCGCGCACGATCGCCGACCGCGGTGAGCGCTCCGGGTTCGGCACCACGCTGACGAGCCTGGACGAGCTGGGCGACCACCTGCCCACCGAGGGTCTGCTCGTGGTCGTCGCCGCCAGCTACAACGGCAAGGCGCCCGACAACGCGCAGCGCTTCGACGACCTGATCGCCGCCGGGCTGCCCGAGAGCTCACTGTCGAACGTGCGGTTCGCACTACTGGGCGCCGGCAACACCCAGTGGGTGGCGACCTACCAGGCCTTCCCCAAGCGGATCGAGGAAGCCCTGCTGGCCGCCGGCGCCACCCCCATCATTGAGCGCGGCATCGCCGACGCCGCCGGTGACTTCGACGGCATGGCCACCCGCTGGACGGACACCCTGTGGGCCACCCTGGCCGAGGAGTACGCCGCCGACACCTCCGAGGCGGGCGGACCGCGCTACCAGGTGCGGCTGCTCACCGAGGCAGACGTACGCCCCGCGATCGTCTCCGAGCAGGCCCACCCCCTCACCGTCGTCGCCAACGACGAACTCGTCAGCGACGCGACCGGCCTGTGGGACTTCAGCATCGAGCCGCCGCGCCCGTCGGCGAAGTCCATCACCATCGAGCTGCCCGAGGATGTCACCTACGACACCGGCAACCACCTGGCCGTCTTCGCCAAGAACGAACCGGCCTTGGTGGACCGCGCCCTCATGCGGCTCGGCGTCGACCGTGACCAGGTACTCCGGCTGGACCAGCCCGCAGGCGGCCGGACCCACCTGCCGGTGGGCACGCCCGTCACCGCCGGCCTGCTGTTCACCGAGTTCCTGGAACTGCAGGACGTGGCCACCCGTTCCCAGATCCAGACCCTGGCGGAGCACACCTCGTGCCCCTGGGCCCGGCTGCAGCTGGACGCGTACACCGCCGACACCGAAGAGGCCCAGCAGCTTTACCGGCAGGAGATACTCAATAAGCGCATCTCGGTGCTGGGCCTCCTGGAGCGCTTCCCGGCGATCGAACTGCCGCTGGCCGTCTTCCTGGACCTGATGGGCCCGATCCGTCCCCGCTTCTACTCCATCTCCTCCTCCCCGCTGGCCAACCCGCGCCAGGTGCGCCTGACCGTCGGCCTCCTCGAAGGCCCGGCCCTGTCCGGCGACGGCCAGTACCGCGGCACCTGCTCCTCCTACATCGCCCGCCTCGAGCCGGGAGATGTCTTCTACGGCTACGTACGCGTCCCGTCCCCGACCTTTGCCCCGCCCGCCGACCCCGCCACGCCGCTGATCCTCATCGGACCCGGCACCGGCATCGCACCGCTGCGCGGCTTCCTGGAGGAGCGCGCCCGGCAGTACAAGATCGGCACGAAGGTGGGCCTGTCCGAGGTCTTCGTCGGCTGCCGCCACCCGGAGCACGACTACTTCTACCGCGGCGAGATGGAGATGTGGGAGCTGTCCGGCACCGCTCGGGTCCACACCGCCTTCTCCGCGGTGGCCGGCCACCCCGCCCGGTTCGTCCAGGACGCGATCACCGCCGCTTCCGACAGGGTCTGGCAGGCACTCCAGGACGGCGCGTATGTCTACGTATGCGGTGACGGCCGCCGCATGGCACCCGCGGTGCGCGAGGCCCTCGCCGCCATCCACCGTCGGCACACCGGCAGCGACGACGAGGCCGCCCAGCAGTGGCTCGCCCAGCTGGAAGCCGACGAGCGCTATCAGCAGGACGTCTTCGCCTGACCCCCCTCCCCGCACGCAGGGAGGCGTGCGGCACCCCTCCCTGGCTGTATGCCTCCCGGTCTCCCCACACCCACGAGGGAACACCCGGCATCCATCGGCGCGAACCGTCGGCGGGGTGCCGCTCACAGAAAGCAGATCCTTATGGACACCATGCTCGCCGGACGCTTCCACCTGGACAGCAAGAAGTTCGTCGTGGAAGAAGTCCCCGTCCCCGTACCCGGCCCTGGCGAGGTTCTCGTCGAGGTCAAGGCCGCGGGCGTCTGCCTTTCAGACGTCCACTTGATCGACGGCTCTCTCGTCCCGCTGTTCGCCACCTCCGGCACGGTCACAGTTGGCCACGAGGTATCCGGTGTGATCCACACCTCCGGCCCCGACGTCAAGCGGGGCCTGGCCGTCGGCACCCGCGTCACCCTGGAGGCCGGCAAGACCTGCGGCCAGTGCGCCGGCTGCGTGCGCCGCCGCCCTTGCACCCAGATGCTCACCGCCGGCATCGACTACGACGGCGGCTGGGCCCAGTACACCGTCGCCCGCGAGGACACCCTCATCCCCATTCCCGAGAGCCTCCCTTTCGATCAGGCCGCGATCATCCCCGACGCGGTCTCCACTCCCTACGCCGCCGTCGTCACCACCGCCGGCGTACGCCCCGCCCAGGCGGTCGGCGTCTGGGGCGTGGGCGGAGTGGGCGCGCACAACGTGCGCCTCGCCCGACTGGTCGGCGCCGCGCCGGTCATCGCCGTCGACCCGCTGCCCGGCGCCCGGGAGCGCGCCCTGGCCTTCGGCGCCGACCTCGCCCTGGACCCGGCCGCCCCCGACTTCGCCGACCAGGTCCGCGCCGCCACCGGCGGACGGGGACTGGACTTCGCCTTCGACTGCGCCGGCGTGCCCGCCGTCCGCGAGCAGGCCGCGTCCGTGCTCGGCCGCGAGGGCGCCCTGATCCTGGTCGGCATCACCCCCAAGCCGCTCACCATCACCGAGGGCCTGACCTTCAACTACTTGGGCAAGCAGGTGCGCGGGCACTACGGCGGCACCCCGGAGTCCGTCACCGAGCTGGTGCGGCTGGCCGCGTGCGGCCGCCTCGACCTCGCCCCGTCCATCACCGACCACATCCCGCTCGCCAACGCCGTCGACGCGGTCAACCGGCTGGAGAACAAGATCGGCGACCCGATCCGTCTCATCCTCGTCCCCTGACGCCTGCTGAGCAGTCGTCCCGGGCCGGCCCGCACGAGGACCGGCAAGAAGACTCGAAGTTCCGGTCAAGCACCTGCTCCGAGGCGTCCTCGCCGAGCAGATCCGAGCAACACACCACACGTGATTGCTGGCCCGGGTCTCGCAGCCCAGGTGACAGCACCGGTATCTGCGCCCCGCCTTGCTCCGCAAACCCTGTCCCACCCAGTGGTATCGGGGCGGAGCCCCCCATCCGCACACCGAAGCAAGAGAGAAACCGTGACCATAACCGACCGCGCACCGCAGACCCTCGACATCCTTGACGACGCCGGGCTAAAGCTGCTGTTCACCGAGGCCCGCACAGCCAACACGTTCGCCGCAACGGCCGTTACCGACGACGAACTCGGCATGATCTGGGAACTCGCCCGCTGGTCCCCGAGCGCCGCCAACGGCCAGCCCCTGCGAGTGCTCTTCGTGCGCACCCGCGAGGGCAAGGAGCGCCTGGTCCAGCACCTCGACGAGGGCAACAAGGCCAAGACGCTCAGTGCGCCGGCCGTGGCCGTCCTGGCATACGACGCCGACTTCCACGAGCAGATGCCAACGGTCTTCCCGGCCCGCGGCGACATGCTGCGAGCGGCGTTCGCCGGCCACACCCAGAAGCGCGAGAGCATCGCTGCCTACAACTCGGCACTGCAGAGCGGGGTCTTCCTGCTCGCGGTGCGCGCGGCGGGGCTTGCCGCCGGGCCGATGGCGGGCTTCGACGAGGCCGGTGTGGACAAGGAGTTCTTCGACGGTACGAGCTGGCGTTCGCACCTGGTGGTCAACATCGGTCACCCCGGTGCCGACCCGTGGCTCCCGCGGCTGCCTCGCGTGCCCGTCGAGGTTGCCGTCGCCTGGGCCTGACGGCCCTCTGCCGCCTGGTCGGGCGGAACCGGGGGTCCGGGTAGCCCGCCAGCGGTCGGCGCAGTGGTGAAATGTGCGATGTCGTGGCGCCGGAGCTCTCCTGAGCACCGGCGCCACTGTTCGCCAGGACGGCGAGGGGGGATGGCTGCACATTCCGCTTGCTTCTGCCGAACCGGCCCATTGCCGCATCCACAGCGCACCTCGAAGGACAGGACCGTTACTGAAGGAGTGTCACCGGTGAAGCTCAGCACCGTACGACTGGGGCAAAGCCGTACGGGCCGCCGCGTGTCTGCAGAAGAAGCACTGCGTGCTGCTGCCGTCCCCGGACGTCGGGGCGCTGATCGCGTCCGGCGACGGCTGGTGGGACCCGGGCGGTGCCGTTACCGGTAAGCGTCCCAGGCTGGACGACAATTCCTATGCACCACTGATCGTCCGGCCGAGCAAGATAGTTGTTGTTGACTCCAACTACGTTGTCGGGCACGGGAGTTGGAGTGTCCCATC
This sequence comes from Streptomyces sp. NBC_00457, assembly GCF_036014015.1. NCBI lineage: Bacteria > Bacillati > Actinomycetota > Actinomycetes > Kitasatosporales > Streptomycetaceae > Streptomyces > Streptomyces sp. NBC_00457. The sequence goes on along the minus strand of NZ_CP107905.1, from coordinate 3,437,640 downwards.
CCTGCCGAGCCGGAGTTCTCCGTGCGGGATACGGCGGCCGTGTCGTCGTCGGAGCCGACGACGACATCTGCCTGCCGGCCGAGGAGCAGAATGTGCGCTGGGGTGCGGAGCTCGGTGTGGTGAGCGCGCGAAGGCCCGGGATGGAGACGCCCAAGCAGCCGTGAGCCATGTCGCGGGCTACACCGTGGTCAACGACGTCGCTGTGCGGAGCGGCCCGGAGGACATTCCGTCCGTTGCTGTCGCCACTGTGGTGGGGGCGCCCTGATCACCACCGACGATGCGCCGATCGGCGCTCGCGGCTTGACGATGAACTGTCTCGTCGACGGGTGCGTCAGGCAGAAGGCGCGGACCTTGTAATTGCTCTTCGACGTCGCCACCGTCATCGTGCACGTCAGCAGCGCCGTCATCCTGCTGCCCGGCGATCTGATCACGACCGGAACGCCGGCCGTACGGGTACCGGCCATGAACGCGAGGTGCCCCCTCGGTCAGGAACGCAGGTGATCAGTGTGATCAGAGGCGTCGGCGAATCCGAAACGCCGTGATGCGGCCGAGCTCACAGTGAATCGTGGGAGCGCTTTCGGCCATTGATCTGACTCTCCGTCAGTTCTCGGTATTCTCCCCCCACCCCCACAGGCGGGGCGGCAACAGTGAGGCCGCGGCCCTGGACCAGGGCCTGTGAGCCGCAGTCTGCCGTCCCCTCATGCCTGAGGAAGCCATGACTCCCACTCCCCACCTCACCAAAATCGCCGCCCGCATGGAGTGGCCGGCCCCATTCCAGCCCGTCGACCGCTCACTTCTCCCGGACGCCGGTACCGCGACGGTGGACATCGTCGTGCCGGTCTACAACGAGGAACGCGCCCTGCCCGGGTGCCTGCGCACCCTCCACGCGCGTCTGTCCGAAGGTTTCCCCTTCCCCTGGCGGATCACGGTTGCCGACAACGCCAGCACCGACGAGACCCTCGCCACGGCCCGCCGCCTCGCCGACGAACTCCCCGGGGTGGGCGTCGTCCACCTGGACCGTAAAGGTCGCGGGCTGGCCCTGCGCACCGTCTGGGGCGCCAGTGACGCGGACATCGTGGTGTACATGGACGTGGACCTGTCCACCGGCCTCGACGGGCTGCTCCCGTTGGTCGCCCCGCTGGCCAGCGGCCACTCCGACCTCGCGATCGGCTCCCGGCTGGCACCCGGGGCGCGTACGGTGCGCGGGCCGCGCCGCGAGTTCATCTCCCGCTGCTACAACGGCATCATCCGGCTCACCCACGGCGTCCGCTTCACCGACGCCCAGTGCGGATTCAAGGCGGCCCGCACGGATGTACTCCGGCCGCTGCTCAAGGTGGCCCGCGACGACGCGTGGTTCTTCGACACCGAGCTGCTCCTGCTGGCCGAGCACAACGGACTGCGCGTCCACGAGGTGCCGGTCGACTGGGTCGAGGACGTCGACACTCGGGTGGACGTGGTGAGCACCGCGGCGGACGACCTGCGGGGCCTGTGGCGCATGGCGCGCCTCAAGGCCTCGGGCGGTGCTCGCGTCGCCGTACGACCGCGCCCCGCACCGGCCGCCGAGCACCCCGACGCCGTCCTCGCACCCGCCACGCGACGTGGCGTGCTGTCGTGGGAGGTCGGCTGTTTCCTCGCGATCGGCGTCGTCTCCACGGTCGGTCAGGCCCTGCTGTACTGGCTGTTTCGCGGCTGGTGGACTCCTGCGGTCGCCAACCTGGTCTCGCTGTTCGTCCTCACCGTCCTCAACACCGAGGCGAACCGGCGCCTCACCTTCCGGTACTCCACCACCCCGCCCGCCCGTGCCCACCTCGGGGCCGGGGGCCTGTTCGTCCTCGGCTACCTGGTCACCTCCGGGGCGGTTCTGTGGTTCAAGTGGCTCGATCCCGGCGCCTCACCGGCGGCCGAGACCGCGGTCCTCGCCGCGGCGTCCGCCGCCGTCACCGGCGTGCGCTTCGCCGTCCTGCGGCTGGCCGTCTTCGCCGGTCCCCGCAGCCGTACCCGCTGACGAGAGCGAAACCAGACATGAGCAACTACGCGCACATCACGTCCGTACCGGCGGCTTCGGCGCACGCCGGCAGGCACACGTCCGTCCGCTCGCTGCCCGCCTGGGCGGCACCCGCGGCACTCGCAGCCGTCCTGGCGCTCGCGGCAGTCCTGTACGGATGGGCACTGGGTTCCCTGGGTTGGGGCAACAGCTACTACTCGGCGGCCGTGAAGTCGATGGGGCAGAGCTGGACGAACTTCCTTTTCGGCTCCTTCGACCCGGCCGGTGTGGTCACGGTCGACAAGCCGCCGGCCGCGCTGTGGCCGCAGGTGATCAGCAGCAAGATCTTCGGGATGCACGGGTGGGCTCTGATCCTGCCGCAGGTGCTCGAAGGAGTGGCCACGGTGCTGGTGCTGCACCGCACCGTGCGCCGCTGGGCGGGGGAGGGCGCGGCGCTGGTCGCCGCCCTGGTCCTCACCCTCACGCCCATCACCGTGGCCATCAACCGGGACAACAACCCCGACACCCTGCTGGTCCTCCTGCTGGTGTCCGCGGCGTACGCGCTCACCCGCGCGCTGCAGGCCGAGGGCAGGGCCGCGACCTGGTGGCTGTGCGCGAGCGGCTTCCTGATCGGGTGCGGATTCCTCACCAAAATGCTCGCCGCCTGGATGGTCATCCCCGCGTTCGCCGTCGCCTGGCTCGTGGGAGGAAGCGGCCCCTGGATACCGCGAGTGCGGCGTCTGCTGGGCGCGGGAGCCATCCTGGCGGCGTCCTCCTTGTGGTGGGTCGCCATGGTCGACCTTTGGCCGGGCGATCGCCCCTACGTCGGTGGCAGCGAGGACGGCTCGGCCTGGGACCTGGTGATCGGCTACAACGGGCTGGGGCGGGTCTTCGGCTCCAGTGACGGAACGCCCCAGGGCATGGGGGGCGGCGGCGGAGGCGGCTTCGCCGGCGGCTTCGGCGGCGAGTCCGGCCTGGGCCGGATGTTCGACACGCAGGTGGGCGGTCAGATCAGCTGGCTGCTGCCGCTGTGCGCGCTGGCTCTCGCCGTCGCCGTGGCTGCAGTGGTGCTGAGCCGACGGGGGAAGCTGCCCGCCTCCGCCCTGCTGCCGGCCTCCGGCTGGCTGCTGTGGGGAACCTGGCTGGTGGTCTGCGCGGCCGTGTTCTCGACTCAGCAGGGAATCTTCCACCCCTACTACACCACCCAACTCGCGCCGGCCATCGCCGCTTTGTGCGGCGGGCTGACGGCCGGCCTGGTCCGTGTGCACCGTGCGGGCCTGCGCTGGGCGCCCCTGGCCGGCGTGGCCGGGGTCGTGGTGAGCGTGGGCTGGGCAGTGGTGCTGATCCGCCGTGAACCCGACTGGAACGGCTGGCTGGTGTGGCCGGTGCTGCTCGTGGGCTGCGCCGCCGTCGTCCTGCTGGTGCTCTCAGGACGGCACGGCCGGCTGCTGACGGTTGCAGTGGGCGCGGCCGTGGCGTCGGTCCTGGTGGCCCCGGGGGCCTGGGCGTTGAGCGTACCCGGCTCAAGCAGCATGGGCGGCTCCAACCCGACGGCCGGTCCGCAGACGCTCGGCTTCGGTGGAGGTGGCGGCATGCCCGGGCAGGGTGGGAACGGCTCAGACCTTCCGTCGGGCATGCCGTCCGGGATGCCGTCGAGCATGCCGGGCCTCCCCGGCGCTGACGGGTCCTCGGGCCAGTCGGATGAACCCTCGTCCGGCGGGATGCCCTCCGCAATGCCTTCAGGGATGCCTTCCGGCATGCCCACGGGGGGAGCGAACGGCCTGCCCGGTGGTGGCTCGGGAGGTGCCCCGGGCGGGCGCGGCGGATTCGGTGGCGGGGAACTCACCGCCGACCAGCGCAAGATCCTCAAGTACGCCGTCGAGCACGCACCCGACGCACGCATCAAGCTCGCCGTCGAGGGCGGCGCCATGTCCGCCGGCGCCTTCATCCTGGGCACCGACGAGACCGTCATCGGCATGGGCGGCTTCACGAACAGCGACAACGCGCCGTCGGTGGCCCAGTTGAAGGAGTGGACCAAGAACGGCGAACTACGCTACGTCCTGGGTTCCGACACCAACGGCGGCGGCCGGCCGGGCCTGTCAGGCGGATACGCCGAGCAGCGCTCCGACTGGATCGCCGACAACTGCACGAAGGTTCCGGCCTCGTCGTACGGCGGCACGTCCTCACAGGCGGACGACGACGGCGCGACGGGACTCATGGGAGGCAACGTGCTCTACGACTGCGCCGCCAAGTAACCCGGGCCGGGGCAAGCGCCGCCAGACGGCAGAACGGATCAGCAGACGTCATGACCGAGCAGCCCGCAGTAGCGAGGCTGGGACATCGGCTCCTCGTGGTCGAGGACGAGCCCAGCATCCGCACCCTGCTGGAGGCGACGCTTCGCCTGACCGGATACGAGGTGAGCAGTACCGACACCGGACAGTCGGCCCTCCTGGAGGTCGAACGCCTGGAACCGCACCTGGTGCTGCTCGACGTGATGCTGCCCGACCTGGACGGCTTCGAGGTGACTCGCAGACTGCGGGCGGCGGGCAACGACTGTCCGATCCTGTTCCTGACCGCGCGCACCGGCACCGACGACCGCATCAGCGGACTGAGTCTCGGCGGAGACGACTACGTCTCCAAACCGTTCAACCTCGAGGAGGTCCTGCTGCGCATCGAGGCCATCCTGCGCCGAACGGCGCCGGCCATCACAGCGCAAGCGGTCCCGAGCGTCCTGAGCTACGCGGACCTGGAACTCGACGAGGGCACCCACGAGGTGCACCGCGCGGGGCAGTACATCGCGCTGTCGCCCACCGAGTTCAAGCTCCTGGCCTACCTCCTGGCGAACGCCGGACAGGTGGTGACCAAGGGCCAGATTCTCGACCACGTCTGGAGCTACGACTTCGCGGGCGACGTCCGGATCATCGAGACGTACGTCCGCTACCTGCGCAAGAAGATCGACTGCTACGATCCACCGCTCATCCAGACCGTACGCGGGGTCGGCTACAGCCTCCGTCTTCCCCGCGACCACGGAGGGATGCCGGAGCAGTGATCCACCTCCTGACCCGGCCGCCCGGATCACTGAGACGACGCCTTGTCCTCGGCGTCACCGTCCTCGCCACCGCAGCCGTCCTGGCCTCCCAGGCCATCGGCTACGTGGTGCTGTGATCCTGGCTGCTGGACCGCGTCGACGAGCAGCTCGTCGAGTTCCACCCACCGGCACCGGCCTTCTACGACGCCCTCGACGGAACGCTCCCGGCGCCGGGGGAACGCCCGGACATGCTGCCCTCGGATTTCCACATCTACTTCTACGACGCGTCCGGGCACCTTCTGAACGACTCCCTCGGCTCCGAGGCAAAGCCAGGACCTCGGCTGGCCGATGACGCGCAGGACCTCGGTCTGCGGGACGGGCATCCGGAAACCGTGTCTGCCGTGAGTGGTGACGGCCGCTGGCGAGTGATGCTCAACCCCGGCCCGGAGGGTATGACCGCGGTGGTCACGCTGCCGCTCGACACCGTCGACGGCGCCACCTCGAAGATCCTGTGGCTGAACGCGGTCCTGCTCGCCGTCACGATCATCGCGCTGCTCGCCCTGGGCCGGTGGGTGGTCCGGCTGGGCCTGTTGCCGCTGACCAGAATGGAAAGCACGGCCCAGGACATCACCGCGGGCCGGCTCAACCTGCGGTTGCCCGACACCGATCCGCGCACCGAGATCGGACGGCTCGGCCGGGTCCTGAACTCCATGCTCGACCGCCTCCAGAAGGCGCTGCTGGCCCGCGAGGCCTCCGAGGCCCGGCTGCGCCGGTTCGTCGCCGACGCAGGGCACGAACTGCGCACCCCGCTCACCGCCATCCAGGGCTACGCTCAACTCGCCCTGCGCCCGGAGCAACGCCCGGCGCGGGAACTGCACGAGGCCAACCGCTTCATCGTGCAGAACGCGGAGCGCATGAGTCTGCTCGTCGATGATCTTCAGCTGCTCGCCACCTTGGACAAGGAGCCCTCCTACCTGAGGGAACGGGTCGACCTGCTGTCCCTCGCGGCGGACGCCGTCAGCGCGGCCGCCGTGCACAGCGCGTCCCACCCCGTCGACCTCGGCCCGCTGCGCACCCCGGCCGATCCCACCGGAGCCGAGGAACTTGACGTCACGGAGACTGTCGGCGACCCGCACCGGTTGCGCCAGATCCTCGAGAACCTGCTCTCCAACGCCCACGTCCACACCCCGCCGGGCACTCGCGTCCACGTCCGTGTCGGTACGACCGAGGCGGGTCCCGGAACCGGCGGCGCGGACCGACCCGGACGCACCACCGCCTCACCGCCCCTGCCGGAGGGCCTGCCGATCAGCGTGATCGAGGTGGCTGACGAAGGGCCGGGCCTCGAACCCGTCGACGCCGAGCTGGTCTTCGAGCGCTTCTATCGCGCCGACCCCACCCGCTCCCGCCTCCACGGTGGCAGCGGGCTCGGCCTCGCCATCGCCGCGACCATCGCCGTGGGCCACGGCGGCCGCCTCGAACTCGACACAACCCCCGGCCGTGGCTGCACGTTCCGCCTGGTCCTGCCCGCAGCCGACTCCGGCCAGGAACCCTGCTGATCCCGCGCACACGGGTGTACGGCCCTCAGGGACCGAGATCGACAGCGGCTCGCCGAACGTATGGACGGGACCGGGAGGATGACCCACCGTCGATGCGGCCGGGGAACGTCATAGCGGCCGGTGCGTTCCGCGGAGGGGTGCGGAAGGACCCTGGGGGGTGACAGCACGGGATGCGGGCGGCCGACCGGTCAACAGGAGTGCCTCGACGGCGAGCGGATCCTCCTCCGGAGCCTGGGTCTGTCCGCTACGGCGCCGTCCTACCAGGCTGCCCGCCCACCCCAGCAGGAAGGCCGCGGGCACGGAGACCATGGCGGGGCTGCTCTGGCCGAACCACGCGAAGTCGGCGGTCGGGATCAGTGCCGTCGGGCTGCCCGGCACGGCAGTGGAGAACAGGTACAGGCCGATCGTCAGCGTCGTTCCGCCGTAGACCGTCCACAGCAGTCCTGTCCGGTTGAAGCGGCGCCAGTAGAGGGTGTACAGCAGGGCCGGTGTGACGGCCGACGCGGCGACGGTGGTGGCGAGTTCGGCCAGGAAGCCGGCGGAGTGGCCCTGGACGACCACCGCGAGCGCGATACCCAGGGCGCCGAAGAGCGCCACGGCGACACGGGCGGTGAACAACTCGTGCGACGGACCTGACCGCTTGTGCCGCGCGATGTAGATGTAGTGGTAGGAGTCCCGGGCCAGGGCGCCGGCAGCTGCCAGTGTGGTGCCGCCGACGACCGACAGAATGGAAAGGAACAGGGCGCATGCCACAGCGGCGAACATCAGGTCGCCCAGCCCGTTCCCCGTACCCCCTGTCAGGCTCCGTGCGAGGAGCATCAGCGCGCCGTCGGAGTGCACCTGCCCACTGAAGATCTCACGAGTACCGATCCGCGCCGCGGCCGTGAATCCCAGCAGTATCAAGGCGGCGCACAGGAAGGCGACGATAGCGGCCGCGTATCGGACGGAACGTCGAGCAGTGGCCGGGTCCTTCATGGCGTAGACCCGGCTCAGGACGTGCGGCATGCAGGCGCTGCCCAGGACCAGCGCAAGCTGACCTCCGACGAAGTCGAGGCGTGAGCTGCTCCCGAAGCCGATCGTGCCGCCGGGGGACAGATACTGGCTCGGATCGTTACTGCCCTGTGCGGCGGCGCCGATCAGGGTGTCGACGTCGCCATGGAACGCCTGGATGGCGTAGATGCACATCACGAAGATCGCTGTGCCGATCACCGTAACTGCCAGTACCTGCACTGAGGTGAGCCCCTTGGCGCCGCTGAGCACACCGCAGGCGACGACCAGACAGCCGACCAGCACCGTGCAGATCTTCTGGACGCCGATCCCGGTGAAACCGAGCAGGGAGGCGGTGATATTGCCTGCGGCCATCAGCTGCACGACCAGGAACGGTCCTGCCACGGCGAGCGTGGCCACGGCGGCGGCGAACCGGGGAGCCGTTCCGGACACCCGTAGTGACAGGAGCTCGCCCAACGTGCAGGCGCCGCTCAGCTGGATCGGCCGGGCAAGGAGAAGGAGCACCGCGAGGGAGAGGAACATGCTGGTGGCCGTGGTGATGCCGTCGAAGCCCGCGGTCGCCACCACGCCGGTGACGGTGAGCAGCAGGGCTGTCGATGTGAAGCTCCCGGCCAGCGCCATCCCGCTCTTCCACGGTGGCAATGTTCGGTCGCCGGTGTAGAACTCCCGCGCGGAGTGCTCGTCCAGGCTGGAGAAGACCGTCAGGAAGAGCGTCAGCATCATGAACAGCATGAAGCCGATCAAGACATGATTCGGGCTGTTGGAAGCAGCCATGTGCAACGTCCCACCGGTCATCTCGCGTCCCCCGTACCGCCGTTGGCCGCTCCCGCACCGGACTGCCCGTACGCCCGCTGCCAGGGGTCCAGCAGGCGGGTGCAGCGCCGGTCGAAGCGCCGGGCTGTCACCAGCAGCAAGGCCACCTGGGCCATGTAGAGCACCAGCCCCACGGTCACCTGCGTGCCGGGCAGCCTGAGGGCCACCAGATCGCCGGCCGTCGCGCCCAGAATCAACGTGACGGCGACGCCGATCGCGTTGGACGTCAGAAAGGCCCGGTCCAGTCGCAGGGCCTGCTCCCGCGCGTGTTGCAGAGCCGACGAACCTCTCTGCGTGTCGCGGTGATCAGCGAGTGCGGATGGGTGGGGTCTGAGACGCATCGGGTCTTCTCCTGGTAGGTGAGTGAATCGCAGGGCCGAGGGTGGTCATGCGCCGGCGGCAGGTTCTTCCGTCCGGTGTGCTATCGGTCGGGCCTGCTCCGCCTCCGGAGCCGCGTTGGGACTCTTCGTCCTCGGGTACGGCCACAACCGCGTCGGAGTGGGGGTAGCGCGGCAGCACGAAGGTCAGGACGAGGCCGAGCAGGCTGGCGACGGTGAGAGCGGAGAGCGTCGCTTCGTAACCGAAGTCGCGGCCCACCGGACAGGGCCCGACGGCGGACGCGACGCCGATCACCATGCTGAGGAGGCCTATGGAAAGAAACAAGGTCCACTGGCCTCCCCGAGCGGCGAAGACCAGCGCGGTGCCCGCCACGAGGCAGAGCATGAAGGGCATGAAGCGAGCGAAGGCCGCGGGATAGCGGCGGATGGTCACGAGGTAGTCACGCCGGGGTGATTTCGCGGAGGCGGTGTCTTCGGTGGGCCGCTTGGGGTTCGGGCGGGACCGAGTGACGGACATCGATGTGCTTCCTCGGGTGAGCTGGGGCGCCCGCCGCGGGCCTGGACCTTGGTCAAATCCCAAGGGGAGCGCGCGACGTGGGGCACGTCGGATGCTGAACTGTACGGTCCAGTGCATATTTCGCGTCAAGACCTGTGCGTCATGGTTTTTTCGCGGATCTGACCATTCGCGAGTGGTGGAGCGTCGGTTCCGATCGGGGGTTGTCAAGCGAGGAGACTCCGACCTACTGTCTCGAAAAGCAGTACAGCAATCCTGAAAATAGAGTCAGGATGAGTATCCGCCCGGGTGAAGCTGACCCACCAGGTGTCGTGGCGCTCGACTCGCTGGAGACGATCACCGACTTTCATCGGCGCTTCCGAGCCGACGGCGGTCCGGCCTACCAGCCAGTGCGGTCGTCCGGCGAACTCACGTCCAGCTCACACTTGCGAAAGGTCCATCCATGGCTACACCACCCCCGGCGTCCTCCGGTGCGGCGCCACTGGTGCTTGTCGTCGGCGCGGGACCGGTCGGGCTGACCGCGGCCAACCTCCTGGGCGCGCTCGGTGTGCGCGTTCTGGTCGTCGAGCGTCACACGACCACGAGCGACGACGCGAAGGCGATCAGTCTGGACGACGAGTCGCTGCGCACACTGCAACTGGCCGGCCTGGACGAAGCCGTCTACCCGATCATCGTGCCGGGGACGGGTACCCGGTACTACGGAGTCGGCGGACGACCGCTCGTCCATGCCCGCGGCACCGGAGAGCGGCGATATGGGCACCCGTTCAAGAATCCGTTCGCCCAGCCCGATCTCGAGCGCGTCCTGCGCTCCGCTCTCGACCGCTTCCCGCACGTCGACGTTCGCTTCGGGACCCGCCTCGTGGAACTGGGCCAGTATCCCGACCGCGTGTGGGTCACCCTGGCATCCAGTGACGGTGACGGTGACGAAATGACGCAGCAGATCGAAGCCACCTACGTCCTGGGGTGCGACGGAGGTCGCAGTACCGTGCGGGAGCAGCTGTCCATCCCGATGCGCGGACGCAGCTATCCGGACGACGTCTGGCTCGTCGTCGACACTCTCGAGGATCCGCACGACGAGCGTTACGGAATGCACGTCGGCGACCCTGATCGGCCCCTCGTCATCGTGCCCGGGCGTGAGGGGCGGTGCCGATACGAGTTCCGGTTGCGCCAGGGCGAGTGCGCCCCCGGCGGTGCGGTGCCCTTTGGCCTGGTGCGGGACTTGTTGCGCCCGCATCGGGACATCACCCCGGAACAGGTCGAGCGCTCGGTCGCCTACACCTTTCACGCGCTGCTGGCCGAGCGGCTGCGCGACGGCCGCTGCTTCCTGCTCGGCGACGCTGCGCACATGATGCCGCCCTTTGCCGGACAAGGTCTCAACTCGGGTGTCCGGGACGCGGCCAACCTGTGCTGGAAGGTGGCCGAAGTGCTCGCCGGGCGGGCCGCCGACACGCTCCTCGACACCTACGACATGGAGCGCCGTCCGCAGGCTCAGGCGATGATCGAACTGTCCGTGCGGCTGGGCCGTGTCGTCATGACGACCGATCACAGACGGGCCCGGGTGAGGGATCTCTGTGTGCGTGCGGCTCTTCGGAGCCGACGCGGGCGTCGGTACCTGACCGAGATGCGGTACCGGCCCGACACCCGGGTGCGGACCGGAGCGGTGGTACTGGCCGACGGCTCTGGACAGGCGCTGGCCGGCACCCTGCTGTACCAGCCGTTCGTGCTGCATGGCCCCGAATACGAGATCACTCGCCTCGACGATCTCCTCGGCCCGGGCTGGAGCCTGCTGGGCATCGGCCTGTCCGACGACGACTGGACCGCTGTCGCGGCCGCCGGTCTGCCCGACGCGCGGCGCGTGGACGTCGTGCTCGGCGACCGCGCACCGCGTGAGCGCGGCGGACGGGCCGCGGTGGCCGATGGGGACGGCGCGCTCGACGCCTACCTGGCGTCCCTGCCCGGCCATCTGCTGCTCGTCCGCCCCGACCGGCTGATAGCGGCAGTCTTCACCCCTGGGCACGCCGATCACGTCGCACGGACACTGGCCCGGTTCCTGCCTCAGGCTCACCCCCGCGCAGGGGAGCGGGCCGGAGCGCCCTCGTCCGGTACTGCACCTTCCGCTGCGAGTCCGGCCCTGTCCGTCCGCCCGACACCGGAACCCGGCACACAAGGAACCCGCAGGTGAGACAGAGTTCGGGTGAGGACTGAGCCCGATGCGCGGCCCGGGCTCGGCCTGAACTACGCCACGCGCATCAAGGCCGGGGGCGACGTGATGCGACGTAGCGACGCAGAGGCAGGGACCACAGGCGGCCTCGGCGTCGCGGGAGGCCTGTGGGTCCTCAACCCCCGACGGCGATCAGGCGGTCAGTGATCTTCTGAGCGGTGGTCAGCACCTTTTGAGCCAGTTCTGCCTCCGCTTCGGGAAACACCCTGGAGGCGAGCGCGGCGACGCTCACCGCGGCGACCACCTTCTGCTCGTCGTTGCGGATCGGTGCGGCTACGCCCGTCACATCGGGGTCGAGTTCACCGCGGGTGACGGAATACCCGGCGCGACGGATGTGCGCGAGCCGGTCCATGAGGGTGTCCACGTCGGTGAGCGTGGCCGCCGTGAAACGCCTCAGCTCGGCTGCTTCCAGCAGTCGGCGTGCCTCGTCCTGCGGGATCCAGGCCAGCAGGACGAGCGCGGAGGCCCCGGCGTTGAGCGGGAGGCTGCTGCCACGCTCGTAGGAGATCCGCACTGCCCGTGCGGCAGCCTCCGCACGGTCGACGCAGACGACCAGGTCCCCGGCGCGACGGGTCAAGAGCACCGTCTCGCACACGTCCTCGGACAGTTCCGTCATCGCCGGAACAGCGATCTCGGACAGTCCGTAGCTGCGCCTTGCCAGCCGGCCGATCTCCAGGACACGCAGCCCGAGCCGGAAGCCGCCGCCCGGCGCCTCCTCCAGGAACCTGCTGCTCACCAGGGACTGCAGATATCGGTAGGCGGTCGAACGGGCGACCCCCAGACGCTGGGCGACCGCGCTACCGGAAATGACGAGTTGGGTGTCGTCGAACATCGTCAGGATGTCCAGGGCCCGGTCGGCCGTGGAGTTGCGCTCGCGATAGCTGGGGGACGCTGATCCTGACATAGGAGACACCCTATCGTGCAGGTGGCTCCCAGCGACCGGAGGTCACAACCGCTCCTTGACGACGGTGTTGCGCAGCTCGCCGACGCCCTCGACGAACGTGACCAGCTGCTGCCCGGGGCGCAGGAAGACCTTGGGGGCGCGCCCTGCCCCCACTCCGCCCGGTGTGCCGGTGGCGATCAGATCACCCGGCAGGAGCGTGATGATGGTGCTGATGTAGGCGATGGTCGTGGCGACATCGAAGAGCAGGTCGGATGTGTTGGACTTCTGCATGGTGTGGCCGTCCACGCTGCAGCCGACCGTCAACCCCGAGGCTCCCGGGGGGAGTTCGTCCGGAGTGACGAGAGACGGCCCGACCGGCGTGGTCGCCTCGAACGTCTTCCCGGAGAGGAACTCCCGGGTGCGATGCTGCCAATCCCGTACGGTCACGTCGTTGACGACGGTGTAGCCGCCCACGTAGGCGAGCGCTTCGTCCCGGGTGACGTGCCTGGCTCGCCGTCCGATCACGACACCGAGTTCGGCCTCCCAGTCGAGGTCGTCGCTGACCGGCGGCATATGGACGTCGTCGTGGGCCCCGACCAAGGAGCCGTCGTACTTGGCGAAGAGCGTCGGGTGGGTCGGGGTGGGCCGGCCCATCTCCTTGATGTGTGTGGCGTAGTTCAGGCCGAGGCACACGATCTTGTTGGGGTGCGGGACGACGGGGGCGAGGGACGCGCCGTCCCGTGGCATCCCCTTACCGTCGACCGCTTCCGCGCGGTTGTGCCAGTCCTCTCCGCTCGCCAGCAGGGCCCCGACGTCCGAGTACGGCAGCAGGACCAGTTCGTCGCCCTCATGGCGGGCAGCAGCGGTAAGTTGCGTGCCGGAATCGGGGGCGGGCAGACGGACGGTACTGAGTCTCATGACGGTTCTCCGGAGGAAGGGGCGAAAACGGCGGCAAGGGTCGGCATTGCGGCCGAAGTCTTGGGTGTGTGAGTGAGGTTGGCGAGGGCTCGGGGTACGAAGCGTTCGAGGCTGATCGCCTTGGGGCCGTCCACGAGGTGCGCCGCGGCGAGTCAGGTGGGCCGGCGCCGACGACGAGAACCTGCAGCTGCGCCCCGGGATCCCGGGGCGCGTGGCGTTGCGAGGTCGCCCTCGTCACTGGACCGGCTGGTAGGCGGCGCCGCCGTCGGAGAGAAGGCGTTCGGCTTCGGCGAGCACGTCGGCGGGATCCTGGTCGAGGTCGATGGTCTTGCGGAACGGCTGACGCACGTCCCGCTCCACCCGGAGGTAGACCTCGTTGCGGTTGCCCTCGGGATCGAAGAAGTAGATGCCGATGGCGTTGCCGTGCGTGACCTCCTGTTGCACCTCGATGCCTTCGGCACGGAAGCGATGGTGGAAGTCGATGATCGTCTCCAGCGAGTCGACCCTCCACGACACCTGGTGGGTCAGCTTGGACCCGGGGGGCGCGGTGCGGCCCCGCTGGAGCACGAACTCGTGGTGCTCCTCTTCGGGACGCGAGGAGAAGAACACGATGCCGAGGTCCGCGTCCTCGTCGGTCACGGTCAGCCCCATGACCCGGGTGTAGAAGTCACGCATCGTCTCCAGGTCGTCCACCCAGAAGCCGGTGTGTCCGAGGCCGGTGATAGCCATGGACCTCTCCTTTCAGAACACGCAATGCAAGAAGCGGGTCAGTTCGCGTCGCTGCGGGCGGCCACAGCCTGGTCGAGCGTGGTGCGGTCGGCCCAGTTGCCGTGGAAGCCGAAGGGCACGCGGCTGGGCAGTTTCACCCGGGCCAGCGGGGTGCGTCGCAGGTCAGCGGCGTCGTGGATGAGGAGTTCGCTCAGGCCGGTCTCGCGGTTCCACCACAGGGTGAGCAGGTAGCCGTCGTCCTCGGCGATGGCGTTCTCGCGGGCGACGAAGACCGGCTCGCCGGGGTTGGTGAGGTGGTCCGGTCCCTCGACGACCGTGGTGGAGTCGCGCAAGGCGTCGTGCTTGGCGAGACCGTCGCTCATGGTGTCGTCGGCCAGGTAGCGGGTGGTGACGAAATATCCGTAGCGATGACGCCGGCCGGTGAAGGCGTCATTGATCCTCGGGAACTCTCCGGCGACGCCGCCGACCATCTCCTCCGCCGCCCGGCCGGTCGCCAGGTCCACACGCCAGCGATGGGGCACCGACGGCGGGAACCAGGAGTGGGACGTCACCGGGGTGTCCAGCCGGTCGGCCGGGGTGCCCAGGCGGGTGATGCGGTGTCCGTCGATGACGACTTGGCCGTTGTCCTCGTAGGCGTTGTAGAAGTGGGTGTTGGCCCAGTAGCCGCCCACCTCGTGCCAACTGACGGCGTGCGTCTGCCGGTTCATGAGCACGATCTGCACACCGTGCGGCAGCGACGCCTCGTCCCAGACCACGCCCGGCTCGCCCCGCATGATGTGGTCGAGGCGGAACTGCGCCGGGGTGACGAAGAAGATCGCGTAGTTGTCGCTGACGGCGAAGTCGTGCATCAGCACCGGCACCTTGATGTCGAAGCTGTGGCTGTCGACGACGTGCCCGGTCTTCACGTCCGCCCGGTACCAGGTGATGGTCGGCCCGGTGGCGGCGAAGAAGAGCATGTCGCCGCTGTCGGGGTCGATCTTGTAGTGGGCGGTGCACAGGACGTCGATGCCGCCGTGGAAGTCGTAAGTGCCGTTCGTCTCCAGGGTTTCCGGGTGCATCGAGTACGGCAGTCCGCCTTCGAAGTAGACCAGCAGGTGGTCGTCGAAGATGCCGACGTTGGTGTTGGCGACGTTCTTCGCGGGCGGAGCGCCGTGGGGGAGGGGCGCCGTACTGCCGCCGTTGGCGAAACCGCTGTAGACCGCCTCGCCCTGCTCGACCTCGAACTTCATGGAGTCGGTCATCACCCAGCGGGTGCGGTAGGCGGCGCGCCCGTCGCGCAGGTAGATACCGCAGACCATGCCGTCGCCCTCCCACCAGTGGTAGCGGTCGGGATCGCGCGGCGTGAAGCGGGGGTTGGAGGAGATACGGAACAGTGCCCCCGCTAGCTCGCCCGGGATCTGCCCGTCCACCTCCAGGTCATACGCGCCGCTCTCCTCCGTCCAGGGAGTGAACGGGCCTTCCAGGAATTTGTTGCCGGGCGCCCAGCCGGCGGCGTCCTGGGCGAGCTGAGGGGTGGGTGGATGCGGGGTGGTACGCGGCGCGATGGTCATGGGATCGGGCAGTGAGGGGCCCTGCCGCGAAGGAAGTGTCATCTGCATGCTCCAAGTGCGGGTGAAGCGGGGGTGAGAGAAAGAGCGGGGTCAGAAGGGGTAGTCGGGGATCTCGCCGCGGACGGTGACCCACTGCAGTTCGGTGAAGGCCTCGAGGTTGGCGACGCTCCCTCCGTGGCGGGAGCCGTTGCCGGACTCGCCGACGCCGCCGAACGGGATGGTCGCCTCGTCGTTCACGGTCTGGTCGTTGATGTGGACCAGTCCCGTGGGGATGCGGTCGGCCAGTGCCAGGCCCTTGGCCACGTCCCGGGTCAGGATGCCCAGCGACAGTCCGTACTCGGTGTCGGTGGCCAGCCGGACGGCCTCGTCGAGGTCCTGGAAGGGCACGACCGGGGCGACCGGGCCGAAGATCTCCTCCGCGTAGGCGCGGGCGTCGAGCGGCACGTCGGCCAGCACCGTCGGACGGTAGAACAGGCCCTCGTAGGTTCCGCCGGCCGCCAGACGCGCACCGCTCCCTACGCTGTCGGTGACGATGGAGTGGGCGGCCTGCAGCTGGCGTTCGTCGATCATCGGGCCCAGAGCGACCTGCCCGGTGGCCGGGTCCCCGACCGGGGCGGCGTTCGCGTGCTGGGCCAGCAGCTTGGCGTACTCCTCGGCGACCGACGCGTGCACCAGGTGGCGGCTGGAGGCCATGCAGACCTGTCCGGCGTGGTGGAAGGAGCCGAACGCGCCGGCGGAGGCGGCCTTCTCCAAGTCCGCGTCGTCGAGGACGATCAGCGCCGAGTTGCCGCCGAGCTCCAGGTGGACGCGCTTCAACCGCTGCGCCGCCGAGGTGGCGATCGCCTTTCCGGCGCGGGTGGAGCCGGTGAAGGCGATGACGGGCACGTGCGGGTGGTCCACCAGCGCGGCGCCGACGTCGGCGCCGCCGGGCAGCATGTGCAGCACGCCCGCGGGCAGGCCCGCCTCCTCGAAGACACGGGCGATGGTGACACCGCCGCAGACGGCGGTGCGCGGGTCGGGCTTGAGCACGACGGCGTTGCCCAGCGCCAGGGCGGGGGCGACGGCGCGCATGGCCAGCACCATCGGCGCGTTGAACGGGGCGATCACCCCGACCACGCCGACCGGGCGGCGCCGCGCGAACGACAGTCGGTCCTCGATGGACCGCAGCACTTCTCCGTACGGAGCCGCCGCCAGCGCCGCGGCCTCGTAGCACTCCTCGGCCGCCCCGTTCGAGGTCTGGAAGTCGGCGAACGGGCGCAGGGCACCGGACTCCCGCACGATCCATTCCGCGATCTCGGCGTGGTGCTCCTCGAACAGGCGTGCCGCATGCCGCAGCACCTGGGCCCGCTCGACGTACGGACGCGCCGCCCAGTCGCGCTGAGCCTGCGCCGCTCGCTCTACGGCCCGCTCCAGGTCGGCGGGCGTGGCGGAGCCGACTCGGCCCAAGGTCTTGCCGGTGGCCGGCTCGGTGGAGTCGTACGACTCCACCGCCTTGGTCCATTCTCCCGAGAAGATCCGCTCCTGCCAGACGCTGGCATCAAGAAAAGTCACGATGTCCCCTTCTCTGCAGGACAAACTGTCGGTGTCCTGTGTATCCGAACTGGTGATTTACTATCTAGGACATTCCCCTTTTGGGCGGGGAGATGTCAAGGGGCGAGTTGAGGTGCACTGTACGGTGCAGTTGACGTGCACTGTACGGTACAGTTTAGTGGGTCGCATGGCTACACCACTCGAGCAACTGCCACACATCAACAAACTTCTGGTTGGCCGGTTCCTCACCGATGTCTTCGGCGCGAGAAACGCCGACGCGGTCGCCGACTACGTGGCCCCGGACCTGGTCCAGCACGGTGCCGACCTCCCAGACGGCGCGCAGGCGTTCGCCGATCTCCTGCGCCGCGAGTTCGACCGTGAACTGGCGGCGGACCCGGGTGCGGCCGATGCCTCCGGGCCGCGGGACCCGGTGTTCGTCATAGGAGAGAACGACCTGGTCTGTGTCTGCCACTACATGCCGCAACCGGACCCGGACGCCCCCGGCTTCACCTTCGACTACTACGGGTTCACCACCTACCGGATCCGCGACGGACGGATCGTCGAGCGGTGGCCGTCCCTCAACAAGATCGCCCCGCCGCGGCCCCCCGCGCCGGGCACACCGACGCGAGCGACCATCGTGTCGTCATCCCCTTCGATCGACATCGAGGCGAACAAGCGCCTGGTGGTGGATTTCTACCGCTGCGTCTTCGACGCGCAGAACCCGGATGCGGTCAAGGACTTCGTCGCCGAGGACTACCTCCAGCACGTCTCCCATTACCCGCCTGGCAGGGCGGGGCTGGAGGAGTTCGTGCGCAGCCGATTCCCGGACGGTCCCGTTCCCCCGCCCGCCGAGCCCCTCATCCCGCCCGCGCTGATCGTCGCCGAGGGCGACATCGTCGTCGTCGCCGGACTGCTTCCTCAGGCCGAACCCGACGGAAGCGGTGCGCTCTACCCGTACTACATGTACGACGCCTACCGCGTGCGCGGGCAACAGCTCGTGGAGCACTGGAGCGGCATCACCAAGTCCGCCCCGCCCAAGCCCCCCGGCCCTCCGCCCGCTGCCCGGACTTGATCGGTCGTCGGCTCTCTCGGCCTGCACCGACTCGAACAGACGCATACTCAGAAAGGCTCACCCATGCCGAAGTTGCACGTTGTCATCGGAAGCACCCGTCCCGGCCGACTGGGGCTGCCCATCGGCCAGTGGGCGGCCCAGGCCGCGAAGCAGCATGGGGGCTTCGACGTCGAACTCGTCGACCTCGCTGAGCTCGGCCTCCCGCTCCTCGATGAACCCGGTCATCCGCGGGCGGGTCAGTACACCCACGAGCACACGCTCAGGTGGAGCGCGACGGTGGACGAGGCCGACGCCTTCGTCTTCGTCACGCCCGAATACAACTACGGTCCTCCTGCCGCGCTGCTCAACGCTCTTTCCTTCCTGTACCGGGAGTGGCTCTACAAGCCCGTCGGATTCGTCAGCTACGGCGGCGTCGCGGCCGGCCTGCGCTCCGTGCAGGTGCTCAAGCAGGTCACGACGACTCTCAAGATGATGCCGATTCCCGAGGCCGTGGCCATACCGTTCGTCTTCAAACTCATGGGGGAGGGCGGTTTCCGGGCCGACGAGCCGCTGGAGGCCGCAGCCACGATGATGCTCGACGAGCTGCTGCGCTGGACCGAGGCCCTGCAGCCCCTGCGCCTGAACCAGCCGCCGGCGCCCGCCGCGCCCCCGGCGCCGGGAGCACCCGTGTCTCGGGTCTAGCGCCGGCCGAGCCCTGCAACGCCCGGGAGGGCACGCGCAGCGCGTGCCCTCCCGGGTTCTTTTGTGCAGCTAGCTGTTAGAAGTTGCCTATGCGGTCATCGACGCGGCTGGGATCCGGCTCGCCGGCGTCCGGGCTTTTGGCCGGGCTCGGATAGCGCGGCATGCAGAGCGACAGGACAAGGACGATCAGGCTTCCGGCGGTGAGCGCGATGAGCGTCGCGGTGTATCCACCTGTGCTCTCCGCGACTCCCTCTGCCAGCACCGGGAAGACTCCGATTCCGACGAGGCTGACGATGCCCAGCGTGATGCCCTGGATCTGGGCGAAGGCCCGCATACCGAAGTAACACCCCACGAGGTACGGCCCGGTGGTGGACTCCGCGCCGGTCACGACACCGAGCAGGGCCATAGTGAGAAACAAGGCCCACATGTCTCCCGTGGCGGCGAAGACCATGACCATGCCGATCACCAGGCACACCATGAACGGCACGAAGGCACGAGGTGTGCGCGACCGGTCGAGGACCATGCCGGCGAGGATCTGCCCGGCGACGGATGCCACCAGCATGACCGACACCGACAGGGACACCTCGGTGGCGGAATAGCCTTGCTCGCCGAAGAGTGACACGGCGTTCAGACGCACACTCATCGCCACACCTGCGGCCACGGTCAGCACCAGCATCATGTACCACCAGGCCCGGGTCTTCAGCGCCCGGCCCAGGGGGAGGCCAGGCAGCTCCATGTGCGCCCGCCTGCCCTTTCCCTTCGGCGGAACAGTGTTCCCACGGGTGAGCGGTGCCGACGCGGGCTCGTACATCAGGAAGTACTGGGCAGGGAAGACGATCAGCAGGATGCATCCGCCGATCAGCAGGTAGGTCGTCCTCCAGCCGAAGTGGTCGATGGACAGCTGGCTCAGGGGCGAGAGGGCGGCACCGGCAAGGCTGGAGGTCGCGCCGATGAGCAGGGAGTAGCCCAGCCCGCGGTGACGGGGGAACCACTCCGAGACGACCTTGTAGACCACGCCGAGAATGGAGGTGTATCCCAGAGCCGTGCTCACCAGCAGGACCACCATGAGTACGACGCCGTTCGCGCCTACGAGCGCCACCGCGGCCGTCGAGAGCGCGTAGAGGGCGGCGCCCGGAACGGCGACGGCCCGGGCGCCCCAGCGGTCGACCCAACGGCCGGCCAGGGGCAGCACGAAGGGGGCGGCCACGGTGGGGATGTTGAAGATGCTCAGCGTTTCCGAGTGGGACCAGCCGAAGTCCTTGGCGACCGGGTCGACGAGGAAGGTGACGGCTGTGACGAGAGCTGGGGGACTCAGGGCCATGGCGAGCACGCAGGCGATCGCTGCTTTCCAGGCCGGTGTGGGGTAGCCGCGCAAGGCGGACAAGGACTCCCGCAGGGAGGCGGGGGCAGGGGTACCCGGCTGGCCGGGCGGAGCGAATTCCGTGTGGGGCTGGGGCGGGGACATCGTCGTCCTTCCTCGCGCAAGGCGATGGCGGCCGCCGGCTGAGCGGGCGGGGCGGTCTCGTGCTGTCAGCTGGCTCGCCGAGAGCGCCGAGCGCCGAGCGGCACTCCGACCGATGCACTGTACGGTTCAGTGCATTCCACCGGTCAAGAGGCCTGCATGAATCGAATTGCCATCGCCATCCCGAAAGGGCAGGTCGGAGCGTGCGGTGTCCGGACATCCCGCAGGAGTGCTCGGGAACGCCGTGGCGCGGAAGGTCTCGCCTCCCGCGCCGCGGCGTGTGTCAGGAGTTCGCCCGCGACAGCCAGGGGAAAACCTGACTGATCGCAGAATCGGGGGCAGTCGGCAGGCCGCCGGCGCGCAGGCCCCGCAGAAAGATCGCCGTCGCCCACTCGGCGTACGCCTCGAAGTGGGCCGGATCACGGTCGGCCTCCGGATCCAATAGTGCGTCCATCTGCGGTCCGGCCGCCGTCATGCGCACGAACAGTCCGGCGTAGACCTCCGTGTCGGGAAGCGTGTAGCCGCGCTGCCGCGCATCCTCGCGAAGCGCCACGGCCACCAGATCGACGACATGAGGTACGCCGAGGGACCGAATCGTCTCGGTCAGCTCGGGGCGGCGGGCCGCCTCGACGGTCAGCACGCGAATGAAGGCCAGGTAGTTCGGGGCGGTCGTGGCTTGGAGGAGCTTCAGGGCGATGCGCGCCAGTCTCTCCTGCGGGTCGTCGACGGAGGCGAACATCGACTGGTCCAGATCGAAGTCGAGGGAGGCTCCTCCGCGGGCGATCACCGCGCGGAACAGCTCCAGCTTGTCACCGAAGTGGGCGTAGACAGTCGTCTTCGAGACGCCGGCCTGTGCCGCCACGGCATCCATCGAAGTTTGATCGAAGCCGAGTTCGAGGAACAGCTTGACGGCCGCGTCGAGAATGGATTCCCGTTTGTTCCGCCCGCCCGCGCCCGTGCGCTGGGGGCGCCCCTGCTCAGCCATCTCACTCCTCGCCGAGTCCCGGCCCCGCTCGGAGCCGGGACGCATCCCATCTCTTGACCTTTCACTGAACCCTACCGTACGGTTCAACTGGACTGTACGGTGCAGTGCAGTCAAAACATAAGGAGCACCCATGAGCAAGCCACCCTCTCCGACGCCTTCCGGTGTCGAGTCGGGCACTACGGCGGCCGATCGGCGTCCATCTGCGCACCTCAGCGCCCGCGGTCGGCAGATCCGGGACGAGACACGCGCCCTCATCCCGCTGCTGCGGGAGGAAGCGCAGGAAGGAGAGGAACTCGGTGCCCTGCCCCCCGAGACGCTGAGGGCGATACACGAAGCGGGTGTCTTCAAGACCTCCCTGCCGGTCGAGTTGGGTGGCTACGCTCTCGGGGCGCGTGACACCGTGGAGATCATCACGGCACTCGGCGAAGGCGACGGATCCGCCGCCTGGACGGTCTTCGTGGCCGGCGGTATCCGCAATGTCCTCGGCTTCCCCCAGCAGACCGTCGACGAGATCTTCAAGGAGATCGAAACCTGGATCGGTCCTCTGGTCGTCGGTGCCTCCGTGTTCTCCACAAGCGTGGGATCGGCCCGCAGGGCGGACGGCGGATGGCTGGTTTCCGGCAAATGGGCGTTCGGCAGTGGCTGCAAGCACGCGGCCTGGGCGGCCGTGGGCGTGACCTATGAGGACTCGGAAGGTCGGCCAGGCCGGGCGATGGCACTGCTGAGCCGCGAGCAGTACACGATCCTGGACGACTGGAAGGTCATGGGTCTGAAGGCCACCTCCAGCAACAGCATCACCGCCGAGGAGGAGGCGTTCGTCCCCGACCACCGCTTCGTCGACCTGGCCGACTTTCCCGCGGTCATGGACAGCGTGCGGGACCGCTACGCCGGCATCGGGTTCCGCAACGACACACGCGCGCTGATGCTGATCACCTGTCTCAGCAACGTGGCCGTCGCACTCGGCATGGCCCGCGGCACCCTGGACTGCTTCGTCGAGCAGGCGACAGCCCGCAAGCCGTTCAACCTGCCTTACCGCACCGTGGCGGACATGCCGTCGACCCAGGTGGCCGCCGGTACGGCTCGCGCGATGATCAATGCGGCGGAGGCGACCATCTTCGCCCATGCCGACGAGGTGGACCGCCGCGCCCTGGCCGGGATCGAGTTCACGGGTGCCGAGGAGTCCGAGATCACGATGGACCTCGTCTACGCGGTGCGGCTGTGCGCGGACGCCATCGACAAGCTCCAACTCGCCCTGGGCTCCTCCACGGTGAGCCTGAGGAATCCGATCCAGCGCTTCGCGCGGGACGTGCGCGTGCTGGCCACGCATGGCGCGATCCGCTTCGACCCGCTGGCTGAGCTCAGCGGCCGTCAGCTCCTCGGATTCGAGCCGTTTCCCATGTTCGCCGGCGGCGTGCCCCAGGTGGGCTGAGCTGACCGCCTTGCAGGAAGAAAGAAGGTGAGGACCATGTCGATCAATGAGCACGGGCCCCAGGGGCTCATGAATCCCGGCTCCGGCCTCGAGCCGCAGCCCACGCCGGTGGCGCCGATGGACGCGCAGGCTCTGCGGGAAGCGTTCGGCCGTTTCCCAAGCGGGGTGATCGCGGTGTGCGGAATGGTGGACGAGCGCCCTGTCGGAATGGCGGTGAGCTCCTTCACCTCCGTATCGCTGGCTCCACCCCTCGTCTCGGTGTGCCTTCAGACTTCGTCCCGCACCTGGCCGAAGCTCAGGGAGCTGCCACGTCTGGGCCTGAGTGTCCTGGGCGAGCAGCAGGGAGAGGTGTGCCGCGCGCTCGCAGGTGCGGAGGAGAACCGGTTCGCGGATGTGCACTGGGAGACCACCGGAGAAGGAGCGGTGGTCCTTCCCGGTGCGGTCACCTGGTACACCTGCACGCTCCGCGCCGAACTCCCGGCGGGCGACCACATCATCGCCCTGCTGGAGATAGACCGCCTGTGGACGCTGCCGTCGGCCGAGCCCCTGGTCTTCCACGGAAGCCGCTTCCGGCGGCTCGACGACGACAGGTCGGCTGTCCCCGCCTGAGTGGGGGTGTCACCAACTCGCCCTCCCATACAGATCAGTTCGTTGTTTTCGCTCAATCTCAACGAGGAGAGCCGATGTCCAATCCCATTGCCCCGGAGGTCAGGGCCGTGGAATCGCCGTGGCTGACCGACGCCGGACGTGAGCTGCGCGATCGGATCCGGGACCTAGTCCCTCTTATCCGGTCGCAGGCGCGCGAGGGTGAGCGGATCGGAGCGTTGACTCCCGACGTTCTTCAGGCACTGGACGAGGCGGGCATCTATCGCATGACGATGCCGGTCGAGTGGGGCGGCAGTGCGCTGGGCGCCCGCGACATTGTCGAGGTCGTCGCAGCCCTGGGCGAGGCCGACGGGTCGGCGGCCTGGAGTGCCTTTGTCGGCGTCGGACTGCGCAACTTCCTCGCCCTGGAACCGCGAGTGGTCGAGGAGATCCGCAAGGACATCGCGGGCTGGGTGGGTCCGGCTCTCGTCGGCGCCTCCGTATTCGCGACCACGGTCGGCAACGCCCGCAAGGTCGACGGCGGCTGGATGGTGAGCGGCCGGTGGGCGTTCGGCAGCGGCTGCAAGCACGCCCGCTGGGCGCTGGTGGGAGTCGCCTTCGACCCCGCGGAAGCCGGCGGCACCGGCCGCGGCGTGGTGGTGCTGGAGCGGGAGCAGTTCGAGATCCTCGACGACTGGCATGTCATGGGGCTCTCCGGAACGTCCAGCAACAGCCTGCGGGTCACCGATGAGATCTTCGTCCCGGACTACCGCTTCCTTGACCTCGCCGAGTTTCCACCGAGGCTCGACCAGATCCGACACCATTACAGCGGCGCCGCCTTCAAGCAGAGCGGCCGGGCGCTGTTGATGACCGTGGCGCTCAGCAGTACCGCGATCGCGCTGGGCATGGCGCGCGGCGCGCTGTCCTGTTTCGCCGAGCAGGCGATCAGACGCAAGCCGTTCACCCTGCCCTACCCGAGCGTCGCCGAGATGGCCTCCGCCCAGGTGGCCGCCGGGCGCGCGCAGGCAATGATCGTCCTTGCCGCCTCGACGATCGAACGCTACGCGGATCAGGTGGACGCGCGCACCGAGGCCGGTCTCGAATTCGGCGACGACGAGGAGTCGAAGATCAGTCTCGCGCTCGCGTACGCGGCCAACCTCTGCGAGGACGCCATCAACCTGCTGCAGAAGACGCTCGGTTCGTCGACCATCTCGCTGTCCAATCCGATCCAGCGCTTCGTCCGCGACGCACGCGTGGTCACCTCGCACGGAGCAATCCGCGTCGATCCGCTCGCCGAACAGAACGGCCGACGCCTCCTCGGACTCGAACCGTTCCCCATGGTCGGCGCCGCCGTACCGGAGCGCGGCGTCAACGCTCCGCACTCCCTGCTGGGTTGACGCGGGCGCCTCCGGGCGACATCGCGCTCCGCTTTCCTGACACATGCATCTCTACATCTGCAATCTGCACTGTACCGTTCAGTGCAAGTGATAGAAACGATGGTGCTTCGATGACCGCTACACCCCCGCCACCCGCACGGGACGCCCATCTGCCCCCGCTGCCACACCCGGTGCCCGCTTCACCCGTGGCCTCCCCGTGGATCACCGACGAGGGCCGCAAGATCCGCGACCGGGTGCGCGAGCTGATCCCGCTGATCCGCTCGCAGGCCCGCGAGGGCGAGCAGATCGCAGCGCTCACTCCCGAGGTGCTCGAAGCGATCAACGACGCCGGTGTCTTTCGTATGTCCATGCCCGTCGAGTGGGGCGGGTACGGGCTCGGCGCACGGGACTTGGTCGAGGTGATCAGCGCGCTCAGCGAGGGCGACGGCTCCGCCGGCTGGGCCGGGTTTGTCGGCGTGGGCGTGAAGAACGTGCTCGCGATGGATGCGCAGGTGGTCGACGAGGTGCGGGCCGAGACCGAGGACTGGGTCGGGCCGGCCATCGTGGGCGCCTCCGTGTTCGCGACAAAGGTCGGCACGGCCCGGCCCGTCGACGGCGGCTGGATGGTCCACGGCAAGTGGGCGTTCGGCAGCTGCTGCAAGCATGCGAGCTGGGCGCTGGTCGGTATCGAGTACGACCCCGAGGCCGGCGGCGGCAGCGGACGCGGCATGGTCGCGCTCCGCCGGGAGCAGTACGAGATTCTCGACGACTGGGACGTCATGGGTCTATCGGGATCGTCCAGCAACAGCCTGCGCGTCCAGGACGAGGTGTTCGTCCCGGCGCACCGCTTCATCGACCTCGGTGAGTTCCCGCTGCGGCTGCAGCAGTTGCACGACCGCTACACGGGCTTCGGCTACGGGCAGCGCGGTCTGGCGCTGCTGCTCTGCGCGACGCTCGCGAACCTCGCGATCACCCTGGGCATGGCGCGGGGCGCGCTCGACTGCTTCACCGAACAGGCGAACAAGCGCAAGCCCTTCACCCTGCCCTACCCTACGATCGGCGACATGGCGTCCGCCCAGGTCGCGGCGGGCAAGGCACTCGCGATGATCAACGTCGCCGCCGCGACGATCGAGGGCACGGCCGACCAGATCGACGCGCGGACCGCGGAGGGACTCGACTTCACCCCGCCGGAGGAGTCCGAGATCAGCCTCTCCATCGCCTACGCGGCGAACATGTGCGAGGACGCGATCAACCTCCTGCAGAAGACGATCGGCTCGTCCACGGTGAGCCTGTCCAACCCGATCCAGCGGTTCGTCCGCGACGCCCGCGTGCTCACCTCGCACGGCGCGATCCGCATCGACCCGCTGGCGGAACAGAACGGGCGCCGGCTCCTGGGCCTGCCCCCCTTCGCCATGATCGGCGGCGCCGTCCCCGAGCGCCGCGCCGCAACAGACTCGTCCCGAGACAAGGAGCCCATCCGCGCATGAACGACTTCAGCATCATCGACGGCATCGCGCACATCAACGATCCCGCGCTGTACGAGACCTGGCTCGACCGCGAGGACTACAAGGCCGCAGTCGCGCAGGCCGACACGCCCGAGCGGACCGCCATCAAGCGTCTGCTGGTCGACTTCGAGGCTGACCTCGCACGCATGGTGCGCGACGACACAGTGCAGGAAAACGTCGCTGACGTGATGAACCGTTACATCGTCAAGGACTACGTCCAGCACGACCCGAACGCCCCCGGCAACGGCCGCGACAACATCATCGAGCACTTCCGCAACGTTCCGACCGGCCACGGCACTCCGCCGCCGGTGGTGAGCGTGGTCCTGGACGGCGATCTGGCGTGCGTCATGATGAAGCAGCCGACGCCGGACCCGGAGAGCCCCGACCAGACCTACGACTGGTACATCGTGACGGTGTTCCGCGTCCGCGATGGCAAGCTCGCCGAGCACTGGAGTGCCTTCCGCAAGATGGCCGCGCCCATGCCGGGGAACT
Organism: Streptomyces sp. NBC_00457; assembly: GCF_036014015.1. Lineage (NCBI taxonomy): Bacteria > Bacillati > Actinomycetota > Actinomycetes > Kitasatosporales > Streptomycetaceae > Streptomyces > Streptomyces sp. NBC_00457. The sequence goes on along the minus strand of NZ_CP107905.1, from coordinate 3,410,981 downwards.
GAGCGGCGAGCCCGGCACAGTCACAGATCGTCGCCGCAGCAAGCGCTCTGTCCGCGCCGCCCCCTTCCCCGTCGCGCGCTGGACGTACAACCGCGCGGTGACGCACGGCGGGTCCGAAGGCGATCAGGTCGATCTCTGACCCGCCGCCAAACCCGTAGTCGACGCCGCCGAACCGACGCGCTCCCGGCCCCGCATCGCAATCCGCCGTCGCCCGCGCGCAGTGATGAACGCGTCGGCTATGCCCAAGGATGAAGAAAGAGCACGAGATGACCATGACGTTGCCCAAAGTGAGCAGGTTTCCCGAGTCGCCCCATCTCAGTGAGGAGGGACGGCGCATGCGCAACGCGGTGCACGCGGCGGCGCCCGGCCTTGCCGAACGTGCCCGGGAGGGGGAGTTGATGGGCGTGCTCGCGCCCGAGACGGTCTCGGTACTGCACGAGATCGGGGTGTTCCGCATCACCGTCCCGGTGGAGCTGGGTGGGTTCGCACTCGGCGCACGCGACACGATGGAGGTCGTGCGTGAGCTCGGACGCGTCGATGCGTCGGCTGGCTGGACGGTGATCGTCTCCAGCGCGTCCCGGGGCGCGCTCGCTCTCGGTGACCGTGTGAAGGACGAGGTCTTCGCCGATATCGATACCTGGCAGGGACCGCTCATTTTCGGCGCCACCGTCTTCGCGCCGAAGGTCGGCGATGGACGCAAGGTCGAGGGCGGCTGGATGGTGAAGGGCCGCTGGGCGTTCGGCAGTAGCTGCAAGATCGCGAAGTGGGGCTCGGTCGGGTTCGAGTACGACGACCCCGACACCGGAGAACGGCGTCGTGCGATGGGGCTCCTCTCCCAGGACCAGTACACGATCGTCGACGACTGGCAGGTCATGGGGCTGAGCGCCACGTCGAGCAACAGTGTGCAGGCCGACGAGGAGGTGTTTGTCCCCGAGTACCGGGTCATCCACACCATGGACATGCCCGCTCGCATGGACGCCTTGCGGGGCAAGTACCAGGGACTCGGATTCATGCACTCCGCGACCGGAACCATGGTCGCTACGACGACGGCCTTCGCGGCGCTCGCTCTGGGCATGACCGAGGGCGCTCTCGGTGCCTTCGTCGAGCAGGCCAAAAAGCGGGCGCCGTTCAATCTGCCGTATCCGAACATGGCCGACATGGCCTCGACGCAGGTCGTGGCGGGCAAGGCAAGGGCCGTCATCAACACGGCCGCGGCGGTCATCGAGCGGCAGGCGGACGAGGTGGACCGGCGCGCGCTGGCGGGCGAGGACTTTCACCCGTGGGACGAACCGGAGATCACGATGGACCTCGTCCATCAGATCCACGCCTGTCTCCAGGTGATCGACGGGCTGCAGCTGGCACTCGGTTCCTCGACCGTCGGCCTGTCCAATCCGGTCCAGCGTTTCGTCCGGGACGTGCACGTGCTGGCGACCCATGGCGCGTTCCGGATCGACCCGATGGCCGAGATCAACGGTCGGGACATCTTCGGATTGGAGCCCTTCCCGATGATGGCCGCCCTCAGTTCGCCCCCTCCCGGGAAGATGCCCCCGCAGGCGGCCAACGGCAACTTCCCGGGACCGGTGCCGCGCCCCGCGTGAACCGATTCCACTTGAGGGCTGCGGCGATACCGGTAACCCCGAGCAAGTACTCGGCTTTCCGCTCGCAGTGACACCTTTCCGCTCGTAGTGACGCCGGAGCAGCGTCACCTGGTGAGCCGCCGAGCAGCGATCCCCCCACAGTCCGCCAACAGCGCTCCAGACGCCCGGAATCTGTCAGGCCTCCTGCCAGAGCCCTCACGTTCTCCCAGTCGATCGTGCACCGGGACCGGTCCGGCTCCACAGACCCGGGCACGGCGTCACCCGGTTCGGTGCCGGTGCCCGGTCGGGCCCAACGGGCCGACACAAAGCAGCAGTTGACACCGGCTGCACCCCGAGAGACGGCGACGAACACGGTCGACGCCGGCACCTCCCGATCGCCGTGCCGACGTCGACCGCCGCTCTGCGGCCGCGTCGGCGCCGCAGGCACCACTGGCCGGAACCACTCCCACAGCTGGTCAGGAACAAAGCGCTTCACAGCGTCACCACCCCAGCCCATGACCGATTGAGCCGCCCTCTGAATAGCTCGCCGCGCCAATGGGGCCGCGGTGCATCCGTAACGGAGGCTTTCCCATGACCACTTCAGTGCCGAGGGGCGACACCACCCCGTCTTCGTCCGAAGCAGGCTGGAAGTCCTACCTGGCCGACCTCTGGAAGGCACCAGCGAGCGCCAAGGCCGCGCTGACCGGCTGTCTCCTCCTCATGCTGGTCAGTCCTTCCGGCCTCTCCGCAATGACGACGTTCATCGTGCCGGCGTTCGCCAAGGACACGGGCGTCGCCAAATCCGCCGGCATTCTCGTGTTCGTCTCCATCCCGCTGCTGATCGGGCCGATCGTCCTGCCCTTCGCGGGCCGTTGGGTGGATCGACTGGGCGCACGCAGGGTCGCGGTCCCCTCCGCTGTCCTCTACGCGGCGCTGACGGCCCTTGTCCCGCTGTGCGGGTCCAGCGTGCCGGCGCTGGCGGTCGTGCTGATCCTGGCGTCCGTGTTCGGGTTCATGTCAGGTCTGGCTGTTGTCTTCAAAGTTGTCTCGACCTGGCTGCCGCAGCACAAGGGCATCGGATTCGCCCTCATCGGCATAGCCTCCAGCCTGGCCGCCGCTGTGTTCTCACCGGTGTTCCAGTGGCTGATCAGCGGCAGCGCCGGTCTCGGATGGAAGGGAACCTACCTACTCGTGGCTGCGGCGATCGCACTCGTGGCGATCCCAACCACCGTGTTCCTCATCTCGGAGCCGACGGTGCCGGTGGAGCCGGTGGAGCCTACGGGGCCGATGAAACTGACAGAGCCGATGGAGCCGACGAAGCGGCGTGTGACAGGGCCCGAAGCAGGGCTGCCAAGGCTTCCGGGCATCCCGCTGCGCAAGGCGGTCCGGACACGGGTCTGGATCTCCATCACGGTCTCCCTCGCCTTCGCAGCAGCCGGCCCGATGACCGTGCGGCAGAACGCGGTCGATTTCTTCGACGAGCGCGGATTCACCGAGACGACGGTCTCGCTCTCCCTGTCCGCGCTCTTCGCCGCGTCGGTCGCCGGACTTCTCATCGGCGGGATGATCCTGGACAGGACCGACCGGCCCCGGGTGGTGGTCCCGATGCTCGCAGCGGTGCCGGTGGGGCTCCTGATCGCCTTCGCGAATCACGGCTCGACGCCGCTGCTGTTGGTCGCGATGATCCTCCTCGGCTTCGCCACCGGCGCCGAGTCGTCGCTGGGACCCTTCCTCATCGCGCGGTACTTCGGCCTCGCCTCGTTCGCGCAGCTGCAGGGATTGACGCTGGCCATCTCCACCCTGTCGCTCGGTATATCGCCGTTCCTGGTCAGCGCGGTGCAGACCTCCACCGGGAGCTACACGGTGCCGGTGCTCGCGCTCACCGCGCTGACGGTGGTCGCCGTCGTCCTGGCGGCGGTGCTACCGAAGTTCCCGGCACAGTGGAAGATCGAAAACGCTCCCGAGCAGACCACCGGGTCGGCGTGACGGCGTTGAGCAGGATGCTAGGACGATCCTGTCGGCGCTTTGAGGGACCCGTCGCCGCGAGGGGGCTGGTTCGGGCACTCTGACCCCACCGGAGGACGGAAACCGGCGGTCAGGAACAGCACTTCACATGGTGTGACACGCGAACCTGTGCCGCTCCCGGCTGGCCAGTGACCACGACTTCGACAAGATCACGGTCGATATGATCAGCGTGAGGGCGGGCGCACCCGAGGGATGTGGCCGCCGCCCTCGGGTCGGCCGCAGCGCGCGTGGGGCTGGAGCGCTGGACGAGCGACGAACCCCCGGAGCACGACGACTCGGCCGTGCCCTTTGTCGAGCGCTCCGCTGATCTCCCGCAGCCCCTTCTCACGACCTGATGCGCCGCTGGCCGCAAGGCCGCCCGGCTCCGATCTCGCCCTCCCCTCAATTCCGGAGAACCGATGAGTGACTCCCTCTCTGTGGCGCACTCGCCGGAGGAAAAGCGGCACTCCTCCGACGGGCAGAGCCGGTTCGGACTCATATACGCGGGCCTGATGGCCGTGATGCTCCTCGCCTCGCTCGACCAGACCATCGTCAGCACCGCACTGCCCACCGTCGTCGGCGAACTGCACGGTGTGACAGATATGGCGTGGGTGACCACGGCCTACATCCTGGCCGCCACCGTGGTGATGCCTGTCTACGGCCGCCTTGGTGATCTGCTCGGCCGTAAGAACCTGTACATCGGCGGAATCATCGTCTTCCTCGCAGGTTCCGCGATCGCCGGATCCGCGCAGGACATGGCGATGCTGATCATCGGCCGGGCCGTCCAAGGCCTGGGCGGCGGCGGGCTGATGATCACCTCACAGGCGATCGTCGCCGACCTGGTACCACCCCGTCAGCGCGCGAAGTACATGGCTCCGATCGGTGTCATCTTCGCGCTGGCATCTGTCGTCGGCCCGCTGCTCGGCGGTTGGTTCACTGACAGCATCGGCTGGCGCTGGTGCTTCTGGATCAACCTGCCGGTGGGCCTGCTCGCACTTGCCGTGTGCGCCGTGGCGCTGCACCTGCCGCGCAAAGCGCTCAAGGCCACGATCGACTACATCGGCATCACCCTCATGACGGCGGCCGTTGCTTGCACCGTCCTGGTCGCGGACTGGGGCGGCACCGACTATGCCTGGAGCGACCCGCTCATCCTCGGCCTGGCCGTTGCGGGCGTTGGATCCTGGATCCTGTTCATCTACTCGCAGAGCCGCGTGGCCGAACCGATCATCCCGCTACGCCTGTTCCGCAGCCCCATCTTCGACATCGCCACCCTCATCGGCATGATCGTGATCGGTGTCGGGATGTTCGCGGTCCTCAGCTACATGCCGACATATTTGCAGATGGTCTACGGCGCCACCGCCGCACAGTCCGGCTGGCTGCTGCTGCCGATGGTGGTCGGCCTGATGGGTGCGAGCCTGCCGGTCGGCCAGCGGATGAGCCGGACCGGCCGCTACAAGATCTACCCGATCGCCGGTTCGCTCGTCATCGCCGTCACGTCCCTGATGCTCTCCACCCTCGATGTGGACACCCCCCTCACTCTGCTCTGCGGGTACCTCTTCCTGATGGGCGTGGGCATCGGCCTCATGTCCCAGACCCTCGTCCTGGCCGTGCAGAACGCCTTCCCCGCCGCCGACGTGGGCACCGCGACCGCCGCCAACAACTTCTTCCGCGAGATCGGCGCGACGGTCGGGACCGCCGCAGTCGGCGCGGTCTTCACCAGCCGACTGACCGACCAGCTCAGCGCCCGGCTGTCGTCGAGTGACCTCAAGACAGTCGGCGACACGGACTCATTGACCCCCGCACTCGTTCATGCCCTGCCGGCCCATGTCCAGGACGCCGTAGTCGCGGCCTACCAGCACGCCCTGACCCCGGTCTTCGGCTACCTGGTCCCGCTGTTCCTCGTCGGTGTTGTCCTGGCCGTCGTGCTTCCCGAGAAGCGGCTCGCCGGTGGCGACTCCCACAGACCGGATGGGGAGGCACCGGGGCGAGCGCCCGGAGGTCCGGAGACGAATGCGGGGTGAGCGGACCGACGACACCACTTCGGGGCGCCTTGACGCCGTTGTGCTTAAAGCCACCGAAGTGCTCGGCGGGAGCGCCGCAACGCGACTGACTCCGGAGGACCGAGGCCCGATAGTGTCGACCTACTCCAAGGGACTGGGGAGTTCTGATGTCGGCCAGCTGGCCGTTGCTGACACCCGTCGCCGCTCTCGTGCTGATCGTGCTCGGTGCAATTGCTGTGCTGAGGCTGCAAAAGGTCCCGCTCGGGCGACAGTCCGCCGACCTTCCTGGGAGCGTCAGCGTGCTGAGGGTCTGTGACGTGGTGCTCTGGATGCATCACCGTACGGATTATCAACAGGGGAACTGTATCGGGACCTGAAGTCCGGCGGGTGCAGACTGGGAGCCTCACGCCTAGAGGCCAGCGACAACGGCTCGTGCTGATCTGTCACTTCGGTGGCGACTCCCCCGTGACCTGCGCTGTACCAATGTGCCAACTATCTCTCTGATTCCGTACCAACGGCCCAACAATCTAGTTGGCATCACCGCAGGTCGCGAACGTTGCCTGGTGCCAACTACCGCTCCTGGTCACAGTCGTACTGCTGCGCTTCGCGACTTTCTCCACAACAGGCCAATAGTCTGGCCGGCCCGGAGGGAAGTATGGACACGTTGGGCTGAAGTCTTCTAGCCTTGTCGGCGGACCATCACGGTCGTCGATGTGACCCGACAGCGCGGTAGCCATCGACTTCTACTGTTTCCGAGCGGTTGCCCCCGCTCGGCTCCCAATCCCGCTACGGCATCGGCGCGGCAGCGCGCGCCCCAAGCCTGGCAGCCACCTGTTCAGGAAGGGGAGTGCATTGTCATGTTCATGAAGATCAGGAGGGCCGCAGTCGCGCGTTGGCCGGTCATCGGTTCGGCTCTGCTTCTGGTCGCGGCCACTCTCACCGCGGCCTTGTCCAGTGCGACCCCGGCCTCGGCGCACCCGATCAACGCCGCCGACTTCCAGCAGGTCCAACTGGCCCGCGGGGTCGCGGAGGTCGGTGAGCCGATGTCGCTGGCCGTACTCGCCGACCGGTCGGTGCTGCATACCGCTCGCAACGGGACCGTGCGCCGCACGGAGGCCAACGGCACCACCACGGTGATCGGCAACATCCCCGTATACGTGCACGACGAGGACGGCCTGCAGGGCATCGGCGTCGACCCGGGTTTCGCCACCAACCGGCACATCTACCTCTACTACGCCCCGCCGCTGTCCACACCGGGAGGCGACGCACCGACCACCGGCGGCAACTGGTCGGCGTGGCAGGGTGTCAACCGGCTTTCCCGGTTCACGCTCAACGCCGACTTCACGCTCAACCAGTCCAGCAGAGTGGACATCCTCGACGTGGCGGCCGACCGAGGTATCTGCTGCCACGCCGGCGGAGACATCGACTTCGACGCGGCAGGCAACCTGTACCTGTCCACAGGCGACGACACCAACCCGTTCGAGTCCGCCGGATATTCCCCACTCGACGAGCGGGCCAACCGCAACCCGGCGTTCGACGCACAGCGCACCGCCGCCAACACCAACGACCTGCGCGGCAAGATCTTACGAATCAAGGTGAACGAGAACGGGTCGTACTCGATCCCGGCAGGCAACATGTTCCCGCCCGGCACGGCCAGGACCCGGCCGGAGATCTACGCGATGGGCCTGCGCAACCCGTTCCGGATGAGCGTGGACAAGGCCACCGGCATCGTCTACGTCGGCGACTACGGCCCCGATGCCGGCGCCACCTCGGCGCGCGGGCCGCAGGGCCAGGTCGAGTTCAACCGCGTCACGGGCCCGGGCTTCTATGGCTGGCCATACTGCACCGGCACGAACACGAGCTCCGAGACGTACGCCGAGTGGGACTTCGCCACCAACACGGCAGGCGCGAAATACAACTGCTCGGGCGGGCCGACGAACAACTCGTTCCGCAACACCGGCTTGAGCGCGCTGCCCCCCGCCAAGGCTGCCTGGATCCGTTACGGCGGCGACGCCGGCAGCCCGCCGGCGTTCGGCGGCGGCTCGGAGTCGCCGATGGCGGGCCCGGTGTACCGGTATGACCCCGACGTCAGCTCGCCCACGAAGTTCCCGCAGTCGTTCGACGGGCAGTTCTTCGCCACGGAGTTCGGCCGCGGCTGGATCAAGCCGATCCACCTCAACGCCGACGGCTCCCCGGGGACCATCGACAGCTTCCCCTGGAGTGGCAAGCAGGTGATCGACTCGGCGTTCGGCCCGGACGGCTCCTACTACGTGCTGGACTACGGCGCCGGGCTGTACCAGGGCGACCAATACTCCGCCCTTTACCGCTTCGACCACGTCGGCGGCGGCAACCGGGCGCCCACGGCGATGGCCGGCGCCAACCGGACCTCCGGCGCCGCGCCGTTGACCGTGACCTTCTCCTCGGCCGGATCGTCCGACCCCGACGGTGGGGCACTGACCTATGCCTGGAGCTTCGGTGACGGCACCAGCTCCACCGCCGCCAACCCGACGAAGACGTACAACACAAACGGCGACTACACGGCCACGCTGACCGTGCGCGACCCGCAGGGTGCCACCGGCACCGCCGACGTGCGGATCACCGTCGGCAACACCGCGCCGACCGTGACCATCAACAGCCCCGCCGCGGGGGAGATCTTCGCCTTCGGTGACACCGTGCCGTTCAGTATCACCGTGACGGATCCGGAGGACGGCACGGTCGACTGCACCAAAGTCAAGCTGACGTACATCGTCGGTCACGACAGCCACGGCCACCCGATCACCTCGAAGACCGGTTGCTCGGGCACGATCACCATCCCGGTCGACGGTGAGCACGACGACGCGGCGAACATCTTCGGAGTCTTCGACGCCGAGTACACCGACAACGCCGGGCTCACCACGCACACGCAGCACATCCTGCAGCCGAAGCACCGGCAGGCCGAGCACTACAAGACATCGTCCGGCATCGCCACCTTGGACAAGTCGACCGCCGAGGGCGGCAAGTCCGTCGGTGACATCGAGAACGGCGACTGGATCGCATTCGAGCCGTACAAGCTGAGCAACGCCACGTCGTTCAGCGCCCGGGTGTCGTCAGCCGGCGCGGGCGGCACGTTGCAGGTTCGGGCCGGCTCGCCGACCGGCACCATCCTCGGCTCCGCCACCGTCCCGGTCACCGGCTCGTGGACGAACTTCACTACCGTCAACGGCTCGATCTCCGGTGCACCGGCCGGCACCACCACGCTCTACCTGACCTTCGCCGGCGGCTCCGGATTCCTCTTCGACGTCGACGCGTTCACCTTCAATCCTGGCGGGGGCCCGACACCCGGAGCGGGTCCGATCGTCGGACTCGCGAACAAGTGTCTGGATGTCCGGAGCGGCAGCTCGGCGGATGGGACGGCGGTGCAGATCTCGTCGTGTACGGGCTCGGCTGGGCAGCAGTGGACGGTGACGCCGGGGTCGACGATCAAGGCGTTGGGCAAGTGCCTGGATGTCAGCGGTAACAGCACGGCGGACGGGGCGAAAGTCCAGTTGTGGTCCTGCAACGGTGGCGCCAACCAGAACTGGCAGGCGAACCCGGACGGGTCGCTGCGGAACCCGCAGTCGGGCAAGTGCCTGGACGTGTCGGGCGCCAACTCGTCGGACGGCACCCTCGTGCACCTGTGGACCTGCCACGGCGGAGCCAACCAGAAATGGACCCTGCCCTGATTTCTGTCACCAAGAAGAGAGCGACGGACATGCGCAGACAACCCCGAAGCCTGCTTGGTGGGGCGGCCGCGACACTCGCCGCCCTGGCCCTCGTCGGGCTGCCCAACCCAGTCAATGCCGCGGACACGCCCTACGACGTCCTCGTGTTCTCCAAGACGGCCGGTTTCCGGCACGACTCGATCCCGGCAGGGATCCAGGCCATCCGCGACCTCGGCGCGGCGAACAGTTTCACGGTGACGGCCACGGAGGACGGCAACCACTTCACCACCAGCAACCTGAGCCGCTACGAGGCGGTGATCTTCCTCAACACCACCGGCGACGTTCTGAACGACGCCCAGCAGTCGGCGTTCCAGTCGTACATCGGCTCAGGCGGCGGCTTCGTCGGCGTCCACTCGGCCGCGGACACGGAGTACAACTGGCCGTTCTACGGCGAGCTGGTCGGCGCCTACTTCGCCTCGCACCCCGCTGTCCAGCAGGCCGACGTCAAGGTGGAGGGGCGGGCGCACGCGGCGACGGCTCACCTGCCGCAGACATGGACCCGCACCGATGAGTGGTACAACTTCCGGACCAACCCCCGTACCACCGCGCGCGTGCTCACCACGCTGGACGAGTCGTCGTACTCGGGCGGCTCGATGGGCGCCGACCACCCGCACACCTGGTGCAAGACACACTCGGGGGGCCGGTCCTTCTACACCGGCGGCGGGCACAGCCAGGCGTCGTACGCGGAGCCGGCCCTCCGGGCGCACCTGCTCGGCGGCATCCGGTACGCGGCAGGCCGGACCAAGGCCGACTGCCGGCCCGAGACCGGCTATACGGCCCTCTACAACGGCTCGACCACCGGCTGGTCGCAGGCCGGCCCAGGCGGCTTCACCAACTCGGACGCCACCCTCGCCTCGTACGGCGGCCTGGGCATGCTCTGGTACAGCGCCCGGCAGTTCACCAACTGCTCGCTGAAGCTGGACTGGAAGATGCCCGGCGACGACAACTCCGGCGTGATCGTGGGCTTCCCACCGTCGAGCGACCCGTCGTCGGCACTGAACAACGGCTACGAGGTCCAGATCGACGCCACCGACGCGACTGACCGCACGACTGGCTCGATCTACGCCATCAAGGCCCCGGACACGGCTGCCCGGGACGCGGCGCTCAACCCACCGGGCGAGTGGAACACCTTCGAGTTACTCGTGGAGGGCGAGCGGCTCCAGGTCTGGCTCAATGGCGTGAAGATCAATGACTTCACCAACACCGACCCCGCCCGCTCGCTCGCCGGCCACGTCGGCATCCAGAATCACGGCACGGGGGACGACGTATCGTTCCGCAACGTCCGGATCAAGGAGCTGGGCGGCGGCCCGACACCCGGAGCGGGTCCGATCGTGGGGCTCACGGGTAAGTGTCTGGATGTCCGGAGCGGCAGCTCGGCGGATGGGACGGCGGTGCAGATCTCGTCGTGTACGGGCTTGGTGGGGCAGCAGTGGACGGTGACGCCGGGGTCGACGATCAAGGCGTTGGGCAAGTGCCTGGATGTCAGTGGTAACAGCACGGCGGACGGGGCGAGAGTCCAGTTGTGGTCCTGCAACGGTGGCGCCAACCAGAACTGGCAGGCGAACCCGGACGGGTCGCTGCGGAACCCGCAGTCGGGCAAGTGCCTGGACGTGTCGGGCGCGGGTTCGTCGGACGGCACCCTCGTGCACCTGTGGACCTGCCACGGCGGAACCAACCAGAAATGGACCCTGCCCTGAGCTGACGCGGCACACTGGAAGGGCCACCTGCCACTGTGCGGTGGCCCTTCCGGGTTCCCGGGCCGGGGGCGGCTGACGTCAGGAACGCCAGGTCGACCCACGGCCAGGTCGGTGTGTAGCCGGAGGGCCGTCAGCGGCCGGACTGCCACCGGTCCGCCGGCGAGGCGTACGGGCTTCCGTCGTGGAAGGCCGGGCCACTTCCCCCGCAGTAGTGCGCGGCGACCAGGACGGGTGGCCGCGCCGCCAGGCGGTCCGGCACGTACAGGTACATGCGCAGGTTCGTCGGGTTGGCGCCGAAGTCGGTGACCTCGACGAGCTTGGCCGCGGCTGCCGGCGACGCGACCGCCGGCCGCCGACCGTCCGAGCGACGCCACAGATGCACCCCGGCTCGCCACGGAGGGAGTGAAGGCGGCACGTGATGTCACGTACCGCCTTCACTCGTGCCCGTCCCTGGATGGAGCGACTCAGCGGTAGCCGGCGGCGACGATGCTGGCCTGTACCGCGTTCTCGGTTGCGTCGGACGGGTATCCGGACACCATCGCGCCCTCGTAGAAGGTGCCGGCGCTGAGGTTCGCGCCGCCGCCGGGCTTGCAGCAGTCACCACCGCTGCCGAGGATGATGGCGCCCTGCTTCTTCATGGGGCTGTAGCCGGGCGGAAGCGCGCCGTCCCAGAGCGTGGTCAGGCTTCCGGTCTGGCCGTTGCCACCCTTGAGCGCGAAACGGCTCGTCCCGTTGTTCTTCAACATCGCCGTCACGAACTTGCTGGTGAAGGCCCGCTGGTTCGAGTTCCAGGTCTGACTGCCACCGGAGTAGAGCCCCCATTCGAGGTCGGCCTGGACCCATGGGCCGGTGCCGGCGCACCCGCCGAACCAGCACTGGGTGCTGAAATTGATCGCGTCCATCGCCCCGGCCGCGTCGGCCGCTCGGGTCGTCTCACTGTTGCCGTAGTCGAAGCAGCAGCCGCCGTTGACATGGGTGCCGCTGGTCACCATGTACATGCCTTCGGGGGCGCTGCCGGTCGGCACGCCGGTCAGGTGGCCGTCCCGCCAGTAGCTGTTGCCGGGGTTGATGTAGAGCGAGTAGGCCTTGCTGCCGCCGACCGCCAGCGACTCCGACGTCGCGATCGCCGGGCGGCTCTGGTTGGAGCCGGGAACCACACTCGATCCCTGGTACCACAGGTCGTTCCCGCGGCCGGACTGGTCGTAGACGACGGTGATGACACAGGTGGCCCCCGCGCAGAACGAGTCCTGCGTCGTCGCGTCGGCGGCGCCCCCCGCGCTCAGGACGCCGATGTTCCGGGTCGTGCTGTCGGACGAGCGCCGGACCTGGTAGAGGTTGCCGTTGTAGGTGCCGTAGAGCGCTCGTACGGTGCTGTGGGCGGCGATGCAGGGGGTGCCGCCCGAGGCGTAGATGTCGCACGTGCCCGCGCCGCCCGGCACTGGCGGGGTCGGCGAGTTCCACTGCTGGTTGGTGCCGTTGTGGCAGGACCAGAGGGTGGTTCTGGTGCCGTTGGCGGTGCCAGCGGCGTTGGCGTCGAGGCATAGTCCGGACTGGACGCCGGTGATGGTGCCGTTGGGGTTGACGTTCCACTGTTGGTTGTTCTGGCCGTTGCAGTCCCAGATGATGACCGGGGTGCCGTTGGTGGTGCCGCGTCCGCTGGCGTCGAGGCACTTGTTGCCGTGGGCGGTCAGTTGTTTGCCGGCGGTGTAGGTCCAGGTCTGGCCGGCTGCGTTGGTGCAGTCCCAGAGTTGGGTCTGGGTGCCGTTGGTGGTGCCGGCGCCGGGGACGGTCAGGCAGCGGCCGGACTGCGCGCCCACGATGGGGGCGCTCTGCCCGGGCTCGATCGGTGCCGCCACCGCGGTGGCGCCGACGGCGACAAGCACCAGGGCTGTGCCCAGCGCGGACAGCCGTCCGGACCGGAGTGGCCGAGGTATCCGAAACACCATGGCGGTTCCTCACCTGTTCGTAGGGAGGGATGCCCGGCGCGCAACCGCGCCGGGCATCCCGTTCGGACGGGCTATACGGCGGTGAACCGCCACTGTTGGTTGGTGCCGCTGTGGCAGCTCCATTGCAGGAGTCGTGCACCGTCGGCCGTCGAGCCGCCGTTGACGTCGACGCACAGTCCACTGGGGAGGCTTTTCACCGTGTACACGCCCACCGTGGTGGTCGGTGTGACGAGGAATTTCTGCGGGTTGCCGTTGTCGCAGGTGGACTGCTGCAGGAACGCGCCCTGGGCGGTGGAGCCGTTGGTCACGGCGAGGCACTTGTCGCTGTGCACCGCCTTCAGGTGGACGGCGCCGCCACCTGCGTCGACGGCCTGCCACTTCTGGTTGTTGCCGCCGGTGGCCGGCCACTGGACGATCTGGGCGCCGTCAGCGGTCGAGGCGCCGTTGACGTCCATGAATTTGCCGCTGTGCTGCGCTGCGACCGTCCAGGTCCGACCGGCCACGCCGCCACCGCCGCCGCCCGGTTCGCCGACCCCGTTGCCGCCGAAGGTAAGCGAGTCGAGGTCGAACCAGTTGTTCGAGGTGCCCTTGAACACCAGGTAGAGCCGGTGCGAGCCGGCGAGATCGGCAGTGTTCACCGCAGGCGTGGACTGGTAGTTGTTCCAGCCGCCGGTGCTGGGCACCGGTGTCGTGGCCAGGAGTGTGCCGGTCGGGGAGTCGGCGCGCAGTTCGATCGATCCGCCGCCGCTCGGCGACGACAGGCGGTAGCTCACGTTCGTGATGCCCGACAGGCTCATCGGGTCGAACGCGATCCAGTCGTTGTCGGAGATGTTGCCGACCCGCTTGCCGCTCTCCGCGCCGGCCTGCTCGACGACCTGCACACCCGACTGGTCCGTGTAGAACTCGGCCTGTTTGTGCTTGGGTTGGAGGATCGCGTGAGCGTAGCCGGTGAGCGGAGCCGCACCGCCGGGGCCGCCGTCGTCGGTGTAACGGGCGTTGAGGACGTAGTACAGGTTGGCGCCGTCAGGGTGCCCGCCGAGCAGCGTCGTGTCGATGGTGCCCGAGCACCCCGGGTAGTCCGTGGTCTCATGCTGGTGGTCGTCGTGGCCGAGGGCGGGGTTGACGAACACCTTGGTGCAGTCGATGGGCGCGCCGCCGGGGTCCGAGACAGACACCTTGTACGAGACGCGGTCGCCGAAGTCCAGCATGCCGCCGTCGGGCGGAATCGTGACGGTGACCTTCGGTGCGGTGTTGCCCACGGTGATCGGCACGTTGGCGAAGCCTGTCTTGCCGGTGATGTCGGTGACCTTGAGCTGGGCGGTGTAGTTGCCGTTGGCGGTGTAGGTGTGTGACGGGTTGGCCGCCGTGGACGTGGTGCCGTCGCCGAACGTCCAGTGGTAGCTGAGCGTGCTGCCGGGATCCGGGTCCGTGGACCCCGCACTGCTGAACTGCACGGTCAACGGCGCGTCACCGTTGGTGGGCGTTCCGGTGGCCTTGGCTGTCGGCGCCCGCCCGCCCTGGTTTTTGTAGTCGATGCGGTAAAGACCCGAGTCGTTGTTGCCACCGCCGAAGTTGGTGCCCCATTCGAGCAGGTACAACGAACCGTCGGGCCCGAACTCCATGTCCATCGGCTTGAGGAACTTGGCGGCGGGCAGGAAGGAGTTGGTCCGGGTGACCGCGGTCGCGGAGTCGAAGTGGACCTCCTTGACGGTGTGGCGCGACCACTCGTAGAAGAAGTGGACCCCGTCGTAGTAGGGCGGGAACTTTGTCTCGGACGGGTTCGCGGCGTCGTAGCGGTAGACCGGTCCGCCCATCGGCCCCGAGCCGCCGGAGCCGAGTTCGGGGAAGTTCGGTGAGACGCCGTAGCCGTACCACATGTTCGGCGCGACGATCGGCTTGAGGCTGGTCAGGCCGGTGTTGTTCGGCGAGTTGTTGACCGGCGCGTTGCAGTTGAACTTGGCGCCGACGACGCCGGTGCTCGGGTTGTAGGGCGCGTAGGCCTGGTTGTCGCCGTGGCAGAACGGCCAGCCGTAGTTGCCCGGGGCCTTGATGACATTGAGTTCGACGAGCCCTTCGGGGCCGCGGTTGGTCGCGGGCGGGTTCCGGTCCGGGCCGTAGTCGGCGAGGTAGACCCACCCGTTGTCCGGGTCGATCGAGAAGCGGAACGGGTTGCGGAAGCCCATCGCGTAGATCTCCGGCCGGGTCTGCGCTGTGCCCTGCGGGTAGAGGTTGCCGGCCGGGACGGTGTAGCCGCCGTCGGCCGACGGCCGGATGCGCAGGAGCTTGCCACGCAGGTCGTTGGTGTTGCCGGCGGTGCGGGCGGCGTCGAGGTTGGCCTTGCCCTGCCGCCAGTCCAGCGGGGCGTAGCCCTGCCAGTTGGAGTCGAGGTTCGGTGGGACGTCGTCCCCGGTGCCGATGTAGAGGTTCTTGTCGGGGCCGAACTCGATGTACCCGCCCGTGTGCCCGGGCTCGGCGAACGTGCGGTCCCGGGTCGCGGGGATGTCGATGATCGTCACCTGGCTCGACATGTTCAGGGTGTCGCCGGTGAGCGTGAACCGGGAGACCCGGTTGATGTCGTTCGGGACTCCGGCCGGGGAGTGATACAGGTACACGTAGCCGTTGCTGGCGAAGTCGGGGTCGAGCGCCAGTCCGGTGAGGCCGTCCTCGCCGCCGGTGTAGACGCTGAGCGTGCCGGCTGTCACGGTGCTGTTCGTGGTCGGTTTGAAGATCTTCAGCTGACCGGCCCGCTGGACATAGAGCACCCGCCCGTCCGGGGCGACCGCGAGAGCCATCGGGTCCGCGGTGTTGTCGTCGAGGGTGCGCTTTTCGAAGTTGCTCCACACGGTGCCGCCGCAGTCGCCGGGCTCGTTGCCGGCCGCCCACTTGACGCCCCCGAGGACGTGGTTGCGGAAATGGGTCTCGCTGTAGGCCGCGCTTGTGTGCCCCATGGCGGTGGCCCACACGCGGCCGCCGCCGGTGTTGCGGCACCAGGAGATGGGGTGGTCCGGCCCCATGGCGCGGGGGCCCGGGTTGTACGTGCGCTCGTCCGCGGTGACCAGGACGTGGACGTCGCCGCGGGAGTTGCGGTCGAAGTTGTACCACTCCTCGCTGCGGTTCCATCGGTCCGGCAGGCCGGCCGTCGACGGGTGCTTCTTGTCCGCGACGACGGCGGTGCCGGGCAGCACGCCGGGGGAGTGCTCCGGCATGTGTGCGCCGCCGTTGATGGTCTGGTCCCACCACGGGTACTCGTTCTCGATGCCCATGTCTGTGGCGTTGTGGATCGCGACGATGCCCTTGCCGCCGGCGAGGTAGCCCTCCACCGCCTGACGTTGGGCCGCCGTGTTCCACACCATTCCCGAGGTCTGGAACATGATGAGCACGTCGAAGGTGGCGAGGTTTGCCGGGGTGAAAACGCTCGAGTCCTCGCTGTGGACCAACTCGAAGTTGTTGGCCGCCGCCTGCTCCCGGAACATCGCGAGGCCGGCAGGGATCGAATCGTGCCGGTAGCCGGCCGTCTCCGTGAAGACAAGGGCTCGGAAGGCCGGCGCCGCTGACGCCGGTTGGGCGACGACGAGCGACAGGAGCACGCTCGCGATCACCCCGAAGATAAATATGACGCGACGCATGCCGTCTCCTATTTCGGCGGAGCAACGATGGCATGACCACGGGCACGCGCCGGCAGCTCGTCATTCCGTCCGCCGTGACGGGCAGTCAATCCCTACGGAAGAGAGGGGGCGTCACACCAGATGCGACCGTCTCCCGTGGTCTGGCGGCCAGCATGCAGCGGCGTATCGCAACAGTCAATATGGTTCGAGTGCGGCCGTTTCCATAACACATTTTGCGCATCAATCATCGCGGTTCGGTGCGCGACTGTCGTCGGGGCGATTCCATAACACATTTTGCGTATCAGTCGTCGCGGTTCGGCGCGCGACTGTGGACGGGCCGATTTGATAACAGATTTTGGCAACGGCGAACGCCCTGCTGTGATGTCCGGTGGTATTGCCAGGGCTCATCGAGGCATTTACCCTCGGGCCGCGATGTCGCCATCGAATCCGGCGAAAGTTCGATGCTATTCGACGATTCAGCTATCGGTGACTCAATCCTGCTGACGACGCGAAATGTAGAGGGTCCCACGATGTCTGGCCTGCCGCCGTCGCCGCTGCTCGCTCTGCGAGGCATCGGCAAGTCGTTCCTCGGCGTGCGGGTGCTCGATGGCGTCGACCTCCAGGTCCGGCCCGGCGAGGTGCACGCGGTCGTCGGCGAGAACGGCGCCGGCAAGTCCACGCTCATGAAGGTGGTGTCCGGCGTCCACCAGCCCGACGAGGGAACGGTTGAGTTCGCCGGCGCACCGCGGACGTTCCGCAGCCCGCGTGAGGCCCAACAGGCCGGTATCGGCATCGTCTACCAGGAGCTGACCCTGTTGCCCGAGCGCACCGTCGCGGAGAACGTCTGTCTGGGCCGCGAGCCCCTGCGCCGCGGGCTCGTCGACCGCAGGGCGATGCTCAGCCACACCGCGGGGCTCCTCGCCTCGATCGGGGAGGGCTCGATACCGCCCGAAACGCGCGTGGGACGACTCGGCGTGGCGCAACAACAGGTGGTCGAGATCGTCAAGGCGCTCGCCCTCGACGCGCGGCTGCTCATCATGGACGAGCCCACCGCGGCTCTCGCCGACCACGAAGTCGACCAGCTCTACGCGCTCGTACGGCGGCTGCAGGAGCAGGGGATAGGCGTGCTGTACGTCTCGCACCGCCTCAAGGAGGTCTTCGACCTGTCCAGCCGGATCACCGTGCTCAAGGACGGCCGGGCGGTGGCCACCTTGGACACCGCGGACACCGGCGCCGATCAACTGGTGCGCCACATGGTCGGCCGCGAGCTGTCGAGCTACTACCCCGACCCGGCGAAGCCGCAGGAGCTGGGCCCGGTGCGGCTGACCGTCCGGGGCGGAGGCAACCGGAAGCTGCGCGGCATCGACCTACGGCTGCGCGCCGGCGAGGTGCTCGGCGTCGGAGGCCTGCAGGGCGCCGGCCGGTCGGCGTTGGCCCGCGCGCTGTTCGGCGCCGCACCGTTCAGCACCGGCCAGGTGACCGTCGACGGAGCGCCGGTCCGGCTGCGCTCGCCCCGCGCCGCGATGCGGGCCGGTATCGCCTACGTCTCCGAGGACCGCAAGGGCGAGGGGATCGTCGCCGAGCAGTCGGTGCTCGACAACGCGCTGTTGGCCGACCGCGCCGTCCGCCCGGGCCGGGTCGGCCGCGGTGCCCGGACCGCGCGGGTCCGGGAGCTGCTCGCGGCCGTCGAGCTTCGCGCCGCAGGGGAGGACCAGGAGATCCGTTTCCTGTCCGGGGGCAACCAGCAGAAGGTCGTGCTGGCCAGGTGGCTCGCGCTCGCCCCGAGGATCCTGCTCTTCGACGAGCCGACCCGGGGCATCGACGTGGGCGCCAAGTCGGCGATCCACGATCTCGTCCGCCGGCTGGCCCGCGACGGCGCCGCCGTGCTGATGGTCTCGTCCGAGTTGCCCGAGCTGCTCGGCATGAGCGACCGGATCATCGTCATGCGCGACGGCCGGATCGCCGGCGAGCTACCCGCCGGCGCGACGGAGGAGGATGTCGTCGCCCTGGCGGTCGGCACCGTGCCGGAGGCGGCCGGATGAGCGGCGCGCTGTCCCTGACGGCCCGGCGGACCCCGCCCGGCGTGTTCGTCGCCCTGATCCTCACCCTGACGATCGGTTGGCTCATCGTCACGGCCGACGGCGGCCGGCTGTTCAGCCTGCCGACGACGGTGAGCCTGCTGCACGTCGCCGCCGGTCTGGGCCTCGTCGCGGTCGGCCAGACGCTGGTCATCATCGGGGGCTCGCTGGACCTGTCCGTGGCGTACGTGGTCAGCCTGAGCACCCTCGTCGCCGCCGAGACCATGGCCGGTGACGACGGTGCGCTGCTGCCGGCGATCGGCCTGACGCTCGCCGTCAGCAGCGCGATCGGCCTCGTCAACGGCCTGCTCGTCACCACAGCGCGGATCAACCCCTTCATCGCGACCGTCGGCGTCGGACTACTGCTGAAGGGATACCTCGACAACGGATACGACGGCCCGGCCGGCAAGACCGCACCCGCTCTGGTGCAGGGCCTGGGATACCAGCGCATCGGCCCGGTGCCGCTGTCGTTCCTGCTGCTGCTCGCCGTCGCCGCCGCAGCCTGGTTCGTGCTGGCGCGCACCCGCTTCGGCCACCACCTGATCGCCGTGGGCGGTGACCCGGAGGTCGCCCGGCTCTCCGGCGTCCGGGGCAGCCGGGTCCTCGTCACCGCCCATGTGCTGTGCGCCCTCTGCGCCGGCCTCGCCGGGGTCTACCTCGCCAGCCGGCTCGGCGCCGGCGCACCAAGGGTGGGCACCGAGGGACTGTACGACCTGGAGTCGATCGCCGCGGTGGTGCTCGGCGGCACCGCCCTGGCCGGCGGGCGCGGCGGCGTCGTCGGCACGGTCGGCGGCGTGCTGCTGCTCGCGAGCATCGACGCCATCTTCAACCAGCTCGAGGTCGACGTGTTCTTCAAGCAGGTGATCCGTGGCGTGATCATCATCGCGGCGGTCGCCGTCTACGCCCGCCGGGCGATGCGAAAGGCGTCATAGCATGCGGATCGCGCGCCCACTGCGGCTCCTTAAGTTCCGCTCCGGCGGTCTCGCACCGATCATCGTGATCCTGGCGGTGTTGCTGGTTCTGCTGACCGCCCGTCAACCGGACTTTCTCTCGCCGCCGTCGCTGATGTCGTTCCTCGGTCGCTCCGCGCCGGTCATCCTGCTCGCCGCCGGCCAGTACTTCGTGATCGTCTCCGGCGAGTTGGACCTGTCCGTCGGCTCTCTGGTCACCGCGCAGGTGGTCATCGCCGCCCGGCTGATCGACGGCGATCCGTCGGCCGGATGGCCTGTCGTCGTGCTCCTGCTCGCGTTCGGCATCGCCGTCGGCCTCGTCAACGGCCTCATCACCACGCGGCTGCGGGTGCCGTCGTTCATCACGACCCTCGGGATGTTCCTCATCCTCGTCGGTGCCGTGTACCTGTGGTCCGACGGTGCCCCGAAGGGTGGTCTCTCCGAGGAGTTCCGCCGGCTCGGTCGGTCGGCGTTCGAGGACGTGCCCGCGCTGGGCCGGATACCGTACGCCCTGGTCATCCTGGTGGCGGCGGCCGCTCTGCTGCTGGTGCTGACGCGTTCGGACTTCGGCCGCACCCTGGTCGCCGTCGGCGGCAACCCGCGGACCGCCGAGCTGAGCGGCGTGCGCGTGTGGCGCGCCAAGACGATGGCGTTCGTCCTCAGCGGACTCGCCGCCACGCTCGCGGCGATCCTCATCGGCGGGTACAGCGGAGTGTCGTTCCAGGCCGGTGCCGGCCTGGAGTTCGGCGCGATCACCGCGGCGGTCCTCGGCGGTGTCGCTCTGGGCGGGGGCCGCGGTTCGGTCGTCGGCGCGATGCTGGGCGCGCTGACCCTCGAGACGCTCTTCACGGTCATGAACTTCTACGGCGTCTCCGGCGCCCTCAAACCGACCGTCCAGGGCGCGATCATTCTGTTCGCCGTGGCGGCGGCGTCCTTCCGTTTCCCGTCCAGATGAAGGGGATCCAGTGAGGCATTCCATGACGGTGCTGGCCGTGTGCACCTTACTGGTGCTGGCCGGCTGCGCCACCGACGAGCCCACCACCGGCGCATCGAGTTCGCCCTCCGCGGGCACCGGGTCGGGCACCGGGAAGCAGTCGAAGTTCTTCGTGCAGGCCGACTACGACGAGCAGCTCGCGCTCCTGGACGCCGCGCCCACCGGGCCGGCCGGCAAGCCCTGGGAGCAGGCGCTCAACCCGGCGATGGTGGAGACCGCGAAGTTCAAGAAGCCCGGACCGTACAAGATCTGCTTCTCCAACGCGGGGCTGAACAACCCCTGGCGCCAGGTCGGTTTCAAGACCATGCAGGCCGAGGTCGACACGCACCGCGGCCGGATCTCCGAGTTCGTCCACGTCGATGCCGAGGGCAAGGACCAGAAGCAGATCGCCGACATCAACGACCTGCTCGGCAAGGGCTGCCACGCGCTCATCGTCTCGCCGAACACCACCGCGACGCTCACCCCGGCCGTGAAAGCCGCCTGCCAGAAGGGCCTGCCGGTCATCGTCTTCGACCGCGGCGTCGACACGACCTGCCCGGTGACGTTCATCAACCCGATCGGCGGCTACGGATTCGGCCACGTCGCGGCGGAGTTCGTCACCCAGAAGATGAGGCGGGGCGGCAAGGTGCTCGCGCTGCGCATCCTGCCCGGCGTCGACGTGCTGGAGACCCGTTGGTCCGCGGCGAAGGTCGCCTTCGACAAGGCGGGCGTCGACGTCGTCGGCGTCGAGTTCACCGACGGCGACCCGGCCAGGACGAAGAAGATCGTCAACGACTACATCCAGCGGTACGGCACGATCGACGGCGTCTGGATGGACGCCGGGGCGGTCGCGGGCGCGGCGGTCGAGGCGTTCGAGGACGCCGGCAAGCCCGTGCCGCCGATCAACGGCGAGGACCAGCTCGACTTCCTGAAGCTGTGGAAGGACAAGAAGCTCACGGCGATCGCCCCGACCTACCCGACCTACCAGTGGCGCACCCCGATCATCGCCGCGCTGAAGATCCTCGACGGCGAGCAGGTGCCGAACCCGTGGAAGCTGCCACAGCCGACCATCACCCAGGACAACCTGGACGAGTACGTCGACCCCACCATGCCGCCGCTGCACTACGCGATGTGCGGCTGCACCGACCTGCCCGATTACCCGCGGCGCTGGAAGTAGTCCGGTGTACACCATCGGTGTCAACCCGTGGGTCTGGGCCTCGCCGGTCGACGACGAGGCCATGGCCGAACTGGTGCCGCGGATCGCCGCGTTCGGTTTCGATGCGGTCGAGCTGCCGATCGAGCAACCCGCCGACTGGGACCCGGCCCGCACCCGGGACCTGCTGGCGGCGTACGGCCTGCGCGCGGTCGGCGTCTGTGCGGTCACCTCGCCCGGACGTGACCTCGTGAACGCCCCGCCGGAGGTCGTCGCCTCCACCGTGGCGTACCTGAAAACGTGTGTGGACAGTGCGGTGGCTGTCGGCGCGCCCTGCGTCGGCGGCCCGGTCTACGCCGCGGTGGGGCGGACCTGGCGCATGTCACCGGCGGAGCGCGCGGCCTGCTACGCGGACGTCCGCCGCGCCCTGCGACCCGTGGCCGACTACGCGGGGGAGCGGGGCGTGAGCATCGGTGTGGAGGCCCTCAACCGCTATGAGACGAGCGTCGTCAACACGGTCGAGCAGGCGGTGGAGCTGATCGACGGCCTGCCCGCGAACGTCGGTCTCATGATCGACACCTATCACATGAACATCGAGGAGGCCGACCCCTACGAGGCGCTCGTCACGGCTGGTCCGCACATCAAGCACGTCCAGGTCAGCGGCACCGACCGCGGCGCCCCGGGCGCCGACCACTTCGACTGGCCACGCTTCCTCGCCGGCCTGGCCACGACCGGCTACGGCGGCGCGGTGTGCATCGAGTCGTTCACCGCGCAGAACGAGGCCATCGCTACCGCGGCCTCGATCTGGCGACCGCTTGCCCCGTCCCAGGACACCCTCGCCCGTGACGGGCTGTCCTACCTCCGAACCGTCCTCCGCGGACTGGAGAACGCTCCCTCGCACGCCGAGTAGCCGGTCGCGCCGTCATCCCTTCCGCCCGGGAACCGCCATAAGGAGAAAACGTGTTCACCACTCTCAGTTGGATACGAAGGCGACTTCTGGCCGTAGCCGCCACAGTCGGTTTGACCGCGACCGCCGTGATGGCGTCCCCCGCGCCCGCATCCGCGGCTCCCCTCACTGTGTACGTCTCGCCGTCCGGCACCGGCACTGACTGTTCCAGCGCGCAGCCGTGCTCACTGACAGCCGCGCAGACGGCGGTGCGATCGCTCAACGACTCCATGTCGGACGACATCGTGGTGCAGTTGGCCGACGGTGTGTACCGGCTGGCCCAACCCTTCCGGCTGACGGCGGAGGACTCCGGCTCAGGCGGCCACACCGTCGTGTGGCAGGCCGCCCCGTCGGCGCGTCCGGTGATCACCGGTGCCCGGGCGGTCACCGGCTGGTCGGTGGCCGACGCGGCCAGGAACATCTGGCGGGCCGACGTGCCCGCCGGTCTCGATGCCCGGCAGCTCTATGTCGACGGCGCCGTCGCCACCCGGGCACGCACACAGGTGAACAGGGCCGACTTCACGGCCTCCAGCGCCGGAATGAGGTTCTCGAGCGGTGCGCTGAGCTATCTGAACAACCTGGCCGACCAGAGCCGGATCGAGGTGGAGAGCGTCAACTCCTTCACCGACCGGTACTCGCCGGTGCAGAGCATCAGTGCGAACTTCATCACGATGCAGCAGCCGGCGTGGAACAACAACAACTTCGGCTACGACACCCTCATGCGGCCACACCGGGCCGGTCCGTTCTACCTGTCCAACGCGTACGAGTTCCTGGACTCGCCCGGCGAGTGGTACCTCAACCCCACGGCCGGAGCCTTGTACTACATCCCCCAGGCCGGGCAGAACATGAGCACCGCCGGCGTGGAACTGCCGACGCTGCAGTCGCTGGTCAACGTCGGGGGCACGTACAGCGAGCCGGCGCACCACATCACGTTCAGCGGGATCACCTTCACCGGTACGAGCTGGCTGGGCCCCAGCAGCAACCAGGGTTACGCGGACCAGCAGACCGGCGCGTACATCGCCGGCAACTGGAACTGGCCGAGCTTCGACTCCTGCCACAACGGCTGCACGCAGTTCGAGGCCGCCCGGCCACACTGGCTGCAGATGCCGGCCGCCGTGCAGATCTCCGCCGCCAACACCATCACCTTCAGCGACTCCCGGTTCGTCAACCTGGGCCAGACGGCCATCGGTATCGGCAACGACGCCAACGCGCACGCCAGCGGCGTCGGCCTGGGCGCCAGCAATATCACGGTGACCCGGTCGGAGATCGCCCGGAGCTCAGCCGGTGGCATCCTCGTGGGCGGCGTGCGCGCCGATGCCCACCACCCCGGCGACCAGCGCATGGTCAACAGGGACATCACGATCAGCAACAACCGCATCCACGACCTCGGGGCGGACCACCGGGGCATCGTCTCTGTCCTGACCACGTACGTCACCAACAGCACCGTCGCCCAGAACGAGGTCTACAACATGCCGTACTCCGGCATGTCGATCGGGTACGGCTGGGGCGCCAACGACGCGGGCGGCAGCAACCACTATGCCAACCGCGGCCTGTACAACTACCAGCCGCGCTACACGACGCCGACCACCGCGTCCAACAACCGGCTCATCGGCAACTACATCCACGATGTCATGCAGCAGATGAACGACGGCGGCTGCATCTACACGCTCGGATGGAACCCGAGCGCGCTGATCAGCCGGAACCACTGCCTGCGGACCAACGGACACTTCGGGGTGTACTTCGACGAGGGCTCGAAGTACTACACGGCCACCAACAATGTCTTCTCGAGCACCGGTACGTGGGCGACGGCCAACTACTGGGGTGGCGAGAACATGGGGAACTGGACCGTCACCAACAACTGGTCGACCAACGGCAGCACGAACGTGACCAACGGGGACCGCGGCAACGTGGTCTCCGGCAATGTCACGGTCACCAATGGCAACTGGCCTTCCGGTGCCCAGGACGTGATGGCGTCCGCCGGACCGCAGGGCACCACCCCACCGCCGCCCACGGCTCAGATCGTGGGCGCGCAGTCCGGCCGCTGCCTGACCGTCCCCGGCTCCACTACCGCCAACGGCACCCAGACCCAACTCTGGGACTGCACCGGCGCGGCCGGCCAGACCTGGACCTACACCGCCGGCAAACAACTGACCGTGTACGGCAACAAGTGCCTCGACGCCAGCGGAGGCGGCACCACCAACGGCACCCCGGTCATCATCTGGGACTGCAACGGCCAGAACAACCAACAGTGGAACGTCAACCCCAACGGCACCATCACCGGCGTCCAGTCCGGACTATGCCTCGACGCCAACGCCGCAGGCACCGCCAACGGCACCAGAACCACCCTCTGGTCCTGCCACGGCGGCACCAACCAGCAGTGGGCACTGCGATAGCGGAATCAACGCCTATCCGCTCCTTTTGAGACAGGCCCCGACAGGTGAAGTCGTCAGCAGCACCATCCTCTAACGTCGCAGCGCGGTCGGCTCGCCCGGCCCGCTGCGGCGCACCACCCACGCCTCGGTGATGTGGGTGAACATCGCCTCCGCCGCACCCTTGGGGTCGTGCGCGGCGATCCGCTCGTAGATGCGCCGATGGCCCTGGTTGGACGTGACGCAGAAGGCGCGGCCGGTTCGGCCCATGTAACGGGCGGAGTTGATGACCTGGCGCTCCAGCGAACGGACCACGGCTCGGCTGATGCGGTTCCCCGACGCCTGCATGACGGTGTCGTGGAACGCCCGGTCCTCTTCGTGGTACGAAGCGGGGTCGTCGACGAGCTCATCCATCCGCTCCACCAGACTGCGCAGCTGGTCGATCACCTCGGCGTTCGCCAGGCGGGCGGCCACGTTGGCCATATCGGACTCCAGCACGCGGCGGGTCGCGACGAGGTGATCGAGGACGGCCAGGCTCTCGTCTCCGGCGATGGTGGCGCCGAGGACCAGCTCGTCAAGCATGTTCCACATCGCCGGCGGGGTAACCATCGTGCCGGTGCCTTGGCGGATCTGCACCAGCCCCTTCTCCTGAAGAACCTTCACCGCCTCGCGGACCACGGTGCGGCTGACCGAGAAGGTCTCGCAGAGCACGGGCTCGGGGGGTAGCGGCGAACCGGACGGATGGACTCCACGGACGATCCGCTCCACCAGCTCAGCCGTGACCGCGGCGGCAAGGTTCGCCGGGCGCCGGCTCCAGGCGGGGGCCTGCGAGGCCTCTGCCGATGACTGCGGTACTGCCGTCATGACAACCCCCGGGATCCGTGCCTTACCACGAATGCTCGCCAACTATAGGGCATCCGGTTGACGTCATACGTCATACGAGTTACCTATGTCATACGAGTTGCGTTCCTCCTCAACCTCAACTGCCGGACAGCCGGTCACCTCAGGAGTGGGGCAGCAATGAAGCAGCGGACACTGTGGGCGGCGAGCTGCGGAAGCGTCTCCGACTCGGATTCGGCGTCCGGTGGTCCGCAGGGCAAGCTCGTCGTGCTCGACGCCGGCATCGGCTACGCCGTCGCGAAGTGGACCAAGGACCCCAAGGTCGCCGCCGACCGCACCGTGGACGTCTCGAGCGGTGGACCGGCCGTCGCCACCACCGTGTCCGAGCTCGACCGTGGCAAGCCCGCAGACCTGATGGGGCGGCTGTCTCAGCAACTGCTGAGTGGATCGGTCACGGTCGACGCGCCGGCCAAGCAGCCGGCGGCGTCCGACCAGGCGGGCTGAGGCCATGTCACCCATTGGTTCTGGTGGCAGCGGCCCTGACGTGGAAGCCGGGCATGCCGGCGTGGTGTTCGGCACGGCGTTGTGGGACATCAACGCCTACGCCTCCGGCCTGGACATCGAGCGTGACCGGCACCGGCTGTTGCTCGAGTCCTGGAGCCGCAAGCAGGCGGTACGCCACGTCGGTGAATCGGCACGCACACTCGACCTGACCTGGATCGAGGAGCCGATCCGGCGCTGGGACGCCGATGGCCCGGCCGCTGTCAGCCGTGGCGTACGGACAGCGGTCGCCAGTGGGGAGGACCTCACCGGCCCCGAGCAGTTCCGCCCGCTGATCGCGGCGGGAGGCGTCGAGCCGGAGCAAGCCGGCCGGCGGCTGTTCGCGGTCACCCCTGGACCATGCCGCTCCACCGCGGAAGGCACGTTCGACACCATAGGGATGGAGGATCGATGAAAGCGGTTGTCCACCGCGGGGCCCGCACCCTCGAGATCGAGAGCCGGGTCGCCGAGGCGTTACGCGCGGACCCCCAGCGCGACCAGGCGCTCCTTGACCGGATTCAGGCCGGTCGCAGGAGACGCGCCGACGATTTCGCCGGGGCCACGGTGTTCCACGCCTCCCCGGCGTCGGACTGTGTCAACGGCATCGTTCTTCCCGTTGATGGCGGACGGCTGGGGCGATGATGGGCGGCCCAGCATTACCAGCCGGCCGCGCCCGAGTCGATCGTGCGTGCGAAACCGAGGGTGGCGATGTCCGCGGCACCTGGGGCGGCCTCGCCCGAGGCAACGTGTATGGGCTCGTGAGGCGAGCCGGCCGAGCCGATGAGACGAGCCTGGTCGTCGCCGCACAGGCCGGCGATCCACGAGCGCTCGACGACCTGGCCGCGACGTACCTGCCGCTGGTATACGCGATCGTGCGCAGGGCACTGGGTGAGCTTGCGGACGTCGACGACGTGGTGCAGGAGACGATGCTGCGGGCACTTCCTGAGCTGCGCACGCTGCGCGCCCCGGAGTGCTTCCGGCCCTGGCTGGCCACGATCGCGACACGACAGATCAGCACCCATCTGCACCGGCGGCAGGCGGACGCCGAACGGACGGCCCCCCTCGACGAGATGGCCGACCCGCCGGACGCCGACGCCGAGAACCTGGCCCTGATCCACGTCGAGCTGTCCGGTCATCGCCGAAAGACCGTACGCGCCAGTCGATGGCTCGACCCGGACGCCCGGGCGCTGCTGTCGCTGTGGTGGCTGGAGACCGCGGGCCGGCTGACGAGGGCGGAGCTCGCGGCGGCGCTGGGGACGAGCGTCGCTCACGCGGGTGTGCGCGTCCAGCGGATGCGCAACCAGCTGGAGCTGAGCCGGTCACTCGTCGCCGCGCTGGAAGCCAGCCCCCGGTGCCCACTGCTGACCGCCGCGCTGGGGGGCTGGGACGGCGTACCGAGCACGCTGTGGCGTAAGCGCATCACCCGGCACACCCGATCCTGTGCGGACTGCGGCCGGACCGCCGACGAACTGGTGCCCCTTGAGCGGCTGATCGTCGCCCTGGCGCTGCTCCCCGCCCCGCTGGTCGCCGTCGTGATGTCGGCGAACTCGCCTGAGGGCCGCTTGAGTCGGCACCCAAGTCTTCGCGTTCGGTGACGTCACCGTGCTTTTCGGCACTACGGCGACTGCGACTGTTCAAGCCGGCCGCCGATAACAAAAACTGCCGTGATTTACACGCGTCCGCCACTCCAATTCGCCGCCTGAAATGGTTATGAGGGGTGGCCGCCAATAGTCCCGCTTCTTCGGTTAGTTGCACGACGGCCAAGGCCCACATGTATCGACGACTCCCTCTTGATTGGACCATGGCGATCTGACAATCTTCTGGTCGTCGACGCATAACGTGCCTCATTCATGACCTGTGAAAGCGGAAGCCAAAAGCGATCTACGGATTGCTGATGTCAACACAGTTAAGTGGCTCCGACTTCGAAGGGTGCCGGTGATGAGCGAATTCGTGCACTCGGCTGATCCGCCGCGGCGGATGGGGCAACTCACCGAGGCTTTCCAGGCGCCAACGGCAGCGGCATGACGCTGACATGCTCGCTGCGCGAGCGATCTGGGAGGGGGCCGGCGCGGAGAGGGCAAGCTCCGCGCCGGCTCGGCCGGCTGCCGGCAGGCGGCCGAGGTCAACAGATCATGCACAGCGCAGACGTGACCACACCGCAAACCGGGAAGGCACGACCATGCCGCACACCCATCGCCGGCGCTACCTCGCCCGGGCGCTCGCCTGCATCCTGACCGCTCTCAGCGCGCCCGTGGTCGTCGAGCACCAGGGAGCCTCGCCGGCCGCCGCCGACACCGCCCAGTTCCGCGGCGTCAACTGGGCCCGGCTCGGTGACAACTTCCACGGTGGACCGCTGGTCCTGCACGGATTGAGCGGCTCCGACAGCTACCAGACGGTCGTGGCGAAAGCCAACGCCATCTACACCGGCTTCGAGAACAACCTCGACGCCAACACCGTTCGGCTCCCGATCAACACCTACACAGTCGGGACGAGCTGGTGGAGCGCGTACACGGGCGCGATAGACGCAGCCACCGCGAAGGGATTCAAGGTCGTCCTGTCCTACTGGGAGGACGGGGTGGCCGCCCGCGGCGGTCGCATCGTCGACCCGAGCGCCTTCGACACCATGTGGAACACCGTGCTTGCCCGGTACGGCACCAACAGCCTCGTCTACTTCGAGCCGATGAACGAACCGGGGGGACACAGCGCCGGCGAGTGGGCGAACGTGGTGAGTAACTGGATCAGCAGCCGCCCGTCGATTCCGCGGAACCGCATCTTCGTCAGCGGCGCCGGCCTGAACACCGACATCACATCGATGTGCGCCGACCGCCGCCTTGACGGGACGTTCCTGTCGCTGCACCATTACACGTTCTTCAGCGGCGCGAAGACCTACGACGAGTGGGTGGCGTACCTGCGGAACGCGATCGGCTCCTGCGCCGACCGCACTGTCGTCGACGAGTTCGGCGCGCCGATGGATACCGGGCTCAACTACCACGACGCCGGCAGCACCGACAACTTCGTGCGCTACTTCCGGGCCACCACCACGGTGCTCCGGGAACTGCGGATCGGCTCCATCTACTGGCCCGGGCTGGGCGGGAAGATACGCGCCGGCCAGGGCGACGACTGGTATGCCATGCAGAAACTGCACGGCACCGGTACCAACCTCACGCTCAGCACCCCCAGCGCCGGCGGCCGCGAGCGCCTCAGATACGGCTGGGGCTTGGATGGCGACGTCCCGGCCCCGACCAGCGTGCTGCGGAACGTCAGCACCGGGCGCTGTCTGGACATCCCCGGCGGGACCACGGCGAACATCCAGGTCCAGGCGTACACCTGCGCCAACACGGTTGGCCAGCAGTGGACCTTGACGGCCGGACAGATCACCGCACTTGGGGGCCAGAAGTGCCTGGACGCGTACAACAGCGGGACGACGAACGGCACCGTGGTCGGCACGTGGGCGTGTAACGGCGGCGACAACCAGCGTTGGACGGTGGGCGCTGACGGCACCATCCGCAGCGTTCACTCCGGCCTCTGCCTCGACGTGAACACCGCCACCTTCAAGGTGCAGCTGTGGGCGTGCTGGGGCGGCGACAACCAGAGATGGCAGATCCAGAACACTGACGCGCGACGCGACGCCCGACTCGGCGGACACGGTGGCAGGTGACCGCCGGCCGCGGCCGAGCCGATGGCAACAACGACGCCACAGCAGACGGTCTGCCGGCAGTTCAAGGGTCGTTCTGTTCTACGCGGCGACGAGGTTCGCCACCGGGCGCAAGAACGCGCTCCGTGCGGAGATCAACGGGTCGCTCGGCGCGGTCGCCTTTGACCTGCCCGGCACTCGCTCGCCGCCTCCGCGGTGGCCCACCAGGGTCGTTCAGCGGGTCGCGGCGCGACCGTCGGAGAGCGTAGACCCGTTCGCCGCCGCCGGGCGTCGGTGCGGCAGAGCCGAGCTACCGGACGCCCCGGCTGATCCGAGCGCCCGAGGCGCCGGCGTTCGTTCGCAAGCCGGCGCACCAAAGTCAGTGACCTGTTCCAGTCCGTGAAGGGAGAACGACATGTCCGAGGTGACACGCAGACGGTTTCTCGCCGCCGGGGCGGCGGCTGGAGCAGGGATCGTGCCGGCTGGGTGGACGGCCATTGCCCGGAGCGGCTCGGCCGCGCCGCCGGAGGTTCTGGCCGCGGGCGACCTCGCCCTGTGGTACGACAAGCCGGCCGGCGCGGACTGGCTGCGGGCACTGCCGATCGGCAACGGACGCCTCGGCGCGATGGTGTTCGGCAACGTCGACACCGAACGGCTGCAGCTCAACGAGGACACCGTCTGGGCCGGCGGTCCGTACGACTCCGCCAACATCCGCGGCGCGGCCAACATCGCGGAGATCCGGCGGCGGGTCTTCGCGGATCAGTGGGGGCCGGCGCAGGACCTGATCAATCAGACGATGCTGGGCAGCCCGGCCGGACAGCTGGCCTACCAGCCGGTCGGAAACCTTCTGCTCTCCTTCGGCAGCGCTACCGGTGCGTCGCAGTACAACCGGACGCTCGACCTCACCACCGCCACGGCCATCACGACCTACGCGCTGAACGGCGTGCGGTACCAGCGTGAGGTGTTCGCCAGCGCACCTGACCAGGTGATCGTGGTCCGGCTGACGGCCGACCGGGCCAACTCCATCACCTTCAACGCCACATTCGACAGTCCACAACGGACTACGGTGTCCAGCCCGGACGGGGCCACGATCGCCCTCGACGGCATTTCCGCCACCATGGAGGGCATCGCCGGGCGGGTCCGGTTCCTCGCCCTGGCCAATGCCGCCGTGACGGGCGGCACGGTCAGCAGCTCGGGCGGCACGCTGCGGGTCTCCGGCGCCACCAGCGTGACGCTGCTGGTGTCGATCGGCTCCAGCTACATCAACTTCCGGAACGTCGACGGCGACTACCAGGGGATCGCGCGGAGCCGCCTCAACGCTGCCCGCAACATCGGCATCGACGAACTACGCAGCCGGCATCTCGCCGACTATCAGGCGCTGTTCAACCGGGTGTCGGTCGATCTGGGACGTACGACGGCGGCCGACCAGCCGACCGACGTACGGATCGCACAGCACGCGCAAGTGAACGACCCGCAGTTTTCCGCCCTGTTATTCCAGTTCGGCCGCTATCTGCTCATCTCGTCCTCGCGGCCGGGCACCCAGCCGGCGAACCTGCAGGGCATCTGGAACGACCAGATGGCTCCGTCCTGGGACTCGAAGTTCACCATCAACGCCAACCTGCCGATGAACTACTGGCCCGCCGACACGACGAACCTGTCCGAATGCTTCCTCCCGGTCTTCGACATGATCAACGACCTGACCGTGACCGGCGCCCGGGTGGCCCAGGCGCAGTACGGCGCCGGCGGCTGGGTGACGCATCACAACACCGACGCGTGGCGGGGCGCCTCGGTCGTCGACGGAGCGCAGTGGGGGATGTGGCAGACCGGTGGCGCGTGGCTGGCCACCTTGATCTGGGACCACTACCTGTTCACCGGTGACAACGACTTCCTCCGCTCGAACTATTCGGCCCTGAAGGGCGCCGCCCAGTTCTTCCTCGACACCCTGGTCGCCCACCCGACGCTCGGACACCTGGTCACCAACCCGTCGAACTCTCCGGAACTCGCTCACCACGCGAACGCCACCGTCTGCGCCGGGCCCACCATGGACAACCAGATCCTGCGCGACCTCTTCAACAGCGTCGCCCGCGCCGGCGAAGTCCTCGGCGTGGACGCCACCTTCCGCGCTCAGGCACTGGCGGCCCGGGACCGGCTGGCGCCGACGCGGGTCGGCTCCAGGGGCAATATCCAGGAGTGGCTGGCCGACTGGGTGGAGACCGAGCGGACTCACCGGCACGTCTCCCACCTGTACGGTCTGCATCCGAGCAACCAGATCACCAGGCGCGGGACACCCCAGTTGCACGAGGCCGCGCGGCGGACGCTGGAACTGCGCGGTGACGACGGGACGGGATGGTCGCTCGCGTGGAAGATCAACTTCTGGGCACGGATGGAGGACGGCGCCCGGGCCCACAAGCTGATCCGGGACCTGGTGCGGACGGACCGGCTCGCGCCCAACATGTTCGACCTGCACCCACCGTTCCAGATCGACGGCAACTTCGGCGCCACCTCGGGCATCGCGGAGATGCTGTTGCAGAGCCACAACGGCGAACTGCACGTGCTACCGGCCCTGCCGGCCGCCTGGCCCACCGGAGGCGTGAGCGGACTGCGCGGCCGCGGCGGATACACCGTCGGCGCCGAGTGGAGCAGCGGCCGGATCGTGTTCGTCGTCACACCCGACCGAACCGGTGCCGTCCGGGTGCGCAGTCGGATCTTCACCGGCGACTTCACGCTGCAGGACGCTTCGAGCGGCGAGCCGGTCCAGCCGAAGCGGCTCGAGGCCGATCTCATCGAGTTCGCCGGCCAGGCCGGCACCACCTATCGCGCGTCCGCACTCAGGTCGGGGCCGGTGGAGGCCGGCGTGGCCTATCGGCTGGTGGCCCAGCACAGCGGCAAGGCTGCCGACATCAACGGTGCGTCCACGGCCGCCGGTGCGCGGCTGATCCAGTGGCAGATCACCGCCGGTCTCAACCAGCACTTCGAGTTCCTGCCCTCCGACGGCGGGCACTACAAGATCCGGCTTGGGCACAGTGGTCTGGTCCTGCACGCCGCCAGTAGCAGCAGCGGCGCCGACATCACCCAGCAGCCGGACACCAACGCCGCCGGCCAGCAGTGGCGGACAGTCGACCACGGCGGTGGCGTGATCAGTCTGGTCAACCGGCAGAGCGGCCTCGCCCTGGACGTGTGGGAGGCCTCCACCGCCGACGGAGCCCGCATCTCCCAGTGGGCAGCCACCGGTAGCACCAACCAGCGATTCCAACTCCACCGCATCCAGCCCCAGGGCGAACTGCGGCCCGACCAACCAGGCAGAGCCATGTCACCGAGCAGCGAGGGAGTCGCATGATGTCGATCCATAGATTGTTTGCTTGGCGAGCCGTGGTAGCGGCATTGCTCGCTCTTGCCATGGCCGGCGTGGCAGGAGTCAGCGCTGCGGCCGGCACGTCGCCCACCGCCGGGGACACACGTGCGGGGACTGCCGGATGCGGACGTGCCCCCACACTGACGAACGGTACGCACACGATTCAAAGCGGCGGTAAGAATCGCTCCTTCATCCTGAGCATCCCTGAGAACTACGACAACACCCGCCAATATCGATTGGTCTTCGGATTCCACTGGTTGGGCGGCACCGCCGGGCAAGTCGCCGGCGGCGGAAGCGATGGCGATGTCTATGCCCACTACGGACTCCGGCGCCTGGCGAACAACAGCGCGATCTTCGTTGCTCCGCAGGGCATCAACAACGGCTGGGGCAACTCCGGTGGCGAGGACGTGACCTTCGTCGACGACATGATCAGGCGTATCGAGAACGACCTCTGTGTCGACACCGCGCAGCGCTTCGCCCTCGGGTTCAGCTACGGCGGAGCCATGAGCTACGCACTCGCCTGTGCCAGGCCGGACGTTTTCCGTGCGGTCGCCGCGATAGCCGCGCCCGGGGGGATCAGCGGGTGCAGCGGGGGCACCCAGCCCTTCGCGTACATGGGAATCCACGGCATCAACGACAACATCGGCGCCGGTCGCGGGATGCGGGACAGGTTCGTCAGGAACAACGGCTGTACTCCCCAGAACCCGCCGGAGCCCGCGCCGGGCAGCCGCACCCACATCACCACCGCCTACTCGGGTTGCCGAGAGGGGTATCCGGTCGTCTGGGCCGCGTTCGACGGAGGCCACCAGCAAGGCCCCGTGGACGGGTGCGCCGGCTGTGAGAGCGGCGCCAGGAGCTGGGTCAAGGAAGAGGTCTGGAGCTTCTTCACGGGTGCTGACCCGACCCCGACCCCGACCACATTCCGGCTGCGCAGCCAGTCCGCCGACCGATGCCTGGACGTCAGCGGTGCCAGCTCGTCCAACGATGCCCCGATGATCATCTGGGACTGCCACACCGGCACCAACCAGCAGTTCATTCAGACCGGACAGACCCTGCGGGTGATGGGCAGATGCCTGGACGTGCCGAGCAACGCCGCCTCCGGCGCCCGAGCACGGATCTGGGACTGCACCGGCGGCGCGAACCAGCAATGGAATGTGAACACCGACGGAACCGTCAGCAACGTCCAGACCGGACTCTGCCTGGACGTCAACGGCGGCAGCACCGCCAACGGCGCTGCGGTGATCGTGTGGAGCTGCCACACCGGCGTCAACCAACGCTGGGCCCGAGCGTAAGCAGAAGTGTGAAGGCGGCCGCAGTAGTCGCGGCCGCCTTCATCTCCAGTCCGGTTGTGGGGCGTCATCCTGCGTTCTTGATGAAATTTGATGTGCAGATGTGTTGACCCTTGTTCGAAGTCTCTTCTACTTTGCGGGAGCCACAGAGCCGCCGACCTGCTTGCAGGGTTTCGCGGACGTAACTGCTCAGAAAGGGACGTCGTGTCACGAAAGAACCGTCGCGGGACAGCTTGCCTGGGGGCGTTGCTGGCCGGCGTCACGGCATTCGGCGGGGCCCTTGCCTCCCCCGCGTCCGCCGCTCCCGCAGCCGCCTCCACCCACGCCTCGCCGCCTGTCAGCGCGTTCCAAGGCGTCAACTGGGCCGACCCGCGCGACAATTACGCCGACGACGCGGTCGTACCCTCGGGCCTGTCCACCTCGGACAGTTACGCCACGACCTACGCCAAGTCCCGGGCGATCATCGGCGGGTTCGCCGGGCTCGGTGCCAACACGGTCCGCCTGCCGGTCAATCCGACCTCCGTGAACGGCCCCTTCTGGAAGTCGTACCGGGGCGCGATCGACGCCGCCACCGCCAAGGGATTCAAGGTCATCCTGGGCTACTGGGAGGCCGACAACACCAAGGACGGCAAGATCGACGACCAGGCCTCCTGGGACCGGATGTGGGCGCGGATCACCTCCGCCTACACCCGCAACTCCAGGGTGTACTTCGAGCCGATGAACGAGCCGTTCGGCTACACCGCCCAGGAGTGGACCGACATCGCGGCGAAGTGGGTGACCACGCACCGCAACGTGCCCCGCGACCGGATGCTGATCGGCGGGTACAAGTACAGCGAGGACGTCAAGCCGGTCTGCGCCGATCCGCGCCTCAAGGGCACCCGGATCGCCCTGCACAACTACGGCTTCTGGCACACCGACTGGACCAGCGTCGAGCAGTGGAAAGCGGACTTCAAGGAGCGCATCGGCGACTGCGCCTCGCGCACCATCCTCGACGAGTTCGGCGCTTCCATGACGACCGGCCTGGACTACAACGGCCCGGTCAACGGCTCCAACGAGGTCGCGTACATCCAGGCCGCGACCGACATCATCCGGGAGATGGGCCTCGGCTCGGTCTACTGGCCCGGTCTGCGCAACGGCGACACCTACTCCCTCACCACCCTCCAGGGCACGGGCACCAAGCTCAGCCTGAAGCTGAACAACCAGAGCGGTCTCGACCGGCTGCACTGGGCCTGGAGGAAGTGACGACGCTGCGATAGGTGGGCTTCGCCGGGCTCTCTCCGGTCACCGTCGGTGGGCGGAGAGAGCCACGTGTCAGGCGGCCGGCCGTACCAGGCCCGACTCATACGCGAAGGCCACCGCTTGGACCCTGGCCCGGGCGCCGATCTTGGCGAGGATGTGGCTGACGTGGCTCTTGACGGTGGTCGGGGCGATGGAGAGCCACTTCGCGATCTCGGCGTTGGACCGACCGGAGGCGACGGCGAGGAGGATGTCGCGTTCGCGTGCGGTGAGGGCGTCGACCGTGGAGGCGCGGTGCAGCGGGTGGACGGTGCCCTGTTGCCGGACGGCGTCGATCAGAGCACGGGTCAGGCCGGGAGTGATGACGGCGTCTCCGGTGGCCACGACGCGGATGGCGGAGACGAGTTCGTCGAGGGCGGCGTCTTCGAGGACGAAGCCGTCCGCACCGGCGTGCAGGGCGGTGTAGGCGTACCCCTCGTCACCGGCGGGGGTGAGCACCAGGGTGCGCGGGGTGTGCGGTGACTCCGCGAGGCGCCGGACGGCCTCGATGCCGTCCGCCTGGGCGAGTCTGCCGTCCACCAGGACGACGTCGGGACGGAGTTCGGCGCTCAGGCGGACCGCCTCGGTCCCGCTCGCCGCTTCCCCGACGACGCTCAGATCGGGCTCGGCGGCGAGGAGCATGTGTAGGGCGAGACGCTGCAGAGACTGGTCGGTGACCACGAGTACGGAGACCATGGCTGCCTTCTCCCGTATGGAGGCGGAGCTGGCCGCCCACCGGAACGAAACTGTTTCGTTCACCAAGTTACTGCAGCGTGTGTAAAGCCGGAGTAGGTGTACGGCTATGACTTCGCCCACAGCCCGGGGCGGGGGATGCCGGCGGAGAGCTCAGCCGTGATCCGGCAGCCCGGCGACTTCCTCCAGCGCGTGCGTCAGCCACCCCGTCCAGAAGTTCTCCAGGTCGATGCCCGCCCGCAGCACCAGATGCCGCAGCCGGTCCTCGGGGTTGTCCTTGCCGGGCGGGAAATCGCGCCGCTCGATCTCCTCGTACTCGGCCAACTGCCGCCGGTGCAGCTCCAGATGGCGGCGCAGATCGGCCTCAAGACCCGCCGTGCCGACCACGGCCGCCGCGCGCAGCCGCAGCAGCAGGGCGTCCCGGTGCGGCTTGGGGCCCTGGGCGGCGGCCGTCCAGCGGGCCAGTTCGGCGCGGCCCGCGGGCAGCACCTCGTAGCTCCTCTTCTGCCCACGGGTCGGCTGCGCGGCGGGCAGGGCCCGGATGGAGCCCTCGGCCTCGAGTTTCCCCAGCTCGCGATAGATCTGCTGATGCGTCGCCGACCAGAAGTACCCGATCGACCGATCGAACCGCCGAGTCAGCTCCAGCCCCGAGGACGGCTTCTCCAGCAGGGCGGTCAGAATCGCGTGCGGCAGGGACATGGGCCCATCCTAGGAACGGTGCAGCAGCGCCCCGCCAGGGGCGCGGGGAACTGCGCGACCAGCCACAACGCACCCGCAGACGGAAAACCGGCGCCCCAGCGAAGCTAGAGCGCCGCCGCGACCTCCGTACCCTGCTTGATCGCCCGCTTGGCATCCAGCTCGGCGGCCACGTCGGCCCCGCCGATCAGGTGCGCGCTCCGGCCCGCGGCCACCAACTCCTCGTACAGCTCCCGCCTCGGCTCCTGCCCCGCGCACAGCACAATCGTGTCGACCTCAAGAACCGTACTGGTCTCACCGACCGTCACATGCAGTCCGGCGTCGTCGATCCGGTCGTACCGCACGCCCGGGACCATACGGACGCCACGGTGCTTGAGCTCGGTCCGGTGGATCCAGCCCGTGGTCTTGCCGAGGCCCGCGCCGACCTTGGACGTCTTGCGCTGGAGCAGATGGACCGTGCGGGGCGGGGCGGGGCGCTCGGGGGCGGTGAGTCCGCCGGGCTGCTCATACGTCATGTCGACTCCCCAGTGACGGAAGTACGTCGCCGGGTCCTCGCTCGCCTTGTCGCCGCCGTCCGTGAGGTACTCCGCGACGTCGAAGCCGATGCCGCCCGCGCCGAGGACCGCGACGCGGTCGCCGACGGGGGCGCCGTCGCGCAGGACGTCGAGATAGCCCACGACGCTCGGGTGGTCGACGCCGGGGATGTCAGGGGTGCGGGGGGTGACGCCGGTGGCTACGACGACCTCGTCGTAGCCGGACAGAGCGTCCGCGGAGACCCGGGTGTTCAGGCGTACGTCGACCCCGCGGGCGTCGAGTTGGTGGCGGAAGTAGCGCAGCGTCTCGTCGAACTCCTGCTTGCCGGGCACCTTGCGGGCCACGTTGAGCTGACCGCCGACCTCGCTCGCGGCGTCGTACAGCGTCACCTCGTGGCCGCGCTCGGCCGCCGAAACCGCACAAGCCAGCCCCGCCGGGCCCGCGCCGACGACCGCGACCCGCTTGCGCAGCCGGGTCGGGGAGAGCACCAGCTCGGTCTCGTGGCAGGCGCGCGGGTTGACCAGGCACGAGGTGATCTGCCCGCTGAAGGTGTGATCGAGGCAGGCCTGGTTGCAGCCGATGCAGGTGTTGATCGCCTCGGGACGGCCCTCGGCCGCCTTGTTCACGAACTCCGGGTCGGCGAGCATCGGCCGGGCCATCGACACCATGTCGGCGCAGCCATCCGCGAGCAACTCCTCCGCCAGCTCAGGGGTGTTGATGCGGTTGGTGGTGACGAGAGGCACCGAGACCTCGCCCATGAGCCGCTTGGTGACCCAGGTGTACGCGCCTCGCGGCACGGACGTGGCGATCGTGGGGATACGGGCCTCGTGCCAGCCGATACCGGTGTTGATGATCGTCGCGCCGGCCGCCTCGACCGCCTTGGCGAGCGTCACCACCTCGTCGTGCGTCGAGCCGCCCGGCACCAGGTCCAGCATCGACAGCCGGTAGATGACGATGAAGTCCGCGCCGACCGCCTCCCGCACCCGCCGCACGATCTCCACGGGGAACCGCATGCGGTTCTCGTACGAGCCGCCCCAGCGGTCGGTGCGGTGATTGGTCTGCGCCGCGATGAACTCGTTGATCAGATAGCCCTCGGAGCCCATGATCTCGACCCCGTCGTACCCGGCCTGCCGGGCGAGACGGGCGGCGCGCGCGTAGTCGTCGATCGTCCGCTCCACGTCCTCGTCGCTGAGCTCTCGCGGCTGGAAGGGGCTGATGGGCGCCTGGAGGGGGCTCGGGGCGACGAGGTCCTGGTGGTACGCGTACCGGCCGAAGTGCAGGATCTGCATCGCGATCCGCCCGTCCTCGCGGTGCACGGCCTCGGTGATGACCGTGTGCTGCTCCGCCTCGGCGTCGGTGGTCAGCTTCGCGCCGCCCTCGTATGGTCGGCCCTCCTCGTTGGGCGCGATGCCCCCGGTGACGATCAGTCCTACGCCGCCCCTGGCGCGGGCGGCGTAGAAGGCGGCCATCCGCTCGAAACCGCGCTCCGCCTCCTCCAGGCCGACGTGCATGGAGCCCATGAGCACGCGGTTGGGGAGGGTGGTGAAGCCCAGGTCGAGGGGGGTCAGCAGATGCGGGTAACGGCTCATTCGACTGTTGTAGAGGACGGCCCGCCGATTATGCAACTAGTTGCACAAGTGGTCTCGCCCACTCACGCCCTGCTTGAGCGCCGCCCCTACGATCCGCTCCGCGACCGGGTTCATGTCCTGGTCCTTGGCGTTCGTGTCGTTGAGCGAGTAGACGACCGTCCGGCTCAGGCCGCGGGTCGCGCCGATCGCCGTGCTGTAGCCGTACCGAGCCCCTGTCTTGATCCAGTAGACCTTCCCCTCGTACACGAACCGCTGGAGCCCCGCGCTCATCGTCGCGTCCTTCATGGTCGTGTCCTTGACGCGCGGCACCGTGAACATCTCCCGCAGCTGCGGCTGGGGCACGATCCGCCCTCGGAAGAGCGTGTCGATCAACCGCTCCAGGTCGGCGGTCGTGGAGATCATGTCGCCGGCCGCCCAGCGGTCCGCCTGGTTCCACTCGGTGACGTCGACCAGCCGGGTCGTCCCGTCCGGCTGCTTCATCTGCTGGTATCCGCGGTTGTGCGGGCCGAGGATGCGCGGATCGGTGCCCGGAAAGTACGTGTCCCACATTCCCGCGGGGTGCAGCACGCGACGGGTGGCCTCGGTGGCGTACGAGTGTCCGGTCACCTTCTCGATCAGCATCCCGAGCACCGTGTAGTTGATGTTGAGGTAATGCTGTTGCTTCCCGGGGCGGAACTCCGGCCCCTTCGCCACCGCCGACGCCACCACCTGCCGCGGCGAAAGCGTGTCGAAGCGGTGCTCGTACGCCTCCTCCAGGGTGTCACCGAGGGCGTCGCCGGGTTGGATGCCGCTGGTGTGGTTCAGCAGCTGCCGTACCGTGATCGGCTTGAAGCGCTTGCTCAGCAGGCCGGGGAGGTAGTGCTGCACCGGCCGGTTCAGGTCGACCGCGCGTTCCGCCGCGAGCTGCAGGACGACGGCCGCCGTCACCACCTTCGTCGTCGAACCGGCCCGGAACCGCGCATCCGGATCCGCCGCCTGCCCGCTGACCAGGTCCCGCACGCCCGAGCTGCCGTGCCAGCTGCCCCCTGTGCCGCCGACCCGGACCAGGGCGGCCGTCGCGTCCTCGTCCGGAAGCCCGGCGATCGCGGCGCACAGGGCCTCCGCGTCCGGGCCCGCCGCGGCGCGGACGGAGGCCGACGCGGAGGCCGACGGGGGCGCGGCTAACGCGGGGGCCGCCAGCGGGCCCGCGGTCAGGGCGACGGCGACACAGGCGGCGAGGACAGAGGTGCGCATGGGCTGCTCCAGGGGGGGGCGGCTGGGCGTTTGTGATGATCCTCTGCGAGTACGACGATGCCCGGATCGTCACCGAGGAGGGCACCCACCCTGGTGGAACCCCGAGCAATTCCCGCCCTCGGCACTGGAGTTCCCGGGGATCGCCCCTACGGGACCGGCACCGGCACCGAAAAACTGTTATCGAGGCCGCCTTCACCCCGTCTCCGTATCTGTGATCTTCCTCATGGCGAGCCACACAGTCACGGCTGACAAGGTGCGTACGGACACGGAATGACACAGGAGAGGACGATTGTGGAAGGGCGGCAGTGGCGATCCACCATCGCGGCGGCGCAGGCCGGCGACCGGCAGGCGCTGGACGAGCTGGTCGCGGGCTGGCTGCCGCTGGTCTACAACATCGTCGGCCGCGCCCTGAACGGTCATGCCGATGTCGACGACGTCGTACAAGAGACGATGCTGCGGGCCGTCGACAACCTCGGCTCGCTGCGCGACCCGGACAGCTTCCGGTCCTGGCTGGTGGCGATCGCCATGCGGCAGATCCGGGACCGGGCACGCCGCAAGCAGCCCGACCGGCTGGACGAGTCCGCGGCGCACGAGGCCACCGACTTCGCCGAACTCACCGTGCTGCGGCTCCAGTTGGAGGGCCAGCGCCGCGAGGTCGCGGAGGCGGTGCGCTGGCTCGACGACGAGGACCGGCAGCTGCTGTCGCTGTGGTGGCTGGAGGTCGCCGGTGAACTCACCCGGCGTGAGCTGGCCTCGGCCGCCGGCATCAGCCGCCAGCATGCCGCCGTTCGCGTCCAGCGGCTGAAGGAACGCGTGGAGAACGCGCGCGGCATCGTGCGCGCCCTGGATGGCGCCTGCCCCGAACTGCGCGAGGTCACGGCCCGCTGGAACGGCGGCCCCGACTCCGTCTGGCGCAAGCGGCTGGCCCGGCACATCCGCGGCTGCGGCTACTGCGGCGACGCCCGCCAGGCCGTCGTACCGGCCGAGCGGCTGCTCGTCGGGATCGCGCTCGTGCCGCTCCCGGTCGGCTTCACCCTGTCGCTGGCCTTCGGCGGCAAGACGGCCGTGGCCGCCACCTCCATCGGCTGGTCCGCGAAGGTGCTGGGCGCGCTGACCAAGCCCGCCGTCGCGATGACGGCCGGCGCGAGCATCGTGGCGGGTGGTGCGTACGTCGTCACCCAGCCCCCGGCCGACCCGCCCCCGCGCGCGGCGGCCCCGACCGCGGCGAGCACGGCCCGCCCGCCGGCCCCTTCCGCGCCCGCCTCGCCCACGGCGTCACCTTCACCGTCCCCGACGCGGCAGCCCGACCTGTACGGCACCGTCGTGGACGCCGTCGACCAGGCACCGGACCCGAACACCCGGCCCGCCGCCCTCCCGCTTCGCCCCGAGTCCGGCATCACCAGCACCGGCGGCGCGAGGACCGTGATGCAGCACCGCGGGGAGAACGTGACGCTCAGCGGCCAGGGCTACGTCCTGGTCCGCTGGCAGATCGCCCCGCACGACCGGCCCGGTGGGCTGACCATGCCGACCTGGACCGGTCTGAAGGGCAAGCTCTTCCACGTCGCCTCCGGTGGCGGCCGTCGTATGGACGACGTCATCGGGGACGGCTCCGACCGCGGCTACGTCACCGGCATGGGCGGCCCGGACATCGGCTACACGGACCTCCCGGACGGCACCCAGCAGATGTGGCAGAACGAGTTCTTCTACGTCGACGGAACCGTCACCCTCAACGTCAACGAGCGCGGCGCCTCGTACGGCCTGACCGTCTTCCCGTCCAGCTGGGACAAGGTGACCGAGGACATCCAGAACGGCCCCGACCAGGGCGCCATCCGCTACGGCCTGGTCCGCGACAACGGCAAGGACACCGCTCCCGTACCCCAGTACGTCACGCGAGCGACCCCCGCCGACCCGGCGACGGTGGCTCAGCGTTCGCGCCTGTAGTGCCCCGGGGTCCGCGCAGGGTGCAGAGTGCGTCGATGCGGTTCGTGGTGATCGAGTCGACGCCGATGTCGACGAGCCGGCGCATGGAGCGGCGGGTGTCGGGCGTCCAGACGGAGATCAGATAGCCGTCCGCGTGGAGGCGGCCGGCGAGGTCGCGGTCGACCAGAGGGAAGCGGTAGTTGAGCCACCGGGGCCGCACCGCGTCCAGCAGGACGGGCCGCGCGGGCGCCAGCGTCGTCCAGGTCAGCGCGATCTCGGCGGCCGGGTCGGCGGCGCGCACGTTGAGCATCGCGCCGGCGTCGGCGCAGTAGTACACGCGGTCGGCCGCCCCCGACTCCCGTACGACGCCCACGACCCGGCGGACCGCCTTCGCACTCGGCCCGCCGGGCAGGTCGAGCATGACCCGGTGGCCGTCGGTGGCGGCGAGGGCCTGAGCCAGCGTCGGCACCCCGCCGTCCGTGAGCCCGTGCACCTCGGCCGCCGACAGCGAGCTCAGCGGCCGGTCGTGCTCCCACAGCCGCTTGAGCGTGTCGTCGTGCAGCAGCACGGGCACGCCGTCCCGGGTCAGCCGTACGTCGATCTCGACCGCGTCCGCGCCCTGTCTGAGCGCGGAACGCAGCGAGCCGAGCGTGTTCTCGCGGAGCCGGTAGGGGTCGCCGCGGTGGGCTACGGCGGTCACGTTCTGCATGGGCGTCATTGTGGTGGAGGTCATGGCGCGAGCCAGGTCGAGGTGTAGGCGTCGATCTCGTCCTTGATCCGGGTCTTGCCGGGCTCGTCGAGGAAGGACACCTCGACCGCGTTCTTCGCGAGGTCGGCGAGGCCGCGCTCATCGAGTTCGAGGAGCTTGGCGGCGACCGCGTACTCGTTGTTGAGGTCGGTGCCGAACATCGGCGGGTCGTCGGAGTTGATGGTGACCAGGACGCCGGACCGCACGAACTCCTTGATGGGGTGCTCGTCGAGGGTGCGGACCGCGCGGGTGGCGATGTTGGAGGTCGGGCACACCTCCAGCGCGATGCGGTGCTCGGCGAGGTGCGCGAGCAGCTTCGCGTCCTTGGCGGAACTGGTGCCGTGCCCGATGCGCTCGGCACGCAGCTCGGTGATGGCGTCCCACACCGTCTCCGGGCCGGTCGTCTCACCGGCGTGCGGCACCGACCGGAGGCCGGCGGCCAGCGCGCGGTCGAAGAACGGCTTGAACTGCGGCCTCGGCACGCCGATTTCGGGCCCGCCGAGCCCGAACGACACCAGCCCCTCGGGGCGCAGCCGGTCGTCGGTGGCCAGCCGAGTCGTCTCCTCGGCGGCTTCGAGCCCCGCCTCGCCGGGGATGTCGAAGCACCAGCGCAGTACGGTCCCGAAGTCGGCCTCCGCGGCCTTGCGGGCGTCCTCGATGGCGTCCATGAAGGCGCCCTCGTCGATGTTGCGCCGGGTCGAGGAGTACGGCGTGATGGTCAGCTCGGCGTAGCGCACCTGCTGCCGGGCCATGTCACGGGCCACCTCGTACGTCAGCAGACGTACGTCCTCCGGCGTGCGGATCAGGTCGACGACGGACAGGTACACCTCGATGAAATGGGCGAAGTCCGTGAAGGTGAAGTAGTCGACCAGGGCCTCGGGGTCGGTGGGCACCTTGGAGTCGGGGTGGCGCGCGGCCAGTTCGGAGACGATCCGGGGGGAGGCGGAGCCGACGTGATGCACATGCAGTTCGGCCTTGGGCAGTCCGGCGATGAAGGCGTGCAGGTCGCGCGGGGCGCCTGCGGCGACGTACTGGGTCAAGGTTCCTCCCCGGGAACGGCGTCCCCGGCCGGTGTCCGGCGGGACGCGGGTGATCGGCTGATCGATGACTCGGGGATCATCGTAGGCCGGGCCCCTGCCGTCGTGGCACGGGCCGTAGCATGACGGCACGCACGACAGAGGGGGCCCCGCGCATGTCCGACGACGCGCAGACGCCGGAAGCGCGTGAGAACGCCGCAGCAGTCTGGCCGACGCCGCCAGGCGACGCCGACGCAGCCACAGCGCCGGGCGCGGCAGTGGCCGACGCGGCGGAGGTGCCGCTGGCCGGGGGTGCGGAGTCCGTCGACCTGGGGAAGGCGGAGCCGTCGAGTGGTCGTGGGGGGTCGCTGGCGGGACGCGCGGACCCGGCGAGTGGGCGTGGACGCGGGGAGTCGATGGCGGGACGCGCGGACTCGGCGAGCAGCCCTGCCGACGCCCGTCCCGGGCCGAACCCATGGTCTCCGCCCGCG
Organism: Streptomyces sp. NBC_00457; assembly: GCF_036014015.1. Classification (NCBI taxonomy): domain Bacteria; kingdom Bacillati; phylum Actinomycetota; class Actinomycetes; order Kitasatosporales; family Streptomycetaceae; genus Streptomyces; species Streptomyces sp. NBC_00457. Next base: position 3,366,093 of record NZ_CP107905.1, on the reverse strand, counting down.
GACGACACCGGCCCCGCCCCCTCCGTCCACGATCAGCCGACAGTGACGTCGGTCCCGTCGATGGGCACACCCCCTGCCACGGCGGACGCCGACCAGGCGTGGGCGAACCCGGTGGAGCCGGCCCCCACGCAGGCCCAACCTCAGCCGACCCAGGCACCCCAGCCCTGGGCGAACCCTTTCGCACCCCCAACGCCCACACCCCCAGCCAACGGCTCATCCAACCCCTTCGCCCCGCCCGCCCCGACCACTCCGCACGACCACGGCCACCCCGTCCCCCCGCCGCCCATAGCCCCCGACGGCCCCGGCCAGGTCGCATACGGCTACCCGGCAGGCCCCAGCTACCCGGCGGGTTACGGCTACCCGGCCGGTCAGGGCTACCCGACCCCGACCGACGCGGTCTACCAGCCCGACCCCGGCTACCCCGCCAGCCCCGGCTACCCCACAGGTCCCGGATATCCGACCCCGCCCGGTGTAGGCCACTACGGCTGGCCCGGTATGCATCCCGCGCCGGCCAACGGGATGGGCACGGCAAGCCTCGTGCTCGGCATCTGCGCGGCCGTCGTCTTCTGCCTATGGCCGCTGGCCATCGTCCTCGGCATCCTCGCCGTGATCTTCGGCGTACTCGGCCGCGGCAAGGCCCGCAAGGGCGAGGCCACGAACGCCGGCCACGCCCTGGCCGGCATCATCTGCGGCGCGGTCGGCATCGCCCTGGGCATCGGCATGATCGTGCTGTTCATAGCGCTCTGACGGCAACTCGATCAGCCGACCGGCCCTTGGACGCCCCCGCTCATCCACCCTCGGTGTCACCGTCGAGCCGCCCTCGGGGCGCCGCAACGTCCGAGCCGCGATCCCGCGCAGCCACCCCCAGCTTCACAGCTCAGCCGCCCGCCTCGGTGTCACCGTCGAGCCGCCCTCGGGGCGCCGCAACGCGCGAGCCGCGATCCCGCGCAGCTAGCCCCGGCTTCACAGCTCAGCCGCCCGCCTCGGTGTCACCGTCGAGCCGCCCTCGGGGCGCCGCAACGTCTGAGCCGCGATCCCGCGCAGCTAGCCCCGGCTTCACAGCTCAGCCGCCCGCCTCGGTGTCACCGTCGAGCCGCCCTCGGGGCGCCGCAACGCGCGAGCCGCGATCCCGCGCAGCTAGCCCCGGCTTCACAGCTCAGCCGCCCGCCTCGGTGTCACCGTCGAGCCGCCCTCGGGGCGCCGCAACGCGCGAGCCGCGATCCCGCGCAGCCACCCCCAGCTTCACAGCTCAGCCGCCACCTCGGTGTCACCGCCGAGCCCTCCCGGGGCGCAACGTCCGAGCCGCGACCCGTGCCCCCTCCGCTCAGCCGTCACCCCGCGCCCTGACCCAGCCGCCCTCGGTGTCTCATCGCCGACCCGCCCCCCGGCGGGCCTCCCCACCCAGCCGGAACCCTCGCGTCACCACCCACCCGCCACTCCCGCCTCACTACCCACCCGCCACCAACCTCTCCCGCGCCCCCATCAACGCGAACCCCAGCAGATTCATCCCCCGCCACCGCTCCGGATCCATCGCGGCCTCGTCGTCCGCCGTCAGCCCGATCCCCCACACCCGATCCAGCGGACTCGCCTCCACCAGCACCCGATCGCCCGTGCCCAGCAGAAAGTCCCGGAGCTCGGCGTGCGCGGTGAACTTGTGGACGCTGCCCTCGATCACGATCGCGAACCGCTCCCGCTCCCATATCGCCTCGTCGAAACCGCGCACGAGCCGCCCGGCCTTCTTGGCCTCGGCGGGATGCCCTGCGGCCAGCACCCGCCGCTCGGCCTCCGCGTCCCCGAACAGCCGTGCCTTGCTGGCCATCATCCAGTGCTCGGCGGTCTCATAGGTCACGCCGTCCACTTCGAAGGGCGATGGCCACCACTGACTCAGACAGCTCGCCCCGACCCGACCGTCCGCCCGCGCCCGGTGCCCCCAGAAGTGCAGATACTTCACTCTCGCCCCCGCGCGGACCTCCCTGACCAGGGCGTCCCAAGAATCGATCTTCCCCATGCATGCGAGTGTGGCAGCCACCACTGACAATCCGTCCCCCCTTTCTCATGCCGACTCGACACCTGGTCGACAGATTCCGTCGCGTAACCAAAAGGCAACAACGGAATCACTTGTTGGACGCCTATAGCTCTGTCAGGATCGGCACTCAAATCGAGCTGAAGCTACGCCACCCACCCTGATCACCAGGGGCGACGGCGGAGGAGAGCGACGACATGCACTACCCGGGAACCTCAGACCGATTCCCCGCGCAGGAGCGCCTCGCGGCCGGTGCGCAGTTCATCGCGGGCCGGCTGACGAAGGGCACCTCAGGTCGTACGCACACGGTCGTCGACCCGGCGACCGGCGAGGACGTCTACACGTACGAGCTGGCCGGCACGGGCGACGTCGACGCGGCTGTCGCTGCCGCGCGCGCCGCATTCCTGGGCTGGGCCGCGACCACACCCGGCGAGCGTTCGGACGCGATGCACCGCTTCGCCGCCGTGCTCGCCGACCGGGCGGACGAATTCGCCCGCGCCGAGTCCCTGCAGTGCGGCAAGCCGCTGAAGCTGACGCGTGAATTCGACGTCCCCGGCACCATCGACAACACCGCGTTCTTCGCGGGGGCCGCCCGGCACCTCCAGGGGCAGTCGGCGGGGGAGTACTCCGGCGACCACACGTCGTACATCCGGCGTGAACCCATCGGCGTCGTCGGCTCCATCGCGCCCTGGAACTACCCCCTCCAGATGGCCGCCTGGAAGGTCCTCCCGGCGATCGCCGCGGGCAACACCATCGTCCTGAAGCCCGCCGAACTCACCCCGCTGACCTCGCTCCTCTTCGCCGAGGCCGCCACCGAGGCCGGTATCCCGGACGGTGTCATCAACATCGTGACCGGGACGGGCAAGGAAGCCGGCGAGCATCTCGTCGGGCATCCCGACGTCGCCATGACCTCCTTCACCGGCTCCACGGCCGTCGGCAAGCGCGTCGCCGAGATCGCCACCGCCACCGTCAAGCGCATCCACCTGGAGCTGGGCGGCAAGGCCCCCTTCGTCGTCTTCGACGACGCCGATCTCGAGGCGGCCGTCAACGGCGCCGTCGCGGGCGCCCTCATCAACACCGGCCAGGACTGCACGGCCGCCACGCGCGCGTACGTGCAACGGCCGCTCTATGACGTATTCGTGGAGCGGACCGCCGCCCTCATGGACACCGTCCGCCTCGGCGACCCCTTCCAGAGCACCACCGATCTCGGCCCTCTCATCTCGCACGTCCAGCGCGACCGCGTCGCCGGTTTCGTCGACCGGGCGCGTGCCTACGCGCGCGTGGTCACCGGTGGTGAGGCACCACAGGGCGACCTGAAGAATGGCGCGTTCTACCGGCCCACCCTGATCGCCGACGCGTCCCAGGGCAGCGAGATCGTCCAGTCCGAGATCTTCGGCCCGGTCCTCGTCGTCCTTCCCTTCGACAGCGACGACGACGGCATCCGGCTCGCCAACGACACCCCGTACGGCCTGGCCGCCTCCGCGTGGAGCAGGGACGTCTACCGGGCGAACCGCGCGACCCGCGAGATCAAGGCCGGGTGCGTGTGGGTCAACGACCACATTCCGATCATCAGCGAGATGCCGCACGGCGGCTACAAGGCGTCCGGCTTCGGTAAGGACATGTCAACCTACTCCTTCGAGGAGTACACCCAGATCAAACACGTCATGTTCGACAACACGGCGGTGCCCAGAAAGGACTGGCACCGCACGATCTTCGGGGACCGCTAGCAGACAGGCCGCCCGACCCGCGGCCGCCCATCCTCCGAAAGGGCACCAAGCGCATGGAGCAGTACGAGCCCGAACCGCTGACTCCGGTCCAGCTGGCCGCCATGCGGCGCAGCCTCCGGAGCGGCAGGGCCGCCCTCACCCGTCGTTCGCTGCTGCGCGCCTCCGCGGGCGGCGCGCTCGCGGTCGGCGGCCTCGGGGCGCTGAGCGCCTGCGGGATCCCCGCGGCGGGCAAGTCGGAGGGCGGCACCTCCGCGGAGGACTACTCGGCGAAGGAGAAGGAGATCAGCTTCTCCAACTGGACCGAGTACATCGACATCGACGAGAGCGAGAAGCGCCACCCCACCCTCGACGCGTTCACCGAGCGGACCGGCATCAAGGTCAAATACACCGAGGACATCAACGACAACAACGAGTTCTTCGCCAAGATCAAGCCGCAGCTCGCCGCGGGCCAGGACACCGGCCGCGACATCATCGTCCTCACCGACTGGCTGGCCGGGCGCCTCATCCGCCTGGGGTGGGTCCAGAAACTGGACCCGTCCAACCTGCCCCACGCGTACGCCAATCTGTCCAGCCAGTTCCGCAGCCCGGACTGGGATCCCGGACGCGCCTACTCGTACCCCTGGCAGGGCATCTCGACCGTCATCGCGTACAACAAGAAGGCGCTCGACGGCATCGAGGTGAAGTCGGTCTCCGACCTGCTCGACAACCCCAAGCTCAAGGGCCGCATCGGCTTCCTCACCGAGATGCGCGACAGCGTCGGCATGACGCTGCTGGACATGGGCAAGGACCCGGCGAAGTTCACGGACGACGACTACGACGCGGCGATCGCCCGGCTCCAGAAGGCCGTCGACAAGGGCCAGATCCGCCGCTTCACCGGCAACGACTACACGTCCGACATCACCAGCGGCGACTTCGCGGCCTGTATCGCGTGGGCCGGTGACGTCGTACAGCTCAAGGCGGACAGCCCGGACGTCGACTTCGTCATCCCGGACAGCGGCTACATGACGTCGACCGACAACATGCTGATCCCCAACAAGGCACGCCACAAGACGAACGCCGAGCGGCTCATGGACTACTACTACGAGCCGGAGCCGGCCGCCGAACTGGCCGCCTACATCAACTACGTCTGTCCCGTGGACGGAGTGAAGCCCTATCTCGCGGAGATCGACGAGGACGCGGCGGACAACCCGCTGATCATCCCGGACAAGGAAATGGCCGCGAAGTCCCATGCCTTCCGCTCGCTGAGCTCGAAGGAAGAGACGGCCTATGAAGAGAAGTTCGCGAAGCTGACAGGGGCGTGACGACGATGACGAACGACAGCAGCGGTGACGTCCGCCTCTCCGGGATCAGCAAGACCTACGGCTCCTTCACCGCCGTACACCCGCTCGACCTGACCGTGCCGCAGGGCTCGTTCTTCGCCCTGCTCGGCGCCTCCGGCTGCGGCAAGACCACGACTCTGCGCATGATCGCGGGACTCGAGGAGCCGACGAGCGGCAGCGTCCACCTCGGCGACCAGGAGGTCACCAACCTGCCGCCGTACAAGCGGCCGGTGAACACGGTCTTCCAGTCGTACGCCCTCTTCCCGCACCTCGACATCTTCGAGAACGTCGCCTTCGGCCTGCGCCGGCGCGGCATCAAGTCGGTGAAGAAGCAGGTCGGGGACATGCTCGACCTGGTGCAGCTCGGCGAGCAGGCACGCAAGAAGCCGCATCAGCTCTCCGGCGGCCAGCAGCAGCGTGTGGCCGTGGCCCGGGCGCTGATCAACACCCCCAAGGTGCTCCTCCTCGACGAGCCCCTCGGCGCCCTCGACCTCAAGCTGCGCCGTCAGATGCAGCTGGAGCTCAAGCGCATCCAGACCGAGGTCGGCATCACCTTCGTGCACGTCACGCACGACCAGGAGGAGGCCATGACGATGGCCGACCGGGTCGCCGTGATGAACGCGGGCCGAGTGGAGCAGCTCGGCTCGCCCGCCGACCTGTACGAGAACCCCAAGACCACGTTCGTCGCCAACTTCCTCGGGACGTCCAACCTGATCGAGGCCGAGGTCGACAACAAGACCGGCGGTGAGATCGTCGTCCGGGCCGGCGGCGGCAAGCTCGTCCTGCCCGAGGTGCGCTGTTCCGCGCCCACGACGACCGGCGGCAAGGTGCTGGTCGGCGTCCGCCCGGAGAAGATCACCCTCACCCACGTGGACGACGCGGGCGAGATCCCCGAGGCCCGCAACCGCATCACCGGCAAGATCGCGGCCACGTCGTTCATCGGGGTCTCCACGCAGTACGTCATCGACAGCCCGGTCTGCCCCGAGTTCGAGGTCTACGCCCAGAACATCGACCGTGACACCCGGCTCGTCCCCGGCGCCGACGTCGTCCTGCACTGGAGCCCGGCGCACACCTTCGGCCTCGACGCCGCTCAGGACATCGACGCCGGGATCGAAGAAGAGGCGGCGGTCTGATGGCGACCCTCACTGAGGCGCCACCGCCTCTCGCGCCGGGCGCGCCGGCGAAGAAGCCGCCGCGCAAGCGGGGCCGCTGGACGCCGTACTGGCTGCTGCTGCCCGGCATTCTCTGGCTGCTGGTCTTCTTCGCGATGCCGATGATCTACCAGGCCTCCACGTCCGTGCAGACGGGCTCCCTGGAGGAGGGCTACAAGGTCACCTGGCACTTCGCGACGTACTGGGACGCGCTGTCCGAGTACTGGCCGCAGTTCCTGCGCTCGGTGCTGTACGCCGGTGCGGCGACGATCCTGTGTCTGGTCCTCGGCTATCCGCTGGCGTACCTGATCGCGTTCCGCGCGGGCCGCTGGCGGAACCTGATCATGATCCTGGTGATCGCGCCGTTCTTCACCAGCTTCCTGATCCGTACGCTCGCCTGGAAGACGATCCTCGCGGACGGCGGCCCGGTCGTCGGCGCCCTCAACACGCTGCACGTCCTGGACGTCACCAGCTGGCTCGGCTGGACCTCCGGCGACCGCGTGCTGGCGACTCCGCTGGCGGTCGTGTGCGGTCTGACGTACAACTTCCTGCCGTTCATGATCCTGCCGCTGTACTCCTCGCTGGAGCGCATCGACGGACGGCTGCACGAGGCGGCGGGGGATCTGTACGCCAAGCCGATCACGACCTTCCGGAAGGTCACCTTCCCGCTGTCGATGCCGGGTGTCGTCTCCGGCACGCTGCTGACGTTCATCCCGGCGGCCGGTGACTATGTCAACGCCGATCTGCTCGGCTCGACCGACACCCGCATGGTCGGCAATGTCATCCAGACCCAGTTCCTGCGGATTCTCGACTATCCGACGGCCGCGGCCCTCTCCTTCATCCTGATGGCCGCGATCCTCATCATGGTCACCCTCTACATTCGCAGGTCCGGAACGGAGGATCTGGTTTAAATGGCCTTCGTCAACTGGCTCAAGCGCCATTTCGTCGTCATCGCGGGACTGCTGACCCTCGGCTATCTCCTGCTGCCGAACGTCGTCGTCACGGTGTTCTCCTTCAACAACCCGAAGGGGCGCTTCAATTACGAATGGCAGGAGTTCTCCACGGACGCCTGGAAGGACCCGTGCGGTGTCGCCGACATGTGCGGCTCGCTGTCGCTCAGCCTCCAGATCGCGTTCTGGGCGACGCTCGGCGCCACGCTCCTCGGCACGATGATCGCCTTCGCGCTGGTCCGCTACCGGTTCCGCGCGCGGGGTGCCGTCAACTCCCTGATCTTCCTGCCGATGGCGATGCCCGAGGTCGTCATGGCGGCCTCGCTGCTCACCCTGTTCCTCAACATGGGTGCACAGTTGGGATTCTGGACGATCCTGATCGCCCACATCATGTTCTGCCTCAGCTTCGTCGTGACGGCCGTCAAGGCGCGCGTGATGTCGATGGACCCGAAGCTGGAGCAGGCGGCGCAGGATCTGTACGCCGGCCCGTTCCAGACCTTCGTCCGGGTCACCCTGCCGATCGCGGCCCCGGGAATCGCCGCGGGCGCGCTGCTCGCCTTCGCGCTCTCCTTCGACGATTTCATCATCACCAATTTCAACGCGGGCTCGACCGTCACCTTCCCCATGTTCGTCTGGGGCTCGGCGCAGCGCGGCACACCCGTTCAGATCAATGTCATCGGTACGGCCATGTTCCTGGTCGCCGTACTGCTCGTCCTGGCTTCTATGGTCATCAGTAATCGCCGTAACAAGCAAAAGGCATAAGCCTTCGTAATCCCCTGTAGGGAGTTGACATCATGGCCCCGAGCGCCATGAGCCGTGGCAGTGACTGGACAAAGGCACTCTCTGAAGCCCAGCCGGTCTCGTACTGGCTGGACGACCCCGGAAAGCCCCACCCCGAGCCCGCCCTCACCGGCGCCGAGACCTGCGATCTGCTGGTCGTCGGCGGTGGCTACAGCGGACTGTGGACCGCACTGATCGCCAAGGAGCGCGACCCGGGGCGGGACGTGGTGCTGGTGGAGGGCCGCGAGGTGGGCTGGGCCGCCTCGGGCCGCAACGGCGGCTTCTGCGCCGCCTCGATCACGCACGGCCTGGCCAACGGGCTCGCCCGCTGGCCGGACGAGATCCACAAGCTGGAGCGGCTGGGCGCCCGCAACCTCGACGCGATCGAGGCGGCGGTCGCCCGCTACTCCATCGACTGCGACTTCGAGCGGACCGGCGAGATCGACGTCGCCACCGAGACGTACCAGGCGTGGGAACTGCGCGACTGGTACGAGGAGATGGAGCAGCGGGGGCTGGCCGACGGCGTCGAGTTCCTGGACGCCGAATCAGTACGGGAACAAGTCGACTCACCGACTTTCCAGGCGGGCCTCTTCGACCGCCGGGGCGTCGCCATGCTCCACCCCGCCAAGCTCGCCTGGGGCCTCAAGCGCGCGTGCCTCGAACTCGGTGTCCGCGTCTACGAGCACACCCCCGCGCTCACCTTGAAGCCGTACGGCGCCGGTATGGCCGTACGCACCCCCTACGGCTCCCTCCGCGCCCGCCACGTCGCGCTCGGCACCAACATCTTCCCGAGCCTGGTCAAGCGGGTCCGGGCGTACACCGTCCCGGTCTACGACTACGCGCTGATGACCGAGCCGCTGACGGCCGATCAACTCGCCTCCATCGGCTGGAAGAACCGCCAGGGCCTCGGGGACTCGGCGAACCAGTTCCACTACTTCCGGCTGTCCGCCGACAACCGCGTCCTGTGGGGCGGTTACGACGCGGTCTACCCGTACGGCGGCCGGGTGCGCGCCGAGTACGACGACCGGCCGGAGACGTACGCCAAGCTCGCCGGGCACTTCTTCACCTGCTTCCCGCAGCTGGAGGGCGTGCGCTTCACGCACGCGTGGGGCGGCGCGATCGACACCTGCTCGCGCTTCTCGGCGTTCTTCGGCACCGCGCACCAGGGCAAGGTGGCGTACGCGGCCGGGTTCACGGGCCTGGGCGTCGGCGCCACCCGCTTCGGCGCCGACGTGATGCTGGACCTGCTCGCGGGGGAGCGCACGGAACGTACGGAGCTCGAGATGGTGCGCAAGAAACCGCTGCCGTTTCCGCCGGAGCCCTTCGCCTGGACCGGGATCGCGCTGACGAAGTGGTCGCTGGCCCGCGCGGACGCGCACGGTGGGCGGCGCAATCTGTGGCTGAGGACGATGGACCGGCTGGGGCTCGGCTTCGACAGCTGACGGTGATGCTGACGCGGGTCTCTGCTTCAGTTCACTGGCCTTTGCTTCAGTTCACTCCGACGAGTTGAGCGAACCCGCGTAATGCCGCCGGGAGACCTCCGTCTCCCTCGTGACGCGCTCTGCGTCGACGAGAGACGAGGAGGTCTTCTCATGACAGGGGCGAAGACGGCGGTCGAGTGGCTAGCGTCCGTCGCACCGGACCCCGAGGCGTGCCGCTGGGAGTGGGAGCGCAACCCCCTTGGGGTCGCGCTGCTTCCGGCCGGCAAAGCCTGGGACGTCCTGATCCTGCCGGGTGCGCTCGGCTACCCCACCCTCGACGTGCTGACCCGCATCATCGACCAACTCGGGCCCGTGCTGGCCGACTTCGGTGACGCGCGGATGGGCTTCTTCGTGCCGCCGGGCACGGCCGCGCGCTGGCTCGGCACGGGGATCCGCACGGCGGGGGCGGGGACGTGGATCGTCGTGCCTTATCCGGGACGCGCCACCGGGGGAGTCCGGTGGCTGGTCCCACCGGACGGGTCCGGCACGCTCACGGATGCGGGGCTGCTGGAACTGGCTATGCATGAGGCTGCGGCTGGGTTGGCCGGCGACTAAAGGGGTGCCGCGAGGGGTTGTCTGTCGGCTGCGGCTGTCTCGTGGCTGGTCGCGCAGTTCCCCGCGCCCCTTCGGGGCGCTGTCCGTGCCGGCTGTCAGATCGTTGCTGGAAGTCTTGACAAGGTGATTGGTCTGGACCAAATTGTGCGGCGCTCCACCCTCCAATTCCCCCATGCCCGGAGGCCCTTGTGGATCGCACCAGACCCTTCGTCGCCGCCCTCACGGCCACCGTCCTGGCCGTGCCCGGGATCACCGCGCTCTCGTCGGCCGCCCGTGCGGCCGACGCGGACCTGGCCCGTAACGGAGGTTTCGAATCCGCCCTCGACGGGTGGACCTGCACCTCCGGTACGACGGTCAACTCGCCCGTACGCACTGGTGGTTCCGCGCTCCAGGCCACCCCGGCCGGCAGCGACAACGCCCGGTGCGCGCAGACGGTGACCGTGAAGCCCGACTCGCAGTACACGCTCTCCGGTTACGTCCGCGGCTCCTACGTCTATCTGGGCGCGACCGGCACCGGCACCACCGACGTCTCCGCATGGACCCAGTCCGCCCCCGACTGGCAGAAGCTCACCACGACCTTCCGCACCGGCGCCGCCACCACCAAGGTCACGATCTACACGCACGGCTGGTACGGCACCGGCGCCTACCACGCCGACGACATATCGCTCACCGGGCCGGGCGTGGACGCGGGCCAGCCGCCCGCCGTGCCGACGGGACTGCAGGTCGGCACCGTCACCTCCACCAGCGTGGCGCTGTCCTGGTCCCCGGTCACCGGCGCCTCCGGCTACGCCCTGTACCGCGACGGGGTCAAGGTCCGTACGGTGACCGGCACTTCGGCCACCGTGACCGGACTGGCGCCGTCCACGGCGTACGGCTTCCAGGTCGCCGCGGTCAACGACGCCGGCGAGTCCGCGAAGACGCCCACGGTGACCGCGACGACGACCGCGGGCACCGGAAATCCCGTGGAACTCCCACCGCACGCCCTTGTCGGCTACCTCCACGCCAGCTTCGCCAACGGCTCCGGCTACACGCGCCTGGCCGACGTCCCCGACAGCTGGGACATCATCGACCTGGCCTTCGGCGAGCCGACCTCGGTCACCTCCGGCGACATCCGCTTCAACCGCTGCCCCGTCGCCGAGTGCCCGAACGTGGAGAGCGACGCCGACTTCAAGGCCGCGATCAAGGCCAAGCAGGCGGCCGGCAAGAAGGTGCTGATCTCGATCGGCGGCCAGAACGGCCAGGTGCAGCTGACGACCACCGCGGCCCGCGACACCTTCGTCTCCTCCGTCTCGAAGATCATCGACGAGTACGGCCTCGACGGCCTCGACATCGACTTCGAGGGCCACTCGCTCTCCCTCAACGCCGACGACACGGACTTCAAGAACCCCAGGACGCCGGTGATCGTGAACCTGATCTCGGCCGTGAAGACCCTCAAGGCCAAGTACGGCGACGACTTCGTGCTGACGATGGCCCCGGAGACCTTCTTCGTCCAGCTCGGCTACCAGTACTACGGCACGGGCCCGTGGGGCGGACAGGACCCGAGAGCGGGCGCCTACCTCCCGGTGATCCACGCCCTGCGCGACGACCTCACCCTGCTCCACGTCCAGGACTACAACTCGGGCCCGATCATGGGCCTCGACAACCAGTACCACTCCATGGGCGGCGCCGACTTCCACATCGCCATGACCGACATGCTGCTCACCGGCTTCCCGGTCGCGGGCAACGCGAGCAACGTCTTCCCACCCCTGCGCCCCGACCAGGTCGCCATCGGCATGCCGGCCTCCGTCAACGCGGGCAACGGCTACGTGGCTCCCGCCGAGGTCGTGAAAACCCTCGACTGCCTGACGAAGAAGAGCAACTGCGGCTCGTACGCCACCCACGGCACCTGGCCCGCCCTGCGCGGCCTGATGACGTGGTCGATCAACTGGGACCGCTATGCGAACTGGGAGTTCCAGCGGACGTTCGACGGCTACTTCGGCTGACGCCCAGGCGCACGCACAGCACGAACGCCGTCAGCAGCACCGCACCGAGGCACCAGCTGGCCACCACGTCGAGGGGCCAGTGGTAGCCGCGGCGGACCAGGCCGAAGCCGACGCCGGCGTTGAGCGCGACGCAGAGGAGGACGAGGGCGCGGCGGGCCAGGGCCGTGCGGAGCCAGGGAAGGAGGAGCAAGGTGGCGCAGCCGTAGGCGATGGCGGCCGTGGCCGTGTGGCCGGAGGGGTAGTAGCCGGTGGCGGGCGGCACGGCCGGGGTGCCGGGGCGGTCCGTCAGTACCTTCAGCGGGACGACCAGGGCCGGGACGAGCGCCATCAGGACGGCCGCCGCGGTGGCCGGCAGCCACCAGCGGTCTGTACCACTGCGGCGGGCACGCCAGGCGGCGTACCCGAGGACGACCGCGAGAACCGGCACGGCGACCGGGACACCGCCCAGGTCAGCTAGGAGTTCGGAGATCCGGTCAGGGTGGACGAGGGCCCGGCTGACGCGCGCGTCGAGGCGCAGCAGCGGGCCGTCGACGACGACCTGCCAGGTGATCAGCGCGAAGAGAAGGGCCGGAAGGCCGAGAAGGAGGAAGGAGGCCGGCCGCCCCGGAACAGGGGGGGGTGGTTCCGGGGCGGCCGATCAGATCGGATGGTCGGCCGCCCCGGGGGGTTTGGGGCGGGCGACTGTCCGATCGGTGAGGAGATCCAGAGCCAGAGGCTCCGGTTGTGTGCGCGAGGGCACGACCAGGTCGAAGCTGGGGAGGCCCCGGCCTGTAGCCGCCCACAGTCCCCTGTGAGCGGGGTGTATCTCTCATCTGGGTAGAACCTACGGCAGGGGGTGGGCGTACGACAGGCGGAATCGCGTCCCGTCATCCACCTCGCACACGTTCTTCACACGCTCTGACGGCCGCCGTCCCTGCCCTGGAATCCCGCTGGACGACAGGGCTGGGGCCGGTGGGGTTCATGAGGTGTGTGCGGCGGCTCAGATGGAGGCGAAGGCCTGCTCGATGATGTCGAGGCCCTCGTTCAGGAGGTCCTCGCCGATGACGAGCGGGGGCAGGAAGCGGAGCACGTTGCCGTAAGTGCCACAGGTCAGGACCAGCAACCCGTCCTGGTGGCAGGCCTTGGCGAGCGCGGCGGTGGCCTCCGGGTTCGGCTCCTTGGTGGTGCGGTCCTTGACCAGCTCGATGGCGATCATCGCGCCACGGCCGCGGACGTCGCCGACGATGTCGAACTTCTCGGACATGGCGATGAGGCGGGCCTTCATGATCGCCTCGATGTTCTTCGCCTTCGCGTTGAGGTCGAGCTCCTTCATGGTCTCGATCGAGCCGAGCGCACCGGCGCAGGCGACCGGGTTGCCGCCGTAGGTGCCGCCCAGGCCACCGGCGTGCGCGGCGTCCATGATCTCGGCGCGGCCGGTCACCGCGGCGAGCGGGAGGCCGCCGGCGATGCCCTTCGCCGTCGTGATCAGGTCCGGAACGATGCCCTCGTCCTCGCAGGCGAACCACTGGCCGGTACGGCAGAAGCCGGACTGGATCTCGTCGGCGACGAAGACGATCCCGTGGTCGGCGGCGAACTTCCGCACGGCCGGCAGGAAGCCCTTCGCCGGCTCGATGAAGCCGCCCTCGCCGAGCACCGGCTCGATGATGATCGCGGCGATGTTCTCGGCCCCGACCTGCTTGGACATCTGGTCGATGGCCTGCGCGGCGGCCTCGGGGCCCGCGTTCTCAGGCCCGGTCGGCCAGCGGTAGCCGTACGCCACCGGCACCCGGTACACCTCGGGCGCGAACGGCCCGAAGCCGTGCTTGTACGGCATGTTCTTGGCGGTCAGCGCCATCGTGAGGTTCGTACGCCCGTGGTAGCCGTGGTCGAAGACGACGACGGCCTGCCGCTTGGTGTACGCACGGGCGATCTTGACGGCGTTCTCGACGGCCTCGGCGCCGCTGTTGAACAGCGCGGACTTCTTGTCGTGGTCGCCCGGCGTCAGCTCCGCCAGCGCCTCCGCGACCTCGACGTACCCCTCGTACGGCGTGACCATGAAACAGGTGTGGGTGAAGTCGGCGAGCTGCGCGGACGCCCGGCGTACGACGGCCTCGGCGGACGCGCCGACGGACGTCACGGCGATGCCCGACCCGAAGTCGATCAGCCGGTTCCCGTCGACGTCCTCGATGATCCCGCCGCCCGCCCGCGCGGTGAACACCGGCAGCACGGAGCCGACGCCCTGCGCGACCGCGGCGACACGGCGGGCCTGCAGCTCCCGTGACTTCGGACCGGGGATGGCGGTGACGACGCGGCGCTCCTGCGGGATTGCGGTCATGAGGGGCTCCTGGAGTGGTGCGGACGGGGTGGTGCGGACGCTTTGGCGTTCTCTTCTTTTCTGGTCCTTTCTCGCAGGCTAGGACCGGGAGCGGGGGGCGGGCATGCTCCATGTGGGCGTTGTCAGGGGTTCCGATTGTCCGCGGTGGACATGGCGACGCCGAGCGGACGGGCACCGCCGGGGGCGGAGACGACGCGGCGTGGGTGCGGATCGCCCGCCATCCACAGTCTGGTGGCGGTCGAGTCGACGTACACCCGGAACGGGCTGGGCGTCAGGACACGTCCGTCGACCCGGATCAGTTGCTGCCTGCCGCGCATACGGACCTCGCAGTCGACCGGACGCCAGGGGTGCGCGGCCAGCGTGCGGGCCATGCGGCGCGTGGCCACGATCACGTAGAAGTGGAAGGGGAGGACGGTCACCTCGAGGATCAGGGCCACGACGAAGACGCCGATCTTGTCGTGGTCCTCGTCGGCGACCACCTGGGCGATCTGGACCGCGAGCAGGGCCGGCCAGACTACGCAGAGCAGGGCGACGCGGGTGACGAGCCGGCGGCGCATCGTGCGGCGGGTAGCGGGATGTGCCAGGGCACTGAGGGAGCCGTCGGGGACCTCCACATCACGGCGGCGGCCGGGGTTCTCCGGCATCGTGCGGTCACCTGCGCATCCCCGTTTCGTCCACCGCGTCCGATATGAAGGGACGACGATATCCGGAGCGTCTTGGTCCGCTCCGCGTGCCGCACGCCGCTAGCGGTGAACTCCCCTTGCCGGGGCGTTAGATTGACTCGCGGACGGTGGACGGAACGGCTGCTCAGGGGGCAAGCGCGATGGACAGCGACGGGACGCAGGACGCGCGGGGTACGCATGCGAATCCTGTGCCGCGTCCGGCGGGACCGCCAGATGTGCCGAACGTGCCGCCGCGGCCGGCCCAGAGTCCGGGCGCGTCCGTGGCCGACTGGCTCAACGAAGCCCGGCCCGAAGCCAGGCCCGGCATCTGGCGCTTCGGATACCGGATGCCGAAGGCCGGGCTGAACACGGAGCGGCTCAAACCGGTGACCGTCGCCGGCATGCTGATTCCGCTCGCCCTGGCGCTCGTGGTGTGGTCCTTCTGGCGGCGCGGCGCGATCCCGTACCAGTACACGATCCTGCGGCTGTTCACCCCGGACGACTGGTGGTGGGGTGGCACGCTCGCCTCTCCCAAGCGCTTGGAGGGCCAGACTCTGCAGTACCCGGGTGTCGAGGCCCTGGAGGTGTACAGCGGAGTCTTCTTCGCCGTGCTCGTCTACACAGTGGGCCGGCTCGGCAGCTGGCCTGCTGTCGTCCGTCACTACGTGAGCCGCAAGCCCCAGCCCGCCCGCGCCCTGCTGGCTGCCCTGGGCGCCCTGGTGATCCTCAGCTTTGTCTTCCCGGACGCCTTCCCCGGCGTCGGATGGGACGCCCTGCCCGTCGTGGACCCGTTGTTCTCCGTGATCGTGCTGATCAGCGGCGGGTACGAGGTCTTCGAATCGTCGTGGCTCACCGATGTGCTCTACACACTCATCACCGTCCTCGTCCTGTGGCCCTTCGCCCGGATCGGTGCCTGGTGGCCTCTTGCCCGGACCTGGCTCGCTGCCCGTAGCCGCGCCACGCAGGGGCAGGGCCCGCCGCCCGTCGCAGAGCAGCCCCGTGCCCGCTGGCCCGAGCTGCGGGAGGTGGGGCAGCACGAGGTCGCCGACGTGCTCACCGCCGAAGTGCTCGCCGGGCGGATGAACGACGTGGACTGCGCCCGTATCGAGAACGGCTGGACCAGGGCCCGAAGCCAGGGTCGGCCGGCCGCCTTCACGGATGCCGTGCTGCGTCAGGGCGCCGCCGCACTCACCCACCCCTCCGGAGCCCGGGACCTGCCGGGCCGCGCGGCCCGGCACGACCTGCTCACTCGGCAGGTGCGCATCGGACAGTGGGCCACCGCCGAGCGGACCCCGAGGGCGTACGGGGGCACGAGCGCGGCCCTCGGGCCGGAGACGCTGGGCACCTCGCTGCTGGTCGTCGGGCCGTCGGGTGCCGGCAAGACTCGGCACGTGATCGCCCCGGTGGCCGAGTCCCTCACGCTCCAGGCCCTCACCGGCGGTTGCGCCGTCGTAGTGGTGTGCGGCGCGGGCACGGCGCTCGGGGCGGACTCGGCGTACGACGTCGTGGTGCGTATCGGCGACCCCGCCTCCGTGCATGACCTCGACCCGTACGCAGACACCGACGACCCCGACGAGGCGGCCGGGTTCCTCGCCGAGGCACTGGCCGGGGACCTCGACAGCGTGGGCGCCGAGCGCGCGGCGCGGGCACTTGCTCAACTTCTCGGCCCCTACCGGGCCGCGTACGGTCGTTTCCCGGCCATGCCTGTCCTGCGGGAACTGCTGGAAGGGGACCCGGCTGCTCTCTCGGGCCTGCGCGAGCGGCTGGCCGGTGAGGGGCACACGGCGATGTGCCGCGAACTCGATGCCCGCGCCCGGCAGACCGGCACGTCCGGCGATCCCGGTCCCGCGCTCGCCGACCGGCTCGCCCTGCTGGACCGGCCCGCCTTCGCGGACTTCTTCGGCTCGGGCGGCGACACCATCCGCCCGTTCTCGCTGCGCGCCGTCGCCCACCACCCCCTGCGCGTTCGTATCGACCTGCCCGACGCCGGCCACGAGGAGGCCTCCCGCGTGATCGCCCGGCTGGTGCTGGCCCAGTTCGCCGGGGTCGTACGGGAAGGCTCACGCGACCACTTCGTCAGCCTGGTCCTCGACGACGCCACCGGCACCATCACCCCGGAGTCGGTACGGCGGATCCAGCGGCTGCGCTCGCAGAACGCCGGTGTCGTGCTCACGCTGCGCACGGTGTCCGACGTTCCGGAGGCCCTGCACGGGCCGTTGTTCGGGGCGGTCGGCTGCCGGATGGCCCTGTCCGGGGTGACGACGTGGGACGGCAGCCGCTTCGCCGACACCTGGGGCACGGAGTGGGTCGAGACCACGGAAGTCGCCCAGCACACCGTCTTCGCCGACCAGCCCATGACCCGGGTCATGCACGCCCTGCGCAAGCTGGTGACCGGCAAGGCGGTGACGACGGAAGCCGTCACCGTACGACAGGTCGAGCGGGAGCGTTGGTCTGCGTCCGAGCTGGCGCATGGTGTGCCGCCGGGGCATGCGGTGTTGTCGTTGACGACCGTGCAGGGGGAGCATGCGCCGCCGTTGCTGGTGGATCTGCGGGGCTGACAGCTGGAAAGGGGGGAGTGCGGCGACCGTACGGTGAGGCAGAATCTGCATAGGCCGTTCATACGTGGCGGCCAAAGGATCACAATGATCACGTAACCCTCACCGACCTGAAGGCTCCATGCCCCCCACGCTCGCCTCCCTCGTCCACCACTCCGCGCTCAAGCTCACCGTGCGCGCCGGCGAGGACCGGCTGGACGTGCCCGTCCGCTGGGCGCATGTCAGTGAGCTGGCCGATCCCGTGCCGTACATGGAGGGCGGGGAACTGCTGCTGGTCACCGCGTTGAAGCTGGACGCGGAGGACCCGGAGGCGATGCGGCGGTATGTGAAGCGGCTGGTCGGAGCGGGCGTCGTCGGGCTCGGCTTCGCCGTCGGGGTCAATTACGAGGAGACCCCCAAGGCCCTCGTCGACGCGGCGGAGCAAGAGGGCCTGCCGCTGCTGGAGGTGCCGCGCCGGACACCGTTTCTCGCCATCAGCAAGGCCGTCTCGGCGGCGA
Organism: Streptomyces sp. NBC_00457; assembly: GCF_036014015.1. Lineage (NCBI taxonomy): Bacteria > Bacillati > Actinomycetota > Actinomycetes > Kitasatosporales > Streptomycetaceae > Streptomyces > Streptomyces sp. NBC_00457. The sequence continues at coordinate 3,348,097 of NZ_CP107905.1, read as the reverse complement.
TCGCGGCCGACCAGTACCGGGCGGTGACGGCCGGGTTCGCGGCGCAACGCGAGCTGACCAAGCAGGCGTTGACGGACGGGCCCCAGGGGCTGCTCGGCTCGCTCGCCTCGCAGGTCGACGGGTGGGCGGCGCTGTACGACGCCTCGGGCGCCGTCGTCGCCACCGCGCCGGAGTGGGCGAGCCGCCGGGCCGCCCGGCTGACGGCGGACGTGGAACGCCTGCGGGAGCGGCCCGCGCCGGCCTCCTCGGTCGTGGGCGGGCCGGAGAACGAGGACCGGGTCGAGCTGCACTCCCTGGGCACGGGCCGGCGGCCACGGGCGGCGCTCGCGGTGGGTACGGCGGCGGCGCTCGGGACGGCCGAGCGGTACGCCGTCCATTCGGCCATCGCCCTGCTGACGCTGACGACGGAACGGTCCCGGCCCCTGCACGCCGCCGAGCAGCGGCTCGGGGCGGCGGTGCTGCGGATGCTGCTCGCCGGGGAGCCGGACCATGCCCGTGCGGTGGCCGGGGATCTGTACGGCGGGCTGCTCGACGCGCCCTTCCGCGTGATCGTCGCCGAGCCTGCCGCCGCGGACGGGGAGGCGCTGGCCGGGCTCGCCGAGGTCATGGAGTCGGCGGGTGCGCGGGCGGGTGAGGCCGTACTGGTGGTGCCGGAGGGGGAGCGGCTGGTGGCGCTCGCCGCGGACGGCGGGGCCGCGGTGGCCGCGTGCGGGGATTTCGCGGCGGCGTTGGAGGCGGCGCGGGGTGCGGGGGCGGAGCAGCCGCTGTCCGACGAGGACGAACTGGTCGTGGGTCTGTCGGCCCCCGTCGGGCCGATCGCCGCCGCGGCCGGATACAAGCAGGCCGAGCAGGCGTTGTCCGTGGCTCGGCGGCGGGGGCGGGTGGCCGTCGAGCATGAGCAGTTGGCGGCGGGGTCTGTGGTGCCGTTGCTGGCGGACGATGCGGTGAAGGCGTTTGCGGACGGGTTGCTGCGGCCGTTGTACGAGCATGACGCGAAGGGGCGGGGGGATCTGGTCGCCTCGCTGCGGGCGTGGCTGTCGCGGCATGGGCAGTGGGATGCGGCCGCTGCTGACCTGGGGGTTCATCGGCATACGCTGCGGTATCGGATGCGGCGGGTGGAGGAGATCATCGGGCGGTCGCTGGATGATCCGGATGCGCGGATGGAGCTTTGGCTGGCGCTGAAGGCGACGTCGGCCGAGTAGTGGCCGCCGGGTTTGTTCGCCCCCGCCGCCCCTACCCGTCCCATCCCTGGGGGCTGCCGCCCCCAGACCCCCGCTTCGGCCTGAACGGCCTCGTCCTCAAACGCCGGACGGGCTGAAATGCACGCACCGGTGCTGAGAAGCGCGGGCCCTCAGCGGGTGGGTGGGGGTTGGGGATGGCGGTTCTCGTGTTCGAACGCCGGAGGGGCTGAAAAATCAGCCCCTCCGGCGTTTGAGGAGCGGGGTGCAGGGGCGGAGCCCCGCGGGGGCCCAGGGGGCGTAGCCCCCTGGCGGGGTCGAAGGGGCGGAGCCCCTTCAGGATGGGACGGGTAGGGGCGGCGGGGGCGAAATCCCACTCCGCCAAACCGGCGCGCGCCCACTCCTCATCACTCCGCACCGGACAAACACCTCCTCCCCTCCCCACCCCTACCGTGGACCCGAAAGCCATCGCACACCCCCAACGCGGAAGGGCCGGGACATGACTTCCACCCACGCCTTCTGGCTCGCCGGCCGGCAGGTCACCGGCGAGGCCGGTTTTGATGTCACCTCGCCGTGGGACGGCCGGACCGTAGGCAAGGTTGCCGTGCCGAGTGACGCGCAGGTCGAGGAGGCCGTCGCCGCCGCGTATGCCGTGCGGGACGAGTTCGCCGCGACGCCGGCGCACGTCCGCGCCGCCGCCCTCGATCACGTCAGCCGGCGTCTCGTCGAGCGGACCGAGGAGATCGCGCGGCTGATCTCCGCGGAGAACGGCAAGCCGATCAAGTGGGCCCGGGGCGAGGTGGGCCGGGCGGTGTCGGTGTTCCGGTTCGCCGCTGAGGAGGCCCGGCGGTTCAACGGGGGAGAGGCGCAGCGTCTCGACACCGACCTCGGCGGGCAGGGGCGGCTCGCCCTCACCCGCCGCTTCCCCAAGGGGGTCGTCCTCGGTATCGCGCCTTTCAACTTCCCGCTGAACCTCTGCGCCCACAAGATCGCCCCGGCGATCGCGGCAGGTGTGCCGATCATCCTGAAGCCGGCCCCGGCGACCCCGCTCTCCGGCCTGGTCATCGGCGAGTTGCTCGCCGAGACGGAGCTGCCCGCCGGGTCCTGGTCGATCCTCCCGGTCTCCAACGACCGTATGCCCGCCCTCGTCCAGGACGAGCGGCTGCCGGTGATCTCCTTCACGGGTTCCGAGAAGGTCGGTTACGCGATCATGGACTCGGTGCCGCGCAAGCACTGCACGCTGGAGCTGGGCGGAAACGGTGCGGCCGTGGTGCTCGGTGACTACGCCTCCGACGCGGACCTCGACTGGGCGGCCACCCGCATCGCCACGTTCTCGAACTACCAGGGCGGCCAGTCCTGCATCTCCGTGCAGCGGGTCATCGCCGACGCGTCCGTCTACGACCGCCTGCTCCCGCGTATCGTCGCCGCCGTCGAGGCCCAGGTCACCGGCGACCCGAGCGACGACACGACCGACGTCGGCCCGCTGGTCAGCGAGGACGCCGCCAAGCGGGTGGAGGCCTGGGTGCGGGAGGCCGTCGACGCCGGTGCCACGCTCCTCACCGGTGGCAAGCGCGACGGCGCCTCGTACGCGCCGACCGTCCTCACCGACGTACCGGCCGACACGACGATCTCCTGCGAGGAGGTCTTCGGGCCGGTCCTCACCGTGCAGAGGGTCGAGGGGGAGGCCGAGGCCTTCGCCGCCGCCAACGACTCCAAGTACGGCCTCCAGGCGGGCGTCTTCACCCATGACCTGCAGGCCGCCTTCCGGGCCCACCGCGCCCTGGAGGTGGGCGGTGTCGTCATCGGTGACGTGCCGTCCTACCGCGCCGACCAGATGCCGTACGGCGGAGCCAAGCAGTCCGGTGTGGGCCGTGAGGGCGTGAAGTTCGCGATGGACGACTACACCTACGAGCGGGTGCTGGTGCTCACGGGGCTCGCCCTCTAGCTCATGGGAACCATTTTCATATAGACTGCCCGAAGGGGTCCGGCACCGATGCCTTCCGGTGCCGGACCCCTTCTCTGTGCCGGCCTGCTCCGGACCCTCAACCGGAGAAGCCGACATGCGCGAGCCGCAGCGGGCCGCGCAGTCTGAGGTACACGTCGTGCACGCCTGCGCCATGGAAATCGGCGCTGAGGGTGGTGTAGTCGTACGGGCCCGATCCCGCGACAGCCTCCAGGGCCGCCAGTGCGGGGCCGCCGTCCAGCGACACCTCCACCGCGCCCACGCCCGCCACCGTCGCACTCACCTGCGTGACACCCGTCCCGAAGTCGCAGGCACGGTAGACGAGTTCGGCCGCTGAGCTGCCCGCGGGCGTCACCGCGTCGCCCGCCGCCTTCGTAAGGTCGACGATCATCGATCCGCTCTGCTCGTCGAAGTCGGCCGCGTCCAGGCCGCGTCGGGCGACCGGGCGGGGCCCGGCCGGCTCGCCGTCGAGGACGAGGGTCGTCCGCAGGCGGACGTCCTCGCTGGACGCGCCGACGCATACGTCGTACGGGCCCGGCTCGCGCCGCCACTTCCCGTGCGCGACGTCCCAGAACTCGAAGGCGGACAGCGGGAGTTCGAAGGTCAGCTGCTCGGTCGAACCCGGGGTGAGCGTGATGCGGCGGTGGGCCACCAGCTCGCGGCGCGGGCGCGGGACCGACGGGTCCACGGCGCGGGTGTAGAGCTGGGCGACCTCGTCGGCGGTCACATCACCGGTGTTGGTGACGCTGAAGGAGACATGCGCCGTCTCGCCCTCCACCCGGACCGACAGATCGGCGTACGTGAAGGACGCGTACGACAGGCCGTGGCCGAAGGGGAACAGGGGCGTGCCCTCGAAGTAGAGGTAGGTCTGACGGGAGCCGATGACGTCGTAGTCGAGCAGGTCGGGGAGGTCGGCGTCGTCGGCGTACCAGGTCTGCGGGAGGCGGCCCGCGGGGGAGACGTCACCGGCGAGGACCCGGGCCAGGGCGGTGCCGGCCGCCTGGCCGCCGTGTGCGGTCCACAGGACGGCGGGGAGGGCGGCCGTGTCGACCGCGTACGGGTAGGCGGAGACCAGGGTCAGCACCGTGGCGGGGTTCGCGGTACGGGCCGCGCGCAGCAGCCGCTCCTGGTGGCCGGGCAGGCGCAGCGTCGTACGGTCCTCGGTCTCGCGGCCGTTGATGTGCGGGTCGTTGCCCGCGACGACCAGGACCACGTCCGCCTGCGCGGCGACGCGCGCCACCGCGTCCTCGCCGCGCTCGACGATCTCCAGCCGGAAGATCTCCGGGTTCTCCTCGGCAACCTTCACCCCGTCGGCGGCGACAGAGACGTGGCGACCGGTACCGATGTGCCTGAGGAGGTGTCCGTTCTCATGCGGTTCCAGCCGGAACGTCTCCTGGACGACCCAGCCTCCGGGCTGGTCGGCGGAGGCCCGTACGCGGCCGTCGTCGGCGACCGACAGGTAACGCCCGTCGGGGGCGCGCAGGGTCAGGACGTCCTCGCCCCAGTCGACGAGGGCGAGTTCGGTGCCGGTGGCGTCGGTGGTGAGCGGCGGGAGGTCCGTACGGCCCGCGAGCAGCGCGGGGTCCAGCGCACCCTCGGCGCCGCGGACTTCGTCGACGCCGTCCGCGGGGGGAACGTACAGGTAGGAACCGTCGGACGTGCGCAGCCGTACGCGGTCCACCCCCTCCGCGAACTCCACCCGCTCGGCGCCGAACCGCTCGTACAGGCCCTCCAGCGGTGTCGAGCGGTGCAGGAGCGTGCCGCTGTACCAGTCGAGCTTGCACTCGTCGGCGAGCAGGCCGACGACGGCGAGGCGGGTGTCGGGGGCGAGGGGGAGCAGGTCGTCGTTCTTGAGCAGGACGATCGCCTGCTCGGCCGCCTCCTGCGCGAGTGCCCGGTGCTCCGGGGTGTCGAAGGCGCCGGTCTCGTCGTACGCGTCGAACTCGCCGAGCCGGAAACGGACCGAGAGCTGGCGGCGGACCGCCGCGTCGAGGTCGGCCTCCGTCAACAGGCCCTGGTCCAGGGCGACTTGGACACGCGCGACGATCTGCGAGCTGTCCGTGCCGTGGTCGGTGAAGCTGTCGACGCCGGCGAGGAGCGCGGCGGCGGTCGCCTCCTCGTGGGTGTCGAAGTAGTGCTCGTGGTCGACCAGGTTGGACGGCGCGCCCGCGTCCGAGCAGACCAGCAGCTCGTCCTCGCTCCAGGTGCGCAGATGCTCGCGCAGGTACGGCGAGACGTGGTTCGGACGGCCGTTGACCAGGTTGTACGCCGGCATCACCCCGGCGACCGCGCCCGCCTCCACGGTTTCGCGGAAGGCGCGCAGGTCGTACTCGTGCAGGACGCGCGGGCGGACGGAGGACGAGGCGACGGCGCGGTCCGTCTCGTTGTTGTGGGCGAGCCAGTGCTTGAGGACCGGGGCCGTGCGCCAGTACGTCGGGTGGTCGCCGCGCAGGCCGTGCGTGTACGCGGTGGCGATGGCGGAGGTGAGCTTCGGGTCCTCGGAGTAGCCCTCCTCGTTGCGTCCCCACAGGGGGTGGCGCAGGAGGTTGACGGTCGGGGACCAGACGTTCAGGCCCACGCGGTCGTCGCGGACGCGCATCGCCCGGATCTCCTTGGACACGGCGTCGCCGACCCGTCGTACGAGATCCGGGTTCCAGGTCGCGCCCAGGCCCACCGCCTGCGGGAACACCGTCGCGGGGCCCATCCACGCCACGCCGTGCAGCGCCTCCTGGCCGGTGCGGAAGGCGGCGACGCCGAGCCGTTCCACGGCGGGGGCGAACTGGTGCAGGAATCCGGTCTTCTCATCCCGGGTCAGCCGCGACAGCAGGTCGTCGATGCGCTTCGCGACGGGCAGCCGCGGATCGCGAAAAGGCGGCGTGTGCGGCGTGTGTGCGGTCACGTGGGGAACCCCTTGCGATGGATCGGCTCGGCTCTTTCGAAGCGCTTCGATGCTGGTTCGACGCAAGGCCGGGTGTCAAGACATCAACACTGTCAGTTCAAGCGGTGCATAACAAAAGGTCGGTCATAGAGCGCCGGAGGAATCTTGGAAGCGACCCTTGTGCACCCCTGGGGGTTCACTTAACCTCACAGCAACATCGAAGCGCTTCGACTACAGCCAGTTCCACTCAAGACACCGCAGCCGACGGCCCCCGCCGGGTGTCCTGGTGCGCCATGAAGGGTTGACGCAATGACGCCGAACGCCGCTTCCTCCTCCGCTGCCCCCAGCCGGAGAACCTTCCTCGCCAACACGGCGGTCGCCGCTGTGGCGGTGGGTGGAGGGATGCCGCTGCTCGCCGCGTGCGGCGGGTCGGAGAGCGGGTCGCGGGAGGGGACCACGTCGGGCAAGGACGCGAAGAAGATCCTGCCTGCCTACGTCGCCAGCAACGTCGTGGTGCCGGACATCCCCGCCAAGAACGGCTCCTCGATCGGCTTCACCAGCAAGCTGGACCTCGCGGGGCTCAAGACCTCGGTCCCGAAGAAGCTCGGCAAGGGCTCCAAGGTCACCATCATGTCGCCGTTCTGGGGCTCGCCGCCGAAGGGCAACAACCCCTACTACTCGGGGATGAACAGCCTGATCGGTGTCGACGTCCAGTGGCAGAACCAGGACGGCAACACCTACGACCAGAAGCTCGGCGCGGTGCTCGCCTCCAGCGACATCCCGGACGTCGTGGTGGTCCCCGGCTGGAACATGGGCGGCAAGATACCCAGCGCCATCATCAGCAAGTTCGCCGACCTCGGCCCCTACCTCTCCGGCGACGCGGTCAAGGACTACCCCAACCTCGCGGCGATCCCCACGGACGCCTGGCAGCGCTCCATCTTCGGCGGCAAGCTGCTCGGTCTGCCGATGCCGTCCCCGTGGGCGCCCAGCATCGTGCCCCTGTACCGCCAGGACATCTTCGACAAAGAGGGCTACGAAGTACCCAAGTCCTGCGACGAGTTCATGGCCCTGGCCAAGGACATCACCAACGCCAAGGCCAAGCGCTGGGCGTGCCTCGACATGAAGTGGACCGCCTTCCAGGCCTTCGGCGTGCTCTCCGGCAGCGAGAAGCCGCTCGGCTGGAACCTGGTCGACGGCAAGCTGGTCTACCGCATCGAGACCGAGGAGTACCTCGAAGCGCTGGAGTGGTCCCGCAAGCTCTTCGAGGCGGGCGTCGTCCACCCCGACTCCAAGTTGGGCAAGAACGCCCCCGACCCGGGGCCCAAGTTTGCCGCGGGCGAGTTCCTCATCTACCCCAACAACATCTCGCAGTGGTACGGCCGCACCGCCGAACAGGCCGCCCAGAACCCGGAGTTCAAGGTCTGGGGCATGGACGTGTGGGGCCACGACGGCGGCAACCCCACCATGTGGGCCGAACAGCCCGCCGGCATCTTCGCCTTCGTCAACAAGAAGGCCTCCGAGTCGGTCATCCGCGACGTGCTCGCCGTCGCGAACGTCACCGCGGCGCCGTACGGCACCAAGGAGTACATGATGACCAACTACGGGGTGGAGGGCACCCACTACACCGTCAAGGACGGCGTCCCCACCAAGACCGACCAGGGCAACATCGAAGTGATGAACGCCTACGTCATGGTGGCGAGCCCGGCCGCGACCACCGCGCACCCCGACTTTCCCGCGGTCGCCAAGGGCCAGGTCGAGTGGCAGCAGCGGATGGGTGCCTTCACCAGGAAGTCCTCCTTCTGGGGCATGCAGATCACCGAGCCCAACCGCTTCACCAACCTCACCAACGACATGGAGCAGATGGAGGACGACGTCGTCCGCGGCCGCAAGAAGATCAGCGACATGCAGCAGTGGGTCTCCGACTGGAAGAGCAAGGGCGGCGACCGGCTGCGCGACTGGTACCAGCAGATCCTCGACGAGAACGGCTCCGCGGCCAACTGACCGGGCACCGAGGCAAGGAGAACGGCCGTGTCCCACAGCACGGTGCCTCGGAGCAGGGCCGAGGCCGACACGACGGCGAAGACCCCGGTGGAGTCCGGCGGCACCACCGGATCCACCGGCTCACCGGGGAAACGCCCTCCGGACAAGCTGAGCCTGCGACTGAGGTTCCGGCGCGATCGCGTCCTGCTGCTGATGACGCTGCCGGCGGTCGTCCTGGTCCTGCTCTTCAACTACGTGCCGATTCTCGGCAACGTGGTCGCCTTCCAGGACTACGACCCCTACATCAGCGAGAACGGCATCGTCTCCATCCTGAACAGCCCATGGGTGGGAGTGGAGAACTTCCAGCGGATCTTCGAGGACTCCGCCTTCTGGCAGGCGCTCGAGAACACGCTGGTGCTGTTCTTCCTGCAGCTCGTGCTGTTCTTCCCGATACCGGTCCTGCTCGCGCTGCTCATCAACAGCGTGGTCAGGCCGCGGGTGCGGGCGATCGCGCAGGCCGTTCTCTATCTGCCGCACTTCTTCTCCTGGGTGCTGGTCATCGCCGTCTTCCAGCAGCTGCTCGGCGGCGCCGGGCTGCTGTCGACCCTGCTGCGCGACCACGGCTACGACGGCCTGAGCGTGATGACCGACCCGGAGACCTTCAAGTTCCTGGTCACCGCGCAGACCGTGTGGAAGGACGCCGGCTGGGGGATCATCGTCTTCCTCGCCGCGCTGGCCGCTGTCAGCCCCGATCTGTACGAGGCCGCCGCGATGGACGGCGCGAACCGCTGGCGGCGCATGTGGCATGTCACCCTGCCCGCGCTGCGGCCGGTGATCGCGCTGCTGCTGGTGCTGCGCGTCGGTGACGCCCTCACCGTCGGCTTCGAGCAGATCCTGCTGCAACGCGACGCGGTGGGACCGGGCGCCGCGGAAGTGCTCGACACCTTCGTGTGGTGGAACGGTGTCCGCAACCAGGACTTCGGCTACGCGGCCGCCGCCGGACTCGTCAAGGGCGTCGTCAGCATCGGACTGGTCCTCGCCGCGAACAAGGTGGCCCATCTCATGGGCGAGCAGGGGGTGTACAAGAAGTGACCGCCGTCATCGACAAACCCGCGCGAACGCCCGGGCGTTGGGCTGCGCCTCCTCGTCCCGTGTGGGAGGAGGAGCCCACCAAGGTGGGGCTGGCGGGCAAAGGGCTGGTCCTGGGGCTCGCCTGCTTCGCGATCCTCTTTCCGCTGTGGATCGTGGTGGTCACCAGTCTGTCCTCGCGCAAGACCATCGACGAGGCCGGCGGGCTGGTGATGATCCCCAAGGACATCACCTTCATCGCCTACACGGAACTGCTCAGCGGCGGTCAGGTCACGCGGGCCGCGATCATCAGCGTGCTGGTCACGCTGGTCGGTACGGCCTTCTCGATGACCGTGTCCGTGCTGTGTGCGTACGGGTTGTCCCGGACCGGGTCGCTGGCGCACCGGTGGATCCTGATGACGCTGCTGGCGACGATGTTCTTCAGCGCCGGGCTCATTCCCACGTATCTGCTGGTGCAGACTCTCGGGCTGACCGACACGTATCTCGCGTTGATCCTGCCGAGTGCGATCAGTGTCTTCAACATCCTGGTGCTGCGAGGATTCTTCATGGGGATCTCGCAGGAGCTGATCGACAGTGCGCGGATCGACGGGGCGGGGGATTTCCGGGTTCTCTGGCAGATCGTCATGCCGTTGTCGCGGGCCGTCATCGCGGTGATCACGTTGTTCTATGCGGTGGGGTACTGGAGTGCTTGGTTCAATGCGTCGTTGTATCTGAACGAGCAGGACATGATGCCGTTGCAGAACGTCATGATCCAGCTGGTGCAGAAGCAGGAGGCGCCGGTGGGGTTGGGGCAGGCCATCAAGACGGGGCAGTTGTCGGGGCTTGCTGTGCAGATGGCTGTGATGGTGATGGCTTTGTTGCCGGTGGCTGTGCTTTCGCCGTTTGTGCAGCGGCATTTCAAGAAGGGGATGTTGACGGGGGCGGTTAAGGGGTGACGGGGCGCCTATTCGAGGGGTGCTTTCGATCGTTTGGCGGCTGCGGGTTCGTTGTGGCTTGTCGCGCAGTTCCCCGCGCCCCTATAGGTCTCTCCAGTCCCCTTCTTTCGTAGAACGAGGTGTGTCATGGGCACGTCCCATCTGCCGGCCCTCAGTGATGTCACGCGTGGTCGCATCGTCTACGGCGGTGACTACAACCCTGAGCAGTGGCCGGAGGAGGTGTGGCTCGATGATGTGCGGCTGATGAAAGAGGCACGCGTCAATTCCGTCACCCTCGGGGTCTTCTCCTGGGCGAAGCTCGAACCCCGGCCGGGGGCGCGGGAGTTCGGGTGGCTCGATCGGCTCATGGATCTGATGCACGACCATGGCATCGGTGTGGTTCTTTCCACGCCCACTGCCTCGCCGCCGCCGTGGCTCGGTCGGCTTCACCCGGAGACCTTGCCCCGTGACGAGGACGGGCGCGTCGAATGGTGGGGTGGGCGGCAGCATTTCTCGCACTCCAGTGAGGCGTATCGACGGTATGCCGCTGCCATCACCGAGGATCTCGCCGCGCGCTACGGCAGTCACCCCGCCCTCACCCTGTGGCACATCAACAACGAGTACTGCACATTCGACTGGGGCGATGAGGCCGCTGCCCGTTTCCGGCGGTGGCTTCAGGGGAAGTACGGCACCCTCGACGCCCTCAACACGGCCTGGGGCACCGCCTTCTGGAGTCAGGGCTACGGCGAGTGGGACGAGGTGCTCCCGCCGCGCCATGCGCATTACCTCAAGAACCCCACCCAGGTACTGGACTTCAAACGCTTCACCTCCGACATGCTCCTGGAGTGCTACGTCGCCGAGCGGGACATCGTCCGGCGGCACACCCCGCATATCCCGGTGACCAGCAACTTCATGCCGCTGTGGGTGGGGCAGGACGCCTGGCGCTGGGCGGACGAGGAGGATGTCGTCTCCGTCGACATCTATCCCGATCCGCGTGATCCGTACGGCGCCCAGAGCGGCGCCGTCGTGCAGGACATGACCCGTTCGCAGGCCCGCGGCCCCTGGATGCTGATGGAGCAGGCGGCAGGGCCGGTCAACTGGAGGGGCGTCAACCATCCCAAGCCGCGCGGAATGAATCGCCTCTGGTCGCTCCAGGCGGTGGCCCGCGGTGCCGACGCCGTCTGCTACTTCCAGTGGCGGCAGTCCCGGCAGGGCGCGGAGAAGTTCCACTCCGGGATGGTCAGCCACGCGGGGGAGGAGGGCCGTACCTATCAGGAGGTCAAGCAGCTGGGGGCTGAGCTGCACAGGATCAGTGGCGAGGTCACTGGCGGTCGGGTCACGTCCGACATCGCCGTCCTCCACGACTGGCACTCCTGGTGGGCCGGCGCCCACGACGGCCGTCTCTCCACCCACGTCGACCACCCCGACATCCTCCGCGCCTGGCATCGCGCCCTCTGGGAGGCCCACCTCACCACCGACTTCGCCCACCCCGAGCACGACCTCACCCGGTACAAGCTCGTCGTCGCCCCGCAGCTATACCTCCTCACGGACACGGCGATCGAGAACCTCCTCGCGTACGTCCACGGCGGCGGCACCCTCGTCTGCGGCTTCCTCACCGGCATCGCCGACGAGGACGACCGGGTACGCCCCGGCGGCATGGACGCCCGGCTGCGCGAGCTGTTCGGCATCCGCACCCTGCACGAGTGGTGGCCGCTGGACGCGGGGGAGACCGTCGAGTGCGACGGGTTCCGCGGGACGCTTTGGTCGGAGGAGATCGAGACCGGAGGCGGCGCGACGACCATCTCGTACAAGGGCGGCGAACTCGACGGCCTACCCGCCGTGCTCCACAAGGATCGCGCCTGGTACGTCTCCACCCTCCCCGAGCCGGACGCGCTGCGCGACCTGCTCTCCCGGATCGCCACCGACGCGGGCGCCCGGCCCGTGCTCGACGGCCTGCCCCCGCGCGTGGAGGCCGTCCGCCGCGGTGATCTACTGTTCGTCCTCAACCACGGACGCGAGCCGGTGACCGTCGACGTTCCCGGCACCCACCACGACCTGCTCACGGGGGAGTCGTGCACGGACCAACTCACCCTCGGCCGCTACGGAGTGGCGGTGCTGCGCCCATGACGACCCACCCCGCCGGCCCCGTCCACGGCACCTGGGAGCCCACCCCCGCCACCCGCTGGGAGGACGGCTACCTCAGCGGCAACGGCCACCACGGCGCCCTTGTGTTCGGTGACCCGAACGACGAGCGGGTCGTCGTCACCCACCACACCCTCGTCCGCCCCAACAGCGGCGAGCGCGCCCGCCCGCCCGAGCTGGCCTCTCAACTCCCCCAACTCCAGGACCGGTTGCTCGCCGGGGACGTGCGGGCGGCGGAGGACTTCACGGACGGGCGCGACCTCCAGTGGGTGCAGCCCTTCCATCCGGCCTTTCATATACGGCTGCGGAGGGCGTCCGGCGCGGGCAGGCACTACCGTCGCTCGGTCGACTTCACCACCGGCGTCACCCATGCCGAAGGCGACGGCTGGGACAGCCGCGTCTTCGTCTCCCGCGCCGACGACGTCATCGTCCAGCGGGTCACCGGCGCCGATCTCACGATCGCCCTCGACCACCGCCTCCCCGGCGCCCCGCACGACCTCGCCGTCGGCCACGGCGCCGTCCTCACCTCCGACGGCGCCCTGCTCAACCTGCGCGCCCGCTACCCGGGCAGCGACCGCGCGTACACGGGCATCACGCTGGTCATCGTCACCGGCGGCCGTACCACACTCACGCCGCTAGGTCTCCAGCTCACCGGCGCCGCCTCGGCCCTGCTGCTGACCCGCGTCCTGCGCCACACCGGCGAGATCGACGTGCCCACTGTCTCCCGGGCACTGCGAGATCTGGTCCCGCACCAGGCACTGGGCGGCCCAGGCGAAGTCGACTGCGGTGCGGCAGCGCCCCAAAGGGGCGCGGGGAACTGCGCGACCAGCCACAGCGGGCCCGCAGACAAGCGCCAACCGACCGACCCCTACACCCACCTCCTCGACCGCCACACCACCCTCCACCGCACCGCCTACACGCGCGTGACACTCGACCTGGACGCCGACCCCACCGAACGCGCCCTGCCAGGCTCGGAGTTGCTGGAGCAGCCCGAGAGCCCGGCCTTCCTGGAACGCCTCTTCGCCGCAGGCCGCTACCACTTGCTCTCCGCCGCCGGCCTGCTCCCGCCCCGCCTCACCGGCCTGTGGACCGGCGACTGGAACACGGCCTGGTCAGGGGCGTTCACCAACGACGCCAACGTCAACCTCCAGACCGCGTCGGCCGCGGCCACCGCGCTCCCTGAAGTCACCGACGCCCTCGCCGGCCTCATCGGCCGCCAGCTTCCGGACTGGCGTGAGAACGCCCGCGCGATCTTCGGTGCCCGGGGCGCCGTCGCCCCGGCCCACAGCGACGGCGAGTCCGGGTTGACGTACCACTTCAACCGCGAATACCCGCTGCACCTGTGGACCGCCGGCGCCGACTGGCTGCTCAAGCCGCTCGTCGACCACGACGAGACCCGCGGCGAACGCGACCCGCGCACCGCCGACACGCTCGCCGAAGTCGCCCAGTTCTACGAGGACTTCCTCACCCGCACCGACGACGACGGACACCTCGTCCTCGTCCCCTCCTACTCACCCGAGAACCGGCCCGCGAACGCGAGCTGGGGCGCGATCAACGCGGCGATGGACCTCTCCGCGGCCCGACACGCGCTGCGCACGGCCGCCGAGTACCACCCGGAGAAGGCACAGGCGTGGCGTGCCCTCGCCGACCGGCTTCCGCCGCACCGGATCAACGACGACGGCGCACTCGCGGAATGGGCCTGGCCGGGCCTCGACGACACCTACGACCACCGGCACCTCAGCCACCTCTACGGCGTCTGGCCGCTCGACGAGATCAACCCCTACGACACCCCGGACCTCGCCGGCGCCGCACATCGTGCCCTCGAACTCCGCGGCGCCGAGAACGACTCCGCGCACGGCCACCTCCACCACGCCCTCGTCGCGGCCCGGCTGCGCGACGGCGACCGGGTGGCGCATGCCCTCGGCCAGGTCCTCAAGGGCGACTTCTTCCACGCCTCGCTGATGAGTTCGCACTACCCGAACCTCGACGTCTACAACGCGGACGCCGCCCACACCCTGCCCGCGGTCGTGATCGAGATGCTCGTGCAGTCGACCCCGGACCGGCTGGTGCTGCTGCCCGCGCTTCCGGCGGCGTATCCGAAGGGCGAACTCACCGGCATCCGCACGAGGTTCGGCGCGGAGGTCGACCTCAGCTGGAGCCCACAGCAAGCCACCGCAGTCGTACGCCCCACCCGTACCCACCGCGTCGAACTCCGGACTTCCTCCGGTGCACGGCCGCTCGACCTCGTCGCCGGAGAAGACCACGTCCTCACCCTGAAGACGTGGTGAATCACCGCTAGTCCCTTGCTAGTCCCCTGCTAGACCCGTGCTCATCCCCCCATCCATGGAAGGGACACCATGGCAACAACCCGCACGCTCGGCAGAATCACCAAGGCCCTGCTGGCTCCGGCGCTCGCGCTCGGTGCCACTGTCGGTCTCGCCTCCGCCCCCGCCCAGGCCGCCGTCTGGAACTCCTGCGACCAGTGGGGCAACACGAACCTGAACGGCTACACGCTCTACAACAACATCTGGGGCTCCGGCGCCGGCAGCCAGTGCGTCTGGGCCAACTCCGGCACCAACTGGGGAGTCTGGGCCAACCACCCCAACACCGGCGGCATCAAGTCGTACCCCAACTCCAAGAAGGTGATCAACAAGACGATCGCTTCCATCGGCTCGCTCACCAGCAACTACAACGTCACGGTCCCGTCGTCCGGCGCGTACAACACGTCGTACGACATCTGGGACACGGACTACGACTACGAGATCATGCTCTGGGTCAACTACAACGGAGCCGTCGGTCCGCTGGGCACCTCGCAGGGCAGCGTCACCCTCGGCGGCCACACGTGGAACGTCTACAAGGGCAGCAACGGCGTCAACGAAGTGTTCTCGTTCCTGCGGACGTCCGACTCCAGCTCCGGCAGCGTGAACATCAAGCCGATCCTCAGCTGGATCTCCGGCACCAAGGGCTGGATGTCCAGCAACGAGACCATCGGCGACGTCCAGTTCGGCTACGAGATCACCTCGTCGTCCGGCGGGCTCGACTTCCGCACCAACAACCTGACGGTCAGCAGTAGTTGACCGACACCCGGGCCGGGGCCGGTCCGTGCCGTCAGGCGCGGTCGACCTCGGCCCGCAGTGCGTTGTAGCCGGAGAAGGCGGCCTCGACGTCGGCGCGGGTCAGGCCGTAGCGGGACAGGTCGTAGGTGTGGTGGCGGGTGCCTTTGGGGCGGGCGGTGACGCCGGGGAGCCGGGCGGCATCCGCTTCGGTCCAGCGGGCGCCGATGGCCGCGAAGAGCTTGGGGGCGCCGGCGGCCGGGTCGGTGCCGAGCCAGGAGTACGGCACGTCGACCAGGGAATGGCGGGGGATGGCGGCCCGGGCGGCGACACCGCGCGCGGCGGAGCGGCTCAGCAGGTCGAGCCAGGTGGCGCCGAGGGCGTGCAGGTCGACTTTGCGCCGGGAGATGGCCATGCCGCACTCGACCAGGCTGCAGAACGAGGCGACGGCGGTCGCCGGGTCGCGATGAGTCCACACGAGCGTGGCGTCCGGGAACACGGCGAGCAGGGCATCGAGGTTCCCGGTGTGCATGGGGGACTTCAGGATCCAGCGGCGGCGCGGGCGGCCGTACTGGAGCACCTGGAAGCACTGCTTGAGATGGCGGTAGTCGGGAACCATGTCCCGCTCGAACTGCCGGGCGTGGTACTCCGGCAGGTGGGCCTGGGACAGCGGCACCAGAGCGTGCGGCAGGAGGAACGTGCACTCCTCCGGGCCCTCGGCGGTCATGGGGTGGATGTCGCGGAAGCGCGGGGTGAGCAGATAGGTGCCGTCGAGCGTCCGGCGCGCGGAAGCGATCGCCTTCCGCCGCTCGCGGGGGGACGGTTCGAGGCCGGGGGCGAGCAACTCCCACAGCCGGGGGCAGCGGTGCTCGTCGGAGAGGGACAGCACGTTGTGGGTGAGCGTGGTGGCGGTGCGCGGGAGACCCACCACGAACACCGGCTTCTCGACGGTCTCCTGCTCGATGGCGGGCTGCTCGGCGATCAGCCGCCGGATCCGGGCCCGGTTGGTCAGGTGCCTGCGGACGTGGGCCTGCGCGGACTGCCAGCCGACCGGAGACAGCCCTTCGTCGGCCGCCCACTCACGCAGCAGCAACCGGAAGCCGTCGGTGAACCACTCGTCCCCGTCCGTCTGCCGGGCCTTCTCGGCGATCCGGTCGAACACCCGGTCCGGGTCGCGACGGGATCCGAACGCGGGACGCAGCAACAGATTGGCCAGCGTCAGAGGGAGCGGAGCGGAGGACACGAGGCACCCTTCGGCAGACGGTGCGGAACGGAGGGACCCTACCCAGTCCAACTCGCCTGTCACTCAGCGGCGTTGAGACGAAAACCCCGGTGAAACAGAGATGGCCGGAACCGTCAGGCTTCGGCCACCTCCCGCCCGGCTACTCCCCTATCGGTAGCCGGACCCCGTCCCGCAGAAACAGCGGGATGCGGTCCAGCGGGGCGTCGACCGTCACGGTCGTACCGCCCTCGTACGTCGTCCCCGTCCACGCGTCCGTCCAGGTCGCGCCCGCCGGGAGATACGCGGTGCGGGCCGTGGCGCCCGCCGTGAGGACCGGCGCGACCAGCAGATCCCGGCCGAAGAGGTAGGAGTCGTCGACCGACCACGTCGCCTGGTCCTCGGGGAACTCCAGGAACAGCGGGCGCATGACCGGCAGGCCCTCCTCGTGGGCCTCGCGCATGACCTGGAGGACGTACGGCTTCAGGCGCTCGCGCAGCCGCAGGTAGCGCTCCAGGATCGCGCCGGCCTGCTCGCCGTAGGACCAGACCTCGTTCGGGCCGCCGGTCATCTCGGGGCCCAGCGGCATGCCCGGGTCCCGGAAGCCGTGCAGACGCATCAGTGGGGACAGCGTGCCGAACTGGAACCAGCGGACCATGACTTCCTGGTACGCGGGGTCGCTCGGGTCGCCGCCGTGGAAGCCGCCGATGTCGGTGTTCCACCAGGGGATGCCGGACAGGGCGGTGTTGAGGCCCGCCGCGATCTGGCGGCGCAGGGTCGGGAAGTCGGTGCCGATGTCGCCGGACCACAGGGCGGCGCCGTAGCGCTGACTGCCCGCCCAGGCCGAGCGGTTGAGGGTGACGATCTCGGACTCGCCCTCCGCGACCAGCCCTTCGTGGAAGGCGCGGGAGTTCTCGGCCGGGTACATGTTCCCGACCTCCAGGCCCGGGCCCGCCCAGTAGCGCAGGTTCTCCTGGAAGCCCGGCTTCAGCTCCGGCTCGCAGGCGTCCAGCCAGAAGGCGGTGATGCCGTACGGGTCCAGGTAGTTCGCCTTCACCTTCGACCACATGAAATCCCGCGCCTCGGGGTTCGTGGCGTCGTAGAAGGCGACCTGGACGGTGGAGGCGACCTCCTTGTCGGGCCAGTCGGCGTGGGCCATGGGGCCGTACTGGGTGCCGATGAAGTAGCCGCGCTGCTCCATGACCGGGTGGTTCTCGCTCAGCGGGGACACCGACGGCCAGACCGACACGACGAGCTTGATGCCGAGTTCCGTCAGCTCCCGCACCATTGCCGCCGGGTCGGGCCACTCCTTCGGGTCGAACTTCCACTCGCCCAGATGGGTCCAGTGGAAGAAGTCGCAGACGATGGCGGAGATGGGCAGGCCCCGGCGCTTGTACTCCCGGGCCACGGCCATGAGTTCGTCCTGCGTGCGGTAGCGCAGCTTGCACTGCCAGAAGCCTGCCGCCCACTTAGGCAGCATCGGGGTGCGGCCGGTCACCGCGCTGTAGCGGCGCTGGGCTTCGGCCGGGGCGCCCGCGGTGATCCAGTAGTCGATCTGGCGGGCCGAGTCGGCGACCCAGCGGGTGCCGTTGCCCGCCAGCTCGACCCGGCCGATCGCCGGGTTGTTCCACAGCAGGGTGTAGCCGCGGCTGGAGGTGAGGACCGGGATGCCGACCTCGGCGTTGCGCTGGACCAGGTCCACGACCAGGCCCTTCTGGTCCAGGCGCCCGTGCTGGTGCTGGCCGAGTCCGAACAGCTTCTCGTCGTCGTAGGCGGCGAAGCGCTGCTCCAGGCGGTGGTGGCCGTTGCCGACGGACGTGTAGAGACGGGGGCCAGGCCACCAGAAATGCGCACGTTCCTCGGCGAGGATCTCGGAGAGGTCGTCCGTCCGCAGGAACCGGATCATGCCCTCGGCGTTGACCTCCACGGTCAGTGCGCCGACCGTCAGCCGGCCCTCTCCGTCCCCGACCTTGACCATGGACTCGGTCGCCGGAGCCTCGTCCAGGAGCGCGCCGGGCAGCCCTTCCAGCACGGGCCCGCCGAGCCGGGCCCGGACCCGCACCGCGTCCGGTCCCCACGGCTCGATGCGCACGGTCTCCTGACGTCCGCTCCACTCCAGCGCCCCGCCCCGCTCACGGAACGTGCCGACGGTGGGGGCGGACTGGGCGAGGCTGACCGCGCCGGTCGGGGTCTGGCTTTCGGCAGGCTGGTTCACGAGGCGTTCTCTCCTCAGGACATGGGGAGCCCCGGTGGGGGCCGACACGTGGAAGGGGTGATGGTCAGGACGCGGCCGGAGCCGGAGCCGGACCCGTGCTCGCCCGGACCGTCAACTCGGGTGCGATCAGCAGGACTTCGTCGCTGCCGCGCCCCTCGAGCTTCGCGACCAGGTGCTCCACCGCGTGCCGGCCCATCTCCTGGGCGGGGATGGCGACCGAGGTGAGCCGCACCGAGGCCTGGGTGGCGACCTGGTCGGGGCAGATGGCGACCACCGACACGTCCTCGGGGATGGCACGGCCCTGCTGGCGCAGCAGCCCGAGGAGCGGTTCGACCGCCGACTCGTTCTGTACGACGAACCCCGTGGTGCCGGGGCGCTCGTCGAGGATGCGGGCGAGGGTCACGGCCATCGCGTCGTATCCGCCGTCGCAGGGGCGGTGCAGCAGTCGTACGCCCAACTCCTGGGAGCGGCCGCGGAGTCCGTCGAGGGTGCGCTCGGCGAAGCCGGTGTGCCGTTCGTAGACCGCGGGGGCCTCGCCGATGACAGCGATGTCGCGGTGCCCCAGCATCGCCAGATGTTCCAGGCACAGGGCGCCCGTCGCCCTGAAGTCCAGGTCGACGCAGGTCAGTCCGGTGGTGTCGGCGGGCAGTCCGATCAGCACGGACGGCTGGTCGGTGCCGCGCAGCAACGGCAGCCGCTCGTCGTCGAGTTCGACGTCCATCAGGATCATCCCGTCGGCGAGCCCGCTGCCGGTGACCCGGCGGACGGCGTCCGGGCCCTCCTCGCCGGTGAGCAGCAGGACGTCGTATCCGTGCGTCCGGGCCGTGGTGGCGACCGCGATGGCGATCTCCATCATCACCGGTACGTACATGTCCGTGCGCAGTGGGACCATCAGCGCGATGATGTTCGACCTGCTGCTGGCCAGGGCGCGGGCGCCCGCGTTCGGGTGGTAGCCGAGATCGCGGATGCTCTGCTCGACCCGCTGCCGGGTGGTCGTGGAGATGGACCGCTTGCCACTGAGGACATAGCTCACCGTGCTCGCCGAGACTCCGGCGTGCTGAGCGACCTCGGCGAGGGTGACCATCCAGCTCTCCCAGTGGTGTGAAGCGCTTCGACAGTGCGCAGTGTGAATAAGGGCGGGTGGGGGTGGTTCGACAGTAGCCCTACCGGGAGTGGGTGTCCATAGGTTGTCGAAGCGCTTCGACGCAGCCTTGCGGGACAGGGCCGCGGCTGGGCCGGTTCGTCCCGGAACGGCCTCCCCGAGGTGCGGCTTCCTGCCTACTATGACCGGCCGTGGGGGGCCATGGAACGGGGGCGCAGGAGCCGGTCCGGCGGACAGCCCCAACTGCGCGAGGGGTGGTGGGGTCGTCCCGTATCGGGTACTAACGATCCAGTAGCACCAGTCAGTAACGTGCGGCCCCAAGATCCCTATTCGCGGCGAGGTGAGCCTCATGTCCGCAGCACCCACCAAGCCCTCAGTCACTGAGCGCGAGGCACGCCAGGTGGCCGAGGCCGCCCGGGAACAGGACTGGCGCAAGCCCAGCTTCGCCAAGGAACTGTTCCTGGGCCGCTTCCGGCTCGACCTGGTCCACCCGCACCCCACCCCGCCGGCCGAGGACGTGCAGCGTGGCGAGGAGTTCCTGGCCAAGCTGCGCGACTTCTGCGAGACCAAGGTGGACGCGGCCCTGATCGAGCGCGAGGCCCAAATCCCCGACGAGGTCATCGACGGGCTCAAGGAGCTCGGCGCCCTCGGCATGAAGATCGACACCAAGTACGGCGGGCTCGGCCTCACCCAGGTGTACTACAACAAGGCGCTGGCCTTGGCGGGCTCGGCCTCACCGGCGATCGGGGTGCTGCTGTCGGCGCATCAGTCGATCGGCGTACCGCAGCCGCTGAAACTGTTCGGCACGCAGGAGCAGAAGGAGCGGTTCCTGCCGCGCTGCGCCCGCACGGACATCAGCGCGTTCCTCCTCACCGAGCCGGACGTCGGTTCCGACCCGGCACGGCTCGCGACCAGCGCGATCCCCGACGATGGGGGCACCTCCCGCTCGAGCGAATTCGAGAGTGGGGGAGAGTACGTCCTCGACGGCGTCAAGCTGTGGACCACCAACGGCGTCGTCGCCGACCTGCTCGTGGTGATGGCCCGGGTGCCGAAGAGCGAGGGCCACAAGGGAGGCATCACCGCCTTCGTCGTGGAGACCAACTCGCCCGGCGTCACGGTCGAGAACCGCAACGCCTTCATGGGACTGCGGGGCATCGAGAACGGCGTCACCCGCTTCCACCAGGTCCGGGTCCCCGCCGCCCACCGCATCGGCCCCGAGGGCGCGGGCCTGAAAATCGCGCTCACGACGTTGAACACCGGCCGCCTCTCGCTCCCCGCGTCCTGCGTCGCGGCCGGCAAGTGGTGCCTGAAGATCGCCCGCGAGTGGTCGGCCGCCCGTGAGCAGTGGGGCAAGCCGATCGCGCACCACGAAGCGGTCGGGTCGAAGATCAGCTTCATCGCGGCGACGACCTTCGCCATGGAGGCGGTGCTCGACCTGTCGTCGCAGATGGCCGACGAGGACCGCAACGACATCCGTATCGAGGGCGCGCTGGCCAAGCTCTTCGCCTCCGAGCAGGCCTGGCTCGTCGCCGACGAACTCGTCCAGATCCGTGGCGGCCGGGGCTTCGAGACGGCCGCGTCGCTCGCCGCCCGCGGCGAACGCGCGGTCCCCGCCGAACAGGTCCTGCGCGATCTGCGCATCAACCGGATCTTCGAGGGCTCGACCGAGATCATGCACCTGCTGATCGCCCGCGAGGCGGTCGACGCCCATCTGTCGGTCGCCGGCGATCTGATCGACCCCGACAAGTCCCTCCAGGACAAGGCGAAGGCGGCCGGGAACGCCGGTGTCTTCTACGCCAAGTGGCTGCCGAAGCTGGTCGCGGGACCGGGCCAGAACCCGCGTGCGTACGCCGAGTTCAACCGCGGCGTCGACCTCTCGCCGCACCTTCGGTACATCGAGCGGACCTCGCGCAAGCTCGCCCGCTCCACCTTCTACGCCATGTCCCGCTGGCAGGGCCGGATGGAGACCAAGCAGGGCTTCCTGGGCCGGATCGTCGACATCGGCGCGGAGCTGTTCGCGATGAGCGCGGCCTGCGTCCGGGCCGAACTCCTGCGCAGCAAGGGCGATCACGGCCGCGAGGCCTACCAACTCGCCGACGTCTTCTGCCGCCAGGCCCGCATCCGGATCGACGAACTCTTCGGCCGCCTGTGGACCAACACCGACGACCTGGACCGCAAGGTCGTCAAGGGAGTCCTCGGCGGCGCCTACACCTGGCTCGAGGAAGGCATCGTCGACCCCTCGGGCGAGGGCCCGTGGATCGCGGACGCGACCCCCGGACCCTCACAGAAGGAGAACGTGCACCGACCCATCAGGTGAGCATCGCGCCCCGAAGGGGCGCGGGGCTGTTTCGATATGCGGCTCCGCCGCGTGGGCGCGACCGCCACGACGGACCCGCAGATGACACACGGCCTCCCAGCGGAGCTAGCACCACTTGTCGCTGGGGTTGGCCGTCGTCCAGGAGCAGGCGTCGACCTTGGCGCCGTTCGCCTTGGTCAGAGTCGCCGTGTCGCTGGTGTTGTTCCAGACGTACCAGCTGCGGTCCTGGTACTTGTTCACCGTGGTGTCCCTGCCGATGCCGGTCTTCACCTTCATCGTCTTGCCCTTCGCGATCTTCACGTTGGGAAAGACGTACCGGTGGTTGGCCTTGTCCTTGAGGATCCAGCCCTTCAGCGAGATCGCCGCACCACTGGTGTTCTTGATCTCCACCCACTCGCCGTTGAGGCTGAGGTTGGAGCCGGTGTCCGAGCCCGGGCTGTCGAACCAGACGTGGCGGATGACCACGCCCCCGGCGGCCTGGGCCGGAGTGCTGAGCACGGTGCCGGTGAGGGCGAGAGCACCCGCGAGTGCGGGCACGGCGAAAGCGGCGCGTATGCGCATGGAGAGATCCCCCCTGGATGTCTTGCGATGGCCGGGTCGTCTGCCAGCCAGAACAGAAGAGTTATCACATGACCTTCACGAGAGCTTCACAAGGGGGGAAGTTGTCCTTGATGACCGTGGATGCGGCCACAATGGAGGAATGAGCGACAGCCCAGCCCCCCCAGGACACGGGCCGGAAGCCCCGTCTGCCCTGCGACGCCATGCACGCTCCCCCAGCCTTCGGCCGGGGGGACCCCCACTCGCCGCACCGGGCGCCGACCCAAGTACATCCAGTACGTGGGCCGACGCCCGGCACGCCGAGAGCACGCACCTGACGCCGCAGGGCCCGCCCTCCGGGCGGACGACGGGGCTTCCGGCCCGCGCCCTGGCCGATCCGCACCTCGTCTACGACCCGGTGTCGGGCGACGGTCCGAAGGACGTGGTCATCCTCGGCTCCACCGGGTCGATCGGCACGCAGGCCATCGACCTCGTCCTGCGCAACCCGGACCGGTTCCGGGTCACCGGACTCTCCGCCGCCGGCGGACGGGTCGCCCTCCTCGCCGAGCAGGCGCACCGGCTGCGCGTCCGCACCGTCGCAGTCGCCCGCGAGGACGTCGTACCGGCGCTGCGCGAGGCCCTTGCCGCCCAGTACGGCGCGGGGGAGCCGCTTCCCGAGATCCTCGCCGGACCGGACGCGGCCACCCAGCTCGCCGCCGCCGACTGCCACACCGTGCTGAACGGCATCACCGGCTCGATCGGCCTCGCCCCGACCCTCGCCGCCCTGGAGGCGGGCCGCACCCTCGCGCTCGCCAACAAGGAGTCGCTCATCGTGGGCGGTCCGCTGGTCAAGGCGGTCGCCAAGCCCGGCCAGATCATCCCGGTCGACTCCGAGCACGCGGCGCTGTTCCAGGCGCTGGCGTCCGGTTCGCGGGCCGACGTACGGAAGCTGGTCGTCACGGCGTCCGGCGGCCCCTTCCGCGGACGTACGAAGGCGGACCTGGACCGGGTGACCGTCGCGGACGCCCTCGCCCACCCCACCTGGGCGATGGGCCCGGTGATCACGATCAACTCCGCGACCCTGGTCAACAAAGGGCTGGAAGTCATCGAGGCACACCTCCTCTACGACATTCCCTTCGACCGCATTGAGGTGGTCGTGCATCCCCAGTCGTATGTCCACTCGATGGTTGAGTTCACCGACGGATCCACGATCGCCCAGGCGACGCCCCCCGACATGCGCGGGCCCATCGCCATCGGCCTCGGCTGGCCGGAACGCGTCCCCGACGCCGCGCCCACGTTCGACTGGAGCAAGGCGTCCACCTGGGAGTTCTTCCCGCTCGACACCGACGCGTTTCCGTCGGTCGGGCTCGCCCGGCATGTGGGACAGCTCGCGGGCACGGCCCCGGCGGTGTTCAATGCCGCCAACGAGGAGTGCGTGGAGGCCTTCCGGGCCGGCGCACTGCCGTTCAACGGGATCATGGAGACTGTGACGCGCGTGGTCGAGGAACACGGCACACCGCGTACGGGAACTTCACTCACCGTCGCGGACGTCCTCGAGGCGGAGACCTGGGCGCGGACCCGGGCGAGCGAACTGGCGGCACAGACGGCGGAGGCCCGTGCATGACGACCTTGATGTTCATCCTCGGCATAGTGGTCTTCGCGTTCGGACTCCTGGTCTCGATCGCGTGGCACGAGCTGGGGCACCTGTCCACGGCCAAGCTCTTCGGCATCCGCGTGCCGCAGTACATGGTCGGCTTCGGCCCGACGATCTTCTCGCGCAAGAAGGGCGAGACCGAGTACGGCATCAAGGCCATCCCGTTCGGCGGCTACATCCGCATGATCGGCATGTTCCCACCCGGCCCCGACGGCCGCCTCGAAGCCCGCTCCACCTCACCGTGGCGCGGCATGATCGAGGACGCCCGATCGGCGGCCTTCGAGGAACTGCGGCCCGGCGACGAGACCCGCCTCTTCTACACGCGCAAGCCGTGGAAGCGGGTCATCGTGATGTTCGCGGGCCCGTTCATGAACCTGATCCTGGCGGTGGCGCTGTTCCTCACCGTCCTGATGGGCTTCGGCATCTCCCAGCAGACCACCACCGTCAGCTCGGTCTCCCAGTGCGTCATCGCACAGACCGAGAACCGCGACACCTGTGAGAAGTCCGACGCCCCCTCCCCGGCCGCGGCCGCGGGCCTGAAGGCGGGCGACAAGATCGTCTCCTTCGACGGCGTACGCACCGACGACTGGAACAAGCTCTCCGACCTCATCCGCGCCAACCCCGGCAAGGACGTCCCGATCGTCGTCGACCGCGACGGCGAGGAAGTCACCCTGCAGGCGAAGATCGTCGCCAACCAGGTCGCCAAGAAGGACTCCAGCGGCCAGATCGTCCAGGGCGAGTTCGTCTCGGCGGGCTTCCTCGGCTTCAGCGCCGCCACCGGCATCGTCAAACAGGACTTCGGGTCCTCCGTGACCTGGATGGGAGAGCGGGTCGGCGACGCCGTCGACTCCCTCGCCGCCATCCCCAGCAAGGTGCCCGCCCTGTGGGACGCGGCGTTCGGTGACGGCGAGCGCGAGGCGGACTCCCCGATGGGCGTGGTGGGCGCGGCCCGCGTCGGCGGCGAGATCTTCACCCTCGACATCCCGCCGACGCAGCAGCTGGCCATGGCGTTGATGCTGGTCGCGGGCTTCAACCTCTCCCTGTTCCTCTTCAACATGCTCCCGCTGCTGCCGCTGGACGGCGGCCATATCGCGGGCGCCCTGTGGGAGTCCCTGCGCCGCAACCTGGCGAAGGTGCTGCGCCGCCCCGACCCCGGTCCGTTCGATGTGGCGAAGCTGATGCCGGTGGCCTATGTGGTGGCCGGGATCTTCATCTGCTTCACGCTGCTCGTGCTGGTGGCGGACGTGGTTAACCCGGTGAGAATCTCCTAGTCATACGGAGTTTGTGGCGGCCCGACACGATCTGTGTCGGGCCGCTCTCCATCGAGTGGGTTTACGAGCGCGATGTGCCCGGGCCCAGGCAGGTGCCGTAATCTCGAAGCCTGGAGCCCGCCCTCGACGGGACCCGGACTTGATCCACGACTTGGGGTTGCACAGCAGATGACTGCGATTTCTCTCGGTATGCCGTCCGTTCCGACCAAGCTCGCCGAACGCCGCAAGAGCCGGCAGATTCAGGTCGGATCCGTGGCGGTCGGCGGAGACGCTCCCGTGTCGGTCCAGTCGATGACCACGACCCGTACGTCGGACATCGGCGCCACGCTCCAGCAGATCGCCGAACTCACGGCGTCCGGCTGCCAGATCGTGCGCGTCGCCTGCCCCACGCAGGACGACGCCGACGCCCTCGCGACCATCGCCCGCAAGTCGCAGATCCCGGTGATCGCGGACATCCACTTCCAGCCGAAGTACGTCTTCGCCGCCATCGAGGCGGGCTGCGCCGCGGTCCGCGTCAACCCCGGCAACATCAAGCAGTTCGACGACAAGGTCAAGGAGATCGCGCGGGCCGCCAAGGACCACGGCACGCCGATCCGCATCGGTGTGAACGCGGGCTCGCTGGACCGCCGCCTGCTCCAGAAGTACGGCAAGGCAACCCCCGAGGCGCTCGCGGAGTCCGCCCTCTGGGAGGCGTCCCTCTTCGAGGAGCACGACTTCCGGGACATCAAGATCTCGGTCAAGCACAACGACCCGGTGATCATGGTCGAGGCGTACCGCCAGCTCGCCGCCCAGTGCGACTACCCCCTCCACCTCGGTGTGACGGAGGCGGGCCCGGCCTTCCAGGGCACGATCAAGTCGGCGGTGGCCTTCGGCGCCCTCCTCTCCCAGGGGATCGGCGACACGATCCGCGTCTCGCTGTCCGCGCCTCCCGTGGAGGAGGTCAAGGTCGGCAACCAGATCCTGGAGTCCCTGAACCTCAGGCAGCGCGGCCTCGAGATCGTCTCCTGCCCGTCCTGCGGCCGCGCCCAGGTCGACGTCTACAAGCTCGCCGAGGAAGTCACCGCGGGCCTCACCGGCATGGAGGTCCCCCTCCGAGTAGCGGTGATGGGCTGCGTCGTCAACGGCCCCGGCGAGGCCCGCGAAGCCGACCTCGGCGTCGCCTCCGGCAACGGCAAGGGCCAGATCTTCGTCAAGGGCGAGGTCATCAAGACCGTCCCGGAATCCAAGATCGTGGAAACCCTCATCGAAGAGGCCATGAAGCTGGCCGAACAGATGGAGGCGGACGGAACCGAGTCGGGCGAGCCGTCGGTGTCGGTGGCGGGCTGACGGAGGTTCCGGGGTTGCTGGTGAGCGGCTACTGATCGCCGCGCAGATAGCGGGTGACCATGTCCACCAGTTCGTTCTCGAGCGTCTCGACCGGGATGCTCCGAGGGTCGGCCATGAGCTTGTGCGTGTTCGTCTCCACGGTGAACACGATGAGCTCGGCCGCGGTGTCGAGGTCCCGCACGCGGACATCCGGGTGCCGGGCGAGGATGTCGCGCACCTGACCGACGCGCTTCTTGCCGTGCCGGTCGATCGTGTCGAGCACTTCCTGCGAGAGCGGCGCCTCCTCGAGCATGATCCGCAGCAGCTGCGGATCGTCGCGGTGGTTGTCGATCGCGTCGCGGACCAGTGCCCGCACCGTTTCCCCCAGGCTTCCGGCAGACAGATCGAGCTGCTCGGCCGCGGTCCACGTGCCTCGGTCGAGGTGCCGCACCATCAGCTCGGCAAGGATGGCGTCCTTGTTCGGGAAGTACTGGTACAGCGAGCCGATGGAGATGCGGGCGCGTTCGGCGATGCGGTTGGTGGTGCCGGCGGCGTAGCCGAACTCGGAGAAAACGTGAGCAGCGGCGGTGAGGATGCGCTCGCGGGTGAGCTCGGCGCGCACCTGGCGGGGCTTGCGACGTGGCTGAAGGCGGCGGTCGGCCGGCGACATCCGGAGGCCTCCTCAAGGCATGAAAAGCGAGTAGCCAGAGAGCTGAGCTATTGCTCACAATAGTGCCATGAGCTGGGAAAACAAGGCGCGGCAAGCAAACCGGTCGAGCGGCCTGCGCCGTGTGACGACGGTGGACGAGGTCGAGACGACCGTCGGCCGTCCGGCGTCGGTGGTCATGCTCAAGCAGATCAGCGCCCTCGACGAGGGCTGCCGGACCGTCCTCGCCCGGTGTCCGGTCGCGGCCTTCGGCTACCGGGATGCCGACGGCACCAGCAGGACGACCTTCATCGGCGGCACTCCGGGGTTCGCACGCGTCCACTCGCCCACGCGGATCTCGTTCTCCCTGCCAGGGTCCGGCGACCCGCACGGTCCGGTCTCGTTCTTCTTCCTCCTGCCGGGCGTCGGCGAGATCCTGCGCGTCAACGGCTCGGTGGCCGCACGCAAGGGCGCGGAGACGACCGTCGACATCGAGGAGGCGTACGTGCACTGCGCACAGGCCGTCCTCCGGTCCCGTCTGTGGCAGCCGCCCGCCCCTGCCGAGCCGGCCGCCGAGCTCGCGGGTGACGGGCCCCTGCGTGGACCCGGCGTCGCCGAGTTCCTGGCCGCGGCACCGTTTCTCGCACTGTCCACGTGGGACTCCTCCGGTGGGAGCGACACGAGTCCGCGCGGGGACCGGCAGGCGGTGGCGCGGATCCTGGACAGCCGCACGCTGGTCATCCCGGACCGCAAGGGCAACAAACGCGCCGACACGCTCCACAACCTGCTGCAGGACGACAGGCTCTCGTTCGCCGCGCTCGTCCCGGGGCGAAGCGGTGTGCTGCACGTCCGCGGCCGCGGCGCGATCACCGACGATCCCGCGCTGCTGGAGACGATGGCGCTGCGCGGGATGCCCCCGCACCTGGCACTGCTCATCGACGTCGAGCACGCCGAGGTGACCGGCAACGACGCCGTGGCGCGCTCGCGGCTGTGGACCCCCGGCACGCACCTCGACCGCGGCACGATGCCGGACCTGATGGCGCTGGCGGGAGAACACCTCACCGCCAACGCGGCCGCCGCCGACGGTGGTCCACCCGCGTTCCTGCTCAAGGTCGTCGGGGCGATCCCGGGAGTGAACTGGCTGCTGCGGCTGGCGGGGAACCGTCTCTACCGTTCCGGGCTGCGGAAAGAGGGCTACGAGGACATCGAGCCCGGCGCGGCCGGCCGGCGCCGTGGCTTCCCGCGCCGGCGTTCCGCCGACGACGGTGGGACGGAGCACCTCCTGCGGGAGGTGCGCGTCGTCGAGGTGCGCAGGGAGACACCGAGCGCGGTCACCCTCGTGCTGGAGGACGCCGCCGAGAACCCGGGACCGTTCGACTTCCTGCCCGGCCAGTTCTTCACGCTCGTCGCCGACATCGACGGCCGCCTGGTGCGACGGGCCTACTCGGCCTCGTCGGCGCCCGGGTCGTCCCGGCTGGAGGTCACCGTCAAGCATGTCGAGGGAGGCCGGTTCTCCAGCCACGCGCACCGGAATCTGCGCGCCGGGGACCGCCTCGCGGTACGTGGCCCGTCGGGGACCTTCCACGCCGGGCCGCAGCCCCCGGACGAGATCGTGCTCGTCGCGGCGGGCAGCGGCATGACACCCATGATGAGCATGATCCGCACGCGGCTCGCCGCCCGGCCGGGCCGGGACCGGATCGCGCTGCTCTACAGCAGCCGCAGCGCGGAGGAGATCATCTTCGCCGAGGAGCTGGCCCGGCTGGCGAAGGATCATCCCGACCGGCTCTCGGTCACCCACGTCCTGACCCGCAGGGACGGGCGGCTCGACGCGGACGGCGTGCGTCGTTGGGTCACCGGCCGGTCGCCGTCCCGGGACGCCCACTACTACGTCTGTGGTCCCGAACCGCTGATGGACACCGTCCAGGGCGTTCTGGCCGGGCTCGGGGTCCCGGACGAGATGGTGCACCACGAGCGCTACACCAGCAGTGCGGACACCGGGACCGCGACGACCGTGCCGCAGCAGATGACGGTCGAGCAGGACGGGCACCCGATCGGCGCGGTGGTGGTCGAGCCCGGCCAGACGCTCCTCGACGCGGGACTCGCCGCGGGGCTGCCGATGCCGTACTCCTGCACGGTCGGAAACTGCGGCGACTGCATGGTGCGGCTCCGCAGCGGAGAGGTCACACAGAACGAGCCGAACTGCCTCACGCCACAGCAGAAAGCCGACGGCTATGTCCTGACGTGCGTGGGCTGCCCCCTGTCCAAGGTCACCCTCGACATCCCGGCCGAGTGATCGCCGGCCGATCATCCAGCCCGTCCGGCGTTTGAGGACGAGGCCGCCAGGCCGAAGCGGGGGTCTGGGGGCGGCAGCCCCCAGGGGCGGTCACCTCAACGTACGGTCGGAGGGAAGCGGGCGGCCACCCTCACGGGGGCGGCGCCGCTCGGCTTCCGCAGGTACAGTGCGGAGATCTGCAGACTTTAGGGTGAGGGCCCCGCACGTGTTGACCCAGACCACCTCCCGGGTTCTCGAACCGAGCGACCTGGACGCCGCGCTCGCCGTTCTCGACCGCGAGCCGGTCGCGAACGCCTTCGTGGCATCCCGGGTGCAGATCGCGGGCCTGGACCCGTGGCGGCTCGGCGGCGAGATGTGGGGCTGGTACGAGGACGGCATGCTGACGTCCCTCTGCTACGCGGGCGCCAACCTCGTCCCGATCTGCGCGACACCGAGGGCCGTACGGGCCTTCGCGGACCGGGCGCGCAGGGCCGGCCGCCGCTGCTCCTCCATCGTCGGCCCCGCCGAGGCCACCGCCCAGCTGTGGCGCCTGCTCGAACCGAGCTGGGGCCCGGCCCGCGAAGTCCGCTCCCACCAGCCCCTCATGGTCACCGACCACCTCCCCGCCGACATCCCCCCGGATCCGTACGTCCGCCGCATCCGCAAGGACGAGATGGACACGATCATGCCGGCGTGCGTGGCGATGTTCACCGAGGAGGTCGGCATCTCACCCATGGCCGGCGACGGCGGCCTCCTCTACCAGGCCCGGGTCGCCGAACTCGTCGGCTCCGGCCGCTCCTTCGCCCGCCTCGGCCCCGACGGCAAGGTCGTCTTCAAGGCGGAGATCGGCGCCGCGACGGACCGCGCCTGCCAGATCCAGGGCGTATGGGTGGCCCCCGAGTACCGCGGGAGGGGCATAGCGGCCCCGGGCATGGCAGCGGTACTGCGCTACGCCCTGGCGGACGTCGCCCCGGTCGCCAGCCTCTACGTCAACGACTTCAACACGGCGGCGAGAAGGACGTACAAGCGCGTGGGCTTCCGGGAAGTCGGGGCGTTCATGAGCGTGCTCTTCTGAAACCGACCCCCCGAACCCCCCTGTAGTCTCCCCGACATGCTGCGTTTTCCCGGTCACGGCCACCGCCACCCCGAAGACATCGTGATCGGCCCTCTGGATCTCCCCGCACGGATCGACGAGGCGCTCGCAGTCCAAGCAGTCGCGTTCGGACTCGGTTCCGACGAGGTCGCCGTACGCCGGCAGATCGTCCTGCGGCACATGACCTACCCAGGGGCAAGGGCGTTCGGTGCCACCGCGGCGGATCGTCTCGTCGGGTTCGTCTACGGCATGCCCAACGACCGCTCCCACTGGTGGTCCACGGTCGTGGAGCCGTACCTCCGCGCCCAGGGCCACGCCGACTGGCTCGACGACTCCTTTGTGATCACCGAGCTGCATGTCCACCCGCGCTACCAGAACCGCGGCATCGGCCGCTCCCTGATCACCACGATCACGGACACCGCCGACGAACCGCGCTCGATCCTCTCCGCGATCGACACCGACAGCCCGGCCCGCGGCCTGTACCACTCCCTCGGCTACCAGGACCTGGCCCGCCAGGTCCTCTTCCCCAGCGCCCCGAAGCCGTACGCCGTGATGGGCGCCCAGCTCCCCCTCCGCCGCCGCTAACCGATTTCCACCGCCCCGCACCGCCCGGCTAACCTCCTGCCATCACCCTTACGCAGCAGGAGTACGAGACACATGGCGAACGCACCGGTCCAGCGCATGTCCCAGTTGATGGCGAAGACGCTGCGCGACGACCCGGCGGACGCCGAGGTCCTCAGCCACAAGCTGCTCGTCCGCGCCGGCTATGTCCGCCGTACCGCCGCCGGCATCTGGTCCTGGCTGCCCCTCGGCAAGAAGGTCCTCGCCAACATCGAGCGCATCGTCCGCGAGGAGATGGACGCGATCGGCGCCCAGGAGGTCCTGCTCCCCGCCCTGCTGCCGCGTGAGCCGTACGACGCGACGGGCCGCTGGGACGAGTACGGCCCCGAGCTGTTCCGCCTCCAGGACCGCAAGGGCGGCGACTACCTCCTCGGCCCGACCCACGAGGAGATCTTCACCCTGCTGGTGAAGGACCAGGCGTCCTCCTACAAGGACCTGCCGGTGATCCTCTACCAGATCCAGCACAAGTACCGTGACGAGGCCCGCCCCCGCGCCGGCATCCTGCGCGGCCGTGAGTTCCTGATGAAGGACTCGTACTCCTTCGACACGGACGACGAGGGCCTCGCCCAGTCGTACGCTCTGCACCGCCAGGCGTATCAGAGGGTGTTCGAGCGTCTCGGCCTCGACTACCGCATCTGCGCCGCCACCGCCGGCGCGATGGGCGGCTCGAAGTCGGAGGAGTTCCTCGCCCCCGCCGAGGCCGGCGAGGACACCTTCGCGGACTGCCCGAACTGCGACTTCGCGGCCAACACCGAGGCGATCACGTACGAGCTGAAGCCGGTGGACGCCGACGGCGTGCCGGCCCTCGAAGAGATCCCCACCCCGGACACCCCGACCATCGAGACCCTCGCCGCCCACCTCGGCGTCCCGGCCTCCGCGACCCTGAAGAACCTGCTCGTGAAGGTCGGCGGCGAGATCGTCGCCGTCGGCGTCCCGGGTGACCGTGAGGTCGACATGGGCAAGGTCGAGGCGCACTTCGCCCCGGCCGTCGTCGAGATGGTCACCGAGGCGGACTTCGCGGGCCGCTCCGACCTGGTCCGCGGGTACGTCGGCCCGCAGGGCCTGGGCGAGAAGATCACGTACCTCGCCGACCCGCGCGTGGCCCCCGGCACCTCCTGGATCACCGGCGCCAACAAGGAGGGCACGCACGCGAAGAACGTCGTCGCGGGCCGTGACTTCGAGGTCGACACGTACGTCGACGTCGTGGTCGTCCAGGAGGGCGACCCCTGCCCGAAGTGCGGCACAGGCCTCAAGCTCGACCGCGCCATCGAGATCGGCCACATCTTCCAGCTGGGCCGCAAGTACGCGGACGCGCTGAAGCTCGACGTCCTCGGCCAGAACGGCAAGCCGGTCCGCGTGACCATGGGCTCCTACGGCATCGGCGTCTCCCGCGCCGTCGCCGCCCTCGCCGAGCAGTCCGCCGACGACAAGGGCCTGTGCTGGCCGAAGGAGGTCGCCCCGGCCGACGTGCACGTGGTCGCCGCGGGCAAGGCCCTCCAGACCGAGCTGGCCCTCGACGTCTCGGCGAAGCTCGCCGCGGCCGGCCTGCGCGTCCTCGTCGACGACCGGGCGGGCGTCTCCCCGGGCGTGAAGTTCACGGACTCCGAACTGATCGGCGTACCCCAGATCCTGGTAGCCGGCCGCCGCTCCGCCGAGGGCGTCCTCGAACTCAAGGACCGCAGGACCGGCGAACGCGAGGAACTGACGGCCGACGAGGCGATCGCCCGACTGTCCGCGTAGAGCAACGCAACAGGCCGTTCCCCGACCATAGGGAGGGGAACGGCCTGTTGCGTTGCCTTTGAACGGACGACCAGGTCACGCCGCCAGGGGCGCGGGACTGTATCGATTTGCGGCTCCGCCGCGTGGGCGCGACCAGCCCCCACGCACCCGCAGCCAGAACACAACCCCTCAAAGCCACCCTGCAA
This sequence comes from Streptomyces sp. NBC_00457, assembly GCF_036014015.1. Lineage (NCBI taxonomy): Bacteria > Bacillati > Actinomycetota > Actinomycetes > Kitasatosporales > Streptomycetaceae > Streptomyces > Streptomyces sp. NBC_00457. Next base: position 3,314,723 of record NZ_CP107905.1, on the reverse strand, counting down.
ATTCAAGCAACAGCTCCGCATCCTTCGGACGCCCCACCCGAAGCGCCCGCACCCCCGACTCCACCGCCCGGAACAACGTCCACCCCCGAAGCCGCTCCTGATCCACCTCAAGCGACTCCGCAAGCCGCTTGACCCGCCGACGGATCGTCGCCGCCCCCGACGGCGAGGCAATAACGTCCTCCACCCGATCCCGCACCAACCGCGCCAGATCGAACGCACACTCCCCGACCACCGGATCCGGCCCCACCGCCAACCACGGCATCCGCTCCCCGGCCAGCACCTTGCTCTGCCGGAACGTCCCATGCAGCAACCGCTCCTCGGGCGGCGCGGCCAGCAGTGACTCCCGCGCGTCGAGAGCCGCGCTCACCAGTGCCGAGAACTCCGCGGGCGCACCCCGCATCGCCACGGCCTGCCGCCCCGTCCGCTCGGCCACGGTCTCGAAGGAACGCTCACCCGGCGGCTCCACCCACAGCCGCCGCAACGTCCCCGCCGCCTCCAGCAACGCCTTCGCCTCCGGCAACGACCGCACCGACACATCCGGATGCAGCCGCTCCAGCAGCAGCGCCCCCTCGGCGGTGAACGGCTCCAGGAGTTGTACGGCGCCCAGACCGCCCCAGTGGGCGAGTGCGGCCCGCTCGCTCTCCGGCCGCGCCCGGCGCGGGGCGAGCTTCAGCACCGCGGGCGTACCGTCCGGCAGCCGCACCAGCACGACCAGGCTGCTGCGCCCACCGGGCACCTGCACCCGCTCCACGGTCAACTCGCGTAGCTCGACGGCCTGTTGAGCCGCCTCGGGCAGCTTCTCCAGCCAGTCGTCACCTTCCGGTGCCGTCTCTCCGAACGCCCTGACCAGACGCCGCGGCGGTTCGAAAGCCATACGCGAGCCGTCCCCTTTCCTCATCCGGCGTCACGCCGTGGGCGTCGCCGACGCCGTCGCGGTGGTCCGCTCGGCGAGCCCAGGGAAGGCTACGCTCTCGCCGCGCCAGCGCACCGCCCGCACCGCCGCTTCCCGCAGGGCCTCCGCGGCCGTACGCCGCCGCGTGCCGTCGGTGGCGCGCACCAGGTCGGAGTAGACCCCGGCCACCCGGTCCTCCAGCTCCGCGGCGAGCCGGACGGCCGCGGAGGAGTCCGGCACGGCGAAGGGCAGTGCGTAGCCCGCGGCCGCGGCCACCGGCGTCCCGCCCAGGTCCCGCACCGCGCGCGCCAGCGCGTCCCGCCGGGCCCGGTGGGCGTCGTACGCCGCCCTGGCCTCCGTACGACGTCCTTCGTCGATCCGTCCGCCGACGACGCCGTAGCCGTACACGGCGGCATGCTCGGCCGCCAGTGCCGCCTGGAGCGCCTTCAGGTCCGCGTCCTTGGCCTCGCTCACTTCTCGCCCTCCGTCAGCAGATACGCGTGCGCCGCCCCGGCCGCCGCCACGGACGCCAGCAGTCGTGCCAGTTCGCCCGGCATGTCCAGCAGCGTCTGGGCCCGCCGGTCCGCGAGAGCCCGCTCGGCGGCGGCGAGTTCGGCGAGGGCCGCCTTCTCCTCGGTGGGGACGGCGGCCGGCGCGGACGCCGAGGGCGCCGGCGAAGGGGACTCGGCTCCCGTCGCCCCGAACGCCTCCGCATGCCGCACCGTCTCCGCCCGCAGCGGTCGCAGCCGCTCCGCCAGTGCCGGATGCGCGGTGGTCACGGCGTCGTACCGCGCCACCAGCCCCTCGCTGTCACGGGCCGCACGCGCGCGTGCCCGGTCGGCGGCCGACGGGCTGCCGCCGGTGCCGCCGGCGTCGGACTCGGCCGAGCAGCCCACGAGCAGGGCGGTCCCTGCGACCGAGATGAGCAGGCTCCTTCTTCGCGGCCCGGATGGGGTGCGCGGCAGCGGGGGGTACGGCACGGCAGACGTCCTCGGGGGGCTCGTACGAAGGGGAGGGCAGCACGCCCGTGATCACGGTACCCGCGCATACGTCCGATACCACTCACCGGCACCCGCCCGAGTTCCGGTGGACGGCAACACCCCCTGTGACCGGATACCCTTTGACCAGACACGCGACCTAACCACAACAGCACACGCGGCCGAGGAGTCACCCGGATGAGCACCACCCAGAGCGAGAGGCTGCGAGAACTGCTCGAACCGCTCGTCACCTCCCAGGGCCTGGATCTCGAAGAGATCGCAGTGGACTCGGTCGGTCGCAAGCGGGTGCTGCGCGTGGTCGTCGACTCCGACGAAGGCGCCGATCTGGACGCCGTCGCCGATGTGAGCCGTGTGCTCTCGGCGAAGCTCGACGAGACGGACGCGATGGGCCAGGGGGAGTACACCCTCGAGGTCGGAACCCCCGGTGCCGAGCGCGAGCTCACGGAACACCGCCACTATCTGCGTGCCACAGGCCGCCTCGTGAAGTTCCAGCTCGCCGAGGACGGAGAGCTGGTCGCCAGACTCCTGACCGTGGACGACGAGGGCGTGGACGTCGAAGTACCCGGTGTGAAGGGCCGCAAGGCCACCGCGCGCAGGCTCGCCTTCGCCGACATCGTCAAGGCCCGGGTGCAGGTGGAGTTCAACCGCAAGGACAACAAGGACATGAAGGAAGAAGAGGAGGAGGCGTAGCCGTGGACATCGACATGAGTGCCCTGCGGGGCTTGGTACGGGAGAAGGAGATCTCCTTCGACCTGCTGGTCGAGGCGATCGAGTCCGCCCTCCTCATCGCCTACCACCGCACCGAGGGAAGCCGCCGCCACGCGCGCGTGCAGCTCGACCGGGAGACCGGTCATGTGACCGTGTGGGCGAAGGAGGACCCGGAGGACCTCGAAGAGGGCCAGGAACCCCGGGAGTTCGACGACACCCCGTCCGGCTTCGGCCGTATCGCCGCCACCACCGCCAAGCAGGTCATCCTGCAGCGGCTGCGCGACGCCGAGGACGACGCCACGCTCGGCGAGTACGCGGGCCGCGAGGGCGACATCGTCACCGGCGTGGTCCAGCAGGGCCGCGACCCGAAGAACGTCCTCGTCGACATCGGCAGGCTGGAGGCCATCCTGCCGGTGCAGGAGCAGGTCCCCGGCGAGACGTATCCGCACGGGATGCGGCTTCGGTCGTACGTCGTACGCGTGGCCAAGGGCGTCCGCGGCCCCTCCGTCACCCTCTCCCGTACGCACCCCAATCTGGTGAAGAAGCTCTTCGCCATGGAGGTGCCCGAGATCGCCGACGGATCGGTGGAGATCGCCGCCATCGCCCGCGAGGCCGGCCACCGTACGAAAATCGCCGTACGGTCCACCCGCAGCGGCCTGAACCCCAAGGGCGCCTGTATCGGCCCGATGGGTGGCCGGGTGCGCGCCGTGATGGGCGAGCTGAACGGCGAGAAGATCGACATCGTCGACTGGTCGGACGACCCGGCCGAGATGGTGGCGAACGCGCTCTCGCCGGCCAGGGTCTCCAAGGTGGAGGTAGTCGACCTCGCCGCCCGCTCCGCCCGGGTGACCGTGCCCGACTACCAGCTGTCCCTGGCGATCGGCAAGGAAGGGCAGAACGCCCGCCTCGCGGCCCGCCTCACCGGCTGGCGGATCGACATCCGTCCGGACACCGAGCAGCCGTCCGAGCAGGGCCGGGAATAGATCCAAGCCGCCCGTCGCTTAGATCACGACAGATCCATGTGAAGAACCGTTCGATTCTTGCCCCAAAGGGGTGAGGTCGGCACGGGGAGGTAGACTTAAGAGTGTCTGGCCGGACGCGAGCCCGCGCATGCCCTGAACGCACCTGTGTGGGGTGCCGGAAGCGAGCGGCCAAGACTGATCTGCTGCGCATCGTGGCGATCAAGGATGCATGCGTCCCTGATCCACGCGGTACGCTGCCCGGCCGGGGTGCCTATGTACACCCCGCCCTGGTCTGTCTCGACCTGGCGGTACGCCGCCGGGCGTTCACGCGGGCGCTGCGCGCCCCGGGAGCGCTCGACACAAAGGCGTTGCGCCACTACGTCGAGCAGACAGAAGGTTGCCAGCAGCACCTTGCTGAGCAGGCGACACCGTAAGAAGCGTCGTGCGGAACCCCCGCGCGGCCCAGGTACCCCGCGAGTTGGAAGTAGGTCGAGATTGCGATGAGCACTCGATGAGCACGCGATGAGTACGCCCATGAAGTAGCGACGGTCCGGACGCAACCCGGACCTAAAAGGAGCGAAGTGGCTAAGGTCCGGGTATACGAACTCGCCAAGGAGTTCGGGGTGGAGAGCAAGGTCGTCATGGCCAAGCTCCAAGAACTCGGTGAATTTGTCCGATCTGCGTCCTCGACGATCGAGGCGCCCGTAGTACGCAAACTGACTGACGCGTTCCAGGCCGGTGGTGGCAACGGCAAGTCCGCCGCCAAGCCCGGTGCCCCCAGGAAGGCTGCCCCCAGGCCCGCCGCGCCCTCTCCGGCGCAGGCGGCACGTCCGGCTGCTCCCAAGCCGCCGGCTCCCAAGCCCGCAGCGGCAGAGCAGCCCGCTGCCGAGACTCCGTCGGCGCCCGCGCCGGCCGCCGCCCCGGGTCCGCGCCCGGCGACGCCGGGCCCCAAGCCCGCGCCGCGTCCGGCCCCGGCAGCGCCCACGACCCCGGAGTTCACCGCTCCGCCGTCGGCTCCCGCCCCGTCGTCCGCACCGCGTCCCGGTGCGCCGAAGCCCGCTGCCCGTCCGACCGGCCCCGGTGAGCGCCGCGGTGACCGTGGCGACCGTCCCGGTGGCCAGCGTCCCGGCGGCCAGGCTCCGCGTCCTGGTGGACAGGCTCCGCGTCCGGGCGCTCGTCCGGCCGGTCCCCGTCCGGGCAACAACCCCTTCACCTCCGGCGGCTCCACCGGCATGGCGCGCCCGCAGGCGCCCCGTCCGGGCGGTGCTCCGCGCCCCGGTGGTCCCGGCGGCCCGGGTGCCCCGCGTCCGCAGGGTGCCGGCCAGGGCGGTCCGCGTCCCCAGGGCGCGGCTGGCGGCGGTCCCCGTCCGCAGGCTCCGGGCGGTAACCGTCCGAGCCCGTCGGGCATGCCCCGTCCGCAGGGCGGTCCCCGTCCCGGCGGCGGCCCCGGCGGTCCGGGCGGCAACCGTCCGAACCCCGGCATGATGCCGCAGCGTCCCGCGGCGGGCCCGCGTCCCGGTGGCGGTGGCCCCGGCGGCCGCGGTCCCGGTGGCGGCGGCGGTCGTCCCGGTGGCGGTGGCGGCGGTCGTCCCGGTGGCGGCGGCGGCTTCGCCGGTCGTCCCGGTGGCGGCGGCGGTGGCGGCTTCGCCGGTCGTCCCGCAGGTCCCGGCGGTGGCGGCGGCGGCTTCGCCGGTCGTCCCGGCGGTCCCGGTGGTGGCGGCGGTGGCCGTCCCGGCTTCGGCGGCCGTCCCGGCGGTCCCGGTGGCCGTGGTGGCACGCAGGGCGCCTTCGGCCGTCCCGGCGGTCCCGCGCGTCGCGGTCGCAAGTCGAAGCGGCAGAGGCGCCAGGAGTACGAGGCCATGCAGGCCCCGTCGGTCGGCGGCGTGATGCTGCCTCGCGGCAACGGCGAGACCGTTCGCCTGTCGCGCGGTGCCTCCCTCACCGACTTCGCGGAGAAGATCAACGCCAACCCGGCGTCCCTCGTCGCGGTCATGATGAACCTCGGCGAAATGGTCACGGCCACCCAGTCCGTCTCCGACGAGACGCTGGAGCTCCTCGCCGGCGAGATGAACTACACGGTTCAGATCGTCAGCCCCGAGGAGGAGGACCGCGAGCTGCTCGAGTCCTTCGACATCGAGTTCGGCGAGGACGAGGGCGGCGAGGAAGACCTCGTCATCCGTCCGCCGGTGGTGACCGTCATGGGTCACGTCGACCACGGTAAGACCCGGCTCCTCGACGCCATCCGCAAGACGAACGTCATCGCGGGCGAGGCCGGCGGCATCACCCAGCACATCGGTGCCTACCAGGTCGCGACCGAGGTCAACGACGAAGAGCGCAAGATCACCTTCATCGACACCCCGGGTCACGAGGCGTTCACCGCCATGCGTGCCCGTGGTGCCCGGTCGACCGACATCGCCATCCTGGTCGTCGCGGCCAACGACGGTGTCATGCCGCAGACGATCGAAGCCCTCAACCACGCCAAGGCGGCCGAGGTCCCGATCGTCGTCGCGGTCAACAAGATCGACGTCGAGGGCGCCGACCCGACCAAGGTCCGCGGTCAGCTGACCGAGTACGGGCTGGTGGCCGAGGAGTACGGCGGCGAGACGATGTTCGTCGACATCTCCGCCAAGCAGGGTCTGAACATCGACTCCCTGCTGGAGGCCGTGGTCCTCACGGCCGACGCCTCGCTCGACCTGCGGGCCAACCCGAACCAGGACGCGCAGGGCATCGCGATCGAGTCCCGTCTCGACCGCGGCCGCGGTGCCGTGTCGACGGTCCTCGTCCAGCGCGGCACGCTGCGGGTCGGCGACACCATGGTGGTCGGCGACGCGTACGGCCGAGTCCGGGCGATGCACGACGACAACGGCAACAACGTCGCCGAGGCGGGTCCGTCGACGCCGGTCCAGGTCCTGGGCCTGACCAACGTCCCGGGCGCGGGCGACAACTTCCTCGTCGTCGAGGAGGACCGCACGGCCCGGCAGATCGCCGAGAAGCGTGCCGCCCGCGAGCGCAACGCGGCCTTCGCCAAGCGCACGCGCCGCGTCTCGCTCGAGGACCTGGACAAGGTGCTCAAGGCCGGCGAGGTCCAGCAGCTCAACCTCATCATCAAGGGTGACGCTTCTGGTTCCGTCGAGGCTCTCGAGTCCTCCCTGCTCCAGCTGGACGTCGGCGAAGAGGTCGACATCCGCGTCCTGCACCGCGGCGTCGGTGCGGTCACGGAGTCGGACATCGACCTGGCGATGGGCTCGGACGCCATCGTGATCGGCTTCAACGTCCGTGCGGCCGGCCGTGCCGCGCAGATGGCCGAGCGCGAGGGCGTGGACGTCCGGTACTACTCGGTCATCTACCAGGCGATCGAGGAGATCGAGGCGGCCCTCAAGGGCATGCTCAAGCCGGAGTACGAAGAGGTCGAGCTCGGTACGGCGGAGATCCGCGAGGTCTTCAAGTCGTCCAAGCTGGGCAACATCGCCGGTGTGCTCATCCGCTCCGGCGAGGTCAAGCGCAACACCAAGGCACGCCTCGTCCGCGACGGCAAGGTCATCGCGGAGAACCTCAACATCGAGGGCCTGCGTCGCTTCAAGGACGACGTCACCGAGATCCGCGAAGGGTTCGAGGGCGGTATCAACCTCGGCAACTTCAACGACATCAAGGTCGACGACGTCATCGCGACGTACGAGATGCGGGAGAAGCCGCGGGTGTAATAGCCGACGGTGCGTGCCGCCCGGCGGGACCTCGGTCCCGCCGGGCGGCACGTTGTAACGCCGGGGTCTGCAACGCCCTCCAGGGGCGCGGGGCTGTATGAATATGCGGCTCCGCCGCGTGGGCGCGACAAGCCACAGACCACCCGCACCAGCACGACAAGAGCCATCCGCACGGCGACAACGCGGGAGCCGGGGCGCAGCCCCCGGCAAAACCGTTTCGAGCCCCCGGCACGGGCACGGTACCGTTCTTGAAGCCCCGCCCATCAAAGCCGCGGGGCACCGATCCCGTACCGGCGGGTGAACCGGTCAAAAACATGTACGTGGGGACGCTGTCCTTCGACCTGCTCCTCGGCGACATACGGTCGCTGAAGGAGAAGCGCTCCGTAGTCCGCCCGATCGTCGCAGAGCTGCAGCGGAAGTACGCCGTGAGCGCGGCGGAGGTGGATCACATGGACCTGCATCGCAGGGCCCTCATCGGCCTCGCGATGGTGTCCGGCGACGCGGGGCATCTGACCGACGTACTGGACCGGTGCGAGCGGCTGGTCGCCGGACGCCCCGAAGTGGAACTGCTGTCGGTGAGACGGCGGATCCGCGGCGACGACGACTGACCTAGAGAACCAAGACAGGAAAGAACGGGAGACGGACCAGTGGCCGACAACGCGCGCGCCAAGAGGCTGGCGGACCTCATCCGAGAGGTGGTGGCCCAGAAGCTGCAGCGTGGGATCAAGGACCCGCGGCTCGGCTCGCACGTCACCATCACGGACACCCGGGTGACGGGCGACCTGCGGGAGGCGACCGTCTTCTACACCGTGTACGGCGACGACGAGGAGCGGGCCGCCGCAGCGGCCGGCCTGGAGAGCGCCAAGGGCGTCCTGCGCTCCGCGGTGGGTGCGGCTGCGGGCGTGAAGTTCACGCCGACCCTCGCCTTCGTCGCGGACGCCCTTCCGGACACCGCCAAGAACATCGAGGACCTCCTCGACAAGGCGCGTGCCTCCGACGAGAAGGTGCGCGAGGTGTCCGCGGGCGCCGCGTACGCCGGTGACGCGGATCCGTACAAGAAGCCGGGTGACGACGAGGACGACGCCGCCGAATGACGCAGAAGAACCGGACGCCCGACGGCCTTGTCATCGTCGACAAGCCGTCGGGCTTCACCTCGCACGACGTCGTCGCCAAGATGCGCGGCATCGCGAGGACACGACGTGTCGGCCACGCCGGCACCCTCGACCCCATGGCGACGGGCGTGCTCGTCCTCGGCGTCGAGAAGGCCACCAAGCTCCTCGGCCACCTCGCGCTGACCGAGAAGGAGTACCTCGGCACGATCCGCCTCGGGCAGACGACCCTCACCGACGACGCCGAGGGCGAGATCACGGGGTCGGCCGACGCCTCGAAGGTCACCCGCGACGCCGTCGACGCCGGGATCGCCAAGCTCACCGGCGCCATCATGCAGGTGCCGTCCAAGGTCAGCGCCATCAAGATCGACGGCGTGCGGTCCTACAAACGGGCCCGCGACGGCGAGGACTTCGAGATCCCGGCCAGGCCGGTCACCGTCTCGTCCTTCGCCGTGTACGACATCCGGGACGCCGTCGCCGAGGACGGCACCCCCGTGCTCGACCTGGTCGTCTCGGTGGTCTGCTCGTCCGGCACCTACATCCGGGCGCTCGCCCGTGACCTGGGCGCCGACCTGGGCGTCGGCGGACACCTCACCGCGCTGCGCCGGACGCGCGTCGGACCGTACAAACTGGACTCGGCCCGGACCCTGGACCAGCTCCAGGAGGAGCTGACCGTGATGCCGATCGCCGAGGCCGCCGCGGCGGCGTTCCCCCGCTGGGACGTGGACGCCAGGCGGGCCCGGCTGCTGATGAACGGCGTACGGCTGGAGATGCCCGACGAGTACGCGGGCAGGGGCGCCGTGGCCGTGTTCGACGCCGACGGCCAATTCCTCGCGCTCGTCGAGGAGCAGAAGGGCAAGGCGAAGAGCCTCGCCGTCTTCGGCTGATCAGCCCTTTTGCTGATCAGCCCTTTTTCCTTGGCTGCCCGTGGAGCGGCGGGCACGGGGTCGTACTCTGCACGCCGCTCCACGGTCCCCCTCGGTTCCCCCACCCCTAGGGTGTATCCACCGGCCCCTTTCTATTCACCCGTCCGGGCAGGCGCTCGGAGTGAACCGAGGGAGCGGAAGGGGGCGCGTTCGCGGCGCGATCTGTCCCGCTGATCATCTTGTGCCTACGGTCGAATACGAGCACGGGTGGACGCGGGGAGGTTCGACCATGGCGGGACGGGGCCCGCGGACCGGAGGCGGACGCCGGACGCCGAGCGGCGCGGGCGACGAGGCGGGCGCGGAGCGCGGGCGCGACGAAGTCCTCGTCCGCATCCACGACTTGGCGGGACGCCCGCGCGGCACGGGATTCGTCGCCGACCACCAGGGCACGGTCGTCACCAGTCACGAAGTCGTGGACGGCCTGACCCGGATCGTGGTCCACGCCCCCGACGACCGCACCTGCCTGCTGACCGCCGACGCCGTCACCCCGCTGCCCGCCCTGAACCTGGCCCTCGTCCACACCGAGGGCCTCGGCGTCGACCCGCTCCCCGTCTCGGTCCGGGACACGGTCGAGACCGGCCGATACGTCCGCCTCCTCGCCGGATGCTGGCGCGAGGCCCGCGTCCTCGACGTCACCGCCGTGACGTACACGGCCACCGACCGCTTCCATCTCCTCGACGGCGCCCTGGAGTTGGCGATCGGCACCGCCGGCCGCGACGCACTCCGCCTCGGCGGCGGCGCGGCCGGGGGACCGGTCCTCGACGCCACGACCGGCGCGGTCCTCGGCGTCCTCGGCACGGCCCTCCAGTCCGGCCACCGCGACGTGGGGTTCGCGGCCCCCCTGCGCCGCACCACCGAAGGCCCACTGGCCGACCTGCTGGCCGGCAACGCGGCGACGGTCCCCGCCTACGGCCCCGACCTCAACCTGGCCGGAGCCCTGCACCTCACGGCCACCTCGCGCAGGCAGACCACCCCGCCGAGCCCGGTCGAACCGGTCGAACGGACGGCGACGGCAAGGGAGTTCGCCGCCTTCACCCAGTCATCGACCTCCGTCCTCGCCCTCGTCGGCCCACCGGGCACCGGCCGCACCACAGAACTGGCCTCCCTGGCCACCCGCCGCCACCAAGCCCCCACCCTCTGGCTCCGAGGCGCCGACCTCCACCCCGAAGACACGTCGATCGCAGACGCAGCCCGCCGCACCCTCCAACAAGCGCCCCGAACAGCCACCCCGGAACACCTGGCCCAGGTGGCCCGCGAGGCCGACCGCCCCCTGCTCCTCCTCTTGGACGACCCGGAGCACATGCCCCAGTCCCTGGCTGACCGACTCCCCGAGTGGACGGAGGGAACGGTGAGGTGGCTGCGGGAGACGGGGGCGCAGTTGGTGCTGGCGTGCAGGGAGGAGTACTGGGAGACGGCGGGCCGCACCTTCCCGGCAGCCCTGCTGCACAACTCAGCCCGTCCGGCGTTTGAGGACGAGGCCGAAGGCCGATCGGGGGTCCAGGGGGCGAAGCCCCTTGGCGGGGTCGAAGGGGCGGAGCCCCTTCAGGATGGGACGGGTAGGGGCGGCGGGGGCGAGAAACCCGGACGGCCACCACGCACCCACCCGCACCTACCACCCTGCATCCACCTGGGCGACCTCACCGACGACGAGGCAGCCCAAGCCCGCACCCGCTACGCCATCCCCGAAGGCACCCTCACCACCCCCGACACCCACCACCCCCTCACCCTCCGCCTCCTCTCCGAGGTCCAGTCAGCCCTCCCCGACGCCCACGCCCAAACCCACACCCCCAGCCCCACCACCCCCCTCGACCGCAACGACGTCTTCACGGCCTACCTAGACCTGATGAGCCTCCGCATCGCCACCCACCTCGCCACCGAAGCCAACCTGCACGGCACAGCCGTCCGCAGACTCGCCGCAAAAGTCGCCGGCCGTATCCACGAAGCCGCCCGCCACAGCCTCGGCCCGGGCGAGGGCGAACTGGACCGGGAGTCGTTCGAGGCCCTGTTCCCCCACGGTTCCGGCTGGGCCCCCGCCGTCCTCACCGAGGGCCTCCTCATCCCCACCGGCCCCGGCTACCGCTTCGCCCACGAGGAACTCGCCGACTGGATCCAGGGCATGCACCTAGACCTGGACGAAGCCCTGCGCACCCTGACCAGACACCCGCAGGACCCACACCACCGCATCGGCCCGGTCGTCCAGTCCCTGCTCCACCTCGCCCGCCACCAAGGCGCCCCCGAACTCGCCGCCCGCCTCCAGGAGTTGGTCGACGCCGTGGACACCGACCCGCACGCCTGGTGGCCCGCCCGCCTCCTCACCGAGGTCCTGCCCCGGGTACCCGACGCGACGCCGTACACGGGTGTCCTACGGCTGCTCGCCGACCGAGTCGTCGCGTGGCGCCGGCAACACCCCACCGTTCCGGGCGACTTCGGCCCCGCCTTCTGGACCGCCCTCGCCCTGCCGGAGGTCACCCGCTTCGACCTCCTGCGCCGGCTCCTCCTCGCCGACCCCGCCCCGGACGACACCGACGGCCCCCGCTACCTGGACGCCGCCGCCCACCTGCTCGCCGCCGCCCCCACCGCCGTACAACCGCATCTCACCCGCTGGTTTGACGACGAGCGCCCGCTGCCCGCCACCCCGCACGCGACCGTCGCGAAGGCGGCGCAGGCGCTGCTGCACACGCATCGGCACCGGGCCCTGGACGACCTGATGGAGGTGCTCGTCGACTGCGCGCACCGCCGTGCCGAGGAGCTGCTGGACGTGCTGGCGGAGGACGAGCCGTCGGCGGTGTGCCGGGCCGTCGACCGGTGGGCGCACGACGGGCGGCCGGCGCGGCGGGCCGCGGCGGCGGTGTACGGGCTGCGGGCCGCGCCCCATGTACGTACGGAGGCCGACCGCGAACTGCTCCGCTATGCCGCCCTCGCCCTGCTCGCCCACCCCGCCGACCGCACCCTGCGCGGCGGCGCGCTCGCTCTCCTCGTCCGGGATCCGCGCGCCCGGGCCCGTCATCTCCCGCTGGCGCTACGGCACTTCGCGTCCGGAGACCCGCACGTCCCGCCCAGCGCGCTGGTCGGTGCCCTCGCGACCCACCCGGATCCGGTGCTGGACGCCTTCCGGGAGCGGCTGCGGCTGCCGGGCGGCGGGGAGGCGCTGCGTACGCTCGCCGATGTCACGACGCCGACCTTGGCGCGCCGGGTCGCGGGCCTCGTACGGGAGGCGGTGCAGCGGCGTCCGGAGACTGCGGCGGACGTGGCGGCGTACGTCGACCGGCGGCTCGACCAGGGGCCGGTCGCCCGTTCCGTACTGTTTCCGCTGGTCACCGGTCTGCTGGACGGCGGTCCCGATCAGGTGCGGGCCGCGCTGGCCACCGTATTGGCCGCTCGCGGCACCCCCGCCTCCCGCCCCCTGCGCCGCGAACTGCTCGACTTCCTGCTGGCCCACGAGCACACCCCGGCCGTCCTTGACGCCCTCCTGCACGCCGCCGCCCGGCACGGCGGGCCCGACCTGCGGGACCTGGTCCGCCACATCGGCCTCCTCCTCGTCCGCACCCCGGACGGCGCGGCCCGCTTCGACCGCGGTCTGGTCGACCTGGGCCGCCATGTCCCGGGCTTCGCCGCGCTGGTCGCGGGCTGGCTCACCGACGCGCCCGCGGAATGGGCGGCGGTCGTCGGCCCCAGCGCGCGCCGCATGATCGAGAACCTGGCAGGTGTCCGCGTCCCGGTGTGAGCGTGCGCCCTGTCACAGCCCAGATGCCGATGCGGGCCGGGTGGACGCGGCATGGCACCCTTAGACCTGCGTAGGAACAGGCACAGACACGGACACGGGTTCGACGAGTGTGCGAACAAGGAGCAGACACAGTGCAGCGCTGGCGTGGCTTGGAGGACATCCCCCAGGACTGGGGGCGCAGCGTCGTCACCATCGGGTCCTACGACGGAGTTCACCGCGGACACCAGCTGATCATCCGGCATGCCGTGGAGCGCGCCCGCGAGCTGGGCGTCCCCTCCGTGGTCGTCACCTTCGACCCGCACCCCAGCGAGGTCGTCCGCCCCGGCAGCCACCCGCCGCTGCTCGCCCCGCACCACCGCCGCGCCGACCTGATGGGCGAGCTGGGCGTGGACGCGGTGCTGATCCTCCCCTTCACTACCGAGTTCTCGAAGCTGTCGCCCGCCGACTTCGTCGTCAAGGTCCTGGTCGACAAGCTGCACGCCAAGGCGGTCGTCGAAGGCCCCAACTTCCGCTTCGGCCACAAGGCCGCGGGCAACGTGGAGTTCCTCGCCGAGCAGGGCAAGGTCTACGACTTCGAGGTCGAGGTGATCGACCTGTACGTGTCCGGTGAGGCGGGCGGCGGCCAGCCGTTCTCGTCGACCCTGACCCGCCGACTGGTCGCCGAAGGGGATGTCGAGGGCGCCGCCGAGATCCTCGGCCGCCCGCACCGCGTCGAGGGCGTGGTCGTCCGCGGCGCCCAGCGCGGCCGCGAACTCGGCTTCCCCACGGCGAACGTCGAGACCCTCCCGCACACCGCCATCCCGGCCGACGGCGTCTACGCGGGCTGGCTGCACGCACAGGGCGAGGCCATGCCGGCCGCGATCTCCGTCGGCACCAACCCGCAGTTCGACGGCACCGAGCGCACGGTGGAGGCGTACGCCATCGACCGGGTGGGGCTGGATCTGTACGGGCTGCATGTGGCCGTGGACTTCCTCGCCTATGTGCGCGGGCAGCGGAAGTTCGACTCGCTGGAGGCCCTGCTGGAGGCCATGGCGGGCGATGTGAAGCGCTGTCGTGACCTGATCGGGGCCGCGGAGGGTGGTCCTGCCGTCTGATCCCGGCGGGAACTGCGGGAACTGCGGGAACGCCTGAGGGCCGGCACCTTTGTGGTGCCGGCCCTCAGGCGTTGCTGCCTTCTACTGCTGGGTCCAGCCCGGCGGTACGCCGCCCTGCTGCGGAGCCTGGGGCGGCGGCGCGGGCTGCTGTTGCTGCTGCCATCCCTGGTCCGGTCCGGGCTGTCCGGGCTGCTGCGGAGGCTGCTGCCACTCCTGGCCCGGCTGGGGGGCGCCGCCCTGCTGCGGATAGGGCTGCTGGGGGTGCTGCTGGGGCGGGTAGCCCTGCTGGGGCTGCTGGTACTGCATGTGCGGGTTGCCGAAGCCCTGCTGCGTCCGCGCGATGTCCTCGGCGATGAGGGCGGCGAGGTCGAAGTAGGCCTCGCGGGTCTTCGGCCGCATCATGTCGAGGTCCACCTCGGCGCCCGCCGCGAGGTGCTCGTCGAACGGGATCACCACGACACCGCGGCAGCGGGTCTCGAAGTGCGCGACGATGTCCTCCACCTTGATCATCTTGCCCGTCTCACGGACACCGGAGATCACGGTGACCGACCGCTGCACGAGATCGGCGAAGCCGTTCGCCGACAGCCAGTCCAGCGTCGTCGAGGCGCTGCTCGCACCGTCCACCGACGGCGTGGAGATGATGATCAACTGGTCGGCGAGGTCCAGCACTCCGCGCATCGCGCTGTACAGCAGACCCGTGCCCGAGTCCGTGAGGATGATCGGGTACTGGCGGCCCAGCACGTCGAGCGCGCTGCGGTAGTCCTGGTCGTTGAAGGTGGTGGAGACGGCCGGGTCCACGTCGTTGGCGATGATCTCGAGGCCGGACGGTGCCTGCGAGGTGAAGCGGCGGATGTCCATGTAGCTGTTCAGCTGCGGGATCGCCTGCACCAGGTCGCGGATGGTCGCGCCGGTCTCGCGCCGGACCCGTCGGCCGAGGGTGCCGGCATCCGGGTTGGCGTCGATCGCCAGGATCTTGTCCTGCCGCTCGGTGGCGAGCGTGGCGCCCAGCGACATGGTCGTCGTGGTCTTGCCGACGCCGCCCTTGAGGCTGATCACCGCGATCCGGTAGCAGGACATCACCGGCGTACGGATCAGCCCCAGCTTCCGCTCCCGCTCCGCCGCCTCCTTCTTGGCGCCGAGCTTGAAGCGGGACGGGCCCTGGTTGTTCTTACGGGCCTTGGGCTGGTTGCGCAGGAGGCGGTCGGAGGACAGCTCGACGGCGGCGTTGTAGCCGAGGGGAGTGCCGGGGGCGGCTTGCTGCTGCTGGGGGGCGCCGGGGCCGGACTGAGGGCCGGGTGGGGCGGTCCAGCCCTGGTTGCCCGGGTTGGGGTGGTTGCCGTAGGGGGCGGAGGGGGTTGTGGGGTGCTGCTGCTGGGGCGCCTGCGGGGGCGTCTGCTGCTGGGGCTGCGGCTGGGCCGGGGGCTGTTGGTTCGGGGCGGGCTGCTGGGGCTGCGGCTGCTGGTAGGGCGAGGGCTGCTGCGGCGGCTGGGGTGCCTGCGGGTAGCCGTAGCCGGGCTGGGGTTGGGGCTGCGGCTGTCCTTGGGGAGGCTGTGCCGGGTTCTGGGGGTAGCCGTATCCGTCGGGCTGGGGCTGTCCGGGCTGGCCCGGCTGCTGGGGGTAGCCGTATCCGGGGGCCTGCGGGTGGCCCGGTTGCGGCTGCGGGGCGTGAGGCGGCTGGGGCGCCTGTCGTGGGTCGACCGGTGCCGGGTGTCCGCCCTGTGCCGGGTAGCCGGGCTGCTGGGCCGGGGCCGCGGCCGGCGGCTGGACCGGGCCGAACGCGCCCTGGGGTGGGGCCTGGTGCGGGGGCTGGTGCGGCGGCTGTGCGGGGTTGTTCTGGGGGTAGCCGTAGCCGGCGGGCTGGGGTGCCTGCTGCTGCGGTACGCCCTGTCCTGCCTGCTGCGGTACTCCCTGGGCAGGCTGCGCGGGCACGTAGCCCGGCGGCAGCGGCGGAATCGCCTGGCCGGCCTGGGGCATGGGGGCCGGCATGGCGGGGTCACCCTGCGGCTGCCCCTGAGGGGCCGCCGGCGGGGCTTCGGGAGCGGGGGGCTGAGCCTCGGCCTCCGGTCCTGCTTCCGCCGTAGCTGACGCTGCGTCGGCGTCCGTCTGCGCGGAGGCGCCCGCGTCGGGCTGAACGACCGCAGCGCCCTGGCCGTCCGTACCGTCCGTTTCGGCCGAACCGTCCGCCTCGGGCGCCGACCCGGCGGAGCCGTCCGCCTCGGCCTCGTCGCCGCGCTCCTCTGCCGGCTCCTCGCCGTCGGAGGCCTCGCCGAACAGCCGCGCGGCCTCGGCGTCGGCGGCGGCGTGGTTGAGGTCGGGCAGCGGCTCACCGGGGGCGGGCTCGTCGGGGGCGCTCGCCGCGGGGGCGGCGGCCTGGGACGGGCTGCCCTGGGAGTCCTCGTCGACCGGACGCAGCACCGGGAAACCGGGCGCTGCGGGAGGCGGGGTCGACGGCTGCTGCTGCGCCGGTACGTGACCGCCCGAGGTGTCCTGGCGCTGCTGGGGCACGCTGGCTGACGCCTGCTGGGGGTAGCCGTATCCGCCGGGCGGCGGGGTCTCTCCGGTCGCGGGGGCGGACGGGCCCGGCTGCTGCTGGGGGTAGCCGTACCCGCCGGGCGCCGCGGTGTCTCCGGCGGCGGGGGCGGACGGGCCCGGCTGCTGCTGGGGGTAGCCGTATCCGCCCGGCGCCGCGGTGTCTCCGGTCGCGGGCGCGGCGGTGCCCGGCTGCTGCTGCGGAGGCTGGGGCGCTGGCGGCTGGGCGGGCTGCGGCTGGCTGGACTGCGGTGGGGCGGGCTGCGGTTGGGCCGGTTGTGGCTGGCCGGACTGCGGCTGGGCCGGCTGCGGATACCCGTAGCCGTCGGTGCCACCCGTGCCGGGCTGGTTCGCGCCGGGCGCGTCCGACGTGGGTTGCTGCGGTGCGGGTGCCCGATAGGTGTACGGCTGGGCCGGCGCGGGAGCGCTCGGTGGGGGAGCCTGCGGTGCGGGAACGCCGGGTGGTCCGGAGGACGGCACGGCGGGCGATCCGGTCGGCGGCGGAGGCTGCGGTGAGGCAGGCCCGGGGTTGCTCGGTTCGTCGTTCGGCTTCGGGGCGTACCAGGCGGGAGGCGTGTAGACGATTTCGAACTCACCGGTGAGTTCGGTCTCCTGCTCGTCCCCGTCAGAGGACGGGCCGCCGCCGTTGTAGTCGGACCGATCCCTGTTCACTGCTTGCCTCCTGGTCAGCCACTGCTGCTGAGTTGGTCGTCGCGGCCGGGCGGACCGAGTGGCGAACCCCACGCGGCTGCGATCGTCACCGCATCACCAGAAGCCTAATCACTCGCATCGCGCTAGGGAAAAGCGCCCACGGGCACGGCCGGTTCGCACCCCATGCCCGGAAACGAAGACGCGTTCAGTCCATGCGACGGGCCACACCGAGCAGGCCCGTCTCCGCGTCCGTGGGTTCGGTCATCACGAAGGTGCGGTGCTTGCGAGTGCACCACAGAGCGACGCTGTCATGAAGGTTCGACAGATACTGCAGCGGTTCGTCCGGGATGCCCAGAGTGTCCCGTACGATCTCGGTCTCCTCGGGCGAAATGCGCTGAATGCCGACGAGTTGGGCCTGGGCCAGCCAGCGCGGCGCGTGCTCGCTGACGAAGGGCAGCACCGTCACCACGGCCTGCCACGGCAGCGCGGTCACCCGGCCGCGCGGCGGACGGATGCCGCAGTCCCGGATCAGCACGACGGGGCTGGAAACGGAGGGACCCTGAGCGGGCACCCGGCCCACCGGGTAGACCGTCACGCACTGCTGGCCGCCACCCGCCGACTGGGCCAGCTGCTGCCACGCCTGCGGCCGACCGGTCTCCACGCCCACGCGCGCGCCGGTCGCGGCGATCCGCAACGCCAGCACCTGGGCCAGCCAGAGGCCGCCCACGAGCACGACGTCGAAGGGGGTCGGACGGGACAGGCCGAGCACGGCGGGCTGTGACGCCCGGTCGGTGCCGATGATCACGCCGTCGTCGCCGATCGGCATGCTGATCGCCGGAAGCTCGTCGACAGTGACGACATGGCGGTTCCGGCGCGGCCCGCGCAGCCCGAACCCCGGGCTGAAGACGCGCCGTTGCTGCCGCGGCTCCGGCTGCCGGATGATCGGGATCATGCCGGTGTCGGAGGGCGAGGCCACGTGTGCGGGGGTGGCGCGGCCCGGCTGACCCGGCTGGCCCGGGGGCATGGTCGGTGCGGGGTGGGACATCAGTACGTACCTCCGAGCGGCAGAGTGGCGAGGGCTCCCGGGACCTGCTCCCGGTCGAGGCGGACCAGACCGACCTTCGCGGTACTCGCGGTCCGCTCCAACTCCCGTCCCACCTGGCCCAGTTCGCTGTCACCTCGGGCGGTGACACGAATGTGCCCCGCCAGGGAGACACCCCGGCTGCCGGCCTTGCTCAGGGTCACGCTGAACGTCGTCGCGAGCACCGGGAGCGAGGTGAACTGCGTCACCAGTGCGGGCAGCGCCACACCGCCGTTCCCCAACTGCGGCCAGCGGGACACCCAGTACGTCGTGTGCCACCGGTCGTCGACCCGCCACGTCCGTACCGATTCGACCGTACGGCGCTGGGTCCGCCCGTCCTGGCCGTGCTGCGCGTTGGCGCGCGGGTTGAGGCAGCTGGACGTCGCCAGCGCCTGCACCAGCTCGTTCTCGTCCAGGATGGTCGCCTTGAACCCGGCCCCGGCCAGTCGGCTGGTCAACTGGTCCGCCACCCGCAGCAGCGCGCGCTGCGCCCCGGGAACACCGTCGCCGCGCGCCTGAACCGCCTCCGGGCACAGCTCCGGGTCCAGCTTGAGAGCGACCCAGGTGAGCCGGAGCGCGGGCGAACCGGTCTGCGCCTGCAGGGGGCCGTACGACCGCGCGGCGATCGACTGCTCGGGCAGATGCGGTGCGGGCGCGGGCTGGGTGTGCTGGACCACCTGGGCGGAGGCGAGCCGGATCCCGTCGACCTCCAGCGCCTCCTGGATCAGCTTCAGCGGCAGCTCCCGCCCGGCGCCCCCGGGACGCAACGGCTGGTCCGCCGGCTGCACGAAGAGCACCGCGGTCAGGAAGGTCCCGTCACCGATCAGACCGATCGAACGGTCGTCACGGGACAGGAACTCATGGGTCCGCAGCGCCGGATCGCACTCCACGACCGGAGCCAGCAACGCGTCCGTACCCGGCGGCACGGGCAGCTTGGCCTCGCGCTGACGGCGCCTCAGCGCGCGCGCCGTGTCGTACCACTCGGCCAGCGGCCGACGGCCACGGCGCAGGACCGCGAGGAGCAGCAGCAACGCCGCCACGGCACCCGCGGGCGCCAGCAGCCAGGACACGTCGGTGACCCAGGCGACGAGCATGACGGCCGCCGCGAGTTCCACCAGGATCAGCTGCTGCAGCCGTACCGGGCCCATACCGCCCGGAGTGGGCAAGGTGCGCGGCGACGCGACGGCGGGGGCCGGAGTCGACGTACGTCCACGGTCCGGACCGTCCGGTTCCTGCTGTGCGCGGCGTCCGCGCCGAGTGCTCGTAGCGCTGGTCATCCCCCGGGACATCCCTTTCGCGAAGTCGTGGCCGTGCGGCGGGCGTCCATCGGCCCACATCGTCCATACGAGTGGCTCACGGTACCCGCTGCCGGGCACGGACGGCACAGCGGCGCAGGGGACACCGACACCGGGTGGCCAGCCTCGCACGGACCGGCCCCGCATGGTGGAGCGCTGTCGTGAAGCTCTGTGAAGATGATCTGTGAAGATGCGGAGACGGCCGTACCCTGATGGACCGCCGCATCGCGGCGCAGGGCATAGTAGGTGCCTGCTCGGCCGGAGCGGCGGCCTCGCGTACCACGGTCAGGCCTCACGATTCGCGGCAGGCACGACATCCGCGGTCAGGCAGGACCGGACACGACTGGCGCGACACGACCGGGCGCGGTCGAGCACCATCGGGGACCAGAATTCGGGAGACACGGGGACCATGGCAAAGCAGCGTCGGGATGAGCTCGCCGCCTACACGTTCGCTCGCAAGCGCACCGTCGCGGCGTTTCTGGCGCCGTCCCCGGGAGGCTCCGAAGAAGGCGCACCGCGTCCGGTTCGTACCGTGATGCCCAGCCTGGCGGTGGGCGTCGTGCTGGTGATCGGCTTCATCGCCTGGGGCGTGATCAAGCCCAGCGCGCCCAAGGGCTGGAACACTCCCGGCGAGTACATCATCGTCGACAGCGACTCCACGACGCGCTACGTCGTCCTCAACGACGAGACGTCGACCGGCAAGAAGACCAAGACGCTGCACCCCGTCCTCAACTACGCCTCCGCCAAGCTCCTCCTGGACAAGGGCAAGGGCAGCGTCATCGAGGTACCCGGCAAGGAGATCGACAAGAGCGGCATCCCGCACGGCGCGACCCTCGGCATTCCGTACGCCCCCGACCGGCTGCCCGCCAAGGCCGACGCGGAGAAGGCGAAGACCTGGGCGGTGTGCGAGCGCCCGGCCTCCGGCTCCGGCACGGACGACGCCATCGACCGTGCCGTCTTCGTCCTCGACTCCGACGACGCGAAGTCGCTGGCCGGCGCGGGCAAGGTCGACCCGCGCGAGGCCCTGTACGTCACGGACCCCAAGACCGACCAGGAATTCCTGGTCGACGGCAAGGGCAACCGCTTCCTGCTGGGCGGCCCCTCGGGTCTCGACGAGACCACCATGGAGCAGCTGCGCGCCGCGGTCATCGGCACCACGTCCGAGCCCCAGCCGGTGAGCCAGGAGTGGCTGCGCACCCTCAACGAGGGCGGGGTCATCACCTTCCCGACGGTTCCGTCCGCCGGCGAGACGACCGCGGTCCAGGGACTCCCCGCCGAGGTGAGCACCGTGGGGCAGGTCCTCAAGGCACAAGAGGCGCAGGGCCCGCAGTTCTACGTCGTCCTCCAAGACGAGATCGCCCGCATCACGCCGTTCGTCGCCGCGCTGCTCCAGGTGAAGGACGGGGTCGACCCCATCGACGTCGACACCCGCGACATCATCGAGGCCAACGGCGGCCCCGCGGACAAGTTCTACGCGGACAAGGGCTGGCCCGAGACGGTTCCGCGCCAGGCCAACCCCGCGGCCACCGCGACCGGCGAGGCCCTCAACACCTCGTGCAGCGTCTACGACGGCACGATCGGCGCGGACAGCAAGCCCCAGCTCGCCGCCTGGGCCGGAACGGCGTACCCCAAGAAGGTCGTCGCCGAATCGCTGAGCGCCTACGTCTCCTCCGGCTCGGGCCTCCTCTTCCAGGAGGTCACCGGTGCGGCGGGCGGCGGCGGTGCGACGTATCTGCTGACGGACACGGGTCTGCGGTACTCGCTGCCGACGAACAACGACAGCGAGGCGGAGGGAACCGATGGGGGCCCGTCCTCGTCGGAGGGCGAGTCCGGCGACGAGAGCGAGACGGCGAAGGCGCGTACGCGGCTGGGCTACGAGGACGTATCCAACCCGGCGTTCGTCCCGCAAACTTGGGCGACATTCATCCCGAAGGGTCCCACTCTGGACACGGGCAGCGCGGCGCAGCCGCAGAGCCAGTGACGTGCGGAGGGGCGTGCCGAGTAGGGCACCAACGGGCTTGCGAGCGAGGGGACTTGACCGTTACGGTCCACCCGCGCATCGCGCGTGTGTGTGAATGCTGTAACTGAAACACCTTGCCTGTGGGTATGAGACAGGCGGAGGATAGAGTGCTTCCAGCGTTCACGAACGGAACGCAACTCCGGGACTGGTAAGGGTTTCCCGGATCAACGACGACATGGGGGAAGGTTCAACATGGCCGGCCAGTTCCGGGTAACAGAGGACGAACTGACCAAGCTCTCCGGTGACATCACCACGGTGAACGGTCAGCTGCAGGGCGAGGTCCGCCGTCTCAACGGAGTGATCGACCAGATCACCGGCGGCTGGCAGGGCCAGGCGGCCCAGTCGTATCGCCAGCTCCAGGAGCGCTGGAACGCGGACGCGAAGAGGATGAACGACATCCTCAACGACATCAAGGAAGCCGTGGACTCCACGCGGAGCAACTACACCGCGTCGGAAGAGCAGCAGAACTCCGAGATCAGCAAGATCATGTCGGACTTCGGCTGATCGAGCCGTAGGGCAGCGGCTTGGCCGCTTCGGCGCGGCGCTGCCCATCTCTACAGCTTCTCTGCATCCCACCGATTTCCGCAGACTCTTCCTGAGTTGGACTCTTCCTGAGTCGGACTCGTCCTGAGTCGCACTCTTCCTGAAAGGGAATGACGATGTCGATCCTCGTCAATTACGCAACCATCACCAACGCTTCCACGGACGTGAAGACGACCGCCGGACGCATCAAGCAGCAGCTCGACGACCTCGAGGCCGCGGTCAAGCGCGTCGCCAACTCCTGGGAAGGCGAGGCGCAGGAGGGTTACCAGCGCAAGCAGCGCGAGTGGGACCGCACCGCCGCCGACCTGCACGCGACCCTGCTGAAGATCTCGACGGCCCTGCAGAGCGCGGCCGACAACTACCAGGCCACCGAGAAGAGCAACGCCAACACCTGGGGCTGAGCCCGTCGACGGCCCGAGGGGCATGCGTGAATGCGGAGGATCGGCCCAGCAGACGCGAAGGCGTCGGCTGGGCCGCCCCTTTCTGGGGGGCAGCACACACCGCGTCCCCCGAATCTTCACATCCGGGGACGGGCCGTTAACGCGCGTGCTTCAGCGTCGGAGTTTCGCAGTGCCTTCGCGTGTCTTTGCAGTCTCGAAGTCAACGAAGCGGGCGCGGCGGACGTAGTAATCGAGTGAGCCAAGTAGCAGTCGAAGCAAGCCGGCAAGCGAGCAGCCAACAAGTGAGCATGCGGGTGAGCAAGGAAGCCCTGGGAGCCTGGAGATGAGGGGCCTGGACGTGGAGGGCCTGACAGCCCGTTCGCGCAGCGGCAAGAGTGGAACCCGCGCACTGCAGCGGGCCTTTGGCGTGCTCGCGGCGATGGGAATCTGCCTGGCATCCGCTCCACCGGCACTGGCGTCCGACAACTCGGGCAATCCAGACTTCGGCCTGTCGGCCAGCTCGGAGTGCGTCTTCGGCGGCGACGTCATCAAGTCCACGCCGTGGTCACTCCAACGTGTCCTCCTGGACCAACTCCGCGAACAGGCGACGGGCAAGGGCGTCACGGTGGCGGTGATCGACACCGGCGTCGACGACTCGAACCCCCAACTCCGCGGAGCGGTGGGAGGCGGCAAGTCCTACGTAGGCGGCTCCGCCACCGACGACTTGGAAGGCCACGGCACCCGGGTAGCGGGCATCATCGCCGCACGCCCCCTGAAGGGCACGGGCTTCGTGGGCATCGCCCCGGAAGCCAAGCTCCTTTCCTACCGCTACACCGGCGGAGAGGAGAAGGAGGGCAACTCGGGCACCATGGCCTCCGCCATCAACGCCGCGGTCACCGCGGGCGCCGACATCATCAACATCTCCTCCGACACCGCGGACAAGTCCGACAACTTGATCCTGGGGACGGCCGTGGCGAACGCGGTGCGCGAGGGCGCCCTGATCGTCGCTGCCGCCGGCAACGACGGCGCGGACGGCAAGTCGGCGAACACCTATCCGGCTTCCTACGACGGCGTCCTCGCGGTAGCAGCCTCCGACCGCAACGACGAACGCGCCTTCTTCTCCCAGTCCGGCGACTTCGTCGACATCGCCGCCCCGGGCGTCGGCATGGTCTCCACGGTCCCGCAGGGCGGGCAGTGCACCGCGGACGGCACCAGCTTTGCGGCGCCGTATGTCGCGGGCGTGGCTGCTTTGCTGAAACAGAAGCACCCGGACTGGAAGGCATCCCAAATCGCGACCCGTCTCGAGGAGACGGCTCAGCGGCCGGGGCGGGGGCCCAATCGGTTCATCGGGTGGGGCGTTGTGGATCCGGTCGCTGCGTTGTCGGACGATTCGACGCCGGCGACTTCTCCGAAGCCGGATCCGGTCGTGGCGGCGGGTGGGGGCGGGGTCGTTCCCATGGCGGTGACTATGGGGGAGACCGAGGCTGAGCGGGACCGTCGTATCGCCATGTATGTCTTGGGCGTTGGGGCGGCTCTGGCGTTGGTGGTTGCGGGGGGTGGGGTGGCTGTACGGGACTGGCAGGCTCGGCGGGGTGGTCGGGCTGGTGGGTAGTAGTAGTGGTGGTGGTGCGGGTTGGGCGATGGCTTCGGCACCTTGGGCACCGCACCGCGTGGGTGCGCTGACAACTTGACGAACAGGGGAGAGGACAACGGGGTATGAGTAACGGGATGCGGGTCGATCTGAGCGCGCTGGATGAGGTCATCCGGAAGCTCTGGACGTTGTTGGACGACATGGACAAGGCCGGGCAGACGTCGCGGTATAACACGGAGATCCCGATGGACGCGTTCGGGAACTCTTGCCTCTTTTTGGAGGCGGGCGATCTGCACACGGCTCACAAAAACATGAAGACCGATCTTGAGAAGGCGATCCAGAGTCTGCACGAGTTGATCGACAAGTTCGGCAAGAGCACCTCCAAGGTCAAGGACAAGTACACCGAGCAGGAGTACGCGAACAAGAACCAAATGGGTGGTGACACGGGAGGCTCGAGCGGCTCGTATGCAAAGTAGTCCGATCGAGAATCACCTATTAGAGGGAGGAGTTCAAAATGGCCGGTGAAAAGGACCTGCCCCAGCCCGAGATCGTGAATGACACCTGCGTTGCGGATCCTGGGCGTCCTCAGACCAGGACTCAATTCATCGATTACTCGCTCAAAGAGCTCAAGCAGATGCTTGACCTCACCAACCCGGGCGCGATCGAGGAGGCTGGACGCAACTGGGGCAAAGTCGATGAGCTTCTTTCCGGTGGTGAAGGTGGCGGCATCGCTGGCCTGCTCGACAAGGCGATCGACAACGTCCTGGAGCACTGGGAGGGCGAGGCGGCCCAGAGTTTCGAGAAGAAGGCTCGAGAAATCTCTCAGAGCATCAGGAACGCAGCGTGGCACGCCGATCTCAACCGCTCCCAGATGGCTGACGCCGGCTCGCAGCTGCGCAGGTTCAAGGCACAGTTGGACCAGATCGAGGAGCCCAGCGGTTGGGCCAAGGTCGGTGACGCTCTGAGCGACTGGAAATGGGACAATGGCGAAGCAGTGGCTAGCGATCTCAAGGACCGGAAGCTGACCGCTGCGGAAGTAGCGGAAATCAACGAGGGTAAGATCGGCGCAAGCCGAGAGGCCCAGCTCAATGGTGTCGCTGTCATGGAGAACCTGGGTGCTCAGTACATGCGCATCACTGGGAATCTACAAAGGAATCGGGTGATCCAACACCCCGACGGCACCATCAAGGAGCCGAGCCGCGATGTGGAATACCCGCCGCCGGTCGTCTCCCCCGGTGCTGGTGCGTCCGGACCGGGCACTTCGGGATCGGGTAGTAGGCCGTGGAGCGCAGGTCCGACCACAAGCGTCAAGCAGGCTCCAACGGGGCCCCGTGACCAGGGCATCACAGGAGGCGCACAGCTCCCGATCAGCAAGACGAAGGTGGACAGCATCTCCCCGGGTCTGACGGGGCCTGGTCCCGGCACTGGCACTGGGGGCCCCGGCGTCGGCGGGGGCGGGGTTGGGACCGGCGGAGCTCAGGGCCCGGGCATCGTGGCTACTGGTGGAGGGACCGGCGTCGGACGCGGCACGGCCGGACGCGGCGGCATCGGTGTCCCGGGCGGCGGTCGCGCCGGTGGTACTGGGGCAGCAGCAGGTCGCGGTGCCGGAGGTCGAACGGGTATGGGCGGTATGGGTGGCGCGGGAGCGGGCGCAGCTGGCCGAGGCGGCGCCGGAGCTGGTGGACGTGGAGCCCTAGCGAAGTCCCGTGGCGGTGTGGTCGGAGCAGCCAAGGGCATCACAGGCAAGGGAGCCGGTGGCGGTGCGGGCCTGCACGGCAGCCGCGGCGGAACCCAGCGCGGAGCAGGTGCAATGGCTGGCGGCATGGGCGGTCGCAACGGCCGACGGCCCAACGACGAGAATAGCCAGGGCGAGCGTCCCGACTACTTGGTCGAGGACGAAGAGACCTGGATCTCGGAAGAGGACCGCAACCGAAACGTACCGCGGACCATCGAGTAGGCACACGAGTGAGCCGCACGGAGCGAACGTGCGGCTCACTCGCATGAAGACTGGCGGAACCAGTCGTGGTTGAGTGAGGAGCAAAGAAGTGAGTTTCAAGCGAGTCTGGTCTACGGCGGGAGTCGTGACGCTGACAGGAGCTTTGCTCCTCACTATGGCCCCAACTGCATCGGCGGACTATGTCAGAGATGAGCAATGGCCGTTGAACGCGTTCGCAGCAGAAGACGTTTGGGCTGAGTCCGAGGGGGCTGGTGTCACCGTTGCTGTTGTCGACTCTGGAGTGGACGGCAGTCACCCTGATCTGACTGGTCAGGTCCTTGAGGGTAAGGACTTCACCGATGGCGGGGATGCTCAAGAGGACATCCTTGGCCACGGAACAAAGATGGCAAGTATTATCGCGGGCCACGGTCATGGTGCCGGAAACTCCTCTGGTGTGATCGGGCTCGCACCGAAAGCGAAGATTCTCCCCTTGCGTACGCTTCAGGAAGATTCTGATAGGAATCTTGATGAGACATGGGGAGCGGCTGTTCGATATGCGGTGGATAACGGCGCAAAGGTAATCAATCTCTCCATTGCAAACGATGGCGGTAAAACCCTGAGCGTCGGTCGCGATGCGATTGCGTATGCGCAGGCTCATGACGTCGTAGTTGTGGCAGGATCAGGAAATGACGGATATTCCACTGTGAGTGATCCGGGTGCGCTACCTGGTGTTGTCTCTGTCGGTGCCGTGGATGAAAAGGCTAACCTCTGGGAGGATTCAAATACGGGGAAGGGGCTAACGCTTACAGCTCCTGGTGTGGAAATCGTTGGTGCGAATCCGACGCAGTCCAACGGATATGGTGTGGGAAGCGGTACCTCAGACGCCACGGCCTATGTGTCCGCTGCTGTCGCTCTGGTCCGCTCCAAGTATCCCGAACTCTCCGCAGGTCAGGTAATCAACCGACTGATCAAGTCGGCCACCTTTGCGCACCATAAGGGGCTGAAGGCGCCCGACGAGGAATACGGCTACGGGATCGTCCGGCCCTACTCGGCGCTGACGATGGACATCCCCGCGGGCCTCAAGAAGAACCCTCTTGGCCAGCTCGACTCATCCTCCGTTTCCAGCCAGTCGTCCAAGGAAACGGACTCTTCCACCCAGGCCAAAAAGAAGAAGTCCTCCTCTAGCAATCTCGTCCTCATTGGCGGCATTGCAGCTGTCGTGGTCATCGGCGCGATTGCCTTCGTGGTAATCCGAAGCCGCCGCAACGGAGGTAACGGCGGACCCGGCCCCGGTGGCGGGACCCCCGCTTATGGCGCGGGCTACCCGCTCCAGACCTCGACGGGCCATCAGCCGTACCCCAACACAGCTCCCAACCAGGGGTACCCGCCTGCTGCCGGCCAGCACCCCAATCCCTACGCCCAACAACCCCCGCACCAAGGTCAGTAGGAGTGACCCAGTAGCGGCGGATCGTGCGTGAGCGTCGTCATCTTCGTACTCCCGACCGACGCTGTTGGGCACCGCCTGTGACGGCTGCTGGAATGTGGCGGACCCTCGAGTAGTCAAATCCGCGAGCCGCACGGAGTAACCGTGTGGCTCGTCTGCATGAAGACTGGCGGAGCCTGTCGTAGTTGAGCGAGGAGCAGAAAGTGCGTTTCAAGCGAGTCTGGTCTGCGGCGGGAGTCGCGGCATTGACAGGGGCTTTGCTCCTTACAGCGGCCCCAGGCGCCTCAGCGGACTACGTCAGGGATCAACAGTGGGTCTTGGATGTATTCGCGATGGAAGACACCTGGGCTGAGGCACAAGGGGAGGGGGTGACTGTTGCCGTAGTAGATTCCGGCGTGGACGGCAGTCACCCGGATCTAGCTGGACAGGTCCTTGAGGGTAAAGATTTCACTGGCGGAGGTAACCCCCAGAAGGACTTGGACGGTCATGGGACGAGCATGGCGAGCCTCATCGCTGCGCACGGCCACGGCGCCGGAAATGCGTCTGGCATGGTTGGGTTCGCACCAAAGGCAAAGATTTTGCCCCTTCGTGTCCTTCAGACACAGAAAGACCCTAATCATGATGAGACCTGGGCCGCGGCCGTTCGATACGCAGTGGACCATGCCGCGAAGGTAATCAATCTTTCTTTCGGTAACGATGGCGGCAAGACGCTAAGTGATGGTCGTGCAGCTATCGCGTATGCGCAAGCCCATGATGTCGTTGTTGTTGCGGGCGCAGGTAATGACGGATCCATTGCTGTCGACGAGCCAGCAGCACTGCCCGGGGTTGTTTCTGTGGGTGCTGTGGATAAGAACGCCAATCGCTGGGAAGGCTCCAACACTGGAAAGGAGCTTGTCCTAATGGCTCCCGGTGTCGAGATTCTCGCCGCGGATACGACTCTGTCGCCGCAATACAGTTTGTCAAATGGCACATCGGGTGCCACAGCCTATGTATCCGCTGCTGCCGCCTTGGTCCGCTCCAAGTTCCCTGACCTCACGGCCGGCCAAGTCATCAATCGCCTCATCAAATCGGCCTCGTTCCTCGGCCACAAGGGACTAGAAGCACCCGACGAAGAGTATGGCTACGGGATTATCCGCCCCCACCAGGCAGTGACGATGGATATTCCCGCTGGACCCAAGGAGAACCCTCTCGGCCAGCTCCAATCGTCCGACTCGACGTCCGGCAAGGCAGCCGAGGAAGCGAACGCCTCGACTCAGGTCACGAAGAAGTCTTCCTCCAGCAGCGTCCTCGTCCTCGCTGCCGGCATCGCAGCCATTGTGATCGTCGGTGCTATCGCCTTTGTGGTGATTCGCAACCGCCGCACCGGAGGCAACGGCGGTCCCGGCTCCGGCGGTGGAACTCCCGCTTATGGCATGGGCTACCCGCCCCAGCCCCGGGCGGGCCAACAGCCGTACCCCAACGCAGCTCCCAACCAGGGATACCCCACTGCTCCAGGCCAGTCCCCGCAGTACCCCAACCCCTACGCCCAACAACCCCCGCACCAAGGGCAGCGGTAGGAGTAACTCCCCGGAGTTTCCACCCACCCTGGCGATCAGCCAGCAGAGCGAACAATTCCGAGAAAGAGAAGGGATCTTCGTCAATGGGCGCCATCGTCCTTGTCGTCGGCATCATCGGCGTAGGTTGCGTCCAGGGAGATGGTGTACGGGTTCGACCTGATCCGGGGGTTTGCTCCGGCATCGGGATTGTGCCCGCATAGATGAACGGCCACCGGCTGATCTTCGAAGTGTCGAAGCCTCGAAGGAGATCAGCACGATGACCGCACCAGACAGTCTGCCCCTGCACGCCCTCGCCGAAGACAACCTCGCCGCGGCGAGTCCCGATCTGCTGCGCGCGATGGTCAAGACATTCGCCGACGCACTCATGTCCGCCGAAGCCGATGCCCTCTGCAACGCCGAATACGGGCAGGTCAGCGACGAACGCGTCAACCACCGCAACGGCTACCGCCCGCGCGAGTGGGACACCAGGGCCGGGACCGTCGAACTCGCCATTCCCAAACTGCGTCAGGGCAGTTACTTCCCGCACTGGCTCCTCGAACGCCGCCGACGGGCCGAGCAGGCTCTGATCAGCGTGGTCGCCACCGCCTACCTGCTCGGCGTCTCCACGCGCCGGGTCGAGAAGCTCGCCGAGTCCCTCGGCGTCACTCAACTGTCGAAGTCCCAGGTCAGCGCGATGGCCAAGCACCTGGACGACCAGGTTGCCGCGTTCCGCAACCGGCCCCTGGACCAAGGGCCTTACGCGTTCGTCTGGGTCGACGCGCTGACCCAGAAGGTCCGCGAGGGCGGCCGGATCATCAACGTCCACGCGCTGATCGCGGTCGGCGTCAACTCCGACGGCCACCGCGAGATCCTCGGCATCGACGTCGCCTCCAGCGAGGACGGTGCCGGCTGGCTGGCCTTCCTGCGATCCCTGGTCGCGCGCGGTCTGTCCGGCGTCCAACTGGTCGTCTCCGACGCCCATGCCGGCCTGGTCAACGCGATCGGCGCCACCCTGCCCGGCGCGAGCTGGCAGCGATGTCGTACGCACTACGCCCGCGCGCTGCTGAGCCAGGTCCCTAAGTCGGCCCAGCCGTGGGTGGCCACGCTGCTGCGGACCGTCTTCGAACAGCCCGACAGCGACGCAGTCCAGGCCCAGATGCGGCACGTCCTGGACGCTCTGGAGGCCAAGTTCCCCAAGGCCGCAGCCCACTTGGACACCGCCCAGCACGAACTCCTGGCGTTCACCGCGTTCCCGCGCGAGATCTGGCGGCAGATCTGGTCGAACAACCCGCAAGAACGCCTGAACAAGGAAATCCGGCGTCGCACCGACGTGGTCGGCATCTTCCCCGACCGCACTGCGCTGATCCGCCTGGTCGGCGCGGTCCTGGCCGAGCAGAACGACGAATGGACCGAAGCCCGCCGCTACATGGGGCGCGAACTCCTCGCCAAGGCCCGCCTCCACCCGATCGAGTCACAAACCGACGACACCGTCGTCCCGACCGAACTCACCGCCTAGCCTCAAAACGAGATCACCGAGTGGCCGTCAATACACCACTTCGGCGGACGTGACCTCGGCGTAGGAGCCGTAGTCGCCGCAGTCATCGTCTTCGCAGTAACCCGCAGCCGCCGATCATCCGGCAACGGCACCCCCGCCAACGGAACTTACCCGCAGAACATGGGCCACCCGCCTCAGCAGCCGATGTACCCGCCCGGACAACAGCCGTACCCCAACGCAGCCCCCAATCAGGGGTACCCCACTCCTCCGGGACAACCCCCGCAGAATCCCAACCCTTACCCCCAACAGCCCCCGTACCAGGGGCAGTGAGTCCCTGCACCAACGACATGCTGTTCATGCAGCCATCGGACTGGGAGAAGTTCGCCCGCGATCGTGAGCAGGCCGACCCTCGCGTCGCGCAAGCGCAGTAGGCCGGGCTGACCCAGCTGGTGGAGAAAGAACCGAACATGACCTACGCCTACTAGCCGCTACGGCACAGCGATGATGCCGGGACCCTCCCACTCGCCACGGGGTGCTGTTCGTGAATTCCGTCAGCCGTAGTAATTGGAAGATTCAGGCCAGCGCTCTGCCGGTTCTTGCGGCGTGCCTGGCCCGAATCTTCCAATCAGCGTCTGTTGGGTGAATTGACGAACGTCGTCCTCGCCGCGGTTACAGGGGCTGTCGTGATTTACCTGCATGGCGCGGTGAACGCCGGGGGAACGGGATCAGCAGCCAACCATTGACCATGTCGGCACCCGGCCCGTTCTAACGGGAACGGGGCATGCTACTCGAGAGAAGAGCGACCCTCTTCCGAGGGAGTTGCTCGTTCCTGCCGGTGGGCTGACATTCAGGAGAATCCATGACGAGTAATGATCGGCAAGTTCCCTCGACAGTGTCGAGTGCGCCGCTCCCGTCGGGGCAGTCAAGACTTCCGGCACCCCTGCACAAATGTGCCTTCGACCATCCAGAGACCCAGGCGGCGTGGGAGAAGACGTACCGCAAGTTGAGGCGGCGGCGGATGATGTGGTGGATTCTTTGCCTTCCTTCATTTATTGCGGTCAGTGCCCTCATGAGCCCGGACGTTGGTGAGACGGCTAACAAAATCGGGGGCTTCGCTCTGATCACCTGGGTCATTGGCTATCCCGCTGTTATTTATCTCAGCCACAAATCACTCGGCTGTGTCAGGCGGATGCGGCGCGTCTTGGAGACACACCCATGGCAGCTGGTCCCACAAGTGCGCAAGACCAAGCGTGCTGGGGAGGCATACACGGCAGCCGTCCAGCTCCAGTACGCCGAGCACGAGAGGCTGACCGGCCTCATGTCTGTGTGGAATCCAGTGAGGACGTACCGGCGGTGGCCCAAGGCCATGGAGTGCGGCGCTTGGTACGCGGGCGACACCTTTAACGCCCGGACCACGGCCAGCAAGGGACGCGGCGTCCTGACGCTTCCGGGCGTTGGGGACCTCTTGTCAGTGACACAACGCCCTGGAAATCACTGACGGGACCCATCGGCTGAACGGTTAGCCCCAGCGGCCTTCAATTTGTCCCGTCCGTCAACCGCGGTCTGCGGCATAGCCACATGGGTCACTTCGCTCCCCAACGGGAAATTCACGAGGCCCGGGGTTTTCTTCCGCCCACACTGTCTTCCCCGATGCCTCCCTCGCGTTCCCGTACGCCTCGGAGGTGGGCCAGGGCGCGTGGAAGGTGGCGTGAAGAGGTGGTGAGAGCGAACCTCTGGGATGCGATCTTGGTGATAACGTACCGGGGTTGGTTGCCAATGCGCCTGTGTACAGGCGGAGTTAGCAGGGGGGATCTTGCGGTGACTAATTTCGAAGTAGACCCCGAGATACTCACGAAGGGCGCGTCGGGCATTCTGGAATGTCTCACGCCGGTCGAGAAAGTGGACCTGGAGCCACTGGCCAAGCAGGGGTCCTCGATCGGGGTTGATTCGGCGACTGCGGCATAGGAGTTGCCCAATGGGACGATCAAGCGGGACCCCTGTGATCTGGCCATGTATGCGGGCTACAGGGTCGCCAAGAACGGCGTGAAGGGTGTTGTCAAGGATGTCACTGGCGCAGACCCGGCTGGCGCGGTCCAGGAAAGCCTCCTGGAGGACGCGCCGGGGGTGGCAGAGGAGCGTTCGAATACCACCAGCGCGCCGATCCACGGCGACTCGACGAGCGTACGGACGTGACTCCTTCGAGCCGCGGCCAGGACTGTGAGGAACGATTTCGGGTGAGCGCAACGGATCGGAACCGAGGGACACCCGCCGAGCGGGCAAGGGCGTTGGTGCCGGCAGGCGAGGTGCTACGTGGAGAGCACGGGGTCGCGTTGGCCGACAGGGCGCCGAAGGCCGGCTATTTGCGTCGCCCCCGCGCATTGCGATCCGAGAGCCGATCGCTCTGGAGCTGGTGCACCCTTCCCGTACGTGGGGCCGCGACCCTCATTTCCATCACCTGGAACCCGTTCGCGGCGTTCTTCGAAGCCGTCATGTGGCGTGAGGCGAAGAAGCCGGGCAGACCGTTCCAGGGCGGATGGGACAGCATGGCCGGTCAGCAGGCCTGCGCCATACTCCCTCGGACCAAGAACAGCACGGCCGTGATGATGCAGGTCACCGATCGCCATGTCCAGATTGTCTACGTGTCCCGCGCTCGCTCTTTCACGGGCGAACCCGGTCCGGTGGAGGTGGGGTGGGCAACGGATCTTCGCAACGTGTCCTACATCCGCGACCGAAGCGACGTGGTCGGCGGCGACCACGAAATCGGCTTTGTCGACGGGTCGTGGCGCTCGGTGCTTTTCGCGGGCCACGGCTGGAGCGGCATTGCGTCCGCCTTTCCGGTGCGGTTGAGCCACCTCGACCCGGTTCCGACCCAGGGGTGAGCAGGCAGCTGCGAACAGGCCGTGCGGCCAAGGCGCATCGTCGGCATGGGCCGCGGTGGCGACAGGCGTCGTGGTGAAGAAGAGAACGGGGGCGCGAGTTCCGACGACTTGGGCGAGGACGAAGAGATCTGCATCTCACAGGAAAGACCGTAACCGCAACGTGCCACGCAACATCGAATAGGCACATCTGAGCGAGTTGCACGGGACCTCTGTGGCGGCTCGCCCGTATGAAGGCTGGCGGAACCAGTCGTTGTTGAGTTGGGAGCAAGGAACATGGGTGCCAAGCGGGTCTGGTCGACGACGGGTGATGTGGCGTTGACGGGAACCAAGGCCAGTAGCGGAATCCCGGCCTCATCCAGCAGCGGGCTGAAAGAGCCGGTCGCGTCCCTTACGTGAGGCGATTCTCAACCGAGGTCCGGCCTGCCCGAGATCACCTTGTTTGCTCAGACGGCAGTACGTGCACGAACAGAACCAGGACAGTGAAGTGGCTGACGACGGAACCTCGTATTACGAACCCGGGGCAGGAAGGGATTTGGCCCGGAAGTTCGAGATGCAGGCATACGACCTGAGGGCATACCTCAAGAAGTTCGAGGAGGAGACAGGGGAAGAAGCGATCACTGATGGCTTCGGCGTCCTGACGGAATCGGAAGAGGTTACATCCGCTTACGTTTCTTACTCCACGGACGTTGCCCGCGCTATGAAGGTCGTGCAGGAGCACTTGGACAAGATCGCTGATGCCTTGCGAAAGGTAAACAGGGACACCGAAGTCACTGACGACGACCTCGCGGTTCTCTTCGGGAAGCATTCGGACGGTGACCGGTGAGCGGGAACGAGTCCGCGGCTGAAGAGATCATCGAACTCGGCATTGAGGTCATCAATCCTGGCGGTCGTCCTGATGAGTTGAAAGCTGCGGCCAAGGCGTGGCGACAGCTGAAGTCTGAAGTCGAAGGCATGGTCAAGGACCTGGACAAGGACGTCAAAGCCACCGTCGGGCACACCTGGCGTGGTGACGCGGCCAACGCCTTCCAAACTCATTGGGACGAGTTCGCCGCTGCGGTGCTGAGTGCGACGGACGACTTCGACGAGGTCGCTAAGGGCCTTGAAGACGCGGCCAAGAATATTGAGGAGGTCAATAAGGAGATTCACGACATCTACATCGAGATCGGTATCTCGATCGGCGTCTCAGTGGGCATGTCATTCCTGACGCTGGGTGTCTCGGCGGCAGTCGGCACAGCGCGAGTCACCATGTTGGTCACAAGGGCTCTCGATGCCGCAGGCCGACTGGGGCAGCTCCTGCGAGCGATCGCCACCGGGTTCCGAACCCTGTACAACTCGGGAAAGGCAGGGAGACTCGTAGCTGAAGGGCTGCTGAACTGGGCAGGTGGCACCGCTGGTGGCATGATTACCAGCCAACTCAGCGGCAAAGGCTGGGAATTCGGAACCAACATGGTCGGAGGCCTGACGGGCGCGACTGTCGGGACCGCCGCAGGCAAGGCCGTGACCGCAGCGGGCGGCAAGGAGATCCTTAGCGGGATGGCCGGGGGAGCGGCCGGAGGGATGTCGGGAGACTATCTGGACTCCCGCCGCAAGGGCGAGGAATTTGATATCAGGCAGAGCGCTGTCACCGGTATTGCCGGAGGCGCCGCTGGCGGACTAGGTGGCGGGGCCAGGGCGGTCGACAGGGGGCTCGATGACATGGCTCGGGGTCTGAGAAACGAGAACGACTTCGCCTACAGCGGGAACCGCCCGGAGCATCAGCAGACCGGAGTCGACGTTGCTTTCGGAGCCTCCACGCCCATAGCGGGCGGTGTTTCCGCGAACACTGCGAAGGAGGGGTTCGACGGCGTGGACAAGAGTACGGAAGACGCCCAGAAGACCGCTGAGCGGGGCGTCGAGGGCGACCACAAGACGGCAACGGACCGGATTCGCGAGGACTTCGGTTGATGATGCACACGGAAATGACTCGTACGCCTTTCAAGGCGTCCTCCAAGACCGGCGCGTGGTGCGCGGGGCTGGTTTTGACATCAGCGACGTCTGTGTTCGGACTGTGGCTGTTCGGCACTGCCCCAGAGCTTCGGCGGCAGATGGTTCTGGTTTCGCTTGGCACTGCGCTCATCTGCGTCGTGGCGATCGCGCTGCGTCAACGGTCGGCAGGGGGGCGACGTCCGTTCAATGAGGTCGCCGCTGCCGCAACTCAAGCTGCTGAACACACGCATGGCCCGATTGCGGAGGTGGCCTCGGTGCCACGGACGCTGCCTTCGAGGCGAGGTCAGCAGTTTCGAAGCCTTGCCTGGGTGATCGGGATCTCTACCGTACTTATGGCGGTTTTCGCCCTGACGGTGGGCAAACCCCAGAGGTCGGATCTGGTGGAGAGCATCCATTCGGTCGGAGCCGAATTCGGGATCTCGCGGGCGGAAAAGGTCAGTGATGTCCGGCGAAAGTCCTCAAGGGGCAAGGACCCCTATACGGCAACGGTGATCGTTCAACTGCCTGTCAAAGCTGGCGGTGAGCCTGTGATGGCAACGGTCAAGCCGACGACGAAGAAGCCGTTGAGCCCCGGCGACCCTGTGGAGGTGCTGTATGCGCCCGCACAGCCGCGGCTGGGAGCGGTAGCCGGCGACGAGCGTAGCCTCGGCTCGGAATTGCGTGGGGAAACGATGCCCGCGTACATGCGCTGGCTCTTCGTCGCCGCATGGATTCTGAGCTGCGTTGGCGCTGTCCGTCATGTGTCCTCGAAGCATGGTTTTCGCCGGTATTCACGTTTGGGCCAAGAAGACAAGGTCATCCGAGGGCAGTACACCCGTGTGGGTGGGCCTGGTACTGCTGGGCACGGATCGGAGGGGAAGGACGTCTACCTGGAGATCCGGACGGACGCCGGGTGGGTGCATTTCCGCGCAGGCGCTGGCAAGCACGCTCTACCAGGGCCAATGGAAGGCCAGCATCTCTGGCTGTGCTGGGACGCTCATCGAGGAGTGCGCGGTTCGCGGATCTCTCCGAGCAGGACGCCTGCGGCATTGGTATTCGACACAGGGCTCGTGGTGCATGGAATGGTGAGTGTTGACGAGGCACGATCGCTGAACGACCGCGGTGTCTCAGTTGAGAAACTCAGCCCTACTCTGCGAGAGAACCGGCCGGTTCGGCTGGTGGATTTTCGCTCCCAGTGGCCTCTCTTCGTCAGTTCATCGGTACTGCAGGCCAGCGTGGTGGTCATCGCTTGTGCTGCGTTGTTGACATTCGACGTGGCAACTGGGTGGCGATATGCCGCGGGAATCGTCGGTTTTCTCGGAGTGTTCGCGGCCGCTGGAGCGTATTTGACTGATGATGCTCCTACGAAGCAAGCCACAACATAGACGTAGTCGCGAATACCGTGAAGGCGTCTTATGCCCCGGTGGAAGATTCCAACCGAACTCGTCTTGTCGCGCGATCGGGCGAGCGATCTACGATCGGGTCGCCCTATTAGCCTCGAAGTTTCGTGACGGTCCGCTGACGGAGTCGGGATCGTGCCCCTTGTCGTGGTGTAGCCGATCAAGGTGTGGGAGTGCGCGGGCGTCTGCCCGGGGCGCACACCTGATGGGGGTGGCCACTCCCTGACCAAAGGCGGGCCATCGTGCAACTCTCCCTGCTAAAACGCCAGTTCAAGCGGTAGGAGTGCACGATGGCCCTGTCTCAGTCTGACCTGATACGGCTGCTGGAGTCACTACGCTCGTCGGACGGAATCGAACTCGTCCGCAGCGTGGCCGAGCGGATGCTGCAAGAGCTGATCGAGGCCGAAGCCACCGCGCACATCGGCGCGGAGTGGAACGAGCACACCGCCTCGCGGACGGCCCTGCGCAACGGGCACCGCGACAAGGTGCTGACCACGCTGGCCGGCGACCTGGACCTGGAGATCCCCAAGGTCCGCACCGGCAGCTTCTTCCCGAGCCTGCTGGAACGGCGGCGCCGCATCGACCAGGCCCTCTACGCCGTCATCATGGAGGCATACGTGCACGGGGTCTCCACCCGCAGCGTGGACGACCTGGTCAAAGCGCTGGGCGGCGACACCGGCATCTCCAAGTCCGAGGTCTCGCGGATCTGCGCGGCCCTGGACGAGCCTCTGACCGTCTTCCGCACCCGGCCCCTGGACCACACCCGCTTCCCCTACGTCTACCTGGACGCGACCTACTGCAAGGTGCGGGTCGACCACCGGATCGTCTCCCAGGCCGTCGTGATCGCCACCGGTATCACCGAGGACGGCGGACGCGAGGTCCTCGGGCTGATGGTCGGCGACAGTGAGACCGAGGTGTTCTGGAAGGAGTTCCTGCGCTCCCTGCGTGAACGCGGGCTCAGTGGCGTCCGCCTCGTCATCACCGACAACCACTCCGGCCTGGTCGCCGCAGTCCGCAAGGTGATGCTCGGAGCCGCCTGGCAGAGGTGCAGGGTTCATTTCCTGCGCAATGTCTTCGGCGTGATCGACAAGGAGTCCGGCGAGATGGTCGCCGCGACGATCCGCACGATCTTCACCCAGCCCACCGCGGACCTCGTGCGCACCCAGCTCGACACCGTCGCCGACATGCTCGGGAGCCAGTTTCCCAAGGTCAGGACCATGCTCCTGGACGCGAAGGAGGACCTGACCGCGTTCGCTGACTTCCCGCCCCGGCACTGGAAGAAGATCCAGTCCACCAACCCGCTGGAACGGATCAACCGGGAGATCAAGCGTCGAACCGACGTCGTCCAGGTCTTCCCCAACCCGCCCGCCCTGGAACGGCTGACGACCGCCGTGCTCTGCGAGATGCACGACGAATGGATCGCCTTTCCCCGCCGCTATCTCCCCGAAGGCAGCATGGACAAGCTCTACCCAGAGCTCCCCGAAAGCGCCCCCGCACTCCCCAACACCACGAACAAGCCCACCAGTTGATCGGCTACACCACGACAAGGGGCACGATCGGAGTCGGTGGACCGTTTTCGTGTTGTGGGCTGAGGCTGTGGAGGCCGAAGACCCGAGTGTCGCCTCGGGATGGCGCCGGATTCCACTGCTCCGGGTGTTGAGGTGCTGCCGAAGGGACGGGGAACGTGGTGGTCAGCCTGGGTCGGGCAGTTGGGTGAGCCGGTCGAGGGCTGCGGTGATGTGATCGGTCCAGGGCCAGTGCCGGGCCAGGCGGAGGATTCGCCGACGGCCGGTGGTCACGAGCTGTCCGGCCGCGGTGAACAGGCGGAGCCGTAGTCGGCGGGGCTCCCAGAGTCTGGTTTTGCCGGTCAGGGCGAGCATCGGCATCCAGGCCAGCAGGTCGAGAGCGATCTGCACGATCTCCAGCCATATCCGGTTCTGGGCCGTGCGGTGCAGGGGCAGGTTGCGCAGGCCGGTGGTTCGGGCGGCGCGGATGCGGTCCTCGGCCCGGGCCCGCAGCCGGTGACGGAGCTCGAGTTCCGCGATCGGTCGGCCCGAGGTGTTGGTGGCGAAACAGGTCAGCCGCATGCCGTCCGCATCCGTGAGCCGCAACTGGGCCCCGGGGTGCGGTCGTTCCTTCCTGACGATCAGCCGCATGCCCTTGGGCCAGCCGTCCAGAACGTCGCCGGTGAGTTCAGCGACCCAGGCGCCGTCGCGGATCTCGCCGTCCGCCTCGACGGCCGCCGTCCAGGCCGATGCCGGAACCTTCAGCACCTGCTGGTGGACCTGCTCGGTGATCACCATGCCGACCGAGTAGGACAGCCACCGTCCCCGCTGAGCGAGCCAGGCGACGAAGTCGTGAGTACCGCCCGCGGAGTCGGTGCGGATCAGGGTCCGGCGCCCGCGCCGGTACTTCTTCGGCAGCTGGGCCAGGGCCAGTTGGGCGGCGGTGATGTGGTCGGTGGCCGTGTTCGATCCCGCGTTGCCCGGTCTGAGCAGGGCGGCGACCGGTTCACCCGTGCCGCCGCTTCCGTGGTCGACGAACCCCATCAGCGGGTGGTGGCCGTAGGTTCGCTTCCACGTGGGTGCGGCGTCCTCCTTGTCCGAGTGCGCGATCACCAGCACACCGTCGAGGTCCACGGTCACCGTCCCGCCCGCATCAGGGGCTTTCCGGTCGGCCAACCGCCAGACATGTCGGCGGACTTCAGCCCGCGCGGCACGGATGGCCTGCAGGGCCTTCTCCCCGGAGGCTGCGAGGGCGTCGATGAGGCGGGAGACCGTCGGGTCGGAGGCCACCGGCCCGAACACGGCCGGCTCGGCCCGCAGCATGGCGACATCCGCGAGGCAGTCCCCGCCCAGCGCGACCGCCAGGGCCATGTCCAGCAGGGTCTTGCCCGGGTCGTGCACCGCTCGAGCCTTCCGCCACGGCGTCAGCGCCGCTGATATCGCGGTGTCCAAACCGGCCTTGCGGACGGTCTCGACCAGCAGCACGCCCCCGGCCTGTGAGACCACCGCCCGGCCGCCGCCCTCGATGCGGACGTGCGGGTACGACCCGATACGCTTCTTCACCTGGAGAGTGCTTCTTTCCGTGCAGCCAACAGGACCCTAGACAAGTCCCATCGTTGCAGGTCAGGAGCGCTCTCCGCTTATTTGATCAAGCCTCGGACACCCCACTTGGTGAAAGCGTGAGGTTAGACGGCACCGAGACCTGAGGGCTCTTTCGGGGCCATCAACCTCACATGTACAACCGACGACCAGGAGTAGTGCGCGTGAAGACGGACGTCCCCGTCCCCGTGGTCAAGTGTGCGTTCGACGACCCGGGAACCCGGCTGATGCACGAGCGCGTTCGCAGAAGAGCCCTCGTCAATCTCCTGTTCCGAGCCGTGGGCTGGATCGCCTTGCTGATCGTGGCCCGCACGGTCGAAACCGACGCGCAACTCGTCGAGGGGACTGCTTCGTTCCTTCTGATCCCCACCGCGTTCTTGCTCTCCGGGCCGGCAAGGAAGCTGCGCTGGCTGCGGAGCATCGAACCTATGCTGCGATCGTTCCCCTGGCAGCACTGTGTCGTGACTCGTGACCAAGGCACGCAGGTGAGCCGCGGAACTGGGGTACGGGTTGGGCTTGGTGCCGATGCAGGCGACAAGGAATGGTCTGGGATCATGTCTGCCCGGACCTGGCGCCGGCGCCGACCGAGGTCGAGGCAGTTGGAGGACGGTGTCTGGTTTGCAGGCGGCCTGGACCGCGGGGGCGTCGTCGCGAAGCCCGGCGGTGAAGTGCTGATGACCGTCCAGCGCCCGTAGGATCGTCCGGCGGCTCGGGCCCTGGTGGGGAGAGTTGTAGGGCGTTCCACATGGCGGCGAACTGTTCGGCAGCGAAGTTCTTGTGGTTGCCGAGGAGGCGTCTGCGGATCTCCCATTCAGGGTCGGTGGCGCGATGGTGGCCGTCTCGATCGGCTCTGCGGATGCCCCCCCGTTTCACGCAGATCTCTCGTGCCCCTGTGGAGCGTTTGCGCCAGGCTGCCACAAGCGGGCAGTAATCCGCCTGATCCTCACCGCCACCGCATCTACACGTGGGGTGCGGCGGTGGTGGCCAATGCGGCCTATGTAGGGTTGTGAGTCCTTGATCTGAGCACGACGGTGCATGGGGGATGCATGGCGCAGCAGTACGCCGTCACGCAGAAAGCGTTGACGCGATTCTCGAAGACAGCTCAGGACCGCGCCCGCCGGTTGCGGGAGATACGCCGAGTGCTGGGTACGCATTCTCCTAGCGCGGGTGCCTTCGGCAAGCTCCAGGAGTCCGAGGAGACCGGCGAGGACTACCGCGAGCGCGTCGAGGCCACGCTGGAGAACCTCGACTTCGCCGCAGAGCAGCAGGACCAGATCTCCGAACTCATCGAGCGGACTGCCCGCTCGTACCAGGAGGCAGAGGACCACACTGCGGACCAGCTTCGTACCATCGCGGCCGAGGCCAGGTGGGCGCAGTGAGTGGGCCGGCAGGCGCGGCGGTCGATGCCTACAGCAAGGTCAATGACTGGATGAGCCCGCTCAGCGGGCTGCTGGACGAGCTGATGCGCCCGGTGGTGGAACCGTTGGCCGAGCAACTCGAATTCGTCACGGGCGATCCCGAGGGTCTGCAAAGCGCGGCCGACCTCTGGAACAAGCAAGCTGATGAGCTCCGCGATCTCATCGCCGACCAGCGCCGTGACCGCGCGGATCTCGCTCATGAGTGGTCCGGTGACGCGGCACGCCGGTTCATGGAGGAACTCGTCGACTTGGAGGCGGAGTTCGAGGCTGAGGCCGCGGACATGGACGCCACGGCTGAGTTGCTTCGTGAAGCGGCCGAAGAATGTCGTGTGATCCAGGACATGGTCGAGACGATCATCCGAGAGCTGATCGAATGGGCCCTGATTACCCTTGCTGCTTCCGCGGCCTTCGCCGCGCTGACAGCAGGTATTTCCGCAGCAGCCGGGGCAGCAGCGGCCGCCGCCGAAGGTGCTTTGGCCGCCACCCGAATCGCTAGCCTGGTGGCACGGCTCGCCCAGACGCTGAGGAAGATCGCGGATGCCATGAAGGCCCTCAAGGCGCTCGCAAAGACGAACAGGTTCAGCACGGCCAAGCCGTGGACCTGGAAGCACGTCGGTGACTTGAAAACCGCCGATGGACTGACAGCCTTCGCTGCCCATCGGACTGTGAAGACCGTTGGAAAGGCCGCGCTCGGCGCGGCCGGTCTCACCGGTGACCCTGTCGGGCAGACTGCTCAGGAGGGTGTGGAAGGGGCCGCGGGCATCGCTGCCGAAGAAGTCGACGACCGGCTGGCGGGTAACCGAAACCCCAGCACGTCCGCTCGTGAGGAGTCGGGCATCGCCAATCCGTCCGACAATGATCGACGGACGGTGGAACCTCGATATTGGGACAATCCCTTCGGCTGACCACTCATCTGATCAGAGGGAACGCAGGATGAACGAGGACTGCCGTGACCAGGTCCAACCGCATCTTCAACCGGGAGAGCGGCTACTCGCGGTATGTGAATGCGAGACGGCTCCCGGTGTGCCGGAGCGGCCGGTATGGCTACGGCAGCCGCCTAGGGAGTCAGAGCTGGAGCGCCGGCTCAAGTCCCGCCTGCCCGGGGCAGTGCAGAGGTTCCTGCGGCCGAGCGAACCGAAGGCCGTCACTCGGTTCGAGCGGACGGTGGAAGGCGCTGAACAGACGGTCGAGGATGCCCTCGCCCGGGGAGCCCACGGCGGGGGCATGCACGGCGGCTGGGAGAGCCAGGCAGGGCAGTTCTTGGTGACGCACTACACGGCCGCACGTCTGCCCGCCACGACGCTGGCGGTCGTGTTCACCGAACGCCGGGTGCTGGTCCTCGCGGACCGCGCAAA
This sequence comes from Streptomyces sp. NBC_00457, assembly GCF_036014015.1. Lineage (NCBI taxonomy): Bacteria > Bacillati > Actinomycetota > Actinomycetes > Kitasatosporales > Streptomycetaceae > Streptomyces > Streptomyces sp. NBC_00457. Next base: position 3,271,988 of record NZ_CP107905.1, on the reverse strand, counting down.
ACTCTGGCAGACGGATCGGGCGTACGAACTTCAGTGGGAGGCCCCACGGTCTGCTGTCCTCGGAGTACGTGCGAAGCCCAAGGGTGTTTTCCAGCGCGGCCGGTTCGAGCTGGAGTTTGCGGACGGGTCGTGGATCGCATTGGTGGCGTCGGTGCCCACACACGCGGAGTCGTTTGCTGCGCAAGTAGGCGGCTAACGTGTCCGTCATGGCGCCACCGTCAGTTCCGAAGCTGATTCCGGTAGTGGGCTGGTTGAGTTCCCCATGGGCCGTGGTCGGCCGAGGCCCAACTTTCAGTTGTCCGATCAGCGGGCAAGCAGCCCCGACTCAGGCCGTGCAACATGACGGATACCATGACGACTTGCCACTGCATTTCCGGCCGCTCCGTGACTTCCTGCTTGTAGCCCACCAAGGCTAGTGATCGCATCTTCGGTCGTGGTGTGACCTCTGCTGACGATTTCCACCGTGCGTCGGTGTGGGATGGAGGGCGGCTGTACGCGTTGACCACAGATTGTGCGTAGAAGCCACACTCAACTCCGTTGAGTAGCCGGGATACACTAAGGGACTATCGACGTGCTCGCGTCAATTGTCGATACTTTTCCTCCCAAACGGAACGTAAAAGGCATGGGGGACAGTGCGTGTCAGTCGGAACGGAAATCGAGGATCCAGCGGCACTCAATCGTGCGAGCACCGGCGCGCGGGAGGTCGCGGGGCGGACGCGAACCGTCGGCGCTCATCCGGTGGACGAGACGCGATCGGCTTCCCGGGACTTCGGCACCGGCAACTGGGACGGCGGGCTGGGCGGTGCGCTCACCAACCTGGCTGAGACCTGGTCAGCTCAGGTCTCCGCACTCGCGGGCAAGTGCGACAGCCTCGCCAGCCAGTGCGGCGGTACGGGAATGCTGTATCAGCGCACCGAGGCGGCGAACACGCAGAACATGAACTCTCTGGCAAGTGACTTCGGCTGAACTAGGACCTCCACCACCGCCGCGACAGCTTGACCAAACTCGCCACTCCACGGGGGACTTGCCGAGCCCATGCCGACGTACGAGCAGCTGTATCACCTCAGCCTCAGCAACCTCAAAACCGCAGCTGAACGCTGGCAGGAGACCGTCACCAAGTTCAAGGGGCTGCATACCGCCTACGGCGACCACGTCGCGCGCCCCTTCCAGCAGGCCGGCTGGACGCAGCCGGTTCTGACGGCGGCCAAAGCAGACAACGACGTACGCGCCGCCCACCAGGAGTTCGAGGACGCCCAGAAGGAAGCGCGGGGTATCGCCGGTGTCCTCTCGACGCTGCACGCCGAGCTGAAAAGGGCGAAGGACGACCTCCACCACCTCGCTGATGTCGAGGCCAAGAAGCAGGACCTCGTCGTGAGCGCTACTGGCGTCGTCAGCCCGCGCAACGATCTCTCCCAGGACGTCGGCGCCCGGCACGATCCCGACGGCCAGGCCCTGATCCGAGAACAGCACGAGGCCTGCGAGGCCTTTGCTCGCCGTATCGAACGCGTCCTCCAGCGCGCAGCCGACGCCGACGAGACCGCCTGCTGGGCCCTGCGCCGCGACCTCGGCGGAAACAAGGCCGACTTCAACTCGAAGGTCGTCACCTCCCTCGACGAAGCCGACGCCACACATGCCGCCGAGCTGCTGAGGAAGGGTGACAAGCTCACTGACACCGAGCTCTCCGAGCTCAACCACCTGATGAAGGCCAACCAGAACGACCCGGTCTTCGCCACCCGCTTCTATCAGCAGGTCGGTCAGGAGGGCGCTCTGCAGATGTACGGTCAGCTGGCCCTGCAGACAGCCGATGCCAGCGACGGGCGCAAGGCCCTGCTCCGGGAGATGCAGCGCGGCATGGGCCACACCCTGGCCACTGCAACCGACCCGGACAGCAAACCTCACCTGTCCGAGAAGTGGTCCGCCGACTTGCGCAAACTCGGCACCCAGCACATCCAGCTCTACGACAACGGCATGCGCGAGGGCCCCTACGGCTACCAGCTTCTGGGCGGCATCCTCCGCTACGGCAATTACGACTCCACGTTCCTGACGCCTGTCGCCGAGCACGTCACCCAACTCCATGCCAAGGACCCGTACTTCTTCGCCAACACGAAGTACGACATCGGCGACCCCCAGTACGGCTTCAACCCTTCTGGCAAGAATGGCGCAGGCTTCGACCCCATGAACAGCGTCCTCGAAGCCCTCGGTCACAGTCCCGAAGCCGCCACCGACTACTTCACCCCACCTATGGAGGCGTACGCCAAGGACGGCGCTCACACGGGCACTCTCTCCGAGATTGGCGACACCGACAGCTACCTGGACTTCCTCGTCAACGAGGACTACGAGTCCTTCCCCGACATCACCGGCCACGACCCCGACGCCGCCCAGAAGTCCGCGAACGACTTCCCCGACGCCCTCGGCCATGCCCTCGAGGCCGCCACCACCGGCCGCCCCTGGGATGGCGACCCCAACGCCGTCTCCGTCCCGCACACGGAAGACCAGGCCAGTCTGACCCGCCAGATCGTTGACAAGTTCGGTGGTCAGGGAGGTCCCGAACTCCTCAATGGCGAAGACGGTGCCCCGTACGAGGCGGCCCGCGACAGCCTCGGCAATATCGCCGCTGAATACATGGGTGATGTCCAGAGAGCTGTCTCCGGACATGATGACTTGCCCGTGTCAGGCGCATCGGCCGGGTTGCAGGCGTCCGCTACGGAACCTTTCCTCGCCGCAGTGGGCCAGGACCCGGAGGCGTATGCCGCTATCACGGGATCTCAACAGGCTTACACCAGTGGGATCGTTGACAACGTGGTTAACGGTGACTCGAGCTCCACCGTGGGCGACGCCGAACGGGTCAAGCAGGCTGTCGCACCTGGTTCCATCGTGGCGGGCATCATGAGTGAGGCCCGCGCGGAGGCAGTTTTCGATACTCACCGAGCCAGCGACGCAGAATTCAACGAGTCGGCTGAGACCGCCAACAAGTGGGTGGGCCGTGGTCTTGGTTTGGCGACCGGGGCTATCAGGGTGCCAGTCGTTGGAGACGTCACTGGATGGGTTGTCGAAGACATCCAAAGCAGCGTCATGGCGAGCATTCAGCGGGACACCACCACGGAGGCCCGGTACGAGGCAGGACTCGAGTACACCGCAGGCCGGGAAAGTACCCAGGACGCGGCAGCAGCGGCCGTCGATCGAGCGACAACAAACAGCCAGTTGAATCAGGACACGATCGGCGATCTGCGGAGGGCGGCTATTACCCAGGCTGGAGCGAGCCACTCTGAGGGATCTCAGTGGGAGGATTCGCGGCATGGGTGAGTACCGAAGGAACGTGCCAACGGCATTGGGAGTGATGGCGGTCGTCTCTGCCGCGGCACTCGTGGCGTCCTGCAGTGCGGGCGAAGAGACACGCGAGTATGCCGTCCCCGACAAGGTATGCGGTATATCCGTCGCACCCAAGCTCGTGCAGCCGCTCCTGCCACCCGGGAAGTCCATCGATGCTGGCGAGTCGCTGACAGGCCCCGACGATACTCAGCGGTGTGCGGTGTTGATCGACGACGATACCGCGGTCGACATCACGGGCCAGCGGTATCCGGATGCGCTGGGAGCGAAGGATATCGCCCTGAATTATCTCGGTGTTCCCGCCGACGAGCTTGGGCAGACGAACGCTGATGATTCGGTCATGGCGTGGGATTCCCGGATTGTCGGTGTGACAGAGTGCACGGGCTATCCGACAGATGCAGCCGGCCGGAGCACCAAGAGGTACTCCATCATGATCGAGGCGTCCCACCCGGTCGACGCAACGGCTCGACAGAAGGCGCTGGAGCTTCTCCTCCCGCAATATCTGAAAGCTGCTGCCCGAGCCCTTGGCTGCTGATGACTCGGAGCCACGTCGTGGCTCCCTTCCAAAGAGTTCACGCAACTGGTGTGCAAGATTGTTCCCAACGTGGCGCAGGCCGACGGCTGCTGAACTCGGGCCGTCCATCGGCCGGCGTGGTTACGTACAGGCCAGAGGGTTGTGGCTCACGATCCGGACATGGATGCGTGACCTACGCGGCAACGAGTTCGCACCATACGCATTTCCCTCGGTTGCCGTTCCTGGTCAGCGGCTGCCACCCCCAGACGTCGGCGCAGGCGCGGACCAGTGCGAGGCCGCGGCCTTCCTCCGCGTCGGTCAAGTCGTCGAGTTTTGATGGCGGTTCCGGTGGCTGGGGATCAGCGTCCCAGGCGCCGATACGCAGCACGCCGTCGCGCCATCGCAGGCGCAGGGCGGCAGGTCCCTTGGTGTGGCGTACGGCGTTGGAGATCAGCTCCGCCGCGAGGAGTTCGGCGGTGTCGGTGAGGCGGATCAAGCCGTGCATCGTGAGGATCAGGCGAACGGTGCGGCGACAGACGGTGACGGCGCGTGGGTCGTTCGGGATGCAGAGGGAGTACTCCCAGGGTTCGTTTTCGGGCATGACGGAACTCCTGTCGAAGTAAGGGGAGCTGGCGACCTCTGCGGAAGGGCCGGTGGTGGCAGTGCCGCAGCCGTCATGGCATGACGGAGCGGTGCGCTTCCGGGATCCGGCCGATCTCGCAGCGTGTGCGTGGCGATACCGACAGTAGGTACCAATGTTGGAACGCTGCAAGTCGTTGTCGTAATCTGACGTCTAACGGGTCACCGTTCCAAGGTTGCTGAGGCAGGGAGGCGTTCGTGCCGCGGAGACGGGAGCCCACCGCGCGGCAGGCGCGACTGGGTGCAGAACTACTGAAACTGCGCGACGCGGCGGGGCTCTCGGGGCGCGAGGCTGCTGCGTTGCTCGGAACCGATGCGGCACGGCTCAGCCAGATCGAGTCCGGGGTCGGGGGCGTGAGTGAAGACACTGTGCGACGCGTTGCGGCCAACTATTCCTGCGCCGATGCCGAGTTGATTGAGGCTCTCGTGGCCATGGCGACCGATCGGTCCCGGGGCTGGTGGGAGGAGTACCGAGGCAAGCTCCCCAATACGTTCCTGGACCTTGCCGAGTTGGAACACCACTGCACGTTTCGGCTGGACGTGGAGTTCTTGCACATCCCCGGCCTTTTCCAGACTGAGGCCTACGCCCGTGCTGTCTTCTCGTACCGAGTCCCCGAGCTGCCCGACGCCGACCTCGAGCGGAGGGTTCGTCACCGAATGGCACGCAAGGTGATCATCGAGGGCCCGGCCGTTGTCCCGTATGAAGCGGTGATTCACGAAGCGGCACTGCGCATCAGGGTCGGCGACCGCACCGCGACGCGGACTCAACTCGCCCGCGTCCTCGAACTGAGCGAAGCGGACCATGTCGCGGTGCGGGTGATTCCTTTCGACCTGGACGGCTTTGCCGGGGCCACAAACTCGATGATGTACGTGGGTGGTGTCGTGCCGAAGCTGGATACGGCGGTACGCGACGGGCCTCAGGGTGCTGGCTTCATCGACTCCGAGGCCCAGCTCGGCGCTTTTCGAACGCTCTTCCGTAAAGTGGAGGCCGTGTCGCTCGACCCCGAGAGATCGCGTGACTTCATCCACAAGCTGGCGAAGGAATTGTGAGGCGCACCGTGATTACCCCCGACAACTGGCGGAAGTCGTCTTACTCAGGCAGCGGTGACGGCAACAACTGCGTCGAGATAGTCAACCTCCAGACGCGAGTCGCGATACGCGACTCCAAGACCCCGGCGCAGGGCACGATCTCTCTCCCGGCCGGCACCTTCTCGGCGTTCATCAGCGGCCTCAAGGCCGACGCCGGTCGTGATATCGAAGGCCCGTAGGGTTTTGGTGGCCAGATTCTCTAGGGGGGTCGGCTCCGCGATCATTGCGATCCAGCTCAGGATGCCCACGGGGATGGCGACCACAACGGCGTAGCCTGGCCAGTTGGCCACCTTCTGGCGCAGTGAAGGCTCCCGAGGGCGGGCCTCGCGGCGTTGTCCCTCCGCCCGCGGCTTGATCGCCTGGTATGCCAGGACCGCGAGGACGGCCACGCAGACCGCGACCTGCCAGAGGTTGCCCACGACGCCCCAGAACCCTGCCCGTTGAATTGTCTCCGGCTCTATCCCCTGTTGGGCGTCGAACTCGGTGCCGTCCGGATAGTCGTGCCCGGTGTCCTGGAGGTTGACGAAGATGACCATCGGCGGTGCCGCCGTCCGGCGTGAAGTCCCCTGAGTATGTCGATGAAGGGCGGATCTGGCGTTGATCTTGGGGAGCCGTCACGGCGGGTCACTGATGCACCACCTTCCACGCCGTAGACGACGTGCTCGGCCTGAATCTGCTGCCCTACAGGCGGTCCGGGAGGAGGACGGTGAGGGACACCCAGGGGCGCGCTAGGCTGCCGTTCTTCGGCGGATGGGGGCAGGGCATGTGGCAGCGGGGGACGGGGATACGGGCTGCCGTGCTCGGCGCGGCCCTGATGGTCCTCGTCGGCTGCGGTTCCCAGGCCGCCGGGACCGATGAGGAGACGACGACAGGTGAGGCCACGGCCTCCGCCTGGACGATCGCCGCTCCGATTCGGATCGACGGTGTCCGTGCCGCCGGCGGTGGCCGGTCTCTGGTGGTCGGTGCCGAAGTGCCTGACGGGGCACGCGACTGTGTGCGCGGCCTGCGCGGTGAGCTGGAGACCGTCGAGCACGGCACGGTGTACGTGAGGGTCACGTTCGAGACGCGTTCCCTGGACCAGGACTCCGGCTGCACCGGCACGCGGCGGGTGAAAGCGACGGTGAAGTTGGGCGAGCCCCTGGGCTCGCGCTGGGTCATGGTGAACAGCATGGATGTGTACACCCCCGTCGGTGCCACGCCACCCGCCCTGCGGCAGTGCGGTGAGAACGGCTGCGACCCCACGCCGCCGCGTTGCACCTCGTCCTCGTACGGGCAGGCCGTCAACGACACGGACATCCCCAAGCACACGAGCTGGGAGGAACGCGGCTGCGACGAGACGTGGCTGGTGCTGGACCTGTCGACCCGGATGGGGCCGGCGTGCGGTGACGCCGGCGACGGGTGTTCCTCCTCTGGCGTCTCCCAGCGCTGGTTCTACCGGGCCGAGTCCTCGGGCTGGCGGCCGGTCGCCACGAACGGAGATGCGGGGTGCGCCGGGATCCACAAAGTCCTGCCGGAATTGCCAGAGCACCTCTGTGCGTCGCTGCCGCGGCTCGACCGCGGCTGATCCCCGAGCCTGCGGCCGCTTGGTTACTGGAGTGGAGCAGGATCATCTTGCTGAGTAGTGCGAATCCGGCCCGCCCATAGAGCTGCCTTTTTGATCATTTTCATCCGATGCATGGCACCTTCGACACCCCGGTGAATGCGCGCGCGTGTAGTCCCTGGAGTTCCTCTCGGTGCTGCACCCGGTCATGATTCCCGCCGATTCACGGGTCGGACAAGGCCCTCAGCCCAGGCCCAACCGGCCAGCTGCGCCTTCTCGCCCGGCACGCCACCAGCGGTTACGACCAGCAACTTCAAGGTGAACGGGCTCGGTTCGCCGGAGCAGGAGGACCTCCTTGACAGCACGCATATCGTTTATCGATAGCATCGATAAACGATATGCGTGCGGCGATGGGCAGGGAGAATCATGGGTACGAAGTCCTGGTGGAGCGGCAGCGACAGCCGACTGCTGGAGGCGGCTCTAAGCCTGGCAGTCGTGCTGGTCGGCGTCTTCCAAGTGCTGATCCCGGCCCTCGGAGTGGTCGGTCTCATCGATCCGATGAACACCCGTGAGATCGAGGCCGCGACCACGACCCGGGTAGCGGACACCGTCACCGACGCGGTGGCGGGACACGGCATGGCCCTCACCGGCACCCACCAGGCCGACCTCGTCTTCGCCAGCCCCGACCTGGGTCAGCGTCTGCTGCTCGCCCTGCCGCAGACCATAGACGGCCTGCTCCTGCTCCTCATCCTGGCCGTCCTCCTTCAGATGGCCAGGACCCTGCGCGGCGGCGATGTCTTCGTACCGATGAATGCCCGACGCCTGAGCGTCGTAGGACTCACGGTGCTGGTGCAGACGACCCTCGCCCCGGTACTGCTGGCGTTCACCACGCAGATTCTGGTGAGCGGTGCCCCCATGGCCGAACAGATCCCCTTCTCGGCCACCTTCACCGGCGAGTACGTCCTGCTGGCCCTCCTCATCCTGGCCCTGGGAGAGGTCTTCCGGCGTGGTACGAAGCTTCGCGCCGACACCGAGGGGCTGGTCTGATGCCGCCAGAAGAGGAACACAGGGTCCAGGTCCACCTGGACCGGCTGCTGGCCGAGCGCGGCATGACGCTGTCCGAACTGGCGGCCAGGGTCGGGGTGACGGTGGTCAACCTCTCCATCCTGAAGAACGACCGGGCAAGGGCGATCCGCTTCTCCACCCTCACCGCGATCTGCCGCGAACTGAACTGCCAGCCCGGCGACCTGCTCAGCATCCGCAAGGACTGACCCGCTCCGGAGAAGCTGGACAGAGAGAGGAACCCCAGTCGACGCGCGGCTGGGGTTCCTCGAGTCGGTGAGTATCGGTGAGTATCGGTCAACAGGTGGAGTCGCTCACGCCGTAAGCCACTCGTCTACTCGTCTACGGACCGCACAGCATCGCGATCACCGTGGATCCGGCGGGTCAGCGCTGCAGGGTGAGCACGCCCGGCCGGTACGGCAGTTGCAAGTAGGGGGTGCCCGGCGGTGTGTTGGGGGAGTGGCCCTGGTAGAGGAACTGCAGGTTGCAGGGGTCGATGGTCATGGTCTGGTCGGGGTTGTTGCGGACCAGGTCACCGTGGCTGATGTCGTTGGTCCAGGTGGCACCGCTGTTGGCCTTGCCCGCGAAGGGGTTGCTTTCGGTGGCGGCCTGCGGGGTCCACGAACCGTTCAGGCCGGCGGCCGTGAACGAGCGGAAGAAGCGCTGCTCAGTCGCACCCCGAGCCTCAACGATCATGAGGTACTGGTTCTGGCCCTGGACCTTGTAGACCTCCGGCGCCTCGAACAGGTTCTTCTCCGTGTCGCTCATGATCGTCGTGTACGACGAGCCGAAGCTGCCGGGGAAGTTCCCGATCGGCATGCTCGCCCGGTAGATCTTGCCGTTGTCACCGGCGAAGAACAGGTACATGTTCTGGTTGTCGGCGATCAGCGTCGGGTCGATCGGGACGCCGCCCTCGCCGCCAGGGAAGCTGCCGGTGAACAGCGGCTGCGGCGCGGACCAGCCGTTGGGGTTGGTGGGGTCGCTGGACGTGCGGTAGGCGAACTGCCAGGGGGTACCCCACCCATTCGAGGCCAGTACCCAGATGTTCTTGGGCGCGAAGTAGAACAGTTTGGGCGCCACCGCGAGCTGGCTCATCTCGGTCTGGGTGGCTGACGCCATGTCCGACCAGTTCGTGAAGGGACTGAACCCCATCGTGCCCCAGTTCGATCCGTCAGAGGTCGTCGCGTAGACCAGGCGCTTGCCGTTGTGCGTCGTGGTGGTGAAGTCCTTCAGCGCGATGCCCCCGTTCGCCGGTTGCGCCAGTGGACCCGTCGAGGTCCACCGGTACGTCGACGGAAGAGCACACGCGTTGCCCGTCTCGGACAGGCCGGTCCATTTCTGGTTGTTGGCGCCGTTGCACGTCCAGATCTGCACCGCCGTGGTGTTGGCCGTACCGCCGCCCGAGACGTCCAGGCACAGCCCGGACTGCACGCCGACGATCGTGCCGTCGGAGGTCGCCCGCCACTGCTGGTTCGGACCGCCGTTGCAGGTGTAGATCTGTACCCGGGTCCCGGACGTGGTGGCGTGGCCCGGGACATCCAGGCACTTGTTGCCGTACACGGTCAGCTGGTTGTTGTCCGTCAGCGTCCACTGCTGGTTGGTTCCGCCGTGGCAGTCCCAGATCTGCAGGAACGTGCCGTCGGTCTGGCTGGCGCCCGGCACATCGAGACACCGGCCGGAACCGACACCGCGCACCGCGCCGCTGGTGGCCGCCTGAGCCGGGCCGGCGACGAGCATCGCCGCCAACGTGGCCAGGACCGCGACCGCGGCGGCGAGCACCGCACCCGGATGTCTGCGGCTGAAACTACGTCTATGCATAAGGACCTCGTCATCCTTGAGCGAGCGGCTCCGGTTTGCCCCGTCCGAGGCTGTCCGGCTGTCGGGTGTGGTGCGGTCCTGGAGCATTCGGTATGTCGAACAAGGGTCGAAGTGTCGAGCAACTGGATGATTGAGGCTCCGTTGATCAGCGTCAATACCTCTCGCAGAAATCGAGAGCCGAAACGTTCGCAGGCTGAAACCAAGTGGCTTCAAGTTCTGTGGTCGTACGGGTCTTTGGCGTGGGGGGAGATAGCAGTGCGGGCACGGGCTTGGTGATCATTACGGCTGTTCTGCGCCTGACGATCACGAGAGTGTCCCGTGCCACTGATGCGTCATCCCTGGTCCCTGCCGTGCACCCGCATCCCCGGCCTGCCGAGTTGGGCCCGAACCCAGGGTGGTCGGCCTCAGGAGGCGGCGGGCAGCAGCACCGAAGAGTCCGGTTCCAGCTGGGTGCCGAAGCCGCCGACGACGGCAAGCCGGTCCAGATCGACGACGGCGATCCGGTTGGTGCCCAGCAGGGACACATACGCCAGGGGCCTGCCGGGGTGCAGTGACACGGCGGCCGGGGTCCCGTCGAGCTGAAGGGAGCGGACCGGCCGCAGGTCGGTGCTGAACACGGTGAGGGTGCCCGCGACTATGTCCGTAACCAACAGCCGCTCGTCGTCGAGGGTGTAGACCCGCAGCGGGTCTCCGCCCACCTTCCGGCTCCGCCGCACCTTCATGGTGCGCGCGTCCATGGCGACCAGGGAGGAGCTCTTACGGGCACCGACGAACAGCGTCTTCTCGTCCCGGCTCAGACAGCTGCTCTCGGGCAGTTGGCCGGGAGTCACCAGGAGCGGTGGGACGGAGGCGTCGTGGGGGCGCACAAGGCTCACCGTGTGGGACAACAGGCCGGTGACGTAGGCTCGTTCGCCGTCCCGGCTGAGCGTGAACAGATGGGTCTTCACCCCGTGCGTGGGTACCGCCCTGGTGGGTGCCTGGTCGGTGGTCGGGGCGTCGAAACCGAGCAGTACCGCCTTCTCCTCACTCAGGGCGTACAGCCGGTCGTGGCGGTCGATGCCCATGCCGTGGATGCGGTTGAACGGCCGGGTGTCGATGGTCCGGGCCAGGGACCGCTCGACGAGGTCGATGACGAAGACCGCGGCGCCGCCCTCGCCGACGACGGAGGCCATGCGCACTCCATAGTGCCCGACATAGGCGAATCGCCCGCGCGAGTCGACGACCATCTCATGCGGATAGTCGGGCAGCCCGACGGTCTGCAGGCGCTGCCCCGACGCGGCGTCGTAGAAACCGACCGCGTGGCTGCCCTTCTCCACCACCACCAGTACGTCGGCCTCCGCCGCCCGGGGAGCACCGGCAGCCGGCGTGGTCAGCCCGCTCGCTAACGTTCCGGCGCCCGCCGCCTTGATCACCGTACGACGCGTTACCACAGTCCCTCACCTCGATCTCTCGACAGCCCGTCATCCTCGCCGGCACGGGACCGCGGCCCTCGCGTCCAGGCGTGAGTCTGCTCGACACGGAACCGTAGTAGGCCGGACTGGGACAAGGCCACCGCGCACTTTCTATGTTGAACTGCCCGTTTATCAGGGAGAGTTGCACGATGGCCCGCCTCATGCGCAGGAAGCGGAAGCCCCTCGTGGGTGGGCCCCCCGGGAGTAAGCCCGCGCACACCTGAACCTCGATCGGCCACACCCACGCAACAGGACACCATCGCGGAGTCCCCCGACAAAGGAGCTTGAATGTCAGGACTCAGACGAGTGGGGCTCGTGTTGACGATGGCTGCTCTGCTGTCTGCCACGGTCGTGCCGGCCGCGTCCGCGGCGCCGGACGGTTCTGGTCACGGTGTGCCTCTGGACCAGTTGACGGTGGTCACTACCCCGGTAGTTGACGGTGGTCACCACCCCGGTGGCATCCGGTCTGAAGCAACCGGTCGTGATGGTCACGGCCAACGAGACCCGAATACGCCCTTCATCCGCCCACCATGATGTTGGGTTCCTTCTCCAAGAGTCTTGAGAGACCGGCCTGTTCGGCAAGGGCCCTGCGCTGTGGTTCGGCTTGGGCGCGTTCCTGCTCGTACCTTGCCCAGTCCGCTGGCTGCACGAAGAGCATGTCGTTGCTCGCCGGCACGATCATGACGCCGCCGAAGGCCATGTCACCGGCGAACCAGGCACCCCCCTCCTCGGCCTCCTTCGGCCAGCGGCGCACCGTCGAGGCGTTGAGGGCACGCAGGGAAGGGGTGCCGTGCTGCCCGCGTACCGTCAGCCTGACGGTGTGCACATTTCCGAGGTACTTCCACTCGGAGCCCTTCTTCAACACCCGGGTGCGGTACTCCAGCGGGTAGGTGCGCAGCACCTTCTCGCACACCTTGAGTCGCGACCCGTGGCGCAGTCTGAGTGCCAGGAAGATCAGCACGAACAGGGCGGCTGGGATGCCGAACGCGGGGAGGGCGGCGTCATAGCCGACCAGGTGAGCCGCGTACGGCATCGCGAACAGGGCCATGGCGAGCGCCAGGCGTGTGGCGATGTGCTGGTACAGCTGCGTGCGGTTGTGCTTGGGACTGCTGCAGGGTTGGGTGACACCTGATCTGGCTCGCTGAGAGGCGGGCTGGAAGGATGTCGCAATGCCCAAGCCGTATCCGAAGGAGTTCCGGGAGGACGTCGTGCGGGTCGCGCGCAACCGCGAGCCCGGCGTCACCCTGGAGCAGGTAGCCACCGATTTCGGCGTCCACCCGGCCTCGTTGACGAAGTGGATCCGACGTGCGGAGGCCGAGGAACGCGGTGAGCCGGGCCCTGCCGCCGGTCCCGGCTCCGCAAGGAGTGAGTCGGCTGAGCTGGCCGAGGCCGGCAAGCGGATCCGGATGCTGGAGCAGGAGAACGAGGTGCTCAGGCGGGCTGCGGCCTATCTGTCGCAGGCGAACCTGCCGGCAAAATGATGTACCCGCTCGTCCGCGAGCGGGCCGCCTCCGGTGCCCCTGTGCGGGTGCCGGTGGCGGTGACGTGCCGGGTGCTGGGGCTGGCCCGCCAGCCCTACTACCGGTAGCTGAACAGCCCGGTCACCGACGCCGAACTGGCCGAGGCATACCGGGCCAACGCCCTGTTCGACGCGCACCGCGACGACCCTGAATTCGGTCATCGCTTCCTTGCCGACGAGGCCCGCGCCGCGGGCGAGGCGATGGCGGAGCGCATCGCTTACCTCGTGGGTGCCCAGATGTATGGGCTGTTCAAGCTCTGGCGCATGCACCGGATCCTCAAGGTCTATCCCTGGCGGCAGCAGCCCGACGGTGTCCACGCTGATCGGCGACGGTCCAGGTGGGTGAGGGCAGTGTTCGTCCTGCCGAACCCGGACCAGCCCGAGAAGACGGAGTCAGCTGAGGAGCATGGGGGGATGTTCCGAATCTGGGACCGCGTCGTCCGCAAGGGGTTCGACGACGAGTTGTGGCACGCGGGAGACCCGCGCTTCGCTTGCGTGGTTGCCAGGCCTGGGCCGAAGACGTTGAGCTACGTCGCCCAGCCCACCGCGTACGACCAACGCACCTCCCCCCGCCGCAAAGGCCTCAGCCCCGAAGCCCGCGACCGCGCCCGGGCGATCGGCGCGCGCGTCGCCGACTGATGCAGCCCGAGTACAACCAACGCGCGCCCCAAGTGAGTTGGTGTCGGCATGGCAGGGCGCTCGCGTCCGCGCACAGTGAACCGCTCCGGGATCACTGGAGGCTCTATGCGTTGACTCCAGCCGCCGGTTGGGGCTGGTGTTGAGCGTAGTAGTTGGTCTCGTGCTCGTGGGGCGGGATGTTTCCGATCGCTGTGTGGAGGCGGTGGTTGTTGAACCAGTCGACCCATTCCGCGGTGGCGAGTTCGATGTCGGCCAGGCCGTGCCAGGGCTTGCGGGGCTTGATCAGCTCCGTCTTGTAGAGGCCGATCTGGGATTCCATGAGCGCGTTGTCCAGGGCGTCGCCGACGGTGCCGATCGAGGCGTCGATGCCGGCGTCGAGGAGGTGCGCGGTGAACGCGAACGACGTGTATTGACTGCCCGCATCCGAATGATGAATGAGCCCTGGTCCGGCGGGAGTTCCAGCGCGGTCGCGGCGCCACAGGGCCATGTCGAGGGCGTCGAGGACGAGCTTGGCCCGTTTGCTGGTGGCGGCGGACCAGCCCACGATCGTGCGGGAGAAGACATCGACGACGAACGCGACGTAGACGATCCCGGACCAGGCGGCGACATAGGTGAAGTCCGCCACCCACCGCTCGTTCGGACGCGACGCGGTGAAGTCGCGTCCAAGCAGGTCACCAGCCCTGTCCTGGCCGTCGTCCCGGATAGTGGTGCGGATCTTCTTCCCGCGTCGGGCGCCCTCCAGGCCCAGGTCGCGCATCAGCCGGGCGACCGTGCAGCGGGCCACTGGTATGCCTTCGCGGTGCAGCTGGCGCCAGACTTTTCGGACCCCATAGACGCTGAAGTTGTCCGTGTGGACGCGGCTGATCTGTGTCTTCAGCTCGTCGTCGCGGACCGACCGGGTGCTGGGGGTGCGGTTCTTGGCGGCGTAGTAGGTGCTCGTCGCGATCTTCAGTCCATGGCTGGTCAGGACTCTGCAGATCGGCTCGACTCCGAACACCTGACGGTGTGCGTCGATGAACGCTACGAGCGCTTCGACGGCCGGTCGAGCTCGGCCGCGAAGAAAGCGGACGCCGCCTTCAAGATCTCGTTGGCCCGCCGCAGCTCGGCGTTCTCGGCCTTCAGCCGCTTGATTTCCGCGGCCTCCTCGGACGTGACGCCGGGCCGCTGGCCGCCGTCGACTTCGGCCTTGCGGACCCAGGTCCGCACCGTCTCGGCCGCGCCGATCCCCAGCTTGGCTGCGACCGCCTTCATTGCGGCCCACTCGGTCGGGTAGTTGGGACGGATCTCCGCGACCATGCGCACCGCACGCTCACGAAGCTCGGGCGGATAGGGGGACGGACGAGCCATGACTCGATCCTCTCAGGGAATCGAGCCTCCATCAGACCCGGAGCGGTTCACAGCGCTTGCGGGTCGTCGTCGACCGATAGGCTCGGTTGCCATGACAACGCATGGTGATGAGGTGACGAACGGGCCGGACGGGACGGGTGGGGGGCCGTTGCCGTCCGGGGTGAGCGCGGACGAGTTGCGGGCGCGGTTCGAGGCTCAGGGACAGCCGGGGCTCGTGGAGGAGCGGCGGCGGGATGCGCGGCAGGCGCGTGGGTTGTACGGGGTGTTCGCCGGGCTGGTGGCCGTTGCCTGCCTTGTGCTGATGGTCGTACGCCTCGGTCAGGGCGACGCGCTGGGGGTCTGGGTCGCTACGTATGCCGTGGGTGTGGCCTGTGGTGGGTGGGGTTTTGTGCTGGCCCGGAGCGGCCACACGCGCTGGGCGATGATGGTCACCTGTATTGGGGTGGCGTTGGCGGGTGTCGGCGACAGTCCCGCATTCCGTTGAGGCGGCTCGAAGTCACGGCCGACGGCGGCTGTTGCCGATCACGTAGGCGAGGCCCCAGGCGGCGGCTGCGGCGAGCACGAGGCCGAGCGGGGAGAACCAGTCGACTCCGCCGTCGATCTCGTTGTTCCACCAGGCCTTGGCCGGGAGGAAGGGGTCGGCCTCCATCATGTCGCCGATGGCGCTGGGGGATTGGCTCTCGGCGATGATGAGCGGGACGGTGTTGGTGAAGCCGAAGAACGCACCGAGCGCGGCGATGACGGCACCACCGACATGTGCGCCGGCGCTGCGGTGAGCCACCGAGCCGACCAGGCAGCCGACGATCGCTCCGTTGACCAGCGCGTGGGCCAAGTAGAGGGTGTGGGCAGTGGTGAGCGACTGGTCCTTGTACGTCGCCAGCATCAGACCGCTGTAGAGCAGCGAGACGATGACCGAGGCGAAGAGGCCGAGGAAGACCGCGCCGACCGGATGACCGCCGGCGGTGGGCTGATGCCCGAATGGGAGCGCCTGGAACGGCGGCGGTGCGGCGTGCATCGGATGCATCGGTTGCGTCGGCGGCATTCCCGGATATGCCGGTGCCGAGGGCTGCTGCCCAGGGGCAGGCGGCGGTCCGAACCCCGGTGACTGTGACTGCTGTTGCTGCGGTGGGGCGGGCTGGCTGTAAGGGTTGTAGGCGGGCTGCTGTCGTTGCTGCGGCGGCAGTGGTGGATGCGGTGGCGGTTGGAACGGCGGCTGGCTCATCGGTTTCCCCCGGAGTGAACAAGTAGAGACAGAAAGTTATCAGTGAGATCAGGAGGGGGACTTCGGAGCCCGAGCGGGCCGCGTGAAGGGCGCTGAGCGGCAACTACGGCCGGATGCGGAGGGCCTTCGCCCCGCGTTCGGTGGCCACGAGGAGGATGCCGTCGGGGGAAAGGTCTGCGGCGGTGACGGGTGTGTCGGCCAGCAGCGTGGCCACGACGTCCCCGCTTGCGCGGTCCCAGACCCGTACGTGGTCGGCGCCGCGGGTCAGTTCCAGCGGGGTGGCGGCCCGCTCCTGCTCGGACGGGTGCAGGATCAGTTCGGGGTCAGGGTCTGTGTCGCCGAAGTGATCAGGCTGTACGAGACCCAGGACGAGCACCCCGGAACGGGAGCCCTCGCCGGGCGTGCCCGCGGGTACCTCGAGAACGGCGACGGGAGTGGCCGGCCCCTCGGAGCGGGGCAGGCTGCCGACGGTCACGGCGCTGATGCCGGGGACGGGCCGGCTCCACAGCGTCTGCCAGGGGAGGTTGACGCCGAGGCTGTGTATGGCTTCCGCGTACTCGGGCAGGCCGTCCTCGACGAACGCGGTCTCCAGCAGGGCGGCACGCTGCACGGCGGGTGCCTGGGTGCGGGTCAGGAGGGGGGCCGTACGGAGGTACGTGCGGGCCGGTGCGCCGAGTTCCTCAGTCGGTACGGCTTCGATGGCGGCGCGTAGTGGCACCGGGTCGGCGTGCACGAACAGCCCGGGGTCCGTGAGGAGTTGGGGCAGCAGGCCTGCTTCCAGGGTGTGGCTCGCTATGTGGTCCCGTACGTACGAGTCCGCCTTGCTCCAGTCCTGTTCCGGCACAGCCTCCAGCAGGGCCATCGCGAACTGCGTCTGAGCGGCGCGGACGTTCGGCAGGCCGGCGCGGATCTCGTCGGCGATGGCCGGGTGCAGCAGCTGGAGAAGCGTCTGCGGGCCGTCGTCCCCGTCGCGCTGAAGTGACCGGACGAACGGTTCAGTCAGCGAGCTGCCCCCCGCGATGACTCCGCTCATGTCCTTGCCCGCAAGGGCGTTGACGAGCCCGGGCCAGAGCTCGACGGGCAGACCGTCGCCCTCCGCGAGGGCCAAGGGCGCCAGGAGGTGACGTAGCGTCTGCGGGTCGGCTTGCAGGCGGCGGGCGTGCAGGTCGAGTGCCTGGCCGATGGAGGAGGGGAGCAGGGCCTCGTCGTGGGGGGCGAAGGTCTCCGGGCTCGTCAGGATGCTCTGCACGGCCAGTTCCACGGTGAGCGGACTCGTCCCGGCTCGGCGGCCGATCGCCTCGGCGAGAAAGCGTCGGGTTGGGGCGTCGGTGGTGAACGGCAGCTCGGGTGCGCCGAGTTGGGGGTTGAGCAGTGCCTCGGCCTGCCGTACCAGGTCCTGCGGGTCTGCCCACTGCGGTGCATCGAGATCGATGACTTGTACGGTGCCGACAGGGAGGCCCGCTGCGAACTCCTCCGCGAGTTCGCGAGGCATCTCCGTGAGCAGGTGGACCGTCTCGATGGCGGCGAGGGGTTTGAGTACCTCGCGCGTGAGTCGGGCGGGTTCTGCTGCCGTACGGACCGGTCCGGCGCGATCGACGTCCGGTACCACCACGGTCACCGGGGCCGGGAGGGTGGCCAGCTCGGTGAGTACGTCCGTTGCCTCGTCGGCCTCCAGGCCGAAATGACCGGCGAGGAGCCAGAGGACCTGGGCCGCGGTCATCCCGGCCGCGCCCGGAACGGCGGGGGCGGGCAGTTCGGGCGGTACGGTCGACGGGTCGAGGGCGTCCAGGGGCAGCCGCTTGCGGTACTCCGGGTCGCAGAGCATCAGGAACCCGGTGAGCAGATGCGATCGACCACTGCCAGGGTTTCCTGTCAGGACCAGGACGCGCGGGGTGCCGGGCCTCTCCATCCGCCAGGCGGCGAGGGCTCGTAGCACTGCGGTGCGGCCGCCTATGTAGGGGTGCGGTGCGTAGCCGTCGGGCGCGTCGTCGGTCATGGGTGCCAGTCCTGGTGGGGCGGTCGGGGGACAGAGCGGTGCTGCGTGGGGCGGGCCCGTCGGCTACGCGTTGCGGGCGCGGTTCTTCCGGTACAGCGCGATGGCCTGCTCGATCGGGTAGTTGGGGACCGTCACGGATTCGCCGGTCTCCTTCGACACTACGATCTTGGCTCCGCCGGGTGGGGCGGGCTGGGGTCGGCCGGATGCGTCGACGCTGGGCGGGAAGACCGCGTAAACCAGGTAGCCGATGTCGAATTCGTGGACGTTCAGTTCGGCGGGGGTGCCGTCGGGGAGTTTGGGCTGGGCGTAACGCGCCTGAACGATGGCGATGGCCTCGCTGGGGGTGGTGGGCGGACCTTGTGGTGTCGGGGTGGGGGCGTCGGGAACCATGCGCTGCCTTTCAGATGCCTGGGTGCCGGGCCGGGACTATGTGGGGAATTCGTTGAGCCAGGCGCCTTCGAGGAGGTGCTTGGGGAGGTATTCGGATTCGACGGTGATGGTGAAGCCGGCCTGGACGGCGAGGCAGCAGGCGCCCAGCGGGCCCAGAGCGACGAGGCCTTCGGTGTCCAGTTCGCGGTCTTCGTCGTGGGTCCAGTAGTCCTTGTGCCATTCAAGGGTTTTGGCGAGTTCGGTGTTGAATTTGTTCTGGTCGCCGCGTGTCAGCTGAGTCAGGAGGTTCATGGGCGGGTACATGATCTGGAAGACGCCGTCGCGCGGGGCATGGCGCAGGGCTCCGGGGTCTGTTCCGTCCACCGCGGCCACCAGTTTGTCGCCGAATTCGGGGCGCTTGAGCCAGTAGGCCTGTAGCGCTTCCACCCAGTTGTAGATGTACTCGTCGAAGACGCCGTCGGCTTGCCGTAGTTGTGCGGCCGGGAACTGGCACAGTTCCGTCATGCGTTTCTTTTCGCGGCAGATGCAGGCGAGCCAGAAGGCGCTGAGCCAGTTCCCGGCGTGGGCGCGGGGCAGGGCGCCGACGCGGATGGTCCGCATCTCGTGACCGATGCGGCATTCGATGGCGTCGGTTGTCGCCCGCGCCGACTCGAAGAGGGCGGAGCCGACCT
Organism: Streptomyces sp. NBC_00457; assembly: GCF_036014015.1. NCBI lineage: Bacteria > Bacillati > Actinomycetota > Actinomycetes > Kitasatosporales > Streptomycetaceae > Streptomyces > Streptomyces sp. NBC_00457. Next base: position 3,252,764 of record NZ_CP107905.1, on the reverse strand, counting down.
GCATGGCGGTGACGCAAGCTTCCCAGGTCTCGACCTTGTCGGCCTCCGGGTCCACGACACATTGGCGGCAGAAGAGCCCGATGGCGTCGGCCAGAACGTTCGAGAACCACGACGGTTCGTCCCGTAGGTCTTGAACGTCGTCCCAGAAGTCCTTGGTACGGGTTTCAAGGATCCGCAGGGCATTTCGCGTCGGGAATTCATGCCGCGGAATCTGCATCGCTTTCCCCTTCTCCTCCGTTCTGGTATCGAACTCGTTGGGTAGGCACTCGTTGTTGGGGATACTCCTTGTTGGGGATCAGGTGGGGAAGTCGCCGACGCGGCCGCGTTCCAGCAGATACTTGGGGATGTAGCCGGACTCCACCTCAATGGGCATGCCGCTGTCGTAGGCGAGGCAGGCCATCGCGAGCGGGCCCACTGCGACGAGACCGCTCACCTGCGCTGCCGTCGACTCCTCCGCCGTCCAGTACTCCTTGTGCGATTCCAGGGCCTTGACCAGTTCTGCGTTGAAGCGCTCACCGTCGCCTGCGGCCCAGCGGTAGAACAGGTTGAGCGGGGGATACAGGATGCGCAGCATCAGGCTGCGGTCGGTGACCTGTAGGACCTCCGGGTCCGTTCCCCTGATCGCGGCCGTCAGCTTGTCGCCGAGGCCGGGGCCTTCCTTCCAGTACGTCTGGAGGGTGTCGACCCAGTCGTAGATGTACTCGTCGAACACCGCTCCGGACTCGCGCAACAGCGAGATCGGGACGTCGCTCAGCTCGTTCAGCCGTTCCTTTTCGCGGCAGATGAGTGCCAGGTAGAACGCGGTGAGCCAGTTGCCCGCGTCGGCGGGCGACTGCGGGCCGGTGGTGGGGATCGTCCGCCGTTTGCCCGAGATCAGACATTCCACCGTGGGTTCCGACGAGGTGGCCGACCGGAACAGGGCGGAGCCGATCTGCATGGCCGCGACCCATGCCTCCCAGGTCTCGATCCGTGCGGCGCGGGGATCGAGGGCGCAGTGATTCTTGGCGTCCGACAGCGCCGTGTTCAGCGCCATGTTGAACGTGCTGGGCATGGTTTCGAGCTCTCGGGCCCGTTCTTCGGCGTCGTCAAGGAGCTCTTGCGCACTGATAACTCGGTCGGCAGGCACCTCGTGACGTGTCACTTGGGTAGTCATTGCTGCCTGTCCTCCGGCTTCCGGATGTCGAAGTAGTCCATGTTCGCTCCACCGTACCTCTTGCGATCACGGTGGCCGTCGTCGCCGACGTAACCGCCTTCGTGGTTGCCGTTGTTGGCCTGTGCGTTGGCTTCCGGATCGCTTTCGACCTTGGACTGCACCACGACGTACTGGACGTTCCCCAGTTTGTAGGCGGCCTGCAGTTTCTTGGCAATTGCCCTTTGTTCTGGAGTCCCCTCTCGCATCAGCATATTGATGGTTTCGAAGTACTCCCGGGTGCCCTGCATCACCTTCTTGCCGGTATGGCCGTTGCGTTCACCGAGCTGACCCGTGGGCGCCTTGGCTTCGACCACAATGTAATGTCCGGGCTTGTTCGGGTCCTCGTAGATCTGGTCGAACTGATCGCTTCCATTTCCGGTATGAGGTACGTCGACCAGTACGTACTCAGGGTGCTGGCTGGACATCGCATGATGCAGCGCCGAGTACTCGCCGTGGTTCTCGCCGATGTCGCGTACCGCGGAATGCGTGTCCGCGTACACGCGCTTGGCCGCTTTGTATTCCTCGGAATCCTCGCCGTGGTCCGCCTTCGCCTGCAATTTGGCGGCCTCGGCGATGCGGTCGGCCTGGAGCGTCCACTCGCGATTGTTGGTCTCAGCGTCGAGAGCCTCAAGATTCTCGGGTGTGATCTGGCCGTCCTCGCGGCCCAGCTTGACGGGCTTGACGATGTCTTCGGGCATGTAGTCGGGCGCGTCCGGTGGCGGGACCTCGCTGGCCGCGATGAATTTATCTGGATCGTCCGGTTGGTCCGGGTCCCGCTTGAGCTGCGGAAGCCTTTGGCCATCGACCCTGTCGTCCAGGCTGTTGCGATTGCCGTTCTTCTGCCAGTACTGCTTGCGGTTCTCCCTGCTCTCATTGGCGAAGTCGACCATCCTGCGGATGAAGGCCTTGTCGTCCTCGCTATTGCGCGCGGCGGGTTCGGCGGGCCCTGGCGGTGGGGTGGTGTTGCCGTCGGAATGGGGCCTGTTGCCGACTGCGTTGGTTTCGCCGGTAATGGGGCCGTACAGCGGTTCCTTGCCGCGCGTGGAATCCCTGACGTAGCCGGCCGCATCGGCGTTCTTGCCGTCCGGAAGGCTCTCGCGTGTGGGGACCGCGGAGTCCTTGGTCATGTCGCTCGGGCGGTCGCGGCGGTCGTCGGCCGGCGACTGATTCGGTTCGTCGGGACGGGTCAGGCCCGGGGTCTCGGAACGGTCCTTGTCCGGCGTCTCCGATCGCGGATCATCGACATGATCGGGGTGAGTCGGGTCCGGTCGCGGCGGGGTGTTCGGGTGCCGGCCGTCCGAGCGCTCGTTGGTCTCCGGCTTCTGCTGGGTGGGTGTGTCCCGATGGGGATCGGCTGCGCGGGGGTCGGACGTGCGCGGATCCGTCGTGCGGGGATCTGCAATGCGCGGGTCGGTGGTACGCGGGTCCGCGGTCTGCTGGTGCGGGACGGACGTCCGCGGGTCTGAGGGCGCGGTGGTCTGCTGGGGCGTGTCCCGGTTGTTGGTGGTGGGGTCGTTCGGAGCGTCCTGGGATGACTTCCGGCCGTCAGGCCTGCTGTCCGCTTCGGTCTGCCTGCTATCCGGTTCGGTTGGCTTGCTGCTCTCGCGCTCGGGCCTGCCGTTCTCGTTTGCAGGCTCGCCGTTCGTCGGGTCCTGCGTGGATCGCGTCGAGTCCGGCGACGTGTTCGGGTCGCGCGTCGACGGCTGTGCGGAGTCCGCGTCGTTGGATACGTCCGGGGTCGCCGGGTCCGCCTGAGTACGGGAGGTGGCTTCCGCTTCGGTGTCGTCGCCCTGCTTCGCGGTGTCGCCAGAGACGTCGTTCTGCGGCTGCCCGTTGTTCGCGGAGGTCTCGGAGGTCTCGGACTTCTCCGGCTGCGCCCCGTCGTCCTGCTGGTTCTGCGACGCGTCACTCTGGTTCCCGGAGTCCTCCGCGGCGGGCTGCGTGAGGTCGATCGGGTTGCGGTCGGCGTCGAGCGGGATGTGCCAGACGTGTGCGGCGTTGTCCAGGTGGAGGGGGTCGTGGCTGACCTCTCCGCTCTGGGTGTCGATCCAGATGATGTTGCCGTTGTGGTTGACGGCGTTGAAGGCGTGGCCGCCTCCGCCGGGCCAGTCGACCTGGACGATGGCCGCTGAGCCGGGGCCCGCCTGCTGGAGGACCGAGGCGATCCTGTTGGCGGTGTCGGGGTCGTTGCCGGGGCCGGCGTAGGTGTGTGCGGCGCCCGTCCAGCGGATCTGGTTGGCGTTCGCGTTGTCCTCGGGGGACCAGGGGTCGGGGTTGCCGTGTGCGTCCGTGTCGAGGGTGCGGGGCGCCGACACCTGGGGGTCGCCGTACCAGGTCTCCAGGAAGGAGCGGGAGCAGTCGGCGCAGTTGTTGCTGCGGCCGGGGACTTCGTTGCCGCCGTCGTTCTGGAGCTGCGTCCATGGGCCGAAGGGGTCGGGGAACCGTTCCGGGGTGCCGTCCTCGTTGCGCGGGACCGCGTCGGCCAGCGCCTGCTGGTCGCTGGGGTCGGGCTCTGACAGGCCTCCGGGGTAGTGGTCCAGGTCGGCGCGGATGTCGTCCAGGCTGTCCTGCTGGGCGTGTTGCTGGTTGTTGGCGGTCCCGGGGTCGGCCTGCGGCGAGCCGGGAGGCTGCGGCGTGGCCGGGGTCGCGTGTGATGGCGGCGTCGAGGAGCTTGGAGTGGTGACGACGGTGTGGATCGGGACCGCTGTCACCTGCTGTTGCTGCTGCTGATGCTGTGGGTTGGGCGGCGTGTGGGGCTGGGCAGTCGGCTGCTGCGGGGTACCTGGGGCATGAGGCGCGTTGGGCGTGCTGCCCGGGGGCTGCTGGGGAGGCCTGGTGGGAGTGGAGCCGGTGCCCGGCTGGTTCTGGGCGCCGGGTGTGCCGGGGGTGTTCGTGCTGGTGGCGGCGCCCGGACGTGCTGAAGCGTTCGAGTTGTCGCCGCTCGGTGTCGAAGTGCGGTCCGGTCCGGCGCCGGACGACGTCGAGGGCGTCGTCGTCGGGGTGCTCGGGGACGGAGCCGCGGTCCTCGATGGAGTCGACCGGTCCGGGTTCGGGCTCGGGCTCGGGCTGGTCGTACTCGGGTTCTGACCCGGCGTGGGGGTACGGCTGCTGCCGGTCGGGGGCGGGGTACGGTCCCCCGGCGTCGTACCGGGGTTGTTCCGGGGCGGAGTCCGGTCTCCCGGCGTCGTACCGGAGGAGTCACGCGGCGGCGTTCGGTCCCCGGGCGTCGTACCAGGCGCGTTCCGTGGCGGCATGCCGTCGCCCGGCGTCGTACCAGGCGCGTTCCGTGGCGGCATGCCGTCGCCCGGCGTCGTACCAGGGATGCGCTGGCCCGGCGTTCGACCGTCAGGCGTTCCGGGCGTACGACCGTCCGCCGCACCGGGACTCCGCCCGTCGGGCGTCGTGGCGGGCGTGCTCCGCGGTGTTGTCGGAGACGTGGGGTTCGGCGTGGACGCAGGTCCGGTTCCCACGGACGACGGCGTACCCGGCGTACTGGCGGAAGGGTTCCTCGCCGCACCCGAGTTGGGGGTCGGGCTGGTGGCGGAGGGCGTGCTGCCGGACGTACTCCCGGCGTGGTGCGAACCGGCCGTACCACCTGCAGCCGCCGACGCCGTCGACGCCGTCGACGCCACCGGCGACGTCGGAACGGCCGAGCCGCCATCCGTACGACCCCCCGACCCCGCGGGAGACGGGTCGCCCGTCGTCGGTGTCGGCGCCGCGTTGGACTGGGTGGGGACGCTGGTGGCCAGGCCGTCGATCTGAGTGCCGATCGAGCCGCCCCCCGACGAGGACGACGGGCCGCCGGACGATGTGGGGGTGGGTGCGGACTGCGGGGTCGGGGAGGAGAGGCCGGAGACGGAGGGGCCGCCGTTGGTACCGGGCGAGCTGTTGGTGGACGGGGTGCTCGGCGAGGCTCCGCCGGGCGCCGGATCGTCGAAGTCCGACAGGGACGGCCCCGACAGTGACGGCGCCGGCCTCGAGTACGGCGAGTCTGAAGAGGACGGACCCTGCCCGGAATCCGAACCGGAGCCGGAGTTGGATCCCGAGCCCGCCCCGGAATCAGGGCCGGACCCCACATCCGGTCCACCGACGCCTGCCCCACCGGCATCCGCGGATATCCCACCGCCGATGTTCACACCCGGCCCACTGCCAGTGCTCGCACGCGTAGAACTGGACGAGTCCGAGGAGGAGTTGGAGCTCCCGGAGTTGGAGTCGGAACTTCCCGAGTCGGAACCTCCCGAGTCAGAACTCCCAGAATCGGAGCCCCCCGAGTCAGAACTCCCCAAGCCGGCGCCCCCGCTGCCGCTGCCGTCGCCATTGCTACCCGGCAACCCCGACGGCCCGCGATACCCGTCAATACGGCTGTCGACCGCGTTATGCACGCCGTCGCCCGCCTTCTTCCCCAGGCTGTCGCGCACCCCCTCCGCCAGCGTCTGCGGCGACTGCTTGAGGGCCTCCAGGCCCGCCGTGCCGCCGGTCTTCATGGTGTGGGCGAGGTCGAAACCCTGCTGGGCGCCGAAGCCGACGTTCACCGTCTGGCGGATGAGGTCGGAGATGATCGCCTCGATCGCCGAGATCGCCGGCTCCTTCATCGCCTCGATGATCGCCTCGAGCAACGCCTGTTTCAGCTCGTCGAGGAGGCGCCGGACGATCAGGCGGGCGGCCGCGGTGGCGCCCATACCCGCGACCGAGGACAGACCGAAGGTGAAGGGTGCGGCGGCCGCGGCGGCGGCGATCTGGATGGCGAGGGCGATCAGCTGGGCGATCACCGCCCATTTGGCGAACTCGACCAGGTAGGCGCAGGCCTCCATCACGTTCGCGATGATGTGGGCGGCCTGCGCGGCGTTCGCGAGGTAGCCGTCGGAGCCGTCTCCGCCGTCGAACTTCTTGTAGGTCTTGGAGAACTTGTCGATCGATTCGCCGGCGTTGTGGGCGGTCACCATACGCGCGGCGCTGTTCGCGGAGGTGTGGAGTCCGGTGACGTCGTCGCCGAACTTCCGCCACAGTGCGGCCGAGTCCCTGAGCTTGTCCTCGTCAGCCGTCGGCCAGTTGAAGCCGAGCATCTGGAGAACCCATTCGAGCTCGTCCGGCAGCATCATCGACACAGCAGAAAGCACCCCCGTTGGACCAACACGGCCGTACAACCCCCTCGCTCACCAAGGGAAATCACTCAGCTGTACCACCGTGCGCACAGCTTACGGACTCACCCGCAGGCAACTTCAGAGGGTTGCTGTCACAAATCTGTTGCAGGGCAGTGCTGTTGTCCGGCGCGGCAGCCCGCGCCCGGGCCGCCGGTGACGTCGTGTCACGGCGTACGGCCCTGAGTGCGCTGCCGGTGTCCCTTCACGTCGGGCCGGCCGATGTGGCCCGCCGCGCGTTCGGACTCGCCGAGCCAGATGTGCGGGACGTACTGCTGGACCGCGCTCACCACCTCCTGCCGGTAGGGGGCGGGGAAGGGGAGGCGGTAGCGCAGGCGGGGCAGGTCGGGGTGCAGCGGCTCCTCGTCGCGGACCAGCGTCCACAGCACCGGGTCGTCCCGGTCGATGGGGCCGTTGGGGAACAGCTCAAGGGAGTAGAGCTTCTGGCTGCGGCCGAGCTTGCTCCAGTAGAGGCCGACCCCGGCGAGCGTCTGCCAGGGGATGACGTTCCGCACGTTTCCGTTTGCGACCCACAGGCCCGTGTGGTCGACGAGGATCCTGCTGCGGCGGTTCGCCCAGTTGGAGAGGAAGAGGAACACGCCGAGCACACCGAGCGCCAGCGTGAAGACGAGGCCCGCGAACCCCGCGACGGTGGACTCGCCCTTCTGATTCCCCGTGGTGACGATGGCAGCGCCGACGACGCCGACGGCCCCCACCGCGATGAGCAGGACGGAACAGGGCAGTCCCACCATGACGCTGCGGCGGCCGGTCCGTATGACCATCGCGTCCGGGGCTGGGGAGAGGGAGTGCGGTGTCATGGTGCGTGAGCCTAACGAATCGCCGACGGCCTACGGCAGTTGCGGCTGCGGCACGTATCCCGCCGACCGTGGAGTAGCCCCGCGTAGTACCGGCGCCTCAGAAGAAGTAGCTCACCAGGAAGCACACACCCGCACCCACAAGCCCGACCCCGATCATCCCGATCACAGCAGCCCGCGTCACTCCCCGCCCAGCCGCCTCCCACGCCGCGTCGTACGAGATACGGCTCCGACCGAACGGGGCGAAACCCGTGGCGAGGCAGAAGACGCCGAGGCCCGTGAGGACCCAGCCGCCGAAGAAGGCGCCGAACCAGCGCCATGCCCGGTCCATGCCGCTCTGGACGTAGTCGGCATCGCCCGCGCCGGCCGCCGTCGGTGGCTCCGTCTGCTGCACCGACAACTCGGTGCCCTGCGCGTACCGTTGCCGGACCTGCACCGCGGCCTTGGGGTCCGTGCTCGAGCCGCCGTCGGCGACGAAAGTGCCCTCGCAGCGGACGGGCCGGCGGTTCTTGCGGCTGCTGCGCGAGGCGTTGTTCGGGTAACTCACCTCGCACTGCTGCACGGTGAGGGTGCCGGCCGTACCCGTCCAACCCGCCGCGTACGCCCCCTCGTACGCGCCGAATCCGCTCAGGGCGAGCCCCGCCAGCAGGAAGACCAGTCCGCCCGCGCGCCCGAGGCGACCGAGGGCCCGCCCGAGGAGACCGGCGGCGGAACGGTCGGGTCCGGTGCCCTTGCCGGTGGCTTGCGTCCGAGCCATGACAATCTGTCCTTCTCTTCCGCGGCGGCCGGTGGCGGTCGGTGGCGGCCATCGGCGAGCCATTGGCGGCCAGTGGAAGTCAGCATGGCATCTCGTGCGTGACGCGAGATACTGCGGGTGGCCGAGAGGCGACGAGCACTGAGGAGACGCGACATGGCCAGTCGACCCGACAACTCACCCGATCCGCACGGCTCTTCGCCGGACCGCGGTGTGCTGGACGAGGCACTCGAACCGGAGCAGATCCGTTCCCTGAACTCCGCCCTGCGTCAGCTGTCCACGTCCGACGGTGTCAGCAAGGACATGCAGGAGGCGGCCAAGAAGCTGCTCTCCGGCCGACTTGCCCTGCGCGACGCCCTCGACGACCCCGCGGTGGCCCGCGCGCTGGGCAGCGGCATGTCGTCCCTGCGCGGTCAGTGGGAGTCGCTGTCCGAGGAGGAGCGCGAGCAGATCAGGCGCGGGGAGGCGGGAGGGAGCGGAGACCCCTCCGCCGGGCCGTCCGAGCCGAATCGGCCAGAAGGCGATAACTCGCAGCCCGGAAAGAAGAACCAAGGGCGCCACAGCGGCGGGTTCTCGCTGTACTGACGCCCCTGGGGACGACCGTACGTCCTACTCAGCCGCCATCCCACCATTGTGCGGCGCGGGCTCCAGGTCGAACTCCCCGTCCCGCGCCCCGAGTACGAACGCCCGCCACTCCGCCTCGGTGTACCGCAGCACGGTGTCGGGGTCGAGGGACGAGCGCATGGCGACCGCGCCCTGCGGCAGATACGCGATCTCGACACGCTCCTCGTGTGTCTCGGTGCCGGGCGCGGAGTGCCACTCGACCCCCGAGATGTCGAGGGCGTACAGCTCGTCCCGCTCGCGCTCCTTGCGCGCCTTGACGTCCTCGGGCTGAGTCTCGACCTCGTTGTCCCGTGCCTGGGTCATGCTGCTGGGCCTCTTCCTGACGTGCGAACGAAGTGTGCGTCTCAGCCTACTTGCGCAGAGCGCACTCACGCTGCGGAACCGTCAGGTCACGCACAGCTCACGCTCAGCACAGCTCACAGAGCCGGGTCAGGTCACTCCTGCCGCCGACGCTCATGATGCACGCCGGTCACCATCTCCACCTGGCCGTCGTACTTCGAGGTCAGGTCCCGCCAGGCGGCGTCCTCGTTGCCCTCGTTCAGCTCGTGCCGGACGCCCATCTCCGTGAACGCCAGCCCTATCCCCGCGATGCGCTCCGCCAGGCTGCCCATCGACTGGTACATGCCGTCGCGCAGACCCTCGTAGACGACCCCGAACTTCTCGCCGATGTCGTCGTCGCCCCAGGGCGGCGTGCTGCCGCTGCCGCCCTCCAGCGCGGTCAGGCCGGTTTGCAGGGCCTGCACCGCCTTGCTGAAGTCCAGGCCGACACTGAACATGTTGAAGCCCTCGGTCTTGAGGACCCCAGGATCGGCCTGCATCCCGTCGTTGGCCACAACTGCCCCCCGTGACTCGGCTCTTCTGTCGCAGCGTCACCTTAACGGGCCCGCCGTGGCCCGAACCAGACCCACCCGCACACGGCGGAGGGGCGGCCCCAAAACGGGTGCCGCCCCCCTGCACAGGTCACTCAACCGCGCACAACTCAGTGCCGCGGCGGCAGCCACCCCGTCTGGATCAGCTGCCCGCTCCGGCGCCGGGTGTGGAAGTGCCCACGCCCGGGCGGCAGTTGCGACGCCGTGATGTTGCCGAGCAGCGCCCCCTCGGTCCGGTCGCCGGAAAGCACGATGCCCTGGGCGCCGAGCTCGCGCAGACGCTGCATCACCGGCTCGTACAGCGACCGGCTGGCGCCGCCCGAAGCGCGCGCGATGATGACGCGCAGGCCGACGTCACGGGCGAAGGGCAGGTACTCGAGCAGCGGGGACAGCGGGTTCATACCGGTCGCCACCAGGTCGTAGTCGTCGATGATGACGAACGCGTCCGGGCTGCTGTACCAGCTGCGGTTGCGCAGCTGCTCGGGCGTCACGTCCGGGCCCGGCATCCGGCGGCCGAGCGAACCGGCCAGGCCCTCCAGCGTCTCCTGCAGCGCAGGTGCCGCCGCGCAGTACCGGGAGAGGTGCGACTCGGGCACGCCCTCCAGGTGAGCGCGTCGGTAGTCACCCATGACGATCTTCGCCTGCTGCGGTGTGTAGCGCTCACAGATCTGCTTGATGAGCAGCCGCAGCATCGCGGACTTACCGGACTCGCTCTCACCGAACACGATGAAGTGCGGGTCCGTCTCGAAGTCCACGAAGACCGGCGCCAGCGACGACTCGTCGATGCCGATGGCGACACCGCGCTCCGGGTGCTCGAAGCCCTTGGGCAGCCGGTCCCAGGGCAGCATCGTCGGCAGCAGCCGCACGGCCGGGGCGGGGGCGCCCTGCCAGTTGTCGTTGATGCCCCGGACGAGGATCGCCGTCGCCTCCGACAGGTCCTCCGTCTCCGAGGAGCCGTCTACCCGCGGCAGAGCGGTCATGAAGTGCAGCTTGTCCGGCGTCAGACCGCGGCCCGGCACGGTGGACGGCACGTTCTGCGCGACCTTGCGGTCGATCTCCGACTCGGTCGGGTCACCGAGCCGCAGCTCGATGCGGTTCTGCAGCATGTCCTTGAGCGCGGGCCGCACTTCGGTGTAGCGGCTCGCGGTGAGGATCACATGCACACCGAAGCCGAGGCCACGCGTGGCGATCTCGGTGACGGTGGACTCGAGCAGCTCGTAGTCCGTCTTGAAGGTGGCCCAGCCGTCGATGACCAGGAAGACGTCACCCCAGGGCTGGTCGGGCAGCTGGCCCGCGTTCCGGCGCTGCCGGTAGGTCTGCACCGAGTCCACGTTGTTCGCGCGGAAGTACTCCTCACGCGCGTTGAGGATTCCCTCGACCTCGCTGACCGTACGGCGCACCTTCTCGGCGTCGAGCCGGTTGGCGACCCCGCCGACGTGGGCCAGGTCCTCCATCGAGATGAGACTGCCACCGCCGAAGTCCAGGCAGTAGAACTGCACTTCGGACGGTGTGTGGGTGAGCGCGAACGACGAGATCAGCGTGCGCAGCAGCGTCGACTTGCCGGACTGCGGACCACCGACGAACAGACCGTGGCCCGCGCCACCGGAGAAGTCCCGGTACAGCACGTCGCGCCGCTGCTCGAACGGCTTGTCGACCAGGCCGACTGGCACATTGAGCCGGCCGAGTGCCGTGTAGTCGGGCGCGGTCAGGCCGCGTTCCGGGTGGACGGCGAGCTGGGGGAGCAGCTGCTCCAGCGAGGGCGCCTCCTCCAGCGGGGGCAGCCACACCTGGTGGGCGGGCGGACCCTGGTTGACCATCCGGCTGACGAGGACGTCCAGGACGGTGTCGGCGAGCGCGTCGTCCACCCTGTTGTCGGGCTCCGGCTCGTCGATCACCGGCTGCGGCGGCAGCGCCACGTGCTCCGCGGAGAACAGCGCGGGCCGCAGCTGCGTCGAGCGGTGCACCCGGGACGGGCCTTCGCCGTGGTACGGCCCCGACACGTACGCCGCCTTGAAGCGGACCATGGTGTCGGTGTCGTAGCGGAGGTAACCCGAGCCGGGGATCGACGGGAGGTGGTAGGCGTCCGGGACGCCGATCGCCGTACGCGACTCGGCGGCGGAGAAGGTCCGCAGACCGATCCGGTACGACAGATAGGTGTCCAGGCCGCGCAGCTTGCCCTCTTCCAGGCGCTGCGAGGCCAGCAGCAGGTGGATGCCCAGCGACCGGCCGATACGGCCGATCTGGATGAACATGTCGATGAAGTCGGGCTTGGCGGTGAGGAGTTCGGAGAACTCGTCGAGCACGATCACCAGCGAGGCCATCGGCTCCAGCGCGGCGCCCGCCGCCCGGGCCTTCTCGTAGTCGTGCAGGTTGGCGTAGTTGCCGGCCGAGCGCAGCAGTTCCTGACGGCGCTGCGTCTCACCCATGATCGAGTCGCGCATACGGTCGACGAGGGTGAGGTCGTCGGCGAGGTTGGTGATGACCGCCGCGGTGTGCGGCATGTCCGCCATACCGGCGAAGGTCGCACCGCCCTTGAAGTCCGCGAGGATGAAGTTCAGCGTCTCCGAGGAGTGCGTCACCGCGAGACCGAGCACCAGCGTGCGCAGCACCTCGGACTTGCCGGAACCGGTGGCGCCGACGCACAGACCGTGCGGGCCCATGCCCTCCTGCGAGGCCTCCTTGAGGTCCAGCATGACCGGCTCGCCGTTCTCGCCGACACCGATCGGCACCCGCAGCCGCTCGTGCAGGGTGCGGGGCCGCCAGGTGCGGGAGACGTCGACGGCGCCCGCGTCGCCGATGCCCATGAGGTCGGTGAAGTCCAGGTTGGACAGCAGGGGTTCGCCCTCCTCCGCGGAGCCGACCCGGAAGGGGGCCAGCTGCCGGGCCAGGGACTCGGCCTGCGCCGGGTTCAGCACATCGGGCTTGCCGTTGTACGCGGACTCATGGCCGACGAACAGCCGCATCCGCTCCGGCTTGACGTAGACCGTCAGGCCCGCGCGCAGCTCCTCCTCCAGCTCGCCGGGGGAGATCTCGATGAACGTGACGCCCTGCAGGCCCTCGGCGCTGGCGAGTTCGGAGTCCGGCGGTACGGTGCCGCCGTCGAGCACCACGATCAGATGCGGCTGGTCGTAGACCGGGTTGGCGTCCCGGTTCCAGCGCGGCCGGTCGTCCAACTGGTCCGCCAGCGCCTCCTCCAGCTCCCCGAGGTCGTCGAAGAGCAGCCGGGTCGAGCCCGCGCCGTCTTTGACCTTCGGGTGCTGGCTGTGCGGCAGCCACTTGATCCAGTCCCAGTCCGCCGTCGCCGAGGGATGCGCCACCACGGCGATCATCAGGTCCTCGGGCGAGTGCAGCGTCGCCAGTTGGGCCAGGGCCGCGCGGGCACTGCCGTAGACCGTGTCGGTCTCTCCGCACACCGTCACGTGGTAGAAGGCGCGCAGCGAGACGGAGACGGGCAGGTCGGAGAGGCTGCCGTGCGCGTCGAGGAAGGCCTTCATCGCCGCCGCGGTCAGCGGCTCCAGCTCGTCCTTGGGCGCCGTCTCCGGCGCGACGAGCGGAGTGTTCAGCTGCTGGATGCCACGGCCGATGCGTACGGAGGCGAAGTCCGCGTCCGTCGGGCGGCGTTCCCACAGTCGCTTGCCGTCGGCCGCCACCGCCCACAGCTGTTCCGGGTCGGGGTGCTGGAAGAGCTGGCTGCGCCGCTGCAGTTCGGCGGTCTTGTGCACGTCCTTGCGGACCTGCTCGAGATAGCGGAAGTAGTCACGCCGGTCCTGCGCCATGCCCGCGCCGCCGTTCTGCCGGGACCTGGCGAACTGGGCGATGGCCATGGCCAGCGTCGAGGCCAGCATCAGCCCGCCGACGACCCTCATGTAGGGGGGCAGGCCGGGCATGAAGAAGAAGCCCACGGAACCCAGCATGCCCATCATGGGCAGCATGTTCATCAACATGCTCTCGTCGCCCTCGCGAGGGATCTCGGGCGGCGTCTCGAGCTTGACCTCGCCGTCCGGGACCGCCGGGGGCACTATCCGCGGTGGTCGCTTGATGATGACGACGCTCACCGATGCACTCATCCTTCGCGATTGATACGTCCTGGCATCGACGCCCCCGTGTACCGCGACGTGTTCTCGTTCGCGTAGGCGTCATACGTGTGGGCGTCGATCCTACTGATGCTTCGAGTGCCGGAGGGAGCCAGGAGGATGGAGATGCCGAGGGGGGCCGGGGAGGAAACGGGGGAGGTGGCCCCCGCACCCCCCGTGCCAACGGATATGGTGGCGCTCCGCGTCGTACGAGCGGCGCGAGGAAGCCTTGTCCAGCAGGGGGAAGTACCAGGTGAGCACGGGGACGTCGACAGGTTTCTGCCGAATCACGATCGCGGCGCCGGACAGCCGGGTCGATGTCGCGCTACCGGAGGATCTGCCGATTCAGGACCTTTTTCCTGAGATCGTCAGACTCTCGGGCCTGGCCCGGCCGGACACCGATCCGGCCGGCTACCACCTGGTCACCCGCGAGGGCCAAGTCCTCGACGCCAGCCGCTCGTTGCTCGAGCACCGGGTCAGGGACGGCGACGTGCTGCTGCTGCGCACCTTCGCCGACTCCCTGCCGCCGGCCGTGCACGACGACGTCGTGGACGCGATCGCCGCCGCGGTCAAGCAGGACATCCGCAGCTGGAACGACAACCTGATGCGCGTGGCCGGACTCGTCTCCGGCGCCCTGCTGCTGGTCATGCTCGGCTTCGTCTTCTGGTTCGCGGATCCGATACGGCACGACATGCACGGCCTGCAGGGCATCCTGGCCGGCGTGGTCGCCCTGGCCCTGACGGCACTCGCCGGGGTACGGGCCCGGGTGTACGACGACCGTGGTTCCGCCGTCGCGCTCGGCATCTCGGCGCTGCCGCACGCACTCATCGCGGGCTCCGGCGTCATCCCCCAGGACGCGGGCGAAGGCCCCGGCCGGATCCAGTTCCTCGTCGGCTGTGTCGCCGTACTGCTGTTCTCGGTCGTGCTGATCATGCTGCTGCCGCAGGGCGACGCCCCGTTCGTGGCCGCCGCGCTGGCCGCCGGGATCGGCACGCTCGCCGTGTTCTGCGGCGTGCTCACCGAGGCGGAGCCGCGGGAGATCGCCGCCGGCACCTCCGTCGTCGGCCTGGCTGTCGTCGGCTTCCTGCCCGGCTGGTCCGCCCGCTTCGCCAAGCTGCCGATCGGCTTCCGCAACCCGGAGGACCTGGCCCGGGCCCGTCGTGAGGGCCGCGAGGGCGACCTCGAAGCCGTCGACGTCCAGCGCATCGTCGCCCAGACCAGCCGCGGTCACGAACTGCTGCTCGGCCTGGTCGGGGGCTGCGCCGCCGTGATCGTCGGCGCCGGTGGCGCGGTGCTCGGCTTCAGCGACGGGGGCTGGGCCCAGCTGCTGGCCCTGTGCACCGGCCTCGCCGCGATGCTGCGCGCCCGTCTCTTCCGGTACACCGCCCAGGTCACCTGCCTGTTCGTGGCCGGTGTCAGCACGATCGCGCTGCTGGTGCTCGGGCTGGCCATCTCGCCGCCGGCCGGCATCATCGTCGACCTCCTCAAGGGCGACTCCAGCGCCGTCGACATCCGGACCCTGTGGCTCGCCGCCACGGTCGGGGTGGGCGTGCTGGTCCTGATCGCGATCGCGCTGATCGTGCCGCAGAAGGGGCTCTCCCCGTTCTGGGGCCGCATGCTCGATCTCGCCGACTCGCTGGTGCTGCTCTCCCTGGTCCCGATCTGCCTGGCCGTCCTCGATGTCTACGGCGAGGTCCGCGGCGGCATCTGACCGGCGCGGGACGCCTGTCAAGAGCGCGCTCGTCTGCTGGTACGCTGTGTAACGGCCGTTTGTGTACGCACCCCCGGAGCCCCTGGCTCTGGAGGCCGCGCCCAGCGGATCCCCGCCTCCCGAGTAATGGAAGCTCCCCCGAGAAGTGGACCGGGGGCACTCGGTGGCCCTTCACAGACTACGAGGAGTACGCGTGTCGCTCGACGCCGCTACGAAGAAGCAGATCATCACCGAGTTCGGTACCAAGGAGGGCGACACCGGCTCTCCCGAGGTCCAGGTCGCGATGCTCTCGCGCCGTATCTCGGACCTGACCGAGCACCTCAAGACCCACAAGCACGACCACCACTCCCGTCGTGGTCTGCTGATCCTGGTCGGTCAGCGCCGTCGGCTGCTGCAGTACCTGGCGAAGAAGGACATCGCGCGCTTCCGCGCGCTGGTCGACCGCCTCGGCATCCGCCGCGGTGCGGCGGGCGCCAAGTAAGACGCCGTGAAGGGAGCGGTTCCCGAGACGATCGGGGGCCGCTCCCTTTGCCGTACGTGCGGAAACGTGCGGAGTGTCACACCCGCTTTGTAGTGTGGTAGCACAACGCAATAACAGAACAGAGAGGAGAAGCGCGCCTCGCCGCCGCCGGTCCTCGGTAGTGGCCCCCGGGCGAAGAGCCCCGGGTGCTTCGATCGAAGACCGGCCCGCACCAGACGGAGCGCTTCTCCGCAATCGTCCCCCTGCCACACGGGCAGCCACGGGACAAAGACGACAAGTAACGGAGAAAACGCTAGTGGAGAACGAGACCCACTACGCCGAGGCCGTCATCGACAACGGCTCCTTCGGCACCCGCACCATCCGCTTCGAGACGGGCCGCCTGGCCAAGCAGGCCGCCGGCTCCGCCGTGGCGTACCTGGACGACGACACCATGGTGCTGTCGGCCACCACCGCCTCCAAGAACCCCAAGGACCAGCTCGACTTCTTCCCCCTCACGGTGGACGTCGAGGAGCGGATGTACGCCGCCGGCAAGATCCCCGGCAGCTTCTTCCGCCGTGAGGGCCGGCCGTCCGAGGACGCCATCCTCACCTGCCGCCTCATCGACCGCCCGCTGCGCCCGTCCTTCAAGAAGGGCCTGCGCAACGAGATCCAGGTCGTCGCCACGATCATGGCCCTCAACCCCGACCACCTGTACGACGTCGTGGCGATCAACGCCGCCTCCGCGTCCACGCAGCTGGCCGGCCTGCCCTTCTCCGGCCCGATCGGCGGCGTCCGCGTCGCGCTGATCGGCGGCCAGTGGGTGGCGTTCCCGACGCACACCGAGCTCGAGGACGCCGTCTTCGACATGGTGGTCGCGGGCCGCACCCTGGAGGACGGCGACGTCGCGATCATGATGGTCGAGGCCGAGGCCACCGAGAAGACCATCCAGTTGGTCAAGGGCGGCGTCGAGGCGCCGACCGAGGATGTCGTCGCCGCCGGTCTGGACGCCGCGAAGCCCTTCATCAAGGTCCTCTGCAAGGCCCAGTCGGACCTCGCCGCGAAGGCCGCCAAGCCGACCGGCGAGTTCCCGATCTTCCTGGACTACCAGGACGACGTGCTTGAGGCGCTCACCGGCGCCGTCAAGCCGGAGCTCGCCCAGGCGCTCACCATCGTCGGCAAGCAGGAGCGCGAGGCCGAGCTGGACCGCGTGAAGGCGCTCGCCGCCGAGAAGCTCCTGCCGGAGTTCGAGGGCCGCGAGAAGGAGATCTCCGCCGCGTACCGCTCGCTGACCAAGTCCCTGGTCCGTGAGCGCGTCATCAAGGAGAAGAAGCGCATCGACGGGCGCGGCGTCACGGACATCCGTACGCTCGCCGCCGAGGTCGAGGCCATCCCGCGGGTGCACGGTTCCGCCGTGTTCGAGCGGGGCGAGACCCAGATCCTGGGCGTCACCACGCTGAACATGCTCCGTATGGAGCAGCAGCTGGACACCCTCTCCCCGGTGACTCGCAAGCGCTACATGCACAACTACAACTTCCCGCCGTACTCCACCGGCGAGACCGGCCGCGTCGGCTCCCCGAAGCGCCGCGAGATCGGCCACGGCGCCCTCGCCGAGCGCGCCCTGATCCCGGTCCTGCCGACGCGTGAGGAGTTCCCCTACGCGATCCGCCAGGTGTCCGAGGCGCTCAGCTCGAACGGCTCGACGTCCATGGGCTCGGTCTGCGCCTCCACCATGTCGCTGCTGAACGCCGGTGTGCCGCTGAAGGCCCCCGTCGCCGGTATCGCCATGGGTCTGATCTCCCAGGAGATCGACGGCGAGACGCACTACGTCACCCTCACCGACATCCTCGGTGCGGAGGACGCCTTCGGCGACATGGACTTCAAGGTCGCCGGCACCAAGGAGTTCGTGACCGCCCTCCAGCTCGACACCAAGCTGGACGGCATCCCGGCCTCCGTCCTGGCCGCGGCCCTCAAGCAGGCCCGTGACGCCCGCCTCCACATCCTCGACGTGATGATGGAAGCGATCGACACGCCGGACGAGATGTCCCCGAACGCCCCGCGGATCATCACCGTCAAGATCCCCGTGGACAAGATCGGCGAGGTCATCGGCCCCAAGGGCAAGATGATCAACCAGATCCAGGAGGACACCGGCGCCGACATCACGATCGAGGACGACGGCACGATCTACATCGGCGCGGTCGACGGACCCTCCGCCGAGGCCGCCCGCACCACGATCAACGGCATCGCCAACCCGACGATGCCCGAGGTCGGCGAGCGCTACCTGGGTACGGTCGTGAAGACCACCACCTTCGGCGCCTTCGTGTCCCTGCTCCCCGGCAAGGACGGTCTGCTGCACATCTCGCAGATCCGCAAGCTGGCCGGCGGCAAGCGCGTGGAGAACGTCGAGGACGTCGTCGGCGTGGGCCAGAAGGTCCAGGTCGAGATCGCCGAGATCGACTCCCGCGGCAAGCTCTCCCTGATCCCCGTGATCGAGGGCGAAGACGCTGATGCTGCCGCAGACGACAAGAAGGACGACACCGACCAGTGACGTCGAGCAGCTCCACGGCGACGGCCCGCACCTCTTCGGAGGCGCGGGCCGTCGCCCGTACCCAAACCCTGATCAAGGGCGTCAACGGCATCGGTACGGTCCGTAAGACCACCCTCCCCGGCGGCCTCCGGGTCGTCACCGAAACCCTCCCGTCCGTGCGCTCCGCCACCTTCGGCATCTGGGCGCACGTCGGCTCCCGCGACGAGACGCCGGCCCTGAACGGCGCCACGCACTATCTGGAGCACCTTCTCTTCAAGGGCACCACCCGCAGGTCCGCGCTCGACATCTCCTCGGCCCTCGACGCGGTCGGCGGCGAGATGAACGCGTTCACGGCCAAGGAGTACACGTGCTACTACGCGCGCGTGCTCGACGCCGACCTGCCCCTCGCCATCGACGTCGTCTGCGACATGCTCACGGGCTCCCTCATCCTCGAAGAGGACGTCAACGTCGAGCGGGGCGCCATCCTCGAAGAGATCGCGATGACCGAGGACGACCCGGGCGACTGTGTGCACGACCTGTTCGCGCACACCATGTTCGGCGACAACCCCCTCGGCCGCCCCGTCCTCGGCACGGTCGACACGGTCAACGCCCTCACCGCCGACCGCATCCGCCGCTTCTACAAGAAGCACTACGACCCGACCCACCTCGTGGTCGCCTGCGCCGGCAACATCGACCACAACAAGGTCGTACGACAGGTCCGCGCCGCCTTCGAGAAGGCGGGCGCCCTCCAGAGCCTCGACGCCACGCCCAGCGCCCCGCGCCACGGCAGCCGGAGCATCCGCACCGCCGGACGCGTCGAGCTGATCGGCCGCAAGACGGAGCAGGCGCACATCGTCCTCGGCATGCCGGGCCTGGCCCGCACGGACGAGCGCCGCTGGGCGCTGGGCGTGCTGAACACGGCCCTCGGCGGCGGGATGTCGTCCCGCCTCTTCCAGGAGGTCCGCGAAAAGCGCGGCCTGGCCTACAGCGTGTACTCGTACACCTCCGGCTTCGCCGACTGCGGCCTCTTCGGCGTGTACGCGGGCTGCCGCCCGTCCCAGGTGCACGACGTGCTGAAGATCTGCCGCGACGAACTCGACCAGGTCGCCGAGCACGGCCTGCCCGAGGACGAGATCGACCGCGCCATCGGCCAGCTCCGCGGCTCCACGGTCCTCGGCCTGGAGGACACGGGCGCGCTGATGAACCGTATCGGCAAGAGTGAACTGTGCTGGGGCGAGCAGATGTCCGTCGACGACATGCTGGCCCGGATAGCCTCGGTCACCCCGGACGACGTCCGCGCGGTCGCCCGCGACATCCTGGGACAGCGGCCCTCGCTGTCGGTCATCGGCCCGCTGAAGGACAAACAGGCGTCCCGTCTGCACGAAGCGGTCGCGTCGTGAGCCTCTCGGTCGCGTAAGTCCTCTCCTGAAGGAACTGAAGGAAGCAAGAACATGAGCAAGCTGCGCGTGGCGGTCCTCGGTGCCAAGGGCCGGATCGGATCCGAGGCGGTACGGGCGGTCGAGGCCGCCGAGGACATGGAGCTGGTCGCCGCCCTCAGCCGGGGCGACAAACTGGAGACGCTGGCCGAGACCGGCGCCCAGGTCGCCGTCGAACTGACCACGCCGGCCTCGGTGATGGGCAACCTCGACTTCTGCGTACGGCACGGCATCCACGCCGTCGTCGGTACGACGGGCTGGACCGAGGACCGCCTCGCGCAGCTCAAGGGCTGGCTGGCCCAGTCCCCGGAGACGGGTGTGCTCATCGCGCCCAACTTCTCCATCGGGGCCGTCCTGACGATGAAGTTCGCGCAGATCGCGGCGCCCTACTTCGAGTCCGTCGAGGTCGTCGAGCTGCACCACCCGAACAAGGTGGACGCCCCCAGCG
Organism: Streptomyces sp. NBC_00457; assembly: GCF_036014015.1. NCBI lineage: Bacteria > Bacillati > Actinomycetota > Actinomycetes > Kitasatosporales > Streptomycetaceae > Streptomyces > Streptomyces sp. NBC_00457. Next base: position 3,232,720 of record NZ_CP107905.1, on the reverse strand, counting down.
GCACCGCCACCCGCACGGCCCAGCTCATCGCCGAGGCCCGGGCGAACGCGGGCTCCGCCCCGGCGCCGGACGCGACGGTCACCGCCCTGGACGGCGCCCGCGGTGCGACCGTCGACGGGGTCCCGGTCCACGCGATCCGGCTGCGCGGTCTGCTCGCCCACCAGGAGGTGCTGCTGGGCGGCGAGGGCGAGACGCTGACCGTCCGCCACGACTCGCTCCACCACAGCAGCTTCATGCCGGGCATCCTGCTCGGCACCCGCCGCGTGGTGACCACTCCGGGCCTCACCTTCGGCCTGGAACACTTCCTGGACCTCGGCTGACCGTCATGCGCGCGAAGATCACTTATGCCGTCACGGCTGCTGTCCTGGTCATCTACTTCGTCCTGGTCGGCAGCCGCGGCGTCATGCTCATCCAGGCCGGCACGGCCCTGACCGTCACCTTCGGTGTCGCGGTGCTGATCCTGCCGGTGATCGGCGTGTGGTTCCTGTGGAAGAACACCGAGTTCGTCCGCAAGGCCAACCGGCTCGCCGCCGAACTCGACGCCGAGGGCGGCCTGCCCGTCGACGAACTGAAGCGCACCCCCGGCGGACGCATCGACCGCGACTCGGCCGACGAGGTCTTCGCCAAGCGCAAGGCCGAGACCGAGGCCGCCCCCGACGACTGGCGCAGTTGGTTCCGCCTCGCCGTCGCCTACCACGACGCCCGCGACACCCCCCGCGCCCGCAAGGCGATGCAGCGGGCGATCTCCCTCCACGAAGCCACCCGCTGAAGCATCTCCACCATGTGAGGGGGTCCGGTCCACACACGCGGACCGACCCCCTCACATGCGCGTCACCCGTGCCGGCTCTCCGCCGCCCACGCCTCGATCGTGTCCGCCGCCCGGTCGAACGCCTCCGGCCGCGCCAGGAAGTCGGCGTTGTGCGTGGTCAGCAGCGGCTTCTCGTCCTCCGGGGACCGCCCGTGTCGTACGAGGGCCAGAGCCTGGCCCTGCACCGTGCGCGGCAGCCCGAGCCAGCGCACCGGCTGCTGCACCGTCCGCACGGTGACGATCCGGTCCCAGGCCACCGTACGGGTGCCGAGGAAGCCCACCCGGCGCAGACCGCGCACGCTCACCCACACGCCCATGCGCAGCATCCGCAGGGCGGCGGCGATCACGACGAGCGCGATGCCGAAGACCACTCCGGCCTCGGTGAGCGTGCCGGTCAACGCGATGATGACGGCCGCGAACAGCACATACGAGGCGAGCAGCAGCGCAATCGCCGCCACGCCCACCCGGCAGGGCCCGGGACGGTAGGGACGCCGCCACCGGTCGCGGTCGTCGAACGGCAGCGGGACATCCTCCGCTGCCTCGTATGCGCGGTCGGCCGTCAGGAAGGGCAGGGGCACGGCTGGTCCTCACTCAATCCATGCATGGGCTGTGCCCGGTGAGGTTATCGACCCGCGTCCCCGCTCACCACCCTCGGGGGTCCGGATGGGGTCAGCGCCCGCTGTCCGCCTGCGACTGCTCGGGCTGCGTGGACGACTGGTCCTGGGACAGCGCCGGCATTCCGAGCACCAGGGACCCGACCAGCCCCGCCACGATGGTGAGGCCCAGCAGCCAGCGCCCGGCTATCTGCCCCGCGGACGCCCGCTCACGCGGTGGGGGCGCGACATTGCTGCGATACCTGTCGGACTCGGCGACGAAGGCGAACGGAACGGGTTCGCGCCGACGAAACATCAGAGGTACCTCTCCTCTCCAGGACCCTGGGCCTCTTCGGGGCTCTCAGGGATCGAACGAATCGCTGTCACCGAGACAGACGAGCGAACGCCTCAAAAGGTGCCCGATTTCCCCGACTTCGCAGAAGTTCGCCAAAGTTCGCCGCTGTTCGCGACCGAATGTCGCGGCCCGGCACCGAACGCCCCGGTGTCAGTGCCGGGCCGTAGAGTGGGCGCCGCCCCACAGAAGTGATGGAAGGGACCCTCCGAGCCGTGACCGACACCCCCGCCGACGACCTCAAGCCCAGCTTCCGCGGTGATGTCACCGTCGAGCTGGTGAAGCACACCGCGTCCGACGCCGACGTGCTGTTCGCCGCCCGCGTCTCGACCATCGGCGAGCAGTCCCTGGACGAGCTGGGCAAGGACCCCGAGCGCTCCAAGGGCCTGATCAACTACCTGATGCGGGACCGGCACGGCAGCCCCTTCGAGCACAACTCGATGACCTTCTTCATCAGCGCCCCGATCTTCGTCTTCCGCGAGTTCATGCGCCACCGCGTGGGCTGGTCGTACAACGAGGAATCGGGCCGGTATCGCGAGCTCCAGCCGGTCTTCTACGTCCCCGACGAGTCCCGCAAGCTGGTCCAGGAGGGCCGCCCCGGCAAGTACGTCTTCGTCGAGGGCACCCAGGCCCAGCAGGAGCTGGTCGGCCGCGTGATGGAGGACTCGTACCGACAGGCATACGAGTCGTACCAGGAGATGCTCGCCGCCGGCGTCGCCCGCGAAGTCGCCCGCGCGGTCCTTCCGGTCGGCCTGTTCTCCTCCATGTACGCCACCTGCAACGCCCGCTCGCTGATGCACTTCCTCGGCCTGCGCACCCAGCACGAACTGGCGAAGGTCCCGTCCTTCCCGCAGCGCGAGATCGAGATGGTCGGCGAGAAGATGGAGGCGGAGTGGGCCAAGCTCATGCCGCTCACCTACGCCGCGTTCAACGCCAACGGCCGCGTCGCGCCGTAACGCACTGAGGCTGCCCCGCCGGGCACAGATGTGCGGGGTGGCCGGGCGAAGTGTCCGTATTGCGGCATTTGGAGAAGTTCATCTAGCCTGATCAAACGGACCCGGCACTGCTTGAACCCCCGAGCAGGCAGTGCCGGGATCCATCTTTGTCACGACTTGTCGCCTGCCCCTAGGGCAGACCCCGCCCTGAGCAACGAGTAGCGTGTTACCCATGGCTCCGACCTCCACTCCGCAGACCCCCTTCGGGCGGGTCCTCACCGCCATGGTCACGCCCTTCACGGCGGACGGCGCACTCGACCTCGACGGCGCGCAGCGGCTCGCTACCCACCTGGTGGACGCAGGCAACGACGGCCTGATCATCAACGGCACCACCGGCGAGTCCCCCACCACCAGCAATGCGGAGAAAAAGGATCTCGTACGAGCCGTCCTCGAGGCGGTCGGAGACCGGGCCCACGTCGTCGCCGGCGTCGGCACCAACGACACCCGCCACAGCCTCGAACTCGCCCGCGAGGCCGAGAAGACGGGCGCGCACGGCCTCCTGGTCGTGACGCCGTACTACAACAAGCCCCCGCAGGAAGGCCTCTACCGGCACTTCACGGCCATCGCCGACGCCACCGAGCTGCCGGTCATGCTCTACGACATCCCCGGCCGCAGCGGCGTCCCGATCAACTCCGAGACACTGGTCCGTCTCGCCGAACACCCGCGCATCGTCGCCAACAAGGACGCCAAGGGCGACCTCGGCCGGGCCAGCTGGGCCATCGCACGCTCCGCCCTCGCCTGGTACTCCGGCGACGACATGCTGAACCTGCCGCTGCTCTCCGTGGGCGCCGTCGGCTTCGTCTCCGTCGTCGGCCACGTCGTCACCCCCGAGCTGCGCGCCCTGGTCGATGCGTACACCGCGGGCGACGTCCACAAGGCGACCGAGATCCACCAGAAGCTGCTCCCGGTCTACACCGGCATGTTCCGCACCCAGGGCGTCATGACAACCAAGGCCGCGCTCACCCTCCAGGGCCTGCCCGCCGGACCGCTGCGCGCACCGATGGTCGAACTCACTCCAGAGGAGATCGAGCAGCTCAAGATCGATCTTGCCGCGGGCGGGGTACAGCTCTAACACCAGACTTCGCGCGAGTCCTCGCGCAACGAAACTCCACAACTGAATAGCAGGCCACCGGTGCCTGCACAGACAACGACAACTGCTACTGCACGAACGTCATGCGCGCCACGTGCCCACCGGTACGTGGCGCGTGTGGTGAGGAGAGTCTTTTGAGTCATCCGCATCCCGAACTCGCCCCGCCCCCGGCGCTGCCCGACGGCGGCCTACGGGTCACCCCGCTCGGCGGCCTCGGTGAAATCGGCCGGAACATGACGGTCTTCGAATACGGGGGCCGCCTCCTGATCGTCGACTGCGGAGTGCTCTTCCCCGAGGAGGAGCAGCCCGGAATCGACCTGATCCTGCCGGACTTCTCGTCCGTCAGGGACCGCCTCGACGACATCGAGGGCATCGTCCTCACGCACGGCCACGAGGACCACATCGGCGGCGTCCCCTTCCTGCTCCGCGAGAAGCCGGACATCCCGCTGATCGGCTCCAAGCTGACCCTCGCCCTCATCGAGGCCAAGCTCCAGGAGCACCGCATCCGCCCCTACACGCTCGAAGTCGCGGAGGGCCACCGCGAACGCATCGGCCCCTTCGACTGCGAGTTCGTGGCGGTCAACCACTCCATCCCGGACGCCCTCGCGGTCGCCATCCGCACACCCGCGGGCATGGTGGTCCACACCGGCGACTTCAAGATGGACCAGCTCCCGCTGGACGGCCGGCTCACGGACCTGCACGCGTTCGCACGTCTGAGCGAGGAGGGCATCGATCTGCTCCTCTCCGACTCGACGAACGCCGAGGTCCCGGGCTTCGTCCCGCCCGAGCGCGACATCTCGAACGTCCTGCGCCAGGTCTTCGGGACCGCCCGCAAGCGGATCATCGTGGCCAGCTTCGCCAGCCACGTCCACCGCATCCAGCAGATCCTGGACGCGGCCCACGAGTACGGCCGTCGCGTCGCCTTCGTCGGCCGCTCCATGGTCCGCAACATGGGCATCGCACGGGACCTGGGCTACCTCAAGGTCCCACCCGGCCTGGTCGTCGACGTCAAGACCCTCGACGACCTCCCGGACGACGAGATCGTGCTGGTCTGCACGGGCTCACAGGGCGAACCGATGGCAGCCCTGTCGAGGATGGCCAACCGCGACCACCAGATCCGCATCGTCGAGGGCGACACGGTGATCCTGGCGTCGTCGCTCATCCCCGGCAACGAGAACGCGGTCTACCGCGTGATCAACGGCCTGACCCGCTGGGGCGCGAACGTCGTCCACAAGGGCAACGCCAAGGTCCACGTCTCGGGCCACGCCTCCGCCGGCGAGCTCCTGTACTTCTACAACATCTGCCGCCCGAAGAACCTGATGCCGGTGCACGGCGAATGGCGCCACCTACGGGCCAACGCCGAACTGGGCGCCCTGACCGGCGTCCCGCACGACCGCATCGTCATCGCCGAGGACGGCGTCGTCGTCGACCTCGTCGAGGGCAAAGCCAAGATCTCCGGCAAGGTCCAGGCGGGCTATGTCTACGTCGACGGCCTCTCCGTCGGCGACGTGGGCGAGCCGGCCCTCAAGGACCGCAAGATCCTCGGCGACGAGGGCATCATCTCGGTCTTCGTCGTGATGGACGCGTCGACCGGCAAGATCACGGCCGGACCCCATGTCCAGGCCCGTGGCTCCGGCATCGAGGACTCGGCCTTCAGCGACGTCCTCCCGAAGGTCACGGAAGTCCTGGAGCGCTCCGCCCAGGACGGCGTCGTGGAGCCCCACCAGATGCAGCAACTCATCCGACGCACGCTGGGCAAGTGGGTCTCGGACACGTACCGGCGCAGGCCGATGATCCTCCCTGTTGTGGTGGAGGTCTGACCGGCGTACGACCCCTGGCTACGCGCCAACCTGGAGCGGGGCGCCTCGATTTGCATCGAGGCGCCCCGCTCCAGTACGTTTACGGCTCCTCCTCCACGGGAACCCGGCCACCTCGTGCGCCGGAACCAGTCCCCGAAGGGGATGGGAATTCCGACTCAGAATCTCTGATAAAGTCGGAGCCGCTGGAAAGGGAAACGCGAAAGCGGGAACCTGGAAAGCACCGAGGAAATCGGATCGAGAAACGATCTGATAGAGTCGGAAACGCAAGACCGAAGGGAAGCGCCCGGAGGAAAGCCGCGAGAGAGAGTTTCTCGGGTGAGTACGAAGGAAGCGTCCGTTCCTTGAGAACTCAACAGCGTGCCAAAAATCAACGCCAGATATGTTGATACCCCGTCTCTCTCAATTTGAGAGGGCGTGGTTCCTTTGAAGAAATACACAGCGAGGACGTTGTGAACGGTCGGGCTTATTCCGCCCGATGGTTCCGCTCTCGTGGTGTCGACCCGGATGACCGGGAATACATTCACGGAGAGTTTGATCCTGGCTCAGGACGAACGCTGGCGGCGTGCTTAACACATGCAAGTCGAACGATGAACCACTTCGGTGGGGATTAGTGGCGAACGGGTGAGTAACACGTGGGCAATCTGCCCTTCACTCTGGGACAAGCCCTGGAAACGGGGTCTAATACCGGATAGCACTTCCACGCGCATGGGTGGGGGTTGAAAGCTCCGGCGGTGAAGGATGGGCCCGCGGCCTATCAGCTTGTTGGTGAGGTAATGGCTCACCAAGGCGACGACGGGTAGCCGGCCTGAGAGGGCGACCGGCCACACTGGGACTGAGACACGGCCCAGACTCCTACGGGAGGCAGCAGTGGGGAATATTGCACAATGGGCGCAAGCCTGATGCAGCGACGCCGCGTGAGGGATGACGGCCTTCGGGTTGTAAACCTCTTTCAGCAGGGAAGAAGCGCAAGTGACGGTACCTGCAGAAGAAGCGCCGGCTAACTACGTGCCAGCAGCCGCGGTAATACGTAGGGCGCAAGCGTTGTCCGGAATTATTGGGCGTAAAGAGCTCGTAGGCGGCTTGTCACGTCGGGTGTGAAAGCCCGGGGCTTAACCCCGGGTCTGCATTCGATACGGGCTAGCTAGAGTGTGGTAGGGGAGATCGGAATTCCTGGTGTAGCGGTGAAATGCGCAGATATCAGGAGGAACACCGGTGGCGAAGGCGGATCTCTGGGCCATTACTGACGCTGAGGAGCGAAAGCGTGGGGAGCGAACAGGATTAGATACCCTGGTAGTCCACGCCGTAAACGGTGGGAACTAGGTGTTGGCGACATTCCACGTCGTCGGTGCCGCAGCTAACGCATTAAGTTCCCCGCCTGGGGAGTACGGCCGCAAGGCTAAAACTCAAAGGAATTGACGGGGGCCCGCACAAGCAGCGGAGCATGTGGCTTAATTCGACGCAACGCGAAGAACCTTACCAAGGCTTGACATCGCCCGGAAAGCATCAGAGATGGTGCCCCCCTTGTGGCCGGGTGACAGGTGGTGCATGGCTGTCGTCAGCTCGTGTCGTGAGATGTTGGGTTAAGTCCCGCAACGAGCGCAACCCTTGTCCTGTGTTGCCAGCATGCCCTTCGGGGTGATGGGGACTCACAGGAGACCGCCGGGGTCAACTCGGAGGAAGGTGGGGACGACGTCAAGTCATCATGCCCCTTATGTCTTGGGCTGCACACGTGCTACAATGGCCGGTACAATGAGCTGCGATGCCGTGAGGTGGAGCGAATCTCAAAAAGCCGGTCTCAGTTCGGATTGGGGTCTGCAACTCGACCCCATGAAGTCGGAGTTGCTAGTAATCGCAGATCAGCAGTGCTGCGGTGAATACGTTCCCGGGCCTTGTACACACCGCCCGTCACGTCACGAAAGTCGGTAACACCCGAAGCCGGTGGCCCAACCCCTTGTGGGAGGGAGCTGTCGAAGGTGGGACTGGCGATTGGGACGAAGTCGTAACAAGGTAGCCGTACCGGAAGGTGCGGCTGGATCACCTCCTTTCTAAGGAGCAATAGCCGACTGCGAGCAAATGTCTCGCACGGTTGCTCATGGGTGGAACGTTGATTATTCGGCACTCTCAGTCATCTCGGGCTGCCAGTACTGCTCTTCGGAGCGTGGAAAGCTGATCACGAGTGGCGAGGGTGTCGGGCACGCTGTTGGGTGTCTGAGGGAATGAATTTTTCCTCGGGTGCCGGCCCCAGTGAACTCGCCGTGTGACGGTGGGGTGATGGGTGGCTGGTCGTTGTTTGAGAACTGCACAGTGGACGCGAGCATCTGTGGCCAAGTTTTTAAGGGCGCACGGTGGATGCCTTGGCACCAGGAACCGATGAAGGACGTGGGAGGCCACGATAGGCCCCGGGGAGTCGTCAACCAGGCTTTGATCCGGGGGTGTCCGAATGGGGAAACCCGGCAGTCGTCATGGGCTGTCACCCATACCTGAACACATAGGGTATGTGGAGGGAACGCGGGGAAGTGAAACATCTCAGTACCCGCAGGAAGAGAAAACAACCGTGATTCCGGGAGTAGTGGCGAGCGAAACCGGATGAGGCCAAACCGTATGCGTGTGAGACCCGGCAGGGGTTGCGTATACGGGGTTGTGGGATCTCTCTTTCACGGTCTGCCGGCCGTGAGACGAGTGAGAAACCGTTGATGTAGGCGAAGGACATGCGAAAGGTCCGGCGTAGAGGGTAAGACCCCCGTAGTCGAAACATCAGCGGCTCGTTGGAGAGACACCCAAGTAGCACGGGGCCCGAGAAATCCCGTGTGAATCTGGCGGGACCACCCGCTAAGCCTAAATATTCCCTGGTGACCGATAGCGGATAGTACCGTGAGGGAATGGTGAAAAGTACCGCGGGAGCGGAGTGAAATAGTACCTGAAACCGTGTGCCTACAAGCCGTGGGAGCGTCGCGCATCGAGCTTGCTCGGTGCGTCGTGACTGCGTGCCTTTTGAAGAATGAGCCTGCGAGTTTGCGGTGTGTTGCGAGGTTAACCCGTGTGGGGAAGCCGTAGCGAAAGCGAGTCCGAACAGGGCGGTAGAGTAGCGCGCTCAAGACCCGAAGCGGAGTGATCTAGCCATGGGCAGGTTGAAGCGGCTGTAAGAGGTCGTGGAGGACCGAACCCACCAGGGTTGAAAACCTGGGGGATGACCTGTGGTTAGGGGTGAAAGGCCAATCAAACTCCGTGATAGCTGGTTCTCCCCGAAATGCATTTAGGTGCAGCGTCGTGTGTTTCTTGCCGGAGGTAGAGCACTGGATAGGCGATGGGCCCTACCGGGTTACTGACCTTAGCCAAACTCCGAATGCCGGTAAGTGAGAGCGCGGCAGTGAGACTGTGGGGGATAAGCTCCATGGTCGAGAGGGAAACAGCCCAGAGCATCGACTAAGGCCCCTAAGCGTACGCTAAGTGGGAAAGGATGTGGAGTCGCACAGACAACCAGGAGGTTGGCTTAGAAGCAGCCACCCTTGAAAGAGTGCGTAATAGCTCACTGGTCTAGTGATTCCGCGCCGACAATGTAGCGGGGCTCAAGCGTACCGCCGAAGTCGTGTCATTCATACACATAGGGCCAACGCCTGTATGGATGGGTAGGGGAGCGTCGTCTGCCGGGTGAAGCAGCCGCGGAAGCGAGTTGTGGACGGTTGACGAGTGAGAATGCAGGCATGAGTAGCGATTCACACGTGGGAAACGTGTGCGCCGATTGACTAAGGGTTCCTGGGTCAAGCTGATCTGCCCAGGGTAAGTCGGGACCTAAGGCGAGGCCGACAGGCGTAGTCGATGGATAACCGGTTGATATTCCGGTACCCGCTGTAAAGCGTCTAACACTGAACCGGGCGATGCTAAGTCCGTGAAGCCGCCCCGGAGCCTTCGGGCAAGGGGGAGTGGTGGAGCCGGCGAACCAGACCTGTAGTAGGTGAGTGATGGGGTGACGCAGGAAGGTAGTCCATCCCGGGCGGTGGTTGTCCCGGGGTAAGGGTGTAGGACGTCAGGTAGGTAAATCCGCCTGGCAGGAGTCTGAGACCTGATGCCGAGCCGATTGTGGTGAAGTGGATGATCCTATGCTGTCGAGAAAAGCCTCTAGCGAGTTTTATGGCGGCCCGTACCCTAAACCGACTCAGGTGGTCAGGTAGAGAATACCGAGGCGTTCGGGTGAACTATGGTTAAGGAACTCGGCAAAATGCCCCCGTAACTTCGGGAGAAGGGGGGCCATCACCGGTGATCCGATTTACTCGGTGAGCTGGGGGTGGCCGCAGAGACCAGCGAGAAGCGACTGTTTACTAAAAACACAGGTCCGTGCGAAGCCGTAAGGCGATGTATACGGACTGACGCCTGCCCGGTGCTGGAACGTTAAGGGGACCGGTTAGTCATCCTTCGGGGTGGCGAAGCTGAGAACTTAAGCGCCAGTAAACGGCGGTGGTAACTATAACCATCCTAAGGTAGCGAAATTCCTTGTCGGGTAAGTTCCGACCTGCACGAATGGCGTAACGACTTCTCGACTGTCTCAACCATAGGCCCGGTGAAATTGCACTACGAGTAAAGATGCTCGTTTCGCGCAGCAGGACGGAAAGACCCCGGGACCTTTACTACAGTTTGATATTGGTGTTCGGTTCGGCTTGTGTAGGATAGCTGGGAGACTGTGAACTCTGGACGCCAGTTCAGGGGGAGTCGTCGTTGAAATACCAGTCTGGTCGTGCTGGATGTCTAACCTGGGTCCGTGATCCGGATCAGGGACAGTGTCTGATGGGTAGTTTAACTGGGGCGGTTGCCTCCTAAAGAGTAACGGAGGCGCCCAAAGGTTCCCTCAGCCTGGTTGGCAATCAGGTGTTGAGTGTAAGTGCACAAGGGAGCTTGACTGTGAGACCGACGGGTCGAGCAGGGACGAAAGTCGGGACTAGTGATCCGGCGGTGGCTTGTGGAAGCGCCGTCGCTCAACGGATAAAAGGTACCCCGGGGATAACAGGCTGATCTTCCCCAAGAGTCCATATCGACGGGATGGTTTGGCACCTCGATGTCGGCTCGTCGCATCCTGGGGCTGGAGTCGGTCCCAAGGGTTGGGCTGTTCGCCCATTAAAGCGGTACGCGAGCTGGGTTTAGAACGTCGTGAGACAGTTCGGTCCCTATCCGCTGCGCGCGCAGGAACATTGAGAAGGGCTGTCCCTAGTACGAGAGGACCGGGACGGACGAACCTCTGGTGTGCCAGTTGTTCTGCCAAGGGCATGGCTGGTTGGCTACGTTCGGGAGGGATAACCGCTGAAAGCATCTAAGCGGGAAGCCTGCTTCGAGATGAGTGTTCCCACCCCCTTGAGGGGTTAAGGCTCCCAGGAGACGACTGGGTTGATAGGCCGGATCTGGAAGGCGGGTAACCGCTGGAGGTGACCGGTACTAATAGGCCGAGGGCTTGTCCTCAGTTGCTCGCGTCCACTGTGTTAGTTCTGAGGCAACGACCGTGTTGTGTCCGGTCGTCACTTCATAGTGTTTCGGTGGTCATAGCGTGAGGGAAACGCCCGGTTACATTCCGAACCCGGAAGCTAAGCCTTACAGCGCCGATGGTACTGCAGGGGGGACCCTGTGGGAGAGTAGGACACCGCCGAACAAAACTTGAAAGGGTTGGACCCGGAACTTCGGTTCTGGGTCCAACCCTTTTTTGTTGTGCGTTACTTCAAGTTCACGTTGCGCAACGAGCATCCGCAACATGGGTACTGCTGCAATGCTCCGGGCTGCCGGTGTCGGAGTCGGTGACGAGGTCGTCGTCCCGGCGTTCGGGAACGTGGAGGTCGCCGAGGCCGTGGCGATGGCGGGCGCGCTGCCGGTGTTCGCCGATATAGATCCGGTGACGTACTGCCTGGACACGTCCGCCGTCGAGGCGGCCGTAACTCCACGGACAGCGGCCCTGGTTGTCGTACACCGCTTCGGTCGGCCGGCGGACATCGCGCGGCTGCATGAGCTCGGGAAGCGGCATGGGCTGCTGGTGCTGGAGCAGGGGGAGTCCGAGGTGCCGTACGACGAGGTTGCTCAGCGCAGGGAGCGTGCCTCGTATCTCGATGCGAAGTTGAGGGGCGTGCGGACGCCCGATGGTGGTCACGGGCACACCTATCAGCAGTACGTCGTGCGGGTGCCGGGGAACGGGCGGCCCGACCGGGACGCCTTCGCTCGGGCATTGCGGGTCAGGGGAGTTGAGTGCCGGGTGCCGGTGAAGACGCCTGTGCATCGGCTGCCCGAGTTCCGTCGGTGTGTGTCGCTTCCGGAGACCGAGCGGGCTGCGGACGAGACGTTGGCGCTGCCTGTGGACGCGTCGTTGACGAAGCGGGACATGCAGCGAATAGTGTCCGCGTGCAATGCCCTCGGGGGACTGCTTCAGCCCGCCTTCTGACAGGGAGAGCGTGTTGGGAGCACAGGTTCGTTCGGGGTATGATCTATTCCGTCGCCGCGAGGGACACCTCGAGAACGCGACAGGCCCCTATAGCTCAGTCGGTAGAGCGTCTCCATGGTAAGGAGAAGGTCAACGGTTCGATTCCGTTTGGGGGCTCCAGTGAAAAGGCCTCCCGCCCATCGGCGGGGGGCCTTTGTGCTGTTGTCCTAGTCCTTGTGGAGTCCCGGGACTCGCATCGCGAGGATCGCCATGTCATCGGACGGGGCGTCGGATGCGAAGCGCTCCACCGCGCGCATGATGCGGGCCGCGACGGCGCCGGCCGTGAGGCCCGTGCAGGTGGTGAGGACGTCGGTGAGGCCGTCGTCGCCCAGCATGCGGCTGCCCTCGCGGCGTTCGGTGACGCCGTCCGTGACGCACAGGAGGACGTCGCCGGGGTCCAGGGTGACCGTCTGCTCGTACAGCTCGAGGTCCTCCATGACACCGAGGAGCGGCTGGGGTTCGGCGGCCGGTTCGACCGTGCCGTCCTGGCGGAGGCGGAGGGGGAGCGGGTGGCCGGCGCAGACGACCTTCAGCTCCGCGCTGCCGTCGTCCTGGGGGCGCATCTCGCCGTACAGGAGCGTCAGGAAGCGGCTGCGGGCGCCCTCGTCGAGGATGGCGGAGTTCAGGCGCTCCAGGACCGCAGGGCCGCTCAGGCCCTCGCGGGCGAGCAGGCGCAAGGCGTGCCGGGCCAGGCCCGTGACCGCCGCCGCGTTCGGACCCGTACCGCAGACGTCGCCGATGGCGAAGCCGTAGGCGCCGTCGCTGATGGGGAAGACGTCGTAGAAGTCGCCGCCGACCTCGTTGCCCTCGCCGGCCGCGCGGTAGATGACCTCGACCTCTACGCCCTCGATGTCGGGGAGTTCGGGCGGCAGGAGGCTGCGCTGGAGGGACTGGCTGATGGCTGTGCGCTCGGAGTAGAGGCGGGCGTTGTCCAGGGCGAGGGCGGCTCGGCGGGACAGGTCCTCGGCCAGCTCCAGGATTTCCTGGCGGAAGTGTTCGTCCGTCGGCTTCCCGAGGGTGAGCATGCCGATGACACGGTTGCGGGCCACGAGGGGCAGAACCACGGTCTCGCCGCCGACCGCCGAGGCCGTGGCCAGCGTCGGGCCGATGCCCGAGCTGACGCGCGGGATGGGCTCGCCGAGGCCCAGGCTACGCATGGACGTGCGCAGCGCCGCCTGGTGGGCCGACTCCGCGGGGGCCGACCAGACGCGGGCGCCGGGCGTGGGCACGGGATCCGGCGGGGCGATCTTCGAGAGCAACGACTTGATGCCGTCGATGAGTTCCTCGTCCTCGTGCAGGACGTACGACAGGTACGGCTCCGAGGCCTGGTCGGCGATCGTGTAGACCGCACACCAGGTCGCGAGGGTCGGGACCGTCATCTGGGCCATGAGGGCGAGCGTCTGGTCGCGGTCGAGCGTGCCGGCGAGCAGGTCGGAGGCCTCGACCAGGAAGCTCAGCGAGCCTCGGCGCAGGCGCTCCAGTTCGCCCAGTCGGGCCGACTCGACGGCCAACGCGATGCGGTCCGCGGCGAATTGGAGGCGCAGTGCCTCTTCGTTCGAGTATCTGCCGGGGCCCTCCGCGGCGACGCCCAGGGAGCCGGTGAGGCGGCCCTCGACCTTCAGCGGGACGGTGACGACCGAGCGCATACCGGTGCCGTTCAGCAGGGGTACGGCGCCGGGGACCATGGTGAGGTCCTCGTGGACCGCGGGCATGCGGGCCGAGCCGTAGCGGCCGGGGCCCGCCTCGACGGGGACGCGGGCGAAGCGCTGGCGGGCGGAGGGCAGGCCGGTGGAGGCGCGGACCTCCAGCTCCGTTTCGTCGTCGGTGGCGAGGAGGAGGAACGCGCTGTCGCCGTCGAGCATGTCGCGGGCGCGTTCCACGGTGCGCTGGAGGAGGCCGTCGAGGTCGTCCGGGGGCGGGGAGCCGATGAACACCTCGAAGGGGTCGGTGTTCTGGCCGTCCGGGCCGGTGCCGGAGTCGGAGGAGGAATGGCGCAACGGCGTCTGCAGGACGGCGCGTTCGTGGTCCCGTACGAGAAGGCAGACCGTGGACGGCTCGCCGCCGGTGTCGCGGACTCGGAGGTGGGAGGCGTACACCGGGGTCACCCGGCCATTGGCTCCGCGGATGCCGTAACTGCCCTCCCAGCGCGAGAGTTGGAGTGCCTCCGCGACGCCGGTGCTGGTGCCCGGGGTGTGCGGCCAGGCCGCGAGGTCCGTGAGGGGCTTGCCGTTCACTTGTTCGGAGGCGTAGCCGAAGAGTTCCTCGGCGTCCTCGTTCCAGGCGGAGATGCAGCCCGTACGGTCGATCTGGACGACGGCGACGCGGACGCGGCCGTCGGCGAGGGGCAGGAGGTCTGCGGGGAGCGAGGGGCCCGCCGTGCGGGTGCCCACCGCACGGTCGGGGAGGTCGAGTTGGAACCAGACCTGCTTGTGCGTGGGCGTGTACTCGACGCCCCAGCGGCCGGCCAGCGCCGCGCACAGCTGGAGGCCGCGGCCGCCCTCGCGGTCCGGGCTGCCCATGTTGACGGCGGAGCCCTGGAGGGGGATTTCGCGCTCCGGGTAGCGGTCGGCGACTTCGATCCGGACGCCGTCGTCACTGCGCAGGCACAGGACGTCGGCGGAGGTGCCCGCGTGCACCACGGCGTTGGTCACCAGCTCGCTGGTGAGGACCACGGCGTCGTCGACGATGTCGGCGAAGCCCCAGCCCTGGAGCGTGTCGCGGACGAAGGCGCGGGCGGTCGCGACCGATCGCCCGACGGGCTCGAAGCTGGCGGCCGCGCGCGCGGTGATCACAGAACTCCTCGACCGGTTGTCGACGTGCAGGGCTCCGTGGCCGACCGGCTCCCGTCGCGTTTGCGACGGCAGGCCGTCGGTCGGCCGGGGGTCCGGGGGATGTCCCCCCGGGATCAGTCCGGTGGTCATGGTGCGGCCGCCCCTCCGATGCCCGCTCGTTCTCGTGCCACCGCCCAGGCCGGACGGACCGGCGCGGCTGGACAGCCGCATGCAAGGTTACTTACCTTCCCCGTCCATGCGGATGCCGGTCTGCAGTGTTTCCGTCCGGAGGGTGTGCGGACGGTGTGGGAAGCTGCCGAACTGTTATGGCCGGGTTCAGCGAGGGTGAAACACTGGGCAAGCTTCTTGTGAAGGTCCGGACAGGCAGAGTGAGATCCGCCTCCGGGGGGCAGCAGCCCCGGGTGTGGCCTGGTATATCCGGCAGGAATACGCAGTAGTAACTGGTACGCCGAGCAGTAGTACCGGATCGCAGCAGCAACGGTCGACCCCTGCGGGAGGGACAAGTGGAGTCTGGCGCAGCGACGCGGGGCACTAAAACGCGCGCGAAAGGCGGACAGTCCCTGAGTAACCAGCGCAAACCGCGGGGCGGGACCACCGCGGTCGACACGGCGTCCCTGGACAGACTGCTGGCGGCCCTCGTGTCGATGCGGGACGGGAACTTCCGCAAGCGGCTCACGGTGTCCGGTGACGGCGTGATGTCCGAGATTGCTGCGGTCTTCAACGAGGTGGCCGACCGCAATCTGCACCTGACGGGTGAGCTGTCGCGCGTGCGGCGCATGGTGGGCCGAGAGGGCAAGCTCACAGAACGGCTGGAATCAGGCGCCTGTGAGGGCTCCTGGGCGGCCGCCATCGACCACTCGAACGCCCTGGTCGACGATCTCGTACGACCGGTCTCCGAGGTCGGCCGGGTGCTCTCGGCGGTGGCCGAGGGCGATCTGTCGCCGCGTATGGAGCTGCGGACGCAGGCGCCGGACGGCACCACGGGGCAGCCGCTGCGCGGGGAGTTCCTGAAGGTCGGGCGGACGGTCAACAATCTGGTCGACCAGCTGTCGATCTTCACCGACGAGGTCACGCGTGTGGCCAGTGAGGTCGGGACCGAGGGCAAGCTGGGCGGACAGGCCCAGGTGCGCGGTATGTCGGGTTCGTGGAAGGACCTCACGGATTCCGTCAACACCATGGCGTACCGGCTGACGGCCCAGGTGCGGGACATCGCGCTGGTGACGACCGCGGTCGCGAAGGGTGATCTGTCCCGGAAGGTCACGGTTCATGTGGCCGGCGAGATGCTGGAGCTGAAGAACACCGTCAACACGATGGTGGACCAGCTGTCGTCCTTCTCCTCCGAGGTGACGCGAGTCGCACGCGAGGTGGGTACCGAGGGCGAGCTGGGCGGGCAGGCGCAGGTGCCGGGTGTGGCCGGCGTGTGGAAGGACCTCACCGATTCGGTGAACCTCATGGCCGGCAACCTGACGGCCCAGGTGCGCGGTATCGCACAAGTGACGACGGCGGTCGCCAACGGTGATCTGTCGCGGAAGGTGACGGTGTCGGCGCGCGGTGAGGTCGCGCAGCTCGCGGACACGATCAACCAGATGACCGAGACGCTGCGGATCTTCGCCGACGAGGTCACGCGCGTGGCCAACGAGGTCGGTGCCGAGGGACAGCTGGGCGGTCAGGCGAATGTGCCGGGTGCGGCGGGGACGTGGAAGGACCTGACGGACTCCGTCAACACGGTCTTCCGGAACCTCACGACCCAGGTGCGGGACATCGCCGCCGTGACGACGGCCGTGGCCAGCGGTGACCTGTCGCAGAAGGTCACCGTCGACGTGGCCGGCGAGATGCTGGAGCTGAAGAACACCGTCAACGGGATGGTGGACCAGCTGTCGTCCTTCGGTTCCGAGGTCACGCGCGTGGCGCGGGAGGTCGGTGTCGAGGGTGAGCTCGGCGGGCAGGCGCAGGTCCCGGGCGCGGCGGGAACGTGGAAGGACCTGACGGACTCCGTCAACACCGCGTTCCGGAATCTCACCGGACAGGTGAGGAACATCGCGCAGGTCACGACCGCGGTGGCCAACGGTGACCTGTCGCAGAAGGTCACCGTGGACGTCTCCGGCGAGATGCTCCAGCTGAAGAACACCGTGAACACGATGGTGGACCAGCTGTCGGCCTTCGCGGATCAGGTGACCCGGATGGCCCGGGACGTGGGCACGGAGGGCCGGCTGGGCGGGCAGGCCGTCGTACCGGGCGTGTCCGGTACGTGGAAGGAGCTCACCGACTCCGTCAACTTCATGGGCGGCAACCTCACCTCGCAGGTGCGGCAGATCGCCCAGGTGACGACGGCGGTGGCCCGGGGTGACCTGTCCCAGAAGATCGACGTCGACGCGCGCGGCGAGATCCTGGAGCTGAAGAACACCATCAACACGATGGTCGACCAGCTCTCCGCCTTCGCCGACCAGGTGACCCGGGTCGCCCGTGAGGTGGGCACGGAGGGCCGCCTCGGCGGTCAGGCGCAGGTGCCCGGCGTCGCCGGTGTGTGGCGTGACCTGACCGACTCCGTGAACGGAATGGCAGGAAACCTCACCGCCCAGGTGCGCAACATCGCGCAGGTCGCGACGGCGGTGGCCCGGGGTGACCTGTCCCAGAAGATCACCGTGGACGCGCGCGGCGAGATCCTGGAGCTGAAGAACACCCTGAACACGATGGTCGACCAGCTGTCGTCGTTCGCGGAGGAGGTCACCCGGGTCGCCCGTGAGGTGGGCACGGAGGGCGAGCTGGGCGGGCAGGCCGAGGTGCAGGGCGTCTCCGGCACCTGGAAGGACCTCACCCAGTCCGTGAACTTCATGGCGAACAACCTGACCATCCAGGTGCGTCAGATCGCCGAGGTCACGACCGCTGTCGCCAAGGGCGACCTGTCGAAGAAGATCACTGTCGACGCGAAGGGCGAGATCCTCGAACTCGTCACCACCGTCAACACGATGGTCGACCAGCTGTCGTCCTTCGCCGAGCAGGTGACCCGCGTGGCCCGCGAGGTGGGCACCGAGGGCATTCTGGGCGGCCAGGCGCACGTACCGGGTGTCACGGGCATCTGGAAGGACCTCAGCGGCAACGTCAACCTGATGGCCAAGAACCTGACCATGCAGGTGCGGAACATCTCCCAGGTCGCGGCGGCCGTCGCCAACGGTGATCTGACGCGGACGGTGACGATCGAGGCGCGCGGCGAGGTCGCGCAGCTCGCGGACACCTTCAACACCATGGTGAAGACGCTGAGTTCGTTCGCCGACCAGGTCACCAAGGTGGCCCGCGAGGTGGGCACGGACGGCATCCTCGGCGGGCAGGCGCACGTTCCGGGCGTGGCCGGCACCTGGAAGGACCTCACCGAGTCCGTGAACCAGATGGCGTCCAACCTGACCGGCCAGGTGCGCAACATCGCCATGGTCACGACCGCCATCGCCAAGGGTGACCTGACGAAGAAGATCGACATCGACGCCCGCGGTGAGATCCTCGAGCTCAAGACGACCATCAACACGATGGTCGACCAGCTGTCGTCCTTCGCCGAAGAGGTCACCCGAGTCGCCCGCGAGGTGGGTACCGAAGGCCAGCTCGGCGGTCAGGCACGCGTGCGTGACGTCGACGGCACCTGGCGGGACCTCACCGAGTCCGTGAACGAAATGGCAGGAAACCTTACGCGGCAGGTACGTGCCATCGCGCGCGTGGCGACCGCGGTGACCCGCGGTGACCTGAACCTGAAGATCGACGTCGATGCCTCCGGCGAGATCCAGGAACTCCAGGACTACATCAACAAGATGATCGCCAACCTGCGCGACACCACGATCGCCAACAAGGAGCAGGACTGGCTCAAGGGCAACCTCGCCCGTATCTCCGCGCTCATGCAGGGCCGCCGCGACCTCGACGACGTGGCCTCGCTGATCATGAGCGAGCTGACGCCGGTGGTCTCCGCACAGCACGGTGCGTTCTTCCTCGCCATGCCCCTGCTCGACGGCAAGGACATCAGCGGCGACCAGGAGGACGCGTACGAGCTGCGCATGCTCGGCTCGTACGGCTACTCGATGGGCTCCATGCCGACGTCGTTCCGGCCCGGTGAGGCGCTGATCGGGACGGCCGCCGAGGAGAAGCGCACGATCCTCGTGGAGAACGCGCCGAGCGGCTATCTGAAGATCTCCTCGGGGCTCGGCGAGGCACCGCCCGCCCAAGTGATCGTGCTTCCGGTGCTGTTCGAGGGCAAGGTGCTCGGTGTCATCGAGCTGGCGTCCTTCACGCCGTTCACGCAGATCCAGAAGGACTTCCTCAACCAGATCGCCGAGATGATCGCGACCAGCGTCAACACCATCTCCGTCAACACCAAGACCGAGGTGCTGCTGCGGCAGTCGCAGGAGCTGACCGAGCAACTGCGCGAGCGGTCGGCGGAGTTGGAGAACCGGCAGAAGGCCCTCCAGGAGTCCAACGCCCAACTGGAAGAGAAGGCCGAGCTGCTGGCCCAGCAGAACCGCGACATCGAGGTCAAGAACACCGAGATCGAGGAGGCGCGGCAGGTCCTGGAGGAGCGTGCCGAGCAACTCGCCGTCTCCATGCGATACAAGAGCGAGTTCCTGGCGAACATGTCGCACGAGCTGCGTACGCCGCTCAACTCGCTGCTGATTCTGGCCAAGTTGCTCGCCGACAACGCGGACTCCAACCTCACCCCCAAGCAGGTGGAGTTCGCCGAGACGATCCATGGCGCCGGCTCCGATCTGCTCCAGCTGATCAACGACATCCTCGATCTGTCGAAGGTCGAGGCGGGCAAGATGGACGTCTCGCCGACGCGTATCGCGCTCGTCCAGCTCGTCGACTACGTGGAGGCCACGTTCCGCCCGCTGACCGCGGAGAAGGGCCTCGACCTGTCCGTACGGGTGTCTCCGGAACTGCCCGCCACGCTGCACACCGACGAGCAGCGGCTCCTCCAGGTGCTGCGCAACCTGCTGTCCAACGCGGTGAAGTTCACCGACTCCGGATCGGTCGAGCTGGTGATCCGGCCGGCCGGAGCGGACGTCCCGCTGGCGATTCGCGAGCAGCTCCTGGAGACAGGCTCGCTGCGGGACGCGGACGCGGATCTGATCGCGTTCTCGGTGACCGACACCGGCATCGGTATCGCGGCCAGCAAGATGCGGGTGATCTTCGAGGCGTTCAAGCAGGCGGACGGCACGACCAGCCGGAAGTACGGCGGTACGGGTCTGGGGCTGTCGATCTCGCGGGAGATCGCCCAGCTGCTCGGCGGTGAGATCCACGCGCAGAGCGAGCCGGGCCGCGGGTCGACGTTCACGCTGTATCTGCCGCTGCATCCGAGCGAACTGCCGCCGCAGGGCTACCACCAGGGGCTGCCCGTGCTGGAGGCCGGCGACCTGGTGGCGTCCGCGTCCCGGGCAGCGGCCGACCTGTCGGAGCTGTCCGAGGTGGAGGTCGAGACGCCGGCCGAGGTGAGGTCGTACCGCGAGACCCAGAACGGCGCCGCCGCGCTCTTCAGGCGCCGGCGCAGGACCACGCCCATCGCGGCGGCCGAGCAGCCGGGACAGGAGCGCTGGCCCGCCGACGATCAGGCCACGGCGCCGCGGGCGCACCGGGGTATCCGGTTCGGCGGGCAGAAGGTGCTGATCGTCGACGACGACATCCGCAACGTCTTCGCGCTCACCAGCGTCCTGGAGCAGCACGGCCTGTCGGTGCTGTACGCCGAGAACGGCCGTGAGGGCATCGAAGTCCTGGAGCAGCACGACGATGCGGCGGTCGTCCTGATGGACATCATGATGCCCGAGATGGACGGGTATGCGACGACGACGGCGATCCGTAGGATGCCGCAGTTCGCCGGGCTGCCGATCATCGCGCTCACCGCGAAGGCGATGAAGGGCGACCGGGAGAAGGCGATCGAGTCGGGTGCCTCCGACTATGTGACGAAGCCGGTCGACCCCGATCATCTGCTGGCGGTCATGCAGCAGTGGATGAGGGAGGAGTGACCAAAACCGTCGGGGCGCGAGGCGAAGCGGCGGGGAAGTAGTGGGAACCTTCGGTGTTCACCCGGAGTTGCTGACGCAGGGTGGCCGCAGCCGTGTAGAAGTACGGGATACGGGGAACCTTCTGGTCTCCTGCTGCGTTTCTGCTACGTGCACAGTGACATCGCGGTGACAGGGTGTGGCGACAGGCAGGGTGCGGCTACCATGACCGGCACAAGGACGGGCGGCGCAAGGGAGTCGTCCCCTGGGGCGGCGCGTACCGGCGTCACCCCAAGTCCTGAGGACAGGGGAGGCCCCAAGCCGGGGCGAGGAGGGCGGGCCATGGTGCAGAAGGCCAAGATCCTCCTGGTCGATGACCGGCCGGAGAATCTGCTGGCGCTGGAGGCCATCCTCTCTGCGCTCGATCAGACGCTGGTGCGGGCATCGTCCGGGGAGGAAGCGCTCAAAGCACTGCTGACGGACGACTTCGCGGTCATCCTGCTGGATGTCCAGATGCCGGGCATGGACGGTTTCGAAACCGCCGCGCACATCAAGCGGCGGGAACGGACCCGGGACATCCCGATCATCTTCCTCACCGCCATCAACCACGGCCCGCATCACACCTTCCGCGGCTATGCGGCGGGCGCGGTCGACTACATCTCCAAGCCCTTCGACCCGTGGGTGCTGCGCGCGAAGGTCTCCGTTTTCGTCGAGCTCTACATGAAGAACTGCCAGCTCCGGGAACAGGCGGCCCTGCTGCGGCTCCAGTTGGAGGGCGGCGGAGGCAAGACCGCGGTCGGCGAGGCGAAGGAGCCGGCCGGGCTGCTCGCCGAATTGTCGGCGCGGCTCGCGGCCGTCGAGGAGCAGGCCGAGGCGCTGTCCAAGCAGCTCGACGACGAGTCCGCGGACGCGGCGGCCGTAGCCACGGCCGCGCACCTCGAGCGCAAACTCACGGGCTTGCGCCGGGCGCTGGACGCTCTGGAGCCGGGCGCGGGCAATGGAGCACCGTCGGTGCCCTCGCAGAACTGACGCCTGCCGCAGACGCAGTTGTACCCGCGTGCACGTGGTGTTTGAGCGCGCGTCAGTTTCCCGCCCCGGCAAGGGCGACACGAACGGGTGAAGCAGTGGGCACACGTGTCCGCTGCCGTCTCCACCGGTAACCTCACACCTATGGCCTCACGTCCCTCCGCAGCCAAGAAGCAGCCTTCGAAGAAGGCTGCCGCTTCGGCGAAGGCTCCGGCGAAGAAGGCCGCCGCCAAAAAGGCCCCGGCGAAGAAGGCGCCCGCCAAGAAGGCCGCGGCCAAGAAGCCCGCGCCCAGGCCGGCGCCGAACCCCACCGGGGGCATCCTCTGGCTCGTGCGCGCGATCTGGCTCGGCGCCGCGCACGCCGTCGGCGCGGTGTTCCGGGGCATAGGGCAGGGCGCGAAGAACCTCGACCCGGCGCACCGCAAGGACGGCATCGCCCTGCTGCTGCTCGGCCTCGCGCTGATCGTGGCCGCGGGGACCTGGTCCAACCTGCGCGGTCCCGTCGGCGACCTGGTCGAAATCCTGGTCACCGGCGCCTTCGGCCGCCTCGATCTGCTGGTGCCGCCGCTGCTCGCCCTCATCGCCGTGCGCTTCATCCGGCATCCCGAGAAGCCCGAGGCCAACGGCCGCATCGTGATCGGCCTGTCCGCGCTCCTCATCGGCGTGCTCGGCCAGGTCCACATCGCCTGCGGCGCGCCCGCCCGCAGCGACGGCATGCAGGCCATAAGGGCCGCCGGCGGTCTCATCGGCTGGGGCGCGGCGACCCCGCTGACGTACACCATGGGTGAACTGCTCGCCGTACCGCTGCTCGTGCTGCTCACGATCTTCGGGCTGCTGGTCGTCACGGCGACCCCGGTCAACGCCATCCCGCAGCGGCTGCGGCTGCTCGGCAGGAAGCTCGGGCTCCTCCACGACCCGGCCGACGACGAGGACGAGTTCTCCGACGACGACGAGCGCTACGACGACCAGTGGCGCGACGCGCTGCCCGAGCGCCCGCGCAGGCGCGGACCCAAGCCCGAGGCGTACGACCCCGAGAGCGCGGAGCAGGAGGCCCTCTCGCGGCGTCGCGGTCGTCCGAGGCGTTCCGCGGTGCCCAAGCCCGCGATGGACCGGCAGATGGACGCCGTGGACGTCGCGGCCGCCGCCGCTGCCGCCCTGGACGGTGCCGTGATGCACGGCATGCCGCCCTCGCCGATCGTCGCCGACCTCACCCAGGGCGTGAGCGTGGGCGACCGTGAAGGCACGCCGACCCCCACCCCGACGCCTGTCCCGGCCGCACGGCCGAAGCAGGAGAAGCTCAAGGCGGACGTACCGGATCTCACGAAGTCCGCCCCCGACGAGATCCGCGATCTGCCGCCGCGCGCCGAGCAGCTCCAGCTCTCTGGAGACATCACCTACTCCCTGCCGTCGCTCGACCTCCTCACGCGCGGCGGCCCCGGCAAGGCGCGCAGCGCCGCGAACGACGCCGTCGTCGCCTCGCTCACCACCGTCTTCTCCGAGTTCAAGGTCGACGCGGCCGTCACCGGCTTCACGCGCGGGCCGACGGTCACGCGGTACGAGGTCGAGCTCGGCCCCGCCGTCAAGGTCGAGCGGATCACCGCGCTGACCAAGAACATCGCGTACGCCGTCGCCAGCCCGGACGTGCGGATCATCAGCCCGATCCCCGGAAAGTCGGCGGTCGGCATCGAGATCCCGAACACCGACCGCGAGATGGTCAACCTCGGGGACGTGCTGCGGCTCGCGGCGGCGGCCGAGGACGAGCATCCGATGCTGGTCGCGCTCGGCAAGGACGTCGAGGGCGGCTATGTGATGGCGAACATGGCGAAGATGCCGCACATCCTGGTCGCCGGAGCCACCGGTTCGGGTAAGTCCTCGTGCATCAACTGCCTGATCACGTCGATCATGATGCGGGCGACCCCCGAGGACGTGCGCATGGTCCTCGTCGACCCCAAGCGCGTCGAGCTGACCGCCTACGAGGGCATTCCTCACCTGATCACGCCGATCATCACCAACCCGAAGCGGGCCGCCGAGGCGCTCCAGTGGGTCGTACGGGAAATGGACCTTCGGTACGACGATCTGGCGGCGTTCGGATACCGGCACATCGACGACTTCAACCAGGCCATCCGCGACGGCAAACTCAAAACGCCGGAAGGCAGCGAGCGGGAGCTCAAGACCTATCCGTATCTGCTGGTGATCGTCGATGAGCTCGCCGACCTGATGATGGTCGCGCCGCGGGACGTCGAGGACTCGATCGTGCGGATCACGCAGCTCGCGCGCGCGGCCGGTATCCACCTGGTGCTGGCCACGCAGCGGCCGTCGGTGGATGTCGTGACCGGTCTGATCAAGGCCAACGTGCCCTCCCGGCTCGCCTTCGCGACGTCGTCGCTGGCGGACTCACGGGTCATCCTCGACCAGCCCGGTGCCGAGAAGCTGATCGGCAAGGGCGACGGCCTGTTCCTGCCGATGGGGGCGAACAAGCCGACCCGTATGCAGGGCGCCTTCGTGACCGAGGAAGAGGTCGCGGTCGTCGTCCAGCACTGCAAGGACCAGATGGCGCCCGTCTTCCGGGACGACGTCACCGTGGGCACCAAGCAGAAGAAGGAGATCGACGAGGACATCGGCGACGACCTCGACCTGCTGTGCCAGGCGGCCGAACTGGTCGTCTCCACGCAGTTCGGGTCCACCTCGATGCTCCAGCGCAAACTGCGCGTCGGCTTCGCCAAGGCGGGCCGGCTGATGGACCTCATGGAGTCCCGGGGCATCGTCGGACCGAGCGAGGGGTCCAAGGCACGTGACGTTCTTGTGAAACCTGACGAGCTGGATGGCGTGCTGGCCGTGATCCGTGGGGAGTCTGACGGGTAGGAATCACGCGCAGTGGTCACCTTGCGTGCGGATGCGCGGCGGGCCGATGTTCAACCGTGACCTGCCCGTAAGGGATCATTGAGCAACCGTTTCCCTTGGACGTACGTCAAGTTGAGGGAAGCGAAAAGCTTGTGCCCCACCATCGGGATGCCGGGCCATTCCGATGGCGTACAAAGTCCCACCGCCCGGTTGCCCCACCCTTTCGCACCCCCCCTAGACTGAACCTCCAGCACAGGTGGCTATACGCTCGAAAGGCGCCCCCGTGTCACTCGGCAACTCCCCTGAAGACGAGCGTCCGTTCGAAGACGACCGTGAGGAAGCCCGCCTGTCGATCGGCCGTGTCCTTCAGCAGGCACGTATCGCGGCCGGGCTGACCGTCGACGACCTCACCAACGCCACCCGGGTCCGCCTGCCCATCGTGCACGCCATCGAGGCGGACGACTTCGGCCCCTGCGGCGGAGACGTCTACGCCCGCGGTCACATCCGGACCCTGGCCAAGGCCGTCGGCATCGACCCGGCCCCGCTGCTCGCCCAGTACGACGCCGACCACGGCGGGCGTCCGGCGCCGACCCCGGCCGCCCCGCTCTTCGAGGCGGAACGCATCCGCCCCGAGCGGCGCGGGCCCAACTGGACCGCGGCCATGGTCGCCGCGATCGTCGCCGTGGTCGGGTTCGTCGGGTTCACCGCGTTCAAGGGCGGTGACGGCGGCGACAAGACCCAGGTCGCCGAAGGGTCCACGCCCTCGACGAGCAAGACCGCCTCGCCCACGCCGACCAAGCCCGACGAACCCAAGCCCGACCCGACGGACAGCGCCATCGCGGCCGCGCCCCAGGACAAGGTGACCGTCCAGGTCAGCGCCGCCGACGGCCGCAGCTGGATCTCGGCCAAGGACCACAACGGCCGGCTCCTCTTCGACGGCCTCCTCAAGCAGGGCGAGTCCAAGACCTTCCAGGACAGCGAGAAGATCAACCTCGTCCTCGGTGACGCCGGCGCGATCCAGCTCTACGTCAACGGCAAGAAGATCGACGAGGACTGGCAGCCGGGGGCCGTCGAGCGGCTGACGTACACGAAGGGCGATCCGCAGGTCGGATAAGCGGTCGCATCGGGTGAAGCACTCACGGGGTTGGCCAAGATCGGCCAACCCCGTCGACGTGGGGTGTCAGTGGGACGAAGTAGTCTTGAGCCCATGCCTGAACGCCGTACCGTCGCACTCGTCACCCTTGGCTGCGCCCGTAACGAGGTGGACTCGGAGGAGCTCGCAGGCCGCTTGGAGGCGGACGGCTGGGAACTCGTCGAGGACGCTGAGGACGCGGATGTCGCCGTCGTCAACACGTGCGGCTTCGTCGAAGCCGCCAAGAAGGACTCCGTCGACGCCCTCCTCGAAGCCAATGACCTCAAGGGGCAGGGCAGAACCCAGGCCGTCGTGGCGGTGGGCTGCATGGCCGAGCGGTACGGCAAGGAGCTGGCTCAGGCGCTGCCGGAGGCCGACGGCGTGCTCGGCTTCGACGACTACTCCGACATCTCCGACCGGCTCCAGACCATCCTGAGCGGCGGCATCCACGCCGCCCACACCCCGCGTGACCGGCGCAAGCTGCTGCCGATCAGCCCGGCGGAGCGCCAGTCGGTGTCCGACGTCGCCCTCCCCGGCCATGGCGCTCCGGCCGACCTGCCGGAAGGTGTGGCTCCGGTCTCCGGTCCGCGTGCGCCCCTGCGCCGCCGTCTGGACGGCTCCCCGGTCGCCTCGGTGAAGCTCGCCTCCGGCTGCGACCGGCGCTGCTCCTTCTGCGCCATCCCGTCCTTCCGCGGCTCCTTCATCTCTCGCCGGCCCAGCGATGTGCTGAACGAGACACGGTGGCTGGCCGAGCAGGGCGTCAAGGAGATCATGCTGGTCTCCGAGAACAACACGTCGTACGGCAAGGACCTGGGCGACATCCGGCTGCTGGAGTCCCTGCTGCCGGAGCTCGCCGAGGTCGACGGCATCGAGCGGGTGCGCGTCAGCTATCTGCAGCCGGCCGAGATGCGCCCCGGGCTCATCGACGTCCTGACGTCGACCGAGAAGGTCGCGCCCTACTTCGACCTGTCCTTCCAGCACTCCGCCCCCGACGTGCTGCGTGCGATGCGCCGCTTCGGCGACACCGACCGCTTCCTGGAACTGCTCGACACCATCCGCAGCAAGGCCCCGCAGGCCGGCGTGCGTTCCAACTTCATCGTGGGCTTCCCCGGCGAGACCGAGGCCGACCTGGCCGAGCTGGAGCGATTCCTGAACGGCGCGCGGCTGGACGCCATCGGCGTCTTCGGCTACTCCGACGAGGAGGGCACCGAGGCGGCGACGTACGACCACAAGCTGGACGAGGACGTCGTCGCCGAGCGACTGGCACATGTCTCCCGGCTGGCCGAGGAACTCGTCTCGCAGCGCGCGGAGGAGCGCGTGGGCGAGACCGTGCAGGTGCTCGTCGAATCGGTCGACGACGAAGAGGGCGCGTACGGCCGCGGTATGCACCAGGCGCCGGAGACGGACGGCCAGGTGCTGCTCACGAGCGGCGAAGGCCTCGGCGTCGGTCGTATGGTCGAGGCGAAGGTGGTCGGTACGGAGGGTGTCGACCTGGTGGCCGAGCCGTTGCAGGGCTCGCTCGGATACGGAGAGGAGGCGACCAGATGACGGGAGTCCCGGCGTCCGCCGCGGGCGGCTCCGCCAAGGCGAAAGGACCGGTGACCTCGGCAGCGTCGGTCTCCGGGGGTGCCTCCGCGTCCGTCTCCGGTGGTGCCTCCGGTGCATCGGGCGGCGCCAAGTCGGCGCGGGGCGGAAAGCTGGCCGCCGCAGCCGTCGATCAGGCCAGCGTCTGGAACATCGCCAACCTCCTGACCATGCTCCGGCTGCTTCTCGTTCCCGGCTTCGTCGCGCTGATGCTGGCCGACGGCGGCTATGACCCGGCGTGGCGCTCGCTCGCCTGGGCGGCCTTCGCCATCGCCATGATCACGGACCTGTTCGACGGTCATCTGGCGCGCGCGTACAACCTCGTCACCGACTTCGGGAAGATCGCCGATCCCATCGCCGACAAGGCGATCATGGGCGCCGCGCTGATCTGTCTGTCCGCCCTCGGCGATCTGCCGTGGTGGGTGACGATCGTCATCCTCGGCCGGGAACTCGGGATCACCCTGCTGCGTTTCATCGTCATCCGGTACGGCGTCATTCCGGCGAGCCGTGGCGGCAAGGTGAAGACCCTCACCCAGGGCGTCGCGGTCGGGATGTACGTCCTGGCGCTCACGGGATGGCTCGCCACACTGCGGTGGTGGGTGATGGCGGCGGCGGTGGTTCTGACCGTGGTGACCGGGCTCGACTATGTGAGACAAGCCATTGTGCTGCGCAGGCAGGGAATCGCCGAGCGCAGGGCCGCGTCGGAGGAGGCGGACGCATGAATTCCGCAGCTGACGAGCTGGTGAGACTACTCACTGTGAGGGGTGAGACGCTGGCCGTCGCCGAATCCCTCACCGGCGGGCTGGTTGCGGCGGAAATCACAGCGGCACCAGGAGCGTCCAAGGCCTTCCGGGGATCGGTGACCGCCTATGCCACCGAGCTCAAGCATGAACTGCTCGGTGTCGACGCCACCCTGCTGGCGCAGCGGGGAGCGGTGGATCCGCAGGTCGCGGCCCAGATGGCGGCCGGAGTGCGCAAGGCGCTGGGCGCCGACTGGGGCCTCGCGACGACTGGCGTCGCCGGTCCGGAACCCCAGGACGGACAGCCCGTCGGCACGGTTTTCATCGCCGTCGACGGCCCCTTCGCGGCGGACTCCGCGGCAACCGATGGCGGGAAAGTGGCCTCGCTGCGGTTGAACGGCCACCGGGCGGAAATTCGTATGGAGAGTGTACGGAGCGTACTCGCTCTGCTCCTGCAGCAGCTTGCGAGCGAACAGACTGGGAATGAGCGGGCACAGGATACGGAACAGAACGGGGGGTTTTGATGTTTGCAGCCCTGAGTGAACACGACATCGCTCCCCGCACGGCCGCGGCGCAAGGCGGTACGGTGGGGCGTGAAGGATGCGGCTACACGGTCCGAGGAGGGAGCCACCGATGATTCTGCTCCGTCGCCTATTGGGTGACGTGCTGCGTCGGCAGCGCCAACGCCAGGGCCGTACTCTGCGCGAAGTCTCCTCGTCCGCCCGAGTCTCACTCGGCTATCTCTCCGAGGTGGAGCGGGGGCAGAAGGAGGCTTCCTCCGAGCTGCTGTCCGCCATCTGCGACGCGCTGGACGTACGGATGTCCGAACTCATGCGGGAAGTGAGCGACGAGCTCGCACTCGCCGAGCTGGCCCGGTCCGCTGCGGCCACTTCGAGCGAGTCCGTACCCACGTCGGTGCGTCCGATGCTGGGTTCCGTATCGGTGACCGGTGTGCCACCGGAACGGGTGACCATCAAGGCGCCCGCCGAGGCCGTGGACGTGGTTGCCGCGTGAGTCATGCGCCTGCGCGCATGAGCTGACCAAGTGTGTGAAGCCCCGGTCGGGGCTCCTCCGGGAAGAACCGGGGGAGCGCTGCCGGGGTTTTCTCGTCCCTGTATGTCCCTTTTGATCCGTTTGCCGGTGTCGGGTGGGGCGGTCATGGTGGAGAGATGTGACGGGGCGACCCAACGGAGGTTCGGATGTACGTCGTCAAGAGCCCGCTGTCCGACGCGGATCTGAAGACCGTGTCCGAGGCGCTGCAGGGCGCTCTCGTCGACTTGGTCGACCTGGCCCTGGTGGCCAAGCAGATCCACTGGAACGTGGTCGGCCCGCGCTTCCGCTCCGTCCATCTTCAGCTCGACGAGCTGGTGGCCCTGGCCCGGACGCACTCCGACACCGTCGCCGAGCGTGCCTCGGCGCTGGGTGTCTCACCGGACGGGCGCGCGGCGACCGTGGCAGTCGGCAGCGGTATCGGTCCGGTGCGCGAGGGCTGGGTCACGGACGGCGATGCGGTGGCCACGCTGGTCGATGCCCTGGGTGCGGTGATCACTCGCATGCGGGACCGGATCAAGGCGACCGCCGAGCCCGATCCGGTCAGCCAGGACATCTTCATCGGGATCACCGCGGACCTGGAGAAGCAGCACTGGATGTTCCAGGCCGAGAACGGGTGACGCGGTGCTGCTTGCGGAATGTTCCGCGCCGCAGATCTGTGGCGCGGTCGTGCTCGCGGGACGACCCGGGCCGCGAGCTTGAAAGCGCCGTGCTCGACGGGGGTCGTGCCTCCTGGGTGTGACGGCATTGGCCAGTGCTGCGTCCGTGTGCCGTGGGTGCGCCCTTCCGGCGGGTGAGTGCGGCCCCCTAGCGTCGGGCCGGAGGTGGTGCCATGACGGGGTCGATAGTGCGCTGGGGGGCGGCCCTCGGGCTCGGGGCGCTGTGGTGGTGGGCCGTGCTGCGGCTCGCGCTGGCGCCCGATGCCGGGGTGCTGGAGGGCGCCGTCGCCGCCGGGGGATGGGGGCTGAGCCTGCTGCCGGTGCACTGTGTGCCGAAGGCGCGGGCGGCTGGCGCCATGCGGGCCGGGCGCTGGCGGGAGGCCTGGCGGGTGGCCCTCGCTACCAGGGCATCGCCACCCCGCCGTTCGGGCGCAGAATCTGGCCCGTCGTGAACGCCGACGCGTCCGACGCCAGATGCAGGACCGTGTGGGCGACGTCCTCCGGCTCGCCGACACGGCCCAGGGGCGACCTCCGGGCCATCAGCGACTCGGTGCGCGCCTGGGCCTCGCTGTCGTGGCGGTCCGTCATCGGTGTGCGGATCCAGCCCGGAGCGACCGCGTTGACGCGTATGCCGTGCCGGCCGACCTCGGCCGCCAGAGTCTTCGTCAGCTGGACCACGGCCGCCTTGGCGGCGCCGTAGCAGAGCAGGCCGGGGCCGCCGGTGTCGACGGCTCCCGACGCCATGGTGATGATGCTGCCCCTGATCTGCTGGGCGAGCATCAGCCGGGCGGCCTCCTGGCAGGCGTACAGCACGCCCTTGAAGTTGACGTTCAGTACGCGGTCGAGGTCTTCGTCCCTGGTGTCCAGGACGGGGCTGCTGTGCATGATTCCGGCGACCGCGGCCATGACGTGCAGATGCTCGCAGGAGTGGACGGCCTGCTGGAGCTGCGTGCGGTCGGTGACGTCGAGGGCGTGCGTGTGGGCCACGCCTCCCGCGTCCTTGATCAGGGTCGCCGTCTCGTGCAGGCCCTGTGTGTCGCGGTCCGCGCAGTGCACGGTGGCTCCCGCCTCCGCGAGCAGGACCGCCGAGGCCCGGCCGATTCCGCCGGCGGCGCCGGTGACGAATGCGGTGCGTCCGGTGAGGTCGTACGCCTTGACGGGCATGAAGGGACGGTACGAGGGTTTCTGACGGGTCGTCAATTAGTTGGGCGGGGGCGGGTTCCGTCGCATCGGCCGGTTCGTTCAGTCGTACGAGGGTGGGTTCCGTCTCCTGCGAGGGGCGCCGGGCGCCGGGGCGGGGCCGGCCTGGCAGCTCGGGCACCAGTACGTGGGGCGTTCGCGGCGGCCGTCGCCCTGGTCGGCCACGCGGATCGGGGTGTGGCAGCGGAGGCAGGGGCGGGGTGCGCGGCCGTACACGAAGAGGTCCTGGCCGCGGAGGCCCGTGGTGGCGCGGACAGGGCGGTCGCGGTTGGCCTCCAGGAGCTTTTTGGCGAGGGCGGGGAGGTGGGCGGCGTGCTCGGCGGGAAGGGCGCCGATGGGGAGCCAGGGGGTGGCGCCGAGCAGGAAGCAGAGCTCGCTCTTGTAGACGTTGCCGATACCGGCCAGATTGCGCTGGTCGACCAGGGCCTCGCCGAGAGGGCGTGCGGGGTCCGTGAGGAGGTTGACCAGGGCGCGGTCGGGGTCCCAGTCCGGGCCAAGGAGGTCGGGGCCGAGGTGGCCCACGGCCCGGTGCTCGTCGGTCGTGCGGAGGAGCTCCAGGACGGGGAGGCGGTAGCCGACGGCTGTGTGGGCAGTTGCGCCGAGGATGGCGCGGATCTGGTGGGCGGGGCCGCCGGTCCAGCGCTGGCCCGCGTCGAACACCTTCCAGGAGCCGTCCATCCGTAGGTGCGAGTGGAGGGTCAGGCCGCCCTCGAGGCGGGTCAGCAGGTGCTTGCCGCGAGGCGTGACCTCCAGGACGGTCCGGCCGGTGAGGTCGGCGGTGGCGAATTTGGGGACCCGGAGTTCGCTCCGGGTCAGCATCTGGCCCGCGAGCGCGCCGTGCAGGCGCCTTGCGGCTTGCCAGACGGTGTCTCCTTCGGGCATGTGGGTCCGTTTCTCCTTCGGGGGCGTCGTCCTCGACGGGGCTTGCCTTGGTGCTCCGACGAGGGCTCCGCCGTGGTGCTCTGATGAGAGCTGCCGTCGTAGTGCTCTGATTCCTTGCCCGTGCGTGCGGGTGGGTCAGGCCCGCAGTCTCAGGCCCCTGGGGGTGGCGATGAAACCGGATCCTTCCAGGAGGCTGCCGAGGGGGGAAGTCAGGGCCGAGGCGCCGTTGACGCGTTCCACCGTGACCGTGCCGAGGGAGCCCGCGCGGGCGGCCGTGGCG
This sequence comes from Streptomyces sp. NBC_00457, assembly GCF_036014015.1. Taxonomy (NCBI): domain Bacteria; kingdom Bacillati; phylum Actinomycetota; class Actinomycetes; order Kitasatosporales; family Streptomycetaceae; genus Streptomyces; species Streptomyces sp. NBC_00457. The sequence continues at coordinate 3,200,459 of NZ_CP107905.1, read as the reverse complement.
AGCGCGTCGGCGGCCTCCCGCAGGCGTGGGTCGTCCGTGGCCGCGCTGTCCGGGGTGGAGGGCCAGGCCAGGAGCGTCTTGCCGCCGCGCTCCATGTAGAGCGTCAGCTCGCCGTCGACGAGGACCACGAGGGAGCCCGCCTTGCGACCCGGCTTGTGCCCGGCGCCGGTCGGGGGCTCGGGCCAGGGAAGTGCGGCACCGTAGGCGTTCGCGGGGTCGGCGGCGGCGAGGACGACGGCTCGGGAGTCGGAGGTGGGGCGGGTGCGGTGCGGGGTCGTACGAGGTGGGGGGAAGTCGCGCGGTGATGTGTACTCGTCGCGGGCGCGGGGGGAGTTGGGGCGGGAGGCGTGGGAGCGGGGGGCTTGGGAATGGGGGGTGCCGAAGCCGTCTTCGAAGGCCGGGGTTCCGAAGTCATGGCCGGGAGTGGGGCCGTAGTCGTGGCTGGGAGCGGGGCTGTAGTCACGGCCCGGGATGGAGCCGTAGCCACGGCCGGGAGTAGCGCCGTCGGTTTGCTTGAAGCCGTCCGCTGTCTTGAAGCCGTCCGCTGTGGAGCCGTCGGGCGCGTCGAAGCCGTCCGGCGTGAAGCCGTCCAGCGGTTCGAAGGCACCGGACGGGAAGTCGTGGGAGGTGTCGTGCGGCTGGGGCGGCAGGGCCTCGCCCCGGTCTCGGGCGGACGCCACCGCGCGGAGGCGGTCGACCGCGCCGTCCATGGCGAACTGGGCGGCGCCCAGGCCCTCCACCACGTAGCCGCGCCTTGCCTGGCCGCTGTCTTCGAAGGCGGACAGGATGCGGTACGTCGCCGAGAAGCCGCCCTCGACGCCTTCGGCGGAGACGGCTCCCCGCGTCACCACGCCATGCCGGTCGAGGAGGGTGCGGGCCAGGGCGTGGGCGCGGACGGTGGGGTCGGGCTCACGCTCCGGCAGCAGGGACCAGCGGCCGGCGACCGTCGGCGGGCCGGTGCGGGAGGCGGGGCGGGCGGCGGCGGTCAGTGAGCCGTAACGACCGCGCGGGACCGTGCGCTTGGCGCGGTGGGCCGTGGAGCCCGCGGTACGGCCCGAGCCCAGGAGGGAACGCATGGGGGTGAGGGTGTCGTTCGTCAGACGTCCCGACCAGGCGAGGTCCCAGATGGCGTCGGCCAGTTGGGGGTCGGTGGCGTCGGGGTGGGTGGTGGCCCGGACCTGGTCGGCGATCTGGCGGAAGAACAGGCCGTAGCCCCCGGAGAGGGCGTCCAGGACGGACTGGTGGAGCGCGGTCAGTTCCAGGGGATGTGGGGGCGGCAGGAGCAGTGGGGCCGCGTCCGCGAGGTAGAGGGACACCCAGCCGTCCTTGCCGGGGAGAGCGCCCGCGCCGGCCCAGATGATCTCTCCGGCGGTGGTGAGTTCGTCGAGCAACGCGGGCGTGTAGTTCGCGACGCGGGACGGCAGGACGAGCTTTTCCAGTGCCGATGCCGGTACGGACGCGCCCTGCAACTGCTCCACGGCACGCACCAGTCCGTCGATGCCGCGCAGTCCGTGGCCCTTGCCGACGTGCTGCCACTGGGGCAGGAACTGGGCCAGCGCGGGCGGCGACACCGGCTCCAGTTCATGCCGCAGCGCGGCCAGCGAACGGCGCCGCAGACGGCGCAGGACCGCGGCGTCACACCACTCCTGACCGATACCGGCGGGGTGGAACTCCCCTTGCACGACCCGGCCGTTCGCCGCCAGGCGCTGCAACGCGCCCTCGGTGACCGCCACGCCGAGACCGAAGCGGGCCGCCGCGACGGCCGATGTGAACGGGCCGTGGGTGCGGGCATACCGGGCGAGGAGGTCGCCGAGCGGGTCCTTGACCGGCTCGGTGAAGGCCTCCGGGACGCCGACCGGCAGCGCCGTGCCCAGCGCGTCGCGCAGGCGGCCCGCGTCCTCGATCGCCGCCCAGTGGTCGGCGCCGGCGATCCGGACCCGGATGGCGCGGCGCGCGCCGGCCAGCTCCTGGGCCCACTGCGGTTCGGCGCCTCGCTCGGCCAACTCGGCCTCTGTCAGCGGGCCGAGCAGGCGCAGCAGGTCGGCGACGCTCTCGGTGTCCTTGGCGCGGCGGTCCTCGGTGAGCCACTGGAGTTCCTTCTCCAGCTCGGTGAGCACCTCGGCGTCGAGCAGTTCGCGCAGCTCCGCCTGGCCGAGCAGCTCGGCCAGCAGTCGCGAGTCCAGAGAGAGGGCGGCGGCGCGGCGCTCGGCGAGCGGGGAGTCCCCCTCGTACAGGAACTGGGCCACGTACCCGAAGAGGAGGGAACGGGCGAAGGGGGAGGGCTCGGGGGTGGTGACCTCGACCAGGCGGATCTTGCGAGACTCCAGGTCGCCCATCAGCTCGACGAGTCCGGGGACGTCGAAGACGTCCTGGAGGCACTCGCGGACCGCTTCCAGGACGATCGGGAACGAGCCGAACTCGCTGGCCACCTGGAGCAGTTGGGCGGCGCGCTGGCGCTGCTGCCACAAGGGGGTGCGCTTGCCGGGGTTGCGGCGCGGCAGCAGCAGCGCGCGGGCGGCGCACTCGCGGAAACGGGACGCGAACAGCGCCGAGCTGCCCACCTGGTCGGTGACAACCTGGTCGACCTCGCCCTTGTCGAAGACGACGTCCGCCGCGCCGACCGGCGCCTGCTCGGCGTCGTACTCCGTGCCTGCCTTCGTCGGTGCCTGGTCGAGCAGGTCCAGGCCCATGATGTCGGCGTCGGGCAGGCGCAGCACGATGCCGTCGTCGGCGTGCATGACCTGGGCGTCCATGCCGTACCGCTCGGAGAGCTTGGCGCCGAGCGCCAGCGCCCAGGGGGCGTGCACCTGGGCGCCGAAGGGGGAGTGGACGACGACCCGCCAGTCGCCGAGCTCGTCGCGGAACCGCTCCACGACGATCGTGCGGTCGTCCGGGATGTGACCGCAGGCTTCGCGCTGTTCGTCCAGGTAGGACAGGACGTTGTCCGCGGCCCACGTGTCCAGGCCCGCGGCGAGCAGACGGAGGCGGGCGTCGTCCTTGGACAGGGAGCCGACCTCGCGGAGGAACGCGCCGACCGCGCGGCCCAGTTCGAGCGGGCGGCCCAGCTGGTCACCCTTCCAGAAGGGGAGCCGGCCCGGTACGCCCGGCGCGGGGGAGACCAGAACGCGGTCGCGGGTGATGTCCTCGATGCGCCAGGAGCTGGTACCGAGGGTGAAGACATCCCCGACACGTGACTCGTAGACCATCTCCTCGTCGAGCTCGCCGACCCGGCCTCCGCCCTTCTTGGGATCGGCTCCGGCGAGGAACACCCCGAAGAGGCCCCGGTCGGGAATCGTGCCTCCGGAGGTGACGGCGAGACGCTGGGCGCCGGGGCGGCCGGTGATCGTGCCGGCGACGCGGTCCCACACCACGCGCGGACGCAGCTCCGCGAAGGCGTCTGACGGATAGCGGCCCGCGAGCATGTCGAGCACGGCGGTGAACGCCGACTCCGGGAGCGAGGCGAAGGGCGCGGCGCGGCGGACCGTGGCGAGGAGGTCGTCGACCTGCCAGGTGTCCAACGCCGTCATGGCGACGATCTGCTGGGCGAGGACGTCCAGGGGATTGGCCGGCACCTTCAGCGACTCGATCGAGCCGGTGCGCATGCGCTCGGTGACCACGGCCGCCTGGACGAGGTCGCCGCGGTACTTCGGGAAGACCACGCCGGTGGAGACCGCGCCCACCTGGTGTCCCGCGCGGCCCACGCGCTGGAGGCCGGACGCGACGGACGGCGGGGATTCGACCTGGACGACGAGGTCGACGGCGCCCATGTCGATGCCGAGCTCGAGACTGGAGGTGGCGACCACGGCCGGGAGCCGTCCTGCCTTGAGGTCCTCCTCGACGAGGGCGCGCTGCTCCTTGGAGACCGAGCCGTGGTGGGCGCGGGCGATGACGGGTGGGGCGCCCTGGGCGGCTCCCGAGCCGCCCATGAGTTCGGCGGGGGCGTGGTGCTCGTCCAGGGGTTCGCCGGTGGCCCGCTCGTAGGCGATCTCATTGAGCCGGTTGCACAGCCGCTCCGCGAGGCGGCGGGAGTTGGCGAACACGATCGTCGAGCGGTGGGCCTGCACCAGGTCGGCGATGCGCTCCTCCACATGCGGCCAGATCGACGGGCGCTCCGCCCCTTCGCCGCCGTCGGCCACCGGGGAGCCGCCCAGTTCGCCCAGGTCCTCGACCGGGACGACGACCGAGAGGTCGAACTCCTTGCCGGACTTGGGCTGGACGATCTCCACCTTGCGGCGGGGGGAGAGATAGCGGGCCACCTCGTCGACCGGCCGGACCGTGGCGGAGAGGCCGATACGGCGGGCGGGCTTCGGGAGCAGTTCGTCGAGGCGCTCCAGGGAGAGCGCGAGGTGGGCGCCGCGCTTGGTGCCGGCCACCGCGTGCACCTCGTCCAGGATCACCGTCTCGATGCCGGTCAGCGCGTCGCGGGTGGCCGACGTCAGCATCAGGAACAGGGACTCCGGGGTGGTGATCAGGATGTCCGGGGGACGGGTGGACAGGGCGCGGCGCTCGGCGGCCGGGGTGTCGCCGGAGCGGATGCCCACCTTGACCTCCGGCTCGGGCAGGCCGCGGCGCACGGACTCCTGCCGGATGCCGGTCAACGGGCTGCGGAGGTTGCGCTCGACGTCGACCGCCAGGGCCTTCAGCGGAGACACATAGAGGACACGGCAGCGCTTCTTCGGATCGGTCGGCGGGGGAGTGGAGGCGAGTTGGTCGAGGGCGGCCAGGAAGGCGGCCAGGGTCTTGCCGGAGCCGGTGGGGGCCACCACCAGCACGTCCGAGCCCTCCCCGATGGCCCGCCACGCGCCCGCCTGGGCCGCGGTGGGCGCGGAGAAGGCCCCCGTGAACCAGCCGCGGGTCGCGGGGGAGAAGCCGTCCAGGGCTCGATGTGCGGAGCTGACCATGCGTCCATCCTGCACCCGGCCACTGACAATCGCTCTGACCTGCGACGACATAACCGGCGGCGGGCTGGGCGGGGGCGTGGTGAGAATGGGGGCATGGCTGGTTCGGGTGAGCGGGCACGGCACTGGCAGTACGCGGAGCTGCCCGGTGTCGATCTGCTGCGGGCCCGGTACATCCACAAGACCTTCGTGCGGCACACGCACGAGAACTTCGTCATCGCCGCCATAGCCGAAGGCGTCGAGGTGTTCCACCACCGCGGTGCCGACGAGTACGCGGGCCCCGGCGCGCTCGCGCTGGTCAACCCGGACACCGCGCACACGGGCCGCGCGGGCGGGCCCGAGGGATGGCGGTACGGCGCCGTGTACCCCTCGCCGGAGGTCGTGGCCGAGATCGCCGCGGAGACCACGACGATCCGCGGTACCCCCGGCTTCATCAGCCCCGTGGTCGACGATCCGTACACCGTGAGCCTGGTGCATCAGGTGCTGCGAGCCGCCGACGAGGGCAACGCGCTGGCCGCCGACACCCTGCTGAGGGTCGCGGTGACCCGGCTGCTCAGGCTGAACGGCGGGTCGCTGCCGCGGCGAGACCCGCGGACGGCAGGCGCGCGGATCGCGGCACGCGCGCGTGCCGTACTGGAGGAGCGGATGGCCGAGCCACCGACTTTGGCGCGGCTGGCGGCCGAGTTCGGAACCAGTCCCTTCGCCCTGCTTCGGGCTTTCCGGGACGCTTACGGGATGCCGCCGCATGCCTGGCTCACCGATGCGCGCGTGCGGCGGGCGCGGCGTCTGCTGGACGCGGGTTCGACGCCCGCCGAGGTGGCCGTGGCGGTGGGATTCACCGATCAGCCTCACCTGAACCGCCACTTCAGCCGGATCGTGGGGGTCCCTCCGGGGGCGTACCGGCGTGAGCGCAAGAACGTACAAGACACACGGCAGGGGCTGCGCCTACTGTCCCCGGCGTGGCAGACCAGACAGCTCTCCCGGAGATACGCGCCGGAGCAGAAGACAGGGCCGACGCCGCCGTTGTCCGCGACGCCCTCGGAGTCGGGGTTGCCGTAGGACTGTCCGGGTTTGCCTTCGGGGTGACCTCGGCCGGCAGCGGGCTCACGCTCCCGCAGACCTGTGCGCTGAGCCTTCTGGTGTTCACCGGCGCGTCCCAGTTCGCCCTGGTGGGGGCACTGGCGGCGGGCGGGAACCCGCTCACGGCAGCCGCGGGTGCCTTCTTCCTCGGCGTGCGCAACGCCTTCTACGGGCTGCGGCTGTCTCAGTTGCTGGCCCTCCCGCGCGCGGTGCGGCCGTTCGCCGCCCAGTGGGTCATCGACGAGACGGCGGCCGTGGCGCTCGCGCAGCCGGCGCGACGCAGCGCCCGAATCGGCTTCGCCGTCACCGGACTGACCTTGTACGTGCTGTGGAACCTCACCACGCTGCTCGGCGCGCTGGGGGCCGAAGCCCTCGGCGACACGGACGCGTGGGGGATCGACGCGGCAGGGCCGGCCGTCTTCCTGGCCCTGCTCGCGCCGATGCTGAAGTCCACCACCGAGCGGGCCGTGGCCGCTCTCGCCGTCCTCCTGGGCCTTGGCCTACTGCCCGTCCTGCCCGCCGGAGTGCCGGTCCTGGCAGCCGCGCTTGCGGCACCGGTGGTGGTCTTCCTGGCGGGGCGGCGCAGGGGCACCGTACGCGACGAGGCGAAGGAGGAGACCCGTTGAACATCTGGATCGCGATCGCCGCGACTGCCGTCGGCTGCTACGCCGTCAAGCTCGCCGGACTGCTCGTGCCCGCGGGTGCCCTCGAGAGGCCGCTCGTCAGGCGTCTGGCAGCCCTGCTGCCCGTCGCCCTCCTCGCCGCCCTCACGGCGCAGCAGACCTTCGCCGACGGCCGTGCTCTGGTGCTGGACGCCAGGGCCGCCGGTCTCGCCGCGGCCGCTGTCGCACTGGTGCTGCGCGCTCCGTTCCTGTTGGTCGTCGCGGCGGCCGTGGTGGTGACGGCCGGGGTGCGCGCCGTGAGCGGGTGACCGGGCTCAGCCGATGGTCCGGCCGTACGCCCTGAGGGTGCGCAGTGCCTCGATCGTCACCATGGGGCGTGCCTCCAGTGCCGTGCCCGGTGCCCACTGGCGCCAGGTGATCGGCCAGCCGCCGTCCTCCTGCTGCCGGCTCGCCAAGTGGTCCAGGGAGCGTTCCATCTCCTCGTCCGTGAACCACGCGCGCGAGAGAGAGCCCGGGGTCCGGGCGTAGTCGTACGGGAAGTGATGCTCGCCCGGGGCGTAGTCGGGCGAGACCGGGAAGGCGTCGAGGCGCTCCGGGTCCAGTGCCGCGAGCCGGTGCTCGCGCACCAGGCGGCCGAGACGGTCGGCTGCCGCCTCCGCGCGCGGGCGGTCGGGCGCGGAATCCAGGAAGGCCACGGCCGCCTCGATCTCGTACGGATGGGACTGCTTCAGGGACTCGACCGTGTGCCAGCAGAAGTCCGTGGCCCGGAACAGCCAGGCGTGCCACACCTCGTTGCGGTGCAGCAGGCCGACCACCGGTCCGGTGGCCAGGAGTTCGCTGGGTGGGTCGTCGACGATCGGCACGAAGGGAGCGGTGGGGTAGCCGCGCTGGGCGGGCTGGACGGACGGCAGTGCGCCGTCCGGAGTGGAGACGGAGGTCAGATAGCGGCACACGCGCTCCACCCGCTGCCCGGAGCAGCGTCCGATGGAGTCCAGCACGCGCAGGGCGTGACCGGTGTGCAGGGGCTGGCTCACGGGGCCGCGCAGATCGGGTTCCAGCGCATGGCCGTACCCGCCGTCCTCGTTGCGATAGGCGTCGAGCGCGGTCTCCACAGGGTCGGGGCTGCCGTGCAGGAAGTGGTGGGCGAACAGGCGCTGTTCCAGTACGCGCGCGGTGAGCCAGACGAACTGCTCGGCGCGGAACAGCGGGGAGTGCGCCGGGGGCGTCGGGGGGAGTGGGGAAGCTCCGGATTCGGCCATGCGACAGACCGTAGGGCGCGACGCGGTCCTGGCGAGGGCTCCCGGCCGAGGCCCACCCTCAGGGGCGGGATACTGGAGTCATGCGGTTGACGGTCTTCTGGCAGCGGATGGCTGACCACTTCGGTCAGGGATACGCCGATACGTTCGCGCGCGACCACGTGATGGCGGAGCTCGGCGGGCGCACGGTGTACGGGGCGCTCGATGCCGGCTGGGAGGCCAAGGACGTGTGGCGCGTGGTTTGCGCGGTCATGAACGTGCCACAGGACAGGCGCTGACAGGTCACGAAGATCGCAGGACGGGGTTCGATTGTCGGTGCAGTGGGCGAGACTTGCTCTGTGGCACGCACTGACGAGACCGGCCAGGTCACCCCGCAGGCATCCCCGTTGGGCACGACGCCGCCCACCCGGCCTCCGGCCGGCGGCGCCGGGTCGAACGCCCGCATGCCGCGCTGGCTGCCGCGCGCCATGCTGCTCGCGCTTGCCCTCTTCGCCGTGTTCCAGCTGGGCAGTTGGGCCTTCCATGAGCTCACCGGCCTGCTGATCAACATCCTCATCGCGTTCTTCCTGGCCCTGGCCATCGAGCCCGCGGTGAGCTGGATGGCGGCGCGCGGGATGCGCAGGGGACTGGCCACGTTCCTCGTCTTCTTCACCGTGACGATCGTGGCCGCGGGCTTCGTCACGCTGCTCGGCTCGATGCTCGCGGAGCAGATCATCAAGATCGTCGAGGACTTCCCGAACTACCTCGACTCCGTGATCAACTGGATCAACACGCACTTTCACACCGATCTGAAGCGGGTGGACGTCCAGGAGGGCCTGCTCCGTTCCGACTGGCTGCGCAACTACGTGCAGAACAGCGCCACCGGCGTCCTGGATGTATCCACCCAGGTCCTGGGGGGCCTGTTCCAGCTGCTGACGATCGCACTGTTCTCGTTCTACTTCGCGGCGGACGGCCCCCGGCTGCGGCGCGCGATCTGCTCGGTGTTGCCTCCCGCCCGGCAGGCCGAGGTGCTGCGCGCGTGGGAGATCGCCGTCAACAAGACCGGTGGCTATCTGTACTCACGCGGCCTGATGGCGCTCGTCTCCGGAGTCGCGCACTACATCCTGCTCCAGATACTGGAGGTGCCGAACGCGCCCGTGCTCGCCGTGTGGGTGGGTCTGGTCTCGCAGTTCATCCCCACCATCGGCACCTATCTCGCGGGCGCCCTGCCGATGCTGATCGCCTTCACGGTCGATCCCTGGTACGCGCTGTGGGTGCTGATCTTCGTCGTGATCTACCAGCAGTTCGAGAACTACATGCTGCAGCCCAAGCTGACTTCGAAGACCGTCGACATCCACCCCGCGGTCGCTTTCGGCTCGGTCGTCGCCGGCACCGCCCTCCTCGGTGCCGTCGGCGCGCTGATCGCCATCCCGGCGGTCGCCACGCTGCAGGCGTTCCTCGGGGCCTATGTGAAGCGGTACGACGTCACGGACGACCCCCGTGTCCATGGGCATCGGAGAGGGCAGTCCGGGCCCGGCCTGTTCATGCGGGCGCGTGAGCTGTGGGCGGGCAGGTCCCGGACGAGCACTGACTCTCGCTCGAGCGCTGACTCCCAGGCAAGCGCTGACTCCCGGCCGGAGCGCTGAATCCCGGGCGGATCCGGTGGATTCGGGGCGTTGTCGGGCTGTGAACGTAGGCTCGGAGGTGTCACGTGGTGCGCTTGACACGAAAATCGAACATCCATTCTTATGGAAGCTCCGGCGAGGCTCTCGACGGGGATTTCCATCGGGTTTGGATGGAGAAGTGCCCGAGTTATCCACAGGCCGGACGGGCGTCGGGGCGCATTGTCAGTGGCAGGCGTTAGCGTCTTTGACGTGAAGCGATCGACTCAAGCAAACCGGGTGGAACCCATGGCAGGTACCGACCGCGAGAAGGCACTGGACGCCGCGCTCGCACAGATTGAACGGCAATTCGGCAAGGGCGCGGTGATGCGCCTGGGCGAGCGGCCGAACGAGCCCATCGAGGTCATCCCCACCGGGTCGACCGCGCTCGACGTCGCCCTAGGCGTCGGCGGCCTGCCGCGCGGCCGCGTGGTGGAGGTGTACGGACCGGAGTCCTCCGGTAAGACCACGCTGACCCTGCACGCGGTGGCGAACGCTCAGAAGGCGGGCGGCCAGGTCGCCTTCGTGGACGCGGAACACGCCCTCGACCCCGAGTACGCCAAGAAGCTCGGCGTCGACATCGACAACCTGATCCTCTCCCAGCCGGACAACGGCGAGCAGGCGCTGGAGATCGTGGACATGCTGGTCCGCTCCGGCGCCCTCGACCTGATCGTCATCGACTCCGTCGCCGCGCTCGTCCCGCGCGCGGAGATCGAGGGCGAGATGGGCGACAGCCACGTCGGTCTGCAGGCCCGTCTGATGAGCCAGGCGCTGCGGAAGATCACCAGTGCGCTCAACCAGTCGAAGACCACTGCGATCTTCATCAACCAGCTCCGCGAGAAGATCGGCGTGATGTTCGGCTCGCCGGAGACCACGACCGGTGGCCGGGCGCTGAAGTTCTACGCCTCGGTGCGGCTCGACATCCGTCGCATCGAGACACTGAAGGACGGCACCGACGCGGTCGGCAACCGCACTCGCGTCAAGGTCGTCAAGAACAAGGTCGCGCCGCCCTTCAAGCAGGCCGAGTTCGACATCCTCTACGGCCAGGGCATCAGCCGCGAGGGCGGCCTGATCGACATGGGTGTGGAGAACGGCTTCGTCCGCAAGGCCGGCGCCTGGTACACGTACGAGGGCGACCAGCTCGGCCAGGGCAAGGAGAACGCGCGCAACTTCCTCAAGGACAACCCCGACCTGGCCAACGAGATCGAGAAGAAGATCAAGGAGAAGCTGGGCGTCGGCGTACGCCCGGAGGAGTCGGCCGCCGAACCTGGCGCGGACGCCGCGGTCTCCGCCGCCGCTGCCGACGCCGCGAAGACGGCGCCCGCGCCGGCTGCCGCCAAGGTCACCAAGACCAAGGCCGCGACCGCCAAGAGCTGACGCCGTGACACGACGAACCGACTGGGCCGAGCACGTCTACCCGGACGCTCCGCGTGAGCGGCAGAGACCGGGTGACGGAGGCTCTTGCGCGGCGGACGACCGCGGGGACCGCGACGCGGCCGTGCTGTACGACCACGCGGAGCGGTACGGCTACGACCACGTGGAGCGGTACGGCACCGGCGGGGAGTACGGCGCCGAGCCGGGCGGTCGAGACTGGCCGGACGGGGGAGAGCGGCCGGACGGTGGTGCGGTGCCCGGCGCCGGTTCGGCGGGCGGTTCACGCCGCCGTGGCCGGTCTCGTCGCGCGGGCGGCGGGGATCGTGACGCGGGCAGTGGGGCTTGGGACGCGGGCAGTGGCGCTCGTGACGCGGATGGCGGGGTCCGCGACACGGGCGGCGGAGCTCGCGCCGGGGGCGGTGGACGCGGGCGCCGACGGCGTGGCCGTGGGGAGCCGTCCGGTGAGGACGAAGGCGCCTCCTCCTCGTCGAGGGCCGAGCGGGAGGAACCTTCAGGGGACCCGGTGGAGCGGGCGCGGGCGATCTGTCTGCGCCTGCTCACCGGGACCCCGCGCACGCGGAAGCAACTCGCGGACGCCCTGCGCAAGCGCGAGATCCCAGAGGATGCCGCCGAGGAGGTGCTGTCGCGGTTCGAGGAGGTCGGGCTGATCAATGACAGTGCGTTCGCGGACGCCTGGGTGGAGTCCCGGCACCACGGCAGGGGCCTGGCCCGGCGTGCCCTCGCCCAGGAGCTGCGGACCAAGGGCGTCGACTCCACACTGATCGACGCGGCCGTGTCGCAGCTCGACTCCGAGCAGGAAGAAGCGACCGCACGCGAACTCGTCGCCCGCAAACTGCGCGCCACCCGCGGCCTCGACCGCGACAAGCGACTCCGCCGCCTCGCGGGCATGCTCGCCCGCAAGGGCTACCCCGAGGGCATGGCCCTACGGGTGGTCCGGCAGGCGCTCGAAGAGGAGGGCGAGGACACGGAGTTCCTCCGCGATGAGGGGTTCTGAAGACGACGAGCTCTCAAGAAGCCGGGCTCTGAAGACGACGGCTCTGAAGACGACGGGTTCTGAAGGGGCTCTCCGCGGGGGAGGGCTCCTGGCACGTCGGCCCCGGACACGGTGGACGCGCGGGGGCGCCCATCGCGTCCAGGGCCGCACATGCCGTACCAACTCGCCGAGCGGTTCCGCGTGATGGACGGCATCGCATGTCGCTCAACCCCGCTGCGACGTCACCGGAAGCCCCGCATCCCGCCAAGCCTGGAAGCCGCCCACCAGATCAGTGGCCCGCCGCAACCCCAGCTGATGCAGGGATGCGACCGCCAGACTGGAGGCGTATCCCTCGTTGCACACCACGACCACACGCAGGTCATGGCTCGTGGCCTCGGGTGCCCGGTGGCTGCCCTGGGGATCGAGGCGCCACTCCAGTTCATTGCGTTCGACGACCAGCGCGCCCGGAATCAGACCGTCCCGCTCGCGCAGGGCCGCGTACCGGATGTCCACCAGCAGCGCCGCGCCGGCCTGGACGGCGTCGTAGGCGTCCTGCGGCTCGATGCGGTCGTAGCTCTCGCGGACCCGCTGCAGCAACTCGTCGATGCCGACCGGCCGTTCGCTCGTACTGCCGCCGCCGCTCACTGCCAGTCCTCAGGGCGCTCGACCTGCTCCAGGCGCAGGATCGGCCCGGTGCGGCTGTAACGGCGGATCTGTGGCAGGGGCGGGTAGTAGGCGTGGACGGAGATGGCGTGCCGGTCCGGCGACTCGTTGAGGACCTCGTGGACGTGGTGGTGGCCGAAGGAGCGGCCCTGGCCGGTCGGCAGTCGGCGCTCCCGGTCCACGTCCTCGCTGAGTTCCAGGGTCTTCCAGCCGTCGGTGGGGAGCCGGGCGGCGAGCGAGTTCTCCTTGAGCTCGCCGGCGGCGGTCAGGAAGGCACCGACCGAGTCGGCGTGGTCGTGCCAGCCGGTGCCTGTGCCGGGCGGCCAGCCGATCAGCCAGGCCTCACTGCCGCCGGGCCCCTCCAGACGCACCCAGGTGCGGCCTTCGGGGTCGAGGGGAAGCAAGGCGACCAACGCGGCGTCGGCCGCTGTGCGTCGTACGAAATTGAGAAGGTCCGCCTGGGTGGGCACCGTCGGCGCCGAGGCAGGGACAGAGCTGGAGACAGACACGTACACCGTCCTGATGAGCGTTCGCGGGAGCGCGCGGCTGCATTGCGGCGGCGCGCGCAGGTGAAGAGGGATGCGACTTCAGCAGGACCGGGTACATGTGCAGCCCGCATAGCGGACGAGGTCCATATGGACCCTCCGCCACAGGTGCACACACGTGTCGATCACGATGCGGAGTACACCATGTCGGCGTGGACCGGTCAACTCACCGTCATTATGTGGACAGGACGACGTCAGGGGTGCCGCTCAGCGCGACCCAGCCGTGGCCTCCGCTTCTGCCTCTGACTCCACGCTCGCTCGCGTCGGCCCGCCCAGTGTCGCCTCGGCCGCTGTGTACAGGTCGGCCGGGCGCACGCCGTTCAGGGCGGTGACCAGGTGTCCGTCGGGCCGCACCAGCAGTACCGTGTGCGCGGCCGCTCCCGGGTAGCTCTCCGTGACCAGCAGCTCGGCCGGGTGTGGCAGTGCGGTCACGGCCGCCGCCAGCCGGGGCATGATCCCGGCGGTCACCCAGTGCCGCCGCTCCCACACGCCCGTGCCCGGCGCGACCAGCACGACGAGCAGCGCGCCACGGCCGAGCCGGTCGCGTAGCCGTACGAAGGAGCCGTCCTCCGCGGTGACCCGCACGTCGGTGACCTGTGCGCCGGGCAGTGTGTCCACGACGGTCTCGCCCTCGAGAGGCCCGGGGGCGAGCGGTGAACGGTCGTATGCCCCCGTCGCGCCCAGTGCTCCCTGCCCCAGGTGGCCGTCGGTGAGCAGGCCGTCATGGCCCCGGGCCGATCCGGGGACGTACGACCGCAGCCCTCCGCCCCCGCGCACCAGGGGCAGGGCCTGGTCGGCGGCGCGCAGCCGGGCGGCGACGATGCCGCGCCGCTCGGCCTGGTAGCTGTCGAGCAGTGCCTCGTGCGGCCCGTGGTGCCAGGCCAGCGCCAGCTTCCAGGCGAGGTTGTCGGCGTCCCTCAGCCCTTCGTCCAGCCCCTGCGTGCCCAACGCGCCGAGCAGATGGGCGGCGTCCCCCGCGAGGAAGACCCGGCCCGCCCGCCACCGCCGGGCCAGGCGGTGGTGGACGATGTGGACTCCGGTGTCCAGCAGCTCGTACGGCGGTGTCGAACCGCCCGTCCAGCCCGCGAGCGTCTCCCTGACGTGGGCCACCAGCAGTTCCGGCGTGACCAGGTCCTTGCCGGGCGGCAGCAGCCAGTCCAGCCGCCAGACGCCGTCCGGCAGCGGGCGTCCGGTCACCTCCCCGCCCGAGGGCCCCGACGTCCGCCACGGCGGCATCCGATGGAGCAACGCTTCGTCGGGCCACGGAAGTTCCGCACGCAGCGCGGCCACGGCGTGTCGCTCCACCGCCGTACGGCCGGGGAAGCGGATGTCCTGGAGCTTGCGCACGGTCGAGCGCGGGCCGTCGCAGCCGACCAGATAACTGCCGCGCCACCACGTTCCCTTGGGGCCGCGGGTGTGGGCGGTGACGCCTGAAGGTTCCTGCTCGATGGTGTCGAGGCGGCTGTCCGTCGCGATGTCGACCAGCCGTTCGCCGGTGACGGCCGCGCGCAGGGAGGCCGTCAGTACGTGCTGTGCGATGTGCAGCGGGGCGGCCAGCCCTGTCTCGGTCTCGGTCTCGTCGAAAGTGACCGTCCGCATCACCTGCTTGCGGCGCATCGACCGCCATCCGGCCCAGCGGCAGCCCGCCTCGGCCGACGGGACGCCGGTGAGGCGCTCCATGAGGGCGGCGGTGTCCTCGCGCAGCACGACCGTGCGTGCGGGACGCGGCTCGTCCTTGCCCGGGCCCTCGTCCAGGACCACGGACGGCACTTCCTGACGCGCCAGCGCGAGCGCGAGCGTGAGCCCGACGGGCCCCGCCCCGACGATGATCACCGGGTCCACGGCGCGGCGCCCCCTGCCCGCAGTGGTGTCCTCAGGGACGTGGGTGAACAGGAAGTTGGAGCAGGGTGCACGATCACAGAACGTATGCAACCTATTGCTGGTGCTTGCGTCAAGTGACGGAGGCAGTGGCGATCATGCCACTGCCTCCGTACAGGTCATAGCACTTGACTGCTCATCAGGTCATGCCGATTGCCCTGTCCCGTAGGAGCCGCCGATCTCGGCCGCGTTGAGATCCTCGACCTTCTCGGCGCCGAGCACCGCACCCGTGCTCCGCTTGCTGCGCCGCAGCCGCTGCTCCAGCCAGCCCGCGAAGCTCGTCAGGATGAAGTTCAAGACGATGTAGATGGCCGCGACCACGATGAAGCTCGGGATGACGGTCGCGTAGAACGCCGCGAGTGTGCCGCGCGAGTTGAGCAGCTCGGTGAAGCCGATCATCACGCCACCCAGTGCGGTGTCCTTCACGATGACGACCAACTGGCTGACGATGGCCGGCAGCATCGCGGTGACGGCCTGCGGCAGCAGGACGCTGGTCATCGTCTGGCCCTTGCGCAGTCCGATCGCCTGGGCCGCCTCCGTCTGTCCCTTGGGCAGGGAGAGGATGCCGGCTTTGACGATCTCGGCGAGGACCGAGGCGTTGTAGAGCACCAGGCCCGTGACGACCGCGTACAGCGGACGGTCTTCGGTGCTGACGTCCGTGTAGCTGGAGTAGAACTGGTTGGCGAACAGCATCAGCAGCAGCACCGGGATCGCCCGGAAGAACTCGACCACCGCACCGGCCGGGATCCGTACCCACCGGTGGTCGGACAGGCGGGCGATGCCGAAGATCGCGCCCAGCGGGAGGGCGATGACCATGGAGAGTGCGGCGGCCTTCAGGGTGTTGGCGAGGCCGGGCAGCAGATACGTCGTCCAGGCTTCGGACTCGGTGAACGGCTCCCACAGGGCCCACTCCAGCTGGCCCTTGTCGTCCATCGTCTTGTAGATCCACCACACGAGCAGGGCGAGGAGGACGAAGAACACCACCGAGAGAATGATGTTGCGCCGCTTGGCCCGGGGGCCTGGAGCGTCGTAGAGGACCGAGGTCATCGCTTCACCGCCAGTCGCTTGCTCAGCCAGCCGAAGAAGAGGCCGGTGGGCAGGGTCAGAACCACGAATCCGAACGCGAAGACGACGCCGATGAGTACGACCTGCGCCTCGTTCTCGATCATTTCCTTCATCAGCAGGGCGGCCTCCGCCACACCGATCGAGGCTGCCACGGTGGTGTTCTTGGTCAGGGCGATCAGCACGTTGGCCAGCGGGCCGATCACCGAACGGAAGGCCTGGGGCAGCACGATGAACCAGAGGATCTGGCTGAAGCTCAGCCCGATGGCACGGGCCGCCTCGGCCTGTCCGACGGGCACGGTGTTGATGCCCGAGCGGATCGCCTCGCAGACGAAGGCCGCGGTGTAGGCGACGAAGCCGAGGATCGACAGCCGGAAGCTCAGGGCCTCGAAGTCGTCGGCGGCGCCCAGCGTCACCCTGAAGATGTCGGCAAGGCCGAGTGAGGCGAAGACGATGATGACCGTCAGCGGGATGTTCCGGACGATGTTCACGTACGCGGTGCCGAATCCGCGCATGAGCGGGACGGGGCTGACCCGCATGGCGGCCAGCACAGTGCCCCAGATCAGCGAGCCGATGGCGGAGAGGACGGTGAGTTGCACCGTCGTCCAGAACGCCCCTAGGACGTCGTAACCTTCAAGAAAATCGAACACGATCTCCCGCGCTTCCGGGTGTAGAGATGCCCGGGTGCGCCGCCCCGCCGGGCGGCGCACCTGTCAGGCGCTGCTTCAGCTCTTGATGTCGCCGATCTTCGGGGCGGGCTCGTTCTTGTAGTTCGCCGGGCCGAAGTTCTCCTTGACCGCGGTCTCCCAGGCGCCGTCGCTGACCATCTTCTCGAGGGCGGCGTTGATCTTGTTCACGGTCTCGGTGTCGCCCTTCTTGACGCCGATGCCGTAGTTCTCGTTGCTGAGCTTCAGGCCGGTCAGCTTGAACTGGCCCTTGTACTGCTCCTGCGCCGCGAAGCCCGCGAGGATCGAGTCGTCGGTGGTCACCGCGTCCACAGCGCCGCTCTGCAGACCGGCGATGCACTCCGAGTAGGTGCCGTACGAGCGCAGCTGGGCCTTCGGGGCGATCTCGTCCTTGACGTTCTGCGCCGAGGTCGAACCGGTCACCGAGCACAGCTTCTTGCCGTTGAGATCGGTGGCCTCGGTGATGTCCGAGTCGGACTTGATCAGCAGGTCCTGGTGGGCCAGCAGGTAGGGGCCGGCGAAGTCGACCTTCTGCTTGCGCTCGTCAGTGATCGAGTAGGTGGCCGCGATGAACTTCACGTCGCCGCGGTCCAGCGCGGTCTCACGGTCGGCGCTCTTGGTCTCGACGAACTCGATCTTGTCGGGCGCGTAGCCGAGTTCCTTCGCCACGTACGTGGCCACGTCGACGTCGAAGCCGGAGAAGTCGCCGCCGGCTTCCTTCAGGCCGAGACCGGGCTGGTCGTACTTGATGCCGACCTTGATCGTGCCGCCGCCGTCGGTGGCGCCCGATCCGGCATCGCTGTCCTTGTCGTCGCCCCCACAGGCCGTCGCGGTCAGGGAGAGGACGAGCGCAGCCGCGGCCGCTGCGGTGACCTTGCGGAGCTTCATGGTGAACATCCCTTGGTGTGATGAGGAGAATGCCGTTTGGTGCGGGTGACGCAGCTCGTCGCGCGGGCGCGACGGGTGGGGGTCAGTGGTGGAGGATCTTCGACAGGAAGTCCTTGGCACGGTCGCTGCGCGGGTTGCTGAAGAACTGGTCCGGCACAGCTTCTTCGACGATCTTGCCGTCGGACATGAAGACCACCCGGTTGGCGGCCGAACGGGCGAAGCCCATCTCATGGGTGACGACGATCATGGTCATGCCGTCGCGGGCGAGCTGCTGCATGACCTCGAGGACCTCGTTGATCATCTCAGGGTCGAGAGCCGACGTCGGCTCGTCGAAGAGCATGACCTTGGGGTCCATGGCGAGGGCGCGTGCGATGGCGACACGCTGTTGCTGGCCGCCGGAGAGCTGCGCGGGGTACTTGTCGGCCTGGTTGGCCACCCCGACCCGGTCGAGCAGCGCGCGGGCCTTCTCCTCGGCCTTCTTCTTGTCCGCCTTGCGGACCTTGATCTGGCCCAGCATCACGTTCTCGAGCACGGTCTTGTGCGCGAAGAGGTTGAAGGACTGGAAGACCATTCCGACGTCGGCGCGCAGGCGGGCGAGCTCCTTGCCCTCCGCGGGCAGCGGCTTGCCGTCGATGGCGATCGCACCGGAGTCGATCGTCTCGAGGCGGTTGATGGCGCGGCACAGGGTGGACTTCCCGGACCCGGAGGGCCCGATGACCACGACGACTTCGCCGCGGGCGATCGTCAGGTCGATGTCCTGGAGTACGTGCAACGCGCCGAAATGCTTGTTGACGCTCTTCAGGACGACCAGGTCGCCGGTTGCGGCCACATCTTCCTTGGCCACCGATACATTGGTCATCGCACTCAGGCTCCGTCCTCCTCGGTTTCCGGAGGACAGTAATAACCCTACGCGACCTGCGTCTCTACATCTGAGGGGAATCTGAGCATCACGATCCGATAGCAATCGGACACCTGTCGTAGCAGTTGTGACCTGGGCGGGTTGCTTCCGGGTAACGGATGCGCCGCGCAACCGGAACCCTCTTGACGCCGTCCTCATCCATCAGCGTGACTGCAACGTGCGCACGCGCGCGTGCCCGCGTTTTTCTACACACCGTCACCGTACGGCCGATGAACTGAAGGGAGCCGGGATGAGACTGCTCCTCGTCGAGGACGACAACCACGTCGCCGCCGCTCTGTCCGCGGTCCTGGCCAGGCACGGCTTCGACGTGACGCACGCCCGCAGCGGCGAGGAGGCTCTCCAGGCGCTCGTTCCCGAGGGCGCGGGTTTCGGTGTCGTACTGCTCGATCTGGGCCTGCCCGACCAGGACGGCTATGAGGTGTGCGGCAAGATCCGCAAGCGCACCAGCATCCCGGTGATCATGGTCACCGCGCGCTCGGACGTCCGCTCCCGTATCCACGGCCTCAACCTGGGCGCCGACGACTACGTGGTGAAGCCGTACGACACCGGAGAACTGCTCGCCCGTATCCACGCCGTCAGCCGGCGCACCGTCCACGAGGACGCCGCGGCCGGCGGCGAGAGCGTGCTGAAGCTGGGCTCCATGCACATCGACCTGCCCACGCGGCGGGTCAGTGTGGACGGTTCGGTTGTCCAACTGACCCGCAAGGAGTTCGACCTTCTCGCCCTGCTGGCCCAGCGCCCCGGGGTGGTCTTCCGGCGCGAGCAGATCATCAGCGAGGTATGGCGCACCAGCTGGGAGGGGACCGGGCGCACCCTGGAGGTGCATGTCGCGTCCTTGCGCGCAAAGCTGCGCATGCCGGCCCTGATCGAGACCGTGCGCGGCGTCGGCTACCGGCTCGTCGCCCCCACCTCGTAGCGGGCAAGGGTGCGCACTCGTCTCCTCCCGCTGCTCATCGTCCTGATGGCGGCCGTCCTGCTCGCCCTCGGCTTCCCGCTCGCCGTCAGCGTGGCCGGAGCCCAGCAGCAGAAGGTGGTCGTCGACCGGATCGACGACACGGCACGCTTCGCCGCCCTCGCCCAGTTCGTCACCGACGCGCCCAGCGGGCGGACCGGCACCACGGTCGTCGACGAACGCCAGGAGGTCCTCAAGCGCGAGCTGCTCAGCTACTACGAGGTCTACGGCATTCGTGCCGGTGTCTTCTACCGCAACGGCACCCCCATGGCCAGTGCGCCGACTAGTTGGGACCAGCCGGAAAAGGGCGAGGTGCGTGATGCCTTCGGTGAGGCGCTGCTCAGCCGCCGCAGCCACGACCCGCGGCAGGTGTGGCCCTGGCAGCAAAACCGGCTGGTCGTCGCGTCCCCGGTGATCAGGGACGGTGACGTCGTCGCCGTCGTCGTCACCGACTCGCCCACCGGGCAGATGCGTTCGCGGATCCTGCACGGCTGGCTGATCATCGGCGCGGGCGAGAGCGCCGCGATGCTGCTGGCGGTCGGCGCGGCACTACGACTCACCGGCTGGGTGCTCCGGCCGGTACGGGTCCTGGACTCCACGACCCACGCGATCGCGAGCGGCAGCCTGAAATCCCGGGTCGCGGTGGCGGGCGGGCCGCCGGAACTCCGCAGGCTGGCCCGGTCGTTCAACGAGATGGCGGACAACGTCGAGGGCGTCCTGGAGCAGCAGCGCGCCTTCGTCGCCGACGCCTCGCACCAGCTGCGCAACCCGCTCGCGGCGCTGCTGCTGCGGATCGAGCTCCTCGCCTTCGAGCTGCCCGAGGGCAATGAGGAGATCGCCTCCGTCCAGGCCGAGGGCAAGCGGCTGGCCCAGGTCCTGGACGACCTGCTCGACCTCGCCCTGGCCGAGCACGTCGAGGCGGACCTCAGGCTCACCGACATCGGCGAGCTGACCGCCGAGCGCGTCGCGGCCTGGTCGCCGACCGCCGAGGCCAAGGGCGTACGGCTGGTGGGGGACTGCCCGCCCACCACGGCCTGGGTCGACCCCGTCACCCTGTCCAGCGCGCTGGACGCGGTGATCGACAACGCGGTGAAGTTCACGCCGAAGGACGAGCGGGTGGAGGTGACCGTCACGGCCAACGGCGACACGGCGACCGTCGTGGTCACCGACAACGGCCCCGGCCTCACCGACGAGGAGCTGGCCCGTATCGGCGACCGCTTCTGGCGCAGTGGCCGCCACCAGAACATCAAGGGCTCCGGCCTCGGCCTGTCCATCACGCGTGCGCTGCTGGGGGCGGCCGGCGGCTCGATCTCGTTCGGCCATCACGAGCCGCAGGGGCTGACGGCGACGGTGACGGTGCCGAGGTCGGAACCGGTGTCCTAGCGGGTCCCGCCGATGGTGGGCCTACGGCTTGACGGACTGGTAATAGCGCCGCGCGCCATCATGCAGCGCCAGCGGGTCCGTGTAGATCGCGGTGCGTACGTCGACCAGCTGGGCCGAGTGGACGTGGTTGCCGATGCCGTCACGACTGTTGATCACGGTGCGGGTCAGCCAGTCGGTGAGCCGGGGATCCATGTCGGCCCGGGTGATCAGCAGGTTGGACACGGCCATCGTCGGCACGGCGTTGCCCTTCTGGATGCCGGGGTAGGCCGACTCCGGCATCTCGGTGGCGCGGTAGTACCGGGTGGCGCCGCCCTTGGCGTGCACCTTGGCGACGAGGTCGGCGTCGATCGGCACGAACCGGTAGGCCAGGCTCTTGGCAAGAGTCAGCAGGCCCTCCGTCGGCAGCCCACCCGACCAGAAGAAGGCATCGATCTCGCCCTTCTTGAGCCGGGCGGGCCCGGTGTCGATGCCGTCGGACAGCGGCGTGATGCCTTTCTCCGGGTCGATGCCGGCCGCCTCGAGCACGCGGTTGGAGATCAGCCGTACGCCTGAGTGAGCCGGCCCTATGGCGACCCGCTTGCCGCGCAGGTCCGCCACCGACTCGATGCCCGAGCCCGGACGGGCGACGAGCTGTACGTAGTCGTCGTACAGCCGCGCGACACCGCGCAGCTGGTCGGCGCCGGGCCTGCCGGCCAGGTCGTACGTCTCCACGGCGTCGGCTGCCGCGATCGTGAAGTCCGCCTTCCCGGTCGCCACGCGCGCGACGTTCTCCTGCGAGCCGTCGCTGGTCGTGAGCCGCACGTTCAGGTTCGGCATGTCCTTGTGCAGCTCCTTGCGCAGCAGCTTGCCGTACCTCTGGTAGACGCCCGCCGGCGTCCCGGTGCTGAACGTGATCGTCCCCCCGGGCGGATTCTCCCCGAGCGGCAGCAGCCACCACAGCAACAGCCCGAACGCGACAAACCCGGCAGCCGCGCCCTGCAGGGCCCGGCGCCTGCCGATACGGGGGAAGACCTGGGACATGCGGGCGATCCTGCCAGCAGGGATGCGGTGCTGACCAGCGCCGGGGTCACAGATGGGGCGATGCCGCCGCCCCGGGGGACTGTCAGTGGCGGTCGCTAAAGTTCCCTGCATGAGCTCTTCGCCCGCCGACCTGGTCCGTGCCTTCCATCGCGCCGTCGGGCTGGACATCCGCAGCACTCCGACCGCGGTGTCTCCCGAACTGGCCGCGCATCGGGGCGAGTTGCTCGCCGAGGAGGCCGCCGAAGTCGCCGAGGTCTCGGTCACCGGCCCGCTCGACCGGCTCGCGCACGAGCTGGCGGACGTGGTCTACGTGGCGTACGGCACGGCGCTCGTCCATGGGATCGACCTCGACGCGGTGATCGCCGAGATCCACCGCTCCAACATGAGCAAGCTGGGCCCCGAAGGCCACGTCGCCCGCAGAGCGGACGGCAAGGTCCTCAAGGGCGAGCACTACGAGGCACCGGACGTGTCGGGGGTACTGCGCCGCCAGGGGTGGGCGCCCGGCGCCGCGTGACGGCGGGGGCGCGCCGCTGTGCACGCCGGTGCTGCCTACGGCGTGGCCGCCAGCTCTTGTACTGACGATGCCCCGGCTGGATTGCCCCTTGTAGCCGCCGCCCCGCCCCCGCGCCCCGAGGAACCCCCGGCCCCAACCCCTCAGCGGCCCGTCCCCGTATCCAAGGCATCCGCCGCAGCCGTCACCCCCGGCGAATCCGTCGCCGTAGGCGGACTCTCCCGCGCGTCCCGGCGCTTGCGCCTACGGCCGCCCCACCACATGGCCACCGGCTCGGTGTAACGCGCGGTCAGTGGTCCGAGGACGACCAGGATCAGGACGTACGCCGTCGCCAGGGGGCCCAGGGACGGCTCGATGCCCGCGCTGACGGCCAGCCCGGCGATGACGATCGAGAACTCGCCGCGGGCCACCAGGGCGCCGCCCGTGCGCCAGCGGCCCTTGACGGAGATGCCGGCGCGCCGGGCCGCCCAATAGCCGGTGGCGATCTTCGTCGCGGCGGTGACGAGGGCGAGCGCGAGGGCGGGGAGCAGGACGGGCGGGATGCTGGCGGGGTCCGTATGCAGCCCGAAAAAGACGAAGAAGACGGCGGCGAACAGGTCACGCAACGGGCTGAGCAGAGTGTGCGCGCCCTCCGCGACCTCCCCGGACAGCGCGATGCCGACCAGGAACGCGCCCACGGCCGCGGAGACCTGAAGCTGCTGCGCCACGCCCGCGACCAGGATCGTCAGCCCGAGCACCACCAGCAGCAGCTTCTCGGGGTCGTCGCTCGACACGAACCGGGAGATCACCCGCCCGTACCGCACGGCCACGAACAGCACCAGCCCCGCAGCGCCCAGCGCGATCGCCAGCGTCACGCTGCCCGCCAGCAGCCCGGCCCCGGCCACCAGCGCGGTGACGATCGGCAGGTATACCGCCATCGCCAGGTCCTCCAGGACCAGCACGCTCAGGATGACCGGGGTCTCGCGGTTGCCGACCCTGCCCAGGTCGCCGAGTACCTTCGCGATCACCCCGGACGACGAGATCCAGGTGACACCGGCCAGCACGACGGCGGCCACCGGCCCCCAGCCCAGCAGCAGTGCGGCCAGGGCACCCGGCAGGGCGTTCAGGGCGCCATCGACCAGCCCGGCCGGGTAGTGGGACTTGAGGTTGGTGACCAGATCGCCGGCCGTGTACTCCAGGCCGAGCATCAACAGCAGCAGGATGACGCCGATTTCGGCACCGGTGGCGATGAACTCCTCGCTCGCGCCCAGCGGCAGCAGCCCTCCCTCGCCGAAGGCGAGCCCGGCGAGCAGGTACAGCGGGATGGGTGAGAGCCGGAAGCGGCCG
The DNA here is from genome assembly GCF_036014015.1 of Streptomyces sp. NBC_00457. NCBI lineage: Bacteria > Bacillati > Actinomycetota > Actinomycetes > Kitasatosporales > Streptomycetaceae > Streptomyces > Streptomyces sp. NBC_00457. Next base: position 3,176,761 of record NZ_CP107905.1, on the reverse strand, counting down.
GCGAACCGGCCGAGCAGGCCGAGGCCGAGGATGATGGAACCGAACTCGATGAGCAGGACCGCGGAATGCACCCGTTCACTCCCGCCCGAGTATCGCCGCGGCCGCGTCGACGCCCTCTCGGGTGCCGACGACGATGAGCGTGTCACCGCCCACGAGCCGGAAGTCCGGTGCCGGGGACGGGATCGCCTCGGCCCGCCGCAGCACCGCCACGACGGACGCGCCCGTCTCGGTCCGCATCCGGGTGTCGCCCAGCACCCGCCCGTTCCAGCGTGAGGTGGCGGCCACCTCGACCCGCTCGGCGACCAGCCCCAGGTCCGAGGTGTACAGCAGGCTCGCACTGTGGTGGGACGGCTTGAGCGCATCGATCAGCGAGCCCGCCTCGGCGCCGGTCAGCCGTAGCGACTGGGCGCAGGAGTCGGGGTCGTCGGCCCGGTACACGCTCACCGTGCGGGCGCCGTCGCGGTGTGCCACCACCGACAGATGGCGGTTCTCTCGCGTCATCAGGTCGTACTGGACCCCGATGCCCGGCAGCGGCGTGGCCCTCAGGCGTGGAGCGGACACGTTTCTTCTCTTCCTCTCGTCCCGGTTCTCTCGTCCGGGTCCTCTCGTCCGGGTTTTCTCGTCCCGGTTCTTTCTCTTGTCCCGGTGCCGGCCGGCTTGATCGGCTTCAGGCCGACGCCGCCATGCTGTCACTCGCGCATACGGTGGCGACATGGGTGTTGTGACGGATATACGTGGACGCGGGCGGTCGGCGAGTCTGGTACGGGCGCAGAAGTGCCGAAGGATCGGACGGAGCGGAGCCGGGAACGTGTCGCTGTTCTGGCGGATCTTCTCGCTCAACGCCGCCGGCCTGATCGTGGCCGCCGCCCTGCTGCTGGGTCCGGTCACCGTCTCGACCCCCGTCCAGCCCGCCGAGGCCCTCGTCGTCGCCGTCGGACTGGTCGTGCTGCTGGCCGCCAACGCCGTCGTCCTGCGCGTCGGGCTGGCCCCGCTCCAGCGGCTGGGCAGGGCCATGGCCACCGCCGACCTGCTGCGACCGGGCGCCCGTGCGGTGGTCGCCGGTCCGGCGGAAACGGCCGAGCTCATCACGACGTACAACACGATGCTCGACCGTCTGGAGGCCGAGCGCGCCGCCGGTGCCGCCCGTGCGCTGTCCGCGCAGGAACGTGAACGCCATCGCATCGCCCGGGAACTCCATGACGAGGTCGGCCAGACCCTGACCGCCGTGCTCCTCCAGCTCAAGCGCGTCGCCGACCGCGCCCCCGAGGACCTGCGCCCGGAGGTCGGCCAGGCCCAGGAGGCCACCCGCGCCGGTCTCGACGAGATCCGCCGCATAGCCCGCCGGCTGCGCCCGGGCGTCCTGGAAGAGCTGGGCCTGGCCAGCGCCCTGCGCTCACTGGCGACGGAGTTCACCGCGCACGGTCTCGCGGTGCGCCACCGCATTCCCGGCGACCTGCCCGCGCTGCCCGAGGAAGCGGAACTCGTCGTCTACCGCGTCGCCCAGGAGGCCCTCACCAACACCGCCCGGCACGCCGGAGCCGATCGCGCCGAGATCCGGTTCCGGCGGATCGCGGACGGCGTCGAACTCGTCGTGGGCGACAACGGCAAGGGCGTCGGTACGGCGGCGGAGGGCGCCGGGATCGGGGGCATGCGTGAGCGGGCGCTGCTGATCGGCGCGGACCTCGCCGTGCGGCCGGGGTCCGAGGGCCGCGGGACGGACGTACGCCTGTGCATACCGGCCGGAGGCCGCTGATGTCCGGACCGGATCAGGGCATCTCCGCGTCGGAACACGGGATTCCGGCATCGGGACATGGCATCTCCGCGTCGGAACAAGGAATTCCGGCATCGGGACACTGCATCTCGGCGTCGGAACACGGAATTCCCGCGTCGAAACCCGGCATCCCCGCGTCGGACGACCGCATCCGCGTCCTGCTCGCCGACGACCACACGCTCGTACGCCGTGGTGTGCGGCTGATCCTCGACGGCGAGGACGACCTGACGGTCGTGGCGGAGGCCGGCGACGGCGCCGAGGCGGTCGCGCGGGCACGTGACACCGAGGTGGATCTCGCCGTCCTGGACATCGCCATGCCCCGGATGACCGGCCTGCAGGCGGCCCGCGAACTATCGCGCCGCATGCCGGGGCTGCGGATCCTCATCCTCACGATGTACGACAGCGAGCAGTACTTCTTCGAGGCCCTCAAGGCGGGAGCCAGCGGCTATGTCCTGAAGTCCGTCGCCGACCGGGACCTGGTCGAGGCGTGCCGGGCGGCGATGCGCGACGAGCCGTTCGTCTACCCGGGCGCCGAACGGGCCCTCGTCCGCTCCTACCTGGACCGTCTGCACCGGGGCGACGACCTGCCCGCGCGGGCCGTCACCGACCGCGAGGAGGAGATCCTGAAGCTGGTCGCGGAGGGGCACACCTCCAAGGAGATCGGCGAACTCCTCTTCATCAGCGCGAAGACGGTTGAGCGGCACAGGGCCAATCTGCTGCAGAAGCTGGGGATGCGGGACCGGCTGGAACTGACGCGGTATGCGATACGGGCGGGGCTCATCGAGCCTTGAGGGCTCAGGTACGGACTCGCCTGGGCAGCAAGTCGTCATGACGCTGCCATGGCAATGCGGCGGATGCGCTTCCTGGCCGAGGAGGACTGGACGGGCCCGCTCAGCACCCGCGGCCGCTGGATCGTCGACGCAGACGGCGACCGCTTCAAGCTGCGCTCCGGCAACTGGCACGGCAAGAACTCCAAACTCCAGTGCGCCGACGGCGACTTCCTGATCGGGCCACTACAAAGGGCAGTACGCGGACGACGAGTACGCGGCCGGAATCGCGTTCACCGGCCGGGCGGGGTCGGCTCGAACGCCGGACGCGCTGTACTGCCGGAAGGTGAGCTGAGCAGCGGCAGCGGGTTGAAGGCGTGGTGCTGCCAGAGGAGGCGTGAGGTCTCTTCCGGGTAGCGGGTGACGGTCGGCCGGGCGTCGTAGAGCTGCACCAGGTGCTGCTCCATGTCGTACGCGGGCCAGCCGGGGTCGCCTTCGACGGCGAACCGCGTCCACGCGGCACGCATGCGTGCGGACAGCGCCTCCGCCTCGGGGGACTGGCCGTCGCCGAACAGCACGGCGGGCTGGCCGCGGTCCAGGTTCCCGAAGACGAGCGGTACGTCCAGGCCGTGGCAGGCGCCGAGGACGCCGCCCATGCCCGGGGCGGGCCAGGTCAGCTCGTAGACGTACGCCCGGCCGCCCGCGGCCTGCTGCTCGTGGGCGAGGCGGAGGCTCGGCATGCGGAACAACCAGTCCGAGAGGACCAGTTCGTGCAATGCATCGGGGCCTGCGTCGGGGAAGCCGTCGCGGAAGCGACGCGCGCCGTCCGGACCCGGGGCGAGGATGCGCAGCGCCGCCTCGGCCTGCTCCTCCGTGACCTGGCCGAGCGTTCCGTCGAGCAGGCTGAGCAAACGCTGCTCATCGCGCGCGTGCCCGACGAGGAGGTCGATGCCCCGGCCCGCGCCGTCGGCCAGGGCCTGCCAGGGCGTCACGGGAAGGACGTCGCCGTCGACGACGGGCGCGTACATGATCGACCGGTACGCGGCCCGGCCCCACCGCTCGACCGACTCGGGCATCCGGGCGGTGACCGCGTCTCCGGCGGCGGCCAGCAGCTGCGGGTCCACCGTGGACAGCTCGGCCGCCGTGGGACGCAGGCCCAACTCGGCCGCGCATGCGGCGCCGATGTCGGCGGCGAGTTCCGGCGAGAAGAACGTGCCCTGCACGCTCTGCGCGACCGCCCTCCGGAAGAGCCCGGCGGCACGCGGCATGGCCAGGAGCGCGGCCACGGAACCGGCGCCGGCCGACTGGCCGAAGACGGTGACGCGGTCGGGGTCGCCGCCGAAGCCCCGGATGTTGTCGCGCACCCACTCCAGGGCCGCGACCTGGTCGAGCAGGCCCCGGTTGGCCGGTGCGCCCTCGATCTGCGTGAAACCCTCCACGCCGATTCGGTAGTTGAAGGTCACCACGACGACGTCCTCGGCGAGACGAGCACCGTCGTACTCGGGCAGGCCGGACATGCCGAACGTATAGGCGCCGCCGTAGATCCACACCATCACCGCACGCCCCGCACCCGGGTCCGGCGCGGGCGTCCAGACATTGACCGACAGCCACTCGTCGCCCCGTGAGTCCGTCGCCGTCGCGTCCATGCCCTGCGGGGGCGGCGGCCCGAAGTCCAGGGCGGGCCGCACTCCGTCCCACCCGCGCGCGGGCTGAGGTGCGGCGAATCGGAGGGCGCCGACCGGCGGTTCGGCGAAGGGGATGCCGCGGAAGACCGCCACCTCACCCTCCTGGATGCCGCGCACCGTCCCGGCGGTCGTGCGGACCAGTACGGGCTGAGGTACGGGTACGGGCTGAGGCTCGGACGAGGCGAAGGCCATGCCCGGATCATCCCGTCGTGCCGCGCTGTGTGCCATTCATTTATGGCGGCTCAGCACTGGGGCCAAGGGTTCTGCCGGGACCGCCTACCCTTGAGGAATGACCAGCAGCAGCGACCGGAGCCAGGCAGTGGACGTGAAGACCTACGAAGTGCGCACCTACGGGTGCCAGATGAACGTCCACGACTCCGAGCGATTGTCCGGGCTGCTCGAAGAGGCCGGTTATGTGCGCGCCCCCGAGGGCTCCGACGGCGACGCGGACGTCGTCGTCTTCAACACGTGCGCCGTCCGTGAGAACGCCGACAACAGGCTGTACGGCAATCTCGGCCGCCTCGCCCCGAGGAAGGCCTCGCGGCCCGGCATGCAGATCGCCGTCGGTGGCTGCCTGGCGCAGAAGGACCGCGACACGATCGTGAAGAAGGCGCCCTGGGTGGACGTCGTCTTCGGCACCCACAACATCGGCAAGCTCCCGGTCCTGCTGGAACGGGCGCGCGTGCAGGAAGAGGCGCAGGTCGAGATCGCCGAGTCGCTGGAGGCGTTCCCGTCGACGCTGCCGACCCGGCGCGAAAGCGCGTACGCGGCCTGGGTGTCGATCTCCGTCGGCTGCAACAACACCTGCACCTTCTGCATCGTCCCGGCCCTGCGCGGCAAGGAGAAGGACCGCCGGACCGGCGACATCCTCGCCGAGATCGAGGCCCTGGTCGCCGAGGGCGTCTCCGAGATCACGCTGCTCGGCCAGAACGTCAACGCGTACGGCTCCGACATCGGCGACCGCGAGGCCTTCAGCAAGCTGCTGCGGGCCTGCGGAAAGATCGAGGGCCTGGAGCGCGTCCGCTTCACCTCCCCGCACCCGCGCGACTTCACCGACGACGTCATCGCCGCCATGGCCGAGACACCGAACGTGATGCCGCAGCTGCACATGCCGCTGCAGTCCGGCTCGGACACGGTCCTGAAGGCGATGCGCCGCTCCTACCGCCAGGAGCGCTACCTGGGGATCATCGAGAAGGTCCGCGCCGCCATCCCGCACGCCGCGATCACCACCGACATCATCGTGGGCTTCCCCGGCGAGACGGAGGAGGACTTCGAGCAGACGCTGCACGCCGTCCGTGAGGCCCGCTTCGCGCAAGCGTTTACGTTCCAGTACTCCAAGCGGCCCGGCACGCCCGCGGCGACCATGGAGAACCAGATCCCCAAGCAGGTCGTCCAGGCGCGCTACGAGCGTCTCGTCGCCCTCCAGGAGGAGATCTCCTGGGCGGAGAACAAGAAGCAGGTCGGCCGCACCCTGGAGCTGATGGTCGCCGAGGGCGAGGGCCGCAAGGACGGCGCCACCCACCGCCTCTCCGGCCGCGCCCCCGACAACCGCCTGGTCCACTTCACCAAGCCCGACCAGGACGTCCGCCCCGGCGACGTCGTCACCGTCGAGATCACGTACGCCGCCCCGCACCACCTCCTCGCCGAGGGCGCCGTCCTCGACGTGCGCCCCACGCGCGCGGGCGATGCCTGGGAGAAGCGCAACGCCGCCGAGACGGCCGAGCCGGCCGGCGTGATGCTCGGCCTGCCGAAGATCGGTGTGCCCGAGCCGCTGCCGGTGGCCACGGGCAGCGGCTGCGGCTGCGACTGACCTGGGGCGGCGGACCTGGGGCGGCGGACCTGAGCGAGGCGTGCGGCTCGGTCACAGTTGTACGGGTGTACGGGGTTAATCTGCCGACCATGCTTGTCGCCGCCGCCGTCTGCCCCTGCCCACCGCTCCTCGTGCCGGAGGTCGCCGCGGGCGCCGCGCCCGAGATGGACGCCGCGCGCGCGGCCTGCACGAACGCACTCGGCGTCCTCGCCGCCGCCCGGCCCGACCTGCTCGTGGTGCTCGGGCCGGCGGAGCAGAGCGGGCGCGGAACGCACCCCGAGGGCACACGCGGCTCCTTCCACGGCTTCGGCGTGGATCTCGACGTACGACTGGGCAGCGGCAAGGGCGACGACGAGACGGAAGCGGCGGAGTCGGAGCGTCGGCTTCCGGCCTCGCTCGCCGTGGCCGGATGGCTGCTGGAGCGCATCGGATGGTCGGGCGCCCCGATCGAGGGACTCGGTGTGGGGGAACCGCTGGCGGCCGAGCGGTGTATTGAAGTGGGAAGGGCGATCGCCGCGCGTGCCGAGCGGGTGGCGCTGCTGGTGATGGGCGACGCCAGCGCGTGCCGCACGCTGAAGGCCCCCGGCTATCTCGACGAGCGGGCGGCGCCGTTCGACGCGGAGGTCGCGCGTGCGCTCGGGACGGCGGACGTGGCGGCGCTGAAGGCGCTCGACGTGGAGCTGGCGTATGAGCTGAAGGCATCGGGGCGGGCCCCCTGGCAGATCCTTGCGGGCGCGGCCGAGGAGGCGCAGCTGGAGGGCGCGCTGCTGTACGAGGACGCGCCGTACGGCGTGGGGTACTTGGTCGCGACCTGGTCGTAGAGCCGTATTCGGGACGGCCGGGCGGTATCGGCCCCCGCGCGGATGAAACGGCGGACGGCCGGGAGCTCATCCGCTCCGCGGCCGTCCGTCGGTGTGCCGTTCAGGAAGTCGGCGGCGGCGAGTCCGGCGGCGGCGTCGTGGGTGCGTCGCCCGTGCCGGTGTCGTCCTTGTGCGCGAGTCGATCCATGGCTCCCTTGGCCTTGCCCGTACCCGACTGGATCTTGCCGCTGTACTTGCCCTTGGTCTTCTTGTCGACAGTCTCTGCGGCCTTGTCGAGGCCGTGCGTGATCTTGTCCAGGAGACCCATGGTCCACCTTCCCTCGCGGGAGCAGTTACGTGCGGGCGCCGTCGCCGGCCTCCCGGTCGGCAGCCTCCTCCGAGGACTGCTTGGGGATGTCGTGCTTGGGGACCTCGACACCCTCCGCGGCGGTGGCCTCGACGGTCTCGGCCGCCTCCTCCGTGGCCTCGGACGGCACCTTCGGCTCCGCCGCCTCAGTGGCCTCCGTCACGTCCGCCGCGGTGTCGGCCGTCGGTGTGTCGGCCTGTGCCTCGGCGGTTGACGTCTCCTCCGCAGTCTTCGACCTTCGGAGAAGTCGTGCAAAAACGCCCATATCCACTCCATACGTTACTCGTGCGGGCGAATTCCCGCGTAGCCCGGTGCGCCCGTTTGTGCGGCCCGGGTCACCGCCTCTCGAAATCGGCGGCGAAAACCTCGCAACAGGGAACGACCCCGGGCCCGTGCCGTCACGTAACTCGTTCGAGAGGGCTGCCGGAGGTTTGCGAGACTGGGTCGGTGAGCAGTGCACCCCCCGCCCCCCGCGTCATCGCCGTCGTCGGACCCACCGCGGCCGGAAAGTCCGATCTGGGCGTCTTTCTGGCCCAGCGTCTCGGCGGCGAGGTCGTCAACGCCGACTCCATGCAGCTCTACCGAGGGATGGACATCGGCACCGCCAAGCTGACGCCCGAGGAACGCTCCGGCGTCCCGCACCACCTCCTGGACATCTGGGACGTGACCATCACGGCGTCCGTCGCCGAGTACCAGAGACTCGCGCGAGAACGGATCGATGCACTGCTCGCTGCCGGACGCTGGCCGATCCTGGTCGGCGGCTCCGGCCTGTACGTCCGCGGCGCCGTCGACAACCTGGAGTTCCCCGGCACGGACCCCGACGTCAGGGCCCGCCTGGAGGAGGAGCTCACGCTCCGCGGCTCCGGCGCGCTGCACGCCCGGCTGGCCGCCGCGGACCCCGAGGCCGCGTACGCGATCCTCCCCAGCAACGGCCGCCGTATCGTCCGGGCCCTCGAGGTGATCGAGATCACCGGCAGGCCCTTCACCGCCAACCTTCCCGGCCATGACTCGATCTACGACACGGTCCAGATCGGCGTGGACGTGACACGCCCCGAACTCGACGACCGCATCGCCCGCCGGGTCGACCGGATGTGGGAGGCGGGGCTCGTCGACGAGGTGCGCGCCCTTGAGGTGCAAGGGTTGCGGGAGGGGCGTACGGCCTCGCGCGCGCTCGGCTACCAGCAGGTGCTCGCCGCGCTCGCGGGGGAGTACACGGAGGAGGAGGCGCGCGCCGAGACCGTCCGTGCCACCAAGCGCTTCGCGCGCCGTCAGGATTCATGGTTCAGACGCGATCCCCGGGTGCACTGGCTGAGTGGGGCGGCGGCGGATCTCACAGAACTTCCGCACCTCGCGCTGGCCTTGCTCGAACGACCGGTTACAGCCTGATCACGTCATGGCATCGGGACGCTCCGGCCACCATCCCGGCCTCCGGCGCCGTGCCATCATCGAGCTTCGATCGACCAAGTGGAGTCCGAGTTGGGAGGGCGCGTGGCGATGGAGGCCGGCCCTCGCGACACCGCACAAGACACCGACCCCCTCACCGCCGAGAGCGGTGAACGGGAGCCGGACAGCGACGGTCTGAGCCCGGACGGGCTCGACGAGGACAGTGTGACCGACGACGGCCCTGAACCCGACGAGATGCTCGCGGGCGGCCCGGAGGTCGAGGTCGAGCTGCGGCCGCAGCGCCGACTGCGCATCTGGCAGCTCGCGCCCATCGTCGCCCTGGCCGCGGTCGGCTCCTTGATGTTCGGATTCCCGCTGGCCTTCGACTTCGGCGACAGCGGCGCCGTGATCGCCATGCTGGGGCTGCTGATCTGCTCCTGCGCGGCGGGCTGGGGCATGATGGCCGCCCGCCGCGTCGGCTACACCTGGCCCGGCCTGCCCCAGCGCGGCTCGGGCCGCCGCCTGGACTGGCGAGTCGTGATCGCGTACGTCGTGGTGGTCGCGGCCGTTGTGGTGCTGGCCGTCTGGCGAGTGGCCCGGCTGCGCTGAGCCCGGTGTCGTACCCACCCCTTACGATCGAGGAATGAGCACGCGGATCGCCTTCCTCAAGGGGCACGGCACGGAGAACGACTTCGTGATCGTCCCGGACCCCGAGAACGCCATCGACCTGTCCCCGGCCGACGTCGCCGCCCTGTGCGACCGCCGCGCGGGCGTCGGCGGCGACGGGTTGCTGCATGTCGTACGGTCCGCAGCGCACCCGGAGGCCAAGGACATGGCGGCCGAGGCGGAGTGGTTCATGGACTACCGCAACGGCGACGGCTCGATCGCCGAGATGTGCGGCAACGGGGTGCGGGTGTTCGCGCGCTACCTCCAGCGCGCCGGACACGTCACCGAAGGTGACCTCGCCGTCGCCACGCGCGGGGGCGTGAAGAGCGTGCACATCGCGAAGGACGGCGGCGTCACCGTCGGCATGGGCAAGGCGCGTCTGCCTGAAGGGGACGTCACCGTGAGCGTCGGCGAGCGCAGCTGGCCCGCGCGGAACGTGAACATGGGCAACCCCCACGCGGTCGCCTTCGTGGAGGACCTCGCCCACGCGGGCACCCTGTTCACCCCGCCGCCCTTCAGCCCGGCGTCCGCCTACCCGGACGGGGTGAACGTCGAGTTCGTGGTCGACCGCGGCCCCGCTCACGTCGCGCTGCGCGTGCACGAGCGCGGCGCCGGCGAGACCCGCTCGTGCGGCACGGGCGCGTGCGCCGTCGCCGTGGCCGCTGCCCGAAGAGACGGCGCCGACCCCGCCGTCACCGGCACCCCGGCGACGTACACCGTCGATGTCCCCGGCGGGACCCTGGTGATCACCGAGCGGCCCGACGGCGAGATCGAGATGACCGGTCCCGCGGTGATCGTGGCCGAGGGAGAGATCGACGCGGAATGGCTGGAAAACGCGGTTCGGTGACGGTCCGTAGCGCAGCCCCCGACACCGGAAGTCCTGGTTTTACGGGCTCCTGAGGTCCAGAACTGCCGTTGGCCGCAGGTCACATGGCCGGAAATTGCAAACGTCCAGACCATCGCTCGAATGGGTGATCCGTTTCACGCTCGGCGAGAGGCGGTCAATCACGCGTGATGGGCTCGGTAGCATCAAGCACCGGCCCGGACGGGGGAACGAAGCCATCCCCTGAGCCGCCGTCCGCCATGGGGCAACCCCGTCCGCCGGTCCACGCAGCCGGAGGTGCCCATGAGTGCGGAGGCAACGAACCCTGCCGCAGGTCCCGTAGCCCCCACCGGGCCCCGCAGGAGGTCGCTCCCCAGGATCGACCTGCGCCGCCTTGGCCGTGCCGCGCTGCTCGGCCCCACCGCCCGTGACCGGCTGCCCGACGCCATCGGCCATGTCGTAGAGGCCCATCGCGCGCATTACCCCGACGCCGACATCGAACCCCTGCGCCGCGCCTATGTACTGGCCGAGTCCTCGCACCGCGGGCAGATGCGCAAGAGCGGCGAGCCCTACATCACACACCCGCTCGCCGTGACCCTGATCCTCGCCGAACTCGGCGCCGAGAACACGACCTTGACGGCCTCTCTGCTCCACGACACCGTCGAGGACACCGAGGTGACCCTCGATCAGGTCGGTGAGCAGTTCGGCGCCGAGGTCCGCTATCTCGTCGATGGCGTCACGAAGTTGGAGAAGGTCGACTACGGCGCCGCCGCCGAACCCGAGACCTTCCGCAAGATGCTCGTCGCCACCGGCAGCGACGTCCGCGTGATGTCGATCAAACTCGCCGACCGACTGCACAACATGCGCACGCTCGGCGTGATGCGCCCCGAGAAACAGGCACGCATCGCCAAGGTGACCCGGGACGTGCTCATCCCGCTCGCCGAACGCCTCGGCGTCCAGGCCCTGAAGACCGAACTGGAAGACCTAGTCTTCGCGATCCTGCACCCCGAGGAGTACGACCACACTCGCAAGTTGATCGCCGACAACGCGGCGCTCCCCGACGACCCGCTCGCCGAGGTCGCCCAAGACGTGCGCACCGTCCTGCGCGACGCGGGCATTCAGGCCGAAGTCCTCATCCGGCCCCGGCACTTCGTCTCGATGCACCGCGTGTCCCGCAAGCGGGGGCGCCTCAGGGGCTGCGACTTCGGCCGGCTGCTGGTGCTGGTGGGCGAGGACGCGGACTGCTACGGCGTTTTGGGCGAGCTGCACACCTGTATGACGCCCGTCGTCTCGGAGTTCAAGGACTTCATCGCCGTCCCCAAGTTCAACCTCTACCAGTCGCTGCACACCGCCGTCGCCCGGCAGGACGGCCAGGTCGCCGAAGTCCTCATCCGCACGCACCAGATGCACAAGGTCGCCGAGGCCGGCGTCGTCGCGCTCGGCAACCCCTACGCCCCCGCCCCCGAGGACCCGGCCGACGGCGAGCGCGTCGACCCCACCCGGCCCGGCTGGCTCTCCCGCCTGCTCGACTGGCAGGAGGGCGCTCCCGACCCCGACACCTTCTGGTCCACCCTGCGCGAGGACCTCGCCCAGGACCGCGAGATCACCGTCTTCCGGCCCGACGGCGGCACGCTCGGTCTGCCCGAGGGCGCGACCTGCGTGGACGCAGCGTACGCGCAGTACGGCGAGGACGCGCACGCCTGCATGGGCGCCCGCGTCAACGGCCGCCTGGCGACGCTGAGCACGGTCCTGCGGGACGGTGACACCGTCCAGCTCCTCATGGGGCAGGACCCGGCCTCCGAGCCCTCCAGAGAGTGGCTGGAGCACGCGCACACACCGGCGGCCAGGATCGCGATCCAACGGTGGCTCGCGACCCACCCGTCGCAGGCAGAACCCGAACCCGAGACCGAGCGCGATCCCGGGACGCCGTCCGCGGCCTCGCGGCCCGCCGCCGACGTTCCCGCCACCCGGCCGGGCGCCGCGAACGCGGTGGTCGACGAGCCCGGCGCGACCGTACGGCTCGCCGGCTGCTGCACACCCGTACCGCCCGACGAGGTCACCGGATTCGTGGTCCGCGGGGGAGCGGTGACCGTGCACCGCGTCGAGTGCGCTGCGGTAGCGCGTATGAAGAGCTCGGGGCGCGCGGAGGTCGGCGTGCGCTGGGGCGACACCACCGAGTGCCGGGTCACCCTGGTCGCCGAATCGTTCGGCCGCCCCCATCTCCTGGCCGACCTCACGGAAGCGATCGCCCTGGAGGGCGCGGAAATCGTGTCGGCGACCGTCGAACCCCCGAGCCAGCAACGCGTCCGCCACACCTACACCCTCCAACTCCCGGACGCCGCCCACCTTCCCGCCCTCATGCGGGCCATGCGGAACGTGCCAGGGGTGTACGACGTGGGACGGGCCCAGACACCGGGAGCGTAAGGGGCGGGACGCCGGCCCACGCGCGCGTGCCGCACCGTACGACCTCCTTCAGGACCCCTTTCGAGTGGGCCGGACGCGCGTCGTCGCCGTGCTCCGGGTGAGCCCTGGTAGCCGTGGTCCATGCTGCTCACCCCCCGCACCCCCCGACGGCTGAAGGCGGCCCTGCTCGCCTCCGCCGTGTCCGTCTGCCTCGTCGCGGCAAGTGCCCCGCCGGCCCCCCTCGGCGTCGGCGACCGCCTCTTCCCGCACCTGGGCAACCCCGGATACGACGTGGCGTCGTACGACCTGTCGTTCACCTATCCCGGCACCAACAGCAAGCCCCTCCAGGCGGTCACGACGATCAGTGCCTGGACGACCACCGCGCTGGACCGCGTCAACCTCGACTTCACGCACAGCGAGGTCAAGTCGGTCGAGGTCAACGGGGAAAAGGCGACCTTCTCCAGTGCCGAGGAGGACCTGGTGGTCACCCCGGCGAAACCGCTGCCCGCCGGCGAGTGGATGCGGATCACCGTGCGGCACACCAGCGATCCCCGGCCGGCGACCGGGGGCCGGGACGGGGGGTGGGTGCGGACCGCCGACGGGCTCGTCATGGCCAATCAGGCCGACGTCGCCCACCTGGTGTTCCCGTGCAACGACCACCCGTCGGACAAGGCGATGTTCACCTTCCGGGTCACCGCACCCGCCGGCCACACCGCCGTCGCCAACGGGATGCCGGCCGGCGTCGACCACGCGCGCGGGAAGACGACATGGACGTACCGGACCCGGCACCCCATGGCCACCGAGCTCGCGCAGGTCTCCATCGGCCGCTCCACGGTGCTGCACCGCACCGGGCCGCACGGCATGCGGATCCGGGACGTCGTCCCCACCAAGGACCGCAAGCTGTTCGAGCCGTGGCTGAAGAAGACCCCTGCTCAGATGAAGTGGATGGAGGGCAAGGTCGGGCCGTACCCCTTCGAGACCTACGGGCTGCTCATCGCGGAGGCGGACACCGGGTTCGAACTCGAGACGCAGACCCTCTCTCTCTTCGAGAGAGACCTGTTCACCGAGTCCGGCTTCCCCGAGTGGTTCGTCGACTCGATCATGGTGCATGAGCTGGCCCACCAGTGGTTCGGCAACAGCGTCGGCCCCCGCACCTGGTCCGATCTGTGGCTCAACGAGGGGCATGCCACCTGGTACGAGGCCCTGTACGCGGAGGAGAAGGCGAGCAAGAAGCTCCAGACCCGGATGAAGGCCGCGTACCGCTCCTCGGATGGCTGGCGTGCCGCCGGCGGACCACCGGCCGCACCCAAGGTGCCCGAGCCCGGCCAGAAGATCGGCATCTTCCGCCCGAACGTCTACGACGGCGCCGCGCTCGTCCTGTACGCGCTGCGCGAGAAGATCGGCCGCCCGGCCTTCGAGCGCCTGGAGCGGACCTGGGTGCAGCAGCACCGGGACGGCTCGGCGACCACGGCGCAGTTCGTGCAGCTCGCCTCCGAGGTGTCCGGACGCGACCTCGGCGGGTTCTTCCAGGACTGGCTGTACGGCACGAAGACCCCGCCGATGCCAGGTCACCCGGACTGGAAGTCGGAAGCGCCCGGCGCCTAAGCGGGCCCGGCGAAGTCCGCTGCGGTTCGCCAGCGCCCCGAAGGGGCGCGGGGCTGTATCAATATGCGGCTCCGCCGCGTGGGCGCGATCAGCCACGACGGTGCCGCAGTCGACCGACGGGATAGCGCGGCACCTCCGGCGGAGCGCATAGCGCCTGACCCGGGGCGCCCGACGAATAACACAGTGACGAGACGCCCCGTACCGTGCGACCATCGTCAGGTCGGCGGGTACGGGGCGCGGGAATCTCCCGGAGTGCTCGTACGTTGTGCTCAATGACCGCCGAAATGGCATTTCCAACGACGTAAGGACCCAATGACCTCCTCTTCTTCCCCTTCCCAGGACACTGAGCGCCTCGCGCACGCCTATCCCGAAGGTCTTCGGGCCGATGCCCTGATGGAAGAGGACGTCGCCTGGAGCCACGAGATCGACGGAGAGCGGGACGGCGACCAGTTCGACCGCTCCGAGCGCGCGGCCCTGCGCCGCGTCGCCGGCCTCTCCACCGAGCTTGAGGACGTCACCGAGGTCGAGTACCGACAGCTCCGACTGGAGCGGGTCGTGCTCGTCGGCGTCTGGACCACGGGCACCGCGCAGGACGCGGACAACTCCCTGGCGGAGCTCGCCGCTCTCGCCGAGACCGCGGGCGCGCTCGTGCTCGACGGTGTGATCCAGCGCCGCGACAAGCCCGACGCGGCCACCTTCATCGGCTCCGGCAAGGCCATCGAGCTCCGCGACATCGTCCTTGAGTCCGGCGCGGACACCGTCATCTGCGACGGTGAGCTCAGCCCGGGCCAGCTCATCGCCCTTGAGGACGTCGTCAAGGTCAAGGTCATCGACCGTACGGCCCTGATCCTCGACATCTTCGCCCAGCACGCCAAGTCCCGAGAGGGCAAGGCGCAGGTCGCGCTCGCGCAGATGCAGTACATGCTGCCGAGGCTGCGCGGCTGGGGTCAGTCGCTGTCCCGGCAGATGGGCGGCGGCAAGGGCGGCGGCCTCGCCACCCGTGGTCCCGGTGAGACCAAGATCGAGACGGACCGGCGCCGGATCCGCGAGAAGATGGCGAAGATGCGCCGGGAGATCGCGGAGATGAAGACCGGCCGCGAGATCCAGCGCCAGGTGCGCCGGCGCAACAAGGTGCCCTCGGTCGCCATCGCGGGCTACACCAACGCCGGCAAGTCCTCGCTGCTCAACCGCCTCACCGGCGCCGGCGTCCTGGTCGAGAACGCCCTGTTCGCGACCCTGGACCCGACCGTGCGCCGGGCCGAAACGCCGAGCGGCCGACAGTACACGCTGGCGGACACCGTCGGGTTCGTCCGGCATCTGCCGCACCACCTGGTCGAGGCGTTCCGCTCCACCATGGAAGAGGTCGGCCAGTCCGACCTGATCCTGCACGTGGTCGACGGTTCGCACCCGAACCCGGAGGAGCAGCTGGCCGCCGTACGCGAGGTGGTCAGGGACGTCGGTGCCACGGACGTACCCGAGATCGTCGTGATCAACAAGGCCGACGCGGCGGACCCGCTGACGCTCCAGCGGCTGCTGCGGATCGAGAAGCGCTCCATCGCCGTCTCGGCCCGCACCGGCCAGGGCATCGCCGAGCTGCTGGCACTGATCGACAACGAGCTGCCGCGGCCGTCGGTCGAGATCGAGGCGCTTGTGCCGTACACGCACGGCAGGCTGGTCGCCCGCGCCCACACCGAGGGCGAGGTGATCTCCGAGGAGCACACCCCGGAGGGCACCCTGCTCAAGGCGCGGGTGCACGAGGAACTGGCGGCGGATCTCACGCCGTACGTTCCGGCACCGCTCGCCTGACGCCGTACGAAACGGAAGGCCCGCCCCTGCTTCTACCGGGGGCGGGCCTTCCGCGTGCGCGTCGGCTGCCGGGTCATTGACCGCCGTACGCCTTGCTCACGTCCGTGGTGACCCAGCCGCCGCCGGAGCCGCCGTTTCACATCACTGGCCGGCGAACTTCTCGCTCACCGAGTCGTACACGCCCTTGGCTTCCTCACCCAGCCGCGGACCCGCCAGCCAGCCAGCGGTCACCGGGCCGATCGAGGTGTTGGAAACGAGCGTCTCCTCGCCGTCCGCACCCGTGGTGACCCAGCCGCCGCCGGACGAACCGCCGGTCATGGTGCAGCCAATGCGGTACATCGTCGGATCGGAGGCGTTGATCGACAGCCGCCCGGGCTTGTCCTGGCACTGGTACAGCGTCTGGCCGTCGAACGGCGCCCCCGCCGGGTAACCGGTCGCCGTGATGCTCTCCACCCGCTGCACGGCCGGTGCCTCGAAGTCCACCGGCAGCGCCGAACCGACCGTCTCCTCCAGCGACTTGCCGTCGCCGGTCTCGGGCGTCACATGGATGACGGCGAAGTCATACGACGCCCCGTCCCCGCCCGTCGCACCGCCCTGCTCGATCCACTGATCCGAGGTCTGCACCCAGTCGCCCCACCAGACACCGTAGGGAGCGACCTCTTCCTTGGTGGCGTTCTCCAGCTCGGCGGCCGACTTGCCCGAGTCGTTGTACGACGGCACGAACGCGATGTTGCGGTACCAGCCGCCGCTCTTGCCCGCGTGCACACAGTGGCCCGCCGTCCACACCATGTTGGACTTGCCGGGGTTGGCAGGATCCTGCACGACCGTCGCCGAGCAGACCATCGTGCCCTCGGGGGAGTCGAAGAACACCTTTCCTGCCGTGGCGGCGTTGTCGTGGTACGTAGGCGGTACGGCCTTGGCGTCCACCGGCTCGGGCGTCGGGTCGGTCACGCCCTGGTCACCGGCGAGGTCGCTGTCGTCGACGCCCTGGTCCGGCTCTTCGGCGTCCCGCATCCGGTCCGGGTTCCACAGGTCCTCGATGATGGGGTTGACGAAGTCCTCGGCCTCACGCAGCCAGTCGTCCTTGCTCCAGTCCTTCCAGGCGCCGTTCTTCCAGTTGTCTATGTCGATCCCGTGCTCTTTGAGCCGGTCCTTGATGTCGTCGGGGATCGTGATCTTGCCGTCGCCCTCGGCGGAGGCCGAGGCCTGGCCGCCCGCATCGGCGTCGCCCGAGTCGCAGGCGGTGGCGGTGAGAACGAGCGCGGAGGCTAGCGCGACGGCGGCCAGTACGGGGGAGGTTCTGCGGCGCGCGCTCCCTTCTCGGCGAGCGGTGAACGAAGGCCTTGTCGATCGCATGATCTGACTCCCCCTGAGGTAAACGAATGCGGCGCTGCGGCGTGCTCTCGCGCGGAGCCCACTTGATGGCGGCCGGCGCCACGGCGTCCAGGAACGGCAACTCACACTATGCGCTCGCTGTGGGGGACTTCCGACGGAACAGCAACAGTTCCGTCACGGGAAGGATCTTGAGGCAACCCGTAACCAGGTCAGCAGCGCGCGGTTGGTAGCGGTGGGGGGCGGCCTGCTGTCTGCGTGCGCGGTCCCCAGCGCTGCGTGCGCATGGCCAAGTGTGCGAAAAATGCCGGGTGTCGGGTGCCGGGCGGTTGATGCCGGGACCCGGGCGCCCCTGGACAGCGGGAGGACAGGGAGACGTGACCGTGACCGAGTCTGCGCCCGGGGGGACTGCGGAGCCGGCGGGGGTGTCTGTGGCACGTCATGCCGCGGGGACGCGCTCCGTGCACGAGGGGATCCTGCGGCGCCAGTCGGCGCGCGAGTCGGCGGCACGCACCTACGCGCGTGCCCTGCCGATCGTGCCCGTGCGGGCACGCGGGCTGACGATCGAGGGTGCGGACGGACGCCGTTACCTCGACTGCCTCTCCGGCGCCGGAACCCTCGCCCTGGGGCACAACCACCCGGTCGTCCTGGAAGCCATCCGCAAGGTTCTCGACTCCGGCGCACCGCTGCACGTCCTCGACCTGGCGACGCCCGTCAAGGACGCGTTCATCACGGAGCTGTTCCACACCCTGCCGCCCGGCCTCGCCGACCACGCGCGCGTGCAGTTCTGCGGACCGGCCGGCACGGACGCGGTGGAGGCCGCCTTCAAACTCGTACGGTCCGCCACCGGGCGCACCGGGATGCTCGCCTTCACCGGCGCCTACCACGGGATGACCGCCGGCGCCCTCGAAGCGTCCGGGCACGCCTTCGACGTACGAGTCACACGGCTGCCCTACCCGCAGGACTACCGCTGTCCCTTCGGCATCGGCGGCGCACCCGGTGCCGAACTCGCCGCCCGCTGGACCGAGTCCGTCCTCGACGACCCCAAGTCCGGCGTGCCGCGCCCCGCCGGGATGATCCTCGAACCCGTGCAGGGCGAGGGCGGGGTCATTCCCGCGCCCGACACCTGGATGCGCCGAATGCGGGAGATCACCGCCACCCGGTCCATCCCGCTGATCGCCGACGAGGTCCAGACGGGCGTCGGGCGCACCGGTGCCTTCTGGGCGGTCGAGCACAGCGGAGTCACCCCCGACGTGATGGTCCTTTCCAAGGCCATCGGCGGCAGCCTGCCCCTGGCGCTCGTGGTCTACCGCGACGACCTCGACGTCTGGCAACCCGGCGCCCACGCAGGGACCTTCCGTGGCAACCAACTCGCCATGGCAGCGGGGACGGCGACGCTGGCACACGTCCGCGAGAACCGACTCGCCGAACGGGCGGCCGATCTCGGCACCCGGATGCTTTCCCAACTCCGCTCCCTTGCTGATGAGTTCTCCTGCGTGGGTGATGTGCGGGGGCGGGGACTGATGATCGGCGTCGAAGTGGTGGATCCGGAGGCGGGTGCGGCGCCGGAACCGGGTGCTGACGGTGAGGTGGGTGGAGGCGCCCCCTGGGCGGGACTTGACCCGGCGGGAGGCGGAGGGGGACTGGCGGGCGGTTCGGGTGGTTGGGACAGTGCCGGTGGTGAGGCGCACACGGGCGCGGCCGCGCATGACCGCGCCGTCAGGGCAGTTGGCCCTGCGGATGCTCAAGCACCCCTTCGCGGTCCTCACCCGGCTGCGCCCCAACTCGCGGCCGCCGTACAGCGGGAGTGCCTGCGCCGCGGCTTGATCGTCGAGCTCGGTGGACGGCACTCGAGCGTCGTACGGCTCCTGCCACCGCTGACGATCAGCGACGAGCAGGCGACCGCAGTGCTCGACCGACTGGCCGACGCTGTGGCCGCGGTGGCCCGCGATCGTCATCCGTCCCGACGAGAAGCACCCGTCGCGCCGACGTGATGGCGCACCCGCCCAGCGAACGGGGTGGCTCGGCGACCCGGGAAGGGCTCGCCTGAACGCCCGTGCGTCCGCCGTCGCAGGGCACCGATGCGCCGCCCGGCCGGCTCTTTCGCACATGCCATCTCACCTCCCAGAGCTCATCGCGCAACGAGCCAGAACCGCCTCACGAGGAACAGCGTTGAACAGCACTCCCGCTCCCGGCGTCCACGCCCACAGGGATCTGCCAGGCCCCGCCGAACCCGGATCTCCCCTGACAGCCACGGCTCAGCTGACCTCCGCGCCTTCCGCCGAGCGCCCGGAACGGGTCCCGGAACAGGGCAGGGCTCCCGATGGGGAACGCCAAGCCGAGCAGGACGCAGCCCTTGACGCCGGACGGCCACGCGAGGGCACCGTCGACCTCCTGGAACATCCGGACCCGCATACGGCGGCTCAGTCCGCGGCTGTGGAGAACCTGCTGCGCTGCTGGACGCGCGAGACCAATCTCCCCTCTCCCGACAACGGCACCCTTCGCATCCCCCTGCTGGCCAGCGGCACTGCCCTGCTCGTCCCGGTCCACTACTGGTCCCCGACGGGCTGCCACCGCTTCGGCCCTCCCCGCTTTGCCGACGCCCCGGAGGCATCCCCACCGGCCGACGCGGTCACGGTCGCGGCGCTGCTCACCAGGGAGACATCTCCGGTGGCGGGAAGGACCGATCTGCCTGCCAGGGCTACCGAGTCGAGCCCCGGCGCT
This sequence comes from Streptomyces sp. NBC_00457, assembly GCF_036014015.1. Classification (NCBI taxonomy): domain Bacteria; kingdom Bacillati; phylum Actinomycetota; class Actinomycetes; order Kitasatosporales; family Streptomycetaceae; genus Streptomyces; species Streptomyces sp. NBC_00457. Next base: position 3,156,819 of record NZ_CP107905.1, on the reverse strand, counting down.
TTGCAGAGAGCCGCCTCCGATGCGGACAGGCGCACCATCGCTGGTTCAGGCAATCGCACCGCCTCCGATACAGACAGACACACCATCCTTGGTGCGGGCGATCGGACCACCCTCGACCCAACCGATCGCACCACGCCCGACGCAGCCAGCCGCACCGACCTCGTCTCCCGTGTCGCCGACTCCGTCCGACTGACCACCTCCTTCATCAAGGACCGTCGGCAACACCCTTCCGACGCACCCGACCTCTTCCTCGCGGCTGAACAAGCGCTCCTTCTCGGCCACCCAGTGCACCCGACCCCGAAGAGCCGCGAGGGTCTCTCCGAGCGCGAAGCACGGTGCTACTCACCCGAGTTGCGCGGCTCCTTCCCGTTGCACTGGCTGGCTGTCGCCCCTTCCGTCCTCGCCACCGACTCCGCCTGGACCGAACGAGGCCGCCCTGTCCCAGCACCGCAGCTCACCGCACGCCTGGCCGAGGCGGAACTGCCTCTGCCCGACGGCCATGCCGCCCTCGCGCTGCACCCCTGGCAACTGCGCGAGGTCCAGAGGCGCCCCGAAACCGCCGCTCTGCTCGACGCAGGACTGCTCCGTGACCTCGGCGAGCACGGCACCCAGTGGCATCCCACCTCCTCCGTGCGAACCGTCTACCGTTCCGACGCCCCCGCGATGCTCAAGCTGTCCCTGGGCCTGCGCATCACCAACTCCCGCCGGGAGAACCTGCGCAAAGAGCTCCACCGCGGGGTCGAGGTCCACCGTCTGCTGCGCAGTGGCCTGGCCAAGCAGTGGCAGGCGGCGCACCCGGGCTTCGACATCGTCCGCGACCCGGCCTGGCTCGCAGTCGACACGCTCGACGGCAACCCCGTGCCCGGCCTCGACGTGATGATCCGGCACAACCCGTTCAGCCCCTCGGACGACGTCTCCTGCGTCGCAGCACTTGTCTCTCTTCGGCCGTACCCTCCGTCGGACACGGTCGCAGGCTGCTCCGAGTCCGGTGGCGCCCCATCGCGGTGGCCATGTGCCAAGTCCCGTCTGGCAGAGGTGGTCACGCGTCTCGCCGACCGGACCGGCCGACCTCTCGGCGCGGTTGCCGCCGAGTGGTTCCTCCGCTACCTCGAGCAGGTCGTCCGACCCGTCCTGTGGCTGGACGCGGAAGCAGGCATCGCGCTGGAGGCACACCAGCAGAACACGCTGCTTCTGCTGGACGCCGACGGCTGGCCGACCGGCGGTCGCTACCGCGACAACCAGGGCTACTACTTCCGTGAGTCCCGGCGCGCGGAACTCGAGGCCCGGCTGCCCGGAGTCGGCCGGCACAGCGACACCTTCGTCTCCGACGAGGTCGCCGACGAGCGCTTCACCTACTACCTGGCGATCAACAACGTGCTCGGCCTCATCGGTGCGTTCGGCTCCCAGCGCCTCGTCGACGAGCAGCTGCTGCTCGCCGCCTTCCGCCGCTTCCTCGGCGAGGTCGCTGTCGGCCCAGCCCGCTTGCGCAGCTCATTGCCCACCCACCTGCTCGACTCACCCGTGCTGCGCTGCAAGGCCAACCTGCTGACCCGGCTGCACGGCCTCGACGAGCTGATCGGCCCGATCGACACCCAGTCCGTCTACGTCACCATCGCCAACCCCCTCCGCTTCTGACCATCACCAACTCCCTTCACTTCCGAGGAACATGCCTCTTCCTTCTCTTGAGAGGAGCGTCCCAGTGCCTCCCACCGACGCGAGCGCTGACGCCGGTACCGCAGCCGTCACCGACGGTGGTCCCGCCCCCGCCGACGAGAACGCCACCCGTCCGAGCCCTGACGCCGACGAGAGCAGGACCGGGACGGACGCCAGCTCGGAGGCGGACTGCGAGGACACCCTCGACCTGCGCCTGCCCGACGAGTTCATCGCCCTTCTCACGAAGGATCGGGCCGCTGTGGAGGACCGGTCCTCCGCGGAGGAGCAGATCGACGCGCACGAGCAGGCCGGCGTCGGGGAGCAGGCCCGTGCGCGGGAGCAGGTCGGCACCGGGAGGCACACGGACGCGGGGGAGCACGGCGACGGCGACTGGCAGACGGGTGAGCAGGAGCGGGCCGACGCCGACTGGCAGGCCGACGCGCACGGGCTGACCCACTCGGCGAGGCAAGCGGACGCGTCTGAACGTGCCGCGGCGGGGCGGCAGGCCGGCACGGATGGGAAGCGGAGCCGCGGTGGGGACGCGCCTCATTCCGTCTCTTCCGTACAGGTCGACGACGACCTGCTCGACCACGTCGCCGACTGGGGGCCGACCGTCACACCAGCAGGCGTGTTCCGGCTCGTCCCGGTGGACCTGGAGCAGGACCTGCCGCTCATCAGCCGCTGGATGAACGACCCCGCCGTGGCAGCGTTCTGGGGGCTGGAGGGCGCCCAGGACGCGACCGAGGACCATGTGCGGGCCCAGTTCGCCGGAGACGGACGCAGCATCCCCTGCCTCGGCGTGCTCGAGGGCACGCCGATGAGCTACTGGGAGGTCTACCGAGCGGACCTCGACCCGCTGGCCCGCCACTATCCCGCTCGACCTCACGACACTGGAATCCACCTCCTCATCGGTCGAGTCGCCGATCGCGGGCAGGGACTCGGCGGCACCCTGCTCAGAGCCGTCGCCGACCTCGCGCTCGACAAGCGGCCCGCCTGCGCACGCGTCGTCGCGGAACCCGATCTTCGCAACACCCCCTCCGTAGCCGCATTCCTGAGCGCAGGCTTCCGGTTCTCCGCCGAGATCGACCTGCCTGCCAAGCGGGCCGCCCTGATGGTCCGAGACCGTTCCCTGCGTCATCTGCTGTAGCGCCGTGCCATCACGCTGTCACTTTTGGTACACCGCTCGGGCCGATCCGGTTCCCACTCCCGCCGGACCGAGTCGGTCGTCGGCCGGCCTGTCCGACGCCGACGGGCTCCCTGCTCAAGGCCGGTCCGCGCCTGTTCGGCGCTGGTCGACGGCCGAAAAACGGGGCCGGTCTTCGGCCATCGACGCGACACCTCGGCTCGACCGGTCGGTGCTTGACCACGGACCGGCATCGTTCCTGCATACCGGACCCGGCACCCCGCCGACCTTCCGCAGAATCGCACCCGCAGCTACCCACGCGACCAAAGCGGCCCCCGCCCCACAACCGAACCGATCCGAGCTACCTGTGACCCACCTCTGCCCGGATCAGATCACCCCCGACCGACAACCGATCCGATCCGATCTCCCACCGCGCAGCCCACGGTCTTGATCCAGCCCCTCGCCTCGCCTTGACCGCTCGTTTGTCAGTGGTGGGCCGTAGGGTGGTCGCGCTATGACGAAGCCCTCACTCCCCGAACTCCTGCATGCTGCCGTCACTGCCGTCGGCGGTACGGAGCGCCCCGGCCAGGTGACCATGGCCGAATCCGTCGCGAAGGCGATCGACGACGGCTCCCATTTGCTGGTCCAGGCCGGCACCGGCACCGGAAAGTCGCTCGGCTATCTCGTGCCCGCGCTCGCGCACGGAGAGCGCGTCGTCGTGGCGACCGCCACGCTCGCACTGCAGCGCCAGCTCGTGGAGCGGGATCTGCCGCGCACGGTCGATGCTTTGCACCCGCTGCTGCGCCGCCGCCCGGAGTTCGCGATGCTCAAGGGCAGGTCGAACTACCTGTGTCTGCACCGTCTCCACGAAGGCGTTCCGCAGGACGAGGAAGAGGGCCTCTTCGACCAGTTCGAGGCAGCCGCACCCACCAGCAAGCTGGGCCAGGATCTGCTCAGGCTGCGCGACTGGTCCCAGGACACCGAGACCGGTGACCGCGACGACCTCACCCCTGGAGTGTCCGACCGCGCCTGGGCGCAGATCTCGGTCTCGTCGAGGGAATGCCTGGGCGCCACGAAATGCGCGTACGGCGCCGAGTGCTTCGCCGAGATGGCCCGCGAGCGCGCCAAGCTCGCCGAGGTCGTCGTCACCAACCACGCCCTGCTCGCGATCGACGCCATCGAGGGCGCCCCCGTCCTCCCCCAGCACGAGGTGCTGATCGTGGACGAGGCGCATGAACTGGTCTCCCGGGTCACCGGCGTGGCCACCGGTGAGCTCACCCCCGGCCAGGTCAACCGCGCGGTGCGGCGCGCCGCGAAGCTCGTCAACGAGAAGGCCGCCGACCAGCTCCAGACCGCCGCGGAGGGCTTCGAGCGGCTGATGGAACTGGCTCTGCCCGGTCGTCTCGAGGAGATCCCAGAGGATCTCGGCTACGCGCTCATGGCACTACGCGACGCCGCCCGTACGGTCATCTCCGCGATCGGAGGGACCCGCGACAAGTCCGTCCAGGATGAGGACGCGGTCCGCAAACAGGCCCTGGCCTCCGTGGAATCGGTGCACGACGTGGCGGAGCGGATCACCAACGGCTCCGAGTGGGACGTCGTGTGGTACGAGCGCCATGACCGCTTCGGGGCCTCACTACGCGTCGCCCCGATGTCCGTGTCGGGTCTCCTCAGGGAGAAGCTCTTCACCGACCGCTCGGTCGTCCTGACCTCTGCGACCCTGAAGCTGGGCGGCGACTTCAACGGCGTCGGTGCCTCCCTGGGACTGGCCCCCGAGGGCACGGAGGGCGACGATCTCCCTCAGTGGAACGGCCTCGACGTCGGCTCACCCTTCGACTACCGCAAGCAGGGCATCCTGTACGTCGCCAAGCACCTGTCCCGCCCCGCGCGCGACGGCGACCGCGCGGACATGCTGGACGAGCTGACCGAACTGATCCAGGCGGCCGGAGGCCGCACCCTGGGCCTGTTCTCCTCGATGCGTGCCGCCCAACTGGCCGCCGAGGACCTGCGCTCCCGTATCCCCGAGTTCCCGATCCTCCTCCAGGGCGAGGAGACGCTCGGTGAGCTGATCAAGAACTTCGGAGCCGACCCCCAGACGTGCCTCTTCGGCACGCTGTCGCTGTGGCAGGGGGTCGACGTCCCCGGCCCGAGCTGTCAGCTGGTCGTCATGGACAAGATCCCCTTCCCGCGCCCGGACGATCCGCTGATGAGCGCCCGCCAGAAGGCGGTGGAGGACAACGGCGGCAACGGCTTCATGGCGGTCGCCGCCACACACGCGGCCCTGCTCATGGCCCAGGGCGCCGGCCGCCTCGTACGGGCGTCGGGAGACCGCGGCGTGGTGGCTGTACTGGATCAGCGACTGGCCACCGCGCGATATGGCGGCTATCTGAAGGCGTCACTACCCGACTTCTGGTACACCACGGACCGCGACCAGGTCCGGAAGTCGCTGGCCGCGATCGACGCGGCAGCGCAACAGGCCGAATGAGAACCGGCTCCGCCCGTGGGGGCGGAGCCGGACAGCACAGGGCCCCGGAACCGGCGCAGGGGTCCCGGGGCCCGGTCAGGGGGCGGACCGGTCGGCCCGCCCGCCGCAGCCGTCACACGCGCCGCAGCACAGCCACCACCTTGCCGAGGATGGTGGCGTCGTCGCCCGGGATCGGCTCGTACGCCGAGTTGTGCGGGAGGAGCCAGACATGGCCGTCCTCGCGCTTGAAGCGCTTGACGGTGGCCTCGCCCTCGAGCATGGCGGCCACGATGTCGCCGTTCTCGGCGACGGGCTGGCGGCGGACCGTGACCCAGTCGCCGTCGCAGATCGCGGCCTCGATCATCGAGTCGCCGACGACCTTCAGTACGAACAGCTCACCGTCACCGACCAGCTGGCGGGGGAGGGGGAAGACGTCCTCGACCGACTCCTCGGCCAGGATCGGGCCACCGGCGGCGATACGGCCGACCAGCGGCACATACGACGCGGCCGGCTTGCCCGCGGTGTCCGTGGGCTGCACGGAGGCGGCCTGGTCCGAGCCTCGCACTTCGTACGCGCGCGGACGGTGCGGGTCACGGCGCAGGAAGCCCTTGCGCTCCAGTGCCATCAGCTGGTGTGCGACGGAGGATGTGCTGGAAAGGCCGACAGCCTGCCCGATCTCGCGCATCGACGGCGGGTATCCGCGCCGTTGCACAGAGTCCCTGATGACCTCGATGACGCGGCGCTGCCGGTCTGTGAGGCCCGAGCTGTCCGCCCGGATCCCCGGAGGTCGGCCCGGTAGGGAGCGCTTGTGCCCCTCGGGATTGGTGGCTTCGTTCATCGCATGCACCGGCTCGAGTCGGCCCTGGGAGCGGTCCTGGGCAGTGATGGTGGCACTGTCTGCGGTGGTGGTCACGTCGGCCCCTCTCGATGGTCTCCCTGCTGGACAACGGTAGTTGCTTTCGAAAGGTTGCGCCAAACACACGTTCGAGTGAAAAATCGCGAATCACCCGCCGCGATCATGTGTCTGGGTGTATGGCTAACGCGACACCTGGCGGACAAAAGAGCCCATTGTTGTACTCTTCGCTACCGAGGAACGACCTCTTGGGTCGTTGCCCCAGTCTGCCATCCGGCATCCGGTCAACACGGAACCGACCCTCATCTGTGCGGGAGTCGCACGACCTCTCCCTGCGGTGCCCACGGTATCCCCGCATGTGCCTCGGCGGTACGGCTGTGCACGCGCGCGTGCCGACGTGGCGGTGTTGCCGTACGGCATGTGCCCCTTCGGGCGCGACACGCGCGAACGGTGTGCATGTATGAGCCAATCCCCACATCTAGTGGTTGGATTGCAGCAGCAGCCCAGAAGTTGTGGTCCCGGGGTCTTCGGACCCTCGATCATCGCCTATGCTTGGGGCTGCTTCGAGGGGCCCAAGTGGTCTTTCGAGGCTATTGAGTCTGCTGTGAGGAGGGTTGGAAGATCATGCACTGCCCCTTCTGCAGGCACCCCGACAGCCGTGTCGTCGACAGTCGTACGACCGATGACGGCACGTCGATCCGCAGGCGCCGCCAGTGTCCGGACTGCTCCCGTCGTTTCACGACCGTGGAGACGTGTTCGCTCATGGTGGTCAAGCGGTCCGGAGTCACCGAGCCTTTCAGCCGTACCAAGGTCATCAACGGCGTGCGCAAGGCATGCCAGGGACGACCTGTCACCGAGGACGCGCTCGCCCAGCTCGGCCAGCGGGTCGAGGAGGCGGTGCGGGCCACCGGAAGCGCCGAGCTGACCACCCATGACGTGGGGCTGGCCATACTCGGCCCGTTGCAGGAGCTCGATCTCGTCGCCTATCTGCGATTCGCCTCCGTCTACCGGGCGTTCGACTCGCTGGAGGACTTCGAGGCCGCCATCGCGGAACTCAGGGAAGAGATGCGACGTCCCGGCGCCGACGACGAAGACGCGCGCGCGGGGAGCCAGGAAGACGATCGCGGGCCCGGGGGGACCACTCAGGTCCCCGTGCCCGCCAACGCCGCCGACTGACAGGCGGACCGGACCCGGACCCACGGCTCCGGGTCTGGTCGGTCGGCGGCGAGCGAAGACCTGTTGCGGGCGACAGCGAGAGGTGCCCGCAGCATCAGACAGCACACCGTGCCACGGGAACATCGTGGCACTTCAGGGCGTTTTAGCCCGTACAGGGAGGCGGCATGACAGAGACGGCGAGCGGTCCGGCACGGGGTTCCCGAACCAAGGGCACCAAGGCGAGCAAGGGCCTGCGCATCGAGCGCATCCACACCACCCCCGGCGTGCACCCGTACGACGAGGTGGCCTGGGAGCGCCGTGACGTCGTCATGACCAACTGGCGCGACGGCTCGGTCAATTTCGAGCAGCGTGGCGTCGAGTTCCCCGACTTCTGGTCGGTGAACGCGGTCAACATCGTCACCAGCAAGTACTTCCGCGGTGCCGTCGGCACTCCGCAGCGCGAGACCGGCCTCAAGCAGCTGATCGACCGCATCGTGAAGACGTACCGGAAGGCCGGCGAGGACTACAAGTACTTCGCCTCGCCCGCCGACGCCGAGATCTTCGAGCACGAGCTGGCGTACGCCCTCCTGCACCAGATCTTCAGCTTCAACTCGCCGGTGTGGTTCAACGTCGGCACACCGCAGCCCCAGCAGGTCTCCGCCTGCTTCATCCTGGCCGTCGACGACTCCATGGACTCGATCCTCGACTGGTACAAGGAAGAGGGCATGATCTTCAAGGGCGGCTCCGGTGCCGGCCTGAACCTCTCCCGGATCCGTTCGTCCAAGGAACTGCTGTCCTCCGGCGGCAACGCCTCCGGTCCGGTCTCCTTCATGCGCGGTGCCGACGCCTCGGCAGGAACGATCAAGTCGGGCGGCGCCACCCGTCGCGCCGCCAAGATGGTCATCCTGGACGTCGACCACCCCGACATCGAGGACTTCATCCAGACCAAGGTCAAGGAAGAAGAGAAGATCCGCGCCCTGCGTGACGCGGGCTTCGACATGGACCTGGGCGGCGACGACATCACGTCCGTCCAGTACCAGAACGCCAACAACTCGGTCCGCGTGAACGACGCGTTCATGAAGGCGGTCGAGAACGGCGAGAAGTTCGGCCTGCGCGCGCGGATGACCGGCGAGGTCATCGAGGAGGTCGACGCCAAGGAGCTCTTCCGCAAGATGGCCGAGGCCGCCTGGGCCTGCGCCGACCCGGGCATTCAGTACGACGACACCATCAACCACTGGCACACGTGCCCGGAGTCCGGCCGGATCAACGGCTCGAACCCGTGCAGCGAGTACATGCACCTGGACAACACGTCCTGCAACCTCGCCTCGCTGAACCTGATGAAGTTCCTGAAGGACGACGGCAAGGGCAACCAGTCCTTCGAAGCCGAGCGCTTCGCCAAGGTCGTCGAGCTCGTGATCACCGCGATGGACATCTCCATCTGCTTCGCGGACTTCCCGACCCAGAAGATCGGCGAGAACACGCGCGCGTTCCGCCAGCTCGGCATCGGCTACGCCAACCTCGGCGCCCTGCTGATGGCGACCGGCCACGCGTACGACTCGGACGGCGGCCGTTCCCTCGCCGGCGCCATCACCTCCCTGATGACCGGCACGTCGTACAGGCGCTCCGCCGAACTCGCCGCGGTCGTGGGGCCGTACGACGGCTACGCCCGCAACGCGCAGCCGCACCTGCGGGTCATGAAGCAGCACTCCGACGCCAACGAGAAGGCCGTCCGCATGGACGACCTGGACACGCCGGTCTGGGCCGCGGCCACGGAGGCCTGGCAGGACGTGCTGCGTCTTGGCGAGAAGAACGGTTTCCGTAACTCTCAGGCGTCCGTCATCGCGCCGACCGGCACCATCGGTCTGGCGATGTCCTGCGACACCACCGGCCTCGAGCCCGACCTCGCCCTGGTCAAGTTCAAGAAGCTGGTCGGCGGCGGCTCGATGCAGATCGTCAACGGCACCGTCCCGCAGGCTCTGCGTCGCCTGGGCTACCAGGAGGAGCAGATCGAGGCGATCGTCGCCCACATCGCCGACCACGGCAATGTCGTCGACGCCCCGGGCCTCAAGCACGAGCACTACGAGGTGTTCGACTGCGCCATGGGCGAGCGCTCCATCTCCGCGATGGGCCACGTCCGCATGATGGCCGCGATCCAGCCGTGGATCTCCGGCGCGCTCTCCAAGACGGTCAACCTGCCGGAGTCGGCGACCGTCGAGGACGTCGAAGAGGTCTACTTCGAGGCGTGGAAGATGGGCGTCAAGGCGCTCGCGATCTACCGCGACAACTGCAAGGTCGGTCAGCCGCTCTCCGCCAAGAACAAGGGCAACCAGAGCCCCGAAGCCACCGCGGCCGCCGAGAAGGCCGAGGCGATCATCCGCGAGACGGTCGAGAAGAAGATCGTCGAGTACCGCCCGGTCCGCAAGCGTCTCCCGAAGGGCCGTCCCGGCATCACGACCTCCTTCACCGTCGGTGGCGCCGAGGGCTACATGACCGCCAACTCCTACCCGGACGACGGTCTCGGCGAGGTCTTCCTGAAGATGTCCAAGCAGGGCTCGACCCTCGCGGGCATGATGGACGCCTTCTCGATCGCCGTCTCGGTGGGTCTGCAGTACGGCGTGCCGCTGGAGACGTACGTCTCGAAGTTCACGAACATGCGCTTCGAGCCGGCGGGTATGACGGACGACCCGGACGTGCGGATGGCCCAGTCGATCGTCGACTACATCTTCCGCCGCCTGGCGCTGGACTTCCTGCCCTTCGAGACCCGCTCCGCGCTCGGCATCCACTCCGCTGATGAGCGTCAGCGTCACCTGGAGACCGGTTCGTACGAGCCGTCCGACGACGAGGTCGACGTCGAGGGCCTGGCCCAGTCGGCGCCGCGTGCCCAGGAGCTGAAGGCCGTAGCGACGCCCAAGGCCGTCATCGAGGCGGCCAAGCCCGCCCCGCAGCAGGCCCACACCAGCGCCGAGCTGGTGGAGATGCAGCTGGGCATCCAGGCCGACGCCCCGCTGTGCTTCTCCTGCGGTACGAAGATGCAGCGGGCCGGCTCCTGCTACATCTGCGAGGGCTGCGGCTCGACCAGCGGCTGCAGCTGACCCCAGTTGCCGGCCAGGCCCTGAATCAGAGGGGCGCCGACCACGTGTCGGCGCCCCTTCGGGCTGTTCAGGACCAGCGTGTCTTGCCCATGACCTGGCTGAACGTGGCCGGGTCGTCCTCGAAGCCGTGGATTCCCGCGTGGAAGTCCCATGTGCCGGATCCTTCGCGCACGAACTCCCCGACCCCTGCTGCCGTCGCCGCGAGCACCCCGCCGAAGTCGTCCTGGGCCAGGACGTCGTAGCCCTCGGTGATGCGCAGGTTCGGCTTGAGCACGCTGACGAAGGTCCGCCGTGCGGGGCGCTGTTGGATGATCACGCCGACGACCACGCGCGCGTACCGGCTGTCGAGCCGGTCGAGCTCCAGGGTCATGACCTCGTCCCAGCCGAAGCCCTTGCCGTCCTTGCTGTCCCGGTTGAGCGTGATGGTGCCGTCGGGAGAGCGGCTGCCGAAGTACACCGCATAAGCTGGATCGCCGTACGGATCGCTCGCCAAGTAGGTCGCGGCCACGATGTCCAGATCCGTGGGCGGTTGCCCCGCAGGACTCGGGTCCCACTTCAGTGCGACCTCGGCCTTTCGAATCCCCTTGCTGAGCCCGTTCACCAGACGTCCCCTTCCCCGTGTGCACCTGCCCCAACTGCCGGACAGTCAGCGTTGGTTGTCCATCGTGCCACGCGCGCGTGGGCAGGTGCGCGGATGCGGTCCGCACGAGCGTGACCGAGGCCACGCTCCGTGGCCTTACGATGGCGCGGTGCTGGTCAAGTGGATTCGCTGCACCGTGGTGGACCGCCGCGGCTTCGAGCGGGGGCAGCGAAAGTGGGCGGGGCTTCTGGGGGAGCCGGGGTTTCGAGGGCAGGGCGGAGGCTGGAGTCGGGGGCGGCCTTCCGTCGCGCACATCTTCGCCTTCTGGGAGAGCCGTGCCTTCTACGACTCCTTCATGGCCCGTTCCCACGACCGGCTCGCGGCGGCCCAGTCGGGTACTTTCAAGGACGCCCAGGTCAAGCTGTTCGACTATCGCTTCGACGTGAAGACGGGCTTCGAGCCACGTTTCACCGACGCCGATCTGGTCCGGTTCGCCCACTGCCGCGTCCACGAGGACCGAGCCGAGCACTTCATGCTGATGCAGGAGAAGGTGTGGAACCCCGCGATGGCCGGCTCGCCCGGCATGATCCGCGGACTGTTCGGTGAGGCGCCCGGGAACGAGTTCCTGGTGCTGTCGATGTGGCAGTCGGCCGCCGAGCACGGCAAATACCGCACCGAGCGCGTGGAGCGGCTTGCCCTGCGTGCACAGACCGAGGCGGACATCGCGGCCCTCAGAGGTGACATCGTGGGGCTGGAATCGACCTGGATAGTTTGAGAACTGGACGCACTCTTCGTGTGCCCAGTGTGGCCCATGGTGCAAGAAATGTGTGACCTACGCTGTATGGAGCCCGTACGAGTGCTCGATGGGCCGTCACTCGATCTAGGGTTTTGGCATGGCACGACCACGGCGCATCGTCCTTGTCCGGCATGGTGAGTCAACCGGCAATGTTGATGACACCGTGTACGAACGCGAGCCCGACCATGCCCTGGCGCTGACCGAGCGGGGCTGGCGGCAGGCTGAGGAGACCGGAAAACGGCTGCGCGAGGTGTTCGGCCGCGAGCGCATCAGCGTGTACGTCTCTCCATACCGCCGTACCCACGAGACGTTCCGCGCCTTCCACCTCGACCCCGAGCTCGTCCGCGTGCGCGAGGAACCCCGGCTGCGCGAACAGGACTGGGGCAACTGGCAGGACCGGGACGACGTCCAACTCCAGAAGGCCTACCGGGATGCGTACGGTCACTTCTTCTACCGCTTCGCCCAGGGCGAGTCCGGGGCGGATGTGTACGACCGGGTCGGCGGCTTCCTGGAGAGCCTGTACCGCAGCTTCGAGGCCCCCGATCATCCGCCGAACGTGCTGCTGGTCACTCATGGCCTGGCGATGCGGCTGTTCTGTATGCGCTGGTTCCACTGGACGGTCGCGGAATTCGAGTCGCTGTCGAATCCGGGGAACGCGGAGATGCGGATGCTCGTTCTCGGGGACGACGGCAAGTACTCGCTCGACCGGCCGTTCGAGCGCTGGCGAGATCCGGAACCGTACGGGATCACCGGATAGAGTGGCAGAGCGATGACCGCTGAATCCTCCCCCGACGGACGTCTGGACCGCGCCCTGGCCAGCCTGCGCGGACTCGCGGTCGGGGATGCCCTGGGCTCGCAGTTCTTCGTGCCGGTGAACTACCCGCTGCTGAAGCGTCGCGAGCTGCCACAGGCTCCCTGGCAGTGGACGGACGACACGGAGATGGCGTGCTCCGTCGTGGCCGTCCTCGCCGCTCACCACCGCATCGACCAGGACGCACTGGCCCGCTCCTTCGCCGAGCACCACGACTTCGACCGCGGATATGGTCCGGCGGTCAACCGTCTGCTGCGGCTGGTCCGTGAGGGCGGCGACTGGCGTGAGCTCGCGGCTGCGCTCTTCAACGGACAGGGGTCCTGGGGGAACGGCGCAGCGATGCGGATCGCCCCTCTGGGCGCCTGGTACGCGGACGACCCGGAACAGGCGACCCACCAGGCCGAGATCTCGGCGTACACCACGCACCAGCACCGAGAGGCCGTGGTCGGCGCCATGGCCGTCGCCGCTGCCGCCTCCATGGCCGCGGCCCCCGGCGGCCCGCCCAGCGCCGAGGTACTCCTGGACGGCGTCATCGCGCTCGTGCCCAAGAGTACTGTCGGAGCCGGCTTGCGGCGCGCCCGCGACATGCTCGACTACGCCGATGCGGCCACGGTCGCGGCGGTGCTGGGTTGTGGGCGGCGTACGACGGCGCACGACACCGTCCCGTTCGCGCTCTGGTCCGCTGCTCGTGCCCTCGGTGACTACGAGGAGGCGTTCTGGACCACCGCCCAGGTCGGCGGGGACGTGGACACGACCTGCGCCATCGTGGGCGGGGTGATCGCCGCCGGGAAGGCGGGGACGCCGCCCGGCGCTTGGGTGGAGCGGACGGAAGCGCTGCCGGAGTGGATGCCCACGTCGGCGTAGCGCCTCGAAGACAGACACCGGTGCAAACTCTCTGTGCGCGACGGGAACTCTGCGTAACCGCGTGCTCGTTGTCGTGGCAGTTGCTGTGCGACGCATGAGTCGGCGCACACAGATGACACGCGAGGGGTGGTGGGGTGGTCATGGAGTTCTTGGCGATGCTGTTCACGCTGCTTGTCGCGGCGGTCGTGATGCCCTGGTGTCCACGTGCCGTCAGGGGGCGCGAGATTGCGCCCCCTGACATCGTCGAGCCCGGTGCGGACCGGGCCGCGTCAGCCGGCCATCGGGCCCGATGTGCCCGCGAGGGCTTCCAGGTCGCTCTTGCGGACCCGGATCACCAACCACGCGGTGATCAGCGCCAGCACGGCCATCGATGCTGCCGCGACGAAGCCCATCGAAATGCCGTGGGTGAGCACGTCGTGCCCCCAGGGCGCTGGCAGCTGCTGCGTCTTGGCGAACTCGGCCTTCTGCTCGGCAGAACCGTCGGCCATGAACTTCGGCAGCTGTTTCTCCGCCTCGTCCTTGCTGGCCGAGCCGAACACCGTCGTCAGGATGGACAGGCCCAGCGAACCGCCCACTTGCTGCGTGGCGTTGAGCAGTCCGGAGGCCGCACCCGCCTCATGCTGGGCGACACCGGACACCGCGGTAACCGTCAGGGTGACGAAGTTCAGGCCCATGCCGAAGCCGAACACCAGCATCGGCCCGAGCACCCCGCCGACGTACGAGCTGTCGGAGCTGATCAAGGTCTGCCAGACCAAGCCGATCACGGCGAGCGCCGAGCCGACGAGCATGAACGGCCTGGGGCCGAGCACCGGCAGGAACCGTTGCGACAGTCCCGCGCCGATCGCGATCACCACTGTCACCGGCAGAAAGGCCACACCGGCCGCGATCGGGCTGTACCCCAGCACGTTCTGCACGAACAGCACGATGTAGAAGAACATGCCGAACATCGCCGCTGCCAGGCTCAACATGATCACGTACGTGCCCGAGCGATTGCGGTCGGTGAACATGCGCAGCGGGGTGATCGGGTCCGCGGCCCGGGTCTCGACGAAGGCGAAGGCCAGCAGCAGGACCACCGCGGCGCCGAAGGAGCCGAGCGTCATGCTGTCCCGCCAGCCCTCGTCGGCCGCGCTGATGAACCCGTAGACGAGCGCTGCCATGCCGAGCGTCGACGTGAGCGCGCCGGCGATGTCGAAGCGCCCGGGGTGCCGTTCGGACTCGCTGATGTACAACGGCGTGAGGACAGCGATCAATATGCCGATCGGTACGTTGACGAAGAGCACCCACCGCCAGTCGAGCCACTCGGTGAGCATGCCGCCGGCGAGCAGGCCGACGGCACCGCCGCCCGCGGAGACGGCGGCGAAGACTCCGAACGCCCGGTTCCGTTCCGGGCCTTCGGGGAACGTGGTGGTGATGAGCGCCAGCGAGGTCGGCGACGCGATCGCGCCACCCACACCCTGAAGGGCGCGTGCGGCCAGCAACTGCCAGGGTTCCTGGGCGAGTCCGCCGAGCAGCGAGGCGAAGGTGAACAGCAGGATGCCGGTCATGAACACTCGGCGGCGGCCGAGGATGTCTCCGGCCCGGCCGCCGAGCAGCAGCAGGCCGCCGAAGGTGAGCGTGTAGGAGCTGACCACCCACGTGAGGTCGGTGGTGCTGAACTTGAGTGCGTCTTGAATGTGCGGGAGAGCGATGTTCACAATCGTCGCGTCGAGTACCACCATGAGTTGGCAGGCCGCGATGACGGTGAGCGCGATACCGGGATGTCCTTCCCGGCGTGCCGCACCTGGCTTCTGATCCTTGCTCAACTGAGAGGTTGTCACTATGGGTCCCCCACAAGTGCCTTAGTGAACGCTCGCGTTCACTGTCGCGACAACCGTAGTGACTCCCCGACAGTGAACGCAAGCGTTCACTTAGCTTTGTGTCGCGAGGCGTTTCCCCCTTTGGCGCCGCGCGGCATGTCCCCTCATCTCCGGAATCACCGCTTCCGCTGTTCGTTGGAGACGATCAGATGGTTACTTCGCGCTGGACGGCCGCGCCCGCTCAGACGGCTTCCCTCCGTCGGCGCGGCGCCGTGCTCGAACGGGCAATCCTCGACGCCGCGTTGGATCAGCTCAGTACGGTCGGCTGGAACGGCCTCACGATGGAGGGTGTCGCCGCGGGCGCCCAGACCGGAAAGGCCGCGGTCTACCGTCGCTGGCCGTCCAAGGAGGATCTCGTCGCGGATGCGCTGCGGGCCGGGCTGCCGAGCTTCGAGGCGGCGCCCAACCTCGGGAGCGTGCGCGACGATCTGCTGCAGCTGTGTCGCCAGGCGCGCGACGCCATGTACTCGCGGCCCGGCTTCGCCTTGCGTTCGGTGATTCACGAATGCGACAACATCCAGGCCGAGCGCTTCCATGGGGTGATCATCAAGGGCGTCGTGGAACCGACCATCCAGTTGCTCCGAGAGGTCATCGACCGTGGAATCGAGCGAGGCGAGGTGCGAGCCGATGCGGCCAACGGATACGTCGTCGATGCCATCCCGGCGATGATGATGTACCGAGCGAAGATGTGCGCAAGCGAATGGAATGATCATGAAATCGAGGAGATGATCGACCAGTTGATGGTCCCGTTGCTGCGGCCGTACGGGGTCTGACTGCGAGGTTCGCGGATGGTGACGTCCCCCAGGTGAACCAGGGTGTCGTCGGGGGATCCGGGCGGCGTAGGCTAAGGGCGCCATGCCGTACGAACCACCTACTCACACCGTCGAGCGCTCCCTTCGCGCTACGACCGGAGCGAAGGTCATTGCCGGTGTCGACGAGGTGGGGCGCGGCGCGTGGGCCGGCCCCGTCACCGTCTGCGCCGCGATCACCGGACTGCGTCGGCCCCCCGAAGGCCTCACCGACTCCAAGCTGCTCACCGTCAAGCGCCGTACCGAACTCTCCGAGGTGCTCCTCAAGTGGGTGACCTCGTACGCCCTGGGGCACGCCTCTCCGGAGGAGATCGACGAACTGGGCATGACGGCCGCGCTACGCCTGGCGGCGGTGCGTGCGCTGGAGAGCCTGCCGGTCCGTCCCGACGCGGTGATTCTCGACGGGAAGCACGACTATCTCGGCGTGCCCTGGAAGGTCCGCACGGTGATCAAGGGGGACCAGTCCTGTGTGGCGGTTGCGGCGGCCTCGGTGATCGCCAAGGTTCGGCGCGACAAAATGATGGCCGAACTGGGTATCGACCATGCAGACTTCGGTTTTGCGGACAATGCCGGGTACCCGTCGCCCGTGCACAAGGCCGCGCTGGAGGAGCGGGGACCCACCCCGTACCACCGGTTGTCGTGGGCGTATCTTGATGCGCTGCCCCAGTGGCGGCACCTCAAGAAAGTCCGCAACGGGGTGGACGGAAGCGTTCCGGAGATCGAGGGGCAACTCGGCTTCGACTTCTGACGATTCCGCTCGCACTGATGTGCCACCCGCCGACGCGAGCCGTACCAACGTTTGATAAACATCAGCTCATGCCTCTCATTCCCGAGGAGCCTCAGATTCACGAGAGTGCCCAGGGTCCCCGCGCCACTCCGGCCAGTGGCCGTACCGCGCCGACCCCTCGTCCCGTACCCGGCCCCCGCCCCGCGGCTCCGTCGCGTCCCGGTCGTCCCGGGCCCCTCAGGCCCACGCCGCCGGTGCAACGTACGCCGCGAGACGTGGCCAAGCCCGGACCGTCGGGCCCGGCCGCCCCTGCCGCCTCCGATGCGGCCCCGGCGACTCCGCAGATCCAGCTGATCCCGGCCTCGGCGGAAGGCGCCCTCGACGCCGCCGAAGAGGCCGTGGATCTGCTGCTGGACTCGGGTCGCGCCCCCAGTGACGTGCTGGTGATCACCACCGGCGAACAACATCCATGGGCTGCTCATGAGCTGTCCTTCGGTGAAGCCGCCTATTGGGCGCAGCATGACTCCGGTGACGACGTCTTCTATGCGGACGCCGCCGTCGCGAGCCGTACTGCCTCGCGCCCGGTGGTCGTCGTCGCCGTCAACGGGGGCCCTGACGCCGCTGCCGTCACCGCTCTCCCCTTGGCCCTCACCCGGGCCGGTGCCCTGTTGATCGTCTGCGGGGACCCGCAGCAGATCAACTCGGTGCTGGGCGCGGGCGTCTGAGCCTGTTCCGCAACCTCCGGGGGACGGCGGGGCGATGGTGATGTCGCCGCGGCGGTGTGTGCACGGTGGACGGTTTGGCCTGCACGAGTGGGTGGGGCTTGTGGGGCTCGCGTGCCGCATGTTCCCAGACGGTCGATCCGCTTCACCGAATGCCCCGGGCCCGACCGCACGCCGTGCCACCTGAGCCTCCACTCAGGGCGGGTGCAGGAACCATGCCGCAGGGCTTTTCGTGTCGCGGAGTGAGACGGGCGGGGCAGGGCGCAGGCGACGGTGTGGCTCGTGTCGGGGTCGAGGCTGGAACGTAGCGATGGCCGGCTCCGCCGAAACGTTCCGTCGGTTCCGTCAGCGCTTCCTCAGGGAACCGCGCACTCAGCGAGCCGCCGCGCGGCGCAGGACCTCCGAGGCTGCTCCGCCGGTCTGCGGCTTCGGCGGTGGCGCCTCGGACGTGGCGAAGGGCTCCGGGGTGGAATCCGCGCTGGGTCGGCGTCCGCCGCGGTCCTCGCCGAGGACCTGCCAGCCGTCACGGGTCAGCGTGATGTACGCCCCGCAGCGCAGCCCGTGCAGAGTGCAGGCGTCACGCAGCCCCCACATCCATGCGCCGTCCTCCTGCGTCCAACGCGCGTCGCCCTCGCGGCAGTACAACAGCACCGCGGTGCGCACCGGCGTGCGGCGCCGCAGGTCGTGGGGGATGACCCGACGCAGTTGGGCGAGCAGGACGTTGCGGAACATCCAGCCGTCGGCCGGGGCGGGGCGCCGGGCGAAGGAGGCGCTGGCGCAGAGCCGTTCGTCCGGGTCGAGGACGGCCACGATGGCGGTTGCCGGCCGGGGGTGGTGCCGGGAATGCAGTCCACTGACAACTTCCCGTGGGTTGCGCAGGAGGGGGATGCCGGCCGCGGCCCACTCCGCGGGTTCGAGCATGCGGGCCGCGGACGCGGCGGACAGGTCGGACGACGTGGATGCCGCGGGGGACGGAGCGAATCCGAAGGTCACGGTCCTCCCTTCGGCTACGCGCCCACACTGCGGGCGGGGTCGGATTCGGGGGAGCGCGCACCGCAGAGGAGCCCTGCCGGATCACGGCGAGCCGTGCGGGGAGCGGACCTCAATTCTTCCTGTCGAACCTGGATGCGGCAACGAGCAATTGGGGCCACCGACCGATATCTGGTGGTGCGTGGTTTATATCCCCACCAGGTGTGTCAACTGCGACGCATGGTGCGACCGTGCCTCAAGGGCGGACGCCCGTTTTTGGAGAAGGGCCCAGGCAGGGAGCCGTCCTTCGGGATGGATGTGATCAACCCTGGACTGCCAGGACCAGCGGTAGCACTCCCTGGGCGCCGGCACGCCGGATCATGCGCGCTGCGACCGCGAGTGTCCAACCGGTCTCGGTGAAGTCGTCCACCAGGAGAACGGGACCCCCGATGCCGGACAGAGCAGAGGCAAGGGCCGGCGGCAGGGTCAGCACGCCGTCGAGGGCTTTGAGCCGCTGGGCGCTGTTGCTCCGTGAGACCTGATACCCGTCGCCCGCGTACTCGACGGAGCCCAGCAGTGGCAGTCGGCCCACCTCCGAGATGTGCGCGCCGAGGGAGTTGATCAGTTGCGGCCGGGAGCGCGAGGCGATGGTCACGACACCGACGGGACGCGCCTGGGCGTCCGTTGCCCCCTGGGCCCAGCCGCCGGGCCCTTTGGCCCAGTCGGCCAGCACGCCGACGACAGCCTTTGCCACGTCGTCCGGTACCGGGCCGTCCGAGGCGTGCGGGGCCAGCATCGGCCGGAGCCGGTTGCCCCAGCCGATGTCCGACAGCCGTCCGAGAGCCCTGCCGGGCGCGGCCTGCTCACCGACGGGAATGCGGCCCTTGAGATCGACGCCGATCGCCGGCAGCCCGGTCGGCCACATCCTGCGCGGTTCCACCTCGACGCCCGCCCGGCCGAGGTCGTCGCGCGCGGCGTCCAGAGCGGCCGGGGACATGTCGGCGGTGAAGCGCGTGCCCGCGCAGTTGTCGCAGCGTCCGCAGGGCTTTGCCCCTTCGTCGTCCAGTTGGCGTTGCAGGAACTCCATACGGCAGCCCGTCGCCGACGCGTACTCGCGCATCGCCTGTTGTTCGGCCTTGCGCTGCCGGGCCACCCAGTCGTACCGCTCCGTCTCGTACGTCCACGGCTGCCCGGTCGCGATCCAGCCGCCCTTGACCCGCTTGACCGCCCCGTCCACGTCGAGGACCTTGAGCATGGTCTCCAGGCGGGACCGGCGCAGCTCCACCAACGGCTCCAGAGCGGGCAGCGAAAGAGGGCGCTCCGCGCCCGCGAGGACGTCGAGCGTGCGCCGCACCAGGTCCTCCGGGGGAAAGGCGAGCGAGGCGAAGTACTCCCAGATCGCCTCGTCCTCCTTGCCCGGGAGCAGGAGTACTTCGGCGTGCTCGACGCCTCGTCCCGCTCGGCCCACCTGCTGGTAGTAGGCGATGGGCGACGAGGGCGAGCCCAAGTGCACCACGAATCCGAGGTCGGGCTTGTCGAAGCCCATGCCGAGCGCGGAGGTGGCGACCAGCGCCTTGACCCGGTTGGCGATCAGGTCCTCCTCGGCCTGCTGCCGGTCGGCGTTCTCCGTCCTGCCCGTGTACGGGGCGACGATGTGTCCGCGCTGCCGCAGGAAGGCGGTGACCTCCTCGGCGGCGGCCACGGTGAGTGTGTAGATGATTCCGGAGCCCGGCAGCTCGTCGAGGTGGTCGGCGAGCCAGGCCATCCGGTGCGCGGCGTCCGGCAACCGGAGCACGCTCAGGCTCAGGCTCTCCCGGTCCAGCGGCCCGCGCAGCACGAGGGCGTCCGAGGTGCCCCCGGTGCCGAGCTGCTCGGCGACATCGGCGGTCACACGCGCGTTGGCCGTGGCCGTGGTCGCGAGTACCGGCACACCGGGTGGGAGGTCCATCAGCATCGTGCGAAGCCGTCGGTAGTCCGGGCGGAAGTCGTGACCCCAGTCGGAGATGCAGTGCGCCTCGTCGACCACGAGGAGTCCGGTCGCGGCGGCGAGTTTGGGCAGCACCTGGTCGCGGAAATCCGGGTTGTTGAGCCGCTCCGGGCTGACCAGCAGGACATCGACCTCGCCCGCGGCGATCTCGCTCTGGACCATGTCCCACTCCTCGGTGTTGGAGGAGTTGATGGTCCGCGCGTGGATACCGGCACGGGCCGCGGCCTCGACCTGGTTGCGCATCAGCGCGAGCAGTGGGGAGACGATCACGGTGGGGCCGCTGCCCTGGGCGCGGAGCAACGAGGTGGCGACGAAGTACACCGCCGACTTGCCCCACCCCGTGCGCTGGACGACGAGGGCTCGGCGTTTGTCCGCCACCAACGCCTCGATCGCCCGCCACTGGTCCTCGCGCAGCCTGGCCGTGCCTGTGGCGTCCCCGACGAGGCGGGCGAGGACCGCGTCGGCGGCCGCCCGGAGATCCGCGTTGCTCGTGTGCTCCATGCGTCCCATACAACAGGACGGCGCTGACAATCCGGGTCGGCTGTGGACGATGAGGGTTCTCGCCGACCGGATTGGCGTGTCCCTGATCGGACTTATCCACAGGCCAAAGCGGAGTCCCTCAATCCGGGAGATCGTCGGCGCATGACGAATCACAGCGAAGCGACTGGATCTCCTGAAAACGAGGACATGGCCGGGCGCGAGGGGCTCGATGTGCACGGGGCGATGGACGAGCCCGGCGGAGGCCACGAGCCCTTCGGCCCCAGCGAGACCCACGGTCCTGAGGCGTACAGCGCCCCTGACGCGCACAACCCACCCGCCCTGTATGACGGCCATCCCGGCGAGCACCAGGTCACCCTCCGCACCCCGGCCGAACTGGCCGACGCCCTGCCGTATCTGCTCGGCTACCGCCCAGAGGACAGCGTCGTCCTGGTCGCCCTCCACGACAGGGGTGGCCGCGGACGCTTCGGCGGCCGGGCTCGACTCGGCATTCCCGCGAACCCGGACGACTGGCCCTCCGCGGCCCGGCAGTTGGCCCACGGGCTGGTGACGGGCAGCGAGCGCCGGGGTGCCCGCCCGGAACAGTTGGTCGCCTACGTCTGCCAGGAACCGGGGAGCGCGGAATCCGGCCGCCAGGTCATGGAGCGACTGCAGCCGCTGGCTCAGCGGCTGCGCGTCGAGTGCGGTCTGCTGGACGTGCCGGTGATCGAGGCACTGTGCATCTCGGACGGCCGCTTCTGGTCGTACTGCTGCGTGAACAGGCAATGCTGCCCGCCCGAAGGCACGCCCATGGGCCTGCCCGGCACTTCCGTGCTGGCCGCCGCTGCCACGTATGCGGGCCTCCAGGTGCGCGGCTCTCTGCGCGAACTGCGGGCCAGGCTCCTGCCCTGGGAAACGGCGGCCGCTCTGGAGCAGGAGGTTGCTCTGGACACCGCCGGAAGGAGCCTCGTCCCCCGGATCCTCGACGACGAAAGCAGGGCCGGCGTGGCCCAGGAGACGCTCGATCTTGCCCGGCAGGTCATGAGCCGTCTGGCCGCAGCCCCGTCCGTGTCCGGCACGGTCATGGCCGACCTGCGCGACGACGGACTGCTCGGACACGACGAAGCCGCGACGCTGATTCTCGGCCTGCAGGACCGTACGACGCGTGATCGCGCGGCCGAGTGGATGGAGGGCGACGAGGCCGGTCCGGCGCTGCGCCTCTGGCGAGCCCTGGCCCGCCGCTGCGTCGGCCCGTACAGCGAACATGCCGCGCCGCCGCTCACGCTTGCCGGGTGGGTCGCCTGGTCGACGGGCGACGATCTGGAGGCCAGGGAAGCCCTCGCGATGGCGCTCGGCGCGGACCCCGGTTACCTCTTCGCCCGTCTGCTGCATCAGGCCTGCAACGAGGGGCTGGACCCGGAGTCGATCCGCCGCTGCCTGCGTGCGGAACGCGATGGTCGTGAGCCGATGCGAGCCGGCAGCGCGGAGGCCACGCAGGAGCCGGCGCTGAGCGAGGCCGCCGAGTCGGACCCATGCGCGGCGCCCACATCGGCGTCGGCCTCACGCCGCCGACGCCGTCCACGGCCCACGAGTGCGGGCGACGACTCACCTCGCTCCGCGAAGCCCAAGGCGCGAGAGCCGAGGCCGAAGCCCTCCCGGCCGCGCACGACGGCTGCGGGCGTTGCGCGCCCGGCGGCTGCTCGTGCGGGCGGCACGCGCACGCGTGCCTCAGCCAAGGGAGTGGCCCATGGCACCGGCAATCCGGGAGACCTGCACGCCAAGGGCGACAGCCAAGAGGAAGACACGTGAGCGGAAGCACGGGTGGCCGCACTCGGACGGACGGCGGCAGCGAAGTGGGGACGGTTCGACAACCGGGGCAGTCGGCGGTGGGCGGCCCAGACCGTCATCACTCGATCGAGTCGCCCTGCCGCGGGCGTTACCCCGAACAGCCCCATGCCGTTCACCTGAGTGGCGGAACGCCTGGACGGGCATGGCCGCCGCACCACCCATGTCACTCCGGACGCATCCAGCACGGCGTCAACACGCCCGAGGCGCCCAGAGCGCAGAAGGAGCCGCCCATGTATCAGCCGACTCCGCCCGCCGCCGTTGTCGACGACGAGCGCCGCACGCACGGCGGGTCCGCTCCGGGCGCTGGTCCACCGTCGTGCGCGGACAGGGCCGGCACCCGCAGGTCCGGGTTCCCGAGCGGTTCTCATGGCTGGGCACCGTCCCGGCCCCAGGCTCAGGCACGCGGTCCGGCTCCGGTCCCGTCTCGCGCCGCCCCACCGCCGACCCCGGGTCGGCCCTTGGACCTGCCACCCGCCCACACCGCTCTGGTCTGCGTCGCGCTCCCCGGTTTCGCCATCTCCACGGAACAGGGACAGCTGACCGGTCACGGGCTGGAGGGGTTCTACCGCGCGGGTCGACGTGTGCTCTCCCGCTGCCAGGTTCGGGTGGCCGGCCGCGAGCCACTCGCGGTGCAGGCCAGGATGACCGCGGCCGACACCGCCCGTTTCGTGGGCACCCTGCGCACCTCCGCACACACCGGTCCAGACCCGGACGTCGTCGTCGAGCGCATCCGCGGCGCGGACGGTACAGAGCGGATCACCTTGCACAGTGCGGCACTCCGTCCACTGCGCCTGTCCGTGGAGGTGGCGCTCGGCACGGATCTGGCCGACCTGGCCACGATCGCGAGCGGCAACTCGGGGCATGAACTGCCGGCCAGCGTCCACGACTCCGGCCTGCGCTGGTCCTGCGCCACCGGGAAGTCCTCGGTCACGGCCGTCCCAGCACCGCACGATGCACTGGCCTCCGCGGGGCTGCTGCGCTGGGACCTCGAACTACCCCCGGGCGGCAGCACGAGCGTGGAGCTGCGGGTACGACCCGACGGAGCGGGGCCCCTCCGGGCCGTGGGCCGTGCAGCGACGAGCCCCCTGTCACCCGCCCGGGCGGCGGGAGACAACCCCGGAGTCCAGACACTCCTGCGCACGAGCATCGAGGACCTCCAGTCCCTGTTGCTGCGCGACCCCGCCCACCCGGTGGACACGCACCTGGCCGCCGGCGTGCCGTGGCGCTGTGGCCTCGCTCCGGCGGACGCACTGGCCGCCGCCCGGATGACGCTGCCCCTCGGCACCCGGCTGGCCGCGGGCACACTGCGCACCCTCGCCCGCACCCAACTCGACGGCCCGGGAACCCGGTTCGGCATGATCCCGGGCCCGCGACGGGACGCGGGCCCTCATCTGCCGCCGGCCTGTACGGGCACGGAGGCCACGCTCCTCTTCCCCGTACTCCTGGCCGAGGCCCGCCGCTGGGGCCTGTCCGAACACGAGACACAGGAACTGCTCCCCGCTGCCGACCGCTGTCTGACCTGGCTGCGCACCACGGTGGGCGACGGCCCGTACCTACGCGACCCGTACCCCGGCGGGCCCTTCCGCTGCGAGACACAGGCGCACGCGCATCGTGCCGCACTGCTCGGCGCCGATCTGCTCGACGACTCCGGCAGACCGGGCGGGGCGGGGCTGAGGCAGTGGGCCGAGGCCTTGCGGACGGCGTTCCGGGCGGATTTCTGGGTCGACGACCTGGGTGGCGGCAGGCCGGCAGCCGCCCGTACCCCGGACGGCCGGCTCGTGCCGCACCTGGGCGCGTCCGCCGTCCACCTCCTCGACACCGGCCTGAGCGGCGGAGGTCGGCAGGCAGCCGGTCTGCTCGACAAGGTGCAGACCGAACAGCTCGCCCGGCTGCTCGGGGGCCCGGCCATGGACTCGGGCTGGGGCCTGCGCGGGCTGGGCGCGAGGGAGCCGGGGTACAACTCGTTCGGCCACCGTACCGGGGCCGTGCGCGTCCAGGAGACGGCCGTCGCTGTGGCCGGGCTGACCGCGGCCGGGTACGAGAAGGAAGCGGGAGCCCTGTTGCGGGGCGTACTGTCCGCGGCCGAGACCTTCGGCCACCGCCTGCCCGAGATGTACGCGGGGGAGCAGCGCACCGACGGGAGCGCCCCTCTCCCACACCCCGCAGCCTGCCGCCCGGCGGCCACGGCTGCGGCTGCCGGTGTGCTGCTGCTGACCACCCTCGCCGGCATCCGCCCCGACGCACCCGCCGGGACGGTCACGCTGCGCCCCATGGGCAGCGCACCCCTGGGAGAGGTCGTCCTGACCGGACTGCGTGTGGCGGACGCCCCCTTCTCCGTACGGGTCAGCAGACTCGGCCTCGCCATGGTCGAGGAAGCGGCCGATCAGCTGCAATTGGGAGGGTGACCTCGTATGCCGCGGCACCGCTGACTGCCGGGGGAGCAGGGTGAAACCCATACCGAGCCAAAGTGGATCAGCAATCGATGCGGCCGACGAAGGGAGTGTTTATCGTCAGGCAGACGACTATGATCGCCGCATGCCCTACGACCCGTCAGCCTTTCCGCCCTTCGCCGTCACCGTGGACCTGGTCGTGCTGACCGTGCGTCGCCATGCCCTGTGCGCGCTGGCGGTACGCAGGGGCGAACCGCCGTTCCAGGGACGCTGGGCGCTCCCTGGAGGCTTCGTACGGGCCGACGAGGACCTGGCGCAGGCGGCAGCCCGCGAGCTGGCCGAGGAGACCGGGCTGCGCGCCCATGATCCGGCTGTTCCCGTCCAGGACAACGGCGCCCACCTCGAGCAGCTCGCGACGTACGGCGACCCCAAGCGGGATCCCCGGATGCGGGTGGTCAGCGTCGCGCACCTGGCGCTCGCCCCCGACCTGCCGGCCCCCCGAGCGGGCGGCGACGCCAGCAATGCGCGCTGGGCGCCGGTCGAGGAACTGCTGCAGCAGAGCGGCTACGGCCGCGACGGCGAACCCGTGGCGCCGCTCGCCTTCGACCACGCACAGATCCTGTCGGACGGGGTGGAGCGCGCCCGATCCAAGATCGAGTACTCGTCCCTGGCCACGGCGTTCTGCCCCACCGAGTTCACCGTCGGCGAGCTGCGCCGTGTCTACGAGGCGGTGTGGGGCGTCGCGCTCGACCCGCGCAACTTCCACCGCAAGGTGACGGGCACGCCGGGCTTCCTCGTCCCCACCGGCGGCACCACCACCCGGCAGGGCGGTCGCCCGGCCCAGCTCTTCCGGGCCGGCGGCGCCACGCTGCTCAACCCTCCGATGCTGCGCCCCGAGGTGTGACGCCGGGTACCGGGAGTGAGAGGCGAACAAAAGTGCGATCCGGCCGACCACCGCCGGTGAGCGGGCTGTGACATACCAGAAAAACTGGACATAGCGCGCTATCTTGCTGCGGGTGATCGAGGTCTTCGGATTGACCAGCAACCCCCGCAAGGAGCTTCCACCCGCCGTCGACGACGTCACCTTCGAGGCGCGCGCGGGCCACGTCACCGCGCTGCTCGGCGCGCCGGGGGCAGGCAAGACGACGGCGCTCAGACTGATGCTCGAACTTCAACCGGGCCGCGGAATCACCTACTTCAGGGGCCGCCCCCTGCACCGCATCGCCCATCCCTCGCGTGAGGTCGGCGTACTCCTCGGCGACGTACCCGGACACCCCGCCCGGACCGTACGAGGGCACCTTCGCATGCTGTGTGCCGCCGCGGGCCTGCCCGTGCGCCGCGCCGACGAGGTCCTTGAGGTGGTCGGCCTGGTCAGCCTGCGTGACGAGCGTCTGGGCACCCTCTCACGCGGCATGGACCGCCGCCTCGGCCTCGCCTGTGCCCTGCTCTGCGACCCGCACACGCTCGTGCTCGACGACCCCGCCGACGGCCTCACCGCCCGCGAGATCCGTTGGCTGCACGCCATGCTGCGCGCGCACGCCTCCCAGGGGGGCACGGTCCTGCACACCACTGCCGACCCCAAGGAAGCCGCGCGCACCGCCGACCGCGTCGTCACGCTGGAGCAGGGCAGGCTCGTCGCAGACCAGGAGGCCGCCGAGTTCGCCCGCACCCGGCTCCGCCCCCGGGTCGCCGTCCGCAGCCCGCACGCCGCACGCCTCGCCGCCCTGCTCACCAAGGAGGCCCGCACCGGACAGCGCTCCGTCGAAATCGTGCGCGAGGGAGGCAACCGGCTCTCCGTGTACGGCAGTACCTGCGCCGACGTCGGCGAGACCGCGTTCCGCCACGGCATCCTCGTGCATCAACTCGCCGATGAGATCGGGGACATGGGGGCCGGCGCGGCGGCCGTACCCGCGCAGGAACCGCAAACCCCCCGCCAACCGTCCCCGGTCACGGCCGATCGTGCACCGGACGTGCCGCGACAGACCGAGAACTCTCCGGCGCCGCCTGAGCCGTCGCTGGACGCCGGGGATGCATCGGCGGCGCCGCTCGACACCGGGGACGCCCCGGGAGCGCCGCTAGACGCCTCGCAGACCTCCGCTGACGCACACCGGCCTCCCTTCGACGCGTCGAAGAGCGCAGTGGGCGCTCCCCGGGCGCCTCTCGACGCGTCGCGGAACGCAGAAGACGCAACCCGGGCAGCTGTCGACGCACCGCAGACCGCCTCCGAGCCTGTCGACGCGTCACCCCCCTCGGCCGACGAGCCGCAGATCTCCACCGAAACGACCGCGGGAGCGCAGGTCTCCGACGATGCACGCGTCGCGGCCGGCCGCGCGCGAACGCGCTCCGGCAGTCACGGCGAAGTCCGCACCCTCGACGCCCCGCCCGCGCTGCCACCCCCCATCTCCGTCCGTCCCTCGCCCAGCCCCCTCCGCCCGCTCCGCTACGAGCTGCGCCGCGCCGCGGGAATCAGCACGGGGTTCATCACCGGGGCCGTCGTACTCGCTGTGTCCGTCCTCACCGCCGTCATCCTGGCCCGCATCGGGCACACTCCGCAGCCGCGTCTGCTGGCCGCGTGGCCGCAGGAGCTACCGCTGCCGCCCGCGGCGCTCGGCGCCGGCCTGCTCGGCGCGCTCTCCTTCGGCGACGAGTTCCGCCACCCCGCCCTGGCGGCGGACCGCGGCACCGTGCCCCGCCGACTGGGGCTGCTCGCCGCCAAACTCCTCGTCACCGCGGCCACCGCGCTGCTGCTGGCCTTCCTCACGGTCGGCTGCAACGCCGAAGCGCTCTATCTCGTATACGGACGGGAGCTCGCACAGGTTCCCGCCGACTGGCTGTCGCTGAGCGCGAGTTGGCTCGGTCTCGTGGTCGGCTGCGCCTGGGCCGGAGTGCTGGCCGCCGGTGTCTTCCGGTCCACCACGGCCGGGCTCGCCGCCGTGGTCTCCGTACCGATTCTCGTCGTACCTCTCGTACACAAGGTCCTGGAGGGACCGGCTGTGCGAACGGCGGCAGGGTTTCCCATGCGGCTGCGCGAGGTGCTTCTCATGCAGTGGCCCTTCGGCGGAGAGCGATATCTGGCCGCGGCGGCCCGGGTGGTCGGTCAACCCGTGGGCGGCGCATTGGCGTTGTCACTGTCCGTCCTGCTCTGCGTATATCTGCTCACGACCCTGCGCAGCAGGGTCCGATGACGACCGTCCGAGCCCTTCCGATCCCGCCCTGCGCACAACTCCCCCGGGGAAAGCCCATTTCTTTCCGATAAGGCGTCAATTGCGACGGGGTGAGCGATCACCCTTTCGTGTGCTTTTCACCAAAGACCTCAAGGGAGTTGGAGACGGCGCCGACAAAGGTTCCGTGAGTACCCTTGCGCACACCATGATGACCGCCGCCCGCTCCGCAGACTCTGGTCTCGCCGGCCCGGGCGAACTCGACCGCTATCCCTACGCCGAGGCGCCCCCCGCCGACCGTGTCGGGGCCCCCGCCTGGGACGGCGCCGATCCGGAGCTGGGCCGGGTGGGCCGGCGTGCCGCCGGCAGCCGCGGACGCGGGCTGCACGGCCAACTCGTCCAGCAGCTCGGCCAGATGATCGTCTCGGGCGATCTGGGCGCCGACCGTCCGCTGGTGCCCGAGGAGATCGGCCAGCGCTTCGAGGTCTCCCGCACCGTCGTCCGTGAGTCGCTCCGCGTCCTGGAGGCCAAGGGCCTGGTCAGTGCCCGCCCGAACGTCGGCACGCGCGTGCGTCCCGTCAGTGACTGGAACCTCCTCGACCCGGACATCATCGAATGGCGCGCCTTCGGGCCGCAGCGCGACGACCAGCGACGCGAGCTGAGCGAACTGCGCTGGACGATCGAGCCGCTGGCCGCGCGCCTCGCCGCCGGGCACGGGCGCGAGGACATCCAGCAGCGGCTCGCGGACATGGTCGAGATCATGGGCCACGCCATGGGGCAAGGCGACGCGCTCACCTTCTCCCGCGCGGACGCCGAGTTCCACTCCCTGCTCATCCAGGTCGCGGGCAACCGCATGCTGGAGCACCTCTCCGGGATCGTGTCGGCCGCCCTCCAGGTTTCCGGCGGCCCCGTCACGGGGTGTGACAGGCCGAACGAGACGTCGCTGGCGCATCACGGCAGGATCGCCGACGCCCTCGCCGCCGGCGACGGCCCGGCCGCCGAGGCCGCGATGCGCCAATTGCTCACCGTCCATCCTGAGGTGGAGCGCGTGGTCCCCGCGCCGCGCGAGCACTGACGCGCACCACGGGCGGCGCGGACCGGGATTGCCTCCCCCTCCTGTGGCAATGCCGGTCGGCGGACCGCCCCCTGTCGGACCCCGCAGGACCCCTCGGGTTCCTGCGGGGTCCGACGGCGCGATCGAGCGGAAAGGCACACGGCACGGGTCCGTCACAGGCACGGTTGACCTCATTTACTCGCATCTGACCGCTTTGAGGCTTACGGGGTGTGACTCGGGCCACGCAGATTGGGCGTAACGCTCGTGGGAACAGTGCGATGACCTAAGAGGTGACAGCCGCGGAGGGAATACGGACGCCGTTCAAGGCGCTGTGCATCTTCCCGGCCCCCGCCCGCACCGTCGGCTCATCCCCCAGTCGGCGGTCGGCTCCTGTCCGCCGTGGACGGGGCCGGAAGCCGTTTTCCAACGTTCCGAGAGGTTGTTCGTGTCGGCCAGCACATCCCGTACGCTCCCGCCGGAGATCGCCGAGTCCGTCTCTGTCATGGCGCTCATTGAGCGGGGAAAGGCTGAGGGGCAGATCGCCGGCGATGACGTGCGTCGGGCCTTCGAAGCTGACCAGATTCCGGCCACTCAGTGGAAGAACGTACTGCGCAGCCTCAACCAGATCCTCGAGGAAGAGGGTGTGACGCTGATGGTCAGTGCCGCGGAGCCCAAGCGCACCCGTAAGAGCGTCGCAGCGAAGAGTCCGGCCAAGCGCACCGCCACCAAGACGGTCGCGGCGAAGACGGTGACCGCCAAGAAGGCCACCGCCACCGCCACACCGACGGCACCCGTCGTCGACCCGCCCGTCGAGGACGAGGCGTCCGCGACGAAGGCCGCTGCCAAGAAGACGACCGCCAAGAAGGCGGCCGCGAAGAAGACCGTTGCCAAGAAGACGGCGGCCAAGAAGACCACGGCCGCCGCCAAGAAGGACGACGCCGAGCTGGGCGAAGAGGAAGTCCTCGAGGAAGCAGCAGCCAAGCCGGGCGAGGAGCCCGAGGGCGGCGAGAGCGCCGGGTTCGTGCTGTCCGACGAGGACGAGGACGACGCGCCCGCGCAGCAGGTCGCCGCGGCCGGTGCCACGGCCGACCCCGTCAAGGACTACCTCAAGCAGATCGGCAAGGTCCCGCTGCTCAACGCCGAGCAGGAGGTCGAGCTCGCCAAGCGCATCGAGGCCGGTCTCTTCGCCGAGGACAAGCTGGCCAACGCCGACAAGCTCGCCCCCAAGCTCAAGCGCGAGCTGGAGATCATCGCCGAGGACGGCCGCCGCGCCAAGAACCACCTCCTGGAGGCCAACCTCCGCCTGGTGGTCTCCCTGGCCAAGCGCTACACCGGCCGCGGCATGCTCTTCCTGGACCTCATCCAGGAGGGCAACCTCGGTCTGATCCGCGCGGTCGAGAAGTTCGACTACACCAAGGGCTACAAGTTCTCCACGTACGCCACCTGGTGGATCCGCCAGGCGATCACCCGCGCGATGGCCGACCAGGCCCGCACCATCCGTATCCCGGTGCACATGGTCGAGGTCATCAACAAGCTCGCGCGCGTGCAGCGTCAGATGCTCCAGGATCTGGGCCGCGAGCCCACCCCGGAGGAGCTGGCCAAGGAACTCGACATGACCCCGGAGAAGGTCATCGAGGTCCAGAAGTACGGCCGCGAGCCGATCTCCCTCCACACCCCCCTGGGCGAGGACGGCGACAGCGAGTTCGGTGACCTCATCGAGGACTCCGAGGCCGTCGTCCCGGCCGACGCGGTGAGCTTCACGCTCCTCCAGGAACAGCTGCACTCCGTCCTCGACACCCTGTCCGAGCGCGAGGCGGGCGTCGTCTCCATGCGGTTCGGTCTCACCGACGGTCAGCCGAAGACCCTCGACGAGATCGGCAAGGTGTACGGCGTCACGCGCGAGCGCATCCGCCAGATCGAGTCCAAGACCATGTCGAAGCTGCGCCACCCGTCCCGTTCGCAGGTGCTGCGCGACTACCTCGACTAGGTCGCGGTCGTACGACGCCGAAGGCCCGGCTCCCTCCAGGGGAGCCGGGCCTTCGCGCTGAGCGGGTGCGGGGGTCGGAGTTGTGAATCACCCTGGGTTTTCCATGACCACCCCAGAGTGAGGAACGTGTATGCGTTTTCCTTTTTCCCGGGGGCTGACCCGGCCGCTGGTTCTCGCGGTCGCCGCCACCGCCGTAACGGCAGTGTCCGCCGTCCCGGTGTCCGCGGACAACGTCGTCGTCGGTGGTTTCCCGGTCGAGATATCCGAGAGCCCGTGGACCGTGGCGCTGTCCAGCCGTGACCGGTTCGGGGGTACGCGCGCGGGGCAGTTCTGTGACGGCGTGGTGGTGGGCCCCACCACCGTGCTCACCGCGGCTCACTGTCTGGGCGAGGACGTCCTGAACGCGCCCCCGGACCAGGTGCGCGACCTCAAGGTCATCACAGGGCGTACGGACCTGCTCTCCGACCAGGGACGGGAGATCGCCGTACGCGACACCTGGGTGAACCCTGACTACGACAGCGTCAGCAACGCCGGCGACTTCGCGGTGGTCACCCTTGCGCAGGCCCTCCCGAAGAGCTCGGTCGTCCCGATGGCAGCCGCCGGCGATCAGGCGTACGAACCGGGCACGGCGGCCACTGTCTACGGCTGGGGTGATGTCACCGGCTCCGGCGACTACGCACGCAGCCTACGGGGGGCACGCGTGCATGTGCTTCGTGATGCCCTCTGCGAGCAGGCGTATCCGGGCAGTGCCGAAGGCACCTATGGCGCCGACATCATGGTGTGTGCCGGGGAGGAGAAAGGTGGCCACGATGCCTGTCAGGGGGACAGCGGAGGGCCGCTCGTCGCACGGGGGAAGCTGATCGGGCTCGTGTCCTGGGGGAGCGGCTGTGGGCGTGCTGAGAGCCCCGGTGTCTATACGCGCGTGTCCGAGGTCATGCGCACGCTGGGCTGGGGCGGCAGCCCGGGGGCGAGGCGTACCGGGGCGCCTGGCCGGGTCTGAGGAGGGTCTGGGGGTACGAGCGCGGGCGGCGCCCCTGGCTTTTCTCAGGGGCGCCGCCCGCGGGCCGGCCTGTGCCGGTGCTGGCTCGTCGTGGACGCGAGATGTCAGCGCTCTTCTTCGGCGGCTGCCGGAGCGGCGGTCAGTCGCTCCGTCTCGTCCTGTATCTCAGCGGCGATCTTCTTGAGTTCCGGCTCGAACTTGCGACCGTGGTGGGCGCAGAAGAGCAGTTCTCCGCCGCTCAGCAGGACGACGCGCAGGTATGCCTGGGCGCCGCAGCGGTCGCAGCGATCGGCGGCCGTCAGCGGGCTCGCGGGGGTCAGAACAGTAGTCACGTCGCCTCTTCTCTAGCTCGACGAGCTGTCGTACCAGGGTCAACATCCAACCAGCCCGAAAACGTTCCCGCTCGTGGCTTTCCCTTGAAAAAAATCTTCGCGGGCGGCCGGCTGCTGCCGGTTGGCGGCGAATGTGCCGTATTGCGTGTCTATGTGTCTTACGGTTTCGCACTGTCGGTCAATGTCGGTCCTCCCGGCTGGGTTGCCGGTTGTTCATGAGGACGTGCCCGGAGCCTAAATGGTTCATGCCTGGAAGGGAACGTGATGTGTGCTTCACTCCATCGAGGGATCGAACACCTTTGCGACCCTGGGCTAGGGTGAGTTCATGACGAGGGTGGCGTTACAACGGCTCTACCAGGCCTCGGTACCCTCTGAGCGGCAACCGAAGCCGCGCCCTTACCCAGAAGGGCCCCACCTGAAATTCAGCGAGGAGCGAACCGCGTGACCGCCGAGACGTCCGTGCCGTCCACAGCGCTGCTGGCAGGAGCAGACCGGGACGGTTCCAACTACACCGCGCGGCACCTGCTCGTCCTCGAGGGGCTCGAGGCCGTGCGGAAGCGCCCGGGTATGTACATCGGGTCGACCGACAGTCGTGGCTTGATGCACTGCCTGTGGGAGATCATCGACAACTCCGTGGACGAGGCCCTCGGAGGCTACTGCGACCACATCGACGTGATCCTCCACGACGACGGATCCGTCGAGGTCCGGGACAACGGCCGAGGCATTCCGGTCGACGTCGAGCCCAAGACCGGCCTCTCCGGTATCGAGGTCGTCATGACCAAGCTGCATGCCGGCGGCAAGTTCGGTGGCGGCTCGTACGCCGCCTCCGGCGGTCTGCACGGCGTCGGCGCCTCCGTGGTGAACGCCCTGTCCGCCCGGCTCGACGTCGAGGTGGACCGCAGTGGCCACACGCACGCCATCAGTTTCCGGCGCGGTGTCCCCGGAGCCTTCGCCGGCGACGGCCCCGATGCCAAGTTCGAAGCCAAGAGCGGCCTGCGCAAGGCCAAGAAGATCCCCAAGACCCGCACCGGCACCCGCGTGCGGTACTGGGCCGACCGTCAGATCTTCCTCAAGGACGCCAAGCTCTCCCTGGAGAACCTGCACCAGCGGGCACGCCAGACGGCTTTCCTGGTGCCCGGCCTGACCATCGTCGTGCGCGACGAGTTCGGCCTCGGTGAAGACGGCAGCAAGGGTGAGGAGTCCTTCCGCTTCGACGGGGGCATCAGCGAGTTCTGCGAGTACCTCGCCACCGACAAGCCGGTCTGCGACGTCCTCCGCTTCTCAGGACAGGGCTCCTTCAAGGAGACGGTCCCGGTCCTGGACGACCACGGCCAGATGACGCCCACGGAGGTCACCCGCGAGCTCGGCGTCGACGTGGCGATGCGTTGGGGCACCGGCTACGACACGACCCTGAAGTCGTTCGTCAACATCATCGCCACGCCCAAGGGCGGCACCCACGTCGCGGGCTACGAGCAGGCGGTCACCAAGACGCTGAACGAGGTGCTGCGCGCCAAGAAGCTGCTGCGCGTCGCCGAGGACGACATCGTCAAGGACGACGCCCTGGAGGGCCTCACCGCGGTCGTCACCGTGCGTCTGGCCGAGCCCCAGTTCGAGGGGCAGACCAAGGAGGTCCTCGGCACCTCGGCGGCCCGCCGCATCGTGAACACCGTGATCACCAAGGAGCTCAAGGCGTTCCTCACCTCCACCAAGAGGGACGACGCGGCCCAGGCCCGCGTGGTCATGGAGAAGGCCGTCTCCGCGGCCCGTACCCGGATCGCCGCCCGCCAGCACAAGGACGCGCAGCGTCGGAAGACGGCTCTGGAGTCCTCGTCGCTGCCCGCCAAGCTCGCCGACTGCCGCAGTGACGACGTCGACCGCAGCGAGCTGTTCATCGTCGAGGGAGACTCCGCGCTCGGCACCGCCAAGCTCGCCCGGAACTCCGAGTTCCAGGCGCTGCTTCCGATCCGCGGCAAGATCCTCAACGTTCAGAAGTCGTCCGTGACCGACATGCTGAAGAACGCCGAGTGCGGGGCGATCATCCAGGTCATAGGAGCGGGGTCGGGCCGGACCTTCGACATCGACGCGGCCCGCTACGGCAAGATCATCATGATGACCGACGCCGATGTGGACGGCTCCCACATCCGGACGCTGCTGCTGACTCTGTTCCACCGCTACATGCGGCCGATGGTCGAGGCCGGCCGGGTCTTCGCGGCCGTCCCTCCGCTGCACCGCGTCGAGCTCATCCAGCCCAAGAAGGGCCAGGACAAGTACGTCTACACGTACTCGGACCGGGAACTGCGCGACAAGCTCATGGAGTTCGAGAGCAAGGGCGTCCGGTACAAGGACTCCATCCAGCGGTACAAGGGTCTCGGCGAGAT
This sequence comes from Streptomyces sp. NBC_00457, assembly GCF_036014015.1. Taxonomy (NCBI): domain Bacteria; kingdom Bacillati; phylum Actinomycetota; class Actinomycetes; order Kitasatosporales; family Streptomycetaceae; genus Streptomyces; species Streptomyces sp. NBC_00457. Next base: position 3,121,731 of record NZ_CP107905.1, on the reverse strand, counting down.
GGACGCCGACCAGCTGGCCGAGACGACCATGGACCCGCGTCACCGCACACTGCGCCGGATCAACCTCGGCGACCTGGAGTCCGCTGAGCAGGTCTTCGATCTGCTGATGGGTAACGACGTCGCACCGCGCAAGGAGTTCATCTCCAGCTCGGCGGCGACGCTGGACCGGTCCCGCATCGACGCGTAGCCGCTGCGCTCGGCCGGGCCGGAAACGGTGTCGGTGCGGCGCCGGAATCGGTGCCGGTGGCCGGCCGTCCGGTGAGAGTCGCGGCACTGTCGGGTGGAGGCAGGTGCCGTGGCTGTCGGCACGGGCGTTGTGCGTGCCGCTCACCGGCCGCGCTGCCGTGCGGGATGCCCGGCCGCCGACCCGCTGTCGGGCAGAGGCGCTCTGCGAGCAGTTCTGTCGGGCGAGGCCTCGCCCTGCCCACAGTTCTGTCGGCTCGCTGTCGGGCAAGGTCTAGGCCTGCCCAAGTTCTGTCGGCCTGCTGCCGAGCAAGGCGTCGCCCCGCCCGCAGCACCGGCGACCGGACACGGAGTCCTTCGTGTCCACCCGTGGGTGGAGACGGCAGCGGTGCCGGATCCACCCATGATCCACCCTGGCTCCGATCTCCTGACCAGCGAATTTCCCTAGCGTCGAAGGCGTCGGCAGCGCTCGCTGTCGGCACCGTCCTTCTTCGCTCACGGAGGCTTCGATGACCGGGCTCGTCGACGCGTTGTTGATCGCGGCCGTGGCCGCTCTGGTGATCGTGCGCCAGTTCCGCGCAAGCCGGATCGGCGCGGGAGAGCGCTGGTGGCTCGCCCCCGCGGTCCTGACCGTCGTCGCGTTGCGCGAGCCCGCCCTCATCGACGCCCATCACCGCACCGAGTCAGTGCTCTTGCTCGGCGCCGAACTCCTCATCGGCGTCGCCACGGGGGCCGCGTGGGCGTGGACCACCCGCATATGGGCGGAGCCGGACGGCACGGTATGGAGCAAGGGCACCAGAGCGAGCGCGGTCGTCTGGGGCGCCGGCATAGCCCTGCGCATCGCGCTCTTCGCCCTCGGTGCGGGATTGGGCGTGAAGCAGGGCACGTCCGCCCTGCTCCTCGCTCTGGCGATCACGTTGCTCGTCCGTGGAGGGATCCTCACCTGGCGTGCTCGATCCTCGCGTCCGACCCCCGAGCAGAGCCCGGCATACGGTGACACCGTGTCCCGGCCCGCGTGGAAGGAACATGTGTGACGGAGAACGCCTGGACGGTCTGGCCCTCCAGGGAAGCGCTCAGCCGCAAGGAACGCGCCCGGCCCCGTCGGCTGTTCGCCTCGGCCGTCCGGCTGGTCGTGCTCGCCCTTCTGCTGTGGGGTGTCTTCACCGGCAGCGTGGTCCACGGCTGGGGTGTCGTCGGGGCCACGGTGGGTGTGCTGGTGGCCGCGGGTGTTGCCTGGGCCTTCTACCGAGCGACCTTCGAGCACCAGCTCTGGTCGTCCCTGGCGCTCGTCACGCTGCTCCTGGGACTCGCATTCGCCGCTCAAGCCGTGGGGTTCAGAATCCCGGCCCTCGTCCTCTGGTGCGGCTGCGCCGTCACCGCGCTGGAGCGGCTGCCTCTCGCGGCCGCGCTACCCGTGGCCTCCGTCGGCCTTGCGTCGTATGCGGCTTTCAACGACGACGCCTGGCTGACGACCGTAGCCACGGCGGCGGGGCTCCCCCTGGCCGGATACGTGCTGCGACTGGACGCCGAGGCCCGTGGCAGCGCCCAGCGGCTGCTCGCCCAGGAGCGGGCGGCGCTGGCGGCCGAAGCCGAGTCGGCGGCGCTCGTGGAGCGGGCCCGTATCGCCCGGGAGATCCATGACGTGTTGGCACACAGCCTCTCGGCGCAGCTCGTGCAACTGGAAGCGGCACGCCTGCTGATCGAGCGGGACGCCGACCGGGACCAGATCCTGGAACGCGTGGTGGCAGCACGCGGGATGGCCCGTGAGGGACTGGAGGAGACCCGGCAGGCCCTCTCGGCACTGCGCGGCGAACTGACCCCGCTGGAGGACTACTTGACTCAACTCGTGGATACGGTCACGGGGGCCGAGGTCACCATTACGGGTGAGCACAGACCGCTGCCGGCCGAGGCGTCACAGGCCGTACGGAGGGTCGCGCAGGAAGCTCTGACGAACGTGCGCAAGCACGCGCCGGGCGCCAGAGTGCGGGTACGGCTGGAGTACGGCGAACACCAAGTCACGCTGGACATAAGGGATTCGGGCGGGCCGGGAGGCTCGGGGGGCGAACTCGCGGGCTCCGGTGCCGGGTACGGTCTGCTCGGTATGCGGGAGCGTGCCGAGCTGCTGGGTGGCTCGTTGGGGGCCGGGCCGGACAAGGAGGGGTTCGTGGTGACGCTGAAGGTGCCCGCATGACGGAGGAGACGGAGGTCGAGCCCGCGCGGGTGGTGGTCGCGGACGACCAGACCGTCGTCCGCGAGGGCATCGTGATGTTGCTTGGGCTGCTCCCCGGGATCGAGGTCGTCGGTGCCGCGGGAGACGGGGACGAGGCGGTGAAGCTCGTCGCCGAACTCGCCCCGGACGTGGTTCTGATGGACCTGCGCATGCCCCGCTGCGATGGAGTGGAGGCGACGCGACGGATCCGGAGCGAGCATCCCGGGACGCAGGTCGTGGTGCTCACCACATACGCGGACGACGAGTCTCTGTTTCCGGCGCTGAGAGCGGGAGCGCGCGGGTATCTCACCAAGGACGCGGGAGGTGACGAGATCGTCCGGGCGGTGCGCAGCGTGCTGTCCGGGGACGCGGGACTGTCGCCGAGCATCCAACGACGGTTGCTGGAGCGGCTGTCGGACCCGGAACCGCCGGCGGCGCCGGCGGTGTCGCCCGACGGGCTCACCGCGCGGGAGACCGAGGTGCTGGAGCTGATCGCCGAAGGGCTCAGCAACTCTGAGATCGCCAAGAAGCTGCATGTCTCCACGGCCACAATCAAGACCCACGTCAACAACATCTTCACCAAGGCAAGGATCAAGGACCGTGCTCAGGCGGTGCGTTACGCGTTCGCGAAAGGGTTGGCGCGGCCGCCGACGGGGTGAGTCACCTGATGGGGTGAGAGCGCGGGGAAGAAGAGTCAGGGATCTTCCCGTTCTGTCCATCCTTGGGCATGCACTCAAGCAACGGTCGCTCCGGCGTAGGCGGGGGTGGACCCGAGAGTACGGCCGGGCAGAGCGGCGGCTATGGCCCACCTCCCGCCGAGAAGCCCGGAAGCGTGCGGTACGACGATCCCTGGTACGACGCGCTCGCCTCGGGCTGGGGGGAGCCGAGCGAGGCCGGAGGACTGGTTCCGGTCGTTCCGCCCGCGCGTCAGGAGCATGAGCAAAGGGCTGCGGTCGATGTGTACCTCGAGGTGCAACGCAGCGCGGCCTTCCGGGAAGTGCGCAGTCGCTACCGGCGGTTCGTGGTGCCGGCGGTGGCGGGATTCTTCGCCTGGTACGTGGGATACGTCGTGACGGCCACGACCGCTCCAGGGCTGATGGGCCGACCCGTGGCGGGTGCCGTGAATGTGGCGATGCTCGCGGGGCTGGGGCAGTTCCTCACCACGTTTCTGCTGACCTGGGCCTATGTCCGGCATGCTCGGCTGCGCAGGGACCGGGCCGCGCTCGAACTGCGGTGGGACACCCAGGAACTGACGCGTGGGGTCCGGGGCGGTGCTTCGTGACGGACAACCATCAGACGCTGGCGCTGCTCCTGTTCAGCGCCTTCGTGGCCGTCACCCTGGGCATCACGACCTGGGTCAGCCGCAACCGGCAGGGTTCGGTGGAGGAGTTCTACGCGGGCGGGCGGCTGTTCACTCCGGTGGAGAATGGTTTTGCCATCGCGGGCGACTATATGTCGGCGGCCTCCTTCCTCGGTATTTCCGGGCTCATCGCCCTCCACGGCTACGACGGGATGCTGTATTCGGTGGGCTTCCTCGTCGGCTGGCTCGTGGTGCTGTTCCTGGTCGCGGAACTGGTGCGCAACTGCGGGAGGTTCACGCTCGCCGATGTGGTCGCGGCGCGGATGCGTGAGCGGCCGGTGCGGATCGCGGCGGGAACCTCCTCGGTCACCGTGTCCGTTCTGTATCTGGTGGCGCAGATGGTCGGTGCGGGCAGCCTGGTCGCGCTGCTGCTGGGGGGTACGGGCGAGGCGGCACAGGCCTGGACGGTCGTCGGTGTCGGCGCGCTGATGGTGATCTATGTGTCGCTGGGAGGGATGCGGGCCACCACATGGATTCAGATCGTGAAGGCGGTTCTGCTGCTCAGCGGCACGGTGGCGCTGACCGTGCTCGTGCTGGTGCGCTTCCGCGGTGACTTCGACCAACTGCTGCTGACGGCGGCGGAGCGCAGCGGTCATGGCGAATCGTTCCTGGCGCCCGGGTTGAAGTACGGCGGCGATTGGACCGCCCGCTTCGACTTCATCAGCCTCGGACTCGCCCTGGTGCTGGGCACGGCCGGGCTGCCGCACATCCTGTCCCGCTTCTACACCGTGCCGACCGCACGGGCCGCACGGCGTTCGGTGGTCTGGGCGATCGGGCTCATCGGCGGGTTCTACCTGATGACCATCGTGCTGGGCTTCGGCGCGGCAGCGATCGTCGGTCCGGATGCCGTACGGGGATCGAACGCGGCCGGAAACACGGCGGTTCCCCTGCTCGCGCTCGATCTCGGAGGTGGCGCTGATTCCACTGGCGGAACGGTTCTGTTCGCGATCGTGGCCGCTGTCGCCTTCGCCACGATCCTCGCGGTGGTCGCCGGCATCACGCTCGCGTCCTCGGCGTCCGTGGCCCATGACCTCTACGCGTCGCTACGACGCCGGCACGCCAAGCCGCGCAGCGAGGTGGCCGTCGCCCGCGCGGCCGCGGGCGGAATCGGCGTGGTCGCCATCGCCCTCGGTCTGCTGGCACGCGACCTCAACGTCGCCTTCCTGGTGGGGCTGGCCTTTGCCGTCGCCGCCTCGGCCAACCTGCCGGTGCTGCTCTACTCGCTGTTCTGGCGCGCCTTCACCACGCGCGGCGCGGTATGGGCCGTATACGGCGGGCTGATCCCAGCCGTGGTCCTCGTGGTGCTGTCGCCGGTGGTGTCGGGCAGCCCCGAATCGCTGTTCCCCGGCGTGGACTTCCAGTACTTCCCGCTGCAGAATCCCGGCCTGGTCTCCATCCCGCTGGGCTTCGTCGCCGGCTGGCTCGGCACGGTCACTTCGGCGGAGGAACCCGACGACGCCAAACACGCGGAGACCGAAGTGCGGTCGCTGACCGGGGCGGGGGCGGTGTAGGCGGGGCGGCCGAGAAGAGGGCGCCCGGCATCCGTATGAAGAGGGGGCACGGTCCCTTCCCCCCGCCCCCACCCGGGCCGTGTCCTCAGGCGCGGGTCGCCCACACGTAACGGTGTTCCGGGCGGCCCGCGTCGCCGTACTTGAGGGTGAGACGGGCCCGTCCGGTGCGTTCCAGGAGCTTCAGATAGCGCTGGGCGGTCTGGCGGCTCACCCCGGTCCGCTCGGCGATCTCCTGGGCCGACAGCGGCCCGTCGGCGCTCATCAGGCACTGACGGACCAGCTCCACGGTGGTGGGGGAGTGCCCTTTGGGCAGGTCGGGCTCCGACGGTGCCGAGAGCGCGCCGAAGATACGGTCCACCTCGGCCTGCTCCGCCTCGCCGCCGCCGTCGAGGGTGCGGCGCAGCTCCGCATAGGCCTCCAGCTTGGCCCGCAGCCCCGCGAAGGCGAACGGCTTGACCAGGTACTGCAGCGCGCCTTGCCGCATCGCCGCCTGTACGGTCGTGATGTCCCGGGCCGCCGTCACCATGATCACGTCGGTCTGGTGGCCGCGGCGGCGCATCTCCTGGACGACCGCGAGTCCCGTCTCGTCGGGCAGATAGTGGTCCATGAGGACGAGGTCCAGTCGCGGCAGCGACTCCACTTGGCGCAGCGCCTCCTCCGCGCTGTGCGCCTCGCCGGCCACATGGAAGCCCGGCACCTTCTCGACGTAGGCGGCGTTCACCCGGGCGACCCGGATGTCGTCGTCCACGACCAGGACCTCGATCATCGCGACTCCTCTGCGGCGGCGCTCGCCGGTGCCGACGGGACCGTGAGGGCCGGTTCCAGGTCCGGCTCGGTCAGTGCCTCGGGCAGGACGACGGTGAACTCCGCGCCCCCGCCGTGCGCCTCGCCCACAGTCGCGCTGCCCCCCTGCCGCTCGGCCAGCCTGCGCACCAGGGAGAGCCCGATGCCGCGCTTGCCGTGCGCCGGCGGCTGCTTGGTGGACCACCCCTCGGTGAAGACCAACTCCCGCTGCTCCTCAGGGATCCCGGGCCCCGTGTCGCGCACCCTGAGAACGACGGTCCGTCCCTCGGCGCGCAATTCGACCTCCACGCGCGCGTGCATCGTGCCCGCGACGGCGTCGAGAGCGTTGTCGACGAGGTTGCCGACGACCGTGACCAGCCCGCGCGGATCGACCAGCCGGTCCGGCAGCCGTGTCCGGTCCGAGACGCGCAGGGGGACTCCGCGCTCCGCGGCGACGGTCGCCTTGCCGACCAGCACAGCGGCGAGCAGGGGGTCCTCGATCTTCTCTGTGACCTGTTCCGCCGTTGCCCGGTGGTCGCCGACCACCTCTCCCACGAAGTCCACGGCGTCGTCGTACATCTCCAGCTCGAGCAGACCCAGGAGCGTGTGCATGCGGTTGGCGTGCTCGTGGTCCTGGGCGCGCAGGGCGTCGATCAGGCCGCGCGTCGAGTCGAGTTCCCGGCCCAGCTGCTCCAGCTCGGTGCGGTCGCGCAGGGTGGCGACGGCGCCGCCGTCGTCGGTGGGCATCCGGTTGGCGATCAGGACACGCTGGCCGCGCACCGTGAGCAGATCGGTGCCCGTCACCCGCCCGGACAGGACATCGGCGGTACGTCCCTCGCCGAGCGCCTCGTCGGGGGAGCGGCCCACGGCCTCGTCGCCGATGCTCAGCAGGCGCTGTGCCTCGTCGTTGAGCAGGCGGACACGGCCCGCGCGGTCCAGGGCGACGACGCCCTCCCGGATGCCGTGGAGCATGGCCTCACGCTCCGCGAGCAGTCCCGAGATGTCGGAGAAGGCCAGGTCCCGGGTCTGCCGCTGGACCCGCCGGGAGATGAGCCAGGCGGCCAGCGCGCCGACGGCCAGGGCTCCGCCCGCGTAGGCCAGCAGCTCCGGGATCGCGTGGATCAGCAGGGCCCGGACACTGTCGTACGCGATGCCCACCGAGACCGCCCCGACGATCTCCCCGTCGCTGTCTCGCAGCGGCACCTTGCCGCGGGCGGAGCGGCCGAGCGTGCCCTCGTCGATCTCCATGACCTCCTGGCCGGCGAGCGCCTCGCTGGGGTCGGTGGAGACGTGCTTGCCGATCTGCGCGGGCTCGGTGTGCGACCAGCGCACGCCGCGAGTGTCCATGATCACGATGTACTCGGCCTTGGTGGCCTTGCGGATCTTCTCCGCCTCCCGCTGAACCGGCCCGCCGGCCGTCGGCGGAGTGTGCTCGACCTGCTCCGCGAGCTGCGGCTGGGCCGCCGCGGTCTGTGCGATCGAGAGCGCTCGGCGCATCGCCTGGTCGTCCAGCTGGTCGCTGAGCGGTGCGAGGAACAGCCCGGTCGCGAGTACCGCGACGCCCGCGGCGATCGCCACCTGCATCAGCAGCACCTGCGAGAACACCCTGCGCGGCAGACCGAGCCGCAGACGGCGTGCGGGGGGAGTGGGGCTCATACCCAAGACGTTACGCGGACGTGCCGGAGCAGCCGTAGGGGTGTGGCATGGATCTCTTGATCAACGCATGGACAGGCGCTGCCTGCGGACACGCTGTGCTGCGGGCATCCCTGACGTCGGTCGTGCGGTCAGCTCGCGAGCGCGGCCGGTGTCAGCTCGCGCACCGCCACCACGTCCATCCGCGCGGGTGAGCCGAGCACGGACGCGCCGCAGCTCTCCTGGCGGGGCGGCAGCGACGCACCCTGGGCGACGACCACGCGCCAGTGGCGTCCGTCCGCGTGCGCGACGGTCACCTCCCAGCGCGGTGCCGCGCCGTCCGTCCGTACGACCGTCAGCGCGTCCGCGGTGCGTTCGCGGGCCGCCGTGCGGACCGCGAGCTCGGCCGCCTGAGCGGGCCGTTCCCAGGCCGAGCTGCCCCGGCACCCCTCCAGGACGATCCGTGCCTCCTGCACGCCGCGCAGGATCTCCTTGACGGCGGGCGCCTCGACCCTGCCGTAGGCGTAGCCGTACGGCAGGACGAGCAGCGTCGGCGAGAAGCGGTGACCGCCCAGATGGGTGACTTCCCAGGCCCCCTCGACCCCGGAGGCGGCGAGTGCGGCCGCCAGGGGACGGCCGAGGAGCGCGCAGCAGCGGTCCCGCTTGCCGTTGGTGCACACGAGCGCGAGCGGATCACCGGCGTGGGGCCGGGCGCCGAGCGCCGTGCCGGCACTGCGGTGGTCGCCTCTGCCGAGTGCGGCGAAGTCGAGGTCGAGCAGGCGCCACGGGTCGCGGACGGTGGCCCCGTGCAGCCACACGTTGCCGGGCACGGTGTGGGCCACGTACACCTGACGTGCGGTGGGGGTGCCGAGGTCGGCGTGGCGTCCAGGGCGCCGGATGAGTGCGATGCGTACGCCCGTGCCCTCGGCGGCGGTCTCCAGGGCGCGGCCCAGCGCGGGATCCAGATGGCTCGAAGTGAGCGCCTTGACACCCCAGGGACCCGGCTGCTCCAGCAGCAGCCAGGTCGTCGCGGTCGCCGCGGTTCCCGAAATGGGCTCGTCGAGGTCTCGGGAGACGCTTGCACACGTACTCACAGAGGTGAGCCTAACCTGACTTGATCCAGGGTGACTTCCGGCCCTGTCGAGTCCTACCCCGGCAGCGGCCGGGGCGGCTTCGGGCCCTCGTAGAGCCCGCTCGGGCGCATGCGCAGCGGGCGCTCGCCGTACTCCTCCAGGGCGTGGGCGATCCAGCCCGCCGTACGGGCCACGGCGAAGATCGTCTCGCCGGCCGTGGCAGGCATGCCGCTGGATGCGGTGAGCACGGCCAGTGCCAGGTCGACGTTGGCGTGCAGGGGGGTGTGCCGGGCGGTGGTGGCCACGATGTCGCGGGCCGCGGCGAGGGCGGGTGCGGCCCGGGGGATGTCCTCCAGAAGAGCGAACAGGGCACGCGCGCGTGGGTCCTCGCCGGCGTAGAGCCGGTGGCCGAGTCCCGGGATACGGCGCCCGGAGCGCAGTTCGTCCGCGATCACGGGCCCGGCGTCGCCCTGGTCGAGGACGTCCAGCAGCAGCCGGTGGACGAGTCCGCTCGCGGCGCCGTGCAAGGGGCCCTCGATGACGCCGAGGCCCGCGGAGACGGCCGCGTAGGCGTGTGCGCGGGCCGACGCGGCGACGCGTACCGCGAGTGTGGAGGCGGCCAGGTCGTGGTCGACGAGCAGTCCGAGCGCGGTGTCAAGGACGCGCAGCGAGGCCTCGTCGGCCTGCCGCCCGCTCAGCCGCGCCCACAGCCGGTGGGCCAGCGGGCCCTCGTCGCCGTGGCCGGGTCGCATCGGCGGCAGTGCGTCGACGAGCGTGGGGATGAGGATGCGGGCCGTGCCGAGCACAGCCTCCTCGGACAGGTCGAAGCGCAGCGGATCCGCCGTCGCGGCGGCGATCGCGGCGACCCGCAACCGGTCGGTCGGGTCGGTGTGTTCGGGCAGCGCGGCGACGGCGCGGCGGGCGACGGCGACGGATGCCTCGGGGGCGGTGAAGACGGTGCCGTGGCGCAGTTGTCCGGTCCACAGCCATTCGGCGACCTCTTCGTAGGTGTGGCGCGCGGCCAGTTCGGCCGCGTCGACGCCCCGGTAGTAGTACCGGTCCGTGTCGATGAGCGTGATGCGGGTGCGCACGGACAGCTCGCCGCCCGAGGTCGGACTCCCGGCGCCGGCCCGTCTGTTGCGCCGTGCCAGCGCCTCGACCTCCTTCGCGTCGAAGGTGCTGCTTCGGCCGCCCGGCGCTCGGCGGCTGCTGAGCTGACCACGGCTCACGTACGCGTAGACGGTCTCGGCCTTCACACCCAGAAGCTCGGCGGCCTCCTTGGTGCTCAGCCGCCGTTCCGGGCGACTGAGGGCGGGTTCTTGATCGGGCATGGAGGTCACCGTATCCGTCTGCAGATTCATTGATCTCAGATTGATTCAATCAATATTGACAGAGATTGAGTCAAGAGTGGACAGTCGAATCAAGTTCAGGGAGGAAATCATGTCCGTCAACAGGTCCGCAACCACCCTTGTCGACGTACCGCGAGGGCTCGCCGGTGTCGTCGTGACCGACACCGAGATCGGCGACGTGCGAGGACTCGAGGGCTTCTACCACTACCGCCAGTACTCGGCCGTCGAGCTCGCGCAGACCCGCGGGTTCGAGGACGTCTGGCATCTTCTTGTCCTCGGCGAGCTGCCGGACGCCGAGCGCGGTGCCGCGTTCGCGGCCGAGACCGCCGCCCTGCGCCGACTGCCCGACGAGGTGCGCGTGGCACTGCCCGTCATCGCGGCGGCGAGCGCCCGGTCCGGCCCGCTCGCCGGTATGCGTACGGCCCTGTCGTTGCTGGGCGCTGCCAAGGGCTTCCGGCCGGTGTACGACATCGACGCGGACCGGCGCCGCCGGGACACCCTCGTCGCGGCCGCCGCCGTGCCGACGCTGCTGACCGCACTGCACCGGCTGGGGAAGGGCCTCGAGCCGGTGGAGCCGCGCGAGGACCTCTCGTACGCGGCGAACTACCTGTACATGTTGACGGGTTCGGAGCCGGACCCGCTGCGGGCCCGGGCGATCGAGCAATACTTGATCTCAACCATTGATCACGGCTTCAACGCATCAACCTTTACGGCGCGCGTCATCACCTCAACCGGAGCGGATGTGGCCGCGTGCCTCGTGGGAGCCGTGGGCGCGCTGTCCGGCCCGCTGCACGGCGGGGCCCCCAGCCGGGCACTCGACACCCTGGACGCCATCGGCACGCCTGAACGCATCGACTCCTGGATCCGCGAGCGCGTCCTGGCAGGCGACCGCATCATGGGCTTCGGCCACCCCGTCTACCGCACGGAGGACCCCCGCTCCCGGATGCTCCGCGAGATCGCCCAGCGCTTCGGCGGCCCGCGTGTCGACTTCGCCGTCGAGGTCGAGCGGCGGGTCGAGGCGATCCTCGCCGAGCTGAAGCCGGGCCGCGAACTTCACACGAACGTCGAGTTCTACGCGGGCGTGGTCATGGAACTCTGCGGTCTGCCGCGCGAGATGTTCACCCCGACCTTCGCGGCGGCGCGGGCGGTGGGCTGGAGCGCCAACATCCTGGAGCAGGCGGAGGACTCGAAGATCATCCGTCCGGTGGCGCGGTATGTGGGTCCGGGGGCGCCGGTTGCCGTACCGGCAGCCTGACATTGGAAATGTGTTCCTTTGCGGAGAAGTGCAGACTTCGCCTTTGTCTGTCACTCTTGGGGATGTTCAGGCGGTGTGCGATTGCATTCACCTCGGCGAGTGATAACGAACTCGCAAAGAGGTGCATCTGCCCGAAGGTCTGACGGGTTGGATAACTCGGGTGCGTGCCGTCGGCCGCTCGGGCCTGCAAAAATGCCGTCGCCGCGCAACAGTGTCGGCAGACGCTTGTGCCTTGAGACAGAGGAAATTGACAGTGAGTCAGATCATTCGCCGCCTCGGCGTATCTCCGCGCCTTCGCGGCAGCACGAACGGCGCGACGTGCCCGGACATCTTTGAATTGGCTGACGGCAATTTTGCCATTATCGGCACGGATGTCACCGACTCGCTGGACTCGCGGTTGCCCGCCGACGCGGCTCGCGCCGACTATGAGCGCATCGTCGTGATCACCCGCGAGACCCTCGTCAAGGCGAAGGCCGATATCCCGGACGCCTGAGCCGTCATCGGTATCGCCGAAGGCGTCTGCCCGGTACGAGATCGCTTCGTGCCAGGTGGGCGCCTTCGTCATTGCTCGCCGGGCGGATCTCCCACGACCCACCACTCCTCGGGGTCGGCCTCCTCCAGTTCGTGGAGCAGTTCGTCGACGATCAGGCCCAGAGCGGCCTCTTCGGTATCGGCCAGGCTGGCGCGCTGCTGCTCGCCGGCGTGCCAGTACTCCCTCATGACCGGGTTCTGGAGCATCCCCCGAACATGCTGGAAGAACTCGTCCTTGCTCAGGTTGCCGATGCGGTAGGAGGTGAGCAGGTTGGTGTACATGGCGTTGGCGAAGAGGTACTGGCGCCGCTGCTTCGGGGTGAGGTTTCCCTCGTAGTGGTCGAGCACCTCGGCGAGTTCGGGGTCGTCGATGGCCTTGCTCAGCAGTTCCCAGTGCTGACGCTGTTGCCAGGCCAGGTTGGCGCGGGCGTTCTGTGCGGTTCTGGCTTCGTCCTCCAGACGCTCCACGCGTGCGCACAGCGCGTTGAGACGGCCTCGTTCGGCTGCCTTGCAGGCGAGGACACCCGCGACGACGCCGAGCCCGGCCGCGGCGACCGAGCCGAGTCCGCGTACCCCGTACTTCCGTGTGGCCATGTCAACCCCCGAATCAGGCGGCCGTCCGCCGGTCGTCGGGTGCGGGTCGACTGAGGGGGACCGGCGAGCGATGGGCGGCGCTTGCCGCCTCCAGGGTGCCGAGCGGCTCTGATCGGCGGGGAGGCGGAGAGGAGGCGCACAGAGGGATGCGAGGGTCGCACGCTCCGGCGCCTTGCCCAACGTCTGCCCCGCGCGGGCTGCTAACAATCGTTCACTTCGCGGGGATTCTCTCCGCTCGTATCCTGGGGCGGCATTCACCGTTCGGACGCACGCCGGGCCGCGAGCCGGGGTGCGCGTTGGCGTGAGAGAGGTCGCACATTGGTACCGAGCCCGGGCCGGCCGCAGATCCCGGTCGTCGTGCTCGCCGGATTCCTGGGCTCCGGCAAGACGACGCTGCTCAACCATCTGCTCCACCGCAGCGGCGGCAGCCGTATCGGGGCCATCGTCAACGACTTCGGCGCCATCGAGATCGACGCGATGGCCGTGGCGGGGGCGCTCGGCGACTCCACCGTGTCGCTCGGGAACGGCTGCCTGTGCTGTGCCGTCGACGTCGGTGAACTCGATCTCTACCTCGACCGGCTCGCCCGGCCCTCGGCCGGTATCGACGTCGTCGTCATCGAGGCCAGCGGCCTGGCCGAGCCGCAGGAGCTGGTGCGGATGGTGCTCGCCAGTGAGCATCCGGGGATCGTGTACGGCGGTCTGATCGAGGTCGTCGACGCCGCCGAGTTCGACTCCACGCGCGCGAAGCACCCCGAGATCGACCGGCATCTCGCGCTCGCCGACCTCGTCGTCGTGAACAAGGTCGACCGGGCGCCCGACGGTGAGCGGGTCCTCGATGTCGTCCGGCCCCTGGTCGACCGCGCCGCCGTCGTCCCCGCCACCTACGGCCGCATCGACCCCGAGTTCCTCTTCGACTGCCGCCCCGCGGGCGAGCGCATCGGGCAGCTCACCTTCGACGACCTCCACGATCACGGGGCGGACGGCCACGACCACGCCGTTCATCTGCACGCGGCATACGACAGCCTGTCCTTTACCTCCGAAGTGCCCCTGAACCCGCGCCGGTTGATGGAGTTCCTCGACAGCAGGCCCGAGGGGCTGTACCGGATCAAGGGGTACGTCGACTTCGGCCCCCACGACGCGAACAACCGGTACGGCGTGCATGCCGTCGGACGGTTCCTCCGGTTCCGTCCCGAGCCCTGGGGCTCCGGCGACGCGCGCGTGACCCAGCTCGTCCTCATCGGGGCCGGCATCGATGCCCCGGCCCTCGGCAAGGAGCTGGAGGCGTGCAAGGACGACGCCCCACACGCCGACGAGCACGGCATGTGGGGCGTCCTGCGCTACGTACAGGATCCCGAAGGGGATCTGGAGGAGCCCGGTCTCTAGACCGGCCCCGCCACCACCGACACCGTCTTCCCCAGGGACACGCCCGAGCCGTCGCGGCGGGGGTCGATCTCCGGGAGGTCGGCCGGTGTGCCGTTCTTCTGCGCGGCCCGCGCCGGGACCGGGCCCGCCCAGGCCAGGGAGAGGCAGTCCTCGCCCTTGAGGAAGCGCTGGCAGCGCACGCCGCCGGTGGCGCGGCCCTTGCGCGGGTACTGGTCGAACGGAGTCAGCTTGGCCGTCGTCTGTACGGAGTCGTCCAGCGTGCCGCGCGAGCCGGCGACGGTGAAGACCACCGCGTCGGCCGCCGGGTCGACCGCCGTGAACGAGATGACCTTGGCGCCCTCGGTGAGCTTGATGCCCGTCATACCGCCCGCGGCGCGGCCTTGCGGGCGGACCTGCGCGGCCTGGTAACGCAGCAGCTGGGCGTCGTCCGTGATGAAGACCAGGTCCTCCTCGCCGGTGCGCAGCTCGACCGCGCCGACGATCCGGTCACCGTCCTTGAGGGTGATGACCTCCAACTCCTCCTTGTTGGACGGGTAGTCGGGGACCACACGCTTGACCACGCCCTGCGCGGTGCCGAGCGCCAGACCCGGGGACGACTCGTCGAGCGTGGTCAGGCAGATCACCGTCTCGTCGTCCTCCAGGGACACGAACTCGGCCAGCGGGGCGCCGCCCGCGAGGTTCGGCGTCGCCGCCGTGTCCGGGAGCTGCGGCAGATCGACGACGTTGATCCGGAGCAGACGGCCGGACGAGGTGACCGCGCCGATCTCACCGCGGGCCGTGGCCGGTACCGCCGAGACGATCACGTCGTGCTTGGTCCGGCGCGCGTCGGCGTCCTCCGCGAACGGATCGCCGTTCGCCGTACGGGCCAGCAGACCCGTCGAGGACAGCAGCACCCGGCACGGGTCGTCCGCCACCTGGAGCGGAACGGCGGCGACCTGGGAGCCCGCGGACTCCATCAGGACCGTACGCCGGTCGGTGCCGAACTTCTTGGACACCGCGGCCAGTTCGGCGGAGACCAGCTTGCGGAGCTCCGCGTCCGACTCCAGGATCCGGGTCAGCTCCTCGATCTCCGCCTTCAGGCGGTCCTTCTCGGACTCCAGCTCGATCCGGTCGTACTTGGTGAGGCGGCGCAGCGGCGTGTCCAGGATGTACTGCGTCTGGATCTCGCTCAGCGAGAAGCGCTCCATCAGGCGCTGCTTGGCCTGCGCGGAGTTGTCGCTGGAGCGGATGAGGCGGATGACCTCGTCGATGTCCACCAGGGCGGTGAGCAGGCCCTCCACCAGATGCAGCCGGTCGCGGCGCTTGCCCCGGCGGAACTCGCTGCGGCGCCGCACGACGTTGAAGCGGTGGTCGAGATAGACCTCGAGCAGTTCCTTCAGGCCCAGCGTGAGCGGCTGACCGTCGACCAGCGCCACGTTGTTGATGCCGAAGGACTCCTCCATCGGCGTCAGCTTGTAGAGCTGCTCCAGGACGGCCTCCGGCACGAAGCCGTTCTTGATCTCGATGACCAGGCGCAGGCCGTGCGCACGGTCGGTGAGGTCCTTGACATCGGCGATGCCCTGCAGCTTCTTCGAGCCGACGAGATCCTTGATCTTGGCGATCACCTTTTCCGGGCCGACCGTGAAGGGCAGCTCGGTGATGACGAGGCCCTTGCGGCGCGCGGTCACGGTCTCCACGGAGACCGTGGCGCGGATCTTGAAGGTGCCGCGGCCCGTCTCGTAGGCGTCCCGGATGCCGGACAGGCCGACGATCCGGCCGCCGGTGGGCAGGTCGGGGCCGGGGACGTGCTTCATCAGGGCGTCGAGATCGGCGCCGGGGGACCGGATCAGATGGCGGGCGGCCGCGATCACCTCGCGCAGGTTGTGCGGCGGCATGTTCGTGGCCATGCCGACCGCGATGCCCGAGGCGCCGTTGACCAGGAGGTTCGGGAAGGCGGCGGGCAGAGCCACCGGCTCCCGCTCCTGGCCGTCGTAGTTCGGGTTGAAGTCGACGGTGTCCTCGTCGATCGACTCCGTCATCAGGCCCGTGGCCTCGGCCATCCGGCACTCGGTGTACCGCATGGCGGCGGGCGGGTCGTCATTGCCCAGCGAGCCGAAGTTGCCGTGGCCGTCGACCAGGGGGACACGCATCGAGAAGGGCTGGGCCATGCGCACCAGGGCGTCGTAGATCGACGCGTCGCCGTGCGGGTGCAACTTACCCATGACCTCGCCGACGACGCGGGCGCACTTCACATAGCCGCGGTCGGGGCGCACGCCCATCTCGTTCATCTGGTAGACGATGCGGCGGTGCACCGGCTTGAGGCCGTCGCGGGCGTCCGGCAGGGCTCGGGAGTAGATGACCGAGTACGCGTACTCGAGGAAGGAGCCCTGCATTTCGTCCACGACGTCGATGTCGAGGATCCGCTCCTCGTACGAGTCGTCGGGCGGCGGGGTCTTCGTGCTGCGGCGGGCCATCGCTGCCTGGCTCCTCTGTCTACTGGTCGCTCGCCCACGGGCGCGCTCTTGCTGAAGCGTTGAATGAGTCTGACGCGGACCATTGTGGACCGCGGCACTGACAACGCGGACCAGGACCCGGCGTCGGCCGTCCCGCCCGGCGTTCACAGGTGCCGCCCGCCTCAGACGGGACAACACGTCCGCAGGCTACGCGATCTCGCTCTGGGCGTACGTCGGGCGGGAACTTCGCCGACCCTCCGCACGCTTGCATACAGTGGCAGGACCGGCGGGATTTCCGCAGTTACGACGAGTGTTTCCGCGATCGAAGGGACGTACATGCCCATGGGTCACACGGCCACAGACCAGGCAGGCACCGGGGGCCTGACAGCGACCGAGCACCGCCTGGCCAACGGCCTGCGCGTGGTGCTCTCCGAGGACCACCTGACCCCGGTTGCGGCGGTGTGCCTCTGGTACGACGTCGGCTCGCGCCACGAAGTCAAGGGCCGTACCGGCCTGGCTCACCTTTTCGAGCATCTGATGTTCCAGGGCTCGGGCCAGGTGAAGGGCAACGGCCACTTCGAGAAGGTGCAGGGCGCCGGCGGCTCGCTGAACGGCACCACCAGCTTCGAGCGCACCAACTACTTCGAGACCATGCCCACCCACCAGCTGGAACTCGCCCTCTGGCTGGAGGCCGACCGCATGGGCTCCCTGCTCGCCGCCCTCGACGACGAGTCCATGGAGAACCAGCGCGACGTCGTGAAGAACGAGCGGCGGCAGCGCTACGACAACGTCCCCTATGGCACGGCCTTCGAGAAGCTGACCGCCCTCGCCTACCCGGAGGGCCACCCTTACCACCACACCCCGATCGGTTCGATGGCCGACCTGGACGCGGCGACCCTGGAGGACGCCCGCGCGTTCTTCCGGACGTACTACGCGCCCAACAACGCGGTGCTCTCCGTGGTCGGCGACATCGACCCCGAGGAGACGCTCGCCTGGATCGAGAAGTACTTCGGCTCCATCCCCGCGCACGACGGCAAGCCCGTCCCGCGCGACGGCCAACTGCCGGAGATCATCGGCGAGCAGCTGCGCGAGATCGTCGAGGAAGAGGTCCCCGCGCGCGCGTTGATGGCCGCCTACCGGCTGCCGCACGACGGCACGCGCGCGTGCGACGCGGCCGATCTGGCGCTCACCGTCCTCGGCGGCGGTGAGTCCTCCCGCCTCTACAACCGGCTCGTACGACGCGACCGTACGGCCGTCGCGGCCGGGTTCGGCCTGCTGCGGCTGGCCGGCGCGCCCTCCCTGGGGTGGCTGGATGTGAAGACGTCCGGTGACGTCGAGGTGCCGGTCATCGAGACCGCCATCGACGAGGAGCTTGCCCGGTTCGCCGCGGAGGGCCCCACGGCCGAGGAGATGGAGCGCGCCCAGGCCCAGTTGGAGCGCGAGTGGCTGGACCGGCTCGGCACGGTCGCGGGCCGCGCCGACGAACTGTGCCGGTACGCCGTCCTCTTCGGCGACCCGCAGCTCGCCCTCACCGCCGTCGGGCGGGTGCTCGAGGTGACCGCCGAGGAGGTCCAGGAGGTCGCCAAGGCCCGACTGCGGCCCGACAACCGCGCGGTGCTCGTCTATGAGCCGACCGTCCCCACGGAGACCGTCGAGGAGCCCACCGAAGACCTGGAGTCCGCGGCGACCGTGGAAGCCACCGACGAGAACGAGGAGGCGGCCAAGTGACCGAGCTCGCCGCTATGGAATTCCACCCCGAGCCCCGGGCCGGCGAGGCCAGGCCGTGGGCGTTCCCGGCCCCCACGCGCGGGACCCTCGACAACGGCGTCACGGTCCTGCGCTGCCACCGCCCCGGCCAGCAGGTCGTCGCCGTGGAAGTGCTCCTGGACGCGCCGCTGGAGGCCGAACCGGCCGGCCTCGACGGTGTCGCCACGATCATGGCGCGGGCCTTCTCCGAGGGCACCGACAAGTACTCCGCCGAGGAGTTCGCCGCCGAGCTGGAGCGCTGCGGAGCCACCCTCGACGCGCACGCCGACCACCCCGGCGTCCGGCTCAGCCTGGAGGTCCCGGTCTCGCGGCTGTCCAAGGCGCTCGGCCTGCTCGCCGACGCCCTCAGGGCGCCCGCCTTCGCCGACAGCGAGGTCGAACGGCTCGTCCGCAACCGCCTCGACGAGATCCCGCACGAGCTGGCCAACCCCTCCCGCCGGGCCGCCAAGGAGCTGTCCAAGGAGCTGTTCCCGGCCGGCTCGCGCATGTCGCGTCCGCGTCAGGGCACCGAGGAGACGGTCGAGAGCATCGACTCCGCGGCCGTACGCGCCTTCTACGAGAGGCACGTGCGTCCCGCCACGGCCACCGCCGTGGTCGTCGGCGACCTCACCGGCATCGACCTGGACGCGCTGCTCGGCGAGACGATCGGCGCCTGGACCGGCTCACCCGGGCAGCCGCGCCCGGTGCCGCCGGTGACCGCCGACGACACCGGCCGCGTCGTCATCGTGGACCGCCCCGGCGCCGTACAGACGCAGCTGCTCATCGGCCGCGTCGGTGTCGACCGGCACGACCGCGTGTGGCCCGCCCAGGTGCTCGGCACGTACTGCCTCGGCGGCACCCTCACCTCCCGGCTCGACCGCGTCCTGCGCGAGGAGAAGGGCTACACCTACGGAGTGCGGGCGTTCGGGCAGGTCCTCAGGTCCGCCCCGGACGGCTCGGGCGCCGGGATGCTCGCCATCAGCGGCTCCGTCGACACCCCGAACACCGGTCCCGCCCTGGAGGACCTGTGGACGGTGCTGCGGACGCTCGCCGCCGACGGGCTCACCGACGCCGAGCGCGATGTCGCCGTACAGAACCTGGTCGGTGTGGCGCCGCTGAAGTACGAGACCGCCGCGGCCGTCGCCAGCACGCTGGCCGACCAGGTGGAGCAGTACCTGCCGGACGACTACCAGGCCACGCTGTACCGGGAGCTCGCCGCGACCGGCACCGTCGAGGCCACCGCGGCTGTCGTACGCGCCTTTCCGGTGGACCGTCTGGTGACGGTGCTCGTGGGCGACGCGGCGCAGATCAAGGAGCCGGTGGAGGCCCTTGGCATCGGTCAAGTCACGGTCGTGTCCGCCGAGTAGAGGCGGGGAGAGGCGAGCGCACGGGTACGCGCGCGTGGAGCCCCGGTGACGGAAGCGTCACCGGGGCTCCCTTATGCCCGAATTACGGGAGAGGTTGCCTGTCTGGCCTGTGGCATGCGCTACAAAAGCCGTGATCCGTTTGGGGATTGAAAGATGTCCCGTTTAGCGTCTTCCGGGCTGTCCGTCAGGCACTGCGCCGCACCCGCGGCACCGGACAGTCATCGCCGAGTCCCCACACGGCGCGAGCCAGGGGAGCCGGGGACCCACCAACGTAGTCCCTGGGGTGAATCGGACGCCCGCGCGTGCCGCGAGGGGGTCCGTAGGAGACCTTCCTGCTCCGAACCCGTCAGCTAACCCGGTAGGCGAGAAGGAAGGAAAGGACCAGCCACTACATGGCGTTCACCCGCGCCACCGGGAAGCACCGCCGTCCCAGCCGCATCCAGCGCACCACCGCCCGCACGGCGGGCGTCGCGGCCCTCGCCGCCACCGGCGTCATCGGCACCCTGGCCGCCCCCGCACTCGCCGCCGAGCCGGCGGCCGAGACGACCGGCCTGATCCCGGTCCTCAGCAGCGCCGCCGCCGACCAGATCGCCGAACAGGCCGCCGCCCAGCAGCAGGCCGCCGAAGAAGCCGCCGCCGCGAAGAAGGCGGCCGAAGCCAAGAAGAAGGCCGAAGAGGCCAAGAAGAAGGCCGCGGCGGAGCGGGCGCAGCAGGCCCGCGAGGCCAAGGAGCGCGCCGCCCGCGAGGCCGAGCGCAAGCGCCTCGCAAACAGCTACGTCCTGCCGATCACCGGCTCGTACGTCTCCACCGGCTACGGCGCCGGTGGCTCCGTGTGGTCCTCCGGCAGCCACACCGGCGTCGACTTCCACGCCGCCAGCGGCACCTCCGTCCACGCGGTCGGCCGCGGCACCGTCGTCGAGGCGGGCTGGGAGGGCTCGTACGGCAACCAGGTCGTGATCAAGATGAACGACGGCACGTACACCCAGTACGGCCACCTGTCGTCCATCGGCGTCTCGGTGGGCCAGAGCGTCACCCCGGGCCAGCAGATAGGCCTCTCCGGTGCGACCGGCAACGTCACCGGGGCTCATCTGCACTTCGAGGCCCGTACGACTGCGGAGTACGGCTCCGACATCGACCCCGTCGCCTACCTGCGCTCGCACGGTGTGAACGTCTGACGACACCTCTCCGCGCCCCTGGGCCCCGGCTCCCCGAGCCGGGGCTTTCGGCCTTTCATACCCCCGGCTGTCCAAAAAATATCCATGGATTCCGGCCCGCCATCGGAAATTCCGGCTCATTGCCATAGAGTCACTGAACACGCGTCAATCGTCGACGTTTCACGGGGATTAAAGCGGAGGTCGGTCATGCGTATTCCGGCGCACTCGGTATGCACGGCGATCCGGGACGACATCGTCGCCGGTGTCTACGAGCGTGGCAGCCGGCTCACCGAGGAACTCCTGGCACGCCGCTACGGCGTCTCGCGCGTCCCCGTCCGTGAGGCCCTGCGCACGCTGGAGGCCGAGGGGTTCGTGGTGACCCGGCGGCACGCGGGCGCGTGCGTCGCGGAACCGACCGAGCAGGAGGCCGCCGACCTGCTGGAGATGCGCATGCTCCTGGAGCCGCTCGGCGCCTCCCGGGCCGCCCAGCGGCGCACCGAGGCGCACCTCAAGGTGCTGCGCGGCCTGGTCAGGCTGGGTCAGGAGCGGGCCAGACGGGGCAACAGCGAGGATCTGCGCTCCCTGGGCGGCTGGTTCCACGAGACGCTGGCCCAGGCCTCCGGCAGCCCCGCGCTGACCTCGATGCTGACCCAGCTGCGGCACAAGATCGCCTGGATGTACGCCGTGGAGGCGCCGGCCAACCCCGTGGAGTCCTGGGCGGAGCACGGCGCGATCGTCGACGCCGTGGCGCGCGGCGACGGCGAGCGCGCGCGGGCGGTCACGGCGCAGCACACGGAGCGCTCGGCGGTCGTGCACCGGCTGCGGTTCGGTGTCCCGGGAGAGCGCACGGAGCGTGTGAGGAACTCGCAACATGCCGTAAACATGACGAGCCTGCGGCATTAACACAAGAGCCGTATACAAAGAGAGTCTAATTCGTGGGGGATTATTTCTGCTGCCCGCGATCGGAAAATGCGAAGGGCTCGCCCGATAATTCGGACGAGCCCTTCAATTCTGCTTCTCAGACGGTCTCGGGAAGCTCCTCGAGCCCCTCGGCGACCAGCTTCGCCAGCCGGTCGAGGGCGATGTCCGCGCCCTCGGCGTCGGAGGCGAGCACGATCTCCTCGCCGCCCTGGGCGCCGAGCCCGAGGACAGCCAGCATGGAGGCCGCGTTGACGGGGTTGCCGTCGGCCTTGGCGATCGTCACGGGGACCCCTGCGGCCGTGGCGGCCCGGACGAAGATGGAGGCGGGGCGGGCGTGGAGACCCTCGGCCCAGCCGACGTTGACGCGGCGCTCAGCCATGTGATGCTGCCCTTCAGGTGTTCAGGGTTGTCTAGACCAGTTTCCCATATCGTGAAGCAAGCCCGGAACGGTCGTGCGTCCCGTCCTCGAAGTGCCGTCGGACCGCGGCCTCGGCCCGACTCCCGTCCTCCACAGACTGCCTCGCGCCGTTGTCGTACGCGAGCCGTACTCTGGGCCCCATGCAGAGCGCGCCGGACCGGCACGAGTACCCCGCCCACTGGGAAGCCGACGTGGTGCTGCGCGACGGCGGCACCGCGCGCATCCGCCCCATCACCGTTGATGACGCCGAGCGCCTGGTCAGCTTCTACGAGCAGGTGTCGGACGAGTCGAAGTACTACCGCTTCTTCGCGCCCTACCCGCGTCTGTCCGCCAAGGACGTCCACCGCTTCACGCACCACGACTTTGTGGACCGGGTGGGACTCGCTGCCACCATCGGCGGCGAGTTCATCGCCACCGTACGCTACGACCGCATCGGCGCCGAGGGGCTGCCCGCGTCGGCGCCGGCCGACGAGGCCGAGGTCGCCTTCCTGGTGCAGGACGCCCATCAGGGGCGCGGTGTCGCCTCCGCCCTCCTTGAGCACATCGGCGCCGTCGCCCGCGAGCGCGGCATCCGTCGCTTCGCCGCGGAGGTGCTGCCCGCCAACACCAAGATGATCAAGGTGTTCACGGACGCCGGGTACACCCAGAAGCGCAGCTTCGAGGACGGCGTCGTACGCCTGGAGTTTGACCTCGAACCCACCGACCGGTCGCTCGCCGTGCAGTACGCGCGCGAGCAGCGCGCCGAGGCGCGGTCCGTGCAGCGGCTGCTGATGCCCGGCTCCGTCGCCGTCATCGGCGCCGGCCGCACCCCCGGCGGCGTGGGCCGCAGCGTCCTCGGCAACATCCGGGACGCCGGGTTCACGGGCGGTCTGTACGCCGTGAACCGGGCCCTTCCCGAGGAGCTCAAGGACCTCGACGGGGTGCCGGCCTACCGCTCCGTGCGGGACATCGAGGGACCCGTCGATCTCGCGGTCGTCGCCGTGCCCGCGGACCACGTCCCCCAGGTCGTCACCGAGTGCGGCGAGCACGGCGTGCAGGGGCTCGTCGTGGTCTCCGCCGGGTACGCCGAGAGCGGTCCCGAGGGGCGCGAGCGGCAGCGGGAACTCGTACGGCACGCGCGCGCGTACGGCATGCGGATCATCGGCCCCAACGCGTTCGGGATCATCAACACGTCCGACGGCGTACGGCTGAACGCGTCCCTCGCCCCCGAGATGCCCCGCCCCGGCCGCATCGGGCTCTTCGCCCAGTCCGGCGCCATCGGGATCGCGCTGCTGTCCCGGCTGCACCGGCGTGGGGGCGGGGTCACCGGGGTCACGGGCGTGTCCACCTTCGTGTCGTCCGGCAACCGGGCGGACGTGTCCGGGAACGACGTCCTTCAGTACTGGTACGACGACCCGGAGACCGACGTCGTCCTCATGTACCTGGAGTCCATCGGCAACCCCCGCAAGTTCACCCGGCTCGCCCGGCGTACGGCGGCGGCGAAGCCGTTGGTCGTCGTGCAGGGTGCGCGGCACGGGGGTGCGGCGCCGCAGGGGCATGCGGTGCGGGCGACGCGGTTGCCGCATGCCACGGTGTCCGCGTTGCTGCGGCAGGCCGGGGTGATCCGGGTGGACACGATCACGGAGCTGGTCGATGTGGGTTTGTTGCTCGCGCGTCAGCCGCTGCCCGCGGGGCCTCGGGTGGCGATCTTGGGGAACTCGGAGTCGTTGGGGTTGCTGACGTACGACGCGTGTCTCTCCGAGGGACTGCGGCCGTTGGCTCCGCTGGACCTGACCACGGGGGCGACCGCGGAGGACTTCCACGCGGCGTTGTCGCGGGTGCTGGCGGATGACGCGTGCGATGCGGTGGTGGTGACGGCTATACCGGCGATCGGGGAGTCGTCGGTCGGGGAGTTGGTCGGGGACGCGATGCTGGCGGAGGCGTTGCGGTCGGCTGCGGCGGAGGTTCCTGGGAAGCCGGTGCTGGTGGTGCATGTGGAGCTGGGAGGGCTTGCTGAGGCGTTGTCGGCTGCGGCCAGTACTGCACCACAGGCGGGTGACACGGTGCCCGGCGCTGCAGGCGGTGCCCACCCTCCCCCACTCTCGGCTTCGCTCGAGCGGGGGGACCCCCATCGCCCTGCGGAACGACTGCCCACCGCGGGAGCGGCAGCGGCACCTGATGACGTAGGGCTCATCCCCGCCTACCCCGCCGCCGAGCGGGCCGTTCGTGCTCTCGGTGAAGCCGTGAAGTACGCGCAGTGGCGGCGGGATGCCTCCGAACCCGGCAAGGTGCCGGAGTACGAGGACATCGATGAGAAGGGTGCTGCCCAGCTGATCGACGGGTTGTTGGCACGGGGGCAGGGGCTGACTCTGGGGACCGAGGAGACGTGTGAGCTGCTCGGGAAGTACGGGATCGGGGTCCACCGGGCTCTCCCCGCGCTGTCACCCGATGACGCCGCCGTGGCCGCCGATGCCCTCGGCTACCCCGTCGCCCTCAAGGCCACGGCCCCGCACCTGAGGCACCGGGCCGATCTGGGCGGCGTACGGCTGGATCTGGCGGACGAGGAGCAACTGCGCAGGGCGTACGCCGAGTTGACGGAGCTGTTCGGGAAGCCGCAGGAGCTGCGGCCGGTGGTGCAGGGGATGGCGCCGCGCGGGGTGGACACCGTCGTACGGGCGGTGATCGATCCGGCGGCCGGGGCGGTGCTGTCGTTCGGGCTCGCCGGGGCCGCCTCCCAGCTGCTCGACGACACGGCGCACCGGATCGTCCCGGTCACCGACCGGGAGACGACCTCGCTGGTGCGGTCGATCCGGACGGCACCGCTCCTGTTCGGCTGGCGCGGCTCGACGCCGGTCGACACCCCGGCCCTGGAGGAGCTGCTGCTGCGGGTGTCGCGGCTGGTGGACGACCATCCGGAGGTCGTCGCGGTGACCCTGGAGCCGGTCGTCGTGGCCCAGCGCGGAGTCAGCGTGCTCGGGGCATCCGTGCGGCTGGCACCCCCGCCCGCCCGCGACGACCTCGGCCCGCGAACGCTTCCGGCGTACTAGCGACCGGCGTCTGTGAGAGACCGGCGTGACCGGTGCCTCGCAGTCAGTGGGCCCCCGTAGGATGGCGTCATGGCCAAGACCAGTACGACGACCCAGGGGCTGCGAGCGGCGATCGAGCGCAGCGGCTACTACCCGGCCCTCGTGGCCGAGGCGGTGGAGGCCGCTGTGGGCGGCGAGCCCATGCGGTCGTTCCTGGTCCACCAGGAGACGACGTTCGACCAGAACGAGGTGCGGCGGCATGTGACGGTGCTCGTCCTCACCGGCAACCGCTTCATCGTCAGCCACACCGACGAGCAGGCGGCCGACAGCACCTCCCCGACGCCGTACGCCACGACCTCCACGGAGTCGGTCAAGCTCAGCCGGATCTCGTCCGTCGTGGTCAGCCGGGTCGTCGCCAACCCGGAGTCGTACACGCCGGGCACGCTGCCCCGAGAGGTCGTGCTGACCATCGGCTGGGGCGCCGTCTCCCGGCTCGACCTGGAGCCCGCCGCTTGCGGCGACCCGAACTGCGAGGCCGACCACGGCTACACGGGCAGCTCGACGGCCGACGACCTCAGCCTGCGGGTCAGCGAGGCCGGCGACGGCCCGGAGACGGTCCGCCAGGCTCTCGCCTTCGCCCAGTCGCTCTCCGAGGCGACAGCGGATCTCGACAACTGATGGTTCAGCCAGCCTGGGACACCCACCCGGAACCCCTCACCGTCGACTCCGCCCCCCGGCCCGAGTACGGCAGCGGCTCACTCGCCGACCTGCTTCCCACGCTGGCCGCCGGCATGGACGTACCCGGAATGACCGCGGCCATCGCGGAGCTGACCGCGGCCGACCGCAACTGCGTGTTCCTGATCGACGGCCTCGGCTGGGAGCAGCTGAAGGCGCACCCGCAGGACGCGCCCTTCATGACCTCCCTCATCAGCAGCTCGCGCGGGGGCACGGGCCGTCCGCTCACCGCCGGATACCCGGCGACCACCGCGACCTCCCTCGCCTCCGTCGGCACCGGCCTGCCGCCGGGCGCCCACGGCCTGCCCGGATACACCGTCCGCAATCCGGCCACCGGCGAGCTGATGAACCAGCTGCGCTGGCATCCGTGGACCGCACCGCGCCCCTGGCAGCCGTACCCCACGGTCTTCCAGCTGGCCCAGGACGCGGGCGTGCACGCGGCCCAGGTGACCTCTCCCGCCTTCCAGAACACCCCGCTGACGAAGGTGGCGCTCAGCGGCGGAACGTTCCACGGGCGGCTGACCGGCGAGGACCGCATGGACCTCGCGGCCGAGCAACTGGCCGCAGCCGACCGCGCGCTCGTCTACACGTACTACGCCGAACTCGACGGCGCCGGCCACCGCTTCGGCGTCGACTCCGACACCTGGCGCGGCCAGCTCATGTACGTCGACCGGCTGGTCCAGCGCCTCGCCGAGCAACTGCCACCGCGCACCGCGCTGTACGTCACCGCCGACCACGGCATGATCGACGTCCCCTTCGACGAGCAGCACCGCATCGACTTCGACGAGGACTGGGAACTGCGCGCCGGCGTCGCCCTGCTGGGCGGCGAGGGCCGCGCCCGCCATGTCTACGCGGTGCCGGGCGCCGAGAACGACGTCCTGACCTGCTGGCGCGAGGTGCTCGGCGAGCAGTTCTGGGTGGCGTCGCGGGACGAGGCGATCGCGGCGGGCTGGTTCGGGCAGCCCGGGGAATGCGACGAGCGGGTGTACGACCGGATCGGCGACGTCGTCGCGGCGGCCCGGGACGACGTACTGATCATCGCCTCGGAGCGGGAGCCGAAGGAGTCGGCGATGGTCGGCAACCACGGCTCGATGACCCCTGCCGAGCAGCTGGTCCCGCTGCTCGAAGTACGCTCCTGACGCCCACCCTCGTAGATCCTTGCCGAAAGGTGCTCAACTTCCCATGCCCGAGCTGGTGTTCTTCTCCGGAACGATGGACTGCGGGAAGTCGACGCTGGCTCTCCAGATAGAGCACAACCGTTCGGCGCGCGGACTGCAGGGCATGATCTTCACGCGCGACGACCGTGCGGGCGAGGGCAAGCTGTCGTCCCGGCTCGGGCTGGTCACGGACGCGGTGGAGGTCGAGGACGGACAGGACCTGTACGCCTACCTCGTCGACCACCTCTCCCACGGTGGCCGCGCGGACTACGTCATCGCGGACGAGGCGCAGTTCCTCGCGCCGGAGCAGATCGACCAACTCGCGCGCGTGGTCGATGATCTGGGCCTCGATGTCTACGCCTTCGGCATCACGACCGACTTCCGCTCCAAGCTGTTCCCGGGCTCCCAGCGTCTCGTCGAACTCGCCGACCGGGTCGAGGTCCTCCAGGTCGAGGCCCTGTGCTGGTGCGGCGCCCGCGCCACGCACAACGCCCGCACCATAGGCGGCGCGATGGTCGTCGAGGGTGCCCAGGTCGTCGTCGGCGACGTCAACCAGGCGGACGACATCGGCTACGAGGTCCTGTGCCGCCGCCACCATCGCCGCCGTATGACCGCGGCGACGTCACACGCGGCGGCACTGTCACCGGACGTGCTGCCGGTCTCCTCGTCGTGACGTGACGTCAGAGCGTCGAACTGATACGAACCGTCAGCCGGTCAGGCAGTCAGGCGTCGAATTCGTGGTCGCGGGTCTCCGGCAGGGCGAGCAGGCACAGGAGGCTCAGCAGGCAGAGGCCGCCGGTGTAGAAGCCCAGTACGAGCGGTGAGTCCCAGTGGCTGTTCAGCCAGGTGGCGATGGACGGGGCGAAGCCGCCGCCGAGGGTGTTGGCGAGGATGAAGGTGGCGGAGGCTCCGGTGTAGCGCAGGCGCGCGGGGAAGAGTTCGGCGAGGAAGGTCGCCATGGGGGAGAACATCAGCGCCAGCAGCATGAGTCCGACGGTGTAGGCGCCGGTGATCACCAGACCGTTGCGTGAACTCAACGAGGCGTACATCGGCACGGCCCACAGCACGGAGCCGATTGCTCCGGTCAGCATCACGGGGCGGCGGCCGAGCCGGTCGGCCAGCCTGGCGGCCGGGAGGGTGAGGGCGATTCCGGCCGCCGCGCCGATGCTCGCGGCGGTCAGCATCGTGTTCCGGGAGATGCCGAGCGACTGAGGCGCGTACGACAGGCTGTAGACGATCGTCAGATAGTAGACGGCCGAGCCGCCGATCGCCGCGCCGGTGCCGAGCAGCAGCCGGCCGGGGTGCTGCTTGAGGAGCGTGCCGAGCGGAAAGCGGGACACGGGTGCGGGTGCCGTACGGCCGGCCGCCGAGCTGAACACAGGTGACTCGGAGACCGTCGACCGCACCCACAGGCCGATCACGAACAGCACGATGCTCAGCAGGAACGGGATCCGCCAGGCGCCGTCCGCGAAGCCGTCCTGGCCCGCGATGTTGAGGGTGGGCAGGATGACGGCGGTGGAGAGGAGGAAGCCGAGCGAGGGGCCGACGTTCGGGATGGCCGCGTACAGCGCGCGGCGTCCGGGCGGCGCGTGCTCCGCGGCGAGCAGTACCGCCCCGCCCCACTCGCCGCCCATGCTCACGCCCTGCAGCAGACGGAGCGTCACCAGCAGTACGGGAGCGAGGAGTCCGGCGGTCTCGTACGTCGGCAGCAGTCCGACGCCGACCGTCGCCACCCCCATCAGCAACAGCGAGATGACCAGGGCCTTTCGGCGGCCCAGCCGGTCACCGATCGTGCCGAACAGTACGACGCCGAGGGGGCGGGAGAGGAAGGCCGCGGCGAACGTGAGGAACGCGGCCAGGGAGGAAGCGGTGGCATTGCCGGAGGGGAAGAAGGCGGGGCCGAGGACGAGCGCGGCGGCAGTGCCGTACACGGCGAAGTCGTAGTACTCGATCGTGGTGCCGACCAGGCTCGCGACGGCGACCCTCGACGCCTGGCCCTTCTCGGCCGGCGATGGTGACGCGGCCGGTCTGGGACCGACGGTCTCGGGATCGGGAACGGTCTGGGAAGTCGAATCGGGCATGGGGGATCACTTCCGGTACGCCCGGAGCGGGGGAACGATCCGGGTTCAGGTGGGGGACGGCCTCGCATGTAACACGAACCGGAGTGCGCCTGTCACCCTAATCCCGGGAATTCAATTTCAACAAGGATGCCGCCTCGTCCGATTTACCGAACAAGGCCGCCGGGATCCACGAAAGAATAAGGGCCCGTTGACACGTGGCACCAACAAACAATAGGGCCTCGATGCGTCTGCGGTAGGGGGAGGTCGCCTGAGTGTGTATACAGCACACCGTGCCCACCTTC
The DNA here is from genome assembly GCF_036014015.1 of Streptomyces sp. NBC_00457. Lineage (NCBI taxonomy): Bacteria > Bacillati > Actinomycetota > Actinomycetes > Kitasatosporales > Streptomycetaceae > Streptomyces > Streptomyces sp. NBC_00457. The sequence continues at coordinate 3,092,571 of NZ_CP107905.1, read as the reverse complement.
TGACCATTTACTGCACAAATCCACCACGAACACCACACCTTGGTGCCGTCAACCCCATCATTCCTGTCAATTCGCTTTCAATATTCTTGCGGGTCTTGGCATAGAAATTCACCCGGGATCACACCTTGCCAAACCGGAGATCGCCCATGAATGCTTACGCGGGATAGAACTTGAATGTTCTACGACCGTCGTTTTTCGGACACTTCAATCGAAGCCGCTGCCGGACCTTTGCCATTCAGCCTTTTGGGCTGGGGAGGCGCATTATCCATGCGGAAAACTGGCAAGTCATTGCGTCTACGAAGACTGTCGTTGGCGGGTGATGACCGATATCTGTTCGTCCCGCTCGACCACAGCGTGTCGGACGGCCCGCTCGTCCCCGCCGGCCAATGGGACGACCTGTTGCGGGCGCTGGTCGCCGGCGGGGCCGACGGGATCATCGTCCACAAGGGACGGGCCCGGGCCCTCGCACCGGAGATCCTCAAGAGCTGCGCGCTCGTGGTGCACCTGAGCGCCAGTACCGCCTGCGCGGCCGATGTCGATGCCAAGGTGCTGGTCGGTGACGTCGAGGAGGCGCTGCGGCTCGGCGCGGACGCGGTCAGCGTCCATGTGAACATCGGCTCGGACACCGAGGGGCAGCAGCTCGCGGATCTGGGGGCGGTGGCCCGCTCCTGTGATGACTGGGGCATGCCGCTGATCGCGATGATCTACCCTCGCGGTCCCCGGATCGACAACCCGCGCGATCCCGCCCTCCTCGCTCATCTGGTCAATGTCGCCGCGGACCTGGGTGCCGACATGGTGAAGACCTCCGTCGCCCTGCCGCTCGAGCGGATGGCCGAGGTGGTGGCCCACAGCCCCATCCCGGTCCTGGCCGCCGGAGGGTCGCCGGACGGCTCCGACCTCATCGAGTACGGCAGGGCGGTGATGGCCTCCGGCTGTCAGGGGCTGGCCGTCGGCCGCCGGATCTTTTCGGCCCCCTCGCCTGCCTCTCTGGTGGCTGGGCTCGCTGCGGTCGTGCATAGCCGTGGCGGTGACGGCACCGCGCCGGGCGACACGGGACAGGCGACGCGTCCAGACGGAACGACAAACGATGACATGAGCATGACTCATTACTCGACGATCGGAGCAGGTGTCGCATGAGGTTCGCGTGGATCGATCTCCGTGAAGTCCCACGGCCGCAGCTCCAGGCGGTGGTTGACGCGGCCGTCCACTCCCGGATGGCCGGGGTGCTGGCCACCGATGCCGAGCTGCTCGGGACGCTGCCGCCGACCATCACTCGGGTGCTGGTCGCCGCGGGTCCGGCCACGGCCGCCGTGAAGAAGCTGAGCGACAAGAGCACCGGGGGCTCGAAGGATGCCAAGGGCGCCGAGGGCGCCAAGGAGTCGAAGTCCTCGGCTCCGGCACCCTCCCCTGACGGAGCCGGAATCGACGTCCTGCTGCGGCAGTTCAGTACCCAGGAGGAACTGGACGCGGTCGCCGCGGAGCATCGTGCCGCCGAGGGTGCGACCATCGCCGGCTTCGTCGATGTACGGGACGACCGCACCCTGCAACTGTCCTGCGCGGGTGCCATGGCGTTGCCGTACACCGTCATCCATTTCGCCGATCCGACCAAGATCCCGCTGGAGATCGTGCTCGCGGCGGCCGAGCCCGCCGAGGGCAAGCTGGTGACCGTCGTCGACGACCTGGAGGAAGCCGGGATCGTCTTCGACGTTCTTGAGCGTGGTTCGGACGGCGTCCTCTTCTCGCCTCGCAGCGCCGACGAGGTGTTCGCGCTGGCGCGGCTGCTGGAGGCCACCACGCCGCAGCTGGAGCTGTCCACGCTGACCGTGGAGAGCATCCGGCATGTCGGGCTCGGCGACCGGGTCTGCGTGGACACCTGCTCGCACTTCGATGAGGACGAGGGCATCCTCGTCGGCTCGTACTCCTCGGGGTTCGTGCTCTGCTGCAGCGAGACCCATCCGCTGCCGTACATGCCGACCAGGCCGTTCCGGGTCAACGCCGGTGCCCTGCACTCGTACACGCTCGGGCCCGACAACCGCACCAGCTACCTGAGCGAGGTCGGCTCCGGGATGGCCCTGCTGGCGGTCGGCGCCGACGGTCGGACGCGGCGGGTCGTGGTCGGTCGGGCCAAGCTCGAATCCCGGCCGCTGCTCGAGATCCGCACCCACGCCGAGAACGGGCAGCTGGTCAGCCTGACGGTGCAGGACGACTGGCATGTACGGGTGCTCGGCCCGGGCGGGAAGGTCCTCAACGTCACCGAACTGCAGACCGGTGACGAACTGCTCGGCTATCTGGCCAAGGACCAGCGCCATGTCGGCCTGCCCATCGGCGAGTTCTGCAAGGAGGTCTGATGGGCGAGCTCGTGGACCTCGTGGGTGACGTGGACGACGAGATGGGCCCTTTCATCCAGCGGCTGTTCGACGCGCGGGACGACGGCCTGCCATATCTGACACACCAGCAGGAGACCGTCACCCGGGCCGCGTTGCGGGAACGGGTCGGCAAGCAGGCCGCCGTGTTCGCCGGATACGGCATCGGACCGGGCAGCACCGTGGGCTTGCGGACACCGCCCAGTTTCACCCAGGTCGAGGTGTTGCTCGCGCTGTGGCGGCTGGGCGCGCAAGTGCTGCTCTTCGATTTCCGGCTCAAACCGGCCGAGGTGGAGGCGCTCTGCGCGACCTGCCGGCCGCAGTTCATGGTCAGCGCAGGGGTCAACGTCCGGGCGACGTTTGGTTTCCGGCCCGACTACGAGGTCGTCACCGAGCGCCATGGGACGGGGTGGCCCGCGACGACCGGGCACCGGCTGGTTCAGTTCAGCTCTGGCTCCACCGGGCGGCCGAAGGTGATCGGCAGGACCGTGCGTTCGCTCGCCGCCGAGGTGGAGCGGTTCGCCGCGATTCCCGGGATGCCGGGGGAGGGTGACCGGCTGCTGCTGCTCAGTTCGACCGCGCACAGCTTCGGTCTGATCGCCGGGCTGCTGCATTCGCTGGCGGCCGGTGTCTCCGTGGTGTTCGCGCCCCGGGTCTCGGCGCGCGACATCCTGCGCACCGCTGTGGACCACCGGATCACCGCCCTGTTCGGGGTGCCGATGCACTACGAACTGCTCGCCGCCGCCATCGATCCTCCCGAACTGCCCGAGCTGCGGGTCGCGGTGTCGGGCGGCGAGCTGATGCCTCCGGCGGTGGCGGGACGGTTCGCCGAACGGTACGGCGTGCCTGTCGGCGAGTCTTACGGGACCACCGAGACCGGGGTGGTCGCCATGGACGCCGGTGGCACGCTGCGGCCGTCGGTCGGGCAGGCCGCGCCGGGGGTGGTGGTGCGGGAGCACAAGGGGGAACTGGATGTCGCCCTTGAGGAGTCGCCGTACCTCTTCGATTCGGGCGGCAGCCAGCACGAGGACGGGTGGCTGCACACGCGGGACCGGGCCACGGTGGACGGCACCGGGGCGGTTCGGGTGCACGGGCGTGCGGACTCCCTCGTCGTGATCGGGGGGCTCAAGGTGGACCTCACCGAGGTCGAGAACGTGTTGCGGGAGCATCCGGCGGTCGAGCAGGCGGTTCTGGTCCATGAGGGCGTGACCGAGGCGTTCGTTGCTGTGGCCGCCGGTCATGAGGCCCCCTCTGCGGAGGAGTTGCTGCGCTGGTGCCGGGAGCGGTTGGCCGATTACAAGCTGCCGCGGGTGGTCCGGGTCCTGGAGGCGCTGCCCCGTACGTCCAACGGAAAGCTGGTGCGGCATGCGGCCACACTTCGCTCCGCTGGGTGAGTTGGGGTTCCGCCCGGTTGTTTGTCGTCCGCGGGCGCGTCGTGGCTGGTCGCGCAGTTCCCCGCGCCCCTAACGGGGCGCTCAACTCACGTATGTGAACCACTCACTGGAGATTCTGATCATGAGTACCTCAACCTTGGAAGACGAGATCCGCGAGTTCGTCCTGACCTCTGTCATCGACGAGATGAATATCCTGACCAGCCGTGACGGCATCACGGACGAGAGCCCGGTGACCGTCGGTGGGCTGGATGTGGACTCACTGAGCCTGATCGAGCTCACCCTGCGGCTGGAGTCGCGGTTCGGTGTGGAGATTCCGGACACCGACATCGAGCCGCTGGCCTCCCTGACCCTCGGCGGGCTTGTCGCCGAGGTCGTCCGGCGCGGTGCGAAGGCATGAGCGCGGGAGCCACGGCGAGCGACGCGGACTCCTCGCTTTCCGCCATCACCACTGACACCGTCCGGGAGCTGCTGTCGGACCGCAAGATCTTCCCCGGGCTGCCCGACGACCTCGGCGAGGACGCCGAACTGGTCCTGGACTCCCTCGGGTTGGTGTGGCTACTGCATGTGGTGGAGGAGCGCTACGGCCTGGTCGTGGAGCCCACCGACGAGGACATCGCCGGGCTGACCTCGCTCCGGCGGCTCACCGCGTTTCTGCGCGCCGCCCAGACGGGCCGGGTGGAGGGAGGCAGCGGCGATGAGCGGTGAAGTGACGGTGACCGGATTCGGCGTCCGCACCGCGTTCGGTACGGGCACCGAGGCCCTCCGGCGCGGGGTCTTCGCGGGAGTCCCCTCGTTCGTACCCACCACGAGGTTCGACACCGGCCCGTACCGTACGCCGATGGCGGCCACCGCCCCGGACGGACCCGATGCGGTCGAGGACTGGGCGCTACGGCACGCGCTCGCCCGGTGCGGCGCGGAAGCCCTCGACATGGCCGGCCTGCGCCCGGGCACGGAGGCGGCGGTCCTGCTCGGCGTCGCCGGGGACCACACCAGCGTCACCCGCTACTGGCGAACCGCCGTCGACTCCCCATCCCCATCCTCAGAGCCCGTCCCGGACGGCCAGGACGGCCCAACGGGCCGGAACGCCGACGCCGTGCCCGCGCACCTCGCCGAGTTGCTGGCCGACGGCCTCGGGCTCACCGGGCCACGGCTCACCTTCACCAACGCCTGTGTCGCCTCCGCCGCCGCGATCATCCACGCCTGCCGGCTGATCTCCTCCGGCCGGATCGACACGGCGGTCTGCGCGGGCGGATACCTGGTGGAGGAGGAGACCTTCGGCAAGTTCGACTCCGGCCGGGCACTGTCCCGCGACGGCATGGTGCGCCCGTTCAGCGCCGACCGCAGCGGGCTGCTTCTTGGCGACGGGGTGGCGGCCGTCGTGCTGGAGTCCGCCGAGCACGCCCGGCGCCGCGGTGCCCGGCCGCTGACGACCATCGCGGGCTGGGGCGCGGCCACGGACGCCCACCACATCGCCCAGCCGCACCCGGAAGGTGTCGGCCTCGCACGCGCGGCACGCCAGGCGCTTCGGCTCGCCGGGGACCCGGACGGCGCGTCCCTCGGCTATGTCAACGCCCACGGCACCGGCACCAAGTACAACGACGGTGCCGAGACCCGAGGACTGCGGGCCGCCCTCCTGGAGCGCGCCGAGTCGATACCGGTCAGCTCCACCAAGAGCACCACCGGCCACCTCCTGGAAGCGGCGGGCGTCGTGGAGTTCGTGATCACGATGCTGGCCCTGATGGACGGCGTACTGCCGCCGACGGCCGGATACGGCCGGCCGGACCCCGAATGCGACCTGGACTACGTACCGAACCAGCCGCGCCAGGCCGACCCGCGCCGGGCCCTCACCATCAACGCCGCCTTCGGGGGCGCCAACACCGCACTCGTGCTGGAGCGGCCATGACGACAGAGAAGAGGGAACAGGCCGAGAAGACCGTACTCCGCTCGCCCCTCGGCATCCTCGCGACCGCCACCGCGACCCACGGCACCGGGCGCGACGACGACATCCCGCTCCCCCGACTCCCCGGCTTCGTGGAGTCCGCCTTCAGCCCGCTGGCCTTCGACGTCAGCAGGCAGTGCCTCACCGAACGGCCCGGCGACGGCGCTCGTACAGCCGTGGCGCTGGCCACTCTGATGGGGGACACCACCACGGCGGACCTGGCCAGTCGGCGTATGGTCTCCGGGCGGGTCCACAACCCGCTGCTGTTCATGCAGGCCACTGCCAATGCCGTATTGGGCTATACGAGCCAGGAGTTCGGGATCACCGGGCAGATGTTCAGCCTCTCCACCCTCGACGACCCGGTGGCCGAACTGCTGGCCATGGCCGATCTGCTGCTGGAGGACCCGGAGCTGGACCGGGTCCTGGTGCTGGGCGTGGAACTGGGCGGCGGCGAGCGTCTGGCCGCCGCATACCGGGAACTGGCCGACAGCGGCCGCCCGGTCCCGGACCTGCCCGCGACCGCCGGCCTGGCGGCGGCAGTGCTGCTGGGCCGTCCCGGAGGCGAGGCGCCGGTGTCGGTCCGGTCGGCCGAGGCGTACGACGCCGACGACACAGGGACGGCCGGGCACCCCGGAAGCATCCAGGGCCTGTTCGACCTGGCCGCCGCCCACCGGCGACTGCTCCGGGACGGCGGCAGTCACCTCCTGGTGACCGAGCCCCGGTCGCCCGCATTCATCCTCACCGCCGGGACTGAAGCAAGGAACGAGACGGAGAACCATGCTCATCAGTAGGCAGGAGCGGGCACGGATCTGCTCCGACACCGAACTCGGCGCCGGCAACATCCTGGAGCGCCTGAAGGCGTACGGCCGCCCGCTCGACGAGCCCGTGCTGCGGACGGACGGCAGCTGGCAGGCGCCGGACGGCAGCCGTCCCGAGGTGCTGACGCTGCGTCAGCTCTGCGAGGCCGTCGAGACGTACGCGGGCTGGTACGCGGCCCACGGCGTGGCACCCCGCGACCCGGTCGCCGTGCACTCCCACTCCAGTGCCGAGAACGCGGTGAACTACCTGGCCCTGACGTCTCTCGGCGCGATCCCGTCGCTCGTCAACGGCAACCTGCGCCCCGAGATCGCCCGCGAGTACGTGCGCCGTCAGGGTTCGGTGGGTGCGTTCACGGACGCCGAGCACCACTCCGTGCTGTCGGGCCCGGAGTCGGGGCTCGGCTTCTGCGTGACCGCCGACGGGATCGGGCCGGAGTTCCGCGAGCGGTTGCCGCAGTCGTACCCGTACCGGCACGACCCCACCGACCCGGTGATCATCTCGCACTCCTCCGGGACCACCGGTATGCCCAAGGGAGTGCCGCACACCCACCGGACGCTGATGTACTCGCAGGTGCACCGGCTGCGCTACTCCACCGGAGCCGACATGGCGCGCACCCTGGTGGCGCTGCCGGGGCCGCACAACGCCTCCATCGCGACTCTGCTGTACTGCCTGCTGCTGCGCGCGGACATCAAGCTGCTCTCCAGCCAGCGCGGCACCGAAGTGCTCGACGCCATCGAGGAGTTCCGGCCGAGCACGGTACTGGCCTTCGCCGGAACCTTCGGTGAGATGGCCGGGGAGGACCTGGCGGCCCGTGACCTGTCCAGCGTCGAGGTGTGGTTCAACACAGGCGACGCGGCGCACGAGGCGCACATCCGGGCCCTGGTGCGGCACGGCGTTCGCGAGGAGATCAGCAGGGACGGCGGGGTTCTGCGCCGCAGTCGGGTCGAGGGTTCCGTCTTCATCGACGGGCTCGGCTCCTCCGAGGTCGGCCACTCGATCTTCCACAACCGGCACACCAAGGACACCTCCGCGTACTCGCGCTGCATCGGCAAGCCGTTCAGCTTCGCCGAGGCCGCCGTGCTCGCCGAGGACGGAACCCCGCTGCCGCCCGGGGAGATCGGCCGCCTCGGCCTGAAGTCGCCGACGATCACGCCCGGTTACTGGAACGACTCGCTGACCTGGAACCGGATGCGGCTGGGCGGCTACTGGCTTCCCGGGGACCTCGCCTACCAGGACGAGGAAGGCAACTTCTACCACCTGGACAGGGCGACCGACGCCATCCGGACCCGCGACGGAATCCTGTTCAGCACCCGCACCGAGGAACTGCTGCTGCGGGAGCTGCCCGAACTGGCCGACTGCACCGTCGTCGGGGTCGCCCCGGCCGGCGTACGAGCCGACTGGGACGGCGACGGAGAGGCCGAGGCGTACGCGCTGCTCCAGCTCACGCACGACGTCGCCGACGACAAAGACGGCGACGAGGCGTGGACCGGGCAGGTCAACGCGGTCCTGTCGGGAGCCGGCTTCCCCCCGGTGACCCGGGCCGTGCCGATGAAGCCCGACGACGTGGCCAAGGGCGCCACCGGCAAGGTCCTCAAACGCGTGATGCGCGACCGCTTCGCCGCCAAGGAGCTCGCATGAGTACGGAAACGGGTGCCGGCGAAGTCAACCACCGTGCCCGGGCGTCGGAGGCGTACCGGCTGTGGTGGCAGCACGACGCCAACTGGTACCAGGGAGTGGCCGCGCGGTTCGGGCAGCAGGCCGCGAACGAGATCAACGCCGAGGCGATGCGCAAGGTCGCCCTCAAGGTCGCGCAGCAGGTCGCTCGCCGGAGCGGCCCGCTCCCCGGCACCGGTGACAGCGGCAAGGACCTGGAGGAGCTGCGCCGCCGCTACGACGACTGCGGGGACCGCATGTTCCCGCCGGAACTGCGCAACGCCTCCACCGAGGTGGAGGGTGACGACCTGATCGTGCTCACCCTGCGGCGGAACTTCGCCATCACCATGGTGCGGATGTCCGGTTCGCTGGAGGGCTACCGGTGCCCGTGCACCGACATCCACGCGGGCTGGTCCGAGGGACTCGGCGTGACCCTGACGGAGAACCGGGCCGAGAGCTGTCTGCGGGACGGGGACAAGGCGTGCCGCCTGCTGATGCGGGTCGCCACTCCTGTCGCTTCTGGTGGGGAGGGCTGAGCCGTGCGAGTGCTGGTCGCCGGGGCCACCGGAGTGGTCGGACATCCGCTGGTGGGCGCGCTCCGGGCGCGAGGACACCAGGTGAGCGCGCTGGTACGTGAGGAGTCCCGGGCCGGGGCCCCGGAGGCGGACGCGGTCGTGTTCGCCGACGCCCTCGACCGTCAGGCCCTGCTGGCGGCGGTGTCGGCCGCCAGGCCGGAGGTGGTCGTCCACCAGATGTCGGCGTTGCGGCTGCTGCGCGACGACTCCGCGGGGGCCTTCGCGCTGACCGCGCGGTTGCGTACCGAGGGCACCGCCAACCTGGTCGCGGCGGCCCGGGCGGCCGGTGCGCGGCGGCTGGTCGCGCAGTCCATCGCCTTCGCCGCCGCCCCGGCCGGGGATCCGGTCCTCGACGAGGACGCACCGCTGTACGTGGACGCCCCCGACCCGGGCTGGGCCGCCACCGTACGGGCCGTCGCCGAGCTGGAGCGGCTGGTCCTGGGCGGCGGCCCGGACCTCGCGGGCGCGGTGTTGCGGTACGGCACGCTGTACGGCGCCGGGACCGCGTACGCCCGTGACGGCGGGACCGGGCAGCGGGTGCTGGCCGGGAAACTTCCGCTGCCCGAGGGCGGCTCCGGGATCATGTCGTTCCTGCATGTGGAGGACGCCGTGGGGGCCGCGGTGGCGGCCGTGGAGTCGGATGCCACCGGGGTCTTCCACGTGACGGACGACGACCCGGCCCCGGCCGTGCAGTGGCTGCCGCACTACGCCCGCACGCTGGGCGGGCCGCCCCCGCGCACGGTTCCGGCGGCGATGGCGCCCCGGCTGCTCGGCTGGTTCATGGCCCACCAGCTCACCGCGGCGCGCGGGGCGGCGAACGACCGGGCCCGTGCGGCGCTGGGCTGGAAGCCGCTGCGGCCGAGCTGGCGCGACGGGCTGGGCAGGGAATGACCGAGCCAGGACTGACCGGGCCGGCACAGAGCGGGCCCGGTGACGCCCTCGTCATCTGTGTGATCGGTGCCGGTCCACGCGGGCTCTCGGTCCTGGAGCGGATCTGCGCCAACGCCGACGGCACCGCCGGAACCACCCGTCCGGTCGTGGTCCACCTCGTCGACCCGTACCCGCCCGGCGCGGGCGCGGTGTGGCGTACCGACCAGCCGGGCGAACTGCTGATGAACACGGTCGCCTCCCAGGTGACCCTGTTCACCGACGACAGCGTGGACTGCGTGGGGCCGTCGGTGCCGGGGCCTAGCCTGTACGAGTGGGCTCGCATGGTCAGCCAGGGAGCGTTCGCCGAGGGCTGCCCGGACCGGGTCCTGGACGAGGCGCGGCGGCTAGGCCCGGACACCTACCCGACCCGGGCATTCCACGGCCACTACCTGAAGTGGGTGTTCCGGCACCTTTTACGCACCGCCGCTCCCCGAGTGACGGTCCACACGCACCGGGCGACCGCGGTCGCGCTGGACGACGCCCCGGACGGGCGGCAGACGGTGACACTGGAGGACGGCGGCCTGCTGTCCGGGATGGACGCGGTGGTCCTGGCGCTCGGCCACGGGGAGCTGACCCCGAGCCAGGAGGAACGGGAGCTGCGCTCCTTCGCCGACCGGCACGGCCTGGCCTATGTCGGTCCCGCCAACCCGGCCGACACCGATCTGAGCGGCATCCCGCCGGGCACGCCGGTTGCGCTGCGCGGGCTTGGGCTGAACTTCTTCGACCAAGTGGCGCTGCTCACCGAGGGCCGCGGCGGCACATTCAAGGAGAGCCAGTCCGGACTCGTGTACCTCCCGAGCGGCAACGAGCCGGTCCTGTACGCCGGTTCGCGGCGCGGTGTGCCGTACCACGCCCGGGGTGAGAACGAGAAGGGCGCACTCGGCCGCCACCACCCCCGGTTCCTGACCCCGGAAGTCATCGCCGGGCTTCGGCGGGCGGACGGCGGGCGGCTCGCCACCTTTCGCAGTGACATCTGGCCGCTGATCGACCGGGAGGTCCGCACCGTCTACCACGAGGCGTGGATCCTGGCCGCCCACGGGCCCGGGGCCGCCGACGAGTTCGTACGATCCTGTCTTGCCGGGGCCTGTCTTGCCGGGGCCGGGGAAGCGGCCCTGCTCGACCGGTACGCGGTGCCGCCCGGTGAGCGGTGGGACTGGCAGCGGATCGAGCGTCCGTACGGCGAGCGGACCTTCGCCGGCCGGGACGACTTCCGGCACTGGCTGCTGGACCACCTGCGGCGGGATGTCGCCGAGGCCCGGCTGGGCAATGTGAGCGGGCCGCTGAAGGCCGCGCTGGACGCCCTGCGGGATCTGCGCAACGAGATCCGGCTGGTGGTCGACCACGGCGGTGTCTCCGGTGAGTCGTACCGTGCCGAACTGGACGGCTGGTACACGCCGTTGAACGCGTTCACCTCGATCGGTCCGCCGGCCTTCCGGATCGAGCAGCTGATCGCGCTGATCGAGGCCGAGGTACTGCACATGGTCGGTCCGCGGATGCGGGTGCGGCCCTCGGCACGCGAAGGCGGTTTCCTCGTGGACGCGGAGCTGGTGTCCGCGCCTGAGGTGCTGGTGAGTGCACTGGTCGAGGCGCGGTTGCCCGTTGTCGATCTGCGGCGGAGCACGAATCCGCTGCTGCGGGGGCTGCTGACGGCCGGCCAGTGCGGCCCGTACCGGCTGACCGGCTGGGAGACGGGTGGACTCGCGGTGACAGGAAGCCCGCCCCGGCTCGTGGACGCGGCGGGCCGGGCGCATCCGCGCCGGTTCGCCTTCGGGGTGCCGACGGAGGGCGTGCGCTGGGTGACGGCGGTCGGCATCAGGCCGGGCGTCGGCTCGGTGACGCTGGAGGACTCGGACGCGATCGCGCGGGCGGCTCTGCAGCTGGCGGGGAACGAAGTGGCGTTGTCCGCCAGCACTTTGACTGTACGTCAGACACCAGACGCAGGGGGCCGAAGAGCGTGAACGGGATGTCTGTGGGCACCGACGCGGGCCTGCTCGCCCCGACCTGGGCGGGCACGCCCGTCGCGGCCGAGGTGACCGACGAGGCATGGCTGCAGGCGATGCTGGACGCCGAAGTGGCGCTGGCCCGGGCCCAGCACGCCGTCGGGCTGACGCCCGCCGCCGCGGTGGAGGCGATCGCCTCGGTGGCCCACGCGGACCGCCTCGACCTGGTCGCCCTGGCCCATGCGGCCCGGGCCGCGGCCAACCCGGTCGTCGCGCTGGTGAGCGCCTTCACCGAGGTGGTCGCCGCCAGGGACGTGGCAGCCGCCGAGTACGTGCACCGCGGGTCGACCAGCCAGGACATCCTCGACTCGGCGGCCATGCTGGTCGCCCGCAGAGTGCTCGGCCTGATCGCCACCGACCTGGAACGCACCGGCGCCGCCCTGGCCGCGCTGGCCGACACCCACCGCCACACCGTCCTGGCCGGGCGCACCCTGGCCCAGCACGCGGTGCCCACCACCTTCGGCCTCAAGGCAGCGGGCTGGCTCCAACTCGTCGCCGACGCCCTGGCCCGGGTCCGTACGGTCGCATCCGCGCTACCGGCCCAACTCGGCGGCGCGGCAGGCACCCTGGCCGCGTACCGCGAGTACGCGGCACTGGACGGCGGGGCGGGTGAGGGCGGCGTGGAACTGCTCGCCCCCTTCGCCGAGGCACTGGGGCTGGCCGAGCCGGTGCTGCCGTGGCACACCGTGCGCACTCCGATCGCCGAACTGGGCGCGGTGCTTCAGCTGGTCACCGGAGCGCTCGGGAAGTTCGCGCTCGATGTGCAGACGCTGTCCCGTACCGAGATCGGCGAGGTGTCCGAGCCCGCGGCCGCGGGACGCGGGGCCTCTTCGGCGATGCCGCAGAAGCGGAACCCCGCGCTCGCCACGCTGATCGTGGCGGCGGCCCGTCAAGTGCCCGCCCATGCCCTCGTACTGGCGCAGTGCATGCTCGCCGAGGACGAGCGGCCCGCCGGGGCGTGGCACGCGGAGTGGCAGCCGCTGCGGGAGGCTCTGCGGCTGGCGGGCGGGGCCACACACACGGCCGTCGAACTCGCGGAGGGGCTGATCGTCCACCCCGAACGGATGCTCGCCAATCTCGAACTGACCGGCGGCGCCATCGTCACCGAACGGCTGACGGTGGCGCTCGCCCCGGTGCTCGGCAAGGTACGGGCGAAGAAGCTGCTGACCGCCGCCTCGGCCGAGGCCGCCGACACCGGGCGCACGATCGGCGAGGTGCTGTCCGGCCATCCCGAGGTGTCGGCCCGGCTCACCACCGACCAGCTGTCCGAACTGCTCGACCCAGCCCGCTACACGGGCGCCGCCGACGCGCTGGTCGACCGGGCGCTGCGCGGCTACGGGCACCTCGGCGACACCACGGACGACGGAGGCATCCGATGAGCACCGTGAGCCCGACGGAAGAGAAGGCCGCGCCGTCCCGGGCGTGGCCCGTCCTGGTGGTCGTGGTCTGCGCCCAGATGCTGATCTGGCTGGACACCTCGGTCCTCAACGTCGCCGTCACCACCCTCGCCGACCCGGACGAGGGCCTGGGCGCGACCCCCGCCGAACTGGAGTGGGTGGCGAGCGCCTACACCCTGGTCTTCGCCGGCACCCTCTTCGCGGGCGGCGCGCTGGCCGACCGGTTCGGCCCCCGCACCACCCTCATCGCCGGTCTGGCACTGTTCGGCGCGGCCTCCGGCGCCGGGGCGTTCGCCTCGAGCCCGGCCTGGCTGATCGTGGCGCGGGCCTTCATGGGCGCGGGCAGTGCGCTGCTGATGCCCGCGACTCTGTCGGTCATCGTGCAGAGCACTCCGGAGGAGAAACGCACCCGGGCGATAGCGATCTGGAGCTCGTCCAGCGGTCTGGGCGTGGCCGTCGGCCCGGTCGTGGGCGGGGCGCTGCTCAGCCATTTCTGGTGGGGTTCGGTGTTCCTGGTCAACGTGCCGATCGTGGCCCTGTGTCTGGCCGGGGTGGTGGCCGTCGTACCCGAACTGAAGGGTCCCCGGCGCCGGGTGCTCGATCTGCCGGGGATGGGCCTGTCGGTGCTCGGCCTCGGCGGCGTGGTCTACGGGATCATCGAACTCGGCAACGGACGGACCTGGTACGGCCCGCACGTCTTCCTCCCCCTCCTCCTGGGCGGCGCACTGCTCACCGCCTTCGTGGCCGGTCAGCGCAGGTCCCCAGCCCCCAGCCTGGACCTGCGACTGTTCCGGCAGCCCGGGTTCACTGCCGGGAGTGTGGTGCTGCTGATCGCGTTCATGGCGCTGGCCGGGCATCTGTTCTACGCGGCCTTCTATCTCCAGGGGCCCCGCGGACTCTCCCCCGCCGACGCCGGAACCGTGATGATCGCCGCCGCGGTCGGCATCGTCCTGGGCAGCCAGGCCTCCCCGGCGATGAGCCGGCTGCTGTCGGCCCGGTGGACGGTCGCGGCCGGAGTCCTGGCCACGGCCGCCACGTACGTCGGTTATCTGTGGTTCGACGGACGGACCTCCATCCTGACCGTCGCCGCGCTGCTGTGGGTGCAGGGGTTCGGGATGGGTCTGGTCGGTACGCCGGTCACGGCCGTGATGATGAGCGGGGTGCCGCCGCATCTCGCGGGCGCCGGATCGGCCGTCAACAGCGTCACACGGCAGGTGGGCGGGACGCTCGGGGTGGCGATGGCAGGCTCGGTCCTCTCCGGGGTGTACCGGGCGCGGATGGCGGACGCCGAACTGCCCGGTGACGCACAGGGGTTGACGGCGGGCGCCGAAGAGCAGGCCCGGACCTCGGCCGAGGCGGCACGCTCGCTGGCCGGCTCGCTGCGTCTGCCGGAACTGGCGGCCACGGCCGACCGTGCCTTCCTCGACGCGATGTACGCGGCCACGTTCTGGACCGCCGTACTGGCCCTCGTCGGGTTCGCCGTGTCCGTCGTCGGGCTGCGCGCGCGGGACTCCAGCAGCGAGAACAGCGGAACCGGGACATCGGAAGCGGAGAAAGCACAGGAACAGCGGAAGAGGCATGGAGGAGACAATGGAACAGGCACCGGCTCGGTCGGTTCTCGTGACCGGGGGCAACAGGGGGATCGGACTGGCCACGGCACTCCGCTTCGCGAGGGCGGGGGACCGGGTCACGGTGACCTACCGGGGCGCTGAACCCCCGGTCTCCGAGGGACTCCTCGCCGTACGCTGCGATGTGACGGACAGTCAGCAGGTGGACCAGGCCTTCAAGGAGGCCGAGGCCGCCCACGGGCCCGTCACCGTCCTGGTCGCGAACGCGGGCGTCACCCACGACCGTCTGCTGGCGCAGATGACCGAGGAGGACTTCACCTCCGTCGTCGACACCAACCTCACAGGTGCCTTCCGGGTCGCCCGGCGCGCGATACGCGGGATGCTCCGCGAAGGCCACGGCCGTATCGTGCTGATCTCCTCCACGGCGGCGCTGCACGGAGCCGCCGGACAGTCCAACTACGCGGCGGCGAAGGCGGGGCTGGTCGGTTTCGCCCGGTCGCTGACCCATGAACTCGGCCCCAGGGACATCACCTGCAATGTGGTGGCGCCCGGTCTGACCGAGACGGACATGAGCCGAGCGCTCACCGAGGCGCAGCGCCGCGACCTGCTGAGCCGGACCCCGGCCGGACGCCTCGCCCGGCCCGAAGAGGTCGCCGACGCGGTGGCGTTCCTGGCCGGTGCCGGATATGTGCGCGGCGCCGTGATCCCGGTCGACGGAGGCGCCGGGCTCGGCCATTGAGACGGGAGGGCAAGCTGTCCTCGCGGCTCGGGCTCACCGGTCTGAGCTCAGGCCGGGCTCTGGACCAGGCAGAACCTGGCGCCCTCGGGGTCCGCGACCGTGGCCACGCGGCCGTGTTCGGTGTCGTGGGCCGGCCCCAGGACATGCCCGCCGAGGTCGGCGACCTGGGCGAGGCTCTCGTCGGCGTCGGCGACTTCGAAGTACGTCACCCAGTGCGGACCCCGGTCGCGGGGGAGGGAGTTGCCGACGCCGTGGATACCGGCGACCGGGCGGCCGTCGATGAGCAGGGTCACGTAGTCGAAGTCGGCGGAGATCACCGGCTCCTCGTCGTACTCGAACACGGTCTCGTAGAACTTGGCGACGCTCGCCGTCTCGAAGGTCAGCAACTCGTGCCAGGCCGGAGTGCCGGGCACCCCGGCGATGGCCGTGCCGCGATGCGCCGCCGCCTGCCACACGCCGAAGACCGCGCCCGAGGGATCCGAACCGATCACCAGCCGCCCGGCATCCTCCGCGTCCAGCGGGCCCACCCCGACGGTGCCGCCGCACAGCCGTACCGTCTCGGCGGTCAGATCGACGTCGTCCGAGGCCAGGTAGGGCGTCCAGGCGATGGGGAGGTGCCGGTCCGGCGGAAGCTGGCCGATGCCGGCCACGTCGGAGCCGTCGAGCAGCGCCCGCACATAGGGGCCGAGCTGTTGGGGGCCGGGCCGGAACTCCCAGCCGAACAGAGCCCCGTAGAACTCCTGGGTCGTGGCCAGCCCGTGCACCATCAGACTCACCCAGCAGGGCGTGCCGGGCGCGTGCGTTTCGCCGTTCGGGCCGGCCGACCCCCGTGCCTCGGTCATCGTCACTCTCTCCTCGACCCCTTGCGGCAGCCGTGTCGCCACCGCTCTGCGGACCCCCGTGCCGATGCTCGCACCCCCATGGGACCGCGCGCTCCGGGCGCGCCGCCGTCTTTGCGGGCCCATGCCCGGAGAATGCCCGGTGTGCGGTTCCTTGACCATTTCGGTGCGATTGCCGACGGATGTCGATCCGCTGTACAGCATGTGCCCGATCCCGTACGCCTCGTGATCGGGGCTGTCCGGCCGAGCAGAGTAGTCGGACATGGACGATGCGGCCACCCCATACGCAAGGATGGTGGCCATGAACGCCATCATCTCCGCAACCGAACTCGCGAGCGAGCTGGCGGGACCGACCCCGCCCGTCCTGCTCGATGTCCGCTGGCAGCTGAGCGTGGCCAAGGCGGCCGGTGAACCGCCCTTCGACGGGCGGGCCGAGTACGAGGCCGGGCATCTCCCCGGCGCGGTCTACGTCGATCTGGACCGTGAACTCGCGTCGGCACCGGGCGAGCGCGGCCGGCATCCGCTGCCCGGCATGGCCGAATTCGGTACGGCCATGCGCCGGGCCGGTGTCTCGTCAGCGGCCCCTGTGGTCGTGTACGACGGCGGCCAGGGCTGGGCCGCGGCACGCGCGTGGTGGCTGCTGCGCTGGACGGGGCATCCGGAGGTGCGGGTCCTCGACGGCGGGCTGCCCGCTTGGCAGGGCCCGCTGGAGACGACCGTGCCCGTGCCGGCCGAGGGCGACTTCCAGCCGGTGCCGGGGGCGGTGGACATGCTGGATGCCGAGGGGGCCGCGGCGTTGGCCCGGAGCGGCGTGCTGCTCGACGCGCGGGCGGGGGAGCGGTACCGGGGAGAAGTGGAGCCGATCGATCCGGTAGGCGGTCACATTCCGGGCGCCGTGTCCGCGCCAACGAACGAGAACGTGGCGCCGGACGGCCGCTTCCTCGCCGCGGACGAGCTTCGGGCCCGGTTCAAGACCCTGGGCGTGTCCGAGGACGGCCCGGAGGTCGGCGTGTACTGCGGTTCGGGAGTCTCCGCCGCCCACGAGGTGCTCGCCCTGGCGGTAGCGGGAATTCCGGCGGCGCTGTACGTCGGGTCCTGGTCGGAGTGGTCCGCGGATCCGTCCCGGCCGGTCGCCGTCGGGCCGGATCCTCAATAGCCGTGCAGCCGTACGACAGTGGGGCCCGCGCCTTGGTCAGGCGCGGGCCCCACTGTCGTACGACCTACTACTCCTGCTTCTTCCGCCGTGTCCCGAACACGATCTCGTCCCAGCTCGGCACCGCTGCCCGGCGGCCGGGGCGGACCCCGTCGGCTTCGGCCTGGCGGTCGGTGGAGCCGATCAGGCGGTCGCGGTGACTGCCGACGGACCGGGGCATGAGGACGTCGGCGTAGGCGGAACCGGCCCCGGCCGAGGCGGCGGGCGCGGGGGGTTCCTCCTCGGCGGGTTCGGGGGCGGAGGGAGGTTCCTCCACCGGATCCGGCGCCGGGCGTTCCGGGACGACCATGTCGCCGCGGAAGCTCGGCACCGCCTCCAGGAGGCTGGTCAGCGAGTCGCGTTCGCCGGTGCTCTCCACCTCGGGTTCGGGGGAGGGCGACGGCAGCACCGGACGGTCCGGGCGGTCCATCGGGCGATCGCGCGGCAGCCGGGCGATGCGCGGCACGAACGGGAAGCTGGGCTCCGCCGAGGCGAGGTCCTCGGACTCGCCGATCAGCGAGCGCGCCTCCTCGTCGACGGCCTGTACGAGCCGCCGGGGCGGGTCGTACGTCCAGCTCGCCGAGTGCGGTTCGCCCGCGACGACGTACACCAGCAGGACTTCCCAGGTGCCGTCGTCACGGCGCCACGAGTCCCACTGGACGCTGTCCTTCTCGGCGCCGCGCAGCAGCAGCCGCTCCTGGACGGTCTCGCCGAGCTGAGGTCCGGCGGCGTTCTCGCCGGGTCTGCGGACGGGTGTCTTGCGGGCCCGCTCGGCCATGAAGGCGCGCTCGGCCAGCACCGGACCCTCGAAGCGGCGTACGCGGTCGACCGGAATTCCGGCCATCTGTGCGACCTCTTCCGCGGTCGCACCCGCACGTATACGCGCCTGGATGTCACGCGGGCGGAGATGGCTCTCCACCTCGATCTCGATCTGGCCGAGGCGCGGCCGGTCGCCGCGCACGGCGGCGCGCAGCCGTTCATCAATCGGAAGGGTGTACTCCGTCGAGTCGGCAGCCTTGAGCACCAGCCGTGTGCCGTCATTGGAGACGGCCACGACACGCAGTTCGGGCATGGGGACCTCCCGGGTGGTGCCTGCCGACGTCACGTGCGTCGCTGCTTCCGCTAGTCGAGTGTGGCCTGCCCGGGTGCAGCCTGCCACAACCTTGCCGAGTTGCCCGGCGTGTCGGGCCGGGGCCCTGGAACGCCGTTATGGCACGGTTACCTATTCGCAACGCTAAGTGACAAACTCCGTCACCCTGTGCAACTAGCCCCCTCACGGCGGTCCTTGAAGGCCACGGACGCCCTGGCGGGAGACCGGACCCAGGGCTCGCAACAGTACTCCATTTGGACCACGTGCGTGGATTGGCTCGCCGCCCAACTTCTGGCAAGGGGTCGGACTTGGCCGCCCGAGCGCGGGTTTTCGGGATCTTGAACGTGGCGCACTTCACGCAATCGGCAGAAACGGAACCAATCGCTGTGCGCCTGCGTCCCGAGTCGGCTACGACCCCAGCACCCGCCGCAAGTAGTCGTTCTGGAACCGCCGTTCGGGATCGAGCCGATCCCGCAACGCCGTGAACTCACCGAACCGGGGGTAGACCCCGGCGAAGTACTCGGCGTCCCGGGTGTGCACCTTGCCCCAGTGCGGCCGGCCCTCGTGCGCGGTGAAGATCCGTTCGGCGGCGGTGAAATACGCCTGATAGGGCGTCCCCTTGAACATGTGGACGGCGATGTAGGCGGTGTCGCGGCCGGACGCCGTGGAGAGCGTGATGTCGTCCGCGGGGGCCGTGCGCACCTCGACGGGGAAACTGATCCTCAGGCCGGATCGGTCGACCGTCCTCTTGAGTTCGCGCAGCGTCTCGACGACGGCCTCGCGCGGAACGGCGTACTCCATCTCCACGAAGCGCACCCGGCGCGGCGAAGTGAAGACTTTGTAGGGAATATCGGTGTAAGTCCGCGCGGACAGCGCCTTGCTGGAGATCTGGGCGATCGCCGGGACGGTGGCCGGTACCGCGCGGCCGGCCCACTGGGCCACCTGGAAGACGCCGTTGGAGAGGAACTCGTCCTCGAACCAGCCCGCGAGCTGCCCCACCGGCTGTTCCGGGCCCGCGCTGCGGTTGTTGCGCTTGGTGTTGGTGTTGCCGGTGTGCGGGAACCAGTAGAACTCGAAGTGCTCGTTCTCCGCCCAGAGTTCGTCGAACCGGCTGGTGACCTGGTCCAGACTCATCGGCTCCTCACGGGCCGTGAGCAGGAAGATCGGCTCCACGGCGAAGGTGATCGCGGTGATGATGCCGAGGGCGCCGAGACCTGTGCGCGCGGCCGCGAAGATCTCCGGATTCTCCTTCTCCGAGCACGTCAGCAGCGAGCCGTCGGCCGTAACCAGCTCAAGCTCCTTGATCTGGGCGGCTATCGAGGCCGAGTCGCGGCCGGTGCCGTGGGTGCCGGTGCTGGTGGCCCCGGAGACCGTCTGCTCCATGATGTCGCCCATGTTCGTGAGCGACAGGCCCTCACGGGCGAGAGCCATGTTGAGTCTCTTGAGCGGGGTGCCGGCCTCCACCGTGACCGTCCCGGCTTCGCGGTCAATATTGCGGATGCCGGTCAACAGTTGAGGACGGATCAACACACCGTCGGTGGCGGCGACGGACGTGAACGAATGCCCGGAACCGACGGCCTTCACCGTCAGCCCGTCCTCCGCCGCCTTCCGTACGGCCGCGGCCAGTTCGTCCACGGAGGCGGGTTCGACCTGCCGCGCCGGCCGGGCGGCGACCGTGCCGCCCCAGTTACGCCACGTGCCGTTCCTGCCGCTCACTGTGGTGCTCAACGGTGCCTCCCCGACGCGGAGCCGGCCTGCTGAGCCGGCGATACCCGAGGAAACCGACCGCGACCGCGACGGCTCCGGACACTGCCGGAACCCCGTACCCGGCACGCGCTCCGGCCGCGTCGATCACCCAGCCGGCCACGGAGGAGCCGAGTGCGACCCCGACCGCGAGCCCTGTGCTCACCCAGGTCATGCCTTCGGTGAGCTGCGCGCGTGGTACGTGCTCTTCGATGAGGGACATCGTCGTGATCATCGTGGGAGCGATGGACAGACCCGCAACGAACAGCGCCACGGCCAGAAACGGCAAGTTTCCGACCAGTAGGAGGGGGATCATACTCACGGCCATCATGAACACGCCCAGCAGCCAGCGACGTTCGGGCGACCCGTGGAACCGCAGCAGCCCGAACACGGCTCCTGCTACGCAGGAGCCCGCGGCGTAGATCGCCAGCACGAGGCTGGCCGCGCCCTTGTGCCCCTGCTCCTCGGCGAAGGCCACGGTGACCACGTCGACGGCCCCGAAGATCGCTCCGGTCGCCACGAAGGTGGCCACCAGGACCTGCAGACCGGGTGCGCGCAGCGCGCTGCCGCCGCCGCGGTGCTCGCGCGGATGCGGCTTCGGCTCGGTCGCGCGCTGTGCGGTGAGCCAGAAGACCCCGGCCGCCAGGAAGCAGGCGGCGAGCAGCGGTCCCGCCTCGGGGAACCACGCCGTGGACAGGCCGATGGAGATGATCGGCCCGAAGATGAAGCAGATCTCGTCCACCACGGACTCGAAGGAGTACGCGGTGTGCAACTGCGGGGTGCCCCGGTACAGGGCCGCCCAGCGGGCACGGATCATCGCCCCGATGCTCGGCACGCAGCCGATCCCGACGCAGGCCACGAACAGCACCCAGTCCGGCCACTCGTAGTGCGCGGCGAACAGCAGCAGTGCCGCCGCGACGAGCGACACCAGCGTCGCCGGGCGCAGCACCCGCCGCTGCCCGTACCGGTCCACCAGCCGCGACACCTGCGGGCCCGCGACCGCGGCCGCCAGCGCGATGGTGGCCGACAGGGCGCCCGCCAGCCCGTACCGGCCGGTGAGCTGGGAGATCATCGTGACGACGCCGATGCCCATCATCGACAGCGGCATCCTCCCGAGGAAGCCGGCGGCGGCGAAGCCCTTGGAGCCGGGGGCGGCGAACAGGGCGAGGTAGGGGCTGGGCACGAGGTCTCCGGTACGGCGGGTGCGGGTGTCCCGCGGCCGGGCACGGGCCCGGCGCGGGCTGAGGTAAGGCGTAAAGGGGGCTGATACAGGTTACGAGCCGTGTCACCCACATGCACCACCGGGACCGCACTGCTCACCCCGCCGTTTCCCGGCTGTCAGGAGCGGGTGGCAGGATCGAGTCATGCCAGACGCGCTCGATGCCACCCCCTACGACGCCCTCCTCCTGCTCTCGTTCGGCGGCCCGGAGGGCCCGGACGACGTGGTTCCGTTCCTGGAGAACGTGACGCGAGGGCGCGGCATCCCCAAGGAACGCCTCAAGGAAGTCGGGCAGCACTACTTCCTGTTCGGCGGGGTCAGCCCGATCAACGACCAGAACCGCGCCCTTCTCGACGCCCTCCGCAAGGACTTCGCCGACCACGGCGTGGACCTGCCGGTCTACTGGGGCAACCGCAACTGGGCGCCGTACCTGACGGACGCCCTGCGCGAGATGGTCGCCGACGGCCGCCGCCGCATCCTGGTCCTCGCCACCAGCGCCTACGCCTCGTACTCGGGCTGCCGCCAGTACCGCGAGAACCTCGCGGACTCGCTCGCCCAGCTTCAGGAAGAGGGCCTGGAGCTGCCGAAGATCGACAAGCTGCGGCACTACTTCAACCACCCCGGCTTCCTGGAGCCCATGATCGACGGCGTGCTCCGGTCACTGGCCGACCTCCCCGAGGACGTCCGGGACGGCGCGCACATCGCCTTCACCACCCACTCGATCCCGACGGCCGCCGCGGACACCTCCGGCCCGGTCGAGGACCACGGCGACGGCGGCGCCTACGTCGAGCAGCACCTGGACGTAGCGGAGTTGATCGCTGACGCCGTGCGCGAGCGCACCGGCGTCGACCACCCCTGGCAGCTGGTGTACCAGTCGCGCTCCGGAGCCCCGCACATCCCGTGGCTGGAGCCCGACATCTGCGACCACCTCGAGGAGCGGCACGCGGCCGGGGCCCCGGCGGTCGTCATGGCGCCCATCGGTTTCGTCTCCGACCACATGGAGGTCCTGTACGACCTCGACACGGAGGCCAAGGCGAAGGGCGAGGAGCTGGGGCTGCCGCTGCGCCGCTCCGCCACCGTCGGCGCCGACCCGCGGTTCGCCGCCGCGATCCGCGACCTCGTCCTGGAGCGGGCCGCCGTCGAGCGCGGCCAGGAGGTCACACCGTGCGCCCTGGGCGCCCTGGGCCCGAGCCACCACCTCTGCCCGGCGGGCTGCTGCCCGGCCCGTGCCCCCCGTCCCGCCGCCGCGGGCGCCGACAGCACGTACGCGTGAGGAGCGCCGTGACCGACCCCCTGCACTCGGACCTGCTCGCCCTGGCCCAGGAGGCCGCCCGACAGGCGGGCGAGCTGCTGCGTGACGGCCGCCCGGCCGACCTCGCGGTCGCCGCCACCAAGTCCAGCCCGATCGACGTCGTGACCGAGATGGACATCGCGGCCGAGAAGCTGATCACCGGACTGATCGCCGACCGCCGCCCCGACGACGGCTTCCTCGGCGAGGAGGGCGCCTCCGTCGAGGGCTCGAGCGGCATCCGCTGGGTGATCGACCCGCTCGACGGCACCGTCAACTACCTGTACGGACTGCCCACTTGGGCCGTCTCCATCGCGGCCGAGCAGGACGGCGAGCGAGTCGTCGGTGTCGTCGCGGCGCCGATGCGCGGTGAGACGTACCACGCGATACGCGGCGGCGGAGCGTGGGCCACGGGCGCGTGGGACGGTGAGCGGAAGCTGACCTGCCGCCCGGCGCCGCCCCTCGACCAGGCCCTGGTCTCGACCGGCTTCAACTACGTCTCCGAAGTCCGCGCCCACCAGGCCGACGTCGTACACAAACTCATCCCGCTCCTGCGGGACATCCGGCGCGGCGGCTCGGCCGCGGTCGACCTGTGCGACGTGGCCGCGGGCCGCCTGGACGGCTACTACGAGCGGGGCCTGCACCCATGGGACCTGGCCGCCGGTGACCTCATCGCCCGCGAAGCAGGCGCCCTGACCGGCGGACGGCCCGCAGAGCCCCCGTCGTACGCCCTGACGGTCGCGGCCACACCGGGCGTCTTCGAGCCCCTTCAGCGCCTCCTGGAGGACTTCGGCGCCTGGCACGACTGACCAAGAACCACGCCCCCCACACACAACAGTCCCCGGCGCTGGATTCGCCGGGGACTGTCGTCGTGCGCGTGCTGGTGGATCAGACGCTGGCGGCGCCGACCTCCACACCGTGTTCGGCTGCCAGGCGGCGCAGGTCGTCGAGCTCGCCCTGCTCCACCTCGACGAGGAAGTCGTCGCCCTCGTCACGAGCCCGCGTCAGGTCGGACTCGGTCGCCCTTATGCGCTGCAGAAGTCCTGCGGTGAATGCGTCCATGCTGCGCCCCCTCGTCCTGGGTCGTGGGTCGGTGGCACGGGGGTGTGCCGTTCGGAAGGGGCGATCACGTCTCCTGTGGATGCCCAGCGCAGCCCGGGCTGGGCGGCGACGGTGCCGGACACCCACGCCCGCTCTGCGGAAAGCGGATTGCGGCGTACCACATGGTGCTGCGGTACATGCAGAGCGTGATCGCGGGGTGTAATCGGTCCTCCCCGCGCTCCCTCCCACGGAAACCTCAACCCGAGGAGAAAATCTCGTATTCCCGGCTGCCGCAGGCTCCCCCAGGGCCCCGGTTCCCCGCCTTACCGCCGACTTATGGCCGAAAAGGGCAGGATGGAGACCAACACTCCCACGTAGACCCTGCCCGCGTGCGCCCTGGAGGCGCTACGCGGGTGGACACAGGAAGGACAAGCGACGTGCGCGTACTCGTCGTCGAGGACGAGCAACTGCTCGCCGATGCGGTGGCCACCGGACTGCGCCGGGAGGCCATGGCCGTCGACGTCGTGTACGACGGTGCGGCCGCCCTGGAGCGCATCGGCGTCAACGACTACGACGTGGTCGTCCTCGACCGTGACCTCCCGCTGGTGCACGGCGACGACGTCTGCCGCAAGATCGTCGAACTCGGCATGCCCACACGCGTGCTGATGCTCACGGCGTCGGGCGACGTCAGCGACCGGGTCGAGGGCCTGGAGATCGGCGCCGACGACTACCTCCCCAAGCCCTTTGCGTTCAGCGAGCTGACGGCACGCGTGCGTGCCCTGGGCCGGCGCACCAGCGTGCCGCTGCCGCCCGTCCTGGAGCGCGCCGGCATCAAGCTCGACCCGAACCGCCGCGAGGTCTTCCGCGACGGCAAGGAAGTCCAGCTCGCGCCGAAGGAGTTCGCCGTCCTGGAGGTGCTGATGCGCAGCGAGGGCGCGGTCGTCTCCGCGGAACAGCTGCTGGAGAAGGCCTGGGACGAGAACACGGACCCGTTCACCAACGTCGTGCGCGTGACCGTGATGACCCTGCGCCGCAAGCTGGGCGAGCCGCCCGTCATCGTCACCGTCCCCGGCTCCGGTTACCGGATCTGATCCAGTGGCCGCCACACCGGCGCCTCCCCAGGCGCCCCCGAAGCCCACCTGGGACCCCCGCAGGCCGGAGGCCCCGTTCCCCTGGCTGCGCCCGACCATCCGGATACGGCTCACGCTGCTGTACGGCGGCATGTTCCTGATCGCGGGCATCCTGCTGCTGTCGATCATCTACCTGCTCGCCGCCCAGGCACTGAACGTCGGCAGCGACCTGCCCTTCAAGATCACTAAGGGTCAGGTCACCAGCAATGTCTGTGACCTGCCGTCGAGCGCCACGCCGGACGTGTTCAACGAGGCGATGAACGCCTGCGTCAACGAACAGCGTCAGCACGCCCTCGACAACCTCCTCAGCCGCTCCCTCCTGGCCCTGCTCGGTCTGGCCGTGATCGCCTTCGCCTTCGGCTACGCCATGGCGGGCCGCGTCCTGGCGCCGCTGGGCCGGATTCTGCGCACGGCACGCGCGGTGGCGGGTTCGGACCTGTCCCGCCGGATCGAGCTGGACGGCCCGGACGACGAGATCAAGGAACTGGCGGACACCTTCGACGACATGCTGGAGCGGCTGCAGAGAGCCTTCACCGCTCAGCAGCGCTTCGTCGGTAACGCGTCGCACGAGCTGCGCACCCCGCTCGCGATCAACCGCACGCTCCTCGAAGTGCATCTGTCCGACCCGAGCGCACCGGTGGAGCTCCAGCAACTGGGCAAGACGCTGCTGGCCACCAACGAGCGCAGCGAGCAGCTCGTGGAGGGCCTGCTGCTGCTCGCGCGGAGCGACAACCAGATCGTCGAGCGCAAACCGGTGGACCTCGCCGAGGTCGCCTCGCAGGCCGTCGACCAGGTGCACGCCGAGGCGCAGGCCAAGGGCGTGCGGATCCGGGGCGAGCAGAAAACGGCGGTGGTCCAGGGCAACGGCGTCCTGCTGGAGCGCATCGCGCTGAACCTCGTGCAGAACGCCGTGCGGTACAACGTCCCGGAGGGCGGCTGGGTCGAGGTCAGCACCGAGGTCCAGCACGGTCAGGCGGTCCTGGTCGTCACGAACACCGGCCCGGTGGTCCCGGCGTACGAGATCGACAATCTCTTCGAGCCGTTCCGACGGCTGCGTACCGAGCGCACGGGCAGCGACAAGGGCGTCGGACTCGGGCTGTCCATCGCCCGGTCCGTGGCCCGGGCACACGGCGGGCACATCACGGCGCAACCGCGTGAGGGGGGAGGGCTCATGATGCGGGTCACCCTGCCCGTCTGAGACCATTCCGCGACACACACGGGGTTGTTCGCTTTGCGCGGAATTTTCATGGACCGCTCCTGGCGTCTCCCTGTGTGATCGATCACAAAGGCAACTTTCCGGCCATCTACTCTCAGTGATCATGCACCCTGTCGGAAAGCCGGGAAAATCCCGGTTTTCGGGGAGCTTGATCACGGGAAGTACACGGTGAGACGCCTTTGAAGTGCGGCATCGGGACCGTGTACGGTCCGCATCGCCATCCAAGCCGATCACTCGTGAGGAGTCCGGTTGGGTGTCGATTGAGTAACAGACCTTGATGTGAGGCAAAATCTCCGCCTCGGGTCGGGCACAAGTCCGGCCTCTCACGCGTTACGTGCGCTGGAGACACCACAGACACCCAGAGGGGGAGAGCGACATGGCAACGGATTACGACACCCCACGCAAGACCGACGACGACGTCGACTCGGACAGCCTTGAAGAGCTCAAGGCCCGTAGGAACGACAAGTCGACCTCCGCAGTGGACGTCGACGAGTTCGAGGCCGCCGAAGGTCTTGAGCTGCCCGGCGCGGACCTCTCGAACGAGGAGCTGGCCGTCCGGGTGCTGCCCAAGCAGCAGGACGAGTTCACTTGCATGAGCTGCTTCCTGGTGCACCACCGCAGCCAGCTGGCCCGGGAGAAGAACGGCCAGCCGATCTGCCGCGACTGCGACTGAGGACGGGTCGGCCGTGACTGGCTCGACCCCTCCCTGGAAGCGCCGCTTCCCGCGGGGAGCGGACGAAGGGCCGCTCGACGGTCCTCATGGCGCGCGTGACGACGAGCGGGGCTCATCCGATTCCGGATCGGCCTCGCTCGAACCGGCCGACCGGGCCGACCTCCCGGTGCCGGTCCCGACGGAGGCTCCGGCACCCGTCGCACGGCGACGTGCGGCGGTCTTCCGGGACAAGGCCAGGGAAGGCGTCCGCAAGAGCGGCAGCCGGGCCCGGGCGGGCCTGGCGTACCTCGCCGACCGGCTGATCGAGATCGCCCCGCGGATCCCCGTACGCGACCTCGAGACACTGCGCCGGCAGTTCCCGGGCCTCGGGCCCGAGCAACTCGCGGACAAGCTCGTGACGGGCGCGGCGAACGCGACGTCCACGGTCGGCGCGGGCATCGGAGCGGCGGCCATGCTGCCGGTACCGCCCGCGATGCCGACCGAACTGGCCGCCGAGATCACCGGCGTCGCGGCCATCGAGCTGAAACTGATCGCCGAGCTGCACGAGGTCTACGGCGTACGCCCGCCCGGCAATCTCAAGCAGCGCAGCACCGCGTATCTCAACTCCTGGTCGGGAGAGCGCGGGGTCGACGTGACGAAGCCGTCGACGTTCAGCGCGGCGATGAACGGTCAGATGAAGCGCCAGCTGCGCCAGCAGATCATGAAGCGCATGGTCCGCAACCTGCCGAACCTGATGCCGTTCATGGTCGGGGCCGCGGTCGGGGCGGTCATGAACCGCAGAGACACCCGCAAGCTCGCCGAACACATCCGCAAGGACCTGCGCAAGGCACAGGTGCCGTGGGAGACGCTGACGGAGCTGCCACCGCTGGAGACTCCCGCGGATCCGCTGCGCATCGGCGAGATCCCCAAGGAACTCGGGAACTGAACCGAAACTTTGCCCGGCGGGCAGAATCCTTGCCTAGGCGGCCGCCGCCCGCGCGGCCTCCAGCGCCTCCGCCAGCCGCTCGGGCTCCCGCGTCGACAGGTACAGATACGGCGTCGGGTCGTCCGGGTCGGTGACCTCGACCTTCAGCGCGGTCGGGATGTAGGCGCGCAGCAGCAGGAACGCGCGCGTGTCCGCCTTGTACGTGCGCCAGGCGCGCGCCTCCTCCGGGTCGAGGATCTCCGCCTCGCCCAGGGCCGTCACCGGGATCTTCGCCTCGCCCGCGATCAGCGAGCCGCCGACGACGCGGATGCGCGGCGAGCCGTACGAACTGGCGACGACGGCCGCGGCGGCGGTGCCCCCGGCCAGGCCGCCGAGCATCGGCAGCGTGCCGAACGGCAGCAGGATCAGCGCCATGGAGACCCCGACCAGGAAGCTGATCAGCCACCAGGAGCGGGGAGCGGTCAGGCGTTCTTCGTACGGGGTGGCGGAGAGCTGCATACGGCCAAGCTTGGCACGGTGTCGGTATCAGGTCGGCGCGCGGGTAAGGTCTGCGGCTGTGAGTGGTTCGTCCGCAGTTCTCAAGCCCCCCGCCGACGCCAGGAAGCCGGTGCGTCATCCCGACGCTCCCGCGCCCGGTGAACTGCTCGGCGCGCACTACGGCCAGTGCTTCGGCTGCGGCGGCGAGCAGGCTCACGGACTGCATCTGGAGGCGCGGGCGGGCGAAGGTGTCTCCCTCACCGCCGAGTTCACCGTGCGGACCGCACACCAGGGCGCCCCGGGGCTCGCCCACGGCGGCGTGCTGGCGTCCGCCCTCGACGAGGCCCTCGGCTCGCTGAACTGGCTGCTGCGGACGATCGCCGTGACCGGCCGCCTGGAGACGGACTTCGTCGCGCCGGTGGCGGTGGGCACCACACTGCATCTGACCGCCGAGGTCGTGGCGGTGGCCGGACGGAAGATCTACTCGACGGCCGTCGGACGCATCGACGGTCCCGACGGACCCGTGGCCGTCCGCGCCGACGCGCTCTTCATCGAGGTGAAGGTCGATCACTTCGTCGACAACGGCCGCCCGGAGGAGATCCGGGCCGCCATGGACGACCCGGACCAGATCAGGCGCGCCCGCGCCTTCGAGGTGAATCCGTGAGCCGTGACCCCGTGAACGTGCTGATCCGGCGCGTCGACCCGGACGTACCGCTTCCGTCGTACGCGCACCCCGGTGACGCGGGAGCCGATCTGCGCACCACCGAGGCGTGCGCACTGGAGCCCGGTGAGCGGGCCGTGCTGCCCACGGGGGTGTCTGTCGCGCTCCCGGAGGGGTACGCGGCCTTCGTGCACCCGCGCTCCGGTCTCGCCGCCCGCTGCGGTGTCGCCCTCGTCAATGCCCCGGGGACGGTTGATGCCGGGTACCGTGGAGAGATCAAGGTGATCGTGGTGAATCTCGACCCGCGCGAGGCCGTGCGGTTCGAGCGCTTCGACCGGATTGCCCAACTGGTCGTCCAGCAGGTCGAGAGGGTCCGCTTCCAGGAGGTCGCGGAGCTTCCCGGGTCGGCGCGGGCCGAAGGGGGCTTCGGATCCACCGGCGGCCATGCCGCGGTGACCGGAACGAGCAGCACAAGCGGTCAGACCGCCGTGGGCGGCGCGACGGGTGGGAATCGATACGCTTCGGTCGTATCCGACCGGGAAGGACAGTGACGTGTTCGGACGTCGCAAGAAGAAGGGTGCCGCCGACGACGCGGCCGGCGAGGCCGAGCAGGTCGTCGACAGTGTCGACACTGAGGCGGACGTTGAGGTAGAGAGCGGGCGCGTGCGGCTCGAGCCGGAGCCGCGGCCCGACGGGCCCTGGGACAGCTCCGAGGTGAGCGACCCGGCCGAGGGCCGGGTCGACCTGGGCGGCATCTTCGTGCCGGGTGTCGACGGCATGGAGCTGCGGGTCGAGGTCGCGGGCGACGCGATCGTCGCGGCGACCGTCGTGCTGCGCGACAGCGCCGTCCAGTTGCAGGCCTTCGCCGCTCCCAAGCGCGAGGGCATCTGGGGCGAAGTACGTGAGGAGATCGCCGGCGGCATCACTCAGCAGGGTGGCATCGTCGACGAGGTCGAGGGTCCGCTGGGCTGGGAGCTGCGCGCCCAGGTGCCGGTGCAACTGCCGGACGGCACGGGCGGCTTCCAGGTCGTGCGGTTCGTCGGTGTGGACGGGCCCCGCTGGTTCCTGCGCGGGGTGATCTCCGGGCAGGGTGCGGTGCAGCCGCAGGCCGCGGGGCTGCTCGAGCAGATCTTCCGGGACACGGTCGTGGTCCGCGGCGAGGGCCCGATGGCGCCCCGCGACCCGATCGTCCTGAAGCTGCCGAACGACGCGCAGATGGTCCCCGAGAGCATCCAGCAGGAGGAGGCGGGTTCGCGCTTCTCCGGTGGCATGGGGCAGTTGCAGCGCGGGCCGGAGATCACCGAGGTCCGCTAGTCAGACACGAGAAGGGCCGCACCCCGGGTTCGGGGTGCGGCTCTTTTTCGTGCGCGGAACCGTCAGGGTTGCGTCAAAGACGTCCCCTGGCGCCCACCCCGTCCCGTTTGTCCACATCGTTGGCCGTAAGGTCGACGCTGCGTACGCAGCAGTGAACGGGAAGACAATAGGGCCATGGGACGCGGCAAGCTTCGGATCTACCTCGGTGCGGCACCGGGCGTGGGCAAGACGTACGCCATGCTGTCCGAAGCGCACCGGCGGGTGGAGCGCGGCACGGACTGTGTGGTGGCGTTCGTGGAGCATCACGGGCGGCCGCGGACCGAGGTGATGCTGCACGGTCTGGAGCAGATCACGCGCCGGGAGCTGGAGTACCGCGGCGGTGTCTTCACGGAGATGGACGTCGACGCGGTCCTCGCGCGCCGGCCGAAGGTGGCGCTGGTCGACGAGCTGGCGCACACGAACATTCCCGGGTCGCGGAATGCCAAGCGGTGGCAGGACGTGGAGGAGTTGCTGGCGGCCGGGATCGATGTGGTCTCGACGGTGAACATCCAGCATCTGGAGTCCCTCGGCGATGTCGTCGAGTCGATCACGGGCGTACGGCAGCGGGAGACGGTGCCGGACGAGGTGGTGCGCCGCGCGGATCAGATAGAGCTGGTGGACATGTCGCCGCAGGCGCTGCGGCGGCGGATGGCGCACGGCAACATCTACCGGCCGGACAAGGTGGATGCGGCGCTGTCGAACTACTTCCGGCCGGGGAATCTGACGGCGTTGCGGGAGCTGGCGCTGTTGTGGGTGGCGGACCGGGTCGATGAGTATCTGCAGCAGTACCGCAGTGAGCATCGGGTGTCGGCGATCTGGGGTTCGCGGGAGCGGATCGTGGTGGGGCTGACGGGGGGTCCGGAGGGGCGGACGCTGATCCGGCGGGCGGCGCGGCTGGCGGAGAAGGGGGCCGGCGGTGAGGTGCTGGCGGTGTACATCGCCCGCAGCGACGGGCTCACGTCCGCCTCTCCGAAAGAGCTGGCGGTCCAGCGCACGCTCGTCGAGGACCTGGGCGGCACGTTTCATCACGTGGTCGGGGATGACATTCCTGCCGCCCTGCTGGACTTCGCGCGCGGAGTGAACGCCACGCAGATCGTGCTCGGTGTATCCCGGCGCAAGAGCTGGCAGTACGTCTTCGGGCCGGGCGTGGGGGCGACGGTCGCCCGGGACTCCGGGCCCGATCTCGACGTCCACCTGATCACCCACGACGAGGCGGGCAAGGGACGAGGACTGCCCGTCGCCCGCGGGGCGCGCCTCGGGCGGGCCAGGATCCTCTGGGGCTGGCTGGTCGGACTGGCCGGTCCGGCGCTCCTGACGGTGCTGCTGAACACCGTCGATCTCGGCCTGGCCAACACCATGCTGCTGTTCCTGACGGTGGTCGTGGCGGCGGCGCTGCTCGGCGGGCTCTTCCCGGCGCTGGCCTCGGCGGCCTTCGGATCGCTGCTGCTGAACTTCTTCTTCACCCGGCCCCTGCACCGGCTGGCCATCGCGGACCCGAAGAACATCGTCGCCCTCGTGATCTTCGTCGGGGTGGCGGTGTCGGTGGCGTCGGTGGTGGATCTGGCGGCCCGGCGTACCCAGCAGGCGGCGCGGCTGCGGGCCGAGTCGGAGATCCTGTCGTTCCTGGCGGGCAATGTGCTGCGCGGTGAGACCGGGCTGGAGGAGCTGCTGGAGCGGGTGCGGGAGACGTTCGGGATGGAGTCGGCGGCGCTGCTGGAGCGGCAGAGCGACGTGGACCCGTGGACCTGCGCCGGGAGTGTGGGGCCGCGGCCGTGCGCGAGCCCTGAGGACGCGGACGTGGACGTGCCGGTGGGCGATCACATGGCGCTGGCGCTGACCGGGCGGGTGCTGCCGGCGGAGGACCGGCGGGTGCTGGCCGCGTTCGCCGCGCAGGCGGCGGTGGTGCTGGACCGGCGGCGGCTGCGGGCGGAGGCCGACCGGGCGCGGGCGCTGGCGGAGGGCAACCGGATCCGTACCGCGCTGCTGGCCGCCGTCAGCCATGACCTGCGCACCCCGCTGGCCGGGATCAAGGCGGCGGTGACCAGTCTGCGCTCCGACGACGTGGCGTGGTCGGAGGAGGACCAGGCGGAGCTGCTGGAGGGCATCGAGGACGGCGCCGACCGCCTCGACCACCTGGTGGGCAACCTGCTGGACATGTCCCGGCTGCAGACCGGCACGGTCACCCCGATCATCCGGGAGATCGACCTGGACGAGGTGGTGCCGATGGCGCTGGGCGGGGTGCCCGAGGACAGCGTGGTACTCGACATCCCCGAGACGCTGCCCATGGTGTCCGTCGACGCCGGGCTGCTGGAGCGCGCGGTGGCCAACCTGGTCGAGAACGCCGTCAAGTACAGCCCGGACGGCAAGCCCGTCCTGGTGTCCGCCAGTGCCATCGCGGACCGGGTCGAGGTGCGGGTGGTCGACCGCGGACCCGGCGTCCCCGACGAGGCCAAGGAGCGCATCTTCGAGCCTTTCCAGCGCTACGGCGACGCCCCGCGCGGCGCCGGAGTCGGCCTGGGTCTCGCCGTCGCCCGCGGTTTCGCCGAGGCGATGGACGGCACCCTGCACGCCGAGGACACCCCCGGCGGCGGCCTCACCATGGTCCTCTCCCTCCACGGGACCGGCTCCCGCCCGCCGGACGCGGCAGAACCGCACGCGCAGGAACCTCTTTACCCCGCTCGACCGGAAAGGCAGCCCCTATGACCCGGGTGCTCGTGATCGACGACGAACCGCAGATCGTGCGCGCCCTGGTGATCAACCTCAAGGCCCGCAAGTACGAGGTCGACGCGGCCCACGACGGTGCCACCGCCCTCCAGCTCGCCGCCGCCCGCCACCCCGACGTCGTGGTGCTCGACCTGGGCCTGCCCGACCTCGACGGCGTCGACGTG
Source organism: Streptomyces sp. NBC_00457 (assembly GCF_036014015.1). Classification (NCBI taxonomy): domain Bacteria; kingdom Bacillati; phylum Actinomycetota; class Actinomycetes; order Kitasatosporales; family Streptomycetaceae; genus Streptomyces; species Streptomyces sp. NBC_00457. The sequence goes on along the minus strand of NZ_CP107905.1, from coordinate 3,059,459 downwards.
ATCAAGGGGCTGCGCGGCTGGACCCGGGTGCCGATCATCGTGCTCTCCGCCCGGCACACCTCCGACGAGAAGGTCGAGGCGCTGGACGCGGGTGCCGACGACTACGTCACCAAGCCCTTCGGCATGGACGAGCTGCTGGCCCGGCTGCGGGCCGCCGTCCGCCGCGCCGAGCCCACCGGGGGCGGCGAGGATGACGTGACGGTGGAGACCGACGAGTTCACCGTCGACCTGGCCGCCAAGAAGGTCCACCGCGCCGGCAAGGACGTACGGCTGACCCCCACGGAGTGGCACCTCCTGGAGGTCCTCGTCCGCAACAGCGGCCGTCTGGTCAGCCAGAAGCAGCTGCTGCAAGAGGTGTGGGGGCCGTCGTACGGGACGGAGACGAACTACCTGCGGGTGTACATGGCCCAGCTCAGGAGGAAGCTGGAGGCCGACCCGTCGCACCCGAAACACTTCATTACGGAACCCGGGATGGGGTACCGGTTCGAGCGCTAGCACCGGGGGTACGTAGCTGTCGGCGGGCCCCGGTACGCTTCAGATATGAGTGGTGTTCCTCGTTCCGAAAAGCCGGTGGGCCGGTTCCGGCGCATGCTCGACCGGCTCTCCTCGTCGCAGGAGGATCTGGAGTCGGAGGAGCTGCGCGAGGACGCCGACACCGCAGGCTGTATCCGCATCGGTGACTGCCACGACCGTCAGATAGTGACCGTTACTGGTACCTTGCGCACGGTCACCCTGCGGCCGCGTGCCGGAGTTCCGGCCCTGGAGGCCGAGTTGTTCGACGGCTCCGCCGCGCTGGACGTGGTGTGGCTCGGGCGGCGCTCCATCGTGGGGATAGAGCCAGGACGCAAGATGATCGCGTCGGGCCGGATCTCGATGAGCCGCGGACGCCGTGTGCTGTTCAACCCGAAATACGAACTGAGACCCCTTGGACGGGAGTAGCCGGTGACGTCGCTCGACAAGCCGACCACAGACACCGAAGACACCGCAGCCGCCGGGCACGACGCCCGGGCGGTGACCGAGGCAGCGCTGTTCGAGGCGTTCGGCGGCCTGCGGGGCATGATCGAGACGGTGTTGCCCGGTCTTCTCTTCGTCACCATCTACACGATCAACAAGGACCTGCACCTGTCGGCGATCGCCGCCCTCGGTGTGTCCGTGCTGCTGGTCGTGGTCCGTCTGGCGATGAGGGACACCGTCAAGCACGCCTTCAGCGGAGTCTTCGGCGTCGCGTTCGGTGTCGTGTTCGCGATGATGACGGGCAACGCCAAGGACTTCTACCTGCCCGGCATGCTCTACACGCTGGGCCTGGCGCTCGCGTACATCATCACGACCCTGGCCGGCGTCCCGCTGCTCGGTCTGATCCTCGGCCCGGTCTTCAAGGAGAATCTCTCCTGGCGCACCCGCAACCCGGGCCGCAAGAAGGCGTACGCCAAGGCCAGTTACGCCTGGGGCCTGATCCTGCTCGCCAAGTGCGCGATCCTCTTCCCGCTGTACTGGTGGGCCGACACCACCCAGCTCGGCTGGGTCCTGATCGCCCTGAAGATCCCGCCGTTCCTGCTGGCCGTCTGGCTGACCTGGGTGTTCCTGGCGAAGGCCCCGGCACCGATCGACGTCTTCGCCGAGATGGAGGCGGAGGAGCAGGCCGAAAAGGAACGCAAGGAAGCCCTCACGCAGGAGCACGACGAGGCCACGGCGGGCCGGCACCGCCGGGACGCCTAGCAAGCGGTTCTACGACGACGGAGGGCGCCCCGCGAATCGCGGGGCGCCCTCCGTTCTCGTAACCCTGGAACGGCTCAGCTCACCGTGTCCTCGCGGCGCACCGACAGCAGATCCTCCAGCTGTTCCTCGCGGGCCTGGGCTGCCACGAACAGCAGTTCGTCGCCGGCTTCCAGGGAGTCCTCCTGGGACGGGGTGAGGACGCGGTTGCCGCGGATGATGGTGACCAGGGACGTGTCCTGCGGCCACTCGACGTCGCCGACCTGGGTGCCGGCCAGAGCCGACTCCTCCGGCAGGGTCAGCTCGACGAGGTTGGCGTCGCCGTGGCTGAAGCGCAGCAGCCGGACCAGGTCGCCGACGCTGACCGCCTCCTCGACGAGGGCGGACATGAGGCGGGGGGTGGAGACGGCGACGTCGACGCCCCAGGACTCGTTGAAGAGCCACTCGTTCTTCGGGTTGTTCACCCGGGCGACGACGCGCGGGACGCCGTACTCCGTCTTCGCCAGCAGGGAGACGACCAGGTTCACCTTGTCGTCGCCGGTCGCGGCGATCACGACGTTGCAGCGCTGGAGCGCGGCCTCGTCCAGGGACGTGATCTCGCAGGCGTCGGCGAGCAGCCACTCCGCCTGCGGGACGCGCTCGACCGAGATCGCGGTCGGCGCCTTGTCGATGAGCAGGACCTCGTGGCCGTTCTCCAGCAGTTCGCCCGCGATCGAGCGGCCCACCGCACCGGCACCGGCAATGGCGACCCTCATCAGTGACCGCCCTCCTCTTCGGGACCCTTGGCGAACGCCGCCTCGACCTTGTCGACCTCGTCGGCACGCATCATCACGTGCACCAGGTCGCCCTCCTGCAGCACCGTCTGCGAGGAGGGCAGCATCGCCTCACCGAGGCGGGTCAGGAACGCCACGCGGACGCCCGTCTCCTCCTGCAGCCTGCTGATCTTGTGACCGACCCAGGCGGTCGAGGCGTGCACCTCGGCCAGCTGGACACCGCCGGTGGGGTCGCGCCACAGCGGCTCGGCACCCGAGGGGAGCAGACGGCGCAGCATCTGGTCGGCGGTCCAGCGGACGGTCGCTACGGTCGGGATACCGAGGCGCTGGTAGACCTCGGCGCGGCGGGGGTCGTAGATACGGGCCGCGACGTTCTCGATGCCGAACATCTCGCGCGCGACGCGGGCGGCGATGATGTTCGAGTTGTCGCCGCTGGAGACGGCGGCGAAGGCGCCGGCCTCCTCGATGCCGGCCTCGCGCAGGGTGTCCTGGTCGAAGCCGACGCCGGTGACCCGGCGGCCACCGAACGAGGAGCCGAGCCGTCGGAAGGCGGTGGGGTCCTGGTCGATCACGGCGACCGTGTGCCCCTGTTGCTCCAAGGTCTGGGCGAGAGCGGAACCCACTCTGCCGCAGCCCATGATGACGATGTGCACGACCGTCCTTCCGCTGTCAAAGAGTCGTTGACTTGGTCTGAACAGGGTCTCAGACCGCCGCCCAAGCTACACACGCGCGGTCGGCGGAGGGGACCCCCGTGCACGGGCCGCCGCGGGTCAGCGGCGGCTGATGCTGCGGACGCTGACCAGGGTCAGGATGCCGAGGCCGACGAGGGCGGCCGCGGCGCCGATCAGCTGGGCGGTGCTGTGCATGGATCCTCCAGAGGTCGGCAACGGCCGGGAGACGGACAGGAATCGGTCGGGAATCAGTCGGGTTTTGTCATATAGGCATAGGTGCCAGACGGCCCGCGGAAACCGAGCCCGCACCGGTCCCCGTTTTCACCCGGTGAGCAGATGTGGGGTGGCAGGTGGGCGGCCCCCCGTTCGAACGCCTACGATCCTCTGTTGTGTCCAAACTGACCGACGTGCCCAAACGGATTCTGATCGGGCGCGCACTGCGCAGTGATCGGCTGGGGGAAACACTCCTGCCGAAGCGCATCGCCCTACCCGTCTTCGCCTCCGACCCGCTGTCCTCCGTGGCGTACGCGCCCGGAGAGGTGCTGCTGGTCCTGTCGATCGCGGGCGTGTCGGCCTACCACTTCAGCCCCTGGATCGCGGTCGCGGTCGTCGTGCTGATGTTCACGGTGGTCGCCTCCTACCGGCAGAACGTGCACGCCTACCCCAGCGGCGGCGGCGACTACGAGGTGGCCAACACCAACCTCGGCAACAAAGCGGGCCTGACCGTCGCGAGCGCGCTGCTCGTCGACTACGTCCTCACCGTCGCCGTGTCGATCTCGTCCGGCATCGAGAACCTCGGCTCCGCGATCCCCTTCGTGGTCGAGCACAAGGTGGTCTGCGCGATCGCCGTGATCGTGCTGCTGACACTGATGAACCTGCGCGGAGTGAAGGAGTCCGGCAAGCTCTTCGCGATTCCGACGTACGTCTTCGTCGCGGGCGTGTTCATCATGATCGCGTGGGGCGCGTTCCGCGGGCTGGTGCTGGACGACCCCATGCGGGCGCCGACGGCGTCGTACGAGATCAAGGCGGAGCACCAGGGCCTGGCGGGTTTCGCGCTGGTCTTCCTGCTCCTGCGCGCCTTCTCCTCCGGCTGTGCCGCGCTCACCGGTGTCGAGGCGATCTCCAACGGTGTCCCGGCCTTCCGCAAGCCCAAGTCCAAGAACGCGGCGACCACGCTGGCGATGATGGGTCTGCTCGCGGTCACCATGTTCTGCGGGATCATCGGGCTGGCCATGGCGACCAAGGTCCGCATGGCCGAGAACCCGGCCGTCGACCTGCTCAGCAACGGTGTCGCGCTCGGCTCCGACTACGTCCAGAACCCGGTCATCACCCAGGTCGCCGAGGCCGTCTTCGGCAAGGGAAGCTTCCTGTTCGTGATCCTCGCGACGGCCACCGCGCTGGTGCTGTTCCTCGCGGCCAACACCGCGTACAACGGCTTCCCGGTGCTCGGCTCGATCCTCGCCCAGGACCGCTATCTGCCCCGCCAGCTGCACACCCGCGGCGACCGGCTCGCCTTCTCCAACGGCATCGTGCTGCTGGCCGGCGCGGCCGTGCTGCTGGTGTGGATGTACGGCGCCGACTCCACCCGGCTGATCCAGCTCTACATCGTCGGCGTGTTCGTCTCCTTCACGCTCAGCCAGACCGGCATGGTCCGCCACTGGAACCGCCACCTGGCCACCGAGAAGGACCCCGCCAAGCGCCGTCACATGATCCGCTCCCGCGCGATCAACACCTTCGGCGCCTTCTTCACCGGCCTGGTGCTGGTCGTCGTCCTGGTCACCAAGTTCACCCACGGCGCCTGGGTCGCGCTGCTCGGCATGGTGATCTTCTACGTCACGATGTCGGCCATCCGCCGCCACTACGACCACGTCTCCGAGGAACTCGCCGCCCCCGAGGGCCCGAGCGACGACAGCGTACGACCGTCCCGCGTGCACTCCGTCGTCCTGATCTCCAAGATCCACCGCCCCACCCTGCGCGCCCTGGCCTACGCCAAGCTGATGCGCTCCGACACCCTCGAGGCGCTCAGCGTCAACGTCGACCCGGCCGAGACCAAGGCGCTGCGCGCGGAGTGGGAACGGCGCGGGATCGACGTACCGCTGAAGGTGCTGGACTCGCCGTACCGGGAAATCACCCGGCCGATCATCGAGTACGTCAAGAACGTGCGCCGGGAGTCGCCGCGCGACGCCGTGTCGGTGATCATCCCGGAGTACGTCGTCGGCCACTGGTACGAGCATCTGCTGCACAACCAGAGCGCGCTGCGGCTGAAGGGCCGGCTGCTGTTCACGCCGGGTGTCATGGTGACCTCGGTGCCCTACCAGCTGGAGTCGTCCGAGCTCGCGAAGAAGCGGGCGCGGAAGGAGTGGAACGCGCCGGGGTCGGTGCGGCGCGGTCCGGCGGAGCAGCGGCCGAAGGAGCCGAGTGCGAAGGAGCCGAGCGGGAAGGAGTGACGTGCGGCTGAGCACGTAGACTGGTGGGCTGTTGTCCCGCGGTTCCCCTTGACCGCCCGTTTTCCCTTTCCCTTTTCCTATGACGTTGTGGAGTCACCCCGCCATGCAGGCAGAACCGAAGAAGTCGCTGGTCGGGGAGGAGTACGAGGTCGAGATCGGGCCCGTCGCGCACGGCGGGCACTGCATCGCCCGTACGGAGTCGGGGCAGGTGCTGTTCGTCCGGCACACGCTGCCCGGTGAGCGGGTCGTGGCGCGGGTGACCGAGGGCGAGGAAGGCTCCCGTTTCCTGCGCGCGGACGCGGTGGAGGTGCTGTCCGCCTCCAAGGACCGGGTCGAGGCGCCCTGTCCCTACGCCGGTCCGGGGCGCTGCGGCGGCTGCGACTGGCAGCACGCCAAGCCCGGCGCCCAGCGGCGGATGAAGGGCGAGGTCATCGCCGAGCAGTTGCAGCGGCTGGCGGGGCTGACGCCCGAGGAGGCCGGCTGGGACGGCACGGTCATGCCGGCCGAGGGCGACAAGCTGCCCGCCGGTCAGGTCCCGGCGTGGCGGACGCGGGTGCAGTACGCCGTGGACGCCGAGACGGGACGGGCGGGTCTGCGCCGGCACCGCTCGCACGAGGTGGAGCCGATCGACCACTGCATGATCGCGGCCGAGGGCGTCAGCGAGCTGGGCATCGAGAAGCGTGACTGGACGGGCATGGAGTCCGTCGAGGCGATCGCGGCGACGGGGTCGCAGGACCGCCAGGTGATCCTGACGCCGAGGCCGGGCGCGCGGCTGCCGCTCGTCGAGCTGGACAAGCCGGTGTCCGTGCTGCGGGTGGAGGAGAAGGACGGCGGCGTTCACCGCGTCCACGGCCGCGCCTTCGTCCGCGAACGCGCCGACGGCCGCACCCACCGCGTCGGCAACGGCGGCTTCTGGCAGGTCCACCCGAAGGCCGCGGACACGCTCGTGACAGCGGTCATGCAAGGGCTGCTCCCACGCAAGGGCGACATGGCGCTCGACCTCTACTGCGGCGTCGGCCTCTTCGCCGGCGCCCTGGCCGACCGGCTCGGCGAGAAGGGCGCGGTGCTCGGCATCGAATCCGGCAAGCGCGCCGTCGAAGACGCCCGGCACAGCGTCGCCGACTTCCCCCGCGTCCGCATCGAGCAGGGCAAGGTCGAGTCGGTCCTCCCGCGCACCGGTATCACCGAGGTCGACCTGATCGTCCTCGACCCGCCGCGGGCGGGAGCGGGCCGGAAAACGGTCGAGCATCTGTCCTCACTCGGCGCCCGTCGTATCGCGTACGTGGCGTGCGATCCGGCGGCGCTGGCGCGGGACTTGGGGTATTTCCGGGATGGGGGGTATCGGGTGCGGATGCTGCGGGCGTTCGATCTGTTTCCGATGACTCATCATGTGGAGTGCGTGGCGATCCTTGAACCGGTCGCGAAGGGATCCTGACCTGCGGTTTTGTGTGTGCGCATTATGTGCGGTGTGGGCGTTACGGGCGATATCTTGACGCTGAAATGACGCTCGTAACGCTCATTTGACGCTCGTTCTGATGGGGTGTCAGGCGCCTTGTCGGGCAGGTCAGAACCCTGCCAAGGTGGCGAGCATCGATGGACCGCCGAAGGCAGGCGACGCAGGTCGCGGACCTACTGAGTCCTGCTGGTCAGATGTTCCGGAAGAGACCAGGCGGTCCCGTGTGTGAGCGGTCGAGCAATTACGCGATCTTCCACACCGTGACCTGTCGCGATGGGTAGCTGCTCCTCGCTGACCTGTGAAGACAGTCTTTCGGTTGCTTCACGGTCATGCCCGTTGATGCGGCCGGAAGTCCCAGAGGACTCCCACCTGTGATCGCCACTCTTGCAGCTCTATGCAGAGCGAGGGGGGCGGGCGCAGCACGCCGCCATCGTCCATCACCGCGCGGCGGCACGATCGACCCGTGCCTGGCCGGAGTCGCCCGGCGATCTGCGCAAACCCTCCGCCCGAGCGCGTAGAAGCGGACACGTGACAGCGGCAGGGCCCTCCGCCTGGTAGACGGCGGGCCCGATCGCTGGCTACCCGCTGTCGCCGCCGCCCTGGACGTCGACCGCCGCACCGTCTACCGCTTCATCACCGCCGGAGACCTCCCCGTCGTCGATCTGCGCACCGGGACGGAACGCTCCCGCGTCCGTTTCCCCGCTGCCGGGCTGGAGGAGTTCATCGCCAGCAGATTGGTTGCTTCCCCGCGTACCCGTCGGTGATCTCGCTGCCGTCAACCCGGCCCTCACCGTTCCCGAACGAAGGAGTAGTACCGCGTACCTCCGCAAATTGAAGTCCGGCAAGTGGCAGGCGACCGTCCGCAACCGGGCAGGAGACCGGTTCAGTGGGTCCTTCCCCCTCAAGGCCCAGGCGCGGGCTTGGGGCATCGAGTTGGAGACGCAGTTCGCCCGTGGAGGCATGCGCGACCCGCGGGCCGGCGAGATCGCATTCCGTGAGTGGCATGACCGATGGTGGAAGGCCCGTATCGTCGAGCCCCATACCCTGCGGGGCGACGCGTCCAGCATCAAGAACCACGTCATGCCCTACTGGGCGGACTGGGAGATGCGGGCGATCACTCGCATGGATGTCCAGAGCTGGATCCGCTCTCTTGTCGAGAAGGGGGCGGGAGCCTCCGCGATCAAGCGGGCCTACAACCTGACGTCGTCCATCATGCGTGCGGCGGTCGACGACGATGTGATCGTGGTGAGTCCCTGCCGCAGCATCGACCTGCCGGCCATCGCGGTCAAACCGCCGCAGTGGTTCACGACCGATCAGGCACAGAGCATCCTCGACGGACTCGCCCCCGCCTGGCGGACGATGTGCCCGCTCGGCTTCTACACCGGGCTGCGCTGGGGCGAGCTCTCTGGCCTGCACCGGCACCGCATAGACACACGGCGCTCGCGCCTGTTCGTGGTGGAGGTCAACGCCAAGAGCGGCATCAAGGAGTATCCCAAGAGCTCCAAGAGCCGCCGGGAAGTCCCGCTCCCGCCTCACGTCCTGGAGGCCCTCGAACGCCACATCCACCGACTCGACCGCGACGCGGTGGTGTTCACCACCATCACCAAGGGCCGCTCCGGGCGCCTCCTCGCCGACAGCAACTGGCGACGGCAGACCTGGTGGCCCGCCGTCGAGGCCGCCTACCACTTCGGCGACGACTGCGAGCTGCAGCTCGTCCCGCACTACCCACCGCACTCCATGCGCCACACCTGCGCCTCTTGGCTGGTCCAGAAGGGAGTCTCGCTCTACGAGGTCCAGCACCTCCTCGGTCACGAGAGCTTCCAGACCACCCAGCGCTACGCACACCTGCAACCCGACGCCCACAAGGCCGTCCTCGGAGCCTGGGAGCGTATGGAAACTCCGCTCACCATCGCCGCATAAACCCTTCGCCCTGTCCTTCCCGGACAGGGCGAAGATCCGATATGTCCGGGCGGCGCGCCGTGGTTTCGTGATCTCGCGGCGGCAGCACCGGGACGCGATGTCCTCCGGCGACCACGCCTGTTCCGCGTCCCGCTGATCCGCCGTCAGCAGCCGAGCTCGACCCCGCTGTACCAAGCGCGGCTTCTGTCTTCCCTGACGCCCCACCGGCTCCTGCGATTCCGGACGCGTAACCGCGCTCTGGCTGGGAAGCAGCGGCGGTGGAAGTGGAAGGACAAGTCACCGCGGCCCACGGCAGGGGCCGGAGAAGGTGTGATGGCGACCGAATCACATGGGGGCGGCAAGCCGTCTTCTGAAGAGATACAGGACTGGGAGGCCAGGTTTGACGGGGGATTTGGTGATGTGACGAGAGCCCGCCTCGGCGCGGAGGAGTTTCTGACCATGCTCGCGCGGTCCTCACCGCCGGCGACGCCCGAGTACCGGGATGACGTCCTACTGGTTGTCAGCGAGCTTGCCGCCAACGCCATACAGTACGCTCCAGGACCCTTCGGGCTGACGATGCGCAGGTCGTTCGACGGTGTGCACGTGACGCTCAGCGACACGAGCACCACCCCACCGGCGCCGCGCCCCTTCCACCCCGGCAAGGGCAGTGGTGGCGGGATCGGTTGGTACCTGATCCACACGCTGTGCGACCAGGTCAGTGTGGTGGTGCGGGCCGACGGCAAGGACGTGCACGCGTTCCTGCCCTGGTGAGCCGCCCGCCCGACGAGCCGGCACTCACGTCAGCGGCACCAGCACGCTGACTGTCTTGCCGCCCTCTCGGCGGCGCTCGATGTGGATGTCGCGGGACAGGCGGATGATCAGCGGCCACCCGTAGCCGCTGCCCTCGTGCGCCTGGGGGAGTGTGCCGGGCCCGTAGGCGGCGGAGGGAACGGCGTTGCTGTAGTCGTGCACGCTCAGTCGCACCCCCTCAGGAAGCAGGGCCACCTCGAACCCCGCGAGGCCGCCGCCGTGCCGGATGGCGTTGGTGACGAGCTCCGACACGACCAGCAGGAGGTCCATGACGGCTCTCTCGCTCGCCGGCCCGGACGCGGCGCGCCAGTGCTCTTCTACGACCGACCGCACATAACTCCGTGCCGTCGCCGCGCTGGTGATCGGGACCGGCCGGGTGGGCGCCGTCCCGCTGTCCCCGGCCGTACGATGCTCCGCCGGCTTCACGATTGCTCGTGCGCCGCCCGCGAGATGCTCCTCACTGCCTGAGCATCGCGGGCGCGCACCAAGAGGGCTGCGGCTACTGTCACTTCACCATTCCCCGCACGCTGTCGTCCCCGCTCCTCGTCGTCCATCCGTGCTCACGTCCATCCGTGCTCATGGGACTCCGCTACCCGCTCGCGCCCGAACCATGGGGCCGAGTGGTGCGGTGAGCAGCGGGCGGCGGACGGTTACTCGGGATCGAGGGGCTCGCGGTCCGTCGACCCGAAGGGTACTTCCCTGCTCGCACAGCTCAGCCGGCGATCGCCGACTCCTCCGCCGGAGGCTTGCCCAGGCCCGTGGTGACCGCACGTCGCTGCACCGGTGCGACGGGGTCGTGCGCGGCGGCGAGCAGGCGGCGGGCCGTTTCGAGGGCCTGTTCCACCTCGCGCGTTCCGGTGGACACGCACAATGTGTAGGCCAGGTCCCGTGCGCGCAGGTCCCTCCGGCCCGTGTCGGGCTCCCCGTCGCCGTCGTGGGCCATGACTGTCTCGTACTCCTCGACGAGCCTGCGCAGTATCGCCGGATGGGGCATCAGCATGGGTATCCGCTCCTGGAAGATGTGATCGTCGCTCCTGCCCGACGGGCGAGGCGGTCGGGCCTGGGGGGGAACATGCCGGGAATCGGGCCACTCCTGCGTCACGTGGGCCAGCCGTTGTCGGAGGGCTCCGGCCGTGTTCCCTGGGCGAGCGCTTCGTCCCGTACCCGCGCGCAGCACCGGCTGATGAGGCGGGAGACGTGCATCTGGGAGATGCCCAGGTGATCGGCGATGCGGCTCTGCGTCATGTCCTCGAAGAAGCGCAGGTACAGGATGGTGCGCTCGCGCTCGGGCAGGCGCCGCAGCCCCTCCTTCGCCGCCTCTCGGTCGATGACCACGTCGTAGGCCTCGTCGCAGGCGCCGATCGTGTCGGCGAGGCTGAAGCCGTCGTCGCTCGAGGACATTTCGGCGTCGAGGGACAGGGTGCTGTAGCTCTCCAGGGCCTCCAGCCCCGTGTTGACCTCGTCCTCGGTGAGCCCCGTGTGGGCGGCGATCTCGGCGACCGAGGGTGTGGAGCCGCTCGCCGAATCGCTGAGGTCGCGGCGCGCGATCCGTACCTTGTTGCGCAGGTCCTGGACGCGACGGGGAACCCTGAGGGCCCACATCCGGTCGCGGAAGTGCCGCTTGATCTCCCCCGTGATGGTGGGCACGGCATAGCTTTCGAAGGCGCCCCGTCCGGGCTCGTACCGGTCGATGGCCTTGATCAGGCCCAGGGCCGCGACCTGGCGCAGATCCTCCAGCGACTCACCGCGGTTGCGGAACTTCCCCGCGATGCGGTGGGCCATGGGCAGCCAAACCTCGGTGAGTTCGTCGCGTACCGCGTCTCGCTCGGGACCCTCGGGCAGGGCGGCCAGGCGGGCGAAGTCGGACGCGGTGTCGGGGGCGTCGTCGTGGGCGTGTCCGCCGGACACGCGGGGGCGGGCAGTGAAGTCGGAACCATGTGCGGACGTTTCGACCAGCATGCGGGAACAGCTCCTGAACGGCGTTCTCGGCGAGTTTTCGTGGGAAACGGTGCACGGGGCACGAAGACCCCGGAGCGGTCACATCTGTCGCACCGGTGCGCCTCTGGTCCGAAGCACGGAATTCCGCTTGCCCCGCGTCTCCCCACGCAAACAACCCGGGGACGAAAGCGGTTGGCAGAGAGACCGGCGCCGGTCGGGGGACTTCCGCGGCCGATATGCCCGGATCGGCCACGCCGAGCGCCGACTTCACGCCAATACTCACCTCGATGGCGCGTTCGCGGTGGGGGAGGCGGAGTGATCCGCGAGAGCCGGGGCACGCGGGGGTATGACAGCGGGTTCCGGCGATCGGGAGGGCGGCATGGCAGCCGTGACGGTGGCGCAGGCAACGGCACCGGAGACGGTCACGACGGAGGGGGCGGCGCTGCCGCTGATCGAGGATCCGACGAGCGTGAGGCCCCAGGACGCACGGGAGTTGTCGCGTCAGTTCTTCGACCGACTGGCCATGCTGGAGGAGGGCACGCACGAGTACCAGTACGTGCGCAACACGCTGATCGAGATGAACCTGTCGCTCGTGCGGTACGCGGCGTCGCGCTTCCGCGCGCGTGGGGATTCGCTGGAGGACATCGTCCAGGTCGGGACGATCGGGCTGATCAAGGCCATCGACCGCTTCGAGGTGTCCCGAGAGGTCGAGTTCACGACGTTCGCCGTCCCGTACATCGTCGGCGAGATCAAGCGCTTCTTCCGCGACATGAGCTGGGCGGTCCATGTGCCGCGCCGGCTGCAGGAGGCGCGCGTGGAGCTGGCCAAGGCGACGGAGGAACTCCGCTCCCGTCTGGGCCGTACGCCGACCACCCGCGAGCTGTCGCAGCTGATGTCCCTGTCGGAGGAAGAGGTGATAGAGGCCCGCAAGGCCGCCAACTGCTATCAGTCCACCTCCCTCGACGCGGCCGTCACGTCCGACACGGACAACGGCGAGTCCGTCCTGGCCGACCTCCTCGGTGAGGAGGATCCGTCGCTGGAACTCGTCGAGGACTTCCACTCGTTGGCACCGCTGATCGCCAGGCTGGACGAGCGTGAGCGGCGGATCATCCATCTGCGGTTCGTCGACGAGCTCACCCAGGCGCAGATCGCCGACCGGATCGGGGTCTCCCAGATGCACGTCTCGCGGCTCATCAGCCGCATCATCAAGCAGCTGCGCACCGGGCTGTTGGAGCCCGGGGTCGCCTGAGCGGTATCCGACGAGCCTGAGCGGTGTCCGACGAGGGGGCCGCGGCCGTGTGGCCGTCGCCCCCCGGTCTGCCCGGGTCAGGTTCTGCCGACCGGGCGCCGGCACTCCGCCGACGCCGACAGGGGAATCACCGCGGTGACGCGCTTGCCGCCGGCCGGCAGATCCGACACCAGCACGGTGCGCGACAGCCTGCAGACGATCGGCCAGCCGCGCCCTGAGCAGCGGCGTCGTCCCTGACGGTCGACCGGGTCGACTGTGATGGGCGGGCGCCGCTCCCGGTCGCTGACGGACAGGTACAGGTTCTGGCCGACGACCTCGACGTCGAAGTCGGTCACACCGCCGCCGTGCAGCATCGCGTTGGTCGTCAGTTCCGACGCCACCAGCAACGCGTCCGAGAGCGTGTCCGGCGCGCATGCGGTGCCCCGCGCGCGCGACTGTTCGGTCAGGACCCGGCGCACGGCACCCCGTGCCTCGGCCGGGCTCCGCGGCCCGCAGCGCACATGGCCCGCTCCCGCCGGGTTCCTGGTGGCGCCGGTGCGATGGTTCTCACTCATCCTTTCGCCCCTGACACAGACGAGGAGGTCTCCCTCTTCCCCTGGCGTGTTGCCTCCTGTGTACCTGCCTGACCAGTCGGCGAGCCGCCAAACCGCTCCTTCGGCCCATGCGTGCAAAAGCAGCCAAAGCAGGCCGGCGTACCGCGCCCTCGCACGAAACCTGTGTGCCGGGGAGATTCGGGGGTAGGCGGGCGGACGCATCGACGGCATGGTCAACAGCGCGCGCGGGACAGGAGCGTCATGCCCGAAACCGTCAACGACCGGCCGCCAAGGGGCCGGTCGCGGGGTTTCTTCGCGTCACGATGCATGGAATCCGTTTCTCGGGGCACTCGGCCCGATCGCCAACGCCTGTAGGAGGCACTTGTGTCCGTTGCCCACAATCCCTTGTCGATCACGGTGGAAGTGCCCCGCGAGGACGCCGTGCTGCTCACGGTGGAGGGCGACCTGGACATGGATACAGCCACCGAGTTGCAGCACCACCTCGCCAATCAGCTCCATCACGGCCGACGGCACTTCCTGCTCGACATCTCCGGAGTCCCCTTCATGGATTCGTCCGGCATGAACATCGTCCTGCGGGCGTATCAGGAGGTACGGGAGATCCATGGCGGCGTGTACGTCATCTCCCCGACCCCCGCCGTCCGGCGGATCATGGATCTCACCGGTGTCAGCATCACCGTCCCGATCGTGGGCAGTGTCGAGGAGGCGCTGGCCACCGCCGACTCCCGGCGGGCCGATCCTCTGCCGCCGGCCCCGACGGACGAGTGAGGACCGCTTCCCGGGGAGGCAGTTGACCGGTCGCGGGCCGCATCCGCAGCGCCAACAGTTGCCGTTTGACAACTATAGCCGTGAGGCAACAGAGTGGGCGAGTCAAGCGCGGGAGGGTGTGGAACGTGCCGTTCAGCAACGACGACAGCCCGCGTCGCCGCGCGGCGGCGCACACGCCGCCCCTCCCTGGCGCCGAACCGGGGCGGGGGCGGGATTCAGGCACTCCTGACATCGGAGGAGGACTCGTCACCCTCGTGGATCTCGGCGGACGCCGCGGCACAGAACGCCTCCAGGCCCTCCAGCAGCGCGGTCCGATTCCTGACGGGCATCTGCTCGAGCACGGACTGCAGAGCGGCTTCGCGTCGTGCGCGGAGTTCCGCCAGAAAGGACCGTCCGCGACGGCTCAACTGAAGCCGCAGTTCACGGCGGCTGGAGACGCTGGGCTTGCGTTCGACGAAGCCCACCGCCTGGAGGCGGTCGCACAGCCGGCTGGTCGACGGCGGAGTGGAGCCGAGGGCCTCGGCGAGCATGCGCAGGTTGATGCCGTCACTGTGCTCCAGGATGAACAGCACCCGGATCTGGGAGGCGGACACCGGCGCCGTCGAGGCCCTGCCCCACAAGACCTCCAGCAACTCGGCGGCCTCGGAGGTCACACGCGCCACCTCGTCCGGCCGCGGATGCGAGGAGGAGGAAGTCACGCCCCCACTCTTCCAGGCTTCACGAACACTGTCAGCCCAGCGGTTCGGCAATACGCACAGAGCGCTGGATACGGGCAAGAAGGACCGACGGACGGCGTCCGCAGCAGAGCGGGTCGGGCGCCGTCACCGTGACGAGAATGGCGTATCCAACACCGTGAACAGATTCGTGGCAGCCGAGCGGGCCCTTCGCTGCGCGGCCCCGCACCAACTCGTGGACGCTGTCCGCGACGTACTGTGCAACGTCTACGGGGCGAAGACCGTTCAGCTCTTCCTGGCCGACTACGGCCTTGCCACGCTCCAGTCCGTCCACACGGCTCCGAGTCCGCCCGAGTCCCTGCCGGCGCACGGCACCCCTGCCGGACGGGCCTTCGGGTCCCAGGAACCGTACGTCGAGAAACTGACGGACGACCAGGTGCGCCTGCACCTGCCGGTGACCGTGCGCGGCGACCGGCTCGGCGTCCTGACCGTCACCCTGCCCTCCGCCGACCGGGCCGAGGAGTGCCTGGACGAACTGGCCGAGGTGGCGCAGGTGCTGGGACACGAGGTGATCGTCGCTGACCGCGACACCGACCTGTACCTCCGGGCACGCCGCACCGAGCGGCTCACCCTGGCGGCGGAGATGCAGTGGCAACTCCTGCCGGGCCGCTCCTGCACACGCCCCGAATACGCGCTCGGCGCCCAACTGGAGCCCGCCTACGCCATCTTCGGCGACAACTTCGACTGGTCCGCGAGCGCCGCCCGCCTGCAGCTCTACGTCACCAACGGCATGGGCGAGGGCATCGAGGCCGCCCTCCTGACCAACCTGGGCATCAACGCGCTGCGCAACGCACGGCGTGCGGGCCTGTCCATCGCGGACCAGGCGGCACTCGCCGACCAGGCCGTCCACGCGCAGTATCGCGGAGACGCCCATCTCTCCGTGCTCCTGCTCGACCTCGACCTGCGCACCGGACGGCTGCAGGTCGTCGACGCCGGCTCCCCGCAGATGTTGCGGCTGCGCGGCCGTACCGTCACCGCTGTCGACCTGGAGGCGCAGCTCCCGCTGGGCATGTTCGAGGAAACGGACTACGTCGCCCAGGAACTCGCCATCGAACCCGGCGACCGGCTCGTCTTCGCCAGCGACGGGGTGTACGCCGTCGCCGCGCCCGGCGGTGAACGCTACGGGGAGCGCGCGCTGGCCCGCGCCCTCGTGGCCACCAGCCTCTTGCCCGCGGCCGAGGTCCCCGGTGCGGTCCTGAGACAACTGTCCGGCCACCGCGGCACCCGCGTGGCCGACGACGACGCGCTCGTGGTCTGCCTCGACTGGTTCGGGCCGCGCAAGGCGCCTTGACCATGCCGTCCGGCGCTCCCCGTATGGTCGGGGCGGCGCGCACCGTATGAGGAGGGAAGTACGTGCCGGAGCAGCAAGCGGCAGCACATCAGACGGACCCGGCCGAGGAGATCGGCGACTTCCTACGGCGGCGGCGGGAGCAGATCGCCCAACGCTGGGCCGACGCGACTCTGTTCCGCACCGTGTTCACCGTCTCCCGGGACGAGGCGGTGGAAGCCGGCCGGGCCGTCGTGGAGGCGTTGGCCGCGGTGGCCGCCGCGGGGCGCCTGGAGGACGCGGAGGCGGACGGGTTCGCGGTCGTTCGCGAACAGCTGGCGCGTACGGCGCATTCCCGGGCGCGCGCCGGCGCCACCCTCGCGCAGATCTCGGCCGAGATGGACGCGCTGCGACCGCCCGTCAACGACCTCCTGCTCGACGAGCTCTCCGAAGCGCCCGCCGAGCACCTGCGGGAGTGCACGACCGCGCTGACCGTGCTGATGGGCACCCTGCGCCTGGTCATGATGGAAGCGGCGATGAGCGCCGGGCAGGAACTCATCAACCGCCAGCGGCTCGAACTGCTCGAGATCGCCACACCCGTGATCAAGCTGTGGGAGGGCATCGTCGCCGTACCGCTGATCGGCACGCTCGACAGCGCCCGCAGCCAGGTGGTGATGGAGACACTCCTGGACGCGGTCGTCGAGCAGCACGCCCGCTTCGCGATCCTGGACATCACCGGAGTGCCGACCGTGGACTCCCTCGTGGCGCAGCATCTGATGAAGACGGTGGCGGCGGCGCGGCTGATGGGAGCGGAGTGCATAGTCTCCGGTATCCGGCCGGCCATCGCGCAGACCATCGTCCACCTCGGCATCGACCTGAGCTCGGTGCTCACCCGCGCCAGTCTCGCGGACGCCCTGGCCTACGCCCTCCAGCAGCAGGGCGCTCACATCGTGCCGAACCCCGACCCGGCCGTGGAGCCCCGGTGACCGGCGCCGCCACGTCCCCGTACGGAGGACACGTACCCGTACTGAGGCTCGGCGGGGTCCTCCTGGTCACCCTTCAAGGCGACCTGTACGACAGCACGGCGGAACAGCTCCGGCAGGACATCGGCGAGACTGTCTCCGACAGCGCGGTCACCGGTGTGGTCATCGATCTCTCCGGCGTCGAGATCGTCGACTCCTTCATGGGCCGCGTGCTCAGTGACATCGCGGCCATGACCCGGCTGCTGGCCGCGCAGACCGTGGTGGCAGGGATGCGCCCGGCGGTGGCCATCACCCTGGTGGAACTCGGCCTGACCCTGCCGGGACTGCGCACCGCGCTGAACACCGAGGAGGCCCTGCGCCTGCTCGGGGCCGAGGTGTCGGCCCTGCCCCGCGACGGGCGTGCACGCCGGGAGAGCCCGTGACCCACAGCACCGGCAGTGTCTCCGCCTGCCTGCCGATCCACTCGGACCTCGATCTGGTGCGAGTGCGGCAGCATGTGCGGCAGATGACCGCCCAACTCGGGTTCGGTCTGGTGGAGCAGACCAAACTCGTCACCGCCGC
Organism: Streptomyces sp. NBC_00457; assembly: GCF_036014015.1. NCBI lineage: Bacteria > Bacillati > Actinomycetota > Actinomycetes > Kitasatosporales > Streptomycetaceae > Streptomyces > Streptomyces sp. NBC_00457. The sequence continues at coordinate 3,041,639 of NZ_CP107905.1, read as the reverse complement.
CAGTGAACTGGCGCGCAACGCCCTCGTCCACGGAGGCGGGGGTCAGATGGAGTGCACCCCGGTGACCAGCGGCGGGGCACAGGGACTGCGTCTCGTGTTCAGCGACCAGGGCCCCGGTATCGCCGACCTGGACCAGGCACTGTCCGACGGCTACACCTCCGGTGAGGGGCTGGGGATGGGGCTGGGCGGCGCCCGGCGCCTGGTCCACGAGTTCTCCATCGACAGCCGCCGCGGCATCGGCACCACCGTCACGGTGACGTCCTGGACCTCTCCTCAGCCCCGTCCGCCCCGCCCGCGGGAGGCGCCCTGATGCCGCGCGTCTGGGAGGTGCCGGTGCACGACTCGACCCGGGTACGCGACGTCCGCGTCGCGGCCGCGGCCGCGGCCCGCCATGCCGACCTCGCCGAGGACAGGGTTGCCGCCGCCGAACTCGTGGCCACCGAACTCGCCACCAATCTGCTCAAGCACGCCGAGGGCGGATGGATACTCCTCGATCTCGTGGGGCCGACCGTTCCGGCCTACGGCGACGAGAGGGTCTCCATGGTGCAGATCATGTCCGTCGACCACGGGCCGGGCATCCCCGACACCGCGACGGCGCTGCGCGACGGCTACTCGACCATGGCATCCCTCGGCGCCGGCCTCGGCACCTGCCTGCGCACGGCCGACGACTTCGGCCTGCACAGCACACCCGGCCGGGGAACCATCGCCATGGCCCGGATCGCCCCCCGCCCGAACCCCGGCACGACCGGCCCGCACCGCGCTCCGCTCCCGGCGCGGGCCGGCGGAGTCAACATCCCCTTCGCGGGCGCGGAGTTCTCCGGCGATGCCTGGGCCTGCGTCCGTACGGCCGACCGCGTGACACTGATGCTGGCCGACGGGCTCGGCCACGGCCCCCAGGCGGCCCGCGCCTCCTCCGCCGCGGTGGAAGCACTGCGAGGCTCACCCCACCTGCCACCGGCCGACCTGCTGCGACGGCTGCACCGCGCCCTGCGCGACACCAGGGGCGCGGCCGTGGCCGTGGCACAGCTCGACGTCGCCGCCGGACGGCTCTACTTCGTCGGCGTGGGCAACGCGGGGGCCCGGCTGCGCCGCGGCGGCAGCTGGCAGGGGCTTGTCTCGCGGCCCGGCATCATCGGCGCCCACCTCCCCGTGCACCTGCCCGAGCAACAGCAGACCTGGGCGGATGACTGCCTCCTGGTCCTGCACAGTGACGGCCTGCCGAGTCGCTGGAGCCCCGGCCCGGCCGACGACGCGCCCTCGTCCCTCGACCCCGCCGTGATCGCCGCCTCGATCGTGCGGGACGCCAGCAGCCCCGCCCGGCCGGTACGCGACGACACCGCCGTCGTCGTGCTGAGCCCCTTCCCCACGGACCGCTCCTCATGATCCGCACCTTGTACGTCCGTACCATCACCGACGCCGCGCAGGCCCGCATCTCAACCGCGCGGCTGGCCGCCGCGTGCGGAGTGACCACCGTGGAGCGCACACGCCTGGTGGCCGCGCTCACCGCACAGCTACGGCAGTGCCTCACCAAGGGCGGTGACTGGCGGGTCGGCGTGGAAACGAACCTGTCCGCCGGTGGGGGAGACTTCCGCGTCGAGGTCGGGCCGGCCACGCGCCGCCCGGACGACCGGCAGCCCTCCTGGCGCGCGTCGGTCCCCTGCGCCGAGGACGCGGACGTCTCCGGTGCCCAGGATGCGGCCACCGGCGACGACCCGGCGGCCCTGGCCGAGGCCCTGTTCGGCGCCGACGAGGACGCGGCCCTGCTGCTGGAGCGACTGGACGAACAGGAGGCACTGGTCGCGTTCCACCGCGAGGAACTCCACCAGACCAACCAGGGAGTACTGGCCCTCCACGCCGAACTGGACGCCGCCGGCCGGGCCCAGCGCGAACTCTTCGCCGCCGAGCAGAAGGCCCGCAAGGAGGCGGAGAACGCCCGCGGCCGGCTGACCTTCCTGGCCGACGCCAGCGCCGCCCTGACGGCCTCCCTGAACCACGAGGCCATCGTCCGGCTGCTGCCCGCACTGCTGGTGCCGCGCTACGCCCGCACCGTCGACGTCTGGCTGTTCGACGGAGTGGACGACGCGCGAAGCGGCGGCCCGCATCCCGCCGCCGCCGTCCTCGCGGCCCGCCGCGGCCGCCCGCAATACGCCGCCGACCACCCCGGCAATCTGCCCGGCGTCGACGATCAGCCACCCTCGGCCCTCGACCCCGGCAGGCCCCTGCTGTGCATCCCCCTGCTCACCCGCCGAGCATCACAGGGCGTCCTCACTCTCTCGCCGCCCGACGACCGCTGGGACCCCGACGACGCCGTCATGCTGATCGAGCTGACCCGACGGGCCAGCATCGCCCTGGAGAACGCCAGGCGCTTCGAGCACAACCGAGACATCGCCGAGACCCTGCAACGCGCCCTGCTCACCGAACTGCCCACCACACCCGGTCTGAGCCTGGCCGCACGCTACCTTCCGGCCACCCGGGGCCTGAACATCGGCGGCGACTGGTACGACGCCTTCCGCCGGCCCGACGGCAGCCTGATCACCGTCGTCGGAGACGTCACCGGACACGGACTGCACGCCGCGGTGATGATGAGCCAGCTGCGCACCGCCCTGCGCGCCTACGCCGTCGACGGCAGCAGCCCCGGCCGGCTCCTGACCCGACTGCACCAGTTCCTGCACCACCTGCACCTCGACCTCTACGCCACCGCCGTCATCGCACGCTTCCACCCGCAGGACGCCACGCTCACCTGGGCCGCCGCCGGCCATCCGCCGCCCGTGCTGCGCGCCCCCGACGGTCAGGTGCGCACCCTCGACGCCAAGCCCGGCGCCATGCTGGGCATCCCGCTGAAACAACAGATCGCCGACCACACGGTGCCGCTCCCACCCGGGTCGACGCTGGCGCTGTACACCGACGGGCTGGTGGAGCGCCGCTCCCAGGGGATCGACCCCGGCATCCACCGCCTCGCCGAGGCGCTGGGCGGCTTCCGCCCGACCGAACTCGACGAGAACCTGGAAGCGTCGGCCGACCGGCTCCTGCAGCCGCTGCTGGACGACTCCGAACACGACGACGACGTATGCCTGTTGCTGTGCCACGTACACGACGACGCGCGCGAGCAACGGACGCCGGAGCCCTGAGCAGGCGCTCTCAGTGTTCGGCCCCGGAGTCCCCACCGGGCTCCGGACAGGCGGGGAGCCCGCCCTCCTGAAAGGCGCGCAGCACCTGCTCGAGCCGCACCCGCTGCGCGGCAGGTACACCGTCGAAGGCGGTGGCCAGACGCAGGGACACCCGCTCGGTGACGTCGGCCAGGAACCTCCGCCCCTGGGCGGTGACCTCCAGAAGCACCTCACGCCGGTTGTCGGGCTGCACGCACCGCCGGAGCAGTCCCGCGGCTTCGAGCCGGTCGCAGAGCCGGCTGGCGGCGGGGAGCCCGATGCGCAGATGCTCGGCCAGGGCGGTGACGTTGAGCGCGGGCCGACGACGCACGGCCCGCAGGGCACGTATCTGCCGCGGAGGCAGCCGCGGACGGACATCCTCGACCGCCGAGAACCAGAGCGCCACCAGGTTCTCCACGGCTTCGACGATCTGCCGGTCGACGGCATCGGAGGGGATCTCGGGATCTGGTTCACGGCGCACGTCCGTCATCCTTCGAAGGCCGCGGTGCACTGCCGACCGGAGCGACCGGACACCCTCGCAGCGATACCCACGAGTACTTCTCTCTCGGTCGACTCCGGCCTGGGTTCATCAGTGCATGGGCCTACCCGAAGCGATGGAGACTACACAGCCGCGTCGGCGACGTCCTCGAGATCTCCCCGCCCCCGCCGATCAGAGACGGCGGGTGCACCCGCCTCGACCGCGGCAGCACGGTCACCGGAAGGGTCGGAGATCGGGCGTCGATGCCTTCCCCCAGTTGACCGGAAGAGGCGGGCGCGCATGTGCGGCGTGAGGTTCTCGAGGATCTCGCGCAGCCACGGGCTGCGGTCGGCCGGCAACCGGACCAGGGTGTGCTGGAACGCACCCTGGTCGGCCCGGAACAGGTGAGGGGGGCGCGGTGCGGGCGGGTCGTCGCGGAGGACGCCGTCGGGCATGCCGCCCGACGCGGGGATGGGCAGGTGCGGTTCGGGCGAGGCCAGCCACAGCCACACGCCGAACGGCAGCGGTACCGGGTATGCCGAGGCGGCCGGGTCGGGCGGGGTCCAGGCAACAAGGTGATCGTCGCCGGACGGCGCAAGGAACTCCTCGACGAGATCACGGCCGAGCACCCGGGCATCGACGTGCTCGTCCTCGATGTCGCGGACCCCGACTCGATCGCCCGGGCCCGGGTGACCGTGGCGGCGAGCCACCCGGGGCTGAACGTCCTGGTCTACAACGCCGGTATTCAGCGGCTGGAGAGCGTCCTTGACCCGGCCGGACTGCAGGTCGCCGAGGATCACGTCGCGACCAATCTGCTGGGCACGATCCGGATGACGTATGCCTTCCTGCCGCTGCTGGTGGGCAAGGACGACGCGGTCGTCATGAATGTCACCTCCGCGCTGGCGTTCGTCCCGTACCCGGTCACCCCGACCTACAGCGCGACCAAGGCCGCGCTGCACTCCTTCTCCGAAAGCCTGCGCATCCAGCTCGCCGGTGCCGACGCCGGTGTCCAGGTGATCGAGGTGGTCCCGGCGGGCGTGCGCACGACCCTGATGGGCCAGCAGGACAGCGAGCAGGCCATGCCGTTGGACGATTTCCTCACCGAGGTCCTCGATCTGCTGCGTGAGAAGCCCGACGCGAAGGAGTTGGTCGTCGAGCGCGCAAGGTTCATCCGCGACGCGGTGGCCAACGGCTCCTACGACGAGGTCCTCGCCATGATCAGCGGCAGCTGACCGACCCGTCATGCCCGACGCGGAACAACAGCACGCGGGAGCGGAACGGTCAGGAAGCGCCTTCGGCTGCGCCCCGGTCGTCGCGCTGGAGGCGACCGGCTCTTTCCTGAGTGCCGGCCGTCTGACACGGCGAACATCGTCGTGTCATACGGGCCGGGCGACGAGGCCCGGGGCCGGTCAAAGCGTTGGGTGCCCTCGACGGGGGGACCGTCGCGGCGGGCCGTCTTCCAGACCGGCGGCCTGCGCACCGCGGACAGTCGGCGCATGTCCCAGCGGGTCATGCAGGTCCGGTGACCATCGGGTCTTCTGGCTGCGCGGGCCCTCGGCGTCGGCCGTACGAGCGGCTTCGCGCGAGCGGGAGAGGGCTGCTCAGCCATGGATCGGTGGTCTCTGGATAGCCGGGCGGGATGCGGTGAGGATGGGGGCATGGACAAGAAGGCACTGGCGGAATTCCTGCGCCGTCGGCGTGAGGTGTTGCGGCCCCGCGATGTCGGGCTGGTCGAGGGGGCGCGCAGGCGTACGCAGGGGCTGCGCCGCGAGGAGGTTGCGCAGCTCGCCGGTATGTCCACCGACTACTACGCACGGCTGGAACAGCAGCGTGCTCCGCAGCCCTCCGTGCAGATCACCGAAGCTCTCGCCCGGGCACTGCGGCTGACCCTGGACGAACGCGACCATCTCTTCGTCCTCATCGGCCACAACGCCCCGGCCCGCTTCCACCGTTCCGAGCACGTCAGCCCGACGCTGATGCGAGTGCTGGACCGCCTGGACGACTCCCCGGCCCTGGTAACGACCGACCTGGTCGACACCCTCGCGATGAACCCCTTGGCCGTCGCACTGCTCGGCGACCAGATGCGCCACACCGGTCTGGCCAGCAGCGGCTACTACCGCTGGTTCATGGACCCGGCCGAACGTCTGGTGTACCCCGAGGAGACCCACGAAAGCCACGGCCGTGCCCAGGCGGCACGCCTGCGGGCCGCGCTCACCGCCGGCAGTGACACCCCCCGAGCCGCCCTGATCCTCGCCGAACTCCAGGAGCACAGCCCCGAGTTCGTCCGCATGTGGGAACTTCAGGAGGTCGCCCGCTACGGCGACTGCAAGACCCTCCTCCATCCCGAACTCGGCCGCATCGACGTCGACGCCCAGCTCCTGTACACCGAGAACCGCGCCCAGACTCTGGTGGTGCTGACCACCCGGCCCGGCACCGAGAGCCACAGCAAGCTCGAACTGCTCTCCGTCATCGGACACCAGCAGCTCACCCCCTGACGTCCTGGACGGGAGACCGGGGACCGGGCCGGGCTCGGCGCGGGAGGGCCGGACAAGGGCACCCTGGAATGGTGCAGCCCGCACGGCGCTTGCCCTGCGCTCTACGGCCAGACATGACGGCCTCCTGCGAGATCCGGGCTCCGCGCTCAGGCCGCCCATTTGACCGGACGCTGCCTCCGCTTTACGCTCGCATACGTACGGAGGCAGCATCCGTTTTGATGTGGTCGCAGGATTACGGCAGGCAGGAGGGCGCATGAGCGCCGTCGAACAGCGGGGACGCAAGCCGCGCGCGGACGTCCAGCGCAACCGCGCCGCGCTCCTGGAGACCGCGCAGCGTCACTTCCTGCAGCACGGGGTCGGCACCTCGCTGGAGGCGGTGGCCAAGGAGGCGGGCGTCGGGCCCGGCACCCTGTACCGGCACTTCCCCACCCGGGAGGCACTGCTGGCGGCCGTGCTGCAGACGCGCTCCGAGGAACTGGTGGCCCGCCAGGCGGACATCGAGCAGCTCGGCGACCCCGCCGAGGCGCTGGAGCAGTGGCTGCGCGCGATGGAGGAGTACTTCAGCGCCTTCAGCGGGCTGCCGGACCCGCTCATGGCCGCGGCCCGGGCGCAGGAGCCGGACAACCCGCTCACCATCCCCTGCGGCATCCTCATCTCCGCCACCGACCAGTACGTGCGAGCCGCGCAGCTCGCGGGCCACGTGCGCGCGTCGGTGCGGGGGAACGACCTGTTCCTCGCGGCCTGCTCGGTTGCCTGGATCAAGGGCGCCGGCATCGAGGAGGAGTCGCTCGACCGGCTCCGCATGCTCATCGCGAGCGGCTACCGCCAGCAGGACACCCAGGCGTAAACCGCCAGGCACCCCCGCCCCGACGCTCGCAACGCCGGGTGGCATCACCACCCGGCCATTACATCGCGCTGCCCTCAAGTGCGGCACAACCTCTCTAGGGACAATTCATGAAAATTACTGTCATAGGCGCCGGTGCCATCGGCGGGAACCTCGCCGCCAAGCTCAGCACGGCCGGTCACGACGTCCAGGTGGCCGACGCCCGCGGCCCCGAGGCCGTCCGGGCCGAGGTGCTGGAGTCCGGGGCCCGCGCGACGGACCTCTCCGACGCCGCCGTCCAGGGCCGGGACGTCATCATCCTGTCGATCCCGTTCGGGGTGGCGGGCCAGCTGGCGGACCTGTTCGCGTCGGTGCCGGACGAGACGGTGGTCATCGACACCTCGAACTACTACCCGGGCATGCTCAGCGAGCCGATCGAGGCGGTGGACAACGGCCAGGTGGAGAGTGTGTACACGGCCGAGCTACTCGGCCGCCCCGTGGTCAAGGCGTGGAACGCCGCGCTGGCCGAAACCCAGCGGACCAAGGGCGTCCCGGCCGGAACACCCGGCCGCCTTGCCATCCCCGTCGCCGGCGACTCCGAGGAGGCGCGGCGCGTGGCCATGCAGCTCGTGGACGACACCGGCTTCGACCCCTACGACGCCGGCACCCTGGCCGACTCCTGGCGCCAGCAGCCGAACAGCCCCGCCTACTGCACCGAACTGACCCTTGATCAGCTGCCGGCGGCCCTGGCCGCGGCCGACCGTGCCAAGGACGCGGCCATCCGCGACAGCCTGCCGGAACGCTTCGCCGCCCTCGGTGCCAACCCCACCGTCGACGACGTCGTCGAGATGAACCGCGCCGCCCACCGCTGAGTCACCCGACGGTGGTGGTGTCCATCCCGCTGGGCGCCTACGAGAAGATCCCGGCACAGCCGCTGGCGGGCAAGATCGTGATCGACACGCTGAACTATTACCCGGAGCGCGACGGCCGCATCGCCGAGCTGGACGCGAACGAGCCGACGACCAGCGAGCTGGTGCAGCGCCACCTGGCCGACTCCCGTGTGGTCAAGGCGGCCAGCAACATCGTCTCCAGCCAGCTGTCCAGCCTTGCCCGCCCCTCGGGTGCGCCGGACCGCAGTGCCATGCCGATGGCCGGCGACGATGCCGCCGCCAAGGCGGAGGTCGTGGAGTTGCTCGACATCCTCGGCTACGACGCGGTGGACATCGGCACGCTCGCCGACAGCTGGCGCAGCGAACCAGGCACGCCCGTCTACGGCAAGGCGTACTACGGGGAAGTGCCCAAGGACGTGAGCTTGGACAAGACGATGGAATGGATCTTCCAGGCCCCGGGCGTTCCGATGCCTGCCGACCGCGTGACGGAACTGACCGCCACGGTTGTCCGGGGCCCCGCGGGCGGCAGCTTCTCGGTCGACGCCTGGACCTGAGTGGAGAGGATCGCGGAAGAAGAGGCGGAACCGGAACGCCTGACCGGGTCCGGACACCGACCCACCGCGGTGGTTCCGGCCGCCAGCGGGGAGACAGACGCCTGCGGCCGCCGCCCCGGCTGCGACTGCTGCGGCTGAGCCCGACACCTGCACGAGGCAGAGGGATCGTCCCCGGGAATGTTGCCCGTCGTGTACGGCGGGCTCACCCACCGTCGCCCAGCGGGGCAGCCGGGCCCAGGCGCAACGCACAGCAGGAGCGCGGTACTCGCGGCGGTGAGCAGCGGTTTGCGGACGTCGGGACCGGTCCCCGGCGGGGTGGATACGTTGGGGCATGGCGTGGTGGCGCCGCTCGAAGCCCCGTTGCGGGCCGTCCGACGTGGCGGCTCCTTTCGCGGCGTTTGATCCGCGCCAGTTCAGCCGAGCGGCAAGCGACGGAGGTGTGAGATGGAGTCGGCCGGCCAGGGCGCCCGGCAGGGTGTTTATCCGTTCTGCGGGCCGTGTACGGACGAGACCATCGCGTGGCATGCCCCGGACACGGAGACCGTCAACGGGATCGGCACCGTGCTCTACGGCTGGGCGGACCCCTGTCCGCGGTGCGGCTCCGTCGTCAAGCGGGAGTACTTCTGCGTCCTGTGGATCCCCCTCTGGCCGATGGGCCGTTACCGCGTCATCACCCTCAGCCGCTCACTGACCGGCTCACGCTACGTCGGCCGGCGGTTCCCCAAGAGCGCCGACAACCCGTACGGGATGGACAAGAAGACCGCAGCGCTCATAGCGCAGGTGGAGGCCGGACAGGAGGAGGCTGCGAAGTCCTGGCCCGAACCGCCACCGTCTCAGTTGGCCGATCATCCCGAACTGCGCGGCGAGCGCTACCAGGAGGCCGAGGACTACTGGGAGTTCGACTTCCCCGACCGTGCTCTGCCGGTGTACGAGGAGGTACTCGCCGCGCACGAGGCGGTGCTGCCCGCCGACGACACCACGACGCTCCAGTTGCGCCAGCGCGTGGCGGAGGCGTATCTGGCGGTCGGACGGCCGGTGGAGGCGCTGGCGCTGCTCACGCAGACTCATGCCCATCTCGTCCGGGTGCTGGGCCCCACCCACCCGGACACCCGCCGCGCGGGCGACGACATGACCAACGCGCGCAGACAGCTGGGCCTGGTGTCCCGTGATCAAGCCAAGGCGCTGAGGTGGGAGCTGGACGAACTGGTACGCACGCTGGGGCCGGACCACCCGAAGGCCCTGCGCACGGCGTGTGCCCTGGGCTCGGCGCTGGGGCTCAACTCCGTGACAGAGGCACTTGAGGTGCTGCAAGAGACGTTGGACCGGTCCGAGCGGGTGCTCGGCGCCGAGCACCCGGACACCGGCCTTGTACGGGAGGAACTCATCAGGACCTGGGAGTACGCGGAATACCGCGGCAAGCCTGACGAGGTTCGGGCAGCGGCGCGGGCCCGGGAACGCGTACACGGTCCCGACGCCCCGGAAACGCTGGAGGCCATGCGCGGTCTGGCCCAGCTTCTCGCGTCGTCCCGCAGGCGCAGGGGTGAGGCGGTGGAGCTGCTGCGGGACACGCTGGAACGGTGCGAGCGGACGCTGGGCCCGGACGGCCCGCTGACGGCCGACGTACGGCGGCAGCTGGAGGAGCTGAGCTGACCCGGCATGCTCTCCCCGCCTGTCCAAGTCTGGCAGTGAATTGGCGCGGTCACATCCGCCACGAGCCGTGTGTGCAGCTCCGGCATGTCCGTCACGCGGATCCCCGGGTGAGCTTCTTGAGCCCGCTGACCAGTGAAGCAAGGTTTACGCAAGGTTACTGCCCACGTGCGCGCCACACCGTAGGGACAAGGGGCCCGTGACATCGAGGGAGCACCGGCCTTCTCGATCCTGTCGGTCCATGAAGGAGTGCAGATGCGTTTGCGTAAGCGTTCAGTCGTCACCGTATTCCTGGTCACAGCGGCGTGCAGCGTCCTCGGTCCGGGTGCCTTGGCCGCTCCCATGCCGTGGGACTCGCACAGGAACCCGGTTTCACATGGGGGTGTGGCTGACGGTGGTGGCCAGGATGGCTTCCATGACAGCGGCTACCACGACAGCGGCCACCACGAGAACGGGCAGCACGAAAACGGGCATCACGACAGCTGATCGGGCCTGCAGGGTGCAGTCAGCCCGGGCCTCCTCACTCAGCCTTCGAGTCGTTCCCCGGCGGCCTGTCCTGATCGGAGCAGACCGCCGGGGTTGTGACCATCAGCGCAGGCCGGCGAAGAGATCGTTCTCGGGGGTGGCCGCGCCGGTGGAGTCCTTGACGCGTAGGAAGGTCTCCATGCCCATCAACTCGCCGAACCTCTCCTTGCCCATCTTGAGGAAGAAGATGTTCTCGCCCTGACTGGCGTGCGCGGCCAGCGCATCGAACTTCTGATCGCTGAATCCGGTGGTGTCCACCCACGTGGTGATCTCATCGTCGGGGAGGCCGATCTCGGCCATCGCGGCGGCCTCGGCAGGATCCGGCTCCGGCATGTCCGGATGAAACTCGCGCATGATCTCCCCGAACCGCTGCATCCCGGAGCGGGGCATCGTGGTCCAGTACACCTTCGGAGTCAGCGCCGTCATCTCCAGCGCCGCCATCGTGATGCGGTGGGCCTGGATGTGGTCGGGGTGGCCGTAGAAGCCGTTCTCGTCGTAGGTGACGACCACATCGGGTCGGTAGTGCCGCATGAGTTCCGCGAGTCGGGCGGCACCTTCCTCCACGGGGGTCTGCCAGAAGGATCCGGGGGCGTCGTTGGTCGGCCAGCCCATCATTCCGGAGTCGGCATAGTCCAGCATCTCCAGATCGCTGACCTTCAGGACGTCACAGCTCGCCTGGAGTTCCTGACGGCGCATCAAGACGACGGACGCCGGATCATGCCCGGGATCGCCCGGCTTGACACCCCCCGGTCCGTCACCGCAACCGCCGTCGGTACAGGTCACGAGTACCGTACGTATGCCTTCCGCCGCGTACCTTGCGAGGACCCCTCCGGTTCCGGTGGCCTCGTCGTCGGGGTGGGCGTGTACTGCCATGAGCGTCAAGGGCCGGTCAGTCATGAAAACAGTCCTCCTGCAGAAATATGTCTTGGTCGAGGCAACCTGCGGGCCCGCCCGGCTGTTCCCGGCGATACCGCCCGTTGCGGCCTCTCGCTACTGCGGTGCGATGGCTTTGAGCCAGTCCTCGACGGTGAGGACATCTGCCCACTGCGGGAACAGCTTTTCGGTGAGCATCGTGTGCACCTCGGGGTCGGTGTCGAGGCAGGCATCCGCCAGGACGGTGAGGCCGAAGTCCAGGTCGATGGCGTGCCACAGGGTGGACAGCACTACGGCGCTGGTGGCGATGCCGGTGAGAACAAGGCTGTCGATGTCGCGAGCCCTGAGTACCAGGTCGAGGTCGCTGCCCGAGAACGCGCTCCCTCGTCTCTTGGTCACCACGACGTCGCCCTGCTGGGGCGCGACGTCGGGATGGATCTCGGTACCAGGGGCGCCCTCGGTGAACAGGCCGGCCCGCACGGCGTTGGTCATCACCCTGTTGCGAGGGCTGACTTCCGGATCGCCCGGCCGTAATCCGATCACGACGTAGATCACGGGGATGCCTGCAGCCCGGGCACCGTCGATCGCCCTGCGCAAGCGCCGCGGATATCCGGAACCGTCGTCGGCGATGGCCACGACGTCCCGTTGGACGTCCATCACCAGCAGCGCGCTGTTCGCCATGCTTGCCGTCCCTTCTCCGTTGGGAAACGTTGGGAAACAAGTGCAAGTCTGGTATCAAGTCGCCCCGCCGCGTGGGCAGTCGGGAATGAGTTGGCGGGCGGGGAGTCCTCGGTCATGGCACTACTGACTCCGCAGCTCACAAGAAGTCATCGGTGGAGCCACACGGGCGGCTCATGGACCGTGAGTCTGCCGTCGTCGATTCGCCAGAGGGCGTCCGCGCGGGCGGCGAGTTGGGGTTCGTCGGTGACGTAGATGACGGTGCCCGGGTAGCGGTCGAGCAGGCGTTCCAGCAGGTCGCAACCGAGCGGCTTGTGCGGCCTGGCCTCGTCCAGCAGCAGGATGCGGGGGCCGCTGCGCAGGGCCCGTACCATCGCCACCTGGTAGCGCGCGGTCGTGGAGAGGCCGTGTCCGCCTTCACCCACGCGGGTGCGCAGGCCGTCGGGGAGCAGCTCGGCGAGGGCCTCGATGTGGTCCTCGTCCGGCTCCGTGGCCGCGTCGGGTGGTTCGCCGTGCCGCAGGTTCTTGCCCACGCTGCCGCGGAGCAACGGGAGTTCGGGGCTGGTCAGCCTGATCATCCGCCGTACGGATTCGGGGTCGTGCCGGGCGAGGTCCTGGCCGTCGAGGAGTACGGTGCCGGCGTCCGGCTCCTGCAGTCGCGCGATGAGGCGAAGCAGCAGCGACTTTCCCGCGCCCGGAGGGCCCTGCAGTACGATCCGCTGCCCCGGCGTCGCGACGGCCGACGCGTCCAGGACGCCGTACACGCGCAGTCCCGCGAGTTCGAGGCGCCCGGGCCCGTCCGCGAGCGGCTCGGCGCGGCGGGGTCTGCGCAGTGGCGCCGGTGCCGCTAGGACCTCGGCTATGCGACGGCGTGCGACGCGCGACTGCTGCCAGTGCTCCTGCACACGGACCAGGGAGGCCAGGGGTCCGCCGAGGAAGTTCGCCACCGTCAGCAGCGAAGCGAGAACTTCCCAGCTGGTGCCCGTGACCAGACCCGCGGTGACCACGATCAGCAGGATGCCGATGCCGCACGCCTCGGCCGTCGCCGACATCACTCCGGTGAGCCGGGCCTGGCGCACCATGGCGCGACCGTACTCACGGCTGCGCCGCCGCATCACCCGGCGCTCCTGCTCGATCCGTCCGAGGGACTGTATGACGGCCGTGTGCGTGACCCGTTCGTTGACGAAGGCGGCGAGCCGGCCGTTGTGCCGTCTGGTCTCGCGTACGCGTTCGCTGAGCCGCCGCCCGAACAGCGCGACCGTGGCCCCGGCGAGGAGGATCACCGCCGCCGAGAGCGCGCCGATCCTCGGCGCGATGACGGCCAGGGCGACGAGCGCGCACGCCAGGAACACCCCGTCCACCAGCAGCGGTGCCACGCCCTTGCTGATCCACAGCCGGAGGGCGGACGCGTCGCCGGTGAACCGGAGCACGGTGACGCCGACCGTGCGACGGTCCGGCCCGCATGCCTCGCTTCCGGCGACATGGTCGAAGAGACGCATTCTGACGCTGTGCACGTAGCTCTGGGCCAGCCGTTCCGCGAGCGGTTCGCCTGCCGCCCTGAGGAGTACGGTCGCGCAGGCCGAGGTGAGGAGTCCGGCGGCGAGTGTGCCGGGCGCGTAACCGGCGACGTGGGTGTAGATGGCGCTGCGGTCGTGGCCGTACGCGATCTGCCCGCCGTGCGTGATGCGGTAGGCCGCGCCATGCACCAGGAGGGCAAAGGCGACGACGCAGACCGCCTGCCCGAATCCCGCGAGAACCAAGAGGAGCATCAGCCGGCGCCGTACACCGCCGAGCGTGTGCGGCATCCGGGCGCGCTGCAGGCCCGCCGTGGTCAAGCCACTGATTCGGCCGTCAGAGGGCCGCTGCGGTCCGCCAGCCGACTGTGGTCCTGCGACAGTGCGGTGCAGTCCGTGTAGTCCGCGTAGTCCGTGCGGTCCGTCAGCCGCGTGCCGTCCTCCGGCTGGCCGCTCTCGTCCCTGACGGGGCTCCCGCCCGCGATGGCGCCCGCGAGGATCTGGACGGCGACGGAGGGGTCGGACAGGGCAGCCGCTTCGAACACGGGGATGTCCACGCCGGCCACCGCTTCGGCCATGGCCAGCGGAGAGGCCGTCAGTACCCCGCTCAGGGCCATGACGGGAAGCCCCTCCTCATGCAGCAGCCGCACCCCCGCCACCGCGCTGACCGAGTCACCGGCCGCGAACACGATGCCGTCCACGTCGGCGCGGAATTCCGGTGTCCGCATCAGCGCCGCCGTCTCCCGTTGCAGGATCCCGTCCGCGACTTCCAGCACTATGGCATCCGCCTGGTGGCTCGTCAGATCCGTGATCGCGCTGCGCAGAATGCGGATCACCTGCGGCATCGGCAGCTGGTAGGTGGTGGGGAATCCCAGGTCGGTGAAGTCGATGACCCGGGACGCGCCCGCGTCGGCCATCAGCGTCGGGTCTCCGGGCGCACCGGTGCCGGTCACCTTTGCCGCGCCGACCCGGCGGCCGGCCAGGCTGAGGCCGCGTATGAGGGCGGCGGCCACGGTCGTCTTGCCCGCGTTCATCGAGGTGCCGAGTACGGCGATGGTGCGCGGGCGCGGTGCGAGGGCGGGCACGACGGGTCGGGCCAGGCGGGCGAGGTTGATGACCGCGCCGTGCTCGTCGGTGACCAGACCAAGGGGCTGCAGCCGGGTGGGAGGGTTCATTCTGGAGTGGGAGGAGACGACCCGCCCGGCTATGCCGCCTCCGGCGGCCAGGTCACAGGGGCCGAGGTCGCCCGGCACTTCTGCCTCGAATTGGTCGGGGGCGTAGCGTGCGCCATAGGCGACCACTATCGTGTCGCCGACGAACAGTCGATTACGCTTTCCGTGTGCTTGCCCGAGGGATTTGTGCTGGCCGATTTCGGTCACCCGGCACAGCACCAGGTCGCCTGCCTGTGGACGGGCGTCCTGCCTGCTCAACCCCAGTGTGCCGGTGCTTCCGTGGCCCAGCTCGACAAGGCGGCGGGCCGTATAGGAAACTTTCGCCGCCGCATTGCCGGAAGCATTGAACCGCGCGCTCTGCATGGATTTCTCCTTATCCGCACGAGCTGAAAATCGCCCCGTGGAGCACCTTAGGGATTCTTCATCACTCAAATCCGCGGCGACCAAAAGAGAAACTTAGGGGAGATCACCCGGGAGGGCGGGGTCTCAATATGCCCAGCGGCGATCGTCGTCGGCAACATGCCGACAGCCATTCGTGGCCGTACCACCCGTGCCGCCGATCGGGCCGCCGTCAGTCGTCCTCGTCCCCCTCGTCGTCCTGACGCCCGTCGTGTCGCTTCTCCCGCTCCGGCTTCTCCTCGTCACGCTGTTCCCGGCTGTCGCCCGGCTCCGCCGTCGGGCTCGGGGCGGCGGTGGAAGCCGGGCTCGAGGCCAGGGGAGAGACGGAGGCGGGAGCGCTCGTACGGGGCGACGGCTCGGAGTCCGTGCCCTTCGCCGCGGTGTTGTCGGGGGCGAACCACAGCACGCCGAGGAGCATCGCGGCCACGAAGAGCACGGCGGCGGCTGCCGTGGCCGCCACACGCGGCCGGCGCGCGAGGGGCGCCGGTCGTGCCGGACGGCGTGCCCGGGATCGGCGGGGGGCGGCGCTGCCGGCGACGGAGGGCAGTGCGTACGTGGTGGGAGTGCTGGTCTCGCCCAGTTGCTGTGACCTCGGCCGGGCGGCCGGTGTCGCGTCGGGGAGCGGTTCGGGGCGTCCGAGCCAGGCGCCGGCGGCGAACCACTCGGCGGCCTGCTGGGCGGTGGGCCGGTGCTCCGGGGCCTTGGCGAGCAGGCCGAGGAGGTAGTTCTCGAAGGCGGGCGGAAGACCGGGGATGCCCAGTTCGCGCGGTGGGACGGGGGCGGCGTCGAGGTGCTGGTGCAGGATGGCGATGGCGGTGTCGGCCTGGAACGGCGGGCGGCCGGTGAGGAGTTGGTAGAGCACACAGCCCAGCGCGTAGACGTCGGAGGCCGGGCCCGCCGGCTGTCCGAGGGCGCGCTCGGGGGCGAGATAGAGACTCGTGCCGACGATCTGCCCGGTCGCGGTCAGCGCGGCGCCGGGGTCGTCGAGGAAGCGGGCGATGCCGAAGTCGCCGATCTTGAGGGTGCCGTCGGCGTCCAGGAGCAGGTTGCCGGGCTTGATGTCCCGGTGGACGATGCCCTGCCGGTGCGCGGCGGCCAGCCCGGCGGCGGCCTGCGCGGCGATCGAGGCCACGCGGTCGGCGGGCAGCGCGCCGGACCGGGCCAGTGCCTGGGCGAGGCTGGCGCCCTCGACGAGTTCCATCACCAGGAAGAGCCGGTTGTCGTACTCGCCGAAATCCAGGACGCCGACCACGTTCGGGTGGTCGATCCGGGCCGCGGTCTGCGCCTCCAGCCGGAAACGGGAGGTGGCGGTGGGGTCGGTGTCCTGGGGCAGCAGGAGCTTGACGGCCACCGGCCGGGCGAGGGTCTCGTCGTACGCCCGCCAGACCTCCCCCATGCCACCGCGTCCGATCGACTCGCTCAGCCGGTAGCGGCCCGCCATCAGCACCTGTTGTCATCCTCTTGCCGTGAGACGTCGTGGTCGCCGCAGGCCGTAACTCACCACGTGGGAACGGGTGTTGGTGGGGGGTGCCGCAGCCGCCTCAGCATACCGGCGGCTCGGACACGGCCTGTTCTTCGTGCCGCCGGTGCCGTCCGGGCCGGATCGATCTCAGGCTCTGGGGCCGACCCGATCTCCGTATGCGCGGATTGAACCATCACGGCCGGTCGACCGTGAGACCACACGTGGCGGCGGCACGGTGCGGCTGCTCCGGAACCTCGCGTGACGTGGGACATATACGTTTTCGGTCGGATTGTGGCTACCTTGGGACGCTTGCCCTGTGCGCAGTGCCGCGTCCTCCGGTGCACCGTCCCCCATCCATCGTCCAGGAGACCCATGCGCCCCCGAATACCCACCGTTCCGCCCCTCGCCCTGGCCGGCGGCGCTCTGACCGTCGGTGTGGGTGGCCTGTATCTCGCCGGGCTGCTGCTCGCGGGCGGGGACATCGACGCCGGTACGACGGTGCGCGGTGTGGACATCGGGGGCCTGACCCGCGAGGAAGCCAGCCAGAAGCTGAAGGAGCGCCTGGGGGAGGCCGCGTCGCAGGGCCTGGCCGTGACGGTCGGTGACCGCAGGGGCACGGTCGATCCGCAGGGGGCCGGAATCACCTTCGACATCCAGGAGACCGTCGACCGGGCGACGCGCACCGGTGACGCCGATCCGTTCAGCGTGATCGGCGGTCTCTTCCGCTCCGGCGGCGCCGTCGAGCCCGTCGTACGGGTCGACGAGGACAAGGCCCACTCCGCCCTCGGAAAGCTGGCGAAGTCCCTCGACCAAAAGGGCCGGAACGGTGGCGTCACCTTCGCGGACGGCCAGGTCCGGCAGGTCGCTCCGCGCAACGGCCACGCGCTGGAGGTGGACGCCGCGGTCGACCCCCTGCGCACCGCCTTCCTGCGCGGCGAGGCCGGCTCCACCACCGCGCTGCCCACCCGCGAGACGAAGCCGCAGGTCACGGCGGAGGAGGTGCGGCGGGCGGTGCGCGAGTTCGCGCGGCCGGCCATGTCGGCGCCCGTCACGCTCACCGCGGGCGACAAGCGGTTCACGATCGACCCGTCCGTCCTGGGCGCACACCTGACGATGCGGCCTGACAAGACCGGCAGCCTGACCCCGAAGCTGGACGGCAAGGGCCTGCGCGCCGCCCCCGCGGTGGCCCGGTCCCTCGCCGACCTGCCTGCCGAGGCCGAGAACGCCGTGCTGCGCCTCGACGGCGACAAGGTCGCGGTGGCCGAGGACGCCCGCCCCGGCCAGGAGGTCACCGACAAGGCGCTGAGCAAGGCCGTACTGCCGCTGCTCACCAAGTCGGGCGCCGCACGGACCGGCGAGGTGGCCACGCGGGAGACGCAGCCGCAGGTGACCCGCGAGAACGCCGCGCGGCTGGGGCTGACGGAGAAGATGTCCTCCTTCACCGTCAACTTCGAACCGGCGCCGTACCGCACGAAGAACATCGGCCGGGCCGTGGAACTGATCAACGGCTCCGTCGTGATGCCGGACGAGACCTGGAGCTTCAACCGGACCGTCGGTGAGCGCACCGAGGCCAACGGCTTCGTCGAGGGCGTCATGATCCTCGACGACCAGTTCACCAAGGCGCCCGGCGGCGGGGTCTCCGCGGTGGCCACGACCATGTTCAACGCGATGTTCTTCGCCGGGGTCGAGCCCGTGGAGTACGGCGCCCACTCCTTCTACATAGAGCGCTACCCGGAGGGCCGCGAGGCCACGGTGGCCTGGGGCAGCCTGGACCTGAGGTTCGCCAACGACTCCGGCAACGCCATCTACATCCAGGCCGAGTCCACCGACACCTCGGTGACCGTCACCTTCCTCGGCACCAAGAAGTACGACGAGATCGAGTCGGTCACGGGTCCGCGCACGAAGGTGAAGCAGCCGGAGAAGAAGGTCAGCACCGACAAGGAGTGCGTGCCGCAGACTCCGCTGGAGGGCTTCGACGTCACCGTGGAGCGGGTCTTCCGCGACGGCGGCGAAGAGGTGAAGCGGGAGCCGTTCCGCACCCACTACACGCCGCGCAACGAGATCATCTGCGAGTAGGGCAGCGGGTCGGCCTCCAGCCCCCTCGGAACCTCACGCCGTCGGCTCCCACGCGAACCCGTCCGGATCGGTGAACGTCCCGGCGTCGCCGCCGATCGTGAGCCGGTGGGACCCGCTGCCCTCCGGCGGGACTCCGGCGACCTTGGCCAGGCCGCGACGTCCGTACAGCGACAGCTTGACGGGACTCGACGAGGCGTCGAACTCGGCGTACTTGCTGCCGAAGCTCTTCGCGACCTTGAAGCCGCGGTCGACGTAGAACCGCTTGGTCGCGGCCATGTCCGAGACGCCGAGGAGGAGAACGATCTCATCGATCTGCCGGCTGTCCGGGCCGGTGTCCTTCTTCGACGAGCTCGCGAGCTGCCAGATCGTCCCGTCGGGGGCCTGTACGACACCGCCGTAGCCCCAGAACGACTTCTTGGCGGGCTTCAGCTCGGTGGCGCCGGCGGCCAGGGCGGCGCCGAACAGGCCGTTGACGATCGACGGCTGGGAGACCACGAGGGACACCGTGAACCCGCGGAAGCCGGACGTCGGCTCCTCCGAGGCCCGCACACGTACCTGTTTGCCCAGGCCGAAGGCATCGGCGTAGAAGCGCTCGGCGGCCGTGGGGTCGGCCACCTCGAGGGTGACGCAATCGATGGAGGTCATGGCACTCACGCTAAGCGCGCCTCGATGCCCGGCGCTTCTCGAATCCTGACCGGCCGACGCAACCCCTGGCGCGGGGGACCGCCGTCGTCGTCTGCGTGTATGCGACAGGGGAAGGATGGTGCGTTTTACGGTGCTCTGATGCGACTTGTGCCGTGGTGGACCCTGCTTTCATCGGCGTGTGCGCCTCTCGTGCTGATCGGCGGCTGGTCGGTCGCGGCGCTGCTCGAAGGGCCCGCCTACGACCCCGCCACCCAGACGATCAGCGTGTTGGCGGCCTACGGGGCGTCGGGGTACTGGGTGATGACCCCGGCCCTGTTCGCGCTGGGCGTCTGCCATCTGCTCACCGCCCGGGGTCTGCGGCCGGCCGCGTTCGCCGGGCGTGTGGCGCTGGGCGGGGGCGGTTTCGCGGCGTTGGTGGTGGCGCTGGTGCCGCCGCCGAGCAGCGGGGGTTCGCTGCGGCACGGTTCGGTCGCCGCGGTCGGCTTCACGCTCCTGGCGGTGTGGCCGGTGCTGGCCGCCGTGCGCGGCGCATCCGCACCCTGGGCCCTGCGGCCGGGGCCCTCCCTCGCGGCGAGCGCGCTGATGGGTCTCGCCGCACTCTGGTTTCTCATCGAGATGCAGCAGGACGACGGTGCCATCGGGGCCGCCGAGCGTCTGGTGACGGCGATGCAGGCAATGTGGCCCTTCGTGGTCGTCGCGTCCTGCGTACGGCGTCCCTACGGCGACCGGCCGAGAGGCTGATATTCCGCTTTTGAAAAGTTTCAAAAGCCGTTCAATTTTCGCTGCGGCTTCTTCGGTCGAAGCCATGGACAGCCATCCCAGACGCCACTAGGTTCCCGGCCGATCGCAGTGAATCGATACAACCCGTGAGTCGAAAGCCGAAGGGATGACGGCGTGGACAACGGCGTGGACAACGGAATCGACAGCGAACGGAACGGGGTGCCCCGCAGAACCGTGCTCGCCGTGAGCGTGGGTACGGCGGTCGCGGCGGCGGTGACGACGGGGGGAGGTACGGCGTATGCCGCGCCGCCCGCCTCAGCCGACACCTCCGTCTCCGCCCTGACCGTGGAGCACCTGAGCGTGGAGCACCGGGCGGACCCTCTGGGCGTGGACGAACCCACCCCCCGCTTCGGCTGGCAGCTGCGCTCGCCGGTCCGGGGCCGGCGCCAGACGGCGTACCAGATCCTGGTCGGGACCAGGCCCGGCCGCACGGACGTGTGGAACAGCGGCCGGATCGACTCGGCGGACTCCGTGGCCGTGCGGTACGCGGGCCCCGAACTCCGGCCCTCCACCCGCTACTTCTGGACCGTCCGGGTCTGGGACGAGCACGGCCGCAAGGTCTCCGCCCCCACCGCCGCCTTCGAAACCGGTCTCCTCAGCACGGACGGCGTGACCGGCTGGAACGGCGCCCAGTGGATCAGTATGGCGGGCAAGCGTCCGAACACCGCCGGAGCGCCGCTGCTCCGCCATGAAACCGCTCTCCGCAAGGCCCGAGTCGCTCAGGCCCGCCTCTACATCTCGGCCCTCGGCGTCTACGAGGCGCACCTCAACGGCCGCCGCGTCTCCGTCCCGCAGGACGGCGGGCGCACGTACGAGCTGCTCACGCCGGGCTGGACCAACTACGACACCAGCGTCAACTACATGACGTACGACGTGACCGAGCTGCTCGCGGGCGAGCGGCGCGTCACGCTCGCCGCGGTCCTCGGCAACGGCTGGTACAACTCGCGCGTCAGCGAAGCGGTCGACGGCGCGCCCGCGAGCAAGTACTACAGCAAGGACGGCAACCCGCTCGCCCTGAAGGCGAAGCTGCTGATCCGGTACACCGACGGCACGACCCAGACGGTGGTCACCGCGCCCGGCACCGGCTGGAAGGCCACCGACACCGGCCCGTACCGCGCGGACGACATCTACGACGGGCAGACCTACGACGCCCGCAGGGAACTGGACGGCTGGACGGCGAACGGCTTCGACGACAGCACCTGGGCCGACGTCGACGTACCCGGTTTCGCCGCGAAGTTCCCCGACTCGAAGCTGATCGCCTACCCCGGCGAGACGGCACGCCTGATGCCGCAGTGGGACCGCCGGCCGCAGTCGGTGACCGTCTACGACAAGGTCACCGGCGCGTCGGACAGCCCCAACGGCAAGGGCCGTATCGTCGTCGACCCGGACCGCTCGACCACCGACCCGGCCGAGGCCGCGCGCGCCCGGGTCACCCTCCGCACCGGGGACACCGCCGTCTTCGACCTGGGCCAGAACATGGTCGGCGTCCCCCGCTACACCCTCGAGGGCCCGGCCGGCGCCGAAGTCGTGTTCCGTTTCGGCGAGATGCTCAACGACGACAGCGCGGGCGCCGACGGCCCCGAGGGCTCGGTCTATCTGGCCAACCTGCGCTCCGCCAAGGCGACCAGCACCTACGTCCTGAAGGGCGCCGAGGCCGGCGAGACCCACGAGGACTCGCTCACCTTCTACGGCTTCCGCTACGTCCAGGTGCGCGTCGCAACCCCCGGCACCACCGTCACCGTCTCCGGCGTCACCGGCAGGGTCGCCACCTCCGCCGTCCGCGACACCGGCACCGTCACCACCGACAACGACCTCGTCAACCAGCTGTTCAGCAACGTCCGTTGGGGCCAGCGCGGCAACTACCTCTGGGTCCCCACCGACTGCCCGCAGCGCGACGAGCGCCAGGGCTGGACCGGCGACACCCAGGTGTTCTGCAACACCGCCCTCTACAACGGCGACGCGGTGAACTTCCTCAGCCACTTCCAGGACACCCTCATCGCCTCGCAGACCGCCTACGGCCTCGACGGCGCCCAGTTCCCCTGCATCGCCCCCGGCTCCCGGTACGCCTTCTCGGCCCCCGCGAGCGGCTGGGCCGACGCGGGTGTCATCGTGCCGTGGACCGTCTGGCAGATGTCCGGCGACACCACGGTGATCGACCGCAGCTGGGCTGCCATGACCAAGTACGTCGACTGGATACGCGCCAAGTCCGGTGACGCTTACGCCGGTCAGGGCGCGATCTTCGGCGACTGGCTGTCGTTCCAGAACACCAGCGCCCAGCTGATGAGCGACGCCTACTTCGCGTACTCCACCCGGTTGCTGGCGGACATGGGCCGCGCCACCGGCCGTACGGCCGAAGCTTCCGCCTACGACGAGCTGTACGCACGGATCAAGAAGGCGTTCACCGCGAAGTATCTCGCCACCGACGCCTCCGGCAGGCTCGTGCTCCGCTCCAGCCTCGGCAAGCCGCAGGACTGGGGCGAACCGGCGCCGGCGGAGGACAACTCCCAGACCGCGCTGGTGTGGGCGCTCAAGCTCGGCCTGTACGACACGGACGCGCAGCGCCGCGAACTGGTGGCCCTGCTCGCCGAGAACATCGGCAACTCGGAGGAGTACAAGCAGGCCCACCCGGACAGCGCCCGGGTGGACTACGCCGAGAACACGCTGTCCGTGGGCTTCCTGGGCGTCAACGTCCTCGCCCCCGTGCTCACCGCCGCGGGCCGCGCGGACCTGGCGTACGCACTGCTCCACCAGGACGCCATGCCGTCCTGGCTGTACTCGGTGAGAAACGGCGCCACCACCGTCTGGGAGCGCTGGAACTCCTACTCCGAGGAGGACGGGTTCGGCCCGGTCGAGATGAACTCGTTCAACCACTACGCCTACGGCGCCATCGCGGAGTGGATGTACGAGGACATGGCCGGCATCGCCAAGGACCCGGCCCACCCCGGCTTCCGGCACTTCTTCCTGCGGCCGCACATCGACCCCACCGGGAAGGTCACGCGGGTGACGGGTTCGTACGTCTCCCCGTATGGCGAGATCGTCAGCGAGTGGAGCGTCACGGGGACGGCGTTCACCCACCACTCCGTGGTCCCGCCCAACACCACGGCGACCCTGCGCGTCCCGACGGCCGATCCGGACACGGTACGGGAAGGACGGACACCGCTGGCTCGTGTGCCCGGGGTGAAGTACCTGGGGTACGCGGACGGGGTGGCCAACTACCGGATTCCGTCCGGCAGTTACCGGGTGACCAGCGTGCTGCGGTGACGCCGGACGGGAGTCACCACGTGGGCCCCAGCGCCAGCAACCGCTCCCGTACCCGTACGACGTCCCGATTCTCCGGTGTCCCCGGGCGCTGGACGAGGTACGCGGTGTTGATCGGCGGATCGTCCGTCTCGTGCAGCAGGACCAGTGCGCCGTCGGCGAGTTCGGCCGCGCAGAGATAGCGGGGCAGGACCGTGAAGCCCGCGCCCGCCGTGACCGCCGCCAGGACACCGCGCAGGTCGGGCATGGTCACGGCGGCGCGGCAGTTGAGGCGCTGCTCGAAGACGTGACGCCAGTAGCGGCGGACGATGGGCAGGTCCTCGGCGTACGTGATCAGCGGGACGGTGTGCAGGACGCCGGGGCCCTCCCTGGTGAGGCGGCCGGCGAGGTGCTCGGCCCACTTCGGCGCGGCGACGAGGACGAACTCCTCGTCCAGCAGCGGCATCGCGGCCAGCGTCCGGCCGCGCGGGCGCGTGGTCGCGATGACCAGGTCGTGGCGGCCGGACCGCAGTTCGTCGAGGAGCGGGTCGGTCAGGCCCGGCGTGATCCGCAGCTGCACGCCGTCCGCGACGAGCGGTGCCAGCGCGGGCAGCACCCGGACGCAGAGGAGTTCGGCGGGACCGGCCAGATGGACCGGAGCGGTGGCCGGCGTCTGAGCCGGGTCGTGTCCGGCGGCGGCCAGCAGGGCGTCGAGCGGGCCCGCGATGCGGGTCGCCAGGTCATGGGCGTACGGCGTCGGCGTGACCCCGCGCGGCAGCCGGGCGAACAGCTCGCGCCGCGACTGCCGTTCCAGGGCCCTGACCTGCGTGGTCACCGTGGGCTGCGAGATACCGAGCAGCTGGGCGGCGGCGGTGAAGGAACCGGAGCGGTAGACGGCGAGGAACGTACGGACGAGGTTCAGGTCCAGGGGCGTGGGCGGGGAAGGCGGCGCGGGGGATTGCGGCGCCCCGTCCGGGTCCCGGGGTTCGCGGGACCCGTCGGGGCCATTGGAATCCTGATGCCTCATAGCGAGGAGCCTAGCTCTCCGCTATGGCTCGCGGCTCTGCCCGGTCAGGTCAGCTTCTTCAGCAGCTCGGTGGCGACCGGGGCGGCGGAGGCCGGGTTCTGGCCGGTGACCAGGTTGCGGTCGACGACCACGTGCGGCGCCCAAGGCTCGCCGACCTGGACGTCCACGCCGGCCTCCACGAGACGCGTCTCCAGCAGCCACTTCGCCTTGTCGGCGAAACCGGACTGCGTCTCCTCGGCGTTGGTGAAGGCCGCGACGCGGTAACCCGCGAAGGCGTTGTCGCCGCCGGCCCGGACAGCGGCCAGCAGCGCGGCCGGACCGTGGCAGACGACGCCGAGCGGCTTGCCGGAGTCCAGGGTGTCGGTGAGCAGCCTGCCGGAGGCGGCGTCGACGGAGAGGTCCTCCATCGGGCCGTGACCGCCCGGGTAGAAGACGGCGTCGTAATCGTCGAGCCGGGTGTCCTCCAGCTTGACCGGCTGCTGAAGCTCGGTGATCGAGGCGAGTGCGGCCGCGACCCGGTCGGCGCCCTCCTGACCGCCGTTGAACTCCGGCGCCAGGCTGGCCCGGTCCACGGTCGGCACGACGCCGCCGGGCGTGGCGACCACGATCTCGTGACCGGCGGCCTTGAACGCCTCGTACGGGGCGACGGCCTCCTCCGCCCAGAAGCCGGTCGGGTGCAGGGAGCCGTCGGCGAGCGTCCAGTGGTCGACACCGGTTACTACGAAGAGGATTTTTGACATGCGTCCACCCTAGGGGGACCTGCCATAGGGATCCAATGAGGAATCCGATGTGTGTCATAGGTAATCCAATAGCTACGGGCCGGTGCCCGATACTCATTACCCGATACGCTTATTCAACTTGTTGAGTACTCCACAGTGAGGTGACGCTCGTGCACCCCTTCCGCAAGGCCGTCGAGAACCGTGACATCGCAGGCGTGGAGGCGCTGCTGGCCGACGACGTCGTGTTCACCAGCCCCGTCGTCTTCAAGCCCTACGCGGGCAAGGCGATCACCGCCGCGATCCTGCGCGGCGTCATGCGCGTCTTCGAGGACTTCACCTACGTCCGTGAGATCGCCAACCCCGACGGCCGCGACCACGCGTTCGTCTTCACCGCCACCGTGGCCGGAAAGCAGCTCCAGGGCTGCGACTTCCTGCACTTCGACGAGGACGGCCGCATCGACGAGTTCACCGTCATGGTCCGTCCGCTGTCCGCCGCCAACGCGCTGGCCGCGGCGATGGGTGCGCAGTTCGAGCAGATCGAGCGGGAGGCGGCCGGCGCGCAGTGACGCGCGCCACAGGGCGGGCGGGGAACCCGGACCCAGCCGGGCCCGACTGCTGAAGATGATGGACGACACCCGACTACTCCCCGCCGACGCGGGCGCGGGCGCGGCACTGCGCAAGCTGCTGCCACCGCCCGCGCTCTGCGGTTTCCTCCTGCTCCTCGCCCTGCTGTTCACCGTGTCGTACGCCGTCGGCGCGGGCGCCGGACCGGTCGCGCCCGGCATGCACGACCCCGGAACCGTTTCCGACGGCGATGACGGCGACGGTGACGGCACGACTCACGGGGGCGGGGGAGGGCACGGTGGCTGAAGCGACCCTGGTGACCACCGACCTGACCGTCGGCGGCATGACCTGTGCGGCCTGTGTGAACCGCGTCGAGAAGAAACTCGCCAAACTCGACGGCGTCACCGCGACCGTCAACCTCGCCACCGGCCGGGCCCGGGTGAGCCATCCTGAGTCCGTGCGGCCCGAGGAACTGGTCGCGACCGTCGAGAAGGCCGGGTACACGGCCGCGCTGCCCGAGCCTCCGAAGGAGCGCCGGGTTGATCGGGATGCGGCGGAACTTCCAAATGATGTACGGCAGTTGGTGATCACCGCGCTGCTCGCGACGCCGGTGCTCGTGCTGTCGATGGTGCCTTCGCTCCAGTTCCGCAACTGGCAGTGGCTGTGCTTCGTGCTGGCCGCACCGGTCGCCGTATGGGGAGCGTGGCCGTTCCACGCGCGCGCGGTACGCGGGCTCCGTCACTCGGCGGCGACCATGGACACGCTGGTGTCGCTCGGTGTGGTGGCGTCGTACTCCTGGTCGGCGTATGCGCTCTTCCTCGGCGGCGCGGGCGAACCGGGGATGCGGATGCCGTTCAGTCTGCTGCCCTCCGCCTCCGACGGCGTGGCGCACATCTACCTCGAAGCGGCCGTCGGCGTACCGCTGTTCGTGCTCGCCGGCCGCTTTCTGGAGGCTCGGGCGCGGCACGGGACGGGAGCGGCGCTGCGGTCGCTGGCGGCGCTCACGGTCAAGGACGTGGCGGTACGGGAAGACGGGAGTGAACGTCTGCTTCCCCTGGGGGAGTTGCGGGTCGGCCAGGTCTTCGTGGTGCGGCCCGGGGAGCGGGTGGCCACCGACGGTGAGGTGGTGGAGGGCGGTTCCGCGGTGGACCTGTCCCTGGTCACCGGGGAGAGCGAGCCGGTGGAGGTGCGGCCGGGCGCGGCGGTCGTCGGTGGGGCCGTCAACGCGGGCGGGCTGCTGCTCGTCCGGGCCACCGCGGTCGGCTCCGACACGCAACTCGCCCGGATCGCCCGTCTGGTGACGGAGGCTCAGGCGGGCAAGGCGCGGGCGCAGCGGCTGGCGGATGCGGTGGCGGGCGTCTTCGTCCCCGTCGTTCTCGCGCTCGCCGTCACGACGCTCGGCTTCTGGCTGGGCGCCGGGGCCGAGCCGCAGGCCGCCGTCACCGCGTGTGTGGCCGTGCTCGTCGTGGCCTGCCCGTGCGCCCTCGGCCTGGCGACACCGACCGCGCTGATGGCCGCCACCGGCCGGGGCGCCCAGCTCGGCGTCCTGGTCCGCGGACCGCAGGCCCTGGAGGGGCTGCGGCACATCGACACCGTCGTCCTCGACAAGACCGGCACCCTCACCTCCGGCCACATGACCGTCGCCCGTATCACCGCCGTGCCGGGCGGCCTCGGCCGCGAGACCGCGCTGCGGCTGGCCGGGGCGGTCGAGCAGGGCTCGGAGCATCCGCTGGGGCGGGCGATCGCCGCGTACGCGCGAAGGGCGCTGCCGGAGGGGTCGTTGCCCGAGGTGGGCGAGCTTCGGGCGGGGGTGGGTGTGCGGGGGCGGGTCGGCGGGCGGTTTGTTGACGTCCTTGGGCCGGACGGGGAGTTGTCCGTGTCACGGGCGGATGGGCTGCCGGAGGGGGCGTTGCCCGAGGTGAGCGAGTTCCGGGCAGTGCCGGGGGTGGGTGTGCGGGGCCGTGTCGACGGGCGACTCGTCGAAGTCCCCGCTCCGGACGGGGAGTTGCCCGCCGCGCTGGCGGACGCGCTGCCGGTTGCGGAGGCCGCCGCGCACACGCCGGTGCTGGTCCGGGTGGACGGAGTCGACCAGGCGCTGATCGAACTCGGGGACGTCGTGCGCCCCGGCAGTTACCGTGCCGTCGACCGGCTTCGGCGCCTGGGCGTACGTCCGGTCCTGGCGACCGGCGACCGAGCGGCGTCCGCTCGTGCCGTCGCCGCCGACCTGGGCATCGACGAGGTGCACGCCCGCTGCACACCCGAGGACAAGGCCGACCTCGTACGGGAGTTGAGGGAGCGCGGTGACCGCGTCGCGGTCGTCGGCGACGGCGTGAACGACGCCGCCGCGCTCGCCGGAGCCGACCTCGGCATCGCCATGGGCAGCGGCACGGACGTGGCCGCCGGGGCGGCCGACGTGACCCTCGTGCGCGGCGACATCGAGGCCCTGGCCGATGCGATCCGGCTGGCCCGCCGCACCCTGGGCACGATCCGCGCCAACCTCGTCTGGGCCTTCGGCTACAACGCGGTGACGCTGCCGCTCGCCATGGTGGGCCTCCTCACCCCGATGTTCGCCGCCGTGGCCATGTCGCTCAGCTCGGTGCTGGTGGTGGGGAACAGCCTGCGGCTGCGGGCCTGGCAGCCGACGCGAGCAGGAGAACGTACGCGATGACCTCGGCCCACCACCCCTGGCGCCCCACCCGCCGTCGCCTCGCCGACACCCTGCTCGCCGCCCTCGTCCCGGTCGCCGCATGCAGCGTCGCGCTGGCCGGCCTGACGGCCTGGGTGAGTGCCGGAAAGGCGGGCACCCCGCCCCGCGTCGGCGTCTCGAACGCGCGCGTGTTCCTGCCGTACGGCGACACCACGGACACCGCGGCCTTCTTCGACATCTCCAATTCCGGCGGCGCGGACGACCGGCTGGTCCGGGTCACGTCGACCGACGTCCGCGGTGAGATCACGCTCAGCCGCCACCGTATGACCGGCAGCGGGGCGGCCTACGCCGAGGACGTGGAGTCGGCCGCCGTGCCCGCGGGCGGCGAGCTGTCGATGTCGCCGCAGAGCGTCGACGCGACCCTGCGAGCGGGCGCCGACTGGCGGACCGGCGACCTCGTGGCGTTCACCCTGCACTTCCGGCACAGCGATCCGGTGCACGTTCCCGCGGTGGTGGTCCGGCCGGGTTCGTGACCTGCCCGCCCTACAGACGTCGGTTCCGAAACCCGGTACGTTCCCGGGAGTTGCCGTGGCGTGGATCACACGCCTTGGGGCGAGTGGGGGAACGGTCCATATCCGTACCCGGACGTGACGGTGGACGTCAGGATGCGAGGATGAGGCGCCATGACAGCAGGGTGGTGTTCTCGCACAGTACGGGCCGCGGTGTTCGCGGCCGTCTGTGTGCTGCTCGCCGCCCTGGGCCACGTCCTGATGTCCGGCGCCCATGTGCCCGCCTGGACGCTCGCCGCGGGTGTGGCCGGAACCGGCGTCGTCGGCTGGGGCCTGGCGGGCCGTGAACGCGGGCTCGCCCTCGTCGTGACGGTCGTGGTCGTCGCCCAGACCGCACTGCACCAGGCGTTTTCGTACGCGCAGTCGGTGAGCGGCTCGACCTCCATGACCTCGGACATGGACATGGGCGCGACCCATATAGGCGCGGCCCATATGGACATGGGCCACATGGATCACATGGGGCATACGGCTTCGCACTCCATGCCCTCCATGCCTTCCATGTCTTTCGGCATGCTCGCCGCCCACCTGCTCGCCGCGCTCCTGAGCGGACTGTGGCTGGCGTACGGCGAGCGCGCCGCCTTCGGCATCCTGCGCACCGTCGCCGGATGGCTGGCCGCACCCCTGCGGCTGCTGCTCGCCCTGCCGACCCCGCCGCACCGCCCCCGCCTCGTCGTGCGCCGTCGGCGCTCCGAGCGGGCGCCGCGGCTTCTCCTCCTTGTCCACACGATCACCTCTCGGGGCCCACCCCTGGGGACCGCTGTCATCTGAAGACAGCCGGTGACCCGAGGCCGCCCATGCGCGCCTCGGGCTTCGGTCGTACGTCCATGAAGGCGTCGTAAAGGCGTCGTACGGCCGTATCCCCATTGACCGGACCGCCGCACCCACGCGTGCGCCGTCGGTCCGATTCTGGATGACCGAGAAGGACACCAGGTGATCACTCCTGCCCTGCCTCCCTCGTGCGACAAAAACGGCAGAAGGGAAGTAGTTAGTCAGACGGAAGTCATCGACCAGGCAACCCTCGACGACTCGATAACCGCCTGGGCGCTCGCCGCCCGCGGCGGAGACCCGGACGCCGTCGAGCAGTTCGTCCGCGCGCTGCACCGAGACGTCCTGCGGTACGTCGCCCATCTCTGCGCCGATCCCCAGGCGGTCGACGACCTGGCGCAGGACACGTTCCTGCGGGCGCTCGGCAGTCTGCACCGGTTCGAGGGCCGTTCCTCGGCCCGTTCCTGGCTGCTGTCCATCGCCCGGCGCGCGGTGATCGACCGCTATCGGTACGCCGCCGCCCGGCCCCGCCTGGCCGACGTAGCGGACTGGCAGCTGGCGATCGAGCTGGCCCAGCCGCAGGACCTGCCCGGGTTCGACGACGGCATCGCGCTGCTCGACCTGCTGGCGGGGCTGCCGGACGAGCGCCGGGAGGCGTTCATCCTCACCCAGTTGCTCGGACTGCCGTACGCGGAGGCGGCCGAGGTGAGCGACTGTCCCGTGGGGACGGTCCGTTCGCGGGTCGCTCGCGCGCGGGCGACGCTGATGGATCTGCTGGCGGAGGAGCCGGCGCCGCGGACGGAGCACGCCGCGTTGGTGGCGGCGTAGGCCCCGGGAACGGGCGGCACAGGGAACGGGGGTCGGTGGCGAGGTCTCGCCATCGGCCCCCGGGAACTCATCCGCCCTTGACCCCGACTACTGCACCGGGTGACGGACGTTCGCCCGCGTAGCAAGTGGATCGTGGATCGGGGAGAAGTTCGATGCGTTCTCGTGTGAGGTGCGGTACGGCCGCCGCAGTGCTCGGTGGTCTGCTCCTGGCAGGCTGCGGCGATGCGGAGACGGACTCGGCCGGCGGGAGCGCGGCGGGTGCCGAGCCCGTGACCGTCACCGACTGCACGGGCGCGAAGACCACGTTCTCCGCCGCCCCGGAGAAGATCGTCACCAGCAACGCGTCCAGCCTGGAGCTGCTGCTCCGGCTCGGCGCCGGCGACAAAGTGATCGGAACCGGTTTCCCGCCCGGCAAGGGCACACTGCCCGCCGCGCTCGACACGCAGGCGCAGAAGGTGCCGGTGCTCAGCGACACCGTCATCCCGAAGGAGAAGCTGCTCGGCTCCGGCGCGGACGTCTACATCGACACCTTCGCGTCCATGGACGGCATGGGCGGCGGTATGGGCGACGCGCCGACGGAGGAGGAGTTCAAGGCGGCCGGGATCAAGCACATCTACCTGAAGTCCACCGCCTGCGCCGCCATGGCCAAGGGCCCGGTCACGGACCTGGCCGCCGTCGAGGACGACATCACCTCGCTCGGCCAGGTCACCGGCACGAGCGCCGAGGCGAAGAAACTCGTCGCCGGGATGCGGGCGAAGGTGGACGCCGTCCAGAAGGCGGTCGGTGACACACCCGAGGACGAGCGGCCGACGTACTTCTTCTTCGACTACGACGCCGGCACCAAGCAGCCCTTCGTCGTCTGCAACCGCCAGGTCGCCCACGCGGTGATCACGCTCGCCGGTGCCCGCAACGCCTTCGGCGACTGCGACGGCGACTTCAAGCAGGTCGGCTGGGAGGACGTCATCGCGAAGAACCCGGACTGGATCCAGCTGGGGGTCCGCGACCGGGGCAGCGCCGACGCCAACGAGAAGGCTTTCGACGAGGCCGAGAAGTGGCTCAAGGCAAACTCGGCCACCAAGGGCCTGACGGCCGTCAAGGAAGACCACTTCCTGCGCATCGGTTCCGAGCAGACCACCATCGCCGGGGTGGAGAACGCCGACACGGTGGAGCAGATCGCCCAGGCCGTCCACCCCGGCAAGGTCGACTAGCCGTGTCGTCCGTGCTGTCGCGCCGGACCGCGGAACCCGGGACACGCGGCCGCGTTCCGGCCGTGCCGCTGGCCGCCGCGCTGGGTGTCACGCTGCTCCTCGCGCTCACGGTGGCCGTGTCCTGGGGCTCGACCTCCATCCCGCCCGCCGAAGTGTGGGCGGTCGTCGGGCGGCGGCTGACCGGTGAGGCAGCCCGCCCGGGCACCGACGACCTGATCGTGTGGCAACTGCGCGTTCCGCGCGCCCTGTTGGCCGCGCTCGTCGGCGCCGGGCTCGGCATCGTCGGTACGGCGGTCCAGGCGCTCGTACGCAATCCACTGGCGGACCCCTATCTGCTGGGCATCTCCAACGGAGCCTCGCTCGGAGCCGTCGCCGCGATCGTGCTCGGCGTCAGCGCCGGGGGAGCGCTCGGACTCGGGCTGTCCGGCGCGGCCTTCGTCGGCGCCCTCGCCACCTTCGCCCTGGTGTGGACGGTGGCCCGGCGCGGCGGGGGATTCGCGCCGCTGCGGCTGGTGCTGGCCGGAGTGGCCGTCGGGCAGTTCCTGTCCGGTTTCACCAGCTACCTCGTCCTCCAGGCCGGGGACGAGCAGCAGACCCACAGCGTGCTGTTCTGGCTCATGGGCAGCCTCAGCGGGGCGAGCTGGCAGCTGCTGGCGGTGCCCGCCGTGGCGGTACCGGTGGCCCTGGTGTGCCTGCAGGGGCGCGCCCGTGGCCTGAACGCGCTGCTGATGGGCGACGAGACGGCGGCCGGGCTCGGCGTCGACGTCACCCGTCTGCGCCGCGAGCTGTTCACCGTGACCAGCGTCCTCACCGGCGTCCTCGTCGCCGTCTCCGGCGCGATCGCCTTCGTCGCCCTGATGGTGCCGCACGCCTGCCGTCTCCTCGTCGGCGGCGACCACCGCCGGCTCCTCCCGGTCTCCGCCCTGTTCGGCGCGCTGCTCCTCGTGGTGGTCGACATCGTGTGCCGGGTCGCGATGGACACACAGGAGCTGCCGGTCGGCGTGGTCACCTCACTGCTCGGCGCACCGGCCCTCTTGTACTTGCTCGACCGGCGTCTGGAGAGCGGCAGTTGAGGACGAACACGATGGATCGGCAGTCGGGGAGCGGCAGTTGAGGATCGACATCGAAGACCTGCAGGTCGCCTACGCGGGCCGTACGGTCGTCTCCGGCGCCCATCTCGTCGCCGCCGAGGGAGAGATCACCGGCCTCGTCGGCCCGAACGGCAGCGGCAAGTCCACGCTCCTGCGCACCGTCTACCGGCATCTGAAGCCCACCGCCGGCCGGGTCCTGCTCGACGGCACCGACCTGCGCACGCTCACCCCGACCCGGTCGGCCCGACATGTCGCCGCCCTCCCACAGGAACGCGGCGGCGACTTCGAGCTGACCGTCCGCGAGGTCGTCGCCATGGGCCGCACCCCGTACAAGCGGGCGTTCGCGGGCGAGGACGCCGCCGACCGGGACATCGTGGCGCAGGCACTGTCCGACGTCGGCATGGCGCAGGCGGCCGACCGCCGGTTCACCGCACTCTCCGGCGGCGAACGCCAACGCGTCCTGCTGGCCCGCGCGTTCGCGCAGAACCCGGACGTCCTGGTCCTGGACGAGCCGACCAACCACCTCGACATCCGCCACCAGGTGGAACTCCTCACCCTCCTGCGCGAGCGCCGCCGTACGACCCTGGTGTCCCTGCACGACCTCAACGCCGCCGCCTCCGTCTGCGACCGCCTGCACGTCCTGCACGCCGGTGAAGTGGTCGCCTCCGGCCCGCCCCGCGACGTGCTCACGCCCGCCCTCATGGCCGAGGTGTTCGGCGTACGGGCGGCCGTCGTCGACCACCCCCTCACCGGCGACCCGCTGATCGCCTTCGACCATCGGGCGTCCGAGGACAGCGCGACGAGAGTTTTGGACACGTACGGGAACTAACCACCGTTTCCTCCCGACTTGTGGGACGAGGCTGCCGAACCGAACGGCAGCCCGCCCACGAGACGAGGGACGGAAGACGGTGTCTGACCCACAGCCCGGTCGCATACGCGAGGACCGCTGGCCGCTGGTCGCCGTTGCGGGCCTGCTGTCCTTCGTGGCGATGCTCGACATGAACATCGTCAACGTGGCACAGGTGGACATCGCCGACGGTCTGCACGTGTCGGCGGCGACCGCGCAGTGGGCCGTACTGGGCTATCAACTCCCGGTCGTGGTACTGCTGTTGCCGGTCGGACGGTGGCTGGACGGCGTGGGCCTGAGGCCCGCGCTGCTCACCGCGACCACCGGCTTCGCCCTGGGCAGCGCCTTCTCGGCCGCCGCGCCCTCCGCGGGCTGGCTCATCGCCGCCCGGCTCGTCCAGGGCGCGTGTGCCGCGGTGTTGTTCGTGCTGATGCCGGTGCTGGCGATCCGTTCCGTGCGGCCGCACCTGCGCGGCCGGGCGATGAGCGTGCCCGCGACCCTCGGCCCCCTCGGCGCGGTGACGGGTCCGGCGGTCGGCGGGCTGCTCCTCGATCACTGGGGCTGGCAGGCGATCTTCCTGGTCAAGATCCCGTTCTGCGTACTGGCGTTGGCGGTGGCGTGGCGTGCGATGCCGCGGGACGGCGGGCTCACGAAACCCGACCGGCGGTCGCTTGCGGACGCCGGGCTGGTGGCGAGCGGTGTCACGCTCCTGCTGCTGTCGCTGACCCTCGGCACCTGGTGGCTCGCGCTCGCCGCCGTAGCGCCCTTGTGGCGGTGGCTGCGCGGACCGGGCGCCCGTCCGCTCACCGGCGTACTGCGCGTCCCTGGTCTGCTCCGGGCACACAGCGCGGTGCTCGCGCTCGCCGCCGGATTCGCCGCCATGCACTACGTCGTCGCCCTGCACCTCCAACGCGAGGACGGCGTCAGCGCCACGACGACCGGCCTGACCGTACTCGCCTTCCCACTCGGCATGGGTCTGGCCGGACCCGTGGGCGGACGCCTCGCCGACCGGTACGGCCCCCGCCCCGTCGCGGCCGCCGGCGCCGCCCTCACCGCCGCGGGTCTCCTCCTGCTGGTCCCGCTCGGCGACGGCTGGGCGCCGCCCGACGTCGCCTGGCGGCTGGCGCTCGCGGGCATCGGCATGGGCCTGAACGGTGGCCCGACCCAGGCCCTCGTCATGGACGCCGCCCCGCCGGACCGCGCGGCCACCGCCGGTTCCGCCGTGCAACTCGCCCGCAGCCTCGGCTTCACGCTCGGCCCGGCCCTGGCCACGGCCGCCTGGGGACTCGCCGGTCCCGGAGGCGACGGCGCCCGGGCGGGCCTCGCGCTCGCCGCGACCGCCGCCTGTCTCGCCGTACCTCTGCTCGCTCGACCGCCGCGGCGGACCGCCGCCACGCCCCTCACCCAGGAGTAGCCCCCATGTGCGGAATCACCGGCTGGGCGTCCTTCCACACCGACGCCCGCACCCAAGCCCCCGTCATCGAGGCCATGACCGCCACCCTCGCCCCGCGCGGCCCGGACGCGGGCGGCGTCTGGCTCGGTGAGCGCGCCGCCATCGGCCACCGTCGGCTCGCCGTCATCGACATCGAGGGCGGCCGTCAGCCGATGACCGACCGCGCCGACGAGCCCACATCCGTACTCAGTTACAGCGGCGAGGTCTACAACCACCACGAACTCCGTGACCGGCTACGGGCGTTGGGCCATGAGTTCCGCACCCGCAGCGACACCGAGGTCGTCCTGCGTGCCTACGCCGAATGGGGCGAGGACGTCGCCGAGCACCTGGACGGCATGTTCGCCTTCGCCGTCTGGGACGAACGGGCGCAGCGACTGCTGCTGGTGCGCGACCGGCTCGGCGTCAAGCCGCTGTTCTGGGCGCGCATCGACGGCGGACTGGCCTTCGCCTCCGAGCCCAAGGCGCTGTTCGCGCACCCGGAGATCCGCCCGCGGGTGGACGCGGACGGGCTGCGGGAGGCGTACAGCCTGCTGTTCAACACGGGACCGACGATCTGGTCCGGCGTCCGCGAGGTCGAGCCCGGCGGGGTGCTGGTCCTGGACCGGGACGGCGTACGGGAGCGCCGCTACTGGCAGTTGGCGGCCCGAGGACACACCCATGGCCGGGACGAGACCGTCGCCCGCGTCCACGACCTGGTGAGCACCGCGGCGCGTGGCCAGCTCGAAGCCGACGTCCCCCTGTGCTCGCTCCTCTCCGGCGGTATCGACTCCACCGTCCTGACCGCCCTGCTCGCAGACGAACTCCGGCTGCGCGAAGGCCCGGACGCCCGGATCCGGTCGTACGCCGTCGACTACAGCGACCAGGCCGAGCAGTTCACGGGCGATGTGCTCAGAACCGGTCACGACACCCCGTACGCCACCGAGGCGGGCGCCTTCATCGGCACCGACCACTCCACCGTCGTCCTGGATCCGCACGCCCTGCTCGATCCCGAGCACCGGAAGGCGGTCGTCGTGGCCCGGGACTCGCCCATCGGGGTGGGCGACATGGACACCTCGCTGTATCTGCTGTTCGGGGAGATACGACGGCACTCGACCGTCGCGCTGTCCGGCGAGGCGGCGGACGAGGTGTTCGGCGGCTACCCCTGGTTCCACAACCCCAAGGCGCTGGCCGCGTCCACCTTCCCCTGGTTGCTGGTCACGGGCGACGAGGCCGCGATGCCGCTCAACCCCGAACTCGCCTTGAACGTACGCGAGTTCCGCGCGGACACCTACCGCGACGCGCTCGCCGCCGTACCGCACATCGAGGGCGAGACGGAGACCGAGCACCGGCAGCGCGAGATGCAGCATCTGTCCCTGACCCGCTGGTTGCGCCAACTCCTGCACCGCAAGGACCGGTTGAGCATGGCGCAGGGGCTGGAGGTGCGGGTGCCGTACTGCGATCACCGGCTCGTCGAGTACGCCTACTCCGTCCCGTGGGCGCTGAAGAGCTTCGACGGCCGGGAGAAGAGCCTGCTGCGGGCCGCGGGGGAGGGCCTGGCGCCCGACTCGGTACTGCTCCGGCCCAAGAACCACTACCCGGCTACCCACCACCCCGACTACAACCGCGGCCTCCAGGACCTGGCCCGCGAAGTCCTGCCGTTCGTCCGCGAACTGGCCGACGAGACCCGCATCAAGCCCTGCCTGGACACCCCGCCCGACCGCCTGGAGTGGGGCCACCGCCTCCGTCTCGAACGCGTCGTCGACCTGGCCCTGTGGCTGGACCACTACCGCCCCGAACTCGCCCTCTGAGGACCGTGAGGAACCACCTGATGACAGTGCAGGAACCGCTCTCCGAACCCGTCCCGCTCATGGGCTGCCCCTACAAGAGCAATCCCTATCCGCTCTACGAGCGTCTGCGCGAGGACGGTCCGGTGCACCCGGTGCTCTTCCCCAGCGGCGTCCAGGCCTGGCTCGTCACCGGTTACGACGCCGCCCACGCCGCCCTCAACGACGACCGGCTCGGCAAGAACCACGACCGCGGCAACGACCGCTGGCGGGCCCGCGCCTCGATCATGCCGGAGCCGCAGCACTCCCAGCTCCAGGTGCACCTCCTGCACCAGGACCCGCCGCAGCACACCCGGATGCGGCGCCATGTCACGGAAGCGTTCACCCCGCGCCGAGTCGAGCAACTGCGCCCGCGTTTCCAGGAGTTGGCGGACGCCCTGATCGACCGGCTGCCGGAGACCGGACCCGCCGACCTCGTCGCCGGGTTCGCCGCCCATTTCCCCTTCCGGGTCCTCGCCGAGGTCATCGGGCTCCCCGCCGGGTTGGCGGAACGCTTCGACCGCGACTGGGGCAAGGTCGTCCAGCCGGTCGGTCCGGCCGATCCGGGGCGGCCGGTGTACGAGGCCCGGCTGCACGGGCTGCAGAGCTATATCGCCGAGATCGTCGCCCACAAACGCGCGCACGGGAACGACGATCTGCTCAGCCGTCTGGTCGTGGCCCGCGACCACCGCGAACTGTCCCAGGAAGAGCTGGACTCCATGATCTTCCAGCTGCTGGTGGCGGGCCAGGAACCGGTGACGAACCAGATCACCACGGCCCTGATCGCCCTGTTCCGCCACCCCGCTCAACTCGCCCGCCTCCGCGACGACCCGGCCCTGCTCCCGCGCGCGGTCGAGGAACTTCTGCGGTACGACAGCGCGTTCGAGCTGACCACCTGGCGTTTCTTCGCCGAGGACAGTGATCTGTACGGCACCCGCATCCCGGCCGGCGACTCCGTGATCGTCTCCCTGTGCGCCGCCAACCGCGACCCGCGCCGCTTCGAGGCCCCCGACACCCTCGACCTGGACCGCTCACCCAACCCGCACCTGGCCTTCGGCCACGGCATCCACTTCTGCCCCGGCGCGGCCCTCGCCCGCACCGAACTCCAGGTCGCCCTGGGCACGTTGCTCGCCCGGCTCCCGGGCCTGCGCCTCGCCGTCCCGGACGACGAGATCGAGTGGATCCCGGCGGTCCTCGGCCGCGGCACCAACCACCTGCCCGTGGGCTACGACCGACGCGTCTGACGACCTCCCGAGGAGACCCCACCCCCATGCCGTCGACGACCTCGCCGGACACGCTCACCACGAGCGCGTCGATCCTGCGCCTGCTGCTCCCGCACCACCGCACCACGGACGCCACCCGCACCGCCCCCGCCGAGGCGTTCCCCCACCAACTGCGCCGGATCGACGCCTTCGTACGAGCCGGCGCACCCGTCCGCTTCACCCTCCCCGGCTTCCCCTGCAAGTCCCCCAACCCCGCCAAAGTCCTCGGCCACCTCCCCGACCAGGGCGAACGCCTCTCCCTCCGCTTCCTGGACTCCCTCTGCGAGGAGGTGGAGCACATCTACGCACCCGGTGCCCGCGTCATCATCTGCTCCGACGGCCATGTCTTCGGCGACCTGATCCGTGTCCCGGACGAGCACATCGACGCGTACGCCGACGAACTCCGCCTCCTCATAGACCAGTTGGGCCTGGAGAGACTGTCGGTGTTCGATCTCCGGGACATCCTCGGCGACCTGCCGAACGACACGAAACGCGCCCACGTCCACGAGCGCTACGCCCCCACGGTGGACGCCCTGCGCGCCGAGGTCCGTTCCGACGACCACGCCCTAGCTCTCTACCGGGGCATCACCCGGTTCCTCGTCGAGGACACGGCCGGCTTCTCCGGTACCCGTTCCGCCCTCCAGCGTGAATGCCGACGACGCGCATACGGCGTCATTCAGCGCAGCCGCGCCTGGGGCGACCTGATCGCCGAGCACCACCCCGGTGCCGTACGCCTGTCCATCCACCCCCAGCCGGTCGGTGCCGCCAAGTTCGGCATCCGGCTGCTCGACGCGCCGGACGCCTGGACGACGCCGTGGCACTCGGCCGCGCTGCTCCGGGCCGATGGCACATGGACTCTCATGCCGCGCGTCCGCGCCGCGAGCGAGGGGCGCCTGGTGCGGTGCGATAGCCGGCCGAGCCACTTCGAACAGAGCCCCTGAGAGGGGTGCCTGGTCACGTACGGGGCAGCCCCGACGCCAGCAGCTCCGCCAGGTGCACCCCTTCATGCCCCCCACTGTCCAGCTCATGGATCTGCGTTCGGCAACTGAACCCGTCCGCCAGCACAGCCACACCCGCGTCCGTCTCCCGCAACCGCGGCAACAACACCCGCTCCGCGCAGGCCTTGCTCACCTCCAAGTGCCCCCGCTCGAAACCGAAGTTGCCGGCCAGTCCGCAGCACCCGGACTCCAGCCGCTCGGCCTCGACCCCCGCCCGGCCGAGCAAGTCCTGGTCGGCGTCCCAGCCCAGCACCGCGTGCTGATGGCAGTGCACCTGGACCAGCGCCTCCCGGCCGGGCAGCCGTGGGGGCTCGTAGCCGGGGGAGTGCTCGGTGAGCAGTTCGGCCAGCGTCACGGTTTGGTCGCGCAGCCTGCGTACATCCCGGTCGCCGGGGAACAGCTCTGCCGCGTCCGAGCGGAAGACGGCCGTGCAGCTCGGTTCGAGACCGACGACCAGGCCGCCGTCGCGGATGTGCCCGGCGAGGCGGCGGACGGTCCGGGCGAGTACCCGTTCGGCGACGCCGAGTTGCCCGGTGGAGATCCAGGTCAGCCCGCAGCACAGCGGTTCGCGGGGCAGCTCGACCCGCCAGCCGGCGTGCTCCAGCAGCCGGACGGCGGCCCGACCGACGTGCGGGTGGAAGAAGTTGGTGAAGGTGTCCGGCCACAGCAGGACCGTCCCGCGCGCCCCGTCGCCGTACGGCCTGTGCCGGGTGAACCACTGCTGCAGTGTGCGACCGGCGAACCGTGGCAGCTCCCGATCCTCGACGCCCGCGAGCGCCACGGCCGCCTTCGACAGCGGCGGCAGGTGAGTGAAGGCGTTGACCAGCGGCCCCAGCCGCGAGCGGCCCACCGCCTGGGCGGCGACCGGCAGCCAGCCCATGGTCAGGTCGGAGCGTGGCCTGCGCCAGGGCCGGCGCGCGTAGTGGTGGGCGAGGAACTCCGCCTTGTACGTGGCCATGTCGACGTCGGCCGGACAGTCGCTCTTGCACCCCTTGCACGCCAGACACAGATCGAGGGCGTCCTTCACCGCCTCCGACCGCCAGCCGTCCCGGATCGCGCCGTCGCCGTGCCCGTCGAGCATCTCGAACAGCAGGCGGGCCCGGCCGCGCGTGGAGTGCTCCTCCTCCAGGGTGACTTGGTAGGAGGGGCACATCACCGCGCCGCCCTTGTTGGTGAGTTGGCGGCACTTGCCGACGCCCACGCACCGGTTCGCGGCCTCGGCGAACGACCCGCCGTCGTGCGGGAAACGGAAGTGCAGGTCGCGCGGGTCGTACGGCGCCCAGTCGCCGCCGAGGCGCAGATGCTCGTCGAGCCCGTACGGCGCCACGACCTTGCCGGGATTCATCCGGTCCCGCGGATCGAAGACCGCCTTGAGGCGGCCGAACGCCTCGACCAGCTCCTCCCCGAACATCCGCGCCAGCAGCTCGCCCCGGCTCTGCCCGTCCCCGTGCTCACCGGAGAAGGACCCGCCGAACTCGGTGACCAGATCGGCCGCCCGTTCCATGAAGCGCCGGTAGGCGGCCACACCGTCGGCGGAGTACAGGTCGAAGGGGATCCGGGTGTGCACACAGCCCTGCCCGAAGTGGCCGTAGAGGCTGGGCCCGGTGTCGCTGCGGTAGCCGAACTCCTCGAACAGGTCCTGCAGCCGGCGCAGATAGTCACCGAGCCGTTCGGGCGGTATGGCGGAGTCCTCCCAGCCCTCGAAGGTGTCGGGCCGGTGCGGGACGTGCGCGGTGGCGCCGAGCCCGGCCTCGCGGACCTGCCACAGCTCCTCCTCGCGGTCCGGGTCGTCCACGAACGCGACCTCGGGGTCGTGCTCGCTCTCGTGCAGCGCGGCCAGCATGCGGTGCGCCCGCCGGTCCGACTCCTCGAGCGTGTCGCCGCCGAACTCGGCCATCAAGTAGGCCTTGCCTTCGGGGAGTTCGGAGATCGCCTGGGGATTGAGGTGCTTGAGCTGCTCGTCGCGGATGAGCTTCGAGTCGACGCCCTCCAGCGCCATCGGCTCGTACGGCAGGATCTCCGGCACCGAGTCGGCGGCCCGCTCGACGCTCGGGAACCCGAGCACGACCAGCGTCCGTTCCTTCACCACGGGCACCAGCTTCAGTTCCGCCCGCACCACGGTGACGAGCGTGGACTCGCTGCCGACCAGCAGTCCGGCGACGTCGAAACCGTGTTCCGGCAGCAGTGAGTCGAGGTTGTAGCCGGAGACGCGGCGCGGGATGTCGGGGAAGCGGTGACGGATCTCGTCGGCGTAGGTGTCGCGCAGGGCGCGCAACCGCCGGTAGACCGCCGAGCGGAGGTCGCCGTGCCGCTCGATCTCGGCGTACTCCTCGTCGTCGGTCGGGCCGCACCAGAAGCGGGTGCCGTCGTAGAGGAGCACCTCCAGGCGGGCGACGTTGTCGACCACCTTGCCGGTGGCCTGGGCGGTTGCGCCGCACGAGTTGTTGCCGATCATGCCGCCGATCGTGCAGTTCATGTGGGTGGCGGGTTCGGGTCCGAAGCGCAGCCCGGTGTCCGCGAGTTGCCGGTTGAGGTCGTCGAGCACGATGCCGGGCTGGACGACGCAGGTGCGGGCGCCGGTGTCCACGGACTCCAGGCGGTTGCAGTACTTGGACCAGTCGATCACCACGGCCGTGTTGGTGCACTGCCCGGCCAGGCTCGTCCCGCCGCCCCGGGACAGCACGGGTGCGTCGTACTCGCGCGCGACGGCAACGGCTTCCACGGCCGCTTCGGGGGTACGGGGGACGACCACGCCGATCGGGGTCTGCCGGAAGTTGGAGGCGTCGGTCGAGTACGCGGCCCGGCTCCCGGCGTCGAACCGCACCTCACCGTCGACGCGTGCGCGCAGCGCCTCCTCCAGGCCACCGCCGTCGACCGGCGGCGCGGCCCCTCGGCGGGTGACGGGTGCGGGCAGGTCGGACACGGCCATGAAGCGCTCCTTCGGCTGCGGTCGGCAGCCGGGTACCCCGGGCTCCTCGGGACAACCGGGGCGTCAGCGCCCCTCCGGCTCCTCGACGAGGTCGGGCACCAGGCCGCACATGGCCTCCCGCTGGTCGGCCCCCATGAACTGGGCGAGGGCCTCCTTGACCGTGTCGGCGAGGCCGCCGGAGGCCTCCGACAGCAGACGGCGGGCCTTCTCCGTGAGGGTCACCTCGATGCCGCGCTTGTCGCCGCAGACCGATCTGCGGGAGACCAGGCCGGCGTGCTGGAGGCAGGCGATCTGGTAGGTGAGCCGGGTCT
Organism: Streptomyces sp. NBC_00457; assembly: GCF_036014015.1. Classification (NCBI taxonomy): domain Bacteria; kingdom Bacillati; phylum Actinomycetota; class Actinomycetes; order Kitasatosporales; family Streptomycetaceae; genus Streptomyces; species Streptomyces sp. NBC_00457. Next base: position 2,999,225 of record NZ_CP107905.1, on the reverse strand, counting down.
TGGGGCGGCCCAGGAGCTCGGCGATCCGGGTCATGCGCAGACCCGTCTCGGGCTGCTCGGCCAGCAGGCACAGGACCAGGAACTCGTCGTGCGAGACGTCCAGCCGCTCCTTGACCACGGCCCGCAGCCGCTGCTCGACGGCGCCCGTCGCGGCCAGCAGCACCATCCAGGCGCGCAGCTCGGAGGGCAGCAGTCCGCCACCCTGCGCGGAGGGGCATTCGGGCAGGTCGGCGGAGTGTGCGTCGGAGTCGGCCATGGATTCGAGTGTACCTGTTGTCCATTTTTGGACGAGGGGTTGTTCAGGTTTGGATAGTCGGCTAGCGTGAGGTCATCCAAATTTGAAGCACCCAGGCAGCTATCAGGCAGTCATCAGGAAAGCAGGAACGATCATGACCGTCGCCGTGGAAACCGGACTGTGGCAGCTCGACACCACCGCCTCCACCGTCGCCCTCCGGCACAAGACGATGTGGGGCCTGGTCACGGTGAAGGGCACCTTCGGCGCCGTCACCGGCCAGGGCGAGGTGCGGTCCGACGGGTCGGCCATCGGCACCGTGACCCTGGACGCCACCACCCTGGACACCGGCAACGCCAAGCGCGACACCCACCTGCGGTCCGCCGACTTCTTCGACGCCGACCACCACCCCGAGATCACCTTCGCGGTCCGCAGCGCCGAGCTCCGCGACGGCGACCAGGTCCACGTCGTCGGTCAGCTGACCGCGCGCGGCATCAGCCGCCCCCAGTCCTTCACCGCCCGCCTGATCGGCTCGGACGCCGACTCGCTCACCCTGGACGCGGAACTCTCCGTGGACCGCGACCAGTTCGGCATGGGCTGGAACCAGCTCGGCATGATCCGCGGCCTCACGACGGTCGCCGCCACCCTCCGCTTCGTCCGCACGGCGGCCTGACGGCCCGGGGAGCGCCGCACCGAGGTCACCTGCATCCGCGGCGGCGTTCCCGCGCCGGCGAACTCCGACGCCGGCGCGGTCACCCCCGCAGCCAGCCACAGCGGCGTCATCTTCAGGCAGCAACCGGGATCCGGACCGGAGTGACACTTGTCATGTGCCGGGGCGGGACCGTGTCGCGGTTGGGCCGAACGGGTGGTGTGGCGTAAGAATTGGCTGGTGCAGGCATTGAAGGCGAGTCACTTCGGGGGGAACCGGTGAACGGTCATGACGTCACCGATGAACAGTGGGAAGGGCTCGCCCAGGTCGTACCGCTGCGTGGTCGCGATGCCTGGCCGTCCGCGGTGGACCACCGTGCGCTTCCGGACGCGGACACCGAACCGCGGCGCCGGTTCGTCGTCCTGAGGGTGAGCGTCTTCGGCGATGCCCGCGAAGTCGCCGAGACGCTGATGGCGGGCATCCCGGTGCTGCTCGACCTGACCGGAGCGGAGACCGAAGTCGCCAAGCGCGTCCTGGACTTCAGCACCGGCGTCGTCTTCGGCCTGGCGAGCGGGATGCATCGCGTCGACCGCAATGTGTTCCTGCTGACGCCGCCGGGCACCGAGGTGAGCGGGCTGATGGAAGGCGTGGCGGGCCCGTGATGCCGCGCCAATCCCTCGATCGTAGGAAGCGGGACGGGGCGGAACGGTTCGGCTGACGGACGGAGCCCTACGGTCCGGATATGCCCGCGTCATCCGCGTCGCCGGGGACTCCCAGGTCTTCGGCGATCTCTGCGTCCTCTGCGTCCTCTTCGTCTCCTTCATCCTCGCTTTCCTGTGCACCCGCGCCCATCGGGAACCGACCCGACCGGCCCTGTGTCACCGAGTTGCGGCTGTCGGCGTTCGCCGGGCACCGGCGGGCCGGGTTTCCGCTCGGGCCGCTCACGCTCTTCGCCGGCCGGAGCGGCTGCGGGAAGACCAGTGCGCTCAGGGCGTACGAGGCGCTGGCGCGGCTCGGGGGAGGGGCCGAGCTCGGTGAGGTGTTCCCGGATCCGGCCGCCTGCGTTCCCGAGCGGGCGCGGCCCGACGCGCAGCGCCGCCGCGGCTTCCGGATCGGCTGCACCGCCGACGGTCCCGAGGGTCCGGTCCGGCTCGATGTCGCCGTCCAGGCCGAGCCCGAACTGCGCATCGTGGGCGAGCGGTTGAGCGCCGAGGGACTCGTCCTCCTGGAGACCGCCCTGCGCGACCCCGGGCGCCGTGCCGTACAGGCCGCCTGGCACACCGCCGGATCGGCGCCCGTCACCCGCGCCCCGCTGCCGGACGACCGGCTCGGCACCGCACTGCTGCCGCTGCGGGTGGCCGGCAAGACGGACGGGCAGCGGCGCGTCCTCGCCGCCGCCGAGCAGATGGTCGTCGCCCTGCGCTCCGTCTTCGCCTGCGACCCACGGCCCGACCGTATGCGCGGGCCCGTGCCGCTCGGCTCCGGGCGGCTCCTCGGCGGCTGCGACAACCTCGCGGACGTCCTGTGGCGCACCCGCACCGAGTGCGGCCGGCGGCACGCGCAGCTCGTCGCGGCGGTGCGCGCCGGATGCGCCGGACCCGTCGCGGACGTCCTCGCCGAACCCCTCGGCGACGGCACGGTCCGCGCCGTACTCGACCGGGGCGACGGCCCGCGCACCGCCCTCGAACGGCTCGGCGACGGCGAGTTGAGGCATCTCGCGCTGACGCTGGTCCTGCTCACCGGGCCCGGCGTCCTCGAGGTCGACCCGGCCGGGGAGGTGCCCGCCGCCCTGCAGACGCTCACCGTCCTCGCCGACGGTCTCGACCGCTCCCTGGACCCACGGCAGCGCGACGGTCTGCTGCGGCTGGCGACGCGGATGTGCGAGCGCGGGCATATCCGCCTGGTCGGCGCGGTGAGCGACGCGTCCTGGGCCGCGGGGACGGACGGCGTCACGGTGGTACACCTTGACGCGTGACTGACGACCTGGACCTGGCGAAACTGCAGCGCAGGCTGGCCGAGTTCGCCGCCGCGCGGAACTGGCAGCCGTACCACACCCCCAAGAACCTCGTCGCCGCGCTCAGCGTGGAGGCCTCCGAACTCGTCGAGATCTTCCAGTGGTTGACGCCCGAGGAGTCGTCCCGCGTCATGGACGACCCCGACACCGCGCACCGGGTCACCGACGAGGTCGCCGATGTGCTCGCCTATCTGCTGCAGCTTTGCGAGGTCCTCGGCATCGACCCGCTGGCCGCGCTGGACGCGAAGATCGACCGGAACGAGCGGAGGTTTCCGGCGGCGGGGGAGCGGGACGAGTAGGGGAGACAGGGGAGTTGGCGGCTCCATTTTTACTCTCCGTAGTCAAAAACCCGCCCGAATCCGATTTGTTGTCCGAAGATTTCCGTCTTCCTCTGGCTTTTCGTCCCATCGGACCTCACTCTGGGTAGTGGACAGTGGAGTTCGGGCGAACGCGCGACGAGCGCGTCGGGACAGACTGGGGCAGCGCATGGACGCGGTGCGGCTCATCGTGACGAGCAGGCGCGCGCTCGCGGGGAGCGGCGAGGCGCCACAGACCATGGCGGAAGCGTGGCAGGCACAGGCCCTCGCGCAGGCGATAGGCAGCCGCCTCGCGGTCGCCGGTCCACCCGAACTACGGGGTGAGGCACTGGGGTTGACCGAACTCGCGGGCAGAGGCTGCGGGGTCCTGGACCGCCCGGACGTCCCCGACACCGACCTGCGTGCCGCCCAGCTCACGGAACTGGGCGATGCCCGGCAGGCGTTGATGTATCTGGGCGGGCTGCTCGGCGAGGTGGGTATCGCGCTGGTCGGCATCGCGTCCTCCGCGGGCGACGAAGCGACGTACTGGCAGTGCATGGAGGCGATCGATGCGGCGGACGAATCTCGTGACCGGGTGCTGGAGATGTTGCGGCGGCTGACGGACCGGGATCTGGGGGAGGCCTTACCGGAGAGGGAGGCGGGGTAGCTCCGCGGACGTGTTGCTACGGCCGTCGGTCGTCTGCGGGTCCGTTGTGGCTGGTCGCGCCCACGCGGCGGAGCCGCATGTAGATGCAGCCCCGCGCCCCTTTCGGGGCGCTGCAGGCGACGTCGCTTTTCACGCGACCGGGACCGCTGGGGCCGACGGGACCGGTGAGGCTGAGCGGGGTCGGAGCGTGCAGGATGGGTGTATGGATCTGCGTATTTTTACTGAGCCCCAGCAGGGCGCCACCTATGACAGCCTCCTCGCCGTTGCCAAGGCCACGGAGGATCTGGGGTTCGATGCCTTCTTCCGTTCCGACCATTACCTCAAGATGGGCTCCGGGGATGGCCTCCCGGGCCCCACGGACGCCTGGGTCACGCTCGCCGGTCTGGCCCGGGAGACCCGGCGCATCCGGCTCGGCACGCTGATGACCGCTGCTACGTTCCGGCTGCCCGGTGTCCTCGCCATCCAGGTCGCGCAGGTCGATCAGATGTCGGGTGGGCGTGTCGAGCTGGGCCTGGGTGCGGGCTGGGCCGAGGAGGAGCACAAGGCGTACGGCATCCCGTTCCCGAAGGAGAAGTTCGGCCGCCTCGAAGAGCAGCTGGAGATCGTCACCGGGCTGTGGGCCACGGAGGTCGGCCGGACCTTCGACTTCCACGGGACGTACTACGACCTCACCGACTCGCCCGCCCTCCCCAAGCCCGCCCAGCCGAAGATCCCCGTGCTCATCGGCGGCCACGGCGCCACCCGCACGCCCCGCCTCGCCGCGCGGTACGCCGATGAGTTCAACATGCCGTTCGCCTCCGTCGAGGACAGCGAGCGCCAGTTCGGCCGGGTCCGTGCCGCCGCCGAGGAGGCCGGGCGCAAGGCCGACGAGATCATCTACTCCAATGTCCTCGTCGCCTGTGTCGGCAAGGACGACGAGGAGGTCGCCCGCCGCGCCGCCGCGATCGGCCGCGAGGTCGACGAGCTGAAGAGGAACGGCCTGGCCGGTTCCCCCGCCGAGGTCGTCGACAAGATCGGCCGCTACGCCGAGACCGGCGCCCGGCGCTTCTACTTCCAGATCCTCGACCTCGGCGACCTGGACCACCTGGACCTGATCTCCTCCGAGGTCCAGTCGCAGCTGTCGTAGGACTTCCCGGGCAACGGTCGTCCGGCGGATCGGAGAGCGGGTGGCGAGCGATCCGCCGGACGAGGCCTCATGGCTTGCGGGCCACCCCCACGTACAGGGGTATGTCCTCGCCGCCGCGTTCCTCGCCGAGCTCGGGGTGCCAGTGCGCGGCGAGCGTCAGGCCGGGGTCCAGCAGGTCGAGGCCCGTGAAGAAGGCGGCGAATGCGTCGCGCGACCGCACCTGCGCGGGAGTGCCGCCCTTGCGGTAGATCTCGACGACACGCTGCCAGGTCTCCGGGTCGAAGTCCCCCGTTGCGTGCGACAGCGTCAAGTAGCTTCCGGATGCGAGAGGTTCGAGCAACTCGCGCACGATCCGGCCGGGTTCGTCCTCGTCCACCACCAGGTGGAGGAGCGCCACGAGGGACAGCGCGATCGGCTCCGTGAAGTCGAGGGTCTCCCGTGCCGCCGCGAGGATTCTTCCCGGTTCCCGTACGTCGCCGTGGACGTAGGCGGTCCTTCCCTCGGGTGTGCTGTGCAGCAGCGCCTCGGCGTGCCGCAGGACGATCGGATCATTGTCGGCGTACACCACTCGGGCGTCCGGAACGATCCCCTGCACGATCTGGTGGAGGTTCGGCTCGGTCGGGATTCCGGTCCCGATGTCGAGGAACTGGCGGACACCCCGCTCGGCCAGCAGCCGCGAGGCGCGGTGCATGAACCGGCGGTTGGTCCGCGCCATCTCCCGCACCGCGGGGAACAGGGAGATCACCTGTTCGCCCGCCTCCGCGTCGACCGGGTAGTTGTCCTTCCCGCCGAGGAAGTAGTCGTACATGCGGGCCGAGTGGGGTTTGCTCGTGTCGATGGGGGTCGCGCGTAATCCGGCGTCTGTCACGTGATGCCTCCGCTGGTGGACCTGGTGGGCGATCGGTCGTACCCCACTCGAACGCCCGGGCGACTGGGAGGTTAGCGAAAAACCCCGGGTGCTGCCGACGCCCCCTCTGTACGGTGGGCGTATCCGCAGTTCAGACCACTATTCCAAGGCTGAGCCCCTGTGTTCCTGACGATCACCAGCACCGGCACCGACGAACGCCCCGCCACCGACCTCGGCTTCCTGCTGCACAAGCATCCCGAGAAGGCGCAGGCGTTCTCCACGTCCTACGGCACGGCGCACGTCCTCTACCCCGAGGCGGGCGCCGAGCGCTGCACCGCGGCGCTGCTGCTGGAGGTCGACGCGGTGGCGCTGGTCCGGCGCGGCAAGGGCAAGGGACGGGGCGGCGCGCCCGACGCGGCGCTCGCGCAGTACGTGAACGACCGCCCGTACGCGGCCTCCTCACTGCTCGCGGTGGCCCTGAGCGGCGTGTTCTCCAGCGCGATGAAGGGCACCTGCACCGCACGGCCCGAACTCCCGCAGCAGGCACGCCCGTTGCGCATCGAGGTGCCCGCGCTGCCCGCCCGCGGCGGCCCCGGCCTCGTACGGAGCCTCTTCGAGCCGCTCGGGTGGACGGTCACCGTCGAACCCGTGGCGCTGGACGCGCAGTTCCCCGAGTGGGGCGACTCGCGGTACGTCGGTCTCGTGCTGGAGTCCTCGGCCCTCACCCTCGCCGAGGCCCTGCGCCACCTGTACGTCCTGCTGCCCGTGCTCGACGACGCCAAGCACTACTGGGTCTCCCCCGACGAGGTCGACAAGCTGCTGCGGGCGGGTGAGGGCTGGCTGCCCGCGCACCCCGAGCAGAAGCTGATCACCAGCCGGTATCTGTCGCGGCGCTGGTCGCTGACCCGGCAGGCGATGGAGCGGCTGGAGCTGGTGCGGCTGGCCGAGGCGGACGACACCGAGGTCGAGGAGATCGACAACGCGGTGGAGGCGGAGACCGAGTCGGAGGAGCGGCCGACCCCGCTCGCCGAGCAGCGCCGGGACGCCATCATCGCGGCGCTCGGCACGTCCGGCGCCGCCCGCGTGCTCGATCTGGGCTGCGGGCAGGGCCAGTTGGTGCAGGCGCTGCTCAAGGACCCACGGTTCACCGAGATCGTCGGCGTCGACGTGTCGATGCGGGCGCTCACCATCGCCTCCCGCCGCCTCAAGCTGGACCGCATGGGCGAGCGCCAGGCCTCCCGCGTCAAGCTCTTCCAGGGCTCGCTCGCCTACACCGACAACCGACTCAAGGGCTACGACGCCGCCGTGCTCAGCGAGGTCATCGAGCACCTCGACCTGCCCCGGCTGCCCGCCCTGGAGTACGCGGTGTTCGGCTCCGCCCGCCCCCGGACGGTCCTCGTGACCACCCCGAACGTCGAGTACAACGTCCGCTGGGAGTCCCTCCCGGCCGGCCACGTCCGGCACGGCGACCACCGCTTCGAGTGGACACGCGAGGAGTTCCGGACCTGGGCCGACGCCGTCGCAGAACGGCACGGGTACGGCGTGGAGTTCGTGCCCGTGGGGCCGGACGACCCCGACGTGGGACCGCCGACGCAGATGGCCGTATTCACCATGAAGAGCACGAACGAGCTGGGGGCGAAGGCCGCATGACCGAGACCCGCACGGGACGCACCCTGCCCGTCACCGACCTCTCCCTCGTGGTGCTCATCGGCGCCTCCGGCTCCGGCAAGTCCACCTTCGCCCGCAGGAACTTCAAGCCCACCGAGGTCATCTCCTCCGACTTCTGCCGCGGCCTGGTCTCCGACGACGAGAACGACCAGTCCGCCACCCGCGACGCCTTCGAGGTCCTGCACTACATCGCGGGCAAGCGCCTCGCCGCGGGCCGCCGTACGGTCGTCGACGCGACCAGCGTGCAGTCGGACTCCCGGCGCCAGCTGATCGAGCTGGCCCGGCAGTACGACGTGCTGCCGATAGCCATCGTGCTCGACGTGCCCGAGGACGTGTGCGCCGAGCGCAACGCCACCCGCAGCGACCGCGCCGACATGCCCCGCCGGGTCATCCAGCGCCACACCCGCGAACTCCGCCGCTCGCTACGGCACTTGGAGCGCGAGGGCTTCCGCAAGGTGCACATCCTCCGGGGCACCGAGGAGGTCGAGAACGCGTCGATCGTCACCGAGAAGCGGTTCAACGACCTGACCCACCTCACCGGCCCCTTCGACATCATCGGCGACATCCACGGCTGCGCCGCCGAACTGGAGTCCCTGCTCGGCAAGTTGGGCTACGTCGACGGCGTCCACCCCGACGGCCGTACGGCGGTCTTCGTCGGCGACCTCGTCGACCGCGGCCCGGACAGCCCGGGCGTGCTGCGCCGCGTGATGTCGATGGTCGGCTCCGGGAACGCACTGTGCGTGCCGGGCAACCACGAGAACAAGTTCGGCCGCTACCTGAAGGGCCGCAAGGTCCAGCACACCCACGGACTGGCGGAAACCATCGAGCAGATGGCGGACCAGTCGGACGAATTCCTCGCCCAGGTACGGGAGTTCATCGACGGCCTGGTCAGCCACTACGTCCTCGACGGCGGCCGGCTGGTCGTCTGTCACGCCGGGCTCCCGGAGAAGTACCACGGCCGCACCTCCGGGCGGGTGCGCTCGCACGCGCTGTACGGCGACACCACCGGCGAGACGGACGAGTTCGGGCTGCCGGTGCGCTACCCGTGGGCCGAGGACTACCGGGGCCGGGCGGCAGTGGTCTACGGCCACACTCCCGTGCCCGAGGCCACGTGGCTCAACAACACGATTTGCCTCGACACCGGCGCTGTGTTCGGCGGCAAGCTGACCGCGCTGCGCTGGCCGGAGCGGGAGCTGGTCGACGTACCGGCCGAGCAGGTCTGGTACGAGCCGACCAAGCCGCTGCGGACCGAGGCACCCGGCGGACACGACGGACGGCCGCTCGACCTTGCCGACGTGCAGGGGCGCAGGGTGGTCGAGACCCGGCACCAGGGCCGTATCGCGGTCCGCGAGGAGAACGCGGCCGCTGCTCTGGAGGTCATGAGCCGCTTCGCCGTCGACCCGCGGCTGCTTCCGTACCTGCCGCCGACCATGGCACCGACGGCCACCTCGCACGTCGAGGGCTACTTGGAGCACCCGGCCGAGGCCTTCGCGCAGTACCGGGAGGACGGCGTCGCGCGGGTCGTGTGCGAGGAGAAGCACATGGGTTCGCGTGCGGTGGCGCTGGTGTGCCGGGATGCGGAGGCGGCGCGGAAGCGGTTCGGCGTGGACGGTCCCACGGGTTCCCTTTACACCCGTACCGGACGGCCGTTCTTCGACGACGGTTCGGTGACGGAGTCGGTCCTGGACCGGGTCCGGGCCGCCGTGACCCAGGCCGGCCTGTGGGACGTACTCGAGACGGACTGGCTGCTGCTCGACGCCGAGTTGATGCCGTGGTCGCTGAAGGCATCCGGGCTGCTGCGGTCGCAGTACGCGGCCGTGGGCGCCGCTTCCGGGGCGGTGTTCCCGGGCGCGCTCGCCGCGCTGGAGGGTGCGGCGGCGCGGGGCGTGGAGGTGGCGGACCTGCTGGCGCGGCAGCGCGAACGGGCCGCGGACGCCGCGGCGTTCACGGAGTCGTACCGCCGCTACTGCTGGACCACGGACGGCCTCGACGGCGTCCGCCTGGCCCCGTTCCAGATCCTCGCCGTCCAGGGCCGCAGCCTCACGGGCCTGCCGCACGACGAGCAGCTCACTCTGCTCGACCGCCTCGTCGAGCACGACAGCACCGGCCTGCTCCAGACCACCCGTCGGCTGTACGTCGACACCGCCGACCCGGAGTCGGTGCGGGCGGGCGTCGACTGGTGGCTGGAGATGACGGGACGCGGCGGCGAGGGCATGGTCGTCAAGCCGGTCGGCGCGGTTGTGCGCAGTGATCAGGGCCGTCTGGTGCAGCCCGGCATCAAGTGCCGGGGCCGTGAGTACCTGCGGATCATCTACGGTCCCGAGTACACGCGCCCCGAGAACCTCGCCCGTCTCCGCTCCCGCTTCCTCAACCACAAGCGCTCCCTCGCGATCCGCGAGTACGCGCTGGGCCTGGAGGCACTGGACCGGCTGGCGGAGGGCGAGCCGCTGTGGCGGGTGCACGAGGCGGTGTTCGGGGTGCTGGCGCTGGAGTCGGAGCCGGTTGATCCGCGGCTGTGACGGTCAGCTCAGCAGACCAGCCGCAGCCGTTCCCGGCACACGCCCACCAGGACCGTCTGCCCCCAGGTCAGCGCGACCGCGTCCGTCTCCATCCCGTCCCCGAAGGCGACCAGCCGCTCGGACTCGACGGTGAGGCGGAGACGGGTCGCGGCGGCGAGTTCCCCGGCCACCAGTGACGTACCGGTGGCCGGGGACGGCCAGGCCTCCCGTACGAACCACAGCAGCCGTTCCTCGGTAGGGGCGGGCAACCGCAGCCGCGTGCCCCGCTCCTGCCACACGGACCGGATCCATCCTGTGGCCCCGGTTCCGGTGCCGACGATCACCCCGGAGGAGGCCTGCGCCTCGACGACACCCCCGTCGTCCTCGAGGCCCAGGCGGTATCGGGCCGTCTGGTGGCCGCCGGCGCCCAGGTAGATCTCGTTCAGTGCCACGAGCCGCTGGGTGTCGTCGGCGACCGCCTCGACCATGGTGAGTTCGTCGACCGGCGGGGTGGTGGATGTCAGCAGTTTCGCCGCGTCCTGGGGGCGGTGGCGCACCAGTACGCCCGGGTTGCGTCCGGGGTCCGTGTCGAACCCCACCACCGGCTGCCCGGACAGGTACTTGGCCACATTCGCCACCAGACCGTCCTGGCCGACCACGACCACCATGTCCTCCGGTGCGAACAGGAACCGGTCCAAGTCGGCACGCTCCACCTGCGCCTGACGCCATGTCAGGGGAACTGCGGAGGTCACCTCGGCCAGGGCTCTGCGCGTGCGGCGGTGCCGGTCCGCGATCTCCTCGATGTCCCGGCCGCGGGAGCGGAGGAAGAAGGCGGCCTGGCCGTGCGTGCCGTGCCGGGCCACCAACTCCTCGTACTCCGTGGTGCGATGGACGAGCACGGCACGCGGGGCGAGGCTCACGCCCGCTCCCCGTCGCCGAGCCGGGAAAGCAGCCCCGTGAGCACGTCCGGCGAGATGGTCACGCTGTCGATGTGCGGCAGGTTCTCCGCGAGGCGCGTGCCGGTCAGCGCGTGCAGGGTCGCCACGTCGACGTCCGCGTGCACCCGCAGCCAGGCCGACTGTGCCTCGGCCCGCGCCGCGCCCACCTCGCGCGCGCCCTCGGCCTCGGCGCGGGCCAGCCGTACGGAACGGGCGGCCTCCGCCTCCGCCAGCTTCACCGTGCGGGCCGCCTCGGCCTGCGCCCGTACCGCGTCGGACGCTGCCTGCTCCTCCGCCTCGCGGCGGGCGTTCGTGCCGCGCTGGTCGACCAACTGCTCCTCGCGGCGGGCGAGTTCGATGCGGCTGTCCAGCTCGTTCTCGGCGATCGCCCGCTCCCGCTCGACGGCCACGGCACGCCGTTCGTACGTCGCCCGGTCGGCGTCCTGCTGGATCTGCTCACGGGCGGGGGTGCGCAGGGCCCGCTCCACCTCCGGCTCCGGACGCAGGGCCACCACGCGCACGGCGACCACCTCGATGCCCGTGGCCGGCAGCCGGGGTTCCGCAGCCAGGCCCGCCGCGACGCGTTCGCGCACCGCCGTCACGCCGTCCACGAGCGCCGACGACAGCGACGTACGGGCGAGGACGTCCAGCGCGTGCTGCTGGGCCGTCTCCGTCAGCAGGGTGCCCAGTTGCTCCAGCGGAGCGCCGCGCCAGGCGCCGGTGTCCGGGTCGATGGAGAAGTCGAGGCGGGCGGCGGCGAGGGCGGGGTCGGCGATCCGGTAGGTGACCGTCGCCTGGACCGCGACGTCCTGGAAGTCGGACGTACGAGCATGGAAGGTCATCGCCAGTTCGCGGTCGTCGACCGGCACCTCGGAGAGCGCGGCGGTCAGGGAGCGGTACCAGAAGCTCAGTCCCGGGCCGTCGTGCACGAGCCTGCCGGAGCGGTGGTGGCGGATGTGTGCCGTCGGCGCGCCCCGCAGATGGCGCCAGCCCAGGCGCCGGGTGATGTCGGCCATGAGACCCCCTCGTTTTCGTCATGCAGACGATAAGCGCGAAGCCTGCTTGTCGTCAAGAGGACGAAAAGGGAAACGGCCAAGCAGGGGGTGAACTCGGTCGTCGATGGTCAGGATGGAGTCATGGGATTCCATGTCGACTCCGAGGCCGGGCGGCTGCGCCGCGTCATCCTGCACCGGCCGGATCTCGAGCTCAAAAGGCTCACCCCGAGCAACAAGGACGCGCTCCTCTTCGACGACGTGCTCTGGGTGCGCCGGGCGCGCGCCGAACACGACGGCTTCGCCGATGTGCTGCGCGACCGCGGTGTCGCCGTCCACCTCTTCGGCGATCTGCTCACCGAGGCCCTGGACATCCCGGTGGCCCGGAAGCTCGTACTGGACCGGGTCTTCGACGAGAAGGAGTACGGGGTGCTCGCCACCGACCACCTCCGGGCCGCCTTCGAGTCGCTGCCGGCCGCCGAGCTCGCCGAGCTGCTCGTCGGCGGCATGACCAAGCGCGAGTTCCTCGACGCCCACCCGGAGCCGACCTCCGTCCGCTTCCATGTCATGGACCTCGACGACTTCCTCCTCGCCCCCCTGCCCAATCACCTCTTCACCCGCGACACCTCCGCCTGGATCTACGACGGCGTCTCCGTCAACGCGATGAGATGGCCCGCCCGGCAGCGCGAGACCGTGCACTTCGAGGCGATCTACCGGCACCATCCGCTGTTCCGTGACGAAACGTTCCACGTCTGGTCCGAGGGGCAGGCCGACTACCCGTCCACCATCGAGGGCGGCGACGTCCTGGTGATCGGCAACGGCGCCGTCCTCATCGGCATGAGCGAGCGGACCACCCCGCAGGCCGTCGAGATGCTCGCCCACAAGCTGTTCGCCGCGGGCTCCGCCGAGACGATCGTGGCCCTCGACATGCCCAAGCGGCGGGCCTTCATGCACCTCGACACCGTGATGACGATGGTCGACGGCGACACCTTCACCCAGTACGCGGGGCTCGGCATGCTCCGCTCGTACACCATCGAACCGGGCGTCGCCGACAAGGAGCTGAAGGTCACCGACCATCCGCCGGAGCACATGCACCGCGCGATCGCCGCCGCGCTGGGCCTCAGCGAGATCCGCGTCCTGACCGCGACCCAGGACGTGCACGCGGCCGAGCGTGAGCAGTGGGACGACGGCTGCAACGTCCTCGCCGTCGAGCCGGGTGTCGTCGTCGCCTACGAGCGCAACGCCACCACCAACACGCATCTGCGCAAGCAGGGCATCGAGGTGATCGAGATCCCGGGCAGCGAGCTGGGGCGGGGGAGGGGCGGGCCGCGGTGCATGAGCTGTCCGGTCGAGCGGGCGGCCGTATAGAGATGTCAGCCGTATAGAAATGTCGTCGGTCGTATAGACTTCCAAAGGTCTTGTTATCGCACCTCTGGAGCGCCCCCATGGCGACAGTCCCGACCGCTCTTGCCGGCCGCCACTTCCTCAAGGAGCTGGACTTCGGCCAGGAGGAGTTCCTTGCCCTGATCGCGCTGTCCGCCGAGCTGAAGGCGGCCAAGAAGGCCGGGGCCGAGACGCGGTATCTGAGCGGGAAGAACATCGCGCTGATCTTCGAGAAGACCTCGACGCGCACCCGCTGCGCGTTCGAGGTCGCGGCGGCCGACCAGGGTGCTTCGACGACGTACCTCGACCCGTCGGGCTCACAGATGGGGCACAAGGAGTCGGTGAAGGACACCGCGCGGGTCCTCGGCCGGATGTTCGACGCGATCGAGTACCGGGGCGACAGCCAGGCCGCCGTCGAGGAACTCGCGGCGCATGCGGGCGTGCCGGTCTACAACGGGCTCACCGACGACTGGCACCCCACGCAGATGCTGGCCGACGTCCTCACCATGACCGAGCACAGCGCCAAGCCGGTCCAGGAGATCGCCTACGCCTACCTCGGCGACGCCCGCTTCAACATGGGCAACTCCTACCTGGTCACCGGAGCCCTGCTCGGCATGGACGTACGGATCGTCGCGCCCCGGCCCTACTGGCCCGCCGAGGAGATCGTCGGCCACGCCCGCAATCTGGCCGAGACCAGCGGTGCGCGGATCACGCTCACCGAGTCCGTGGACGAGGGTGTCCTGGGCGCCGACTTCGTCGCCACCGATGTCTGGGTGTCCATGGGGGAGCCGAAGGAGGTCTGGGACGAGCGGATCGCCGCGCTTTCGGCGTATGCCGTGACCATGGATGTGCTGCGCGCCACGGGTAATCCGGATGTCAAGTTCATGCACTGCCTGCCGGCGTTCCATGACCTTGGGACGAAGGTCGGGCGCGAGATTTATGAGCGGCATGGATTGGAGGCGCTGGAGGTCACGGACGAGGTTTTCGAGTCGGCGCACTCGGTCGTTTTCGACGAGGCGGAGAATCGGTTGCACACGATCAAGGCGGTGCTGGTGGCGACGCTGGGTTGAGTTCGGGGTGGCGCCGTGGGGGTGTTTGTCGTTTGCCGGGTGCGGGTTGTTTGTGGCTGGTCGCGCAGTTCCCCGCGCCCCTTACGGGGCTTACAGCGGGCGGCGTTGATGCGGCACCGTTGGGAGTCTGAACCAGACCGCCTTGCCGGAGTCTGTTGGGCGGTGGCCGCAGGAGGAGCTGAGGGCTCGGATGAGGAGCAGGCCGCGGCCGTGTTCCTGCCAGGGGTCGGGCTCTCCGTTGAGGGGGCGGGTGAGGTTGCCCGGCGGTGCCGGGTCCGGGTCGTGCACCTCGACCTGGCAGCCGCTCGGCAGCAGCTCCACGACCAGCTCTATCGGACCGCTCCCGGCGGTGTGCTCGACGGCGTTGGCGACCAGCTCGGCCGTGAGCAGTTCCGCGGTGTCGCAGTCGGCCCCGTGCTCCAGCTCGGCCAGCGCCGTACGGACCAGTGCGCGGGCCACGGGCACCGCCGCGGCGGTGTGCGGCAGCGCGATGCGCCACGAGGCGGAGGCGGAGGGGCGTTCGTACAAGGCGGTTCCGTTCATGAGCAGGCTGTCCTGCTTTCAACCATATGAATGGTACGGCGCCCTCCGGCAGAGTGCTCGACGGACGCCGTACGGGACCTTCGGCCCCGGTATCGAGCGGCTTACCCCTCCCAACGGTCCGCCCACCGCGGCTGCTCCCGCCGTTACCGCGCTGTCGCCGATCCGTGCTGTGCCGTGACGGATGTGACAGAGGCCGGTTACCCGTGACAACTACGGTGCCGCCCGGCTCTATCGCGCCCTCATGACGACAGTCACATATGAGTGATAACTTCGAAGGGTAGAGCCCCGTGAGGCAACGTCGCCCGAGGAGGCCCCACGTCATGAGTCCCTTCACCGGCTCGGCCGCCCGCACCTCCGACTGGCAGCACCTGCGGGTCGAGCTCACCGACGGTGTCGCCACCGTCACCCTCGCCCGCCCCGAGAAACTCAACGCCCTCACCTTCGGCGCCTACGCCGACCTGCGCGACCTGCTCGCCGAGCTGTCCCGGGAGCGGGCGGTCCGCGCGCTGGTGCTGGCCGGCGAGGGACGCG
The DNA here is from genome assembly GCF_036014015.1 of Streptomyces sp. NBC_00457. NCBI lineage: Bacteria > Bacillati > Actinomycetota > Actinomycetes > Kitasatosporales > Streptomycetaceae > Streptomyces > Streptomyces sp. NBC_00457. The sequence goes on along the minus strand of NZ_CP107905.1, from coordinate 2,983,771 downwards.
GCTTCTGCTCCGGCGGCGACGTCGACGAGATCATCGGCGCCACCCTCGCCATGGACACCGCCCAGCTTCTCGACTTCAACCGGATGACCGGGCAGGTGGTCCGTGCCGTACGGGAGTGCCCGTTCCCGGTGATCGCGGCCGTGCACGGCGTGGCCGCCGGCGCGGGCGCGGTCCTCGCCCTGGCCGCCGACTTCCGCGTCGCCGACCCCAGCGCCCGCTTCGCCTTCCTGTTCACGAGGGTCGGCCTGTCCGGTGGCGACATGGGCGCGGCCTATCTGCTGCCCAGGGTCGTCGGCCTGGGCCACGCGACCCGCCTGCTGATGCTGGGCGAGCCGGTCAGGGCCCCCGAGGCCGAGCGCATCGGCCTGATCAGCGAACTGACGGACGAAGGCCGAGCGGATGAGGCGGCGGGTGCGCTGGCCCGCCGCTTGGCGGAGGGCCCGGCGCTGGCGTACGCCCAGACAAAGGCGTTGCTGACAGCGGAACTGGACATGCCACTGGCGGCGTCGGTAGAGCTGGACGCCTCGACGCAGGCCCTTCTGATGAACGGCGACGACTACGCAGAGTTCCACGCAGCCTTCAAGGAAAAGCGCCCTCCCAAATGGAGGGGGCGGTGATCGTGCCAACCTCAGGGGCGCGGGGAACTGCGCGACAAGCCACAACGCACCCGCAGCCGCCCACGACGACCAACCACCCCCTACGCGTGGCGATCGTCGGCGGAGGCCCCGGCGGCCTCTACGCCGCCGCGTTGCTCAAACGCCTCGACCCCTCCCGAGAAGTCACCGTCTGGGAACGCAACGCCCCCAACGACACCTTCGGCTTCGGAGTAGTCCTCTCCGACGAAACCCTCGGCGGCATCGAACACGCCGACCCCGTGGTCTACGAGGCCCTCCAAAAACACTTCATCCGCTGGGACGACATCGACATCGTCCACCGAGGCACCCGCCACACCTCCGGAGGACACGGCTTCGCCGCCCTCGGCAGAAAACGGCTCCTGGAAGTCCTGCACGAACGCTGCCGCACCCTCGGCATCGACCTCCGCTTCCGCGCGGAAGCCCCCTACCCGGCCTGGCTGGCGGAGACATACGACCTCGTCATCGCCGCCGACGGGGTGCACAGCACCACCCGCGAGGCCTACGCCCATGTGTTCCGCCCCCATGTGGCCACCCACCACTGCCGCTACATCTGGCTGGCAGCCGACTTCGCCTTCGACGCCTTCCGCTTCGAGATCGCCGAAACCGAACACGGCGTGATGCAGCTTCACGGCTACCCCTACGCGCCCGACGCCTCCACCGTGATCATCGAGATGCGCGAAGAGGTCTGGCAGGCAGCAGGCTTCGAGGATCTCGACGACCAGGAGTCCGTCGAACGCTGTGCCAAGATCTTCGCGGAAGCGCTCGGCGGTCGCCCGTTGAGGTCCAACAAGTCGGCGTGGACCACGTTCCGTACGGTGGTCAACGAACGCTGGTCGCACGGGAACGTGGTGCTGCTGGGCGACGCCGCTCACACCGCCCACTTCTCCATCGGCTCCGGCACCAAGCTCGCGGTCGAGGACGCCCTGGCGCTGGCGGCCTGCCTGGAGGAACAGCCCACGCTGGAGCGTGCGTTGGAGGCCTACGAGGAGGAGCGGCGCCCTGTCGTCGCCTCCACCCAGCGTGCCGCCCGCGCCAGCCTGGAGTGGTTCGAGAACGTCGCCCGCTATCTCGACCAGCCGCCCCGCCAGTTCGCCTTCAACCTGCTCACCCGCAGCCGCCGTGTCACCCACGACAACCTGCGACTGCGCGACGCCCACTTCACCGAGTCCGTGGAGCGCGCGTTCGGCTGCCCGCCCGGTACGCCGCCGATGTTCACGCCGTTCCGGCTGCGCGGCCTGACGCTGCGCAACCGGGTCGTGGTGTCCCCGATGGACATGTACTCGGCCCTCGACGGCGTCCCCGGCGACTTCCACCTCGTCCACCTGGGCGCACGGGCGCTCGGCGGCGCCGCTCTGGTGATGACCGAGATGGTGTGCGTGAGCGCGGAGGGCCGGATCACCCCGGGCTGCACCGGCCTCTACACCGGCAAGCAGGCCGAGTCCTGGAAACGGATCACCGAGTTCGTGCACGCGCAGGCGCCCGGCACCGCGATCGGCGTCCAGCTCGGCCATTCCGGACGCAAGGGCTCGACCAAGCTGATGTGGGACGGCATGGACGAGCCCCTGGAGGACGGCAACTGGCCGCTCGTGGCCGCGTCCCCGATGCCGTACAAACCGCAGAGCCAGACCCCCCGCGAGCTGACCCGCGCCCAACTCACCGACATACGCGAGCAGTTCACGGCCGCCGCCTGGCGTGCCGCCCGCGCCGGCTTCGACCTCCTCGAACTGCACTGCGCCCACGGCTACTTGCTTTCCGGCTTCCTCTCCCCGCTGACCAACCACCGCACCGACGCCTACGGCGGCACGCTCGCGAAACGGCTCCGCTTCCCGCTGGAAGTCTTCGACGCCGTACGGGGAGTGTGGCCCGAGGAGCGGCCCATGACCGTCCGGATCTCGGCCACCGACTGGGCCGAGGGCGGCACGAGCGGCGAGGAGGCCGTGGCGATCGCCCGCGCCTTCGCCGCGCACGGCGCCGACGCGATCGACGTGTCGACCGGGCAGGTGGTCGCCGAGGAGCGGCCGGAGTTCGGGCGGTCCTACCAGACGCCGTACGCCGACCGCATCCGCCACGAGACCGGCATCCCCGTGACCGCCGTCGGCGCGATCTCCTCCTGGGACGACGTCAACTCGCTGATCCTGGCCGGGCGCACGGACCTGTGCGCCCTCGCCCGCCCCCACCTCTACGACCCGCACTGGACGCTGCACGCGGCGGCCGAGCAGGGTTACGACGGCCCCGGCGTCGTCTGGCCGGCACCGTACCGCGCAGGCAGCCGCCGCCCCCAGACCGGCCGCACGGACGCCCCCAAGCCCCGCTTGACGCTGGGGACTTGAGGGCGGCGTCAAGCCCGCGGGCAGTCGTACCGGAGGGCGATGGGGGTTTCCCCGCTCGAGCGCGGACGGCACCGCTGGACATCGTCAGAAGTACCCATCGCGCTTACGGTCTTCCATCGCGGCCTCGGAGAGCTTGTCGTCGGCGCGGGTGGCGCCGCGTTCGGTGAGCCGGGACGCGGCGATCTCGGCGATGACCTTCTCGATAGTGTCGGCGTCGGAGTCGACGGCGCCGGTGCAGGACATGTCGCCGACGGTGCGGTAGCGGACTCGCCGCTTCTCCACCGTCTCGGTCGCCTTCGGCCCGCCCCACTCGCCGGCCGTCAGCCACATCCCGGCCCGCTGGAACACCTCACGCTCGTGCGCGAAGTAGATCTGGGGCAGTTCGATGCCCTCGCGGGCGATGTACTGCCACACGTCCAGCTCGGTCCAGTTGGACAGCGGGAAGACGCGGACGTGTTCGCCGGGTGCGTGGCGGCCGTTGTAGAGGTTCCACAGCTCGGGGCGCTGGCGGCGCGGGTCCCACTGCGAGAACTCGTCCCGCAGCGAGAACACCCGCTCCTTGGCGCGGGCCTTCTCCTCGTCCCGGCGTCCGCCGCCGAAGACGGCGTCGAACTTCTCCGCCTGGATCTTCTCGGTCAGCGGCAGCGTCTGCAGCGGATTCCGCGTCCCGTCGGGACGTTCGCGCAGCACACCCCGGTCGATGTAGTCCTGTACGGAGACCACATGGAGGCGCAGTCCATGTGCCGCCACCACACGGTCCCGGTAGTCGAGCACCTCGGGGAAGTTGTGGCCGGTGTCCACGTGCAGCAGCGAGAAGGGAATCGCCGCGGGGGCGAACGCCTTCAGCGCCAGATGCAGCATGACGATGGAGTCCTTGCCGCCCGAGAACAGAATCACCGGCCGCTCGAACTCGCCCGCCACCTCCCGGAAGATGTGCACGCCCTCCGACTCCAGGGCGTCGAGGACTTCCACGCGATGTCCCTCGGCCTTCAGCCGCTCACCGAGATGCCTTGCCGTGGTGGTCATGCGTCAGAATCCTCTTTCCTTACCCGGCGTGCTGAGTGGACGCTAGGTAAGAACCTTGAGAAGAGCGATAGAAGAACCTAAGGGTTCCATTAGTGACGCATGATGTGGGTGGGATCACACAATTCCGTGGGTGAGGTCACACGCCCGCGAAGCCGGCCCCCGCGTCCCGCAGCCGCTCGTGCAAGCCCCGGAACACCGCCGCGGAGCGGGCGCCCGGCCAGTCGGCGGGGAGCAGGTGCGCGGGCAGTCCCGGGTCGGCGTAGGGGAGATGGCGCCAGGAGTCCAGGGCGAGCAGATAGTCGCGGTAGGCCTCCTCGGGCGGAGTGTCCGCCCGTTGCTCCCAGTCGTGCAGCACGCGCGCGTGGCGGTCGAGGAACGCCTCGTGCTGCTTGGCGATCGCGGCCAGGTCCCACCAGCGGGCGACCGCCTCCGCGGTCGGCGCGTAGCCGAGGTGGTCGCCGCGGAAGAAGTCGACGTACGGATCGAGCCGCAGCCGCTGGAGGGTGTGCCGGGCCTCCTCGTACAGCCGGGCCGGGGCGATCCACACCCCCGGGGCCGCGGTGCCGAAGCCGAGACCGGCCAGCCGCGAGCGCAGCACATGCCGCTTCTGCCGCTCCGACTCCGGCACCGAGAACACGGCGAGCACCCAGCCGGTGTCCTCGGGCGCCGTGGTGGCGTAGATGCGCCGGTCGCCGTCGTCGAGCAACTGGCGGGCGTCCGGCGACAGTTCGTACCCGGCCGCGCCCCGCGCCGTACGGGCCGGTACCAGCAGCCCGCGCCGTTTCAGCCGTGACACCGACGAGCGTACGGAGGGCGCGTCCACGCCCACCGCGGCGAGCAGCCGGATCAGCTCGGCGACGGGCACCGGGCCGGTCATATGGCGGCCGTACGCGCCGTAGAGCGTGACGATCAGGGACCGTGGAGCATGCTGGTCGGACACGTTGATCATCTTAGGTCGTCGATATCATCGCTGGTCACCTTCGGTGCGCCGCCCCAAGTGGCGGTCACCCTCGGCGCGCAGCCTGAAGCGCTGGAGTTTGCCGGTCGCCGTGCGCGGCAGCGCGTCCAGGAAGACGACCTCGCGCGGGCACTTGTAGGGCGCGAGTTCCGCCTTCACGAAGTCGCGCAGCGCCTCGGCGTCCCGCCGCGCGCCCTCCCTGAGCACGGCGTACGCCACCACGACCTGGCCGCGCGCCTCGTCGGAGCGCCCCACGACGGCCGCCTCCAGCACATCCGGGTGACGCAGCAGCGCGTCCTCCACCTCGGGGCCCGCGATGTTGTAACCGGCCGAGATGATCATGTCGTCCGCGCGGGCCACATAGCGGAAGTAGCCGTCAACCTCGCGCACATAGGTGTCACCCGTGATGTTCCAGCCGTCGCGCACATACTCCCGCTGCCGCGGGTCGGCGAGATACCGGCAGCCGACCGGCCCGCGCACCGCGAGCAGTCCCGGCTCGCCGTCGGGCAGCTCCACGCCGTTCTCGTCGACCACGCGCGCGTGCCACCCCGGTACGGGAACTCCCGTCGTGCCTGGCCGGATGTGCTCGTCGGCCGCCGAGATGAAGATGTGCAGCAGCTCGGTGGCGCCGATGCCGTTGATGATGCGCAGCCCGGTGCGCTCGTGCCAGGCCCGCCAGGTGGCGGCGGGCAGGTTCTCGCCGGCGGAGACACAGCGGCGCAGCGAGGAGATGTCGTACGCGGCGAGCTCGTCGAGCATCACGCGGTACGCCGTCGGCGCGGTGAACAGCACCGAGACGCGGTGCTCGGCGATCGCGGGCAACAGCTGCTTGGGGCCCGCCTGTTCGAGCAGCAGCGCGCTCGCGCCGGCCCGCATCGGGAAGATCACCAGACCGCCGAGCCCGAAGGTGAAGCCGAGCGGGGGACTGCCGGCGAAGACATCGCCCACATGTGGGCGCAGCACATGCTTGGAGAAGGTGTCCGCTATCGCGAGCACATCCCGGTGGAAGTGCATGCACCCCTTGGGGCGGCCGGTGGTGCCGGAGGTGAAGGCGATCAGCGCCACGTCGTCGGCGGCGGAGTCCACGGCCGGGTACGGCGTGTCGGGCGCCGTGCGGTGCAGCAGGTCGTCCGGGGCGTCGCCGCCGTACGTCGTGATGCGCAGCCCCGGTATCTCGGCCTTGGCGAGGTCGTCCACGGCCCGGATGTCGCACAGCGCGTGCCGCACCTCGGCGATCTCGCACATGGTCCTCAGCTCGTGCGGACGCTGCTGGGCCAGCACGGTCACCGCGACCGCGCCCGCCTTCAGCACCGCCAGCCAGCAGGCGGCCAGCCAGGGGGTGGTGGGGCCGCGCAACAGGACGCGATTGCCGGGCACGACGCCCAGGTCATCGGTGAGCAGATGCGCGAGCCGGTCGACTCGGGCGCGCAGTGTGCCGTACGACCATGTGTCGCCGTTCGGCGTGTGGAACGCCGACCGGTCGTCGTCCGGCCCGGCGAGCAGTTCGGCGGCGCAGTTCAGCCGGTCGGGGTAACGCAGCTCCGGCAGATCGAAGCGGAGCTCGGGCCACTGGTCGGGCGGCGGCAGGTGCTCGCGCGCGAAGGAGTCGACGTGGGCCGAGGTCGTCGGCCGCCCGGTGACGCCGGCGTCCGGGTTGTCCATGGCGGTTCGCCCCCTTGCCGTGATGGGCGTGGTGGTGGGCTCGCGCAACGAGCGTATCGTGTTGGTGACGGCAGTCAACGGTGCGCGATACCGTCGGGGGAGACGAACGGGAGAGGGGACCGGCGATGTCCGCATTCTCACTCGAACCGCGACAGATCGCCTGGTGTGCCGAGCTGCGCACGCTGGCCGCCGAACGGCTGCGCCCGCTCGCGGAGAAAGGCGAGCCGGGGCGGGTCAACCGTGCGCTCGTGGCGGAGCTGGGCCGACTGGGGCTGCTGGAGCGGCTGTTCACCTCCGGCGCGGTCGATCTCTGCCTGATGCGCGAGTCCCTCGCATACGCCTGCACCGAGGCCGAGACCGCCCTCGCCCTCCAGGGCCTCGGCGCCCACCCCGTCCACGCCTACGGCACCCCGGCCCAGCGCGCCCACTGGCTGCCCCGGGTCAGCGAGGGCACGGCGATCGCCGCCTTCGCGCTGAGCGAGCCGGGAGCGGGGTCGGACGCGGGCGCACTGGCGCTGCGGGCGGATGGGGAGGGGGAGAGGGAAGCGGAAGCCGCTCGACGGGACGGCTCACCTCGCGCCGACACTGAGGGCTCGCCCGCTGCCGAGCCCGACGGCTCACCCTTCGCCGGTCTCGACAGCTCACCCGCTGCCGAGCCCCACGGCTCACCCTTCGCCCCCGACAACTCACCCGCCGCCGACACCGACGACTCCCCCCTCGCTGCTCCCGACGGCCCCTCCCGCTGGCGGCTCACCGGCGAGAAGTGCTGGATCTCCAACGCCCCTGAGGCCGACTGCTACACCGTCTTCGCGCGCACCACGCCCGGCACCGGCGCCCGTGGTGTCACCGCCTTTCTCGTGCCCGCCGACCGTCCCGGCCTCACCGGCGCCGCGCTGGAGATGCTGTCCCCGCACCCCATCGGCAGCCTGGTCTTCGATGCCGTGCCGGTCACCGCGGATGACGTGCTCGGTGAGGTCGACCGCGGCTTCCGCGTGGCCATGGGCACCCTGAACCTGTTCCGGCCCAGCGTCGGCGCCTTCGCGGTCGGTATGGCGCAGGCCGCCCTGGACGCCACCCTCGCCCACACCGCCGGACGGGACGCTTTCGGCGGCAAGTTGAGGGATCTGCAGACCGTCGCCCACCAGGTCGCGGAGATGGCGCTGCGCACGGAGGCGGCCCGCCTGATGGTGTACGCGGCGGCGACGGCGTACGACGAAGGCGCCCCGGACGTCCCGAAGCGCGCGGCGATGGCGAAGCTGCTGGCCACCGAGACCGCGCAGTACGTCGTCGACGCGGCCGTCCAGCTGCACGGTGCCCGAGCCCTGCGCCGTGGTCACCTGCTCGAACACCTCTATCGCGAGGTGCGCGCCCCACGTATCTACGAGGGCGCGAGCGAGGTCCAACGGGGCATCATCGCCAAGGAGTTGTACGCGTCGATCGGAGAGGCCCCGTGACCGCCGAGCGAGTCAATCCGCCCGAGCTCTCCCCGCCCACCGGCTTCTCGCACGCGGTCGTCGCCACCGGCTCCCGCATCGTCTTCCTGGCCGGCCAGACCGCCCTCGACGCCGACGGCAAGGTCACCGGCTCCACCCTCCCGGTCCAGTTCGAGCAGGCCCTCACCAACCTGCTCACCGCCCTGCACGCCGCGGGCGGCACCCCGGCCGACCTGGCCCGCGTCACCGTCTACGCCACGGATGTCGCCGAGTACCGCGCGCACGCCGCCGAAGTGGGCGGCATCTGGCGCCGGTTGGCCGGACGGGACTATCCGGCGATGGCGGTCGTGGAGGTCGTACGCCTGTGGGACGTACAGGCGCTGATCGAGCTCGACGGGTTCGCCGTACTGCCGTAGGGGCCGGTCAGGCGGCGACGGCCAGGTGCTCGACCGGCACCCGGTGCGGGGCCACGACGCGGCCGTCGGGGAGCAGTTCACCGGTGTCGTCGAAGGCGATCGCGCCGTCGCACAGCAGGTTCCAGCCCTGCTCGGGGTGGGCGGCGACGATGTGCGGGGCGCTGCTGTCGGCCGAGGGGCACAAAGGCTGGTGAGAACACATGGTGTACCTCCACATCGGTCGGGCCGTCCTTGGACGATCCCTATGGACAGACCATCCTCCGGCCGTGAAGTGAGCGGAACAGCCCGCCGCCAAGCGTGACAACACGCGGACAACACCCGGACGGTTCCACGACGGTCGGCGCGGACTCGCCACCGAAGGGGTGAGGTCACGCCCGAGGGCGTACCGGTGGAATTAGATGTGGAAACCTGCATTCCGTTTCATTCGGGAGTTCCTGCCATGCCCGTACGTCCTGTTCCCGCCGTCCTCGCCTCAGCCGGCGCCGCGCTGCTCCTGCTGGCCGCCGCTCCGTCCGCCTCCTCCGCCCCGCCCGCTCCCGCCGACACCAAGGAAATGGTGACGGTCGACAAGACCGCGCGGATCGCCGCCGACGGGACCGTCAAGATCTCCGGCACCTACCGCTGCCACAACAACGTCGGCCCCGTCTTCGTCAGCTCCAACGTCGGCCAGGGCGCCGGCTCCTCCGACACCCTCGGATCCGTGACGGTCCGCCACGCCATCGGCGGCACGCACGCCGTGTGCGACGGCGCCAAGCACCGCTGGGAGAACACCGGCAAGCCCGCGCCGCGCTCGCTCAAGGCCGGCAAGGCCAAGGTCGAGGTCACGCTGATGGAGCTGCGCCCCTGGGGCGGGCTGCCCCTGATGCCTCACTTCCACGCCCAGTCGCAGCAGGACATCACCCTGGCCAAGGGCTGACGCACCAGGTCGACATCACGCCGTCGCGCCTCCTCCCGTCCGGGGGAGGCGCGGCCGTGTTTCGGAACGATCTCAGTAGTTGAGAATTCACCAACCTGGGTGAATGTTGGTAAGCCTTGCCTTATATGGTGCTCTCCATGCGCACCACCGCCTCCCGCGGCCTCATCGCGGCACTCGCTCTCACCCCGTTGCTGACCGGCTGTTTCGCCGCGAGCGAGGGAGGTTCGGACGCCGAGGGCGGAGCGGACGCCCGGCTGCGGGTCGCCCTCGCCGTGCCGCCGGCGCAGGCGCTGTCGCCGTACAGCAATGACGCCACCGTGCTGAGCAAGCTCTCCGTGGCCGAAGGCCTCACCGCGCTGGGCAAGGACGGCACCGCCGCGCCCGCGCTCGCCACATCCTGGAAGCAGGTGAACGACACCACCTGGACCTTCGAACTGCGCAAGGCCACCTTCCAGGACGGCACCGACGTCACCGCCGCGTCGGTCGTCAGCGCGCTCGACCACGCCGACGAGGCCGAGACCAAGCCCCGGGTCCTCAGCGATGTGACCCTGACCGCGAAGGCCCAGGACGCCGACACGGTCACCCTCACCACCAAGACCGCCGACCCCGTGCTCCCGCTGCGGCTCGCCAGCCCCGCGCTTGCCATCCTCTCGGCCAAGGCGTACGCGAAGGACGGCACCGCCAGCCCGGTCGGCACCGGCACCGGCCCCTTCAAGATCACCAAGCTGACCGGCAAGACCAAGGCGACACTCGACCGTTACGACGGCTACTGGGGCGGCAAGGCCAAGGCGTCCGGCATCGACGTCAGCTGGATCGCCGACGGCACCGCCCGCGCCAACGCCCTGCGCGGCGGCGACGTCGACATCGCCGAGTGGATTCCCACCTCCCAGGCGAAGCTCCTCGACGAGAACACCCGCCACGAAGTGCCCTCCGTACGGACCGACAGCCTGGTCCTCAACACCGGCAGCGGCCTGTTCACCGACGCGACGCTGCGTGCCGCCGCCCGCGAGGCCGTGGACGGCGGCGCCCTCGTCGACTCGGTCTTCAGCGGCTACGCCGACCCCGCCGAGGGCCTGTTCGGGCCCGCCGTCTCCTGGGCCGCCGACGACCGGGTGGCGGTGACCGGCCGCGCCGAGGCCGCGACCACCGCCCAGGTCGAGTCGAAGGCCAAGGGCAAGACCCTGCGCCTGGCCACCTACACCAACCGCGCCGAACTCCCCGAGGCCGCGACCGTCCTCCAGCAGCAGCTGGAGAAGGCCGGGTTCACGGTCAAGCAGGACGTACGCGAGTACACGCAGATGGAGGCCGACCTCCTCGCCGGCAAGTACGACGCACTCGTCTTCTCCCGGGTGACCCTGCTCGACACCGGCGACGCGGTCGCCTACCTCGCGAGCGACTACATGAGCGACGGTGTCTACAACATCGCCCGGCTGAAGGACGCCAAGGTCGACCAGGCCGTCAAGTCGGCGGCCGAGGAAGCCGACACGGACCGGCGGCGGGAGAAGATCATGCGGGCCGAGGCGGAGATCCTGCGCACCGACGCCGTCGTGCCGCTCGTCCACGAGAAGGTCGTCCAGGGCATCGCCGCCGATGTCGACGGCGTGCTGCTCGACCCCTATGAGCGCTCGCTGATCGACATCGACACGCGACTGAAGTAGCGGCCGATGAGCGTCACCGCGGTCCGTGCCGGGGCCGGCCGGGCCGTCGCCGGGACGGCGCTGCTGGCGGCGGTCTCACTGCTGCCCTGGCTGTCCGGGACCGACCCCGCGCTGACCGTCCTGCGGGCCCGCTCCGCCGATCAGGATCCGACGCCGGCGCAGCTGACCGCCGTACGTGAGCAACTCGGCCTGGACGAGGGCCCGCTCGCGCACCTCGTGCACTGGCTGGGCGGGTTGCCGCGCGGGGACGCCGGCGTCTCCTGGGTGTCGGGCGAGCCCGTGCTGCCCGAGGTGTCGGCCGCGTTCGGGGTGTCCGTCACGCTGATGCTGGGCGCGTTCGTGGTCACCGTCGCGGTCGCCGGGCTGGTGTGCGCCCGCACCCTGTATCTCGGGTCGCGGCGACGGCTGCGGCAGGGGCGGGCGGGCACCGGGGCCGCCGTTCTCGCCGCGCTGCCGAAGTTCCTGCTGGCCTCGCTGCTCGCCACGGTGTGCGGGGTGTGGCTGGGCTGGTTCCCTTCCAGCGGCTGGGAGGGGCCCGCGTCGATGGTGCTGCCCGCGCTCGCGCTCGGTGTGCCGTCCGGGGCGATGATCGGCGGGATGCTCGCCCCGGCGCTGCCCGCCGCCTTCCACGAACCCTGGGCGCGGACCTGGCACGCCTCCGGGTTCCCGCCCGGCCTCATCGCCCGCAACGCGCTGCGCCGCACGCTGTCCGGGGTGCTCCCGCAACTGCTGCCCACGGTCGTCGCCCTGGTCGGCGGTGCGGTCGCGGTCGAGAAGATCTTCAACATCCCGGGGCTCGGGCGGCTCGCCCTGGACACCGCCATGGCCCAGGACCTGCCGCCGCTGCAGACCGCGACGCTGGCCCTCGTCCTGCTCGGCGTCGCCGCCGGCCTGCTCATCCAGGCCCTGCGCCGCGCCCTCCTCGGCCCCGCCCTGCGCGACGGCGCCCTGCCCGCACTGCACCCGCCGGCCCTCGCGCGCCCACGCTCCCTCCGCCTGCTCACCGGAGTGTGCGCCCTCGCCCTGCTCACCCTGGTGGTGGCTGGCCTGCTGCGTGACCCCCTGCAGGTGGACACGGCGGCCCGGCTGCTCGCGCCCTCGGCCGCGCACCCCCTGGGCACGGACTCCCTCGGCCGCGACCTGCTGGCCCGGCTGGGCCATGGAGCGCTGCGCACGGCGGGCATCGCCCTCGCGGTCACGGCCGTCAGCATCGTCGTCGGGCTGCTGCTCGGCATGGCGGCAGGGGTCAGCGTGGGCCTGACCGAAGTGATGTCGACGCTGCCGGCCGTCCTCGCCGGACTGCTGACGACGGCGGTGACCGGACCGTCCGTATGGGGTGCGGCACTTGCGGTATGCCTGGTCGGCTGGACGCCGTACGCCGCCCAGACCGCCGCGCTGGCCGAGGAGGAACGCGCGAGCGGCCACTGGCTCGCCTCGGTCTCGCTCGGCGCCGCCCCCCGGTATCTGCTACGCCGTCATCTGCTGCCCGCGGTGCTGCCCGCCGTGCTGCGCAACGCCCTGCTGCGGCTGCCCACCACCGTCCTCGTCCTGGCCTCCCTCGGCTTCCTCGGCCTGGGCGAACAGCCGCCCACCCCGGAGTGGGGCCGCCTGCTCTCCGAGAACCAGCCCTACGCCGAACTGGCCCCCTGGACCGTCCTCGCCCCGGCCGGCGCGCTCGTCCTGCTCGCCGTACTCGCCGTGTCCGCCACGGAGTCGGGAGGGGCGACCGGGGGCGGGCGCCGTCGCACAGCGCCTGCCGGCTCGCCCTGAGCCCATTTGGGCGGACCGGCCGAGGGGCGAGTGTCATTGGTGGATGTCACGCTGGGGCCACACAGGTTCTGCGAAAGGGAATCACCGTGATCACCACAGATTTCGTCCCCGGCTCGCCCTGTTGGCTCGACCTCGGTGCCCCCGATGTCCCGGCCGCCGCGGCGTTCTACGGCGCCGTGCTCGGGTGGGACTACGAGTCCATGGGGGAAGGCGGGGACATGGAAGGCGGGATGTTCCGGAGAGACGGCAAGATCGTCGCCGGACTCGGCAAGCTCACCGAGGAGGGCGCGCGCCCGGCCTGGATGATCTACTACTGCGTCGCCGACGCGGACGCCACCACCGAGGCCGTGCGGAGCGCGGGCGGCACGGTGCGGGTCGCGCCCATGGACCTCGACGAGTGGGGCCGCATGGCGCAGTACAGCGATCCGCTGGGCGGCCAGTTCGCTGTCTGGCAGCCGGGCACGAACAAGGGCGTCGAGCTGGTGGACCAGCCGGGCTCGCTGTCCTGGACCGAGCTGTACACGAGCGACGCCGGGGCGGCGAAGGAGTTCTACGGCGGTGTCTTCGGCTGGCAGTTCAGTGACATGGAACTGCCGGGCGGCGGGGGTACGTACGCCCTCATCACCCCTGCGGGGCAGCCCGAGGAGCGGATGCACGGCGGCCTCATGGAACTCCCCAAGGAGAGCCTCGCCCTGGCGGACGGACGGCCGTACTGGCACCCGGTGTTCGCCGTCGCCGACTGTGACGCCGCGGTTGCCAAGGTCACGGAGAACGGCGGGAGCGTGCAGATGGGGCCTGAGGACGCGGAGGGGGTTGGCCGGCTGGCCGTCTGCCTCGACCCGGCGAACGCGGACTTCGTGGTGCTCACGCCGACCAACCCGAGCTGAAGCGCTCCGCTAGAAGCGTGGGGTTGGGCCGTCTTTCGTCTGCGGCGCCGTCGTGGCTGGTCGCGCCCGCGCGGCGGAGCCGCAAATTGTCACAGCCCCGCGCCCCTTCGGGGCGCTTCCACGTACTGAGCGACGCGGGCCGCCGCGTCCAGCATTGCGAGTCCCCGGGCTGTGAGTCTGTGCCGCCAGTCGTCGAGGGCCGCGGACAGGGCCTGGGTGCCGCCGGCGGTGCGGATCTGCTGGACCACGGTGGAGATGTGGTCCAGCGGATAGCCGCCCCGCCGGAGGAGGTGGGCGAGTTCGGCGTCGCGGATGTCGGCGGGGCCGTAGGTGCGGTGTCCGGTGATCGGCTCGCGGTCGGGGGCGAGGATGCCCGCGACTTCCCAGTTGCGGAGGGTCGCTGCGGTGACGCCCAGGCGGTGTGCCAGCTCGCCGACGCTGAGGGGCTCGGTGGCTGCGGGGATGTGCGGCGCGGTGGCCGGGGCGGTGTCCGGGCCCGTGGTCAGGTGCTCGACGGCCTGGGCGACCGCGTCCAGGGTTTCCCGGTCGCGGAGCAGCTGCGCGTGACTGCGGTCCACGGCCGTCAGCGCGGCGTCGAGTTCGCCCGTGTTGAGCGACCTCATGATCTGCCCGCTCACGGCGTAACCGTGCGCCGGGACGAGCGCGAGGTAGGCGCGGAGGGCGGCCGCATGTGACTCGGTATAGGTCCGGTAGCCGGACGGGGTGCGCTCGGCGCGCGGGATGCAGCCGTCGCGCTCGTAGTTGCGGACCGCCTGGGTCGAGATGCCGTGCTCGCGGGCGAGGTCGACGGGGCGCAGACGATCCACGGTTGAGACTTTAGCGCACACGGCCTGGGGGTCTTCGGGGAAAGTCTCAACGGGCGTTGCAGATATACGATTAAGGGGCATGACCAGGGAAGTTCAGGAACTCAGCAGCACGTCATCGCATATCGCCGACAGCCACGACCTGATCCGCGTGCACGGCGCGCGCGAGAACAACCTCAAGAACGTCGACATCGAGATCCCCAAGCGGCGTCTGACCGTGTTCACCGGTGTCTCCGGCTCGGGCAAGAGCTCGCTGGTGTTCGACACGATCGCCGCGGAGTCGCAGCGGCTGATCAACGAGACGTACAGCGCTTTCGTACAGGGCTTCATGCCCACACTGGGGCGGCCCGACGTCGACGTACTCGACGGGCTGACGACCGCGATCATCGTCGACCAGCGGCCGATGGGCGCGCACCTCCGCTCCACGGTCGGTACCGCCACCGACGCGGGCGCGTTGCTGCGCATCCTGTTCAGCCGGCTCGCCCAGCCGTACATCGGCTCGCAGCAGGCGTTCTCCTTCAACGTCGCCTCGGCCGAGGCGACGGGCACGATGGTGGTGAACGGGAAACGGGTCGAGAAGGCAATCAGCGTGGTCGGCGGGATGTGTCCGCGCTGCGAGGGCACGGGCACCGTGTCCGACGTCGATCCCACCCGGCTCTACGACGACGCCCGGTCGCTCGCCAGCGGAGCGATCACCGTTCCGGGGTGGAAGACGGACAGCTGGGTGGTGCAGTCGTTCACCGAATCCGGTTTCCTCGACCCGCACAAGCCGATCCGCGACTACACCGGCGAAGAACTGCACGCCTTCCTGCACCACGACCCGGTCAAGGTGAAGGTGAGAGGGCTCAACACCACGTACGAGGGCCTGATCGCGCGGGTCCGGAAGGCGTTCCTGTCCAAGGACAGGGAGACACTGCAGCCACACGTCCGTGCTTTCGTGGACCGGGCGGTGACGTTCTCCGTCTGTCCCGCGTGCTACGGCACCCGGCTCAGCGAAACCACGCGCTCCGCCAAGATCGACGGGATCAGCATCGCCGACGCCAGTGCGATGCAGATCAGCGACCTGGCCGCATGGGTCCGCGGCCTCGCCGAGCCCTCGGTGGCGACGCTGCTCAAGGCGCTCGGCGAGACCCTCGACTCGTTCGTCGCGATCGGGCTCGGCTATCTCTCGCTGAACCGGGCGTCGGGCACGCTCTCGGGCGGCGAGGCCCAGCGCACCAAGATGATCCGCCATCTCGGCTCCGCGCTCACCGACGTCACCTACGTCTTCGACGAGCCCACCGTCGGCCTGCACCCGCATGACATCCAGCGCATGAACGAACTGCTGCTCCGACTGCGCGACAAGGGCAACACCGTGCTGGTCGTCGAGCACAAGCCGGAGGTCATCGCGATCGCCGATCACGTCGTCGACCTCGGTCCGACGGCCGGTGCGGCCGGCGGCGAGGTGGTCTTCGAGGGCACGGTGCAAGGGCTGCGGGCTTGCGGCACGCTCACCGGACGGCACCTGGACGACCGTGCCTCGGTGAAGCCGTCGGTGCGCAGGCCGTCCGGCGTCCTTGAGGTGCGCGGCGCCACGGCCCACAACCTGCGTGACGTCGACGTGGACATCCCGCTCGGCGTTCTCACCGTGGTCACCGGGGTCGCCGGCTCCGGCAAGAGTTCGCTGATCCATGGCTCGGTGGCCGGACGGGACGGCGTGGTGACAGTGGACCAGGGGGCCATCAGGGGTTCCCGGCGCAGCAATCCGGCGACGTACACCGGGCTGCTCGATCCGATCCGCAAGGCGTTCGCCAAGGCCAACGGTGTGAAGCCGGCGCTGTTCAGCCCCAACTCCGAGGGCGCCTGCCCCCATTGCAAGGGCGCCGGCGTCATCTACACCGACCTGGCGATCATGGCCGGTATCGCCACGACCTGCGAGGAGTGCGAGGGGAAGCGGTTCCAGGCGTCGGTGCTCGAGTACCGGCTCGGCGGCCGGGACATCAGTGAGGTGCTGGCGATGCCGGTGACCGAGGCGGAGGAGTTCTTCGGCGCCGGCGAGGCACGCACCCCGGCCGCGCGGACCGTCCTCCACCGGCTCGCGGACGTCGGGCTCGGCTACCTCACCCTCGGCCAGCCGCTCACCACCCTCTCCGGCGGCGAACGGCAACGCCTCAAGCTGGCCGCCCAGATGGCGGGCACGGGCAGCGTCTACATCCTCGACGAGCCGACCAGCGGCCTCCACCTCGCCGACGTCGAGCAGCTGCTCGGCCTGCTCGACCGGCTCGTCGACTCCGGCAAGTCCGTCATCGTCGTGGAGCACCACCAGGCGGTGATGGCGCACGCCGACTGGATCATCGACCTCGGCCCGGGCGCGGGGCACGACGGCGGCAGGATCGTCTTCGAGGGCACGCCCGCCGATCTCGTCGCCGCGTGCTGCACGCTCACCGGGGAGCACCTGGCGGAGTATGTCGGCGGCTGAGGCGGTGCGCTCCGCGGGAGGGGCAGCTCGTCGGCTGCGGGTCCGTTGTGGCTGGTCGCGCCCACGCGGCGGAGCCGCATATAGATACAGCCCCGCGCCCCTTTGGGGCGCTGCCGAACCGTACGCGACTTCACCAGGGCCCCCGGCACCCGTTCGGGTCGGCGCTTCATGAAGTTGGTGCGCCACACGAGCTGTTCTGGCGACTCTCCGTGATTTGGACGCGCGCTTCTCGTGCACTTCCTCAGCGCTGTACGGGCGTTAACCGGCCATGCGACACCGTCGCATCAGCCACCCCGATCGCACCACGTCAGACACGTCAGAAGGGCAGAACCCCATGAGCCTTGCCCGGCAACCGCAGCGCAGAGCCGTTCTCACCGGAGGGCTGCTGGCCACCGCGGCTCTGATAACCGGCTGTTCGTCGAAGGACGACAGCAAGACCGCGGAGAAGACGACGGCCGTGGGAGCGGCGGCGGCGACCCCCTCACCCTCCACGAGCGCACCCCCCGGCTCTCCTTGGGCGGCGTTCGCGCGGCTGATGGAGGGCAACGAGCGCTGGGTGGACGGGGCTCTGCAGCACCCCGACCGGGATCCCGGGCGGCGCGATTTCGTCGCCGAGGAGCAGGACCCGTACGGCGTGATCCTCTCCTGCATCGACTCCCGGGTGCCGCCGGAGCTGATCTTCGACACGGGGCTCGGGGACCTGTTCGTGATGCGCACCGGCGGGCAGGTGGTCGCCCCGGTGGTCACTGGTTCCGTGGAGTACGGGCCCATGACCTCGGGGACGCCGCTGATCGTCGTGCTCGGGCACCAGCGCTGCGGTGCGGTCAAGGCGGCGTACACGGCGCTCAAGGACGACAAGCCGCTGCCGGGCAACCTGCAGTCGATCGCCGAGGCCCTCCGCCCGGCGTACGAGGTGGTCTCCAAGGAGAAGCACGCCGACCCGGTGGACGCCATGGTCCGCGTCCACATCAAGCAGACCTCCGCCGATCTGCGCTCCAACGCCGATCTCGCCCCGCTGGTGAAGAAGGGCGAGCTGGCCGTCGTCAGCGCCTACTACTCGCTCGACACCGGCCGGGTGGAGGTCCTGACCGGCGCGCCGTCCGCATGATGCAGCGTGGGCCGGCCGCCGTACGCGGCGGCCGGCCCAGGCAGTTGCCCCTTCATGCCTGCCCGACCCGCAAGACGTCGAGCGCTGTGAGTGCCACGTGCAGTTCGGTGCGCTCTTCGCCCGACTCGAGGTCGCAGTCGAGGATCCGCTCGATGGTGCGCAGCCGTTGGTAGACGGTCTCGCGGGACAGGCCGCCGGAGCGGGCGGCCACCGTCTTGTTGCCTGCCGCGTCCAGGTAGTGGCGCAGGGTGGTGAGCAGATCGGTGCCGTGGCGGGTGTCGTGGTCGGCGAGCCGGCCGAGCCGGCGTTCGGCGTAGTCCTGGATCCGGGGGTCTTCGCGGAGGGCGAAGAGGAGGCGGCGCAGGCCGATGTCGGATCGTTCGTGGTACGAGCGTCCCGGCGGGAGCGGCCGGCCGGGCTCGGTGGCTTCGGCGACGCGGGTCGCCTCTCGGAAGGAACGGGCGACGGCGGGGAGGCCGGTCGCCTCGCTGCCCACGCTCACCGTTGTCCCCGGCACCAGCTCGAGTGCGGTGCGGCCGAGGTGTTCGACGACGGGGCGCCACGGCTGGTCGGCGCGCAGGGACAGCAGGACGCCGAGACGGGTCGGTCCGAGGAGGCCGACGAGGGCCTGCGTTCCCTTCTTCCTCAGCTCCTCGGAGAGGAGTTCCTCAGCCTTCGCCGTGTCTTCCTCGGGGCGGACGTCCGCGAGCACGGCGATGAAACGGGCGTCCCTGGTGGGCAGGCCCAGCGCGGCGACCTGCGCCTCGGCGTCGGCGGGCGAGCGGTGGCGCTGTTCGACGAGGTCGCGCAGGACGCCGCGGTGTGCGGTGCGTTCCCAGGGGGTGGGGTGGGTGAGGCGGGCGATGGTGAGGGCCATCGCGGTTCTCTCCAGGACCGTGACGTCCTCGGGGCGGAACCGGCCGAGGGTGGACGGAGAGGCACGGCCGAGTGGGCTCGGGAGCATGGCGACCCTGCCCCACCGTTCGCCCTGGTACTCCACCGGTGCCACGAGCCAGCCCTCGGGGCCGGAGACGGTGGTGTGGTCGGCGGGCGGTGTCGCCCGGGAGCGCTGTTCCCAGTCGGTGAGCGCCGCCTCGACCGTGTCGCCGGAGGGCTCGCAGACGAGTGCCTGGTGCACCAGGTTCTCCAGCACGACGGTGTGGCCGCTCATCTCGGCGGCGGCGCGTACGACGTCCTCGGGCACGGCGCCGCGCAGGGTGAGGGCGGTGAACGCCTCGTGGACGCGCTGGGTCCGCCGCATCACCTCGGCCTGGTTGCCGAGGATGAACGCGTGGACGACCTGGGTGACCTCCAGGAAGTTGACGTCCTTGGCCAGGGTGACGAGGGGCAGACCGCGGGCCCGGCAGGCGTGGACCAGGGCGTCGGGCGGGCGGTGGTAGCGGCGGACCAGTTCGATGACCAGCGCCGCCGCGCCGATGTCGGCGAGTTCGTCGACGTAGCGGCGTACACCGGCCGGTTCCTCGGGCAGCGGCATGCCGGTCGTCAGGACGAGTTCGCCGCCCTTGAGGAAGGAGGCGGGGTCGGTCAGCTCGGTGATGTGGACCCAGCGCACGGGCCGGTCGAGCCGTGCTGTGCCGGTGACGACCTGGGGTTGTCCGGCGGCCAGAACGGGAAGGGCGAGCACGTCGGCCACGGTGAGCGGGCGGCCGATGGCATCCATGGCCGGTCCCGGATCCGAGGCGTCAGGCCCTGGAGCCGTGTGGTGGTTCTCGCTCACGGTGCCTCCATGGGGTCCCTGCTCGCGACCCCCGAGAGCTCGGGACGTGCCCTGTCACTCTGACAAGCACCGCTGACCTGCGCAAGAGGCCGCAGACGGCGGCGGCGAGGCGGACCGGGCGGGGTACAGGGCCCCGTATGCCTGACACAACGTCCGGATACCGCGTCCCGGCCGGACAGATCGCGCGTTGGCCCTGCCCTGGTCCGCGGAGATGCTCAGTAAGACCGGAGCAGACCGCCGACCCCGCCGGGAGACGAACATGACCGCACTGTCGCCGCACCTTCGCCAGGCCACACCCGTGACGGCGGTCCGGGGCGAGGGCGTCCACCTCTACGGCGAGGACGGCCGCCGCTACCTGGACTTCACCGCCGGTATCGGCGTCACCAGCACCGGCCACTGCCACCCCAAGGTCGTGGCGGCGGCCCAGGAACAGGTCGGCACGCTCATCCACGGCCAGTACACGACGGTCATGCACCAGCCCCTGCGCCGACTGGTCGAGAAGCTCGGCGAGGTACTGCCGGCCGGTCTGGACAGCCTGTTCTTCACCAACTCCGGCAGCGAGGCGGTCGAGGCGGCGCTGCGGCTGGCCCGCCAGGCCACCGGCCGTCCCAACGTCGTCGTCTGCCACGGCGGCTTCCACGGCCGTACGGTCGCCGCCGCCGCCATGACCACGTCCGGCACCCGCTTCCGTTCCGGCTTCTCCCCGCTGATGAGCGGCGTGGTCGTCACCCCCTTCCCGACGGCCTACCGCTACGGCTGGGACGAGGACACCGCGACCAGCTTCGCCCTGAAGGAGCTCGACTACACCCTCCAGACGATCTCCTCGCCCGCCGACACAGCCGCGATCATCGTCGAGCCGGTGCTCGGCGAGGGCGGCTACGTCCCCGCGAACCGCGCCTTCATGGAGGGCCTGCGGGAGCGCGCCGACCGCCACGGCTTCCTCCTCATCCTCGACGAGGTGCAGACCGGCGTCGGCCGCACCGGCCGGTTCTGGGGCCACGACCACTTCGGTATCACCCCGGACATCCTCGTCACCGCCAAGGGCCTGGCGAGCGGCTTCCCGATCTCCGGCATCGCCGCCTCCGAGGAGCTGATGACCAAGGCGTGGCCGGGCTCGCAGGGCGGCACGTACGGCGCCAACGCCGTCGCCTGCGCGGCAGCCTGCGCCACCCTCGACGTCGTACGCGACGAGAAGCTCGTCGCGAACGCCGACGCGATGGGCGCACGGCTGCGCGCCGGTCTGGAGGCGGTCGCCGACCGGACCCCGGGCATCGGCGACGTACGGGGCCTCGGACTGATGCTGGCCACCGAGTTCGTCACCGAGGACGGCGGCCCCGACCCCGACACCGCCGCCCGCGTGCAGCGCGCCGCCGTCGACGAGGGCCTGCTCCTGCTGCTGTGCGGGGCCTGGAACCAGGTCGTCCGCATGATCCCGGCGCTCGTCATCGACGAGGCGGCGGTGGACGAGGGCCTCCAGGCCTGGGCGACCGCGGTGGAAGTCGGCACCTCGGGACCAGCGGCACGATGAGCGACACCCTCCCGCGGCTGACCGCCCGGCTCACCGAGACCGCCCCCGGCCTGCGGGTGGAGACCGGCCCGGGCGCCACCGGCCTCTACGCCTACGACGCCTCCAACTACCGGGTTCCGCCACGGGCCGTGGCCTTCCCCCGCAGCGCCGGCGACGTGGTCGCGGTGCTGCGGGCCTCCCGGGAGACGGGCGTTCCGGTCACCGCGCGCGGCGGCGGTACGAGCATGGCGGGCAACGCGGTCGGACCCGGCGTAGTCCTGGACTTCTCCCGGTACATGAACCGGATCCTCGACATCGACCCGGTGGCGCGCACCGCACGCGTCGAGGCCGGAGTGATCCTGGACGCGCTGCGCGACGCGACCGCCCCGCACGGGCTCACCTTCGGCCCCGACCCCTCCTCCCACAGCCGCTGCACCCTCGGCGGCATGATCGGCAACGACGCGTGCGGCAACCGCTCGGTGCGGCACGGGCGCACCAGTACCCACATCGAGGCACTGGAGATCGTGACGGCCGACGGCGTGCGAGCCGTCGCCGACCGCACGGGGCTGCGACCGATGGACCCCGCGGACACAGAACGGATCGCCCGCCTCGAAGCGGACGTACGCCACCTGATCGACGCCAACCTGGCACCCATCCGCACCGAACTGGGCCGCATCCCGCGCCAGGTCTCCGGCTACCAGCTGCACCGCCTGCTGCCCGAGCACGGCTTCGACCTGGCCCGCGCCCTGGTCGGCACCGAGGGCTCCTGCGCGGTCGTCACCGCCGCGACGGTCCGCCTGGTGGCGACCGCACCGGCATCGGCACTGCTCACCCTCGGCTACGACGATGTCGTCGACGCCGCCGAGGACGTACCGGAGATCCTGCGCCGGCACCCCACCGCCGTGGAGGGCATGGACGAGGCGATCGTCGCCACCATGCGCGCCCGGCGCGGACCGGACTCCGTGACCGGGCTCCCCGAGGGACGGGCCTGGCTGTATGTCGAACTCGACGGCGACGACCAGGCGGCGGTCGACGCCCGCGCCGCCGAACTGCTGGACGTGCTCAAGGCGCAGGGCCGGATGACCGGGGGTCGGGTCGTGGAGACCCCGGCCGAGCGGCGCTCGCTGTGGCGGGTCCGCGAGGACGGGGCCGGGCTCGCCGCCCGTCTCGTCGACGGCGGGGAGTCCTGGCCCGGCTGGGAGGACGCGGCGGTCGCGCCCGAGAACCTGGCCGCCTATCTGCGGGACTTCAGGAAATTGCTGGCCTCCCACGATCTGACCGGTGTGCTGTACGGCCACTTCGGCGCGGGCTGTGTCCATGTACGGATCGACTTCGACCTGGCCACGGACACCGGCCGGGCCGCCACCCGCCGCTTCCTCACCGAAGCCGCCGCCCTGGTCGTCGAGCACGGCGGCACGCTGTCCGGCGAACACGGGGACGGGCGGGCGCGTGGTGAGCTGCTGGAGATCATGTACAGCGGGCGCATGATCCGGACGTTCGCCGCCTTCAAGGAAATCTTCGACCCCGAGGGGCTGCTCAACCCCGGAGTCATCGTGGCCCCGGCCCCGCTCGACGCCGACCTGGCACTGCGCCAACTCCCGCTCGTCGAAACGACGTTCACCTTCCCGCACGACGAAGAGGGCTTCACGGGCGCCGTACGCCGCTGCGTCGGCGTCGGCCGCTGCCGCAGCGACGCGGGCGGCGTGATGTGCCCCAGCTACCGGGCCACGGGCGAGGAGAACGACTCCACCCGGGGCCGGGCCCGCCTGCTTCAGGAGATGGTGCGCGGCGGGACCGTCCAGGACGGCTGGCGCTCGACGGAGGTACGCGACGCCCTCGACCTGTGCCTGTCCTGCAAGGCGTGCTCCAGCGACTGCCCGGTAGGCGTCGACATGGCCACGTACAAGGCGGAGTTCCTGCACCAGCACTACAAGGGCAGGCTCCGGCCCCGTTCCCACTACTCGCTGGGCTGGCTGCCTCTCACCTCCGCCCTCGCCGGCTACGCCGCCCGCCCCCTCAACGCGCTGTTGCGCGGACCGGCCGGCAAGCTGCTCGCCCGGCTCGGCGGCGTGACCACGAAGCGCCGGATCCCGGCCTTCGCCTCCCGGCGTGCACGCCGCGAGGTCCTGCGGGCGGCGAAGACGGAAGCACCGGCCAAGGCCCTGCTCTTCGTCGACAGCTTCACCCGCGCCTTCCGCCCCGAGGTCGCGGGCGCCGCGAGCCGCGTCCTCGCCGACGCCGGCATCCCCTGCACCGCTCATGACGGCCTCTGCTGCGGCCTGACCTGGGTCAGCACCGGGCAACTGTCCACCGCCCGCCGCATCATGGCCCGCACGGTCGCCCACCTCGACAACGGCGACGACCGGCCCATCGTCGTCGCCGAACCCAGCTGCGCCGCCGCCCTCAAACGCGACGTGCCCGAACTGCTCGGCACCGAAGCCGCCAAACGCGTAGCGGCCCGCGTCCACACCCTCACCGGCGCCCTGACCGACCTCGCCGCGCCGGACTGGACCCCACCGGAACTGCCGGACAACGTCGTCCTGCAGACCCACTGCCACGAGTACGCCACCTTCCAGGGCCGCCACCCCCGCGACCTGCTCGGCCGCCTCGGCGTACGGAAGGTCGACGAGGCCGAGGGCTGTTGCGGACTCGCCGGGAACTTCGGCTTCGAGGAGCAGCACTACGACACGTCGATGGCCGTCGCCGACCTGGCCCTGAAGCCCCGCCTCGACGCCATCGCCCCGGACGCACCGGCCGTCGTCGTGGCCGACGGCTTCAGCTGCGCCACCCAGATCGATCACCTCGCCGGTGACCGGGGCATCCGCGCCCTGCACCTCGCGGAACTGCTCGACCCCGCCGCCGATCAAGCCGCTCGACCAGGAGGAACCCCATGACCGACACACCCACGCAGTTGTTCATCGGCGGGGCCTGGGTGGATGCCGCGGACGGCGCCACCATGCCCGTCGACGACCCGGCGACCGGTGAGATCCTCTGCCATGTCGCCGACGCGGGCGCCAAGGACGCCAGGCTCGCGGAGGACGCGGCCGTCCAGGCGCAGGAGGAGTGGGCCCGTACGGCGCCTCGGGCCCGTAGCGAGATCCTGCGCCGGGCGTACGAGATCATCCTCGACCGCACCGACGAACTCGCCCACTTGATGACGTCCGAGATGGGCAAGCCGCTGGCCGAGGCCAGGGGAGAGGTGGCGTATGCGGCCGAGTTCTTCCGCTGGTTCTCCGAGGAGGCCGTCCGTGTCGACGGCGGCCACGGCGTCCTGCCCGACGGCCGCAACCGCATGTTGCTCTCCCGGCGCCCGGTCGGCCCCTGTCTGCTGATCACCCCGTGGAACTTCCCGCTGGCTATGGGCACCCGCAAGATCGGCCCGGCGATCGCCGCCGGCTGCACGATGATCCTCAAGCCGGCCCCGCAGACCCCTCTGTCCAGCCTCGCTCTCGCCGCGATCCTCAAGGAGGCCGGGCTGCCGGACGGCGTGCTCAACGTCGTCACCACCTCCCGTGCCGGGGAGGTGTGCGAACCGCTCCTGCGCGGCGGGCGGATGCGCAAGCTGTCCTTCACCGGCTCGACGCAGGTCGGGCGGCTGCTGCTCGCGCAGAGCGCGGAGGCGGTCGTACGGACCTCGATGGAGCTGGGCGGGAACGCGCCGTTCATCGTCTTCGAGGACGCCGACCTGGACAAGGCGGTCGACGGCGCGATGGTCGCCAAGATGCGCAACATGGGGGAGGCGTGCACGGCGGCCAACCGCTTCTTCGTCCACAGTTCCGTGGCGGAGGAGTTCGGGCGGCGGCTGGCCGAGCGGATGGGCGCGTTGGTCGTGGGTCCCGGCACCCGGGACGGTGTCGACGTCGGTCCGCTGATCGACCGGGTCGGGCGGGCCAAGGTCGAGGAACTGGTGGCCGACGCGGTGGAGCGCGGCGCCCGGGTGCTCGTCGGCGGCCGTACGCCCGAAGGGCCGGGCTGCTTCTACCCGCCGACCGTGCTCACGGACGTCGCCTCCGACAGCCGCCTGATGGACACGGAGATCTTCGGGCCGGTCGCGGCGATCCTCACCTTCGACGAGGAGGACGAGGTGATCCGCCGCGCGAACGACACCCCCTGGGGTCTCGTCGGCTACGTCTTCACCGAGGGCCTGGACCGCGCCCTGAGCGTCAGCGAACGCCTGGAGGTCGGCATGGTCGGACTCAACACCGGCCTCGTCTCCAACCCGGCCGCGCCCTTCGGCGGCGTCAAGCAGTCCGGGCTCGGCCGTGAGGGCGGCCGGGTCGGGATCGACGAGTTCCTGGAGTACCAGTACCTGGCGGTGCCCGTGCGGTGACGGCGGTGGCCGTCGCCCTCAGTGCAGGTGGCGAGCGGTGATCTCCGCCGCGGTCTCCGTCACCAGTCGCCCCAGCTCGGCGAGGCGGCCTGCCTCGAAACGGGAGTCGGGCATGGAGACCGCCACGGCGGCCAGCGGCACCCCGTCACCGTCCAGGACGGGTGCCGCGATGGCACAGACGCCCTGGAGGTACTGGTTGTGGTTGACGGCGTACCCGCGGTCCCTGACGCGGCGCAGCTCCGCACGCAGCTCCACGGGATCGGTGATGGTCTCCTCGCCGTATCCCTCGAACGCGCCCGTCGCGAACTCGTCGACCTCGGACTTCGTCAGATGGGCGAGGACCGCGTGCCCGGTTGCCGTGGCGTGCAGCGGCGAGGTGTCGCCGATGGTGTGGAAGGTCCGTACGGGGTGGTCGCAGTCGACGCGGTCCACGACGACCATGCTGTGCAGCGCGTCGGGCACGGAGAGGTGGATGGTCTCGTTCAGCGTGTCCCGGAGCCGGAGCATGGGTTCGCGGGCAGCGGCGAAAAGGCTGGAGCCCTGGAGGGCGGCTGGTCGTACGGCCAGTACGCGGGCGCCGACCTCCCACCGGGTGGTGTCCTTGCGGTTGGCCCGGAGCCAGCCCGCCTCGTTGAGCGTGACCAGGGTGCGCTGCACGGTGGACTTCGGCAGGCCGAAGAGCTTCGTCAGCTCGCCCACGGTCACGGGCTGGTGCTGGGCGACGGCCTCCAGGATGCGCAGCGACCTCGTGACGCTCTTCATTTCCATCCGGTGCCCCCGTCAGTTGCGCGGCTTCTTGGTGCTCCCCTCGTGACTCCCTCCCGGGGCCGAGGCACGATTGTGCCGGATTCTAGCATGGCGTTCCACAATATGGCATGAGTTGGAGTTGTCGGTAGCGTGCCGCCGCCTTCCGTTCAGGCGCCCAGCAGGCGCCCGGAGATCTCCGCGACCGTGTCGGTGACGAGGCCGCCCCACTCGGGCGCACGGTCCTCGTCGTACCGGGAATCGGGCATCGAGATGGCCACGGCGGCCAGCGGTGTCCCGCTCTCGTCGAGCACGGGAGCGGCGAGGGCGCAGACGCCCGGCCGGTACTGGTTCCGGTTGATCGCGTAGCCGTCGGTGCGGATCCGGTCCAAGTCGGCGCGCAGCTCGTCGGGGTCGGTGGGGGTCGTGTCGCTGAAGCGCTCCAGTCCCTGCCTGAGGAGTTCCTCGACGTCCTGTTTCGGGAGGTGGGCGAGGATGCTGCGCCCGACGGCGGTGGCGTGCAGCGGAGACGTGTCGCCGATGGTGTGGAAGGTCCGCACGGGGTGGTCGCAGTCGACGCGGTCCACCACGACCACGCATTGGAGTGCGTCCGGCACCGACAGGTGGATGGTCTCGTTCACCGCGTCGCGCAGGCGAATCATCGGTTCACGGGCGGCGGCGAACAGGCTGGAGCCCTGAAGGGCGGCGGGTCGTACGGCCAGTACGCGGGCGCCGATCTCCCAGCGGGTGGTGTCCTTGCGGTTCGCGCGCAGCCACCCCGCCTCGGCCAGCGTGACCAGCGTGCGCTGCACCGTCGACTTCGGGAGACCGAAGAGCTTCGTCAACTCCCCGACGGTGACCGGCTGATGCTGGGCGACCGCTTCCAGGATGCGCAGTGATCTCGTAACGCTCTTCATTTCCATCCGGTTTCCCCCTGTTAATCCTCGAAATCTCTGCTGGGCACCCTCTTGACTCCCCTCTGGGCCGCTGTCATTCTCGTGCCAGATTCTAGCACAGCGTTCCACAATGTGGCACGGCCCAGCAGGAAGATCCCGCGAAGTGGGCCGGCACCCCGAGACACGGCGGCTGTGAGCCGTAGGCCCGAAGGTCGTAGGCCCGAAGGTCGTAGGCCCGAAGGTCGTAGGCCCCGAAAGCCGTAGGCCCGAAGGAAGGGCCCGGCCCCGTCCGAACCGCCTCGAATCGATCAGCTCACGTCGGGCGCTCAGCATGCGCCCCGGCGTTACGAAAGGAAAGCCTGTGTCAGCTGCCAGGAAGCGCGTCGCCGTCGTCGGCGTCGGAACGATGGGCAGCCAGGCCGCCTGGCGGCTGGCGGCCCGCGGCGCCGAGGTCGTCGGATACGACAGGTTCGCCCCCGGCCACGACCGTGGTGCCGCCGGCGGTGAGACCCGGATCTTCCGCAGCGCCCACTTCGAGGACTCCCGCTACGTCCCGCTCCTCAAGCACGCCGACGCCCTGTGGGAGCGGCTGCAGCAGGAGACCGGCCGTGAGCTGCGCCGGCTGACCGGGTGCCTGCTGATGGGGCCGACCGAGCACCATCAGATGGCCACCGTCCTGCAGTCCATCGCGGAGCACGGCCTCGACCACGAGGTGCTCGATGCCGAGCTGCTGGCCAAACGTTTCCCCCAGTTCCGCATCGAGGACGGCGACGCGGCCGTGCTGGACCGTCGCGCCGGTTTCATCCGCCCCGAGCTGACCATCCAGACCGCCGCCCGCCGCGCCGAGCAGCTGGGTGCCGTGATCCACCGCTACACCACGGTCCGCGAGATCGTCCCCGTCGCGAACGGCGTGGAGATCCGCACCGACGCCGGCAGCGAGCGCTTCGACACCGCCGTCGTCACCCCCGGCCCCTGGGTCAACGACCTGCTGCCCGACCTGCCCTGGGAAGTGGACGTCCGCCGCCTCGTCAGCGCCTGGTACGTGCCCACCACCCCCGACGCCTGGTTCGGCGAGGAGCGCCCCGCGTTCATCCGTACGGCGCCCACGCACTGTTACGGCCTGCCCTCCCCGGACGGCATCTCCGTCAAGCTCGGCCTCTCCCGCGCACTGCACCGGCCCGCGGGTGACCCCAACCAGCTGGACCGGGCCGTACAGCCCGAAGAGCTGGAGATCTTCTCCGAGTTGATGGGGCGTTACATGCCGGACCTGCACCCGGACCCGACCCGGCTCTCCGTCTACATGGAGGGCTACACCGAGAGCAGCCGCCCCCTGGTCGGCCCCCTGCCCGCCGCCGAGAACGTGATCCTGCTCGCCGGCTTCTCCGGCCACGGCTTCAAGCTCTCGCCCGCCTTCGGCGACATCGCCGCAGACCTGGCGCTGGACGGCGGCTCGCCCCAGCCCATCGACTTCCTCTCCACCGTCGGCCGTACGGAGGCATGACCATGAACGACGCCACGCTCGCCGTCGGCTCCCTGCACGCGCTGCCCGGCACCAAGACCCGCGGTACCCTCCGGGCCGACCTCGGCACCCTCACCGCCGACATCCCGCTGACCCTGGTCAACGGCGCCCGCCCCGGACCCCGGGTCGTCATCACCGCCGGCGTGCACGGCGGCGAGTTCACGCCCATCGACGCCGTCGTACGACTCGCGGACCGGCTGGAACCCGGCGACGTGCACGGGCAGCTGATCATCTGCCCCGTCGCCAACCCTCCCGCCGTCTACCAGGGCCGGCTCAACGTCTCCCCGGTCGACGGCGTGAACATCAACCGCGTCTTCCCCGGCGACCCGGACGGCGGCCCCACCGAGCGGCTGGCCTCCTGGCTCTTCACCCACCTCGTCGACGGCGCCGACGTCTACATCGACCTGCACTGCGGCGGCATCGACCAGGTCCTGAAGGACTTCGTCGGCTACCGCCTCACCGGCGACCCGGACCTCGACAAGGCGACGGCCGAACTGGCCCGCTCCTTCGGCATCGAGGACGTCATCCTGGGGCTGACGGCCGACGGCGGCAACAGCCACGCGGCCGCCGCCCGCCGGGGCATCTCGGCGGTCCTCGTCGAGGTGGGCTCACTCGGGCAGCGGGACGAGCCCACGGCCCTGAGCCGCGTCGACGGTCTCCTCACGGCACTGCGCCACCTGGGCGTCCTCGACCAGGACGGGTCCGCCCCGGCGCCGACCCGTGAATGGGTCTGGTCCGCCGGCGTCACCGCCGAGGCCACCGGCCTGTGGTACCCGGAGTTCTCCCTCGATGCCGACGCCGACGTCATCGGCGAGGTGGCGGAGGGCGACGTACTGGGGCGCATCGTCGACCCGGCCGACGGTACGGAGCACACGGTCCTCGCCTCGGCCGGCGGGCGCATCTTCTACGCCATGCACGGCCTCACCGTCGCCCCCGGCGCCGAACTCGCCGCCCTCGCCGTCCCGTGGGACCCCGACACGGCCACGCGCCCCGACACCCTCCGCACCCCTGGCGCGGGACACGGATCCGACGAGACGGACCCCCGCACGTAGCGCCCTCCCTCCAGTACCGCGCCCCGCAAGGGGCGCGGGGCTGTATCGCTTTGCGGCTCCGCCGCGTGGGCGCGACCAGCCCCCACCGGCCCGACACGCACCCAGCACCTCACCGCCCCGCACCCAGCACCCTCACCGCCCGCACGCAGAGCCCTCACCCCCGCAGGCAGGGCCCACCCCCGTCCCCTTCCCCAGCAGTCCCACCCCAGGAGGCACCCGATGACGAATCGAAATGCGGCTCCGCCGCGTGGCGCCCGGATAGACCGCCGGCTCTTCCTGCGCGGCGTCGGCGGAGTCACGGCGGGTCTCGCCACCGCGTCCGCCCTCAGCGCCTGCGGCACCGGCACCAGCCGCTCCGTCGGCGGCGGCGACGGCAAGAACTCCAAGACGCTCGTCGTCCGCAACAGCGGTGGCACCTACGGCGACGCCAACCAGAAGGCGGTCTACGACGCGTTCACCAAGGAGACCGGCATCCAGATCAAGGTGGTGAACATCGCGTTCGCCCAACTGCTCGCCCAGATCCAGCAGGGCCGCCCGCAGTTCGACCTGATCGACACCTCCATGGCCGACATCGTGCGCTTCAAGGACGAGGACGCCACCGAGGCGCTCGACTACGACCGGCTGAAGAACGCCAAGAACGCGGGCATCGCCGACTCCCTGCTGATGACCCACGGCGTCGGCAAGAACTACTGGGCCAGCGTGATGGCGTACCGCACCGATTCCTTCGACGGCAAGAAGCCCGAGAGCTGGGCGGACTTCTGGGACACCAAGGCGTTCCCCGGCAGCCGCGCCCTCCAGGCCCGTGACGCCGACCTGCCCGAGCTGGAGTTCGCGCTCCTCGCCGACGGCGTGCCCCTGGACAAGCTGTACCCCCTCGACATCGAACGGGCCTTCAAGTCCCTCGACAACATCAAGGGGTCCGTCCGCAAGTACTGGGACACCGGTGCCCTCCCCGGCCTGCTGCTGGGCCGCAAGGAGGTCGTCGCCACCAGCGTCTGGCACGGACGGCTCGACGCCCTGATCAAGGGCGGCTCGCCGATGGCGTACCAGTGGAACGGCGCCCGCCGGCAGAGCAACGGCTTCTGCGTCCCCAAGGACGCGGCCAACCCCGACGCCGCCTACCAGCTGATCGACTTCGCGCTGCGGCCCGACATCCAGGCCGCCTACGCCGAGCTCTACCCGATGGCGCCGGTCGTGCCCGCCGCCTACAAGAAGCTCTCCCCGGCCGCCGCCGGCAACCTGGCCAGCTCGCCCGAGCACCTGAAGTCCGGGTTCGACCTGGACGTCGAGTGGTGGATCAAGAACGAGGCCGCCGTGTCCAAGCGCTGGCAGGAGTGGGTCAATGCCTGAGCTGCACGTGAAATCCCAGCCCCCGTCGTCCCCGGCGCTCTCCACGCCGTCGGGCACCGGCACCGGAAAGCCCCTCTCCGTCACCGATCTGCGCAAGACGTACGGCGGCGTGACCGCCGTCGACACCGTCTCCATGGAGATCGCGGGCGGCGAGTTCGTCACCTTCCTGGGGGCCTCCGGCTCCGGCAAGACCACCACCCTGATGATGATCGCCGGGTTCTGCGAACCGGACTCCGGCAGCATCGTCGCCGGCGGCCGTGACGTGACCCGGCTGGCCCCGCAGAAGCGCGGTCTCGGCTTCGTCTTCCAGCAGTACCTGCTCTTCCCGCACATGACGGTGTGGGAGAACGTCGCCTTCCCACTGCAACTGCGCGACGTCCCCAAGGCGGAGCTGCGCCGCCGGGTCGGCGAGACCCTGGAGATGGCCGGACTCTCCGCCATGGCCCGCCGCCGGCCGCGCGAACTGTCCGGCGGCCAGCAGCAGCGCGTCGCGCTGTGCCGGGCCCTGGTCTACCGGCCGCCGGTGATCCTCATGGACGAGCCGCTGGGCGCCCTCGACAAGAAGCTGCGCGACCAGCTCCAGACCGAGATCAAGCGCATCCAGCAGGAACTCGGCCTGACCGTCATCTATGTGACGCATGATCAGGAGGAGGCGCTGGTCCTCTCCGACCGGATCGCGGTGATGCGGGACGGACGGATCGACCAGTTCGACACCCCGCGCGAACTCTTCGAGCGCCCCGGCACCCCGTTCGTCGCCGACTTCCTCGGTGCGGCCAACTTCCTCCCGGGCACCGTCAAGCAGCAGACCTCCGAGCAGACTCTCGTACGGCTCGACACGGGAGGCTTGCTCGAGGCCCGCCCGCAGCCGGGAGCGGAGGGAGCGCGGGTACGGGCCGCGGTCCAGCCCGGCCGGCTCGCCCTGTGTACGCCCGGCGACGGGTTCTGTACCGGGACCGTGGAGACGGTCACCTACGTCGGCACCCTCGTCCGTGTCACGGTCCGCCCGGCGGGCGACGCAGACACCGGCGCCGACACCGGTGTCGTACGGCTGGAACTCCCGGCCTCAAAGGCCCCGGTCCTCGGCGAGCAGGTCAGCCTGACCGCCCACCCCGACGACGTCAGCGTCTTCGCGGCCGAAGGAGGCGGATGAGCATGGCCGGAACCGTCCTCGCCCCCGCGCCCCCGGCCCCGGGACCCGCGACCCCCACCCCCCGCAAGGGACGCCTCCACCGGCTGCGCCGCGTGCTGTCCGAGCGCCGCACCCGCTTCGGGCTGCTCAACGCCGCCCCCGTCGTCATCTACCTGCTGGTGCTGTTCGTCTTCCCGATCTTCAGCACCCTGCTCCTCAGCTTCAAGGGCGAGGAGGGCGGCTGGACGCTGCACTGGTACACGGACGCACTCCAGGGCTCCAACCTGGAAGTCCTCCTCACCACGCTGCGGATCTCCGCCGAGACCTCGCTGCTGAGCCTGGTCATCGGGTTCCTGCTGGCCGCCGCCGTCTCCCGGCTCAAGCCGCTGTGGGCGGGCCTGGTGATGGTCATCGTCATCGTGCCGCACTTCATCAGCGCGCTGGTGCGCACCTACGGCTGGATCATCCTGCTCGGTGAACACGGCGTCATCAACAACGCCCTGACGGACCTGGACGTCCCCGGCGCCCCGTTCCAGATGCTCTACAACGAGCTGGGCGTGGTCATCGGCACCACCTCGGTGATGCTGCCGTACACCGTGCTGTTGCTGTACGCGGTCATGAAGGGCATCGACCGCAGGCTGCCCGCCGCCGCGGCCAGCATGGGCGCGGGAAGGCTGACGATCTTCCGCCGGGTCTACCTGCCCATGGTCGCCCCCGGCCTGGTCAACGCGGGAATCCTGTGCTTCATCCTCTGCCTCGGCTACTACCTGACCCCCGCCCTCATGGGCGGCCCGAAGCAGACCATGGTCGCCTCGCTCATCAGCGAGCAGGTCATGAAGCAGAGCCAGTGGAACGGCGCCGCCGCGCTCGGCATCATCCTGCTGCTCCTCACCTTCGCCGGTCTGCTCCTGCTGCGGCTCATCAAGGTCGTGACCGAGGCCGCGAAGAATCGAGGTATCTCATGATCGCGCTGCGCTCGACCCTGACCGGGCGGATCTGCCTGACCGTCGCCTCCACGCTGATCCTGCTGTTCCTCGCCCTGCCGATCGTCCTCATCGTCGTCACCTCCTTCGGCAGCGACGCGTTCGGCTCCTTCCCGCCGGACTCCTGGACGCTCGGCTGGTACAAGTCACTGTTCGCCGACGGCAGCAAGTGGCCGGCCGCGCTCTCCCTGAGCGCTCTGGTCGCCTCCCTGACCACCGTGTTCTCGCTCGTCCTGGGCATCACGGCGGCGACCGCGCTGGTCCGCAGCGACCTGCCGCTGCGCACGGCGGTCTACGGCCTCGTCCTCGCCCCGCTGGTGATCCCCCAAGTCGTCGTCGCCCTCGGCCTGTTCCTGCTCTTCGAACCGGCCGCGATGCTCGGCAGCCCGATCGCCATCGCCCTCGGCCACACCGTGCTCGCCGCACCGATCGCCGTGATGATCCTGATGGCCACCCTGAAGGGCATCGACGAACGGCTGGAGGACGCCGCGGCCAGCATGGGCGCGAGCCGTCTGACCGTCGCCCGGCGCATCACGCTCCCGCTGGCCATGCCCGGCATGATCGCCGCCGCGATCTTCTCCTTCATCACCAGCTTCGACGAGTTCTTCATCTCCATGTTCCTGTCCTCGGTGGACACCGTGACCCTGCCCGTCCAGGTCTTCAACGTCCTCCAGTTCGACGTCGACCCGTCGGTGACGGCCATCAGCGCGGTGCTCATCGCGGTCGCCGTCCAGGCCCTCGCCCTGGTCGCCGCCGTACGCCGGCTCGGCGGCTCCGGCAAGCAGGGCGGTCTGCTGCCGACGGAGCCCGCCGTGGGCCTGTCCACCGGGAGTGACCCCGAATGACCACCGG
Source organism: Streptomyces sp. NBC_00457 (assembly GCF_036014015.1). NCBI lineage: Bacteria > Bacillati > Actinomycetota > Actinomycetes > Kitasatosporales > Streptomycetaceae > Streptomyces > Streptomyces sp. NBC_00457. Next base: position 2,949,590 of record NZ_CP107905.1, on the reverse strand, counting down.
CACCCGCACCCCGGCCGCTGAACTGTCCGCCACCGCGGCCAGACACCTGCTCCTCAACATGACCCCCAACGGCTCGCTCGGCCCCGACGGCGAGAACCTCCTCGTCGTCGAGCGGGGAGAGGGCCCCTACGTCGACGACGCCGACGGCAGGCGCTACATCGACGGCCTCTCCGGGCTGTACTGCTGCCAACTCGGCTACTCCTACGGCCCCGAGTTCGCCGAAGCCGCCGAACGGCAACTGCGCGAACTCTGCTACAGCCCGCTGTGGACCTCCTCCGCGCACCCGACGGCCATCGAACTCGCCGAACGGCTCTCCCGGATCGCCGCCGTCGACATCGAGCACACCTTCTTCGCAGGCGGCGGCGCCGAAGCCGTCGAGACCGCCTGGAAGATCGCCCGCCGCTACCACGCCCTGCGCGGGGAGCCGGGCCGGGTGAAGGCCATCTCCCGCCGCGGCGCCTACCATGGGCTGACCATCGGCACCCTGTCCCTCACCGACGACCCCGGGCTGACGGAGCCGTACGGCCCGCCCGCGATCGACACCCGGTTCGTGTCGAACACCAACCGCTTCGGCCTCGCCCCGGAGTTCGCGGACGACGACCTGTACACGGCCCACCTGCTCGCCGAGCTGGAGGCCGAGATCCTCGCCGAGGGCCCGGAGACGATCGCGATGCTGATCGCCGAGCCGGTGCAGAACCGGGGCGGCTGCATCACCCCACCCACGGGTTACTGGCAGGGACTTCGCGCCCTGGCCGACCGCTACGGCTTCCTCCTCGTCGCCGACGAGGTAATCACCGCCTTCGGCCGGCTGGGGGAGTGGTTCGGCGGTGACCGCTACGGCGCCCGCCCGGATCTCGTCACCGTCGCCAAGGGCATCACGGCCGGATACGCCCCGATGGGAGCAACTCTGGTCAGCGGTCGCGTAGTTGAGGTCATCAACCGGCCGGGCGCCGTCCTCAACCACGGCTACACCTTCGCCGGGCACCCGCTGAGCGCGGCCATCGCCCTGCGCAACCTCGACATCATGGAGCGGGACCAGATTCTGGAGAACGTCCGCGGCCTCCAGGACCATCTCGCGGCGCGCATGAACACGCTCATGGACCTGCCGATCGTCGGCGACGTCCGGGGCACCGGGTTCTTCTACTCCTGCGAACTCGTCGGCGACCTCGACGGCGGCGGTTTCAGCGACCGCGCCCGGGCCGACCTGATCGCCGACCTGATCCCGCGCCGCATGCGCGAGGCCGGCCTGCTGGCCCGCGTCTACAACCGCTCCGCGCCGCTGGTCCAGATCGCGCCCCCGCTGATCAGCGACCGTGCCCTGCTCGACGCGATCGCCGACATCCTCGCGCAGACCCTCGCCGAGGCGTCCGCCCGCATCTGATCCACGTTTCGGAAAGGAACGACATGTACTCCATCGGTCCGCTGACCGTCGCCCCCGGCGAGCGCGCCCAGGGCCTCATCCCGGTCGGCACCAGCAGCTACGGCGTGGAACTCGGCATCCCGCTGATCGTCGTCAACGGCGTCGAGGACGGCCCGGTCCTGTGCGTGGACGCGGGTGTGCACGGCGACGAGTACGACGGCCAGGAAGCCGTCCGCCGGGTCCTCGCCGAACTCGACCCGGCCACCCTGCGCGGCACCGTCGTCGGCATCCCCTGCCTGAACACCCCGGCCTTCGAGGCGGCCGCCCGCGCCAGCGGCATCGACCACCTCAACCTCAACCGCATCTTCCCCGGCGACGCGGAGGGCTCCTACTCCCAGCGCCTGGCCGCCACCTTCGTCGCGCAGGTCGTCCCCGCCATCGACGCCCTGGTCGACCTGCACACCGGCGGCGCCTACGGCGAGATCGCCCCGCTCGTCATCCTCCAGGGCGGCTACGAGGACCTGGCGACCGACCTCGCCCTCGCCGCCGGGCACGAGCTGGTCTGGAAGGGCGGCAAGTGGGGCGGCACGGTCCGCCACCCGACCCTCGAGGCCGGCAAGCCCGCCATCACCATCGAGGTCGGCGGCGGCACCTACCGCGAGGCCAACGTCGAGACGCACATGAACTCGATCCGCAACGTCCTGCGCCAACTCGGCCTGACCGACGGTGAGGTGGAGCTGCGCGACACCTACACCACCGTCTCGGGCACCTTCGCCCGCTCCGCCGCCGGCGGCTTCTTCGTCGCTCGCGCCGAGCCGGGGGAGACCTGCAAGGAAGGCGACCTGATCGCCACCATCACCGACCACTACGGCAACACGCTGGAGGAGGTCCTCGCCCCGCAGGAGGGCATCGTGCTCTGGGTGCGCCGCATCCGTACGGTCCGTCCGGGCGACGAGGTCGTCATCTTCGGCGAGGTCCAAGGGGAGATGCGGCCATGAGCGGTGACACCCGGCTGCTTCTCATCGACGGCAAGCAGGTGCCCGCCGCCGACGGTCGCACCTTCACCGTCCTCGACCCGTCGGACGGGAAGGCCCTCACACGGGTAGCGCTGGCCGGTAAGGCGGACGTGGACCAGGCGGTGGCGGCGGCCCGCGCGGCCTTCACGTCCCCCGAGTGGGCCCGTATGCGGGCAGCCGACCGTGGCCGGATCCTCTACCGGATCGCCGAGGCCATCCGCCACCAGGGCGAACGGCTGGCCCGCCTGGAGAGCCAGGACGTCGGCAAACCGCTCCGCCAGGCCAAGGCCGATGTCGAGGCGGCGGCCCGCTACTTCGAGTTCTACGCGGGCGTAGCCGACAAGCTGGGCGGCACGACGATCCCCCTCGGGCCCGGCCTGATCGACTACACGGTCCGCGAGCCGATCGGCGTCTCCGGCCAGATCATCCCGTTCAACTACCCGCTCCAGAACACCGCTCGCGGGTCCGCCCCGGCACTCGCCGCGGGCTGCACGGTGGTGCTCAAGCCGTCCCCCGAAGCCCCGCTCACCCCGCTGGAGATCGGCAGGATCGCCCTGGAGTGCGGCCTGCCGCCAGGCGTCCTGAACGTCGTCCCCGGCGACGGCGAGACGGGAGCCGCCCTGTCCGGCCACCCGGACATCGACCAGGTCACCTTCACCGGCTCGGTGCCGACCGGCATCAAGGTCGCCCAGGCCGCCGCGGCCAACGTGGTGCCCTCCGTCACCGAGCTGGGCGGCAAGTCCCCGGTCGTCGTCTTCGCCGACGCCGACTTCGATCTGGCGCTGACCGCCGTCGCCGCCTCGGCCTTCGGCAACGCCGGCCAGACCTGCTCGGCCGGCACCCGGCTGCTGCTCCAGCGCGGCGCGGAGGAGTTCCTGGACAAACTGACCGCGTACGCCGCCTCGCTGAGCATCGGCCCGGGACTCACCGACCCGGACATCGGCCCGCTGGTCGCCGCCCGGCAGCGCGACCGGGTGCTCGGCTACCTGGACCTGGCCCGCGAGGAGGGCGCCGTGGCCCGGGCAGGCGGCGGTGCGCCGTCCGACCCGGCCCTTGCCGACGGCTACTACGTCGAGCCGACCGTCCTCACCGGCCTGACCAACGACGCCCGGTGCGCCCGCGAGGAGATCTTCGGCCCCGTCATCACCGTCATCGAGTTCGACGACGCCGACGAGGCGCTGGACATCGCCAACGACAGCCCGTACGGCCTGGCTTCGTACGTCTGGACCCGCGACATCGACAGGGCGATGCGGCTCGCCGAGGGCATCCGGGCCGGCCAGGTATACGTCAACGCCACCGGCGTCGGCACCGGCGTCGAACTCCCCTTCGGCGGCTACAAGCACAGCGGCTGGGGCCGCGAGAAGGGCCTCGCGGCACTCGACAGCTACACGCAGACCAAGAACGTCTGCATCGGCTTCGGGAGCCGGCCATGAGATACCGCCCGCTCGGTGAACGCGGCCCGGCCGTCTCCGTGGTGGGCGTCGGCGGCAACAACTTCGGCTCCCGCCTCGACGAGGAGGGTACAACGGCCGTCGTACACACGGCACTTGATGCCGGGATCACCCTCTTCGACACCGCCGACATGTACGGCGGGCGCGGTGACGGCGAACGGCTCCTGGGCGCGGCGTTGAAGGGCCACCGCGACGAGGTCGTGCTGGCCACCAAGTTCGGCATGGAGATGGGAGCGGAGGCGGACCGGTACGGCCCGCGCGGCTCCCGCCCCTACATCCGGTACGCCGTCGAGGCGTCCCTGCGCCGCCTGGGCACCGACCGGATCGACCTGTACCAGTACCACGAGCCGGACGGCACAACCCCGCTGGAGGAGACGGTCGCCGCGCTCCGCGAACTGGTCGACGAGGGCAAGATCGGCCACCTCGGCTGCTCCAACCTCCCCGCCGAAGACCTCACCGACGCCTTCGTCTCCACCCAGGCCCGCTACCACCTGCTCGACCGAGGCGTGGAGCGGGACCTGATCCCGGCCTGCCTGCGCCACGGCGTCGGCCTGCTGCCCTACTACCCACTGGCCAACGGCCTGCTCAGCGGCAAGTACCGGCGCGGCGAGGAGCCCCCGCCCGGCAGCCGCCTGTCCTGGCGGCAGGGCTGGCTCACCGATGCGGCCCTCGACAAGGCCGAGGCGCTGACGGCGTACGGCGCCGAACGCGGCCTGACCCTCCTCCAGGTAGCCGTCGGCGCACTGGCCGCCCTCCCCGCCGTCGGCTCCGTCATCTGCGGCGCCATGACCCCCGACCAGGTCACCGCCAACGCGGCGGCGGCCGACTGGATACCGAGCCCGGCCGACCTGGCCGCACTCGACGCGATCGTCACCCCCGGCGAACGCGTCGTCTAAACCCTCGAACCCCTCTAGAAACCCGCGAAACTGAGGCGAACACCATGCGAGAGATCGTCACCTTCGACGCCTATGCGACCCTGATCAACTTCGAACTCGCCCCCACGACCCTGAAGGTCCTCGAGGACCGTCTGGACCTGGACAACCTGGACGTCGACGAGTTCCTGGACGACTTCCGCGTCATGCGCTTCCAGGCCGTCCTGGAGGCCTACCGCCCGTACCACGAGATCCTGCACTCCAGCCTGCGCAACGCCATGCGCCTGCACGGCCTGGAGTACCGCGAGTCCGACGGTGACGCCCTCGTCGAGGCCGTCCCGACCTTCGGTCCCTGGCCGGAGGTCCCGGACGCGCTGCGCGCACTGAAGACCAAGTACGAGATCGCGATCATCTCCAACACGGACGACAACCTGATCGCACGCAACGTGCAGAACATCGGCGTCGACTTCGACTACGTCATCACGGCCCAGCAGGCCGGCGCCTACAAGCCGGACCGCCAGACCTTCGAGTACGCCTTCAAGACCATGGGCGTCGAGCCGTCGCAGGTCATCCACACCGCCCAGGGCTGGGAGTACGACCACATCCCGACCCGCGACCTCGGCCTGAAGCGCCGGGTGTGGATCAACCGCTACGGCCGCCTCGGCAGCGCCGACTACCAGCCGTACGACGAGCTGCCCGACCTGTCGGGCCTGCCGAAGCTGCTCGGCTGCTGACACTCCCGGACCCAAGCGACGTATGTGAGGACGCACGCCATGAAGCAGATCCCCTACTGGCTGGACACAGCCCCCGCCCTGCCCGACCGTTCCGGCAAGGACCTGCCCGACGAGGCGGACGTGGTGGTGATCGGCGGCGGTCTCACCGGGCTGTCCACCGCCTACCACGCCGCCCGCAAGGGGGCCAGGGTCGTCCTCGTCGAGAAGGACAAGGTCGGCTCGGGCGCCTCCGGCCGCAACGGCAGCATGTGCACCCAGGGCATCACCATCGCCCCCGCCGAGGCCCGCAAGCGCTACGGCCAGGAGCGGGCCCGCGAGCTGTACGACGCGTTCCGCGAGGCGGTGGACGTGGTCGAGGAGCTCACGGTCAGGGAGCAGATCGACTGCGACTTCCACCGCTCCGGGCGCCTCGGCACGGTCTGCAAGCCCGGGCACTTCGAGGGCCTGCGCGCCAAGCAGCGCGACCTGGCCGACAACTTCGGCCACGAGACGATCGTCCTGAGCAAGAGCGAACTGCGGGCCGAGCTCGGCACGGACTACTACCACGGCGCCCTGCTCGACCCGCTCAGCGCGGGCCTGCACGTGGGCAAGTTCGTCGGCGGCCTGGCGGACGCCGCCGAGCGGGCCGGCGCCGAGATCCACGAGCGCAACGCCGCCACCGGCCTCACCCGCCTCCCCGGCGGCGGCTTCGTGGTGGAGACCCTGCACGGCACCATCCGCGCCAAGCAGGTCATGGCGGCGACGGACGCCTATACCGACAAGTCGATGCCGTGGTTCCGCAAGCGGCTGATCAACGTCGGCAGCTTCATCATCGTCACCGAGCCGCTGGGGGAGGCACGCGCCAAGGAACTCATCCCCAACGGCCGTCTGCTGGTCGCCCACAAGAACGTCGGCCACTACGTCCGCCTCACCCCGGACAACCGCCTCGCTTTCGGCGGCCGGGCCCGCTTCGCCCCCTCCAACCCCGCCTCCGACGTCAAGAGCGGCGACATCCTCAAGCGCGAGATGACCGAGATCTTCCCGCAGCTCGCGGGGGCGCGCATCGACTACGTCTGGGGCGGCACGGTCGGCTTCTCCTGGGACCGCATCCCGCACGCCGGTGACGTCAACGGCCTGTACTACTCCATGGGTTACTGCGGCCACGGCGTCCAGATGGCCACCTACATGGGCCGCGCCGTCGCCGAAATGATGGACGGCAGGCCCGAGGCCAACCCCCTACGCGGCCTCGGCTTCCCCAAGGTCCCCGTCCCCTTCTACAACGGCACCCCCTGGTTCCTGCCCTTCGGCGGCGCCTACTACAAGGCGAAGGACAAGCTGCTCTGATCCGCCGCCGACAGCGATGACACGGCGGGATCCTTCCACGAAACAGTTGTGGAAGGTCCCGCGGCGTCCGCCCCTCAGTTATCCCGGAACTCCTGCGCGACTTCGCTCACTTGCGTGAACGAACCCGACTGAAGCTCATCTTGCAGGCACTACGGGCCGCAATCCGGCTCTTGGTCGAAACCGGGCCCGTACGGGATGCTGCACGCGTGATCGAGCGAGAAGCCGCCGTTCGGGCCGTCGAAGAACAGCTGGAGCGCGACTATCAGCAGTGGCGGGCTGTGAGCACGGACGCGGTGAGGATGGCTGTGGTCCGTGTCGAGGAGCACGAACTGGTGTGGATCGTCTCCTGGACCTCCGAGCAGTTCGTACGCACCCAGAACTCGGAGTTCATGCTGGCTGGCAACGGGCCGTACCTGGTCGACCGTGTCGACGGCGGCCTGCACCAGATCGGCGTCGTCTCCGCGGTAACCGGAGCGTGGGAGGACGACTACCGAGCCCGGATACGTGGGCTGCCGGTGAGCACCGCAGTAGACGAACTGCACGAGGCGCTATGCGGAGTCGCCGCTACGCGCGGACGCATGCACGCTGTGCGGACACTGCGCCAGAGGCTGCCTGTGCTCTCGCCTGCGGAGGCCATCGAATACGTGAGCGCGTTGCTGGACGGTGATGCGCCCGCACGCCTCGTGGCCGTTGCCACCAAGGAACTCGTGGAGCCTCTCAACCCGGTACTCGCGGTGAAGACCATTCTGAGCGGGGCGGCGATCCGAGCCGGTCAGAGACCCGCGGGATGACTGGAAAGCCAGTCGCCATACCGATCGCGCATCCGGTCCCGTTCCTCGGAGGTGGCGAGGAAGGCGTCGGCGCCACCGTCGTAGGGGTGGTGGATGCGCTGCATGCGGGTGTCGGTGATGAGGATTCCCGCCCCCTTGTCGTCGGCGATGTCTCGGAGGGACTCGTCGATGCAGCCTCGCCGCCAGGGCCGGCGGGCGGCGAAGAGGTGGCACGTGCGGAACTCAGGGTCAGGATCGTCCTTCACCAGCAGGCTCTGCCCATACCCCGTGACGGGTTGCGATGACGGCATCTCGGCTTCGGTCGTCCAGAGCGGAGTGATCACGTACACGTCCGCACCAGCGAACAACTCATCGAGGACGGTGTTGTAACGCTCCAGGACGACGGTGTACTCGCTCTCGCCCTCCGGGTACCGCTTCGACTCCGGCAGGCTGTGAAAACGTACCCAGACATCCCGATACGGCTCACGGAGTTTGTCCCAACCGGAGGGCAACTAGGGCCTGTTTCAAAGCCTGCCTCATGCGAGTGGTCAGTCGGCGGAGAGGATGTCGGCAAGACTCACAGCAGGGCGGCCAAACATGTTTGTCAGCGTGCGCTGCTGGCGCTCGGTCAAGGTGGCAACGAAGATCACTGCGTCAGCTTTGACCTGGTCACAGGCCTGAGCCACCTCGCGGACTTTTCCGTAGCTCAGCAGAGTCCGCGAGGAGTAGGGCAGGCCCATCTTCTGGACCCCGCCGTCCGAGACGCCTCGTCGTTGCACGATCTGCACGACGACCCGAGCGCCGTGCGCTGCCAGTTCCGTCGCTGCCGACGCCATGAGCGCTTCGAAGTCCTTCTGCTTCGCAGAGAAGTAGCCAACCAGGACCACATCAGCGCCCACTGTGAGCCGGAACGCTTCACGCTGGGCCGGCTCCGACGGCGCACGGCGAGCCAGGCGCCGGTCGCGCCTTCGTGGCTGATGCATGCGCCAGAGGCTAAGTGTCTGGCTACCTGCAGCGATACCGCATTTCTCGCTAACCGAGGCTGGCGAGCAAGGTCAGAGCCACTCGTTGATGACGGCGATGGTGACGGTGGCCTCGTAGCGGACGGCGAGCTTGTCGTATCTCGTGGCCACCGCTCGGTGGCGCTTGAGGCGATTGATCCCGCACTCGACAGCGTGGCGCTCGCGGTAGTCGTCCTTGTCGAACTTCGACGGACGACCGCCGCGGGCGCCCAACTTCTTGCGGTTGCGGATCTGGTCGGACTTCTCCGGGATCGTGCAGCGGATTCCGCGTTTGCGCAGGTAGTCGCGGTTGGCTCGGGACCCGTGGGCCTTATCGGCCCGCACCCGGTCCAGTCGCCGGCGCGGCCAGCCACCCCGGGAACGCGGCTACCATTCCCTGCGCCACTTCTACGCCTCCGAGTAGCTGGAGGCTGGCGAGTCGGACGTCTCCCGCACTTCCTGCCCCGCGCGGGTGCACGCGGCAGCACCGCCATCGACGGGGTCTTCGCGGAGCCACACCGGTCGGTGGAAGTCCGGTCCGGGCCCAAGTCCCAGAGAAGTACCAGAAGTGCCGCCGCACCCTTTCCTGACCGGCATTGATGCAGGTCAAGCGGGGTGCGGCGGCATCCGTCCCTCAGATGTCCCGGAAGATCTCGATCTGCGCCCCCACAGAGTTGAGCCGCTCCGCCAGATCCTCGTACCCCCGGTTGATGACATACACGTTCCGCAGCACGGACGTCCCTTCCGCCGCCATCATCGCCAGCAGCACGACCACGGCGGGCCGTAGGGCGGGCGGGCACATCATTTCGGCGGCGCGCCAGCGGGTGGGGCCCTCGACCAGGACGCGGTGCGGGTCGAGCAACTGGAGTCTGCCGCCGAGGCGGTTGAGGTCCGTGAGGTAGATGGCCCGGTTGTCGTAGACCCAGTCGTGGATGAGGGTCTTGCCCTGTGCGACGGCGGCGATGGCCGCGAAGAACGGGACGTTGTCGATGTTGAGGCCCGGGAACGGCATCGGGTGGATCTTGTCGATGGGCGCCTCCAGCTTGGAGGGCCGGACGGTGAGGTCCACCAGCCGGGTACGGCCGTTGTCGGCGACGTACTCCGCCGACCGGTCGTGGTCGAGGCCCATCTCCTCCAGCACCGCGAGCTCGATCTCCAGGAACTCGATCGGCACCCGGCGCACCGTCAGTTCCGACTCCGTCACCACGGCGGCGGCCAGCAGGCTCATCGCCTCGACCGGGTCCTCGGAGGGGGAGTAGTCCACGTCGACGTCGATGGTCGGCATGCCGTGCACGGTGAGCGTGGTGGTGCCGATGCCCTCGACCTTGACGCCGAGCGCCTCCAGGAAGAAGCAGAGGTCCTGGACCATGTAGTTGGACGACGCGTTGCGGATGACGGTGACGCCGTCATGCCGCGCGGCGGCCAGCAGCGCGTTCTCGGTCACCGTGTCCCCGCGCTCGGTCAGCACGATCGGCCGCACGGGGGAGACGGACCGGTCCACCTGGGCGTGGTACAGCCCCTCGGTGGCGGCGATGTCGAGCCCGAAGCGCCGCAGGGCGATCATGTGCGGCTCGATGGTCCGGGTGCCCAGATCGCAACCGCCCGCGTACGGCAGCTTGAAGCGGTCCATACGGTGCAGCAGCGGACCGAGGAACATGATGATCGAGCGGGTACGGCGGGCCGCCTCGGCGTCGATCGCCTCCAGCTCCAGCTCGGCCGGCGGCACGATCTCCAGGTCGACCCCGTCGTTGATCCAGCGGGTGCGCACCCCGATCGAGCCCAGCACCTCCAGCAGGCGGTACACCTCCTCGATGCGCGCCACCCGACGCAGCACCGTGCGCCCGCTGTTGAGCAGCGAGGCGCACAGCAGTGCCACGCACGCGTTCTTGCTGGTCTTCACGTCGATGGAGCCGGACAGCCGACGACCGCCGACCACCCGCAGATGCATCGGGCCCGCGTAACCCAGAGACACGATTTCGCTGTCCAGCGCCTCACCGATGCGGGCGATCATCTCAAGGCTGATGTTCTGGTTGCCCCGCTCGATGCGGTTCACCGCACTCTGACTGGTGCCGAGCGCCTCGGCGAGTTGTGACTGCGTCCAGCCCCGGTGTTGCCGGGCGTCACGGATGAGCTTGCCGATGCGTACGAGGTAGTCGTCTGCCATGAGGTTGAGGTTATCTCAGATATGAGATGGCGCCCGTTGAGGGGGCCATTCGGGTGACGGCTCGTCAACGCCGCCGAGTGGTACGGGTACGCCGCCACCCGAAAGGTCCGGGCAAATCCACTGATGTCGTACGACGTCCTGTGCTGCTGCGTGTGTGCCGGGGGCCGCGCCCGCCACCGGTCGTGATGGACCACGAGCGCCGGTTGATGTTCAGTCGCACCCCCGGCAGGATCCGGAAACTCTTGCGGAATGTGAGCGGCATCAGCGTCTCCCTTCGGGAAAGGCCGGGTGGTCCCGGTTCACCTCGGATACCCCGACTTCGCGCACTGATGGGCGAACTCGACCGGTTCCTCGAAGCCGGTCGCTGTCACGGGACCGGCCCGTACGGTGCGGTTGCGCGGCTGTCCGGTGTGAACTCCGGTGGACACGGCGGCAGTTGGTGTGACTCACCTCACTCCTGGCCACTCTTGGTGCGGAGTTGTCATCCGTGTCACTCTTTTTGGACGCCTTCCCTGCCCAAAAACAGTCCTGTGGCAGCGGATTGTGATCTTCTGAGCGTTCGCCGACTCCGGCCATGGCCGTGACCATCTGATGCGGGCCTGCTGCCTGATTTCTCGCCGCTCGGCTTTCCGGCGGAATTGCCTCATCCAGCTTTTGCGATATCCCCTTTCCCGATCTCTCGCCGTATGCGGCAGTGCCATGCGACCTGCAACGCGCTGCCGGAAAGTGGAGATGCCCGTGAAGATATCCGTGTCCGGAACCTACTCCTCAGGCAAGACGTCGACGGTGATGGCACTGTCGTACTACACCGGTGTACCCCGCTCGCTCGCCCGGACGATCAGGGAGATCATGCCGGAGGCTCTGCCGGGCGTGAAGCTCGCGGACGTGACGCCGGCGCAGTTCCTCCAGCTCACCATGCGCCGCCACACCGGCCGCGCCGTACAGGAAGCCCTGCTCGGGGATCACTTCATCTCCGACGGGTCCTCCCTCCAGGAATGGCTCTACGGCGCGGCCCGGCTCCGGTACGGCATGAATCCCAACGCCGACGCCGGGAACGAGGGCGGCCCGGCGACGGTGACGCCGGAGGAGATGGCCTTCTTCGGCAAGGTCGTCGAGCAGTACGGGCACGCCTTCAAGCAGCACGTCAAGGCCACCTACGACGCCTATGTCCACCTGCGCCACGAACTGCCGATCGCCGCGGACGGCCACCGGCCGATGAACAACGACTTCCGCGCGACCGTCGACAAGATGCTGCTCGCCACGCTGGACGAGCTGGAAATTCCCTGCCACGTGGTCAGCGGCTCCATGGCGGAACGCATCGAGGCCATCGCCCGGATCTTCGACTGGACGCCCGTCATGAGCACCACAGAGGCCATCGAGCGGGCCCGACACGACTACGGCCGGCAGGACTTCCGAATGGAGCACGAGCGGGTGCCGGCACGCGCGTGAACTGCCCTCACGACCAAAGGAGAACACCCGATGGAAAAGCCGCCGACCATCGCCGTCGCCTACCACTCCGGCAGGGGCCACACCGATGTACTGGCGCAGTCCGTCCGAGTCGGTGCCGAGGCCGTGGGCGCCGGAGTGACCATGGTGACCGTCGACGCCATGGATGACGCCAAGTGGGAGACCCTCGACAACGCCGACGCGATCGTCTTCGGGGCGCCCACCTACATGGGGTCGGCGTCGGGAAAGTTCCACACCTTCGCGGAGTCGACCAACAAGCGCTGGGCACGGCAGGCCTGGAAGGACAAGCTCGGGTCGGGGTTCACCATCGGCGCCTGCAAGGCGGGTGACAAGGACTCCACCCTCGGCTACTTCGCGACCCTCGGCGCCCAGCACGGGATGATCTGGGTCAGCCTCGGCCTGCTCCCCGGCTGGCACCTCAGCCACGAGAGCGAGAGCGACCTGAACCGGCTCGGCTACTTCAACGGCGCCGCCGCAACCACCCCGGGCGACCTCCCCGCCGACGCCGTGCACAAGGCCGACATCGCCACCGCCGAGCACCTCGGCGAGCGCGTCGCCCAGTTGACGGCGATCCACCTCGCGGGGCGTGCCGCCCTGTCCGCCGAGTAGCGCCCTTCCCGCCAAGTAACCGACAGACGGAGCGAGTCGACATGACGACAGCGCAGCCGACCACCACCGGGGCGACCGTGGACGCGTTCTTCGAGAGGTACGCCTCCGGCGATCTGCCCGGCCTGCTCGAGCTGTTCGCCGACCGGGTGGACTTCCGGGTGGCCGGAAGCCCGCACGTGCCCTGGACCGGCACCAGGTCCACCCGGCGGGAGATCGCCGAATTCTTCGAGACCTTCCCCGAAGTGCTGACCGCGCCGCAGAGTTTCACGCTGCACGCCCGCATGGTCGACGGACAGCACGCGGTGGTCACGGCCGAGTCCGTCTTCGGCGTCCTGGCCACCGGAAAGACGTTCGCCAACGCCTACGCGCTGCACTTCTCCGTAGTGGACGGACAGATCACCCGATACCACATGTACGAAGACAGCTACGCGATCGCCGAAGCCTTCATCCCATTCAGCGGCGAGCGCGCCGAGCGCTCCTCCAGCTGAACTCGGAGGCGGTTCATCGGCGGGAACAGGAGTACCCCGTGCCATCCCTGGAACTCGCGTCCATCGACGATGTCCTCGGCCCACGAGAGAGCAGATTCCTCGGCGAGGGATTCAAACGGGTCGAACACTCGCTGACCGATCTCACGATATCGCCGGGAGCCGACGACGCTTCGGGTATCGAGGCCACGGCCCATGTCGCCATTCCGGGCCTGTGGTCCCGCAAAGGCGACCAGAACCAGAAACCTCATCTCAGCTCCATCGATGTGATGCTCTTCGCCGCCCGGCTCACCGGTCTGTACGCGGCCCACACGTACGGCCTCTCCCCCGACGCCCGGTTCGAGGTGCGGTCGGTCGACATGAAGGCCGGTTCCAGCCCGGACGAGGAGGGCTTGGCGGAGCTGCCGGTGAGCGGTCGGCTGGTCGCCGCCGAGACGCGCGGCGAGGAGTGGTCGACCACCCTGGACTGCCGTGTCGGCTCGCTGTCGGCTCGCGTGCACGCCCGGCACGCCGCGGGCTCTCACCCGATCGGCACCCGCCGGACCTACTACCTGGCGGAGGAACTGCCCGGCCCCTGGAACGACGCGCCCTACGGCGTTCGGCATGGTGCGCGGCAACAGTTGCTCACCGGCGTGAACCTGACGGGCGACAACGAGGACGACCTGCGGGCGACCGCCCGGGTCGCGCTGGTCCCGGACGGGGCGGAGGCCGCCCAGGACGACGCCCCGGCCACCATGATCGATGCTTTGGTCACCGCCATGCAGCTCGGTCAGGTCCTGCTCTACACGCTCGACGGGGTCGAGCGTGTACACAGCAACAACCTCTGGATGCGACGGGCCCGCATCACGGCCGACGGCACCGCACCGGCCCGGTCCGACGGCAAGGTGACGGCCCGTCTGGAGCAGGCCCGGTTGCTGCCCACCCCGTCCGGAACATGGCGGTCGGCCGAGGTGGTCGGAGCCCTGCACGGCGTACGGACCCGGGTCGGCGTCGCGCATCTTCTCAACTCGCCCGCGCGGAACGGCAGCCGGGGAGATGAGAGGCGGTGAGCGCGCCCGCTGCCGTCCTCGCCGGACTGGGCGGCTATGTGCCGCCGCGCACCGTGACCAACGAGGAACTCTCCCGCCGTATGGACACCAGCGACGCATGGATCGTCCAGCGCACCGGTATCCGGAAGCGGCACTGGGCCGATCCCGGCGTGGCCACCAGCGACCTCGCCGTCGAGGCGGGCCACCGGGCACTGAAGTCGGCCGGAGCCGGTGCACCCGACGACATCGGCATGGTGGTCGTGGCCACTGCCACTCCCGACCAGCAGATCCCCGCCACCGCACCGGACGTGGCCGCCCGCCTGGGCCTCGGCCCGGTCGCCGCCCTGGACGTGGCGGCCGGCTGCTCAGGGTTCGTGTACGCGCTCGCCACCGCGTCCGCCGCCCTGGTGGCCGGGTACGCCGAGCGTGTTCTCGTCATCGGTGCGGAGACGTTCCGCCCCTTCCTCAACCCCGCCGACCGCAGTACGGCGGTGATCTTCGGCGACGGTGCCGGTGCCGCGGTGCTGCGCCGCGGAACCAGCGACGAGGCCGGTGCGGTCCAGAGCGTGGACCTGGGCTCGGACGGCGCTTTCAAGGACCTGGTCGCCCTGCCGGGGAACGGCTCCCGGCACCGCTCCACCGACCGTGCGCCGCACCCGGACGACCAGTACATCCGTATGGACGGCAAGGAGGTCTTCGTGCACGCGGTCCGCCGGATGGCACAGTCCTCGGCGGTCGCGCTCACCCGGGCGGGCTGGAGGGTCGATCAGGTCGACCATGTGGTGGGCCACCAGGCGAATCTGCGCATCCTGGATGCGCTGGCCCGGCAGTTGGGCGTGGACAGATCGCGCGTGGTCACCCATATCGAGCAGGTGGGCAACACCTCGGCCGCCTCCATCCCGCTGGCCCTGGCCGACGCTGCCGACCAGGGCCGGTTCCAGCCCCGTGACCGGCTGCTGCTGACCTCGTTCGGGGCCGGTTTGACGTGGGGTTCCGCCGCGCTCACCTGGCCGGAGATCACCCTCACCTGACAGCCGTCGTACCCCGAAAGGAAACGCCATGACGAGCCGCATCTCCCTCGAGCCCGAAGCAGTGCTCGACCTTCTCAGGACGCACTTCGACGTCCCCGCCGAAACGACTGCCGACACGCAGTTCCACAGTCTCGACCTGGACTCCCTGGTCCTGATCGAGCTGAGCGTCATCCTGACGAAGCGGTACGGCGTCCAGGTGGCCGGAGACGAACTGGCCACCGCCGGGACCGCCGCCAAGGCCGCCGATCTGCTGACCCAGAAGGGCGCCGCTGCCTGACACGCGACGGCGACTTCGAGCAGAACGGTTCCCCCTGGAAATCCCGGCGGCTGCGAGACAGCGGTCGCCGGGATTTTCACACGCTGAACAACGACGCTTGGGAGAACGGAATGTCCGGACCGGTCAATGGGGAAGTCGATGTGGAAACGGTGTACTCGGCCATCGAGGAAGCCGCCGGCCTGCTCGACCTGCGCTGCTCGCCGGACACGGTCCGGCCGATCCTGAACGCGTTCGAGCCGTTCGAGGGCGGGATCATCTTCAGCGCCTCGGCCGGCGAAGGACACGCGGGAGATCTCGATCTCACCATCCAGGTGCCCCGAGCGATCGACGATCCCTACGCCCATGCGCTGGCGCACGGGCTCGTGCCGCCGACCGACCATCCCGTGGGCGCACTGCTCTCGGACCTCCGCAAGCACTGCTCCGTCGACGAGTTCCTCATCGACTTCGCGGTTCTGGGCGGCTTCCACAAGATCTATGTGCACTTCCCCCGCGACGTGCAGGGAGTGTCCCAGCTCGCCGCCATCTCCTCCATGCCCCGTGCGCTGGGTGAGAACGCCGACTTCTTCGCCCGGCACGGCCTGGACGACGTCGCGATGATCTCGATCGACTACACGAACCGGACCGTGAACGCCTACTTCACGTTTCCGGCCGGCCTGGAGGCGGCGACCGTCTCGTCGATCCTTCGCGACCTCGGGCTGCCGGAACCCGACGAAGAACTGGTGGAATCCGCACGGAAGACGTTCCGGGCCTACGTCACGCTGGGCTGGGACTCCGGACGGATCGAGCGGATCAGCTTCGCCCGCAGCCTCGATCTGGCAGTCGTCCGGCCCCGGGTGGAGCCGGAGATCGTACGGTTCGTGACCGGCACTCCGTACACGTACGAAGGCGATCGCTTCAGCATCTCGATCGTCAAGTGGTCACCCGACGGCGAGTGGTTCAACGTCGGGTCGTACTACCGATTCGGCCCGTTGCAGTGGGACGTACTGCGGAAGATCCTGAACTGAACCGAGTCAGCGCAGGAGGCCTGGGCATGACCATTCCGCCCTCATGTACTAGAGTTATCTCGACATCGAGATATCTGCCGAGGCGTACCGCAGCCGCACGCGCTCATCGGTCTGGCACTAAGGGTTACCTAACTTAGCCTTACCTTAGCGGATCGGCCAAGACGTCGTGGCGGCAGGATGCGGTGGGAACGCGCACATCAAAGAAGGAGACTGTCGTGTCGGCGAACAGCTTCGACGCCCGCAGCACGCTGCAGGTGGGCGACGAGTCGTACGAGATCTTCCGGCTGGACAAGGTGGAAGGCTCGGCCCGCCTTCCGTACAGCCTGAAGGTGCTGCTGGAGAACCTCCTCCGCACCGAGGACGGCGCGAACATCACCGCCGACCACATCCGCGCCCTCGGCGGCTGGGACTCGCAGGCCCAGCCGTCGCAGGAGATCCAGTTCACGCCGGCCCGCGTGATCATGCAGGACTTCACGGGCGTGCCCTGTGTCGTGGACCTCGCCACCATGCGTGAGGCCGTCAAGGCGCTCGGCGGCGACCCGGCGAAGGTCAACCCGCTCTCCCCGGCCGAGCTGGTCATCGATCACTCGGTCATCGCCGACAAGTTCGGCACCAACGAGGCCTTCGCGCAGAACGTCGAGCTGGAGTACGGCCGCAACCGCGAGCGCTACCAGTTCCTGCGCTGGGGCCAGACCGCCTTCGACGACTTCAAGGTCGTCCCGCCCGGCACCGGCATCGTCCACCAGGTCAACATCGAGCACCTGGCCCGTACGGTCATGGTGCGTAATGGCCAGGCCTACCCCGACACCCTCGTCGGCACCGACTCGCACACCACCATGGTCAACGGCCTCGGTGTGCTGGGCTGGGGCGTCGGCGGTATCGAGGCCGAGGCCGCCATGCTCGGCCAGCCGGTCTCGATGCTCATCCCGCGCGTCGTCGGCTTCAAGCTGACCGGTGAGCTCACCCCCGGCACCACCGCCACCGACCTCGTGCTCACCATCACCGAGATGCTCCGCAAGCACGGTGTCGTCGGCAAGTTCGTCGAGTTCTACGGCGAGGGTGTGGCGGCCACGAGCCTCGCCAACCGCGCCACCATCGGCAACATGTCGCCGGAGTTCGGCTCCACCGCCGCGATCTTCCCGATCGACGACGAGACCATCAAGTACCTGAAGCTCACCGGCCGCTCCGAGCAGCAGCTCGCGCTGGTCGAGGCGTACGCCAAGGCGCAGGGCCTCTGGCTGGACCCGAAGGCCGAGCCGGACTTCTCCGAGAAGCTGGAGCTCGACCTCTCCACGGTCGTCCCGTCGATCGCCGGCCCGAAGCGCCCGCAGGACCGCATCGTCCTCGCGAACGCCGCCGAGCAGTTCAAGTCGGACGTCCTCAACTACGTCGACACCGTGGACGAGTCGGGCAAGGAGTCCTTCCCGGCCTCCGACTCCCCGGCTGTCGCGCCCAACGGCGTGCCGTCCAACCCGGTCACCGTCACCGCCCCCGACGGCTCGACGTACGAGATCGACCACGGTGCCGTGACCGTCGCCGCGATCACCTCCTGCACCAACACCTCCAACCCGTACGTCATGGTCGCCGCCGCGCTGGTGGCCAAGAAGGCGGTCGAGAAGGGCCTGACCCGCAAGCCGTGGGTCAAGACCACCCTCGCCCCGGGTTCGAAGGTCGTCACCGACTACTTCGACAAGGCGGGCCTCACCCCCTACCTCGACAAGGTCGGCTTCAACCTCGTCGGCTACGGCTGCACCACCTGCATCGGCAACTCCGGCCCGCTGCCGGAGGAGGTCTCCAAGGCCGTCAACGACCACGACCTCGCCGTCACCTCGGTCCTCTCCGGCAACCGGAACTTCGAGGGCCGTATCAACCCCGACGTCAAGATGAACTACCTGGCGTCCCCGCCGCTGGTCGTCGCGTACGCCCTCGCCGGCTCCATGAAGGTGGACATCACCAAGGACGCCCTGGGCATCGACCAGGACGGCAACCCGGTCTTCCTGAAGGACATCTGGCCCTCCGAGGCCGAGGTCAACGACGTCGTGGCCAACGCCATCGGCGAGGACATGTTCAACAAGTCCTACCAGGACGTCTTCGCGGGCGACGCCCAGTGGCAGGCGCTGCCGATCCCGACCGGCAACACCTTCGAGTGGGACCCGCAGTCGACGTACGTCCGCAAGCCCCCGTACTTCGAGGGCATGACGATGGAGACCACCCCGGTCTCCGACATCTCCGGCGCCCGGGTCCTGGCCAAGCTGGGCGACTCGGTGACGACGGACCACATCTCGCCCGCCGGTGCCATCAAGGCCGACACCCCGGCCGGCAAGTACCTCACCGAGCACGGTGTGGAGCGTCGTGACTTCAACAGCTACGGCTCCCGCCGAGGCAACCACGAGGTCATGATCCGCGGTACGTTCGCCAACATCCGCCTGCGCAACCAGATCGCGCCGGGGACGGAAGGCGGCTACACCCGCGACTTCACCGTCGAGGGCGCCCCGGTGTCGTTCATCTACGACGCCTCGCGCCACTACATCGAGCAGGGCATCCCGCTGGTCGTCCTGGCCGGCAAGGAGTACGGTTCCGGCTCGTCCCGTGACTGGGCCGCCAAGGGCACCGCGCTGCTCGGCGTCAAGGCCGTCATCGCCGAGTCGTACGAGCGCATCCACCGCTCCAACCTCATCGGCATGGGCGTGCTCCCGCTCCAGTTCCCGGAGGGCGCGTCCGCCGAGGCCCTCGGTCTGACCGGCGAGGAGACCTTCGACTTCACCGGCGTCGAGGAGCTCAACAACGGCACCACCCCGCGTACGGTCAAGGTCACCACCGACACCGGTGTCGAGTTCGACGCGGTCGTCCGCATCGACACCCCCGGTGAGGCCGACTACTACCGCAACGGCGGCATCATGCAGTACGTGCTGCGCCAACTTGTCGGTTGATGAGCTGATCGGCTCGGATGTCGGAGGATCTGGTCGCTGACCCGCTGCCAACGGCCGTCGCACCAGAGTCTCGCACAAGCGCCCCGTCAGGCTTCGGCCTGGCGGGGCGCTTGCTGGTTCATGCTGATTGCGTAGTGGTCGGTACACGGTCCAGCTGACGCAAGTTGCTCTGGCTCGCGACTGCCCGCCTCGGCCTCGTGCTGCTGGGCTGTGTGCCGCTCGTCGTCGCGGCGACCCGCAACGCCCAGCACGTCGCGACGCTCTCGCTTATCTCGTTCAGGTCCGGGATACGGACACCCGGGCACGCCCTGGAAAGAACAAACCCCGGCGACATCGCTCCAGCGAGCGAGGGGTCATCCAGGGAGTTCGCGGCCTAATCTGCCGCGCCAGTCTTCTGAGGCCGGGCGGCGGTTCCTGGGAGCTTGCTAGTCCTTGCCGAGGAAGACCGACTTGAACAGGTCGGCCGCGTCGACGAGGGGCTCGGTGGGTACCCGGAGCTCACCACTGGTCACGGCGTCGTTGCCGTCCTCGGTGAGTTCCCACGAGACCTCCACCGAACTGGCCTGGGGATCCCTCGCGATGATCACGTAGTCGTCTTGGTCGCTCGTCCAGGGTACGTTCGGGCGGAACGACTCCGGAGTGAGCACAACTTCAGCGTCCTCGCCGTGGTTGCTCCAGGTCACGGGATACCCCTGTGGGAGGGGTCGGAGAGTCGAGTAGTCCAAGATGCGTCGGTCGCAACGCGTCCGTCTTCCTCGTCCGCTGCGCGCAAGGCGGCACCCTCGACGAAGCCGCCCAGTTCCTCGGCATCAGCGCTCCCGGCAAGAACCTCGGCTTCACGGGCAAGCTGAACCACTACCTTCGCTCCCACAGCATGCTGCACGACTTCGAGCTGGCCCTCGACGCCATCACCGCCGACCTCCACGCAACGCCCCTGGTCGACTACCGACGGCGGCGCGAAGCGCTGAACTCCTGGGTTCTCGAACCGCACGCCTGGCAGCGCATGGTCACTGCACTCCCGGTCCTGCCCGGACACCGCGCGTCCCTCAACGACGACCGGAAACGCCTGGCCGTCAGGTCTACATCTGGACCGGGATCACCGAAGGCGAACACGAACTCGCGCCCTCCCCACCGCACATTGCTGACGACCCGGAACTCCATGCCGTCTGGAGCAGACAACGGCATAACATCTGCCACTGGCTCAGGGAACCCGACAAACACCCGTACTACCTCGCGCTCAAACCGTTGCTCGACACCCACATGGAGCAACTCGCCAGAGCAATCGACAAGGGCATGCCGCCCAGTCGGTGACAACAAGCCTGCCGTCGGGTCGGTCTGGCCGGCGTCCAGGGGTGGACGTCGCCGGGGGTGGCGGTAACGCCGCCCCCTGGCGCTTTGCTTGATCGTCAGCGGCGGGCCTGGATCTTCAGGTCGCCGCGGGTCTGGACGCGGATGTGGTTGCTCGCGAGCATGGCGTGAGGGAATCCAAGGTCGATCGCGCTGACCTCGTCAAGACGCGCCACCTGGGACGGGGTGAGGTCGACTTCCAGAGCTCCCAGGTTCTCCCGCAGTTGCTCGGCGGTTCGAGCCCCGATGATCGGCGCTGTCACCCCCGGGTTCTGCAGGGTCCAGGCGAGCCCCACCTGGGCCGGCGTGCGGCCCAGCTCATCAGCGACCTCCTTGACCACGTCCACGATGGCGAGGTTGCGGTCGGTCACGCCGCCGAGGGCCAGGTTGAAACTCTTGCGGGCGCTTTCGCTCTGGCCGGACGGTGACGTGGTCAAGTCCTGGCGGCTGTACTTGCCGGTGAGCACCCCTCCCGCCAGCGGCGACCACAGAACTGTTCCCAGCCCCAGCTCCTGCGCCATCGGGATGAGGTCACGTTCCCCGGTACGCTCCACCAGGTTGTACTCCAGCTGCAGTGCCACCAGCGGCGACCAGCCGCGCAGGTCGGCGATCGTCTGCATGCGTGAGATCTGCCAGGCCGGGGTGGTGGAGATGGCCACGTAGAGGATTTTGCCGTGCCGGACCAGGTCGTCCAGACCGCGAAGGATCTCCTCCACGGGTGTGGTGGGGTCCCACACGTGCAGGTAGAGCAGGTCGATGTAATCGGTGTTCAACTGTCGCAGGCTGGTTTCGACCGCTCCGAAAAGGCTCTTTCGGCTCGCGCCACCGGAGTTGGGGTCGTCAGGCCGGCGCAGGGTCGTGTACTTCGTGGCCAGGACCAAGCTGTCTCGTCTGTCCCTGGCGAACTCACCGAGCATGCGCTCCGACGTACCGTTGGTGTAGGTGACCGCCGTGTCGATGAAGTTCCCGCCGCGCTCGACATAGAGGTCGAACAACCTCCGCGCCTCGTCCTGCTCCGCGCCCCAGCCCCAGTCGTTGCCGAAGGTGGCCGCCCCGAGCGCGAGCGGCGAGACCCGCAGGCCGGAACGTCCCAGTTGCCGGTAGGTGTCGAGAGTCAGTGGCATCGTGTTCTCCGATAGGTGTGGTTCGGGGGGTGCGCACTGGTGGTCGGTGTGCCCGAGTTTCAGGCGCCGAGCCCGTAGCCGCCGGCCACGGCGACGTCCTGGCCGGTGACGTAGCCGGCGGCGTCCGAGGCGAGGAAGGCGACGACTTCCGCGACCTCCTGGCTGAATCCGAAGCGCTCGAACGGGATCTTCGTGCGCATGGCGTCCCGGCCGCTCTGGGGGACGCCCAGCTTGTCGAACAGCGGGGTCTCGGTCGCCCCGGGACTCACGGCGTTGACGCGGATCCTGCGCGGAGCCAGTTCGAGCGCGAGCGAGGGCAGCATCGCCAGCAGGGCACCGCGTGTCGCTGCCCCCACCGTGGCGCCAGGGCTGCCGCGACGGGATCCGATGCCCACGGTGAGGACGATCGATCCGCCGTCGTTCATGAGCGGTAGGGCCTTTTGGAGGGTGAAGTACTGGCCCTTGAAGTTGACGTCGGCCTGCTCGTCGAACGACTCCTCCGTCACGTCGGCAACCGGTGCGGGGCGGAAGATCCCGGCGTTGAGGAACAGTAGGTCGAGAGAGCCGAAACGTTCGGACACCGTCGCCACGAGAGCGTCGGTGTCGGCCAGAACGCGTGCGTCGGATCGGACGACGAGTACGTCGTCGGGAAATTCGAGCCCTGCTCGCGCGAGGGAATCGGGGTTCTGTCCGGTGACAGCGACCTGGTAGCCACGGGCGTGCAGCAGTTCAGCGGTCGCTCTGCCGATTCCGGTCGTGCCGCCGGTGATGAGCGCTGCGGGCATGGCGGGCCTTTCGTCGAGAGGGCAGGGTTGGGCGCCATCGTTAAGCGGGGAGATCCCCGTTTACGTCACTGTGCACTGAACCGGAGACCTCTCCGATTCGCCCCCGCACCTCGACCCGACGCTCCCGATCGCGAAGGCCATGACACCTCCACGCAGCACCCTGCGCGCCGATGCTCAACGCAACCGCGAGCACCTGATCGCCACGGCCGCTGAGGCTTTCGCCTCCGGACGGGCGATCTCGCTCGACGCGATCGCCAAACGCGCGGGTGTGGGAAGCGGCACCCTCTACCGCCACTTCCCCACCCGAGCGAGACCTCCTGGCCACCTTGCAGCCCGCACAAGCTCTCCACGCCTGGATG
Source organism: Streptomyces sp. NBC_00457 (assembly GCF_036014015.1). Taxonomy (NCBI): domain Bacteria; kingdom Bacillati; phylum Actinomycetota; class Actinomycetes; order Kitasatosporales; family Streptomycetaceae; genus Streptomyces; species Streptomyces sp. NBC_00457. The sequence goes on along the minus strand of NZ_CP107905.1, from coordinate 2,926,453 downwards.
CTCCGCTTCGCCGAGTGGGCGGGTGAACGGCGCGGCATCTGCGAAGCCCTGGTCGCCATGAGCGCTTCCGGACGCTTCGGCACCGGAGCGGTCTGCGATGAGATCCAGCAAGTCCTGGGGATGGTGCTCCAGGCCGGCGCCGAAGCAGGAGAACTGCGCAGCGACATCGATCCGGTCGACGTCGGCGGCATCCTCGCCGGCGTGCTCTCCGTGGCCGGCGCGCGCCCAACTCGACCGCATGCTCACCGTCGTCGTCGATGGGCTGAAGCCGCGCTAGGAAGGTCGAAGAAGTGCCTGTCCCGCGTTAGCGACCAATCAAGGCTGCCTCACTGGCCTGATCACGAACGACTCCAGCGTGCTGCGTCTCCTCCGCCTTCGATCGCTTGGTGGTCCGCAGCCACCCGGGGACGGGCACGAGCGGTAGCCCGGGCTGCAGCCTCCGTCTCAGGCCCGCGATCCGCACGCCGTCGCGCTCATGAGACACCTCCAGTCCGGAGAACGGGGAACTGGTGGTGTGGGACTCCGGCCGCCTGGCCTTCGAGCGGCGGTGGATGCGCTGTTCGCGGAGCACGGTCGGATCTCCTGGCTGCTGGTTGCTCATGTGGGTGCCGCCGCTCCGAGGTTGGCCGGAGCGGCGGCGGGGTGGAGTCGGGGTCAGTACCTCGTGATCGGCGCCCACTTCTTGATCATGAACCCGCTGCCCTTGTGCTCGACTTCGAGGGCGCTGTGGCCGCTGAAGTGGGCGGGCAGGACGAGGGCGCCTGTGTCGGCGGCCCAGCCGAGCAGCCTGCGGCGGGTTTTGCGGGCCTGGGCCGGGTCGTGGCAGAAGCAGCTGTTGTGGTCGGGGTGCGTGACCTGCAGGGGGGTGTGCATCAAGTCGCCGGCGAACAGGGCCCGGTCGCTGCGGGAGGTCAGCGTGACGATGCTGGATCCGGGCGTGTGGCCGGGGGCTGCTTCCAGCCGCAGGTGCGTGTCGATGGTGTGGCCTTCCTCCCACAGCTGCACCTGGCCCGCGGCGTGTACGGGGGCGACGCTGTCCTCGAAGACGTTCTCGTTGACGCCGCCGGCGATGTCGGGGTTGTTCGCCGGGTTCCAGAACTCGAAGTCGGCCTTGGGCATCAGGTAGGTGGCGTTCGGGAACGTGGGTACCCAGGCGCCGTCGATCAGGTGGGTGTTCCAGCCGACGTGGTCGACGTGCAGGTGGGTGTTGACCACAAGGTCGACGTCCTCGGGCCGCACACCGGCGCGCGCGAGGTTGCCGAGGTAGTCCAGCCGCAGGTGGTCCCACGCGGCGACGGCCGGCCGGGACTTGTCGTTGCCGACGCCGGTGTCGACCAGGATGGTCCTGCCCTCGCTGCGCAGCAGCCAGGTCTGCATCGCAGTATGGACCATGGCGTCGTCGGCGCCCAGGTGGTCGGGCACGAGCATGGCACGCTGGTCCTTCCATGCCTGCTCGGGCAGGTCCGGAAAGAACTGGTCCGTGGGCATGATCGGCCCGTGCATCTCCTCGATCCGGGTGATGGTGACATCGCCCAGGGTGATCTCATGGGTGTCCTGCAAGGTGCTTCTCCGTTCGGTGCGCGGGTCTTGGAGTGGTCGGGGTGGCATGACGGGGCGGCCCGTCGACAAGGACGCGGTCGTCCGGGACGAGCCGGTGCAACTCCTCGGCGGGTCGGTGCCCGCGACGCTCAGCGGTTCAGGTGGGCGCGGAGCAGGTTGGGGTCCTGGGCGGTGGTATAGGCGGCGCTCGTCACGTAGACGGTGTTGCCGCTCAGGGCGATGGACGTGGGGTTCCGCAGGCCGTCGGCCTGGGTCAGCACGGTGGAGTGGCTGCCGTCGGGCTGGACGAGCGCGACCTGGCTGGGGCCGTTGAGGGCGGCCAGCAGTTGGTTTCCGTGGCCGGTGAAGGCCAAGTCGTCGATCCCCGGCAGACCGGTGGCCTCGGTCCTCACCGAACCGGCGTGCCCGTCCCGGAGGATGGGGATGTGCACGACGGTGCCCTTGTCGAGGTTGGTGGCCCAGACCGCCCCGTTGTGGATCTTCAGGCCGTTGGCGCCGAGAAAGCCGGCGGGGGCAGTTCAGGGGCGGTGGACCAGGCGGTGGGGGTGCCGCCGGTGGTGGGCACGCTCCAGACGGTGCCGAGCACGGAGTCGGTGACGTAGAGGGTGCGGGTACGCGGGTCCAGCGCCAGGCCGTTGGCGGGCAGTGCGGCGATCCGTTGTGGCTTGCCACCGGGGCGCAATTGCCACACACCAGTGAGGTCGGCGGTTCCGGTGGCGTACAGAAAGTACAGGGTGCCGTCGTGGGCACGGACGATCGCGACGGTCAGCGGGAAGCCCAGGACCTGGGTGTGGATACCGCCCTCGGCGGGCAAAGGCAGGGTGGCCAGGATCAGGGACGTGCCGTTGGGGGAGACCTTGGCGACCTGGCGGCCCTGGGCGAAAGTGACGTACGTGGCGCCGCCCGGTGCCAGGGCGACGTTCTCCGGCATCTGCCCCTTGGCCAGGTCGCGCGGCGATCCGCGCGCTGCTCAGCGGGGCGGACTCGACCGACACCGACGCCGACGCCGGAGTGGGCGCTGCGGCAGCGGCCGCGACAAGGACGGCCGCCGGTACAGCGGACCTGGAGAGCTTCTTGAACATGGTTCCTTCGCTGGTTTTCGGGCATGCGGCAGCAACACGCCGATGCACGGGTTGGGCAGGTGGGCTCTGCTCGGGGGCCGTGCGGCCCCGGAGCTGCTCCCGGCGGTGGCCGGTCGTCGGCCGAGCCCGGGCGGAACGGGTGCTCGCAGGTGCCGGCCGAGCGCCCGGTGACGTTGTGTGAGGTCAGGCAGTGGCGGCCCGGGGCCCCCTCGCCGGGTCAGCCGGGACCGTGTCCTGGGTGATGGCCTGGGCGAGCAGGGCCAGCGCGGCCCGCGAGGGCGAGCCCGCCTCCGTGGTGACAACCACCATGTTGGGGCCCGGCCCGCGGCTCAGGGTCTGCTGAACGACGCTCAGCGGGCCGACCAGCGGGTGCCGCATCTCATAGGTAGCGACGGTGCACGCCTTGACCCGATGGTCGGCCCACATCGAGGAGAACTCAGAACTCTTGGCGCTCAGTTCACCCAGCAGCGCGTGCAACGCGGTGTCCTGCGGATGCTGGGCCGCCACTAGGCGCAGGTTCCCCACTACCGCCCTGGCCTTGCTCGGCCAGTCCGCGTACAGGTCGCGGGTATGACAGTCGAGGAACACCAGTCTGGCCATGTTGGGCCGCTGCCCCGACAGGTCCGGGGCGCCACGGTCCAGGTGCCCGGCGAACAGCGCGTGACCCAGGCGATTCCATGCCAGCACGTCACTGCGCAGGCCGAGCACGATCGCGGGAACGTCCGCCAGCACGTCCAGCAACTGAGCCGTCGCCTCCGTCACCCGCTCCGGCGCAGCCCGCCGGCCCCGAGTGCGTTGCCTGTCCGCCCGGGCCAGGTCGTGCAGGTACCGCCGCTCGGACTCGTCCAGCCGCAGAGCCCCGGCGATCGCGTCCAGCACCTCAGAGGACGCGCTCAGCGACTGCCCCTGCTCCAGCCGGGTGTAATAGGAGGCGCTCACACCCGCCAGCAGCGCCAACTCCTCGCGCCGAAGACCCGGCACACGCCGACGCTCCCCGTAGGTGGGCACCCCGACATCGTCAGGACGCAGCTGGGAGCGCCGCGCCTGCAAGAAGTCCCCGAGCTGCGATTTTCCGGTCATGGATCCGAGTATGGGCCGACTCGAAACGCACAGCCTGCCCCAGCTGTGGATAGGCACCATCGGGTCTGGCTCCCCGGCAGACCTGGTGGTGACGTGGGCGGAGCCGACCCGGCACCATCCCGCACGCACCCAGGAGGACGCCTTGAGCGCCACCACCAGCGAACACGACCTCTTCGAGGCTCTGGACGCATCAGCCTTCGCCTTCACCAGACGTGCATGGGTCGATGCCGCACCCGCCCGGGTCTATGACCTGGTCAGTGATGTGTCCGCGATCGGCCGCTGGAGCCCCAACGCGACCGACGTTACGTTCGACCAGGGCGCCGGCCCTCGGGTCGGCGCCTGGTTCAGCGGCCGCAATCGGAAGGACGGCAGGGAATGGACCACCCGCTCCCAGGTCGTACGAGCCGACCGCGGCAACGCCTTCACCTTCGTGGTCGGCGGCGCCGAAGACGGCATCGTGCAGTGGAGCTGGAGCTTCCACCCCCAGGGACGCGGAACCGTCGTCGAGCAGTCCTGGCAACTCCTCCGCCTCGACCCGGTGCTGGGCACCACCCGCGGCGACCTCGACACACTCCGCGACTACATGACGAACAGCGTCGAAGCCACCCTGATCTCCCTCGCCCAATGGATCGCCGAAGAGTGAGGTTCCCGGGTGTGGCTTCGTCGACGCTGGCATGGCGCGAGCGACGCGCCTGGACCCTCTACCGCTGGGACACCCGCCCACGAACCCCGTATCCGATGACCTATTGGCGGACGCTCTAAAACAAATGCCCTCTCAGATCGACGCGGCCGGCGGCTCGTCGACGGGCAGTGGCAGCGCGACGATACGGCGCGCCTCGGCGTCTTCCATGCCGAACATCCGCAGCACGTTGAGCACGCTCTGGTCGGCGATGTCGTCGACCGGGGCCTGCGGGTCGACGTCGCACAGGTGCATCGTGGCGATCAGGCACCCCGCCGTGCAGGCGAGCGCGACCTCAACGTTCTCGGTCACGAAGCGGCCGGCGGCGATCGCCGCCTCGATGTCGCGGCGGGCGTGTGCCGCGTGGCCGTACGACGCGGAGAGAAGCGCACCCCTGCCGCTCATCAGCACCCGCGCCATCCGGGGGCGCGTGCGGACCAGCCGGCCGGTCAGCCGCATCGACGTCGCGAAGACCACGGCCGGGTCGTCGACGTCCGCGAGCAGGCCCTCGAGCCATGCGGCGTGGGCCTCGAGCGCCTCGGCGATCGCCGCGTCGAGCAGCTCGGCCTTGGACGAGAAGTGGTTGTAGAACGAGCCGAAGCCGACGTCGGCCGCCTCGGTGATCTGCTGGATGCTGACCTCGAGGTCACCGCGCTGGGCGTAGATCTCCTGCGCGGCCTCGATCAGCGCCGCGCGCGTACGCAGCTTGCGCCGCTCCCCACGCGACGGTGGCCGTTCTGACATGGTCGGCATCGTATCCGGGCCGACCGTCGGCTCACCCATCGGTCCCCCGGGCGCAGCGGGTCGGGGCCTGTAGTAGCCGGGCGGCGTTGGCGGTGGTCTTCTCCCGCCACGGCGGGAGTCCGAGCCGGGTCGTCCTGGTCGGCCAGGCGTTGTCGAGGAGGCCGAGCTGGAGGTCCACCGCGACCGGCGGGGTGAAGCAGAAGTCGCTGCCGTAGACGAGGTGATCGTCTCCCACCCGGTCGACGATCGCGTCGAGGTGGGTGGGGGTCGGCGTGCCGCTGAGGTCCCACCGCAGGTCGCCGAGGATGCCGGTGACCGCGGGCTCGGTGTGGGCCGGATCGCCCGGCGGCAAGGCGAGGCGTTGCCCGAGCTGGAACATCGCGGCCCGGTCGACGAGCATCGGCACCAGGCTGCCCGAGTGCGGTACGACGAGGCGAAGGCCGTGATGGCGCCCGAGTGTCCCGCGCATCGCGAGGGCCAGGACCACCCGGCCCGTATCGAACAGGAAGTCCGCCATCGGGCGCGGCTGGCCCAGCGCGGTGGCCTCCCAGCCCACCGGCGAGGTCGGGTGCAGGAGCACCACGCACTCCCGGTCGGCCAGCTCCCGCCACAGCGCTTCGTGAGAGGCGTCGGCGACGTAAGTGCCCAGTGCGTGCGTGGGGAGGATGACCCCCTCGGCGCCGAGGGGGTCGATCGAGTGCCCGAGCTCGGCGATCGCGGCGTCGACGTCCGGCAGCGGCAGGGAGGCGAGCAGCCCGAAGTGGTCCGGGTGGTCCGCGACCACCATCGCGCCGTACTCGTTGACGCGCTTGGCCAGGTCGACGGGATCGACTCCGCCGCCGAGCGCGACGCCGGGGCTGGAGAGTGACAGCAGCGACCGGGTGATGCCCCGTTCGGCCATGAAGCCGAGATGGTCGGCGGCGTTCCATGCCGGCCAGCCCGGCATCCCGTAGGGCAGCTCGTGACCGGCAGCCCTCGCAAGGTCCACGTACCACTGCGGCAGGAAGTGGCTGTGGACGTCGACCACGCCCTCACTCACCGCGGCACCCCCGCCGGTCCGGCGGTCCTGATCACACGGTCAGGGTCGACTCCGACCCATCCGACGTGGGCGTTGCGGAGCCATCGCGCGAGGAGCCGCTCGCCCTCGCTGCCCTCCGGGTCGACGGTCAGCCACGCCGACGGCAGGGCGTCGGGGACGGCCGCGAGGTCGACGCCGGGGAGCGCGACGACGGCCGTGCGGTCGCCCAACACCCGGTCGATCAGCACGAGTTCGCCGTCCGGGCCGGGCAGGCGCACGAGGGGGAGGAGTGCACCGCGTACGCCGCGGGGTGTGTGCCGCTGGATGCGAGGGCCGGGCGTGAGCGCCGGGGTGCGGCTGTCGAGCAGGACCCGCCGGACCATCCGGGAGCGCGCGAGCGCGGGCATGAGGCGCCGACGTGCGAGGGAGGCGGCCCGTCCGCCGCCGGTCATCATCTGGCCCATGGTCCTGGCCCGTTTGATCATCGTCGTCGCGTGCGGCCTGCGCTCGGCTTCGTAGGAGTCCAGGAGCTTTGGCGCGGCATGTCCGCGCAGCTCCGCGTCCAGTTTCCACGCGAGGTTCTGGGCGTCGCGCAGACCGGCGCACATGCCCTGGCCGATGAACGGCGGCGTGACGTGGGCAGCGTCGCCAGCGAGGAAGACGCGGCCCACGCGCCACTGTCGCGCGACCCGGGCGCGGAAGGTGTACTCCGTGCACTTGAGCAGGTCCAACTGGTCGTCGGGGATCCTGCCGACCCAGGGTCCGATCAATCGGCGCAGCGTCGGGACGTATCCGAAGTCGGCGGGAGTCTCGCCTTCGAGCAGCTGGAACTCCCAGCGGTAGCGGTCGGGACCGATGCGCATGTACGTACCTGCCCGACGGGTGTCGCACACCTGGTGCACGCCGTCCCATGCGTCGAGGTCGAGTCCGCAGCGGACGTCGGCGACGAGCCAGCGCTGCTCGAACCCGAGGTCGTCGCTCTCGATTCCGAGCCGGCCGCGGACCGTGCTGTTGGCGCCGTCGCAGGCGATCACGTAGGGCGCCCGCAGGCCGACAGGATTACCGTCCGGCCGGCGCACGTGGGCGGTCACCGATGCGGCGTCGGTGGTGTCGAGGCGCAGCAGCTCGTGGCCGCCGAGGACCTTCACCTCGGGGAGGCGCTTGAGGTTGTCACGCAGCAGGTGTTCGAGGGCGGGCTGGTCGAACATGTTGGCCTGTGGAAGTCCCGAGGCGGTGACCCGCTCACGGGTGAAGGTGGCCAGTTCGCGGTGGTGTGCGTCGACGAGCCGGAGCCCCGCCGCGGGACGGGTGTGGGCGGCGAACTCCTCGCCGATGCCCAGCTGGTGGAGGATCCGGTAGACCTCGTCGTCGAGGTGGACGGCCCGGGGGAGCGGGTAGACGTCGCGATGACGCTCGACGACCGCGACGCGCAGGTCGCGTTGGCCCAGCAGAGTCGCCGCCGACAGGCCGGTGGGACCGCCGCCGATCACGATCACGTCCCATGGACCGGCCGGCGGACTGGGCTCGGTCGATGTCACTGGTCCGTCTCCTCGGCCTCGGCGCGGATGTCGACGTCGTAGCCCTGCAGGACGGTGGCGGCTCTGTCGGCCCCGCCACCGCCGGTCAGTCGTACGACGAGTCGTCCGGACTCGTGACCGACACCGACCTCGACGTCGTCGATGCCGTGCTCGACGAGCTCGTCACGGAAGCGCCGGGCGGCCGCCGCCTCGCGCAGCGCGGGCTTGAACGGCTTGCCGACTTCGGTGAGCGGGATCGAGTCGAGCACCGTGATCGCCTTGGGGCGTGCCGCCGGTTCGCTGATGTGCAGGCCCGCCCAGGTCATCAACTCCTCGACGGTGACCTCGTCAGTGGCGAGCGCGACGAACGCCACCGGGACCTCGCCTGAGGAGCGGTCGGGTCGGCCGACGGCGCCGGCGGCGGTCACGGCGGGATGGTCGAGCAGGGCGTCCTCGATGACCGCGGGGTCGATGTTGTGGCCGCCGCGGATGATCAGGTCCTTCTGCCGGCCGCGCAGATGGATCCGTTCGTCGCGTACGAAGCCCAGGTCACCCGTGCGCAGCCAGCCGTCGATGACGACGTCGCCGTCGGACACCCACCTGCGGGCTCCGTCGCGCCGCAGGTATCCCGCGAACACGGTCGGGCCGCTGATCACCAGCTCGCCGACCTCGCCCGCGGGGAGCAGACGCACCCGGCCGCTCCCCTCGTCCACCTCCGCCGCCGCCACCGCCTGGTAGGGCAGCCGCTGCCCCACCGACCCGGGGCGCACGTCACCGGGGAGGGTCGCCGACGATGCACACGTGCCCTCGGTGAGCCCGTAACCTTCGAGGAGCTCAAGCCCCGTCGCCTCGGCGAACATCCGCCGCACGCCGTCCGGCAGCGGCGCGGCACCGACGACCGGCATCTCCAGCGAGCTGATGTCGGCGTCGATCGGTACGGCCGCGAGGAAGGCGTAGATGGTCGGCACCGCCGACATGGCGCGGGGCCGGTAGAGCTCGACGAGCCGCCAGAACGCGGCGTACAGCTTCGGGTCGCGGTAACCCAGCGGGCTCGGCCAGATGGACCGGGCTCCGCTCACCATCGGCGCCAGAGCGGTCACCAGGAGTGCGTTGACGTGGAACAGCGGCAGGCCGGCCACGATGCTCTGCCCGGTGTCGGCGCCACCGGCGAGCGCGAGGCTCCACGCCATCACCGCCTGGTTGCGGTGGGTGTGGGCAGCCACCTTGGGGGTGCCGGTGGTGCCACCGGTGTGGAAGAACGCCGCGAGGTCGTCGGGCGCCGGCGGGGCGGTCGGGAGTTCGGTGGGAGCGCTGTCCACCAGGTCGTCGAGCCGCACGGTGCGCAGCCCCGGGCGCGTCTCCAGCTCGGCCGCCGGGCCCTGGTCGCCGCCGTCGGGCGACAGTGCGACGAGGACCTCGATCCCGAGGTCGCAGGCAGAGTCGAGGAGCTGCTTCCACAGCGCCTCGTCGAGCTCGGGGCCGCCGGTGACCAGCACATGGGAGCCGGTCAGGCGCACGATGTGCGCGACGTTGCGCACGTCGAGCGCGGCGTTGACGGGGGCCGCGATCCCGACGGCCTCGGCCGCCAGGGTGACCGCGAGGAGGTCGCTGCAGTTGGGGGCCATCAGCGTGACCGCGTCGTCGCGCCCGACCCCCAGCCCGTGAAGGGCGTGGGCGATTGCGTGCACGCGACCGAGCAGCGCGCCGAACGTGACCATCACGTGGTCCCCGATGGCGGCCGCGTCGGGGATCCACAGCGAGCACGGCTCGTCGGGCCACCGCTGCGCGGCACGTACGAGCAGGTCGTACGTCGTGAGCGCGAGGTCGCGGTCGGCGAGCGGGACCCGCTCGATGGCGTGGAGGTCCCCCACCGACATCAGCGGCGGGAGGCCGGCCGGCGTCACAGCGCAGCCCTCTGGACCGGCTTGCGCACGACGTTGGTCTGCTGGCCGAGGTCGATGCCCCGCAGGGGGTCGGAGATGGTCGCGGCGACCACGTCACCGTCCTTGAGGTAGTGCGGGTTGCCGGCCTGCCGCTTGAAGAACGCCTTCCATTTCACCGCCGGTGGCAGGAGGGCACCGATCCTCTCGACCACCGGTCCCGGCGCCTTGAGTGCGGTGCCGCCGGGCGTGCCGGTGAGCACCAGGTCGCCGGCGTCGAGCGGCTGGAAGCGGGCGAGCAGTGTGAGCGCACGGACGGGCTTGACGATCATGTCTGCCACTGTGTTGTTCTGGCGGACCTCGCCGTTGACGCTCAGGGTCAGCCGCAGCCGCTCGAGTGCGGCGAGTTCGTCGCCGTCGAGCAGGGTGAGAAACGGGCCGACCGGGGTGAACGTCGGGTAGGACTTCGACTCGTAGAACTGCGTGCGGGTCAGCTGGATGTCGCGGGCACTGACGTCGTTGGTGACGACGATTCCCGCGACCACGTCGGCGAGGTCGTCCTCGGTCACCACGGTTCCGACGTCGATCCGACGCCCGATCACCAGGCCGAGCTCGACCTCGTAGTCGAGGAACCCGACGTGGTCGGGGCACCGGATGTCGTCGGTGGGCCCGCAGACCGAGCTTGACGCCTTGCGGAAGAAGGCCGGGGGAACGGTGCCGGGGTCGAAGCCGGAGTCGTGCGCGTGGCTCCGGTAGTTGACCATCTGGGCGACCACCCGGGCCGGCACGGTGACGGGGGAGAGCAGGTCGACGTCTGCGAGCCTTGGCCCCTCGGGATCGGGGGCACTCGCGGCTTTCTCGACCGCCGGCCGGTCGGCGAGGAGCTCCTTGGTGGTGGTTGCGTCGGTCTTGATCCGTGTCAGCCGGCCGTCGTTCTCGACCCACCATCCGGCGTCCGTGCGTGCCACGTTCGTGCTCATGCCGCCATCGCTTTCGCCAGTGCCTTCAGGACGTTCTTGTCGATCTCGTTGGTCTCGTCGCCGAGCGCCTTGAGCAGGACGGGGATCATGCCGGGCCCGGGCTTGCTGCCCAGGAAGTCGCGGGAGACGGGCGGGCCCCACTGGGCGAGTCCGCTCGCGCTCATCGGCGCCCACCCGGGTTCGACGGAAGAGTCGAAGAGGTCGCCGTCGGTGTAGTGCTCCACCATCATCCGGTCGGGGTCGCGCCAGTAGTCGAAGATCTGGCTGCCCTGGATGTGCCGGCCGATACCCCAGACGCGCCGGTAGCCCCGGGCGGCGAGTAACTCCCCGCCCGCCGCCACGGCGTCGAGGTCGGTGACCTGGTAGGCCGAGTGCACGTAACCGACGCGCGGCCCGAGGTGCATGGCCAGCGTGTGGTGATCCGCCGGCACAGACCCGAGGTCGCAGCGAAGGAAGGCCATCGTGGGCCCGCGGTCACGGAGGTCGTCGAGGTACAGGAAGTCGCTCACGATCAGGCCGAGCGCCTCGAGGTACCACGACAGGGCTCGCTGGAACCTGGTCGTCTCCAGCACGACGTGCCCGAGCCGCTGCACCTCCGCGGCGGCTCGTGGGGCCCGCTGGGTCGCGTTGACCCGGACCGGCTTCGTGCCGAGGTTCAGATCGAGCGGGTCGCGCTCGGGCAGGGGAGCCGGCCGGTCCAGGCCGGCGACGACCCGCACCGGGATGCCGCTCGGATCGGTCAGCTGAACGGCCTGCCCGTCCCCGAGGGGGAGCGTGTTCGCACCCGCCCAGCGAGCCAGACGGCGTACGTCGGCGACCGACTCCGCGACGAACGTCGGCCCGACGAAGCGGGCGCCTCGACCACGGCGGACGACCAGGCACGGCAGGGCCGACCAGGTGCCGCGCAGGCTGAGCCGGTCGGGTGTGCGCTCATGGACCACGAAGCCGAAGTCGCGAGCGAACCGCTCGGCCCGGTCGAGGTCGGGCTTCACGAACTCCAGCCACCCGAGCTCGACCACCTTGATCACCGGGTTGCGGGCGCGTTCCGGGTGCTCCCCTTGCAGCGCGCCGAGCTCGCTGTGGAGCCCGTGGTGGACGTCGGCCGGAGCAGTTCCGGTCGGCACATCGATCTCGATCACAGGCTGACTCCCTTCTCGATGGATCTTCTGGTCACGTCTGATGAAGTCGCCGTTCAGCAGGGCGCGATGATCGAGCCGCATGCGTCACCGCGTCGGGAGCCTCGCCGAGCGTGATCGGCAGGAGGTCGTGACCGACCGACACCCGCCCCTCGAACCCGCCCTTGCGGACCTCGGCCTCGTACTCGGCCACCTGGTCCGGCGACGTCGGCTCGGGGATGAGGTGCGTCAGCACCAGGTGCGGCACGCCGACGTACTGGGCCATCTCGCCCAGCGCCACCGTGTCGGAGTGGTAGCTGAAGATGGTCTCGAAGCGTGTCCCCTTGACGAACTCCGCGAGTGCCGAGCTCCGGCACGCCTCGTGGACCAGGACGTCGGCCCCGACCGACAACGCCGCGACCTCCTCGCAGACCCGCGTGTCGCCGGAGACGACGACCACACCGTCGGGCGTTGTGATCCGGTAGCCGACGGCCTGCTCGACGGGCTCGTGCCGTACGCGGACGGCCGCGACGCCGACACGCCCGCACGGGCTGCGCCAGACCTCGGTCGGAGTGTCCGGGAGGTCGAACCAGTGGCCGACCACCTCGGGTGGGGCGTCCTGCACGTGCTGCACGCGCACGTCCACGTCGTACTCGTTCGCCGCCAGCACTCGCTGGACGAACCCGGGCGCGTGCCCGTCGGCCGCCACCACGGGAAGCGGGCCGGTGCCGTACATGTGGTCCTGGACCCACCGGGTGTGCACGAGGTCGGCGACGTCGCTGACGTGGTCGCTGTGCAGGTGCGTGAGCAGCAGCGCCGAGAGCTGGTGCGGGCTGATCCCGGCCTGGGTCAGCCTCATCAGCGTGGACCGGCCGGCATCGATCTGCAGGTGGACGTCGTCATGGCTCACCAACACACCTGGGCCGGCCCGCTCCGCACTCGGGAAGGGCACGCCGGTGCCGGTCAGCGTCACGGTGGTCGTCATCTACTGGCTCCTCTCGCCTCGGGCGCCCGGTCCGGCGGCGAACGGCATCGTGTGCCGGCGGCTCCACACCCTCTTTACAATGATTGATTTATCAGCTGTGATGTGTCAAGCAACGCTGACCAGTGCATCATCGGTTGTCGGTGCGGGAAGGGCAGGCGCCGGATCCCGGACCAGGGCCGCGAGCGCGGCCCCAAATCCACGGCCGGCCGGACGGTCGTCGGACCCCCGTGAGCCTCGGGCGAGATCGATGTCCGTGAGTGCTGAGCAAATCCCGACGCCCGATGCACATGGCCCGGCGCTTCCCAGCGCCGAGGACGGACCGGCCGTCCAGGCCGTCCGAGACGATGACAGGAGGACGCGATGTACGAACCCGACACGGGCGACGCATGGAAACCGATCCCCGGCCCACCTCGCCGCCCGGCCGACATCGCACGGCACTTCATCGACGCGGCTTCCGCACCGGCGGCGTTCCTGATCGTCGAGTCCCGCTGGGGCCCGGAGTGGGGAGCACTCGTCGCGCTGCTGGTCGCCCTGGTGGTCGCCGCGCTCCGCCGCCACCGCGGCGAACCATTGGTCGTCGTTACTGTGTCGACCTCGATCGTGGCCCTCCACAGCGTGAGTGCCATCGCCTTCGGTGAAGGGCGTGCGTTCTACTTCCCCGAGCTCGTCATCAACGCCGCCGGTCTGGTGGCGTGCGTCGGCTCCTTGCTGATCGGGCAGCCGATCACCGAGACGGTGTGCCGCAGGGTCCGGGTGGAGCCGGCCTCGACGGCCGGCGATCCAGCGGCCCGGCGTCGCCACCGTCGCCTGACCGCCGCCTGGGCCGTGCTCTGGACGACCCACCTCGTACCGCTCGGCTACCTCTACGCGATCGACTCGGTCGTCGGACTCACGCTGCTCAGCGCGCTCTTCACCAAACCGACGATGCTGGCGATGGTCGCCCTCACCGCGGTGGTCGTGCGCCGCGCCCTGCGTCCCCGCCCGGCGCCCCACCGAACCAAGACGCGGTCACTGCCGCCTCTCCCGACCGCAGTGCAGCCCACCGAAAGGACCCGTCATGAAGACCTCGATCCTCCAGCAGGCCGCCGAGATGTGGAACGGCGACCGTGAGCTGACCTCGTTGGTCGAACCCACCATGACCCACGCCGAGGAGGTGGCCGACGGGGTGCTGATGGTGCCCGGCTTCGGGCACGCCTTCGCCATCCGGCACGCGCACGGACTCGTGCTCTTCGACACCGGCGCCGAGTTGTTCGCCGAGCGGCTCCATGAGCAGGTCACCGCGTGGGACTCCGGGCCGGTCACCCACGCGGTCTACTCCCACGGCCACATCGACCACGTCGGCGGCCTGGGACGCTTCGACGCCGACGCCCAGGGCCGACCGCGCCCGGTGGTGGTCGCGCACGAGAACGTGCTCACGCGATTCCGGCGGTACGCCGAGACGCAGGGCTACAACACGGTCATCAACCGCCGGCAGTTCCGCATCTCCGACCTCGTCTGGCCCGCCGAGTTCCGGCAGCCGGACATCACCTTCGCCGAGACCCATGTGGTCGAGGTCGGTGGCCTCCGACTCGAACTCACCCACCACCGGGGCGAGACCGACGACCACGTGGTCGGCTGGATCCCCGAAAAGCGGATCCTCTTCCCCGGCGACCTGTTCCTCGGCGTTGCCCCGAACGCCGGCAACCCGCAGAAGGTGCAGCGCTATCCCGTCGACTGGGCCGTCGCGCTGCGGTGGATGGCCTCGCTCGACGCCGAGCTCATGCTCGGCAGTCACGGCATCCCGGTCGTCGGCGCCGACCACGTGCGCGAGGTCCTGGAGAACACCGCGCGCTACCTGGAGACCCTCGTCGACCAGACGATCGCCTGCCTCAACAGCGGGGCGACGCTGGTCGAGACGCTGCACCGCGTGCGGGTGCCGGACGACCTGGCGGCGCTGCACTACCTGCAGCCGGTCTACGACGAGCCGGAGTTCATCGTCCGCAACCTGTGGCGCCAGTTCGCAGGCTGGTACGACGGCAACCCCGCCCACCTCAAGCCCGCCCCGGACGAGGAGCTCGCGACCGAGCTCGCCGCGCTGAGCGGGGGCGCCCAGGTCCTCGCCGACCGCGCGCTGGAGCTGGCCCGTGCCGGCTCCCACCGGCTGGCGTGCCACCTCGCCCAGCTCGCCGGCGACGCCGCCCCGGACGACACCACCGTCCACACCGCCCGGGCCCAGGTCTACGCGCTGCGTGCCGCCCAGGAGCGCAGCCTCATGTCGACCGGCATCTTCACCTGGGCCGAGGCCGAGTCGCGGGGCGTGATCGCCGGCACCGACGCCAGGACCGAGCTCGCCTCGACGGCGCCGACCCGTTGAGCGCTCCGCTGGAAATACGGTTCGAAGCTGCGGGTCCGTCGTGGCTGGTCGCTCCCCCCACTCGGCTTGGCTCGAGCAGGGGGGAGCCTCATCGCGGCGGAGCCGCATATTGATACAGCCCCGCGCCCCTGAAGTGGCGCGGTATCGCACGGACTTCGGCAAGCCCGCTCAGGTCGCGTTCGACCGTGTTGCGCTGTTTGTAGGCGTCGCGGTCGAAGGCCGGCGGTCGTCTGGCGGTGGAGCGTGCCGAGCACGCGGTGGCGCTTACCGTCGTGCAGCTCGCCTCCCACGCTTACAGGGTTGGAAGCAGTCCCCCGTCAAGCGTGACCTGGGTGCCGGTCAAGTACGAGGCTCGCGGGGAAGCGAGAAACGCGATGACCTCAGCTGCTTCGTCGCCCCGTCCGGGTCGCCCGAGAACACCTGTGAAGTTCTCATGTAAGTGGGCACGTAGGGCCTCGAGGGTGACGGCAACAGGGGCCACACGTTCCCACAGGTCAGGCACAAGATCGACAGGCACCCAACAGATCCTGCCGACACAACACCCAACTGCCAAGTCACACAGGGCATTTCATTCTGAAACGATCAGTTGGACGGTAGGGCGGCAGACATGTACTACGTTCCTCCTGTTTCTCCGGTGACGTCACATTCAGAGGCCGGCAGCGAAATGGTGCACGCTCTCGACGGTCGCGTCGTACATGTCCGGGATGGCGGCCCGGAGCATCAGATCGCCTGCGTGGCACGTCCCGGCCACTGTCCGTGACGCGGCCTCGACCCCGGCCTCGACGAGACGGCGGTGGTAGACCAGCCCCTCGTCACGCAGCGGGTCGAGCTCGTTGACGGAGATGGCGTGCGGCGGCAGTCCGGACAGGTCCTCGACCGTCGCGTGGTAGGGCCAACAGAGGGGATCGGTGGCGTGCTCAGCACCGGGGTCGTAGACCTCAGCGAAGATCGCGGACCCGTCACACGCCATGAAGTACCCGTCGTTCTCGACGAGCGACGGCAATGCCGCTTCACGCTCCTCGGCGCTGCCGCCGTAGAGGCCCGAGATGGACGGCGCCAGAGCGTAGACACCGTCGACGGCCGCGAGCCTGCCCTCGCGCTTGGCACGGATCGCGGTGGCGAGCGCAAGGTTGCCCCCACCCGACTCGCCCGCGACGGTGAGTGTGGAGATCCCCAGCGCCGCGCGGTGCTCGTGCACCCAGTCGAGCGCTGCTGCGCAGTCGTCGAGGCCGGCCGGGAACGGGTGCGCACCGAGTTCGCCACCACCGTTGCGGAACTCGACGCCGATGACGACGAGTCCGGTGGCGGCCAGCTCATCCTGGAACCGTGCGTAGATCGGCCCCGAGCCCTTCAACATCACCATGCCGCCACCGTGCAGGTACAGGATCCCGGGCAACGGGGCAGAGGAGTCCGCGGGCCGTGTCAGGTACAGCTGGATGTCGTTGCGGGCCGGGCCGGTGATCGTCTCGGTGCGGTGGTCGAGCCCCGCTATCGGCTCCAGGCCGTCGACGAGCGTGGCGAGGAATCCCTCGGTCCCGGCCTCGGCGGCCTTGACGAACTCGAGTAACTGCTCCCGCGGGGCGTCGGGACCGAACGGGGCAGGCTCGATGTTGTCGTCCAGGCCGAAGGGTGTCAGTGCTTCGACGACCCGTGGATCGGTGCGTGGGTCGGTACGCAGGTTTTGGGTGTGGTCGCCCAGGCGTCCGGGCCGTTCGATCGCCGTTGTGCTGTCCGAATTCATTATCACGCCTTTGCTCTCTTACTCTCTCGCCGTCTGTTTTCCCAACGGCCACTGTGGATCGGCCCAGACAATCGCAGCCCAGCACTCCCCCCCCAGCCCGCCGAGGTGAATCACGTCGACAGCGAGGGCAGCGGCCGGGCTGCCGCCGGGCATCTCGGCAGCACCAGCGTCCCGCCGAGGTACCGGCCAGGAGCGGCTCCGAGCCGCTCCGGCGGTGTCGTGAGGGGTGTTACGCGACCTTGACGGAGCCGGCGTCGACCGCCCAGTTCGCACCGATCGCGCTCGGCATGGTCGGGGATGCCAGCAGCAACACCGCGCGAGCGATTTCGTCCGGCTCGATCAGGCTGCCGGTGAGCATGCCGAGATCCGCCGGCAGGTTCTGCATCAGGGCAGCGTGCTCGACGCCGATCGCCTGCGCCACCTGGGACATGTAGCCGTCCTTGCCCTCGATGGCGTTGGTCCTTGTCACGGACGGCGAGACGGTGTTGACCCGTACCCCCTGCGGGGCCATCCGTTCGGCGAGCCCTCGGGAGAACGTGTTCAGCGCCGCCTTGGCCGCCCCGTAGGGCAGCGGGGTGCTGCCGGGAGCGCCGGGGCGCCGGGCGGCTTCGGAGCTGATGTTGACAATCGCGCCCCGGGCTTCGGTCAGCGCGGGCAGGGCGGCCCGGGTGACCCGCACGGCGGAGCTGAGATTCAGTGCGAAGACGTCCTGCCAGATTTCGTCCCCGCCGTCGAGGGTGTCACCGAGCGATCCCTCCGGCAGGCTGCCGCCACCGGCATTGTTGACCAGAACATCCAAGCGCGGGTCGATTGCGAGGACTGTCTCGACCATGCGGCGGGGCCCGTCGGCCTCGGACAGGTCGGCGGACACGAAGGTCGCCTCGGTCTCGTCGAGCTCGGGTGTGCTGCGCCGGGACACGGCGGTGACCGATGCGCCTTCGGCGAGGAAGGCCCGCACGATCGCGAGGCCGATGCCTTTGCTGGCGCCGGTCACGAGCACGCGCTTGCCGGCGAGTTGCAGATCCACGGTGCGTTACTCCTGTGTGGTGCGTAGGAACGTGATGCGGCCCGGCAGGAGGCCGGAGGTCAGAAGGTGCCGTGCAACGGTGCGCCGAACCGGGAGGCGTCCAGGAATAGCTGCCCGTCGGCGTTGAGGCGGAGGGTGTCAACGTCACTCTCGCCCCGCACCCGGGCAAGTACGTGGAAGCCACGGTGGGCCGGCTCGCTTGCGGGGGCGGCTCCCATCCCGGCCGAGGCTCTGGTCACCACGGTTATGCTGCCCGCTTCATCGGACTCGCATGACGTTGTCATATGAGTGACCGTAAGAGGTTTCATGTGACAGTGTCAAATAGATGATGTGACGCTGTCATCTGTAATATGTGGGCATGGTCAGTCGCGCAGAGTCCGCCGCCGCGACCCGCCGCGCCCTTCTCGACGCGGCCGCCGAGCTGCTCGACGAGGGCGGCCCTGACGCGGTAACCCTGCGGGATGTGGGCGCACGGGCCGGTGTGAGCCGCGGCGCCCCCTACGGGCACTTCGCCGACAAGGAGAGCCTGCTTGGCGCCGTCGCCACAGAAGGCTGGGAGCGTTTCAGTGACGAGATCGCAGCCCTGCGCGGTACCCCGTCCGGCAGGCTCCGGGGCGCCCTCACTGTGCTCGTCTCCATCGGCCGTCGCCACCCTCACCACTACCGGCTGATGTTCGGCCCCCCGGCCGGCGACGACCCCGCCATGATGATCCGTGCCTCCTGCCGCGCTCAGGATGAATTCCTGGCCATCGTCTCCGAACTCGTCGACGAACACGACCTGCACCGATACGGAGGCCTGCTCCTCACCGGCGTCAGCGGCATCATCAACGCGGAACTGAGCGGCCACTTCAGCACCGGGAATTGGCGCACCTCCGCCGACGAACTCGTCGATACCCTCGTCATGATCATCGCCGACGGACGGCCCCGTGCCTGAGCTTGTTCTTGAGGATCTGACCTGGTGCTGACTGTCTGCCGGCGTCCAGACTTCGATCAGGCCCTCCGGCGCCCACTCCTGCCGTACCTCTGGGTCGCCGGCGAACAGGTGGTCGCCCACGGGGGAACCTCTGCACGTCGACCGCATCGCCGCCCAGCGGGCGGTGGCCGAGGCAGCCGCTCACATGCTGCGGGGCGAACCGCTCAGCAGCCCGCCCGCGTTGTAGGGGAGCGGGGTGCTCATCGATGCCGTGATCGCCCAGGCCTTCTCCGCGCTGCGGGTCTCCTCCGGCGCCAGGGCCTGCTACGAGCAGCAACGCGCCCGGCGGCATCGAATTCAACGTCGCCCCGCGCCGACTCGCCAACCGGCTCGTTGGCATCCTGAGGAATGGGTCGGAAATCTGGCGATCGTTTCGCTGGTCAGGATTCGAACACGGCTGGTTCGAGCTGCTTGGTCGGCGAGGTGGGCGTGATCCTCAGCTCTTTGATGGTGCGAGGTGGGTGGCGAAGAAGGCGGTGAGCTTGGCGACGGCCGGGGTGACGTGCTCGTCCTTGTCGTAGAGGGAGATGTGGGTGCCGCCGTCGATGACGAAGAGTTCTTTGGGCTCGGCTGCCTTCTCGATGGCTTCGTGACTGATGTACGCCGTGTTCGCGTCGGATCCGGTGATCATCAACAGGGGGCGGGGCGAGATGAGATGGATCAGGGCGTACGAGTCGTACTGGATGATCTGGTCGAGGCTGCGGACGGGCCAGGGCTGGACCGCGCGGGGGTGGTAACCGCGTGGGGTGCGGTAGTACTCGTAGGTCTCGGCGTCCACGGCCTCGGTGATCCATTCCTGCCGGGGGACGGCCTCGCCGCGCGCCTCGGCGGTGCGTGCGGCTCCGGCGCGCTCGAGCATTGAACGCATGGTCCCCGGATCCTGGGTGCGACCCAGGCCGTCGCGCATCACCGATCCCAGGTCTCCCGCACTGACCGTGGCGACGGCCTTGACGCGCAGGTCGGTCTGGGCGGCATAGGGGACGTAGCCGCCGGAGGCGCAGATCCCCAGAGCGCCGATCCGGTCCGGATCGATCTCGTCGCGGGTGGTCAGGAAGCTCACGGCGGACTTGATGTCCTCCGCGCGCTGGAAGGGGTTCTCCAGACCGCGCGGCTCGCCCTCGCTCTCACCCTGGTAGGCGGCGTCGAAGACCAGCGCGGCGAAGCCCTCGCGCGCCAGGCGCTCGGCGTAGATGCTCGCGGTCTGCTCCTTCACGCCGCCGCCCGGGTGAGAGACGACGATGGCCGCAAGCCGATCGGAGACGGGTGTGTCGGGCAGGAAGAGGGTCCCGGCGAGCGTGAGATTGCTGCTGAGGAAGGTGACGTCTGTCTTCATGCCCTCGACCCTGGCAGGCGCCCCGCGCTGGGATAAGGGGACAGAACTGGCCCCCTCGCCAGCCGGCTCTCGGTGCGAGACTTGCTCGCATGAGCAGCGAACTGGGTGACTTCCTCAAGGCCCGGCGCAGGGAGCTGAGCCCCGCGACGGCCGGGCTCCCCGACGACGGGCTGCGGCGGGTCCCGGGCCTGCGCCGGGAGGAGGTCGCCCTGCTGGCGTCGATCAGCCCCGACTACTACACCCGCCTGGAACAGGGGCGTCGCCGGGCCTCCGAGCCGGTGCTTGACGCCCTTGCACGCGCGCTGCGGCTCAGCAAGGACGAGCGTGCCTACCTCTTCGAGCTCTCGGGCAAGGATGCCGGCCGACCGCGTCGGCGGCCCACCCAACGGGTCCAGCCGCAGCTGCGGCGCCTGCTCGACGATCTCACCAACACCCCGGCCCTCGTCCTTGGCCGGTGCACCGACATCCTGGCGTGGAATCCGCTGGCCGCCGCGCTGTTCACCGACTTCGCGCTCCTTCCGGAGCACAGACGCAATTTCGTACGCCTGGTGTTCTGCGACCCGAAGGTACGGGCCCTGTATACCGACTGGGACTACATGGCGCGGGCCTGCGTGGCGCAGCTGCGGATGGAGGCAGCCCGGGACCCGGAGAATCCGCGCCTGGCGATGCTGGTGGGGGAGCTGTCGGTGCGGGACCCGGACTTCCGGACATGGTGGGGCGACCACCGCGTGGCCGCACGGACCGCGGGCACCAAGGCCCTGCGCCACCCGGTGGTCGGCGAACTCGCCCTCGACTGGTCCACACTGACTGACGCGGCCGACCCGGACCAGCAGCTCATCGCCCTGACCGCCGCGCCCGGCACGCCCTCCCACGACGGCCTGCGCCTCCTGGGCGCCGCCACCGCGGATCCATCCGCATCGCCACGACCAGTAGGTCACTCCGCCGACCTCCCCGACACTTGACCGCGGCCGAGGTGGTGATCGACTTGGAGTGCTGGATGAGCCGCCAAGGGGATCACCGACCTGGCCTGCGCACCCCGCGTCAGGGCGTTGCGTCAGGCTCATCGCGCTGACCGGTCACGCTGACCGGAGAAGATGCCTGCGATATGGGGAGCGGCGAGGTAGACGGAGACGGTGTGGGCAAGCCGGCGGCCTCTTGCACGGGTTGTTTGTACGAGCGGTTGTGTGCGAGAGGTTTCCAGAGCTTCGATCCTGATTGCCATCGCCGCCCCGCGGCCCGATGTTCAGGACCCGCTGGAAGTGTCCTGGAGGGCGCGGAACGTATCGAAGAACGCCGGGTTGTGCGCCATGTCGCCGTTCGCGGAAGGTCGGGCGACGAGGTTGGCGTACAGGCTGTTCAGCAGCCATGGCGTCTTGTCCGGCCCGATGTCGCGGATCATCGCAGGTCCCTGGAGTGTGCCGTAAGTCGCCACCGCCAGCCGTCCGGTGGCGCGGAACTGCCGTACCTGGGTGGTCAGATACTCCTTGCGCGAGGCGAACCACGGGCTGTTCATCAGCAGGTCGTGCCACCGTTGCTGCGCAAACGGGTCCGCGGCCGCGTTTCGCACTTCCTGCCAGAACGGGGTTCCGGTCGGCACCCCGTAGCGGTCGGCGTAGGTGGCGGGGACCGGGTCGCTCCAATGCTGCTTCCACCAGTGCACCAGGGAGAACTCGGTGGCCAGAAAGCGCTGTTCGGGGCGGATCCGGGGCAGCACGTAATCCGTGAACGCCTTGGCCTGCTCGATCGAGGAGACGTGCGGATGGATGTCGACGCCCTCCATCTCGGGGACGGCCTTGACGTGATCCAGCCAGCGGTTGACGGCGGGGGTCTGCCAGGCGGGCTCGTGGAGGCGGTTGAGGGCGCCCATGTACAGGCGGGTACGGCAGCCGGGCCCGCAACGCTTCTCCCGCTCGGCGATCACATGCGCGGCGACGGCCTCGTAGAAGGGGTTGAGCAGGGTGGCGCGGTCCTCCTGGCGCGTCTCGATGAACGGCTCGTTGCCGATGACCAGGATGTCGACCTTGCCGAGGACGGCACCCAAAGCCTTGTCGACGCGGGCGAGTTCGATGTCCATCGCGCTGGTGCCCGGCCGCGGGAGAGGCTTGTTCTGGTAGGGGAACTTCAGCGACAGCACGGTGCCGTAGCCGGAGCCGGCGAACGACAGCAGGGTTCTGATCGCCGGTTGCCGGGCCGCCTCCACACTGTCCAGCTCGGGCATCGGGGTGAAGCCGCGCACCCACTTGGTGCGCAGGTCGTCGAGGACGGCGGCGGTCATGCCCCGCGGTTCCTCGTTGAAGTTGGAGCCGAGCACGCCCTCCGGGGCCGCGGGACGCTTCCGGTGCCCGGCGTAGCTGCCCGAACCACCGGTGCCGCTGCCTCCGGAGCCCCCCGCTCCGGCTCCGTCCCATCGGCACCCCGCGAGCAGCAGAGCGCCACCGCCGGCGAGGCCGAGGAGCCTCCGCCGGCTGGGGCTCGCGCGATCCGCCCGGCGCCCGGCGTTCGGCTCATCTGGTTCCCGCACGTACGTCACCCCATTCTCATAGATCTTGAGCACCTGGATGGGCCATGCGAAACCGTCAGCCCTCGGCCGGTTGGTTCCGCCCGCGCCGGACGTAGAGGCGATTGCCCTCCGGGCCTGTCCACTCCAGCCGTACGACGCCGGGGACGGCGGCGTTCGCGATGCGCGACGGGTGGGACCAGTAACCGGCGTTCGGGTTGCGGAAGAACGTGGCCCACAGGCCCCCCGCGTGGTCGGTGAAGAAGTTGTTGTGGCCCGCGCCGACGCCCGCGGTCCACCGTCGGGAGTACGGGCCCTCGAAGCGGTCGGCGACGGCGACGACCGCGTCGTACTGGTATTGCGTGCGACCGATGCCCGGCGGGTCGTAGGCGTAGCGCGTGCTGCCGTCCGGGGCGACGGACGAGCGGTTCCAGGCGGCGTGCAGGAGGTAGTACTTGCCGCCGTGCTTGAAGACGTACGCGCCTTCGAGGTACGGCTCCGGAGAGTAGGGCGACTGCTGGAACTTGGGGAGGTCCGTGGTGGGGACGATGTCCTCCATGTCGGCACGGAACTTGGCGTACAGGTCGTTGTGCAGCACGAGCCAGGCGTCGTCGCCCTCGGCGTAGATGCTGCCGTCGATGTGGTGGTACGCGCCGGGCGCGATGAACGACGGCCCGCCGATGAACGATTCGCCGAACGGCTTGGCGAGGTTTCCCTTGGCGAGCCGGTACGGGCCCGCCACCCCGCCCTCGCTCACCAGCAGGAACGAGCCGACCTTGCGGGAGTGGTCACCCATGCACGCGACGATGTACCAGCGGCCGCGGACGTAGTGCACTTCCGGTGCCCACACGTTGCCGCGCTTGCCGAACTCGTCGTCGTGCCAGTACTGCTGCCAGGGGGCGACGACCGTGCGCCCGGGCCGGTTCTCGCCCGCGAACTCGGGTGACCACACCTTGCCGCGCTCGGCGCCGGGACGGATTCCGGTGGTGTCGGCCAGCCGCCACGGTCCGCGCAGCGACCGGGACACCCACACGAAGATGCCGTCGTTCCACGGCGCGGCCGCGTCAAGGCCCGGCACCCGGGAGGTGCCCGTGGCGACGTAGAGCGGACGGCCCCGGACGACGAAGCAGTTGACATAGGTGTCCCGCATCCAGACCACGCCGCGCTCCTTGTCCCGGGGGCGCAGTTCGAGCGGGAGGACGAAGGAGTTGTCGTCGCGCGGCCAGAGGTCGGGGCGGGTGTCGGCGAGGCCGTACGGTTCGGGATCGGGCCAGTTCTCCGGGTAGGCCGCGGCTTGTGCACGTCGCGTCGCCGGGTTCGCCTGTGCGGAAGCCGTGGGCAGCGCCGCCGCCACTCCCAGCGCGCCGGTACCTGCCAGCAGGGTCCTCCGGCCGATGGGCGGCCGGTTCGTGTTGTCGATCATCCGCCATGTCCTCCTCGTCAGGCCGCCCGGGGACGGCATGACGCCCAGGATGCGAACGGCAGCGGTATTTCGTCAACAGCCCGGAAAATTAATCCGGATCGGGTGCTCCGGGGGCGTGGTTTCGGCCGGGGCGGCCCCAACCGTCGTGCGTTACCGAAGCGTTACGAGCCGGGTGGCAACGTAGACTTTCCAAGTAACCCCAGGTCACGAGCGCTGGTGTCGGCTGCGTCCGAGGGGTGGCGGCGGCGAAATGATTTCGTCCGGCTCGTTGACGAAAATATTCGGCCCCCCACATGCTGTCCGGCATGCACCCACACGACGGTCCGCTGACCCGGCTCCGGCGCAGCCATGAGCAAGCCGTACTCGAGCAGCTGCGCAAGTACGGTCCGCTGAGCCGTGCCGAGCTGGGCACCCGCAGCGGGCTTTCCCGCACCACGCTCTACGACATCGTCGCCGGCCTGGTGACCAGCGGTGCGGTGGTCGCCGGCACGCCGTATGTCGAGGCGCGCAAGCGGGGGCGTCCGGTGGAGAAGCTCAGCCTCAACCCGGCCGCCGGGGAGGCGGTGGGTATCGACTTCGCGCGCCGCGCCGTGCATGTCGCCGCGGTCAACCTCGCCCACGAAGTGGTCGGTTCGGCCAGTGAGGGGCATGCCGGGGACCTGTCCTGGCCCGAGCGGGTGGACATCGCGGTACGGCTGCTCGACTCGCTGACGACCGATGCGCCGGGGGAGTCGGGGGCCGGCGGCCCAGGGCGGGCACAGGCCGTTCATCTCGGCGCGCTCCGTGCGATCGGCGTCGGCGTGGTCGGTCCGACCACCGACCCCGGCAGTGAGAGCGCCCACGCGCAGGGCATCGACGGTCTGCCGGACCTGCTGCGCAAGCGGTTCGGGGTGCCGGTGCTGCTCGACAACAACACCCGCCTCGCAGCGCTCGCCGAAGCGGTGTGGGGCGCGGCGGCGGACAGCGGCGACGTGCTCTACCTGCGCCTGTCGCACGGTGTGGGCGGCGGCCTCGTCGTGGGCGGTGCGCTGCACCGGGGCAGGCACGGACTGTCCGGCGAGTTCGGACACATCACCGTGGACCCGGCCGGCGAGCGGTGCGAGTGCGGCAAGACCGGCTGCCTGGAGACCCTCGCCTCACTCGATGCGGTACTGCGCCGCCACCGGGCGGCGGGCGGCACAGCGGACACCCCTGCGCAGTTCCTGGACGCGGCAACGGCAGCCGACCCGCCCGCCCTTGAGGTCCTTGCCCGCGTCGGTGGCGAGGTCGGCGAAGTCCTCGCCGCGGTCTGTCACGCCGTCGGCCCCGGCGTCATCGTCGTCGGCGGCGAACTGGCCCAGGCCGGCGACGCCCTGCTCGAACCGGTCGAACAGGCCCTGCGACAGCACCTGATGCCGCTGGCCCGCCACCACGTGGACGTACGGCGCGCGACGCTCGGCGAGGCCGGCAGCGCCCTGGGCGGCATCGCCCTCGTACTCCATGAAACCCCCCTGCTCACCCATTACCCGCAGCCCGTCTCCGAGGAGAACGCATGAGGCCACCAGTGAGGAACACATGGCTGTGATCACCCCTCTCGACAAGACCGCCGCCCCTGAGCGGCGGCAGCAACAACCGCGTCGTACCGTTCGACCACTGGTCCTGGGCGCCCTGGCGCTCGCGGCGGGTGTCGGCGCCTGGGCCGTCGTGGCCGCCCTTGGACTGGTCGAGAACTTGCCCACGCCTGCGGCGGTGGCGAGCAAGGCCGGCACCATGATCGCCGACGGCACGCTGGCCTCCGATACGCTCGCCAGCCTGCGCCGGGTCTTCATCGGCTACGCCCTCGGTGTGGTCGTGGCGGTCCCGGTCGGCTTCCTCATGGGCTGGTACCCGGCGGTGCGCGCCGTGATCGAGCCGTACATCCAGTTCTTCCGCACGATCCCGCCGCTGGCGATGATCCCGCTGGCCGTGGTGCTGCTCGGGATCGGCGAGGTCCCGAAGATCGCCGTGATCTACCTGGCCTCATTCATGGCCTGCGTCGTGGCCTCCTTCCAGGGCGTCGTCGACGTGGACAAGACCCTGATCAACGCGGCCAGAGTGCTGGGCGCCTCGGACCGCGTCATCTTCGCCAAGGTGGTCGTGCCGGCGTCCACGCCGTTCATCCTCGTCGGCATGCGGATCGGCCTCGGCGCGTCCTGGGCCACCGTGGTCGCCGCCGAACTCATCGGTGCGCAGGAGGGATTGGGCTACCGGATGCAGAAGGCGGCCACCTGGTTCGACATGGACGCGATCTTCGTATCGCTGATCACTATCGGAGTACTCGGGCTCGTCATGGACCGGCTGCTGCTGCTGGCCGAGCGACGCCTCACCGGCTGGCAGGAGCGACGATGAACAGCAAGATCAGTTTCCGTGGCGTGGTGAAGACCTTCCCGCTGAAGGGCGTCACCTTCACGGCACTTGGCGGAGTGGACCTGGACATCGCGGACCAGGAGTTCGTCACCGTCGTAGGCCCGTCCG
Source organism: Streptomyces sp. NBC_00457 (assembly GCF_036014015.1). Classification (NCBI taxonomy): domain Bacteria; kingdom Bacillati; phylum Actinomycetota; class Actinomycetes; order Kitasatosporales; family Streptomycetaceae; genus Streptomyces; species Streptomyces sp. NBC_00457. Next base: position 2,899,973 of record NZ_CP107905.1, on the reverse strand, counting down.
GCTGCGGCAAGTCCACGCTGATGAGCATGGCCGCCGGACTGCAGGAGCCCGACTCGGGCAGCGTCCTGGTCGACGGGAAGCCGGTGTCGGGTCCCGGCCCCGACCGGGGGGTGATCTTCCAGCAGTACGCCCTGTTCCCCTGGCTGACCGTGCGGCAGAACGTGGAGTTCGGGCTCAAACTCGCCTCCGTACCCGCCGAAGAGCGCAGGCGGCGCACGGACGAGGCCATCGCGCTCGTCGGACTCGGCGAGTTCGCCGACGCCCTGCCCAAGACGCTGTCCGGCGGCATGAAGCAGCGCTGCGCCATCGCCCGCGCGTACGCGGTGGACCCTCAAGTGCTGCTGATGGACGAGCCGTTCGGTGCTCTCGACGCGCTCACTCGGGTGCACTTGCAGGACCAGCTCCTTGCGACCTGGAGCCAGGAGAAGCGGACCGTGCTGTTCATCACCCATGACGTGGACGAGGCCATCTACCTGGCCAACCGTGTCGTCGTCATGGCGGCGGGCCCCGGGCGCATCCACCGCGTCATCGACGTGGACCTGCCCTACCCGCGTACGGAGGAGATCCGGCTGTCCGCGGAGTTCCGCCGCATCCGCAACGAAGTCTGGACGTCCGTCTACCACCAGGACGAAGCCGCCTCGGCCGCATAACCGCCGGTCGGCTTTCCGTTCCCCACTCTTCTACTGCCTCGTACTGCACCGAGAGGATCCACCCACCATGTCCCGAAGCACGGTCAGGCACGCCCTCATCACATTGCCCTCCGTATTCATACTGTCGCTGTCCGTGAGTGCGTGTTCCGGCGGCGGCTCCGGCGACGACTCCACGGTCAAGTTCGGCTACATCGGTGACTACAACGGGGCCAGTCTGCTGGCGATCGCCGAGAAGCAGGGGCTGTGGAAGAAGGCCGGGCTGACCGCGGACGTGAAGTCGTTCAACAACGGCCCGGTGCAGATCCAGGCGCTCAGTGCCGGCGACCTCGACTACGGCTACATCGGCCCCGGCGCCGTGTGGCTGCCCGCCTCCGGTCAGTCCAAGATCATCGCCATCAACACGCTCACGTACGCCGACCGGGTCATAGGACAGCCCGGGATGGAGTCCATGAAGGACCTCAAGGGCAAGCGGATCGGCGTGCCCGAGGGCACCTCCGGCGACATGATCCTCAACATCGCGCTGGAAGAGGCCGGGATGACCGACAAGGACATCTCCAAGGTCAACATGGATCCGTCCACGATCGTCTCCGCCTTCTCCTCCGGGAAGATCGACGGCGCCGGCTTCTTCTATCCGGCCATCGACACCATCAAGCAGAAGGTGCCGGACCTGGTGGAGGTCGCCAGCACCAAGGACACCGGGGACTCCTTCCCCACCGCGTTCGTCGCCGGCAACAAGGTGCCCGAGGAGAAGAACAGCAAGGTGGTCAAGGTCCTTCAGCAGGCCAACGACTGGCGTCAGGAACACCCCGAGGAGACCATCGCGCTCACCGCGAAGATGCTCGAGGTCTCCGAGGCCCAGACGAAGGCCGACGCCTCCCACGTCCAGACCCTCTCCACCGCGGACCTGGTCGCCAAGTCGAAGAGCGGTGAAGTGGACAAGTGGCTGAAGACGCTGGGCGACTTCTTCGTACGCAACAAGCAGCTGGACGAGAACCCCGATCCGGGTGAGTACTACGCGGGCGAGCTCTACGAGGAGGCGCAGGGCGGCGAGTAGGGCGGCCACCTGCACCGTCCCGACCCGCCCGTGAGGCAACGCGAACACGCCTCGTACGACCCGAAAGGCACAGTCTTGCGCCACAACATGCTCTTCCTCATGACCGACCAGCATCGCGTCGACACCCTCGGTGCCTACGGCAACCCGCACGTGCGCACCCCCAACCTGGACCGGCTCGCCGCGCAGGGCACCCGCTTCGACAGCTGTTACACGCCGACCGCCATCTGCACTCCGGCCCGCGCCAGCCTGCTGACCGGCGCGGCACCCTTCCGGCACAAGCTGCTCGCCAACTACGAGCGCAACGTGGGGTACCTCGAGGACCTGGCCGACGGCCAGTTCACCTTCGCCGAGCAACTGCGCAGCGAGGGCTACAACCTCGGCCTCCTCGGCAAGTGGCACGGCGGCGTCCGGCGCACCGCCGCCGACTACGGCTTCCAGGGCCCCGACCTCGCCGGCTGGCACAACCCCGTCGATCACCCCGACTACCTGGCCTACCTCAAGGAGAACGGCCTGCCCGGGTACGCCATCAGCGACCGGATGCGCGGCACGACCCCCAACGGCAGCCCCGGCAACCTCCTCGCGGCCCGGCTGCACCAGCCCGTCGAGGCCACCTTCGAGTACTACCTGGCCACCCGCACCATCGAGATGCTCCACCGCTTCGCCGGGAGTGAGCAGGCGGGGGAGGGCGCCCCGTTCTTCCTCGCCACGCACTTCTTCGGCCCGCACCTGCCGTACATCCTCCCCGACGAGTACTTCGACCTGTACGACCCGGACCTGGTGGAGCTGCCCGCATCCATCGGGGAGACCTTCGCGGGCAAGCCACCGGTGCAGAGCAACTACAGCAAGCTGTGGGCGTTCGACACCATGCCGATCGAGGACAGCCGCAAACTCATCGCCGTCTACTGGGGGTACGTCACGCTCATCGACGAGCAGATCGGCCGCATCCTCGACGCCGTACGGGAGTTGGGCCTGGATGAGCGCACCGCGGTGTGCTTCACCGCCGACCACGGCGAGTTCACCGGCGCCCACCGGCTGCACGACAAGGGCCCCGCCATGTACGAGGACATCTACCGCATCCCCGGGCTGCTGCGGGTGCCGGGCGCCGTACCCGGCCAGGTGCGCGATGAGTTCGTCTCCCTCACCGACTACACGGCGACCATCCTGGAACTCGCCGGCAGCGACCCCGCCCCGGCCGTCGACAGCCGCAGCCTGCTGCCCCTTGCCCGCGGCGAACGGCCCGTCTGGGACGAGCACCATCTGGCCGAGTACCACGGCCACCACTTCCCGTACCCGCAGCGCATGCTGCGCACCCGGCGCTACAAGCTGGTCGTCAACCCCGAGTCGCGCAACGAGCTGTACGACCTTCAGACCGACCCGGACGAGCTCCTCAACCGCTACGACCACCCCGAACTCCGGGACATACGCACACAGTTGATGCACCGCCTGTACCGCCTGCTACGGGACCGCGGCGACAACTTCTTCCACTGGATGACACCCATGTACGACGTGCCGACCGACCATGACACCACCCTGTCGTCGTTCGAGACGGAGAAGGGCGGCGGCGCGGGCCCCTCGACGCCCACCGGTACGGAAGCCTCGAGGCCGGTCCTCGGTACGCGATGAGCAGCCCACCGAGCGCAGGCCGGGCCCATCCCTCCTGTTGCGCCCCCTCCCGCGCCGGCGCCGATGCCGCCGGCGCGGGACCGGTCGCCCTGGCGCTCACGCCGCCCACCGCACGCACCCGGCCGCCCGGCTACGACACCCGCGTCGCCCTGCCCGGCGGAACCTTCCGTATGGGCACCGAGGACGCGGACGCGAACCCCGGCGACCGGGAGGGCCCCATCCGTGAGGTGGCCGTGGACGCGTTCGCCATCGACGCCTACGCCGTGACCACCGCCCGCTTCGCCGCCTTCGTCGCGGACACCGGGCACCGCACCGAGGCCGAGCGCCACGGCTGGAGCTTCGTCTTCGCCCGCTTTCTGCCAGGCGAATTGAGACGCATCTCCTCCCGCCCCGACGCCACCCCGTGGTGGTGCGGCGTGCAGGGAGCCACCTGGCGCACCCCGGAGGGACCCGGCAGCGACCTCGAAGGCCGCTGGGACCATCCCGTCACCCACGTCGGCTGGTCCGACGCCAAGGCGTTCGCCGAGTGGGCCGGCGGACGGCTGCCCACCGAAACCGAATGGGAGTACGCCGCCCGCGGCGGCCTCGACCAGGCCCGTTACCCATGGGGCGACGAACTCACCCCCGACGGCGAGCACCGCTGCAACATCTGGCAGGGCACCTTCCCCACCAAGAACACCGCCGAGGACGGCTACACCGGAACCGCCCCCGTCCACGCCTTCCCGCCGAACGCCTACGGGCTCTACAACGTCTCCGGAAACGTGTGGGAGTGGTGCGCCGACCCGTGGGACACCAAGTCGCGGGAGCTGCGCGTCATGCGCGGAGGCTCGTACCTGTGCCACGACTCGTACTGCAACCGCTACCGGGTCGCCGCCCGCACGGCCAACACCGCCGACAGCACGACGGGCAACCTAGGCTTCCGGGTCGCCTACCCCGACGACGGCCCGCGAGTCTCCCTCGACGGCTGGCGGTAGCCATCATGCGGGCCGCCGGGAGCGAGCAGTCCCACAGGCAAGTCCCTTACTGACTCGGCACCGTCACATCGGCCGCGCTCATTTCCCCCACCCTGCTCGCCTTCCCCCTTCCCCCTTCCTCCTGAGCGATTGAAGAACGATGATGACTGATCAGCCGCCTCAGACCCTTGCCGACCTCGGCCTCTTCACCGGCGCGCCGCAGTACGAGAACTTCTGCCGGATCAAGGACTTCGCGGACGTGCGGGAGATGGCCCCCTCGTCAAAGCCGCACGCCTGGCCTGTGGGGGACACGATCACGCTTCCTGATGCGTACGAGGTCGACGGCACCGTCCGGTCGACCGAGGAGTTCCTGGCCGACACGGACACAGCGGCGCTTCTCGTGCTGATCGATGGCGAGATCCGATACGAGCGGTACCTGCTCACCGGCGGGCCGGACGTGCCGTGGGTGTCCATGTCGGTGGCCAAGAGCTTCGTCTCCGCCCTCGTAGGCATCGCGGTCGAGGAGGGGCACATCCGGAGTATCGACGAGGCGATCAGCGCTTACGTGCCGGTACTGCCCGGCTCCGCGTACGACAGGGTCACGATCAGGGACGTCCTGCAGATGTCGTCTGGCGCCCGCTGGAACGAGGACTACAGCGACCCGGACTCGGACATCTTCCGGCTCAGCCTGGCCACGCTGGGCATCGGCGGCACACTCGACGGCTTCGTCGCGAACATGGTGCGCGCGAGTAAGCCGGGCACCGTCTGCCGCTACAACTCCGGGGAGACGCAGGTGCTGGGCGCGCTCGTGGCCCATGCGACAGGCCGCACGATGGGCGACTACATGCAGGAAAAGCTGTGCGAGCCGCTCGGCATGACCTCGCCCGGCTACTGGGTCCTCGACCCGGCCGGAACGGAGATGGCTTACGGCGGGCTCAACCTCACCGCCCGCGACTACGCCCGGATCGGCGAGCTGTACCGGTGCGGCGGCGTGTGGCAGGGCGAGCAGATCATCCCCGCCACATGGGTGCGCGACTCGGTGACCGTCGCCGCCCCGCACCTGGAGCCCGGCCGCCCGGTCATCGGCGGCCACCCGACCGGCCTGGGTTACGGCTACCACTGGTGGCTCCCGGCCGGCGACCGCGGCGAGTTCAGCGCGATCGGTGTCTACAACCAGTTCGTCTACGTCGCCCCGACCGCCCGCACCACCATCGTCAAGCTCTCCGCCAACCGCAGGTACGGCACCTCCGCAAAAGAGTCCACCAACCGCGAGATGGAAACGGTCACCTTCCTGCGCGCGCTCGCTCGACGCAACAACTGAGAGGGCGTCAAGTCCGTTTCTGGTAGATGCCTCGTCCGGGGTTGAGTGAGGAAGGCTTGGCGGGTGAGGCGTCCGAGGCGGCTTCGGGTGACGTTCAGGCCCTGATCGGCGCTTTGACCTGGACTAATCCTACGGCGCAGCCGTCGTGGGCCGACGTTGTCGATCTTCGGAGGGCCGTGGTGGCGGTCGAGTTCTTGTCGGATGAGCACCAGCCCGGTACGGGTCGTTCTACGGGGCGCCGTCTCGTACGGAGTTGGAGCGGGCCGTGGCGGAGCGTACGGCCGCGGGCGGCACGGTCGTGTTCGTCGATCACGACCCGCGGCGGTTGGCGGGGGTACGGACGCGACGTACGCCGTGGTCGAGGGTGGACTCAACTTCCGTACGGCTCAAGGCAGTTCCGCCCCTCTGGGACCGCAGGAACCGCAGGGTCCGCGAGTCGTCGTCGAGGTTCAGGGACCACCGGGCGCCCAGCCTCCCCCCGGACGCGGCACGGCTCGTCACGTCCGTCGAGAAGGTCGAGAACACCGAGGGCATCGAGGAGGCGCGGGCCGGCAGGCTTCGCCAGGATCGCGAGGCCGGGGGCGACGCCGAGGTGCTGGGCGGAGGTGAGCCGCGCCGAGGCGATCTCCGGTTCCACTCCATGGACTGCGGCCTGGTCCGGGCGATGACGCCGGTCCCGAAGCCGAGGGCGATCACCAGCGTCGCCGGTGCCATCCCAGTCCGGTAGTCCGTCTCGGTCGCGATCAGGGAGGACCAGACCAGCGGGCTCGCGCTGCGGCACTGGGTGAGCGCGAACGCGAGAGGAGCGTGACCGTACCCCCGTGCCGCCGGTGCCGAGTACCGCTCCCACGGCCTCCAGCCGTCCGGTGTGGCGCTCCGCGTCCACGACGTGCACTGGCCTGAGAGCCTGCCTGGCGCAGGATGGCGACGATCTGGTCGACTTGCGCCTGTGACAGAGGAGGCGCGCCCTCGGCCTTGGCGGCTCCCGCCTTCCGGAGGTTCTCGAGTACGGCCGGAGAGGCCAGGTGGCGCGGCCATCGTGTTCGCGAGGCGCTCTGATTGTCGGCGTGCTCTACGCTCACGGTCGTGGCTGCCGAGCGTCGAGCTGACCGTGGTACATCGCTGCTGTCCTCGGCTGTGTCGCCTGCTGCAGCTGATGAACCCGACAGTTGCCTCCTTCCGGCCAGGTCCATCTGCCACAGGTGCATCGGCACCTCACGCTGCCACGGGCGGTACTTGCGCGGATGCTGCTGTTCCTGGGCGCGGACCAGGCCATTGCGGGACAGCACCCGGTGGACCGTGGCCCGCGACGGCGCCGACTCCAGCCCGCGGCCGGACAACTCGTGGGAGATCCGGCGGGCACCCCACCGGGGATGCCGGCGGCGCAGCTCGCAGATCTCGGCCTCAACCTCGGCGGACAGGCGCGTGGGACTGTTCCGCGGCCGGCGGGAGCGATCCAGCAGACCGGACATGCCCTCCTGCTCGAACCGCCGCCGCCAGCTGCGCAGGGTCTGGCGCGAGGTGCCGTACCGGGCCGCGACCTCACCGATCGGAGACCCGCCGAGCACTTCGCGGACAGCCTGGTAGCGGTACTCGGCCAACTGCTGTATATCCACGACTCCGACGGAAGCACCCCTGCCGCACCGGCAGGTGGGGGACAGCGGACGTTCAGCCGAACGTGTCAACCATGTCCAGAGCACAAACGGTTAAGCATCTCCTGAGACCGCACAGCGACAGCCTCCTTCCTCAAGTACGAGCCGCTCTCGACTCGTCAGCCGAACACGTGGCCCATGACCGACGAAGCCGGTGCCAAGCGCGGAAGCTCGGCTCGGACCCCGGGTCGATCGCAACGTCGGATTTCAGGGGAGGTGGCGTTCTCAAGTACCGCAATCGAAGCATGTCTCAGTACGTGCTGCGCAGCCTGATCCGCAAGTAGGCGATCCGGTACGGCGGTTGAGGGGCCGCATCCCTGGCTGGACAGGGGTGCGGCCCCTCGCGTCATACCGTCACACCCAGCCGCGCTGCGCCGCCCGTAACCCCAGCTGGAAACGGCTCGCCGCGCCCAGCCGCTCCTGCAGTTCGCTCACCCGCCGACGCAGCGTCCGCAGGCTCACCCCCAGGTGCCGCGCCACCGCCTCGTCCTTCATGCCGGCGGCGAGAAGCCTCGTCAATGCCCGTTCACCCTCGGAGAGTTCGCCGTCGGCGACCGGCTGACCGAGCGGCGTCGCCTGCTGCCAGGCCAGCTCGAAGAGCTTCTGCAGCGCTTCGGTCACCGCCGAGTGCCGTACCACCGCCGCGCAGTAGCCGCCCGCGGCGGAGGCGGTCAGCGGGAGCATCGCCCTGCGGCCGTCGACCACCAGCAGCTTGACCGGCACGGAGGGCAACACCCGGGCCTGCTCGCCGAGTTCGACCATCTTCCAGGCGTGGTACAGCACGTCCGGGTCCTCCAGGGCGGTGGCCGCGTACACCGTGCGGTAGACGATGCCACGGCTGAGCAGATCCGCCTGGAGGTCCAACTGCGGGGTGCGCGGGGCGAGATACGGGGGAGTGTCGAAGACGCACACCTCGTGCTCGGCGCGCGCGTAAAGCTCCTCCAGGCGCGCGGCGTTGGCGCCCTCGCCCGACACGACGTCGACCAGGCGCGACGGTTCCTCGCGCAGCAGCCCCGCCTCGTACGCCGTCGCCATATCGTCGGCGGTGGCGGCGAGCAGCTCGGACTCGGTCTCGCGTCGCCGGATCAGGGCGCGGATCGCCACGCGCGGATCGACGGCCCGTAACCCGCCGGTGGAATCGGGCGGCTGAAGAAGACCGAGTGTGAGCAGCCGATCGCAGGCCTCGCGCACCCGGGCGGGGGAGGCGTCGGTGAGCCGTGCCCAGCCGCCCGCGCCCGCATCGGGCTGATGAAGAATCGCCTGGTACAGCAGCTCGTCGAAGGCAGAGACCCCCACCGCGGCCCAGGGGCTCGCGGCAGGGGTCTGTCTTGGTGCCGGGCTCTGTCTGAGTGCCGAGTCGTATGCCGTGTTCACCATGGCCCGGCACGGTAGACGATCTGTGTTAAAGCTGTCGCACGGCTTCTGGCGGCGCTCCTACTTCAGGCCATACGCCCGCAGTACGGTCTGATCGACCTGGTTTCCGGCACCGTCGGAGGCCTGCACGCGCAGCGACACGAACTCCGCGCCCTTCGGGTGTTTGATCTCGGCCTTGCCCTTCCGGACCTTCGCCTCCTTCCAGGACGCGCCGTCGTCGTACGAGACCCAGGCCTTGAGGGCCTTGGCCTTGACGCTCCCCTCCTGATCCCGGACGGAGAGCCCGAGCTCCAGCTTCCGCTTGGATTCGGCACGGTTGAGGAGGTCGAGCCCGTCCAGGTCGTAGTCGACGGAGAGCAGGGGCAACGCCGTCGCCTCGTCGGTGTGCGCCGAGGCGAAGGACCATTCGGTGTGGGTGCTCGTCGAGTACGGCGTCCAGCCGGCCTTGCGCTGGGTGTCGAGCACGAAGCGGTACGAGGCCTTCGCCGCCGGGACGTCGAAGATGCCGTACCCGCCGAGCGTCGAGTCGCCGACCAGCTGCCCGTCCGCGTAGAGCTTGCCCTGCGCGGTGTCGCTCACGTCTCTCACATACCCGTAGTGACCGGGCATAGAGTCGCTCAACTCAGCTACCTGGAGGGTGAGTTTGTCGCCGGTGCGCTCCGAGAGGCCGTACTCGCTGCTCGTCGCCGGGCGTACCACCTGGCGCAGCCAGTCCTCGCTCGGCTGGGTGCCCGCCTTGCCGTAGGTCCGCAAGGTGTTCCACTGGGCCCCGTACGCCTCCCAGGACGGGTAGACGGCGTGCCAGACACGGGTGTCGGGGCTCACGTTGAAGTACTCGGTGCGTTCCTGGCCGAGTTGCATGTAGTCACTGGACTCGACGCCGACGAGTTGCCAGGGGCGGAACGTGTAGACGGTGTCCGCCCCCAACTCGCCCGCCCTGCCCGCGTAGTAACGGCTCGTCACCTTCGCCGTGGTGGAGCGGTCCAGGGTGTACGTCTGGTCCGGCGAGATCGCTCCGGACTGCGGGAGGGTCACGTTGTAGACGTACGGGCTGACCTCTGTGCCGCCCAGCTTGAGCGTGACCTTCTTGCTGCTCTTCAGCAGGGTGGTGAGCTTCTCGCCGTCCTCGCCGGTGGCGATCATCACCGGCATCGTCGCCCTGTCCACGGCCGTGAGCCAGTGGCCGGCCTTCTTGCGATACGCGATCAGATAACTCGCCCCCGCCTCAGCCGCGTTGGCCATCGCCTCGTCCGGCCCCCACGTGTTGGCGGGGACCCCGACCACCACCGCCTTGCCCTTGACGTCCAGTCCCTTGAAGTCGGCCGCCGTGCCGGCGCCCGCGTACACTGCCCGCACTTTCCGGTCACCGGTGATCTTCACCGGGAAGTCGTTGTACGTGTTGGCGTAGTCGAGCGGCAGCGCGTACTGCTCGGGGCTGGTGACGCTCGCCGTCAACTCCTTGGCGTACAGACGGAACTTGGCGTAGAACTCGAGGGTTCCCTCGGTGACCTTCTTGGTCGGCGCCACATAGATGTGCTCGGTCCAGGGGCCCTGGCTGTACGTCAACCCCCAGGAGCTGCCGGGCCCTTCGCGGTGCCAGGAGGTACTGAAGCCCTGGTGCTCGGTGTCCTCCTTGGTCTTCGGCTTGATCTCCACCGCCTTGCGCGCGTCGAGCGTGACCTCGGTGTCCCCGTCGACCTTGATCTCGGGATTACCGACGACCGACGTGCCGACGGCTACGCCGCCCGCGTCGGTGTCGTAGATCCAGGTGGCCATGGAGTACGTACCGGCCGGGACCTCCCAGGTCCCGGTGGCGCCAACGGAGCCGTAGGCGTTGGCGTAGGCGCCGTTCAGCTCCTGCAACGTGTAGAGCGACCCCCCGGTGGTCGGCTTGCCGTCGCGGCCCACGAGGGAGACCTTCAGGGCGTGCGTCTTCGGCGCCTTCTCGAAGCCGACACCCGTCGTGACCAGGATGCCGTCGGCGGTCGCGGTGATGTGGCCCGTGTACCGGCCCTGGGCTGCCTGCGCCGGGTCGACGCCGACCGGGACCTTGGCGGTGCCCTTCGCGGGCACGGTCACGGTGCCGGCCCCCAGGGTGACATCGGCGAGGGACGACGAGAGCTTCAACTCCACCGGCGTGTCAGTGGTGTTGGTGTAGGTGATGTCCTTGCTGCCGACCTCCGTGTCGCCGTCCTCGTACTTGCCGAAGCTCAGCGTCGAGGTCCCGAAGACGTTCTGCTTGACCGCCCGCACGGCGTCGACGCGGCCGTCGCCCTGCTCGAACACGGAGTTGTCGGCGTTCGTCTTCGCGGTACTGGCCAGGGCCTGCTTGATCTGCTCGCCCGTCCAGTCCGGATGGGCCTGCGCGACCAGCGCCGCCGCGCCCGCCACGTGCGGGGTCGCCATCGAAGTGCCGTTGGCCGCCGTGTAGTTGTCGTCGAGCGGCGTGCCCATGGAGGTACCGGAGGCGCGGGCCGCCGTGATGGCCACGCCCGGCGCGGTGATCTCCGGCTTGACCGCGGAGTCACCGAGGCGCGGACCACGGCTGGAGAACGAGGCCAGCTTGTCGGACTTGTCGACCGCGCCGACCGTGAGCGCCGAGTCGGCGATGCCCGGCGTACCGACGGTCTGCGCCCGCGGGCCCGAGTTGCCCGAGGCGATCACGAAGAGGGTGCCGGTCGACGCGGACAGCTCGTCCACCGTCTCGCTCATCGGGTCCGAGGGGCCGGAGGCCGTACCGCCGAGGGACATGGAGACGATGTCCGCGCCGGAGTCCGCCGCCCACTGCATGCCGGCGATGATCCACGACGTCTGGCCGGAGCCCGCGTTGTTGAGGACCTTGCCGACCATCAGCTCCGCGCCCGGCGCCACACCCTTGCGCTTGCCGTCGGAGGCAGCGCCCGAGCCTGCGATCGTGGACGCGACATGGGTGCCGTGACCGTGGCCGTCCTGTACCTCCTGATCGGGCACGAAGGTCTTCGAGTCCGTGATCTTGCCAGCGAGGTCCGGGTGTCCGGTGTCCGCGCCCGTGTCCAGGACGGCGATCTTGACGCCCTTGCCGTCGTAGCCCGCCTGCCACACCTCGGGGGCGCCGATCTGCGGGACGCTGACGTCGAGGGACGCCTTGACCTTGGCGTCCAGCCAGAGCTTGTCGAGGCCGCTGCCGAACTGCCTTGCCGCCTTGGTCGTGGGCTCGGCGGCGGCCGTGTTCTCGGCGTCGGGGGCGACGTCCGCCCAGAACTTCTCGGCGGTGGACTTCTTCGCGGTGAGCGCGGCGCCGTCGATGCCGGGCAGGGACAGCGTCCTGCGCGCGCCCTCGGGGATGGTGTTCCCCTGGCGGTAGGTGGCGATCAGCGGGATGGCGCCGGTCTTCGAGTCCGCGTACCCCTGCTTGACGAGTTGGGTGACGTTGAACAGAGCCGGGTCGATACGGCCCGCTTGAAGCAGAGGGATCGCGTCGTCCGGTGCGACGCTGACCTCGCCCTCCTGCTCGCTCGACAGGAAGGTGGCGAACTCGCGGCCCTTGCCGCGCCGGACGTCGACGGCGGACTTGCCGTCGGCGGCGGTGGTGAGGGTGACCGTGTCACCGGTGATGAGCGTGACGGTCTGCGTGCTGGTGGTGCCTGGCGCGGTGACGCTCGGCACGGGCGTGGCGCCCGGCTCGGTGACCGGGGACTCGGGGCCGGCCATCGCGGGGGTGATGGCCCCCGCGAGCAGTCCGGCCGCTCCTGCCACGGCCCAGAGGGCGTGGAGTCTTCGCATGTGTGGACTTCCTCCCCTGAACACTGAAATCGCTTCCGGCCTGGTAAGCGGAAGCCAGTGATCAGGGTGGGCGCTGCGGGAATGCGGCTCAAGGGATTCCTGTGGCCGGGGCGTGCCAATGCCCCCTTCGGCCAAGGCTGTTGACGGTCGGCCTGATCCGCAATTGATCTGCAAGTAGGCTCCCTTGTACGGAAGTCGGGCCGCGCCCCGTACGGGGTGCGGCCCCTCGCGATCAGAGCCAGCCGCGTTGCGAAGCCTGCACCCCCAGCTGGAACCTGCTCGTCGCCCCCAGCCGCTCCTGCAGCTCACTCACCCGCCGCCGCAGGGTCCGCAGGCTCACCCCCAGATGACGGGCCACCGCCTCGTCCTTCAAGCCGGCCGCCAGCAACCTGATCAACGTCCGTTCGCCCTCGGCGAGTTCGCCGTCGCCGACCGGCCGGCCGAGCGGTGTCGCCTGCTGCCAGGCCATCTCGAAGAGCTTCTGCAGGGCTTCGGTCACCGCCGAGTGCCACACCACGACGGCGCAGTAGCCGCCCGCCGCGGAGGGGGTCAGCGGGAGCATCGCCCTGCGGCCGTCGACCACCAGCAGCTTGACCGGCACGGAGGGCAACACCCGGGCCTGCTCACCGAGTTCGACCATCCTCCAGGTGCGGGAGAGGACTTTCGGATCTTCGAGGCCGGTCGCCGCGTAGATCCCGCGAGAGGCGATCCCGCGGCTGAGCAGATCGGTCTGGAGATCCAACTGCCGTGTGGGCGGTGCAAGATACGGAGGCGTGTCGAAGAGGCACACCTCGTGTTCGGCGCGCGCGTACATCTCCTCCAGGCGAGCGGCGATGGCACCCTCGCCGGAAGCGACCTCGATCAGCCGGGACGGCTCCTCACGCAGCAGCCCGGCCTCGTACGCGGTAGCCATCTCCTCAGCGGTGGCGGCGAGCAGTTCGGACACCGTCTCGCGCCGTCTGATCAGTCCGCGGACCGCCACTCTCGGGTCGATCGCGCGTAATCCCCCCATGGAATCCGGCGGTTGGAGCAGCCCGACCGCGAGCAGTTGGTTGCAGGATTCGCGCACCCGGGCCGGGGAAGCGCCGGTCAGGAGCGCCCAGCCGGCCGCGCCGGCATCGGGCTGGTGGAGGATCGCCTGGTATACCCGCTCGTCGAAGGCGGAGACCCCCACCGCGGCCCAGGGGCTCGCGGCAGGGGTCTGGTCTGCCGTGTCGTATGCCGTGTTCACCATGGCTCGGCACGGTAGGCAATGTTTGTTAAGGCTGTTGGTACCGGCCCGGCATGCCGTCTACTTCAGGCCGTCTACTTCAGGCCGAACGCCCGCACCACGGTCTGGTCGACCGCGTTGCCGTTCCGGTCGGCGGCCCGCACGCGCAGCGACACGAACTCGGCGCCCTTCGGGTGCTTGAGCTCCGCCTTGCCGTGCCGGACCTTCACCTCCTTCCAGGTCGTGCCGTCGTCGTAGGAGACCCAGGCCTTCAGCTGACCGGTCGTGATGCTCTTGTGCTGGTCCCGGACGGAGAGTCCGAGCTCCGACCTCCCCTTGGACTCGACCCGGTTCAGGAGGTCCAGCCCGTCCACGTCGTAATCGACGGAGAGCAGCGGCAGCGCCGTCTGCTGTTCCGTGCGCGCCGAGGCGAAGGACCATTCGGTGTGGGTGCTCGTGGAGTACGTCGCCCAGTCGGCCGTGCGCCGGGCGTCGAGAACGAAGCGGTACGCGGTCTTCGCCGCCGGGACGTCGAAGGTTCCTGAGCCGCGTACGGAGTCGCCGATCAGCTTCCCGTCCGCGTACAGCGCGCCCTTCGCGGTGTCCTGGGCATTGTCCACGTACCCGTAGTGACCGGGTGCGGCATCGCTCAACTCCGGTACTTTGAGGGTGAGTTTGTCGCCGGTGCGCTGGGAGACGCCGTACTGCTCACTGGACGCCGGGCGCACGACCTGGCGCAGCCAGTCCTCGGTGGGTACCCGGCCCGCCTTGTCGAAGGTCCGCAGGGTGTTCCACTGGGACAGGGGCGCATTCACGTCGGGGTAGACGGCGTGCCAGACACGGGTGTCGGGGGAGACGTTGTAGTACTCGGTGCGCTCCGTACCGAGTGGCGTCTTGTAGCTGGCCTCAACGGCGGCGGACTGCGAGGGGCGGTACCGGTAGACGGCGTCCTTGCCGACCTGGCCGGCCTTGCCCCCGTGGTAACGGACCTTGTGCCGCACGGTGTTGGAGCTGTTCAGGGAGTACGTCTGGGTCTTCGCGATGGCGCCGGTCTGCGGGAACATCACGTTGTAGACGTACGGGCTGACCGCCGTGCCGTCCAGCTTCAGCGTGACCTTCTTCCCGCTCTCGAGCAGTGCCCCGAGTCTCGCGCCGTCCTCGCCGGTGGCGACCATCAGCGGGATCGTCGCGCTGTCCACCCAGGAGATCCAGTACCCGGGCGTCTCGCGGTACGCGATCACGTAACCGGCCCCGGCCTTGGTCGCGTTGGCCAGCGCCTCGTCCGCCGTCTTCCCGGCCGGCAGCCGGACGACCGCCACCTTGCCCTTGACGTCGAGCCCTTCGAAGTCGGCCGCGCTGCCGCTGCCGGCGGCCACCGCCCGCACCTTCCGCTCGCCGCTGAACCCCGCCGGGAGGCCGTTCCGCGTCTGTGCGTAGTCGAGGGGAAGCGCGTACGTCTCGGGACTGGTGACGCTCGCCGTCAACTCCTTGGCGGCCAGCCGGAACTTGGAGACGAACTCGAACACGCCCTCCGTGACCTTCTCGGTCGGAGCGACGTAGATACGGTCGGTCCACCAGTTCTGAAGGTACGTCACCCTGAGGGCGGAACCCGGACCTTCCCGGTGCCAGCTGGTGGTGAACCCCTGGAACTCGGAGTCCTCCTTGGTCTTCATCTTGATCTCGACCGCTTTGCGGGCGTCGAGGACGACCTCGGTGTCCTTGTCGACCTTGATCTCGGGATCACCGACGACCGAGGTGGCGACCTCCAGTGCGCCCGCGTCCCGCTCCGGGATCCAGGCCGCCGTGGAGTACGTGCCGGCCGGCACGTTGAGGGTGTAGCCGCTGCCGATGTACCCGGTCGTTGCCGGGTACGCGCCGTTCAGCTCCTGCAACATGAAGATCGATGGCGAGGTGGACGGCTTGCCGCCGCGGTTCACCACCGACACCTTCAGGCGGTAGGTCTTCGGCTGCTTCTCGAAGCCGACGGCCGTGGTGACCCGGACGCCGTCGGCGCTCGCGGTGATGTGGCCCGTGTACCGGCCCTCGGCCTGGTCGGCGGGGGCGACCGTGACAGCGACGGTGGTGGTGCCGTTCGCCGGGACGGTCACGAGGCCCGTGGCCGGGGTGGCCGCGGTGAGGGACGAGGAGAGCTTCAACTCCACTGCTTCGTCAGTGGTGTTGGTGTACGTGATGTCCTTGCTGTCGGTCTCGGTGTCGCTGTCCTTGTACGTGCCGAAGCTGAGCGCCGGGGTCGCGAAGACGCCCTGCTCGACGGCCTGCACGGCGTCCACCCGGCCGTCGCCCTGCTCGAACACGGTGGTGTCCGGGCTGGTCTTCGCGGTGCTGGCGAGGGCCTGTTTGATCTGCCGGCCCGTCCAGTCCGGATGCGCCTGGGCGACGAGCGCGGCCACGCCTGATACGTGCGGGGTCGCCATCGAAGTGCCGTTCGCCGACGTGTAGGTGTCGTCGACGGGTGTGCCCATGCTGGTACCTGCGGCACGGGCCGCGACGATGCCCACGCCCGGCGCGGTGATCTCCGGCTTGATCGCGGAGTCACCGAGGCGCGGGCCCCGGCTGGAGAAGGAGGCCAGCTTGTCGGACTTGTCGACCGCGCCCACCGTCAGCGCGGAGTCGGCGATGCCGGGCGTGCCGATGGTCCCCTCCGCCGGGCCGGTGTTGCCGGCGGCGACCACGAAGAGGGTGCCTGTGGACGCGGACAGCTCGTCCACGGTCTCGCTCAGCACGTCGGAGGGGCCCGACGCGGTACCGCCCAGCGACATCGAGACGATCTTCGCTCCCGAGTTCGCCGCCCATTGCATGCCCTCGAGGATCCAGGAGGTCTGGCCGCGACCGTCGTTGCCCAGCACCTTGCCGACCAGCAGCTCCGCACCGGGGGCCGCGCCCTTGAGCTTGCCGTCCGAGGCCGCGCCCGAGCCGACGATCGTGGACGCCACGTGGGTGCCGTGGCCGTGACCGTCCTGCACGGCCTGGTCGGGCACGAAGGTACGCGACTCGGCGATCCTGCCCGCGAGGTCCGGGTGCCCGGCGTCCACGCCGGTGTCCAGGACCGCGACCTTGACGCCCTTGCCGTCGTAGCCGGACTGCCACACCTCGGGCGCGCCGATCTGCGGAACACTCACATCGAGGGACGCCTCCACTTTGGCGTCCAGCCAGATCTTCTCGATGCCCTCACCGAGCAGGCGTGCGGCCTTCGAGGTCGGTTCGGTGCCGGGCGCGGGGGCGATGTCCGCCCAGAACGCGGTGGACTTCTCGGCGCTCAGTGCGGCGCCGTCGATCCCGGGGAGCGCGAGGGTGCGACGCGCGCCGTCGGGGGTCGCACTGCCCTTGGTGTAGGTCGCGATGACCGGGGTGGCCCCGGCTCGGGCGTCGGTGTAGCTCTGCTTCACCAGCTGGGTGATGTTGAACAGGGCGGGGTCGAGGCGGCCCGCCTGGATCAGCGGGAGCGCGTCGGAGGGCAAGACGCTGATCTCGCCGTCGCGTTCGCTGGACAGGAAGGTGGCGGTCTCACGGCCCTCGCCACGCTGTACGTCCACGGCGTACTTGCCGTCCGGGCCGGTCGTGAGCGACACGGTGTCGCCGGTGATGAGGGTGACGGTCTGCGTGTTCGTGGCACCGGTCTTGGCGCCGCTCTGCACGGGCGTGGCGTCCGGTGCGGTGACCGGTAATCCGGAACCGGCCGCCGTGGGCGTGATGGCGGCCGTCAGTAGTCCTGCCGCTCCTGCCACAGCCCAGAGGGCATGGAGTCTTCGCATGGGTGGCGTCCTCCCCTGAACGCTGCCGACGCTTCCGGCCTGGTGGACGGAAGCCAGTGATCAGAGTGAGCGCCGCACGCAAAGCGACTCAAGGGATTGCTGTGGCCGAGGCGTGCCAATGCACCCTTCGGCCACAGCAGTTGAGGGCCCGCAGGCCACCGACGTTTCTGCGTTTCTACGGACGACGCGGACCGCCGCTCAGCCGACCCGGCAGGGCAGACTCGTCGCCGTATCACCGCCGGAACCGGTGACGACGTAGCCGAACGTCGTGCTCTCGCCCGGATCCAGTGATCCGTTCCAGCCGGCGTTGTGGACCATCACGGCCTGCCCGTTGTATGTCGGGGTGCCGCTCCACAGACTGTCGACCTTCTGGCCGCCCGGCAGCGTCCAGTCGACCATCCAGCCGAGCATCGGGACGTCGCCGGTGTTGGTGACGGTGACCTCGGACTGGTAGCCACCGCTCCAGCTGCCGGTCGTCTTCCGGGTGGCCGTGCAGGTGCCCGGCACCGGATCGGTCGGGTTGCCGGGCTGCTTGATACCGGTCACCTCGCCGTTCCCGCCGTCGAAGACGACGTCGGAGCAGGAGTAGAAGGTCTCCGCGCTGTCCGAGCGCTGCCACACCATGTAGATGATGTGCCGCCCCGACTTGCCCTCGGGGAGCTGCCCGGACCAGGAGTAGTTGGCCTCGACCGTGCCCGGCGAACCGTTCAGCGGCGGGTGGTCGACGCTCAGGAACGGCCGTTCCTCCATGTCGTCCCAGGTGAGCGTGGAGGTCGGGTCGAAGCCGTCCTTGGTGATGTAGACGTAGAACCAACCCGGGTGCGCGGCCCAGGCGTTGTACGAGAAGTCGACGGTCGCGCCCGAGGTCAGATGGGTCAACGGCCAGTCGGCACTGGGGGTGTTGAAACCGGTGAAGTTGGTGTTGCCGCCGCTGCACAGCTCACCGTCCGGCACGAAGCCGCGGGTGCGGCCGGCGCCGTCGGAGCGCAGCACGGAGAACCAGTTGTAGAACGGCGTGGTGCCGCTGACCTGTTGGGCCGTCTTGCAGGCCGGGTTCACGGGCTTGATCTCGCCGGTGTCGGTGAGCCCGTCCTGCCAGCACAGGAAGGTGCGGCTGCCGGGCTTCATCGGGGTGCCGTGGGCCTCCGCCTCGCCGCCGGCCGTGACGATCAGGCCGAGGGCCGGGATCGCCGTGAGCAGGGACAGCAGGACGAGGAGAAGGGCTCCGCGGCGGGTCGGGAGCGGTAATCGGGGTCTGGGGCGGGGAGGTGGAGATGATGTTGTCATGACCATGACAGTTCTACGTCCCTTCGCTCGGCGGTCGTGAGGAACGTGCGCACATGGATGCGGGGGATGGGAGCACTCCTGGGCGGGTTCCGGTCCACCGAATGTGGGAGCGCTCCCATCCGCCGCTGTGGGGCAAGTTAGCGCTGTGTTGCCCACTTGTAAACGCTTGGCACACGGGGTCAGCCCAACAGGTCCCGGAGCCACGCCAGTTGGCCCCGTACATGAAACGCGTCGCCGCCCTCGTGACCGTTGAACGGATAGGCGTGGATCTCCTTGCGCGGGTCCGCGCCGCTCAGCTCCGCATAACCGTTCCAGGCGGCGTACGCGCCGCTCGGCGGGCACACCGTGTCGCGCAGGCCGACCCCGAAGTGGGTCGCGGCGTGGGCGCGGCGGGCGAAGGAGATGCCCTCCATATAGGAGAGCGTGCGGTACGCCGCCTGTTCGGCGCCGCGATGGACGGTGAGGTACGCGACGATCTCGCCGTACGGGCCCGCGTCCGTGAGGTCCAGTGCGCGCCGGATGCCGCACAGGAGGGGCGCGGTGATCAGGGCCGCCGTCAGGTCCGGGACGAGTCCGGCGACGGCGAGGGCGAGGCCGCCACCCTGGCTGTTGCCGACGGCCGTGATCCGTGAGGCGTCCACGCCGGGCAGGGCGCGGACGGCGGCGACGGCACGGACGGCGTCGGTGATGAGACGCCGGTAGTGGTAGTCGTGCGGGTCGAGCAGGCCGCGTACGGCGGGGCCGGGGCCGCCCGGTGCGGTGGCGTGCGGGTCGGGGGTGTGGCCGCCGTTGCCGTACTGGTCGCCCTGGCCCCTGTTGTCCATGAGCAGATGGGCGTACCCCGCGTTCACCCAGGTCAGCCGCTCGTGCGGAAGGCCGCGTCCGCGTCCGTACCCCGCGAACTCGACGACCGCGGGCAGCGGTTCGGGCATGCCGGCGGGTCTGCTGAACCAGGCCCGCACCGGTTCGCCCGCGAAGCCCCGGAAGGTCACGTCCCAGGTCCGGGTCAGCCGCAGCCCGGTCTCCACCGGGTGTACGGACAGCAGGGGTTCGGGCCGCTCGGCCTCCCTCAGGGTGTCCCGCCAGAACGCGTCGAAGTCGGCGGGCTCGTCGAGGGCCGGGCGGCGGTGCTCCAGTTCCGGCAGGGGCAGGTCGAACACTGGCACGTCGGCACCTCGCAGGAGTCGGTCCCCATACAGAAACTTGCGATGGGCTGAGCGGTCAAGTCTCTGTGCCTTACCCATACAGCGGCGGGTTTATAACGCTGTCTCTCGTCTCAACTGACCGTTGCAGCCCCCATTGACAGCGCTTTCTAGGGGCTTTAAGTTGCCGCGAGTTACCGGTAAGAGCTCGAAAGTTTCGGTTCCGTGAATCCGTCCGGGAGGACCGAGCATGAGCACCTCCACCAGATCGACGCCACCGCCCGGCACCCAGGACCCGCCCCGACCGAAGTCCGCGCCCTCCTCCGCTTCCCGCCCGTCGCACCGCGGCTGGCGGCGGGCGGTGCGCCGGGACTGGCAGCTGTACTCACTGGTCGTGCTGCCGCTGCTGTTCTTCCTCGTCTTCCGCTATCTGCCGATGATCGGCAATGTGATCGCCTTCCGGCGCTTCGAGCCGGGCGGGTCGATCCTGGGCGAGCAGTGGGTGGGCCTGCGCTATGTGGAGATGTTCCTCACCGACCCCACGTTCTGGCAGGTGTTCCGCAACACCCTGTGGCTCGGCGGACTCACGCTGGTGTTCTGCTTTCCGATCCCGATCGTCCTCGCGCTGCTGCTCAACGAGGTGCGCAGACGGGCGCTGAAACGGTTCGTGCAGTCGGTCTCGTATCTGCCGCACTTCCTGTCGATCGTCATCGTCGCGGGCATCACCATGCAGATGCTCGCCACGGACGGCCCGGTCAACCACATGCTCGGCTGGTTCGGCCAGGACCCGATCCGCTTCATCCAGGAACCCGAGTGGTTCCGCACGATCTATGTCGGCTCGGAGATCTGGCAGACCGCCGGCTGGGGCACGATCCTCTACCTCGCCGCGCTCACCACGATCGACGACAACCTGTACGAGGCCGCGACGATCGACGGCGCCAACCGCTGGCAGCAGATCTGGCACGTCACCCTGCCCGGCATCCGGCCCACCATGATCACGCTGCTGATCCTCAACATCGGCACGTTCATGGCGGTCGGCTTCGAGAAGGTCCTGCTGCTGTACAACCCGCTGACGTATCCGACGGCGGACGTGATCTCCACGTACGTCTACCGGACCGGTGTGGAGTCCAACAGCTTCAGCTATGCCGCCGCGATCGGCCTGTTCGAGGCGATCATCGGCCTGTTTCTGATCATCTCCGCCAACCAGCTCTCGCGCCGCACAGTGGGGACGAGCCTGTGGTGAAGCCGAGTCGTTCCTACCGCGTGTTCCAGGGAGTCAACGGGTTCATCCTCACCGTCGTCGTGGTCGTCACCCTGTACCCGTTCGTCAACATCATCGCCCGCTCGTTCAGTTCCGAGCAGAAGATCCGCGCCGGTGAAGTGACGCTGTGGCCCGAGGGGTTCAACCTCACCACGTACAAGATCGTGTTCCAGGACTCGATGTTCTGGCGGAACTACGGCAACACCGTGCTCTACACGGTGGTCGCCACCGCCATCGCCATGATCCTGACCACCAGTTACGCCTACGTCCTGTCGAAGAAGCACCTCAAGGGACGCGGCTTCCTCGTCGGCATCGCCGTCTTCACCATGTTCTTCACCGGCGGCCTGATCCCCAACTACGTCCTGATCACCAGCCTCGGCCTGAAGAACAGCATCTGGGCCATCGCGCTCCCCAACGCGATCAGCGTGTTCAACCTGCTGGTGATGAAGGCCTTCTTCGAGAGCCTGCCCACCGATCTGGAGGAGGCCGCGCAGATCGACGGCCTGAGTACGTACGGCATTCTGCTGCGGATCGTGCTGCCGCTGTCGAAGGCGGTCGTCGCGACGATGGTGCTGTTCTACTCGGTGTCCTTCTGGAACTCCTGGTTCAGCGCCTTTCTCTACCTGGACAAGTCCGAGCTCATGCCGGTCACCGTCTATCTGCGCAACCTCATCTCCGGCGCCACCACGGGCGGCAACGCCGGTGCCGCCGACGCACAGCTCAGCCAGGTGGGGGCGAACATCCAGGCGGTCACGATCGTGCTGACCTCGCTGCCCATCCTCTGTGTCTATCCGTTCGTCCAGCGCTACTTCGTCTCGGGCGTGATGCTCGGCGCGGTCAAGGGCTGACAAAGGAGTGCCCATGTCATCCGTGAACAACGCAGGACAGCTGTCGCGGCGTCAGATACTCGCCGCCGCAGGATTCATCGGCCTCGCCACCCTCACCGGCTGCGGCAGCGGCGACGACGGAGGGGACTCCAAGGACCTGTCGAAGAAGCAGAACGGCGCGATGAAGGAGTACCGCGTCGGCCAGCAGTTCAAGGCGACCAAGCCGCTGTCGTTCTCGATCCTGCACAACAACAACCCGGTCTACCCGATGAAGGACAGCTGGCTGTTCTGGAAGGAGCTCAGCAAGCGCACCGGCGTCACCTTCGATCCCGTCGCCGTCCCCCTGGTCGACTACGAGAAGAAGCGCAGCGTCCTCATCGGCTCGGGCGACGCCCCCTTCCTGATCCCCAAGACGTACCACCCCTCGGAGGTCGCGTTCGTGTCGTCGGGCGCGATCCTGCCGGTCAGCGACTACCTGCACCTGATGCCGAACTTCCGGGACAAGGTCAAGCGCTGGAAGCTGGAGCCGGAGATCGACTCCTACCGGCAGGCCGACGGCAAGCTGTATCTGCTGCCAGGACTGCACGAGAAGGCCAGATCCGGCTACTCGATGGCGCTGCGCACGGACGTCCTCGACCGCCTCGGGCTGAGCCTGCCCGGCACCTGGGACGAGGTGTACGAGGTCTTCAAGGCGATCAAGGCGGAGTACCCGGACCGCTACCCGTTCTCCGACCGCTGGAGCAAGAACACGCCCTACCCGGCCGCCGCCCTGTTCAGTTACCTCGGCCAGGCGTACGGCGTCCGGGCCGGCTGGACTTACGACAACATCAGCTGGGACGCGAACGCGCAGAAGTACGTCTTCACCGGAGCGACGGACACCTTCCGGCAGATGATCGAGTACGTGCGCAAGCTGGTCACCGAGAAGCTGGTGGATCCGGAGAGCTTCACCCAGACCGACGACGAGGCGGCGCAGAAACTCCTGGGCGAGAAGTGCTTCGCGATCAGCGCCAACCCGCAGGTACTGGTGCAGGAATACCGGTACAACCTGCAGAAGCAGGTCAAGGGCGCGAAGATCGAGATGATTCCGGTGCCGCTCGGCCCCGCCGGCCCGATCGTGCTGGGCGGCGTCCGGCTGGAGAACGGCGTCATGATCTCCAGCAAGGCGCTCAAGAGCGACAGCTTCGTCGCGATGATGCAGTTCGTGGACTGGCTGTGGTACTCGGACGAGGGCCAGCGGTTCGCGCGGTGGGGCGTCGAGGGCGTCACGTACACCCGCTCCGGCGGCCAGTACAAGACCAAGGACGGCATCAGCCTCATGGGCTCCGACCCGGACGCCCCGAAGGACATGCAGAAGGACTACGGCTTCTACAACGGCGTCTTCGCCTACGGCGGCAGCTGGGAACTCGTCTCCTCCATGTTCAGCCCCGACGAGAAGAAGTTCCAGGACGCCATGTCCCAGCGCCGGCAGACGCCCATCGGCCCCGCCCACCCGCTGCAGTCCTTCGAGCAGGAACAGGCCTCCCTGTGGGAGACGCCGCTCAGGGACCACGTCACCCAGAACACCCTCCAGTTCGTCCTCGGCAAGCGCTCCCTGTCCGAATGGGACGCCTACGTCTCCGAGTTGAAGGCGAAGAACATGCAGCAGTTCGTCGACCTGCACAACAAGGCGTACGAACGCTTCAAGAAGGAGAACGGGTGAGCGGCGCCGGCGTACGCGCGGACGGCTTCGGCACCGGCGTCCTCTCCCGCGCCGCCGCACTGATCCACACCCTGGTCACCGTGGAGGCCCTGCTGCTCCTCGCCGCCGCACCCGGCCTCGCCGGTCTGCTCCTCCTCGGCCCCGACCCGGGCAACCTGCCCCTCGCCGCCGTATGCCTGCTCCCGCTGGGCCCCGCCCTGTCCGCCGCCCTGTACGCCCTGCACCACCGCTCCGGCGACCTCACCGACCTGCACCCGGCCCGCACCTACGCACGCGGCTGGCGGCTCAACGCCCTCCCGGCGCTGAAGCTCTGGGCACTCCTGCTCGCCTGGCTGACCGTCATCGCCTTCACCCTGACCCACTTCTCCGCGACCGGCCTGCCCGGCTGGTGGGCAGTGCTGCTCGCGGCGATCGGCGCCGGCTCGCTGCTGTGGGGAGCGCACGCGCTGGTCCTCACCTCGCTGTTCACCTTCCGCACCCGCGACACGGCCCGCCTCGCGGCGTACTTCCTCGTCCGGCATGCCCGCGCCACCCTCGCCGCCGCCTCCCTGCTGGTGCTGACGGCCGCGTCGACCGCCCTGCTGACCGAGGCCCTGCCCGCCCTCCTGGCCGCCCCGCTGCTCCTGTCCCTGCTAGACAGCAGCCGCCCGGTGATCGCCGAGACCGAGGAGGACTTCACCGTATGACCGGGCCCCGCACCCCGAAGATCCCCTACGGCGGCGACTACAACCCGGAACAGTGGCCGCAGGCGGTGTGGGACGAGGACCATCGCCTGTTCGACCGGGCCGGCATCGACACGCTCACCGTGGGCGTCTTCTCCTGGTCCCTGACCCAACCCGCCGAAGACACCTACGACTTGACCGTTCTCGACCGCATCCTCGACCGCGCCGCCGCCGAAGGCCGGCAGGTCTGCCTCGCCACCGGCACCGCCGCCCTCCCACCCTGGCTCGCGAAGCGGTACCCCGAGGTCAACCGCACCGACTTCGAAGGCCGCCGCCACCGCTACGGCCAGCGCCACAACTTCTGCCCCAGCGCACCGGCATACCGGAAAGCCGCCACCGCCCTCGCCGCCCGCCTCGCCGAACGGTACGCGGCACACCCCGCACTCCTCGCCTGGCACATCAACAACGAATACGGCGGCGCCTGTTACTGCGACCTGTGCGCAGCCGCGTTCCGGGACTGCCTCCGCGACCGCCACGGCACGCTCGACGCCCTCAACGACGCCTGGTGCACCACCTTCTGGTCGCACCGATACACCGATTTCGACGAGATCGAACCCCCGAACGCCCTCACCGAACACTGGCGCGGCCCCGACCACACCGCCTTCCAGGGCATCACCCTCGACTACCACCGCTTCACCACCGACGCCCTGCTCGGCTGCTTCCTCGCCGAGAAGGACGCGATCCGCGCCCACGACCCGGACACCCCCGTCACCACCAACTTCATGGGCATGTTCCGCCCGCTCGACTACCACCGCTGGGCGCCCCACCTCGACTTCGCGTCCTGGGACAGCTACCCGCCCCTCGGCGCCCCGCCCACCTGGCCCGCCCTCGCCCACGACCTGATGCGCGGCCTCAAGGACGGCGCCCCCTTCTGGCTCATGGAGCAGACCCCGTCCACCACCGCCTGCCGCGACGTCAACCCGCTGCGCCGCCCCGGCGAACTGCGCCTCGCCACCTTCCAGGCCATCGCCCACGGCGCCGACGCCGCCCTGTACTTCCAGATGCGCGCTGCACGCGGAGCCTGCGAGAAGTACCACGGCGCGGTCATCGGCCACGCGGGCCGCGACGACACCCGCGTCTTCCGCGAAGTGGCCGAACTGGGAAGGGAGTTGGGCCTACTGGGTGATACGACCCTCGGCGCCCGAACCCCATCCCGCACCGCCCTCCTCTTCGACTGGGACAGCTGGTGGGCCCTGGAGATCTCCGACGGCCCCTCGCGTCTGGTCCGGTACCAGGAGGTGGTCCACGCCTACTACCGGGCCGCCCGCGAGGCCGGCGCGGACGTCGACGTCGTCCCGGTCACCGCCGACCTCACTGAGTACGCCGTCGTCCTCGCCCCCGTCCTGCACATGGTCAAGGGCGACCTCGCTACCCGCCTCGAAGCGGTTGCCGAACGCGGCGGCACCGTCCTCGCCACCTTCCTCTCCGGCCGCGTCGACGAGCACGACCGCGCCTTCCTCACCGACGTCCCCGGCCCGCTCGCCCCCCTCATGGGCATCCGCGTCGACGAATGGGACGCACGCCCGCCGGACGTCGTACAGCCCATAGAACTGGGGGAGTTACGCACCGAGGCCCGTCTGGTGTTCGAGCTGGTGCTCCCGCGCGGAGCCGAACCGGTTGCCGTCTACGGCGCCGACTTCTACGCCGGCACCCCCGCCGTCACCCGCCACCGGCACGGCGAGGGCGAGGCCTGGTACGTCGCCACCGCCCTCGACCAGCCCGGCGTCGACTGGGTCGTACGCCGCGTCCTGGCCCGCCATGACCTGCTCGGCCCGTACGCCGACCACCCGAGCGTCGAGACGGCGACCCGAATCGCCCCCGACGGCACCGGCCTCCTCTTCCTGCTCAACCACGCCCCCGAGCCGGCGCACCTCATCGCCCACACGACCGCCACCGACCTGCTGACCGGCAAGCGGGTCGAGGAGGGGCAGTCCCTGACTCTCGAACCGCTGGGCACAGCCATTCTCCGGATTCAGTAGATGCGGCGCCCATGTGTGTCGGGCACACCCGACTTGCGCAGCAAGTAGCTGTTGATCTGATCACGCCACTCGCGTGCGCTGCGAAGCTGCTCCTCGTAGAGCGCGGCGACCCGCGCGTGGCGTGCCGGATCCACCAGATCCGTAAGCCCCGCCCACACCCGCTGGGCGGCCTCCACCTCCTCCACGCCTTCGAAGTGCGTGTCGTATATGTGCTGGATCACCGTCTTCCCACTCCGAAGTACGTGGTCGTACGACACGTGGTGGAAGAACAGCAGCAGCTCGTCGGGGCAGGTGTCCGGCGACTCGTACACCTCGGACCACGGCTGGGCGTACTGCGCCGCATACCCGGTGCCGGTCGCCGCGCTGCGGTCCACGCCGATGCCGTCCCGGTCGGCGAAGTGATAGGTGCCCCACGGGCTGTACTCGTAGCCGTCCACGCTGGGCCCGTAGTGATGCCCGGGCTGCACCATGAAGCCCACGCCGAGCGGCGCGGTGTACTTCTCGTACGTCCGCCAGGAGCCCTTGAGTACCTTGTGCAGCCCGGTGACCAACCGCGGGGGAGCGGCGGGGAACGTCAGCGCGATCCACTCGTCCAGTAGCCGGTGCGGGTCCGCGTCCGGCTGCCAGGCGAGCCTGCCGACCGTGTAGAGGTTCGCCTGGGCCAGCGGATGCCCGGTCCAGAAGGGATCGTCGCCGACGTTGGACACCGCGACCAGACCATCGGCCAGGTCCCCCACGGTCGCTCCGCCCGCCGTACCCGCTCCACCCTCCGGCCGGAACCGCAGCACCTCGCTCCACATCGGCCCCAGCCAGCACACATGCCGCTGCTGACCGGTGTACTCCTGCGTCGCCTGCACCTCCACCGCCAGCCGCGTCCCCGGCATCGCGCCCAGCACCGGTGACACCGGTTCCCGCACCTGGAAGTCCATCGGCCCGTGCTTCACCTGGAGCACCGCGTTGTCCGCGAACTCCCCGTCCAGCGGCACGAAATGGTCGTACGCCGCCCGCGCCCGGTCGGTCGTACGGTCCCGCCAGTCCTGACGGTGGTTGTAGACGAAAGCCCGCCAGTGGACCGTGCCGCCGTGCGGAGCGAGCGCGGCGGCCAGCATGTTCGCGCCGTCCGCGTGACTGCTGCCGTACGCGAACGGGCCCGGCTGTCCCTCCGAGTCGGCCTTCACCACGTACCCGCCGAAGTCCGGTATCGCCGCGTACACCTCGGCAGTCGCCCGCGCCCACCACTCCCGAACCCGCGCGTCCAGCGGATCGGCCGTCTCCAGACCCCCGAGCACGATCGGCGCGGCGAAGGTCACCGACAGATGTGTCTTGATCCCGTACGGCCGCAACGCCTCGGCCAGGGCGGCGACTTCACCGATCCGGTCGGTCAGCAGCCGCGCCTCGGTCCTGTGCACATTGACGTTGTTCACAGCCAC
Organism: Streptomyces sp. NBC_00457; assembly: GCF_036014015.1. NCBI lineage: Bacteria > Bacillati > Actinomycetota > Actinomycetes > Kitasatosporales > Streptomycetaceae > Streptomyces > Streptomyces sp. NBC_00457. The sequence continues at coordinate 2,872,254 of NZ_CP107905.1, read as the reverse complement.
CGCGTTGATTCCGCAGGCCGCGAGCAGCCTGCCGTACGCCCGCACCCGCTCCAGATCTCCGCGCGCCCGCCCGTCCTCCCAGAACAGCGACCCGCCGGAGTAACCGCGTTCCACCTGGCCCATCACCGGGTGCACGGCCACGTTGTCCCAGTGGTCCAGCATGCGCAGCGCGAGGGCCGGGCGGTGCACCTCGCGGGCGCGGTCGCCGCTGAAGGCGTCCTCGCCGAGCCTGACGACGTGGAAGAGGCCGTACAGCAACCCGGACTGCCCGGACGCGGAGACGGTCGTGCGACCGTTCTCGCGCCCGCACGCGAACTCCTCGTCCCCGAGGTCCCCGAGCCCCGGCTTCAACTCGAGCACCAGGTCGTACGACACGCCCGCGCCCGGCCCGGGATCGCGGTCCACGCGACCTCCGAACCGGGCGCAGGCGTCCGCCACTTCACCGTGCACCGTCTCCACCAGGAGACCCGATCCGCGGATCAGGGTCCGCCGGGTGCCGAGCGGCCGGAAGGCGGCCGGAGGCAGCCAGGCCGGGGCGACACCCTCGGCGAGGACGGGCACGGGAAGCGGCACAGGACGTCAACTCCTCGGCTCAGGCGAGGAGTTCGACCTCCGAGACGGTCGCCTCGCCGTTCAGGACCAGGCGGTACTTCTCGTACGTACCCGGCCGCCCCACGGAGAACGCGCGCGTCTGCTTGTCCCACGTGAAGGACTCACCCGACCGCTGGTCGAGCGTGCGCCACTTCGTCCCGTCCGAGGAGCCCTGGAGCGTCCAGCCGGTCGGCGCCTTCGTCCGGTCCGAGGAGGTCAGCGTGTACTGGACGGCCTTCGCGCCCGCGGTGACCGGCAGATCCACCGACGTCACCGCCGCCTCCGTGGCCGACGTGTTGTCGAACAGGGCGCCCTCACCCTTCAGCACGTCCGCACGCGGCGTCGGCACCTCGTCGTCCTGGGTGATCGACGGGGGCGCCGCGTTCTTCCCGGTACCCCATCGCGACGGCCGCGGCCCCATGTCGAACTCCAGGACACCACCCTTCGCGATCAGCGAATGCGGCAGCGAAGTCGACGTCCATGCACGCCCGTTGACCTTCAGCCCCTGCACGTACACGTTCTTCGCGCTGTTCCTCGGCGCCTTGACGACCAGGTCCCGGCCGTTCTCCAGATGGACCGTCGCCTTGGTGAACAGCGGGGAGCCGACGGCGTATTCGCCGCTGCCCATCACCAGCGGGTAGAAGCCGAGCGCGGAGAACAGGAACCAGGCCGACTGCTCGCCGTTGTCCTCGTCACCGTGGTAGCCCTGCCCGATCTCGCTGCCGACGTAGAGGCGGGACAGCACCTCACGGACGTTCTTCTGCGTCTTCCACGGCTGCCCGGCCGCGTCGTACATGTAGAGGGCGTGGTGGGCGACCTGGTTGGAATGCCCGTACATGCCCATCCGGACGTCCCGCGCCTCCGTCATCTCGTGGATGACACCGCCGTAGGAGCCGACGAACTCGGGCGAGGCCGTCTCGGGGGTGGCGAGGTACTCGTCGAGCTTGTCACCGAGGCCGCCGCGACCGCCGTAGAGGTTGGCGAGGCCGCGGGAGTCCTGCGGGGCCGTGAACGCGTAACCCCAGCCGTTGGTCTCGGTGTAGTCGTAGCCCCACACCCTCGGGTCGTACTTCGACGACTCGACCCGCCAGTCACCCTTGGCGTCGCGGCCCTGGAAGAAACCAGCCTCGGAATCGAAGAGGTTCACATAGTCCTGGGCGCGGTCGAGGAAGTACTCCGACTCCTCCTTGTACCGCTTCTCGCCCGTCTTCTCGTACAGCTTCCGGCCCATCCGCGCGATGCCGTAGTCGTTGAGGTAGCCCTCCAGCGCCCACGACAGGCCCTCGTGCGTGTCGGTGCTCGTGTAGCCGAGGAACGGTGAGGTGGTCATGCCCTTGCGGCCCACGCCCGACGAGGGCGGTACCACTGTGGCGTTCTTCACGGCCGCGTCGTACGCCGACTTCGCGTCGAAGCCGACGCCCTTGACGTACGCGTCCGCGAAGGCCACGTCCGACGAGGTGCCGGTCATCAGGTCCGCGTACCCGGGCGAGGACCAGCGGGAGGTCCAGCCGCCGTCCTTGTACTGCTGCACGAACCCGTCGACCATCTCACCCGCCTGACCGGGCGTCAGTAGCGAGTAGGCCGGCCAGGTCGTCCGATACGTGTCCCAGAAACCGTTGTTGACGTACACCTTGCCGTCCACGATCTTCGCGCCGGTGTGCGTCGGGGTGTCCGGGCCCGGCATCGGCGAGAACGGTGAGGCGTACTGGTACTTCGAACCGACCTTCTCGAAGCCGGAGTTGGGGTACAGGTACAGCCGGTACAGGCTGGAGTACAGCGTGGTCAGCTGGTCCGGCGTCGCGCCCTCGACCTCTACCTTGCCGAGGATCTTGTCCCACTGCCGTTGGGCCTTCGTCTTCACGGCGTCGAAGGACGTGCCGTCCGGGATCTCCTGGCGCAGGTTGTCCTTCGCCTGGTCGACGCTGATCAGGGAGGTGGCGATCCGCAGGGTCACGGTCCGGTCGTCGCCGGGCTGGAACCGCAGATAGCCCTTGACCCCGCTCGACGTCCCCTCCGTCACCGGCGCGTCGAACACCCCGTACACGAACAGCCGGGTCGCGCCCGTCGACAGCCCCGACTTCACGTCGGAGTAGCCGGTGAAGGTGCCGGTTTCCTTGTCGAGCGTCAGGCCCGCCTGGTCGGTGACGTTGTCGAACAGGACGCTCGCGTCGTCGCCGGGATAGGTGAAGCGCATGACCGCCGCATGGTCGGTCGGCGCCATCTCCGTCTTGAGACCGTTCTCGAAACGCACCCCGTAGTAGTACGGCCGCGCCGTCTCGTTCTCGTGCCGGAAGGCCAGCTCCCGTGCCTCACGGCCGTTGTCGGGCGTACCCGACGCGGCGGACGGCATCACCTGGAAGGTCTGCCGGTCGCCCATCCAGGGGCTGGGCTCATGGCTCGCGCTGAACGCCTGGATCGTCGGCAGGTTGTCGGCGTTGTTCCCGCGTGCGTAGTCGTAGAGCCAGCTCAGCGAACCCGCGTTGGTCACCGGTGTCCAGAAGTTGAACCCGTGCGGCACGGCCGTCGCGGGGAAGTTGTTGCCGCGTGAGAAGCCACCGCTGGAGTTGGTGCCGCGGGTCGTCACCGCGTAGTCCGACAGATGCGCCTTCGGCTTCTCGCGCGGTACGGCCTTCAGCGCCACGTCATCGAGCCAGCCCCGGAACTTCGCCGGCCCCTTGGGGGAGTCGTACGCCACCAGGATCCGGTCCACGGTCTTCCCGGCCGCGACCGACCCGATCCGCGAGGCCACGTTGTTCCACTGGTTCACGTAGAGGATCTTGGCCGCGCCCTGCCCCTGCGGCGTCAGCGCGAACCCGTGCTGGTCGGTCGCCTTGAGATCGCTCAGATACGTCCCGTCCGTGAACGCGAGATCGACGGAGACGTTGGTCGCGTCGTAGTCCCGGTCGCCGTCCGCCATGGAGGGGAAGATCCGATACGACAGTTGCGTATCGCGCCCGACGGCCACATCGACGTCGAAGACCTTGTTGTACGAGTACGCCTGCCCGTCGGCGGTGTGCCGCCCGGCGTAGCGCAGCGCCCGCTTGCCGGTGAAGCCCGCGCCCGCCTTCGCCGTCGGCGAGCCGCTCGGGCCGCGGTCGACCAGCGAGAGCATGTCCTGCGGGATCGGGTCGCCGCTGCCGCCCGTGGAGAACTGCACGTCGGCGAGTTGCAGGGCGTCCGAGGCGCCGTTGTTCCTGGTCACGTCGAGCCGGAAGTGCCGGTACTCGGCGACATTCGCTTCCGGGATGTCGTACGTCTTCGTCTGGAACCGCTCGGCGAAGGATTCGCCGGTGCGGGTGTCCAGGGTCGTCCAGTTCGTGCCGTCCGTGGAGCCCTTGAGGGTCCAGTCCACCGGGTCGCGTTCGTCGTGGTCGTTGGCCGACGTCAGCGCGTAGGTGACCACCTTGACCGGCGCGTCCAGATCGAACTCCGCCCAGCCGGTGGGCGCGAAGGTCAGCCACTTGCTGCTCGGCTCGCCGTCGACGAGGTTCTCCTTCACCTCGCCGGCGCCGGTGTTCTCCCCGCTGGCCCGGACGTCCGTGACATGGTCGGTCACATTGCCCGGAATGCCGCTGCTGTACCCTCCGTCGACACCGGACGCACGCTTGCTGCCGTCCGGTGCGGTGTCGACGGTGTTCAGCCAGTCGGGCGCCGGATCGTCCGCCTCGAACGACGAGGCGAACTCCCGGTCGGCGGCGGCCACCTCGCCCGGCAGCGCCACCGCCACCCCCTGCGAGCTGACGGCCAAAGCAAAGGCGGTCGCCACGACGACCGCCGAACCCCATCTGTGCCGACTTCTGCGCTGCATGAGCAAGCACCCTCCCTGCACCCTGGACAACGTTGTCAATCTCGGTGTGCAAGGACCAGTAGTGGTGCAAGTGGCCAAGCCTGTCAAGGGTGTTGGGTGGGGCATTCGGGGGCAATCCCGAGGATTTATCCGGCAAGGAGGGCGCAGGCCGCTCATATTTCCGCGAGGTCTCAACTCGGAAAAGACCAACAGCCAACCTTGCATTCGATCTTGCTCCGTTGGCGGGAAGTGGACTATACCTGTCGGCAATTCACTCGATCCGAACGTCCTGCACCACCCTGCTTGACCTGACCGCGGTGCCGGGAGGATCCGGTTCACCGCCTGAGTCCTGGAGAAGGCGAGGACTTAGCATGGGATCCACTTCCGCCGAGAACACCGACAAGACGGCGAACACCGCGAACACCGGTTCCGCAGGCGTGGACCGTCGTGATCTGATCAAGCGGTCCGCCGCGCTCGGTCTGATCTCCGTTCCCACCATGAGTTTCCTCTCCGCCTGCGCGAGCGGCGGCGGAGGCGACGACTCCGACAACGACACCCAGGGCAAGACGTCCAAGGAGAACCCCTTCGGGGTGAAGGAGGGCTCGAAGCTCGACGTCGTCATCTTCAAGGGTGGTTACGGCGACGACTACGCCAAGGCCTGGGAGGCGAGCTTCAAGAAGAAGTGGGGCGTCACCTCCACGCACACCGGCACCCAGGAGATCACCGGCAAGCTCCAGCCCCGCTTCAACGGGGGCAACCCGCCGGACATCGTGGACGATTCGGGCGCCCAGCAGATCCCGATCGACGTCCTGTACAAGAACGGCCAGCTCCTCGATCTCGCCGAGGTCCTGGACGCCCCGTCGATCGACGACCCCGGCAAGAAGGTCCGCGACACCCTCATCCCCGGCACGATCGACGCGGGTCTGCAGGGCGGCAAGATCGTCGCCCTCAACTACATCTACACGGTGTGGGGCCTGTGGTACTCCGGCAAGCTCTTCAAGGAGAAGGGCTGGGAGGTGCCCAAGACCTGGGACGACTTCCTCGCCATCTGCAAGGACGCCAAGTCCCAGGGCATCGGCGGCCTCGCGCACCAGGGCAAGTACCCGTACTACATCAACGTCGCCATCATGGACCTGATCGCCAAGACGGGCGGTCTGGACGCCATGAAGGCGATCGACAACCTCGACCCCAAGGCGTTCGTCGGCTCCGACGTCGCGAAGGCGGCCGTCGAGGCGATCTACGAGGTCGTCGAGAAGGGCTACTTGATGCCCGGTACGAACGGCCTGACCCACACCGAGTCCCAGACCCGCTGGAACCAGTACAAGGCCGTGTTCATCACCAGCGGTTCCTGGCTGGAGAACGAGCAGCTCAAGCAGACTCCGGACGACTTCGACATGCAGTTCATGCCGATGCCGCTGCTGCCGGACAGCGCGCTGCCCTTCGAGGCGATCCGGGCCGGCTCCGGTGAACCCTTCATCATCCCGTCCAAGGCCAAGAACCTCGCCGGCGCCAAGGAGTTCATGCGGATGATGCTGTCCAAGGAGTGGTCGACGCTGTTCGCCAAGGAGGCGAACTCGCTGACCATCCTGAAGGACGGCGTCGACACGGGCGTCCAGCTGCGTCCGGGCACGCAGTCCACGGTGGAGGCGTCCGACGCGGCCGGGGACAACACCTTCCGCTACCTGTACACCGAGTGGTACAGCGAGATGGGCACCGCCCTCGAGAACGCGTCCAACGAGCTGATGGCCAAGCGCATTCAGCCCGCGGAATGGCTCAAGCGGTGCCAGGCGGCGATCGACAAGCAGGCCAAGGACCCGGAGTCCAAGAAGAACCGCCGCGACTGATCTCGCTCGACCGACCGGATTCCGGGCCGGGAATGTCCCGGCCCGGGACGGACACCAGGGGCAGGAACGCCATGCGCAAAGGGCAGTACCGGTTCGTCGCGGGGTTTCTCTTCGTTCCCGTGGCGCTCTATCTGATCTTCGTCATCTGGCCGTACATCCAGACGTTCGGCTATTCGCTGACCGACTGGAAGGGTCAGTCGCAGACCTTCAGTTTCGTCGGACTGGACAACTACAAAGCGCTGTTCCAAGACGACATCTTCATGGGGGCCATCTGGCACAACGTCCTGTTCCTGGTGTTCATCCCGGTGATCACCATTCTGCTCGCCCTGTTCTTCGCCTTCATGCTGAACGCGGGCGGGCGCAGCCGGTCCGGCGGTGTCTCGGGAGTCGCCGGCTCCAAGTTCTACAGAGTCGTCTACTTCTTCCCGCAAGTGCTGTCACTCGCGATCCTCGCCGTGCTTTTCGGCGCCGTGTACCGCAGCGACGGCGGCGGCATGCTCAACGGCTTCCTGATCAAACTGGGGCTCGTCGACGCCGACAGCCCCGTCGAGTGGCTGAACGAGCCGAATTTCGTGCTGTGGGCGCTGATCGCGGTCGTCGTCTGGCACGGCGTCGGCTTCTATCTGGTGCTGTTCTCCGCCGCCATGCAGTCCATCCCCAGGGACATCTACGAGGCCGCGCTCATCGACGGCGCCGGCCGCGCCCAGTCCTTCTTCCGCATCACGCTGCCGCTGCTGTGGGACTCCGTGCAGACCGCGTGGGTCTATCTCGGCATCGCGGCGATGGACATGTTCATCCTCGTCGCCACCATGACGTCCGGTGACTACGGCGGTGGCCCCGACCACCACAGCGAGGTCATGGCGACCGTGATGATGCGGAACTTCCTGCTGTACGGCAAGAGCGGCTACGCCTGTGCGATGGGCGTCGTCATGCTGGTCCTCACCCTGATCGTGTCCGCCGTCATGCTGCGCGCCACCCGCCGCGACCGCATCGAGTTCTGAGCCGGAGAGACGACGATGAGCGCACCCCTCAAGGAGACCGCCGCCACAGGCGGTTCCGTCCCGGCCCAGCCCCCGGTCGGCAAGGCCCCGGCCCGCCCGGGGGACGAGCGGAGCGAAGGCGTCGTACTGAACGTCTTCTCGCACGGCTTCCTCGCCCTGTGGGCGCTGCTGATCGTGCTGCCGCTGCTGTGGCTGATGTTGAGTTCCTTCAGGACCGACGCACAGATCGGCGGTTCGGCGTTCGGCTGGCCGGAGAACTGGTCGTTCGACGTCTTCTCCCGCGCCTGGGACAAGGGCATCGGCGACTACTTCGTCAACACGGTCATCGTGCTGGTGTTCTCGGTGCCGCTGACGATGCTGTTCGGCTCGATGGCGGCGTACGTGCTGGCCCGCTACCAGTTCTGGGGGAACCGCTTCCTGTACTACTTCTTCGTCGCGGGCGCGATGTTCCCCGTGTTCCTGGCGCTGGTCCCGCTGTTCTTCATGGTCAAGCGGCTGGACATGCTGAACACGTATCAGGGGCTGATCCTGGTCTATGTCGCCTACTCGATGCCGTTCACGGTGTTCTTCATGCACGCCTTCTTCCGGACCCTGCCGACAGCGGTCTTCGAGGCGGCCGTCCTGGACGGGGCCTCGCACACCCGGACCTTCTTCCAGGTGATGCTGCCGATGGCGAAGCCGGGCCTGCTCAGCGTCGGCATCTTCAATACGCTCGGGCAGTGGAACCAGTTCATCCTGCCGACGGTCCTGATGCAGCCGCAAAGCGGTGACGACCCCGAGCGCTATGTCCTCACTCAAGGCCTCATCCAGCTGCAACAGCAGCAGGGGTACGCCTCCGACCTCCCCGTGCTGTTCGCGGGCGTGACGATCGCGATGATCCCGATGCTGGTCGTGTATCTGTCCTTCCAGCGTCAGGTGCAGGCGGGTCTGACTTCGGCGACCCTGAAGTAACACTCCGCGACGGTCCGGCCGCGCGCCGCTCCCGCGTCGGGGCGGCGCGCACAGGCATGCGCGAGCGCCCCGATCCGGTTCAACCTCTTGACGGGAGGCGACCCGAACAGCTCAGCTTAGAGTTCACTAGTTGGACATAGACGGGGCCTCATTGAAGCGGTCCCGCGCGCAGGAGGTCGTCGTGGAGACTCCGGGGTCGCAGTCGTCGCTGCACCGAGCCAACCTGGAGCGGGTCGTCCGGGCCGTACGGCTGGCGGGCTCGCTCACGCAGGCGGAGATCGCGAGGACGACCGGACTGTCCGCGGCGACGGTCTCCAACATCGTCCGGGAGCTCAAGGACGGCGGAACGGTCGAGGTCACACCCACTTCGGCGGGCGGCCGCAGGGCCCGCAGCGTCTCCCTGAGCGGGGACGCCGGGATCGTGATCGGGGTGGACTTCGGGCATACGCATTTGCGCGTCGCGGTCGGGAATCTCGCCCATCAGGTGCTGGCCGAGGAGGCCGAGCCGCTCGATGTGGACGCCTCCGCCACGCAGAGCTTCGACCGGGCGGAAGAGCTGGTCAACCGGCTGATCGCGGCGACCGGAGTGGACAGTTCCAAGGTCGCGGGCGTGGGCCTGGGCGTGCCGGGACCGATCGACGTCGAGTCGGGCACCCTGGGCTCCACCGCGATCCTGCCGGGCTGGACCGGCACCAAGCCCGCCGAGGAGCTGCGGGGGCGGCTCGGCGTGCCCGTCCATGTCGACAACGACGCCAACCTGGCCGCCCTCGGCGAGATGGTCTGGGGCAGCGGCCGGGGTGCGAGGGACCTGGCGTACATCAAGGTCGCCAGTGGTGTCGGCGCCGGTCTGGTCATCAACGGCAAGATCTACCGCGGCCCGGGTGGCACAGCGGGAGAAATCGGGCATATTACTCTTGATGAGTCCGGTCCCGTCTGCCGCTGCGGCAACCGGGGCTGCCTGGAGACCTTCACGGCCGCGCGCTATGTGCTCCCGCTCCTCCAGTCCAGCCACGGCACCGATCTGACCATGGAAGGCGTCGTACGGCTGGCGCGGGACGGAGACCCTGGCTGCCGTCGGGTGATCGCCGACGTCGGCCGTCACATCGGCAGTGGAGTCGCCAATCTCTGCAATTTGCTCAACCCGAGCCGAGTGGTCCTCGGCGGTGATCTCGCCGAGGCCGGTGAGCTGGTGCTCGGGCCCATCAGGGAGTCGGTCGGCCGGTACGCGATCCCGAGTGCCGCACGTCAGCTCTCGGTGTTGCCAGGGGCACTTGGCGGCCGCGCGGAGGTCCTCGGGGCCCTTGCGCTGGCGCTCAGTGAGATGGGTGATTCGACCCTTTTGGACGGGTCGTTGACGGCCGCTGCCCCTGTCTTCACTTAGAGAACGGATGGCACCGTTGCCAACCCGTTAAGGATTTACTTCTTGACGTCGCACGTGTGGCCGAGTTGACTTCCAGCCACCTCGGCCGCAACGACGCGGCCTCGTCAGGGAGGTTTCTGAAGTGAACACGCGTATGCGTCGTGCCGCCGTTGCCATTGCCGCAGGTGCGATGGCCGTTTCCCTCGCCGCCTGTGGCAGCGCTGAGGAAGCCGACGGAGGCAGCGAGACCGCTGGTACCGCCGCCAAGGGTGACAACATCAAGGTCGGTCTCCTGCTTCCGGAGAACAAGACCGCGCGGTACGAGAAGTTCGACCGCCCCTTGATCGAGAAGAAGATCGGGGAGCTGACGAACAACAAGGCGGAGATCCAGTACAACAACGCCCGCCAGGACGCCAACCTCCAGGCCCAGCAGGTCGACACGATGATCACCAACAAGGTGGACGTGCTGATCCTGGACGCCGTGGACGCCAAGGCCATCCAGAACTCCGTACAGAAGGCCGTGGACGCCGGCATCAAGGTCGTCGCCTACGACCGCCTCGCCGAGGGCCCGATCAGCGCCTACACCTCGTTCGACAACGTCTCGGTCGGCAAGACCCAGGGCGAGGCCCTGCTCAAGGCGCTGGGCGACAAGGCCAAGGACGGCCAGGTCGTCATGATGAACGGTTCCGTCACCGACCCGAACGCCGCCCAGTTCAAGGAGGGCGCGCACTCCGTCCTCGACGGCAAGGTGAACATCGGCAAGGAGTACGACACCAAGGAGTGGTCGCCGGACAACGCCAACGCCAACATGGAGTCGGCGATCTCGGCGCTCGGCAAGGACAAGATCATCGGTGTCTACTCCGCCAACGACGGCATGGCGGGCGGCATCATCACCGCCCTGAAGTCGGCCGGCATCGACGCTCCGGTCACCGGCCAGGACGCCGAACTCGCCGCCGTCCAGCGCATCGTCACCGGCGACCAGTTCATGAGCGTCTACAAGCCGTACGCCCCCGAGGCCAACGCCGCCGCCGAGATGGCTGTCGCGCTCGCCAAGGGCGAGTCCCTGGACTCCATCGCCAAGGACAAGGTCGACAGCGGCAGCGCCAAGGACGTTCCCTCGGTTCTGGTCCCGGTCACCTCGATGACCCAGGACAACATCAACGACACCGTCATCAAGGACGGCGTCTACACGATCGACGAGATCTGCACGGCCAAGTACAAGTCGGCCTGCGACAAGATCGGTCTGAAGTAAACAGCCACAAGTCCCTGTGAACGTACGGGAATTCGGGAATCCTTGTCCGAACTCCCGTACTGGGACTGCCGCTCTCCAGGCTCCTCCGGCGCCCCGCATACACACAGCCCCGCAAGCTCGTTGCGGGGCGCCGGACGGAACATCCCCCAAATCTTTCTGCACAACCTCCCGCCGGGTCAGGCGGCGAAGGAGATGGTTCACGTGTCCGCTACGCCCGTGCTGGCGTTGCGCGGGGTCTCCAAGCGATTCGGTGCCGTTCAGGCGCTCACCGACGTAGAGCTTGAGGTCCACTCCGGCGAGGTGGTCGCCCTCGTCGGCGACAACGGCGCCGGAAAGTCCACGCTGGTCAAGACAATTGCCGGCGTACACCCCATCGATGAGGGCGTCATCGAATGGGACGGCAAGGCCGTTTCGATCAACCGGCCGCACGACGCCCAGGCCCTGGGCATCGCGACGGTCTACCAGGACCTCGCGCTGTGCGACAACATCGACGTCGTCGGCAACCTGTTCCTCGGCCGTGAGCTGAGGAAGTGGGGCGTCCTCGACGAGGTCGAGATGGAGCGCCGCTCGCAGGAGCTGCTGAAGACGCTTTCCATCCGCATCCCCAGTGTCCGTATCCCGATCGCCTCGCTCTCCGGCGGTCAGCGCCAGACCGTGGCCATCGCCCGCTCCATGCTCGGCGAGCCCAAGCTGGTCATTCTCGACGAGCCCACCGCGGCCCTCGGTGTCGAGCAGACCGCCCAGGTCCTCGACCTGGTGGAGCGGCTGCGTGAGCGCGGCCACGCGGTCATCCTCATCAGCCACAACATGGCCGATGTGAAGGCCGTGGCCGACAAGGTCGCCGTGCTGCGACTGGGTCAGAACAACGGCGTCTTCGAGGTCAAGACGACCTCGCAGGAGGAGATCATCTCCGCCATCACCGGCGCCACCGACAACGCCGTGACCCGCCGTGCGGCGCGCACGACCGGGGAGGTTTAACAGTGAGCATCGACAAGACCTCCTCGTCCCCGCAGGACGCGCACGCCGTCGAGAACCCCGAGGCCGCCGCGGCCGCGGTGACCGCGGTCGACCCGCGGCTGCTGGTGCGCGAGCGGGGCCTGGCCGGCTACCTCGGCGAGTTCAAGCGGAAGATCAAGGCGGGCGAGCTGGGCTCCCTGCCGGTCATCATCGGCCTGGTCGTCATCTGCGTCGTCTTCCAGACCCTGAACTCGCAGTTCCTGTCCGCGCAGAACATCAGCGACATCACCGTCACGATGGTCGGCACGGGCATGATCTCCGTCGGCATCGTCTTCGTGCTGCTGCTCGGCGAGATCGACCTGTCGGTCGGCTCGGTCAGCGGCGCGGCCAGCGCCATCGCGGCCGTCCTCGCCGTCAACCAGGGCTGGCCCGAGTGGATGGCGGTGCTCTTCGCCGTCGCCGCCGGTGCGGCCATCGGCGCGGCACACGGCTTCTTCTTCGCGGTGCTCGGCGCTCCCGCCTTCGCCGTGACCCTGGCGGGTCTGCTGTTCTGGCTGGGCTTCATGCTCCAGACGCTCGGCGAGAACGGCACGATCAACCTCGACAGCGACGGCTTCATCGGCAATCTGACCACGTACTTCTTCAGCGACGTGGCTGCCGCGTACGGTCTCGCGGTCGTGATGGTCGCCGTCTTCTTCATCACGTCGTTCCTGGGCAACCGGCGCCGGGAGGCAGCGGGCGTTCCGTCCCGGCCGCTCAGCGACACGCTCATGCGGACGGTGCTGCTGGCCATCGTCTCCTTCGCCGCGGCGGCCATGTACAACCAGTACAAGGGCCTGCCGCTGGCCACGGTGATCTTCCTGGGCTTCCTGTTCCTGACCGACTTCGTGCTGCGGCGTACCTCGTACGGCCGCAAGATCTTCGCCCTCGGCGGCAGCGTGGAGGCGTCCCGCCGTGCGGGCATCAACGTCACCGCGATTCGGATCTCGGTGTTCGCGATCTCGGGTGGGTTCGCGGCGATCGGTGGTCTGTTCCTGGCCTCGAAGATCGCGTCCGCCAACCAGAGTGCCGGTACGGGTGACCTGCTGATGAACGCGATCGCCGCGGCGGTCATCGGTGGTACGTCGCTGTTCGGTGGGCGTGGGCGTACGTGGAACGCGCTGCTGGGTGTGCTGGTGATCGTGTCGATCCAGTACGGGCTGCAGTTGGAGTCCATCGCGGAGCCGGTGAAGTACATGATCACTGCGGGTGTTCTGCTGACGACGGTGGTCATTGACTCGATCACCCGTAAGACGCAGAAGACGGCAGGTCGTGCCTAGACAGGTCGTTCGCGGGCCGCGGGTCGGCTGTGGCTGGTCGCGCAGTTCCCCGCGCCCCTTAGTGGCGTGACTGTTGCCCGGCATCTTCAGGTGCCGGGCAACAGTCATGTCGTAGGACTGCCACAAGCTGGGTACAGCCGATCGCGTGACCTATGACGCACCGCCCGGGCATCGCCCGCTCAGGCGGAACATTAGACTCGACAGGCCCGGCAACAGCTCGATCAGCTCTACTGCAAGGAGGCACGGGTGCCGCTGCTGACCCGCATCAGGGGACCGCGCGATCTGGACCGGCTCAGCCTGGAGGAGCTGGCCCTGCTGGCGGAGGAGATCCGGAGCTTCCTGGTCGAAGCCGTCTCCAAGACCGGCGGCCACCTCGGCCCGAACCTCGGCGTGGTCGAGCTCACCATCGCGCTGCACCGGGTCTTCGAGTCACCCAAGGACAAGGTGCTCTGGGACACCGGCCACCAGTCCTATGTGCACAAGCTGCTCACCGGCCGCCAGGACTTCAGCAGGCTGAAGATGAAGGGCGGACTGTCCGGCTACCCCTCGCAGGCCGAGTCCGAGCACGACGTCATCGAGAACTCGCACGCCTCCACGGTCCTCGGCTGGGCCGACGGCCTCGCGAAAGCGAACGAGATCCGTAAACGCGACGACCACGTGGTCGCCGTGATCGGTGACGGCGCCCTGACCGGCGGCATGGCCTGGGAAGCCCTCAACAACATCGCCGAGGCCAAGGACCGCCCGCTCGTCATCGTCGTCAACGACAACGAACGGTCGTACGCGCCCACCATCGGCGGTCTCGCCAACCACCTGGCCACGCTGCGGACGACCGACGGGTACGAGCGCTTCCTCACCCGGACGAAGGAGATCCTCGACCGCACGCCCGTCGTCGGCAGGCCGCTCTACGAGACCCTCCACGGCGCCAAGAAGGGCCTGAAGGACTTCATCGCGCCCCAGGGCATGTTCGAGGACCTCGGCCTGAAGTACGTCGGCCCGATCGACGGCCACGACATCGAAGCCCTGGAGTCCGCGCTGGCGCGGGCGAAGCGCTTCGGCGGGCCCGTCATCGTGCACTGCCTCACCGAGAAGGGCCGCGGCTACCAGCCCGCCCTCCAGGACGAGGCCGACCGCTTCCACGCCGTCGGCAAGATCCACCCCGACACGGGCCTGCCGATCGCCTCCTCCGGCGCCGACTGGACCTCCGTCTTCGGCGAGGAGATGGTCAAGCTCGGCAAGGAGCGCGAGGACATCGTCGCCATCACCGCGGCCATGCTCCAGCCGGTCGGCCTCGACCGGTTCGCCAAGGCCTTCCCGGAGCGGGTCTACGACGTCGGGATCGCCGAGCAGCACGGCGCCGTCTCCGCGGCGGGCCTGGCCACGGGCGGTCTGCATCCGGTGTTCGCGGTGTACGCCACATTCCTCAATCGTGCCTTCGACCAGGTCCTGATGGATGTCGCCCTCCACAAGTGCGGTGTGACGTTCGTACTGGACCGGGCCGGCGTCACCGGCACCGACGGCGCCTCCCACAACGGCATGTGGGACATGTCGATCCTCCAGGTCGTCCCCGGGCTGCGGCTGGCCGCCCCGCGCGACGCCGACCAGGTCCGCGCCCAGCTGCGCGAGGCCGTCGACGTGACCGACGCGCCGACCGTGGTCCGCTTCTCGAAGGGCGCCGTCGGCCCCGCCGTACCCGCCGTGGGCCGCGTCGGCGGCATGGACGTACTGCGCGAGCCGGGGACGGAGACGCCGGACGTGCTCCTGGTCTCGGTGGGCGCCCTGGCGCCGATGTGCCTGGAGATTGCCTCCCTGCTCGACAAGCAGGGCATCTCCACGACCGTCGTCGACCCGCGCTGGGTCAAGCCCGTCGACGAGGCCATGGCGCCCCTCGCCGAGCGGCACCGCGTGGTCGTCACCGTCGAGGACAACTCCCGCGTCGGCGGTGTCGGCTCGACGATCGCCCAGGCCCTGCGTGACGCCGGCGTCGACGTCCCGCTGCGCGACTTCGGCATCCCGCCGCGCTTCCTCGACCACGCCTCCCGCAAGGAGGTCATGGCCGAGATCGGGCTGACCGCGCCCGACATCGCCCGCCAGGTCACCGGGCTGGTCTCCAAGCTGGACGGCCGTTTCGACCGTCCGGAGGCCACCGTGGAGCCCGCGCGCGACTAAGCGGGCCCGGTGAAGTCCGGTACGGTTCGGCAGCGCCCCGAAGGGGCGCGGGGCTGTATCAATGTGCGGCTCCGCCGCGTGGGCGCGACCAGCCACGACGGACCCGCGGACAAGCACCGGACTTCCAGCGGAGCGCTTAGCGCCTCACTCCGCGTCCGGATGGGTCGGTTCCACCACCGCGAAGGGTGGTGAAACCGGCCCATCCGTGTGAAACGAACCGCGCCGGGGCATACGCACCACGCCCCCTCTCGATCATGTCGAGGACGACACAGCGTGGGAGGTACGCCCGTGAGCAGCACCCTCTTCAGGACGAAGAAGGTCGAGCAGTCCATCCTCGATACCGAGGAACCCGAGCACGCGCTCAAGAAATCCTTGTCCGCGCTCGATCTGACGGTGTTCGGCGTCGGCGTCATCATCGGCACCGGCATCTTCGTCCTCACCGGCACGGTCGCCAAGAACAACGCCGGTCCCTCCGTCGCGCTGGCCTTCGTCGCGGCCGGCGTCGTCTGCGCGCTCGCCGCGCTCTGCTACGCCGAGTTCGCCTCCACGGTCCCGGTGGCGGGCTCCGCGTACACGTTCTCGTACGCCTCTCTCGGCGAACTGCCCGCCTGGACCATCGGCTGGGACCTGGTCCTGGAGTTCGCGCTCGGCACGGCGGTGGTGGCCGTCGGCTGGTCCGGCTACGTCGCCTCCCTGATGGACAACGCGGGCTGGGAGCTGCCCGAGGCGCTCGGCACCAGAGACGGCGCCGACGGCTTCGGCTTCGACATCCTCGCCGCCGCGCTCGTCCTGCTGCTCACCGCCATCCTCGTGGTCGGCACCAAGCTCTCCGCGCGGGTCACCTCGCTCGTCGTCGCCATCAAGGTGACGGTGGTACTGACCGTGATCATCGCGGGCGCCTTCTTCATCGACGGCGACAACTACGACCCGTTCATTCCGAAGGCGCAGCCCGTGGACGCGGGGGATAGCCTGCAATCCCCGCTCATCCAGCTGATCTTCGGCTGGGCGCCCGCCAACTTCGGCGTGATGGGCATCTTCACCGCCGCCTCCGTCGTCTTCTTCGCCTTCATCGGCTTCGACGTCGTCGCCACGGCCGCCGAGGAGACCAAGAACCCACAGCGCGACATGCCCCGCGGCATCCTCGGATCGCTCCTCATCTGCACGACCCTGTATGTCGCCGTGTCGATCGTCGTGACCGGCATGCAGCACTACACAGATCTGTCGATCACCGCCCCGCTCGCCGACGCCTTCAAGGCCACCGGGCATCCCTGGTTCGCGGGCTTCATCAGCTTCGGCGCCGCGGTCGGCCTGACGACGGTCTGCATGATCCTGCTGCTCGGCCAGACCCGGGTCTTCTTCGCGATGAGCCGTGACGGGCTGCTGCCGCGCTTCTTCTCCCACGTCCATCCGCGGTTCAAGACCCCGCACCGGCCGACCATCCTGCTCGGCGTGCTCATCGCGATCCTCGCCGGCTTCACCCCGCTCAGCGAGCTGGCGGAGCTGGTGAACATCGGCACGCTGTTCGCCTTCGTGGTCGTCGCGATCGGCGTGATCATCCTGCGGCGCAGCCGCCCCGACCTGCACCGGGCCTTCCGCACCCCGTGGGTGCCGTTCATCCCGATCCTGTCGGTGTGCGCCTCGCTGTGGCTGATGCTCAACCTGCCCGCCGAGACCTGGCTCCGCTTCGCCATCTGGATGGCCGCCGGCTTCGTCGTGTACTTCGTCTACGGCCGCTCCCACAGCCGTCTCGGACGGCACGCGGAGACGAAGGTCAGCGACGTGGTGAAGCCGCCGAAGCCCGGCGACGCCCAGTAGCCGACCGAGCCACCGATCCGGCCCCGCGGGCCCGCTCCGGCGGAGACCGCGGGGTCGGTAGGCTCGTCGGACACGTACCCGACCGGAACGGCGAGCCATCAGTGATCCGAGACCTGTACAACGTGCGGTACACGGAAGGCGAAGAGTCCACCCCGCTCACCGACGAGGAGGAACAGCGCACCAGGTCCGCCCTGTTCCACGAACTCGGCCACCAGATCGCCGAACGCGGCTGGACCCGCTTCCCCGCCTACACCCCGCAGGAGCGCCGCCGTCTGGTCGACGTGGCGCAGCGCCTCACCGCCCACTGGGGGCAGCGGGTGACGGTGGAGGCCGAGGACCAGTGCGGGATGCGGCTGTCGCTCGCCGGGTACGAGATCACCGCCGGCGGATCGACCGGGGGCCGGTGACCTCCGCGCCCAACTCCGTCACCCGGCGCCGCAGTTCACGGTCGGCCGTGACGACGAGACAGTCCCGTCCGTCCGCCCGCGCGACCAGCTCGACCATGTGATCGTCCCCGCTCCCACTCGCCCCCTCGACCCGCACGCCGGGCACGGCCTCGACCCCCCGAGCGGCCCCCTCGACAACGAGCACGATCTCCACGGCCCCGGAATGCCCCGGCACCCCATCAGCAGCCAGCACATCCCGCAACCGCTCCGCAGCCCCCCGCCGATCCCGCCACCACCCATCGGGCACCGACCCGACGACATTGGCCGCGTCGACGATGACGAGCAGCGGAGATTCGTCATTCATGGGCCTAGGATCGCACGCGGCGCCCGCCCAGCTGCGGGCATGCGTGCGGTCTGGGTCGGCGCCCACCCTGCAGCCGACGGGCTGCCGTCCCGCCAAGCTGCGGACTCCCGTCCCGCCCAGCTGCGGGCCTGCGTGCGGTCTGGGTCGGCGCCCACCCTGCAGCCGACGGGCTGCCGTCCCGCCAAGCTGCGGACTCCCGTCCCGCCCAGCTGCGGGCATGCGTGCGGTCTGGGTCGGCGCCCACCCTGCAGCCGACGGGCTGCCGTCCCGCCAAGCTGCGGACTCCCGTCCCGCCCAGCTGCGGGCATGCGTGCGGTCTGGGTCGGCGCCCACCCTGCAGCCGACGGGCTGCCGTCCCGCCAAGCTGCGGACCCCCGTCCCGCCCAGCCGCGGGCATGCGTGCGGTCTGGGTCGGCGCCCACCCTGCAGGCGGCGGGTTGCCGTCGCGCCAAGCTGCGGACCCCCGTCCCGCCCAGCTGCGGGCATGCGTGCCGCCTGGGGCGGCACGGGTGGGCGCAGGCGGCACCCCGTCAGCGCCGGGCTGCGCGGCCCACCCCACCCCGGCCACGACGGCGCGGCGGCTGTGCGACCCACGCCGCCTCAGCCCTCGCGCCGGGCTGCGCGACCCACCCCCGCCCAGCACTCACCCCCGCGCTCAGTCCTCCGACTTCTCGTCAAAGCTGGCGAAATACGCCGCCACCATGTCCTCGCCCCCATGCCCCTGCACAACCGCCCGCTCCAACCGCTGCGCACCGGCCGCCGCGCCATCCAGCCGTACCCCGCGCCGCGCAGCCGCCTCGACGATCAGCCGCGCATCCTTCGCCGCGGTCGTCACCGCGAACTGAGGGGGCGTCAGCCGGTTCTCCAGTACGAGCCCGGCCTTCGCCCGCAGATACCCCATGTCGAGCGGCCCACCCGCGATGAGGTCGAAGAAGCCCTGCGGATCCACCTCGAGCGCCTTGGCCAGCGCCAGCACCTCACCGGTGGCGTTGGTCGCGGCGATCACCCAGCTGTTGGCCACCAGCTTCAGCCGCGTCGCGGTGCCCGCCGCCCCGTCCTCCCCGGTCCACACGGTGCGCGCACCGACCGCGTCGAACACCGGCGTCACGGTCCTCCGCCCCCGCTCCGGCCCGGCGGCGAGCACGGTGAGCTGCCCGGCCTCGGCGGGCTGCCGGGTGCCCAGCACGGGCGCGTCGTAGAACACCAGGTCGTGTGCCTGGGCGAAGGCCGCCAGATCGGCGATCGAGTCGAGCCCGGCGGTGGTGGACTGCACCCAGACGGCGCCGGAACGCAGGCCGGGCGCGGCCTCGTCCATGACGTCCAGCGCGGCGGGACCGTCGTACAGCATGGTCAGTACGACATCGGCGCCCCGGACCGCGTCGGCGGGCGTGTCGGCGATGTACGCACCGTCGGCGGCGAGGGGTTCCGCCTTGGCGCGGGTGCGGTTCCAGGCCCGCACGGCGAGGCCGGACTTCGCGAGGTTACGGGCCATCGCGGCCCCCATGATCCCGGTGCCCAGGACGCTCACGGTCAGCTGGTCGGTCATCTGCGTCAACTTTCTGTGTCGCGGGTGTGCGCGAGTGCCACGTCTGTCCAACGTAGGGGAATGCCTGCCCGGTTTCGGCGCCGGAAGACGCGGGCGCGGCCGTCCGGCCGTGCAGGAGAAGTGTCGGCCCGCACGGCTGTGACCAGGCGGGGGCCGATCCCCGGAGCGTGGTCCGCCCCGATTAGAGTGAGGCGGTGAACGGCGACTGGCTCATCCGCGGCCGCGACGGCCGCCTCGGCGTCTACTGGCTGTCGGACGACGCCGTCCTGTGCCGGGCGGAACGCGTCCCCGGCGGCACCTGGGACGCCCCGCGCCGCGTGGGCGGCGAGCAGAGTGTGCACGCGGGGTTCGCGGTCGGCCAAGGTGCCGACGGCTACGCCCATCTGGTCGCCTGGCGGCCCACGGTGCCGGGCGAGTCGGGCCTGGTGCACTCCACACACTTCCGGCCCCTGCTCGCGCCCCTGGACTGGATCCCGATCGGCCATCCCCAGAAGAACGGCGACCGGACCGGCACCCCGGCCGTCGCCGTCGACGCCGAGGGCCGGGCGTACCTCTTCGTGCGCAACCGCAGCAAGGGCGTCCACACCATCAACCAGAAGGAACGCGGCGGCTGGAACGCCTGGCACAACCTCAGGGGCTCCAGGGTCCACGAGGAACTCGTCGCCGTCACCGGGGAGTCGGGCCTCGTCGAGGTGTACGGCACCAACCCCGACGGGATCCTGAGCTGGCATCAGCAGGAACCCGGCGCCCGCCCGGTCGCGGCCGATCCCCTGCCCGTCCGCATCGAGCCGGGCACGCTGAGCGCGCTGCCGACGTCGAAGGAGCACACGACGCTGTTCTTCGCGGACCCCGAGGGCATGCTGTACGCGTGGCGGCCGGGCGGCGGCGACCCGGTCGCGCTCATCGCCGCCGTGGGCCCCGGCCCGGTGGCCACCTTCCGCTGCGTCCTGGACGGCCACGACTGCACCCTGCTCGCGCAGCGCTCGGCCTCCGGCCGGGTCGCCTTCGCCGCCTACCCGACCGAACAGGAGTCGGCGGGCCTGTGGTGGACGGAGTCCGGCCCGCAGCTTCCGTCAGGCACCCGGGTCGCCCTGGCGGAGGACGCCGAGGGACGTGTCGTGGCCGCCAGCATGACCCCGGACGGCGTCCTGCGCCTCGCCCGCCAGAAGGACGAGCCCGGCCTCGCACTCGCCGCCTGGCAGGAAGACCTCTAGCGACGACAACGCCGGTGCCCCGCACACCGGTTGGCGTGCGGGGCACCGACGTACATCATCAGCGGTTTATACGGGGACGCTGGCCACGCCCGCTTCCAGGAACCGCTTCCCGTTCACGCGCTCCGACACGCCCTCGCGGTCCAGGTACGGCGTGATGCCGCCCAGGTGGAAGGGCCAGCCGGCGCCGGTGATCAGGCAGAGGTCGATGTCCTGGGCCTCGGCGACCACACCCTCGTCGAGCATGAGCCCGATCTCCTGCGCCACCGCGTCCAGGACGCGCGCCCGCACCTGCTCCTCGGTCAGGACGACATCGCCCTGCTTGAGCAGCGCGGCCACCTCGGGGTCGAGCTCCGGCTTCCCGGAGTCGTACACGTAGAAGCCGCGCTTGCCCGCCTTGACGACGGCCGCGAGGTTCGGGGAGACCGTGAAGCGGTCCGGGAAGGCCCGGTTGAGGGTCTCCGAGACGTGCAGACCGATCGCGGGACCGACCAGCTCCAGGAGGACGAGCGGAGACATCGGCAGGCCCAGGGGCTCCACCGCCTTCTCCGCCACCTCGACCGGCGTGCCCTCGTCGATGACGTTCTGGATCTCGCCCATGAAGCGGGTGAGGATGCGGTTCACGACGAACGCCGGCGCGTCCTTCACCAGGACCGCCGTCTTCTTCAGCTTCTTGGCGACGGCGAACGCCGTGGCCAGCGAGGCGTCGTCCGTCTGCTCGCCGCGGACGATCTCGAGGAGCGGCAGGACGGCGACCGGGTTGAAGAAGTGGAAGCCGACGACCCGCTCGGGGTTCTTCAGCTTCGACGCCATCTCCGTGACGGAGAGGGAGGAGGTGTTCGTCGCGAAGATCGCGTGCGCCGGGGCGACCGCCTCGACCTCCGCGAACACCTGCTGCTTGACGCCGATCTCCTCGAACACGGCCTCGATGATGAAGTCGGCGTCCGCGAAGCCCTCGGCCTTGTCCAGGACACCGCTGACCAGGGCCTTCAGGCGGTTGGCCTTGTCCTGGTTGATACGGCCCTTGCCGAGCAGCTTCTCGATCTCGGCGTGGACGTAGCCCACACCCTTGTCGACGCGCTCCTGGTCGATGTCGGTCAGCACGACCGGCACCTCCAGGCGGCGCAGGAAGAGAAGAGCCAGCTGCGATGCCATCAGGCCCGCGCCGACCACGCCCACCTTGGTGACCGGACGCGCCAGGTTCTTGTCCGGCGCACCCGCCGGGCGCTTGCCGCGCTTCTGCACCAGGTTGAACGCGTAGATACCGGCACGCAGTTCGCCACCCATGATCAGGTCGGCGAGGGCCTTGTCCTCGGCGTCGTAACCCTGCTGCAGGTCGCCGTTCTTGGCGGCGGCGATGATGTCGAGGGCGCGGTAGGCGGCCGGAGCGGCCCCGTGCACCTTGCCGTCGGCGATGAAACGGCCCTTGGCGACGGCGTGGTCCCAGGCCTCACCGCGGTCGATCACCGGACGCTCGACCTCGACGTCGCCCTTCAGCACCTGGGCGGTCCAGATCAGCGACTGCTCCAGGAAGTCGGCGCCCTCGAAGATGGCGTCGGCGATGCCCAGGTCGAAGACCTGCTGGCCCTTGAGCTGCTTGTTCTGGTTGAGGCTGTTCTCGATGATCACCGAGACGGCCTTGTCGGCACCGATCAGGTTCGGCAGGATCGTGCAGCCGCCCCAGCCCGGGACCAGGCCCAGGAAGACCTCGGGGAGCGAGAAGGCCGGGAGCGCCTTTGAGACGGTACGGTACTTGCAGTGCAGACCGACCTCGACGCCACCGCCCATCGCGGCGCCGTTGTAGTACGCGAAGGTCGGCACGGCGAGGCCGGCGAGGCGCTTGAAGACCTCGTGGCCGCCCTTGCCGATGGCGAGCGCGTCGTCGTGCTTCTTCAGCAGCTCGACGCCCTTGAGGTCGGCGCCGACGGCGAAGATGAACGGCTTGCCGGTGACACCGACACCGACGATCTCGCCGGCCGCGGCCTCCTGCTCGACCTGGTCGATGGCGGTGTTCAGGTTCGCCAGCGAGGCCGGGCCGAATGTGGTCGGCTTGGTGTGGTCGAAGCCGTTGTCGAGCGTGATCAGCGCGAAGCGCCCGGCGCCGTACGGCAGGTCGAGGTGGCGTACGTGCGCCTGGGTGACGACCTCGTCCGGGAACAGCTCGGCCGCGCCCTTCAGGAGTTCAGCGGTGCTCACTTGTTGCCTCCGGCGTCCTTGTGGTGCGGGTTCTCCCAGATCACCGTGGCGCCCATGCCGAAGCCGACGCACATGGTGGTGAGGCCGTAACGGACCTCCGGCTGCTCCTCGAACTGGCGGGCCAGCTGCGTCATCAGACGGACGCCGGAGGAGGCGAGCGGGTGGCCGTAGGCGATGGCGCCGCCGTACTGGTTGACGCGCGCGTCGTCGTCGGCGATGCCGTAGTGCTCGAGGAAGGCCAGGACCTGGACGGCGAAGGCCTCGTTGATCTCGAAGAGGTTGATGTCCTCGATCGACAGACCGGCCTGGGCCAGCGCCTTCTCGGTCGCCGGGATCGGGCCGTAGCCCATGACCTCCGGCTCGACGCCCGCGAAGGCGTAGGAAACCAGGCGCATCTTGACCGGCAGGTTGTGCTCGCGGGCGAAGTCCTCGCTCGCGATGATCGACGCGGTGGCGCCGTCGTTCAGACCGGCTGCGTTACCCGCGGTGACCCGGCCGTGGACACGGAACGGGGTCTTCAGACCGGCCAGGTTCTCCAGCGTCGTACCCGGGCGCATCGGCTCGTCGGCGGTGACCAGGCCCCAGCCGGTCTCACCGGCCTCAGAGTTGGTGCGGCGCACCGAGATCGGCACCAGGTCCTGCTGGATCTTGCCGTTGGCGTACGCCTTCGCGGCCTTCTCCTGCGAGCGCACGGCGTATTCGTCGGCGCGCTGCTTGGTGATGGTCGGGTAGCGGTCGTGCAGGTTCTCGGCGGTCATGCCCATGAACAGGGCGGACTCGTCGACCAGCTTCTCGCTGACGAACCGCGGGTTCGGGTCCACGCCCTCGCCCATGGGGTGCCGGCCCATGTGCTCGACACCACCGGCGATGACGGCGTCGTACGCACCGAAGGCGATGGAGCCCGCGGTGGTGGTGACGGCGGTCAGCGCACCGGCGCACATGCGGTCGATCGAGTAGCCGGGCACCGACTGCGGCAGACCGGCGAGGATGCCCGCCGTCCGGCCGAGGGTGAGGCCCTGGTCACCGATCTGAGTCGTCGCGGCGATGGCGACCTCGTCGATCTTCTTCGGGTCGAGACCGGGGTTGCGGCGCAGCAGCTCCCGGATCGCCTTCACGACAAGGTCGTCGGCGCGGGTCTCGTGGTAGATGCCCTTCGGGCCCGCCTTGCCGAACGGGGTGCGGACGCCGTCGACGAAGACGACATCCCTGACGGTACGAGGCACGATGGCTCTCCTCCAGAGGTGCGGGATCTGCACTGCTGCGTTGCAAGCGCTGAGCGCGCGCTCAGGCCCATGCTACTTGTGGGTAACGTAGCTGCACACCCCTGGCAGGGGGAGCGGCGAAGGTCACATTGAAGTCGGCAGTACTGAAGCGCCCCAAAGGGGCGCGGGGAACTGCGCGACCAGCCACAAACAACCCGCAGCCGCTCCACCACTGGACTTCCTACGGCGCCTCCGCGGACAAAGCCTCCACCAGCACCGGAGTCACCAGCTCGACTTGCCACGCCCGAGCCCCGAACCCGGCCAGAGCCGCCCCCACCGCCTCCGCGTCAACCGGCACCGGCGGCTCCCAGCAAACCCTCCGCACCGTGTCCGGCGTGATCAGGTTCTCCTGCGGCATGTTCAGTTCCTCGGCCAAAGCGGAAACCCCGGCCCGGGCGGCGGACAACCGCGCGGCCGCGGCTGGATCCTTGTCGGCCCAGGCCCGCGGCGGCGGAGGCCCGGTGACGGCCTGACCCGGCTGCGGCAACTGCGCTTCGGCCAGCGCCTTCGCACGATCCACCGCCGCCTGCCACTGCTCCAGCTGTCGCCGCCCCATCCGGTGCCCGAACCCGTTCAGAGCGGCGAGCGCATGCACATTGGCCGGAAGAGCGAGCGCGGCCTCCACGATGGCCGCGTCACTCAGCACCTTGCCCGGCGAAACGTCCCGCCGCTGCGCGATCCGGTCCCGCATCTGCCACAGCTCGCGCACGACGCCCAGCTGCCGCCGCCGCCGCACCTTGTGCATCCCGGACGTACGACGCCAGGGATCCTTGCGCGGCTCGGCGGGCGGCGCCGCCGCGATCGCCGCGAACTCCTGGTGGGCCCACTCCAGCTTGCCCTGCCGGTCCAGCTCCTTCTCCAGCGCGTCCCGCAGGTCGACGAGGAGCTCGACATCCAGCGCGGCGTACCGCAGCCACGGTTCGGGCAGCGGGCGGGCGGACCAGTCGACGGCCGAGTGCCCCTTCTCCAGGACGAAGCCGAGAACGCCCTCGACCATCGCCCCGAGCCCGACCCGCGGGAACCCGGCGAGCCGCCCGGCCAGCTCGGTGTCGAACAGCCGCGTCGGCACCATGCCTATTTCCCTGAGGCAGGGCAGATCCTGTGTGGCGGCGTGCAGTACCCACTCCACGCCGGACAGCGCCTCGCCGAGGCCGGAGAGGTCGGGACAGTCCACGGGGTCGATCAGCGCGGTGCCCGCGCCCTCGCGGCGCAACTGGACGAGATAGGCGCGCTGTCCGTAGCGGTAGCCGGAGGCGCGCTCGGCGTCGACGGCGACGGGGCCGGAACCGGCGGCGAAGGCGGCGATCACCTCGGCGAGCGCGGCGTCGTCGGCGACGACCGGCGGAATCCCGTCACGCGGCTCGAGCAAAGGGATCGGTTCAGGGTTCGGCGCCCCCGTAACAGAAGTTCCGCCGTCGTCCGGAGGGGCGCCTCCGGTGGTTCGCAGTGAGCTGTCTGCTGCGGTCTCTTGGGCGTCGGTCACATGTCAAGGGTATCTGTGTATGGACAGCGCCCGTCGACGGAACGTTCCGTCGACGGGCGCTTGAGGGTCGTAAACCAGTCAGGTCGGTGAATGATCCGGTTCACGACGCATGGGGTTGGTGAGGCGGGACCGGCGGCCGGTCCCGTTCATGAGTTCACGAAGGTGAATACGGCTTCACGAAGGCGAATGCGGCGGCTCGGTTCGGGCTCAGTGGATGATTCCGGTGCGCAGGGCCACCGCCACCATGCCGGCGCGGTCGCCCGTGCCGAGCTTGCGGGCGATACGGGCGAGGTGGCTCTTGACGGTCAGGGCGGACAGGCCCATCGAGACGCCGATCGCCTTGTTCGACTGGCCCTCCGCCACCAGTCGCAGCACCTCGACCTCACGGCCGGACAGCTCTCGGTAGCCGCCCGGGTGGCTCGGGGCACCCGGGGGGCGGCGGTGCATACGGGCGGCGGCGGCGCCGATGGGGGCGGCGCCCGGTCGGGTGGGGAGCCCGACGGTCGTACGGGTGCCGGTGACGACGTAGCCCTTGACGCCGCCGGCGAGGGCATTGCGTACGGCGCCGATGTCGTCGGCGGCGGAGAGGGCGAGGCCGTTGGGCCAGCCCGCGGCGCGGGTCTCCGACAGGAGGGTGAGGCCGGAACCGTCGGGCAGATGGACGTCGGCGACACAGATGTCGCGGGGGTTGCCGATGCGGGGACGAGCCTCCGCGATGGACGAGGCCTCGATGACGTCGCGCACACCGAGCGCCCACAAGTGGCGGGTGACGGTGGAGCGGACGCGGGGGTCGGCCACGACCACCATGGCGGTCGGCTTGTTCGGGCGGTAGGCGACCAGGCTTGCGGGCTGCTCGAGGAGAACGGACACCAGGCCTCCTGGGGTGCGGGGACGACTTCTAGGTCACAGTCGTCTTCGGCACCAAACCTCTGTTTCTTTAGAGAAAGATCACGATCTAGTGAGTAACAATCAGGGCAATTCGGACAGGCTGTCGATCGCTCGATGAACGAATCGGTTCGTTCGAGGGCTCGTTCATGACTGAAAGTGGCCGTATCGACAAAGCGAGAGGCGGGCGTCGGCCGTTGGGGTGGCCGTCAGCGTGACTGCGGTCCCCGCCGCTGCGGCAGGGTCACCACCGAAGCGTCGCCCGGACCGGCCGGCGGCAGGCCGGCGACCTGGGCGAGCAGATCGCACCAGGACGCCAGGTGAGCCGCCGCGTCCGGGACGCCGCCCAGGCCCTCACGCGGCGTCCAGGAGGCGCGGATCTCGATCTGCGAGGCCGACGGGCGCTCGGCGAGGCCGCCGAAGTAGTGCGAGCTCGCCCGCGTGACGGTGCCGCTCGGCTCGCCGTACGTCAGTCCGCGCGCCTGCAGCGCGCCGGTCAGCCACGACCAGCACACCTCGGGCAGCAGCGGATCGGCGGCCATCTCCTGTTCCAGTTCCGCGCGCACCAGCGTCACCAGCCGGAAGGTGCCCCGCCAGGCGTCGTGTCCGGCCGGGTCGTGCAGCAGCACCAGGCGGCCGTCGGCCAGATCCTGGTCGCCGTCGACGACCGTGGCCTCCAGTGCGTGGGCGAAGGGGGCCAGGCGCTGGGGCGCGCGCGTCGGCTCGACCTCGACCTGCGGCCGCAGCCGGGCGGTGCGCAGCGCGTCGACGGCGGCGCGGAAGGGTGGCGGAGCGGTGGGTTCATGCGCAGCGCCCTCCTTCGCGTCGTCCATTCCGTCAGCGCCTTCCGAGAGTTGTCCCTGAGCCGCAGCCATGCGGTGCAGATTAAGCGGAACGGGGGCTGGGTGCAGGGTAGACACCCTTGCCGCTGGTGGTTTGGTCGCCTACGGGGAGGGGTGGTTGCCTGTCGTGGGGCGGGTGCGGGCCGGTGGGGGCTGGGCGCGCAGTTCCCCGCGCCCCTGGGTTGGCTGCCCTCGGACTGGGTTGTCAGGCGGGCGTGCGAGACTCTTCGTCGTGAGCGTCAATGACAGCCCTGCGGGCAAGCAGCCGACGGTGACGTATGACTCCGCCTTCATGAGGGCGTGCAGGCGGGAGAGTGTGCCGCATACGCCGGTGTGGTTCATGCGGCAGGCCGGGCGCTCGCTGCCGGAGTACCGCAAGGTGCGTGAGGGCATTCCGATGCTCGAGTCCTGTATGCGACCGGACCTGGTCACCGAGATCACGCTGCAGCCGGTGCGCCGGCACAACGTGGACGCGGCGATCTACTTCAGCGACATCGTCGTCCCGCTCAAGGCGATCGGCCTCGACCTCGACATCAAGCCCGGGGTCGGCCCGGTCGTCGAGCAGCCGATCCGCACCCGCGCCGACCTGGCCCGGCTGCGGGACCTGACCCCCGAGGACGTCGGTTACGTCACCGAGGCCATCGGCCTGCTGACGCACGAGCTCGGCTCGACTCCCCTCATCGGTTTCGCCGGGGCGCCGTTCACCCTCGCGAGCTACCTCGTCGAGGGCGGCCCGTCCCGGACGTACGAGAACGCCAAGGCGATGATGTACGGCGACCCCGAGCTGTGGGCCGACCTGCTCGACCGCCTCGCGGACATCACGGCCGCCTTCCTGAAGGTGCAGATCGAGGCGGGCGCCTCAGCGGTCCAGCTGTTCGACTCCTGGGTCGGCGCGCTCGCCCCCGCCGACTACCGGCGCTCGGTCATGCCCGCCTCGGCGAAGGTGTTCGAGGCGGTCGCCGGGTACGGGGTGCCGCGCATCCACTTCGGTGTCGGCACCGGCGAGCTGCTGAAGCTGATGGGCGAGGCCGGCGCGGACGTCGTGGGCGTCGACTGGCGCGTCCCGCTGGACGAGGCCGCCCGCCGCGTCGGCCCCGGCAAGGCGCTCCAGGGCAACCTCGACCCGACCGTTCTGTTCGCCTCCACGGAAGCCGTCGAGACCAAGACCCGCGAGGTCCTCGACGCGGCGGCCGGCCTTCAGGGGCATGTCTTCAACCTCGGCCACGGCGTCATGCCGAACACCGACCCGGACGCGCTGACCCGCCTCGTGGAGTACGTCCACACCCACACCGCCCGCTGACTCACCACGTGTGCCGGGGCCGGGCCCGCCTGCCGAACAGCAGGCCGCGCGGCTCCGGTGGCGGTGGGGTGCCCTGCTTGAGCGGCCAGGCGAGCAGCATGCCGGCGAGGAAGCCGACGATGTGCGCCGCGTACGCCACCGTGCCCGCGTCGGAGATGCCCTCGCCGGACGAGTACACGGCCTGGAGCACGAACCAGAAGCCCAGCACCAGCCAGGCGGGCAGCCGCAGCGGCAGGAAGATCAGGAAGGGCACGAGGACCCAGACGCGGGCCTTCGGATACAGCACCAGATAGGCGCCCAGCACCCCGGCGATCGCCCCGGACGCGCCGATCAGCGGTTCGCCGGAGTCGGCGTTGAGGAGCGCGAAGCCGTACGACGCCGCGTAGCCGCAGACGCCGTAGAAGAGCGTGAACCGCACATGGCCCATGCGGTCCTCGATGTTGTTGCCGAAGATCAGCAGGAAGAGCATGTTGCCGAGCAGGTGCAGCCAGCTGCCGTGCAGGAACATCGCCGTGAGGACGCTCAGTTCCGGCGACTTGTCGTAGGACGGTGGGCCGACGACGCAGCCTGGTCCCTGCCGGCCGACGGCGACGTCACCGGTGGGCACCAGCTGGGGCAGCTGATGGTGGATCAACTCCCTTGGCACCGCCGCGTAGTGGTCGAGGAAGGCCTGGAGGTGGCAGAGCTGGGCCAGGCTGCTCTCTCCCGCCACGGAGCCGGCTATGCCCGGCATGGACAGGAAGACGACCACGTTCGTCGCGATCAGCGCGTACGTCACCCAAGGGGTGCGGCGCGTCGGGTTCACGTCATGGACGGGGATGACCACAAGGAAGTAGTGCCCCCGATGAGGGTGGCGAATCGGTGAACGGTGCCGTGTGCGCGTGCGTATGTCTCCTCAACCGACCGCGGAATGGCGCTTCCGCGGGGATGACGTGAGGAACAGGCGATGAACGACCGAGTTACTCCTCCCATTCACGCCTTGCCCGATGGTGAGGCCGAAGTTTCCCTGGTGCTGCATCTGCCCTGGGAGGACATTGCCCGGCTCGGCCAGGAGGCGGGGCGGCTTGCCGCGCAGATGCAGCGGCCGGTGACGTTGGACGAGGCCGTCAGTCATCGGTTGCGGTCCGCGCGGAATGCCGCGCATGCGAGGCCCTCCGGGGAGCAGCCGGCCGCGGTTTCTACGGGGTCGGTTTCGTCGTTGCCGGCGCGGCCTCCGGCGGAGCAGGCGCGTCAGGCTATTGACCGGATCAACGGGACTGGTTGATTGTCGGGGTGCGCCGTAGGGGTGCGGGTTGTTTGCGGGGTGCGGGTTCGTTGTGGCTTGTCGCGCCCAGGCGGCGGAGCCGCATATCGGGCACAGCCCCGCGCCCCTTTAGGCATGCTGTTGTACCGCCTTTGATGCCTTTCTGGCTGCTACTAGTACCGGGTCCCAGACTGGGGAGAACGGGGGCGCGTAGCCGAGGTCCAAGGCCGTCATTTGTTCCACTGTCATGCGTGCTGTGAGGGCTACTGCTGCGATGTCGACCCTCTTGCCTGCGCCCTCTCTGCCGACGATCTGGACGCCCAGGAGGCGGCCGGTGCGGCGTTCGGCGAGCATTTTGACTGTCATGGGGTTGGAGTCGGGGTAGTAGCCGGCGCGGCTGGTGGATTCGATGGTTACCGAGGTGAATTGGAGGCCTGCTCGGCGGGCGTCTTTTTCGCGGAGGCCGGTGCGGGCGATTTCCAGGTCGCAGACCTTGCTGACGGCTGTGCCGACGACGCCGGGGAAGGTGGCGTAGCCGCCGCCGATGTTGGTGCCGATGATCTGGCCGTGTTTGTTGGCGTGGGTGCCCAACGCGATGTGGCGTTCCTGACCGGAGACCAGGTCGAGGACTTCTACGCAGTCACCGCCGGCCCAGATGTCGGCGTGGCCGCGTACGCGCATCGAGAGGTCGGTCAGCAGGCCTCCGTGGGTGCCTAGGGGGAGGCCTGCCTGGGCGGCGAGGGTGGTCTCCGGGCGGACGCCGATGCCCAGGACGACCACGTCCGCCGGGTATTCGGCGGCCTCCGTGGCCACCGCGCGCACGTGGCCGTCGTCGCCGGTGAGGATCTTGGTGACCGCCGCGTCGTTGACCATGGTGATGCCGAGGCCCTCCATGGCCTCGTGCACCAGGCGGCCCATGTCCGGGTCGAGGGTGGACATGGGCTCGCTGCCGCGGTTGACGACCGTCACCTCGTAGCCGCGGTTGATGAGGGCCTCGGCCATCTCGACGCCGATGTAGCCCGCGCCGACGACCACGGCGCGCCCGCGCCGGAGGAGCGCGCCTGTGTCGAGACCACGAGCGCGCGGAGGCCCGGAGGGCTGAGCACGGTCGTGGTCTCGACACAGGCTTTGGCGCTCCGTAGGCGCGTGATCAATACAGCCACGCGTGCGTGCCAGCGTGTCGATGAGGGCCTGGCCGTCGTCGAGGGTCTGGACTCCGTGGACGCCGGGGGCGTCGGCGCCCGGCATGTCGGGGCGGATCGGGCGGGCGCCGGTGGCGATCACGAGTTTGTCGTACGACGTCCAGGACTCGGCGCCGGAATCGACGTCACGCGCGCGTAGGCGCTGTCGGTCGACGTCGATCTCCGTGACCTCGGTACGCAGGCGCAGGTCGATGCCGCGGGCGCGGTGCTCCTCGGGGGTGCGGGCGATCAGCTGGGCCCGGTCGGGGACGTCGCCGCCGACCCAGTAGGGGATGCCGCACGCCGAGTACGAGGTGAAGTGGCCGCGTTCGAAGGCCACGATCTCCAGCTCGTCCGGGCCCTTGAGGCGGCGGGCCTGCGACGCCGCGGACATCCCCGCGGCGTCGCCGCCGATCACGACCAGTCGTTCCCGTGCACTCCCTGCAGCGCTCATGTTCATGCGAACACGCTACGGGGGCCGGGCATTTCAAGCCCGTACCCTCAGTCCTCGTCCTCTCCGCGGGGGCGCTCCGGTGCCGGGTGCGCCGTCGGGATCGGGCCCAGCGCGCTCATCGCGGGCGCGGGGGCCGGGCGACGGGGCAGCCGGGGGCGGATCAGGCGCAGCCAGAGCAGGACGAGCAGGGCCGCCGCCGCGGCGAACGGCAGCACCGCCGCGATCACCACGCCGATCCAGCGCAGCACCGACACGAACGCGTCCCAGCCGCCCGTGAGCGCGTCCACGAACCCGGGGTCGTCGTCCTTGGCGGCCTCCTTCTTCACGGGCGTCTCCGAGAGGGAGAGCGTGATGGTGGCCAGAGTCGTGCGGTCCTTCAGGGACGTCTGCTGGGCGAGGAGGGACTCCAGGTCGGCCTGGCGGGTGCTCAACTCGCCCTCCAGGGTGACCACATCGCTGAGCCTGGTCGCCTGGTCCATCAGCTCGCGGATCCGGGCGACGCTGGCGCGCTGCGACTTGATGCGGCTCTCCACGTCGACGACCTGCTCGGTGACGTCCTGCGCCTTCGCCGTGCGGTCGAGGAGCTTGCCCGCGCCCTCCAGATCGGTGAGGACCTCCGCGTACTGATCGACGGGTACGCGCAGGACCACACGGGTGCGTTCGTTGCCCTTCTCGTCGCGGGTGGTGGTCTCGTTGCCGACGTAGCCACCCGCGTTCTCGGCGGTCGTACGGGCCTCGTCCAGGGCCTTCGGGACGTCCTTGACCTGCACGGTCAGTGAGGCCGTGCGGATGATGTGGCTCGCGGACAGTTTGGGCGGGGCGTCGGCCTTGGCGCCGCTCGCGTCGCTTTCGGTGCCCGCGGCGCCCTCCTGGGCGTTCGGCGCGGCGGCCTTGTCGGCCAAACTGTCGCCGCCGGCGCTGTCATCCGCGCCGGTGCAGCCCGTCAGCGCGAGGGCGGCGGCCAGCAGGATGCCGGCCAGCGCCGGAACTGGTCGTACGGAACGTCGTGTGCGCATGTGCGGTTACCCCCCGAGGGTCGGTGACGACTGACATCTCTTCGACGCCGGGGCAGGCCGGGACGTTGGCCGGTAACGGTCCCGAAGAGGTCACGGTCGGGACTCGTGCCGGACACCTGGGGCGCTGCGGTTGTTTGTCTGCGGCGCCGTGGGGGCTGGTCGCGCAGTTCCCCGCGCCCCTAAAAGGGGCGCGGGGAACTGTCAGTGGGGTCTGAGAGGCTGGGGACATGCGCGAAACGGAGAGTCGTACGGGTGTGGGGCAGGTCGTCGTCATCGGGGGCGGCGTCGCCGGGCTGGCCGCTGCCCATCGGCTGGTGCGGGGTGGGGCGCGCGTGACCGTTCTGGAGGCGTCGGACCGGGTCGGTGGCAAGCTGCTGCCCGGTGAGATCGCGGGCGCGCGGGTGGACTTCGGCGCCGAGTCGATGCTTGCGCGCCGCCCCGAGGCGGTGGCCCTCGCCCGCGAG
The DNA here is from genome assembly GCF_036014015.1 of Streptomyces sp. NBC_00457. Taxonomy (NCBI): domain Bacteria; kingdom Bacillati; phylum Actinomycetota; class Actinomycetes; order Kitasatosporales; family Streptomycetaceae; genus Streptomyces; species Streptomyces sp. NBC_00457. The sequence continues at coordinate 2,839,378 of NZ_CP107905.1, read as the reverse complement.
GTGGGGCTGGCCGACCGCCTTCAGCCGCCCGCCACCGCGTCCGCCGCGATCTGGACGCGCGGCGCCCTGCGCCCGATGCCCAAGGGGCACGTCATGGGCGTCCCCGGCACCGCCTCCGCCCTGACCGGCGTCCTCTCCGACGAGGGCCTGCGCCGCATCGAGCGCGACGCCGACCTGCCGCGCACCGAGGTGGGGGAGGACGTGGCCGTCGGGGCGTATGTGGCCGAGCGGCTGGGCCGTGAGGTCGTCGACCGCCTGGTGGAGCCCCTGCTGGGCGGTGTCTACGCGGGCGACGCCTACCGCATCTCGATGCGCTCCGCGGTCCCCCAGCTCTTCCAGGCGGCCCGGACGCACCACTCGCTCACGGAGGGGGTCCGCGAGATCCAGGCGAAGGCGGCCGCCGCCCAGCAGACGGGACCCGTCTTCATGGGCATCGAGGGCGGAGTGGGCAGCCTGCCGCTCGCGGTGGCGGAGTCGGTGCGGGAGCGGGGCGGCGAGATCGTCACCGGGGCGGCCGTCACGGAGCTGCGCCGGGAGTCCTCCGGTGGGTGGCGGGTCGTCACCGGCGACCGTGTCCTGCACGCCGACGCGGTGATCGTCGCCGTACCCGCTCCTGTCGCCGCCGACCTTTTGCGCGCCGAGGCCCCCGCCGCCGCGGCCGAGCTCTCCGCCGTCGAGTACGCCTCCATGGCGCTGGTCACCCTCGCCTACCGCCGCGCCGAGACCGTGCTCCCCGAAGGCAGCGGGTTCCTCGTGCCGCCGGTCGACGGGCGCACCATCAAGGCGTCCACCTTCGCCTCGCAGAAGTGGGGCTGGATCGCCGACCGGAACCCGGACCTCGTCGTGCTGCGCACCTCCGTCGGGCGGTATGGAGAGACCGAGATCCTCCAGCGGGCGGACGACGAGCTGGTGGACGTGTCCCGGCACGACCTCAAGGCGGCGACCGGTCTCGACGCGACCCCCGTCGAGACCCGGGTCACTCGGTGGGACGACGGCCTGCCCCAGTACCCCGTCGGCCACCACGCGCGCGTGGCCCGCATCCGCGAGCACGTGGCCAAGCTGTCGGGCCTGGCGGTGTGCGGCGCGCAGTACGACGGCGTCGGCATCCCGGCGTGCATCGCCAGCGCGTACGCGGCGGCCGACCAGATCCACGGTGACCTGCGCGCTGTGCAGGACCTCACCGCCCACCCGGTGCAGAGCCTGCACGGCGGAGCGGGAGAATGAGGGACATGAGTGACGACGCCCCCACCACCGAGTCCGCCAGGGTCCCGAACAAGGGCAAGCTGGCCAAGGACCTCAACGAGGTCATCCGCTACACGCTGTGGTCCGTCTTCAAGCTGAAGGACGTCCTGCCCGAGGACCGCGCGGGCTACGCCGACGAGGTCCAGGAGCTGTTCGACCAGCTCGCCGCCAAGGACGTGACGATCCGCGGCACGTACGACGTGTCCGGGCTGCGCGCCGACGCCGACCTCATGATCTGGTGGCACGCGGAGACCAGCGACCAGCTCCAGGAGGCGTACAACCTCTTCCGCCGCACGAAGCTGGGCCGCGCGCTCGAGCCGGTCTGGTCGAACATGGCGCTGCACCGCCCCGCCGAGTTCAACCGCTCGCACATCCCGGCGTTCCTCGCCGACGAGACGCCGCGCAACTACATCAGCGTCTACCCGTTCGTGCGGTCCTACGACTGGTACCTGCTGCCCGACGAGGACCGCCGCCGCATGCTCGCCGACCACGGCAAGATGGCCCGCGGCTACCCGGACGTGCGCGCCAACACGGTCGCCTCGTTCTCGCTGGGCGACTACGAGTGGATCCTCGCCTTCGAGGCCGACGAGCTGTACCGCATCGTCGACCTCATGCGTCACCTCCGCGCCTCGGAAGCCCGGATGCACGTCCGCGAGGAAGTGCCGTTCTACACGGGCCGCCGCAAGGACATCGGCGAGCTGATCGCAGGGCTCGCCTGATCAGCCGCCGGGCTGATCAGGGCCTGCTCGACCTCAGCCCTTGTGCCGGGCGGCTGTCGCCTTGTCGGCGCGGTCGCCCGTCCGGCGCGGCTCGGCGGACTTCGTCTCCGGCTTTGGTTCCGGATGTGCCTTGCAGGCCGCGCGCCACAGCGGCAGGCGGCCCTCCATCAGATACGCGTCCAGGTGCCCGTTGACGCAGGCGTTCGGCCCGCCCGCGATGCCGTGCGTGCCGGAGTCCCGCTCGGTCACCAGTACCGAGCCCGACAGCCGCCGCTGCATTTCGCGGGCGCCGTCATAGGGCGTGGCCGCGTCCCGCTCGGCGGCCAGGATCAGCGTCGGCGGCAGCTCGCCGGGCACGGTGCGCACGTCGAGGGGCTTCTGCCGGGGCGCCGGCCAGTAGGCGCACGGCAGGTTGAGCCACACGTTGTCCCAGGTCTCGAAGGGCGCCACGCGCGCGAGCCGGGTGTTGTCCCGGTCCCACACCGCCCAGTCCGTCGGCCAGGGCGCGTCGTTGCACTCGACGGCCGTGTAGACGGCGCCCGAGTTCTCCTCCTCGGCCGCCGCCTCGGTCTGGGGCCCGGCGATGTCGATCAGCGGCTGCGGATCGCCCTTCAGATACGCCGACAGGGCGTGCGCGCGCCCAGGCCAGTAGTCGTCGTAGTACCCGGCCGTGAGAAACACGTCCTGCAACTGCCCCGGCCCCACCTTGCCGCCCGCCGGCTTGTCGGCCAGCCGGGCCCGCGCCTTCTCGTAGTTGCGCAGCACCTGCTGCGGGGTGTCGCCGAGGCCGTACACGCGATCGTGCTTGGCGATCCACTTCCGCAGGTCCGCCCAGCGGCCCTCGAACGCGGCCGACTGGGCGAGGTTGTTGCCGTACCAGATCTGCTCCGGGTCCGGGTTCACCGGCCCGTCGAACACCATCCGCCGCACATGCGTGGGGAACAGCGTCGCGTACAGCGCCCCGAAGTAGGTGCCGTACGAGGCACCCATGAACGTCAGCTTCTCCTCGCCCAGCGCGGCCCGCAGGACGTCCAGGTCACGGGCGTTGTTGAGGGAGTGGTAGTGCTTCAGGGCGCTGCCCGACCGCTTGGCGCAGCCGCGCGCATACGCCTTGGCCTGCGCGATGCGCTCCTTCTTGTACGCCTGAGAGGGGTACGTCGGCGACTGCGAGGGAGCCTTGAAGAACTGCTTGGGGTCCTGGCAGGACAGCGGCGCGGAGCGGCCGACGCCGCGTGGGGCGTAGCCGACGAGGTCGTACGCCCCGGCGATGCGCTTCCACTCGGGGAGCAGGCCGACCAGCGGGAAGTACATGCCCGAAGCGCCCGGCCCGCCCGGGTTGTAGACCAGGGCGCCCTGCCGGGGCACCTCGTGCTTGCTGTTGTGCGGGTCCTTGCGGGTCGCCCGCACGCGGCTGACGGTGAGCTTGATCTGCTTGCCGTTCGGCTGGGCGTAGTCGAGGGGGACGGTCACCGTGCCGCACTGCATGCGGCCCGGCATGTCCTGTCCCAGGGCGCACTTGCCGAAGTCGACCCCGGCCGCCTCGGCGCGCGCGGCGGCGACCGCGGCGCCGTGCAGTTCGGGGATGCCTGTCGCGGCCTCGGTGCCGCCGGCCGACGGGGCGGTGACACCGGCAAGGGCTGTCAGGAGCAAGGACCCGGCGGCCGAGTACAGGGCGGGGGCTCTCATCAGGTATCCCTTCGGTGCACGTCAGCAACAGAAGGGATGTTTCGGTCGGCCGTCGGCGAAGGCAAGCACCGCCCGCCGGTGTCGGCGCCATTGCGCCCTATGCGCCCCCTGACGTGTCAGTGACGCCAGTACGGGTCGTGGCGCCCGAAGGCCGCGCGCAGGTCCGGTTCGCCGATCGCGCGCACCCCGCGGACGGCGACGGACGTGAGGGACGTACGGTCGTCGGCCGAGCCGGCGTGCAGGGCCAGGACGCCCAGCAGGCGCTGCCCGGCCGGGGAGGCCCAGTGCGAGTACGGGTGCACCTCGATCCGCGCGCTCGCCAGGCAGCTCAGGGTGAGGGTGAGGGGGAGCGCGAACCAGAGGGCGACCAGATTGGGCGGCAGCTCCGACGGGGCGGGCGTCAACAGCGCGGCGGCGCCCAGCGCGAGAACGGCCACCGCGGCGAGCCGCACCTGGCGGACCGCGGCCCCGACGGACGTACGGGAGCCGAGGGGCACGGCGAGGCCCGCGCTGACCAGCCGGTCGGCGAGGCTGCCGACCGCGTCGGCGGCAGCGGCGGCGTCCCGCACCGGAGCGATCGGCGACTGCCCCTCCGGTCCGATGGCCCCGATCACCGAGCGCTCCATCTCGTCCCGCCCGCGCGGGTCGACGACTGTCGCCCAGCCCGTGTGCGCGAGGAGCAGCCGCTGCTGGCGGGCCATCGACACCAGCGTCAGATCGGCGACCCGGCGGGGGCCGCCGGACAGGAACGCCGCTTCGTACAGCGTCAGGTCGTGTCTGCGGCCCGCGGCCGCCGTACGCACGGCGGCCAGGCACAACCGTGTGCACGATGTGCCGGCGGCGGCCCAGGCGAGCAGCAGGAGCAGCACCCAGAACATGCGCCTATTGTGCGGCCAAACCGCCGCCGTTATCGCGGACTTGGTTGCTATTGCCGGGAATATTCGGTGGTGGGCTGGTGGCGGGTGGCGGGAGAGGGTACGTCGGTGATGGCGGCGGGGTCAGCGGGACGACCGGGCCCGGGTCGGTGGTGGGGCCGGGCGGGGCCGGGGCGGGGGTGAGTGGGGGAGCGTTGCCGGCGGCCATGTGGCGGGCCAGGGCGTCGAAGTCGACGTAGCCCGTGGCCTCCAGGACCTTGATGTGGTCCAGCACGGTGGTGTTCGCGTCGTCGGCGAGTGCGCGGACCAGGGAGTTGCGGGTGCTTGCGCGGACCTGGGCGACTACGGAGAAGACCTTGCCGTGCGCCAGGCGCAGGATGTTCGCGAACTCGCGGTCGTACGTCACTCCTTGCGCCACGTTGAGGGTGGCGAGCCATTCCTTCTGCTGGTCGGTGGGCTCGTTGGGCAGGGCGAGACCGAGCCGGGAGGCGACGTCGCGGGCCCGTTCGTCCAGGAAGACGTGGCCCTCGATCAGGTGCCGGCCCGCTGTGCGTACGGCCGGGGTGGTGCCCTTCTGCTGTGCCAGCCGGCCCGCCGGCAGCTCCCACAGGCCGGCGAGCCGGACCTTCGTGACGAAGTCGCGGTCCAGTCCCGACAGCGGTCCGAACCTCGTCGACACCGTCTCGGCGTTGAGGACGTCGACGCCGGTTCCTGATCGGTCCGTGTACGACCAGATCGGGAAGATCAGCGCGGCGAGGGTCGCTGCCAGGCCGGTGATGATCAGGCCGGTGCCGGTGAAGATGCCTCGGCCGTTGATCGGGGGGTGGGGTCGGGGTCGGGGTCGGGGTCGGGGTCGCATGGTGCCTCCTGCTTGCGGCACCGCACGTTAGTGCGCTTTTGGTGCGGCGTTGGCATATTACTTCGCGGTCTACGCCAACTTCGGTATGGGGAGGCAGGGTTGGGGTGGGGTTGTGGGGGTCGTATGGGGGATTTGGGTGGTGGGCATATGGGGCTAAAGGGGGTGAGAGTGGGGTTCTGGGGGTGAGGTGGGGGTGGGGTGTTATGTCCCGCACATTTGTGGCGTGCCCTGCGTCTAGGGGCCGGGGTGGGTCGCACAGCCGCCGCGCCGTCGTGGCTGGGGTGGGGTGGGTCGCGCAGCCCGGCGCTGACGGGGTGCCGCCTGCGCCCACCCGTGCCGCCCCAGGCGGCACGCATGCCCGCAGCTGGGCGGGACGGTGGCGCCTGGTGGGTGGGTGGGCGTCGCGTCAGGCGGCACGAATGCCTGCAGCTGGGCGGGACGGTGGCGCCTGCTGGGTGGGCGTCGCGTCAGGCGGCACGAATGCCTGCAGCTGGGCGGGACGGCGACCCGCAGGCTGGCGGGAGGGCAGTTCGCCGCCTGCTGGGTGGGCGTCGCGTCAGGCGGCACGCGTGCCCGCAGGTTGGCGGGACGGCGGCTCGCAGCTGGGCGGCGCGGGTAGTTCGCCGCCTGCTGGGTGGGCGCCGCCTCGGGCGTCGCGCATGTCCGCAGCTTTGCGGCACGTGCTCAGCGGCGTAGCAGTACCTTGCGGGTTGCTCGGGCCAGGCGGGTTGTGGGGCGGTGGGTGGGTGGGGTGGGGGAGGAGCGGTCCAGGCGCCAGGTGTGGAGGTGGCGTCGGGCTGCTGCGTTCTCGGGGTGGCCCGTGGACAGGAGGTGGCCTGCGAAGTCCAGTGCGTCCTGGCGGTAGCCGCCGGTCATCGGGTGGCGCTGGGCGTAGGCGAGGAAAGCGGGGCGGTAGGTCTGGCCCAGGATGTGCGGGAGTTCGGGGGCGACCTTGGCGACGACGTCCGCCCGCTTTCCGGCCAGGGCACGGGCCTGTACGCCCAGCCGGACCCGGTCGAAGCCCTCGGGTACGGGCGTGCCGGCCACCAGGGCGGAGAGAAGTGCCGTCTGCGCGAGGGCGAGGCGCTGGCGGGCGGCGGTCGTGTCGGCGGGAGGCTCTACGGTGGTCGAGCTCTGCGCTGCCTCGGAGCCGTCCGGTGTCTTGGAGTGCTGCGGTGCCGTGGAGTCCTGCGGTGCCGTGGGGCCATCCGGTTCCGCGGAGTCATGCGGTGCCGTCGCAGGGCGGCCTGTCTGCGTCTCCCGCCTCGCCCGTCCCTTCTCCAGCGCCTCCCGGATCGCCCCCAACTCCCGCTCCAGCTCGGTCGGTTCCGGGAAGTTCTCGTCGCGTTCCAGGAGGACTCCGGGGGGCGAGATGCGGGAGGCGAGGTCGGTCAGGATGTCGAGGACCGCTTCGGGGACCGGGTGGGCGTGGCTGTCGTGCCAGACGCCGTCGCGTTCGAAGCCGCCGGCGACATGGACGTAGGCGATCGCTTCGAGGGGGAGTTCGGCGAGGGCCTTGGCCGGGTCCTCGGCGCGGTTGACGTGGTTGGTGTGCAGGTTGGCCACGTCGATCAGGAGCCGGACGCCGGTGCGGTCGGCGAGGTCGTACAGGAACTGGCCCTCGGTCATCTCCTCGCCGGGCCACGCGATGAGCGCCGCTATGTTCTCCACGGCGAGCGGCACGGGCAGGGCGTCCTGGGCGATGCGGATGTTCTCGCAGAGGACGTCGAGGGCGTCCCGCGTGCGCGGGACCGGCAGCAGGTGGCCCGCTTCCAGGCGCGGGGACGCGGTGAGGAGGCCGCCCGCCCGTACGAACGCGATGTGCTCGGTGACCAGCGGAGAGCCCAGCTCCTCGGCCCGCTCGGCGAGCGCCGCCAGGCGGGTCTCGTCGGGGCGGTCGGCGCCGCCGAGCCCGAGGGAGACGCCGTGCGGGACCACGGTCACGCCGCGCTCACGCAGCCGCCGCAGCGACTCGGGGAGATGGCCGGGGCATACGTTCTCCGCGACGGCCTCGACCCAGTCGATACCCGGCATCCGCTCCACGGCGTCCGCGATCTCCGGCCGCCACCCGATTCCCGTCCCCAGTCGCTCCATCGTCCCCTCCTCCACCCGATGTCACCTGGCTGTGCCGCGTCGTCTCCTTCGACGTTCCGCCGCTGTGTGACGGGGGTATGGCCCCGGCGCACCGACCCGAACCGCGCTCCGGGCGCCTTCAGAGCAACATTTGAGGTTCGGGGAGGAAGCGGACGTGGACGGGAGGCCGCCGACGGAGGGGGATACGCGCGGGAGGCGGCCCGTGTTCAATGGCGGGGGCAGACCGTTCAGCGCTTTACGGCCACGCCCCCGAAGCTGTCCACGTCACGCCGCTCGTCCGTGCCGGACGTTCCGGCCGGGCCGGAGCGCCACTCGGCGACCGGGACCAGACCGGGTTCCAGCAGGTCGAAGCCGTCGAAGAAGCGGGCCAGCTGCTCTGGGGCCCGGTTGATCCGCGGGTTGTCGCTCGCCTCGTTCCAGCGCTCGACCATCGCCCGCATCTCGTCCGCGTGGAACACCTCGGTGCTGTCGCAGAACACCAGGTGGCTTCCGGCGGGGAGGGCGTCCTTGAGCTGCTCCACGATCGGGTAGGCGGTGTCGTCCGGTACGTGCGCGACGATGCCGAGCAGCATGAGCGCGACGGGCCGGCTGAAGTCGAGCGTGCGCTCGGCGCCCCGCAGGATGGACGCCGGGTCGCGCAGATCGGCGTCGATGTAGTCGGTGGCGCCTTCCGGGGTGCTGGTGAGCAGCGCGTGGGCGTGGGTCAGCACGACGGGGTCATGATCGACGTACACGATCCGTGCCTCGGGGGCGATGCCCTGGGCGACCTCGTGGGTGTTGTCGAGGGTGGGCAGGCCGGTGCCGACGTCGAGGAACTGCCGGATCCCGGCCTCCGCGGCCAGATAGGTGACCGCGCGCTTGAGGAACCCTCGCTGGGCGCGCGCGATGTCGACGATCTCGGGGTTGAGCTCACGCATCTGGTCACCCACCTGCCGGTCGATCTCGTAGCAGTCCTTGCCGCCCAGCCAGTAGTTCCAGATGCGAGCGGAGTGCGGCACCTTGCTGTTGATCAGCGGACGGTCGACTGACATGACAACTCCCGGACATTCCCTCGGCGTTGCGCGCTCCCAGCGGCGCGGGTCTCACCGTAGCCGGATGATCTGTGCGGGGCGACCGGCGCCCCGCTCAGGATCAGTACTCCAGTTCGGGGCGCAGGGGACCGCCGACCGCGTGCAGGTGCCGCAGGACCTGGGCGTAGGAGTCGACGAGGCCGGTCTCGTGGTAGGCGACGCCGTGCCGGGCGCAGAAGGCGCGTACGAGTTTCTGGGCGTGGCGCAGGCCCGGCCGCGGCATGGAGGGGAACAGGTGGTGTTCGATCTGGTAGTTCAGCCCGCCGAGGGCGAAGTCGGTGAACCGGCCGCCACGGATGTTGCGTGAGGTCAGGACCTGCCTGCGCAGGAAGTCGATCTTGTCGTCCTTGCCGAAGATGGGCATGCCCTTGTGGTTGGGGGCGAACGAGCAGCCCATGTACAGCCCGAAGAGCCCCTGATGCACGGCGAGAAAGGCCACGGCCTGGAGGGGGGTCAGGACCAGGAACAGGGCGGCGACATAGCCGACGAGATGCGCGGTCAGCATTCCCGCCCCGGCCAGCTTGGCTCCCCGTGAGCCCGCGGTGCCGTCGCGTTCGAACTGCGCCCGTACGCCGGCGACGTGCAGGGCGAGTCCTTCAAGGAGCAGCATCGGGAAGAACAGCCAGGCCTGGTGGCGGGCCAGCCAGGCATAGGGGCCGCGGCGGACCCGGGCGTGGTCCTCGGTGAAGGCGATCGCACCGTCGGCGATGTCGGGGTCGCGGTCGACGTGGTTGGGGTAGGAGTGGTGCCGGTTGTGCTTGGCGATCCACCAGCCGTAGCTGAGTCCGATCAGCAGGTCGGCGTGCACGCGGCCGAGCAGGTTGTTGACGCGCTTGGAGCGGGCGATCTGCCCGTGTCCGGCGTCGTGCCCGATGAACCCGGTCTGGGTGAACATCACCGCGAGGAAGGCGGCGGTCACCAGCTGCCACCACGACTGCCCGATCAGGGCGAACGCGGTCCAGCCGGCGGCCATCAGAAGCAGGTTCGCGCCGACCTTGACGGAGTAGTAGCCCGGCCGCCGCTTCAGCAGCCCGCTCTGCTTCACCTCGCGGGACAGTGCGGCGTAGTCGCTGCCGCGGCCGACGGACGGGGGCTTGGTCGTCGCGACGTGGCTCGGCGGCGGCTCGGTGCCCCGGTTGATGATCTCAGTGGTCACGTTTTTCCCTTCAGGGTGGGTGCGGGCCGGCTTTCGACGGCGCGGGGGCAGGGCGCCGGATGCGGAAAGGCCCGTGGGGAAGCAGCGCGAGGCAGGCCCACGGCGCGGGCCCGCCTCGGAACGGGTGTCCTCAGAGCGAGGTCTCCTTCGAGATGGCGAAGATGGCGAGTAGATGCGGAGAACGCGCGCTCGCGCGTCCCCGGGCTGCTGGTCGCCAGCCGTCGAAGAAAACCCCCGACACGACAATGCGCCCGCTGTCAGAACTCCGCGGGCGCTTCCACGTCGCAAACTTCAACTACAACCACTCACTGAACGTCCCGAGTGCCGGGAAGGTTCCCGGCTGCCCTACCTGCCCAAGGACATGAGCGGGCAGTAGCGGCTGCCTCCTTCGACGGCGACCGTTTCCCCGGGTGCGATCTCCGTGAAGCCCGCGTCGCGGACCACCGGCAGACCGCTGGTGGTGAGCTCGGCCCAGCGGCCGGCGGGGGCGGTGCGGACGGCCAGCGGGAAGCCGGCGTCGCGCCAGGCGGCGCGGTCCTCGTCCGACAGCTCCCACCAGGCGAGCTGGGCGCCGTGGCCGACCTGCGCCATCGCCTTGCCGGCCGTCATGTCCAGGTCGGGGCTGAGCCACAGCACCGGCACACCCGGGTCGGCCCCGGCCGGCGGCTCCGGGTCGTCGAGGTCGGTGCCGGAGACCTGGAGCCGGGCGAGGTCCTTGGGCCAGCCGTCCAGCGGGACGGGCGGAAAGACCCGTACCTCCGCGGACTTGCCCGTGACCGTGATGCCGGGCAGTGCCTCGGCGCGCCGCCACTCGGCGCCCCGCGCCCGCCGCACCACCTTGCGGATCCGCGCGTCCTGCCAGTCCCGCACGGCCTGCGCCCACTCGCCGTCCCCCAGCGCACGCTCGTCGCTGAGCAGCACCAGCACCGCGCGGGCCGCGGTCTCCAGCGCGTCCGTACGGGCCGGGGGAGCCCCCCGCTCGATCCGTACGACCAGCGGCAGCACGAACTGCGGCGCCTCGTCGCGCACGGAGGACTCGGAACGGAAAGGGCTCTCCCGGGGCACGCCGAGATCGCCGGGAACGCCGGGAACGGACGGATCACTGGTCACGTCCTCCAGTCTGCCAGGCGGAAGATCGGTTCTTCCGGCCGCGAGAGGATGACCGCATGCAACGTGCGTTACGACTGGAGCGCGTCGGCCGCCGCTACGGCCTGCGTGGACCCTGGGTGCTGCGCGGGATCGACCTGGCCGTGACCCCCGGCACTCTCCTGCGTATCGAGGGTGCGAACGGCACCGGCAAGTCCACCCTCCTCCGGCTGCTCGCCGGGATCGACGCCCCGACGGAGGGCCGGATCAGCGGCCGTCCGCGCACGGCCTACGTCCCCGAGCGCTTCCCGTCGGCGCTGCCCTTCACCCCGGCCGGCTATCTCACCCACCTCGGCGCGGTGCACGGACTGTCCCGTACGGCGGCGGCCCGCGCCGCCGACCAGTGGCTGGAGCGCTTCGGCGCCGCCGCCCACGCCCGTACGCCGATGGCGCAGCTGTCGAAGGGCAGCAGCCAGAAGGTCGCGGTCGCCCAGGCCCTGCTCGCCGAGCCGGACCTGCTCGTCCTCGACGAGGCCTGGACCGGCCTGGACGAGTCCGCCCGCGCCGAGCTGGAACGGGCGGTCGCGGAACGGACTGCGGCGGGCGGCGCCGTGGTCTTCGTCGACCACGACCCGCACCGCCTGGCGGGGGCGCCCGACGCGACGTACACCGTGCTCGACGGCGCCCTCAACCACCGTACGGAGCAAGGGACTTCGCCCTCCGGACCGTACGTCGTCATCGTGGTCCAGGGTCCACCGGGCGGACCACTGCCCGCCACCCCGAAGCTCGCCTCCGCCGAGGAGACCGCGCCGGGAACCCACCGGCTCACCGTCCCCGCGTCCCACTCGGACGTCGTCCTGCGCTCCCTGCTGACGGCCCGCCCGCCGTGGCATGTGGTGAGCGTCGCCCATGAGGACGCCGAGGAGGTCCGATGACCGCACTCCTGCGCTATCAGGCCGCCCTGCTGCTGCGTTCGCAGCGCTGGCTGCCGCCGTTCATTCTGTACGCCGTGTTCCTGGGCGTCGGTGTGCAGGGCGGGCAGCCCGTGCTCGACTCGCTCGGCTATGCCGCGGCGGCGCTGCTGCCCGTCGCCGCCTGGCTGGTGCGGATCTGCGTCGGCAACGAGCCGCCCGCCGCCCGCGCCCCGGTGGCCGCCGCGGCCGGACCCGGACGGGCGCACCTGGCCTGTCTGCTGGTCGCGCTGGCGTCGGCCGCCGCGCTCGGCACCGTCGCGACCCTCGTCGTGACACTGATCAGCGATCCGGTGACCTCCGACCACCAGAGTCGGGTGGCGCCGCTCCCGGCGGGCGCGGCCGGGCTGCTCGCCGCGCTGGCCTGCGCCCTGCTCGGCGCGGCCGTCGGCGCGCTCACCTCCTGGCCGCTGCTGCGCTCGCCCGGCCGGGCGGTCCCGGCGATGCTGCTCGCGGCCCTGCTGTCCGTGGTCGTCACGGGCTCCCCGGCGCAGGCGGCGGTCAGCGGACTGGTGACGGGATCGCAGTCGGGCCAGGTCCAGCTCCCCCTGCTCCCGCTCGGCGCCGCCGCCCTGCTGACCGCGGTGGCGATCACCGTGGCCTGCGCCCTCACCTCTCGCCGGTCACCCTGAGCAGGCCGTGCGCTGGGCCTCCTGCCACTCGCAGACGGGGCAGAGGGTGATGCCCTTGTACGACTCCGGGTACTCCGTCGGCTCCCGGCACAGCACACACTCCGCGTACGGCGGCCCATCCGCCTTGGGCGGCCTGGTCGCGTCGATCAGGCAGTAGTCGTCCTCGCTCATACATCCAGCGTAAGAGGGTCAGCTGTCCGTCGTACGAGCCTCAGCGCCGCCCGCCCGCGGCCCCGATCAGCTCGGACACCTTCACGAACCGGAAGCCCTTGCGGCGCAGCTCGGGGACGATCGTACGGAGGGCGCGTTCGGTCGTCGGGGCGGCGCTGGTCGTGCAGTGCAGCACCACCACCGAGCCTGGCTGTACGCCGTCCAGCACCTGCCGGGCCACCGCCTCCGGGTCGGTGGCGAAGGCGTCCCCGCCCACCACGTCCCACTGCACGGCGGTGACGCCGGTCGCGCTCAGCGCCTTCAGGGCCCGGCCGTCGTAACAGCCGCCCGGGAAGCGGAAGTACGGCATCGGCTCCCGCACCCCGGCCTTGCGGAAGGCGGCGTACGCCTGCTCCACGTCCGTCCGCATCCGGTCCTCGGAGACGGTCGGCAGGCCGTAGCAGTCGTCGGTGAAGGCGTAGTGGCTGTACGAGTGGTTCGCGACCTCGAAGAGCGGGTCCCGGCCGATGGCGCGGGCCTGGACCGGGTACTCCTCGGCCCAGCGGCCCGTCATGAACACGGTGGCCGGCACCTTCAGCGCCCTCAGCGCCGCGATGAGCCGAGGATTGTCGAACCGCTCCCCGGCCGCCGCCCGCGACCCCTGGTCCGCGGTCATGTCGGCGTCGAAGGTGAGGGCGACGGTCCTGGCCCCGGTCCGCGGACCGTTCTCGAAGACAGGGGTCAGGCCCGCGGGGCCGGGGGCGAGGGTCGGGGGCCGGGAGGGGGCGACGGTCCGTTTCGAGGGGGCGGGAGGGCGGTGTGGTTCTTCGGCCGTCCCGCAGGAGATGAGGGTGGCGCTCAGGGCGCAGGCGATGGCTACTCGACGTGCAAGTGTGATCACCACACGAACGTAACTATGCGAGTAATGCGCCTTTTGTTATTGGCGCCTGCTTACCGGGTGTCTCTCGCCGATTTCACCCGCCCGCCGGTGATGAAGGCCGGGCTGCACAGCGCCCCGTAAGGGGCGCGGGGAACTGCGCGACCAGCCCCCACCGCCCCGCGGACGATCGACGACCTATCGCGGCACAGCCCGCGGAGCGACCGTCACCGCGAACGTCGTCCCCGGCGAGTAGCAGTTGACGTACATCGTCCCCCCGTCGGGCGAGAAGCTGACGCCCGCGAACTCGCCCCACTCCGGCTCCTCGTCGGTGCCGATGTTCTGGCGGTTGCGGGCCATCGCGTACACGTCGCCCTGCCGCGTCACCCCGAACACATGCTGGGCACCGTTGCCGTCCTCGCAGACCATGAGCCCGCCGCTCGGTGCGAGACAGATGTTGTCCGGTGACTCGCCGGGCAGCTGGACGTCCGTGTCCGGGCCGAAGACGACGACCAGGGTGAGACGGCGTGCCGACGGGTCGTACCGCCAGATCTGCCCGTAGTGGTCGGCCGCCGACCCCTCGGCACTTCGGGCGTACGACGACACGAAGTACACGGACCGCCCGCCCCAGTAGCAGCCCTCCAGCTTCTGCGCGTGCGTGATGCCCCGCGGGCCGAAGTCCTGGAGGCGGACGGGGGTTCGGGCCGCGAGCGGGTCCGGTACGTCGGCCCACTCGACGCCGTCGAAGCGGGCGCCGGGCTCCTGGACCGAGGAGAGGTCGGGGACGCCGGGCACGCGCATCGCCTGGAGGCGGCCGCCTGCGCGGAGCGAACCGGGGCCGCAGAGCGGCTTGTCGGGCAGGAAGCGGTAGAACAGGCCGAAGGGCCGCTCGAAGGCGTCCTCGGTCTCGTAGACGATGCCGCGACGGGGATCGACGGCGACCGCCTCGTGCTGGAAGCGGCCCATCGCGGTGAGCGGTACGGCCCCGCTGCGGCGGGGGTCGGCCGGATCGACCTCGAAGACGAAGCCATGGTCCTTGGCGTAGCCGCCGGTGCTTGCCTTGTCCTCGGTCTCCTCGCAGGTCAGCCAGGTGCCCCAAGGGGTGGGCCCGCCCGCGCAGTTGACGGCCGTACCGGCGATCGCGACCCGCTCGGACCGGACCCGGCCGTCGCTGTCCAGCGTCAGGGCCGTACAGCCGCCCTTGCCCGCGGGATCGTAGGTGAGGCCCTCGACCGTCGGGACGGGGATCTCGGCGTCGGCCCTGTTCTCGTGGTTGCGGACCAGGTGGACGCGACCGTGCCGGCCCGCGAAGGCCGCCATGCCGTCCGGGTGGGAGGGCACTTCGCCCTCGCCGGAGCGCAGTGGGGCGCCCTCGCGGGACAGGACGCGGTAACGGAAGCCTTTCGGGAGATCGAGCAGGCCCTTCGGGTCGGGGACGAGCGGGCCGTAACCGGTGTGGCCCAGGTTCACCTGCGCGGAGGCGGTGCCCGCGAAGAGTTCGGTGAGGTTTCCGGCGAAGGCGATCGCGGCGACCGACGCGCCGGTGCGGGCGAGTATCTGACGGCGTGTCGTACGGCCGTTCTCGGACATGGGGCAACCTTCCTGCTGGCGGACAGGACTGTGATGCCGCCGTGTCTATCACTTGGTCACGGCCGCGTGAACCACGCGCGTAGAACCTGTCATTGCTCCAGCGAGCGGTCGGGGGAGGGCTGCCGGTCGGCGGGGGCGGGCGGGATCTCGTCGGGGTGCTCGGGCGGGAGCTGGTCGAGGCTGTCGGGCGGGAACTCGTCGGAGGGATCGGGAGAGAGCTGGCGCGAAGGGGCCGGCGGGACCTGGCCCGAGGCGTCCGGCGCGGGTCGGCCGTGGTGTTCCGGGTGCTGCTCCGCCCCCTTCTCCAGGAACCGCAGCAGCTCCACCGGGATGGGCAGCACCAGCGTGGAGTTCTTCTCCGCCGCCACCGCCATCACCGTCTGGAGCAGCCGCAACTGGAGCGCGGAAGGTGTGGCCTCCATCTGCTGGGCGGCCTCGGCGAGCTTCTTGGACGCCTGGAGTTCGGCGTCGGCGTTGATGACCCGGGCCCGCCGCTCACGGTCCGCCTCGGCCTGCCGGGCCATGGAGCGCTTCATGGTGTCCGGCAGGGACACGTCCTTGATCTCGACGCGGTCGATCTGCACGCCCCAGCCGATGGCCGGGCTGTCGATCATCAGCTCCAGGCCCTGGTTGAGCTTCTCGCGGTTGGAGAGCAGGTCGTCCAGGTCGCTCTTGCCGATGATCGAGCGCAGCGAGGTCTGTGCCATCTGGGAGACCGCGAAGCGGTAGTCCTCGACGTTGATGATCGCCGCCGCCGCGTCCACGACCTTGAAGTAGACGACCGCGTCGACCCGCACGGTCACGTTGTCGCGCGTGATGCCCTCTTGGGCGGGCACCGGCATCGTCACGATCTGCAGATTCACTTTGTACAGCCGGTCCACGGCCGGGATGATCAGAGTGAAGCCCGGTGGTCGTACGGCGCCCCGCAGGCGCCCGAGCCGGAGGACCACCCCGCGCTCGTACTGCTTGACGACGCGCGCCGCCGCGGCGAGATACACCACCCCGGCGGTCCCGGTGGCGATGGCCGCGGTCAGCAACTCTTCCAGCATGATGACGACCCCTGTTCAGCCGTCCCTGCACCCTGCACCTTTTAAAAGCGGTATGGGCAACCTCTTTCCCACGATATGCCCGAATAGGGCAACAGTAAGCCCGGCTGAAGCCCCGGTTCAGGGCTTCAGCCGGGCATCGCCGGACGTCGGGGAGTGCTACGTCCGGGCCTCGGGTGCCGCCACGGCACCGTCGAGCCGTACCGGATCGGTGCCGGCCGCGCTGTGCCGCTCGGCCCAGTTCTCCAGCGCCGTACGGCAGGCGTGGTCCAGGTGGTGCAGCCCGGACAGGTTCAGCTCGACCGGACGGTCCTGGGGCAGGGATTCCAGGCTGTCGAGTATCTTCGGCAGCCGCAGGAAGGTCGCGTTGCCCGACAGGTAGGCCTGGACGGGCCCGGCTCCCTTGTCTATGACCTCGAGCTTGATGTGCGAGGCCTCCCAGGCGGTCTTGGCGACGGCCAGCGCGAGGCCGATGAGGACGCCCTCGAACATGCTGACCGCAACGATCGACACCGCCGTGACCACCAGGATCAGCGCCTCACCGCGATGCTCGCGCCACAGCGACACGATCTGCCGCACCGGGATGAGCTTGGCGCCGGCGTGCACCAGGATGGCCGCCAGGGCCGGGATCGGGATGTAGGCGAGGACGGCCGGCAGCAGGGCCGCGAACAGCAGCAGCCATACGCCGTGCAGCACCCGGGACGCCTTCGTCCGCGCGCCCGACTGGACGTTCGCCGCGCTGCGTACGATCACCGCGGTCATCGGCAGCGCGCCCAGCGCGCCGCAGACGGTGTTGCCCGCGCCCTGGGCGAGCAGTTCCTTGTCGTACTCGGTGCGCGGACCGTCGTGCATCCGGTCCACCGCCGCCGCGCTGAACAGCGACTCCGCGGACGCGATCAGCGTGAAGGCGGCGACGGTGGCGAGCAGGCCGACATCGGCGAGATCACCGAAGGCGTCCACGGACGGCGGCTGGATGGAGCCCAGCAGCCCCTGCACCTCGACGGTGGCCACCGGCAGGCCGAAGGCCACGGCGACCAGCGTCGCCAGGCCCACCGCGGCCAGCGGACCGGGCACCGTGCGCACCTGGCGCGGCATCCGCTTCCACAGCACCAGCACGGCGATCGTGCCCACGCCGAGGCCCAGCGAGGCCAGCGCCCCGGTGTCCTGGACGGCGTCCGCGAGCGCCCCGGGCAGCCCCGCGATCTTCGCGAGCCCGGAGGCGGGCGCCTCGGCGTCCGCGATCGAGTACAGCTGCCCGGCGATCAGGACGAGCCCGATTCCGGCCAGCATGCCCTCGACCACGGCGACCGAGATGGCCCGGAACCAGCGCCCCAGCTTCAGGGCGCCCATCAGCATCTGGAGCAGGCCGGTGACGAGCACGATCACACCGAGCGCCGGCAGCCCGAACTCACGCACCGCCTCGAAGACCAGCACGGTGAGCCCGGCGGCCGGGCCGGACACCTGGAGGCTGCTGCCGCGCATCAGCCCGGTGACGATGCCGCCCACGATGCCGGTGACGAGCCCGAGCTCGGCCGGCACACCGGAGGCGACGGCCACGCCCACGCACAGCGGGAGCGCGACCAGGAAGACGACGAGGGACGCGGCGAAGTCCTGCCGCAGATGAGGGAACTTGGTGAGGGTGGAGGGATTCATGGCGGCGCTCACAGGGCCTTGAAGGTGTCGGTCTGCGGGCTGTGCGCCAGTACGGCGCCGGTGTGCACCTCGTAGTACCAGGCGTGCAGGGCGAGTTGGCCCTGCTCCAGCTTCTGGGCGATACAGGGGTAGGAGCGCAGCCGCAGCAGCTGCGCCAGGGCATGGCTCTGCACTCCCTCGGCCACGGTCGGATCGCCGGCCGCCCCCTGCGGACGCGGCGTCGCGGCGGCGAGCCAGTCGCGGACGGCGGGTACGGCGTCCAGGTCGTCGCCGCGCACCAGTGCGCCGACCGCTCCGCAGTGGGAGTGGCCGCAGACGACTATGTCGCGGACCCCGAGCACCTCGACCGCGTACTCGATGGTGGCCGCCTCGCTGGTGGGGTGCTCGGAGGCGTACGGCGGGACGATGTTGCCCGCGGTGCGCAGCTCGAAGAGCTGGCCGGGGCGGGCGCCGGTGATCAGGGCCGGTACGACCCGGGAGTCGGAACAGGTGATGAACAGGACCTCGGGTGACTGGCCTTCGGCCAGTCTGGCGAACTCCTCAGGGCGCTGTCCGAACGTGCGGGCGTTGTCGATGAGGGGCTGCATGATGTGGTGACTCCTCCTGGCGCGCCAAAGGCGCGTCGGACGTGCAAGACAGAGTGGTGATGACTGCTCTGCTCTCTCTCAGCAGCGGAAGACCTGAAGTGCCGCCGGAGAGTGGGTCGTCGAGGATCTCGCCGTGCGGCATTGCACGGCACGCGGCACCGTCGGGTGCGCGGCTGTCGCGCCCGGGGCCACGAGCGGGCGCTCCTGCGCCCCGGGCCAGGCGACCGAGGAGCGGTTCCGCTCCCGGGTGTGCTGGGGACCGGTCGGGTCCCCGGAGCAGCTCACGTCACGCAGCGCGAGGATTCCGTCGCGCGGTGCCTTGGGTGACAGCTTGGATCCGGGCTGAGCCTTGGCCTCGACATGACCAACCGTGTGCGCGGATGCGAACGAAGCGGAGGGAGCGAAGAACTGCAGGGCGAGCAGGACGGCGGCTAGGGCCGAAACTACGGTCCTGGTCGTCGTACCTCGCAACATCCGCCCCTCTCCAGGCAGTTCACGACTTATGCGCACGCCAACTCTTGGTCAATGGCTGGTCAAGAAACACGTTAACCCTGCAAAGTTGTTTGCAGGGTTAACTTAACGTTTCAGGCTGAAGAGAGCCTGAAAGACGATGCCGCTTGGCTTGAAATGCCTCTTGACCTGGGGGAGTTGCCGGACTAGTCGGCGTCGACGAGTCCCTTGGCGTCCCGGGCCAGCGCGGTGAGCCGGGAGATCGCCCGGAAGTACTTCTTGCGGTAGCCGCCGTTCAGCATCTCCTCGCTGAACAGCCGGTCGAAGGGGAGCCCCGAGGCGAGCACGGGCACCTCGCGGTCGTACAGCCGGTCCGCGAGGACGACGAGCCGCAGCGCGGTCGACTGGTCCGGGATCGGCTGGACGTCGGTGAGACACACCGCCCGGATTCCGTCGGTCAGCGCGCCGTACCGGCTGGGGTGGACACGGGCGAGGTGCTCCAGCAGATGCGGGAAGTCGTCGAGCGAGGCGCCCGGCGTGGCGTACGCGGACTTGGTGACCTGCTCGTCGGAGAACGGCGCCGGTGCCTCGGGCAGCCCGCGGTGGCGGTAGTCCTCGCCGTCGATGCGCAGGGAGCGGAAGTGCGCGGACAGGCCCTGGATCTCGCGCAGGAAGTCGGCCGCCGCGAACCGGCCCTCACCGAGCTTGCCCGGCAGCGTGTTCGAGGTGGCGGCGAGCGCGACGCCCGCGTCCACCAGCTTGCCGAGCAGCGTCGAGACCAGGACGGTGTCGCCGGGGTCGTCCAGTTCGAACTCGTCGATGCACAGCAGACGGTGACCGGACAGGGTCTGGACGGTCTTCTGGAAGCCGAGGGCGCCGACCAGGTTCGTCAGCTCCACGAACGTGCCGAACGCCTTGAGCGCGGGCTCGGCCGGGGTGGCGTGCCACAGGGAGGCGAGCAGGTGGGTCTTGCCGACGCCGTAGCCGCCGTCGAGGTAGACGCCGCGGGGGCCGGCCGGGGTCTTCGGTGCCTTCGCCCTGCCGAAGCCGAAGAAGCCGCGCTTGGCGCCGGCGGCCGTGTGCGCGCCGCCGAGTCCGCCCGCGAAGGCCTCCAGGACCCGGACGGCCTCGGTCTGGCTGGGCTGGTTCGGGTCCGGGATGTATGTGCTGAAGCGGACCGAGTCGAAGCGGGGTGGTGGCACCATCTCCGCGACCAGCCGGTCCGCGGGGACGTGGGGCTCGCGGGCGCACAGGGACACAGGGGCCGCGTCTGCTATCGGACCGGTCCCGGAGGCGGCGGTGGAGGTAGGCACGGTTCTCTACTTTAGGCGGTCCGCGGTGGGGCGGTACTTCGTCTGCTGGTCCGTTGTGGCTGGTCGCGCCCACGCGGCGGAGCCGCATATTGATACAGCCCCGCGCCCCTTTGGGGCGCCTGACCTCCCCGGACCTGCTTGGCGCCGTGCCAGACTGCACCACATGCGACGTCTGTTCCCTGTGACCTACGAAACAGCCCCGGACGCCCGTGAATGGAGCCTCGACGAGCTGGCCGACGCGTACGCCTACCCCGAAGCCGGGCCCGGTGGGCGGGAGCCGTGGCTGCGGGCCAACATGGTGGGGACGCTCGACGGTGCCGCTCAGCACGGTGGCCGCTCTCAGCCCATTTCCAGTGCGACGGACATGCGGATCTTCGGCACGCTGCGGGCGCTGGCGGATGTGGTGGTGGTCGGGGCGGAAACGGTACGCCTGGAGGGGTACCGTCCGGCACGCGCGCGTGAGGAGTTCGCTCGGCGGCGTACGGAGGCCGGACAGGCGCCCGCGCCGGCGATCGCGGTGGTCACCGCGAGCATGGACCTGGACTTCTCGCTGCCGCTGTTCACCTCGCCCACGGTGCCGACCCTGATCCTGACGGGTGCCGCCGCGGCCCCCGACCGGATCGCGACAGCGGAGAAGGCGGGCGCCCAGGTGGTGATCGCCGGGGACGGGGTCGGAGTCGACCCGGCCCGCGCCGTACGGGCCCTCGGCGACCTCGGACACACCCGGCTGCTGACCGAGGGCGGCCCGCGCCTGCTCGGCCAGCTGGTGGCGGCCGAGGTGCTGGACGAACTGTGTCTGACCGTCTCTCCGATGCTCACCGCGGGAGACGCGCAGCGGATCGCGGGCGGGCCGACGGTCGCGGTGCCGCGCCGATTCGCACTGGTGTCCCTGCTGGAGGAGGAAGGGTTCCTCTTCAGCAGGTACCGGCGGGCTTGAGTGCGCTGGTCGGGTAATCGCCGGAATATACCGTTCCGTTTAGCTTCCGGCGGGCACACTGAATCTCGCAGTCCCCGTGCGATCGCGGGGCAGGATGGTTTCCGCAGGGGCCCGGCCAAGGCCCACGGAGGAGAAGGACGCCTGTCGTGTTCACAAGCGTATTGATGATCGAGAAGGCCCTGACATCCGCCGACGTGGAGTTCGTCACCACCTTGCACGGGGACGAGCCGGTCTCCTTCCACGTCCTGCTCCAACCGCGCGGCGATCAGGCCGACCGGCTGCTGCGGGCCATCGACGACATCGCACTCGGCGAGATCGACGAGGCGGCTCGCGAGCTGGAGAGCCCGGAGGGCAAGGACGCCGCCGCCCTCGGCGAGCAGGCCCTGGAGGTGTCCCTCGCGGCTCTGCGCGGCTCGGGCAGCGAGGCGGAGGGCCGACTCATCGAGGGCCATGCGCTGGACGCGCTCAGGGCCCTGGTCGAGGAGACCGGGGCGGACGAGGTCATCGTGCTGACCGACCCCCACTACGTGGAGGAGTTCTTCCACCGGGACTGGGCCTCGCGGGCCCGGCACAAGGTGGGGGTGCCGGTGCTGAAGCTGTTCTCCCACAGCAAGGCATAGGCTGACCCCTCGATACGTGTCGCATCACTTGGGGAGAAGCACTCATGGCACCCGGCCTTCCTACCGCCATGGACCGCCCGCACTTCATCGGCATCGGCGGGGCCGGGATGTCGGGGATCGCGAAGATCCTCGCGCAGCGGGGCGCGAAGGTGGCGGGCAGTGACGCGAAGGAGTCCGCCACCGCCGAGGCGCTGCGCGCACTGGGCGTGACCGTGCACATCGGGCACGCCACGGAGTACCTCGCCGACGACGCCAGCTGTGTCGTGGTGTCGTCGGCGATCCGCGAAGACAATCCGGAGCTGGCCCGCGCGGCCGAGCTGGGCATCCCGGTGGTGCACCGCTCCGACGCCCTCGCGGCCCTGATGGAGGGGCTGCGTCCGATCGCCGTCGCGGGCACCCACGGCAAGACCACGACCACGTCGATGCTGGCCGTCTCGCTGTCCGAGCTGGGTCTGACCCCCTCGTACGCGATCGGCGGCGACCTGGACGCCCCCGGCTCCAACGCCCTGCACGGCGAGGGCGAGATCTTCGTCGCCGAGGCGGATGAAAGCGACCGCAGCTTCCACAAGTACGCGCCCGAAGTCGCCATCGTCCTCAACGTGGAGCTCGACCACCACGCCAACTACGCGTCGATGGACGAGATCTACGAGTCCTTCGAGACCTTCGCGGGCCGGATCGTGCCCGGCGGCACGCTGGTGATCGCCGCGGACCAGGACGGCGCGCGCGAGCTGGCCCGGCGGATCGAGGGCGTCCACGTGGTGACGTACGGCGAATCGCCGGACGCGGACGTACGGATCCTGTCGGTGCGGGCCCAGGGGCTGAAGAGCGAGGTCACGGTCCTGCTGGACGGCACGGAGATCACCTTCACGGTCTCCGTCCCCGGCCGGCACTACGCCCACAACGCGGTCGCCGCGCTCGCCGCCGGCGTGGCGCTGGGCGTCCCCGCCGCGGAACTGGCGCCCGCGCTGGCCGCGTACACCGGCGTCAAGCGCCGCCTGCAGCTCAAGGGCGAGGCGGCGGGCGTCCAGGTCATCGACTCCTACGCGCACCACCCGACGGAGATGACCGCCGACCTGGAGGCGATGCGCTCGGCGGCCGGTGACGCGCGGATCCTGGTGGTCTTCCAGCCGCACCTGTTCTCCCGCACCCAGGAGCTGGGCAAGGAGATGGGCCAGTCGCTGGCCCTCGCGGACGCCTCCGTCGTCCTGGACATCTACCCGGCCCGCGAGGACCCGGTCCCGGGCGTCACCAGCGAGCTGATCATCGAGGCGGCGCGCGTGGCGGGCGCGGACGTCACCGCGGTCCACGACAAGGCCGAGGTGCCGTCGGTGATCGCGGGAATGGCCAAGGCGGGCGATCTCGTTCTCACCATGGGCGCGGGCGATGTGACCGACCTGGGCCCGCTGATCCTGGACCGCCTGTCGCAGTGAGGGGCTGACACCCATGTCGTACGACGTCGAGAAGCCGGAAGAGCAGTGGCGCGCGGAGCTGACGCCGGGCGAGTACGCGGTGCTGCGCCAGGCCGCCACGGAGCCCGCCTTCACCGGTGAGTACACCGACACCAAGACCAAGGGCATCTACTCCTGCCGCGCCTGCGGCGCCGACCTCTTCACCTCGGACGCCAAGTTCGAGTCCCACTGCGGCTGGCCGAGCTTCTTCGACGCCCGCGACTCCGACGCGGTCGAGCTGATCGAGGACCGTTCGCACGGGATGGTGCGGACGGAGGTGCGGTGCGCCCGGTGCGGTTCGCACCTTGGGCATCTGTTCGAGGGCGAGGGCTATCCCACGCCCACCGACCAGCGGTACTGCATCAACAGCATCGCGGTGCGGCTGTCGCCCGACGAGGGCTGAGCGCCCCGTCAGGGGCGCGGGGAACTGCGCGACCAGCCACAACGGACTCGCAGCCAAAGGACCACCGGCGGAAGCACTCACAACATCTTCCGCCGTACCATCCCCGACAACACCAACGCCCCCGGCAACAACGGCAACCACACGGTGATCACGCGAAAGCCGATCACCGTGCCGGTGGCCAGAACCATGGGCGCCCCGAACACGACGAGGGTGAACACCAGCGCCGCGTCCACGGGGCCGATGCCACCAGGCGCCGGCACGGCCCCCACCGCGGCGCTGGCCGCCAGGTACGCGAAGATCACATGCACCCAGGGCAGTTGCAGCCCGAGCGCCGACCCGACCGAGGCCAGCACGCAGGCCTGCAGCAGCGGAAACGCCGCCGCCCCGCCCCACAGCTGAAGCACCCGGACCGGACGGGTGTGCAGCAGCCGCGCGTCGGTCAGGGCGGAGTTCAGACAGCCGAGCAGCGGCCGCCGCAGCGGCCGTACGGCCGTCACCAGCAAGGCCGCCGCGCCGAGCACGCAGACGATGCCGAGGCCGGCCACGGCCAGCGTCGACGCGTCCGGGACGAGCTGGCCGACGCGCAACGTGCCGGGGAAGGCGGCGAGGAACGCGAGGATGAGTAGCGTCTTCACGATCGGCTTGACCAGCGAATACAGCGCCAGGGACGCGGTCGCCCGGGGGATCGATATCCCCTGGTTCTGCAGAAACCGCAGGGTCACGGCGTGCGCGCCCAGCCCCGCCGGCAGCACATGATTCGCGGCGCCCGCGGCGAACTGCGAGGCCAGCAGCGGACCCGGCGGGAGCCGTTCCGGCAGGGCGCCCTGCCGGGTCACGGACGCGGCCACCCAGCACAGGATGTTGAACACGGTTCCGGCCAGCAGCCACCAGGGGTCGGCGCCGGCCAGCCGGACGGCGCTGTCATGGACGGTGGGCCAGTCGTACGCCGCGTACCCGCCGATCAGCAGGAGCGGCAGCAGACTCAGTGCCCAGCGGAGCCGCCGCCGGCGCGTCGTGGTCGGCGGGCAAGTGGTCGGAGTGGGAGCGGCCGGTGTGGGGGCACTGACCGAGGCGGGAGCCGGGATGGGGACGGGGGTGAGCGACGGCTTGGGGAGCTCGTCGAGCTGGAGCGGGGACACGGCGCACGTCGTCCTTCCACGTCGTGCCCGACGCTGTGGCGGGACCGACGGGTACGAGGAGGCGAGCAAAGGGGGACGCCGGGAGCGTTCCCTTTCTGCGTGACGGGACGGTTGCCGGGAACCGACAAGGCGAGGGCGGACGGGCGACGCGGTCACGGTGTGGCCGGAGTCACCAGCCCGTGAGCAAGAGATGGTTGACGAGAAGTGCGACGATCGCCTGCGCCGCCAGCCACCCCCGCGCGCCCCTCAGAAACGTGCACGCCGGCAGCAGCCACAGCGCGAACGGCAGCCAGATCCGTTCCGTCTCCGCCTTGCTCATCCCGGACAGATCGGCGACGACCATCGCGACCAGCGCCGCCAGCACCAGCACCCCGAGCCGTACGGCGGCCTTGTCGTCCCGCCGGAGCAGCGCCACCCCGGTCCGCCGCAGCCCGGCCGCTGTCGCGAGGCCCACCACCAGCACCGTGCACGCGAAGTTGGCCCACACCCAGTAGCCGTACGGCCGGACACCGCCCACGCCCTCGTGGTAGCGGGTGACCAGCAGGTCGTACGCCTCCCACCAGTAGAAGCCCAGTGCGGTGAAGAGGATGGGGACGACCACGAATCCGGCGAGCACGAAGGGGAGCGGTCTGATGCGGTGGGTCCCCAGCAAGAGGACGGCCGCGGCGATCAGCGCGAAGAGCGTGAGGCCGTACGACAGGTAGAGCGTCAGGCCGAACAGGAGGCCGGAGGCCAGGCCGGTCCAGGGTGGCCGGTGGCCTGTGACCGCCAGTGCCAGGAACGCGACCGCCCAGGCGGCGACCGCCGCGAAGTAGGCGTCGGCGGAGGTGCCCATCCACACCGCCCCCGGGGCCAGGACCAGGAAGGGCGCGGCGCGGCGGGCCAAGTGCTCGTCGGTGAGGAGGCGGACGGTGACGAGGATGGCGAGGGCGGCGGTGGTGCCGACGGTGATGCACCAGACACCGGCCCAGGCGCCGCCGCCGAGGCCGATGCGGTCCAGGTAGACGAAGGTGAGGGTGGCCGCGGGGGGATGCCCGGCGACATGCGCGGGCCAGTTGTCGGGCGAGTCGATCAGGATGTGCTGGGTGAAGTCCCGCAGGGTGGCCGGAATGTCCCCGAAACTGTCGATGACCTGGAGGTATTCGGCGCGTGTCGTCAGCCGCCGCGCGATGCCGCGGTTCCAGCCGTCGATGAGCGCCAGCGACCATGTCCAGGCCATGCCTGACCCCCAGACCGCGAGCAGCAGGGAGCGCCAGGGCAGGCGTACGGCCAGGACGGGGCCGTATGCGATGACGGCGATCGCGACGGTGAGGGCGGCCGGGGTGCCGGGGCCGATGTGCGGGTGCCAGAGCGCCAGCAGCGGGGGCCAGCGGACGAAGAGCGTGTCGTCGCGGCGCTCGATCGCGCGGCCGACCAGCGCGGCGGTCACGACAAGGAGGGTGGCGGCCGTCGCCATGTACAGGTCGCGGCTCAGCTCCCGGCGGGAGTCGGGGAGCGCGTCGGGGCGGGTTCCTGGCAGAAGATCGCGGGTCACGTCCGAACGCTAGGACGCCCGGCGTGCGCCGGACGCGTGACGGGCGCGGACGTCAGAGATTCGTCATGGTTCGCGGACCCTGTCCTGGGGTGATCCCGGCCTACGGTCGGGGCATGCGACCCACACCTCCCACTCCGTTCTCGCCCGGATTCTGGCGCAGCCCGCTGCGCGGGGCGCGGTTCACCTCGGTGCTCGGCATCGTGCTGCTCGGCGGGATCACGGTGCTGTTCCTGACGGGGCTGGTGTCGTACGCCGCCTACAACCCGAACCTGGATCCGGTGAACGACAAGACCCCGGACAAGGGGATCCTCGGCTTCTACCTCTTCTCCTGGCCGACCGACCCGCACTGGCTGTACCGGCTCAACCAGGGCATCCACGTCACGCTCGGGATCGCCCTCATCCCCGTGCTGCTGGCCAAGCTGTGGTCGGTCGTGCCCCGGCTGTTCACACTGCCGCCGGCCCGCTCGCTCGCGCACGCGGCGGAGCGGATCTCGCTGCTCCTGCTGGTCGGCGGTGCCCTCTTCGAGTTCGTCACCGGTGTGCTGAACGTCCAGCTCGACTACATCTTCCCCGGCTCCTTCTACGCCCTGCACTTCTACGGGGCCTGGGTGTTCTTCGCCGCGTTCGTCGCCCATGCCGCACTGAAGACGCCGAAGGCGCTGCGCAATCTGCGGCAACTGCGGGAGGAGAGGGGGGAAAGGGAGGAGCAGGACGACCTGGTGGCCCCGGAGCCCGCCGAGCCGACCGTGTCCCGGCGTGGCGCCCTGTGGTTCGTCGGGGGCGGCTCGCTGCTGCTGTTCGCCACGACCGTCGGGCAGAGCTTCGACGGCTTTCTGCGCCGTACCGCCCTGCTCGCCCCGCACGGCGGCGGCGAACCGGGCTCGGGACCGAACGGCTTCCAGATCAACAAGACGGCCGCGAAGGTGGGCATCACTCCCGCGGAGACCGGCGCTGAGGTGTGGCGGCTGGTCGTCACCGGCCGCACCGGAACCATCCGCCTCAGCCGCGCCGACCTGCTCCAACTCCCCCTGCACTCCGCCTCGTTGCCCATCGCCTGCGTCGAGGGCTGGTCGACCTCCGACCAGTGGTGGCGCGGCGTACGGCTGCGGGATCTGGCCGCGCTCGTCGGCCACGACGATCCCACCGACGTCTTCGTGGAGTCGCTGCAACGTGTCGGCGCCTTCCGCCGCGCCGCCCTGCGGGCGAACCAAGTCGCCGACGAACGCTCCTTGCTCGCCCTGACCGTCAACGGCGAGGACCTGTCCCCCGACCACGGCTACCCAGCCCGGGTCATCGTGCCCGCGGCACCCGGTGTGCTCAACACCAAGTGGGTGGCCCGGATGACGTTCGGAGATCTGTGATGCGACCCGAGATGCGATCTCTGAGGCGCGCGCGTGTCGCCGTCGGCAGCCCGTTCCAACTCCTCCTGCTCGCCGCGTCGTTCGCGCTCGCCGGATACGCGGGCGTGCGGCTGCTCGACGGCGACTGGTTCGAGATCGTGCTGTGGTTCGTGGGCGCCGCCGTGGTCCACGACCTGGTCCTGGTGCCGCTGTACGCGGCGGCCGACCGCGCGCTGGTGGCGGCGTGCGGCGCGGCCGGGCGGCGGTGGGCGGCCGGCTACGTCCGTGTGCCGGCCGCCCTGTCACTGTTGCTGCTGCTTGTGTGGTTCCCGCTGATCAGCGGGCGGGTGGCGGACCGCTACGCCGGCTCCACCGGCATGTCCGCGGACACCTACCTCGCCCGCTGGCTGCTGATCACCGCCGTACTGTTCGCGGGCTCCGCGATCCTGTTCGTACGACGGCTGCGCAGGGCGGCGAAGGAACGGCCGCCGGAGGTCCACTGATCGACGGCGCTCCAGCCCGCGCTGTGGGCGTGCCGCAGCAGGGCGGGAGTGCCGAGGCGGGCCCACGGGAACGGGGCGCCGACCGCGCCCCGGCCGTCGGTCACGTGCACATGGACACGCTCGTCCACGTCGACCGGGGCAGTCTCGGCGATCAACAGCCCGCCGGGAGCCAGCAGTCGGTCCAGCCGGCCGAGCAGGGCGACGGGGTCGCCGCCGATGCCGACATTGCCGTCCGCGAGCAGGACGGTGCCCCAGCGGCCCTCTCCCGGCACCGGCTCGAACACCGAGCGGTGCAGCGCCTGTCCGCCGAGCCGCACGGTGTGCGCGACGGCCGCCTCGCTGACGTCGATGCCGAGCGCGCGCCGTCCCCGGGCCGCGAGTTCGGCGACCAGCCGGCCGGGACCACAGCCCACGTCCAGCACCGCGCCCTCGCACCGGGCCAGCACCTCCAGGTCCACCGCGTCGGCCCGCGCACACCAGCGCTCCACGTCCAGCGGCAGCAGCCAGCCGTCCGTACGGCGCAGGAAGAGCGGCCCGCGCCCGGTGCGCAGTGCGTCGCTGTAGAGGTCGACGGTCCAGGGACGGCCCTCCGGGGTCGGCTGCCGGACGATCGGTACCAGCTGCTGGGCGCTCCGCACCGCACTCACCGCGCCTCCGTCGTCAGCCGCTCCAGCTCCGCCGCGAAACGCCCGCCGGGCGCCGCCTTGGCGACGACCTCGGCGTCGTACGCCGTGTCGACGTCGCGCAGGCGCGGCAGGTCCCGCACCCGCAGTCCCGCGAGGCGGTCGCGTTGTACGGCGCCGGTGTGCGGCGTCGACATCGGGACGCCCCGCAGCAGGGCGGGGTCCGGTGCGGCCAGGCCCAGCGCCCAGAAGCCGCCGTCCTCGGCGGGACCGAAGTACGCGTCGCAGCCGGCGAAGTCCACCGTCAGCAGCTCCGGCGTCACCTGCGGGGTGTCCATGCCGATGAGCAGGGACGGGCCGGTGCAGCCCGCGAAGGCGGCGGCGAGACGTTCGTCGAGGCCGCCCGCGCACTGCGGTACGACCTCGAAGCCGGACGGCAGCCAGCGCCCCGGTCTGCCGTCGAGAACCAGGACCCGGCGTGTGGCCGGTGTTCGCGCCACCACGTCCAGGGTGTCCGCGAGCGAGGCCTCGGCGAGGGCCGCCGCCTCCTCGGGCGTGAACGGCGGCGTCAGCCGGGTCTTGACCCGGCCCGGCCGGGGCTCCTTGGCGATGACGAGCAGCGTGGTCACGGGCGAACTCCCTGCTCGGCGGCGGTCTCGGTCAGTACGCGGCTCATGTCCCGCACCGCCTGCCAGGTCCCCCGCCAGGTGCCGGTGACCTTGGAGGCGCCGGTGCGCGGGAAGTACGGCACGTCGTGCTCGGCGATGCGCCAGCCCGCGTCGGCGGCGCGCACCACCATCTGCAGCGGATAGCCGCTGCGCCGGTCGCTGAGCCCGAGGGCGAGCAGCGGCTCGCGCCGGGCGGCCCGCAGCGGGCCCAGATCGCGCAGGCGCAGCCCGGTACGGCGGCGCAGCATCCGGGCCAGCGCCAGATTGCCCGCGCGAGCGTGCACGGGCCAGGCGCCCCGGCTCTGCGGGCGCCGCCTGCCGAGCACCAGGTCGGCCGCGCCGCCCGCCACTTCCCGTACGAAGGGCACGAGGTCGCCCGGGTCCAGGGAGGCGTCGCAGTCGCAGAAGCACACGATGTCGGCGGTGGCCGCCGTCAGGCCCGCATGGCAGGCGGCGCCGAAGCCGCGCCGCTCCTCGCGTACGACGGTCGCGCCGAGGGCGCTGGCGATGTCGGCGGAGCCGTCGGTGGACCCGTTGTCCACGACGAGCGCGCGCCAGCCGGGCGGGATGCGCTCCAGGACCCAGGGCAGCGCCTCGGCCTCGTTGAGACAGGGGAGGACCACGTCGACTGCCTGGTCCGTTCCGTGGTCCGTGCTGTGGTCCGTCGGAGAAGAGGTCGTCACGGCTTTCACCCTACGAGCGCGAAACGGGCATACCGGACTGCGGCTCCTTACGAAACAAGGACGTCAGCGGGGGTGGGCACCATCCGCGGGCGGGTGGTGCGACGCTGGCGGCATGGAACAGCAGCAGCACGCGGGGCCCGGGGCCCGGGTCCTCGTCGTCGACGACGATCCGACCGTCGCCGAGGTGGTGTCCGGATACCTCGACCGGGCCGGATACGTCGTCGACCGGGCCGGGGACGGACCCGACGCGCTGGAGCGGGCCGCCGCGCACTGGCCGGACCTCGTCGTACTCGACCTGATGCTGCCCGGCATGGACGGCCTGGAGGTGTGCCGGCGGATGCGGGTACGCGGGCCCGTGCCGGTCATCATGCTCACCGCGCGCGGCGACGAGGACGACCGGATCCTGGGCCTGGAGGTCGGCGCCGACGACTACGTCACCAAACCCTTCAGCCCCCGCGAACTCGTCCTGCGCGTCGAGTCCGTGCTGCGCCGCGCCCGTCCCGCCCAGCCGTCCGCCAGCCTGCACGCGGCCGGGCTCACCGTCGACCCGGCGGCCCGCCGCGCCGCCAAGAACGGCACCGAACTCGCCCTCACCGTCCGCGAGTTCGACCTCCTCGCGTTCTTCCTCCGGCACCCCGGCCGGGTGTTCAGCCGGGAGGACCTGATGCGTGAGGTGTGGGGCTGGGACTTCGGCGACCTGTCGACCGTCACCGTCCATGTCCGCAGGCTGCGCGGCAAGGTCGAGGACGATCCGGCGCGGCCGGGGCTGATTCAGACGGTGTGGGGGGTCGGCTATCGCTTCGACGCCGGCTCCGGCACGGGCTCCGGCAGCGGTTTCGACACCGGCTCCGGCTTCGGCAGCGGTTTCGACAACGGGGAGGCGTGATCATGCGCGACATGCTTCTCATCGCCCTCTTCGCCTTCCTCGGCGCCGCCGCGGCCGGCGTGCTCGGCGCGGGCGTTCTGCGGCTCATCCGGCGCCGCTCGCTCGCGGTGCACCTCGCCGTCGTCGCCGCCGTCGGCGTCACCGCGATGCTCGCGGGCACCCTCGCGGTCGCGCGGGCGATGTTCCTGTCCGAGCACGATCTGAAGGTCGTCACGCTGGTCGTCGCCATGGCCGCCGTGGTCTCCCTCGTCACCGCGACGGTGCTCGGCCGCTGGGTCGTCGCCCGCAGCCGCGCCCTCGCGCTCGCCGCGCGCTCCTTCGGCGACGGCGGCGACTTCACCTCGCCCGTCGGTCCCGCGACCGCCGAACTCGCCGCGCTGAGCCGTGAGTTGGAGGCGACGAGTATCAGACTCGCCGAGTCCCGGACCCGTGAGCGGGCTCTGGAGTCCTCGCGGCGTGAACTCGTCGCCTGGATCTCGCACGACCTGCGTACCCCGCTCGCCGGGCTGCGGGCGATGGCCGAGGCGCTGGAGGACGGTGTCGCCGCCGACCCCGACCGCTATCTGCGTCAGATCCGCACCGAGGTGGAGCGCCTCAACGACATGGTGGGTGACCTCTTCGAACTCTCCCGCATCCATGCGGGGACGCTGGCGCTGAGTCCCAGCCGGATCTCGCTGTACGACCTTGTCGGGGACGCCCTCGCGGGGGCGGATCCGCTGGCGCGGGAGCACGGTGTGCGGCTTGTCGGTGATCGGGTGGAGCCAGTGCCGGTGGAGGTGGACGGGAAGGAGATGAGCCGGGTTCTCGGCAATCTGCTCGTCAATGCGATTCGGCGTACGCCGACGGACGGGACGGTCGCTGTGGCCGCCGAACGGTCGGCCGATGGTGTGGTGTTGTCCGTGACGGACGGTTGTGGGGGGATTCCTGACGAGGATCTGCCGCGGGTGTTCGATACCGGATGGCGGGGGAACGATGCGCGGACGCCTCCGGCGGGGGCGGGGCTGGGGTTGGCGATTGTGCGGGGGATTGTGGAGGCTCATCAGGGGCGGGCGGCGGTTCACAATGTGCCAGGCGGCTGTCGGTTCGAGGTGACGTTGCCGATGGCTGGGGTGTGACGGGCGGTTTTCGCCCCGCCGCCCCTACCCGGTCTCCCTCAGCGGCGGGCCACCGTCGGCGGGGTGGCGGCGCCGTTCAGGCAGTGGTCGAGGAGTGCGTGCATGCGGGGGACGGGGAGGGACGGGTTGGCCGCGGCGCCCTCTGCGGGAGGCCGGTGAGGAGGGTTTCCAGGGTCTCCGGTGTCAGGGCCGGGTTGGCGGCGGCTGCCCGGCGTACTGCGTCGTCGGGGTCTTCCAGCGGCGGCTCGGGCAGGGTGGGGTCGGCCGCGGCCAGGGCGCGGACCTCGGGGTCCGGGTGGCCGATGAGATGGGTCCGGCCGGTGCGGGGGAACGTGGGCAGGGTCAGCAGGTGCGGACGGTGGGCCGGGCGGGTCACGAAGACGTCCAGGAGGAGGTGCGGCGGAGCCAGCGGGTGGTGGCAGGCCAGCCGGATCCTACCTCCTCGTCATCATCCAGCGCCAGTGTCCCGACGAGCTCTGCGGGCAGGCCGGGCCAGCTCGCCGCGACCCGGCGGAGCACCGGTTCCTCGGACACCGCGCAGGCGGCGAACCAGTCCGGCGACAGCTCTGTATCCAGCTGCGGGATCGGGCAGGTGCAGTCGGGACCGTGATCGACCACACTCTGGACCGCCTCGAATTCGGCCCAGGTACGGATGGAAGGCTGGAGGCGGGCACGCATCCGCACGTCCTCGTCCGGATCCCGCGTCAGCTCCACCACCGCCGGTCCCAGGTCGGGCCGGGTGGCGACCACTCTGCGGATCTCTGCATCGGGGTGGCGGGCGAGCCGGGCGAGGGCGTCGGCCGGGGTATGGCGGTTCCGGGCCAGCGGGTGCACCTCGTCGGCCGCGAAGCACCGCTCGACGACCGCGGGTGACAGGGCACAGGTGCTGAGCACGAACACCGCGGGGCGTGATCCGATGGGCGGCAGCTCGGCCTCCACCGCCTCCGGGTCCAGCTGCCGGTTGCCCTTCCTGGCTGCTTCCCGTACGGCGGGGTCGGGGTCGTCGAGCAGGGCATCGCGCTGCGCAGCGGTGAGCGACTGCCACTGGAAGGCGGCGTACAGACGGAGTGCGGGGTGGTCGTGACCGGCCATGTCCCGCGGGAAGGACCGAGGGACCTGCCGGGAGGACCAGAGCTCCCCTTCGATTTCCCTTGCGGTGACCCTGCCGTCCTCGCCTCCTTCCTGGGCGGTCAGGAAGGTGACGAGGATGTCGTCCGGCAGGGGCCGGACCCACCGGGGCTGGAGCCGGGTGCCGCCGGCGAGACGCGCACGGACGAGTCCCGAAGGGTCCGAGGCCAAGGGAGCGAGTCGTGCGGGGTCGACGTGCAGGTTGCGGGCGAGGGCGCTGCGGATCCGCTCGACCGGGTGGCTCAGGGCCGCGTCGATGACGGCGTCGGGCAGGTCGCGGCCCTCGCACATCAGCGAGCCGGCCTCACCGGCCGCTTCGTCCAGGAGACGTATCAGCACTTCGGCGGGCGCCGCCGGATTGAAGGCGATGCCGCGCAGCCACAGTTCACGGAGAGAGTCGGACACCACGTCATCCTGCCACCGCGCCCCCTGAACCCAACCTCTGTCTGCCGTCGATGAGTTCGCGCACGACGTCCAAGTGGCCGTTCAGATCGGCGTCGGCGAGCTCCCCTTCCTTCCGGGGCGGCTGAACTTCTCGTCGTCCAGAGCGAGATGGTGCACCCGCCCAAGGTATGTCCAGCCGGACGGCGTCAGTTCAGTGTCAGCCGTGGGCCGGAATTCTGCCGGAAGGGCTCGTTCTCAGGCTGACCGCATCTCCGCCCGCGCGAACTCCCTCATCCCCTCCTCGAAACCCACCTCCGCCTTCCACCCCAACTCCGCCCGCAGCCTCGACGAGTCGGCTGTGATGTGCCGGACGTCCCCCAGGCGGAACTCGCCGGTGATCACCGGGTCCGGGCCGCCGTATGCC
This sequence comes from Streptomyces sp. NBC_00457, assembly GCF_036014015.1. Classification (NCBI taxonomy): domain Bacteria; kingdom Bacillati; phylum Actinomycetota; class Actinomycetes; order Kitasatosporales; family Streptomycetaceae; genus Streptomyces; species Streptomyces sp. NBC_00457. Next base: position 2,805,487 of record NZ_CP107905.1, on the reverse strand, counting down.
GCTGCCAGTGCTCGGGCCATTTCGCCGACCGTGTGGGGGTCGCCGCTGCCGGTGTTGTATGCGGTGAGGGTGCCTGGTGTGGGATTCCCCTCCAGGGCTGCCACGTTGGCCGAGGCCACGTCGCGTACGTGGACGAAGTCGCGGCGTTGGTGGCCGTCTTCGTAGACGCGGGGGGATTCGCCGCGGGCGAGGGCGGAGCGGAAGAAGGAGGCGACGCCTGCGTAGGGGGTGTCGCGGGGCATGCCGGGGCCGTAGACGTTGTGGTAGCGCAGTGAGATCGCCGAGCCGCCTGTCGTCCGTGCCCAGGCCGCCGCCAGGTGCTCCTGGGTGAGCTTGGTCGTCGCGTACACGTTGCGTGGGTCTACGGGGGCGTCCTCGGCGACCAGGCCGGGGGACAGGTCCTCGCCGCAGACCGGGCAGAGCGGTTCGAAGCGGCCCGACTCCAGGGCGGCGACCGAACGGGGGCCCGGTCGCACCGCGCCGTGCCACTCGCACGAGTACCGGCCCTCGCCGTACACCACCATCGACCCGGCCAGCACCAGACGTCGTACGCCTGCCTCCGCCATGGCGGTGAGCAGCACCGCGGTGCCCAGGTCGTTGTGGGAGACGTAGTCGGCCGCGTCCGAGAAGTCGACGCCGAGGCCGACCATCGCCGCCTGGTGGCAGACCGCGTCCACGCCGGGCAGGGCGGCGCGGATGGCGTCGGGGTCCCGTACGTCCGACGCCGGGCCGTCGCTGATGTCGTAGACGACGGGGTCGTGGCCGTGGGCCCGCAGGGACTCGACGACATGGGACCCGATGAATCCGGCACCGCCGGTGACCAATACGCGCATGCCCTCAACGTAGGGCTGCGACCAGCCCTTACAGGCGGGCCGCGCCCGTCATGTCACCGGTCCGTAAGACCTTTCGGGAGGGGCAGCGAGACCGTGAACACCGTGGCGCCCGGTTCGCTGGTGACGTCGATCGTGCCGGCGTGCGCGCTCACCAGCGAGTGCGCCACCGCGAGGCCCAGTCCGCTGCCGCCGCGGTCGCGGCTGCGGGCCTTGTCGACGCGGTAGAAGCGGTCGAAGATCCGTTTCCGGTCGTCGGGCGGGATGCCGGGGCCCGCGTCGGCGACCCGGACGACGGCCCTGCCGTCCGTGACCGACACCGACAGGGACACGTCCGTGCCCTCCGGGGTGTGCACGGCCGCGTTGGTGAGGAGGTTGTCCAGGACCTGCCGGACGCGTTGCGGATCCATCCGCATCGTCAGCCGGGAGGGGCCGGTGGCCACCGTCAGCGGGTGGTCCGTGTGGGCCGCGCGGAAGGCGTCCGCGGCGTTCTCGACCAGCTCCACCAGGTCCGCCTCCTGGACCCGCAGCGGCGCCTCGACCTCGGCGGCGTCAAGCCGGGCGAGCAGCAGCAGGTCGTCCAGGAGGAAGCCCATCCGGGCGGCCTCGGCGCGCAGCCGGGCCAGGTGCTTGTCGCGTTCCTCGGGGGCGTTGGCGGCGGCGTACTGGAAGAGGTCGGCGTAGCCGCGTACGGACATCAGCGGTGTGCGCAGCTCGTGCGAGGCGTCCGCGACGAACCGGCGCAGCCGCTGCTCGGCTTCCGTGCGGACCGCGAGGGAGTCGTCGATGTGCTCCAGCATCGTGTTGAACGCGGTGCGCAGCTCCTCCACCTCGGGGCCGCCGCTGCGTCCGTCGTGCCGTACCGGCAGCCGCGCCGAGTCCGTCAGATCGTGCGAGGTGATGCCACGTGCCGTGTGCGCCATGTCGCTCAGCGGCTTCAGACCGCGCCGCAGCATCCCCCGGCCGGCCACCACCAGGGCGAGCAGCGCGAGCCCGAAGGTGACGGCCTGGATCGTGATCAACTGGCCCACGGTGTCGTCGATGTCGGCCATCGGCGCGGCGCTGACCAGGATCAGACCGGACTCGACCTCGCAGGCGCGCAACCGGTAGTCGCCCTTGCCCTCGAGGTGGTCGGTGCGCAGGACTTCCGTGGGCGAGGTGGTCTGCGCCCGCGCCACGGCGGTGAAGTCGTCGACGTCCTCCGGCAGGTCGGCGGGGTCCTCGGGCTTACGGAGCACGGGCGTGCCGTCCCGCACGTCGTACACGGCGTAGTACCAGCTGTAGTACTTCTTCCCGGAGAGCGTGCCGTAGTCCGCGATGGACTTGGACTGGGCGATCTGGCCCTGCGCCAGCTGTTCGTCGAGCTGCTTCGACAGGTAGTCCCGCATGTACGTCGTCAGCGCCGTGCCGACGACCGCGAAGACGACGAGGGACAGCACGCCGAGGCCCAGTGCGAGGCGGGTGCCGAGGCGCAGTCTGCGGTAGGTCTGCCTGAGCCGCCGGATCACTCGGCGGCCTGCCGGATCACATATCCGAAGCCCCGGACGGTGTGGATCAGCGGAGTCGTGCCGGCGACGGGCTCATCGGGCTCGTCGAGCTTGCGGCGCAGCCGGCTGACGACCAGCTCGACGACGTTCGAGCGGCCGCCGAAGCCGTACTCCCACACGTGGTCGAGGATCTGCGCCTTGGTGAGCACGGTCGGCGACTTGCGCATGAGGTAGCGCAGCACTTCGTACTCGGTGGGGGTGAGGGTGAGCATCCGGTCGCCGCGCCGCACCTCACGGGTGTCCTCGTCCATCGTGAGGTCGGCGACCTGGAGGACGGACCGCTGGAAGCCGGGCCCGGCGCTGCGCCGCAGCACCGTGCGCAGCCGGGCCATCAGCTCCTCCACCGCGAACGGCTTGACCAGGTAGTCGTCGCCGCCCCGGGTCAGCCCGGCCACCCGGTCGGCGACGGCGTCCCGGGCGGTGAGGAACACCACCGGCACCATCGTCCCGGAGCGGCGCAGCCGGTCGAGCACGCCGAAGCCGTCCAGGTCCGGCAGCATCAGGTCGAGCACCACGATGTCCGGGTGGAACTCGGCGGCGGCGCGCAGCGCCTCCTCACCGGAGTTCGCCGTGACCGCGTCCCAGCCTTCGTAACGCGCGACCGTCGCGACGAGGTCGGCGATCGGCGGGTCGTCGTCCACGACGAGCAGTCGTACTTTCTCCACCCCCTCATAGTGCGGCACGCGCCCGTGATCTCCATGGGCCCGGTCGGAGCCTGGACCACATCGATAAGTACCTGAAAGAACAACGACAGGTCTTCGACAGCTCCCGCCAGCGAAGCTCGGTGCACCAGGACCCCTGACCGAGGAGCTGCCGACCGTGACAACCGTCCAATCGCCCCCTGCGCCCCCCACGGCGATACGCCCCAGGGTGGCCGCCCGCACGGGCCTGTACGCCGTGCTGGCCGTGAACGTTGCCGTGGTGGCCTACTTCTTCGTCCAGGCCGGGTTCGCCTCCAACACCCTGATCGTGCTGGGCCGCCTGTGCGGCCTGCTCGGCGGACTCCTGATGGCGTTCCAGCTGCTGCTGGTCGCCCGGCTGCCCTGGTTCGACCGCCGCATCGGCATGGACCGGATGACCCTCTGGCACCGCTGGATCGGCTTCTCGCTGCTGTGGACGCTCGTCGGCCACGTGGTCTTCATCACCTTCGGCTACGGCGAGTCCTCCGGCCTCGACCCGGTCAACCAGCTGGTCGACCTCGCGGAGACCACCGAGGGCGTGCTGCGCGCGCTCGTCGCCTGGGTGCTGATCATCTTCATCGGCGTCGGCTCGGCCCGCTGGGCCCGGCGCCGACTGGCGTACGAGACCTGGCACTTCATCCACCTGTACACCTACGCCGCCGTGGTGCTGGCGTTCACGCACGAGGTGGCCGTCGGTACGACGTTCGTCGCCTCGTCCCTGGCCACCGCCTACTGGTGGACCCTGTGGGGCTTCGCGCTCGGCGCGGTGGTCCTGGGCCGGGCGGTGCTGCCGCTGTGGCGGAACTGGCGCCACCAGCTGCGCGTCTCGGCCGTCGTCCCCGAGTCCGACAACGTCGTCTCCGTCTACATCACCGGCCGCGACCTGGATCAGATGGGCGCACGGGCCGGCCAGTTCTTCCTGTGGCGTTTCATGACCCGGGACCGCTGGTGGCAGGCCAACCCCTTCTCGCTGTCCGCCGCCCCCGACGGCCGCAGCCTCAGGCTCACCGCCAAGGCGGCTGGTGACGGCAGCGCGGCCCTGCGGCACATGAAGGTCGGCACGCGCGTCTTCGCCGAGGGCCCCTACGGCGCGTTCACCGCGATGCACCGCACCCGGCCCGAGTCCCTCCTCATCGCGGGCGGCGTCGGTGTCACCCCGATCCGCGCCCTGCTGGAGGAGCTGGAGGGCCACGCCGTCGTCATCTACCGCGTGAGCAGCGACCGGGACGCCGTCCTCTACGACGAGCTGCGCGACCTCGCCGCCATGAAGGGCGCCGAGCTGCACCTGGTGACCGGGTCGCCCGTCCCGGACCGGCTCGCGGCGCCGGAACTCAGCCGGCTCGTGCCGGACATCGCCGACCGGGACGTCTTCCTGTGCGGGCCGCCGCCCATGATGAACGCGGTGCTCGGCACCCTGCGCGAGCTGGGCGTGCCCAAGCCGCAGATCCACTTCGAGCGTTTCAGCCTGGCTGGATGAGAGGGACACCGTGAAGCGAGTCATACCCGCCCTTGTCCTGTCCGCCGCCGGCCTGGTCACCGTCTGGCGCTACGAACCGTCCGTCGACACCGGCACGTCCACGGAAGTGGCGGCCCCCGCGTCCACACCGTCGGCTTCCTCGGGCTCCACCGTGGTCACGGGCTCGACCGTCCAGACCGAGAAGGGCCCGGTCCAGGTCGAGGTCACCTTCGACGGCGACAAGATCACCGCCGTGCGGATGCTCCAGCAGCCGAACCACCCGCAGACCACGGCCGCCGTGCCGAAGCTGATCGCGTCCACCCTGAAGGCGCAGAGCGCGGACGTCGACACGGTGTCCGGTGCCACGATCACCACCGAGGGCTACAAGGAATCGCTCCAGGCGGCGATCGACAAGAACGCCACTTCCGCGGAGGCTTCGGCGTCCGCGTCTCCGGAGACGACGACCGAGACCGTCGCGGGCTCGACGCTCGCCACTGAAAAGGGTCCGGTGCAGGTCGAGGTCACCTTCGAGGGCGACACCATCAAGTCCGTGCGGATGCTCCAGCAGCCGAATCACCCGCAGACGACCGCCGCGGTGCCGAAGCTGATCGCGGCGACCCTGGAGGCGCAGAGCGCGGACATCGACACGGTGTCCGGTGCCACGATCACCAGCGACGGCTACAAGGAGTCCCTCCAGGCCGCGATCGACGCGAAGGGCGCCTGACATGCACCGGGTCGAGCACGTCATGGGCTTCCCCGTTTCCCTGCGCATCGACGACGAGGAGGTCCCCACCGCGCTCGCGGACGAGGTCTTCGCCTGGCTGCGCGAGGTCGACGAACGGTTCAGTCCGTTCAAGCCCGACAGCGAGGTGTCCCGGCTCGACCGCGGCGACATCGCCCTCGGCGAGGTCAGCGCCGACCTCGCCGAGGTGCTCGACCTGTGCGAGCAGTACCGCCTCGCCACCGGCGGCGCCTTCGACGCCCGCCGGCCCGGCGAGGGCCTCGACCCGTGCGCGGTCGTCAAGGGCTGGTCGGTGCAGCGGGCGGCGGACCTGCTGACCGCCGCCGGGGTGCGCAGGTTCTGCCTCAACGCGGGCGGCGATGTCGTCGCGGCCGGCGGTCCCTGGCGCGTGGGCGTACGGCACCCCGAACACGCCGATCAGCTCTGCACGGTGCTGGAGATCACCGACGGCGCGGTCGCGACGTCCGGGCGCTACGAGCGCGGCGACCACATCATCGACGGGCGTACCGGGCGTCCGGCGACCGGTCTTCTCTCGGTCACCGTCGTCGCGTCCACACTCACGGAGGCGGACACCGCGGCCACGGCGGCGTTCGCGATGGGCGCGGAGGGCGTCGCGTGGGCGGCCGGGCGGGAGGGGTGCGAGGTGTTCGCCGTCGACGCCGAGCGGCGGGTGCTGCGCACGGAGAAGGTGCCGGTCGCCTGAGAGTCCGGTCGCAACACAGGCCGTCTAGACTCTCCCCGCAACGGCCCGCGCCTTGGCCGAAAGCGGGCAACTTCTGCCAGACCCGAAGGGTATTCGGCGTTTTGATACGGATAGATTCAGTCACCAAGCGGTACCCGGACGGCACGGTGGCGGTCGACCGGCTCTCCCTGGAGATACCCGACCGCTCGATCACCGTCCTCGTCGGCCCCTCGGGCTGCGGGAAGACGACGACCCTGCGCATGATCAACCGGATGGTGGAGCCGAGCGAGGGGACCATCACCCTCGACGGTGTCGACATCATGAAGCAGCCGGTCAACACGCTGCGCCGGTCCATGGGTTACGTCATCCAGAACGCCGGACTCTTCCAGCACCGCACGATCGTCGACAACATCGCCACCGTGCCCCGCATGCTCGGCTGGGGGAAGGACAAGGCGCGGGCGCGGGCCAGGGAGCTGATGGAGCGGGTCGGGCTCGACGCCGCCCTCGCCAAGCGCTACCCCTACCAGCTGTCCGGCGGACAGCAGCAGCGCGTCGGCGTGGCGCGGGCGCTCGCCGCGGACCCGCCGGTGCTGCTGATGGACGAGCCGTTCTCGGCCGTCGACCCGATCGTCCGCAAGGGCCTGCAGGACGAACTCCTGCGGATCCAGGCGGAGTTGGGCAAGACGATCGTCTTCGTCACCCACGACATCGACGAGGCCGTCAAGCTCGGCACCATGGTCGCCGTGATGCGCACCGGCGGCCATCTCGCCCAGTTCGCGCCGCCCGCCGAACTGCTCACCGACCCCGCGGACGCCTTCGTGGAGGACTTCCTCGGCGCCGACCGGGGCATCCGGCGGCTGTCGTTCTTCCCGTCCACGCACCTCGCCCTGCTGACCGCGCCGATCATCGCCGTCGACGCGACCGCCGAGCAGATCGCCGCCCGCGACACCACGGACGCGCCCTACCTCCTCGTAACGGATCTGGACGGCAAGCCGCTCGGCTGGGCCGAACCGGGGGAGCTGACCGCGGGGGAGATCCGGCAGGACCAACTCCTCTCCTACGGACGGCCGTTCAGCGCCGGTACGGACTCGCTGCGGGCCGCGCTGGACTGTGCCGTGCTCTCACCCACCGGGTGGGCCGTCGCCGTGGACGGCGAGGGGCGGGCCGCCGGAGTCGTCTCCCAGCAGACCATCGGCGAGGCGATCCGCGGTGCCCACGCAGAGCGGCGCGCGGACGGCGAGGCGGGCACCAAGGCCGACGGCAAGGCGGAGAAGGCCGCGCGATGAGCGAACTCTTCGACCTGCCCAGCGACCTCCAGCACAGCTACTTCGGCCTGGTCATGCTGCATCTGCGCGAGGCGCTGCTGCCGGTGCTGTTCGGGCTCCTGGTGGCGCTGCCCCTGGCCCAGCTGTGCGTGCGGGTGCGCTGGCTGTACCCGCCGGTGCTGTGGGTGACGACCGTGCTCTACGCGATCCCGTCGCTCGCGTTCTTCGTCATCCTCATCGATTACACCGGGCTGAGCGAGCTCACGGTGATGATCCCGCTCGCCGTCTACAGCCTGGTCGTGCTGGTCCCGGCGATCGTCGACGGCGTGCGGTCCGTGCCGCAGGAGACCCTCGCCGCGGCCACCGCGATGGGCTTCGGGCCCATACGACGTTATCTCCAGGTGCAGTTGCCGATCGCCGCGCCCGCGATCATCGCCGGGCTGCGGGTGGCGTCCGTGTCCAGCGTCTCCCTCGTCAGCGTCGGCATGCTGATCGGCAACCAGGGAGCCCTCGGCAACCTGCTCAACAGCGGCATGATCTACAACCAGCCGCGGCTGATCTGGCTCTCCGTGGTGGGCACGGCCGTCCTCGCCATTCTCGTGGACGCCGCGCTGATCGGCGTCCGCATCCTCCTCACGCCCTGGATGCCGCGCGGCACCCGCAAGAACACCCGTACGCTCGCGAAGGCGGCCGCCCGGTGAACGTCCTGAACTACATCGACGCCTTCTTCAGCGACAGCGCCCACTGGCAGGGCTACGACGGCATCCCGACCCGCCTCGCCGAGCACGTCCAGTACACGCTGGAGGCCCTCGCCATCGCCGCGGCCGTCGGACTGCCGGTCGGCCTGCTCACCGGCCACACCGGACGCGGCGGCAACACGCTCGCCCTCATCGCCACGGCGGGGCGCGCGCTGCCCAGCTTCGGCCTGATGGTGCTGATGTTCGTGCTGCTGGGCCTCGGCCTCGCGCCCGTCATGATCCCGCTGGTCGTGCTCGCGATCCCGCCCATCCTCGTCACCACCTACGAGGCGATGCGCTCCGTCGACCCCGCGCCGGTGGACGCCGCCCGCGGCATGGGCATGGCCGAGACCGAGATCCTCTTCCGGGTCGAAGTACCGGTCGCGCTCCCACTCATCCTCAGCGGACTGCGCTCCGCGGCCATCCAGATCGTCTCCACGGCCACGATCGCCGCGTACGTCAGTTTCGGCGGGCTCGGGCGTTACATCGTCGACGGTCTCTACCAGCGCGACTACGAGAAGGTCGTGGGCGGGGCCACGCTGGTCGCGGCACTGGCCCTGGTCACGCTGGGCGTGTTCTGGGCGGCGGGCCGCTTCTCGGTGTCAAGGGGAGTCCGTCGCGCGTAAGTGCTCCGCTGCGGCGCCGTCGTGGCTGGTCGCGCAGTTCCCCGCGCCCCTGACGGGGCGTCTTACTCGCCGGGGCTGAAGCGCCCCGATAGGGGCGCGGGGAACTGCGCGACCAGCCCCCACCGTCCCGCAGCCACCCACGAAACCCTGCTCACCCCTCGCTACGCGCCAACGCCAGCTCAAGCACAACCAGCAGAGCGTCCCGTACCGAACCCCGCTCCCGCGCGTCGAAGACGACCAGCGGGACGTGCTCGGCGACGTCAAGGGCCCAGCGGACCTCGTCCAACTCGTGCTCGACCTTGCCGTCGAACGCGTTGACGGCGACCGCGAACGGGATCTGCTTGTGCTCGAAGTAGTCGACGGCGGCGTAGCAGTCGTCGAGCCGGCGGGTGTCGACGATGACCAGCCCACCGATCGAGCCCTCGACGATGTCGTCCCACATGAACCCGAACCGGTCCTGCCCGGGCGTGCCGAACAGATACAGCTTCAGGGTCGGGTCGATGGTGATGCACCCGAAGTCCATGGCGACCGTGGTCGTGGTCTTGCGGGGCGTGTGGGAGAGGTCGTCCACGCCCGCGGCGACCTCGGTGATCGCGGCCTCGGTGGTCAGCGGCTCGATCTCGGAGATCGAGCCGACCGCGGTGGTCTTGCCCACGCCGAATCCGCCCGCGATCACCATCTTCACCGGCAGCGGCGGTCGTACGGCGGTCTGCGCAGCTGCGCCGCCGGTGACCGGTTCAGTCGGTGTCACGGAGTACCCCCCGGGAGTCGGGGATGGCACGGAGGCCATCGATAACCCTGCGCAGGACGGATGAGTCGTGGGTGGCGTCGGTGTTGGGCACGTACACCGTCAACTGCCCCGCCGCCCGCAGGTCCTCGGAGAGGATACGGACCACGTTGAGGTGCAGCCGCAGCCGGGCCGCGATCTCCGCGATGGACTGCGGCTGCCGGCAGGCGGCGATGATGTCGTGCTGTTCGAAGGAGAGCCGGTCGAGCGCGTCGAGGCCTTCGGCGGTGGCCACCACCTGGGTCTCGACGGGCATCGTCCGCCCGGACGAGGTCGGCGCCACCCGGCCGGCGGTGACCAGGAACGGCCGTACCGCGGGGGCGGGGCCCACCCGGTCCGGGGAGCCGCCCTCGTCGGCACCGTTCGGCGTACGGCCGTCCGCCATGGGTCTGTGTCCTCTTGTTCCTCGGCCGGGCGGTGCCCGGTCAACCCGACGACGGAACGCCGACGGTGTTCTTCAGTTCCAGCACGAGCTGAGGGCTGAGCGCGCCACCGGCCCGGTTGGCGAACAGCGTCATCTCGTACGCGATGTTGCCCAGCTTGGCCTCCTTGTCGGCGACCACGCCGAGCACGGCGCCGCTGCCGATCGCGGAGACCAGGACATGGCCGCCCTCCAGGTCGATGATGACCTTGTTCAGGGCCCCCAGGCCGTAGTTGCCGGAGGCGCCGGCGGCCAGGCTGGTGAGGCCGGAGACGATCGCGGCCAGCCGCTCGGAGTGCGCCCGCTCCCGTAGTTGCGCCACCGCGATCAGCAGACCGTCGGAGGAGACCGCGATGGCGTCGACGACACCGGCGGTCTCGGTGGCGAAACGATTGAGCAGCCAGGTGAAGTCGGCTGCTGCGGCCCGCAGTTCGTCGGGCGTGGCCCCTCCCGTGGGAGTGTCACCTGTCGGCGTGCTCACTGCTCCGCTCCTTCCGGGAGGTGGTTCTGGTCCTGCGAAGTCTTCGGGTCCGGTCCGTTCGCGCTGTCCCGGTTGGCCTGCTCCACGGCCGCCTCGAACTCCTCCAGCGCGCTGCGGACGGCGTCCGCGTCGGCGGGGGGTGCGGCGGGGCGGGCGGTCTCGGCGGTGGTGTCGCCGACGGTCGTACGGAGCGTCGCGCCGCGGACGCGGCGGCGGAGCGGGCGGGAGGCCTGGGCGTCGTCGGCCGCGTCCTCGTCGCGTGGCTTGGGGATCACGGGCTTGTCGTCGTCGGTGACGGCCGCCGCCCGCTTGGGCACCCGGCGGGGGAGGGGGGCGGCGTCGTCCGGTGCCGCCGCGGTGGACGGGCGCGGGCCGGACGCCGCCTGCACGGCGGGCGTCGCGGGCGCCGGAGCCACCCGGCTCATCGAGAGCAGCAGCGACGCCGGGATGGCCACCTCGGCGGTCACGCCGCCGCCCGGCGTCCGGGTCAGCGTGATGCCGACCGACCAGCGGCGGGCCAGCGTACCGACCACGAACAGGCCGAGCACCTTCGTCGGGACGAGGTCGAGCCGCTCGCGGCGGATCAGCCGGGCGTTCTCCTCGGCCAGCCGCTCGGCGCTCATGCCCAGGCCGTGGTCGGCGATCACGATCGACGCGCCGCCGTCGTCGCCGGTGTGCAGGGTCACCTCGACCGGGCTGCCCGCCGGCGAGAACGACACGGCGTTCTCCAGGAGTTCGGCCACCATCAGCGTGAGGTCGCCGATGATGTCGGGCTCCACCATCACATCGGTGTGCGCGTCCAGCCGTACCCGCTGGAAGCCCTCGATCTGGCCGAGCGCGGCCCGTACGACGGTGGTGAGCGTGGTGGGGCCCGCGTCGAGGACGGTCTCGCGGATGCCGGCCAGCAGCATCAGGCTGTCCGCGTTGCGGCGCAGCCGGACCGCGATGTGGTCGATGGAGTAGAGGCGTTCGAGCAGCGCCGGGTCGGTCTCGCCGCGTTCGACGGCGTCGATGAGCGCCAGCTGGCGGGTGGTGAGGTTGCTGACCCGGCGGCCGACGTTGCCGAACATCTCGGCGGTGTTGCGGCGGCTGAGCACCTGGCGCTCCAGCAGCGCGGCGGCCGTGGTCTGTACGTGGTTGAAGGCCTCGGCGAGGTCGCCGATCTCGTCGCGTGCGGTGACCGGGATGTCCCGCAGCAGGGGCGGGCCGTCGTCCTCGGTGTCGTCGTCGGCGACCCGGGCGAGTTCGCGACCGGCGACCTCGGCGACCTCCTGCGCGGCGCCGGTGAGGGCCTGCACCGGGCGGACCACCGAGCGGCGCACCGCCACGGACAGGGCCAGCCAGAGCGCGAAGCCGAGCAGCGCGAGGCCCAGCAGCCAGGCGGCGTTCCACCAGGCGTCGTTGGAGGCGTTGTCGGCGCGGTCGGCGATCTGGCCGATCAGCGAGGAGGTGATCTTCAGCCGGGTCTCGGACTGCGCGCGGTAGTCGGGGTAGCCGTCGAGGGCCTGGGCGAACGCGGCGCGGATCTCCGCCGGCGAACTGGCCTGCAATCCGCTGGGGTCGATCTGCAGCTCGGCGTAGTGCCGGATGATCTCGGCCTGGGCGGTGTTGTGCTCGATGCCGCTCAGCTCGTCGGCCTGCGCCTCGGTGGCGAACCGGGCGAAGCGCTCGGCCTGGTGCGTGTACAGCTCGTAGTTGCCGACCGCGGCGATGAACTCGATGAGCGCGTTGGAGTCACCGGTCCGCGCCGAGAACACGCTGGTCTCGAAGGCGCTGTGGGCGGCGTCGGCGCGCAGCAGGGAGTCCAGCAGATTGCCGGTGAAGGTGGCGGCGAGGGACGGGTTGCGGTCGAGTCCGAGGCCGTCGATGACGGCCTTGGCGGCGTTGGTGTAGGCGGGGTCGATGTTGTCGGCGGGCAGATAGCCCTGCTCGATCGTCGCCCGCAGGCTGGACAGGCCGTTGATCTCCTTCAGGGCCTGCGCCTCGGTGTCCGGCAGCCGGTCGCCGAAGGTGTCGCGTACCGTCTCGACCTGCTGGTCCACCGCGGCCTGCGCCTTGCGGTAGGCGGTGAGGCCGGGCCGGGCGCCGGACTCGGTGGCCTCGAACCGCACGGACAGCAGGATCGCCTGCTGGTGCTCGGCGTTCACCCGGTCGGCCAGCTCCGCGACCTGGGCGCTGTCCCGCACCAGCCGGGCCGCGGCGGCCGCGTCCCGGGCCTGGCCGACCTGGTCGGTGAAGAGATACGCCAGCAGTACGGCGACCACGGCGAGCGGCACGCCGACCAGCACGTTGAGCTTGCGCCTGAACGGCCAGCGGTCGGCGAAGCGCCTTAGGCCCACCTCGTTCGTGGACACCAGGCCTCCTTCGTGGGGTGTCGCACGGCGCGGGAACGCACGTGACCGTCTCTGTTCGACTCTGGCTGGTTTGAGATGTGAGTGGAGCGGCGCCTGCACATCGCTGTGCTTCGCCAACTGCGGCGAGACTACAGGCTCTTCGGAAGCGGTTGCTCCGCACCCTGAGTCAAGAATCCGTTACAACCTGAGTGCGGCTCCCTGACGGATCCTCCCCGGTATCTTCACGATCGGGTACGCATCGAAGCCAATTGGTGACCCGGCTGCCCTTGACTGACCAAGAAGCGGCTGGATTGGATCAGATGAAGGTCATCCACTCTCTGAGCCCCGGAACGGGAATCGTGACTTCTACCGTGAAGAGCAGCTGGTCCAGCATGCGACACCCCCGCGCGGCCGCGGTCGCCCTCGCAGCAGTGGCGGCGCTCGTTGCCGGATGCGGCTCCGACTCCGCCGACGAATCCAACCCGCTGACGGAAGACAAGGCGGACGGCAACACGGTCGTCGTCGGGTCGAACAACTTCGCCGAGAGCATCCTGCTCGCCGACATCTACGGCGAGGCGCTCAAGGCCAAGGGCATCAAGGTCGAGTACAAGCCGAACATCGGCAGCCGTGAGACGACCTACGGCCTGCTCAAGAACGGTTCCATCACCGTCCTGCCCGAGTACAACGGCTCCCTGCTGGCGTACCTGGACCCGAAGGCGCAGCAGGCCTCCATCGAGGCCGTCAGCGCCGCGGTGAAGTCCAAGCTCGACTCCAAGCTGACGCTCCTCGAGCCCTCGCCCGCCGAGGACAAGGACTCCGTGTCGGTGAACGCGGAGACCGCCAAGAAGTACAACCTCACCGCGTCGTCCACCCTCGAGGACATCAAGGACGTCGCGCCCGAGATGGTCATCGGCGGCTCGCCCGAGTTCCAGACCCGCCAGCAGGGCCTGCTCGGCCTGAAGGACGTATACGGTCTGGAGTTCAAGTCCTTCAAGGCGCTCGACGCGGGCGGCCCGCTGACCACGGCGGCGCTGAAGAAGAACACCGTGCAGGCCGCGGACATCTTCACCACCGACCCGAACATCACCAAGGAGAAGTTCGTCGTCCTCCAGGACCCGAAGAACCTCTTCGGCTTCGCCAACGTGACGCCGCTCGTCTACAAGTCCGGCCTCTCCGAGGAGGGCGTCGCCGCCCTCAACGCGGTCTCCGCCAAGCTGGACACCAAGACCCTGCTGGAGTTGGACTCCCAGGTCCAGCTCGAGAACAAGGACCCGCTGGACGTCGCCAAGACCTGGCTGAAGACGGCCGGCCTGAGCTGACCCGGTTGACCCATCACGCGGGTGTTCCTGTCCGAGGGGCACCCGCGTTGTGGTTGGCCTACACCGGCGTGCCCACCCCCAGTTCCGCTCCCGCCCGGGCCGCCGCGCCGATCGCTGCCGCGTCCTCGCCCAGGCGGGCGGGCAGGACGTGGAGCGGGTGGCCGCTGACGGGGGGTTCGGCGGCGAGGGCGGTGCGGATGGGCGGGTCGAGGAGGGGCCAGGTGCGGGCGACTCCGCCGCCGATCACGCAGGTGGTGACGTCCAGCAGGCCCGCGGTGATCAGCAGCGCCCGGGCCACCGCCGTACCGGCCGTCTCGTATGCGGCGAGCGCGTCGGGGTCGCCCCGGTGGGCGGCCTGGGCCACCTCGCGGGCCGTGCGGGCGCCGTAGCGAGCGGCGATCGCCCGGCCCGAGGCCACGGTCTCCAGGTGACCCCGGCCACCGCAGGTGCACGGCAGGTCGCCGAAGCCGGGAACGTGGCCGATCTCGCCGGCCGCGCCGCGCGGGCCGTCGTACAGCGCACCGTCCAGCCACAGCGCCCCGCCGACCCCGGTGCCGAGGGTCATCCCGAGGACATGGGTCCCGCCCATGGCCGCGCCCTTCGCGACCTCCCCGCGCAGGAAGGCGTTGACGTCGTTGTCGAGGAACGCCGGGACACCCAGCGCCCGCTCGACCGCCGCCGTCACCGCGAAACCCGCCCAGCCCCGGAAGGAATCGCTCGCGACGAGGATCCGCCCGGCCCGCGCGTCCACGACACCCGCGGCGCCGACTCCGACGCCGAGCAACTTCGCGGGCGTACGGTCGAGCAGCCGCCGTAGCGCGTCGAGCGCGGCGCCGATCATCGCCGTACCGCCCTCGGCCGCGGGCGTCGGCACCCCGAGACGGTCGAGGACGCCGAGGTCCGGTGCGCACAGCACCACCTGGGTGGTCGTCCCGCCGATGTCGATGCCGGCGACCGCCGTCACGCGCCGGCTCCGAGTGCGGCCCTGCGCTGCCGTTGCAGCACCGGATCCGGCACGGGGACAGCCGCGATGAGCCGGCGCGTGTACTCGGTCTCCGGACGCAGCAGCGTCGACATGGTCGGCCCCTGCTCCTCCACCCGCCCCGCCCGCATCACGACGACCCGCCCCGCGAACTCCTGCACCACCGCCAGATCGTGCGACACGAACAGACAGGCGAACCCCAACTCGGCCTGCAACTCGGCGATCACCTCGAGCACCGTCCGCTGCACGCTCACATCGAGGGCGCTGGTCGGCTCGTCCGCCACCAGCAGCCGCGGCTCCAGCACCAGGGCCCGGGCGAGACTCACCCGCTGCCGCTGCCCGCCGGACAGCTCCCGCGGACCCCGTTGCATCAACTTGCTGGGCAGCCGGACGAGTTCGAGTACGTCCGCGACCCGGGCCCGCCGTTCGGCCGCCGTCATACCCCGGCGGTGCACCCGCAGCGGCTCGGCCACGCACTCCGCGACGCTCATCCGGGCGTCCAGTGAGGCCACGGGGTCCTGGAGCACCAGGCCGATCCCGGACAACAGGGCCCGGCGCGCCCGCCCCTTCGTCCTGCCCAGGTCGGTGCCGAACAGGGCGACCGAACCGGAGGTGGGCGGCACCAGGCCCAGCGCCACCCGGGCGGCCGTCGACTTCCCGGACCCCGACTCGCCGACCAGCCCCACCGTCTCGCCCGCCCCGACCGTGACCGACACGTCCTCAAGCGCCCGTACGCCACGACGTCCGCGGCCGAAGTCGACGGTCACGTCCCGGAGTTCGACCACCGCCGCGCCCGCCTCCACCGGAGCCTTCACCTCATCGGGCTCGGTCACCGCCAGCCTCGGCACCGCCGCCAGCAGCCGTCGCGTGTACTCGTGCGTCGGCCGCAGCAGTACGTCCTCCACCGGCCCCGTCTCCACGATCTCGCCCCGCAGCATCACGGCGACCCGGTCGGCGAAGTCGGCGACCACGCCCATGTTGTGCGTGACCAGCAGCACGCCGGTACCCGAGTCGGCCGCCAACTCCCGTAGCAGATCGAGGATCTCGGCCTGCACGGTGACGTCCAGCGCGGTCGTCGGCTCGTCCGCGATCAGCAGGTCCGGCGAATTGGCGATCGCCATGGCGATGACCACCCGCTGCCGCTGCCCGCCGGACAACTGGAACGGAAACGCCGACGCCCGCCGCTCCGGCTCGGGAATGCCGACCCGACGCAGCAGCTCGACCGCCTCGCGGGCTGCCTCCTTCGCGGAGACGGGACGGTGGTTGCGTACGACTTCCGCTATCTGCCTGCCGACACGGGTCAGGGGGTCGAGGGCGGTCGCGGGCTCCTGGAAGACCATGGACGCGATACGGCCGCGCAGCCGGGCGAGTTCGGCTTCGGACGCGCTGACGACGTCCGTGCCGTTGATGGTCACCCGGCCCGATGTCCGTGCGGTGCCCGGCAGGAGTCCCATCGCCGCGAGCGCCACAGTCGACTTGCCGGAACCGGACTCCCCGACGAGGGCGAGGGTCTCACCCGGCCGTACGCACAGTGATACGTCACAGACCGCGGGAACGTCACCTGTCTCGGTGGAGAACGTCACGTCCAGATGCTCGATGTCGAGAATGCCGCTCATCCGCGTCCCTTCACGTCGAAGGCGTCGCGCAGCCCGTCACCGATCGCGTTGAACGCGCAGACGACGAGGATGATCGCGAGGCCGGGCGGCACGATCAGCCACCAGCGGTCCGAGTACGCCGCCGTCAGACCGGCCGACAGCATGCCGCCCCAGTCCGTCGCCGGCGGCTGGACGCCCAGGCCGAGATACGACACATACGCGACGAGCAGGATCGCGTCGGCGACCTGGAACGTGGCCGCGACGACGATCGTCGACACGGAGCCCGGCAGGATGTGCCGGGCGATGGCCCGGCCGTGCGTACCGCCGGTCGCGCGCAGCGTCAGCACGTAGTCACGGTTCTTGAGCGTGAGCGTTTCCGCCCGCACCAGCCGCGACGGAACCAGCCAGGACACCAGACCGAGCACGACGATCAGACCGACCGTGTCCGGCGTCGTGATCGCCGAGACCACCAGCAGGATGAACAGCGCCGGAATGGCGATCCCCGCGTCCACGACCCGCATCATCACCGCGTCCACCCAGCCGCCCGCATACCCCGCGACCGCACCCCACAGCGTGCCGATCACGGTAGCGAGGAGCCCGGCCGCCAGCCCCACGAGCAGCGACACCTGCCCGCCGTACATCAGCCGCCCGAGCTCGTCGTGCCCGACGGCGTCCGTGCCGAGCCAATGATCAGCGCTGGGCGGGAGGTTGACCTGGGTGAGGTCGGTGTGGGTCTGGTCGGTGGAGTAGAGCAACGGACCGACGAAGCAGAACAACAGGAAGAGCACGACGACGATGAGTCCCCCGACGGCAAGCTTGTTACGAACGAAGCGTCGACCCCCCAGGGGCGCGGGGAACTGCGCGACCAGCCCCCACCGACCCGCAGTCTCAGTACTACCCGTCACACCCCACCCACCTTCACCCGCGGATCCACAACCCGCTGAACGACATCCGCAAGCAACGACCCCACAACCGTCGCCACAGAAATGACAAGAACGCACCCCAACAGCACCGGATAGTCCGAGGACTGCGCCGCACTCCAGAACAGCAACCCCATACCGGGGTAGTTGAACAGCTGCTCAACAACCAGCGCACCGCCGAACAGCACCGGCACGTAGTACCCGAGCATCGCCACCACCGGCGTCAGCGAGTTCCGCAGCACATGCCGGAAGAGGATCGCCCGCTGCCGCGCACCACCCGCCCGCGCGGTGCGGACGTAGTCCTCGGAGAGGTTCTCCAGCGTCGCCCCCCGCATGTACCGGCTGAACACGGCCACCATGGAGGCAGCGCCCGTGACCACCGGAAGCACCAGCGCGGCCGGATCCGCGAACACCTGGGCCAGCGTGTCCCCTTGGGGCGCCTGGGAGGGGAACCAGCGCAAGGTCTGGGTGAAGAGCAGGATCAGCACGAGGCCCAGGAAGTAGACCGGCGTCGAGTACGCGACGAAGCTCAGCGTGGTGATGACGTAGTCCGTCGGCTTGTTGCGCCGCACCGCCTGCCACATCCCGAGCGGGACCGCGAGCAGCAGCCCGACCAGTGCGGAGAGCACGGTCAGCACCAGGGTCTTCGGCAGACGTTGCTCGATCAGCCGGGAGACCGCTTCGTTGAGGGTGAACGAGGTGCCGAGGTCGCCCTGGAGCAGATTGCCCAGGTAGTAGACGTACTGGACGGGCAGCGAGCGGTCCAGGCCCTGCTCGTGGTTGAACGCGGCGATCTGCTCGGCCGTCGCCTGCGGGCCGAGGATCCCGCGTGCGGGACCCCCGGGCAGTGCGTGCAGCAGACAGAAGACGACGATCGTGACGATCAGGATGACGGCCAGGGACTGGAGCAGCCGACGGGTCAGGAAGAGGACGGTCTCCATGGCGTCAGCTGGTCCACTTCCACTGCGCCGGGTGGAAGTTGGCGAGCGAGTCCTGGGAGAACCCGCCGAGACCGTTCTTGACGACCGAGACCTGGTAGACCGGCTCCGGCAGCCAGATCACCGGCAGGTCCTTGGCCAGGGCCGCGCTGTAGTCCTGGATCGCCTGGTTCGAACTCGACGTCGTCGAGGCGGAGATGAGCTTGTCGACCTCGGGGTTGGAGTAGTTGCCGAAGTTCGAGCCGCCCTTGGACTGGAAGAGCGAGTCGCCGGTCGGGAAGGCGTTGAAGTACCAGCTGCCCGCCGTACCGAAGAAGGACAGCTGCCACTTGCAGATCGGCTGGTCGGACGTGCACTGCGGGGTCTGCGACAGCACCGAGTTGACCGGCGCGGTCTTGATCGAGAACTTGATGCCGGTCTTCGCGAGCGAGGACTGGATCGCGCTCATCATGTTGTCCGTCACCGTCGAGCCGGACTGCGACAGCACCTGCATCTCGAACTTCGTTCCCTCGGCGACGCCTTCACCGCACTTCGCCGGTTCGGTGCAGGTCATCACACCGCCCTGCTCGGTCCAGCCGTGCTCGGTGAGGAGGTTGCGTGCCGTGTCCGTGGAAAACGGGTACGGGTTGTTCTTCTGCTCCGGCGCGACGAAGTCGGAGGCCTGTCCCTGCGGAATGGGGCCGTATCCGACGACCGCCGTGCCGTTGAGGACGACCTTCGCCAGACTCGCCTGGTCGATCGAGTGCTGCACGGCTTGCCGGGCGTACAGCTGCTTGAACACCGCGCCCATCGCCGGGTTGTTGAAGTTGTACGGCATATAGGTGATCGCCCAGCCCGACCACGGCTTCACCTCGTAGCCCTGCGCGGTGAAGCTCTCCTTCTGGTCGAGGTCGGTCGCCTCGATGTAGCCGTAGTCGACACTGCCCGAGCGCAGTGCGTTCTTCTCGGCGTCCGCGGTGGTGAAGGGCAGCAGGTTGACCGTGGAGATGCCGGGCTTCTCGCCGCCGTCGTACTTCTTGTTCGCGGTGAGGACGACCTTGCCGGCGGTCGAGAAGGACTTCACCGCGTACGGGCCGCTGATGACCTTCCAGAGCGGGTCGCTCGCGTAGCCGGAGATGTTCTTCGCGGCGTCGTTGAGGTTCTTCCACACCTGCTTGGCGTCGCCGCCCTTGTCCCAGGCGTGCTGCGGCAGCGGCGTGATCTCGCTCAGCTCGTTGGCCAGCATCCACTGGGGGTTGTAGGCCCGGTCGAACGTGATCGTGAAGCGGCGGTCGTCGACGGTCTTGAAGGACGTCCAGGCGTCCGGCGCCTGGCCCGGCGTGTAGCCCGCCCACTCCGCCTTGTTCGCCTTGATGAGGTCGAACCAGAACTGGACATCGCGGGAGGTGATGGGCTTGCCGTCGCTCCAATGCCGGTTGCCGAGCGTGATGGTGACGCTCTTTGAGTCGGCGGCGAAGTCGGCGGCGGTGGCGATGGACGCCTTCTTGTTCCACGCGATCTTGCCGGTGGAACCGTCGTAGGCGACGAGCCGCTCCCACAGACTGTCCGCGATGGAACGGTTGTTGGTGTTCAGATGCGCCGCCGTGCCGATCGGCAGGATCCAGTTCGGCGTGAAGTTCGCGGGCAGCGCGTAGTTGATGGCGTCGCGTGACGCGGACGGGCTGTCGCTCGCCCCGGAGCAGCCCGCGAGCAGCAGCGTGCTCGCGGAGACGACGGCACCGGCGACAAGCCTCGTGCGAGCGGGGGACATGGCTCTCCTCGGCGTGAAAAAAGCGAAGGCTGGGTGGCGGAAGCCAGTCAACGACCGCCAGTGGCGAAGAAACAGACGCGCTGCTGTAAAAAGCCTGTTTCTGCTGTTCTGAAAAAAGCTCTGAGGCTGTCCGGCAGCCTTACGCTCGTCGCCTCGCACCCCCGGGACGGAAGTAACCCACTACATGCCTGAAAAAAGCGTGCCGCACCGCCGGACCGCCACGGGCGGCGTCTCCGCACTCGCCGAACGCGTCCTCGAACTGCTCGCCTCCGGGCAGGCGTCCACCCGCACCGAGCTGGCCGGACTGCTCGGCGCCGCCCCGTCGACGATCTCGCTCACCGTCGGCCAGCTCGTCGCCCACGGACTGGTCGCCGAGGAAGGCACCCGCTCCTCGAACGGCGGCCGCCCGCAGAAGGTGCTGCGCCTCGGCGGCAGCGACGGATTCGCGGTCGCCGCCGAACTCGGCGGCCGGCACGCCCATGTCGGCGTCGTCCTGCCCGGCGGCGGCCTCACCGACGTCTCCACCGTGCCCTTTCCCACGGCCGACGGCCCCGAGTCCGCGCTGCCCGGACTGGCCGGGACCCTCGAGTCCCTCGCCGACCGGCACGGACGGCACCTGCTGCGCGGCGTCGGCCTCTCCCTCCCCGGCCCGGTCGACGTCGTCTCCGGCGTGGTCACGCTCCCGTCCCGGATGCCCGGCTGGAACCGCTTCCCCGTCCGTTCCTGGCTGGAGGACCACTTCGGCGTCCCGGCCGCCATCGAGAACGACGCCAACTGCATGGCCGTCGGCGAGCACACCGTCCAGCCCCCGGAACGCCGCCAGTCGATCATGGTCAAGACCGGCACCGCGATCGGCGCGGGCGTCATCGCCGACGGCCGGCTCTACCGGGGCGGATCCGGCGCCGCGGGCGAGATCACCCACGTCCGGGTCGAGGCCGCCCACGACATCCCCTGCTCCTGCGGCAACACCGGCTGCCTGGAGACGGTCGCCTCGGGCGCCGCGCTGGTGCGCATCCTGCGCGAACGGGGCCTCGACGTCGACTCCACCGAGGACGTCGTACGGCTCGCCACCGACGCCGACCCCGAGGCGACACGCGCGGTCCGGCAGGCGGGCCGCTACCTCGGCATGGTGCTCGCCGCCAACGTCAACTTCTTCAACCCCGACGCGGTGTACCTCGGCGGCATCCTCTCCACGCTGGAACCGTTCGTCGCCGCCGTCCGCAGTCAGCTCTACGAGGGCTGCCATCCGCTGGTGACCGAGCACCTGGTCATCGAACGCGCCAGCCTCGGCGCCGACGCCGGCCTGGTCGGCGCCGGCCAGTTCGCACTCCAGCGGGCGCTCGCCCATGCGCTGCACGCGGTCACCGGCGGCCACGCGTGACCCAACAGCAGCTGGGGCCCACCCCGACATCCCGGAGGCACCGAAGCATGACCGACCACCGTCCCCCCACCTCGCGTCCCGTCATCGCCGTCGCCGGACTCGGTATCGAGTCCTCGACCTTCTCACCCGCCCGCACCGAGGCCCCCGCCTTCCACCCGCAGCGCGGCGCCGACGTCCTGACGCGCTACCCGTTCCTGGCGCCGGGGGAGCCCTTGCGCTCCGCCGCCGACTGGCGTGGCGCCCTGGTCGGCAAGGCGCTGCCGGGCGGCACGGTGACGGCTGCCGCGTTCGCGGAGCTGTCCGGTGAACTCATCGACCGGCTACGGCAGTTGGGGCCGGTGGACGGACTCTGGTACGACATCCACGGCGCGATGACGGTCGAGGGACTGGACGACGCCGAGGACGTGCTCCTGGCGCGCATCCGTGACGTCATCGGTTCCGACGTCCTCGTCTCGACCTCCATGGACCTGCACGGCAACGTCTCCCGCGAGCTGGTCCACCGCTCCGACCTGATCACCTGCTACCGCATGGCCCCGCACGAGGACGCCATGGAGACGAAGGAGCGCGCCGCCCGCAACCTCGTCGACCTGC
The DNA here is from genome assembly GCF_036014015.1 of Streptomyces sp. NBC_00457. NCBI lineage: Bacteria > Bacillati > Actinomycetota > Actinomycetes > Kitasatosporales > Streptomycetaceae > Streptomyces > Streptomyces sp. NBC_00457. The sequence goes on along the minus strand of NZ_CP107905.1, from coordinate 2,783,424 downwards.
TGCGCAGCGGTGCGCCCCGCCCGGTCAAGGCGTGGATCCCGGTGCCGGTGCTGCTCGCCGGAGAGCAGACCTCGACCCGTATCGAACCCGCGAAGAGCGTGTACGCGGCGGTGGCGGAGGTCGAGGCGACCGAGGGCGTGACGGACGCGGCGATCTGGGTCGGCTACGCGTGGGCGGACGAGCCGCGCAACCGGGCCGCGGTCGTCGTCACCGGACCGTCCGAGCCCGCGGTGACCGCGGGCGCTCAGCGGCTGGCCCGCGGATTCTGGGCGGCGCGACGGGAGTTCGCGTTCGTCGCGCCGACCGGCACGCTCGACGAGTGCCTCGACGAGGCGCTGGCGTCGGCCGTACGCCCGTACTTCATCAGCGACACCGGCGACAATCCGACGGCGGGCGGCGCCGGCGATGTCACCTGGGGGCTCGAACGGGTCCTGGCCCGCCCGGAGTTCAAGGACCCGGGCGGCCCGACGGTCCTCTACGCCTCGCTGCCGGGCCCGGCGGCGGTGGACACGGCGGTCGAGGCGGGCGTCGGCGCCACGGTCACCGTGACCGCGGGCGCCGAGGTCGACGACCGCCACGCAGGCCCGCTCACCCTCACCGGCGTGGTCCATGCGATCCGGCACGGTGACCGGGACGCGGAGGTGGAGGTCGTCCTGCGTGTGGGCAGCGTGCACGTGATCCTCACCCGGCTGCGCAAGCCGTACCACCATGAACACGACTTCACCGACCTGGACCTGAACCCCCGGGCCGCGGACGTGGTCATCGTCAAGATCGGCTATCTGGAACCGGAACTGTTCGCGATGTCGGCGGACTGGAAGATGGCCCTCACACCGGGCGGCGTCGACCAGGACCTCCCGCGACTCGTTCACCACCGCGTACGCCGCCCGCTGTTCCCCTTCGACGCGGACATGCCCGACCCTGACCTCACAGCCCGGATCGTCGCCGCCTCCGACCAGCCGCTCACCGGTCCCGACGAGTGAGACCGCCGTCCCCGTCGGCCTCGACCGCGTCGGCGATCAACTGGTCGATCAGCGCGATCAGTACGTCCCGGCACGACTCCCGCTCCCGCGCGTCGCACAGCAGCACGCGGACGTGCTCCGGCAGGGCCAGGGCGTCCCGGATGTCCTCGGGCGGGTAGGGGTGTTCGCCGTAGAAGCCGTTCACTCCCACGACGAAGGGGATGCCGCGGCGCTCGAAGAAGTCGATCGCGGCGAAGCTGGACTCGGGACGGCGGACGTCGATCAGGACCACCGCGCCCAGCGCGCCGATGGCGAGGTCGTTCCACATGAACCAGAACCGCTGCTGGCCGGGCGTACCGAACAGATACAGCACCAGCTCCCGGCTGATGGTGATCCGGCCGAAGTCCAGGGCCACGGTGGTGGCCCGCTTCTCCTCGATGCCGTCGAGGTCGTCGACGCCCAGGCCCGCCACGGTCAGCGGTTCCTCGGTGCGCAGCGGGACGATCTCGCTGACGGACCCGACCATGGTGGTCTTGCCGACGCCGAAGCCCCCGGCGATGAGGATCTTGACCGTGTCGGGTGGCGCTGTCGCCGCGGCGGCGGGCTCAGAGCCGGCCAAGGCCGTCCCTCACTTTCTGCAGCAGGTCCAGGTCCGGTGAGCGGGGGGAGACGGGGTGCGGCGGGTGGGCGGTGATCAGGCCCGCCTCCAGCAGATCGCACAGCATGATGACGACGACGCTCACCGGAAGGTCGAGATGGGCCGCCAGCTCCGCCACGGCGATCGGCTCCCCGCACCGGCGCAGGATCCGGGCCTGCTCCGGCTGCGGGCGGGGCGCGCGCGCCGGCGGCGGATCCACCGCGGTGACCGTCGTGATCAGCGTGAAGTCGCCGCGGCTGGGCCGGGTCCGTCCGCCGGTCAGCGCGAAGAGTCGTACCAGACGGCCCGTCGAGTCGTCTTGGGCCACCTCACGCGCCAGGACCGACATTGGCCCGCGGCGCCGCGCTCAGGTGCTCGCCGATCTTCTTCACCAGCATGTTCATCTGGTACGCCACCACACCGACGTCCGCGCCCTGGCTGGTGAGGACGACGAGATGGGCGCCCGGGCCCGCGGAGGTGAGGATCAGATAGCTGTGCGCCATCTCGATCAGCGCCTGGCGCACCGGGCCGCCGCGGAAGTCCATGCTGACGCCCTTGCTGAGGCTCATCAGGCCCGACGCCGTCGCCGCCAGTCGTTCGGCGTCGTCGCGCAGAAACCCGGTGGACTTGCTGACGACCAGCCCGTCCTCGGAGAGCACGACGGCGTGGTTCACCTCGGCGACCCGCTCCACGAGTCCGGTGAGCAGCTGGTCGAGCTGGGTGTGCGTGGCGGGGGTGGGGCGTGTCATGGCGTTGTCCTTCATGAGCGGTCGGCGGGCGGAGTCTCGGCGAGCGGAGTCGAAGACTGGGGAGTGTCGGCCGCGGTCGGCTCCTCGTCGGCGCCGTCGTCACGCGCCCGGAGCGTGCCGCGCTGGAAGCCGGCGAGCGAGGCGGCGGCCCGCTCCGCGGTGAAGTCGTCCGCGTGACCGTTCTCTTCGGCGGCCGGAGCCTCCTCGCGCAGCTCGGCGGCGAGGCTGGTCTGCGGCACCCGGCGGGGCAGCGGGGTGAGGCCGTCCTTGGGGGCGCCGGTGCCGGGCCGACGGTCCGCGGCCGGGGCGGAGACGGTAGGGGCGGAGGCGGAGGCGGAGGCGGTACGGGCCGAGGCGGTGCGGGCCGCGACGACGGGACGGGGCTCCCGTACGGGCTCCTCGGGCTCGGGGGCCTCGGCGTGCTCGATGTCGTCCGCGGCCGTCACCGAGTCCGCGGACGTGACCGTATCCGTGCCTGCATCCGTGTCGGTGTCGGCGTCCGCTTCCGTAACCGCATCCGCATCCGCATCCGTATCCGAACCCGGCACCTCACGCACCACCACCTCGTGCGGGATGAGCACGATCGCCGTGGTCCCGCCGTACGGCGAGGAGCGCAGGGTGACGGTGATGCCGTGCCGGTGTGCGAGGCGGGAGATCACGAACATGCCGAGCCGGAGGTCGTCGGCGAGTGCCACCACGTCGAACTGCGGGGGCTCGGCCAACTGGGCGTTGAGGGAGGCGTAGTCCTCCTCGGACATCCCCAGGCCCCGGTCCTCGACCTCCACGGCCAGGCCCTTGGCGACCAGCGCGGCCCGCACCCCGACCGGGCTGGGCGCGGGGGAGTACACGGTCGCGTTGTCGATCAGCTCGGCCAGCAGATGGATCACGTCCGCCACCGCGGGCGGCGCGAGCGCCACCTCCTCCTCGGTGTGCACCTCCACCCGCTGGTACTCGGCGACCTCGCCGACCGCACCGCGCAGGATGTCGGTCAGCGCGACCGGCTGCGTCCAGGTGCGGCCGGGCCGCTCGCCGCTGATGATGACGAGGTTCTCCTCGTAGCGGCGCAACTGGCTGGCCGTGGAGTCCAGTTCGTACAGGCCCTTCAGGATCTCGGGGTCCTGGTGCGCGCGCTCCAGCGCGTCGAGCTTGGTCAGCTGCAGATTGACCAGGTTCTGGCTCTGCCGGGCGATGCCCAGGATCACCTTCTGGAAGCCGCGCCGGGTGTCGGCGAGTTCGACCGCGGTGTGCACGGCCGTGCGCTGCGCGGTGTTGAACGCCGTGGCCACCTGGCCGAGTTCGTCGTGGCCGTAGTCCAGCGGCGGGGTCGCCTGCTCCACGTCGATCTTCTCGCCCCGGTTCAGCCGGGCGACCACATCGGGCAGCCGCTCCTGGGCCAGGCCGAGCGTGGCCACGCGCAGACCGCGCAGCCGCCGGGACAGGGAGCGGGTGATCCGCCAGGACATCCACACGCACACCAGCAGGGCGAGCAGTCCGCCGGCGCTGAGTGAACCGGCCGTGATCAGCAGGTTGTCGGACGTGTCGGCGCTCCGGTCGAGCAGTCCGGCCGTCTGCCGCTTGATCAGCAGCCCGTACTCGTCGGCGAGTTTCGCGAACGCGGTCTCCCACTGTTCGCGCACATCGGGCAGGGGGATCCTGCGGGCACCCGCGCTGTCCGCCCGGGCCGCCAGCACCCGGTCCTCGAGGGACTCCAGCGTCTGCCACTCCCGGCTCTGCAGGATCCGCTCGGTCTGCGTCTTCGTGTCGCCGCTCATCTGGGGGACGATCTGGTCCTCGACCAGCCAGCGGCGCGTGTTGACCGACTCCGCGAACCGGGACCAGGTCTCCTCGTCCAGGTACCCGGACGGCCAGGCCAGGGTGAGCCGGGCATCCTCCTGCGAGGCCAGCTCCGCCGCGTGCTCCACCGCGACGAGCGGGCCCGCCTGGGCGGTGAGGTCGCCGTCGTCGACCTGGGACAGCGCCTGGAAGGCGTGGATCTGCTCGTCGATGATCGCGCTGTACTGGTCCAGCGCCTGCTGTGCGGTGATGTCGGTGGGCTCGTCGACCTGCCCGCGGTAGTACTCGAGGCTGCTCAACGACCCGACGACGGAGGTCAGGCGGTCCGAGATACGGGCGGGGGCGCGCTCGATCTCGTCGTTCTGGCCCACCAGTTTGGCGACCGCCTCGTCCGTCTTGAGCCGCTGCGCGTCCAGGGCGTCCCGGGAGCCGTTCGGTGCGGCCAGCCACGCCGCCGACAACCGGCGCTCCGTCTGCAGGGCGAGGGTCGCCTCGGTGCCCATGGCGCCGGTCGACCGGCTCAACTCGGTCTGCCCGCGCAGCCGCAGCCCCTCCGTGAACATCTGCGTCGTCGTCACACCCCACATCGCGGTGAGGATGACGCTGGGCACCAGGGCCAGGAGGATCAGGGAGAGACGTATGGAGCCGATACGGCGCCGGGAACGTGTCCGTGGAGACATCGTCGTCCTAGGGCGATCAGTGGGGCGGCGGGGGAGTGGGCAGGGGTGCGCAGGATGCTATCCGCACAAGTGACCGCACGGGTCGTAAGGGGCGAATCTTTGACGACACCGGCGCAGGAACTGTCGGTCAGCGCGTGCCCCTGGCGGCGAAGCCGGCCACCGCGCCGACGTTCGCCCGGGAGACGATCGCCGGACCGGTGAGCACCGGGGCCACACCGCCGCCGCTGATGTTGCCGTTCGTCCGGTACAGCCACAGGGAGTCCACGGCGAGATACCCCTGCAGATACGGCTGCTGGTCCACCGCGAACTGCACGGAACCGCTCTCCACGGCCTTGACCAGGTCGTTGTCGAGGTCGAACGTCGCCACCTTCGCGGCGCTGCCCGCCTCCTTCACCGAGCCGACCGCGGCGAGCGCGAACCGCGCGCCATTGGTGACCACTTCGTCGATGCTCCGGTCCTGGCGGAGCGCGGCCGTGACGGCGGCGGAGGTCGCGGTCATGTCGGTGCCCTCCACATAGAGGTTCTGCGTCGCGCCGCCGAACGTCTTCTTCACCCCGGCGCAGCGCGCCTCCAGGGCGACGTTGCCGCGTTCGTGGATGACACACAGGGCGTGCTTGGCCTTGAGGTCGTCCAGCTTGTCGCCGACGGCCCGGCCCGCGACGCTCTCGTCCTGGCCGAAGTACTCCAGGAGCCCCGCCGACTGCCAGGCGTCGATACCGGAGTTGAGTCCGACCACGGGGATGCCCGCCTTCTTGGCCTCGCCGACCGCACCCGTCATCGCCCCGGGCTTGGCCAGGGTCACCGCGATGCCGTCGACCTTGTCCCGGACCGCGTTCCGCATCAGCTCGGCCTGGCCCGCCGGGTCGGGGTCGCTGACGTAGGTGAGGTCGACGTCGTCCTTGGCGGCCGCCGCCTCGGCCCCCTTCCGCACCCGCTCCCAGAAGACGTCGCCCTCCGCGCCGTGGGTGATCAGAGCGACCTTCATCCCCGTCCCGCCCGCCGCTGCCGTGTCCGCCCGGCTGCCGGCGTCATCGCCCCCGGAGCAGCCGGCCAGCAGCAGACAGGCGGCGGCCAGGACGGCGGCGGCACGAGGCGGACGTGAGGAACGGGAGGAAGGAGGCGGAGTCTTCATGGGGTGCGTGCACCTCGCTGTGCGGCCGAGCCGGAGGATCAGGGAGAGCGTTTGCCGGGCGCACGAGGCGTGCGCCGAACGGGTGACTCTCGCTGGGGCGGATCACATCGCGTACGGCCACCGGTCGTCAAGTGCGCCACCACGTGGAGTGAGTTGTCGCTCCCACATCGTGATGTGCGCTGGCCGGAAGCGCGCGGCGCCGACGTGCCGGTTGTGCCGGCAAACCGTCAGCTCGCCTTGCGCGCCACCGCCCCGTACATCGCGATGTCCTCGTCCCGGACCACCTCGGTGCCCGTGCCGTCCGGGCGCCACTTGTGGACCTGGACGATGCCCGGCTCGACGAGCTCGAGCCCCGCGAAGAACTCCTCGGCCTCGGCGTGCGTCCGCAGCCGCATCGGCATACCGCGAGCCGCGTACTCCCGCGCCACCCGCCCGACCTCCTCCGGCGCGAACTCGGCCGTACCGATGGACATCGCGAGAAAACTGCCCGCGGGAAGCGGTTCCAGCAGCCGCCGTACGATCCCCACGGCGTCGTCCTCGTCCAGCAGGAAGTGCACGATCGCGATCACCGTCAGCGCGACCGGCTCACCGAGATCGAGCGTGTCCCGGAACGCCGGGGCGTCGAGCACGGCCGCCGGTTCCCGCATGTCCGCCTCGATGTACGACACCCTGCCCTCCGCCGTACCCGACACCATCCCCTCCGACAGCGCGAGCACGAGCGGATCGTTGTCGACGTACACCACCCGCGCCCCGGGAGCCGCCGCCTGGGCGATCTCATGGATGTTCGGCGAGGTCGGTATGCCCGTCCCGATGTCCAGGAACTGCCGTATCCCCGCCTCCTGAGCCAGATACCGCACCGCCCGGTTCATGAAGTCCCGGTTGGCCCGCATATGAACAGGCAACGCAGGCCACTCCCGGACCATGGCATCACCGGCTTCCCGGTCGGCCGGATAGTGGTCGTTCCCGCCGATGATGTAGTCGTAGATCCGAGCGGAGTGAGCGTGCTCGGTGTCGATGCGTTCGGTGGTCAAGTGACCCCCATTTATAGGCAAGTTGACGGCAGCCAACCTTAGGGGCGCGGGGAACTGCGCGACCAGCCCCCACCGACCCGCACCCGCCAAACCTGCCGCGGCTCCTGATCCGGCAGCCACCCGAACACAAGACAACTCCCCACCACACCCAACAGCAGCCCCACAAAGAAGCCACCCAGGTTCGACGTCATCCAGGTCCCCAGCGACACCAGCACCCCGGTGATCGAATAGAACAACCGCTGCGCCGGATTGAACAGCACCAGCAACCCCAGCAGCACCATCAGCGCAGGCAGCAGATACCCGGCCACCCCCTGCATCCCCACATGCAGCATGACCTCCAGCGACGCCTTCATCGTGAGCAGGACCCACACCCCGCCCAGCACAAGCAGCAACCCGCCCCAGAACGGCCGACCGGCCCGCCACCCCGACATCAGCAACCCTGGCTGCTGAAGCTGAGCTTCAGGCCGGGAAGCTTGAACACCCCTGCGGTGGTGGCGTAGTTGGTCTGCCGCAGATTCTTGATGCGCACGGTGTCGGCCTGCTGGCTGAACACCCCGATCGGCCCCTTCACCCCCGCCTTGGTCAACGTACTCGCGTCGTTGCCGATCTCGATGTTCTTGAAGGCGGCGTCACCGGACAGCTCGGTCGAGTCGGTGGTCAGGTCGCGCGCATGCACCTTCTCCGCACCACTGCCCGCCTTGATCAGCAGGTTCGTACCGCCGAGATCGACGCTCTGACACAGGCTGGTGAGCGTCGCGTCCTTGATCGCGGACGTGACGACCAGGACCTGTCCGCCGGTGTCGCCCGCGTTCGGGCTGCCCGGCGCCATGTTGTCGAGGCCGCCGAACTGCTCGAAACCGGTGCCGTTGAGCTCGGTCGCCGTGACGGTGAAGGGCATGCCGGAGATCGCGAACTGCACGCCCAGCGCCCCTTCGGCGGTGAGCACCGCGAGCGCGGCGGTGACCAGCGTGGCGGGTACCGCCATCACCGCGGCCCGGCGCAGCCGGACCCGGCCGCGTCTGTGCGGCTCGGCGGTGGTGGTGGTGGAACCGCTTTCGGGGTTCTCGGGGGTGTGGTCGGCGGACGACGAGACGTCCGAGGGCGGGGTCATGGCGGCTCCAGAGGACTGGTGAATGCGGTCGGATCGTGCACGGCACGGCGTCCTGGCGCGGACAGCGGCTGCCGCGCACGCCTCCTCACAACTCCCGGCGGTCGCAAGGGCTTTCTCGTTACGCGGCAGTAGCCGCCGAGGAAGTTACCGGGGGTTACATTTGAGGGTCAAGAGAGTTGTGTAAAAAGCGTGCCGATTGTGTGCCACCTGTGCGCCAAGGGCTTCCCGGCTTCCACGAAGACCGCGGTTCGTGTCCCAACTCCCTTGAGAACCCTTGACGTTGAACAACCCTCAGGTTTACAACTTGCACTGCTCTCCCCGGATCCGTGGCGCCGGATCCGCCCCGCGGCACTGCCCGCGTTCTCCCGGACCTCTTGTCCTCCCCGGCGGGCCTTTCCCGCCCCCCTCCCCGGCCGCTCACAGGCCGGCTGTCGTTGCCGGTCCGTCACGTACGGAGAAGGCGTCACGGACCGGCAACGACAGGCACTCACGCGCGCCCCACCACCCCCCACCTTCACCCCTTCACCTCAGAATCGAGGCACCCCCATGCGTACGCGAACCCTGCTCACCCTGGCCACCGCCGTCGCAGCCCTCACCCTCCCGGCCGCCGTCCCCGCCGCCGCGGCCGACACCCCGGTCCTCACCACCGGCGGCCTCGCCGGCACGCCCGTCGCCGTCGGAGATGTCCTCACCGCACCGCTGGCCAGTGGCACCAAGGCCACCCTCTACTCCAGCGCGACCGGCACCAGTGGTATCTCCTGCGCGGAGTCGCAGTTCACCGCGACCGTCACCGACAACCCCACCGCGCCCGGCACCGCCACGGAGTCGGTCACGGGCCACACCTTCAACAGCGGCAGCTGCACCACCAATGTCGTCGGCGTGCTCGGCGTCACCAGCATCTCCGTCGACAACCTGCCCTACACGACGTCCGTGTCCTCCGACGGCAGCCTCACCGTGACCCCGGCGAGTGGCTCCGCGATCCAGACCACGGTCGTGCTGCGCACCCTTCTGGGCAGCATCACCTGCGTCTACCAGGCCCCCAGCCTGACCGGCAGGGCGGACAACACCGACAACAGCATCGCTTTCACCGCCCAGCAGTTCACCAAGGTGTCCGGCTCATCGCTCTGCTTCGCCAACGGCTACTTCACCGCCAAGTACGCCCCCGTGACCGACGCGGGCGCGCTCGTCTACGTCAACTGACCCTCGTACGCCCGGCGTTCAGCGCCGACGCAGACGCAGGGCCAGGGCGGCGCCGCCGATGAGCACCAACACCGTCGCGGCGCCGCCCGCCACCATCGGGGCCGAGGGGCCCGAGTCGGCGTCGGGGGTGGAGGCGAGCGGGGTGCTGTCCGGGGTCTGCGGGGTGGCGGGGGCCGTCGGGCTCGGCGGTGCGCTGCTCCGGGTGGGCGTCGGCGACGGGGCCTTGCTCTTCTTGGCAGGGCTCTTCTCGGCAGGCGATGCCGACTTGTCGGCAGGCGACGCCGAACCCGGCGCTTTCGGCGTCGCCGCGCTCCCGCCCCGCCCGGACGCCGGGAACACCACGTCCGAGCACGAGTAGTACGTGTCCGCGGTACTGGTGTTCTGCCAGATCGTGTACAGCACATGCCGCCCCGTCCGGTCGGACGGCAGCGTCCCGGTGATCCGGTACGCGCCGTCCGTCAGGGCCGGGTCCGTCACCTCGGCGAACGGTTGCGACGGCAGGTCGGACCAGGTGAGCGGCTTCGACGGGTCGTAGCCCTGCTTCGTCAGATAGAGCCGGAACGTGCCGGTGTGCGGGATCGTCGAGACGTACCGCATCGTCAGCGCGGCGCCCGGCTTCAGGTTCGTCGACGGCCAGTCGGAGCGGGCCAGGTCGAGCCCCCGGTACGCGGGCAGGCCGCCGCTGCACAGCTGCCCGTCGGGGACGGTCTGCCGGTCCCGGCCGTTCACGTTCGCGATCCGCAGGTTGTCCCAGGCGGTGAAGGGAGCGCCGTTCGCGCCGACGGCCGCCTCGCAGGCCGCCGAACCGGCCGCGTCGCCGCCCTCGGGGGAGCAGGCGTACACCCGGCTCACCGGATCCGTGGGCGCACCGTGCGCCTGTGCCGGTCCCGCCGCCCAGAGAGGAAGAAGGAACGGGGCCACGGCTACGGCCCCCAGGGCTCTGCGGTATGCGGTCATCCGGGACATCCGGAACGTCTCCTCGGCCGGGCATGCGAACGGTCTCGTGTTGCGAGTGGTCTGTTGTGTGCAGTACGGACAGCGCGTGCGGCGCGTTCATCGCGTGACGTCCGGGGTGAAAGGTGCCGTAACCGGTCAACTGCCCGCTGTCTAGGGTGGGTTTCCGGCCGGATCGAGGGTTTCCCCTGTATCCGGATGGTGATTCCTTTGCCTATCGTTCGACCTCAGCTGACCCACAGGTAACCCCTCGACGGGTCGGCGTCCGCGCCCGGCCGGCCACGCAACGCACTTCGGGTTTCCTCCCGACCGCTTTTCGGCTCACCCCCCGCCGCTTCGAGGACGAAGCGAATCGACCGCCGCTCCGCGCTGCCCGGAGTCCGGCAACGAAAGGCAAAGCCCTTGCGTACCTCCCCCTCGCTCAGACGGAAGCTGATATCCGTCGCGGCGGTCTCCGCCGCACTCGTCACCGCCGCCACCGCCTCGACCGCCGTCGCCCAGGAAACGGGCGCCCGGGAAGCCGCCGCTGTCCCGGCCGCACAGACCGAAGCCGCCCCCGGCGCCGTCGCCGAGCGACTCATCGTCGGCTACAAGTCCGGTGCCACCGAGGCCAAGTCGAACCGGGCCGCGGACGCCGACGCCGTGGCCAAGGGCAAGGAGGCCGGCGAAGACCTGGACTTCCAGCGCCGCCTCGGCACCGGTGCCGCCCTGGTCGAGCTCGGTGAGAACCTCTCGAGGACCGATGTCGCCGACGTCGTCGCCGAGTACGAGGCCGACCCGCAGGTCGCCTATGTCGTACCGGACCGCCTCAACACCGCCAAGGCCGACCCGAACGACACCGAGTACGCCAAGCAGTGGGACCTGTTCGAGGCCACCGCGGGCATGAACGTGCCGGGTGCCTGGTCGACCACCACCGGCACCGGAGTCACCGTCGCCGTCATCGACACCGGTTACGTCACGCACTCCGACCTCGCGGCGAACGTCGTAAGCGGTTACGACTTCATCTCCGACACCGCCGTCTCCGTCGACGGCAACGGCCGTGACAGCAACCCGGCCGACCCGGGCGACTGGTACAACGCGAACGAGTGCGGCTCCGGCATCCCGGCCAGCGACTCCTCCTGGCACGGCACGCACGTCGCGGGCACCATCGCCGCGGCCACCAACAACAGCAAGGGCGTCGCGGGCATCGCGTACGGCGCGAAGATCTCCCCGGTGCGCGTCCTCGGCAAGTGCGGTGGCTACGACTCCGACATCATCGACGCCATCACCTGGGCGTCCGGCGGTACGGTCTCCGGTGTCCCGGCGAACGCCAACGTCGCCAAGGTCATCAACATGAGCCTCGGCGGCAGCGGCGCCTGCTCCTCGGCCACCCAGAGCGCGATCAACGGGGCCGTGAACCGGGGTACGACGGTCGTCGTGGCCGCGGGCAACGAGAGCGACAACGTCGCCAACCACAACCCGGGCAACTGCAACAACGTCATCTCGGTCGCCGCGACCAACCGCACCGGCGCCAAGGCGTCCTACTCCAACTTCGGCTCCCTCGTGGACATCTCGGCGCCCGGCGGCCAGACCAGCACCGGTACCGCGAACGGCATCCTGTCCACGCTGAACTCCGGTGCGAAGACCCCGTCGACCGAGAACTACGACTACTACCAGGGCACCAGCATGGCCGCCCCGCACATCGCGGGCCTCGCCGCGCTGATGGAGTCGGCCAACTCCGCGCTGACCCCGGCCCAGGTCGAGTCGGCCATCAAGACCAACGCCCGTGCCCTGCCCGGGGCTTGCTCGGGCGGCTGCGGCGCGGGTCTGGCGGACGCGGCCAAGACGGTGCAGGCGGTGAGCGGCTCCGGCGGCTCCACGGGGGGCACCACCTTCACCAGCGGCACGGCCGTCTCCGTCCCGGACAACGGCGCGGCCGTCGAGTCCTCCATCGCGGTCAGCGGCCGCACCGGCAACGCCCCCTCGGCCCTCCAGGTCGGCGTGGACATCACCCACACCTACCGCGGTGACCTGGTCATCGACCTGGTCGCGCCGGACGGTTCGACCTACCGCCTGAAGGCGGCCAGTTCGTCGGACTCGGCGGACAACGTCAACACCACCTACACGGTGAACGCGTCCACCGAGACCGCGAACGGCACCTGGAAGCTGCGCGTCCAGGACACGGCGGCGCAGGACACGGGCAGGCTCAACAGCTGGAAGCTGACCTTCTGAGCGGACGGCCGAGCGGAGGGCCATGAACTGACGGTCATGAACTGACGGACGGCCACAAGCGGACGGGCCGACCGGTGCGGATGGGCACCGGTCGGCCCGTCGTTTTGTGCCCGTCGTTCGATACCGTCCACCCTGTTTTTCGGCCAACCCTTCACGGGCGCCACACGATGCGAAGGGTGTGAACGCGCTAGTCGCGGGAATGGAGTGAAAGTCGGCGGGACGACTTCGGCTTGTCGATCACGCTGTACGGTGAGTTATCTTATACGGGGAGTCAGAAACAAACGGCGCGAGCCGTCTTTTTTGTTCAGGAGTCCCCACGATGGCGAGGCAGTTACGCGCCGAACAGACCCGCGCGACCATCATCACCGCGGCCGCCGATCTGTTCGACCACCAGGGTTACGAGTCGACCAGTCTGAGCGACATCGTCGAGCACGCCCGCGTCACCAAGGGCGCCCTGTATTTCCATTTCGCGGCCAAGGAGGACCTGGCCCACGCCATTCTGGAGATGCAGTCCACGGCGGCTCGAAAACTGGTGGAGGACATGGACAGCCGGGGCTGCACGTCCCTCGAAGCGCTGATCCGCACCACGTTCGGCATCGCCCGCCTGTCCGTGGACGGTCCGATACACCGGGCCGGACTCCGGCTCGCCACCGCGGGGGTCGCCGTACGGCCGCCGCTGCGGCACCCCTTCACCGAGTGGCTGGAGTTCTCCTCGCGCAAGCTCGGCGGCGCGGTCAGGGAATCCGACGTCCACCAGGACATCGATATCGAAGCCGTCGCCCACGCCCTGGTCTCCTTCTTCGTCGGCACCCGGGTCGTGGGACGCTCCCTCGACCCACTCGCCCGGCAGCCCCGCCGCGTGGCCGAAATGTGGCACGTCCTGATCCGCGGCCTGGTCCCCGTCCCCCGCCGCGCCCGCTACCTGAGCCTGGCCACCCGACTGGAGCGGGAGATCACGGCCGGCTGAGCGCCCCGAAGGGGCGGGGGCTGTATCGATATGCGGCTCCGCCGCGTGGGCGCGACCAGCCATGATGGCGCCGCAGAAAACCGACGGCATATCGCGCCCCAAAGGGGCGCGGGGAACTGCGCGACCAGCCCCCACCGGCCCGCAGCCGACCGACGGCATATCGCGCCCCCTTCCAACCGCGCACCCTTCCACCGGAGCTGGGGCGATACCGTGACGCGCATGCCCATCGCCCCGCCCGCCCCCGTCATCCTCGGCAACGAACCCGGCTCGTTCCCGCACAGCGTCCTCGCCGAGCGGCATCCCGCGATCGTGCGGCAGATCCGGGAGGCCTTCCCGTACGACCCCGAGCAGCAGCGCGCACTCGACGCGCTCCTCGACAGCTGCACCAAGGGCGTGGCCGAACCGCTCCCGGCCGACGCCCCCGACCGGGAGCGCTGGCAGGGCTGGGGCGCGGCCGACCACACCGGCCGGTCCTGGTTCGACATCCCCTGGCTGTGGTCAGAGAGCTACTTCTACCGCCGGCTCCTCGACGCGGTCGGCTACTTCGGCCCCGGCGCCTGGCAGGGCATCGACCCCTTCCGCCCCTCCAAGCTCGCCGAACTCGACGCCCCGGAGACGGACGAGGAACTCGCCGCGCTCGACGACCTGGAGGCGAAACCGGCCGACGAGCAGGCGCGTGCCCTGCTGCACGGCTCCCTGTGGGGCAACCGCGCGGACCTCGGCTTCCGCCTCTCCGCCAAGGGCGCGGGAACACCCGCCGCCACGCCCGCCCTGGTCGCCGACGACAGCGACACCCTCTGGTCGCTGCTGCCCCCCTCCGGCACCGGCACGCTCTGCCTCGTCGCCGACAACGCGGGCCGCGAACTCATCCCCGACCTGCTCCTCATCGCCCACCTCCTCGCGCACGGGCACATCGGGCGGGCGGTGCTGCACATCAAGCCGTACCCGTACTACGTTTCCGACGCCACCACCGCCGACGTCCTCGACGCGCTGCGCCGGATCACCTCCGTACCGGGCGTGGCCGCCGGGCACGGGCGTGAGCTGTGGGCGGCGATGACCGACGGCCGCCTGACGGTACGGGCCCACCCCTTCTCCTGCGCCCCGCTGCCGTACGCCGACATGCCCGACGACCTGCGGGCGGAGTTCGCCTCGGCCACGCTGACCGTGGTCAAGGGCGACCTCAACTACCGCCGCCTGGTGGGCGACCGGATGTGGCCGCCGACCACGCCGTTCGACGAGGTCACCGCGTACTTCCCGGGTCCGGTCGCCGCGCTGCGCACCCTGAAGTCCGATGTGATCACCGGCCTCGACACCGCCACGGAGGCCGCACTGGTCGCCGCGGAGGGACAGCGCTGGCGAACCGGCGGCACGCATGCCCTGATCCAAGTCCGCACCTGAGGGCATGCGACTACTGTGGTGATCATGACAAATCCCTGATACTCATGCGCGCATGACGTCATGTCACTTACCTGCGGGACCGCGGAAGCTCGCGGCGACCCTGGCCGCCCTGACCCTCGCCCTCACGGCATGCGGCGACGACGGGGGCTCCGACTCCGCGTCCGGCGGTGGGAAAACCGTCACCGTGGCCGCACTGCCGCTGATCGACTGCGCCGCCCTCTACATCGCCCGGGATCGCGGGCTCTTCGAGAAGGAGGGCCTGGACGTGCGGATCCAGCAGATCCAGCAGAGCCTCCAGGCGCTGCCCGCGCTGTCGAAGGGGCAGGTCGACATGGTGGCGAGCGCCAACTACGTCACCTACTTCCAGGCCCATGAGCAGGGCACCCTCGACATCCGGATCGTCGCCGAGTCGATCCGGGCCGCGCCGCACATGATGGACGTACTGGTCCCGAAGGACTCGGACATCAAGACCGCCGCCGACCTCGAGGGGCGGAAACTCGCCGTCAACGTTCTCAACAACGTTCAGTCGCTGACCCTCAACGAGATCCTGGAGAAGGAGGGGGTCGGCAAGCCGGTCTACCGGCAGGTCGCGTTCCCGCAGATGGGCGCCGCCCTGGAGAAGGGGCAGGTCGACGCGGTCCACGCGGTCGAGCCCTTCGACAGCGTGATCCAGGACGAGTTGCAGGCGAGGGTCGTGGTGGACGGGGCTGCCGCGCCCGTCGAGGACATCCCGCTCAGCGGTTACCTCACCTCGAGCCGGTTCGCGGACGAGAACGAGGAGACCCTCGCCGCCTTCCAACGGGCCCTCAAGGCCGCCGCCGAGATCGCCGGGAAGGACCCGTCGGCGGTACGGGAGATCCTGCCGACGTACACGAAGGTGACCGAGGGACAGGCGGAGCAGATCGACCTGCCGGCCTTTCCGCCCACCGTGGACGCCGAGCAGATCTCCCGGCTCACCGACCTGATGAAGAAACAGGGGATGCTGAAGAAGCCGATCGACCCGGCGACCCTCGTGGTGAAGTGAAACGGCGTCAGGAACTCGGGCTCGGTCTCCTCGGCGTGCTCCTCGCCTTCGGGGTGTGCGAGGCGGTGAGCCGGGCCGGGATCGTGCGCCGCAGCTATCTGCCGCCCGCCTCCGAAGTCCTCTCGCGGGCCTTGGAGTTGGCGGGTGACAGCGTTTTCCTGGACGGTATCGGGGCCACCCTGCGCGCCTGGGTGCTCGGGCTCGGCCTCGCGTGCGCGATCGCGGTCCCGCTGGGTCTGCTGCTGGGCAGCGTGCCCCTCGTCGACGCCGCCGTACGCGCGATCGTGGAGTTCCTGCGGCCGCTGCCGTCCGTCGCGCTGATCCCGCTGGTCTCCCTGCTGCTCGGCTCCGGCACCGAGACCAAGGTCGCGCTGATCACCTACGCGTGCGTGTGGCCGATCCTCTTCAACACCATCTACGGCCTCGGCGAGACCGACCCCCTCGCCAAGGACACCCTGCGCGCCTTCGGCTTCGGGCGGCTCGCCGTCCTGCTGCGCGTCGAACTCCCCGGCACGGCCCCCTTCATCGCCGCCGGCATCCGCATCTCGGCCGCCGTCGCGCTCATCCTCGCCGTCGCCACGGAGATCCTCGCGGGCTTCGGCGAGGGCCTCGGCATCTTCATCGCCCAGGCGAGCCTGTCGACGGACGGCACCCGGGACGTGCTCGCGGGTGTGGTGTGGGCGGGCGCGCTGGGTCTCGTCATCAACGGCGTCCTGGTCTGGGGCGAACGGCGGCTGTTCCCGTGGACGCCGGAGCAGCGGGAACGGGCGGCGGCCTATCGGGGGAGGGGCGTGTGAGCCGGGACGGTGCGGTGGCGGTGCGGGGCGGTGGCGTACGGCAGGTCGGGCGGGTCGCCGTGGGCGGTGTGCTGCTGCGTTGGGTCGTGCTCGCCGTCGCCGTCGGGTGCTGGGAGGTGGCCGCCCGGGCGCACGACAGCGTGTACTTCCCGCCACCGGGCCGTATCGCCGACCACGCCTACGAGTTGTGGTTCTCCGGCCCGGTCCGGCAGGTGTTCCTCACCGACGCTGCCGTCGACAACATCGGCCCCAGCCTCGGCCGGATGGCCGCCGGGTTCGTGATCGCCGCCGTCGCCGGCATCGCGCTCGGCGTGGCGGTGGGCCGCTCGCGCCGGACGTACGCGCTGTGCAACCCGGTGCTCCAGTTCGCGCGGGCCGTACCACCCCCGGCCCTCGTCCCCGTCTTCGTCGTCGTCCTCGACTTCGGTACGCAGATGCAGGTCGCGTCGATCGCCTTCAGCGCTCTCTGGCCGGTGCTGATCAACACCGCGGAGGGGGCCCGCAACACCGACCCGCTGCGCCTCGACGTCGCCGCGGTCCTGCGACTGAACGCCGTCGAAAGGCTCCGCTTCCTCCTCCTGCCCTCCGCGCTGCCGCGCATCTTCGCGGGCCTGCGCCTGAGCCTTTCGCTCTCCCTCATCCTCATGGTGTTCTCGGAACTGCTGCCGGGCACCGCGAACGGCATCGGCTTCACGCTCACCGACGCCCAGTCCCGTTCCGACCTGCTCACCGTATGGGCGGCGCTGGTCCTGCTCGGCGCCCTCGGGTATCTGCTCAACACCGGCCTGCTGGCGGTCGAGAAACGGCTGATCGGCAAGGGGAGGCCCATATGAGCGCACAGGGGAGGCCCGTATGAGCGGAACCGTCCTCGACGCCGTCGTGCGGCTGCTGCGCGACACCGGCATGACCACCGTCTTCGGCAACCCCGGCTCCACGGAACTGCGCATGCTCCGCGACTGGCCCGACGACTTCACCTACGTCCTCGGCCTCCAGGAGTCCACCGCCGTCGCCATGGCCGCCGGACACGCCCTCGGCACCCGCACCGCCGCCTTCGTCTCCCTCCACTCCGCCGGTGGTGTCGGTCACGGCCTGGGCGCCGTCTTCAACGCCTACCGCGACCGTGTCCCCCTGGTGATCGTCGCGGGCCAACAGGCACGCTCGCTGATCCAGCTGCGCCCATTCCTCGGCGCCGACCAGCCCGCCGAATTCCCGCGCCCGTACGTGAAGTTCGCCCGCCAGCCGGAACGCGCCGCCGACGTGCCCGCCGTCCTCGCCGAGGCCCACCGGATCGCGATGACCCACCCGCGAGGACCGGTCTTCGTCTCCGTACCGGAGGACGACTGGGACCGGCCCGCCGAGCCCGTGGCGCCGCGGACCGTGCACGGCGGCTTCATGGCCTCGCCCTCGGCGCTGGCCCACCTGGCCGCCCGGCTCGACACGTGCGCCCGGCCCGCGCTGGTGATCGGCCCGGGCGTGGACGACGAGGAGGCGCAGTCCGAGGCGCGTGCGCTGGCCGAGCGCACCAGGTCGGCGGTGTGGATCAGCCCGCTGTCCGGCCGTTCGGGCTTCCCCGAGACCCACCCGCTCTTCCAGGGCTTCCTGCCCCCGGTCGCAGGCGCACTCGCCGCGCGCCT
This sequence comes from Streptomyces sp. NBC_00457, assembly GCF_036014015.1. Lineage (NCBI taxonomy): Bacteria > Bacillati > Actinomycetota > Actinomycetes > Kitasatosporales > Streptomycetaceae > Streptomyces > Streptomyces sp. NBC_00457. The sequence goes on along the minus strand of NZ_CP107905.1, from coordinate 2,765,146 downwards.
GGCACCGTACGACGTGGTCGTGGCCCTCGGCGCACCCCTGTTCACCTACCACGTCGCCGACGACGGCCCGCTCCTGCCGCCCGGCACCGAGCTGTTCCACCTGGACTGCGACCCGGCGCAGGCGGCCTGGCTGCCGCTGGGCACCAGCCTCGTCACCACCCTCAAACCGGCCCTCGCCCACCTCACCGCGCGGCTGTTGGACCCCGACCGCGCCCCGCCCCCGCCCCGCCCGGCACCCGAACCCGTGCCGGCCGCACCCGACATCACCCCGGAGCTGGTCTTCGACCTCCTGCGCGAGCGCCTGCCCCGCGACCGCGTCCTCGTCGAGGAGGCCCCCAGCCACCGGGACGCGCTCCACGCGCGCGTGCCCGTCGACCTCCCCGGCGGCTTCCTGACCACCGGCAGCGGAGCCCTCGGCTGGGGGCTGCCCCTCGCGGTCGGCCGAGCCCTCGCCGACCGGCGCCGGGTGGTGTGCGTGATCGGCGACGGCTCCGCGCTGTACTCGGTGCAGGCGCTGTGGACCGCCGCGAGCCTCGGCGCTCCGGTCAGTTTCCTCGTCCTCGACAACCGCGGTTACGGCGCCGTCCGCGCCCTCGGCCGCCGGATCGGCATCTCTCCCGTCCCCGGCACAAACATCGAGGGCATCGACTTCGCCGCCCTCGCCGCCTCCTTCGGCTGCCCCGCCTCGTACGCCGCCCACCCCGACGACCTCCCCGCCGCCCTCGACCGCGCCCTGAACGCGGGCGACGAGGCGGGCCCGCATCTCCTCCACCTCCGCGTCGCCGACACCGAGGGCGCGCTCTACGAACCCTGGGCCAGGTGACGCTTCCGGATGCTCCGCCTAGACGAAGTCGCCCAGCACTACGGCGACCACCCCGTCCTGCACGACATCACCCTCACCGTCCCCGACGGCCAGCTCCTGAGCGTCGTCGGCCCGTCCGGCTGCGGCAAGTCCACCCTGCTGCGCACCATCGCGGGCCTGCTCCCCGCCCGCGAGGGCACGGTCACCATCGACGGCACACCGGTCACCGGCGTGCCCGACCGACTCGCTGTCGTCTTCCAGGACTATGGCCGTTCCCTCTTCCCCTGGCTCACCGTCCGCGACAACGTCGCCCTGCCGCTGCGCCGCCGTGGCCTCGGCCGGGCCGAGCGGCGCGGTGAGGCCGAGCGGATCCTGGAACGCGTCGGCCTCGACGGCGCCGCCCGCCGTCACCCCTGGCAGCTCTCCGGCGGAATGCAGCAGCGCGTCGCCATCGCCCGCGCCCTGGTCTGCCGCCCCTCGCTGCTCCTCATGGACGAGCCCTTCGGCTCCCTCGACGCCCAGACCCGCGAGGACCTCGAAGACCTCCTCCTCGAGGTCCACCGCACCGACGGCACCACCATCGTCTTCGTCACCCACGACATCGACGAGAGCGTGTACGTCGGCGATCGCGTCGTCGTCCTCTCCCCGGGCCCCGGCTCCCGCGTGCTACGGGACCTGCCGGTCGAACTCCCCGGCAAGCGGGACCAGATCACCACCCGGGGACTGCCCGAGTTCGTGGCGCTGCGGACCGAGGTGGGCCGGGCGGTGCGGGGGGCCTGACGGGGAGTCCTGCCGGGAGTACTGACGGGGACGGTCAGACCACGCGCACGTCCTGCCACACCAGCCGGTGATCGGAGGTCGGCACGTTCGCCCCGCCGCCCACCAGCCGGTACAGCGGGTCGTCGGACGTCGGCCAGAACACGCCGTTCGACGCGGGTATCAGCCCCCTGGACGGCAGGACGTAGTCGACGCGCAGATTGCCCGGAGCGGTGTCGCCGAAGTCCGCCGTGTCGTACGCGGGATCACCGGTGTGCGAGGTGTTGGCACCCCCCTGGAGCCGCGCCGCCTCGACCGCGCCCTTGCTCGTCGGCGGCACCTTGGGCAGGTTGACCGCCGGATGGTCGAGGAGCAGGCGGATGGCGTGGTCGTAGCTGTCGCCGTCGTACGGATCGGCGTTCTGATCGCCGGCCAGCACGAAACGCGCCCCCGGCCGCAGACCGCCGCGCCTGCCCTTGTCGTCGTACAGGTACGAGCCGCGCCGGCGCCCCCCGATGTAGTCGGCCCACAGGCGGATCTCGTCGTGGTTGCGCCGGCCGTTGCGGTCCTCGGTGCCGTCGAAGGTGGGCGGCGTGGGGTGCGACACCAGGAAGTGCACTGTGTCTTCTGCGGAGCGACCGACGCACACCGGCACGTCCCAGTGGCTCTTGGAGGAGAGCCGCAAGACCGCCTGCGCCTCGGCGCTGTAGTAGTCGGTCGGCATGATGTTGCCGGGCATGTCCCGCCACAGGAAACGCTGGAAGGTGCGCACCGCGCGGGTGTCGATCGGGTACTTGGAGAGCACGGCCATGCCGTACTGCCCGGGGAACCAGCCGTATCCGTACGCGTCCTGGCCGTACGCGTCCGAACCGGGCGTCGTCACCGCGCCGTTGCGCCCGTCGAGGTCCAGACCCGAGGCCACGCCCGTGTTCACCGGGGCGGTGAAGTGGTACCGGTAGCGGACCGGCTTCGCGCCGTTCTGCCCGACGGCGAGGTAGTTGCGCAGGAAGAGGCGGACCGCCGCACCGGACTCGACGTAGTCGAACTCGTTGATCAGCAGCACGTCCGGGTCGACCCGCTGGATCGTCTCCGCGGCGTTCTTCGCCTGGGTGTTGTCCGGCGTGGACAGATCGGACACGAGCGCGCCCTGAGTGCCGCGGTTCAGGGAGGCGTTGAACGTGGCGAAACGCACCGTACGACCATGGCGGTCCGATGCCGCCGCGGGCACGGCCGAGGTGCCGGCCAGCGCCGCCCCGGCGAGTGCGGCGAGCGTGGTGCGGCGGGAGAGGGATCTGGGCTGGTTCATCGGAACTCCCTTACGGAGGGACACGTGAATTTCCGTAGTCTGCGCGCGTAGAGATGAACGCCACAAGTCCCGTCGAGAACTCCCGGATTCACCCCTGATTCACGCGATGGTGTGATCATGTCCGGGGTCGCGGATGTCGCCCGAAACGCGTGGGTAGGGCCCGGCCATGACGCAGCAGCCCTTCGAACTCCCGCACTTCTACATGCCGTATCCCGCGCGGCTGAACCCGCATGTCGACGAGGCCCGCGCCCACTCGACCGCCTGGGCGCGCGAGATGGGCATGCTGGAGGGGTCCGGGATCTGGGAACAGTCCGACCTCGACGCGCATGACTACGGCCTGCTCTGCGCCTACACCCATCCCGACTGCGACGGACCCGCCCTCTCCCTCATCACAGACTGGTACGTGTGGGTCTTCTTCTTCGACGACCACTTCCTGGAGATCTTCAAGCGCACCCAGGACCGCGCCGGCGGCAAGGCCTATCTGGACCGGCTGCCGCTGTTCATGCCGATGGACCTGTCCGCCGAGGTGCCCGAGCCGCAGAACCCGGTGGAGGCCGGTCTCGCCGACCTGTGGGCTCGCACGGTGCCCGCCATGTCCGCCGACTGGCGGCGGCGCTTCTCGGTCGCCACCGAGCATCTGCTCAACGAGTCCCTGTGGGAGCTGTCCAACATCAACGAGGGGCGGATCGCCAACCCCGTCGAATACATCGAGATGCGCCGCAAGGTGGGCGGCGCCCCTTGGTCGTCGGGGCTCGTGGAGTACGCGACCGCCGAAGTGCCCGCGGCCGTCGCCGGGTCGAGGCCGCTCAGGGTCCTGATGGAGACGTTCTCCGACGCGGTGCATCTGCGCAACGACCTCTTCTCCTACCAGCGGGAGGTCGAGGACGAGGGCGAACTCAGCAACGGCGTACTCGTCCTGGAGACCTTCTTCGGCTGCACCACCCAGGAGGCCGCCGACACCGTCAACGACATCCTGACCTCCCGGCTGCACCAGTTCGAGCACACCGCCCTCACCGAAGTGCCCGCACTGGCCCTGGAGAAGGGCCTCGCCCCCGGGGAACTCGCCGCGATCGCCGCGTACACCAAGGGACTTCAGGACTGGCAGTCCGGCGGCCACGAATGGCACATGCGCTCCAGCCGCTACATGAACAAGCGCGCCCGAGCCACCTCACCCTGGCAGGTGCTGACCGGCCCCGGCACCTCCGCCGCCGACGTCGGCGCGCTCCTCGCCGCGGCCGGCGCCGAGCGCCTGCGTGCCTACACCCACGTGCCGTTCCAGAAGGTCGGCCCGTCCCTGCTGCCCGACTTCCACATGCCCTTCCAGGTGGAGCTCAGCCCGCACCTCGACGACGCCCGCCACCGCCTCACCGGCTGGGCGAACCGCATGGGCATCCTCCAGGAAGGCGTCTGGGACGAGGACAAACTCCGCGCCTACGACCTCGCGCTGTGCTCGGCGGGCCTCGACCCCGACGCCACCCTCGAGGCACTCGGCCTCAGCGCCCAGTGGCTCGCCTGGGGCACCTACGGCGACGACTACTACCCGCTCGTCTTCGGTCACCGCCGCGACCTGGCCGCCGCCCGCCTGACCACGGCACGCCTGTCCGCCTGCATGCCCGTCGACGGCGAAGAGGTCCCCGCCCCCGCGAACGCGATGGAACGCGGACTGATCGACCTGTGGGCCCGCACGACGGCGGAGATGACCACCGAGCAACGGCGCACCGTGAAGGCCACGGTGGACGTCATGACCGAGAGCTGGGTGTGGGAGCTGTCCAACCAGCTCCAGAATCGCGTCCCCGACCCGGTCGACTACCTGGAGATGCGGCGCGCCACCTTCGGCGCCGACCTCACCATGAGCCTGTGCCGGGTGGGCCACGGCCCCGCCGTCCCCGCGGAGGTGTACCGCAGCGGCCCCGTCCGCTCCCTGGAGAACGCGGCCGTCGACTACGCCTGCCTGGTGAACGACGTGTTCTCCTACCAGAAGGAGATCGAGTACGAGGGTGAGATCCACAACGCCGTCCTCGTCGTCCAGAACTTCTTCGGCTGCGACTACCCGACCGCGGTCGGCGTCGTCCATGACCTGATGACCCAGCGCATGCAGCAGTTCCAGCACGTCGCCGCCCATGAACTGCCCATCGTCTACGAGGACTTCGCGCTCTCCGACGAGGCCCGCGCGATCATGCGAGGCTATGTCACCGACCTGCAGAACTGGATGGCGGGCATCCTGAACTGGCACCGGAACGTCGACCGCTACAAGGCCGACTGGCTGTCCCGCCGCGCCCACGGCTTCCTCCCGGACCGACCGCCGGCGCTGCCCGTCAGCTGACGTCCCGCAGCCGCTCGGCGGTTTCCTCGGCGAGCTCCCGGAGGCTCTTCATGCCGTTCCCCGAGAGCTCGCCGAGTATCGCGTCGGCGGCGGTGAGGAGGATGTGGGCCTCCTCCGTCAGGGCGGCGTCGGCGAGGACACGGGTCAGGGCGTAGTGCTCCTCGGCTATGAAGCGGCCGAAGTTCACGCGGGTCCAGTGTCGGAGGGAGTCGTCGCCTGGGTCGGCCAGGATGGCACGTATCGACGTCAAGGTGCCGTTGGCACGGGCGAGTTGCCCGCAAGCGCGCTCCAGCTGGGCCTGATCCAGGCGCGCCGAGACCCGGTCCCACGCCGACTCCTGAAGCGTGGCGTGGAGGCGTCGGGCGCGCAGTGCCTGCGGGAGGTCGCCCACCCGCTTCAGATCGTGGACGAGCCAGTTGATCTGTGATGTCTCCATCCGGGTCGGATCCAAGGGGTGCCGCAGCTTGGTCTGGTCGAGGAAGATCTCGTCGAGTTCGCGGATCAAGGCCACCCGGGCGAGTTCGGTCATGCCTTGGTCCAGGGCGAGTTCCGTCCAGGTGGACAGCGGCTCGTCGGCCGGGTCCGTGCCGAACATCGAGTCGTCCAGCTCCTCGGCCCAGTGCACCAACTCGGCGGCGTCCGCGCCCGGTTCGGGGATCTCGCTGAGCCCGCAGTGTGTGTCGTAGTCCGTCTCGCGGACCTCATGCAGCAGCGGCAGATCGGCGACGTCACCCCGCAGCCCCACCAGCACGGCCGCGAGCCGCAGTTCGTCGGTCATCGACGAGTCCGCCTCATGTCGCAGCAGATGCCTCAGCAGACCGAGATCGCCCTCCGCGCGGTCGAACTGGGCGGCGCGCAGGGCGAGTCGGCGTCGTACCGGATCCTCGGCCATCAGGTCCCACACCGTCCGCTCGCCCGCCCGCAGTGAGGCCAGATCGGCGCGGCCCCGCGCGAGCACCGGCTCCCACAGCGGGGGCCGGGGATGCCGGTCGAGCAGGTCGTAGGCGCACAACTCCTCCCCGTTCAGCAGCAGGAAGTCGGGTTCGGTACGCAGCAGGGCGGCATGCAGCATCCCGATCAGCTCGACCGGGGAGCGCTCGGGCAGGCCCAGCGCGGCACGGAGCTCGGCCCGCTCCTCGTCGATCGAGTGGCACTCCCGGATCTCCTCCTCGATCTCCGCGACCCGCGCGAGGATCGCCTCCTCGCCGTTGCTGGGCGACAGATCCAAGTAGTCGTGCCAGCCGGGCAGACCGATCACTGTCTCGAGCGCCTCGTCGACACTCGAGCCGATGATCCCGGCCGAGCCCTCGGAGTCGGCGTACAGCAGGGAGCCGTCCGCGCACACGAAATACGTACCGCCCGTGTCGTCCCCGGCCACCACCTCCAGCGGTCCGCCCGAGGCCAGGCGGACCGGCTCGACATGGGCCGCGTCCGCGCGAGCCAGGTCGAAGTTGAAGGGAAACGCAGCCAGTTCGGCCAGGTGGGAGTCCTGCCTGAGAAGCCGCAAGGCGTGATCGGTCATGTCACAGAACGTAACAGCCGCCACTGACAACGGGACCTGCCGCTCGGCTCACACGGGCTGACGTACCTGTCCCGTGGCGGCCTGACGTGCGTGTTCCACGGCGGCGCGGGCCAGCGCGCGGACCATCGGGTGCGGGCGCGATCCGTCACCGGACAGTTCCGGCTGGAAGAGCGAGGCCAGGAAGAAGGGATGACCTGGGAGTTCGGCGATGCGTGGGTGGCCGTCCTCGTCGTGACCGGAGAAGCGCAGCCCGTGGGTGCGCAGGGTGTCGAGGTGGCGGGTCGGGCCGTATGCGCAGAAGTAGCGCTCGATCGTCCGCTCGGATCCGATCACGGTCTGCGCGAGCGAACTCGGCTCGATCCTGACCACGGCCTCGTGTCCGGCGAGCGAACAGGCCAGCGGCTCGATGAGCGGGTCCTCGGCGTCGGGGTCGTTCTCCGCGTGTGCCGCCCGCGTCAGGCCGCAGACCTCACGGGCGTACTCGAGGAGGGCGTGCTGGAACCCGCCGCACGTGCCCAGGAACGGAATGCTCTCCACGCGGGCCGTGCGGATCGCCGTGAGCACACCGGCCTCGCTGAGGTACGGGCTCCCCGGCAGCACCCACACCGCGTCGAACCCGCGTACGGCGTCGGGGTCCTCGGCGTCCTCGGAGCCGATCCAGTAGGCGTCGAGCACCAGCCGGTCGCGCTCGGCGAGCGCGTCGAGCAGGAGGGGGATCCGGGTGTGCGAGGCGACGTTGGGGGAGCGGTCGCCGACCAGGGCGAGACGGGCTGCTGTGTTCGTCATGGTCTTCATCCTGGGTTCGCCCCGAGGTTCACGTCCAACGATGTTTTCTACACCGTCGATAAGCCATGCTGATGCAGTGGGATCCTTAGGGGCATGGACCCGCACCTCCTGCGTACGTACGTCACCGTCGCCCGCCTCGCCTCCTTCTCCGAGGCCGCCCGCGACCTCGGCTACACCCAGTCGGCGGTCTCCCAGCACATCGCGGCGCTCGAACAGGACCTGGGGGCTTCGCTGCTCACTCGCCGCCCCGTCGCTCCGACAGCGGCCGGCGAGCGGCTGCTCGAACACGCGGGACCGTTGCTGCTGCGCCTGGACGCCGCTCGCGCGGACGTCGTACGGATGGCGGCGGCGCCCGCGCACGGCCTGACGCTCGCCGCCGCTCCGACCGCGCTCGGGCCCCGGGTTCTGGCCGCCCTGCCGGTCGCGGGAGTGACCTTGCGGGTGCTGTCTCGCGACGGGATTCCGGCGGCCGTGGCCACCGGTGCCGCCGACCTCGGTCTGGTCGACGGACTGGCCGCGCCCAGCGATCCGCTGCGGCTGCCCGACGTGGCGCCGCTGACCACGTACGGCGTGGGGGAGGAGCCCGTATGCGTCCTCCTGCCCGCTACGCATCCGCTGGCCCGGCGCTCCGGACTGCGCCTGGGCGACCTTGCCGACGCCCGCTGGCTCGATGCCCCCGACACGGGACTGCCGCTCGCCCACCTCCGGGCCGCCAACGGCGGTCATGGCTTCCGCCCCTCCCTGCGCTACGACGGCACGGACGTCCGCGCCCTCACCGCCCTGGCCGCCGCGGGCCACGGCCTGACCCTGCTGCCCCGCTCGGCGGCCGAGGCGGTGCCGGGCACGGTCGCCGTCCCGGTCACGCAACCGCGGGTCGTCCACCGCACGGAACTGGTGCACGGGGGTTCGGTGCGGGGAGCGGCGGCAGCGGTGGTGGAGGCGTTGACCGAACGGGCGTGAGTCACTACGGCCTCCCGTTCTTGACCATGGGTCAGTCTCACTCGTTCGTGGCTCGTCGTGCGGCGGTGCTCCGGGTAGTTCTCAGCCGGAGGCGAGACATGGAACAGACAGCGTTGCGACCCAAGCCGATGCCCGGTCAGGACCCCGGCGGCAGCCCCACGCCCGACCCCGTCCGGCGTCCGCACGCCGCCCGCCGGCGTCGCCGACGGCTCACCACCCTGCTGTTCGGCCTGCTCGTCGGGACCGTCCTGGTCCTGTCCGGCGTCGGCCTGGGGACAGTGGGCGCCACCGTGATCGGCATGAGCAAGCTGGCCGATCTGCAAGGCCAGGCGCTCCCCGGACCCACCCCACCGCCCACCCCACCGCCCGCCACGCCCACCCTGTCACCGACGCCCGCAGGTGCCACGCTCGGCGTGGAGGCCGTGGACGCCGAGAAGTCCGGAGCGCTGGTTGTCGGCGTCCATGTCCCCGGCCCGGGCTATACGGCGGGGCTGGTCAGGGGCGACGTACTCCTTGCCTTCGACACGACCCGGATCGACTCGGCCGCCGACCTCGCGCGCGCCGTCGCCGACACCCGACCGGGAGCGGCGGTCACCTTGACGGTGCGTCATGAAGGCGGCGGATACCAACAGTTGACGGTGATTCCGGGTGTCGTCACATGACCCTCCGGAAGGTTGCCATCCCGCTCGTCGAGGGTCGCTTCTATCCAGTCGCACGTCGGCGCACGGCTGTCGTGATGGCCGGCGGCGCGTCGAAAAGTCAGGCAAATCGGCTCGCGCGGCCCCCGCCGTACGGGCAGGATGCTGCACGTAGTCCTTTCAGCCGCCCAGGGAGGCCAGGATGACCGGCACCGCGCCCGCGCCCTTCGGCGCCGACGACTACCGGGCCCGGATGGAGCGTGCGGCGCGGGCGGCCGCCGACGCGGGGCTCGCCGGACTGCTCGTGGCGCCGGGGCCGGACCTCGTGTGGCTGACGGGTTACGCGCCCACCGCGGTCACCGAACGGCTCACCCTGCTGGTGCTCACCCCCGGACAGGACCCCGTACTCGTCGTGCCCACCCTGGAGTCCCCGGACGCGGCCAAGGCGGCCGGCGCGCCCGCGCTGACGCTGCGCGACTGGACCGACGGCAAGGACCCCTACGCCGCCACCGCCGCCCTGCTCGACTCCACCGGGCGGTTCGGCATCAGCGACAACACCTGGGCCCTGCATCTGCTGGGCCTGCAGAAGGCGCTGCCCGGCACCTCCTACGCCTCCCTCACCGACGCCCTGCCGATGCTCCGCGCCGTCAAGGACGCGGCGGAACTGAGGCTGTTGGCGGCGGCCGGCGCGGCCGCGGACGCGACGTTCGAGGAGATCCGGAAGGTTCGCTTCGCCGGCCGCAAGGAGTCCGACGTCGCCGCCGACCTCGCCGGTCTGCTGCGCCGCTTCGGGCACTCCCAGGTCGACTTCACCATCGTCGCCTCCGGCCCGAACGGGGCGAATCCGCACCACGAAGTCGGCGACAGGGTCATCGAGCACGGCGACATGGTCGTCCTCGACTTCGGCGGCCTGAAGGACGGCTACGGCTCCGACACCTCCCGCACGGTCCACGTCGGCGAACCGACCGACGAGGAACGCCGGGTCCACGACCTCGTACGCGAGGCCCAGGAGGCGGGCTTCAGAGCCGTACGTCCCGGGGTGGCCTGCCAGGAGGTGGACCGGGCCGCCCGCGCGGTCATCGCCGACGCCGGATACGGCGAGTACTTCATCCACCGCACCGGGCACGGCATCGGCGTCACCACGCACGAGCCGCCGTACATGATCGAGGGCGAGGAACAGCCCCTCGTGCCCGGCATGTGCTTCTCCGTCGAGCCCGGCGTCTATCTGCCCGGCCGCTTCGGCGTCCGCATCGAGGACATCGTCACGGTCACCGAGGACGGCGCCCGCCGCCTCAACGACACCCCCCGCGAGCTGGTCATAGTGAACTGACCGAGATCAGGAGCCTCCCACGACGACTTCGAGCGACGACGGCGCGACCATGACCCAGGCACCGACACCCACCGCGGACACCGTCCGCCGACTGGTCCGTTCCCTGCTCAAGGACGGCGCCGACGCCGGGAAGAGCGCCGCAGGACCCGACGTCCGGCCGGTCGCGGAGGGCGGCGGGCAGGCCACCTGGTGGGTCGGCACCCGCCATGTCCTGCGTCTGGCCCCCGACCGCGACGCCACCGTCCGCCAGCGCCGCGAACTGCGCCTGCGCGACCTCGTCCGCCCGCACCTCCCGGTCGCCGTGCCGACGAGCGTGGCGCACGGCGAGTGGGCTCCCGGGCTGACCTACACCCTGGACACCAAGGTGCCCGGCGGCTCGGCCGAGGAGCACGACGTGTCCGCCGTCGGGGAGGCCGACCTGGCCGGGCTGCTCACCGGGCTGCGCGAGGTGCCCGTACGGCAGGCCGAGACCCTCGGCGTCCCGCGCGCCGCACCCCGCTCCCTGGAGGCCCTGCGCCGCTCCGCCGAACGCGCCGCCGGGCGCCTCGCCGCCGCCGACGAGTTCGACGCCGTACGCCTCCAGCAGCTCACCGCAGCCGCCGCGGTCCAGCTCGCCGCCCAGCCCGGCACCGCGGTCCTCGTCCACCACGCACTGACCGGCGAGCACCTCGTGGTCAGCGCCGACGGCCGGGTACGCGGCGTCCTCGGCTGGGCCGACGCGGTCCTCGGCGACCCCGCCGAGGACATCGCCGGCCTCGCGCTCGCCGTCGGATCCCCCGCCGCCGTCCGCGCCGCCACCCTCGCCGGCTACGGCGCCCGCCCCTGTCTGCGCGGCCTCTGGCTCGCCCGCTGCGACACCCTGAGCCGCCTCGCCGAACGCCTCGAAGGCCGGGGCAGCAGCCCCCTGCCCCTGCTGCGGGAGCAGCTGGAGCGTGCCTGGGAGGCGATCCTGCTGGAACGGGTGACGGAGTTGCGGGACGAGGAGTCATAGAGCGGGGCCGATCGGTCTTGGCCAACGCGCAAGCGTTTACGGGCCCGCCACTCAGTCCTGCAACAGCACCACGCACGACTCCCCGGGCAGATGCAGCATCCCGTCCGCGCCCGGCGCTTCGACCGGCTCCCACGCGGCGAGTACCTGCGCCGGACGCGAGCCCAGGGGGATCGCCGCCGGCTCCTTGGCGAGGTTGACGGCCACGCGGACGTCCCCGCGCCGGAAGGCGAGCCAGCGCCCCACCTCGTCGTAGGCCACCTTGGTGTCGGCGATGTCGGGGTCGGTGAGGTCGGCCTGCTCGTGGCGCAGGGCGATGAGGCGGCGGTACCAGGCCAGCACGCGCGCGTGGGGCTCGTTCTCCGGCTCGGACCAGTCGAGGCAGGAACGGTCGCGGGTCGCCGGGTCCTGCGGGTCGGGCACGTCCTCCTCGGCCCACCCGTGCGCGGCGAACTCCCGCCGTCTGCCCCGCCGTACGGACTCGGCGAGCTCGGGGTCGGTGTGGTCGGTGAAGAACTGCCAGGGCGTGCCCGCGGCCCACTCCTCGCCCATGAACAGCATGGGCGTGAACGGCGCGGTCAGCGTCAGTGTCGCCGCGCAGGCCAGCTGCCCGGGGGAGAGGGACGCCGAAAGCCGGTCTCCCAGGGCGCGGTTGCCCACCTGGTCGTGGGTCTGGGCGTAGCCGAGGAGCCGGTGCGCGGCCACGCGCGTACGGTCCAGGGGACGGCCGTGGGACCGGCCCCGGAAGCTCGAGTACGTGCCGTCGTGGAAGTAGCCGCCCGTGAGTGTCTTGGCGAGTGCCGCGAACGGGGCTCGCGCGAAGTCGGCGTAGTAGCCCTGGGACTCGCCGGTGAGCGCCGTGTGCAGGGCGTGGTGGAAGTCGTCGTTCCACTGGGCGTGCAGGCCCAGGCCGCCCTCCGCGCGCGGGCTGACCAGTCGGGGGTCGTTCAGATCGGCCTCGGCGACGAGGAAGAGCGGCCGGCCCACGTCGGCGGCCAGTGCGTCCACGGCCGTCGACAGCTCCTCCAGGAAGTGGCACGCGCGCGTGTCGGCCAGCGCGTGCACCGCGTCCAGGCGCAGCCCGTCGATCCGGTAGTCCCGCAGCCACGCCAGCGAACTGCCCAGCAGATACTCGCGCACCTCGTCCGAACCGGGCGCGTCCAGGTTGACGGCGGAACCCCAGGGCGTGTGGTGCGTGTCGGTGAAGTACGGGCCGAACTGGGGCAGGTAGTTCCCGGACGGCCCCAGATGGTTGTGCACCACGTCGAGGACCACGCCCAGGCCCAGTTCGTGCGCCCGGTCGACGAACCGTTTCAGCGCCTCGGGGCCGCCGTACGGCTCGTGCACCGCCCACAGCGACACCCCCTCGTACCCCCAGCCGTGCCGCCCGGGGAACGGGCACAACGGCATCAACTCGACGTGCGTGACGCCCAGTTCGACGAGATGCCCGAGCCGCTCGGCGGCCGCCTCCAGGGTGCCCTCGCGGGTGTACGTGCCCACATGCAGCTCGTACAGGACCGCGCCGGGCAGCGGGCGCCCGGCCCACTCACTGCGCCACGCGTACCGCTCGTGGTCGACGACCGCGCTCAGCCCGTCCGGGCCGTCCGGTTGCCGGCGCGAGCACGGGTCGGGCAGCACGGGGCCGTCGTCCAGCGCGAACCCGTACCGCGAGCCGTCATCGGCATCGGCCTCCCCCCTCCACCAGCCCGCTCGGTCAGGATCGCGCTCCAACGCGCGCGTGGCGCCCTCGCACTGGAGCGTCACTCGGTCTGCCTGCGGTGCCCACACCTCGAACTGCACGGACGGTTCCCCTTCGTCTGCTCACCGTGATGTAGCCCGTCCATGGTGCTTCAAACGAGATCAATCCGCTTTTGAATCTTCCCTTTTGCGGCGGGTGTCGTCGGAGCACGCGCGCGTGGCGGCTGTTCTCGCCTTTTCTGGACACCCGGCGTTCACTGCCCGACAATCACGAGCGTGACGCCGTTTTTCGAGTTCAACACGTACCCCGCGCGGCTCTCCGACGCGGAGCGCGACAGGGCGCTGAAGGTGCTCCGGGACGGCGTCGAAATGGGCCGCCTGTCGCACGACACGTTCATCCGGCGCATGGAGCTGGCCCTGACCGCCCGCCGGTCCGAGGACCTCGCGCTCCTCACCGCCGACCTGCCCACCGAGAGCCGGATGTCGCGGCTGGTGTTCGGCACCGTCGAGGCCGTCTCCGGCTTCACGGTACGGCTGCGCAGGGCCTGGCAGGCCGAGCGGCTGCCCAAGCTGCTGCTGCCCCACGCGGGCAACGGCCATCCGCTGCGCATAGGGCGTGACCCCGCCAACGGGCTCCGGCTGACCCACGAGACGGTGTCCCGGGTGCACGCCGAACTCAGCCGGCAGGGCGGCATGTGGGTGCTGCGGGACCTCGGCTCGACCAACGGGACGACGGTCAACGGACGACGTGTCATCGGTGCCGCCATCGTCCGTGAGGGTGATCAGGTCGGCTTCGGGCGGATGTCGTTCCGGCTCGCCGCGAACTGAGTCCGGCCCCGGTCGGGATCGCGCCCGGGTGGCCGAAATGCCTTTGCCTCTCGCGGTGTTGACGTACCCGTCATCTCGTGACTGACTGTGCGTACACCATGCACACCAGGTGAACCGACGGCACCACATGTGGAGGTGTGCCCTGCCGCCACTCCTCCGCTACCCGACCGTCGACGAGTTGCACGCCCGGGCGGCGACACTCGTCGCCCGGCATCCCCGGGACGCCCGACTGCGCCGTGTCGGAACCTCCCGCGCGGGCACGCCCCTGTGGCTGCTGTCCGTCGGCCACGGCAGCCGCCAGGTCCTCGTCGTCGCCGGCCCGCACGCCAACGAACCCGTGGGCGGTGCCACCGCCCTGCGGCTCGCCGAACGGGCGCTCGCGGACCCCCGGCTCACCGAAGGAGCCGACGCCACCTGGAACCTGCTGCTCTGCCTCGACCCCGACGGTCTGCGCCGCAACGAGGGCTGGCTGCACGGTCCGTACACCCTGGGCCACTACTTCCGGCACTTCTTTCGGCCCGGCTTCCTCGAGCAGCCCGAATGGCTGCCCGAGGGCGCGGCAGCCGCCGTACTGCCGGAGACCCGGGCCCTGCTCGACCTCCAGGACGAACTGCGGCCGTTCCTCCAGTGCTCCCTGCACGGCGTCGACGTGGGCGGCGGCTTCGTCGAACTCACCCGCGACCTCCCCGGCCTCGCCGGACGCGTCTCGCACACCGCGGCCCGCCTCGGCATACCGCGCGAACTCGGCCCGTACGACACCCTGTACTGGCCGGGCCTCGGCCCCGCCGTCTACCGGATACCGCCGCCGCGCCGGGGCGACCTGGCCGCCGCCATCACCGAGGCCGCCGTCGAGTCGACGTGGTTCCACCCGCACCCGTACGGCACGGTGACCGCGGTCGTCGAGGCGCCCATGTGGAGCGTGGCCGCCGTGGAGGACGCCACCGAGCCCGCCGACCCGGCCGGAGTGCTGCGGACCGTCAGCCACACGCTGCGCCACGACACCGAGGCCCTGCGGCGGCTCCTGACGCGGATCCGGCTCCACCACGCGGGCGCACCGGACGCGGCACGCCTGCTCGCCCCGGTCGACGACTATTTACTGGTCTGCCCCGGCCTCGCCGACGCATGGGATCCGGACATCGAGGGCGCCGACGGCGTGCGCTCGCTGCCCCCGCTCAGCACCGCCCACCTGGCCACCCTGCGCATCGCCGGACGCCGGCTCGCGCTGCGTACGGCAGGGCTGCTGCACCAGCTCGTCGCGGGCGCGGGCGGTGACCCGGCCGGGGTGCTGCCGGAACTGGACCGGCTGGTCGACGCGTGGTGCGCGGACTACCGCGACGGCTGCGGGGCCCGCTGGATCCCGGTCGCCCGCCAGGTGGAGTACCAGGCACGCGTGGTGCTCGCCGCCTTCGAACTGGCCGGACGGGACGGGCCGGTGCGCTCCCGTTCGGGTGAGTCGGGGTGGGGCTCACAGGCCGCCGTGCCGATGCATCGGGAATGACGCACTTCACCACAGCGAAAGCGGTACGGGGCGGCCTGCTCGCGGCGGTCGCCCTCCTCGTCGCCTCCGCGGCCCCGGCGCAGTCGGCGCCCCGGCAGGCTCCCCCGGACAACTGGCTCTACCTCACCGTCACCCAGGGCGACGCCCGGGCCGGCGAGACGCCCGGCAAGCTGCTCCTGTGCGACCCGCCCAAGGGGCCCGCGCGCACGGCTGACGCCTGCGCGGAGCTGGAGGCCGCGGGCGGCGACATCGGCGGCATCCCGCAGAAGGACACCTTCTGCACGATGATCTACGCGCCGGTGACCGTCCACGCGCGCGGGGAGTGGAACGGACGGCCGGTCACGTACACGAAGACGTTCTCGAACCGGTGCGTGATGGCGGCGTCGACGGGGGCGGTGTTCGCGCGCCCCGCCTGACCGTCGGGCGGGCCCGGCCGGTACGCGCGCGTGACGGAATCCGCAAAATCACCGGCACGCGCGCGTGAACGCTCAGCGAGTCACTCGGTGCGTCACGTCGCCCGGTCGCGTGCGTGCCGTACCGCCGCGACGACCGTACGGGACTGGTGCTCCACCTGGTGCTCCAGCGGCACCCAGCGGGCGCGGAAGCGTTCCGCGAAGGCGTCGCTCCAGGTCGCGACGAGGCGCTCCAGCCGCGGCGCCGCGCGGTCGCCGTTCTCCTGCAGGACGCGCATCAGCATGGCCGCCGCCCGCAACGGCAGCCGGCGCGCGAACGCGTCCACGCTTCCGACGTACGCCATGGAATCGTCGGCGGGCTGTGTCCGCATCCAGTCCTCGGCGAGCCCCGGAACCAGCTCCAGCGCCCATCTGGCCGCGCGCAGCAGGGGCCCGTCGACGTCGGCGAGCCGCGGCAGCGCCTCGGCGAGCACCCGCTCCACCTCCAGCGAGTCGCGCAGCAGCCGCTCCGCCAGCCGCCGTATCTCGGCTGCCGGAGCCGGATGCGGCGCCGGGTCGTCCACCAGGTCGCTCGCCCACATCGGCACCTCGACGACCGCGGTCAGACCGCCGTACCGGTGCACGTGGTACCAGGTGCTGTGCCGCGCGTCGTCCGGCATGCTCGGGTACGCGGCGCCCGCGCCGGGGCCGGGCATCACATGCACGCCGGGTCCGGAGGCGGGCCAGCCGGCGACGTCGGAGGCGCCGGTCTCCACCGGGATGTGCAGCTGCGCCGCGGACTTGGCGAACGGCTCGGCGAGGCCGGGGACGTCCTTCGTCAGCTGCACCCAGCTGCCGCCCAGGTCGGTGCCGTGCAGGGTCACCTGGAGGAAGGGTCGCAGTTCGTCGATGACGCGGGTCAGGGCGCGGGTCTCCGGCGGCAGCCGGTCCGGTGGCAGAGCGGACGGCGCCCATTCCGGCTGCTCGGGTGCGGCGGGCCGGAAGAAGCCGCGGTGGTAGTCGTGGAGGCTGCGCGGCGCCGGGGTCACATGCAGGCTCGCCCCGTCGGGGTCGGCGCACAGCAGGAAGTGCCAGGAGGTGTCGGCCCGCAACTGCCGCTCGTGCAGCACCCGTTCCGCGAGGGCGAGGGTCGTCGAGCCCCCGGTCGGTTCATTGGCGTGAGCGCCGGCGACGACCAGGACTGCGCGGCGGGCGTGGCCCATCGACAGCAGGTGGAGGGGTCTGCCCGCCCGGGAGACCCCCACTTGTCTCAGGGCACAGAGGCCGGGCCGGTGAGCGGCCAACGTCCGGGCGGAGGAGACAAGTTCGGAAACGGTGGGGTAGCGCAGCTCCGGCAGGAGACTCACCCCCGTCACATCCGCCCGGCTTCGCAATCCGCAGTACCCCACGGTCACCGTGCAGTGTCAAGGCGGTGGCGGGGGAGGCTCCAGGGGGCGCCCGGATGCATTGACCGGCACCCGGAAAGGCCGTTGGTGCCTGCCGGGTTGCCGGTTCCCGTGCGGTGCAGATGCGTAGGTCCCGGCGCCCTCCGCGCTCGCCTCGAATTCACCCGAATGGGTGTATGCGGCTGCCGCTGGACGGGCAAGGTGGCCGCTTGGGTACGGCATCCATCCGTGCGCCGGGCACGGACCACCAGCTCCCCGCTCGTACGGCGTGCACCACGGCGTGGACGACCGACGCGCGCGCCCCTCCAGGGGCGACTCGTCCAGGGCTCGCGGGCTTTCCCCCGTCGAGCCGCGCCAAGCGGCTCTCGCGAAGTCGGCTGCGGTTCGGCAGCGCCCCGAAGGGGCGCGGGGCTGTGCCGATATGCGGCTCCGCCGCGATGGGGGTCCCCCCGCTCGAGCGAGTTCGAGAGTGGGGGAGCGCCCAGCCACGACGGGCCCGCAGGCGATCGACGGCCCATCGCCGCCCCGCGGCGGAGCCGCATATCGACACAGCCCGCGGAGCGCTCAGCCCACGCGCTCCAGCAGCGCCACCGGCAGCCGCTCGAACAGCTCGTCCGCGCGTGCGTGCCCGGTGAACTCACGCTCCGGAGCCAGCACATCGGCCCACCGCCCCGGCGGCAGCGGCAGCAGCGTGTCGCGCCAGCCGCCCGCCTCGGCGAGGCGCAGGGACAGCCGCGTCACGGCGGTCACCACCTCACCCGACCGCACGAACGCCACACAGTGCGCGGCGCCCGGACCCTCCGCGGCCAGCGGCGCGTACGTCGCCGAGTCACCGAAGACGTCGGCGCGTCGCCTGCGCAGCCGCAGGGCCGCCGCGGTCACCGCGCCCTTGTCGCCGGGGTGCTCCGGAGGGAAGGACACGGGCCGCCGGTTGTCCGGGTCCACCAGCGCCCGGTACTCGGCCTCCGTGCCCTGGTAGAGATCGGGCACGCCCGGCATCGTCAGCTGGACCAGGGCGGTGCCCAGCACGTTCGCCCGGATGTGGGGCTCCAGGGTGGCGCGGAAGTCGGTCACGTGTCCGCCCGGAGCCCCGCACGGCCCCGCCGCGACGAACGCGGCCACCGCGTCCTCGTACGGGGGCTCCTGTTCCGTCCAGCTCGTGTACAGCCCGGCCTCCCGCACATGCTTCAGCAGCGCCCCCTGCACCCGGTCCGCGTCCGCCGTGCCGAGCCCGAACACGGTCTGCCAGGCCGCCCACGCCAGCTGTGCGTCCGGGACGCCCTCGCCGGTGCGGGTCACCTCGGCCAGGACGTCCGCCCAGCGCTGCGGAGACTCGGTGAGCACGGCCAGCGCGGCCCGTACATCGGCGCTGCGCTTGGTGTCGTGCGTCGAGGCGACGGTCCCGGTGGCCGGCCAGTCGCGCTGCACGCGCGCGCAGTACGCGTGGAAGTCCTCCGCAGACACCGCCGGGCTGCCCGGGTTTCCACCCACCTCGGTGGCCGACAGCAGCGGCACATAGCGGTAGAACGCGGTGTCCTCCACGGACTTGGCGCGCAGCGCGGACGCGGTCTGGGCGAACCGGGCCCGGAACTCCGCGTGGCCGGGCCCGTCACCGGCCCGCCCGAGCACCAGATCGCGTACGACGTCGACGGCGCCGGCCTCCTCGGGGACGACGAAGGCCTGTCGGGACTCGGCCGCGGCCTCCTCGGTGACGACCGCGGCGGCGTCCCCGGACTCGTAGGGCCGGTAGACCTCCAGACGGACCAGGAGCTCCTGCAGGGCGGTGCGCAGCGCCCAAGGAGCCCGGTCGCGCAGCACGGGGTCCGGCGACGTGTCGCACAGGCGGCTCGCGACCCGGGTCAGCCGTTCGACCTCGGCGGCCAGCTCATGCGTGAGCACCTTGTACGCCGCCCGCCGTACGGTCGCCTCCCACTGCCCGCCACGGTCGGTCTGAGGGGCCGCGAAACGCCGGTACTGGCCGAGGAGTTCCCCGTACCCCGCCGGATCCGTGAAGAGGCCGTCCACGTGCCGCAGGGCGTCGTATCCGGTGGTGCCCGCAACCGGCCAGGACGCCGGCAGGTGCTCACCGTCCGACAGGATCTTCTCGACGACCGTCCAGCGGCCGCCGGTGGCCTCGTGGAGGCGCCGCAGATACGCGTCCGGGTCGGCGAGTCCGTCGGGGTGGTCGATCCGCAGCCCGTCGAACACGCCCTCGTGCAGCAGCTGCAGGATCTTGGCGTGCGTGGCCTCGAAGACCTCCGGGTCCTCCACCCGCACCCCGATGAGCTCCGAGATGCTGAAGAACCGCCGGTAGTTCAGCTCCGTACGCGCAAGCCGCCACCACACCGGGCGATACCACTGCGCGTCCAGGAGCTGAGGCAGCGGCAGCTCCTCGGTGCCCTCACGCAACGGGAACTCGTGGTCGTAGTAGCGCAGGACGTCGCCGTCGACCGCCAGCGCGTCCATCTCCGCCCCGACGGGATGTCCGAGCACCGGCAGCAGCAGCCGACCGCCCTGCGCCTCCCAGTCGATGTCGAACCAGCGCGCGTACGGTGACTTCGGGCCCTCCCGGAGCACCTCCCACAGGGCGCGGTTGTGGCGCGGGGCCATCGCCATGTGGTTGGGGACGATGTCGGCGATCAGACCGAGACCGTGCTCCCGCGCGGTGCGCGCCAGCCGCCGCAGCCCTTCCTCGCCGCCCAGCTCGCCGCGCACGCGCGCGTGGTCCACGACGTCGTAGCCGTGCGCGGAGCCCGGGACGGCCTCCAGGACGGGGGACAGGTGCAGATGCGAGACGCCGAGCGACGCCAGGTACGGCACGGCGGTCGCGGCGGCCTCGAACGGAAAGTCGGGCTGCAGCTGCAGCCGGTAGGTGGCCGTCGGCACCACCGGCTCAGGACGCTCAGGTGTCATGGAAACCTACGTACCCGCCCTGCACCCTTTCGTGTCATCGACTCCCCTGGACGAGTCCGTCCCCCTACACGGGCCGCTGCAACACCGTCATGCTCCGGTCCACCAGCGTCAGCCGGTCCCCGGCCTGCACCTTCGCTCCCGTGCCCGGCGGAACGCCGTCCGCGCGAGCGGTGTCGACGACCACCTCCCACTGGCGGCCGTGATTGACCGGCACCACGAAGTCCAGTGACTTGTGCGAGGCGTTGAACATCAGCAGGAACGAGTCGTCGCTGATGCGCTCGCCGCGCGAGCCGGGCTCCGAGATCGCGTTCCCGTTGAGGAACGCCGTCAGCGCCGACGCCTGCGCCGAGTCCCAGTCCCGCTGGACCATCTCCTTGCCCTCGGGGGTGAACCAGGCGATGTCCGACAGCTCGTCGTGGGTGCCCTCCACGGGCCGGCCGTGGAAGAAGCGGCGCCTGCGGAAGACGGGGTGCTCCTTGCGCAACCACACCAGCGCGCGCGTGAACGCGAGCAGCTCACCGCCGTCCTCGGAATTCTCGGGCCAGGGCACCCAGGCCAGCTCGTTGTCCTGGCAGTACGCGTTGTTGTTGCCGCCCTGGGTGCGCGCGAACTCATCCCCGTGGCTGATCATCGGCACACCCTGGGACAGCATCAGCGTGGCGACGAAGTTGCGCATCTGCCGCCGGCGCAGCTCCAGCACCGCCGGATCGTCGGTCTCGCCCTCGGCCCCGCAGTTCCACGACCGGTTGTGGCTCTCGCCGTCCCGGTTGTCCTCGCCGTTGGCGTGGTTGTGCTTGTCGTTGTACGACACCAGGTCGTGCAGCGTGAAGCCGTCGTGGCAGGTCACGAAGTTGATGGAGGCGAGCGGACGTCGGCCGTCGTCCTGGTAGAGGTCCGAGGAGCCCGTGAGCCGGGAGGCGAACTCCGCCAGCGTGCGCGGCTCGCCCCGCCATACGTCCCGTACCGTGTCGCGGTACTTGCCGTTCCACTCGGTCCACAGCGGCGGGAAGTTGCCCACCTGGTAGCCGCCCTCGCCCACGTCCCACGGCTCGGCGATCAGCTTCACCTGCGAGACCACCGGGTCCTGCTGGACCAGGTCGAAGAACGACGACAGCCGGTCCACCTCGTGGAACTGCCGGGCCAGCGTCGCCGCGAGGTCGAAGCGGAAGCCGTCGACGTGCATCTCGGTGACCCAGTAACGCAGCGAGTCCATGATCAGCTGAAGGACGTGCGGCGACCGCATCAGCAGGGAGTTGCCCGTGCCGGTGGTGTCCATGTAGTAGCGCGGGTCGTTCGCCAGCCGGTAGTACTGCGGATTGTCCAGGCCCCGGAAGGACAGCGTCGGGCCCAGATGGTTGCCCTCGGCCGTGTGGTTGTAGACCACGTCCAGGATGACCTCGATACCGGCCTCGTGCAGCGCCCGCACCGCCGACTTGAACTCCAGGACCTGCTGGCCGCGGTCGCCCCAGGAGGCGTACGCGTTGTGCGGGGCGAAGAAACCGATCGTGTTGTAGCCCCAGTAGTTGTTCAGGCCCATGTCCACCAGACGGTGGTCGTTCACGAACTGGTGGACCGGCATCAGCTCCAGCGCGGTGACGCCCAGCTCGGTGAGGTGCTCGATGATCGCCGGATGCGCGAGGGCCGCGTACGTGCCGCGCAGCTCCTCCGGCAGCCCCGGGTGCCGCATCGTGAGGCCCTTGACATGCGCCTCGTAGATGACGGTGTGGTGGTACTCGGTACGCGGGCGCCGGTCGTCGCCCCAGTCGAAGTACGGGTTGACCACGACCGACGTCATCGTGTGCGGGGCGGAGTCGAGGTCGTTGCGCTCGTCGGGCGCGCCGAAGTGATAGCCGTACACCTCCTCGCCCCACTCGATCGAACCGCTGATCGCGCGCGCGTACGGGTCGAGCAGCAGCTTCGCGGAGTTGCAGCGCAGGCCGTGCTCGGGGGCGTACGGGCCGTGCGCCCGGAAGCCGTACCGCTGGCCCGGCATGACGCCGGGCAGGTACGCGTGCCGCACGAACGCGTCGCTCTCCCGCAGTTCCACCGCCGTCTCCGAGCCGTCGTCGTGCAGCAGACACAGCTCTACTCGGTCCGCGGACTCCGTGAAGACCGCGAAGTTGGTCCCGGCGCCGTCGTACGTGGCACCGAGTGGATACGCCTCTCCAGGCCAGACCTGCATGGATACGACTCTTTCAGGTGTGCCTCGCCGCTGGGGGCGCCTTGGCCCCGAGTCTCCCCGAAAGTGAGGGAACCTCCTATGACTTACGTCCCTCTTACCTCACGACCAGTGCATACACACGTATGCCGAACCAGTGGGGCAACAGGTACTCCCAGGGATGTCGGGGGAGTAGGGGGCAACAACGTGCGCAACGCAGTGCACCGTCATCTGGGCAAGGTGGTGGCCGGGGCCGCCATCGCGGTGGCCTCGACCGCCGTGATGGTCGCCGTCACCCTTCCGGGGTCGGCGGGGGCCGACGAAACGGATGGCCGGCAGGCGGCCGGCGGGGCCGGACAGCAGGCGGTACCGGGGCAGGGCGAGGCCGTCGCACCCGGTGTCGTCGAGGAGGCCCCGGCCGAGGGCGAGAAAGGCAAGGGCAATGACCCGCTGACCGACGACGAGATGAAGCGGGCCGAACAGCTCGCGGTCAACCGGCAGTTGCTCAACGCAAGCGAGGACGTCGAGGGCGAACGCGGACCGCAGCGCGTGAGCATCGACCTGGCCGAGCCGGAGGCCGACTCCGGCGCCGGCGCGGACGGGCCCCGGCGTGCCGACGTGACGTTCTACGACTACCGGGACGACGCCCTCGTCACCAGGACCGTCGACCTCGACACCGGCAAGGTCGTGGAGACCACCAGCCGGCAGGGCGTCCAGCCGCCGCCCAGCCGGGCCGAGAGCATCGAGGCGGCGAGCCTGCTGATCGCCGATCCGCTGGGCGCGGACCTCAAGGCGGACTACAAGGACGCGACCGGCAAGGAACTCACCTCACCGGACCAGCTGCGGCTGAGCGGAGGCATCTACCGGGCCTCGCCGGGCGCCCAGCCCGCCGTACTGGACAAGTGCGGCGAGCACCGCTGCGTACGGCTGTTCACGAAGGTCAAGAACGGGTCGTGGATCGACACCATGTCCCTGGTGATCGACCTGAGTGCCCGCAAGGTCGCCGACCTCGACGGCTGAGCCGACCCTCCGTCCACTTTTCCAACCCGCACCTCCTGCAGGGAGTCACTTCTTCATGCGCGTGCAGAACAGAATCAGCCGTGCCCACCGCCGGACGGCGGCCCTCGGTGTCGCCGTGGCCGCGCTGGCCACCGGTCTGACGACCGGGACCGGACCGGCCGCCGCCCAGCCCAAGACCGCCGCCGCGGCCGCCGCCGACTGCAGCGCCGCCTACCGCATCGAGCAGAAGCTCACCGGCGGCACCACCTGGCGGATGTGCTGGAGCTACCACAGCAAGGCCGGCCTCGTCCTGGACGACATCTCCTACCAGCCCAAGGGCGAGGCCAAGCCGATCAAGGTGCTCAACAGCGGCCGGCTCGGCCAGATCCACGTCCCGTACGACGACGGAAACGCGGAGTACGACGACCTGACGGGCCAGGACTTCGCCAAGGACCTGATGCCGCTTGCGCCCGGCGAATGCCCCGGCGGCACCATCAAGACCGTCAAGGTCCCGGACCCGCACGAGGGCGAGAACCCGAACGTCAAGGGCCTGTGCACCACCACCCGCGCGCGGGGCCACGCCTACCGGATGCAGGGCGACACCGCGAACAAGGTCTTCCAGGCCCAGGGCAAGGACCTGCTCGTCTACACGGTCAACCAGGTCGGCTGGTACGAGTACATGACCGAATGGCGCTTCCAGGACGACGGCACGATCAACATGAACGTCGGCGCGACCGGCAGCCTCTCCCCGGTCGACTACGACGCGGGCGACGGACGCGGCTGGCCGATCGGCAAGGGGCCCAAGGCCAAGGCCACCAGCCACAGCCACAACGCCTTCTGGCGGCTCGACTTCGCCCTCGACGGCTCCACCAAGAACCGGGTCGAGCAGTACGACTCGACCGTCTCCCCGCCTCGCGGCCAGCAGTTCGCCCCGACGACCAAGACCACCAGCACCAAGGTCACCAAGGAACTCGCGGGCGACGCCAAGGGCTACCGCTGGTGGCGGATGGTCAGCGCGACCGGCAAGAACAAGGACGGCCACGCGCGCTCGTACGAGTTCGTCCCCGGCCCGAGCACCAAGTACCCGGGCCGCAGTTTCACCAAGCACGACATCTACTTCACCCAGTACAACAAGTGCGAGCTCTTCGCCAGCAACAACCCGGGCTGTGCCGGCTCCCACCCCAAGTCCGTCGACAAGTGGGTCGGCGGACAGACCCTCAAGCACCCCGTGGCCTGGGTCAATGTGGGCTTCCACCACATAGCCCGGGACGAGGACCAGCAGCCCATGCCGGTCCACTGGCAGGGATTCTCCATCGCCCCGCGCGATGTCACCGCCATGAATCCGCTCACTCCGGCTGAGCTGGCCGATCAGAACGGCAATCCCATGGACGGTAGTTGAGAAACGGTCCGTCCATCCGGCTGCACCTCGGGCCGCTCCCGGAGTACCCTTCCTTGATCGTTGACACGGGGAGTGCTCGGGGGAGCGGAAGGCGGTGCGCGGGTGGGCTCGGGAGGGCTGGAGCTGCCCCCTGGTGACGAGGGTCACGAGGGGAACTCCACAGACGCCCCGCCCGGCACGGTGTCCTTGGCCCGTCCGATGGACACGGGCTCCATCGGACCGGAGCTGGACTGGGACGCCGAGGCCTGGCGCGAGGTACGTACACGCGCCCAGCGAGCCGGCCGGGCCTACATCTGGCTGAACCTCGTCGAACAGCGGCTGCGCGCGGTCGTGGCCGCTGTTCTGCGTCCCATCTACGAACCCGTCCACGGCGACGAGTGGGTGGTCGCCGCGGCCGGACCCGCCGGGCAGGAGTGGGTGCAGCGCGCGGTCGCGGTACGCGAAGTCAGCCGCCGCAAGGGCTACTTGCTCGACCCGGCCGACGACAACGTGCTCAGCTTCCTCACCCTGCCGCAGCTGCGCGAGCTGATGGTGCAGCACTGGCCGTGCTTCGAGCCCTACTTCGACGAGCGCCGGGACGTCGAACTCGCCCTGGACGAGCTGGAAGTCACCCGGAACGTCGTCTCCCGCAACCGGGCCCTGTCCGAAGCGGTCCTCAACCAGGCCGAGCGGGCCTCCGCCCGCCTCCTCGACATACTCGGCACGGGCACCGACGTACCGTCCGCGCGCCGGCTGCCCGTCGACGCGGTCGAGGACCTCGTCGGCGACCGGTACGCGGACGTGGTCGCCGTGCACCCCGACCGGGTGCGGCTGCTGCGGCAGTTCCCCGCCGAGGACATCTTCGGCGGCGCCCGCCGGCTCGACGCCGTCGGTATCGGCCTCAACCTGCTCGTGCAGAACTTCTCCGGGCGACGGCTGGTCCGGCTGGCCGAGACGGGCTGCCGGGTGCGGCTGCTGTTCCTCAACCCGGCCTCCAGCGCGGTCAAGCGCCGCGAGCGTGAACTCGGCATCAAACGCGGGGAGTTGAGCCGCGCGGTCGAGATGAACATCCTGCACATGCGGCGGGTGCGGTCCAGGCTGCGCGACCCGGGCGCCTTCGAGATCCAGGTCTACGACGAGACGCCGCGCTTCACCGCCTACCTCGTCGACGGCGACGGCTCGGACGGGATCGCCGTCGTGCAGTCCTATCTGCGGCGGGCGCGGGGCATGGAGGCGCCGGTGCTGGTGCTGCGCAACGGCAACAAGGTGGTCAAGCCGGGCGAAGTCGATGAGAGCGGGCTGTTTCCGACGTACCGCGAGGAGTTCGAGCAGGCTTGGGCGGATTCGCGGCCGGTGTCCTGACAAGTCCCCCACCGGGTAAGCGGAATGCCGGTCCTCTGATTGTCAGTGGCCCATGGGAAGGTGGAGACCACTGGGGGAAAGCACCACCGAGAAGGGGGGCCAGGCATGGGCTGGCACCGAGAGCTGCTGATCGGCTTCGACCTGGAGACGACGGGCACGGACCCGCGCAAGGCGCGGATCGTCACGGGGGCCGTGATCGAGGTCAGGGCCGGGCAGCCCATAGGGCGCCGGGAGTGGCTGGCCGATCCCGGGGTGGAGATCCCGGCGGACGCGGTGGCGGTACACGGCATCAGCAATGAGCGCGCCACCGCCGAGGGCAGGCCGGCCGACCAGGTCGCGAACGCCATCGCGGACGTCCTGGCGACGTACTGGAAGACGGGCGTTCCGGTCGTCGCCTACAACGCGGCCTTCGACCTGACCCTGCTGGCGGCCGAGCTGCGGCGCCATGGCCTTCCGTCGCTGCGTGACCGCCTGGGCGGCGTCGACCCCGCCCCGGTCATCGACCCGTACACCATCGACCGGTCCGTCGACCGCTACCGCCGCGGCAAGCGCAACCTCGAAGCGGTCTGCGCCGAATACGGCGTCGCCCTCGACTCCGCCCACGACGCCACCTCCGACGCCCTCGCCGCAGCGGAACTGGCCTGCGCCATAGCCACCCGCCACCCCAAGATCGCCGCCCTCGGCCCGGCCGAACTCCACCGCCGCCAGATCGACTGGTACGCCGAAAGAGCCGCCGACTTCCAGAACTTCCTGCGCAGCAAGGGCGAGGCAGACGCGGTGATCGACGGGACATGGCCACTGCGGGAACCGGCGGAGGAGACAGTGCCGGGCGAGGCGATCTGAGCCCGGTGGGCGAGACGAACCGCGTGTCGGTGGAAGAGGCGGGGCGGACGGAGTCGGTGGACCGGGCGAAGCCATGCGTCACGTTCGGCGCGGCGGTTCGGCCGTGAACCGGCCCGCGACAGGGATGCGCCGGGCTTGATCCCCGTCGCGATGCCCCCCTCCCTCACGCCGGTGCGGGCGTTGCGATGCGTTCGATGCGGGGCTTGGCCAGTCGCTCGTAGTCGGCGCCCGAGATGAGCAGCGAGCGGTCGAGCCGGGCCGCGTTGAAGTACATCTTCGGCTGCGCCACGACGTCCGGATCGGCGACCAGTTCGAGGTCGGGATCGAAGCTGAATGGCAGGACGGTGCCGGGGACGGCACGGGCCAGCCGCTCGGCGGTCTCCGGGTCGCTGAAGGCGACGTAGCGGGCGTCGAAAAGCGCCCGGACCGCGTCCAGGTCCACCCGCCGGTCGCCGGGGACGACCGCGAGGACGTGACGTGTGGTGCGGCGGTCCACCTTGACCCGCAGCACGATGCACTTCGCGGCTTCGTGGGCCGGGTGCCCGCGCAGGGCGCAGACGGCTTCCGTTGAGCCTTCGGGTTCATGGTCGATCAGGCGGTAGTCGATGTGGGAGGCGTCCAGCAGGGAGGTCAGGTGCTCGTAAGTGTCGTGGTGGGGGAGGTCGTGGTGGGCGTGCTCGGGCATGCGGAGTCCTTGTCGCGATCCTTGTCGAGGGCCGGGGCGGAGAGGAGCCGGGGTTCTTGTGCGCTTCGGTGGGCCCGTTCCACGGCCTGCCCCCAGTAGGTGCCGGCGAGCATCAGGGCCGCCCCGAGGCCGGTGAGCGGGGTGAGGTGTTCACCGCCTAGCGCCACGCCCACCGCGACCGCCCACACCGGCTCGGTGCCCAGCAGCAGGCTGGCCCGGCTGGCGGAGGTGCGCTGCACGGCCCAGGTCTGCGCGAGGAAGGCGAACACGCTGCAGAACAGGGCGAGATAGACGAGCTGGGCCCAGGTCGCCGGGTCCGCACGGACCAGCGTCGGCAGGTCCAGGGCCGCGGCCGGCAGGAACAGGGCCGTGCCGACGAGCGTCTGCACGGTCGTCAGGTGCAGGGGACGGATCGCCCGCCCGGTAGTGAAGCGGCCGACGAGGGCGACATGCCCGGCCCGGATCAGCGCGGCGCCGAGCATCAGCAGGTCGCCGAGGCGGAGCGCGTGGAAGCCGTTGCCGGACATGAGCAGACCGACGGCCAGGACACAGACACCGGTCGCGGCGAAGAAGGAGACAGGCAGTGCGCCGCGGTGGCCGCCGCGGTCGAGGAGCGGGGTGAGGACGATGGTCAGGCTGATGATGAGGCCGGCGTTGGCGGCGCTGGTGTGCGCGACGCCGTACGTCTCCACACCCAGGACCGCGGCCTGCGTCACCCCCAGGGGCACGCCGGCCCGCAGCTCGTCACGCGTCCACCGGCGTGACCCGCGCCAGGAGGCGACCAGGCCGAGACAGGCGACGGCGGACAGGGCGTAGCGGGCGAACAGCACGAGAAGGACGGGGAGCGCGGCAGTGGCCGTCTGGGCGGACAGATAGCTGGAACCCCAGACGAGCGCGACAAGGAGGAGTACCGCATCGGTACGGCGGACGTTGGACACGCGCCCACAGTGCACCGGAGACATCCTTGAAGCCCAGTGCCACCTTCTAAAACAACCATTTAGCGGAGCTACAGAGTTCTACACTGGGGCGATGGACGAACGGCAGCTGCGGATCCTGCGGGAGCTGGGCGAACTGGGCAGCGTCACGGCGGTCGCCGAGGCGCTGCTGGTGACGCCATCGGCGATCTCCCAGCAGCTACGGCTGCTGCAGCGCGCGATCCCGGTCCCGCTCACCGAACGTCAGGGGCGCCGCCTGGTGCTCACCGACGCCGGACTGGCGCTGGCGGGCGCGGCCGTCGAGGTGGAGACGGCGCTCGCGCGGGCGCGGCACACGGTCGAGGCGTTCGTCGGGCGGCCGGACGGGGAGGTGTCGGTGGCGGCGTTCCACAGCGCGGGCGCGGCGTTCTTCCCGCTGCTGCTCCGTGCGCTGGCCGGCCCGGGCAAGCCGGTGCCGAGGCTGGCCGACGAGGACGTGCCCCAGGAGGACTTCCCCCGACTGACCCGGGACTACGACCTCGTCCTCGCCCACCGCCTGGAGCACGCCCCGCCATGGCCGGACATGGTGGCCACGACGACGCTGCTGCGCGAGCCACTGGATGTGGCCATGCCGGCCGACCACCCCCTGGCCGCCAAGCGCCGCGTCACCCCACGCGACGTGGCCGACGAGCCGTGGATCACCGTGCACGACGGTTTCCCCGTCCTGGCAGTCATCGAGGCCATCGCCGCAGCGGCCGGCCGTCGCCTCCATCTCGCCCACCGCATCAACGAGTTCGCGGTCGTGGCCGAGGCCGTGGCGGCCGGAGGCGGTATCGCCCTGATGCCACGCTGGACGATGCGCCCACACCCCGAGCTGGTCCTCAGACCCCTCAGCGGCGTCCAGGCAAGACGCCACATCGACGCGGTGCACCGCCCCGAGCGCACAGCAAGGGCAGCTGTTCGCACGGTTCTGGCCGAACTGCGCCGCGCCGCGCGAACCATCCGGGACGTCGACCGCGACAGCGAGGAGACGCGCTCAGGGTTCGCGGCAACGAGGACACCGCTCGCGAACTCGCGGACAGAGCCACCCAGTTGAGCTTCCCTGTGTTTGCCCCCGCGGAGTAGGCGCCTGCCGCGCAGGCTGGTTATAAAGGAACATCGTGTGTCACCGTCGGGGGGCGAGGATGGCGCAGCTGAAGACCTTGGAACCGCAGTTGATCGGTGGAGTCTTCCGCTCATCCGCGCCCGTCGGTATCCGCTTGGCGATGCGCCTGTTGCGGAGAGTGCCGAGGCCGTGTCGGGAGGCTGCTCGCCTGCTGATCAGCCTGCTGTACTGGCCGCTGACAGCCAAGACCAAGATTCTGCTGATCAGCCTGGTCGCGTCCGTCACCCTGCTGGGACTGGCAGAAGCGGGCGGAGCCCTGGGACCGTCGCCTGACCCGGACAGACGGTGGGCGCTGGCCCACTTGTTCTCCGCCGATGCCGAACTGAGCGGCGTAAGCCTGTCCCTCCTCCAGGATCTGGCCGGCCTGATCGTGTTGACTGTTGTCTTCGTCACGCCCCTCTTCTGCTGCCAGCAAGTGCAGGCCATCGCCGACTTCGTTCAGATGAACGAGCGCAATGGCGGAGGGACCCGGCTGTCCCCCGAACAGATCCGTCGACACGACACGCTGGTCCGCAAGACCAACGCGTGGTTCCGAATGCTGGGCCGCAGGAGTGTCTCCGCGGGCATCATGGTGGCCGCGGCGACTGGCACGATCGCGCTGTACGCCTTCGTCAACGCTCATGGCCTCATGGAGACATGGAATCCGACCGCGCTCCCTGACGCGATCTGGCGCGACGAGGTCTACGCCGGTTGGTGGGCCAACTGGCACACCCACCCCGAAATGGCGGTGGCCTTGTGTGCAGCCGGCACCTACGCCTTCCACTTCCTGGCCAAGCAATTGGTCATGGGCGTCGTCTTCACCGGCTACCTGTATCGGTCCGCGGCACTCGGTTTCGGGGTGACGCCGAACATGAGATTCGACAGCGACGGTTTCCAGGGGCTGCGTCCGTTGCGCCGCTTCATGCTGTGGACTTATGGCTCCGCCTTGGCTCACATGATCGGCTTGCTGGTCCTCTTCATGGTCTGGCTGCCGGCGTCACCTTGGATGGTGTTCATTGTGCTGGGGGTGATGCTCGTGGACATGGCTGTGATCGTCTATCCCTCCTCGATCGGTTACCACTTCGCGTTGGATGTCAAGAAAGCTCACGTCGAGTCTCTGTACGCAAGCGGCCTTCCCAGTGATGAATGTGACGCGGCGGTAGCGCGGATCTGGTCCACTCCCGTGCTTCCGGTCACGACCCGCAAGGCCGTGACCGGAATCGGTCTCTATCTACTGGCCCCTGCCATGCCTGCCCTGATCCAAGTGCTGTTCCAGCATCTTTGAGAGGTCGCCAACACTCAGCGGGCATCGGACAGTTCAGCAGGTGTCAAAAGGAATACCACCGCACCGTCTCATCCCCGTCCCGCAAAGACGCCACCCGTCGCTGAAACTCGGCCAACGCGGCAGGGTTGCTCGGCGCATGCTGGGCGACCCACGCGCAACTGGCGGTCTCCCGGGCGCCGCGCAGCACCGAGCACCCGTCCCACTCGCGCACATCCCAGCCATACGCGTCGGTGAAGGAGTCGTACGCCGCCGCAGGGAGCCCGTAGCGGTCGCGGGAAAGGGCCATGACCACCAGGTCGTGCTCCCGCAGATCAGTCGAGAACGTCTCCAGATCGACCAGCACCGGCCCGTCCGGCCCGACATGCACATTGCGCGGCAGCGCGTCGCCATGGATCGGCCCGGGCGGCAGACGCGGGACCAGGGCAGCCGCGGCCGTCGCGAAGCCGTCCCGGCGCGCACGCAGAAAGGCCGCGTCGGCGGGAGAGATCGCGTCGCCCGCAAGCCGCAGCCAGCGTTCCACCCCGCCCAGCAGATCGCGGGGCGGCAGCTCGAAGGAGGGAGAGGGCAGTGCGTGGACGACCCGTAGCAGTTCGGCCAAATCCCGCGGCTCCGCGGGCCGTACGGGATCGGGCAACCGATGCCACACGGTCACCGGATGCCCCTCGACCAGGAGTGCCTTCGGCGCGGCGGCACGCACCGCCGGCACACCCGCCGCCTCCAGCCAGAGCGCGATGTCCAGTTCCCGCCGGGCCCGGTCCAGGAGTTCGGCGTCGCGGCCCACCTTGACGACCAGGTCACCGGCGGCGAACACGGCGTTCTCACCCAGGGCGAGCAACCGCGCATCCCGTACCGGTCCGGGCAACACCCCTGCCGCGGCCAGCACGTCCCGCGCCCGTGCCTCGTCCATCGTCCACCTCCGAGTGATCCCGAGTGATCCTGAGTGATCCCTGTGCGTCCGCGTACGGCGTCACCTTCCCGCCATCCGCCGGTCAGTGTCGCATTCGCACAGGTCGCGCCGGGCGCGCGGTGTCTTGACGACACCGACCGCCTTCACGACCATGACGGGGCCCGTCCGAGCCGCGCAAAGGGGCTGATTCCGTGACATTGGTGACCGAGGTGCGAGGGGAGGGCGCGGCGAAACGCGCGCCGAGCACCGGCCGGAAACGCCCTGCCGCCGACCACGGCGCCTGGTTCCTGGTCTTACCCGCCCTGATCCCGATCCTCCTGCTGAGCGTCGGACCGCTGCTGTACGGGATCCTGCTGGCGTTCACCGACGCCCAGTCGGGCCGCACCGAGCCCACGGAGTGGATCGGCACGCTCAACTTCCGGGATCTGCTGCACGACACGCTGTTCTGGGAGTCGTTCCGGATCGGGTTGGTCTGGGCCGTCGGCGTGACCGTGCCGCAGTTCCTGCTCGCCCTCGGGCTCGCCCTGCTGCTCAACCAGGAGCTGCGCCTGAGATGGCTGGCCCGCGCGCTGGCCATCATCCCGTGGGCGATGCCCGAGGTGGTCGTCGGCGTCATGTGGCGGCTCGTCTACAACCCGGACGCGGGCATCCTCAACGAGACCCTGCGCGACCTCGGCCTCGGCGACGGCCGGGACTGGCTCAGCGGCCTGGCGACCGCCCTGCCCGCGGTGATCGTCGTCGGCGTCTGGGCGGGCATGCCGCAGACGACGGTCGCCCTGCTCGCCGGGCTGCAGAACACCCCGCGCGAACTCCACGAGGCGGCCGCGATGGACGGCGCGGGCGCCTGGCGCCGGTTCCGTACGGTCACCTGGCCCGCCCTCAGACCGGTCGCGCTGGCGATCACCGCGCTCAACTTCATCTGGAACTTCAATTCGTTCGCGCTGGTCTATGTGCTGACCAGCGGCGGACCCGGCGGCCGCACCCGCCTGCCCATGCTGTTCGCCTACGAAGAGGCCTTCCGCTATGGGCAGTTCGGCTATGCGGCGGCGATGGGATGCGTGATGGTCGCGGTGATCTCGGTGCTCCTCGCCGTCTTCCTCGCCGGCCGTCTGAGGGGAGGACAGGACACATGAGGACCAGCCAGGCGGCCCGCGCGGGCCAGTACGCGGCGCTGCTCGGGTATCTCGTCTTTCTCGCCTTCCCCTTCCTCTGGCTGATCTCGACCGCGTTCAAACCGCCACGCGAGCTGGGCAGCCTGCACCCCACCTGGATCCCGGAGAACCCCACCCTGGCCAACTTCCGCCAGGCCTTCGACGAACAGCCGCTGCTGCACGCCGCGCTCAACTCCCTCGTCGCGGCGCTCGGGGCCGCGGTGATCGCCGTACTGATCGCGACACCGATGGCGTACGTCATGGCCCGGCACCGCACCCGGCTCGCGAGGGCCGCGACCGGCTGGGTGGTCGTCAGCCAGGCGTTCCCGCTGGTGCTGGTGATCATCCCGCTGTTCCTGGTGCTCAAGAACCTGGGGCTGATCAACTCGGTGCCCGGACTGGTCATGGTGTACGTGGTGTGGGCGCTGCCGTTCGCGCTGTGGATGCTCGTGGGGTACGTACGCGCGGTGCCCGCAGAGTTGGAGGAGGCGGCGGCCGTCGACGGCGCCGGACGGCTGCGCACCCTCGTCTCGGTGGTCGCGCCGCTGCTCGCGCCGGGGATCGTGGCGACGGCGCTGTTCGCGTTCATCACCGCGTGGAACGAGTTCTTCTTCGCGCTCGTGCTGCTCAAGACACCGGAGAAACAGACGCTGCCGGTCGTGCTCACCCACTTCATCGGCGCGGAGGGCGTCGCCGACCTCGGCCCGCTCGCCGCCGCCGCGTTCCTCGCCACCCTGCCCTCGCTGGTCGTCTTCGCGCTCATCCAGCGACGGATCACGGGCGGCATGCTCGCCGGGGCGGTGAAGAGCTGATGCGGATCCGATGGATCGCCGCGCTCGTCACGGGGCTGCTGCTCACCGGCTGCACCAGCGGCGACGACGTGGCCGACGACGGCCGCGTCACCCTGCGCTTCCAGTCCCTCGCCTGGCAGGAGGAGTCCGTCGCCGCCAACAAGGAGCTGGTGGCGCAGTGGAACGCGTCCCATCCCGACGTCAAGGTCGAGTATGCGCAGGGGAGTTGGGACAGCGTCCACGACCAGCTCCTCACCTCCTTCGAGGGCGGCGAGGCGCCGGACATCATCCACGACGCCTCGGACGACCTCGCGGACTTCGCGTACGGCGGCTATCTGGCCGACCTCACCGACCTGCTGCCGCGGCGGCTGAAGTCCGACATCCCGCAGCGCAGTTGGCGCACGACGACCTTCGGGGACGGGATCTACGGCGTGCCGTTCCTCCAGGAGCCCCGCGTGCTCATCGCCAACGCGAAGTGGCTGAAGGAGTCCGGCGTACGCATCCCGACACCCGAACGGCCGTGGAGCTGGGCGGAGTTCCGGCGGATCACCGAGCAGCTCAGCGGGGACGGCACGTACGGCGTGGCCTGGCCGCTCAAGGAACCCGTCTCCGCCACGCTCAACCTGTCCCTGTCCACCGGCGGACAGCTGTTCCACCGGAATCAGGACGGCAAGGTCACCATCCGCTTCGGGACGGCCGACCAGGTGGTGCCGGACACCATCCACGACCAGGTCAACACCGACCGCAGCGCCTCGCCCACGACTCTCGGCAGCGGAGGCTCGGACACCCTGCCCGGGTTCTTCGGCGGGAAGTACGCGATGGTGCCCCTCGGCTTCTCGTACCGCCAGCAGATCGTGCAGCAGGCTCCCAAGGGCTTCGACTGGCAGGTGCTGCCTGCCCCCGCCGGAGCCGACGGGCTCGCCCAGGGAGTCAGCCCGCAGACGCTGTCCGTGGCCGAGGACAGCCCGCACAAGAAGGAGGCCGCCGAGTTCATCGACTTCCTGCTCCGGCCGGAGAATATGGTCCGACTGGCCCTGGGCGACTGGATGCTCCCCACCGGCACACAGGCACTGAAGGACCCCGCCCTGCACACCGCCGAACACGACTGGGCCACCGGCACCGCCCTCGCCGCCCACTTGCGCTCGGCACCCGCGCAGTCCGTCCGCGGCTATCCCGAGTGGAAGGACAAGGTGGCCACCCCGGCGTTCCAGGAGTACTACAGCGGCGCGATCGGACGGGACGAGCTGCGGGAGCGGCTGGAGGAGGACGGGAACCTGGTGTTGGCGCGCTACCAGCGCTGACAGCCCATATACTCCGGTTGCACGAGACGTATCGTCTCGCATACTGTCGTTCACATGACCGCCCCCGCACACATCGCCATGTTCTCCATCGCCGCCCACGGCCACGTGAACCCGAGCCTCGAAGTGATCCGCGAGCTCGTGGCACGCGGGCACCGGGTCACGTACGCGATTCCGCCGGCCTTCGCCGAGAAGGTGGCCGGGACGGGCGCCGAGCCCAAGCTCTGGAACTCCACACTGCCCGGCCCCGACGCCGATCCGGAGGCCTGGGGCACCACCCTCCTGGACCACGTCGAGCCGTTCCTGAACGACGCGATCCAGGCGCTGCCCCAGCTGATCGCCGCGTACGAGGGCGACGAACCGGACCTCGTGCTCCAGGACATCACCGCCTACCCGGCCCGCGTCCTGGCTCACCGCTGGGGCGTGCCCGCGATCTCGCTCTCCCCGAACCTCGTCGCCTGGGAAGGCTATGAGCAGGAGGTCGCCGAGCCCATGTGGGAGGAGCCGAAGAAGACCGAGCGCGGGCGTGCCTACTACGCCAAGTTCCACAACTGGCTGCAGGAGAACGGGATGACCGAGCACCCCGACCCCTTCGTCGGCCGCCCCGCCCGCTCCCTCGTCCTCATCCCGAAGGCCCTCCAGCCCCACGCCGACCGGGTCGACGAGAGCGTGTACACCTTCGTCGGCGCCTGTCAGGGCGACCGCTCGCACGAGGGCGACTGGCAGCGGCCGGCCGGCGCGGAGAAGGTGGTCCTGGTGTCGCTGGGATCGTCCTTCACCAAGCAGCCCGGTTTCTACCGCGAGTGCGTCAAGGCGTTCGGCGAGCTGCCGGGCTGGCACCTGGTCCTCCAGATCGGCAGGCACGTGGACCCCGCCGAACTGGGCGCCGTACCGGACAATGTCGAAGTACGGTCCTGGGTCCCGCAGTTGGCGGTCCTCAAGCAGGCCGATCTGTTCGTCACGCACGCCGGGGCGGGCGGCAGCCAGGAGGGAATGGCGACGGCCACGCCGATGATCGCCGTACCGCAGGCCGTGGACCAGTTCGGCAACGCGGACATGCTCCAGTCGCTCGGCGTGGCCCGGCACCTTCCCATGGAGGAGGCGACCGCCGAGGCGCTGCGCACCGCCGCCCTCGCGCTCGTCGACGATCCCGAGGTCGCCCGGCGGCTGCGGAGCCTCCAGGCCGAGATGGCCGAGGAGGGCGGCACGCGGCGGGCGGCGGACCTCATCGAGGCGGAGCTGCCACGGAAGAAGTGAGCAGGAGAGAGGGCCCGTTGGCTCCCCTGTAGCCAACGGGCCCTCCGTTCGGGGTGAGGTCAGACCCTCACCGGCTCGCCCTCGTCGTCCCGCGACGGCGTTTCCCGCGTCACGGCCTCGGGCGCCTCGTCGTGCGTGAGATCCGGCATCCGGTTCAGCCACTTCGGCAGATACCAGTTGCGCTCGCCCAGCAGTGCCATCACCGCCGGGAGCAGCACGCCCCGGATGATCGTCGCGTCGATGAGCACCGCGGCCGCGAGGCCCACGCCCATCTGCTTCATGGACTGCATGGACAGCGTCCCGAAGATCGCGAACACGGCGACCATGATGACCGCGGCGCTGGTGACGACGCCGGCCGTGGTGACCACACCGTGGGCGATCGCGTCCTTCGTCGTACGGCCGCGCAGTCGCGCCTCGCGGATCCGCGAGACCACGAACACGTGGTAGTCCATCGACAGGCCGAACAGGATCACGAAGAGGAACAGCGGCAGCCAGGTGATGATGGCGCCGACACCCTCCGCGCCCACCAGGGACGCGCCCCAGCCGTGCTGGAAGACGGCGACGAGGATGCCGTACGCCGCACCCACCGACAGCAGGTTCAGCACGATCGAGGTGATCGCGATGGTCAGCGAGCGGAAGCACAGCAGCATCAGCAGGAAGGCGAAGACCACGACGAACACGAAGACCGGGACGACCGCTCCGGCCAGCTGGTCGTTGAAGTCCTTCGAACCGGCGACCTGTCCGGTGATCGGCGCCTCGACGCCGTCGACCTTGCCGAGCGTGGCCGGCCGTACCTCGTCGCGCAGCTTGTCCAGGCTCGCGCCCGCCTTGTCCAGGTCGGAGCCGCCGACCAGCGGGACGTAGACGAAGGCGACGTTCTGCGCGTCGTGCAGCTTGATGTCCACCGGGCCGCGCGAGGCCCCCGAACTGATCGCCTGCTCACGGAAGTCCGTGAGCGCGGCCTGCACCTGGGGAGCGTTGATGTCGTCGGCCTTGACGACCACCTCGGCCGGCTCGGAGCCGCCGGGGAAGGCGTCGTTGACGCGGTTGTACGTCTGCACGATCGGCAGCGAGTCGCCGAACTCCTGGTCCAGCGTGAGGTTCTGCGTCTTCATGCCCACCGCAGGAGCCGCGATCGCCAGCAGTACACCGGCCGCGACGACGACGGAGGCGAGCGGCTTCGCGAGCACGCCCTTGAGGACGGCGGTCCAGAACCGGCTGTCCGAGCCGCCGCCCTTGCGCTGACGGCGGCGCAGGAACGGAATCCGCCCCTTCTCCACCCGTCCGCCGAGCAGCGAGAGCAGCGCGGGCAGGACGGTCACGGAGCCGACCATGGCGACGGCCACGACCATCAGCGAGGCCAGGCCCATCGCCTCGAACTCGGCGAGCCCGGTGAACAGCATGCCCGCCATCGCCACGCACACCGTGACACCCGAGACGATGATCGCGCGCCCACTGGTGGCGGCGGCGATCCGCAGCGCGGTCTGCGCGTCCCGGCCGGCCTCCCGCTCCTCGCGCTCGCGGCGCAGATAGAACAGGCAGTAGTCGACGCCGACGGCCAGACCGACCAGCAGCATCACGGAGTTGGCGGTCTCACTCATCGGCATCACATGGCTGACGATGCCCATCAGACCCATCGTCGCCATGATCGCGGTGATCGCCAGCAGCACCGGCAGCAGCGCCGCGACCAGCGCGCCGAAGGCGATCAGCAGAATGCCGAGGGCCACCGGCACCGCCGAGAACTCGGCCTTCTTGAAGTCGTCCCCGAACGCGTCGTCGAACGTCTTCATCATGCTGGCGGAGCCGATCTCCTCGATCCGCAGCGCCTCATGGTCCTTCTGAACGTCCTCGACGGCCTTGAGGACCGGCTCGACCCGCTCGCCCGCGGTCTCCGCGTCCCCGCGAATGTCGAACTGCACGAGCGCGCTGCGGCCGTCCTTCGAGATCGTGTCGCTCTCGTACGGCGACGTCACGTCCGTGACCTCACCGGTCCCCTCGACCGCCTTGACCACGGACTCGACCGCGGCCCGGAAGTCAGCGTCCGTGGCCTTGACGCCGCCGTCCTTCGCCTGGATCAGGACGGTCTCACCGGCCGGCTCGTCGATCCCGGCGTCCTCGATGATCCTGGCGGCGGTGTGTGTCTCGCCCTTGAGCTGATCGCTGTCCTTGACGTCGACCCGGCCCGCGGCCGACCCCAGCCCCATCGCCAGGACGACGAACAGCACCCAGATACCGACGGCAGCCCATCGGTGCCGGGCGCTCCAGCCGCCGGCCCGGGCGGCGATGCCCCGCACCCGTATATCTCCGTTCCCCATGACGGGCTTGCCCCCTCGTCAACGGTGCCGGCCCCCTGCCGTCACCTCCACTTCGAAGGTATGGGCCGGATAAAGCCATCTCGTCGTGCTGCCCGGTGAAGTGCCCTGCCCGCGACTCATCACTTCGGATACCGAGGTCTCACCACTGGGGAGGACTGTGGTCCCTTACATCTACTCGGAGTTCTCGGGGGCGGGGCCCAGGGTGCCCCAGCCGCATAAGCTGGGCGGATGACGACATATGCGGCGCTGCTGCGCGGAATCAACGTGGGGGGCAGCAGGAAGGTCCCGATGGCCGAGCTGCGCACGCTCATGGAGGGCCTCGGTTACGACGGCGTACGCACCTATCTGCAGAGTGGCCAGGCCGTGTTCTCCAGCGGCCACGGCGACGAGGAATCCCTCGCCGCGGAGCTGACGCGGGCGATCGAGAAGCACTTCGGCTTCGGCGTCGACGTGATCGTGCGCGACCACGCCTATCTGAAGGCGGTCGCCGAGGCCTGTCCGTTCCCGGCCGCCGACCTCGAGGCCAAACAGCTGCACGTCACCTACTTCTCCGCGCCGGTCGGCCTCGACCGCTTCGCCGAGATCGACCAGGCCGCCTACCTCCCCGAGGAGTTCCGCCTCGGCGACCGCGCGCTGTACCTGTACGCGCCGAACGGCCTGGGCCGCTCCAAGCTCGCCGAGCACCTCTCCAAGCCCCGGCTGAACAAGGGCGTGATCGCCACGTCCCGCAACTGGAACACGGTCGTCAAGCTCGTGGAAATGACCAGTGACTGAGCACGATTCCGCAGTGAAGGCGGCCATCGAGGGCGAGTTGAGGCTGCTCGCCCCCGACGTCCGCCGCTCGCCCGAACTGCTCGGGGCGCTGCTGCACCCCGACTTCCACGAGTTCGGCGCGTCCGGACGGCACTGGGACCGCGCCTCGATCATCACCGCCCTGACCTCCGGTACGGACCCCAGCTCCCGCCACGTCGTCCCCTCCCACCTGCACGGCGTCCAGCTCGCCCCCGACCTGGTCCACCTCACCTACGACACGGAGAGCAACGGCACCCGGGCACACCGCAGTTCACTGTGGCGACGGGCAGGGGAGCGGTGGCTGTTGTACTTCCACCAGGCGACACCGTACTGCTCTCAGGCGTTCCCCCCAGAACGGGCTCAGGCGCCCACGGCCACCGGCATCGGCGTGCGTGCCGCGTCGTAGCGCTTCAGCAGTACCCGCGCCACCTCCGGTGCCGGGCCCAGCACGTCGGCCAGTACGTCTGCCTCGGTCGCGCCGCGGGCGATGCGGTCCGGCAGGAAGCCGGGGGCCAGGACGTACGGGGCGACGGCGATCTTCGAGCAGCCCAGGGACCTGAGTTCCCGCACCGCGTCCTCGGTGCGGGGCAGGGCCGCGGAGGCGAACGCGGGTCGCACGGCGCACCAACCGGTGTGCCACCACTCCCGCGCGATGTCGGCGATCACCGCGATCGCCTCCGGGTCTGTGGACCCCGCCGAGGCCAGCACGACCCCGGTCGAGGACTTGTCGGCGGGCGTCAGTCCCGCCTCGTACAACCGCCGTTCCAAGGCCTGCAGGAGCAGCGGGGACGGGCCCAGTACCTCCGCCTGGCGGATCCGCAGCCGCGGCGGGGCGTCCCGCAGTACGGCGGGGATGTCGGCCTTCGCGTGGAAGGCGCGGGTCAGCAGCAGCGGCAGGGCTACGACGTCCCGGACGCCCTCCGCCGCCAGGGACTCCAGCACGCCCTGGACGGACGGGACGTTGAAGTCCAGGAAGCCGGTCTCCACGCGCAGCCCCGGCCGCCGCGACCGTACCCGGCGTACCAGGGCATGGACGGTCGCGGCGTGCCGCGGGTCGCGGCTGCCGTGGGCGATGACGAGAAGGACCGGCTTCTTGGAGATCGTGTGCATGGGACTCAGCTCTTCACCAGCAGACCGCGGGTGCGCAGGACCCAGCGCTCCAGCGGGCTGAAGATCAGCAGATCGATGGCGATACCGACGAACAGGATGAGCAGGATGGCGAGGAAGACCGTCGCCATGCTGCTGTTGGTGCGGCCCACCTCCAGCAACTGGCCGAGTCCCACGCCCAGGTCCGGTGCCTGCGCGATGATCTCCGCGGCCATCAGCGAGCGCCAGGAGAACGCCCACCCCTGCTTCAGCCCCGCCACATAGCCGGGCAGCGCCGCGGGCATCACGATGTGCCAGGTACCGCGCAGTCCGGTCGCCCCCAGCGTCCGCCCCGCGCGCAGGATCAGCGGCGGCACCTGGTCGACGCCGGACACCAGACCGTTGGCGATCGACGGCACCGCGCCGAGCAGGATCACCGCATACATCATCTCGGGCTTCAGGCCCAGCCAGATCACGGCGGCCGGCACCCACGCCACCGACGGCAGCGACTGCAGCCCGGACAGGATCGGGCCGATCGCCGCGCGCACGAACTTCACCCGGGCCACGAGCAGGCCGAGCGGCGTGCCGATGACGAGGGCGAGCGCGAAGCCGAACAGGCCCCGCGAGACGCTCGTCCAGATGTAGTCGAGCAGCGTGCCCTTCAGCCACGCGTCCTCGACCTCGGCCCACACGGCACCGGGGGAGGGCAGCTTCGCGGGGTCGTCGACGATCTTCAGGGAGATCAGTCCCTGCCAGACGACGAGGACCACGGCGATGGCGATGACCGGCGGCAGGATCTTCTCGCGGAGGGTCTGCCGGAAGGGCGGCCGGCCGCTGACCGAGGTCTCCAGCGCGTCGAGGCCCGCCTCGATGCTCCCGGGGTCCTCCGTCGTCTTCGAGTCAGTGCTGGCCATGACGGCGGATCTCCCCACGCAGTACTTCGGTGATCTCGACGGACAGTTCCGCCACGGGCGCGTCCTCGATGCGGCGGGGCTGCGGGATGCCGACCGTCCACTCGCGGGCGATCCGGCCGGGCCGCGACGACAGCAGGATGACGCGCTGCGCGAGCCGCACCGCCTCACGCACGTTGTGCGTGACGAAGAGAACGGACACCCCGGTCTCCGCCCAGATCCGGGTCAGCTCGTCGTGCAGGACGTCCCGCGTGATGGCGTCCAGCGCCGCGAACGGCTCGTCCATCAGCAGCAGCCGGCTCTCCTGGGCGAGCGCGCGGGCCAGGGCGACGCGCTGGCGCATACCGCCGGACAGCTCGTGCACCCGCTTGCCGTGCGCGCCCTTGAGCCGGACGAGTTCGAGGAGTTCCTCGGCCTTGTCGCGGCGCTCGTTCTTCGCGACGCCCCTGAGTTTGAGGGCGAGTTCGATGTTCTTGCCCGCGGTCAGCCACGGGAAGAGGGCGTGCTCCTGGAACATCAGGGCCGGGCGGCCGTCCGTGGTGATGGACCCGGCGGTGGGCGCGTCGAGCCCGGCCACCAGGTTCAGCAGCGTGGACTTGCCGCAGCCCGAGGCCCCCAGGAGCGTGACGAACTCGCCGGGCGCGACATCGATGCTGATGTCGTCCAGCACGAGCTGCTGCCCGGCGGGGCCCGGAAACGACTTCGAGACGTGCTCGATCCGGGCGGCGTGTGCGGCCGTCGCGGCGTCGTCTGCGGCCTTGGCGAGGGTCGTGGTCGTGGCCATGGTCGTCACCTCCTGGGAACTCATCGGGTCGTTCGGTCAGCTCGCGCCGAGACCGGCGTCGTCGACGGTGCTCTCGCCCTCGGCCTTGAGGACCTTGTTGAGCAGCGTGAGGTCGTAGATGCCCTTGAGGTCGGGCTTCTCCAGCAGGCCGGCCTTGAC
This sequence comes from Streptomyces sp. NBC_00457, assembly GCF_036014015.1. Taxonomy (NCBI): domain Bacteria; kingdom Bacillati; phylum Actinomycetota; class Actinomycetes; order Kitasatosporales; family Streptomycetaceae; genus Streptomyces; species Streptomyces sp. NBC_00457. Next base: position 2,722,781 of record NZ_CP107905.1, on the reverse strand, counting down.
CGCGTGCTCCGCCTCGGTGTTGAGGGTGGCGGCCAGCGGGTCGTCGGTGAACTGGATCGACGTCCAGGCCGGGTCGATGACCTCGGCGGGCAGCGCCTTGCCCGAGTCCGTCTCCAGCTGCTTGTTCGCCGCGGCCTTGGCCTCGTCCGGGTTGGCGTTGATCCACTTGTTGGCCTCGACCGAGGCCTTCAGCACCGCCTCGACGGCCTTCGGGTGCTCCTTGAGGAATTCCTGCCGCACGATGATGTTCGTGATCACGAACTTCTTGTCCGGCCACAGGTCCGACTCGTCCAGCAGCACCTTGCCGCCCTCGGCGACCAGCTTGGACGCGGTCGGCTCCGGCACCCAGGCACCGTCGATGGAGCCGGACTTGTAGGCGTCCGGCGTGATCTTGTTGTCGGTGCGGACCACGGAGACATCGCCCTTGCCGCTCTCCGCGTCGACCCTCCAGCCCTGCTCCGAGACCCAGTTGAGGAACGCCACGTCCTGTGTGTTGCCCAGCTGAGGAGTCGCGATCTTCTTGCCCTTGACGTCCTTCAGGGACTTGATCTTCTCCGGGTCGACGACCAGCTTCACACCGCCGGACGCCGAACCGCCGATGATGCGCAGGTTCTTGCCGCCCGACGCGGTGTAGCCGTTGATCGCAGGGGAGGGGCCGATCCAGCCGATGTCGATGGAGTCGGAGTTCAGCGCCTCGATCTCGGAGGGACCGGCGTTGAAGATCTGGTACTGGGCCTCGGTCGCGCCGAGCGCCTTCTGGAAGTAGCCCTTGTTCGCGCCCACCAGCGCGGTCCCGTGGGTCAGGTTCCCGAAGTAGCCGATCCGGACGGAGTCGAGACCGTCGATCTTCTCCGCTCCCGCGGCCACCTTGGCGGTGCCGTCGTCCTCGGCCTGAGAGCCGTAGCCGCAGGCGGCGAGGGTGAGGAGGGGGAGCGCGGCGATCACCGCGAGGGTGCGACGTACGGCGAATGTGGCAGGCACGGGAGGGGTTCCTCTCGGAGGCCCGGCGGTCACGGTCTCTCAGGTCGCGGCCGGGAGGGCGGCAGGTTTTCGTCTACGGCGGTGGGGGGTGAGGGCGCGCGAGCGGTGCGCGTACGTCAGCACGCACATCGCGCCACCCCGCCCTGCCCGCTGCCGAGAGCGCCGCTGCCGACGCGGCCGCCCTCCTTCGCGAACGTGGAGTAGACATCGGGGGAGTTCATGGTCAGAAGTCCCACCCGTCGTCGTCGCCCTCGTCCCGGACCGGCTCCGGGGAGGCGAACGACTCGCCGACCATGCCCGCGGTGAGCGTGGTGCCGTCGTTCGGGTCGATCAGGATGAACGAGCCGGTGCGGCGCGAGTCGGCGTAGGAGTCGACCGGCAGCGGCTCGGCGGTGCGGATCTTCACCCGGCCGATGTCGTTGGCGACGAGCTGTCCCGGGTGCGGGTGCAGGGACAGGTCGTCGAGGGTGAGCCGGGACGGGATGTCCTTGACGATCGCCTTGACGGTACGGGTCCCGTGCTTGAGCAGCACCCGGTGGCCCACGGTCAGCGGGGCGTCCGCGACATGGCAGACGGTCGCCTCGATGTCCTGCGTGGTGGGCGGGGCGTCCTTGCTGGGCACGATCAGGTCGCCGCGCGAGATGTCGATGTCGTCCTCGAGCAGGAGCGTCACCGACTGGGTGGTCCAGGCGACGTCGACGGGCTCGCCGAGCAGGTCGATACCGCTGATCTTCGTCGAGCGGCCGGCCGGCAGGACCGTGATCTGCTCGCCGACGTGGAACGAACCGGCCGCGATCTGGCCCGCGTAGCCCCGGTAGTCCGGGTGCTCGGCGGTCTGCGGCCGGATCACGTACTGCACGGGCAGCCGGGCGTGGCAGTGGCTCAGGTCGTGGGCGACGGGCACCGTCTCCAGGTGCTCGAGCACCGTCGGGCCGCCGTACCAGTCCATGACCGCGGACGGCTCCACCACGTTGTCGCCCGCGAGCGCCGAGATCGGGATCGCGGTGACCTCGGGGACGCCCAGCTCGGTCGCGTACGCCGTGAACTCCTCGGCGATCGCGGCGAACACGGCTTCCTTGTAGTCGACGAGGTCCATCTTGTTGACGGCGAGGACCACGTGCGGAACCCGCAGCAGCGCCGCCAGCGCCGCGTGCCGGCGGGTCTGCTCGACGACGCCGTTGCGCGCGTCGATCAGGATCACCGTCAGCTCGGCGGTGGAGGCACCCGTCACCATGTTGCGGGTGTACTGCACATGGCCGGGCGTGTCGGCGAGGATGAAGCGGCGCTTGGGCGTGGCGAAGTAGCGGTAGGCCACGTCGATGGTGATGCCCTGCTCGCGCTCGGCGCGCAGGCCGTCGGTGAGGAGGGCGAGGTCGGGGGCGTCCTGACCTCGCGAGGCCGACGCGCGCTCAACCGCCTCCAGTTGATCGGTGAGGATCGACTTGGAGTCGTGCAGCAGCCGTCCGACGAGCGTGGACTTGCCGTCGTCGACCGAGCCCGCCGTCGCGAAACGCAGCAGGGTGGTCTCCGACAGCTGCTCGACCGACAGCGGCTCGGTGGGTTCGGTGGTGCTGGACATCGTTAGAAGTACCCCTCGCGCTTGCGGTCTTCCATCGCGGCCTCGGAGAGCTTGTCGTCGGCGCGGGTGGCGCCGCGCTCGGTGAGCCGGGACGCGGCGATCTCGGTGATCACGGCCTCCAGCGTCGTCGCGTCGGAGTCGACGGCGCCGGTGCAGGACATGTCGCCGACGGTGCGGTAGCGGACCTGCCGCTTCTCCACCGTCTCGGTCGCCTGCGGCCCGCCCCACTCGCCGGCCGTGAGCCACATTCCGGCCCGCTGGAACACCTCACGCTCGTGTGCGAAGTAGATCTCCGGCAGTTCGATGCCCTCGCGGGCGATGTACTGCCACACGTCCAGCTCGGTCCAGTTGGACAGCGGGAAGACGCGGACGTGTTCGCCGGGTGCGTGGCGGCCGTTGTAGAGGTTCCACAGCTCGGGGCGCTGGCGGCGGGGGTCCCACTGCGAGAACTCGTCCCGCAGCGAGAACACCCGCTCCTTGGCGCGGGCCTTCTCCTCGTCGCGGCGTCCGCCGCCGAAGACGGCGTCGAACTTCTCCGCCTGGATCTTCTCGGTCAGCGGCAGCGTCTGCAGCGGATTCCGCGTCCCGTCCGGGCGCTCCTTGAGGACACCGCGGTCGATGTAGTCCTGCACGGACGCGACATGCAGCCGCAGCCCGTGCTGGGCGACCGTACGGTCCCGGTACTCCAGCACCTCGGGGAAGTTGTGGCCGGTGTCCACGTGCAGCAGCGAGAAGGGAATCGCCGCGGGGGCGAACGCCTTCAGCGCCAGATGCAGCATGACGATGGAGTCCTTGCCCCCGGAGAAGAGGATCACCGGCCGCTCGAACTCGCCCGCCACCTCCCGGAAGATGTGCACGCCCTCCGACTCCAGGGCGTCGAGGTGGGACAGGGCGTACGGGGTGTCCGTACCCTCCTGCGTCGTGACCACGGTCGTCATGCCAGTCCCCTTTCGGTGAGCAGGCCGTGGAGCGCGGCCGCGGACTCCTGCACGGTCTGGTTCTGCGACTCGATCCGCAGGTCGGGCGACTCGGGCTCCTCGTACGGGTCGTCGACCCCCGTCAGCCCGGTCAGCTCGCCCGCCGCCTGCTTGGCGTACAGACCCTTCACATCCCGCTCGCTGCACACGTCGACCGGGGTGGCCACATGCACTTCCAGGTACGGCGCCCCGCTCTCCTGGTGGCGCTTGCGCACCGCCTCGCGGCTGTCGGCGTACGGCGCGATCACCGGGACCAGGGCCTTGACGCCGTTACGGGCCAGCAGTTCGGCGAGGAAGCCGATGCGCTGCACATTGGTGTGCCGGTCCTCGCGGCTGAAGCCGAGGCCGGCCGAGATGAACTCGCGGATCTCGTCGCCGTCGAGTACCTCGACACGGTGGCCCTCCGCGCGCAGCCGGCCGGCCAGCTCGTACGCGATCGTGGTCTTGCCGGCGCTCGGCAGACCCGTGAGCCAGACGGTGGCTCCGGTCGTCACTTGCATCTCCAGGGTCGGGTTGATGGTCACAGGTGCAGCCCGCACTCGGTCTTGGCGCGGCCCGCCCAGCGGCCGGCGCGTGCGTCCTCGCCCTCGAGGACACGACGGGTGCAGGGGGCGCAGCCGATGGAGGAGTAGCCGTCCATCAGCAGGGGGTTGGTCAGGACGCCGTGCTCGGCGACGTAGGCGTCGACGTCGTCCTGACTCCAGCGGGCGATCGGCGAGATCTTGACCTTCTGGCGCTTGTCGTCCCAGCCGACGACGGGGGTGTCGGCCCGGCTCTCGGACTCGTCGCGGCGCAGTCCGGTCGCCCAGGCCGCGTAGTCCTTGAGGCCTTCCTCCAGCGGCTGGACCTTGCGCAGCTTGCAGCACAGGTCGGGGTTGCGGTCATGCAGCTTGGGGCCGTACTCCGCGTCCTGCTCGGCGACCGTCTGACGCGGGGTCAGGGTGATGAGGTTGACGTCCATCACCGCCTCCACCGCGTCCCTGGTCCCGATCGTCTCCGGGAAGTGATAGCCGGTGTCGAGGAACACCACGTCAACACCGGGCAGCGCACGGGAGGCGAGGTGTGCGACGACCGCGTCCTCCATGGAAGAGGTAACGCAGAAACGGTTACCGAAGGTACGGGCGGCCCACTGGAGAATCTCCAGCGCCGAGGCGTCCTCCAGGTCACGGCCCGCCTGCTCGGCGAGCGCCTTGAGATCGTCGGTCGTGCGCTCTTCCTGAACGGTGTTCATATCTGCTCTCCCCCTGACTCCGTCTGCCGAAGCCCCCGGGCAAGCAGCCCGAGGAACTTCAACTGGAATGCGCGGTTGCACGCCGCGCATTCCCACGCGCCGTGGCCCTGTTCGCTGGGACGAAGGTCCTCGTCGCCGCAGTAGGGGCAGTAGAAGGGAGCCGCGCGCTCGCTCATGAGAGGGACTCCTCACTGGCCCGCGAGGCCCAGGCGGCGAACCGCTCGCCCTCCTCGCGCTCGGCCTCGAAGCGCTTGAGCACGCGCTCCACGTAGTCCGGCAGTTCGTCCGACGTCACCTTCAGACCGCGCACCTTGCGGCCGAAGCCCGCCTCCAGACCGAGCGCGCCGCCCAGGTGCACCTGGAAGCCCTCGACCTGCTCGCCCTGGTCGTTGAGGACCAGCTGCCCCTTGAGACCGATGTCCGCCACCTGGATACGGGCGCAGGCGTTCGGGCAGCCGTTGATGTTGATGGTGATCGGCTCGTCGAAGTCCGGGATACGGCGCTCCAGTTCGTCGATCAGCGCGGAGCCGCGCGCCTTGGTCTCGACGATGGCGAGCTTGCAGTACTCGATGCCGGTGCAGGCCATGGTGCCGCGCCGGAACGGCGAGGGCTTCACCGTGAGGTCCAGCGCCTCCAGGCCCTCGACCAGCGACTCGACCTGCTCCTCGGTGACATCGAGGACGAGCATCTTCTGCTCGGCGGTGGTCCGCACCCGGCCCGAGCCGTGGGCCTCGGCCAGCTCGGCGATCTTCGTCAGCGTGGTGCCGTCCACGCGGCCCACGCGCGGGGCGAAACCGACGTAGAAACGGCCGTCCTTCTGCCGGTGCACACCGACGTGGTCGCGCCAGCGCTCCACGGGCTGGGCGGGCGCCGGGCCGTCGATGAGCTTGCGCTTGAGGTACTCGTCCTCGAGGACCTGGCGGAACTTCTCCACGCCCCAGTCGGCGAGCAGGAACTTCAGCCGGGCGCGGGTGCGCAGCCGCCGGTAGCCGTAGTCGCGGAAGATCGAGACGACGCCCTCGTAGACGTCCGGGACCTCGTCGAGCGGGACCCAGGCGCCGAGGCGCTGACCGATCTTCGGGTTGGTGGACAGCCCGCCGCCGACCCAGACGTCGAAGCCGGGGCCGTGCTCGGGGTGGTTGACGCCGACGAAGGCGACGTCGTTGATCTCGTGCGCCACGTCGAGGAGCGGCGAGCCGGAGACCGCGGACTTGAACTTGCGGGGCAGGTTCGAGAAGTCCTTGTTGCCGACGATCCGGCGGTGGATCTCCTCGATCGCCGGGGTGCCGTCGATGATCTCGTCCTCGGCGATACCGGCGACGGGCGAGCCGAGGATCACACGGGGGGTGTCACCGCAGGCCTCGGTGGTGGACAGGCCGACCGCCTCCAGCCGCTCCCAGATCTCCGGCACGTCCTCGATCCGGATCCAGTGGTACTGGACGTTCTGCCGGTCGGTGATGTCGGCGGTGCCCCGCGCGAACTCCTGCGAGATCTCACCGACCACCCGCAGCTGCTCGGTGGTGAGCCGGCCGCCGTCGATGCGGACGCGCAGCATGAAGTACTCGTCGTCCAGCTCCTCCGGCTCCAGGATCGCGGTCTTGCCGCCGTCGATCCCGGGCTTGCGCTGGGTGTACAGGCCCCACCAGCGCATCCGGCCGCGCAGGTCGTTGGGGTCGATCGAGTCGAAGCCCCGCTTGGAGTAGATCGTCTCAATGCGTGTCCGCACATTGAGACCGTCGTCGTCCTTCTTGAACTGCTCGTTGCCGTTGAGCGGGGTGAAGTGCCCCGCGGCCCACTGGCCCTCACCGCGGTGACGGCTCACCTTGCGGCGGGGAGTCGCGGCGGCAGGGTTCTGCGGGGTGGCGGCCATGGTGGTAGTCCTTCGGACAGGCGGGAAGCGGCTCTGACCTGCGCGCGTACGGCGCATGGGCATACGTGCGCGACATTGCGCGGGAAATCGGATGGAACTGGGGGATGTCGGCGCGGCTGGGCTCTCAGCGGGCCGGACAGATGGCGCTGGACATGCGGCCGAGGTCGACGTGCCGCCGACTCACCAAGGCAATTCCAGTTCCAGACATGATGGAAGCGTGTCACGGCGATCTGGACACAGTCCAGCTTCGTCCATCATGCGGACACCCTTGTCCCGCATCGTGGGACAAGGGTGTCGTCGGTCACATGGCCCGAAACAGCCGGTGTCTGCCCAGGTCAGACAGGGTACGCCGAAGGCCTCAGGCGGGGTGCGCCCCAGGCCAGGGGCCCGGCGCGGCCACCGCCGGCTCCTCCTCGACCTTGGTGTCGAAGAGCTTGAAGCCCCGGCGCTGATAGTTGTCCATCGCGAACTCGCCGTCCTTGCTGCAGGTGTGCAGCCACACCCGCTTCGTCGGCGCCCGCCCCGGCCAGCGGTCTGCGAGATCCCACGCGCGGGCGGTGCCGTACGACAGCAGATACCCGCCGATCCGCCGTCCGCGGAAGGCCGGGATCAGCCCGAAGTGCTCGATCTCGACGACCCCGTCGTCCTGCGGGACCAGCTCCACATACCCCGCGGGCGTGCCCCGGTCGTAGGCGACCCAGGTCTCCACGCCCGGCCGGTCCAGGTGCTCCTGCCACTGCGCGTACGTCCAGCCGAGCAGGTCGGTCCAGCGGATGTCTCCGCCGACGGATGTGTACAGGAAGCGGCTGAACTCGGGGGAGGGGACTTCGGCGCGGACGACTTTCACGTCGCCCTGCGGGGCTTGGGCCGGGAGGAGGTCGGTCGGTGCGGTCTGTTCCAGGGACCAGGTGGTCACGGCGATGTTGGGCATGTCGGCCAGGGAATCATCCGGGTGGGGGAGCTGTCGATCGGCTGCGGGTTCGTTGTGGCTGGTCGCGCCCGCGCGGCGGAGCCGCATATTGATACAGCCCCGCGCCCCTTCGGGGCGCTTCAGCCTAGCGATCTGTCTACTGACGCCAGCGGCAGTGCGAACAGCACTCGGCCCGACTGTGACCAGACTTCCCCCAGCGCCTCCCAGTAGGAGAGGGACGCGGTGTGGGCGCTCCAGCAGCGGTGTGTCTCGTCGGCCCCGCATTCCGTGGCCCGGGCGTCCTCGTCGTTCTGTCGCCACAGCGTGCCGCGCCCGGCTCCCGTGCCGGCCAGGTACCAGTCGGCGCGGGCGGCGCCGGCCTCCTGGTGGGAGAGGACGCCCCCTATGCCGGCCGTCTTCGTCCGGTACGCCTCGTCGGCGTGTACGCGCCCGGCCGGGTCGGTGGCGAGCAGCCCGGTGCGGGCGGGGTCGGTGCTGAGGGAGTAGCGCCACAGGCGGGTGGGCCGGTCGTCGTCCGGGCCGGCCCGTTCGCTCACGGCCAGGCTGTCGGGCGTGGAGCTGCGGTCGAGGGAGATACCACCGAGGCAGGGGATGCCGGTGTCCGTGTCCGAGTCGCAGGCACCGCCGGTCAGGCGGTACGAGGCGACGGCGGGCAGCACCCACCGGTTGCCGTGCGCCGACCAGCCGCCATGCACCCGGCCGACCGCGGCACTGGTGACGGTGGTGCGCTGGACGCGGTCCATGTCGTACACATACAGCGCGGTGCTGTCCCCGCCGTCCGCGGTGACCAGCAGCTTGTCCTGGTACCAGACCATGCCGGACAGCCGCGAGCCGAGGGCGCGGTAGTCACGTCCGCCGTCGACCGGCACGGCGAGCAGCGCCCAGGTGTAGCTGAGCCGGCCCAGGTCGTTCGCGTCGACGAAGGCGACCCGGGCGAGGCCCTGTGCGCCGGCGGCGTCGGATCCGCTCCAGCCGGAGAGGATCGCCCGGTTCCCGCCCCACCAGCCGTCGTCGTCGGCGTCCCCGGAGGAGGTGACCGCACCGGGCTGCCAGCCCAGGGTGTCGGCCTCGTCCCAGCAGTACGCGCGGGTGGCCGCCGGTTCGACGGGCAGTGCCGTGCGCTCGGCGGCCGTGCAGCCCGAGGCGGTGCGCAGGGTGCGGTCGGCGCTGTCGAGGACGGCTCCGACACCGACGGGCTTGCCCATCTCGTCGGCGAGCCGGTCGAGCGTGCGCGCGGGCACGAGGTCTTCCTGGAGCCGGAGCGGGTCGGTGTCCGCGGCGGAGGCGAGCGGCTTCAGCGCTCCGGTCTCCTTGCCGACGTCGGCCTGTGAGGCGCTGACAATGGTGGCGGCCGCGGTCAGCGCGAGGGCGGTTCCGGCGAGGGCAGCGCGCAGCGCCCTGCCCCGATTGCGTCGGCGGTGTCGGCCGCGACTCATCATCCAACCTCCAGACGCGAGCCAACTGCGCCTGTTGGTCCTTGCGTTGACCGAGGAGCAGGTGGGGTGTGGCCCGTACAGGGATGCTACGGCAGTCCGTGGCCGCCCATGACGAAGACCCTGCAATTATGCGGAAGATGCCACCTCTTGTCCCCCTCAGGACACATGAATCGACATCCGTCCCCTGGCCACCGCCGGAGCCGTGGAGTGCGGCAGCACCGCATGCGGATCGTCCGGTAGCACGATGTCGACCTCGGCGTCCTCGCGGAAGCGGTAGGGGCGGTGCTCCAGGAACCCGCCGAGATAGCGGCGTACGCGCGACATCTCGGCGCGGACCGTCACCGTGCGGCCCGGATCGCCGAACAGGTCCTCGGCCAGCCCGGCCGCACTGCGGCCGGTGCGGTGCAGGGCCAGCAGATAGAGCAACTCGGCATGCCGGGGACTCAGTTCATGGGTCCAGGAGCCCGCGCCGCCCGACGCCGTCACCGTCACCGACCAGCGGCGCGGCTGCGTCAGATCCAGCGTGATCCGTGCGCCGCCGTGCGCCACGGGCTCGTCGTCGGCCCGCACCAGCCAGCCCTCGGCCAGCGGCTCCACCGCGCAGAAGCCCAGCGCGGGCATCCACCGGCGGCCCGGCGACAGGGACTTGGGCAGCGCGATCCGGTCCGTGTACGGCATCCCGGTCACCGCGGCCGTCCAGCCGTCCCGGTCCACCACCAGGGCCCGGCCGGCGATCCGGGCCAGCGCCGGCGCCCCGACCGCGCGCAGCCGCTCCAGCGACACCAGGTGCAGTTCGCGCAGCCTGGCCTCGGCGAGCTTGGCCACCGAATCGACCCAGGCGAGCGTGGCCGGATGCATGGTCTCCAAGGGGCCGCTGACGTCGACGACGCCGATCGGGCGGCCGTCCCTGGGGTCGGTGATCGGGGCGCCCGTACACGTCCAGGAGGCGTGCGACCGTACGAAGTGCTCCGCGGCGAAGACCTGTACGGGCCGGCGCACCACCGCCGGTGTGCCCACGCCGTTGGTCCCGACGACGTCCTCGCGCCAGTCGGCGCCGAGTTCGAAGCCGAGTCCGTCGGCCTTGCGGAGCACCGGCGAAGACCCCTCGCGCCACAGCACCCTGCCCTCCGCGTCCGCGACCACCATGATGTGGTGGGCGACGTCCGCGACCGACAACAGCCCTTCCCGCAGCACCGGCAGCACATGCCTGAGCGGCGAGTCCTCCCGGCGCCGCTGGATCTCCTCGGTGTTCAGCAGCCCGGACCTGAAGTCGTGGTCCGGGTCGACACCGCCGCGCAGCATGCGTCCCCACGACTCCCCGATCACCGGGCGCGGGGGCAGGCGGGTGCGCTGCCCGGCGAGGGTCGCGTCCCGGACCTCGCTGAGCACCCGCGCCGCCTGCGCCGCGTCGACGGCGGCGAGTTGGGTCAGGTTCATCGGCGTCCCTTGTTGAATGTTCGTCTTATAGTGCCGTTCACGGCGAGCGGAGGGATGTCCTCCGCACACAGACGTCAACAAGTTGCAACCCCTTGCAACCCTGGTGGTCTGCGCGCGCCCTGACTGAAACTTGAGCAGCGCGTCGCTTTCGGGCGGCGTTCGTGGCCTCGAATGGGCCAATGGCGGGGGTGGTGCCGTGTCGGCGCAGCACCACCCCTGCCTCCGGCGGTTGGGCCGCGTTGCGCCTACGGGGGTGTGGCTCTCGGTTTCGTTGGCGTCTGCGGGGCGGTGGGGGCTGGTCGCGCAGTTCCCCGCGCCCCTGGGTTGGTCAGGTCACCGGCGTTGCCCGGTCCACGATGGCCGCCAGGTCGAGGCTGTGGGGCAGCGTGCCGAACGCCGCGCCGCCGTCGCCGCCCAGGCGTGCGGCGCAGAACGCGTCGGCTACCTCCGGTGGGGCGTGGCGGACCAGGAGGGAGCCCTGGAGTACCAGTGCGAGGCGCTCGGTCAGTCGGCGTGCACGGGCCTCGATGTTCTCCAGGTCGGCAAGTTCCGTCAACAGGTCCTTGATCGCCGCGTCCAGGCGGTGGTCGGCACCGCGTGCCTGACCCACCTCCTGCAGATAGGCGTTGAGGGCCATCGGCTCTCGCTGCAGCGCTCGCAGCACGTCCAGGGCCTGGACGTTGCCCGCGCCCTCCCAGATCGAGTTCAGCGGAGACTCGCGCACCAGACGGGGCATCCCCGACTCCTCGACGTAACCGTTTCCGCCCAGGCACTCGGCAGCCTCCACCGTCACCGGCGTACAGCGCTTCGTCACCCAGTACTTGGCGGCCGGCACCGCCAACCGCAGGAGTGCCAGCTCCTGTTCGCCGCCGTCGTCGTAGGCGGCCGCGAGCCGGAGCGCGAGGGTGGTCGCCGCCTCCGACTCCAGGGCCAGATCGGCCAGTACGTTGCGCATGAGCGGCTTGTCGAGGAGCTTCCCGCCGAACGCCTCGCGGTGGGTGCAGTGATGCACCGCCTGTACGACGGCCTGCCGCATCAGGCCCGCCGAGCCGAGGACGCAGTCGAGCCGGGTCGCGGCCACCATGTCGATGATGGTGCGCACTCCGCGCCCTTCGTCGCCGACCCGGCGTGCCCAGGTCCCGTCGAACTCGACCTCGCTGGAGGCGTTCGACCGGTTGCCCAGCTTGTCCTTGAGCCGCTGGAGGAGAAACACATTGCGGGTGCCGTCCTCCAGCACACGCGGGACGAGAAAGCAGGTCAGGCCCTCCGGAGCCTGCGCCAGCACCAGAAAACCGTCGGACATCGGTGCCGAGCAGAACCACTTGTGCCCGGTCAGCGCATACCTCCCGTCCTCGGCCAGCGGCACGGCGGACGTCGTGTTCGCGCGCACGTCGCTGCCGCCCTGCTTCTCCGTCATGCCCATCCCGAACAGCGCCCCGGCCTTCAACGGCGCCGGGCGCAGCTCACGGTCGTAGATCATGGACGTCAGCCGCGGCTCCCACTCGGCGGCCAGCGCCGGGTCGGTGCGCAGCGCGGGCACCGCCGCATGAGTCATCGACAGCGGGCAGCAGTTGCCCGCGTCGACCTGTGTCCACACCAGGAACGCCGCCGCCCGCCGCAGATGTCCGCCGGGCCGGCCCCAGGCCGCGGTCAGGCCCGCTGAGACGCCCTTGCCGAGCAGCCGGTGCCAGGCCGGATGGAAGTCGACCTCGTCGATACGACGGCCGTAGCGGTCATGGGTGCGCAGCCGGGGCGGATTCTCGTTCGCCTGGACGCCCCACTCCTGCACCTGCGCCGACCCGGCGGTGCGGCCGAGCGCCGCCAGCTCGCCGCGGACCTCGTCGAGGAGGGCGGGGTCGAGGTGCCGTTCGACGGCCTCGGTCAGGGCCTTGTCGGCGCTGTAGACGTCGTATCCGACCAGCGGTGGGGGCTGGTTGGTCACGGTATGGGTATTGCCGGACATGTCTGCGAACCTACCCCTCGGTACGGCGCGGGTCACCACACTGGCACGACGCGCCTCACAGGGGACGGACGCGGTGACCCGGCCGCGCCACCAGGGGATGAGCCCGAGCGTCCCGCGGCGGATACCTTTGGTTCGTGCAGCCAGCAAGTGATTCCTCCGAGACGCCCCCCTCAGGCCGTCTCCACCGGGCTCGTGCCCTCTACCGGAACGTCTCCAAACGCCGGACCGCCTGGCTGTTGCTCAAGGACACCGTCAACTCGTGCATCGAGTACCGGATCCTGGGTCTCGCGGCGGAGGCGGCGTTCTTCACGCTGCTGTCCGTCCCCCCGCTGCTGCTGAGCATGATCGGGCTGCTCGGCTACGTCGACGACTGGACCGGCACCGACACCATCAGCAGCCTGGAGACGAACCTTCTGGAGGCCTCCCGCACGGTCCTGTCGGACAAGGGGGTCTCGCAGATCGCGCAGCCGATCCTGGACGACGTGATGAAGGGCGGCCGTCCCGACGTCATCTCCATCGGCTTCCTGTTCGCGCTGTGGTCGGGATCGCGTGCGGTGAACGTCTTCATAGACACGATCACCGTGATGTACGGCCTCGACGGCGTCCGCGGCATCGTCAAGACACGGCTGGTCGCCTTCGTGCTCTTCCTGGTGGCCCTGGTGATCGGCTCGGTCGCGCTGCCGCTGATGGTGGCGGGCCCGGACGCGGTGCTGAACGTCCTGCCGTGGTCGGAGACCCTCGTGCAGGTGCTGTACTGGCCCGTGGTCATCGTGCTGTCCATCGCGTTCCTGACGACGCTGTACCACGTGTCCGTGCCGGTGCGCTCGCCGTGGATCGAGGACGTGCCGGGCGCCTTGGTGGCCCTCGGGATGTGGGTGCTGGGCAGCTTCCTGCTGCGGATCTACCTGACCAACACGGTCGAGGGCGCCACCATCTACGGCTCGCTGGCCGCCGCCGTCGCCGTGATGCTGTGGATCGGCGTGTCCGCCTTCGCCGTCCTCGTCGGGGCCGCCGTCAACGCCGCCATCGACCGGGTCTGGCCGGCCGCCGCCACCGCCGCGGCCCGCGCCGCCAACGAACGGATGCGCGAGGCCCAGGTCGCCGAGTACGTCGCCCGCGCCGCCGCCCACCGCGGCGACACCGACCCCGACGACCCGGACATGCCGTCCGAGTTCCCCGAACGCTGGTCCCGCTTCCTCCCCCCGGAGGACGTGACCTCACGCCTGCGCACCCATGCGAAGAGCGCGCCGAAGGGGGAGGAGGCGGGGACGCCGGAGGGGCAGTGAGAGCCCGTGTCACACCCCCGGCTCCGAGGTCCGCTCGGCCCCGGTCAGCGTTTCCAGGCGCCGGCCGCCGCTGATTCCCGTACGAACTCCGCGAAGTCCCGCGCCTCGCGCCCCAGCACCTCCCGCACCCCGTCCGTGACATGGGCGTTGCGCCCGTCCAGCAGCCCCTCGAAGACCTCCACCAGGAAGTCCGCCTCCTCGGCCGGGACGCCCATGCCGGTCAGGAACTCCCCGTACGCCCGCGCCGGGACCGGTGTGTACCTCAGCTCGATCCCGGTGGCCGCGGCGATCTCCGCCACCGCATCCCGGAAGCTCAGCAGCCGCGGCCCCGTCAGCTCCAGCGTCCGCCCCGCATACAGCGACCCGGACGTCAGCACGGCCGCGACCACGTCCCCGATGTCCCGCACGTCCAGGAACGGCTCGGGCACCTCACCGGCCGGGAACACCAGCTCGCCCGTCTGCACCAGCCCCTCCACCAGCGGCCCCTCGCTGAAGTTCTGCGCGAACCACGTACACCGCACGATCGTCCAGTCCGCCCCCGACGACTTCAGCGCCTCCTCGGTCGCCCGTGCCTGCTCCTCGCCGCGCGCCGACAGCAGCACCAGGTGCCGTACGCCGAGCCCCACCGCCTCCCGGGCGAGCGCGCCGATGCCCTCGGCCGCCGCCGGGGAGCCGACGTCGGACGGGTACATCAGATACGCCGCGTCGGCGTCCCGCAGGGTGTCCGCCCACGTCGTCGGGTCCTCCCAGTCGAAACCCCGGGCGCGCGAGGCCGCGCGCACGCTCAGGCCGGCGCCCCGCAGGGAGTCGGCGACCCGGCTGCCGGTCCGCCCGGAGGCGCCGGTCACCACAACCGTCATGTTCTGCGTGTTCTCCGTCATGCCTCCAGCCAACGGCAGCGCGCGCCAACAGCCCATCGCTGAACGGCTCATTCCCATACGTGCGCGTCTACGCTGGCCTCATGGACGCTCTCGCAGGCCTTCTCGAGGGTCCACGTGCGCGTGGCGCCTTCATGATCCGTGCGTGCTTCGAGCCGCCGTGGGCGATCCGCATCGAGGACCGCGCCCCGCTCACGGTGATGCTGATGGTCCGCGGCGCCGCCTGGATCCTGCCGGACACGGGGGAGCCGGTTCGCCTGACGCCCGGCGACCTGGCGATCGCCCGCGGCCCGGACCCGTACACCTGCGCCGACGCCCCCGGCACCGCCCCGCAGGCCCTCATCCTGCCGGGCCAGGAGTGCCGCTACCCCGACGGCCGCTCCCTGAACGGCTCCATGGACCTCGGCGTCCGCACCTGGGGCGACCGGCTCGACGGCTCCGCGGTGATGCTGATCGGCACCTACCCGATGCAGGGCGAGATCAGCGGCCGGCTCCTTGACGCGCTGCCGCCGCTGATCACCCTCACCTCCGATGTGTGGCAGTGCCCGCTCACCCCGCTGCTCATGGAGGAGATCGTCCGCGACGAACCGGGCCAGGAGGTCGTCCTGGACCGCCTTCTCGACCTGCTGGTCATCGCCGCGCTGCGGGCCTGGTTCTCCCGCCCCGACGCGGAGGCCCCCGCCTGGTACCGGGCCCTGGCCGACCCCGTAGTCGGCCGCGTCCTCCGCCTCGTCCAGGACGACCCGGCCCACCCCTGGACGGTCGCCTCCCTCGCCGCCAAGGCCGGCGTCTCCCGGGCCGCCCTCGCCCGCCGCTTCACCGACCTCGTGGGCGAACCCCCGATGTCCTACCTCACCGGCTGGCGCCTCGCCCTCGCCGCGGACCGCCTCCGCACCACCGACGACACCATCGCCGCCATCGCCCGCCACGTCGGCTACGGCAGCGCGTTCGCCCTGTCCAGCGCCTTCAAGAGGGTGTATGGCGTGAGTCCGCAGGAGCATCGCACGCGGGTGACGTCGTAGCCTTTCGTACGTGTACACCGAGCGGGCGTCCCGGCTGCCGGGCGCGGTCGTGTGGCGCCGGACCATCGAGGACCCTGTCGTCCGGCCCGTACTGCCCGACGGCTGCATGGACCTGCTGTGGAACGAGGGTCGGCTGCTCGTCGCGGGACCCGACACCCAGGCATACGTTCCCCAGGGCGGCCCGCGCCACTGGGCGGGCGTCCGCTTCTACCCCGGCACCGCGCCCGCGTTCCTCGGCGTCCCCGCACACGAACTGCGGGACCGGCGCGTGGAGTTGGCCGACCTGTGGCCGGCCACGGAGGTACGACGCCTGCGCGGCCGTATCGAGGCGGCCGCGGACCCCATGACGGCGCTGGAGGACGTGGCGTTGCAGCGGGCCGCCGACACCGACCCGCCCGACCCGCTGCTCCTTCGGGTCGTCGCGGCACTCGACACCGGCCGCCCGGTCGCCGCCACCGCCGACGAACTCGGACTCAGCGCCCGCCAGTTGCACCGCCGCGCTTTGGTCGCCTTCGGTTACGGCCCCAAGACGCTCGCCCGGGTCCTGCGCCTGCAACGCGCGTTGGCGCTGGCGCGTGATGGGGTTCCCCTCGCCGAGACGGCGGTACGGGCGGGCTTCGCCGACCAGGCACATCTCGCGCGGGATGTGCGGGAGTTGGCGGGCATGCCGCTCAGCCAACTACTGGGACGGTGACGACCCTAGGGGGCGCGCTGCCGAACCGTCACAGGGGGGAGAACAGGTCGACCCCGTGTCCGTCCGGGTCGTGTACCACCGCGTACCGCTGGCCCCATTCGGCGTCCCACGGCTTGTGTCCGCCCTCGTACCCGGCACTTACCAGGTCCTCGTACACCCGGTCCACCTCACCCGGGCTGTCGCACAGCAGCGCCAGCGAATGCCGGCCACCACCGGCCGGAGGCTGCCACCCGGCGACAATCGACCGGACCATCTCCTCGGTGTCCAGCATCAGCCGCAGCCCGCCGGGCAGTTGGGCCTCGGCGTGCGGTCCGTTCTCGGCCCCCTCGGGGAAGGCGAAGCCGACTCGGCGGTAGAAGGCGACAGAGGCAGCCATATCGGCGACGATCAGGCCGATCGCATCGAATCGTGGAGTCATGCGACCACCGTAGGCAGCGCAGCGACGGGGGTCTTGAAAGAATCGGACACAGCAGCGCCCCGAAAGGGGCGCGGGGAACTGCGCGACAAGCCCCCACCGGCCCGCAGGCGATCGACTACGCACCCCTCACTCATGAGTGAGGCTGCCATCCAAGGGATCCATCGTCGGATGCATCTTCATCGGCCCGTACTCGTCCACGTCCGACGCCCGCGGCATCTCCGGCCCGTCCGCACCCGTGCGGAGCAACCGCTCCACCCGGCAGATCCGGAAGACCTGGCCGTCCACCTCGAACTCGTCGGCGTGGCCGAGCGCCCGGTACTCCTCGGCCGCCCGCGCGTACCGGGCCTTCTTGGTGTCGTCGAACTGGTACAGCATGGCCCAGATCTCGGCCATCCCGTCATAGAGCACGCGCCGCGCGTCATGCGGCGTGGGCTGCAGCGTGCTGCGCGGATGCCAGCCGTCGCCACCGCGCTCGACCACACCGAAACCCGTGGGCAGCAGCACGAGTTCGGGATGTGTGGTGACCGCCCGCTCGGAATCCGCGCGCACGTCGGCGGGGAAGCGGGAGCCCCGGTACGCGAAGTCCCGCAGCCCCAGCGTCAGCGCGCCCGCGGACGGCCCGTCCAGGTGCTCCGGATCGAGGACGAACTCCACGTCCAGGGGCGTGTGGCGCGTCTGCCGATCCCACGACCGCTCCACCGGCTCCCGGTCGGTGGGCCGGGGCGGCTCCAGACCGTCGTCCCCCATCCGCGCGAACTCGTCCCCGCGCACCACCCGGTACCGCACCCCGCACGCCGTCACCTCGTCCGCCGGCTCCCGCTCCAACACCTCCACCGCCGCCAGCAGTTCACGCCGTACGGCCGGATCGTCGGTGTCGTCCTTCGCGGTGAAGAACAGATGCGACTGCAGCCCGTCCCGCGCCACCTGAGGCATCCCGTCCACCAGCGGCTTCACCACCCGCCACTGGGGCCCCACGGCCGGGTCCTGCGCCGCGATCCCGAACACCGGCCCGCGCAGGGCGATGCGGGGATACCGCACAGTAGCCTCCATCGCGTCGGCCTCCCGCACCCAGGCGGCGGGGTCGTCACGACGGACCAACTCCTCCTGGAGGGCGTCGATTCGTTGCTGCCAGTCATCAGTCATACACGCATTGTCGCGGTCGATCGGTATGCGCAGAGGCCGTTCCGATGCAACAACCGTGATGGTTGACTCACCGGACCGGGGCCGTGCTCTCCCGCTGCACCAACCGCGTGGACAGTTCCGTGCGGGTGCTCTCCGGCCGGTCGCCCTCCATCATGCGGACCAGCAGCCGCAGGGCCGTCGCCGCCATCTCCGACAGCGGCTGGCGAATCGTGGTGAGGGCCGGCGTGGTCCAGCGGGCCTCGGGCAGATCGTCGAAACCGACGACACTCAGGTCGTACGGCACGCTCAACCCCCGCTCGGCCAGGGCCTCGTAGACACCCAGGGCCATCCGGTCCGAGCACACGAAGACCGCGGTGGGCGGCTCGGGCAGGTCGAGGAGTTCCAGCGTGCGGCGGCGGGCCGCGCCCTGGTCGAAGCCGGCGTGCCGGACGTACTCCGGCCGCTGCCGTATCCCCGCCGTCACGAGCGCCGAGCGATAGCCGGCGATCCGCGCGCTGCTGCACATCGTGTGCGTGCCGCCGGCGACCACGGCGATGCGCTCGTGGCCCAGCGACAGCAGATGCTCGGTCGCCGTCACCCCGCCGTGCCAGTTCGCCGCGCCCACCGACACCACGCCGGGCGGCGGATCGAGGACCGGGTCGATCAGCACGTACGGGATGCGGTGCTGCTCCAGCCACGCGTGCTGGGACGGCGTCAGCTCCGCCAGGTTGAACAGCACGCCCGACGAACCGCGTGCGGTGAGCTTGTCGAGCCAGCCGCGCTCCGGACGGCCGACCCGCGTCCGGTTCGGACCGGCCGACACGACCACTTCCAGACCGGCGTCGTGGGCCGCCGCCTCCACCCCGTGCAGCACCGCACCCGACCAGGAACTCTCCAGCGAGTGCAGCACCAGGTCGACCATCCCGGACACCCTCGCGGTGTCGAACCTCGGTCTGCGCACATAACCGAGCCGGTCCAGCGCCTCGGTGACCCGGCGGCGGGTCTCGGGTGCCACGTCCTCCCGGCCGTTGACGACCTTGGACGCGGTCGGCACGGACACGCCCGCCTCCCGGGCGACCACGGCCAGCGTCGGCCCGGCCGCCACGCTCGCACTCCCTGTACGGCCCATCGGACCCACCTCTCCGGCCCGCCCGCGGGGCCATGAAAGTTTCGACCAGCGCAGAAACAGTCGGCGCGAAATAGTAAGCGCTTCCTACCCTAGGTTCACCACAGTTCGGCGGGAAGAGGCCGGACTTCGGCGTGATCCGACGGGCCTGGGCTTTCGAAACTTCGAACGGAGTCAGCGGTCAGCCGGGGACCGCGTATGGCAGTTGGGTCACTTGAGGGCTCCCAAGGTGACGCCGGTCCGCCAGTAGCGGCGCATCGCGACCATCATGATCGCCATCGGGACGATGGACAGCAGGGCACCGGTCAGCACCAGGCTGGTCAGGTCGACGCCGGACTCCAGGCGTTTCCCGGACCAGTTGTAGAGGCCCAGGTTGAGGGTCCAGTTCTCCTCGCCGCGCAGCACGGTGAGGGGGAGGAAGAAGGCGTTCCAGGTGTTCACGAAGGCGAGCAGGAACACCGTGGCCCCGCCCGTCGTCATCATGCGCAGCACGATGCTGAAGAAGATCCGCAGCTCGCCGGCGCCGTCGATGCGGGCGGCTTCGAGGAGTTCGTAGGGGATGGTCGCTTCGGTGTACACCTTGGCCAGATAGACGCTGAAGGGATTGATCAGGCAGGGGATCAGCATCGCCCAGGGCGTGTCGACCAGCCCGATCTCCGAGAACAGCAGGTACAGCGGCAGGGTGAGCAGGGCGATCGGGATCAGGAACGAGCCGACCACCGCCGCGAACACCAGATTGCGCCCGGGGAACTCGAAGCGGGCCAGTCCGTAGCCCGTGGCCAGCGCGAGCAGCGTGCCGCCGAGCGAGCCGAGGCCCGCGTACAGGAACGAGTTGGCCGTCCAGCGCAGGAAGATGCCGTCCTCGTAGGTGAACAGCTGCTCCAGGTTGTCCCACAGGTGCCAGCCCGAGAACCACAGGCCGTTCGACTGGTACAGGCCCGTGCGGTCCTTCGTCGAGGCGACGATCAGCCACCACACCGGGAACAGGCTGTACATGCTGGCCAGGATCAGCCCGACGAGCAGAAACCGCTGGCCGCCACGGGAGCGGGCGGCGGAGTCCGGCCGGTTCAGGCGCCGGACGGGACGGCCCGCCGACTCCTTCGTGTCCTTCATGGCCTTGTCCGTCAGCACCATCAGTCCACCTCCCTCGAGGTCAGCTTGTAGAAGAGGAAGGAGGCGACACCGAGGATCAGGGCGAGCAGCACCGACAGCGTCGCGGCGTAGTGGTAGTTGCCGGCGTTGAACGCCTGGTTGTAGATGATCATGATCGGGGTGAAGGTGTCGCTGACCGTCTGCGGGGTGACGTTCCGGAACAGCGCGGGCTCGTTGAAGATCTGCAGCATCTGGATGATCGACAGCATGCCGGTCAGGACCAGCGCGCCCCTCACGAACGGGATCTTGATGCTGCGCGCGATCCGCCACTCGGAGGCACCGTCGAGCCGCGCCGCCTCGAACAGCTCACGGGGTACGCCCTGGAGCGCCGAGTAGATGATCACCATGTTGTAGCCGATGCCGTGCCAGGTCAGCAGGTTGCCGATGGCCGGCCAGACCATCGACGGGGCGAAGAAGTTCCAGTCGAAGCCGAAGAGTTCGCCGAGCGGGGTGAGCGGGCCGACCTCGGGGCTGTAGAGGTTGATCCAGACGATGGCCGCGACCACGCCGGGGATCATGTACGGCACCAGCAGCAGGATCCGGAACCGGCCGGCCACCTTCGAGGTGAGCGCGTCCAGGAGCAGCGCCAGCGCCAGGCTGATCAGCAGCATCACCGGGATCTGCACGCAGGCGAACAGCATCACCCGCAGTACGGACCCCATGAACGCCGAGTCGGTCAGACCCTGCCGGTAGTTGTCGAAGCCGGCGAACTGCTCGGTGGCGCCGCCGAGCCCGAGCCCGGACTGCTGCTCGCGATAGAGCGACTGGTAGACGGCGTAACCGATGGGGAGCAGGTACAGGAAGACGAAGCCGAGCTGGAAGGGGACCGTGAACGCGGCACCCTTCCAGCGCTGGGAGCGAATCATGTGGAAGTGCCTCAGCCCTTGACGCTGATACCGCGGGACTTCAGATCCTTGACCGTCCACTCCTGCATGTGCGCGAGCAGATCGGTGACCTTCTGCTCCTTGCTGACGACCTTGGCCCAGCCGGCCTGCATCTCCGTGAACATGGCCGTCCAGTTCGGGCCGAAAGTCCAGTCGGTGGTGACGGTGCCCAGGCTGTCCTTGACGACCTTCTGCGCAGGCGCGTAGTTCGTGCCGAGCAGCTTCTCGGAGATCGCTTCGGGGACGTACGTGTCACTGTCGGCCAGGGCCGGCATCACGCCGTTCCCGGTCTCCGGGCTCGCCATCGTCTTCACCGCGGTGGTGTCGGTGGACATCCACAGAGCCGCCTCCGCGGCCTGCTGCCGGCTCTCGCAGTCCTCGGTCACCAGGGTCACGCTGGCGGTCAGATTGGTGCCCGCCGGGGTCTTGGCCGCCTCACCCTTGAACGTCGGCCACGGCGAGAGCGCCCAGTCGCCGAACGACTTGGTGAAGTTCTGCACCATGCCGGCCATCTGCCAGGTCGAGATCTGCCGGGTCGCGGTGGAGCCGTTGTCGTAATTGCGCTGCACGGCCGCGTAGTCGGCGAAGGACAGCTTCGAGTTGAGGTCGTTGTCGATGACCTCCTGGATCACCTTCGCGGCCTTCAGCGTCCCCGCGTCCTGGAAGTCCACCTTCCAGGCGTCGCCGTCGATCGAGTACCAGTGCGCCCCGGCCTGCATCGCCAGCACCTCCAGGGTGCTCGGGTCCTCACCGGCGTAGTTGGTGATCTTGACGTTGTGCTTCTTCAGCTCCTTGCCCGCGGCGATGAAGTCGTCCCAGGTCGCCGGGGGCTCGATGCCGTACTTCTCGAAGATGTCGGTGCGGTAGATCGTGAAGTTCGGCGAGGAGCTGGTGGGGACGCCGTAGAACTTGCCCTGCACCTGAGCGGTCGTCCAGGCCCCAGGATTGAACTTGCCTTTTTCACCCTCGACATACTCCGTGATGTCGGCGAGCGCGCCCTGGGACACCCAACTCGTCACGTACTCGCCGGTGTTCTGCACCAGACAGGGCGCGTTCCCCGCCTTGACCGCGTTGGTCAGCTGCTTCTGCATCGTCAACTGGTCGGTGACCTTGGTGTACTTGAGCTGGACGTCCTTGTGACTGGCGTTGAACGCCTTGACGACGGCCTCCTGGCCGTTGGCCCAGCCCCAGAAGTCCAGGGTGACCGGACCCGAGGAGTCCTCCCCGGAGCCGGAGCCGGACCCACCGCAGGCCGAGAGCAGACCTGCGAGGGCGAGACCCGCGACGGCGGCGGAGGCGAACCTTCTCCGGGGAATGGTGAAGTTCATCTGACCGTGATCCTTCGGATGAGGGCGTTCTTGCGGAACGGCGGCGGCTCGGTGGGCTGGCCAGGAACGGCGGCCGGAAACCGGCGGCTCGCGGTTGCGGGGGGTCGGCCAAGCGGAAGCTGTAGTAAGCGGTTGCAGGGACGGTAGGCCGACGCCCGCGCGCATAGCAAGAGGGGTGCGGAACTTTTGTTACGCGGGTAGGTCCAGGAAGTTATGCGTGGACGCATGCCCGGCGATCACGAACAAGAGGGCAAATGACCAGCTCAGCGGCGGTACACCCTGCCCTCGAACGACCGTCGACAACGTTCTCGAAGCCCCCGCCCCCGACCCGGCAAAGCCTTCGGAAAACGCTTACGTAACGAACACCAATCCATCCTCCGTCAGTCGCGCCGAGCGGGCGGCTGCACGGAGTTGCGTACGACGACATGGGTGCCCAGCACCAGATGGTCGCCGTCGCTGCCCTTGCCGCGGCCGGTGTTGCCCTCGCGCCGGTCGGCCACCGCCCGTAGGGCGACGCGGCCCATCTCCTCGTACGGCACGTGCACGGTGGTCAGTTGGGGCGTGAGCTGGGAGGCGAGCGGGATGTCGTCGTAGCCGACGATCGACACGTCCTCGGGAACCCTGAGCCCGGCCGCGCGCAGGGCCTGCATGGCGCCCGCGGCGAGCACATCGGTCCCGGCGAGCACGGCCGTGAAGTCCGGCCCGTCTCGCAGGCTTGCCTCCACGGCCCCGTACCCGTGCTGGTAGTCGTACGGGCCGTACCGCACCATGCCCGGATCGAAGGGCACGCCGTACGCCTCGAAGGCGCGCTGGGCCCCCTTCAACCGGCCCCGGGCGGTGCTGAATTCGGCGTCGCCGGGCAGGACGAGGACCTTGCGGTGACCGGCCGACAGCAGATGGCTCGCCATCGCGTAGGCGCCGCCCTCGTTGTCGTAGTCGACCGTAGTCGCCGGCACGTCGCCCTCCAGGGACGGCCGGCCCACCAGGACGAGATGGGAACCGGCCGCGTCGAGAGAGCGGGCAAAACGGGCCATCCGCAGCTGGTACTCGTCGTGGTCATAGGCACCGCCGAGCAGGACCACCGCGGCGACGCCCTGCTGGCGCATGAGGTTGACCAGGGCGAGTTCCCGCTCGGGGTCGTTCCCGGTGGTGCCGACCAGGGAGAGCCAGCCCCGGAGCGTGGCGGCGCCCTCGACGCCCTTGGCCACGTGGGCGAACGCCGCACCGGTGATGTTGTCGATCAGGATCGCCACCGTGGGCGTACCACCGCCGGCCAGCGAACGGGCGTGGGCGTTGGTGACGTAGTCCAGGTCCCGGACGACCTTCATCACACGACGCCGCAGATCCTCCGACACCGGGTAGTTGCCGGACAGAACGCGCGACACACTCGCGACCGAAACACCCGCCCGCTCCGCCACGTCCCGGATGGTGGCCCGACCGACGTCAGAAGACGCCCTGCGCTGACTCACCCCTGCGGCTCCTTCACCGTCATAACCCCGTCCCACCCACGCCCAGCACCTGCCAGACACCGGTACAGAAACCGTATCCCATGCCTACTCCGGCCCACTGAGCCTGCGCCCAACCCCGGGCAAGGGCCCACCAACCCCCACTGGTCCCACGCGCCGGCCGCGAGGGAGCCGCAGGGGGCGCGCCGGTGTCGAGACGGCGAACGCGCGGAGGCGCGAAGCGTCGAGCACGATCGCCGTCTCGACACCGGCATTAAGCGCCCCCGGAGGCGACCGAGCCAGATATTCGGCACGCCAGCTGCAAGGCTGCTCGGCGTGAAGGTGCCGTCGCTTGCAAGGCTGCTCGGCGTGATCGTGCCGTCGCCTGCAGGGCTCTCGGCGTGAAGGTGCCGTCGCCTGCAAGGCTGCTCGGCGTGATCGCGCCGCCGCCTGCAGGGTGTCTCGGCGGGAACGCACCGCCCCCGCAAGGTTCTCGGCGCCAATGCACCGCCCCCCGCAAGGTTCTCGGCGCCAATCCACCGCCCCCGCAAGACCGCACCCCCCACCCCCAACCCCCCACCCCCAACCCCCCACCCTCAAGCCACCCGCCCCAAATCCCCCACCCGCACCTCATGCACCAACGCATCCCCCCCACCCACCCTCTCCATCTCCTCCACCACAATCCGCCCCAGCCGCTCCAACTCGTTCCCGAGCGACCCGGCGATGTGCGGCGTGAGGAACACGTTGGGCAGTCGGTACAGCGGCGATCCAGCCGGAAGCGGCTCTGGCTCCGTGACATCGAGGATCGCGTGCAGCCGGCCGGAGACCAGCTCGTCGGTGAGTGCGTCGTGGTCGACCAGGGCGCCGCGCGAGGTGTTGATCAGTACGCCGCCGTCCCGGATGAGGGCGAGCCGGTCGCCGTCGAGCATCCGGTAGGTCTCGGGGATGTCGGGGGCGTGCAGGCTGACGATGTCGCTGTGCCGCAGGAGGTCCTCCAACGACAGTAGCTGGGCCCCGAGTTCGGCGGCCTCGGCGGGGCTGACGTACGGGTCGTGCAGCAACACGGTGAAGTCGAAGGGCCGCAGCAGCTCCAGCAGCCGTCTGCCCACGCGCGAGGCGCCGATGACGCCGATCCGGCGGCCGACGTTGCCGGTGGAGGCGGTCTCCTCGTTGGTCGGGTAGGTGTGCGTGGCGCGGAAGCGCTCGCGGTGCGTGAACGTGTCCTTCCCGGCGAGCAGGATCATCGCGAGCGTGTACTCCGCGACCGGCAGCGCGTTGCCGGTCACCGCGCTGGAGACGGTGACGCCGTGCTTCCACAGGGCGTCACCGATCAGCGAACGGACCGAGCCCGCCGCGTGCAGGACGGTGCGCAGTTCGGGCGCGGCCACGAGGGCGTCGGCGTCCAGGTGGGGGCAGCCCCAGCCGGTGATCAGCACCTCGGCCCGGGTGAGGGCGCCGGCTGTCCTTGGGTCGGTGAGGTCCTGCACGACGAGGGCGGGGTCGATGTCGGACGCCTGCTTCAGCCGGGCCATCAGCGGCGGAGGGAAAAGCAGGGGGAGGTGCACCGGATCCATCGCGAACACGGCCCTCGGCGGGTGCGGGCTGGGCATGACTCTCCTGACATGCTGATAGAAACGTTTTCAGAAAGCGCCTTCTACGGTAGATCTGCCGAGAACGGCGGGTCAATCAGTTGGACGCACTGGAGGATACGCACTCTCTCCAAGCCGTTTCTGCGGCGTACACGCATGCAGAACAGGACGAGGCGGCAGAAACGCAGAAATCGGTTACTCCATTTTCCGCACCGGAACCCGCTCGCGGCAACCGGTTCCCGGAACCTCCACGGAGATCACCCGCACGCGCCCCGCCCACGCCCCGCAGGCGACGATGATCAAGCCGTCCTTCGGAGTGCCCCTCCCGCCCCCCACCTCATGTCGCCCAGGTTACTCAGTCTTTTCGAAAGTTCGCCCAGAGTCTTGACGCGGTATCCGCGCAGGAAGAAGCTCTGCCCCACTGCCCGACAACCGGTTGTCCAACCCGGTTGTCCACCCGCTTGTCCGGCCAGATCCCCCGTGAGAGGTGGTGCGCCCATGCACCCACGCCCCGGTGCCTCCCTGAGCCGCCGCCGATTCCTCGCCCTGTCCGCAGGAGGTGCCGCGGCCGGATCGGCGGCCCTCAGCGGCTGTGCCCTGTCGACCGCGGGAGCCGCACTCGGCGGCGGCGAGAGCATCACGATGATGGTCAAACTCGACGACATCTCCCCGGAGCTGATCCAGCAGGCCCAGAAGGAACTCGGCGTCAGGATCACCGTGGTGCAGGACGACATCACCCGGCTGATCGCGATGCTCACCAACGGCAATCCGCCGGACCTCGTCCGCGGCCTCGGCGCCCTGGACGCGCCGTACTTCGCCGCCCGGGGTGTGGCAGAGGACCTGGACCCGTACTTCGCCAAGTCGACCATCCTCAGGACCGACGACCTGGACCCGGCCAATGACGTGTGGCGGTACGACGGCACGACCCAGGGCAAGGGCCCCCGCTACGGCATGGCGAAGGACTTCTCCCAGGACTCGATGTTCTGGTACAACACCGCGCTCTTCGACAAGAGGGGCGTCGACCACCCCTCCGAGACCGATCCGATCACGTACGAGGAATGGCTGGAGAATGCCAAGCGCCTGGTCCAGCGCAAGAACGGCCAGACGACCGTGTACGGCGGCAGCTACAACGGCGTGAACCTCACCGGCCTCCTGACGAGCCTGACGGCCACCGCCGGAGGCAGCCTCTTCTCCGCGGACTTCAGCCGGGTCGACTTCACCACCCCCGAGGCCCGCAAGGCCCTGACCTGGTACGTGGAGTACGCCAAGACCAGGGTCGGGCCGAGTCTCATCCAGCCCAACCCCGACACCTGGGACGGTCCCACGTACGTCGCGAACCGCATGGCCATGTCCGGCAGCGGCTACTGGCTCGGCGGCATGATCAACGCAGACCCGAAGATCGCGAAGATCTCCCGCCTCGCCCCCGCACCCGTCTTCGAGGGCGGCCCACGGCTCAGCTCCTGCCAGGCCGGCACCGGCCTGTGGATGCCGAAGAGGGCACGGAACAAGGACGCCGCCTGGCGGGTCTTCGAGTGGTTCTTCGGCGAAGCGCCGGCCAAGGCGCGCGCGGAGGGCGGCTGGGGGATACCGACGCTCAAGTCGCTGCGCCCGCTGATGCCGCAGAAGGACTACCAGAAGCGGGTCCTCAAGGTGCAGCAGGCCGAGTTGGAGCACTTCTCGGTGACTCCTTTCACCCCCTACGCCAAGTGGGACGCCTTCGAAGCCCTGATCAACCAGGTCATGCCGGCCGCGATGAACGGCCAGATCTCCGTCGATCGCCTGGCGGGACGCCTCAACTCGGCCCTCAACGAGCAGCTGAAGCGCGGTAAGGAGCAGGTGGGATGACAGTCGGCGAGATACCAGAAGTCGCGGAGCTGCCCAAGGCCGTCACACGCACCGGCGCCGTACGCTCCGGCGACGCGCCCCGCACCTCCATGACCGCCCGTCGGCACCGGGCGTTCTACATGTTCACCTCGCCCTGGATCATCGGCTTCCTGCTGCTGACCATCGGCCCGATGGCGTACGCGCTGTGGCTGAGCTTCACCACCTTCGACGGCATCTCCCCCAACTGGCGCTACGTCGGCCTCGGCAACTACGAGGAGCTGCTCTCCGACCCGGTGACCTGGGACGCCCTGGGGCGCGCCGGTCTGTTCGCCATCACCTCGGTACCGCTGTCGATCATCGCCGGAATGGGGCTCGCGGTCCTGGTCAACCGGCCGCTCAAGGCGCGCGGCCTGTGGCGCACCCTGCTCTACCTGCCGGCCGTGGTGCCGCCGGTGGGTGCCGGCCTCATCTTCAAGCAGCTCTTCAACCGGGACTCCGGCGCCACCAACGGCGTCCTCAACATCTTCGGCATCGACGCCATCGCCTGGCTCGACGACCCGTACGCCCGCTACGTGATCCTGATGACGGTCCTGTGGGCAGCCGGAAACATCATGATCATCTCGCTGGCCGGGCTCCAGGACGTACCCCGCGAACTCCACGAGGCGGCCCGGATCGACGGCGCGAGCGCCTGGCGTACCTTCCGCAGCGTCACCGTGCCGCTGCTCTCGCCGGTCCTGCTCTTCCAGGCCGTGACCGGGATGATCGCCTCGGTGCAGACCATCATGCCGATGCTGCTCGCCGCCAACGCCACCCCGGCGGGGGTCACTTCGATCCCGCAGTCCAACTACATGTACATGATGCACGTGTTCGCGCAGTACTTCGCGCTCGGCCGTTACGGCTACGCCTCCGCGCTCCTGTGGGTGCTCTTCGTCCTGATCCTCATCGCGACCGGCCTGATCTTCAAGTTCACGTCCGGTGTGGTGTTCTACAACGTCGACCCGGAGGCGAAGAAGTGACCGCCACCACCGTGACCCCCAAGGTACGCACGTCCCGTCTCGTCCTCTACACCGTGCTCGTCGTGGTCACCGGCCTGATGCTCGGCCCCTTCGGCTGGCTGGTCATCACCGGTCTGAAGACCACGCCCGAACTGGCGGCCTCCCCGGTGCGCTGGCTGCCCGAGAACTTCCAGTGGCACAACTTCGCCGATGCCTTCACCGCCATCGACTTCCTCGGCTACGCCCGCAATTCCCTCATCATCTCCCTGATCTACGCCACCCTCGTCACCCTGAGCTCCGCCTGGGTCGGCTTCGGCTTCGCCCGCCTGAACGCTCCGGGCAAGAAGGTCCTGTTCGGCGTGCTGCTCGGCTCGATGATGCTGCCGCAGATGATCACGCTCTTCCCGACGTACCTCATCTTCGCGAAGGTCGGCATGGTCGACACCTACTGGCCGTGGGTGCTGTGGGGGCTGTCGGCCGCTCCGTATCTGGTCTTCCTCTTCCGGCAGTTCTTCGCCGGGATGCCGAAGGAACTGGAGGAGGCCGCGATCGTCGACGGCGTCGGTTACGCCGGGATCTTCTGGCGGATCTTCCTGCCGCAGTCCTGGCCGGTCCTGTCCGCGAGCTTCGTGATCGCCTTCACCTGGAGCTGGGGCGACTTCATTGCTCCGATGCTGCTCCTGTCCAGCGACAGGACCACGCTCTCCGTCGCCATCATGACCTCCTATGTCACGGACGGCGGGTTGCCGGTCAACAACCTCCTTGCCGCGGGCTCCGTGATGTACGTCGTCCCCATCCTGCTGATCTTCCTCGTCGCCCAGCGCGGCTTCGTCGCCGGGATGTCCACCACCGGTCTCAAGTAGCTCTCAAGTAGCCCCTCTTACCGAACCTTTTGCAAGGAGTTACGCATGAACGCGCCCTTGTCACGCCGGACCACCCTCCAGGCCGCCGGTGTCATCGCCGCCGCCGGCTTGGCGAGCAGCATCGCGGGCACCGCCCAGGCCGCCGTAGCCGAGGAGACCGGAACCGCCGGCGACAGCGTGGTCATCCACCCGACGCTTCCGAAGGTGCCTGTCAACAACTCCTTCACCGTCAAGGTCCGGACGCTGGGCGGCACTTGGCAGAAGCTCGGCGTCTACCTCGCCAAGCTCGCGCTGATCGACGCGAACACCGGCAGCAACAGGGCCCAGAACTCCTCCTGGGCCGCCTTCGACTTCTCCGGCACGGTCGAGGTCGAGGTCACGTACAACCCGGGCGGCGGCGAGAAGGTCCGTATCCGCCCGGACTCGTACGGCATCAAGCCCGAGGTGCTCGGCAGCACCGCGCGCTTCACCCTGGACCGGCCCCGCAATCTCGTCGTCCAGATCGACGACAAGATCTTCGACTGCCTGCACCTGTTCGCGAACCCGATCGAGCAGAACGTGCCCACCGAGGGCGACAAGAAGGTCATGTACTTCGGGCCCGGTCTGCACACCCACCCCGACCGGACGCTGAAGGTGCCCGACGGCACGGCCGTCTACCTGGCCGCGGGCGCCGTCCTCACCTCCGCCGTGATCTTCGAGAACGTGGAGAACGCCCGGCTGATCGGCCGCGGCGTGGTCTACGACACGACCGGCGGCGCTGTCTTCGTCCGCAAGTGCGAGAACGTCACGATCGACGGCGTCACGATCCTCAACCCCCGGTACGAGAACATCAGGGTCGCCGAGTCCAAGAACCTCACCATCAGGAATCTGCGTGCCTTCAGTCACCAGGGCTGGGGTGACGGCATCCAGCTCTACTGCTCCGAGAACGTCACGATCGACGGCTGCTTCCTGCGCACCTCCGACGACTGCGTCGCCCTCTACACCCACCGCTGGGACTTCTACGGCGACACCCGCAACATCACCGTCAAGAACTGCTCCCTCTGGGCCGACGTCGCCCACCCGATCAACATCGGCGTGCACGGCAACACCGACACCCCCGAGGTGCTGGAGAACCTGCGCTACGAGAACATCGACATCCTCGACCACCGCGAGCCGCAGGTGACGTACCAGGGCGCCATCGCCTTCATGGTCGGCGACAGCAACATCGTCCGGGACGTCAGGTTCGACGACATCCGCGTGGAGGACTTCCGCTGGGGCCAGCTCATCCACATGCGGGTCGAGTACAACCCGAAGTACAACACCTCGGCAGGCAGCGGCATCGAGTCCGTCTACATCAAGGACCTCACCTACAACGGCAAGAACGCCGACCTCTCGATCATCGCCGGCCTCGACGCGGAGCACGCGATCAAGGACGTCACCTTCGAGAACCTCCGCGTCAACGGCAGGGTGATCGCCGACAGCACGGGCAAGCCGGCATGGTATCTGGCCGCGGACGGCGTGCCCATGTTCGTCAACGAGCACGTGACGAACCTCAAGTTCCTCACCACCGCCGAGGCAGAGGCGGCCGCCGCGTCATGACGACTCCCGCCCCGAGCCGCCGGGGCTTCCTCGGTGGCACGGCCGCCCTGCTGCTGGTGGCGGGCGCGAGCGGGCTGCTCGCGCCCGGCACGGCCCGGGCGGCCGGGAAGAAGACCGCTGCCGGCTCCTTCACCCACCCCGGCTTGCTGCACAGCGCCGCCGATCTGGCGCGGATGAAGGCCGCGGTCGCCGCGAAGGAGTCGCCCGTCCACGACGGCTACCTCGCCTTCGCGGCCCACGCCCGCTCGCAGTCGACGTACTCGATCCAGAACACCGGCCAGATCACCTCCTGGGGCCGCGGCCCCACCAACTTCCAGAGCCAGGCCGTCGCCGACTCTGCCGCCGCCTACCAGAACGCCCTGATGTGGTGCGTGACCGGCGACCGCGCCCACGCCGACAAGGCCCGCGACATCCTCAACGCCTGGTCTGCCTCCCTGACGATGATCACCGGAGCCGACGGGCCACTCGGCGCCGGGCTCCAGGTCTTCAAGTTCGTCAACGCGGCCGAGCTGCTCCGCCACAGCGGCTACGACGGCTGGACGGACGCGGACATCGCCCGCTGCGAGCGGTCCTTCCTCGACGTCTGGTATCCGGCGATCTCCGGCTACATGCTCTACGCCAACGGCAACTGGGACCTGACGGCCCTTCAGTCCATCCTGGCCATCGGCGTGTTCTGCGAGGAGCGCACTCTCTTCGAGGACGCGCTGCGGTTCGCCGCGGCGGGCGCGGGCAACGGCAGCGTCCGCAACCGAGTCGTCGCCGACACCGGTCAGGGCCAGGAGAGCGGACGCGACCAAGGCCACGAGCAGCTCGCCGTCGGCCTGATGGGCGACGCCGCGCAGGTCGCCTGGAACCAGGGCGTCGACCTCTGGGCCTTCGACGACCACCGCATCCTCGCGAACGCCGAGTACGCCGCCCGCTACAACCTCGGCGGCGACGTCCCCTTCACCCCCGACCTCGACCGCACCGGCAAGTACATCAAGACGACCGTCTCGGACCGCGTCCGCGGCAACATCCCCCCGATCTACGAGATGTACTACGCCCACTACGCCGGCGTCCGCGGCCTCGACACCCCGTACACCGAGGCGGCCGTCTTCCGCGGCACGGGCGGCGCCCGCGTCGTCGAGGGCAGCAACGACGATCTGCCGAGCTTCGGTACGTTCACCTACGCGGGCACCAGGGCGCCCGCCCCCACCGTCCCGACGGCCCCGGCAGGCGTCACGGCAACCGGCCATGACAGGGGAGTCACCCTGGCCTGGCTGCCCTCCGCGTGGGCGACCTCGTACACCGTCCGCCGGGCGAGCAGCCCCGAGGGGCCGTACGAGGAGATCGCGTCGGCAGTCGACGGAACACTGCACACCGACGACGGCGTACGTCCCGGCCGGACGTACCACTACACGGTCACCGCTACGAACTCCCAAGGAAGCAGCGGCGATTCGGCGAGCACCTCCGCCACCGCCGGTCTCCCCGCCCCCTGGTCCACCCACGACATCGGCCCGGTGAAGATCCCCGGTTCCGCCGCCTTCGACGGTGAACGGTTCGTCCTTGAGGCGTCCGGCACCGCCGACACCTACCGCTCGGTCCACCTCCCGCTGCCGGGAGACGGCACGATCACCGCGCGGATCGTGTTTCCGCTCAGCTCGCAGTACGCCAAGATCGGCGTCACCCTGCGCGACTCCCTCGACGCGGACGCCGCGCACGCCTCGATGCTGATCCAGGGACTGCCGCTGCACACCTGGAGCGGCGTGTGGAGCGTACGGCCCAAGACCGGGGCCGCTGTCTCCGGGACCGGCAGCACGCCCGTGCCGCCCACCCAGCAGCAGGCGATCACCGTGAACGCAGCCTTCCCGATCTCTGACCTCGGCTCCCTGCCGGAGTCGGCGACCCCGCTTCAGGCCCCGTACGTCGAAGGCGCGGGTGACGGCTACCGGCTGCGGGCGCCCTACTGGGTGCGGGTGACCCGCAGAGGCCGTCGCTGCACCGGCGCGATCTCCCCGGACGGCATCCGCTGGACCGAAGTCGGCTCCACACAAGTCGAGTTGGGCCGCACCGCCGCCGCGGGCCTGGTCCTCACCTCCTGCCTCGGCGTCGACGAGGAGTACGCGGAGACCGGCACCGGCGCCTTCGACAACGTCACCGTCCTCTCGGCCTCGGCCGGCGAGGTCTGGTCGGTGCCCCGCCCCGCTCGCAGAGCCACCGGCCTCAAGGCGTCCACCGGCGCCGACGCTGTGGAGCTGACCTGGACCGACCCCGATCTCTCCGCCCGCTACAAGGTGCTGCGCTCCACGGGCGCCGAGGGGCCCTTCGAGACGATCGCGACAGGCATCGGCCCTGTCGGTTTCGGCACCCGCGTCCGGTACGCGGATGCCACCGGGACGCCCGGGACGACGTACCACTACGTCGTAGCGAAGACGAACTGCGCCGGACGGGGCCCGCTCTCCGAACCGGTCTCCGCCCCGATGCCGACCCCGGGCGTTCCCCAACTCGCCTCCACCACCGAGGCGTTCGGCAACAAGGGCATCCCCTTCCACCACCTCCTGCGCGCCTCGCACGAGCCCATACGGTTCGGCGCGGACGCGCTGCCCGACGGCCTCCGGCTCGACAGGCGCACCGGCCTGGTCTCCGGAACGCCCACCGAGAGCGGCGAGTTCAGGGTCACCACCACCGCGGCCAACGCCTCCGGCACCGGCACCGGCACGCTCACCCTCACCGTCGGCACACCCCCGCCCGCGCCCTGGACGTACGGCGACCTCGGTGACCCGGTCCTCGACGAGCGCGCCTTCGGGACGCTGGGCGTGGTCGCGATCCGCACGCCGGGCAGCACGTCGTACCACGACGGAACCTTCACCGTGCGCGGTGCGGGCGTCGATCTGACCGTCAACAACCAGGGAATGACAGGGCAGTTCGTACGACGGCCCGTCACCGGCGACTGCGAGATCACCGCCCGGCTCGTCTCCCGCACGGGCGCGAGTGCCGACCGGGTGGGCCTGCTGATGGCCAAGTCGCTGTCACCGTTCGACCAGGCCGCCGGGGCGATCGTCACCGGCGGGACCACCGCGCAGCTCATGCTGCGCACGACCGTCGCCGGACGGTCGGCGTTCACCGGGAACGGGGCAGCCGCCCTGCCCTCCCTGCTGCGGCTGAAGCGCGTCGGGACCGCCTTCACCGCTGCCCTGTCCACCGATGACGGCGCCACCTGGACCACCCTCGCCACCGGCGAGATCCCCGGGTTCGGTGACGCCCCCTACCACGTGGGCCTCGTGGTCTGCTCCCGCGACCAACTGGCCCGCTGCACCACCGAGTTCGACGAGGTGAGCATCACCCCCATGTAGATCCTCCACGGAACGGAGATGCACCAATGAGCCGCACTTCCCCCCACCGGCACCTCCCCACACCAGAGTTGAGCCGCCGCGGTCTGCTGAGGACCGCCGGCGGGCTCACCGCCGCCCTCGCCGCCGGCGGGTCCACGGCCGTGCTGACGGGCAGCACGGCCGGCGCGGCCCCCGCGACCTTCACCCACCCCGGCATGCTGCACAACGCCGGTGACATCAACCGGGCCAAGGTCAGGGTCGCCGCGGGCGACGACCCCTGGCTGTCCGGCTGGCGGAGGCTGACCGCCAACGGCCGCTCGCAGTCCACCTGGACACCCCGCGCGACGGCGACCGTCATCCGCGGCGGTGACGGCCAGAACTACCCCCAGCTCTACAACGACATCGCCGCCGCCTACCAGAACGCGCTGCGCTGGCACGTGGGCGGCACCCGGGACAACGCCGACTGCGCCGTGCGGATCCTCAACGCCTGGTCGTCGACGCTCACCACCATCACCGGAAACGCCGACCGGTTCCTCGCCGCCGGGATCTACGGCTGGCAGTTCGCCAACGCGGCCGAGCTCATGCGCGGATACCCCGGCTTTGACCTCGGCCGGTTCCAGAACATGATGCGCGACGTGTTCTACCCGCTGAACAACCAGTTCCTCACCCAGCACAACGGCGCCTGCATCACCAACTACTGGGCGAACTGGGACCTGTGCAACGTCGCGTCCGTCCTGGCCATCGGCATTCTGTGCGACGACGGTGCCAAGTACGACCAGGCCGTGAACTACTTCAAGAACGGCGCGGGCAACGGCGCCATCCGCAAGGCCGTGCCGTTCCTGCACCCGGACAACCTCGGCCAGTGGCAGGAGTCGGGCCGGGACCAGGGCCACACCGTCATGGGCATGGGCCAGATGGGCGCCATCTGCGAGATGGCCTGGAACCAGGGCGAGGACCTGTACGGCTACGACGGCAACCGGTTCATGAAGGCCGCTCAGTACGTCGCCAAGTACAACCTCGGTGAGACCGTGCCGTTCACGAAGTACACCTGGGGAACCGGCGTCAACTGCGACTACCGGGAGCACACGGTCATCTCCGACGCCTCCCGCGGCCAGGTCCGCCCGGTGTGGGCCATGCTCGACTCCCACTACCGGCGCCGCCGCAACCTGGCCGTCCCCTACCTGCAGCGCATCGCCCAGTCGGTCCACCCGGAGGGGGGCGGTGGCGACTACGGCTCCACCAGCGGAGGTTACGACCAGCTCGGCTTCGGCACGCTGATGTACGCCAAATAGCCCTCCAGGCCACCTCGCTCACCGGAATAGTCGATCGTGATGTGGTGCTCTGACATGTGCAGGGTGCACGAAGCGCGGCGAGAAGCAGGTGGGCGCATGGCGGCAGACCAGGTGGGGCAGGTGACGGAGCCGGCGGAACGTCCGGTGATCAGGACACCGTACGGGGCCGTGCGCGGCCGGTACGAGCAGGGCGTCGCGGTGTTCCGGGGCATCCCGTACGCGGCGCCCCCGTTCGGCCCCCGCAGGTTCCGGCCGCCCGAGCGGCCGGAACCCTGGGACGGGGTGCGGGACGCGGGCGCCTTCGGCCCGACCCCGCCGAAACCGCCGTACTCCGAGGCCTTCGCCCAGTACCTCTCCGACCCGGTCGTCCCCGGCGACGACTGTCTCAACCTCAATGTCTGGACCCCCGAACCCGGCCCGGGCGCCCGGCTCCCGGTCATGGTGTGGCTGCACGGCGGCGCCCTGACCCGCGGGTCCTCCGCCGTACCGGTGTACGACGGAAGCAGCTTCGCCCGCGACGGCGTCGTCTTCGTCTCGGTCAACTACCGACTGGGAGTGGAGGGCTACGGACTGTTTCCGGACACCCCCGCCAACCCCGGCCTGCGCGACCAGCTCGCCGCACTGCAATGGGTGCACGCCTCGATCGAGGCCTTCGGCGGCGACCCCGCGCAGGTGACCCTGTTCGGCCAGTCGGCCGGCGCGATCAGCACCGGCGCACTGCTGGCCGCCCCGCAGGCGCAGGGCCTGATCCGGCGTGCGGTGCTGCAGAGCGGGCCGCCGGAGGCCGCCGAGCGGGACAAGGTACGGCGGATGGTGCGCCGTATGGCCACCCGGCTGAAGATCCCCGCCACCGCCGCGGCCTTCGCCGACGTCGACCGGGAACTCCTCCTGCGCACCCAGGCCGACGTGGGCAAGCTCAGCAGCCCCGTGCTCGGCGGGCCCGCCTTCGGCATCGTGGTCGACGGCGATGTCGTCCCGCGCGACCCCTTGGAGGCCCTGGTGGAGGGCGACGCGGCGCGGGGCGTCGAACTGATGATGGGCTGGACCCGCGACGAGTACCGGCTGTGGCTGGTCCCCGGCGGTCTGCTGGAGCGCGTCGACCGGCTCGGGCCTGTCGCCCTGGCCGGCGCCATGGCCCGCTGCCGCTGCGGTCACGAGGTGCCGCGCGGCTACCGCGCCCTGCGCCCGGACGCCGGCACCGCCGAGATCGTCGGCCAGCTGGTCACCGACCACCTGCTGCGTCTGCCGCTGCTCCGCCTGGCCGACGCCCGCCCGCGGTCGTCGTACGTCTACGAGTTCACCTGGCCCTCCAGCCTCCCCGACCTCGGCTCCTGCCACGCCCTGGAGCTCGGCTTCGTCTTCGACACCGGCGACGTCCCCGAGTCACGGAAACTGGCCGGCGAGGGCGCCCCGCAGGAGCTGGCGGACGCGATGCACTCGGCTTGGGTGCGCTTCGCGACCGACGGCGACCCGGGCTGGCGGCACTGGGACGGCACCCATCCGGTCCGCATGTTCGGCGACGGCGAGCCGGAGATCGCGTTCGGCCCGCGCGATGCGGAACTCGCCCTGTGGGCCGCCGACGCGAGGGCTCGGGAAGCCGTGCCGGAATCGGAGCCCGCGGACGGCGCGGTCGTCGCGCGCGGTGCGGAACTGCGGTCGGTCGTACGACGGTTGCGGCTGCCGGGTACGGTACGGCGGTCCTGAACCGGCTACTTCGCCGCCACGGAGTTCCGGACGACGACATGCGTGCCCAGCAGCAGGTGCTCGTCCGGGGTCTCCGAGGTGCGGCCCAGTGCCGTACGGACGGCGAGACGGCCCAGCTCCTCGTAGGGGACGTGGACCGTCGTCAGGGCCGGGTGGAGGTCGCGGGCGAAGGGGATGTCGTCGTAACCGGCCAGCGAGACATCGCCGGGAACGGTCAGGCCCGCCTCGTGCAGAGCGGTCAGCGCGCCAGCGGCGACCATGTCGGTGGCCGCGACCACGGCCGTGAACTCCAGCCCCCGCTTGAGCGCCTCGCGGATCAGACGGTGGCCGGAGTCGCGGGTGAAGTCGCCGTGGAGGAGCAGCGCCGGGTCGGGTTCCAGGCCGCGGGCGCGGTGCGCGGCGAGGTAGCCGCGCTCACGGCCCTGCGCGGTGGTGTGGTCGGGCTTGCCGCCGAGGAACAGCACCCGGCGGTGGCCCTGGGAGAGGACATGGGCGACCAGGGCGTAGGCACCGCCCTCGTTGTCGTACTCGATGACCGTCACCGGTGCGCCCGGCCCCAGCGGGGGGCGGCCGCACAGGACCAGCCGGGAGCCCGCCGACGCCAGCTGGTCGGCCATCCGGCGCGTGCGCTCGCGGTACTCGGGGGTGTCGGCGGAGCCACCGACCAGGATGACGGCGGCGGCCCGCTGGGCACGCATCATCTCGACGAACTCCAGCTCGTGCCGGACGTCGCCGTCCGTGCTGCACACCACGCACAGATGGCCGAGCCGGGTCGCCTCCCGTTCCACGCCGTGCGCCATGTGCGCGAACGACGGTCCGGTGATGTCCTCCAGCACGAACGCCAGCGTGGGCGTGCCGACCCCCGCGACCGCCTTGGCGCGCGCGTCGGCGACGTAGTCCAGCTCGCCCACCGCCCGCATGACCCGGGTCCGGGTCGCCGAGCTCACCGGATACACCCCGCCCAGCACCCGCGACACCGTCGACGCGGACACACCCGCGCGCGCCGCCACATCCCGGATGGTGCTACGGCTCGCGTCCGCGCTCTTCCTCGTCATGTCCCGCCCACCCCGCTGTTCAGCTGCGGCAACACGGCGGCAACCGGTTCCCGATGCGGAGGCTAGCAGTGGGGGACGGCCGGGGACGAGAGAGCTGCGGCGGTCCGCCCGCCGGAGGGCCGGGGACGAGAGAGCTGCGGCGGTCCGCCCGCCGGAGGGCCGGGGACGAGAGAAGTGCGGCGGTCCGTCCGCCGGAGGGCCGCGGGGCTATGCCGAGGCTTCCGCGGCCTCCTCCGCCGACAGTCGCGGACGCGGCACCGTGGCTTTGAGCCGGGCCGTCGTCGTCGCCGGATCCGCCGGCCGCCGGGTGTGCCAGTCGGTGACCGCCTGATAGGCCGCCGCGAGCTCCAGCAGCCGGTCCTCCTCGTACGGGTGGCCGCCGAGGATCGCGCCGACCGGGAGGCCGGCGGCGTCGAAGCCGATGGGGAAGGCGATCTCGGGCAGCCCGAGGATGTCGAAGGGCACCGGGCCGGTCTGCAGGACGACGTCGCAGCGGCTCATGACCCCGTCCAGCACCTCCCGCAGCAGATGGTTCTTGGCCCGCTGGGCCGTGATCCACTCGTCGCCCGACAGCATCAGGCCCTGCAGCCAACTCAGCAGCGAGACACCGAACTTGGCCGGATCCGTACGCAGCCAGTGCCGGAAGGGCTCGGTGCGCTCCGCGAGCCGGGCGGCGTTGAAGGTGCCCGTCAGCAGGGTCCAGTCGTCCGGGTACGTGACCCCGACGAGCGTCACGCCGGCCAGCGCCTCCAGCCGGTCCAGGAACGCACCGCGCAGCTCCTTCTGCCCGGACAGGAAATCGGCGGGCACCCCGACCCGGGTGGCCCGGCGCATCCGGACCGCGCCCTTTCGGGAGACGACGGGTGTGGCGGCGCGGACGAGGTCGGGCACGGCGGGCAGCCCGAGCGTGCGGGGGTCCTTCGCGTCCGGCCCGGCCATGATCTGCGTCATGATCGCCGCGTCCATGGCGTCCCGCGCGAGCGGTCCCGCGTGGTCGCGGGTGAAGGAGAGCGGGATGACGCCGTGCACGGACACCCGGCCCATCGTCGGCTTCAGTCCCGTCAGGTTCTGCTGGTTGGACGGCAGGACGATCGAACCGCCGGTCTGCGTCCCGATCGACGAGGCCGCGAGCCGCCCCGCCACCGCACAGGCCGGACCGGTCGACGAACCGCCCGGGTCGACGGACGGGTCCTCGGGCGTCCAGGCGTTGACCGTGGTGACCGTGCCGTTCGGCTTCGTGGCCCGGGTCGTGGCGAGCGGCCCCATCTGCCCCTTGCCGAGCACGATCCCGCCGGCCGCGGTCAGCCGCGTCACGGCCGTGGCGTCCTCGTCCGGGACGAAGTCCTCGAAGATGTACGAGTTGCAGCGCGTCGGCACGCCTCGCGTGAAGTAGTTGTCCTTGATGCACAGCGGAATGCCGCGCAGGGCGCCTCCCGATCCGCGGTCCGCCGCACGCGCCGCCTTGAGCGCGGCCTTTGAGGTGACCTCCGCGTACGCCTGATAGGTGGCGTCGTAGCGCTCGATCCGCTCCAGATACGCCTCGGTCAGCGCCGTGGACGTGAGCCTGCGGCGCCTGATGAGGGTGACGGCCTCGGCGAGGGTGGCCTCCGTGGGGTCGGTCCGGGCGGCCTGCCGTACGTCGACGTCGGGGATGCGTACGGGCGTTGCAGCGGCCCGCGCCGGGGTCGCGGACGCCTGGAGTGCCGCTCCGCTCGCCACGGCCATCGAACTCGCCAGAAACACACGCCGGTTGAGAGCACGGCTCATCGCGGGTCCGCCTTCCCGGTCCAGGCCTCGGTGATCGACGGGTACAGCAGCGGCGGCGCGGCCTGTTGGGCGTACTCGGGCCCGTCGGCCGGCGGAGCCCAGCCGGAGATCGCGCCGGGCGTGGCCGCCACGAACGACCGCAGTGCGGCGAGTGCCTGGGCCCGCGTCGGCACCCCGGTGTCGGGGTCCGCCTCCTCCGGCAGCAGGGCGAGATCGAACCCGGCCAGCGCCAGCCGGGTTCTCACATAGGCGTCCAACTGGTCCTGCGTGGGCGGCTCGGACACGGCTGCCTCCATGATCGGCGGACGGGTATGAGGACTTCATCATCGGCGCGTGAAGTCCTCATTGAGCCCATGCTTCGCAGGAGTTACTACAGCGAGCGCGCGATCGAGGTGATCGCCTGAGGCCCCACCCGGCAGCACCCGCCGATCAGCCGCGCCCCCGCGTCCTGCCAGCCCCGCACCTGCTCGGGCGCGAAACTGGAGCGGCCGGTCCAGGTACGGGCCCCGGCGTCCCAGGCCTCGCCGCTGTTGGGGTAGACGACGACCGGCTTGCCGGTCACCCGGGCCGCGATCCGGATCGCGCCGTCGACGTCCTCGGGCGCGCAGCAGTTCACCCCGACCGCGATCACCTCGTCCGCGTCGGCGGCCGGCGCGAACGCCTCCTCCAGCGGCTGACCGGCACGCGTGCGCTCCCCGTCGACCGTGTACGACAGCCAGGCCGGGACGCCGAGTCCCCGCACCGCCCGCAGCAGCGCGGTCGCCTCGTCGGCGTCGGGCACCGTCTCCAGCGCCAGTACGTCGGGCCGGGCGCCGGCCAGCACCTCGAGCCGCGGACGATGGAAACGCTCCAGCGCGTCCACGCTCAGCCCGTACCGCCCCCGGTACTCGGAGCCGTCCGCGAGCATCGCCCCGTACGGGCCCACCGACGCGGCCACCCACAGCGGCCGGTCCGTCCGCGCGCGACGAGCGGCCTCGCGGGCCAGCTCCACACTGAGCGCGAGCAGCTCGGCCGCCCGCTCCTCGCCGATCCCGCGCTTGCCGAAGCCCTCGAAGGTGGCCTGATAACTGGAGGTGATCGCCACATTCGCGCCCGCCTCGAAGTACGCGAGGTGGGCCTCGACGATCGCCTCAGGTTGCTCGGCGAGCAGCCGCGCCGACCACAGCTCGTCACTCAGGTCGTGCCCGGCGGACTCGAGCTGGTTGGACATACCGCCGTCGAGGACGACGGTTCCGGCGGCGAGGGCGTCCGCCAGGGAGAGAGAGGTGTCGCTGGTCATGTCACGACGCTAGTCGAGCACGCGGCGGACGGCCGTCCGTGTCCAGTGCGTGAGCGGATCACCCACCATGTGGGGCGCCCCGCTCTTCCACTACGCCGCGTGCCGCCCGCCCCGCCGCCGTCCCCCATGGCCCCGTATCCGTCGCGTCGCCGGCACCATCAGCCCGCCCAGCAGGCCGAGCCCCAGCGCGTACGGCCACCAGCCGAACGTCTCGCTCTCCGCGCTTGCCGTGGGCGTGTCCGCGGGCGCCGCGCCGGCCGCCGCGCGGGTGGAGGCGGTCGGGGAGGAGCTCGCGGTGGCCGCCTTCGTCGTCAGGACGACGTCGTTGCCGTCGCCGCCCCGGTAGCTGATCCGGTACGTCGTGTTCGCGAGCTTCAGCCGGGCGCCCTCCTTCAGACCGGTGAACGTGCCGGTGGTCTTCGCCCGGCCGGTGTGGTTGAGGACGGTGATCTCACGTGCGGGCCGCGTACCGGCGGCGGATACATCGAGGTCCCCGGCCAGCCTGACCGCTCCCGCGACCTTCAACGGCTTTTCTGCCAGGACCAGTTGGCCCTTAGCGCGCTGTGTGTAGTCACCGGTCACGGCGACACCGCCCGCGACCACGCCGTCGTTCGTCACGGAGCCCTTCACCGTGCCCTTGCCGGAGAGGGCAGTGGCCACACGCAGTACCCCCGTACCCGCGTCCAGCCGTGCCCCCTCCGACAAGAGCCGAATCGCCCTGCTGCGTACGAGCGTTGCCCCGTCCCGCAGCGCCAGGGTGCCCTTTTTGACGGTCGTGGTCCCGGTGTACGTCACCGAGCCGCCCGTGAGCGTGGTCGTCGCCGCGCCCGACTGCACGAGCGACCCGCTGCCGCTGACGTGCGTCAGTTTCACCGGGTCGGTCACGTTCCGCACGACGAGCGTGCCGTCGTTCACCACCCGCCGCTGCTCCGTGCCCGTCAGCAGCGAGCCGTCGCCGCCCCGCTTGCCCGAGCCGAGTCGCAGCACCGCCCTCTTCTCCACGGTGGTCGAGCCGTCGTAGTACTGCTTGGCCGCGAAGGTGACGTCGTTGCCGGGTGTCCCGGCGATGACGATGTCGCCGGCGCCGGGTGCGGACAGCGTGTCGTGGAAGACGCCGCCGCCGATGGGGGCGCCCAGGGTCACCGGCCCGTTGTAGTCGAAGGTGAGCAGTGAACGGGACCTGGCCGCGAGCAAGTTGATGTAGACGGTCTCGGCGGTCCCCGGCATGAAGATCTTGTTCGTGGTGCCGTCGCCCCACTGGACGTTGGCGCCCTTGATGTTGGTGCCGCGCTTGTTGATGTTCTTGCGTGCGGGCGTCCAGTTCAGGGCCGGGTCGCTGAGCGACGGGTCGGTGTCGCCGCCCTGGTTCGACCAGCTGTACTGGCCGGTGAGGACGACCTTGCTGCCGGGCCGGGACTGGACGTTGATGTCGCTGCCGTACTCGCGCTGGTAGAAGTCCATGCGCTGGGTGACGGTCTGGCTCAGCGGGGTGTCGACGGTCCAGGTGCCCTGGTTGAGGACCTTGCGCATGTTGGGCAGTGACGTCGCGTACTCCGGTCGTCCGGCGTTCGCCTGTGTGCCGTTGTCGATCACCCCGGAGAAGGGGTGGGTGCCCGAGATGTCCCAGGTGCCCCAGAGGAACCTCGGCTGGGTGATCAGCCCGGAGCCGCTGATGGTGCCCAGGTTGTAGGCGCTCTTCAGGGAGAGCCGCAGGGTGCCGTCGACCCGGATGTTGTCCTGGTTGAGCCGGAACGCCGGGGTGTTGTACGGGAAGCGGCCGATCAGCCCGGTCGTGCCGCCGTTTCCGTACTGCAGCGTCGCCCCGCGCTCGACCGTGACCGCGGGCGGGTCCGGGTCGGCCGTGGTGACGTACGGGTGGTTGCCGCCCTGCGTCGTGACCCTTTGCCGCTGCCGGGACTTCGGCAGCGTGAAGTCGCTGTCCTTGGTCAGGACCAGGGTGCCGGTGCCGCGCACGGTCAGGGTGCCCTCGCCGTGGAACGCGCCGTCGTACGTCGTCGTCCCCGACGGCACGGTGACGACCGTGTCGCCGGTGAGTGTCACGTCTCGGTCCGCGAGGACGTCGGCGGTGACATCCCGGGTGCCCGCGGCCTCGGCAGGGGGAGTGGTCACCAGGAAGGCGACGGCCGCGAAGGCGCCCGCCGCCGCTGCGGTCT
Organism: Streptomyces sp. NBC_00457; assembly: GCF_036014015.1. Taxonomy (NCBI): domain Bacteria; kingdom Bacillati; phylum Actinomycetota; class Actinomycetes; order Kitasatosporales; family Streptomycetaceae; genus Streptomyces; species Streptomyces sp. NBC_00457. Next base: position 2,679,590 of record NZ_CP107905.1, on the reverse strand, counting down.
TGTGGGGGAAGCTGCTCACGCACAGGAGACGCGCCGGTCGGTGACGGATAACAGAAATCTGCCCGACCAAAATTCGGCGCGTCAGTCCCGTTGACCTCCCCGTGGCACCCCCATACCTTTTCGGCGTTCGTAATCACAGATGACGTTCGTGATCCCGAACGAGCCGCACATCAAACTTCTCGCCCCCCGAGAGGCAGCCCGAATGAGCCGCTACGAATCCCATGCCCTCGACCGCAGACTGATGCTGAAGGGCGCCCTGGCCGCGGGTGCCCTGGTCGCCGCCCCCTCGGTGGCCCACGCCGCCACCGACGTACCCAGCCGGAAGGCCGCGCCGTTCGTGAACCCGCTCGTCCGCAACCGTGCCGACCCGCACATCCACCGCCACAGCGACGGCCACTACTACTTCACGGCGACCGCCCCCGAGTACGACCGGATCATCCTGCGCCGCTCCCGCACCCTGAACGGGCTCGCCACCGCCGCCGAGTCGGTCGTCTGGACCAAGCACGCCACCGGCCCCATGGGCGCGCACATCTGGGCGCCGGAGATCCACCGCATAGGCGGGAAGTGGTACATCTACTTCGCCGCCGCGCCCGCCGAGAGCGTGTGGGACATCCGGATCTGGGTCCTGGAGAACTCCAACAGAGACCCGTTCAAGGGGACTTGGGTGGAGCGCGGCCAGCTGAAAACGGCGTGGGAGACGTTCTCCCTCGACGCCACCACCTTCACCCACCGGGGCACCCGCTACCTCTCCTGGGCGCAGCACGAGCCCGGCATGGACAACAACACCGCGATCTGGCTCTCGAAGATGGCCGACCCGCTGACCCTGACGGGCCCTCAAGTACGGCTCACCACCCCGGAGTACGACTGGGAGACCATCGGCTTCAAGGTCAACGAGGGCGCGTCGTTCATCAAGCGCAACGGCCGCATCTTCATGTCGTACTCGGCCAGCGCGACCGACCACAACTACTGCATGGGCCTGCTCACGGTGGACGCCGACGCCGACCTCATGAACCCGGCGAACTGGTCGAAGTCCCCGACCCCGGTGTTCACCAGCAACGACACCACCAAGCAGTACGGGCCGGGCCACAACTGCTTCACCGTCGCCGAGGACGGCCGCACGGACGTCATCGTCTACCACGCCCGCCAGTACAAGGAGATCGTCGGCGACCCGCTGAACGACCCCAACCGGCACACCCGCGTCCAGAAGCTCGGCTGGAAACCGGACGGCACCCCCGACTTCGGCATCCCCGTGGCCGACACGGCGGCCGGTTCCGCGAAGGAGAGTGCGTGAGATGAGACGTGTGTACGCGGTTCTGCTCGCCCTCTGTCTGGCCCTGGCCGGCGCCCTGGTCACCGCGGGCCCGGCCCAGGCCGCACCCCAGACCATCGTGAACGGCACGCAGTTCACCGACGTCAACGGTTCCCCCGTGCACGCCCACGGCGGCGGGGTCATCAAGGTCGGCTCGTACTACTACTGGTTCGGCGAGCACCGCAACGCCGACAACACCTTCCGTTACGTCGACGCCTACCGCTCCAGCGACCTGAAGAACTGGGAGTTCAGGAACCACGTCCTGACCGAGGCCAGCGACCCGGAGCTCGCCACCGCCAACATCGAGCGCCCGAAGGTCATGTACAACGCGTCCACCGGCAAGTTCGTGATGTGGATGCACAAGGAGAACGGTTCCGACTACAGCGAGGCCCGGGCCGCCGTGGCCGTCTCCGACACCGTGGACGGCAACTACACCTGGCGGGGCAGCTTCCGCCCGCTCGGCCAGCACATGTCCCGCGACATCACGGTCTTCGTCGACACCGACGGCGCCGGCTACATGATCTCCGCCGCCCGCGAGAACTACGACCTCCAGATCTACCGCCTGACCAGCGACTACACCGGCATCGCCGCCCTGGTCGCGGACCCCTGGCACGGCGGCCACCGCGAGGCCCCGGCGCTGTTCAAGCGGGGCGGCGTCTACTTCATGCTGACGTCGGGCGCGACCGGCTGGAGTCCCAACCAGCAGCAGTACGCCACCGCCACGAACATCACCGGCCCGTGGACCGCGATGAAGAACGTGGGCGACTCCACGACCTACGGCTCGCAGACCGCGTACGTCCTCCCCGTGCAGGGCACGTCGACCACCTCGTACCTCTACCTGGGCGACCGCTGGGGCAACTCCTTCGGCGGCACCGTCAACGACTCCCGCTACGTCTGGCTGCCGCTGACCTTCCCGACCTCCACCTCGATGTCGATGTCCTGGTCGCCGGAGGTCACCATCGACACCGCCACCGGCACGATCAGCGGCGCGAGCGCCACGTACAACACCCTGATCGCCCGGCACAGTTCCAAGTGCGCCGACGTGACCAGCCAGTCGCTGTGGCAGGGCGCGCAGCTCAAGCAGTACGACTGCAACGGCGGCGCGAACCAGAGGTACTGGTTCAAGTCGGTGGGCAGCGGCTACTACCAGTTGGCCGTGAGAAACAGCTCCCTGTGCGTCCAGGAGAACGCGAACACGGTCACCCAGGAGAACTGCAACGCGTCGGCCACCAGCCAGCAGTGGTCGCTCACCACCACCGGCAGCTACGTGAACGTGAAGTCCCGCGCGACAGGCGAGTGCTTGGACGTGAACGGCGCGTCCACCGCCAACTCCGCCGCGATCATCACGTACACCTGCAACGGCGCGAGCAACCAGCAGTGGACGCGCGGGGTCTAGAAAGCGCTTGCCAAGCGCGATACGGTCCAGCGGCCAAGCCTTGTCGAGCCTGCCGCTGTTGTCGTCGGAGGAGCCGCGCATGAGACGTTTCGCCCTGACCGCCCTGGTGGCGGTCACGCTGGGAACCGCGCTGTCCGCCGCACCCGCCCAGGCCCGCCAACGGCCGCTGGACCTGTCCCACTGCACCGCCACCGCCTGCCACTTCGACCTCCCGCCCGGCACGTACGACGTGAAGGTCCTCATCGGAGGCGAGACCGCGTCCAGCACGAGCATCACCGGCGAGACCCGCCGCGCTCTCCTCCCCGAGACGGCCACCGAGGCTGGCGATCGCGTCGCCCGCAGCTTCACCGTGAACGTCCGCACCCCCGAGGGCGAACCGACCGGACCCGACGGCACCGCGGGCCTCGACCTGGCGATCGGCGGCTCGGCCCCCGCCCTCGCCGACATCGAGGTCACCCCCGCCCGGCGCGCCCGCCAGATCTTCCTCGTCGGCGACTCCACGGTCTGCGACCAGCCCGGCGACCCGTACGCCGGCTGGGGCCAGCAATTGCCTCAGTTCCTCCGCAAGGGCGTGTCCGTCGCCAACTACGCCGACTCCGGCGAGAGCACGGTCAGCTACCTGCAGAATCCCCGACTGTGGGCCACCGTCCAGCCGTTGATCCACCGCGGCGACCTCGTCCTGATCCAGCTCGCCCACAACGACAAGACGACCGACGGGGCGACATACCGCGCCAATCTCGAGACACTGGTCGCGGGCGTACGCGAGAAGGGCGGGACCCCGGTCCTGGTGACCCCCATCGTGCGACGCTGGTTCAACTCCGACGGCACCCTGAACAACGGCACCGCGCTCCTGGTCAACGGCCTCGGCGTCGACCACCCGGCCGTGACCCGCTCGGTCGCCGCCGCGCACGACGTCCCGCTGATCGACTTGACGGCGAAGACGAAGACGCTCGTGGAGTCCTTGGGAGTCGAGGCGTCCAAGGCGCTGTACCTGTACAACGAGAAGCGGGACAACACGCACACCTCCGTGCACGGGGCCACGGTGTATGCGGAACTGGCCCGTGCAGAACTCGTCGCCCAGCATCTGGTGCCAGGGCCTGTCTTTCGGACCGGCCCGACATTGTCCTACGGCGCCTCTTGAGCCAGGGTGAGCGGGGTCTGGTGCGTGCAGCTGCAAGGCGGAGGAGGGAGTCATGGCGGAGCCATGGCGACTGACGACAACGCGGCAGATGTGCGTGCCAGACCCCGCGGCCCAGGGCTGGTCCGAAAGACAGGACCTAGGCCTGGTGCGGGTGGGATGAGCCCCTGGGGCGCTTCGACCGGAACCGGAGCGCCCCAGGCCTTTGCCGGAAGGAAAGCGCTGTTGATGGAACTGCCCCGCGACGACCGTGACCTGAGCCCGTACACCGGATACACCCGCGCCCACTGGGAGGCCGCCGCCGACGCCCTGCTCGCCGCGGTCGAGCCGTACGCGACCGAGGACCGTGCGCTGTACCACCTGCCCGGCGACCGCACGAGCTGGTCCGGCCGGCTGTCGGACGGCCTGGAGGGCTACGCCCGTACGCTGCTGCTGGCGGCCTTCCTCCGGGACGAGACCGCGCTGGAGCGTTACGCGGACGGTCTCGCGGCGGGCGTCTCGGGTATCTGGCCGCGTATCGAAGACCGCAGCCAGCCGCTGGTGGAGGCGGCCTCGATCGCCCTCGCCCTGCGACTGACCCGCCCCCTCCTCTGGGACCGTCTCGACGACGGCGTCCGGCAGCGCGCCGCGGCCTGGCTCGGCGACGCGCTCACCGCCGAAGCCTGGCCCTGCAACTGGGAGTTGTTCCCGGTCACCGTGGGCGGCTTCCTCCAGGACATCGGTTACGAAACCGACGCGTCCCGCGCGGCGATCGACCGCGGTCTGGAACGCATCGAGAAGTGGTACATCGGCGACGGCTGGTACACCGACGGCGACGGCCGCAAGTTCGACTACTACAACGGCTGGGCCATGCACCTCTACCCGGTGCTGCACGCCTGGCTCGCCGACGACCCCGAACTGCTCGACCTCTACGGCGGCCGGCTCGCACGCCATCTGGAGGACTACGCCCGGCTGTTCGGCGGCGACGGCGCCCCCATGCACCAGGGCCGCTCCCTGACGTACCGGTTCGCCACGACGTCCCCGCTGTGGCTGGGCGCGCTGACCGGCCGTACCCCCCTGTCACCGGGCGAGACCCGACGGCTGGCCTCGGGAGCGCTGCGCTACTTTCTCGACCGGGGTGCCGTGGACGACAACGGCCTGCTCACCCTCGGCTGGCACGGCCCCGACGAGGCGCTCCTGCAAGGCTATTCGGGCCCGGCGTCCCCCTACTGGGCCAGCAAGGGCTTCCTCGGCCTGCTCCTGCCGCCGGACCACGAGGTGTGGACGGCGACCGAGGAGCCAGGACCGGCGGAACGCTCCGACGCCGTGACCCCGGTCCACCCGGTCAACTGGCTGATCCACTCCACCCGTTCCGACGGCCTGGTCCGCCTCCACAACCACGGCAGCGAGGACGTCCGCTACGACCCGTACTACACCCGGCTCGCCTACTCGACGGTGACGCGGCCCTCACCGTCGTACGACAACAGCGTGATCGTCGACGACGACCCGAGCCGCACGGACATCGTGCCGCTGGGCGTGGGGGAGGGCTGGGTCGCCTCCCGGCACCGGACGGCGGGCGGGGCCCGGGTGACGAGCCTGGTGCTGGCGCGCGGGGCGGTGGAGGTGAGGGCCTTCAGGGTGTCCGGTGCTCCGGAGGGCACCTCCGTGCGGATCACCGGATGGGCGGCGCAGGACGGGGCGCGCGCCGAACTCCTGCCCGTGGTGGGCCTGAACGACGACCTCGCGGGATCGACGACCGACGGCACGCTCTTCGTCGCGCTCGCCCGGCTGACCGCCGACCCGGAACCGGTCCCTCTCGCGGACTCGGCCGCCGTACATCTCGACGAGGCGGGGGAGTTGACCGTCCGCTGGAGCGACGGCACCGAGACGCGCGTCCGGCTGCACGACGGATCCGCGCATTTCCCTGATCCCGGGTAAGAGGCTCGCCCTATCGCCGAAGAGGAAACCGGTCTTTGTAACAAGCGGACGAATGCGGCTTGACTGCTCTGCTAAAGGCATACGGCAGTCCCCAGCCGGCCGCCATCTTGCGGCCCTTTCTCGAAGGCATTCCGAAATGAACGCACCGATGCGCAGATTCGTCATAGGCACTGCCGCGGTTTCGCTGGCTTTTTCCGTGGCCGCCTGTGGGAAGGCCGGGGACGACGATTCCGGCAGTGACAGCACCGGCTCCTCCTCGGGCGGCAACTCCGTCGGCCTCCTCCTGCCGGACAGCGTCACCGAGCGCTACGACAAGTTCGACAAGCCGTACTTCGAGGCCAAGGTCACGTCCCTCTGCCCGGACTGCACCGTCGAGTACGCGAACGCCGCCGGCGACCCCGCCAAGCAGGCTCAGCAGATCAGCAGCATGGTGACCAAGGGCGTCAAGGTCCTCGTGGTCGACCCGCAGGACTCCGCCGCGATCAAGTCCTCCATCCAGTCCGCGGTGGACAAGGGCATCAAGGTCATCGCCTACGACCGCCTGGCCCAGGGCCCGGTCTCGGCGTACGTCTCCTTCGACACCGTCAAGGTCGGCGAGCTCCAGGGCCGGGCCCTGCTCGCCGCGCTCGGCTCCAAGGCGACCCCGAAGTCCAAGGTCGTCATGGTCAATGGTGACGACGCCGACCCGAACGCCGCCAAGTTCAAGGAAGGCGCCCACAACGCCCTCGACGGCAAGGTCGACATCGCCTACGAGCAGTCCGGCCTGTGGAAGGACACCGTCGCCGCGCAGAAGATGTCCGCCGCGATCACCCAGCTCGGCGCGACGAACATCGCGGGCGTCTACGCCGCCAACGACGGCATGGCCGGCGGCATCGCCAACACCCTCAAGGGCGCCGGCATCAGCGGCATCCCGCTGACCGGTCAGGACGCCGAGCTCGCCGCCATCCAGCGCATCCTAAGCGGAACCCAGTCGGCCACCATCTACAAGGCCTTCAAGCCCGAGGCCGAGGCCGCCGCCCAGCTCGCGGTCAACCTGCTGCGGGGCAAGGACATCTCCGCCCTCGCCACCCAGACCGAGACCAGCGGCTCCGGCGACAAGGTCCCCTCCCGGCTGCTGACCCCGGTGTCGGTCACGGTGGACAACATCGACGACACGGTCGTCAAGGACGGCCTTTACACGGTCGCCGACATCTGCACCGCCGGCTACGCCGCCGCCTGCGAGAAGGCCGGCCTCGAATAGGCGTCTCTTGTCATCCACCTCTTGTCATCCACCGCGCCCGCCCCGGCGCGCACGGTATTCCCGCCGGTCAGCGGCGAAGGAGATGGTTCACGTGTCCGCTACGCCCGTGCTGGCGTTGCGCGGAGTCTCCAAGCGATTCGGTGCGGTGCAGGCACTCACCGACGTCGAGCTGGAGGTCCATGCCGGAGAAGTGGTCGCCCTGGTGGGCGACAACGGCGCCGGAAAGTCCACCCTGGTCAAGACGATCGCGGGGGTCCACCCCATCGACGAGGGCGTCATCGAGTGGGAGGGCACGCCGGTCGGCATCACCAAGCCGCACGACGCCCAGGGTCTCGGTGTCGCGACCGTCTACCAGGACCTCGCGCTCTGCGACAACCTCGATGTGGTCGGCAACCTCTACCTCGGCCGCGAGCTGCTGCACCGGGGCGTCATCGACGAGGTGTCGATGGAGAAGAACGCCCGCGAGCTGCTGTCCACGCTCTCCATCCGCATCCCCAGCGTGCGCATCCCGATCGCGAGCCTCTCCGGCGGTCAGCGCCAGGTCGTCGCCATCGCCCGCGCGCTCATCGGCGACCCGAAGGTCGTCATCCTCGACGAGCCCACCGCCGCCCTCGGCGTCGAGCAGACCGCGCAGGTCCTCGACCTCGTCGAGCGGCTGCGCGAGCGCGACCTCGGCACCATCCTCATCAGCCACAACATGGCCGACGTCAAGGCGGTCGCGGACACCGTCGCCGTCCTGCGCCTGGGCAGGAACAACGGCTCCTTCCCCGTGAAGGACACCAGCCACGAAGAGATCATCGCCGCGATCACGGGTGCCACGGACAACGCCGTGACCCGTCGTGCGGGGCGTCGTACCGCGGAGGCGGCACAGTGAGCAACACCTCGAAGACCCTGAACCCCCGCTCCGCGGCCGCCGACGACCCCACCGCCGCGCCGGTCGCCGTCGTCGACCCGCGCCTGCTGGTCCGTGAGGAGGGCCTCAAGGGCTACGTCACCGAGTTCCAGCGGAAGATCAAGGGCGGTGAGCTGGGCTCGCTGCCGGTGGTCATCGGCCTGATCGTCATCTGGGCGATCTTCCAACTGCAGAACGACCGCTTCCTGAGCGCCGACAACCTGGCGAACATCAGCTACTACCTGTCGGCCACCGGCATGCTCGCCATCGGCCTGGTGTTCGTGCTGCTGCTCGGCGAGATCGACCTGTCCGTCGGCTCGGTCAGCGGTCTGGCGTCCACCCTGTTCGCGGTGTTCGTGGCAAACCAGGGGCTGAACGCCTGGCTCGCGCTCGCTCTCACGATCATGACCGGCATCCTGATCGGTGCGCTGCACGGCTGGTTCTTCGCCAGGATCGGCGTACCCGCCTTCGTGGTGACCCTGGCCGGCTTCCTCGGCTGGAACGGTCTGATGCTGTGGCTGCTGGGCGACAGCGGCACCATCAACATCCCGTCCGACTCCGGCCCGGTCCACCTGCTCGGCCAGAGTTCCTTCTTCATGGACCAGGCCATCATCGGCGCCTACCTGCTGGCCGGCCTCGGCGTCGTGCTGAGTCTCGTCGGCAACGTCAACGAGCAGCGCCGCCGCAAGGCCGCGAACGTGCCCTTCCGGCCCACCGGCGAGATCCTGCTGCGCGTCATCCTGCTGGCTCTCGTGTCCTTCGCCGCGGCGGCCGTGCTGAACAACTCCGCCGGCGTCTCCAACGCGCTGGTCATCTTCCTGGCCTGCCTGATCACCATGGACTTCGTGTTGCGCCGCACCACCTACGGCCGGAAGGTGTTCGCGGTCGGCGGCGGCACGGAGGCGGCCCGCCGTGCGGGTATCAGCGTGCCGATGGTCCGTATCTCCGTCTTCGCGATCGCCGGTGGCTTCGCCGCGGTCGGCGGCATGTTCTTCGCCGGCCAGACCGCCAGCGCCACGCTGTCCGCCGGTGGCGGCAACACCCTGATGCTGGCCATCGCCGCGGCGGTCATCGGCGGCACGTCGCTGTTCGGCGGGCGTGGCTCCGTCTGGTCCGCCCTGCTCGGCATGCTCGTCATCCAGTCGATCCAGACCGGTCTCGACCTGCTGAACATGAACACGTCGATCCAGTACATGATCACTGGGGGTGTTCTGCTGGGTGCGGTGGTTATCGACTCCGTCTCCCGTCGCAGTCAGAAGGCCGCGGGCCGCGCGTAGGGCGGTTTTACGCTGCGGGTCCGTTGTGGCTGGTCGCGCAGTTCCCCGCGCCCCTTCAGGGCGCGGTACCGTGCGCGGTGATCTCTCGAGCGATCCGGTTGAACGTCACCGCGTCTGTGCTGCGCAGGGCGAAGGCATAGACGTCCACCGTCGGCGGGGGATTGATGGTCACCAGGTCGAGCGATGCGGGCAGGGCGTAGCCGGAGGGCACCAGGGTCGCTCCCAGGCCGGCGTCCACGTAGGAGACGGCGGCACTCAGACTGGCCGCGGACGGATCGTCCGTGCGCGTGTCGCCGATCGATTTCCGTAGTTCGGTCAAGACCGGAGCGTTCGACGGGCAGGTGACCCATTCCTGTGCACCGAGGCTCCCGGCTGGCACAGAAGTCGTGGGGGAGGAGCCGTGGGGAACGGCCATCCCGAGTTCCAGTGAGCCGATGCGGTGCTTTCGCTCCCGCCACGACGACGCGTGCAGAGGACCGACGCCGACGTCGATGCCGCCCGATCCGACTGCCTCGATGAGCGATTCCGCGTCGGCGAAGTTCACGACGCGAGCCGAGAGCTTCGGCGCGGACGCCCGCAGAGTTGCCACGGACTTCGCCAGCCACAGGGTGGGCGTCATCTCGTTCGCGCCGATGATGATGTCCTTGCGCGTGCTGCTCGCCGCCCGGACCGCCACCTCCCGCGCACGCTCGACCGCCTGCATCGCCTGCTGGGCCTCGACGAGGAAGGCCCGCCCCGCGGGAGTGGTGGAGGTGCCCGTCGCCGTACGCTCGAACAGCACGACACCCAGGGAGCGTTCCAGGCTCGAGATCTGCTGGGACAGGGACGGCTGGGCGACATGCAGTGCTTTCGCGGCGGCGCAGATGGCCCCCGCTTCATCGACAGCGAGCGCGTACTCGATCTGCCGCAGAGTGACTGTCATAGGGGCAGTCTAAGGGCGACGTCATAGACTTGGCCTATAGCCATTTCCTCTTAGGTAAGTGAGAAGTGGTCTTTGTTACCTCTCCGGCGAGCGTGTTTCGCTACTCGCATGACTCCCCAGATAAACGCCGTCGGTGAGATAGACCGTCTCGCCGATACGCTGCGTGGCTTCGACATCGTCGACCTGAGCCACACGCTCGAAATCGGCATCCCCACTTTCCCGACGCATCCGAAATACATCATCGCCGATTACGTGTCGATGGACGACGTCGCGGAATTCAAGCAGCTCATCATGTGCGACCACTCCGGCACGCACATCGACTCGCCCTCGCACTTCGTCCCCGATCCCGAGGACCCCCGGCGGATCTCCACCGCCGACCTGAGCGTGTCCCAGCTGATCGGCCGCGCCGTGGTGATGGCGTTCGGCCCGTTCGAGGCCACCAGCCACCACATCAGCCTGGCGGATGTGCAGGCCTGGGAGGCGGCGAACGAGCCGGTCCGTGAGGGCGACATCGTCATCATCAACACCGGCTGGGCCCGGCACTGGAAGCGCATCCCCGAGGGCTTCGACTACCTGCGCGGCTGGCCGGGACTGAGCGGTGAGGCGTCCGCCTATCTGCGCGGCAAGAACATCAAGGCCGTCGGTATCGACTGCATCAGCATCGACCCCGGTGACGTGTCGGGCGCCGACCTGAAGGCGCACTACGAGTTCCTGCCCAACGGCGTCCTGGTCCTGGAGAACCTGACCAACCTCGACGGACTGCCCCCGGTGGTCCTGTTCGGCGCCCTGCCGCTGAAGATCGCGGGCGGCACCGGCTCCCCGGTCCGCGCCGTCGCTGTCGTCGCCGAAGGAGACTCCCGTGTCTGACCACATCACGCTGCGCGACGTCGAACTCCCCCCGCTGTCCGCGCTCGAGCCCGAGCCGGTCCTGTCGGGCGAGGTGTACGCCGGCCGGATCAGTCGCACGCGCGAGCGGATGCGCGAGCTGGGCCTCACCCACCTCATCGCCTACGCCGACCGGGAACACCCCGGCAATAGCCTCTACCTGACGGGCTTCGACCCCCGGTTCGAGGAAGCCCTGGTGGTGCTGGACCTGGACAACGCACCCTGGATCCTCGCCGGCAACGAGTCGAGCGCGATGATCCCCGGTCTGCCCGTCCCCGCGACGGCCGTGCTGTGCCAGTCGCTCAGCCTGCCCGGGCAGGACCGCAGCGTCCAGCCGCGCGTCTCCGCGGCCCTGCGCCAGGCCGGCGTCGGCCCGGAATCCCGCGTGGGACTCGTCGGATGGCGGCAGATCACGGCCGGCGACTCCCCAATCTCGCCGTACGCCTACGCCGTCCCGGCCTTCGTGATCGGTGAGATCCTGGACGTCACCCGGAACCTCACCGACGCCACGTCGATCCTCATGGGCATCGACGGCCTGCGCTCCCGCAACGAGGCCGACCAGATCGCGCTCAACGAGCACCGCGCCACCCGCGCCGCCGGCCACGCCTGGCGCGCACTCGAGGCTCTCGAGCCCGGACGCTCGGAACTGGCGACCGCCGAGCACATGGCCCTCAACGGTCTGCCCCTGACCGCCCACGTGATGCTGACCACCGGGTCCGGCAAGATCGTGGGTCTGTGCAGCCCCAGCGACCGCGTGATCGGGCACGGAGACCTGCTGTCGACCGCGGTCGGGCTCCAGGGCGGACTGACCTCGCGCGCCGGATACGTGCTGCGCGCCGACGAACTCGACCAGCGGCAGACCGACTTCGCGGCCGGCTACTTCGCCGCCATCGCCACCTGGTACCAGGGCCTCATCCTGGGGGCGTCGACCGCCGAGATCGCCGAGCGGACCACGCGGGAGCTGGCGAAGTCGTCGATCCGCCCGCTGCTGAACCCCGGGCACCTGCAGCACATCGACGAATGGCTCGACAGCCCCTTCGCCGCCGGATCCCATGGCACCGTCCACTCCGGCATGTCACTGCAAGCCGACATCATCCCCGTGGGATCCACCCCGGATCTGGCCGCCAACTGCGAGGACGCCGTCGCGATCGCCGACGCCGACCTGCGCGCGGAACTCGCCGAGCGCTATCCGCAGATGTGGGCACGCGTCACCGCCCGCCGCACCTTCATGACGCACACCCTCGGCCTGCGGATCGCCGAAGAAGTCCTTCCCCTCTCGGACCGGCAGGCAGTGCTGCCACCCGCGCTGCTCTCGCTCTCCTCGGTCCTGGTCGCCACCGCCACCGCGTAGAAACCGTCTGTCGCCCGCAGGACCGTCGACGCAACTGGCCCATATTGCGTTGCTCGGACCTGCCGGGTGACCAAGAATCACCGCATGACTTCCGCGATCCGCCATACGACCGTCGACTGCGCCCACCCCTACGAACTCGCCACCTTCTGGTCGCGGGTCCTGGACCTGCCCGTGCACAAGGACGACAAGCCCGACGACGAGGAGGTCCTGATCGAGGGCGCCGGCCTGCTCTTCATCGCCGTGCCGGAAGCCAAGTCCATCAAGAACCGCGTGCACTTCGACCTTCAGCCGCAGGACCGCACGCGTGACGAGGAGGTCGAGCGGCTCCTGGCCCTCGGCGCCACGCTGCTCGACGACCGCCGCAATCCGGACGGCACCGGCTGGGCGGTCCTCGCCGACCCCGAGGGCAACGAGTTCTGCGTGGAGCGAGGGGCGGGGGAGCGGGCGGGTACGTCGTGAGACCGACGGCACAGACCGGAAACGGCCCGGCTGGTACCGTGGATGCTTTCGTGGGTATCAGAACCTTTGTACTCAGCACCGTACTCATCACCGGCGAGGGACCGAGGAACCATGGATATGGACATCCCCGGCGACAGGCGACTGGCGGCCGCCGTCGTGATGAACGACGACCAGCAGGTGCTGCTGGTGCGCCGCAGTGAGAAGGAGCGGTTTCTGCCGCGGGTGTGGGGCGTGCCGTGCGGGAAGCTGGAGCCGGGCGAGAGTCCCGAGGACGGCGCGCTGCGTGAGCTGAAGGAAGAGACCGGGCTGCTCGGAGAGATCGTACGGAAGGTCGGCCAGTCGTCCTTCGTCAGCGACTACCGGGGCCGCGAGATCAAGAACTGGCAGGACAACTTCCTGGTCAGGCCGTTGTCCGGGTCGGTCAGCCTGCCCGAGCCCGACCAGGAGCACATCTGGCTGCGGCCGTCCGAGCTGACCAGGGTCGACATCGACGACTACAACCTCGACGTCGTACGCCAGGCCCTCATGAACTCCTGAGCAGTTCCGCCAGACCGCCGAGCGCGCCCAGGTAGTCCGCCGTGCTCAGCGGCACCTTCGCCACCGCCCCCGGATGCGGGCCCGCCGCCGTGAACACATCGGTGCTGCGCCGCCGTTCGCTTCCCGTCTCCAGGAACAGCGTCACGGTCGGCCGGTCGGTGTCGCACCAGGCGCGGTGCAGGGTGTGCGGCGGCAGGGCGTACGAGCTGCCCGCCGCGTACTGCCCCACATGCGTCAGCCGCAGCCGGGCCGGGCCCGCCGGCGCCAGCCGCCAGTCCGCCGAGCTCTCCGCCAGGGACTCCTCGTACCGGTCGGCCGCGATCCCGCCGTCGCCCCGCACCTCGTACAGCTCCATGGCCAGCCGCCCCCGGACGATGTAAGAGGCCAGCGGGGAACGGTGGTTGTGGATGTCCTCCTTGCCGATCCCGCCGGTGCCGGGATGCCACAGGTGCGCACGCAGCATGTGCCGGGGGCCGCCGTCGATCAGCAGGAGCTTGTCGAAACCGAGTACATGGCGGTACGACAGCCTGGCGCAACCTTCCGGATCGCCCTCCCCGGAGGCGAGTTCGGCGATCAGCTCCAACAGGCGCTCGGAGGAGCCCAGTTCGGCGACGACGGAACGGGCGGCGGTCGCGAACTCGCGCTCGGACAGCTCACCGTCCATCGCCGAGGCCAGCAGCCGCCGAGCCGCCAGAGCCTGCCGACCGCCCATGCGTCATCCTCCAACTCCCGCCCGTGTCAGGCGAGTTCGACCGACCTTCAGTGCTCAAGCCTCTGGCTGATACATCCATACGGCATGGGCCCGCAGCGCGCAAAGGCCTTGATACGTCATCCAGATCGGCCGGCGCAGCTGGGTGCCGTCACCGAGCCCCCAGGTCCAGGTGCCGCCGGACTGCCCGGCCCACACCGCGGCGACGGCCCCGTCCAGCCGCTCCCGCCACCGCTCCTCGAGCCCTTCGTCACGGGCGACCCGCCGTGCCGTCGGCGACATCAGGGCACGGACCACCCAGGCGGCGGTGAAGTGCCGTACGTTCAGCACCTCGTGGCGCGAGGGGTCGTCGGTGCGCGGGCGCCGTACCTCCTCGCGGAGATTGGCCAGGTCGGCGCAGGAGTCGTGCGGTCCGTCCGGGCAGGCCAGCAGCCAGCGGACGCCGTCCTCCCGGGTGGCGCGGGCGGACGCGTTGTCGCCGAGGACCACGGCCGCCCGGTCGAGGGCGACCACCGCCTGGGCGGTGTGCAGCGCGGACGCCGTGCCGTTGTCCAGATCGAGCCGGTAGTCCCAGCAGCGCAGGTGCTCGCGGCCCGGGTCGCTGAGCGCGCCGTCAACGATCGCCTCGCGCAGCCGGGGCAGCAGCGCGGAGTCGGGCGCGGCCCGCAGCAGCCCGCGCAGCACCGTCGTCACGACATGCGTCGACTCCCGTCCGGCACGGTCGAGTTCATGGGTGAACCCGGCCGCACACCGGGCCACCTCGTCCGCGAGCCGGTCCCGCGACGCCCCCGCCCGGGCCAGCGCGCCCAGCACCAGCGCGGTGACCTCCGGACGCGGCTCGGACCCCTGCGAGCGGGCCGACCAGCCGCCGTCCGGGAGCCGCAGCCGCCCCAGTGTGTCCACCAGATCGCCGGTGGACACCCGTCCGTCGGGCGCGCCGAGGTCGAGCATGATGTGCAAGCCGTAGGCCGTGCCGACCGCGGTGGGGCGGGCCGGGCTGCTCTCGCCCAGGGCGTGCGTCCAGCCGGTGAGCCGCCCGAGGTCCGGGTCGTCGACGACGGCCAGCTGCTCGGCGAGAGCGTCGTACGCACCGGCGAACACCTCGGGAAGCGGGCCGGGCGCGAGGGCCGGACCGATCGCCGGAGCCGCTGTGCTCGGCGCGCGTGCGACGGCCGCGGCCCGGGCCCGCACCAGCGCCGCCGCCAGCCAGGCGGCGAGCCCCGTGCCGAGGCCGCTCACCCCGGCGATCAGATACTTGGCGGCCTCTCCGTCGAGGGAGTCGGGCAGTACCCCGAACAGGAACTGGAACACCCCGTATCCGGCCGCCGCACAGCCGAGTCCGCCGAGCCAGCCCACGAACCGGGCCGGCTGCGCACCGCCGTCGCCGTCCCCGCCGTCCGGCACCGGGGGCACCGAACCGGGCCCGCGCGGCCTGCGGCCCAACTGCTGCTGAGACAAGGCGCGTTCCCTCCCCCGTGGCCGACGGCACGTGACATTCGCGAAGCTTCCAGTCTATGTGGTCGCCGTGGCACCTGGGACGCCGACCGGAACCAGCGTCTCCGCGAGCCGCTCGGCAAAGGGGACGGGGTGCTGGACGGCACCGAGGTGTCCACCCGGGAACTCGGCGAAGTCGCCGTCCAGCGCCTGGGCGAGGAACTCGGCGGTTCGGTGGAGGAGTTGACCGCGGGAGTCGGTGCCGGCGGCGACGGTGAGGCGGGAGGAGAGGGAGGCGAGCCTCTCGAGGTCGGGGATGTACGAGGTGAACGGGCGCAGGACATGGCGGAGGGAGAGGGCCATGGGGCTGGCCAACTCCTCCTCACGCGACAGACGTTGAACCTCGGGGATCTCCTGGGGGATCTCCATGGGCTCGCTCGACGTCAGCATGGCGGTCATCAGGGAGCCGGCGGCCGCGAGCCCCGCCGCACGATAACGGTCGCACACCTCCGCGAACATGGCCTGATGCCGTGCCCCGTCGGGCAGCACACCGACGCTCGGCGGTTCGTGCGCGACGACATGCCGCAGCCGTTCGGGATGCCGGGCGAGCAGATCGAGGGCGACGACTCCGCCGGCGCTGCTGCCGAAGACGTACGCGGCCTGCCCGTCGGGGAGCACGGCGTCGAGCACCCGGCCGGCGCCGTCGCTCCAGTCCTCGACCCGCTGGTCGGCGACGGGCAGCCCGAGGCGCCCGTGCGCGAGCCCGAGCGGGTCGTACGTCACCACGGTGAACCGCTCGGCGAGCCGCGCCGTCATCCCGTCCAGGCCCATCGGGTGCCCGGCGCCCCCGGGAACGACGAGCAGGACGGGCCCGCTGCCGGCTATGTCGTAATACAGGTCAGTCACGCGTCTCCTTGTTCGAGGGCCAGTGATCTGGTGATGTCAGGGCGCAACGGGGGCGCTAGCGAGGTGTCGCGAGTACGTCCCGGAGTACGTTCTCGAGCGTGACGCGGGCCAGCTCGTGTTTCAGGGTTTCCTCGATGCCCTCGTAGATGCCCTGCATGGCCGGCTGGATGCCGTGACCCACCACGCATTCCTGGTCCGGGGTGGTGCGGTGCATCGCGAACAGCGGGCCGGGTTCCACTGCCTCGTACACGTCGAGCAGGGTCATCGACTCCAGCTCCCGCGCCAGCGACCAGCCCGCGCCCACGCCCCGCCGGGACTCCACGAGCCCGGCCCTGCGCAGCTCGCCGAGCAGCCGTCTGATCACGACGGGGTTGGTGTTCGCGCTGGTCGCGATCTGCTCGGAGGTGGCGACCTCATGGCCCTGGCGCTGGTAGAGGCCGATCCAGGCCAGCGCGTGGGCGGCGATGGTCAACCTGCTGTTGGCACTCATGTACCCCTCCTCTCGGCCGCAACGCTTTATGTTACGACGGCGGCAGTCGTAACAGTGAAGGTTGCGACAGTCTGTCGTAACCATTAGCGTTGCGACTGCGGGGAAGAGTCAATCAACGAGGTGAGAAGAATGAGCAAGCCACTCACGGGCAAGGTCGCCCTGGTCACCGGGGGATCGCGCGGACTGGGAGCCGCGACCGTACGACTGCTGGCCGAACAGGGCGCCGACGTGGCCTTCACTTACGTCAGCTCCGAGAAGCAGGCGCAGGCCGTCGTCGACGACGTGCACGGCAAGGGAGCCAAGGCCGTCGCCTTCCAGTCCGACCAGGCGGACACGAGCCGGGCGCCGGTGCTGATCGACGACGTGGTCGCGCACTTCGGCGGCCTGGACATCCTCGTCAACAACGCGGCGATCCCCGCGGCCGGCACGGTGGACGACCCGGACGCCGACACCGCCGCACTGGACCGGATGCACGCCACCAACTACCTCGGCGTGATCGCCATCATCCGGGCCGCCTCCCGAGTGCTGCGCGAGGGCGGCCGCATCATCACGGTGAGTTCCGGACTGGGCTCCCGGGTCGGCGCCCCCGGCCTTGCCGACTACGCGGCGACCAAGTCCGGGATCGAGAGGTACACCCTGGGCGCCGCACGCGACCTCGGGCCCCGGAACATCACGGCCAACGTCGTGGAGGCCGGACTGATGGAGGGCGGCATGGAGCCGCCGGACCCCGAGACCCTCAAGGTCCTGCTCAGCTCGCTGTCCCTGCAGCGCATGGGGCACCCCGACGAAATCGCCGCGGCGATCGCCTTCCTGGCGAGCCCCGCCGCGTCATACGTCACGGGCGCGGTACTGGACGCCCACGGCGGCTACAACGCCTGAACCCGAACCAACCCCTGCCGCGCGCCCCGAAGGCCATCGCGCCTTCGGGGCGCGCGCACGCCACGTCGGACGCGGGGAGGTCGCGGACGCCCGCGTGGAGTGTCTGCCCGGGCTCGGCGTACAAGACCGTCTGGGCCGAGGTCTGTCTTCCGCTGTGAGTTCGCACCGGCGGTCGGCCGTCCGTCCCGTGCGGCGGCCGACCGCGTCATCCTGAGGGTTTGCTTGCCCCGTCAGCCGATCGGCGCGTACAGCACACCCAGCTTGTCGATCTCGGTCCCCGCGCGGCCCGTGAAGCCGACGATCTGCCAGCCGGACGGGGCCGTGAAGGTCTTCGCGGCGGACGTCGGCGTGCCGGAGGTCAGGGTGCGGCCCTTGTCCGTGGTGAAGGCGGCGGAGAAGATCCTTGTGCGGCCGTCCTTCTGACCCTGTGTCAGCTTGACGGACGTGAGGTGCTCGCCGGAGGCGAGGGTCAGGGACGTCGCCGTGCCGCCCGTGCCGCCGTGGCTGAGCGTCGTACCGCCGTCGTGGGTCAGGGAGACCGCGTCGAGGCGGGAGGCGCCGCGCAGCGTGAGCGTGCGGGGGGAGACGGTTCCCGGCAGGTCGTCCGCGTCGTTGAAGGCCGTGCCGTGCGGGCCGCCCCAGAAGTCGCTCGCCTTGAGGGAGGAGTTGACGGTGTACGAGAAGTCGACCGTGTGCGGGAAGTGGTCGGAGAGGTGCTTGCCGTCGGAGCGGAGGAACGACTTCCAGTCGTTGTTGTAGCGGGTGGCGTTCAGGGAGACGAGGTCGCTGCCGCGGTAGAGGACCTTGTCGACGACCTCGCAGTCGTTGGCCGGGGCGGCGGAGTCGCAGAGCAGGGCGTCGCTGCCCTGCGCGGGCGGGGTGCCGCCCTTGACCAGGTCGACCCACGGGTCCTTGAGACCGTTCTCGGAGATGAGCGTGCGGATGTTGTCGCCGGCGCGCGTGTACCGCGTGTTCGTGTCGCCCATGACGATCACCGCGTTGCCGGCGGAGTTCGCCTGGATGAAGTCCGACATCTGCTCGATGTTGGCACGGCGGGCGGCGAGCGCGGCGTCGTCGGAGTCCGCGTTGGTGTGCACGTTGTAGAGGTCCACGAAGACGCCCTCGGCGAGGCGGACGCGGGCCAGCGAGAAGCCCTTCGGGGTGAGGCAGTTCGTGCCGGTGCAGTTGTTCCACTTCACCCGCTGGAAGTCCTCGAAGGAGTAGTCGGAGAGGGTGTTCATACCGTCGCCGAAGGCCGCGCCGCCGCTCGTCGGCGTGCGGTGCGGGTGGGTGTCGTTGGCGTACAGGGAGGCGTGGTAGTTGAAGTCCTCCTGGACGTTCACGATGTCGTACGGCCCGAGCCGCTGACCGATCAGCGGGGTGTTGGTCTCCGGGTCGCTGTCGCCGAGGCCGAGAGGGAGGCCCGCGATGTTGTACGTGAGGACGTTGAAGGAGCCGGTGGCGGCCGCCGCGGGGGTCGAGCCGGTGGTGGCGAGGCCGGTGACGGCGAGTGCCGCGGCCGTGAGGGTGCCGAGCAGTCTTCTCATGTGGGGGTGTCTCCGGTCGGGGGAGTCGGAAGGAGCGGAAGAAGATGAACGAGGCTCAGGTTCAGCGCCAACCAGTGTGACGGTAAAGGTCAGTTGGGAGAACAGTGAGGGACGGGTTTACCCGCCGTGTCCAGGGAACCCGGCGATCACTCCCCGGCCGTTCAATGTTCATCTTTCGCCTCGATTCTCCTCACGCGGCGCATTCGCGCTGTGAGAAGGCAGCCGCAGAAGGCAGCGGCATCCAGGAGGCGCTTCATGGGACACGGGCATCACCACATACACGGTCACGGCCACGCGCACGATCACAGCCACGATCACGAGTCGGCTCCGGCGCTGCCCGCCGCCTTCGATGCCTCCGTCCCCGACGAGGCCCTGACCCCCGAGCAGCAGTCGCGCCGCACGATGCTGCGCCGTACCGGCCTGCTCGGCGCGGGCCTGGCGGCCGGCAGCGTGCTGGCCACAACGGCCGGTTCCACCGCGGCGGCCGCCGCTCCCGCCGCGCCCCTCGGCAGCAGCCCCAAGAACGGTTTCCTCTGGCTGGCCGGCGACCACCACATCCACACCCAGTACAGCAACGACGGCAAGTACCGCGTCGTCGACCAGGTGCGCCAGGGCGCCAAGCACGGCATGGACTGGCTGGTCATCACCGACCACGGCAATGTCACCCACGCCAAGATCGGTGTGGAGAAGGTCAACCCGGACATCCGCGACGCGCGTGACGCCTACGAGGACACCCTCGTCTTCCAGGGCCTGGAGTGGAACATCCCGGGCGCCGAGCACGGAACCGTCTTCGTGCACCCGGGCAAGAACGAGGTCTCGGTACTGAAGCAGTTCGAAACCGACTACGACGGCTCGGTCAAGGGCGCCTCCGACTCCACCCCGGCCAACGAGGCCCTCGCCATCGCCGGCCTCAACTTCCTTGCCCAGCAGGTCCAGCGGCGCAAGGTCAAGGACGCGCTGATGCTCGCCAACCACCCGGCGCGGCGCGGTGTCGACTCCCCGCACGAGATCCGCGGCTGGCGTGACGCCACCGGCAGGGGCCACCAGGTGGCCGTCGGCTTCGAGGGCGCCCCCGGCCACCAGGCCGGCGGTATCGCCAAGCCGCTCGGAATGGGCCGGGCCCGCGGCATCTACGACAACAACCCCAGCGCCAACTCCTTCGCCGGCTACCCGCTGGAGAGCTACCGCACCTGGGGCGGCTTCGACTGGATGACCGCCACCGTCGGCGGCCTGTGGGACAGCCTCCTCGCCGAGGGCAAGCCCTGGTGGATCACCGCCAACTCCGACTCCCACAACGTCTACACGGACACCGCCAAGCGCGGCGGCCCGGACAGCGACTACCTCGCCAACGGCAAGCACACCGACCCCGTCTACCGGGGCACGATCGACCTCACCGAAGGCGACTACTGGCCCGGCCAGTACAGCCGTACCCACGTCGGCTCCGCCGGCTTCAACTACGCCGCCGTCATGGACGGCATCCGCGCGGGCCGCATCTGGGTCGACCACGGACAGCTCATCAGCGGCCTCGACGTCCGTGTCTCCGGCGGCTACCGCTGGGCCACGCTGGGCGGCGCCCTGCATGTCCGCAAGGGCACGCGGGTGACCATGACGGCGGACATTGCGCTGGCCGGCGGCCCCAACTGGGCCGGTTTCCTGCCGAAGCTGGCGCGCGTCGACGTCATCCAGGGCGAGGTCACGGGCGCGGCCGCGGACAAGGACACGTTCACCGCGCCGACGGCGAAGGTCGTGAAGTCGTACGAGGTGAACAAGTCGACGGGCACGGTCAGGCTCACGTACGACCTCGGGCGGGTCGACCGTCCGCTGTACGTCCGCCTGCGCGGCACCGACGGCAACCGGTCCGCGGTCGGCGCGATGGGTGCGGCCGTCGACCCGGCGGGCCCGGCCATCGACGTCGTCGGCGACGCCGACCCGTGGGCCGACCTGTGGTTCTACGCCAACCCCGTGTGGGTCCTGCCCTCGTGACGCCGCACGTCCTCACCGTCGACGCGGGCATCAAGGACCTGCGCGCGGCGGACCACCTGTTGCACGCGCTGGCCGCCGAACTCGCCCTTCCCGAGGGCGCGTTCGGCTGCACGCACCTGGTGCGCGGCGACCGGCCGCGCGTCGCCCTGTCCCTCACCCTGCCCTCGCAGCCGCTCCTTCGCACCGCCCAGGAGCGGCTCACCGGCCAGGGATACGAGGTGACGGGCGGCGCGCCCGACGCGGCCGGCCGCGCGGTGGTCTACCCGGGAGTCTCGTCACTCACCGGCACCCTGACGATCGCGGAGCTGCTCACGCGCTCCGCGATCGACCGGGTGACCGTACTGGGAGCGACGGACCAACCGTCCCCCGACGCCCGCCTGATGACACAGAATCACGTACGCCCGCAGTGGAACGACGGCCAACTGGTCCTCACAGCCATGCCCGCGGCCGGCGGCGTCCTGGTCCCCTTCGAGGTACCGAACCCGACGCCGTGCTGCGCGGACCACTGAACGCAGGCAGCAGGAGGCCTGGGTTGGCGACTGCCGACGGCACAACCAGCCCGGTGACGTTCGACCCGCCGTTGGTGCGGCTTCTGTCAGACCGCTGTGGGAGGCTCCGTCGATGGATTCTTCGAACGTGATTGAGACCCTGTGGGACCGGATCCAGGCTCGGGACTGGGCGGGCGTCGCCGAGTTGCTCGCGGAGGATGTCGTAGTCGAGTGGCCGATCAGCCTCGAGCGCATCATCGGCCGGGAAAACTTCGTCGCGGTGAACCGTGAATATCCGGAGGGCTGGTCGATCCGGGTGCTCAAGGTGGTGGCCGAGGGCGAGGAAGTCGTCTCCGAAGTCGAAGTGCCACACGACAGTCTTGGCGTCTTCCGCGCAGCATCGTTCTGGACTGTCCGTGACGGGCAGATCGTCCGTGGAACGGAGTACTGGACGAGCCTGGGAGCGGACCCTCGGCCTGAATGGCGGGCCGCCTTCGTCGAATCGATGTAGTGGCGGGCCTCTCTGAGCTTGTCTCTTAACCTCTGTCCGCTTGGGTCTGCCGTCGTCTCTCCGGTAGGGCGCGGTTTCTGATCACGCGGAAGGGGAGAGCTGTTCGCGTACCCATTCGGGATCGGGGTTGGGGCTTGCAGATCATTAACACGTTGTCTTGATCATGCTGCTGGAGTCGCTGCTCAGGGCTCGAACTCGAGCCTGGAGGGCTGTGAGCGCTGAGGGCGGAGTGGCCGCCGGCGGGATGACGATGCTGTGCGCCTTCAGCAGCGTCCTGATCTTCAGCAGGGTGCGGTGCATGGCGGTCCGACTGCTGTCGAACAGCACGGCGAGGGGTTCCGCGGCCAGGGCGACCCGCAGGTGAAGGACGGCTGCCAGGACCTGGTCGGGGAAGGCGAGCCGGGGTGGGCGGCCGCGCTTGACGTCGCCGTGGAGGGCCAAAGTGTTGGTGAGGTCGCTCAGTTGCTGCCGGGACATGCCGGTCAGGGCGGGGTCAGACAGGAGAGCGTGATCCCACTCCGGGGCCGGCTTCTGCGGAGCCCGGGGTGCTGGGATGGCTGGGCAGGGCTGGGGGTGCAGGGCATAGTTCCAGTCGCCATGGAAGGCGTGTCGGGTCAGTGGCAGGGACGCCATCTGCGCGTCGCCGATCTGGACTCCGGTGGGGTAGACGTTGGTGTCCAGCTCGGCCATGACACGCAGTCCGGTGCGGGTGGTGGTCGCGGCGATGGACTGGACAATGACTTCATGGCTGGTCAGCGGGCGGCCGCGCCAGTTCATGGTGATGTGCGAGAAGAGCCGGTGCTCGATCTTGTTCCACTTCGATGTGCCCGGCGGCAGGTGGCACACGGTGATCGTCAGTCCTGTCTCGGCCGCGAGCCGGGCGAGTTCGAGCTTCCAGGCCCGGGTGCGGTAGCCGTTCGAGCCGCCCGCGTCGGCGGTGATGAGCAGTCGCGTCGCCTGTGGGTAGGCGGTCTGACCCTGGCCGCACCACCAGCGGCGGATCGATTCCACCGCGAATGCGGCGGTGTCGTGATCGGTGCCCACATTGACCCAGCCGGTGTTCGCCACGAGGTCGTAGATCCCGTACGGGACGGCCTTGCCCAGCTGGGGGTCGGCGAAGTCATGGACGTTCACCGGCGCCGGATCAGCCGCAGGCCGCCACTGGCGGCCGTTGTTCTTGAACTCGCCGACGAGCTCCTTCTTCTTGGTGTCCACGCTGATCACCGGCTGGCCAGCGTCCCGGTGATCACGGGCCTGCTCGTTGAGATAGCGGAACTGGGCATCTCGGTCGGGATGTTGGCTTCCCTCGATGGTCTTGGCGTTGGCTTGCAGACTGAAGCCTTCCTCCCGCAGCAGGTCCGCGACGGTGTCCGCACTGACTTTGTGTCCGGTCCGGGCGAGCTCCCGCGCCAGCGTGCGGGTCGACTTCACCGTCCACCGCAGCGGCGACATCGGATCGCCTCGCTCGTCCGGTTCGACAAGTGCCAGGAGAGCCGGCCGCAGCCCCGGATCGAGATCTGCGACCCTCTTGCGGCCTCCGCCCGGCCGCCGCACCCGCCCCAGAGGCCCCTCGCCGGCCTCCAACTCGGACACGCCCTTGCGGACCGTGGTCTCACTCACCGACGCCGCCCGCGCGACGGCCCGAACACCACCGTGTCCCAGAACACGGGCCTCTGCGGCCATCAGCAGCCGTCGTTGCCGCTCATCCAGGTGAGGAAACAACACCCCCAACTTCATAGTGAGTTGGGCACAGATTTCGTCCGGGATGCGCATACCACATCAACGAGCCATGGGACGGGAAGCAACACCTTGATGATCTGCAATCCCTTGGTGTGTGGCTGGCCCGCCACGACGACGGTCGGCACGGTCTCGTTGCCGTCGTTGGCTGCCCTCACCGTTGCGGCTCCTGCCGGGTCGCGCCAGATGTTGACCCAGTGCAACTGGCGGGCGCTGCGGCCCAGCCGGATGCGCAGTCGTATGCAGTACTTGCAGCCCGGACGCCAGAAGACGACCGGCCGTCCATCGCCCGCGCTGCGGCGTTGTGCCTCCCATGCGCCGATCGACCTCGGGAAGATCAGGAGCGAGTTGGCGCCGGCGAGCGCGAGGAACGCCAGCAGGAGTGCTGCGGCTGTGACGGGGCTCCCCTTGGAGATCAGCCCAGCCGCGACGGCTGAGCCGCAGAGCACAAGCAGTATCGGCAGGATCCAAGCGCGCATCATGGTGACGCACGCTATCGCCCGCGCGATGGCCCGGGACCGCATCCACCCCCGCCTGACCACCCGCTCCGCGTGGATCGACCACACCGGCGAACTCCCAGTCAATGAAGGAACGTTGATCCGCATCCAGGCCGACCATCTGCCCCGCGAGGACATCGGCGTGCGCTGGCAGGCGTTCCTGCGCCGCTTCGACCTGGAACACACTTCCGACTGATAAAGCAGACCCCTGGGGTGGACCCGGCCTCGCGGGTGAAGCCGCGGCCGATCTCCGCCGCCCTTGGGAGAGGCCAGCCGAGCCGGCACGGCTCACCCCGGCCCGTGTCGGCCGAGGGTTTCGCAACCCTCGACCCTCAACCCCCGGACGGGGAAGGCCAATTGGCTCCAATAATCGCCGCCTCGCGACCCGCTATGAGTTGGGAGAACGACCAGGCGACCCGAGAGCATCATCGAGTGCAACAGCCTCAGAGGTTAAGAGACAAGCTGAAAGCCTCTGTCTGAACCTTCCGTGGGGATCGTACGACGAGGTGGCGAGACGCTGTGACCCTGGATGAGCAGACGACGTCGGAGATGACGGGCCCTGGCCCGACGAGCGCTAATCGTCCTTCGCGGGAACCGTTGTTTCTCTAGTATGTCTACTATCAGTGAACGGGCGGATGCGGGGGGTGAAGCGTGGTGGATCCAATTTCGGTGGGACTGCTGGCGGCTTTAGCGGGTGGCGCCGGTGGTGAAGTCGGACGGCAGGCATGGGCAGGGCTGATCGCACTCGTTCATCGTCCATTTCAGCGCGGCCAGGGCACTGCGGCCGCCTCAGCGGTGAGTTCGGGGGAGGCTGAGCTGGCCAGACTGGACCATGCACCAGCGGATCCGGCGTGCGCTCACGCTCTGAGTACTGCGCTGGCAGCGCGGGCCGCCGTGGACGCGGATTTCCAGGCAAGTCTGCAGCGATGGCAGGAGCAGGCGAGACTGGTGAACACCGGTGATGGTGGGGTGCACAACCAGATCCTCGGTGGCGTCTTTCACGGAGGTGCTGTGCAGGGCCGAGACTTCTCCGGAGTCTCCATCGCCGCTCCGCCCCCAACTCCCCCCGCCTCGCCGTCAGCGGGGGACTGACGGTATGGCTGAGGCAGGGGTGGCCGGTGCTGATGGCGCTGGCCGGGACACGTCGAATCAGATCCACGATGGCGTGTACTACGGCTTGGTGATCCAGGGGCGGAACATCAGTCTGCAATTGCCTGCTCCGGTCACCTCGGCACTGTTCGGCCTGCCCCCGGCCTCGCGCACCTTCACCGGTCGCGACAGCCAGGTGGAAGAGCTGTTGCACGGGCTGGCTCCCGGTCTGCAGGGGCAGGAGGCGGCGCGCTTGGCGTTGGTGGCGGGCCTGGCCGGGGTCGGCAAGACCGAACTCGTCGTACAGACTGCCGTCCAGGCGTCGGAAAAGCCTGGTTGGTTTCCCGGAGGCGTGTTGTTCGTCGACATGTACGGCTACGACACCGAGCGCCGACTTTCCCCTGCGCAGGCCCTGCATGGTCTGCTTGGCGCGCTGGGCATACCTGTTGAGCACATTCCCCAGGAACTGCAGGACCGTTCGCGCCTCTATCGCAGCGTGCTGGCGGAATACGCCAGGCAGAAGCAGCGCCTCCTGGTCGTCATCGACAACGCCTCCGGCGCAGAGCAGGTCGAGCCTCTGCTGCCCGCCGACGGAACCACCGTGACCCTGCTCACCTCCCGCCACACCTTCGATGTGGGTGCCCGCCTCTACGACCTCGAAATCCTCGACGAGCATGCCTCCGTCGAACTGCTGCGCACGGCCCTCTCCCAGGCTCGCGGTGCCGCCGACACCCGGGTAACCGACGCCCCCGAGGACGCTTTGGCGATCGCCCGGCTGTGCGCGGGCCTCCCCCTGGCCCTGCGCATCGCGGCAGCCCTCCTTGCCGATACGCCCAGCCGCCCCCTCGCTTCTCTTAGCCAGGTCCTGTCCGACGTTCATCACCGGCTGGAGGAGTTGACGTACGAGAGCCGTGCTGTCCGGGCTGCCTTGGATCTGTCGTACGAGCAACTGAGCGAAGCCCAGGCCAGGATGTTCCGATTGGTCGCTCTCAATCCTGGCCCCGAGCTGTCCACCGCCGCAGCCGCTCACGTGACCGCCGTGCACCAGTTGCATGCCGAGCGACGCCTGCGGGAACTCGTCCGCGCCCACGTGGTCGAAGCCGGAGCTGTCTGGGGGCGCTGGCGCGTACACGACCTGGTGCGAGTGTTCGCCGGCGAAAGGGCAGCCGAAGAGCCCACGACCGCAAGCGATGTCAAGCAGCTTCTCCAGTACTACCTGGAGCGCGCTTCAAGCGCCGACGGTTACGTACTCAACCTAATGGAACCGACGCCCGAGGGCTTCACCGATCGACCCCAGGCGCTCGCATGGCTGGACGCAGAACGAGACAACCTGCTCGCCGCAGCGACTCTTGCCGACACGATGATGCACACCGACATTGCCCGGGACCTGCCGATGGCCTTGGAGAACTACCTCGGCACACACGGCCACCCGCAAGAGTGGCGTGCCAGCGCCGAACTCGCCATCCGGGCCGCGCAGACTCTGCGCGATCAGCACGGCGAGGCCCGCGCTCGTGTGTCACTCAGCGACGCACTGCGTGAGCTGAAGGCCCACGATGAAGCCATCGCCGAGGCACACAGGGCCGCGGAGATTTTCCATGCCTTGGGCGACCAACCCGGCGAGGGCGGGGCGCTGCGCGCCCTCGCATCAGCCCTGAGCGCCGCCGGGCAACATGAGGAATGTCTACGAATGTCCGAACAGGCAGTCCCCCTGCTCAGGCAAGGATCCAACCGGCACATCGCCGCGGTAGGACTCATGGATTACGGCTCTCACCTCACCGACGTCGAAAGATACGACGAGGCAATCGATGCCTTGATGGAAAGCCTTGCGACGCTGTCCCAGACCAGCAAGACCGTCAAGGCTCACGCCCTGCTGAACCTCGCCTTTGCACTGGAAGGGGCCGGTCGGCGGGCCGAAGCCATCAGCTCATTTCAGGAGAGCATTGCCTGCGCTCTTGAAACGGGCAGCGGCACCTGGGAAACCGACATTGCAGCGAGAGCATCGGCCAGCTTGGGAGAACTCCTTTCCGTGGATGAACAGCTCGACCAGGCAAGCCGCTACTTCCGGCAGAGTGCCGCCCTCTTCACCAAGACAGGCAACGACAGCCTCGCGGCCGAAGCGCTCAAGGAGCTCGGGCTCACCCTGATCGACCTGGAACAGCGCCGCGAGGAGGTCAGCGGCTCTGGGTTCACCGCGACCACCGACGAGGGGCACTATCAGCAGGCCGCAGACGCGCTCGCCGAAGCAATCGCGCTTACCCGCCGCGCAGCCGACTCCACAACCGAGGAAGTCAGGCAAGAACTGGCCAATCTATTGATCACCCTCAGCGGTCCGCTCGTCCGCCTGGATCGCCGTGATGGCGCTCTGAACGCGATCCGAGAAGCTCTGGTCATTCTGCGTCACCTGGCTGACGAGGACCCACAGGTTCACCAGCCGCCGCTTGCCGGGGCGTTGGATATGCTCGCCTGGGCACTGGCACAGGACGATGCCCAGCTACCCGAAGCGTTGGAAGCGGCCGCAGAGGCAGTCGATATTGCTACTGGCCTGGCCCAGAAAAGCCCCCAGGAGCATGCCGAACTCCTCCAAGACACCGTGGAACGCAAAGCCGCTCTGCTCGGAGAGCTCGCCAAAATATCCGTGTATAAGATCAGCCACGCCACGATGTCGCATGCGAAAGAGGGGCTCAGCCCGATGATGCTTGAGCGGGAGACTGGGCTGATGCCGTCACAGATCGCCGCAGGGACGGCGTGGCTGGACGCGTATCACCGCTCACAGCGGTCTCAGTAGGTGTTTTCTTCTTGACCCTTTGAAGGACGTTACTGAGGAAGGTCGGACTCAACGGGCAGCACCGCCCGGTCTCGCCCGAGTTGGTAGCCCGACTGCCGCGTCCAAGTCAGCGGTGGCCAGCCCTTCTTCGCGGACTGGTCCAACTCAAGGCCTGCGGGTCTGGCCTCGGGCAACACGAACCGGAGGGTGTCCACGTGGCGCCTGGCAGCGTCGCCCCGTTTCACCAGGGCCCGGTGAACGGTGTAGGTGGCTGATGCCGGGCGGCGTGCCTTCCCGCATTGCCCCCGGCCTTCTCAAGGACGCAGAGGACGGACTGGATGCCTCACGACGGACGCCTCGGCCCCGTCCCCCGGCCCGTCCTCGCCGACCAGTGGGCCGAACTGGTGGGCGCCTGAACGGCCGTAGCGGTGCGTCGTAAGGTTGCCGGAGTCTCAGGGGGAGGGCGGCTTGACGTACGACGCGCGGCGTCAGGGCGAACACGACAGCCATAAGCCGGAGTTGGAAGATGTCGGTGGTCGTCCGTTGAGGCGCAGCCGGGACTTCGGGGTTTTCTGGGTGGCGCAGACTCTTTCCGTCCTCGGTGATTCCTTCGCGCTGATCGCGCTGCCGTTGCTGATCCTCCAGGCCACCGGTTCGCTCGCCGCGATGGGGCTGCTGACGGCGGTGGGTGGGGCGGCCGCGGTTGTGGCGGCGGTGTTTGCCGGGGCCGTGGTGGACCGTGTCGACCGGCGGAAGCTGCTGATCGGCTGTGATCTCGTACGGATGGTGCTGTACGGGGTGATCCCGGTGGTGTGGCTCTTCGGGCCGCAGATCTGGCTGCTGTATGTGGTGCTGCCCCTGTGCGAGGCGGTCGGGATGCTGTTCGCCGTCGGCTATGTCACCGTCGTGCGGAGCCTGGTCGGCACCGAGCAACTCACGGAGGCCAACGGCCGGTTGAACGCGACCGCCGCCGCGGCCGGGGTTCTGGGACCGCTGTGCGCGGGCCTCGTCGCCGCCTGGTCCGGGCCCGCCACCGCCGTCGGCGTGGACGCGGCCAGCTTCGGGGTGTCGGCGGCCTGTCTGGTCGTCGTACGGTTCCGGGGGCGCCCGGGTGACGACGACCGGCCGAAGCAGCGCACCAGCCTGTGGAACGACCTGCGCGCCGGGATCGCCTTCCTCTACGGCCATCCCGTGCTGCGGTCGCTGACCGTCCTGCTGTGCCTCTTCAGCTTCTTCACCCTCGGCCTGAACGACCTGGTCATCTACCACCTCAAGCACGATCTCGGCCACGACGACGGCACGGTCGGCACCGTGATGGCCGGCGGCGCTCTCGGTACCATCGCCGGTTCCCTGCTCGTGGCCCGGATCCGCCGCCGGCTCGGCTTCGGGCCGACCTGGACGGGCGCGGTCGCGGTGTGCGGACTCGCCTTCGCCGGGCTGGGCCGGGCGCAGGACGTCCCCGTCGTGGCCGCCCTCGCCGCGGCCTTCCTCGCGTGCGTCGCCGTCGCGGGCACCTGCTCGATGTCCCTGCGCCAGGAAGTGACCCCCGAGCCCCTGCTGGGCCGGGTCACCTCGGCCTTCTGGACCCTCCAGTACTCGGCGGCCCCGCTCGGCGCCGCCGTCCTCACCTGGGCCGCGGAGCACCAGGGCACGGCACCCGTCGCGCTCGTCGCGGGCGGCTGCTGCGTACTGATCGCGGCCGCCGCCCTGTTCACGCCGATTCGGCGGTCACGCGCCACGGCCGGTTGATCCGCGGCCGGCGGCGCCGGTCATCCGTTCACGCCCGCATAGTGCCGCAGGCTCCACCGCCACAGCAGGCGCGTCGCGAGGTACGCCAGGACGCCCAGCAGTGGGGAGGCCGCTGCCAGCCAGTACGGGACGCCGGTGCTGTGGCCGTGGCCGGTGAGGACGGCGGCCGGGAAGTAGGCGACGAAGGCGAGGGGGAGGCCGTACGTCAGGAGGCCGCCCACTGCCTTCGGCAGGACGTTCAGGGGGTAGCTGCCGAAGGTGCCGAGGAGTTCCTCCAGCCAGCGACTCCAGTAGTCGGCGGCCGGGAAGCGCAGCGCGGCGCAGGCCATGACCGCGAACAGGGCCGCCTCCAGGAGCATGCCGCCGAGGACGGCCGCGATCAGGTACGAGATCCGGCCCGCCGTCCAGTCCAGGTGACTGCGGCTGAGCGCGCCCACCATCAGGCCCGCCGCGACGGTCAGGTCACCGATCGCGTTGGTCGGGAAGTAGGCGAGCTGGACCTGGCGGTACACCGGCATGGGGCGGGTCAGATAGACGTCGATCATGCCTTCCTGGATCTGCCGGCCGATGAAGTGCAGCCGTCCGAGGACCAGGACGAACAGCCCGTGCGCGAGCATCCGGATCGCCGGGATCAGCAGCACGTCGGAGCTGTCCCAGCCGCCCATCCCGGTGAACCGCGCCAGCAGCACCGTAGCGAACACGATCACCGACACCTGCCAGATCGCGCCGGCCGCGATGTTCAGCAGGAACTCGGTGCGGTACTCCATCGCGGCGCGGATGTTGAGCAGCGAGATACGCCACGCGATGCGAAAGGCCTTCAACGACATCTCAGCCTCCCTGCGAGATAACGCGCCGCGCGGCCTGCCGCCACACCCACCGGGTGAACAGCGCCAGCACGACGACCCAGGCCGCCTGAATGGCCAACTGGACGCCTGCGTCGGCCAGTTGGATGCGGCCGATGTAGATCGACAGCGGCACGCTCAGCGTCGCCTGGAACGGCAGGAAACCGCTCAGCGTGAGGAACCAGTCCGGGAAGAACCACAGCGGCGCGTAGACCCCGGACAGCAGGTTCTGCACGAAGATCAGGATCAGCATCGCGGAGTTGTTGCGGATGGTGAAGAAACACATCTGGTCCAGGACGAGCATCACGTAGTACAGCACCCACTGGCCGAGCAGCAGACTGACCGCGAACACCCCGGCCACAGCGGCCGACCGGGGCGGTTCGACCACCCCGAACGCGAGGCAGACCGCGAATCCGCCCAGCGCCCACGCCAGCCCGTACAACTGCTCACCGAGGGCACGCAGGGCGTAGTACCGCTGGGGCGGCAGCGGGCGCAGATACCAGTAGACGATGGTGCCGAAGTGCATGTGCTGCAGCACCGTGTCCCGGCCCGCGTACTGGTCCAACTCCCGCAGCCGGGAGGCGAGTACGGCCAGCACGGCATACGTGACCGCCTGGCTCTCGTTCAGTCCGGCGGTGGTGCCGGTGTGGGAGTACAGGCCGTGCCACAGCGACGCCACCAGCACCACCTGCACGACCAGCCGGATCAGCACGGCCGTCATCCGGGGCGGGGTGTGCAGCTCGCCGAGCGGGGTGACGCGGGCAGCGCGCCAGGCGTGGAGAACGGCCACGTCAGACCGCCTCGGCGTGGACGTAGGCGGCCCGCATCACGTCTTCCAGGTCCGCCTCGTCGATGGCGACGTCCGTCACCTCGTACCGCTCGATGACCGTCTTCAACGCCTGGTGCACCGTGGGCGCGTCCGGTCCGTCCGGCCCGAAGACGACCCGCGGGCCGTCCTGCCGCAGCAGTGTCATGCCCGGCAGTGGTACGACGTCGGTATGCGCGTCGGCGAGGGTCGCCCGCACCTGCCACGTCGAACCGAACTTGCGGCGGATCTCATCGAGGCTGCCGTCCAGAACGAGCCGGCCGTGGTTGATCAGGACGACCCGCTCGGCGAGCCGCTCGACCTCCGTCATGTCGTGCGTGGTCAACAGGACCGTACGGCCTCGCTGTTCCACCTGGTGCCGGAGGAACTCCCGCACCTGCTCCTTGACCACCACGTCCATGCCGATCGTCGGCTCGTCGAGGAAGACGACCGGCGGATCGTGCAGCAGGGCCGCCGCGAGGTCGGAGCGCACCCGCTGGCCGAGCGAGAGGTGGCGCACCCGGGTGTCCCAGAAGGAGGAGAGGTCCAGCAGCTCGTCGAACTCGCCGAGCCGGGTGGCGTGTTCGGCCCTCGGCACCTCGTAGATGTCCCGCAGGATCGAGAACGACTCACGCACCGGCAGGTCCCACCACAGCTGGGTGCGCTGCCCGAACACCGCGCCGATGTTCCGGGCGTTGCGCTCCCGCTCCTTGTACGGCACCACGCCCGTGACCCGGCACTCGCCGGACGTCGGTGTGAGGATGCCGGTGAGCATCTTGATGGTGGTGGACTTGCCCGCGCCGTTCGGGCCGAGCAGGGCGAGGAGTTCGCCGGGCGCCACGTCGAAGGTGACGTCCTGGACGGCGTGCTTGGCGACCCGCTCCGGGTCGACCAGGGATCGCAGCGCGCCGGTGAAGCCCGGGCGGCGGACGGTGGTGTGGAAGGTACGGGACAGGCCGCGGACCTCTATGCTTCCGCTCAACTTCGTGAACTCCCTTGCCTCGTAAACGAGTTGCGGCCGGTCGGCTTGGAGGGCCGACCGGCCGCGGGCGCATCACGACCGTCGCAGAATGTCGATCAGTCGGTCAATGGATTAACTGATCGCCCAGTTGGACTAATCGATCACCGAGGCTCGGTCACCGAGAACACGAACGAGAACTCCGCCGGCTCGGCCCGCAGGAAGTACCGCGGCAGCGGGCCGGGTCCGCACGACTGGGAGCCGATGCCGTGCTGCCCGTGGTCGAGGTTGACCCAGACCCCCGCGGCGGAGCCGCTATCGGATGCAGTACCGGGCGTGAGATCGGTGAGGTGCTGGGCCGCGTCCAGCTGCTCGTTCGTCCACCGGCGCGCGCTGAACCAGAACTCCGGGTCGCCCTCGATTCGCAGCCCGCCGAGCTCCGCCCAGCGGACGTCGGCCCGGGCGCCGTTCTCCTGCGGACGCACGTACGGCGTCTGCAGCTCGTCCACGGAGGAGTGCCAAAGGCCCAGCATCGAGGCCGACTTGGTGTCCGGGTACGCCTCGCCGGGACCGCCACCGAACCACTTCACCTGGTCCGCCTGCGCGAGCCCGAAGCGAATGCCCAGCCGCGGCAACGGCACCGTCCAGTCGCCCTCGGGCGCCACGGACACGGTCAGCTTCAGCCGCGTGCCGTCGGACGTCCACCGGTACACCGTGCGCAGGCCCACCTCCCAGGCGGCTGGCGCCACCCGGGTCCGTACGGTCAACGCGTCGTCGCTCAACTCGACGCCGTCCAGGCGGTGTCGCATGCGGTGCAGGCCGTACTTGCGCCACATCTGCGCCCAGCGGACGTCGTCCTGCCAGGAGGCGCCCTCGTCGTTGTCGGTCGGCGCTCGCCACACGTCGAGACGGAGGTCCGTGACGTTCAGCCCGCCGATCGTCTTCAGCGCACCGGTACGTACGTCGAAGGACGCCGGGCCGACATAGATCAGCCGCTCGCTCGCAGAGGGAGTGTCGCTTGCCACGACGGACGGCAACGACCGCCCAGCGACGGGCAGTTGAGCCCAGGCCACCTCGTGGTCCTTGTTCCCCCACGCGGTGTCCTCCGCCAGCAACGCCCGCACCGTCCACTGCGTCTCGGCCCCACGCCCGTCCGCCGGAGGCGGCGCCGGCAGCTTCACCTCCGCCGACTCGCCCGGCGCCAGCGGGGGCACGGACAGGCTGCCCGCCTCGACCGTCTCGCCGTCCACCTGGTACGACCACTCGAAGGCCAGCGCCGACAGGTCGGCGAAGTCGTACGCGTTCGTCACCCGTACGGTGCCGTCCGCGCCGTCGCCCTCGATGCGGACGGGCTCGATGACCTTCTTGTACTCGACGAGCCCCGGCGAGGGCTTGCGGTCCGGGAAGATCAGCCCGTCGCAGACGAAGTTGCCGTCGTGCAGCTCCTCGCCGAAGTCGCCGCCGTAGGCGAAGCCGAACCGCGCGTCCTTGATCCCGTGGTCGATCCACTCCCAGATGAAGCCGCCCTGGAGCCGGTCGTACGACTCGAAGATCCGCTGGTAGTCGGCGATGCCGCCGGGGCCGTTGCCCATGGCGTGGCCGTACTCGCAGAGGATGAAGGGGAGTTGGCGTCGCTTGTGGGTGCCGCCGTCCAGCCCGGCGCCGATCCGCTCGACCTCCTCATGGCCCGCGTACATCCGCGAGTACATGTCGGTGTCACGGCAGTCGATGTCGCCCTCGTAGTGCACGAGCCGCGAGTCGTCCCGGCCGTGGATCCACTCGGCCATCGCGGTCAGCCCGCGGCCGGTGCCGGCCTCGTTGCCGAGGGACCAGATGACGACCGACGGGTGGTTCTTGTCGCGTTCGACCATGCGGGCGGCGCGGTCGAGCAGGGCCGGCGTCCAGCGGTCGTCGTCCACGGGATTGTCGCGCCAGGCCTGCTCGGTGAAGCCGTGGGTCTCCAGGTCGCACTCGTCGATGACCCAGAGGCCGTACTCGTCGCACAGGTCCAGGAAGGCCGGGTGCGGCGGGTAGTGGGAGGTGCGCACCGCGTTGAGGTTGTGCCGCTTCATCAGCAGCACGTCCTCGCGCATGGTCGCAAGGTCCAGGGCGCGGCCCTTCTCGGGATGCCACTCGTGCCGGTTGACGCCCTTGAAGAGGATCGCCTTGCCGTTGACCTTGATCAGGCCGTCTTCGAGCACGACGGTCCGGAAACCGATGCGCAGCGGCACGCGCTCGCCCGCCGTGATCAGCTCACCGTCGTACAGCTTCGGTGTCTCGGCGGACCACGGCTGGACGGGGACGGTCACCGGCTCGCCGGTCGCGACATCGATGTCCAGTGCGGGCACGGACACCCGCCCCTCGACGTCGGAGTCGACGCGCAGGGTGCCCTCGCCGGTGGTGTGGTCGTAGGAGGCCTGCACGAAGAAGTCGCCCGCGCTGCCCGACGGGCGGTGCAGCAGGGTGACATCACGGAAGATGCCGGGCAGCCACCACTGGTCCTGGTCCTCCAGGTACGACCCCGCGGACCACTGGTGCACCCGGACGGCCAGCACGTTGCCCGTCGGCTTCAGCAGCGGCCCGACCGCGAACTCGTGCGGCAGCCGGGAGCCCTTGAACTCGCCGAGCTCCGTGCCGTTCAGCCAGACGCGGGCGCAGGACTCGACACCGTCGAAACGCAGGACGGCGCCGCCGTCGCCGGGCCAGTCGGCCGGCAGGTCGAAGACGCGGACGTGGTCGCCGGTCGGGTTCTCGGTCGGGACGTGCGGCGGGTCCACCGGGAAGGGGTACAGGTGGTTCGTATAGATGGGCGAACCGAACGCGCCGTCGCCCTGGAGGACCCAGTGCCCGGGGACCGTGACCTCGGCCCATTCCCCGGTGTCGTATCCCTCCTGCGCGAAGGAGCCGTCCTCGGCGTCCGCCGTCGCGGACAGGCGGAAGCGCCAGCTGCCGTTGAGGGAGAGCGACGTGGCGTCGGAGTCCGCGTACCAGGCGCGGGGCGGCAGGGCCCCGCTGCCCGGTGAGACGTCCTCGACGTAGTCGACGGATGGGGTGGTGCGGAAAGTCATCGGTCTCCAGGTCTTCAGAAGAGGGCGTCAGCCCTTGATGCCGGTCTGCGCGATCCCCTGGACCAGCCAGCGTTGGAGGAAGAGGAACACGAACACCAGGGGCAGGATGGAAATGGCCGTGGCCATGAAGATCAGGTGGTAGTTGACGGACTGGTTGGTCGCGTACGTCGAGAGGGCGACCTGCACCGTCCACGCGCTGGGATCCTGGCCGATGACCAGGGGCCACAGGAAGGCGTTCCAGCCCGCGATGAAGGTGATCGTCGCGATCGCCGCGAAGAAGTTCAGCGAGTTGGGCACGACGACACGCCAGTACGCGCCCCAGTAGCCGAGCCCGTCCACACGCGCCGCCTCCTCCAGCTCCTTCGGGAACCCCAAGAAGTACTGCCGGAACAGGAAGCAGGTGAAACCACTGAACAGGCCCGGAATGATGAGACCGCGGTAGCTGTCCACCCAGCCGAGCGACGAGACGAGCACGAAGCTCGGCACGAAGGTCACGGCCGTGGGCACCATCAGGGTGGCCAGTACGACGTAGAAGACCTTGTTGGCGTGCTTGTACGGGATGCGGGCGAGGCCGTATCCGGCCAGCGAGCAGATCAGGAGGATGCCCGTGGTGTGCAGGACGGCGACGACCAGCGAGTTCCACATCGACCGGGCGAAGTCGACCGTGACGTCGTCGAACGGCTCGGTGACGTTGCCCCACTGGATGTCGGTGGGGAACCACTTCCACTCCTCGCCCGTGATCTCCGGGTCCGTCATGAAGGCGTTGCGGACGATCAGATAGAACGGGACGAGGAAGAGGACGGCGGCCACGCAGGTCGCGATGTAGAGACCGGTGTTGCTCATGACGCCGCCGGGGCGCTTGGCCTTCGCCGGCTTCCTGACGTCGGGTGCTGTGGTGGTCACTGGGACTCGTCCCCCCTTCCGAAGCCCATGATCTTGCCCTGGAGCAGGGTCACGAGGCAGATGAGCACGGTCAGGACCAGCGCACCCGCGCTGCCCGCGCCGTAGTTCTGGTTCTCGCCCAGCGCCATCTTGTACAGCTCGACCAGGGGCGGCATGCCCCACGTGGCCTTGCCGAGCAGGATGAAGAACTCGTCGAAGGCCTGGTAGGCGGCGATGAGCAGCAGCAGGATCACCGCGGTGGACGTCGCCCGCAGCTGGGGCAGCGTGATGTAGCGGAAGGTCTGCCAGCCCGGCTTGGCGCCGTCGATGGCGGCGGCCTCGTACAGCTCCCTGGGGATGTTCTGCAGCGCCGCCAGGAAGAGGATCATGTAGAAACCGGCCTGCAGCCAGAGCCGGACGGTCACGATGACCAGCCAGTACCAGGGCGGATCGGGATTGTCGAGCCAGGCGATGTTCTCGACCCCGAACCAGCCGAGGAACGTGTTGGCCATACCGAAGCGGACGCCGTTGAAGATGGACATCTTCCAGATCAGCGCGGCGGCCGCGTAGCTGACGGCGGTCGGCAGGAAGAACACCGACCGGAAGAACGCCTGCATGAACCGCAGCCGGTTCACCATCAGCGCCAGCCCGAGCGACAGCGCCCAGGTGGTGGGCACGATGAACGCCGCGAAGACGGTGAAGGTGACGAGGGAGTTCCTGAAGTCCGTGTCCGTCAGGATCTGCTTGTAGTTCTCCAGGCCGACGAACTCGCTCGGCGTGACCGTGAACCGTGCCTCGAAGAAGCTGAGATACAGGCTCCAGCCGATGGGCACGAAGACGAAGATCACCAGGCCGATCAGGAACGGGCCGGTGAAGAGCCAGAAGTTGAAGGTGCTGTTCGCCCTGAGGCCCCGCCGCGGCCGGGCCTTGGAGACCTTGGCCGGGGCGGGGTTCTTGGCGACCCCGGGTGTGGTGGTGGTCGACATGTCGAGATCCGTCCGGCGCCCTATCCGAAGAGCTTCTTGAGCTCTGCGTTGACCTTCTTCTCAGCGGCGGCGAGCTGGGACTTGGGGTCACTGTTCTTGCGGACGGAGTTCGCCATCACGTCGTTCACGGCGGCGATCATGGCCTGGGTCCAGCCGATGTTGTCGAAGTGGCCGAACTCGTTGAACAGCTTCACGCCCTCGGCCGGAAGGCCGGACTTCAGCTTGGTGGCGGACTCGGCGAGCGAGGTGCGCGGCGGGATGTGGAAGCCGTAGGAGGTGGCGAAGTCCTCCTGGTATTCCTTCTGGTCGATCCACAGCCACTTCACGTACTCCTTGGCCGCCTCGACGTTCTTGCTCTTGGCGTTGACGAACATCGACCAGCCGCCGTTGTAGACCGACTCCTTGCCGGCGGAGCCGACCTTCGGGAACGGGAAGATGCCGATGTCGTCGCCGAGCGCCTCGATCATCGCGGGCATCGCCCACATGCCGCACCACTGGATCGCCGTCAGGCCCTGGGTGAAGGCCGACGGGTCCCACCAGTCCGCGGGGGCGCCGAGGAGCAGGTCGCCGCTGGTGAACAGGCCACGCAACTGCTTCAGGCCCTCGGCGACCTCGTCGGTGTTGAAGGCGGCCTTGTTGTCCGCGGTGAGGGTGTCGGCGCCGGCCGACCAGATCAGGTTGTGCTGGACCGGGGTGAGGTCGTTGCCGAGGTACGCGCCCTTGACCTTGCCGGTCTTGAGCTTGGCGGCGGCCTCGACCAGTTCCTCCAGCGTGGTCGGCACCTCGACCTTGGCCTTCTCGAAGAGCGAGGGCCGGTAGAAGAAGAACTGCGGGTCGTCGATCATCCGGACGCCGTATATCTTGCCGTCGACCGTGTGCGACTTGATGTCGGCCGCGTTGAAGTCGTTCTTGACCGGCTCGATGATGTCGGTCAGGTCCGCCACCTGGCCGCTCTTGATGAGCTGGATCTGCGGGTGGAACTCGAAGACGTCCGGCGCGTTCTTGGTGAGCAGCGCGGCGAACAGCTTCTGCTCGAAGTTGTTGCCGGTGATCCACTGGGTGGTGACGTTGGCGTCCTTGTAGGCCTTGGCGTACTTCTTGACCGCCTGCTCGACACCCGCCTCGCCGTACGCGTGGAAGTACTGCACGAGGCCGTCGCCCGAGCCTCCGCCGGCTCGCCCGGTGTTGCCGCCGCACGCGGCCAGTCCGCCGGCGGCGGCCAGACCCATCGCGGCCCGCAGCACGTTTCGACGGTCCCAGTTGGTGTTGCTGAATGCCGACATGTTGACGTCCTTGTCTCGAGTACGGCTGCGGCTCCACGGCGCGACGGCCGGTGGCTCAACCGGTGGCTCAATTCGGCTTGCGGTGCGGGACGTTAACCTTCGGCTAAGCCTTCGGCAAGGGGTTGGACGAAGTCTGCTCGAAGCGTTGTGTGGCGTTCGGGATACCGGACATGCCCGGTGGCGGGCCGCCGCACCAGCGGCCCGCCAACTCATCGATCAGGAAGGGTTACTGACGGAACCAGGCCTGATTGGTCCCGCCGTTGCAGGACCAAAGGCCCACCTTGCTGCCGTCGGCCGTCGCCTGTCCGCCGACGTCCAGGCACGTCCCGGACGCCTCGTTCACGATCTGCCCGTTGGAGTTGAGCAGCCAGCGCTGACCGGCGTCACCCGTGAAGGCCGCGCTGATCGTCAGGCCCGCACTCCCGGCCGTCAGATAGCCGCCGGAGCCCTTCAGCGCGCCCTTCGCGTCGTACGACCAGTCCTGCGCGTCCGCGCCCGTGCAGGCGTTGATCGCGGCCCCGGAGGCGTCCGCCGTCAGGCACTTCCCGGACTGCTGCCCCTGCAGCGCGCCCGTGATCGCCGAACTGCCGCGGCCCTTCTGGTCGAGGACGTACGTCGTGATGGACCGGGCGGGCAGGGAGGCGGAGACGGTCGATCCGCGCACCGCCGGCTTGGCCACCTTCGCCCAGTTCTCGTCCGCCGACGTCCGTACGGCCTGCGAAGCCCGCACCGGCGTCTTGCTGTTGAAATGCAACTTCAGCGAACTGTCCGTCGCGTTGTGGTTGTTGACGACCACGACCCACTTGCCGTTGCGGTCGTACGTCGACACCTCGACGCCGTCCGGCACTCCCGTCACGTTGTGCGCGACCGAGCCCGGCTTGACGAACTTGCTGTACTGGCCGAGCGCGTAGTAGCGCTTGGTGAAGTACAGGGTCTGGTTGCCGTTCGTGGCGTAATCGGGGTCGTAATAGATCAGGCCGTCGTTCCAGCCGGAGTCGTTCTTCGCGTACGGGTCGGTGCCGATCATCTCCGACAGGGCGACCCACCAGTGGAACGCCGAGTCGTGCGCGGTCGCGAAGTCCTTGTGGATGATCCGGGAGAGGTTCAGACCGCCGTCGATCGTCGGGTCGTACTCCTGCGCCCAGCCGGTGCCGCCCTTGCCGAAGCAGCAGACCTCGGTGGACCAGGACTCGATGCCGGCCTTCTTGGCCGTCTCGTAGACCTGCGCGCGGTTGGCGTCGCTGGGGTTGTCATACGTGTGGTGGGCGAGCTTGTCGACGTACTGGGCCGTGCCCGGCTGGGAGATCCAGCGGGGGACCTCGTCGTTGAACTTGACCGTGCTGGTGGACTCGTCGGCGATGATGCCGGTCTTCTGGCGCCGCGCGTCCTGCTCGGCGCCGAGCGCCCGCACGATGTCGTCGCGCTGGTCGACGTCGACGAGCATGCCCTCCTGGCCGCAGGAGTCGAAGCTGTTCGTCGGCTCGTTGAAGGGGCTGATGTGGTCGAATCTCTGGCCACGCTTGGCGAAGTGGTCGGTGATGTCGGCGATGTACTTCGCGAAGTCCTGCTCGTTCTCCGCCTTCAGATAGCCGCCGCAGCTCTTGCCGTTGGTCTTCCACTCGGCGGGCGCGCTGTTCACGAAGGCGACGAGGTTCTCGACGCCGTACTTCGCGGCGTAGGACAGGAACGTACGGCCGCCCTTGTCCTTGCTCCAGTCGTACGTCCCGTCGTCGTTCCGGAAGTCCTCAGGGGCGCGGGACGGGGTGGTGACCGCCGTGCCGCCACCGCCGATGTTGTAGCGGTAGTTGCTCAGGTCCAGGCCCTGCGACGAGAAGAGCAGCTTCGCCACCCGGGCCTGGACCTTGGGGTCGAAGTTCTTCAGGTCGTTGACCCACCAGGCGCCGGACGCACCGATGTTGTCGATGGTCTGGGCGGCGTAGGGGGAGACTTCCGCGGCCACCGGGTCGGCGGCGCTCGCGGGCGGGGCGGATATGAGAGGGCCTGCGACAGCGAGTGCGGCTGCGGCTGTCAGGAGGGCCGATCTCTTGCGGGGGTGAGTGGTGCGGGGGTGGGTCACGTGCATCCCTTCCGTCGTCATGAAGGTGGTGCGGTACGGCTCCTTGCGAGGGTGGTGCGCTTTGTGGCGGGCTGTTTCCTTTTCTGCGGGGCACGCCGGTGTCGAGGGCGCGACCGTGCTCAACCCTTCGGGCCTCCGCGCGCTCGCGCTCTCGACACCGGCGTGCCCCGCTGCCCAACCGACTGCAGTGCCCCTTCGAGCGCGAACGTCGCCGCGCCCAGGCACACCGGGTCGGTGGGGATGGGGGAGAGGACGATCTCGGTGGCGGCCAGGGGCCGCCTGAGCGCGTGCCGGGCGACGGCCTCGCGCACTTCGTGCAGCAGCGGTTCGCCGAGCGTGCGGGCGACCCAGCTGCTGAGCACGACCACTTCGGGGTTGAGGATGTTGACGAGATCGGCGATACCGGCACCCAGATAACGGGCGGTGTCCCGGACCACCTTGAGGGCCACCGGATCCTGCGCGGCGACACCACGCGCCAGCGCGTCGATCGTGGCCGTCTGGTCCTCGGGGTGCAGCAGCGTGCTGCCGGGGCTCAACTCGCGCAGGTTCAGCATGATTCCGGGCGCGCCGACGTACGTCTCGACGCAGCCGTGGTTGCCGCAGTGGCACAGCCGTCCGTCGAGGACGAGCGTGGTGTGGCCCCACTCCCCGGCGCTGTTGCTCACGCCCCGGTGCAGCCCGCCGCCCAGCACGAGCCCGGCGCCGACCCCGGTGCCGAGGTTGACCACGACGGCGTTGCCGTATCCGCGGGCGGCGCCGAACCACTGCTCGGCGACCGCGCAGGCGCGCAGCGGGTTGTCCAGGTAAAGGGGGTAAGCGATGTGCTCGGAGAGCAGGTCGAGCAGCGGCACGTCGTGCCAGTCCCAGTTCGGCGCGTACTCGGAGATGCCGGTGTCGCGGTCGACCTGCCCCGGCACGCTCACGCCGACGCCGAGAACGCGCGCGCCCTCGATCCCGGCCTGCGCGACCACCGAGCCGACGGCCGCGGCGACATGGGCGACGACCTGCTCCGGGAGGCTCTCGCCGGGGCGCATGTCCTCGTCGGCGCGGGCGAGCACGTTCAGCCCGAGGTCGAACAGCTCGACATGGACGTACGTCTCCGCGATGTCGACACCGATCAACGCGCCCCCCGACGCGTTGACGGCCACGAGTCCCCGGGGCCGGCCCCCCGCCGAGTCCTCGAACCCCACCTCTGTGATCATGCGGAGGTCGAGCAGCTCCCCGACGAGCGTGGCGACCGTGGCCAGGCTCAGTCCCGTGGCGGCGGCCAGCTCCTGCCGGGAGGTGGGCGACTCGGCGATGATCTGGCGCAGCACCTCGTAGCGGTTCGCGGTGCGGATGTCACGTGAGGTGCGCTTCACCGGAGCAGCCCATCCTTCCCAGCCAGGGCCGGGGTCTACGTCGGCACCGGCGCGGCGCAAGGCTATGGGCTGCCAGGACTTTCGACAAGGGGTTAGGAAAGGGGGTGTAGAAAGTCCCCCGCGGTTCAGCCGGCCAGGATGTCCCGCACGAAGGCGTTGGCGAATTTGCCGCCGGGGTCGAGCACTTGGGCCAGCGCCCGGAAGTCGCCGAGCCGCGGATACCGGTCCAACGGGAGTGCGGAGAACACCTTTCCCCAGTGCGGCCGGGCGTCCAGCCCGTCCAGCGCCTTCTCCACCCGCCGCACCACCGGCAGCACCGCGTCCGTGTCCTCGACCCAGGTGAAGTGCACGGCCACGGTGTCCCGCCCGTACGCCGGGCTCAGCCACTGCGTGTCCGCGGCGACCGTCCGCACCTCGCAGGTCTGCAGGACGGGAGCCAGCGTCGTACGGATCGCGTCCAGCGCGTGCAGCATGTCGAGGGCGTACGGGCGTGGCAGCAGGTACTCCGACTGCAGCTCGGCGCCGCTGCTGGGCGTGAACTCGGCCCGGAAGTGCGGCAGTCGCTCGTGCCACGGCCCCGGCACACCGAACTGCTCCGTGCAGTTGACCGCGGGCATGCCCGGCACGGGGTGCAGCTTCTCGGTGGCGGGTGCGGCCCACGGGAAGTCGGGCAGCGGCTGGTCGGTGCGCCGCTTGAGCCACACCTGCCGGAAGCCGGGCTCGCGCCAGTCGGTGAAGAGGCTCACGCTGTACGCCGCCGCCAGCACCGTCTCGAGGGTGTCGAAGTCCAGCCCGGCCAGCGGCAGTTCGGTGAACAGGTGCTGCT
This sequence comes from Streptomyces sp. NBC_00457, assembly GCF_036014015.1. Lineage (NCBI taxonomy): Bacteria > Bacillati > Actinomycetota > Actinomycetes > Kitasatosporales > Streptomycetaceae > Streptomyces > Streptomyces sp. NBC_00457. The sequence continues at coordinate 2,636,396 of NZ_CP107905.1, read as the reverse complement.
CGACTTCGTAGGACGGCTCCAGGTCGAGGGTGAGCGCGGTGACGACACCGAGCGCGCCGAGCGAGGTCACCGCCCCGCCGAACCGTTCGTCGTCCCGCCCGATGACGACGGTCGAACCGTCCGCCGTGACGATCTCCACTTCGCGCACCGGCGCCGCGAGCGACCCGTTGTGGATGCCTGACCCGTGCGTGCCGGTCGCCACCGAACCGGCCACCGAGATGTGCGGGAGGGACGCCATGTTCGGCAGCGCGAAACCCCGCTCGTGCACATGGCGGGCCAGCTCGGAGTACCGGACCCCGCCGCCGACCCGCACCGTGCGCGCCGCCGAGTCGACATCCACCTCGACGGGCAGGCCGCCCAGCGACACCAGCGCCCCCTCGACGCCCGGCTCGGCGATCTCGTTGAAGGAGTGCCCGCTGCCCAGCACCCGTACGCGGTCGCTGCCCGCCACGAGCGCGCGCAGCGCGTCGAGCGAGTGCGGGCGGTGCAGCTCCTTGGCGGTGTACGTGATGTTGCCCGCCCAGTTGGTCACGGTCTCGGCCATGCGGTAGCCCCTCCCGAGGAATACGAGAACCAGGAATCCCGGAACCAGGAATGCGAAAACCGGGAATCCCCTGGTGGAAACTACCCTGACCGGAAACACAGGGCCCCCGCCCCCACCTCCGCTCGCACGGGGGCATACCGTGAGGAGTCGAACGCCTGAGCCGGGAGGAGACACGGGATGGGCAGCCGTACCGCGCTGGTCGAGGATCTGATGGAGCGCTTTCCGCATGTGCCGCGGGAGGCCGTCTTCAAAGAGGATCTGCTCCGGGGCGGGGTCGCCTTCGACCCGTCGGCCCTCAGTGACAACGAAGGCGGCGAGGTCAAGCCGAAGTCGTACTTCATCTTCTCCTTCGACCACGGCACCTTGCCCGAGCTGGGCGAGGCCGCGCTGCGCCGCCCGCCGGAGGAGATCATCCTCACCGGAGGGCCGTACGACCTGCGGCGGACCGTCGTCTCGGTGCGGGTGAACCCGTCGTCGCCGTACCGCGTGGCCGCCGGCGAGGACGGGATCCTCGGGCTCTACCTCGACGGGAAGCGGATCTCCGACGTCGGGGTGCCGCCCATGCCGGAGTACTACCGGCACACCCTCTCCAACGGGAAGTCGGTGATGGAGGTCGCCCCGACCATCCAGTGGGGCTACCTGATCTACCTCACCGTCTTCCGGGTCTGCCAGTACTTCGGCGCCAAGGAGGAGTGCCAGTACTGCGACATCAACCACAACTGGCGCCAGCACAAGGCGGCGGGCCGGCCGTACACGGGCGTCAAGGACGTGGAGGAGGTCCTTGAGGCGCTGGAGATCATCGACCGGTACGACACCGCGAAGGCGTCCACCGCCTACACGCTCACCGGTGGCGCGATCACCAAGACGGTCTCAGGCCGCGACGAGGCCGACTTCTACGGCCACTACGCCAAGGCCATCGAGGAACGCTTCCCGGGCCGCTGGATCGGCAAGGTGGTCGCGCAGGCGCTGCCGCGTGACGACGTACAGCGGTTCAAGGACTACGGCGTGCAGATCTACCACCCGAACTACGAGGTGTGGGACGAGTACCTCTTCAAGATGTACTGCCCCGGCAAGGAGCGCTACGTCGGCCGCGACGTGTGGCACAAGCGGATCCTCGACTCGGCGGAGGTCTTCGGCGCCCGCAATGTGATCCCCAACTTCGTGGCGGGCGTGGAGATGGCCGAGCCGTTCGGCTTCACGACGGTCGACGAGGCGATCGCGTCGACCACCGAGGGCCTGCGCTTCTTCATGTCGCACGGCATCACGCCCCGGTTCACCACCTGGTGCCCCGAGCCGACGACCCCGCTCGGCAAGGCCAACCCGCAGGGCGCCCCGCTGGAGTACCACATCCGGCTCCTGGAGGCCTACCGCGCCACCATGGACGAGTTCGGCCTGTCCTCGCCGCCCGGATACGGCCCGCCCGGCCCCGGCCGCGCGGTGTTCTCCGTCAGCTCCTTCATGGACAGCCTGTCGGCGCAGGAGCCGGTCGAGGTGTGACTTCCGCCGTGCCGCCGGACGCGGATCCACAACAATGTCGGCCGGGATCGAGACTTTTCGGCGTTCCTTCCGTATGTCTCTCGTAGGAGCGCGGAGAGGCCGCGTACCCGTCGGGCACCGGATTTGAATAGCGCGCTTGTCAGTTGTGTCGAGAACGTGAAAGGCTCACGGTCTGCCGCGAGGTTTCCCCCAACTCCGTTGCCAATATAGTGAGTTGACCTCGCTCGTGGATGCAGGAGACCCATGCCCGACCTGCCGACCCCTCAGGACGCCGCCGAGGCCGCGCTGTTCTCCGAGTGCTGGGACGCGGTGCTCTCGTACGCCGACCTGTGCACGGCCGGATCCGTCGCGGCCACCCGGCTGGCCACCGAGGCCTTCGCGCTCGGCATACGCGAGGCCCGTGCCGGTGAGAGCGGCACGTCCAGGAACGCCGGCCGCCGCCCGGCCCGGCTGCCCCGGATCCCCTTGCTGCTGACGGCCGTTCGGACCACCGCGGCGGCCTGGGAGACCGACGGCCAGGGCCACAAGCTCGACCCGGAGCTGCGGCTGTGGCTCAACTCGGACAAGGCCGAGCGCTACACCGGACCTCCGCTGCACCGCCCGCTCGCGCTGCGCGGCCTGCGTGACATGCAGGAACCGGACGCGGCGCTGCTGTGGCTGGCCGAGGTGGAGGGCCTGCCGATGTCCGTCGTGGCCCGCCGGCTCGGCCTCGACCCGGCGTCGGTCTCCGACGAACTAGAGCAGGTGCGGGTCCTGTTCCGGGACCGCTGCCACCGCAACCACCTCGACACTCCGATGGCCGCGCAGTGCCGCAGCTACGCCCGGCTGCTGGACGCGGTCACCCGCTCCCCTCTCGCCGACACCCCGGAGGACCTCTCCCGCCACCTCGCCCGCTGCGTGGAGTGCGCGGAGGCCGCCGCGTGTCTGCGGCTGCACGGCGGCGGGCTGCCGGCCGCGCTCGCCGGCGGTGTGATCGGCTGGGGCGGGCTCGCCTATCTGGAGCGCCGTCGCAGAGCCGCCGAGGTACGGCTGGGCGCCGGGCGCCCGGACCCGGTGGACACGGACGGACCCCCGAACCCCGCTGCCCACAAGGCGCGCGTCGTCCGGGGCGGCCTCCTCGTCGCCGCCGTCATCGTCTCCCTGCTGGCACTCGGCGTGTCGATGATGCCCGGCGGCACCACCGACGACGGCGCCACGGGACCCACCGACGGTTCCGACCGCCAGCCGGTGGCCGTCCCCAGCATCTCCGAACCGTCCACCAGCGCGCGGCCCTCACCCTCTGCGACGCCCGAGCCGTCGGCGACCGGTTCCAAGGACGGTTCCGACGGCAAGGGGCCCGACCCGGAACCCCAGGGCACCACCTCGTCCACCGCCCGCGGCGGCGACCCGGACCCCGGGACGAACGAGCCGGCCACCTGCGAGTACGACTACGACCTGGTCAACCAGTGGCCCGACGGTTTCCAGGCCACCGTCACCATCACCACCACCTCGGCCCTGGACAACTGGCGGGTCGCCTGGTCCTTCAAGGACGGCCAGCAGGTCGGCCAGATGTGGGACGCGAGCTTCGCCCAGGACGGCTCCCGCGTCACCGCCACCGCCGCCGACTACAACAAGACCGTCCCCGCCGACGGCTCCCTCGCCTTCGGCTTCCTCTCCTCCTGGCGCGGCAAGAACTCCCCGGGCTACGACTTCACCCTCAACGGCCACGACTGCACGAAGGCCTGACGCCGGGGGCGGGCGGAAAAAGATCAGTCGATTCCGAATCGGCGGGAGACCTCGTCGATCGTGAAGCGGGCGCGCAGCCTGCAGGCGGAGTTCTGGTCGGCGAAGAATCCGGTACGCCACAGGGCCTGCCCGCGGGGTACGGCCCGTTTACCCAGCAGGTCGATGAACTTGCCGTGGGCCGTCGACACCTGCCTGCCGACGAGGAGTAGCGGTCGGCCCAGCATGGCCGGGTCGGCCTCGATGAGTTCCTCCAGCCGCGACTCCAACGGCATTTTTGGTGCGGCGGGCCCTTCGGGCAGAGCGGCGATCACCATTGAGATAGGGGTACAGTTTATAGATGTGTGGTTCTATCTTCAGGGAATCGGAGGGGTATGGACAAGCCCGTCGAGATGTTCGACCGCGACTACGAATGGTCCGCGCTGACCCGGTTCATCGAAGATGAACAGCCCGGCGCGACGCTCGGTGTGGTCTCCGGACGGCGTCGCCAAGGCAAGACCTTCTTGCTCGACGCGGCCTGCCGTGCCGCGGGCGGGTTCTACTTCGGGGCGACCGAGGCCGCCGATGCCGAGTCCCTGCGGCGCATCAGCGCTGCGCTCACCGCGCATGTGCGCCCTGCCAGTCCGTACCACTTCTCCGACTGGGCGGAGGCCGTCGACGCGCTCCTCGCGCTGGGCACGGAGCGGCCCGTGCCCGTCGTGATCGACGAGTTCCCGTACCTGGCCACGGCGAATCCGGAGCTCCCCTCGATCATCCAGGAAGCGCTGCGGACCTTGCGTGACCAGCGCAGCGCCTCCCGCACCCGGCTACTGCTGTGCGGCTCGGCGCTGTCGTTCATGGGCAGGCTGCTGTCCGGCAACGCTCCCCTGCGGGGCCGGGCAGGGTTGGAGCTGATTGTCCGCCCTCTCGACCACCGCCTGGCCGCCGAATTCTGGAACATCACGGACCCGCGCCTGGCCCTGCAGGTCAACGCGATCGTCGGCGGTACACCCGCGTATCGACGGGAATTCGCCCGCGGCGACACCCCGAACGGAGCTGACGACTTCGACGACTGGGTCGTCCGCACCGTCCTCAACCCAGAGACCCCTCTGTTCCGTGAGGCCCGCTATCTGCTCGCGGAGGAGCCCGACCTGCGAGACACCGCCCTGTACCTCTCCGTGCTGGCCGCAGTCGCCGACGGCAACGCCACCCGCGGGGGTATGGCCGGGTATCTGGAACGCAAGGCCACCGACATCGCGCACCCCATCAACGTCCTCGAAGACGCCGGCCTGCTGCACCGGGATGCCGACGCCTTCCGCGACAACCGCCCCACCTACCGCATCGCCGAACCGCTGATCGGCTTCTATCACGCCATCATGCGACCCGTCTGGGACCAGTTGGAACGCCCAGGCAGCGCAGCCCGGGTCTGGCAGGCCAGCCGCCGCCGCTTCACCAGCAACGTCCTCGGCCCTCATTTCGAACAGGTCTGCCGCGACTGGGCGCTGCACCACGCCGACCCAGAACTGATCGGCGGTCTGCCCGCCCGGGTCGGACACGGAGTGGTGCACGATCCCAAGGCCCGTGTCGGACATGAAGTGGATGTGGCGGTCGTCGGTATCGCCGACGGCTCCAGGCCACCGCTTCTCGCGATCGGTGAGGCCAAGTGGAACGACACCATGGGCATCGCCCACATCGAGCGCCTCCAGCATATTCGCGACCTCATCACCCAGGCGGGACGCTACGACACCACCGGTACCCGACTCATATGTCTCAGCGGCGCAGGCTTCAACGACAAGGCACACGCGGCCGCGCAGGCTGACCCTGATGTCCAACTGGTCGATCTGGAGGCGCTCTACGGACTGGCGTGACGCTTGCCCGTCGCGCAAGGGGCCGGCGTTCATGGGGTGCCGTAATTCGATGGCGTCGTGGCTCAGGTGTCTCTAGTGTCAGTGCTGTTCGAGCGGTGGCCGGAGGGTGCCGCGGGTGACTTGGCTTGGCTGGGAGGTGTGACCGATGGCTGTCTTCGTGATGGGCGCTGCCCGCATCCGGAAGTTCATCAAGTCCACCTCTGTGGCCGCCGGCTGACATCCTCCCGGGGCCGCCCTTCGAAGGGTCACCCTTGACTACCACCTCTGCTTTCTCCGCTCTCGCTCCCTACGGCTGGGACGAGGCGTGGGCGGACCAGTTCACCCCCTACGTGTCCGAAGGGCTGCTGCCCGGACGGGTGCTGAGGGTCGACCGCGGACAGTGCGACGTGGTCACCGCCGACGGGGTCATGCGGGCCGACACCGCGTTCGTCACCCCGAACGATCCGCTGCGGGTCCTGTGCACCGGCGACTGGGCCGTGGTCGAACCCGCGGGCAACCCCCGTTACGTACGGACGTATCTGCCGCGCCGTACCGCCTTCGTGCGCTCCACCTCCTCCAAGCGGTCCGAGGGGCAGATCCTCGCGGCCAACGTCGACCACGCGATCGTCGCCGTGTCCCTGGCCGTCGAGGTCGACCTCGGCCGGATCGAACGCTTCCTGGCCCTGGCCTGGGAGTCCGGCGCGCAGCCGATCGTGGCGCTCACCAAGGCCGACCTGGTCCCGGACGCGGCCACCCTCGCCCATCTCGTCCAGGACGTGGAGACCACGGCGCCCGGGGTGCCGGTGCTGCCGGTCAGCGCTGTCGACGGCGCCGGGCTCGATGTCCTCGCCGCGGTGGTCTCCGGTGGTACGTCCGTGCTGCTCGGGCAGTCCGGCGCGGGCAAGTCGACCCTCGCGAACGCGCTGCTCGGCGAGGACGTCATGGACGTACAGGCCACCCGGGACGTCGACGGCAAGGGCCGGCACACGACGACCACCCGCAATCTGCTGCTCATGCCCGGCGGCGGCGTCATGATCGACACACCGGGGCTGCGGGGCGTCGGGCTCTGGGACGCCGAGACCGGTGTCGGGCAGGTCTTCTCCGAGATCGAGGAACTGGCCGCGCGGTGCCGGTTCCACGACTGCGCCCACGAGGCCGAGCCCGGGTGCGCGGTGCTGGCCGCGATCGACTCCGGGGAGCTGCCGGTACGACGGCTGGAGAGCTACCGCAAGCTGCTGCGGGAGAACCAGCGGATCGTGGCCAAGACGGACGCGCGAGTCAGGGCGGAGATCCGGAAAGACTGGAAGCGGAAGGGGGCGCAGGGCAGGGCGGCGATGGAGGCGAAGCGGGGGCGGTGGCAGTAGCCCCCACCCTCATGTCCGATTTCCGCCAGCCGTGGCGTCCCGGCTGGCGGAAACTGGAACACGTGATGGACGAAGACACCAGGTACGAAGCGGTGCGCAGCCGGGACGCCCGGTTCGACGGCGAGTTCTTCTTCGGCGTCGAGACGACCGGTATCTACTGCCGCCCGAGCTGCCCCGCCGTCACCCCCAAGCGCCGCAACGTCCGCTTCTTCACGACCGCCGCCGCCGCGCAGGGCTCGGGTTTCCGGGCCTGCCGGCGGTGCCGGCCGGACGCGGTGCCGGGGTCGGCCGAGTGGAACGTGCGCGCGGACGTCGTGGGCCGGGCCATGCGGCTGATCGGGGACGGCGTGGTCGACCGGGAGGGTGTCGCCGGGCTCGCCGCACGGCTGGGATACAGCGCGCGGCAGGTCCAGCGGCAGCTCACCGCGGAACTCGGCGCCGGGCCGGTCGCCCTGGCCCGCGCCCAGCGCTCGCACACCGCACGCGTCCTGCTCCAGACCACCGCACTGCCGGTCACGGAGATCGCGTTCGCGTCCGGGTTCGCCAGCGTCCGGCAGTTCAACGACACCATCAAGGCGGTCTACGCCTCGACCCCCACCGGACTCAGGGGCGCCGCGCCGAAGGGCCGTACGGCCACCCCGGCGGCCGGCGTGCCGCTACGGCTCGCGCACCGCGGCCCGTACCAGGCCGGTGCCGTCTTCGATCAGCTCGCGGACGAGGCCGTCCCCGGCGTCGAGGACATCGGCGGACCGCGCGGGGGACGGACGTACCGCCGCACCCTCCGCCTCCCCTACGGCACCGGGATCGTCGCCGTCGAGGAGCGGCCGGGATCGCCGCGGCCCGGGTCCGGCGGCTGGCTGGACGCGCGGCTGCACCTCACCGACCTGCGCGATCTGACGACGGCCGTCCAGCGGCTGCGGCGGCTGTTCGACCTGGACGCCGATCCGTACGCCGTGGACGAGCGGCTCGGCGCCGACCCGCGGCTCGCCCCGCTGGTCGCCGCCCGGCCCGGACTGCGGTCACCGGGCGCCGCCGATCCGGAAGAGCTGGCGGTACGGGCGCTGGTGGGGCGTACGGCGGCCGAGCAGCTCGTACGGCGCTACGGCAAGGCCCTCGACGCGCCCTGCGGCAGCCTCACCCACGTCTTCCCCGAGCCCGCGGTCCTCGCGGAGGCCGAGCCGGACGGTCCCCTGGGCGCGCTCACCGCCGCCCTCGCCGACGGCTCCGTACGACTGGACCCGGGGGCCGACCGGGACGACGCGCAGGACGCGCTGCTCGCCCTGCCCGGGATGGGCGCCCGCACGGTGGCGATCATCCGCACCCGTGCCCTCGGCGACCCGGACGTGGCCGTGCCCGGCACGGACGTCCCCGACAGCTGGCGCCCCTGGCGCTCCTACGCACTACAACACCTGCGTGCAGCAGGGGAGTTGGAGCAACGATGACGTACTGGACCACTCTCGACAGCCCTCTCGGTTCCCTTCTTCTCACCGCCGACACCGATGGCACTCTCACCTCCCTCTCCGTGCCGGGGCAGAAGGGCGGCCGTACCGTCCAGGACGGCTGGCGGTCTGACGCGGGGCCCTTCCGGGAGGTGGAGCAGCAACTTGCCGCGTACTTCGCCGGCGATCTGAAGGAGTTCCGGTTGCCGTTGCGCGCGGAGGGCTCCGCATTTCGGGAGCGGGTCTGGGCCGCGCTCGACTCCGTGCCGTATGGCGCGACCACGACGTATGGCGAGATCGCGGCGCGGATTGGTGCGTCTCGGGCTGCTGTGCGGGCGGTGGGTGGTGCGATCGGTGCGAATCCGCTGCTTGTGCTGCGGCCCTGTCATCGGGTGATCGGTGCGGATGGTTCTCTGACAGGGTATGCGGGGGGTCTTGAGCGGAAGGTGGAGCTGCTTGGACTGGAAGGTGCGCTCTGAGTTTGTCTGCGGCGCCGTTGTGGCTGGTCGCGCAGTTCCCCGCGCCCCTTCGGGGCGCTCCAGATCAGGGCGTTGCGGGTCAGCCCTCTTCCAAGCCCCAGCTGTGGATCCTCCGCGGACGGATGCGGATCAGCTCCTCGCTGAAGTGGGGGCCCAAGTCGTGGGGGCCGACCAGGAGTTCGGCCTCGCCTCGGATGTCGACGCCTCGGACTCGCCAGGGGCGGGCGCTGATCATGTCGTCGACTACCAGGGCGACCTTCGGGTTTTTCTGGAGGTTGCGCCACTTCTTGGTGGAGCCCATCTCCCGGCCGCCGATCAGGATCGTCCCGTCGTCCTGGGGGAAGATCCCGACCGGGTTGGCCTGCGGCTGGCCGTGCGGGTCGACGGTGGCCAGCCGTCCCAGCCGCTGGGTCTTCAGGTACGCGCGTTCGGTTTCGGTGAATTCCGCCATGGCAGCAGACAAGCACGTCGTATGGGCCGGGCGCATCGGATGGTCGGCCTAGGACCGCGGGCCTACTCCGCGTCGGTGGCGGCCGGAGCAGGCCCGCGGCCGGTCATCCTTCCGTGCCTGGCAGCCCCCAGCGGGGCGCGTCCTCGTTGGGCCGTACGGGTGTGACGGTGAGGTCGGGCCGGTCGCCCCGGCGTGTGATCAGCGCCGACTCGCCCTTCCGGAGGGCGATACGGATGGCGCCGTCACCGGAGTCCGTGTACCGCAGCGGGCGGCCACGTCCGTCCCGTACCTCGATCGGTCCCGGGATGCCGTGCCGTACGACGCAGGGCGCGCCCGCCTCGCTGACCAGCCGGACCCAGCGGGTGGCGCCGCCCTTGCGGACCGCCGACAGCAGAAAGGCGCCCTGCGTGCGGAAGTCGTGGACCGTCAGGTCGGCCCAGGCGGCCGGGAGGGCCGGGAAGACGCGGATGATGCCGCCCCAGGACTGGCAGACCATGTCGTGCAGGGACTGGGCCGCCGACAGCGGGGTCTCGATGACCGGGCCGGACTCCTTGTACATGGTGTTGGGCTGGATGAAGCGGGTCATCAGCTCGCCGAGATATTTGAGCGCGTCCTCGCCCTTGCCGAGCAGCGCGGACATGGAGGCGGCGCCGGTGAAGGTGTAGCCCTGCAGGGCGCCTTCGAAGCCGACCCAGTGCGCCAACGACTTCTCGATCAGAGCCCGTTCGTCCGCCGTGCGGCCGGTCAGCTCGTACAGCGGGTACACCGCGAGGAGATGCGAGTAGTGGCGGTGCGACTTCGCGTACGGGATGTCCGCGCCGATCATGAAGCCGTTCGCGTCGGTCGGATACGGCGCCCGCTTGGCCAGTACCTCACGCCAGCGCGGTGCCAACTCGTCGTCGATGCCGAGCAGTTCGGCCGATTCCAGGAGGGTGCGGCAGCCCCAGGTCAGCAGCATCAGGTCGTAGTTGCAGTCGCGCGAGTTGCCGCCGTACTCCGGGGAGAAGGTGGCGGGGAGGTGCAGCTTGCCGTCCGGGCCCGGCTCAAGGAAGTGCAGGTAGTAGTTGATCGCCTTGCGGAGGAGGGGGTAGAGGACGTCGCGCAGGATGCGTTCGTCCATCGTGTGGCGGTAGCTGAGCCAGACGTTGTGCAGGGCCCAGGTGAGGTTGCCGACCTCGGGGGTCGGCGGGTCCTGGCCGGGGATGCCGACGCCGTAGCCGGTGAGGGTGCCCGCCGCGCCGTTGATCAGGTGGGGGTCGGTGGTGCGGGGGATGCCGAGGGAGTCGGCGCGGTACTGCGGGGCCATCTCCTTGGTGAGGTTGTCCCGGAACTCGCTCAACGCGCTGGTCACCGCGTCGAGTTCGAGGTGGTTGGCCCCGTGGATCAGCCAGTACTCCAGCTGCACGTTGAGGTTCCACCAGGTGTTGGGCCAGGGCGTCGACTCCAGCCAGGGGCCGCACGTCGCCATCACCGGCGCGTCACGGCGGGCGGCGGACGCCGTCTTGTACAGCTGGATCCAGTAGAAGCGCTGGATGCGGGCGTCGGGGACGGAGAGGAAGCTCTTGCGGTAGAACGCGTGCCACCAGGCCCGGTGGGTCACCGCCAGCGCCGCGTACGGAAGCGCGGAGGCTTCGCGCACCGCCTTGAGCGCCCGGTCCAGCGCCGTGGCCCGCGGATACGAGTGCGCGACATGGACGTACAGCGTCCTGGTCTTGCCCCGGTCCCGCTCCCGCCACGCCGTCACATGCTGCCCGCCCGCCAGCAGCGGCTGTACGGCGGCCGAGACGCCGGCGTGGTCGGCGACCTCGGCGGGCGGGTTGCCCTGATAGCCGTCCGGGAGCGGCCTGAACGCGGCGCGCGGGCTGATCGCGTCCGCCGGATGGAACACCCAGCGGAAGCCGCGCTCACCCGCGCTGGCCGTCACCTCGACGGCGAGCACCGAGCGGCTGGTGTGCACCAGGGCGCGGAGCGTGAGCGTGCCCCGGTCGGTGGTGAGGGTGCCGGTCAGCTCGGCGTCGCGCAGTCCGAGCCGCCAGTCCAGGCCGGTGATCGTGCCCACCGGCTCCAGGGTGAAGTGGCCGATCGGCAGCCGGGCCAGCCCGAACAGCGAGCCGAACTCGGGGCGGTGGTCCTGCACCTCGGAGTGCTGGACGTTGAAGCGGACGGCGCGGGTCTCGGCGCCCGGCTCGGCGTAGATGCCCGAGCCGAGGAAGCCGTTGCCCAGATACGGGCCCTCGTACCAGGTGGCGGGCATCCGCTGCCAGACGAGGTCCGCGTCGTCGAGGACGGTGCGCCAGGGGTCGGAGGTGTGGCTGTGGTCGTGGCCGTGGTCGTGATCTGCCGCGGTCGCCTGTGTGGGCAGGCCCGTGGTGAGGAGCGCGCCGCTGAGGGCGGATCCGGTGGCGAGGACGGTTCGTCTGGACGGTTTCGGCATGGCGGTCACTCCCGGCGGCTCTGCGACTGTGCGGCGGCTGTTGCAATTCATCGGAGCTATCCAGGAGTGCAACGTAGGGATGAGGCGGCAGGCCGTCAATATGGCGGGAGAGATCCGATCAATCGAAAGCGGCGGAGATCCGGAAAGCAACGGGGATCCAGGGCGTCAGCCCCAGAGCACCGCCCCCAGCCACGCCCCGGCGATCACCAGACACGTGAACAGCTCGGCCAGCACACTGGAGCCCCCGTTGCGCATCGCCGTACGCAATGCCGCCCGCGCTTCACCGTGGCGGCCCAGCCGGAGGCGCTCGTACAGGTAGATGCCGCCCACGAAGCCGGGGATGGTGCCCAGTACGGGGATCAGGATGAAGCCGAGGAACGCCCCCGCGCCGGCGTACACCCCCATCCGGGGTGTGGCGCCGCTCGCGCGCAGACGCCGGGGCGGCAGGGTCCAGCGGACCACCTGGGAGAGGAGCAGCGCGACGGTGGCGCCCACGAGCACCCACCAGGCGACGGGCTGCGGATCCTGCAGCGCCCACCACATGACCGCGGCCCACACGAGCCACGACCCCGGCACGCCGGGCACCAGCACTCCGCACAGGCCGAGCACGATGACCACGCCGACCAGCAGGAGGTCCAGGACTCCCATCTGTCCAGGGTGCCGGAGCAGAGGAGAAAGCGCAGGCCACGCCTACTGGGCCGCAGGTCACCACAGGCACACATCACCCCGCGCCGGCAGCACGGCGACGGTGGCCGGAAAGCGGTGGTGAAGCACAGCGAGGCGGCAGGGAAGCAGGTCACACTCAGGGTGCGGAATGACGGATGCGAACGGCGATTCGGTCACCCAGATCGTGACCCGGTCCTACGACGTGCGCCCGCGCGTGCAGCGGATCGGCGGGCCCGGGTCACTCCGGCGTCGCCGGGCGGTTCTCCCGTGGGGGGTGGGATCGCCCGGCGACTTCCCGAGCGTCATGACCGGCGCCCGATTTTCCCGATGCCCCGTTTTCATCCGGCCCGTGCGGTGGACAATTGGGGGCATGAGCCAGCAGGGGGGAAGTCCCACCGGTCACGAGGACGACTGGTGGAGGCAGCTGTACGAGGACTCCACGGACGATACGGGCCCCACGGCCGCGCCCGACTCACTGGACGACCGGTTCGCTTCGGCGGCGGGGGCGGTGGGGGAGGGGAGTACTTCGCCTTCGGCGGTGGAGGACGGGCACACCGCCCCGACGCCGGGTGCGGGTCCCCCGCCGGGGCAGCCGACGTCGGGGAGCAGAGTGCCCCCGCCGCGTGCCGAGGCCGCACCCGCAGAGGGCACAGGACGGCATCGCGCCCCCTGGGAACCCCCGCCCACCGCACCGGCGAGCTTCCCACCCGGCCCCATGCCCCCCGGCTTCACCGACGAGCCGCCCTCGACGACCGGCGCCCCCCGCACCTCGACGGAGACCCCGGCGACGACGACTCCGACGTCACCGACACCGGATGCCGGCCCGCCGCCCACCCCGAACGGCACGGAAAGCGACCCCCCGCCTCCCACCCCACCGGGCCCGGCCACGGAACCCGCCCGCCCCACTCCCCGCCACGGCACGGAGGCTCCTTCCAAGCCGCCACCCACCCACCCGGCCGCCGAGCCCCCTTCGACACCGCCGCCCACCCACCTGGACGCCGAGGCCCCGTCCGCGCCTCCGTCCACCCACCCGGCCGCCGAGCCCCCTTCGACACCGCCGCCCACCCACCTGGACGCCGAGGCCCCGTCCGCGCCTCCGTCCACCGGCCCGGCTGCCGAGGCCCCTTCCGTGCCTGCGCCCACGCGCCCGGCTGCCGAGCCCCCTGCCGTGCCTCCGCCCACGCGCCCGGGCGCCGAAACCCCCTCCGTGCCTCCGCCCACCCACCCAGCCACCGAGCCCCCCTCCGCCCCGCACCCCGTTGCCCCGCTCTCCGAACCCCCCGCCGCGTCCTCGCCCGCCCTCCCCACCACCCCCGCCCCCACGGCCACCCGCATCGACATCCCCACCGCCCCACCCCCCCACCTCGACTACGTCGGCTCCGGACCCCCCACCTACGACGCCGAACCCACCGCGCTGCCCCCCGCCGATCCGGACGATCTGGACGACCTGGTCGCCGACACCGTGCTGGACGGAGCCCAATACGGGACCTGTTCGTTGCGGGCTGTTTCGGTGCGGGGGGACTCCGCGCGGTACCGGGGTGAGCCGCGTCGTGACTCGTTGCTCACCGCGCGGTTCGGCAGTGGTGAGGAGGCGCTGATCCTCGTGGCGATGGCGACCGGGGCACGGGCGACACCGGGGGCGCACCGGGCGGCGGCCGAGGCCTGTCACTGGATCGGGCGGGCCGTGGGCCGCAGTCACGCGCGGCTCAGCGAGGACATCCGGGCGGCCCGGCGCGGTGATCTGAAGTCGGGGCTGCACCGGCTCACCGACCGCAGTCTCGGCAAGCTCCGCGCCAGCGCGGCCGAGCAGGGCATCGACCCGGAGGAGTACGCGGCCACCCTGCGCTGTCTGCTGCTGCCCGCCGACCCCGAGTGCCGTACCCGTGTGTTCTTCGGCGTCGGTGCGGGCGGACTGTTCCGGCTCAGGGACGGCGAGTGGCACGACATCGAGCCGTCGGTCGGCGACATCACCGGCGAACCGGTCGTCGGCTTCGGCTCGCTCCCGCACGAGACGCCCGACGGCGACCGGCTCACCATGGACCTGGGCATCCCGACGCCCCCGAGCCCGTACGAGCCCGCCCCCGAGCCGCCCCGCGAACCCTTCCGCTTCCGCGCCTCCGTCGCCCGCCCGGGTGACACGCTCCTGATGTGCACCAGCGGCCTGGCCGAACCCCTGCGCGGCGAACCCGAGTTGTGCAAGTACCTGACCGGCCGATGGTCGGGCCCCACCCCGCCCGGCCTCGCCGCGTTCCTCGCCGACACCCAGACCCGGGTCAAGGGCTACGCCGACGACCGTACGGCCGCCGCGGTTTGGGAGGCGTGAGTCAACCTGCCACGCCCGTAACGGTGTTGCTCACTCGGTCCAGGGGCTCCACTGGAGCTGGTAGTACGAGTACCGCGACAGGCCCTCGATGCTGCTGGTGCGGAACGGGCGGCCGTGGTCGTCGATGCGAACCGTTCCGGAGCGCCCTTGGGAGGACCAGTCGAGCTCCAGGAACCAGCGGCAGTCGCAGGTCTGAGTCGTCGCGGTGACGAGCAGCACCTCCGGGTCCTCGGAGGAGACCCGGTAGGGCATGCGCACCGCCGGGATCGGGCCGTTCTCGTCGCCGCCGTCGACCGGCCGGGCGATGGGCCGGTTGATGTCCAGGTCGACGGCGAAGTAGCGCGGCGACAGCGATCCGCCGCAGCCCTGGTCCATCGAGTACGCCTTCCCGGCGACCGGCTCCCCGCGGCCCACCACCCGGACGCGGAGCGCCTCCAGCACCACGGCTGTCTTGGAGCGCCCCTGCACGGAGATCTCCACCAACTGCTCCCGCCCGTGCACCGCTCCCAGCGCCCTGGCCCAGTTCGCGGCGTCCTGCGGCGGAGGCGGCGGGGGGACCTGCTGCGGCGGCTTGTCGATGACGTAGTCATGACTGCAGCCGAGCGCCCACTCGTGCGAGTCGGCCGTCCAGGTGAGCGGCACGTCGGCCGTCCCGCTCGGCGTCTCCTCACCGCCGGAGGAGCCGCCGCCCGACGGGCCGTTGCCGGAGGCCGCGCCACCACCGCCGGTGGGCGGCGCCGACGTGGCCGCCTTGCCGCTGACCGACGGTGACGGTGTGGCGGATCCGGAAGAGGAAGAGGGGCTGGCCGACTTGGGGGAGGGGCTCTTCGGCGCGCCGGACGTCGTCGTAGGGGTGGGGTCCGCGAGCCGGCCATCGGCCTCCACCGAGGAACTCCCGTCCGGCAGCGCGGACAGAGTGCCCAGCGTGGCCAGCAGCACGGCGGCCACGGCAGCCGTGGTGACGGTGAGGCGGCGTCGGCGGTACCAGGGGGTGGCCCGGGAAGCGGGGGCGGCACCCGAAGCACCGGCCGATACGGCTCCCGTAGAACTCCTAGCACCCGTAGCGCCGGGCGCCGCATCTCCCGTGGCGCCGAGCGCCGCAGCTCCTGTAGCGTCGGCCGGCCCGGCTCCCGCTGCGCCAGGCGCCCCGGCACCCGAAGCCCCGGCCGCCTCCTGCGTCATCTCCGGCTTCCCCGCCGGCCGTTGTCGTGCCGCCACCGCCGCCAGCCACAGCCGGTGCAGTTCCAACCGCTCCTCCGCGGTCGCCCCGCACAGCGCGGCGAAGCGTTCCACGGGGGCGAAGTCGACTGGGACCGCTTCGCCCGCGCAGTAGCGGTGCAAGGTCGAGGTGTTCATGTGCAGGCGGCGGGCCAGCGCGCCGTAACTGCGGTCCGTACGGTCCTTCAACTGCCTCAGCAGCGCAGCGAACCGCGCGACGTCGTCCTCTTCCGGCACCATTCCCCCGTATTCCCTCCCGGGACGCCATCCCAGGCACCCCCTGTATCTGCACGTCGGACGGGCTGGGACGGTTCCACCGTCGCCGACGGTGCGCCGGAGGTTGCGCCCGCCCGCCGTGACCGCTGATGCTCTGGGTGCCGCACCGACCAGGACCGGGCCGACCACCCGGAGTCGCGGCGGCTCCTGTCGTTCACACACTCACCACGGGGACACCCATGCTCAAGCAGACCCGCGCAGGCGCGCTCACCCTACTCGCCCTCACGGGCCTCATGCTCGGTTCCGTACTCACCGCACCGGCCGGCGCGACACCCCGCACGGGGTTCCTCTCGGCCGCCGACCTGCCGCCGCACCCGTCCTCCTCCTGGACCGCGGGCGCCATCACCGACGGCGTCCCGGAGGAACTGCTGTTGTGCCTGGCGGACGCGTTGCCGGGCTACGACTCCCGCTACCGTGCCTTCCACACCGAACTGGACGCGAGCGCCCGCCAGTTGAACATCGTCACGGGCACGGCCGCCAAGGCCAAGGCCCTCGCCACCCGCCTCAACAAGGAGATACGGACCTGCCCCGCCCGCATCGAGCGGGACCCGGAGATCGAGGCCACGCACAAGGACTACGGCACCCTGCCCGTCGAGGAGGGCGCCCGTGTGCACGGCCTGCACACCGCCGCCTCCTGGGGTGCGACGGACATCCACCTCCTGTCGGTCGGCCGGGACGGACGCACCGTCACGGTCGTGGAGTGGTCGCAGCTCGGCGACTTCGACGACGCGCCGGTGAGGGCCTTCAAGAAGACGACGACCACGGCTGTCGCCAAGCTCCACTGAACCTCCACTGAACAAGGCCCGAAAGCGGCGATTTCCGGCCAGCTTCACGGGCCGGGGGAACCGGTCGGACCCAGCTGCCCCACGGCTTCGTCGCATACGGCGGGATCGGCAGCGCGCCATGGGCAGTTGGGCCGATACCCCGCAGCCGCGCACCCGTACAGCGTGCGGCGTACGAAGGGTGACCCGGCCTGTCCCGAGGCCGCCTCCACCAGGGTCCATCGACAGCGCGGCGGCTGTCGTACGCATGGCCGAACAGCCGGTCGTTGACGATTCCACATGACTGTCGAGTGAGCCAACGGGCATGGATCCCCGTGAACGTGTTCGAGGCAGAGGGGAACCGACATCGGCACGCAGGCGGGGGTCATGAAAAGGCAGGCACGAGGGGGCGGTCCCACGGCGATCGGGGCCTTCTCGGCTCACATGGTGGAGGAAGAGACCGACGGCGTCACGGCGCGGCCGCAGCTGCGGCGCAGACTCGGACGCGCGGACCTGAAGGCGGTCCCGGAGGCACGCAGGGCACTGCGCGAGCTGTTACGGCACTGGGGCAAGCCCGGGCGGTCCGAGATAGCGGAACTGCTCACCAGCGAACTCGTCACCAACGCCATCGTCCACACCGACAACGACGCGGTCCTGACGGCCGTCGTAGGACCCCGCGGACTGCGGGTGGAGGTACGGGACTTCGTCGCCCGCAGGCCCCGGCTGTGCGTACCGAACGCCGACGACGGTACGCACGGCCGTGGCCTGGCCCTGGTGCAGTCCCTCGCGGACGCCTGGGGCGTACGGCCGCACGGGGTGGGGAAGGCGGTGTGGTTCGAACTCGACGCGGGGGCCGCGTGACCGCGAAAGGGGGCACGGCCCCGGGCCGTACCCCCTGACGTCGACTGCGTCCGTCCCGGCTTTCCTAGCCGAACTGCTGCTCCAGGTCCTTGAGCTTGCGCTCCAGGGAGTCGAGGCGCGGCAGCGCCATCGTGTCGTCCTCCGCGGTGAGGTCCACGGTGATCGGGTCAGAGCTCTGGCGGACGGGCTGCAGGGAGGGCCGTGAGCGTACGGGCAGGGGCTCCGAGGTGGATATGGCAGGCTCCGCGGTGACTCGGTCGGAGTCGCGCTCCAGGGCCGGCATCTCCATCGGCCGTCCGGGGCCGGGGCCGCGTCCGACGAAGCCGCGGTGACCCCGGCTGATCGCCTTGAGCTGGGCCCGCTCGACCCGCTCCTGCTCGCGCCGGCGCAGTCGGGCCGAATCCTTCTGCCGCTTGTCCTCGCGCACCTCGTCGACGGCCTCGTCCAGGCTGCGTACGCCCTCGAGGAGCATCAGCGACCAGGCCCTGTAGGTCTCGCGGGGCGCCCGCAGCCAGCGGACGACACGGATCTGCGGCAGCGGACGCGGCACCAGGCCCTGTTCGCGCAGCGCGGCCTTGCGGGTCTGCTTCAGCGCCCGGTCGAAGAGGACGGCCGCCGACAAGGACATGCCCGCGAAGAACTGGGGGGCGCCGTCATGGCCCAGACCCCTGGGCGCGTGCACCCAGTTGAACCAGGCCGCGGCACCGGCGAACGTCCACACGAGTATCCGGGAGCCGAGCGCGGCCTCACCATGGCTGGCCTCGCGCACCGCGAGCACCGAGCAGAACATGGCCGCGCCGTCGAGGCCGAACGGGACCAGGTACTCCCAGCCGCCGGACAGGTTGAGGTTCTGCTGGCCGAAGCCGACCAGGCCGTGGAAGGAGAGTGCGGCCGCCACCGCCGCACAGCAGAACAGCAGCACGTAGGAGGCGGTGCCGTATATGGCCTCCTTGCGCCTGCGGCGCTCCTCGCTGCGCTCCCACGAGTCGTCCGCGCTCGCGTCCTTCCCCGAGGTGCGCTTGCCACGCGCGAGCACCGCCACCGCCGCCAGCATGCCCAGGAGCAGTACGGCGCCCGGAAGCAGCCAGTTCAGCGATATGTCGGTCAATCTCATCTGGGGTCCCTTGCATTGGGATAGGGCGTGTAACGCCCGCCATGGTGGCCCAATTCCACCGCCCCTCAGGGGGTTTCGGGGCAAGAGGCCGCCAAGGAAGTGCAAGGGGATGCCCAGGGCGGCGTTCTGCTCGAACTGCCGCGTGAGGGGCGAGAGTTGAGTTCGAATAAGACTACCCGTACGGATGGTTCGACGGAAAGTTCCTGCGAGAAGTGAGGAAACTGTGAATCGCCTGTAACCGTGGGGCTGTCGAGTCCGCAGGTCCTCAACTGGCCGCTTCGGCCAGGAGTTTGACGACGCGGTCCGCGTCGCAGGTGCGCGGGCAGGTGGCGCAGGCGTCCTCGGGGTCCAGCGTGTAGAACATGCAGCAGCTCGCCCGGTCCCGGGTGGGCAGCGGCTCGCCGGCCGGCCCGGTCAGCTCGCGGAAGGCGGCGGAGCCGACGTACGGCTTGGTCGCCCCCGGCAGCAGCAGCTCCAGCTCCCGCCTCGCCCGCTCCTGCTCGCCGATCACCTCGGCGACGTACCAGAGCCCCTCGACGACCTCGTCGGTCGCCATGCCCCACAGCGCCCGCCCGCGCCGCCGCATCCGCGGACCGAAGGCCGCGAGCACGGGTTCCAGATGCTCGGCGACGGCCTCCCGCACCTCGCCGCGCAGCGCCTCCTCGTCGGCGACGACACGGGCGCCGGGCAGGACGGCGGCGGGGTCGCCGGGCAGACAGGCGAAGCTGTGGGCGCGGACGGCGAGGCGGCCGATGTCCAGGTCCGGGACCGTCCGGTCGTACGAGACGTCCGTCACGTGGAAGCGCGGCACCCGGCGGCTCAGGAACCACGGCACGGTGATCAGCAGACAGGCCGGCCAGGCGTACCGGTGCAGGCCGAAGCTGGCGACGACATCCGGTCGCGCGCGCTGTCCGTGGTCACGCTCGACCTGTGCGTCGTCCCAGGCCAGGAACGCGTCCAGGCCGGCTCCGCCCTCCGCGAGCGCGTCGGCGGTGATCCAGCCGCCGTCCCGGGGGGCCTGCTCCCCGGCGCCGAGCTGGGTGATCGGCAGCCCCGGGAGGACCTCGGCCAGACGCGTGTAGGCGTCCGCGAGGGCCGAGCGGGGCACGGGCATACGGGACCGCCGATCTGGTGTCGTTCCGGGGCCGGGTAGAGGTAAGCCTTACCTTACCCAACATCATTGAGATGTGAACCGGCCGCTTCTGGCCCTATGGTGCTTGACGGACGAGTAACAACCCGCCGTAATGACCCCAAGTGCCGACAAGGCCGGAGGAGGACCCCGTGAGGCAGGGCACGCAGGGCTCCACGGAGACGGGGCGTCCGGAGCGGGCGCGGATGCCGGCCGGCGGACCGCGGGTCCCGTCCCAGCCGCAGGCGGCCGACCTGGACCGGGGGCGGGACGCGGCAGCCGCGCCCGGGCCCGATGCCGGCGGTGTCCGGGGTGAGCACACCCACAGCGAGACGCCGATTCCGCGTCCCCGCCCCACCGTCCAGCGGTCCTCCGTGCGCGGGCAGATCCTCGACGCCCTGCGCACCGCGCTGGTCTCGGGCGAACTGACCCCGGGCGAGCTGTACTCGGCGCCCGCGCTCGGCGACCGCTTCGGCGTCTCCGCGACGCCCGTACGGGAGGCGATGCAGCAACTGGCCCTGGAAGGCGCCGTCGAGGTGGTGCCGAACCGCGGCTTCCGCGTCATCGAGCGCGGCGCCCGCGAGCTGGCCGAGCTGGCCGAGGTCCGGTCCCTGATCGAGGTTCCGGTGATGCTGCGCCTCGCGCGGACGGTGCCGGTCGAACGCTGGGCGGATCTGCGTCCCCTCGCCGAGGCGACGGTACGGGCGGCCGGCACCGGCTGCCGGGTGACGTACGCCGACTCGGACCGGGCCTTTCACCGCGGGCTGCTCGCCCTGTCCGGCAACGAGCAGCTCGTGCACCTCGCCGAGGACCTCCACCGCCGGGCCCAGTGGCCCCTGGTGGGTGGCCCCGCCGGACGCGGGCGCGCGGAACTGCTCGCGGACGCGGCACAGCACACGGCGCTGCTGGACGCGTTGATCTCGCGTGACCTGGACGGGGTCCGGGCACTGGTGGGGGAGCACTTCGCCGGGGCGAGCTGAGCGCACGTGGAGCGCGCGCGGGCGGCCGGCCCGTTCAGGCGGCCATCCCGCTCGGGCCGTGGCCCCGTTCGGGCCGTGTGCTCCACTCAACCCGTGGCCCTGTTCAGGCCGTGGCTCCGCGCGGGCGGACGGCCCCGCTCAGGCGTGTGCCCCGTTCGGGCCGTGGCTCCGTTCAAGCCGTGCCCCCGCTCAGGCCGTCGCCGCCGGTGGCGCGGGAGGCGCCAACTCCCGTGCCAGCCACGTCGGTACGCCCCCCAGCAGCCGGAACAGCCGGCGGGCCTCCTCCCGCAGACGCGAAGCCTCCGGCTCCACCTCCGCGTCGGCCAGGGACACCAGCGCCGGCGCCGTACCCACGAGATAGCCCAACTCCTCCCGGATGCGCAGGGATTCGGTGAAACCGTGCCGCGCCTCCGCCAACTCGCCGTCCCGCAGGGCGAGCCCGGCCAGATGGCGCCACGTGAACGACAGCAGGAGCGGGTCGGAGTGGGCCGTGGCGCCCGCGTGGGCCCGGCGGTACGCGGCGCGCGCCGCCTGCGGGGAGAGCGTCAGGTTCTCGGCCAGCAGGCCCCGGCGGAAGTCCAGCAGCGCGCGGCCCGGCGCCCCCGGCGGGATCAGCGCCGCCGCCCGGCCCAGCGCGGCCCGCGCCTCGTCCGCCCGGTCCCGGACCGTGTGCAGCGTGGCCGCGTAGGCAAGTTGCCCGCGTTCACAAGCGGCCGCGCCCCGCTCCTCGTCGGTGTGGGCCAGCGCCTCGGCCGTACGCAGCCCGTCCTCGGCCTCCTCCCAGCCCTGCTCGGTGTAGAGACACCGTTCGACCAGCAGCGCGGCCCGCTGCAACGCGGACGCCGGGGTGTCGGGCCGGAGCAGGGCCGCCGCGTCCGCCCAGCACGCGCGGGAGCGCAGCCGCCATACCGCGGTCTGGAGGGGATCGTCACCAGGGGTCGTTCCGAAACCAGACATGGCGGAATGCGCCACGTTGCCCTCCCCGAGCGCGCCGTCGAGCTATGAGTGGTGGCGGCATCTCAGCACGAATCGTCGGCCCTGGCCAAGAGGGAGTGTGAAAGTTTTCACTTGCGTTGATCTCACGCGACCGATCCGGTCACCTCAACTCATCCGCAACGCCAGGAAGAAATCGAGCTTGTCCTCCAGGCGGGACAGGTCACGGCTCGTCAACTGCTCGATCCTGCCGACGCGGTAGCGCAGCGTGTTGACGTGCAGGTGGAGGCGGGTGGCGCAGCGGGTCCAGGAGCCGTCGCAGTCGAGGAACGCCTCCAGGGTGGGGATCAGTTCGGCGCGGTGCCGGCGGTCGTAGTCCCGGAGGGGGTCCAGCAGCCGGGCCGTGAAGGCACGTCGTACGTCGTCCGGGACGAACGGCAGCAGCAGGACGTGCGAGGCCAGCTCCTGGTGGCCGGCCGCGCACACCCGGCCGGGCCGGGCCGCCGCCACCCGCCGTGCGTGCCGCGCCTCCTCCAGCGCCCCGCGCAGCCCCTCCGCCGAGTGCACGGCCGCGCTGACGCCGAGCGTGACCCGCCCGTCCTCGTCGAGACCGGCCGCCAGGGGATCCCGTACGGACTCCAGGAGCGCGTCGGCGTGGATACCCGTCTCGGAGCCGTCGTGCTCGGTCGACACCGCCGGAAGGGGTACGAGGGCGATCGCCTCGTCGCCGGTGTGGGCGACGGCGATACGGTCGGAGGGCTCCGGTCCCGTCGACAGCGGGTCGACGAGGATCTCCTCAAGCAGCGACTGGGCGACCGGCCCGCCCTCGATGTCCCCGCCGTCCCACTCCACGCGGGCCACGACCACCTGCCAGTGCGGCGCGGCGCCGAGCCCGGGCAGCAGCACCGGCGCGGCCACCCGCAGCCGGGCGGCGATCTCGGCGGGCGCGGCCCCGGTCTGCACCAGCTCCAGCACCTCCTGCGCGAGCCGCCTGCGCACCGTACGGGCTGCGTCCCGCCGGTCCCGCTCGACCGCGATCAGCTGGGTGACGCCCTGGAGCAGGTCGAGCCGTTCCTCCGGCCAGTCCCCGGCATCCGCCGCGACGGCCAGCAGCCAGTCCGACAGCACCGTCTCCCGCACGTCCCGGGCGCCCTGCGGGGAGCGCCCTTCCCCAGCCACCGCCGGGAGGTGCCCCCAGCTGCGGATCGGGAACAGTGCGTACGGCGCGGCGCCCAGCGTCACCCGGTGCGGGCCCCGCCGTCCCGTGCGGGCGGCCGCCAGATGCTCGGCCGCCAGCCGCGCACACAGGTCGGCGGGCAGCTCGGGCCCGCCCACCTTCGGGCCCGCGATGAGCCGCCCGGTCGGCGACAGCACCCAGGCGCTCAGGTCGAGGTCGGAGCCGAGGAGGTCGAGGACCACGTCGGGGCCGCCGCCCGCGGGGCCCGAGGTCATCATCCGCCGGTGCCGGTCGACCACCGCCGCGAGGTCCCCGGCGCGCTCGCCCGAGACCTGCCGTACGACATGCTCGGTGATCGTCGCGAACGCCACCGACTCATGCACCGCGAACAGCGGCAGCCGGTGCTTGGCGCAGGCGACCACCAGATCGTCCGGGACGTCCCCGAGCTCGGCCTCACCGGCGGCGAGCGCGGCCACGCCGGCCGCCACCAGGATCCGTACGAACGGCTCGGAGTCCTCGGCGTCCCGGCGCCAGGCCAGGCCCGTGAGCACCAGCTCCCCGCCGGAGAGATAGCGGCTGGGGTCCCTGAGGTCGGTGGTCATCACGCCGCGGACGGTGCGGTCCAGCTCGTCCTCGCCGCCGAGCAGCCTGAGGCCCAGCGCGTCGGTGTCCAGCAGTGCGCGCAGCCGCATTCTCGTCGCCGCCGTTCTCTGTCTCGAAATCTACGATGAATCCTGATGGGGCATGGTGGCCGCGGCCGGATCGAGGTGTCCCAGGTCACCAGGGTTGTGACTGACGTTTCCACGGAAAAACGAGGAGGTTACCGGTGACCTCCATTCATACGAATCTACAAGATGACCTCGCTGGCCAGCCAACTCCTTCATGGTTTCCGTGACTGACCGAGGAGACGCACCGCGCTGTGTACTGACGTCAATCCGCGTTAACAGAACATGAACAAGCCAGTCCCGCCGCACCCGATCTGGCTTGATCAGTACGACCCACGAGACGAAGAAGAGAGCCGGTCATGGACTTCCTTCGCCCCGCCAGCTGGGAGGAGGCGCTCGCCGCGAAGGCCGAGCACCCCACCGCTGTGCCGATTGCGGGCGGCACCGATGTGATGGTCGAGATCAACTTCGACCACCGCCGGCCCGAGTACCTGCTCGACCTGAACCGCATCGGCGAGCTCTCCGAGTGGGAGGCCGGCGAGGACACCGTGCGGCTCGGTGCCTCCGTCCCGTACGCCAAGATCATGGAGCAGCTGCGTCCCGAGCTGCCGGGCCTGGCCCTCGCCTCGCACACGGTCGCCTCCCCGCAGATCCGCAACCGCGGCGGCGTCGGCGGCAACCTCGGCACCGCCTCCCCGGCCGGTGACGCCCACCCCGCCCTCCTCGCGGCCGGCGCCGAGGTCGAGGTCGAGTCGGTGCGCGGCTCCCGTCTCATCCCGATCGACGAGTTCTACACCGGCGTGAAGCGCAACGCGCTCGCCGCCGACGAGCTGATCAGGGCCGTACACATCAAGAAGGCCGACGGGCCGCAGCAGTACTCCAAGGTCGGCACCCGCAACGCCATGGTCATCGCGGTGTGCGCCTTCGGTCTGGCGCTGCACCCCGAGACACGCACCGTCCGCACCGGCATCGGCTCGGCCGCCCCCACCCCGGTCCGCGCGAAGGCGGCGGAGGAGTTCCTGAACGCGGCGCTCGAAGAGGGCGGCTTCTGGGACAACGGCAAGATCATCACCCCGTCGGTCGCCAAGCAGTTCGCGGAGCTGTGCTCCGGCGCCTGCAACCCGATCGACGACGTCCGGGGCACCGCGAGCTACCGCCGGCACGCGGTCGGCGTCATGGCCCGCCGCACGCTGACCTGGACCTGGGAGTCGTACCGCGGCGCCCGCCGCATCACCGAGGGAGCTGCGTAATGCGTGTGAACTTCACGGTCAACGGCCGTCCCCAGGAAGCCGACGACGTGTGGGAGGGCGAGTCCCTGCTGTACGTGCTGCGTGAGCGGCTCGGCCTGCCGGGTTCGAAGAACGCCTGCGAGCAGGGCGAGTGCGGTTCGTGCACGGTCCGCCTCGACGGTGTGCCGGTGTGCTCGTGCCTGGTCGCCGCCGGTCAGGTGGAGGGCCGCGAGGTCGTCACGGTCGAGGGCCTGGCGGACTACGCCAAGCAGCGCTCCTGCGGCGACACTTGCGGAACCTCGCTCGACGAGGCCAAGGGCTGGCAGGCCAAGGGCACCGACTCGCAGACCGGCGAGGGCACGGAACTCTCCCCGATCCAGCAGGCGTTCATCGACGCCGGCGCCGTCCAGTGCGGCTTCTGCACGCCGGGTCTGCTGGTCGCCGCCGACGAGATGCTGGAGAGCAACCCCAACCCGACCGACGCGGACATCCGCGAGGCGCTGTCGGGCAACCTGTGCCGCTGCACCGGCTACGAGAAGATCATGGACGCGGTCCGGCTGGCGGCCGCCCGGCAGGGAGAGGCGGTCTAGCACCATGCCCACCAACGACGCTCCCATCGGCGCTCCCACCAAGGTCACCCAGGGCTCCCACACCAAGGGCGGCATCGGCGAGTCCACCCTCCGCCCGGACGGCACCCTCAAGGTCACCGGCGAGTTCGCGTACTCGTCCGACATGTGGCACGAGGACATGCTCTGGGGCCAGATCCTGCGCTCCACGGTCGCGCACGCCGAGATCGTGTCCATCGACACGGGCGAGGCCCTCGCCACGCCCGGCGTGTACGCCGTCATGACCTACGACGACCTGCCGACCGACGTCAAGAACTACGGCCTGGAGATCCAGGACACCCCGGTCCTCGCCCACGGCAAGGTCCGCCACCACGGCGAGCCCGTCGCGATCGTCGCCGCCGACCACCCGGAGACCGCGCGCCGCGCCGCCGCCAAGATCAAGGTGGAGTACCGGGAACTGCCGGTCATCACCGACGAGGCCTCCGCGACCGCGCCGGACGCGCTCCTCGTCCACGAGGGCCGCGACGACCACCACTTCGGCCATGTCCCGCACCCGAACATCGTGCACCGCCAGCCGATCGTACGAGGCGACGTCTCCGCGGCCCGGGAGCGTGCCGACGTCGTCGTCGAGGGCGAGTACACCTTCGGCATGCAGGACCAGGCCTTCCTCGGCCCCGAGTCGGGCCTCGCGGTCCCGGACGAGGACGGCGGCGTCCACCTCTACATCGCCACCCAGTGGCTGCACAGCGACCTGCGGCAGATCGCCCCGGTCCTCGGCCTGCCCGAGAGCAAGGTCCGTATGACGCTGTCCGGCGTCGGTGGCGCGTTCGGCGGCCGTGAGGACCTGTCGATGCAGATCCACGCCTGTCTGCTCGCCCTGCGCACCGGCAAGCCCGTCAAGATCGTCTACAACCGCTTCGAGTCCTTCTTCGGACACGTCCACCGCCACCCCGCGAAGCTGTACTACGAGCACGGCGCCACGAAGGACGGCAGGCTCACCCATCTGAAGTGCCGGATCGTCCTGGACGGCGGCGCCTACGCGTCGGCCTCCCCGGCGGTCGTCGGCAACGCCGCGTCGCTGAGCGTCGGCCCGTACGTGGTCGACGACGTGGACATCGAGGCGATCGCCCTCTACACCAACAACCCGCCCTGCGGCGCCATGCGCGGCTTCGGCGCGGTCCAGGCGTGCTTCGCCTACGAGGCGCAGATGGACAAGCTGGCCGCCAAGCTCGGCATGGACCCGGTGGAGTTCCGCCGGCTCAACGCCATGGAGCAGGGCACGATCATGCCGACCGGCCAGCCGGTCGACTCCCCGGCCCCGGTCGCCGAACTCCTGCGCCGCGTCAAGGCGATTCCGATGCCGCCGGAGCGCCAGTGGGAGAGCAGCGAGGGCGCGGACGTACGGCAGCTGCCCGGCGGTCTGTCCAACACCACGCACGGTGAAGGCGTCGTACGCGGTGTCGGCTACGCCGTCGGCATCAAGAACGTCGGCTTCTCCGAGGGCTTCGACGACTACTCGACTGCCCGCGTCCGCATGGAGGTTGTCGGCGGCGAGCCCGTCGCCACCGTGCACACCGCGATGGCGGAGGTCGGCCAGGGCGGCGTCACCGTCCACGCGCAGATCGCCCGCACCGAGCTGGGCGTCACGCAGGTGACCATCCGTCCGGCGGACACGCAGGTCGGCTCGGCGGGTTCGACGTCGGCCTCGCGCCAGACGTATGTCACGGGCGGCGCGGTGAAGAACGCGTGCGAGCTGGTCCGGGAGCGGGTGCTGGAGATCGGCCGCCGCAAGTTCGGTACGTACCACCCGGCTTGGGCGACCGCCGAGCTGCTCCTGGAGGGCGGCAAGGTCGTCACCGACGGCGGCGAGGTACTGGCCGACCTGGTGGACGTCCTCGAAGACGAGGCCGTCGAGGTCGAGGAGGAGTGGCGGCACCGGCCCACCGAGGCCTTCGACCTGCGCACCGGCCAGGGCAACGGCCACGTCCAGTACAGCTTCGCCGCGCACCGCGCCGTCGTCGAGGTCGACACCGAGCTGGGCCTGGTCAAGGTCATCGAGCTGGCCTGCGCCCAGGACGTCGGCAAGGCCCTCAACCCGCTGTCCGTCATCGGCCAGATCCAGGGCGGCACGGTACAGGGCCTGGGCGTCGCGGTGATGGAAGAGATCATCGTCGACCCCAAGACGGCCAAGGTCAGGAACCCCTCCTTCACGGACTACCTGATCCCCACCATCCTCGACACCCCGACCATCCCGGTCGACGTCCTCGAACTCGCCGACGACCACGCCCCCTACGGCCTCCGCGGCGTCGGCGAAGCCCCAACCCTCTCCTCAACTCCAGCCGTCCTCGCGGCAATCCGCAACGCGACGGGCCTGGAGCTGAACAGAACGCCGGTACGCCCGGAACACCTGACGGGCACGGCGTAAGCGGCAACGTCGCCACGTCCGCCGCCGCATGCGGCAACGTCGTAACGCCGCTGCCGTCGCGGGCAGTCGTGCCGCAGGGCGGCACGGGTGGGCGCGACGGCACCCCGACGCCGGGCAACAGCTCACCCACGCCCACCCCGACGCCGGTCAAGTCCAGTACCACGCACACGCATCGTTCGATCTCGGGCCGTCCCCCGGGTCGTGCGGCCGAAGCACCTTCCCAAATCCCGTAGCCGCCACCCCGGCGGTTCCCCATACGGGTGTCCCTATGAACCTTGGGAGCAGGCCCACATGACCCAGCAGTCACTTGAGCCGAGGACCGCAGCCGAAGACGCGGGCGAAGGCACCCGCATCCCGGCCGGCAGGTCCTGGCTCGACCGGTACTTCCACATATCCCGGCGAGGATCCACCGTCGCACGAGAGGTCCGCGGCGGCGTCACCACCTTCATGGCGATGGCGTACATCCTCCTCCTCAACCCCCTGATCCTGTCCGGCAAGGACGCCGCAGGGGACACGCTCGCCCAGAAGGCCCTGATCACCGCGACCGCGTTCGCCGCGGCCCTCACCACGCTGCTGATGGGCTTCTTCGGCAAGGTGCCGCTCGCCCTCGCCGCCGGCCTCTCCGTCTCCGGCGTCCTCGCCTCACAGGTCGCCCCGCAGATGACCTGGCCGCAGGCGATGGGCATGTGCGTGATGTACGGCGTGGTCATCATGCTGCTGGTCGTCACCGGCCTCCGCGAGATGATCATGAACGCGATCCCGCTGGCGCTGAAGCACGCGATCACCATGGGCATCGGCCTGTTCGTCGCCCTGATCGGCTTCTTCAAGGCCGGGTTCGTGCACCAGGGCGAGGGGACCCCGGTCACCCTCGGTCCGGCCGGCGAACTGGCGGGCTGGCCCGTCCTGCTCTTCGCGGTCACCCTCCTCGCGATCTTCATGCTCCAGGCGCGCGGCATCCCCGGCGCGATCCTGATCGGCATCGTCGGCGGCACCGTCCTCGCGGTCGTCCTCAACGCCCTCGACGTCATCGACCCCAAGCAGTGGGCGAGCGGCGCACCCGAACTGCACGGCAGCGCGGTCTCCATGCCCGACTTCTCGATCTTCGGCCATGTCGAGTTCGGCGGGTGGGGGCAGGTCGGCGCGATGACGGTCGGCATGATCGTGTTCACGCTCGTGCTCGCCGGGTTCTTCGACGCGATGGCGACGATCATCGGCGTCGGCACCGAGGCCAAGCTGGCCGACGACAAGGGCCGGATGCCGGGTCTGTCCAAGGCGCTGTTCATCGACGGCGCGGGCGGCGCGATAGGCGGCGTCTCCGGTGCCTCGGGTCAGACCGTGTTCGTCGAGTCGGCGACAGGCGTCGGCGAGGGAGCCCGTACGGGCCTGTCCTCGGTCGTCACCGGCCTGTTCTTCGCGGCCTGCCTCTTCTTCACCCCGCTCACGGCGATCGTGCCGGGCGAGGTGGCTGCCGCGGCCCTCGTGGTGATCGGCGCCATGATGATGATGAACGCGCGGCATGTGGACTGGGCGGACCGGGCCACCGCGATCCCGGTCTTCCTGACCGTCGTCATCATGCCGTTCACGTACTCGATCACGGCGGGTGTCGCCGCCGGCGTCATCTCGTACGTCGCCATCAAGATCGCTCAGAGCAAGGCACGGGAGATCGGGGCATTCATGTGGGCCCTCACAGGCATCTTCCTGGTCTTCTTCGCCCTCAATCCCATTGAGACCTGGATGGGCGTGCACTAGGCACGTCCGCCGGTAGCCCGTGGTGAATGCCCCTCCACAACCGCTGTAAGGAGACCGAGAGATGCTGGACATCGCCGAAGAGCTGCACCGGTGGGTCGAGCAGGGACGCGACTTCGCCGTGGCCACCGTCGTGGCCGTCGGCGGCAGCGCGCCCCGCCAGCCCGGCGCCGCCCTCGCGGTGGACGCCGACGGCACGGCGATCGGCTCGGTCTCCGGCGGCTGTGTGGAGGGCGCGGTGTACGAGCTGTGTCAGCAGGCGCTCCAGGACGGGGAGTCGGTCCTGGAACGCTTCGGCTACAGCGACGAGGACGCCTTCGCCGTAGGCCTGACCTGCGGCGGCATCATCGACATCCTCGTCACCCCGGTCCGGGCGGGCGACCCCGTCCGCCCGGTGCTCGCGTCCGCGCTCTCCGCCGCCGCGCGCGGGGAGGCGGCTGCGGTGGCCCGGATGGTCTCCGGCCCGCCGGAGCTGATGGGCCGGGCCCTGCTGATCCGCCCCGAGGGCCCGTACGACGGTGGCTTCGGCGCCCACCCCGAACTGGACCGCACGGTCGCCGAGGAGGCCCGCGCCTTCCTGGACGCGGGCCGCACCGGCACCCTGGAGATCGGCGAACAGGGTTCGCGCTGCGGAGCCCCGCTCACCATCCTCGTAGAGTCCTCGGTCCCGCCGCCCAGGATGATCGTCTTCGGCGCGATCGACTTCGCGTCGGCGCTGGTCCGCATCGGCAAGTTCCTGGGCTACCACGTGACGGTGTGCGACGCCCGCCCCGTCTTCGCCACGCGGACCCGCTTTCCCGAGGCCGACGAGATCGTCGTCGAGTGGCCGCACACGTACCTGGAGGGCACGCAGGTCGACGGCCGTACGGTCCTGTGCGTCCTGACCCACGACGCCAAGTTCGACGTACCCCTGCTGAAGCTCGCGCTCCGGCTCCCGGTCGCCTACGTCGGCGCGATGGGCTCCCGCCGCACCCACCTCGACCGCAATGAACGCCTCCGCGAAGTCGGCGTGACCGAGCTGGAGTTGGCCCGGCTCCGCTCCCCGATCGGCCTCGATCTCGGCGCCCGTACCCCTGAGGAGACGGCCCTGTCGATCGCCTCCGAGATCGTCGCGGCCCGCCGCGGCGGCAGCGGCGTCTCCCTCGCCGGCGCCCACACGCCGATCCACCACGACGTGACGTCGGCGGCGGAGCCGACGGGGCGGATCGGGTCGGTAGCCTGACCGCATGCCCGTCATCGACGCCTGGATGCAGCACCCCACACTCCGGCACTCTAACCACGAGATGTTCGAGTCCCTGCGCCGCTGGACGGGCATGGAGCGGCTCGAGGAGCCACTGCCCGTCAAGGCGACGGTGGCCGCGCTGGCCGCCGCCGATGTCGAGATCGGCCTGTCCGCGGCCTGGTACGGCCCGCAGGGGCCGCTGATCAGCAACGACGAGGTGGCCGAGTTCGTCGACCGGTCGGACGGCAGACTGCGCGGAGTGGCCGGCGCCGACCTCACCCGCCCGGTCCCGGCGGTACGCGAACTGCGCCGAGCCGTGACGGAACTCGGCTTCGTCGCCCTGCGGATCGTCCCCTGGCTCTGGCAACTCCCGCCCACCGACCGGCTGTACTACCCGCTCTACGCCGCCTGCGTCGACCTCGGCATCCCCTTCTGTACCCAGGTCGGCCACACCGGCCCGCTGCGCCCCTCCGAGACGGGCCGCCCCATTCCGTACGTCGACCAGGTCGCCCTCGACTTCCCCGAACTGACCATCGTGTGCGGGCACATCGGCTATCCCTGGACCACGGAAATGATCGCGGTCGCCGACAAACACGCCAACGTCTACATCGACACCAGCGCCTACACCGCCCACCGCTACCCGCCCGAACTGGTCGCCTACCTGCGCGGCCGGGGCCGCGGGAAGGTCCTGTTCGGCTCCAACTACCCGATGATCATGCCGAGTCGGGCACTGGAACACCTTCCCGAACTGGGCTTGGACGATGAGACCACGGAACTGTTCCTGTCCGGCAACGCGCGACGGGCCTTCAGTCTCTGAGACTGCGCGCGGGGGCCGCAGGGCCGCAGGGGCCCTTTCACGGCCGCCTGAGCAACCGATTCACCGCCCGCCCGAACACATACCGCGCCGCCCGCTCCACCACCGGATCGAAGACCCCGGGCAGCGGCCGCACCCCCAGTTCCTCGCGCCAGACGACCCGCGCCCGGCCCCCCGGCCCCAGTCGCACTTCGAGCTCCGCCCAGCCGGTGATCACACGGCCCCGCTTCTCCAGTCGGCACAGACCCGGTGTCTCGTCGCCCGGTGGGTGCCACACGGTGACCTCCATGCGGTCGTCGAAGGCGAGGGGGCCGAGCCCGGAGCGGGCGACGAACACCGTGCCCTCCCCCGTGGGGGGTGGGGTGACGACGGTGACCCGGGTCAGCGGGACGACCTCGCCATGGCGGGGCCACTCGGTGAGCCGGCGCCAGGCCTCGGGGAGGGGGAGGGGCGCGGTGCGTTCGAGGAGGAAGTCGACCACGCAATGATCGTAGGGAAGTCCGGTGCGGAATCGCGCCCCGTAAGGGGCGCGGGGCTGTATCGATTTGCGGCTCCGCCGCGTGGGCGCGACCAGCCCCCCCACCGGCCCGCAGACTTATTACCGTTCTTCCAGCGGAGCGCTTAGCATGCCCGCATAGGCGGGCAATCCGCCCGCCATCAGGGGGAGTTGTTCGTCATGCCACTGAAGGCCTATGGCGTACTGATCACACGTGCGGTCGACACCCGGCGCGAGGGCGCCGACGACACGCCGCACTACCAGATCCATCTCACGGACGACGCGGGCACGAACTACCGCGCCGCGGTCAACGTCCTGTCGCAGGAGCGGCCCAGCGAGCTGCTGTACCTCGTCGACGAGGACTTCCGGCACCCCGTCACGGACCGGCTGGAAGGCCTCACCAGCGGCTGGAACACCCTGCCGGCCGGACCCGGCGGCCCGAACCTCGACTTC
Source organism: Streptomyces sp. NBC_00457 (assembly GCF_036014015.1). Classification (NCBI taxonomy): domain Bacteria; kingdom Bacillati; phylum Actinomycetota; class Actinomycetes; order Kitasatosporales; family Streptomycetaceae; genus Streptomyces; species Streptomyces sp. NBC_00457. The sequence continues at coordinate 2,603,586 of NZ_CP107905.1, read as the reverse complement.
GTCCGCGGCAACCTCTTCGACCCGGCGCGGATGCGCCCGCTGCCGCCGGACGCGGACGGTCCCGACAACGACCTCGCCGACGTCCTCGACCACTATGTGCGGCGCGCGGTCGACGACCCGGAGGCCCGGCTGTACGTCTTCGGCGAGCGCTGGGGGCCCGAGAACGGCGCCCAGGACAAGGTCTTCGGCTTCCGGCCCGGCAACGGCGTCCACGACATCCACATGAACCAGGGCAACAGCCGCCGCTTCCGGGGCGACGACGGGGTGTGGCAGGACGGCGGCATTCTGCTCCACTTCCCCGGACAGTCGCGCTGGGTCGGGATCTTCCTCGCCTTCCAGAGCCAGTCCTGGCACACCGACGACATCACCGGCCACGCGCTGGAAGGCGCCGACGGTACGCGCCCCGAGCCCGGCGGCCAGCGGGTGCGGGTCGTCGCCGCGCTGGTCAACCCCAAGGGCCCGGCGCCCGAGGCGGAGACGGTGACGGTGCTCAACGCCTCGCCGGACCGTGTCGACCTCACCGGCTGGCGCATCACCGACCGCCTGGGACACGGCTCCCCTGTACCGTCCGGCCCGCTGGCCCCCGGCGCTTTCCTGTCCGTGCCCCTCACGGCGGACGGCGCCCGACTCGGCAACAACGGTGGCGAGATCAACCTCCTCGACGCGGGCGGCCTGAAGGTGCACGGCGTTTCGTACACCGGGCAGCAGGGGGGACGTGAGGGCTGGACCGTGGTGTTCTGACGACCCGACGACGTGTCGCCACCGGAGGGCGCCTCATGGACCTTCACCTGCACGGCAGACTCGACGAGTTGCAGCGCGATCCCTACGCGCATTACGCGCGCGCCCGGCACACCGACGGCCTCGTGCACCTCGCCGAGCTGGACGCCTGGCTGGTGGCCCGGGACGCCGACGTACGAGAAGTCCTGCGCCGCCCCGAGGACTTCTCGTCGGCGAACGCGCTGCGGCCGGACGTGCTGCCATCGCCCGCCGCGCTCGCCGTCCTCGGCGGCGGGTTCGGCGGGCGGCCCGTCGTCGTCACCGCCGACGGGGAGCTGCACCAGCGGCTGCGCGCGCCGATCGTCCGCGGCCTGTCACCGGCGCGCGTCGCCGCCGTGCTGCCGTACGCCGCCGAGCGCGCAGCCGCTCTCGTCGACGCGTTCGCCGGGGACGGGGAGGCCGAGCTGATGTCGGCCTACGCGATGCGGCTCCCCGGCGAGGTGATCGGCAGGATCGTCGGCCTCGACCCGGCCGACGTACCCGCCGTCGTACACGGCGGGTACCGGGCCGAGGAACTGCTCTTCCGTCCACTGGGGGAGGACGACCAGGTCGCCGTCGCCGAGGACGTCGTCACCATGCAGCGCGTCCTCGACGGCTACGTGCGCGAGCGGCACGCGCACCCCCGCGAGGACCTCTGCACCGACCTCATCGCCTCCGTCACCACCCCGGGCAAGGGCGAACTCACCCTGGAACAGCGGCACGAACTAGTCGCCCACCTCCAGAACCTGCTCCTCGCGGGCCACCTCACCACCACCGCACTGATCGGCACGACGGTCCTGCACCTGCTGCGCCACCGCGACCAGTGGGAGCTGCTGTGCGCCGAGCCCGACCGGATCCCGGCGGCGATCGAGGAGGCGGCACGCTACGACACCGCCCTGCAGGGATTCCGCCGCGTCACCACCCGCCCGGTCACCCTCGCGGGCACCGAACTCCCCGCCGGTGCCGCACTGTTCGTGGCCTTCGGCGGGGCGAACCGGGACGCGGTACGGCACCCGCGCCCCGACACCTTCGACATCACCCGCACACCCGACCGCCACCTCGCCTTCGGGTTCGGCGTGCACAGCTGCCCCGGCTCACAACTCGCCCGCGAACAACTCCACATCACCCTGCGGGAGTTGACCGGTCGCCTACCGGGCCTCCGCCTGGCCGAGGACCGCCCGGTCACCATGCGCCCCACGCTGATCCACCGGTCCCCGCAGACCCTGCGCCTTCACTGGCCGTAACGGCGGATGTGGCGCGGAGCGCCAAGCGCTCCGCGGGAAGTGTCGCGATGGGCCGTCGATCGTCCGCGGGACCGTTGTGGCTGGTCGCGCCCACGCGGCGGTAGCCGCAGATTCAACACAGCCCCGCGCCCCTTCGGGGCGCTGCCGAACCGCAGCCGACTTCACCAAGGCCGCTTAGCGTGACAGCGCACGATCGATGCGTTCGAGCGCCTCAGTCAACACCTTCCGGGGGCAGCCGACGTTGAGCCGGACGTATCCCTCTCCTCCGGGGCCGTAGACCCGGCCGTCGTAGAGATTGACAGCCGCACGGTCGACAAGGAACTGGTGCAGCCCGCCCACACGAGCGTCAAGCTCACGAGCCTCCAGCCAGACCAGGAACGACGCGTCCGGCGGCATCGGCGTGATCTCGGGCAGCCGCTCTTGGACGAACTCCTGCACGAAGGCCACGTTGCCCTTGAGATAGCCGGTCAGCCGGTCGAGCCACGGACCGCCCGTGGTGTAGGCGGTCTCCAAGGCGAGACGACCGAAGTAGTGTGCGTTGATCATGAACGATGCCCGCATGGCGTTCAGCAGTTCCGAGCGCAGGGACGGATCGCCAACCGAGAGTGTGGCCGTTGGCAGGCCGGCAAGGTTGAAGGTCTTCGTGGGGGCGGTGCAGATGAATGCGCGGCGGGCGGCGTCGCTGCTGATCGAGGCGTAGACCACGTGGGGCCGACTGTTCAGTCGGATGTCGCAGTGAATCTCGTCGGAAATCACCAGCAGGTCGTAGCGCGCACAGATGTCGTTCACGGCGAGCAACTCGTCGGCCGTCCAGCTCCGCCCCGAGGGATTGTGGGGGTTGCAGAGCAAGAGCACCTTCGCGCCGGATGCGGCCAGCTCGGCCAGGTGGTCGAGGTCGAACTCATAGCGGTTGTCAATGAGCCGTAGCCGGTTCACGAGCAGCCGCCGGTGGTTACCGGTAATGGCCTCGAAGTTCGGCGAGTAGACCGGTGATTGGACGATCACCCCGTCTCCAGGGGCGGTGAAGGTGCGCAGGATCGCTGCGACCGAGGACATGATCGCAGGGGCCGGGAGGAGCGTTTCCAGCGGTGGTGTCCAGCCGTGCCTGACGGTGAACCAGTTCTGCACGATCCGGAAGTGTTCCGGGTCTCGCAGGGTGTAGCCGTAGATACCGTGGTCCGCGGCGGCGCGCAGGCGGTCGATGACGGTCGTCGGTGCCCGGAAGTCCATGTCGGCCGTCCATAGCGACAGCAGATCCTCGCCCTGGACACGCGGTGAGAATTCGTCCCATTGGTTGGCCCATTTCGCCGACCCGAAACTGGCACGGTCGTACACCGTGTCGAAGTCGGGGTCGGCGCCGTACCCCGCGGTGGCGGGCCTGGCTTTCGTCGGTCTCGTGGTCATGCGAAAAACTTCTCCACTCCACGGGCGATTCGGCAGTGTGGGTGGTCGTGGCTGCGGGGCGGATCCGCGGCCACGACCGTCGGCCAGGTACGGGCTCAGCCGTTCTGGCCGATGCCGGCCTTGATGAGTTCCGGAACGATCTTCTTGGTCTCGTCGAACGAGATCAGTACGATGGCGTCCGGGTGCTGGGCCTTCACCTTCTCCACCTCGGCCGTGTAGTTGGCTGCGGTCGCGTCGTAGAGGACATAGGAGACGACTTTGCCGCCGGACTCCTCGTAGAAGGAGCGGACGTTCTTCGCCAGTGCCTCGCCGTAGGCGTCCTGTCGGGCGAGGACTGCGATATTGCTGTGACCGTCCTCGGTGATGGTCTGGGCCATCACCTGCCCCTGCAGGACGTCGGAGGGGGCCGTGCGGAAGTACATGCCGTGGTCGGGGTAGGTGTCGAATGCGGTCGAGGTGTTTCCGGCCGATATCTGGACGGCGCCGGCCCCGGTGATCTTGTCGATGACCGACAGCGACACCGACGAGGAAGCGGCGCCGATGATGACGTCGGCGCCACCGCGGAGCAGTTTGTCGGTCTCGGACGGCGCGATGTTCGGCGACCCGTCACCGGAGTCGCCCTTCAGCTGCTTCACGCCCTTGCCGAGCACACCCCCGGCCTTGTTGATTTCGTCCACGGCCAGGTCCACGCCCGCGAATTGCGGGGCGCCGAGGAAGGAGCTGTCCCCTGTGGCAGGGAGCAGGGTGCCGAACGTCAGGACGCCGTCCCCCTTGGGGATGGGGCCGCTGACCTTCTGGTCGGCTCGGATGGTGGCCTGGTCCGGGGTGGTGCCGCTGACGTAGCGGACATTCTTGTAGTTGTTGTCCTGCCCGAATTGGTAGATGCCGACGGTCGCCGCGGACGGGCTTCCTGTCGAGTTCAACTGGATCGGGCCCGAGGCACCGTCGTAGTCGATGTCCGTTCCGTCAGCGAGCAGGCCGGCGCACTGCTTGAAGCTGGTGCATTTTGTCCCGTCCCTGGTGATACCGATCTCCTTCTCGGCGATCGCCTTGCCGGAGTCGTTCTTGGCGGCGATCGCAGCCAGGGCGGAGAGGATCGTGGCGTCGTAGGCCTCGGGAGCGTAGGTGAAGTCCTTCACCTTGCTGTTGATCTTGAGGATCCGCTGTCGGAACTCGTCGCCGATCTTGCCGCCGGGCAGGGTGGCGCGCACACCGTTGAGAGTGCCCGGCTCGAAATCACCGGAGTAGTCGGCGGTGTTGCCGTCCACGAAGTAGAGCTGGGTGCCCGCCTTGGCCGACGGCTCGTTGCCGGCTTGGGAGGGGCTGTCGTTGGAGCCGCAAGCGGCGGTTGCCAGCGCGGCGGAGGCCGAAACGGCTATGCAGATGATGCGTCGCGGGAGCGACATGGGATCTCCAAGGGTGGGTGAGGACTGTTGCGCTCTTGGCGTGGTGCATGACCGTGCCGTGGCGGGGGTCAGGAAGGTGTGCCTTCTGCCTGGGCGGCCTTGGCCAAGGTGCCGAGATACAGCTCGATCACCCGGGGGTCACGGGCCAGCGACTGTCCGGGCCCGGTGTAGGCGTTGCGTCCCTGGTCGAGGACGTACCCGCGGTCGCAGATCTGCAGGCAGCGGCGTGCGTTCTGCTCGACCATGACGACCGATACACCGGTGCGGTTGATGGCTCGGGTCTGGACGAACACCTCGTCCTGCATCACCGGGGAGAGGCCCGCTGAGGGTTCGTCGAGCAACAACACGGAGGGTTCCATCATCAGAGCCCGGCCCATGGCCACCATCTGCCGCTCACCGCCTGACAGTTGTCCGGCCCGCTGCCTGCGGCGCCGACCCAGCGCAGGAAACAGATCGGTCACGAACGCAAACCGGGGGGCGAACTTCTTGGGGGACTGATAGCACCCCATCTGCAGGTTTTCCTCGATGGTGAGCGAGGGGAAGATGTTGTTGGTTTGCGGTACGAAGCCGATGCCTTGGGATACCAGTGCGTCGGCGCGCTGGTTCGTGACCTCCTCGCCCCGCAGGCGAACCGTGCCGGTGGTGACCTTGACCAGCCCGAAGAGTGCTTTGAGCAGTGTCGACTTGCCGGCGCCGTTGGGTCCGATGATGCCGACCAGCTCGCCGGGCAGGCAGTACAGGTCGGCGCCGTTCAAGATGTTGACTCCGGGGAGGTACCCGGCGATCAGATCGTCGGCGCGAAGGATTGCGTCCTCGGCCGCCTGCAAGTGCCTTGTCCGAGAGGTGATCTGGGAGTCCGATGGGCCGTGATGGGCAGACGTCATCTCGGGACCTCCCGGTCGGCCCTCTGCTCGGCGTGGTCGTGTGTGTGCTCGACCTGGATGACGCTTTCGAGCTCGCTGATGTCGGTGTCGTGGTGAGCTCCGAGGTAGGCGTCGATGACGCGTTCGTCGGACATGATGGATGTGGGAGGTCCCTCGGCGATCACCTTGCCCTGGGCCATGACGACCACCCAGTCGGAGATCTCTCGCACCATGTCCATGTCGTGTTCGACGAACAGGACACTCATTCCCTGATCCCGCAGCGACTTCACATGCCCGAGCAGGGACTGCTTCAGCGCTGGGTTGACGCCGGCCATGGGTTCGTCGAGCATGACCAGCTTCGGTTCGACCATGAGTGCTCGCGCCATCTCGAGCAGCTTTCGCTGGCCGCCTGACAGGGATCCGGCGAAATCCTCCTCCTTGGCGTCGAGCTTGAACCGCTTGAGCAGGTCCCGGGCCCGGTCGGTGATGTCTCGTTCCTGCGCCCGCCACAGGGCGGGGAGTGCGGCGGCCCACAAGCGTTCGCCACGCTGCCCTGTGGCGCCCATCCGCATGTTCTCCAGCACTGTCAGTTTCGAGAGCACTCTGGTCAGCTGGAAGGTCCGGACCATGCCGAGGCGTGCCACTTTGTAGGCCGCCTTGCCTTTGAGCGGTGTCCCGTCGAAGGACCAGGAACCGGCGTCGGGTTGATCGAAGCCGGTGAGCAGGTTGAAGAACGTGGTTTTGCCCGCACCGTTGGGTCCGATCAAGGCGGTGATGATCCCACGTTGGATTTCGAGATGCTCCACGTCGACCGCGGTGAGGCCGCCGAAGGTGCGGCGGATTCCGTTCACGACCACAACGGGGTCGGGTTTGGCAGCGCCGGGCTCACGCGGCACCGACTGCAAGGCAGTGCCAGAGGTGAGGTGGTCAGTGGGGAAATTGTCAGTGGGCATCGAGCGCGATCTCCCTTCGATCACCGAAGATGCCTTGCGGCCGGTAGATCATCAGCAGCATCAGCACCAGTCCGACCAACATCAGCCGGATGGTTGACGCTTGGTCGGCGTTCATGAACCGCCCCACGACCGGGTAGCTCGCCAACTGCGTCAAGATCGATCCGAGGAACGACAGGACCGCCCAGAACATCACCGCGCCGACGATCGGACCAAGGATCCGAGCGGCGCCGCCGAGGATGAGCATGGTCAAGGCGATGAAGGTGAAGTCCAGGTTGAACGTGTCGGCCTGGACCGAAGCTGCCCCGAACGCGCCCACGAAGCCTCCGGCGCATCCGACCACTCCACCGAGGATGAGGGCCTGGATCTTGTAGCCGTAGACGTTCTTGCCCAGAGACCGCATCGCATCCTCGTCTTCACGGATGCCCCGGAGAACCCTTCCCCACGGTGACCGCATCAGGGCCCAGGTGAGCAGACTGATCATGATGACCAGACCCCAGCCGACCATGATGGTCCACAGCTCCTCCCGGCTGTAGGTGAGGAAGAAGCCGTCATAGTTCGGCAGCGGGTTGAGGCTTCGGAACCCGGCGGTAAAGCCGGTCACACCGTCCTTGCCGTGAAAGTACGTCCGGAACGACGTCCCGAACACAAGCCGTAGGATCTCTGCCGCCGCGATGGTGACGATCGCCAGGTAATCCGCCCGAAGACGCAGGGTGGGGATGCCCAATATCAACGCCAGCGCCACGGTGCAGGCGATCGCGAGCAGGATCGCGAGGACGGTGGGAATCCCGCTCGTGGCGATCGCCGCGCCCATGATGTAGCCGCCCACCGACAAGAAGGCGGCCTGACCGAAGTTGACCAGCCCGGCGTAGCCGAACTGAATGTTCAAACCGATCGCAGCCAGGCAGAACGAGACGGCCAGATAGCCGAAGCCGTCGTGCAGTGCCCCCGTGACGGCGCCGATGATGTCCATGTCCTCACCCGACCCTCTCGGCACGGCCGAGCAGGCCTTGTGGTCGGACGAGCAGGACCAGCACCAGCAGGACCATCGCGCCCGCGAACTTGAGTTCCGACGGGATGACCAAGGTTGAGGTCTCGACGAACAGCCCGATGATGACCGAGCCGATCATCGCGCCCCACACTGATCCCAGACCTCCGACACAGGTGGCGGCGAAGATCAACAGCAGTATCTGCGCTCCCAGTTGGTAGCTCACCGATTGGGAGAATCCCAAGAACGCCCCGCTCAGTCCCGCCAGCGCGGTGCCCACGATCCACACCGTGGCTATGACACGGCCGACGTTGATCCCCGTCGCGGCGGCCAGGGCCGGATTGTCCGACACCGCTCGTGTGGCGCGACCGAGCCGGGTGTACTGCAGAGCGAGAGTGACCGCGACGAGCGCAAGCCCACTGATGGAGATGATGACGACGTCTCGCATGGTGTAGGTGAACAGGCCGAAGGCGTCTCGGCCGGCGGGCGTGACGTATTCGCGGTAGGTCAGGGCGCGGCCACCTGTGAAGTACTGGTAGAAGTTCCGGAGAAAGAACTGCAGACCGATCGAGACGATCATCATGGCGATCAGTCCCGTTCCGCGGCGTCTGAGTGGACGCCACAAACCCTTTTCGTTCAGGTAGCCGAACAGGGCCGACAGCCCTACCGCCATCGCCACCGCCACGACGATGGGCAGCCCCACGACCCGGTTGCCGAGATAGGTGGCGAATGCCCCGAAGGTCACCAGCTCGCCGTGGGAGAAGTTTGACAGTCCCGTCGTGCCGAAGACCATGGACAGGCCAAGCGCCCCCAATGCCAGCACCAGGCCGAACTGCAGGCCGTTGTAGAGCAGTTGGGGGACCTGGTCCCACACTGTCGACACTTGACGGGTATCGGGACCGAGGGGGAAGTTCACGGTGATCGTGCTCAAGCTGCCCGTCGGCCGCAGGGTGTTCGACGCTCCGTCGCGGATCCGCACAGCATCGGGCAGCGTTTTGGTGTCCAGGATGACGGCCAAGGTGCCCGAGTCGCTGCCGGGCACAGTGATCGCGAACCGGCCCTGGTCGTTGCTGGCGCCTGTGTACGTCTTCCCCGTACTGGTCCGGACACTGATCTTCACCCCAGCGACCGGTGCATTGTCGTCGGCAGAGTTGCGCAACGTTCCCTGCACGGTCCGATCATCAGCCGCGTACGTCGGAGCGCCCACGGCCACGACGCCGAGCAGGGCGATCGCGAGCATGACCGCTCCCCGCAGTAGTGACAGGCGAGCAGGATCGCGGCGTACGCGCCAACGTGCACGGGGTGGTGTCATGGCCTCTCCGAATTCGCACGGCGGGAGATCTGATCGGCCTGCGGCGGGCGGGCGGGTGGGCCGGCAGGCAGCGACGACAGCGTGGGGAGAACTGATGACCAATACCCATGCGCTGCGGGCTGCGTCGGCCGTAGCGCGGATCTCGGGGTGGCCGAATCTCGCGGTTCTGGAATGCTAGGCGCCCACCAATGTCCGGTCCAGTCGTCGTTATCGATGCGCACTCGTCGGTTTTTTCGACCAATCAAGCCGACCTGCACCTGGTCTCTCGGCGACTCAATGCGGGTCGGCGAATGCTTTCCCGTACGATCGGTTGTCTCAAGCGACGAATCGGTTGGTCGCGAGCGGCGATTGGTGCGTGATGTACGACCTTCACCGGCTTCGGTTGCTGCGCGAACTCAAGCACCGCGGCACCCTTGCAGCTGTGGCTTCGGCCCTCTCGTACAGTCCTTCGACCATCTCGTCGCAGCTTTCGCAGCTGGAGGCCGAGGTGGGCGTCCCGCTCCTGGAACCCATGGGACGTCGGGTCCGTCTGACGCCCGCGGCGGAGATGCTGGTCGGGCATATCGAGGTGATCTTGGACCGGCTCGAGCAGGCCGAGGCGGATATCGCGCGGACGAAAACTGTGCTCGAGGGGGACTTGCGGGTCGCAACCTTCCAGACTGCCGCCAAGACCCTGGTCCTACCTGCCGTAGAATTGCTTCAGCGCGAGCATCCGCGGCTTCGCGTCCACGTGCATCAGGAGAACGAACGCACACCGCTGCGGGCACTTGTCGCGCACGAATTCGACCTGGTCCTCGCCGAGGAGTATCCGGGAGAACCGCCGTGGGCTCTGACCGGCCTGCACACTCAGCTTCTGCTCGAGGATCCTCTTCTTCTGGCCACCCCACCGGATGGCGAGCCGCCGCAACTCGCGGCTCTCGCGCACCTGCCCTGGGTCATGGAGCCCGAGGGCAATGCCGCCAGGCGCTGGGCCGACGCAGTCTGTCGCCAAGCCGGCTTTGAACCCCACGTTCGCTACCAGTCGACCGACCTCACCTTCCATGTGCGATTGATCGAAGCCGGGCAGGCGGTCGGATTCCTGCCCCAACTTGCCTTGGGCGTCCACGCTCCTACGGTGACACTCACCGAGCTGACGCCGCCGAACGCTCGGCGCGTCCTCATCGCCACCCGAACTGGCAGCCACGATCACCCGGCCGTCGTTGCCGCCCGTGTCGCGCTCGACCGAATCAGCCGCACGGCGCGGGATCTGACCCGGAGTTGACCCCTGCTCCGCCGCGACCCTGATGTCCAGGGTCGCGGCGGCAGGCATGCGGCCTCAGCAGTCGCGGAACTCCGGCGACTGGTTCAGGATCTGGGCGCGCAGAGACGTGAAGCGGGTGTACGTCTCACCGCCGCGCGCCTCGGGCGGGAACACGGCGACGCGGTGGCAGTTCTGGAAGGCGAGGGCGACGCCGAAGTGCCGCTCCAGGCTGCCGCGGATCGCGTCGCTGGACAGCGCCCGCAGCAGCTGACCGCGCTCCTTCTCGGAGGGCGGCGGAGTCTGGTTGTCAGCGAACTCGGCCTGACCGGCGCCCAGTTCGCCGACCAGGCGGGCGATCAGATCGTAGGCGTACGGCAGGGACGTACGGACCGTATCCACGAAGTCCTCTTCCCGCACCTGGCCGTTCTCGGCTTCGGCGAGCAGTTGCGGGGAGACGTCGAGCGACATGAAGGGGGTGTCCTGTCTGTTGTGCTGGTGGTGGAACGCAGGGGTGCGGTGGGGTCAGGCGAAGGCCGCGAGGGCCGCGGGGCCGTGCTCGAAATCGGGGTCGACCTGGTCGGCGAGGTCCCGGCCGGTGGCCTCGTTGGCCCAGGCGGTGGCGTTGCGGAGGTGGAACTCGACGGCGTGCCGCTGGAAGGCCGCCCAGTCCTTCGTACGGGCGTCGACGGCGGCCTGCAGTCGCTGCAGGGCCTCGGCGTTGGCGGGCTCCAGCTCGCCCTGGTCGCGGCCCTGTTCCTGGGCGCGGACGAAGGCGGACTGCTCGCAGTGGGCGAGGAGGTCGTCGCCGACGTGCCTGCGCAGGAAGTCGAGGTCGTCCGCGCCGGTGACCTTGTTGCCGACCACGGCGACCGGGATGCCGAACTCGGCCGCGTGGTCGCGGTACTGACGGTAGACCGAGACGCTCTTGCGGGTCGGCTCGACGACCAGGAACGTCATGTCGAACCGGGTGAACAGCCCCGAGGCGAAAGCGTCCGCGCCGGCCGTCATGTCGACGACGACGTACTCGCCGGGGCCGTCGACCAGATGGTTGAGGTACAGCTCGACCGCGCCCAGCTTGGAGTGGTAGCAGGCCACCCCGAGATCGCTCTCGTCGAAGGCGCCGGTGACCATCAGGGACACCTCGCCGACCCGCTGGACGTGGAGCGAGTGGATCTCGTCGTCGCCGAGCAGCCGGAGCAGCCGCGAGCCGCGCCCGGGCGGCGTGGTCTTCACCATCGCCTCGCGGGACGGGATCCGCGGGTTCGTGCCCCGCAGATAGTCCTTGATCTCACCGGTCCGCGCGCTGAGCGGCGGCGCGGCGAAGACCTCGTCCTCGTCGAGCCCGAGGGCGTAGGCCAGGTGCTGGTTGATGTCGCCGTCCATGGCGACGACGGGCGCGCCCGAGCGCGCGAGATGACGGGCGAAGAGTGCGGACAGGGTCGTCTTGCCGCTGCCGCCTTTACCCACGAAGGCCACACGCATGCCTAACCGCCCCTATTGGAAATGAATGTCATGAACGTAGATTGGTGATCGCGGGGGCTGGTGTCAAATCCGCGGACACTCAACTGGGCGGCAGGCACGGCAAGTTGAAAATTGGGTAGTAATGCGGGACGCCCGTCAGGGGAGTCGCACGAGATTGAGCCGGTAGTCCTCGACTGTCGGCAGCTTCATCGCGGCGAGGCCGGTGAGCATCTCCTGGTAGCCGCCCGGTAGTTCGTCGTACATCGCGGACGGCAGAGTGGCCAGCGTGTGCGAGGCGAGGACCTGGACTCCGGGGCGCCACTCGGCGAGCCGGGCCGGGTCCGTGCAGTTCCACGTCAGCCGTGCGTCGACCTTGCTGAGTGCGTCGTGCTCGTCCTGGGTGTCGACCATGCCGGGGCCCGTCGTGTCGAGGGCCAGCAGCGAGCCCGGGAAGCGGTCGGCGAGGAGGTCGACGACGCTACGGACGTCCTTCTCCTCGAAGTACGGCAGGACGGCCTCGGCGGCGAGGAAGTACGGGCCGTCCGTGGGCAGCGATTCGGCCCATGACGCGTCCGTCACCGATGCCGGGATCATCGTCCGGCGCGGGGTGTCCTTGAAGAAGGTCCGGCGCAGGTCGACCACGTCGGGCAGGTCGAGGTCGAACCCACGGACCCGGCCGTTGTCGACGCGCTCGTACCGGGTGTTGTGGCCGGTGCCGATCTCGACGACCGTGCCCTCGGGGTGTTCGGCGAGGAAGTCCCGCACCCAGTGGTCGAACAGACTCGTGCGCAGCACCGAGCCGAGCAGGCTAGGTCCGTCGTCGAAGCGGGCGAAGTCGTAGTCGATCGAGGCGACGATCTCCTCGGCCCGCACGTCGCGCAGGGCGGCTTCCGGCTTGCGGTTCTCCACCGCGCGGCCGTAGAGCGGGATGAGCAGGGTCTCCTGGACCGTGCCCAGACGTACGGTGTGCTGAGTCATGGCAGCCTCCCGGTTCGGTGTCCGTACCGGGCCGGGCGGTGCCGTGGCTGCGTCCACCGCCCGGCCCGGAGTCAGTGGGCCCCCGCGACCAGCTCGGGGTGCTCCTCGTGCTCGCAGGCGTCGTCGATGCCGTACGTCTCCCAGGCCGGGAAGGGGTCGGTGGCGGGCGGCGCTTCACCGGCCCGCATCAGACAGGCGGACAGCGCGGCCCGCAGCGGCTCGGCCTGCAACTCGGTGCCGATGAAGACCAGTTCCTGTGCGTACGGCGCCTGCTCGTCCCGCGCGGTGGACGGCTCGAAGCGGGCCACCGCACCGGCCTGCGACCACAGCCCGGTCACCTGCGGGCGGCTGGCCAGGGTGAAGAAGCCCTTGGAGCGCAGGACCTCCCCGAAGACTCCGCTGTCCAGCTGCTCGCTCACGAACGTCCACAACCGGCCGGGATGGAAGGGCAGTTCGGCGCGGAAGACGGTGGAGGAGATGCCGTACTCCTCGGTCTCCGGGACATGGTCGCCGTTCAGCTCCCGGACCCAGCCCGGCGCCTGCTGGGCGCGCTCCAGGTCGAACAGGCCGGTGCCCAGCACCTCGCGGACGTCGACCCGGCCGTGCTCGGCGGGGACGATCCGGGCGGCCGGGTTGAGGCGGGCGAGCGTCGCGCGCAGCCGGTCGGCCGTCGCGGTGTCGACGAGGTCGAGCTTGTTGACGACGATCACGTCGGCGAACTCGACCTGGTCCATCAGCAGATCGCTGACGGTGCGCTCGTCGTCCTCGTACTGATCGAGCCCTCGCTCCACCAGCTCGTCGCCGCCCGCCAGTTCGCGCACGAAGTTCGCGGCGTCCACGACGGTGACCATGGTGTCCAGCCGGGCCAGGTCGCCGAGGGTGGCGCCGTCGTCGCGGGCGAAGGCGAAGGTGGCCGCGACCGGCATCGGCTCCGAGATGCCGGACGACTCGATGAGGAGGTAGTCGAAGCGGCCCTCGCGGGCCAGCCGGTCGACCTCCTCCAGGAGGTCGTCGCGAAGAGTGCAGCAGATGCACCCGTTGGTCATCTCGACCAGGCGCTCCTCGGTCCGCGACAGAGCGGCCTCGCCGCCGCGGACCAGCGCGGCGTCGATGTTGATCTCGCTCATGTCATTGACGATGACCGCGACCCGCAGGCCCTCACGGTTGCCGAGGACATGGTTGAGCAACGTCGTCTTGCCCGCTCCCAGGAACCCGGACAGCACGGTGACGGGCAGGCGGTCGGACGGGTCGAGGGAAGGCATGGCGGTTCTCCTGGGTGGGCGAGCACGGCCACGCTACATGAAAATGGATTCCATTACTACGAGCGAGTGGACCGCGCCTCCAGTCGTCAGCCGGTGGCGGCGATGTGCTGGAACGCGGTGGCCAGCCCGGCCAGGTCCACGCCTTCGAGGTGGTCGAACAAGTGGCGACGGACGCTCACGACATGGACGGCCTCGGCCTCGTGCAGGCGGACCAGACCGGCGTCCGTGAGGACGGCGTTGAAGGAACGGGCGTCCTGTTCCGACTGCTCGCGCGCCACCAGGCCTTCGGTCCGCCGAGTCGGAGGTGCTCGACCACATCGCTGACGCCGACGTCGAGGCGGCGCTGCGTGCCATCCCGGAGGACTTCTGGATCGCCGTGCACCTCGCCTACGTGGAGGGCTTCACCGTCCGGGAGATCGCCGACATCATGGGGACGCCCGTCGGCACGGTGCTGTCGCGGCTGTACCGGGGGCGTAGGCAACTGCGTGCACTGCTGGAGGGGTACGCCCGCGAGCACCGGCTCGCGGGCGAGGAGCCGGTCATGTCCCGGCCTCCCGGGCTACGGCCGTCCCTGCCCGGAGTGCGGCGATGGGATCGGGAGCCTCGTCCAGTTCGATGAGGATGGTGCCGGCGCCGGGAGTGCGGGACATAGCGTCGGCCCATCCTCTCCAGTCCACGATGCCGGTGCCCAATTCGGCCATGTAGGGCTGCTGTTGGGCGAAGACCGTTTCGTCGATGGTCAGGTGGACGTCGATCGGCCTGACCGCGTCCTTCCAGTGCGCCAGCGCGATGCGCTGCGCGTGGCGATGTGCGACGGCTACGGGGTCGCCTCCGCCGAGCGCGATGTGGCAGGAGTCGGGGCACAGCCACACGTACCGTGGATCGGTCAGAGCCATGAACAGGTCGATGTCGCGCTCGTACCAGAGCGTGCTGTTCGACTCCGTGTGGAAGGCGAGCTTCACCCCGTGCCGGGCGACGGCCTCGCCGACCACGTGGGCGATGCCGGCCATCCGCGTCATGTAGGCGGCGTCGACGAAGAAGGGCGGGCGCGTGCCGAACGTCGTTCGCATGGGCAGTCCGGCGACGAGGAGTTCGGCTCCCATGTCGGCGAGGAAGGCGGCGCGTCGCTCGGCGTCGGCGACGATCCCGGGCAGGTTCTCGCTGTCCCGCCAGTCGGGGGCGTCGCTCCCGGCGATGAACGCGCTCACGACGGACAGGCCCCGGGCATCGAGTGCGCGGCGGAACGCCCGTGTGCTGCCGAAGGCACGCAACGCCGAGTCGATGTCGCCGGGCGCGAAGGTCAACTCGATGCCGGTGACGCCGGCCTCGGTCAGCGCGTCCATCACCCGTTGCCAGAAGCTCTCAGGGTTCGCCGAGGCCCAGTCGCGCACGGCGTCCGCGGATTCGAGGCCCCAGAAATCCGGGTGGTAGAAGGTGATGATGTCGGTTGCGAACCGCGGTGTCATACGGCACCTCCGCGCGCGTTGTAGACGACGACGCCATCGGCGTCGACCGCATCCCGATAGTTCCGGAACACGGCCAGCGCCTCGTCCCGGAGCACATCCCGTACGACTTCGATGCCGCGGGCCTCGAACTGCTCCGCCCAGTCCGCGCCGAGCGGGCCTTCGTCGAACGTGGTGATCTCCTCCAGCTCCGGGCCCTCGCCGGCGACCACGAGGCCGCGCACCCCGGACCACATCGTCGCGCCGTAACACTGCACGCACGGACGCCAGTTCACGACCAGCTCGTGCGTCGGCATGCCCGGGCCGCCGAGGTCCCAGCCGCCGGTCGCCCGCTGGGCGAGACCCAGCGCTACGACCTCGGCGTGCGCGCTCGACACCCCGGAGGCGAGCACGACGTTCACACCCACGGAGACGATCCGGCCGGTGTCCCGCTCGGCGACGACTGCCGCGAACGGGCCGCCGTTGCCCTCGCGCCAGTTGCGCTCGGCGAGGCGGTGCACGAGGCGCATCCGGTCGTCGCGGCCGGGGATGACGGAGGGCACGTCGGCCAGCTCGTCGTCGATCCAAGCCGGCAGGGCCACACGGTATTCCTTCGCGATGTGGATCATGATCCAACTCCCATCAGTGCAAGACGCTCGGCCACGGCGTGGGCGGCCCGCACCGCGGTCACCGTGCCTGTCAGCGTGACGTTGGCGGCCATCGCCGTCGGGATCACCCCGTTGCCGGCGAGGTACAGGTTGTCGAAGCCCCAGACCCTGCCGTCCGGGTCGCACACGCTGGTGCCGTCGTCGGCGGTGCCGGACCGGACGGTGCCGGTCAGGTGCAGGGACGAGCCCGGCGGGAGCAGCGCGCGTTCCGTGTGCGGATCGAACGGGCCGAACTCCTCGGCGAGCGCCCCGACTTCGGCCAGTGCCCGTCGTATCAGCGCACGGTCGGCGTCGGAGTAGCCGAACGCGATGCCGATGCGCGGCATACCGGCGAGGTCGGTCTCGGTGTCGGAGAACACCAGCCGGTTCTCGGGGCGGGACTCGACGGGGACGTACAGCGAGAGGCCTACGGAATGCGCGAGAGGGCGGCCGTTGTCGTCGACGTACGTCCGGTTCATGATCTGTCCGTGGAACGGCTGTACCGTGCCGTTCTGCGGCAGCCAGAGGGAGTCCGTGCAGAACTCGCCGGTGCGCGGCAGGGGCAGGGCCTCCAGGTCGAGGCCGAATCGGTCGAGGTCGAGCAGCACGCGGGCGGTGACGAAGGCGTGCTCGTTGAGGTGGCGGCCGAGCGCGTCGGGCCGTATGCCCGAGGCGAACAGCAGCTGCGGGGTGCGCAGCGCGTCGGCGCACACCACCACGGCGTCCGCCCGGAGTTCGGACTCGGCGCCGTCGGCGACCCGACGCAGCCGGGCGCCGGTGACCCGGCCGTCCGACACGACGAGGGATGTCACGAGGGTACGGGTGACCAGGGTGAAGGCCGGGTCGCCGCTGGTCGCGAGCGGAGGGAAGACCGTCCCGGGAGCGGTGCGCGGCAGGGGGCCCGATGCGGACGCGGTGACGGCCATGGGCATCGGCTGCGGGCCGCGGTCGTCCGGTCCCGTCCCGTCGTAGCGTCGACGCAGTACGTCGAGTACCAGTCGGCCGACCTCCGTCGGACCGATCGGGGAGGGGGTCACCGCGAGCACCCGGCGCGCGGTGTCCAGATCCGCCGCCCAGCGTGCCGGGTCGCCGAAGTCGAACACCTCGTCGCCCGCGGGCCACGGTGTCGCGGCGGTCCAGTGCACGCCCATGCCGCCCGCGTTCCAGGCGAGCGCCGTCGCGGGCATCGCCTCGGCGTCCTCGCCGAAGGCGAGCGCGTGGAACATGCCTGGCGGCAGATCAGTGAGGCTGCCGGCCACGTCGCGCACCACTTCGGCGCCCGTGTACATGCCCTGGATGCCGGTGGTGACCTGTTCGTTGTAGCGCGACCACAGCACCGGGTCGTCCACGTCGTGCAGATGACGGCCGGGGACCTCGCCGATCGCGGTACCGCCGTCGACCATCGTGATGCGCAGCGCCGGATCGGTGTCGCGCAGCAGTCGGGCCACGACGGATCCCATGATGCCGCTGCCGACGACGAGGACGTCGGTGCGCGGGGTGGGGGTCAAGGAATGCTCCTGTCTTGCACAAGGGGCTGTGTGAGGGGGCGTACGCGATCACGCGCGGGGGATCAGCGGGCCGAACAGCTCGGTGTCCATGCGGTCGAGCGCCAGCTTGACGGCGCCGATCAGCGGGGCGTCGCGGCCCAGGCCGGTGGCGCGCAGTTCGACCGCGGGGGTCCGGGCACGGCGCAGCGCCTCGCGCACCCGGGGCAGCAGCACATCGGCCGCGTCCTCCAGACCCCCGCCGAGCACGATCAGCGAGGGTGCGATCGTCCACGACAGGGTGGTGAGGATCGAGGCGATGTTCCTCACGAACTCGTCGACCTCCGCGAGCGCGGTGGCGTCGCCGGAGCGAGCCGCGTCGAACCGGCGGAGTGCGACGCCACGTTGGGCCGGCTCCGGTGAGGTCAGCCCGGCGACGGGGTGGTTCTCGACCGAGCCGGTCGGCATCGACACCGCTTCGACGATTTCACCGGCGGCGCCGTCGAGACCGCGGTGTACGGCTCCTCGGATGAGGATGCCGAGACCGGTGCGGTTCCCGAGCACCGCCCAGACGACGTTGTCGTGGTCGTCGGCCACACCGCGCCAACGCTCCGCGAGGGCTCCGAGGTTGGAGTCGTTGTCGGCGAACCAGGGCACAGGTATGCGGCGCGCGAGTTCATCGGGCAGGTGCACGCCTTCCCAGCGCGTCGTGTGCACCAGGCGCCGTACGACTCCGTCGTCGTCGATGGCACCGCCGGCCGCGACCGCACCGGCCCGCAGCCGGTCCGCCGAGCCGCCCGCGTCGTCGAGCGCCGCCCGCACCAGAGCCGCGGCGTCGTCGAGGGTGACCTGCGGATCCTGGTAGGCGCGCAGCGGTCGGTGCGCGCGGCCGAGGACACGGCCGCGTACATCGGCGACCGCCGCCGACGCGTCCGAGGTGGTGATGCGCACCGCGGCCAACAGGGCCTGCTCGGCCCGCAGTTCGTACCGCCGGGCGGGGCGCCCGGCACCGCCGCTCGTCGGAACCCGGTCCAGCTCGGTCACCCAGCCCGCCTCGACGAGCGAGTCGAGGATCAGCTCGATGGTGCGGCGGGAGAGCCCGGCCTGCTCGGCGAGCGCGGTCAATGTCGTCGGCTCGGCCGACACCGCCAACGCGCGCAGGATGACGGAGGTGTTGACCCGTCGTACGGCGCTCTGGTTCAGGCCGTTCATGCCGGTCGTCGGCGCGGACCGCGTCACCGCATGCCCGTTCCGGAGATGCCCTGCACGAAGTAGCGCTGCAGGAACAGGAAGAGGACGAGCACGGGCAGCATCACGACGATCGCGCCGGCCAGCATCAGGCCGTAGTCGGTGACGTGTGCCGCGGCCTGACTGGTGGCGGCGAGGCCCACCGGCAGCGTGTAACTGGACATGCTCTGGGCGACGATGAGCGGCCAGATGAAGTTGTTCCACGAGGTGAGGAACGACATGATCGTGATCGTCGCGACCGCGGGGCCGGCCAGCGGCAGGAAGATCCGGAAGAAGATCCGGAACTCGCCCGCGCCGTCGATCCGCGCCGCTTCGAGGAGCTCGTCGGGAACCGACATCGCGTACTGCCGCATGATGAACACCGACAGCGGCAGCGCCATGCCGGGCAGGGCGATACCGGCGAGGGTGTCCGCCAGGCCCAGGTCGACGGTGATCACGAACTGCGGGACGAACACCGCGGTGAGCGGCACCATCAGCGCCGCCATGACCGCGCCGAACGCGATCCGCTTGCCCGCGAAGTCGAGCTTGGCGAGCGCGTAGCCGGCAGCCGAGGCCGTCACGATGTTGCCGGCCACCACGAGGGCCGCGACCACGATGCTGTTGACCATGAACCGGCCGAAGCCTTCGGTGCTGAACAGCCGTACGAAGTTGTCGAAGGTGACGTCGGTGGGGAGCCAGGCGCCGGGGTCGGAGCGGATCTCGTCGAGACTGCGCAGCGAGCCGCTGATCACCCAGAGGAACGGCAGCATCGTGAGCAGCGCGCACAGCACCAGCGCGCCGTACAGCAGCGGTCGGGAGACGGACCGGCGGCGCACGGCGATCCGGCCGGTGGTCAGGTGGGCGTCTTCGAACGCGGCGACGGCGGTCATGTGCGGGACCTCAGCAGTCGGAACTGGACGAGACTCACCACGGCCACGAGCACGAGCATCACGAAGGACGCGGCGGACGACATCCCCAACTCGCCCGCCCCGAACTGGTGGTAGGTGTACAGCGCCACGGACTCGGTGGAACCGAGCGGGCCGCCGTCCGTGAGCAGATACGGCTCGTCGAACACCTGGAGAAAGAAGACGGTCAGCAGCACCGAGACCAGAAGGATGGTGGGCAGCAGCAGTGGCAGGGTGATGTGCCTCAACTGCCGCCACCGGCCCGCCCCGTCGAGGGCGGCGGCCTCGTACACGTCTCGGGGAATCGCCTGCAGACCGGCGAGGAACAGCACCATCGCGATGCCGAAGTTGCGCCAGATGCCCAGCAGGATGACCACGGGCATGGCCAGGTTCGGGTCGTCCAGCCAGTTCGGTCCGGCGAAGCCGACGGCGCCGAGCACCTTGTTGACGGTGCCGCCGTCGTTGAAGGCGTACTGCCAGATCAGGGCGACCGCCACGACGTTGGTGACGACCGGTGCGAAGAAGACCGTGCGGAACATCCCGCGCAGTCGCCGGATGCCGGAATTCAGCGCCAGGGCCAGCGCGAACCCGGTCCCCATGGTCAGCGGCACGCCGACGGCCACGAAGACGGCGGTGTTCACGAGGTCCCGCAGGAAACTCTGGTCCCGGAACAGCCGGAGATAGTTCTCGAGGCCCGTGAAGTCGACCGCGAACGGATGCCGCAGATCCGTGCCCCGCAGATCGGTGAGGCTGAACCCGAGCGCGGCGACGGTGGGGATCGCCGTGTAGAGCAGGAACACGACGGTGAACGGTGCCAGGAACAGCCAGGCGACAGCCGTTCGCCGGGCGCCGCCGCCCCGGCGGCGGCGCACGTTGACGATGCCGGTGGTCATCTTGACGGTGTTGGTCGTCATCCGCGGATCACTCCGCACCGGTGCCGACGCTCTCGGCGTACGCCTGGACGTTCGCTGCGGCCTTCTCCGCGCTCTCCGTGCCCTTGGCCACGGCCTCGATCTCCTTGCCCAGCCGGGTCGCGACCTGCTGCCAGGTGGTCACCTGGGGGAACGCCCGGGTGTTCTTCATCTGCGTGAAGAAGGCGTCCAGCAGCGGCTGGTCCGCGATGGCCGGGTCGTCCCAGGCGGAGATGACGGCCGGCAGCGAGCTGTATGCCTTGTACTGCGCGACCTGGGTGCTCGGCTCCGCGAGGTGGCGGACGAACTTCCAGGACGCGTCCGCGTTGTCGCTGTCGGCGAGTACGCCCCAACTGCCTCCGGCGGAGAAGGAGGCGCCGCTGGAGTCCCCGGCCGGCAGGGGCGCGGTGGCGACATGGGACGCCGTCCAGCCGTCCTTGCCCGCGGCCTTGTCGAGCTGGCCGATGACCCAAGGTCCCGTGATCATCGAAGCGGTCTTGCCGGAGGTGAAGTACGGCTGGGCGTCCAGGAAGGTGGGCGTGCTGGTGTCGGCGGCGCCCGAGGTGAAGAACGACGCGTTGTACTTGATCGCCTCGGCCATTTCCGGTGTGTCCAGGGTCCACTTGCCGTCGGATGAGAACAGCGAGCCGCCGGCCTGCCAGGCGTACATCGCGACGTCCTGGCCGTTGAAGATGTCCCAGCCGATGTCGGCTGCGAGGCCACGTCCGGCGCCGGCGTCCTGCATCGCCTTCAGGAAGGGAACCGTGTCCTTCCACGTCGTCGGCGCCTTCACGCCCGCCTTGTCGGCGAGGTCGGAGCGGTAGACGAGCGCGTAGGTGTAGGCGTACCAGGGGACCGTATAGGCCACGTTCTTGACGACACCCGCGTCCCAGAGACTCTTGAAGAAGGTGCCCTTGTCGACGAGTCCGTCCGGCACGGGCTGCAGGATCGACGGATCGAGGAACTGCGCCTGCGACTCGGGGAAGAACTGGGCGACATCGGGTCCCTTGCCCGCCGCGACCGCCGACTGGAGCTTGGTGTAGTACTCGCCGTTCGGGATCAGCGTGAAATTGACCTTGACGTCGGGGTTGTCGGCCTTGAAGGGCTCGATGACCTTCTCGAGCACATCGGCGTCGCCCTGGGCGGCCCAGACATCGACGCTGCCGGTGGCCGGAGAGTCGTCGACGGGCTCGGCGGTGCCCGTCGCGGCGGTGTCACCGCCGCGCCCGCAGCCCGCAAGGGCGAAGGTGCAGATGAGCGCTATACCGGCGGTCAGCCGTAGGGCGCCGCGGCGCAGGGAATGTGGCACGCGGGGGCTCCTGTCTCCTGAAGGCACTGAGGGCAGAGGTGCGATTCCAGGAAGGTATGGAGCGCGCATTTCGGCCAAGTGGCGCACCCGTCACGAATAATTTCGGAACTTGTAGCGAAATCCATTCGTCCCGATATGTGCAATCACCTCTGCTGCGGGGTCGTGTGCTGAATCCGGCCGGGGCGCACGGGGCGCCCCGGCCGGTGGGGAGGCAGGTGGTCAGGGTGTCGGCAGTTCGGCGCGGACCGTGTAGGCCGCGGCGACCAGGTTCTCCAGTGAGGAACGGGTCTCCGGCCAGGCGCGGGTCTTCAGGCCGCAGTCGGGGTTGACCCACAGCCGGTCGGCGGGGATCGCCTTCAGGGCGGTGCGCAGGAGTTCGGCCGCCTCCTCGGCGCTCGGCACGCGCGGGGAGTGGATGTCGTACACGCCGGGTCCGGCCTCGCGCGGATAGCCGTGGCCGGCGAGTTCACGGGCGACCTGCATATGGGAGCGGGCCGCCTCCAGGCTGATGACGTCCGCGTCGAGGTCGTCGATGGCCTGGACGATGTCGCCGAACTCGGCGTAGCACATGTGGGTGTGGATCTGGGTGTCCGGACGCACTCCGCTGGTGGTGAGGCGGAACGCCTCCGTGGCCCAGGCCAGGTAGGCGGGGTGGTCGGCGGCGCGCAGCGGCAGCGTTTCGCGCAGGGCCGGTTCGTCGACCTGGATCACCGAAGTTCCGGCCGTCTCAAGGTCGTTCACCTCGTCGCGCAGCGCCAGCGCGACCTGCCGGGCCGTCTCGCCGAGCGGCTGGTCGTCGCGGACGAAGGACCAGGCGAGCATGGTGACCGGGCCGGTGAGCATGCCCTTGACGGGGCGCGAGGTGAGGGACTGGGCATACGTCGTCCAGCGCACCGTCATCGGCTCGGGACGGGAGATGTCGCCGGCCAGGATCGGCGGGCGGACGTAGCGGGTGCCGTAGGACTGGACCCAGCCGTGCTGGGTGGCGAGGTAGCCGGTGAGCTGCTCGGCGAAGTACTGGACCATGTCGCCCCGTTCGGGCTCACCGTGCACCAGGACGTCCAGGCCGGTCTTCTCCTGGAAGGAGATCACCTCCTGGATCTCCGCCCTGATCCGGTCCTCGTAGCCGGCCGTGTCGATCCGGCCCGCCTTCAAGTCCGCCCGCGCCGCGCGCAGTTCGCCGGTCTGCGGGAACGAGCCGATGGTGGTGGTCGGCAGCGGCGGCAGGCCGAGGTGGGCGCGCTGGGCGGCGGCCCGCTCGGCGTACGGCTGGGAGCGGCGGGCGTCGGCGGCGGTGACGTCCGTGGCGCGGGCCCGTACGGCCGGGTCGCGGGTGATGGGGGAGTTGGCGCGGGAGGCCAGGTCGGCGCGGTTGGCGGCGAGTTCGGCGGTGATCGCGTCGGTGCCGCGGGCGAGGCCCTTGGCGAGGGTGACGATCTCGGCGGTCTTCTGCCGGGCGAAGGCGAGCCAGCGCAGGATCTGCGGCTCGATGTCCCGCTCGGCCGCCGTGTCGAGGGGGACGTGCAGCAGGGAGCAGGAGGCCGCGACGTCGACCCGGTCGGCCAGGCCCAGAAGGGTGCCGAGCGTGGTGAGCGACGCCGACAGGTCGTTGACCCAGATGTTGCGGCCGTCGACGACACCGGCGACCAGCTGCTTGCCGGGCAGCCCGCCGACCGCGGCGAGGGCGTCCAGATTGGCGGCGGCGGCGTCGGTGAAGTCCAGCGCGAGTCCGTCGACGGGGGCTTTGGCCAGCACCGGCAGTGCGTCGCCGAGCCGGTCGAAGTACGAGGCGATCAGCAGCCTCGGCCGGTCGGTGAGGGCGCCGAGCTCCCGGTACGCCCGCTCGGCGGCGTTCAGTTCGGCCGGGGTGCGGTCCTGGACGAGGGCGGGCTCGTCCAGCTGCACCCACTCGGCGCCGGCGGCGCGCAGGTCGGCGAGGACCTCGGCGTACACCGGGAGCAGCCGGTCGAGGAGGGTGATCGGGTCGAAGTCGGCGGCCACGCCGGGGGCGGGCTTGGCGAGCAGGAGGTAGGTGACGGGGCCGACCAGGACCGGACGCGCCGTCAGGCCCAGGGCGAGGGCTTCCTTCAGTTCGGTGACCTGCTTGGCGGAGTCCGCGGTGAACACCGTGTCCGGGCCCAACTCCGGCACCAGATAGTGGTAGTTGGTGTCGAACCACTTCGTCATCTCCAGCGGCGCCACGTCCTGGGTGCCGCGCGCCATGGCGAAGTAGCCGTCCAGGGCGTCCGCTTCGACGGCGGCGCGGTGCCGCTCGGGGATCGCGCCGACCATGACGGTGGTGTCGAGGACGTGGTCGTAGTACGAGAAGTCACCGGTCGGCACCTCGTGGATGCCGGCGCCGGACAGTTGCCGCCAGTTGCCGCTGCGCAGTTCGGCGGCGGTGGCGCGGAGGGCGTCGGCGGTGACGCGGCCCTTCCAGTAGCCCTCGATCGCCTTCTTCAGTTCCCGGCGCGGGCCCTGGCGGGGGTAGCCGTACACGGTGGCCCGTGCTGCCGCGGCTGCGGGCTTGCTTGTCACGGAGATCTCCTTCGCGAGATGAATCCCAGAGATCCCGGAGACGGGACGAGAACGCGAAGGGTGACCGACCGGACGGCAACGGCCACTGGCCGTCCGCTCGGTGGTACGCCGACCCGCCCTCGAGGTCACCGGGATGTCCGCGCACGAGTGGTTCGCACACGGGCAGTTGGCAGGTCTTCGGACTCACGGGCACGTCTCGTCGTCGTACGAGAGACATCTACTGGCCGTCGCTTCCCAGGCCCGTTTCACGGACCCAGTGCGTATGACGGCGGTCGTTCCCGTTCACCGCTGCGGGGCAGTCCCGGAATTTCACCGGGTTCCCTCTTGCGACGCATCCCGCCTGGCGGACGGGGCGAACCAGCTGCGTCGGCCAGCTTAACCCGCGGGAGGAAGTGGCTGCTCGAACCACACAACCTTGCCCGTGCTCACCCGAGTTGCCCCCCAGCGCTCTGACAGCTGGTCGACCAGGAACAGCCCGCGTCCGCCCTCGTCGCTCAGGCGGGCGTGGCGCATCCTCGGTACCACGGGGGAGTCGTCGCCGACCTCGCAGCGGAGCACGTCCGTGCACAGGAGCCGCAGGGTGATCGGGCGGGAGGCGAAGCGCACGGCGTTGGCGACCACCTCGCTGACCATCAGCTCGGTGGACTCCAGGAGGTCGTCGAGGCCCCAGCCGTGCAGGGTCCTGCGGGTCAGCCGGCGGGCCTGGCGGGCGGTCTGCGGGCGCGGAGCCATGTACCAGTAGGCGACGGTCTCCGGCAGGATGCCCTCGAACCGGGCCGCGAGCAGCGCGATGTCGTCGTCGCGGCCACCGGAGCCCAGGGTGCCGAGGGCCTGGTCGCACAGGCCTTCCAGGGTCGGCGGCGCGGATCCTGAACCAGTCGCGCGCAGCCGGGCGCACAGCCGCTCCACGCCGGTCATGACGTCCGAGTCGCGGGACTCGACCAGGCCGTCGGTGTACAGCAGCAGCGTCGCCCCGGTCGGCGCGTGGGTCTCGACGGACTCGAATCCGCCGCTGCCGACACCGATCGGCGCTCCGGGCGGGACGTCCAGCACCTCCACGCCGCCGTCGGGACGCAGCAGCACCGGCGGCAGATGTCCGGCGCTGGAGACGATCAGCCGGTGCAGTACGGGGTCGTACAACGCGTACAGACAGGTCGCGGTGTGCTCGCTGCCCAGGCGTCCCGCCTGCTCGTCGAGGTGGTGCAGCACCTCGTCCGGGGGCAGATCGAGCCCGGCCAGGGTCTGCACGCTGGTCCGCAGCTGGCCCATGATCGCGGCCGAGGTCATGGAGTGGCCCATCACATCGCCGATCACCAGGGCCACGCGGTTGCCGGGCAGCGGGATCGCGTCGTACCAGTCCCCGCCGACCTGCGCGGTCCGCGAGGCCGGCAGATAGCGGCTCGCCAGCCGGACCCCGGGCGGCTCCGGAAGCGACGGCGGGAGCATCGTGCGCTGCAACGTGTCCGCGACGGATGCCTCACGTTCGTACAGCATCGCCTTGTCCAGCCCGAGGGCGGTGTGGGTGGCGAGCTGGGAGGCCACCAGCAGATCGTCGCCGGTGAAGTCGGGCCGGTCGGGTCCGCGGATCAGGACGACGCTGCCCAGGGCGTGGTTGCGGCCGTGCAGCGGGGCGATGATCAGCCGTCGCCCGGGCGGTGCCGACCGGGGCATGTGCACCCTCCCGAGCAGCTCGGCCGCCGCCGGGGCGACGCCCGGGTCGCTGCCGAACACCGGCCGTCCGTCCTGGAGCAGCTTGGCGAGCAGTCCAGTGGTGGCCGGGTGGACGACCTCGGCCGCCTGGAGGGTGTGCGCGCTCGGCGCGGGTGATGCGGAGCCCTGGCCGGCGGGGGCCCGGAGGGACGCGTGGTCCACGGTGTGCAGCCGCAGGATCTCGGGGGCGGCGCCGATGTCGTCGCCTATCGGCAGGGGGGCGTACAGATGGACGAACGCCGTGTCGGCGAACGCCGGGACGGCCGCGCGGCACAGTTCGTACAGCGTCTCGTCGAGATTCATGCCGCGGGCGATCTGCCGGGTCGCGGCGTCGAGATAGCGGAGCCTGTCGGTCTGCGGCGGGGTGGCGTCGGGTCCGGCGGGGGCCTCGGCGGCCGGCAGGCGCACGGTCACCCCGCGGTTGTCGGAGCCGGACGGCTGCGGCCGATGCATGAACGCAGCGGATTCCCGCGCACCGGGCGCGGGACCCCCGGTGTCGTCACCGGTTCCGAGCTGCTTCGTCATGCGTGTCCTTCCGGGCGTGCGGCCCGCGCCCCGGCGAGCGGTTCAGGAGTCGTCGGGCGTGCGCCGGCAGTGCAGGAAGATCTGTACCTCGGGCTGGATGTCGGCGGCCGCCGGAGCGTAGGTGTACGAGGACTCGTCGCCGATCTCGAAGCCCGCCGTCTCGACGACCTCGCGCAGTTCGTCCCTCAGGTAGCCGGAGACGCGGATGCTCCTTCCGATGAAGGGGATCGAGAAGTCGTCCACATCGGCCTCCACCATCGACAGGGCCAACAGGCCGCCGGGACGCAGCAGATGACGGACGGTGCGCAGGGCCAGGGGGATCTCCGCGCGCGGGAGCATGAGCAGGGAGAAGAACGCGGCGACGCCGTCGAAGCGCCCGAGGTCCAAGGGGCCGCCGGGCCGCAGGTCCGCGATGTCCGCCTGATGGAACTCCCCGGTGGGCACATGGTCGCGGGCCAGCGCGACCATCCCGTCCGACAGGTCCACCCCGACCACGTCGAAGCCCGCCTCCGCCAGCTGGCGCGCGGTCGGGAGCCCGGTTCCGCACCCCAGGTCCAGCACCCGGGACCCGGCCGGCAGCGAGCCGATGAGCCATGCGGCCGCCGCGACCTGCCCTTCCTTGTGCGGGAAGGCCTCGTCGTAGCGATTGCCGATGGCGTCGAACGCCTCGGCCTGACCGGTGCGGTCGGGTCGTAGCGTTCCGTAGTCGAGCCTGTCGCCAGGGTTGCTCACCGGGTCTCCTCGGGTGCCTTATGCGGCAGTTTTTCATATTCGCCTGGTTATGTGCATGCTTCGGTGTGATCCAGATCACCGGCTGTGAATGCAGCGTGAAGGGGCTGTCAGTGCCTTCTCCCTTGTGTAGGCGAGCCGGCGAGAACTGGGGACAGCGCGGATGGAACAAGATCGGGCCGGTGAGTTCGACGAGTTCGTGGCCGCCCGCTGGTCGGGGCTGTTCCATCTGGCGCGTCTGCTCACCGGAGGCGATCGGCACCGGGCCGAGGACCTGTTGCAGGAGTCCCTGGTCAAGCTGTGGTTCGTCTGGCCGAAGATCGCCGACGAGGCACCGGAGGCCTACGTGCGCAAGGTGCTGTCGCGAGCGGCGGCTCGCTCGGCCCGGCGGCGCTGGTGGGGCGAGCGCCCCGTGGAGGAGTTGCCCGAGGTGGCGGTGACGGGTGACGTGTCCGCGACCGTGGCGGAGCGGTCCCGGCTGGAGGCCGCGCTGGCACAACTGCCGTCCCGGCAGCGGGCCGCGGTGGTGCTGCGCTACTACCAGGACCTGCCCGAGGCGCACGTCGCCCAGGTGCTGGGCTGCCCGGTCGGTACGGCCCGGTCGCACGCCTCGCGTGGAGTGGCGCGGCTGCGCCGGCTGCTGGCCGATGTCATCGAGCCGGTGGGGTGAGGGAGAAGTCATGGATCACTTCGAGCGGCAGTTGGCGCAGCTGATGCGCGACACCCAGGAGCACACCCCCTACGAACCGAAGTATCAGGACCGTCTGCGGGCGGGCGTACGAGCACGGCGCCGGGTCCGCGCGGCACAGGCGGCCGTCGGCTCCGTACTGGCGGTCGCCGGACTCGGCATCGGGCTGTTCCTGCTGCCCGACGGCCAGGTCAGGGACGAGCCCAGCGCTCCCAACCCGCGGCCCGCCGTCAGTCCGTCGTCCCCGGCGAGCGAGACCTCGCCGCCGGGCCCGTCGCCGACCGCGACTTCGTCCCCGTCCTCGTCCCCGACCGGCTCGGCGGACTCGTACGCGCCCACCACCGCACCCCCCGCGTCGGCGGGGGGCGCGACCTCGGACTCCGGGGATCCGTCCGTGGGCGCCACGGATAACGGCGCCACGGGCGAGAGCAGTCCGTCACCCACTTCGACACAGGGCGTGCCGGAGACAGGGGAGCCGTCGGCCCCCGAGTCGTCCTTCATCGGTTCGGCCGACTAGAACCCCACTCGACCACCCCAGCGATCACCCCGCGCCGCGTGTGCCTTCCGCACGCCCTGCGCCGGAGTACAGACAAGGACGAACCATGACAAACGCAGGGACGATCGCCTTCATGGGAAGGGACCGGCTGCCCCGCCCCGCCCCGCTCCCCGCGCACCATCCGGAGCCCGTCCTGGACGTGGTCGTGCCCGTGTTCAACGAGGAGGCCGATCTGGAGCGGAGCGTACGACGGCTGCACGCGCACCTGCGGGAGACGTTCCCGTACCCGTTCCGGATCACCGTCGCCGACAACGCCAGCACCGACGCCACGCCACGGATCGCCGCCCGGCTGGCCGGCGAGCTGGCGGAGACGGACTGGATACGGCTGGAGGAGAAGGGGCGGGGCCGCGCGCTGCGGGCGGCCTGGTCACGGTCCCGGGCCCCGGTGCTCGCGTATGTGGACGTGGACCTGTCGACCGGACTGGCCGCGCTGCTCCCGTTGGTGGCCCCGCTGATCTCCGGGCACTCCGACATCGCCATCGGCACCCGGCTGGCCCACGGCTCCCGGGTGGTGCGCGGCCCCAAGCGGGAGATCATCTCCCGCTGCTACAACGTGCTGCTGCGCTCCACGCTCGCCGTGGGCTTCTCCGACGCGCAGTGCGGTTTCAAGGCGGTGCGGCGCGAGGTCGCGGAGCAACTGCTGCCCCTGGTCGAGGACTCCGCGTGGTTCTTCGACACCGAGTTACTGGTGATCGCCGAGCGGGCGGGGCTGCGGATCCACGAGGTGCCGGTGGACTGGGTGGACGACCCCGACAGCCGGGTGGACATCCTCGCCACCGCGCTGGCCGACCTGCGGGGCATCGCCCGGATCGGCCGCGCACTGGCCCGCGGCACCCTGCCGTCGGCGGAACCGTCCCAGGGAGCCGAGGCCCCGGCGCCCGGTCTGTTCACGCAACTGGTGCGCTTCGCGGCCGTAGGAGCGGTGAGCACCCTCTGCTATCTGATCCTGTACGCGGCGCTGCGTCCGCCGCTGGGACCCCAGGCCGCCAACGCGGTGGCGCTGCTGGCCTGCGCCGTCGCCAACACGGCCGCGAACCGGCGGCTCACCTTCGGGCTGCGCGGCCGCGGCGGCGCCCTGCGTCACCAGGCCCGCGGCCTCGTCACCTTCTGTGTCGGCCTGGCGCTCACCAGCGGATCACTCGCGGCCCTGCACCACATCGCGCCCACCGCCGATCACCGCATCGAACTCGCCGTCCTGGTGGCCGCCAACCTCGCTGCGACCCTGCTGCGGTTCCTGCTCTTCCGGGCCTGGGTCTTCAGCAGCCGTGCAGCCCGTGCCACCCGTACCCCTCGCTCCCTGGGACGGACCGCCCGATGAACACGACGCTCACGGTCGTTCCCGACCACACCGCACCCCCGCACCCCGTCGTGCCCGACCGCCGGCAGCGGCTGCACCGCCTGGCCGTGCGCTACGGTCCGCCGCTGGCGCTGTACGGCGTACTGAAGCTCATCGGCTTCTCCGTCTTCATGTACCTGCTGGACTCCGCCGGTGACTTCCGGAAGAAGAACCCCCGCTTCGGCGGCGGCGCCCACGCCTGGGACGTCCTGGGCACCTGGGACGGCTGGTGGTACCAGCAGATCGCCGCGCACGGCTACCACCCCGAACTCCGCCCGATCCCCGGAGCCACCGGACTGATCACCCTCGAAGGGAACTCGGCGGCGTTCTTCCCGCTCTACCCGGCCCTGATGCGGCTCGTCTCCGAGGTGACCGGCCTGGGCACCTTCGGCGCCGGACTGCTCGTCTCGGTCGTCGCCTCCTTCGCCGCCGCCCTGGGGATCTACGCCGTCACCGCGCACCTCGGCGGCCCGCGCGCCGGGCTGACCGCGGCCGGGCTGTTCGCCGTCTGGCCCGGCTCCGGCGTGGAGTGGGCGGTCTACTCCGACTCCCTCTACGTCGCCCTGGCCGCCTGGGCCTGCTACGCGGTCATGCGCCGGAACTGGCTCACCGCCGGCCTCCTCACCTGCGCGGCCGGCCTCAACCGCCCCACCGCCGGCGCCCTGATCGCCGCCCTCGCCGTCGCCGCACTCCTCGCCATCCACCGGCACCGGCGCCACGAAGGCATCCTGCGCCCACTCGCGGCGGTGGCCGTCGCCCCCCTCGGCCTCTTCGCCTACCTGCTCTGGGTCGGCCATCGCATGGGCGACTACGGCGGCTACTTCAAGCTCCAATCCGGCGCCTGGGCCCACGAGTTCGACTACGGCAAGTACACCCTCGACGTCCTCACCTCCGTCCCGGTCGGCCACAAGGACTACCTCTTCGCCTGGCCCTACGCGGACATCGTCGGCGTCTGCGTGGTGCTGCTGGCGGCCGTGTTCCTCCCGTTGCTGATCCGGCTGCGCCCGCCTGCCGTCCTGGTCGTCTACACCGCCGTCACCCTCGCCCTGGTCCTGGGCAGCCAGCAGATCTTCGGCAACGTCTCCCGCTATCTGCTCCCGGCGTTCCCGCTGTTCATCCCGCTCGCCCTGGCGCTGCGCCGGCTCAGCCTGCGCCTCCAGCTCACGGTGCTCTCCATAGCCGCGGTGGCCTCCGGTTCCTACGCGGGCTACGTCCTCTTCGAACTCGGCGTCCCGTAACCCGGCGGACCCAGGAATGGATGCACGATGACCGCGACCCTGCCCGAACGGAACGTCGCAAGTCCCGTAAGGAAAGTGCCTCGTGCCGCCCCACCACGGCGGCGACTGCTCGACCGGCTGACCCCCGCGGACCGCCGGGTGCTGCGGCTCTACGCCCTCACCCGCCTCGGACTGTGGCTCGTCACCTACTGCACCGCGTGGCTGTTCCCCGCCGACGGGGACGCCAAGTCACCGGCCCCGTGGCTGTCCCACTGGGAGCGGTGGGACTGGGCCCACTACCGACACATAGCCGAATACGGGTACTTCGGCTCCTTCCCGGGGATGGACCCCGCCTCCGACAACCGGGTGGCCTTCTTCCCGGGCTTCCCGTTCACCCTCCGCGCCGTACACACCGTCATCCCCGACTGGACCGTGGCCGGGCTGCTGATCTCCCTGGTCAGCGGCGCCGTGGCGGTGGTGGCGCTGGGCCGGATCGCCGGGCTCGGCCACCCGGACGGTGCCCGGGCGGGCCAACGGGCCGTCACCTTCCTGCTGTTGTCGCCGACCGCGGTGTTCCTGGCCGCCGGATACACCGAAGCGCTCTTCCTCGCGTTCGCGCTGCCGGCCTGGCTCGCGGCGAAGAACCGCAACTGGCCCCTCGCCGGCCTGCTCGGCGCAGCGGCCACCACCACCCGGGTCAGCGGGCTGTTCCTGGCCGCCGCGATCCTCGTCGAGTTCCTGCTGGCCCGGGACGACCGCCGCGGCGAGCGCCGGATGCGCGCGCTGCCCTGGTGCGCGCTGCCCGTCCTGCCCGCCGCGGTCTACACGGTCTACTTGCACGCACAGACCGGCGACTGGATGGCCTGGAAGCACGCCCAGGAACGCGGCTGGTACCGGGACTTCCACACCCCCGCCGAAGCGTTCCGGCACACCCGGGACAACGCCTTCGACCACCTCCTGACCACCGGCTACGCCTGGGAGTTCCAGCTGGAGCTGGCCGCGATGGCGACCGGGCTCGTGCTGCTGGCCCTGCTGCTGTACCGCCGCCGCTGGCCGGAGGCCGTCTTCATCGCGCTCAACCTCTGGGCTCTCGGCACGTCGTACTGGTACCTGTCCATTCCCCGCGCCACGCTGCTCTGGTGGCCCCTGTGGACGGGCCTGGCCCACTGGAGCCTGCGGCGCGGCTGGGTGAAGGAGGCGTACCTCGTCGTGGTCGCGCCGCTGATGGTGGTCCTCGCGGTGACGTTCACGTCGGGCCGCTGGGCGGGCTGAACCCGGCCTCCCCGTGACCGGGCGCACGCGCGGCGCTCAGCGCCAGTCCGGTGCCCCCGGGGCACGCGGCAGATGGGCCTCGATCTTCGCCCGTATCTCCCGCATCACGGCGACGATACGGGCCTCGTGGTCCGGGGTGAGCCGGGCCACCGGGACCGAGCAGCTGATGGCGTCGGTCGCCGGGGCGCCGTACCGCAGGGCGAAGCCGAAGCCCGCGATGCCGGTCACCGTCTCCTGGCGGTCGACGGAGTAGCCGCGCTCGCGTACCCGGGCCAGGTCGGCCAGCAGGGCGGCGCGGGTCGTGTGCGTGTTCTCCGTGAGGGCGGTCAACGGGTCCTCGGGGAGCGGGAGTTCACCGTCGGGGCGTTCGGCGAGCAGGGCCTTGCCGAGGGCGCCGGCGTGGGCCGGGACGCGGCGGCCGACCCGGCTGATGGTGCGCAGATACTCGTGGGACTCCCGGGTGGCGAGATAGACGACGTCGCCGCCGTCGAGCCGCGCCAGGTGGATCGTCTCGCCGAGCGCGTCCGACGCCTCGTCCAGGTACGGGCGGACCGCACGGATGCGCCGGTCGCCGTCGAGATAGCTGGTGCCGGTGAGGAGTGCGCGGATCCCGATGCCGTACAGCGAGCCGGTGGCGTCGGTGCGGACCCAGCCGCAGTCGACCAGGGTCCGCAACAGCTGGTACATGCTGCTGCGCGGCACGCCCAGTTCCTCGGCGAGCTGATCCAGGCGCGAGGGTTCCTCGCCCCGGGCGGCGAGCAGTTCCAGCAGCGCGACCGTCCGGGACGCCGACTTCACGCCGCGAACACCTCTCCCCTCCGACATGGGGACATCGTAAATCTGCGGCCGTCCGTGCCCGGCCACCCATTGACCTAACCCGTTCACCCACCTAGCCTCCATCTGCATACGTGGACACCATCTGCATATAGGGATGAGATTCGTGGCAGAGATCAGTGCGGAAGCCGGACGGGTCGTCCGGCGCCTCCGGGACGGAATGGCGGGCGGGGTGCTGTCCTTCCCGCTCACGAGCTTCCGGGAGGACGGCCGGCTCGACCTCGACGCCTACCGGGAGTACCTGGCCGGCCGGCTGGCCACGGCGCCGGGGGCGGTGTTCCCGGCCTGCGGGACCGGGGAGTTCTTCTCGCTGGACGAGGACGAGTACCGCGCGGTCGTCGAGACCACGGTCGAGGTCGCCGACGGCCGGCTTCCGGTGGTCGCGGGCACCGGCTACGGCTGGGCGCAGGCGCTGCGGTTCGCCCGTATCGCCGAGGAGGCCGGCGCCGACGCCCTGCTGGTCCTGCCCCACTACCTGGTCGGGGCGCCGCAGGACGGCCTGGTGGCACAGCTGCGCCGGATCGCCGCCGGCACCCGGCTGCCGCTCATCGCCTACCAGCGGGGCCAAGTGGCGTTCGGGGCGGACGCGTTGAGGCGGATCGCACAGATCCCCGGCGTCATCGGCCTCAAGGACGGCCACAGCGACCTCGACCGCCTCCAGCGCCTCACCCTCGCCGCCCCCGAGGGCTTCCTCTTCTTCAACGGCGCCGCCACCGCCGAGATCCAGGCCCGCGCCTACGCCACCGTCGGCGTCCCCGCCTACTCCTCCGCCGTCCACGCCTTCGCACCCGAGATCGCGAACGCCTTCTTCACCGCCCTGCAAAGCGGCGACGACGCCTTCGTGACCAGGCTCCTGCGCGAGTTCTACGTCCCCCTGGTCGAGCTGCGCGACCGGGTACCGGGCTACGCCGTCTCCCTGGTCAAGGCCGCCGCCCGGCTGCGCGGCCTCCCGGTCGGCCCGGTCCGCGCCCCGCTCACCGACCCCGGCGCGGACGATCTCGCCGACCTGGAGAAAGTGCTCGACCACGGCCTGAGCCTCGTCGACGCCGTACGGCGACCTGCCTGACGCATCCGGCCGGCGGCGCCCGCGTCACCACCACCACCCGCCGCCCCGCGCCGGCGGCCCACAGTGAACAGTTCAAAGGGGAACTGCTTTGCCTCTCCTCGTAGTCGGGATCAGTGTCGTGATCCTGCTCCTCCTCATGACCCGGCTCAGGCTCAACGGCTTCGCCGCGCTGCTGCTCGTGGCGGTCGGCGTCGCGCTGGTCCAGGGCATACCGGTGGCGACCATCCCGGACGTCCTCTCCGAGGGCATCGGGGACCAGATCGGCGACACCATGCTCACCATCGGGCTCGGCGCCATGGTCGGCCGGGTGATGGGGGACTCCGGCGCCGCGCAGCGCATCGCCGGCAAGATCCTCGACGCGTTCGGGCCGCGCTGGGTCCAGGTGGCCATGGTGGTCACGTCCATGCTGATCGGCGTGACCATGTTCTACGAGGTCGCGTTCATCATCATCGTGCCCATCGCCTTCACCCTGGTCAGGGTGACCGGAGCGAGGCTGCTGTGGGTCGGGCTGCCGATGTCCATCGCGCTGTCCACGATGCACAGCTTCCTGCCGCCGCACCCCGGCCCCACCGCCGTCGCCGCGACCTTCCACGCCTCCGTCGGACTCACCCTGTTCTACGGCCTGTTCATCGCCGTCCCGGCCGGTGCGCTCATCGCGCTGGTGTGGCCGCGCCTGCCGTTCGTCAGGGCGATGAACCCCGCCATCCCCAAGGGCCTGGTCAGCGACCGGGAGTTCACCGACGAGGAGATGCCGGGGCTGGGCTGGTCGCTGTTCGTGGCGCTCTTCCCCGTGGTGCTGATCGTGGCCGCCGCGGTCACCGACATGGCCACCTCCGGCGAGAGCCCGCTGCTGAACACCGTCGCCTTCCTCGGCTCGGCGCCGATCGCGCTGCTGCTGACCCTGTGCCTGGCGATCTGGGCGTTCGGCCCGCGGATCGGCCGCAGCCTGGCCGAGGTCGGCGCCTCCTGCAGCTCGGCGGCCCAGGCGATGGCGATGATCCTGCTGGTGATCGGGGCCGGAGGGGCCTTCAAGAACGTCCTCGTCGAAGGCGGGATCTCCGACTACATCAAGGACGCCACGGACGACTGGGCCATCTCGGCGATCGTCCTCGCCTGGCTCGTCGCCGTCATCCTCCGCGTCGCGCTCGGCTCGGCGACCGTCGCCGTCGTCACCGCCTCCGGCGTGGTCCTGCCGCTGCTCGCGGGCAGTGGGGTCCACCCCGAGATGATGGTGCTCGCGGTCGCCTGCGGCTCGATCGCCTGCTCCCACGTCAACGACCCCGGATTCTGGCTGTTCAAGGAGTACTTCAACCTCTCCGTCATCGAGGCGATCAAGGTGCGGACCACCTATACGACGGTCCTCGCCGTCCTCGGCCTGGGCGGCGTTCTGCTGGGCGAATGGGTCCTCGACGTCCTCAGTCTCTGAAGAGTCTCTGAAGCCTCCGCAGCCTCCGCCCACGGCCCCTTCACCCCCGTATCCAAGGATCTTGATGAGCATGAGCCAGCCGACCGTCACCGCCTTCTCCGTCTATCCCGTCGCCGGCCGGGACTGCATGGAGCTGAACCTCTCCGGCGCCCACGGCCCCTACTTCACCCGCAACGTCGTCGTCCTCACCGACTCCGAGGGCCGCACCGGGCTGGGGGAGGTGCCCGGCGGGGAGAAGATCACGCGGACGCTGCGGGACGCCGAGTCACTGGTCGTGGGGGCGAAGGTGGGCGACTACAAGCGTGTCCTGCGGGCGATCGGCGACCGTTTCGCCGACCGCGACGCCGGCGGCCGCGGCGCCCAGACCTTCGACCTGCGCACCACCGTCCACGCGGTCACCGCCGTCGAGTCGGCGCTGCTCGACCTCCTCGGCCAGCACCTCGACGTCCCCGTCGCCGCACTCCTCGGCGACGGCCAACAGCGGGATTCCGTACGGGTGCTGGGCTACCTCTTCTACGTCGGCGACCCCGACCGCACGGACCTGGAGTACGTCCGTGAACCGGACGCGTCGGTCGACTGGTACCGGATCCGCCACGAGGAGGCCCTGACGCCGCAGGCGATCGTCCGCCAGGCGGAGGCGGCCTACGACCTGTACGGCTTCCGGGACTTCAAGCTCAAGGGCGGTGTCCTGGAGGGCGCGGAGGAGGTCAGGGCCGTACGGGCCCTGAAGGACCGCTTCCCCGAGGCGCGCATCACCCTCGACCCGAACGGCGCGTGGTCCCTGCGTGAGGCCGTCGAACTGTGCGGTCCTCTCGTCGGTACGCTCGCCTACGCCGAGGACCCCTGCGGAGCCGAAGACGGCTACTCCGGGCGGGAGATCCTCGCCGAGTTCCGCCGCGCCACCGGTCTCCCCACCGCCACCAACATGATCGCCACCGACTGGCGTCAGCTCACCCACGCCCTCGCCCTCCAGTCGGTCTCCATCCCCCTGGCCGACCCGCACTTCTGGACCATGCAGGGCTCGGTCCGCGTGGCCCAGCTGTGCAACGCGATGGGCCTGACCTGGGGTTGCCACTCCAACAACCACTTCGACATCTCCCTGGCCATGGTCACCCACTGCGGCGCGGCGGCCCCCGGCGAGTACAACGCCCTCGACACCCACTGGATCTGGCAGGAAGGCCTGGAACGGCTCACCACCGCCCCGCCCCGCATCATCGACGGCGAGATCGCGGTCCCCGCCGCCCCCGGACTGGGCATCCACCTCGACATGGACCGCCTCCTCGCCGCGCATGACCTCTACCGGACAAAGGCCCTGGGCGCCCGCGACGACGCCCTCGCCATGCAATACCTCATCCCCGGCTGGGAGTTCAGCGGCAAGCGGCCGTGTCTGGTGCGGTAGCCGGTATCGGCGCGGTACGTGTTGCCCCAGTGATATCTTCGGCGCGTCCTGAAAGTCAGTTCGAATATGGGTGGGGTTCACTTCCATGGGCAGTGTCCGAAGAAATCTCCTGATGACGGCCGGCGTGATCGCGGCCAGCGGCGCAGTGGTTGCGATGGCGGCGACCCCGGCGTCCGCCATTCTGTACGGCGCGGGGAGCGCTGGCCTGGACTCGTTCACGTACTTCGAGAGCGACGGCGAGATACTCACCTCCGAGGACAACCATGCCGACGGCCATGGCGCCACGGCCCAGTGGCGTTACCAGGGCTCGTCCACCATCAACTCGTACTACAACCCCAACGGCGCGCACAACACGAAGACCTGGAACCTCTCCCTGCCCGAGAACAGGCTCATCGATATCCGCGCCTGCCTCCAGGACGGCGCCGGAGGCACTCCGTGGAGCTGCGGCCCGTGGCAGGATGCCTCCACCGGCTGACCCGCCTCCCGATACGCGGCCGAGGGCCGGCCAACGGTTGGCGGTGAGCGAGTCGTACCCTCCTCACCTCCCGCGGGCGCTCCAGTCGGCCTTGCCCTCAGGCGGAGTTGAACTCATCGGTCATGCCGCGCGCTGTTGATCCCACAACGCGGCGACGGTATCGAGTTCCGCGCGGAACCGGTCGGCACCGGTGAAGCCACGCTCGTCGAGGAACAGCAGGGTCTTGCGTCGGCGCCGCTGACCGACGGCGACGCGCACCACGAAGCGCGAGGTGACCTGGAAGCCGTACGCCACGTGGACGACCTGCCGGTCGATCACCTCAAGCTCGTGGATGTCCGACCATGGGTGGTGCCGGTCGGCAAGAAAACCTCGGCGGGTGACGCCGTCCGCGGCCACGACCGTACCCAGCCGCAGAATTCGGACGACCACGATGAGGATGGCCACCAGACCCGCGACCGTGATCCCGGTCCTTGTCGAGCTTGGAAGGCCCATGCCCCAGGGGACCAGGTAGATCGCCCCAGAGGTCACGGCCGCTGCGAAGATCGTGTACCTGATCATGCTCGTCGGAATCCGGTACTTCCTCGGAAGCGTCGACAAAGCAGGCCCCCCTCCTGTTCCTGAGGGAGTATCAGGCCACGCCGCAGCCGCCAACGTCAATGCGCGGCTCGCATCCTTGCAGATCAGGGCAGACCTGGTTCGCTGACGCTGTCCTCGCGGCGGTGGGACCGGCCAACTGCCGCCAGGACGAAGGTGATGCTGATCAGCAGGGCCCAGGCCCCGAACTTGTCCGCTGCGACCGGCTGCCAGCCATCAAGCTGGTACGGGTAGCGCCAGGCGCCGACGTAGGTGGCCAGGTTCTCCGCCACCCACAGGAAGAAACCGATCAGCACGAACGAGAACGCCAGCGGCATCCGGTGGCGTACATGGCGCACCGTGTAACGCACCGAGGTGCCCGCCGTGACCGCCAGGAGCAGTCCAGCCAGCAGCCAGCGCACATCGGGCAGCCAGTGGTGGCTGAAGAAGTTGACGTAAATCGCCGCGGCCACGACTGCTGTCGCCCGCGGACGATAGCGGACCAGCTCCAGGTCGAACAGGTGCCAGGCCCGGCACACGTAGCTGCCGACGGCCGCGTAGAGGAGACCTCCATACAGCGGGACGCCCGCGAACTTCAGCACGGCCGGCTCCGGATAGCTCCAAGAGCCGAGGGACACCTTCACCAGCTCGAAAGCCAGGCCGATGACGTGGCAGACGGCGATGACAGCGATATCCCGGCCGTTTTCCCAGCCACGCAGCCAAAAAAGCAGGGTGAGCAGGGCGCCGTAGGCAACGAGCAGGTCATAACGCGCCACGGGCAGATGGGGCAGCACGGTGGACGCTGCGACCCCGGACAGTAGCGCGATGGCGAAAGAGCAGGCCCGGATGTGTATCCAGGCGAAATCACGCAGCTGACGAACCGATACAGCCAGGGGGCCGTTGATGCTATTGGTGAACATGGTGCCTTGTAGGACGAGCCCTCCCCTGTCCAGGTTGCTGCATCGAGGACCGGACCGGAGCGGCGGGCTTCCTGCAGGGCGCTGAGGATCGCTCCAGCTCGCCCACGCATGGCGAGTCTTCGGACTTGAGCGGTCCAGCGTCCGTGCTCACTGACTGCCTGTCACATTCCGTGCGTCCCGCCCCTTCCCGGCCGGCTGCACCGGCCCCGCCGACGGGCCGTGCCGTCCGGTCCCCGGCGAAGTGGCCAAGCTATGCAACTCGTTCGCTTGTGCAGAGGTAGACCGACCAGGCCCCGGAACTCATCGGTCGCTGCGAGGAATGCCGCTGACGCAGTGGACCGCCGACGCGGGGACACGCCAGCAGGTGCGGATCTTCCCCGGGCGTTCGGCGGCTCAACGATGAGTTCACCGACAGGTGCTGCCGCTTGGTGGCGTACCCGTGCTGCAATGGCGTGAAGGGACCGTGCGTTTACAACCGGGCGACTCCGCAGCTCCAGCCGGTTCAGCAGTGCTGTCAACCGACGTCGAAGAGATTCGGCAGTCGGAGGAGGTAACGGGTGCGGTCGTGGCGTTTGAGCGCCTCGAACTCGGGGGCCCGGTACAGCGGGGTGACAGTGCATCGCTCGGCGGCCGAACCGATCCCGTCCAGCAGGGCGTTGACGGCCTGCCGGGCCGAGGTGTTGGCGCCTTCCATGGTGGCCAGATCTATGGGCACGGCCACGTAATCGCCGGACAGGAAGAGGTTGGGGATCTTCGTGGCCGACCGCGGACGGTGGTGGAAGGTCCCCGTCGGATGGATGAGCAGCTGTTCCTCGTTGACCGGGTTCGGAGTGCCGAGTCCGTCCACGGCCGGATCGAGGAACCAGGAGTGCAGTACGGAGTCCTTCAAGACCGTACGGCCGGTGTCGTTGAGCGCCGCCTTCAACTGCGCCCACACCTCGCGGGCGACTTCGGTGCGGGTGCACTGCTTGGCCGTCTTGCCGTACAGGATGCCCGGCTGATCCCACTCGGAGACGTCCACGGACAGACAGTCCGCGACCGTGCCGTCCCCGAAGTCGGCGGGGAAGTCGTGGCCCGGCCAGTGCTGGGCCTGGGCGATCGCGGTCAGCGACCAGGGGGAGTCGATGAGGTCGAGGTGGCCGTGCAGGATCGGCGTACGTTCGGTCAGATAGAACTGGATGCCGGTCATCCAGTCCGTCTCCAGCCGGTCGCACTCGGCCAGTTGGGGGTCGGCGGCGCGCACGGCGGAGTTCCAGGTGCGGCGGGCGTGCTCGACCGGCATGGCCGAGATGTAGTGGTCGGCGGTGACGGTCCGACGGGCACCTTCCGGGTCCTCCATGACGGCCCCGGCGATCCGGCCCGCCTCCAGGGGCAGGTCCCGTACGGTCCAGCCGACGTGGAACTCGACCCCGAGTGACTTCAGATACGTCACCCAGGGATCGATCCAGGCCTCGTTGGTGGGCGCGTTGAGGATCCGGTCCAGCGGTCCGTCCGCGCCCCGCCCGAGGAGGTTGAAGGCGAAGGCCTCCAGCAAGGTGGCGACCGTACGGGTGCTGGCTTCCTCCGCCTTGGTGGCCACGATGTTGCGGGTGATGCCGACGGCGAGGATCCGCTGGTAGTCGTACGACATCCGTCCGGCCCGTACGAACTCCCACCACGGCGTCTGCTCCCAGGCTTCGTCGCGGCGCTCGTCGCAACTGGTGAGGAAGACGAGGAATCGGTTGGCGAAGTAGAGGGCCTCGTGGAGGGGGAGGTTGAAGGCGGTGTCCAGAAGCGAGGTGAGGGCGCGGCGGATCTCGTCGGGCGTGAGTTCGGCCGGGGTGTTGCCGGGCCAGGGAAGCGGGATCCGGATGTCCTCGCGGCCGCCCGACCGGGCGAACAGCATCTCCTTGGGGGCGACGAGATTGTCGTGGACACCGTTGGTGTTGCCGGGGAAGGGGATGCGCCGCATGGTGTCGGGCAGGTTGTGGTAGATGCCGGGGATGAAGCGGAAGCCGTGCTCCCCGGGCAGTGGTCCGCGGCCGCCTGTGCCGGTGCCCGGTACGTCCATGCTGCGGGCCTTGCCGCCCAGCGCCTTGCGTTCGTAGACCGTGACCCGGAAGCCGCGTTCGGCGAGTTCGTGCGCGGCCGTGAGCCCGGCGACGCCCCCGCCCAGTACGGCCACGGTCTGTGGGACCGCGCCACTCCGGGCCGCGGCCCGCTGGGGGGTTCCGAGGGCGACCCCGCCGCCGGCGGCCACGGCTGTGCCCAGGAACCCTCTGCGTGTGGCGCCGCCCATCGCTACCCCTTACCGTCGGTAACTGCTTGGCGCACGAGGATATGAGCGACGCACTGATCTCGGAAGGCGACCGACGGAGCTTGGAGCACTTTGGCTTGATGCCGCATCACCTCGGCGGCGGATCGTGCGTCGGGACAGCGCGACATCGGTGTGTTCGCGTCGGGCGATGACGCTGCTGGTCTCCGCAGGCGGCGACACGGTCCGGTCATCGGACAGCAGCCTGACCACCCAGCCGGGCGCGTTCCCGATCCCGGCACCCTGCGGGCGCGGTGATCGACCGGCGCGCATGTCAACGCTCCAACAGCGAACCGTTTCGTTGCCCATTCCGTCTCCATGGTCGATGCGGTACCTCGACGGGAGATGCCTCGGGGTGCCATCGAGGCATATGTGTGTCTAGGGGAAGGACTGCCGGAACGGTGTTAGTGAGCTACAGGAAGAGGACCGTGAGCTGGATCGCCGGGGGCGCGCTGGCGGCGATGGCCGCGGGTGTCACGGGGTGCTCGAGCGATACGGGCTCCGCCGCGGACAAGGAGCCGGCCGCAAGCAGTTCGACCCCGGCCGACTCGGAGAAGGCGAACAAGGGCAAGCAGCAGGATGGTTCGGCGGCGACGCAGCCCTCAGCCGTCCGCCAGTCCACAGCCGAGGGGGCGGTTGCCGCGTGGGTCACCGCGGTCATCAAGGGTCAGCCGAAGCAGGCGTGCCTGCTGATGGGTGAACCCGCCGCCGATTCGTCGCCCGCGCGAGCCGGCACCCCGTCGAGGTGCAACAGCAATGCGCCTGAGGTGCGGCAAATGCAGAAGAACATCGGGAAGTTCCGTACGTCGTTCATGCCCGAGCCGCCCACGAACAACCCGAAGGTGGAAGTCGCCACCGTCCCGGTCACCGGCGACAAGGCGATGGTCCCCGCCGACAAGGTCACCGTCGACGGACAACCTCTCGACAAGATCATCCTGTCTCACTCCACCGGATTGGACTCAGGACAGCTGGACGTCAAGATGGAGTCCACCAAGATCGCCGACGCCTGGTACGTGACCAATCTCGATTTCAACATCGGCTGATGCTGTGACCGGCGTGAATTCGTGTGTGCGACAGACCCCTTGAACCGGCTTCCGGAGATGCCGACTCCAAGGGAACCGACGCCGGAAGAGCTCCGGGCATACCTGAAGGGGTTGAGTCCGGACGGACCAGAAAGCCGAGGTGGACGGTGAAGCAGCGAGCGGGTAGCCATGGCGAGATGCGACTGGAGCCCGACCTGAGGGACGGGGTCGACGAACTCGTCGGCGTACTCGACTGAAGCGGTGGAGCGGGGTCGGCGCCAAGACCCATGCTGCGCGTGGGCTCGGTGCGGGTCCCGTGACGCCGTAGTCCGGCCGTCAAGACCGGACGGCGGTGCCCAGCACGTGCCGGACGTTCGGCATGAACGGCGACGGTGAGAAGCCGAACGCGTCGAGGTCGGTGATGGTGAAGCCGGCTGCGCGGATGGCCGTCTCGGTGTCGCGGTTGGGGCGGCAGCCTCCCGCGGCCCTGCGCCACACCGGGGTGATCGCGTCCGGCAGGAGTCCCGCCCAGCCGCGGGGTGAGCGCACATGCTCGTAGAAGCGCAGCTCGCCGCCGGGGCGCAGCACCTGGGCTGTCTCCGCGAGCGCGCCGGTCAGGTCATCGACCGAACAGAGCACGAGGGAGGTGACCACCGCGTCGAACTCGCCGTCCTTGCCGGGCAGGTGACCGGCCTCTCCGGCGACGACCGTGACCCGGATCGCCGCGGAGGCCGCCTTCTGCTCCGCGGCCACACGGAGTGTGTCGTCGGGTTCGAGGGCCAGCCAGTACAGACCTGTCCTGGCCCGGTGTCGATCAAGACGCCGTCATCCGACCGTCGCCTGAGTGGTTCAGGCGGCCGGCCTCGGCGCCTGAACCACTCGATTCCGTCCATTCGACCGCTCACCCGAGGCGGCGCCGGTCGCACGCCGCGGGTGGCGACGGCTCGGCGGACCTGAGCTAGCGGACCTTGACGAACACGGGGTTCGAGTAGAACCAGAGGTCGTCCCAGGGGCTTTCCAGACTGTCGGCGAGGGGTTCGGC
This sequence comes from Streptomyces sp. NBC_00457, assembly GCF_036014015.1. Taxonomy (NCBI): domain Bacteria; kingdom Bacillati; phylum Actinomycetota; class Actinomycetes; order Kitasatosporales; family Streptomycetaceae; genus Streptomyces; species Streptomyces sp. NBC_00457. The sequence goes on along the minus strand of NZ_CP107905.1, from coordinate 2,560,176 downwards.
CTCGTCGGTGCTGGTGCCGCGCACGCGGGCGTACAGGTCGGTCTCCACATTCCGCAGGGTGTGCCGGATGACGTAGTCCTTGCCCTGCTTGCGCCAGTCGCGCGGGCCGAACCGCGCCACGACCTTCGTGGTCGGGTTGGTGTCGGTGTCGAGGCTGGCGCTCGGGCCGGTGATCTGACCCACGATCAGGTCGACGCGCTGGACCTCCGGACGGTCACCGTTGCCGTTCTTGCCCTCCAGGGGCCGGAACCGGATCTCGATGTCGACGTCCGTGCGGCCACGGCTGCTCACCGTGAGCGACTCGCCCATGGCGGCCCGCTTGCCGCTGTTGCTCGCCGTGAGGTCGAGACCGGTGATCAGGTCACCGGTTCCCACCCAGATGCGGCCGTTGCGCAGGCCGTCCATGATGTCGGCGTAGTCCTGCCGGGCCAGCACCCACGTCTTGCTGTACTCGCCCGGCCAGAAGTCCGAGCCGCCCCGCGTCCAGTGCACGTGCGAGTCCGAGGTCGCGGTGATCCACCACCGGCGGCCCTCGCCGAGCAGGGAGTCCCAGAGCCCGCCGACGCGCGCCGTCATCTGGTCGAAGCCGCCATAGGTCGGGTGGCTCCCGTACGCGCCGCGAGCCGCTCCGACGAGCGGGCCCGCCTGGTGGCCGGGAGCCGCTTCGAAGCCGACGTAGATCTCCGGAGCGGCGTTGTTGCCGTTGCGGAACTCCCGGGGCGTGTCCTGCCCGTAGACGCCGAGACCGGTGGCCGAGCGTGAGGTGTGGTGGGCGATCACCAGCGGCTTGCGGGGCATGCCCTTCGCGGCCTTCAGGAACTCGATCATCTTGGCCTCGGTGTCGCGGCCGGGATCGTTGGGGAAGGCGTCGCGCTTGGCGAAGCGGCTCTCCAGCTCGAACAGTTGCTGCGCCTCGTCACGGTGGTGCGGGATCATCAGCGTGTGGTGGTCCAGGGCCGGGGCGTCGAACTCCATGCCCCAGAACTGGAGAACCTCGGGCACCAGCACGCGCGAGCGCAGCAGGTCAGGGTAAGCCTGCTCCAGGTTCACCTTCGAGTGCGTCGGTCCGCCGTGGTCGGTACACATCACCCAGCTCAGACCGAATTGCTTGGCCATGATGGCGTTCGTGACGATCGGGTAGACCGCGTCGCCGCCCTTCTGGAACTTCGGCGGGTTCGTCGACGTGTCGAACGAGCCGCTGTACTCCGAGTGCACGTGGTGATCGCCGGCCCGCCATACCCGGTGTCGGGAGTTGCCGGACTGCCCGGCCTTGCGGTCGTCCTCGTCGTCGGCCGCCGCCGGGCCGGCGCCCAGCAGCGGGCTCGCCGCCGCCAGCGTCGCTCCCACACCGGCGTACTTGACTAAACGTCGCCGAGAGATCGCCGAGTACTCAGGATCTTCGCTGTGTCTGTCCGTCATCGTGAAGCCTCTCCTTCAACTGATGTGGGGGGACAGTTGAGTTTCGAGGGAGAAACCGAACGCGCGATGAACAGTGCTGAGGACGACCGCGAACAACGATCTCCGGCACGGCGTGAGCTGAGTCAGCGTCAGTTCGAGCAGCGGGCACCACAGGCTCTGTCCGGGGTGCAGAGGAACCCCAGCCACCCCATCGATCCACGAGCGAGTGAATCCACCTTCCTTTGAATTCAGGATGTCCTGTACTCTCGTTCCATGTTGAAAGCTGCCGGAGAGGCCGAAGTGCTCACCCACTTCGGTCGTGCCCTCGCCGATCCCGAACGATGCCGACTCGTACTCGCGTTGCGGTGTGCGCCCGCGGACGCCGCCGACCTCACCGACCGCACCGGCCTCGACGGCTCGGTGCTCGCCGGGCATCTGTCCGCGCTGCGCGAGCAGGGTCTGGTGGTCGCTGTCCCCGAAGGCAGCCGACTGCGCTACGAGTTGAGCGACACCCGTCTCGGCCACGCGCTGGGCGACCTGCTGAAGGCTGCATGCAGGCCGAGCGACAGCCATACCGCGTCGGACGCGGACCACACCGGCGACCTGTGACATCGGCGTACCACCAACGACCTGTGACACCGACCGAGAACAGGGAGACCCCATGGGCACCCATGACCCAGACGCACATACACAGACGCACGCGCACGGCCATCAGCGCGGTGTGAGCGCCGACGCCGACCGGCGCTACCTCACCGGAGCCCTCGTACTGATCGTCGGCTTCATGGCCATCGAGGTGGTCGTCGGTGTCCTCGCGCAGTCACTCGCGCTGATCTCGGACGCGGGGCACATGCTCACCGACGCCATGGCCCTCGTCTTCGCGCTGGTCGCCATGCGGATCGCGGCCCGTCCGGCGCGCGGCGGGTTCACCTACGGCCTACGGCGCGCCGAGATCGTATCCGCCCAGGTCAATGGCCTCACGTTGCTGCTGCTCGCGGTCTACTTCGTGTACGAGGGGATCCACCGCCTCATCCAACCCCCCGAGGTCGAAGGGCTGTACGTGGTGGTCACCGGCGTGGCCGGTATCGCCGTGAACATCGTCGCCACCTGGCTGGTCAGCAAGGCCAACCGGTCCTCGCTCAACGTCGAGGGTGCCTTCCAGCACCTGCTCAACGACCTCTTCGCCTTCATCGGCACGACCGCTGCCGGCCTGGTGGTCTGGCTCACCGGCTGGGCCCGGGCGGACGCCATCTCAGCCCTGCTCGTGGCCGCTCTGATGGTCAAGGCCGGCTGGGGGCTGGTGCGCGACTCCGGCCGGGTGTTCATGGAGGCCGCACCTGCCGGCCTCGACCCCGACGAGGTCGGCGCCCGGACGGCCGCGCTCGAGCACGTCGTCGAGGTGCACGACCTGCACATCTGGGAGGTGACCTCCGGCTACCCGGCGCTGTCGGCGCACATCCTGGTACGGCCCGAGGCCGTGTGTCATGACGTGCGCGCCGACGTCGAGCACATGCTGCACGACCAGTACGGCATCGAGCACCTCACCCTGCAGGTCGACCACGCACCGGCCAAGCGGAACGATGCCGAGCCCCGCCCGCACTGCCCCGACCCGCATGGCCGCACGCACACCGCGGACCTGTCGGGAATCGCACCCGGCACGGCGTAACAGAAATGCGCCTGCATTCCGAACCGGCGTTGAACCGATGTTTCTGATCCGGCAGAGCAATCCCATGCAGGCGCCCGGCTGGGCTTTCCCGGCCGGGCGCCTTGTTCTGTGAGGTGGAACTCCGCCTTCCTGCAGGAAGTTGAGCTACGGCACCGTGTTGTGCCCGCGTCCGTCACCTCCGGCCATGGTGTCCAGGGCGTGGTCCTCACGCGCCCGCCCGAGCCGTACGGGAGGTCGGGCCACACATGCACCCTCGAGGCATACACGACTGTCTGAATTCAGGAAGTCCTGTATGGTCGTGGTGTGCTGACTGTTGCCTCCGACATCGAGGTGCTGGCCCGGTTCGGCCGCGCGCTCGCCGACCCGATCCGCTGCCGCATCCTGCTGGCCCTCCGTGACGCCCCCGCTTACCCCGCCGACCTCGCCGACGCCCTCGGCGTCTCGCGCACCCGGCTGTCGAACCACCTGGCGTGCCTGCGCGACTGCGGCCTGGTAGTCACCGTGCCCGACGGTCGCCGCACCCGCTACGAGCTGGCCGACCCCCGCCTTGGCCACGCCCTGGACGACCTGCGCACCGCCGTGGTCGCCGTCGAGACCGACCGTACCTGCGTCGACGCCGAAGCGAAGAACTGCTGCTGAAGACCGCGATTCCCCTCGGGCCCTCTCCGCTCGTTGTGGCACGCAGGCGAAACGGATATGGCTCCGGGCGTGGCTGCGATCACCTGGAACGTCCGGCTCGTCACAGACGTGGGCCGCAGGCACCGTAACCGGCACGGTGCTGTTGCGCCTAGAGCAACCGGGGCTCACCGAACCCGCGTTCGGCGCGGACTCTGCGGCGAGACGCGACGGGGATCCGGGTCAACGGGGAAGCGGTCCTGCATCCGTGGTGCCTGTTTCTCCACCTCGATGCCGCAGGTCAGCACCACGAGGATACGCATCGGCGCGGGCTCTCCACGTTGGGCCGCCGCAGCTGTTGAGGCCCGCAGGGATCGAACGGAACATGCGTCCGCAGCGTCTGAGGTACATGAAAATGTCGTACCAAGCCGCTGTCCTGCTCCTGAGTGCGGGGCTGTTGCTCTCCGGCTGCTCGTCCTCGTCCGACAACCCGGATGACGAGGGGTACACCGGCCCCACCCTGCCCGCCCGCACCGTCGCGAAGGACAAGTGGCAAGAAGGGCCGGCGGAGCCCGAGCAGCACAAGCCGTATCCGTACGACATCTATACGCGCTGCGGGATCAAGTGGGTGAAATTCGGGGGCCGTTGGTGGGTTCTGGACTCCGTGTTCCCCGGTGTCGAGCAGGTCAAGGGGGAGCCGCCCTCGCAGGACAGTCAGAGACTCGCCGGCTACATGACTCTGATCGGCCCGGACACCGCCAACTTCGACGCCGTCGGGATGCCCACGATGCAGTTCGTACCGACCGAGGAGAAACCGCCGGGCTGCGCCTAGCCCGGTCGCTGGCGAGTTCGAGGCATGTGCCAGTCGAAAATTAGCCATACGGAGCAAGATTATTTTGTCTCTAACCAGACAGTTTTTGTGATGATTTGACGGCTACGCTCTTCCGGATCTGTTCAATTCCCGCACAAGCGGGAGGATACGGGGGGTGGAGAGTGGCTGGGCGTAACCCAGGACTCATAGGAAGAGCGATCACGGCTTTCGCGCTCGCGGGTTCGCTGTCGGCGGTCGCCGGCAGCGCGAACGTTGCCGTGGCAGGGCCAGACGTCTGTGAGCTTTCGGAAGGGGAGCTGACCATTGGCGAGCTGCCCGCCGGCTCGTCTGTGATCTTGTGCGATGCAGTGGGGCGCGTGGTCACGTACGACGGCACCGGTTTGACGGTGCCCGAACCCAATACCGCCGTGAGCGTCGACGCGCTGGCCGCGGACGGCACGTCTCACGGATTCACACTGGAGGTCACCTCCAGCGGCGTGGTCTCCTACGACCTGACCAGTGCCAGTGTGGACACCTCCACCGCGGGCTCCGACGTACCCGATGTCCTGTCGAACCCGGTTGAGACGACGGGCGACCTGTCGCAGGAGTCGGACAGCACGGATGCGGACGCGTCCGATGCCAGCGCCGAGGCCGAGATTGCGGACGTGGACGCGGCCGCCGCTCCCGGCGCGTGCAGCGACGGAACGTACGCGACGAAAGACCAGAAAGAGTACGGCACCTACAACTGGTACATCGGTGACGGCGGCCTGCCCGGAGGGCTGTCCAAGAACGACGCCCTGTGGTCGTTCTACGAGGCGCTCGACAACATCACCGAGAGCAGCAACAACTGCGGCTACAGCGACCAGGTCGGCGCGCACAAGGCCAACTTCCTGGCCTACACGACCCGTGAAGGGGACATCAACTCCAGCAACACGTGCACCGGCTTCGACGGGCTGAGCACGTGGGACGCGGGCAATCTCGGGAACGGCACCGTCGCCGCTACCTGCTCGCGTACCTGGCCAACGCCCGGCGTCAAGAACGACCTGCGCGAGGCTGACGTCCGCTTCAACACCCACGATTTCGACTTCACGAACAAGCCGGCTGCCAACTGCTCGAACAAATACGACATCCGCAGCGTCGGTACTCATGAGGCCGGGCACATCTTCGGACTGAAAGACATCTACGGGGCGCACAACAACCTCACCATGTTCGGGAACTCGATCGAGTGCTCGACGAGGGCCAGGACGCTCGGCAAGGGTGATGTGCTCGGCCTCCGCAGCATCTACTGAACTGGAGCAGACGCTCCAAGAGGAGGCGTACCGATGAAAGCCGCACTCCCGATCGGCAGGACCGGATCCGTGTGGACGCTGCTGTCGGCAGTCCTGGTCACCATGTCCGTCGCCTGCACCTCGTCGAGCGACAGCGACGGCGGCGAGTCTGCGTCGTCCTGCGCGTACCGGGCCGAGTACCAGAACCGCACGTACTCGGGCGCAGAGGTCAGGGGCTTCACCCTCGGGAACAAGCTCGGTGCCGCCACCCTTCCGCCGTGCGACGACACGCCGAGCGATGACAGCGACGGTCAGGCGACGCCAACCTCGACGACCGCCTATGCGATTGAGGGAGTGGATCCCAGCATTGCTATCGGGTTGGAACAGGCGTCTGATGACGTCATCTTCGTCAACGTCGACTCCGACACGAAGCTGCCTGAGATCAAGAAAATGATCCAAGGCTCGTGATGCTTGAGTGCGGGACGCCGGTGCACAGGTCGCGTCGGCGCCCCGCACCGGCCCCGATCCCGGCCGCGGACGGGCAGGAACCACCACGTGTGCTCGGCTGCCGATTCCCCATCCTTCTGTCATGGCGGATGGTGTCGCACGCTGGTGTGCAGAGGTTGGGTGACGCTGACCTCGTTCCCGCTGTGCGGGCGCAGTTGGCGGGTCCATACCGGAGGTTGAGAAGCGGGCACTGAGATCTGCGCAGTGCTACGCCCCGGCTTCGTCGCCCCGGATCTGCAGTCGCCCGACACCGGGGACGAAGCGCCCGGCCTGGGCCGCGTAGGTGAGGTAGGCCGCCCCGTGGGTCGCCTGGAGGTAGGGCTCCTCGATCACGCGGACCTGCAATTCGACCGCGACGATCAGGGCGGCGAGGGAGGCGAGCGCCAGGATGTTGGGGACCATCAGCGTGAGTCCGAGGCCGGTGACACCCATCGCGGTAAAGATGGGGTTCCGGACGTACGCGAAGAGGCCGCCGGTGACCAGTGCGGTGCGCTCGTCGGGATCCACGCCGACGCGCCATGAGGCGCCCATGGCTCCCTGTGCCATCAGCGTGCCGGCCACGCCGAGCACGGCGATCGCCGCACCGGTGCCGTACACCGCAGGAGTCTCCTCGACGAGGACGGGCACGCCCGCCAGGGTCGCGGCTGGTGCGGCTACGGCGCCGAGCAGCGCCACGGCGAACAGCACTCCGGCCCACCAGGCGGCTGAGCCGGGAGTGCCGGACAGGCCGCGGAAGCCGGCGTCGCCAGTACGCCGGCGCTGGATCAGCGTGCGGATTCCGAAGGCCGCGATCAGCCACGCCCCGTAGAGCGCGAGTGCCGCCCAGGCCCAGCCGGTCATCGCTCGTCCACCTCCTTCTGCGGCCCGCGGCACGAGCAGCCCGGGCCGCATCCGCAGCCCTCCCGGTCGCCCGTCTCCCGCCCCGCTGCCTCGGCGAGACCGACCGGCACGGAGCAACAGGCCTCGCCCCGCCATGCCTGGCGTCCTTCCTTGACCGCGACGGCGGCGATGATCAGGGCGGCGGCCGGGTCGGCCCAGGACCAGTCGAGGAGGGAGTTGGCGAGCAGCCCGGCGAGCAGGACTGCGGACAGGTATGTGCACAGCAGGGTCTGTTGGGAGTCCGCCACGGCCGAGGCCGAGCCGAGTTCACGCCCGGCTTTGCGCTGGGCCGCGGACAGGAACGGCATCACCGCGAGGGACAGGGAGGCGAGCACGATGCCCGGGGTGGAGTGCGCGGCCTCGCGGGCGGCGGTCAGGGCGCGGCCGGAGTCGACGGTGACGTAGGCGGCGAGCGCGAAGAAGGAGACGGCGATGATCCGCAGGGTGGTCTTTTCGCGCGCCTGGCGGACGGCGTGCTCGCGGGCGGAGAACTGCCAGGCGACGGCCGCGGCCGAGGAGACCTCGATGACGGAGTCCAGGCCGAAGCCGATCAGGGCGGTGGAGGAGGCGATCGTACCGGCGGTGATCGCGACGAACGCCTCGATGACGTTGTAGGTGATGGTGGCGGCGACCAGGAGCCGTATACGCCGGGCGAGTTGGGTGCGGCGCTGCGGGGCGGGTCCGACGGATATCTGCACCGCCATCAGCAGCAGTCCTTCTCGTCGGCGTCCGGGCAGGTCCGGTCGGCCTCGACGGCCACTACGGCGCCGCGCAGGTCGTCCAGGGCGTGGCCGAGGCGGGCGTCGGCCAGCTCGTAGCGGACGCGTCGGCCTACGGGGACGGTGACGACGATGCCGCAGTCGCGCAGGCACGCGAGATGGTTCGACAGCCGGGTGCGGGAGATCTCCAGGCGCTCGGCGAGGTCGGCCGGATGGGCGGGCGCCTCGCGGAGGGCGAGCAGGATGCGGCAGCGGATCGGGTCGGCGAGCGCGCGGCCGAAGCGGGCCAGCGCGTCGGTGTCGGAGGCGAGTTTCAGCACAGACATGACGGTACATGAAATCATGGATTCAGGTAATCCTGAATCTATGGACTCGGGCCCGATTTGAAGCTCAACTCCCCGGCTCCGGCACCGCTTGGCTACGATCTGCGGCGATGAGCAACCGGTACCACGGCGTCCGGGGCGCGACAGGACGCGCGACCCCGCTTGTCGTGCTGCGCTGTGTCGCTCTGCTCGCCGTGCTGATGTGGGTGCTCCCGGTGTGCGCCCACAGCGCCGACACGACGCTGCGCGTGCCTGCCGCCTCCGCGCCGGACAGTGTCGTACGCACCGACGCCGCTGTCGGCTCGGCCGCCGGCCACGAGTGCCCCGAGTCGGAGCACGGGCCCGGCGACGCGCACTGTCGCTCCGCCGAGGCCGTCACCGGCACCACCACCTCCGTGCCGGTGCCGTCACCTCAGTCGGCAGACGTGACGACCGCGGTCCCGACACTGGACTCTCCTCCCGCCCGCGGAGCACCGGGCGTTCTCGTCCACACACCAGGCATCCATCACCTGCAGATTCAGCGGATCTAGGACCGGGCACACCGCACGGCCCAAGCGCATCGGGTCGTGCCCGCCGATCCCTCCTGCCCCCGCACCTGACGGGCGCGCAGGCCCTCGACCGCTCGAATCGCACCGCCGCGCCCTGCCCGCGCGGTGGGGACAAGGACATGCCATGGGGTCTTCCCGAGCCAAGGAACAGCGCGTCGCCCGCCGCGCCAAGCTGGAGGAGATGCGCCGCGCCCAGGCGGCGCGCGAACGCCGTAACAGCATCATCACCTGGACCTGCAGCGGGGTCATCGTGGCCGGCGTCGTCGCAGGCGGCTGGTACCTCGTCGACCGGGCGCAGGGCGAGAAGGCCGCGGAGGAGGCCGCTGCCGCCAAGCCGGTGGCGGGGGAGAAGTCCTTCAAGGACCTCAGCCAGAAGCACGTCAACACCCCGGTCGACTACAAGATGTCCCCGGGTGTCGGCGGCGACCACAACCAGGCATGGATGAACTGCAACGGCGACGTCTACGACAAGGAGATCGGCGAGACGAACGCCGTGCACTCCTTGGAGCACGGCGCGGTCTGGATCACCTACACCGACAAGGCCGCGGACAACGACGTCAGCACGCTCAAGGACCGGGTCACCAAGACCCCGTACACGCTGATGAGCCCGTTCGCCGACCAGTCGTCGCCGATCGTCCTGTCCGCCTGGGGCAAGCAGCTGAGCGTGGACTCCGCCACCGACCCCCGGGTGGAGAAGTTCCTCGACAAGTACGTGCAGGGCGCGCAGACCCCTGAGCCGGGTGCCGCCTGCACGGGAGGGATCGCCGCATGACCGGGGCCGTCACCCGCCGCACCCTCGTCGTCCTCGCCTGTGTCGTGTTGGCGGTCGCAGCCGCCGTCGTCGTGTGGCGGGCGGTTGAGGGCACTGCGAACGCGTCCGCACCTGGCGACAATTCCGTTGAGGCCGGATTCTCACGGGACATGGCCGTGCACCACCAGCAGGCCGTGGAGATGTCGTTCATCGTCCGCGACCGCACCGACGACGAGGAGGTGCGCACCCTCGCGTACGACGTCATCAACACGCAGGCCAACCAGCGCGGCATGCTGCTGGGCCGGCTGGAGGCGTGGGAGCTGAACAAGTCCTCCACCGAGACGCCGATGACGTGGATGGGCCACGGCGCGATGTACGAGGCGAAGGACGGCTCGCTCATGCCCGGCATGGCCACCAACACGCGGCTGGACCAGTTGCGCGAGGCCAAGGGGAAGAACGCCGAGATCCTCTACTTGCGGCTGATGACCGCTCACCACAAGGGCGGCGTCGACATGGCGCGCGGCGCGGTGAAGATGGCGGACGACGACAAGCTCGTACGGCTGGCGCAGACCATGGTCGACGGGCAGCAGGCGGAGATCGACCTGATGGCCGACATGCTCACCCAGCGGGGCGCCAAGGCGGGATGAAAGGCGCGGTGCCGCCGGAGCCCGGCGGCACCCCGCCAGGAATCAGTGGACGTGCGGCGCGTTCCGGTGCACGGGACCGTGCGGATCCTCGCAGTGCGTCCCCAGGTCGGCCGTCTCACCGGGACCGCCGACCTGGAGCACCAGTTCGGGGACGTGGTCGACCTGGAGCGTGGTGTGGTCGATGCCGTAGTCGTGGCGAAGGCGTTCCTCCAGGGCGCGGCGTACGGCGTGGCAGTCGCCGCCGGTTTCGACGAGGACGTGGGCGGACAGCGCCGCCTGGCCGGAGGTGATCTGCCAGACGTGCAGGTCGTGGACCTCGACGACGGCAGGCTGGGCGACGAGTTCGTCACCGAGCCGGTCGGGGTCGACGTCGGCGGGGGCGGCCTCGAGGAAGATGCGACCGGACTCGCGCATCAGGCCGTACCCGGCCTTGACCATCAGGGCGACCACGACCAGCGTGGCGATGGCGTCGGCGCGGGCGTACCCGGTCAGTACGACGACGAGCGCGGCGATCGCGGTGCCGATGAAGGCGAACAGGTCGTTGAGGATGTGCTGGTAGGCGCCCTCGACGTTGAGGGAGGACCGGTTGGCCTGGGAGATGCACCAGGTCGCCACCACGTTCACCGCGATGCCGGCGAGCGCGGTGACGAGCATCAGCCCGCCTTCGACCTCGGGCGGGTCGATCAACCGCTCCACGGCTTCGTACGCCAGCCAGGCGCCGAGCAGCAGCAGGGTCAGGCCGTTGGCCTGGGCGGAGAGTATCTCGGCGCGCTTGAGGCCGTAGGTGTAGCCGCCGCGGGCCGGTCGGGCGGACAGCCGCATCGCGATCAGGGCGAGCACGATGGAGACGGCGTCGGTGAGCATGTGCGCCGCGTCCGAGATCAACGCCAGGGAACGGGCCATGACGCCGACGACGACCTCGGCCGCCATGAACGTGGTGATCAGCGCGAGCGCGATCCCCAGCCAGCGCCGGTCGGCGTCGGCGGTGATGCCGTGGGAGTGCCCCGCGTGTCCCCCGGAGCCGTGGTCGTGCCCCGCGCTGTGCTCATGTCCGTGATCGCTCACGCTGTGCCCCTTGCCCCTCGTGACGGGTGCCTCGGTGGCAGTGAGACGCATCGGTGAGCGAATCGGCAAAGGCTGCACCGGTGACGTTTGTCATGTCCGTTAATACGCCTCTGACCTGCGGGAATGTGCGATCGGTGGAGGGTGGTGGGATGAGGGGCACCCGGCGGTCCGCCGCGGGCGTGCGGTGGGTACGCTGCCCAGGCGTACGGTGTTCCAGCCCGTGCCCACAGCCTCCAACCCCCGCGACGGACTCCCGAAGGCTCGACCTCATGCGACCGCTCTGCCCGCCAGGCTCCGCCTCCCCGGCGTCCGGGGTGCTGCGCGGGCTGCGGGCCGGAGTGCTCGCGGTGCTGTGCGTGCTGCTGCCGCTGGCCGGACATGCGCTGTCCCAGTGTCACGCGCCCCGGTGGATCATCGTCGCGGCGGTCGCCGCCGTGGCGGTTCCGGGCGCGGCGGTACTGACGCGGCGTCGGCTGACCGACAGCCAGGTGGTCGGCGTCCTCGCCGCAGCGCAGATCGCCTACCACGTTGCCTACGCGCTGCCCGGTGCCTGCCAGGCCGTGACCGGCCGGGGCGCGGTGCCGGGCGGTCTGGCCGGCGTGGTCGAGCACGGCGGGGACGCCGGACCGCCCGCCGGTGTGCTGTTGGCCGGGCATCTGGTCACCCTGGTCATCGCCGCCCGGTTGCTGGGCGTCACGGAGCAGTTGCTGTGGCAGTCCCGGCCGCTGCTGACCGCCGTACGCCAACTGCTGCTGTTCGTCTGGCCGTTGCTCGGCCGTGCCCATGGCACCGGACCGCAGGTCACGCTCCGGGAGAGCAGCGCGCCGCTGCGGTCGGCGGTGCTGGCGCGGCTGCACGAGGGCAGGGCTCCGCCGCGCCGAGCGCGTGCGTCCGCTGCACCCTTCGCCCTTTTCCGGCCGATGCCGATCGGCGGTCCCTGCCTGCCCTGACGGGCACGACGCGAGGACCGCCCGGCGGGCCGGTCCTCCCGTCCCGGCGGCTCCGTGCTGCCGGGGGACGACAGAAAGTCCCACACCATGCACGTCACCGACCGGCGTGCCGCCCGCACGGCGGCACGTGTCCTCGTCGTACCCGCCGCCCTCGCGGCCCTGGCCGTCACCGCGCCGCAGGCCGCGGCCCACACCGAACTGGAAACCAGCAGCCCGGGGGCCGACGCGTCGCTCGCCGGGCTACCCCCACGCGTGACACTGACCTTCAGCGACCCCATGACCCAGAAGTACGCCAAGGTCGCCGTGACGGGGGCGGACGGAGCGTCGGCCGCCGAGGGGGAGCCGCAGGTCGAGGGCAAGACCGTCACGCTCGCGCTCGACACCGGTGCTCCCGCGGGCCGTTACACGGTCGGCTACCGGGTGGTGTCCGCCGACGGGCACCCCGTCTCGGGTTCGTACACCTTCACCGTCAAGGAGACCGCGCAGACGCCGAGCCCATCGGCCACGGTCCAGCAGGAGACCGCAGCCTCCCCGTCGCCGGAGACGGGCCGGGCCGATGACCAATCCTCCGGCGCGACCGTGCCAGTCCTCGCCGGGGCCGGTGCGCTGGCCGCGTCCGGAGCCGTGGGCGCGTACCTGGTGAGGCGGAGGCGGACCGGCCATGGCGACTGACACCAAGGCCGCCGGTACCGGCCGACTGCCCCGACTTCCTTTGGTCCTGGCCGTGGCGGTAGGCGCCTGTGTCGCCGTCGCCTTGATCGCCGTATGGGCCGGCGGTGGTGCCGCCACCGCGATCCCGGGGATTCCGGACGCGGGCGCGCTGACCGCGTGGGGGCTGCCGGTGGCCCGAACTCTCACGGACGCGGCGGCCGTGGCCACCGTCGGCGCGCTGCTGCTGGTGGTCGTACTGCTGCCCGGCGGCAGGCGCCTCGGCCCCGCACAGCTCCGCTATCTCACATGGGCTGCCTGCGCGGCTGGGCTGTGGGCGGCTGCGTCGGGCGCCGTCCTGGTGTTCACGCTGTCCGACCTGTTCGCCCAGCCGGTCGGCGAGATCTCCTCGCCCGCGATCGTGGCGGACTTCGTCACCACCGACGCCCAAGGCCGCTCCTACGCCCTGACCGCAGCAGCCGCAGGCGTCATCGCCACCCTGTGCGTAGGCATCGGCAGCGCCCGCTGGGCCCGGTGTGCACTCGTGCTCGCGCTGGCAGGACTGTTGCCGCCCGCCTTCACCGGGCACTCCTCGGCGGCCGGCAACCATGACGCCGCGGTCAGCAGCCTCGCCCTGCACCTGCTCGGGGTCGCGGTCTGGGTCGGCGGCCTCGTCTTCGTGCTCGTCGCCGCCGCGCGCCGTGAGGAGCAGGCAACCGCAGCGGTCCGCCGGTTCAGCCCGATCGCCGGGTGGGCGCTGCTCGCGGTCGGCCTCAGCGGCATCGTCAACGCCGCCGTCCGACTGCCGTCCCTCACTGAGGTGTTCACCAGCCGGTACGGGCTGATGGTGCTGACGAAGGCGGTGGCACTCGCGCTGCTGGGCGGCATCGGCTACTGGCACCGTCGCCGCACCCTGCCCGCCCTCGCCGAGGGGAGGCGGCGGGCGTTCGTCCGGCTCGCGGCCGGTGAACTGCTGCTGATGGCGGCGGCGATGGGGCTCGCGGTGGGCCTGTCGCGCACCCCCGCACCGGGCGCGGGTGACGCCTCGCTGTCGCCGTCCGAGGAGCTGCTGGGCTTCCCGATTCCGCCACCGCTCGGCGACTTCCCGTGGACGCCGCTGTTCACGCAGTGGCACTTCGACCCGCTGTTCGCCTTCGGCACCGCGGGCGCCGCGCTCCTCTACCTGGCCGGCGTACGCAAGCTGCGCGCCCGCGGCGACAACTGGCCCGTCGGGCGGACGATCGCGTGGCTGCTGGGCCTGGCGCTGACCGTGCTCGCGACCATGAGCGGGCTGAACACCTACGGCAAGGTCCTGTTCAGCGTGCACATGGGCCAGCACATGCTCCTGGCCATGTCGGTGCCGATCCTGCTCGTCCTGGGGGCGCCGGCCACTCTCGCCCTGCGCGCGCTGCCCGCCGCTCCCAAGGGCTCACCGGACGGGCCGCGAGAGATGCTGCTGAAGCTCCTGCACAGCCGCTACGTCAAGCTCATCTCGAATCCGGTGGTGGCGAGCGTGCTGTTCATCGGCAGCGCCTTCGTCGTCTACTACACCTCGCTCTTCGAGACGCTGATGCGCAGCCATCTCGGACACATGGTCATGCTGGTGCACTTCCTCGCCACGGGCCTGCTGTTCTTCTGGGTGATCATCGGTATCGACCCCGGCCCACGCCGCCCGCCGTATCTCGGCCGACTGTTCGTGCTGATCCTGACGATGCCGTTCCACTCCTGGTTCAGCATCTCGCTGATGAGCTCGACCGCCCTGATCGGCGAGGGCTGGTGGACGCTGCTGGACCGGCCCTGGGTCGCCGACGCGCTGGACGACCAGTACAACGGCGGCGCCATCGCCTGGGCCACCGGCGACATCCCCGTCCTGATCACCACGATCGTCCTGGCCATCCAGTGGATGCGCTCCGACCAGCGCGAGGCCCGCCGCGTCGACCGGCAGATCGAGCGCGGCGGCGACACCGACCCGCTGGCCGCCTACAACGCCTATCTGGCGAGCCTGCACGCCCGCGACCGCCGTCCGGCCCGCCCCGACACCCCACACGAGGAATCATGAGCAAGCTCAAGAAGCAGTTGATCGTCGCCGCGGTGCTGCTGGCCGGCTTCGCCGCCGCCTTCGGCTCCTACCTGCTGCTCGCTCCCGACGACCGGAGCGGCAGTGGCGGCCTGGACGTGCAGCCGGCCGCCGAGGCGCTGCCTGTCCGCGGCAACAGCCACCGGCTCACCA
This sequence comes from Streptomyces sp. NBC_00457, assembly GCF_036014015.1. Lineage (NCBI taxonomy): Bacteria > Bacillati > Actinomycetota > Actinomycetes > Kitasatosporales > Streptomycetaceae > Streptomyces > Streptomyces sp. NBC_00457. The sequence continues at coordinate 2,545,154 of NZ_CP107905.1, read as the reverse complement.
CCCCGGCCAGGAGCGAACTGACCATCGTGGAGTTCCTCGACTTCGAGTGCGAGGGGTGCGGTGCGTACTACCCGGTGGTGGAGAAGCTGCGCGAGGAGTACGGCGACCGGGTCACCTTCGTCGCCCGCTACTTCCCCATGCCCGGCCACCGCAACGGCGAACTCGCCGCCCGCACCGCCGAAGCCGCGGCCCGGCAGGGCAAGTTCGAGGAGATGTACACCAAGCTCTTCACCACGCAGAAGGAATGGGGCGAGTCACAGGACTGGAAGCAGGACGTCTTCCGCGGCTACGCGAAGGAACTCGGCCTGAACATGGCCGAGTTCGACGCCGCGCTCGCCGACCCCGAGGTCGCCGGCCGCGTCCAGGACGACCAGCGCGACGGCCTCGGCCTCGGCGTCCAGGGCACCCCGACCTTCTTCGTCGACGGCAGCCGGATTCAGCCGCCCGGCTCCTACGAGGCGTTCAAGGCACTCATCGAGGACCGGCTGTCCGGCTGACCGGGCCAGGAGGACGGAGCTCATGCAGTACCTCATCGGCCAGACCCGCCTCTTCCACCCCCATGAACGCCCCCACCACGCACGACGTATCCGACAAGGTGAGCCGCAGTGACCGCCAGCACGACCCCCAGCTACGACGAACGCCTGACCGCCCCCGCTTCCTGGTGGGTCATCGCCGCTCTCTTCGGCCTCTCCCTGGCCCTGGTCTTCCTGCCCTACGGCACGATCGCCGCCCTCCTCGCCCTGACGGCCGGCACCTGCCTGGCCGGGGTCCACGTCAGCTCCCAGGGGTCGATGCGGATCCGGGTCACCGACCGGCTGCTGGTCGTCGGGGACGCCCGCATTCCACTCGACGTGCTCGGCGAGCCGCAGGTCCTGCGCGGCGAGGAGGCCCGGGCCTGGCGGACGTACAAGGCGGATCTGCGTGCGTTCATGGTCATGCGCAGCTACATCACCGCCGCTGTACGCGTGGAGATCCTCGACCCCGACGACCCCACGCCGTACCTGTACGTTTCCACCCGGACCCCGGACCGGCTTGCCGAGGTGATTCGCGAGAAGTCCGGACAGGCGGGGACGGAACGAGCATGATGGGCGACCGTGCCCGGTGATCACGTGACGCGGTCCGGCGGCCGGACCGCCGGGACGCGGCCGAGCCGTGCGGGAGTGCACGTGCGGGCCGCGGCGTTCGCGCTCGTCGGCAGCGTGCTCGCCGCCCTCGGGCATGACGCGGTCGCCGAAGGCTCGGTGCCGTGGCGGCTGGTGGCCGCGTTCGCGGTCGGGCAGTTCGTGATCGTGTGGCCGTTCGCACGGCGGCGGCTCTCGCTGCCCGTGGTCACCGTGTGCACGCTGGTCGCGCAGGGCGCGCTGCATCTGTCGCTGACCGTGGCGGGAGGTACCGGTGACTCGGGTGCCGGTCATGCGGGGCATCCCATGGGCGGTGGCGCTGCCGTGCATGTGGAGGACGGGCATGCCTGGCATCACGCTTCTACGGCGATGGCCGTCGCCCATCTCGTCGCCGCGCTGGCGGCGGGTTGCCTGGTGCAGCGCGCCGACGCCGCCCTGGCCGCCGCGCTCACGGCCACCCGCGCGGCAGGCCGCGCCGCCGTCGGCGTACTGGCCCGGCTGGTGCCGCGGCTGGACGCCGTCACGGTGCCCGCGCCGACGACCGTACGTCTGACAGGCTGCTTCGCACAGCCCAGAGCGGCACGCACGCTCACCCTGGAACATGCGCTGGTGCGCAGGGGACCACCGGGACACGCACCCGTCCCAGTCCGTCCCCTCACCCGGGCCGCCGCTTCGGCGTGCCCGGCTTCACGCGCAAGGAGTTCCCCATGTCCACCCATCACGCTGCCCGTCTGGCACGCCGGGCCGCTCTAGTCGGCGCCGCCGCGCTGACCGCCACCCTCGCTCTGGCCGCACCGGCCGCCGCCCACGCGGAAGTCGAGGCTGACAAGACGCAGGCCCTCGCCGAGAACGTCACCCTCACCTTCGTCTCCGAGGCGGAGTCAGCCACCGCCGGCTTCACGGAGCTGCGTATCGTCCTGCCCGAGGGCATCGCGCCCGCCGACGTCACCCTCGAAGAGGCGCCCAAGGGCTGGAAGTTCAAGGCCACCGCCGACGGCTACACCGTCGGCGGGGCCAAGCTCGCGACCGGTGTCGACGCCGAGTACAAGGTGAAGGTGCGGCAGTTGCCTGACGCCAAGGAGATCGCGTTCAAGACCGTCGAGACCTACAGCGACGGCGAGGTCTCCCGCTGGATCGAGCTTCCCACCGGCGGCGAGGAAGGCGAACAGCCCGCGCCGGTCCTGGAGTTGAAGGCCGCCGCCCCGGGCGCCACCCCCATCAGCCCCAGCCCGACCGCGAGCCCGACCCCCAGCCCGACTCCCACCCCCACCGAAACGGCCACCGACACCGCGACCGCGGAAGCGGCCGCCAACGCCACGGACGAGAACAAGGACGAGGACAGCTCGACCGGGCTCTTCGTCGGCGTGGCGGTCGTGGCGCTGCTCGTTGTCGCGGGCGGTGCGTGGCTCGTACGGCGCCGGGGCGCCTCTGCCGGGAGCTGACCGGCGACGCCGGTGTCCCGCGGGGCGGAACTCCCGCCGCCCCGCGGGAGGTTCAGCCCGCTGAGACGGCAACTGCGGCAGACCCGCCTGGCGTGCCCGATGGGCCTGCCGAACGTTATCCGGCCCACCCACGTCATAGCGGTAGCCGTCTGTGAAGGGACTGCCGCCATGACCGCCGTACCTCTCCCCGCCCGGGCCCTGGCCACTGCCGCACTGATCGGAGGGCTGCTGTGCGCGACCGCAGCCTGCGGCACCGATACACCGCCGTCCCCCGGAACCGCTGAAGGAACCGGAAGCAAGAGCGTTGCAGCGCAGAGCCGGAACGCATGGGCTGAGCCCGATGCGTACACCTACACGCTGAAGTCGAGTGAGGGAGAGAGGTCCCTGCTCGGGACCTTCCGGGTGACGGTCCAGGACCGCGAGGTGGTGAAGGCAGTCGGCCTCGACGACAGTGGCCGACGCGTGGTCGAGCAGATGCCCGACGAAGTGCCCACCATCGGCGGGCTGCTGGAGGAGATGGAGCAGGCCCGGCGCGACAACGCGGACACGGCCGAGGCGGAGTACGCGGCCGACGGGCATCCGGTGCGGATCTCCCTGGACTGGGAGGCGAATGCCATCGACGACGAGGCCCTTTACATCATCACCGACTACCGGCCGGCCGGCGCCTAGTGCGCAGCAGTCGCCCGTTACGCCCGCGTATCCGGGCAGCATGAACCGCCGCTACATCATCTGGCGGGAGCGCGCCTCCGACGAACGGCTACGCGAGGTAGTCATCAGGGCGAACGCTGCCTGACGCGGTGTCAGTGGCCGTGAACCACGCTGCTCGTCAGGGTGCGGTTGCCGCCTGCGGCTGCAGGTCCCGGATCGTCACGTCCTTCGACACGGTGACCTGGTCCACGTCGCTGATGCGCACGGTGGCCTTCAGGGTCCACGTGCCGGAGATGGGAAAGCGCAGGCTGTCCGTCCCCCAGTAGCCGCCTCGGGCGGTCAGTTTCGCGTCGAGCGGGCCGATTCCCTGCGCACGGTGGGTCACGGTGAGACGCAGCTCGGGAACGGCGATGAGGCCGGCGTCGGCCCCGAACACCAGGGCCTCCACCCTGTTCTCACCCACCTGCCCCGGAAGGAAGGTGATCTGCACCTTGCCGTATCCCTTTGGTACGCCGGTGTCGAACGGGATCGTGGCCACCGCCGCCGGTACCTGCTGAACCCCTGCCACCGCTGCGGTGTTCTGCGCGGCGGCCCGGCTGGGTGGGGTGCCGGTGAGCACCGTGGTGATCGCCAGGACGATGAGGCCGAGAACTGCTTCGGCGGCGACCGAGCGGCGCAGGCCGCGTCGGCGCTGCTCGGACGGCGGGACGGGCGGTTCGGAACTGTCGGTGGTGTCGCGCGTGGAGGACTGTTCGGCGCTGTCCGGCGCGGCATCGCCTGCGCCGGGCAATGCCGCCTCGCCGGAAGATGAACCTGCTCCGACAGTCTGTGTCACGCGTACCGGCTTCGGTGCCGCCACCGCGAGCGCCTCCGGTGCCGACTGCGGGGCGTGGGTCCACTGCCGGGAGAACTTCGCCGCGGTCAGAACAAGGATGACGGCGGCGACCTTGAGGCAGAGGATCCGCCCGTACTGGGTGGAGGAGAGGGCGTCGAAGGAGCCGACCTGCCGCCAGGACTGGTAGACGCCAGTGGCGGTCAGGACGAGAACGGCGCCGAACGCCAGTTGGGAGAAGCGGGTGACCGCGGACCCCGGAACCGTCGTGCCGGCGGGCGCCCGGTAGAGGATCAGCGCCAGGGTGAGGAGACCGCCGAGCCATACGGCCATGGCGAGCAGGTGCAGGACCGCGACCGGGATGGCCACGGGCACCTGGAGACCGGCGGAGGCGTGCTCGGCAGCGGCCCAGGTGACCGCCAGGCCCACGGCGAGCAGGACCCCCGCGACCCGGGCACCGACGGACGGGGCGATCGGCCGGACGTCCGCATCGGTTTCGGCGTTACCCGGTGCGGCTTCGGACGCCCCCCGGTCCCGCGCCTCCGTGCTGCCGACGAGACGGCCCGTGATCGGGGCCAACGCCAGGCCCGCCACCGTGACCAGCAAGAGCCGTGTCACCAAGGCCGTCCCGGTCTTGCCCGTGAGGGTGGGACCCAGCAAGGACAAGTCGAACAGCGCGGTGACGCCCCGACCGCTCTCGTACGGGCCGCGCAGAAGCAGCAATACGAGCGTGGAGACCATCAGTGTCAGCCAGCCGGTCAGCAGCAGCCTGCGTACCAGCCGGAGGGCGAGCGCGGCGGGCCAGCACAGCAGGCCGAATCCGGCGACCCCGATGAGCAGGGCGAGGCCACCATAGGCGGCGTAGCGGGCGACGCCGTAGAGGCGGGAGACGGTGGGGTCGACCGAGGGCCCGGAGGGAAGTACCGCGGAGGTGGCGGACGGTTTGCCGATGGAGAAGGTGAACGCGCCGGAGATCGGGTGGCCGTCGGCGGAGACGACGCGCCAGGAGACCGTGTAGGTGCCCTTGGCCAGCTTGTCGGGCAACGTCACACGGACCGTGTTCGTCTTGCCGTCCGCGCGCTCGACCGAGCCCTTGTTGACCCGCTCGTTCTTGGGGGACAGCACGCGCAGGGAGCCGTCGGAGGGGCTGACCGCCTCGGTGAAAGTGAGCGTGACCTGCTGTGGAGCCGTCTTGAGTACGGCGGTGTCGGCCGGGTCGGATCCGGTCAGGGCGGCGTGGGCGGAGGCGGGCCCGGCGCCGCCGAGGAGGAACGCGAGCACGGCGCCGAGCAGCGCCAGGGCGGTCAGCGGTTTCCTGGCCCGGCGTGGTGCCGTGTGCATGGAGCAGCCTCCAGGGCAGTGGTGCGTGGGCGTCGGCGGTGGTGCGGGGCGATGGCCGAGCTGCAACTACGTGGTCGGCTTGGGACCGATGCCCTGCAGCTGCTGGATGTTTCCGCCGATCTTGGTCCGGAACTTCTCCAGCATCTCCGGCTTTTTCGCGCTGACGATCCAGCGCGTGCCGACCAGGTACTTGCCTCCGTAGATGGCGGCGGAGTCCAACCAGGTCTGCTTGTACTTCTCCTCCGGGAAGGTGGTGATGAGGTAGTCGACCTCCTTGGTGTGGCACAGGCCCTGGCGCAGTTGGTCCGCCTCGATGCGGATCTTGGGCTTGCAGCCGGTCAGGCTGGCGATCACTTCGACCTTGGCAGGCGCGACGACTCCGGCCGCCGGGGCAGCGGAGATCTTCGACGGACCGGCTTCCTCGGCCGCCTTGTCCTCGCCGCCGCTGCAGGCTGTGGTCAGGGGAAGGATCGCCAGGCTTGCGACGACGGCTGCGCGCCTCAGGGATGCGGCGGACAGGCTTCGGCCGATGGGTCCTCGCGGGTGCTGCTGGGGCACGTTGCCTCTCCATCTCGGGTGCTGTTCGTACTCGGCTTGGGATACGGGTGAACGCCGGGGGCTGTTCACCACGTATGACGTCAAAGGCCCGTGGGGCGGCCGGAACACCGCCCCACGGGTTCGTGCTCAGGCTGAGGCGGGGATGTGCTCCGGCTGGACGGTGTGCGCGTTGTGCTGGTCCGCCCAGTTCTGCAGGGCGCTCATGCAGGCGTGGTCGAGGTGGCGCAGTCCCGCGAGGTTGAGCTCGACGGAACGGTCGTGGGGCAGTTTCTCGAGGGCGTCCAGGATTTTCGGCAGCCGCAGGAAGGTCGCGTTGCCCACGATCCGGACGCGCACCGGCCCGGTGCCCGTGTCGTCGGTCTCGATGTGGACGTGGGACACCTCCCACGCGGACTTCGCCACCGCCAGCACGAGCCCGATCAGCACGCCCTCGAACATGTTGGTGACCAGAATCGCCCCCGCCGTGATCACCAACACCACGGCCTCGCCTCGGTGTTCACGCCACAGCGGACCCAACTCCTTGACCGGCAGCAGCTTGAAGCCCGCGTGGATGAGCACGCCGGCGAGCGCGGCGGTCGGGATCATGCCGAGGGCGCCGGGCAGCAGCGCGGCGAAGAGGAGCAGCCATACGCCGTGCAGGACGCGGGAGAGCTTGGTGCGGGCGCCTGCCTGGACGTTGGCGGCGCTGCGGACGATCACCGCGGTCATCGGCAGCGCGCCGAGCAGCCCGCACAGGGTGTTGCCCGCTCCCTGGGCCATCAGCTCCTTGTCGTAGTCGGTCTTCGGGCCGTCGTGCAGACGGTCGACGGCCGCCGCGCTGAACAGCGACTCGGCCGACGCGATGAGGGTGAAGGCGATGACGGTGGTCAGCAGGCCGACCTGCGCCAGTTGTCCGAAGTCGCCGAGGGCGGGCGGCTGGATGGCCTCCGCCAGACCGCTGACCTCGACCCGCTTGACGGGCAGGTCGAAGGCGGCGGTAGTGGCCAGCGCCGCGCCGACGGCCACCAGCGGGCCGGGCAGCAGTTGGGCTTTGCCCGGCAGCTTCTTCCACAGCGTCATGATCACGACGGTTCCGGTGCCGATGCCGACGGCGATCAGCGCCGGGTCCGAGAGGAGGACGTCGACGGCGAGGCCCGGCAGCCCGGCGATGTTCGCGGTGCCGCTGCCGGGTGCCTTGTGGTCGGCCAGCGCGTACAGCTGCCCGGCGATCAGCACCAGGCCGATGCCGGCGAGCATGCCGTGCACCACGGACAGCGAGATGGCCCGGAAGAAGCGGCCCAACCGCAGGGTCCCTAGGGCGAGTTGGAGCAGACCGGTGGCCAGGACGATCACGCCGAGTGCGGGCAGGCCGTACTCCTGAACGGCGGTGAACACCAGCACGGTCAGCCCGGCGGCCGGGCCGCTGACCTGGAGGCTGCTGCCGGGCAGCAATCCGGTCACGAGGCCGCCCACGATGCCGGTGATCAGGCCGATTTCGGCCGGGACGCCGGAGGCGACGGCGACGCCCACGCACAGCGGCAGGGCGACGAGGAAGACGACGAGGGAGGACGTGAGATCGGTGCGCAGGGCGCGCTTGAGTGTGGCGAGGTGCGAAGTCATGGCGTTCTTTCGAGTGGGGGAAGGAACGTCGCGTGGCATGCGACCGGAACAGGCGGGTGTGGGGCCGCTGTCCGGCCGGTTCACAGGGGTTTGAAGGTGCGGGCGCCGGGAGCGCAGGCCAGGACATCGCCGGTCTCGACGGTGTAGTACCAGGCGTGCAGGCGCAGTCGGCCGGAGGACAGCCGCCGGGCGATGAAGGGGTAGCTGCGCAGGTGGTCGAGCTGGGTGAGCACGTGCTGCTGGGTCACCGCGGTCGGGTCCTCGCCCAGCCCTTGTGTCTGCCACGGCTCATCGGCCTGGGCCCGGCGCTCGGCCCAGGACAGCCAGCGGCGTACCAGCGGCATGGTGTGCACGGTCTGCTCGCGGATGAGGCCCTGGACGGCGCCGCAGTGCGAGTGACCGCACACGACGATGTCGGGGATCTGCAGGGCCTGCACGGCGAACTCCAGGGAGCCCGCGACACCGCAGGCGGCCTGCGCCCGGTAGCGGGGGACGATGTTGCCCGCGGTGCGCAGCTCGAAGAGGTCACCTGGCGCGGCGCCGGTGAACAGGGACGGGATGACGCGGGAATCGGAGCAGGAGATGAACAGGGCCTGGGGCTTCTGCCCGCGGGCCAGGTGTGCGAAGTCCTCCTGCCGGTCGACGATCTTGGCGGGGAACGTACGGGCGTGCTCGATGAGTGACTGCATGGTCGGCCTCGTGCTCTTCGTGCGTCGACGAGCGTCGACGAGGACTCAGGGATACGAAGAGGGCGTGCTGCGCAGCCGGGCACCGCGCTGCGAAGCACGCGGCCGATCAGCAGCGGAAGGTCTGCAGTGTGCTCGGAGTGGGCGTCAGGGCGCCGCTCGGGTTCCAGGTCTCTCTCGCCGTACGCGGCTGCGCGGTTCCCGACGGGACGGCGGCGATGGTCACCTCGTCGACCGGCGTGCCGTCCGAGGACGCGTGCGACTCGACGTCGGGCGCCAGCGCGCGGGGCAGCCGGGCCGGAGCGTCGGCCGCGGTCTCGTGGTGCTCCAGGCCGGTGTCCGCGTGGATGAGGACGGTCGCGGGGCCGGACGCCTTCCTGGTCTCCGGTTCGATTGCGGGTGCCATCGCGGACACCGCGCTCGGGGCGTCGGTGGTGTGGTGCGGCGTCGTGAAGTGCAGGAGTACAGCGGCAGCCAGCAGCACGATCGCCGCCGCCACTCGCCGTATCACCACTGCACTCCTGCCGTTCCGCTCCTGCCCGACGCCAAAACGTTACCGGGCAGCGCTGCTCACGCAGGCCGAACTCCCCGGTAGCAAAGGTGAGATGGCCAACATCACGGCTGCCGTTGCAGCGGCAATGAGCCGGTTGGGCGGGGCTTGCCGGATGTAGGGAACCGGTGAGATCGAAGGGCACTGGTTCCCAGGGCCGGTGAGGGCCGATCAGGCTCTCCGGCAACCGCCTCGTCGCCACCCACTACGACCCGTACAACACCGTCTCCGGTCTCGGCGTCACCCTCGGCAACCTCGCCACCGGCGCACTCTGGGACGTCGCCCAACCTGACCGCCAGCGACTGCTCAGAGCCAGTCCCGCCGCTTGAAGATGACGTACAAACTGGTGCACACCGCCGCCATCAGGGCGATGGCGAAGGGGTATCCGAACACCCAGTGCAACTCCGGCATGTGGTCGAAGTTCATCCCGTAGACCGTCCCGACCAGCGTCGGGGCGAACAGGATCGCCGCCCATGACGAGATCTTCTTGATCTCCTCGTTCTGCTCGAACCCCGCCTCCGCCAACGCCCGCATTTCCGCGTTCTGTTGCTGGGTGACCAGGGTCGTGTTCACCGTGAGGATCTCCGTGAGGGCCTGGCGGAAGCCGTCGACGCGTTCGCTGGTGTGGGTGACGTGGTCGGCGACGTCGCGGAGGTAGCGCTGGAGTTCCTCGTCCGTGCCGTATTTGGCGAAGCCGGCCATCAGGCCGTGCAGCATGCCGACGAGGGGGCGGGTGGCGCGCTGGAACTCGACCATTTCGCGGGAGAGTTCGTAGATGCGGCGGGACACTTCGGGGTCGCCGCCGAAGACTTCCGTCTCGATCTCGTCGATGTCGTTCTGGACACCGGAGACGACGGGCACATAGCCGTCGACCACCGCGTCCAGGATGGCGTAGAGCACCGCCTCCGGGCCCAGCTTCAGCAGGTCCGTCGACTCCTCCATGCGCCGGCGGACCGCCGACAGGTCCGGTGCCGCGCCATGGCGGACCGTGATCACGAAGTCGGGGCCGACGAACACATGCAGCTCGCCGAAGTCGACCTCCTCCGGCGCGTCCAGATACCTGGCCGCCCGCAGCACGACGAAGAGCGTCTCGCCGTAGCGCTCCAGCTTCGGGCGCTGATGGGCCTCCATCGCGTCCTCGACCGAGAGGGGATGGAGGTCGAACTCGGCGGCGAGGGAGAGGAGTTCGCTCTCGGTGGGGCGGGCGAGGCCGATCCATGCCATGCCGGCCGGCTTCTCGCGCAGCTCGCGGTAGGTCTCGGCGAGGGTGGCGGGGGAGGAGACACGGATGCCGTCCTGGTAGAGGACGGCCTGGACGACGCTGCCCGGTTCGGGGGTCTCCGCCGATGCCGGAGAGGACGGGTCGGGCTCGGGCTCTGTCTCGGGTGACGGCGGCTGGTGGTTCAGGGCGCGGCGCCAGACGGACTTCCTGGAGTTCTTCGCGGCGATGGCGGCACCTCCCTGCTGGTCCCCTGCTGATCCCTATTGGTCTCTGCTAGTCCCTGCTGGTCCTGCTCCAGCGGAGCGGTTGATCACGGAGCAGGATATACGGGGCATACGACATCGGGGCGGGCGGGTGGTATGGGATCGGGTGAGAGTTGCGGACAGAAGGTGTCCGCAAGCAGCGCTAGCGTGCGGAGCATGACGAAGACGACGTCCGCGACCGCCCCCGTGCTCGGCGTCCGCGCCCTCAACCGCGCGACCCTCGACCGGCAGCTGCTGCTGCGCCGCTCGCCGCTGACCGCGCGGGCGGCCGTGGAGCATCTCGTCGGCCTCCAGGCCCAGGAGGTCAAGCCGCCGTACTACGCGCTCGCCGCACGCCTCGACGGCTTTACGCCCGAGGAGCTGTCCGGGCTGCTGGAGCGCCGTGAGGTGGTGCGTATCGTCACCATGCGCTCGACGATCCATCTGCACACCGCCGACGACAGCCTCACCCTGCGCCCGCTGGTGCAGCCCGCCCGGGACCGGGAGATCAACTACTTCCGCAAGGGCCTCGTCGGTGTCGACCTGGACCGGCTCGCCGTACTCGCCCGTGAACTCGTGGAGGACGGGCCGCGCACGATGAAGCAGCTGCGCGAGGCGCTGAGCGTCGAGTGGCCGGACGCCGACCCGCAGTCCCTGGCCGTCGCCGCCCGCTGCAAGCTGCCCCTCGTCCAGGTCACCCCGCGCGGACTGTGGGGCAGAAGCGCCCAGGTCTCCCTCACCACCGTCGAGCACTGGCTGGACCGCCCCGCCGAGCCCGCCGCCTCCGCCGACGCCACGGTCCTGCGCTATCTCGCCGCCTTCGGACCGGCCTCCGTGAAGGACATGCAGACCTGGTGCGGCCTGACCCGGATGCGCCCCGCCTTCGAACGCCTCCGCCCTCAGCTGGCCACCTTCCGGGACGACAACGGCGTCGAACTCTTCGACCTCCCCGACGCCCCCCGCCCCGACCCGGACACCCCGGCCCCGCCCCGCTTCCTGCCCGAGTTCGACAACCTGCTCCTCTCCCACGCCGACCGCACCCGCGTGGTGCCGCCGCCGAACCGGGGCCGTACCTGGCAGGTGAACACGGTCTACTGCCCGTTCCTCGTCGACGGCTTCCTCGCGGGCGTGTGGCGGATCCTCGACGGCGCCCTCGTCATCGAGCCCTTCGGCAAGCTCACCAAGGCCCAGCGCGGCGAGGTGACGGAGGAAGGAGCGCGGATGCTCCGGACGATGCACCAGGACGCGGCGTACGACATCCGCTTCGGGACCGTGATCCCGGAACCGTGAGTCAGGAACCGTGAACCCGGGGCGGGCGGACATGGACAGGGGGCGTTGCGGGCTGCTCGTGGAAGCCCGCAACGCCCCCTGGTCTTTCACCTGAGGGGTCGCTCAGGAGAACTGCCGGGTCACGATCCGATCTGCTCCGTGACCTCGTCCGAGAACGTGGTCAGCCGGGTGTAGACACCCGGGAAACCGGCCGCCGCGCAGCCCTCGCCCCAGGAAGTGATGCCTGCCAGGACGCCCCCGATGAGCAGGGGACCGCCGCTGTCGCCCTGGCAGGTGTCGACGCCGCCGGCTTCATGACCGGCGCAAACCATGTCGGACTGGACGAAGTCCGAACCGTAGGAACTGCCGCAACTGGAGTCGGACACGAGCGGGACCGTGGCCGTCCGCAGCTGGTTGGAGGAGCTGCCGCCCGCGGAGGTGGTGCCCCAGCCGAGGATGCGGGCCGTGGCGCCCGTCGCGTACACGTCGGTGTCGTCGGCGGAGACATACGGGGCGGTCGTGTACGGCATCGAGGTGGCCAGGGTCAGCACCGCCACGTCGTCGCCGTTGGTGGCGTCGGTGTAGTCGGGGCTGACCCAGATGTCGGTGACCTCGCTGACCGTGCCGTTCGTGCCGTTGAGGTAGGTGCGGCCGCCGACGACTCTGACGTCGTCGGCGCTCTCGCCGGCCATGCAGTGCGCGGCGGTGACGACTTTGGTGGCCGAGACGAGCGTGCCGCCGCAGAACTGGTCTTCCGAGGCGTCCGTGATCTGCATCGTGAACGGGTACGCCGTCGTCGTGGTCGTCGTACCGCCCACGATGGGCTGCGGGGCGGCGACCGCGGTGGGGGCCGCCAGCAGCGCTGTCGCGGCGGCGGCAGCGGTCGCCGTGACGACGGCGGCGGTCTTCGTGGCACGGGTGAGCCCGAACATGAGTCTCCTCAAGAGGTTGCCGGTGGGGGGTCGCACGGGTGTGGGGGGTTGCACGGGGGTCTCGGGACCGACCTCCGTATGCCCGGGCGAGCGGCATGGCCATACGCTAGGGGGGCGCACAGGCTCCTCCCAATGAGGGAACCCCCTAAGGGAGTTGGGGAGGGAAAACCCTCGGTCGCGCCCAGTAAACCCGCACCGGTCTCACTTCGCGCGGCGTCCTGCCGCCAGTCGGACGATATCCACGCGCGAACGGATCCCCAGCTTGCGGTAGACCCGGGTCAGGGTCGCCTCGACCGTCTTGACGCTGATGAACAGACGCCCGGCGATCTCCCGGTTCGTCGCGCCCTCCATGACGAGCGCGGCGACCTGACGCTCCATCGAGGCGAGGCCCTCCAGCCCGTCGAGCGCGACCGGCGGCTGTACGGCGGGCTCCGGCGGGCTCGCGTCCGCCGCCGCGTCCACCTGCCGCAGCCACGGCAGCGCCCGGCACCGGCGGAACAGCCGGGCCGCCTCGTCGTACGACGACGTGTCTTTTCGGTCCGCCTGCGGGGCGCCGAAGCCTGTATCGAGAGCCCGACCGTGCTCAGCCCTTCGGGCCTCCGCGCGCTCGGGCTCTCGATACAGGCGCGCCCCTTCGGCTTGGCCGGGCCGCCCGGTGCGCAGCGAGGCCAGTACGAACGCGGTCCGGGCCTCCTCCAGGCCGTAGCCCAGCTTGGCGAGCCGGTCCTGGACCGACGTCAACTGGGCGACGGCGGCGTCGTGTTCACCGCGTGACGCCCGCACCAGCGCCTCCGCGCGGTCCAGTACGGCGAGTACGCTCTCGCGGCCGAGCCGCATCGCCTGTTCGCGGGTGACGTCGATGAGGTCCTGCGCCTCGGCCGGCTCGCCGATCCGCACCAGCGCCTCGGCGAGGTCGCCGTGCCAGCGGCCGCGCGCCGGGTCGGTGATGCCGAGCCCCTGCTCCAGTTCCCGCACCCGCCGCAGTGAGCGGACCGCGTCCGGCGCGTCCCCGGCGACCAGTTGGGCGTACCCGAGGGCGGCCAGCGCCCGGGAGATGTACACCTGGTCGCCGCCCTCCTCGGCGTGCTCGACCGCCTCCCTGGCCAGTGCCAGCGCCCGGTCCACCTCGCCGCCCGAGGCCTCCGCGATGGAGGTGAGGACGGCGGAGGCCACCTCGCCGATCCCGCTGTCCCGGGCCAGCCGCAGACCCTCCCGGGCCAGGTCCAGCGCACGGCCGCAGTGCCCGGACCGCAGTTCCGTCTCCGCCACCCCCCGCAGGAAGTGCACCTCGCTCTCGACGGAGCCGCGCCGCCGCACCTCGCGCAGCAGCGCGGTGACCGTCGCCCGGGCCTCGGCCAGCTGATCGCTCATGATCAGCCAGCGGAACCGGGAGTAGCCGGCCCCGTTGTGATGGCAGGCCACCCGCGGGTCCTGAGGTTCCGTCAGCGCGCGCCGGATGGTCGCGGGGGCGTTCGTGTGGCCCATGAGGGTCTCGATCTGGGCCTGGAAGGAGAGCGCCATCAGTTCGGTGTACCGGTCGCCGGCCCGCTCGGCCAGCTCCGCCGAGTACGCCGCCGCCCGGCGGGCCTCGTCGAAGTCGCCCTCCACCAGCAGGCCCCGCCAGGCGAGCTGGTAGTGGATCAGGGCGAGCAGCTTCGGGTCGTCGCCCGCATCGGCGAGGGCCTGCGGGAAGACCGAGTCGACCTCGGTCATGGCGTGGCCCGCCGTGTCGATCACGATGATCCAGGCCCGTACCCGGTCCTCGGGCACGGTCGTCCGGCTGAGCACCTCCCGGGCGATGTCCCGGGCGAGGTCCAGGTCCCCGGCGGTGATCGCGTCCTCGGCGGCCTGCAGGCGCAGCACCTCAGAGGTCGGTTCGCCGTCCGCCGGGGTGTGCCGGGCCGCGAGCAGTCCGAGGGAGGCGGCCACGGACGGTGCGCCCCGGTCCCGGGCCAGGGTCGCGGCCTCCGCGAGCCGGGCCGCCACCTCCGGGTCGGTGCCGGTCGTCGCCAGGGCCAGATGCCGGGCCCGCTCGATCGGGTCCGAGGCCGCGGTGGACAGCGCGACATGCGCGGCCCGCCGCTCCTGCGCGGCGGCCTCCGCATACAGCGCGGCCGAGATCAGCGGATGCGCGAACCGTACGGCCGGACCCTCGGACTCGGTCGCCAGCAGGCCCAGCGTCGCCGCCTGGGCGGTCTCGGCCTCGGCGTTCTCACGGCCGGCCGCGTGCAGCAGGGCCAGCGTGGGGCGGGCGCCCGCGCTGGCCACGAGCAGGGTGTGGCGGACCTCGTCGGAGAGGTTCTCAAGGCGGCTGAGGACGAGGGCCCGCAGCGAGGTCGGCACCGGCAGCGGCTCGCCCGGCCGGGGGCGGGCGGGGCTCTCGGCGAGCGCGCGGCCCAGTTCGAGGGCGAACAGCGGGTTGCCGCCGCTGGTGCGGTGGATCTCGCGGACCGTGGACCGGGACAGGCCGGTGTAGCCGCGGTGGTCGAGGAGGTCGGAGACCTGGGTGCGGGAGAGCGGGTTGAGGCGGACCGCGAGGGTGTCCGGTGGGGACGCGCGTAGATGACGGTCGTACTCCTGGCCCTCCGTACGCACCGCGCACAGCATCCGCACCGGGGTGTCGCCGAGGCGGCGGGCGGCGAAGCCGAGGAGTTCGGCGCTGGCCGGGTCCAGCCACTGCAGGTCGTCGGCGACGATCAGGACGGGGCCCGCGGCGGCGAGCGCGCGCAGTGCGGACAGGACCGCCAGGCGCAGCGCGAGTCCGTCGCGCTGGAGGGTGGACTCGCCGCGGCCGGTGAGCGCCGACTCCAGGGCGGTGCGCTGGGCGGCGGGCAACTGGTCGGACACCTCGTCCAGGGCCAGTCCGAGCAGGTCGGCCAGGGCGAGGAAGGGGAGATGGGATTCGGACTCGGTGGCTGAGCAGCGCAACACGGTCCGTGCCGCTTCGGCATATTGCGCGGCCAGTGCCCGCAGGAGTGTCGACTTTCCAATTCCGGCGGGACCGTGGAGCAGTACGCTGCCGCCCCGGCCGAGCTGCTCACGCGCCTGAGCGACCTGCTCCTCCCGGCCGATGACCAGGTCGGGGCGGCATCTGGCAGGCTCCTTGAAGTCCCGTCGCACGGTCACCGCTCCCCTCCGTGTGTCGTGTCCGGGCCAATATTAGGCAACGGGTCTTTGAAATTCGGACGTGCGACGAGGTGAAAGAAATAACAGGGGTGAGCAGCGGGGGTGGAGCATGGGGAAATTCAAAGCACGAGTGAATGAATAGTAGTCGTCGCAGCGGGCTCGGCCCAGGCGCGTGACAGCGGCGTCCCGGCGGGGGTAGGGAGACCTGGAGCAGGTCCGGGAGCCGCCGGGCCGGGCTGCGGTCACGAGCGGGAGTGAGCCGAAGGGGCGCGCCGGTGTCGAGAACGCGAGCGCGCGGAGGCCCGAAGGGCTGAGCACGGTCGCGTTCTCGACACCGGCATGGAGCGCCCCGTAGGCGATCGACCAAAAAACTGGGAGGACGGATGACGACGTCGACGGAGGAGTTCCGCAGGGCGCGGGACTTCCTGCTGGAGCATCGTGAGGACTACGCCGCCGCGTACGAGGGCTTCGCCTGGCCCCGGCCGGAGCACTTCAACTGGGCGCTCGACTGGTTCGACGTCATCGCGCACGGCAACGGCCGGACCGCGCTGCACATCGTCGAGGAGGACGGCGGCGAGGTCCGGATGTCCTTCGGTGAGATGTCCGTGCGCTCCGACCAGTTCGCCAACTGGCTGCGCGGGCAGGGCGTCCGTGCCGGGGACCGGATCCTCGTCATGCTCGGCAACCAGGCGGAGCTGTGGATCACCGCGCTGGCCGCGATGAAGCTGCGCGCCGTCGTCATCCCGGCCACCCCGCTGCTCGGCCCCGCCGACCTGCGGGACCGGGTCGAGCGCGGCCGGGTCCGGCAGGTGATCGTGCGCCCCGAGGACACCGCCAAGTTCGCCGAGGTGCCCGGCGACTACACCCGCATCACGGCCGGCGACGCGCCCGCGGGCTGGCTGTCGTACGAGGAGGCGTACGAAGCCCCCGCCGACTTCACACCCGACGGCCCGACCCGCGCCGACGACCCGCTGATGCTCTACTTCACCTCCGGTACGACGGCCCGCCCCAAGCTCGTCGAGCACACCCACGCCTCGTACCCGATCGGGCACCTCGCCACCATGTACTGGATCGGCCTCAAACCCGGCGACGTGCACCTCAACATCTCCTCCCCGGGCTGGGCCAAGCACGCCTGGTCCAACCTGTTCGCGCCGTGGAACGCGGAGGCGACCGTCTTCCTGCACAACTACACCCGCTTCGACGCGGCCCGGCTGATGGCGGAGATGGACCGGGCGGGCGTGACCACGTTCTGCGCCCCGCCGACCGTGTGGCGCATGCTCATCCAGGCCGACCTGACCCAGCTGCGCACCCCGCCGCGCGAGGCCGTGGCGGCGGGGGAGCCCCTGAATCCCGAGGTCATCGAGCAGGTCCGCCGGGCGTGGGGCGTGACCATCCGCGACGGCTTCGGCCAGACCGAGACCGCCGTCCAGGTCTCCAACAGCCCCGGCCAGCCCCTGAAGACCGGCTCCATGGGCCGCCCCAGCCCCGGCTTCCGCGTCGACCTCCTCGACCCGGCCTCCGGAGCGCCCGGCGCCGCGGAGGGCGAGATCGCCCTCGACCTCTCGTCCCGCCCGGTCGGCCTGATGACCGGCTACCACGGCGACCCGGAGCGTACGGCGGAGGCGATGGCCGACGGCTACTACCGCACCGGAGACATCGGCTCCCGGGACGCCGACGGCTACATCACCTACGTCGGCCGGGCGGACGACGTCTTCAAGGCCAGCGACTACAAGATCTCCCCGTTCGAGCTGGAGAGCGCCCTGCTGGAGCACGGAGCGGTCGCCGAGGCCGCCGTCGTGCCCGCACCGGACGAGCTGCGCCTCGCGGTGCCGAAGGCGTACGTCGTCCTGGCAGCGGGCTGGGAGCCGGGACCCGACACGGCCAAGGTGCTGTTCGAGCACTCCCGGGAGACGCTCGCCCCCTACAAGCGCATCCGCCGCCTGGAGTTCGCCCCGCTGCCCAAGACCGTCTCCGGCAAGATCCGCCGCATCGAACTGCGCGAGGCCACCGCCGCCGGCTCGGACGCCGAATACCGCGAGGAGGACTTCCGGTGAGTTCATCGAGTTCGTTGAGTTCGTACACCCACGGGACCGGTGACACACCGCTGCTCGGCGACACGATCGGCGCCAGCCTGGACCGCGCGGTCGCCACATGGCCGGACCGGGAGGTGCTCGTCGACGTGCCGTCCGGACGGCGCTGGACGTACGCCCAATTCGCCGCGGACGTCGACGAGTTGGCGTACGCGCTGCTCGCCGGCGGGGTCGCCAAGGGTGACCGGGTCGGGATCTGGGCGATCAACTGTCCCGAATGGGTCCTCGTCCAGTACGCCACCGCCCGCATCGGCGCGATCATGGTGAACATCAACCCGGCCTACCGCACCCACGAGGTCGAGTACGTCCTCAAGCAGGCCGGCATCTCCCTGCTCTTCGCCTCCCTCCGTCACAAGACGAGCGACTACCGGGCGATGGTCGAGGAAGTACGGGACAGGTGCCCGCAGTTGAGGGAGACCGTGTTCATCGGCGACCCGAGCTGGGACGCGCTGATCGCGCGGGGAACGCCGGCCGCGTACGAGGAGCTGTCCTGCGACGACCCCATCAACATCCAGTACACCTCGGGCACGACGGGCTTCCCGAAGGGGGCCACGCTGTCCCACCACAACATCCTCAACAACGGTTACTTCGTCGGTGAGTCGATCGCGTACACGGAGCAGGACCGGATCTGCGTCCCCGTGCCCTTCTACCACTGCTTCGGCATGGTCATGGGAAATCTGGCGGCGACGACGCACGGCGCGTGCATCGTCATCCCCGCCCCGTCCTTCGACCCGAAAGCCACCCTCGAGGCGGTGCAGCAGGAGCGGTGCACCTCGCTGTACGGCGTACCGACCATGTTCATCGCGGAGTTGAACCACCCGGACTTCGCCACGTACGACCTGTCGTCGCTCCGCACCGGGATCATGGCGGGCTCGCCCTGCCCGGTGGAGGTGATGAAGCGGGTGGTCGCCGAGATGCACATGGAGGAGGTCTCCATCTGCTACGGCATGACCGAGACCTCCCCGGTCTCCCTCCAGACCCGGATCGACGACGACCTGGAGCACCGCACCGGCACGGTGGGCCGCGTCCTCCCGCACATCGAGGTGAAGATCGTCGACCCGGCGAACGGCACGACCCAACCGCGCGGCGTCCCGGGCGAGTTGTGCACCCGCGGCTACAGCGTGATGCTCGGCTACTGGAACGAACCCGAGAAGACCGCCGAGTCCATCGACGCCGCCCGCTGGATGCACACCGGCGACCTCGCCGTGATGCGCGAGGACGGCTACGTCGAGATTGTCGGCCGCATCAAGGACATGATCATCCGCGGTGGCGAGAACATCTACCCGCGCGAGATCGAGGAGTTCCTCTACGCCCATCCCAAGATCGCGGACGTCCAGGTGGTCGGCGTACCGCACGAGCGCTACGGCGAGGAAGTCCTCGCCTGCGTCATCCCACGCGACCCGGCCGCCCCGCCGACCCTGGAGGAACTGCGCTCCTTCTGCGACGGACGCCTGGCCCACTACAAGATCCCGAGCCGCCTGCGGATCCTGGAGTCCTTCCCGATCACGGTGTCCGGAAAGGTACGCAAGATCGAGCTGCGGGAGCGGTACGCCGGCTGATCCCGGCCGGGGTATTCGATCACAGTGGGGCGTGGCCCTCGGAGCCTGTCCGGCCGGGATGGGGCAGGCTCTAAGATCAGGTGCCCTGGGGGTGGTTATGGGCAGGCAGCGCCCTGGGTCGCCGACGCTGGAGGAGGTCGCGGCCCTCGCCGGTGTCGGGCGCGGCACCGTCTCGCGGGTCATCAACAACGCGGCGGGCGTGAAGGAGTCGACGCGCCGTACCGTCGAGCGGGCCATCGCCGAGCTGGGCTATGTGCCCAATCTGGCGGCCCGTTCGCTGGCCGGGCGGCGCGCGGACGCCGTGGCGCTGGCGATGACGGAGCGGGACTGGCGGCTGTTCGGGGAACCGTTCTTCTCGGAGATCGTCCAGTCGGTCGGCGACGCCCTCGCCGACACCTCGGTGCAGTTGCTGCTCACCCTGGTCCGCACGGACGCCGAGCGGCGGCGCTTCGTCGAGTACGCGCGCGGCGGGCGGGTGGACGGCGTCCTGCTGATGTCCGTGCGCGCCGAGGACCGGCTGCCCGACATGCTCGCCGAGGCCGGACTGCCCACCGTGCTGCTCGGGCGCCGCTCGGGCGACGAGCACATCACCTACGTGGACGCGGACAACGTCGGCGGCGCCCGCGGCGCGGTCGAGCACCTGCTGCGCGGTGGCCGCAGGAGGATCGCCGCCGTCACCGGGCCGCTCGACATGTACGTCACCCAGTGCCGGCTGCGCGGCTACCGGGAAGCGCTGGCCGCCGCGGGCCTCGATCCGCTGCCCTCGCTGGTCGTCGAGGGTGACTTCACCGAGGCCAGTGGGCGCCGGGCGACGGCCGAACTCCTCGAGAAGCACCCGGACATGGACGCCGTCTTCGCCGCCTCGGACACCATGGCCGCCGGGGCGCTGGGCGTGCTGCGTGCCGCCGGCCGCCGGGTGCCCGAGGACGTCGCGGTGATCGGGTTCGACGACTTCCCGCTCGGCCAGCACACCGAACCCCCGCTGACGACGGTCCGCCAGCCGCTGGAGGAGATCGGCGAGACCATGGTGCGGCTGCTGATGGAGGAGCTGCGGGAGACGGGGCAGCCCGAGGTGGCCTGGCGCCATGTCATCCTGCGCACCCGGCTGGTGGTCCGCGACTCGGCCTGAGACCGACCCTGCACGCTTCGAATGTTTCGGGAGCGCTCCCAACTCTCGTGACCTCGCGCAGGCGTTGTTCCCTTGCCTCCCTTGACCTGCGGCTTCGAAATCCTTTCGACGCATTCGCGCGCGCAGGGTTGTCAGGAACATGGACGGACTCCTAAAGTCCGGACCCACCGGTGAGGTGGGAGCGCTCCCATCCGTGGGGAGTTGGGAGCGCTCCCGAACCGGCCCCGACGAACCCGGCGCCACCTCCGAGAGAGGCACCCGCATGCGACCGTTACCGCACCGTCCCCGCCCCGCGCGCGGCCTGCTCGCCGCGCTGCTCTCCGCTCTCGCCGCCGTCGCGGCACTCCTCGTCGCGACACCGCCGGCCCAGGCCGACACCACGATCTGCGAACAGTACGGCTCTGCCGTCATCCAGGACCGCTACGTCGTCCAGAACAACCGCTGGGGCACCAGCGCCACCCAGTGCGTCACCGCCACCGACACCGGCTTCAGAGTCACCCAGGCCGACGGCTCGGTACCCACCAACGGCGCCCCGAAGTCGTACCCGTCGGTCTTCAACGGCTGCCACTACACGAACTGTTCGCCGGGCACCAAGCTCCCGGCGCAGGTCAGCACCATCTCCAGCGCGCCCAGCAGCATCTCCTACGGCTATGTCTCGGGCGCCGTGTACAACGCCTCGTACGACATCTGGCTGGACCCGACGCCGCGCACCGACGGCGTCAATCAGACCGAGATCATGATCTGGTTCAACCGGGTGGGCCCGGTCCAGCCGATCGGCTCGCCGGTGGGCAACGCCACCGTCGGCGGCCGCAGTTGGGAGGTGTGGACCGGCAGCAACGGCTCCAACGACGTGATCTCCTTCGTCGCTCCCTCGGCGATCAGCAGCTGGAGCTTCGACGTCATGGACTTCGTCGACCAGGCCGTCGCGCGGGGCCTGGCGCAGAGCAACTGGTACCTGACGAGCATCCAGGCCGGGTTCGAGCCGTGGCAGAACGGCGCCGGGCTCGCGGTGAACTCCTTCTCCTCCACCGTCAACACCGGCGGCGGCGACCCGGGCGGCCCCGGTGACCCGGCGACGGCCTGCCAGGTGACGTACGCGACCAACGTCTGGCAGGGCGGCTTCACCGCCGACGTCACGGTCAAGAACACCGGCTCCAGCGCCGTCGACAACTGGAAGCTCGGCCTCACCCTGCCCTCCGGGCAGCGCGTCACCAACTCCTGGAACACCACCCTGTCCGGCTCGTCGGGCGCGGTCACGGCGAGCCCCTTGGCGCACAACGCGCAGATCGCCTCCGGCGGCAGCCAGAGCTTCGGATTCCAGGGCACCTACAGCGGCACGTTCGCGCAGCCGACCGGGTTCAGCCTGAACGGAACCGCCTGCACCAGCGCGTGACCCGGCCGGTGCCCCGCACCGGCCCCACGGGGGCCCGCCCCACTTCCCGCACCGACGGGGCGGCCCCTTCCTCGCCCCTCCGGCCCGCACCCGGAAAGGCCCGTGATGAGTCCCAGCCGCACGCTGTCCACCCGCCGCCCCACGATCGTCGCCGCGCTGTGCACCGCGGCCCTCGCCCTGACCGGCCTGGCCGCCACCCCGCCCGCCGCCGCCCGGCCCACCGAGGTCCCGACAGCCGCCGCGGCCCTCCCGTACCAGGACCCGTCCTTGCCGGTGCCCGAGCGGGTCGACGACCTGCTCTCCCGGATGACGCTCGACGACAAGCTCGGGCAGATGACGCAGATCGAGAAGGACGCGCTCGTCCCGCAGTCCGACCTGGCCACCTATCGGATCGGCTCGGTGCTCTCCGGCGGCGACTCGACGGTCAGCCCCAACAACGCCCAGACCTGGGCCGACACCTACGACTCCCTCCAGCGCGCCGCCCTCGGCACCCCGCTCGGCATCCCGATGATCTACGGCATCGACGCGGTGCACGGCCACAACGCGGTGCGCGGTGCCACGCTCTTCCCGCACAACATCGGCCTCGGTGCCACGCGCGACCCGGCGCTGGTGCAGCGCGTCGGACGGGCGGTCGCCGAGGAGGTGGCCGGGACCGGCATCGACTGGTCGTTCGCGCCCTGTCTGTGCGTGGCCCGCAACGACCGGTGGGGCCGCACCTACGAGTCGTTCGGGGAGAAGCCCGAACTGGCCACGTCCATGGCGACGTTCGTCACCGGCATGCAGGGCGCGAGCCCGGGCGGCGACCCGGCCTCGGTGCTCGCCACTGCGAAGCACTACCTCGGCGACGGCGGCACCACCGGCGGCGTCGACCAGGGCGACACGCAGCTGTCGGAGGCCGAGCTGCGCGCGATCCACCTGCCGCCCTTCCAGGAGGCGGTACGGCGGGGCGTGGGCTCGGTGATGCTCTCGTACAGCAACTGGAACGGCGTGACATCGCACGCCCACAAGTACCTGGTCACCGACGTGCTCAAGGGCGAGCTGGGCTTCTCCGGCTTCGTCGTCTCCGACTGGGCCGCGGTCGACCAGCTCGACGGGCAGAGCGGCTTCACCGGCGCCGAGATCAGCACGGCCGTCAACGCCGGCGTCGACATGGTGATGGTCCCGCACGACTACAAGAAGTTCCTCGGCATGCTGCGCGGCGAGGTGACCGCCGGGCGGATCGCCCAGGCGCGGATCGACGACGCCAACCGCCGCATCCTCACCAAGAAGTTCCAACTCGGTCTGTTCGAACGGCCGTTGACCGACCGCTCGTACACCTCCACGGTGGGCTCCGCCGAACACCGGGCGCTGGCCCGGCAGGCGGTACGGCAGTCGCAGGTGCTGCTGAAGAACGACGGTGGTGTCCTGCCGCTGGCGAAGAACGCCAAGCTGTTCGTGGCAGGCAAGTCCGCCTCCGACATCGGCAACCAGAGCGGCGGCTGGACCCTGGGCTGGCAGGGCCGCAGCGGGCCGGTCACCGAGGGCACCACGATCCTCCAGGGCCTGCGCGCCGCCGCGACCGACCCGTCCCGGATCACGTACGACCGCTACGGCAACGGCATCGACGGCAGCTACACGGCCGCCGTGGCGGTCGTCGGGGAGACGCCGTACGCCGAGATGCACGGCGACCGGCCCGGGAGTATGGGGCTCGACCAGGAGGACCTCCAGACCCTCGCCCGGCTGAAGGCGAGCGGGGTGCCCGTCGTGGTGGTCCTGGTCTCCGGGCGGCCGCTCGACATCGCCGCCCAACTGCCCGACTGGAAGGCCCTGTTGGCCGCCTGGCTGCCCGGCACCGAGGGCAACGGCGTGTCGGACGTGCTCTTCGGCGACTACGCCCCCACCGGCAAGCTCCCCATGACGTGGATGCGCGGCGCGTCCCAGCAGCCCATCAACGACGGCGACGGCAAGAGCCCGCTCTTCCCGTACGGGCACGGGCTGACGTACGGCACGGACCCCGACCCCGACCCCGACCCGGACCCGGACCCGGACCCGGACCCGGATCCGGACCCCGAGCCCGAACCCAAGGCCTGCACCGCCCAGTTCAAGGTCGCCTCGTCCTGGTCCGGCGGCTACCAGGGCGAGATGACCGTCAAGAACACCGGCACCGGCCCGCTCACCGGCTGGTCCGTCGCCTGGGACCTGAACGGCTCCACCGTCACCAGTCTGTGGAACGGCTCCCTGACCGTGGCCCAGGGCCGTGCGACCGTCCGCAACGCCGCCCACAACGGCGCCCTGTCACCCGGCGCCACCACCTCGTTCGGCTTCACCGCCAACGGCGGCGCGGGCACGCCCGCTCCGCAGTGCACCGGCTCCTGACGTACGACCGGCACACCCGCACGTACCACCGAGGAGGGCACGATGACCAACCCGACCAGAGCCGACGGCGCCTCGCTGCCGCGCACGCGCCGACGACGGTCGGCGGCCCTGGCCACCGCCCTGGCCACCCTGATGCTCGGGGTGGCGGGCCAGATCGCGGGACAGCCCGCGGCAGCGGCGGAAGCACACGTCGACAACCCCTTCGCGGGGGCGACCTTCTATCTCAACCCCGACTACGCGGAGCACGTCGACACCTCCATCGCGCAGACGTCCGACGCCACGCTCAAGGCGAAGATGGAGAAGATCAAGAGCTATCCGACCGCCGTCTGGCTGGACCGGATCGCGGCCATCCACGGCGGCGAGGCCAACGCGGGACGCAAGAGCCTGGCCGACCACCTCGACCTGGCGCTCGCCCAGAAGAAGCCCGGACAGCCGATCACCGCGACCTTCGTGGTGTACGACCTGCCCGGCCGGGACTGCGCCGCCCTCGCCTCCAGCGGCGAACTCCCGCTCACCCAGGCGGGTCTGGACCGCTACAAGAGCGAGTACATCGACGTCATCGCGAGCGTCTTCAAGAACCCCAAGTACCAGGACATCCGCATCACCACCGTCATCGAGCCCGACAGCCTGCCCAACCTGGTCACCAACGCCTCCGACCCCGAATGCGCCCAGGCCAAGAGCAGGGGCGTGTACGTCAACGGCATCCAGTACGCCCTGGACAAGCTGCACGCCATCCCGAACGTGTACACGTACCTGGACTACGCGCACTCCGGCTGGCTCGGCTGGGACAACAACCTCACCCAGACCGTGCAGCAGTACACCGACGTGGCCAGGGGCACCGCGGCCGGGCTGAACAGCGTCGACGGGCTGATCACCAACGTCGCCAACTACACGCCGCTGGAGGAGCCGTTCCTCACCGACCCGAACAAGACCGTCGGTGGCAACCAGGTCAGGTCGGGCAAGTACTACGAGTGGAACCCGAACTTCGACGAGTCGGACTTCACGAAGAACGTTCACCGGGCGCTGGTCTCGGCGGGCTGGCCCGCCTCCACCGGCATGGTGGTCGACACCTCCCGCAACGGCTGGGGCGGCTCGTCCCGACCCACCGCCGAGAGCACCAGCACCACCCTCGACACCTACGTGACCGAGTCCAAGGCCGACCGCCGCACCCACCGCGGACTGTGGTGCAACGCGAGCGGCGCCGGGCTCGGACAGCCGCCGCAGGCCGCGCCCTCCGGTCACCCCGACTCGCACCTCGACGCCTTCCTGTGGGTCAAGCCGCCGGGGGAGTCCGACGGGGCCAGTGAGGACATCCCCAACGAGGAGGGCAAGCGCGCGG
This sequence comes from Streptomyces sp. NBC_00457, assembly GCF_036014015.1. Taxonomy (NCBI): domain Bacteria; kingdom Bacillati; phylum Actinomycetota; class Actinomycetes; order Kitasatosporales; family Streptomycetaceae; genus Streptomyces; species Streptomyces sp. NBC_00457. The sequence goes on along the minus strand of NZ_CP107905.1, from coordinate 2,519,721 downwards.
ACCCGATGTGCGACCCGGACTACACCGCGCCGAACGCCGGCAACAACAAGACCGGGGCGCTGCCCGACGCACCACTCGCCGGTCACTGGTTCCACAACCAGTTCTCCATGCTGGTGCGCAACGCGTACCCGGCCGTTCCCACGGGCGGCACCGACCCGGGCGACACCACGGCCCCGACGGCGCCGACCGGGCTGCGCGCCACGGCGAAGACCGCGAGCAGCGTCTCCCTGGCCTGGACCGCGGCCACCGACGACGTGGGCGTGACCGGCTACGACGTGTACCGCGACGGCACCCGGGTCAGCTCGGCGCCGGCCGCCGGCACCGCCTTCACGGACAGCGGACTGAGCGCCGCGACGGCCTACAGCTACACCGTCCGCGCCCGGGACGCCGCCGGGAACGTCTCCGCCGCCTCCACCGCGCTGAGCGTCACCACCGAGACGGGCGGCGGCGGACCCGACCCCTCGGGCGGCCTCAAGGTCGCGTACAAGAACAACGACTCCTCGGCCACCGACAACGCCATCCGTCCCGGCCTCAGGATCACCAACACCGGCAGCACCGCCCTCGACCTGAGCGGGGTGACCGCCCGCTACTACTTCACCCAGGACGGCGGCTCGCCCACCGTCAGCGCCTGGTGCGACTACGCCGCCGTCGGCTGCTCCAACGTCAGGCTGCGGGTCGTCCCGCTGAGCACACCGGTGGCGGGCGCCGACGCCTACCTGGAGGTCGGCTTCTCGGCCGGCTCGCTGGCCGCCGGCCGGGACACCGGTGACATCCAGCTCCGGATGGCCAAGTCCGACTGGTCCGCGTTCAACGAGGCCGGCGACTTCAGCCGCACCACAGCCACGTCGTACACCGACGCCCCGGCCATCCCCGGCTACCTCGGCGCCGTACTGGCCTGGGGCGCGCCGCCCGCCTGATCCGCGTACCTCCCCACACTCCCTCGCCCGCCCGGCGCGACGCCTTCCCCGGGCGGGCGGGGGCTCCACAGCGGACGGCTACGACGAACGACAGGAGGCACCATGGTTCGACGCAGAAACCGGCTTCTCTCCTGGGCGGCGGTGCTGGCCACCCTGCTCAGCGGGCTCGGCCTGGCCTTGCTCGGCCAGGGCAGCGCGCAGGCGCACGGCGTGGCGATGATGCCCGGATCGCGGACCTATCTCTGCTATCTGGACGCCAAGACCGGCACCGGCGCACTGGACCCGACGAACCCGGCGTGCAAGGCCGCGCTCGCCGAGAGCGGAGCAACGGCGCTGTACAACTGGTTCGCCGTGCTCGACTCCAACGCGGGCGGGCGCGGCCCCGGCTATGTACCGGACGGGAAGCTGTGCAGCGCCGGTGACCGCTCCCCGTACAACTTCACCGGCTACAACGCGGCCCGCGCCGACTGGCCCCGGACGCATCTGACCTCCGGGGCGAGCATGCGGGTGCGGTACAGCAACTGGGCGGCGCACCCGGGCGACTTCCGGGTGTACCTGTCCAAGCCCGGCTACTCGCCCGCCACCGCGCTGGGCTGGGACGACCTGGAGCTCATCCAGACCGTCACCAACCCGTCCCAGTCGGGCTCGCCGGGGAGCGAGTCCGGGCACTACTTCTGGGACCTGAACCTGCCCTCGGGCCGCTCGGGTGACGCGGTGCTGTTCATCCAGTGGGTGCGGTCGGACAGCCAGGAGAACTTCTTCTCCTGCTCCGACATCGTCTTCGACGGCGGCAACGGCGAGGTGACGGGCATCCGTGACCCGGGCGGCAACCCCACCCCGACGCCCACGCCGACTCCCACCCCGACCCCGACCGAACCGCATACCGGCTGTATGGCCGTGTACTCGGTGACGAACTCCTGGAGCGGCGGTTTCCAGGGTTCCGTCGAGGTCATGAACCACAACACGGCAGCGCAGAACGGCTGGGCCGTGCGCTGGCAGCCGGGCCCCGGCACCCGGATCAGCAGTGTCTGGAACGGTGCGCTCAGTACCGGATCCGACGGCACGGTCACGGTCAGGAACATGGACTACAACCGGACCGTCGCCCCGGACGGCAGCGTCACCTTCGGCTTCACCGCCACGTCCACGGGCAACGACCTGCCGGTCGGCTCGATCGGCTGCGTCACCCCGTAACGGGCCCTCGTGTCCCGGCAGCGCCGGCTCCCGTACCGCGGGGGCCGGCGCGGTCGTGTCAGCCCGCGGGGGAGTCGAGCGCGTCGGCGTGGCCGTTGACCGGCTGCGGGGTGCCCGTGAGATCGAGGACGAAGAGCGGCACGCCCAGATCGTCGGCGCGGCTTCGCGCATCCGTGGCGTAACCGGCGAGGGAGAAGTAGACGCAGCCGGCGGACTCCGTCATGGCCGTCAGCCACAGGCACTCCACGTCCCGCAGCGAGGCCGGGCGCACGGTCGGATCGACCTGGGCCAGCAGGCCGCGGGCGGCGAGGCCGATGCCGGACGGGGGCCGCTGGTCCGCGCGGCGGATGTCCTGGTAGCCGAGCCAGCGCAGATACAGGGCGGCGGCGGTGACCGCGTCGCGGGCCGTGCGGATGGTCACCGGGGTGAAAGCGCGGCGGGGGACGGGCGGCGCGGGCTCGGCCACCGCGCCCTCGGCATCAACCCGCGCCACCGGGACCCGCAGCAGCGTCCCGCAGGGACAGCCCAGCTCCGGCCGCGGCCACTGGTCGCTGCGGCCGCACGCGGCGCAGCGCACGGTGACCCACTGCTCGTCCCAGACCTGGTGGGTGACGGCCGTCGCGGTCCCCGCCGGATCGAGCGGCGGGAGCACCGGCGCCCCGCACGCGCACGGATACGACGGCGCCGAGTAGAGCTGCTCGCGCCGACAGGCGGGGCAGCGTACCGACACGCTCTCGGACATGGCCCACTCCAGGACGAGATCACGACCGCACACCGGGACAGCGAGGCCATCGTCCTCCAGAAACGCCTGCTTGTCCGTCTCTTGACTGCCCTTCCCCGCCCCACCTACATTGATTCCAGATAGTAGAAAACTAATTCCACTATACGGAAACTGAACGGAAGTACTCACCGCGGGGCGCGACGGGAGTGCGAACGGACAGCCGAAGCAGGAGTACTCCATGGCTCGTATGACCGCTGCCCGCGCGGCAGTCGAGATCCTCAAGCGCGAGGGCGTCAGCAACGCGTTCGGTGTCCCCGGCGCGGCGATCAACCCGTTCTACGCGGCGCTCAAGGCCTCCGGCGGTGTCCAGCACACCCTCGCCCGGCACGTCGAGGGCGCCTCGCACATGGCGGAGGGCTACACGCGGACCCACCCCGGCAACATCGGTGTCTGCGTCGGTACGTCCGGCCCCGCCGGCACCGACATGATCACCGGCCTGTACTCCGCGATCGGTGACTCCATCCCGATCCTGTGCATCACGGGCCAGGCCCCGACCGCCGTGATCCACAAGGAGGACTTCCAGGCCGTCGACATCGCCTCGATCGCCAAGCCGGTCACGAAGATGGCCGTCACCGTCCTGGAGGCCGCGCAGGTCCCCGGCGTCTTCCAGCAGGCCTTCCACCTGATGCGGTCCGGCCGCCCCGGCCCCGTCCTCATCGACCTGCCGATCGATGTCCAGCTGACGGAGATCGAGTTCGACCCGGACACGTACGAGCCCCTCCCGGTCTACAAGCCCGCCGCCTCCCGCGCCCAGATCGAGAAGGCGATCGGCATGCTCAACGCCGCCGAGCGCCCGCTGATCGTGGCCGGCGGCGGAGTCATCAACGCCGACGCCGCCGAACTCCTCGTCGAGTTCGCCGAGTTGACCGGCATTCCGGTCGTCCCCACGCTCATGGGCTGGGGCGTCCTGCCCGACGACCACGAGCTGAACGCCGGCATGGTCGGCCTGCAGACCTCGCACCGCTACGGCAACGCGACCTTCCTGGAGTCCGACTTCGTCCTCGGCATCGGCAACCGGTGGGCCAACCGCCACACGGGCCGTATCGACGTCTACACCGAGGGCCGGACGTTCGTCCACGTCGACATCGAGCCCACCCAGATCGGCAAGATCTTCGCGCCGGACTACGGCATCGCGTCGGACGCGAAGGCCGCGCTGGAGCTGTTCGTCGAGGTGGCACGGGAGTTGAAGGCGGCGGGCAAGCTGCCTGATCGCGGTGAATGGGCCGCTGCTGCCCAGGAGAAGAAGGCCACCCTCCAGCGCCGTACGCACTTCGACGACATCCCGATCAAGCCGCAGCGTGTCTACGAGGAGATGAACAAGGCCTTCGGCCCGGAGACCCGGTACGTCTCCACGATCGGCCTCTCGCAGATCGCCGGCGCCCAGATGCTGCACGTCTACCGCCCGCGGCACTGGATCAACTGCGGTCAGGCGGGCCCCCTCGGCTGGACCGTCCCGGCCGCGCTCGGCGTCGCCAAGGCCGACCCGGAGGCACAGGTCGTGGCGCTCTCCGGCGACTACGACTTCCAGTTCATGATCGAGGAGCTGGCGGTCGGGGCGCAGCACAAGATCCCGTACGTCCATGTCCTGGTCAACAACTCCTACCTGGGCCTGATCCGCCAGGCGCAGCGGGCGTTCGAGATCGACTTCCAGGTCAACCTGGAGTTTGAGAACATCAACTCGCCCGAGATCGGCGTCTACGGCGTCGACCACGTCAAGGTCGCCGAGGGCCTGGGCTGCAAGGCGATCCGGGTGACCGACCCGAACGAACTGGGCGCGGCCCTGGAGAAGGCCAAGAAGCTCGCCGCCGAGTTCCAGGTGCCGGTGGTCGTCGAGGCGATCCTGGAGCGGGTCACCAACATCTCCATGTCGACGACCAACGACATCGGCAACGTCGTCGAGTTCGAGGAGCTGGCGACCGAGCCGGGCCATGCGCCGACGTCGATCAAGACGCTGAAGGTCTGACAGCCGCAAGCGCGAGAGGGGCGGTCCAGCCGGATGGCTGGGCCGCCCCTCTGCGTGCGCTCACTGGGCCGCGACGGGCCCGCCGCCCCCGTGCCGGCGGGCCCCGCATGACACCAATGTGCCCCCAGGAGAGGGCGGTTGACGCCGTGCGGGACGCTGTTCAGAGGATGATTTGAGGGTTCCGTAGACCGCGTACGACCGGTGGCGTACGTGGCTCACTGCTGATGGTGCTGATGGTGCTCGTGGTGTTCCGACAGGCCCGGCCAGTCGTCGGGGCCGCCGCCCTGCCACTCGATGAAGTCGCTCTCCGCGAGGTCCGTGACATACAGGTCGGCCAGCCGCAGGATCTCGCTCACGTCGTCCTCGTGCGTGGCGATCCCCAGTGTCTCGTCGCCCGACGTGACCCGCCGGGAGCCGTCCAGGGCCGGTGGATGCACCACGATGTGCGGATGCTCCGTTGGATGTTCCATGCCTTCAGGCTGCTGCGGACGCGACGGTTCCGCACCCCGGGAACACCGAAGAGCGCCGGATACGGGACCGTCCGTATCCGGCGCTCTTCGGCTTGGTGAGGGTGTGGCCGGGACCGCGGCGGATGCGACGGAGCCTGGAACGCCTTCCCTCAGGTCGAGAAGGGGAACTCGGTCCTTCACCACCGCACTGGCTCGCACGCCGCCACGGTCCCCGGCCTGCCCGCGCCCTGCCTCCGGCCACCCCTCATCCGGGCCGTTCGGCTGTCGCGGGCCGTCTTGGTGAGTCCTCTCAGCCCTCTCAGTCCTCGCGCAGGGCGTGGACCGCCTCCTCTCACCGCCAGCGGGGCCGACAGCGGGCGGCCGTTCTCCACCGGGCCGTCGTAGGAGTTCGGCTCGTAGTTCTTGGCGTGGCGGCCCTGGGAGCTGGACGCCATGAAGCCGTCACGGCCGTAGTTGCTGGCAACCGTCGCCTTCAGGGCGTTCACGGCGATCGGGACGCCAACGGTTTGTTGAAGTGGATTCCGGGCCGCGGCGGCGCCTGGGCGCGACAGGACAGTTGTCAGCGCCGCCGCGGCCCGGAAGTCTCGGGGGTGCTCGTCAGAGCTGGGCGCCGGAGAGGCGCTCGACCGCGCGCAGCAGCGCGCTGTGGTCCAGGCCGCCGTCGCCCTGTGTGCGCAGGGACGCGACCAGTTGGGCGACCACCGCGCCGACGGGCAGGGCCGCGCCGACGTTGCGGGCGGCGTCCGTGACGATGCCCATGTCCTTGTGGTGCAGGTCGATCCGGAAGCCCGGCTTGAAGTCCCGGTTCAGGAAGTTGTCCTTCTTGCGGGTCAGCACGGTGGAGCCGGCCAGCCCGCCGTTCAGGACGTCCAGCGCGGCGGTCAGGTCCACGCCGGACTTCTCCAGGAAGACCACGGCCTCGGCGCACGCCTGGATGTTCACGGCGACGATCAGCTGGTTGGCGGCCTTCACGGTCTGGCCCGAGCCGTGCGGACCGCACAGCACGATGGTCTTGCCCAGCGCCTCGAAGATCGGCTTGGCGGTGTCGTAGTCGGACTGCTCACCGCCGACCATGATCGACAGCACCGCCTCGATCGCGCCGGCCTCACCACCGGACACGGGCGCGTCCAGGACGCGGATGCCCTTGTCCTTCGCCGCCTTCGCCAGGTCGACCGAGGTCTGCGGGGTGATCGAGGACATGTCGATCAGCAGCGCGCCGGACTTCGCGTTCTCCAGGATGCCGTCCGGGCCGTACGCGATGGCCTCGACCTGCGGGGAGGCGGGCACCATCGTGACGACCACGTCGGCGTCCTTCACGGCCTCGGCGATCGAACCGGCGGCAGTGCCGCCGGCGGTGGCGAGCCGGTCCAGCTTGTCCTGCTCCAGGGTGAAGCCGGTGACGTCGTAACCCGCCTTGATCAGGTTCTCGGACATGGGGGAGCCCATGATGCCGAGGCCGATCCAGGCGACCTTGGGGAGTGTGCTCATTGGGGCTGCCTCTCTAACTGCGGTAATACGTCTGCGGGTTGGCGGGCGTGGGGAAATCAGCCCGTTGGGTGCGCTCCCTCTGGGGGAGTTTGAGGACGAGGCCCGTTCAGGGCCGAAGCGGGGGGCTGGGGGCGGAAGCCCCCGGTGACGGCCACCTCAGCGGGCGGCGCGCTGTTCCACCGGTAGCCAGCCGAAGGCTTCCGCGCTCGGGCGGTCGCCCGGCTTGTACTCGAGGCCGATCCAGCCGTCGTAACCCGCCTTCTTCAGCTGGTCGAGGAGGTCTTCGAGGGGCAGCGAGCCCGTGCCCGGGGCGCCGCGGCCCGGGTTGTCGGCGATCTGCACGTGGCCGGTCTTGGCGGCGTACTGCTCGATCACCTGCGGCAGGTCCTCGCCGTTCATGGACAGGTGGTAGAGGTCCATGAGGAAGCGCGCGTTGCCGAGCCCCGTCGCCGCGTTGACCTTGTCGACGATGCCGACGGCGGCGGGCGCCGACACCAGCGGGTACCGCGGCGACTCGGGCTGGTTCAGGGCCTCGATCAGCAGGATCGCGCCGATCCGGTCGGCCGCCCGCGCCGCGAGAACGAGGTTCTCCAGCGCCAGCGCGTCCTGCTCGGCCGGGTCCACGCCGTCGACGCGGTTGCCGTACAGGGCGTTGAGCGCCGTGCAGCCCAGGGACTGCGCGAAGTCGGCGGCCACATCGATGTTGGCGCGGAACTTCTCCGACTCCTCGCCGGGGATCGACAGGGTGCCGCGGTCCGGGCCCGGGAGCTGGCCGGCGTAGAAGTTCAGGCCCGTGAGCTGGACGCCCGCGTCCTCGATCGCCTTCTTGAGGGCGTCGAGCTCGGACTGCTCGGGCGTGGGGGAGTCGACCCAGGGCCACCACAACTCGACCGCGGTGAAGCCGGCCGCAGCGGCGGCCGCGGGGCGCTCCAGGAGCGGGAGTTCCGTGAAGAGGATCGACAGGTTGACGTTGAAGCGCTGCTCTGCGAATCCCATCGGGGCCGGCGCTCCCTTCCGTTGCGATCGATCGAGATTCCGTAATGGAGAGATTCCGTATTGCGGAACTTCGTTTCTGCTTAATGGAAGACTGCCTGTGGCCTGCGACAGCTGTCAAGAGCGACCGGCAAAAAAGCGCCCCCGCGCGGGTACGCGGGGGCGCTTGCGGAACGGGCGGCTCAGAGTGCGTCGACGGCACTCACCTTCCAACCTTCCGACGTGCGGGTCATCGTCATCCGCACCCGGTTCAGATCCACCCGGGAACCCGAGACCTGGGTGCTCTCGGTGACCTGGTTGACGAAGAGCAGGGTCATGACCTGGTCCGGAGAGGCCGACACGACGGAGGCCGTGGCGACCGTCGCCTTCACCACCCCGTCGTACTTCTTCGCCGTCGGCCCGACCACGGTCCGCGTGGTCTTTCGGTACTCGTCGCGGAACGTCCCGGTCAGCCGGTCGCCCGCCGCGGCGAAGTCCCGGTCCAGCCGCCGGTGGTCGTACGACAGCACGACGGGCGCCGCCTTCCGCGCGGCCTCGAGCGCCTGCACGCCTGCCTGCTCGGCCTGCTCACCAGCCCGGTACCGCTGTCCGAGTACGGCGACGGCGACCAGGCCCGCCAGGAGCAGGACGGCCACGAGCGCGGCGAGCAGTCCTCTCCGGGAGCGGCGCACACCGGTTCCGGAGTCGTCCTCCGCGAAGTCCTCCGGTGTCGGCTCCGGCGGGTCGTCCCAGCCGTCCGCGGGCTCGATGACCACCGTGCGCCCGGCGAGCGGAGGTGCCTCGGCCACTGCGGTCGCCGGGCCGGCGTCGTGGTGGCCGCGTTCCGCGCGCCTGGCCGCGGCGCGGGCCGCCGCCGTCATCGTGTGCCGGGTCGGGGAACCGGCGCCGCGGCCTCGGGTGGTGGGTTTCGCCACGGTCTTACTCCTCACTGGGCGATACGGGTCTTACGGCCAAGGGGGCGGGGTCAGCCCACGAACTCGACGTCGGAGGTCAGCCAGCGGCCGTCCTCGTGGACCAGGTCGAGTTGCAGCCGGTACGTGCGTGCCTCCCCCTTGGGCACGGCGGTGTTGGTCACCTTGCTGTCGGCGACCACGAGCACGCGGGCCGTGCGCTCGTCGGAGCGGACGATGCCCGCGTCGAGGACCTGGCCCTCGGACACGGACTTGTTCCGCGCGACGAGCTCGGTCAACTCCTCTGTCTGCGCAGCGAACTCCTTCTTGAAGTCGCCGGTCGCGCTCTTGAGCACATTGCCGCTGTCCCGGTCGTAGCGCCGGTAGTCGAGGGAGGTGAAGTTCAGCGCCGACTGCCGGGCCGCCGCCAGGATGTCCTGCCGGCGCTGCTCCGCCTGGCGCTGGTCGTAGAGCAGGCTGCTCAGCCAGAGAGCCGCCGCTGTGGTGAGGACGGTCGCCACGACGAGTCCCACGGACAGGGCTCGGGAGCGTCCGGCTCTTCCGGCTCGGGTGATCAGGCTCCGGGTCGCTTGGAACACGAGCCCGCTCATGCCATCGGTCCGACGAGCAGCCATTGCCACGACTCCTTTCCGAAGACGGTCTGCTGGCCGCCCGTCGAGCCGATCTCGACGGGCGTTCCGTCCGGGCCGGTGAACGTGCCGGTCTCCGGGTCGTACGGCGTGACGTACGCCGCCTGGTCGGCCCCGCCGCGCGCTGCCGCGCCGGGGGCGTTCTGCGCGCCGCGCACCGAGGTGGCGCTGCCGCGTTGGGCCGTGCAGCGGGCGTCAGTGTTCGCCTCGCGCGGGCTGGTGTCCGCCGGGTCGCGCCGGGCGGTGCCGTAGCCCTGGGTGCAGGGCGGCGGGTCGTCGGCGTTCACGACGAGGCCGAAGTGGGTGGTGCCGTCGCCGGGGACGACGGTGTGGCTGCCCGCGACGACGACCGGGAAGGTGACCAGGGCCTGCTCCACGCCGGGCAGCCGCGCGAGCGTGACCTGGCCGCCGCTGATCAGGTTGGCCAGCAGCACCGACAGCCGCGGTTCGACCGACTTCAGCAGCGAGCTGAGCTCGACCGCCGCCGGTGTCGCGTTGCCGATGAGCCTGCGCAGGTCCCCGTCGCTCGACTTCAACTCCGCGGTGAGCAGGGCGAGATCGCGTGAGAACGCCTTGATGGACGAGCCCTGGTCGGCCTGCGTCTTGAGCACCTTCCGGGAGTCCTCGATCAGCGAGATCGTCTCGGGCAGCGACTCGGACGCCGACTCGACGAGCGCGTTGCCCGAGTCGACCAGCCTGCTCAGATGCGGGCCGGTGCCGGAGAAGGCCTTGCCCAACTCGTCGACGGTGACGCGCAGATCGTCCTTGCCGACCGAGTTGACCAGCCGGTCGAGGCTGAGGACCAGGTCCGTCGTGGGCAGCGGCACGCGCGTGCGGCCGCGGGGGATCGTGCTGCCCTGGAGCAGATACGGCCCACCGGCCGTGCGTGGCTGGAGGTCGACGTACTGCTCGCCCACCGCCGAACGGTTCGCCACCACGGCGAGCGTGTCCGCCGGAATGCGCGGCGCCCCGTCCTCGATGTCGAGGGAGACCGAGACCCCGCTCGCGCCGGTCAGCTTCAGCGCACCGACCCGGCCCACCGGCACCCCTCGGTAGGTGACCTCGGCGCCCTTGAAGATGCCTCCGGAGTCAGGGAAGTCGGCCCGCACGGTGTAGCCGCGGCCTAGGAGGCTGTCCACGAGGCCCGTGTACTCGGCGCCGACGTAGGACACGCCGACGGCGGTGACGGTGGCGAAGGCGAGCAGTTGGGCCTTGACCGTACGTGTGATCACGGCTGTATCCCCTTCAGCATCAGCTCCGCGAGCGCGAGGTCGATCCCCGGTGGCAGCTCCCGGTCGGTGCCGGTGCCGGTGCCGGTGCCGGTGCCGGTGCCGTAGGCGGCGGTGCACACCGGTGGGCAGAGCGGGCCGCCGTCGGACGGTCCGGAAGGGGCCGTCGGCGCGTCGGGCAGGCCGGGTGCGGGCGTCGGCACGCTCGGCACGCTCGGCAGGTCGGGGAGATCGGGTAGTTCGGGTACGTCGGGGAGGTCCGGGGTGTCCGGCAGGTCCGGTGCGTCGGGGGTACCTCCCTTGTCACCCGGCTTCTCCGTCAGGTTGCCGTAGATACTCGCGAGATCGAGGTCCGCGGTGATGGCGAGGTTCACGTAGTCGCCGTTGATGGCGTCGACCGCGTTGCGCGGGAAGGGGTAAGTGGTCAGCAACTCAAGGGAGTTGGGGAGATCGGCGCCCGCCTTGTTGAGCTGCTCCAGGATCGGTCGCAGCTGTTTGAGGTTGGCGACCGTGTCGTCCCGGGAGGCCTTGACCACCTTGGTGCCCGTCGTGCCCAGCTTCGACAGGGCGGTGAGCATCCTGGTCAGGTCGCGCCGCTGGTCGGCGAGCACCTTGAGGGCGGGTGGCATGGTGTCGACGGCCTGGGCGATCGTCTTCTTCTCCTTCCCGAGCCGCCCCGCGAGCCGGTCGACGGCCTCGAGCGCGCGGATGATGTCCTCGCGCTGGTCGTCCAGGCCGCCCAGGAACGTGTTCAGCTCCTTGAGCAGGGACCTGACCCGGTTCTCGCGCCCCGCCAGGGCCTTGTTCAGCTCCACGGTGATCGTCTTGAGCTGGGCCACCCCACCGCCGTTGAGCAGCGCCGAGAGCGCGGACAGCACCTCCTCGGTCTCCGGGTTGCGGCCGCTGCGGCTCAGCGGGACGCGGTCGCCGTCGCGGAGCCGGCCCACGGGATCGGAGCCGGGCGGGGCGGACAGCGCCACGTACTTCTCGCCGAGCATGCTGGTCTGCCTCAGCTCGGCGACCGCGTTGGCGGGCAGCTTCACCGAGTCGGCGACCCGGAGTCGTACACGCGCGTGCCAGCCGTCCAGCTCGACCTTCTCCACCGCGCCCACGGTCACGTTGTCGACCTTCACGGCCGACTGCGGCACCAGGTCGAGGACATCGCGGAACTCGACAGTGACGCGGTACGCGCGGCCGTCCGAGGCCGCGCCTCCCGGCAGCTCGACGTCGTACCAGCCGTTGAACTCGCAGCCGGACAGCAGCAGCGAACCGATCGCCGCCCAGGCGAGCGTGCCTGCCTTGCGCCTCATGCGCGGCCCCCCAGGATTCCGCCGAGGGTCCGGTCGACCGTGCCCGTACTCGGCACGGCGGGAGCCTTCGGCACCTCCGGCAGGGAGCCGAAGAGCTTCTTCAGCTGCGCACAGTCCGGGTTCTCGCCGCCCTCGTCACCGGTGGTCCGCAGGACGGAGCACAGCAGCGCGGCCGGATCCTGCGACATCTGCGCGTTGTTGCGGGTGTCGAGCGTGCCGGAGGAGGCGTTGTAGGCGTTCTGGAGATTCGACAGACCGGTGGGGGCGACCTCCAACAGCTCCTCCAGCGCGGCCCGTTGGTCGACGAGCACCTTGGTCACCTTGCTGAGGCCCTTCACGTTCGAGGTCAGCGACTTCTTGTTGGCCTTCACGAACGCGGACACGTCGCCGAGCGCGGTGCCGAGGTTGCGCAGCGCCGCCGCGAGGTCCTTGCGCTCCCCGGCCAGCTGCTCCGCGACCTCGGCGAGGCTGGTGTTGAACGACCGCACGCTCTTGTCGTCGGCCGCCAGCGCCGCCGTGAACACCTGGAGGTTCCGCACGGTGCCGAACAGGTCCCCGCGGCCGTCGGACAGCGTGGTGACCGCCTCCGAGAGGTCCTTCACGGTCCGGTGGATGTTCCCGCCCTGGCCCTCCAGGTTGTCCGCGCTCACTCCGAGCAGCCGTGCCAGGGAGCCGTCCTTGTTGGCGCCCTCGGGGCCGAGCGCCTCGGCCGTGGTGTGCAGGCTGTCGAAGATCCGGTCCAGCTCGACCGGTACGGCCGTGCGCGCCTCGGGGATGACGGCGCCGTCCCGCAGCGCCGGACCCTCCCGGTACACCGGCAGCAGCTGCACATAACGGTCGCTGACCACCGAGGAGTTGATGATCGCGGCCCGGGCGTCGTCCGGCACCTTGCGCTCCTCGTCGTACTCCAGCTCCACCCGCACCCGGCCGCCCTCCGGCGTCATCGTCTTCACCTCGCCGATGCGGACGCCGAGGACACGGACGTCCGAGCCGGGGTAGATGCCAACGGTGCGCGGGAAGTACGCGGTGACGCGCACCTTCCCGGGGCGCGGCCACAGCACGAAGACGGCCGCGGCGACGAGGGCCAGGGCGAGGAGCAGTGCCAGGCGCCGCTTCATCGTGAGCCTCCCGTGCTCGGCACCACCGGGGCGGCGACCAGGTTCTGGACGTAGGAGTCGAACCAGCGGCCGTTGCCGAGGGTGTTGGAGAAGACCCGGACGTAGGGCGCGAGCAGCCGGACGCTGCGGTCCAGGCTCGACTGGTTGCGTTCGAGCATCTCGACCACCTGGTTCAGGCCCCTGAGCGCGGGGCCGATCTCCTTGGCGTTGTCCTCGACCAGGCCGGAGAGTTCGACGCCGAGCGCGGCCGAGGTCTTGAGCAGCTTGTGGATGGCCTGGCGCCGCTTGCTGATCTCCTTGAACAGCGCGTCGCCGTCCTTGACCAGGGCGGTGAAGTCCTCGGTGCGCCGGGCCAGTACGCCCGTGACGCCGTTGGCACGGTCGAGGAGTTCGCCCAGCGCCTTGTCGCGCGAGGCGACCGTACGGGAGATCTTCGACAGGCCCTTGATGGACGCCCGTACCTCGGCGGGCGAGTCCTGGAAGGTGGTGGAGATGGTGTCCAGGGCCGTCGCCAGCCGGTCGGTGTCCACCTCTTCCGTGGTGGTCGTCAGATCGCTGAAGGCCTGTACGACGTCGTACGCGGGGACGGTCCGTGTCAGCGGGATCTCGGTGCCGGGCTTCAACTGCCCCCGGCCCTTGGGGTGCAGGGCCAGGTACTTGGCGCCGAGGATCGTCTTGACCCGGATCGAGGCCCCGGTCGCGGTGCCGAACCCCGGGTCACCCTTGATCTTGAAGGTGACCTTGACGTGGTCGCCGTCCAGATCGACCTCCTCGACCTTGCCGACCTTGACCCCGGCGATCCGTACCTCGTCGCCGGGCTTGAGGCCGCCCGCTTCCGCGAAGGCCGCGCTGTACGTCTCGCCGTCGCCGATCACCGGCAGGCTGTCCGCGTTGAACGCGGCCACGGCCAGCAGCGCGAGGGTGGTCAGGCCGACGGCGCCGATCACCACCGGGTTCTGCTCGCGGAAGGGCGGCAGGTGCGGAAGCCGAAGCCGGACACGCGGCAGTCTCGGCGGCTCGACGCGCACCTTGAACAGCGGCTGGGGCTTGCGCTTCCTTCGGACCCGGATGCTCATCCCGCGCACCTCGCCCTCGCCACGTGCAGCTCGGGAGTGAGTACCTGCTTCGTCTTCGGCAGCACGATCCGGCCGTCGAAGTCGCAGAGGTAGAAGTTGAACCACGAGCCGTAGGACGCCGTCCCCGTCAGTTCATTGAGCTTGTTCGGCAGCCGCTTCAGCACGCCCTCCACCGTCTTCTCGTTGTCATTGAGCGTTCCGGTGAGATCGGTCAGCTCGGCGATGTCGTCCTTCAGGGGCGGACGCGCGTCCTGCAAGAGCCCCGACGTCGCTTCCGTCAGGTCGCCGATGCTCACCAGCGACTCACCGATCGGCTCACGGTCGGCGGACAGCCCCGAGATCACCCGGCGCAGCTGCTTGAGCAGCCCGGAGAAACGGGCACCGCGCCGGTCGAGCGTCCCCAGCACGGTGTTGAGGTTGTCGATCACGGAGCCGATCAGCTTGTCCCGGCCGGCGAGTGTCGTGGTGAGCGAAGCCGTGTGCGCGAGCAGGCTGTCGACCGTGCCGCCCTCGCCCTGGAGGGTCTTGATGATCTCGGTCGCGAGCTGGTTGACGTCCTTCGGGCTGAGCGCGGCGAACAGCGGCTTGAAGCCGTTCAGCAGGGCGTTGAGGTCCAGCGCGGGCTGCGTCCGCGACAGCGGGATCGTCGCGCCGGGCCGCAGCCGGGTGCCGTCGCCCACGCCCTCGGTCAGGGCGACGTACCGCTGCCCGACGAGGTTCCGGTAGCGGACGACCGCGCCCGTGCTCGTGAGCAGCGGACGCTCCTCGCTGACCGTGAACGTGACCTCGGCGCGGGTCCGGTCCTTGATCCGGATGCCCTCGACTTCACCGACCCGCACCCCGGCCACCCGGATGTCGTCGCCCTCCTCCAGGCCGGTGACGTCGCTGAACACGGCGCGGTAGGTGTCGGTGGGGGTGAAGGAGATGTTCACGATGGTGGCGGCGAGCAGGGCCGTCGCCAGGATCGTCACCACGGCGAAGAGGCTGAACTTGATCAGCGGGCCGGCGGTCCGGCGTGATTTCGTCGTGCTCATGCGACGCTCACCGCCGTCCCGCGCGCCATCGGCCCGAACAGCAGCGTCGCGACCGGC
Source organism: Streptomyces sp. NBC_00457 (assembly GCF_036014015.1). NCBI lineage: Bacteria > Bacillati > Actinomycetota > Actinomycetes > Kitasatosporales > Streptomycetaceae > Streptomyces > Streptomyces sp. NBC_00457. The sequence goes on along the minus strand of NZ_CP107905.1, from coordinate 2,504,554 downwards.
GGCACCTCGTCGGCGGGCACGCCCAGGACGGGGGCCACGAGGGAGCCGACGGCGCGCTGTTCGGCGCGGGTGCCGGACACCTCCGACGTACCGTCATCGAGCTTGGTGTGCGGCGCGGGCACGCTCGGGTGCGGCAGACCACGGCAGTCGGGCCCCGACCGCTCCCCGTACCGGGGCTCCTCACCGGGTTCGTACGCCGGCCGCTGCCGTACGACTTCCAGTGTGATCCGCATCCTCCCGCCCCGGAACGCCTCCTCGGAGGCTTCCTCCTGCCGGACCAGGCCGTCGAGCAGGCACGGGTACTCGGGCGAGTAGCGGGCGAAGAGATCGAGCGTCGGACGGGACACCCGGCCCAGCGTGATCAGCCGGTCACCGGTCCGGTCGAGGAAGCCGCCCGCCGTGCCGGCGGCGGCCGTGGTCGAGGTGAGCGCGGCGGCGAGCTGGTCCTTCTTCTCCACCAGCGTGCGGCTGGTGGTCACCGTGTTGCGCAGGATCCGCATCAGGTCGGGCGCCGCGTCGCCGTACACCTCGGCGACGTCCGCGAACCGCGCGATGTCCTCCTTCAGGGACGGCAGATGCGGGTTGAGCTTCCGCAAGTAGGCCTCCACGCGCGTGAGGTTGGCGCCGATCCGGTCGCCGCGCCCTTCGAGGGCCGTGGCGAACGCGGACAGCGTGGCGTTGAGCTCGCCGGGTCGGACGGTCCGCAGCAGCGGCAGCAGGTCGTTCAGCAACTGCTGGAGCTCGATGCCGACGCGGGTACGGTCCTGGGTGATCACGTCGCCGGCGCGGATCGACCGCGCGGACGAGCCGGCGGGGACGACCAGATCGACGTACTTCTCGCCGAACAGCGTCTTGGGCAGCAGCCGCGCATGCACATCGGCCGGGATGTACGACACATGCTCCGGCTTGAGCGCGATGTCGAGCGTCGCCTTCGTCCCGTCGGCCCGCACCGCGCGCACCTCGCCGACCAGCAGCCCGCGCAGCTTGACGTCGGCACGCCGGTCCAGCTGGTTGCCCAGGCTGTCGGCCTCCAGCGTGATCCGCACGACCGGCGTGAACGCCTGTCGGTAGACGGCGACGGACAGCGACAGCAGCAGGGCGAGTACGGCGATGAAGACGACGCCGTACAACCGCAGTCTCAGTACCCTCATCCGGCGGCTCACCCCGCGATCCGTACGGTCGTGTTGGCGCCCCAGATCGCCAACGACAGGAAGAAGTCAAGGACGTTGATCGCCACGATCGACGTCCGCACGGCCCGCCCCACCGCGACACCGACGCCCGCCGGGCCGCCGCTCGCGTAGTAGCCGTAGAAGCAGTGCACCAGGATGATCACGACGGCGAAGACCAGCACCTTGCCGAAGGACCACAGCACGTCGACCGGCGGCAGGTATTGCTGGAAGTAGTGGTCGTAGGTGCCCGCCGACTGCCCGTAGTAGCCGGTGGTGATGGTGCGGGCGGCGAAGTACGAGGACAGCAGCCCGACCACGTACAGCGGGATCACGGCGACGAACCCGGCGATCATCCGCGTGGTCACCAGGAACGGCAGCGAGGGCACGCCCATGACCTCCAGGGCGTCGGTCTCCTCGCTGATCCGCATCGCGCCGAGCTGCGCGGTGAACCCGGCGCCGACCGTCGCGGACAGCGCGAGCCCGGCCACCAGCGGCGCGATCTCCCGGGTGTTGAAGTACGCCGACAGGAACGCCACGAAGTTGGACGTGCCGAGCTGGTTGAGCGCGGCGTACCCCTGGAGCCCCACCTCCGTGCCGGTGAAGAACGACAGGAAGGCGATCACGCCGACCGTGCCGCCCACGACGGCGAGCGCGCCCCGGCCGAAGCTGACCTCGGCGAGCAGCCGCAGGATCTCCTTCTTGTAGCGGCGCACGGTGCGGCCGGTCCAGGCCAGCGAGCGGCCGTAGAAGGTCAGTTGAGCGCCCAGGTCCTCGAGGGACTTCAGGGGGCGGTCGAGAAGTCTCATCGCTCAGCCCCTCTGCGGAACGACCTGGAAGTACACCGCGGTCATCACGAAGTTGGTCACGAACAGCAACATGAAGGTGATCACCACCGACTGGTTCACCGCGTCGCCCACACCCTTCGGGCCGCCCTTCGCGGTGAGTCCCTTGTACGAGGCGACGATCGCGGCGATCGCGCCGAACACGAGCGCCTTGAACTCGGCGGCCCACAGGTCGGAGAGCTGGGCGAGCGTGGTGAACGAGGCGAGATACGCGCCCGGTGTGCCGTCCTGGAGAACGACGTTGAAGAAGTAGCCGCCCGCCACGCCGACCACCGACACCAGGCCGTTGAGCAGCACCGCCACCACCATCGAGGCCAGCACACGCGGCACGACCAGCCGGTGGATCGGGTCGATGCCCAGCACCTGCATCGCGTCGATCTCCTCGCGGATCTTCCGCGCCCCGAGGTCCGCGCAGATCGCCGTACCGCCGGCACCCGCGATCAGCAGCGCGGTCACGATCGGCGAGGCCTCCCGCAGCACCGCGAGCACGGAGGCCGCGCCCGAGAAGGACTGGGCGCCCAACTGCCGGGTGAGGCTGCCGATCTGGAGGGCGATGACCGCGCCGAAGGGGATGGAGACGAGGGCGGTCGGCAGGATGGTGACGCTGGCGATGAACCAGGCCTGCTGGATGAACTCCCTTACTTGGAACGGCCGTTTGGGCACAGTCCGTACGACGTCCAGGGCCATCGCGCAGAGACTGCCGGAGTGACGTAGCGCGCCGACGGGGTTGAGGCTCATGCGTGCGCCACCTCCTCCTCCCGGCGCGCGATGGCCTGCCAGCGGGGCGGGCGGGGGATGCCGGGGCTGGGCAGCAGCCGGGGTGTGAGGTGCTCGGTCTCGATGTGCTCGCCGATCAGGGCCAGTTCCTGCTCGACCTGGGCGGCGTCCTTCTCCTCCGCCATGCCGATCGGCCCCTGCATCCGGCCGTTGAGGAACTGCCGTACGACGGGTTCGTCGCTGGTCAGCAGGCGGTCGCGGGGCCCGAACATCACCAGCTCGCGGCGGAACAGCAGCCCGATGTTGTCCGGGACCTGGCGGGCCGAGGCGATGTCGTGCGTGACGATGAGGAAGGTCGCGTCGATCTGGGCGTTCAGGTCGACGATCAGCTGGTTGAGATACGCGACGCGCACCGGATCCAGCCCCGAGTCCGGCTCGTCGAACAGAATGATCTCCGGGTCGAGGACAAGCGCCCGGGCCAGTCCGGCCCGTTTGCGCATACCGCCGGAGATCTCGCCGGGCAGCTTCTCCTCCGCGCCGATCAGACCGACCATGTCCATCTTCTCGAGCACGATCCGCCGGACCTCGCTCTCCGGCTTGCGGGTGTGCTCACGCAGCGGGAAGGCGATGTTGTCGTACAGGTTCATCGACCCGAACAGCGCGCCGTCCTGGAACAGCACGCCGAAGAGCTTCCGCACCTCGTACAGGTCGTGCTCACGCAGCTTGGTGATGTCCCGGCCTTGAACCGTGATCGACCCGCGCTCCGGCTTGAGCAGTCCCACGAGCGTCTTGAGGAACACCGACTTGCCCGTGCCCGAGGGGCCGAGCATGACCGAGACCTCCCCGGCGGGCAGCGTCAGCGAGACGTCCTGCCAGATGACCTGGTGACCGAAGGACTTCGTCAGCCCTTCCACACAGATCTCGACACCCATCCGGTTCACCCTTCAGCCGTGGAGCAGCCCTGACATCTGCTCTACGGGGAGGGGCGGGGCGTCCGTCGCGGCGGACACGGATTTTTTTGGGACGGGGTTGAGGGAGGGCTATGGCAGTGCGTGGACGGGGGTGGGGCGGTGGGTGCGGCGGACGCGAATCTTCTTTCGGACGGGCTGAGCGGGGGCTATGGCAGCGCGTCGACCGGGGTGGGGGCGGAGGGCGCGGCGGGTGCTTCCGGAGTCTCGGGGGTCGCGGGGAGGGCGGGGGCGCTGGGTACGGCTCGTGGGAGGTCGCGTGCGTCCGGGGCCTCCGGGGCGTCCGAGATGGTCGGGAGTTCTGGGACGTCGGGCACGTCAGGCAGTTCGGGAGCGGTCAGGTCCGGTGCGGTGGTGATCTTCGGCAGGGGCGGCACCGACAGCGGCAGCAGCGACCGGGCGTCCGGGGTCCGCCTCGCCTCCGGGGCGGCGGCGGTCGAGGCGTCCGGGGCCGCCCGCCCGCCCGGAGCCGTTGCCCGGCCGTCCTCGTCCGGCTGTTGCCACGCCTCCGGCTGCGGGGATACGGCGACCCGAGGCGCCGCGCCCTGTCCGTCCCAGTCGTCGGCGTACGGCAGCACGAAGCCGGCCACGGCCAGCGTCGCCGCCGTCGAGGCCACCGCCAGGGCCTGGGCATGACTCGCCCGCGGCCTGCCCCGGCCGCACAGGAACAGCGCGAGACCGAGCGTGCCGGCCAGCGAGTTGCGCAGCGTCCGGCGGGCCCGGGCCAGCAGCGACTCGACCGTCCGGTAGCTCAGGCCCATCCGCACGGCGACCTGGCTCACATCCAGGTCCTCCGACTTCAGCCGGATCGCCTCCGCCTGGCGCGCGGGCAGCTCCCCGCTGCGCACGGCCAGCCATCTGGCCTCGGCCCGGTCGCACACCGCCTCCTCGACCGGCACAGGACCGGGAGCGATCAGCGTCGGGCTTTTGCGCACCTCGGCCTCCCGGCTGACCTGCCGGTACCGGTCGACGCACAGACGAATCGTCACCGTCGTCAGCCAGGCGGCGAGCCGCTCGTCGTCCAGGTCGGGGCGCTCCGCCGCGCGCAGCATCGCCTCGTGCACGGCGTCCTCGGCGTCCTCCAGGGACATCGACCTGCGGCGGGCCACCTTGAGCAACTGCTCACGGTGCGTCCACATGCGCTCCCACCGGTCGTGGGCCGCCTGTATCTCCGCCGGCATGTCCATCGCCATGAGGGCCCCTTCGCGCTCACCCGCCGGCCACGTGCGTCCGGCGGGGCGCGACATTACCGTCCGGTAGCGGCGGTTGTGGAGGGGGTGGCGTCCAACGAGTTCGCATCGTTGCCGGGCAGCGAAGCCGCGCTGGGCAGACCGTCTCCGGTGTCGGGCAGGGGGAGCGAGGGCTGCGGTGACAGCTCGCCGATGTCGGATGCGGTCGCCGGTTGACGTGCGGCTGGTGCCGCACTGGACGGCCGGGCCGGGGAATCGCGCGCCGCTCCATGGCCGCCGGCAGACATAAACATGCTTGGTGCAACAACCTCTGGATGACTGTGAGTCAAGTGGTGAAGGCTGGGTGGGTGTCCCGAACCCTTGCTCTGATCGCCGGTGGCTCCTCGGGCCGCGGTGCCGCCCATGCCCGGCTCCCGGCCGCCGACAGTGACGTCGTCCTGGTGGCCGACGGGCGGCTCGGCTTGACGACCTCGCGCCGCTCGCAAGGCCGATCCATCCCACGACTACTGCCTGGTCATGACGGGCTGGGCGCTCAGGACGCCGGCCGACTTCCCCAGCCGTAGACCGGCGAGACCCGCGCCAGCCGGAGGTACCAGCCCGCCGTGCCGCCCGGTACCTGGAACAGCCCGTCCCAGCAACCGGTGCACCCTCGCGATCGACGCGACCACCGGTACGCCCTTCACCACCCGTACCCACACCGAGGGAGCGTGGACATGTCCACCGAACGTCCCGACCCAGCAGCGACTTCCCCCGTCGACCCCCTTGTGCCCCCCTCCGTGCCGTCCCGGCGTACCTTCATCGCCGCGAGCACGGCCGTCGGGGGAGCGGTCGCGGCCGGTGGCCTGGTCGCCGGGTCCCCGCCGCTCGGCGCCGAGGCGGCGGTGGCTGCCGAGGCGGCGCCCGGCAGCCGCGTCTCCCTGACGGTCAACGGCGTCCGGCACACCGTCGCGATCGACAACCGCACCTCGCTTCTCGACCTGCTGCGCGAGCGCCTGGGCCTGACCGGTTCCAAGAAGGGCTGCAACGCCGGTGCCTGCGGCGCCTGCACGGTCCTGGTCGACGGGCGACGGGTCAACTCCTGCCTGACCCTGGCGGTGCGGCTGGAGGGTACCGAGGTCACCACGATCGAGGGTCTGGAGAAGGGCGACCGGCTCCACCCGCTGCAACAGGCGTTCATCGACCAGGACGCCTTCCAGTGCGGCTTCTGCACGTCGGGCCAGATCGTGTCCGGCGTCGGGTGCATCCAGGAGGGTCACACCGGCTCCCCGGAGGAGATCCGGGAGTGGATGAGCGGCAACCTCTGCCGGTGCGGCTGCTACGTGAAGATCGGGCGCGCGGTCGAGCAGGCCGCCGGCCGGAAGTGAGGACCGATTCCCATGTATCCCTTCACCTACACCAAGGCCGCGGACACGCGAGAGGCCCTCAACGCCGGTCGGCGCGGCGGGCGTTACATCGCGGGCGGCACCACGCTCGTCGACCTGATGCGGGAGACCGTCGAACGCCCGGGCTCGCTTGTCGACATCAGCGCCCTGCCGCTGCGCGAGGTCACCGTCACCAGGAGCGGAGGCCTGCGCTTGGGCGCCCTGGTCCGCATGGCCGAGGCCGCCGCTCATCCCAAGGTGCGCTCCCTGTACCCCGTCATCTCCCAGGCGCTGGAACTGAGCGCCTCGGCCCAACTGCGGAACATGGCCACCATCGGCGGCAACATCATGCAGCGCACCCGGTGCACCTACTTCCGGGACGTGACAGCCGCCTGCAACAAGCGCGAGCCGGGCTCCGGGTGCGCGGCGCGGGACGGCTACAACCGCAGCCACGCGATCCTCGGCACCTCCGACAGTTGCGTGGCCACGCACCCCTCCGATCTCGCGGTCGCCCTCGCCGCACTGGAGGCCACCCTCCACCTGCTGGGCCCGGACGGCGAACGCACCATGCCCTTCGCTGATTTCCTGCTTCAGCCGGGCAGCACGCCGAACCGCGAACAGGCCCTGAAACCAGGCGAGTTGATCACCGCTGTGGAGATCCCGGCCCATCCGCGCCCACTGAGGTCCGGCTATCTGAAGGTGCGCGACCGTCAGTCCTACGAGTTCGCGCTCACCTCGGCCGCGGTCGCCCTGCACATCGGCGGCGGCGTGATCCGAGCGGCAAAGGTCGCCGCCGGCGGTGTGGGCACCGTGCCCTGGAAGCTGCCCGCCGTCGAGCAGGCCCTCATCGGCGAACGCCCCTCGGACCGGCTGTGGACCGAGGCCGCCGGGCACGCGGCCGACGGGGCCCGCCCCCTCACGCACAACGGCTTCAAGGCCGAGCTGCTCACACGCACCGTCGAACGCCAGCTGCGCACCGTAGGAGGCACCGCATGAGCCAGCCACAGGCAGCGGTCGGTGCGGCGGTGCCCCGGGTCGACGCACGGCTGAGGGTGACCGGGAGAGCGAAGTACGCCGCCGACAACAGCCCCGACGGGGTCGTGCACGCGGTCATCGTCGACAGCAGCGTCGGCCGTGGCCGTGTCACCGGCATCGACACCCGTGCCGCCGAAGGCCAGACGGGCGTCCTGAAGGTGATCAGCCACCTCAACGCACCCGAACTGCCGCCCGTCGAAGGGGGATTCCCGCCGGGTGAGCCGCTGCGCCCGTTCCAGGACGACCGGGTCCGGTTCTTCGGACAGCCCGTCGCGGTCGTGCTGGCGACCACGCTGGAGGTCGCACAGCACGCCGCGAGCCTGGTGGAGGTCGCCTACGACGCCGAGCCTGTCTCGACCGACATCAGCGTGGCCGACCCCGCCGACGAACCGGAGACCTATGCACGCGGCGACGCCGACGGAGCGTTGGACTCCGCCCCGGTCCGGCTGGACTTGACGTACCGGATGGCCCGCAACCACCACAACCCGATAGAGCCGGCCGGCATCGTCGCCCGCTGGGACGGTGACCGGCTGACCGTCTGGGAGAAGACCCAGGACGTGCAGGGCACCGTGGCCACCCTGTCCGGCGAGTTCGGCATTCCGCCGGACCGCGTCCGCGTCATCTCGCCCTTTGTCGGCGGCGGCTTCGGCAGCGCCGCCCGCGCCTGGGTGCACTCCGTCATCGCGGCCCTGGCCGCCCGCGAAGTGAAACGTCCCGTGAAACTCGTTCTCACCCGCAGGCAGTTGTACTTCGGCGTGGGATACCGGCCCGCATACGAGTACGACCTGCGGCTGGGCGCCAGCCGGCAGGGCCGCCTGACCGCGTCGGCGCACGACATCCGCACCGAGAACTCCCGCTACGAAAGGCACAGCGAAGGCGTTCTGCAACCCGGCCGGATGCTCTACAGCACACCCAACGTCCGCCAGGCCTATCGTCATGTCCCGCTGGACGTGAGCACGCCGTGGTTCATGCGCGGTCCCGGCTACTCCACCGCCTCCTACGCCATCGAGTCGGCGATGGACGAGCTCGCCCACGAACTGAGCCTGGACCCGCTGAAGCTGCGGCTGCGCAACGAACCGGCCGATGACGAGTCCAGCGGGCGGCCGTTCTCCACCCGCCGCCTGCGCGAGTGCTACCTCGCGGGCGCCCGCGAGTTCGGCTGGCACCGGCGCAACCCCAAGCCCCGCTCGACGCGTGACGGTGACTGGCTCATCGGTATGGGCATGGCCGCAGGTGTCTACGACACCGAGCGCAGCGAGGCCCATGCCTCGGTCAGGCTCGACGCCGACGGCACTGCCCTGGTGCAGTCCTCGGCCAGCGACATGGGCCCCGGCACGGCCACGTCCATGACCCAGGTCGCTTCCGACGCCCTAGGCCTGACCATGCGTCAGGTGACCTTCCGGCTCGGCGACTCCCTCATGCCCCCGGCCCCCGGCCACCACGGCTCGCGGACCATGGCCAGTGTCGGATCCGCCGTCCAGGACGGCTGCGACAAGCTGCGCGAGCAGGCGATCTCGCTCGCGGTCAGGGACGAGGACTCGCCGCTGTACGGAGCCGACGCCGCAGACATCGTCGTACGAGGCGGTCGGCTGTATGTGAAGGACGAGCCCACACGCGGGGAGACGTACCAGCGCCTCCTGGCCCGGAACAACCGCAGTCACCTCGAAGCGATCGGCTCGTACGCCGGGGCGTCGGAATCGGAGAAGTTCTCCTTCTACGCCTACGCCGCGACGTTCGCCGAGGTGGCCGTCGACGCCCGCCTCGGCCTGGTACGGGTCCGGCGCATGGTCGGCGTGTACGACGCCGCCCGGATCATCAACCCAAGACTCGCCGACAGCCAGGCCATCGGGGCCATGACCGGCGGTATCGGTCAGGCCCTGCTGGAGCACACGGTCACCGACCACCGCGACGGCAGGATCGTCAACGCCAACCTGGCCGACTACCTCGTGCCGACCCACGCCGACATGCCCGACATGAAGGCGATCTACATCGAGGGGGAGGACTACGAGGCCGACCCGATCGGCGTCAAGGGGCTCGGTGAGATCGTCATCGTCGGAGTGGCGCCCGCCATCGCCAACGCGGTCTTCAACGCCACCGGCCGCCGGATCCGGGAACTGCCCATCACTCCGGAAGCCCTGCTCTGAACACCATGGCCGCCGCCGTGCCCTTTCCCCAGGGCGCGGCGGCGGTCCCCTCAACTCGCCGATCTCACGGAAAGCCCGCCATGCTGAACATCGCGGACACATTGCGCCAGTGGTGCCGCGAGGCCCGCCCGTTCGCCCTCGCCACCGTCGTCCAGGTCAGTGGCAGTGCACCGCTGCCCGTCGGCACCGCCCTCGCCGTCGACACGGACGGCACCGCGGTCGGCAGCGTCTCCGGCGGCTGTGTCGAAGCGGCGGTCTACGAACTGTGCCAAGACGTCCTCGCACACTGCGGGCCACCCACCCGCGCCGGCTTCGGCTACTCCGACGACGATGCCTTCGCCGCCGGCCTGACCTGCGGCGGCGAGATCGACGTACTGGTCCAGCGCGTGGACCCCGCCGCCGAGCCCCACCTCGTCGCAGCCCTCGAAGCCGTGGCCGCGGGACGCTCCTGCGCCGTAGCCCACATCATCGACGGCCCCGGCGAACTCCTCGGCCGCACCCTCCACGTCCCCGCCGAAGGGCCCCACGACGGCACGCTCGGCGGCGAGAACGACCAGGTGGTCGTGGCGCACGCCCACGCACTCCTGCGTGCGGGCCGCACCGCCCCCATCGAGGTCGGCGGCGACACCGACACCTGCCCCACGAAGCTGACCGTCCTCGTCCACACCCACGCACGCCGCCCCCGCATGCTGATCTTCGGCGCCGTCGACTTCGCCGCCGCCCTCAGCCAGGCCGGCCGGTTCCTCGGCCACCACGTCACCGTCTGCGACGCCCGCCCCGTCTTCGCCACGCGGGCCCGCTTCCCGTACGCCGACGAGATCGTCACCGACTGGCCCCACCGCTACCTCGCGGCCACCGAGACCGACGCCCGCACCGCGGTCTGCGTCCTGACCCACGACGCCAAGTTCGACGTCCCCCTGCTGCGGTTGGCGCTCGCCCTCCCCGTCGGCTACGTCGGCGCCATGGGCTCCCGGCGCACCCACGGCCACCGCAGCGACCTGCTCCGGGAAGCCGGCGTTCCCGAGGAGCAACTGGCCCGGCTGCACTCACCGATCGGCCTGGACCTCGGTGCCCGTACTCCCGAGGAGACAGCCATATCCATCACCGCGGAGATCATCGCCCACGCCAACCGCGGCACGGGCCTGCCCCTGTCGCACGGCACCGGCCGCATCCACCGGCCCGCACCGCCTCTGCCCCGCCTGGCGACGGCGCCGTAACTCCCGCACAGACGGCAACCAGGGTTTCCGATGCAGGGGTTGGCAACCCCTGGCAAGCGAGGAGCGGTCAGATCAGAGTGGTGGGGTGAACCTTTCCGAACTGGGCGGCTTTCTGAAGTCACGCCGTGATCGCATACGACCCGCGGATGTCGGCCTGCCGACCGGGCGAGGCCGCCGTGTATCGGGTCTTCGCCGTGAAGAGGTCGCTCAGCTGGCCGGTGCTTCGGTCGACTACTACATCGAGCTGGAGCGCGGGGCGGGCGTCCAGCCCTCCGAGCAGATGCTCGCCGCGCTCGCCCGGGCACTCCGACTGAGCCGGGAGGAGCGCGATCACCTCTTTGCCCTGGCGGGCCGTCCGGTGCCCCGGCCCGGTGGTCCGGCCGACCACGTTCACCCAGGGATGCTGGACTTGATGCACCGCCTGGACGGCACACCGGCCCAGGTGGTCACCGACCTGCGCGTCATGCTCGTACAGAACCCGCTGGCCCGTGCGTTGCTCGGCCCGCCACCGTCCACGACCGGATGGACCGCGAGCTTCCTGTACCGGTGGTTCACCGACCCGGCAGCGCGGACGCTGTACCCGCCCGAGGACCACGCCAAGGTCACCCGATCCTTCGTCGCCGACCTGCGTGCGGCCTCGGCCCGGCGCGGCAACGACCCCGAAGTCACCGCGATCATCACGGCGCTGACCGCGCGCAGCCCCGAGTTCCGCGAACATTGGGCGCGGCACGATGTCGAGTTCCGACGCCATGACAGAAAGCGTCTGATACATCCAGAACTCGGGTTACTCGAGGTCAATTGCCTCAGCTTGTTCAGCGAGGACGGACGGCAACGACTCCTCTGGTTCACCCCGGCCGTTGGAACCGACTCGGTCGCCAAACTCGAGCTACTCGCCGTGCTCGGCACCGACGAGGTTCAGTCCGACCGCAGCACGGCAGACATCGAAGGTCTGGACGCGTGAGACGCGGTGAGAAGTATGCCGTGGACGGCTGAGGACGCCGCCCGGGTGGCATAGCGAGCGGTGTCGGGAGGCCATGCGTCACGTTCCTGGTGGATCAGGAGGGAAACCGCGCCGTGCACGCCGGCACAGAGCAGTCTGGCGGTTTCGGTCCTGCTCTCCACCGGTACTCCGGCATCGCGACAGGCGGTGACCTTGTCCCGGAAATAGCGGAAGCACGCGTCTTCGTTCCGGCGACTGGCTTCGGTGGCCTCGCCATCCATCACCAGTCGGTACTGGGAGGGATGGCGAAGCCCGAACGCGATGTATGCGACGCAGGTTTCATAGAGCGCCGTCACAGGGTCCGAGATCCCCCGGGACACCGTTTCCAACTCGATGAACAGTGAATCCCACACGCGCAGGCACGTGGCGTGGACGAGTTCCCTCTTCGAGGCGAAGTGGAGGTAGACGGCCGGCGGGGTGACGCCCGCACTTGTCGCTACCGCGCGAATCGTCAGAGCGTCGGCGCCACCGTCTTCCAGTAGCTGACCGGCGATGTCGAGAAGCTGGTCGCGGAGCAGACCGCCCTGGCCCTTGGCGGCGCGAACGCGGGAGCCGGTCACAGTCAGGAGCCTTCGAGTGAGAGCGACATCAGGATGTCTTCGGGTTGACGGTGGTGACCACCTGGGTCACCCGGGCGCACAGTTCGCCTTGGGCGTCATGCACGTTGACCTCGACGACGGTGTTGCGACCCACCCGCAGGGGACGAGCTGTCGCGACGACGTCTGTGTGGGCCGGCCGAAGGAAGTGCGTGGTCGACTCCACGGTGGCCGGTGCGGCGCCGACCGGACCGTTCAGGGCGGCGCATACGGCACCGCTCACATCGGCGAGTCCCATCAACGCTCCTCCGTGGAGCCCACCGCCCACCGTGGACAGCGAGAGATCGTGCGCCAGCGTGGCTCGAACGCCGGCTGCCGTCATCTCGTCGAACACGACTCCGAGGGTCTTGGCGTACGGCGCGAGAGCGTAGACGTCTTCGGCGGCAAGCGTGGTCACGGGCTGCTCCCATCTGAGTTAACGTCGATAAGTTATCGACGTTAACTCACTTCGTCAACGGTGTTGTGCCGACGCCGCTCAATGACCGGTCGGCGATGCAGAGGAGCAGGAACAACGCGGTCACGCCGATGAGCAGCCAGGCCATGGCATGCAGTCCGGAACTGGTGGCGCCATCGTGGAAGAACACGGCGCTCGCCGCCGCCGCGAACAGTGCGCCGATGTACATGAACGTGCGCAGCAGTCCCGCGGACGAGCCCATGCGGGCCGGATCGGCCTGCGCGTACAGGGCGTTCTGGTTGGCCAGCCCGATCAGCCCGTGAGGGATGCCGACGACCGCGCTGAGCACGACGAGCAGCCAGACCGGAGTGTCGGCACCGAGGAGCAACAAGGCTGCGCAGCCGAGGCATTGGAAGAGCGCGCCGACGACGATTTTGCCCCGCACCTGGCTACGGCGTCCCGTCAGCGCGGTGACACCGATGGCCGTCGCCGACAGCGGCAGCAGAAGCAGACCGGCCTGCGGCGCGCTCAGTCCTCGGCCCTCCTGGAGCCACTGGCTGTAGCCGTAGAAGAAGGCGTACGACGTGGTGTAGGCGAGGCACTGGCGGGTGAACGTGGCAAGCAGCGGTACGTTTCCGCCGATGACCCGAAGGTCTATGAACGGCTGGTCGGTGCGGAGTTCGCGGCGGACGAACACCGAGCCCGTGGCCAGGCCCAGCACGGGCAGATACCAGTGTGCGACTGCCGGGTTCATCAGGAAGAACATGAACGCGGTCAGTGATCCGGCGAACCACAGCATGCCCGGCACATCGATGCCTGCCGTCCTGCCCGGGGGCGTCGCGCGTGGCAGCCACAGTGCGCCCAGGACAAGACACATGAGCGACAGCGGCACGTTGATGCCGAAGATCAGGTGCCAGCCACCCGTGCCGATCAGCAGGCCCCCGAGGGCCGGGCCGACGACCGCGATGACCTGGTTGGAAATCGACAGCGCGGCGAGGACGCCACTCGGGTTCTTCCGGCCGGTGCGCTCGGACTCGGAGCGCAGCAGCGCCATGGACGCCGGGAAGGCCGCCGAGGTACCGAATCCGAGGAGGACGCGGGAGGCGACCAGCACCCACAGGTTCGGAGCGAGGGTGCCGAGCAGTCCGGCCAGGCCGGCCAGCGCGGTGCCCAGCAGATAGAGCCGACGCGGACCGAACGCGTCGACAAGCCGGCCGATCACCGGCTGGCCGACGGCCGTCGCGAGGTAGAGGCCGGAGACCAGCCATGCCGTCTGCGAGGGTGGCACGTCGAAGGCGCGGCCGATGGGGATCAGCGCGACCGCGAGCATCGAGGAGTTGATGGGGTTGAGAATCGAGCCCATGATCATCGGTGCGATCAGGCGACGGTCGAAGCCGCCCCTCTCTGCCCGACGCTGCCTGCGCGTGGCTGTCCGGGTCACGCCTGCGCCACCTTGTCGAGCAGCGCCATGGCGGTGATGACCGCCCGCACCTCCTCCTCGGTGCCGTGCTGTTGCAGGGCACGGGCGAGCCACGCCTGACGGGCGAGGCGCTCGCCCCTGCGCCGTTCGTGGCCCCGGTCGGTGAGCGAGACGAGTTGCCGCCGCCCGTCATCGGGGTCGGGGCTGCGTGAGACGAGTCCGGCCTCTTCAAGGGCGATGACGGTCTTGGCCATCGATTGAGGCCGTACGCCCTCGGCGGCGGCGAGGTCACTGGCGGAGGCGGGGCCATTCCTGGCGAGGCGGCGCAGGACGGAACTCTGCGGCGGGGACGGTTCCTTCTCCCTGCCCCCGTCTCCACCCGTCGTTTCCTCGGCCGCTTCCAGCGCGTGCAGTTTGCGGCGGAGCCGGCCGACCACCACCCAGATGTCGCCGGCTGCCTGAACGGCGGCCTCGGTCAAGGGCACTTCATCCGCTGGCAGCATGCCCTCATGGTAGATAGACAGCCCAGGCTGTACAACCTCGGCTGTCTATCTGAGGCCCTTTCGAAGGACAGCAGCGGTCGGCCATCAGCTGGGGGACGCGGACACCTGGGTTTCGAGGAACTGCTGGACCGCGGGGAGGACCGCGAAGTGGTGGTGGCCGGTGCCGGGCACGATGTCGAGGCGTGCGTCGATGCCGTGTTCGCGCCAGTTGGCGCGCAGCGCGTTGATGCGTTCCATGCGGTTGGTTCCCGCGGGCACGGGCCGGCGCTCGTCGTCGGGTGCGAGTTCGGCTGCGTCGGTGTCGTTCTCGCCGATGACCAGCTGCACGGGAAGGCCGCGCAGAGCCGCCGGGTCGGCGTGGGTGCCGAATTGTTCCTTCATGTCGGCTGTGCCGTGCCACCACGTCGTCGTGGGGTCGAGGAGGGTGACGCGCCCGGGGGCGCCCACCGACAGGGACGCCACTCGGTCGGGATGGAGGTAGGCGAAGCGGTGGGCGAACTGGCCTCCTCCGGAGAAACCGTGGAGGTGGAAGCGGTCGGCGCGCACATGCCAGCGGGCCGCGGTTTCGTCGACCATGTCGAGCAGGGCTTCGTCGGGGCGGAATCCGGCAGGGGAGAGGAGCTTGTAGCTGTCCACGTCGTTCGGGCCGGTGATTCCGGCGGGGAAGAGCGGGGCGAGGACAACGCAGTTGTGGCGGTCGGCGAAGTCGGCGAAGGCATCACGGAGTGCTTCAGCGCGGCGTCTTGTTCCGTGGACGGTGACCACCAGGGGGAGGGGTGGACCGGCGGGGGTGTGGTCGGTGGGCACGTAGAGGCAATAGGAGAAGCGGGGGTCGCGGGCGAGGGCGAAGAAGGTCGTGGGGCCCGTGAGGAAGGCGATGCCAGGGTGCCCGGCGGGCAGGTCCCAGGGGGTCAGGGGGCGTTCGGCGGTCATCCGTGGTGCTCCTTGTCCACGTCGCTCACGGCGAGGTCCATCAGGGGGGCGTACTGCTGGCCCGCGTAGCAGTCGCTGTCGTGCAGGTCGCCCTGGACGGTCGGGCGGGGGAGGGAGACCTTCACGGCGAGAGCGAGCGGGTGGTTGACGAGCAGGATGTCGGCGGGGTCGGCGCCGTAGAGGTCGGCGAAGAGTTCCCTGTTGAGGAAGCCGCTGGCGACGAGGGCGTCATAGGCGGCCTGGTCGTGGCACATGAAGTCGAAGGTGAGGGTGAAGGGACCGGCGTTCTTGGACCGCACCAGGGAGCAGTAGTCGAGCAGAGTGGTCATGGGTCACAGCTCCTCGGTGGTGGTGCGGAACAGTTCTGTGGGACTGACTCCGGTGACGACGTGGTTGAGGGTGAACCGGTAGAGGGGGCCGCGGTCGATCTCGGGCGGGGAGTACGGGTAGGCGAGGGTGGAGACCAGCCCGTCGTATTCCGGTATGGGCAGGTGGCTGCTGGCGTGCGCGACGAAGGTGGCGACCGCGTGGGCCGTTGCCTGGTCGGGTGCCGTAACCGTGATGAGGACGCCGAGTTCGCGAGGGCGCAGCGACTCCGGTTCCGCGGTGGCCAGTACAGCCCCGTCGCCGTAGAGGCGGAAGTCGATGTCGACGTCGTCGGGGTCCACGACGCCGCCGAACACGTCGATTATCTTGTCCGCGAAGTACTTCTTGGCGAAGGGGAGCAGGTCGGGCAGGCGCCGGATGACCACTCGGTCGCGCACTCCTCCGACGATGACGGTCTGGTAGCCGACGAGTTCGGCGCCTTCGAGTTTGTTGCTGTAGCCGTTCGCGGGGACGAAGCGTGCTCCGCGCGCCCGGACGGTGCGTTCGTCGATCGCCTCGTAGGTGGCGTCGCTGGTGTCGAGGGTGCCCGACGGCTCCGCGACGCGATACGGGTCGGCGTTCTCGTACAGCGTGTGGGCGGCGACGGACCTGGGGGTGAGACGGCTGCCTTCGGCGAGCGTGGTGACATCGAAGTGGTCGTTTCGCAGGTGCACGAGCAGGCCGTTGGCGGACGGGGGTATGGCGCAGGCGGCGCCGCATTCGATGGTCTTGGCCATGTGCCAGGTCAGGCCGGGGTCGGCGCCGAGCATGTGGGGGAGCGCGGCGAAGAGCGCGGTGTCGCTTGCGCGTCCGGCCAGGATGACGTCGCAGCCGGCGTCCAGAGCCTCCTGGATGGGTTCGACACCCATCATGGCGACCGTGTGACTGCGGGCGAACAGCTCCCGGTCGATCTCGGGGGCGTGCGGCAGCGGCTGGAGGCGGTCGGCGTCGTAGAGGTGCTGGAGACGTTCGGTCGGCTGGTCGGAGTAGATCAGAGCCAGTTTGAAGTGCAGGTTCTGCGCCGCGGCGATGTCGCGTACGAGGGCGGCGACGCGGTCGACTCCGGTGTCCCGGCCGCTGGTGCCGCAGGATCCGATGATCAGCGGCACGCCCAGTTCGTCGCGTGCGGTGAGCAGAAGGCGCAGGTCGCGGGTGACGGCCTGGTCGGAGAGCTTGGGGTTTCCCGAGCCGAGTGCGGCCGGTCCGGAGTCGGTCGATCCGGCGTCACACGCGATGACGTGCGGGCGGGCCGCGACGCCGCGTCGGAAGGCGGCGGCGTCGAAGCCGGCGCCGAGTGCTCCGGTGGGAGCGAGGATGCGCAACTCCATGAGGGTCTCTGTCTTTCCTGGTGAGGGGATATGGGGCGACGGGTCAGTGCGAGGGGGGAGTGATTCGGCGGGCCAGGCGGGTGAAGACGGCGAAGGTGATCGTGGCGAACACCGCGCCGTTCAGGAGCATGAAGCGCCATCCGGTCGCGTCGACGGTGAGGCCGAGCAGGGCGGGGCCGAGCGCCGCACCGGTGGACGAGGCGACGGTGTACAGGCCGGTGTAGGTGCCCAGGACGTGTCTGCTGGGAGCGAGGTTCCACAACGCGACAAGCGCGTTGACGGCGAAGGCCGCGTAGCCCACGGAAGCGATCACCATGGCGATGACCGTGCCGGGAACCGTGGGGACGGAGAAGCCGATGAGCAGGCCGACGATGAACACGCCGACGCCGTAGCGCATGGCGCGCACCTGGCCCAGCCGGGACGAGGCGTAGGCGAGGGGGACGACGCAGACCAGGAAGGCGACGGCGCCGGGTAGCGCGAGCCCGCCCGCCGAGCCGCGGGACAGGTCCAGTGCCTCGGTGCCGTACGGGGTCATGAGCGAGCGCAGAGCGGACCACATGCCGGCGAAGCAGAAGATGCCCAGCATGAGCAGGGCCCGGGCGCGGGACGGGTCGCGCACCATGTCCTTCATGACCGCCCAGGGTGAGGCGAAGTCGGCGGACGGTGGGTTCGCGGCGGGGTGATGTCGGCGGCCCAGGAAGAACCAGGACGTCGTGAGCAACAGCAGCATGAGGACGGGCGGGATGGCGAACGCCAGGGTGATGCTGCGGTCGACGACGAGCAGGCTGATCAGCGACGAGACGACGATCGTGAGACTGACGCCGGCCTTCACGAAGCCCTGCGCCTTGCCCCGGTGGGAGGGGGCGACGTAGTCGGAGACCAGGGTCTCCGTGATGCCCTTGAACGCGTTGGCCATGGCCGCGAAGCCGACGACGCAGAGCATGAGCAGCGGAAGGCCGTGCGTCCAGGGGATCAGGGCGAAGGGCACCGAGGCCAGGGCGGCTCCGGTCAGGATGATCGCCCAACGGCCCTTGCCGTCGCGAGCGCGACGGTCGGACAGGAATCCCATCCAGGGCTGGATCAGGACCCCGAGGACGTTGTCCATACCCATGATCAGCCCGACGAGGCCGGCGGAGGCGATGTACTGCCGCAGCTCGGAGGGGACCTGCGCGTCGTAGAAGTTCCACACCGATTCCTGGGCGAAGACGGCCAGGGTCACCCACAGGACGGTGCCGGCGCTCATTCGCCGCGGGGCGGTGGACTCTCCGTGGGAGGGCCCTTCCACGGGCGCGGAGATGTTGGGCATGGCGGCTCCTTTGCCATATGCCATAGCACGTACGGGGTGTAGCGCCTCTGATGCCATTTGCTATAGCTTCGAAGGGGGCGGGCGAGTGACCCCTTCAGGTGACTTTCAGTTCGAGAAGCGCGCCGTGAGCAGGGAGGAGCTGGACGACCGGCTGTGCGCGTTCATCAGCTCCTCCGCCCGGCTGCCGTCTCCGGCGGCGATGGCGTCGTAGATGGCACGGTGCTGGTGATAGCGCGCATCCACGGCGCTGCGCCGTTCGTCGCTGATCTCGGACAGGACGCTGTTGCGTCGTTCGTCCGGGCCGAAGGCGTCGACCATGTGCAGCATCTGCAGCAGGGTCGCGTTCCCGCTGGCCTGGTCCACCAGCTCATGGAACTGTCGCATGCAGTGCAGGATCTCCTCGATCAGCTTCCGCTCGTCGGCGCTGCCGGGACTGACTTCGGCCGTCTGGCTGCACAGACGGTCGGCCTCGTCGAGGACGGTACGCATCTGCCGTCTCTGTGCCGCGGTCGACTTCTCCGCGGCCAGCCGCGCGGCCAGCGCGCGGAGCGAGTCGCCGATCATGGAGAACTCCCGCAGTTCCTCCTCCGCGTACTTCGCGATGCGCACGGAGCGGGGGCCGGTCCTCTCCACCAGCCGGTCCTGCTCCAGGCGGCGCAACGCCTCGCGCACCGGTGTCGCGCTGATGTCGAGAGACTCGGCCAGCCCCCGCTCGGTCACCTTCTGACCCCGCTCGAGGACGCCCGAGACGATCGCCTCACGGATCGCCGTGTACGCCTGGTCACCCAAGGTCGCGGAGACCGTGAGCTGCGGAAGCTGTCCCATGGGCAGTACGGTATTTGCTACAGCAGGATTGTCAACCGGTTGCGGGCGGACGAATTCCTGAGGCAGCCGTCAAGAAACGCTCAGGCCGACTGCGGGCCGACCGTCAAGTGCGGTGTGAATGATGTGTCGGGTCATCCCGGTCCGTGAGGCAGAAGAAGGACCCGTGAACCAAGTAATTGTCGCGGGCGGGCCGTCCCTTGTGCGGGCCGCCCTCACCAAGGTGATCGATTCGAGTAGCTCCATGAGGGTGGCCGGCACCGCCGTGCACAGCGGCGACCTCAGGGACCTGCTCCATGGCGGCGTCGAGGCGGACCTCGTCCTGCTCGACCGCTCCATCCAGGCGGCTGAGCCGGACGACTTCACCGCTCTGATCAGCGAGACCTGTGCCGTGGCCCGGACCGTTGTCTTCGGCGCTTCCCGCGCTCAGGAGGTCGACGCCCAGGTGCGCGCCGGCGCCACGGGCATTCTCGCCGCCGACGTCAGCGCGTCACAGCTGATCGCGGCCCTGGAAACCGTGAGCCGGGGTGGGCTTGTCGTGGCCCTGGGCACGGCTCCGGCTGTCAACACGGCTCAGGCACGGGTCACGCCCGAACTCACCCGAGATCTCTCCCGCAGAGAACGCGAGATCCTCACGATGCTGTCGCGCGGTCAGGACAGCGCCTCCATCGCCCGCGATCTGGACCTCAGTCCGCTCACCGTGAAGACCCACATCACGCACATGCTCAGCAAGCTCGGACTCCGCCGGCGAGGGCACCTGATCGCCTTCGCCTATGAGAGCGGGCTCATCGTGCCCGGCATCACCCACACGAGCTTCATCGCGAACCGGCTGCGAGCGGCCTCGTAAGGGACCGACCGCACAGAGGTGCCCGCACGTTCAACGGCGTTCAGCCAGGCGCACAGGCCCTACGCCTTCCGTGCCCGGTGTGCCGTGCGTGAGTCGTCACGGCCGATGGCCACGCGGGAGCCGGATGGTGACGGTGGTTCCGACTCCCACGTCCGAGTACACGGCCACCTGTCCGTGGTGGGCGTGGACGATGGCCTCCACGATGGCCAGGCCGAGACCGGAACCGCCGTACGCGCGGCTCCGGCTGGCCTCGGCGCGCCAGAACCGCTCGAAGACGCGGGGCAGGTCCTCGGGGGAGATTCCAGGACCGTTGTCGATGACAGTCAGCTCCACGGTGTCACGGCTGAGGGTGACCTCGACGCGCACGGAGGTCTGAGCCGGGGTGTGCTGGACGGCGTTGCCGACGAGATTGCGCAGGACCTGCTGGAGACGGGCGGCATCCCCGATGACGGGTGCGGGCAGGGCGGGCGCCATGGCGATGTCGCGTTGGGGGTAGATGATCTGGGCGTCCTCGATGACGCCGGCGGCCAGGACGGTGAGGTCCACATCGTCCTGCTCGACGGGCCGGCCGGCGTCCAGGCGGGCGAGCAGCGAGAGTTCCTCCACGAGCAGGCGCATCCGCCCCACTTCGTTCTCGATGTGCTCGAGTGCGGTCTCCAGGCCAGGTCCGGAAAGGCCGCCTTGGCGGTGCAGATCGAGCCATCCGGAGATGGTGGACAGCGGGGTGCGCAGTTCGTGGGAGGTGTCGGCGGCCAGCGAGCGCACGGTCGCCTCCGCGCGGGCCTGGGCGTCGAACGCCCGGTTGACCGCCTTGGCCAGCAGGTCGGCTTCGCTGCCGTTGCGATGGGTGGGCAGCCGCTCGGTCAGGGAGCCCGCGGCGATGGCGTCGGCGCTGCGGGCCATGCGGGCGAGCGGGCGCATACCCAGACGCAGAACGATGACGGACAGCCCCAGCAGCACCAGCAACGTGCCGCCGATCAAAGCCAGTTGCCGTCTGATGAGCGCGTCGGTGGTGGCGTCGTCGACGGAGGTGTCGATGCTGAGGACGACAGTCGCCGGTGTCACGGTGCCTTCGGCGGGCCCGCGGTCGATGACCAGGCCGGGACTGGGGATGCGTACGGCGCTGAGGTCGCCCCCCTCCAAGGTGACGACGCTTCCCGCGGGTGCCGTCGCGCTGAGCGCGGCCAGCTCGTCGGCGGCTCCGGCCGCGGAACCGGTGCTCAGCAGGACCTTGTTGTCCTCGTCGACGGCCACCGTGCCCAGGGGCGAGCTGAGCAGGGCGCCGAGCTGGTCGGCGTTGGCGGTCTGCGGTCCCTGGCCGATGACCCGTGTCAAACGCTCGGAGTTGGCCTTGAGGGTGTCCTGGTTTCGCTTGTCCAGGAAGTCATCCAGGAGCAGGGCGCTGATGACGGCGCTGACCACCAGGCCGACGACCAGGAGAACGGCGAGCCCCGCGAGCAGACGCAGGCGGACGCTGGAGAAGGCCCAGGGAAGACGGCCGCGGAGTGTCACGAGTCGTCCTGCTCTCGGAGGGTGTAGCCGACACCGCGCACGGTGCGCAGCAGCGGCGTACGGCCATGGTCGATCTTGCGTCGGAGGTTGGAGATGAAGCGTTCGACGACGACGGAGTCCCCGCCGAAGCTGTACTGCCACACGGCCTCGAGGATCTGGGCGCGGGAGAGGACCTGCCCCTGGTGACTCAGCAGGTAATGCAGCAGACGGTATTCGGTGGGGGAGAGTTCGATGAGTTGGCCCGCTCGGCGGACTTCGTGGCGGGGGTCGTCGAGGGTGAGGTCGCCACACCGCAGGCGTGTCTCCTCGGCGGCGGGAGTTCCGCTGCGCGCCCGGCGCAGCAGTGCCTGCAAGCGGGCGCCGACTTCGACGACGCTGAAGGGTTTGGTGACGTAGTCGTCGCCGCCCAGGCGCAGTCCTCGTACCCGGTCCTCGACGGCGTCGCGGGCGGTGAGGAAGAGGACGGGTACGTCGACGGCGCGGGCGCGCAGCAGTTGGAGGATCTCGAAGCCGTCGGCGCCGGGGAGCATCACGTCGAGGACGACGACGTCCGGGGGGCGGCGGGCGACCTGGTCGAGGGCTTCGGCCAGGTCGCCCGCCACGTCGACTTCGAAGCCGGCGAACTGGAGTGCCGAGATCAGCAGGCGCCTGATGCCGGGGTCGTCGTCGATGACGAGGACGCGGTCGGCGGTAACCGGCGTGTTGACGGCGTTCATGTGTGCTCCTGGTGGCGGCATCGGCCGCCCGATGTCTGCCGTTGCCGCCGGTGCGGCGAACTCGGTGGTTCCGGTGTCGGCTCTGCTGATCATCGCGTTGTCACAGGCTTGCTGGGGTGGATTCCTTGACGGGGACGTGGCGAGCCGCCGGCTGGGGAGCGTGGAAGTTCCCGCCCTCGACGTCGAGATGGGGCAGTACGCGGTCAAGGCGTCGCGGGAGCCACCAGGCCCGGTCACCGAGGAGCGCCAGCACCGCCGGCACGAGGGTCATACGGACGAGGAAGGCGTCGACCATGACTCCGAAGGCCAGGGCGAAGGCGATCGGCATGATGTCGGCGTCGCGGGCGAACAGGAAACTGACGAACACCGAGACCATGATGAGCGCGGCAGAAGTTACCACGCGGGCGGCGTCGCGGGCTCCGTTGAGGATGGCGGTGCGGGCGTCGCCGTGGCGGTTGTAGTCCTCCCGCATGGCGGAGACGAGGAACACCTCGTAGTCCATGGCCAGTCCGAAGAGTACGGACATCACGATGATGGGCACGAAGCTGGCCACCGGGCCCTCGCTGGGCACGCCCAGCGGGCCGGCCAGCCATCCCCACTGAAAGACCGCGACGGTGGCTCCGAAGGCGGCACCCACGGACAGCAGGAACCCGATGGTGGCCTTGATGGGGATGGCGATCGACCGGAACGCGACCATCAGCAGGAGCAGGGAGAGGCCCACGACGACGATCACGAAGGGCACGAGTGCGCCGCTGAGTTTGTCGGAGACGTCGATGCTGACCGCGGTCATACCGGTGACGGCGACGTAAGAGCCGCTCCACTGCGCCAGTGGCTGCATCTGGGTGCGCAGCCGGGAGACGAGGCCGCTGGTCTCCTCGGAGCGCGGGCCGGTCTCGGGGATGACCTGGATCCGTGCCGCCGTCTCGTCCTCGGCCATGTCCACACTGCTGACGTCCGCGATGCCGTCGACCCCGCGCAGCTCGTCCTCGACAGCGGTGGCCGTGGAGGCGACGGCGGCCGCATCGTCGTTCTCGACGAGCACGACGAGGGGGCCGTTGGCGCCGGGACCGAAGGCGTCACTGATCACGTCGTAGGCCTGGCGGCTGGAGCTGCTCGTGGCGGCGGAACCCTCGTCGGTGAGCGCCAGCTTCAGTTCCATGCCGGGAACGGCCAGGGCGATGAGCGCGGCGGTGCCCAGGATCAGGTTGCGTACGGGGTGGCGCAGGACGCCCTCGGTCCAGCGCACGCCCATGCCGGCCGTCCGGCCGCTGCGCGCTGCCTGCCGCGCGGCGCGCTTACAGCCCATGGGCAGGAACCGGCGGCGTCGGGTGGCGGACCGGGGCGCCTTGGGCGTGAGCCGGTGACCGGCCATTCCCATCAGCGCGGGCAGCAAAGTCACCGCCGTGATGACGGCGACCGCGACCGCTCCGGCGGACGCCAGGCCCATGGAGGTGAGCATCGGCACACCGGCGACGGACAGACCGGAGAGCGCGATGAGGACCGTGGCTCCGGCGAAGATCACGGCGCTGCCCGCGGTGGCGGTGGCCGTGGCGACGGACTCCCGGACCGGCATGCCCGCGCCGAGCTGGGCGCGGTGCCGGGAGACGATGAACAGGGCGTAGTCGATACCGACGGCGAGACCCAGCATGATCGCCAGAGTGGGCGCGTTGTCGGAGACGTCGAACGCCGTGGCCAGACCCATCATCGCGGCCATCGTGCCGACGATCCCGAGCACCGCGGTGAGCAGCGGCAGACCCGCCGCGAGCAGCGACCCGAACGTGATCACCAGGATGACCAGGGCCACGCCCAGTCCGACCAGCTCACCGGGCCCCACGGGCGGATGCGACGTCTCGTAGGGCTCACCGCCGTAGATGGTCCTCAGGCCGGCCTGCTGGGCTTCGTCCCCCGCGGCCTTCACCGCGTCCAACGTGCCTTCCGGCACGTCGTCGGCCTCCTTGGTGGCGAAGGTGACCTCAGCCACCGCGGTCCGTCCGTCCTCGGAGACGGTCCCGCTCTCGGACGGATCACTGACCTCGCTCACCCCGGGGACCCGGCCCATGGCCTCCAGCGGCGTACGCAGATCCGCCTCGGTCACCTTGCGGCCGGCCGGCGCCTGGAACACGACCTGCGCCGACTGGACGTCCGGCTCGGGGAAGTGCCGTTCCATCTTGGTCAGGGCGGTCTGGGCCGGTGAGCCCGGAATGGAGCTGCTGTCCGTGAAGGAGCCGGCGAAGGAGAAGCCGAGACCGACCACCGCACCGAGGGCGAGGAGCCACCCGATCAACATCCTTCGCCACCGTCGAGCACCCCACGCGCCCAGCCGGTACAAGAGCGTAGCCATCAATGATTCCCTCACTGTTCGGAAGACGACCCGCCACATCCTTCTGAGTGGACTTGACGACCGCCTCACGGGGAACCTGAGGGTTTTTTGACGGTTCGACTCGGCACCGTCAGGTGCGTTCGACAGGCCTAGCCGGCGCCCCGCGCGGCTCCGGACTGGTCCTTCACGTGTCCCAGCCGTAGCGGGAGCCGTGCGGCGAGGTAGTCGATGAGCGCGCTGACCCGTCGCGGGACATGCCCGTCCTCCTCGAGGAGGGCGTAGATGTCGGCGGCCGGTGTCGCCAGGTGCGGCAGCACCCGGACGAGTTCGCCCCGGTCCAGATGCGGCCTGACGTGCCACTCCGAGCGCATGATCACGCCCCGGCCCTCCAGCGCCCAGCCGGTCACCACGTCGCCGTCATTGCTGGACAGGCTGCCGTGCACCCGCACATGCCGGGGACGGTCCGCGTCCCCGAAGCGCCACAGCGCGAAATCGCTCTCGTTCTCCCGCAGCACGATGCAGTTGTGGTGGGCCAGATCCTCGACGCCGGCCGGGGTGCCGTACTCGGCGAGGTAGGACGGCGCCGCGCAGGGCACGCGCCGGTTCTTGGCCAGCCGCCGCATGCGCAGCGAGGAGTCGGGCGGCATGCCGACGTGGACGGCCACGTCGAACTCACGCTGGTGGGGCCGTAGCGGAAGCGCGGATGTCTGCATCCGGACGCGCAGTTCCGGATGGGCCGCGGCGAACTCGCCGAGCAGCGGCGCGATGTGGGCGCGGCCGAGACCGAGCGTGGCCTCGACGACCAGGGAGCCGCGCACCCCCGCGGCCGTGTCGGTGATCGCGTCCTCCAGCTCTCGTACCTGGTCGAGGATCGCCTCCACGCGCGCCGCGTACAGCTCACCCTCCGAAGTCAGCACGAGTCGGCGGGCGCCGCGCTGGACGAGCCGGACATCCAGACGGCGCTCCAGCGCGCTGAGGCGTTTGCTGACGACGGGCAGCGAGCAACCGAGTTCTCGCGACGCGGCCGTCAGCGTCTCGCTCGCCGCGACCACGTGGAAGAACTGAAGGTCGTCCACGGCTGAACGGCTCTTGGACGAGGGGCGACCAGAACGCTTGGGGCTTTCCACAGGGGAAAACGTACCTTGCCCGTTACGGCCTTGTAACGGGTGTCACCGCTGGCCAAGGTAGGACCCAGTCGCGCCGCGGGCCGGAACGCCTCCTCTCCTGGACAGAGCGTTCATCGCCGGACGAGCGCATCGATCACCTGGACTGGGGAGTGGATTCGTGCCGCAGAGCTATCGCATCGCAGCGATTCCGGGCGACGGGATCGGCCGCGAGGTGGTTCCGGAGGGCCTGAGGTGCCTGCGGGCCGCCGCCGAGGTGCACGGGTTCGCACTCGATGTCACCGAGTTCCACTTCGCCAGCGCCGACTACTGGCTGCGACACGGCACGATGCTGCCCGAGGACTGGCGGGACGTACTCGGTGGGTTCGACGCGATCTTCTTCGGCGCGGTCGGATGGCCGGAGGTGGTCCCGGACCATGTGTCGCTGTGGGGCAGCCTGCTCCAGCTGCGGCGGGGCTTCGACCAGTACGTCAATCTGCGTCCCGTCCGGCTGCTGCGCGGTGTACGCAGTCCGCTGCGTGACCACCGGCCGGGCGACATCGACTTCTACGTGGTGCGGGAGAACACCGAGGGCGAGTACTCCAGCATCGGCGGCCGGATCTTCGAGGGCACCGATCGCGAGACGGTGGTGCAGGAGACGGTCATGACACGCACCGGCGTAGACCGTGTCCTGCGCTATGCCTTCGAACTCGCCTCGTCCCGCCCGCGCAAGCACCTGACCTGGGCGACGAAGAGCAACGGGATCTCGATCTCCATGCCCTACTGGGACGAGCGCGCGACGGCGATGGCCGCCCGGTTCCCGGACGTGACCGCCGACAAGGACCACATCGACATCCTGACCGCGAAGTTCGTCCTCCAGCCCGACCGGTATGACGTGGTCGTCGCCAGCAACCTGTTCGGCGACATCCTCTCGGACCTCGGCCCGGCCTGCACCGGAACGATCGGCATCGCCCCCAGCGCCAACATCAACCCCGATCGCTCCTTCCCCAGCCTCTTCGAGCCGGTGCACGGATCGGCGCCGGACATCGCAGGTCTCGGTGTCGCCAACCCCGTCGGCCAGATCTGGAGCGGCGCCATGATGCTCACCCACCTCGGTGAGCACGAGGCGGCCGCGCACATCGTGGCCGCGATCGAGAGCGTCCTGGACGAGGAGCCCGGTGTGGTCACCCCCGACCTCGGCGGCACGGGGACCACGGTGGGGCTGGGGAAGGCCATCGCCGACCGGATCACCGCGAGGTCACTCGCCGGCCACGGCGGCGCAGCGGCGAGTGACCCGGCCGCCGGCGCGGCCGGAGAGGAGATCGCGGCGTCATGATCAGACCTGTCCGCGACCCGGTCGGTCTCGAGGTGCGCTGGGACCGGCTCGCCGCCGCCACCGACGAGGCGGCCTCCACGATGCTGCGCACGGCCTTCTCCACGATCATCCGTGAGTCGAACGACTACACCGTGGTCCTGATGGACCGCGCGGGCCGCACGATGGCCGAGTCACGGGCGGGCATCCCCGCCTTCGCCGCCCTGATGAGTTCGCTGACCGCGCTGGTCCTCGAACGGTTTCCGGCGGACGAGTGGCAGGACGGCGACAGTGTCATCACGAACGACCCGTGGATCGCCACCGGGCACCTGCCCGACATCGCCATGATCTCCCCGGTCTTCCACCGAGGACGGCTCGTCGCGTTCTCGGGCACCGTGGCGCACTCACCGGACATCGGTGGCACACCCTCGATGAGCGCTACCGAGCTGATCTGTGAGGGCATCCTGATTCCTCCGCTGCGGCTGTTCCGGGCCGGACGGGTCGAGCAGGGGGTCAAGGACCTGCTGCTGGCGAACGTACGACTGGCGGACCAGGTGTGGGGCGACCTGGAGGCGCAGGCCGCGGCGCACGCCGTGTGCCGCCGACGCGCCCAGGAGTTCCTCGCCGATTTCCGTGAGCCGGACTTCGAGGCGTTCGCCGCCCAGGTCCACGCGGTGACCGACACCGCGATGCGGGCGGGCGTCCGCGACCTGCCCGACGGCGTCTACCGCGCCGCCCTGGACGCGGACGGCGTCGACGGCCACCCCACGCACATCGAGTGCGCGGTGACCGTGCGCGGCGAGGAGGTCGGGATCGACTACACCGGCAGCTCCCCCCAAGTGCCCTTCGCGACGAACTCGACGCTGAACTACACCCGCGCCTACTCCATGTATCCGCTGAAGATCCTGCTGGACCCGTCCACGCGGACCAACTGGGGTTCCTACCGGTCCGTCCAGGTCACCGCGCCGCAGGGCACGATCGTCAACCCGAGGTTTCCCGCGCCCGTGGTGGCACGGCACCTCACCGGCCATCTCCTGTCCTGCGCGGTGTACCAGGCACTGGCCCCGGTGCTGCCGGACCGGGTCATCGCCGACAGCGGCGGCGCCCCCGCCCTGCGGGTCCGCTTCGCGGGCGTCGACGACTCCGGCCGGCCTTTCAGCCTCATGCTCTTCGCCAACGCGGGCATGGGCGCGGCCAAGGACTCGGACGGGCTGTCCACCACCGCCTTCCCGACCAACTCGGGCGGCGGCAGCATCGAGGCCCTGGAGGCCGCGTCCCCGCTGCACTTCCTCCGCAAGGAGCTGCGTGCCGGATCGGGCGGACGGGGCCGACGCCGCGGAGGGCTGGGCCAGACCATCGAGGTCCGCAACCCGACGAGCCGGCCGGTGCAGATGGTGCTGCTCGGAGACCGCGAGCGGCATCCCGCGCTCGGCCTGGCGGGCGGTGAACCGGGTGCCACCGCACAGGTCGTCCTGGACTCCGGCGAACGCGTCCCCCTGAAGTCGATCTCGAAGCTGGCCCCCGGCGCGTCGGTGGTCATCTCCTTCGCGGGCGGCGGCGGGTTCGGCCGGGCCGAGGAGCGCGAGCCCGAACTCCTGATCGCCGACGAGATCGCCGCCTACACCGTCCCAGCCGGTCAGCAGGACCCGCTCACAGCCCGGACGGCGGGCGGGAACGCACGTGAGGAGGTGGTCCGATGAGCCGCACGGTCCGGATCGGCGTCGATGTCGGCGGAACGTTCACCGATCTGCTGCTGCACGACCCCCGCCGGGGACTGACCTGGCCCGGCAAGCTGCCCACCACGCCCCACGCCCCCAACGAGGCCATCACCGCGGGGATCGCCCGCCTGCTGGAGGAGACGTCCACGGCCCCCGGCGACATCGCGGGCCTCGTGCATGGCACCACGCTGGTGACGAACACCCTGCTGGAACGCACCGGAGCGGTCGTCGGCCTGCTGGCCACCAGCGGATTCAGCGACTCCCTCGAAATGGGACGGGAGACGAGGTTCGACACCACCGATCTGCTCGCCCGACCGGCCCAGCCGCTGGTGCCGCGCCACCTGCGCCGCGGGGTACCCGGGAGGATCGCCGCGGACGGCCGTGAACTCGAACCGCTCGACGACCGCGCGATCCTCGCGACGGTTCGGGACCTGGCGGATCAGGGCATCGAGGCCCTGGCCGTGGCGCTGATGCACTCCTACCGCAACGCCGGGCACGAGCACCGAGTCCGGGACCTGGTCGCACGGGCCCACCCCGACCTCCCCGTCACGATCTCCAGCGCCGTCGCCCCGGTCATCGGCGAGTACGAGCGGGCCGGCACCGCCTGCCTGAACGCTTACGTGCAGCCCCTGATGTCGCGCTACCTCGACGACCTGCGGGACGACCTGACCGCCATGGGGATCGACGCGCCCCTGCGCATCATGCTCTCCGGCGGCGGCGTCACCACCCTGGAGGACGCGAAGCGTTTCCCCGTACGGCTGCTCGAGTCGGGACCCGCGGCCGGTGCCATCGCCGCGGCCACCGTCGCCCGGGCGCTGGGGGAGGAGGACGTCGTCTCCTTCGACATGGGCGGCACGACGGCGAAGATCGCCGTCGTGCAGGGGGGCAGGCCCCGGCTCAAGCACGACTTCGAGGCGGGGCGGGTCGACAAGTTCAAACCCGGCTCGGGGCTGCCGGTACGCCTGACCGTCGTCGACATGATCGAGATCGGTTCGGGAGGCGGCTCGATCGCGGCACCGGACGCACTCGGGCTGCTCAAGGTGGGACCGCGCAGCGCCGGTTCGGTACCCGGCCCCGTCGCCTACGGGCGTGGGGGCGAGCAGCCCACCGTGTCGGACGCCGACCTGGTGCTCGGCCATCTCGACGCGGAGAACTTCCTCGGCGGCGAGATGAGGCTGCGGACACGCGAGGCCCACAAGGCGCTGACACGTGACGTGGCAGGCCCCCTGGGGCTCGACACCACCGACGCCGCCGCCGGGATCGTCGAGGTCGTCACCGAAAGCATGGCCGCCGCCGCCCGTATGCACCTGTCCGAGCAGGGCAAGGACCCCGCCGACTTCGCGCTGCTGGCCTTCGGCGGAGCCGGGCCCGCCCACGCCTACGGACTGGCGAAGGCGCTGAAGATCCCCCGGGTGATCGTGCCGATGCGCGCCGGAGTCATGTCGGCCTGGGGGCTCCTGGCCGCCGCTCCGACGGTCGACGAGGTCCGCAGCCTGCCGTCGCCTCTCGCCGACGTCGACTGGGACCAGGTCGCCGCGCTGTACGGCGAGATGACGACCCGTGCCACCGAAACGCTCCGGCCGGCAGATCCGGAGCTGGTCCATGTCCGCCGCTCGGTCGACATGCGGTACCTCGGCCAGGGCTTCGAGATCGAGGTCGACGTGTCGGGGCAGGACCTCGACCCGGCCGGTCTCGGGCGTATCCGGGCCGCCTTCGAGTCCACGTACCGCTCCGTGTTCGGTCGTTCCCTCGACGGGGCCGCTGAGGTCGTGAACTGGCGGCTCTCGATGCGGCTGCCCGGTCATGAGATGTCGACGGAGGGCGGCTCCGCACGAGGACGCGACGCGAGCCGCGGTGTCCGGCCGGTCCACTTCCCTGGCCACGGGCTGCTCGAGGCCACTGTCTGGAACCGCAGCGCACTCACGCCGGGAACCGAACTGAAAGGACCGGCGATCTTCGAGGAACGCGAATCCTCCTGCTCCTTCGGGCCGGACTGCCGGATCCGGATCACCGACGACCTGACCCTCGTGGCCGAGGTCGACCGGACCTGACACGCCCACACCGACACTCCAGCCAGTAGCTGCCCGACATGGTGGCGGCGCGAAGGGACGACCCCTCATGACGACGATGTCAGCAGGGCAGCGCACACGGACCCGGCGCATCACCTTCCTGGTCGCTCTCGCGGTCTTCGCGCAGGAGTCGACCTGGAACTTCTACGAATCCCAGGTTCCGCCGCTCCTGCGGGAGCACCTCGCCAGCGCGGCCGTCGTGGGCCTGCTGATGGGCATGGACAACCTGCTGGGCATCTTCATCCAGCCGTGGATCGGCAACCGGTCCGACCGGACGAGGACCTCCTGGGGGCGCCGGATGCCCTACCTGGTGGTCGGGATGCCGATCGCCGCCGCGCTGTTCATCCTCATCCCGCACAGCGCGGCGTCCCTGCCGCTCCTGATCGCGGTGATGTTCTCCTACGCGCTCGTCGCCAACACCTTCAAGCCGATCGCCGAGGCGCTCGTACCGGACTTCATCGCACCCGAGCGACGCAGCCGGGCCAACGCCGCGGTCAAGATCGCCTCCAGCATCACGGCCATCGTCGCCGCGCTCATCAGCATCTTCCTGATCGACAACCACCTGAGCCTCGCGTTCGCGATCCCCGCGATCATCATGCTGATCTCGATCGGGGTGCTCGCGGCCACCGTGCGCGACAGCCGGTCCCCGGCCTACCAGGCAGCGGTGGCCGAGAGCGATGTGAAGCACAGCGCCGAGCGCTGCGAGCCACGGGTCCGGGACACCTTCGTTGAGATCCTCAAGGACAGCGACCGCAGCCGGCTCCTGCTCCTGGTCGCGATCCTCCTCTTCGGCAGTGCGTGGGCCGCGTCCCGGTCGCTGATCACGCCGTACGGGATGGAAGTCCTCGACATGTCGAAGGGGGCCGCCGGCGGTCTCACCCTGCCCAGCGGTATCGCCTTCATCCTCGCGGCCTACCCGGCGGCCGTGCTCGCCGAGCGCTACGGACGGCTCCGGGTCATGGCCGTGGGCATGTCGGTCTTCGCCGGTGCCATGGTGCTGGGGACGCTCATCCAGACCCCGATGGGGGCCACCGTGGCGCTGTGCCTCGCGGCGGCCGGCGCCACCTGCTTCCTGGTCAACGCGGTGGTCGTCCTGTGGAACCTCGCACCCTCGGCGCGGGTCTTCGGGACCTACGCCGGTATGTACACCGTCGGCTGGGCCGGCGGGGGCTTCCTGGGCCCGGCGGTGGTCGGCGGGATGGTCGACATCACCGGCTGGCCCCTGATGCTCACCGACATCGCCATGGTCGCCACGCTGTCGATCATCGTCGTGGCCAGGATCAGCGTGCTGCAGCGGCGCACCCCCCTGACGCTCGCCAAGTGACCAGCCCATCCCCGCAGCCCGGCGCGAACCCGGCGACGCGCGCCACCAGAGACGAGGAACCGTGCCCCGCATCCTGATCACCACGGACTACCTGCGGCCCGGCGACGAGGTCGATGACTTTCTCCGGGCGCACGGCCACACGACGGTGCACGCACCCCTGGCCGGCCGACGCGGTGCCGAGCAGCTCGTCGCCGCCCTCGACGGGATCGACGCGGCGCTCGTCGGCCACGATCCCCTGACCGCCCAGGTCCTCGCCGAGGCTCCCCGCCTGCGCGCCATCGTGCGCACCGGCGTCGGCTACGACTCGATCGACATCGTCGCCGCGGGCCGGCTCGGCATCACGGTGAGCAACCTGCCGGGGATCAACGCGAACGCCGTGGCGGAGTACACCCTCGGCCTGCTGCTGGCGGCGGCGCGGCGACTGGTGCAGAGCGCGGTGGGCGTCGCGGCCGGCCGGTGGCCGAGGGAGGACGGCAACGAGTTGCGCGGGTCGACGCTCGGCCTGATCGGATACGGGGCGGCAGCGCGCGCCGTGGTGCCCCTGGCGCAGGCCTTCGGCATGGAGGTGCTCTGCACGACCGGTGTGCCGGAGGATGAGCGGTCGGATCCGTCGGTGCGGTTCGTCGCGCTCCCAGAGCTGCTGGCGGCATCCGACTACGTGTCGGTGCACACCGCGCTGACGGACCGCACCCGAGGCCTCCTGGACGCCGCCGCCTTCCGGCGGATGAAGTCGACGGCCGTGCTGGTCAACACCGCGCGGGGCGCCGTCGTCGACGAAAAGGCCCTCGCCGACGCCGTGCGCGGCGGCGAGATCGCCGCGGCGGCCCTGGACGTGGTGAGCGAGGAGCCGCTCCCGGCCGACAGCCCGCTGCGGGACGTCGAGGGAATCGTCGTGTTCTCCCACCTCGCCGGCCAGACCGCCGAAGCCCGTGCCGCCGCCGGCCTTGAGGGGGCGGCCGAGGTGGTCGCCGCCCTCGCGGGCCGCCCCCGGTTCGCGGTGAACGCCCACCTGCTGCCCGACACCCCCACTGCCCGGGTCGACGGGTGACACCCGCTCGCCACTTGCCGGGCAGCCACAAGGAACCCGCCACATGCCCGGCACCGACAACGAAGAAGACAGGGAAGAGGAACATGGAGAACGAACGGGTCGACCAGGTCAAGGTCCTGGCACCGACCGGAATGCTCGGAGCCGGCTTCCCCGAAGCCACCATCGAGCGCGGTCTGGCGCTCGGCGCCGACGTCATCTCCGTCGACGGGGGCAGCACCGACTCCGGTCCCCACTATCTCGGCGCATCACAGCCCAAGACCACCCGCGCGGCGGTCGCCCGTGACCTGCGCATGCTCCTCAAGGCCGCGGCAGGTGCCGGAATACCGCTGATCGTGGGCTCGTGCGGCACCAGCGGCACCGACTCCGGTGTCGACTGGGTCGCCGGTATCGTCGCCGACGTCCTGGCGGCCGAGGGCCTCGAACTTCGCGTGGCCCGTATCTACAGCGAGCAGAACGCCGACGCACTCCTGGAGCGCCTGGACGAGGGCCGGATCCATGCCCTGCCCCCGCTGGGCGAACTGGAGCCGGAGACGCTGCGAAGCTGCACGCACATCGTGGGCGCGATGGGACACGAGCCGATCGTCGCCGCGCTCGAGGCCGGTGCCCAGGTCGTGCTCGCCGGTCGCGCCACTGACACCGCCATCGCCGCCGCCTACCCGCTGATGAAGGGGATGCCGGCCGGGCCGACATGGCACGCCGCCAAGATCATCGAATGCGGCGGGCAGTGCACCAGCGATCCGCGCGCGGGTGGGGTGCTGGCCACCATCGACGCCGACGGCTTCACCATCGAGCCGCTCGATCCGACCGTCGCCTGCACACCGATCCTGGTCGCCGCCCACATGCTCTACGAGACGGTGAACCCGTTCGAGATGCGCGAGCCGGACGGCACCCTGGACGTCCGTGAGTCCGTCTACACCGCCCTGGACGACCGCACAGTACGGGTCGAGGGTTCGCGGTTCCATGTCGCCGACCAGCACACCATCAAGCTCGAAGGCGCCCGCATCACCGGCTACGAGACGATGTCGTTCAGCGCGATCCGGGATCCGCACATCCTCGCGAACATCGACGACTGGGCCGAGCTCATGCGCACGATGATCAGGCAGCGGGTGGAGCAGACGACAGGCCTGGGCGAGGACAAGTACGCGTTCGACCTGCGCCTGTACGGCCACAACGCCGTTCTCGGAGATCTCGATCCGGCCGCGGGTCCGCCTCGCGAGGTGGGCGTCATGCTCCTCGTCAACGCGCCGGACCAGAGCACCGCCACCGCCGTCGCGAAGATCGCCAACCCCTTGATGCTCCACCTGCCGACGGCCGACATGGACTACCTGCCGAGCCTGGCGTTCGCCACCTCACCGGCCGAGGTCGAACGCGGGCCCGCCTACGAGTTCGTGCTCAACCACGTCGTCGACACCACCACCCCCACCGACATGTTCCGCACCGAGATCGAGGAGACCTCCCTCCATGGCTGAGACCGCCCCCACCACCCTGGGCGACCTGGCGTACGAGGTCCGGTCCAAGAACGCCGGGCCCTTCTGGGTCACCATGGAACTGTTCATGCGTGACGCGGACGGCTATCGCATCGCCGCCGACGAGACGTTCCTCAACGAGGCCACGGTCGCCCGGCTCTACGGACTCGACGAGACCGACGTGCAGATGTTCCGCATCCCGTCCCTGAACGTCGTGAAGATCTCTTTCCCGCGTCCCGTCAGCCAGGCGTCGCTGCGCGACCGTGACGTCCACTCCGGTCAGCACCATGTGCCGCTGGCGGTACTTCCCGTGCCCACCACCTGAAGGAGCAGTTCCTTGAACACGGCAACGCTGACGGCGCTGCTCGCGGCCGCGGCCGTGGGCACGCTCGGCATCGCGCCCGCCGCCCCGGCCGACACCGCGCAGCCCGCTGCCGCCACCTGTCCGGCCGGTCTGAAGGGAAAGGCCCGCTGCTACACCGGCCGGGACGCCAACGGCGCGTACTACACGATGGCTGTCCCGAAACACTGGAACGGCTCCCTCGTCGTCCACGCCCACGGCGGTCCTGACTTCTCCTACGACGAGTCCACCACCACCGAGGACCTGGAGCGCTGGGCGGTCATGGTCGACGAGGGCTACGCCTGGGTGGGCTCCTCGTACCGGCGCGGCGGCTACGGAGTCAGGATGGCCGCCGCCGACACGGAGAACATACGCCGCCTGTTCGTCCGCCACTTCGGCCGTCCCGACCGCACCTATCTCCATGGTCAGTCCTGGGGCGGCAATGTCGCCGCCAAGGTCGCCGAGACCCACGGCGGGAAGCGCGGTACCTACGACGGAGTCCTGCTGACCAACGGCTTCCTGGCCGGTGGCTCGCGCGGCTACGACACGCGCGTGGACCTGCGGATGGTCTACCAGTACTACTGCCGCAACCTGCCCCGTCCCACCGAGCCGCAGTACCCACTGTGGCAAGGACTGCCCGCGGACTCCACGATGACACCCGACGACGTCCACGGCCGACTCCAGGAGTGCACCGGCATCGACTCCGACCCGGCGGACCGGACCGCGGAGCAGCAGCGCGACCTCGACGACATCCTGGCGGTCACCCGCATCCCGGAACACTCACTGGCCACGAACATGCAGTACGCGGCCTTCCTCGTCCAGGACATCGTGGCCAACCGGCTCGACGGCCGTAACCCGTTCAGCAACCGTGGGGTTCGCTACGACGGTTCGCGCGACGACAAGGTACTCAACACCGGCGTGGCACGCTTCTCGGCCGACGCCACCGCACGCCGCGACCTCTCCTACGACAGCGACCTCACCGGACGGATCGCACTCCCGGTCCTCACGCTGCACGCGATCGACGACCCACAGGTCTTCGTCGAGCACGAGGCGGCCTATCGCGCCACGGTCCAGGCCGCCGGCCGAAGCAAGAACCTCGTCCAGACCTTCACGAGGGAGAGCGAGCACAGCACGCTCAGCAACGCCGAGTACGCCAACTCCCTGGCGGCTCTGGACACATGGGCGCGCACCGGCCGGAAGCCCACCCCCAGTTCGATCGCGCGTTCGTGCAGCGCGTTCGACACCACCTACGGAGGTGGCTGCTTCTACGATCCGGCGTTCCGCCCCGCACCCTTCGCCACGAAGGTCCGCCCCCGGCCCGGCGGCCTCCACTGGCCCGCCATGTCCGCCGCGCAGGAACAGGTGTGGAGCCGCATCGACGGCGTGGGCATCGCACCCTGAAACCGCTCAGCTCCCCACTGCTATAGCAAATTGCCCAGTGATCACTCGTGGCGGCCGGGGAAGCGTTTCCCGGTGGACGTGGACGTCGCGGGAGAGGTGGAGGGAGCCTTCTCGGCTTCGGTGGCATCCGGCGCGGCGGTGTCGGCGTGGGCCGTGAAGGCTTCACCGAGGGCCAGCGCAGCGCCCACGACGGAGACGCTCTGGATGGCTTGCCATGCGGCGGCCCTCTGCTGGCGGCGCATCCACTGCCACAGACGTCCCAATGCCGTCGGGGTTGCGGGTCGGGCGAGGCTGATGCGCGGGAACCCCTGTCCAGGGTGTGCGGCTCGGTACGGCATGACACTCCCGCTCCCGTCTCACCGGGCGATCATGACGTGGGTCCCGCAGGATGGTGCCGGTTGCCCAGTGATGGGGGTGGTGAGGCAGCCGCTTGTCGTGTGCGGCGAACCGCCGCCTCACTCCTTCGCTCAGGGAGCACCTCATGGCAGCTGCGACGGAAGAACTGATACCGGCATTGGAGGATGCCCGCCAGGCGCACACCGCGGTCCTCGACCGGTTCCGGGCGGATGCGAGGGTCACACCGCCGGGCCCGCACCGGCAGATGCTGGAGAACCAGACCGTCGAGGTCCAGTACAGCGTTCAACGCATCCGGCACCAGGTAAGCGAACTGCAACCCCGTGGCGTGATCGGCACTGCGACCGGCCTGACCCGGTCCGTCGCCTCCGGTGCGGTGCGCACGGCGATGCTGCCCTTCACGATCGGGACGGCGGTCGTGAGGAGGGTCCTGCCCGGCGGCGGGCAGGCCGACGCGCGGCAGCAGCTGAGAAACGCGGAGGACGAATACGCCACCGCGGCCCGGGCACTGGCGGCCTCCCGCGCCGGTGAAGTTCTCGCGGAACACGTCGATGACCAGCCGACCGCCGACCTGCTCAGCTCGCTGCGCCGCCAGGACGAGGAACTGCTCCGGTCCCTGGAGAGCACTCTCGCCGAACACGCCCGCGCCGTAGCGGCGTCCACCAACGGCTCACGCAACGGCTCACGCACCAGCGAGGACCGGAGCGGCGGTCTGGCCGACAGCGCCGCCCAGACGATATGGACCGCTCTCATCCAAGCCCGTGACCTCGTGCAGCGCGGCGGCCGACAGGTGAAGGGTGTGGCCGAAGGCGTGCGGAGGGAGACGCCCCGGCCCGGTCCGATGAGCGAGGAGTACCTGGGAGCGGTCAAGCGGGAGGAGGACCTGCCGATCACCGGGTTCAGCCAGCTCAGCACGGACCAGATCCGGCAGCGGCTGCGCACGCTGTCCCAGGCCGATCTGGCGGTGATCGAGGTCTACGAACGCGAGCATGCCCACCGGAAGGGCGTGCTGGAAGCCATAGAGCAGCTGCGCGGGGCCGAGCCGTGGGCCCGCTACGACGCCATGGACCCGAGCGAGATCACCGCGCGACTCCAGAACGCCCCCTCCGGCGAAGCCCGCCAGGTGCGGGAGTACGAACAGCGCCACCTGCAGCGCCAGGAGATCATCTCCGCTGCCGAGGCCCAGATCACCGACTGATCAGGTCCTGGCTGCTCAGCAGGACGGCGGGACTGGGGCGTGCACATACTGAGGGGAGTCGTGTGAGCTGCGGGGCGCGCTCACGCCCGTGTCGCCCGATGGTGGAGGCGCCGTGATCTGGCCCGTCCTCTCCTCCGTACTTTCCGGGTCGGTGCTGCCCACATCCGTCCTGCCCTCGACGCTCTCGGCTGTCTCCTCCGCCGTTCGCTCAAGCGTGGGGCGGCTGACCGCCCTACCGGCGACGCTGCCCTTCGTCGGCCCCCTGCTGCGGCCCCCCACTCCGCGGCTGTGGCAGACCCCCGGGGGCGTGCAGATCGAGGTCCGGCGGGTGGGGCAGCCCGGGCGGGCGCGCATGGCGCGCGGGTTGGAGGCCGCCCTGCGCGAGGTGCCGGGGGTGAGCCGTGCCGAGGTGAACGGCACGCTGGGCTGCGTGTACGTCGGGTGTGGGCCGGAGACCGACCTCGAGCGCGTCGCGGGCCTCGTCGCCGCCGCTGACGCCGCCGAAGAGCCCGAGGGTGAGGGTGGCGAGGGTGCCCGCCGCTCCGGGGAGGCCGGCCGGTCGCGGCCCTCGGTCGGCTTTCCGGGGGCGGCGGGGGCGTGGATCGGGGCGGCCGTCCGGGTCGGCGCGGGTCTGGTGGGGGTGGGGGTGGCGTCGGTGGGCGACGCGTTGCGGCTCCGGGGCCTGCCGCCGGTGCTGCTCTCGGCGCTTCAGCTGGTGGAGTCCGCGCCGCCGCTGCGTGAGGGCATCGCCCGCCGGTTCGGTGAGACGGCCACGGAGCGGGGCTTCGCGGCGGCGAACCTCGTGGTGACGACGCTGACGTTCCGGCCGCTGGGCGCCACAGTGGCCGCTGCCGTGGCCTGGGCCCGGTACGCGGAGGCGCAGGCCCGCCGCAGGGCGTGGGGAGACTGGTCGCGGCGGCTGGCCGTGCACGAGGGGACGTACCGTCACGACGCGCTGCCCGGGTACGATCGCCCGGCCCCGCTGCCGCCGGGGCCGGGCGACCGGTACGCCAATGTGGCGGCTCCGGCGTCCCTCGCGGCGTACGGGCCGGCGGCGATCGGCACGCTCAGCCATGACCGGGGGCTGGCGCTGTTGATCACGGGGACACCGCGCGGCCCTTGGTTCGGCCGGGAGTTGTTCTCGTCGGTGGTGGCCCGGGCCGTCTCCGACCGCGGGGCGCTGGCGCTGCGTCCGGACGCGTTGCGCCGCCTGGACCGTATCGACACTGTGGTTCTCGACGCCCGGATGCTGGCCGACGGCGGCTGGACGGTCGAGGGCGTGGCGCGTCTGACGCCACCCGGCGCCCCCGGCTCGCAAGACGGTGGGGGTTCCCCGGAATTGGTTCCGGGCGACGACGAACTGCACGCGCGAATCCACGAGTTGATCGAGTCGGGCGGACCGGCCAGGCGGCGGACCGGGCGCGGCGCCGGCCCCCTGCGGACGCGGCGTCAGGGAGCCTGGGAGCTGCGGCCGTTCAGCGTCGCGGAAGTCGCGGACACCGAGCCGGGTGCCGCCCGTGACCGTTCACCGGAGAGTTCCGCGGACCTCACCGTCGTACCCGCCGAGACGGCGGCAGCTGCGCGGCAGTGGGTCGAGGAAGGCGCGCAGGTCATGCTTGTCCTGACGGAGGGCAGGCCGGTGGCCGTGGCCGCCCTGGTCCCCCAACTGCATCCGCTCGCCCACCACTTGGTGCGCGCGGCGCGGGAGTGCGGCCGAGTGCGGCTGGTGGGCGGCCCGCCGGGGCTGCACCGCCGGTTCGGGCTTCCCGCGGCCGCGCCCACCGGGCATCGGCGCACGGCCGCCCTGGTCCGCTCCCTCCAGTCGGACGGCCACGGTGTCGCCGTGGTCTCGGCCCGGACCCGGCGCGCCCTGGTCCGGGCCGACTTGGGCATCGGAGTGATCCCGGGGGCCCGGCACGTGCCGTGGGACGCCGATGTCGCCGCCCCGCCCGATGTCGTCCACTTGTTGCTTACGGCCCTGCCGGAGGCCCGGCGGATCGGCCGGCTGTGCTCGCGGCTGGAGTTCGGCGGCGCCGTGGCGGGCTCGGCCCTGGCGCTGCTGGTGCCCCGCCCGCGAGCCTGGGTGCGGGCCCGCTTGGTGACCGACGCGGTGACCATCGCCGGGATCGCCGCGGGTTTCTGGGCGGGGTGGCGGTTGCACGGGCGTCCGGTTCCGGCGGCCGTCGAGCGTACGCCCTGGCATGCCATGACGGTGCGTCAGGTGATGACCAGGCTCGGTTCGTCGTCCCGGGGTCTGGACGAGGCCGAGGCCGTCCGGCGCCGCCAACTCGCGGGCCAGGACGGGCACGAGGGTGCCGTCACCCTGGTCGGCCGGATCGCGGAGGAGCTGGCCAATCCGCTCACCCCCATCCTCGCGGTCGGCGGCGGTGTCTCGGCGGCGCTCGGCTCGGTGCTGGATGCCGTACTCATCGGCGGGGTGCTCGGCGTGGACGCGCTCGTCGGCGGCGTACAGCAGCAGAAGGCCGAGCGGGAGGCGGAACGGCTGGTCGAGGCCACCTCGGCACGGGTGCGGGTACGCCGCCCCGACCGGTCCGAGGCGGCCTGGGCGGCAGGCGAGCACCTGGTGCGCGGCGATGTGATCGAGCTGCGGGCCGGGGACGCGGTTCCGGCGGACTGCCGGGTGGTACGGGCGCAGGGCGTGGAGGTCGACGAGTCCAGCCTGACCGGTGAGTCGCTGCCTGTGGTGAAGAACGCCGCGCCGACCGCGGCCCGGGCGGTCGCGGACCGGACGTCCATGCTCTATCAGGGGACGACGGTGGCGGCCGGCGAGGCGCTGGCCGTGGTCGTCGCCACAGGGGCGGCCACCGAGGCGGGCAGCGCGGCGGCGGACGCGGTCACGGAGGGCGGGCCGCCGGAGAGCGGTGTGGAGCGGCGGCTGAAGGCGCTGGGCCGGTGGTTCCTGCCGTTGTCCGTCACGGCGGGTGCCGTCCTCTTCGCCATCGACCTGCTGCGCCGGCGGCCGCTGGGCGCCGCGCTGGGGTCCGCGGTCAGCCTGTGCGTCGCGGCCGTGCCCGAGGGGCTGCCGTTCATCGCCACGGTCGCGGAGCTGGCGGCGGCCCGCCGGCTGTCGACCCGCGACACGCTCGTCCGCAGCGCCTCCACCATCGAGGCGCTGGGCCGTACCGACGTGCTGTGCTTCGACAAGACCGGGACGCTCACCGAGGGCCGGATCAGTCTGCGGCAGGTGTCCGACGGCACGGAGCGTCGTTCGCCCGACCGGCTCACCCCGGGGCTGCGGCGGGTCCTGGCCACGGCGGCGCTTGCGGGTCCGCCGGGGCCGGCCGCGTCGCTCGCCCATCCCACCGACCGGGCCATCGCCGCCGGGGCCGAGCTGCTCGGTGCCGCCCCCGCCCGGGCGGCCGGGCTCGGCTCGGACACCTGGGAGCAGCTGGCGGAGCTGCCGTTCGAGCCGGGACGCGGCTACCACGCCGTGCTGGGACAGGGCGACGCCGAGGCGCGGATCGCCGTCAAGGGCGCTCCCGAAGTCGTGCTGGCGCGCTGCGACTTCGTCCGGCGGGGTGAGACCACCGAGCCGTTCGTCGAACGGCAGCGGGCGGGGATCGAGGCGGAGATCGACCGGCTGGCCCGGCGCGGACTGAGGGTCCTCGCGGTCGCCGAGCGGCTCGCGCCCGCGCAGGCGCCCGGTGCCACGCCGGAACTCGACGACGCGAGTGTCGACGGGCTGTGTCTGCTGGGCCTGCTGGGCCTCGCCGACCCGGTACGGGCCACCGCCGCCGAGAGCGTGGACCGGCTGTCCCGGGCCGGGGTGCGCATCGTCATGCTCACCGGCGACCATCCCAGCACCGCCGCCGCGATCTCCAGGGAACTGCGGCCCGAGGAGGAGCCGCGGCTGATGACCGGGACGGAACTGGACGCCCTGGACGACGCCGCGCTCGCCAGGACGCTGCCGGACATCACGGTGTTCGCCCGGGTCACCCCGGCGCACAAGGTCCGGATCGTCACCGCGCTGCGCTCAACCGGGCGCGTCGTCGCCGTCACCGGCGACGGCGCCAACGACGCGCCCGCCATTCGCATCGCCGACGTCGGCATCGCCCTCGGCTCGCGGGCCACTCCGGCGGCCCGCTCGGCCGCCGACGTGGTGGTCACCGACGACCGCATCGAGACGATCGTCGAGGGCCGGTCCATGTGGGCCTCGGTGCGCAAGGCGCTGGGCATCCTGCTCGGCGGCAACCTGGGCGAGATCGCCTTCGTGCTGGCGACCACCCTGCTCACCGGACGCAGTGCGCTGAACGCACGCCAGCTGCTGCTGGTCAACCTGCTCACCGACATGCTGCCCGCCATGGCCATCGCCGCCCGGCCCCCCGCCGACCACGCCGAGCGGCTGCTCGCGGAGGGACCCGAAGCCTCGCTCGGCAAGGCCCTGACCCGCCACCTCCAGCTACGCGCCGCCGTCACCGCGGCCGCCGCCACCGTCGCCTGGGTCCTGGCCCGTGCGACCGGTACCCGAGCACACGCCGACACCGTCGCCCTCGCAGCCCTGGTCTCCTCCCAGCTGCTCCAGACGCTGCAGGACGCGGGCCGCGATCGGGTGGTCGCCGCGGCCGCTGTGGGGTCCCTGGTCGTGCTGGGCGTGGTGGTCACCGTTCCGGGGCTCAGCCACTTCTTCGGCAACCGGCCCCTGGGCCCCGCGGGCTGGACGATCGCGCTGACGTCGGCGACGGGGTCGGTCCTGCTGCCCGCCGCGGTGCGGCTCGCCGCCGGTGCGCTGGCGAATGTTCACCCGCAGGCCACCCGTGTGCGGCCTCTCGGATGACATCGCGCTGGACAAAGGAGTCGTTCCCAGCACGATGCACCCTGATCACGAAAGGCGGCTCACCATGCCGCACATCTTCACCACGATCCTCACCCAGGTGGCAGGCGCCCTGATCGAGGCCGCCCTGGTCCGGCTGTTCATGCAGCTCTGGAAGACGTTCACCGCGAACGGGCGCCCGGCGACGGCGTACGCCTGACCGCGCGAGAATCCGGCTAGTCGAATACAGCGCAACCGCGATGGACGGTGCCGTTGCCGTCCACCCACTCTTCCGCGCCGTCCGGGTCGAGATTCACCTCGACTCCCGCAGGTTCGAGAGTCTCGCGTATGCGCTGCCGCGTGGGCTCGCTCAGAAAGTTGTGGTGAAGGTCCAGCTTGCTGAGGTGGGTCAGCGGTTGGCCACCGAGGAGGGCGGCGCCGCCGTCGTCGGAGAGCTCACCCAAGGACAGGTCGATCACCTTGAGTTGAGGAACGACCGGGGCTGACGCCAGGGCAGCGGCTACGTCGTCCTGGATCTCACTGTTGCGCAGAGCCAGATGCCGTAGCCGGGGCAACCGGGTGCCGGACAGGATCGCCTCCAGATCGGCGATCTTGGAATCGCCGCCGTAACACTCCATGCCCAGCCACAGTTCAAGGTGCTCCAGCGCGGGAAGTTCACTCGCCCCCAGCCCGCGGACCATGGCCCCACGCAGACCAGCGCTCTGTACCGTCAGCCTGCGCAGTCCGTCATGGCGTAACGCGGGGAATTCCAGCCGGAAGTGAAGCGCCGTGTCTTCCGCCGACGCATAGCCGCTTCCTTCTCCCGCACGCACTCCGAGTTCTTCCAGTGCGGGAAAGCCGGCCAGCAATGGCGTGACATCGGTCTGAGAGATCGACTGGATCTGGCAATCCTCTGTCGTGATGTCCCCCACGAAAATCGCCCGCAGGGCGGGGAACCGGTCACGCACAGCCAGGAGCAGTCCGATGGCCTCGGAGGGATCCGTGTCGTCCGCGTCGCCCCAGGCTCCGATGATCAGCGCACGGACCCGTGTGGTGTCAACCGCCGCGCAGAAGCGGATGAAAGAGGTCTCCCACAGATCTTCGATGCGGCTGAGGCCGTAAGCGGGTGGGTCCCAATAGCTGGTGATCCGCCAGGCCACGGCATCGGGTTCGGGCAGCGTCACTGTCTCGTCGGAATGCGGAAAGGTGAACGCGGGGAGGCCGTGCAGCGCCGTGAGTGGGTCGGTAATTCCCATTCGTGCCGCTCCCATCTTGTGAAGTACGAGGCTGATATGGGCAGTTCTATCAGCCGACGACTGCCGGCCTCGATCGCCCTCTGGAGCAGGACGGTGTCACCCGTATGGCCGCCGCAAGACGTCGGCCTGGCGCGGCCGTGTTCATATGGGAGAGGACCTCCATTCCCGCGGAGGAGATGACAATGCACGAGATGTGGTGCGGCACGGACACCTCGGGAGAACCGATGTGGCACGTGCTGACGGCTGA
Source organism: Streptomyces sp. NBC_00457 (assembly GCF_036014015.1). Lineage (NCBI taxonomy): Bacteria > Bacillati > Actinomycetota > Actinomycetes > Kitasatosporales > Streptomycetaceae > Streptomyces > Streptomyces sp. NBC_00457. The sequence continues at coordinate 2,460,241 of NZ_CP107905.1, read as the reverse complement.
CAAGAATCTGACGCTGTGCGGGGTGGAGAAGCGTGAGGAGCCCGGCGGGCGGGAGAGAGCAGACAGGCATTGCCTGGCTTGCATGAAGGCGTTTCAGGCCGCCATGGCATCCATGAAGTCCTGAACCCGCAGGCCCGCAAGGATGCCGAGTACCAAGGGCAAGCCGACCTGCCCGAGCCACGGATGTGACGTGGCTCCTACACACCGGGGTCTCGGAGTCACCGAGAACGGTGAGCTGCTCGTGGAGCACTCCTCCTGCCGCTGCGGAGCCACCTGGACCAAGACCTGCCCGGTCCGGGAAGAGGACTCCGAGTAAAGCCTGGACCTCGACGAAAGCGACGACGGTAGTTGCCCCATGGAGGGCGGAGTGAGGCCGTGGTCGGTTAGTGTCGCCCCGGGGCGGACGAAGCGACTCCGTCCCCGTTCCGCCCTGATCTGCCCTCGCGGTGGGTGATCTGGGTAAACGCGCAGGTCAGAGGCGTAATCTGGGGGCACAATGCGATTGAGAGTGGAGTTCACCACCGAGCCCTTCGACCTGGACGAGGTACCCGCGCATGCGCTGGTGGCCCGCGAGGTCATCGAGGCCGGGGAACTGGACGCGGTGGACGTCGGGCCGTTCGGCAACACGGCGGAAGGCACCGCCGATGCCGTGCTCACCGCCGTGGACGCGCTGCTGCGCAAGACCTTGGAGTCGGGTGCCACCCGGGTCTCGCTCCAGGTCAGCGTGATCGGGGAGGGTGAGCGGTGAGTGAGGACGAGCCCTTCATCACGGCCGTGAAGCCGCTGGTCGACGCCATGGGCGGCATGATGCTCCCGCCCGACGAGGCCGGCCCCGACGACGTCGTGCTCTCCTGGGACGGCGCCGACGTCGTCGCCGTACGGCTGCCGCAGCTGGCCGACTCCCTCGATCACATCCTGGCCTCCATGGAGCGCAAGCAGGGCAAGCCGCTGGCCGACCTGGACCGCAAGGCGAAGCAGGAGGTGGTACGGATACTTGAGGCGCGCGGCGCCTTCTCCGTACGGCACGGTGTCGAGACCGTGGCGGGTGCGCTCGGCGTCAGCCGGTTCACCGTCTACAACTACATCAACTACACCAGCGAGCAGCGGGCCAAGGCGCGTAAGGGCGACGAGCCGTCGCAGCAGGCCGACTGACCCTTCACCACACTGACGGGACCGCTCAGCCGGTGGTGGCGATGCGGTCCAGCCACTCGGTGAGCAAGGCGCCTTCGGCGTCGGTCAGGGCAGTGGTCTGCGGCAGGGCGGCGCGCAGGGCGATCGCGTGGCCGACCGGGCCGCCGTTCGGGAGTACGTGCTGCGGGGGGTCGGTGGTGACGGTGGCGATGACCGACTCCCGGGCGATGGCCGACAGGGACGCGTCGCGTTCGTTCTCGGGCTGGGAGATCAGTGTGAGGGTCACGCCGCGACCGGTGGAGTGGATGAGGAAGGTGGCGCGGTCTTCGCTCATCCGCAGGCGCCCCGCCTCGGCGATGCGGCGGACCATGCCGGCCAGGATGACGGATGCCTCACGCGCGGCCGGGGGCTCGGTGCCCGGCCGCTGGTCGCCGTAGATCAGCGCGTAGAACGCGGGGTTGGCGAGGCCGAAGCCGATGTGGAGATCCCACCCGCGGCGCAGGTCCGCCACCGGGTCGTCGGTCGGCCGGTTGGCGGTCTTGCTGCGCAGGTAGGTCGCGAAGCCATGGCTCGCGACGGCGTCCAGCAGGCCTTGCTTGTCCCCGAAGATGCGGTAGATCGCCGGCGCCTGCACACCGGCCGCCGCGCTGACCGCACGGGTCGACACGGCGTCTCGGCCGCCCTCGGTGAGGAGGGCGGCGGCCGCCTCGATGATCCGGTCCCGGTTGTCCTTCGCGTTCACGTTTCCAACGTTAACAGATTCCCGATATCGGTTGTGTAATCAGATCAGCTTGTCCGGCGTGATGGGCAGGTCGCGGATCCGGCGTCCGGTGGCGTGGTAGATCGCGTTGCCGATCGCCGCCGTCATTCCGGTGCCCGGGGTCTCGCCGAAGCCGCGGGCGTTGAGTGCCTCGCTGGTCGGGTCGGGTTCGTCGATGAAGATGGTCTGGACGTGGGGGATGTCGGCGTTGACGGGCAGCAGATAGCCGGAGAGGTTCGGGTTGACGATCCGGGCCTGGTGGGGGTCGACCAGGGTGTGCTCGGTGAGGGCGAATCCGACCGCGCAGACCGCGCCGCCGATGGCCTGGCTGCGGATGGTTCTGCGGTTGAGGACTCGGCCGGCGTCGTACGCCCCGAGCATGCGCGTCACCCGGACCCGGCCGACCCGGGGGTCGACGCGTACCTCGGCGAATTCCGCGCCGACGGAGTAGCCGTGGGGAATGGGTACGGGGTCGGTGGTGGCCTCGACCGGCTTGGCGTGCCGGGTGAGGACCGTACGGATGTCTTCGCGGCGCCGGGGCCTGCCGGTCTCGTACAGGATTCCGTCCTCTACGGTGATCCGCTCGGCCGGAACCCCGTGCAAGGGGGAGCGTGGGTCGGCGACCGCGATGTCGATCACCGCCCGGCGGGCCGTGTCGCAGGCCCGCTTCACCGCGGCGCCGACGCCGGGAACGGTGGCGGACGCGACGGACATGAAGGCGAAGGGGTAGTCGGTGTCGCCGAGTTGGAAGTCGACGTCGGCCAGGTCCAGGCCCAGTGTCTGCGCGGCGATCTGGGACATCACCGTGTACGTGCCGGTGCCGATGTCATGGGTGCCGACCTGGACCACCGCCCTGCCCTCGGTGGAGATCACCACGCGGGCGCCCGCGCCCGGCCTGCCGCCCGCCGTGTGCGCGGCGGTGGCCATGCCCCAGCCGATCAGGGTGTCGCCGTCGCGCATCGACCTCGGCCGTGGATCGCGTTCGCTCCAACGGAACTTGGCGGCGCCCCGGCGGTAGCACTCGATCAGGTGCTTGCTGCCGAACGGTGCGCCGGTGGGCTCGGGGTTGACGGCGGTGTGGTTGCGCAGCCGGAGTTCGACGGGGTCGATGTCCAGTGCGTAGCTCAGCTCGTCGAGGGCCGACTCCAGGCCGAAGGAACCGACGGACTCCGGTGGCCTCATGAAACTCGGGGAGGGCAGATCGAGCCGTACCGCCCGCTGGGCGACGTGCACGTTGGGGCAGGCGTACAGCATGCGGGTGGAGTGACTGCCCGAGAACACGACCTGTTCGGTGCGGGTGACCTGGTGGGTGCTGACATGGTCGATGGCTGTGAGGGTGCCGTCCCGCCCGGCCCCGATCCGCAGGCGCTGGTGTGCTTCGCCGCGGTGCCCGTTGGACGTGAAGGTGTGGGCGCGGGAGAGCACCAGCTTGACCGGACGCCTCAGCTCCCGTGCCACGGCGGCGGTGAGCAGGGTGTGCGGCCACACCGGGCCCTTGGCTCCGAAGCCTCCGCCCAGGAACGGCGACAGCACACGCACGTTGCCGAGGGGGACGCCAAGTGCCTGGGAGACGCAGATCCTGGTGGCGTGGCCGCCCTGGGCGGATTCGTACACCGTCACCCGCTCGGCGCCGTCCCACTCGGCGGTCGTCGTGGACGGCTCGATGGGATTGTGGTGGTGCATGGGCGTGGTGTACGTGACGTCGATGCGGACGTCCGCCCGCGCCAGCCCCGCCGCCACGTCCCCGCGGGTGAACTCGTTGGGGCCCGACAGGCCCGGCGGAGGCACGTACGCCTCGTCCATCGCGTCGGCGACGGCGGATCGGGGCCGGCGGGCGTCGTAGGAGACGTCGACGAGCGTCGCCGCGTGCTGGGCCTGCTCCAGCGTCTCGGCGACCACGTAGGCCACCGGCTGGCCACTGTGGTGGATGTCCGGATGCTGCAAGGGGATGTAGCCCTTGAGGAAGCTGATGTACTCGGGCCGCGCCAGGTGCGGCATGTTCCGGTGGGTGAAGACGCCGATGACTCCGGCCGAGCGCTCGGCGTCGCTGGTGTCGATGCCGGTGATGCGCCCGGAGGCGACGGTGCTCATCACCAGGAAGCCGTGCAGCGTCCCGCGGACCGCGGCGTCCGCGGCGTAGGTGGCCGCACCGGTGACCTTGGCGCGACCGTCGATCCGGGGAACAGGGCTGCCTACGATCGGACTCATCGGTTGCCTTCCAGGTTGTCTCGGTTGCCTTCCAGGTCGTTGAGGATGTCGGCGAGGGCGCGCTGCACCAGCTCGACCTTGAACGCGTTGTGCTCGCGCGGCTTCGCGTCACGCACCAGGGCCCGGCCCGCCGCGGCGACGGTGGCGTCGGTCAGCGGCCGCCCGCGCAGAGCGTCCTCGGCCGCGTACGAGCGCCACGGCCGGGGCGCGATGCCGCCGAAGGCCAGCCGGACGTCGGTCACCACCCGCCCGCGCAGGGTCAGGGCGGCGGCCACGGAGACCACGGCGAACTCGAACGAGGCCCGGTCGCGCAGCTTCAGATACCGCGAGTTACGGGCCATCGGGGACTCGGGGACCTCGACCCCGGTGATCATCTCGCCGTGCCGCAGCGCGGTCTCCCGGTGCGGGGTGGCGCCGGGCAGGAGATGGAAGTCCTTGAGCGCGATCGAGCGTCGGCCGTCCGGTCCGAGGGTGCGCACGACGGCGTCCAGGGCGCTCAGCGCGACCGCCAGATCGGAAGGGTGCACGGCGATGCAGTGGTCGCTGCCGCCCAGGATCGCGTGCCGGCGGTTCTGCCCGTCGATGGCCGCGCAGCCGCTGCCGGGCTCGCGGCGGTTGCACGGGCTGCCGACGTCGCGGTAGTACCCGCAGCGGGTGCGTTGCATGAGGTTGCCGCCGATCGTGGCCCGGTTGCGCACTTGCGGAGACGCCGACGCCAGCAGGGCCTCGGAGATCGCCGGGAACCGCTTGCGGACCAGCGGGTGATCGGCCACCTCCCGCATCCGGGCCGTGGCCCCGACGCGCAGTCGGCCATCGCGCAACTCGATGCCGGAGAGGGGGAGTTCGCCCACGTCCACGACCAGGTCGGGGGCGAGTACGCCGTCCTTCATCAGGTTCGTCAGCTCGGTCCCGCCGGCTATGAACGCGGCTTCGTCACGGGATCGGGACGCGACCAGACCGACGGCCTCGGACGGACGTAACGTGCGCGCGTAGTCGAACGGCTTCATCGACCGGCTCCCTTAGCGGCGTCGCGCACCGCGTCGACGATGTTCGGGTAACAGCCGCAGCGGCAGAGGTTGCCGCTCATCCACTCGCGGATCTCCTCGTCCGAGCGGGTGTGGCCCTCGTCGATGCAGGCGACGGCGGACATGATCTGCCCGGAGGTGCAGAACCCGCACTGGAAGGCGTCCCGGCGGATGAACGCGGCCTGCACGGGGTGCAGGTCGTCGCCGCGGGCCAGGCCCTCCACCGTGGTGATCTCCCGGCCGTCCTCCATGACCGCCAGGGTCATGCACGACTTCACGCGCTCGCCCTCGATGAGCACCGTGCAGGCACCGCACTCGCCGCGGTCGCAGCCCTTCTTGGTGCCGGTCAGGCCGAGACGCTCGCGCAGCGCGTCCAGCAGGGTGACCCGGGCCTCGACCGTGAGCGGATGCTCCCGGCCGTTGATATGGAGCATCACTTCGGCCGTCGATACCGGGGACGCCACGCCCTCCGCGGCGGCGGGACGGACCGCGGCCGCCGCCACCCCGTCCATCGTGACCAGCGCGGCGGTGGTGACACCACCGGCTTTGAGCACGCTGCGGCGGCTGTGCCCGCCCGCTGAGACTTGCTCGTTCTCCGACATGCGTCGCTGTCTCCCTCTCCTCAAGGCGGGGTAGCGACGTCAACGGAAGCACGTTAGCGGCGATAGCGCAAGCATTGGAAACGGGATCTCGTTACCATCGCTACCTACGCACCGCGGGTCCGACGGGCTTTGTTACTCGGAATTTTCAACAAAGTGTTGACGTCGTCTTGTGGAGGGCGTTAGCTAGCGGCAGCCCGCTCAAGCACGCACGGCCGGTTACGGCCACGGAGGCTCCCGTGACTTCGACTTCCACGCCCCCGGGGCTGGCCCGCTTCAACGCCCTGGAGGAGCACGCGGCGTGCGCCGCACTGTACGAGGCCTGCGCCGCCACCGCCTGGGCCCGGCGACTGCTCGCCGCCCGCCCGTACGCCACCCCCGCGGACCTCTACGCCGCCAGCGATGCCGCGATGGCCGAGCTGACCGTCGTAGATCTCGAAGAGGCGATGGCCGGGCACCCGCCGATCGGGCGCCCCGAGCCGGGCGATCCCACCTCGGCGCGGGAGCAGCGCGGCATGGCCGGTGCCTCCGAGGGGCTCAAGGCGGAGATGCTGGAACTGAACCTGGCCTACCAGGAGAAGTTCGGCCATGTCTTCCTGATCTGCGCGACCGGCCGGACCGGCGAGCAGATGCGGGACGCGGTCAAGGAGCGGATCGGGAACTCGCCGGAGGAGGAGCGGGAGATCGTCCGCACCGAACTGGGGAAGATCAACCGGATCCGGCTCGCCCGACTCGTCGAAGAAGACTGAAGACTCGAAGACTCGTAGAAGAAGACTGAAGAGGAAGTCTGACGCCATGAGCACCAGCACCACCGCCTCCGTGTCCACGCACATCCTGGACACCAGCGTCGGCCGCCCCGCCGAGGGCGTCGCCGTCCAGCTCGCGGCCCGGTCGGGGCGTGACGCGGACTGGCGGGCGCTCGGCGGATCCGCGACCGACGCGGACGGCCGGTGCAAGGACCTCCCGGCGCTGCCGGAGGGGACCACACACGTACGGCTCGACTTCGCAGTGGAGCCGTATTTCGAGAAGAAGCAAGCCGATGCGCAGCAGGACGCCCCCGCGAATCGGGACAGCGGTGCCGTGTTCTTCCCCGAGGTGGCGATCACCTTCGCCGTGCGGCCCGGGGAGCACTACCACGTGCCGCTGCTGCTCAACCCGTTCGGCTACTCCGTTTACCGAGGGAGCTAGCAGACAATGGCAGTCAATTCCCGCCCAACCCACCCTGTGATTCTCGGCCAGAACCAGTACGGGAAAGCAGAGAACCGCGTCGTAAAGATCACGCGGGACGGCGCCACCCACCACATCAAGGACTTGAATGTATCCGTGGCGCTCTCCGGCGACATGGACGAGGTCCACTACTCCGGCTCCAACGCCAATGTCCTGCCGACCGACACCACCAAGAACACGGTGTACGCGTTCGCCAAGGAGCACGGCATCGAATCCGCCGAGCAGTTCGGCATTCATCTCGCCCGGCACTTCGTCACCTCGCAGGAGCCGATCCACCGCGCCCGGATCCGTATCGAGGAATACGCCTGGGAGCGGATCGAGAGCTCCGACGCCAACTCCCAGTTCATCGGCGCCGACGAGGTCAAGCACTCGTTCGTACGGAAGGGCCAGGAGACCCGGCTGACCCAGATCACGTACGACGGCTCGCAGTGGGAGGTCGTCTCCGGCCTCAAGGACCTCGTCGTGATGAACTCGACGAACTCCGAATTCTGGGGCTACGTCAAGGACAAGTACACGACGCTCCCGGAGGCGTACGACCGCATCCTGGCCACCCAGGTCTCGAGCCGCTGGCGGTTCAACTGGTCCGACGACGAGCAGAAGATGCCCAACTGGGAGAAGTCCTACGAGCAGACCAAGAAGCACATGCTCCAGGCCTTCGCCGAGACCTACTCGCTCTCGCTCCAGCAGACCCTGTACCAAATGGGTTCGCGGATCATCAATAACCGCAGCGAGATCGACGAGGTCCGTTTCTCGCTCCCGAACAAGCACCACTTCCTGGTGGACCTGGAACCGTTCGGTCTGAAGAACGCCACCGAAGACGGTGCAGTGTACTTCGCCGCCGACCGCCCGTACGGCCTGATCGAGGCCACCATCCTGCGGGACGGCTGCGAGGCGAGGATCCCGGTCGATCTCAGCAACCTCTGATCAACTCCATATCCTCGGCACCCGCGGCCGGTGAGTTTCATGGCCGGCCGCGGTACTCAAATTCCCAGGGTCCTGCCGTGCCCTCTCACTGTGAGTCCACTGAGCGAAAAGGACGCATCATGGCAGCAGCCCAGCGCATCGTCATCGAGAACTGTTCGATCGCGACGGTCGACGCCACCGACACCGAGTACGCCACGGGCTATCTCGTCATCGCCGGCAACCGCATCGAGGCGCTCGGCCCGGGCAAGGCCCCCGAGGGCCTGGAGAACGTCGTACGCCGCATAGACGCCACCGGCCACCTGGTGACCCCCGGTCTGGTCAACACCCACCACCACTTCTACCAGTGGATCACCCGGGGCCTGGCCACCGACCACAACCTCTTCAACTGGCTCGTCGCCCTGTACCCGACCTGGGCGCGCATCGACGAGCCGATGGTGTACTCGGCCGCGCAGGGGTCCCTGGCGATGATGGCCCGCGGCGGTGTCACCACCGCCACGGACCACCACTACGTCTTCCCGAAGGGCTCCGGCGACCTGTCCGGCGCGATCATCCGCGCCGCCCGCGAGACGGGCGTCCGCTTCACCCTCGCCCGCGGCTCCATGGACCGCAGCGAGAAGGACGGCGGGCTGCCGCCGGACTTCGCCGTGGAGACCCTGGACGGTGCGCTCGCCGCGACGGAGGCGACCGTCGACGAACACCACGACGACTCCTTCGACGCCATGACGCAGGTGGCCGTGGCCCCCTGCTCGCCGTTCTCGGTGTCGACCGAACTGATGCAGCAGGGTGCCGAGTTGGCGCGACGCAAGGGCGTACGGCTGCACACGCACGGATCGGAGACGGTCGAGGAGGAGCAGTTCTGCAAGGAACTGTTCGGCATGGGCCCGACCGACTACTTCGAGTCCACGGGCTGGCTCGGCGAGGACGTGTGGATGGCGCACTGCGTCCACATGAACGACTCCGACATCGCCGCGTTCGCCCGTACGAAGACCGGTGTCGCCCACTGCCCCTCGTCCAACGCCCGGCTCGCGGCCGGTATCGCCCGCGTCCCCGACATGCTCGCCGCCGGCGTCCCGGTCGGCCTCGGCGTCGACGGCACCGCGTCCAACGAGTCCGGCGAACTCCACACCGAACTGCGCAACGCGCTCCTCATCAACCGGCTCGGCGCGCACCGGGAGGCGGCGCTGAACGCCCGGCAGGCGCTGCGCCTCGGCACGTACGGCGGTGCCCAAGTCCTGGGCCGCGGCGCGGAGATCGGCTCGCTGGAGCCGGGCAAGCTGGCCGACCTGGTGCTGTGGAAGCTGGACACGCTGGCTCACGCTTCGATCGCCGATCCGGTGACGGCGCTGGTCTTCGGTGCGGCTGCTCCGGTCACTGCGTCGTTCGTGAATGGGCGTCAGATTGTGGAGGAGGGGCGGCTGTTGCACGTCGACGAGGACGCGATTGCGCGGTCGACGCGGCAGGAAGCACAGCGGTTGGCGCGGATCGCTCCGCGGTAGGTCGTAGCTCGTCTGCGGCGCCGTCGTGGCTGGTCGCGCAGTTCCCCGCGCCCCTTCGGGGCGCTCCTCACGAGGGGCGCTTTAGCCGTAAGGCAACTTGATCTCCGGTCGGGAGGGACGGCTCCCGGCCGGTAGCCGTGGACCCCAACAGGGTTCGCGGCGGCCGTCGCCGGGGTGCGCATGGACGTGCGCGCCCCGGAACGGTCCCGTCCCCCTCCCCAAACGGTCCCGCACGACCGCGCATCACCTCCTTGAAACCCACGTCAGAGCCGACGTGCTGTCAACCGACCGGAGGAGCCGCCCGTGTCCGCCCACCCCGTCGACGAAAAACTCCCCGCCGCCAGGATGGCGACGACCGGCCTGCAACATGTGGCCGCGATGTACGCGGGAGTCGTCGCCCCGCCTCTGATCATCGGCGCGGCCATCGGCCTCTCCGGAACCGAACTGACCTTCCTCACCGGCGCCTGCCTGTTCACCGCGGGACTCGCCACGTTCCTCCAGACCATCGGCGTCTGGAAGATCGGCGCCCGGCTGCCGTTCGTCAACGGCGTCACCTTCGCCGGTGTCGCCCCCATGACCGCGATCGTCGCCTCCACCGAGGACAAGTCCGACGCGCTGCCGATCATCTTCGGCGCGGTGATCGTGGCGGGGCTCCTCGGCTTCATCGCCGCCCCCTTCTTCAGCAAGGCGGTCCGCTTCTTCCCGCCGGTCGTCACGGGGACGGTGATCACGCTGATAGGTGTGTCACTGCTGCCGGTCGCCTTCGGATGGGCGCAGGGTCCAGACCCCGCCGCGGACGACTACGGCTCGACGACCTACCTGGGCCTGGCGGCGGCGACGCTCGTGATCGTGCTGCTCCTGCGCCGCTTCACCCGCGGCTTCGTCAAGCAGATCGCCGTCCTGCTCGGCCTGGTCGTGGGCACGCTCGTCGCGATCCCGTTCGGGGCCACGGACTTCGGCCCGGTGGCGGACGCGGCCGTCATCGGCTTCCCGACGCCGTTCCACTTCGGCGCCCCGCAGTTCCAGGTCGCCGCGATCGTGTCGATGTGCGTCGTGATGGTGGTCTCGATGACCGAATCGACCGCCGACATGCTGGCGTTGGGCGAGATCGTCGATCGCCCCGCCGACGAGAAGACCATCGCGGCGGGCCTGCGCGCCGACACCCTCGGCTCGGCGCTCAGCCCGCTCTTCAACGGCTTCATGTGCAGCGCCTTCGCACAGAACATCGGCCTGGTCGCGATGACGAAGATCCGCAGCAGGTACGTCGTCGCCACCGGCGGCGGATTCCTGGTGCTGATGGGCCTGTGTCCGGTCGCCGCCTCGCTGATCGCCGTCGTACCGCGCCCGGTGCTCGGCGGCGCGGGCGTCGTCCTGTTCGGCTCGGTCGCCGCGAGCGGCATCCAGACCCTGGTGAAGGCGGGCCTGGAGAAGGACAACAACGTCCTGATCGTGGCCGTCTCCCTGGCCGTCGGCATCATCCCGATCACCGCGCCGGAGTTCTACCACGCCTTCCCGGAGACGGCGAGGATCGTCCTGGACTCGGGCATCTCCACGGGCTGTGTGGCCGCGGTGGTCCTGAACCTTCTCTTCAACCACCTGGGCAATCGGCGGGACGCCCAGGACGTCACCCATCCCATGGAGGCCGGCGAACACATCGCCGCCGCCCCTTGAACCTGGGGGCGCGCGTCGGGGAACTCACTGTGCGCCGGGACCGGCCCACGCCATCAGGTTCGCGAACAACTCGGCCTGCTCGATCGCGTCGTCCAGCGCATGGTGCGTGTGCCGGCGGCGCGACAGCAGCTCACGCGGCATGGTCCCCTTGGCAACTGCCCTGAGCGGCAGCCCCGCCTTCGTCGCGTACAGCGTCTTCATGTCCAGGCAGCCGGAGTGCCCGAACGGGCTCGCGCCGGTGAAGCGGATCAGGTACCAGTACAGGAACGTCCAGTCGTACGACGCCGGGTACCCGCACATCACCGGCTGCGCCCCGGAGCTGACCTCGCGCACCCAGTCGCTGAACTCGGCGAGGGCGGTGGCCGGTTCACCGCCCTCCCGCTCGAGGCGCTCCCGGTCCAGCCCGCTCACGGCCAGCGCCTCCGGCACGAACTCCGCACTGATCGGGCGCAGCTCCCGATAGAAGGTCCGCTCCACCGGATCGGCCGGCGTGAACCCGTCGGCGTCCTGCACTCCGGCCACCGCCGCGCCGAAGCTGAGCATGGAGTACGGACCGGGGATCGGGCCGTCCGCTTCGATGTCGACGGAGATGTAGAGGCTGGGTCTGGAACGTCGTGCGCTCATGGAGTGGGAGCTTCCCAGGTGGCCGGGGATCCCGCATCCGGATTCCGCCGTTCTTGCCGCCGTCCGGGCAGTCACGGGAGTCTGTTGCCCTGCCGCGTGCGCAGCACGGCCGCCGCCAGTACCAGCGCCCCCACCGCGATCACCGTCGCCACCCGGAACGCCAGCTGATACCCCTCCGCCGTGGCCGTCACCGAGTCCGCGCCCCCGGCGAGCAGCCCGTCCGTCCGGCTCGCCGCCAGTGTGGAGAGCACCGCGAGCCCCAGTGAACCTCCCACCACCTGCGTGGTGTTGAACAACCCGGAGGCCAGGCCGGCGTCCTCCTCGTGGGCCCCGGACATCGCGAGCCCGGTCAGCGCGGGCATGGCGGCGGCGAAGCCGGTGGAGAGCAGGAGGAGCGGCGGGAGTACGTCCGTGAGGTACGAGCCGTCCACGGGGGCGCGGCTCAGCAGGGCCATGCCCGCGACGATGAACGCCAGCCCCGTCAGCAGGACCCGGTACGCGCCGTAGCGGCCGATGGTCCGCGCGGACAGGCCCAGCATCAGTACGCCGATCGCGACCGGCGCCGGCAGGAAGGCCGTGCCGGTGGCCAACTCGCCGTAGCCGAGGACCCGTTGGAGGTAGAGGGCGCCGATGAACTGGAAGCCGTACATGGTCGCGATCATCAGGATCTGGACGGCGTTCGCGCCGGTCAGCAGGCGGGAGGAGAAGAGACGCAGCCGGAGCAGGGGGCGGGCGGCGCGGGCCTGGCGGAGTGTGAACGCCACGAACAGGGTGACGGCGAGTGCGGCCAGGAGCAGGGTGGCGGTCAGGTCGCGGTCGCCGGAGCCGACGATGACGTACACCGTGAGCATCAGCGCGCCGGTGACCAGCGCCGCTCCCGGATAGTCGGCGCCCCGGCCCAGCCCCTCGCCCCGGTCCGGCGCCAGGACGCGCAGCGCCGCCAGCCATGCGGCCACGCCGATCGGCAGGTTGATCAGGAAGATCCAGTGCCAGCCGAGGGCCTGCGTCAGCGCCCCGCCGAGAAACGTGCCGAGCGCCCCGCCCGCCGCGCCGACCGCGCTGAACACCGCGATCGCGCGGGCCTGTTCACGCGGCTCCGGGAACAGCGCGACCAGCATGCCGAGGACGACCGCCGAGGTCATGGCCCCGCCCACCCCTTGCAGGGCACGCGCCGCGATCAGCGCGCCCTGGCTGGTGGCGACCCCGCACAGCACGGAGGCCGCCGCGAACACCGCGAGCCCCGCGGCGAACATCCGTTTGCGCCCTATCAGGTCACCGAGCCGGCCGGCCAGCAACAGCAGGCCGCCGAACGGAATCAGATAGGCGTTGACGACCCAGGCCAGGCCCGGACCGCTGTAACCCAGGTCGCTCTGGATCGCAGGCATGGCGACCGTGACGATATTGCCGTCGAGGATCGTCATCAGCGTCCCCGCGCACAGCACGACGAGGGACGCCCAGCGGGAGTACGTTCGGTGTGGCGCGTGGGTGGGGCGCTCGGTCAGGGACGACATGGCGGTCCGGCCTCCGCATTCTCCGTGAGTCTCCATGGGTCTCCGTGAGACCCATTGGTGCACGACTTGTAACGGGGAACATCGTGGGTGACCATGGGGGTGGGGGTAAGGAGGCAGTTCGATGTCCCAGAGGAACACCGGTGTTACCGTCCAGGTCGTGAACGCGCACGCGTGCCCGGTCCGCGAAGTTCTTGACAGGGTGGCGGGCAAATGGAGCGTCCAGATCCTGGTCGCCGCGGCGCACGGCCCGATCCGCTTCACCGAGTTGGAGCGCAGCATCGAGGGCATCAGCCGCCGCATGCTGACCCTGACGCTGCGCAACCTGGAGCGCGACGGCCTCGTCACCCGCACGGTGCACCCGACGGTGCCGCCCAAGGTGGAGTACGAACTCACGCAGGTCGCCCGCGAGTTGCACGAGACGCTGCAGAGCCTGACGGACTGGGCGGAGCGCAATCGCGTCTATATCGCCGAGTCCCGCGCGGCCTACGACACCGAGCACCAGCCGGAGTTGACGGACGCCTGAGGCCGACGGCTCATCGTGAAGCACGCCGGTTGAACTCACTGGGCCGCGGGCGGCGGGCCGCAGGCGGCGGGAGGTGGCCACCGTCACCGCCGCCCAGGGTGCGAAGCCGCCGAGGGCGGGGGCGCTGTCACCGCCCGCGGCAGCGGCTCGGTCAGAGACCGAACAGGCTCGGATCGGCGGCCAGTTCCTTGAACCGCTCGTGCGGTGCGGCGACCAGCTTGCGGGCCGTGAGGTCCAGCAGTCCGCCGACCGCCGTGATCTCGGCGGCCACCGTGCCGTCGGTCTTGCGGATGGTCTGTTCGATGCGGAAGGTCTTCCCCTCACTCCAGACGAAGGCGCAGGTCACCTCGACCTCGTCGCCCGCGACCAGCTCCCGCCGGTAACGGATGGTGGTCTCCAGCGCGACAGGCCCCACGCCCTGGGCGATGAGGCCGGACTGAGTGATTCCGGCCTCCTTCAGCAGCGACCAGCGGGCGTGCTCCGCGTAGTTGACGTACACGGCCTGATTGAGGTGACCCTGCACATCGGTCTCGTACCCGCGGACGGTCACCCGGACGGAAAACGGCTCGCTCACGGTTTTCCCTTCACATACTCGCCATCACGGCATCGTCGATGTTCTGATCGATCGATCTTGGCATGCCCATAACCCTCTTCACGCCCGGCTAGCCCTCTTCACGCCCGGCAGTCCTCTTCACGCCCGGCGCGGAGACGCCAGCAGATATCGGACCCTCGTGCGCGGCTCGGTGTACTCGCCGGCCTGCCAGCCCGCCTTCTCCAACGTCGCCGCGCAGGCGCGGAGCGCGTCGACGTCCGGTTCGTAGACGGCGACGGCCTCCGGCTGCGGGGTCGCGATCACGCGGTAACCGGGGGAGTCCAGCCCGGCGGGGCGATGCCCGGCCGCTTCCAGGGCGAGGGCGGCGGCCTGCACCAGATGGCCGCGTTCCCAGCCGCACGGCCGGTCGGTGGCGCCATCGGGGTTGGTCATCCGGCGCAGCTCGAGCAGCCCCGTCCAGGCGCTGTGCACTTCACGGACCCGGGAGGGGTCCGTTTCCGGCACGTCCTCCTCGCCGCCGACGCGGGCGGCGAAGACCCCGGTCGCCGCCGGGGGTGTCCGGACGGTCGGCTCCGGAGCGGCCTCGGGCTCCTCGTCCCGTATCCGATGCCCCGCCGGTGTCAGAAAGTGATCGTGCGGAGGCCGCGGATGCCGGAAGGCCAGCCCCCGCTTCACCAGCGCCTCCAGCTGCGCCTCCGTACCCCTGAGCCGCCCGGTCACCGGATCGGCGGCGTCGATGACACGCCGCTGCGCGGCGGTCGGCGGTCGTGTCACGGCGTACTCCTCCCCGGTCCTCTCCTCGGTCCCCGACCTCTCGGTCAGCCCATTCGAAGGCTACGACCCCGGTGTGACAATCGGGTCGATGCAGACAGGGCTACGACCTCGGGGTCCGGCCATGCAGCCAACCGGATCGGGCTATGACTGCAGGGCCCGGCCATGCGGCCGAACGCGGCCGGACGCCCGTTCCGCGCTAAGACGCCCGAGCCCTGATGTTCCACCCCGCGATCACCGGTCGCCCATGTTCCGTGCCTTGGCGAGCATGCGGTCGGCGAGTCCCTCGACCTGTTCCGGGGGCTCGCCGGGGGCCTCGGCGAGCCCCCGTCCCTGAACAGAGCCAGTCAGGCCGCTCGCGCTGGATCTCGACGGTGTGACGCCCTCGTAGCTGCCGTAGCGCCATTCCCGCAGATCCACATCGACCCGCATCTCCCGCAACCTGATGAGCTGCGCCGTCTCCCGCGCCCGTTGCAGCAGGCTGACGAATGCCGCCCCGATCCGGTGCGAGCGGATCAGCGGGACCAGGCCGCGCGCCTCCTCCCGCCCGTGCTCGGTCAGCGGGACCAGGCCGCGCGCCTCCTCCCGCCCGTGCTCGGTCAGCGGGACCAGGCCGCGCGCCTCCTCCCGCCCGTGCTCGGTCAGCGGGACCAGGCCGCGCGCCTCCCGCCCGTGCTCGGTCAGCGGGACGTCGGTCCAGCGGTGTGCCGTCCTGACCTGGACCACTCGGTCTCCCCGTGCCGGACCAGCAGAAGATCATCCATGCCTCACAGGCTATGGGCCCACCGTTCCAGCCGCGCGAACTCCGCCTCCCGAAGTCCCCGGCGCGGGTCGATCCGCAGCAGCAGCGCCGGCCCGTCGTGGTGCTCGGCGACATGCCGTACGTCCAGATCGGTGACCATGTCGTCGACCCACACGAACGGCCGCCCGGCCGCCCACTCCACGACCCGCCGCGTCTTCCAGTACAGCCCGTCGGGGTCCTTGGCGAACAGGTCCGTGAACTCGATGACCGGCAGATTCCCCGGCAGCCCGATCACCGGCGCGATCATCTCGTTGGCCTCGTGCATCCAGGTCGTCGCCCAGGCCAGCTCGTACGGCAGAGCCAGCAGCCGCGCCCCATGTCCGGGATGCAGCCGCACGCGAAGCCCCCGCCGCAGCCGCCACGACCCCGGCGCCTGCCGGGCCGACCAGGTCGTGGGACGCAGGCGACGTGTCACGTAGCCCCGGTGCCGGGTGAACACGGCGCGGTACGGGTTGAGGGGGCCGTCGACGTCGAGGAGCAGCAGGGGGCGGTCGCTCATGGGAGGCGACCTACCCGGCGGCTACTGCCGGTACCCGCTCAGGAACCGCCCGATCCGGCCGATCGCCGCCTCCAGGTCCTCCGCGTGCGGGAGGGTGAGGATGCGGAAGTGGTCGGGGGTGGGCCAGTTGAAGCCGGTGCCCTGGACCACCTGGATCTTCTCCCGGAGCAGCAGGTCGAGGACGAACTTCTCGTCGTCGTGGATCTTGTGGACGGACGGGTCGAGACGCGGGAAGGCGTACAGCGCGCCCTTCGGCTTCACGCACGACACCCCCGGGATCTCGTTGAGCTTCTCCCAGGCCACGTCACGCTGTTCGCGCAGACGCCCGCCCGGCGTGGTGAGATCGCGGATGGACTGCCGGCCGCCGAGCGCCGCCTGAATCGCGTACTGGGCGGGCGCGTTGGCGCACAACCGCATGGAGGCCAGCATGGTCAGGCCCTCCAGGTAATCGCGCGCGTGCTGCCTCGGGCCCGTCACCACCAGCCAGCCGGAGCGGAAGCCCGCCACGCGGTACGTCTTCGACAGGCCGCAGAAGGTGAGGACGACCAGGTCGGGCGCGAGCGCCGCGGTCGAGTGGTGCACGGCATCGTCGTACAGGATCTGGTCGTAGATCTCGTCGGCGAAGACCATCAGGCCGTGCCGCCGGGCGAGGTCGAGGATGCCCTCGATGATCTCCTTCGGGTACACCGCCCCGGTGGGGTTGTTCGGGTTGATGATGACGACGGCCTTGGTGCGGTCGGTGATCTTCGCCGCCATGTCGTCCAGGTCCGGGTACCAGTCGGCCTGTTCGTCGCAGAGGTAGTGAACCGCCTTGCCTCCGGCGAGCGTTGTCACCGCGGTCCAGAGCGGGAAGTCGGGCGCCGGGATCAGGACCTCGTCGCCGTCCTCCACCAGCGCCTGTACGGCCATCGAGACCAGCTCGGACACGCCGTTGCCGAGGAAGACGTCGTCGACGCCGACCTCCAGGCCGAGGGTCTGATAGCGCCCCGCCACGGCCCGGCGGGCGGACAGGATGCCGCGTGAGTCCGTGTAGCCGTGTGCCTGCGGGAGCATCCGGATCATGTCCTGGAGGATCTCCTCGGGCGCCTCGAAGCCGAAGAGCGCGGGGTTGCCGGTGTTCAGGCGCAGCACGCTGTGGCCGGCCTCCTCCAGCGCGTTGGCGTGTTCGATCACCGGGCCGCGGATCTCGTAACAGACCTCGCTGAGCTTGCTCGACTGCCGGAACTCCATGCGCCCCTCCGGTATCTGGTGTTGCTTGGTTTTACCAAGTGTGAGCTTGGAAAGTCCAATGACACGTCTAGACTGCGTCGCATGTCACCTCGCCGAAGCTACGACCAGTACTGTTCCGCCGCCCGGGCGCTCGACCTGATCGGCGACCGCTGGACCCTGCTGATCGTCCGGGAGCTGCTGGCCGGTCCCCGCCGCTACACCGACCTGCACGCGGATCTGCCGGGCGTCAGCACGGACGTACTCGCCTCGCGGCTGAAGGACATGGAGCGCGACGGGCTGACGACACGCCGACGCCTGCCCCCGCCGGGTGCCGCGTATGTGTACGAACTCACCGGACGCGGGCGGGAGTTGCTGCCGGTCCTCCAGGCTCTGGGCACGTGGGGGCAGGCCGAGCTGGGCGAGCGGCGGCCCACCGACGCCGTACGGGCGCACTGGTTCGCGCTGCCCCTGCTGCGGTCCCTCGAAGGCCAGGGAGTGGTCGAAGTCCGGCTGGAGGAGGGCGAGTTCCATGTGCACGTCGGGGCCGAGGAGGGACCCGTGTACGGCGAAGGACCCGCGCCTCGGGAGCCCGACGCCCGGCTGGTCCTGGACGCCGGTACGTGGGAGGCGGTCGGGCGGGGCGAGTCGAGCCTGGCGGACGCGGTACGGGACGGCCGTATCACCGTGACCGGCGAGGGGACACTGGCCAAGGCGCTGCGGGAGGCATGAGGGGCGCAGGGGGCCGCCGCTAGCCGACGGTCTCCCACCGCAAGGGGTTCGGGAGCCCGGCCCACTGATCACCGGGCGTCCCCGGCGACAGTCGCATCAGCGTCAGCGCCTTCGTGGGCAGCGGTTCCTCGAGCAGTGCGGCGAGATCCGGGGTGCGCGGCAGCTCCCGTACGGCCGTCTCCAGCGCCGCCCGCAACGCCGTACCCGAACCCGCCGTGCCCGCGAGCGCCCCGGCCACCAGCGAGCCGAACAGCTTGCGCCGCAACGTCGTCTCGTCGTCCGTGACGACCCGTCCGGTCAGCTCCGGCAGCGGGATGCCGTGCCGGGCCAGCCGGGCGGGGCTGACGCGGATGTCGGCGAGGTCGCGGTAGACCAGCCGCAGCGGTGCGCCCGTCGGGGACAGCACCACGAGGAGGTTCTGGCCGTGCGCCTCCAGAGCGACGCCCAGCTCCAGCAGGCGCAGGCCCACGGTGAGGGCCAGCCGTGCGAAGTCGGCCAGCCAGGCGGGGGACCGGGGCAGGTCGGTGGTGGCGAGCGCGGCCACCGGCACGACCCGCTCGCCGCGCGCCTGGTCGCCGTACACCTGGGGTGACTCCCGCAACACGGCGGCCAGGTCGGGGGAGTGGGCGGTGATCGCGCCGATCGTGCGGGTGGTGTGCAGCAGACCGTCCGTGTGCGCCGCCATCCGCTCGGCGAACGCCGACAGGATCGCCGATGTCGAGATCGACCACTGGGAGATGTCCCGCACCGAGGACGTCAGCCGGGTGCTCAGCGCCGTCTTGACGTGCGGGCCGCCGACGCCGGGCAGGGCGAGGGTGCGCAGGGACATCAGTGGATGCGCGACGGCGTCCAGGTCCAGGGGGCGCTTGAGAACGTGCTCCGCCTGCCAGGGATGCACCGGGATCAGCAGCCGCTCCCCGTCCCGCATACGGTCCGGCCACTCGCCCGTCACCAGGCACTCCCGCGCCCCGACCGGAATCAGCCCCAGCCGCACATGCGAGCTGTGCTCGGGGCCGTACGCCAGCTGCTCGTCCACCGAAAAGCCGGGCCGGGAGCGGCAGTTGGGGTGGAACGGATGCCCGTCGACGACTCGCTGCTCCCACTCCCAGTCACTGTCGGGCCACTCCCTCGAATGGCCCTTCTGCCCGGCCCGGGACAGCGCCAACGACGCCGCGCTGTGCGCGAGCTCGGAGGCGAAGTACGCCCCGTGCGGTACCGCGAGCCCCGTCATCAGCCGGGCCGGATCGTCGTACGACACCCGGTCGAGCCGTACGGCGGTGACGTACGCGGAGGTGGCGTACGGGTCGGCGACCGGGCCGTGCAGCCGCCGCCCGTCGGACAGCCGCAGCACACCCGGCCCGCGCTCGGCGATCCACGGCAGCGGCTCATGGGCCAGCGCCCGCCACAGCCGGGTCAGCACGGCCGCCCGCGCGCCGGGCAGCTCGGCCGTGTACCGCGACACGAGATCGGGGCGTACGACGGCCAGCTCGTCGGCGACCTCGGCCTCGACGGTGGGGGGGCGATGCACAGGCGGGCTCCTAAGCTTGCGGGCAGGGCGTCATGACGGGGGCGTGACGACAGACATACTGATCGTCTCCCGCCCGAACAGACCGTAGGGATCAAGTGGAACGCCTGGACCCCATGCCCCCGCCCGCCGCCGACGACCCGTCGGCACGCGCTGACGCGTATGCGGCGGCCCCGCTGCTGAACTGCCTGCTGCGCGAGGTGGCACAACGGGTACCCGGCGAGCGGCGGGTGTACCGGCTGCCCGGCCTGGACCGCCTGCTGCGGGTGCGCGGCGAACGCCGTCCCACAGAGCCCGAGTTGTACGTCGGCGGCACCTGGCAGCGACTCGGCCACACCGAGCTGGTGAAGCTCGTCGCCGAGGAACTGACCCGGCACACGGGCCTGTCCAACCACGAACTCCCCGCCGAGATGACCGACAGCCGTGACGCCGTGGCCGCCCTGCTCACCGCGCGGGCCCGCACGACCGCGCCCGACGACCCGTATCTGCGCTCCGAGCAGTCCCTGATCACCGGCCACCCCTATCACCCCGCCCCCAAGGCGCGCGGCGGCGGCCCGGCCACCGGCTGGCTGCCGTACGCCCCCGAAGCGCACGCCGCCTTCCCGCTGGCGCTGCTCGGCGTACGCGAGGACTCGGTCGTCGAGGAGGGCGACACCACCGCCCTCGACACCCTGGGCGAGGCGCCGCCCGGCTACCGGCTGCTGCCCGCCCACCCCTGGCAGCTCGACCTCGTCGGCCACGACCTCGCCCCGGCCTTCGCGGACGGCCGGCTGATCCGGCTGGGCACGACCACATTCCCGGCCGGCCCCACAGCCGCGATCCGCACGGTCTACGCCCCCGACCGCGACCTCTTCCTGAAGTTCAGCCTCGATGTGCGCATCACCAACGACGTACGCCGGCTCTGGCGCCACGACCTGCTGAAACTGCGCCGCACCGACACGGCCGTGACGCATGCCTTCGCCGCGATCGACGGCCCCGCGGCCTGGCTGGCCGACCGTGGCTACCGCACCGCCGGTTTCGCCTTCGAGGAACTCGCCGTCCTGGTCCGCGACGGACTGCGTGCGCACGTGGTGCCCGGAGCGACCCCGCTGCTCGCCTCCGGACTCGTCGAGGGCTTCGCGGGCAGCCCGCTCGACGGCACCGACGATCCGGCGGGCTGGTGGGAGGCCTATCTGCGCCAGGTGGTCCCACCGGTGCTGGCCGCCTTCGCCGACCACGGCGTCGTACTCGAAGCGCATCTGCAGAACACGCTGGTCGCCGTCGACGCCGACGGCACACCCGTGCAGGCGCTGTTCCGGGACGCCGAGGGGGTGAAGCTGCTGGCGGACGTATCGCGGGCTGCCGGGTGGGAGCGCCTGGTGTACTGCCTGGTCGTCAATCACCTGTACGAGATCGCCGCGGCCCTCGCGGAACGCCACCCCGGCCTCGACCCCTGGCCCGCCGTAGGCACCGAACTGTCCGGGCACGACCTCCCCGAAATCGCCGCCCTGCTCACCGCCCCCACCCTCCCCGGCAAGACGAACCTGCTCCTGCGCTGGACGGGCGCGGACGGGGCGGACGCCCGCTATCTGCCCCTGCCGAACCCGCTGGCCGTCTCGGTGTGTCGTGGATCACAACGGAAGGGGTGAGTCGGAGGCCAGGGGCATCTCCGTACCCTCTCGTGTGACTGTCGGGTGGTGTTCTCGCACGCTCAGGGCCGCCGTGTTCGCGGCCGTCTGCGTGCTGCTCACCTGCCTGGGGCACGTCATGATGTCGGGGACCGGGGTGCCCTGGTGGGCGATGGCCGGGGGTGCGGCGGTGACCGGCGGTACGGCCTGGCGGCTGGCAGGCCGGGAACGCGGGCCGGTCCTGGTCGGCGCTTTCACTGTCGGTGCCCAGGTCGTACTCCACGTGTCGTTCTCGCTCGCACAGGCGGTCGTCCACGCGCAGATGTCCGGCGGACCGGGAGCGCGGCATGATGCCGCGTCAGCGTCCATGGGCTCCATGCACTCCATGGGATCGATGGACCACGCGGGGGCCGCGCATTCCCTGGATCACGGCATCGTTGGCATGTCCTCCACCGGCATGCTCGCCGCCCACCTGCTGGCCGCGTTGCTGTGCGGCCTGTGGCTCGCGCACGGCGAACGCGCCGCCTTCCGCATCCTGCGGGCGCTCGCCGGCCGGCTCGTCGCCCCGCTGCGTCTGATCCTCCGGCCGCCCGCGCCGCCGCACCGCCCACGCATCCGGTCCCGCCGGGCCCGTACGGGCCACGGGCTGCGGCAACTCCTTCTCACCCACGCGATCACCACTCGGGGACCGCCCGCGGGGACCGCTGTCGCCTGACGACAGCAGGTTTGCCGAGGCCCGTCCACACGGACGTCGAGCCGTCGGCTCCCCGTATTCGGTTCCTGCGGCCGCACACACCTGTGCCCGGCTGCAGGAACCGAATGCAGCCCCGACATCAACGGAACTAGGGAGTTCTCAGTGCATCGCCCGACCCTGGCACGAAGCCTGCGCCGCACCGGCGCCCTCACCGCGTTCGCGTTCGCGGTCGCTGTAGCCGTCGCGGGACCGGCCGCCGCCCACGCGCACGTCGAGGCCGAGGGCGCCCGGGCCCTCGATCAGAACGTCGAGCTGACCTTCTCGGCGGCGTCGGAGTCGACCTCCGCGGGCATCACCAAGCTGGAGGTGATCCTGCCCAAGGGCATCACCCCGGGCGACATCACCTACAAGGAAGGCCCCGAGGGGTGGAAGTTCGCTCCCACCAGCCGGGGTTACACCGTTGCGGGACCCAAGCTCGCCGTGGGGAAGGACGCCGAACACGTCGTCACCGTCAGGCAGTTGCCCGATGCCGAGGAACTCGTCTTCAAGACCCTGCAGAGCTACGACGACGGCCGGGTGGACCGCTGGATAGAGCTGGAGGAACCCGCCGATGGTCACAGCCACGATGACGGGCATCCCGCGCCCCTCTTGGAACTGAAGCCGGCCGCACCCGGCGCGAAGCTCGTCAGCCCGAGCCCCAGCCCCACGGAGGAGCCCACAACCGCCGCGGGCGAGTCGACGACCGGGACTTCGGCGCCGGCGGCGGAGCCCGCGGCGAACAGCACGGACGGGGACGACGGCATGTCCGCCGCCGTACCCGTCGGCATCGGGGCAGCTGTCCTCCTGCTCGGCGGCGGCGCGTGGTGGCTTCGGAGCCGTAGCCGTCCAAGCGGGGCTGCCTGACGGCTGCTACTGCTCCCAAAGGGCCGATGCCCGCGGGAGCCGTCCCGTTGACGGCGGCGTGCCGCCGGTGGTGGCGCGGTAGTCGATTGCCGAGTGCAGGTGGACGGGCGCCGGGTACTCCCGTTGTCGTATGCGCCCGGGCGGCTGCGCTCATACGGTGTGGAGGTGACGACCTTCGACCGTCTGCCCGCGCGGCTGCGGGCGCTGCCGCCGGTTGCCGTGGACGTGCTCGTGGTGGGCGTGGTCGGGATGTTCACCGGGCCGGACGCGGCGGTGAACGAGCCGGAGTACCGGCAGGCGGACTGGTTGACCTGGCTGCTGCTGGCCGTCTCGCTGCTGGCGCTGCTGTGGCGGCGGCGGTGGCCGGTGCCGGTCGCGGTGGTGACCGGGGCGGCGTGTGCGGGCTGGGCGCTGTATGGGCACATCGGGGAGCTGCTGAATCTGCCGACGATCGTGGCGCTGTACACCGTCGCCGTGCAGGGCGACCGGCGGCGCACCCTGTGGACCGGGCTGGCCGCCGCGCTCACGTCGGGTGTGGTCGCGCTGTGGGTCGGCAAGGACGTGGTGAACCCGCAGGGGCTGCCGGTGCTGGAGATGTTGTGGCCGCTGGTGCCGCTGCTGCTCGGCGAAGTGGTCCGCACGCGGCGGGAGTTGCTCGACGAGTACGCCGCCCGCGCCGCCCGCGCCGAAGCGGACCGCGAGCGGGAGGCGGCCCGCCGGGTCCGTGAGGAGCGGGTGCGGATCGCGCGCGAGCTGCACGACGTGGTCGCGCACACGGTCACGGCGATGACCGTCCAGGCGGGCGTGGCCCTGGAGACCTTCGACGTGCGGCCGGACATGGCCCGGCAGGCGATGCGGCAGGTCCGGGACTCGGGCAAGGGCGCGGTACGGGAGCTGCGGGCCACCGTCACCGTGCTGCGGGAACCGGAGAGCGAGGACGACCGGGTGGAGCCGGCGCAGGGCATCGAGCGGCTCGGCGAGCTGGTCGACCGGTTCGCGGGCGGCGGCATCGAGCTCACGCTCCGCGAGGAAGGGGCGTCGGACGGTGTGCCGTCGGTGGTGGGGCTGGCCGCCTACCGCATCGTCCAGGAGGCCCTGACGAACGTCGTCAAGCACTCCCGCGCCCGGCACGCGGCGGTCTCCGTCGTCCGGCAGGACGGCACGCTGGCGGTGGAAGTCATCGACGACGGCCCGCCGTCACCGCCACCGCACGAGGGCGGTTTCGGACTGGTCGGCATGCGGGAGCGCGCGGCGGCGGCCGGGGGCACGATCGAGTTCGGGCCGGTACCCGGCGGGGGGTTCCGGGTCCGGGCGGTCCTTCCGGCCGGGCTTCCGACCGGCGAGAACGGAGAATGACGATGACCGTACGCGTGGTGCTCGCGGACGACCAGACCGTCGTCCGCGCCGGTTTCCGCGCCCTGCTGGATCTCACCGCCGACCTGGTCGTGGTGGCCGAGGCGGCCGACGGCGCCCAGGCCGTCGAAGCCGTACGGCTGACCCGGCCGGACGTCGTCCTGATGGACATCCGCATGCCCGGCGTCGACGGCCTCGAGGCCACTTGCCGTATCGCGGCCGACGGCGCGCTGGACGGCGTACGAGTGGTCATGCTCACCACGTACCAGGTCGACGCCTATG
The DNA here is from genome assembly GCF_036014015.1 of Streptomyces sp. NBC_00457. Taxonomy (NCBI): domain Bacteria; kingdom Bacillati; phylum Actinomycetota; class Actinomycetes; order Kitasatosporales; family Streptomycetaceae; genus Streptomyces; species Streptomyces sp. NBC_00457. The sequence goes on along the minus strand of NZ_CP107905.1, from coordinate 2,435,615 downwards.
TCTTCGAGGCGCTGCGCCACGGCGCGGCCGGTTTCCTGCTGAAGGACATCGAGCCGGACGAACTCCGGGAGGCGATCCGCACGGTCGCCGCCGGGCAGAGCCTCCTCGCGCCCGCTGTCACGCGCGCGGTGGTGGAGGAGTTCGCCCGGCTGAAGGGCCCGGAGGCGGCCGGCGCCGAACGTCTCGCCGTGCTCACCGAGCGGGAACGGGAGGTCATGGCGCTGGTCGCGGCCGGGCTGAGCAACGAGGAGATCGGCAGGCAGCTGCTGATGAGCCCGCTCACCGCCAAGACCCACGTGAGCCGGGCGATGACCAAGCTGAGGGCACGGGACCGCGCCCAACTGGTGGTGCTGGCCTACGAGACGGGGCTGGTCCGGGCCGGGGAGCGATGACTCTGCTCCGCCGGGAGTAGCGGCCGACTCCCGTCGGCGGATGCCAGGAAAGCCCCCGCTTCCTACCGTCGTCGGCATGATCGAAGCACGCGACCTCACCAAACGCTACGGCGACAGAACCGCCGTCGACCACCTGACGTTCACCGTCCACCCCGGCAGAGTGACCGGCTTCCTCGGTCCCAACGGGGCTGGCAAATCCACCACCATGCGCCTCGTGCTCGGCCTGGACGCACCCACCTCCGGCACCGTCATGGTGGCGGGCCGCCCGTACCCCGAACTGCCCGCGCCCCTGCGCACGGTCGGCTCACTCCTTGACGCCAAGGGCGTGCACGGCGGCCGTACCGCCCACCATCACCTGGCCGCTCTCGCGGCGAGCAACAACCTCCCACGCCGCCGGGTGGCGGAGGTCCTGGACCTGACCGGTCTGAGCGATGTGGCAGGACAACGGGTCAAGGGCTTCTCGCTCGGCATGGCCGGGCGGCTCGGCATCGCGGCCGCGTTGCTCGGCGACCCGGAGGTGCTGCTGCTGGATGAGCCGGTCAACGGCCTGGACACCGAGGGCATCCGCTGGATTCGCACGCTGCTCAAGTCCCTTGCCGCGCAAGGCCGTACGGTCTTCCTCTCCAGCCACCTGATGAGCGAGATGGAGCTCACCGCCGACCACCTGGTGGTGATCGGCCGCGGCCAACTGCTCGCCGACACCACGGTCCGCGACTTCATCGAGACCAACTCCCGCGCCCATACGCACGTCCGCTCCCCGGAGCCGGAGAAGCTGCGCGACCTGCTGCAGGCCGAGGGTGTGACCGTACGACTGGAAGCCCGGGGCGGCTGGCGCGTGGACGGCCTCGACGCGGCCACCATCGGCGACCTGGCCCGCGATCACGGCATCTCGCTGCACGAACTCACCCCCATCCACTCCTCGTTGGAGGAGGTCTACACGGCCCTGTCCCAGGACTCGGCCGAGTACCGGACACGGCAGGAGGCCGTCCGATGACGACGCTCATCGATGCCCGGGCCGGGTTCCCGCAGGCCCTCGCCTACGAGTGGATCAAGTTCCGCAGCGTGCGCTCGCTGGTGTGGACGACCCTCGCGACGGGCGCCGTACCCGTCCTGGGTGCGGTCTTCGTCGCCGCGACCGGGAGTCTGCAGCCGGACGACACGGTCCTCGGCGGCAGCCTCTCCCTCACGGTTGTCGCCCAGATCCTGGCTGCCGTGACCGGCGCGCTGCTGATCACCGGCGAGTACGGCAGCGGCACCATCCGCACCACCTTCGCCGCCAACCCGCGCCGCACCACCGTGCTGTCCGCGAAGGTGACCCTGATCGCGGCGGTCGCGTACGCCGTGGCACTGGCCTCCTGCGCACTCGCGTACGCCGTCGGTGACGCGCTGCTCGAAGACGGCAAGTACGCCCAAGGGGAGCCGTGGCCCGTACTGTTCGGCGTCGCGGCCTCCTTCGCCGTGGCCGCGCTGCTGGGTCTCGCGGCCGGCACCCTCATCCGCCACTCCGCGGGTGCCGTCACCGCGGTCATCGGAGTCCTGCTCCTGCCCTCCCTCGTCGGCCCGCTCTTCGGTGACGCCCAGCGCTGGGTGGCCGGCCTCTCGCCGACGGCCGCCCTGCAGAAGCTCACCCAGACCTCGGACGCCACCGCCGAGACGGTCGGCAGCGTGGGCCCCTGGCCGTCCCTCCTTCTCGTCTCCGCCTACACGGGGGCGCTGCTCCTGCTCGCGGCCGGAACGCTGCGCCGGCGAGACGTATGACGACGGCGCACGTACACACCCTTGTACGAAAGGAGACTTCGCCATGTCGTGGAGCCCCGCCCGTTTACGCCTGCTCCTCGCCTTCGTCATCGCCGACCTGCTGCTGTTGCTGGCGGTGTCCGAAGCCGACGCGGCCCCCGCACCGCACGGCGCCCGAGTCGTCGCCGAGGAGCAGGGGGGCAACCGCCTCGTCGACCTCACCATCGACTCGCCCGCACTCGGCCGCACCGCCAAGGTCCGTCTGCTCACACCGGACGGCTGGGAGCAGCGCCGCCACGGCGGGAGCTGGCCGACGCTGTATCTCCTGGTCGGCGGCGACGGCAACTACCGAGCCTGGACCGAGGACTACGACTCCGGCATCCAGGACGTACCTGAGCTGCGCGACGTCCTTGTCGTCATGCCCGAGATGCCGCTCTTCGGCTTCTACAGCGACTGGTTCAACGCCGGTGCGGGCGGTCCGCCCGCCGTGGAGACCTTCCATCTCCGGGAGGTACGTCCCCTCCTGGAGCGCCACTACGGCGCGGGTACCCGTCGTGCGGCCGCAGGGGAGTCGCAGGGCGGGTTCGGCGCCCTCTCGTACGCCGCCCGGCACCCGGGGCTGTTCCGGGCGGCGGCAAGCTACAGCGGCTTCGTCCACCCCCTCCAGCACCCGCGCGCCATACGGGCCGCCATGACGTACCTGGGCCTGGACTGGAAGGCCCTGTGGGGCCACGCGGTCGCCCAGCGCACCAACTGGCAGGCACACGACCCCTATTACCTGGCCCACCGACTGCGCACCACACCCGTCCACCTCTCCAGCGGCGACGGCACGGCAGGCGCACTCGACCCGCCGGGCACGGAGCCCGACCCGGAGATCCCCGGGCTGGAGGACCCGGCCGACCCGTTCCCCGAGGAGGCGATCTCCCCGACGGAGACGCTCATGCAACGCGAGTCCCGGGCCTTGGCCGACCGCCTGTCCGCCCTCGGAGCCCCGGTGACGACGCACTTCTACGCCGGCACACACTCCCCGCCGTACTGGGCGCGCGAGTTCCACCGTTCGCTGCCGATGCTGCTGGGGGCCCTGCGTGAATGCTCAGGAGAATCTCATCCGGTCCCCATGGTGAAACCAGGGACCGGCCACAGTATGGTCAAGCCTTCAACAGGAGGGTGAGGTTCCGCGCGGCCGGGGGGTCAAGGAGGCACGGCAATGGTCATGGTCGGATCGGTCGGTCCGGGAGTGCGCCGGGTGGCGCGCGGCGTGAGACGGCGCATACGCAGACTGGGCGAGCCTCCTGTGCCGGAGTCGGCGTATCGGCTCGTACCGGACCCGGTGTTCGTCCTGTCCTCCGTGCGCTCCGGCTCCACGCTGCTGCGGGTCCTGCTCAACAGCCATCCGCAGATCCGCGCCCCGCACGAGATGCACCTGCGCACGCTCTCCGTCGACCTGAACAAGCCGTACACCAAGAAGGCGATGTCCGAACTCGACCTGGACCAGCGTGAGCTGGAGTACCTGCTGTGGGACCGGGTGCTGCACCGCGAACTCGTGCGCAGCGGCAAGCGGATCATCGTCGACAAGACACCCGGCAACGCGGGCGTCTGGGAGCGGCTGCACGAGGGCTGGCCCAAGGCCCGGTACATCTTCCTGCTGCGCCATCCCGCGTCGATGGTCAGCTCACTGATCACCAACCGTCCCGACCGCGATCCGGACGCGACCGTGCGGGAAGTGCGCGGCTACGTCGAGGCGGTCCAGGCGGCCCGCACCGCGCTGCCCGGCCTCACCGTCCGCTACGAGGATCTGACCGAGCGGCCCGAGGAGGTCACCCGGGAGATCTGCGCCTACCTCGGCGTTCCGTGGGCGCCGAGGATGCTCGACTACCGCAAGGGTGATCACGGCCCGTTCGTGCCGTACATCGGCGACTGGAGCGAGAACATCAAGTCCGGGAAGATCCAGAAAGCGCGAGCGCTGCCGGACGCGGCAGACGTACCGGCGCCGCTGCGCGACATCACGCGTGCCTGGGGGTATCCGTGTTGAGCGACATGTCCGACGTGAAGTGCCGATGTACCTGCCCGGGAGCGACGGTGTGGGTCACCGGGCCGACCGCCGCCGACCGGCGCGGCGCCGCCTACGCGCTCGCCGAACGCCTGCTGGCCGGACAGCGCCGGGTAGAGGTGCTCGACCGCCTCAACGACCATGACACGGACCCCGAACGCATCGGCCTGATGGCCGAGGTACTGGCCCGCAACGGCATCGTGGCGATCGTGCCGTGCGCCGAGGAGGGCGTGACGGCGGTGCGTGAACGCCACGCGGCGAGCGGCACACGATACGTCGAGGTGTGCGCCTCTGAGCGGGATTGCGCGGCAGAGACTGCGGAGTCGGTCCACGGTCTGCTGACCGGGCGACGCTGAGAATAATTCCGACACCGGCTGTCACGCTCGGTTACTATGCTCACTTCATGCCGGAGGCCGGAAGGACGTTTCGTTGAGAACGGTCACTGCGACCCGCTACGTCGAACGCCTCCGGTCCGGCGGCTCCGTCCCCGGCATCGTCGAGGCCGACGACCTGGGGACGTACGTCGTCAAGTTCACCGGCTCCGCGCAGGGCAAGAAGGCGCTGGTCGCCGAGGTGATCGTGGGTGAGCTGGCGCGGGCGCTGGGGTTGCGGTTCCCCGAGCTGGTGCTGGTGCGCTTCGACCCGGAGATCGCCGACGAAGAGCCGCATCAGGAGGTGCGGGAGCTGCACAGCGCCAGTGCCGGGATCAACCTCGGGATGGACTTCCTGCCGGGGGCGAAGGACTTCACGCCCGAGGTCGCCGAGACGTTCCGCGTGGACCCACTGGAGGCGGGCCGGATCGTCTGGCTCGACGCGCTGACCGTCAACGTCGACCGTACGGTCCACAGCTCGAACCTGATGATCTGGCCCACGCTCGGCATCGCACCCCCGTACCTGTGGCTGATCGACCACGGCGCCGCCCTCGTCTTCCACCACCGCTGGGACGCGACGGAACCGGAGAAGGCGTACGACTTCCGGCACCACGCGCTCGGGCACTACACGCCGGACGTGCGCGCGGCCGACGCCGAGCTGGCGCCGAAGGTGACGCGGGAGCTGCTGCGGGCGATCGCGGCCGAGGTCCCGGACGCCTGGCTGGCCGGAGAGGAGGGGTTCGCGACGCCGGACGACATCCGGACGGCATACGTGGACTACCTCCACGCGCGCGTGCAGGCCTCCACGGTCTGGCTCCCCACGGACTTCCCCACCCGGGAGGAACTCGCCGCCGAGCAGGCCCTGCGCGCGGCGAAGACACAGCGAGGCCGTCCGGCATGGCTCAAGCAGGTCCCGGACCTGCACGGCAGACCGGCGGTGGAACAGGACGGGGCGGTACACATTCGATGACCCAGCGCGTACAGATCGAGTACTGCACCCAGTGCCGGTGGCTGCCCCGCGCGGCCTGGCTGGCGCAGGAGCTGCTGACGACCTTCGAGACCGAGCTGACCGAGCTGTCGCTCAAGCCCGGCACCGGCGGTGTCTTCGTCGTTCGCGTGAACGACGAGGTGGTCTGGGACCGCCGCGAGCAGGGCTTTCCCGAGCCGACGGCGGTCAAGCAGGCCGTACGCGACCGAGTGGCCCCGGACAAGCCCCTGGGCCACTCGGACAAGCCTGCTTCCTGAGGGTCAGCCCTTGAGCCGCTCGTACGCGGGCAGCGTCAGGAAGTCCGCGTAGTCCTCGTCGAGGGCGACGGTGAGCAGCAGGTCGTGGGCCTGCTGCCAGTGCCCGGCCGCGAAGGCCTCCTCGCCGATCTCGGCGCGGATGTCCGCCAGTTCCTCGGCGGCGACCTTGCGGGCCAGCTCCGGGGTGGCCTTCTCGCCGTTCTCGAACTCGACGCCGGCGTTGATCCACTGCCAGATCTGCGAGCGGGAGATCTCGGCGGTGGCCGCGTCCTCCATCAGGTTGAAGATGGCGACCGCGCCGAGGCCGCGAAGCCAGGCTTCGATGTAACGGATGCCGACCTGGACGGCGTTGACCAGACCGTCGTACGTCGGCTTCGCCTTGAGCGAGTCGACCGCGATCAGGTCGGCCGCCTGGACGTCCACGTCCTCGCGCAGCTGGTCCTTCTGGTTCGGTTTGTCGCCGAGGACGGCGTCGAAGGAGGCCATGGCGATCGGGACGAGGTCGGGGTGGGCGACCCAGGAGCCGTCGAAGCCGTCGTTCGCCTCGCGGTCCTTGTCCGCCTTCACCTTCTCGAAGGCGACCTTGTTGACCTCCTCGTCGCGGCGGGACGGAATGAACGCCGCCATGCCGCCGATCGCGTGCGCGCCCCGCTTGTGGCAGGTGCGGACGAGGAGTTCGGTGTACGCGCGCATGAACGGGGCGGTCATGGTGACCGCGTTGCGGTCCGGGAGCACGAACTTGGCCCCGCCGTCACGGAAGTTCTTCACGATGGAGAACAGGTAGTCCCAGCGGCCCGCGTTCAACCCCGAGGCGTGGTCGCGGAGTTCGTAGAGGATCTCCTCCATCTCGTACGCGGCCGTGATCGTCTCGATCAGGACGGTGGCGCGGATGGTGCCCTGGGGGATGCCGACGAAGTCCTGCGCGAAGACGAACACGTCGTTCCAGAGGCGGGCCTCCAGGTGCGACTCCGTCTTGGGGAGGTAGAAGTACGGGCCCTTGCCGAGGTCGAGCAGCCGCTGGGCGTTGTGGAAGAAGTAGAGGCCGAAGTCGACGAGGGCGCCGGGGACTTGGCTGCCGTCCGGGGCGGTGAGGTGACGCTCGTTCAGGTGCCAGCCGCGCGGGCGCATGACGACGGTCGCGAGCTCGTCCTCGGCCTTCAGGGCGTACGACTTGCCGGAGTTCGGGTCGGTGAAGTCGATGTTCCGGGTATAGGCGTCGATCAGGTTGAGCTGGCCGAGGACCACGTTCTCCCACGTCGGGGCGGAGGCGTCCTCGAAGTCGGCGAGCCAGACCTTGGCGCCCGAGTTGAGGGCGTTGATGGTCATCTTGCGGTCGGTGGGGCCGGTGATCTCCACGCGGCGGTCGTTCAGGGCCGCGGGGGAGGGGGCCACCTTCCAGGAGTCGTCCGCGCGGATCGCGGCCGTCTCGGGGAGGAAGTCGAGCGTGGAGGTGCGGGCGATCTCGGCGCGGCGCTCCGCGCGGCGGGCGAGGAGCTCGTCACGCCGGGGCGTGAACATCCGGTGCAGCTCGGCCACGAAGGCGAGGGCCGCTTCGGTGAGGACCTCCTCCTGCCGGGGCAGGGGCTCGGCGTCGACGATGGCCAGCGGGGACGGCGCTGGTGCGGACATGAGCTGTCACTTCCTTCAGCGGGCTGCGTACGTGTGGCACGGGGTGCCAGGGTCCTCGGGTGCGGCTGACAGCGCCCGTGGAACGTCGGGGCGCTTCTGATCAGTGGATACTAGTTTCCTCATGGTGGAAGTTCAATGGTTTGTTGACGTCGAGATTCTTTGAATCGAGGCATGGTGGCGCTCGGTGCCACCATGCTCACTCAAGGTGGCTCAGGTCGCCTTCCGTGTCGATGTCGTACGCCTCGGCCACATCCCCGCACTCGACGAGCGTGATCTCCTCCTCGTGCGCCTTCAGATAGGCGCGCGCCCCGCGGTCCCCGGTCGCCGTGGCCGCGATGCCGGTCCAGTGGGCGGCGCCGAACAGGACCGGATGCCCGCGTACCCCGTCGTAGGCGGCCGAGACCAGCGACTCCTCGTCCGTGTATGCGGCGAGCACCCGGGCGACCGCCTCCGGGCCGATGCCGGGCTGGTCGACGAGTGAGACGAGCGCGGCCGTCGCGGGGGTCCCGGCGAGCGAGTCGAGTCCGGCGCGCAGCGAGGAGCCCATGCCCTGCTCCCACTCCGGGTTGTCCACGAGCACGCATCCCTCCAGCCGCGCCCGTTCCCGTACGACCGCCGCCTGCGCCCCGAGCACCACATGAACGCGGGTGCACCCGGCCGCCCGCAGGACGCCGACCGCGTGTTCGACGAGTGGCCGGCCGCGGTGTTCGAGCAGTGCCTTGGGGCGTCCGCCGAGCCGTCGTCCGCCTCCCGCGGCGAGCAGTAGCCCGGTCACGGTGTCTTGCTTGTCCGTCATGCGTCCTGCATACCTGAGACAGGGGCGCGTGACGGCTTTCCGGAGACTGAATTTCGGTCCACGCGGTGGCGCATCCCGCACCGGGTGGCGTTTACTGACCCGCGTCCCCCGGCGCCCGACAACCTTCCGGGGGTCCGGGCGCGATCACGACGTACAGGCGCACAACGGCGTGCGCGGGGGGAGAGCTGTGTTGCGGAGCTTGGGGCAGAGGCGGCCAGTGACCGGCAGCGACGAGGACCCGAGGGTGGCGGAACTGCGGACCGCGGTGTCCCGGCTGCGCCGCGAACTTGCCGCGCACCCCGCGGAGTTTCCCGACCGCGGCATCGCCGAGGACGAACTCGCTGCGCTCGCCGCGATGACGGTCAGCGGCAGCCCCGAAATCCCCCGCCTGCGCCGCTCGTTGCTCCTGATCGCCGGGGCGATCGGCTCCGTGAGCGCCCTGTCGCCGGGGCTCACGCAGGTGCGCGACGCGGTGGATATGTTCAGTGAACAGCGGCGGGGCCAGGGCTAGTTCACCGGCGGGTACGGGAACGGCCCCCGGTAACCCCCGGTGGTCCGGTGCTCGAACTGGTCGCAGAGCCAGGTCTCCTGGACGAACTCGGTGAGGTCGTCCCAGATCGCGAAGATGCCCCGGGGGCCGTGCTTGCCGTCGACCAGGCGGTAGCGGTCCTTGACGTCACGGAAGCAGGCGAGGCCGGCCATGAGGCCACGGCCCAGCGGGGAGTAGTCGGACCAGGCGCAGGAGACGCAGGCCTTCAGCCGGGCCGCACGCGGCAGCTTGCGCTGGATCTCGTGCAGCGCGTCCTCGAAGTCGTCCTGGCCGGCCTCGTTGCGGAACTCGTACCCGTCGAGGTGCAAGGTGGTGACCAGGGGCTCCTCGCCCAGACCGGGTGGCGGGCCTGCCGGACCCACGAGCCGCAGGGCGCACCGCAGCAGTCCCGGGCGGACACCGCTGCCCCTGACCTCGACCGGTATGGGCACCTCCCACTCCAGGAGGCAGGAGCACAGTGCCCCATGGAAGAACGAGAAGGCCTGCTCAGGCGGCTCACCGCTCAGCGCGCCCAGATCGTCCATCGTGTCGCCTTCGAAGCGGACGCCCCTGATCGTCGTACGGATCAGTTCCCGGCCGTCGGTCTCGAAGACGATCTCCTCCGACCCGTGCCGGTCGGTGTACCGGCCGGGCAGGCGCTGCATTACGAGGCGTGGTTCTGGCTGGTGGCCAGTGCCTCGGAGAGTTCGCCGGCCACCTGCTGGAGCACCGGCACGATCCGCTCCGTCGCCGTCTCGGTGACCCGTCCCGCCGGGCCGGAGATGGAAAGTGCCGCCGCGGTGGGGGAGTTGGGGACCGAGACCGCGAGGCAGCGGACGCCGATCTCCTGCTCGTTGTCGTCGACCGCGTAGCCGAGCCGTCGTACGTCGTCCAGGGCCGCGAGGAAGCCCTCCGGCGTGGTGATCGTCTTCTCCGTGGCGGCGGGCATGCCGGTGCGGGCGAGCAGGGCGCGCACCTCGTCGTCCGGCGTGTTCGCCAGCAGGGCCTTGCCCACGCCCGTGGAGTGCGGCAGCACCCGCCGGCCGACCTCGGTGAACATGCGCATCGAGTGCTTCGACGGCACCTGCGCCACGTACACGATCTCGTCGCCGTCGAGCAGGGCCATGTTCGCCGTCTCGCCGGTCTCCTCGACCAGGCGGGCGAGATAGGGGCGGGCCCAGGTGCCGAGCAGCCGTGAGGCGGACTCGCCGAGCCGGATCAGGCGGGGGCCCAGCGCATAGCGGCGGTTGGCCTGCTGGCGTACGTAACCGCAGGCCACCAGCGTGCGCATGAGGCGGTGGATGGTCGGCAGCGGCAGCCCGCTGCTGGCGGACAGCTCGCTCAGCCCGACCTCGCCGCCCGCGTCCGCCATGCGCTCGAGCAGATCGAAGGCGCGCTCGAGGGACTGGACCCCGCCCGTGGTGGACTTGGCGGAGTCGGTGGTGCTGGCGCTGGACGTCGGCACGGCGCGTTCCTTTCGGGACTGGCGGCCTTTTCGGGACAGGCAGGAAGAGCAGAAGCCTACCCGTCGGTCGGTTGACTCCCCGCTTGTGCGTAGCTACGTTCTGCTTGCCGGAACTGTAATTCCACTTTGTGGAAACGTCCAGAGTATTGCCGTGGGGTGCACTGTGGAGAAGTGTGCCCTTGACGGCGCGGGAACGGGAGACGAGACTCCTTCAACAGAAAGTTGAATTCCGTTACGCGGAAGTAAACGGCGGCAGAGAGGGGTCCGGGTGTCCGACGCTGAACTGGTGCTGCGCTCGACGCGCGTCATCACCCCGGAGGGGACGCGGGCCGCCTCGGTCGCGGTCTCCGCCGGCAAGATCACGGCCGTGCTCCCGTACGACGCCGAAGTCCCGTCCGGCGCCCGGCTTGAGGACTTCGGCGACGACGTCCTGCTGCCCGGCCTGGTCGACACCCACGTGCACGTCAACGACCCCGGCCGCACCGAGTGGGAGGGCTTCTGGACCGCCACGCGCGCCGCGGCCGCCGGCGGCATCACCACCCTCGTCGACATGCCGCTCAACTCCCTGCCGCCGACCACGACGGTCGAGAACCTCCGTACGAAGCAGAAGGTGGCCGCCGACAAGGCGCACATCGACGTCGGCTTCTGGGGCGGCGCCCTGCCCGACAACGTCACGGACCTGCGCCCGCTGCACGACACCGGTGTCTTCGGCTTCAAGGCGTTCCTGTCCCCGTCGGGCGTGGACGAGTTCCCGCACCTCGACCAGGAGCAACTCGCCCGCTCCCTGGCCGAGATCGCCTCCTTCGGCGGCCTGCTGATCGTGCACGCCGAGGACCCGCACCACCTCTCCGCGGCCCCGCAGCACGGCGGCCCGAAGTACGCGCACTTCCTCGCCTCGCGCCCGCGCGACGCCGAGGACACGGCGATCGCCCAGCTGATCGCCCAGGCCAAGCGCCTGGACGCACGCGTGCATGTGCTGCACCTGTCGTCGAGCGACGCGCTGCCGCTGATCGCCGAGGCGAAGGCGGAAGGCGTCCGTCTCACCGTGGAGACCTGCCCGCACTATCTGACGTTGACCGCCGAGGAAGTCCCGGACGGGGCCAGCGAGTTCAAGTGCTGCCCGCCCATCCGTGAGGCCGCCAACCAGGACCTGCTGTGGCAGGCGCTGGCCGACGGCACGATCGACTGCGTGGTCACCGACCACTCACCGTCCACGGCCGACCTGAAGACCGATGACTTCGCGACGGCGTGGGGCGGCATCTCGGGGCTGCAGCTGAGCCTGGCGGCGGTGTGGACCGAGGCGCGCAGGCGCGGTCACGGCCTGGAGGACGTCGTGCGCTGGATGTCCGAGCGGACGGCTCAGCTCGTCGGTCTCGGCCAGAAGGGCGCCATCGAGGCCGGCCGCGACGCCGACTTCGCGGTCCTCGCACCCGACGCGACGTTCACCGTGGACCCGGCGGCCCTCCAGCACCGCAACCGCGTCACGGCGTACGCGGGCAAGACCCTGTACGGCGTCGTCAGATCCACCTGGCTGCGCGGCGAACGCATCGTGGTGGACGGCGAGTTCACGGACCCGAAGGGCCGGCTCCTCACCCGCACCCCCTGATCGACCCCGCACCCGCAGCGGCCGACTCCCGAAAGGCAGACCTTGTGACGGCGACCCCGAGTTTCACCGGCGACGCGAACCCGTACGGAGGCGGTGACCCGTACGCGGACTACCGCACCGCCGACTTCCCCTTCACCCAGTACGCCGACCTCGCCGACCGGCAGCTCGGCGCCGGTGTCATCGCCGCCAACGACGAGTTCTTCGCCCAGCGCGAGAACCTGCTGGTGCCCGGGCACGCCGAGTTCGACCCGGAGCACTTCGGGCACAAGGGCAAGATCATGGACGGCTGGGAGACGCGCCGCCGCCGCGGCGCCTCGGCCGACCACCCCTGGCCGACGGCCGAGGACCACGACTGGGCGCTTGTCCGCCTCGGCGCGCCCGGCGTGATCCGCGGGATCGTCGTCGACACGGCCCATTTCCGCGGCAACTACCCGCAGGCCGTGTCCATCGAGGCCACGTCGGTGGCGGGCTTCCCGTCCCCCGAGGAGCTGCTGGGCGACGACGTGAAGTGGACGACGCTGGTCCCGCGCACCGCGGTGGGCGGCCACGCGGCGAACGGCTTCGAGGTCTCCGTGGAGCAGCGCTTCACCCACCTCCGCGTCAACCAGCACCCCGACGGCGGCATCGCCCGCCTGCGCGTCTACGGCGAGGTCGTCCCGGACCCGGCGTGGCTCGCGGTCCTGGGCACCTTCGACGTGGTCGCCCTGGAGAACGGCGGCCAGGCCGAGGACGCCTCCAACCTTTTCTACTCACCGGCCACCAACACCATCCAGCCGGGCCGCTCCCGCAAGATGGACGACGGCTGGGAGACCCGCCGCCGCCGCGACCAGGGCAACGACTGGATCAAGTACCGGCTGGTGGCCCAGTCCGAGATCCGCGCGATCGAGATCGACACGGCGTATCTGAAGGGCAACAGCGCCGGCTGGGCATCGGTATCGGTGAAGGACGGCGAGAGCGGCGAGTGGACAGAGATCCTCCCGCGTACCCGCCTCCAGCCCGACACCAACCACCGCTTCGTCCTGTCCGCCCCCGCCGTCGGCACGCACGCGCGCGTGGACATCTACCCCGACGGCGGCATCTCCCGCCTGCGGCTGCACGGCTCGCTGACACAGCAGGGCGCGGCGGGGCTGGCGGCGCGACACCAGGAACTGGGCGGCTGAACTCCGCTACCGTGAACACCCCTTGTGCGACAGGGGTGTTCACGGGGAGGCGTGATGGCGGTTCTGCTCTACTACCCGTTGGTGAAGCCACCGACGGAGGTCCTGCACCAGGCACTGCTGTACTGGGACGGGATCGCCTCGGTCGTACCGCGGGAACGCGAGGTCTACGAGGCCGCGGTCTCGGCGGAGCTGAAGGAGCTGCGGGACCGGTCCCTGTACCGGCCGCTCCACTTCGACGAACGCTCGATGGATCTGCTGTACGACCCGAGCTACAGGCGCCGTGACGGCGGCGGCAATCTCACTGCCGAGGTGCTGCGCCAGGAACTGCGCCGCATGGCGGACAGCTCTGACCGGCCCTCGCTGCCGTCGCCGCCGGAGGCCTTCATCTACCGGTCTAAGCTCGGCCGCCAGCTGGAACGGGAGCTGCTGCGCCTCGGCCTCGCCGAGCGAGGCGAGGACCATTGGTGGAGGCTCGCCGTACCGAAGCAGGTCCAGGAACTGATCATCGGCGTGCTGGCGCGCGAACTGGCCCTGGAGGGACCGGACTCGTACGTCCCGTACACCGACCGCCCGGACGCGTACGACTGCTCGCTGCGCGCCCCGGCCGAGCGAGGCCTGCGCGCGTACGAGACGGAACTCGGCGGGCTGCTCCCGGTCCCCGCCCCCGGCACCCCCACCGCCGACGTCCTCGCCTTCCGCGACCGGTACGCAGACGAGCGGCAGCGCCTGATGCGCGCCCTGCACCGACTGCTCGGCGATCTGCGGCGCGATTACGAACACCCCGCGGATGTCCTCTCCCAGCTGCGTCGCGAGATCGACGAGTCCGTGCAGGACTACCGCGGGGCCGCGAAGAGCAGCCGTATGGCCTGGGTGGAGCGGTCGGTGATGGTGACCCTCGCCTTGGGAGCGGCCGCCGGGAGCATGGTGGAACCCGGCCTGACCTGGGTCCTGGGCGCGGTCGGCGGCTATGCGCTGAACGTGGCCACCCGTGAGATCCGCCCGTTGACGAGAACCCGTGACGGCCACGACTTCAGCTACCTGCACCGGGTCAAGGAGACGCTGACGTGACGGTCACGCCGCGTGCCCGCCGTCCACGGCGAACTCGGCGCCCGTGACGTAGTCGGCGCCCGCCAGGTACGCGACCATCGACGCCACCTCCTCGGACGTGCCGAAACGCCCCAGCGCCGTCATCGCCGCCTGGCCGGGCGCGTACGAGCCGTCCCCCGGGTTCATGTCCGTGTCGATGGGTCCGGGATGGACGATGTTGGCCGTGATTCCGCGCGCACCCAGCTCCCGCGCGAGCGCCTTCGTCAGCCCGATCAGCGCCGACTTGCTCATGGCGTACAGCGTCCCGCCCGGGCCCGGCACCCGCTGGGTCATGCAGGTACCGATCGTGATGATCCGCCCGCCCTCAGACATCCGCGCGGCGGCTGCCTGGGAGGCCAGGAACACCCCGCGCACGTTCACGGCGAGCAGCCGGTCGACATCGCCGACCGAGAGGCTCGCCAGCGGCCCGAGCAGGCCGACGCCCACGTTGTTCACCAGGACGTCCAGCCCGCCCAGCGCCTCCGCCGTACGCGTCACCGCCCCGGCCGCCTCCTGCGCGTCCGCGGAGTCCGCGCGCAGGGCCACCGCCCGCCGCCCGAGCGCCTCGACGGCGCGTACGACGTCCTCGGCCGCGTCCTTGCCGCTCACGTAGGTGACGGCCACGTCCGCGCCCTCCCGGGCCAGCCGCACTGCCGTCGCCGCACCGATACCGCGGCTGCCGCCGGTCACCAGGGCCACCTTGCCGTTGAGAGTTCCGTAAGAAGTCATGCACCCATCCCAGCGGCGAGGGCTGCACGGTGCTGGCGGCGAACGGACGTCGAGGTCGCCCGGGCGGACGCATCGCCGGAACCTTGCGTGGGCGGCGGCATGGGCGGCATGCTGCGCCAGGCCATGGGCACCGCCATGCAGGTCGGCCAGCGCGTCCTCGCGGGTGAGTCGATCGCGTTCCGGGCGAGATGCGCGCCCTCGAACTCGACGGCACGCGCGCGTAGTTCGCCGAGAAGGACGCCCACCGTCGACTTCGGGATCGCCTTCCAGGGCGGCAGGACCGGCATGAAGGGCGGCGAGGGCTTCGTCCTGGACAAGTTCACCGGCCACGGCACGATGATCATCGCCGGCGCGGCAACTTCATCGACCTGAACTCGGCCGACTTCGGCGGCGAGGGACTCGGCGAGAAGCAGGGACCCACGGGCGGGCTCTTCTCGACCCACGCGGGCTGAACCGATGAGTTGCGGGTGCCGGTGGGGTCTGAGGTGATGACAACAGACCCCACCACAGAGAGAAGGCACCCGCCATGGGCAAGCTCGTCTCCCAGATCTTCGTCAGCCTCGACGGCGTCTACCAGGCACCGGGCGGCCCGCAGGAGGACACCCGGGGCGGCTTCGAGCAGGGCGGCTGGACCGTTCCCTACGCCGAGGAGGACTTCGGCGCGTTCGTCACCGAGGTCTTCGGCAGCGTCGACGCGTTCCTCCTCGGCCGCCGTACCTACGACATCTTCGCCGGGTACTGGCCGAAGGTGACCGACCCCGCCGACCCCGTCGCCTCCAAGCTCAACGCCCTGCCCAAGTACGTCGCCTCGTCCACCCTCACCGACCCCGAGTGGTCCGGCACCACCGTGCTCGGCGGCGACCTGGCCAAGGAGGTCACCGCCCTCAAAGAGCGCACCGACGGCGAGATCCAGGTCCACGGCAGCGGCGCACTCCTGCAGTCCCTGTTCGCCCTCGACCTCGTCGACACCGTCCACCTGCTGACCTTCCCGGTCGTGCTGGGCGCCGGCTTCCGGCTCTTCCCGGAGGGCGCGGTGCCGACCGCCTTCCGGCACAGCGGCGGACGGATCACCTCGACGGGCGTCTCCATCCAGTCGTACAACCTCGCGGGCCGCCCGGAGTACGGCTCCTACGAGCTGCCCGAGAACGCCTGACCATCTGCCGCCCGGCCTGCGTGAAGATGCCGGGCGGCAGGTTAATTTCCCGAAAACTCATCGGACTTGACGGGAAATTCTCCGGAGTTGACATTGACATGCCACTGTCTACGCGCGTCATCATGGGGGGCATGAGATTCCCCCCACGGATCACTCGCATCGGCGCCGCAGCCGCCGTTCTGTCCGCCCTTCTCATCGGCGGCACCGTCACCGCCACCCCGGCGGCCGCCGCCGTCGGCAGCATCTGCTACACCGACCTGCCCTCCCAGGCGCACGACACGCTCGACCTGATCGAGCAGGGCGGCCCGTACCCGTACGAGCAGGACGGGACGGTCTTCCAGAACCGCGAAGGCGTCCTGCCTTCCCAGTCGACCGGGTATTACCACGAGTACACGGTCATCACGCCGGGTTCGTCCACGCGCGGAGCTCGCCGGATCGTCACCGGTGAGGAGAACCAGGAGGACTACTACACCGCGGACCACTACGAGTCGTTCGACCTGGTCGACTACGGCTGCTGAGCCTCAGCCGGACTTCCGGCTCTCGGCGGCGGCGAACAACGCGAACCCGAGCACCAGGAACGCGACGCTCGCGTAGATCCCGTAGCCGTCGAGAAAGTCGATCCTCTGCACGAGGCCGATCTTCCAGTCGGTGAACTCGTGCACGAGGCCCATCGCGCCCTGTGCCAGGGCGATGAATCCGAGTAGCTCCAGCAATTCCTTCATGGTGAGGACACTCGCCCCGCGGACCCCCCACAGTCATCGGCCGCGGGGCGAGGCCAGTTCGACGGAAGTCCTTGATCTGTCCGCGGCCCCGCGCCGAAAGTCTGTGGCGGTGCGACTTTGGTCGTCGATCATGCATACGGGGGAAGTGGAGCGGGCCCGCACTGCGTAGATTTGTCGACCGTGACTGGTGACAAGGCGGAGCAGGCTGTGTCGGCGTTCCAGGGGCGCCGGTGGCTGTTCCCGTCCGCCGTGATCCATGAGCTCGACCCCGATGTCGGAGCGTCCGGGCGGCGACCGCGGCGCACCGCACGGGACTGGGTCGTCGACTTCTCCTGCTTCCTGCTGGCCGTCCTGATCGGCCTGGCAGCCGCGGACACCGTGAACGGAGACCCGAACACCTCGAAATCACTCGCCGGCATCGACCAGTTGCTCGGCGCCCTCGCCTGCGCCCTGGTCTGGCTGCGCCGCCGCTGGCCGGTCGGGCTCGCCGCCGTGATGGTTCCCCTCAGCTTCGTCTCCGGCACCGCGGGCGGCGCCGGCCTGATCATCTTCTTCTCGCTCGCCGTGCACCGGCCCTTCAAGTACGTGGCCTGGATCGGCGGCACTTCCCTGGCGGGCATCCCGCTCTACTTCTGGTGGCGCCCGGAGCCCGACCTGGCGTTCGTGCCGGCGGTCCTGCTCACCTCGCTGCTCACCGTCTCGACCATCGCCTGCGGCCTGCTCGTACGAGTCAAGCGGCAGCTCATGCTGAGCCTGCGCGACCGCGCCCTGCGCGCCGAGACGGAGGCGAAGCTGCGCGCCGAGCAGGCGCAGCGGCTGGCCCGCGAGGCCATCGCCCGGGAGATGCACGACGTGCTCGCGCACCGGCTGACGCTGCTGAGCGTGCACGCCGGTGCGTTGGAGTTCCGGCCCGACGCGCCGCAGGCGGAGGTCGCGCGGGCCGCCGGCGTCATCCGGGAGAGCGCGCACGAGGCGCTCCAGGACCTGCGCGAGATCATCGGCGTGCTGCGGGCCGGCGAACCCGACGAGGCCGGCCGTCCGCAGCCGACGCTCGCCGCGCTGGACGCCCTGGTCGCCGAGTCCCGCGAGGCCGGCATGAAGGTCACCCTCGACAACCGCGTCACCGACCCCGCCGCCGTCCCGGCCTCCGTCGGCCGCACCGCCTACCGCATCGCCCAGGAGGGCCTGACCAACGCCCGCAAGCACGCCCCCGGCACCGAGGTCACCGTGACCGTCACCGGCGGCCCGGGGGAGGGCCTGACCGTGGACGTACGGAACCCGGCACCCGAGGGCGAGGTGCCACCCGTGCCCGGCTCCGGGCAGGGCCTGATCGGACTGACGGAACGGGCCACGCTGGCCGGGGGGCGGCTCGCGTACGGGCCGGAGGGGGACGGGGGATTCGGGGTGCGGGGTTGGCTGCCGTGGGGGTGAGCGACTCCGGCCAACTCACCGGCCGCGACCGTGATTACGTAGGGCGCATGACTGCGATCAGAGTGCTCCTCGTCGACGACGACCCCCTCGTACGGGCCGGGCTGTCCTTCATGATGGGCGGGGCCGAGGACATCGAGATCGTCGGGGAGGCGGCCGACGGCCGTGAGGTCGAGGCACTCGTCGACCGCACCAGCCCGGACGTCGTCCTGATGGACATCCGGATGCCGTCGATGGACGGGCTGACGGCCACCGAGCGGCTGCGCGGCCGTAAGGACGCCCCGCAGGTCGTGGTCCTGACCACCTTCCACGCCGACGAACAGGTGCTGCGGGCGCTGCGTGCCGGCGCCGCCGGATTCGTCCTGAAGGACACCCCGCCCGCCGAGATCGTCGACGCGGTGCGCCGGGTCGCGGCCGGCGACCCCGTCCTGTCGCCCTCTGTCACCCGCCGGCTGATGGAGCACGCGGCCGGTGCCGCGGCCGACACCCGGCGGGCACGCGCGCGTGCCCGCATCGAGGCCCTCAACGACCGTGAACGCGAGGTCGCCGTCGCGGTCGGCCGGGGGCTGTCCAACGCCGAGATCGCCGCCGCCCTCTTCATGAGCGTGGCCACCGTCAAGACCCATGTCTCCCGCATCCTGGCCAAGCTCGACCTCAACAACCGTGTGCAGATCGCCCTGTTGGCATACGACGCGGGACTTCTGGAGGAATCCGAGGAGGACGGGCACTGATCGCGGGCGTCGGGCGTTGTCTGTGTGTCGCGGCTGTTGTGCGGGGGCTGTTGTGCGGGGGCTGTTGTGCGGGGGATGGTGTGCGAGGGGGAGGGCCATGGCGGACGTCATCGACATGGGGGAGTTCGGCGAGGGGTTCCGCGTGAACCCGCATCCGGCGTACGCACGCCTGCGCGCCGAAGGCCCCGTCCACCGCGTCCGGCTGCCCGAGTGGCACTCCGAGGTGTGGCTCGTCGTCGGGCATGAGGAGGCGCGTACGGCACTCGCCGAGCCGCGGTTGTCCAAGGACGGTGCCAAGATCGGCCTGAAGTCCCTCGACGAGGAGCTGATCGGGAAGAACCTGCTGGTCACCGACCCGCCCCAGCACACCCGGCTGCGCGGCCTGATCGCCCGCGCCTTCACCATGCGCCGCGTGGAGGCACTGCGCCCGAGGATCCAGCAGCTCACGGACGAACTGCTCGACGCGATGCTGCCGCGGGGCCGTGCCGACCTGGTGGAGTCCCTGTCCTATCCGCTGCCGATCACCGTCATCTGCGAACTGCTCGGCGTGCCCGAGATGGACCGCGCGGAGTTCCGCAAGATGTCCACGGAGGCGGTGGCGCCGAGCACCCCGGGCAGCGAGCACGACGCCTACGTCCGCCTCGGCGCGTACTTCACCGACCTGATCGAGGACAAGCGCGCCGCCGGGCCGAGCGGCGACCTGCTGAGCGACCTGATCCGCACCACCGCCGAGGACGGCGACCGGCTCTCCCCGGACGAACTGCGGGGCATGGCCTTCATCCTGCTCATCGCGGGCCATGAGACCACGGTCAATCTCATCACCAGCGGCGTCCACTCCCTGCTCACCCACCCCGACCAACTCGCCGCGCTGCGCGCCGACATGGGCCTTCTCGACGGCGCCGTCGAGGAGATGCTGCGCCATGAGGGCCCGGTGGAGACGGCGACGTTCCGGTATGCCGCGGAGCCCCTGGAGCTGGGCAGCGTCCGGATCGACCGGGGCGAGTCGGTGATGATCGGCCTCACCGCCGCCAACCGTGACGCGAGCCGCTACCCCGCTCCCGACACCTTCGACATCCGCCGTGACGCCCGCGGCCATGTCGCCTTCGGCCATGGCATCCACTTCTGCCTGGGCGCCCCGCTGGCCCGCCTCGAAGCGCGTACGGCGATACGGTCCCTGCTCGACCGCGCCCCCGACCTCGCCCTCGACGGCCCACCCGGCGAGTGGCTCCCGGGCATGCTGATGCGCGGCATGCGCAGCCTGCCGGTGCGCTGGTGAGCGGCAGAGCGGGGGGAGCTGCAGCTGGCGGGGCGTTGGGCGCCGTGGCTGGTGGTGCCGCGCTGGTCGTGGCTGGCGGTGCGCTGATGGCCGGGGCTGATGGCGCCGCGCGAGCCGTGGACGTCGGTGCGCTGAGGACTGCGGCTGACGGCGCTGCGCGAGCCGTGGACGTCGGTGCGCTGAGAGCTGCGGACGGCGCCCCGCAAGCCGTCGCTGCCCCTGCCCCGCACCTCGTGGACGTCGCTGCCCTGAAGGCCGTAGATGTTACGGACCGCTGAGGCGGCGCGGCGCTGCCGCCATCCCGCTGTCGTCCGTCACTCCGCTGTTGTCCGTCACCCCGCTGTCGTCCGTCCCGTCGGCGTCCGATTACACCGTCGTGGACGCGGAGCCGCCCGGGATCTCCGCGAGCCGTACCGGTCTTCGCTCGCGCCGGGACACGTCGCAGGCCTCGGCGATGCGCAGCGACTGCAGGGCCTCGCGGCCGTCGCACGGGTTGGCGCGCTCGCCCCGCACCACCTCGATGAACGCGGCCAGTTCGGCCTCGTAGGCGGGCCCGAAGCGCTCCAGGAAGCCGGTCCACGGCTTGTCGGCGGCCGGCGGCCCGGTCGGCTCGGTGGACGCGATGGGCGTACGGTCGTCCAGGCCGACCACGACCTGGTCCAGTTCCCCGGCGAGCTCCATGCGGACGTCGTATCCCGCCCCGTTCAGCCGCGTCGCCGTGGCCGTGGCGAGCGTGCCGTCGTCGAGGGTGAGGACGGCCGCGGCCGTGTCGATGTCACCGGCCTGCCGGAACATCGCGGGACCGGCGTCGGACCCGGCCGCGTAGACGTCGACCACCTCGTGCCCCGTCACCCAGCGCAGCACGTCGAAGTCGTGGATCAGGGTGTCCCGGTACAGCCCGCCGGACTGCGGCAGATACGCGGCCGGCGGCGGCGTCTGGTCCGAGGTCAGCGCCCGCACGGTGTGCAGCCGCCCCAGCCGTCCGGAGCGCACCGCCTCCCGGGCCCCCGCGTAACCGGCGTCGAAGCGGCGCTGGAACCCCATCTGGAGAACCGTCCCCGCGGTCTCGACCTCGGTGATCGCCTGCACGGTGCCCGGCACGTCGAGGGCGATCGGCTTCTCGCAGAACACCGGCAGCCCCGACCGTGCCGCCCGGCCGATCAGTTCGGCGTGGGCCGATGTCGCCGTCGTGATCACCACGGCGTCCACGCCCCAACGGAAGATCTCGTCCACCCCTGGCGCGGCCGTCTCCCCCAGCCGCTGTGCCAGATCCTGTGCCCTCTCCCGGTTCGCGTCCGTGAGGATGAGGGACCCGACTTCCCGATGGCGACTGAGCGTGTTCGCGTGAATGGTGCCGATTCGCCCCGTACCGATGACCCCGATGCGCATAAAAACAAACCTGCGGCCCAGGCCCTTACCCTGTCAATGCGTATGTCCGGACAATCGAACTACACAACTTCCCGTCAACCGCCCACGGGGCTACGCTCGGCCCGTGCCGAAACCAGAAGTGGACCCGACCGTGCAGCTGGACCTCAGTGTGGACCGAAGCAGTCCGGTGCCGTTGTACTTCCAGCTGTCCCAGCAGCTCGAAGCGGCGATCGAGCACGGAACGCTCACCCCCGGCAGTCTGCTGGGCAATGAGATCGAGCTCGCCGCACGTCTCGGACTGTCCCGGCCCACCGTCCGCCAGGCCATCCAGTCCCTGGTCGACAAGGGCCTGCTGGTCCGCCGCCGGGGCGTCGGCACCCAGGTCGTGCACAGCCAGGTCAAACGCCCGCTGGAACTCAGCAGCCTCTACGACGACCTGGAGGCGGCCGGCCAGCGCCCCGCGACCCGGGTCCTCGTCAACACGGTCGTCCCCGCGTCCGCCGAGGTGGCGGCAGCCCTCGCCGTCGGCGAGGACAGCGAGGTCCACCGCGTGGAACGGCTGCGGCTGGCGCACGGCGAGCCGATGGCGTACCTCTGCAACTTCCTGCCGCCCGGGCTGCTCGACCTGGACACCGCGCAGCTGGAGGCCACCGGCCTGTACCGGCTGATGCGGGCCGCCGGGATCACGCTGCACAGCGCCCGTCAGTCGATCGGCGCCCGTGCCGCCGGCGCCGCCGAGGCCGAACGGCTCGGCGAGCCCGAGGGCGCCCCGCTGCTCACCATGCAGCGCACCACCTTCGACGACACCGGCCGCGCAGTCGAGTTCGGCACCCACACCTACCGGCCGACGCGCTACTCCTTCGAGTTCCAGCTCCTCGTACGACCGTAGAAGCCGTATCCGGAATCGGTCCGCGAGCCCGCAATTCGTCTCAATGTCAGGACAAAGGGACGCCTGACGCGCCCCTTCAGGGGCGCGGGGCTTGCATCCCCGTACCGCACCTGTGGTCACCGTGAGGCAGAATCTGCGGTGATGAGCAACTACCGCGACCTACCGTTCCCGAGAGCACTGAGCAACGTCGGTGTGCCAGGCGCCCCCATCGGTTCCCGCCGCGCGCCCACGCTCCGCACAGTCGGTACGAGGGAACGCCGCTCCCACCTCACCGCCCCCCGCGTGCCCACCGTCGGCATCGACATCGGCGGCACCAAGGTGATGGCGGGCGTCGTGGACGCCGACGGGAACATCCTGGAGAAGCTCCGCACGGAGACCCCGGACAAGTCCAAGAGCCCGAAGGTCGTCGAGGACACCATCGTCGAACTGGTCCTTGACCTGTCCGACCGGCACGACGTGCACGCCGTCGGCATCGGCGCGGCCGGCTGGGTCGACGCCGACCGCAACCGCGTGCTGTTCGCGCCTCACCTGTCCTGGCGCAACGAACCGCTGCGCGACCGCATCGCCGGCCGCCTCGCGGTCCCGGTCCTGGTGGACAACGACGCCAACACCGCCGCCTGGGCGGAGTGGCGCTTCGGCGCCGGCCGCGGCGAGGACCACCTCGTCATGATCACGCTCGGCACCGGCATCGGCGGCGCGATCCTGGAGGACGGGCAGGTCAAGCGCGGCAAGTACGGCGTCGCCGGCGAGTTCGGCCATATGCAGGTCGTCCCCGGCGGCCACCGCTGCCCCTGCGGCAACCGCGGCTGCTGGGAGCAGTACAGCTCCGGGAACGCGCTGGTCAGAGAGGCGCGTGAGCTGGCGGCGGCCGACTCCCCGGTGGCCTACGGGATCATCGAGCACGTCAAGGGGAACATCGCCGACATCACCGGCCCGATGATCACCGAGCTGGCCCGCGAGGGCGACGCCATGTGCATCGAGCTGCTCCAGGACATCGGCCAGTGGCTCGGCGTCGGCATCGCCAACCTCGCGGCGGCGCTCGACCCCTCCTGCTTCGTGATCGGCGGCGGCGTGTCCGCGGCCGACGACCTGCTGATCGGCCCCGCGCGGGACGCGTTCAAGCGGCAGCTCACCGGCCGCGGCTACCGTCCTGAAGCCCGCATCGCCCGCGCCCAGCTGGGCCCCGAGGCGGGTATGGTCGGCGCCGCCGACCTCGCCCGTCTGGTCGCCCGCCGCTTCCGCCGCGCCAAACGCCGCCGCGTCGAGCGGTACGAGCGCTACGAGCGGTACGCGGAGGCTCGCCGCGAAGCCCGGGAGGCGCTGTGACGGCCCAACTGCCCCATCAGGCCCCGCCGGCGGACGAGCAGCCCGGGCAGGGCGAGGCCCGCGGCCGGGTGATCCGCCGCCGGGCGCTCACCCTGCTCATCATCGTGCTGCTCATCGGCGTACCGGCCGGCTATCTGGTGATCTCCGCCGCGCAGAGCCGGGACAGCGGCCGCGACAAGGAGGAGAAGTACTCGGCGCGGGGCCTCACCCCCGTCTGGCCGTCGAAGGTCCAGCGCCGCCTCTACCAGGTGCCGATGCCGCACCCGTCGGGCAAGGTCGCCTACTACGAGACGAACAACTGGAAGACCAGCCGGCTCTACGTCCAGTTCCAGACCCCCAACGCGAACCTGGACGTCTTCCTCAAGGACCTGGGCACCAGCCGGGCCGAGCTGAAGCGGAACAAGATCACCATCGGGAAGCGCGACCAGAAGGTCACCGGCTGGGACTTCACGAGCCCCGGCCCCTGGTACGGCCTGGTCCACGAGCAGCGGGACCCGCGGCCCACCCAGCAGGTCATGGTCAGCCTGGGCGATCCGAACAACCCGTTCATCTACGTCGTCTCGCGCGTCATCCCCTGAGGCTCCGCGCCCGCCCGGGCCGGTGGCCGGGGCCGATTGTCAGACCCCGCCCGTAGAGTCGAAGACGTCTGATCCGACACACGGGCGGGAGGTGACAGGACGTATGACCGAGGCGACCGCGGTGGCCGACCGGGCGGGGGAGTCCGTACCCCTCCGACTCGCGGCCGTCTTCCTGCCCGCCCCCGTCCCGCGCGAGGGCCGGATCGCGTTCTGGGATCCCGAGGGCGACATCGGCGGCGACTCCCCGAGCGGCGACGGCATCGGTCGTACGGAGCTGACAGTCGTACGACGTCATGGCACCGGAGTGCGCCGCAGGCCCGCCCCCGCGCTGTCGCTGCCGGTCGGCGAGGCACTGCCGCTGCTGGTGCGGGCGCGGCGCGACCCCGCCGCACACCCGGCCACCGCGTGCTGGGGCGCCGCCGCGCTGCACGCGCTGCGGCTCGCGGCCCGTGGACGCCTGCTGCCCGGGCTGACCCCGTCCGGGCACGACGCCTGGCGGGCCGGACCCCTCGAACCGGACGACATCGCGCACCTGCGCGCGGTCGCGGCGGCGCTCCCTCCCGAGGGACATGCCGTGCCCCTGCCCGGCCCCGGACCGCTTCGGCTGCCCGAACCGGAAGCGCTGATGCGCACCTTCCTCGACGCGGTCGCGGACACCCTGCCCCGCACCCCCGCCGCGCCGTACGTCTCCGGCAGGCCCTTCGCGGATACCCGCCCGCAGCATCTGCCGGATGCCCACGACTGGGCCGCGGAGGTCGCCGCCGGCATGGACGCGGGCGTGCGGATCTCGCTCCGGCTGGACCTGTCGGCGTACGACCTCTTCGACGGGGGCGAGTGGGTCCGCAGTGCCGGTGCGGCGATCGTCCAGGTGCACAGCCTCGCCGACCCCACGCTCGTCGTCGACGCGGCGGCCCTGTGGGCGGGTGAGGCGGACACGGCGTTCGGTCCACGCGCGCACGTGGACGCCGCCCTCGCCGTGCGCCGCGCGGCCCGCGTCTGGCCGCCGCTGGACCGGCTCGCCGAACAGGACGTGCCCGACGTACTGGCCCTGACCGAGGGGGAGCTGGGCGAGCTGCTCGGTGCCGCGGCCACCCGGCTCGCCGCCGCCGGGGTCGCCGTGCACTGGCCGCGGGACCTGGCGCAGGACCTCACCGCGGCAGCGGTCGTACGGCCCGCGCCGGGCTCGGCGACCGACGGCACCGGCTTCTTCGAGAGCGAGGAACTCCTCCAGTTCCGCTGGCAGTTGGCGCTCGGCGGCGACCCGCTGACCGAGGCCGAGATGGATGCGCTCGCCGAGGCGCACCGACCCGTCGTACGCCTCAGGGACCAGTGGGTCCTCGTCGATCCGGCACTCGTGCGCAAGGCCCGCAAGCGCGAACTGGGGCTGCTCGACCCGGTGGACGCGCTGTCCGTCGCGCTGACCGGCAGCGCGGAGGTCGACGGCGAGACCGTGGACGCGGTGCCGACCGGCGCGCTGGCCGCCCTGCGCGACCGGCTGACGGCGGGGGTGCGGCCCGCCGAGCCGCCGCCGGGGCTGCGCGCCCGGCTGCGGGACTACCAACTCCGGGGCCTGGCCTGGCTCGACCTCATGACCTCGCTCGGCCTCGGCGGCTGCCTCGCCGACGACATGGGCCTCGGCAAGACGATCACGCTCATCGCGCTGCACCTGAAGCGGGCCCGCAGCGAGCCCACCCTGGTGATCTGCCCGGCCTCCCTGCTCGGCAACTGGCAGCGGGAGATCACCCGTTTCGCGCCCGGCGTCCCCGTCCGCCGCTTCCACGGCCCCGACCGCACCCTGGACGACCTGGACGGCGGCTTCGTCCTCACGACGTACGGCACGATGCGCTCTGCGGCGCCGACACTGGCCCAGCAGGCGTGGGGCATGGTCGTCGCGGACGAGGCACAGCACGTCAAGAACCCGTACTCGGCGACCGCGAAGGCGCTGCGCACGATCCCGACGCCCGCGCGCGTGGCCCTGACCGGCACGCCGGTGGAGAACAACCTCTCCGAGCTGTGGGCGCTGCTGGACTGGACGACACCGGGACTGCTCGGCCCGCTGAAGTCCTTCCGGTCCCGGCACGCGCGCGCCGTGGAGAACGGCGAGGACGAGGAGGCGGTGGAGCGGCTGGCCCGCCTGGTCCGCCCCTTCCTGCTGCGCCGCAAGAAGTCCGACCCGGGCATCGTTCCCGAGCTGCCGCCCAAGACGGAGACGGACCACCCCGTTCCGCTCACCCGGGAACAGGCCTCGCTCTACGAGGCGGTGGTGCGCGAGTCGATGCTGGCCATCGAGACGGCGCAGGGGATCGGCCGCCGTGGCCTGGTACTGAAGCTGCTCACCTCGCTGAAGCAGATCTGCAACCACCCTGCGCTGTACCTCAAGGAGGAGATCCGGGGCGACGGCCACGCCGCCCGCTCCGGCAAACTGGCCCTGCTGGACGAGCTGTTGGACACCCTGCTCGCCGAGGACGGCTCGGCGCTGGTCTTCACGCAGTACGTCGGGATGGCCCGCCTGATCACCTCCCACCTGGCCACCCGGGCGGTCCCCGTGGACCTGCTGCACGGCGGCACACCCGTGCCCGAGCGGGAGCGGATGGTGGACCGCTTCCAGAGTGGTGCGACGCCGGTCCTCGTGCTGTCGTTGAAGGCGGCCGGCACCGGTCTGAACCTCACCCGCGCGGGCCATGTCGTCCACTTCGACCGCTGGTGGAACCCGGCCGTGGAGGAACAGGCCACCGACCGCGCCTATCGCATCGGCCAGACCCAGCCGGTCCAGGTCCACCGCCTCATCACCGAGGGCACCGTCGAGGACCGCATCGCCGAAATGCTCGAATCCAAGCGCGCCCTCGCCGACGCGATCCTCGGCTCCGGCGAGTCCGCCCTCACAGAACTGACGGACCGCGACCTGTCCGACCTCGTCTCACTACGGAGGCAACCATGACCTCCCGCCCCGCCGACGAGGCCCGCCGAGCCCTCAGGGAGGCCCGGGAGCGCGCGAGCCGACCTGAGTCTGGCTCCGGTGAACAGCGGCCGGGGGCGGGCACGGAGCGCGGTGCGGACGCAACGGCTCCCGAGGAGACGGTGGGCACTGGCGGGCTCGCGACTGGGGCGGCGGGGGCTGGGGGCGGCGGGGCTGTCGGTGGGGCAGCAGGGGCTGGGGATGGCGGGGCTGCTGGTGGAGTGGGTCGAGCTGAAGGCGACGAGGCTCCGGGTGGGGCGGCGCGAGCTGAGGGCGACGGGGCTCCGGGTGGGCTGGGGAGATTTGGGGATGGCGAGGCGGGGGGTAGGGCGGCGCGCGCTGGGGGCGGCGAGATTCCGGGTGGAGTGGCGCGAGTTGGGGGCGGCGGGGCTGCCGACGACGACGTACGGCCGACCACCGGGGACACCTCAGGAGGAGCACCCCGGCCGGGTGACGTGGCCCGGGCGGCGCTGCGTGATGCCGTCACTGGCAGGCGTGCCGCGCCCGCGGACAACGCTGGGGGTGCCTCGGCCGCGGACGTGTCGGACGGTGCCGCCGCGGGGGAGATCTCCGGCGAGGAGGGGAGCCGGGTTCGGGACGAGGGGGCCGAGGGCCCTGCCCGCGACCGGGCCGTGACCGGGCAGCGAGGGGGCCGCGGGGCGGCGACGCATCCCCGCGAGGCTCCGGAGGGGTCTGGCGAAGCTCGGGCCGCGCGTCCCGCGGATGTCGCACGGCAGGCGTTGCGTGCCGCTCGTGGTGAGGGGCGGGAAGAGGGGGCGGGCCGTGCGGACGGGGGAGTCGAGGCCTCGCCCAGGCCGAGTCCCCGGGCTCGGACCGCGCCGGCGGAAGAGCGGGGCCGGCACACCCGCGCCGCCCAGGGCAGAGCTCGCGCCCTGTCGGACCGGGGCGGGCAGCCCCGCGCCGCCCAGGGGCGAGCCAGCGCCTTGTCGGACCTCGTCGCCGACGCCTTCCGGATGCCGGCCGCGGACGACCTGCCTGAGGAGGAGCCCTCCGGGACCCCCACGTCCACCCGCCAACCTGGCTCGCCGAACGCCCTTGCCCGCCCCGACTCTCGCGTACCCACCCACTCCCGACCTCCATCGGGCGCGGGAACCCTGCGCGCCGGGACCGCCGTCACCGAACTGCGCCGCACCTTCCCCGCGTTCGGACCGCACCCCTCGGACGGTGGTGGATTCGCGGCGACCTGGTGGGGCAACGCATGGGTCGCGGCGCTGGAAGAAGGGGCCCTGGATGCCAAGCGGTTGGCCCGGGGACGTGGGTATGCGCAGCAGGGGAATGTGGAGGCCATCACCGTCACTCCCGGTCTCGTCCTCGCGTATGTGCAGGGCAGTCGACCGCGCCCCTACCGCGTGCAGCTGCGCCTGCGCACATTGGAGGACGCCGACTGGGAGCGGTTCCTGGACACCGCCGCCGAGCGGCCCGGGCATATCGCCGCGCTGCTGGACAAGGAGTTGCCGCAGTCCCTGGCGGACTGCGGAGTCCCGTTGCTCCCCGGCCCCGGGGACCTTGCCCCGCAGTGCAGTTGCCCCGACCACGGCCACCCCTGCAAGCACGCCGCCGCGCTCTGCTACCAGACGGCACGGCTGCTGGACGCCGACCCCTTCGTCCTGCTTCTGCTGCGCGGTCGCGGAGAGCGGGAACTGCTCGACGCCCTCTCCCGTCGCAACGCCGCCCGCGCGGCCCGCGCCGCCCAGGAGCGGGAACCGGCGCCGCTGCCGGGGGTACGGGCCACTGAGGCGCTGGCGCCGCGTCAACTCCCGCCTCTCCCCGCTCCGCCGCCCGCACCCCCGCACCCCGGGCAACCCCCGGTCTACCCGGCCGCGCCGGGCGGTCCGGACCCCTTCGCGCTGGACCAGTTGGCGACCGACGCGGCCCTCCGCGCCCACACGCTGCTCGCCGTCGGCCGTGACCCGGTCGCCGAACTGACGCTGTGGCAGGACGCGGTGCGGCTCGCCGCGGCCCGCCCGGGTTCCGGACTCACCGCCGGTACCCGTGCCCTGTACTCCTCGCTCGCCTCCGCCGCCGGCCGCACCCCTGCCGAACTGGCCCGCGCGGTCGCGGCCTGGCGCCAGGGCGGCCTTGAGGGCCTCGCCGTCCTCGAAGAGACCTGGGACCCACCCGCCGGCCGCTTCGACCGGGCGCGTCCCCTCCTCCTCGCCGCCGACCTCCCCGCCTTCCGCCCCTGGCGCAACCGCCTCACCCACCCCCGCGGCCACGTCCAGCTACGCCTGGGCCGAGACGGCATCTGGTACCCGTACGAATCGGAACCCGGCCACGACGACTGGTGGCCCCGCGGCACCCCCGACCTGGACCCGGTCGGCGCACTGACGGGCTTGGGCACGTCGCCGGGGGACTGAGGCCCCCGCACCGCCGGGACGTGCGATACCTGGGATCACCTATAGCGGCGGTCTGCCGCACCCGCGCCGGACATGATCTCTCTGGCCTCCGCGGGGATGTTGTCGCTGGTGAAGAGGGTGTTGTCCCGTACGACGTTGCCGCGTTGGCCGTCGACGAGGCCGGTGATGCCGGGATTGGTCGCGTAGTTGCCGGTCAGGGTCTGGTCGCCGGTGAGGTTGTTGTTCTGGTTGTTGGCGTGCGCCCACTGCGCGGCGGTGTCGAGGAAGACGTTGCGCTTGGCGGTGATGTAGCGGGAGCCCTCGTCGAAGTACAAGCCGAGTTGCCCGCTCTTCTCGCAGAAGTTCCCCTCGATGGTGGCGCCCGGGTTGGCGGAGAGCGTGTAGATGCAGCCGGCGTCGAACATCGTGTGCACGACGTCGCTCACGTGGTTACCGACCACGCGGAGGTCCTTCTGGGTCGTGGGCGTGTCATAGATCGGCTGGAAGTCGTACAGGCCGCGGTTGATGTACTCAGGGCTGCCGCCCTTGTCGTTGGCGCCCCACCCGAATCCGACCCCGATGCCGGTGTACGGCATGTCGGCAACGTCGTTGTGCTCGATGGTCAGCCGGGTTGCGTAGCTGGCGAAGATGCCGTCCTGGTCCAGGTACTCCAGCGCCGTGGAGAAGACGCGGTTGTCGCCGATCAGGATGTCGCTGTTGGTCATGCGCTCGTCGGACGGGTGGTGCGCGTCGGGGCGGACCCCGCCGACCACGATGCCGCCGCCGGCGCTCGCGGTGAACGTGTTGCCGGTGACGGAGATGTTCCGCGCGCCCAGTCCGACGCCGGTGGCATGGGCGTTGGCGTCGTTGCCGATGCCGAGCCCGACGGAGCCGAGGTTCACGAAGCGGTTGCCGGCGAAGGAGATGCCGTGCGCCGCCGAGACCTGCACGGCCGCGGGCGCCTGTGCCCAGCCGTTACGGGCTCCTTCGAAGCCCTTGCAGCCGACCTCGCACGACGTGAAGGCGTCCGCGGGCCGCTCGGGCTGGACGCCGGTGATGAACGTGCCCGTCTGCTGGTTGGCGTATCCGTTGGGCGAGCTGGGGTGCAGCCACGTGGTGCCGGTGAAGGTCAGTCCCTGGAAACGCAGGTCGTGGGCCGGCTCGTCGTAGGTGCCGCCGACCTCGAGCACCGTTTCCATGCGCGGCAGCTCGACCCGTGCGCGGTGAATGTCCTGTCCCTCGAGCGGCTTGTAGTAGAGCGTGCCGGCCGTCTTGTCCAGGTACCACTCGCCGGGTCGGTCGAGGAAGCTCTTGGAGTTCAGCAGCCAGAACTGCGGTGTCCTGAACGGGGACTGGATGGTGTCGTATCCGTACGTGTTGTTGTCCCAGGCGGGCTGCTGCATCGTGACGGTGGAGCCGGAGATGCTCTCCACGGGCGCGAAGCGGTTGGTGAACGACAGCTTCGCCTGGAGTTCGATGCGCCTCTGGTCGGGCAGCGCGGCCAGGTGGTCCAGATCCGGGTTGTCGAGGGTGAAGCCGGTCGGGGTGAGGGAGATGTCGGACCGGTTCAGCTCGAGGCGCGCCCGCTGTGCCGGTACGCCGTCGACGTAGAGCTGCCGGGTGTCGAAGCCGGTGCCGACGTCCGTCTTGTAGATGCCCTTCTCCGGGTCGTCCAGCTCCCAGCCCGCGACCGGTTCCGCGCCGCTCACCACGGGCTTCGCTCCGGGCGCGGCCTTCCAGGTCACCGTGTGCCCGTCGCGGCCGGAGTCGGCCGCTCCGAAGCGCAGCGGCGAGGTGAGCCGGTGGGTCCCGCTCAGGAGAGTCACGGTGACGTCGCCGTCGCCTCGGGCAGCGAGGGCCCGTGCCCGGCGTTGCGCCTCCGCCAGGGTCTTCAACGGCCGTTTGACCGTGCCCGGCCCGTGGTCGCTGGCGCGCGGAGCGCCGGTGGGAGCGACGGCGAGTCTGTGTTCCTTGGGAGCGGCGTGTGCGTCGGAGGGCAGGGCGGCGAGCAGTCCGGCGGCCAGGGTCGCGGCGGTCGCCACGACGGACGTTCTTGTGTGCCGTGCGAGGAGCGAGTGCATGGTTACGTCCCTTCTTCGCGGTCGGGGTGGTCCGGGCCGGTCAGGGTCCAGCGGTGTGCGGCACTTCGTTGACGGGATGCGGTACGAGGAACTGGGGAGGACCGGGGTCGTGCTGCTGCCTGTCGGCGCGGTGATCGGCTGCTGTG
Organism: Streptomyces sp. NBC_00457; assembly: GCF_036014015.1. Lineage (NCBI taxonomy): Bacteria > Bacillati > Actinomycetota > Actinomycetes > Kitasatosporales > Streptomycetaceae > Streptomyces > Streptomyces sp. NBC_00457. The sequence continues at coordinate 2,403,809 of NZ_CP107905.1, read as the reverse complement.
AGCAGTCGTCGTCCTGCGTGATCGGGCCGGATGCCGGGACCTCCGGGTGCGGCGGTGTGCTGTCGCCCTGACGCCGTCATCGCTTCCTCGTCGACCTCGATGCCCAGGCCCGGCGAGTGACCGAGGACGAAGGCACCGTCCTCGACGTGCAGGTCGAGGGAGAGGCCGAGGGGCGGCTGGAGGTTCTGCAGCTCGGCGGCGATGAGGTTGGGCACGGACGTCGCGGCGTGCAGGAGCGCCACGGGAGTGTCGCCGATCGGGCTGACGGGCAGGTCGTGGGCGTGAGCCAGGGCGGCGACCCGAAGAAAGTGGGTCACGCCCCAGACCGCCGCCGACTGGACGATGTCGACCGCGCCCCGGGCCAGCAGCGGCCGGTACTGCTCGAGGCCGCTGAGGTTCTCCCCGCTGGCGACCGAAGCCCGGATTCCCCGTCCTACGGCAGCCATTCCTTCGGCGTCCCAGCGCCGGACGGGTTCCTCGACCCAGGTGAGGTCGAGCGTGCGTTCCAGTTCGCAGACGTGACGGACCGCCTGCTTGCGGGTCCAGGTCTCGTTCGCGTCAAGCATCAGGGCCGGCCGCGCCCCTCGTCCGGCCTCGGTCAGGACCTCCCGTACGAGGGTCAGCCGGTCGCGGTCCCGCTCGACGTCCAGGCCGCCCTTGAGCTTGGCCGCCCGCAGGCCGTGCTCGGCGTAGGTCTGGTAGACGTGGGCCAGTTCGTCGTCGCTCAGGACGATGTCCAGGGCCGATGCGTAGGCGGGGACCCTCCGGTCGCCTCCCCCCAGAAGGCGCCACAGCGGTTCGCCCGCCGCCTTCGCCTTGATGTCCCACAGGGCGGTGTCGAGGGCGCCGATGGTCCCGAAGAGGGCTCCGGCGTGGCCGGCCTTGAAGGTGTGCCGCAGCATGCGGTCGTAGAGCGCGGTCACGCACCGCGGGTCCTCGCCGTCGATGGCGGAGAAGACGGCGTCCACTTCTATGTGAGGTCCCAGTCCGACGCCGGTGATCCCCGCGTCGGTGTCCACCAGGATGATCGGCACCGGCGTGACCCCGTCGGCGTGGACGCCGTTGGCGTCACCGATGGGCCGGCCCCATTCCTGGACGGTCGTGAGGGTGCGAAATCCGGTTATCCGCATGTCAGCCCTTCGTGGCACCGGCGGTGATCCCGTCGGCGATCTGGCGCTGGAAGAAGAGGTAGAGCACGAGGACCGGCAGTGCGGCGATCAGCACCCCGGAGGCGAAGGTGGGGATGTCGTCGGAGTACTGACCGCGCAGTGACGTGACTCCGACCATGAGGGTGCGGTGTTCCGAGGACGGCATCATCAGCAGGGAGATGAGCACGTCGTTCCAGCAGAAGAGGGCGTTGAGGATGCCGACCGACAGCAGGGCCGGGCGGCCGATCGGCAGCATGATCCGCCGGTAGACGCCGTACGTCGTGTTCCCGTCGATCCTGGCCGCGTCCATGATCTCGCCCGGGATCCCGGAGTAGTAGCTCGTCATCAGGAAGATCGTGAACGGCAGGAACTGCGCGACGTAGGCGAGGATCAGCCCGGGGTACGTGTCCATCAGACCGCTGTCCGCCATGACCCGCGCAAGCGGGACCATGATCACCTGGAACGGGATGAACAGCGCCGCGAGAAAGCACAGGAACAGGGCCCGTGAGCCCCGGAACCGCAGGTGGCTCAGCGCGAACCCGGCCATCGAGCCGATCAGCAGAAGGAGGGCCACCGCGGACGCCACCACGATGACGGAGTTGGCGAAGTACCGCCCCAGGCCGACACTCGTCCATGCCGTGGCGATGTTGTCCCAGGACAGGGAACTCGTCAGAGAGAACCGGTCGAGGATGTACTCGTGCCGGGTCTTCATGGCGACATTGGCGGTGAACACCAGAGGGTAGATCGTCGCCACTGCCAGGGCGGCCATCGGGACGGCGACCACCCACACACGCAGGCGCACGCGGCGCATCAGTGCTCCCTCCCCGCGCGGCGGAGCAGCGCGATCTGCGCGAGCCCCACCACGAGCATCAGGAGAAAGAGAACCGTCGAGGCGGCCGAGGCGAGCGCCGGCCGGTTCATCTCCCCCTGCTGGACCCAGATGTAGTACTCGGGCAGATAGGTGGCCCCCTCCGGGCCGCCGCTGGTCATCACATAGAGCAGGCCGAACATGGACGTCAGCATCCCGATCATGGTGGTGACGAAGACGAACTGAAGGGTGCGGGACAGACCCGGGACGATCACGTGCCAGATGACCTGGGGCAGCGACGCGCCGTCGACCCGGGCGGCGTCGAGGAGTGTGGCGTCCAGGGTGGAGAACCCGGCGAGGAAGACCACCAGGGCCATCCCGAACGTCGCCCAGACGTGAACGCCGACCACCGTGAACATGGCGATGTCCGGATCGCCGAGCCAGTCGACGGGGTCGATGCCGGTGTTCCCGAGAGCCGCGTTGAGCGGGCCGTCGAAGGCCAGCAGCAGGTTGAAGATCGCGCCGACGATCACCGGAGAGAGCACGGCCGGAAAGAAGTAGACGCTGCGGTAGATCCGGTGCCCGGGCACGCGCAGATAGATGAACGTCGCGAGCAGGCCCGGAATCGCCACCGCCACTGGAAGCAGCAGCACGAGCAGCCCGACGTTCTCCAGAGCTGTGCGAAAGAGCGAGTCCCCGAACAGTTCCGCGTAGTTGTCCAGGCCGACCGTGGTCCCGTCGCGCTCGCCGTCGCCGGTGAAGGAGAAGTTGACGCCCATGAGCAGCGGGACCAGGCGGAACGCCACGACGATCACGATGGCCGGGGCCAGCAGGACGTAGGGAGCGAGGCGTTCGGCACGCTGCCCACTGATGCGCCGCGGGGCATGCACCCCGGGTGCCGTACGGCGCGTGCGCTGCCCGGCCTGTGTCTCGTCGGTCCGCCCGGTATCGGCCGGGCGCACCGACGAGGGCGAACCTCGGAGCGGCACCGGTTCAGCCCTTCTGGTCGGAGTCGGCCAGCTTCTGCAAGGCGTCGTCGACGCTGGTCGATCCGCTCAGGATCTGCTGGGACAGCCTCCCCATCAGATCCAGCGTCTTCGAGGACAGCGCGACGTGGAGTGCGGGCTTGCCGGTTTCGATCTCCGACACGATCGTGGTGAGGGCCTGGCCGCCGCCCGACACGTCAAGGGTGGTGTCGGACACGACCGCGCCGGCGTCGGTGTAGAACGCCTTGAGAGCGTCCTTCGACGTCAGGGAGCGCACCAGGTCCGCGGCCAGTTTCGGCTTCTTCGTCCACTCGGCGACCCCGTAGCCGATACCGCCGTCGTACGGAAGGGCGGGAACGGCTTCGGAGTTGACGAGCGGGGCCTGCATCACGCCGATGTCGTCCGGGTCCAGGAACTCGCTGAAGTCCTTCCAGTGGCCCACGTCCGACATCAGCCCCACGATGTGGGCGGCCTCACCGGACTGGAAGCGGGCGAAGGCGTCGTTGAACAGCGCGGTCGAGTTGGCCCCGTCGTTGTTCAGGCCGGCGTCCTCGGCCTCCTTCCAGAGCTCGAAGATCTGTCGCACATGGGGTGAGTTCCAGTCCCGGTTCCCGGCGATCCAGTCGTCGTACTCCTGCGGAGTGAGGACGCCCGACCCCAGTGCCGAGAGGAAGAACTGGATGCCGATGCCCTCCTTGTTTCCGAGGGAGAGACAACTGGCCTTGGTCTTCTCGGCGATGGCCTCGCAGTCGTCGAGGAACTCCTGCCACGTCGTCGCCGGGTGTTCGGGGTCGAGACCGGCGTCCTTGTAGAGGGCCTTGTTGTAGTAGACCGGATGCCCCTGCAACGTCACCGGCGCGGCATAGACCTTGCCCTGCGCGGTGAAGGCTTCCCAACCCGCCAGCCGTTTCCTGTCCTTGGCCACGTAGTCGTCCAGGGGCAGGAGGGCGTCCGTACGGTCGCGTATCTCACCACCGCCGTTGAAGAGCATGACGTCGGGGCCCTTGCCGGACTGGATGGCCGTGCCCAGCAACGTGTAGTACTGGTCGAACGGCTGGGCGACGAACTCCACCTTCACATCGGGGTGCTTCTCGGCGAAGTCGGCTTTCGCCTGCTTGATGTAGGAGGCGGCCGACTCCTCGCCGGACTTCCAGTCCCAGACCACGAGCTTGTCGTCCGCGTTGTCGGAAGAGGAGCCGGATCCCGCGCTGCCGCAGCCGGACAGCGTCATCGCCGCGACCAGGACGGCCGCCCACAGTGCTCGCCGCTTCATGCCGATCACTCTCCGTTGCCTTGCGGGGACTCTCCGCCCGCCGATGACCCGGAAACGTAACTCGTATGACGTATGACGTCAATGGCTGTCGCGTATGATGGCGCCTTGAGTCGCCCGCGTGGTCGCGGGACCACCGGAGGAACCATGACGGCAACGCAGCCAGCAGCTGAGAGCAGTTCGGCGCCTCCCGCCTGGGCACGACGGCCGACCAACCTCGCGAAGGCGGTCACAGCCGAGCTGGTGGGGCGCATCGTTCGCGGGGAGCACCCGCCGGGGACGCCGCTGCCGCCCGAGCCCGCTCTCTGCGAGGCCTTCGCGGTGAGCCGGACCGTCATCCGGGAAGCCGTGAAGATCCTTCAGGAGAAGGGACTGGTGCAGGTCCGCCAGGGTGCCGGCACCACGGTGACCGCCCCGGCGACGTGGAACATGCTCGACGAGCACGTCCTGGCGGCGAGCATCGACCAGGACGAGAGTCTGCAGCTCCTCGACGACCTCGTGGTCACACGGCGGCTGCTGGAGTCCGACATGGCGCACGTCGCCGCCCGGCTGGCCACTCAGGACGTCGTCGATCGGCTGCGCACGCTGGTGGACCGGATGGACGAACTCGTGGACGACCACGTCACGTACGCGGAGCACGACCGCGCCTTCCACGACGTCATCATGCAGGCGTCGGGAAACCGCATCGCCCGTGGGGTGATACGCGCGCTGGAGAGCCAGGTCGTCAACACCGCGCGGTACATGGGCCGGCCCGAGCGCGCCATGTGCGTCGCGTCCAACCGCGGCCATCGCCGCGTGTACGAGCGCATCGCCGCCCACGACCCGAGCGGTGCGGCCGAGGCGATGTTCACCCACATCACCGAAGCCTGGCTCGTCCGCCGCAGCGCACCGGGGGACCCGGTGCGGCTGGACCGCTAGCGGGCGGCCGCGCCGGCGAGACAGTTGACGGCGGCGCTCGACTCAACTGCCGTCGGAGGACCGCCGGTTACGTCCCGTCGACACCCACCGCGGCGCCGCTGGTACTCCAGTCGCGTTCATGACGCGTGTCCGCGTCGCTGGTAGTGGTGCTTCCGTTCGCGGCCGAGCGCGATGGCTGCCGTGCCTGGTTCCGGAACTGTGCGGGCGACGATCCGACCACGCGGCGGAACGCGGTGCTGAACGCGCTCTCGGACAGGTAGCCCGTGGCCCGTGCGAGCTCGGAGATCGACATGGTGTCGCGGGTGAGGGCGTCGCGCGCGAGGCTCATGCGCCATTGGATCAGGTACTCCAACGGCGGGACCCCGACATGGCTCTTGAAGGCCTGGGCGAACGCGGAACGCGACATGTGGCTGATCTCGGCGAGCTCCTTGAGGCTCCAGGAGTGGGCCACGTCCGCGTGCACGGCGCGCAGGGCGGCACCGATGCCGTCCTCGTTCAGGGCGCCCAGCCAGCCGGTGGGCCGGTCTGTCTGACCGGCGTGAGCACGCAGCATGTGCACGAGCAGGATCTGTGCGAGGTGGTTCTGCACCAGCGGGCCGCCCGCGGCGCTGACCCCGACCTCGGTGGCCAGGAGATCGATCAGCTGCGCGAGCCGCCCGCCATGAGGATCGCCGACGCGGACGATCACGAGCGGCGGCAGAAGATCGGTCAGGAGGGCCGCGTTGCTGTCGTCGAACGCGATGTGCCCGACGCAGAGGTAGAGGTCCTCTTCGGACTCCGGGCCGATCCGCACGAACCCGTCTTCGGCACCCGCCCACACCGGCTCCGCGGGGCGCGGGCTTGCGTCGAGCGTGCTGGCCAGCACATAAGGCGGCGGGTTGCCCAGCATGAAGGTGTCACCCTCCCGCAGCAGCACCGGCTCGTGCCCTTCGAGGATCAACCAGCACGTGCCGCGTACGAGGCCCCCGATCCGCACGTGCAAGAACGTGTCGAAGCGCAACGCCCACTCTCCAGCGGCCCGGAGGTTGGGCCCGATCACCGTGCGGGGCCGGAGCAGGCCGATCGCGTCAGCCACTGGATCCCGAAATCCGAGCACCGACGACACCTCCTGGACGATACGTAAAGAACGCCGGACTCTGCATTATGGATAGTATCCCCGGCCTCCCGCAGTATCGATGTCGAACGGATCGGCATCGAGAGAGTGATGGAGACACCCGCAATGGGACAGCTGGAAGGCAAGACGTCGGTGGTCACCGGGGGCAGCACCGGTATCGGTCTGGCCACCGCCGTACGGCTGGCGGACGAGGGCGCGTACGTGTTCGTCACCGGCCGGCGCGAGTCCGAACTGGAGGCCGCCGTCAAGACCATCGGAGCGGACCGGGCCACCGCGGTCGTCGGCGACATCTCGAAGCCGGAGGACCTGGACCGGCTCTACGAGGCGGTCCGGGCGCGAGGCAAGGGTTTGGACGTGCTCGTGGCGAACGCGGCGATCGGTGCGTTCGTGACGCTGGAACAGACCACCGAGGAGCACTTCGACCAGACCTTCGCGGTCAACGTCCGAGGCACGCTGTTCACCGTGCAGAAGGCGTTGCCGCTGCTCAATGAAGGAGCCTCGGTCGTCCTGGTCGGTTCGACGGCCGGCGACCGTGGAGTGGAGGCGTTCGGCGCGTACGCGGCGTCGAAGGCGGCCGTCCGGTCCTTCGCGCGGACGTGGACCAACGAGCTCAAGTCCCGTGGCATCCGGGTCAACGTGGTCTCGCCTGCATGGATCGAGACTCCCGGGGGCACCGCCGCCTTCGGCGACGAGGAGACCGCCCGGGCCGTCAAGGAGAACGTCGCCGCGACCGTGCCCAAGGGCCGCATGGGGCAGCCCGAGGAGGCCGCCGCAGTCGTGGCCTTCCTGGCCTCGGAACAGAGCAGCTACGTCGTCGGCGCGAACATCTACGTCGACGGTGGCACGAACCAGATCTGAGCAGGCGCGATGCGGCGGGCGCCAGCTGAAGCGTTCCAGGCTCTGTGCCGCTGCTACTGAACGCCCGGGAAACCGAGGCTGGTTGACGCGTCTGTTTGGGGCCGCCAGGCCGGTCAGACCGTGAGCCTCGTGCCTAGTTCACTGATGCGGCGACGCCACCGCGGCTGCTGATGACGCTATTGACGATGACCGCGGTCTTGGTGCGTGAGACCGCTTCGCTGGTGGCGAAGGTACCCCAGCTGCCGCGTTCCAACAGAGGGTGACGGAGTCTTGGACCGATCGCGGGGAGCACCGTCTGCACGCCACGCGGTTTCTCGCTCTTGCCCGTATCCCTCCCGCGTTCGAGGAGCGTATATGGCGCCGCAGCCTCAGTGCCGGCTCGGCGTCATATACCCCCCTCCTCGATGGGAAGCCGTCAGGGGAGACGCACGTCATCCACCGTCACTTCGCGAGGAAGTCGCGGAGTGCGGTGTTGACCTCGTCGGCGTGGGTCCAGAGCAGGCCGTGCGGCGCTCCTTCGACCTCGACGTAGTCGGCGTCGGGGAGCGCCTTGTGGAATCGGCGCCCAGTGGCGTCGATCGGGAGGATGTTGTCCTTTGTTCCGTGCAGGATCAGTGCGGGCTTGCCGCTCGCGCGGACCGCCTCGACGTCGGCGCGGAAGTCCTCGATCCAGGCCGATACCACAGCGTAAGCGGCCACCGGAGCGCTGCGGATCGCGACGTTCCAGCTAGCGGTCACGGCCTCCTCGCTGATACGCGTGCCGAGGTTCTCGTCGAGGTTGTAGAAGCCCGCGAAGAACTGCGTGTACCAGGCGTACCGATCCGCCTTCGCGGTCGCGTAGATGCCGTCGAAGACCTCCTGCGGCACCCCGTCGGGGTTGTCGTCGCGGGCGGCGAGAAACGGCTCGAGCGAGGCGAGGAAGGCGAGCTTCGCGACACGCTCATGACCGTAGCGGCTCACGTAGCGGGCGAGTTCCCCGGTGCCCATCGAGAAGCCGACGAGGACGACATCCTGCAGGTTGAGGGTTTCAAGGACCGTGTTCAGGTCGGCGGCGAAGGTGTCGTAGTCGTAACCGGAGTTCACCTTCGACGACTGGCCGAAGCCCCGACGGTCATAGGTGATGACCCGGTAGCCCTGGGCCAGCAGCTCGCGCGTCTGGCGTTCCCAGCTGTGCCCGTTCAGGGGGTAGCCGTGGATCAGGACGACCGGCTGCCCAGAACCCTGATCCTCGTAGTAGAGCTCGATCGGCGTACTGTTCTCCGTGCCGACGGTGATGTAACCCATGATTGCTTTCCCTTCCGGCCGACGAAACGAACACCGGCCCATTTCTGTGTGTGAGAACTTTGCGCTATCGGAGGCGGGTCGGAAATACAGCTTGATCCACGTTGTCCACGACTGCGACTCGGCCACCATCGCCGGGATCGGGATCGGGCATGATCGATTCCGGGTCGACCAGGTAGACCTCGTGACCATTCAGCGTCAGCCGGCGTACGACCTCCAGCAGCACGCGTCGTGCCACGTCGTCGATCGAAAAGACCCTTGTCAGGTCCAAAGCCACCCTGGCATCCGAAGGTGAGATGCCCATGGCTTTCTGGACAACTCTCTCGGCTCCGGCGAAGCCGATGACACCTTGCAGTCGCAGGACTCGGAGCGCGTCCGGTCCGCTGCCGACGACATGGTTGGACCGCACGACGGCACGCGAGGCGGCGGGAACCTGCATCACATGCAGACCCATGTCCGAAGAGAATCGCTCGAACAGCGACACCCCGCGAACGCTGTTCCCGTGACCATCCAGTCGTGGTGAGAACGTGGCCATGCCGATCTGCCCGGGCAGCGCGCCGATCAGGCCCCCGGCCACCCCGCTCTTTGCCGGAATACCGACCTGGGTCGCCCAGTCGCCGGCAGCGTCGTACATTCCACAGCTGAACATGACGCTCAGCACCTGACGCACCACCGGTTCCGGCACCACCTGCTCACCCGAGAGAGGGTTCACCCCACGGTTGGCCAACGTCGCGGCCATCATGGCCAGATCGCGCGTGGTGACGAGCACGGAACACTGGCGGGTGTAGCCGTCCACGACGGTCCTCGGGTCCTTGGTGAGGACGTTGTGACTGCGGAGCATGTGGGCAATGGCGAGGTTGCGGTGCGCATTCTCCATCTCTGACGCACATACCGCCTCATCCATCTTCAGTCGACGACCGGCGAACGCCGAAAGGCCATGCAGCACGCGTTCCACGCGCTCCGCCGGATTCAGGTCCTCCGCGCCGGCCAGTGAGTGCACGGTGATCGCGCCGGCGTTGATCATGGGATTGAGAGGGCGCCCGGTATCGCTTTCGAGGGAGATCTCGTTGAACGCCTCTCCGGACGGCTCGACACCGACTTTGGCGAGCACAGGGTCGAATCCGCGATCAGCCAGGGCCAACGCGTATATGAACGGCTTGGAGATCGATTGGATGGTGAATTCGATATCGATGTCACCGGCGCCATAGACCTCTCCGTCAATCATGGCAAAGGCCGCACCGAGGCGCTCCGGGTCCGCTGCCGCCAGCTCAGGGATGTATCCCGCCGGCTCTCCGGACGTATCCGGTTCCACATCTCTCAGTACCTCGTCCAGATAGTCGGGAATGATGGGCCGCATTCGTCCTCCATGCACGGGGCTTCACGGCGTCACATCGTCGATGCGACCAGAGACATGACCTCGCGCTTCGCCGAGCGTTGCGCGCGTGATCACCCCTATGTCGTCAGGTGTCGGCTGGCGGAACACGCCACCATTCGCTATGAATTCGTCGCCGTTCACTCGCAGGTGGCGAGCGAACATCGGGCACAACGGCACGACGGCAACGCTTTCGCGAATGCTGTCTGTGAGTGCCGTGCTCACGAGCAACGCAACCAGAGCACGTTCACCGAAATCCTGGCACACCTCGGTATGGAAGAATATTCGTTCTTCGCTTGTGCCGGATATGGCGACGAAGTCGGTCGTGCCGACGGGTGTTCCGTCGGCACGAAAAACTGTGCAGGAGCTGATCGGGCCGGCGAGATCGAGCTCGACCGTCATGGATGCACCGGTGTTGTCAGTCGATCCTTGAGTCATGTGGCTGTCCTTCTGCAGAGAGCGTCACGACGTGGCCACAGTGCTCAGAGAGTCTTGCGGAGCAGGGGCGGCGGTAAGAGTGCGAAGCTGGTCGGCGTCGACATTGGCTCCGAAGGCGGGGGTTCCGGGTTCGAGCCGGATGCCCGCCGCGAGGTCGCCGATGGTGAGGGGGTCGAATCCGAGGGTGTCGATCAGCGCGGACACGATGGCGAGATCCTCGGGCGAGTCACCGGCGATCGCGATGGCCTTGCGTCCGAGGTCGCCGGCTGGACGAGCCTCGTCTTCGAGGTCGTGGTAGCCCATGTGGTTGAGGGCTTTCACGACACGTGCGCCCGGCAGGAACCGCTGGACGACTTCGCTCGATGAGGTGTCGGGCGGGAGGATCGCCGCGCGGGGACCGTCGACCTCCCACCAGTGGTTCATCGCGTCGATGACCAGCTTTCCCTCCAGCTTCGGGACGGGGAGGTCGCGGTGCTTGCCGAGCGGGAGAGCCAGGACCACCAGGTCGGCGGCATCCGCGGCCTGGGCCGGCCATACGGCGGTCGCTCCGGGGGTGAGGATTCTGGCGGTAAGCGCGATCTTGGAGGGGTCACCGGACCCGGAGAGCAGGACTCGATAGCCGGCGGCGACCGCGAGGCGCGCCAGGACGGTGCCGACTTTCCCGGCTCCCAGGATCCCGATCGTGGTGACGGGGTTGGTCATCGTGTCGCTCCCGCCGTGGCGGCGGGCTGGTCGGCCAGAAGCTCGCGGACCCGAGGGATGACCTGGGTGCCGTACAACTCGACCGAACGTAGACGTGCGGAGGCTGACACGGTGCCGGCGGCGGAGTAGATCATGTCGAACCGGCCCGCGTCCAGTACCCGGATGGCATGGGCGATCTTGGTCGCGACCGTCTCGACCGAGCCGACATACAGCGATCCCCGGTCCACCTCGGCGTCGAATTCTTCCCGGCGGAGCGGCGGCCAGCCGCGCTGTGCCCCGATCCGGTCGCGGATCTCCTTGTACCCAGGGTGGAAGAGCTCCTTGGCCTCTTCGTCGGTGGAGGCGACGAAGCCGGGCGAATGCGTGCCGACCGGCTGCGCGGTCGTACCGAACTCGTCGCTGGCACGCCGGTACAGATCCACGTAGGGAGCGAACCGGTCGGGGGCGCCGCCGATGATGGCGAGCATCAGCCCGAAGCCGTACTGGGCGGTGCGGAGCACGGACTGCGGTGTCCCGCCCACCCCTACCCAGGTGTTGAGGCGTCCCGAATCCGTCTTCGGGTATACGTCCGCATTCTGCAGAGCGGCACGCGTGGTGCCTTCCCAGGTGACCGGCTTCTCGTCCAGGAGCCGATGGAAAAGGTCGATCTTCTCCTCGAACAACACCTCGTAGTCCTTCAGGTCGTATCCGAACAGGGGGAACGACTCGGTGAAGGAACCGCGTCCGAGGATCACCTCGGCGCGGCCGTTGGAGAGCGCGTCGACCGTGGCGAACCGCTGGAACACTCGCACCGGATCGTCCGAGGACAGCACTGTCACCCCCGAGGCGAGCCGGATGCGCTCCGTGGCCGTCGCGATGCCCGCCAGTACTGTCTCAGGGCTCGAGATCGCGTACTCGGGCCGATGGTGCTCGCCCAACGCAACAACGTCGATACCGACCTGGTCGGCAAGGACCGCTTCGGCCACCGCGGCGCGGATCGCCTGCGCGTGCGAGACGATCACGCCCTGGTCGTTTCGGGGCCGGTCTCCGAAGCTGTCGATGCCGAACTCGATTTGCGAAACATCCATCGTGTTCACGTCGCTCAACGCTTTCGTTGTGTCGGGGTGTGGCGGTGCGTGGTTCGTGACGACCCGGCGGGACGTCCCATCCCGAGCGACCTGCGCGAGTTCCCCGCCGGCCAGGTCCCGCGCCCACACCGCCTCCGCCGATCTAGTTGACATGTAAACCATGGCACCGCTGTGGTTTACATGTCAACTAGGTCGTGTCACGGTGGGTGCGGCCGCACGTCGCGGGTCGGGTCAGTGCGGCGCGCCGTTGACTCCACCGAGGCGGCGGCGCGGCACGGGCTCACTCACGGGGCACCGGAATCTCTGCGGGTCCGGGCAGTCGGCGCCGATGAACTGGGCGTGTAGGCGGGGGTGTTGGCGGAGCGGTGAGAAGCGCCGTACGAGAAATTCCGCGCCTTCGCCGGTATGTCGTGGTCCGGGGCGCGGGATTCGCCGCGGGCGCCGGCACCCCTACCTGTATGCGGGCTCGATGGGGGAGCCGCTCCGGGCCTCCGCGGTTTCCGTACCGAGGAACACCTCAACATGACGAGAAGAGCGTGACGACCATCATGACCACGACCTCCACCGCGCTGGACCGTTACATGGGGCTGTCCGACCTGGCGGTCCATGACGAAGCGGCTCTGGACGAAGCGTTGGCGCTCTTCGCGGCGGACGCGACCGTCGAGATCGGCCCGGAGCCGGCGCACGGCAGTGAGGCCATCCCTGCCTTCTACCGTGCCCGTTTCGCCGCCCATGCCGAGATGAAGCACTTCTGGAACACCGCGGTCCTTGATGACGGCACCCTCAGGGCCGAGTGGGTGCGCGGCACGCAAGACGGACGGCAGCCTCATCACCGTCGCCGGGGTGGAATACGCCACGGTCGACGCTCAGGGGCTCATCAGCCACCTTCGCAACGAGTTCACCCGCCTCCCCGGCTGAGCCGGCCCGGTCGTCATGGCTCCGGGCCGGCCGGCGGAGCGGTGCGCGGTCTTCCGGGTCAGTGACGGCAACGATCCCGGTGGCGTCTGGGGGGAAGTGTCTGGGCATGCCGGCCGACCGTTGGTGATCTGGACCCGGCAGTGCCGCCCGACGTCGGCCTTGCCGCCGCCAAGTACGGGCGACGTACGGCTACTTGCGTCCTGACCTCGGAGGTTGACAGATCAACCATGCCGTCTTAGGGTTCCACGTGAAAACTCAGCTGGCCCCGCGCCCTCAGGGAAACCCCAGTCGCGCCCCCTCGCCCGGTCAGTCCGGCTGCTTCTCCATGTGGTCCAGGACGCGCTTGGAGATCCGGCCGAGTGTGGCGAGCTGGTTCGGGGTCAGGGCGTCGATGAAGAGGCGGCGGACGTGCTCGACGTGCGGGGGTGCGGCCTCCTCGATCGCCTTGTAGCCGGCCGGGGTGGCGACGATGAACGCTCCCCGTCCGTCGTCGGGGCACTCCTCCTTGGCCACGAGCCCGCGCTTCGCCATCCGCGTGACCTGGTGGGACATCCGGCTCTTCTCCCACTCCACGAGTTTGGCCAGATCCAGGAAGCGCATCCGCCCGTTGCCTCTTTCGGTGAGGCTGACGAGCACCAGGTAGTCGGCTGCTGACATTCCGGAGTCGGCCTGGATGCGTCGGGACAGTCGCCCGATGAGCGTCTCCTGCATGCGGATGAAGTTGTCCCAGGCGACCTTCTGTTCCGGGTCGAGCCAGCGCGGCTGAGCGTCCATGAAGGCAGTCTAACGAAATCGTTGACAGCTCATCTACCGGCGGTGGCGGCGAGCGGACGCCCTCGTCGAGAGATAAGTTGATGCGTCAACCTTGCGGGGTTAGGCTTAAGTCCTGGCTGACGGGATTCTGCCGAGTTGAGCGGGATCAGGCCCACAAGGAGGACACATGACGGTCGAAGTGAGCGACGTGCCCGAGGCGAAGCGCTACGAGGCTCGTGTCGATGGAGAGTCCAAGGTGGCGGGCGTCGCGGAATACATCCGTACGACGGAACTCGTGGCGTTCGTGCACACCGAGGTCGAGGCGGAGTACGAGGGCCGGGGAGTCGGGTCCGCGCTGGTCCGTACAGCCCTTGACGAGGCACGCGCCGCGCACCTGCGGGTTCTGGCCACCTGCCCCTTCTTCGCGGGCTGGATCAGCCGGCACCCCGAGTACCAGGACCTGCTGTACCAGTCCCGCAGCAAGGTCAGTGACTGAGAACCCGAGCGCGGCGGTAGGCGGTAGTGGAGGCGGGCATGAGCGGCGAATCCGAGCGGAAGTCATACCAGGCGGAGTCGATCACGGTGACCTTCGAGGCCAGGCGCTGCCTCCACGCCGCCGAATGCGTCCACGGCCTGCCCGAGGTGTTCGACCCGACGAAGCGGCCGTGGATCCAGCCGGACAGGACTACGGCCGAGCGCCTGGCGGAGGTCGTGCGGCGCTGTCCCTCGGGCGCGCTCCAGTACGAACTCGTGGAGGGCGGGACGGAGGCTCCCGACCGGCCCACCACGATCTCCCGTGGTACCACCGGGCAGCTGACGGTGCGCGGGGAGTTGAGTGTGGACACGCCGCAAGGTGCGCGCGCCGAGACCAGGGTCACGCTGTGCGGCTGCGGGCAGAGCCGCCTCCAGCCGTACTGCGACCACGCGGGGCCCTGCGGTCGGTGACGCGCCCGTGTCCGCTTCTCGTATGCGGCCCGGCCGCGCAGTCAGGCTCCGCGCGGTCGGTGGGTGAGAGCAACGCCTGAAGGATGCACTGCAACTCGGTGCGGTCCTGCGGGGTGATCCTCGCCGGCCTGAGGTCGTGCTCCGCCGCCAGGGCTGCGAGTGCACGTCTCCACGCCCGCCAGCAGCGCGAAGGAGCGGATCGGTGCGAACTGTGCGTCCCGCCTCGCCGCCCGCGACCTCGAAGCCGCAGCGAATCGGTGTCCTCGGCATCTGCGCCGGCGGCGTGCGATCCTCATCGGTCGGCCCGGCCCATCGCCTCTACTTCTCCTGGCGTGTCGGTACGGGGTGCTTGCTCATGATCGACACGCGGTTGAACGCGTTGATGGTGACCGCCACCCAGATCGCGGCTGAGATCTGGTCCTCGGAGAGAACCTGGCGGGCGTCCTCATAGGCGGATGCCTGGGTCGTGGCGTTCGCCGGATCGGTTGTGGACTCGGCCAGTGCCAGGGCGGCGCGTTCCGAGGGGGAGAACAGGTCAGTGTCCCGCCAGGCGCTCAGGACTCCGAGTCTCTGCGGTGATTCACCGGTGCGCAGGGCCGCCCTGGTGTGCGCGTCGAGGCAGTAGGCGCAGCCGTTGAGTTGCGACACGCGGAGGTTGATCAGTTCCACGGTGATGCGGTCGAGCCCGGCCTCGGAGGCTGTCGCCCGGACCGCCTCCGAGACCTGTACCAGGGCATGGAAGGCCTTGGGGCTCTGTTTGTCGATGAAGATTCTGCGGGGTGGGGTGCTGTGGGTCTGGTCGCTCACGTCGGGCCTCCTTCGGGCCACGCTCTCAGTGGCCCGCGTCCGTGCGGGTGTTGTGGCCATCGGTCTGCCTCCGTGGCATCATAGTTGACGTAACAACTAGACTGTTGAGAAGGTGCTCTCGGTGAGCAACCCGGAAGGCGATACCGAGGCTCTACGCTGCGGTGCGCTCGTCGAAGGCGACCGGCCGGCCGGAGCCCCCCGGGTCGACGTCCTGTCGGCGCGTGAAGTCCCCCTCGGCGGTCCGCGTGCGATGCGCGTGCGGCGGACGCTGCCCCAGCGGGCGCGCACCCTCATCGGTGCCTGGTGCTTCGCCGACCATTACGGCCCGCACCAGGTCGCCGAGTTGGGTGGCATGGACATGCCCCCGCATCCGCACACCGGACTCCAGACGGTGACCTGGCTGTTCAGCGGAGAGGTCGAGCATCGCGACACCCTGGGTACCCACTCCCTGGTCCGGCCCGGTGAGATGAACCTCATGACCGGCGGATACGGCATCGCCCACTCGGAAATCTCCACGCCGGACACCACGGTCATCCACGGCGTCCAGCTGTGGGTCGCGCTGCCCGAGGAACACCGCGACACCGCTCGGGACTTCCAGCACCACGTGCCCGAACTCGCGCAGACCGACGGGGCCGAGATCAGGGTCTTTCTGGGCTCGCTCGCCGGCCGGACCTCCCCGGTCCGGGCGTTCACGCCGCTGCTCGGCGCCGAGATCGTCATCGAACCCCACGCGGCGCTCTCTCTCGCCGTGGACGCGGCCTTCGAGCACGGCCTCCTCGTGGACAGCGGGGACATCCGCCTGATCGACACGGTGCTGCGGCCCGCCGAACTCGGCTACGTCCCGCGAGGTGCGGACACCCTGACGATGGTGAATGAGACCGACGCCCCGGCGCGGGCCATTCTCCTCGGAGGACCGCCCTTCGGGGAGGAGATCGTCATGTGGTGGAACTTCATCGGTCGCAGCCACGAGGACATCGTGAAGGCCCGCGAGGACTGGGAAGCGTCCTCCGAACGCTTCGGCGTCATCCAGGACTCTCCCAGGGGCCGCCTTCCCGCCCCGGCTCTGCCGAACGCCGTCATCACACCGCGCCGCAACCCACCGACCCGCTGAACTCCCTTACGAAAGGCACACGATGAGCGAGTCCTCCACCACCACGGTCGTCGAGCGCGCGGACGCCGATCGACGGTACGAGATCCTGGTCGACGGCCGACGTGCCGGTCTGACCGCCTACCGTGACCTGGGCGTGCAGCGTGTCTTCTTCCACACGGAGATCGACAAGACCTTCGCCGGCCAGGGGCTGGGCCCACAACTGGTCCAGCAGGCACTCGCCGACGTGCGCGCGTCCGGAATGCGGATCGTCCCGGTCTGCCCCTACGTCGCCAAGTTCCTCAAGCGGCACGACGAGTTCGCGGACATCACTGACCCGGTCACTCCTGATGTTCTGCGGTGGCTGAAGGCGCAGCTCGACTGATGCTTCTAAAGTAGATGCGTCAACTATATTGAGACTGTCGAGAGTCTTACGGGACAGGCATGCAGCCTGAGGGGAGAAGTCCGGCGATGCGGAATCTGACCGTGGCCCAGCAGATGGTGGACGTTCTGCGCCAGGCAGGCGTGGAGCGGATCTACGGCGTGGTGGGTGACAGCCTGAACTCGGTGGTCGACGCGGTGCGCCGTACCGACGGCATCGAGTGGGTGCATGTACGGAACGAGGAGGCCGCCGCCTTCGCCGCGGCGGCGGAGGCGCAGCTGACCGGCAGGCTCGCGGTGTGTGCCGGAAGCTGTGGCCCCGGAAACACCCATCTGATCCAGGGGCTGTACGACGCGCACCGCTCCGGTGCGCCCGTGCTGGCACTCGCCTCGCACATCCCGTCCCACCAGATCGGCACCGGATTCTTCCAGGAGACGCACCCGGAAAGGCTGTTCACCGACTGCAGCGACTACTGCGAGATGATCGGCACCCCCGGGCAGATGCCCCGGGTTCTGCGGATCGCCATGCAGCGGGCTCTGGGCAACAGCGCGGTGTCGGTCCTGGTGATACCGGGCGATGTCGCGCACGCCGAGGCGACTCACCCGACGGGAAGCAGCGATCTGGTCACCGAACGCGGCCGGGTCGTCGCGCCGGACACACAGGTTCGGGCGCTGGCCGAGAAGGTGAACGCGGCACGGAAGGTGATGCTGTTCTGCGGTGCGGGGGTGCGGGACGCGCACGCCGAGGTCATGGCGCTCGCCCAGAAGACCGCCGCCCCCATCGGGCACTCCCTGCGGGGCAAGGAGTGGATCCAGTTCGACAACCCGTACGACGTGGGCATGAGCGGTCTGCTGGGCTACGGCGCCTGCTTCGACGCGATGCACGAGGCCGACCTGGTCGTCCTGCTCGGCACCGATTTCCCGTACAACGACTTCCTGCCGCAGGCGCGGACCGTACAGATCGACCACGATGCGGGCCGCCTCGGCCGTCGTACTGTGCTGGAACTCGGGGTCCACGGCGATGTCCGGGAAACACTGCGGGCCGTGCTGCCGCTGGTCGGGGCGAAGGCGGATCGTGCCTTTCTGGACCGGATGCTGCACAAGCATGCCAGGTCGCTGGAGAAGGTCTCGGCCTACACCCACGACGTCGAGCGGCACACGCCGATCCACCCCGAGTACGCGGCCTCGGTTCTGGACGATCTCGCCGCCGACGACGCGGTGTTCACCGTGGACACCGGCATGTCCAACGTGTGGGCGGCGCGTTATCTGACCCCCAATGGGCGGCGCCGGGTGATCGGCTCGTTCCTGCACGGCACGATGGCCAACGCGCTGCCGCACGCCATCGGCGCGCAGTTCGCCTACCCCGGCCGCCAGGTGATCTCGATGTCCGGCGACGGTGGGCTGGGCATGCTGATGGGCGAGTTGCTCACGGTGAAGCTGCACGAGCTGCCGGTGAAGACGATCGTCTTCAACAACTCCTCCCTCGGGATGGTGAAGTTGGAGATGCTGGTCGAGGGACTGCCCGAGCACGAGACCGACCATGGGCCGGTGGACTACGCGGCGATCGCCCGCGGCGCGGGCATCGAGGCGATCCGCATCGAGCGCCCCGGGGACGTCGTCGACGGACTCAAGCAGGCGCTCGCCCACGACGGGCCGTTCCTGGTCGACCTGGTGACCGACCCCAACGCGCTGTCGATCCCGCCGCACATCTCGGCCGCCCAGGTCAAGGGATTCGCCTTCGCCGCCGGCCGGACAGTGCTCGACGGCGGCGTCGGCAAGATGCTCGACCTGGCCCGCGCCAACCTGCGAAACGTTCCCCGCCTCTGAAGATGTCCGGAAGGGAATCACCATTCATGAGCGAGGAAACGCCGGCCGCTGATCTCCGGCACGGTCCGATCCGGAGAATCGCTGATCTGCTGAGCGCACATCACGAACGAGCGAAGCGACAGCACCAGGAGGCGGACATGGCCGATGCGATCGCCGCTGCCGCTTTCGACCTGGGAGCCGACATCGCCCGCCCAGCCGCTCCACCGCACGAGCGCGTCGGCTTCGACGCCGCAAGCGATCTTGGGATCGGCCGGCAGTCACCGGAGTAGCGCCTCGGGCGGCCCGGTTCTCACCCGTCTGTACGATGCTCGGGCGTCTCGCCTCACGTACTCGCCAACAACGATGTGCCAAATCACCTGCTCACCAGGTGGACCGGGCACACGAACGTGAAGACGACGAAGAAGTGGTACCTGAAGCGGGACGTGGCGGACCTGCTTCCAGCGGCGGAGGCATGTGGAGGTCTCGCAGGGAACGTGTGACAGATCGTGACAGATGAAGGTGTGAACCCGTGACCGAAGGCAAGACAGAGACGCTGCAGTACCGCTTTGACGGGCCAGAACACCTACCAGTCCTGATCCTGGGTCCCTCCCTGGGCACCACCTGGCACATGTGGGACCGGCAGGTCCCCGAGCTGACGAAGCAGTGGCGCGTCTTCCGGTTCGATCTACCGGGACACGGCGGCGCACCGGCGTACCCGGCGGGCTCGGTCGCCGAGGTGGCCGACCGGCTGCTCGCCACGCTGGACGGGCTCGGCGTGCAGCGCTTCGGCTACGCGGGCTGTGCGCTCGGCGGCGCCGTCGGTGTGGAGCTGGCGCTGCGGCACCCGGAGCGCCTCGCCTCGCTCGCGCTGATCGCCGCCTCGCCCCGCTTCGGCACGGCCGACGAGTTCCGGCAGCGCGGGGTGATCGTGCGCACGAACGGGCTCGACCCCATCGCCCGTAGCTCCCCGGACCGCTGGTTCACCGGCGGGTTCGCCGCCGCGCAGCCCGCGATCACCGAGTGGGCGGTGCAGATGGTGCGCACCACCGACCCCGGCTGCTACATAGCCGCCTGCGAGGCGCTCGCCTCCTTCGACGTCCGGCCGGAACTAGGCCGCGTCGGCGTCCCCACCCTCGTGCTCGTCGGCTCGGAGGACCAGGTCACCGGCCCCGCCGAGGCCCGCACCCTGGTCGCCGGAATACCGGACGCGCGGCTCGCGGTGGTCCCCGGCGCCTCCCACCTGGTGCCCGTCGAACAGCCCGCCGCCGTCACCGACCTACTCGTCCGGCACTTCTCCACCGCCTGGCAGCCCGCCTACGACACCTCCACCGGCCAGGTCGCCATCCAGGCCACCCCGGTCAAGCCGGTCCTGGCCGCACCGCCGCAGCCCGCGCCCATCGCCGAGATCGCCGCGGCCGTCGTACCGCCGCAGCCCACGGGGCGGCCCGATCCGTACGAAGCCGGGCTCAAGGTGCGCCGCGAGGTGCTCGGCGACGCGCATGTCGACCGGGCGCTGGCGCAGGCCGACGAATTCTCCGGGGACTTCCAGGAGTTCATCACCCGGTATGCGTGGGGCGAGATCTGGGACCGACCAGGACTCGACCGACGGGCCCGCAGCTGCGTCACCCTCACCGCCCTGGTCGCGGGCGGCCACCTGGACGAGCTCGCCTTCCACACCCGGGCGGCCCTGCGCAACGGCCTCACCCCCCTCGAGATCAAGGAAGTGCTGCTGCAGGCGGCCGTCTACTGCGGCGTACCGGCGGCGAACAGCGCGTTCAAGGTGGCTCAGCAGGTCATCCGCGAGGAGACCACGCCCACGGAGTGATCCCGCGGCGCCCCGGAGGCAGGATGGTGTCATGAAGCTGACGAAGAAGTCGCACTCCTGTATCCGCCTCGAGAAGGACGGGCGGACGCTCGTCCTCGACCCCGGGGGATTCAGCGAGGAGGACGCCGCGGTCGGCGCGGACGCGATCCTCGTCACCCACGAGCACCCCGACCACTTCAACGAGGAGCGGCTGCGGTCGGCCATGGAGGCCAACCCGGCCGCCGAGATCTGGACCCTCAAGTCCGTCGCGGACAAGATCTCGCCGGCTTTCCCCGGCCGCGTGCACACCGTCGGCCACGGCGACACCTTCACAGCCGCGGGCTTCGACATCCAGGTCCACGGCGAACTGCACGCCGTGATCCACCCGGACATCCCCCGCATCACCAACGTCGGCTACCTCGTCGACGGCGGCCGCGTCTTCCACCCCGGCGACGCCCTCACCGTCCCCGACCGTGCCGTGGACACGCTGATGCTCCCGGTCATGGCCCCCTGGAGCAAGATCTCCGAGGTCATCGACTACGTCCGCGAGGTCAAGCCGCGGCGCGCGTACGACATCCACGACGCCCTGCTCACCGACCTGGCCCGCCCGATCTACGACAACCAGATCGGCGCCCTCGGCGGCGCGGAGCACCTGCGGCTGACGCCGGGGGCGTCGGCGGAGGTCTGAGAACCCCGGGCCGCGTTGTCAGACCCGCCCGGTAGGTTGTGGGACATGCGCATCGCGACCTGGAACGTGAACTCGATCACCGCCCGCCTGCCGAGGCTCCTGGCCTGGCTGGAGAGCAGCGGCACCGACGTGCTCTGCCTCCAGGAGGCCAAGGTCGCCGAGGACCAGTTCCCGTCCGCTCAACTGCGCGAGCTCGGCTACGAGTCGGCGGTCCACGCGACCGGCCGGTGGAACGGCGTGGCGGTGCTCTCCCGCATAGGCCTTGAGGACGTGGTCAAGGGCCTGCCCGGCGACCCCGGCTTCGACGGCGTGGTCGAGCCCCGCGCCATCGCCGCCACCTGCGGCCCGGTCCGCGTCTGGTCGGTGTACGTGCCGAACGGCCGTGAGGTGGACCACCCCCACTACGCCTACAAGCTCCAGTGGTTCGAGGCCCTCAAGGCGACCGTCGCGGGCGACGCGTCCGGCAGCCGCCCGTTCGCGGTGATGGGCGACTACAACGTGGCGCCGACGGACGACGACGTCTACGACGTGTCCGCCTTCGAAGGCTCCACCCACGTCACCCCCGCCGAGCGCGCGGCCCTCGCCTCCCTGCGCGAGGCAGGCCTGTCGGACGTCGTCCCCCGCCCCCTCAAGTACGACCACCCCTTCACGTACTGGGACTACCGCCAGCTCTGCTTCCCCAAGAACCGCGGCATGCGCATCGACCTCGTCTACGGCAACGAGCCGTTCACCAAGGCGGTCAAGGACTCCTACGTGGACCGAGAGGAACGCAAGGGCAAGGGCGCGTCGGACCACGCGCCGGTGGTAGTGGACCTGGAGGTGTAAGCGGCCTGCGCTGGAGCGCCCCGATAGGGGCGCGGGGAACTGCGCGACCAGCCCCCACCGACCCGCAGCTAAATCACCTCCGCGCCTGTGGTGCGCACGGCGGTGCGAATGACAGGCTGGGGGTATGAAGATCCCTTTTCTGGGCGACCGGAGCAAGAAGCCCGGGTTCCCCGACGCCGA
This sequence comes from Streptomyces sp. NBC_00457, assembly GCF_036014015.1. NCBI lineage: Bacteria > Bacillati > Actinomycetota > Actinomycetes > Kitasatosporales > Streptomycetaceae > Streptomyces > Streptomyces sp. NBC_00457. The sequence goes on along the minus strand of NZ_CP107905.1, from coordinate 2,381,653 downwards.
GGGCATCGCCGAACTCCTTGCCGAGTGTGAACTGCTGCGCTCCCAGGCGTCCGAGGAGGGCGTCCGACTGGACGACTCCGCCGCCTCGTTGGAGGAACTCGACCAGTTGGTCCCGCGGTGGCGGGACGACGAGGAGATCCTGCCCTGGCTGGGCAACGACGCCGGTCTGTATCTGGGCACCGTGATCGTGCGTACCGTGCCGGGCGCCGCGTGGGAGATCTGGCCCAACGGCCAGCCGGTGATCCGGCTCGCTTCGGGCCGCGAGTTCGATGTCGTCGCCTCCGGCCAGGAATGGGCGTCCAGCGGGGTGCCCGAACTGTCGCAGCTGTACGCGGAGGTCGCGGAGGCGTGACCCTCAGTTTCCCTTGAACTCGCAATTCGCGGTAAATATGGCTAATGCCCGAAAGGTGCGTGTCGTGCGCTTATGCCCCTCTTATCCTGGATAGTTTGCGGCAACCACGACACAGTTGAGAGCGGGGTAGGGGGCAGCAAGTCACAGCGCCAGGCCCGCCCGGCGGCAGCCGGAGATCACTGCTCGCACTGCGGAGGCGAGGAGAAGGTCAGCTGCACGCCGGACGGGTTCCGCCCCTGTGTCGGAGCGCCCGTGGCCGAGCCCGGTGGGACTCAGGAGGCGCGGTGGGAGTTGCGCGGAGCCGCCGGCGCCGGCAGCGGCGTCTGCGCGGTCCGGGTGACATCGTCGACGAGTTCGACCACGTCCGGTCCGTAGGCCTGGGAGTTGATGACCTTCAGCAGCAGGACGAAGGAGTTGCTGCCGTGCTTGCGGGCCAGGCGCTCGTGGTTGCGGGCCAGATAGCGGGTCGCGGCCTGGTTGGTGATGGCGCGCTGGCCGCAGAAGAGGAAGACCGGACGGCTCTGCTTCGGGTCGCCCGCGGTGAGCCGGGCCAGCAGCACGTACTCGGCGACGCCCGCCTCCATGCGGTAGCGCTCGCTGCCGATCTGGAAGGCGCCCCGGTCCGGGCCGGGTTCGGGGTCGATGTTGATCCGTATACCGGGCAGCATCGCGGACATATGGGCCAGCATGCGCCGGTTCGACCCCGGCCCGCCCACACAGAACTCCGTACGCTCGCCGAAACCCTGATGGGCAGCGTCCTGCGTGATCACCTGGGTGTGCGCGCCGCAGTCCTTGATCAGCGCGGACAGCTCCAGCAGGGCGAACACGTCGAAGCGGTGCACCGCCGGTTCGGAGGTGGCCGGGTCGCGGTTGACGACGAGCAGGGACTCCGAGTTCTCCGGCAGCCCGAAGAAGGCCTGCTTGCGGCGGAGTTTCCGCTTCCACACATAGGTCCGGGCCAGCCAGCCGAGCGCGGCACTGATGCCCGCGGCCACCACGCCGAGGACGATGTTGCGTACGTCGTCATTCATGGGCGCGCATGGTAGCGGGTGCTCCTGACGGGGGCATGTCGATCCATTAGGCTGCGCGAACGGTCCCTGACTGGAGGTGCGGATGCGTCGTTCCGTCGCACGCAAGCTGTCGGTCCTGGCGGTCTCGGTCGCCATGATGTCGGTGGGGGCGGCGGCGCCTCCCGCCGCTTCCCGTCCGGCCGTCGAGAAGGTCCCCGTCGCCGTCGGCTACGGCGGCGCCGTCGCCAGCGTCGACGCGGACGCCTCCGCCGCCGGTATCGAGGTCCTGAAGCGGGGTGGCAACGCCGTCGACGCGGCCGTGGCCACGGCCGCCGCGCTCGGCGTCACCGAGCCGTACTCCTCCGGCATCGGCGGAGGCGGCTACTTCGTCTACTACGACGCCAAGTCCCGTACGGTGCACACGATCGACGGCCGTGAGACCGCGCCCCTGACCGCCGACTCGCAGCTCTTCGTGGAGAACGGCACGGCGATCCCCTTCGCCGAGGCCGTCAGCAGCGGCCTGAGTGTCGGAACCCCGGGCACGCCTGCCACCTGGCAGAAGGCGCTGGACAAGTGGGGGAGCAGGGGGCTGGGCACCCTGCTGAAGCCGGCGGAGCGACTCGCGCGTGACGGCTTCGTCGTCGACGACACCTTCCGCACGCAGACCGCCGCCAACGAGACCCGGTTCCGCTACTTCCCGGACACCGCCGAGCTGTTCCTGCCGAACGGCGCGCTTCCTGTCGTCGGCTCCACCTTCAAGAACCCCGATCTCGCCCGCACCTACGCGGAGTTGGCGAAGAAGGGTGTCGGCGCGCTCTACCGGGGCGACTTGGCCGAGGACATCGTCGACACGGTCAACAACCCGCCCGTGGAGCCGAGTTCGGGCTGGAACGCCCGCCCCGGCGACCTGTCCGCCAAGGATCTCGCCGCCTATCGCACCAAGCTCCAGGCCCCGACCAAGTCCTCGTACCGCGGTCTCGGCGTCTACTCCATGGCGCCGTCGTCCTCCGGCGGCACGACGGTCGGTGAGGCCCTCAACATCCTGGAGAACACCGACCTGTCGAAGGCGAGCGAGGTGCAGTACCTGCACCGCTACATCGAAGCGAGCCGGATCGCGTTCGCGGACCGGGGGCGCTGGGTCGGCGACCCCGCCTTTGAGGACGTACCGACGAAGGAGCTGCTGTCCCAGCGGTACGCCGATTCGCGGGAGTGCCTCATCAGGGACGACGCGGTGCTGACGAGCCCGGTCGCGCCGGGCGACCCGCGCGATCCGGCGGCCTGCGACACGGGAGGCACGGCGGCCCCGACCACGTACGAGGGCGACAGCACGACCCACCTCACGGTGGCCGACAAGTGGGGCAACGTCGTCTCGTACACGCTGACCATCGAGCAGACCGGCGGCAGCGGCATCACGGTCCCGGGCCGTGGCTTCATCCTCAACAACGAGCTGACGGACTTCTCCTTCACCCCGGCCAGTCCGGCCGTCCACGACCCGAACCTGCCGGGTCCGGGCAAGCGCCCGCGCTCGTCCATGTCCCCGACGATCGTCCTCGACCAGCACGGCAAGCCGGTCGTGGCGCTCGGGTCGCCCGGTGGGGCCACCATCATCACGACCGTGCTGCAGACGCTGACCGGGTTTGTCGACCGAGGCCTGCCGCTGGTCGACGCGATTGCTGCGCCGCGGGCCAGTCAGCGCAACCAGACGACCACCGAGCTCGAACCGGGGCTGTGGAGCAGTCCGTTGAAGGGGCAGTTGGAAGCGATCGGGCACGGCTTCCGGCAGAACGCCGAGATCGGGGCGGCGACGGGTGTGCAGCGGTTGCCGGGTGGGAAGTGGCTGGCTGCTGCGGAGAAGGTGCGGCGGGGTGGTGGGTCCGCGCAAGTGGTGTACCCCGCGCCGTAGGGGTCTGCGGGTGTGTGGGGGCTGGTCGCGCAGTTCCCCGCGCCCCTGACGGGGCGTCTCAGGCCAAGTTGCTTGGATTGTTCTGTGGGTGGAACCTCAAGCGGTCGGCCTCCGTGTCCACCGTTACCCGGTCGCCCTCCTTGACTCGGCCGTCCAGGAGTAGGCGGGACAGTTCGTTGTCGACCTCTCGCTGGATCGTGCGGCGCAGTGGCCTTGCGCCGTATTCGGGCTGGTAGCCGCGTTCCGCGAGCCAGTCGACGGCTGTGTCGGTGAAGTCGACGGTGACGCCCTGGGCGTGCAGGAGGCGGCGGGTGCGTTCCAGCAGGAGGGTGGTGATCTGGCGTAGTTGGTCGCCTGTCAGCTGGCGGAAGAACACGATCTCGTCGATGCGGTTGAGGAACTCGGGCCGGAAGTGCTCGCGCAGCGGACGCAGGATCTGTTCGCGCCGGGCCTCCTCGTCGGCCTCGGTGCCGCCCGCTCCGAAGCCGATGCCCGCGCCGCGTCGGGTGATGGCCTCGGAGCCGAGGTTGCTGGTCATCACGATGACCGTGTTGGTGAAGTCCACGGTGCGGCCCTGGGCGTCGGTCAGCCGGCCGTCGTCCAGGACCTGGAGGAGGATGTTGAAGACGTCCGGGTGCGCCTTCTCCACCTCGTCGAGGAGGAGGAGGGAGTACGGGTGGCGGCGGACCACCTCGGTGAGCTGGCCGGCCTCCTCGTGGCCGACGTAGCCGGGCGGGGCGCCGACCAGGCGGCTGACCGTGTGCCGTTCCTGGTACTCGCTCATGTCGAGGCGGACCATCCGCTCCTCGCTGGCGAACAGGGCCTCGGCGAGCGCGCGGGCCAGTTCGGTCTTGCCGACGCCGGTCGGGCCGAGGAAGAGGAAGCTGCCGATCGGCCGGTCCGGGCTGGCGAGTCCGGCGCGGGAGCGCAGTACCGCGTCGGCGACCACGCGGACCGCCTCGTCCTGGCCGACGACCCGCTGGTGCAGATGCTCCTCCAGGCCGAGCAGCCGGTCCTTCTCCTCCTCGGTCAGGCTGCTCACCGGGATGCCGGTCTGCCGGGACACCACCTCGGCGATCGCTTCCGCGGTGACCTCCAGGTCCTGTCCCTCGTCGGCCTTTCCTTCCCCGGTGTCGGTGATCTGCCGCTTCAGTTCGCCGATCCGGTCGCGCAGCTGCGTGGCCGTCTCGTACTGCTCGTCCGCGACCGCCTGGTCCTTGTCCCGGGTGAGCTGCTCGACCTCGCGCTCCAGGACCCGTACGTCCGTGCCCTTCGTCCGGGCGCGCAGCCGCACCCGGGCGCCCGCCTGGTCGATCAGGTCGATCGCCTTGTCCGGCAGCCGGCGGTCGGTGAGATAGCGGTCGGACAGCTCCACGGCGGCGACCAGGGCTTCGTCGGCGTAGCGGACCTGGTGGTGGGCCTCGTAGCGGTCGCGCAGGCCGCGCAGGATCTCGATCGCGTCCGCGGCGGTCGGCTCGGGCACCAGGATCGGCTGGAAGCGGCGGGAGAGCGCCGCGTCCTTCTCGATCCTGCGGTACTCCTCCAGCGTGGTCGCGCCCACGATGTGCAGCTCGCCGCGGGCCAGCGCGGGCTTGAGGATGTTGCCCGCGTCCATGGACCCGCCGCCCTCGCCGCCTCCGCCGGCGCCGACCACGGTGTGCAACTCGTCGATGAAGACGATCAGTTGGTCGGAGTGGGAGCCGATCTCACCCACGATGTTGTGCATCCGCTCCTCGAAGTCGCCCCGGTAGCGGGTACCCGCGACCACGCCCGTCAGGTCCAGCGCCACGACCCTGCGCCCGCTGAGTACGTCCGGCACGTCACCGTCGGCGATGCGCTGGGACAGGCCCTCGACGACCGCCGTCTTGCCGACGCCCGCGTCACCGATCAGCACGGGGTTGTTCTTGCCGCGCCGGGAGAGGACCTCGATGGTCTGCTCGATCTCCTCCTCCCGTCCGATCACCGGGTCGATCCGGCCCTGGCGGGCCAGGTCGGTGAGATCACGGCCGTACTTGTCCAGCGTCGGTGTCCCGGTGACGCGCGGCCGTTCGGCGCGGGGCGGGGTGGCGTCCGGGGGCTCCGGCGGCAGGCCGGTGGGGGCGAAGCGGGCCGCGTTGAGGATGTGCCCGGCGGCCGAGTCGGGGTTTGCCGCCAGCGCGCTGAGTACGTGCTCCGGGCCGATGTAGCCGGTGCCGCGCGTCCGGGCCAGCTCGTGCGCGTCCAGCAGGGCACGCTTGACCGCGGGGGTCAGGGACAGCGCGGTGGGCGGCGGGGCCTCCTCCGGGGCGTGCTGGACCGGGCCCGAGCGCTCGTCGATCTCCGAGGCGAGGGAGTCGGGGTCCGCGCCGGCCCGGGCGAGCAGGGTCCGCGTGGGCTCGGTCGCGAGTGCGGCACGCAGCAGGTGCTGGGTGTCCAGATCGCGGCTGCCGTGCTCGGCGGCGTACTGGGCGGCGCCGCGGACCAGCTCGCGGGCGGGTTGGCTCAGCAGGCGGCCGATGTCGATCTGACGGGGGGCGGGGCGGGGGCCGCCGAAGAAGCGGGCGAGGAATTCGCTGAGGGGGTCGGAGTCGAAGCCGCTGGTCATCGCATGTCCGTTCCGCTGATCGACGTGCTGGTGCGGACGAGTGCCCAATGCCGGGCCCGGCTACACGTGGGCTCCCTCAACACCTTGGCACGGTCGATAGGCGGCGGCATGTCGGGCGCCTACTGTTCCGGGTCGTGATCTTGGTTTGCGGGTGCGGGTTGTTCGTGGTTGCTCGCGCAGTTCCCCGCGCCCCTTACGGGGCGCTTCACTACCGTTCGGTCAAGATGCGGGGGCCTGTTTCCGTGATTGCCACCGTGTGTTCTGCGTGGGCTGCCCTTGAACCGTCGTTTGTTTTTAGGGTCCAGCCGTCTGGGGCTGCGTGGTAGTGGTCCTTGCCGCCGGCCAGGAGCATGGGTTCGATGGCGATGGCCATGCCGTGGCGGAGGGGGAGGCCGCGGCCGGGGCGGCCCTCGTTCGGGATGGAGGGGTCCTCGTGCATGTGGCGGCCGATGCCGTGGCCGCCGAAGCCCTGGGGGATGCCGTAGCCGGCGGCGCGGCAGATGGTGCCGATGGCGTGGGCGATGTCGCCGATGCGGTTGCCGACCACGGCTGCCTCGATGCCGGCGGCGAGGGCGCGCTCGGCGGTCTCGATCAGGCGGAGGTCGGCGGGGCGTGGCTTGCCGACGATGAAGCTGATCGCCGAGTCGCCGACCCAGCCGTCGAGTTCGGCGCCGCAGTCGATGGAGACGAGGTCGCCGTCGCGCAGCCGGTAGCGGGTCGGGATGCCGTGCACGATCGCGTCGTTGACGGAGGCGCAGATGACGGCGGGGAAGGGGACGGGGGCGAAGGAGGGGCGATAGCCGAGGAACGGTGATGTCGCGCCCGCGCCGTCCAGCACCTCACGCGCCACCTCGTCCAGCTCCAGCAGGGAAACACCCACGTCAGCGGCTTTTCGTACGGCTGTCAGGGCCTGGCCGACGACCTGGCCGGCCGTGTACATCGCATCGATCGAAGTGTCCGTCTTCAGTTCCACCATGCCAATTACTATACCGGTATTAGAATGGTGGCATGGTACGCACCCCACTGACTCCACAAGAGCGTGAACGCGGCGAGCGGCTCGGCCGGCTGCTGCGTGAGGCGCGCGGCGGCCGCAGCATGGCCGACGTCGCGGCGAGCGCCGGGATCTCCGCCGAGACGCTGCGCAAGATCGAGACCGGACGGGCCCCGACGCCGGCCTTCTTCACCGTGGCGGCGCTGGCCGGGGCGCTCGGTCTGTCGATGGACGAGCTGGCGGGGGGTTGCGTACTCGCGGCGGCGGCGTGATGGTCCGCGTTCGCATGGCGGTGACCGGATTCGGTCACCGCCACAACTCCTGTGCAAGGAGACTCCTGCTCACCCGTGGAAAACACCCTGTAGCGTTCCCGTAACACGGCTGGTGTTGCCTACGGACCGGAGTGTTCCGGTCTGGCAGGAGTTGAGCGATGACTGTGGATCAACTCCCGGGGCGGATGCGGGAGTTCGCGAACTACCTGGACGGTCTGCTGGCACGCCTGGATCAGGGCGCCGGCTGGTGCGCGGTGTTCTGGCAACGCGACCCCGACGGTATGCGGGCCTGTCTCGACGGACGCGAAATCCCGCCCTGGGACGTGATGGAGGCGCTCCTGCAGGACCTCGCCGCCGACTACGGCCCCGATGTCGCCGCTCCCGAAGAGGACCGGGCCCGCTCCCTGCACGCCGCCGCGCTCAACGCCCATGACGCCCGTCCTGGCGCCCGCGACGCCCTCGGGGACCGCCTGGACGTGATGCTCCGCGAACAGCGCTACGCCGCCGAACGGCAGGCCGAGTTGGGCCGTTTGCTCGCCTCCGCGACGACCCGCGAACAGGCCGACGCCGTCCGCCTCGACCTCGCCTGGGCCCGCGACGACCACGACCGCGCCACCGCCCGTTGCGCCGAACTCCGTTCCCGTATCGCGGAGTTGGACCGCAGATCGATCGGCGGACAGGCGGCGGCGATCCGCCGGGGCGGCGGGCAGGGGACATACGGGGACGGCGCGGGGGCCGGTGGGCAGGGTGCGTACGGCGACGGCACGGGGGTGCGGCGCCGCGGTGCGTACGACGGTGGCGGAAGGGGTGCCTACGACGGTGCCGGCAGTGGTGCCTACGACGACGTGTTCCCGCAGCCCGGCGATTCCCGCGGCGCCCGGCAGCACGCGGAAGCGCACCGGATGCCGCAGCAGCGCACCGCGCAGTCCCCGGGCTCCGCGTATGGTCCGCAGGATCCCGATGGCTGGCCCGCACCCACCTCCGGGCACGCGTCGGGTCCTGCCCAGCACGTGAATCCGGTACACGGCGAAACCCGGGGCCCTGGAGGTCCCGCCTCGCAGGAAGCCGAGGACGTGGGGCGCGGTCGAGGCCCGGCCCACGTGAATCCGATGTACGGCGACACCCGAGGCACTGGAGGTCCCGCCCCGCAGGAAGCCGAGGACGCCGGGCACGATCGGAGCCGGACCGCGAGGACCGCGCATCCCGACCCGGCCCCGGAACAGCCCGCGCAGCCCTCCCCACAGCCCGCCCCCAAGCAACGCAAGCGGCGCCGGGGCGGTGCGCGGTACGCCGGGATGGTGCAGGAAGAGGCCGTCCCCGTCGTCGTAGCCCCGGACGCCGTCGTGCCGGTGCTGCCCGAGCCGCCCGTCGCGGGCGGGCGTACGCCGCGCGGGGCCCGGTTCGCCGGGGTCGCCGCGGAGGAGGCGTCGGCGCCGGAACCGCAGGGCGAGACGGTGGGCTCGGAGGCGCGGCGGCAGGTCGTCGGGACGGTCGAGACGCTGGCGCGGCTGCGGGCCGAGGGGCGTAGCGGCGAGGCGCATGTGCTGCTCGTCGAGGCCGCCTACTGGCCCGCCGACCACTTTCCGCTGCTCGCCGCCGAGATGCAGCGGGCCGGGTTCGGAGCCGACTGGGCGACGCTGCTGTGGGAGGCGGCCTCGCTGCCCGCCGACCGGCTGGTAGCCGCCGCCGACGCGCTGGCCGCGGCGGGGCGCACGGCGGACGGGGAGCAGATCCTGCGGCAGGGCGTGGCGCGGCCCGCCGCCGAGATCGGGCAGGCCGTGCTCGGGCTGGCCCGTGAGGGGCGGGGGCGCGAGGTCCGGGCGCTGCTGGACGCCTATGTCCGGGTCCGCACCCCGGAGGAGGCCGCGCGCAGCGCCGAGCCCGAGCCGCAGACGCTCGTACCGCTGCTGCTGGAGGCCGCACAGGGCGTGTCGGAGGAGCGCCACTGGGACCTCGTCCACGCTCTCCGGGTCGCCGGATTCGCCGCCTGACATGTACACCAGTACGGACGGGGAGGTCATCTGACTCACCCGCGGGAGTGTGAAACGTGATCGACTCAGCGGGTTAACGACGATGGTCTTGGCAAGGCTGTCCGCGAGGCTTACTTTCGACCCTCTACGGCAGTGTCTACGTGCGTAGAGGCTCTGACGTCCCGTCGAAGGAGCAGCTCATGGCCAACGTCGTTCGTGCCGCTCTGGTCCAGGCCACCTGGACCGGCGACACCGAGTCCATGGTGGCGAAACACGAGGAGTACGCCCGGGAGGCGGCTCGCCGGGGCGCCAAGATCATCGGTTTCCAGGAAGTCTTCAACGCGCCCTACTTCTGCCAGGTCCAGGAGCCCGAGCACTACCGCTGGGCCGAGCCGGTGCCCGACGGGCCGACCGTGCGTCGTATGCAGGATCTCGCGCGCGAGACCGGCATGGTGATCGTCGTCCCGGTCTTCGAGGTCGAGCAGTCCGGTTTCTACTACAACACCGCGGCCGTGATCGACGCCGACGGCACCTTCCTCGGCAAGTACCGCAAGCATCACATCCCGCAGGTCAAGGGCTTCTGGGAGAAGTACTACTTCAAGCCCGGCAACGTCGGCTGGCCCGTCTTCGACACCGCCGTAGGGAAGGTGGGCGTCTATATCTGCTACGACCGCCACTTCCCGGAGGGCTGGCGGCAACTCGGCCTGAACGGGGCCCAGTTGGTGTACAACCCCTCGGCCACCTCGCGCGGTCTGTCCGCCCACCTGTGGCAGCTGGAGCAGCCCGCTGCCGCCGTCGCCAACGAGTACTTCGTCGCCGCGATCAACCGGGTCGGGCAGGAGGAGTACGGCGACAACGACTTCTACGGGACGTCGTACTTCGTCGACCCGCGCGGGCAGTTCGTGGGGGAGACCGCGAGCGACAAGGGCGAGGAACTCGTCGTCCGCGACCTCGACTTCGACCTCATCGAAGAGGTACGGCAGCAGTGGGCCTTCTACCGCGACCGACGGCCCGACGCCTACGAGGGGCTGGTGCAGCCGTGACCAAGGACCTGCTGGGACGCCACCGCGCCGTCCTGCCCGACTGGCTCGCCCTCTACTACGAGGACCCGCTGGAGCTCACCCACGGCGAGGGACGGTACGTCTGGGACGCCGCGGGCAACCGCTATCTCGACTTCTTCGGCGGAATCCTGACCACCATGACCGCGCACGCGCTGCCCGAGGTGACGAAGGCGGTGAGCGAACAGGCCGGGCGGATCATCCATTCCTCCACGCTCTACCTCAACCGGCCGATGGTCGAACTGGCCGAGCGGATCGCCCAGTTGTCCGGCATCCCGGACGCCCGCGTCTTCTTCACCACCTCCGGCACGGAGGCCAACGACACCGCCCTGCTGCTCGCGACGACATACCGCCGCAGCAACACGATCCTCGCCATGCGCAACAGCTACCACGGCCGCTCCTTCAGCGCCGTCGGCATCACCGGCAACCGCGGCTGGTCCCCGACCTCGCTGTCCCCGCTGCAGACGCTGTACGTCCATGGCGGCGTCCGCACCCGCGGCCCGTACGCCTCCCTGAGCGACGCCGAGTTCATCGAGGCCTGCGTCGAGGACCTGACGGACCTCCTCGGCCACACCCGCCCGCCCGCCGCGCTGATCGCCGAGCCGATCCAGGGCGTCGGCGGCTTCACCTCCCCGCCGGACGGGCTGTACGCCGCCTTCCGCGAGGTGCTCGACGAGCGCGGCATCCTGTGGATCGCCGACGAGGTGCAGACCGGCTGGGGCCGCACCGGCGAGCACTTCTGGGGCTGGCAGGCGCACGGCCAGAGCGGTCCGCCCGACATCCTCACCTTCGCCAAGGGCATCGGCAACGGCATGTCCATCGGCGGGGTCGTCGCCCGCGGCGAGATCATGAACTGCCTGGACGCCAACTCCATTTCGACCTTCGGCGGCACCCAGATCACCATGGCGGCGGGGCTTGCGAACCTGACGTATCTGCTGGAGCACGACCTCCAGGGCAACGCCCGGCGCGTCGGCGGACTGCTCATCGAGCGGCTGCGGGCCGTCACGGCGCAGATTCCCGGCGTACGGGAGGTGCGCGGGCGCGGGCTGATGATCGGCGTCGAGCTGGTCAGGCCCGGCACGGACCAGGCCGACCCGGACGCCGCGAGCGCCGTGCTGGAGGCGGCCCGCGAGGGCGGGCTGCTGCTCGGCAAGGGCGGCGGCCACAACACCAGCGGCCTGCGGATCGCCCCGCCGCTGTCCCTGACCGTCGCGGAGGCCGAGGAGGGCGCCGCGATCCTCGAACACGCTCTGAGGAGCACCCAGTAGCAGAACCTGAGCAAGGGATCACGCCATGACCACCACCGCCTTCGAGACCTTGGCGACCCTGGAACCCACTCTGTCGGTGCGCCAGGTGCTCACCCTGGAGCGGGTGCTCGCCGGGGAGCCCGAGGTGGTGGCCGGCGCGAGCCAGCTCGACCGGCCCGTGCGCTGGGTCCATGTCGCCGAGGCCGCCGACGTGGGCGTGATGCTCAGCGGCGGCGAGATGGTGCTGACCACGGGCGTGCTGCTGGCCGGGGACGAGGACAAGCAGGCCGAGTACATCCGGTCCCTGCACCGCGCGGAGGCCGCGGCCGTGGTCCTCGGACTCGGCCGCGCCTTCCCGGCCCCGCCGGACGTGATGCGCCGGGCGGCCGAGCGGTGCGGGCTGCCGATGGTCGTGCTCCATCGCCCGTTCCCCTTCGCCGAGTTGACCGAGGAGGTGCAGTCCCGGCTGGTGCGGCGGAAGTTCGCCGCGGTCAGCCTCTCCGAGGCCGTACGGACCGCGCTCACCGGACTCATCACCGCGGGCGCCCCGCTGCAACGCCTGCTCGACGAGGTCGCCCACCACAGCGCCTGTCCCGTCGTCGTCACCAACCTCGCCCACCGCGTCCTCGCCACAGCGGGGGAGCGGCCCGCGGTGGACGACGTGCTGCGCGACTGGGAGCGGATCGCGCGGCAGGCGGGCGGGAGCGAGGGGGACGGCTGGATCCGCGCCGAGCTGGGCGGGCGCGGGGAGCGGTGGGGGCAGATCATGCTCTGCGGGTACCGCGGCGACACGGCCTCCGGACGGCTGCTCGCCGACCGTGCCGCCGAGGCCCTCGTGCTGCACCGCATGCTCGGCGGCGGCACGGCGCACTCCTGGGAGGAGGAGTCGGCGCAGGGTCTGCTCACCGATCTGGTGAGCGGTGTCGTACCGGCCAGGCAGCTGCTGCCCCGGGCACGGGCGGCCGGGCTCCCGGTCAACCGGCGGACCTTCGTGCCGCTCGTCGTGCGTGACGGCGATCCGGCCCAACTCGACCGGATGCTCCGCCTGTTGGGGCTGTCCGGCCTGGTCGCCGAACTCGCCGACGGCGCCACCGCCGTCCTGCTCAGCCTGGCCCGGGACCAGGACGCCGAGGGGATGACGGCGCACTTCGCGGCGCGGCTGCGGACCGAGTCGGGGTCGGGGGAGTCCGTGGTCGCCGCGGCCGGTCCGCGGATCGCCTGGGACGACGTACCGGCCGGACTGCGCGAGGCACAGCACGTCGCCGACGCCGTGGCGGACTCCTCGGCGGTCCTGGACCTACCGGCCGTCGTACGCCTGAAGGACGTACATCTGCGGGGCCTGATCCGGCTGCTGCGCGACGACCCGCATGTGCAGTCCTTCGCGGAGCGGGAGCTGGACGGGCTGCTGTGCGAGCCGGAGGAGGACCTGCTGGCCGTCCTGCGGACGTATCTCGCCTCCGGCCGCAACAAGTCCCGCACCGCCCAGCTCCACCACGTCTCGCGGCCCGCGCTGTACCGCCGGCTCGAGGCGATACAGGGGCGGCTCGGCGTCGACCTCGACGACTTCGAGCAGGCCGCCTCGGTGCACATCGCACTCCTCGCGCACGACGCGCAACAGGGCTGAAACATGCGACGACCTGGGAAAACGGCGGTGAAACATGGGCCCACGACAGGGTGACACCGTGACACGCCGCACCCCCGCAGACGTGACACCGTGCAACTCAATCCGGCTCTTCGGACTTCTTAGGCTCCTCGCACACCGAGCGACCGGAGGTCCCGATGAGCAGAGTGATTCGTGCCGCCCTCTTCCAGACCGCGTGGACGGGCGACAAGGAGTCGATGATCCAGGTACACGAGCAGGCGGTCCGGGACGCGGCCGCGCAGGGTGCTCAAGTCCTGTGCTTCCAGGAGCTGTTCTACGGGCCCTACTTCTGCCAGGTCCAGGACAAGGCCTTCTACGAGTACGCGGAAGCGGTCCCGGAGGGCCCGATCGTCCGGCGCTTCCAGGCGCTCGCCGAGGAACACGGCATCGTGCTCATCCTGCCGATGTACGAGGAGGAGCAGCCCGGCGTCCTCTACAACACGGCCGCCGTGATCGACGCGGACGGCTCCTACCTCGGCAAGTACCGCAAGCATCACATCCCTCAAGTGCCGGGATTCTGGGAGAAGTTCTACTTCCGCCCCGGGAACGTCGGCTGGCCGGTCTTCGACACGGCCGTAGGGAAGATCGGCGTCTACATCTGCTACGACCGGCACTTCCCGGAAGGCTGGCGGGCACTGGGTCTCGCCGGTGCCGAGATCGTCTTCAACCCGTCGGCCACCTCGCGCGGCCTGTCCGCCTACCTGTGGCAACTGGAGCAGCCCGCTGCCGCCGTCGCCAACGAGTACTTCGTCGGTGCGATCAACCGGGTCGGTGTCGAGGAGTACGGCGACAACGACTTCTACGGCACGACGTACTTCGTCGACCCGGAGGCGCAGTTCGTGGGGGAGGTAGCGAGCGACAAGGAGACCGAACTGGTCGTACGCGACCTCGACATGGCCAAGCTCCGCGAGGTCCGCGACCGCTGGCAGTTCTACCGCGACCGCCGCCCGGAGGCGTACGGCCCCCTGACCGCACCATGATCGGAAGCGGTACCCGCGCCCCGCAGGGGCGCGGGGAACTGCGCGACCAGCCACACACGACCCGCACTCGACCACAACCCAGCGGAGTCAGCCCATGAACACCCGTACCGTCATCCGCGGCGGCCTCGTCATCACCGCATCCGACGAGATCCACGCCGACGTCCTGATCGAGGACGGCCGTATCGCCGCCCTCGCCACCTCCGGCACCCCCGCCGCCGAGGCCTGGACGGCCGACCGGGTCATCGACGCCACCGGGAAGTATGTGATCCCGGGCGGGGTCGACGCCCACACCCACATGGAGCTGCCGTTCGGCGGCACCTTCGCCTCCGACACCTTCGAGACCGGCACCCGGGCCGCCGCCTGGGGCGGTACGACGACGATCGTCGACTTCGCGGTGCAGAGCGTGGGCCACAGCCTCCGCGAGGGCCTCGACACCTGGCACGCCAAGGCCGAGGGCAACTGCGCCATCGACTACGCCTTCCACATGATCGTCTCCGATGTGAACCAGGAGACGCTGAAGGAGATGGACCTTCTGGTGCAGGAGGGGGTGACCTCCTTCAAGCAGTTCATGGCGTATCCGGGCGTCTTCTACTCGGACGACGGCCAGATCCTGCGCGCGATGCAGCGCTCCGCCGAGAACGGCGGGCTGATCATGATGCACGCGGAGAACGGCATCGCGATCGATGTCCTGGTCGAGCAGGCGCTGGCCCGGGGCGAGACCGATCCGCGCTACCACGGCAAGGTCCGCAAGGCCCTCCTCGAAGCCGAGGCCACCCACCGCGCCATCAAGCTCGCGCAGGTCGCCGGTGCGCCCCTGTACGTCGTACACGTCTCGGCGATGGAGGCAGTCGCCGAGCTGGCCCGGGCGCGCGACGAGGGGCTGCCCGTCTTCGGGGAGACCTGCCCGCAGTATCTGTTCCTGTCGACCGACAACCTCGCCGAGCCCGACTTCGAGGGCTCGAAGTACGTCTGCTCCACGCCCCTGCGGCCCAAGGAGCACCAGGCCCACCTCTGGAAGGGCCTGCGCACGAACGACCTCCAGGTGGTCTCCACCGACCACTGCCCCTTCTGCTTCGTAGGTCAGAAGGAGCTGGGCCGGGGCGACTTCTCCAAGATCCCCAACGGTCTGCCGGGCGTCGAGAACCGGATGGACCTGCTCCACCAGGCCGTCGTCGACGGGCACATCAGCCGCCGGCGCTGGATCGAGATCGCCTGCGCCACTCCGGCCCGGATGTTCGGCATGTACCCGAAGAAGGGCACCATCGCGCCGGGCGCCGACGCCGACGTGGTCATCTACGACCCGCACGCCGAGCAGGTCATGTCCGCCGAGACGCACCACATGAACGTCGACTATTCGGCGTACGAGGGCAAGCGCACCACCGGCCGCGTCGAGACGGTGCTGTCGCGGGGCGACGTCGTCATCAACGAGCGGGAGTTTGCGGGGCGCGCCGGCCACGGCCTGTACACGCCCCGCTCAACTTGCCAGTACCTCCGATGAGGTTCCGCCACAGCAACTAGGAGTGGCGCCCGTGACTCCGCCCCCTCAACCTCAGCTGAGCGGGCTTCCAATCCGAAGATTGCGGTCCAGCCCGAACCGACCCTTTGCGGGGCGAAAAAACGCTACCAGATCTTTGCTAGGAGACCGATGGACTTCGGACTTGTCCTCCAAACCGACCCTCCAGCCTCTCGCGTCATCAGCCTGATGAAGCGGGCCGAACGCAACGGCTTCACGTACGGCTGGACCTTCGACTCCGCCGTGCTCTGGCAGGAGCCGTTCGTGATCTACAGCCAGATCCTCGCGAACACCACGAAGCTGACGGTCGGCCCGATGGTCACCAACCCGGGCACCCGCACCTGGGAGGTCACCGCCTCCACCTTCGCCACCCTCAACGACATGTTCGGCAACCGCACCGTGTGCGGCATCGGCCGCGGCGACTCCGCGATGCGCGTCGCGGGTCGCGCCCCGAACACGCTCGCCCGGATCAGCGAGGCCATGAAGGTCATCAGGGCCCTCGGCTCCGGTCAGGAGGCGGACCTCGGGGGCACGGTCGTCAAGTTCCCCTGGATCAAGGAGGACGCCCGACTCCCCGTCTGGATGGCCGCGTACGGGCCGAAGGCGCTGAAGATGACCGGCGAGGAGGCCGACGGGTTCATCCTCCAGCTCGCCGACCTCTACCTGACCGAGTACATGGTGAAGGCGGTCAAGGACGCGGCGGTCGCGGCCGGACGTGACCCGTCCGACGTGAAGATCTGCGTCGCCGCCCCCGCCTACGTCACCGAGGACGACTCGCCCGAAGCCCTCGCCCACGCCCGCGAGCAGTGCCGCTGGTTCGGCGGGATGGTCGGCAACCATGTCGCCGACCTGGTGTCGAAGTACGGCGAGCACTCCGCCGCCGTACCCGACGAACTCACCGACTACATCAAGGCGCGCGAGGGGTACGACTACTCCCACCACGGACGCGCCGACAACCCCGACACCGCGTTCGTGCCCGACGAGATCGTCGACCGGTTCTGCGTCATCGGACCGGTCGAGAAGCACGTCGAGAAGCTGAACGCGCTGCGCGAGCTGGGCGTCGACCAGTTCGCCGTGTACGACATGCACGACGCTCAGGAAGCCACCATCGACGCCTACGGGTCGCAGGTGATCCCGGCCGTCAACGGCTAGCAGTTCACGGGCAGTCGATGCCCGTCCCCCCTTGTACGTCCCCTTCCCGCCGTTCCCGGGAAGGGGGCCCAGGGCGCACACCGCGCACCCCCCTCGGCGCCACCCGCACGGCCTTTCCCCGTCCCGACCTCCCCTGATTGGCCTGCCCATGACCGACACCGCTCCCACGGCCATACCGCCGTCCACCCAAGTCACCCTCGCCGACGGCCGGGTGGAGATCGCTCCGGACGCCCCCGCTCCGGGCGGTGCCTACGCCAACGAGGACCTGCTGCCGGTTCCCGTCGAGAAGCGCACCTGGACCACGTACAACTTCTCCGCGCTGTGGGTCGGCATGGCCCACAACACGGCCTCCTGGACCCTGGCCTCCGGTCTGATCGCCGTCGGCATGGACTGGAAGCAGGCGGTGCTCACCATCGCCCTGGCCAATGTGATCGTGCTGGTCCCGATGCTGCTCACCGGGCACGCGGGACCGAAGTACGGCATCCCCTTCCCGGTGTTCGCGCGCGCCTCCTTCGGCATACGCGGCGCCAACCTCCCTGCTGTCGTACGGGCGTTGGTGGCCTGCGGCTGGTTCGGCATCCAGACCTGGATCGGCGGTGAGGCGATCTACTTCCTCGCCGGAAAGCTCATCGGCAACGGCTGGAGCGACGCCGGCCAGATCGGCGGGTACCCCTGGACGATGTGGCTGTCGTTCGCGATCTTCTGGGCTCTCCAGGTCGCGATCATCTACCGGGGCATGGAGACGATCCGCCGCTTCGAGAACTGGGCGGCGCCGTTCGTGATCGTCGGCGCGCTCGTGATGCTCATATGGATGAGCAACAAGGCCGGCGGCTTCGGCCCGCTCCTCGACCAGCCCTCCAAGCTGGGCTGGGGCGGCGACTTCTGGAAGCTGTTCTGGCCCTCCCTCATGGGCATGATCGGCTTCTGGTCCACCCTGTCGCTGAACATCCCGGACTTCACCCGCTACGGCAAGAGCCAGAAGGCGCAGATGTGGGGCCAGGCGCTCGGCCTGCCCACGACGATGACGCTGTTCGCGTTCCTGTCGGTGATGGTGACGTCCGGCTCGCAGGCGGTGTACGGCGAGCCGATCTGGAACCCGGTCGAGCTGGCCGCCAAGACGGACAACGTGGTGGGTCTGCTGTTCGCGCTGGTGACCGTGCTGGTGGCGACGCTGTCCGTGAACGTCGCGGCCAACCTGGTCTCCCCGGCCTTCGACTTCTCCAACATCGCTCCCCGCAAGATCACTTTCCGGGCCGGTGCGCTCGCGACCTGTGTCATCGGTGTGCTGATCTTCCCGTGGAAGCTGTACTCCGACCCGCAGGGCTACATCTTCACCTGGCTCGGTCTGGTCGGCGGTCTGCTCGGCACGGTCGCCGGCATCCTCATCGCCGACTACTGGATCCTGCGCCGCGCCAAGCTCGACCTTGTCGACCTGTACCGCCCGGGCGGGCAGTACTGGTACGAGGGCGGCTGGAACTGGCGGGCGGTCGTCGCCTTCGTGGTCGGCGGTGTGCTGGCCATCGGCGGCGCCAGCTTCGACCCGCTGATCGACGGCCGGCCCATCCCGGCGCTGTCGTCGCTGGCGGACTACGGCTGGGCGGTGGGCCTGGGCACGTCGATGGTGCTGTACCTGGCCCTGATGCTGCTGCGCGGCCGGGGGAAGACCACGGTCTGACCTGGAGCGGGAGGACGGTCAGCTCTTCTTCTGGCCGTCCTCCAGCGTCGCCACGGCGTCCTTGGCGGCCTTGATGGCACCCTTGTTGATCTCGTCCGTGCTGGGCGCCTTCTTGGACTCGAAGTCGCTGCCGTTGTAGGTGATGACCACCAGCGCGTTGGACGAGCGGACCACCACCACGCCCTCGCGGGTCTGCTGCTTGTCCTGGGTGGTGAGGTTCACCACCGAGTAGCCCGCGTCGCCCAGGCCGGGCACGGCACCGCCGCCGCTGTCGTTGGAGATGCGCTGCTTGTACGACTTCTCCGCCGCCTCCTCCGAGTCCATCACCTCGAAGGACACGTCGAGCCAGCGGTAGTCGTAGCCCTTGAGCGCGTTCCAGGAGCAGGTGCGGCGCACCTTCGAGTCCGTGGACGCGATCTCCTTGCCGGCCGTCTTGGCGCCGGGGACCAGCGACTTGACCGTCTTCACGGGAACGCTGGTGCACGGGGCGGGGGCGGCGTCGTACGCCTTCGACGCCGCCGCGGTGGCGGGTGCGGTCGGCGACTGGGACGCGGTGTCCTGGCCGGCCTTGTTCTCGGCGGCCGGCGTCGAGGGGTCGGACGACAGGGCCCAGCCCGACACGGCGAGCACGGCGACCGGGGCCAGACGCGCGGAGAGGGTGAGCGGCAGGGGTAGCGAACGCACGGCGCACTTCTCGTGGGGGACGGTGCGGAACGGGGTCCGCACTGCGGACGGGACGCCAGTGTCACACGACTCCCTGTGGGTTGAAAGTGCAACTTCGCTCCGTACTTGTGCCGTGACTGAGCCACGTGCAGTAGGGGCAACTATGGGCGTTTTGCTGCACTTTGGTCACGGCGCACGCCTTGGTTACGGTCGGCTACAAGGGGCTCGGCCACCTGGAAGCGGCTGCTCGCCGAGGTCGCCGGGTGGTTCGCGACATACGAGGCGCCGGCGACGTACTACTGGAACGGCTGCACCCTGTGCAAGGCCGGACCCTGGAGCCAGGGGCCGGTCCTGCTCCAGCAGTTGGCGCTGCTCCCGGACGAACTGCCGCCCTACGGGTCCGCCGACTACGACTCAGTGCGCACGCGCGGCGACACCTGCCACCTCGACGTCGCGGCCTGCCCGGCTCGCTCACCCCGGGGTGCCGGCCGCGCACCACGCTCACCGTGGAGTCCGGAACTGCTGGCGCTGAACGCCCGAAGAGGGGTGTTCATCCCGATTCCACCCGCGGTACAGGGGGCGGGCGGGGATTGTCAGTGGTGCGTGCTCTCATGGAGGCATGATCGAGCACACCGAAACCATCGACGAGTTTCTCACGCATCACTCCGCCGACGTGGAAGCCGCGGTCCGCGAGGCGGCCGCCGCCGAGATCATGCCGCGCTTCCGCCGGCTGGCCGCGCACGAGGTCGACCAGAAGAGCGGCCCGCACGACCTGGTCACGGACGCCGACCGCAAGGCCGAGCAGTACCTCACCGAGGCACTCGGCAAGCTGCTGCCCGGCTCCGTCGTGGTCGGGGAGGAAGCGGTGCACGCCAACCCGGCGACGTACGAGGCGATACAGGACGACGCCCCCGTCTGGATCGTCGACCCCGTCGACGGCACACGGCAGTTCGTGCACGGCGACTCCGGCTTCTGCACCCTGGTCGCGCTCGCCCGGCGCGGCGTGGTGCTCGCCTCCTGGACCTACGCGCCGGCGCGCGACCAACTGGCCACGGCCGTCCGGGGCGGCGGCGCCTTCCTCGACGGCGAGCGGCTGCACGCCGGTCCTCCCGCCCCCGGCCGGGACCTCCGCATCGCCACCTCCCACCCGGACTACACGACGGACGACCAGAAGCGCGCGCTGCTCAGCCTGTGGACGGACGGCGTCGCACCGCGCGCCTGCGGCTCGGCGGGACTGGAGTATCTCGCCGTCGCCCGCGGCGAGTCGGACGCCGTCGCCTTCTCCTGGGAGGCCGCCTGGGATCACGCGGCGGGCCTGCTGCTGGTCGAGGAGGCGGGCGGCGCCCACCTGACGCTCTCGGGGGAGCCGTTCCGCGTCACGGGCGGGAACACGCTGCCGTTCACCGCGGCGCGCGACGAGGCCACGGCCCGCCGGATCGTGGAGCTGCTGTCCGAGCCGTACCCGTGGATCCGATGACGGCGCCCTGACCCGGCTCCGCTCCCCCCGACGCCCGCCCGGCCCCACCGCGGCGCGAGGGCTGTCAGCGCCCCGGCATATCCTGATCCTTCAGTGGCCATCGGCTGACAAAGGAGTCCGAAGGTGCCGTCGATGCTCGATGCGGTCGTGGTGGGTGCGGGGCCGAACGGACTGACGGCCGCCGTGGAGCTGGCCCGGCGCGGCTTCTCCGTGGCCGTCTTCGAGGCCCGCGACACCGTGGGTGGGGGCGCCCGCACCGAGGAGCTGACCCTCCCCGGCTTCCGCCACGACCCGTGCTCCGCCGCGCACCCCCTCGGCATCAACTCACCGGCGTTCCGGGCCATGCCCCTGGAGCGGCACGGCCTGGAGTGGCTGCACGCCGAGCTGCCCATGGCGCACCCCTTCACCGACGGCACCGCCGCCGTGCTGTCCCGGTCGGTCGCCGAGACGGCCGCATCGTTCGGGCCACGCGACGCGGGCACCTACCGCAGGCTGGTCGAGCCCTTCCTGCCCAGGTGGGACACGCTCGCCCACGACTTCATGTCACTGCCGCTCACCTCGCTGCCCCGGGACCCGGTGACCCTCGCCCGCTTCGGCCTCGTCGGCCTGCCCCCGTCGACCTGGCTGACCCGCCGCTTCCGCGACGAACGCGCGAAGACGCTGTTCGCCGGACTCGTGGCCCACGTCATGGCCCCGCTGAACGGCATTCTGACCGGCGGCATCGGCCTGGTCTTCGCCCTCGCCGCGCACGCCCGCGGCTGGCCGGTGGCCCGCGGCGGCTCCCAGTCGATCTCCGACGCGCTCACCTCGTATCTGAAGGACCTCGGCGGCACCGTCCACACCGACTACGAGGTCAAGCGCCTCGACGACCTGCCGCCCGCCCGCGCCTACGTCTTCGACACCTCACCCACCGCCCTGGCGCGTATCGCCGGCTTCGGGCGGTACTACGAGGGCTTTCGCTACGGCCCCGGAGTCTTCAAGGTCGATTACGCGCTGGACGGCCCGGTGCCGTGGACCGCGCCTGAGGCCCGTGCCGCCGGGACCGTGCAGATCGGCGCGGACAGCGCGGAGATCGGCGCCGCCCTGCACGCCGCGTCCCGGGAGGGCCGGGCACCCGACAAACCGTTCATGATCACGGTCCAGCCCAGTGTCGTCGACCCCACCCGGGCTCCGGCCGGGAAGCAGGTCTTCTGGGCGTACGGCCATGTCCCCAGCGGCTGGACCGGCGACCTCACCGACGCCATCGAGCGCCAACTGGAGCGCTTCGCACCGGGATTCCGCGACCGCGTCCTCGCCCGCGCGACCGCGGGCCCGCCCGAGCTGGCCGCCCGCAACGCCAACTACGTCGGCGGCGACATCGCCTCCGGCGCCGTCTCCGGACTCCAGACCCTGCTGCGGCCCAAGCTGTCCCTGTTCCCGTACAGCACCCCCCACCCGGCCGTCTTCATCTGCTCCTCGGCCACCCCGCCCGGACCCGGAGTGCACGGCATGTCGGGGCACAACGCGGCGAAGGCGGTCTGGAGGAAGCTGAGGCAGACATGACCACCATCACCCTCGTCCAGGGCGACATCACCCGGCAGACCGCCGACGCGATCGTCAACGCGGCGAACTCCTCCCTGCTCGGCGGAGGCGGCGTGGACGGCGCCATCCACCGCCGCGGCGGCCCCGCGATCCTCGAGGAGTGCCGGGCGCTGCGCGCGGCCCAGTACGGCAAGGGTCTGCCCACCGGCCAGGCGGTCCCCACGACGGCGGGCGCACTGGACGCCCACTGGGTGATCCACACCGTTGGTCCCGTCTTCAGCCAGACCGAGGACCGTTCCGCCCTCCTCGCCTCCTGCTACCGCGAATCCCTGCGGGTGGCCGACGAGTTGGGCGCCCGCACCGTCGCGTTCCCGGCCATCTCCACGGGCGTCTACCGCTGGCCGATGGAGGACGCGGCCCGGATCGCGCTGGAGATGGTGAGGGCAACGAACACGCAGGTCGAGGAGATCAGGTTCGTACTCTTCGACGACCGGGCGTACAAGGCGTTCGCGGCACATATCGACTGACGAACAGCTGGGCGCCCCAAAGGGGCGCGGGGAACTGCGCGATCAACCCCCACCGGCCCGCAGAGCACTACCTTCCGAAGGCCTTAAGAATCCGCTCCGCCGCCAGCGTCGCCGTCAACTCCCCATCCCGCACCCGCTGTTCAAGCCCAGGCGCAACCGAACGCACCGCCGGATCCGCATGCAGCCGACCGAGCAACTCATCGCGCACCATGCTCCACGTCCAGTCAACCTGCTGGTCACGCCGCTTGGCGGCAAGGCGGCCGCTGGAATCCAACAACGCACGGTGCTGCTCAAGGCGCTCCCAGACCGTGTCCAGGCCGGTCGACTCACGGGCGCTGCAGTGCAGGACGGGCGGCGTCCAGGCGACGTCCTTCCCATGCATCAACCGCAACGCCCCCGACAGTTCCCGCGCCGCCGCCCGCGCATCGCGCTCGTGCGGCCCGTCCGCCTTGTTCACGGCGATGACGTCGGCCAGCTCCAGCACACCCTTCTTGATGCCCTGCAACTGGTCGCCGGTGCGGGCCAGCGTGAGCAGGAGGAAGGAGTCGACCATGCCCGCCACCGCGGTCTCCGACTGGCCGACGCCGACCGTCTCGACGAGCACCACGTCGTAGCCCGCGGCCTCCATCACCACCATCGACTCGCGCGTGGCCTTGGCGACTCCGCCGAGCGTGCCCGCGCTGGGGGAGGGGCGGACGAAGGCGGCGGGGTCCACGGCCAGCCGTTCCATTCGCGTCTTGTCGCCGAGGATCGAACCGCCCGTACGCGTGGACGACGGATCGACGGCGAGCACCGCGACCCGGTGCCCGAGGGACGTCAGCATCGTGCCGAACGCGTCGATGAACGTCGACTTCCCCACGCCCGGCACCCCGCTGATCCCGATCCGCCGGGCCCGGCCGCTGTGCGGGAGCAGCTCGGTCAGCAACTCCTGCGCCAGCGCCCGGTGTTGAGGGCGTGTCGACTCGACGAGCGTGATGGCGCGTGCGACGAGTGCCCGCTTCCCGTCGAGCACGCCCTTCACGTACGTGTCGAGATCGATCACTGCGAGTGCCCGAGGTCGGCCGAGAGCCGCTTCACGAGGTCGTAGGCCGCGTCCGGGATCACCGTCCCGGGCGGGAACACGGCCGTCGCGCCCATCTCCAGCAGGGTCGGCACGTCCTGCGGCGGGATCACCCCACCGACGACGATCATGATGTCCTCCCGGCCCTCCGCCGCCAGCTCCTCGCGCAGCGCCGGTACGAGGGTGAGGTGCCCGGCGGCCAGCGACGAGACGCCCACGATGTGCACGTCCGCCTCCACCGCCTGGCGGGCCACCTCGCCGGGCGTCTGGAACAGCGGGCCGACGTCGACGTCGAAGCCGAGGTCGGCGAAGGCGGTCGCGATCACTTTCTGGCCGCGGTCGTGGCCGTCCTGGCCCATCTTGGCGACCAGGATGCGCGGGCGGCGGCCCTCGGCCTCCTCGAAGGAGTCGACGAGGGTGCGGGTGCGGTCGACGGACGGGGAGGAGCCGGCTTCGTTGCGGTACACGCCGGAGATCGTACGGATCTGGCTCGCGTGCCGCCCGTACACCTTCTCCAGGGCGTCGGAGATCTCCCCGACGGTCGCCTTCGCGCGGGCCGCGTTCACCGCCAGCTCCAGCAGGTTGCCCTCGCCCGCCGCCGCCCGGGTCAGCGCGTCCAGCGCGTCCTGACAGGCGATGTCATCACGCTCCGACCGCAGTCGCCGCAGCTTCTCGATCTGCTGGGTGCGCACGGAGGAGTTGTCGACCTTGAGCACGTCGATCTGCTCGTCGGTCTCCACCCGGTACTTGTTCACGCCGATGACCGGCTGCCGCCCCGAGTCGATCCGGGCCTGCGTCCGTGCCGCCGCCTCCTCCACGCGCAGCTTGGGGATGCCCGCGTCGATGGCCTGCGCCATGCCGCCCGCCTGCTCGACCTCCTGGATGTGCTGCCAGGCCCGGCGGGCGAGGTCGTACGTCAGCTTCTCGACGTAGGCGCTGCCGCCCCAGGGGTCGATCACCCGCGTCGTGCCGGACTCCTGCTGGATCAGCAGCTGCGTGTTACGGGCGATGCGCGCCGAGAAGTCGGTGGGCAGCGCGAGCGCCTCGTCGAGGGCGTTGGTGTGCAGTGACTGCGTGTGGCCCTGCGTCGCCGCCATCGCCTCCACGCACGTACGCGTGACGTTGTTGAACACGTCCTGCGCCGTCAGCGACCAGCCCGAGGTCTGCGAATGGGTGCGCAGGGAAAGGGACTTGGAGTTCTTCGGCTCGAACTGGGACACCAGCTTCGCCCACAGCAGCCGCGCCGCCCGCAGCTTGGCGACCTCCATGAAGAAGTTCATGCCGATCGCCCAGAAGAAGGAGAGCCGCGGCGCGAACGCGTCCACGTCCAGGCCCGCTTCCCGGCCCGCCCGGATGTACTCGACGCCGTCCGCGAGCGTGTACGCCAGCTCCAGGTCGGCCGTCGCACCGGCCTCCTGGATGTGGTAGCCGGAGATGGAGATCGAGTTGTAGCGGGGCATCCGCTGCGAGGTGAAGGCGAAGATGTCGGAGATGATCCGCATCGACGGCTTCGGCGGATAGATGTAGGTGTTGCGGACCATGAACTCCTTGAGGATGTCGTTCTGAATGGTCCCGGCCAACTTCTCGGGCGGTACGCCCTGCTCCTCCGCCGCCACGATGTACAGCGCGAGGATCGGCAGCACGGCGCCGTTCATCGTCATCGACACGGTCATCTTGTCCAGCGGGATGCCGTCGAAGAGCTGCCGCATGTCGTAGATGGAGTCGATGGCCACGCCCGCCATGCCGACGTCGCCGGTCACCCGCGGGTGGTCGCTGTCGTAGCCACGGTGCGTCGGCAGGTCGAAGGCGACCGACAGACCCTTCTGCCCGGCGGCGAGGTTGCGCCGGTAGAAGGCGTTGGACTCCTCGGCGGTGGAGAAGCCCGCGTACTGGCGGATCGTCCAGGGCTGATTGACGTACATCGTCGGGTACGGGCCGCGCAGATACGGCGCCATGCCCGGGTACGTCTGCAGGAAGTCGAGGCCCTCCAGGTCACGGCCGGTGTAGAGCGGCTTGACCGCGATGCCCTCCGGGGTCTCCCAGAACGCGTCGTCGCTCCCCGCGGCCTTGCGCCACTCGTCGGCGCCGACGTCGGTCCTCGGCTCCCCGAGTTCGATCCCGGTGAAGTCGGGGATTCCCATCAGGACACTCCCATGCGGTCGAGGGTGGCGGAGAGTACGGCTACGGCGTCGCAGCCCGCGAAGACGTGGTCGTCGACGGGGTACTGCCCGGGCTTGCCCGCGAGGAACACATGCGTGGCGCCCGCTGTCCTCAGGGCCTGTGCGGTGTCCGCCGCCTGCTCCTCGTACAGCGTGTCGCTGGAGCAGAGGCAGGCCTCGGCGGCGCCGCTCTCCTCGAACGTGCCCTCCGTGACGGGTTCGATGCCGCCCGCCTGGAAGAGGTTCGCGGCGAAGGTGAGCCGCGCGGTGTGGGCGGCGGCGGGGCCGAGCGCGGCGAGGAAGATCCGCGGCCGGGTGCCGGTCGCGGCGAGGTGGGCGTCGGAGCGGGCGCGCAGCGCCTCGTACGCCTCGTCGCGGTGGACGCGGGGGAGGCCCCCGGAGGGCGGCTCGGGCGCGGACGCGCGCTGCACCGGCTTCTCGGCGAGGTTCGGGAACTCGCTGACGCCGGTGATGGGTTCGCGCCGCTTGGCGAGCTTCGCGCTGCGCGCCTCCCAGGTCTCCGCCAGCTTCTCGCCGAGCCGGCCCGAGCGCAGGGCTGCCGCCTGGCCGCCGACCTGCTCCAGCCACTGGAAGAACTCCCAGCCCGCGTGGGCGAGTTCGTCGGTGAGCCGCTCCACGTACCAGGAGCCGCCCGCCGGGTCGATCACCCGGGCCAGATGCGACTCCTCGATGAGGATCGTCGAGGTGTTGCGGGCGATACGCCGCGCGAACGCGTCCGGCAGGCCGAGCACGTGATCGAAGGGCAGCACGGTGACGGAGTCGGCGCCGCCGACCCCGGCGGCCAGCGTGGCGACCGTGGTGCGCAACATGTTCACCCACGGGTCCCGGCGCGACATCATCACCGGCGAGGTCACCACGTGCTGCACCTGCCTGCCGGGCCCTCCGCTCACCTCGGCGACCCGCGCCCACAGCCGGCGCGCCGCGCGCAGCTTGGCGATGGTCAGGAACTGGTCGGCGGTGGCCGCGTACCGGAACTCCAGCTGTGCGCAGGCCCGTTCGACGGTGAGCCCGGCCGCGGTCAGCTCCCGCAGGTAGGCGACACCGGTCGCGAGCGAGGCGCCCAGCTCCTGCGCCGCCGACCCGCCGGCCTCGTGGTACGGCAGCGCGTCCACGGTCAGCGCCCGCAGCTCCGGGTACTCCTCGGCGCACCGCCGGGCGAGTCCGGCCACCGGCGCGAAGTCCAGCTGCTGACCGCTCCGGGCTTCGTACCCGAGCGGGTCGGCGCCGAGGTTGCCGCGTGCGCTGTTATGCGCGACGCCGCGCTCCTCGTACAGCCTCAGCAGTTCGCCTGCTGCCTCCTCTGTGTCCCGGCCCGCCTCCAGGACGACGGGCGCGAGGTCCAGGTACACGCCCTCGAGCACCTGGGGGAGGGACGAGACCGGGAAGCCGCCTTCACCGACGACCAGCCAGAGGGAGGTGACGCCGTTCTCCAGGTCGGCGAGGACGAGGTCGCCGGAGGCCGTCGCGTGCCGCTGCCGTACGTCCCAGCCGCCCTTGGTGTTCCCCTCCGGGCGACCACCCCGGACGAACGGGGCAAAACCCGGGAAACCGGTGTCGGGAGCGGCATCGAGCGCGGTGTACAGGGGCCGGGTGCGCAGCCCGTCCTCCAGCGCGGTGGAGAGGGCGTCCTCGGCGGCGGCACCTGTGACGTCCCGGCCAGACTTGCGCAGGACGCCCTCCACGAGGCGTTGCCACTGCTCATGGGTCGCGGCGGGGAACTCGGCGGCCGTCGAGAGCCCGTCATTGGGCAGGACTGTCATGCTCGGGATGCTAGGCGAGAGCCCTTGAACAGGAGCAGAGCAACAGGCTGTGACCTTGCCCTCGCCGCTGCTGTGACCGGTTCCTCATGTGCGGTTCCGCCGCGGGGGCGCGGGCCGTCGGTCGCGTGCGGGTCTGTGGGGGCTGGTCGCGCAGTTCCCCGCGCCCCTTCGGGGCGCTGTTGTCCCGCATCTTGCTTCGCCGGGTCCGCTTGGACCTCCCCGCGGGCCGTCGGTCGCGTGCGGGTCTGTGGGGGCTGGTCGCGCCCACGCGGCGGAGCCGCACATCGATACAGCCCCGCGCCCCTTCGGGGCGCTTGCCAGGTGCGGTTAGACCACCACCATCGCGGCTAGTTCCTCGGGAGTGCGCGGGCCCGTTGCCGTCGTGGCCAACAGGCCGTGCGCGCAGAGTACTTGGGCCGCCGCGACGCCCCACGGCAGCCGCAGGCCGGCCTGCTGGAGGAGGTCGGTGCGGGCCAGGATCTCGGCGGCCGGGCCGGTGTGTACTCCGGACGGGGTGAGCAGGGCCGTGTCGTCGGCCCAGCGCAGGGCGAGGTCCACGTCGTGCGTCGCCATCACCACCGTGGTGCCGCCCGTGCGCAGGGCGCCGAGGGTGGCGAGCAGCCGTTCCTGGCCGTCGGGGTCGAGCCCCGCGGTCGGCTCGTCCAGGATCAGCACCCGGGGCCGCATCGCGACCGCGCCCGCGATCGCCGTCCGCTTGCGCTGCCCGTAGGACAGCAGATGCGTGGGCCGGTCGGCCAGGGCAGCGATGTCCAGCGCGGCCAGCGCCTCGTCCACCCGCGCCCGCACGTCCGGATCGGGCAGCCCGAGGTTCAGCGGCCCGAACGACACGTCCTGCGCGACGGACGCGGCGAACAGCTGGTCGTCCGGGTCCTGCACCACCAGCTGCACGGTGGTCCGCAGCCGCGTCAGTCCTTTCCGGTCGTACGTCACCCGCTTCCCGTCGAGCGTCAACTCCCCGCTGTGCGGCCGCAGCCCCCCGCTCAGCAGCCGCATCAGCGTCGTCTTACCGGTGCCGTTGCGCCCGAGCAGCGCGAGCGCACGCCCCTCACGCACCTCGAAGTCGAGCCCGTCGAGCACGTCCGGACCGTCCTCGTAGGCGAAAGACGCGCCCCGCAGGGCGACGAGGGCGGCGTCGCTCATGTCAGCGGCCTTTCCAGTACGAGGGTGAGGGCGGCCAGCGTCGCGAGCAGTGCCACGCTCACGGCCGTGAAGCGGACGGAGATGCGGGCCTCGGGCACCAGGACGCGCAGGGTGCCGTCGTAGCCGCGCCCGGCGAGCCCGGCCTGCAGCCGCGTCGCCCGGTCGAAGGCCCGCACGAACGCGGTCGCGCCGAGCCCGGCCAGCGAACGCCAGGCGGCGGCCCGCGTGGTGTGCCCGAGCCGCGCGGCCTGCGCCTCCCGGATCCGGCGCATCGAGTCCAGCAGCAGGAAGCTCATGCGATACGTCACCAGCGCGACGTCGACGACCGGCGCGGGAATCCCGGCCTTCACCAGACGCGGCAGCAAATCGGACATGGGTGTGGTGAACGCGAACAGCAGCACGCCGAGCGAGGCGGCCGAGGTGCGCAGCAGCAGTTCCCCGGCGCGCACAGGTCCCTCGTCGGCCAGGGTCAGGAACCCGTCCGGGCCGCCGACCTGCACCAACAGGGTGGCCGCGCCGGTCACGCAGAAGCCCAGCGGGACACGGTAGGCCCGCCACAGCTTGCGGCCGGGCACGCCCGCCGGGCCCAGCAGCACGGCGAGCGCGGTCAGCAGCACCAGGGCCGCGCCCGGCCACGGCGGCAGCGAGATCGCCAGCACGGTGAGGCCGAGCCCGAGCACGGCCTTGTCCACGGGGTGGCGGCGGCGCCAGCGGCTGCTGTGCGCCGCCGCGTCGATGGGCAGCACGCGCGTCAGCCCTGCCCGGCGCCACGCGTGCCACCGGGCTGGTGCGCGGCCTTGTCATGGCGCGCGGCGGCCCTGTCGGGCTGGTGCGTGGCCTTGTCGTGGCGCGCGGCGTCCACGTCGGGTTCGTGCGTGGCTTGGTCACGGCGCGCGGCGGCCCTGTCGGGCTGGAGCGTGGCCTTGTCGTGGTGCACGGCGTCCACGTCGGGTTCGTGCGTGGCTTGGTCACGGCGCGCGGCTTCCCCGCCGGGTGCGGTCTGGTCGCCGGTCGCGGCCTCGGCATCGCGTGCGGCATGGCCGTCGGAGGCGGCGTCCACGTCGCGTACGGCCTGGTCGTCGGGCTCGGCCGCGGAGCCCACGGTGCGTGCGGTCCGTTCGTCCGCCGCGGCATAGGTGCCCTGCCGCGCCAGCGCCCGCTGCTCACCCTGCCGTCGCCCGCGCCGCACGCCGAAGTAGTAGGCGAGGGCGCCGGCGCCGATGGCTGCCTGGAGGGCGAACAGGCCCGACTCGATCTCGGCGGAGGGGGGCTCGTACAGCGGCGAGAACCAGGGCTCGTAGTCCGGCTCGATCTCGGTGATCGCCGCCTCCGCCTCACCGTCGGCGCCCGCGAACGGCTCCTCCTTGTCGTCGCCGAGGCCCAGCGCCAGCGGCAGCACCGCGAGGGCGACGACGGCGAGCAGCAGCAGGAGGTTGATCTTCGTGTTCCGCTTCATCGGGCCACCGCCTCGGTGCTCGCCTTCCTGGTGAGCAGCACGCCGAGCCGGGTCAGCTCGCCCTTGCTCGACTGCACGAGCAGCCGCATCACCAGCACCGTGAGCAGTCCCTCGCTCACCGCGAGCGGGATCTGCGTCACGGCGAAGATGGACCCGAACTTGCCCAGCGCGCCCAGGAATCCACTGCTCGGGTCGGGAAACGCGAGCGCCAGCTGGACGCTGGTGACGCAGTAGGTGGACAGGTCGGCGACGAACGCGCCGAAGAAGACGGCGACCATCAGCGGCACGTCGTACCGCCGGAGCAACCGGTAGATCCCGTATCCGGCCCAGGGCCCGACGATCGCCATCGAGAACACGTTGGCGCCGAGCGTGGTCAGGCCGCCGTGGGCCAGCAGCAGCGCCTGGAAGAGCAGGGTGATGGTGCCCAGCACCGCCATCACCGGCGGCCGGAACAGGATGGCGCCCAGTCCGGTGCCGGTGGGGTGGGAGCAACTCCCGGTCACCGACGGCAGTTTGAGGGCCGACAGGACGAACGTGAAGGCTCCGGAGGCGCCGAGGAGCAGGGTGCTCTCCGGGTGCTCCCTGACTTCACGGGTGAGTGACCGGGCTCCGTGGACGACGAACGGCGCGGACGCGACGCCCCAGGCGACCGCGTGCGCCGGAGGAAGGAAACCCTCGGCAATGTGCATGGCTCAGCAGACCCTCTCCAGCACCTCGTGGATGGTTGACGCGCCTTGGCCGGTCTCCTGGCTGACGGGTACCACCGCCCGTGCTCCGCCTTCCCGGGTCCTGGAGGACCCAGTGGCTGCCCGTGAGGGCCGGAGCCGGACTTCCCGATTCACAGTGGCGAGGGCCGCACCGGTATCGCACCGATTTCCCGTTCACCAAGGCGTGGTGACAGTAGTGCGCGGTGTGGGGTGGTGACAAGCCGCGCATGGGGGCGTGCGGACGGTTGCACATGGCCACACGATCAGGACTCAACAAAGTCCGACAGGAATGTTGCTTCTGAGGCGTTCGGAACCTAGTGATATGGACAGGATCCGACGCAAGCACCCAGTAGGTGCAGCGCACTGTCGTTCTGAGGAAGGTCTCGGTCATGCCGCACCCGCACGCGCACCAGCACTCCTCTCCCGCCCAACGGCCGGTCATCAGCCGCCGCCGTCTCCTCGAGTCGTCCGCCGCCGTCCTCGGCGCCCTCGCCCTGTCGTCCGCGCCGGCCCACGCGTCAACCAGGCGTGCCGCGCCGGACGCCACTCCCGAGTGGAACGGCAACATCGCCCTCTTCCAGGTCGGCACCGAGCCGCCGCACACCACCCTCATGCCGTACGCGGACGTGAGACAGGCACTGGCCGCCGACCGCACCCGCTCGCCGTACCGGCAGAGCCTCGACGGGACCTGGAAGTTCGCCTACGCCGACCGCCCCGACGACCGGAACGCCGACTTCTACCGCACGGACGTCGACGACAAGGACTGGGACACCCTCCCCGTCCCGTCGGTCTGGCAGCTGCACGGCTACGACTTCCCGATCTACGTCAACATCACCTACCCCTGGTGGGGGCCCAACGGCCTGGGGGAGGAGTCCCAGCCCCCGGCCGCCCCGACCCGCTACAACCCGGTCGGCCAGTACCGGCGCACCTTCACGGTCCCGAAGGACTGGGCGGGCCGGCGGACCTTCCTGCACTTCGAGGGCGTCAAGTCGGCCCACTACGTGTGGATCAACGGCGAACTGGTCGGCTACCACGAGGACTCCTACACCCCCGCCGAGTACGACATCACCGAGCACCTCAAGCCCGGCACCAACCAGATCGCCGTGGAGGTGTACCGCTACTCCGACGGTGACTGGCTGGAGGACCAGGACATGATCCGGCTGAGCGGCATCTTCCGCTCGGTCTACCTGTACTCCACCCCGGCCGTGCACCTGCGCGACTTCAAGCTGGACACCCCGCTGAGCGACGACTACACGGCCGCCGAGCTGTCGGTGACGGCGAGCGTGCGGGCGTACGGCACCGCGGGCGGCGGCCGGTACACCGTCGAGACGCAGTTGTACGACGACCGGGGCCACGCCGTCTGGTCCCGGCCCCTGCAGCAGACCGCCGAGGTCGGAGCGGCGGGGGAGGACGCGACCGTACAGGCTCAAAAGGCCGTACCGGCACCGCAGTTGTGGTCGGCGGAGCACCCGAACCTCTACACCGCCGTCCTGCGGCTGCGCGACCCCGCCGGAAAGGTGATCGAAACCCTTTCCCACCGCGTCGGCTTCCGCGAGTTCGCGCTCAAGGACGGGCTGATGCGCATCAACGGCAAGCCCGTCTCCTTCCGCGGCACCAACCGGCACGAGATGCACCCGGCCCGCGGCACCGCGCTCACCCGCGCGGACATGGTGCTGGACATCGAGGTCATCAAGCGGATGAACATGAACACCGTCCGGACCTCGCACTACCCGGACAACCCGATCTGGCTCGAACTCGCCGACGAATACGGCCTGTACATCGTCGACGAGACCAACCTCGAAACCCACGGCGTCCGCGACGAATACCCGGGCGACCACGCCGACTGGAGCGAGGCCTGCGTGGCCCGCGCCCAGAACATGGTCCACCGGGACAAGAACCACGCGTCGGTCGTCATCTGGTCGCTCGGCAACGAGGCGGGCGCCGGCAGCACCTTCGTCAACATGCACAACTGGATCCGCTCGTACGACACGACCCGCGTCATCCAGTACGAGGGCGACGACCGCCCCGGCGTCAGCGACATCCGCTCCGAGATGTACGAAAGTCCCGCGCGCGTGGAGGCCCGCGCCAAGGACACCGCCGACACCCGGCCGTACGTCATGATCGAGTACTCGCACGCCATGGGGAACTCGAACGGCAACTTCAAGAAGTACTGGGACATCATCCGGCGCTACGACGTCCTCCAGGGCGGCTGGATCTGGGACTTCATGGACCAGTCCGTGTCCTGGCCCACCCCGACGCGCAAGCTGTTCACCGACTCCGGGCCGAAGAAGCTGAAGGGCGAGATCCTCGCGCCCAGCGGCACCTTCGACCGTGACAAGGGCGTCTACGGCGGAACCGTCTTCGCCCGCGACGCCTCCCTCGACCTCACCGGCTCGCTCACCCTGGAAGCGTGGATCACCCCGCACGTGACCGGTTACCACCAGCCGATCCTCGCCAAGGGCGACACGCAGTACGCGCTCAAGCAGACCAACAAGAACATCGAGTTCTTCATCCACGGCGGCGGCCAGTGGATCACGGCCAGTTGGCCGGTCCCGGCGGACTGGACCGGCAAGGAGCATCACGTCGCAGGCGTTTTCGACGCCGACGCGGGCACGCTGACCCTCTACGTGGACGGCGAGGTACGGGCCACCCGCACCACCACCCGCAAGCCCGGCAGCAACGCCGCGCCGCTCTCACTCGCCACCGACGTCGACAACTGGACCCGCGAGTTCAGCGGCACCATCCGCCGCGCCCGCGTCTACGCCCGCGCCCTCGCCGCCGCCGAACTCGCCTCCGGCAGCCGTGGTCCCGGTGACGAGGGTGTGCGGTTCTGGTTCGACGCCGACACGGTCGGCTTCACCGAGAAGCGGTCGCCGGAGAAGACCTTCTTCGCGTACGGCGGCGACTGGGGCGACAACCCCAACGACGGGAACTTCGTCGCGGACGGCATCGTCACCGCCGACCGCGGCCACACCGGCAAGGCCGCCGAGGTGAAGCACGCCTACCAGGCGATCAACGTCACCGCGAGCGGCGGCCCGGGAGCGGTGACGCTCATCAACGAGAACCTCTTCACCAACCTCCGTGAATTCGACGGCACTTGGACGCTCATCGGCGACGGCAAGGCCGTCCAGCGGGGGAAGCTGACCCGCGCGCAGCTCGACGTACCGCCGCTGTCCGAGAAGAAGATCACTGTGCCCGTACGGCTGCCGGCGAACCCGGCGCCGGGCGCGGAGTACTTCCTGCAGCTGTCCTTCACCACCAAGGAAGCCACGAAGTGGGCCAAGGCCGGCTTCGAGGTGGCCAAGCAGCAACTGCCCCTGGACGCGGGCAGTCCGGCCGTGACACCGGTGCCGCTGGCGAGCGTGCCCGAGCTGCGTCACCAGGACGGAACCGCTTCCGTGACGGTGACCGGCAAGGGCTTCTCGGTCACCGTCGACAAGAGCAGCGGCCTCATCACCTCGTACGAGACCCGGGGGACCCGGCTCATCAGCTCCGGGCCCGTGCCGAACTTCTGGCGGGCGCCGACCGACAACGACAAGGGCAACGGCCAGCACACCCGCAACCAGACCTGGCGGGATGCGGGCGCTGGGCGCAAGGTCACGGACGTCGGTGTGCGGGAACTCCAGGGCAGGGCCGTCGAGATCAAGGTCAGCGGCACCCTGCCGACGTCGGTCGAGTCGACGTACACCACCACCTACACCGTGTTCGGAAACGGTGAGATCAAGGTGGACAACACCCTGCATCCAGGCGCGTCGAGCCTGCCGTACATCCCGGAGGTCGGCAGCATGCTGTTCCTGCCGGGGCGGCTGGACCGTGTGCACTACTACGGGCGCGGTCCCGAGGAGAACCACTGGGACCGCAACAACGGCACCGACGTGGGCCTGTACTCCGGGACCGTCGACGGGCAGTGGACCCCGTACATCCGGCCGCAGGAGAACGGCAACAAGACCGACGTCCGCTGGTTCGCGCTGACCGACCGGCGCGACAACGGGCTTCTCGTCAGCGGCGAACCTCTCCTGGAGGTCAGCGCCTCGCACTTCACCCCGGAGGAACTGTCGGTCGGCGCGCGCCACGACTACCAGCTCACCCCGCGTGAGGAGGTCGTCCTGCGCGTGAACCACCGGCAGATGGGTGTGGGCGGCGACAACAGCTGGGGCGCGCACACGCACGACGAGTACAAGCTGTTCGCCGACCGGGACTACGCGTACACGTATCGGCTGCGGCCGATCAGTGACGTGGGCGGGGCGACGGCGGCGTCGCGTCGCCCGACGGGGACGTGAGCGCGCCGCTGGGTGGGCGGTTCGTTCGGCTGCGGGTCGGTGGGGGCTGGTCGCGCAGTTCCCCGCGCCCCTGCGGGGCGCGGTAGCAGCCCTTATAGCCGGATGCGGGCGGCGATCGGCACATGGTCGCTGCTCGTATCCGGCAGCGTCCAGATGCTGGTGACCGTCGCGTCTCTGGCCAGGATCTGGTCGATCCTGGCCAGGGGGAAGGACGCGGGCCAGCTGAAGGCGAGGCCTCTGCGCGGGGCGCTCACGTGGGCGCGCACCGGGTCCAAACCGCGGTCGTCGACCGTGCTGTTGAGGTCGCCGAGCAGGAGCAGGTCCGGCAGTGGCTCGGCGTCCAGTGCGCGGCCGAGCAGGGCCGCGCTCTCGTCGCGGAGGGCGGTGTCGAATCCGGCGCCGAGGCGGACGGAGGGGAGGTGCGCGACGTAGACCGCGAGCTCGCCCGACGGGGTCGCGGCGGTGGCCCGCAGTCCGCGGTTCCAGTCCGTGCCCACGCCGGTCGGCCTGATGTCGACGGCGCGGACGTCGGTGAGCGGGTACCTGGACCACAGGCCGACCGTGCCCACCACGGCGTGGTGTGGGTAGTCGAGGGCCGCCGTGAACTCCCTTGCGTGGGGCGGCGTCACCTCTTCCAGGGCGATCAGGTCGGCGTCCGCCCGCAGCAGGGTGCGGGCGGTTCCGGCGGGGTCCGGGTTCACGTCGCTGACGTTGTGCTGCACGGCCGTGAGGTCGTACGCCCCGTCCGACCGGGGGAGCAGCAGCCCGCCGAAGAGAGCCAGCCAGGCCGCCAGCGGCGGCAACACCGCCGCGAGCGCGACAGGTGACCGCCGCAGCAGCGCCACGCCCGCCAGGACCGGGACGGCCAGACCGAGCCAGGGCAGGAAGGTCTCCAGCAGACTGCCCAGCCGGCCGACCCGGTTCGGTACGAGGGCGTGAAGGGTCAGCATGCAGGCGATGAGCACGCTCGCGATCCACGCGCCGCGCGGGCGGAACCAGGTGCTCAGGGCGGCTCTCGCCGGACTCACAGGGTTCATAGAACTCGTACGACGCGCAGCCCGGCGATCTCAGTTCCCGCGTGCGGTGATCCGCCCGGCCCCAGGGCACGCGAGGTCCATGTCGGATTCTCGCCAGCCACGGGGCCGGGCGGTGACCCATGCTGGAGGCATGCAGAACGCGATGCACACCGACTGGGAGCGGTGCGTGCGCGCCGTCCAGTCCAAGGACGCGCGTTTCGACGGCTGGTTCTTCACGGCCGTCGTCACCACCCGTATCTACTGCCGGCCCAGCTGCCCCGTCGTGCCGCCCAAGCCGGAGAACATGACCTTCTACCCCAGCGCCGCCGCCTGCCAGCAGGCCGGCTTCCGGGCCTGCAAGCGCTGCCGGCCCGACACCAGCCCCGGCTCACCGGAGTGGAACCAGCGCGCCGACCTCGTGGCCCGCGCGATGCGGCTGATCGCCGACGGTGTGGTGGACCGCGAGGGCGTCCCCGGCCTCGCCGCCCGCCTCGGCTACAGCACCCGCCAGGTCGAACGCCAGCTCCTCGCCGAACTGGGCGCGGGCCCGCTCGCCCTGGCCCGCGCCCAACGCGCCCAGACGGCAAGGCTGTTGATCGAGACGACCCCGCTGCCGATGGCGGAGATCGCCTTCGCGGCAGGCTTCTCCTCCATCCGCACCTTCAACGACACCGTGCGCGAGGTCTTCGCCCTCTCCCCGAGCGAGCTGCGCACCCGCGTGCCCCTGTCCCGCGGCGCTCAGGGCACGCCGGGCGTGCTGACCCTCCGCCTCCCCTTCCGCGCCCCCCTCAACCCCGACAACCTCTTCGGCCACCTCGCGGCCACCGCCGTACCCGGGGTGGAGGAGTGGCGGGACGGCGCGTACCGCCGGACGCTCAGACTGCCGTACGGCCATGGCATCGTCTCCCTGACTCCCGAACCGGACCACATCGCCTGCCGCCTCACCCTCAGCGACCTGCGTGACCTGCCCGTCGCGATCAGCCGGTGCCGCCGCATGCTGGACCTGGACGCCGACCCGGTCGCGGTGGACGAGCAGCTTCGCGCGGACCCGGTCCTGACGCCCCTCGTCGACAAGGCCCCCGGCCGCCGCGTCCCGCGCACCGTGGACGAGGCCGAGTTCGCGATCCGCGCGGTCCTCGGCCAACAGGTCTCCACGGCGGCGGCCCGCACGCACGCGGCCCGCATCGTCACCGCCCACGGCGAGCAGGTGGACGACCCGGAGGGCGGCCTGACGCACCTGTTCCCGTCGCCTGAGGCACTGGCCGCGCTGGACCCGGAGTCGCTGGCGATGCCGCGCACCCGCCGTACGACGTTCACGACGCTGGTCCGCGAACTAGCCGACGGCAATGTGCACTTGGGCGTGGACAACGACTGGACGGAAACCCGTTCCCGCCTGCTGTCCCTGCCGGGCTTCGGCCCCTGGACGGTCGACGTCATCGCCATGCGCGCCCTCGGCGACCCCGACGCGTTCCTCCCCACGGACCTCGGAATCCGCCGCGCCGCCCAGGAGTTGGGCCTGCCGTCCACTCCCGCGGCCCTCACGGCACGGGCGGCGGCATGGGCGCCGTGGCGGGCGTACGCGGTCCAGTACCTGTGGGCGACCGACAGCCACCCGATCAATTTCCTTCCTGTCTAGGGACTTTCCTGTTGAGGGACTTCGCAGTGAAACAGCACACCGTGATCGACAGCCCGTACGGCCCCCTGACCCTCGTCGCCGACGACGGCGTCCTGTGCGGCCTCTACATGACGGAACAGCGCCACCGCCCGCCGGAGGAGTCCTTCGGCCCACGAGAAGACACCCTGTTCTCCGAGGCCGAGGACCAACTGGAGGCGTTTTTCGCAGGCGAGCTGAAGGAGTTCACCCTCGAACTCCGCCTGCACGGCCCCCCGTTCCAACGCACCGTCTGGGACCAGCTCCGCAAGATCCCCTACGGCGAGACCCGCTCCTACGGCGACCTCGCCGACGCCCTCGGCAACCCCGGCGCCTCCCGCGCCGTCGGCCTCGCCAACGGCAAGAACCCCATCGGCATCATCGTCCCCTGCCACCGCGTCGTAGGCGCGGGTGGCAGCCTCACCGGCTACGGCGGCGGCTTGGAACGCAAGCGGCGACTGCTGGAGTTCGAGGGCGGGGCGGCGCTGTTCTAGCCGCCGATGGTGCGCAGCAGCTCAGGCAGCGCGGTGCCGATCGGCTCGCGGATGACCTCGTCGGCGCGTTCGTCGTACGGCGTCGGCTCGGCGTTGACGATGACGAGCCGTGCGCCGTGATCGGCGGCGACGCCGGCGAGGCCTGCCGCGGGCTGTACCTGGAGGCTGGTGCCGACGGCGATGAAGACCTGGCAGGCCTTGGTGATGGCGAGGGCCTCGCCGAGGACGGCCGGGTCGAGCCGCTCGCCGAACATGACGGTGGCCGACTTGAGGATGGAGCCGCACTCCAGGCACGGCGGGTCCTCTTCGCCGGCCTCGACACGGGCGATCGCGTCCTCCATCGGGCCCCGTGCCTG
The DNA here is from genome assembly GCF_036014015.1 of Streptomyces sp. NBC_00457. Classification (NCBI taxonomy): domain Bacteria; kingdom Bacillati; phylum Actinomycetota; class Actinomycetes; order Kitasatosporales; family Streptomycetaceae; genus Streptomyces; species Streptomyces sp. NBC_00457. The sequence continues at coordinate 2,342,995 of NZ_CP107905.1, read as the reverse complement.
GCATCCGGTGCACACGAAACCGCGCGCGCTGCCATGGAGTTCGAGCACCTTGCGGGCGGGCATTCCGGCGAGCTGGTGGAGCCCGTCCACGTTCTGCGTGATGACCCTGACCGGCACTCCGGACTTCTCCAGCTCGGCCACCGCCCGGTGCGCCGCGTTGGGCCCGGCCTGCAGCGTCCGGTTCTTGCGCCGCATCTGCCACGAACGGCGCCGGATCTCCGGGTCGCCCATGTAGTACTCGTACGTCACGAGCTTCTCGGCCTCCGGATCCCGCCGCCACAGCCCGTTGGGGCCGCGATAGTCAGGGATTCCCGAGTCGGTGGAGATACCGGCGCCACTGAGGACGGCGACGAGGGGCTTGGTCATGTCACCGAGCGTAGGACGGGGGAGCCGGCGACGGCGACCGGGTATTCGGGGGGCCGCGTATGGCCGAGGTGACCGTCTCGCTCGATGCCGAGCTCGTCGTCGATGGGATGGTGCTCGCGGGCGTCGGTGATCCGCAGGCCGCCGTTGAGCTTGTGGTGCGTGACTACATCGAGGGCGGGACGTCGAGGGCTGAGCGCCGGGATCGGCCGGTTCCGTCAGCTCACGCGGTGGCCGTTCTCCAGTTCCGCCGGGCCCGAGCCGTCCGCCAGGACGTCCAGGGCGGTCAGGACGCGGCGGCCCAGGGCGCCCGGCAGGTGGGCGGGGAGTTCCTCGCGGGGGACGAGGCGCCAGGACAGGAGTTCCTCTTCTTGCAGGCGGATGGACTTGAAGTCGTCCTCGCCGAGGACGCCGCCGTCGTAGAGGTAGGCCACGATCGGCGGGCGGGCCGTGCCGTGCACCCAGTCCACCGCGAGCAGGCGGCCGAGTTCGACGTCGAGGCCGATCTCCTCGGCGGTCTCGCGGCGCGCGCCCTGCCGTGGGGTCTCCCCGTCGTCGGACTCGATCGTGCCGCCCGGAAGTGCCCAGCCCTCACGGTAGTTCGGCTCGACGAGCAGCACCCGGCCCTCGGCGTCACGGAAGAGAGCGGCGGCCCCGGCGAGGACACGGGGCAGGCCCGCGATGTACGTGGCGAAGTCTGGAGTGGTCACGCAGGAAGGGTAACCAGCCGCCCAGCCGGTGATCCTCACTCGCCGTCGGCCAACCGCACCGTCCGCTCCGCCAGTTCGCTGATCCGTACCCCGTCGAAGCCGAACACCGCACTGCGGACCGTGTCCTCCAGCGGGTCCTTCCACTGTTCCGGAATCGCGTCCGCACCGGTCAGCACACCGGCCACCGAGCCCGCGGTCGCGCCGTTGGAGTCGGTGTCCAGGCCGCCGCGGACGGTGAGGGTGATGGTGCGGGTGAAGTCGCCGTCGCCGTACAGGAGCCCGGCGGTGAGCACGGCCGCGTTCGGGACGGTGTGGATCCAGCCCAGCCCGGCGGTCTCCTCGGACACGGTGGTGAGCGTGTCCTCCCAGGTCATCCGGGTGTCGTGCAGCGAGACGACACGGCGCACGGTGCGGGCCATGCGGCTGCTCGCCGGGATCACGGCCAGCGCCTCGTCCACGGCGTGCCGCACCGTGGGCGCGGTGAACGCCGCCGCGATCAGCGCGGCCGCCCACATCGCGCCGTACACGCCGTTGCCTGTGTGGGACAGCACCGCGTCCCGGCGGGCGAGGGAGGCGGCGCGGCGGGGGACGCCGGGGCAGGTCCAGCCGTAGATGTCGGCGCGGATGAGGGCGCCGATCCACTCCTGGTACGGATTGTCGACGGTGGCGGTCACGGGCGGCTTCAGCCCGTTGGCGAGGTTCCGGTACGCCGCCCGCTCGGCCGTGAACGTCTGCAGATACGGCATCCGCAGCAGCCACAGGTCGCCGACCTGCTCGGTGCTGAAGCCGAAGCCGTGGGTCTCCAGCAGGTCGAGGCCGAGGATCGCGTAGTCGACGTCGTCGTCACGGCAGCTGCCGTGGATACGGCCCCGGACGCACTGGCGCCACTCGGGCCGCAGCTCGAAGCCGTCGCTCTCGTCGACCGGCTCGGGCAGATAGTCGGTGAGGGGCAGGGCGGCGGCCTGCCGCAGATATCGGTCGATACGGTCCCGCGTCCACAGATCGCCCTGCTCGACCGGCTTGCCGAGCATGTTGCCCGCGATCCGGCCCAGCCAGCCCCCGAGGATGCGGTCCGCGAGCTCGTGCTCAGTGCCCACAGGGGTCATAGGACCGGTCTACCCGATTCCGGGCGCGGCCGCTCGGGGCATGACGGCCGGGGGGTCCTCCGGTTAAGGTCACAGCGGCGCGACTGGCCTTGACAAGTGCGGGGCCCGTAGAGCAAGGGGATGCAAAAGTGGCGAACGCTGCAGGCAGGGGGGCCCAGAGGGTCCTCATCGCCGCGGACAAGTTCAAGGGGTCACTGACGGCCGTCGAGGTCGCCGAGCGGGTGACGGCCGGGCTGCGCACGGTCGTGCCGGGCCTCCAGGTCGAGGCGCTGCCGGTCGCCGACGGCGGCGACGGAACGGTCGACGCGGCGGTCGCGGCCGGGTTCGAGCGGCGAGAGGTACGGGTCGCGGGCCCTCTCGGCAACGAGGTGACGGCCGCGTTCGCGCTGCGCGGTGACACCGCGGTCGTGGAGATGGCGGAGGCCAGCGGGCTGCAGCGGCTGCCGGCCGGAGTCTTCGCGCCGCTCACGGCATCGACGTACGGCTCAGGCGAGCTGCTGCGGGCCGCGCTGGACGCGGGCGCCCGCACGATCGTGTTCGGCGTCGGCGGCAGCGCGACCACGGACGGGGGCGCCGGCATGCTGTCCGCGCTCGGCGCGCGCTTCCTGGCGGCGGACGGGGAGCCGGTGTCTCCGGGCGGCGGCGGACTGGCCGACCTGGCGTCGGCCGACCTGTCCGACCTGGATCCGCGGCTCGGCGAGGTCGAGCTGGTGCTCGCCAGCGACGTCGACAACCCGCTCACCGGGCCGAAGGGGGCCCCGGCGGTGTACGGCCCGCAGAAGGGCGCCTCCCCGGACGACGTACAGACGCTGGACGAGGCCCTCGCGCACTACGCCAAGACCCTGGAGGCGGCGATCGGCCCTAAGGCGGCCGAGTACGCCGCGTCGCCCGGCGCGGGCGCGGCCGGAGGCATCGGCTACGGCGCGCTGATCGTCGGCGCGGCGTTCCGTCCCGGCATCGACGTCATGCTGGACGTCCTCGGTTTTGCACCGGCGTTGGACCGCGCCGATCTGGTGATCACCGGCGAAGGTTCTCTCGACGAGCAGACGCTGCACGGCAAGGCCCCGGCGGGGGTCGCCGCGGCGGCCCGGGCTCAGGGCAAGGAGGTCGTCGCGGTGTGCGGGCGTCTCGCGCTGCCGCCGGAGGCGCTGGGGCGGGCCGGGATCCGGCGGGCGTATGCGCTGACGGAGGTCGAGCCGGATGTGGCTAAGTGCATCGCGGATGCGGGGCCGATTCTGGAGCGGGTCGCTGAGAATATCGGCCGGGATTTCCTGAGCTAAGTGGGTCGTCGGTCGGCTGCGGGTCTGTTGTGGCTGGTCGCGCAGTTCCCCGCGCCCCTTCGGGGGCGCTTCTGCTCAGGTCAGTCGGTCCGCAGCCGTCGTGCCCGACAGCCTGTACGCGTCCAGTGCCAGCGTCAGTTCGATCAGGTCCCTCGGGCGGGCCAGTGACCTGGACGTCAGCTGTTCCAGGCGGCGCAGTCGGTTGAAGACCGTGTTGCGGTGGCAGTACAGGCGGCCGGCGGCGCGGCCCGCTGAGCCCTCGCAGGCCAGCCATGCGTCCAGGGTCTCCAGCAGGACGGCGCGGTCGGGGGGTTCCAGGCTGATCAGTGCGCCGAAGACGTCCGCGACCAGTCGGCCCGCGAGTTCCGGCTGGCTCACGACGAGGGCGGTGGGCATGCGCTGGTCGAGGCGTACGACCTCGTGGGCGTCCGGTGGACAGGTGCGCAGCGCCAGCTCGGCGAGGCGTCGCGCCCGGCCCAGCTCGGCCAGACCGGGTACGACGGGACTGATCCCGCCGGGGCCCGAGCACCGCCCGCTCAGCAGCCGCGCCACCGCGTCCAGGTCCTGGCCGGGGCCCAGCAGCACCACGCCCACCTCGCGGTCGGCCCGCATCCGCCAGACGAACCGGTACCCGGCGGCCGGCAGTGGCCGGTGGAAGGCCTCCCGCGCGTCGCGGCGCTCGGTCCGCAGTACCACCACGGCGTACGCGCCCCGCTCCGGCAGATCGAGCCCCGCCGCGGCCCTGGCGGCGAGGCCCGGCGTCTCCTGACCCTCCAGGAGCGCGTCCAGCAGCGCGTGCAGCTGTTCGTCGGTTCGACGGCGCAGTTCCATCTCGGTCGCCCGGTACGCCTCCGACGCCACGGCGGTCTGGGCGTCGATCGCCGCCCACACGAGCGTCGCCGAGCGCATCAGCACCCCGAGCCGCTCGGGCTCCTGGCCCCCGGTGCCCTCCAACAGGGCGTCCCACACCAGATAGCCGGCGCTCCGGTACGCGTGCACCAGCAGCTCCAGCGGCAGCCCCTGCTGGGCGCGTCGCTGCCCCGCCTCCTCCGCGTACTTCAGGTCGCGGCGCGGTGAGTCGCGGGGTGCGGAGATGGTCTCGATGCCGATGCGCATCGCTTCCTCCGCCTCCCGCCACTGCTGGTCGTACGGCAGGACCTGGTCGTAGACGGAGGAGTGCTCCGCCAGCAGCCGCAGATGCTCGTCGACCAGCTCCGGCAGCCGCTCCAGGAGCGCCGTGCAGGACTCCGCGAGCACTTTCCAGTCATGACCGGTACGCCTTCTGCGCGCTCCCATGGCCGGAGGATGCCACCGGCCGCCCGGCTTGGGCAGGCCCCCGACACGCAGTGTTGTGCGCGTGCACAACGGGCGGCCGTATTCGCTGGTCACCAGCAGCGTTTCGGCCGCGACCCGTGGACGGACACCCCACCCGGTGCTGGGGTGAGCGCCACACAGGGCGGAGGAAGGGGGCGGTGCCATGGGGGGCTCCGATCTGGTCGTACGGGATCTGTCGGTGGGGTACGGCCCGGTGCGCGCTCTGCGCCGGGTGTCGCTGGAGGTGCCGGAGGCGGCCGTGGTGACGGTCCTCGGCGGGAACGGTGCGGGCAAGTCGACGCTGTTGCGGGCGGTCAGCCGCACGCTCTCCTTCCACGGCGGGGCGACGACCGGCGGCACCGTGACGCTCGGCGGACGCCGTATCGATGGGCTCGCGCCCGACCGGGTGGTGGCTGTCGGGGTGTCCCAAGTGCCGGAGGGGCGGCGGGTGTTCGCCCGGATGACCGTCGCGGACAACCTGCGGGCCGGGGCGCTCGGCGCGGCCGGCGGTCGCACCGACCGGGCCGCCGCCCTGCGCCGCGTCCACGAACTCTTCCCCGTCCTCGCCGAGCGGGCCCAGCAGCGGGCCGGGCTGCTGTCGGGCGGTGAGCAGCAGATGCTCGCCGTCGCCCGCGCCCTGATGGCCGTACCGAAGGTGCTGCTGCTCGACGAGCCGTCGCTGGGCCTGGCCCCGCTGATGGCCGCGCGGATCGCCGAGACCGTGCGCGAGATCAACGAACAGGGCACCTCCGTCCTGCTGGTCGAGCAGAACGCGGCGCTCGCCCTGCGCCTCGCCACCCATGCCCACGTCCTGGAGGTCGGCGAGGTCACGCTCTCCGGTCCGACCGCCGAACTGGCCGCCTCCGACGAGGTGCGCCGCCGCTACCTGGGCGTGGTCGACGAGGACGCGGCCGCCGACGCGGCGGGCGCCACGCGATCCCACCCTGCGCTGCCCCGATGGGAGGGCTGACATGGAGACCCTGCACGTGGACCACCTCACCGTCCGTTTCGCGGGCCTCCTCGCCCTGGACGACGTCACCTTCACCGTGCGCCCCGGCACCGTCCACGCCCTGATCGGACCCAACGGGGCAGGCAAGTCGACCTGCTTCAACGTCCTGTCGGGGGTCTACCGGGCCACCTCGGGCAGTGTCCGCTTCGGCGGCCACGAGCTGACCGGCATGCCCGCGCACCGCATCGCCGCGCTCGGCGTCGCCCGCATCTTCCAGAACCTCGCCCTGCCGCCGCACGCGACCGTCGAGGACAGCCTGCTGCTGGGCCGGCACCGGCTGACCAGGTCCGGCTTCGTCGCCGCCGGGCTGCGGCTGCCGTCGGCGGGGCGCGAGGAACGCAAGCACCGGGCACGCGTCCGGGAGATCGCCGCGTTCGTGGGCCTCGAGGACCACCTCGGCCGGCCGGCGGGCTCCCTGCCGTACGGGCAGCAGAAGCTCGCCGAGCTGGCCCGCGCGCTGTGCATGGAACCCCGGCTGCTGCTCCTCGACGAACCGGTGGCCGGCATGACGGCCGACGAGCGGCGCCGGGTCGCGGGCGTCATCGCCGGGGTCCGCGACAGCCTCGGGATCTCCATCGTCCTGGTCGAGCACGACATGGGGGTGGTGATGAGGCTCGCGGACACGGTGACCGTGCTCGACTTCGGGCGGCTGATCGCGGACGGCGCTCCGGCCGACGTACAGAACGATCCGGCCGTCGTGCGTGCCTACCTCGGTGAGGAGGCCGCGTCGTGAGCACCTTCGCCGAACTCTTCCTCAACGGCGTCTCGTTGGGCTCCGTCTACGCGCTGATCGCCCTCGGGTTCGTGGTGATCTTCCGGGCCACGGAGGTCGTCAACTTCGCGCACGCCTCACTGCTGCTGGCCGGCGGATACGTCACCGCGGTCCTCCACGACGACATCGGGTTCTGGCCCGCGCTGCTGGCCGGCATCGCGGGCGCCGCGCTGGTCGGAGCGGCCGTCGAGTTCCTGGTGATGCGCCGCTACCGGGGCAGCGACCAGAGCGTGCTGGCCATCGTGACCATCGGCGTCGACATCCTGCTCACCACCGAACTCACCCGGCGCATCGGCACGGACGTCCTGCCGCTGGGCGACCCCTGGGGCGACGCCGTCCTCACCCTCGGCCCGATCTCCCTCGCCCACACCCGGATCGCCGCCTTCGTCGCCGCCGCCCTGCTCATCACCGCGTTCCTGCTCGCCTTCCGCTACACCACATGGGGCGTGGCGATGCGCGCGGCGGCCGAGAGCCCGGAGACCGCCGCCCTGATGGGAGTCAGGCTCGGCCGGGTGTCCCTCGGCGCCTGGGCCGTGGCGGGCGGACTCGCCGCCGTGGCCGCCCTCTTCCTCACCGTCTTCCCGACGCCCGGCCTGGAACGGGCCACCTCCCTCGCCGCCCTCAAGGCCTTCCCGGCGGCGATCCTCGGCGGCCTCGACTCGACGACGGGTGCCCTGGTCGGCGGACTGATCATCGGCGTGACCGAGTCCCTCGCCACCGGCTACCAGAGCGACCTGACCTTCCTGGGCCGGGGGCTCGGCGACCTGGCGCCCTACCTCGTCATGCTCGCGATCCTGCTCATCCGGCCCGCCGGGCTGTTCGGCACGAAGGAGCTCGCCCGTGTCTGAAGCCATCGCGGGCGGCACCCGGCCGATGTGGTTCACCCGCACCCGTACGTACGTCTGGGGCGGCGGCACCGTCCTGCTGCTCGCCCTGCCCTTCTACCTGGACCGCTTCTGGCTCCAGGCGGGTCTGTTCGCCATGGCAGCCGCGATCGGCGCCATCGGCATCAACCTGCTCACCGGCGCCACCGGCCAGCTCTCCATGGGCCACGCCTTCTTCCTGGCCGTCGGCGCCTACGGCTACTGCGTGTTCGCCGGCGACGGGCGCGACGGCCTGACCGGGCTCTCCCTGCCGACCTGGCTCGCCGCCGTCCTCGCCACCCTGGTCGCCGGAGCCGCCGGAGGCCTCTTCAGCCCCATCGCGGGCCGGCTGCGCGGCGCCTACCTCGGCATCGCGACCCTCGCGCTGATCTTCATCGGCCAGCATGTGCTGTTCAACGCCCGCGACCTCACCGGCGGCTTCAACGGCCGCGACGTACCCGCCCTCAACCTCTTCGGCCTCACCTTCGACGACCGCGAACTCCTCGTCGCCAACGTGCCGTTCGGCTCCGCCGAGAAGCTCTGGTACGCCGGACTCGTCGTCCTGCTCGGCTGTGCGCTGTTCGCCCGCGGGGTGCTGCGCGGCAGGCCGGGCCGGGCCATGAACGCGATCCGCGACCACCGCATCGCGGCCGGGGTGATCGGCGTGCCGGTCGCCCGCTACCGGGCCGCCGTCTTCGTCCTGTCCTCGATGTACGCGGGCCTCGCCGGAGTGCTGCTCGCGCTGGTCTTCCAGCGGACGGTGCCCGACTACTTCGGGATCACGCTCTCGCTGGAGTACCTCGCCATGATCGTCATCGGCGGGCTCGGCTCGGTCCGGGGAGCGGTGCTCGGGGCGGCGTTCGTCTCGCTGCTGCCCCAGCTGCTGACCCGCTACAGCGACGCGCTCCCGCTGGTCTCCGACCCGGGCACGGGCGGGATCGCACCGGGCGAGGCGTCCCGGTACCTGTACGGCGCCGCCGTCGTGGCGGTGGTGCTCTTTCTGCCGGGCGGCCTGGTCAGGCTGGCCGCCCGGAACCGCGTCGTACGCAATCCAGGGGAGGAACGATGACCACGACCTATGCGGCCAGAGTCGCGGCGGGCGCGCTCGCCGCGCTGCTCGTGCTGGCCGGCTGCAGCTCCAAGGCCAAGGACGACGGCGACAGCCAGGACACCGCGGGTGGCGTCAAGACCGGTGAGGGGATCTCCGGCAAGACGATCACGCTCGGGGTGCTCACGGACATGACCGGCGTCTACGCGACCCTCGGCAAGAGCGTCACCCAGGCGCAGCAGCTGTATGTGAAGCAGCTGAACGCCAAGGGCGGCGTCTGCGGCTACCAGGTGTCCCTCTCCGTCCGCGACCACGGCTACGACCCGCAGAAGGCCGTGTCCGGGTACACGGAGCTGGCGCCGAAGGTGCTGGGCTTCACCCAGTTCATCGGCTCGCCGTTCGTCGCCGCGGTCAAGCAGCGCGTGGACGGCCAGGACAAGGGCCTGGTGCTGCCGCAGGCATGGGCGCACTCGCTGCTCGGCAGCCCGTACATCCGCGTCATCGGATCGACGTACGACATCGAGACGATCAACGCCATCGACTTCCTGATGAAGGAGAAGGGGATCAAGAAGGGCGACAAGATCGGGCACGTGTACTTCGAGGGCGACTACGGTGAGAGCGCCCTGGTCGGTGCAAAGCACATGGCGGAGGAATCCGGGCTGACGGTCGTCGAGCAGAAGATCAAGCCGACGGACAACGACATGACCGCACAGGTCGCCGCTCTGAAGAAAGCGGGCGTCAAGGCCGTCGTGATCAGCGCGGGGCCGCGCCAGGCGGCCTCCCTCGTCGGCGTCGCGGCGGCGAGCGGCTTCGGCGTCCCGGTCATCGGCAACAACTCCGCCTTCGCCCCGCAGCTGCTCGCCACCCAGGCGGGCCCCGCCCTGTCGAAGAACTACTGGGTGGCCTCCCCGTCGCTGCCCATCGGCGCCGACACCCCGGAGGCGAAGCAGCTCGTGGCGGACTACCGGGCGGCGTATCCGAAGGACGCGCTGGACAACGGCGTGGTGGCCGGCTGGACGGCGGTCTCCGTCTTCGGCGAGGCCCTGAAGAAGGCCTGCGCGAGCAAGGACCTCACGCGCGCGGGCGTCGACAAGGCGCTGCTGACGATCGACGCGTTCGACGTCGGCTTCGGCATCCCGCAGGACTTCACCGACCCGAAGGCCCCGTCGTCCCGGCAGAGCGTCATCCTGCAGCCGGACAAGGGCGTGACGGGCGGCATGAAGGTCGTACGGGAGGCAGAGGCGTCGTCGGTCGCCGAGGCGTACACGCCGGGTGCCTGAACGAGCGCAACGCAGAGGGCCCGAACCTTGCGGTTCGGGCCCTCTGTGCTGTCAGGTGTTACGGCAGCTGCGCCGCCCGTGCCTCACGCCGGTTGTCGCGGAAGTTGTTCACCCGGCGGGCCGTGGCGAACAGGGGGATCACCGCGCCCATGACCAGCTGCAGAGCACAGCCTGTCTGGAGGAGGAGCTGTCCGCCGGGAGCGCCGAACGCCCAGGCCGCGAGGAGGCCCATCCCCAGGACGATCCAGGTGAGCATCGCGACCGCGAGACGGCCCCGCGGCTTCGGGTACTCGACCCGGCTGACCATGAGCCACGCGGTGCCGAGGATCGCCAGGAGCGTCGCCACGAAGGGCAGCTCCAGGAGCACGATCGAGACCACCGTCAGCGCCCCGAAGGGGCTCGGCATGCCCTGGAACATGCCGTTCGGCGGTGTCACGCACGAGAAGCGGGCAAGCCGCAGCACCACCGCCAGAAGCACCACGACCGCTCCGACCGCGGCCACCTTCTGGTACGCGTCGTCCGCGACCATGCCGTAGACCAGGACGAAGTACGCCGGGGCCAGACCGAAGCTGACCAGGTCCGAGAGGTTGTCCAGCTCGGCGCCCATGGGGGAGGAGCGCAGCTTGCGCGCCACCAGGCCGTCGAACAGGTCGAAGACCGCCGCGCACAGCATCAGGATGACCGCCGTGGCCGCGCTGTTGCGGGCCATGCCGGTTTCCTGGCTGTCGGTGAGGTGCGGGATCAGGATGCCGGTGGTGGTGAAGTACACCGCCATGAAGCCGCACGTGGCGTTGCCGAGGGTGAGGGTGTCCGCTATCGAGAGGCGGAGAGAAAGAGGCATCTCCTCCTCTTCGTCCACCACCTCGTCGGCCTCCGGCACCCAGCCCGCCTGAGTCTCAGGATCAATCACGGTCAATGCGAGTCACCCCAGCCACGGTCTTCTGCCCGACCTCGACCGCGACCTCCACGCCCTCGGGCAGGTAGATGTCGACACGCGAGCCGAAGCGGATCAGACCGATCCGGTCACCCTGCTCGACCTTCGTGCCCTGCGGTACGTACGGCACGATGCGACGGGCGACCGCGCCGGCGATCTGGATCATCTCGATGTCGCCGAGTTCGGTGTCGAAGTGCCAGACTACGCGCTCGTTGTTCTCGCTCTCCTTGTTGAACGCCGGAACGAACCCGCCGGGGATGTGCTCGACCGACGCCACGGTACCGGCGAGCGGAGCACGGTTGACGTGGACGTTGAGCGGGCTCATGAAGATCGCGACGCGGGTACGCCCGTCCTTCCACGGCATGATGCTCTGCACCACACCGTCGGCCGGCGAGATGACCCGGCCCGTGGCGATCTCGCGCTCGGGGTCGCGGAAGAACCACAGCATGCCCGCCGCGAGCGCGGTGGCGGGTACGGCCACGGCTCTGGCGGCGCCGGAGCGGCGCGCGCGGACCAGGCTGAGGGCTGCGGTGGCGACGGTCGGGAGAAGCCACGGCGATGCTCCGCGCGCCAGGCGTACGCCTGCCAGGCTGTCGCGTGGTGCAGAGGTTTGGCTGTGGGGCATGGATGACCTTCGTAGCGGATGATGCCGCGCTGCGTGAGGGGGACGGCGGCTTTCACGCGATCGTACCGGTCGCGGGCTACAACTGGGCAAGCCAGGAAGCCGAGTCGGCAGCCGAAGAGTGTTGACGGGGTGTGATCTTCTTCGCGAAGAAAACACCCCCAACCCGGACATCTAGCCCTGGAGTCGATACTCTTCGAGCAGCCTGCGACCGATGATCATTTTCTGGATCTCGGCGGTACCTTCACCGATCAGCAGCATCGGAGCCTCTCGGTAGAGGCGCTCGATCTCGTACTCCTTGGAGAAGCCGTAGCCGCCGTGGATCCGGAAAGAGTCCTCGACGACCTCCTTGCAGTACTCGGAGGCGAGGTACTTCGCCATCCCAGCCTCAAGGTCGTTTCGTTCTCCGGAGTCCTTTTTGCGTGCCGCGTTCACCATCATCGCATGCGCGGCTTCGACCTTGGTGGCCATCTCGGCCAGCTTGAACTGGATCGCCTGGTGCTGGGCGATCGGCTTGCCGAAAGTGTGACGCTGCTGGGCGTACTGGACACCGAGCTCGAACGCACGCTGAGCGACCCCGCAACCACGCGCCGCCACGTTGACGCGGCCGACCTCCACGCCGTCCATCATCTGGTAGAAACCCCGGCCGGTCTGGCCGCCGAGCACGCGGTCGGCCGGAATCCGCAGGCCATCCATGATGAGCTCGGTGGTGTCGACGCCCTTGTACCCCATCTTGTCGATCTTCCCGGGGATGGTGAGGCCCGGACGGACCTCTCCGAAGCCGGGCTCCTTCTCGACGAGGAAGGTCGTCATCGACTTGTGGGGGGCGGTGCCCTCGGGGTGTCCTTCGTCACTCTTCACGAGGACGGCCACGAGAGTCGACGTACCGCCGTTCGTCAGCCACATCTTCTGGCCGTTCAGGACGTACTCGTCGCCGTCCTTGACCGCCTTCGACGTGATGGCCGACACATCGGAACCCAGCGCCGGCTCCGACATCGAGAAGGCGCCCCGGATGTCACCGGCCGCCATCTTCGGCAGGAAGTAGTCCCGCTGCTCGTCGGTGCCGTGCTGCTTGAGCATGTACGCCACGATGAAGTGCGTGTTGATGATGCCGGACACCGACATCCAGCCGCGGGCGATCTCCTCGACGCACAGGGCGTACGTCAGAAGGGACTCGCCCAGGCCGCCGTACTCCTCCGGGATCATCAGGCCGAACAGGCCCAACTCCTTGAGGCCGTCGACGATCTGCTGCGGGTACTCGTCGCGGTGCTCCAGCTCGGTCGCGACCGGGATGATCTCCTTGTCCACGAAGTCGCGGACCGTGGACAGGATCTCCTGCTGGATGTCCGTCAGACCGGCGGTCTGGGCGAGTCGCGCCATGGCTACTTCTCCTGCTCCTTGAGCTGGGGGCGGCCCGGCTGCTCGCCGCCGCGCTCCTTGATGTACGTCTCGGTCGGCACCATGACCTTGCGGCGGAACACGCAGACCAGCGTGCCGTCCTGCTTGTAGCCCTTGGTCTCGACGTGGACGATGCCGCGGTCGTTCTTCGACTTGGACGGCCACTTGTCCAGCACGGTCGTCTGGCCGTAGATCGTGTCGCCGTGGAAGGTCGGCGCCACGTGCTTGAGCGACTCGATCTCCAGGTTGGCGATCGCCTTGCCGGAGATGTCCGGCACGGACATGCCGAGCAGGAGGGAGTAGATGTAGTTCCCGACCACCACGTTCTTGCCGAAGTCCGTCGTGTTCTCGGCGTAGTTGGCGTCCATGTGGAGCGGGTGGTGGTTCATGGTGAGGAGACAGAACAGGTGGTCGTCGTACTCCGTGACCGTCTTTCCCGGCCAGTGCTTGTACGTCGCCCCGACCTCGAACTCCTCGTAGGTGCGTCCGAACTGCATCGCGCTCAGGCCTCCGGGATCTCGAACTTGCTGGTGCGCTGCATGCCGGCCGCACGGCCCTTGCCGGAGATGACCAGCGCCATCTTGCGGCTGGCCTCGTCGATCATCTCGTCGCCGAGCATCGCGGAGCCCTTCTTGCCGCCCGCCTCGGACGTGTAGTAGTCGTACGCGTCCAGGATCAGCTCGGCGTGGTCGTAGTCCTCCTGCGAGGGCGAGAAGATCTCGTTGGACGCCTCGACCTGGCCCGGGTGCAGCACCCACTTGCCGTCGAAACCGAGGGCGGCGGCGCGCCCGGCGACCTCGCGGTAGCCGTCGATGTTGCGGATCTGGAGGTAGGGGCCGTCGATCGCCTGGAGGTTGTTGGCGCGGGCGGCCATCAGGATCTTCATCAGGATGTAGTGGTAGGCGTCCGCCGGGTAGCCGGGCGGCTGCTCGCCCACGACCAGCGACTTCATGTTGATCGACGCCATGAAGTCGGCCGGGCCGAAGATGATCGTCTCGACGCGCGGGGAGGCCTGCGCGATCTCGTTGACGTTGTTCAGGCCCTGCGCGTTCTCGATCTGCGCCTCGATGCCGATCTTGCCGACCTCGAAGCCCATCGTCTTCTCGATCTGCGTCAGCAGCAGGTCCAGGGCGACGATCTGCTGGGCGTCCTGGACCTTCGGCAGCATGATGCAGTCCAGGTTCGGGCCCGCGCCTTCGACCACCGTCACGACATCGCGGTACGTCCACTCCGTCGTCCAGTCGTTGACGCGCACGACCCGCGTCTTGCCCGTCCAGTCGCCCTCGTTGAGGAACTTGACGATGGTGTGCCGCGCCTCGGGCTTGGCGAGCGGCGCGCACGCGTCCTCGAGGTCGAGGAAGACCTGGTCGGCGGGGAGGCCCTGCGCCTTCTCCAGGAAACGCGGGTTCGAGCCCGGTACGGCCAGGCAGGAGCGCCGCGGGCGAAGGCGGTTGACGGTCGTCATGCGGGGACCTCCAGGGGGTCGAGCTTGTTCGCTTTCCGGATCTCGTCGACGATGCGGCCGATGATTCCGGTGATGTCGAAGTCCTTCGGGGTGAAGACGGCGGCCACACCCGCGGCCTTCAGCTGCTCGGCGTCGCCATTGGGGATGATCCCACCGGCGATGACAGGTATCTCTGTGGCACCGGCCACATGGAGGCGTTCCAGCACGTCCGGCACCAGCTGGGCGTGCGACCCGGAGAGGATCGACAGGCCCACCGCGTGCACGTCCTCGGCGATGGCCGCGTCCACGATCTGCTCCGGGGTGAGCCGGATGCCCTGGTAGACCACCTCGAAGCCGGCGTCACGCGCGCGTACGGCGATCTGCTCGGCCCCGTTGGAGTGCCCGTCCAGGCCCGGCTTGCCGACCAGGAAGCGAAGCTTGCCGACGCCGAGGTCACGGGCGGTCTCGTCCACCCGGCGGCGGACGAGCGCCATCGCGGTGCCCTCCTCGGCGGTCACCGCGACCGGCGCGGAGGACACGCCCGTCGGCGCCCGGAACTCACCGAACACCTCGCGCAGGGCCCCGGCCCACTCACCGGTCGTGACCCCGGCGCGGGCGCACTCCAGGGTGGCCTCCATGAGGTTCGCGGTGCCCTTCGCGGCCTCCTTCAGCCTCTCCAGCGCCTTGCAGGGGCGCGGGTGGTTGAACGGCGGCTGGTAGCGAGTCTCACGCCAGCGCTCCAGGGCGTGCACGACGCGCGCCTCGACCGCCGGGTCGACCGTCTGGATCGCGGCGTCCAGGTCGGCCGTGAGCGGGTTCGGCTCGGTCGACTCGTAGATGTTGACGCCGACGATCTTCTCCTGGCCGGACTCGATCCGCGCCCGGCGCTCGGCGTGGGACGCCACGAGCTGCGACTTGAGATAGCCCGACTCGACGGCGGCCATCGCGCCGCCCATCTCCTGGATCCGGTCGATCTCCGCGAGGGACTCCTCGACGAGCTGCGCGACCTTCGCCTCGATGACGTGCGAGCCCTCGAAGATGTCCGCGTACTCCAGCAGGTCGCTCTCATGGGCGAGCACCTGCTGGATGCGCAGCGACCACTGCTGGTCCCAGGGGCGGGGGAGCCCCAACGCCTCGTTCCAGGCGGGGAGTTGGACGGCACGCGCGCGTGCGTCCTTCGAGAGGGTCACTGCCAGCATCTCCAGCACGATCCGCTGGACGTTGTTCTCCGGCTGCGCCTCGGTCAGTCCGAGGGAGTTGACCTGGACGCCGTACCGGAAACGGCGCTGCTTGGGGTTCTCGATGCCGTACCGCTCGCGCGTGATCTCGTCCCAGATCCGGCCGAACGCCCGCATCTTGCACATCTCCTCGATGAAGCGGACGCCCGCGTTCACGAAGAAGGAGATACGGGCGACGACATCGCCCATGCGTTCCTGCGGCACCTGGCCGCTGTCGCGCACGGCGTCGAGCACGGCGATGGCGGTGGACATCGCGTACGCGATCTCCTGCACCGGCGTGGCGCCCGCCTCCTGCAGGTGGTAGCTGCAGATGTTGATCGGGTTCCACTTGGGCATGTGGGAGACCGTGTACGCGATCATGTCCGTCGTCAGACGGAGCGACGGCCCCGGCGGGAACACATGCGTCCCCCGCGACAGGTACTCCTTGACGATGTCGTTCTGGGTCGTCCCCTGGAGCTGGGTGATGTCGGCGCCGTGCTCCTCCGCGACGACCTGATAGAGCGCCAGCAGCCACATGGCCGTGGCGTTGATCGTCATCGAGGTGTTCATCTGCTCCATGGGGATGTCCTGGAACAGCCGGCGCATGTCACCGACGTGCGACACCGGGACCCCGACCCGGCCGACCTCGCCGCGGGCGAGGATGTGGTCCGGGTCGTAGCCGGTCTGCGTCGGCAGGTCGAACGCCACCGACAGCCCGGTCTGGCCCTTGGCGAGGTTGCGCCGGTACAACTCGTTGGACGCCTCGGCCGTGGAGTGACCGGCGTAGGTCCGCATCAGCCACGGCCGGTCTTTCTGACGCTCAGTCATGTGCCAACCTCAGATGTTGCGGAAGCGGTTGATGGCGTCGACGTGCTTCGCGCGCTTCTCCGCGTCGCGCACGCCGAGACCCTCCTCGGGCGCCAGGCACAGCACACCGACCTTGCCCTGGTGGAGGTTGCGGTGCACGTCGTAGGCGGCCTGCCCGGTGTCCTCCAGTGAGTACACCTTGGACAGCGTGGGGTGGATCTTGCCCTTCGCGATGAGCCGGTTGGCCTCCCAGGCCTCGCGGTAGTTGGCGAAGTGCGAGCCGATGATGCGCTTCAGGGACATCCACAGGTAGCGGTTGTCGTACTCGTGGTTGTAGCCCGAGGTCGAGGCGCAGGTGACGATCGTGCCGCCCTTGCGGGTGACGTACACGGAGGCGCCGAAGGTCTCACGGCCCGGGTGCTCGAAGACGATGTCGACGTCCTCGCCGCCGGTGAGTTCACGGATGCGCTTGCCGAAGCGCTTCCATTCCTTCGGGTCCTGGTTGTGCTCGTCCTTCCAGAACTTGTAGTCCTCGGCGGTGCGGTCGATGATCGCCTCGGCGCCCATGGCCCGGCAGATGTCGGCCTTCTGCTCGCTGGAGACGACACAGATCGGGTTGGCGCCGCCCGCGAGCGCGAACTGCGTGGCGTACGAGCCGAGTCCGCCGCTCGCGCCCCAGATCAGGACGTTGTCGCCCTGCTTCATGCCGGCGCCGTTGCGGGAGACGAGCTGCCGGTACGCGGTGGAGTTGACCAGTCCGGGAGCGGCGGCCTCCTCCCAGCTGAGGTGATCCGGCTTCGGCATCAGCTGGTTGGACTTGACGAGCGCGATCTCTGCCAGCCCGCCGAAGTTGGTCTCGAAGCCCCAGATGCGCTGCTCGGGGTCGAGCATCGTGTCGTTGTGGCCGTCGGAGGACTCCAGCTCGACCGACAGGCAGTGCGCGACGACCTCGTCACCGGGCTGCCAGGCGTTGACGCCCGGGCCGGTGCGCAGGACGACGCCCGCGAGGTCGGAGCCGATGATGTGGTACGGCAGGTCGTGGCGCTTGGTGAGCTCGCTGAGCCGGCCGTAGCGCTCCAGGAACCCGAAGGTCGACAGGGGCTCGAAGATCGAGGTCCACACCGAGTTGTAGTTGACCGAGGAGGCCATCACGGCCACCAGGGCCTCACCCGGGCCGAGTTCCGGCACCGGGACGTCGTCCAGGTGGATCGACTTGCGGGGGTCCTTGTCGCGGGTGGTGAGCCCGGCGAACATCTCCGTCTCGTCCTTGTGCACGGTGATCGCGCGGTACGACTCGGGGAGCGGCAGAGCGGCGAAGTCGGCCGGGGTCGAGTCCGGCGACTGGATCGCTTCCAGGATGTCCTTCACGGTCACGGTTTGCCTCCGGCGGTACGCGTCCTGAGGGAGGGACGCTGAGGGTTACGTCGGTGCTGCTGAGGGTTTTGGTCGGTGCCGTCGGTTCGGCGGTGGTGCTTCGGCAGCGCTTTGTGGCGCGGGAGGTTGCCTGTGACGCAGGCGTCCGGGCGCGCAGGCCGGAGGGGCTTGCGGGGACAGCCGGCGTACGAATGGTCTCTGCACGCCGGCCGCCCGGACAACTTCAACGTATGACACCGCGTGTCACCTCGCAAGGCACTGAGTGCCAGAAGTTGCTCTCAGGTGAAATCTTTACGTAACAAATGAGCGATGATCGATCGAACGGCCCCTGAAATCTGCTCGAAAAGGGGCTCTGACATGCCAAAACGGCCACCCCGTGGGGTGGCCGTCGTCACGGTGGCGAAGGGGCTCAGCGCTCCTTGAGGGCCTGCTCGATGGTGCGCATGACTTCGTCCAGCGGCGCGTCCGTGCGGGCGACCGTCACCAGCACCTCGCCCTGCGTGGACACCGTTGCGGCGGCGGGCTTCGGGGTCGCGGTGCGCCCGGCGCCGATGCCCGTGCCGAACGTCCTGCGTACGATCGCGAAGGCGTGGTCCAGCTGTGCCTCGACGTCGCCCTGGCCCCCGGCCCGCAGCCAGCGCCGCAGCACATGGTTGTGGGCGGTGACGACGGCGGACGCGGCGACCTCCGCCAGCAGGGGATCGTCGTTGGCGTCGTCGTCGTGTGCGTGCTCGTCGAAGTGGCCCAGGAGATAGCGGGTGAACAGACGCTCGTAGCGGGCCACCGAGGCGATCTCCGCCTCCCGCAGGGTGGGCACCTCGCGCGTGAGCTTGTAACGGGCGACCGAGATCTCCGGCCGGGCCGCGTACATCCGCATGACTTCCTTGATGCCGTTGCACACCGTGTCGAGCGGGTGCTCATGTGCCGGCGCGGCATTGAGGACCGCCTCGGCGCGGATCAGCGTGTCGTCGTGATCCGGGAAGATCGCCTCTTCCTTGGAGCGGAAGTGCCGGAAGAACGTACGGCGGGCGACCCCGGCCCGGGCCGCGATCTCGTCGACGGTGGTCGCCTCGTACCCCTTCGTCGCGAACAGCTCCATCGCCGCGGCCGCCAGTTCCCGGCGCATCTTGAGCCGCTGGGCCGCGGCACGGCTGCCCGCGGCACTCTCCGGCGCGTCGGGCGGCGTGGCTGGTGTACGTGAGGACTTGGCGGGCTGGGGCATGACCCGAACGTACTGCATGTGCGCAGCTTGATGCGCACGTCCCCGGCTGCCCCCGTCCGCCCGGCCCTGCGGCCCCCCGCCCTGGACGAGCGGGGGAACCGCGGTCGGATCGAGCAGGCCGCCCCAGTCCTCGGCGTCCCTGAACCAGTCGCCGGGACGATCAGCGCCGGGCATATTCGCGGAAGCCGCGGCCCGTCTTGCGGCCGAGGCAGCCCGCGGCCACCAGGTGCTCCAGGAGCGGCGCCGGAGCGAGGCCCGGGTCGCGGAACTCGCGGTGCAGGACCTTCTCGATGGCCAGCGAGACATCGAGGCCGACGACGTCCAGCAGCTCGAAGGGGCCCATCGGGTAGCCGCCGCCGAGCTTCATCGCCGCGTCGATGTCGTCCAGCGACGCGTAGTGCTCCTGCACCATCTTGATCGCGTTGTTGAGGTACGGGAAAAGCAACGCGTTGACGATGAAGCCGGCCCGGTCGCCGCAGTCCACCGCATGCTTCTTGATCTTGACGCAGACCTCGTGAACCGTCGAGTGAGCGTCCTCGGCCGTGAGTACCGTACGGACCACCTCGACCAGCTTCATCGCCGGTGCCGGGTTGAAGAAGTGCATGCCGATCACGTCCTGCGGGCGCGAGGTCGCGCGGGCGCAGGCGACGACCGGCAGCGAGGAGGTCGTCGTCGCGAGGACCGCGCCCGGCTTGCAGACCTTGTCCAGCGTCGCGAACAGCTGCTGCTTGATCTCCAGGTCCTCGGCGACCGCCTCCACGGCCAGATCGACATCGGCGAAGGAGTCGTACGAGCCCGCCGGGGCGATCCGGTCCAGGGTCTGCGCGGCGGCCTCCGCGGTCATCCGGCCCTTGTCGACAGAGCGCGAAAGCGACTTGCCGATACGGGCCTTGGCGGCCTGCGCCTTCTCCTCGCTGCGGGCGGCGAGGACGACCTCGTACCCGGCCTTGGCGAAGACCTCGGCGATCCCGGACGCCATGGTGCCGGAGCCCGCCACACCGACGGAGCGGACGGGTCGGCCGGGGGTGTCCAGGCCTCCGGTCAGCGGGGTGAGCGCGTCGCGCACGACGGTCGCGCTGCCCGGAGCCTCGTAGGTGTAGAAGCCGCGGCCCGACTTGCGGCCGGTCAGGCCCGCCTCGCTGAGCTGCCTGAGGATCGGGGCGGGGGCGTGCAGGCGGTCGTGGGAGGCGGCGTACATGGCCTCCAGGACCGTACGGGCCGTGTCCACGCCGATCAGGTCCAGCAGCGCGAGCGGGCCCATCGGCAGACCGCAGCCGAGCTTCATCGCGGCGTCGATGTCCTCGCGGGAGGCGTACTTGGCCTCGTACATCGCGGCGGCCTGGTTGAGATAGCCGAACAGCAGCCCGTCCGCGACGAATCCGGGACGGTCGCCGACCGCGACGGGCTCCTTGCCGAGGTCCAGGGCGAGGTTGGTGACCGCGTCGACGGCAGTGGGCGCGGTCAGCACGGACGAGACGACCTCGACCAGGCGCATCGCCGGGGCCGGGTTGAAGAAGTGCAGGCCCAGCACGCGCTCCGGGTGGGCCGAGTCGGCGGCCAGCCGGGTGACGGAGAGGGCGTTGGTGCCGGTCGCCAGGATCGTCCCGGGCCGGACGATCCCGTCGAGCTCACGGAAGATCTGCTGCTTGATCTCGTACGACTCCGGAGCCACCTCGATGACGAGATCCGCGTCGGCCGCGGACCGCAGGTCGGTCGAGGTGCGGACGCGGGCGAGGATGTCCGCGCGCTCCTGCTCGGTCAGCCGGCCGCGCTCCACCGCGCGGGCGGTCGAGGACTCCAGGGCGGCGACGGACCGGGCGGCCGCGGCCTCGCTGATGTCGATGCCGAGGACCTCGCGGCCGGCCTTGGCGAGGACCTCGGCGATGCCGGTGCCCATCGTGCCGAGGCCGACGACGGCAATGGTCTTGAGCGGGGACAGAGGGGTGTCGGACTGGGGAGTGGCCATCGCGGGACTCCAGGTGAGGGTGACGACTGGGAGCGCGACCGGGTGCGCCAAGAGGCGCACGCCGGTTGCCGGTTGAGGAGTGCGGGTGTGGCCGGGCTGCGGAGCGCACACGCCCGGTGCCGGCACCGCGGGCGTGCACACGCCCGGGAGCGGCGGATCGACCGGCCCTGTCCCGGAGCCGGGTCCTGCTGAGGTACGCGATGTACCGAACCGACCAGCACTCACGACGGCTGCGTCACCAGGCCGTCATAAGCAATTCCGCGAGTGGGTAACTCGCTCGTCTGAGCTTAACCCGCGGGTAACGAGCCCGCCAGCCCCCGAGTTTGTGATGTAGGTCCCGACGCGACGGCGGCGCGTCTACGCTCGGCCTCATGGACGAAGAGTTGCGATCAGTCACGGAGCGCTTACGGCAGGAGTCGGCGGCATCGGCGGCGTTCGAGCACCTTGTGGCGACCGGCGACCACGACGAACTGGCCGATGTGCTCACCGCGCCCGGACAGCCGCTGTGGGCCAGGGAGTTGGCCGCCTTCCGGCTGGGTCTTGCCGGTGACCGCCGTGCCTTCGAGGCTCTCGTCCTCTTCCTCAACCACCGCGACCCGCAGCGCTGCGCCTCCGCCGCCCACGCCCTGGCCCGCCTCGGCGACCCCCGCACCGCCCGGGCGGCAGCCGCCCTCGCCACCAACGAACTCCGCGTCGCCTACGCCCTCCACCCGGTACGCCTCCTCACCGACCTCGGCGCCCCCGAATCCGTCCCCGCCCTCATCACCACGCTGGAACGCCGCCTCCGCCCCCACGACCCCTACCGCAAAGTCGCCCTCGCCTGCGTGGACGGCCTCGGCACCCTCGGCGACCCCCGCGCAAGACCCGTCCTCAAAGAAGCCCTCGCCCATCCCGCCCTCGCGGAGGCAGCGGTACGCGCACTGGCCCGGATCCCCGAGGAGGGGTGAGCCGTCAGCCCGCAAGCCCCTTCACATACCGCACTTCGGGAACCGCGACACCGTCCACCTCGAAGGGCTCCTCGGCGCCGTCGACACGAAATCCCGCCCGCTCGTAGAACCGCCGGGCGCGGACGTTGCCCTCGAGGACCCAGAGGAGCATGCGCCGGTGCCCGGCGGCTGTGCATCGCCGCACCGACTCCCGGAGCAGAGCCTGCCCGATGCCGTTGCCGAAAGATCCGGAGTCCACGTAGATCGCGTACAACTCGGCGTCCTCGGTGCGGACTTCGCCGTCGCGGTACGGGCCGTGGCAGGCCCAGCCGGTGATCTCGCCCCTCTGCTCGGCAACCAGGTCGACCACGCTGCCGTCGCTCTGTGCGAAGAACGTGCGACGGCGCTCGGCGTCCTGCTCCACACTCAGGCCGTCGAGGTACGACTGGGGCAGCAGTCCCCGGTACGCGGTCTGCCAGCCGCGGACGCGGATCTCCGCCACGCGGTCGCAGTCGGCGGGTGTCATCTCCCGAATCCGCACGTCGGTCACGCGGGTATCACCGCGAACGCCTCGATCTCCAGCAGGAATATGGCGCCCTGGCGGGGGCGACTCCGTCGGGGGCGGGGGTCCTGGTCAGCTCGGTCATGGGTCCATGGTGGACCATGGGTCTGACAACGCCCGCCCCCGACGGTCCGCTCAGCCGCGGAAGCCGAGCATGCCGTGGAGTGTCGCGCCGCGGGACGCGGTCGACTCCGAGCTCAGCGGCTCCGGATCGGGCAGCGCGGCGCACACCGCGTCGGCCTCACCGCCACCGCGCGGCACCGTGCCGTCGGTCAGATACGCCGCCAGATGCTTGTCCAGACAGGCGTTGCCGCTCAGCGAGATGCCGTGGTTTCCGCCGCCCTGCTCGACCACCAGGCTGGAGCCGCGCAGCAACCGGTTGACGGTCACGCCGCCTTCGTACGGAGTGGCCGCGTCGTCGGTCGCCTGGAACAGCAGCGCCGGCGGCAGCTTGCCGTTGCTGACGTCCACGGGGTCCAGCGAGTCCGTCGGCCAGAACGCGCACGGCGCGTTGTACCAGGCGTTGCTCCAGGTCATGAATGGCGCCTTCGCGTGCACCGCCCAGTTGTCCTTGCGCCACTGGCTCCAGTCACGCGGCCACTCCGCGTCCCGGCACTCCACCGACGCGTAGATGCTGTAGCCGTTGTCCCCCGCGGGGTCGATGGCCGCGAAGTTCTCGTACGCCTCGACCAGCGGGTCTGCGTTCTTGTCGTTCACATAGGCCGCGAACGCCTCGGCGAGGTAGGGCCAGTAGCCGTTGTAGTAGCCGCCCGGGAGGAAGGTGTCCTCCAGCTCGGAGGCGCCCACCTTCCCGCCGGCCGGCTTCTTGGCCAGCGCCGCCCGCATCGCGTACCACTTGGCCTCGATCCTGGCCGGGTCGGTGCCGAGCTTGTACGTCGAGTCGTACTTGGCGACCCACGCCATGAAGGCGCGGTGACGGTCGTTGAAGGCGTAGTCCTGGTCGAGGTTGTTCTCGTACCAGACGCCCGTGGGGTCGACGATCGAGTCCAGGACCAGACGCCGTACGCGCTCCGGGTAGAGCTTGCCGTAGACCGCGCCCAGATAGGTGCCGTACGAGTAGCCGAAGTAGTTGATCTTCTTCGCGCCCAGGGCCTTCCGGATCGCGTCCATGTCCCGCACGGCGCTGACCGTGTTGATGTACGGCAGCACATCCGCGTACTTCTGGCCGCAGGCCTTGGCGAAGGACTTGGCGCGGACGAGGTTGGCCTTCTCGATCGCCGGTGTGCTGGGTACGGAGTCCGGTCGCACCGGGTTGAAGTAGCCGGGCGAGCAGTCGAGGGCGGGCTTGCTCGCGCCCACCCCGCGCGGGTCGAAGCCTATGACGTCGTACTGGGCGGCGACCGTCTTGGGCAGTGTGGAGGCGACGAATCCGGCGAGTGTCAGACCGCTGCCGCCGGGGCCGCCGGGGTTGACAAGGAGCGGGCCCTGGTACTTCTTCGCGGTGTGCGGGACGCGGGACAGGGCGAGGGTGATCTGCCGCCCGTGCGGCTTCGCATGGTCGAGCGGCACCTTGAGGGACGCGCACTGGAGCGTCGGATAGTCGGTGGTGCCGCACTTCTTCCAGGTGAGTTTCGCGGCGAGTGCGGTGTCCGTGGCCTGCGGGGCGCTCGCGTCGGCGGGGACGGCCGTGACGGTCCCGGCCAGCACGGCGGCGCCGCACAGCACGGCTGCGCGTTTTCTCATGGAGTCCTCCCAGGACGGAGGGGTTTCGGACCGCGAGGGTCACGGTCCACGCCGCATCGTCCCGGAAAGCGCCCCCGGAAGAGCATGTTCTGGCAAGACTTGACCCAATCGGGTCGCGAGATGCGCCAGAACGCTCCTAAATCAGCGAAAGTTGGGTCGGTTCGGACAAGTCCGGTCCTACGGGGTCAGGTTCCCGGACCCGTCGCGGCATGCCCCCGTCCGCGGGGCCGATGCCGTACTCCTGGGCCAGTTCATGGACCTGACGGGTGATCCGGCGCTGGTACCACTTCGGCGCATAGGCGCCGGCCGCGTACAGCCGCTCGTAACGACGCACCAGATAAGGGTGGTGTTGGCCCAGCCAGGCCATGAACCACTCGCGTGCGCCGGGGCGCAGATGCAGCACCAGCGGCGTGACCGAGGTGGCCCCGGCGGCCGCGATCGCCCGCACGGTCGCCCGGAGCCGGTCCGGATGGTCGCTCAGGAACGGAAGCACCGGCGCCATCAGGACCCCGCACCCGATGCCGTGCTCGCCCAGGGTCCGTACGACGTCCAGCCGGCGCTCCGGTGCGGGCGTGCCCGGCTCGACGGTGCGCCACAGCTCGGGGTCGGTGAAGCCGACCGAGACGGAGATACCGACGTCCGTCACCCGGGACGCCTGCTTGAGCAGTTCGAGGTCGCGCAGGATCAGCGTGCCCTTGGTCAGGATCGAGAAGGGGTTCGCGTGGTCGCGCAGGGCGGTGAGGATGCCCGGCATCAGGCCGTACCGTCCCTCAGCACGCTGATAGCAGTCGACGTTCGTGCCCATCGCGATGTGTTCGCCCTGCCAGCGGCGTGAGCCGAGCTGACGGCGCAGCAGCTCCGGGGCGTTCACCTTGACCACGATCTGGGAGTCGAAGTCGATCCCGGTGTCGAGGTCGAGATAGGTGTGCGTCTTGCGGGCGAAGCAGTACACGCACGCGTGCGTGCAGCCCCGATAGGGGTTGACCGTCCAGTCGAAGGACATGCGGGAGACCCCCGGCACCCGGTTGATGATCGAGCGGGCCCGCACCTCGTGGAAGGTGATCCCGCGGAACTCGGGCGTGTCGAAGGTGCGGGTGACCACAGAGTCCGCGCCGAACAGCGCGGCATCGGTCTGGCTGCCGCCGGACTTCACTGTGAGGTTCTCCCAGCGCATGACGCCTCCTCGGTAGCGGTGCGTCCCGATTGAAACACGTGTTCGAATTATCGGGCAAGGGCAGTTTCTGATCGCTTCGGACGCCCGGGGCCACCCCGATTTGGGCCGCCGGGGAGCGGGGTGGTTGGCTTGCCCCCGCCCCCGAAAAACCAGGTCCTGGAGGAAGTCAATGGCGCAGGTCGAGGCCACTACGGAGCGGGTCGTCGCGGCGGACGCGGAGAAGGTGTTCGACGCCCTCGCCGACTACAGCGGCACCCGCGCGAAGCTGCTGCCCGAGCACTTCAGCGAGTACGAGGTGCGCGAGGGCGGCGACGGCGAGGGCACCCTCGTGCACTGGAAGCTCCAGGCCACCAGCAAGCGGGTGCGCGACTGCCTCCTGGAGGTCAGCGAGCCCACCGACGGCGAGCTCGTCGAGAAGGACCGCAACTCCACGATGGTCACCACCTGGCGGGTCACCCCGGCCGGCGAGGGCAACTCCCGGGTCGTCGTGCACACCACCTGGAAGGGCGCCGGCGGTATCGGCGGCTTCTTCGAGAAGACCTTCGCGCCCAAGGGCCTCGGCCGGATCTACGACGCGGTGCTCGCCAAGCTCGCCGCAGAGGTCGAGAAGTAGCTCAAGGCGCGGGCCTGCAAAGGCCGTTGACGTCTCACCGGTTCGAGTGGAACTCCTGGCCGACCGGCATGATGCCGTAACTCGTCGCGCTTGCTCGTAGTTGTCGCTTTTACGCGGGAATTGTGCGGCAGCGCGACGAGGGGAGCGGCACGTGGGCGGGACGACTCCGGTGCGGGACGAACCGGCACTGGCACCCCCGCGAACCCCCGCACCGCCACCGCCCCAGCCGGTCGAACTCAGCCCCCGCCGGGTGCGGTTGGTCTTCCTCGCTCTGCTGCTGGCTCTGCTGCTGGCCGCCCTGGAGCAGATGATCGTCGCCACCGCGCTCCCGAAGATCGTCGGTGAGCTGCACGGCCTGGACAGGATGTCCTGGGCGATCACCGCCTATCTGCTCACCTCGACCGTCGGACTGCCGATCTACGGCAAGCTCGGCGACCTGCTCGGCCGCAAGAGCGTCTTCCAGTTCGCGATCGTCGTCTTCGTCGTCGGCTCCGCGCTCGCGGGCCGGGCCCAGACCATGGACCAGCTGATCGCCTGCCGCGGCGTCCAGGGAGTAGGCGCGGGCGGGCTCATGATCGGCGTCCAGGCGATCATCGCCGACATCGTGCCGCCCCGGCAGCGCGGCCGCTTCATGGGCCTGATCGGCGCCGCGTTCGGCCTCGCCTCCGTCGCCGGGCCGCTGCTGGGCGGCTACTTCACCGACCATCTCTCCTGGCGCTGGTGCTTCTACATCAACGTGCCCTTCGGACTGGTCACGCTCGCCGTCGTCGCCGTCGTACTGAAGCTGCCGAAGCCCCAGGCCAAGCCCCGGCTCGACATCCTCGGCTCGCTGCTGCTCGCCGCCGCCTCCACCTGCCTTGTGCTGCTGACCAGTTGGGGCGGCACCGAGTACGCCTGGGACTCCCGCGTCGTCCTCGGCCTGGGTGCGGGCGCCGCGGTCGCCTCCCTGCTCTTCCTGGTCGCCGAGCACTTCGCGCCCGAACCCCTCATCCCGCTGCGGCTGTTCAAGGACTCCGTCTTCAACATCACCGGTCTGGTAGGCCTCGTGATCGGTGTCGCGCTGTTCGGCGCCGCCAGTTATCTGCCGACCTTCCTGCAGATGGTCGACGGGGCGAGCGCCACCGAGTCCGGGCTGCTGATGCTGCCCATGATGGGCGGCATCGTCATCGCCTCGATCGTCTCCGGACAACTCATCAGCCACACCGGCCGCTACAAGATCCACCCGGTCCTAGGCAGCGCCCTCTCCGTCGTCGGCATGTGGCTGCTGTCCGGGCTCGACATCGACACACCCCGACTGCACTACAGCATCTGGATGGCGGTCCTCGGAGCCGGCATCGGCATGGTGATGCCCGTCCTGATCCTCGCCGTGCAGAACTCCGTGCGCCCTGCCGACCTCGGCACCGCCACCAGCGCCCACAACTACTTCCGGCAGATCGGCGGCAGCGTCGGCGCCGCCGTCTTCGGCACCCTCTTCGCCGACCGGCTCACCGACGCCCTGGCCGACCGCCTCCCCGCACATGCGGGAGCCGGGCTGCCCGACCCCGAGTCGATCACTCCGCAGCTCGTTCACGCGCTGCCACCGGAGCTGCGCGACGCGTACATCCGGGCCTACGCCGACGCCATGCCGCGGATCTTCGTCTATCTGGTGCCGGTGCTCGTGCTGGGCCTGCTCATCGCCCTCTTTCTCAAGGAGAAACCCCTGGTGTCCCACAACGCACCCGCCACCGAGACGGAGCCCCCGTACGTGCACGCCACCGTCCCGCAGGCCCGTTCCCCGTACGCCGCCGGAATCCCCGTCTGCGGCACGGTGCAGCATCCCGACGGGACCGTCGTCCCGCGCGCGGCGCTCACGCTCATCGATGTCACCGGACAGCAGATCGGGCGGGGCGCGAGCGGTGAGGACGGGCGGTACGCGCTGTCCACGCCCGGGCCGGGGTCGTACGTCCTGATCGCGGCGGCGGGCGGGCATCAGCCGCAGGCCGTCTCCGTGACCGTCGGCGAACGCCCCGTCGACCTGGACGTCGTCCTCGGCGGCGCCGGACGGCTCGCCGGGAGCGTGCTCACCGCCGACGGCACGCCGGTGCGGGAAGCCACCGTCACGCTGACCAACGTGCACGGCGAGGTGGTCGCCAGCACCCGCAGCGGACGCGAGGGTGGCTACGTCATCGGCGAACTGGTCGCCGGGGAGTACACCCTCGCCGCCAGCGCGCCCGCCTTCCGGCCCACCGCGCTGCCCGTCACCGTCCAGGCCGCCCGCGAGACCCGCCAGGACATCGAACTCGCCGGCGGTGCCGTGCTGCGCGGCACCGTGCGCGCGAGCGGCGGGCGTCCCGTCGACGACGCGCGCGTGACGCTGCTCGACGCGGCGGGCAACGTCGTGGACACGCTGACGACCGGAGCCGACGGAACGTTCCGGTTCGTGGACCTGGCGAGCGGCGAGTACACCGTCATCGCCGCCGGGTATCCGCCCGTGGCCACCGTGCTCCAAGTGGCGGGCGGGGGACGGACGGAGCGTGACCTCCAGCTGGGGCACGAGGACTGAAACGCCCGACGGGCGCGGGCCCGTGCGCCGGGGCGCTCCGGTTGCGTCAATTCCCGTATTGCGGCACATCGTGAGCGGTCACCGCCGTACCGTGGTGACGGCGGCACAGATCTTGCGGAGCCGTGGGGAGAGAGGGCCGGGGACATGGACCGTGGCACCGAGAGGGACGTACCTCCCAGCCGCGGAGCTGAGGACGGCGCGGCGGAGTCCGCCGCTGTCGGACGTATCCCCCTGGCCGTGGTCGTCGTGGACCGCGACGGTCTGGTGTCGCACTGGAGCACCGGCGCACGGCGGCTGTTCGGCGCCGCCAAGGAGGACGCGATCGGCCGTCCCGCCCTCGACCTGCTCCCCGTCTCCGGCGCCCTCCCCGAGGAGGACGACGTCACCCTGTACGGGATCTACGCGGCGGCCTACGACGGACTCGGACCCGATCTCGAATCCTCCCTCGGCGGGCGGCTGTCCTACCCCGCCGCGGGCCGCGCCCGCCTCGCGGTGGCCGCGGACGAGCGGGCGGACGTCCTGTGGTGGGCGTACCCGCTGGTGGGCCCGGGACGGGAGAAGCTGCTGGTGCTGGCGGCCGACGCGGCGGGATTGCGCCACGACGACGAGGACGCGGTCTTCGAGCGGATCGCCCCCGGCTTCGCCCTGCACACCGACTTCCCCGGCGCCGAGGAACTCGCCCGCCGCCTCCCCGAGATCCTGCCGAGCATGAGCGTCGGCGAGGGCGCCCGGATCGTCGCGCAGATCCTCGAACTGGGCTACCCCGTCCTGGAGTTCAGCCAGAACGACCGGGTGCCCGTCACCCCCGACTGGGGAGTGCCCCGGCGGGCCGAGCGCAAGGCGCGTCGCGAGCGGGCGGCACGGGCGCGGGCCGAAGGTCTGCCGGTGCCGCGGGAGTTCGCCGACGAGAGCGAGGACCTCGAGTACACCGCCGTACGCGAGCGGCTGGAGTTCCTCAACGAGGTCAGCGGCTGCATCGGCACCTCGCTCGACCTGGCGAAGACCATCGTCGAGGTCAGCCGGGCCGTCGTCCCCCGCTTCACCGACGTCGCCGGCACCTATCTGCGGGAACAGGTCGTCGCAGGCGAGGGGTTCCCGGACGGCGTGCCCGACACGACGACCATGTGGCACCGGGTCGCCCTCGAACACACCGACGAACCCGGCCGCTGGGACGATGTCGTGCCGGTCGGCGAGGCCATGCCGTTCCCGGCGCACACGCCGTTCTTCCAGTGCATGACCACCGGTGAGCCCGTCCTCGTGCCGCGCATCAGCGAGCAGATGGGGCACGCCATCGCCTCGCAGTTCGAGAAGCGCGACATCCGGCCGCTGATCACGGGCCGCTCCATGCTGGTCGTGCCGCTGAAGGCGCGCAATGTGGTCCTCGGCTTCATGATCCTGCTGCGCCACCCCGAGCGCGTCGAGTTCAACGACATGGACCGGGTCACCGGCGCCGAACTCGCCGCCCGCGCGGGCCTCGTGCTCGACAACGCGCGCATGTACACGTACCAGGAGAGCGTCGCAGAGACCCTCCAGGACAGCATGCTGCCGCACATCCCGCCGCGCATGGCGGGCTGCGACATCGCCACCCGCTATCTGCCGGGCACCCTGCTCGGCCGGGTCGGCGGCGACTGGTTCGACTCCGTGAAACTGCCCGGTGCCCGCACCGCGCTCGTCGTCGGCGACGTCATGGGCCACGGCCTCAACTCGGCCGCGATGATGGGCCAGTTGCGTACGGCCGTCCAGACCATGGCCGCGCTCGACCTGCCGCCCGCGCAGCTGCTGCGCAACCTCGACGACCTCGCCCAGCGGCTCGGCGACACCTACCTCGCCACCTGTCTGTACGCCGTCTACGACCCGATCGCGAGCGAACTGCACATCGCCAACGCGGGCCACATCCCGCCGGTGCTGGTCCGCGCCGAGGACGGGCACAGCGAACTGCTCGACCTGCCGACCGGTGCGCCGATCGGCGTCGGCGGGGTGCCCTTCGAGGCGGTACGCGTGCGCGTGGAGCCCGGCGACCGGCTGGTGATGTGCACCGACGGCCTGGTCGAGGTGCGCGGCGAGGACATCGGCGTGGGACTGGCGACCCTGTGCGAGTCGGCCGCCCACCCGGCCGCCTCCATGGACGACGCCTGCGACACCATCATCCGCGCCCTCAACACCCGCGGTGGCCGCAAGGACGACGTGGCCCTGCTGATGGCCCGCCTGAACGGCATCGAGCCCGACGACGTCGCCGAATGGCGGCTCCCCCTCGATCCGCTCGAGGTCGGCCGGGCGCGTGCCGCGGTCCGCGAACAGCTCCACGACTGGGGGCTCGCCAAGCTCGCCGACGGCGCGGCGCTGATGGTCAGTGAGCTGATCACCAATGCCGTACGGCACTCCCACAGCCGTCCGATCGAGCTGCGGCTGGTGCGCGGGGACACGCTGCTGTGCGAGGTGGACGACGACGACCACGAACTGCCGACCCTGCTGAGCACGGGCCCCGGCGACGAGTTCGGGCGTGGTCTGCGGGTGGTCAGCACGCTCGCGCGGGAGTGGGGCACGAGTCGGACGAAGGCCGGCAAGACGGTCTGGTTCGAACTGACGCTGCCGCGCGCTCCGCGGGGGGCGCGGTAATTCGCCTGCGGGTCGGTGGGGGCTGGTCGCGCAGTTCCCCGCGCCCCTTTGGGGCGCTAGGGGCGCACGGGGTGTGTACGGGCTTGCGACTCTCGAATGCGGCGTGAAGGTATGCGCCACGCGCTTGATGCCGTGACCAGTGCACGATAGACCGTAGTCGCCCGTCACTCGCGATGGGCGGCCGTCGCACCCTGGGGAGTTCGGCATGAGCGTGACGAGTCGGTATCGGGAGGCCTGGGAGGGCTTCTGGCGGGAAGCTCCTGAGGAGCAGGGCGCCGTGTTCTGGGACGCGGAGCCCACGCTGACGGTGGGGGTCCATCTGGCGATCTTCGAGCCGCAGTTGCCCGACCCCAACCTGCCGATGGTGGACCTCGGCTGCGGCAACGGCAGCCAGACCCGCTTCCTCGCCGACCGCTTCCCGCACGTCATCGGCGCCGACCTGTCCGAGGCGGCCATCGACCACGCCCGCCGCGCCGACCCCGCCGGGCAGGCGACCTACCGGGTGCTGGACGCGTGCGAGAAGACCGAGGCTCAGGCGCTGCACGCGGAACTCGGCGACACCAACGTCTATCTGCGCGGCGTGCTCCACCAGGCCGAACCCGAGGACCGGCAGACCCTCGTCGACGGTATCGCCGCGCTCGTCGGGGAACGCGGCCGGGCTTTCCTCGTCGAACTCTCCGAGGCCGCACGGCCCGTCCTGATGGGCCTCGCCCAGAGCCCCGCGGGTCCGCCGCCCAAGCTGGCACCCGTCTTCCGGCACGGCATCGCGCCCGGCGAGGTCGCCGACGAAGCGGTGCCCGTGTATCTGAACGCGGCCGGGCTCACGGTCCTCGCCAGTGGTGAACTGTCGCTGATCACCACGGAGTTCGCCTCCGACGGCACCCGGATCGAACTGCCGTCGAGGTGGCTGCTGGCGGGGCGCACCGCCTGACGGACGGTCAGCCGTCCTGCCCGGCACCCGGACTGATCAGTCCCGTCTCATAGGCGGCGATCACCGCCTGGGCGCGGTCGCGGAGGCGGAGTTTGGAGAGGATGCGGGCCACGTGTGTCTTCACCGTGGCCTCGCTCAGCTGGAAGCGTCCGGCCAGTTCCGCGTTGCTGTGTCCGCGGGCCAGCGCTTCGAGCACCTGAAGTTCGCGCGGGGTGAGCGCGGACAGATCGCGGTGCAGGGACGCCGTACGGGTGTCGGCGGTCGCGAAGCGCTCCACCAGGCGGCGGGTGATGGCGGGGGCCAGCAGGGCGTCGCCGGAGCGGACCAGGCGTACGGCGGCGGCGAGATGCTCCGGGGTGACGTCCTTGAGCAGGAAGCCGCTGGCGCCCGCGGTCAGGGCGGCGTAGACGTACTGGTCGAGGTCGTAGGTGGTGAGGATGATGACGCGGGGCGGCGGGCTCTGGGCGCCGTCGAGGATCCGGCGCGTCGCCTCCAGCCCGTCGGTGCCCGGCATCCGGACGTCCATGAGGACGACGTCCGGGAGGGTGCGCCGTACCGCCGCGACGGCCTCGTCACCGTCGGCGGCCTCCGCGACCACGTCGATGCCGTCGGCGGCGAGGATCATCCGGAAGCCGGTGCGGACCAGGGCCTGGTCGTCGACGATCACCACCCGGGGCGCCTCGGTCACATCGCCTCCATCGGGATCACGGCTCGGATCCGGTAACCCCCGCGCGGGCGCCTGCCGTTGTGGAGCGTACCGCCGTACACCGCGAGCCGTTCGCGCAGCCCGATGAGGCCGCGGCCGTTGCCCTCGGCGGGCGTCGGTACACCGCCGGAGTCCTGGACGTCCACCCGCAGTTCGCCGGGCGCGTACGCGACGGTGACGGTCACGCTCGCCCCCGAGGCGTGCTTCACGGCGTTCGTCAGCCCCTCCTGTACGACACGGTAGGCGGCCAGGTCCACGCCGGCGGGCAGCTCGCGCGGGGTGCCCGTGACGGTCAGCTCCACCGGGACTCCCGTACCGCGGACCCGGTCCACCAGCTCCGCCAGCCGGTCCAGGCCGGGTTGCGGTGCCAGGTCCAGGTTCTCCGGTGAGCCGTCCGCGGCCATCGTGAGCAGGCCCATCACCTGCCGCAGCTCCGACATCGCGGTGCGCCCGGCCGCCTCCACCGCCAGCATCGCCTCACGGGCCTGGTCGGCGGAGACGTCCAGCACCTTGCGGGCCGCGCCGGCCTGGATCGTCATCATGCTCACGTTGTGGGTGACCACGTCGTGCAGTTCGCGGGCGATGCGCCGCCGCTCCTCGTCCACCGCCCGCCGGGTCGCCGCCTCCTGCTCGGCCCGCAGGGCCTTGACCCGGTGCCGCCAGGCGTGCAGGCCGTTGGCGGCCAGCGCGACCGGCGCCAGCACCAGCAGCGGGATCAGCGTGCGGTCGACGTCCGGGACCAGCTTGCCGACCGCGAGCAGCGCCGCGCCCGCCGCCAGGCTCGCCCCGGCCGCCTTGCGGTGCGGGCTGTACATGGCCGCGCTGTACGCCGCGATCAGCACCGACGCGAACGTGGCCGCCGTGGCGTTCTGGTTGACCTCGCTCAGATGGAACAGTGCCGTGGCCAAGAGCACCGCCCAGAACGCGGCCAGCGGACGGTGCCTGCGCCAGGCCAGCGGGACGGCGGTGAGGACCGCCAGCACCACCGCCCACCAGGGGAGGGGACCCAGGGAGTGCTCGACGACCGGGAAGACGGTGCCCGGTGGGGCCGGCGGGACGGGCACCAGCCCCCGGTCCGGCAGGCGCCCCTCGTGCTTGAGCATCTCCTCGGACGCGTCCTGCACATAGGACCGGTCCAGGTCGGCGCTGACGGTCCCCACCGCCAGCACCAGGGCGAGCACCGCGTCCGCCGCCCACGCCCAACGGGACAGCCGCGGGGGCACACCGGCGACACCCCGGGCCGCCGCACGCAGCCACGAGGCCGGTTTTCTCAGCGGTATCGCCGCGGCACCGTCCACCGGGCAAGTGTGTCAAGCCGACCGGGCCGGCGGGATCCGTCGTACGACGCAGGTGCGTACGCCTGGGGTGTACATCGCGGGGATGACCCGGCCCCGGCTCCACCGAGCACGGTACGGGCCTTCCCCATCGCGGCCGACGTGCGCGCCTGAAGTTCGCGCCTAGCTTCGGGCCGGACCACACCGATCCATGAGGGGCGAGCCATGACCGATCCGCTGATCGACCTGCGTGACGTGCGCAAGGAGTACGACCAGGGCCCGCCCGCGCTGGCCGGGCTGACGCTTCAGGTGCGGGCCGGGGAGGCGCTCGCGGTGCTGGGGCCGTCCGGCAGCGGCAAGTCCACGCTGCTCAATCTGATCGCCGGACTCGACCGGCCGAGCGCGGGCGGTGTCACCGTCGACGGGCTCAGGATCGACAAGCTGAGCGAGAGCGCCTCGGCCCGCTACCGGCGCGCACGCATCGGCATGGTGTTCCAGTTCTTCAATCTCCTCGACGATCTGACGGTCGCCGACAATGTGCTGCTGCCGGCCCAGCTCTCCGGCGTGCCCCGCGCGAAGGCCGCCGCCCGGGCCGCCGAACTCCTCACCTACCTCGGCATCGACCGGCACGCCCGCGCCTACCCCGGGCGGCTCTCCGGCGGCGAACGGCAACGGGTCGCCGTGGCCCGGGCGTTGATGAACCGCCCACCGCTGCTGCTCGCCGACGAGCCGACGGGCGCGCTGGACACCGCCTCGGGCGCAGAGGTGCGGGAGCTGCTGCGTGAACTGAACGGGGACGGGCAGACGGTCGTCCTCGTCACCCACGACCTGGCGCTGGCCGAGTCGTGCGCGACGCGGACGATCGAGCTGGTCGACGGCAGGATCGCGAGCGATGTGGCGGCGGTGGCGTCATGAGCGGGGCGCTGGGGAGGGTCGTACGGGCCGGTGTCGGCAGGCGCCGGGTGCAGACCGCGGTGATCGTGCTGACGACGCTGCTGTCTGTGGCCGCGTCCGTGCTGGCGGTGGGGCTGCTGGTGGCGTCGCAGGCACCGTTCGACCGGGCCTTCGCGCGGCAGCACGGGGCGCATCTGACGGCGGAGTTCGCCTCAGTGGCGCCGGGGAAGCTCGCGCAGACCGCTTCCGCCGACGGCGTAAAGGCCGCCGCGGGCCCGTTCGCCGTGACCTCCGTCCGTCTCAGCCCCGCCCACGGGGGCCCGCCCGGCATCACCCCGCCGCCCCTCACCGTGGCCGGACGGGCCTCGGCCGACGCCGCCGTGGACGACCTCGGACTGGTCACGGGCCGATGGGCGAAAGAGCCCGGCGAGATCGTGCTGGAGGCGGGATCCGGCAACCCCGGCATGGGGCCCGGCAGCACCGTCTACGCCGGGGACGTGGAGCTGACCGTGGTCGGCATCGCCGAGTCCGTGGGCGAGAGCGCCGACGCGTGGGTCGTACCGGCGCAGTTGACGGCTCTGGACGCGCAGCCGTCGTACCAGATGCTCTACCGCTTCACCGACGCGGACAGCCGCGCCGATATCGCCGCCGGACGTGACGCGATCGCCGCCGCCGTGCCCGCCCGCACGCTCACCGGCACGCAGTCCTATCTGGACGTCAAGCAGGCCGCCGAGGCCACCACGGCCGCGTACATCCCCTTCGTGACCGCCTTCGCCCTGCTGGGCCTGGCCATGTCGGTGCTGGTGATCGGCATCGTGGTGAGCGGCGCGGTGAGTGCCGCGACCCGGCGCATCGGCATCCTGAAGTCCCTCGGGCTCACCCCGCTCCAGGTGGGGCGGGCCTATGTGGCGCAGGCGTTGATCCCGGCGGCGGTGGGCGCCGCGCTGGGTGTGGCACTGGGCGGTCTGCTCGCCGTGCCGCTGATGGCGGAGCTGGCGGCGGCCTACGGGACGGGCATGCTGCTGATCCCGCTGTGGGTGAACCTGGTGGTGCCGGCCGGCGTCCTCGCGGTGGTCGCCCTCACCGCGTTCGGCCCCGCACTGCGGGCGGCCCGGCTGCGCACCGCCTCGGTGCTCGGGGTCGGTCGCGCAGCAACCGCCGCCCGGGGACGCGGAGTTCGGCAGCTGCTGGGCCGGCTGCCGCTGCCGCGCCCGGTGACCCTGGGCCTGGCGGGTCCGTTCGCCCGGCCCGCCCGCTCGGGCACGATGGCCGCGGCGGTGGCGTTCGGGGCGCTGGCGGTGACGTTCGCGGTCGGGCTGGGCAGCACGCTCTTCGCGATCCAGCGGGACGGCGAACCCGACCTGGCGGCGGGCGAGGTGACCGTACGCACGATGTCGCCGCCGCAACCCGGGGCGGCGCCCGGCGGCCCGGTGGATCCGGACGTGGTGGCGGCCGCGATCAAGTCCCGGCCGGAGACGGCCTCGTCCTACCGCACCGCCCGGTCCGAGGTGCGTGTGGCGGGCCTGAAGGGCGGGGTGCCGGTGGTGGCGTACGACGGGGACGCGGCGCACAGCCGGCACAGCATGGTGTCCGGCCGCTGGTTCGACACGAGCGGCGAGGCGGTCGCCGGTTCGCGCTTCCTGACGGTGACGGGTGTGAAGGTCGGGGACACGGTGACGTTGAGCGAGCAGGGCCGGACCGTCCGGTTGCGGATCGTGGGGGAGGTCTTCGACCTGAGCGAGGAGGGGATGACCGTCCGGACCTCGTTCTCGGCACTGGCGCCGCTCGACATCGACTACCTGCCGAGCGATTTCAGTGTGCGGCTCAAGTCCGGTGCGGATGCGCGGAGTTATGTCGACTCCTTGAACGCGGATCTCGAGGCGACCGGCGGGGAGGCGGCCCTCACCGAGCAGGGCGAGTCGACCGTGATCCGGGCCATGCGGGCGCTGATCGCGATGCTCACCGCCATGCTGGTGACGGTCGCCTGCCTCGGCGTCCTCAACACGGTCGTGCTCGACACCCGCGACCGGACCCGCGACCTCGGCATCTTCAAGGCCCTCGGCATGACACCGCGCCAGACCGTCGCCCAGGTCCTCACCGCCGTGGCCGGCATCGGCCTGGCCGCCGGGGCGATCGGCGTCCCGCTCGGGGTGGCGCTGCACGGGTACGTCATGCCGGAGATGGGGCGGGCCGTGGGGGTGCGCTTCCCGTCGGAACTCATCGATGTGTACGACGTCCCCGATCTGACCCTGCTGGCGCTTTCCGGCGTGCTGATCGCCGTCGCCGGGGCACTGCTGCCGGCGGGGTGGGCGGCGCGGACGCGGGTGGCGGGGGCGTTGCGGGCGGAGTGACGGGCGCCCGGCTCAGCCGCTTGTGTCGGCGGCCATGTCCTGGGTGCCGATGACGGACAGCAGCTCCAGTCGGGCGGCGCCCTCGGTGCCGGGCGGGGCCGAGAACCACAGCAGACGCTGGTGGCCGTCCTCGCTGAACAGGCTGTGGCAGTCCAGCTCGATGACGCCGAGGGCGGGGTGGACGATGCGCTTGTGGTCGGCCCTGCGCAGGGCCACGTCGTGGGTGTCCCACAAGGCGGCGAACTCCGCGCTGTGCCGCCGCAGCGCGGCCACCATCCGCTGCACCTCGCCGTCCCGGCCCCGCCGGGCCGCCACCGCCTGGAGGTCGGCCACGAAGACGCGGGAATGGTGCGGGTGGTCCTCGACCGGATAGAGCGTGCGGGCGTCCGGGTCGGTGAACCAGCGGTACACGAGACTCGCCCGCGGACCGCGCACCTCGGCGGCCCGACCGACCAGGGCGACGGCCAGTTCGTTCTGCACGAGGGTCTCGTGCAGGTCGGTGATGATCTGGGCCGGTGTGGTCGTGAGCCGGTCCAGCAGACCGAGCAGGGCGGGCTGGACGTGCGCGGTCGGGCCGTGCGCCGCCGGGGGCACCGGGCGGTCGGCGAGGTGGAACAGGTGGTCGCGCTCGTCGTCGTTCAGCCTGAGGGCGCGGGCGAGGGCGGCCACGACCTGGGCCGAGGGCTGGGCACCCCGGCCCCGCTCCAACTCCGTGTAGTAGTCCGCCGACAGGCCCGCGAGCTGCGCGACCTCCTCCCGGCGCAGACCGGGCACCCGCCGCCGGGGCCCGGCGGTCAGGCCCACATCGGCCGGCCGGACACGATCACGGCGGGACTTCAGGAACGCGGAGAGTTCGGGACGGGGCACGCTCCCATCCTCACCCGCGCGCCCGTCCGTATCCAGGGGGCGCCGACCCCAGGGTGGGCGCAGCCCTGGGTGTCGTCGTCGTTCCGGCACAGGGTGGAGGGGACAGCACCCGTCACCACCGACCGGAGCGTGAATCACCATGCCGTTCGCCAACTTCAAGGTCCCCGCCGGCACCCTCGACGAGAAGCAGAAGGAGCAGATCGTCACCCGTGTCACCGAGTTGTACGTCGAGATCTACGGTGAGCGTGCCCGCGCCACCACCCTGGTCCTGGTCGAGGAGGTCCCCGACGGCGGCTGGGGCATCGGCGGCCACGTCCTGACCCTGGCCGAGCTCCAGGAATCGGCACCCGATGGGGCATGATCCGCCGCCATGTCATCGACACGTGCGCACGCATGGTGGTCAAGTACCGCTCGCCGTCTGGCGACAAGTGTGCCAGGGCAGCCTCGTAGGAAGTCGCCTCGCCGGCGCGTAACGTGAGGCGGTA
Organism: Streptomyces sp. NBC_00457; assembly: GCF_036014015.1. Classification (NCBI taxonomy): domain Bacteria; kingdom Bacillati; phylum Actinomycetota; class Actinomycetes; order Kitasatosporales; family Streptomycetaceae; genus Streptomyces; species Streptomyces sp. NBC_00457. The sequence continues at coordinate 2,304,621 of NZ_CP107905.1, read as the reverse complement.
TGAAGATCCTCATCAGCGCCGACATGGAGGGCGCGACGGGCGTCACCTGGCCGGCCGATGTGCTGCCGGGGACACCGCAGTGGGAGCGGTGCCGGTCGATGTTCACCTCGGATGTGAACGCGGCCGTGCTGGGCTTCTACGACGGCGGCGCGGACGACGTGCTCATCAACGAAGCGCACTGGACGATGCGCAATCTGCTCCTCGAACGGCTCGACGAGCGGGCCCAGATGCTCACCGGGCGGCACAAGTCCCTCTCCATGGTGGAGGGCGTGCAGCACGGCGACGTGGACGGCATCGCGTTCGTCGGCTATCACGCGGGCGCCGGCATGGAGGGCGTCCTCGCCCACACCTACCTCGCCAACTCCATCACGGGGGTGTGGGTCAACGACGTACGGGCGAGCGAGGGGCTGCTCAACGCGCACGTGGTCGCCGAGTACGGGGTGCCCGTCGTCCTCGTCACGGGTGACGACGTGGCCTGCGAGGACGCGCTCGGGTACGCGCCCGAGGCGCTGAAGGTCGCCGTCAAGGACCATGTGTCGCGGTACGCGGCCGTGTGCCGTACGCCGGCCAGGGCCGCCTCCGACATCCGGGCCGCGGCCAAGGAGGCGGCGGCGCTGGCGGTGCGGCACGAGCCCGTCGCCGGGGGACCGTTCACCGTCGCCCTGGAGTTTGACGCCGAGCATCTGGCGATGGCCGCGACCGTCGTGCCGGGGGTGGAGCGGATCGGGGAGCGGAAGGTGGCGTACACCAGCGACACCATGTATGAGGGGATCCGTACCTTCAAGGCGGTCACCACGATCGTCTCGGCCGCGGTGGAGGAGCAGTATGGCTGACCAGCAGGCGCTGGACGAGGTGGTCCGGTTCACGTCCGACCTCATCCGCATCGACACCACCAACCGCGGGGGCGGCGACTGCCGGGAGCGGCCCGCCGCCGAGTACGCGGCGGAGCGGCTGGCCGGGGCGGGCCTGGAGCCGACGCTGCTGGAGCGCACCCGGGGCCGTACGAACGTCGTCGCCCGGATCGAGGGCACGGACCCGTCCGCGGACGCGCTCCTCGTCCACGGTCATCTGGACGTCGTACCCGCCGAAGCCGCCGACTGGAGCGTGCACCCTTTCTCCGGGGAGATCCGCGACGGCGTCGTCTGGGGGCGCGGCGCGGTCGACATGAAGAACATGGACGCGATGATCCTCGCGGTCGTGCGCGCCTGGGCGCGCGAGGGCGTACGGCCCCGACGGGACCTCGTCATCGCGTTCACCGCCGACGAGGAGGCGAGCGCGGAGGACGGGTCCGGGTTCCTCGCCGACCAGCACCCGGGACTCTTCGAGGGCTGCACCGAGGGCGTCAGCGAGTCGGGGGCGTTCACCTTCCACGACGGCGGCGGGCGCCAGATCTACCCCATCGCCGCAGGTGAGCGCGGTACCGGCTGGCTGAAGCTCACCGCGCGCGGACGGGCCGGACACGGCTCCAAGGTGAACCGGGAGAACGCGGTGACCCGCCTCGCCGCCGCCATCGCCCGGATCGGCGACCACGAGTGGCCGCTCCGGCTGACCCCGACGGTCAGCGCGGCCCTCACCGAACTCGCCGCCCTCTACGGCATCGAGGCCGACCTCGACGACGTGGACGGGCTGCTGCAGAAGCTCGGCCCGGTGGCCAAGCTGGTCGAGTCCACCGTACGCAACAGCGCCAACCCGACGATGCTGGACGCCGGTTACAAGGTCAATGTGATCCCGGGGGAGGCCGTCGCGTACGTGGACGGGCGGTATCTCTTCGGCGCCGAGGACGAGTTCCGCGCGACCCTCGACCGGCTCACCGGACCGGACGTGGACTGGGAGTTCCACCATCGCGAGGTCGCCCTCCAGGCGCCGGTCGACTCGCCGACGTACGCGCGGATGCGTGCCGCGGTCGAGGAGTTCGCGCCCGAGGGGCATGTGGTGCCGTACTGCATGTCCGGCGGCACGGACGCCAAGCAGTTCTCCCGGCTCGGCATCACCGGCTACGGCTTCACCCCGCTGAAGCTCCCCGAAGGCTTCGACTACCAGGCCCTCTTCCACGGAGTCGACGAGCGGGTCCCCGTCGAGGCGCTGCACTTCGGTGTCCACGTCCTGGACCGCTTCCTGCGGACGGCCTAGCGGCATGGAGCTGGCCTTCGGCTCATGGCCGTCCCCGATCGACGCGGCCCTCGCCGCCGCGCACGACGGGCACCCCGAGTATGTCGGCTTCGTCGGCGACGAGGCCTGGTGGACCGAGCCACGGCCCACGGAGGGCGGACGGCGCACGCTCGTGAGGCGTCGTACCGACGGCACCGAGGAGTCCATGCTGCCCGCGCCGTGGAACGTGCGCAGTCGCGTCATCGAGTACGGCGGACAGCCCTGGGCCGGTGTCGCCGGACCGCTCGTCGTGTTCGTGAACTTCGCCGACCAGCGGCTGTACCGGTACGAGCCGGGCAGCGAGCCGCGTCCGCTGACGCCGGCCGGACCGCGCTGGGCCGAGCCGCAGGTGCGCCTGGACGTCGGTGAAGTGTGGTGCGTGATGGAGGAGTTCACCGGCGAGGCGCCCACCGACGTACGCCGCGTGCTCGCCGCGGTGCCGCTGGACGGCTCGGCGGCCGAGGACCGGGACGCCGTACGCGAACTGACCGACGACCGGCACCGGTTCGTGACCGGGCCGAGGATCTCGCCCGACGGGCGGCGTGCGGCCTGGCTCGCCTGGGACCATCCGCGGATGCCGTGGGACGGCACGGAACTCGTCGTCGCGGAGGTGGACGGTGTCTTCCGTGCGGCGCGCACCGTCGCCGGCGGCCCCGGGGAGTCCATCGCGCAGGTGGACTGGGCGCCCGACGGCTCCCTGCTGTACGCGAGCGACCGCTCCGGCTGGTGGAACCTCTACAGCGACGGCCGACCGCTCTGCCCGCGCGAGGAGGAGTTCGGCGGTCCGCTGTGGAAGCTCGGCCAGCGCTGGTTCGCCCCGTTGGAGAGCGGACTGATCGCCGTCGTGCACGGCCGGGGCGCCACCACGCTCGGCATCCTCGACCCGGAGACCGGCGAGGTCGTCGACGCCGCCGGCCCCTGGACCGAGTTCGCGCCGGCGCTCGCGGCGCACGGCGAGCGGGTCGTCGCCGTCGGGGCGAGCCCGCGCACCGCGTACGAGGTGGTGGAACTGGACGCCCGGACCGGCCGCGCCCAGGTGATCGGCGCCGCGCACCAGGACGCGGTCGACCCCGCCTACTGCCCCGAACCGCACATCCGCACCTTCACCGGCCCGGCCGGACGCGAGATCCACGCGCACCTCTACCCGCCCCACCACCCCGCCTGCGGCGCACCATGCGACGAGTTGCCGCCGTACGTCGTCTGGGCGCACGGCGGGCCCACCAGCAGGGCGCCGCTCGTGCTCGACCTGGCGATCGCCTACTTCACCTCGCGCGGCATCGGAGTCGCCGAGGTCAACTACGGCGGCTCCACCGGATACGGACGGGCGTACCGGGACCGGCTGCGTGAGCAGTGGGGCGTGGTCGACGTCGAGGACTGCGCGGCCGTCGCGCTGGCCCTCGCCGACGAGGGCACCGCGGACCGTGACCGGCTCGCCGTCCGGGGCGGCAGCGCGGGCGGCTGGACGGCCGCCGCGTCGCTGGCCACGACCGATGTCTACGCCTGCGGCACGATCATCTACCCGGTTCTCGACCTGACCGGCTGGGGAGCGGGGGAGACCCACGACTTCGAGTCCCAGTACCTGGAGTCGCTCGTCGGGCCGCTCGCCGAGGTGCCCGCGCGGTACGTGGAGCGCTCGCCCGCCGAGCACGCCGACCGGATCACCGCGCCCTTCCTGCTGTTGCAGGGCCTGGACGACGTGATCTGCCCGCCCACGCAGTGCGAGCGCTTCCTGGCCCGCATGGAGGGCCGGCGCGTGCCGCACGCGTACATCACCTTCGAAGGGGAGGGACACGGATTCCGCCGGGCCGACACCATGATCCGCGCCCTGGAGGCCGAACTCTCCCTGTACGCACAGGTCTTCGGCCTGCACCCGCCCGGCATCGACACCCTGGAGCTGACCAAGTGAAGCAGTTGGTACGTCCGTCCCGGCTGGCCCCCGGCGCCCGCGTGGCCGTCGTCGCGCCCAGCGGACCCGTGGCCGAGGAACGACTGCAGGCCGGACTCGACCTGTTGCGCGGCTGGGACCTCGAGCCGGTCGTCGCACCCCATGTCCTCGGCCGACACGGCGAGTTGGACTACCTCGCGGGCACCGACGCGCAGCGGGCCGCCGATCTGCAGAACGCCTGGTGCGATCCGTCCGTCGACGCCGTGCTGTGCGCCCGCGGCGGCTACGGCGCGCTGCGGATGGTCGATCTGCTGGACTGGGACGCGATGCGCGCGGCCGGGCCGAAGGTGTTCGTGGGCTTCAGCGACATCACCGCGCTGCACGAGGCGTTCGCCACGCGGCTGGGGCTGGTCACGCTGTACGGGCCGACGGCCGCGGGCGCCGACTTCACCAAGAACGCCCGGGCCCAGGAGCACCTGAGGGCGACCCTCCTCGCCCCCGAGACGGTCCGCACCATCGAGTCGCGGGGCAGCGCTCTGGTCCCCGGGCGGGCCCGGGGCGTCACCTACGGAGGCTGCCTCTGCCTCCTAGTGTCCGACCTCGGCTCACCCCACGCCCGCACAGACACTCGCGGCGGGCTGCTGATGATCGAGGACGTCGGCGAACAGCCGTACCGGATCGACCGGATGCTGACCCAACTCCTGCGCGCGGAACGGCTCGACGGCGTCACCGGGATCGCGCTCGGCTCGTGGAGCGAATGCGGTGCTTACGACGCACTGCGCGCCGTGTTCGCCGACCGGCTCGGCGGACTGGGCATCCCGGTCATGGAGGAGTTCGGGTTCGGCCACTGTGACGGGGCGTTGACCATCCCCTTCGGACTGGAGGCCGAACTCGACGCCGACACCGGCACGTTGACGTTCGACCAACCCGCGCTGCGCTGAGCCAACCGCTACTGAATCTCCGTCAAGGATCACCCGTCACAGCGATTGACCTGCGCCTGACACGTGCCACACCATGATTACCGACCAGTACCTACTGGTCGGTATCCCGGGTTGTCCTCAGTGTGGAGGTCTCCGTGTCCCGACGTGTGCCCAGATCCCGCGTCCCGCTCGTCCTCGCTCTCGGCGCCGCCCTCACCGCACCCCTCGCACTCACCTCACCCGCCACCGCGACCGGCCGCTACGGCCAATACACCGTCACCGCACTGAAGTTCACCGTCCAGGCCGGTGGCCGCACCTGCACCGTCGACGCCGACCTGTACCGGCCCGCCGGCGTGGACGCCGCCCACCCCGCACCCGCCGTGCTCGCCACCAACGGCTTCGGCGGCAGCAAGAACGACGGCTCGACCGACGCCATCGGCAAGGCGTTCGCCGAGCGCGGCTATGTCTCCCTGGTCTACTCGGGGCTCGGCTTCGGCCGGAGCGGCTGTCTCATCTCGCTGGACGACCCGGCCATCGACGGTGAGGCGGCCTCGCGGCTCGTCGACTTCCTGGCCGGTAAGCGGGCCGCCGACGACGGCACGAATGCCGACTTCGTGACCCAGGACGGCCCCGGCGATCCCCGGGTCGGCATGATCGGCGGCTCCTACGGCGGCGCCATCCAGCTGGCGACGGCCGCCGTGGACCACCGGGTCGACGCGCTCGTCCCGATGATCACCTGGAACAACCTCGCCTACTCCCTCGACCCGAACAACGTCCTCGGCAGCGGCAGCGTCCCCGGCGTCTTCAAATGGCAGTGGACCAACGGCTTCTACCTCATAGGAGAGGGCCAGCCCCTGCTGGAGCCCAGCCTCGACCCGTCCCGGATCAACTCCCTCGCCTGTCTGCACTTCGTCACCAAGGCCTGCGACACCGTCCGCACCCTCAACTCCGGCAGCTACCCGGCCGACAAGACCGCCGACATGCTCGCCTACGCGCACAGCGTGTCCCCGGTGTCGTACCTCAGCCGCGTCGAGGCGCCCACGCTGCTGGTCCAGGGGCAGGCCGACAGCCTGTTCAACCTCAACGAGGCGACGGCGACGTACAAGGCGCTCAAGGCGCAGGGCACCCCCACCAAGATGATCTGGCAGTCCTGGGGGCACAGCGGCGGCCTCACCGATCCGGCGTCCGGCGAACTCAACCTGAGCCAGGGCAACCTGGACTCCTCCTACGTCGGCAAGCGCATCCTCGCCTGGTTCGACCGCTACCTACACAACCAGCGCACCGTCGACACGGGCCCGGCCTTCGCCTACTACCGCGACTGGATCACCGACCCCGGCCGTACGTACGCCACGGCGGACCAAGTGCCCGCGCCGGGCCGGAAGATGTACCTCTCCGGCGACGGCAAGCTCGTCGACAACCGCAAGAAGGTGGCGCGCGGCAGCCGTACGTACACCAACTGGCTGATCTCCACGAGCCATTCGGAGAGTTCACTGACCGGGATCATCGGGCTGCCCGATCCGGCGCCGTACGACACACCGGGCACCTACCTGGGATGGACCAGCGAGCCGCTGACCCGGACGGTCGATGTCGTGGGGGCGCCGAGGGCCACGCTCAAAGTGGTCTCCCCGAAGACCGAGCGGACGCAGGATTCGGGCAACGCCGCCGACAAGCTCGTCCTGTTCGCCAAGCTGTACGACGTCGCGCCCGACGGCACCAAGACGCTGGTCCACCGGCTGGTCGCGCCGGTCCGTGTTCCCGACGTCACCAAGAGTTTCACCGTGACGCTGCCCGGGATCGTGCACCGGTACGAGAAGGGGCACCGGCTGCGGTTCGTGATCGCGGCGAGCGACGACGCGTACTTCGGGAACCGGGGGATCAAGCCGGTGACCGTGGTCAGCGCGCCTCACGACACGGGGGTGCTGGAGCTGCCGGTGGCGGGTGGCTCATGAAGCGGCGACAGTAGCCCGGCGACAGGGGGGCCCGTCATAGGGTGGCGGGATGCCGCACACCGCATCCCGCTATCTCGCCGAAGGCCCTCGTGTGGGCATACGCCACTTCACCTACGACGACGCCGCCGAGTTCAGCGCCCGCGCGCGGGAGAGCAAGGACCTGCACCATCCGTGGCTCTTCCCACCGGACAGCCCACAGGCGTACACCGCCTATGCGGGCCGGCTGATCGAGGACCCCACCAAGGCGGGCTTCCTGGTCTGCGAGAGGGACGGCGGGGCCATCGCCGGATTCATCAACATCAACAACATCGTCCAGGGCGCCTTCCTGAGCGGCGCCCTCGGCTACGGCGCCTTCGCGCACGCGGCCGGGCACGGGCTCATGCGCGAAGGCCTCGACCTCGTCGTCGGCCATGCCTTCGGCCCGATGCGGCTGCACCGGCTCGAGATCAACGTCCAGCCCGCCAACACCGCGTCCATCGCCCTGGCCCGCGCCTGCGGCTTCCGCCGGGAGGGCTTCTCGCCGGACTTCCTCTACATCGACGGCGCCTGGCGGGACCACGAGCGCTGGGCCATCACCGCCGAGATGCGGGCATCCGGTTGACCTTCGGCAGCGTGCGGCGTCAGGCGCGGCGGTCCACGTACTCGTAGATCGCGCCGTCCGGATGCATCACGATCATGTTGCGGCCCACCGGTGTCGTCACCGGGCCGGCGACGATGTGGGCGCCCAGGTCGGTGAGGACCTTGTGGGCCTCGTCGACGTCCGTGACGGCGATCGTCGCGGCGACCTTGCGCAGCACCTCCAGCTCCGACTCCGGCCCGCTCATCAGCAGGAAGCAGCCGACGGCGGCCACCTGGACGCCGCCGCGCTCGAAACGGAGGGCTCTGCCGCCCGCGAGGCGTTCGTAGAAGGGGACCGCGGTCTCCAGGTCGTCGACGCAGACGCGCAGCGTGGCTCCCAGAATGTCCATGCGCACGAGCCTAGTTGGCACGGCCGGGGCGGGGAGATCGTTTCGCCCGATCTCCCCGCCCCGGCACCAAGTCAGCCCATGGCCTTGCGTACGGCGTCCCGGGTGCGGTCGACGACGGCCGCGACCGGGCCGACGGCCACGTTCTTCAGGGCCGTGTCGGTGCCCGGGTGGGGACGTGTGGGAGCGAGGGCCTCGGCCGCCTGCACGGCGCGGGCCAGGGTCTCCAGCCGGTCGCGGTCGGCGGTCCGGTGGAAGTGGGCGAACTCGTACCGCTCCTCGTTCTCGGCGTGCGCCAGCACGTCCTGGCGCAGGGCCGCGAACAGGTCGAGGAACTCCGGCGAGTCCGGGTCCATGTCGTCGAGGCGGGACAGGGCACGCTTGGCCTGCTCCTCCTCCTCGATACGGTCCTTGACGACGAGTTCGCCGCCGTCGATGTTCTTGCGGGCAAAGGGGTGGACGACCTCTTCCTCGGCGGTCTCGTGCACCGCGAGAAGCCGGACGAGATCATGGAAGCTCTGCTTCCGCTCCTCGCCCTTGCGGGCCGCCACCTCGTCGAACAGTTCCCGGATCCGTGTGTGCTGCTCCTTGAGCAGCTCCACCACGTCGGTACGTTCGGTCATCCTCTTGACTTCCTCCTGCCGGCTTGCGCCTGTGGAAGGGTGCGGGCCGGACGGGTACCCGACGCCCTGGGCGTTACGCGCACGGGCCCGCGGGTACCCGGCGGCCATGGACCGCTTGGATCATCTGGAGCACTTGGACAAGGCGCTGGTCGACGAGCTGGCGCAGGTGGCGCGCGAGACCGTACGCGACGAACTGCGTCAGCAGACCCGCAAGCAGCGCCGCACGGCCGTCCTGTACGCCGCGTCCGGCGCCGTCGCCCTCTACGCGGGCGCGGCCCTCGCGCTCGCTGTGGGCCTGGCCCTCGCCATCGGACTGCCCGACTGGGCCGCCGCGCTGATCACCGCGGTGATCCTGGGCATCGTGGCCTACGTGCTGCGTGGCTCCGCCCGGCCGTCCGCGGCCCGGCCGACGCCGGAGCGCGAGGCCGAACTCGCCGCGGAACGTGAACGCGCCCTCGGCGGCATGCCGCAGGGCACCCCGGGCGCGCCGCCCTATCCGCCGGTGCCGCCCGCCACGCCGGGCACGCTCGGCGGGGCGGCCGGAGCACCGGCGACCGGCGTGCCGGGCGCCGGCATACCGCCCGCCGCGCCGCGCCCCGAGGACATCGACCCCGAGCAGCCGCACCACCGGGCGTGATGCGCGATGCGTACGCCGTCGCGGATGCCGCTGTCGAACGGCGGCAGGGCCGTCGTGGTCACCGGGGCCAGCGGCGGCGTGGGCCGGGCCACGGCTCTGGCCTTCGCCGCGCGGGGCGACCGGGTCGCCCTGCTGGCCCGGGGACGCGAGGGCCTGGCCGCGGCGGCCGATGAGGTGCAGCGCGCCGGGGGCCAGGCCCTCGTCGTGCCCGTCGACATGGCCGACCCCAAGGCCGTGGAGGACGCCGCCCAGCAGGTCGTCGACGCCTTCGGGCGCATCGACGTATGGGTCAACAACGCCTTCGCCGGCGTCTTCGCGCCGTTCACGGAGATCACCGCGGACGAGTTCCGGCGGGTGACCGAAGTGACGTATCTGGGCTGTGTGTTCGGCACGCGCGCGGCGCTGCGGCACATGCTGCCGCGGAACCGGGGGACCATCGTGCAGGTCGGTTCCGCGCTCGCCTACCGGGGGATTCCGCTGCAGTCCGCGTACTGCGGCGCGAAGCACGCGATTCAGGGGTTCAACGAGTCGCTGCGGTGCGAGCTGCTGCACGAACGGAGCCGGGTCCGTACCACGATGGTGCAGTTGCCCGCCGTCAACACCCCCCAGTTCGACTGGGTGTTGAGCCGGATGCCGGGGCGGGCGCGGCCCGTGCCGCCCGTGTATCAGCCGGAGGTGGCGGCGCGGGCGATCGTGCACGCGGCGGGGCACGGGCGGCGGCGGGAGTACTGGGTGGGCGGCTCCACGGTGGCCACGCTGGTCGCCAACGCGGTGGCGCCGGGGCTGCTGGACCGGTATCTGGCGCGGAGCGGGTTCGACGCGCAGCGGGACGAGGGCGAGCACCGCGACCCCGGCAACCTGTGGACCCCGGCCGACGGGCCGCACGGGCGGGACTTCGGGGCGCACGGGCGGTTCGACGCGGAGTCCCACGGGGACAGCCCGCAGGAATGGCTCTCCAGGCGTCGCGGCCGGATCGGTACGGCGCTCACCGCGGGCGCCGGGATCCTGGCGGCCCGCAGACTGGCCCGCCTTGTCGCCGTCAGGCGACCCTGAACGAACGTCAGGCGACCCTGAACTCCGCCACCTCGTCCGTCCGCAGCGTCAAGCCGTGGCCCACCCCGCGGAGCGGTCGTACGGAGCCGCCCGTCGGGTCCAGCGCGCCGTCGAAGAACATGTCCTCGATGCGGACGTGGTCGTGGAACCACTCGATGTGGCGGAGGTTGGGGATCGCGGCGGCCGCGGCGGCGTGGGCGTGCGGGGCGCAGTGGGTGGAGACCTCCAGGCCGTGGGCGTGAGCCAGTGCGGCGGCGCGAAGGAACTCCGTGAGGCCGCCGCAGCGGGTCGCGTCGACCTGGAGGCAGTCGACCGCGCCGGCGGCGATCATGCGGGCGAAGTACGGCAGGTCGTAACCGTATTCGCCGGCGGTCACGTCGCTGACCAGCGCGTCGCGGACCAGGCGCAGGCCGGTCAGGTCGTCGGAGGAGACGGGTTCCTCGAACCAGCCGACGCCGTGCTCGGCGAGCGCGTGGCCGACCCGGACCGCCTGCTTGCGGGTGTAGGCGCCGTTCGCGTCGACGTACAACTCGGCTTCCGGGCCGATCACTTGGCGGGCGGCGTGGACGCGGGCCAGGTCGCGGGTGACCGCCCGGCCCCAGCTCTCGCCGATCTTGATCTTGACCCGCGGGATGTGCTGCCCGTGCACCCAGCCGTTCAACTGGGCGGCCAGATGGGTGTCGTGGTACGTCGTGAAGCCGCCGCTGCCGTAGACCGGAACCCGCTCATGGGCGACGCCGAGGAGGCGGGCCAGCGGGAGTTCCAGGAGCCGGGCCTTGAGGTCCCACAGGGCGATGTCGACCGCGGAGATCGCGCACGCGGCGATGCCGGGTCGTCCGGCGTTGCGCACGGAGCGGCACATCGCGGTGTGCACGGCGGGTATGTCCAGGGCGCTGCGGCCCTCGACCAGCGGAGCGAGGTGCTTGGTCAGGAAGTCGCCGACGGCCGCCGGTCCGTAGGTCCAGCCCGTGCCCGTCGCGTCGTCGGTCGTCACCTCGGCGATCACCACGGTCGTCGTGTCCCACGTCAGCGTGCCGTCGGCCTCGGGTCCGTCCGTCGGCACCGTGTACACCGACACCACGGGCCGGTGGAGTTTCATCACTGACTCGCCCCCGTACGGATCAGTGGCCGGCCTGCTGGAGCTGCGGCAGCACCTTGGTGCGGTAGAAGTCGAAGAAGCCGCGCTGGTCGGGCCCGATCTGGTTGACGTAGATCCGGTCGAAGCCGGCCTCGTCGAACGCGGCGAGCGCGGCGACGTGTTCGTCGACGTCGTCCCCGCACACCGACTTCTCGCTCACCATCTCCTCGGTGATCAGCGGCTCCAACTGCTCGAAGTGCTTGGGCGAGGGCAGGATCTGGCCCATCTCGCCGGGCAGCAGCTGGTTGGCCCACAGCCGGTGGACGGTGCGTACGGCCACGTCGCGGTCGGTGCCGTAGCAGACCTTCACGCCGCCGCTCACCGGCTTGGTGCCGCCGCCGCCCTTGCGGAAGTTCTCCACGAGTGCCTCGTCCGGCATCATCGTGATGTAGCCGTCGCCCACGCGGGCCGCGAGCGCGGTCGCCGCCGGTCCGAAGCCGGAGATGTCGATCGGTATGGGCTCGTCGGGGACGGTGTAGAGGCGGGCGTTCTCGACCTTGTAGTGGGTGCCGTAGTGGCTGACCTCCTCGCCCGTGAACAGCCGGCGCATCACCTGGATCGCCTCTTCCAGCATCTCCATCCGGACACTGGCCGGCGGCCAGGTGTGGCCGACGATGTGCTCGTTCAGGGCCTCACCGGTGCCGACGCCCAGCCTGAAGCGGCCGTTCGTCATCACCGCGCTGGTCGCCGCGGCCTGGGCCACCACCGCCGGGTGGATCCGCACGGTCGGGCAGGTGACGGCCGTCTCGATGGGCAGTGACACGGCCTCGGAGATCGCGCCGATCACCGACCAGACGAACGGGCTCTGGCCCTGGGCGTCGTTCCACGGGTGGTAGTGGTCCGAGATCCACAGCGACTGGAATCCGGCCTGTTCCGCCATCCTGGCCTGCTCGACGAGGTCTGCGGGGCCGAACTCCTCGGTCGCGAGGAAGTAGCCGTACTCGGGCATGGGGGGACACCTCCGGGGCGGGGGCGGGCCTGGTCACCGGCCGGGTATCCCTGGCCATGGGGGCGAAACGCCCGCGCGGGCCGCGTTTGGGGCCACTGACCAGGGGGACGCGGAAAACCTCGTACGAGCGAAAGCGCCGGAGGCGAACCGTGAGTCGACCCCGCATCGTGATCGTCGGTGCCGGTTTCGCCGGGTATCAGGCGGCCCGCACGCTGTCCCGGCTGACCCGGCACCGCGCCGAGATCACCCTGCTGAACCCGACCGACTACTTCCTGTATCTGCCCCTGCTGCCCCAGGTCGCCGCCGGCATCCTGGAACCGCGCCGGGTCACCGTCTCCCTCTCGGGCACCCTGCCCCGGGTACGGCTGGTGCTCGGCGAGGCGGACGGCGTCGACCTGGACGCGCGCACCGTGCACTACTCCGACCCGGAGGGCGGCGCCGGCACGCTGGAGTACGACCGGCTGGTGCTGGCCGTCGGCAGCGTGAACAAGCTGCTGCCGATCCCCGGTGTCGCCGAGCACGCGCACGGCTTCCGCGGGCTGCCCGAGGCGCTGTATCTGCGGGACCACGTGACCCGGCAGGTGGAGCTCGCGGCCGGCGCGGACGACCCCAAGAGCTGTGCCGCCCGGTGCACCTTCGTCGTCGTGGGCGCCGGATACACCGGCACCGAGGTCGCCGCGCAGGGGCATCGGTACACGGACGCCCAGGTGCGCGGGCATCCGCTGCGGGGCGGAATGCGCCCGCGCTGGCTGCTGCTCGACATCGCGCCGCGCGTCCTGCCCGAACTGGACGAGCATCTCTCGCGCACCGCCGACCGGGTACTGCGGCGGCGGGGCGTCGACGTCCGCATGGGCACCTCGGTGAAGGAGGCCACGCACGACGGAGTCCTGCTGACCGACGGGGAGTTCGTGGAGACGCGGACGCTGGTGTGGTGCGTGGGCGTGCGGCCCGATCCGCTCGTCGAGGGCATCGGGCAGCCACTGGAGCGCGGGCGGCTGATCGTCGACCCGTACCTCCAAGTGCCGGGCCGGCCCGAGGTGTTCGCCTGCGGTGACGCGGCCGCCGTGCCCGATCTGAACAAGCCCGGCTCCTTCACACCGATGACCGCGCAGCACGCCTGGCGGCACGGCAAGGCCGTCGGCCACAACGTCGCCGCCTCCCTCGGCATCGGCGAGCGGCGCGTCTACCGCCACCGTGACCTGGGGTTCGTCGTGGACCTGGGCGGCGCGCAGGCCGCCGCCAACCCGCTCGGCGTGCCGCTGGCCGGCCCGCTCGCCGGGGCGGTCACCCGCGGCTACCACCTCGCGGCGATGCCCGGCAACCGCGTCCGGGTGGCCGCCGACTGGCTGCTCGACGCTGTACTGCCGCGCCAGGCCGTCCAGTTGGGGCTCGTACGGTCCTGGTCGGTGCCCCTGGACACGGCCTCACCGGAACTGGCGCGGGTGCCGGGCGGGGCGGAGCAGCGGGAGAAGCCACCGACGCCGGAGAAGCCACAGACGCCCGAGCGGCCCGGGACGGCGACGGAGTCCATCGAGGCACCGCACAGCACCGAGCACCCCGAACCACCCGGCCCCGTCAAGCGTTCCGACGACCCCGCGGAAGGAGCCTCATGAACACCGGTGAACTCCAGGAACTCGCCCAGCAGTTGCGCGTGGACAGCGTCCGTGCCGCGGCCGCCGCGGGCTCCGGGCACCCCACGTCCTCGATGTCCGCCGCCGACCTGATGGCGGTCCTGCTCGCCCACCACTTCCGCTACGACTTCGACCGCCCCGCCCACCCCGCCGCCGACCGCTTCGTGCTCTCCAAGGGACACGCCTCGCCCCTGCTGTACGCCATGTACAAGGCGGCCGGCGCCCTCGACGACGACGCGCTGCTCACCTTCCGCAAGCTGGGCAGCCGGCTCGAAGGACACCCGACGCCCCGGCGCCTGCCCTGGGTCGAGACGGCCACCGGCTCGCTCGGTCAGGGACTGCCCGTCGGCGCCGGCATCGCGCTGGCCGGCAAGCGGCTGGACCGCACCGGATACCGGGTGTGGGTGCTGTGCGGCGACAGCGAGCTGGCCGAGGGGTCCGTGTGGGAGGCCGCCGAGCAGGCGGCGTACGAGCATCTGGACAACCTCACCGCGATCGTCGACGTCAACCGGCTGGGCCAGCGCGGCCCCACCCGGCACGGTCACGACCTCGACGCCTACGCCCGCCGCTTCCAGGCCTTCGGCTGGCACACCGTGGAGATCGACGGACACGACGTCGACGCGATCGACCGCGCCTACGGCGAGGCACTGTCGACCAGCGGCCAGCCGACCGTGATCCTCGCCCGCACACTCAAGGGCAAGGGCGTCGAGGCCGTCCAGGACCGCGAGGGACTGCACGGCAAGCCGCTGCCGGAGGCCGACGAGGCCATCGCCGAACTCGGCGGACGACGCGACCTGCGTGTCCACGTCCAGGAGCCGCCCGCCGCCCGGATGCTGCACTCCGTGGGCACCGCGCAGCTCGAACTGCCCCGGTGGGACAAGGAGAGCCATCGAGAGGGGGTCGCGACCCGGGACGCCTACGGTCAGGCGCTCACCGCGCTCGGCACCGCGCGCGAGGACGTCGTCGCCCTCGACGGCGAGGTCAGCGACTCCACGCGGGCCGAGTTCTTCGCCAAGGAACACCCCGACCGGTTCTTCGAGTGCTACATCGCCGAGCAGCAGATGGTCGCCAATGCGGTCGGGTTCGCGGCACGCGGCTGGGTGCCGTACGCGTCCACGTTCGCCGCGTTCCTCACCCGCGCCTACGACTTCGTACGCATGGCCTCCGTCAGCGGTGCCGGCATCAACCTCGTCGGCTCGCACGCCGGTGTCGCGATCGGGCAGGACGGGCCCTCGCAGATGGGTCTGGAGGACCTGGCGATGATGCGGGCGGTGCACGACTCGACGGTGCTGTACCCGTGCGACGCCAACCAGGCCGCCCACCTCGTCGCCGCCATGGCGGGCTGCGACGGCATCCGCTATCTGCGCACTTCACGCGGCAAGAGCCCGGTGATCTACGGCCCCGACGAGGAGTTCCCCGTCGGCGGCAGCAAGGTGCTGCGCTCCTCGGACCAGGACCGGATGACGCTCGTCGCGGCCGGTGTCACCGTGCACGAGGCGCTGGCCGCCGCCGACGCGCTGAAGGGGGAGGGCATCGCCGTCCGGGTGATCGACCTCTACTCGGTCAAGCCCGCCGACCTGCCCACCCTGCGCAAGGCGGCCGAGGACACCGGCTGTCTGCTCACCGTGGAGGACCACCACGAGGAGGGCGGCATCGGCGACGCCGTCCTCACCGCGTTCCTCGACGGCCGGCCCGTGCCGCGGCTGGCGCGGCTCGCCGTGCGGTCGATGCCGGGCTCCGCGTCGCCGGAGGAGCAGCTGCACGCCGCGGGCATCGACGCCGAGTCGATCGCGGCGGCGGGGCGGCTGCTGGTGGAGGAGGCGGTCGTGCGATGAGCGGCGGCGACGTACGGACGGTGCGCGCGGGCCGCCGTACGGTCGAGGTGCACCGCCCCGGCAAGGTGCTCTTCCCCGGCGGCGGGGACGCGAAGGAGTACACCAAGGGCGACCTCGTCGACTACTACCGGGACATCGCCCCGTTCATGCTGCCCCATCTGCGGGGGCGCCCGCTGATGCTCCAGCGGCAGCCGGACGGGCTCGGCGGTCCACAGTTCATGCAGAAGAACACCCCGGACCACTACCCGGAGTGGATCACCAGGGTCGAGGTGTCCAAGGAAGGCGGCACCGTCTGCCACACCGTCTGCGACGACACCGCGACCCTGCTGTACCTCGCCGACCAGGCCTGTCTCACCCTGCACCGCTGGCTCTCGCGCACGGACAGCCTCGACCGGCCCGACCGGCTGGTCTTCGACCTCGATCCGTCCGAGGACGACTTCGAGAGGGTGCGGGAGGCCGCCCGGCTGCTCGGCGGACTGCTCGACGAACTGAAGCTGCCCTCGGCCCTGATGACCACCGGCTCCCGCGGACTGCATGTGATCGTGCCGCTGAACGGACAGCACGACTTCGACGAGGTACGGGAGTTCGCCCGCGACCTCGCCGACACCCTCGCCGACGCCCACCCCGACCGGCTCACCACCGCCGCCCGCAAGAAGGACCGCGGCGACCGGCTGTACCTGGACGTCCAGCGCAACGCCTACGCCCAGACCGCCGCCGCGCCCTACACGGTCCGCGCCAAACCCGGCGCTCCCGTCGCCACGCCCCTCACCTGGACCCAGCTGGACGACCCGGACCTCGACGCCCGCCGCTGGACCATCGCCGACGCCGTCGAGCAGGCCCGCACCGACCCCTGGAGCGGAGTGATGAAGAAGGGCCGCGCCCTGGGTCCGGCCCGGCGCAGGCTCGACGCACTGCGGAACTGAAAGAGGCGACGCCGTGGGTTTGGCGAACGCGTCTTTGGCCACTCGCCGTTCGAGGCGCCCATGACTAATTCACAGAACGAACCCAAACCATCCAAACAGCAGGGCGGGGCGGACGACCGGCCGACCCCCATGGAAGTGCTGCGCCAGGCACGCACCCAGCTCGCCGAACTCACCGGCATGACCGCGGAGACGGTGTCGTCCTTCGAACAGACCGAGGGCGGCTGGACGTTGG
This sequence comes from Streptomyces sp. NBC_00457, assembly GCF_036014015.1. Lineage (NCBI taxonomy): Bacteria > Bacillati > Actinomycetota > Actinomycetes > Kitasatosporales > Streptomycetaceae > Streptomyces > Streptomyces sp. NBC_00457. The sequence goes on along the minus strand of NZ_CP107905.1, from coordinate 2,287,733 downwards.
AGATCGAGGTCCTGGAACTGGCCCGCGTCCCCGACACGATGAGCCTGCTCGCGAGCTACCAGGTCGATCTCGACCCGCACGGACAGCTCACCGGCTACCGGCGCGTTCGCCGTTATGAACGCGGGCGGTCCGACGCACACAGGCCCGGCGGCCGTTAGGCCGCCCGCCCACCACATCCCCAGACAAGGAGGAGCGGTCGGCATGACCGTTGTCCCGGCACAGCAAGCCGGCTCAGGAGGCGGCAGCAGCGGCCTCTACGACGTCCTGGAACTCGTCCTCGACAGGGGGCTCGTCATCGACGCGTTCGTCCGGGTCTCCCTCGTCGGCATCGAGATCCTGAAGATCGACGTCCGCGTGGTCGTCGCCAGCGTCGACACCTATCTGCGCTTCGCCGAGGCGTGCAACCGGCTCGACCTGGAGGCCGGGCCGCGCAAGAGCCCCGGCCTGCCCGACGTCGTCGGCCAGATCACCGAGTCCGGCGCGCGCGGCAAGTCCAAGGGGGCGCTGTCCGGCGCCGCCGAGACCGTCTCCGACGCCTTCAAGCAGGCACGCCAGGAAGGAGAGGCCGAGCCCAGGCCGCGCGCCCGCAAGTCGACCACCGCACGCCGGAAGGAGGAACAGGAGTGAGCACGAGCACGTACGTGTACGGCATCGCCGCCGCCTCCCATCCGTCGCTGCCCAAGCAGCTGTCCGGCGTCGGTGACCCGCCGCGCCCCGTCCGTGTCCTGACCGCGGGGGACCTCGCGGCCCTCGTCAGCGACGCGCCCGAGGGGCTGCGCCCCAAGCGCCGGGACCTGCTGGCGCATCAGGCCGTGCTCGCCGAGGCCGGCGCCGCCGGGTGTGTGCTGCCCATGCGGTTCGGCAGCGTCGCCCCCGACGACGACACCGTCACCGGCGTGCTCGCCGAGCGCGCCGACCACTACAAGGAGCGGCTGCGGGCGCTGGACGGCAAGGTCGAGTACAACGTCAAGGCGGTGCACGACGAGGAGGCCGTCCTGCACCGGCTGCTCTCCGAGAACCCGGAGATCCGGGCCATGACCGAGGCCAACCGGCAGGCGGGCGGCGGCAGTTACGAAGAGCGGCTGCGGCTCGGCGAGTCGGTGGTCGCCGCGGTCAAGGCCCGCGAGGCCGAGGACGCGACCGAGGTGCGCGCCGCCCTGGAACCGGCCGCGGCAGCCGTGAGCGTGGGCCCCGAGTCCACCGGCTGGCTGGCCAATCTGTCGTTCCTGGTGGAGCGGGCGACGGCCGAGAGGTTCATGGCCGCGGTGGAAGAGACCCGCAAGGCCTTCCCCCACCTCGAACTCCGTCTCAACGGCCCGCTGCCGCCGTACAGCTTCGTCGAGCCCGGCCCGGCCAAGCCGGCGGGCAGCGTCCTCGGCGCCGACGCCGCCGAGGAGTGAGCCGTGGGACTGGTCGGAGAGATCCTGCTGCTGCCGTTCGCCCCGGTGCGCGGCAGCGCTTGGGTCATGAGACAGGTACTGAGCGAGGCGGAGCGGATCTACTACGACCCGGCCACCGTCCGGGCCGAACTCGCCCGGCTCGAAGATCAGTTGGAGGCAGGTGAGATCAGCGAGGAGGAGTTCGACCGCCAGGAGGACGAACTCCTCGACCGGCTGGAGACAGGCCTGCGCGGAAGCGCGGGCACGGGCAACGGGACGGCACGATGAACCGAGTGGGACTGGGCCTCGCGATAGGGGCCGGATACGTCCTCGGACGTACGAAGAAGATGAAACTGGCGTTCGCCGTCGGCACGTTGGTGGCCGGCAAGCGGATGCAACTCGGCCCGCGGGCGCTCGCGGATCTGGTGACCCGGCAACTGGCGGACAACCCGCAGTTCAAGGAGATCGGGGACCAGCTTCGCGAGGACCTGCGAGGCGTCGGCAAGGCGGCATCGGGCGCCATGGTCGAGCGACAGCTCGACGCCTTCGCGGACCGGCTGCACGGACGTACCGAACAGGTCCGTGACCAGCTCGCGGGCGTGGTGCCCGAAACACCCGACCTCGGCTTCCGGAGGAAGGGGGAGGACGAGGAGCGCGGGGAGCCCGAGGAGGCCGAAGAGGCGGAGGACTACGAGGAGTTCGACGACGACGTAGAAGATGAAGAGGACGTAGAGGGCACCGAGGATTCCGAGGGTGCCGAGGACTACGACGAAGAAGAGCCCGAGCCGCGGCGGAACGAAGCGGCGATGAAGGCACCGGCCAAGAAGACGGCCGAGAAGCCGCCCGCGAAGAAGGCCGCCGCGAAGAAGACGGCCAAGAAGGCCCCGGCCCGGACGAAGGCCGGCACGAAGACCGCGCCGGCCAAGAAGACGACAGGGAAGAAGGCAGCGGCGAAGAAGACCGCGGGCGCCGGGCGGAAGAGCACCACCGGAGCCAGGAGCGCCGCCCGCGGTGCCCGGTCCCGGCTGCCGAAGGGGGGCGGTGAGTGATGACCGAGACCCTCGGATCCGCACGCTCCGCCACGCGCGGAGCAACCCCGAGCCCGCTCGGCGACCTCGCCCACAGCGAAGCCGCCGACCGGCTCAAGGCCGAACTGCAGGAGTACCTCGCCGCCCAGGCCCAGCGCCTGCTGATCGGCTTCGGCCACAAGCTCGGCGAGACCACCCTCAAGCTGAACGACGTCGCCGAGGGCCGGAGCCCCGGCTTCGCCAAGCTCGCCCTGGACGGTGGCCGCAAGCTCGCCGAGGGCAAGGGGCCGCTGCGCAGCGCCCTGGAGCTCGGCGCCTCCCGGGCGAAGGACAACGTCGTCGGCGCTCTGAAGAACCTCGGCGGCGGCAAGGGCAAGCGCAAGGGCGGCGCGGGGAAGAAGCCCACCGTCATCCTCGAATACGTCGACGTCGGCGTACCGCTGCGCACCGCCTACGACCAGTGGACCCGCTACCAGGAGTTCAGCACCTTCGCCAAGGGCGTCAAGAACGCGAGCCGCGCCGACGACACCCACTCCGACTGGCAGCTCAAGGTCTTCTGGTCCAACCGCAGTTGGAAGGCCCACACGACCGAGCAGCTTCCCGACGACCGCATCGCGTGGACGTCGGAGGGCGCGAAGGGCACGACGAAGGGCGTCGTCTCCTTCCACCCCCTCGCGGACAACCTCACGCGCGTCCTGCTGGTGATCGAGTACTACCCCAAGGGCCTGTTCGAGAAGACCGGCAACCTCTGGCGTGCCCAGGGCCGCCGGGCCCGCCTCGACCTCAAGAACTACGTCCGCTTCATCACCCTCAAGGGAGAGGCGGAGGAGGGCTGGCGCGGCGAGATCCGCGACGGCGAGGTCGTCCGCAGCCATGAGGACGCGCTGGCGGAGGAGAACGAGCCGGAGGAGAAAGAGCCGGAGGAGAACGAGTCGGAGGAGAACGAGCCAGAAGAGAACGAGACGGAGGAGAACGAGCCGGAGGCGTACGAGGACGAGTACGAAGCGGCCGACGAGGCAGAGCCCGACGAGGAACAGGCCGACGAGTACGAGTACGCCGACGGCGGGAGCCGCCGATGACGACGCCCAGCCGGGTTCCCGAGCCCTACGGCTCGAACGGCGGCGCCAACCTCGCCGACATCCTGGAGCGCGTGCTCGACAAGGGTGTCGTCATCGCCGGCGACATCCGGATCAACCTGCTCGACATCGAGCTGCTCACCGTCAAGCTCCGGCTGATCGTCGCTTCCGTCGACAAGGCACGGGAGATGGGTATCGACTGGTGGGAGGACGACCCGTCGCTGTCCTCACGTGCCCGGCGCGACGAGCTCGCCCGTGAGAACGCCGAGCTGCGGGAGCGGCTGGCCGCTCTGGAGCCCGGCCGAGGGCAGGAGGAGATCCCATGACCGGCCTGCGTTACGTCTACGCCGTGTGCCGTCCCTTCCGGTCCGCGCTCCAGGCCCAGCTCAAGGGCGTCGCGGGCGAGCCGCCGAAACAGCTGACGCACCACGGCCTGGTCGCCGTCCTCAGTACGGTGCCGGAGCGCGACTTCGCCGAAGAGCCGCTCCGGGCCCATCTGGAGGACCTGGACTGGCTCACCGAGACCGCCCGCGCCCACCAGAGCGTGATCGACGCGCTCACCGCGGTCACCACGCCCCTGCCGCTCCGGCTCGCCACCGTCTTCCGGGACGACAGCGGCGTACGGATCATGATGGAGGCACGCGAGGAAGAGTTCCGCCGCACCCTGGACCGGCTGGAGGGGCGGGTGGAATGGGGCGTGAAGGTGTACGTCGACGCGGAGCCCGCTCAGACCGGCCCGCCCGCCGGGACGGGGACGGCCGCGTCGGGCCGGGACTATCTGCGGCAACGGCGTTCGCGCGTCCGTGCGCACGAGGACAAGTGGCAGCAGGCGGAGAGGTTCGCGAGCGGACTGCACGCGACGCTTTCCGCCCGCGCCGAGGATTCCCGGCTGCACGCCCCGCAGAACAGCTCCCTTTCCGGCGCCTCCGGACGGAATGTGCTCAACGCCGCCTATCTCGTGCCGCGTGCGGATTCCGAGAGCTTCGTCGAAATCGTGGACCGCACGAAGGATGAGGAAGCGGGAATTCGCGTCGAACTCACCGGGCCCTGGGCGGCCTATTCCTTCGTCGGGTTCGCCGGGGAGGAGGAGGGCCTGTGACCGTCATCGAACGCCGTGAGGTCGCCCTCGTGGACCTGCTCGACCGGCTGCTCGCCGGCGGCGTCGTCATCACGGGGGACATCACTCTGCGCATCGCGGACGTCGACCTGGTCCGCATCGACCTGAACGCGCTGATCAGCTCCGTGAACGCACAGGTTCCCTCGCCCTTTCAGGACTCTCAGGAGCTGACATGACCCCGCGCAACCGGCTCGACCTGGAGCCCGACACCGTCGAACGCGACCTGGTCAAGCTCGTCCTGACCGTCGTGGAGCTGCTGCGCCAGCTCATGGAGCGACAGGCGCTGCGCCGCTTCGACGAGGGCGATCTGAGCGAGGAACAGGAGGAGCGGATCGGGCTCACGCTGATGCTGCTCGACGACCGGATGACCGAACTCCGTGAACGCTACGGACTGCGGCCCGAGGACCTCAATCTGGACCTCGGGCCGCTCGGACCGTTGCTCCCCAGGGACTGACCTGGGGCCGGGGATTCACCGGGGGAGCAGATTCACCACCTGTACCAGCGGCTCCTGCCCCCGGCTGCCGTCGTGCCTCGCATGAAGAATCCCAGCAGCCACAGCACCAGCACCGCCAGCGCGATCCACCACAGCAGCTTTACGGCGAATCCGGCACCGAAAAGAACCAGCGCCAGAAGTAGTACCAGCAGAATGGGAACCATAATTCGACCTCCTGCTGACCGGGTTTCCAGGAATCCGGATTTCAGGCTTTCCTGCTCAGGCTTTCTTCGGCTTTCTTCCGGCAGAGGATCTCCCCGTGCAGCACGCTGAACCAGCCGCCCTCCCGCGTCCCCCAGTCCCGCCAGGCGTCCGCCACGGCCCATAGCCGCTCGGGGGTCGCGTGACCGCCGGCCGTGGCGCGCTCGGCGTACGCCGACGCCAGGGTGCGGTCCGCCCACAGGCCGCTCCACCAGGCCCGCTCGTCCGGCGCCGAGTAGGTCCAGGTGCCGGAGGTGGCGGTGATGTCGGTGAGGCCCGCCGCCAGCGCCCAGGACTTCAGCCGGCGTCCCGCGTCCGGCTCGCCGCCGTTGGCGCGGGCCACCCTCCGGTACAGGTCCAGCCAGTCGTCCAGGCCCGATGACGCGGGGTACCAGGTCATCGCCGCGTAGTCCGCGTCGCGGACCGCGATGAACCCGCCCGGCTTCGTCACCCGGACCATCTCGCGCAGCGCCCGCACCGGATCGCCGACGTGCTGGAGCACCTGGTGGGCGTGGACCACGCAGAACGTGTCGTCCGGGAAGTCCAGGGCGTGGACGTCGGCCACCGCGAAGCCGGTGTTCGTCAGACCCCGCTCGGCGGCGGTGTCCCGGGCCCGGTCCAGGATCTCCGGCGCCCGGTCGACGCCGGTGACATGCCCCTCGGGGACCAGCGCCGCCAGGTCGGCGGTGATGGTGCCCGGGCCGCAGCCGATGTCCAGGATCCTCATCCGCGGTGTGAGCGAACCGAGCAGATAGGCGGCGGAGTTGGCGGCGGTCCGCCAGGTGTGCGAGCGCAGCACGGACTCGTGGTGGCCGTGGGTGTAGACGGCGGTTTCCCGGGCTTTCCCCTGCGGTTTCGACATGCCGACACCGTACGTCGGCATGTCGAATGTTGAGACCAGCGTTTTACTATGTGGACGGCGCTCCTACCTATACGGACTTCCCGTTCAGTGGGCGGTACACCGTGAGCGCCTCCGGCAGCTTCTCCACCGTCACCTCGCCCGACACCTCCGTGACTTCGCCGTCGTGGGCGAGCAGGGTTCCCGGCGCGACGCCGGCCACCCGCAGCCGGCTCACCTGGACCGCCGCGTGGGCCGGGGAGCGGGTGAGCGGGCCCGCGAAGGCCGCCGCGAGCAGCCGCAGCGCCGGTTTGCGGCCGCCGTGCACCACCCGTACGTCGAACCGCCCGTCCGCCAGATCCGCACGCCGGCCGGGCACCAGGCCCATCCGGTGGTAGGTGCCGTTCCCGACGAACAGCAGCCACAACGGGCGTGCCCGGCCGCCGAGTTCGGCCTCCAGCGGATGGCGGTCGGCGTTCAGCACCCGCAGTGCCGCGAGCACGCCCGCCGGCCAGTCGCCGATCCGGTGCGACCAGCGGTCCCGCTCGCGCACCAGCTCCGGGTAGACGCCCAGGCTGCAGGTGTTGAGGAAGATGCCGTCGCGCTCGCCGCAGGCGAACCGGCCCACGTCCACCCGCACGGCCTCGCCGCCGCGGACGGCCCGGCTCAGATCGCGGACATCCTCCACGCCCAGGTCGTGGGCGAAGTGGTTCAGCGTGCCGCCGGGCAGCACCGCCAGCGGCAGGCCGTGGCGCATCGCGATCCCGGCGGCGGTGTTCACCGTGCCGTCTCCGCCGCACACACCGAGCACCCGGGCGCGGGCCGCCGCCTTTGCCAACTCGTCGTGGACCTCCGTCGCGGAGCACTGCACGATCTCCGCCTGCGGCAGCACCTGGGCCAGCGCGTGCACGCGCTCGGCGGTGCCCGCGGCCGTGTTGGCCACGACGACCAGGCCCGCGCCGTCCGGCAGGGCGGGAACGTCCGCACGGGGCCGGGCCGGCGTGCCCGGGGGGCGGGTCGGTACCAGGCCCTGTACGGCGTACGCGGCACCCACGCCCAGGGCGGCGCCGGCGAACACATCGCTCGGGAAGTGGACGCCGGTGTAGACGCGGGACAGGGCGACCGACCAGGCGACCGGTGCCACCGCCGCGCCCCAGGCGGGGGACTCCAGGGCGACACCGGTCGCGAAGGCCGCCGCGGACGCGGAGTGACCGGACGGGAACGAGGTGGTGATCGGCTGCCGCTTCAGTTGCCGGACCAGCGGCACCGGGTCGAGGACGGGGCGCGGGCGGCGCACACTGCGCTTGCCGAGCGTGTTGATGGTGGCCGAGGCCAGGCTCAGGGAGGCGACACCGCGGGCCGCGGCACGGCGGCCCCGAGGCGTCCGGCTCGCCGCGATGACGGCCGCCGTGGCGAACCACAGCACACCGTGGTTCGCGCTCCGGCTCAGCTTCGGCAGCACACGCTCGGCGCCGGGCCAGTGGCGCTCGGCCGCGAACTCGAACAGTCGGTTGTCCAGCGCGAGCAGCCAGTCACGCAGCACATGGTGGCCGGGTTTCGGGACGGTGAGATCGACGTCTGGGCTCATGGCGTGACGGGTACCCTGAAGTGCCCGTTTCTTGTGCGGCGGGACGCGAACGACACCCGGAGGACCCCGTACATGCGCCTGCTCCTCATACGCCACGGCCAGACCCCGTCGAACGTGGACACTCTGCTGGACACGGCCGTTCCCGGCGCGGGGCTGACCGCGCTCGGCGAGCGGCAGGCGGCCCTGCTGCCCGAGGCACTCGCCGACGAGGACATCGAGGCCCTGTACATCTCCACCCTGATCCGCACCCGGCTCACCGCCGCCCCGCTCGCCGCCGCCCGCGGCCTCGACATGATCGTCCGCGACGGCATCCGGGAGCTGACGGCCGGCGACCTGGAGATGCTGCCCGGCGACGGTGAGCACGGCCGCACCTACATGGAGACCGTGTTCGCCTGGGCCGCGGGCGACGTGGAGCTGCGGATGCCGGGCGGCGAGAGCGGCACCGAGGCGCTGGCCCGGTTCGACGCCGTGGTCGCCGAGGCCGCGGACAGCGGGGTCGGGACCGTCGCCATGGTCAGCCACGGCGCGGCGATCCGCATGTGGACCGCGGCCCGCGCGGACAACGTCGACATCCCCTTCGCCGCCGCCCACCCGCTCGACAACACCGGCGTGGTCGTCCTGGAGGGCTCCCCGGCCGACGGCTGGAAGGCGCTGTCGTGGGCGGGCGCCGTCGTGGAGGCCACCGGACCCGGCACGGAGAGCGGCCCGACCGGTCAGCCCCTGTAGGCGGCCGGGCACTGTCCGATAAGCGTTTGCCCGGACTCCTCCGCGGCCCGCAGAATGCGTCCTCATGGGACACCTGGAAGCCGCACATCTCGAGTACTACCTCCCCGACGGGAGGGCGCTGCTCGGCGATGTGTCCTTCCGGGTCGGCGAAGGCGCCGTCGTGGCCCTGGTCGGCCCGAACGGCGCGGGCAAGACGACACTGCTGCGGCTGATCTCCGGCGAGCTGAAGCCGCACGGCGGCACGGTCACCGTGAGCGGCGGCCTCGGCGTGATGCGCCAGTTCGTGGGCTCCGTACGGGACGAGACGACCGTACGGGATCTGCTGGTGTCGGTCGCGTCGCCCCGTATCCAGGCGGCGGCGAAGGCCGTCGACAGGGCCGAGCACGCGATCATGACCGTCGACGACGAGGCCGCGCAGATGCAGTACGCGCAGGCCCTCTCCGACTGGGCCGAGGCCCACGGGTACGAGGCCGAGACGCTGTGGGACATGTGCACCACGGCCGCGCTGGGCGTGCCGTACGACAAGGCGCAGTTCCGTGAGGTGCGCACACTGTCCGGCGGCGAGCAGAAGCGGCTGGTGCTGGAGGCGCTGCTGCGCGGCACGGACGAGGTGCTGCTGCTCGACGAGCCCGACAACTACCTCGACGTGCCCGGCAAGCGCTGGCTGGAGGAGCGGCTGAAGGAGACCCGCAAGACCGTCCTCTTCGTCTCCCACGACCGGGAACTCCTCGCCCGCGCCGCCGAGAAGATCGTGAGCGTGGATCCGGGACCGGCGGGCGCGGACGCGTGGGTGCACGGTGGCGGTTTCGCGACGTACCACGAGGCGCGGCGTGAACGCTTCGCGCGCTTCGAGGAGTTGCGCAGGCGCTGGGACGAGAAGCACGTCCAGCTGAAGCAGCTCGTCTACACGCTCAGGAACAAGGCCGCGTACAACGACGGGCTGGCCTCCCGTTATCAGGCCGCGCAGACCCGACTGCGCAAGTTCGAGGAGGCCGGCCCACCACAGGAGCCGCCCCGCGAGCAGGACATCACGATGCGCCTGCACGGCGGCCGTACCGGCGTAAGGGCCGTCACCTGCAAGCAACTTGAGCTGTCCGGCCTGATGAAACCCTTCGACCTGGAGGTCTTCTACGGCGAACGGGTCGCCGTCCTCGGCTCCAACGGCTCCGGCAAGTCGCACTTCCTGCGGCTGCTGGCCGGGGAGACCGTCGCGCACACGGGGGAGTGGAAGCTCGGTGCGAGGGTCGTCCCCGGCCACTTCGCCCAGACACACGCGCACCCCGAGCTGACCGGGCGCAAGCTGCTCGACATCCTGTGGACCGAGCACTCCCAGGACCGCGGCGCCGCCATGTCCCGGCTGCGCCGCTACGAGCTGACGAACCAGGCCGAGCAGAGCTTCGACCGGCTCTCCGGCGGCCAGCAGGCCCGCTTCCAGATCCTCCTGCTGGAACTGGAAGGCGTGACGGCCCTGCTGCTCGACGAGCCGACCGACAACCTCGACCTGGAGTCCGCCGAGGCACTCCAGGAGGGCTTGGAAGCCTTCGACGGCACGGTCCTCGCGGTCACCCACGACCGCTGGTTCGCGCGCTCCTTCGACCGCTACCTGGTCTTCGGCAGCGACGGCCGGGTCCGCGAGACGGCGGAGCCGGTGTGGGACGAACGGCGGGTGGAACGGGCGCGCTGACCCGTGGAGTGTTCGTACAGTGGATGCGGAAAGCGAGATCCGGCGGGTACTCGAACCGTATGGACGACCACGACGAGCGGGGCACCACCATGACCGGAGTCGACCCGGACCGGCTGGACGATCAGCAGCTCATGAAGGAGCTGGAGACCATCCACCGCACACGCCACGACACGCTGCTGCACGGCTCGAACGACGCGCTGCGCGCCCACAACGACCGGATGGCGCAGCTGGAGGGCGAGTATCTGCGCCGCAACCCGCGGCGTCCGGTGGCCGCGGGCCGCACACGCGAAGGGGCCCGGGAACGGGGCTGCGCGGATTCGTAGCCCCGTGCAGGTCAGTCAGACCGTCTGCCGGGCGAACACCTCCAGGAAGGCCTCGCAGAACGCCTTCAGGTCGTCCGGCTTACGGCTGGTGATCAGCGGGTTCGGGCCCTGGTCGTCGATGTGCACCTGCTCGTCGACCCAGGTGCCGCCCGCGTTGCGGATGTCCGTCTGAAGGCTGGGCCACGAGGTGAGCGTCCGGCCGCGTACGACATCCGCCTCGACCAGCGTCCACGGGGCATGGCAGATCGCGGCGACCGGCTTTCCTCGCTCGAAGAACGCCTGGACGAACATCACCGCGCGCTCGTCCATCCGCAGGAAGTCCGGATTGGCCACGCCGCCGGGCAGCACCAGAGCGCCGAACGACTCGGCCGGCACCTCGCCGACCACCTCGTCCACGGCGAAGGTGTCCGCCTTGTCGAGGTGGTCGAAGGCCTGCACCTGACCGGGCTTCGTCGACACCAGCACCGGCTCGTGCCCCGCCTCGACCGCCGCCCGCCACGGGTCGGCCAGTTCGATCTGCTCGACGCCCTCGGGCGCCGTCAGAAACGCGATGCGCATCGTCCTTCACCGTCCTTTCTCGGCACGCCAGTGGGCCTCGTCACTCCTGGCGCGTTTCGTTTTCCGTCGGGCCGCGCGTCGGCAGCGCAGCAGTTCCTCGGCGTACGGCAGCACCACACAGGTGCCGATGGCGGCGGCGATCCCCGCGAGATAGGTGCGGGACAGCGGCCGTCGGCGCCGCACCAGACGCCATGCGTCCGGATCGCCGCGACCGCCGCGCAGCAGTGCCTTCACCTGGTCGGCGTGCAGACACATCATCGACGCCAGCGCACCGAACGGCAGCGACTCCAGGAAGCTGTGGATGTGCTGCTCCAGCGGCTTGACCTCGCGGTCGCTGCGTACGGCCGTGCGTACGTCCCACAGGGCGGTCGCCTCGTGCACCGCGGCCCCGGCGGACTGCACGGTCAGCAGCAGCGGGTTGACCTCGTAGCGCAGGGTCAGCGCGATGGGGATGCCGACCTCGGCCATCATCAGGGAGTGGATCAGTGACTCCTTGGTACCGGCGGTGTCCTCGATGCGGGTGCGCCGGTGCATCACCCAGTCGGCGAGACCGGGCACGAACCAGCCCGGCAGGAGTCCGTACAGCAGATAGCGGATGGTGACATCACCGACGTCCACGGAGACGCCGGTGGCTCGGATCTCGGCGGCCTGGTCCCGGCTCACCCGGATACCTCACGGTCGGGTGCGGCCCGGCTGATGTCGGCCAGCGCCGAATCGGGGTCCTCCTCCTCGGCCAGGTCGCCGAGGGTGACGATGCCGACCGGCAGGCCGCTCTCCACGACCGGCAGCCGGCGCACCGCGTGCTCGCGCATCAGGGTGATCGCGTCGGACACCGGGTCGTCGGGCGCGACCATGACCGGATCGGGAGTGCACACGGTCTGTGCGCTCACCGTCAGCGGATCGGCGCCCTCCGCGACGGCGCGCACCGCGATGTCACGGTCGGTGAGCATCCCGACGACCCGCGAACCGTCGGCCACCACCACATCGCCGATGTCCTGTGCGCGCATCAGCTGCGCCGCCTCGACGAGCGAGGCGTCCGGGCGGACCGCGACCACGCCCGGCGTCATGACGTCCCTCACGAACTCAGCCATCACTGTGGCCCTTTCCTCCGTCCCCCGGCCGACGGCGACACCGCGACCGGGCCGTATGGCGCCGTCCGCAGTACCCCGGGCCGGGGTGGCTATGCGTACTCCTGCCGCTCAGCTCCCGGTAAGGGCCTCGGCGAGTTCCTGGACGTTGGTGTAGCGCGCCGAACGCGGCAGCCGTTCCACGGCCTCGGCGAGGGCGTCCGGCGCGTACCGCCGGCGCAGCTCGCCGGCCAGTTCGCGCGGGCTCGCCGGGAAGGCGCCACGGCCGAGCACCTTGGCCAGCTCCAGCCGGACCGCGGCCAGGGAGGCCCGGGTGCGCCCCGGCGTCACCGGCCCGCCCGCGACCTCCGGGTCGTCCTCGGCGGTCGGCTCGGGGTCGTGCCACTCCTCGGTCCTCGTGGGGTGCCCCGACCTCAGCAGACCCTGCAGTTCATGCTTCATCTCGTCGTCACGATGGACGCTCAGCCGGTCACTGCCTCGCTGCATGACTCCCTCCAGATCTTCGGGGGTGAGGCTCCGCGTACCCGAAGAGCGGCGGGCGACACTCGGCTACTTCTTGTCCCGCCCGGGCAGGAATTCCTGCACCTTCGCCTTGAAGCCCTGCTTGATCATCGAGCCCCGGTCCGCGTCGCCCTTCAGGATCGACGCGGCCGTCGCCTCCATCTGGTCCCAGGTGGCGTGCGGCGGGATCGGCGGCACGGCCGGGTCGGTCAGGAACTCGATCACCGCGGGCCCGTCCGCCTCCAGCCCGGCCCGCCAGCCCGCCTCGACGTCCTCCGGCTTCTCCACCCGGATACCCGTCAGGCCCAGGGAACGGGCGAACGCGGCGTACTGCACATCCGGGATCTCCTGCGAGGGCAGGAAGGACGGCGCTCCCTCCATGGCCCGCATCTCCCAGGTGACCTGGTTGAGGTCATGGTTGTTCCAGACGCCGACGACCAGCCGCTTGTCCTCCCAGCGGTCGGCGTACTTCGCCGCCGTGATCAGCTCCGCCAGCCCGTTCATCTGCATCGCCCCGTCCCCGACCAGCGCGATCGCGGGCCGGTCCGGGTGGGCGAACTTCGCGCCGATCGCATACGGCACCCCGCAACCCATCGTCGCGAGCGTGCCGGACAGCGAGGAGCGCATCCCGGGCCGCATCGTGATGTGCCGCGCGTACCAGTTGGCCGCCGAGCCCGAGTCGGAGCTGATGATCGCGTTGTCCGGCAGCAGCGGGTCCAGCGCCCGCGCCACGTACTCCGGGTTGATCGGGTCGGCCGACAGCCCGGCCCGCCGCTCCATCACGTCCCGCCAGCGCGTCACGTTCGCGCACACCGTGTCGTACCACTCCCGCCCGCGTTCCTCCGTCCCCAGCAGCGGGATCAGCCGCTGAAGGGTCGCCTTGGCGTCGCCGACGAGATTCACCTCGTACGGATAGCGCATCCCGACCATGTGCGGATCGATGTCGATCTGCACACCGCGCGCCTTGCCGAAGTCCGGCAGGAACTGCGTGTACGGGAAGGACGACCCGATGGTCAGCAGGGTGTCGCAGTCCCGCATCAGCTCGTACGAGGGTCGGGTGCCCAGCAGCCCGATCGCACCGGTGACATACGGGAGTTCATCGCTGAGCGCGTCCTTGCCGAGCAGCGCCTTGGCCACGCCGGCACCGAGCAGTTCGGCGATGCGCTCCACCTCGCGCTGGGCGCCGGACGCGCCCTGGCCGACCAGGATCGCCACCTTGTCACCGGAGTTGAGGATCTCGGCGGCCCGCGTGAGGGACTCCTCGGAGGGGATCGCCGTCCAGGAACTGCGGTCCAGGCTGGAGGGCACCATCTTGAACTCGTGCGTGGGCGGCGAGTAGTCGAGCTCCTGCACATCGCCGGGGATGATGATCGCCGTGGGGGAGCGGCGCGCGTACGCGGTGCGGATCGCCCGGTCCAGTACGTTCGGCAGCTGCTCGGGGACGGTGACCGTCTCCACGAAGTCCGAGGCGACGTCCTTGAACAGGGTGTGCAGGTCCACCTCCTGCTGATACGAGCCGCCCATCGCCGTGCGGTGCGTCTGGCCGACGATCGCCAGCACCGGAACGTGGTCGAGCTTGGCGTCGTACAGGCCGTTGAGGAGGTGGATCGCGCCGGGGCCCGAGGTGGCCGCGCACACGCCGACCCGGCCGCTGAACTTCGCGTAGCCGACCGCCTGGAACGCGGACATCTCCTCGTGCCGGGACTGGATGAAACGGGGCCGGTCCTCGGCGCGGCCCCAGGCGGCGAGCAGCCCGTTGATGCCGTCGCCTGGATAGCCGAAGACGTGCTCCACACCCCATTCGCGCAGGCGCGCGAGGACGTGGTCGGAGACCTTGGTGCTCATACGGACCTCCCGGACTCGGGATCGACAGCAGCAGCACAGCCCGAGTCACCCGCCGGGTCTGCGGAAAACCTGCCCTGTGTTTGCGGCCGGGACAGACGGGCAGGCGAAGTACCAGTGCTTCGGACAGGAGGCACGTCCGTGGGAGCGGCGCTCTCGCCGCCACGGCCGCGCTGTCCGAGTGCGGCCACGCTCCCACGGTTACCGTCCAAGCCAGAGCGCAACCAAGGGAGTTGTGGCGCATCATGCCCACTCAAGTGAGCGCGAAGCACCACCCGCACGACGACGCCCCCGACACGGCGGAGGCCTTCCGCAAGCTGACCACGCTGCCGCCTGGACCGCAGCGCGACACGCTCCGTGACGAGATCGTCGAGGCGTGGCTGCCCATGGCCGACCGGCTCGCCGGACGCTTCCGCAGCCGCGGCGAGAGTTTTGACGACCTGCGTCAGGTCGCGGCCCTCGGCCTGGTCAAGGCCGTCGACCGGTACGACCCCGCACGCGGCAACGCCTTCGAGAGCTATGCCGTACCGACCATCACCGGAGAGATCAAGCGGCACTTCCGCGACCACATGTGGACGCTGCACGTGCCGCGCCGGGTCCAGGATCTGCGCAACCGGGTCCGGTTCGCCGTCCAGGACCTGTCGCAGACCGTGTCCGGCCAGCGGCCCACCGTGGCCGCGATCGCCGAGCACGCGAACATGAGCGAAGAGGACGTGCTGGTGGGCCTGGAGGCCCTGGAGAGCTTCACGGCCCTGTCCCTGGACGCGGAGCTGCCCGGCAGCGAGGACGGGTACTCCCTGGGCGACGCCCTCGGCACGTCCGACCCCGCGCTGGACACGGTCGTGGACCGTGAGGCCGTACGGCACCGGCTGGCGGCGCTGCCGGAGCGGGAGCGGGCCATTCTGTACATGCGGTTCTTCGGGGACATGACGCAGAGCCGGATCGCTGAGCAGCTCGGTATCTCGCAGATGCATGTGTCTCGGCTGATCAGCCGGTGCTGCACGCGGGTGCGGGATCAGGTGCTGCAGGACGCGGCTTAGTTCCGGGTTTCGCCGTGGGGGTGCGGTGATCTGCGGTCTTGCTGCCTCGTTGTGGCTGGTCGCGCAGTTCCCCGCGCCCCTTACGGCGTTTTCGTGAGCCGGAGTGTTATGTGGCGGGACATCATGTCCATCGCTTGTGCTTCTGCCATGGAGAAGGCCAGGCGGGCTCCGCAGCGCAGGAGTGTGAGGACGCCGTGGACCGTGCCGTCTGTGGTCAGGGGGACGCAGAGCAGTGAGGTGACGTTCGCCTGGGCGAGGACCGGGGCGCCTGAGGCGTCCCGGCCCAGGGCGTCCGGATCCTCGGGGCGTACCTGGAGTGCCGGGGCGCCGCCCCGTGCCGCCTCGGCGACCAGGGGAGAATCGGCCGGATCCAATGCCATCAGCGCGTCTGCCTCCTTCTCCGACGGTGCGAACACCGTCGTACGGGACAGGCGGGCGGCCCCCGCGTCGGCTATCACCCAGTCGGCGAAACGTCCGTGGAGTACCTGGGCGGCCCGGTGAAGGGTCTGTTCGGGCGGGGACGTGAGCAAGGCCGTCGTCATGGCGTCCAGCAGGTCCATCAGGGATGCGTGCCGGGTGGCTTCGGCGAGGTCGGGGACTTGGCCCGTGGTGGTCGTGTCCGGTACTGGTGAGGCGGGCACACCATGTCCGTCGGGCTGTAGGAGGACCAGTACCGTGGGGCGTGGCTCGCCCGTCGGTCGTACGGCGGTCAGGGTCACGTGCACCGGCTCGGCCGGGCGCCGTTGGAGGTGGACGGTGAGGCTGCGGTCGCCTTCGCCGCGGGCCACGGCCGCCGCCTGGGAGCGGAACGCCGCCCGGTCGGCGTGGACCAGGAAGCCCGTCAGGGGCCGGCCCGTCGCAAAGCCGGCGCGGACGCCGGTGAAGGCGGTCGCCGCGAAGTTCATCCGGCGCACCACGGTCTCCCGGTCCACCAGCGCGACCGGCAGCGGCAGGCGCTGGAACACCGTCCGCAGCAGCTGCTGTTCCTGGCGGTCGGCGGCGGCCGGGCGGGAGCCGCCGACGGTGGACAGCCGCTGATACCACGGCCACAACTGGTCGGCCACATGGTCGAGTTCGAAGATCGCCGCATCCAGTACGGTGGGCAGGTCGCCGCCCGAAGCCGACCGCGCCGCCTTCAGCTCTGCGACGCGGCGCACGAAATCCGCGAGTTCTTCACCGAACTCCTCCGTCTGGGTCATGCGACGAACCTAGCGCGCGGTACGGCGCCCAGGGCCACCGGAGTCCGACGAGCGACTCGCTCCGGCTCTCGCCCGCTGTTTCCCGGCCAACTCGACGGGGCAGCCGAGGGGAAGAGGAGGAGGGCACAATGCCGGACACCCAGGACACCGGCCGCTGGGGCGCGGAGTCCGCAGAGTCCACGCTCCCCGGCCGACGGCTGTCCGAACTGGTCGAGCAGGCCGCCCGCTGCACCGCCGACTGCTGCGGAGCGAGCAGCAGCGTCATCGAGGGCAGCCCCGAACGACCGGCGGCGGTCACACATCCCGACCTGGCCGCGCTCGTCGCGGTGCAGATGCGCTCCGGGGAGGGGCCCATCCCCGCCGCCCTCGAACGCGGGGCGCCCGTCGACTCGACGGATCTGCTGCGCGAGGAGCGATGGCCGCAGTACCGGGCCCTGGCGCTGGACTCGGGGGTGCGATCCAGTGTGACGCTCCCCATCCGCCGTGCCGGGCTGACGGTGACCCTGAGTCTCTACAGCTTCCGCCCGGGCACCCTCGAGGACGCCCCGCGCGGGCCCGCCCGGGCGCTCGGTGACTTCGCCGCGGAGTGCCTGGTGCGCGACCAGTCCTACCGGGCCGCGCTCACCGAGCTCGACCAACTCGGCGCGGCGCTGCGGTCCCGGCCGGTCGTCGACCAGGCGTGCGGCATCATCATGCATGTCCTGGGGTGCGACGCGGACGCCGCGTTCGGCATTCTGCGGCGTATCTCGCAGACCACGAACCGGAAGCTCGTCGATGTGGCGTCGGCGGTTGTGGAGCGGCGGGGGCGGGGGTTGGAGGGGGATCTGGTGGCGCTGCTGAACTGAGCGCTCTGGGGGGTGCCGCGATGGGCCGTCTTCCGTCTGCGGGCCGGTGGGGGCTGGTCGCGCAGTTCCCCGCGCCCCTTCGGGGCGCTGACCCCGCCGCCTGTCGCAAACCTCTCATCACCCGGTCGGGCTAGCTCGTCCCGCGAATGGGGTCCTGCCGCGCGCGGTGTGGGGGTGGGCGGGCTGTGATGGCGGTGGGGGCACGATCATCGCGCCCCCGCAGCCGTCGGCCGAAGGAGTGCACCCCATGCGCCGCACCGTCCGTGCCCTGTCCGTCGCCGCTCTGGCCGGGTTTCTCCCGGTCATCGCCGCCGCGGCCGCCTTCGCGGATCCGGCCGCGGAGGTCAGCCCCGGACAGGTGGCCCCGGGCGGCAGCATCACCGTGTCGGTCTCCTGCGACCCCCTTGAGGGTCCCGCACCTGCCGCCGTCGAGGCCACGTCGCTCGCCTTCGAAGAGGGCACCGTCCAGTTGCGCAGGGTCGTCGGCAACGAGGACGAGGTGTCCGGGCCCGCCTACTCCGGCACCGCCCGTATCGCTCCGGCCGAGGATCTGGAGGACGACGAGGGTGTCGGCCCCGACACCGCGTGGACGGTCGACGGCACCTGCCCGGCCGCTCCCGGTGCGGAGGGCACGCCGTGGAGCGCCACGTTCACGGTGGCCCGCGGTGGCAGCAACGGCCCGTGCGCCGACCCGCTCGACCCGACCTGCGCCACCAGCAAGCCCTGCGTCGATCCGCTGGACACGGCATGCGCCACGAGTAAGCCCTGCCCGGTGCCGACGGCCACCCCCTGCCCCACGAGCAAGCCTTGTCCGGTGCCGACGGCCACCCCCTGCCCCACGAGCAAGCCTTGTCCGGAGCCGACGCCCACCGCCTGCCCCACCGGAAAGCCCTGCCCCGAGCCGACCCCCACCGCCTGCCACACCGGTCAGCCGTGTCCCTCGCCGCCGGACCCTTCGTGCCACACGAGCAAGCCCTGTCCCGACCCGCACGACACGTCCTGCGGCGGTGCGGTGATCGAGCACGGTGTGCATGCCGGTGACGGCGGCGCCTTCAACGACTCGGTGCCCGCGCTGGTGGCCGGCGGTGTGCTGATCGTGGGCGCGTTCGGCGGTGCCGCGTACCGGCTGTGGCGCAAGGCGCCCGCCCAGGACGACTGACGCGCCTCACCACCCACCTGTGACCGGCACAACTCGAGCGATTCCCCATGGCTCACTGGCACCCTGGGTACGGAGAGCCCAGGGACGACAACCGCGCCGACCCGTCGACGACGGGCGAACCAGGGACATCGAACCGGACGGGAGGGACCATGCCGCGGACGGACTCGGAAGGCCACGGCCCCGTCCGCTACGGGCCGCCGATCCCGGACGACGGGCTGCCCGTGCTGCCCGAGCTCTCCGACGTACTCGCCGAGGCCGCGACCCGTGCCGTCAGCGAGCCGGTCGGCGGCGGCCCCGCGTTGCTGGACGCCGCGTGCGGCTACTGGGAGCGGCGGGGCCTTGCCGCCGGTCCGGAACGGGCCGTCGCCGCGCCGGGCGCCCCAGCGTTGCTGCTCGCGCTGACCTTCGCCATCGGCGGCGACGTGCTGGTGCCGCGGCCGTGCGCGGCCTGGTGGGCGCCGTACGCACGGCTGTTGGGCAGACCCGTCTTCCATGTGGCGACACCGGCCGAGTCCGGCGGTGTCCCGGATCCGTACGCCCTCCTGGAGACCGTGCGCCGGGTCCGTGCCGAGGGCGGCGACCCGCGGCTGCTCGTGCTGTCCGTCGCCGACGACCCCACCGCCACCGTCGCGCCGCCCGAGGCACTGCACGAGACCGTCGAGGCCGCCCAGGGCGAGGGGCTGCACCTGGTCAGCGACGAGACCTGGCGCGACACCCTGCACGCCCCGCACGACACCGTGCTGCTCAGTCCCGCCGAGATGCTGCCCGACCGGGTCACCGTCGTCACCGACCTGGCCGGCGCGCTGCTGCCGCCCGGCTGGCCCGCGGCCGTCGCCCGCTTCCCGGCCGGCGAGAGGGGCGACGGCCTCCACGCGCGCGTGCTCGACGTGCTCACCGCTCTCGGCGCCCGCGTCGCCGGACCGGTCGCCGCCGCGGCCACGTACGCGCTCACGGAACCCCAGCCGGTGTCCCAACGGCTGTCCGCCGCCGTACGCCTGCACGCGCGCGTGGCCGCTGCCGCGCACGCCGCCGTCGTCGCGGCGGGCGCCCTCGCCCGCCCGCCGCACGCAGGCCGCCATCTCTACGCCGACCTGGGCCCGTTGCGCCCCGCGCTCACCGCACACGGAGTCGGCGACGCCCAGGAACTGGAGGACTTCCTCGCCGCCCGGCTCGGCATGCCCGCACCCGGCGGCCACCGCTTCGGCGACGAACTGGGGGCGCTGCGCGTACGGCTGTCCACGGGGCCGTTGCTCGGCGGAACGGACACCGAGCGCGCGGAATGCCTCAGTTCACCCTCACCGTTGGAACTGCCACATGTGCACCGTGCGTTGATCCACTTGAAGTCGGTCTTCGACGATCTCCGCGACGACGCTCAGCGAGGGGAGCCTCCGCGATGACGCAGCAGTCCGAGTCACCCACGTCGACCACCACGAATTCGCCCACCCGGGATGCAAGCGTTCCGGCGTCCCCGTCCCCCTTCGCACCTCCGTTCCCGCCCCTCGCCGAACCCCGCCCGCTGGGCGAACGCCGCGTCTGGCCGCGGACGTTCCACGACCGGCTGACCGCCCCGCTGCCCGGCCTCAAGTCCGTCGCCCGCTTCGCCCGGGAGGGCGCCGTCCGCCCGGACAAGGAAGGCCTCGCCGACATCCCGCGCCTGCCCTTCGAGCCCGCCCCGCTGCCCCGGGCCGACGCGCGCACGGTCGCCGTCTCCTGGGCGGGACACGCCAGTTGGGTCGTCCAGATCGGCGGACTCACCGTCCTCACCGACCCGGTCTGGTCCCGCCGCATCCTCGGCACCCCCGCCCGCATCACCCCGGTGGGCATCGACTGGGACGTGCTGGGCCGGGTGGACGCGGTCGTCATCAGCCACAACCATTACGACCACCTGGACGCCCCCACCCTGAGCCGCCTCCCGCGCGACACCCCGATGTTCGTACCCGCCGGCCTCGGCCGCTGGTTCCACCGCCGCCGCTTCACCTGCGTCACCGAGCTCGACTGGTGGGAGGCCGCCGAACTCCAGGGCACCCGCTTCGACTTCGTGCCCGCCCACCACTGGTCCAAGCGCACCCTCACCGACACCTGCCGCTCCCTGTGGGGCGGCTGGGTCCTCACCGCCCCCGACGGTCACCGCATCCACTTCGCCGGCGACACCGGCTACGGCCACTGGTTCACCCGCATCGGCCACCGCTACCCCGGAATCGACCTGACCCTCATGCCCATCGGCGCCTACAACCCCCGCTGGTGGCTCAGCGACGTCCACTGCGACCCGGAGGAGGCGGTCCGGGCAACCCAGGACCTGGGAGCGCGACGGATGGCCCCCATGCACTGGGGCACATTCGTGCTCTCGGCGGAACCGGTACTGGAACCGCTGAAGCGGGTGAGGGCGGCGTGGGAAAGGGCGAGACTGGCGCGCGAGGACCTATGGGACCTCCCCATCGGGGGATCGCGGGTTCTCGACAGCTAGGAGCGCAGGAAGCCCCGTCGGGGCAGGGTGACCACATGGGTCCCCTGGCCCGACGGGGCTCGGTCGGCCGGACGGCGGCTCAGCCGAAGTTCACGTCGCTGCACCACATGTAGGCCTGGTCGAGGTGCGAGGCCTGCCAGATCACGAACAGGATGTGGTGTCCGGTGTAGCCGGAGGTCTGGACGGGGAACGTGATGTCCTGCGCCGGGGCGAAGCGGCCGGTCTGCGTGATGAAGTCGAGGTTGCCCCAGCCCAGGCTCTGGGTCTTGGGGTCGAAGCCCTGCTTGCTCACGTAGACCTTGAAGTAGTCGGCACCGTGGGACGCCTGGTCGTACAGGTGGACCGAGAAGTTGTTGCCGACGGTGGTGGTCTTCCACTGCCCGGGCCTGTTCAGGCTGTCGTTCCTCGAGAGGTTGTTGCTGCAGAGCGTCCCGTCGGGGGTCCGCGCCTCGAACTGGCCACCGAGGCCGTCGCGGAGCGCGCTCATCCAGTTCCACATGGTGTCGGGGTTGGCCTGGAAGGCCTGCCAACACATGGGGTCTTCAGTCTGCATGGCCGGGTTCGTGTGGTTGCTGCCCCACGTCTTCCAGCACTGGTACGCGCGGGAGGCGGGGTCGGCGATGGTGCCGTGAGCCTGGGCGGGGGCCGACCAGGTGAGTGCGCCGACAACCACGGCGAACAGCATGACGAGCGCCTGGAGAGGCCGGCGGAGGAACAACCGCGAACGCCCGGCTAACGGGCTCTGTGTGCGCATGTGGGGGGACTCCTTCCAGTTTGCAAGGCTGTCATGGGAGCGCTCCCAACGGTAGGTATTCTGAGTGAGATGTCAATGAAACAAACGGAGTTGATTACAGGGGTGGACGGCGAGCAGGGAATCTGCCGTGAGCCGGGAGTTGTAGAAGCCGTCGATGTACTCGAACAGTGCGAGATTCGCCTCGGCGCGGGTGGTGAAGACGCGGCCGCGGATGCACTCTGTCGTGACGATCATCCACGGGTTCTCCGTGAGGGCCTTGTCGGAACTTTGCGCGGCAGGTCCGACAGCAGTCCGAGCACCAACTGCCGTGCCTGGAACCGGGGTTCGACCCGTGTGAACCGTCCCGCTGTCCGGCTCATCAGGCCCTCGAACGCCTCCTGCCGGCGGGCAGGGTCTACGCTGCGACCGGCGGCCACCGCGTGATCGTTCGTCTTCGCAGCGACCGTCCTGTGTCAGGAGGACATGTGCAACGTGGCGAAGTCTGGTGGGTGGAGTTCGACGAGCGGCGGCCGGTCGTGCTGCTGTCGGGAGACGACGCGTCCGGGATCCGGGTGATGCAGGTCGTCGCTCCAGCGGGCGTCGACATCACCGGTCTGGGCGTCGAAGTGGCAGTAGGCGCCGTGGAAGGACTGCCCTTTGAAGGCGTGCTTCGGTTCGCGTTGCCGCGTCCGGGCTTCACCCCTTGCACGTGGCTGACCACCGTGTCCCGGGACGACCTGATCGAGCGGGCGGGCGCGCTGCCCTCCGCGAAACTCAGCGAGATCGAGAACGCCCTCCGTCTCGGTCACGAACTACGGCTGGAGTAGCAGGGGCGCACCCGCACCCCGCAACGAAACCTCACCTGGCAGCCCGAACCCGCCTCCACACCCCCGGCGCCGCACTGATGACCAAGGTCAACGCAACCGCCGCCACCACACCCTCCCAAGGCTCCTTGAACAGCGACCCACCCAGAATCCCGATCAGCTGATACGTCACCGCCCACGCAAGGCACGCCGGAAAGTTGCCCCGCGCAAACCGCCGCATCGGCCACTTCGCCACCAGGCACGCCAACATCACCGGAATACGCCCCGCCGGCATCAACCGCGACAGCACAAGCACCGCAACCCCATGCTCAGCCAGCCGCTCCTGCGCCTGCGCAAGCCGTTCCTCCGGCGCGCGCGAGCGGATCGCCTCCAACCACCGCGACCCGTTCTTCGACCCCATCCCCCGCCGCCCCAGCCAGTACAGGGCGATGTCCCCGAGAAACGCGGCGACAGACGCCGTGACGAACACCAGCGCCAACGCGAACGGCGCCGTCTGATGAAACGCCACCACCGCCGCCGAACTCACCAACGCCCCCGTCGGCACAACCGGCACCAATGCCCCGATCAACACCAGCAGAAACAGCGACGGATACCCGATCGCCTGCTGCGTGGACTCCGCAGGCGGAGGCGTCGCCGCGGCGAGCCACATCACCGCGCCACCTTCAGCCGCACACTCTCCCCGTGCCCGAGCAGATGCACCGCCACCTCGGGCGCGACGCCGGCGGCCAACCGCACGAACTCCGAGCCCGGCGCGTGGAATTCATGCGGGCGCACCGCGTCCATCCCGATCGGCCAGTACGTTCCGTAGTGCACCGGCACCGCACTGCGCGGCGCCAGCCGGACCAGCGCCTCGGCCGCCCGCCCCGCGTCCAGATGCCCCTCACCGAGATACGGCCCCCAGCCACCCACCGGCAGCAGTGCCACGTCGACCGGCCCGACCTCCTCGGCCATCGATTCGAACAGTCCCGTGTCCCCGGCGAAGTACGTCCGCGCCTCGCCCTCGACGACATAGCCGAGCGCGGGGGAGCGGTGCGGCCCGACCGGCAGCCGCCGCCCGTCGTGCCACGCGGGTACGGCCCGTACGACCAGGCCGCCGATCACCGTCTCGTCGCCGGGCGCCACTTCACGGATCTCCAGGTGCCCGAGCCGGCGCAGTCCCGGCACCGCCCTGGACGCGCCCCGGGGCAGGAGCAGGCGGGTGCCCGGGGCGAGCGAGGCGAGGGAGGGAACGTGCAGGTGGTCGGCGTGCAGATGGGAGACGAGCGCCACGTCCGCGTCCCGGGCCCGCGGCGGCGGCACCGCACCCCGGCGACGGCGCAGATGAGCGAGCCGGCGTGCGAACAGGGGATCGGTGAGCACGCGTACGCCCGAGTCCGCGACCGTGCAGGTGGCGTGACCCCACCAGGTGATCTCCACCGGCACCTCTTTGCCTCCTTCGCGCGACTCCCCCGAAGCCTACGACCAGGAGTAGTCTCGGCGCCTGAAAGCCGGAGGTGAGGGGGACGCCATGGGACCGGTACGGGTCACCACCATCGCGAGTCTGACGCCACTGGAAGAGCTGGACGACGACCCCTTCCTGGTGGACTCCCGCAGCCAGCACGCCATGTGCGCCCGCTGGGCCGCGGAGCGGGGCTACACCGTCAGCCGCGAGCTGCTGGTCCGTGGACTGCGCCCCGACCACTGCGTCCTCTGGGACGGCGTCCGCCCCGGCGTCGACCTCTTCGTCGCCCCCAGCCGCCGAGTCCTGGAAAGCGCCCTCTCCTCCGTCGACGAGTTCACCGCCGAGTGCGCCAGACGCGGAGTACGGGTGGAGACGGTAGGAGTAGCGGAGCCCGCCTACGACTCCCAGATGAAGGCCAGAGTCCACCGCCGCCTCTCAATGCCAACGGCAGGTTACGACGGCCGCTGAGCGACAGCGCCCCCGAAGGGGCGCGGGGCTGTGTCGATATGCGGCTCCGCCGCGTGGGCGCGACCAGCCACAACGAACCCGCACCCGACCGACAACCTCCCTCGCCCGAAACCCGGTATGCCACGCTGGACGCGTGCATCGTGGGCGTTGGCGGCGGGTCGTCAGTCAGAGCGGCCGGAGTATCGCCGTATGGGCGGTCTCCACGGCCACCATGCTCGTACTCGCCGGCCTCCTGCCCGACTTCCAGCTGCGGTCCGCCGACGGTGACAGCGCCACCGACATAGCGATGACCGCCGCGTTCGGCGCGGGCGCCTTCGGTGTGCTGTCGGCCGTGGTGTGGCCGCTCCTCGTCCGGCTCCTGCTGCTGGTGCCCGCGCTGGTCCTGGGCCTGCTGGTGTTCTTCCTCAACGGCGGGCTGCTGCTGGTGGCACTGCGCCTCAACCCCACCGAGCGCGGCGCCGTCGCCTGGGAGACCGGCGTCGTGGTCGCCGCTGTGATGTCCGCCGTCGCCTCGGCCACCGGCGGTGCCCTGGCCGTGCGCGACGACGACGCCTACCGCCGCCGCCTGTACCGTCTCGCCGACCGCCGCCGCGGCTCCGGGCCGCCCTGCCCCGCCACCCACGGCACCGTCTTCCTGCAACTCGACGGCGTCGGCCACGACGTCCTGCTGGACGCGGTCGGCAAGGGCCTCATGCCGACCGTCGCCCGCTGGCTGGGCACCGGCGACCGGGCCAGACCCACCCACCGGCTCACCCCGTGGCGCACCGACTGGTCCAGCCAGACCGGCGCCAGCCAGCTCGGCATCCTGCACGGCAGCAACTACGACATCCCCGCGTTCCGCTGGTACGAGAAGGACCGCCGCGAGGTGATGGTCAGCAACCGCCCGACCAGCGCCGCCGAACTCCAGCGCCGCGCCGTCGAGCGCACCGGCGACGCCGGACTGCTCTCCGCCGACGGCGCCAGCCGCGGCAACCTGTTCAGCGGAGGCGCCGACGAACAGGCCCTCGTGCTGTCCATCGCCACCAGGCGGCGAGGCCGGGAGAACCGCTCCCGGGCGGGCTACTTCGCGTACTTCTCCGACCCGGCGAACGCCGTGCGCACCGCGCTGTCCTTCATCGCCGAGGTCGGGCGGGAGATCGGCCAGTCCACCCGGGCCCGCTTCCGCAAGGTCCGCCCGCGCGTCAAACGCGGCGGCCTCTACCCCTTCATCCGCGCCTTCGCGACCGTCGTCGAACGGGACGTCGTGGTCGCCGCGGTGATGGGCGACATGCTCGCCGGGCGCACCGCCGTCTACGCGGACCTGGTGGCGTACGACGAAGTGGCGCACCACTCCGGGCCGATGAGCCGCGACGCCGAGAAGGTCCTCGAACGTCTCGACCGGGCGCTCGCGCTGATCGGGAAGGTCGCCGAGCACGCACCGCGGCCGTACCGGATCGTCGTGCTGTCGGACCACGGGCAGAGCCCCGGCGAGACCTTCCGGGCCCGCTACGGCCTCTCCCTCGGCGACCTGGTGCGGGCCGGCTGCGGGCTGCCCGTGCCGCGCAAGGCACAGCGCACCCACAGCGGCGCCGAGGCCCGCGCCGCGGTACGTGCCGCGCTGCACAGGCCGGTCGAGGAGGGCGGCGAGCAGTACCGTCCGGCGCGCCGGACGGAGCCGCTGGTGCTGGCCTCCGGCAATCTCGGCCTCGTCTCCTTCCCGGACGTCCCGCACCGGATGAGCAAGGAGGAGATCGACGCCCGCCACCCCGCCCTGCTGACCACGCTCGCCAACCACCCCGGCATCGGCTTCGTCCTCGTCCGCAGCGAACAGCACGGCGGTGTCGTGCTCGGCCCGTACGGCACCGAGATCCCGCTGGACCGACTCGACGAGGACCCGGGCCCCCTCAAGGACTTCGGCCCGGGCGCCGCCGAAGCGGTCCGCCGCACCCACTCCTTCCCGCACGCCGCCGACATCATGGTCAACTCCTGGTACGACCCCGCGGACGGCGAAGTCCTCGCCTTCGAGGAGCAGATCGGCTCGCACGGCGGCCTCGGCGGCGCCCAGGCGAAGGCCTTCCTGCTGTCGCCCGTCGCCCTGTCCGCCCCGGTCGACGACACCCAGGAACTCGCCGGCGCCGAGCACATCCACCACGTCCTGCGCCGCTGGCTGCGTGAGGTGGACGGGCCGCAGGTACCGCTGGACGCTGAGCCGGAGGAGCGGGCCGCCTGAAAACCGGGTGCGCCGAAACGGTCGTACGCACACACTGTTCGC
This sequence comes from Streptomyces sp. NBC_00457, assembly GCF_036014015.1. Lineage (NCBI taxonomy): Bacteria > Bacillati > Actinomycetota > Actinomycetes > Kitasatosporales > Streptomycetaceae > Streptomyces > Streptomyces sp. NBC_00457. The sequence continues at coordinate 2,260,867 of NZ_CP107905.1, read as the reverse complement.
AGTCGAACCTGCTCGAACAGACTTGAGGAGCCACCTGCTTTGCAGGCTGCCGTCACCGTCACTCCCGCCCGAATACCTGAACTTCTGCTCGGTCTCGCGACCGTCCGCCCCGTCTTTCTCTGGGGCGCCCCCGGCATCGGAAAGTCCTCCCTGGTAAGGGAGTTCGCCGAGTCCCTGGGACTTGAGTGCGTCAGTCTGCTGGGCACCCAGCTCGCCCCCGAGGACCTCATCGGCGTGCCGCAGATCCGTGACGGGCGGTCGGTGTTCTGCCCGCCGGAGGCGATCGCCCGCGACGAGCCGTACTGCCTGTTCCTGGACGAGCTGAACGCGGCGACGCCCGATGTGCAGAAGGCGTTCTACTCGCTGATCCTGGACCGCCGTATCGGCAACTACGAGCTGCCGAAGGGCTCGATCGTCATCGGCGCCGGAAACCGCGCGACGGACAACGCGCTGGCCCGCCCGATCGCCTCCGCCCTGATCAACCGCCTCGCCCACGTCCACCTGGAGGCCTCCGCGAAGGACTGGCTCGCCTGGGCCGCGGGCAACGGCATCCACCCCTGGATCCTGGACCACCTCACCGACCGGCCCGACCACCTGTGGTCCAAGCCGCCCAAGACCGAGGAGCCCTTCTCCACGCCCCGCTCCTGGCACATGCTCTCCGACGCGATGCACTCCTTCGGCGCGGAGCTCGACGAGGAGACCCTGAAGATCGTCGCGCACGGCACGCTGACGCCCGCGCACGCCGTGGCCTTCTGCGGCTACGTCAAGATCGTGCGCAGCCAGTACGGCATCGAGGCGATCATCAAGGGCGACGCGCGCTGGCCGCACCGGATGCAGGACCGCGACCTGCTCTACTACCTCGCCGAGTCGTTCCGCGGGCGGCTGGTCAAGGAGCTGCCGGCCAGCAAGGAGCACCTGTCGGCGAGCGGGCAGCAGATGGCGTACCGCGCCAAGTCGCTGCTTGTGCAGCTCGCCGAGATCTCGGTGGAGGTCGCGCAGAGCGTCATCGCCCCGGACACCGACGGCAACCCCCTCCTGCCGGCCTGGTTCCTGGTCGAAGCGGCCCGCGACATGCCCCGCCTGGTGGAGGCGCGGCAGTGAGCGGAACGTGCGGTGCGAGGGGGCGGGAGATGGCTGGCCGCGGCGTGGGCCGGCCCTGTGCTGCGCCGCCGCGCAAACTGCCGCCCGGTAAGCAGCCGTCGCGCAAGCGGCCGTCGCGCAAGCAGCAGCTGCGCGAGGAGCCGCTGCGGAAGGGGCCGCCGAGGTGAGCCGTACCCGCGGTGCCAAGCAGGCCAAGAAGGACCTCGCGGCCGAGGCGTTCGCGGAGGGTATGCGGCTGGTGCGGGCCAACCGGGCGCTGGCCGCGGTCGGGTTCAGCACCTGCCGCAAGGAGGACTGCCCGCTCGCACCCGCCTCCGGGCTCGTCCGCGTCGACTCCGACGGGATCCTGCACGCCCACCCCACCCGCCGCGCCGACCCCGCCGACTGGGCCTGGGCGATCGCCCACGGCATCATCCACCTCGGCTTCGGCCACGTCCCGGCGAAGGAGGGCCGCCGTACCCAGCCCGACCGGTACGACCTCGCCGCTCGCTGCGCCGTCGTCAACCGCTTCCTGCTCGGCTTCTCCATCGGCCGGACCCCCGACGCCCTGCCGCCCGGCTACCCCGACGGCGACGAGGAGCAGCTCGCCGCCCGCTGGCGCCGCGACGGCATCCCGGGCGCGTACGAGCACTGCGGCACGGCCGGTGGCGACCCGGACCAGCTCCTGGTGCCGTGGGACACCTGGATGGGCGGCACCCCGAAGAACTGGCAGCTGGACTTCGCGCACGCCCTCACCCGCACCGTGGCCACCGCCATGGACGTGGCCGGCGGCCGCCGCGACTCGATGCGCGGCGGCCCCACGCGGCTCCAGCCCTGGGAGCGTGCCCTGAGCTGGTTCGTCTCCTCCTACCCGCTGCTCGGCGGCATCGCGGCCGGCGTCACCCTGGTCGCCGACGCCGAACTCGCCCGCGCCCACGGCATCTCCGTCGCCGCCGTCGACGCGGAGGCGGCCGAGATCTACATCAATCCCCTGCGCGAACTCGACGACGAGGAATGGCGGTTCGTCCTCGCCCACGAGATGCTGCACGCCGCCCTGCGCCACGGCGACCGCTGCGGCCCCCGCGACCCGTATCTGTTCAACGTCGCCTGCGACTACGTCATCAACGGCTGGCTGACCGAGATGCAGATCGGCACCATGCCCGACGGACTGCTCCACGACCCCGGCCTGGGGGGCCTCTCCGCCGAGGAGGTCTACGACCGTATCGCCGGCGACCTGCGCCGGATGCGCCGTCTGTCCACCCTGCGCGGCAAGGGCGTGGGCGACATCCTCGGCGGACCGCTCGGCAGCCCGCGCGACTATGTCGACCTGGACGAGTTCTACCGCCGGGGCCTGTGCCAGGGTCTCGACCTGCACCAGCAGCAGGAGCGCGGCTTCCTGCCCGGCGGCCTGGTCGAGGAAATCCGCGCACTGAGCCATCCGCCGCTGCCTTGGGACGCCCAACTGGCCCGCTGGTTCGACGAGTTCGTGCCCCGTCCGGAGCCGGTACGGTCGTACGCCCGCCCCTCGCGCCGCCAGTCCTCCACCCCCGACATCCCGCGCGCGGGCCGCTACTTCCCGCCCGAGGAGATCGCCCGCTGCACCTTCGGCGTCGTCCTGGACACCTCCGGCTCCATGGACCGCACGCTGCTCGGCAAGGCGCTCGGTGCCATCGCCTCGTACGCCGAGGCCCGCGACGTACCGGCCGCACGCGTCGTCTTCTGCGACGCGGCCCCGCACGACGCCGGGTTCCTGCCGGTCACCGAGATCGCCGGACGCGTGCGGGTGCGCGGCCGCGGCGGTACGGTCCTCCAGCCCGGGATCGACCTGCTGCACCGGGCGGACGACTTCCCGCCGGGCGCCCCCATGCTGGTGATCACGGACGGCGACTGCGACACGCTCCGGGTCCGGCGTGAGCACGCCTATCTGATTCCCCAGGGCGCCCGACTGCCGTTCACCGCACGTGGGCCGGTGTTTCGCGTGCGGTGAGCCGGAATGTGATCGGATGGGGCCACGGAACCCCGCAACGGGACCCCATGCGAAAGGAAGAACCGTGGCAACCACGCGCTCCGCACACACGGTCTGGGAAGGCAACCTTCTCGAGGGCAACGGCGTCGTCACCTTCGACTCCTCCGGGGCCATCGGCGAGCAGCCGGTCACGTGGGCTTCGCGCGCCCAGGACGCGAACGGCAAGACCAGCCCCGAGGAGCTGATCGCCGCCGCCCACTCCAGCTGCTTCTCCATGGCCTTCTCGAACATGCTCGCCAAGGCCGGTACGCCGCCGACCAAGCTCGTCACCTCGGCGGATGTGTCCTTCCAGCCGGGTGAGGGGATCACCGGGATCCACCTCACCGTCGAGGGCACGGTTCCGGGGATCGACAACGACACGTTCGTCGCCACGGCGGAGGAGGCGAAGGTGGGGTGCCCGGTGAGTCAGGCGCTCACGGGGACGACGATCACGCTGTCGGCCAAGCTCGCCTGACGGTCGCCTGGGGGCGGGGACGGTTCGTTGTCGGCTGCGGCTGCGGCTGCGTCGTGGCTGGTCGCGCAGTTCCCCGCGCCCCATGGCGGCGTTGCTGTGCCCCTCTCTGGAAATGACCCGGTGCCTCTCTGGGTACCCGTCCCATTGACAACAGCGCACTCAAGTTTTGTGCTGGAGTTCGGGAGCGGCCCTGGCGGAAGGGGACAGCGATGGCACGTGCGGTCGGAATCGATCTCGGGACCACGAACTCGGTGGTCGCCGTCCTGGAGGGCGGCGAACCCAGCGTCGTCGCCAACGCGGAGGGGGCCAGGACCACACCGTCGGTCGTGGCCTTCGCGAAGAACGGCGAGGTGCTCGTCGGTGAGGTGGCCAAACGGCAGGCCGTGACGAACGTGGAGCGCACCGCTCGCTCCGTGAAGCGGCACATGGGCGACGGGAGCTGGCGGTTCCCGGACCAGGGCGACATCGACGGCACCCGCTACCGGGCCCAGGAGCTGTCCGCCCGTGTCCTGCAGAAGCTGAAGCGGGACGCGGAGTCCTACCTCGGCGAGGACGTCACCGACGCGGTGATCACCGTACCGGCGTACTTCGACGACGCCCAGCGGCAGGCGACCAAGGAGGCCGGGGAGATCGCGGGCCTGAAGGTGCTGCGGATCATCAACGAGCCGACGGCCGCCGCGCTCGCCTACGGCCTCGACCGCGGCGAGGAGCAGACCGTGCTGGTCTTCGACCTCGGCGGCGGCACCTTCGACGTGTCGCTACTGGAGATCGGCGACGGCGTCATCGAGGTCAAGGCCACCAACGGCGACACGCACCTCGGCGGCGACGACTGGGACCAGCGGGTCGTGGAATACCTGGTCAAGCGGTTCAAGGGGTCGTACGGCATCGACCTCGGCAACGACAAGATGGCGCTGCAACGGCTGCGCGAGGGCGCCGAGAAGGCCAAGATCGAGCTGTCGTCGTCCACCGAGACCACGATCAACCTCCCCTACATCACCGCCTCCGCCGAGGGGCCGCTCCACCTCGACGAGAAGCTGACCCGCGCCCAGTTCCAGGAGCTGACCGCCGATCTCCTCGACCGCTGCAAGACCCCCTTCCACCAGGCGGTCAAGGACGCCGGCATCAAGCTCTCCGCGGTCGACCATGTGATCCTCGTCGGCGGCTCGACCCGGATGCCCGCGGTCACCGAACTCGTCAAGGAACTCACCGGCAAGGACCCGCACAAGGGCGTCAACCCGGACGAGGTCGTCGCGGTCGGCGCCGCCCTCCAGGCCGGTGTCATCCGCGGTGACGTCAAGGACGTCCTGCTGCTCGACGTCACCCCGCTGTCCCTGGGCATCGAGACCAAGGGCGGCATCATGACCAAGCTCATCGAGCGCAACACCACGATCCCGACCCGGCGTTCGGAGATCTTCACCACCGCCACCGACAACCAGCCCTCGGTCGGCATCCAGGTCTACCAGGGCGAACGCGAGATCGCCGCCTACAACAAGAAGCTCGGCGTCTTCGACCTCACCGGACTGCCGCCCGCCCCGCGCGGGGTGCCGCAGATCGAGGTCGCGTTCGACATCGACGCCAACGGCATCATGCACGTCTCCGCCAAGGACCTCGCCACCGGCCGCGAGCAGAAGATGACCGTCACCGGCGGCTCGGCCCTCCCCAAGGACGACATCGACCGCATGATGCGGGAGGCCGAGCAGTACGCGGAGGAGGACCGCAACCGCCGTGAGGCCGCGGAGACCCGCAACCAGGCCGAGCAACTCGTCTACCAGACCGAGAAGTTCCTGCGGGAGAACGAGGACAAGGTCCCCGCCGACACGAAGTCGGAGGTCGAGTCCGCGATCACCGAACTCAAGGAACTCCTGGAGCGCGACGCCGAGACCAGCGAACTGCGCACCGGCGTCGAGAAACTCGCCTCCGTCAGCCAGAAGATGGGCCAGGCGATGTACGCCCAGGCCCAGCAGACACCGACGGAGGACGCCGGTCAGCAGGGCTCGCCGCAGGACGAGGAGGGGGTGGTGGACGCGGAGATCGTCGACGACGAGCGGGACGACCAGAAGGGTGGCGCGGCGTAAGCGTTCCGCGGAAGGCCGTCGGTCGGCTGCGGCGCCGTTGTGGCTGGTCGCGCCCACGCGGCGGAGCCGCAAATTGACACAGCCCCGCGCCCCTTCGGGGCGCGTCAGTCCAGCGTCGCGCACACCGCGTCCAGGACGCAGGCGTACGGGGTGCCGAAGTCGGTGAGGTGGGAACGGAGTTGTTGCAGGGCGGTGCGGTGGTCGGTGAGGAGGTCGGTGTTGCCGGTGCGGGAGGCGAACTCCAGGACCGCGGGCAGGAAGTCCGGCAGTTCCTCGCCGGTGAACTCCAGGCCGTGGGCGCGGTAGAGCTCCTTGAAGCGGACCAGGGACATGCCCCGGCGCCGGGTGTCGCCGTCGTGCCACCAGCTCAGGTACAGGCTGTGGCGGTTGTCGAAGTCGAAGACCTGGACGTAGTGCGCGGCCAGCTGCTGCGGGTCGGTCACCGCGGCGTGGTCGGTGAACTCCCGTAGCTGCGGGGCGGCTTCGCGCAGCAGCGGAAGCCGGGCGCGGAACTCGTCGTCGGGGTAGGTGAGACAGAGCGCCGCCGCCTGGTAGAGCACCTCGAACGTGGGCATCAGGTCTCCTCCTCCTTTTCCACGGACACGAGCGGCAGATGGATACGGCCCCCGGAGTCCCGGCCGAACGGCCCGTCGCCGCCCATGCCGGGCCCGCCGTCGTGGTCGAGGCTGCACCCGCCCGGGAGCGCCGACTCCTCCAGCCGTCGCGCGTCTGAGACACCCGCCGTCGGGATCACATACCGGTCCTCGTACTCGGCGATCGCCAGCAGCCGGTACATCTCCTCGATCTCGTCGGCCCGCATGCCGACGGCGCGCGCTACCGACGGATCGGGCTCCTCGCCGAGGTTGATGGCGCGCATGTGGGAGCGCATCGCGGCGAGCTTCTCCAACGACGCCCGGACCGGGGCGACATCGCCCGCGGTGAAGAGCTCCGCCAGATACTCCAGCGGAATGCGCAGGGTGTCGATCGCGCCGAACAGGTTCCGCGCGTCCTCGCCGTCGTGCCCGGTCTCCGTCAGCGCCTCGACCACCGGCGACAGCGGCGGGATGTACCAGACCATCGGCATGGTGCGGTACTCGGGATGCAGCGGAAGCGCCACCCGGTACCTGCTGATCAGCGCGTGCACGGGCGACCGCCGGGCCGCCTCCACCCAGTCGTACGGGATCCCCGCCCCCGCACAGGCCCGCCGCACCCCGGGATCCTCCGGGTCGAGGAAGACGCCCAACTGCGCCGCGTACAGCTCCTGTTCGTCGGGCACGGAAGCCGCGGCCGTCACCCTGTCCGCGTCGTACAGCACCACCCCGAGATAGCGGAGCCGCCCCACGCACGTCTCCGAGCAGACCGTCGGCAGCCCCACCTCGAGGCGCGGAGAGCACAGCGTGCACTTCTCGGCCTTGCCGGTGCGGTGGTTGAAGTAGACCTTCTTGTACGGGCATCCCGTCACGCACATCCGCCGGCCCCGGCAGCGGTCCTGGTCGACGAGGACGATGCCGTCCTCCTCCCGCTTGTACATCGCGCCGGACGGACAGGCGGCCACACAGGACGGGTTGAGGCAGTGCTCGCAGATGCGCGGCAGATAGAACATGAAGGTCTGCTCGAACTCGAAACGCACCTTGTCGGCGGCCTGTTGGCGGACCCGCTCGACCATCGGATCGTTCTCGTAGTCGTAGGTCCAGGGCTCGTGGTAGTCCTTGATCTCCGGGAGTACCGGCTGGGAGATGCTGCCCGCGAGCCTCTTGAAACGGCCGCCCGCCTTCAGCTTCAGCGCACCGCGCCGGTTCAGCCGCCAGCCGCCCTGCCACGTCTCCTGGTCCTCGTAGCGGCGCGGATAGCCCTGGCCGGGGCGGGTCTCGACGTTGTTGAACCAGATGTGCTCCATGCCCTGGCGGTCGGTCCACGCCTGTTTGCAGGTCACCGAGCAGGTGTGGCAGCCGATGCACTTGTCGAGGTTCATCACCATCGCGATCTGGGCCATGGGGCGCATCAGGACTCGACCCCCTGGCTGCGGCGGCGGAGCACCGTCACCTCGTCGCGCTGGTCGCCCGTGGGGCCCAGGCAGTCGAACGCCCAGGAGAGCTGGGCGTAGCCGCCGACCAGGTGGGACGGCTTGAGGAGCAGCCGGGTCGGCTCCGTCTTCGGTACGCCCACTGTGCGTTCCTGCGCGTGATGCGTGTAGACGGTGCCGTGCGGGATGCGGTGCGAGACGACGGCGCGGGCGACGACGACGCCGTCGCTGTCGACCGTCTCGATCCAGTCGTCGTCCTTGACGCCGATCGCGTCCGCGTCCTGCGGAGACATCCAGATGTGCCGGTCGCCATGGGAGAGCGCCAGCATGAAGAGGTGGTCCTGGTACTCGGAGTGGAGGGACCACTTGTCGTGCGGGGTGAGGTAACGGACCGTCACCTCGCGTTGGCCGTCCGGCCCGACGCGGGGTTCGCCGACGAGCCGGTTCATGTCCAGGGGAGGCCGGTACACCGGGAGCGCCTCGCCCAGCTCATGGATCCAGTCGTGGTCCAGGAAGAAGTGCTGGCGCCCGGTGATGGTGTGCCAGGGCTTGAGGTGGGAGGGGCGGCCGTCGTACGCCGTGCCGTTCAACTGCCGTAGATCCTCGACCTCTTCGGTCGGGGCGGTGAACTTCTCGCCGATCGCCGTGTAGTCACGCTCCACCACGGTCAGGTGGGGCATCGTCCTCCCGGGCACGGGGTCGCACTCCCCGCGCTTCCAGTCCCTCACCACCCCTCCCGGCTGGGCGATCTCGCCCGGCGTGTCGTGCTGGAGCGGCGACGCGACCAGGTCCTTGCGCACCCCGAGATGGCCGACGGCCAGCTCGCTCAGCCTCTCTGCCAGCGCCTTGAACGTGTCGAAGTCGGTCGCGGCGGGCAGGACGACGTCCGACAGCAGCGTCGACGAGGTCTGCCGGAAGTCCAGCGACAGCAGCAGATCGAGCTTGCCCTCGGGCGCCTCGTCCCGCCAGGTCACATCCCGCGGGCGCTCGCCGGGCTCGGCCTCCCGCGCGCTCAGCGACGACTGCGTGCCCAGCAGATGCCTGGTGAAGTACTCGGCACCCGTCGCCGACGAGCCCAGCGGATCGGCCCGCCACAGCGTCAGCACGCGCGGCCAGTTCTCCGGCGCGTCCGGGTCCTCGCACGCGAACTTCAGGGTCCCGGCGCGGAGTTCGGCCACCACCCGCGACACCGGATCGCCGAACGCCCCGCCCAGCTCCAGCGGATTGCGGTCGAAGGTCGGATACGACGGCATCCACCCCGAACGCACCGACAGGGCAAGGCAGTCCGCGCCCGTCATCCCCGCGAACCGGCCCTCACCCAGCGGCGAGGCGAGCACGTCGGCGGTGAACCGGTCGTAGCGCCACTGGTCGGTGTGGAGGAACCAGTACGCGGTGCCGCTCATCTGGCGCGCCGGACCCGACCAGTCGGAGGCGGCGGCCGGCGTCGTCCAACCGGTCACCGGACAGCACTTCTCCTGGCCCGCGTAGTGTGCCCAGCCGCCGCCGTTGCGGCCCTGGCAGCCGGTGAGCTGGAGAAGGGCGAGGAAGGCGCGGTGGATCGTCTCGGAGTGGAACCAGTGGTTCGTCCCCGCGCCCGTCAGGATCATGCAGCGGCCCTTGGACCGCTCGGCCGTCCGCGCGAACTCCCGGGCGATCTTCACGCACTTGGCCGCCGGAACGGATGTGTGCGCCTCCTGCCAGGCGGGCGTGCAGGGCGTGCCGGCGTCCTCGTAGGAGGCGGGCCAGCGGCCGGGCAGGCCGTGGCGGAAGATGCCGTACTGGGCGAGGAGCAGGTCGAAGACCGTGGTGACCAGGGGGCCCTCGGCGCCGCCGAGCCGGGTCGCCGGGACTCCCCGCCGCAGGACGTCCCCCCGCCCCTGACCGTGCTCGCCGCCCTCGGTGTCGAAGCGCGGGAGCAGCACCGCCACGCCTCCGGCCGCCTGATGGCCGTACAGGCTCAACTGCGGTTCGATCGAGCCGAGTTCGAGATTCCAGTTGCCCTTGTCCGAGTCGGTCCAGCGGAAGCCGAGCGAGCCGTTCGGGACGACGGCCCGTCCGCTCGCCGCGTCCAGCACGACCGTCTTCCACTGCGCACCCTCGCCCTTGTGCCCCAGATCGGTGGCGCGCAGGAACTTCCCCGGGACGTAGGCGCCGTCCCGTTCGGTCAGGGTCACCAGGAAGGGCAGGTCGGTGAACTTCCGTACGTAGTCCGCGAAGAACGGCGTCTCGCGGTCGACGAAGAACTCCCTGAGGATGACGTGGCCCATGGCGAGCGCGAGGGCGCCGTCCGTGCCGGGGTGCGGATGCAGCCACTCGTCGGCGAACCTCGCGTGGTCCGCGTTGTTCGCGTCGTCGGGGGCGACGACCACGACCTTCTGGCCGCGGTAGCGGGCCTCCGCCATCCGGTGCGCGTCGGGTGTGCGGGTCACCGGGACGTCGGAGCCCCACATCATCAGATACGCGGCGTCCCACCAGTCGCCCGACTCCGGTACGTCCGTCCGGTCGCCGAAGACCTGCGGCGAGGCGACAGGCACGTCCGCGTACGACAGCATCGGGGCGCCGATCAGCGCGTGGAAGCGGGCGCCCGCCGCGTGCGACACCATCGACATCGCCGGGACGGGCGAGAAGCCGGCGATGCGGTCGGGGCCGTACGCCTTGATGGTGTGGACATGCGCGGCGGCGACGATCTCGACCGCCTCGTCCCAGCCGGCGCGGACCAGGCCGCCCGTGCCGCGGGCCCGCTGGTAGCGGCGGCGGCGCGCAGGGTCCCGCTGGATGTCGGCCCAGGCGAGGACGGGGTCCCGCAGGCGTTCCTTCGCCTCCCGGTACATCCGCAGGAGCACACCGCGGACGTACGGGTAGCGCACCCGGGTGGGAGGGTAGGCGGACCGGGAGAAGGCGGCGTCCCGCGGGCAGCCGCAGGGCTCGACGGCGTCCGCCTCCCGGTCGCCGGTCAGAGCGGTGCCGTGCAGGTCGGGGGAGGGCGTGCCGGAGCGGAAGAACCGGCCGGTGCGCAGCAGGAACGCGGCCGGCTCGGCGGGCGGCATCTGCGTGTCGGTCACGTGCGCTCCCTTGCTTGCCCCGCCATCAAACCTAGGGGCGAGCAGGGGAGCGCACCTGTTCACGGCGCCCGTACGGGTCAGGCCTTACGGGCGACTCCCGCGTACACCGGCACGATGCCCTCGGCCTGGACCGCCACGTCCTCCGGCTCCGGCCGCCAGCCCGTCACCGGGATCACACCGGGGCCCAGCAGCTCCAGGCCGTCGAAGAAGCGCGAGAACTCGGCGAGCGAACGGGGGAAGAACGGGGTGCCGCTGCGCCGGAAGTTCTCCGCCGCCTTCCCGATCGCCTCCGGGCTGAGGTCGGGAGTGACCTGGGACAGGACCAGGTAGCTGCCCGGGGCGAGCGCGGCGACGTACTTCCGCAGCAGTCCGTACACGTCGTCGCCGTCGGGGTCGTCGCCCAGGTAGTGCGTCAGCGCGACCAGCGACAGCGCCACCGGCGCACCGAGGTCCAGGGACTCCCCGGCCCGGCTCAGCAGGCTGTCGATGTCACGGACGTCGGCGTGCACGTACTCGGTCGCGCCCTGGGCCGAGCCGTGCAGCAGGGCCTCCGCGTGCCGCAGGACGATCGGGTCGTTGTCGGCGTACACCACCTTCGACTCCGGCGCGACCTGCTGGGCCACCTGGTGCAGATTGGGTTCGGTGGGGATGCCCGTGCCGATGTCCAGGAACTGGCGGATCCCCGCCTGCGCCACCGTCCGCGTCGCCCGGTGCATGAAGCGGCGGTTGGCGCGCGCCCCGCGCAGCACCGTGCCGTCGACGGCCAGGATCCTGCGGGCCAGCTCCTCGTCCACCGGGTAGTTGTCCTTGCCGCCCAGCCACCAGTCGTAGACCCGGGCGGGATGCGGACGGCTGGTGTCGATGCGGGCGAACTCGGCCTCGGAACCGGTCATGCGGTGTCTTCTCCTACGACTTCGGGTCGGGGTGGCTCAGCAGTTGCCGCGGTGGTCCCGCAGGATCTTCTTGGTCTGCTCGGCGGACGCGGCACGCGCCGTCATGTGGTCCAGCACCTCCAGGTGCGTGGAGACCTCCGTGCGGGAGTCGAGATACAGCGCGCCGGTCAGATACTCGGTGAAGACCATGTCGGGAAGCTCGGGCTCGCCGAACCGGAACAGCGTGAACGGCGCGTACGTCCCCGGGTGCGGGCCCGCCCTGAACTCGGCGACCTGGAGGGTGACGTGGTCGCGCTCGGCGAACTCCAGCAGCTTGTCGATCTGTTCGCGCAGGACGGAGCCGTCGTCGCTCACAGGACGGAGCAGGACCGTTTCATCCATGATCACCCACAGGTGGGGGTGGTCGTCGCGCTCCAGGAGCTGCTGCCGGGCCATGCGCAGCGACACATGCCGCTCGATGGCCTCCGGACCGGTCTGTCCGATCGTCCCGGCCTCCAGCACGGCCCGCGCATACGCCTCCGTCTGCAGCAGACCGGGCACGAAGTGCGGCTCGTAGGAGCGGATGATCCAGGCGGCGCCCTCCAGGCTCACATACAGGCTGAACCAGTCCGGCAGCACATCGTGGAACCGCTGCCACCAGCCCGGCTGGTTGGCCTCCTCGGCGAGCGAGACGAACGCCGCAGCCTCCTCCTCGGACACGCCATAGGCGTCAAGGAGCAGCTGGACGTACGGGATCTTCAGCGCGACATCGGCCATCTCCATGCGCCGCACGGTCGCGGGGGCCACCCGCAGGACCTTCGCGGCCTCCTCGCGCTTGAGCCCTGCCGCCTCGCGCAGCTCCTGCAGCCGTTTGCCGAGGACCACCTGACCGACGGTGGGCGCGGGTCGCCGCTCGCTCACGCCACGCCTCCCCTACGTGCCGAAGTTCGGGAGCAGTGTGTCATGTTCGGGCGGGTGTCGGACAGAAACGGTGGTGAGTCGCACCACGCCGCATTACCTCGCGGGTAATCGACCGCGCCGGGCGCGCGAAGGATCGTAGGGGCACCGGGTTCCGGGCCGGCGCACTCCGCTCCGGAATCCGGGTCCGCTGCCGCACCTCGATGGAGGGTGATTCGTCATGTCCGCGACCCAGCTCGCCACGCTCGCCCGGACCTCCGACCCGCACGCCATGCTGCGTCGCTTCCTCGCCCTCGACGCGGTGGTCACCGGCGCGAACGGCCTCGCCTACCTCGCCGCCTCCGGGCCGCTCGGGCGCTTCCTCGGGGTCGACTCCGGGCTGCTGCTCGGACTCGGCGTGCTGCTCGCCGTGTACGGGGCCGCCGTCGGCTTCCTCGCCACCCGTGCCCACCCGGCCGCGCTGCCGGTCAGGGCCGTGATCGAGGTCAACCTCGCCTGGGCGGCGCTGAGTCTCGCCGCCCTGGGCCTGTGGCTGTCGCCGACCACGGCGGGCGCGGTGTGGACGGTGCTTCAGGCGATCTCCGTCGCCGGGTTCGGGCTGGTCCAGTACATGGCGCTGAGGGCGCGTCAGGGCATCCGCAGCTCCTGAGTCGGTGGGTGCGGGCCCGGCCGGGCCCGCACCCACCGTCGTTCACGGGGTGTAGACGGTCGGCCTGGGGGCCGTCGCCATGCCGCTGCCGATGTGGAAGCTCGGGTGCGGGGGCTGGTTGTAGGCCGTGTTCTGCCAGGCCAGGGCGGTGCGGTACATCGTGTCGTGGAGCAGGGTGGTGATCTTCGTGCCGGTCTCGTGCGGAGTGGAGTAGATCCGCAGCGCCGTGTTGTTCGACGTCGGCCAGACGACCTCCTCGCGCCAGTCACCGAAGATGTCCCCGGACAACGACGGGGTGGCCTTGGTGCCGTTGTTGGAGTGGACCGAGGCGCCGGTCAGCAGCCGCGTGTCGGACGACGTGCCGTACTTGTCGATGCGGGTGCCGTCGAGGAGTTCGCGGGTCGTGTCGCCGTCCCACCAGTTCACGAAGTTGATGCTGGACGGCTCGCGACCCAGCGAGGCTCCGGTCGGGGAGCGCAGGGTCGTGTCGGAGGCGGACCAGGACTCGGCGCCCGCGGACCCCGCGTGGATGTCGGCGGACACCCCGCGACCGTTGTCGGCACCGGAGGCCGTCTGCCACAGGAGCGCACCGGTGCGGGCGTCGGCCATCCAGGAGCCGGGCTTGGAGGTGTCCTCCGACACCTTGAAGTACTCCAGGCCCGAGCGGGCGGGGTTGAGGTCGCCCACATGTCCCGCGTCGCCGTGGCCCAGCTTCGTCGTCCACAGCCCATGGCCGTTGTCGTCCACGGTCATGGCGCCGTACACGATCTCGTCCTTGCCGTCGGCGTCCACGTCCGCGATGGACAGACTGTGGTTGCCCTGACCGTCGTACCCCTTCCCCGTGTTGGTGGAGGAGTTGGTGTCGAAGGTCCAGCGGCGGGTGAAGGCGCCGCCTCGCCAGTCCCAGGCCGCTATCACGGAACGGGTGTAGTAGCCGCGCGCCATGATGAGCGAGGGGCGGGCGCCGTCCAAGTACGCGGTGCCGGCGAGGAATCGGTCGACCCGGTTGCCGTAGGAGTCGCCCCACGACGCCACCGAACCCCGGGCCGGGACATAGTCGACCGTGCCCATCGCCCTGCCGGTCTGCCCGTTGAACATGGTGAGGTACTCGGGGCCGGAGAGCACGTAGCCACTGGAGTTGCGGTGGTCGGCCGACGAACTGCCGATCACCGCGCCCGTGCCGTCCCGCGTGCCGTCGGCCGTCTTCATGGCGACCTCGGCCTTGCCGTCGCCGTCGTAGTCGTACACCTGGAACTGCGTGTAGTGCGCGCCGGAGCGGATGTTGCGGCCCAGGTCGATGCGCCACAGCCGGGTGCCGTCGAGCTTGATGCCGTCGACGATGGTGTTGCCGGTGTAGCCGGACTGGGAGTTGTCCTTGGCGTTGGTGGGCTGCCACTTGAGGACGAAGTCGAGGGCGCCGTCGCCGTCGAGGTCACCGACGGAGGCGTCGTTGGCCTCGTAGGTGTACGCGACGCCGTCGGGGGTGGTGCCGCCCGCGGGCGGGGAGATGGGGACGTCCTTGTAGCCGGTGCGGAACTGGATCGCGTGGACCGAGTCGGCCTGCTCGACGCCGCCGACGATCGCGCGGACGGTGTAGTCGGCCTGTTCGGGAGCGCCGGAGTGGAAGTAGGTGGTGGAGCCGGTGATCGGGGTCGCGTTGACCTTCGTACCGGCGCGGTAGACGTTGAAGGAGACGTCGCCCGGGTCGGTGCCCAGCCAGCGCCAGCTGACCAGATTGCCGGCGGCCGTGTGGACGCTGACCACACCCCGGTCGAGTTTCTCGACCTGGCGTGCGGTGGCGGCCTCGGCTGTGCCGGGGCCGGTGAGGGCGGTGAGTCCGGCGGCGACCAGCGCGGTCGTGGCGCCCAGCGCGGAGAGGACGACGCTTCGTCTGCGGTGCTTGTGCGGGTGCTGCACGAGACGTACCTCCTGGAGGACGGACGGGTTCCGGCCTCTCAGTGGTCGCCGTGCACCTCGAAGTTGCCGTATCTTTCGGCCAGTTCCGCTGCCGTCCGGGCGATCTTCGCCCGGAGCTCGGGCGGGCCCAGCACTTCGATGTCCGTGCCCAGACGCAGGAACTCGCCGGCCGCGTGGTCGACGGACTCGATGGGGACCGTGGCCTGGATCCAACCGGTCTCGTCCGTACGGCCGTTGGCGGCGACGGCGCGGGCGAGCGGACCGGAGAGCGTCACCGACGGCGCGATGCGTACGACCGCCTCCGCGCGGTACAGCCGGTCGTGGAAGTCCCTCTGGTACGCCTCCCAGTAGGCGGCCAGATCGAAGTCGCCGGGACGCGTGAACTCCTCGTCCGACGCGGTGAGTTCGAGGATCTGGTCGACCCGGAAGGTGCGCGGCCCGGGACCGGCGACCACATACCAGCGGCCCGCCTTGAGGACCAGTCCGTACGGTTCCAGACGGCGCTCCACGTCGGTGGGCTCGCGCCAGCGCCGGTAGACGATGTGCAGCACCCTGCTGTTCCACACGGCATCGGCGACCGCCGGGAGATACGGAGCCTCCTCGCCGGCCGCGTACCAGCCGGGGGCGTCGAGGTGGAAGCGGCCGCTGATCCGGTCGGCTTGGACGGGCAGCGCGGCGCGCACTTTCAGCTCGGCGGCGGCGAGCAGGGAGCCGAGGCCGAGTTCAGCAGCCGGCCCCGGGACCCCCGCGAGGAACAGCGCCTCCGCCTCGTCGGCGGTCAGGCCGGTGAGCCGGGTGCGGTAGCCGTCCAGCAGCCGATAGCCGCCGTCGTGGCCCGCGTCGCCGTACAGCGGGACACCGGCCGCGCTCAGCGCGTCGACGTCCCGGTAGACCGTGCGGACGGAGACCTCCAGCTCCTCGGCGAGCTGGGCGGCGGTCATCCGCCCGCGGGTCTGGAGGAGCAGCAGGATCGAGACGAGTCGGCCGGCTTTCACTGACACAGGATGTCAGTGAAGCGGTCCTAGCGTCCTGCCATGAGCTTCACCGAGAAACTGCTGACCGTGCCGCCGCCGATCGAGGTGGCCGGGCGGCACATCAAGCGCTACCACGTCACCTCGGACCCGGCGGGCATCGCGCCGGACGTCGAGAAGGCGGCGTACGCGATCCTGCCGGAGCTGCTGCCGGAGCCGGACGGCACCCCGCCGGCGACCTTCGTCGTGCTGCACCGGGGCGGTGACGACGGCGCCTACCTGAACGCGTACAGCTGGGTCTGGGACAACGTCCTGCACTTCCGCGGCGCCTCGGCGGGCCAGCCGGTGCTCGGCTGCCCGGACAACGATCCCACGCACTTCATCACGACAGACAAGCCGTGGATCGGCTGCGTCTGGGAGCTGCCGCCGATCCTGCACGAACGGGACGCCTGGGTACGGCACCTGCTCGCGCCCGAACTCCCCGACCTGGCCGCCTACTTGGCGGACACCCTGCCCGCCGGAACGACTGGAGACCGGGGCGCTGCGCTGGCGTGAGCCGATCACATCGGGCCGGTTCAGGGTGCAGGTCGGTCTGCGTGACCGTCGCTCTGGGGGCTGCCGCCCCCAGACCCCCGCTTCGGCCTGAACGGCCTCGTCCTCAAACTCCCCCAGAGGGGGCACCCCCAACGGGCTGAGATGTGGTGACCGGCACTGAGAGGGCCGACGACGCGTTCCCCCACTCTCAGCTTCGCCGAGCGGGTGGACCCATCGGAAAGGGTCGCGTGCGGTTCGTCTGGTCGGGCGTCTCGGCGGACGCGGCCCGCTGGGAGCAGGCGTTCTCCGTGGACGGCAGGGAGACCTGGCTGAGCAACTGGATCATGGAGTTCAGTCGTCGGGCGGTTTCCTGAAGGCCCGGAGGGAGAACACGGGGTCGGGGCGCGGCCGGTCCTGGTCGGGGAGCGTCGCCAGGAGCTCGGCGAAACGTTCGGTGCGCGGCTCGCCGGGCGGCAGCTGGGTGAACCAGCCGCGCCGCAGGTCGGCGGCGGTCCGCCGAGGGCTGCGGCCCTGACCCACACCCGGGAAGCGGGCCTGCCCGGTGGGGAGCAGTCCCTGCTCGGCGGCGTACGACTCCACGGCCGTCGCCTCGTCCCGGGCGGGCCGGCGTGGGCGCGGCGCGAGCACGGCATCGATGTCACTGCCCACGTCGTGCGCGGCGGCCTTGTCGACGGTGGTGACGTACATACCGCCCGGCCGCAGGACCCGGGCGCACTCGGCGACGGCGGCCCGCACGTCGTCGGGTTCGTCGAGCAGATGCAGCAGCCACACGCTGGTCACGGCGTCGAACGCGCGGTCCGGGAACGGCAGCCGCCGGCTGTCCGCGAGCACGACCGCGCCGGGCAGGCGTACGGCGGCCATCCGGGCCATCCCGGACGTCAGATCCGCGCCGGTCACCCGCAGGCCGGGCCGGGCCGCCGCGAGCCGCCGGGTCACGATGCCGGTGCCGCAGGCCACGTCGAGGAGGCGGCCCGTCACGCCGGGCAGCAGGCCCAGGACGGCGTCGGCAGCGGCGGCGGCCCGGGGTTCGCCGCCGCGTGTGATGTCGTAGGCGTCGGCTTCCTTGTCGTAGTCCAGCACCGGGTCACTTCGCCCCGTGGGCCGGTGCCAGTTCCTCCACCCGGCGGGCCAGCTTGAAGTCCCGCTCGGTCACCCCGCCCACCGTGTGCGTGTTCACGCTCAGTGACAGGGTGTTGTAACCGAGGGTGAGGTCGGAGTGGTGGTCGAGCTCTTCCTGGACCTGGGCGATGTGGACGACCATCGCGGTGGCCGCGAGGTGCGAGCGCAGCCGGTAGGAGCGGGCGATCCGGTCCCCGTCCAGGGACCAGCCCGGCAGCTGAGCCAGCCGCTCCTCGATCTCCTCCTGCGACAGCGGTTCGAGGGGCATGGCCTCGCTCCTTCCAGGGGGTCGGGTTCCTCTTCAGCGTGCCACAGCCGCGCACTTGACGCCCTGGTCAGACGGGTGCCCGGAGATCTGTTCCGGACACATTCCGGCGCCGCTGGACTCGCCCCTGGACTACGGTCGTCGTATGACCACTCCCGTATCCGACGGCACCGCACTCCCCGCCGACAGCGGCGTCGGTCCCCTGTTGCGGGCCTGGCGGGAGCGGCGGCGGGTCAGCCAGCTGGAGCTGGCGCTGCGCGCCGACTCCTCCGCCCGGCACATCAGCTTCATCGAGACGGGCCGCTCCCGGCCGAGCGAGGAGATGGTGCTGCGGCTGGCCGAGCATCTCGACGTGCCCGTGCGCGAGCGCAACGCCCTGCTGCTGGCGGCCGGTTACGCCCCCCGCTACCGGGAGACCCCGCTGGACGACCCGGCGCTGGACACGCTGCGCGAGGGCATCGAGCAGCTGATCCAGGGCTACGAGCCCTACCCGGCCTTCGTGGTGGACGCGACGTACAACGTGGTGGCCGCCAACCGGGGCATCCTGGCCCTGCTCGACGGCCTGCCCGAGTCCCTCCTCGCGCCGCCGCTGAACGCGATGCGACTGACCCTCCACCCGGAAGGCCTCGCGCCCCGGATCCTCAATCTGCGGGAGTGGCGCGGCCATCTGCTCGCCCAGATGGAACGGCAGATCGCGCTGCAACGCTCCGAAAGGCTACGGGAGTTGTACGAGGAGGTCGCCGCGTACCCGGTGCGGGAGACAGCGGAGGAACCGGCCGAGCCCGTCCCGTCCTTCGCGCTCCCGATGCGCATCGAGCACGACGGCCGGGTGCTGTCCTTCATCTCCTCCATCTCCACCTTCAACACGCCCATGGACGTGACCGTCGCCGAACTGGCCATCGAGACACTGCTCCCGGCCGACCCGGCGACGGTCAAATACCTTCAGGCGATGGCGCAGATCTGATCACCGAGCTTGAAGGAAGCGGGTTTGGCATTCGCCCCCGACCAGCTCCCCGTGAACCCGAAGCTCACCGACGAGCCCGCCGCCACGGTGCCGTTCCAGCCCACGTTCTTGGCTGTCACCGCTGAACCCGACTGCGTGTGATCGGCGTTCCAGAGCTGGGAGATGGTCTGGCCGTTCGGGAAGGCCCAGTTGAGGGACCAGCCGGACCAGGCGCTCGTGCCGGTGTTGCTCAGCCGGACGTCGGCCTGGAAGCCGCCCGACCACTCGTTGGTCACCTTGTAGGTGACGGCGCAGGCGCCCGTCGGTGTGGGTGTCGGGTCGGTGCCGCCGCTGTCGGTGGTGTCGCCGTAGATGACGCCGCGGCCGTTGGTCGCCACGTACACCCGGCCGTACACGCGAGGGTCGCCGGTGATCGCCGCGCCCGTCCAACCCCACTGGTGGGCGTCGTCGTTGACACGGGTCCAGCTCGCACCCTTGTCGGTGGAGCGGAAGATGCCGCGTACGCCGCCGATCTTCGCGCTGGTGTAGAGGGTCTGGTACGTCGCTCCGGGCGCCGCTTTGCCGAAGCCGATGGTGTCGGCCTGCTCGACGCCGGACAGCTTGGTGAACGTGGCGCCGGAGTCGGTGGAGTGCCACAGGCCGTACGCGCCGTCGCTCGCGCCGCCCGCCAGCCATACGTCACCCTTCGTGCCGGGCAGTGCCTTGAAGCGGACGGTGTCGCCGGAGGGAAGCCCGGTCGCGGCCGACGCGGAGAAGGTCGCGCCGCCGTCCGTACTGACGTAGAACTTCCCGGACTTGAAGCCGTAGAAGGTCATCGGGTCGACCCGGTCGGACTCGACGATCGCGCCCGCCGGGATGCCGCTCGACGCCGACCAGGACGTGCCGAAGCCCGTCGCGTAGTGGACCCCCGTGCCCTGCGGGCTCCACACGAACCGGCTGCCGTCGGCCGCCGCGGCGACCGTGCCGCCACCGCTGACGCCCGAAGGGTCCGTCCCCGCGAACCAGTTGGCGCCGTTGTCCGTCGAGAACGCGATGTGTGGTCCGGAGTCCAGATTGCCGGCGCGGACCACGGTGTTCGGGTTGCTCTCCGCGAAGTCCAGGCTGGTCGTCGAGGTGAAGTTCGGTGAGGTGTACATCATCGGCGGGACCTTGGTGAGATCCGTGTGCCGGAAGCCGCCGATGTCGCCGAGCGCGCTGAGCAGGGGCGCGCCGGACGGCGGTGACGCGAGGTCCAGGACGGCCGTCTCCTCCAGGCCCCGCACCATCGGCTTGATGGTGAACTGGCCTCCGCTGTCCCACTTCGACAGATCCTCGGTGCCGTAGATCGTCGCACCCGTCCCGTACATCATCCGGTTCGAGTCGAACGGGTCGATCTCCAGCGACTCCGTCATCCAGCCCAGTTTCGGGGTCTGTTCCGGCGGCGCCGGGTTCGCGCCCCAGGTCAGCCAGGGGGATGAGGAGACGTCCATCGTGTAGCGGTTCGAGCGGTTCGGATACGACGTGTAGTCCCACGCCTTCGTCCACGTCCCGCCGCTGTCCGTCGAGCGGAAGATCTGGGTGTCCGGCCACCAGGAGCTGTACGCCGTCGCCATCACCGTGCCGGGCCGCTGCCGGTCGACGGTGAGACCGCTGAAGCCGTAGTACGTGTCGGCCTCCGCCACCGGGCTGATGTCCGTCCAGGTACCGGTCGCGGTCGCATACCGCCACAGCCGGCCCTTGCCACCGTCGTACGGGCCGCCGGTGTCGCTGTACGCGAGGTACAGGTAGCCGTTCGTCGCGTCCAGTACGCCCTTGTGCGCCAGGTAGCCGGTCGGCTGCCCGGCGACACGGGTCCAGGTCGCCCCCGCGTCCGTCGAGCGGTACACCGCGTTGTCCTTGTCGGCGACCCCGACGTAGATCGTTCGTGTGGCGCTGCCCGCCGTACCGGTCGACTCGTCGAAGGTGACCCAGACGATGCCCTGGTTGTCGGAGGCGTAACCGCTCGTGTCGCTCGGATCCTGCGCGTAGTTGCCGACGTTGGGGAAGTTCGTGACCTGCGACCAGGTGGCACCGGAGTCCGTCGACCGCCACAGCCCCTTGCCGCTGGGCGCCCCCAGATACAGCACGCTGTTCCTGTTCGGGTCGACGGCCAACCGCTCACCCATGCCGCGTCCCGGCATGTTCCCGCCCAGCTTGAACGGCAGCTCGGCCTTCTGCCAGCTCGCGCCCCGGTCGGCGGAGCGCATGACGGCGCCGTTCCCGGGATCCCAGCTGTTGGTGTACGTCCCGACCGCCGCGTACACCCTGTCCGGGTCGACGGAGTCGGAGGCCAGGCTCACAACACCCGTGTGTCCCCAGTCGTCCCAGCCGACCGAGTCCAGCAGCGGCGTCCAGGTCTTCGTCGACTCCTGCCAGCGGTAGGCACCGCCGATGTCGGTACGGGCGTAGGCGAGGTTCTTCTCCTTGCGGTTGAAGACGATGCCGGGGACGAAGCCGCCGCCGTCGATGCGCGCGTTCTTCCAGGTGTAGCTGTCGGCGGCGATCGACACCGGCTCGGTGTCGGCGGCGAGCGCGGACGGCGTGCCGGCGAGGAGACCGGCTGCCAGGGCCAGGACGGCCGTGAGGATGCGGGTTCTTCGCACGGGAGGTCCTTTCCGGGTGGGGGATGCGGAGACGAGGAGGGGTAAGCGCTTTCCCTCTGGCGCGAGAGTTGCCGGGCGGCCCTCTGTGCGGGAGAGGACCGCCCGGCTGGTCGGTCTCGCCGTCAGGTGACGAGACCACGCACGCGGAGCTTTGAGGCGGTTCCGCGGAAACGCCGTGTACGGGAGCGCCCCTTCAGGGGCGCGGGGAACTGCGCGACCAGCCACAACGGACCCGCAGCCGAACACGGCCCAACCCGCGGAGCGCCCGGCGGGGACTATTCGAGAAGCTCCGCGTACGAGCCCATGGCCAAGGCGATGTCCGCCTGGGCCCAGAACCGGTGATACGTGAACGACGGCGCCGCGCCACCCGCGAGGTACGCCTCGATCTTCGACCAGGCCGGGTCGTCCTCGTAGAACGACCGGATCGAGTCGAACGTCGACGACGAGTTGATCGCGTCGCCGTTCGGCATCGTGCCGCTCCAGCCGGACGGGACGTAGATCGCGTCGTCGAACCGGCTGTAGTCCGCCCGGGTCTCCGGTACGGCGACACCCAGCGCGTCCTGATGGTTGCTCCACATGCCGTCGAGCAGCGCCTTCGCCGTCGCCGCGGCCTCCGTGTCACCGGAGCGGTCCGCGTAGTACGTCAAGGTCTTGGCGTACGCGGCGGCCACACCGACATCGTTCGTGTAGTCGGCGACGGTGACATGAAGTCCGTTGTTGGCGCCCGGACTTGACGGGTTCCAGGTGTCGGGCTGGCCCGACCACTGAAGTGTCGACGGAATCTGGTACGTGCCGTCGGGGTTGACGGTCGTCTCGGACAGCGCCCAGTCGACCCACTTGTCGAGGACCGCCTTGGCGTCCGCGTCCCCCGTCTGCTGGTAGTACTCGGCGACCCGCTCCATCGACCACGCCTGGAAGCCGAACCACTGGTTGGACGGCGGGTCGTGGTAGACGGGCTGCTGGTCGTAGTACATGCCGTAGAACGTCGACTTCCCGGCCGGCGGAGTCGCGTACCGGCCCGCCCAGCTGTTGGTCGCACCGCCCGCGATGCCGCCCTCGGCCGACTGCAGCCAGCGGTAGAACTCCAGCTGCCGGTCGAGCGACTTGGCCCAGTCCGCCTGGCCCGTCGCCGACTTGGGCTTCAGGTCGGCGTAGGAGCTGAGCGCGTACGCGGCCAACGGGTTCTGGTAGCCGCCGTGCGTGTGGCTGGAGCCGATGCGCCAGGCCCAGCCCGCCGAGGTGTCGGTCGCGCCGCCCCAGGCGTAGTACCAGGACATGAGGTACATCGAGGCGTCCTTGCCGGTGCCGGCCGCGCAGGTCGACGGCCCGACACAGTTGCCGACCTTCTTGAAGTACTTGTCGTACATCGAGTAGCGCAGGTAGTCGCCCATCTTCGCGGCCTTGCCGACGGTCGCGGAGACAGCACTGCCCTTGCCCTGCTCCTCGGCCCACTTGTCGGCCCAGTACGCGGCCTGCACGGCGCGCGCGTCGGCGTCCGGGGCGTTGGTGAACTTCCACTGCTTGGCGTAGGACGCGTCGCCGGTGAACAGGTCCAAGTACCCGTTCGGACCGCCGTACTTGAAGGCGTCACAGGTCGGCTGCGGCACCGTCTCCCACACCGACTCCTGCGCACCGCGCTGGAAGGTGTTGATGTACGACGGACCGGTGTCCGACGGCCCCGCCTCGCACTTGCCGGGCGAGTTGCCGTAGCCGTAGACGTTGTCGACGTCCTGCAGCCAGTGCATGCCGTACACGTCGTCCGTGCCGTACGCGCTCTTCAGCTCGGCCGCGATCGGGTCGGAGCCGACGGAGACCGACGAGTCGAGCGGGGCCGGGTACTGGTTCGGAGTGTCCAGCTCGGGTGCGTACGTCGCCGGCTTCGACGGGTTGTAGAAGGAGCCCGTCGGCTGGTCGGCGTGGGTGGGGATCATGTACTTCTCCATGATCTCCCAGGCGCCGTTGAACTTCGACCAGTCGCCGGTCACCTTGCCGTACATGGCCTGGAGCCACAGCAGATAGCTGTACGCCTCCGACGTGGTCTCATGGCCGTGGTCCGGCGCCTCGACGATCAGCGTCTCGACCGAGTGGTACGGGATGCCCTCGGGGGAGAAGTAGCCGTTCGCCGGGTTGGTGATCTTGCCGTAGAGCTCCAGGAAGCGGGCGTCGTACTGCTTCGTCGCCGCGATCTGCGTGACCGTGACCGCGGCCTTCGCATGACCCGTGGCGGACGACTCGAACGTCGCCGAGCCCGTGCCCGAAGAGTCCGCCGTGACCGTCACCGACTGCGCGGTGTTCCAGTTCGACGGAGTGAAGGTGAGGGACGCCCCACCGGTCACCGACAGACCCGAGTTGCCGCCCGTCCGGGCCGTCGTGACGGTCACATTGGCGGATGGCTGAGTCGACAGCTTCACCTGGTACGTGCCCGTCTTGCCCTGCTGCACGGCCAGTTGGCTGGCCGAAGCCACCACGGCGGGACCCGAGGCGACCGTGATGCCGACCGGCGTGGAGCTCGCGGAGGCGCCCAGGCTGTCGTACGCCTTCGCCACCAGCGAATGACTGCCCACGGTCAAACTTGAGACCGAGAGCGAGTACGGCGCGCTGGTGTCGGTGCCGAGCAGCGTGGTGTCGTCGTAGAACTCGACCTTGCTGATCGTCGCGTCGTCGGCCGCCGCGGCGGTGGCTGCCAGCGGGACCGCGTCACCCTGCGAGTAGACGGCGCCCGGGGCCGGGCTGGTCAGCACGGTGATCGGCGGCTGATGTGCGCCCGTGCAGGGGGTGCCGTTGATCGCGAAGTTCGTCGGCGCGGTGTTGGTGCCGCTGTAGGTGAACTGCGCGCCGGTCGAGGCGGCGGCTCCCGCCGCGATCGTCGCGTTGTACGAGGCGCTCTGCACGGTGACCGTCTGGCCGGACTGGGACCAGCTGCCGTTCCAGCCGTTGGCCAGCTTCTGGTTGCCCGAGTACGCATACGTCAGGGTCCAGCCGCTGATCGGATCCGTGCCGCGGTTGGTGATCGTCAGGTCCGCGGTGAAGCCGGAGCCCCAGTCGTTGGTCTTGTAGTCGACGCTGCACTGAAGTGCCGCCGCCTGGGCAGGTGTTGACCCTGTCGACAGCATGGTGAACGGGAGTGCGAGGGCCGCCACGACGGCGGTCCATAGCCGCCGCGCGGTGCGGCGTCTCCTTCTGGGGGGCATGTGCTGGTTCCTCCTTGCGGCTCGGGAGAAGTCAAGGCTTGAACCAGTGGGAGCGCTCCCATAGTGGAGATGGGCGTCAAAGGGGTCAAGGTGCTTGAAGAGTCGAAAAGATTCGATGGATTGCGTTGAGGAAAAGTCAAGCGCATCCCCTGTCCTTTACCGACACTTGGCGCTACCTTCCTTCGCACCAGTGGGAGCGACTCCATCAGTCGACGCGTCCGTCCCGACGCGCCCGAACTGCAAGGACTCGCTCATGCGACACCCCCCGCGTTCAGGACTTTTACTCGGCTACGAGGTCGCCGGTGCGCGGAACCTGGACCTCGAACAGGCGGAACCGCAGTTCACGTGAGCCCTTGCGCGCCCTCGACGGACAACACCCCCGTATCTCCGACCGAGAGGGAAACCCGCACTCATGAGTCGTACCAGAACAGCGATGCTCGCCGCCCTGGCGCTGGTCGCCGGGGCCTCCGGGACGGCGTTGGCCGTCGACACCGGTGGCATGGAGACGGCGGCCGTCCCCTGCACCGTCGACTACAAGGTGCAGAACCAGTGGGACACCGGCTTCACCACCGCCGTGACGGTCACCAACAACGGCGCCGCCAAGTCCACTTGGGCGGTCAAGTGGTCGTACGCCGGAAACCAGAAGATCACCAACGGCTGGAACGCGAAGTTCAGTCAGAGCGGGGCCGCCGTCACCGCCGCCAACGAGTCCTACAACGGGACGCTGGCGGCCGGCGGTTCGATCAGCTTCGGCTTCAACGCCTCGTACAGCGGGAGCAACGCGCTGCCGACGACCTTCACCCTCGACGGCGTGACCTGCAACGTCGACGGCGGTGGCGGCCCCACGGATCCGCCGGACCCGACGGGACCGAAGGTCGACAACCCGTACGCGGGCGCCAAGGTGTATGTGAACCCGGAGTGGTCCGCGAACGCCGCCGCCGAGCCGGGCGGCAGCCGGATCGCCAACCAGCCGACCGGTGTGTGGCTCGACCGGATCGCCGCCATCAACGGAGCGGGCGGCAAGATGGGGCTGCGCGCCCACCTCGACGAGGCCCTGACGCAGAAGGGCAGCGGCGAGCTCGTCGTCCAGCTGGTGATCTACAACTTGCCCGGACGGGACTGCGCGGCCCTCGCCTCCAACGGTGAGCTCGGCCCGACGGAGATCGACCGGTACAAGACCGAGTACATCGACCCGATCGCCGCGATCCTCGCCGACCCGAAGTACGCCGCGCTGCGGATCGTCACCACCGTCGAGATCGACTCGCTGCCCAACCTCGTCACCAACACCGGAAGCCGCCCGACGGCCACCCCTGAGTGCGATGTGATGAAGGCCAACGGCAACTACGTCAAGGGCGTCGGCTACGCGCTCAACAAGCTCGGTGACGCGCCCAACGTCTACAACTACGTGGACGCCGGGCACCACGGCTGGATCGGCTGGGACGACAACTTCGCGCCGTCCGCCCAGCTCTTCAAGGAGGCGGCGTCGGCCGAGGGCGCCACGGTCAACGACGTCCACGGCTTCATCACCAACACGGCCAACTACAGCGCCCTGAAGGAGAACAACTTCACCATCAACGACAACGTGGCCGGCAAGTCCGTCCGCGAGTCGAAGTGGGTCGACTGGAACCGGTACGTCGACGAGCTGTCCTTCGCCCAGGCCTTCCGCACTCAGCTGGTCTCGGTCGGCTTCAACTCGGGTATCGGCATGCTGATCGACACGTCGCGCAACGGCTGGGGCGGTAGCGCACGGCCCGCCGGTCCCGGTCCGCAGACCAGCGTGGACGCGTATGTCGACGGCGGCCGCTACGACCGTCGCTTGAACCCGGGTAACTGGTGCAACCAGTCGGGCGCCGGTCTCGGCGAGCGTCCGCAGGCCGCGCCGGCCTCCGGCATCGACGCGTATGTGTGGATGAAGCCGCCGGGTGAGTCCGACGGTTCGAGCAAGTTCATCGAGAACCCTGACGGCAAGGGCTTCGACCGGATGTGCGACCCGACGTACGAGGGCAATCCTCGGAACAACTACAACATGTCGGGGGCGTTGCCGGATGCGCCGATTTCGGGGGCCTGGTTCTCTGCGCAGTTCCAACAGCTGATGCAGAACGCGTATCCGCCGTTGTCGTAGTGCGATGACTGCGGCTGCGGGCCGGCTGTGGCTGGTCGCGCAGTTCCCCGCGCCCCTGAAGGGCGCGTTGTAGTCCGCCGGGGTTGGTCAGTTCTCTCTGTCCAAGCCCCGGCGGATTGCGAATTCCACCGCTGAGTAGTCGGCATCGGGGCGCTCCAGTTCGATGGGCTTTGCCGGGAGGAGGTTTGGCTGGGCCATGAAGCGGGGGTGGGTGCCGTGGTGGGGCTGGGCGGCGTGGACGAGGAAGGGGTGGCAGAGGTAGACGTCGCCGGGGCGGCCGGTGGCGTGGGCGAGGGGGCGGTGGGCGGAGGCTTCGGCGACCTTCGGGCCGAGCTCCAGGTAGGAGGCGCCCGTCTCGCCGTACGGCGCCAGGACCGGTGGTACGTCGAGATGTGAGCCGACCCGGATGCGGGTCGGGGCGTTGGCCTCGGTGACCTCGCTGAACAGGAACAGCATCAGCAGGGCGCGGTCCTTCGAGCGCAGGTTCGTGTGGGGGTGCTCGGCGCCCTCGGGGACGTAGCTGCCCTCGATGTGCCAGCCCGCGTCGTCCGGTTCCTCCTCGTGCGGGAACCGCAGCGGGAAGGTGCCCAGCGAGTAGCGGGACTGCCAGCGGTCCTCACCCACCAGCAGGTCCAACGCCTCGTGTAGAGCGGGGGTGTTGGCGGCGGCCGCGAAGGGGCCCTGTGCCATGTCGTAGACCCAGTGCACCGGGTCCTTCCAGGTGCCCGGATCCTCCGGGTCGTACCCGGTCTCCCGCCACAGCAGTCGCGCGCAGTGCTCGGCGACGCGGGGCGGGAAAGCGCCCTCGATCTTCACGAACCCGTCTTCGAGGAACCGCTCCACCATCACGTCGTCCATGGGGCCATCCTGGGCGACCGGCGGCAGGCGGCGCATCCGATTTTCGGCGCCGTGTTTTTTGCTGCGGCGGCAACTCCGATTGCCTGTTCGCGGTGCGTCGGAGCACGCTGGCGGTACGCGGACGAGAGGCTGACCACCATGGCGCACGACCACCAGCATCAGCATGAGCACGACCACCAGCACCGTCACCACCACGATCACACCGACATCGACTGGGCGGAGATGGCCCCGCTGCTGGAGGCGCAGGCGGAGCTGTACACGCCCTTGCACGAGCGTGCGCTCGCCTGGCTCGGCAAGAAGCAGACCGAGCCGGGGCTGATCGTCGACGCGGGCAGCGGGCCCGGCGTCGTCTCCTGTCTGCTCGCCGACGCCTTCCCCGGCGCCCGGGTGGTCGCCGTCGACGGCTCCGAGCCACTGCTGGAGCGGGCCCGCGCGCGGGCGCAGCGGCTCGGCGTCGCGGACCGCTTCGGTACGCTCGCCGGTGAACTGCCGGACATCATGGCCGACTTGGACTACCCGGCCGATCTGATCTGGGCCAGCCACAGCCTGCACCACCTCGGCGACCAGCGCGCCGCGATCGCGGCCTACGGTGAGCGGCTGACGTTCGGCGGCACGCTCGCGCTGGTGGAGGGCGGCCTGCCCACGCGCTTCCTGCCGCGCGACATCGGGATCGGGCGCCCGGGCCTGCAGGCGCGTCTCGATGCTGTGCAGGAGGAGTGGTTCACGCAGATGCGGGCAGCGCTGCCGGGCAGTGTGGCCGTGGCCGAGGACTGGCCGGCCCTGATGACCGCCGCCGGCCTGAAGCCCACCGGCACCCGCAGCTTCCTGCTCGACCTGCCCGCCCCGGCCCCCGACCGGGCGCGCACCGTCGCCGCCGCCACCCTCTCCCGCTACCGCGAGACCCTCGGCGACAGCCTCGACGCCACCGACCGCGCCACCCTCGACCGCCTCATCGACCCCGACGACAAGGCAAGCGTCCACCACCGCCCGGACCTGTTCATCCTGTCGGCCCGCACGGTCCACACGGCGGTCCGGACCGGCTGAGGTGGGCCCGGCTCAGCAGCCGCCGGGCCGGACGTAGACGGTGATCCGCGCCCCGTGGACGCGCCGGGTGCCGCACTCCACGAAGTGCCCGGCCAGCAGGGTCGCGCCGGCGGAATGGGGACGCCACTTCCCATCGGCGGCCTACCGCGGAACCTGCGGCACTTGACTTCAAGAGCACTCCAAGTGATGGACTCCCCGCTGTTCACCTACGAACAGGGGGAAAACCATGACCGACTCTCCGGTCGCGCTCATCACCGGCGGTGGCAGTGGCATCGGCGCCGCGGTGGCCCGGCAGTTGCTCGGCGCCGGGCAGCGGGTGGCTGTCACCGGTCGCGGTGAGGAGCGTCTGCGGGGCTTCGCCGAGGAACTCGGTGATCCCGAGGGGCTGTTGACGATCAGCGGGAACGCGGGCGAGTACGACCAGGTCCGTGCCGCTGTCGAGGCCACGATCAAGGAGTTCGGGCGGCTCGATACCGTCGTCGCCAACGCCGGTTTCGCCACGCACGATTCGGTCGCCGAGGGTGATCCCGCCGGGTGGACGGAGATGGTGCTGACCAATGTGCTCGGCCCCGCGCTGCTCATCCGGGCGTCCATCGACGCGCTGAAGGAGACACGGGGCCGGATCGTCCTGGTCGGGAGTGTCGCCGGGTTCGTGCCCGGGCCGGGCAATATCTACGGGGCGACGAAGTGGGCGGTGACCGGGCTCGCCGAGAACACCCGGCGGCAGGTCACCGAGTGGGGCGTCGGCGTGACCCTGATCGCGCCCGGCCGCGTGGAGACGCCGTTCTGGGACAGCTACGGCAGTCTGCCGCCCGGCCATCTCCTCACCGCCGACCAGATCGCCGACTCGGTGGTGTGGGCGATCCGGCAGCCGGAGGGAGTCGACATCAACACGGTGGTCGTACGGCCGATCGGGCAGCCCAACTGACGTAGGCGGGCCGCCCGATCGGTGCCGCTCAGAATGACTCGAGCTTGGCCGGGTCCGGGCCGATCCGCCGGTCCTCGTTGAGCGCGCTGATCGCCGCCAGGTCCTCGGTGTCCAGGGTGAAGTCGAAGACCTCGATGTTCTCCTTGATCCGGGACGGCGTCACGGACTTGGGGATCACCACGTTGCCCAGCTGGAGGTGCCAGCGCAGCACGACCTGGGCGGGTGTGCGGCCGTGCTTCTGGGCGATGGCCACGATCGCCGGGACCTCCAGCAGGCCCTTGCCCTGGCCGAGCGGCGACCAGGCCTCGGTGGCGATGCCCTGCTCCGCGTGGTACTCGCGGGCCGCGTGCTGCTGGAGGTGCGGGTGCAGCTCGATCTGGTTGACGGCCGGGATGACCGACGTCTCGCCGATCAGGCGCTCGAGGTGCTCCGGCAGGAAGTTGGAGACACCGATGGCACGCACGCGGCCGTCGGCGAGGAGCTTCTCGAACGCCTTGTACGTGTCGACGAAGTTGCCGGTGGCCGGGCGCGGCCAGTGGATCAGGTACAGATCCAGGTGGTCCAGGCCGAGCTTGGCCAGGGACTCGTCGAAGGCGCGGAGGGTGGAGTCGTACCCGTGGTCGGTGTTCCAGAGCTTGGTGGTGACGAAGAGGTCCTCGCGGGGAACGCCGGAGGCGGCGATCGCCCTGCCGGTGCCCTCTTCATTGCCGTAGGCCGCCGCTGTGTCGATGCTGCGGTACCCGGTCTCCAGCGCGGTCGTGACCGCCTGCTCCGCCTCGTCGTCCGGCACCTGCCAGACGCCGAAGCCCAGCTGGGGCATCTCGACGCCGTTGTTGAGGATGATCGGGGGGACCTTGCTGCTCACGAGCTCTCGATCCTTCGGTTGTCGTCAGGTGGTACTCATATCGTCAACGATCACGAGCCGTGATGCATTCCTGACCGGAGAATCCCTCGAAACTCCTGCG
Organism: Streptomyces sp. NBC_00457; assembly: GCF_036014015.1. Classification (NCBI taxonomy): domain Bacteria; kingdom Bacillati; phylum Actinomycetota; class Actinomycetes; order Kitasatosporales; family Streptomycetaceae; genus Streptomyces; species Streptomyces sp. NBC_00457. The sequence continues at coordinate 2,230,188 of NZ_CP107905.1, read as the reverse complement.
CACCGGCGTCACGCGCGGTACAACGCCTCGACCTCATTGGCGTACGCGTTCTCGATCGCCTTGCGCTTCAGCTTCAGCGACGGGGTCAGCAGCCCGTGCTCCTCGGTGAACGGCTGGGCGAGTATCCGGAATGTGCGGATCGATTCCGCCTGGGAGACAAGCGTGTTGGCGGCGACCACCGCGCGCCGCACCTCCGTCTCCAGGTCCGCGTCGCGCACCAGCTCGGCCGGGGACATCTGGGGCTTGCCGCGCATCGACAGCCAGTGCTCGACGGCCTCCTGGTCGAGGGTGACCAGGGCGGCGATGTACGGGCGGTCGTTGCCGACGACGATGCACTGGGAGACCAGCGGATGGTCCCGTACCCGTTCCTCCAGCTGGCCCGGCGAGACGCTCTTGCCGCCCGAGGTGACCAGGATCTCCTTCTTGCGGCCGGTGATGGTGAGGTAGCCGTCCTCGTCGAGGGAGCCCAGGTCGCCGGTGGCGAGCCAGCCGTCGTGCAGGGTCTCGTCGGTGGCCTTCTTGTTGTTGAGGTAGCCCTGGAAGATGTTGCCGCCGTGCAGCCAGATCTCGCCGTCGTCCGCGATGTGCACGGTCATGCCGGGGATGGGCTGGCCGACGGTGCCGTAGCGGGTGCGCTCGGGCGGGTTGGCGGTCGCGGCGGCCGTCGACTCGGTGAGGCCGTAGCCCTCGTAGATGTGCACGCCCGCGCCCGCGAAGAACAGGCCGAGCCGCCGGTCCATCGCCGAGCCGCCGGTCATCGCCTGCCGGATGCGGCCGCCCATCGCCGCCCGGATCTTGGAGTAGACGAGCTTGTCGAAGAGCTGGTGCTGCACACGCAGACCGGCCGAGGGGCCGGGCCCGATGCCCCAGGCCTTGGCCTCCATGGCGTCCGCGTACTTCACGGCGATCTCGACGGCCTTCTCGAAGGGCCCCGCCTTGCCCTCCCGCTGGGCCTTGCGGCGGGAGGCGTTGAAGACCTTCTCGAAGATGTACGGCACGCCGAGGAAGAACGTCGGCTTGAAGGCGGCCAGGTCGGGAAGGAGGGCGGCCGCGTTCATCTGCGGCTGGTGGCCGAACTTGACCTGGCCGCGGATCGCGGCGACCTGCACCATCCGCCCGAAGACATGCGCGAGCGGCAGGAACAGCAGGGTGGCCGCCTCGTCGCCCTTCTTGGAGTGGAAGACCGACTCCCAGCGCTCGATGACCGTGTCCGCCTCGTACATGAAGTTGCCGTGCGTGATGACACAGCCCTTGGGACGGCCCGTCGTCCCCGAGGTGTAGATGATCGTGGCGACCGAGTCCGGGGTGACCGCCTGCCGGTGCCGGTGCACGATCTCGTCGTCGATGTGGGCGCCCGCGTCGTACAGCTCCTGCACGGCGCCGGAGTCGAGCTGCCACAGCTGGCGCAGCTGCGGCAGCCGGTCGATGACGGTGGCGATCGTCATCGCGTGGTCCTCGTGCTCCACGATCGCGGCCGAGCACTCGGAGTCGTACAGCATCCAGAAGCACTGCTCGGCCGAGGACGTGGGATAGACGGGCACCACCTGGGCGCCGATCGTCCACAGCGCGAAGTCGAACAGCGTCCACTCGTAACGGGTGCGGGACATGATCGCGACCCGGTCGCCGAACCGGATGCCTCGGGCAAGCAAACCCTTGGCGAGAGCCAGCACTTCGTCACGGAACTCCGCGGCGGTGACGTCCCGCCACTGGTCCTGCTCGTCCTTGCGGCCGAGCGCGATGTGCAGCGGGTCTTCCTGGGCGTGCTGGAAGACGACATCGGCCAGACCGCCCACCGGCGGTGCCAACGCCAACGGAGGGTTGGTGAACTCGCGCACTCCCCGCTCCCCGCTCCCTTTTGCCTGGTTCGCTCACTGGTGACGCTCCGCACAGGCCGTGAAAGCTACCCCACGCGCGGGCGCGACGGGAGAGGGGTCGAAACGGAGTGACTCTCAGGTACGCCCTGGTCAGCGTCGGAAAATGCGCTCACATGGGGAAGGGTCGGACAGTTTCCTGACGGTTGAGTAAGTTTCGGTGCCGTAATCTCCACCGAATCTGTACGACGCGATTACGGCGCCGGTGGGGCTCGGTTTCGCGCGCATACCCGAGCTGCCGGAAGGTATTCATCTTTCTGCGCCGCAGCGGACGTATCAGAAGCCCTTCCGTTGGCGGCGGTGCAGTCGGTCGCCGCCGGCCAGGATCGACGCGGCGAGGGCGTCCGCCGCGCCCTGGGCGGAGGTGTGGCGGCGGCCGTGGACCAGGACGAAGTCGACCTGGCCGAGTTCCGGCAGGCCCGCCCGGTCCGGGACGCGGACGAGGCCGGGCGGGATCAGGCCGCGGGAGTGGGCCATCACGCCCAGGCCCGCGCGGGCCGCCGCGACGAGGCCGTTGAGGCTGCCGCTGGTGCAGGCGATGCGCCATGCGCGGCCCTGTCGCTCCAGGGACTCCAGGGCAAGGGCGCGGGTGATGCCGGGCGGTGGGTACACGATCAGCGGGACCGGGCGGTCGGGGTCCAGCCGCAGGCGTTCCGCGCCGATCCACACCAGGTCGTCGTGCCAGACCAGTTCACCGCGCGGGTCCTCGGGGCGCCGTTTCGCCAGGACCAGGTCGAGCTTCCCGGCGGTCAGCTGCTCGTGCAGGGTGCCCGACAGCTCGACCGTCAGCTCCAGGTCGACCTCGGGATGGTCGTGCCGGAAGCCCTCGAGGATCTCCGGAAGCCGGGTCAGCACGAAGTCCTCCGAGGCACCGAAGCGCAGCCGGCCCCGCACCCGGGTACCCGTGAAAAACGCCGTCGCCTGCTCGTGCACCTCCAGGATCCGGCGCGCGAAACCGAGCATCGCCTCGCCGTCCTCGGTCAGCTCCACGGAGTGGGTGTCCCGGGTGAACAGCTGCCGCCCGGCGGCGTCCTCCAGCCGCCGCACATGCTGGCTGACCGTCGACTGGCGCAGCCCGAGACGCCGGGCGGCCTGCGTGAAGCTCAGGGTCTGCGCCACCGCCAGGAAGGTACGCAGGTGGGAGGGCTCGTACACACAGAACACCGTAGCGCTCTATCACGTATCGCGATGACAGTCAGAGCGGTATGACGGATTCCCGATCACGCTGCCGTGGAGCACGATGGGGAGGGGCCTTCTCGGCCCCGCACCGCCCGAGAACCAGAGCTAGTGGAGCACCGTGAAACGCCTGCGATGGCCCCGTTGGATGCCGATCGACCCGTACATCCTGCTGCTGCTCGGGACGGTAGGCGTAGCCGCTCTCCTCCCGGCGCGCGGGACGGGCGCGGACGTCGCCTCCGGTGCCTCCACGGCCGCGATCGCCTTCCTCTTCTTCCTGTACGGGGCCCGGCTGTCGACCCGCGAGGCGCTGGACGGGCTGAAGCACTGGCGGCTCCATGTCACGGTCCTGGCCTGTACGTTCGTGATCTTCCCGCTGCTCGGTCTGGCGTCCCGCGGCCTGGTCCCGGTGCTGTTGTCGGAGCCGCTCTTCCAGGGCCTGCTCTTCCTCACGCTCGTCCCGTCGACCATCCAGTCGTCGATCGCCTTCACCTCGATCGCCCGCGGCAATGTGCCCGCGGCGATCTGCGCCGGCTCCTTCTCCTCCCTCGTGGGCATCGTCGCCACTCCGCTCCTGGCGGCCTCTCTGCTGGGCAGCACCGGCGGCTTCTCGGCCGACTCGCTGATCGAGATCGTGCTCCAGCTGCTGGTGCCGTTCGTCGCCGGGCAGCTGCTGCGGCGCTGGATCGGCGGGTTCGTCGCGCGGCACAAGAAGGCGCTCGGGCTGGTCGACCGCGGGTCGATCCTGCTCGTCGTCTACACCGCGTTCAGCGAGGGCATGGTGCAGGGCATCTGGCACCAGGTCAGCCCCGCCCGGCTGGCCGGTCTGCTCGCCGTGGAAGCGGTCCTGCTCGCCGTGATGCTCGCGCTGACCTGGTACGGCGCCAAGGCGCTGCGCTTCGACCGGGAGGACCGGATCGCGATCCAGTTCGCCGGCTCGAAGAAGTCCCTGGCCGCCGGACTGCCCATGGCGAGCGTCCTGTTCGGTGCGCACGCCGCGCTGGCCGTGCTGCCGCTGATGCTCTTCCATCAGATGCAGCTGATGGTGTGCGCGGTGATCGCCAAGCGCCGGTCGCACGACAAGGTGCTCAGCGAGGCGGCTCCAGGCGAAGAGTCACGAATCGCGGTCGGTACAGGGACACGTTCCGGCTGAGCTGCGCCGCCGCGCCGCCGTTCGTGTCCAGCCAGTTGACGTCGTAGCTGAGCACCAGCCGTCCGTCGTCGCTCAGTTCGGGGTGGGCCTGGGGGTTGTACGCGGCGACCTGGCCGTCGGGCAGCGCGGGGCTGAAGTCCCGCGTCGGCCCGTGCCAGGGCCCGGTGGGGGAGCAGGCCCAGTACGAGGTGATCGTCGTCAGCCCCTCGGCGCCAGCCGCCATGGTGAACAGCACATACGTGTCGTCCTCACGCACCACCGAGAACGCGCTGCCCACCCCGTCGCCCAGCACCGTGCGCGGGGCCCCACCGGCCGTCCACTCGGACCCGTTCCAGTACTGCCAGGCGCCCGGCTCGGCGAGCCTGCCCTCGGGTACCCGCGCCACATACGCCGACGAGGCCGGGCGGGACGCGGCCTGGGCGTCGTCGCCACCGAAGACGTAGGTCCAGCCGTCCCGTTCGACCAGCGTCGTGCCGAACAGGATCCGCCGGGAGGGATCGGGGACGAGTCGCTGGTCCAGCACCGGGACGACCGACTCGACCCGCAGATCGGGCAGGGACAGGGTGGCGACCTCGGTGGCGGTGGGCACGCCGTAGATCCACGGTGACTGGCCCGCCGTCCGCACCCACAGCACCACCCGTACGACCTGCTCCGAGGAACCGGGCGAGCGCGGCTCGACCCGCGCGGCCACGGGCCACCGCCACTGGCTCGGGGCCGGGTCGGGGAACAGGGGCGCGGGCAGGGTGCTCTGGAGCCGGCCGTCCCGCATCACCACCGCCGAGTTGCGGACCAGCGGCGCCGCGGTGTCCCGCCAGGCGTGCGACTCGCCGGCCGGATTGGGCGGCGCGTAAACCTGCCCGAGATAGGTGTCCGAGAACAACCACAGCAACCGCCCGTCCGGCAGCCGCACCGAGTGGGTGCCGTCGCCGCCGGTCCAGTCGTCCGCGCGGGACGCGTCGTCGCCGTAGCGGGCGAACTCGCCGGTCAGCCCGCTGTCTGCCGACCAGGAACCCACCGTACGGGCCGGGCACGCTCCGTCGCCCTCCCGGTCGCCGTCCGGGAGGGCGGTGAGCAGCACGGCCCCGAGGACCAGGGTCAGCAACAGGCCGATCCCGGTCCCCGTCCGCTGTCGTGCTCGTACGTCGTCGGGCACGCCGCGACGTTAGCCGCTGCCGTTCACCTGGTCCATGGGCAGCCACACCACGGTGTCGAGGACCGCCCCCGTGCCGTCCGTACGGACCTCGCCGATCTCCGCATCGGTCAGCGCCCGGTCCCAGACCCGGACGTCGTCGATCGCGCCGGTGAAGAAGGCACGACTGTCCATGCGCTCGCCGATGTGCACACCGAAGGGCGAGTTGCGGCTCACCGAGCCGGGCACATCGGCGGCGCTGATCGCCTTGCCGTCGAGAAACAGGGTCAGCGCCCCGTCGCCACGCCGCAGCGCCAGATGGTGCCAGCGGCCGTCGTTGTACGCCCCCACGGTGCTCACGGACGCCTTGCGCACGGTCGTCGGACCCTCCCGCGCGGTCATCAGGGCCTGCACACGGTTGCCGGCGGGCTCGCCGCGCAGCGTGATGTGCGGCTGGCCGGTCGCGACGCCGCCCATCGACAGCAGCGGCTGCTCGCCGGACGTGGCGGTGTGCCGGAACCAGAGGGAGGCGGTGAAGTCCTTGGTGCCGAGCGGGAGCCGGTCGTGGTACGGCAGGCGCACGGCGTCGTCGGTGCCGTCGAAGGCCAGCGCACCGTCGAACGCGCCGTCCGTCACCGTGGCACCGCCGAGGACGGAGGCCGCCGGGGCGAGCAGGGCCTGGTCGACGGTGGTGGGGTCCGGGCCGCGCCGCGTGCCGAGCCAGTCCTCGTTGAACCGGGCGAAGCGGATCTCGTCGCGGGCGTCGACGGCCCCCGCCTCGTACATCAGGCCCGTGGTGGTGCCGGTGATGTGCACCAGATCGGAGTAGCCGGACCAGTCCCGGGTGACGACCTTGCCGCGGTCGACGCTGTCCCAGGTGGCGCCGCCGTCGTACGAGGAGCGGATCATCATGGTCCGGCGGCGGTCGGGGTCGCCCGGGCAGGCCAGCAGCATGCGGCTGCTCACCCGCAGCATCGAGCACTGCACCTGCGGGGCGTACAGGTCGGGAAGGTTCTGGAACGGCGTCTCGAAGCTTTCGCCGCCGTCCTCGCTGACGGCCTGGGTGCGATGGCCGACGGCGGTGCCGTCCTGCTCGCGGCCGCTGACCAGGATCGTGCCGTCGGTGCGCTCGGCCAGCGTCAGCTCGCCGTTCTTCTGCTCGAACGTGCCGTCCGCGGCGACTTCCGACGTGTCGGTGGCGCCGAGCCGCCAGTGATCGCCGCCGTCGTCGCTGATGATGAGCGCCGCATGGTTCGCGGTGACCCGACTGCCGTTCCACGTCTCGCCATTGACGCTGATGACGATCCGCCCGGCGTTCACCCCCCGGGTGAGCTGGATGCCGTGCACGGGCCCGGTGGCGTACCACGAGTTCCAGTGCTCGGGCAGGATCTCGGCGCTCAGATCGCGCGGCTCGGACCAGGAGCGCCCGTCGTCGTCGCTGTACTGCAGATACGGGCTGCGCTTACAGGGCACATCGCAGTTCCCGCTGTCCGTACGGCCCTTGTTGTACGTCTCCGCCAGCAGGATCCGCCCCGTGGCCTGGTCCACGACCGGCGTCGGATTGCCGTGGGTGTCCCCGGCCCCCTCGTTCACCACCTGGAGCGGACCCCAGGTACGCCCACCATCGGTGGAGCGCTTGACGACGATGTCGATATCGGTGGCATCACCGCAGTTGAGGACCCGGCCCTCAGCGAACGCCAGCAGTGTCCCCTCGTTGGTGCGCACGATCGCCGGGATCCGGTAGCAGGCGTAACCGGGGTCCTGCGAGGCCTTGAACAGGACCTGCTGCTCGAACTCAGGGGCCTTGGTGGCCGGTTGGGCGTGGGCGGGGCTCGGCAGCGCGGCGGCCGCCGTACTGACGGCGGCCGCGGTGAGCGTGTGTCTCAGAGCTCGGAGGGGGGATCTAAGACGTGCACGAAGACTAGGCGGCATGGCATGACCTGCCCTTCAGGCATCTGGACATCTGACCGTCTGGACGTCCCACGTCCAACATGCGTGCATCAGACGGTAGTTGTGGCGTCGGCAGTTCACGAGAAACGAATGGGGGCCCATGGGAGTACTCAGGGGAGTGCTGCCGGTAATGCGCGCCGCGTCAGTGCCGCGGCACCACCTTCCCGAGGGCTATTCGGCCTATCCGAGTCCGCGTCAGGGGGCCACCGGGGGCGTCGTACCGCACGCGACGCATCGACCGCACCTCCAGGGGGCTCGTTGGGAGTCCCAACGATAAGCAGATGATCGTAGGGAAGGTCCGGCACCACGCCGTCCTCCCGGCCGTCCACAGCCTGACGCCGCCGCGTGGTGCCTCCCTGCCCAGCCAGACGTCCGGCAAGGGCCCACCAACGTCCACTGGTCCGACGCGCCGGCCGCGAGGGAGCCGCAGGGGGCGCGCCGGTGTCGAGAGACCGAGCGCGCGGAGGCGCGCAGCGCCGAGCACGGTCGGTCTCTCGACACCGGCATAAAGCGCCCCTGGAGGCGACCGAGCCATCAAACACAGCGCGCGTCGCCAGCCTCTAGACGCCGGCCCCGGTGGGAGGTGACAAAACAAAACAGCGGGACCCCTAATGGCGCAGGGGGCGCTCCCCACCCGTCGGGGCCCCGCCGCCGTGCAGCGGACGGCCCGTCAGCCCTGGGCGGCCGCAGCCCGCAAGGCGATACGGTCCTCGCCCGCGTACACGTTCATGGAACTGCCGCGCAGGAACCCCACCAGCGTCAGCCCCGTCTCGACCGCCAGGTCCACCGCGAGGGACGACGGAGCCGACACGGCCGCGAGCACCGGAATCCCGGCCATCACCGCCTTCTGCGCGAGCTCGAACGACGCCCGCCCCGACACCAGCAGGATCGTCCGGGACAGCGGCAGGCTTCCGTTCTGCAGCGCCCGGCCGACGAGCTTGTCCACCGCGTTGTGCCGGCCGACGTCCTCCCGTATGTCGAGCAGTTCCCCGTCCTCGGTGAACAGGGCCGCCGCGTGCAGCCCCCCGGTCCGGTCGAAGACCTTCTGGGCCGCGCGCAGCCGGTCGGGGAGGTCGGCCAGCAGTTCGGGTTCGACCCGGACCGGGGGAGTGTCGGCGATGGGCCACCGAGCCGTCGTACGGACCGCGTCCAGGCTGGCCTTGCCGCACAGACCGCAGGACGACGTGGTGTAGACGTTCCGCTCCAGCGTGATGTCCGGGATCACCACGCCCGGCGCCGTCTGCACGTCCACCACGTTGTACGTGTTGGAACCGTCCACCGTGGCGCCCGCGCAGTACACGATGTTCCGCAGCTCGGAGGCGGCTCCCAGCACCCCCTCGCTCACCAGAAACCCGGCGGCGAGCGCGAAGTCGTCTCCCGGCGTCCGCATGGTGATCGCGAGCGCCTTGCCGTTCAGCCGGATCTCCAGCGGTTCCTCGGCGACGAGCGTGTCCGGGCGGGAGGAGACCGCCCCGCCCCGGATCCGGATCACCTTGCGTCGTTCCGTGACTCGTCCCATGTCCTGATCAGCCCCGGTTCTGTACGTGCTGGTAGCCGAAACGGCCCTTGATGCAGAGGTTGCCGTGGGTCACCGGATTGTCGTGCGGTGAGGTGACCTTCACGATCTCATTGTCCTGCACGTGCAGAGTCAGGTTGCAGCCCACTCCGCAGTACGCGCACACGGTCGTCGTCTCCGTCTGCGCCGACTCGTCCCACGTACCCGCCGCCCGCATGTCGAACTCCGACTTGAACGACAGCGCGCCGGTCGGACACACCTCGATGCAGTTCCCGCAGTACACGCAGGCCGAATCGGTCAGCGGAGCGTCGTGCTCCACCGCGATCCGCGCATCGAATCCCCGCCCCGCCACCGAGATCGCGAACGTGTTCTGCCACTGCTCACCGCACGCGTCGACGCACTTGTAGCAGAGGATGCACTTGTCGTAGTCGCGCACATACAGATCGTTGTCGACCTTGGGCTCCTCGTTCAGCCGGGCCGCGTCCGGCCCGAAGCGGTCCGGCTTGGCCTCGTACTCCTTGATCCACTCAGCCACCCGGGGCGTGGTCGACAAATCGACCGACGAGGCAAGAAGCTCAAGCACGATCTTCCGACTGTGCCGCGCCCGCTCCGTGTCGGTGCGGACCTCCATGCCCGGCTCGGCCTTGCGCGAGCACGCGGGCACAAGTGTCCGAGCGCCCTCGACCTCGACGACACACACCCGGCAGGCGTTCTTCGGCGTGAGCGTGTCCCCCTCGCACAGGGTCGGGATGTCCTTCCCCGCCGACCGGCAGGCGTCGAGGATGGTCGACCCCTCGGGCGCCCGAACCGGCTCCCCGTCGATCGTGAACTCGAGCAGCCGACGCGGCACTCCCAGCGGCACAACGCTCATTCGTACGCCCCCAAACGGTCGATGGCGGATTCCACGGCGTTCCACGCGGTCTGCCCGAGACCGCAGATCGAGGCGTCCCGCATGGCGCGGCCGACCTCCCGGAGCAGGGCGATGTCGTCGGCGGCGTCCGCACCGGTGCGCTCCGCGATCCGGTGCAGTGCCTCCTCCTGCCGCACGGTCCCGACCCGGCACGGCACGCACTGCCCGCACGACTCGTCGCGGAAGAACTCGGCGATCCGCAGCAGCAGCCGCGGCAGTGGAACCGTGTCGTCGAAGGCCATCACCACGCCCGAGCCGAGCGTCGTCCCCGCCTCCCGGGTGCCTTCGAAGGTGAGCGGGATGTCCATCTCGTCGGCCCGTACGAAGCCGCCCGCGGCCCCGCCGAGCAGCACGGCCCGCAACCCGTCCCGCACCCCGGCCAGCTCCAGCAGCTCGCCCAGCGTCGCGCCGAACGGCAGCTCGTAGATCCCGGGCCGGTCCACCGTCCCCGACACACAGAACAGCTTCGGCCCGGTGGACCTGGCCGTCCCGATCGCCGCGTACGCGGGCGCGCCCATCGTCAGGATCGGCAGTACGTTGACCAGCGTCTCCACGTTGTTCTCGACCGTGGGCTTGCCGAACAGGCCCTTCTCCACCGGGAACGGGGGCTTGGAACGCGGTTCGCCGCGGTAGCCCTCGATGGAGTTGAACAGGGCGGTCTCCTCACCGCAGATGTACGCGCCCGCGCCTCTGCGGATCTCGATGTCGAAGGCGTACCCCTGGCCGAGGACGTCGTCGCCGAGCAGCCCGCGCGCGCGTGCCTGCACCAGCGCGTGCTCCAGACGCCGCAGCGCCCGCGGATACTCGCCGCGCAGATACAGATAGCCCTGGTGCGCGCCCGTCGCGTACGCCGCGATCGTCATCGACTCGATCAGCGCGTACGGGTCGCCCTCCATGATCACGCGGTCCTTGAAGGTGCCCGGCTCGGACTCGTCCGCGTTGCACACCACGTAGTGCGGATGGTCGGGCTGGGATGCCGTGGCCTGCCATTTGCGGCCGGTGGGGAAGGCGGCGCCGCCACGCCCGACCAGGCCCGAGTCGGTGACTTCACGGATGACGCCCGCGGGGCCCAGCTCGAAGGCGCGGCGCAGGGCGGTGTACCCGCCGTGGGCGCGGTAGTCGTCGAGCGACGCCGGGTCGACCACGCCGACGCGGCTGAGGAGGATCAGGTCGCCCGAGTCTGCCTGGGGTACCGCGAGCGCCGCCGGCGGCTCCTCGGGCGCGGAGTCCGGCGCGGTCGCGGCGAGGACGGCCTCGCGGACGGTCGCCGGCGCCGACACCGCCGTACGCACCGGATCCCCGGCCCTGATCGCCAGCGCGGCCGGAGCCCGCTCGCACAGGCCCAGGCAGGGGCTGCGCTCCACCTGGACCCCGGGACCGAGTCCCCCCTCGATCCCGGCGCACAGCTCGGACGCCCCTGCCGCCGTGCACGCCAGGTCGGTGCAGACGTGCAGCACCGTCGCCGGGCGCGGCTTCACGGAGAACATGGCGTAGAAGGTGGCGACCCCGTACGCCTCCGCCGGCGGCACCGTCAGCCGTCGGCACAGGTAGTCCAGGGCGCCGTCACTGATCCATCCCACCCGGTCGTTGATGGCGTGCAGCCCCGGCAACAGCAGATCGCGGCGGTCCCGGGCCTCGCGTCCGCCGCGCGCCCATCGCAGGTCGGCGTCGGAGCGGTCGGCGCCCTCCCAGGAGGACTCGGGCGGGCCCAACAGGGCGTCGACGGCCGCCCGTTCGTCGTCCGTCGGTTTGCTGTCGCCGAAGTGCAGGTCCACTTACGTCACCTCACGATGGTCGCGACGGGGAGCTTCTCGATCCGGATCGCCGACGCCTTGAACTCCGCCGTCCCCGCGATCGGGCAGTTCGCCTCGATCGTCAGCTGGTTGGTGTCCACCTCGTCGGGAAAGTGCATGGTCATGAACGCCAGACCGGGACGGAGCGCCGGATCGACCCACACCGGCGCGACCACCGCCCCGCGCCGCGAGGTCACCTGGACCTCCTCGCCGACCACGACCCCGTACCGCTCGGCGTCCTCCGGGCACAGCTCGATGTACTCCCCGCGCCGCAGCGGGGAGGCGAAACTCCCGCTCTGCACACCGGTGTTGTAGGAGTCGAGCCGCCGCCCGGTCGTGAGCCGGATCGGGAACCGGTCGTCGGTGAGGTCGACCGGCGGATCGTGCTGGACCAGCCCGAAGGGCGCCGGCATGCCCCGCTTCGCCGGGTCGGTCTCCCACAACCGGCCGTGCAGATACGTCGGTTCGAGCTGCTCGGTGCTCGGGCACGGCCACTGGATGCCCTGGTGTTCCGCCAGGCGTTCGTACGTCATCCCGTAGTGGTCCGGCGACACCGACCTGAGCTCGTTCCAGACGGCCTCGGAGTCGGCGTACTTCCAGTCGTGGCCGAGGCGTGACGCCAGCTCGCAGATGATGTCGATGTCCTCGCGGGCTTCACCGGGCGGCGTGACCGCACGCCGGACGCGCTGAACTCGGCGCTCGCTGTTGGTGGTTGTTCCGTCGGTCTCGGCCCACCCGGCGGTCGCAGGCAGCACCACGTCCGCCAGCTCGGCCGTCTTCGTCAGGAAGATGTCCTGCACGACCAGGAAGTCCAGCGCCTGCATACGCCGTACCGCCTGCTCGCTGTCCGCCTCCGACTGCGCCGGGTTCTCGCCGATGCAGTAGACGGCCTTGAGCGTGCCCTCCTCCATCGCCTCGAACATCTCGGTGAGGTTCATCCCGTAGTGCGGCTGGATCACCGTGTCCCAGGCTGACTCGAACTTCAGCCGGGTGTCCGCGTCGAGGATGTCCTGGAACCCGGGGAGGCGGTTGGGGATGGCGCCCATGTCGCCGCCGCCCTGCACGTTGTTCTGGCCGCGCAGGGGCTGCAACCCGCTGCCGTAGCGGCCGACATGGCCCGTCAGCAGCGACAGGTTGATCAGCGCCCGGACGTTGTCCGTGCCGTTGTGGTGCTCGGTGATGCCCAGGGTCCAGCACAGCTGGGCGCGCTCGGCGCGGGCGTAGGCGTGCGCCAACTCCCGTATGGCGGCGGCCGGTACGCCCGTCACCTTCTCGGCGAGCGACAGCGTCCACGGCTCGACCAGCTTCCGGTACTCCTCGAATCCGCTCGTCGCCCGCTCGATGAACGCCTCGTTGGCCAGCCCCGCGTGGATGATCTCGCGGCCGATCGCGTGCGCCATCGGGATGTCGGTGCCGACGTTCAGGCCGAGCCAGCTCTCCGCCCATTCGGCCGTCGACGTCCGGCGTGGGTCGACGGCGTACATCCGGGCGCCGCCCCGGATCCCCTTCAGTACGTGCTGGAAGAAGATCGGGTGCGCGAAGCGGGCGTTGGAGCCCCACATCACGATGACGTCGGTGTGCTCGATCTCCTCGTACGACGACGTCCCGCCGCCGGAGCCGAAGGCGGCCGACAGGCCCGCGACGCTCGGGGCGTGGCAGGTGCGGTTGCAGGAGTCGACGTTGTTGGTACCCATGACGACGCGGGCGAACTTCTGCGCCACGTAGTTCATTTCGTTGGTCGCGCGGGCGCACGAGAACATGCCGAACGCGCCGTGGGCGGCTCGCAGACCGCGCGCGGCACGGTCCAGTGCCTCGTCCCAACTCGCTTGGCGGAAAGGCTCGTTGCGGGAATCCCGTACCAGGGGGTGGGTGAGCCGGGTGTAGGTCTTCGGTTCGCGCTTCCTCGTGCTTTTCATGCGGCGCTCCTCAGCGCGAGCAGGTCCGAGATGGCGTGCACGGTGCGCAGGGTGGGCACCTGGACGCCGGTGATCTCCGCCAGCTCGACGACCGCGGCGAGCAGGACGTCGAGTTCGAGCGGCTTGCCGCGCTCCAGGTCCTGGAGCGTGGAGGTGCGGTGGTCGCCCACGCGCTCGGCGCCGGCGAGGCGGCGCTCGATGGAGACGCCGACCTCGCAGCCGAGGGCCTCGGCGACCGACAGCGTCTCGGTCATCATGATCTCGATGACCTTGCGGGTGCCGCCGTGCAGGCACATCTGCCGCATGGTGGCGCGGGCCAGCGCGCTGATCGGGTTGAAGGAGATGTTGCCGAGCAGCTTCAGCCAGATGTCATTGCGCAGATCCGGCTCCACGGGGCACTTGAGCCCGCCGGCGTGCATGGCCTCGCTGAGCGCGAGACACCGCCTGGACACGCTGCGGTCGGGCTCGCCGATGGAGAACCGGGTGCCTTCGAGATGTCGTACGACTCCTGGTTCCGCCAGTTCCGTCGCCGCGTACACGACGCAGCCGACGGCCCGTTCGGGCGCGAGCACCGCACTGACCGCGCCGTCCGGGTCCACGCTCTCGACGCGGTGGCCGTCGTGGGGGCCGCCGTGCCGGTGGAAGTACCACCAGGGGATGCCGTTCTGGGCGGCTACGACCGCCGTGGTGTCGTGCAGCAGAGGCTCGATCAGCGGCCCGCACGCCGCGTACGAGTTGGCCTTCAGGCCCAGGAAGACGAAGTCGGCCGGGCCGATCTCGGCCGGGTCGTCGGTGGCGTGGGCGCGGGCGGTGAAGTCGCCGCGCGGACTGAGCACCCGCACCCCGTGCCGCCTCATGGCCGCGAGATGCGGTCCACGGGCGACGAGGTGCACATCGGCGCCCGCGCGGTGGAGCGCGGCACCGACATAGGCGCCGATCGCACCGGCGCCGAGGACTGCGACTTTCATACGGGGGAGCTCCGTTCGGTCGAGGGATACCGCGGAGATGCCACACTGCCGACACTCTGTCGACGGAATATTGTCTACAGTATGGAACTTGGGGCAGCAAGGGTTCGTGCAAGACCGTTCATCGCGCCCTGGATACCGCTCACCGCATACGGTCGACGGGCCGCTTTTCAACTACCCGTCTTCTTCTTACCGTTCGGGATCATGAGTCCACCCGTCGCCCCCGCGGGCTGGAGCCGCTGGCTCGTTCCCCCAGCCGCGCTCTCGGTCCATCTCTCCATCGGCCAGGCCTACGCCTGGAGCGTGTTCAAGCCGCCGCTCGAATCCGCGCTCGGCCTCAGCGGCACCCAGAGCGCGCTGCCCTTCCAGCTCGGCATCGTGATGCTCGGTCTGTCGGCCGCGTTCGGCGGCACGCTCGTGGAGCGCAACGGACCGCGCTGGGCGATGACCGTGGCGCTGGTGTGCTTCTCGTCCGGCTTTCTGCTCTCCGCGCTCGGCGCGGCGACCGAGCAGTACTGGCTGATCGTCTTCGGCTATGGCTTCGTCGGCGGGATCGGTCTCGGTATCGGGTACATCTCGCCCGTCTCGACGCTCATCAAGTGGTTCCCGGACAGGCCTGGCATGGCCACCGGCATCGCCATCATGGGCTTCGGCGGCGGCGCGCTGATCGCCTCGCCGTGGTCGGCGCAGATGCTGGAGTCGTTCGGCAGCGACAGCTCCGGGATCGCCCTGGCGTTCCTGGTGCACGGACTGTCGTATGCCGTGTTCATGCTGCTCGGCGTGCTGCTGGTGCGGGTGCCGCGCACCGAGAAGCCGGTCGAGGGGGCGCCGAGCGCCTTCCAGGGACCGCAGGTCTCCGCCAACAGCGCCATCCGCACCCCGCAGTTCTGGTGTCTGTGGGTGGTGCTCTGCATGAACGTGACCGCGGGCATCGGCATCCTGGAGAAGGCCGCCCCGATGATCACGGACTTCTTCGCGGACACCTCGACGCCGGTCTCGGCGACGGCCGCCGCGGGCTTCGTGGCGCTGCTGTCGGCGGCCAACATGGCGGGCCGCATCGGTTGGTCGTCCACCTCCGACCTGATCGGACGCAGGAACATCTACCGCGTCTATCTGGGCGTCGGCGCGCTGATGTACGCGTCCCTCGCGCTGTTCGGCGACTCCTCCAAGCCGCTGTTCATCCTGAGTGCGCTGGTGATCCTCTCTTTCTACGGCGGCGGCTTCGCGACCATCCCCGCCTATCTGAAGGACCTCTTCGGCGCCTACCAGGTCGGCGCGATCCACGGGCGGCTGCTGACCGCCTGGTCGCTGGCCGGCGTGCTCGGGCCGCTGATCGTGAACTGGATCGCCGACCGGCAGGAGGAGGCCGGCAAGCACGGCTCGTCCCTGTACGGGATGTCCTTCGTCATCATGATCGGGCTGCTCGTCGTCGGCTTCATCGCCAACGAACTCGTCCGGCCCGTCGACCCCCGCCATCACATCCCCGCACCCATCAGTCAGGAGGCCGTCGATGTCGAACGACAGCAGCCAGAGTCCGCCTGACCGGCGCCCGCTGATCGCCTTCGCCTGGGTGTGGGTGGGGGCGCCGCTCGCCTACGGGCTGTACGAACTCGTGCAGAAGGCGACGCAGCTGTTCACCGGGTGACTGTCCGGGAAGTGTTCGGACGTCCGGGAACCTGACGGAAGCCGACAACGGGCGCGACCGTTTCCTGTGGCTTCACCTGCCGCCGTACCGGTGAGTCACTGATCAGACTGGTGGATCCCGTAACCGAAGCACCGAGGGGGACCACCCATGAACGGCTCGCGGATCGCCGCCGTCGGCCATTACCAGCCCGCCAGGGTACTCACCAACGAGGACCTGGCGGGCTTGGTCGACACCAGCGACGAGTGGATCACGAGCCGGGTGGGCATCCGGACGCGCCACATCGCCGGGCCCGACGAGCCGGTGGACGAGCTGGCCGCGCACGCCGCCGCCAAGGCGCTCGCGGCGGCGGGCCTGACGCCCGCCGACATCGACCTGGTGCTGGTCGCCACGTCCACGGCCGTCGACCGCTCCCCGAACATGGCCGCCCGGGTCGCGGCCCGGCTCGGCATCCCGTCGCCCGCCGCCAT
Source organism: Streptomyces sp. NBC_00457 (assembly GCF_036014015.1). Classification (NCBI taxonomy): domain Bacteria; kingdom Bacillati; phylum Actinomycetota; class Actinomycetes; order Kitasatosporales; family Streptomycetaceae; genus Streptomyces; species Streptomyces sp. NBC_00457. The sequence continues at coordinate 2,213,697 of NZ_CP107905.1, read as the reverse complement.
GGACATCAACGTCGTCTGCGCGGGCTTCACCCACGCGCTGGCCACGGCGGACCACGCCGTACGGGCGGGAGCGGCCGTACGCGCCCTGGTCATCGGCGCCGACAAGATGTCCGACGTCGCCGACTGGACCGACCGGACCACCTGCGTCCTCGTCGGCGACGGGGCGGGGGCCGCCGTCGTCGAGGCCGCGGACGAGCCCGGGATAGGGCCGGTGCTGTGGGGCTCGGTGCCGGAGATGGGGCACGCCGTACGGATCGAGGGCACCCCGTCGCGGTTCGCGCAGGAGGGGCAGAGCGTCTACCGCTGGGCCACCACACAGCTGCCGCCGATCGCCCGCAAGGCCTGCGAGAAGGCCGGGCTCACGCCTGAGAACCTCGCCGCGGTCGTCCTCCACCAGGCCAACCTGCGCATCATCGAGCCGCTCGCCGAGAAGATCGGCGCGGTCAACGCGGTCGTCGCCCGCGATGTCGCCGAATCCGGCAACACCTCCGCCGCCAGCATCCCCCTCGCCCTGTCCAAGCTAGTCGAACAGGGCGCGATCACCACCGGCGACCCGGTCCTGCTGTTCGGCTTCGGCGGCAATCTCTCGTACGCCGGGCAGGTCGTCCGGTGCCCGTGACTCCGCGTGTGACGAGGACGACTCCGCGTTCCCCTGGCCCCGGTGCGCCGTAGACTGTAGACGAAAGACAATTCAGGCCGAGGAGGGGGACCGCGATGTTGTCGACAGGACTGCCGCAGGGGGCCGTACCCAAGCTCGAACGACCCGGACCGCTGCGCGACCGCGTCTATGAGGCACTGCTCGAACTCATCACCACCCGCGCCCTCCAGCCCGGTCAGCATCTGGTCGAGAGCGAACTCGCAGGCCATCTCGGCGTGTCGCGCCAGCCGGTGCGGGAGGCGCTGCAGCGGCTGAACACCGAGGGCTGGGTCGATCTGCGGCCCGCGCAGGGCGCGTTCGTCCACGAGCCGACCGAGGAGGAGGCCGACCAGCTCCTCACCGTCCGGACGCTCCTGGAGGCCGAGGCCGCCCGGCTCGCCGCCGCCAACGCGGGCAGCGCCGGCATCACCACGCTGGAAGAGCTGTGCGCGGAGGGCGAGAAGGCCGTCGCCGCCGACGACGTGGACGGCGCCGTCGCCATGAACGCCCGCTTCCACGCCAAGGTCATGGAGCTGGCCGGCAACGCGGTCCTCGCCGAACTCGCCGCCCAGGTCGACCGCCGCGTCCGCTGGTACTACACGCCGATCGCCCGCCAGCGCGGCCGGCAGTCCTGGATCGAGCACCGCGAGCTGATCGCCGCGATCTCGGAGCGGGACGAGGAGCGCGCCACCCAGCTGATGCGGGACCACACCGAGCACACGCGGCGGTCGTATCACGCGCGGGCGAAGTCCTGATCCTGTAGCTGCCGTTCGCTCCGATGGGGACTTCTCACGCCGACCTTTGTCCTGTGAGTGGAGAAAGTCGGCAGCAATCTCTGCACGGATTCTTCCCAGCGCCGACGTCCGCTGCTACGTTCCACTCGAAAGCCCGGCAACTGGTGGCCGATTGAGGCGGGGAGGGGCTCGTGAGACGCATGACGGCACGACCCGCGAACGCCCATCAGGCCCGTCTGCTCCTGCTGCTCAGGGACGGCGGCCCCAACTCACGGGCCCAGCTGGGTGATCAGGTCGATCTGTCACGGTCGAAGCTGGCCGTGGAGGTGGACCGGCTCCTGGAGACCGGCCTCGTCGTGGCCGACGGACTCGCCGCCTCGCGCGGTGGCCGCCGCTCCCACAACGTCCGCCTGAACCCGGGACTGCGTTTCCTCGGCGTCGACATCGGCGCGACCTCGGTCGACGTCGCCGTCACCAACGCCGAGCTGGAGATCCTCGGCCATCTCAACCAGCCCATGGACGTACGCGAGGGCCCGGTCGCGGTCTTCGAGCAAGTACTCGCCATGGCCGCGAAGTTGAGGGCCACGGGGCTCGCGGAGGGCTTCGACGGCGCCGGCATCGGCGTCCCGGGGCCGGTCCGCTACCCCGAGGGTGTGCCGGTGGCTCCGCCGATCATGCCGGGCTGGGACGGCTTCCCGGTACGGGAGGCGCTCAGCCAGGAACTCGGCTGCCCGGTCATGGTCGACAACGACGTGAACCTGATGGCCATGGGGGAGCAGCACGCCGGCGTCGCCCGGACCGTGGCCGACTTCCTCTGCGTCAAGATCGGTACCGGTATCGGCTGCGGCATCGTCGTCGGCGGCACCGTCTACCGAGGTACGACCGGCAGCGCGGGCGACATCGGGCACATCCAGGCCGTGCCCGACGGCCGACCCTGCGCCTGCGGCAACCGGGGCTGCCTGGAAGCCCACTTCAGTGGAGCCGCGCTGGCCCGGGACGCCGTGGAGGCGGCCCAGCAGGGCCGGTCGGCGGAACTCGCCGCGCGTCTCGAGGCGAACGGCACCCTGACCGCCGTGGACGTCGCCGCCGCAGCCGCCGCCGGTGACGCCACCTCCCTCGACCTGATCCGTGAGGGCGGCAACCGCGTCGGCCAGGTCATCGCCGGACTCGTCTCCTTCTTCAACCCCGGCCTGTTGGTGATCGGCGGTGGAGTGACCGGCCTCGGCCACACCCTGCTCGCCGCGCTCCGCACCCAGGTCTACCGCCAGTCGCTGCCTCTGGCGACCGGCAACCTGCCCATCGTTCTGGGGGAGTTGGGCCCCACCGCCGGAGTCATCGGCGCGGCCCGGCTCATCAGCGACCACCTGTTCTCACCCGCGTAAGCAGCACCTTCGTCAGGCACCTCAAGCACAGCGCCCCTGATTTGCCCTGCCCTGAACTGATCTGCCCTGAATGCGCATGCCCGCACGCGCCCTGCAACCGGCCCGCACGCCCGCCAAGGGGAAGCCACATGGCACCAGAATCTCCGCTGCTCAGCATGTCCGGCATCACCAAGTCGTTCCCCGGAGTCCGGGCCCTGGACGGCGTCGACCTCGACGTCCAGGCCGGTGAAGTGCACTGCCTCCTCGGCCAGAACGGAGCCGGGAAGTCCACGCTGATCAAGGTCCTGGCCGGCGCCCACCAGCCGGACACCGGCACGATCCACTGGCGCGGCGAACCGGTCACGCTCCGCTCGCCCATCGCCGCCATGCGCCTCGGCATCGCCACCATCTACCAGGAACTCGACCTGGTGGAGCACCTGTCGGTGGCCGAGAACGTCCACCTCGGCCATGAACCCACGACCGCCGGTTTCGTCATACGACGCAAGACCGCGCGCGAGTCGACGGCCGCGCTGCTACGGCGGCTCGGGCACCCGGAGATCGATCCGGCCCGGCTGGTCGGGGAGTTGTCGGCGGCCCAGCAACAGATCGTGTCGATGGCGCGGGCGCTCTCCCACGACGTACGGCTCATCGTGATGGACGAGCCGTCCGCGGCGCTCGACCCCGACGAGGTCGACAACCTCTTCCGGATCGTGGGGGACCTGACTGCCGACGGGGTGGCCGTCGTCTACATCTCGCACCGCCTGGAGGAGATCCGCCGCATCGGCGACCGGGTGACCGTGCTGAAGGACGGGCGGGCGGTGGCGGTCGGGCTGCCCGCGAAGTCCACGCCGACACGCGACGTCGTGGCGCTGATGACCGGGCGGAACGTCGAGTACGTCTTCCCGGACCGGCCGACGCGAGATGCGTCGGGAAGTCCCCTGCTGGAGGTGCAAGGGCTGGCCAGGGAAGGCGAGTTCGAGCGCCTCGACCTGACCGTGTACCCCGGAGAGATCGTCGGTCTGGCGGGTCTGGTCGGCTCCGGCCGCTCCGAGATCCTGGAGACGATCTACGGCGCCCGCAAACCCACCTCCGGTCAGGTCCGCGTCGACGGACGGGCGCTCAGGCCCGGCAGTGTGCGGGCCGCCGTCCGTGCCGGGCTCGGCCTCGCGCCCGAGGAGCGCAAGGCGCAGGCGCTGCTGATGCTGGAGTCCGTCACCCGCAATGTGTCGGTCTCCTCCATGTCCCGCTTCTCGCGCGGCGGCTGGATGGACCGGGGCGCCGAACTGAGCGCGGCGCGGGCCGCGACACGCGAGCTGTCGCTGCGCCCCGACAACCCCTCGGTGCCGGTGCGCACCCTGTCCGGCGGCAACCAGCAGAAGGCGGTCCTCGCCCGCTGGCTGCTGCGCGGCTGCCGGGTGCTGCTGCTCGACGAACCGACCCGGGGCGTCGACGTCGGCGCCCGCGCCGAGCTGTACGCGGTGATCCGCCGTCTCGCCGACGAAGGACTCGGCGTGCTGCTGGTCTCCAGCGAGGTGCCCGAGGTGCTGGGCCTCGCCGACCGCGTCCTGGTGTTGCGCGAGGGGCGGGTCGTACACGAGGCGCCCGCCCGTGAACTCGACGAACACCGTGTACTCGACCTCGTCATGGAAGGAAGTCCGGCGTCATGACGCAGCACGTCTCCCCGCCCCGGGGCGGCACCGACAAGACGGTCCCGTTGGGCGAACCCCCCGCCTGGCGAGGGATGTTGGTCCGCCCCGACGTCCGCACGCTCTCCCTGCTCGGCGTGCTCGCCGCGCTGATCCTGATCGGCGGTATCACCAAGCCCGACGAGTTCCTCGACACCCGCAACCTCCAACTCGTCCTCACCCAGGGCTCGGTGATCGGCGTCGTCACGGTCGGGATGACCTTCGTCATCACCTCCGGCGGCATCGATCTCTCCGTCGGCGCGATCGTCGCCCTCGCCTCGGTCTGGGCGACCACCGTCGCCACCCAGGAGTACGGCTTCGCGGGCATCCTCTTCACGGCGGTGATCGTCGGAGTGGGCTGCGGCCTGGTCAACGGCCTGCTCATCGCGTACGGCGGGATGGTCCCGTTCATCGCCACCCTCGCCATGCTCGCCTCGGCGCGCGGGCTCGCCCTCCAGATCACCGACGGCAAGACCCAGATCGTCACGGTGCCCTCCGTCCTGGACCTCGGCGAGCGCGACGCGTACATCCTCGGCATCCCGCCGCTCGTGATGGTCTTCGCCGTCGTCACGATCATCGGCTGGCTGATCCTGAACCGCACCACCTTCGGCCGCCGCACCGTCGCCGTCGGCGGCAACGCGGAGGCCGCCCGGCTCGCCGGCATCGACGTACGCCGCCAGCGGCTGTACCTCTACCTGCTGTCCGGACTGTGCTGCGGCATCGCCGCCTTCCTGCTGATCGTCCTGTCCGGCTCGGGCCAGAACACCAACGGCAACCTGTACGAGCTCGACGCCATCGCGGCCGCGATCATCGGCGGCACGCTGCTGAGCGGGGGCCGCGGCACCATCGTCGGCTCGGTGCTCGGCGTTCTGATCTTCACCACGATCACCAACATCTTCGCCCTGAACAACCTGCAGAGCGACGTCCAGCAGATCGCCAAGGGCGCGATCATCGTCGCCGCCGTGCTGGTCCAGCGCCGTACAGCGAGCACGACTTGAGGAAAGGGTTCAGTGATATGTCACATCTCACCAGTCGCAGAGGGCTGCTCTTCGGGGCCGCCGCCGTATCCACCGGAGCCCTCCTCGCAGGTTGCACGAGTAACGAGTCGAGCAACGACGAGCCGGCCGCGAACGACCAGCCGGCCGCCGACGACAAGCCCGGCAAGCCGGTCACCATCGGCTTCGCCGGACCGCAGGCCGACCACGGCTGGCTCAACGCGATCAACGACAACGCCAAGAACCGGGCGAAGAAGTACTCCGATGTCACCCTGGAGATCACCGAGGGCTCCAATGACACGGCCGCGCAGATCGGCCAGATCGAGACCCTGATCAACAAGAAGGTCGACGTCCTGGTGATCCTGCCCGCCGACGGCAAGGCCCTCACCCAGATCGGGCTCCAGGCCATGCGCGCGGGCATCCCCGTCGTCAACCTCGACCGGATCTTCAACACCCCGCAGGCGTACCGCTGCTGGATCGGCGGCGACAACTACGGCATGGGCCTCAACGCCGGCCACTACATCGGCGAGAAGCTCAAGGGGAAGTCGGGCGCCCGCGTCATCGAGCTGGCCGGCCTGGACAACCTGGAGCTCACCCAGCAGCGCACACAGGGCTTCGACGACGCGCTGAAGAACTACCCCAACGTCAAGAAGGTGGCCCGTCAGGCGGCCGAGTTCACGGTGGAGTCCGGGCAGGCCAAGATGGCCCAGCTCCTGCAGGCCCAGCCGAAGTTCGACGCCGTGTGGAACCACGACGACGACCAGGGCGTGGGCGCCCTGCGCGCCATCGAGCAGGCCGGACGGGACGACTTCCTGATGGTCGGCGGGGCGGGCGCGCTCTCCGCCTTCCAGGCCATCAAGCAGGACGACGGCGTGCTGAAGGCGACCGTCCTCTACCCGCCGACCATGGCGGCGTCCGCGATCGACCTCGCCCGCGCGCTCGGCCAGGGCAAGGGCGTCGGCGGCCTCGCCGAGTTCGAGATCCCGGCCTCGCTGACGCTGTACTCGGCAGTCGTCGACAAGACCAACATCGACCAGTACATGTCCACCGGCTTCAAGTAAGCGCGCCCCGCGCACCCGGGTCCGGCCCGCGCACCGGGCCGGACCCAGGGGGTGTCTGATGGATCAGGCCGGCTTCAAAAGAGGGTGCGTTCTGGCCGAGCTGAGCGGGGTCGCGCGAGCGCATTCGAGCGTGGGGGAGTCGGCGACCGACGACAACGCTGCAGATGTGCGTGCCAGGCCCCGCGACCCCGGCCGGATCCGTAAGACACCCCCTGACACCCCCCACCGCGCCACGACGACGAGGAGGACCACTCCATGGGACAGCCGAACCCGCCCGAGGGAGCAGAGGGAGCCGGGGGAGCCGCGCCCGACAAGCCGCCGCTGCGTGTCGGCATGGTCGGTTACGCCTTCATGGGCGCCGCCCACTCCCAGGGCTGGCGGACCGCGGGCCGGGTCTTCGATCTTCCCCTGCGCCCGGCGCTGACCGCGATCTGCGGACGGGACGCGGCCGCCGTACGCGCGGCGGCCGACCGGCACGGCTGGGCGTCGGCCGAGACGGACTGGCGGGCCCTGATCGCACGGGACGACATCGACCTCGTCGACATCTGCACCCCGGGCAACAGTCACGCCGAGATCGCCCTCGCCGCGCTGGCCGCCGGCAAGCACGTCCTGTGCGAGAAGCCCCTCGCGAACACCGTCGAGGAAGCGGAAGCCATGACGGCGGCCGCTCAGGAGGCAGCGGGCCGCGGCCAGTTGGCGATGGTCGGCTTCAACTACCGCCGGGTACCCGCCACTGCGCTGGCCCGACGGATGGTCGCCGACGGCAAGCTCGGCAGCCTGCGCCACGTCAGGGTGACGTACCTTCAGGACTGGCTCGTCGACCCCGAGTTCCCGCTGACCTGGCGGCTGCGCAAGGAGCTGGCCGGCTCGGGCTCCCTCGGCGACCTGGGCGCCCACATCGTCGACCTCGCGCAGTATCTGACGGGGGAGCAGCTGGCCGGGGTGTCCGCGCTCACGGAGACGTTCGTGCGGGAACGCCCGCTGCCGGGCGGGGCCGTGAAGGGCCTGTCCGCGGTGTCGGCCGAGGGCACCGGCCCGGTCACCGTCGACGACGCCGCCCTGTTCACCGGCCGCTTCCCCTCCGGCGCCCTCGCCTCCTTCGAGGCGACCCGGTACGCCACCGGCCGCAAGAACGCCCTGCGCATCGAACTCAACGGCGAGCGCGGCTCGTTGGCCTTCGACCTGGAGCGCCTCAACGAGCTGGAGTACCACGACGGTACGGAGCCCGGCACGCACGCCGGCTTCCGCCGCATCCTCGTCACCGAACCCGACCACCCCTACCTGGAGGCCTGGTGGCCGCCCGGCCACGGCCTCGGCTACGAGCACACCTTCGTCCACCAGGCCCGCGACCTCGTCCACGCCATCGCCGAGAGCCGCCCGCCGGAACCGTCCTTCGCGGACGGCCTCCAGGTACAGCGCGTCCTGGCGGCGGTCGAGGAGAGCGCCGAGAAGAACTCCGTCTACACCCCCATCGCCGTCTGAGGAGGCATTGCTCCATGCCGCGGAACTTCACGCTCTTCACCGGCCAGTGGGCCGACCTCCCCCTCGAAGAGGTCTGTGTCCTCGCCCGCGACTTCGGCTACGACGGACTCGAACTCGCCTGCTGGGGCGACCACTTCGAGGTCGACAAGGCCCTCGCGGACCCGTCGTACCTCCAGTCCCGGCACGCGCTGCTCGACAAGTACGGCCTCAAGTGCTGGGCGATCTCCAACCACCTCGTCGGCCAGGCCGTCTGCGACGCCATCATCGACGAGCGCCACCAGGCGATCCTGCCGGGCGACATCTGGGCCGACGGAGACCCGGAGGGGGTGCGGCGGCGGGCCGCGGACCGTATGAAGGACACCGCGCGTGCGGCGTCCGCCTTCGGTGTCGACACCGTCATCGGCTTCACCGGCTCCGCGATCTGGCATCTGGTCGCGATGTTCCCGCCCGCCCCCGAGTCGATGATCGACCGCGGCTACCAGGACTTCGCCGACCGCTGGAACCCGATCCTCGACGTCTTCGACGCGGAGGGCGTGCGGTTCGCCCACGAGGTCCACCCGAGTGAGATCGCCTACGACTACTGGACAACCCACCGCGCGCTGGCGGCAGTTGACCACCGGCCCGCGTTCGGTCTGAACTTCGACCCCTCCCACTTCGTGTGGCAGGACCTCGACCCGGTCGGCTTCCTCTGGGACTTCCGCGACCGCATCTACCACGTCGACTGCAAGGAAGCCCGCAAACGGCTCGACGGCCGCAACGGCCGCCTCGGCTCGCATCTGCCCTGGGGCGACCCGCGCCGCGGCTGGGACTTCGTGTCGGCGGGCCACGGCGACGTCCCCTGGGAGGACGTCTTCCGCATGCTGCACTCCATCGACTACCAGGGCCCCATCTCCGTGGAGTGGGAGGACGCCGGCATGGACCGGCTGCAGGGCGCACCCGAGGCCCTGACCCGCCTCAAGGCCTACGACTTCGAGCCGCCGTCGGCCTCCTTCGACGCGGCCTTCGGCAACTGAGCAGTTCACTTCTCCGGAGTGACGGCGCACCCCGGCGCAAGGCACCCGCATGGACAACCAGCCCCATTCTGGAGGCACCCGTGCACGCGAACGACCGCACCACCAGCACCGCCAGAAACGAGACCCACAGACGACGCCGCCTGTCCTTCCGCAAGGTGGTCGCCCTGCTCAGCGGGACACTGCTGGCAGGCGCGTCCCTCACCCTCGTAGCACCCCCCGCCAGCGCCGGACCCTCGGTCGCCGCCGAGGACTTCCAGCAGGTCACGCTCGCCAAGGGCGAGCCGGAGGTCGGCGAGCCCATGTCGCTCGCCGTCCTCCCGGACCGCTCGGTCCTGCACACCTCCCGCGACGGCGAACTCCGGCTCACCGACGCGGCGGGCACCACCAAGCTCGCCGGCAAGCTCGACGTGTACTCGCACGACGAGGAAGGCCTCCAAGGCGTAGGCGTGGACCCGGCATTCGCCGAGAACCGGTTCATCTACCTCTACTACGCGCCCCCGATGAACACCCCGGCGGGCGACGCCCCCGAGACCGGCACCGCCGCCGACTTCGCCCCCTTCGACGGCGTCAACCGCCTCTCCCGCTTCGTACTGAAGACGGACGGCACCCTCGACGCGGCCAGCGAGCAGAAGATCCTCGACGTCCCGGCCACGCGCGGCATCTGCTGCCACGTCGGCGGCGACATCGACTTCGACGCGGCGGGGAACCTGTACCTGTCGACCGGTGACGACTCCAACCCGTTCCAGTCGGACGGCTTCACCCCCATCGACGAGCGCGCCAACCGCAACCCGGCCTTCGACGCCCAGCGCACGGCCGGCAACACCAACGACCTGCGCGGCAAGATCCTGCGCATCAAGGTCAACGCCGACGGCTCGTACGCCATCCCCGACGGCAACCTCTTCGCCCCCGGCACGGACAAGACGCGCCCCGAGATCTACGCGATGGGCCTGCGCAACCCGTTCCGCTTCAGCGTCGACAAGGAGACGGGAATTCTGTACGTGGGCGAGTACGGCCCCGACGCAGGAGCCGCCGACCCCGGCCGTGGTCCCGCAGGTCAGGTCGAGTTCGCCCGCATCACCGAGCCCGGCAACTTCGGCTGGCCGTACTGCACCGGTGACAACGACGCCTACGTGGACTACGACTTCGCGACCGGTGCTTCCGGTGCGGCATTCGACTGCGCCGCCCCCAAGAACACCTCGCCGAACAACACCGGCCTGACCGACCTTCCCCCGGCCCAGGCCGCCTGGATCCCCTACGACGGTCCGTCCGTCCCCGAGTTCGGCGACGGCTCCGAGTCCCCGATGGGCGGCCCGGTCTACCACTACGACCCCGAGCTCGACTCTCCGGTCAAGTTCCCGGAGGCGTACGACGGTGACTTCTTCGCGGGCGAGTTCGGCCGGCGCTGGATCAAGCGCATCACCTCGGACGCCGACGGCACGGTGCAGGCGATCAACGACATCCCTTGGACCGGCACCCAGGTCATGGACATGGAGTTCGGCCCGGACGGCGCGCTGTACGTCCTCGACTACGGCATCTCCTGGTTCGGCGGTGACGAGCACTCCGCCCTGTACCGCATCGAGAACGCGACCGACGGGCACTCCCCGGTGGCGCAGGCGTCCGCTTCCGTGACCTCCGGTCAGGCGCCGCTGAAGGTGAAGTTCTCCTCCGCCGGCACGAGTGACGCCGACGGTGACGCCCTCACGTACAGCTGGGACTTCGGCGACGGCGCCAAGTCGACGTCGGCGAACCCCACGCACAAGTACACGAAGAACGGGACCTACACGGCGACGCTGACCGCCAAGGACGCGAGCGGCCGGAGCGGCAGCGCGAGCGTACAGATCGTGGTGGGCAACACGGCGCCGAAGGTGACCCTGGAACTGCCGCGTGACGGGCAGCTGTTCAGCTTCGGGGACGCCGTGCCGTTCAAGGTGAAGGTCACCGATCCGGAGGACGGGACCATCGACTGCGCCAAGGTCAAGGTCACCTTCGTCCTCGGCCACGACAGCCACGGTCACCCGGTGACCTCGGCGAACGGCTGCACCGGCACCATCCAGACCAGCGCCGACGGCGGCCATGACGAGGACGCCAACATCTTCGGCGTCTTCGACGCGGAGTACACCGACGGCGGTGGCGGCGGCCAGGAGGCGCTCACCAGCCACGACCAGTCCGTCGTCCAGCCCACGCACCGCCAGGCCGAGCACTTCGGGAAGGCCTCGGGAGCCAAGGTGCAGACACGTGCCACCGCGCACGGCGGTGAGACCGTCGGCGACATCAACAACGGCGACTGGATCTCCTTCGAGCCCTACGTCCTGAGCAACGCCAAGAAGCTCACGGCACGGGTCGCCTCCGAGGGTGCGGGCGGCAAGCTCGAGATCCGCGCGGGCTCGCCCAAGGGACGCGTACTCGGCACCGCGACCGTTCCGGCGACGGGCGGCTGGGAGACCTACCAGGACGTCAGTACGTCCCTGAAGGGCGCACCACGCGGGACGACCACTCTCTACATGGTCTTCAAGGGCAGTGGCACCGGCGCCTTGTACGAGGTGGACGACTTCACCTTCACCACGGGCTGAGAGGAGGCGTGATGCGATCAACCAGCCGAATGGCAATCGGGGTTGTGGGCGCGGCGCTGGTCCTCGGCTGCGTCTCGGGGCCGGCCGCGTCGGACCCAGACGCAGACGCCGACGCCGGGCGGGTGCTGGTCTTCTCCAAGACCGCCGGCTTCCGCCATGACTCCATCCCCGAGGGCGTGGCAGCCCTCAAGGAACTCGGCGCGTCGAGCGGCTACACCGTCGACGCGACCGAGAACGCGAGCGCCTTCACCCCGTCGAACCTGCGGCGCTACGACGCCGTGGTCTTCCTCTCGACGACCGGGGACGTCCTCAACGGCAAGCAACAGCGCGCCTTCGAGGGCTACATCCGGCACGGCGGCGGCTATATGGGCGTCCACGCCGCCGCCGACACCGAGTACGACTGGGCGTTCTACGGTGGTCTCGCCGGCGCGTATTTCGAGTCGCACCCGGCGATCCAGCGCGCGACGGTGCACGTCGAGGACCACGCGCACCCCGCGACCGCGGGTCTGAACGCCGCCTGGGACCGGACGGACGAGTGGTACAACTACCGCTCCAACCCCCGGGATCGGGCCCATGTCCTCGCTTCGCTGGACGAGTCCTCGTACACGGGCGGCACGATGGAGGGCGACCACCCGATCGCCTGGTGCCAGCAGTACCAGGGCGGACGCTCCTTCTACACGGGCGGCGGCCACACCAAGGAGTCCTACGCCGAACCGGCCTTCCGACAGCACCTGTTGGGCGGGCTGCGCTGGACCGCCGGCGACGCCCAGGCAGACTGCCGCCCGGAGAACGGCTACCGCCCGATCTTCGACGGCACGTCCGCCTCACTGGCCGACTGGAAGCAGGCGGGCCCGGGTTCGTTCGACCTGAACGACGACGGCACGCTCACGACGACCGGCGGCCTCGGCATGCTCTGGTACGCCTCCAAGGGCCTCGGAGCGTACTCACTGAAGCTCGACTGGAAGGTGGACGGAGACGACAACTCCGGTGTATTCGTGGGCTTTCCGCCCTCGGACGACCCGTGGTCGGCTGTCGACAACGGCTATGAGATCCAGATCGACGCCACGGACGTACCGGAGAAGACGACCGGGTCCGTCTACGGATTCCAGTCCGCCGACCTGGCCGCGCGCGACCGTGCGCTGAACCCGCCGGGGGAGTGGAACACGTACGAGATCCGCGTGGTGGGCGAGCGCCTGCGCGTGTGGCTCAACGGCGTCCAGATCAACGACTTCACCAACACCGATCCGGCCCGGAGCCTGCGCGACGGACATGTCGGCATCCAGAACCACGGAGCCGACGACCAGGTGTCCTTCCGCGACATCCGGATCAAGGAACTGCCCGCGAAGGGGTCGAAGACCTCGGCCGCTCCGGGCAACTGAACGACGGCGGGCGGGGGACGCCGGACTCCCGCCCGCCGTCTCCCACTTGTGCGTTCTCGGATGACGGCTTGTGCCCGGAGTTCGCGCCCGGCGTTCGGGACGGTGTTCGTGCCCAGGGCTCGGGCCCGGTGTTTGCGTCCGGTGTTCGGGCACGGTGTTGCGCGCCCGGCGTTCGGGCACGGTGTTCGCGTCCGGTGTTCGCGTACGACAAGGAGGCTGCCCATGTCTGCGTCCCTTCCTCGACCGCCTCGTGTGGGGGTATGGCTGATCGGAGCCCGCGGCTCCGTGGCCACGACCGTCGTCGCGGGGTGCGCCGCCGTCACGGCGGGCCTGCATCCGCCCACCGGAATGGTCACCGAGACCCCCGACTTCACGGACTGCGGTCTGCCACCCCTGTCCTCCCTCGTCTTCGGCGGCCACGACACGGTCGACTGCCCCCTGCCGAAACGCGCCGAGGCCCTCGCGGCGGGCGGCGTCCTCCCACCCGGCCTCCCCGCGGCGATCGCCTCCGAACTGACCGCGGCGGACCGGGAGATCAGGCCCGGCGGCCCGGCCCCCGGCGACGCCCGGGACGAGGATGACCTGATCGCCGCCTTCGCCGCGGACATCCAGGATTTCGTACGACGGTGTGGGCTGGAGCGCGCGGTGGTGGTGAACGTGGCCTCCACGGAACCCCCACCCACCGGCGCCTCCCTGCCGCCGAGTTCCCTGTACGCGGCGGCCGCCCTCCGCGCGGGCTGCCCGTACGTCAACTTCACCCCGTCGACCGGCCTGCACCACCCCTCACTCGCGACCGTGGCCGAGGCGAGCGGTCTGCCGTACGCCGGCCGTGACGGCAAGACCGGCCAGACGCTGCTGCGTTCCGCGCTGGGCCCGATGTTCGCGCAGCGCGCCCTCGCCGTCCGGGCCTGGTCCGGCACGAACCTGCTGGGCGGCGGTGACGGTGCCGCCCTCGCGGACCCCGGCGCCGCGGCGGCGAAGAACGCGGGCAAGGAACGGGTGCTGGCGGACACCCTCGGCACCGTCCCCGAGGGCGAGGTCCACATCGACGACGTCCCCGCCCTCGGCGACTGGAAGACCGCCTGGGACCACATCGCCTTCGACGGCTTCCTCGGCACACGGATGATCCTCCAGACCATCTGGCAGGGCTGCGACTCCGCCCTCGCGGCACCCCTCGTGCTCGACCTCGCCCGACTGGTCACCCGCGCCCACGAGACGGGCCTGTCCGGCCCGCTGTCAGAACTCGGCTTCTTCTTCAAGGACCCGGTGGGGGAGGGGCCTTCGGCCCTGGGCGAGCAGTACGCGGTGCTGCGGGAGTTCGGGGGGCGGCTGAAGGGGGCGGGGGAGTTGGGCGACGGGGCTAGGGCGGGGGCTCTGGGGGAATCAGGGGGCGGTTCGGGGGCTGCGGCTGTGGGGGAGTTGCAGGGCGGCTCGCGGGCTGCGGCCACGGGAGAGCCGCAGGACGGTTCCGTGGTCGCGACAGCCGGGGAGCCGAAGGACGGTTCGGTGGCCGGGGCCGGGGAGGAGCGGTGAGTGGGGGCCGTGAGGGGGCTTGGCTGCGTGTCGTGGGTGACGGGGGGATGGGGGATCGAGCTGCTCGGGCGGGTGGTTCGGGCCGTGTCGATGCCGGTGGTGTCGAGGCGGTGGGCCGGGGCGATGCCGGTACCGGTGAGGCCGCGCGCCGGGTCGGTGCCGAAATCGACCTGACCGCGGGCCAGGTCCATGCCCATACCGCCGCCCCGAGCCGGGCGCGCGCCTGGGCCGAACTCCTGCGTCTCCCGGCCCTGTTCACGGTGCCCGGCGATGCCCTGGCAGGCGCCGCCGCGACCGGGGTGCACCCCAACCGTCGCACTCTGCTCGCCATAGGATCCTCCCTCCTTCTCTACGAGGCCGGCATGGCCCTCAACGACTGGGCGGACAAGGACGAGGACGCCGTGGAACGCCCGCACCGCCCCCTCCCCTCCGGCCGCATCCACCCCACCGCGGCCCTCACGGCAGCCTGCGCCTTCACCGCCGGGGGCCTCGCCCTGGCCGCCCGCGCAGGCCGCCCCGCCCTCGCGGTCGCGGTGCCTCTCGCGGCGACCGTCTGGGCCTACGACCTCGCCGCGAAGCACACCCCCGCGGGCCCGCCCGCCATGGGCCTGGCCCGCGGCCTGGACGTCCTCCTCGGCGCCGCGGCGACCGCCGGCCGCACCCGCGAGGCCCTCCCGTCCGCCGCCGTCCTCGGCGCACACACCCTCGCGGTCACGACCGTCTCCCGCCAGGAGACGCGGGGCGGTTCACCCCTGGCCCCCTTGGCGGCGCTGGCCACGACCGCGGTGCTGTCACGGCTGCTGACCCGCCCGAGCACGAGGCACGCCTCCACGGAGCCGTCGGCGGAGTCCCCAGCCCGCACCAGCCGCACCCCGTTCCGGCGGCCCCCGTCAGACCAAGTGACCACAGCTGACCTCGGCATGCCGACCACCACCACCCTCGCCGCCAAGTCGAACGCTGGCATGCGGCCCCAGGCCACCCCGAACTCCGCCGCCAAGCCGAGCCCCGCGGCCAAGCCGACCCTCGCCGCCAAGCCGAGCCCCGCCATGCCGCCCCCGGCCACCCCGAACCCCCTTCCCACAGCCCTCGCCACGGCCTACGCGGCAACCGCGGCCCGCCCCTACTTCCACGCCACGCTCAACCCGTCACCCCCACTCACCCAACGCGCTGTCGCCGGCGGCATCCGCGCGATGATCCCCCTCCAAGCCTCCCTCGCCGCCCGCTCCGGCGCCCCCGTCACCGCCCTGCTGACCGCCGCCCTGGCCCCACTCGCCCGCAGGTTCGCAAGGAAGGTGACCATCACATGACCCCGGAACCTCACCTTCCCCAGAACACCCGAGCATCGGCCAGCCCCACCTGGGGTGACGACAAGACAGGCCTCGCACCAGCCGCCCCAGCAACCACCCCGGACCGCGGCCCCAACCCCCTCCGCTTCGGCTACGGAACCAACGGCCTCGCCGACCTCCGTCTCGACGACGCCCTCTCCCTGCTCGCCGACCTCGGCTACGAGGGAGTCGGGCTGACCCTCGACCACATGCACCTCGACCCGATGGCGCCCGACCTCGCCGCCCGCACTCGCCGGGTCGCGCGACGGCTGGACGCGCTCGGGCTGGACGTCACCGTGGAGACCGGTGCCCGCTATGTGCTCGACCCTCGCCGCAAGCACGGCCCTTCTCTGCTGGACGCCGATCCGGCGGATCGGGCGCGTCGGGTCGACCTGCTGATCCGGGCCGTCCGGGTCGCCGCGGACCTGGGCGCGCACGCGGTCCATTGCTTCAGCGGAATCACCCCGGCCGGGACGGACACGGACACGGCGTGGAAGCGGCTGGCCGAGTCGCTCGAACCGGTCCTGGATGCCGCCACCGACAACGACGTCCCGCTCGCCGTCGAACCCGAACCGGGTCACCTCCTCGCCACCCTCGCCGACTTCCACCGCCTCCGGGAGACCTCCGGTGACGCCGAGTACCTGGGCCTGACCCTCGACATCGGCCACTGTCAGTGCCTGGAACCCCTGGCGCCCGCCGACTGCGTACGCGCCGCCGCCCCCTGGCTGCGGCACGTCCAGATCGAGGACATGCGCCGCGGTATCCATGAACACCTCCCTTTCGGAGACGGCGACATCGACTTCCCGCCGGTACTCGCCGCCCTCGCCGCCACCGGCTACCAGGGCCTGACCGTCGTCGAACTGCCCCGCCATTCCCACGCGGGCCCACACCAGGCCGAACTCTCCCTTCCCTTCCTCCAGCACGCCGCCGGACAGTACGCCTCCGGACAGCACGCCCCCACCTCGCACGCCCCGCCCGTCGCACCACCCCACGGCGAGCCCTCCGCCACCCCTGAAGGGAGCACCCCATGACGCAACCGCACGCCGCGCCGGAGCCCCCCGCGGCCGGCACCCAAGGCGGCACCGCACTCGCCCTCACCCCGCTGGACGAGCTGCACCGCCACCTCTCGACCCGACTCGCCGGTGCCGCCCGGGCCTGGCTGGACCAGGCTCTCGACGAGGCCGCCGCCCATCCCGGCACACACGGCCCCATCTCCGTGTGGGAGCTGCGCCTCGCCGAGGCCGGCCGCCGCTGCGGAGCCGACCACGCCGACGCCGCCCGCGTCCTGATCCTGCACGCGGCCCACGCCGACGCCGACGCCCTCACCCGGGTCTACTCCCAGGGCACCGCCGCCGAACGCCGAGCCGTCCTGCACGCCCTGCCCCACCTCGTGCCGGGCCCGGACGCCCTCCCGCTCGTCGAGGACGCCCTGCGCACCAACGACACCAGCCTCCTCGCCGCGGCCGTCGGCCCGTACGCCGCCCGGCACCTCACCCCCCACCACTGGCGGCACGCGGTCCTGAAGTGCCTGTTCACGGGGGTGCCGCTCGACGAGGTGGCCGGCCTGGAACGCCGCGCCCACGGCGACGCCGAACTCGCCCGCATGCTCGGCGACTACGCGGCCGAACGCAGCGCCGCGGGCCGTCCCGTACCTGAGGACCTGCACCGAGTCCTGGCCCTGACCGAGCCCGGACCCACCCGGCACTCAGCTGCCGACCCCCACGGCAAGGAGTCCTGATGCGCATCTTCGACCCCCACATCCACATGACGTCACGGACCACCGACGACTACCAGGCCATGCACGCGGCCGGTGTCCGCGCCGTCGTCGAGCCCTCCTTCTGGCTCGGCCAGCCCCGCACCTCTCCCGCCACGTTCCTCGACTACTTCGACTCCCTCCTCGGCTGGGAACCCTTCCGCGCGGCCCAGTACGGCATCGCCCACCACTGCACGCTCGCCCTCAACCCCAAGGAGGCGAACGACCCGCGCTGCCTCCCCGTCCTCGACGAACTGCCCCGCTATCTCGTCAAGGACCAGGTCGTGGCCGTCGGTGAGATCGGCTACGACTCCATGACCCCCGCCGAGGACACCGCGCTCGCCGCCCAGCTCCAGCTCGCCGCCGACCACGGACTGCCCGCGCTGGTGCACACCCCCCACCGAGACAAGCTCGCCGGCCTGCGCCGCACCCTCGACGTCGTCCGGGAGTCCGCGCTGCCCGTGGAACGCGTCCTGGTCGACCACCTCAACGAGACCACCGTCAAGGAGGCCAAGGGCAGCGGCTGCTGGCTGGGCTTCTCCGTCTATCCCGAGACCAAGATGGACGAGCAGCGGATGGTGGCGATCCTCCAGCAGTACGGCCCCGAGCAGGTGCTGGTGAACTCCGCCGCCGACTGGGGCCGCAGCGACCCCCTGAAGACCCGCAAGGTCGCCGACCTGATGCTGGCCGAGGGCTTCACGGAGGACGACGTCGACCGGGTGCTGTGGCGCAACCCCGTCGCCTTCTACGGCCTCAGCGGACGACTCGTCCTCGACGTCGCCGCCACCGACGCCACCCACGAGGGCAACTCCATCCTGCGCGGCGGGGAGTGAGCGATGCGCTTCCGCCACCCCGACGGCTCCACCGTCCACCTCGCCTACTGCACCAACGTCCACCCCGCCGAAACCCTCGACGGAGTCCTCGCGCAACTCCGCGACCACTGCGAACCCGTGCGCCGGCGCCTCGGCCGCGACCGCCTCGGCATCGGCCTCTGGCTCGCCAAGGACGCCGCCCACGCCCTCGTCACCGACCCGTCCGCCCTGCGCGGACTGCGCACCGAACTCGACCGCCGCGGCCTCGAAGTCGTCACCCTCAACGGCTTCCCCTATGAAGGATTCGGTGCCGAAGAGGTCAAATACCGCGTCTACAAGCCGGACTGGGCCGACCCGGAGCGTCTCGACCACACCTTCGCCCTGGCCCGCGTCCTCGCCGCGCTGCTCCCCGACGACGTCACCGAGGGCACCATCTCCACGCTGCCCCTGGCCTGGCGCACCGCCGCCACCGAGGAGCGCGCCGCGACATCCCACACCGCCCTGCTCGCGCTCGCCGAACGCCTCGACGCCCTCCACGAGTTGACCGGCCGGTCCATCCGCATCGGCCTGGAACCGGAACCCGGCTGCGTCGTCGAGACCACCGCCGACGCCCTCGCCCCGCTGACCGCGATCGCGCACGACCGCATCGGCATCTGCGTCGACACCTGCCACCTCGCCACCTCCTTCGAAGACCCGCACACCGCCCTGGACGCGCTCACCGAGGCCCGCGTCCCCGTCGTCAAGTCCCAGCTCTCCGCCGCCCTGCACGCCGAACACCCCCATCTCCCCGAAGTCCGTACGGCCCTCGCCGCCTTCGACGAACCCCGCTTCCTGCACCAGACCCGCACGGCCACCGCCGCCGGCCTGCGCGGCACCGACGACCTCGGCGAAGCCCTCAACGGCGACTCCCTCCCCGACGCCGCTCCCTGGCGCGCCCACTTCCACGTCCCGCTGCACGCGGCCCCCGCCGCGCCCCTCACCTCCACGCTCCCCGTGCTCAAGTCCGTGCTGACCCGCCTGGTGGGCGGCCCGCACCCGCTCACCAGCCACCTCGAGGTCGAGACGTACACCTGGCAGGCCCTCCCGCCCGAGCTGCGGCCCCGCGGCCGGGCCCAGCTCGCCGACGGCATCGCCGCCGAACTCGCCCTCGCCCGCGATCTGTTGACGGACCTCGGCCTGAAGGAACTGCCATGACCCGATCCGAAGGGCCCACTCCTCTCCTCGTCCTCGACGTCGTCGGTCTCACCCCCCGCCTGCTGGACCACATGCCCCACCTCAAGACGCTCGCCCAGTCCGGCTCCCGAGCACCGCTCGGCACCGTCCTGCCGGCCGTCACCTGTGCCGCCCAGTCCACGTTCCTCACCGGCACCCATCCGTCCGAGCACGGCATCGTCGGCAACGGCTGGTACTTCCGCGAACTCGGCGACGTCCTGCTGTGGCGGCAGCACAACGGCCTGGTCGCCGGGGACAAGCTCTGGGACGCCGCCCGCCGCGCGCATCCCGGCTACACGGTCGCCAATATCTGCTGGTGGTACGCCATGGGCGCCGACACCGACATCACCGTCACCCCCCGTCCGGTCTACTACGCCGACGGCCGCAAGGAACCCGACTGCTACACGCGGCCCCCGGCCCTGCACGACGAACTCACCGAGAAACTCGGCATTTTCCCCCTCTTCCACTTCTGGGGACCCGGCGCGGACCTGGTCTCCAGCCGCTGGATCATCGACGCGACCCGCCACATCATGCGCACCAGGCACCCCGACCTGACGCTCTGCTACCTCCCTCACCTCGACTACGACCTGCAGCGCTTCGGCCCCGACGACCCACGCTCCCTCAAGGCGGCCGGCGACCTGGACGCGGCCCTGGCCCCGCTCCTGGCCGACGCCCGCGCCGAAGGCCGTACGGTCGTCGCCCTGTCCGAGTACGGCATCACCCGCGTGAGCCGCCCGGTCGACATCAACCGCGCACTGCGCCGCGCCGGCCTGCTCGAAGTCCACACGCAGGACGGCATGGAGTACCTCGACCCGATGGCCTCACGGGCCTTCGCGGTCGCGGACCACCAGATCGCCCATGTCTACGTACGCCGACCCGAAGACCTGGAGGCCGTCCGGCAGGCGCTGCACGATCTGCCCGGCATCGAGCAACTCCTCGACGACGAGGGCAAGAAGGCCCACCATCTCGACCATCCGCGCTCCGGCGAGCTGGTCGCCGTGGCGGAGCCGGACGCCTGGTTCACGTACTACTACTGGCTCGACGACGACCGCGCGCCCGACTTCGCGCAGCTGGTCGAGATCCACCGCAAACCCGGCTACGACCCGGTCGAGCTGTTCATGGACCCGCTCGACCCCTATGTGAAGGTCAAGGCGGCCACCGCCCTGGCCCGCAAGAAGCTCGGCATGCGTTACCGCATGGCGGTCGTGCCCCTGGATCCCTCACCTATTCGCGGCAGCCACGGCCGCCTCCCGGCGAGCGACGACGACGGTCCGCTCTTCATCTGCTCCACCCCCCGCGCTGTCGGTGACCGCGTCGCGGCCACCGATGTGAAGTCCCTGCTGCTCCAACTAGCCGGTCTCACCTGAGGGGTGAACCCCTCAGGTCCGACTGGTCACAAGTGAAGCACTCACCACTGACAACGCCCTCCCACCACGAGGAGTTCCAGATGAGCCGCACACCCCGCACCGCCAGATCCAGCAAGGCGCAGGACCCCGAACTGGCCCACCGCCTCAGCAGGCGAGGCATGCTCGGCGTGGCCGCCGGCGCCACCGCCGCCGCCCTGCTCGGCGCCGCCTCCACTCCGGCCGTCGCCGCGACCGACGCGACAGCCGGCGCCCAGGGCCGCGGCCGTCCCGTCCTGCCCCCCGGCCGCCTGGGCATCCAGCTCTACAGCCTCCGCGACAAGGTCTCCACGCTCGGTTTCGCCGCAGTCTTCGCCGAACTGGAGAAGTACGGCTACGACGAGGTCGAGTTCGCCGGTTACACCCAGGGTTCGGCGGGCCCGATCACGCTCGCCCAGCTCAAGCGGCTGGCGAGGAACCACGGTCTGAACCCGATCGGCAGCCACGTCGGCTACTACTCCAGCGACCCGAACGCCTACACCTTCGCGCAGAACCTCACCAAGGTCCTCGACGACGCCCAGGCCCTCGGTCTCAAGCACATCGGCACCGCGTCGAACCCGTTCCGCTACGGCTCGACCGTGGACGCCTGGAAGCGCGCCGCCGAGGAGTTCAACACCTACGGCGCGGCGGCGAGGGCGCGCGGCATGAAGTTCTACCAGCACAACCACTCCGAGGAGTTCTCCTTCGCCACCGACAAGCCGAACGTCCGCCTCTACGACGTGCTGCTCGCCGAGACCGACCCGAAACTCGTGTACCTGGAGATGGACATCTTCTGGGCGTACTCGGGCCAGTTCCGCTTCTCCAAGCGGGTCGACGGCACGCCCGCCCCCTTCGAGCCCCTCGACTACGTACTCAAGCAGCCGGACCGCTACCCGCTGTTCCATGTGAAGGACGGCGAGAGCGACCCGTCGAACCAGTACGGCTACCGCATGACCGACGTCGGTGACGGCGACATCGACTACCAGCGGTTCATCTCCGGCGTCACGCGCCTGAAGGGCCACCGCCTGGCCCACCACTGGCAGGCCGAACACGACAACCCGACCGAGTCCTTCACGTTCGCCCGCCGGTCCAGTGCGCACCTGCACTCACTGCGTGAGAAGTGCTGACCGGCACACTCACTCACGAGGAGGCCCCTCCCGAGCTCCGCGGGAGGGGCCTCCTCGTGCTCACGCCATCTCCTCGCCGAGCGGGTGCGGGTTCGGAGTGATGCGACTCTTGTCGCGCCCTGGTGGGCTCAGGAACAGTGCCACGCAGCCGGCGAAGAGCGAGATGGAGCCGGCCAGGATGAAGGCACCGGAGTGTCCCCAGGCACTGACGACCACGGCACCCATACCGGCGCCCAGACCGGAGACGAGCTTGGCGCTGTAGACCATGCCGTAGTTGGACGCGTTGTTGTTCTCACCGAAGTAGTCCGCGGTGAGCGCGGCGAACATGGGGAAGATGGCGCCGCCGCCGAAGCCGGAGATCGAGGAGAAGACCAGGAACAGCGGAAGGTTCTTCATGTCGGCCGACCAGAGGATGCCGTACTGGGACAGGCCGAGGATGACGCAGACGGCGAGCAGGCACCGCTTGCGGCCGTAGAGGTCGGAGAGCCAGCCGATGACGCCGCGGCCGGTACCGTTGACGATCGCCTTGAGGGACATGGCGGTGGCTACGATGCCGCCCGCGAATCCGGCTTCCTCGCCGATGTCCACCTGGAAGGCGATACCGAAGATGTTCACGCCGGACGTGCACGCCAGACAGAACCACATCAGGGCCACCCGGCCGGTCTTCCATGCCTCCTTGGGGGTGTACTGCTTGACGGCCGGTGGGTTCATGCGCAGCGAGCGGGCCGCGCGCGGGTCCTTCGGCGGGTTGAGCGGGTCGATCGTCGCGGGCCACCAGTTCTTCGGCGGGTCCTTGAAGAAGTAGCCGGAGCACGCGACCATCCCGGCCAGGAACACACCCACCGAGACCAGCACCCAGCGGAAGTTGGTCAGGTCCATATAGCCGTTGAAGAGGAAGACGAAGGGCACCGAGCCATAGGCGAAACCGCCGTTGACGAACCCGGTCTTGCCGCCCTTCCGCTCCGGATACCACTTGCCCACCATGTTGACGCAGGTGGCGTACACCATGCCGGCGCCCATACCGCTGAACATGCTGAAGCCGATATAGGCGACGATCACGTGTGGCGCGAAGGCCAGTGACAGATAACCCATCAACGTGCCCGTCGCGCCGAGCATCATCGCCCAGCGGGCCGGCAGTTTGCCGCTCTCACGCAGTTTTCCCGCGGGGAAGGCCACCGCGGCCTGGAAGAAGACCCAGACGGTCATCATCCAGAAGATGTGCATGCTGTTCCAATGGTGCGCGGTGTGCAGGGTGTCCTCGGCGGACGCGAACGCGTACTCGGCGGAGGAGATGCCCATCATGCCGATCCAGGGCAGGATCACCATCCACTTGCGTTTGCGACCCATGATGTCGATGTCGGACTCGCCGATGCGGTAGACGCGTCCGTTCTTGTCGGTCACCTCCCGATAGGCGGTGACCCGTGAAACGTCGGTGGTAGTCACAGTTGGTTGCACCCCTAGCGTCGAAAGTTCTGGCCAGCGCCCCCTGTCCAATGCCTTTCGTGCGCGCGCGGGTCCCGGGGCCGGCCGACGCGCACCGTCGGCCGGCCCCTGCTCCCTCACCTCATGAACCGCCCCCCAACAGGCCGGCCGTACGCGCCCACCGGGCGGTGTTTCGCCCGGGGGACAACCCCCGGACCCCCGGCCGATGCCGTACTCGACCGCCCATCACAAGACCCCTGCCGCACGCGCCCACCGGTACTTCGCGCCGAGCACGGCCACCGGCTTCTCGGTCGTGTACGGGTACGCCACGACCCCGCGCTCGTACAGGTACTGGCAGGCCTCCTCGACCTCGACGTCACCCGCGAGCGACGCGACGACGGGCTTGTGAATGCCGCGCTCCCGGAACTCGGCCACCACGCGCGCGGTGAGCTCGGCGAAGACCATCGGGGGAGTGACGATGGTGTGCCAGTAGCCCAGGACCAGCGCGTGGATGCGCGGGTCCTCCAGCCCGAGACGGATCGTCGCCTCGTACGTCGACGGCGGCTCGCCGCCGGTGATGTCCACCGGGTTGCCCGCGGCCCCGAAGGGCGGGATGAACTTCCGGAAGGCCTCGTCCAGGTCCGGCGGGATCTCCATCAGGGACAGCCCGTTGTCGGTCACCGCGTCCGACAGCAGCACACCGCTGCCGCCGGCCCCGGTGATGATCACGATGTTGTCGCCCTGGGGAGCGGGGAGCACCGGCAACCCGCGCGCGTACTCCAGCATTTCGTTGAGCCCGGGCGCCCGGATGACACCGGCCTGCTTCAGGATGTCGTCGTACACGGCGTCGTCGCCCGCGAGCGCCCCGGTGTGCGAACCGGCCGCCTTCGCGCCCGCCGCCGTACGCCCCGCCTTGAGGACCACGACCGGCTTCTTCGGTACGGTCGCCTGCGCGGCCCGCACGAAGGCGCGTCCGTCCTTGAGGTCCTCCAGGTGCATCGCGATGCACTCGGTGTGCGGGTCCTCGCCGAACCACGTCAGCAGGTCGTCCTCGTCCAGGTCGGACTTGTTGCCGAGGCCGACGATCGCCGACACACCTGTCTTCGTGGTGCGCGCGAAGCCCAGGATGGCCATCCCGATGCCGCCGGACTGCGAGGTCAGCGCCACCCCGCCCTTGACGTCGTACGGCGTGCAGAACGTGGCGCACAGGTCCTGCCAGGTCGAGTAGTAGCCGTAGATGTTCGGCCCGAGCAGCCGGACGCCGTGCCGCTCGGCGATCGCCACGATCTCGGCCTGGAGTGCGTGCTCGCCGGTCTCCGCGAAGCCGGAGGGGATGAGGACGGCGTTGGGGATCTTCTTGCGTCCCACCTCCTCCAGCGCCGAGGCCACGAACTTGGCGGGAATCGCGAAGACCGCCACATCCACCTCACCGGGAACGTCCGTGACACTCTTGTACGCCTTGCGGCCCAGAATGTCATCGGCCTTGGGATTCACCGGATGGATCTCCCCGGCGAAGCCGCCGTCGATGAGGTTGCGCATCACCGAGTTGCCGATCTTGCCCTGCTCGTTGGAGGCGCCGATCACGGCGACCGACGAGGGCTGCATCAGGCGGCGCATGGACGTGAGGATCTCGTCGCGCGTGTACGTCCGCCGGGGCGTCGGCTGCGACTCGGCGAGGATGACCCGGATGTCCGCGGCGACCGCGCCCTCGGGGGTGGCGATCACCGGGTTGAGGTCCACCTCGGCGATCTCCGGGAAGTCCGCGACCAGTTGGGACACCCGGCGGATCTGCTCGGCGACCGCCCACCGGTCCACGGCCGGCGCCCCGCGCACACCGCGCAGGATCTCGGCCGCGCGGATCGAGTCCAGCATGGACAGCGCCTCGTCCGCGTCGACCGGCGCGAGGCGGAAGGTGACGTCCTTGAGGACCTCGACGAGAACACCGCCGAGCCCGAAGGCGACGACCTTGCCGAAGGTCGGGTCGGTCACCGCGCCGACGATGACCTCCTGACCCTGGGGGAGGAGTTCCTGGACCTGTACACCCTCGATGCGCGCGTCGGCGGCGTAGGCGCGCGCATTCTCGATGATCTTGTGGAAGGCGGTCCGTACGTCGCCGGCGCCCTCGACGCCGACGATCACACCGCCGGCGTCGGTCTTGTGCAGGATGTCCGGGGAGACGATCTTCATCACGACGGGCCCGCCGAAGCGCGCCGCGTACGACACCGCCTCCTCGACGTCCGCCGCCAACTCCTCGCCGGGTACGGCGATCCCGTACGCGTCGGCGATCACCTTGCCCTCGGGTGCGGTCAGCGCCGTGCGTCCCTCGGCCCGCACGGCGTCGAGGAGCGTGCGCACCCTCAGGAGGCGGTCTTCGGCCATCACGTCAGATCACTCCGTTCGACTTGAGCAGGCGCAGTTCCTCGTCGCCGAGGCCGAGCTCGCCGATGTAGACCTGTTCGTTGTGCTCGCCGAGCAGCGGTGAACTGCTCACCTCGACGGGCGAGTCGGAGAGCTTGAGCGGGCTGCCGACGGTGACGAACTCGCCCCGCTCGGGGTGCGGCACCGTCACGACCATCTCGTTGGCGACCAGCGACCGGTCCTCGATGATCTCCCTGGTGGACAGGATCGGACCGCACGGGATGTTGTGCGCGTTGAGTTTCTCCAGCACCTCCCACTTGGGAAGCGTCGAGGACCACTCCTCGATCAGCTGGAACATCTTGTTGAGCTTGGGCAGCCGGGCCTCGGGGCTCGACCACTCGGGGTCGTCGGCCAGTTCGGGCAGGCCGATGAGCTCGGTGATCGGCTTCCAGCCGACGGGCTGCACGATCACGTACACGTAGTCGTTCGGGCCGCCCGGCGCGCACTTGACCGCCCAGCCGGGCTGACCGCCGCCGGACGCGTTTCCGGACCTGGGAACCTCGTCGCCGAAGTCGTCGTTGGGATATTCAGCGAGGGGCCCTTGTGTCAGGCGTTGCTGATCCCTCAGCTTCACCCGGCACAGATTGAGTACAGCGTGCTGCATGGCCACGTTGACCCGCTGACCACGCCCGGTGTTCTCCCGCTGGAAAAGCGCCGCGAGAATCCCCGCCACGGCGTGCACGCCCGTTCCCGAGTCACCGATCTGGGCCCCCGTCGCCAGCGGCGGCCCGTCCTCGAAACCGGTGGTCGACATCGACCCGCCCATCGCCTGCGCGACGACCTCGTAGGCCTTGAAGTTGGTGTACGGCCCGTCCCCGAACCCCTTGATGGAGGCATAGACGATCCGCGGATTGATCTCCTGGATGCGGTCCCAGGTGAAGCCCATACGGTCGACCGCGCCCGGCCCGAAGTTCTCGACCATGACGTCCGAGCGCCGGATCAGCTCGGTGAGGATCTCCTTGCCGCGCTCGGTCTTGGTGTTGAGGGTGATGCTCCGCTTGTTGCAGTTGAGCATCGTGAAGTAGAGGGAGTCGACGTCCGGGAGGTCGCGCAGCTGCTTGCGCGTGATGTCACCGGTCGGCGCCTCCAGCTTGACCACGTCCGCACCGAGCCAGGCGAGCAGCTGGGTGGCGGAGGGCCCGGACTGGACGTGCGTCATGTCGAGGACGCGGATGCCTTCGAGAGCCTTGGTCATGCCGAGGTCACCTCACTTGTACATCGTCTGGTTCATGGTTCCGGGGGCGTACGCGTCCGGGTCGACCCAGACGTTGATCAGCGACGGCTTGCCCGACTCGCGGGCGCGCCGCAGTGCCGGGCCGATGTCGGCGGGGTCGCGGACCTCCTCGCCGTAACCGCCCAGCATCTGGGCGAACTTGTCGTAGTGGACGTCGCCGAGGGTGTTGCCGATCCGCTCGCGGTCCTTGCCGTACTTGGCGGCCTGGCCGTAACGGATCTGGTTCATGGAGGAGTTGTTGCCGACGATGCCGACGAACGGGAGGTCGTAACGGACGAGGGTCTCGAAGTCCCAGCCGGTGAGGGAGAAGGCGCCGTCACCGAAGAGGGCCACCACTTCCTTGTCGGGCCGCGCCTGCTTGGCGGCGAGCACGAAGGGGACACCGACGCCGAGCGTGCCCAGGGGCCCCGGGTCCATCCAGTGCCCGGGTGACTTGGGCTGCACGACCTGCCCGGAGAAGGTGACGATGTCGCCGCCGTCGCCGATGTAGATGGAGTCCTCGGTGAGGAAGTCGTTGATCTCGCTGACCAGCCGGTACGGGTGGATCGGCGAGGCGTCCGACTTCAGGTTCGGCAGCCGCTTCTCGAGGGCCGTCTGCTCGGCGGCGCGCAGCTCGTCGAGCCACTCCTTGCGCTTCGACGCGCCCCCGTTCAGGCGTCCCGAGGCGGCCTCGGTCACCGACTTCAGGACGAGGCCCGCGTCGCCGACGATCCCGAGGTCGATGTCGCGGTTCTTGCCGACGGTCCGGTAGTCGAGGTCGATCTGCACGACGGTCGCGTCCGGTGACAGCCGCTTGCCGTAGCCCATGCGGAAGTCGAAGGGCGTGCCGACGATGACGATGACGTCGGCGCCGGAGAAGGCGTACCGGCGGGAGAGCTGGAAGTGGTGCGGGTCGCCGGGCGGCAGGGTGCCGCGGCCGGCGCCGTTCATGTACGCCGGGATGTTCAGCGTGCGGACCAGCTCGATGGCCGCTTCGGTGCCGCGGGTCGTCCACACCTGGCTGCCGAGCAGGATGGCCGGTTTCTCGGCGTGCACGAGCAGGTCGGCGAGCTTCTCGATCGCCTCGGGATCGCCGGCCGAGCGGGTGGAGGCGCGGTAGGCCCCGGGCTTCGGGACGCGGGCCTTCTCGACGGGCACCTTGGCGTCGAGCACGTCGCGCGGGATCTCCAGGAAGGAGGGGCCGGGCGCGCCGTGGTAGCACTCGCGGAAGGCCATGGAGACCATGTCCGCCGCCCGTGCGGTGTCCGGCACGGCCGCAGCGAACTTGGTGATCGGCGTCATCATGTCGACGTGCGGGAGGTCCTGGAGGGACCCCATCTTGTGCTGGGTGAGGGCCCCCTGGCCGCCGATCAGCAGCATCGGGGACTCCGCGCGGAAGGCGTTGGCGACACCGGTCACGGCGTCGGTCGTTCCGGGACCGGCGGTGACCACCGCGCAGCCGGGCTTGCCGGTGATGCGTGCGTAGCCGTCGGCGGCGTGGGCGGCGACCTGCTCGTGACGGACGTCGACGACCTCGATGCCCTCGTCGACGCAGCCGTCGTAGATGTCGATGATGTGGCCGCCGCACAAGGTGTAGATGCGGTCGACCCCCTCGGCCTTCAGGGCTTTGGCGACGAGGTGACCGCCGGAGATGACGTCCTGAGTGTCGTCGGGCATGGCGAAGTCCTGTCCCTTCATAGGGGGTTGGAGCGCTCTCGTCGTACATTGCATACAGTCGACGAATACTGTATGAAGCTTGTTATCCCGCATCCGGTGGGTGGTGTCCAGGGGGCGTGCGGCACTTTTGAGTCAGGAGCCGGAATGGACCTGTACGAGCACCAGGCAAGGGAACTCTTCGAGGAACACGGCATCTTGGTGCCCCGGGCCGAGGTCACCGCCTCGTCCAAGGAGGCGCGCGAGATCGCCCGCAGGCTCGGCGGCCGGGTCGTCGTCAAGGCGCAGGTGAAGACGGGCGGACGCGGCAAGGCCGGAGGCGTCAAGCTCGCCGCGGACCCGGCCGCCGCCGAGATCACGGCACGCCAGATCCTCGGCATGGACATCAAAGGCCACACGGTCGGCACGGTGATGCTGGCCCAGCCCGTGGACATCGAGACCGAGTTCTACGTCTCCTACGTCCTCGACCGTGCGGCGGGCCGCTTCCTCGCGATCGCTTCCGCCGAGGGCGGCATGGAGATCGAGGAGGTCGCCGCCACCCGGCCCGAGGCCGTGGCGCGTGTCCCGGTCGACCCGGCCGAGGGCGTCACCTCGGCGAAGGCCGCGCAGATCGCCGAGGCGGCCGGACTGCCGCCGCAGACCGTCGATGTTCTCGTACGGCTGTGGCAGGTGCTGGTCCGGGAGGACGCGGTCCTCGTCGAGGTCAACCCCCTCGTGCGCACCGAACAGGGCCAGATCCTGGCGCTCGACGGCAAGGTCACCCTCGACGACAACGCCCGCTTCCGACAGGCACGTTGGGGCGACCAGCACGCCGCGCATGACGATCCCCTGGAAGCCGCGGCCGCCGCCAAGGGCCTCAACTACGTCAAGCTGGACGGTGAGGTCGGCATCATCGGCAACGGCGCGGGCCTGGTGATGTCGACGCTCGACGTGGTCGCCGGCTGCGGAGCCCGCCCCGCCAACTTCCTCGACATCGGCGGCGGAGCATCCGCCCAGATCATGGCCGACGGGCTGTCCGTGATCCTCTCCGACCCGGCCGTGAAGTCGGTCTTCGTCAACGTCTTCGGCGGGATCACCGCCTGCGACGCGGTCGCCGACGGCATCGTGCAGGCCCTGGACGCCGTGCAGTTGACCAAGCCGCTGGTCGTCCGGCTCGACGGCAACAACGCCGTACGCGGGCGCGCGATCCTCGACGAGCGCGCGCACCCCCTGGTCCAGCAGGCCACCACCATGGACGGCGCCGCGGCAAAGGCCGCCCAACTCGCCCACGCAGCCTGAGGAGACGGAACATGGCGATCTACCTCACCAAGGAGAGCAAGGTCCTCGTCCAGGGCATGACGGGCGCCGAGGGCATGAAGCACACCCGGCGCATGCTCGCGGCCGGCACCGACGTCGTCGCCGGCGTCAACCCGCGCAAGGCGGGCCGCACCGTCGACTTCGACGACCGGGCCGTCCCCGTCTTCGGCTCGGTGCGCGAGGGCATGGACGCGACCGGCGCCGACGTCACCGTCGTCTTCGTGCCGCCTGCGTTCGCCAAGGCGGCCGTCATCGAGGCCGCCGACGCCGGGATCGGCCTCGCGGTCGTCATCACCGAGGGCATCCCCGTCCACGACTCGGTCGCCTTCACCGCGTACGCGAAGGCACGCGGCACGCGCGTCGTCGGCCCCAACTGCCCCGGTCTGATCACCCCCGGCCAGTCCAACGCGGGCATCATCCCGGCCGACATCACCAAACCGGGCCGCATCGGCCTGGTCTCCAAGTCCGGCACGCTCACCTACCAACTCATGTACGAACTCCGCGACATCGGCTTCTCGACCTGCGTGGGCATCGGCGGCGACCCGGTGATCGGGACGACCCACATCGACTGCCTCGCCGCCTTCGAGGACGACCCCGACACCGAAGTGATCGTCCTCATCGGGGAGATCGGCGGCGACGCGGAGGAACGCGCGGCCGCGTACATCCGCGAGCACGTCACCAAGCCGGTCGTCGGCTACATCGCCGGCTTCACGGCACCCGAGGGCAAGACCATGGGGCACGCGGGCGCGATCGTGTCCGGGTCTTCGGGTACGGCGGCGGCGAAGAGGGAGGCCCTGGAGGCGGCGGGCGTCGGGGTGGGAAGCACGCCGACCGAGACGGCGCAACAGGTACTCGCCGTACTGGGCGAGCCGAGGTGATGTCACTCATAGTTGACAGCGGGTGACTTTCAGGAGTTATCGCGCCTCGCCGGCGTCCACCGCAGCCATTCACCTACCGCCCCCGACTGTGCACCGAGAGCGGAGCAACCCATGGCAACCACCCTCACCCTCAAATCAGGCACCTCCTGGACCGACGCCTGGCAGCGCTGCCTGAGCGTCGCCCCCGAGGCCTTCCGGGACGACCGTGTCCTCAACCTCTGGAACTCCTCCTGGCAGGCGGACGGCCGGACCCTGCCCGCCACCAGCCCCATCGACGGCAGCCCGATCGCCGGCCCGCCACGCCTGGACCGCACCACCGCCCACCAGGCCGTACGCGCCTCACTCGACCAGCACCGCGCCTGGCGCCACCTCCCCCTGGACGAGCGGCGCGCCCGCGTCGCCGCCACCCTCGACGCCCTCACCGCCCACCGCGAACTGCTCGCCCTCCTCCTCGTCTGGGAGATCGGCAAGCCCTGGCGGCTCGCGCAGGCGGACGTCGACCGGGCGATCGACGGGGTGCGCTGGTACGTAGACGGCATCGAGCCGATGATCGAGAGCCGGGCCCCGCTGGACGGCCCGGTGTCCAACATCGCGAGCTGGAACTACCCGATGAGCGTGCTCGTTCACGCAGTACTGGTACAGGCCCTGGCAGGCAACGCGGTCATCGCCAAGACCCCGACCGACGGCGGTGTCGCCTGTCTGACCCTGGCCTGTGCGCTGGCCGCCCGCGAAGGGATTCCCGTCACCCTCGTCAGCGGCAGCGGAGGCGAGCTGTCCGAGGCGCTGGTGCGGGCGCCCGAGGTCGGCTGCGTCTCCTTCGTCGGCGGCCGGGACACCGGCGCCGCGGTGGCCACCGCCGTCGCCGACCTCGGCAAGCGACACGTACTCGAACAGGAAGGACTCAACACCTGGGGCATCTGGAACTACACGGACTGGGACGCACTCACGGCCCTCGTCCCCAAGCTCTTCGACTACGGCAAGCAGCGCTGCACGGCATACCCGCGCTTCGTCGTCCAGCGCGAGCTGTTCGACGAGTTCCTGGCGGCGTACCTCCCGGCGGTCCGTACGCTGCGGATCGGCCACCCGCTCGCGGTCGAGCAGCGGGACGACCTGTACCCGCAGCTGGACTTCGGGCCGCTGATCAACGCGGCGAAGGCCAAGGAACTCCAGGACCAGGTCGCCGAGGCCATCGACCGCGGCGCCGTACCACTGCACCGAGGCAAGCTGTCCGACGCACGCTTCCTGCCCGGCCAGGACACGTCCGCGTACGTCCACCCGGTCACGCTCCTCAACCCGCCCCCGTCCTCCCCGCTGCACCACGCGGAACCGTTCGGCCCGGTCGACACCATCGTCCTGGTCGACACGGAGGCGGAGCTGCTGGCCGCGATGAACGCCTCGAACGGCGCGCTGGTGGCCACGCTGTCCACGGACGACCGGGCGACCTTCGACCGGCTCGCCCCCCAGATCCGCGCGTTCAAGGTCGGCCACGGCACACCCCGCTCCCGCGGCGACCGTGACGAGCTCTTCGGCGGCTTCGGCGCGTCCTGGCGGGGCGCGTTCGTCGGCGGCGAGCTGCTGGTGCGCGCGGTGACGCAGGGGCCGACGGGGGAGCGGCTGCCCGGGAACTTCCCGGAGTACCAGCTCATGCCGTGACCGATCGACCACCCGCGGTGAGAGGCCCGGCAGGGGTGCGCGCCCGCCCTCCGGCCGGGTCTCCCGCCGCTGATATGCAGGTGAAGGGCACTACGAAACCTTGGTATTGTTGTCCATGTCGCCGCGGGGAACACCCCCGTCAAGGCGGCAGACACCTAGTCCGGGTGGCGGAATGGCAGACGCGCTAGCTTGAGGTGCTAGTGCCCTTTATCGGGCGTGGGGGTTCAAGTCCCCCCTCGGACACAGACCGTATCCCCAACTTGTGCGGGTCGAGCTGAGCCTCGGCCCGGACGAGCTGTTTTCCGGGCTCGTAGGTGAGCTTGATCCCAAGGTTCTGGTAGACGTCTGCCTTGTCCTGTGGTTCGGCGTCGGCGAGCACGTCGCGGATACTGCCGAGTGATGTGATCATCGCGTGGATGTCCTCCTTGCTGAGTCGGTGCTCGCCGGTGGGCCTGCGAGTCCGGGCGAGGGCTTGGGCGCGGCGGGCTTGGGCCTCGGCGGTCCACTGGGCGATGAGTTTCGGGTCGGTGCCTGCTTCGAGGGCTTCTCGGTAGCGGGCGATCTTCGCGTCGCATTCGGCGATCACGTGTAGGGCGTCCTCGGCCTCCGGCGCGGGGTCTGGCTGGGCCGCGTGCATGCGGGTGATGGTGTCGTGGAGGCGGTGCGGGGCGAAGGCTCGTGCGAGCCAGGTGTCGAGCGGGGGGATCAGGTCTCGTTCGGCGAGGTAGACGTTGCGCGGGTGGGAGACCTTGTTGGCGAGTGCGTATTCGTTGGGGAAGCGGCAGCGGTAGTACAGGACGTCGCGGCTGCGCTGGCCCTGCATGCGTCGCCCGCAGATCCCGCAGTGCAGCAGCCCGCGCAGGACGTACGGGTGGCTGGTGTGCTGCCGCTCGCGGGTCGTACGGCCGGCGCCCTTGCCGGCCAACAGGCCCTGGGCGTGCGCGAAGGTCTCGGTGTCGATCAGCGGCGGGTGCGCTTGGTCGGTGGACCAGATCCAGGCGTCGGGCTGGTTCCAGCGCAGGCGGGTCTCGTGTCCGAGGGCCACGTTGTCGACGTCCAGGAGGATTTCTTCCTTGTGCTGCTTGTTCCAGACCTGCCGTCCGGTGTAGCGGGGGTTGGACAGGATCGCGCGGACGGCTCCCTTGGACCAGGCGACGCCGCAGCGGTGCCGGTTGCGCGCGGGGTCGTGCGCGGACGGGCTCGGGATGCCGTCGCGGGTGAGGGACTCGGCGATGGCGAACAGTCCGCGACCGGAGCAGTAGTCGCGGAAGATGCGCTGGACGATGTGCGCGGTGGCGGGGTCCGGTTCCAGTCGGTGGAGTCGCTTGCCGTCGGCAGCTTTGGCCGGGTTGGGATGGGGTCCGACGTCGGCGAGGCGGTAGCCGTAGGGCGGTCTTCCGCCCAGGTAGCGTCCTTCGATCTTGGCCCGGGCGGCCATGGCGGCGCGGACCCGGATCTTGATCCGGTTGCGTTCCCCCTTGCTCATGCCGCCGAAGACCGACATCACCAGGTCGTGGGCTTCGGATTCCGGATCGATCGGGCCGCCGACTTCGGGCACCCACAGCTGCACTCCGTAGTGCACGAAGAGCGGGAAGGTCAGTCCGTACTGGTTGCCGTAGAAGGCCCGTTGCGGTTCGCCGATGACCACCGCGTCGAAGCCGCGGTCCGGTTGCTTCAGTGCTTCGAGCAACGCTGCTGCTCGGGGCCGACGTTGCCAGGGGATGGCGCGGGACTGGCCAACGTCGAAGTACTCGGCAACGATGACGCCGTGCGGCTCGATCAGTGCTTGGGCGCGGGTGAGCTGCCAGTTGCGTGAGGCTTCCGGGTCTTGCTGGTCTTCTGTCGAGACCCGGCCGGCGAAGGCGAACGCTGTGGGCACGCCGCTGTCCTCTCGGTGGGCGACGGATGGTTGTCCCTTGCTGGTTCGGGGCGGCTGGCGTCCGTTGTGCGGCGGTGAGCCTTGCGCAGGAGACGCAGCAGGGCCGTAGCGGCAAGCGGAGTGAGCACCGGTGCCTCGTCGGGCACCATGAGTGTCAGCCCGGAGTAGGCCTTGCCGTCCTCCGGGGCGAGCTCCTCCTCTGCAGAGGAGGGCGTGCTCCCATCCCGAGGACGCAGGGACGACGTCGTATTTGGTTGCTGAGCGGGCCCAGCCATCAGCTGTCCCCAGAAGCTGGTAGCGCTTCCCGGCCGATCCCGCTACTCCACACGAGGGTACCACCGAGGAAATTGAGGCATCGCCTTAATTTATTAGGTAGTACCTGGAGTCTTGGTGTGGCAGCGGTCTTACGGGCTGGGCGGCCCCGGGTAGTGGCCGGGATGGGAGAGACTTGGCCCGGCGGGCGCACAGGTCGCGTCGCAATGGGAGTGCTGCGGAGCGGGAGGCGTGGGCTGGTGGACATCCGGTGGAGGCTGCGGAGGGCGGCGGCTGACCGCGAGGTGTGGACTGGCGCGCAGCTGCGCCGCCTTCTGGCCGAGAAGGCGGGGCTGGAGCTGTCGTCGGCGTCCGTCTCGGCGCTGATGACCAAGCAGCCGACCCAGGTGAAACTGGAGACGCTCCTGGCTTTGTGCACGGCGCTGCAGTGCACACCGAACGACCTGTTCGAGGTCGACACGACACCGGTGACGGGCCCCGACAATCGCACGGCGAGCGGGCCGACGGCTGACCAGTGAGCGGCGGCATCCGCAGGAAGGCTAAGCGGATCGGATACGCCGAACCAATGCGGGTGGCCGGGGACAGTCGTCCCTTCGGTGGGTCGGAGTCCGGACTCCGACCCACCGAGCAGTCCGACCACACCATGCTGAGAGTCGGTCCTCCGCCCCCGGGCGTCGGAGCCGGGTCGGATCAAAGCGCCGAGGTACGCCGTCGGACTGGCCGCAGGACCGGACCGGGGCCGACCGCGAGTCGGCTCGGCAGCAGCACGCACTGGCGTGAACGTCGAAACCTGCTTGCGTGGGCAGTTGTGTGTCGACCCCGGTGATCCTCGCAACGTCATGTCCGCTCCCTCGCGAGCGCGCAGAAGTTCCTGGCACTGCAAAAGGCCGGAAAATGAGGCCGTTTTGGTCACGCGCTTTCGTAAAGCTTCGTTCCTGTGCCGAACTGTGTCCGATTCACGCTGGTGAGGGCGGTGCGCATCCCGCTTAGTGTCTCGTGGCGCAGCCCTGGCTCGGCGACACTGCGGGGAAGGCCGGCTACTAAAGAGTTACTAGATCACGACTAAAAGGCCAGGCCACAGGCCCTACGCTCGTTGCTGACGCACCGCTGGCTCGCTTGGCGCCCGCGCGGCGACGTAGTGCTCTCGGTCCTGTCTCTGACGGTCTCTCTGATCGAGCCGACCTCGGACTTCGGCCGACCCACGGCAGCCGGGCGTGCCAGTTCTCCTTCGAACCACCGACCGGACTCACACCTCGGCGAGTCCGTGGACCGGTCGGCTCCCGGACTCAGACCCGTCCCATCGTTGGTCTGGCCGCAGGGCACGGACCGGTATCCGACTGGCATTCAGACGACCGACCACCGGGGTCGTTCGGCGGACATCGAAAGCAAATTGTTGTGATCGCTCGTGGCCGAAAACGGCGCGTTTCCCGGCCTTCTGAAGGTGAGGGCGGAGCCTGGCCTCCACCGGAACAGGCCGCCTCAGCCCGGAGCGCCAACTACCGCCGAGGAGGAACATGGTCCCCGAACGCCCACCGCAGCGAGCCCTGCGCGGCCACAGGCCGCACCGCCCCACGCCCCGGACCGCCGCCACCGGAGACCACCTGGCTCGGCTCGCCTCCCACCTCACCCCGCGCGACCGCTGGCTGGCCCGGATGCTCCACGAACACCACGTCCTGACTACGCACCAGATCGCCGCGCTGGCCTGGTCCTCGCGGCGCGCGGCCAACCTGCGCCTGCTTCAGCTGTACAAGTGGCGCGTCGTCGACCGGTTCCAGCCCTTCGTCACCTCCGGCAGCGCCCCCATGCACTACGTCCTCGACATCGCCGGCGCCGCCGCCCTCGCCCATGAGCACGGCCTCGACGTCCGCGACCTGAACTACCGCCACGACCGCGCCCTCGGCATCGCCCATTCACTGCGCCTGGCCCACACTATTGGCGTCAACTCCTTCTTCACCGCGCTGGTGGCCCGCGGCCGCCGCCCGCACGCGCCCGGCCATCTGACCGCCTGGTGGTCCGAAACTCGCTGCGCGCAGCTCTTCGGCGACCTCGTCCGCCCGGACGCCTACGGGCGCTGGCTTGAGGACCACAGTGAATTGGAGTGGTTCCTGGAGTTCGACCGCGGAACCGAACGCCCCGCAAGCCGATTGGCAACCAGAATCACCGGCTACGCCCAACTCGCCACGACCACCGGAATCATCACTCCCGTTCTGGTGTGGCTTCCAACAACCCAACGGGAAGCCAGCGTCCGCCGCGCGCTGGCCGAGACCGTGGGCTCACTGGCCGATCCCTCGCTGGTGCCGTTGGGCACCACCAGCACGGACCTCATCGCCGACGCAGAACGGACCGACCCGGCGATGTCCCGCTGGATGCCTCTCCACAGGCACAAGGTTCCCGGGCGACTGCGGCTCGCAGAACTCCACCGCGTCTGGGAGCACGTGTTGCCGCTACCCGAATCGCCAGCCGTCGGGACGAGGCGTCGGGCTCCCTCCGGCGGACGTCTGCCACCGCCAGACCCGATGCCTCCACCACTACCTCATGCAATAACGGAATGAACAGGAACGATAGGCGAACACAGTCAAAGAGCGAACGACCGAGTTCTTCGTCGTCACTCTGACCACGCGCGCATGCGTCAGTGCCCGGCCTCGCTATTTGTCTGTTTCAGTCGCCTACCGGCTACTGAGTCGCAGGCATCGCTGGAAGTCCACAAGTCCCTCTGGCCTGCACTGATGGCAGCACCGCCCCTACCCATCTAGCAGGGGACCCGGATGGCAGGCAGACGAGCTAGGAGACAGGAAGGCGGATTGGTCAGCGTTGCTCCGGTTGTAGCCAAGTCCTGGGTAGTGGAGCGCGCTTGTTCCGTTGCGCGCTCTGCCGCAGCTACCAACTCTCGGGCCTGCTCGTTGAAGTCGGCGACGAGCCGGTGTGCGACGTAGTGCTGTTGGACAGGGATGTCTGACGCCCAGTTGCACGCCGAGATCACCGCGCTCCTCGAAGCCGACACCGCATCGGCCCGCCGCTGGGCCTGCGACCACCCGGCTGTGACGGCCTCACCCACGGATCACGTGGCCATCACTGTGATCGCCTCCCGCCCCTCAGGACGTGGTTGCAGCGACCCAGTCGGCGGTCTTCACAAGGGCCGGACCAACGCCCGCAGGTGCTCCGGGGAGCTCGTGCCCGGGATCGGGGCGATGTGGGGCGCCAGGTTCAGGAGCCAGTTGAGGGCCGCCGGGGCTGGGAGGGCGCTGGCGTTGAGTGGGCGGTAGGGGACGTACGGGATCTCCATGCGGACGCAGTAGCCGAGGGCCGGATCATTGGGCTCGGCTCTGTTGAGGGGGCTCTGGACGGCCGCGACCACGATCGCCTTCTCGGCTGCTCTGATCTGGTCGTCGCCGACCTTCGAGAGACCGATGTGGCCGATCTTTCCCGCGAGTTGGAGGGCGCGGAGTTCGCCGACCTGGTCTTCGAGGGGGACGGTCGGGTCGACGCGGTGCAGGTAGCAGAGGTCGAGTCGTTCGACGCCGAGGCGGCGGAGGCTCGCTTCGACGGCTGTGCGCAGGTACTCGAGGTGGCCGAGCGGGCGCCAGACATCCGGGGCCGGGCGGGTCAGGCCGACCTTGGTGGCCAGCAGAAGCTCGGGCGGATATGGGTGCAGGGTGTCCCGTCTTCATGGAGCTGCTCCGATGTCACCGAAGCTGATCCGAACCGAGCGGCATGGAGCAGATTCGATGGCACTGTCGTCTGCCATGACGACGTCATGGGTTCTGCCACTGGATGTCAGTGGCCTTGCCGTGAGGCGTGTCAGTAGGGGCCAACGTCGTCGGAGTCCGTGAGGCGGAGGCTGTACCGGACGTCGTCGGCCAGGACGGCGGTGCCGTCCTGGCACGGGCCAGGAGTCCGACGTCGATCAGCCCGGCGAACGGTTGCCTCAAGTCGCCGTGCCTGACATCTCCATGTCGTCCGACATCAATTGGTGCTGAGATTCTTCAAATGCTCGCCGACATAGCCGATCACCAGCAGACCGCTTTTTTCGGTGTCGTCCAGGTAGTGAAGTCGGGCGGCCTTACCCCTGCCCGAGCCGATCCGGATGTGTTCGTTCATCACGGCGCGGCCTCCACCGAGTTCCTCTGGAAGATGGAACGTACGCACCTGCTTCATCTGACGGTTGGTAGAAGCCCCCTGTCCCTCGGCTGGCGCAACATGATGCGCGCCGAGCCAACCGTTGCCGCTCTCGACGTAGCTACGCAGGCTGGCCAGGGTCACCCCCGCAGGTCGACCTTCGGCGCGGGCCTGCGCCTTGGCCTCTCCGTATGCCTGCATAGTCGCGAGAGCCGCAGCCAGACGTCGGCGCACGGCCGGCGCCTCGGCATCATGGTCAAGAGCTGCGGCCTCATCGCGGTCCGCAGTGATCCGCACGAGCGTGCACACTTCACTGGCCTGCTCCAGGACAGTCGTAACTCGGTGAGCCTGGAGCAGTGGGAGGGGGTTCTCGGCCTCGTCACTGGGGGGAGAGCTGCGATGTGCCTGCAACTGCGCGCGAAGAGCATCACGGACCTGAAGCGCCGCTCGACGCTCGCGCTGCGCGTCCTCCAACTGCGCCATCAGCCGCTCCCGTTCCGCAACAACCTCGGCGTACCTTGTCTGCAGATCGGCCTGGGGATGGTTGTAGAGCTCTTGGATCACAGCCTCAATCCGGGTCATGGTCTCGTCCTTGCCGATCACCAGACCGTCGATCTGTCGGTCCCGTTCCTGGCCCCGGGCCCTTACCTGCGCTTTGAGCTCCAGAAACGCGGCTTCCCGCATCTCGTCGCGCTCCTGAAGCTCTTGGATCAAGCGCTGACCTTTCGCGATTACCTCGGTCTGCGTCTGAATGAGTTCGTGCTGCGCACGGCACCTCTCCGCAAGCTGGTCATCCGTGACCTTCTTGCTGAACGTGCTGGGTATCGCCATGCCACCCCCTCTAGGATCGAGGGGCCACATTCTGCCCCGCGAGGTCTCGTGTGCGGGCGGACTTCCTCATACGCCACCATCGATGCCACCGACTTCCCGTGGCAGAACCAATGACGTTCCCGTGACAGACGACATGGCACCGGACCTGCCAACGCTCTCGGCACAGGACTCACGCCATGGCAGGACGGCCGGCACGGAGCAGGATGCGGTGAGACCGAGCACGAGGACGGCCCCAAGGGAGCAGGATCGATGACACTGCCCGCAGCCGTACCGTCCCATCTAATCTGCTCCGCCCAGGTCGCCGGGGCGGGCCCGGCACAGATTCAATGAGACGAGACACAGGGCCTCGTGGATCAGGGTCTCGGCGGTGTGCGGGCCGTAGGCGTCCGCGGCGTCGATGTGCGTGATGCCGTGTGCGTGGACGGCCTCGCGCAGGACGCAGGTTGCTGTGGCCACGTCCTCCGGCCAGCCCCAGATGCCGGGGCCGGTGAGACGCATCGTGCCTAGGCCGAGGCGAGAGACCGGTTTGCCCGCGATCGGGATCAGGCCGCCGGGTGGCGCGGCACTCATGCTGCGCCCGCCATAGTCAGGGCGAGGCGGATCGCGTCGGACCGTGAGGTGTCGTCGTTCGTGACGAGTACGTGGCCGAGCTCCAGGGTGCCGAGGAGCTTGTGGGTGTGGTCGTCGACGAGTTGGCGGAAGTCCGGATCGTGGTCGTGGCCCTGTGCGCCGGTGAGGGGCTCGTCCGTGTCGAGGACCGTGGCAAGCAGGAGGTCGTACGGGGTGGAGAGCGCCGTGACCAGGGTCTGCAGGCGGTTCACGGTCTCGGGTTGGGCCTTCTCGCCCCGGTGTTCCAGGGCCGCCGTGTAGTACGCGAGCGCCGCCGGGGCCGCGCAGTCGGCGAGAACCACCTCGGCGCGTACGGTCGCCGCGAGTTCCTCGGCGACGCCCGCCGTGGTGATCCACTCGGAGGAGAGGGCCGTGTGCTGTGCCATCTTGGGCAGGCCGAGGAACGCGGCGCGCTTGCCGAGGCCGCCGACGCGGAGGGCGGACGTGCTCAGCGCGCGCAGTTCCATCTCGATGCGGCGCATCAGGGTGCTCTTGCCGGTGGCGTACGTGCCGACGATGCCGATGCGGACGGCGGGTGGGGCTGGGGTCACCACAGTGTGGGCTCCTGTTCTGGTTCTGGAGTGCCGGGGAGGCCCGGCGGGACGGCTGCGGCGGTGAGTTCGGGCCAGGTCTCGTACCGGGTGGCCATGGTGAGGAGGAGTGCGGCGGCCGCGTATGCGTCGTACGTTGCGCGGTGGCGCTGGGCAGGTGCCTCGGTCAGGTCGAGGCGTGCGTAGTCGATCAGCGCGTCGAGGGTGTGCGCGGGTGCGTCCGGGTACGTGGCGCGGGCCAGGCGCAGGGTGTCCAGGACTCCGATTGGCTGCCAGTCGGGGAGGTGGCGGGCGAGGACGCGGTAGTCGACGTGGGCGTTGTGGGCGCAGATCCAGGCGTCGGCGAGGAACCCCTGTACCTCGTCGGCGACTTCGGTCCAGGGTGGGCAGGTGGCCAGGCGGTCGTTCGTCAAGCCGTGGACCTTCGTGGCGAACGGGGTGACGGGGACCGGCGGGCGGATCAGCCAGGCGCCGGCCGTGGTCGTGTCCGGGTGGCCGTCGCGGATGGGGAGGGCGGCGAGCTCGACGAGGTCGGGCGGGTTCGCGCCGTTGCCCTCGACGTCGACGACGAGCAGGCGGTCGGGCCAGGCGGTGGGGATCACGGGAGGCTCCGTAGGTTGTCAGGCGGGCGCCGACCAGCCGATGTCGGCGCGGCCGTGTCGGCGGTGGTGGTGCGGCTTCGCGCGGTCGTGGCACTGGTAGCCGAAGCCGTGCTGGAGGTAGTAGCGCGGCTGTTCGTCCAGGCCCTCGACGATGATGGCGCGGTCCGTCACTTCGATGTCCCCGGTCGCGCCGAGTGCGCGCGCCTCGCGGGTGGCCTCGACGGCGTACGGCTTGCGGAACGCGGTGGCGCAGCGGCTGAGTTGGGCCGTCGGGCAGATGTCGCAGAGTTCGCGGATGCCGTAGTGGCCGTTGTAGTCGGCCTCGCCGTGGGCGTACGCGATTCCGCAGCTCGTCTTGCGGAAGAGCGGGCCGTACGGGGCTTCGGCGTCGGTGGGGTTGTGGAAGTGGTCGAGGATTCGCCGCTCCGAGTCCTCCGGCATGATCTTGCGGCGGGCTGTGTCCTCGTACGGGAGGGGGAGGCCGTTGGCCTCGTAGTACGCGGCGATCTCGTCTCGGAAGAACAGGCCGGTGAAGACGGTCGCGTGCGCGTGTTCAGAGAGTTCGCGGGCCTGCTGCAGGTGAGCGTCGGTGTCGTTGAGGCCGGGGACGATCGGTCGCCAGTAGAGGACCGTGCGGTAGCGCTCAGCGTTGGCGTACAGCGTGCGGAGGCTGGCGGCGGCGATCGACGAGTCGACCGGCTCGATGCGTGGGTCGTCGATACCGGAATGAGTGACCAGGACCGTCAACTTGATGTTCCGGAAGCTGTTGAGGACCGCGCAGTCCTCGGCGGCCACGCGCCAGCGGGTGATGACGAGGACGTGGTTGGTCAGGCCCTGGTCGTCGAGGAGGCGGAGCACGTTGAAGGTGTGCGGCTTGACGACCGGGAGCATGGGGTCGGTGGCGCGGTTGAAGAGCTGCAGCGGGGTGCGGTGGGGGCGGAAGTAGCGGTGTCCGGTGAGTGCGGCGACAGCCTCCTTGTCGGTCATCAGGGCGCGGGGCGTCTTCATCTCGAAGTTGTCGAAGAGGTGGCGTACGCAGTAGCCGCAGTCGAGGGGGCAGCCGACGACGTGGTTCAGGGAGAGGCCGGACTTGCGGTACTCGATCACCTCGGTCAGTTCGGGTTTCAGTCCGGCTGCCTGCTCGACGGTGAGCAGGGGCAGCGGGCGGCGGGTGGGTGCGGATGTGGGGATCGACATGACGGCCTCCGTGAAGGCTCAGAGGATTCGGGAAGTTCAGGGGGCGAGCAGGTGGTGGCGCCGGGCGCCGTACCAGGTGCCGAAGTCGCGGCGGGTGGCGGCCGCGTCGTCGGAGGAGTGGATGAGGTTCTCGATGAGTCGGCCCTCGGCACGGGCGGTGACGAGGCTGTCGGTGCCGAGGTCGCCGCGGAGGGTGCCCTTCGCGGCCTGGGCCGGGTCGAAGTGGCCGAGCAGTGCGCGTACGAGGTGCGGCGTTCCGACTGGCCCATGAGCCAGGGCGACGGTGACCTGACGGCCGACGTACATCTCGTGGAGGACGGCCGGAACGTCCACGTCGAACCAGTCCGCGCCGACGAGCAGGTCCCAGTAGTGGACGTGGATCTGCCAGGCGGACACGGTCAGGTCGTGACGGCTGAGTACGGGCACCACCGCCGCGATGCGCTCAAGGACCGTGTCAACGAGGCCGCGCCGCACGCAGTCGGGCTTGAGGACGATCACGCTCCATCGGTCCCAGTCGACACCGGTGAGAACGTCGCCGACCGCTGCGGGACGGCGGCTCACCGGGCCGGTTCGAAGCCGCGCGGCATGCGCGACGGCCAGCGGTGGGCGAGCTGCCAGCGCGGGCCCGCGTCGAGCGAGGCTAGGACGTCCGGTTCTACGGGGTCGGCCGGGCAATGGACGAGCTGCCGCTTCGCCTCGAAGAGCAGCAGGACCTGCTGCCAGTACGGGGGCAGGCTGAGCCCGGCGATGTCCGCGGGCCGGTACTGGACCTGGTTGGTGCGCAGCGCCTCCTCGTGCTTGAGCACGATGGCGATGGTCGCCGCGGTCGTGTCGTCGGGCATCGGCGGGAACGGGAAGCGCGGTGAGGAGGGACGACGGGTGTCCTCCGCCTCTGCCAGGACGCGCTGTACGCGGTCGAAGTCCCGGTCTCCGATGTGCGCCGAGCCGATGTGGTGCGTGTACGTGCCGAGTTTCAGGCCGAGTTGGACGGCCGCGAACTCCTGAATCATGGTGAACGAGAACACGTCGGCAAGCAGTCCGCGGTCGCAGTCGTTGGCCCGCATGTACGTGATCATGTGCAGGCGGCGTTCGCGCACGAGGAGATGAAGCGCGACCGCGCACGACACGTCGGGGTTGTCGGTGACGGCCAACTCGCGCACCTCGAAGATCGGCAGCAGGCCGCGTTTGCTGTCCGCCTCGGTGCGCAGGAGATCCAGGACGTGGTCGAATGGTGAGACGGTGTCGTCGCCGGTGGGGTTGAAGATCCGGGATCCGTACGCGGAGCCGTTGATGGTCGTCCCGTCGCGGGAGTCGGATCCCATGTGCGGCGCGTAGTACGCGATCATGTCGAGGTCGTCGCGGCCTGCCAGGTACCAGAGGGCCTCGGCGAAGTGGAAGATCGGGTTGACCCTGCGTGCGGCCAGGTAGGGCAGCCGCTCGCGCGGGTCGGTGAGTTGGAAGCTGAGGCCGAGGCACTCGCGGGCGGCGTTGCCTCGGGGCGCGTTGCGGTACTGGTGGTTGCGTACGACGTGGCCGAGGACGTCGACGTACGCCTGCTCGAAGCCGGGGTAGACGGGCGGTGCGAGCACGAGGGACCTCCAGTGGTCGACGGGTAGCTCCGGTGCCCGGGCGGAGGGAGCTTCACTTCGCCCGGGCACCGGGTGGGCAGGAAGCCCGAGGAAGAGCCTCGTGACGGCGGGGTGGCGGCGGTACGCCGCGCCTCCGCCGTTTGTCCGCCGTTTCG
This sequence comes from Streptomyces sp. NBC_00457, assembly GCF_036014015.1. NCBI lineage: Bacteria > Bacillati > Actinomycetota > Actinomycetes > Kitasatosporales > Streptomycetaceae > Streptomyces > Streptomyces sp. NBC_00457. Next base: position 2,169,280 of record NZ_CP107905.1, on the reverse strand, counting down.
TGGTGACGAAGGGGCGGAGGGGCGGCGTACCGCCGCCTCATGCGCCCCAAGAGACTGGTCGATCCCAGAGTCATCGACCGGGAGCGTGACGAGACGGTGTATGGATCAGGCACAGATCACGATCACGCCGTAGCGCGCGAACCGGTACGGCGCTGTTGGGTGAACCTCGCCGAGGAGGCCGAACCGCTGCCCCACGCACGCGATCAGGTCCGCCGGACCCTGGATGGCCAGGCGTCGGCCTCGGTTGTCGACGACGCGGTGCTCATCGCCTCCGAGTTGGTGGGCAACGCGGTGCGGCACACCGTCACCGGCCCGGACTGCATCAGCGTCGAGGTCTACCGGGACGTCGCGGTCGTGTCGGTGCACGACGCGGATGCGGACGCCGACAGCGTGCGTCCGCGGAAGGGCGTGTCGTACGAGGAACTGGGCGGCCGGGGGCTCCGGATCGTTGATGAACTGGCGGCCGAGTGGTTCGCCCGGACGACGGCCATTGGGAAAGTGGTCGTCGCGGTCGTCCAGCTGGATGGCCGCGAGGCTAGGTGAGGGGCTGGCTGTGCAGTACGTCCCACTTGTACTGTCGGCCATCGCGGCGGAGTTCGACCAGTTCGACGGTGGCGACGGGGAGCTCGGCGGGCGGCAGGGTCCGAAGCAGGGCGACGGGTTCGACCACCGGGGCGGCGGCCCGCCGGCGGTTGTTGTACGCCAGGCTCAGGTGCGGCCGGAAGACCGCCGTCGGCTTCTTCGGCGTCAGCCCTGCGGTGCGGGCGGCCTCGGTCAGAGCGGCGTGCAGTTGGAGCAGCGGCTGCCAGGGGCCGACGGAGAGACGTACCGCCCCGCGGGACCCGGCCAGCGGGATGGCCCGTATGGAGAAGGGGGCGGGCAGTGTCGGCTCCACCGACCGGACGAGGTTCTCCAGCTGCCCCGCGGTGACCGCGTCGGGAGCCCCGACCCGGGCGAGCGTGATGTGCAGCCCGTCGGTCGGCACCGGGTCGAGGCCGAGCGGCGCGAGGGCCTGCTGGCAGCGCAGGGCGAGCGCGGACAGCTCCTGGTGGCCGGGGAAGGTGAGCATCCAGTAGTACGCCCGGCTGCCGTCGCTCCAGCCGGGACGGGCCCAGTGGTCCACCATCGCGTCCAGCGCGCTGAAGGCCGTCCAGTCGTGCGCCGCGATGACATCCGGGTCGCGCGGGTCGGCCGGGGGCTCGGCGGGGAACGCGGCGGGATCGGCGGTAAGCAAGGGCACCCGCGTACTCCTTTGGAATCACACCGCCCCGGAGTCCCTCGAATCGTTGGAGTCCGAGGTCACGACGACAAGGACAGGACGGCTGGCTGTGAGCTCCAGGCGCGGAACTCGTCGTCATACTCGCCCACCGCCGGGTGCTTCCGCCATGACCTGGCCTGCTCGTACAGCTCTTGGGAGCGCTGCCAGACCGATCTGATCGGCGAATCCCCGCACAGCCGCAGCGCCTCCCGGCCGAGCTCCAACGCGTGGTCGAGGTCGGGGGCGCGCTCGCTGAGCAGAGCAGCAGAGACATCGAGGCGTACGAGCGCGCGGCTCCACGCGGAGTCGGAGTGCTCGACGAGGTCGTCGATCCGGTCGGCGTCGCGCAGCGCGCGGGCAGTGTCGTGGAGCGAGACGTGCGCGGTCACGGCGTTGGCCAGAGTCCGGGCCTGTCCGTACGGCTCGAAGGAGATGCACGAGGTGAGTCCGGGCGGGACGTCGTGCCGGTCGGAGAGAGCGAGGGCCTGGCCGACGGCCTGCTCGGCGGCGCGGCGGTCTCCGGCCTTGGCGAGGGCGCGGGCCCGGCCGTTGACGAGGAGGCGGATGGACTGGGGGCTGCGCGGGGCTCGCTCCACCGCCGCCGCAGCGCACGCGTCGGCGTCCGCGTACCGGCCGGCGTAGTAGAGCCCGAAGGACAGGGTGCCACTGGCCCACAGCTCGGCATCCAGGTCGTTGATCGCGCGGCTGAGGGCCAGGGCCTCCGTGCAGTACGCCTCCGCCAGCGTGAAGTCACCGGTGTTGACAGCCATGTAGCCGAGCAGGCCAGAGGCGCGGGCGGCGAGGCGGAAGAGTTCGTGGCGGGCGCGCGGGGGCTGGCGGCCGTCGAGGAGAGTGTGCGCGAGATGCCGCAGACCTCGCGCCTCGGCGCGCAGTGCGTACGGGCCGGCCTGCTCGTAGCGGTTGGTGATGCTCGCCAGGGAGGAGCCGAGGAAGGCGAGTGTGGCGTCGTCTGCGTTGCTGGCGGTGAGCTGGCGGGCGCGGGCGACGATCTCGAGAGGGTTGTCCCCGGAGTCTTGAGCGAGGTGGGGACCAGGCATCGTAGGGGTGGCGGACAGGTTCGTAGGGCCTTCCCGTAGGCCACCCGGCACGGCGAACAGCTCGGCGACCGGTCTGCCCAACATGTGCTCCAGCACCCGGCAGGCGTCCGGTCGCGGCAGCGTCTGCAGTTCTCCGCCGAGCCAGCGGTCGAACTGCCGGGAGGACACCCGCAGCGAGGCGAGCCGCCGGTCGCCGTCGCGCTCCGCGAGACTGACGGCCGACCGCTCGAACTGCGCCGCGAACGCCTCGTACGTCGTCAGGTGTCGTTGCTGAACTAACTGCCGGAACAACGTCGTCCGGGGCATGGCACACCCTCCTGGTGCGGCGGTCCGGGGCGGGGCGCACCGTCCTGCGGTCGATGGAGGCGCATGTCTGGTTCGGCGGACACGCGTCGTGACCCTAGGCAGAATGCCGCTGGCACAGTGAACTAGGCAATATGTCTGGTGAAGTTGACTCGTATGGGTTGTCGCGCTCGTGCTCGCCGGAGAGACTTCCGCCATGGCCTTGAAGAGGAGCCTGGTCCCGCAGTCCGTGTACCGCCGCCAACTCGCCGCGCGCTTGCGCGAGTTGCGCGACACTGCCGGGCTGACGCTTACGGAAGTCGCCGAGCAGATCGAGATCAACCAGGGATCGTTAAGCCGCATCGAGACCGGCGAGCGCGGCACGACACCGGTCCTCGTCCGGGCGCTGCTCGACTGCTACGGCGTCGACGACCCGGCCCAACGTGCCGACGTACTCGACCTCGTACGGGCGGACAAGGAGCAGCAGAAGCCGTGGTGGCGGAAGTACTCCACGGTGCTGACCGCGACCCGGTATGACGGCTATCTGGCGCTGGAGGCCGGCGCGGTCTCGATGGCCAACTATCAGCCGATGCTCGTCCCCGGCCTGCTCCAGACCGAGGACTACGCGCGTGCCGTCATCTCCCAGATGCGCATGGAGCTCACCGCGCCCGAGTTGGAGTCCTTGGTCAAGGTCCGTATGGAGCGGCAGAGCAGCCGTCTCGGCGTCGAACAACCGGCCAAGCTGTGGGCCATCCTCGACGAGGCGGTATTGCGCCGCACGATCGGCTCGGCGGAGGTCATGCGTGACCAGTTGCGCAAGCTGGTGGAGGCGAGCGAGCAGCCGCACATCACGGTGCAGCTCCTGACGTTCGAGCTCGGCGCGCACCCCGGCCTGTACGGCCCGTTCGTCATCCTGACTTTCTCCGACCCCACGCCGAACCTGGTGTGGCTGGAGAACCCCAAGAACTCCGTGTACCTCGAAGCCACGGACGATGTCGACAACTACACAGAGATCTTCGACCAGTTGAGAGCCTGCGCCCTCGGTCCGTCGGAGACCCGCACCCGAATCACGCGAATCAGCAAGGAGCTCGATCAGTGAGCACGCCCCGCACGACCGTTCCGCTGTACGTCGACTTCGCGCTCGCGCGGTGGCGGAAGAGCTCATACAGCGGGGGTGCGAACGACTGTGTGGAGATCGCAGACCTTGGGTCCCACATGGCTGTGCGCGACTCCAAGGATGTCGGCCTTCGGCCGCTGGTGTTCTCGCGGTCGGCGGTGCGGGCGCTGGTCGGGGGGATCGCGGACGGGGTGATCTGAGGGCAATAGGCTGGTGAAAGGGCAAAGCGCAGGCGGCTGGGCCCTGCGGTCGTCCTCCAGAAGGTTGCTCAGGGCAGCGGAGTCAGAATCCCCCGGCGCTGCAGTTCCCGGATGTGTTCGGCGGCCCTCTGCGGAGCAGTGCCGCCGGTGACGAGCACCCCGGCTTCCAGATTCCTGCGGACTCCGGATTCCGTGAGGTTCGCGCTGCCCACCAGCAGAATGCGGCGATCAGCGACGGCCAGTTTGGCGTGCTGCCGGGCATGCTCGTGCTCGCGTACCGCGGGGGCCCAGTGCCAGAGTCTCAGGCCGGGCACCGAGGCGAATGCCGCGGCCGGCTCGGGTCCGCCGAGCAGTCCGGCCGCGCCTTCCCGGGTCTCGACGACGACATGCACGTCGACGCCGCGTGCGACGGCTTCGCGCAGGGCGGATATGAGCGGAGAGTAGCGGCGGGCCGCGTAGGTCATGGCCAGGAGTTCGGATCGGGCCCCGCCGACGACGTCAGTAAGGACGCGTGCGGTCGCGCGTACCGGCACGCCCGGTGTGGCCGGTCCGCTCCACACCGTGCGCACTTCGGCTTCGTCCCTGCGCCGGGACCACCCTGCCACGAACCCACGAAGGTAGGCGGCGGCCTCGGCCGACGGGACGTGATTGCTCTGGACTGCCTCGTACAGCGCCCGGATCGCATCGCCGACGGCCGGGGCCTGGACCAGGAGCAGTGCATGCTCCAGGCCCCGGCCGCGAGTGAACACCCCCGCCAGGTCCTTGGCCCGGGATGGCCCGAGCAGGACGACGGCCTGCTCTGCCGCCGCCTCGAAGTCCCGGCGGCTCACGGCCGCAGGTTCACCGGTGTCAGCACCTGGTCGGTGTCGTCGCCGAGTGGGACGAGGAAACGGCGGTCCAGGAAGCGGTTGCCGCGTTCGCAGGTCGTCTCGGAGACGAAGAGGCAGACGTGGCAGGCCGCGCCGTGCAGGTAGTCCGCGGGGTCCTTCGGCAGCCGTTCGGCGCACAGCGGGTCGGAGGAGCAGCGGGCCGCGTCCTCCAGGGCCCTGCGCACGATCCGTTCGAAGTGGGTGTCCTCGGTGAGCGAGACGAGGCCGCCCAGGGTGCCCTCGGAGTCGGGGACGGCGGTGTAGATGAGGATGCCGGTACGGGTGTTCTCCTCGTCTCCGGCGTAGATACGTTCGCCGAGGCTCGCCGAGCTGTAGCCGCATTCGAGGGCGATGGTGCGGATCAGCAGGTGGGACAGGGTGTGCAGAGCTATGTAGCGTTCGCCGGGCCAGCCGCGCATGGGGTCGAAGGGGCCCGTGATGCGGTCCGACTTCCGGTTGCTGCGGAACCGGCCGAAGGCTTCCCGGTGCGCCGCCATCTGCGGTGACTTCTGCATCCGGTCCTGCCACTCGGCCATCAGGTCCTCGCGCACCCGCAGGAAGATGCCCTCACCGCGGACCTCGCTGGCCGGCACCCAATTCTGCGAGGTGCGGGAGAGCCGTACGAGGGTGGCGATCTCGTCGGATTCGGGGTCGGGGGCGTCGAGGCGGGTGAATCCGACCAGCGCGCGGGCCTCCCGAAGCCGCTGCACCTGGCGGACGTCCGAGAACAGTCCGTCAAGGGTCGTGGGAACGGTGACGCTCTCCATCGCGAAGTCGTCGGTGGGGTCGGGAACGTGCGGCGCGGCGAGGACGTCCCATTCGGGGCTGAGCAGGTCCGCCGCCACCTCGGTGGCCTGGTTCTGCTGTCCGGTCGCGCCCTGTCTGCGGGCCTCGACGGCGGCGATCAGCGCGTCCGGGTCGTACTCCTCGAGGTAGGTGAACTGCGGCATGGCGGACAGGGCGTCGTAGACGGGACGGGAGGTGACGTTCTGCAGTTCCACCCAGCGTTCCTCGACGAGTTCAGTCAGGTCCTGGTTCCTGCTCGGCGGCAGGGCGAGGGTGCTGAGCGTCATCGGGAACCACTGGTTGGAGGCGCCCGCCACCATCAGGGTGGCCTCGCGGTCGCAGCCGTCACTCTCGAAGGCGGACAGGTGCGGGTGGCGGCCGCGGCAGGCGGGCAGCTCGGCGCGGCCCCGCTCGCCCATCGCATCGCGGATGTTGCGCTTCTCCCCGCAGGCGACGCATTCGAGGGTGACGTTGGCCGCCTGGTTGCCTCCGTGGTCCTTCATCCGCATCAGCGGTCGGGGGCTCTTCGCGCACACGTTGCCACGGTGCACGAACATCGCGTACGGGAACTCGTCGAGGTGTCCGTTCGTGCAGACCAGGGTGAAGCGTGCGGTTACGGCGAGCGGCCTGCCGAACTTGCAGTCGCTGTGGGCGAACTTCGCCTCGTGCGGGGTGCGCGGGTTGTTGTTGAGGAAGGTGAAGGCGTCCGCGTCGATGGGCGCGAGCAGGTTGCACGCGGTGCATCGCAGCCACTGAGGAAAGGGCGTGACGGGGACTCCGATGCCCTGCGCTGCCCAGTCCTTGGGGGCGCCGTCCGCGCCCTCCATCCAGGGGGCGGAGCGCAGCTCGCTGATCTGGGAGCGTCCGTAGAGCTGGAGGGCCCGGTTGACGGCGGTGCGCAGTCGGGGTTCCTCGATGAGGTAGTCGTCCGGGAGGAGCCCTGTGTGGCTCCAGGATTCGAGTCCCTTGACGAGGACGGAGAAGTTGGGCAGGTCGACTAGCGCACCCACGCCAGCCGTGTACATGAGGTGGCTGGGGCGTGCCGCGCCCACCCGCCGGTAGTAGTTGCCGCTCATCGACGTCCCTTTCCTGCCGCCTCGGCGGCGTCCCCGTACTCGTCGGCGTCGACCTGCGCGCCACCGTCGCCACCGTCTCCGCCTTCCCCGCCCGTGCCCTCGGCGTCCTTGCCGGCGGCGGCCCCGAAGTGCCAGGCGGGACCACCGTTGGTGGGCTGGTCCACGAAGTTGCCGCCGCCCGGCAGTAGCAGGTTGAGTTCGTTCTCGGTCTCCCGCATGGACATGGGCACGGTGAGTTCGTCCCAGCGTGAGCCGTCGGCTCGGTGAAGAAGCCCGGTGACCAGGGTGTCCTTCTTCTTCTCCTTGCGGTAGCCCAGGACGCCGCCGCTTTCGCGCCGTTCCTCCCAGCGGTCCTTCAGGGCCTCAATACGTTCGGTCAGATAGTCCTGAGCACGCTGCCCGCCGACACGGTCCGCCCGTTCCAGCAGCCGCTGTTCGACCTGCTGGGCGACTTCACCGTAGAGATCTACGTGCTGGGCATCGGTGTTGCGGGAGTGCTCGTACGCGGCCTGGCGCAACGCCGCGATGTACGTGGGTGCCGTACCCCGGTCGAGTGCTCGACGGGTGAACGGGGTGACCGACAGTGCTTCGACCTGACGGTAGAAGGTCGCGTGGTAGTGCGCGAAGTCCTCGAAGTGCGCCAGGTCTCGCGGGCGGGACCAGTTGTAGAGGGTGACGACCAGTCCGGGGCGGCGCGCGTCTCGGCCGACGCGGGAGGACGCCTGGATGTACTCGGCGGTGTTCTTGGGCTGGCCGACTACGAGCATCAGGCCGAACCGGGAGACGTCGACGCCGACTTGGAGCATGGAAGTGGCCAGTACGACGTCCACCGCCCGCTCCTGCACGGGCGTCATACGGGCCCGCGGCTCGCGCTTGTCCCGCCGGGCCGCCACGTACTCGGCGGCAAAGGCCTTGCGACGCTTCGAAGTGTCCCGTTCCGGTTCGAAGGGGGACTCCAGCCGCTTGAGGGTGGCGCTGATGTCCGCCGAGGAGATGCGGGAGGTCAGTTCCTGGATAGTGAGCATCCCGGACTTGGTGGGAATGCGGTCCGCGATCGTGTCGTGCCCCTTACGGCCGCCGTTGGCGCGGACGCGGGTGGCGATGTCATCGTCGAGGTAGCGGCGCATGCCGGCGAGTTCGCGGGTGGCGTTGAAGTAGCCGACGAGCGTCATGTACGGGTCAGCGGCGGCCCCGTACGTGTCGAACTGCTCCTGTCCGGCGAGCAGCAGGATCTCGGCGACCCGGATCTCGGCGGCTTTCAACCGGGTGCCGTGCGCGCACACGCCGAGGTAACGGCGGCCGGGGTTGTCCCGGGCGAGCTCCACCTGCCGGGAGAAGAAGGTGTCGCCGACATCGAGGACCTGCGGCGGGAAGACGGCGACCTTACGGGCGAAGACGCCACGCACCTGCTCGGCGGCGCGCTTGGTGGTCGCCGTGGACGCGACGATCTTCGGGCCGACCTCGTGTCGTACGCCGCCGCCGTCGGTGTACGACCAGCTGCACAGCTGGTCGATGGCGGCTTCGAAGAGTCCGACGGTGGTGCCGAGCGCGCCGGAGATCAGGTGCAGCTCGTCCTGGATGATCAGGTCCGGGGGCCGCAGCCGGGTGACGGGCTGGGCGGTCACCGCGTCCAGCGTCCCCTTGCGGGTGTGGCGGCTGCGGCAGCCGGTGCGCTCGTCGAGGTCGTCGTGGCGGTAGCCGTGGCGCGGGCACCACTCGGTGACCCGGCCGAACAGCAGCCCGGCGTAGCCGTTCCACGGCAGCTGGGCGAACTTGTCGACGGTGGCGATGACCATGGCGGGTGCGAGGCGGTAGATCTCCTCGTCGACGGTGAGCACGGGGATGCCCTCGTCGGGTGAGCCGAGCCGGGAGAAGGGGCAGCGGTCCTCGCCCTCACCGCGCGGGCAGTACAGCAGCACGCGGCGCCGGTCGGGGTCGTAGTCCATGTTGGAGTGGGCGGTCAGGCCCTGCCCGCACCAGGGGCAGCTGAGGACCTGGATGACCCGCGCGTGCTTGTCGCTGGCGCTCTCTCGGGCCCCCGCGATCTGCTCCTGGGCCTCACCGAACCAGTTGGGCGATACCGAGGTTCCCACCCACAGTCCGATACGGAACGGGGTGGCGCCCCAGCGCCGGTCGCGCGCGTACTCCTCGCGGCGCAGCACTTCGCAGGCGCTGACCAGGGCGGCGGCCCGCTGGAACTGCTGGGCCGTCAGCAGTCGCAGGGTGTAGCGCATGAGGACGGCGACTCCCGCGCTGCCGTCGCGGGCCTCGGCTGCGCTGCCCACGATGCCCTGGAGCCTGCGCAGGGCGAAGGTGTACGCGGCGAGGCCCAGGTAGGCCTCGGTCTTGCCGCCACCGGTGGGGAAGAACAGCAGGTCGACGAGGGCTTCGCGCCCGGTGCCGCGGTGCGGGTGGCCGGGCGCGCTCAGCGAGGCGAGGTTAAGAAGGACGAAGGCGAGCTGGAAGGGCCGCCAGGCGGCCGCTTCCTTGCCCTTCTCGTCCACTTCCTGGTGGGCCCGCCGGTAGGAGGCGGGATCGTCCTCGTGCCCGGCGCGCCGAGCGGCGATGGCGGTGTTGCGCCGCTGGAGGGCCATGGCGCGGTTGGCGAACCGGAACGCTTCGAGCGCGTCGTCGTCGGTGGACAGGACGTCGATGCCGAAGGCGATGCGGTGACACACCTCCTCGGCCTGGTCGATGGCTGCCTCGGCGGCTTTGCGCAGGTCCTCGGGGAGGGTTACCGCCTTCTCGCGCTGTGTTTGGAGCCAGGTGTTGTAGCCGTCTGCGAGCGGAGCCAGGGCGGTACTCAGTTCCGCGCGGCGGCCGGGCACGGCGAGGGCGGCCAGTTCGTCCATACCGAGTTCCAGTCCGGCCAACAGCGGCTGCTCGGCGACCTTGGGAGCGGTGGTGGCCCGCACGTCGTACTCGGGAAGCCAGGTGGTGACCAGCCGGTGGGCCCGCCGCTCATCGTGGCGTACGGCGGCGGTGACGGCGACGTTGCGGCCGACGGCGTAGCGGAGGCTGTCACGGTAGAGCAGCCGCAGCCGCCGCTCCTCCGCCTCCTCTGAGGCGCCAGCGGACCTGGGGTCCAGCGGGTCGTCAATGGGCAGGAAGACGGCCGCCCGGTCGTCAGGAAACGCGGTGACCTCAAGGCCGGTCTGGAACAGCCACTGGGTGTCCCTGCGGTCGGTGGTGCTTTCTGGGAGCCTGTTGACGAGGGCGACCTCCACGACACGCAGGTCCTCGCCCGCCGCCCTGGCCGGGCGTTCACGGACCTGCACGTCGAGGTGGATGCCGTGGCTGTCGTCCCCCTCCAGGACGCGGCGCTGGTCGCCGGCCCGGGTGACCTCGATGTCGATGGGAGTGTGCTTCACGGGCTCGCGGCCCCACACGCGCACCGGATTCGGGCTGGTGTCGATGAGCCTGTCGGTCAGCGAGTACCGCCCCCAGCCGGCGGTGACGCTGAGCGTGCCGATCGACGCCGGAACCACGAAGGACAGCCCCATGGAGGAGGCCCAGATACGGCCGGCGGCCTGCGGCGTGAGTCGCTCGGGCAGTTCGCCGCCCTCGGCGCCCTGCCCGTCGTCGCTGCCGGGTTCGTCGTCGCCGGTCTGCGCGGCGCTGCGGGCCATCTGCCGGGCGTTGTCACCGCCGTCCGGGCGGGGGCCGAGCATGCCCACAAGGTAGCGGTCGCGCGGCCCCGCCGACCGGTGCGGCAGTTCCTCGGTCTCCCCGTCCCAGGGGCCGAGGAGGTCCCGCCGGATGTACTTCACCAGCCCGTCGCGTACGTCGTACGAGTCGCCGGGGCGGAAAGTCTGCGGCACCTCGTTCAGCGGATGCGGCACGCCGGGTACGGCGGGGGGCTGGGACGGCATGGTGATCGGGCCCTTTCTGGCATGACTGAGCCAACTGGGTGAGGCTACCGCGCGCAGTGCGGAGCGACACCGAGTTGAAGCATGACGTTTATTGACTCAGTTCACAACTGATTCAGGGAGGGGCCCTCAGAACAGGGTGTCTCCCCTGGGGAACAGCCCACCGTCGACGGCGTCTCCCCATGCGTCGCCCACGTCCTCGGCCGGCGACTTCCCCCGCTCCCCGACTACCGGCCCGCCCGCCTCCGGCGCGATGAGGACCGCGAGTTCACGCGGGTCGGCCCCGGTCATCGCGTCCAGCGCCCGCAGCGCCTTGCCGCGCATGGCCTCGCGCAGAGCCGGGGGCATGGGCACGCTAACGACCCGCAACACCCGGAACCCGCCGCCCGCGTCCCGCACCAGGAACCCGAGCCGGACCCTCCCGGCCCGCGCCAGCACCAACAACTCGCACATCTCGTGCGGGTCCTCGACGTCGTACCGGAACCGCATGATCAGGTTCTGGGCGTGGGGGTCGCCCGGCGGAAGGCCGACGAGCATGTCGTGCGGATCGTCGAGCGTCCGGTGCCCGATCCGGACCTGCCCGTCATGCTTGAACCTCATGGCGGTGGCCGACTCGATGCCACTTTCGGCGGCATAGAGCCACCAGGGCTGGGACCCGACCGTGCCGGTCCAGCCGAACTGGGCGTTCTCCGAGTACACCTTGGCCACCATCGCCATCCAATCCGGGGCGACAGCCCGAGGGCGCTCGGCCGGCTTCAGCGGGGCGTAGTCCTCCTCGGTGAAGACGGGGGTCGGCAGCGTCCCGGACTCCGGGGCGCACCAGATGTCCGCGTACTGCCGCATATATGCCTCGCAGCGCGCCGCATCCGCCGCACCGAGGGCGAGGTGCGCCCGCTCCAGTGGAGTCAGCCGTTCGGTGTACTCCCCGTCGAGCCATGCCAGGTACGACTTTCCGGTGTCCCGGATGGACCGCAGGACGGCACGCAGGTCGGCCGGGAGTTCACCGCCGCCTTGCTCCAGGTTCCCTGCGGCGACCGCGGTCAGCGCGTCCGCGAGCGCCCGCTCCCGGTGGACCAGGTCGAGATGGGGTACGGCGGCGAGCTCGTCGGCCTTCTCGGAGGCGAACGCCTCGATCTCCTCTGCCAGCGAAGGCCACCGGGTGACGAGCATCCGCGCGTACGCTGCTTCCTGACCCGAGGTGACGGCCTCCAGATGATCGAAGAAGCCGCGCCAGTCGCCGTCCGGCCCCCCGGCGGGCATCAGACCGCGCCGCCAGATGCCGTCGCTGTCCAGCGACCAGCGCTCCCGCAGCTCCTGATGGACGCGCGTCCAGCCCACCTCCTCGGCCCGGATCTCCGCCCAGTGGGTGAGAAGCCCTTCACCGAGCGGCTCCCGCCACCACGAGCGCAGGAGCGGCACGGTCGGCTCACGCAGGGCGGTCCACAGTTCCTCGACCTCTTCCACCCGCTCGGGCGCGCGCACCCCGTGCACTCCCGCCAGGCGCACCAGGTCACCGGCGACGAAGGCGATCTCCTGGCACTCCATGTCCGCCTGCGCCACGCGGGCGAGCACGGTCGCGGAGACGAGATCTCGCGGCCCCAGGTCTTTCGGGACAGCGTCCGCCACGGCGGGCGACAGATCCTCCAGGAGCCATGCGAGCTCTTCCGCGATCTCGTCGAACCAGGCTCTGCGTAAGTTGCGGAACCGGGACATGTCTTCTCCCCCGCTGGTGCCATCGGTCATGGGTTGCGCGCGGATCGCCGCAGCATCGGCTCGGTTGGTGTGCTTTCCAGCAACCCGGCGCGCGAATCCCTACAACTCCCGTGCGTACGCGCAGCGTTGATCGGGACGACTCGAACAGTACAAGGGCCGGAGGAAGCCATGCCGGTCACCATCGAGGATCAGGCGGGAAAGTTCATGACGAGTCCGGGAGAGGACATCGCGGGCTTCCTGGAACGGCAGGTTGGACACGGCCGACTAGCCCCTCCTTTCGCCTGCCGAACACCTTGCATCAGTTGACTCAGTTCACACAATGGTCCAGCCTGGTGCGTAACGCGTCGACCCTGGGGGCCCAACTCCCGTGTGCCGAGGCGGCATTGAGAGTGCACCTCGACACACGATCGAGCGGAGGAAGTTGTGCCGGGCATGGGTGAGGACAAGGATCAGGCGAAGCAGTTTATGGCGGTCCCAGGGCGGGACGTCATCGCGTGGCTGGAACGGCAGGGGTGGACACGGCCGACCGACGAGAACAGCGGCTCGGTGTGGACCGTCCGGGGCGGCAACAAGGACAACCTCTGCTACGTGTGCGACGACTTCGACGGCTACGGCCGCGAAACGTACTGTGCCGAACACGAGGACCCGGTGGCCGCTCTGGTGTACCCCGTGCGGGATCGCCGGGGCGCGGAAGCCACCCTGCACACCATCTGCGCCCAGGAGCGGATGACGGCCGATGAGCTCTTGCACGCCCTCACCCTGCGGGGCTGCCACGAGGCCCACCTGTACTTCACGGGCTCGCTGTTCCGGTACCCGGCCGACATCGAGAGTCTCTGGAGGGCGCTGGCCGACCTCACGGAGATCATGCGGGTCAGCTATGACGCCGCGGGCGCAGACGACGCGAATGGTTCGGCGTACAGCCATGCCTCGCTGGTCGCGCCCGATCACGTGGTGTTCGGCTACGGGTACGGGGACGAAGATGAGGAAGATTCGAAGGATGGTGACGGGGCGTCGGTGCCTGGAAGGCGTTTCCGGGCTCCGGCCCGTAGGGCGGCGGAGAGGCTCCAGAGCACCCTGAGCCTGCTCCATCCGTCGCCACGGGCGACCTCGGTCGTCAGGCGGTACGCCACGGGCGAACTGACGATGGTCGAGGTCGTGGGCCCAGAGGACCTCATGCCTGCGGCGGGCCCGGAACGCGAACTCTGGGACATGCTCGACAACTTCCGGCATGAGCATTCGCCGTTCGAGCACTGGCGTTTCGACTGGGGGCTCGACGGTCATCAGAGCTGACAGGCAAGGCTCCGATCGACCTCCGCCCAGACCGTCTTGACGTACGAATCCTGAGGGCCGCAGCCCCACCGGTCCGCAAAGGCCGCGACGAAGAGCAGACCACGGCCGGTCGTCGCGTCCTGCGATGAGGGCGCGCAGAGTTCGGCGGGGCTTGGTGGGAGCCTGTCCGTCCGGGTGTCGGTGACCTTGATACGGACGGGGGAGGGGTCAGCGTCAGGCACAGCACGAAGTCCCGCCCCGGCGTAACGGTCGTGCGTGAAAGTGTCCAGGGTGGGCGGCAAGTGCACCTCAGAACTTGCCGGCTGGGTTGGACGCCGCTTCGAGGCTCACCTGCACGAGGCCTTCCGCTGTGGCCAGGGCCAGGTCTCCGTCAACGCAGGCGACGTCGTTCACGCAAAGGCCCAGGGGGATCCTCAGCGTCTCGGTTCCCGTCTCGCAGTTCCAGAAGCGGACGGTTCCGTCGTCGTCACCCGTGACCAGCATGGTTTCGCGGCCCGGGATCGGGTACGACTCCACGGCGGTCACGCCTGGATGGGCGAACGGCTCCCCTACGGCCTGGCCGGTCATGAGGTTCCACAACCGCACGACCCCGTCCTCACCACCCGTGGCCAGGAGGGACTGGCCGCCAAAGTCGACGAACGCGGACAGGGCCCGCACTCCACCGGCGTGATCCGTCACCACCTCACCGGCCTTCTCACCGGTGCCCGGATCCCACAACCGCACCACGCCGTCCTCACCACCCGTGGCCAGGAATGACCGCCCACCGAACCCGGCGAACGCTGACAGAGCCCGCACCCCATGGGCGTGATCCGTCACCACCTCACCGGTCATCTCGCCGGTGCCCGGATCCCACAACCGCACGACCCCGTCCTCACCACCCGTGGCGAAGACGAGCCTTTCGTCATCGTCCTGGACGACTCGGACCGTGGTCACCGTGAGGACGTCGCCGTCATGTTCGGTCTCCAGCCCGTCGACCTGCTCGCCCTCGGCCGGGTCGAACACGCGCAGCTTCGCTTCGCCGTCCACGGCGGCGATCAGGGTCTGTTCGTCCTCGCCGCTGAAGGATGTCAGCGTCCGCGTGGTCGTCACGGCGTCGTCGAAGGGCACGCCTGCCGTTCGGCCGTCGTGCGGTGCCCAGATCCGTAGCGTGTGGTCATCACCGCCGGTGGCCAGCAGTGGGTGTGTGCCAGACAGAGGCGGCACCGGCGACACAGTCCTCACCCAGTTCTCGTGGCCTGTCAGAGGCGCTGTCACCGGCTCGCCGCCGACCGGATCCCACAGTCGTACGCTGTTGTCTTCGCCGGCGCTGACGAGCAAGGTCCGTTCACCGGCCTCGGTCTTCTCGACCAGCGTTCCCACCGCGCGGACCGGCTTGCCGTGGCCGGTGAGAGGTGCCCTGGTCTGTCTGCCGGTGTCCGGGTTCCAGATCCGTATCGTCCCGTCCTCACCGCCCGATGACAGCAGCACCTGCCCTTCCCGCCCCTTGAACACCGCGACGGAGAAGACGGCTCCCTCGTGACCGGTGAGGGGATCGGTGGTCTCCTTCCCGGTGGCCGGGTCCCAGATCCGTATCGTGCCGTCGTTGCCCGCGGTGGCCAGGCGCACATGCCTATCTTGGCCGTCCAGGCCAGCGAACGCCGCCACCGAGTAGACGTCGCCGTCGTGGCCGGTCTCCACGAGCCGTTCGGTCTCCTGGTCGGTGTGCAGGTCCAGGTCCATCGCATACTCGTCCAGGCCTCCCACCGCCAGTTCCTTGCCGGTCAGCGGCTCCCAGACGCGTAGCGTCCCGTCTCCGCCTCCCGTGGCCAGCAGCGTTTGCCCCTCGGCGTCTTCGAACGCCGCCACGCAGTGAACCCAGTCGTCGTGGCCGGTCAGTGGCTCCCCCACTGTCTCTCCCCTGACAGGGTCCCAGATGCGTACCGTGCCGTCCGCGCCCCCGGTGGCCAGCAGAGTCCGCCCCCTCGGGCCCGCGAACTCCGCGATCGACTGGACGGCGCCGTCGTGCGGCGTCACCGCGTCCCCCACGGTCTCCCCCCTCACCGGATCCCAAATCAGCACCGCCCCGTCGTCACTGCCCGAAGCCAGGAGCACCCGCTGTGAGGCGTCCGTGAACGCCACAAGGGTCTGTACCGAGCCGGTGTGACCGGTGAGACGCAAGTGGGGTGCATGGCGCTTCAGTTGGCCCCAGGCCACGGACCAGGCCGCATCAGGGTCGGAAGATCTCCTGCCGAAGCGCTGTACGACGGTCTCCGGCGTGCAGCGAAGGCTCGCCAGCTCGCGCAGTCCTCGCCGATCCCGGAGGTCCGCTTTGGTGAGCTGCTCTCGGGCGAACAGGACTCCCGCCACCGCCGGAGGCAGCTGGAATCGACCAAGGGCTCTGAGCATGACGCTGGCGACGACCGCCGAGGGGTTCAGCCGGTCGAGCAGTTGGGGACGGTCCGCCAGGGCTTGCCATCCGTCGGGCCCGGCGAGACCGGCATGGGTGGGCAGGTGTTGCACGACATAGGGGTTGGGGCGCTGCTCCGGCCGCGTACCGGTCGGGGGTGCCGCCAGGTGCTCGGTGATACGGCGGTGCCGGTCGTCGTGCGCGGAGGGCGGAACCGTCCGGGTGAAGTGCTCGGAGAAGGTCCGGTGGGCCAGTCGGTACACGCTCTGCCCGGATTCCGTGTCAAGCAGCAGGTAGGGGGCCGCCGTCCATGTCAATTCTTCGATATCAGCGTCGGTGACCTTCATGTCGGGGCTGTCGGCGAGTGCTGTGGCGACGTCGGCCCACACACCCCCGGTCAGGGGCAGGCCGTGTCCCTGTGCCAGGGCCAGCGCCTCCAGCAGGGCCTGGTTGACAGGAGCCTTCTCGGCCAGCCGGTCGACGGCGCGGGCGAAGAGCCGACGGTGGTCGTCCTCAAGCAGCGGCCCCGGGTCGTCGGCGAGTCCCGGAGTCGCGATGATCTCGTGCACCGCCAGGCGTGCGTAAAGGAACTCCCGCTCAAGGCACCCGAGTGCTTTCGCCAGGTGGTCGATCTGTGCGGGCTCCACCTGGAGTTCACCCCTGCTGCGCGCTACCTCCAGGCGTCGCTGGATGTAGCTGGTCATGGCCTCCTCGTCACGGTCAACGTGAACGACCTTCCGGTTCCGCTCCCGGCCGACGCCCAGAGCGTCAGTGAGGTCCCGGTCCGCCGGCTTCGGCAGGTCGGGGCCTTCGAGTGTGGAGCCGCGCGTGCCGACGACGACCCGAACACCGGGGAGATCCGCCAGAGGGCTCAGTATCCGCTCGGCGATCGTCAGAGGCAGGCGGGCCTCGTCGAGTGCGTCCGCCAGGACGGTGAAAGCGGGATCGTCGGCCTCAGGAACCTGTTCCGCAACGGGGTCGTCCGTCCTGCGGAACTGCTGGATCAGCCACGTGCACTGTTCGGCGATCGGCCCCTCGGGAGGGGTGGGGAACCCGGCCGCCGCGGCGACCCGCAGCACAACCTCCCTGGGTGTCGCCCCAGTCAGGTGGAGGACCAGATCGAAGGCTTCATAGGGGCGGGGGCTGCCAAGGGGAAGGGGGTCGAGCTGCCGGTGGCGGATGAGGATGTCGGAGAGCTCACGCCGGGAGTGCACCAGGACATGCCCGAGCAAGGCGGACTTTCCCGATCCTGCCGCTCCGGTGACAACGAGCATGCCCGGTGCGGCACGGTCGAGCCAGCAGAGGATCTCATGACGTTCCTCGACGCGCCCCTGGAAGTACCAGGTCTGCTCGCCGAGTTCGGCACCACTGGCCTTGGGGACGAAGTGACGCCGTTCGTCGTCGGTCAGGGACGCGATGACGGCATCGATCTCGGCGACCACATCCAGCGGTGCCTGAGTATGCGCCGCGATGGTCGACCGCGTGCGCCGCAGCACGGCACGCCCTGTATCCGTCTTCGGCGTGACAGGGCAACCTTGGAGGTTGCGGTTCAGTTCCGTGGCGAGGTCGTGCAGGTCGATGGTCTGCTGTGCACGGAAGGTCACCGTGAGGACGGTGGTCAGCGCTCTGCGGAACGCACCGAGCGTGGTACTCCCGTCCTTGGACGTCGCCACCAGCAGAAAGTTGTGGACGTCCCCATCCCGGTAGGCGTCCCCGGTCAGCAGTTCGACGAAGCGCCCGGAGGTGCAGGCGTCGATGATGACGATGGCCCAGCCGGCGCCGTTCCTGCCCTGCCTGGCCTTGAGGTGCCGCAGCAGAGTGGGTGGGTCGATGCCGTCTGGGGCGACAAGCTTGGGACTGTGGGCGTGTGCCAGCAACGAGGTGGGCCCTCCGTCACTGAAGCCGTGACCGACCCAGTAGAGGACGGTGTCGCCGATGTCTCGGGGAGCGGACCACGTCGTCAGGCGCGTGGTGACGGCTTCGACCCCGCGGTCCTCGGGGGAAACCGGCCAGGGTTCGGTCTGGGAACCGAACGGCTTCAGCAACGCCTCGATGCCTTCGATCTCGGGATCCGTCTCCAGCCCGGGGAGGTGGAGATAGACACCGATGCCGATGGGGAAGAACTGCAGAGGTCTTCCGTCAGTGCTGTCGGAGATGGTCATGACGCACTGCGCTCAGTCGTCGTCGGAGTCGAGCGCCAGGACAAGTTGGGTGACGGGGGCGTTGCCGCCGGTATCGGCCCTGACCCGGTAGAGGCCCGGCCCGGGAAGGGTGATCGAGGCACCGATCTCACCGTCGTGCCAGCCGAGCCGACCGGTGGCAACACGCAGGCCGGTCTCAGCGTCCTGCACAGTGCAGGTGATCCCGGCATACGTGTCCAGGACGGAACCCGGTCCGGGCCTCAGGCGCAGCAGCCAGGGCCGACCCGCCTCAACGCAGTCCGGGACGTCCAGACCGATGTCCCCTTCACCCAACGCGGGGCCGAGGTCCTGATCGTGCTCGGTGAGCACCGCACGGACATAGGCGATGGCGACGCTGTCCTTTGCCAGTGCACCGTGCTGCAGCGGGAGTGGGGTCACGCCCATGGTCGGGCCGAAGGAAGCGGCGTCCCGGTAGACCGTGCCGTCCCCGGCCCGGTCCCTGCGAAGCGGGATGCCGTTGCGGTCACGGGCCAGGTCCCCGTCACCGTTGCGCTCGAACGAGAGGTACTGCTCGTGCACCACACCACTGTCGAGACGCAGACTCTGCACGGTCGGCTGCGCGACGCCGACGACAGCGCGGTGCCCCGGCAGCGCAGGTCCCTTCTCCCGCAGGTGCTGCTGGAACTCCTGCGCCTCGCGGGCGAGTTCGGCATCTCCTCCCAGGGCTGCCACGTCGGCCGGGGTGAGCCGGTGGACATCGAGACCCGCGTCGACGCAGCGGTAGTCCGGCAGCAGGTCGTGTACACCGGGCAGTGTCGCGCACAGGGCCTGCATTCGGCGCCGCAGCCGGGCGGGCAGCCGGCCGGAGTGGTCACCATTGAGGATGACGGCCGCCATGACCGAACCCAGGAACGGGGTGCCGAGGGTGACCACGGCCCTGGTCTCGGGGGTCAGGTCGCTGCCCTGGGAGGCGGCGTGGGCGAAGGCGGCCTGGGTGACCAGTCCGCCCATGGAATGGGCGACGAACACCAGACGGGCCTCACGCTCATCCGGATGCGAGAGACGTGCCCGAGCATGCTCCTCGCTGGAGCGCCACTGCGCCAGGTGTTCGTGAGCGGCTTCTGCCAGCCGCGCTCCGTTGACAGAGACGGGGAGTCTCCAGTCGTACGGGAACTCGAGTACAGCCCTGGGACGGGTGACCGAACGGACGGCGTCAAGAAGATCGTCGTAGTATTCGAGGCCCTTCAGGAACGGCGCCCAAACCGGAGCGCGTAGCAATTCAGTGGCTTCGATCCGGCCGTACCGGCCGGATCGTTCGTCGTCGTCCAGGTGCAGCGGGTGCATCCCGTCCTCGTGGCGCCAGGCCGCGCCCACCCACCGAAGATCACGCAGCCCCCACACCAACCGCCCGGTCGTGGTGTCGCGCAGAGCGCTGCCCATGATCCCCGGCACCACGATCACCGCATCATGCGTGGCATCCCGGATCACGGGCGGTGCCGGCGTCCAGGGCGCCACGCCTGCGCCAAACGACACGTCGGTTTGCTCGGTCCCCCCATACGTCATGCGGGAACGATATCCGGCATGTCTCGCACTGAGGGCGAGAAAGCCGGGGACTGTGGTCGTGGCGACACCAAGGCGTGTTACCCAATGTCGAGCTCATGGACGGTAGTTACCCTTGCGGGAAGGCCGCATCGAAACTGTCAGCGGCGACTGGGTGCCCGATCGACCTCGGCCCACAGCGTGTTGGTGCAGGGGTTCCGCGATCCCATGACCCACCGGTCGGCGAGGGCTTCGACGAGGAGCAGGCCGCGCCCCGCCTCCGGCACTGGCAGTTCGGGCAGTTTCCCGGGTGCCAGCGGGAGCCTGTCCGGCCGGGTGTCGGTAACCTCGACGCGCACCGACTCCGGCGCCAGTGTCAGGCGCAGCGCGAAGTCCTGTCCGGGCGACCGTCCGTGCGTGACGGCGTTGGCGGCGACGGCCGCCACGGCGGACGCCGTACGGCCGCCTCGGGGAATCCCCAGTCGCCGAGCTGCTGCACGACGAGCAGCCGGGCGAGCCGGGCCCCTCGCCGGGTCGAAGTGAGCTGCTCGCGGAACGACAGGGCCGGCAGCCTGGGCTGGGGCTGGGGTGTGCACGCTGAGGCACGAGACTTGAAATCTTCCGGCTCACGCCCCCCGTCCCGCCACCATCCGCCCTGGGCATGAGGCTGGGTGTCAGCATCGACAGAGGATTAACCGTGCACCCTGCAAGATGCAGTTGTGCGGGATCAGGCGATGCGGGCGCGACACTGTTGACAGCCTGTCACCCCTCGCTTACCATCGCGGCTCTTGCGGTTGGGGTCTGCGCCCGGCAACAACCCAACCACCTTGTGGATTTGATCGTCGGCCACTGCCGCATACCCTGCGGTCGTCGCCGGTGAAGCATGCCTCATCAGGCGCTGGGTGAGCAGGAGGTCGCGGCCGGAGGCGCGATAGACGGCCGTCCCGAAGCGGTGCCTCAGCTGGTGGTAGCGCATACGGATGCCCTCCTTGGCCGCGATGGCAGCGACCGTGCGCGATACGCGCTCAGGGGTGACTCCGCCCCACAGACGGCCCTCGGCCGTGAGGTCCAGCTTTTGAGTAACAACAGGAGGGACCGGGACGACATCGATACGTCCGCCTTTACCTTGCACCCTCAGGACTACCTCGCCATCCTGGAGGACCGATATGTCCTCACGTCTGAGCTTGGCTGTCTCATGCGCTCGCAGACCACAGAAGGCCCCCAGAAGCACCCACGCGCGATGATGGCCGCGCGCGACTGAAGTAATGCGGGACAGGTCCCCCTCCGGCAGAGGGTTCGGCGTTGAACGCGGTGCCGGCGGCTTTCGAATACCGGTGACAAGGTCTACGCCTCTCCATCTACCAAAAGCCTGCAGGTGATTGAGATAAGTCCGCCGGGACCACGGCTTGAGCGAGCGCGCCGCGAAGTAGGCCATCACATGACCGACGGTCAAGTCCTCAACTCGAACGAGGGCCGCCTTGGCGATGGCGCGAATACAGCGGGCTCTGGCACGGATGGTGTTGATCGAGTATCCGTCCACATGCTGTGCAGCAATGAAGGCATCGAGGACCATGAGGGGAACGTGTGCACTATCAGAGCAGCCAAACCGGGATCACCCTCACATGGCCATAAAACATTCAACAATGTCTTAAAATGAGATATTTCAGCACCGACTGGTATCCAATGCCGGACAGTCCTTCCAAGGATCGATCATCCTGGGCAAGGGATTCATCCTGTCGCCCCAGCAAGCCGAGGAACTCATCCACCGGGATCCACGCAACCGCGACGTCCTCTTCCGCTACCTCAACGGCGAAGACCTCAACTCCCGTCCGGACTGCTCGGCCAGCCGTTGGGTGATCAACTTCCACGACTGGCCCGAGGAACAGGCACGCGAGTATCCCGACGTCTTCGCCATCGTGGAACGCAACGTGAAACCCGAGCGGATGAAGAACAACCGCAAGGTACGCCGAGAACGGTGGTGGCAGTTCGCAGAGCGCGCCCCAAGGCTCTACGCATCCATCGCCGGGCTGGAACGCATTTTGGTGGTAGCACGCGTGAGCAAGACGGGGCTACCAGTCTTCGTGCCCACTGGTCAGGTCACGAGCGAACAGACTGTAGTGTTCGCCTCCGACCGCCTTGAGGACCTTACTTGGCTCAACAGCGGCATCCACTACACGTGGGCAATCGCACGGGGGTCTAGCCTCAAGGGAGACCTCCGCTACACTCCGTCGGATATCTACGAGACATTGCCCCAGCCATCGCGCACCACCGCCATGGTCACCACGGGCGCCGAACTCGATCGGATCAGGCGCTCAATCATGAGTCAGCGTAAGGTTGGCCTGACTAGGCTGTACAACCTCGTCCACGACCCAAGCGTGATCGACGGAGACATTCAGGCTCTGCGCGCCGCACATGTAGAGGTCGACCACGCCGTGGTGGATGCCTACAGCTGGCAAGACCTGAACCTGTACCACGGCTTCACAACGACTCGACAAGGAATGCGGTTCAGCCTGTCGCAGGTGATCCAGACCGAAGTCATCGATCGCCTACTCGAACTGAACTACGCCCAGCACACAGGGAAAGCTGACTCCGTTCTCTTTTGAAGGTCAGAAAAGTAGTCCCTCGCCATCTTCTGTGGGTGACTGAAAATGCCTCTCATGGTTGAGCTCCAGAAGTCGGTCCAAGATCTCGGTACGAGTACGCATCGGAAACGTGTAGCGCACGCCTTGGCGAGTCTCATGGAAGCCATGCTCCAAGCTCAGGTCGGTCCACCCGTAGGCCTCTGAGATCACGTTATCCACGGCTCGGTGACATTGTCGCAGAGCTTCGATTTCCTCATCCTTTGAAGCGGGATCATGGAGAAGGTTGTAGAGCTTGGTCAGCCCCACACTTCGTTGAGCCATGATGGAGCGCCGGGTCCGATCAAGTTCAGCACCTGCAGCGATCATGGAGGTACTGCTAGCTGGCTGCGGCATTGTCTCGTAGATGTCTGACGGCGTGTATCGGAGGTCTCCCTTGAGGCTGGATCCGCGTGTGATCGCCCACGAGTAGTGAATGCCGCTGTTAAGCAACGCCAAGTGGGAAGAGTCCGCGGTTGTGAACACCCCGAGCATGTGCGAGAAGACCTGTCCTGTCGGTACCGGAACCGGCATCACGGTTCGCGACACGAGCGCTACCACCAAGACACGGTCTAGCTTTCGGATCTTTGAGTACAGGTCTGGCCTGCTGCGCTCGTAGAGCCACCACTTCTCGCGCGCGTTCTTGCTGTGCGTGATCTTCAGTCGTTCGGGTTTCACGTCGCGTTCCACGATGGCGAAGACGTCGGGATACTCGCGTGCCTGTTCCTCGGGCCAGTCGTGGAAGTTGATCACCCAACGGCTGGCCGAGCAGTCCGGACGGGAGTTGAGGTCTTCGCCGTTGAGGTAGCGGAAGAGGACGTCGCGGTTGCGTGGATCCCGGTGGATGAGTTCCTCGGCTTGCTGGGGCGACAGGATGAATCCCTTGCCCAGGACGTAGGAGCCGATATAGGCGCCTGGTCGCCCCGGAGTGTCCCCAGATACCAGTCGATACGGCCGCCCCTTCACCCGTGACTGCGGATCCAGCGACGTCGTGATGCCCCGAACCTTCTCACCGTCCAGCACTCTGTCCGCCTCGTTCGCGAGCGGCGGCACCGAAGTCCAGACGGCGCAGTACTCCAAGGCCGCCGACTTTGAAGGCCAGGGTGCGCTCTTCACCGCCCGCCGGATGCTGACCTTCCTCTTCTCCTCCAACTGGTCCAGGCCGACCTCACGGGTGTCGCCTTGAGCCAGAGTGTTGGTGGCGATGAGTCCCGTCTGGCCATGTTTGTTGAGGAGCTGGTGAGCGCGGAGTTCGAAGTAGGCCACCAAGTCGGCGCTACCACGCTTCTTGTCAGCGAGGTAGTCGACCATGTACTCGCGGTACGCCTCGCCCAGAGCGCCCGTCAGTTTCTGGCCGCCGAGGAACGGCGGGTTGCCGATGATCGCGTCGAAGCCTCCATGTTCCGTGAAGACCTCAGGGAAGGTCAGGGGCCAGTGCAGAGGTCGTCGGGCCAGCCCTCCGCTCGGGGCTTCGGAGGAAAGCCACTCTTCAGCGGTGTCATGGGCTTCCCGCACTTCATCCGCGTCTTCCGAAACCTCCTCATCGATGATCCGTTCCACGATGAGCTCAGCCTGCGGGAAGAGATCCTTGATGCGCTTGCCGCCGTCCTCCGCGTACCACTCGATGCGTCCCGAGGCACAGGTAGCCAGTGCCGCACCGGCAAGAAGGTCGCCGACAAGCCGTAGCCGTGCGGAGTGACGGTTCACCTCGGAGAGCTTCTCCCGTTTACGCTGCAGCGCGACCAGGTCCACACCCTTGACCGAAGTGATCGCCAAGCGAAGGTCCTTGAGTTCCTTGGCCTTCTTCCTCAGTGCTTCCGCGCGCTCGTCGGCGTGCTTGGTAAGGAGGCTGCGCTTCTCGCTCGGTTCCAGGTGTTCCGCTCTGATCTGCTCCATGTTGTGCACACCCAGCAGCGAGTCCCCCGCCACCAACCGGTCGTCCAGGAAGGTGAACGGGCGGGTCGGGTCCATGGAGACCAGCCACAGCGACAGTTTGGCCATCTCCACGGCCATCGGGTTGATGTCCACCCCGTACAGGCAGTGCTCGATCACCTGGCGCCGGGCCTCGATCACTACCGGGTCGGACTCCGCGTCCGCTGCCGTGACCGCGTCAACAGCGCGCCCCGCCCGGTACTTGACCGCCTCCTCGCGGCCCTCCCGCTCCCACGCCTCGATCAGCCGATCCCCCAAGTACCGGCAAGCGGCCACCAGGAACGCCGCCGAGCCCATCGCGATGTCCGCGACCTTCAGCTCACGGATCCGCTCAGCTGTCTTCGGCACCCAGGCATCCCTGTCCGCCGTCTGGAGCGGCCCCGGCTCGTACACCAGCGGCTCCAGCGCGTGCAGCACGACCTCCTCCGCCAACCGGCGCGGGGTGTAATGCGTACCCGTGTTCTTCCGCAGCGAGGACTCCGTCACGAACAGCGCGCCCGCCGGGATGACCACCGGCAGGTCCCGCAGGTCCCTCCGAATCACACCGAAGAAAGGCAGCAGACGTTCCGTCAGGGCCGCGTCGCGGCAGGCTGCGAGCAGCAGACGCTTCGCCTCCGTCGCGGCCTCCGCCTTCGCCGGGGCCAGCAGCTTCTCCAGCCGCACCGCGCTCGCCGGCGGCTTGGGGTCCTTCCACGTCTCGTAGATCTTCTTCGCGAGGGTCTTCACGTCCCTCGACGTCGCCGCCAGGGACTCCAACTCCCTCAGCGGTACCTCGTGTTCCACGCCGTCGGGGCCGATGAGGCCGACCATCGTCTCGACGGCGCGCCGAGCGTCGTACGAGAGCAGGCCCTCGTACACGTAGCCGATCTCCTCCACGCCCAGCGCGCGGAAGCTGAGCGTGCGGGTCTCCCTCTGCCTGCCCGTGCCGACACGGACCTCCTGCACGGACTGGAGCATGTGCAGCACCGTGCGGTCGTCGATGGGGAGAAGGGGGAAGCTGTTCTCCAGCCAGGGGTACTTGTCCGGATCGAAGATGGAGCCGTCGTACGCCGGGAGTTCGAGCTCAGGGTGCAGCACTCCGCCGTGCACTGCGTGGAACAGCGCGATCAGGCGGTGCCAGGCGGCGGTCGTGTACTCCAGGGAGGCCTCGCCCTCGGCGTCGGCGCGGGACTTCAGCTCGGCGCGCAGGAAGCGGGCGGAGTAAGAGCGGGCGTAGACCTCGTTGTCGGCGGGCAGCAGTCCGCGTTCCTCGGCGAAGAGGAGGAAGACGACGCGCATCATGACCGCGACCGCGCCCCGGTAGACCTCGCTCGCCTCGACGCCGCTCGCGCGCAGGCCGGGGGCACCGCGTTCCATGGCGCTGGCGTCGGCGCGGCTGATGGCGTCCACCAGTTGCTCGACGGCCTGGCGGACCTGGATGCCGAGGGCCTCGGTGACCTCGTCGCCCGCGTCGAGGCTCTTCCTCAGCAGGCCGACCAGAGTCTCGGACTCGTCGTACTCGAAGAAGCGACGGCGGCGCAGCAGGGAGACGAAGGCGCGGACGACCGTGCGTTCGGCGGCCTCGTTCCAGCCGATGGCGTCGAAGACGGCCGTGGTCGTGACGCCGCCGACCGGGGCCCAGACCAGGCACCACCAGCGGCCGTCGGTGACCAGGCCGAGGGGTACGTCGTGGTGGCGCAGGAGTCGGGCGAGGCGGTCGGCGGGACCAGCCGCCCAGTCGTCGCCCCAGCTCGGGCGGGCCGTTGGGGCGGTGCCGCTGGGGATGGTCATGCCCAGCATGCGTACGCGCTTGGCAGCAGACCCCGTGTCCGGTTCGGCGGCGAGTTCCGCACCGGGCTCGGTGAGCGCGAAGTCGGCGCGGACACGGGCGTTGTGCTCGGGGACGTCGAGAGTGAGGCGGTCCAGGGCGAGGTCGTCGTCCTGGCCCTCGCGCAGAACAAGCGCATCGCCCCACTCCAGCAGGGAGCGCAGGATGTAGGCGGTCCACTCGTCGCGGCCGGCGGTGGTGTCGGCCTGCCAGTCGGCGTGGCGGGCGCGCAGTCGGGTGCGCTGGTCCTTGTCGAGGGCGTCGAGCTGGGGCCAGGCCTGAAGCAGCACGGGCATCGTCAGGAAGGGGCCGGAGACCTCGGTGAGGTCGAGCCATTCCTGGTGCTGGCCCCGGCCGTCCATGGCCTTGGCCCTGGCGGCGGCGACTCCACGGGAGGAGCCACGGAAGGTAGAGGCGGCAGGGCGGCTCATCGGCTGGCTTCCTTTGCAGGGATCACGAGGACGACGGCGACAGGGAAGAGGTGGGAGCGCGGCTCGTGGTAACGGGCCGCGATGGCAGCGAGTTCGCGCTCGCGTTCGGTGGCGAGGCCTTCGATGCGGGCCTGCCAGCGGTCGCGGTCCTCGCGGTACTGGCGCTGTTCGGCAGTGGTCACCTCGCGGGTGCCGAAGAGGGCGATCTGCTCGTTGGCTTCGTCGCCCTCCTCCTTGAGCTTGGCGCGCAGGGTGGCCTCGAAGCGGTCCAGGGTGGCCTGGATGCGGTTCTCCTCCTCGGTTCGGCGGGCGGCCAGCGCCGATTCGAGGGAGGCGCCGCGTTCGCGGGCGCGGGCGGCAAGGGAGTCGTAGAGGGGCTTCTCCAGCCGGGGCCAGGCCTCGGTGAAGGCGTGTCGCAGGTCGGGAGCGGCCCCGGCGCCGTCGGTGAGGGCGCGGGCGAGGACGGCGCCCTGAGTGCGTACGGACTCCCAGCGGCGGAAGCGGCCCGTGTCGCCGAACCAGCCGCCCGCGTACAGGATCTCCTCGTGCAAGCGGGTGCCGTCGGCGCCGACGAGGACGTACCGGGCGTAGGCGGAGACGAGAGCGGTCTCCACGGCGGGGTCGTCGGTGACGACGGCGGTGACGCGGTGCAGGCCGACGGTGTCGGCGTTCCACACGGCGGCGGTGAGCAGGCGAGTGGAGAGGGCGACGAGCGGGTGCTTGAGGTGGGTGAGGACCACGTCGTCGCGACCGAGCGCGGCAACCCCCGGGTCGAAGGTGACGGGGCGCTGCTCGGCGGGGCGGAGCTTGTGGGCGAGGCCGCGGGTGGCGCGTTCCCAGGTGCCGGAGAGCGGCGGGACCGTCCACAGCCCTTCCAAGTCCTCGCTGTAGTACGGGGTGAGGGGCTGCTGGTGGTCCAGGGCGAGCGCGGTGTCGACGACCCGTTTGATGTTGGCGGGGGTGAGGCCGAGGGTGTCGACGGTCTCCTGGTACTGCTCTGCGAGGCGCTTGGCCTGGGCCGTGACGTTCTGCTCGGAGGCCACGGTGCCGCCGGTGCGGCGGCCGGCGATCTGCTTCGGCTTGGCGTTGTCGATGTCAACGGGGGTGGTGTCGCCGGTCATGCGGCGCTGAACAGCGTCGGCGATGACGGCGTTGACGGAGCCCAGGTCGGCTTCGGTGCGGGCGATTTTGCGGGCGATGCGGGAGAGGAACTCCAGGTCGGCCTCGTAGGAGCCAGCCGCGGCCTTCTCCCAGCCGGCGCCAATAAAGTGGGTGATCTCCGGGTCCTTCTTCTGGCCCCAGCGGTCGATGCGGCCGATGCGCTGTTCCAGCTTGTTGGGGTTGAAGGGGATGTCGTAGTTGAACAGGCGGTGGCAGTGGTTCTGGAGGTCGATGCCCTCGCTGGCGGCGTCGGTGGCCAGCAGGATGCGGACCTTGCCCTCGTCGCTGGCGGGGTGAGCCTGGAAGCCGAGGCGGATCTGCTCGCGGTCGTCGGTGTTGAGGCCACCGTGCAGGATGGCGACGCGGCCGCCGTCGGTGAGTTCCTCCTGCTGGAGCAGGTTGAACAGCCACTTCTGGGTGTCGCGGTACTCGGTGAAGATGATGACGCGTTCGTTGGTCCAGAACTGGCCGTCGGGGCGGCAGATTGCCTTCAGTTCCCTGATGAGCACGTCGGCCTTGGAGTCGGCGGCGGCCTCGTGGGTCAGCGCCCAGCGCTCCATCTGCTGGAGCAGGGTTAGCTCCTCGCCGTCCTCCTGCGGGGTGAGGCTGGTGGAACGGGTGAGGGCGTCGTCCTCGGCCTCCACCAGTCCCAGGTCGTCGAGTTCGGCGACGAGGTCGGGGAAGTCCTCCAGCCACTCTGGGACTTCGGCGGCGGCCGAGCGGGAACGGGTCCGGGTGTCGTCCAGGTGGGAGAGGTAGACCTGGACGGTGTGCAGGAAGGCGGCCGGGGAGGAGAACAGTCGCTTCTTCAGCAGGAGGGTGACGAGGTCAGCGGCGCGGCGGCCACCGCGGGCCTTCGGGGTCATCCGCTTGCGGCGCAGGTCGGAGAAGCTGCTCAGCACACCGTGGATCTCGCGCTCGGGATCGGTGTACTCCACGGGAAGTTCGCGGGGGTCTCGGCGGGTGCGGAAGCGGGGGGAGCCGTCGAGGTTGGTAATGGTGGACTTCAGGCGGCGGACGACGGTCTCCTTGCGGGCCTGCTCATCGGGGTCCACGCCGCGGGCGAACTTCTGGTTGTCGATGAGCTCCAGCAGCGCGGTGTATGACTCGGGGTAGCCGTTGTGCGGGGTGGCGGAGAGGAAGAGCCGGTGCTCGAAGTGCGGGACGAGGCGCCGGATCAGCTTGGTCTGCTGGGAATCGACGGCGTACACCTGCTTGGGCGCGGCCGGGGCCACATGGTGGGCCTCGTCGAGGACGAGCAGGTCGAAGAAGCGGCGCTCGGTGCCGTCGTCCTTGGTCTCCTGGCGGGGCGGGACGACCTCGTCGAGGAGGCGCTGCGCCTTGGTGCCACGCAGCCACGGCAGGGAGACGATGGTGAGCGGGTGTACGCGGAACGGGTTGGCCGCGGTGCCGTGGGTGCGGCGCAGCCGGGCGCAGTGCTCGGCATCGACGATGGTGAAGTCCAGGCCGAACTTCTCAGCGAGCTCGTCACGCCACTTCAAAGTGAGGCCCGCCGGGCAGATCACCATGACGCGGCGGGCCCGGCCGCGCAGCAGTAGCTCCTGGACCACGAGACCGGCCTCAATGGTCTTGCCGAGGCCCACGTCGTCGGCGAGCAGGAGGTTGACGCGGGGGGCGCCGACGGCTCGCGAGACGGGTTCGAGCTGGTAGGGCTCGACGGCGACACCGGAGCGGAACGGCGCTTGGAGGGTCTTGACGTCGGCGGAGGCGACGGCCGACCAGCGGACGGCGTCGAGGAACGCGGCGAGGCGGGACGGCGGGTCGTACTGGCCGGTCGACGCGTCGGGCAGGGAGCCGCGGTCGAGGATGCGCCTGCCGGGCTCGACCTCCCATATGACAGAGAGGGTGTCGCCGAACCGGCCGTCGGCGACGGATTGGAGGTGGACGAGCGTGGCGGCGCGACCGCTGGTGGGCGGGGCGGGCTCCACGCGGGCGACGACCCAGCTCTGGCCTCGCACTTCGACGAGCTCACCGTCTCCGGGCAGTCGCTCCTCCGGAGTTGTCGCGCTCCGCTCCCGGTGAGCTGTCTGCATCATCGGTGATCCGCCTCCCCTGTGGCCTGGCATACGGCCTGAACCCTACGCAATATGGGGTGTCAACCCCGTC
This sequence comes from Streptomyces sp. NBC_00457, assembly GCF_036014015.1. Lineage (NCBI taxonomy): Bacteria > Bacillati > Actinomycetota > Actinomycetes > Kitasatosporales > Streptomycetaceae > Streptomyces > Streptomyces sp. NBC_00457. The sequence goes on along the minus strand of NZ_CP107905.1, from coordinate 2,139,620 downwards.
CCCGGCAGTAAGCTAACACCAGCAGAGACACTGTGAACAGAGTTCACGCACACCCTTCAAGATTTTGCCAGCATTCGGTCAAGGCGGGCAATCAGGCTATCCGTCCGCGCGTGCCGTTCGTCGTTGACCGGGAGAATTCGCTGCTGCTCCTGCCCCAGGGCGGTGAGCTGGTCACGTGCCTCGCGCAGCTTCCCCGTCCGAGCCACGAGCGAGCCGATCCGGAACCTGGTGTCGAACACGCTTCTGTCAGCGACGCCGAAAACATGCTGTTGCACGGGCAGGAGGCCCTCGAACTCGTGCAGCGCCTCGTTGGTGCGCCCCAGCTCGGCCAGACACGTGGCCGCGCCGGCCCGGCAGGCCAGCACATCCCGGTCGGTCGCCGGTCGGCGGCGGCGGAGCGCGCCGCCGAGTGCGAAGTAGCCGTCGTAGGCACGGTTGAACTCCTCGGCCTTCAGCAGGAGATCGCACAGGGTGAGCCGCGTCGGCACGGACTCGGTGTCGTCGAGCGGACGGCCTGCCTCGCGCAGTCGCCGCTCCAGCGCGGCGGCGGCCCCCACGTAGTCGCCACGGGCGGCCTGGTCCAGGACATCCTGGGGCACGGCGGCGGGCGCGGCCGAGGGTCCGGAGGGTGCCGGGCGGGGGACGGGAACCGGCCGCCGGGACGGGGCAGGGCCGGTGGAGGCGGAAGAGGACACGTAAGCGGAAGCGGACCTCACGGCGCCGGATCCAGCGGACGGTTGCCGGGGGGCGGCCCGGTCGGGCGGCTGGGTGAGCCAGGTACGCGTCGTGCCGTGGACCTCCTCCGCCGTGGGTCTGTCGTCGGGGGACTTGGCCAGCAGACGCATGACGAGGGAGGTGAAGTCCGCGGGTACGTCGTTCCTGAGATCCCCTAGTGGGGGCGGCTCCTCGTACGCGTGCCGGTAGAGGAGCGCCACGGCCGTCCCCGCAGTGAAGGGCGGCCGGCCCGCCAGGATCTCGTACAGCACACAGCCCAGGGAGTACAGGTCGCTCCGCTCCGTCGCGGGCCCACCGTCCGCCTGCTCCGGCGAGATGAACCCCGGCGTGCCGAGCACTTCCTGGGTACGGGTGAGCCGGGGCTCGTCGGGATCGGGCTCCATGACCGCCGCGATGCCGAAGTCGAGCACCTTCACCGTGCCGTCCGGCGTGAGCATCAAATTGGACGGCTTCAGGTCCCGGTGCACGACGCCGATGCGGTGGGCGTGGGCCAGGGCGTCGGCCGTCTGTACGGCGACCCCGGCGGCGAGGTGAACGGAAAAGGGGCCGTTCTGTTTGAGGAGCCGGGAGAGAGTGTCGCCGTGCACGAGTTCCATGACGAGGTAGAGCCCGTCACCGTCGTCCACGTCGAGCCGGCCCCACTCGTGGACAACCGGCACATTCCGGTGCCCGATCCGGGCGGTGAGCCGGGCCTCACGCATAAACCGCTGCTCCATGCGGTCGAGATCGGAGCCGCGACCGCCCGCCGACAAGAACTTGACCGCCACGGGTCGGTCCAGCCGTAGGTCCCGGGCCACCCACACCTCGCCCATGCCGCCGCGGCCGAGGCGGTCCGTCACCTCGTAATGGTCCTTGATCCGTCGTGTCACGCCGTACTCGGCCCCCTGCTCGGCTTGCGCGGTCACCCGTGCGGCATATTCTCACCCCGCCGGTGACCGGGCCGTCACACCGGGTACGGGCCCTGCGGGAGCACGAACGGACGGCGCGGGTCCTCGGGGCCGAAACCGCGCAGGGTGCCGGGTCCCGGCCGGGCGGCGGGCAGCCACGGCCCGAGCGCGCCGTACACCTCGGCGGCCGAGGCGGGCCGGTCCTCACGGTCCTTGGCCAGCAGAGCGAGGACCAAGTCCTGGAGAGCGTCCGGTACCGGCACGCCTGCTTCGGCGAGGCCCGGCGGTACGTCGTGCAGGTGCCCGCGCAGGACGGCCATCGGGCGGTCGCGGGGGAAGGGCGGGGCTCCGGCGAGCATGTGGTGCAGCAGGCAGCCGACGCTGTACAGGTCACTGCGTCCGTCGAGGTCCGGGACCCCGGACAGCAGCTCGGGCGATGCGTAGAGGAGGTTGCCGGGCTGCTCACCGGTGGCGGTCAGCCTCGGACCGTCGTCCGCCATCAGCTTTACCAGACCGAAGTCAAGGATCTTCACCACGCCGTCGCGGCGGACCATTACGTTCTCGGGCTTCAGGTCGCGGTGGACGAGACCGGCGGCGTGCGCGGCGGCGAGGCCGGAGCAGATCTGGGCGGCGACGGCCGCGGCGGAGGCCACGTCGAGTCGTTCCCGCTCGTCGAGGACCGTGCCGAGCGTCGCCCCGTCGACGAGCTGCATCACGAGCCAATGCGTGTCGCCGGTGACGGATGCGTCGTAGACGGTGGCGATGTTGGCGCTGTCGAGCGTCGCCGCGGCCTTCGCCTCCCGTACGAAGCGCCGCCGCGCGCGTTCGCGGTCCTCGGCCTCCGAGAGGAGTTCCGCGGCGACCGTCTTGACAGCGACCGGACGCCCCAGATGCAGGTCGCGTCCGCGCCAGACCTGCCCCATACTGCCCCGGCCGAGCGGCTGTTGCAGTTCGTAGCGGTCGCCGAGCACGGCTCCCCGACGGATGTCGTGCACGCTCTCTCCCCGGCCGGTGACGGTCAGTAGAGTGATCGTAGTCCTGGGAGGGTCAGCCGGAGGGGGACGGGGATGGCGACGCTGGGTATGCACCGGGACTTCCTGATGGAGTTCGCGGCACTGGAGAAGCCCGTCCAGAAACGCGTCTTCGAGGTGTTCGAGAAGTTCGCGACGGCCACACATACCGGGCTGCACCTGGAGAAGCTCACGCACCAGAAGGATCCGCGGCTGCGGACCATCCGGATCAACGACTTCTGGCGAGGTGTCGTCCTCAAGGCGGAGTCGGGGGACAGCTACCTGCTGCTCAAGGTGCTCCCCCACGACAAGGCCAACGACTGGGCCGCCAAGCACCGGGCCTCGGTGAACGGAGCGACGCAGGGCATCGAGATCCGCAACGACGTCGGCCTGGAGCGGGCCACGGCCGGGCTCCGGGCGCGGGCGGCCGAGGAGCCCTCCCGGCTCTTCCCCGCCTCGGAGTACCCGGACAAGGTGCTGCGCAGCCTGGGAGTGGACGAGGAGATCCTGCCGATCATCCGTCTCGTCCCGGACGAGACTCATCTGGAGGCCTTGCACAAGGTGCTGCCCGAGCAGCAGTACGACGTGCTCCTGGGGCTCGCCACCGGGATGGAACCGGCCGAGATCGACCGGGAGATCGTCCAGGCGTACACCCGGGCCGCACCGCGGTCGGCCGACTCCTCCGAGGAGGACGAGCTTGCCACCGCCATGGCCCGTTCGCGCGGCCGAGTCGCCCTGGTTTCCGGGACCGAGGAGCTGCAGGAGATCCTGGAGCGGCCCTTCGACGCCTGGCGGGTCTTCCTGCACCCGAGCCAGTACCGGGTCGCGTATCAGGAGAGCTATGCCGGGCCCGCTCGTGTCACAGGCGGGCCGGGCACCGGCAAGACGGTGGTCGCCCTGCACCGGGCGTACCACCTGGCGCGGCGGCTGCCCGCCAACGCACGCGAAGGGTGCGTGCTGCTCACCACGTACACCAAGGACCTCGCCGCGGAGCTGGAGCGCTGCCTGGCACTGCTGGTCACGGACCCGGCGGTGCGCGCGAAGATCCGGGTGGTGAACGTCGACGCGCTGGCCAACGAGACAGTGCGGGCTGAGCGTGGCGGCGCCCCGCTGAAGCTGGTCTTCGACCAGAAGGAGATCACGGCCCGATGGGCGCGGATCGCCCGCAGGGTGGAGGCCGACTTCACGGATGTGTTCCTGGACCAGGAGTGGCGGCACGTCGTCCTCGCCCAGGCCCTCACCACACCGGAGGAATACCTGAAGGCGCCGCGGACCGGCCGGGGCAGCGCGCTGGGGCCGCTGAAGCGGCTCCAGGTGTGGCGGGCGGTCGCCGCGTTCGAGGAGCAGCTGCGGCAGGCAGGTGAGTGGACGTTCCTCCAGGTGTGTGCGGAGGCGGCGCGGGTCATGGACGGGCGCGAGGAGCGGCCGTTCCGGCATGTGGTGGTCGACGAGGCGCAGGACCTGCACCCGGCGCAGTGGCGCTTTCTCCGGTCCCTGGTGTCACCCGGCTCCGACGACCTGTTCCTCGCTGGGGACACCTATCAGCGCATCTACGGCAACCGGGTCTCGCTGCGCTCGCTCGGCATCCAGGTGGTGGGGCGTTCGCACCGGCTGCGGGTCAACTACCGCACCACGCAGGAGATCCTCGCCTGGTCCGCCTCGCTGCTGACGGGTGAGGAGCCGGACGACATGGACGGGGCGAAGGAATCACTGGCCGGTTACCGCTCCACGATGCACGGCGAACGGCCCGAGACGTCCGCGCACGCGGCCAAGACCGAGGAGACCGCGGCACTGGTGTCCCGGGTGGAGAAGTGGATCGCCTCGGGGGTGGAGGCGGAACACATCGGTATAGCGGTGCGGTTCGTCCAGTTCGGCCGGGACATCGCGGGGGCCCTGGAACGGGCCGGGATCGCGGCGCGCGTGCTGGGCGCCGGGCGCGGCGGCCCAGGGGTGCGGATCGGGACCATGCACCGGATGAAGGGGCTGGAGTTCCGGTGCGTGGCGGTGGCCGGGGTGAACGACGGCACGGTGCCGATGAAGGCCGCGGTCACTGCGGTGGAGGTCGACGCGCAGCAGCACCAGGAGGACCTGAACAGCGAGTTGAGCCTGCTGTTCGTGGCATGCACGCGGGCGCGGGAGGCGCTGCGGGTGTCCTGGCACGGCGAGCCGAGTCCGTTCCTGGCACCGGTCACCGGCCCGCGCCCGTAGCGCCGCGAGCGAGTCTGACCTGCGTGGGGCCCCGCGGGCGTCCCCTGAGCCCCACGCACGCGACGAATGCGGAGTGTCAGAAAGTGCCGGGGTCCTCGTCCAGCATGCGGCGGGCCTCCGCGAGGGCGACCGTGTGCGCGAACCACTCCAGCACCGCGCAGATCTCCTCACTGTGCCCGGCGAAGACCTCCACCGGAAAGGAGGGGCGCAGGTCCAGTTTGGCCTCGGCCAGGTCGATGCCCGCGATCCCGTTCAGCCGGGTCATCAACTCGCGCCGCAGCGGCTCATCGTCGAACGGGGGGCGCCGCTTCAGGTACTGGAAGACGACTTCAACCGTGCCGGAGACCGGGTAGATCGCCAGCGGCCACAGTGCACGGGTGTCGAGCGTGCCGCCGAACCGCGCCATGGGAAAGCAGCTGGTCTCGCTCGCCCGGCCGTAGGCAAAGTGGCCGCCCTGCTGTTCCCAGAAGCGGAGCGCGTCCAGAACACCTTCGGCGGTCTCCTCGGTCTGGTTGTCACGCAGTTGCGCTTCGAACCGGTCGGCCGCCGCCTGCTGCTCATCCTCGGTCTGCGGGGACGGCACGGCCTCCTCGGAGATGTCCTTGCCCAGCAGAGCCGCCAGGTCAGCCGTCGTCAGCCGATGGGAGCGGCGGGCCCGGCCGGCATCGTCGAAGGGAACGCCCTCCGCCTCCAGGCGAGTTTGCGCATCCCCGGACTCCTGGCCGCCGGGCCACCGGAAGCCCGCCGAGACACGGCCGTCCGCCGTCAGCACCCGGTAGGCGCCGTGCAGGCCGGCCTTGGACGCCAGGTGCTGACCGACCGGGACGGCATGGGTGCCGATGAGCGCCGCGACATCGCCGTACGTCGTCCACGTCCCGGCCGGCATGGCAAGGAGCGCGTCCCGCAGCTCCTTCCAGCCGGACCACTCGTCGTCCTCGGGGACCGTACCGGCGACGGGGCCGGGCCACAGCCGCACTGCCCGGTCGGCCAGGTCGGCGGCGCGGTCGAGGATCTCCGCCCTACCCCACCGCTCTCGTCCGGCGATCTCCTGGTTCATGCGCAAGGCGCTGGAGTCCAGGATCTCCTGCTTGCGGCGGAACGGATGGTTCGAGAGCTTCGCGTTGTCGGCGGAGAGGGTCAGATTGCCCAGTGTGTGGACGAGCAGGGCATGGAGCTCGTCCGGGCCCTGTCCGTCCTCGGTCTCCTCGGCGAGCAGGTCCAGCCACTGGTGTGCGGGGCTCTGCGGCAGTACGTGCTCGACGGTGAGACGAGCCTTGGCGTAGTCGACCGGCTCGCTCGCCCCGTAGCTCTCCTCAAGCCTGCGCAGCACCTGATACCGCTGATTGCTGCGGCCCGCCTTGTAAAAGGGCCGGGTGCGGATCGCTTCGCGGACGGCGTCGTCATCGGGCCAGACGCGTGCGCCCGCCTTGTTCTTCGACAGGAGGCGGCTTACGGCCTCCGCCGGGTCCTCGTCCTTCTCCAGCTCCTTGGGCATCTCCATGAAGACCCGGTTGCTGCCCGTGGTGGAGTAGCCCGCGAGGAGACGGCGAACCATGTAGCTCTCGGCGTACGCCAGTGCCCGGGCGGCCTGATGGGGCGTGGCCTGTCCGCCGTCCACCCGGTCGAGCAGCTGGAGCGCCAGCGGGTAGTGGGTCTGACCGCCCCAACGGGACAGTCTTTCCAAGACCTCGCGCAGTTCAGGATCGGACTCCCGCGCGGGTTCCAGAATCCGCATCAGGCGTTCGGCCCGCCGGGCGAGGGACTCGATCTCGGCTTCGAGTGCCGCTTCATCCGTGCTCAGGGGTTCCAGACGCTTCTTCTGGTCGCGGTAGATCTCGCTCTGCTTGGCCCGGCTGTTGCCTGCCACGACCAGGTCGAGCCAGACCAGGAGTTCGAGGCTGGCCGGGCCGAGCAGTTCCTGCATGGGCAGCCAGCGGTTGCGGTAGACCGACTCGCCGCGGGTCGGCAGGCACATGAAGAGGTAGTTGCGCAGCAGGTCGCTCTGGCTGAGTCCGACACCGGTGTTGTTGATGGACTCGAAGATCCGGTAGACGTTGTCGCCCTCGGTCGCGGTGATCTCGACGATCGACAGCAGACCGCTCAGTACGGTCTCCACCGCGTCCGTCCACGCCTCGCCGTCGCTCTCCTCGCCCTCGGTCAGCGCGGCGAGGAAGAACCGGTAGGCGGCGCCCACATTGCCGGGGCCGCCGGCCTTGGGTGAGCTCTCGACACAGGCGGTGAAGGCGTCCCGGTCCGCCTGCGTCGGCAGGAGCCGGTAGTGGTCGTCTCCGCTCCGGTACTTGTTGACGAGCACGAGGTCATGGATTCGGTCGGCTTTCTGTTCGGCGCCGCGTTCGCGATGGCGGTCGCGCAGCGCGGTGAAGGCGAGCATGAGAGTGGTGAGCCGCTGCTGGCCGTCGACGACGAGCCAGCGCTGCATGCCGCCCGCGGTGATCCGGCCCGGCGCCAGCACCACGGAGCCGAGGAAGTGCGCTGCGGGGGCCCGCCCTTCCAACTGCTCCTCGACCAGCTCCTGCACGTCGTCCCAGAGTTGCTGCAGCTGCTCCCGCTGCCAGCTGTAGGTGCGCTGGTAGAGCGGCACCTGGTACTGCTTCTCACCCTGGACGAGCTCTTTGAACGTGGTCTCCTGAGCGTGCACGCGCGCCTCTCCCCAAGCTGTCTCGATCGCCTCCCCATCTTTCACCATCGGGGCTGCAGGAAGGGAGCGACCGAAAGAACTCGACGCCGGACGATGCGTTTATAAACTAAGTCAAGCAACACACGTCCGTGTGCGCGGTATGCCGGTAGCGTAGGCCGCCGCACCGTCATGCACAGCCCAGGTCTGTGCCACATCCGGAGAGTCCGATGCCCGATTCCGCAGAGTCACCCACAGTGTCCGTGCCTCTCGCAGAGGTCGCGCGGATCGCGGGCGTGGGACGTGCCGCCGTCAGCAATTGGCGGCGACGCCACGAGACCTTCCCAGCACCGATCGGTGGCACCGACGCGAGCCCGCTGTTCTCACTCGCCGAGATCGAGGCCTGGCTGCACAGGGAGGGCAAGATCAAGACCGCCGTTGAGCCCTTGGAGCGGCTCTGGCCGGAATACGAGGCTCTGGGGGACCGAGACGCGATGGGCCTTCTCGTCGCGCAGGTGGGCCTGCGGCTCTGCGGAGAACCCGAGGACTCCGAGGAACCGGCGGAGGGCGCATCGGGAATGCTCGACGAGCGGCAGTCCGATCTTTTGAAGCGGACCCTGCAACTGGCCGTGGCCAAGGGCCCGGCGGAGACCTTCGGGTTCCTGCTGGAGCGGTGGCTGCGCACCCACGTGCGGCAGATCGCCGTCACTCCGGATCCCCTCGCCGAGCTCATGGCGGAGATCGCGTCGGTCGTCCATGATGGCGCGGTCCGTACGGTTCTCGATCCTGCCTGCGGCGCCGGGACGCTGCTGCTGTCGGCGGGACGGCGATGGGGCGGCTCAGCACTGGCCGAACTGCGGGGGCAGGACAGGGACCCGGTACTCGCGTCTTTGACGCGAGCCCAGTTGGCCGTCGCCGGCTACACGGGGGCAGCCCCACCGAAGGTCATGGTCACGGCCGCCGACACCCTGCGCGCCGATGCCCACGCGGATGTACGGGCCGATGTGGTCCTGTGCAACCCGCCCTCGAACGAACGTGACTGGGGGCATGCGGAGCTCGCGACGGACGCACGCTGGGCATTTGGTCAGCCGCCCCGCACGGAGTCGGAGCTGGCCTGGGTCCAACACATCGCCGCAGCTCTGGCTCGGGGCGGAGTCGGGGTGATGGTCCTGCCGCCCGCGGTCGCGGCCCGGCGGGCCGGCCGGCGTATCCGAGCGGGTCTGCTGCGCGCGGGTGTGCTGCGGACCGTGATCGCCCTGCCGCCCGGCGCCGCGCCTCCGCACGGGGTCGGCCTTCACCTGTGGGTGCTGCGGGCAGGTGGAGTCGGTAAGGAGCCGGAGACCTCCCCAGCCGAGATCACCCTGGTGGACACCGTGGGCGGCGGCGTCGACTGGGCCCGGATCACGGAGCAGGTCGTGAAGGCCCTCCAGGGGGTAGGCGGGCCGGGAAACGTAACGGTTCCGGTCATCGACCTGCTGGACGAGGAGGTGGACCTCACACCGGCCCGGCACATTCCGCGCGGTCCTACCGCCGACCTGGTCGGACTGCGGCGGTCGTGGGCCCGGTTCGATGCCCACACGAGCGAGCTCCGCGATGCGGCGAGCATTCTGGCGGCCATGGAGCCCGTCGAGGAGGGTGGCGCCGCCCCGCTCATCACCGTTGCCGATCTTGAACGCGCCGGAGCGCTGGAGATTCAGGGTGGGCAAGCGCTGCCCGAAGCCGAAGTGGAGCGGGGCGCGCGCCCGGCGGACGGCGTGCGGGTGCTGACCGGTCTCCGCCTGCCTGGGGGCCCAGAGCTCTGGCTCCCAGCGGGAGCGGCGGCCCAGGGGGAGAAAGCCGGCACCCTGACCGTCACGGCATCACAAGATGTCGTCGTGTCCATGCTGGCCCGCGATTTCGACGTCCATGTGGACACCGAAGCGCCGTCGGTTCTCGGGCCGCAGCTCTGTGCGCTGCGTGTGGATCCCCCGGTCCTCGATCCCTGGTTCCTGGCAGGCTGTCTGCGGGCACCCGACAACGCCCGCCGGGCGGGCACGCATGCATCCACGACATCCCGTGTCGATGTACGGCGGCTGCGAGTGCCCCGGTTCTCCCTCGAGGAGCAACGGCGGTACGGCGAGATCTACCGCAGGATCACGACGTTCGAAAGGGAGCTCCAGGGGCTCCGTCGGGTGGGCGGCGAACTCGTCCGGTCGCTCGGTGATCTGCTGGCCCAGGGCCAGTTGCCGCGCGCTTAGTCTTCGTGACCAGTCGCGCACCAGTCGCTGCCGGAACGCCTACAGGGCAGCCAGACGGTCGACGGGGGAGGAGACCTCGGCCCCGAAGCCCCGCTCGCCCAGTTCCAGCGCGACCTCACGGCACCGGGCGACCAGGCGGGCGGGCGGGGAGGCGAGCCGCAGCGTCTCCGAGACTGCCTCTTGCCAGTCACCGAGTGCGCCCCGCAGATCGCCTTCGGGCACCTTGCATTCGGCAAGGCCGACCCGGGCCTCCAGCATCAGTGCTCGGAGGCGAGGATCCGCGCAGTCGCCGAGCGCCGCCGCCACCTCCTCGTACAGGCCCCTCGCTCGCCCGGTGTCGCCGTCGAGGCGCGCCGCGTCCGCGCACACCAGCCGCGCGTCCACGACAGCGGGTTCCCCGGGCCCCCACGCGGACACGGCGCGAGCGAGTACCGAGGCGAGCTGCTCACACTCGGCACCGGGTCCGATCGAGTTGAGTTCGGCCCTGGCCAGGGCGATCCGGTCAGCGAATTCCCCCCGCCCCGGCCAGGAATCGCGGCGACGGCGGCCGCGCCGGGGGCTTCTCGGGCGAACGCTGCCGGCTTCCTGAACGGGCGGTCCCCCGCGCAGCCGGTATCGGGCTGTGGGGTCCGGATGCAACTCGGGGTTGGGGCCGGGATCGCCAGGGGCGGGCAGGTGCCCGACGAGCACAGCAAGAACTTCGCCGACCGCCGCCGGGCGGTCGGCGGGCGTCTTGCCGAGCAGATCCCACACGAGGTCGTCGAGATCCTCCGGAATTCCGATGTTGATATCGCGGAGCCGGGGAGGAAGATCTTCGAGGTGCTGCGTGTCCTTGTTCCGGTCCGGCTTGTCCTCGAACGGCTTCTCGCCCGTGAGCAGCTCGAACAGCACGCAGCCGAACGCGTAGAGGTCCACCGCGGCGGAGATGTCCTGCTGGCCACGGAGTTGCTCCGGCGCCATGTAACCGGCGCTGCCCGGAGTGGCGCCCAGCGCGGTGTAGCGCGTGGCGTCGGGGTCGGTCAGGTAGGCGATGCCGAAGTCGAGCAGCTTCACCAACCCGTCCGCAGCGGCGATCACCACGTTGCCGGGCTTCAGGTCCCGGTGCACCACGCCGTTCGCATGGGCGTGGCCGAGTGCCTCGGCGGTCTGGACGGCGATCGCGACGGCCGCGCCGAAGGGGAATGGACGGCGCAGGTCGAGGAGTTCACGCAGGCTGACCCCGTCGACGTACTCCATGACGAGGTACGGCTCCTCGTGGTGGTATCCGCGGTGCAGCAGACGCGGGATGGCGGGATGGTCCAGCTCTTCGAGGATCGCCCCCTCACGCTCGAACCTCTTCATCAGTTCCACTCGGCGCCGGGTCCGTTCAGCTGCGCTGAACCGGCCCTGGGTGTAGGCGTCGAGGCGCAACGCCTTGACTGCGACCAGCCGTCCGGTGGCGGTCTCCGTCGCCGTCCAGATGCTGCCCATGCCGCCCTGATCGAGCGCTTCCTCGATCCGGAAGCGTCCGTCGAGGACTTCCCCGGTTTCCACTCGTACCCCCGGTTCACCGCAGCACCATGCCACGCACACGATAGCGGTTCACAAGCCAACCTCGAAACATCGCTTGACTTAGTTCACAAGCATGCGCTTCCCTGAAGTTATGGATTCCCTTCTCCAGCTCCGCCGCGAGGGAGGCAGCGTGACGTTTCATCAGCCTCCGCCCGGCACCGACGGCGACACCCGGCTCATCCGGACTTCGCTGCCGCTGCTGCGCGAGGATCCGCAGGACTGCCCCCGTGGCAACGCCCTGCGGGCCAGGCCGCTCGTGGCGCAGACACCGGAACGACCGCGCGGCAAGCCCCTCGAGGACTTCGCGCTCGGGCCGGTCATGCGCACCCTGGACCTCATCGAGTACGAAGGAATGGATCCGCAAGTCGCGTCGCGGCGGCTCCATGGCAGCACGAAATGCCATCCGGGTCACGCCAGTTGGGCCGAAATGGCGGTGCGCAACTACCTGGCCGCTCGCGAGGCGGCCGAAAGTGACCGCCGAGCCCTCGGGCGCCCCACGACGACCCCCGTGCGCGTGCAGTGGACCGCGATCGCCCAGTCGCCGGACGGTGCGCCGGACGAGCGAGGGGCAGTGCGGTACGAACGCACCGCCTGGGGGCGGCGGTACGCGTCCGCCGACGGCTCGGAGCGCGAGCTGTGGCTCCTGTCCGTGAACGCGGTCAAGGAGGACCGCCCGCTCGCGGAGGTCGCCGAAGCTGCCGCCGTCACCGCCACCGGGGTCCCCACGAGGGCCGCCTTCGGGGACATCCACCGCCCCGTGGGGGGCAACACCGTCCCTCCACGGCAGATCAGGGTGATCGGCGTCAGCTGCGGAGACGGCCGGCACACCGTACTCGCGGACTGGGACAGCGACCGGACGGCCCATGATTTCGCCCTGCACGCCAAGCCCGTACTGGCCCGCGTGGCCGAGGGGGACCGGCTCAACCCCGGTTCCGGGTGCGAGCGGTGCGAAGGACTGACGAGCTGTGAACAACCGTCCCGGGTGTACGGCCTGCTTGGCGTACCCGGTCCGCGCCGGCCCCGCAAGCGCCGGTCGGTGTCGGCCACCGATCTGCGAGTGCACTCCCGCTGTCCCGCGCAGTTCCACCTCACCCGAGTACTTCACCTCCGGTCGGGCGAGCCCGAGAGCGAACCCGTCCGAAGGGGACGGGCAGTCGACGACTGGCTCAACGAGCAGCACCGGCAGGGGAGCTGCCGTGGCGCCGTTGTTCCCGCCGCCCTCCCGGGGCTTTCCGAGGCCGAACAGCCCCCCGCCCTCGCCATGCTCGCCCACCACCTGCTCGACTGCCCCCTCGACGGACTCCGGCCCGAAGAGCAGGTACGGGTACAGCCGCGCCTGACCGCGTACGACCCCGAGCTCGATGTGCTCCTCATCGCCGACCCTGACCTCCTCTACACCCGTTCCGGCGGCTGGATCTGGCACGAGACGAAGACGGCCGCCCGGCGTCCCTGGGAGGGGCGGGAGCTGATGGAGACCTACCCGCAGCTGCCCTTCGCGGTCCTGCTGATGGCAGCGGGCGTGCCCGGCGGCGATCCGCGGCGATCGCTGATCGAACTGGAGATCCTGTACGAAGGGAGCTCGGGCTGCGAGGAGATCGACCCGGGCGACCCGGAGACCCAGGCCGAGGCCCGCCGCATCATCGCGGAGCTGGCGGGGCCCTGGGCCATCGACGAGACGTACGCCCCGAAGCCAGGGGGTCACTGCGCGGGCTGCGAGGTACTCAGTCACTGTGCCGTCGGCCGGTCCCACTTGGAGGCCCGGTGAGCACGGCGCCCGCCGACGAGGACGGCCTGCCCGCCCACGCCGCCGACTGGTCCGCCCACAATGGCATCCCGCTGATGCGGACGCTGGCCTCGGCACTCACCATGCTGGACGCCGAGACCGGACTGGACTCCTTCACATTGCCCTACCCGGCCGAGGTTCAGCGTGCCCTGGACCGGACGGTCCTCGCCTGCCTGGAACGGCGAGCCGAGCCCCCGGCAAGCCTCCCCGACCTGCTGTCGTGGTGCCGGGAACGCCCGGTGGCCGACTGGCCGGTCGATCTCCCGCCCGACGCAGTGGGCCCCGGTGACCTGCTGCTGGACCCGGACTCCTCGCGGCCCACCGAGCTGTGCCACGAATGGGCGGAACAGACCAGGGACAGTGCCCTCGTCCTGCGCGACCGGGAGATCATCCGGGCCGCGCTGCGACTGTGCCGCGAGTACGGGGAGGAGGACGCGTACACCGAGTTTCGGCGGCTGCTCGTCACGCGGCCGGTGCTCACCGCCGCCGAAGAGTTCGCGGTGTCGGTGGATCACGTCCTCGACCCGGTCAAGGAACTGCTGCGCCGCATCTACCAACCCGTACCCGACAGCTACCTGCGGGGCGACGCCTACACGGTCTGCGGCCGCTGCCTGATCCTGCTGACCCCACTGCTGCACGGCGGCGGCTGGTGGTGCGAGCGCGACCGCTGCCGCCGTCTCGGGCCGCCCCCGGTGGGACGCCGTATCCAGCAGGAGGAGGCCGGCGGACTGCTCCAGCTGGAGCGGCCGCTGCGCCAGTTCGTGACCGGCCCGGGGCGGGCCGAAGCTGAACTGGAGGCGCGGCTCCGGGCTCTCGGGCTGCGCGTGCGGATGTGGCCGGCGTACGACGCGTACGACGTGCACATCACCTTCCCCGACGGCTGGGTGTGGGCGGTCGATGTGAAGGACTGGGCCCATCCGGCCTTCCTCGGCCGGGCCGCGCGACCCGTGCCGCTTGAGCCCCGGTACGACGAGGCGTTCTGGGTGGTTCCCCAGGCACGGGCCGACGACCGGCCCGGCTATGTCGCCTCGTACGAACGCAACCGGCCGACAGCAGCCAGGGATCTGCCGCTGATCACCGACACCGAACTGATCGCCCGAGCCCGGACCCGTATGAAGCGGACCGGGACCGGCCGCGCGCAGGAGGACCACGATGCGTGACCGCGACGGCTGGCACAAGCCTGTCAGCCAAGAGCTCTCCCGACTGTGGAGCGAGGTGCCCGCCGAACTGTCCGGAGCGAAACCCGGTCTGCTGTGCCAAGTAGAACTGGCCCTACGACTGCTGGAACGCCTCTCCCCTCTGGAGCCCGCCCGGGGCGCGTACGTCCTGTTCGGCGGCTATCCCTTCGCACGGGCACGCGGCATTGCGGTGACCCCGGAGCACGAGGTGATGCTCACCGCCGGCCGCCATCTGCTGTGGACGCTGCGCCGGGGCCGCACCTGGCAGCAGGCCCTGGAGACGTACGCCGCCCTGCCCGAGCGGCTGCGCGCCTATGACGTCCCGGCCGACGACGGCCCCGCGCGGCGCAGCGAACCCACAATCGCCTCCGACCGGATCGCGGTCTATGACGCCGCGCTCGCCGCGCTTCCCCCACTGGCCCGCAAGGCCTTGCCGATCGCACCCGTCGGCCGGGCCACCTTCGTCGACCGGCGACGGCCCACCTCGGTCATGCTGCCGGAGCATCTGCAGCCCAATCCGGTGCCGGGACACGCTCCGGAGGCCGGGTGTCCGGGACGCGGCGAGCCGATCATCCTAACGCGGGCGGACCTCGTCGAAACCGCACGCTGGATGGATCGGATGGAGCGGCAGGAAAACGTCGAGAGCCCAGGGCACTGGGAGGACCGGCTGTCCGAACTCCACATCGCGCCGCGCGACGCCGACCGGCTCGGTTTCTCCGAGGACGGCGACCTGCGACTGGATGGCCTGCTGCACCTCGCGGGCATGGTCGGCGCGGGCAAGTCCACGTTGATGACACTGATCGCCGTCTGGGGCGCACGTCAGGAGCCGAAGTTGCGGACGACGATCGTCGTCGGGGATGTGGCAGAGCAGCTGCGGCTCAGCGCGCTGCTGCGCGACCTCGGTCTCACCGCGACCCCCGTACTGGGGCTGACCACGCGTGAGACGCATGTGCAGCGGCTCCATCGCAGGCTGGCCTCCCGGGGCCTGGACAACCTCCTCGACCATGACGTGCCCGGCTTCGACGACCTGAGCACGGTGTGCGTGGTGAACGCGCTGCGCGGCACCGAGGCCGCCGAGCCACTGCGGTTCGCGGACGCGCCCTGCACGTCGCTGTATCCAGAGAAGCGCCGAGCCGAGCAGGAGGAGCCAGAAACCGTTCCGCTGCTACCCGAGCCGTACCGGCCGGGTCGTCCGGCCCGGCGGGAGCGAGCCGCGCAGCCGCGCCCGCCGCAGGTCAAGGGCACTCCCCACGGATGCCCCCTGTGGTACGCCTGCCCGCGTCACCGCTCGGCGCGCGAACTCGTCGACGCGCAGATCTGGGTGGCCAACCCGGCAAGCCTGGTGCAGACCTCCGTGCCGCGGCACCTGGGCGACGAACGGCTGCGTCACCTTGAACTGGCGTGTCTGCGCAGCGACATCATCATCGTCGACGAGGCCGACTCGGTGCAGATGAAGCTGGACGAGATCTTCGCCCCGTCGGCGACGCTGGTCTCGCCCGGCCCCGAGTCCTGGCTGGACCAGCTGCAGACGCACCGGATCGAGGAACTGTCCAGGCAGGGTCGACTGCCCCTCACGGACCAGGAGATCGAGCGCTGGTCCGCCTCGCTCACGGTGGTGCACGCCGCCACCGACCGGCTCTACAAGCTGCTGATCTCCGACGAGGAGCTGCGCGAGTGGGCCGACATGGAGTACTTCAGCCCCTGGACCCTGCAGGAGAAGCTGCTGAGCGACTGGTTCGCGCCGGAGCGTACCCCAGGTGCGCCCGACGGAGTGGCGGACGAGGGGGAGCTATACGAGGCGTACGAGGACGACGCTCCGGAGCCGGAGCCATCGGGCCCCAGTTCCGACGCCCGGCGTACGGAACTGACGGGCCTCTTCGACAGGTTCCGCGACGACCCGCTGGGCGGCCTGGGGCCCTACAGGAACACGACGGACGATCTGGTGCGGCTGGCCCAGGATCTGCTGGCCACGCTGTCCTCGTCGGACACCCGCGTCCGCGTCCTCACCGTACTGCGCCCGCTGCTCGCCGACAGCCCGGCGGCCGCGAGGGCGAAGGACGAGATGTGGCTCGATCTCACAGCCCGGCGCCTGGAGTTCATGCTGCTGCTCAGCGCCCTGAACCACCGTCTGGACCGACTGGTCTTCCTGTGGCCGCAGGTGGAGGCCGCCCTGCACCTGGACTCGACGGGCAACGAGCTCTCCCGCCGCCCTCCCCTTGACTATGCTCCGCTGGTCCCGGAGGCCCCGATGGGCAACGTCCTCGGCTTCCAGTACCTGCCCGACGACCGGGAACGGGACATCGACGGACGGCACAGCGGCACCCTGCGTTTCTTCCGCTGCGCGGGCGTCGGCCGTGAACTGCTGCTCTCGCTGCACGAGGTGGGAGCTGACCCGGGTGCCTCGCGCCGAGGCCCACATGTGGTGCTCATGTCCGGAACGAGCTGGGCCGGGGCCTCCACCCGTGCCCATGTGCTCGCGCCGGTCGGCGCCGTGCTCAAGCCGTCTCCGCGCGCGCTGGAGGCCGTGAGCGAGTCGGTCTTCACCACACATTTCCTGTATGACGACGAGGGCCGCCCGATGAGTCTGTCGGGCACCGAGCCGAAGGTCCGGCCGGCCGCGGCGCGGGCGCTGGCGAGCAGGCTCGGTTCCCCGGGCCGCGGCGGTGCCCCGAGCCCCCTGGAGCAGGAGCTGGCGAAGATCGCCGACGACCGTCGTAGGCGGGCGATTCTGCTGGTCGGCAGTTATAAGGAGGCCAACAACGTCGCAGAGGTCCTGCACGGCATCGAACGCTGGCACAGTCGCGTCCGGGTGCTGGCCGCCGACGACGCTGATCTGGATCAGGCGGTACGCGGGTCGGGGCCGACGCCCTCCGGCTCCGACCGCCCCACCGCGCTGCGCCGTGGTGACCTGGCCTCCTTCGCCGAGGACCGCAGCGCGGAACTCCTCGTCGCCCCGCTCATGGCGGTCGAGCGCGGCCACAACATCCTCAACGCCCAGCGCAACGCGGCCTTCGGCGCGGCCCTCTTCCTGGCCCGGCCGCATCCACGTCCGGACGATCTGGCCCTCGCCGTGTTCGCGATCAACGACTGGGCCACCCGTTTCGCCCGCGATGAACCCGGCCTGCCACAGGGCACTTTCGGCAAGCTGGCGGTCGGCGCCAGCAGCCTCGACGAGGCGGGACTCGCGTTCCGTCATGTGGCGCGCGGCGAGTGGCGCAGGCTGCTGTCCCGCCGCTACATCTACTCGCGGCTGTCCGACCACGAGAAGCGGTCGTTCACCTGGGACCAGTTGGTGACGATCTGGCAGGTCATCGGCCGACTGGTACGCGGTGGTGTGCCGGCCCGAGTGGTCTTCGTCGACGCCCGTTTCGCTCCGCACACCGCCAGGCTGCTCTCCCCTGGAGCGGCGGCGTCCCCGCTCCCGCAGGAGGACGGGCTGCTGACCGGCCTGCGGGACGTCCTCGCCCCGTACTTCGAGGAAGGCACCGTGCCGCCCGACCGCACCGATCCCGGCGATCCCGAAGTCGCCCGTCTCCTGTACGCGCCCCTCTACAAGGCGCTGCGTGACATCACCCACCACACCTCCTGAACGAAAAGGGACACCCTCATGGCTCAGCGCTACGACTCCATCCGGACCGCATCCTCGCTGCCCGTCTCCCGCGATGCCTCGGTGATGGGGCGGTACCGGGCCCTGCCCTTTCCCGAGCAATGGCGCGCCCCGCTGCTCGCGCTGTGCAGCGCGGGCTGCGACAAACCGCTGGAGACGGTTCCCACCTTCCGCATGGATCAGGTGATCCAGGCACTCGCGCCCGACGTACTGGTGCGCCCGCGCCCGCGCCCGTCCCGGTACCGGGACGAGGGCCCGGACTTCTGGCTGTACGCCCCAGAGGACATCCCCGATCCGCTGCCCGCCGCGGCTTTCCGGGCTCTCGTGGGAGCCTGGCTGAAGGATCTGCGTCCGGAGCGCGAGTACCGGTCGCTGCTGAACGAGACCAGGGATGCCCTCTTCGAAGACCCTCCTGAGTGGCAGGGGGGCGTGGAGGTGGAGCTGCTGCGCTGCCCGACCACCCCCGGCGGCACGGCGGCCCCCGATCCCCGCCAGTTCCAGCTGACGACGGACTGGCTGGCCCGGCGACTCCTCGACGAACTGGAGCCCTACGACTTCGGCGCGGGGCGGCTGCGCTTCCGCGCCATGCCGCGCGGGCCCCGCGACCAGGGCGCCGAGCTGGTGTCGCAGGCGCTGAAGCACGAAGGGAGCCGGGGCACGGAGTGGTTCTCCGTCGTCCTGAACATCACCCTTCAGACGGTGCCGTTCGACCCGCTGCCCCGCTTTCACCTGCACACCCACATCCGGCGGTACGCCACCCGCGTCGGCGTCAAGTCCGGTCGGCTGTATCTGCCGTACGGCCGCAGGACCACGGTGCTGCTGCGCCCCCGGGTGCCCTGGCTGCCCGGAGCCCCGGCGAGCGACCGGTTCGCGCTCGCCCGCCTCGGGTGGAACAAGGGCGGCCACGACTGGGTGGGCGGCGGCCCCGCCGGGATGCTGCGGAGCATGTCGCTGACCGAATCGTTCCCCGACGCCGAGTCCGTTCTCACCGCCCCGACCGAGTGGCTGGAGGACGGGATGCGGGCCGCCGTCGTGCACAGCACCGCGATGGGGTCGCACGAGGTGGGTACCGGCCTGATGCCCGACCAGCGTTCGAGGATCGTCAAGTGGGCCGAGGAGGCACTGCCGGAGCAGCTGCGTCCGGCGCCCGCGCTGGTGCGCACTCGTCTGTCGGGGAGCACTCCCGCCAACCCGCGCCGTGAGCCGTCCGAGGCGGCGAAGAAGGCCGTGGAGGAACGGCAGCGGACGGAGGCCCGCCGACAGGGTGCCGCCTTCGCGCTGCGCTGCCTGGCCCCAGACGCGGACCCTGGTGAACTGCCGCTCCTGGAAACTAGGTTGTTCTGGCAGACGCCGGAGATGCGCGACACCGCGGTGGCGGCCCTGATGGCCCATCTGGACCTAAAGGGGGACGGAGGTGCGCCGGAGGACGCTGACGCCTTCGACGGCACGGTCGTGCTGGAGTGGCAGACTCCGGAGCTGACGGTACGGCTGCGCTGCCGCAAGCTCACCCGCTCGCTGGGCCACGACCTGACGCTGCCCGGGGGACCCCGGCACTCGCGCGAGGCGGTTACCACCGCGCTCGGTGTCCGGCGCCGGGAAATGACGGCTTTCGTCGCAGAGGACATGCCCTCCCTCGTTCCGTCCCTCGCCCTGGTGGAGATCGACCGGGCCAAGGACTTCACCTCCTCAGACCACGACGCCAAGTTCGCTCTTCGGCTCGGTTGCGCGGACGCCGGTGTCCTCACCCAGTTCATGGCCGTACCGAAAAGGGCCAAGGGCTACAACAGCGAGAAGAACAAGGACTTCCGCGCGGCCAAGGCCTGGGACGACGGTCTGCGCCAGCTCGGCGTACGGATCCACCCCGAGCACAGTCTCGGTGAGCGGCTTCCCTCGGGCATGCGGTACGCGGCCGTGTGGATGGTCCGCAAGAACCGTCGCAGCCGTACGCGCTGGGCCGGGCACGTGCCAGTCGCGGTGCTCGTAACGCCGGAGGTGTCCGGACAGGGCCTGGCGCGGGTGGAGGGCTGGGATGACGAGGTGCGGGCCTGGGTGCCATATCCGGTGATGCTGCTGCGGCTGACCAAGCGCGCGGAAGTACCGGCCACGGGCACGTTGCCCGCTCCGCGCGGCGGCGACGATCCCGTCTCGCGCCCGTCGTGGTGGGCGGACATGGCCGAGCAGCGCCGGGCCGCCGAGGAGTGGATCCAGCGAGTGCGCCGCTCGCTGCGCGGTACGCCGACGATGCTGCTGGCCCACGGGCAGAACATGCGCTCGCACTGGACGTGGCTGCAGGACGGCAAGGTGGTGGCCGACAAGTTCCGTGACGGTCACGCGCCCGCACGCCGTCTCGATCCGGACCTGCGCCTGGTGCGGGTACGCACGTCACGCGGGCGGGAAACGGCACAGTGGTGGGGAGTGAACCCGGATGGGGCGAACGGCCTCGCGGCCCATCTGTGGACGAACCCGAATACCGGCCCGGAGACGGCCCGTGTCTTCTGGTCCACCACACCGAAAGCGCGGACTTTCAAACTGTCGGTGGCCGCCGACAAGCTCGCCCCCCGGGTGAACACCAAGGGGAAGCTGACCGTCGACACCGACAAGGCCGCATGGAACCCAGGACTCGTCGAGTTCACGGTCCTCGGCTGCCACCCGGAGGACGGTGACTCCCCCGAGGCGGTGGCGCTCGCAGCGCATCAGCTCCGCCAGGCCCCCGATCTGCCGGACGCACTGAGCTTGCCGCTGCCGCTGCATCTCGCCGGCCTCGCGCAGGAGTACGTCCTACCGACGCGTGCGGAAGGGGACGAGCCCCCCTCGGCGGACTCTGCGGCCGATACCGACCCAGACGCAGGCGCGGCCCCGGGGCTGGCAAGGGAACCGGAACCGCAGGACGAACAGGAGCAGTTGTCGCTGTTCGACCAGGCGACGACTCGAGCCGCGCGACTGTAGGAGCAGTCGTCGGCGAACCGCGGCTGCTGCCCTCCGCCTCCATGTTCCTTGGATGGATGGGCCTACGTCCGGCGCCATGGAATGCGCGAGAGGGCGACGCGGATCAGCTGGGCCCAGAACGCCCGGGCTGATTCCGCGGCACCGTGGGCAGCCGTGCCGGTGCGGATGCCAAAGATCTCAGCCTAGGGCCGATGCCGGGCTTGAAGGGCGATGATGTGGCGCCTGTCCAGGAGCCGAACTCGGCCACCTACGGCTTCAAGTGGACGGTCGCCTCAATTGCCAATTGGTCGCGTCCCGCGAGGTGGTGTAAGCGATCATGCGCTTCGCCTTCCGGTACCTGGCTCGCGATGATCTCTCCGTTGGCGCGGCACGCGAAGTGGCCCGGTCAAGTGCCGGGAGTGCCTCAGCCGGTCGAAGTACCCGGCGTGACCTGCGAGTTCCGATCCGTTGATCGGCTACACCACCTCGCGGGACGCGACCTGCCAATTCCGCCCGTTCGCCTGGCGCCCTTTCTTGTTCCCATGTCCTGGGTCCCCCGCCCGGGGTTCAAACCTGCCCTGAGCCGAGGGCTACGTGGTCCCGACGGGGCCCGTGTTCAGCGTGAGGCGGTCACCGCGATCATGAGTAAGGCCAATCCGGTCTACGGGTTTGAACCTCGGATGCGCTGCTCCTTCCTGGAGTGCATCACATTCTCGGCTCGGCCTGACCGCTGGATTCGGCCCGCCTCGATGGCGAGTGCTTGGCTACTGTTCCCGCGGATCGCGGCCACCAGCATCCTGGATCTGGCGGCACCGATACGGAGCCGCTTGCGCAGCGTCTCGGCGGAGATCGGCCGCTGGTGCAGCTCCCAGTGATCGGCGTCCTCCTGTCTGGCACGCTCCAGGAGGTCGTCGTACGCAGACCCCATCCCCGCATCTGCATCCGGCGTCGGACCGGCGGCGTGCGGTCCAGCCGCGGCCCCTGTCGGATGTTCGTCGTTCCGGCCCTGGATGCCGCTGATGGCCTGCAGAAGACCGGGACCGACCTCCGCCCAGCCGATAAGAAGCAGAGGTCCCACCGCGTCAAATGCGGCCTTGCCGAACTGACCCGCAAGCAACGGGTCGGTGATGTTCAGGGCCAGAGTCATCACACTGGAGAAGACCAGCAGTCGCCGGCCGGGGCGCAACTGCTCCGAGGTCGCCCCGTGCAGCGCGAGATAGCGGACGCCCAGGAGCAGACCGAGTACCGACAGGTCCACCGCCGGGGCCACCAGGGGTGCCACCCAGGCCGGCACGCCGAGGCGCAGAGCCAGGGTCCACACGTTGCCGAAGCCGAAGAGGAAGGTCAGGCCGACGACGGTGGCCATGATCACCGTCACTGCGTGCAAGGTGCGGCCCTGCTCCAACAGCCCGTTCGGATGAGCTTCGAGGCGCGCTCTCGTCGGGGCCGCCGTCACGGCGCACCATCCGACGCAGCAGGCTCGCACCGCCGTCGGCCAGCGCGCGGGGCCGCCTGAATCTCCAGGTCGGCGCGCAGCACGACCGGTTGGGGTTTCGGTTCAAGTCCCCCCTCGGACACCAAAGTAGGGTCATTTGAACCCCGGTCCCGGTTGGGGCCGGGGTTCTGTGCATCGGTGCGCAGGCTGCCGTACGGACGTTGCGCCGGTCAGAGGCGGCTGTGCTCGGTGGTGGTGCTCCGGGTGTCCTGCGGGGCGTCCTTGCCCCCGTCGCCCAACAGGGGCTCGGGCACGGCCGGTTCCGGCAGGGTGCGGAACAGGAGCCAGCTCAGGGCGGGCATCAGGATCAGGGGCGCCAGGGCCGTGCGCAGTGAGGTGGCGTCGGCGATGCTGCCGATGAGGGGGCTGGTGAGGCCACCGACGCTGACCATGAGGCCGAGCGTGATCCCGCTGGCCGTGCCGACGCGCGTGGGCAGGTAGTCCTGGGCGAGTGTGACCTGGAGCGAGAAGGGGACGTACAGGCCGATCGAGGTCAGCATCACGAACAGGTAGATCGCCGGGCCGGGCACGAACACGACACCGGCGACGGCACCGACCGTGATCAGGTACGACATGCTCACCACCGTGACCCGGTCCCAGCGGTGGGCCAGATTGCTGCCGACGACCGTGCCGACGGCGCCGCCGAGGTACAGCACGAACAGCGCGGCCGTCCCCGCCGCCGTACCGCCGCCCGTCTGCTCCCGGGCGTGGAAGGCGATGAAGGTGCTCAGCCCCACGAAGGCGATCGACCGGCACACCACCGCCAGCGACAGCCGCACGAACGAGAACCAGTCGTCCCGCCCCCGTGCGGCCCCCCGGCCGTCCTCTGCGCGCGGCGCATTCTCCAGCGCCCGCAGCACCGGCAGCGTGAGCACGCTGCCGGCCAGCGCGGGCAGGATCAGCAGCGGGGAGAACCGCAGTCCGCCGGTGGCGATCACGACGGTGACCAGGAGCGGCGCCACCGCGAAGCCGACATTGCCGCCCAGCGAGAACCACCCCATGGAGCTGTGGCTGCCCTTGCCGGCGACCCGCGCGACCCGAGCCGACTCCGGGTGGTACGCGGCGACCCCGATGCCGGACAGCGCCACGAACAGCAGCGTGAGCGCGTACGAGCCGCTGATGCCGCTCAGGGCCACACCGAGCCCGCCGAGCACCGTGCTCACCGGGAGCAGCCAGGGAATGGGGTGCCGGTCGGTGAGCGCGCCGAATAAGGGCTGCGCCACCGAAGAGAGCAGGCTGGCGGCGAGGACGATGCCCGAGGCCGCAGCGTAGGTGTAGGCACGCTCGGCGACGAAGAACGGCACCAGGGCCGCCACGGCGCCCTGGTAGACGTCCACGCAGGCATGTCCGACCGACAGCAGGACGATCGACTTGTTCCTTGGCATGGCGCCATCGTCGTCCGTGGTCACCCTGTCGCACTTCCGATAATCTGCCGATCGATGATGGATATCCGCCATGAGTCGTTGGCGCCGACCAGTACCCGCTGGCTGGCCCCCGGCACCGCCATCGACGCCCACCGGCACGACGACCACCAGATCGTCTACGCGAGCCGGGGCGTGCTCGCCGTCACCACCGACGCGGGCGCCTGGATCGCGCCGGCCACCCGGGCCATCTGGGTGCCGGCCGGCACCGTGCACTCCCACCAGGCGCGCGGCGAGCTCGAACTGCACCTGGTCGGCCTGCCCGCGGACACCAATCCGCTCGGCCTGGACGAGCCCACCGTCCTGGCCGTCAGCCCGCTGCTGCGGGAGCTGATCCTCGCCTGTACCCGCGACCCGGCGGACGACAGTCCCGAACACCGGCCCCTGCGCGCCGTGCTCTGCGACCAGCTGCGGATCTCCCCCCAGCAGCTGCTGCACGTCCCCACGCCGACCGCGCCGCAACTCAGGGCGCTGTGCGACATCCTGCACGCCGACCCGGCCGACAACCGCACCCTGGCGGCCCTGGGCAGACAGGTCGGCGCCAGCGATCGCACGCTGTCCCGCCTGTTCAAGGCCGACCTCGGCATGACGTTCCCGCAGTGGCGCACCCAACTGCGGCTCTCCCACGCCCTGGTGCTGCTCGCCGAGGACACGCCGGTGACGGTGGTGGCGCACCGGTGCGGCTGGTCCTCGGCGAGCGCGTTCATCGACGTCTTCCGCCGCGCCTTCGGCCACACACCGGGCCGCGCGGCGGACGCGGCGCGGACGCCGGGGCAGAACGGGTAGTGGGCGTGCGGAACGTGCTCTGAGATATCGCTCGGGAGGGGTCCCCGGTCCGGCCTGTCATCGTGATGGCCGGTCCGGGCGGCCGTATGGCTCATCGGGAGTGTCCACGGGCTCGCCAAGGGCCGACCACACGACAGAGCTGACGAACTAGGCAACATGAAACGAGCTACGCCGGCGGCGAAACCGGTCTCGTCGGCCGCGGGTCTGCCCTGCCCGGCTACGCGAAGCGCAAGCTGTTCGTCCTGAACGCCGAGGACGGCCGCTGGCTGTAGCAGGCCGAGGGCCGAAGGCGCTGTCGACGGGCGGTCTGGGATCTCACCCGCTACCTGCCGCGAGCCAGAGAACGGCGCGACGCGAACCTGCCCGGGCCAAGTGGCAGTTCCTCGCCGTCGGGAAAGACAACCGTAGCGACGGCTGTGGGCGGGACATCGACGGTGATGTGCAGTTCGTCGTCCTCCGTGCGCCATTCGACCGCGATCATGCCGCGCGGGCTGTCGAAGGTGCCGCGTGCCCAGGTGACCGACGCGTGGGGTACGGGCGCGACGACGAACCGTTCCCAGGCCACCGAGCCCTCGGCCTGTCGTAGTCCGAGGGTGTGGGTGTGCAGGAAGTGGATGACGGCGCCCTTGCTGTAGTGGTTGAGCGACTCGTGCGCGTCGCCGTTCTCGTCGACGCCGTCCCAGTCCTCCCAGACCGTGGTGGCGCCGCGGTCGAGCATGCCGAGCCAGGACGGCGAGGTGCGCTGGAGGAGCACCTGGTAGGCGAGGTCGACATGGCCGGTGTCGGCGAGGACGGGCAGCAGGTCGGGGGTGGAGAGGAAGCCGGTGCCCAGGTGCGTCCCGGCCGCGCGGATCAGTTCGGCCAGGCGCGCGGCGACCGCGTCTCGCAGCTTCTCGGGGGCCAGTCCGAGGGCGAGGGCGCGGACGTAGCTCGCCTGGGTGTCGACGGTGGTGCGGCCGGTGTCGTCGAGGAACTCCGTGCGCCAGGCGTCCTTGATCCGCTGCGCCAGCCGGGTGTAGCGGGCGGCGTCGGCATCGTGGCCCAGGACACGGGCGATGGTGGCGAGGCCTGAGGTCGAGCGGTACAGGAATGCGGTGCCCACCTCGCCCTTGTCGGTGCTCATCCAGCCGTCCGGGCCGTCCTCCACCGGTTCGATCGGTGAGCCGTCCGCGGCGCGGGGCTTGGGCTCACACCACTCACCCCAATGGAACGAGCCGTCCCAGATGAACTCCTCGTGCGGCAGCGGCTCGGCGGAGCGGGCCACCCGGGAGGGGTGACGGGCGGTGCGGGCCGTGAGCAGCGCCCACTCGACCCAGCGGACCATCGCGTCCCAGTTCTCGGCGAGCAGCCGGCGGTCGCCGTACGTCTCGTACAGCAGCCAGGGCACCAGCACGATGGCGTCGCCCCAGCCGGCCGAGCCCGTCATCATGTCCAGTCGCCGGTCGGTGCCGAGCTTGATGCGCCGTCCGTCGGGCGAGAAGTTGGCGATCCGGCCGTCGTCGAGCTGGTCGTCGCGGACCGAGCGCAGCCATTTGCGGCTGAAGCCGTACACGTCGTACAGACGCACGGCGCTGGGCGCGAAGACCTGGTAGTCGCCGGTCCAGCCGATGCGTTCACGGGTGGGGCAGTCGGTGGGCACGTCGACGGCGTTGCCGCGGAAGCTCCAACGGGCGACCTCATACAGGTGGTTGAGGTCCGGGTGGGAGCAGGCGAAGGTGCCGGTGGAGCGCAGGTCGGTGTGGACCACGCACATGGTGAGGCTCGACGCGTCGAGCGGGACGTCGCCGCGCTCCAGGCGGGCGTACCGGAATCCGTGCACGGTGTGGCGGGGCTCGAAGACCTCGCCGGCGGCTCCGGAGGAGACGGCCTCGTCGTGCTGCACGAAGACGGTCACCGGGTCGCCCGGGCGTTGGATGTCGAGGTGGGTGGTGGTCAGGTCTCCGGTGGCGGGGTCGAGGTGCTCGCCGTAGTCGATCGCCGTGCGGGTTCCCGCCGGGCCGAGGTCGGTCAGGGCGGTCCAGCCGGAGGCGTTCTGGCCGAAGTCGGCGATCCATGCGCCGCCGGCCAGCCGGGTGAGCGACGTGACGGGGCGGTCCTCGACGCGGCGCACGGGCGGGGCCGGAGACCAGTCGATCGGGGGCGCGGTGACCGCGTCGACGAGGACGGGCCGTTCGGGCCCGGTCGGAGCGAGGAAGTCGGTGATCTGGCCGTCCATCAGGTCGGCCCGGGTGACGGGGCTCGGGGCGGAGGTCCAGTGCTCGTCGGTGCGTACGACCTGACGCGTCCCGTCGGCGTGTTCGAGGTGCAACTCCAGCCGGACGGCGAGGAGTTCACCCCAGCCGGCCGGTTTGCGGAAGGCACCGACCTGGCCGCGGTACCAGCCGTCGGACAGCACGATCTCGACGGTGTTGGTGCCGGGGCGCACGGAGGCGGTGACGTCGGCGGCCTGGGCGTAGAGGGTGTGGTCGTACGACGTGGAGCCGGGCGCGAGTTCGACGGTGCCCGCGCGCTCGCCGTTGACGAACGCCTCGTACACACCGAGGGCCGTCGAGTACAGGCGGGCGCGGACCGTGCCGGTGGTCGTGAAGGTGGCGCGCAGGGCGTATGCGGGGCGGGTGCCGGGGGCAAGGCGCGCGTTCTGCGGATCGTCGGCGGGGGTGATCCAGTGTGCCGTCCAGTCCTCGTCGAGCAGCCCGGCCTCGAAGTCGTGCCAGGTGCTCCATGGGGAGGCCTGTGCTTCGGTACGGGACCGGACGCGCCAGCGGACGTGTTCGCCGCTGCTCAGCGGCGGGGCCGGCCAGTCGATGTGGAGGTGGCCGTCGACGGGCACCGTCAGTGCGGGGCGGTCCTCGACGTGTATCTCCAGCTCGTGGGCGGCGTGGGGCGGTAGGCCCTCGGCGGGCTTCCACGACAGGCGCGGGCGGCTCCCGGAGACCGGGAACAGGTCGCCGCCGAAGTCGATCGTGAGGTCGTACGGAGCGGGAGTGGGCATCGGTGCCATCGCCTCCATTTCCGGGTGGGTGGCCGAGCGGTTCAGGACGTGGCATCGCCCGGGGTCGGCCCCGGGTCGTCGGGGTCGGTCACGGAGGGGAGGGCTCGGGTCGAGTCGCGGACGACCAGCCTGGTGGCCAGCTCGACATGGTGGGAGTCGATCTCCTCTGCGGCGGCCAGGCGAAGGGCGGTGCGCAGGGCCACGGTCCCCATCTCGGGCACGGGACCGTGGATCGTGGTCAGCGGGGGCGAGATCACCTGAGCCAGCGGGGTGTTGTCGAAGCCGACGACGCTGAGGTCGTCCGGTACGCGCAGACCGCGCCGCCGGGCTGCTTCGATGACCCCGGCGGCCAGTTCGTCGGAGGCGGCGAACACCGCGGTGGGCGCGGGATCCACGGCCAGCAGCCGCCCGCCGTGCTCGATGCCCTCGGCGGCGTGGAACGTGCCGGCATGGCGGATCAGTTCGCCCAGCACCGGCACGCCGACCGCTTCCATCGAGCTGCGGAACCCGTGCAGCCGGGCCTGGTTGGACCACGCGTGCTCCGTGCCGCCGAGGTAGGCGATACGGCGGTGGCCGAGGGCCAGCAGATGCGTGGCGGCGGCGTGGCCGCCGGCGAAGTTGGTGGCGCCGACGCTGACGATCGAGCCGTCGGGCAATGACTCCGGGTCGAGCAGCACCACCGGCAGCCGGACCCGGTTCAGGGCTTCGAGGATCGGGGGCGACAGAGTGTTCGCCGTGACCGCAATGACCGCGCGCCGGCCGGCGGCGGCCAGGCCGCGGGCCCAGGCGGCGGGGTCGGCCGCGGGGTCGTGGTCACCGCGTCTGCTGACCACCACGCCGATGCCCTCACGGGCCCCCGCGTCCACCACGCTCTGGATGATCTCCGTGTGGTAGATGCTCAGCCGCGCGAACCCGAAGAACAGTTCCACGGTGGGGTACGCGCGCAGATCGTCCCGGTTCCCGCCGTAGTTGTACTGGCGCATCAGATCCAGCACCAGGTCGCGCGTCTGCTGCGCCACGTCGGGGCGCCCGTTGATGACCTTGGAGACGGTGGCCACCGAGACGCCGGCGGACTCGGCGATCTGCGCCAGTGTCACGCGGCTCGATGTGGATGCCATGGCTGCCCCTTTGTGACCGTGCCGGACGTAGCGTTCCGTACAGGCAGCACAGTATCACCGAAATATTTTTCGATGCCTGTCGTTCCGTGTCCACGCAGAAAAACAGCGGAAACAAGGGCAGGCAAGAGGGTTGACGAGGGTCACTGCCCTACCTAGCGTTCACGGTCAACGGAACTCGGGGGAAATCAGTTTCGCTCGAATAGGTCATAAATTTTCGGCAGCCCGCACAGCATTGTCACCGAGTTGCGGCGTCACCGACCCATGGAGGAGGACTCGCGATGAGGCGAGACCACACGGCGGAGGCGGCTTCGCCGGCCGCCGCCACATTCCTGTCCCGGCGCGGTTTCCTCGGCGCCGTCGGCGGCGGGCTCGCCGCCACCACGCTGGCCGCCTGCGGGTCGGGCGGGGGCAGTACGGGAAGCAGCTCCGAGATCGTGTTCATGAACCAGTCCCGCGGCCAGGCGGCAGCGCTCGGACAGCTGGCGCGGAAGTACACGCAGCAGACCGGCGTGAAGATCAAGATCGACGACGTCGGCCCCGCCGACTTCCTGACCAAGCTTCAGTCGAGCTCCCAGTCCCGCAACATGCCCGACATCTACTCGGCGATGGACTCCTTCTCCATGGCGCCCTACTACAAGGCGGGTTGGGCCATGGACCTGACCGACCGGCTGAAGGGCGCGTGGGGCGACACCTTCCGGCCCGCCACGATCAAGGCGTCGACGTTCGAGGCGGACAACTCGCAGGGCGTGAAGCCGGGCATCTACAGCGCCCACTGGGAGAGCCCGGCCATGGGGCTCTTCGTCAACGCCGCGATGTTCAAGGCCGCCGGGCTGGACCCGGACCGGCCGCCCGCCACCATGAGCGAGTTCATCGAGCAGCTGAGGAAGATCAAGAAGTCCGGGAAGGACCCCATCTGGTTCGCGGCCAGCCTGTCGAACCAGCTGATCCAGTCGTATGCCTCCAACTACTTCACCGACGAGGAGCTGAACGCCACCTTCACCGGCAAGGCCGGCTGGAAGAGCGAGGGCTGGCGCAAGACCTTCCAGCTCCTGGTCGACCTGCGGGACGCCGGCGTGATCTCCACAGGCTCACTTCCGTCCGGCAACAGCGACAACCCGAACGTGGAGAAGGCCTTCTTCAACACCCGGAGCGTCGCGGCCATCTACGACGGCACCTCGGCCGTCGGGGTGGCTCGCGCGACCGCCCCGGACTTCACGGACTTCCGCTCCTTCCCGGTCCCCAAGGCCGATGACGGCACCCAGACACCGCGCATGGTGGGCGGTACCGCGAAGGGCGCCGCGGTCAACCCCAGGAGCAAGAACGCCGACGAGGCACTGAAGTTCGTGCGGTGGCTGACCGATCCGGCCCAGCAGACGGCCTTCGCCAAGGAGGTTCCGCTGATCCCCTCCGCGCAGGCCGTGCCCACGGAGAACATTCCGCGGCAGCTGACCGGCATCGCCGCGAAGATCTCCGACGTCCAGCTCGTGGCCAACCAGATGAACCAGCAGGTCATCACCGCCCTGCAGAAGGGCGCCGAGGCCATCGTGCTCAAGGAGCGCTCGGTGGACGAGGTCCTCGGCGACCTCGACACGGCGCAGCGGAGGGCGTAGTGAGGCACCGCAATCGGATGCTGGCCGCCGGTGTCTTCCTGGCGCCGGCGCTGGCGATGATCGCCGTGTTCACGGTGATCCCCTTCGTCCAGGGCATTCTGCTGAGCTTCCAGTCCTGGGACGGCGTGAGCCCGGACACGCCGTTCGTGGGGCTCGACAACTTCCGCTGGGTGATGGACGACGCCGAGTTCTGGGGCTCGATGAAGAACGCCGTCGTCTTCGGCGCCGTCGGTCTGGTCGTCGCCAACGCGGTGTCCATGGTCATGGCGCTGGCCGTGCACCACGCCCGCCGCGGATCGGCGTTCTTCCGCACCGTCTACTACCTGCCCGGGGTGTTCTCCACGGTGGTGGTGGGCGTCATGTTCTCGTGGTTCCTCGACCCCAAGATCGGGATCGTCAATCAGGCGCTGAAGACGCTCGGCCTGGACGGCCTGACGCACAACTGGCTGGGTGATCCCAAGACAGCCGTGATCGCCGTTGCCGCCGTGTTCGTCTGGTACCACTGGGGGTTCGGTTTCATCCTCTTCCTCGCCGGCCGCCAGGACGTACCGGGCGAGCTGTACGAGGCCGCGTCGCTGGACGGGGCGCGCTCCTGGGCGCAGTTCCGCTATGTCACCTGGCCCGGGATGTCCCATGTCACCGGCATCGTCAGCGTGCTGACCCTGCTGAGCGGCCTGCAGATCTTCGGCACCGTCCAGGTCCTGACCAACGGCGGCCCCGCCGGCCACACCTCGGTCCCCACCCTGCACATCTACCAACAGGCCTTCCAGTTCAACGAGTACGGTCGCGCGGCCGCGATGTCGGTCATCTTCGGGGCGTGCCTGGTCGCCCTCGCCTGCGTCCAGCTGTGGGTCTCCCGCAGGCTCGGCGGATCCACCAACTCCCGGACGGAGAAGGGAAGGTGACCGTGAACACGCTTCTCGACCCGGCACCGAAGCCGAAGACGGCGCCGACACCGACGCGGCAGGGCGGTCCACGCGGCCGGCGAAAGCGTCTGCGCGGACCACGGGTAGCCCTGTACGCCCTGCTGATCGCCGGAGCGCTGGAAGCGCTGGTGCCGATCCTGTGGGTGCTGAGCGGATCCCTGCAGAGCGCCGAGCAGCTGTACAAGGGAACCGACCCCATCCCCGACCCCTTCGAATGGGGCAACTTCGCCACCGCCTGGAACGAGGGAGGCTTCAGCCAGTACCTGCCCAACAGCCTTCTGTACACCGGGGCCGCGGTCCTCGGGATCCTGGTCATCGCGAGCCTGGCCGGGTACGCCCTGGCGCGCATCGAGTTCCCCGGTCGGGGTGCCGTCGTGGGCTTCATCCTCGTCATCATGATCATCCCGATGCCGGCCTCGTTCATCGCCCAGTACAAGCTGCTGATCGAGCTCGGGCTCGCCAACACCCGCATCGGCTACATCCTCGTCCTCATCGCCGGCGGACTGCCGATCTCCATCCTGATCATGCGCGGGTTCTTCGCCAGCCAGCCCAAGGAACTGGAGGAGGCCGCCGCCATCGACGGCGCCTCCCTGCTCGGCACCTTCTGGCGCATCATCCTCCCGCTGGCCAAGCCGGGCCTGGTCGCGGTGGCCGTCATCCAGGCGATGGGGGTCTGGAACGAGTACCTCATGGGCCTGGTGCTGTTCAACGACAGCTCACTGATGCCCGTACAGCGCGGCCTCACCAACTTCGTCTCGGCGGAGTCCCCGCAACAGCAGATCCTGCTCGCCGCCTCGATCATCGCGGTCCTGCCGATCGTCATCTTCTACGCGATCGCGCAGCGCCACATCATCAGCGGGCTCTCGGCGGGAGCGCTCAAGTGACCACGCGACGTCCGGAGAGGAAGCTGCAACGATCATGAGAGTTCGGAGTGTGCGTTCCACCCTCGCGCGAGGCACCGCGGCCGTCGTAATGGCGCTCGCCGCGGCTCTGTCCGGCCCCCCGCCGTCCATGGCCGCAGACGCGGACGCGTCGAGTACGAATCGACCCCGGGTCGACATCAAGGAACTGCCGGTGCCGCCGACCGTCCCGCAGGACGGCGTGTGCACGCATCCCACCGGCTGTGTCTCGGCCGACTGGGGCGGGATCGGAACACCCGGCCCCGCCAGGGACCCGAAGTACGTGTTCCTGGGCATCACCTACGCCGGGGCGCCGGCCTCGGGCCCGGCGAGCGTCTACAGCGGCAATCAGGTCCTGGTGGTCCGCACCGACGGCACCACCTTCCCGAACGGCGAGGCGTGGAAGTGCGTCACCTGCGGGGTCTCCTACGGCTCCGAGATCGACACCAGCCAGCTCGTCTACCCACCGGCGAACGAACTGCCCGACCGCAAGCGCGTCCTGGTCAGCAACGGCATCCTGGAGTGCGGCGCCGACGGAGCGACGTACGCCGTCACCGACCCGCGCTGCACCCCGGCCAACACCCGCATCACCCCCATCTACTGGAACGACAGGCCGCTCTTCCAGCGGGACGAGCAGGGTGTCAACAACGGCAGGGAGTGGCGGCTGAGTCCCGACGGTGAGCACTTCCTGTTCAACGTCGTCGACTTCAGGGTCCTCACCATCGTCCCGTACGTCGGCCGACTCGCCTACGACCAGGAGATGGGGCGCTACCACCTCACCAACGTCTCGGTGCTGCAGAACCCGGCGGCGGCCTACCAGCCCATGGCCGTCGAGAACGGGAACCGCCTGCGATTCAACCAGGCCGGAATGGTCGGCGAGCCGCGCGGCTGGACCGCCGACGGACGGGAGACCCTCGGCATCCAGAGCCTGAACTCCGACAGCATGGACGCCTGGGCCACCGACCTGGCCACCGGCGCCTCTCGGCCGATCACCCGGAACGCCCACTACACCGACCCGATGGCCATGTCGCCCGACGGCAAGTGGCTGCTCGCCGAAGAGGTCAACGGCTCCGGACGCCTCGACTTCATCTCCGGCATGCCCGGCATCCCACCGCTCACCGCCCAACTGAGCACCGCCCCCTACGTCTCCGGAATCCGCAACGCGGGCAACCGCCGCTTCTTCTCGCCCTGGCTCGTCGACCCCGCGACCGGCCGCGGCTTCCAGATCAACGCCGGATCCGACCCGAACTGGAACGCCGCCGCCGACCCGGCGTGGCTCGCCGACAGCACCGCCGTCGTCTACACCGAGAACCTGGCCTGCGGCGCCAATCCGACACCGCACCGCTGCGCCGACTCGACGGAACCCGGAGGCCGCAACAGCCGGCTGATGATCGCCCGCTTCCCGGACTTCGAGCCCAGCGCGCCCGTGACTCCAGCGCCGGTCTCCGACCGGACCTGGGGCCGGCCCTACGACCCGAACACACCTCCGCAGCAGCCGAAGCCGGTGCCGACCGGGACGTACACCCTGCGCGGCAAGGTCCAGGGCTCGGCGACCGTCCGGATCGCCAACAACAGCGCCGGCACCCAGACGATCGGCATCGCCGTCGAGTACCGCAACTACAGCGACGACGGTACGCACATCATCGACGGCACCGAGAAGGTCGAGCGCGTCTCCAACTCGGTGCTCGGCTGCACGCCCGGCACCGCCACGGCCCTGGCCTGCGTCACGTGGACCGAGGACCTGAAGCTGTCCGGCCGGCACACGGGCACCAAGCGCACCGGCCCGGAAGGCTTCACGCTCGGCCCGTCCGCGATGCTCAGGAACGACTTCCAGGCGGTCGGCACGCTCACCACGACCATCGACGGGACCACCTACAGCCAGCCGGCCAACGGCAGCTGATCCGCGGGAGCAGTCTTCCCCGCCGCCCCCGTGCACCAACTCTGCCTTCAGGAGGCCCACTTCATGGCGGACCTGCCCGCCCGCGTTCTCTTCGGCGCCGCGTACTACCACGAGTACCGGCCGCCCTACGGCAGCGAACAGGCCGAGGAGCAGCTCAAGAACGACCTCGACCTGATGGCCGAGGCGCACTTCAGCGTCATCCGGGTCGGCGAGTCGGTCTGGTCGACCTGGGAGCCGGAGAACGACGTCTTCGACCTCGACTGGCTCCAGCCGGTCCTCGACGGCGCCCACGAACGCGGTATCTCCGTCATCCTGGGCACCCCGACCTACGCGGTCCCGCCCTGGCTGGCACGCCAGTACCCGGAGATCGCGGGTGAGCGGCGCACCGGCGAGCGCATCCCCTGGGGCGCCCGCCAGGAGGTCGACTACACCCACCCCGCCTTCCTCTTCCACGCCGAGCGGGTGGTCCGCCGCATCCTCGCCCGTTACGCCCGCCACCCGGCGGTCATCGGCTTCCAGGTGGACAACGAGCCCGGCCTTGAGCTCTTCCACAACCACGGCGTCTTCCAGCGGTTCACCGACCACCTTCGCCACAAGTACGGCGACGTGGAGACCCTCAACCGCGAGTGGGGCCTGGTCTACTGGTCGCACCGCCTGGCCACCTGGGCCGATCTGTGGAGGCCGGACGGCAACACCCAGCCGCAGTACGACGTCGCCTGGCGGGAGTTCCAGGCCGGGCTGACCACCGAGTTCATCGCCTGGCAGACCGACATCGTCCGCGAGTACGCCCTGCCCGAGCAGTTCGTCACCACCTGCCTCTCATATCCCCGCCCGGGAGTGGAGGACCACGAACTGAACGAGGCCCTGGACATCGCCGCGGGCAACCCCTACTACGGCATGCAGGACGCCCTGCTCCACGGCGAGCGCGCTTGGTCCGTCGCCCAGCTCGGGGACTGGATGTACTCCTCGCGCCAGGCCCCGTTCCTGGTCACCGAGACCAACGCCGGCACCATCGGCCCGCCCTGGGCCAACCGCCCCGCCTACGACGGCCAGTGGCGCCAGGCGGCCTGGGCGCTGGTCGCGCGCGGGGCGCGGATGGTCGAGTACTGGCACTGGCACACCCTGCACTTCGGGGCCGAGACCTATGTGGGCGGCATCCTCCCGCACAGTGGCAGACCCGGTCGGACGTACGACGAACTGGCCCGCCTGGGAGGCGAGTTGGAGGCCGCGGGGCCCCTGGTCGCCGGCCTCGAACCGGACGCGGACCTCACCATGGTCTACTCGACGCCGAGCAAGTGGCTGATGCAGAAGTACCCGCCGCTGGCCGACCCCGACGGCGGGCCCGACGCGAACGCCTACCACGGGATCTTCGACCCCTTCTACCGCGGCGCCTTCGAGGCGGGCCGCCAGGTCCGGCTCGTGCACGCCCGTCAACTGCACGATCCGAGCGGCGAACGCCCCGGCCCGAGCCCCGAGGAGGCGGCACGCCGCCACCCCGTCCTCGTCGTCCCCGCGCTGTACCTGGCCGCCGACAGCACACTGGACTGGCTAGCGGCCTACGCACACGCGGGCGGCCACCTGGTGCTCGGGCCGCGCACGGGATACGCCGACCACGAGGCCCGGGCGCGCCAGGAACCGGCGCCGGGACGGCTCGTCGAAGCCGCCGGGGCGAGCTACGAGGAGTTCAGCAACCTGGCGGCCGACATCCCGCTGCGCGCGACGCCCGGCAGCCCGCTGCGACTGCCGGAACCGGCCACGGCCACCCGCTGGGTGGACGGACTCACCGCCCTGGACGCCGAGGTGCTCGCGGCGTACGACCATCCGCACTTCGGCCGCTGGCCGGCCGTCACCACCCGCCGCCACGGTGCGGGCCGGGTCACCTGCGTCGGCACGGTTCCCGGCCGCGACCTCGCCCGCGCGCTGGCCGACTGGCTGGCGCCCGCCCCGCGCAGCGGCTGGCGGGACCTGCCGTCGTCGGTCACGGCCACCACCGGCGTCTCCCCGGACGGACGCCGCGTCCACGTCCTCCACAACTGGAGCTGGGACCCGGCGCATGTCACGGCACCGATGGCGCTGACCGACGTACTGGACGGCACCGCCGCACCGGCCGGCACGGCCCTGCGCCTGGGCGCCTGGGACGTACGGGTCTTCGTCGGCGTCGACGACGAAGTCACTTCAGCCTGAAGGCGCGCCACCACCGAACCTCATCCGTCTCCACATCACGAAGGATCCCCCCGTTTTGGCGACGACACTTTCCTCTGCCCCAAGCCCGCTGCTGAGGGTCTCCGGCACCCGGCTTCAGACGCACGACGGCACTACGGTCCGGCTCAAGGGCGCCGGACTCGGCGGCTGGATGAACATGGAGAACTTCATCACCGGCTTTCCGGGCAACGAAGCCGCCATGCGTTCAGCGGTACGGGAGGTCCTCGGCGAGCGCCGCTACGAGCTGTTCTTCGACCGGCTCCTGACCGTCTTCTTCGACGAGGCCGACGCCGCGCTGCTCGCCTCCAAGGGCGTCAACTGCCTGCGCTTGCCGGTCAACTACCGCCACTTCGAGGACGATGCCCGCCCGTTCGAGATCCGCGAGGAGGGCTTCGCCCGGCTCGACCGCGTGGTGGAACTCTGCGCGCGGCACGGCATCTACACCGTCCTCGACCTGCACTCCCTGCCCGGCGCCCAGAACCGCCAGTGGCACTCCGACAACCCCACGCACGTGGCGCTGTTGTGGACGCACCCGCACTTCCAGGACCGGGTGGTGCACTTGTGGGAGGTCATCGCGGACCGCTACAAGGACAATCCGTGGGTGGCCGGCTACAACCCGGTCAACGAGCCCGCCGACGAGTCAGGGCAGGTGCTGCCCGCCTTCTACCACCGCCTCGCGGGAGCGATCCGCTCGGTCGACCCGCACCACATCCTCTTCCTCGACGGCAACCACTACTCCACCGACTTCGACATCTTCGGCGACCCCATCGACAACACCGTCTACACCTGCCACGACTACGCACGCGCCGGCTTCGCGCGCAGCGGCGGCTACCCCGGTCACACGGACGGCATCTGGACCGGCAAGGAACAGGTCGAGGACGCCTTCCTGCGCCGCACCGCGTACATGCGCAAGACCGGCACCCCGATCTGGATCGG
This sequence comes from Streptomyces sp. NBC_00457, assembly GCF_036014015.1. Taxonomy (NCBI): domain Bacteria; kingdom Bacillati; phylum Actinomycetota; class Actinomycetes; order Kitasatosporales; family Streptomycetaceae; genus Streptomyces; species Streptomyces sp. NBC_00457. The sequence goes on along the minus strand of NZ_CP107905.1, from coordinate 2,102,579 downwards.
TGAGTTCGGCCCGGTGTACACCGGCGACCCGACGCGGGACGAGCAGTGCGCACAACTGCTCGCCGACCAGCTGGAGATCTACCGCCGGCACGAGGCGAGCTGGTCCATCTGGACCTACAAGGACGTCGGTCTGCAAGGGCTCGTCCACACCACGCCGGACAGCCCCTACCACCGCCACTTCGGCGCGTTCATGGCGAAGAAGCACCGCCTGGGGGCGGAGGCCTGGAGTTCCCCGGATGGCGAGATCCGCGAGCTGGCCAAGCCGCTCGAACACCTCGTGATCGACGAGTTCCCCGGCTTCTCTCCCCAGCCGTTCAGCACCCGGCAGTGGATGGACGTCCTCCTGCGGCACATCCTCCTCGGCCAGCCGCTGGTCGAGGAGTACGCCGCACTCTTCCGGGGTCTCGGTGACGACGACGTGCTCGCCCTGGCCGACTCCTTCGCACTGGAGCAGTGCGTACGGCGCGACTGGCTGCTGGACACGCTCGCGAGCGGATGACGGACGGCTCCGGCCGTCACTGCTTGGCTCTGACCAGCCCGGCGTCGTACGCCGTGATCACGGCCTGGATGCGGTCGCGCGCCCCGATCTTGGCCAGGACACGTCCGACGTGCTTCTTCACCGTGGACTCGGTGAGGTGGAGCCGTTCGGCGATCTCCGTGTTCGTCCAGCCCTGGCCGATGGCGACCAGGACCTCGCGTTCGCGGTCGCTGAGCGTCCGCAACCGGGGGTCCGCGGGCGCGGGGGCGCCGGTGGGTGCGAGGACCTGGTGGGCGTAGGCGTCCAGCAGGCGCCGGGTCAGGCTGGGGGCCACGATGGCGTCGCCGCTCGCGACCGCGTGGATGCCCGCCACGAGTTCCTCGGGACGGGCGTCCTTGAGGAGGAAGCCGCTGGCTCCGGCGCGCAGTCCGTCGTGGGCGTACTCGTCGAGGTCGAAGGTGGTCACGATGAGGACGCGGGTGCGGCCGCCGGTGGCGGTGATGCGGCGGGTCGCTTCGAGGCCGTCCATGCCGGGCATGCGGATGTCCATGAGGACGACGTCGGGCCGCAGTTCGGCGGCGAGGCGGACGGCTTCGGAGCCGTGTGCGGCCTCGCCGACCGGGGTGAGGCCGGGGGTGCCCTCGAGGAGCATGCGGAAGCCCATGCGCTGCAGGGGCTGGTCGTCGGCGATGAGCACGGTGGTCATGGCAGGTGTTCTCCTGATGCCGACGGAGCGGGGGCGGCCGGTACGTCGAGCGCGATGTCCACGATCCAGCCGTGGCCGGTGTCGCGCGGGCCGATGGTGACGTCTCCGCCGTACATGGCGGCCCGCTGGCGGATGCCGACCAGGCCGTGTCCCGTGCCGCCGGTCCGCGGTTCCGGCGTCGTCGGCACGCGTGCGCCTGGCGGTACGCCGGTGTCGGCGATCCGTATCCGCATCTTGCCTGCGTCGACGGTCACGGAGACCTCGGCGGCCGAGCCCGTACCCGCGTGCTTGAGCGTGTTGGTCAGCGCTTCCTGGACGATGCGGTACACGGTGAGCTGCACGCCGTCGCCCAGGGCGTCGAGGTCGCCGACGGTCCGGTAGGTCACCGTCGGCCCTGCCGATCGGACCCGAGCCAGCAGGGCGTCCAGGTCGCGGACCCCCGGCTGCGGGCTGAGTGTGCGTACGTCCTCCTGCTCTTCGCGCAGGACGCCCAGGACGCGGCGCAGTTCGCCCATGGCCTGCCGTCCGGTGTCGCCGAGGATGCGCAGGGCCTCGGCGGACTGTTCGTTCCTGTTGGCGGCGAGGGTCGCGGCGCCGTCGGCGACACCGACCATGACGGAGAGGTTGTGGCCGACGATGTCGTGCATCTCGCGCGCGACCCGGGAGCGTTCGGCGGCGGCGGTGAGCCGGACGCGTTGGTCGCGCTCGATCTCCAGGCGCCCGGCACGGTCCTCCAGCGCGGCCAGGTACATCCGGCGGATGCGGAGCGTCAGGCCGATGGCGACAGCGGCCGTCGCCGTGCCCAGCATGAAGAAGAGGGCCAGCAGCGGTTGGTCGACGTGCACCAGGACGCCGACTGCCAGCGTGAGTTGGACGACCGTCAGCGCGGCGGCCCAGCCCAGCGCCCGCAGCGAGCCGTGCAGGGCCAGGCTGTACAGGGCGACGAGCGCGCTGATGCCGGCCTGCTGCCAGAGGCCCAGCGACCACTGGGCGAGGTTCACCAGCGCGATCACGAAGAGGGTGACGGCCGGGGCCCTGCGCCGCCACCACAGCGGAATGATGAGGGCGGCGGCGAAGACGAACGGGACGCCGGAGGGCAGCTCGCCGCGGTAGGCCGTTTCCCCGAAGGGGCCGTGGTCGCTGTTGGAGAGCAGGTCGGGGAGGCTGATGAGCGCGACGACGAACACCACCGCCGTGTCGAGGAGCCACGGATGCCGGCGGTCCAGCCGCTGCTGCCGGCTCTGCCCGCGGAGCAGACGGCCCAGAAGCGGGTGTGTCCAGGCGGCGTCGAGCCCAGGGGGCGGCGGGAGCGGCGTCCCCTGGGCGGTGTGGGCGGTGTCCTTGGAGGCCGACGCCCCTTGCGGAGTCATGAACCCCATCGTCCTCGGTGCGCCGGTCAGGCGTCGGTCCGGGCCAGCCGGTACGCCGCTCCGGCGAGCGTCAGCGCAACCCAGCCGGCGAAGACCGCGAGTCCCGCCCCGGGGGAGAGGGAGTCCGCCGACTCGTGCAGGGCGTAGATGGCCGATCCCGCGTTGCTGGGAAGGTAGGGGATGACCGAGTCCTCCCACGAGTCGGGCAGCAGCGTGGCCAGTCCGGGGAGGATGAGCAGGATGCCGACCAGGACCGCGATGGCCCCGGCGGAGGAGCGCAGCAGTACTCCCAGCGCCACGCCGAACACACCCACCAGGCCGAGATAGAGGCCGGCGCCCACCAGGCTGCGCAGCACACCGTCGTCGCCCATGGCCAGCGCGATCTTCTCGCCGTCCAGGCCCAGCGTGCCCAGCTGGAACGCGGCCAGCGCGCCGATCGTGGCGAGGACGAACGCGACCACCCCGAACACGGCGCTCTTCGACCACAGCACCAGCAGCCGTCGCGGAACCGCGGCGAGTGTGGACCGGATCATGCCCGTGCTGTACTCGCCCGCCGACATCAGCACTCCGAGGACGCCCACGGCCAGCGACGCGAAGGTCACGCCGAGCAGGGCCAGACCGACCGCGTCACTGTCGCCGGAGCCAGAGCCCGGCGGCCCCTGGTCCTGGACGGCGTCGGGACTGTACGTGGCCGAGGCGATCGACCCGAGGGCGACCAGCAGGAGCAGCGCGACCGCCAGAGTGATCCAACTCGAGCGCAGCGACCAGAACTTGGCCCACTCCGAGCGCAGCACGCGACGGCCGGTCACCTTGTGCACCGCCGTGCGAGCAGGGCCGGGGGAAAGGGTGGTGGCAGTCATCAGGCGGCCTCTCGGGGGGCGTCGACGGGAGCGCTGTGGTATTCGACGGCGTCGCTGGTGAGTTCCATGAAGGCGGTCTCCAAGGAGACGGACTGCGGGGTGAGTTCGTACAGCGCCACCCCGTTCTGGGCGGCGATCGCCCCGATCTCATGGGCGTCGCGTCCGGAGACCACCAGTTCCTCGGCGGAGGAGGAACTGATCGTGACGTCCGGGCCGGCCAGCAGCGAACGCAGCTTCTGTGCCTCGGTGGTGGCGACCTTCACGCCCCCGCCGCCGGCCTGCCGGGTGAAGTCGTCCACCGTGGTGTCCGCGAGCAGCCGGCCACGCCCGATGATCACCAGGTGATCGGCGATCATCGCGGTCTCGCTCATCAGGTGCGAGGAGAGCATCACGGCCCGTCCCTCGTCCGCCAGCCGGCGCAGCAGATTGCGCACCCACAGCACGCCCTCGGGGTCCAGGCCGTTGACCGGTTCGTCGAGCATGACGATGGCCGGATCGCCGAGGAGGGCGGCGGCGATGCCGAGTCGTTGGCCCATGCCCAGCGAGAAGGCGCCCACGCGCTTGCCGGCCACGCTGGTCAGCCCGGCCAGCTCCATCACCTCGTCCACCCGGCTGCGCGCGATGCCGTGGGTGTACGCGAGTGCCATCAGGTGGTTGAACGCCGTACGCCCCGGATGGACGGACTTGGCCTCCAGCAGGGAGCCGATCTCGTGCAACGGCGCGGCGTGCTTCGCGTAGGTGCGTCCGTTGACCGTGACCGAACCCCCGGTGGGGAAGTCCAGGCCGATGATCATGCGCATGGTGGTGGACTTGCCCGCCCCATTGGGGCCGAGGAAGCCGGTCACCTCACCCGGTTTGACGGTGAAGCTCAGATGGTCGACGACCGTCTTGTCCCCGTACCGCTTCGTCAGCTCACTTGCTTCGATCATGTGCTGGGGCCTTCCTCGCCTCGAGCTCGGCCACGGACGTACCGCGGCATCCGCGTTCGAAGCTAGGGGAGTGGTCGGTCGCGGGCCTGGGACCACAGGGGAAGCGTCGGCGGCCGCGTGGTACCGCGGTACCACGCGTGATGCCCTTGCTTGCGATGGATTGGGGTGGATTCAACCGCTTTTCCGTACTGCCAGGGTTGGCGGCCGGGGCGTAGTGGTCCTCGTGTCACCGCGGATCACATGTGGACCACGGGTGCCGCGTCGGGGTCGGTGGCCGGTACGCCGCGGCGGTAGAGGATCACGCTCAGGACCAGGCCGACGCCGAAGAAGACGGCCGACCACCAGTAGGCGGTGGAGTAGGCCTCCAGGCCGGCCTGGGCCTGGACGGCGGGGTCCCTGGGGTCCTTGTCCACGAGGTAGTCGGCGGCGGCGCTGGTGGCGAGGGTGTTCAGCAGGGCCGTACCGATCGAGCCGCCGACCTGCTGCATGGCGTTGACGGTGGCGGAGGCGACACCGGAGTGCTCGGCGTCCACGCCGTCGACGGCCAGGCTCATGGCCGGGGCGATCACCAGGCCGAGGCCGAGGCCGGCCACCAGCAGCGGCGGCAGGACGTGTGTGGTGTAGCTGCTGTTCAGGTCGAGGCCGGTCAGCCAGACCATGCCGGCGGCGGCCAGGCCCATGCCGAGCGGGACGACCGGCTTGGGGCCGAGGCGGGGGACCAGCACGTTGGTGGCGAGGGTGGCGCCGATCATGAGTGTGGCGGTCATGGGCAGGAAGGCGAGTCCGGTCTCGACGGGGGTGTAGCCCAGGCTCTGCTGCAGGTAGTAGGTGAGGAAGAGGAAGACCCCGAACATGCCGGCGCCGCTGATCAGTACGGAGATGAAGGAGGCGCCGCGGTTGCGGTCGAGCAGGACCTTCAGGGGGAGCAGGGGGTGGGTGGAGCGGGTCTGCCACCAGGTGAACGCGGCGAGCAGCGCGGCGCCGGCGAGCAGCCAGCCCCAGGTCTGTACGGAGCTCCAGTCGTGGCTCTCGGCGTTGGAGAAGCCGTAGACCAGGCTGAACAGGCCGCCGCCGACGAGGAAGGCACCGGGGATGTCGAGGGTGGCGCTCTTGTCGCGGGTGGTGCGCTGGAGCAGGAGGATGCCGCCGACGAAGGCGACGGCGGCGAAGACGAGGTTGACGTAGAGGGTCCAGCGCCAGTCGGCGTACTCGGTGAGCAGGCCGCCGAGGAGCAGGCCGATGGCTCCACCGGCGCCGGCTATCGCGCCGTAGACGCCGAAGGCCTTGGCGCGTTCCTTGGGGTTGGTGAAGGTCGTGGTCAGCAGGGCCAGGGCGGCCGGGGCGAGCAGCGCGCCGAACACGCCCTGCCCGGCACGGGCGACGATGAGCATCTCGAAGCTGGTCGCGGCGCCACCGAGTGCGGAAGCGCCGGCGAAGCCGACCAGGCCGACCAGGAAGGTCATCTTGCGGCCGAACAGGTCGCCTATACGGCCGCCGAGCAGGAGCAGGCTGCCGAAGGCGAGGGCATAGGCGGTGACGACCCACTGCCGGTCGCCGTCGGAGAAGCCCAGGTCCTTCTGCGCGGAGGGCAACGCGATGTTCACGATCGTCGCGTCCAGCACGACCATGAGCTGGGCCACGCCGATGACGGCGAGGATCCACCAGCGATGGCGGGGCGGCGCGTCGGCGGATGGGAGGACGGACACGGTGGCCGTGTCAGCCGTCTCGGCGGGGGTTTTGGACATGGCGAAACTCCATGAGAAGAGGGGGACAAAGGGCGGGACGGCTGCGTCGTCGGAGCTCGTCACGTGGTGGAAAGAAGGAGAATCAGGCCGCCCAGGCGCCCGGGCGAGCGGCTCCAGCGTTACGACGGCAGGAGGCGTCACAGGGAAGGACGGCCGACTTGAGTTCGGGTGCGGGTCCCTTCAGCGCCCGGCGGGCTTCCCGGGACGAGGCGGGGGAGTAGGTCTGCCAGTACTGGGCCTGGCGATTGAGCTGGCTGATCAGCGCCATGAGATCGGTCGCGGCGGGGACGCCTGGGATGCCGAGGCGGTCTGTCCACTCCTCCCCGAAGGCCCGCCGAAGCACGCTGTCGATGAGGTGGCGCAACTGCTCCTCGGACAGGACGGCGCCCGGCGCGCCGGCCATCGCGTGCGCCTGCGCGTCGATCATGGCGGCGGTCAGCGCCGTCGAGTTCTCGTCGGGTGCGGGCGTCGTGGCGTCCAGCAGGTCCCGCAGGCGGCGGGCGCCGGCGTGGTCGACCACGTCCTGGTGAAGGCTTTCGTCGAGCCCCAGGAGATGAGCGACATACGACCAGTACCGGTAGAGGGAGCGCTCTTCCTCCGGAGTGATGTCGATGCCGACGGCCTCCAGGGCCTGGGAAGCGATGAGGGTGAAGCCGAGCCAGGTGCGGGCCATGTCGAGCTGGCCGACCAGCAGGCCCCGGGCCCCGCTGTCCCAGTCCGTGAGGCTCGTGGCGCGCATACGGGCATGGGCCAGCCGGACCTCGACGGTGGCCAGGTATCCCGGTCGTCCGCGCAGCAGCCCTCCCGGCCGTATGGTCTGGCGCGCCCACACTCCGGTCTCCGCGAGCCGGTGTGCGGCCATGTCGGCCGGGCTGCCTGCTTGGGCCAGCAGTCGTGCGGTGGCCGGGGAGGCGTAGCTGTGCGCGAGTGCGCTGGTGATCGAGCAGAGCCCGAACCACATGGGGGGCACGGACAGGCTCACGACATCGCCCCTGTGGAGCATCAGCGGGTCCATCCAGGAAGGGGTGGCCTCGAGTTGCTTCAGCAGTGCGGCGACGGCCGCGGGGGGCTGTTGGCCCAGACTGGGCAGGCCGCGCCTGAGGCCCGCGTCGAGGGCACGCTGTGCCCGCGGGCCGTAATGGTCGAGTTCGGCGACGACGGCATCGGCGAGCGGATCCCCGGCGGTGAGCAGGGTCAGCACGTGGTCGGCCATGTGGGGTGTGTGCTTCGCATCCATGGGGCTCTCACTTTCGAGCAGGTGCGGCCGTCCGGCCGCCAGGTGAGGGGGGAGACGTGCTCGGTTGCCGATCCGCGCGGATCAGTCTGTGGAAAAGCGGCTGCTCAAGTCGCTTCTCTGCTTCAGATTTACTCTCTGACACCTGTCAGATTAGCCTCATTCTGACAGGTGTCAAGTAAGCTGGTCGCGGATCCGCGAGATGCTTGCGGGCCCTGTCGGGGACGCAGGCCACGCAGGCACGAGAAACATTTTTGGAGGCGACGGTGGGCGCAAGAGCCGAATCCACCCGACGGCCGGGACGCCCCGGTGCGGGTACTCCCGCGGTGCCCGAAGAGGAGAGCATCCTGCAGCGAGGGCTGGAGGCCTTCGCGGAGCTGGGCTACGAGCACGCTTCCGCACGCGAGCTGGCCCGCCGCCTGGGCGTCAGCCACAACTTCATCAACGACCGCTACGGGTCCAAGTCGGCCTTCTGGCGCGCTGTGGTGGACTCCGCGCTGGAGACGCAGCTGTCACGCCTGCCAGAGGTTGCTACCTCGCTCGACGACGCCGAGCGTCTGCGGCAGCTCATCACCGGCTTCTACCTGACCGCTGTGGACACGCCGCGCATGGATCGGATCATGCTCGATGAGTTGTCCCGGGACACCGAGCGGCTGGACTACCTGTACGAGCGCTACATCGCTCCGACCCTGCAGCTCATGATCCCGAGCATCGAGCGGCTCGTCGCCTCCGGACGTATCGCGCCCATCCCGATGGACGTGCTGTTCTTCGCCGTCATCCCTCCCGTCTCGGGAATTCTGGAGGGGCCTCTGGCGCGGCGCCTGGGCAGGCCCGTGCCCGCCTCGCCGGAGCAGCTCGCAGCCACGGCGGAATCACTGGCGGAGATCGTGGTCAACGGGCTGCTCGCGACGGGTGCGGCGGGACGCAACTCAAGCTGAACTCGAGGCAGCGCTCCTTGGCATGCCCTCATGCCACCTCGCCTGCCCTCCTTTCGACCAGTCCGAACCGTCCGAAAGGACAGCGGCGGTCAGGCTGTCCCGCCCCAGCTGACGTGAATGCGGCGCGCACCGTCCGGCGCGTGCTCCTGCTCCTCCAGCGAGGCGTGCACGGCGGCGCGGACCGTCGCACATGCCGTGGCGGTCACATCACCGGGCAGCAGCCGGTCCGCGCCTTCCTCCGCGCCGGGTGGGCCGACGTCCAGCCGTACCCCGCGTGCGCGCAGGATCCGGCGCAGCGACACGGCGAGCCGCTCGAAGGCGTCCCCGGCGCGCTCCTCCATCAGCGCCCGGTCGAGCTCGGCCAGCGAGCGCAGTTCGGTCAGGGCGGAGACGGCGAGATCGATGGCACGCGCGCGGGCGTTCGGGGCGTCCAGGCCGCGGTCGCGAAGGACGCCGAGCAGGGCGGTCAGCGCGGTTCCGTGGGCGTCGCCGAGTTCGGTGATGGCCATGGCGCGTGCCGCTGCCGCCGCCCGGCCCACGGCCAGCATGCCGGGAATCGCCTCCCTCCGCAGGCCTTCCCGATGCGCGGTCAGCAGGTCCCACAGCGCTTGGGCGGATGCCAGACGCTCCTTCGGCACCGGGGCGTCCTCGGTCAGTACGAGCACCAGCAGCGCGCCCTGCTCGGTGATGTCGCTGGCCAGGGTCACCACGGGTACGTCGACTCCGGCCATCCGCGCCCGCCCCTGCCAGCTGCCCCGCGCCGGCACCCGGGACCGCAGCGCGGCCAGGTCGGCGGTGGTGATGGAGGAGCCGGGTCCGCCGGGTGACTCGCCGTAGGTCTTGAACGGGGCGTACGAGCTGTTCCTGCCCCGTGACCAGGGCGCCTGGGATGCCGACGCAGCACGGGCGGCGCTGCCGATCGATGCCGAAATGGCGTCCCGCCGCGGGGTGCAGCCGAGCGGCTGGCCGGTGCATGCCACGATGCCAGCGGGCACGTGGACGTATGGGCCGTACCGGCCTCTCGCCTTCTCAGGCTGACATCAGGCCTTCGCAGGTGCGCCGGCGGTCCGGTCCCAGGTGGCGGCGGTGACGCCGCGTTCGCGCAGCACCGCTTTGCGGACCTTGCCGGTCTCGGTGAGCGGCAGGGACGGGACCGTCTCGATGTACCGGGGTACGGCGAACGTGGGCAGCTCGCGCGCGCAGTGCCGGGTCAGGTCCTCCGGGTCCAGCATGCTGCCGGGCCGGAGGACGATCGCGACCATGACCTCGTCCTCGGCCAGCTCCGAGGCAACGGGGAAGGCCGCGGCTTCGGCGACGGCCGGATGGGAGCGGACGGCCGCCTCCACCTCGTACGAGGAGATGTTCTCGCCGCGCCGCCGGATGACGTCCTTGATGCGGTCGACGAAGCGGAACCAGCCGTCCGGCTCACGGATCACGCGGTCGCCGGTCCTGCGCCAGGAGTGGGGCGGTGGTGCCGACTCGCCCAAGTAGCCGGTGCAGAAGGCGAACGGCTGCTGACTGCGGACGAGAAGTTCGCCGGGCGTGCCGTCCGGGACGGGAACGAGGGCCTCGTCGACCACGCGTGCCGAGAAGCCGTCGCGCACGGTGCCGATGAGACCGGGCCGCTGCTGCGCCGGGGTGGAACCGATGACGAGGTTCGTCTCCGTGGAGCCGAATCCGTCGACGAGAGTGACGCCGAAGCGCTCGCGGAAGGGCTCCCAGGCGGGGCCCGGAGTGGCGGGGGAGAGGCCCCGCCAGGCACGGTGCCCGCGGTCCTGCTCACCGGGCGGCTGGGCCAGCAGCATGGGCACCATCGCCCCGAGCAGATGAATGACCGTGGCGTCGGTCTCCGCCACCCTCGCCCAGTACTTCGAGGCGGAGAAACGCTCGTCGAGCGCGTAGGCGGCACCGGCCACCATGGCCTGCGCCAGCGCGTTCAGGGCGTTGGTGTGGAAGAGCGGAAGGCAGGTGTAGAGCACGTCGTCCGAGGTGAGCCGCAGCGAGTCCGCGACGTTGCGGCCCCACCAGGCGAACTGCGCGTGCGGGCAGCGCACCCCTCGTGGTGTCCCCGTGGTGCCCGAGGTGAACAGGATCGAAGCGGTGTCGTACGGCCGGACCGCGGCCGGTGGGAGAGCCTCGGCCTCTCCCGGTCCTGGGGCGTCCTCCTCGCCCACGGTCCAGAGCGTGCCGCGGTAACCCGACTCGACCACCCGGCCGGCCGCCTCCGCCTCGGTGAGCAGGAAGGACGGCGCCGCCTCCCGCAGGACGTGACGCAGACTCCGGCCGCGCAGACCGGTGTTGAGCGGCACCAGCACCGCGCCGAGCCAGGCGCAGCCGAGGATCAGGTCGACGAACTCGACCCGGTTCGACAGCAGGGCCGCGACCCGGTCGCCCGGCCGGCAGCCGCGTGCGGCGAGCGCTCCCGCCGTCGTCGCCGCGGCCTGACGGGTCTGCCGGTACGTGCGCTCTGTCCGGCCCACGCGCAGGAAGACGCGGTCCCCGTACTCCTCCGCCGAGGAGTCCAGCAACTGCGGGATCGTCATGGCGTTCAGCGGGATCGTCACGGCGTTCACTGAAGCACTCCGGCCTCCCGCAGTCGACCGAGCCGCTCGGCCGGGATCCCGGCCCACTCGCTCAGCACCTCGTAGGTGTCGGCACCGAGCAGGGGCGCGGGCTTGCGTATGCCGCCCGGTGTGCCGGTGAGGCGGACGGGCACGCCCTCGTGGAGGAAGGCGCCCGCGGCCGGGTGCTCAAGACGGACGTAGAAGCCACGTGCCCTCAACTGCGGATCGTGCTCGACGAGTTCCCGGCCGTCCTGCACGGCACCGGCCGGAATCCCTCGCTCCTGCAACAGCTCGGCGGCGGCGTCGGCGGGCAGGCCGCGCGCCCAGTCGCCGAGTACGCCGTCGACCAGCGTGCTCTCCCGCCTGCGGCCGTCGGCGGTCAACAGCCGTGCGTCCTCGGCCAGTCCGGGTTGCCCGATGGCGTGACACAGGGCCGTCCACTCCTCGTCCGAGCGGACGCTGACGGCGAGCCAGCGGTCGGCACCCAGACAGCGGTACACACCCTGAGGGCTCCACCGGGGGTGTGCGTTGCCCATCGGCGACCGTGCCGATGTGAGGAGACTCGTCCCCATGTGGGCGGCGATCGCCTCGAGTTGGGACAGGTCGACGTGCTGCCCGCGGCCAGTCTCCGCACGGTGTTCCAGCGCGGCGACCGTGGCCAGCGCGGCCTGGAGTCCCGCGACGATGTCGCCGTGGCCGTAGATCACGCCCACCACGTCGTCCGGGCCCCAGCCGGTGAGCCCGGTCAGTCCGCCACTGGCCGAGACGGTGTCCGCGTACGACACCCAGCCGGACCGCGGGCCGGTGTGGCCCATGCCCGACATGCTCACGTAGACGAGGCCCGGGTTGATCTCGCGCAGCGCTTCATAGCCGAGGCCGAGCCCCGTCATGACCGTGGCGCTGAAGTTCTCCACGAGGACGTCGCAGGAGGCGATGAGTTCGCGCAGTACCGCGACGCCCTCCTCGGTCCGCGTGTCGAGCGCGATGCTGCGCTTGTTCCGGTTGACCTCGTTGAAGTAGCCGTTGGTGTTCGGGTCCGTGTGGTCGCCCCGGGAGAGGTGCATGAAGGGCGCGAAGCGGGTCGGGTCGGGGCGGCGGACGGACTCGACCTTGATGACGTCGGCGCCGTGGTCGGCGAGGACCTTCGTGCAGTACGGGCCCGCGAGCACCCAGGTCAGATCGAGGACGCGTACGCCGTCCAGGGCGGGCAGGCCGGGGGAGTCGCCGTCGACCGGGCGCGCCGCACGAGGTTCGTCGAGCAGCGCCTGGTCGGCACCGGGCCCGGGCACGCTGAGCGCCGTGACGCGGCGGCCCTCCGGGAACGCGAAGGGGAAGCCGAGGTCGGTCCGTTCTCCCTGCTCCGTTCGGACCTGTGTGAAGAAGCCGCGCGCGGTGAGCTGCGGGTTGTCCGGCAGTTCGTGGGGCAGGTCGACGGCGGCCCACGGCAGTTTCCTGGCCTGGGCCCGCTCCGCGAACTCGGCCTTCGGCCATGCGCCCACGAAATCCTGCACGACCTTGAACACATGCTCCTGATGCTTCTTGCGCTCAACGGGGTCCTGCCACCTGGGCTCCGCGAGATCGGCCTCCGCGCCTTCCTCGCGCAACCAGGCGAGCAGCGCGTCCCACATGCGGGGGCTGCCGCCGAGCCCACCGCCCAGATAGCCGTCCTTGGCCCTGAACAGGCCGTGCGGGACCAGCGGATGCACCCGTCCCGGGCGCGGCGGGACGCGGTCCTCGTGCAGATAGGCGAGGGCTCCCGCCTCCAGCGCGGCGGCCACACACGCCTGCGCGGAGACGTCGATGAGCTGCCCCGGACCCCTGCGCCGCGCCCGCAGGCCGAGCAGGACGGCGATCGCCGCGTTGACGCCGGCGAGTTGCTCCGCCTGGTTCTCCGGCAGCCGCAGGGGCGGGCCGTCCGGATCGCCGACCTGCGCCAGCATGCCGCCGAGCGCGGCCACCACCAGATCCGTGCCCTGCCAGTAGCTGCGCGGGCCGACGAGGCCGAACGGGGTGACCCGTACGTGTACGAGGTGGTCGAGACCGGCGGTGACCGGCTCGGCGCCCTCGGTGCTCCCGTCGAGCAGCGCGTCCGCGCCCTCAAGGAGCCGGCGCAGTTCAGCGGCACCTTCGGGCGCGCCCGTATCGAGGGCGACCGAGCGTTTCCCGGCGTGCCAGTGAGCGAAGGCGTCGCCGTCGAGTTCGTGCCGGGTCGCATCGCCTCCCGGCGGTTCGACCAGCACCACCTCGTGACCGAGGCCCACCAGGAGCCTGCCCGCGAAACGGGCGAAGGGACTGGACAGTTCGACGACGCGCACCACGGATTCACTCACTGTCGCTCCTCGGCAAGTCAGTCGTGCTGTTGGTTCAGGAAACCGGTGACGACGGTGTAGTAGTCGTGCGGTCGCTCCTCCTGGAGATGATGGGACGTCCGGCTCATCACATGGAGGTTGCCCCGGGGGACCATCCGGGCAAGCATCAGCGGGTAGTCCGGGGTGAGGAACGCGTCGTACATGCCCCACATGAACAGCGACGGCGCCTCGATCCGGCCCAGTTCCCCGGTGAGGTCCTGCCAGTCGCCGCGCGGGTTGTCGGACGCGGCGGCGAGTGCCATCTCCTCGGGGTCCAGGCTCTGTTCGTGACGCAGCTTCACCGTGCCCTCGGGGATGGCGTCCGCGTCGTACCACTCCAGGCGGGCCATCAGCTCGCGCATCTTCTCCGGCGAAGGGCCGTCGCCGCCGTAGTACACATCCCGGGCGTTGCGACCACGACGCGCGCCCTCGGGGAGGGGCGCGAGCGGCCCGTAGAAGACCGGCATGCTGCCGGTGATGACGAGGGACCGGACCCGTTCGGGGTACTTGGCGGCCAGGTTGAGGGCGATGGTCCCGCCCCACGAGTTGCAGACGAAGTCGGCGCGTGCCACGCCCAGCGAGTCGAGCAGCGCCACGGTCTTGGCGGCGTGGTAGTCCCACATGGGGCCCTTGATGACCGGCTTCGCGGACTTCCCGTACTGCAGGATGTCGACGAGGAAGCACCGGCGGTCCTCGGCGAACAGCTGCGCCACCTGCCCGAAGTCCGACCAGCCCGTGCACCCCGGGCCGCCGCCGTGCAGGAAGACGGTGGGGCTTCCCTCGCCCATCTCGATGTAGTGGTAGGTGACGCCGTCCGCCTCCGCGTAGGCGCCCTGCGGAGGCGGCTGAATGTCCATGAGGTCCATGTCCCGCATGGTGTCCCGCGAGTCGGGCCCGCCCAAGCGGAGCGGTCCGCTGAGCGGGCCGGTTCCGTGGTGACGCGGAAGGCGTCGCGGCTAGCGTCCGGACGTACGGGTGTGGCTCTCGAATGTGGAGGCGGTGCATGGCGAGCGGTCTTGACCTGGCCGAGGAGCGGGCACGGGCGTTGGCCGGGCGGTTCGAGCGACGGCAGCTGGGTGTCGTACGGGCCGAGGACGCCGCGGAGTTCGCCCGGGCGGCCGGCGAGACCGCGCCGCACCTGACGGATCCGGACAGCTCCCGGTTCACCGTCCACCCCATGTACGTCGTCAGCCTGCTGCGCGGCGCGCCCGGAGCCGGCCCCGACGAGGTCCGGCCGGACGGCATGTACCGCGACGAGGTCCCCGGCACCGACGGGCTCGACGTCCGGCTCATGGCAGGTGGTCAGCAGGTGCGCTGGACGGACGAGGTGCGGCCGGGGGACGCGATCGAACTGCTCCGGGTTCTCACGGCAGTTGAGCGCAAAGGGGCGGGGGACGGGTTCCTGCTGCTCACGGTCGAGAAGACGTACAGCACGACGCGCGGAACGCTCGTCGAGGTCACGGAGAGGTTCATCGCCAGGTGAGGGGATACGGCGACGTCACCGTCGGGCAGCCGGTACCGCCCGTGGAGTTCACCCCCGACGCGGTCGCCCTGCTGCGTTTCGGCGCCGTCACCCGCAACACCCATCGCATCCACTACGACACCGCCTTCGCCCGGTCCGAAGGGCTGGCCGACCCGGTCGTCATGGCGCAGCTGCACGGCTGCCTCTTCCACCGGGCCGCGGCGGGTTTCGCCGGCGAGACCGGGCGGGTGCGCGAGGTCGCGTGGCAGAACCGGGCGCCCGCCCATGCGGGGGACCGGCTCGTGGTCACCGGCACGGTACGCGAGGTTGATCGAGCGCGTGGTGAGGTCACGCTCGACCTGGTGGAGCACTGCTCGGCCGCGCACGGCGACGGCCCCGGAACCGTCTGCTGCCGGGGCCATGCCGTGGTCGTACTCGCCTGACACCGACATCTCCAACCGGCGGAAGCCGTCAGCGCCGGCTCGGAGATCCTTGCGGCCCGAGGGGGCGGGCGCCTCGAAGAAACTGCGAGACCGCGGTGTTGACGAGTCCATCGAGCCGCTCCACGCCGATCATTCCGCTGTTGACCATGGTGGTGATGCCTTGCACGGTGGCGGCGAGGATGATTCCGACCTCCTCAGGATCGCCTTGTTCCAGTGCGCCGTGCGCTTGACCTTCTTTGATCAGGTCGGTCATCTGTCCAAACGCGGCCGCAGCGGCCTGGGTGACCAGGGCCGTTCCCGGATGGTGCTTGCTGGAGTTCATCAGCTCATACAGCGCGGCGTTCTCGATCGCGAAGTGGGCGTACGCCGAAGCGGCGTCCTGCACGCGCATGGGGAAGTCGCGCACGCCATCGCTCTTGGTGAGCGCGGCATGCAGAGTGGCGCCCAGGCGAACGAATCCGGTCTCCGCGAGGGCGTCGAGCAGTCCCCGGCGATCCCCGAAGTGTCGACGCGGCGCAGCGTGACTGGAACGCACCCACTACGCCCACGAGGTCGCGACTCGCCGGGCCTGCCTTCTGGCCCGGCGCACCTGCAGGTTCAACCAGGGGTGGGCGGCCCACCAGGGACATCGGCACCGGCTTCGCGCGCCGGATACATCTGCAGACTGCTCAGCCGGTGCGGTGGTTCGGCTTCGGTCGCTGCCTCGATGCGCAGGTCGGCGACGCGTGCGCGAAGGTACAGCGGTTCGGCCTGCACGTCAGCGAGGCCCTCGCGCAGTCGTTCGGCGACCGTGGCGAACAGGTGGGTCACCCAGTCCGTCGGCACGAGGCTCAGGTACCGGTCATCGAAGTGTCGGCGCAGCTCCTCCTCGTCGGGGGGTGTCCATCCCGGGGTGCCGGCCGCCGCGAAGCGCGACATCACCCACCGCACGTGCGCCAGGGCGTGGCTCGCGGGGTTTTCGGCCTCGATGCGTTCCTTGAGTGCGGTCCAGCTCGGCAGCCCGTGCTCACGGGCGATGGCCAGCTGGGCTTCGTGGAGTGTCGCGAACTCCCCTGTGGAGAGGCGACGTTTCGCCTCGATCTTCAGGTACCGGAGGCTGGGCCGGTCGGGGAGACGGCGTGGTTGATCGGACAAGGCAGTCCTTCCTCGGCGCCCGCGGGTCCGCGACATCGGGCTGGAAGATCTGCCAGTGATGTTCCTGTGCAACCGGTGAGCTTGCAGCTCTGCCTGCGGACCCAGAGGCGGCCGGGAAACCGCCAGGGCACGACCGTACACCGCCACCCGGGGTTCACAGCAGCGGATTTCGCACCGCCCACGGCACTGAAAGGAGCTGCGCTACGTCCACCGGACCGGGTGGCCAGGGTTTTTCGAGGGGCGCGGCACAGGACGAAGCGCACTGCCTGTCCGAGCGGGGAACAAGAGTAGGCCCGGGGAACGCCCCGAGGGCGGGTGGGTAATTTCAGCGGGCATGAGGGCACGTACGCGATTCGGGGATCAGATCATGAGCGCGATCCCCGTCCGGAGGGAGCATCGATGAAGCCATTGGCGGCCGATCAGGTCACCGGGGTGTGGGGCACGCTCCTGCTCCCCGTCGAAGGCCGGGGCGACATCGTCTGGGACCGGCTGCGGGCCAGCTCGACGCGCTGCTGACCAGCGGCGTCGACGGCATTTACGCCCACGGCACCGCGGGCGAGTTCTACACCCTCGACGAAGTCGAGTTCGACCGGGTGAACGCGGTGCTGGCGGGGCGGTGCGAGGCGGCCGGGCTGCCGTACCAGATCGGTGCCTCGCATCCCGCAGCCCCGACGATGCTCGACCGCATCCGGCGCGCGGCCGCGCTGCGACCGGGCGCCATCCAGGTGATCCTGCCGGACTGGGTCCCGCTGTGCGACGACGAGGTCGTGCGCTTCCTGGTCGGTGCCGCCGAGACCGCCGGTGACGTGCCACTGGTGCTGTACAACCCGCCGCACGCCAAGACCCAGGTGCCACCGCCGCTGCTGGGACGGGTGGCCGCCGAGGTGCCCCAACTCATCGGGGTCAAGATGGCCGGCGGCGACGACGCCTGGTACGCGGCGATGGCGGACACCGTGCCCCGGCTGTCGATCTTCGTGCCCGGCCATCTGCTGGCGTCCGGGCTGGCCCGTGGCGCGCACGGCAGCTACTCCAACGTCGCAGCCATGTCGCCGCGCGGGGCGGTCGCGTGGTACCGGCTGATGACGACGGATCCGGCCGCGGCAGCTGACGTGGAGCGCCGCATCGGTGCGTTCTTCGTCCGGCACATCGCGCCGCTGCAGGCCCGCGGGTTGTCCAACCCGGCGCTGGACAAGTTCCTGGCTACCGTCGGCGGCTGGGCGGACATCGGCGTGACGCTGCGCTGGCCGGCGTCGTCGGCGCCCCTCGACGCGGTCGAACCGGCCCGCGCCGACGCCCACCGGCTGCTGCCCGAACTCTTCCCGGCGTAGCCCCTGCCCGCTCGTCAGCACGACCTGGCCCACGATCTGAGCAAGACCCCGGCCCCCCGGGAGGGATCCGCGATGGCAGAGCAGAGTTCGGAGGCGGACGCGCGTCAGGTCAAGTCCAGCGCCACCTTCCCGACCGCCTCCCCGGTCCGCAGCCGCTCCACCGCCTCCGCCAGCGCAGCGAGCCCGTACCGTTCGATCGGCAACGTCAGCTCCCCCGACGCCAGTTCGCCCAGCATCCGCTCGGCGTCCGCGGCGATCTCCTTGCCCCGCGACATCAGGTTGACGGGGAGCAGGGCCACGTCGGCGAGGAGGAAGTCCGCGAGGTCCACGGTGAAGTCGCGCCCCGCGGTGTAGCCGACCAGTGCGACACGCCCGCGCGGGCGGACGAGCCCGAGGCAGTCGCGCAGCACCGGCCCGCCGACGGTGTCGATCAGCGCGTCCACTGGCCCGCCCACGGATTCCGGCGACAACTCGGCCGCCAGGACCGGCTTCCCGGGCGCCGGCACATGGCCGAGCTTGACCGGGCGGCCCACCACCCCGATCACCTCCGCTCCGGCGCGCGCGGCGACCTGAACGGTCAGCGCGCCGACCGCGCCCGCAGCACCGCTCACCATGACCCGCTCGCCGGGCCGTATCGCCGCGACCGAGTGCACCGCCGCCCAGGCCGTGCCGGCCGGTGAGAAGAAGCTGCACGCCAGCGCAGGATCCGTGCCCTCGGGCACGGGGACCGCGGCGGCATCCGGCACGACCGCGTGCTCGGCCCAGCAGCCGTCCCGGCGCAGTCCAAGGCCCTTGCCG
Organism: Streptomyces sp. NBC_00457; assembly: GCF_036014015.1. Lineage (NCBI taxonomy): Bacteria > Bacillati > Actinomycetota > Actinomycetes > Kitasatosporales > Streptomycetaceae > Streptomyces > Streptomyces sp. NBC_00457. The sequence continues at coordinate 2,084,242 of NZ_CP107905.1, read as the reverse complement.
TTGATCCTCACCAGGCTGCCCTCGACGTGCGTGTCCGAGGCCAGAACCACCCCGCACGCCGTGGTGCCCGGCACTGCGGGCAGATCCGGCAGGATGCCGAACCTGCCGTCCACGACGTTCAGATCGAGGTGGCCCACCTGCGCCGCCCGTACGCGTACGAGGGTCTGGCCGGGCTCCCGTACGGGCACCGGCCGCTGCACCAACCGGGGCAGGGTGCCGAACTCTTCCAGGACAAGGGCACGCGAGGTCTCGCCACTCACAGCTTCACTCCGTATCGACGCAGGACCCGGGAAGCCACGATCCGCAGCACGCGGTCGAAGACGAACCCCAGGATGCCCAAGGTGATGATCCCGACGAAGACCCAGTCGATGCGGCCGTAGTTGCGGGACGTCCAGATCAGCGAGCCGAGCCCGACCTGGGCGGCGACGATCTCGGCGGAGACGATGGTCAGGAAGCTGTTGCCCATGGCGAGGCGCGCCCCGGTGACGATGTACGGCACGGTCGACGGCAGCACGATCCCCTGCAGGATCTGCCGGCGGCTCGCGCCGAGACTCGCCGCCGCGCGCAGTTTCGACTCGCTCACGGCCATCACGCCGGCGCTCGTGTTCAGCGTGACGATGAAGACCGCCGTGTAGAAGATCAGCACGACCTTCGACGACTCGCCGATGCCCAGCCACACCACCGCCAGCGTCACGAACGCGACCGGCGGGATGAAGCGGAAGAACTCGATGTACGGGTCGAGGAGTTGGCGTACAAGGGGGATCTGCCCGATGAGCAGGCCGACCGGTACGCCCACGAGCAGACCGAGTCCCCAGCCGATCAGGATGCGGCGGCTGGAGGCGATGATCGAGTTGGTGAGCGTTCCGTCGCCCGCGAGTTCACCCGCCGCGTCCAGGGTCGCGCTGGGGGAGGCGACCAGGGAGGCGCCGTACTGCATCGCCAGCAGCTGCCAGATCCCGATGCCGACGAGGACGGACACCACGGACACGAGGATCCCGCGCAGTCCTCGCGCGGCGTCCCGCAACGCACGCCGCTCAACTCGCGGCTCGGCGGAGGGTTTCGCCGTGACGACCGTCATGCGTCCACCTCCGCGTCGAGGCCCTGGTCGCGCAGGGCCTTGCGTACCTCTTCGCCGATGTCGTCCCGCAGGGCGCGGCGCAGTTCGAGGGCCGCGGGGTCGGTCTCGTCGCGCGGCCGGGGCAGGTCGACGGGGTAGACGGACTTGACCGAGGCCGCAGGGCCCGCCGTCATGACGGCGACGCGGTCGGCCAGCAGGATCGCCTCGTCGATGTCATGGGTGACGAAGACGACCGTGCAGCCCGAGGCCCGCCAGATACGGTTCATCTCCTCCTGCATCACCTGCCGGGTCTGCGCGTCGAGCGCGCCGAACGGTTCGTCCATCAGCACGACCCGCGGCTCGTTCGCCAGCACGCGGGCAATCTGCACCCGCTGGCGCATCCCGCCGGACAGCTGGTCCGGGAACCGGTCGGCGCAGTGCCGCAGCCCGACCAGAGCCAGGTACTCGTCGGCCAACTTGGCCTGCTCGGCACGGGACTTGCCGCGCATGCGCGGGCCGAACGCCACGTTCTGGCGCACCGTCAGCCAGTCGAAGAGCGCCTCACTGCTCTGGAAGACCATGCCCAGGTCGGGATCGGGACCGCCGATCAGGGCGCCGTCGACGGTGAGGGCGCCCTGGTGCGGTCGTACGAAGCCGGCCAGCGCGGACAGCAGAGTGGACTTGCCGCAGCCGCTCGGACCGAGCAGACACAGGAACTCACCGGCGGCGATGTCCAGTGAGATACCGCGTACGGCGTGGAAGGAGCCGAACCGGATGTCCACTGAGTCGACGGACACCGCCGCGCCGCGGCTGCCGCCCACGGGTGGCGAGCCGGACGGCGGCCGGTCGGCCTCGATGGCCTTCGTCATCATGATCCCTTCGTCTGTTCGGTGAACCATCCGCGCAGCGCGGCCCGCGTCACGTCCGGCGGGGACTCGACCTTGCCGGTGTCCGCGTAGAACTCGGCGGTCGAGGCGTATCCCTCTAGGTCCTGTGCGGTGATGCCGCGTACGTCGAAGTCGATCTCCTCGATCGCCTTCAAGGTCTGGGCGGTGGGAATCTTCGCGGCCTTCTGGGTGGCACTCGCCGCCCCGTCCGGGTCCGACTCGGTGAGCCGGGTCGCTTCCTGGAGCGTCTGCGCGATCTTGACGGCCGTGGTCTTGTTGGTGCTCAGCCACTTGTTGTCCGTGATGAGCCAGTGGGCGTACGACAGACCGTAGTCGCCGGTGGTTTCCAGGACTTTTCCGCCCAGCTCGGTGCCCTTGGCCGGCCAGGGCTCCCACAGGACGTAGGCGTCGACGTCGCCTTTCTGCAGCAGAGCCGGGATTTCCGGCGGGTCGGCGGTGACGAAGTCGACCGACTTGGTGTCGATCCCCTTCGACTCCAGGAAGCGGGTCGCCGCGAGTTCCGAGAGCCCCGGTACGACGGCCATCTTGCGGATCTTCGAGGGGTCGGCGACCTCGGGGCCGAGGACGACCTTGAGGTAGCGGCCCGACTCCTCGTACACCAGGAGAGAACGCAGGCCGGAGTTCTGCCGGAGCATGCCGATGGTGGTGGTGTCCGAGTTCCCGGCCAGCTGTACCTGGCCGCCGGCGAGGGCGTCGACGCCCTCGCCGCCCCGCCCGAACTGGACGAGCTCGACATCGAGACCGTTCTCCGCCCACAGCCCCTGCTCGTCGGCGAGGAAGAAGGGCGCGAAGGAGGGGTCGATGCCGACGGCGATCCGGACCTTGGGGCCGGTGGCGGCGCCGGCGCCGGAACCCCCGGCGGAATCGGTTGTGGCCGCGCTGCACGCGGTCGGGGACATCAACGCGATGAGGAGAGCGACGACGCCCGGAATGGATCGTCTGCTGTTGGCTCGTGCCTCCATGAATACCTCGGTGGGTTGACGGGAGACCGCCGGTTCCGGCTGGTCATCGGTCATCGGCGTGCGGTCGCGGAATTCGCGAACCCTAGAACGCGGCAGGGCGGGCGGGCATGGATCGCGGTCCGCTGAGCGGGACGCGTATCGGCGCCGCGTCGCGGCAGGGACGTCAACGGGCGTCTCGCCGCGGGCTGTCGGTTGGCGCCGCAGCAGGAGTCAGGGGGCTCCCGCAGCAGGCGTCAGTGGGCCAAGTAGCCGCCGTCCACCGGCAGTACGGCGCCGGTGAGATACGCCGAGTGAGGCGAGGCCGGCAGGAGCAGCGCGGCCGACAGTTCGTGGGCCTCGCCCCACCTGCCGAGCGGCACCTCCTGCCGTACGAACGCGGCGGTGACCGGGTCGTCGCGTGCACCCTCGTTCATCTCGGTGAGCATGGGCCCGGGCAGCAGGCAGTTCGCGGTCACCCCGCTGCCCGCCAGCTCCAGGGCAAGCGACTTGGTGAGCTGTACGACCGCTCCCTTCGACGCGGCGTACGCGCCCCGCTGGGGCGCTCCCACCGAGCCGAGCACCGAGCCGAGCGTGATGATCCGCCCGAATCCGGCACCGGTCATGACCCGCGCGGCCGCCCGGCAGGCGTACCAGGTGCCGAACACGTTGGTCGCGAAACACCCGTGCAGGTCGTCGGTCGGCAGCTCGGCCACAGAACCGCGGGCCGGCCTGCCCGCGCTGGTCACCAGGACGTCCAGCCGACCCCACCGTTCCATGACGGCCGCGACGGCGGCGTCGACCTCTCGCTCGTCGGTGACCTCGCAGCTCAGGCCCATCACCTCCGGTTCCCCGGCGGTGCCGGTTCCCCGCGCCGGCACCCGCTGCTTCGCCAGTCGTTCCGCGGCCGACCGGGCCCGCCCGGAGTCCCTGGACGTGACCGCCACGTTCGCGCCCATGGCACGCAGCGCACGGGCGGCCGACGCTCCGATACCCGAACTGCCGCCCGTGACCAGCGCGGTGCGTCCCGCGAGAGAAAAGAGATCGGGCGAGAACAGATCCTCCATGTCATCCATGTCATCCATGACGGGACCGTCGCAGGCGCGGCCGTCGTGGAGATCCGGCGCGGTCTGCTCAGCGGAACAGGTCCGTAGGCGGATCCCGTGCGCCCCCCGGATGCTCAATGCCATGTTCCGACGGCAGCAGGAGGTCACGCACGATGACGACGGGTGAGGGCTCGCTCGCCTCCAAGGGCACCGGCCGAGGCAGCCGCAGACCGGCGGGGCAGCCCGGTCGGCAGGACTGGTCGACGTGGCCCCACTACGACGCGGCGGCGGCCGGCTTCCGCGGCTACTGGTATCCGGTCACCTGGTCCAGCCACATCACCGGCAAACCGCTCCCGTTCACGCTCTGCGGCGAGAAGATCACGCTGATCCGCGACGGCGGCACGGTGTACGCGCTGCACAACCGCTGCCCGCACCGCGGGGTGCCGCTGTCCGAGGGCAACCAGCAGTTCCCGGGCACGGTCAGCTGCCCGTACCACGGCTGGACCTTCGACCTGCCCACCGGCAAGCTCTGCGCGGTCATCACCGACGGCCCCGACTGCCGGCTGACCGGCAAGGTCGAGGTGAAGACGTACCCGGTCGAGGAACGCCTCGGCATGGTGTGGGTGTACATCCCCGTCGCCGACGAAGAGGCGCCCCCGATCGACGAGCAGCTTCCCGAAGAGCTCGTCTCCAACGGCTTCGTCATGGGCGGCCGCATCGAACCCCGCGGTGGCAACTGGAGGTTCGCCTGCGAGAACGGCTTCGACGAGGGCCATGCCAAGTACCTGCACCGCACCGCGCTGTGGCGGCTGTTCAAGGCGATGCCCACCTGGAACATCACCAGGATCGTCCCCCAGGGCCGCTGGATCTTCCGGGTGCAGGACGAGGTCCACTGGGAGGCCGACTTTCCGGGCGTGGGCCGCTGGTCCAACAAGCGCTGGTGGAAGCAGCAGCCGCCCAAGGAGACCTTCAACCTCGGCAACACCGGCAAGGCCGACAAGGTCGACCCGGTCATCGAGGCCCAGGAGTTCCCGGGATTCGCGTCCCTGTCCATGCCGGGCGTGCTGCGCATCGCCTACCCCAACTTCATCCACTACGAGTTCTACGTCCCCGTCGACGCCGACAATCACCGCTACGTCGGCGTGATGGTCAACTTCACCGAGGGCTGGAAGGCCCTCGGCTTCTACGCCAAGTACCTGGGCGCCATCCGCTGGCTGTTCCACGGCCAGTTCTCCGGCCAGGACGCCTGGATGGTCGACGTCACCGACGCACCCCCGGAGAAGCTCTACCGCCCCGACATCTCGCTCACCGCCTGGCGGAACCTCAGCGAGGAGGAGTACGAGAAGAAGCTCGCCGCGGTCGGCGTCGCCGGACCCGTCAACGGAAAGAAGGGCTGACCATGGGCCGCACCCTGCTCACCCTGCTGGCCGGAGCCGCGCTCGCCCTCGCGCTCCCGCTGGCCAAGAAGCGCTTCGAGCGCACCACCATGACCCAGGTACACAGGATCAACCAATGAGCGGCCCTCAACCGACGGGCCTCGCAGGGCTGGACGACCGACGAAGCGCCTGGGTCACCGAAGCCTGGCGGCACGTCACCCCCGACCGGCTGCGCGAACTCGTCGTCGGACTCGTCGACATCCCCAGCCCGACCGGCGACGAGGGACCCCTCGCTCAGCACATCGCCGCCACTCTCTCGCACGCCGGATGCCGGGCCGAGGTGCAGCCGCTCGACGACCGCCAGGCCAACGCCTGGGCGCGCGTCGAAGGCGACGGAACCGGCCCCGACCTCATGCTCTACGCACCGATCGACACCCTGACCGTGGGCGAGGAGAGCGAGGATCTCCCCTGGATCGGGCCGGAGTTGAGGGACGACATGCGCCCGAGGGCCGTCGTCGACGGGGACTTGGTGACCGGACTCGGGGCGTCCAACCCGAAGGGGCACGCCGCCTGCGTGATGATGGCAGCCGAGGCGATCGCCCGGGCCGGGATCCCGCTCACCGGCGATCTGGTCGCCGCGTTCGGCGCGGGCGGTATGCCCACCAACGCGCGTCCGGTCGGCGCCCGGTACAACACCGGTCAGGGAGTGGGTTGTTCGTTCCTGCTGGAGCAGGGCGTGTGGGCCGACTACGCGGTCATCGCCAAGCCCGGCTGGACGGTCTCCTGGGACGAGGTCGGCCTCGTCTGGTTCGAGGTCACCGTCCGCGGCACCCACACCTACGTCGGCTCGCGTCACCGGCTCCCGTACGACAACGCCATCGCCCGCGCCGGGGAGGTCGCCCGGCACCTGGAGGAGTGGTTCGTCGAGTACGCCGACCGCCACACCGCCGGCACGGTCGCCCCGCAGGGCATCGTGTCGTCGGTACGCGGCGGCTGGCCGCGCATGGCAGCCGTGACCCCGGCCGCCTGCACGCTCATGGTGGACCTCCGCATCAGCCCGGACACCACGCCCATGCAGGCCAAGCGCGAGTTTCTCGCAGCCCTCGACAAGCTGCCGAAGACCGACGTGACCGCCGAGATGGTGCTGGCCATCCCCGGCACACGGACCGACCCCCACAGCTGGATCTCCCGTACCGCACAAGCGAGTTGGGAGTCCCTGGAGGGACGCGAACACGACATCGTCCGCGGCAACAGCGGCGCCACCGACGCCAACATCCTGCGCGGTCGCGGCATCCCCACCGTCCGCGTCGGCATGCCGAAGGTCACCGAGGCCCCCTTCGAGATCGACTTCGCGAAGGGCATGAACACCGTCGACGTACGGGCCATGGAAAAGCTGACGCGTCATCTGATCCGTACGGCCGTCGACACCGTCACCCGCTCCCGGACCGAGGTGGAAGCATGACCGAGATCGTCCTGGGCGTGGGTGCCTCGCACAGCACCCTGATGAACACCCACTGGGATGAGACCCTCCACAAGGACCGCGCCGAACGGTTCCGGGACGCGCTGAAGGCGGCGCGCGACGAGCTCGCGGCGGCCCGCCCCGACACCGTGATCCTCGTCGGCTCCAACCACTTCCGGGGCTTCTGGCTGGACCTCATCCCTTCCTTCACCCTGGGCGTCGGCGAGTGCATCGCGAGCGGTGAGTCCGGCACCCCGAAAGGGCCGCAGCCGGTGGATGTGCCGCTCGCCCGCCACATAGCCAACTCCCTTGTGGAAGGCGGCCGTTTCGACCCCGCGTACTCGGCCCGGCTGCAGATCGACCACGGCCAGTCGCACGCCGTCCAGTACCTGCTCGACGGCCTTGACGTGGAGATCGTCCCGCTCGTCGTGAACGTCTTCGCCCCTCCGCTGCCCACCCTCGCGCGCTGCGAGCAGCTGGGCAGCGCCATCAGGGACGCCGTACTCGCCTTTCCCGGCGACCGCCGCGTCGCGGTGATCGGCTCCGGCGGACTCTCGCACCGGCTGCCCTGGCCCGACTGGCGCGATCCGCACGGCGAGGACGAGGAGTTCATGGTCGGCGCCTGGCTGAACGGCCGGGAGAACTGGCAGGACTACGACGCCCGGCGCCGGGAGATCATCCGGGCCGCCGAAGCCGCCCTCAACCCCGAGTTCGACGACGAGTTCCTGTCCCTGGTGGAGCACGGCCGGACCCACCGCATGACCGATTACTCCACCGAGGAGCTGGAGAAGGCGGCGGGCAACGGCGCCCAGGAAGTACGCACCTGGCTGCTGATGGCGGCCCTGCTCGACCACGCCCCCGGCCGACGGCTGGCCTACGAGCCGATGCCCGAGTGGCTGACGGGTATGGCCGTCGCCGTCCTCGACCCCGTACAGAGCACCGAAAGGCAGCCATGAGCATCTGGAACGAACTGACCGGCGTCGACTACCGGCACGCGTACGTGGAGACCGGCGGCTTCAAGACCCGCGCCCTGCAGGCCGGCCCCGAGGACGGCGAGCACGTGGTGTTCCTGCACGGCACGACCGGCCACCTGGAGGTGTTCGTACGGAACATCCCGGCGCACGCCGAGCGCTACCGCTGCCACGCCATCGACATGCTCGGCCACGGCTACACCGGCAAACCGGACCGCCCGGGCGAAATCCCCGCGTACGTCGAGCACTTGATGTCCTACCTGGACGCCGTCGGCGCCGAACGCGCCCACCTGGTCGGGGAGTCGCTGGGCGGCTGGGTCGGGTCGTGGGCGGCGAGTGAGTACCCGGACCGGGTCGCCTCGCTGCAACTGCTGTGCATGGGCGGCACGAAGGTCAACCCGAAGGTGATGGAACGGCTGAAGACCTCGACGCGGGCCGCCGCCCTGGAGGACGACGTGTCCTTCACCCGGGAGCGGCTGCGGCTGCTGTGGGCCGAGTGGGACGAGGACCTCGGCGAGGAGCTGACCCAGGTCCGCTACGACATCTACCACCACCCTGACTTCCAGCGGAACCTGCACAACCTGCTGGCTCTTCAGGAGCCCGAGACGCGTGAGCGCAATCTGCTCCGCCCCGACCGGATGGCACGCATCAAGGCCCCGACCCTGGTCGTCTGGGGCAACAAGAACCCGCTCGGGGACGTGCCGGAGGCCGAAGCCATCGCGGCCGCCATCCCCGGCGCCCGCCTGGAGGTCTTCAATGAGTGCGGACACTGGCCGCAGCACGAGAAGGCCGACCTCTACAACCCGCTCAGCCTGGCGTTCCTCGCCGAGGCGCGGTAGCAACGCCCGTTCCGCGTCCGCGGTCACCGGGAATTTACACCTCGACTCATAGCCATGATCAAGGCGGGCGTGGTTCCGTTGAGGGGCCAGATCCAGCCACGTACCGCGTTCTCCGGAAGGCAACGGATTGATCGGGAGGTTCTCCCTATGACCGTCACCTCGGTCGGCCGCACCGGCATCCAACCCGTCGGGTCCGCCATCCCCCGCCCACCCGACCCAGCTCCCGACCCCGCCTCCTGCCCCGACCCGATGAACTCCGTCCTGGGCAAGGTCAGACCGATCCTGGAGGCGTTCACCGCCGAGGACAGCGCCCTCTCGCTCGCCGAACTGGTGCGCCGCACGGGCGTGGCCAAGGCCACCGTGCACCGGCTCGCCCAGGAGCTGGTGGTGTGGGGGCTGCTGGAGCGGACGGGCTGCGACTACCGGCTCGGGCTGCGGCTGTTCGAGATGGGCCAGCGCGTGCACCGGCAGCGCATCCTGCGCGAGGTGGCCCAGCCGTATATGGAGGACCTCCTGCTGGCCACCCAGGAGACCATCCACTTCGCCATCCACGACAGCCTCGACGTGGTGTACCTGGAGAAGATCTTCCCGCACCGCGGTCTGAACGAGGAGTCCCGGGTGGCGGGCCGGCTGCCGCTGTACTGCACGGCCACCGGCAAGGCGATCCTGGCCTACTCCCCGGGCTCGCTGTTCGCCGAGGTGGTCAGGAGCGGGCTGAAGCCGTTCACCCGGCACACGGTCACCTCACCGGGCCGGCTGCGCGCCCAACTGGAGCGGATCCGGGCGGAGGGCATCGCGACCGAGGCCGAGGAGATCCGCCTGGGTTACACGAGTATGGCCGTGCCGGTCTTCGGTAGCCGGTCCACGCTCGTCGGCGCGCTGTCCATCACCGCGCCCACCTACCGCATGGACCCCTCCGGGCACGCCACGGCACTGCGCACCGCCGCCCTGGGAATCAGCCGGTCGCTGCGGTGAGCCGGCACAACAGGACCGCGGTACTGGACGAGGTGCTCTCCCGCGCCCGGAAGCTGATCGGGCAGTGGGAGAGCGAGGACTGCGGCGTGCTCGGCGTGAAGGACTTCTGCCGGTACGCCGCCGCTCTCAACGATGTCGACTACATCCGCCGGGCCCGCGCCCAGGAGGCCGCCGGTGAACAGGTCGTGGCCCCCGCCCTGTTCCTCGCCGGAACGTTGAGCTGGGAGGACGGCCCGGTCGAGGGCGAGTTGCGCCCGGACGGGCTCGCACTGCGCGAATCGCCCTGCACGCAGGGCCTGCCGGTACGCCAGGTGCACGGCGGCGAGTCGGTCCGGCTGGGCCGCCCCCCGGTCGCGGGCGCCCGCGTCACCGCCGCCCGCGCGGTCACCTCGGCCGATCACCGGCGCGGCAAGTCGGGCGAGTTCGTGCTTCTCGGGGTCACCACCCGCTTCACCGCGGAGGACGGAGAGGAACTGATGGCCGTGGACGAGACGATCGTCGTCCTGGACGGCGGGGCCGCCGCATGACGTCGGCTGCCGCCGAAGGGCAGGTCTGCCCGCCGCGCGTGTACTCCCACAGCAGGGTGCAGCTGTTCCGGTTCAGCGCCGTGTCGTGGAACTCCCACCGCATCCACTACGACGCCGAGTTCGCCGCCTCGGAGGGCTTCCCGGACGTCGTCGTGCAGTCCACGCTGCACGGCGAGACGCTCAGCAGGTACGCGCTTCAGTGGGCCGGACCCGGAGCCCGCCTGGAGTCGGTGAGCTGGCGCAACCGGGCGACCGCCGTGGCCGGGGAGACCCTCACCTGGACCGCGACGGTACGGACGACCGAGCCCTGCGACGAGGGAGTGCGGGTGACGCTCGACGTCTCGGTCCTCAAGGACGACGGCGCTCCCTGCGTCACAGGGCAGGTCGGGCTCACGCGGGCCTGACTCACTTCGCGTGCTGCTCGTACCAGCTCTTCAGCAGAGACGTCCCGAGGTCCGGCGACTTCTTGATCAGGTTCTGGTCGAGGAGGAAGTCGACGATCTTCTTCGACTCGGTGACATCCGTGCCGTTGATGCCGCGGGCGGCGAAGGTGATCTCCGGCAGCACCTTCGCCGTCTCCGCCGCGGGGAGTTTCACCTGCTGGTTCGAGGCCTTCGCCGCAGCGGCGGGGTCGTCGGTGACGAGCTTGTCCGCGGCGGCCACCACCTTGAAGACCTTGCCGGCGACCTCCTCGTTGTCCTTGAGCCACTTCTGGTCGGTGAGCAGCCACTGCACGTACTTCACCCCGAAGTCGCCGATGCGCCCCTCGATATGACCGCCGTCGGCGTCGCCCTTGGCCGCCCACGGCTCGAAGAGGATGTACGCGTCGATCGAGCCCTGCTTGAGCATGCCCGGGATCTCCGGCGGCGAACTCTGCGGGATCTTCACCGACTTCGGATCGATGCCGTTGTGGCGCAGATACTGGTGCGTCGCGTACAGACCGAGCCCGCCGATCGACGCCATCGTCTTGATCTGCTTCGGGGACGTGATGCCGTCGCGCAGGACGACCTTGAGGTAGCGGTCGGAGGACTGGAAGACGCCCAGGGACCGCAGATCCGGATTGGACGCCATCAGCGGCAGGGCGGTGGAGTCGGCGTTGGCCGAGATCTGCGCGGTGCCGGCGGACACGGCCTCGGCTGCCGCGGGACCGCCTTCGGTCTTCACGAGCTCGACATTGACGCCCGCCTTCTCGAACATGCCCCGTTCCATGGCCAGATAGAACGGCGCATACGAGGCGTCGACGCCGAGGGCGACCCGTACCGTCGGCTTCCCTGCCGACGACACCCCCGCCGAGTCCGTCGAACCGGCCGTGCAGGCCGTGGTGAGGACCAGTGCCGCGCAGGCGGCGGTCATGGTGCTGAGCCTGACACCGAGCCGTGGTTCTCTGTCCGTACGCATGTGGGTCCTCCGCTGGCGGGAAATCGTCGGACGCCGACCATCCCAGCGCTGCCCGGGTCCGCATAAGCAAGGCGTCCTGCTCACCGGAACGGACTCGTTGGGTGGGATCGCGGTCGTCCATACGCTCCCAGACCATGAGCGTTCTATCCGACGTGCCGGTGAGCACGGACTTCTCGCGCCGGATCGAGACCGACGTCCTGATCATCGGCGCCGGGCCCGCGGGCCTCTACGGCACGTACTACGCGGGCTTCCGCGGGCTGCGGGTCGCGGTCATGGACGTCCTGCCCCAGTGCGGCGGCCAGATCAGCGCGATGTACCCGGAGAAGCCCATCTTCGACATCGCCGGGTTCCCGTCGGTGCGCGGCCGCGACCTGGTGGACAACCTGGTCGCCCAGGCCGAGCCGTACGGGCCCGTCTACCTGCTCGGCCATCGCGCGGTCGAGCTCTCCCACGACGCGGACGGACGTCCCGTCGTACGCAGCGACCAGGGGACCACGGTCCACGCCGGAGCCGTCGTGATCACCGGGGGAGTGGGCACGTTCACCCCCAGACCCCTCCCGGCGGGCGACGCCTACCTCGGCCGTGGCCAGGTCTATTTCGTACCGGACCCCGCCGACCACGCCGGCCACGACGTGGTGGTCGTCGGCGGCGGCGACAGCGCCTTCGACTGGGCGGCGCTGCTCGCCCCCCTCGCCCGGTCCGTCAAGCTCGTCCACCGCAGCAGCCGGTTCCGCGCCCATCGCGCCACCGTCGAGAAGGTCCGCACCCTCGGTATCGAGATCATCACCGACTCCGAGGTGAGCGCGCTGCACGGCTCCACGCACCTGGAGCAGGCGGAGATCCGGCACCGCGTCGACAAGAGCACCCGCCTCCTTAAGGCACAGACCGTCGTCGCGGCCCTCGGCTTCACCGCCGACCTCGGCCCGCTCAAGGACTGGGGCCTGACCCTCCAGGCCCGGCACATCGCCGTGGACACCCGGATGGCCACCAACGTCCCCCGGGTGTTCGCCGCGGGCGACATCACCGACTACCCGGGCAAGGTGCGCCTCATCGCCGTCGGCTTCGGCGAGGTCGCCACCGCCGTGAACAACGCCGCCACCGTCATCGACCCGGAGGCCCAGCTGTTCCCCGGGCATTCCACCGATAAGGAGAACTGAGATGACGTACGTCATCGGGTCGGCCTGTGTCGACATCATGGACCGGTCCTGCGTCGAGGAATGCCCCGTCGACTGCATCTACGAAGGCGCCCGCAAGCTCTACATCAACCCGATGGAGTGCATCGACTGCGGTGCCTGCGAGGTCGCCTGCCCCGAGCAGGCGATCACTGTCGACCGGCGCGCCGAACCCGAACACCGGGAGGACAACCGGCGGTTCTTCGAGGTGGTGCTGCCCGGCCGGACGGAACCGCTGGGGACGCCGGGCGGTGCGAGCGGTGTGGGGCCCGTCGACGCCGAGTCGCCTCTGATCGCGCAGGTGGGCTCGTGACCGCCCCCGAGGTGATCAAGGTCGCGGACACGCTCGTCGAGGCGGGTCGCACGGGTACGGCCTGCCCGCCCGTACGCGCCCTGTTGCCCGAGGGTGACATCGACGCCGCGTACGCGGTGCAGCGGGCGAACGTCGAGCGGGGCGTGGCCGCCGGGCGTCGGATCGTCGGCCGGAAGATCGGCCTGACGTCGCCCGCCGTGCAGGCCCAACTCGGCGTGGACCAGCCCGACTTCGGGGCCCTCTTCGCCGACATGGCGGTCCCGGAGGGTGGTGAGGTGGCGGCCGGGCGGCTGCTTCAGCCCAAGGTGGAGGCGGAGGTCGCCTTGGTCCTGGGCGCGGATCTGCCGCACTCCGGGTGCACGGTGGCCGATGTGCTGCGCGCCACCGACTTCGCACTGCCCGCGCTGGAGATCGTGGACAGCCGGATCGCGGAGTGGGACATCACCATCGTCGACACGGTCGCCGACAACGCCTCCAGCGGCCTCTTCGTGCTCGGCGGCACCCCCGTACCGCTGACAGGCCTGGACCTGCGCGGCGTACGGATGACGATGACCCGCGGCGGCGAGCTGGTCTCCGAGGGCACCGGTGCCGACTGCCTGGGCGGTCCGCTGAACGCGGCGGTGTGGCTGGCGGCGACGCTGGCCGGGATGGGGGATCCGTTGCGGGCCGGGGATGTGGTGCTGACGGGGGCGCTGGGTCCGATGGCGATCGCGGTGCCGGGGGACCGGTTCGAGGCGCGTATCAGTCAACTGGGCCGGGTGGCGGTCGGGTTCGCGATGGAAGGAGACCGGTCGTGAGTTTCCGTACCAAGGTGGCCGTCATCGGCTCGGGCAACATCGGCACTGACCTCATGATCAAGGTGCTGCGGCTGTCGGAGTGCCTGGAGATGGCGGCGGTGGCCGGCATCGATCCCGACTCCGACGGTCTCGCCCGCGCCCGCCGGCTGAAGGTGGCCACCACGCATCAGGGCGTCGACGGGCTGGTCGCACTGGATGAGTTCGCGGACGTACGGATCGTCTTCGACGCCACCTCGGCGGGTGCCCACCGCCGTCATGACGAGGTGCTGCGCGGTCTCGGGCGCACGGTGGTCGATCTGACCCCGGCGGCGATCGGTCCGTATGTCGTGCCGCCGGTCAACGCGGACGCCCACCTGGACGCCGGAAACGTCAACATGGTCACCTGCGGCGGGCAGGCCACCATCCCCGTCGTGGCCGCCGTCTCGGCCGTGACACCGGTCCACTACGGGGAGATCGTCGCCTCCATCGCCTCCCGCTCGGCGGGCCCCGGTACCCGGGCGAACATCGACGAGTTCACCGAGACGACCGCCTCCGCCATCGAGCAGGTGGGTGGCGCGGCCCGCGGCAAGGCGATCATCGTCCTCAACCCCGCGGAACCGCCGCTGATCATGCGGGACACAGTGCACTGCCTCGTCTCCGACTGTGACGAGCAGGCCGTCACCGCGTCCGTCGAGTCGATGGTCGGACGGGTCCAGGCGTACGTCCCCGGCTACCGGCTGAAGCAGAAGGTGCAGTTCGACAAGGTCGCCGCCGACGACCCGCTGCGCATGCTCGTGCCCGCCGACCCCGCCCCCGTGAAGGTCTCGGTGTTCCTGGAGGTGGAGGGCGCCGCCCACTACCTCCCGGCCTACGCCGGCAACCTCGACATCATGACCTCGGCCGCGCTGCGCACCGCGGAACGCCTGGCCGCACACCGGACGGAGGCGGCCAAGTGACCACCTTGTACGTGCAGGACGTGACCCTCCGCGACGGCATGCACGCCATCCGGCACCGCTACACCGTCGAGCAGGCACGCACCATCGCCGCCGCCCTCGACGCGGCAGGGGTGGCCGCCATCGAGATCGCGCACGGCGACGGACTGTCCGGCTCCAGCATCACCTACGGCGTAGGAGCCCACACCGACTGGGAGTGGATCGAGGCCGTCACCGACGCGGTCCGGCAGGCGACCCCGACCACCCTGCTGCTGCCCGGCATAGGCACCGTGAGCGACCTCAAGCGGGCGCACTCCCTGGGGATCCGCTCGGTGCGCATCGCCACCCACTGCACCGAGGCGGACATCTCCGCCCAGCACATCGCCGCGGCCCGTGAGCTGGGCATGGATGTCGCCGGGTTCCTGATGATGTCCCACATGGCGGAGCCCGCCGAACTGGCCCGCCAGGCGGGGCTCATGGAGTCCTACGGCGCACACTGCGTGTACGTCACCGACTCCGGCGGCCGGCTCACCATGGACGGCGTCCGCGACCGCTTCCGCGCCTACCGCGACGTGCTCGACCCGGAAACGGAGCTGGGTATCCACGCCCACCACAACCTGGCGCTGGGCGTGGCCAACACGGTCATCGCCGTCGAGAACGGCTGCACCCGCGTCGATGCCTCCCTGGCCGGGCAGGGTGCCGGGGCCGGCAACTGTCCCCTGGAGGCGTTCATCGCGGTCGCCGACCTCATGGGCTGGCAACACGGCTGCGACCTGTTCCCGCTCATGGACGCCGCCGACGACCTCGTGCGACCCCTCCAGGACCGACCCGTCCGCGTCGACCGCGAAACCCTCAGCCTTGGCTACGCGGGGGTGTACTCCAGCTTCCTGCGCCACGCCGAGACCGCCGCCGCCCGCTACGGCCTGGACACCCGCGCGATCCTCGTCGAGGTCGGCCGGCGCGGCATGGTCGGCGGCCAGGAAGACATGATCACCGACATCGCCCTCGACCTGGCGGCAGCGGGAGAGCGGGCATGAGCGTCCCGCGGGCGACGCTCCGGATCGGCATCCGCGTCCCGCCCTGCGACCGCGCGGACCGTGTCGTCGAGACCGTACGACGAGCGGAGCAACTCGGCTTCGACGACGTCTGGTTCCCGGACTCCCAGCTCCTGTGGCGGGACGTCTTCACCACACTGACCGCCGCCGCCCTGGGCACCGAACGGATCGGCCTCGGTACGGCGGTCACCAACCTGGCGACCCGCCATCCGGCCGTCGTCGCATCAGCGGCCCGCAGTGTCGCCGAACTCGCCTCCGGCCGGTTCACCCTCGGTCTCGGCGTGGGCAACAGCTCGGTCGGTCCCATCGGCCTGCGCCAGACCACCTCGGCGGCGATGCGCGAGGGGCTCGGCATGGTGCGGGCGCTGCTGGACGGCAACGAGTGGGACTTCGAGGGCAAGGTCCGCTCCCGACTGCGCGATCCTCAGCCCCGAGTACCCCTGCACCTGGCCGCGAGCGGTCCGAAGAACCTGCGGCTCGCCGGTGAGATCGCCGACGGCGTGATCCTCCTCAGCGGTGTTTCGCCGAGGACGCTGAAGGGCGCCACCGACCGCGTATGCGAAGGGGCCGAGGCGGCGGGCCGGAGCGCCGACGACATTCCGCTGACCGTCTCCGCGTTCTGCTCGGTGACCGACGACATCGAGGCCGAAGCCCGGCTGCTCAAACCCGTCTGTGCCTCGATCGCGCAGAACGGCGGAGCGCCCTTTCTCGCCCTCGCCGGGATCGAGGTCGACGTACCCGCGAGGATCGACGGCATCTACCCGGACCTCGTGCATGCCGAGGACTGGGACAGGGCGGTCGAGATCTGCTCGGCATGGATCAGTGACGAGGCGGTCCTCCGATTCGCCCGGGAATTCTGCCTGTTCGGTACCGCCGAGCAGATCATCGAACGCCTCCGGGCCCTGCACAGGGCGCGAGTCACGGGGGTCTTCCTCCAGCATGTCGGCTCCTACGATCCGCCCACCGAACTGATCGAAGCCGTCGGCGCCTCGGTGCTGCCGGCGCTCTCCCTTCCCAGCCCAGCGAAGGCAGGCCACCGATGACGCACACCCTGCGCAAGGGCTATGTCCCCAGCCCCTTCGGGCAGTTGCACTATGCCGAATGCGGCAGGGGCGAGCCCGTACTGATGCTCCACCAGACCCCGCGCTCCTGGACCGAGTATCTCGACGTACTGCCCCTGGTCGGCGCCGAACACCGGGCGATCGCCATGGACACCCTGGGCTTCGGCGCCTCCGCGAAACCCGAGGGGCCGCACTCGATCGAGCGGTTCGCCGACGCCGCCGACGCGCTGATCGAAGCGTTGGAGCTGGACCGCTTCCATCTCGTCGGGCACCACACGGGCGGGGTGATCGCAGTCGAACTCGCCGCCCGCCACCAGGACCGGGTCGCGAGCCTCCTGCTGTCCGCGACCTCCTTCGTCGACGAGGAGAAACGGCGTACGGCAGCCACGCGCAAACCCGTCGACCATGTCGACCCGAAGCCCGACGGCTCGCACCTGCAGGAGCTGTGGAACCGGCGCCGCGGCTTCTACCAGGAAGGGGAGGAGGCCGCGCTCAACCGGTTCATGGTCGACGCGCTGACCGTCCTCGACCGGGTGGAGGACGGCCATGAGGCGGTGCGGCGCTATG
The DNA here is from genome assembly GCF_036014015.1 of Streptomyces sp. NBC_00457. Classification (NCBI taxonomy): domain Bacteria; kingdom Bacillati; phylum Actinomycetota; class Actinomycetes; order Kitasatosporales; family Streptomycetaceae; genus Streptomyces; species Streptomyces sp. NBC_00457. The sequence goes on along the minus strand of NZ_CP107905.1, from coordinate 2,066,872 downwards.
TGATGGACGAACGTCTGCCTCGCATCACGGCCCGGACCCTCGCGGTCTGCGCCCCTGGTGACCACTACTCCCTGCCCTCCCTGGAGAAGTTCGCCGCCGCCCTCGGCTGCGAGACCCGCGTCCTGTCCGGCGGCCATGTCCCGGCCCTGGAGCAACTGCCCGAGGAGTTCTCGAAGGTCGTCCTGGAATGGGTGGCGGGGAGGTAACCCGGTCACTTGAGGCCGATGTGCGCACCCGGCCCGAGCGGCAGATCGAACCCGTAGAAGATCCCCAGGATCACCAGCCACACCGCCAGGAACGGGGCCACGAAGATCGCGAGCCGGGAGATCAGGGTGCCGAGCCTGGCCTCCGGCTCGTACTGGCGGAGCATGGCCAGGATGAGGAAGACGTACGGGTTCATCGGGGTGATGGCGCCCGTCGCGGAGTCGCCGATACGGAAGGCCGCCTGGCTGAGCGCCGGGCTCATGCCCATCAGCATGAACGCGGGGACGAAGACGGGACCGACCAGGGACCACAGGGCCGAGCCGGAGACGATGAAAAGGTTGAGACAGGAAGCCAGCAGGACGAACACGACGATCGCCCAGAAGCCGGTCACTCCCATGGAGTCGAACAGCGCGGCGGCCTTCACCGCCAGCAGCACTCCGACGTTGGACCACGTGAACAGCGCGATGACCTGCGCGGCGACGAACATCATGACGATGTAGCCGGACATGTTCTTCACCGAGTCGGTCACGGCGGTGACCGCGTCCTCGGTGCGGTTGACCTTCTTGACCGCGATGCCGTACGTGAGTCCCGCCAGCAGAAAGGCCCCGAAGAGGACGGGGACGATGCCGCTGAGCAAGGGCGAAGGCACGAAGGCCCCGCCCTCGCCGCGCAACGGCGCCCCCGGCGGCAGCCACAGGGCGAGGACCGCGCCCAGGTAAAGGAGGACGACCAGGCCGGTGAGGAGCAGCCCTCGGCGCTGGACGGGCGTGAGGGTGAGGTCCTGCTGCTCGGGCTCGTCCGCGGCAGGCTCGTACGTCCCCAACCGTGGCTCCAGGACACGGCTGATGAGGAATCCGCCGAGCAGGGCGAGCACGATGCTGCTCGCCGCGGTGAAGAAGTAGTTGATCAGCAGATGGATGTCGAGTCCGGCGGCGGCCGGGAGCACCGCGGCCGCCTGCTGGGTGATCCCGACGTACAGGGCGTCGAGCGAGCCGATGGTGAAGCCGGCGGAGTATCCCGCCGTCACACAGGCGAAGCCGCCGATGAGACCCGCGACGGGATGACGTCCGGCGCTCTTGAAGACCAGAGCAGCCAGCGGCGGCAGCACGATGGCGGCGACGTCGCTCATCATGTGCGCCTGGCTGGCGATGAGCGCCACCGCGTACGGGAGCACGGCGCGCGGCACCCGGGCGAGCGTGGCCCGCATCAGGGTCTCCAGCAAGCCCACCTTCTCCGCGAGCCCGACCACCATGATCAGGACCAGTACGGCACCGATCGGCGGGAAGGTCGCGAAGTTGGGGATCAGGTTCTCCACCAGCCAGCGAAGTCCCTCGCCGGTGAACAGCCCGGTGACCAGCTTGGTGTCGTCGGTGCCGGGGACGTCGACGGAGACGTCGGCAAGGGAGAGGGCGGTGGACACGAGACCCAGGAGTACGAACAGCGCCGCGAACAGGACGATCGGGTTGGGCAGGGAGTTGCCCGCCCGCTCGATCAGCGAGAGCACCCGGTCGAGGGCGCCGCGCCGCTCGGTGTCCGGGGACTTCGGGGACTTGCTGTCCGGGCCGGGGAGGCCGGTCAATGAGGAGGACATCAGGGCTGCCTTCCGGTCGTGGCTCCTGGGAGCAGGAGGTCCTTGCGGATCACGCCGTGCTGGACGACGCAGACGATGTTGGCGGGATCGCCGAGGACGCCGATGTCCGTGAGCGGATCGCCGTCGCAGACGATCAGGTCGGCGGTGCGGCCGGGGGCCAGCGTGCCCAATCGGTCGGCGACGCCGAGGAGTTCGGCGGAGGTGCGGGTCCCGGCGACGATGGCGGCCATCGGGTCCATGCCCAGGTCCACCAGGTAGCTGAGCTCCATCAGGTTCACGCCGTGCGGGCCGACGGCGGCGTCGGTGCCCAGCGCGATCCGGGCTCCGTACTCGATGGCACGGGCGATGTTCTCCTTGGTCAGCCCGGACCAGCGGACCTTCTTCTGGTAGTGGTAGTCCGGCATCGTGTCCTTGTTGATCCCGGCGTACACGGTCGACAGCGTCGGTACGACGAAGGTGCCGCGCTCGCCTGCCAACTCCAGGGCCCGCTCGTCCAGTCCGTAGCCGTGCTCGATGCTGGTCACCCCGCCCCGGATGGCGTTCAGGATGCCCGCGTTGCCCTGGGCGTGCGCGGCGACCGGCTTGCCCCCGTGCCGCCGGGCCTCGTCCACGACGGCCCGGATCTCCTCCTCCAGGAGGCCCTCGTCGTCGGGCTGGTCGTACGGGCTGCCCATGCCGCCCGTGGCACAGATCTTCACCAAGTCGGCGCCGTCGCGCAGAACGCGGCGTACGGCGAGGCGGGCAGCGTCGGTGGTGTCCGCGATCTCGGACATCCCTGCGCTCAGATCGGTGCCGTCCGGCAGGCGTACGTCGGCATGCCCGCCGGTGTGGCTGATGATCCGTACGGCCGTGTGCAGCCGGGGACCGACGATCCGGCCCGTCTCGACGGCGGTGCGGTAGCCCGCGGACAGGCCGCCCACGTCACGGGCCGTGGTGATGCCTGCGTCGAGGGTCTGCCGCATCCGCGCGGCGGTGTCCAAGGTGACCAGCACGGGGTCGAGTTCGGCGCGGCGACCGGGCGGCGAGCCCTGCGCGTACGCGAGATGGACATGGCAGTCGAAGAACCCGGGCAGGACAGTACGGCCGCCGACGTCGACGGTCTTCGTCGTTGCGGTGTCGTCGGGCGCCGTCGCGGCGGGGCCGGCGTAGGTGATGGTTCCCTCGGCATCGGCGACAACAACCGCGTCGTTCACGGGGGTTGCCCCAGTGCCGTCGATGAGCCGGGCGTTGTCGAACCGCAGCGCGGTCCTGACGGTCTCTCGCTCTTGCTTCATGGCATCCGTCATGGCGGGCGGAATCACTCCTCCGATATCGGGAATGTGGCATCAGTTACAGGCGAATGGAGTGTGGAATGCACAAGAAAACCCGGTGTGACGGTGCAGCTTTTTGCCTCGATTCCCGCGAGACGCGCAGGAATACGCCGCCCGGAGGGGCGCAGGATCGTGCCGCGACGACGCTGGACGAGCTCGACCGGTCCGTTGTGCACGCGCTGCAGATCCGCCCCAGGGCCTCGTGGACCCTGGTCGGCGAGGTGCTCGGCATCAACCCGGTGACGGCGGCCCGGCGTTGGCGACGGCTGGAGGAGGCCGGTCTGGCATGGGTGACGGCCTATCCGCGGCTGTCGAACTCCCGGATCGTGGTGAGCGGGGTCGTGGAGGTCGATTCGGAACCGGGCGCGGCGGAGGACGTGGCGCAGGTCCTCGCGGCGGAGTCGGCGGTGGCGAACATCAAGCTCATGGCGGGCGGCCGGGACCTGGTGGCCTCCGTGCAGGCCCGCGACCTGAACGAACTGGCCCACCTCACCACCCTGCTCTTCCACGGGACCCCGGGGGTACGGGCCACACGTACGCACGTGTCCACGGGCGTGCCCACCGAGGGCAGCCGGTGGAGGCTGCGCAGCCTGGACGCCGCCCAGTGCGCGCGGATCGAGGCGGCCCTGCCCGTGCCGTCGGCCATGGCGGAAACGGCGAGCTGGGACACCCTGGACGCACACCTCATGGAACTGCTGAGCACGGACGGCCGCATGTCCCTGCGCAGTCTGGCGGCGGCGACCGACGCCGGTCTGACGACGGTGCGCCGCAGACTCCAGTCGCTGCTCGCCTCACGGGTGAGCCTGCGCTGCGACCTGGCCCGGCCGCTGTCCGGATGGCCGCTGTCCGCGGTGTACTTCGCGTCCGTACCGGGCCAGTACCTGGAGGAGACGACCCGGGTGCTGGCCGGTGTACGAGAGGTCAGGTCGTGTGGGATCACGGCGGGGCCGAACAACCTCGTGATCGATGTCTGGCTGCGGACGCTGGCCGACGTGCACGTCTTTGAAGCCCACCTGTCGCGCCGGCTGCCGCGCCTGACCATCGGCGACCGCTCGGTGGTGCTGCGCACGGTCAAGCACATGGGCCGGCTGCTGGACCGGGACGGCCGCAGCGTGGGCGTCGTCCCGCTGCGGAACCCGCACGATCCGCTGCCGTCCGCCTCGGACCTGACCGCGGGCTTGGATCTCTCGGTGGGGTAGCGGGAGTCCGTAGCGTCCACCCGGTCCTGGAGCAGTGCCGCCGGGCGCGGCGCAGGCCGCCACACTCGTCAGTTCGACGGTTCGCTTGCCACGCTGTCCAGATCGTCGCCGTCATCGTTCGCGACGGTCTGTAACTCGAGGTATTGCCCGCCGGCCCCCGCCGAGCCGCTGGGTCGGTCGCACATCCGGAGCCGGGGGAGCACGCTGGAAGCAGCCGCTCGCGATGGGAACAGGACGAGGTGACCACGCATGCGCCACGCGGTCGTGTCCCCACTTCAGCAGGCTTGCCGCGGCTCGCTCGGCGGTGGCGGGCATGACCCGTCCGGCCGACCCGTGGAACCGGTCGGTCCATCGGGCCCCCGGGACTCCTCCGGGACGCCTGAGTCTCCGGGTTCCCCGGCCCACGACCGGCCCGACACGAACGCGAATCACCCGCGCACCCGCTCCCGCCCCCACCGGTCAAGGGAAGTGCGCCGCTCCCTCCATGTCAGGGGCACACGCGTATGGCGGCGCGGCAGGGAAGTGGAGCTGATGCACCGGGCCATGGGCTTCGCGGCCCTCGGGCTGGTGACGATCGCCCCGCTGCTGATCGTGGTCGCGGCGGCGGCCCCGATCCAGGAACGGGGCTTCGCCCTGTGGGTCGTGGACGGCATGGGGCTGTCCGGGCGCTCCGCCGACGCCGTACAGGACCTCTTCGCCGCACCCCGCAAGGTGCTGAGCACGATCAGCGTCCTGAGCGTGGCGTTGCTCGCGCTCTTCGGCGTGCCGTTCGCGGGCAGTGTCCAGACCGGCTACGAGAAGGTGTGGGACCTGCCGGCCGGGCGCTGGCACACCGTTTGGCGACGCGTGGTGTGGCTTGTCGTGCTGACGGCCTACCTCTTCGCCGAAGCGCAGAGCGGGGCCGCGCTGGGGCCGGGAACCCTGCGGTCATGGGCGCGGATCGTGCTGAGCACGCTGCTCGGCGTGCTCTTCTTCTGGTGGGGGCAGCGCTTCCTGCTGGGCGGCCGGATCCCCTGGCGCGCCCTCCTGCCGGGCGCCATCGCCACGATGGTGGGCCTGGGCGGCCTGCGTGTGTTCTCCTCCCTGGTCTTCTCCCCGCTCATCGTGAGCAACGCGGACTCGTACGGTTCCGTCGGCACCGTCCTGATCGTGACGTCCTGGCTCGTCGGTGTCGGCTTCGTCGTCTTCGGCGGCGCCCTCGTCGGCCGCTACTGGTACCTCCACGAACCGCACCACATCCCGCACCCGCACCCGCGCGCTCACCCCCGCTCCCGAAAGCGCTGAATCAGACTTCCTCGACGGGAGGCATGAAGGCCCGCAGCCACCGCTCCGTCTGTGCGACATGGGCCTGTGCGGCGCCGGCCGCGGCGACGGGGTCGCGGTCGGCGATGGCGGTGGCCAGGTTGCGGTGGTCGGCGTCGCTCTTGCGGCGCAGCTCCGGGCCCTCGGGGAGGGTGAAGACCTGGTACTTGCGGGAGCGGGCGCGGAAGACGGAGAGCAGGGAGGCCAGGGTGGGGTTGCCGCCGATCCGGGCGATCTCGGCGTGGAAGCGGTGGTCGAGCTCGGAGGCCTTGGTGGGGTCGGCGGTGGCCTCCATGTCCTCGATGAGGGAGAAGAGCGTCTCCACGGACTCCGGTGTGCAGCGCGCCGCGGCCTGCGCCGCGACATGGGACTCCAGCACCCTCCGGATCTCGTACACCTCCAACAGACCGGTCAGCGGCAGCAGTTCGAGGGTCAGCGAGAGGCTGCCGATGACGTCCTCCGGCCTGAGCTGGGAGACGTAGGTGCCGGAGCCGTGCCGCGGTTCGACCACTCCCAGGGCCGCGAGCATCCGTACGGCCTCGCGCAACGATCCCCGGGAGACGCCGAGTTCCTCGCAGAGCTCCCCTTCGGGCGGCATGCGCTCGCCCGCGCCGAGGCGCCCCGTGCCGATCATGTGCCGTAGGCCGTGGAACGCCTTGTCGACTGCGGACATCCGACTCCTCCCGTGACCCTGACGGGCCGGCGGCGGCATCCGGACCCTCCCGGAACTGTACCGAGTCGCCGGACTACGAGTCATCAGATGTCTTGTGTGTATCGACCCAGAGTCATCTGATGACTATCGCTGTCCGACCCCTTGATTGCTGGAAAATCGACTGCCAGGATGCCGAGTCATCATACGTGCCTTGGCGGGTGTCCGATGTCCTGCCATGGCGCCCGTCCGGCAGATGTGGAGTCATGTGAGCGAGACCGAGGTCACCACAGCCCCGCGCCCGCTGCTGCTGGCCGACGGCCGGCCCGCCGCCGGGGCCTGGTCGCTGGACCCCGCGATGAAGCACCTGAACCACGGCTCGTTCGGGGCGGTCCCCCTGGTGGCGCAGGAGCGGCAGAGCCGGCTGCGGGCGGAGATGGACCGCTCCCCGGTGGTGTGGTTCCCGGCGCTGCCGCAGCGGATCGCCGCCACCCGGGTCGAGCTCGCCGCCTTCCTGCGGGTCGCCCCCGACGACCTCGCCCTGGTGCCCAACGCGAGCGCCGGTGTCAGCGTCGTGTACGCCGGCCTCTCGCGCCGCCGCGGTGGCGAGATCGTCGTCACCGATCACGGCTACGGCGCCGTGACCATGGGTGCCGAACGGCTGGCCCGCCGCTGGGGCGGCCGGGTGCGCACCGCCCGGGTGCCGCTGGACGCGGACGAGGAGCAGGCGTACGAAGCCGTCGCCGCCGAGTTGAGCGAGGCCACCGACCTCGTCGTCCTCGACCACATCACCTCGGCGACCGCACGCCGGATGCCGGTGGAACGGATCGGCGCGGAGGCCCGGCGGCTCGGCATCCCGCTGCTCGTGGACGGCGCCCACGTCCCCGGTCTGATCGCCGCCCCCCTCAATGGGCTGACGTGCGACTTCTGGGTCGGCAACCTGCACAAGTGGGGCTGCGCACCCCGCGGCACCGCCGCGCTGGTCGCCCGCGGAGCACTGCGCGAACAGCTCTACCCCCTGATCGACTCGTGGGGCGCCGCCGATCCGTATCCCGACCGCTTCGACCAGCAGGGCACGGTCGACGTCACCGGCTGCCTGGCGGCGCCGACGGCACTGGACTTCATCGAGCGCACCTGGGGCTGGAATACCGCCCGCCGGTACATGGACGACCTGGCCGGCTACGGCGAGCGCGTCGTCGGCGCCGCCTTCGCCGAGCTGACCGGCGTCTCCAGTGCCGTCGACGTGGGCATGCCCGTTCCCGGCATGCGGCTGGTGCGGCTGCCCGCGGGGTTGGCCGGCAGCCGCGTCGAGGCCGACGCGCTGCGCGACCGGGCGGCCCGGGAGCTGGGCGTGGAGACGGCCTTCACCAGCTTCGGCGGCGTCGGCTACCTGCGACTGTCCGCCCACGTGTACAACACCGCGGCCGACTACGAGTACTTCGCCGAGGCCTGCGTCCCCGTCCTCGGCGAGTGGGCCCGCGAGGCCCGCGAACAGCCCGGCGCGTCGTAGGCGGCGCGCCCCCTCCAACCCCCGCACCCCTCCAACCCCCCGTCCCCGAAGCCGCTGCCAGCGCGGCCGTAGCAAGGAAGAGGTCGGCACGATGAGAAGAAGGACGGCAGCTCTCGCCCTCGGCACAGCCAGTGCGTTGGTCCTGTCCGGCTGCTCCGCCATGAGCGGTGGCGGGAGCGGCGGAACCGTCACGCTCAACATGGTCGAGAGCCTGACGAACCCCGCCCGCACGGACCTGCTGAAGGACCTCATAGCGGACTTCGAGCAGCAGAACCCCAAGATCAAGGTCAATCTGATCTCCCCGCCCACCGAGCAGGCCGACCAGAAGATCCAGCAGATGCTCCAGTCCGGCAGCGGCGTGGACACCCTCGAGGTGCGGGACACCACCGTGGGCCCCTGGTCGAACAACGGCTGGCTCTACGACATGAAGAAGGACCTGGGGCCCTGGAAGGGCTGGCAGGCCATGACGGAGAACGCCGTGAAGGCCTCCGAGACCGCTGACGGCAAGACGTACTTCGTCCCGTACGGCTTCTACGGCCTGAGCGTCTTCTACCGCACCGACCTCATCAAGGAGGCCGGCTTCAGCAAGCCGCCGGCCACCTGGGAGGAACTGCTGACGCAGGCCTCCGCCATCCACGACCCGGCCGAGCGCCGGTACGGATACGCCTTCCGCGGCGGGGCCAACGCCAACGGCAACGCCACCGCCGTCATCGAGGCGTACGTCGCCGACGAGATCGACCCCGCCGACGGCTTCAAGCTCAAGGACGGCAGTACGATCTTCTCCGCGCCCGAGGCCCTCGACGCCATGGAGACCTACCTCAAGCTCTTCAAGCAGGCGTCCCCGAAGTCGTCGGTGTCCTGGGGCTACCCGGAGATGGTCGAGGGCTTCTCCAACGGCTCCACGGCCTTCCTGCTCCAGGATCCCGAAGTGATCGCCACGGTCTCGGAGTCCAAGGCGATCACGAAGGACCAGTGGGACACCGCCCCGCTGGTGGCGGGCCCCAGCGGCAAGACCGTCCAGCCGCTGGCCACCGCCGGATGGGGCGTCGCGGACGGCAGCAAGAACAAGGCCGAGGCCGTCAAGCTGGTCGAGTTCCTCTCCGAGGGAGAGGCGTCGACGACCTTCACCAAGAAGAACAGCCTGGTGCCGATCCTCAAGTCGGCGACCGAGGACCCGTTCTACAAGACCGGCCCCTGGTCCAGCTACGTCACCATGACGGAGCACCCGGAGAAGTACCTCAACGTCAGCCAGCCGCGCGGCGTCGCCTGGTGGACCGAGTGGCAGCAGAAGGCCGACGCCGACATCCAGAAGATGGTGCTCGGCAAGACGACGCCCAAGGAACTGCTGGCCGGCTGGGACACGTACTGGACCGAGAAGCGGCAGCAGGAGCAGTAGGCATGCCCACCGCGTCCGAAGCGACGAGTACCACGGAAACGACGAAAACGGCGTCGGCGCGCTCCTCCCGGAACCGGAAGGGGGGCGCCCCACCCGCCCGCGGTGCGGAACGGGGCCGCCGCAAGCCGGAGTTCACCTCCCGGCGCGGCCTGCTCATCGCCGCCTTCATGGCCCCGGCCGCGATCTTCGTGGCGGTCTTCACGTACTACCCCATGGTCGCCGGCAGTCAGATGGCCTTCCGCCACTGGAATCTGACGGATCTCTCCGACACCTCCTGGGTGGGCCTGCAGAACTTCCGCGACGTCTTCGCCGACCCCGCCTGGGGCACCGTGCTCGGCAACACCGCTGTCTGGGTGTTCGGGTCGATCGTGCCCCAACTGGTGATCGGCTTCGCGCTCGCCCTGTGGCTGCGCAGGAAGTTCCGCTTCCGTGGCCTCTACCAGGCGCTGGTCTTCTTCCCCTGGGCGATCTCCGGATTCCTCATCGGCATCCTGTTCCGCTGGCTGTTCAACAGCGAGTTCGGCGTCGTCAACGACCTGCTGCAGAAGGCCGGGCTGATCGACGAGCCGGTCGCCTGGCTGGCCGACCCGGAGACGGCGATGTTCGCCGTCGTGGTCGCCAACGTCTGGTACGGGGTCACCTTCTTCACGATCATGATCCTGGCCGCGCTGCAGTCCATCCCCGAGGAGCTGTACGAGGCGGCGGCGCTCGACGGCGCCGGCAAGGTGCGCACGCTGTTCCAGATCACGATCCCGTACATCAGGGTCACGCTCGCGCTGACCGTGCTGCTGCGCGTCATCTGGATCTTCAACTTCCCCGACCTGATCTTCGGGATGACCGGCGGCGGACCCAACAACGAGACGCACATCGTGACCACCTGGATGATCAAGATCACCCAGCAGGGCGACTACGGCAGGGCCTCCGCGCTCGGCCTCATCGTGGTCGCCACGCTGCTGGTGTTCGCGGTGTTCTTCCTTCTGGCCACGCGCGAGAAGCGAGAGGTGAAGCCGTGATCGGCAAGGAGTCCACGGCCGGCCGGGCCACCAAGTTCGCCTTCCTGGGGCTGTGGCTGGTCTTCACCGTCTTCCCGCTCTACTGGATCACCATTACGTCGCTCAAGGCGCCCGGCGACATCTTCGCCTTCCCGATCGCCTACTGGCCCGAGCACTTCTCGCTGGAGAACTACAACGGACTGTTCGGCAAGGCCGACTTCGGCGTCTACCTCACCAACAGCCTCATCGTCGCGACCGTCGCGGGCGCGGTGGCCACGGTGATCTCGATGCTGTCGGCGTACGTGCTGGCCCGCTTCGAGTTCCGTACCAAGTCGGCGCTGTTGATGGCCGCGTTGGTCACCCAGATGATCCCGACCTTCATCGCGCTGGGACCGCTGTACCTGCTGATGACCGACCTCAAGCTGGTCGACAACCGGCTCGGGCTGATCCTCGTCTACATCGCCGTCTGCATCCCGTTCTGCACGGTGATGCTGCGCGGCTTCTTCGAGAACATCCCGGACGCGCTGGAGGAGGCCGCCATGATCGACGGCCTGTCCCGGTTCGGGGCGCTGTTCCGGGTGCTGCTGCCGGTGATGCGTCCCGGGATCGTGGCCGCGTTCATCTTCAACTTCGTCAACTGCTGGAACGAGCTGTTCCTGTCGGTGACGCTGATGAACAGCGACAGCAACAAGACCGTCCCCACGGCCCTGAACGGATTCATCTCCAGCTTCAACATCGACTGGGGCTCGATGTCGGCGGCTGCGGTCCTCACCATCCTGCCCACGATGGTGCTGTTCGCCTTCGCCAGCCGCCACATCGTCCAGGGGCTCACCGCCGGCGCGGTGAAAGGCTGAGGGACCGCGCCCCGCCCGCGAGGCGGGGCGCGATCCGAGGGGGGCGGGCGTCAGCAGCTGAGGTTGCCGCCCGGGTCCACGCCCAGGATCTGCGTGAACTGCTGGTACTTGTCGATGCGGCTCTGCACCTGCGACGGGTTTCCGCCGTTGCACTCCAGGCTGCCGTTGATGCTGCGGATGGTCTCACCGAAGCCGGCGCTGTTGACCATGGCGTTGTGCGGTGTCATGGTCCCGGGCCCGGTCTGGGTGTTCCAGTACCAGAGCCCGGTCTTCCAGGACACGGCGGAGTCGTTCTGCACCAGGTCGGGGTTGCCCAGCAGATCGATGCCCAATGCGTCGCCCGCCGCCTTGTAGTTGAAGTTCCAGCTGAGCTGGATCGGACCCCGGCCGTAGTACTTGTCGTGGCCCGCGGGGCAGCCGTACGGCTGGCTCGTGTCGCAGTAGTGCGGGTAGTTGGCCTCGTTCTGCTCGACGATGTGGACCAGGCCGCCCGTCTCATGGCTGACGTTCGCCAGGAAGGCCGCGGCCTCTTGCTTGCGCACGGTGTCGCTGCCGGTCGTGGTGAAACCGGGGTAGGCGCTCAGCGCGGCCGTGAGACCGCTGTACGTGTAGAAGGAGTTCCGGTTCGGGAACATCTGGTTGAACTGGCTTTCACTGACGACGAAATCGGCGGCTGCCGTCGTCTTCTGCGCCAGGGCCTGCGGGGCGAGGGTCGCAAAGGAGAGCAGGGTTGCCGCACCGGTCGCGGTCAGCAGCCCGAGCGTACGTCGACGCATGGGGACATCACTCCATGGATCAGGGTGCGAGAGAGCGGGTCAACTGCCGATTCAGCTACCGACGTTGACGTCGATGCAGGCGTAGAAGGCGTTGGAGGTGTCCGCGATGTTCCAGACGGCGAGCACCTTCTGCGGGCCGGTGAGGCCGCCGAAGTTCACCTGGTGGGTGACCGTCGCGCCGGGCTGGGCGCCGTTGTCGTCGAACTCGGCGATCTTCTGTCCGCCGGCGAAGTACTGCCACGTGCTGGTGGAGTGACGGGCCGTCAGGTTCCACTGGAACTCGGTGGTGCCGCTCACCGGAGTGACCTTCCAGCCCTTGGCGTCGTCGTCGAGCTCGGCGAAGCGGGAGTTGCCGCCGCTGCAGCTGGTCAGCCCCTTCGGGCCCTCGACGCTCTGCGGCTCGTACGTGATGTCGCCGCAGCTGACCGTCCCGGCGGCACACTGTGCCTGCCTGCTGGGCGGGTTGGAGATGTAGCCGTGTGCGCTCGCGGAGGACGCGGGCAGGCTCACGGCGATCACCGGGGCGAGCGCCGCGCCGATGAGCAGGGCCGTCTTCTTCCTTGCGTGCATGTTCTCTCCTTCACTGGAAGCCGTTCCGCGGAGGAGGTGCGGGGGTGTGGGGACCCCTGTACGGCGGGTCGGCTTCTCATGGGTGGGGGACCAGGAATGCGAAGGGCTTGGACTAGACCATACCGGCGAGCGTGGACGCGTCAAGAGTGGTGCGTGAGACGGAAGTTAAGAGGGCGGTCAGCCTGTGGCTGGCGCTGATGTTCCGTCGGGATGGCGCCGCGGTACAAGATGCGCCGCGTCGGTCTCCCTAGGGTGAGCGTCACGCCCCGAAGGCCGCGCCCTGGGAGGAACCGACGTTGCGCCGTGGGTACAAGTGGCTGGACCGCGAACTGGCCCGGATGGATCCGGAGACCGAGTGGGAGAGGATGATCTCGCTCTACGTCAACCACCGGGTTCCCGAGTTCGCCCTGGCGATGATGATCTATCCGGGCACCATGCACATGATGCAGCCAGGCATCGCGGCAGCCACGCTGGACCACACAGGAAAGTTGGCGACGAAGCCGCACCGGCGTTTCCAGGACGGCAACGACTTCCTCGTGGCCTGGATGGTCGACGGCGTCTCCAGCGAGGTGGGCCGCAAAGCCGCCGAGCGGCTGAATCGCATCCATATGGCCGTCGCCAGAAGGACCCCGCACTTACCCGGCAATTTCGACGACGTCGACGACTACGTCTACGCGTTGGTCCTGGTGGCCACCTTCGCCCACCGGCACCAGACCTCGCTGGGCCTGCCCGGAATGCCCGAGCACATGAAACGCGCCTGGCACCACTGGGCGCAGGCTGTCTTCCGCCTCCTGGAACGCGAATCCGGTCCTCTGGCCGGGGAGGCATTCCCCGAGGACTGGAACGCGATGGAGGAATTCGCCCGGAGCTTCGACTCCCGGCCGTTCGAACCGACGGAGTCCGGCCACCGTGTTGCCACCGCGATGATGTATTTCTTCGCCGAGCGCTGGTTCCCGGCACCTTTCCGTGCCTTCGGTCGTGATCTGACCCGCTACCTCGCCGGAGAGCGAGTCTGCCGTCTGCACCGGATCGGCTGGATCAGCCCTGGCCGCGAGCGGTTCATCCGCCTGTTTCTCAGGACCCTGTTCCACGCCCAACGCATGCTTCCCGATGCCCGCACACCACTGACCGAACGCCTCCGACGGACCCGGCGCACCAACGCCGAGCTCAAGGATCTGGAGTTGGCGAGGCGCTGATGTTCCGTCAGCGTGTCGCTGAGATTCAATCGGCTCCGTACGGATCTTCCTAGGGTGAGCGGAGAAACGCCGCACAACTTGGGGTGTCCCATGGCAGGTATTCCGGCCATCGAGCCATATCCGTTTCCGACGTCCGCGGATATCCCGCACAACGTGGCCGCCTGGACGGTCAATCCGCGGCGCAGCGCTCTGTTGATACACGACATGCAGCAGTTCTTTCTGCGCCCCTTACCTGAATCCATGGCCGCACAACTCGTACGGAACACGGTCTCGGTGCGGGACCGGTGCCGGGAGCTGGGCATGCCGGTGGCGTACACGATGCAGCCCGGTGGCATGAACTCACGCGAACGCGGTCTGCTGGCCGACTTCTGGGGCGCCGGAATGGAAGCCGTACCGGCCCATCGCGATGTGCCCGAACCGCTCGCCCCCGGACCGCGGGACGCGGTGTTCACGAAGTGGCGGTACAGCGCGTTCTGCCGTACCGATCTGCTGCCATGGCTGCGTCGGCACGGTGCCGATCAGCTTGTCATCTGCGGTGTGTACGCCCACGTGGGCGTCCTGGTCAGCGCGGTCGACGCGTTCAGCAACGACATCCAGCCGTTCCTCGTGGCCGACGCGACCGCCGGCTTCTCGGCCGGGGACCACCGACGCGCCATGGAGTACGCGGCGCGGCACTGCGCCGTCGTGGGCACGAGGGCACAGGTCCTGCCGTGACCGGTGCCTCCGACCTTCTCGCCCGGGTGCTGGCGCCGGATCCGCCGCCGTTCGCGCTGCTGCACCGTCCGGACCGGACCGGTCCGCACCGGCTCGAGGTGCTGACGGGTGAGGTGTACGAGCCGGAGACGCTTGCCGGCATCCAGGTCGCCGAGGACCGTGACGAGCCGGGGCACCAGGTCCTCGCCGTCATTCCCTACCGGCAACTCGGCGAACGCGGCCTCGCATGCGTCGACGACGGCGCGCCGCTGACCGCGATGCGGATCACCGAGCAGGCGGTGGTGCCGCTGCCCGACCTTCTCGGGCTCATCCCGCACACGCCGGTCCGACTCCGGGACGGTCACTTCGACATCGACGACGACACCTACGCCCGCACGGTCGGACAGATCGTCACCGACGAGATCGGCCGGGGTGCGGGGTCCAACTTCGTGATCAGACGATCGTTCGTCGGGCACCTCACCGACGACCGCGTCGCCGCGGCACGTACCGTCTTCCGTCGGCTGTGCGAGCAGGAGTCCGGCGCGTACTGGACGTTCCTCATCCACACCGGAGCACGCACCTTCGTCGGCGCCACACCGGAACGCCACGTCAGCCTGCATCACGGCAACGCGGTGATGAACCCGATCAGCGGCACGTACCGCTATCCCGCCGACGGCCCCAGCCTGGCCGGACTGATGGAGTTCCTCGACAGTGACAAGGAATCCGACGAGCTGCACATGGTGCTCGACGAGGAACTGAAGATGATGGCCCGCATCTGTGAGGGTGGTGGCCGGGTCGTGGGCCCACGGCTCAAGGAGATGGCGCGACTCGCGCACACCGAGTACCTCATCACCGGCCGATCCCACCGGCGTCCGCTGGACATCCTGGCGGAGACGATGTTCGCGCCCACGGTGACCGGCAGCCCGCTGGCCAGCGCGTGCCGAGTGATCGCCCGGTACGAGCCGACCGGACGCGGTTACTACGGCGGGGTCGCCGCGCTGATCGGCCGGGACGGCCAGGGCGGTCCCTGCCTCGACTCGGCCATCCTGATCCGCACGGCCGATCTCGACCCGACGGGCCGGGTCGAGATCGGCGTCGGCGCGACGCTGGTGCGGCACTCGGATCCGGCAGCCGAGGCGGCTGAGACCCACGCGAAGGCAGCGACCCTGCTGAGGGCCATGCGCCCCGACCCGCCGGGCCCGCATCCCGTTCTACGAGCAGCACCTGACCCGCTCGGGGAGCATCCCGTCGTATCGGCAGCGCCCGGCCCGCTCGGCCCGTCCGATCCGCTCGGGGAGCAGCCCGTCGTACGAGCAGAGCCCGGCCCGCTCGGCGAGCATCCCGTCGTGCGAGCAGCACTCGATCGCCGTAGACGCGGCCTCGCCGGGTTCTGGCTCGGCGAGGCGCACGCACCGTCGGCACTCGCGCCCGGTTCGCCCCCGCGCAGGGTCCTGGTGGTGGACGCCGAGGACATGTTCACCGCGATGATCGCTTCGCAACTCCGGTCGCTGGGCTTGACGGTGACCGTCCGGCGCTGGGACGAACCGTACGAGTGGGACGCGGACGACCTCGTCGTGATGGGGCCCGGGCCGGGCGACCCCCAAGACGCCGACGATCCCAGAATGTCGCACGTCCGCCGGGCGATCGGCATGCTGCTGGCCCAGCGGAAGCCGTTCCTCGCCGTGTGCCTGAGCCACCAGGTACTCAGCCTGATTTTCGGCCTGGACACGCGCCGCCGCGCCGAGCCCCACCAGGGCACGCAACGCGAGATCGAGCTGTTCGGTGAGAAAGAAACGGTCGGGTTCTACAACACCTTCTGCGCGCACAGCGACGCCGACAAGCTCGACGTTCCCGGCGTCGGCCTGGTGGAGATCAGCCGCGACATCGACACCGGCGAGGTCCACGCACTGCGCGGACCTCACTTCGCCTCCCTGCAGTTCCATGCCGAGTCGGTGCTGACCCGCAACGGCCCCGCCATTCTCGCCGCGCGCATCGAAGAGGCGCTGACATACACCGAACCCGACGACCGAGGAGGTCGACTGTGACACCGGAGACAACGTCCCAGCGATGGGACCGCGACGCCGAACTGCGCCGTACGAACCGGGCCACCGTGGAGCGGTACCTGGCCATGACGGAAGGCCCGGCAAGGCTCCGTCGCCACCACCTCTTCACCGAAGACGCGGTCGGTGGTCTGTGGACGACCGACACCGGACAACCGGCGGCGGTCGCGGGGAAGCAGAACCTGTACCGGATGGCCGCGTGGTCGCTGGAATGCTTCCCCGACTGGCGGTGGACCAACATCGAGATCCACGAGACCCAGGATCCCAACCGGATCTGGGTCGAGTGCGACGGAGAAGGACAGATCCTCTTCCCCGACTATCCCCCCGGCATCTACCGCAACCACTTCATCCACTCCTTCCGCCTCGACAGCGGACTGATCACGGAGATCCGGGAGTTCATGAACCCGTGTGAGCAGATGCGGGCCCTCGGTATCCAGGTGCCGGTCGTCAAGCGGGGCGGAATTCCCATGGATGACGGGGCTGTGAAATGACCTCGGTGATCGTCGTCGGCTCAGGTGCGGCGGGCCTGGCCGCGGCCCTCTCCGCACGGGAGTCGGGCGCCGACGTCACTGTTCTGGAGGCGGCGTCGACGGTGGGCGGCACCACCGCGCTGTCCAGCGGGGCGGTCTGGCTACCGAACAACCACCTGCCGCCCGCGGCCGACGACAGCCCCGAACTCACCCGCACCTACCTGTGTCACCTCCGCCGCGTCGGCGGGCCCGCGGACACGGACGGCGCCGCACTCGACCGGTTCGTCGCCGAGGCGCCGCACGTGGCGCAATGGCTGGAGAAGAGGACACCGCTGCGCTGGGCCGCCCTTCCCATCCCGGACTGCCATGGTGCGCTGCCCGGCGCGTACAGATCCGGCGGCCGGTCACTCGAGCCACGGCCGTTCGACGCCGCACCGAAGATCGCCGCCCTGGTGCGTGCCGCCCTGCCCTGGCGGCCGCCGGCGACCCTCACCGAACTCGTCACGGGACACGCCTCACCCGGTCTCATCGAGCAGCGCGCCCGCGCCGGGACACGCACGTCGGGGCAGGCGCTGGTGGCCACGCTGCTCACCGCCGCCGTCGACGCCGGCGTCGCCATCCGTACACGCGCCAGAGCGACACGGTTCCTGGGCAGCGGCGTGGAGGTCGACGGCGTACCGCTCGCGGGACGGGTCGTCCTCGCGACCGGTGGGTTCGAACGCGACGAAGCGCTCGTCCGCAGGTTCCTGGGCGGCCCGGTCCCCGGCCTCGCGGGTGCGCCCGGCGCCCGCGGTGACGGACTGCGCATGGCCATCGCCGCCGGGGCGGAGCTGCGGAACATGTCGCAGGCCTGGTGGTGCCCGACGATCCGGATACCCGACGACGCGATCGACGGCGAGCCGGTGTACCGGGTACTCCTCGCCGAGCGTGCGCGCCCCGGCTCCGTGCTGGTCGACCGCCATGGCCGCCGGTTCACCAACGAGGCCCAGAGCTACCACGAGGTGGGGCGGTCGTTGCACCGGTCCGGGGCCACGGGACACGGTTTCCGCAACGCCGAGCCGTCCTGGCTGATCGTCGACGCCGCCTACCGCCGCCGCTATCCCATCGCTCCGGTCCGGCCCTTACGACGAGGGGCCACCCTGGCGGAGCTGGCGCGGCTCATCGATGTTCCGGGCCGCACTCTCGCGAAGACGATCAGCCGGTTCAACCAGTCGGCGGCCGACGGCCTGGATCCGGACTTCGACCGCGGGGCAGACCCCTACGACCGCGTCATGGGCGATCCCCGAGCTGAGCACCCGACATTGGGGCCGTTGCGTGAGCCGCCCTTCTACGCCCTTCCGGTGCACCTCGGACTCGGCGGAACGAGTGGCGGCCCGCGTACCGACCCCGACGGGCGCGTGCTCTGCGACGACGGTACGGCCGTGCCCGGGCTGTACGCCGCGGGCAACGTCGCGTCGAGCCCGTTCGGGTCCGCCTACCCGGGGACCGGAACGACGATCGGCCTCGCTCTCGTCTCAGGCGTCCAAGCGGGCAGAGCAGCGGCCAGGGACTGACCTCGAAGACCGGGACTGACCACAAACAACGGGGACTGATCTCAATCAAGATGCACGACTACGTGATCGTCGACGTGTTCACCACCGTGGCCCTGGAAGGCAACCCATTGGCCGTCTTCCTGAACGCCGCCGATATTCCGGCCGACAGGATGCAACTGATCGCCCGCGAGATGAACCTCTCGGAGACGACGTTCGTCCTCCCCGCCCAGGGTGACGGGGACCGGCGGGTCCGGATCTTCACCCCGGTCAATGAACTGCCGTTCGCCGGACACCCGGTGCTGGGCACTGCGGCCGTGCTCGGCGAGTCCACCGCGCGCAGCGGGCTGCGGCTCGAAACCGCGGCCGGCACCATCCCGGTCGACCTCCAGTACCCGAGTGACGGGACCGTCTCGGCCCGCATGCGTCAGCCCGTCCCCGTCTGGGAGCCGTACCGGTTGCGGGACGACCTCCTCGACGCGCTCGGCATCAAGTCCTCCACCCTCCCGGTGGACGCCTACCGCAACGGGCCACGGCACGTCTATGTCGGAGTCGGCAGTGAGGCGGCCCTCTCCCGGGTCCAGCCCGATCTGCGCGCGCTGGCGCGGCATCCGGACATGGCCGCCATCTGCTTCGCCGGTTCGGGAACCAGGTGGCGGATGCGGATGTTCTCACCGGCCTACGGCGTGGCCGAGGACGCGGCGACGGGCTCGGCCGCCGGACCACTCGCGGTCCACCTCGCGCGGTACGGCCTCGTCCCGTTCGGACAGCAGATCGAGATCCTGCAAGGAGTGGAGATGGGGCGCCCGTCGCACATGTCCGCCAGAGCGGACGCCACCGGTCAGCGCCCGCACACGGTCGAGGTCAGCGGATCAGCGGTCATCACCGCATACGGAACCCTGCTCGTCTGACCGGCCCGCAACCGGCAGCTGCGACACCGACTGACGTCGCCGTCTCAAGGCTGATGCGTGACGCTCACCCGCACGGTCATCGTGCCCCTGTTGTCCTGGAGGCAGTTCCCGCCGTCGTTGATCGCCAGCTGCAGGGTGCCGTTCCTGGCCGCCTGGAAGGTCAGCTTCTGACCGACGACGTGGACGGGAGGGTTCTGCCCACCCGCGAGGCGTGCCAGCAGGGTACCGAACGGCGCCGTGGGCTTGACCTTGCAGTCCTTCGCCCCCTCCAGCGACTGGTCGATGGCCGCGTCGTAACCGGCCGGCCCGGTCATCGGCTTGCTCCGGAAGTCGACCGTCCACTCTCCCGAAGCGAACCGCACGGTGACCCGGTCCCCCCGCTGGACGGACACCCCGGACACCCCCTGCCAGCCGGCGGTGGACGTGACGTCCTGACTGGCGGTCCTCGTCTTCGCGTCCTCCTCGAGCGGGAGCACACCGGTGAGGAAGAGCCCGCCGCCCACGCCGGCCGCCAGCACCGCCGTACCGGCCACGGCCCATAACAGCCGCTTGGGGCCCCTCGATCGGGACGACCGCAGGGGCGGGGGTCTCAGTGACGTGGTGTGCAGCGCCGTGTGCCCGGTCATCCCGGCCGGTACGAGGCGCTCCTGACCACTGGTCACAGTATCCGCGTCGGTCAACGGAGCCGAGGGCCGGAGCACGCGCAAGGTCGGTGACGGCAAGGGGCCGGCGTCCGCCTCTCCCGAGGCGACACGCCACAGAGCGGAACGCGCGCCCGCCGCCGAAAGACGCTCGTCCGGGGACTTGCGCAGCAGCGCCTCGACGACCGGGCGCAACGGGCCGAGCCGCTCCGACAGGACGGGCTCCTCGTACGCCACCGCGTGCAGTGTCGCGGGCCGCGCCGGCCTGCGGAACGGGGACTGCTCGCCGCAGACCGTGGCGAGAGTCGCGCCCAGTGACCACAGGTCGGAGGCCGGGCCGACCTCCGAACCCATGACCCGCTCGGGTGCCATGAACTCGAGGGAGCCGACCAGTTCGCCGGTGGTCGTCAGCAACTCGCCGTCGTCCAGGGCCGCGATGCCGAAGTCGGTGAGGACGGCGTTGCCGTCGCGGCGCAGCAGGACGTTGGCGGGTTTGACGTCGCGGTGCAGGGTGCCGGCCGCGTGTACGGCGTCCAGCGCGTCGATCAGTTGCAGAGCGAGGGCGGCTGTGTGCTGTGGCGTCAGCGGTCCGGTCCGGGCGACCTGGTGGGCGAGTGACGGCCCCTCGACGAGTTCCATGACGATCCACAGCCGGTCCTCGGCCTCGACCAGGTCGTGGATGCCCACCACATGCGGGTGCGGCACCCGGGCGACCGCGCGAGCCTCACGGATCGCGCGGCGCACCCGTATGCGGTGCTCCTCGTCGCCGTGGGTGAGGATGTGGAGTTCCTTGGCGGCGACCGGGCGATCCAGCAACTGGTCGTGGGCCCGCCAGACCGTGCCCATGCCGCCTCTGCCCAGGATGTCGTGGAGCAGATATCGACCGGCGATCAGCCGCCCTGAGCCGCGTTGCGCATGCGTCCCGGCCTCATGATCGCTGCCTCCCGATATCACGCGCTCTCTCACGTTTCCTTCCCGGCGGATTTCTCAACGCCGGTCATTATTCGCTTGAACCTTGAACGGGGCCGAGCATAGCGGAGCGCGTAGTTGCCGGAGGCCGGTCCGGTGATACGGATTCATACGCGTGCGTACACGGTCGGCTCGTGTCAGCGGTCGGGAACTGCCGGCCCACGTCCGGTCGAGCGGGCGTATTCGGTGGGTGTCTGGCCGTACTGCTTCTTGAAGGCGCGGATGAAGTGGCTGCTGTCGGCGAAGTGCCAGTGGGCGGCGAGTTCGGAGACGCTCAGGCGGTCGGACGGCGCGGTGAGCGCGAGTCGGGCTTCTTCCAGCCGCCGTTGGCGGATGTAGGCGCTCACCGAATCTCCCGTCGCGGCGAACGCCCGCTGCAACGTGCGTACGGAGACGTTGAGTTCACGTGCCAGCATCGCCGCGGACAGCTCGGGATCGGCGAGATGGGTGTCAGCGAGGTCTTTCGCGGCTTGGGCGAGCGCGGGCGCCAGCCTGGGTTCCACGTCGTCGAACCGGCCTACCGCCACCGCCTTGGCCAGCTCGATCAGAGCGCTGTGGGCGGCGCGCACACCGGCCGGACCGAGGTCGGCGATGGTGGCGTGGACCATGTTCGTGTGGGCCACCAGCAGGCGCACCTCGGGCGAGTCCGCCGGCCCGGTGATGCTCTCGTCCCCGAGCAGTGGTGTGAGCGCACCGGAGAGCAGAGTGAGGATCTTCGCCGTGGTGTGCGGCGGCGCCTCGAAGGACGAGGGCCGCTCGAAGCGCCGGATGAGGAACTGCCCGGCCGACACGGTCTGTTGGCCGCGATCGGTGGGGCCGCCCACGGTCCATGCGCCGCGCCGCACCACGTACATCCGTACGTGATCCCTGTGGTTGTGCCGGTCGCCCGCGGTCCGGATGGCCGACGCGCCGTAGAGATCGAGGACTCCCACGTCGCGCACCTTGGCGACGCGGCTCCTGACCCGGAAGTCACCGGTCGTGGCCGGGCTGAAGGTCGGCATCGGCCAGCCATCGCCGAGCTGTGTCCGCCACCCGCGCCGGAAGGCGTCGAATCCGTGCGGTGCGGCGCCCGGGCTGGTGGAGTCCAGGGCGAACGCCCCGCGCGCCGCGTCGGCCTCCGCTCCCGTGCTGTTCATCGCCGGCCGATCCCCTCGTACTCCTTGCTTTCCTTGCTCCGACGCCGAGTTGTGGCGTTCAGGTTCCGCCCGGATGACGCCGATGTTCAAGCGCGGGCCGCACCGGCCTTCGTAGGCTACGGCGGCAGAGGTGGACCCGGGCCGTACCGGGCCCGACGCACACGAAAGAGCATCCGCCGGTATGGACATCCTCAGTGAGGTGATCGACAGCGTGCGGATCGGGCGTGCCGAGGCCTGCCGGGTCAAGGAGTCGGGCTCCTGGGGCATGCGATTCCCCGCCTTCGCGGACAGCGGGTTCCACATCCTCCTGCGGGGCAGCGCCTGGCTGATCACGGCCACCGGCCGGCCACGTGCGCTCAAGAAGGGCGATGTCGTTCTCGCCCCGTTCGGCGCCGAGCATGGACTCAGCCACGAACCATGCCTGCTCAAGGACTTGCCCCCAGCGGTCATGAGCGAGGACCCGCACCGTCCCGATCCGGCCGACGTCGAGTTCCTCTCCGGCGCGTACTGGCTCGACCATGGGCAAGTGCACCCCTGTCTCGGAGCGTTACCCGAGGTCCTCGTGGTGTCGCCACCGGACGGCGGGGTGATCCGCCCCGCGCCACTGGACCTCCTGCTGACCCACGTCCTGCGCCAATGGCTGGAGTCGAATCGAGATGCGGACCGGCCGGAGATCGGCGATCCCGCCATCTCTGTCGCGCTGCGTGAGATCCACACGAGCCCGCACAAGCCGTGGACGGTACAGCGGCTCGGCCGGACGGCGGGAATGTCGCGGACAGCGTTCACCAAGCGATTTACCGCGCTGGTGGGAAAACCGCCCATGACGTACGTGACCGGCTGGCGTCTGCGCTATGGGGCCCGTCTGCTCCGGGAAACGAATGCGCCACTGGCGACGATCGCCCGTCAGGTCGGTTACTCGACGGAATTCGCGTTCGGAGCCGCTTTCCGCCGTGAGTACGGCATCGCGCCCGGCCGCTTCCGCAAGGGTCACAGCCGTTCGTGCTGTCGGCGCACCATCTCGGTGATCCAGATGGGCGCGAACGGAGAGGTGCAGCCCGGGGAAGTCGGGTAGTCCTTGAGCACCTCCAGGCGCTCACCGATGTCGAGTGCGCGGGCGCGGTGTTCGGCGTGCTCGATGCCGATCTGGGCCAGGCAGTGGTTCATCGCCCACTGCAGGCGCTCCGGGGCGCCTTTCATCTCCGCCTCGATGACGTCGAGCAGTTTCGCGAGGTCGAGGCCCTCTGGCTTCTTCGCCACGCGCTCGGTGGTCAGCGCCCAGCCGGCACTCGCGACGACCGGATCGGGGTCGGCGGACCAGGCCGGCCGCAGCTCTTCGGCGTGCGGGTTCTTCTTCACCACGTAGTTCACAAGCCAGTCGTGCACCTTGGGTGTACGGGCCTGGCGCAGCATCGTGTCCAACTCGTCCCGCTCGAAAGCCTTCGGGCGGCAGATCAGGAGCGCCAGCAGTTTCGCCGCCGTGTCGTCCGTCTCCCAGAGCCGGCGCGCGAGTTGCTGCTGTGTCTTGAGCCGCTTCGCGAGCGCGCGCAGCTTGCTGAGGTTCACACCGTGATCGTCACCGTGTCTCTCGTTCACCTCGCGTGCCTTGGGGTCCTCGAGCCCGGCCAGCTCGGCCATCACCGCGTCCACCGTCGTCTCGGCCACGTCAGCCTCCTCTCTGTCCCGTACGAACTTGGAGCCTACGAGGAAGCCGGCCTCCCGCGTACACGCCGGTCGCACGCGTGCCGTGCCCGAGCCGGCCCCGCGCAATTCGTTTGCCGGGCCCCGATCCCCCTGTCAGGCTCGCGCGCATGCCGACCTTCTCCGCGCCCGACGGAACCACCCTCGCCTTCCACGTGTCCGGAGAGGCCGGCCCGCCCGTGCTCTGCCTGCCCGGCGGCCCGGCCGCGTCCGCCTACCTCGGGGATCTGGGCGGCCTCTCCACGCACCGGCGGCTGATCAGACTGGACCTCCGCGGCACCGGCGAGTCGGCGACTCCGACGGACCTGGCCGGCTGCCGATGTGACCGCATGGTCGACGACGTCGAAGCCCTTCGGGCGCACCTCGGCCTCGGCCGCGTCGACCTGCTGGCCCACTGCGGAGGCGCGAACCTCGCGGTGCAGTACGCGGCTCGCCACCCCGAGCGGATCAGCAGGCTCGTGCTGATCACGCCGAGCGTCCGGGCCGTCGGTATTCCGATCTCCGGTGAGGACCGACGGGAGATCGCGGAGCTGCGCAGGGGCGAACCGTGGTTCCCGGAGGCGTATGCGGCGCTGGAGGAGATCGTCGCGGGCAGGTCCACCGCCGCGAGCTGGCAGGCGATCGCGCCCTTCTCCTACGGCCGCTGGGACGAGACCGCCCGCGCCCACCAGGCCGCCTCGGACGCGGAGGACAACGGCGAGGTGATGGCCGCCTTCGGTGCCGAAGGCGCCTTCACCCCGGATGCGACCCGGAAGGCCCTCGCCGAGGTCGGGGCGCCTGTCTTCGTGCTCGCCGGTGAGGTCGACATGGCTGCTCCGCCCAAGGTGATGGCGGAGGTCGCCGCACTGTTTCCGGATGCGCGGATGGTCGTACAGCCGGGGGCCGGGCACTTTCCGTGGCTCGATGACGCCGAGTGGTGTGCCACGGCCGTCGCGGAGTTTCTCGCATCGGCCCGGTGATCACCGATCACCTCGGGGCCGGGTGATCACCACAGTCGCTTACTGCATATGATGTGCAAGTGCGTGACTACAGCATCAGGGCGGCAGGCCCCGACGACCTGGACGGTGCGCGAGCCGTGATGCTCGACACCGTGTACCGAGACTTCGGTAGCGGATACGTGCCTCGCTGGCATGCCGACATCATCGACCTGGCCGGCGCTTATCTGGCCCCGGCCCGCCACACCCTGCTCGTGGCGGTCGACGACGAGGGCGAGGTCGTCGCCACGGCCGCGCTGGACTCGCGGGGCCCGGCCCACCCGCCGAACCCGCGGCATGTCGCCGAGCGCTTTCCGTCCGGTGAGACGGCGCAGGTCCGTCGGGTGTACGTCCGTCCCGAGCACCGCAGGCGCGGGCTCGCCCGGCGGCTCGTCGGCGAGTTGACGGCGTTCGCGGTGGCGGATGGCGGATACAGGGCCGTCTATCTGCACACGGATCCCGCGGTGCCGGGCGCGGAGGGCTTCTGGCGGTCGCTGGGGAAGGTCGTGCACGACGAGCGCGAGGACGCCGGCGGCGGTCAGGGCATCGTGCACTTCGAGATACCGATGGGGCGGTGACCCGCGTGCGCCGTGTCCTCGCCGCCCTGCTGCTCGTCCCGGTCCTCACCGGCTGCTTCGCCTCCAACGGCGACTCCGCGGCCGACGACGCGAACTCCGGTTCCCGGCTCCGGGTCGCCCTCGCCTTCCCGCCCGCGGAGAACCTTTCGCCGCACGGCGCCGACGCCACGATCCTCAGCCGTCTCGGCGTCACCGAGAGCCTGACCGCCCTGGACGCGAACGGCTCCGCGGCCCCCGCGCTCGCCGCCTCCTGGAAGCAGGAGAACGACCGCACCTGGCTGTTCACCCTGCGCGAGGCCACCTTCCAGGACGGCACCGACGTCACCCCGTCCACCGTCGCCGAATCCCTCACCCACGCCACCGAGACCAAGCCCGAGCCCGCCGCCCTCTCCGGCGTCACGCTCACCGCGAAGGCCGAGGGCAGCACCGGCGTCCGCATCACCACCGAAGACCCCGACCCCGTCCTGCCGCTGCGTCTGTCCAGCCCCAGCCTCGCCGTGCTCTCCCCGAAGGCGTACGACGGCAAGGACCGCGTCGACCCGGTGGGCACCGCCACCGGACCCTTCGAGCTCACCAAGGTCACCGGCAGCACCGCCGCCACCCTCGACCGGTTCGACGACTACTGGGGCGGCCGAGCCCAGGCCTCCGGCGTCGACGTGAAGTTCATCGCCGACGGCACCGCCCGCACCAGCGCCCTGCGCACCGGCGAGGCCGACCTCGCCGAGGCGCTCCCGGTCGCCCAGGCCGCGACCCTCGACGAGGACACCCGCAAGGCCACGGCGACGACCCGCACCACCAGCCTGCAGTTCAACACCGCGTCGGGCCCCTTCAAGGATCCGCAGCTGCGTGCCGGCGCCCGCGCGGCCCTCGACACCTCCGCGCTCGCCGACGGCGTCTACGAGGGATACGCCGACGCCGGCGCCGGCATCTACGGACCCGCCGTGACCTGGGCCGAGGGCAAGCGGACCCAGCCCACCGGGCGCGCTAAGGCCGCGGCACCGGACGGAGCGAAGGTCACCATCGCCACGTACGACAACCGGCCCGAACTCCCGGAAGTCGCCCAGGTGGTGAAACAGCAGCTGGAGAAGGCCGGGTTCACGGTCGAGCTGGAGGTGCGCGAGTACTCGCGGCTGGAGAGCGACGCGCTGGAAGGCCAGTTCGACGCCGTCGTGCTCGCCCGCAACACGCTCGTCGACACCGGCGACCCGGTCGCCGTGCTCGCCGGCGACTACACCTGCGACGGCGGCTACAACATGGCCCAGCTGTGCGACAAGCGCGTCGACGCGGCGGTGACGAAGGCCGAGCGCACTGCCGACACCGACGAGCGGCAGGACGCGGCGATGGCGGCCGAGGCGGCGATCCTCGGCACCGACGCCGTCGTTCCGCTGGTCCACCAGCAGGTCATCACCGGCGTGGGCACCTCGGTCAGCGGGGCGCTCCTCGACCCGTACGAGCGCACCCTCGTCGGCACCGGCACCCGGCGCTGACGGATGCGGCAGCACGCGGTCACGCTCCTGTGGCGGGCCGGACTCGCCCTCGCCCTGGTGTGCGTGATCGGTCTGCTGCCGTGGCTGGCGCGGACCGATCCGGCGCTCACCGTGCTCAAGGCCCGGTCGGCCGACCGGGACCCCACGCCCGAGGTGCTGGCGGACATCCGCGACCGACTCGGCCTGGACGCGGGCCCGTTGCATCTGCTCGGCCAATGGCTGGGAGGGCTGTGGCGCGGGGACGCGGGACGGTCGTGGCTGTCGGGGAATGAGGTCATGCCCGATGTGCTGCAGGCGTTGGGTGTGTCCCTACTGCTGATGGCGGTGTCGCTCGCCGTCGCCGTCCTCACCGCGGGGGTGATTTGCGCCCGCACCCTGTCGCGCGGCCGGCGTCCGCGGCGCACGGGTGGAAGCGGCTCCGCCGTCCTCGCCGCGCTGCCCGAGTTCCTCACCGCGTCCGTGCTCGCGACGGTCGTCGGAGTCCAGCTGGGCTGGCTGCCCGCACTCGGCTGGTACGGCCCCCAGTACACGGTGCTGCCCGCGCTCGCCCTCGGTCTGCCCGCCGGGGCCGTGCTGGGGCGGCTCCTCGACGACCTGCTGCCCGGCGCGTTCGCCGAGCCCTGGGCGCAGGCCGCCGACGCCCGCGGAATACCCCAGGGGCGGATCGCCCGGCACGCGCTGCGCCGCTGTCTGCCCGGACTGCTGCCGAACACCGGCCTGTTCGTCGTCGGCCTGACCGGCGGCTCCGTCGCCGTGGAGCAGATCTTCGACATCCCCGGCCTGGGCCGCACCACCCTCCAGGCCGCCCTCGCCCAGGACCTCCCCGTCCTCCAGACAGGCACGCTCGCCCTCGTCCTGCTCGCCGCCGTGGCCGCGGGCGCCGCGAGCCTCCTCACCCGCAGACTGACCGGCCCCGCCCTGCGCGACAGCGCCCTGACCTCCCTGCACCGCCCGGCCCCGCCCACCCGAGCCATCCTGCCCGTCGTCTACGGTGGCCTGCTCGTCGGCGTCGTGGCGCTCGGCCTGCCCCGTGACCCGCTCGCCCTCGACACCGGGCAACGTCTCCAAGCACCCTCCCCGGCCCACCCGTTCGGCACCGACGCGCTCGGCCGGGACGTCCTCGCCCGCGTCGGCCACGGCGCACTCGACACCCTGCTGCTCGCCCTCGCGATCGGCGCCGCCGCTCTGCTGACCGGTGTGGTCCTCGGACTGGTGCCCCGGATGTCCGGGCCGCTCGTCGACACCGTCAATGCCGTGCCGCCGGTGCTCCTCGCGCTCCTCGTCACCGCCGTCGCGGGCAGCGGCACGCTCACGCCCGCGCTCGCCGTGAGCGCCGTCGCCTGGGCGCCGCTCGCCGCCCACACCTCCGCGCTGCTGCGGCAGGAACGCGCCGCCCTCCACATCACCGCCACCCGCGCCCTCGGCGCCGACCGCTGGTATGTGCTCCGCCGCGACCTGCTCCCCGCCGTCCTCCCACCCGTCACCCGGCACGCCCTGCTGCGCCTGCCCGGCACCGCCCTGGCCCTCGCCTCGCTCGCCTTCCTCGGCCTCGGCGCCCAGCCGCCGTCCCCGGAGTGGGGCCTGCTGCTCGCCGAGAACCAGCCCTACGCCGAGCGCGCTCCCTGGGCGGTCCTCGCCCCCGCCGCCGTACTCGCCCTGCTCGGGGCACTCGCGGTGACCGCGGCTCGTACCGAAGTGATCCAACAGCCTTTGAAGCAACGGGAGTTGGCTGCTTCCGGAACGGAAACCCGATGACCACCCGGACGATGACCACCCCGACGCTCGGCCCGCGGACCCGCCTGTCTCCGCTGCTGCGGCTGCTGATCCTCACCCAACTCGCCTTCAACGTCGGCTTCTACGCCGTCCTGCCCTTTCTCGCCGAGCACCTGGGACAGGCGATCGGTCTGGCGGGCTGGCTGGTCGGGTTCGTCCTGGGACTGAGGACGTTCAGCCAGCAGGGGCTGTTCGTGGTGGGCGGGGCGCTGGCCGACCGGTACGGCATCCGGCCCGTGGTGCTGGCGGGATGCGTGCTGCGGATCGCCGGGTTCGTGTGGCTCGGGTACGCGCGGGAGACCTGGTCGGTCATCGGTGCCGTGCTGCTCATCGGGTTCGCCGCCGCGCTGTTCTCGCCGGCCGTGGAGTCCGAGGTCGCCCGGCAGGCGGTGGTGTGGGAGGAGTCGGGTGGCGGCCCGCGCACGCGCGTGCTGGCGCTGTTCACCGTGGCCGGGCAGGCGGGGGCGTTCGTCGGGCCGCTGCTGGGCGGGCTGCTGCTGGGGGTGGACTTCCGTACGGTCTGTCTGGCCGGGGCGGGAATCTTCGTCCTCGTGCTGGCCGGGCATGCGTGGCTGCTGCCGCAGCACATCCCGGGGCGGACCCGCGTCGAATTCCGGGGCGGTATGAAGCTGCTGGTGCGCAACCGCCGCTTCCTCGCGCTGTGCTGCGGATACGGCGCCTATCTGCTCGCCTACAACCAGCTCTATCTGGCCCTGCCCGCGGAGGTGGAGCGCGCGGCCGGTTCGCAGGCGCCGCTCGCCTGGCTGTTCGCGCTGTCGTCGCTGCTGGTGGTGACGGCCCAGCTGCCGGTCACCCGCTGGGTGGGGGAGCGGCTGGAGATGCGCCGGTCGATGGTGGCCGGACTGCTGCTGATCGCCGCCGGGTTCGCGGTCGTGGCCGCCGCCCGGCCCGCCGACTGGACCGGCATCACGGGACTGCTGCCCGCTGCGGGCTTCGTGGTGCTCCTCACCCTCGGCCAGATGCTCGTCGCGCCCGTCGCCCGGGCCTGGGTGCCCGACCTGGCGGAGGAGGGACGGCTCGGCCTCTACACCGGCGCGCTGTCGTCGGTGTCCGGCCTGATCGTCCTGGCCGGCAGCTCAGCCACCGGCTCCCTGCTGGACACCGGCCTGCATCCGGCCGTGCCCTGGCTGGTGCTGGCCGCCGTACCGCTCGCGGCGATCGGGTTGCTGCCGCGTCGCGGTTAAGCTCCGCGGTGTGTCGGCTGCGGGTCCGTTGTGGCTGGTCGCGCAGTTCCCCGCGCCCCTTCGGGGCGCTGCCGAAGCACCGGACTGCGTCGGACCCGCTCAGCTCGCGACGAGGTCGCGCTCGCGTACTTCGCGCTGCTCCGGTGCGTTCTCGATCCGCGCCGTCCGGCACAGCCACAGCACATCGCGCCCGAACGACCACATCAGCAGCCCCAGCGCCAGCGCGACGATGCCGAACGTCGCCGGGTACGGCAGCAGCTTCGAGGCGCCCGCCAGCAGGAACACGCCCTGGAGCGCGGCCACCGTCTTGCGTGCCGTGCTCGGCGGCAGCGGGGCGTTGAGCCACGGCCAGACGCGGGCCGCGGCGACGAAGGCGTACCGCATGGCGCCGATCAGCAGCACCCACGGGCCCAGGAACATCGAGACGTACACGCTGAGCACCAGGATCAGAAACGCGTCGACCTCCATGTCGAAGCGGGCGCCGAGCGCCGTCGAGGTGCCGGTGCGGCGGGCGACCTTGCCGTCGACTCCGTCGAGGATCAGGGCCACCGCGGTGAGTCCGACGAGGAGGGTGATGGGCGGCGGGCTCTGGAAGGAGTCCGCGACCAGGGCCGTGACACCGCCGACGAGGATGGAGCGGCCCAGGGTCACCCGGTTGGCGGGACCGAAGGACTGCAACCGGGACCGGTGCAGGGCCCGGGAGAGTACGGCCCAGGTGGCGATGGCGAAGGCGAGTCCGGTCAGCCAGCCCGCGGGCCCCATCCCGATCGCCGTGCCGAGCAGGGTCAGCACAAGGATCTGCACACCCGCTCCCAGAGCGGTCTCCTGCTGGACGAGCCTCGCGTCGTAAGTGTGGTTCAGGGCCACCGAACATCCTCCGGCCGTGTGACAGAGTCGATCATCGCCGCTACGTTGTGCGCGGCCTGTGCACCTCTCCGTACGTGAGCAGCTTCCCGATCGTTCAGGAGGATTCCGATGAACCGCACCGCACGCGCGTTCTGGCTCAACTCGCCTGGGCTCGGTGAGATACGCGAGGTGGACCTGCCGGAATGCGGCGCGGACGAAGTACTGGTACGCACGCTCTTCTCCGGCGTGAGCCGTGGCACGGAGACACTCGTGTTCCGCGGCGGTGTGCCCGAGAGCCAGTACGCGGCCATGCGGGCGCCGTTCCAGGAGGGCGAGTTCCCCGGCCCGGTGAAGTACGGCTACCTCAACGTCGGCGTAGTGGAGGAGGGGCCGACGGCACTGGTCGGTCGTACGGTCTTCTGCCTCTACCCGCATCAGACGCGGTACGTCGTCCCGGCCGCCGCCGTCACCGTGGTGCCGGAGTCGTTGCCCGCCTCGCGTGCCGTACTCGCCGGCACGGTGGAGACCGCCGTCAACGCGCTGTGGGACGCGGCGCCCCTGGTCGGTGACCGGATCGCCGTGGTCGGCGGCGGCATGGTCGGCTGCTCGGTGGCCGCACTGCTGGCGCGCTTCCCCGGCGTACGCGTCCAACTGGTCGACGCCGACCCGGCGCGGGCCAAGGTGGCAGAAGCACTCGGCGTCGGCTTCGCCGCCCCCGCGGACGCCCTCGGCGACTGCGACCTGGTCGTCCACGCCAGCGCCACGGAACAGGGCCTCACCCGCTCCCTGGAACTCCTCACCGACGAGGGCACGGTCCTCGAACTGAGCTGGTACGGCGACCGGCAGGTCAGCCTCCCGCTCGGCGAGGCCTTCCACTCCCGGCGCCTGGTCATCCGCAGCAGCCAGGTAGGCACCGTCTCCCCGGCCCGCCGCTCCAGCCGCACCTACGCCGACCGGCTCGCCCTCGCCCTGGACCTGCTCGCCGACCCGGCACTCGACGCCCTCGTCACCGGGGAGAGCGCTTTCGAGGAACTCCCGGATGTGCTGCCACGGCTGGCCTCGGGCGAGATCCCGGCCCTGTGCCACCGGGTCCGATACGGCGACCCGACCTGACGAATCGTTCAAAGCGGGACGGCAAGCGCGCCTGACCTCCCAAAAAGGGGAACAGGTTCGCTGAACAAGGCATGGCAGGGAGCCGTACTACACGACATCCCCGGCGGCGATCGGCCGGGGACCAGACGCGCCGCACCTGGAGGGTCGTCCGTTGTTCAGCATCACCGTCCGCGATCACATCATGATCGCCCACAGCTTTCGCGGCGAAGTCTTCGGACCCGCGCAGCGCCTGCACGGAGCGACGTTCCTCGTGGACGCCACCTTCCGGCGCGAGCAGCTGGACGACGACAACATCGTCGTCGACATCGGACTGGCGACCCAGGAGCTCGGTGCCGTAGTCAGCGAGCTGAACTACCGGAACCTCGACAACGAGCCGGACTTCGCGGGGGTCAACACCTCCACGGAGTTCCTGGCCAAGGTCATCGCCGACCGGCTCGCCGAGCGGATCGAGAAGGGCGCGCTCGGCGAGGGCGCCCGGGGTCTCGCGGGTCTCACTGTCACGCTGCACGAGTCGCATGTCGCCTGGGCGAGTTACGAGCGTGCCCTGTGACCGACACGACCATGGAGCCCTCGACCGACAGGGCTCTGGAGCCCAGGCGGCTCGAATACGTTCCCGTGCAGCACTCCGCCCTGAAGAACGCGGAGATCATCCCCATGTCCCTGCGTTCCGTGCACTTCGTCATGCCGGGCGGCGTCGACGACCCGGCCCAGCCGAGCGGCGGCAACGCCTATGACCGGCGGCTGTGTCTGGACCTGCCGGGCTTCGGCTGGCAGGTCGAGAAGCACACCGTGGACGGCGGCTGGCCCCGGCCCGGGGTGGCGGCGCGTGAAGAACTCGCCCGCACGCTGCGGCAGTTGCCCGACGGCACGGTCGTCCTCCTGGACGGTCTGGTCGCCTGCGGCGTCCCCGAGATCATCCTTCCGGAGGCCGAACGCCTGAGCCTCGCCGTCCTCGTCCACCTGCCGCTCGGCGACGAGCGGGGTCTGACGCCCGACGTGGCCGCGGAGCTGGACGCCAGGGAACGTACGGTGCTGCGGGCGGTCCCGGCGGTGATCGCCACGTCCGACTGGGCGGTCCGCCGTCTCGTCTCCCACCACGGGCTCGCCCCCGAGCGGGTCCATGTCGCCGCCCCCGGCGCCGACATCGCCCCTCTCGCGTCCGGCACGGACGGCGTCTCCCGGCTGCTGTGCGTCGCCGCGGTGACGCCGCGCAAGGGGCAGCACCGGCTGGTGGAGGCGCTGGCCGCGGTGGCCGACCTGCCGTGGAGCTGCGTCTGCGTGGGCGGGCTCAGCCACGACCCGGAGTACGTGGACGGACTGCGGTCCCTGATCGCCCGGTACGGCCTGGAGGACCGGCTCGTGCTGGCGGGGCCGCAGGCCGGCGCCGAACTCGACGCGAGCTACGCGTCCGCCGACCTGATGGTCCTCACCTCCTACGCCGAGACGTACGGCATGGCGGTGACGGAGGCGCTGGCGCGCGGTATCCCGGTGCTGGCGACGGACGTCGGCGGCCTGCCGGAGGCCGTCGGCCGCGCACCCGACGGCGGCGTGCCCGGCATCCTCGTCCCACCGGAAGACCCTCTGGCTCTCGCCGCCGAACTGCGCGGCTGGTTCGGCGAGGCCGATGTACGACGCCGCCTCAAGGCGGCCGCCCGAGGGCGACGCGCCGCCCTCGACGGCTGGGCCACCACGGCCCGCAGCCTGGCCGCGGTACTGGGCCGACTGCCGAACGAACCCAGGAGGGCGGCATGAGGAAGACAGCGACGACCCAGCGCGGCGGAGGGATTCCGGCCCAGCCGGGCCCGCGGGATGCCTCGGCCACGACGGAACCCGGGGTGAGGCACATGGCACGATCGGCGGAGGCCGGGGCGAGGCAGGGTGCCCACGTGGCGGAGGTCGGGGCGAGTAGTGCCGTCCGGTCCGCGGAAGCGGCGTCGGCGGCTGCCGTCGTCCAGGCGCCGGACCAGGTGATCCCCGGTGCCGGTCCCGCACCCCGCACCGCCGCCGGTGCGGCCTCCCGGCCCGGCGAGCGGCCCACCGTGCGGTTGCGGGAGGACGGGCCCGAG
Organism: Streptomyces sp. NBC_00457; assembly: GCF_036014015.1. Classification (NCBI taxonomy): domain Bacteria; kingdom Bacillati; phylum Actinomycetota; class Actinomycetes; order Kitasatosporales; family Streptomycetaceae; genus Streptomyces; species Streptomyces sp. NBC_00457. The sequence continues at coordinate 2,033,174 of NZ_CP107905.1, read as the reverse complement.
GAGCCGGAGCCGCCGCGGTATGCGCCCGAGTGGCTTCAGCTGCGGGAAGGGGCGGACGCGCTGGCGCGGGCGGGGGAGTTGCTCGATCCGCTGCGGATCCGGCTGGCGAATCTGCCGGGTCGCGCCGGTGGGCTGGTCGTGCACGACCTGGGCTGCGGCACCGGCTCAATGGGGCGCTGGCTGGCCCCCCGGCTGGACGGCCCCCAGCACTGGATCCTGCACGACCGCGACCCCTACCTCCTGCACTTCGCCGCCGTGGGCTCCCCGCGCTCCGCCGCCGACGGCAGCCGCGTCACCGTCGAGTCGCGCCGCGGCGACGTCGCCCGGCTCACCCCGGACGCCCTGGCCGGCGCCTCACTGGTCACCGCGTCCGCACTGCTCGACGTCCTCACCCGCGAGGAGATCGACACCCTCGCCGCCGCCTGCGCCGGCGCGGGCTGCCCGGCCCTGCTCACGCTCTCCGTCGCCGGACGCGTCGAACTGACCCCGTCCCACCCGCTGGACACGGAGATCGCGGAGGCGTTCAACGCCCACCAGCGACGTGCCGGTCTGCTTGGACCGGACGCGGTCACCGCCGCCTGCGAGGCGTTCTCCGAACGCGGCGCGACGGTCCATCTGCACCCCAGCCCCTGGCGTCTCGGCCCCGACGAGGCCGACCTCACCGCCCAGTGGCTGCGCGGCTGGGTCGGCGCGGCGGTCGAGGAACGCCCCGACCTGCGGGAACGCGCCGACGCGTACCTGCGCGACCGCCTGGAGGCCTGCGCCGCGGGCGAGTTGAACGTGATCGTCCACCACACCGACCTGCTGGCGCTGTCGCGGCCGATGGGCGGCTCGGCATGAGCGCACAGACGGTGACCGCCGAGGTGGCGGTACGGGTCGTCAGGGTCCGTGCGGCAGCGGGGGTCCGCGCGGTGGTACGCGTCGGCACGGGCCGCCGCGTCACCCCGCGAGCCGCCGCGAGGCAGGCCGCCGAAACCCGCGCGAAGACACACAAGACACACGCCCCTCACCGGCCCACCGACCGCGACTCCGGCACCGCTTCGACGGCGCTCGCGGGCGGACACCGGGCTCCCACCGACGGGCCGCCCGCGACGGAACCGACTCCGTCCGCCGAGGTCCGCTCCGCGACGGAGTCCGCCTCGGTCGCCGGCGCGTGCCGGACGGCTGTGGAGGTGTCGCCTGCGGCGGAGGGCGCTCCGGTCGTCGAGCCTCACCTCGCCACGGAGCTGGCTCCGTCCGCCGAGGTTCGCTCCGCGGCGGAGTCCGCCTCGGTTGCCGGCGCGTGCCGGACGGCTGTGGAGGTGTCGCCTGCGGCGGAGGGCGCTCCGGTCGTCGAGTCTCACCTCGCCACGGAGCTGGCTCCGTCCGCCGAGGTTCGCTCCGCGGCGGAGTCCGCCTCGGTTGCCGGCGCGTGCCGGACGGCTGTGGAGGTGTCGCCTGCGGCGGAGGGCGCTCCGGTCGTCGAGTCTCACCTCGCCACGGAGCTGGCTCTGGTCGCCGAGGTTCGCTCCGCGGCGGAGTCCGCCTCGGTTGCCGGCGCGTGCCGGACGGCTGTCGGGGTGTCGCCTGCGGCGGAGGGCGCTCCGGTCGTCGAGTCTCACCTCGCCATGGAGTCCGCCCCGGTCGCCGACGCGTGCCGGGCTGCTGTCGAGGTATCGCCCACGACGGACCGCGCTCCCGTCGACGAATCGCACCCCGCCACCGAGCCCACCCCCGCCGGTGACGCTCGCCCGGCGGCCGCCGACAAGCCGCCCGTCACCATCCCCCGCCCCACCTTCCTGCGCCGCGTCCGTCCGCACCTCGGGACCATCGCCGGTGTTGCCATCCTCAGCGTGCTGCTCTGGCGTATGGGTACCGGCGTCTTCCTGGACGGGCTGCGGCGGATCGACGCGGTGACGTTGGTTGTGGCTGTCGGGATCGGCGTTGTCACCACCGTGTTCAGCGCGTGGCGGTGGGCGCTGGTGGCGCGGGGGCTGCGGATTCGGTTGCCGTTCGGGCCGGCCGTGGCGGACTACTACCGGGCGCTGTTCCTGAACGCGGCCCTGCCGGGCGGCGTGCTCGGGGATGTGCACCGGGCGGTGCGGCACGGGAAGAGCGAGGGCGACCTCGGCCGCGGGGTACGGGCCGTCGTGCTCGAAAGGGCCGCCGGACAGGCCGTGTTGGTCCTCGTCGGTGCCGCGGTACTGCTGACCATGCCGTCACCGGTGCTGGCCGAGGCCCGGCAGTTCGCGCCGCTGCTCCTGTTCGCGGCGCTGGGCGCGAGCGCGGTCGTCCTGGCGCTGCGGATGAACCGGGCGCCCTCCCGCCGCGGGCGTGCCCTGCGTTCGACGCTCGGCGAGGCACGCCGGAGCCTGCTGTCCCGCCGCAACTGGCCCGGCATCGTCGTGTCGTCCGTCGTCGTGCTGGCGGGCCACATCGCGATGTTCGTACTCGCCGCCCGCGTCGCGGGCTCCGGCGCCTCCGCCGTCGTACTGCTGCCGATCGCGGTGCTCGCCCTGCTCGCCATGGGCCTGCCGCTGAACGTCGGCGGCTGGGGACCCCGGGAGGGCGTCACCGCCTGGGCGTTCGGCGCCGCCGGACTCGGCGCGAGCAGCGGACTGGCCGTCGCCGTCGTGTACGGCGTGCTCAGCTTCGCGGCCAGCCTGCCCGGCGTCCTCGTCCTGGTCGCCCGCCGGCGCTACCCCCGTGCGTCACCCGCGTCATCCGTGAACAGCGACAAACACGCGCCGAAGGAATCCGCGAGGCTCTCAAGCAGCGCCTTCCCTTTTTCCTCCGAACCCAGCGAAGGACGCCCGATGACACCCGAATCGGTATAGGCGGACATTCCGCGGGTCAGCAGATGGCGCCGGTCGTCCGCGACGAAATCAGCGGTCTCATAACCGGACCTGACCAATTCGGGATGAGCGTGCAGAAGGATGGAGGTCTCAATTTCCCCCGCGTGCATGTCGGTGAGCAGCGAGGTCCGCACCCCCGCCCGCTCCCGCGCCGTCTCCCAGTCCTCCGCGGCCGGGAACAGCGCCATCGACTCTCCTTGCGCGGAGGATTCCTGAACGACGTTTCCCAGTACATAGTTTCCGCCGTGCCCGTTGACCAGAACCAGGGCGTCGACGCCCGAGCGGCGGAGCGAAGCCGCGATGTCCCGTACCACCGCATGAAGGGTGACGGAGGAGATGCTGACGGTCCCCGGCCAGGCCGCGTGCTCGTGCGAACAGGAGATCGTCACCGGAGGAAGGAGGTGCACCGGGTGCGCGGCGGCTATCTCCCGCGCGACGGCACAGGCGACGAGCGTGTCGGTGGCCAGCGGAAGGAAGGGGCCGTGCTGCTCGAAGCTTCCGACGGGAAGGACGGCGACCTGCCGTGAGACGCCTGCCCCTCGCGTGCGTACATCTTCCGTGGTGTCCGCCGGCAACAGCCCGTGTGCCGCCGAACGCGATCCCGAAACACTCATTTCCTCATGGCCCTTCGTCTCTGCTTAGGAACCAGATCATGACAGAAAACATTGGCGTACTCGGCACGAAGTCTCCACAGCGGACGGGAGTGGAGCGCGTCGTGAATGCGCCGTTGCCCACGGTGTACGGGGAATTCCGCGCGGTCGGCTATCTCGACCACGATCGCGGTGACGAGCAAGTGGCCCTGGTCCACGGTGACATCGGCACGGACGACGTCCTCACCCGGCTGCATTCCGAATGCCTGACCGGCGACGCCTTCGGCTCCCAGCACTGCGAGTGCGGTGATCAACTCGCCTCCGCGCTGCGCGCCGTCGCCGCCGAAGGGCGCGGCGTTGTCGTCTACCTGCGCGGCCACGAGGGCCGCGGCATAGGCCTGCTCGGCAAGCTGCGCGCGATGGCGCTGCAGGCGGAGGGCCTGGACACCGTCGAGGCGAACCTCGCGCTGGGCCTGCCCGTGGACGCCCGGGACTACGGCGTCGCCGCGCGCATCCTCGACGACCTGGGCGTGCGCTCCGTACGCCTGATGTCGAACAACCCGCGCAAGCGCGAGGCGTTGCTGGAGCACGGCATCAAAGTCGCCGAGCAGGTCCCGCTGCTCATCCCGCCGTGTGAGAGCAACATCACCTATTTGCGGACGAAGCGGGAGCGCCTCGACCATCACCTGCCTCATCTGGACGCCGTGGCGCACTGGTCCTGATTGCCGTGGCGCCGGTCCGGACAGGAAGAGGGAGTGACCGACGACGTCCTCTTCCTCTCCGGAGACCGGGCCTCTCCGGAGACCGGGCCGGGGGCCTGCTCTGCGTCGCCGTGGCCCGGGCCGTGATCCACGCCGCCAAGGAGGCACACACGTGAAGCTGCAGGCCGGGGTCGTCGTCATCGGCGGCGGAGTCATGGGCACGAGCATCGCCTACCACCTCGCCCGCGCCGGCGTACGGGACGTGGTCCTGGTCGAACGGGACGAACTCGGGGCCGGATCCACCTCCAAGGCGGCGGGCGGTGTCCGGGCGCAGTTCTCCGACGAGCTCAACATCCAGCTCGGCGCCCGCAGCCTGGAGGCCTTCGGCCGCTTCCGGGAAGAGATCGGCCCCGACATCGGACTGCACCGCGTCGGCTATCTGTTCCTGCTGTCGACGCCCGAGCAGGTCGCCGGATTCGAGGCGGGCGTCCGGCTGCAGAACTCCCTCGGCGTGGCCAGCCGCATGATCACTCCCGCCGAGGCACACAGGCTCTCCCCGCTGATCAGCACCGACGGACTGCTGGCGGCCGCGTTCTCACCGGACGACGGCCACTGCACGCCGGAGTCCGTCGTCCACGGCTACGCGACCGCGGCCCGCGAGTTCGGCGCCCGGATCCTGCGCCACACCGATGTCACCGGCATCGAACGGGACGGCGACACCATCACCGCCGTACGCACGACCCTGGGCAGCATCACCACCGACACCGTGATCTGCGCGGCCGGCGCCTGGTCGAAGGCCGTCGGCGCCATGGCCGGCGTGGACCTGCCGGTCGAGCCGTTACGCCGCCAGATCGCCGTCACCGAGCCGGTCCAGGGACTCCCGCCCGACCTGCCCATGACCATCGACTTCAGCACCAGCCTCTACTTCCACACCGAGGGCCCCGGCCTCCTCCTCGGCATGTCCGACCCCGACGAGCGGCCCGGCTTCGCCACCGACGCCCACGACCGCTGGATCCCCCGCCTCGCCGAGGCCATGCGACGCCGCGCCCCGGCCCTCCTCGACCTGCGCCGCACCGGCGGCTGGGCGGGCCTGTACGAGAACACCCCCGACCACAACGCGCTGATCGGCGAGGCCACTTCACCCTCCCGCTTCCTCTACGCGACCGGCTTCTCCGGCCACGGCTTTCTGCAGGGACCCGCCGTCGGCGAGGTCGTCCGCGACCTGTACCTGGGCCGCGTACCCTTCGTGGACGTCAGCCCGCTCAGCGCCGGCCGGTTCGCGGCCGACGCCCCGCGTCCGGAGGCCAATCTCGTATGACCGAGCTCCACCTGTGGCTGCGCCACGAGGTCCGCTCCACCGAACGCCGCACCCCGATCGTGCCGTCCGACGCACGTCGGCTCATCGACGGCGGAGCGGTGCTGACCGTCGAGGAGTCACCGCAGCGGATCTTCCCGATCGAGGAGTACGAAGCGGTCGGCTGCCGGGTCGCGGCGCCGGGCTCGTGGGTGTCGGCGCCCAAGGACGCCGTCGTCCTCGGACTGAAGGAACTCCCGGACGGTCCGGGCACGTTGATCCACCGGCACATCTTCTTCGGGCACGCCTACAAGCGGCAGCCCGGTGCGGCGGAACTGCTGCGCCGGTTCGCCGCCGGGGGAGGCAGGCTCCTCGACCTCGAATATCTGGTGGACGACGACGGCCGCCGCCTCGCCGCCTTCGGCTTCTGGGCGGGCTACCTGGGCGCGGCCCTGGCGGTGCTCCATCACCGGGGCAGCCTTCGGGCACCCCTGCGCCCCACGTCCAAGGAGGAACTGGACGAGGCACTCCAGGCTCCCGGCGAGGCGTTCACCGCGCTGGTGATCGGCGCCCTCGGCCGCAGCGGGCGCGGCGCCCGCGTCGCCCTCCATGTCGCCGGGCTCGACCCGACCGCCTGGGACCTCGCCGAGACCCGCGACCTGGACCGCCGGGCCCTCCTCGACCACGACGTGATGGTCAACGCGGTCCTCGCCACCACCCCCATCCCGCCCTTCCTCAGGGACGAGGACCTCGACGACCCCGCCCGCCGTCTGCGCACCCTCTGCGACGTCACCTGCGACGTCGGCTCGCCCCTGAACGTGCTGCCGGTCTACGACCGCGTCACCGACTGGACGGACCCGGTCCGCCGCCTGCGCAAGGAACCCCCGCTGGACCTCATCGCCATCGACAACCTGCCGTCCCTGCTGCCGCGGGAGTCCAGCACCGACTTCTCGGCGTCCCTGGTGCTCCAGCTGCTGGAGTTCGAGACCGGCGGGCCGTGGGGGCGCTGTCTGGACCGGTTCCACCAGGCCTGCCGTGAACTCGGCATCGCGGAAGGGGAGTTCCATGATGCGTGAACGGGTTCCGGCGAGCGGTACCGTGCACTGGATCGGTGCCGGACTGTCCACGGGCAGCGGACTGGCGGCGCTGTGCGACACCGCCGAGCGGGTACGGCTGTGGCACCGCACCGAGCAGCGCGCCGCCGAGGCCCTCGACGAGCGGGGCCTCACCGGTCGCGCCGAGCCTCGGACGTACACGCTGGAGTCGCTCACTGCCGAACTGGCGCCCGGCGACGTCGTCGTATCGATGCTGCCCGCGCCCGAGCATGCCGGGATTCTGGCGGCCTGCGTGCAGGGGAGGGCGCATTTCGCCTGCTCCAGCTATGTGTCTGAGGCGGTGCTCGAGCAGGTGCCCGCGGCGACGGAGGCCGGGCTCGTCGTGCTCACCGAGGCCGGTCTCGACCCCGGCATCGACCATCTCTTCGCGCACAGCCTCGTCGCCCGCGCCCGGGAGGCGATCGGCGACGACACGGCGGCCTCGTACCGCCTCACCTCGTACTGCGGCGGCGTCCCCGCAGTGCCGAACGACTTCAGGTACCGCTTCAGCTGGGCGCCCGCGGGAGTGCTGAATGCCCTGCGCTCGCCCGCGCGTTACATCGAGGACGGCGCGGAGACCGTCGCCGAGCGGCCCTGGGAGGCGACCCGGGAGCACGTCGTGGACGGCGAGACCTTCGAGGTCTACCCCAACCGGGACAGCCTGCCCTTCGTGGAGCAGTACGGAGTGCCGCCCGCGTGGAAGGCGCAGACCTTCGTCCGCGGCACGCTGCGTCTGGAGGGCTGGCTGCGGGCGTGGGACGCCGTGTTCGAGGAGCTGAAGGCGGGTGACGACGCCCGGATCGCGGCTCTGGCACAGGAGTTGGCGGCCCAGTACCCGACCACGGAGGCCGACCGGGACCGGGTGGTGCTGGCGGTGTCGCTGGAGGTGAACCAGTGGTCGGGCCGCTACCTCCTGGACCTGACCGGTGACGCGGAGGAGAGCGCGATGGCCCGCTGTGTCTCCCGCACCCTCGCGCTCGGCGTCCGGCACATCCTGGACGGCTCGCTGCCGCCCGGCCTGAACCGCGCCGCCGAGACCGCGGCGCGCTCGCAGGAATGGCTCAGCGAACTCGTCCGGGAAGGCGTCGAGTTCACGTTGAGCTGATCAGTCTGAGCTGATCAGTCTGAGCTGATCAGTCTGAGCCGACTAGTCTGTGACGGCCTCGTGCACGAGCCTCTTGAGGTCGGGGAACATCGTGTGCGAGGTCCGGGGCCGCACCTGGGTCATGAACTGCACGGTCAGATCGCGGCTCGGGTCGACCCAGAACGTGGTCGTCGCGACGCCGCTCCAGCCGTACGTGCCCAGCCCCGAGGGTGCCTGCGTGCGGGCCGGGTCGATCACCACGGAGACGTTGAAGCCGAAGCCGACGCCCTCGTTGCCCGGCTCCTTGTGCGGGGGAGCGCCGAAGGAGTGCAGGTCGGCGCCGCCGGGAAGGTGGTTGGAGGTCATCAGGTCCACGGTCTCCGGGGCGAGCAGACGGACGCCGTCGAGTTCGCCGCGGCGCCGCAGCAGCTCCATGAAGCGATGCATGTCGTACGCGCCGGCCACCATGCCGCCGCTGCCGGACAGGAACCGGGGCCGGCCGTGCAGCGGCAGCCCGGGGATCGGCTCGATACCGCCGCCCTCGGTCTCCCCGTACAGCTCGGACAGCCTGTCCGCCTTCTCGGCGGGGACCTGGAACCCGGCATCCGGCATCCCGAGCGGGCCGAAGATCCGTTCCCGGTAGAACTCGTCGAGCGACTGCCCGGACACGACCTCGATGACCCGGCCCAGGACGTTCGACGCCACCGAGTAGTTCCACTGCGTGCCCGGCTCGAACTGGAGCGGCAGGCTCGCGTACACGTCGATCGTCTCGGCCAGGTTCGCACCGGGCGGCACCGACGACTCCAGGTTGGCCTCGCGGTAGAGGGCGTCGACGGGGTGGGAGTGGTAGAAGGCGAAGGTCAGGCCCGAGGTGTGGGTGAGCAGATGCCGGATCAGCATCGGCCCGGCGGGCGCACGGGTCTTGACGTCCGCCCCGGAGCCACTGTCGTACACCTGGACGTCGGCGAAGACCGGCAGGTGCGCGGCGACCGGGTCGTCGAGCGACAGCTTGCCCTCCTCCATCAGCAGCAGTACGGCGACCGCGGTGACCGGCTTGGTCATGGAGTAGATCCGCCACAGGGTGTCCGCCTCGACGGGCAGCCCGGCCGCGACGTCACGCCGGCCGTGCGTGGTCAGATGGGCGACGCGTCCGCCGCGCGTGACAGCCGCGAGGAACCCGGGCAGTCGTCCCTCGTCGACGTAGTGGGCGAAATACTGGTCGAGGCGGTCCAGCGCCTTCGGGTCCAGCCCCACCTCGTCGGGTTCGACCTCTTGTCGCAGCAGTGCCATCGGTGTCCTCCGTCGCTTTCGTCGAGGTGCGGTCCGGCATACCCAGCCGCAACGCCCTCAGACCTCATGGTCGCGTAGGAACGCGTATACGGTCGCTCGGATGGGCACGATCTGTGCCCGACGTGGCGGAAAGCACAGGCAACGCGAGCCCCGCCAGCGCCCCGACCAAGGCCACCCCCACGAGCACGACCAGCGCAAACGCGTCTCCGAGCCCCATCAGCGGCGTCACGACAGCCACCCCCACCGTCGGCCCCACATTCATCGCGGTCTGCTGCAACCCGCCCGCCACCCCGGCCGACGCGACCGCGGCCCGCCGCACGACGACATGCGTGGCCGCCACCATCACGGTGCCGAACCCGGCCCCCAGCAGAGCGAAGCCGGTGCAGAGGGCGAGGGTGCCCGACGCCCGGGAAAGGATCAGGATCCCGAGGGCGAGCACGACCATGGCCGCCACCGTCGTACGCCGCGCTCCGGCCCGGCGCAGCAGCATGCCGAGGGCGAACAGCCGATGGTGCCCGTACCGGTCGCCGAGGCGTCCCGCGAACACCAGCAGGGAGGCGACGGCGATGAGATACCCGGTGCCGGTCCACTGGACCTCCGCGAAGGAGGCGCCCAGATCCCGCTGCAGGGTCGGCTGGGCGACCGTCAGCACGGTGCCGTCCAGGGCGACGATCACCGCCCCTGACACACTCGCGGCGAGGGTGAGCCGGCGGTTCACCCGTCGCCCAGGTGGGCGTCCAGAGCCGCCCGCAGCAGCGGCTCGAAGTCCTCGGTGTCGGTGGCGAGTTGGAGGCTGCCCCAGGTCCAGAGCTGGGCGATGCCGTGCAGGTTCGCCCACAGGGCGCCCGCGACAAGGCGGGCGTTCGTGTCGGGACGGGCACGGATGATGAGATCCACCAGGCGTCCGAACAAGGGGAGGCTGGTGTCGCGTAGACCCAAGTGGCCGCTCTCCAGCACGTCATGACGGAACATCAGCTCGTACATGCCGCGGTCGTGCAGGGCGAACTCCAGATAGGCCCGCGCCAGTCTCGCGATCTGTTCCCTGGGCGTTCCCTCCCCGATCGCCGACGCCCGCTCCCCGAGTCGGGCGAAACCGACGCGCGCGATGGCGGACAGCAGCTCCAGGTGGGTGGGGAAGTGACGGCGCGGCGCTCCGTGCGACACGCCGGCCCTGCGGGCGATCTCCCGCAGGGTCAACGCCTGCGCGCCTTCCGTGGCCACCAGCTCCACGCCGACGTCGATCAGGCGGGACCGCAGTCCGGTCTCGGATTCAGTTTCGGAGTCACGCATAGACAGTGTCTACCAGGCGCCGTAGACGCTGTCTACGCGGGTGGGAATGGGAAGAGCCCTCGCACCCGTTGACCCGACATGACTCACGACTCGTCTCAGGACGCACTGCTGGCGCTGCTCTCCGAGACCAAGGCCGGCGTGCTGGTCACCCTCAAGCGCGACGGACGGCCCCAGCTGTCGAACGTCAACCACGCCTACTACCCGGACGAGCGGATCGTCAGGGTCTCGATCACGGACGACCGTGCCAAGACCCGCAATCTGCGCCGGGACCCCCGGGCGTCGTACCACGTGACCACCCCCGACACCTGGGCGTACACGGTCGCCGAGGGCACGGCCCAGCTCTCGCCGGTGGCGAAGGACCCGTACGACGAGACGGTCGAGGAGCTGATCCGGCTCTACCGGGACGTGCGGGGCGAGCATCCCGACTGGGACGACTACCGTGCCGCGATGGTCCGCGACGGGCGGGTGGTACTGCGGCTGCGGGTGGAGCGGGCCTACGGCATTCCCCGGCGGTCCTAGGTGTACTGCCCAGGGACGTTGGTCAACCTGGTGATGTGGGCTTTGCCGCCGGTCGCGGTGTGGGGGCGGTGGTGATTGTAGTGATGGAGCCAGGCCGGCAGGGCTTTGCGGCGGGCTGATTCGCTGGCGTAGAAGCGTCCCAGGGCCCAGCCGTCGGCGAGCGTGCGGTGGAAGCGTTCGACCTTGCCGTTGGTCTGTGGCCGGTAGGGCCGGGTCTTCTTCGGTGTGATCCCGAGTTCGTGGCAGGTCCGGGACCAGTGGCGGGAGCGGTAGGCCGAGCCGTTGTCGGTGAGGACCCGCTCGATCGTCACCCCACGGACTGCGAACCAGTCGACCGCACCGCGCAGGACGTCGGCTGCGGTGGCGGCCGTCTCGTCATCGCGGATCTCGACGTAGGCGACTCGGGAGTGGTCGTCGACGACGGTGTGGACGAACGCGGTTCCCAGCAGCGGTCCGCGGTATTTGTTGCGGGGCCTGTCGGGTGTCGCGGCGCGGTTCCTGCGGCCCTGGACGCGTCCGACATAGCGCCAGCCGCCGCCGTCGGGAACGTTGCCCAGCTTCTTGACGTCGATGTGGAGCATCGCACCGGGATGATCGTGTTCGTAGCGGCGGACCGGCTCGCCGGTGACGCGGTCGATGTGGGACAGCCGGTTGATCCGGCACCGGGTCAAAACCGCGTGGACGGTCGAGGCGGGCATGCTCAGCCGCCCGGCGATCTGGACCGGGCCCAGCCGTTGCTTCCAGCGCAGATGCACGATCTTGCGGACCTGGGGCTGCGGGGTTCGGGCCGGGCTGCGGTGAGGCCGTGAGGACCGGTCGAGCATGGCGGCCGGCCCGGACTCGGCGTAACGGTCGGCCCACCGTTTGGCGGTGGGCCAGGACACGTCGTAGCGCTCGGCTGCACGGGCGACCGGCCAGCCGTCATCGACAATCAGACGCGCCAGGCGCAGCCGGGCACGAGGCGTCAAAGCAGCGTTAGCGTGAGACACGAAGGCCTCCTGGTTGGCGGAGCGGTTCCTCGACAGCTTCACTCCACAACCGGAGGCCTTCACCCGTCACCCGATTCAGACGGTGTCAGAGCACAAACTCGACCAACCTGCCTGGGCAGTACACCTAGGCCACGTGGCCGTTCTCCGGGCACCCTCCTCGACGCCATCGGCCCCACCGACGAGGGAGCGGCCGATCTGCCGCGCGCCCGCGCCCTGTTGCAGCGCCACCGAGGACGGGCCCTGCGCGGCCTCGGCCGTCGCGACGAGGCCGTACGACGACTGGAACGCGCCCTGCGCTTCTTCCGCGACAGCGGCGAGGCCTACAACACCGCCCGCACCCTCACTGACCTCGCCGAAACCCGCCTGGACGGCGACGAGTTCGAGGCCGCGCTGCCGTTGATCGAGGAGGTGCTCGCGGCACTGGAGGGGGAGAACGCCGCGTATCACGTGGCCCATCTGCGCGGGCTGCGCGAGCGGTGCGTCACACCGCAGTGACCGTCACCGGGTGGACGACCTCACCGGTGCGCACCGTCAGCCCCTGCGCGACCAGTTCCTCCGACGACTTGCCCGCCGCGAGCCAGGCATGCAGCGCCGAGGCGTACACGGCCCGATCCGCGTCCGCGCCGGGCCCGGCGTCCAGGCGCAGCAGCGCCCCTGCCCGCGTGCGCACCACGCAGGCCCCGCGGACGGTGACATAAGCGGCGAGGGCGCAGCTCCGATGCCGGTCCAGGATCTCCGCCGTCCAGTCGGCCGGGGATCCGAAGCGCGGGTCGTCGGCGTCTCCGTACCGGAACACCACATCCGCGTAGGGCAGTTGATCGGCCTCGTGGGTGTCCTCGTGAACGGCGGTGTGCGCCTCGCCCGCTTCGTCGTCCCGCGCATGCGGGCCCGCGTACCGGGTGACCGCGATCTCGCCGGAGCCCAGCAGCCGGGTGAGCACCAGCAACGGGACGGCGGGGGCGGGTGGTTCGTAGGGCGGGAGGGGGAGCGGTTCGAGGCGCGCGGGCTCGTCGGGTTCGGGGATGCCGATCGCGTCGTAGAAGAGCCGGCGGAGCCGGGCTGCCGACTCGCCGGGTGCGGAGCCGACGAACTCGGCCGGATGGGGCGGCGGTTGGTGGTGATCGAGCAGCGCTTCCATCTGCGGGCGCTTCATACGATCGGGCAACGACAGTGCCTGCCCTTACCGCGGTGGACGTCGGACCGCGCCTTCTTCCGGGACGTTATGGGCTGGTCGCACGTCGACGCCGGACACGGCTGGCTCATCTTCAAGGCGCCGCCTGCGGAGGTCGCCTGTCATCCGACGGAGGACGCGTCCTGGGGGCGGGTGACGGCGTTCCGGTGCCGATTTTCGTCTGCGGGTCCGTCGTGGATGGTCGCGCCCACGCGGCGGAGCCGCATATCGATACAGCCCCGCGCCCCTTCGGGGCGCTGCCGAACCGCAGCCGACTTCGCGACCTGCTTAGGGGAGAGCGCCCGAGTCCCCGGAGCCGTCAAAGGCGTCCGGGGACTCGGGGTCTTCAGCCGTGCGGGGTCAAGCCGTCACCGTCTCCCGTTGGGCCGCCTCGCCGGGTGTCCGTTCGCCGAGGTGTTCCGTCGGCACCTTGTGGGTCTCGCGGGCCGTGAGGACGGCGATGACCGGGGGCACGCAGAGGGCCGCGGTGAAGAGTGCCACCGACGACCAGTCGCTGCCGTCGGGGCCCGCGATCTGCGCGGCGAAGGTGACCGCGAAACCGGCCACGGCGAAACCGATCTGCGTGCCGATCGCCATGCCGGACAGGCGGACCCGGGTCGTGAACATCTCGCCGTAGAAGGACGGCCACACACCGTTCGCGGCGCTGTAGACGACACCGAAGGTGACGATGCCCAGCAGCAGGGTCAGCGGGTAGGAGCCCGTCGAGATCGACCACAGGTACAGGAACATCATGACCGCGCTGCCGGCGGCGCCGATCAGATAGACCGGGCGGCGGCCGATGCGGTCCGACAGGGTGGCCCACAGCGGGATCGCGGCGAGCGCGACGAGGTTCGCGAGCGCGCCCACCCACAGCATGGAGGAGCGGGACATGCCGACCGCGTCGCTGGTCGCGTACGCCAGCGCCCAGACCGTGAAGATCGTGCTCACCGAGGCGATCAGCGCACCCGCGATCACCCTGAGGACGTCCGCCCAGTGCTCGCGCAGCAGCACCACCAGCGGCAGCTTCACGACGCCCTCGGTGGCGGCCTGCTGGGCGAAGGCCGGTGTCTCCTCCAGCTTGCGGCGGATGACGTAGCCGACGACGGCGACCGCGATGCTCATCCAGAACGGGACCCGCCAGCCCCAGGACAGCAGCTGGTCCTCGGGGAGCGCGGCGACCGGGATGAAGACGAGGGTGGCCAGCAGTTGCCCGCCCTGGGTGCCGCTGAGGGTGAAGCTGGTGAAGAAGCCGCGCCGGTTCGGTGGCGCGTGTTCCAGCGTCATGGAATTGGCGCTGGCCTGCTCGCCCGCCGCCGAGATGCCCTGGAGGACCCGGCACAGGACCAGCAGCACCGGAGCGAGCGTGCCGATCTGGGCGCGGGTGGGCAGACAGCCGATCAGGAACGTCGACACGCCCATCAGGATCAGCGTGAAGACCATGATCTTCTTACGTCCGACCCGGTCGCCGAAGTGCCCGAGGAAGAGCGCGCCGACCGGCCGTGCCGCGTACGCCACACCGAACGTGGCCAGTGACAGCAGGGTCGCGGTGGCCGGGTCCGACTCGTCGAAGAAGACCTTGGGGAAGATCAGCGCGGCGGCGGATCCGTAGATGAAGAAGTCGTAGTACTCCAGGGCGCTGCCTATCCAGGCCGCGGTCGCGGCTTTCTTCGGCTGCCCGGGCGGGGCGGAGGGGACGGGGACGGACACGGCGGCTCCTTTGAGGAAACTCCAACGTAAGGGGGAGTGAGCGGCGGGGAGAAGGGCCGGATCTTCGGCTAATTAACCCACTGGGTAGTTAGTCCCGGTGGGTAGGGATGTTGCGCGCGCGTTTCCCCGCTGTCAAGGGGTCGGTCGTGCGCGTTCAGCCTGTCGCGCGGTCCGCCGTGAGGTAGGCGATCACCATGTCGCCCAGCATGGTCCGGTAGTGCTCGCGCTGGGCCGGGGCCACCAGGTCGCGGCCGAACAGGGCGCCGAAGGTGTGCCGGTTGGCGACCCGGAAGAAGCAGAAGGAGCTGATCATGGCGTGCAGGTCGACGGCGTCGACGTCGGCGGTGAACAGCCCGGACTCCTGCCCCGCCTGAAGGATCCGGCCGATCACGTCCAGGGCCGGTGAACCGATCTTGCCGAGCTTCTCGGAGCCGGCGATGTGCTCGGCCTCGTGGATGTTCTCGATGCTGACCAGGCGGATGAAGTCCGGGTGTGCCTCGTGGTGGTCGAAGGTCACCTCGGCCAGGCGCCGGATGGCCGCGACCGGGTCCAGATGCTCGACGTCGAGCTGCTGCTCCGCCTCGCGGATCACGCCGTACGCCCGCTCCAGCACGGCCGTGAACAGCTGCTCCTTGCCGCCGAAGTAGTAGTAGATCATCCGCTTCGTGGTGCGGGTGCGGGCGGCGATCTCGTCGACGCGGGCCCCCGCGTACCCGGACCGTGCGAACTCCTGCGTCGCGACGTCGAGGATCTCGGCCCGGGTGCGGGCGGCGTCACGGATGCGCCCGTTGTTGCGTGCCGGTTCGTCGACGCTGGTCATCCGGGTTCCTTAGGGCAGGCGGTCCAGTGCCGGTGATTGTAGAAGCAGGCGCCCGTGCCTGGTTTCGGGTTTCCGGCTGGGGCTTCCCCTGGTCGACGGCTGCTGATATAGCTAACGTACTAGTTCGTACATTAGTGAGCCGCTCAGGAGGTCCGCGTGGCCAAGGACTCGTATCTCGTCGGGCTGATCGGTGCGGGCATCGGCCCGTCGCTCAGCCCGGCCCTGCACGAGCGGGAGGCCGACCGCCAGGGTCTGCGCTATGTGTACCGGCTCATCGACCTCGACGCGCTCGGCGTCGGGCCCGAGGCCGTGGGAGACCTGGTGCGTGCGGCGCGGGACCTGGGGTTCGACGGGCTCAACATCACGCATCCGTGCAAGCAGCTCGTGATCGAGCACCTGGACGCGCTCGCTCCGCAGGCCGAGGCGCTCGGTGCGGTCAACACGGTCGTCTTCGAGGGCGGGCGCGCGGTCGGGCACAACACGGATGTCACCGGGTTCGCCGCGTCGTTCGCGCGCGGTCTGCCGGACGCGCCGCTGGAGCGGGTTGTGCAGGTGGGTGCGGGGGGTGCGGGTGCGGCTGTTGCGCACGCCATGCTCACGTTGGGTGCGGAGCGGGTCACTGTCGTGGACGCGTTGCGGGATCGCGCTGCGGGTCTCGCCGGGGCGCTGAACCGGCACTTCGGCGAGGGGCGGGTGGCTGTCGGCACGCCGGACCGGCTGGCCCAGCTGCTCGCCCAAGCGGACGGGGTCGTGCATGCCACGCCGACCGGTATGGCGGCGCACCCGGGTCTGCCCTTTTCCGCGGAACTGCTTCATCCCGGGTTGTGGGTCGCCGAGGTTGTCTATCGGCCTCTGGAGACGGAGCTGCTGCGTGCGGCCCGTGAGGTTGGCTGCGCCGCGTTGGACGGGGGCGGGATGGCTGTGTTCCAGGCGGTGGATGCGTTCCGTCTCTTCACCGGCCGTGAGCCCGATAGCGCGCGAATGCTGGCCGACATTGCGGAGATGGGCGGGGTTGTGGAGAGCTCGGCGGGCTAGGTGGTGTGTCGGGTGCGGGTCGGTTGTGGTTGATCGCGCAGTTCCCCGCGCCCCTGAAGGGGCGCTGTCGTTCGGCGAGTTGAAGGAGCACCCTCCATGCGTACATCCATCGCCACCGTCTCTCTCAGTGGTTCCCTGACCGAGAAGCTGACTGCCGCTTCCCGGGCCGGGTTCGACGGGGTGGAGATCTTTGAGAATGATCTGTTGGCCAGCCCTCGTACACCGGAGGAGATTCGGAGCCGTTGTGCCGACCTCGGGCTGAGCATTGATCTCTATCAGCCGATGCGGGACATCGAAGCCGTGCCGGATGAGGAGTTCGGCCGCAATTTGCGGCGGGCGCGGCACAAGTTCGAGTTGATGCGGAGGTTGGGGGCGGACACCGTCCTGGTTTGCTCCAGTGTTTCCCCGCTGGCCGAGGACGATGACGCGCTGGCGGCCTGGCATCTGCGTCAACTGGCCGAGCTGGCACAGGAGTTCGGGGTCCGGGTGGCGTACGAGGCGTTGGCGTGGGGGCGGCATGTCAGTACGTACGACCATGCCTGGCGGATTGTCGAGGCCGCCGATCATCCCGCGCTCGGTACCTGTCTGGACAGCTTCCATATCCTCTCGCGCGGTTCGGATCCCAAGGGCATCGAGGAGATCCCGGGTGAGAAGATCTTCTTCCTTCAGCTGGCAGACGCACCGCTGCTGGCGATGGACGTCCTGCAGTGGAGCCGCCACTACCGCTGCTTCCCCGGCCAGGGAGGCTTCGACGTCGCGGGACTTCTGCAGCATGTGATCCGTGCCGGATACGACGGTCCGCTCTCCCTGGAGGTCTTCAACGACGTCTTCCGGCAGGCCGAGGCCGGTCCCACCGCCGTGGACGCCCACCGTTCTCTCTTGGTCCTTCAGGAGACGGTCGGTCTGGCCACGCCGCCCGCTCCCGTCGTCCCCACCGGTGTCGCCTTCGCCGAACTGGTCACGCCCGATGCCGAACCCGTCGCTGCGGTGCTCGGCGCGCTGGGCTTCGCCCGTACCGCGCGGCACCGCAGCAAACCGGTCGATCTCTGGCAGCAGGGCGAGGCACGCGTCCTGGTCAACACCGGTCCGGCCGCCCGCCGCGACGGCACCGGACTCGCCGCGATCGGCCTGGAGTCACCGGACCCCGTGGGCGCGTCCCGTCGTGCCGAGGCCCTGCTGGCGCCGGTGCTGCCGCGCCGCCGTGCCGCCGAGGACGCCCTGCTGGACGCCGTGGCGGCGCCCGACGGCACGGAACTCTTCTTCTGCGCCTCCGGTGCTGGGCGCGAACGCCCCGACTGGCGGGGCGACTTCGAGGACGTGGCCGTCGGGAAGGGCGCGGCGCACGTGACCCGCATCGACCATCTCGCCCTCACCCAGCCCTGGCACCACTTCGACGAGGCCGCCCTGTTCCACCGCAGTGTGCTCGGCCTGCACGCGCAGGAAAGCGTCGACGTGGCCGACCCCTACGGCCTGCTGCGCAGCCGCGCGGTCACCAACGCGGACGGCAGCGTACGGATCGCGCTCACCGTCTCGGCGGCACCGACCGACGACACGGTCCACGCCCAGCACATCGCGCTGGCCACGGACGACGTGGTCGCCGCGGCCCGCCGCTTCCGTGACTCCGGGGGCCGGCTGCTGCCGATCCCCGCCAACTACTACGACGACCTGGCGGCCCGGTACGAGTTCGCCGACGGTGAGTTGGCGACGTACCGGGAACTCGGGATCCTCTACGACCGGGACGCGGAGGGCGAGTTCCGCCACTGCTATACGCAGACGATCGGGCGGGTCTTCTTCGAACTGGTCCAGCGGGACGGCGGCTACCGCGGTTACGGCGCCCCGAACGCGCCGGTGCGGCTGGCGGCGCAGCACGCGGTGACGTGACTCATTGGCGGCTGACGGTTCTGGTCACGCCGGTGACGACGGTCGTGGCGAGGATCCAGCCGGTGATGATGAGGACGTAGGACAGCCACTGGTACCCGCCCTTCGGGGCGAAGGCGCTCTCCTGCCCGAAGGAGATCACCGGCAGCAGCAGGTCGAGCGTGTAGAACACCGGGTTGAAGGACGGGGCTTCGGAGGGCTTCAGCGGGGGCGGGTGGTGCAGGGCGTACGCGATCGAGCCGACGGCGAGCAGGGAGAGCAGCCAGCCGAAGGCGCGCAAGGGGCGGAAGCCGTAGCCGACCGTGGCGTCCTGGACGTGGCCCCACAGGCGTCCGTACCAGCCGAGCGTGGAGCGGTGGCGGCGCTGCTTGGCGAGCTGGACGAGCCTGGCCGCGTGGTCGTCGCCGATGCGACGGTAGGCAGCGGTCAACTGCTCGTAGGCGTAGGGGACATAGCCCTCGGCGTCCCGCTCCAGCATGGGCAGACGGCGCTCGGCCGGCTCGTGCGGGGTGAGGGACGTATAGGAGAGGTTGTCGAGCCGGACCCGGTCCGGGACCACCTCGGGCTCCAGGAACAGGACGTCGATCTGGGCGCGGCGCAGGTTCAGAGTGCCTTGTGGGGGCGGGCCCTTGCGCAGCCACAGCTCCCCGATGGTGCAGCTGCTCGCCCGTAGCGCGGCATCGCCCGGATTCGACAGGCGTGCGTACGACAGGTCGAGGCGGCCGGCGATTCGGGCGCCCTTCAGGCCGATCCATCCACGGGCGTGCGCGCGCTTCAGCGCGAGGTCTCCCTCTACGGTGAGGGCCATCGCGTCGAGGACGGCGTCACCCGGGTTCTCGCACCGCGCGTCGGTGAGATTGACCGTCCCGGTGACGTTCGCGCCGTTGAGACGTATCTGTCCGTGGGTCACCAGCCCCGGTGCCCACAGATCGCCCCCGAGAGCCGCCTGGTTGAGCTGGAGCACGGGCTCCTCGGCGTCCGGCGCGTCGATCTGTGCGCTCTCCATGTACAGGCTCCCGGCGAGCTGCGCCCCGCCGAGCCGCACCGGTCCCCGGAACACGGTTCGCGTCGCCCGCAGGGTGCCGTCCACCCGCAGGGCCTGGGCGGTGAGCCCGGGCAGGTCGGACTCGCTGAGGTTGAGCTCGCGGAGCCGGGCGGCGTAGAGCCGTGGGGTCTCGTCGAAGTGGCAGCGTCTGAGCCGCGCGGGGTGGTCGATCGTCGCGTACTGAAGGTCGAGCACCCCGGTGATACGAGCCCCCGCAAGCTTCAGCGACGCTATTTCGCCGTCCTCCTGAGGGCCGTTGAGAAGCAGCGACCTCAACACGGCCGCGCGGACGGAGCGTTCCGGCCCCCAGTCCGCTCCGTTCCCCACGTCCTCGCCGGCGGCGGAACGCAAGTCCACGGACTCCCCGTGGGAAAAGGCCTGCCACACGCGCAGCTCGGTCGGTGTCAGATCGTTCGGCTCCATCGTCGGCGACTCTGACCTGACCGAACCACGCGTGTCAACAACGTACTTACGGCCGCGTGTTCCACTCCGCGATCACGGGTCGCCCGTGTTCCAGGGACAGCCGGCTCACCGTCCCCGTCGCCAACTGGAACAGCCGTCCCTCCGCCGGAGCCAGCCCCAGCCGCCGTGCCGTCAGCACACGCAGGAAGTGGCCGTGGGCCACGAGGATCACGTCACCGTCGGCGAGGGCGTCGTCGACCCGGGACAGCACGCGGTCCGCGCGGGCGCCGACCTGGGCCGGTGACTCGCCGGGGTGTCCCGCCGGGCCCGGTGGCACGCCGTCCGTCCACAGGTACCAGTCGGGGCGGGCGCGGTGGATGTCGACGGTGGTGACGCCCTCGTACGCGCCGTAGTCCCACTCGTGCAGATCCTCGTCGGGCACGACGCCGGACAGGCCCGCCAGGTCGGCGGTGTGGAGCGCACGGTGCAGCGGGCTGGACAGCGCCAGGGAGAAGGTCCGGTGGGCGAGGAGCGGGGCGAGTGACTTGGCCTGTTCCTCGCCGTGCCCGGTGAGGGGCAGGTCGGTCCAGCTGGTGTGCCGGCCCGACATGCTCCACTCCGTCTCACCGTGGCGGACCAGCAGAAGATCCCCCACGGCCGGTTACTCCTTCGGCTCGACGGCGTGGCCGCCGAACTGGTTGCGCAGCGCCGCGACCATCTTCATCTGCGGCGAGTCGTCCTGGCGCGAGGCGAACCGGGCGAACAGGGACGCCGTGATGGCGGGCAGCGGGACCGAGTTGTCGATGGCGGCCTCCACGGTCCAGCGGCCCTCGCCGGAGTCCTCCGCGTAGCCGCGCAGCTTGTCCAGGTGCTCGTCCTGGTCGAGGGCGTTGACGGCGAGGTCGAGCAGCCAGGAGCGGATGACCGTGCCCTCCTGCCAGGACCGGAAGACCTCGCGCACGTCGGTCACGGAGTCGACGGCCTCCAGCAGCTCCCAGCCCTCGGCGTAGGCCTGCATCATGGCGTACTCGATGCCGTTGTGGACCATCTTCGAGAAGTGGCCCGCGCCCACCTTGCCCGCGTGGACATAGCCGTACGGGCCTTCCGGCTTGAGTGCCTCGAAGACGGGCTGGAGCCGCTCCACGTGCTCCTTGTCGCCGCCGACCATCAGGGCGTAGCCGTTCTCCAGGCCCCACACGCCGCCGGAGACACCGGCGTCGACGAAGCCGATGCCCTTGGCGCCGAGCTCCTCGGCGTGCTGCTCGTCGTCGGTCCAGCGGGAGTTGCCGCCGTCGACGACGATGTCGCCGGGCTGGAGGAGGTCGCCGAGTTCGTCGACGACGGACTGGGTGGCGGCGCCTGCCGGGACCATCACCCAGATGGTGCGCGGCGCTTCGAGCCGCTCGACCAGTTCGGTCAGGCTGCCGACGTCGGAGACCTCGGGGTTGCGGTCGTAGCCGACGACGGTGTGGCCGGCGCGGCGGATCCGCTCGCGCATGTTGCCGCCCATCTTGCCGAGGCCGATGAGCCCCAGTTGCATCGGTGCCATGATCAGTTCTCTTCCTTGAGTTCGCGGTAGGCGGCCACGAGGGCGGCGGTGGAGGGATCGAGACCGGGCACCTCTGTGCCGTCGGTCAGTGCGGGCTCTACCCGCTTGGCGAGGACCTTGCCCAGCTCGACGCCCCACTGGTCGAAGGAGTCGATGTGCCAGATCGCGCCCTGGACGAACACCTTGTGCTCGTACAGCGCGACCAGCTGGCCGAGGACCGACGGGGTCAGCTCGGGGGCGAGGATCGTGGTGGTCGGGTGGTTGCCGAGGAAGGTGCGGTGCGGGATCTGCGCCTCCGGCACGCCCTCCGCGCGCACCTCGTCGGCGGTCTTGCCGAAGGCGAGCGCCTGTCCTTGCGCGAACAGGTTGGCCATCAACAGGTCGTGCTGCGCCCCCAGTTCGTCGCTCAGCTCGCCGACCGGCCGGGCGAAGCCGATCAGGTCGGCGGGGATCAGCCGGGTGCCCTGGTGGATCAGCTGGTAGTAGGCGTGCTGCCCGTTGGTGCCGGGCGTGCCCCACACCACCGGACCGGTGGTCCAGCCCACCGGGTGCCCGTCGCGGTCGACCGACTTGCCGTTGGACTCCATGTCGAGCTGCTGCAAGTAGGCCGTGAACTTGGAGAGGTAGTGGCTGTACGGCAGCACCGCGTGCGACTCGGCCTCGAAGAAGTTGCCGTACCAGACGCCCAACAGGCCCAGGAGCAGCGGGGCGTTGGCCTCGGCGGGCGCGTTCTTGAAGTGCTCGTCGACGATGTGGAAGCCGTCGAGCATCTCCCGGAACCGGTCCGGACCGATGGCGATCATCAGGGAGAGCCCGATCGCCGAGTCGAACGAGTAGCGGCCGCCGACCCAGTCCCAGAACTCGAACATGTTGTCCGGGTCGATACCGAACTCGGTGACCTTCCCGGCGTTCGTCGACAGCGCGACGAAGTGCCGGGCCACCGCCTTGTCTCCCCCACTCTCGAATTCGCTCGAGCGGGAGGTGCCCCCATCGCCAAGACCGGCGAGCAGCCAGGACCGCGCCGACGTGGCGTTGGTGATCGTCTCGATCGTGGTGAACGTCTTCGACGCGACGATGAACAGCGTCTCCGCCGGGTCCAGGTCGCGGACGGCCTCGTGCAGGTCGGCGCCGTCGACGTTCGACACGAAGCGGAACGTCAACTCCCGTGCGGTGTACGGGCGCAGCGCGTCGTACGCCATCGCGGGGCCCAGGTCGGAGCCGCCGATGCCGATGTTGACGACATTGCGGATCCGCTTGCCGGTGTGGCCGGTCCACTCGCCCGAGCGGACGCGGTGCGCGAAGCCGGCCATCTTGTCGAGGACGGCGTGCACGGCCGGGACCACGTTCTCGCCGTCGACCTCGATCACCGCGTCCCGCGGGGCGCGCAGCGCGGTGTGCAGCACGGCGCGGTCCTCGGTGATGTTGATGCGGTCGCCGCGGAACATGGCGTCGCGGAGCCCGAACACCTCGGTGGCGGCGGCGAGTTCCTGGAGCAGGGCCAGCGTCTCGTCGGTGATCAGGTGCTTGGAGTAGTCGATGCGCAGATCGCCGACGCGTACGACGTACCGCTCCGCGCGCCCGGGATCGTCCGCGAACAGCTCACGCAGCCGGGGACGTTGCAGCGCGTCGGCGCGGTGGTCCTCCAGGGCAGTCCACTCGGGCCGCCGGGTCGGCTTGGGGAAGTCAGACATGGGAGACGGTCTCCTTGGTGCCCTGAGGGGGCGTCTGATGGATCTTGCCGGTGTCGCGGGCCCTGGCACGCACATCTGCGGCGTTGTCGTCGGTCGCCATGGCTCCGCCATGACTCCCTCCTCCGCCTTGCAGCTGCACGCTCCCCCACGCTCGAACCGGCTTCGCTCGGCTCGCGTGGGAGGTACCCCCATCGCCCCCGCTCGGCTTGGTGATGAGCTGCCGTCGTTCAGGGCCGGCCTGATCCATCAGACCCCCCCTCGCCCCGCAGAGCGATGGCGTACATCTCGTCCGCGTCGAGGCGCCGCAGCTCCTCGGCGATGAGTTCGGAGGTGGTGCGGACCTTCAGGGCGAGGGTGCGTGAGGGCTGGCCGGGCAGGGAGAGCGTGGCCAGCGGGCCCTCGGGGCGGTCGATGACGATCTCGCCGTTCGCGGTGCCGAGGCGGACCGCCGTGACGAGCGGACCGGCGGTGACGACCCGGTCGACGGTGACGCCGAGGCGGGCCTCCAGCCAGCGGGCCAGCAGTTCGGCCGCCGGGTTCTCCTCCTCGGCCTCCACGGCCGCCGAGGTCACCTCCATCCGGGCCTGGTCCAGGGCCGCGGCCAGCATCGAGCGCCACGGTGTCAGCCGGGTCCAGGCGAGGTCGGTGTCGCCGGGCGCGTAGGAGCGGACCCGGGTCTCCAGGACCCGCAGCGGGTCGTCCACGGCGTACAGATCGGTGATCCTGCGCTGGGACAGCGCGCCCAGCGGGTCCTTCGCCGGGTTCTCGGGCGCCTCCGCCGGCCACCACACCACGACCGGCGCGTCCGGCAGCAGCAGCGGCAGGACGACGGAGTCGGCGTGGTCGGACACCTCGCCGTACGTCCGCAGGATCACCGTCTCGCCGGTGCCCGCGTCGGCGCCCACCCGGACCTCGGCGTCGAGGTGGGAGGCGGTGCGGTCGCGCGGGGTGCGGGCGTGCCGCTTGATGACGACCAGGGTGCGCGCGGGGTGCTCGTGCGAGGCCTCCTCGGCCGCCTTGATCGCGTCGTAGGCGTTCTCCTCGTCCGTGACGATGACCATCGTCAGGACCATGCCCACCGCGGGTGTGCCGATGGCGCGGCGCCCCTGTACCAGCGCCTTGTTGATCTTGCTTGCCGTGGTGTCGGTCAGGTCGATCTTCATGGCCTGCGCCAGCTCCGTCCGTCTCGTGCGAGCATCTCGTCGGCTTCCTCGGGTCCCCAGCTGCCCGAGGCGTACTGCGCGGGCCTGCCGTGGTCCGCCCAGTACTTCTCGATCGGATCGAGGATCTTCCAGGACTCTTCCACTTCCTGGTGACGCGGGAACAGGTTGGCGTCGCCCAGAAGGACGTCGAGGATGAGCCGCTCGTACGCCTCCGGACTCGACTCCGTGAACGATTCGCCGTACGCGAAGTCCATCGAGACGTCCCGGATCTCCATCGAGGTGCCCGGCACCTTCGACCCGAACCGGACCGTCATGCCCTCGTCGGGCTGGACGCGGATGACGATCGCGTTCTGGCCGAGTTCCTCGGTGGCCGTCGAGTCGAACGGCGAGTGCGGTGCCCGCTTGAAGACGACCGCGATCTCGGTGACGCGGCGGCCCAGCCGCTTGCCGGTGCGCAGATAGAAGGGGATGCCCGCCCAGCGCCGGTTGTCGACCTCGAGCTTGATCGCCGCGTAGGTGTCGGTCGCCGACCTGGAGTCGATGCCGTCCTCCTGGAGATACCCGGGCACCTTCGCGCCGCCCTGCCAGCCCTCCGCGTACTGGGCGCGGACCGTGTGCTCGCCCAGGTTCTCCGGCTGCCGCACCGACTTCAGGACCTTCAGCTTCTCGGTCAGCAGCGACTCCGCGTCGAACGCGATGGGCTCCTCCATCGCGGTGAGCGCCATCAACTGCAGCAGGTGGTTCTGGATGACATCACGGGCGGCGCCGATGCCGTCGTAGTACCCGGCCCGCCCCCCGATACCGATGTCCTCGGCCATCGTGATCTGGATGTGGTCGACATACGACCGGTTCCAGATCGGCTCGTACATCTGGTTGGCGAAGCGGAGCGCCAGGATGTTCTGGACGGTTTCCTTGCCGAGGTAGTGGTCGATACGGAAGACCTGGTCCGGCTCGAACACGTCGTGCACGATCGCGTTCAGCTCACGGGCGCTGGCGAGGTCGTGGCCGAACGGCTTCTCGATGACGGCCCGCCGCCACGAGCCCTCGGGCGCGTTCGCCAGCCCGTGCTTCTTCAGCTGCTGGACGACCTTCGGGAAGAACTTCGGCGGTACGGAGAGATAGAAGGCGTAGTTGCCGCTGGTGCCCCGCGAGGCGTCCAACTCGTCCACGGCGGAACGGAGTTGCTTGAACGCCTGGTCGTCGTCGAAGTCGCCGGGGATGAACCGCATGCCTTCGGCGAGCTGATGCCAGACCTCCTCGCGGAACTCCGTGCGCGCATGCTCGCGCACCGAGTCGTGCACGACCTGCGCGAAGTCCTGGTCCTCCCAGTCGCGCCGGGCGAAGCCGACGAGGGAGAAGCCCGGCGGGAGCATCCCGCGGTTGGCGAGGTCGTACACCGCCGGCATCAGCTTCTTGCGGGACAGGTCGCCGGTGACGCCGAAGATGACGAGCCCGGACGGGCCCGCGATCCGGGGGAGCCGCCGGTCACGGGCGTCCTGCAGCGGGTTGGCCCACTCGACCTCGGTCAGTTCCTCGCTCATTCCCCGTCGACCCCCTTGCTGCTCAGCGACTTTCCCACGGCGTCCAGCAGGTCCTGCCATGCCACCGCGAACTTGGCGACGCCCTCGTCCTCCAGCTGCCGCACCACCTCGTCGTAAGAGATCCCGAGCGTTTCTACGGCGGCCAGGTCGGCGCGTGCCTGGGCGTAACCGCCGCTCACCGTGTCGCCGGTGATCACGCCGTGGTCGGCGGTGGCGTTCAGCGTGGCCTCCGGCATCGTGTTGACGGTGCCCGGCGCGACCAGCTCGTCGACGTACAGCGTGTCCTTGTACGCCGGGTCCTTCACGCCCGTCGAGGCCCACAGCGGGCGCTGCTTGTTGGCGCGGGCGCCGGCGAGGGCGGTCCAGCGAGTGCCGCCGAAGACGTCCTCGTACGCCTCGTAGGCGAGCCGCGCGTTGGCGAGCGCCGCCTTGCCCTTCAGGGCGAGGGCCTCGTCCGTGCCCAGCACCGTCAGCCGCTTGTCGATCTCGCTGTCGACGCGGGAGACGAAGAAGGAGGCCACGGAGTGGATGGCGGCGAGATCGAGGCCCCTCGCGGCGGCCTTCTCCAGACCCGCGAGATAGGCGTCCATGACCTCGCGGTACCGCTCCAGCGAGAAGATCAGCGTGACGTTGACGCTGATACCGAGGCCGATGACCTCGGTGATCGCCGGGAGCCCGGCCTTCGTCGCCGGAATCTTGATCATCACGTTGGGCCGGTCGACCAGCCAGGCGAGCTGCTTGGCCTCGGCGATCGTCGCCTTGGTGCGGTGCGCCAGCCGCGGGTCGACCTCGATGGAGACCCGGCCGTCCCGACCACCGGTCGCGTCGTACACCGGCCGCAGGATGTCGGCGGCGGCACGGACGTCGGCGGTGGTCATCATCCGTACGGCCTCGTCGACCGTCACTTCGCGCGCGGCGAGGTCGGCGAGCTGCTCCTCGTACCCCTCGCCCGAGCCGATCGCGGCCTGGAAGATCGACGGGTTGGTGGTGACGCCGACGACGTGCTTGCCGGCGATGAGTTCGGCGAGGTTGCCGGAGGTGATCCGCTTGCGGGACAGGTCGTCCAGCCAGATGGAGACGCCCTCGTCGGACAGGCGCTGGAGGGCTTCTGCGGGGGCGGTCGCTTCGATGGTCACAGTGTCGACCTCTTTCTGGGTTCTGGCGATCGGATCAGGCACGCGCGGCGGCGAGGGAGGCCCGGGCCGCGGCGGCGACGTTCTCGGCGGTGAATCCGTACTCGGCGAACAGGGTCTTGGCGTCGGCGGAGGCGCCGAAGTGCTCCAGCGAGACGATGCGTCCCACGTCCCCCACGAAGCGGTACCACGTCAGACCCACCCCGGCCTCGACGGCGACACGCGCCCGCACGGACGGCGGAAGGACGCTCTCGTGGTACTCACGCGGCTGCTCCTCGAACCACTCCACGGACGGCATCGACACCACCCGGGTGCCCACACCCTCGGCCTCCAGTTCCTCGCGCGCGGCGACGGCGAGCTGGACCTCCGAGCCGGTGGCGATCAGGATCACCTCCGGCGTCGCGGTGGAGGACTCGCGCAGGACGTAACCGCCCTTGGCAGCGGCCTCGTTGCGCGCGTACGTCGGCACGCCCTGACGGGTGAGGGCGAGGCCGTGCGGCGCCGGGTTGGTGGCGTGCCGCTGCAGGATCTCCGCCCAGGCGACGGCGGTCTCGTTGGCGTCGGCGGGCCGGACGATGTTCAGGCCCGGAATGGCACGCAACGAGGCCAGATGCTCGACCGGCTGGTGAGTCGGGCCGTCCTCGCCGAGCCCGATGGAGTCGTGCGTCCACACGTACGTCACCGGCAGCTGCATCAGCGCGGACAGGCGCACGGCGTTGCGCATGTAGTCGGAGAACACCAGGAAGGTGCCGCCGTAGATGCGGGTGTTGCCGTGCAGGGCGATGCCGTTCATCGCCGCGGCCATCGAGTGCTCGCGGATGCCGAAGTGGACCGTACGGCCATACGGGTCGGCCTCCGGCAGAGGGTTGCCCTTCGGCAGGAACGACGACGTCTTGTCGATGGTGGTGTTGTTGGAGCCGGCCAGGTCGGCGGAACCTCCCCACAGCTCGGGCAGCACTGGCCCGAGCGCCTGAAGGATCTTGCCGGAGGCGGCGCGGGTGGCGAGGGACTTGCCCTCCTCGAAGACCGGAAGCGCGGACTCCCAGCCCTCGGGCAGCTGACCGGCCACGACGCGGTCGAAGAGCCGGGCGCGCTCGGGGGAGGCCGCGCGCCACTCGGCGATCCGCTTGTCCCAGGCGGCGTGCGCCTCGGCGCCCCGGTCGAGGGCGGTACGGGTGTGGGCGAGGACGTCGCCCGCGACCTCGAAGGACCGCTCCGGGTCGAAGCCGAGGACGCGCTTGGTGGCGGCCACCTCGTCCGCGCCGAGCGCCGAGCCGTGCGAGGCCTCGGTGTTCTGGGCGTTCGGGGCGGGCCAGGCGATGATCGTGCGCATCGCGATGATCGAGGGGCGCCCGGTCTCGGCCTGCGCGGCCTTCAGCGCCGTGTGGAGGGCGTGGACATCGATGTCGCCGTCGGCGGCGGGCTCGATGCGCTGGGTGTGCCAGCCGTAGGCCTCGTACCGCTTCAGGACGTCCTCGGAGAAGGCCGTCGCGGTGTCGCCCTCGATGGAGATGTGGTTGTCGTCGTACAGGAAGACCAGGTTGCCGAGCTTCTGGTGCCCCGCGAGGGAGGAGGCCTCCGCGGAGATCCCCTCCTCCAGGTCGCCGTCGGAGACGATCGCCCAGATGGTGTGGTCGAAGGGGGACTCGCCCTCGGCCGCCTCGGGGTCGAACAGACCGCGCTCGTACCGGGCGGCCATCGCCATGCCGACGGCGTTCGCTACGCCCTGACCGAGCGGACCGGTCGTCGTCTCGACACCCGCCGTGTGCCCGTACTCGGGATGACCCGGTGTCTTCGACCCATGGGTCCGGAACGCCTTCAGATCGTCCAGCTCCAGCTCGTACCCGGCGAGGAAGAGCTGGGTGTAGAGGGTGAGCGAGGTGTGGCCGGGGGAGAGGACGAAACGATCCCGCCCGGTCCACTCGGGATCGGCGGGATCGTGACGCATCACCTTCTGAAAGATCGTGTACGCGGCCGGGGCCAGGCTCATCGCGGTGCCGGGGTGCCCGTTCCCCACTCGCTGTACCGCATCGGCCGCCAGGATGCGGGCGGTGTCGACGGCACGCCGGTCTAGCTCGGTCCACTCGAGTCGGTCTGATGTCTGCGCGCTCATCTTCAAGAAGTCCTCACGGGAAGTGTCTGACCAGCGGAACGCCTTCAAAAATAAAAGTCTGACTTTTCGGAGGGAAGGTCATCGTGTGCCAGCCTGTGGTGAAACTGGGACACGGACGGCGCGACAGGGGCGGCACGAGAAGGACATGGCGGACACAACCATCCAAGCCGCAGGCGGTGACGGGAGCGGAGACGGCATCCGAACGTTCCCTTTCCCGGTCGAGCTGAGCGTGTGCGGTGTCGGTATGCAGGTCGGCCCGATGGGTACCGACCGCACCTGGCACGCCGCCGACGCCACGCTGGGCCGCGTGCACCGCATCGACTTCCACGTGGTGATGCTCTTCGGCGAGGGCCCCGTACACCACATGATCGACTTCGCCGAGTACGAGGCGGCAGTCGGCGACATCCTCTGGATCCGCCCCGGCCAGGTGCACCGTTTCTCCCGCACGAGCGAGTACCGCGGCACCGTCCTGACCATGCAGCCCGGTTTCCTGCCGCGCGCCACCGTGGAGGCGACCGGCCTCTACCGCTACGACCTGCCGCCCCTGCTCCACCCCGACGAGGCGCAACGCGCCGGTCTCCAGGCGGCCCTGAACCAGCTGCGACGCGAGTACGAGGACACGAGCACGCTCCCCCTGAGCCTGCACACCGCGGTTCTACGTCACTCCCTCACGGCGTTCCTGCTGCGCCTGGCTCACCTCGCGGCCAGCTCCGCGGAGGCGGCGCGCCGACAGGGTGACACCACGTTCACCCTCTTCCGGGACGCGGTCGAGAAGGGCTTCGCCACCAACCACAGCGTCAGCGCCTACGCCGACGCCCTCGGCTACTCCCGCCGCACCCTCGTCCGCGCCGTCCGCGCCGCCACCGGCGAGACCCCCAAGGCCTTCATCGACAAACGCGTCATCCTCGAGGCCAAGCGCCTCCTGTGCCACACGGACATGCCCATCGGCCGCGTCGGCGCCGCGGTCGGCTTCCCCGACGCGGCCAACTTCTCCAAGTTCTTCCACCAGCACACGGACATGACGCCGGCGGCGTTCCGGGCGGAGCTTCGGTGATGCCCCGCGAGGGCGGTTCAGGCCTCGCGGGGCATCGTCAACACAGCTGTCACCTCCCGAAGTTGAACCAGTTCACGTTCACGAAGTCCGCCGGCTGACCGCTGGTGAAGGTGAGATACACGTCGTGTGTTCCGGTGACGGAGCTGATGTTCGCCGGAACGGTGCGCCAGGACTGCCAGCCACCGGTGTTGCCGATGGCGAAGCTTCCGATGGGTGCGTTGGTACGGCTGTCCAGGCGTACCTCGACCAGACCGCTCACGCCGGAACCGGCGCCGCTCGCCACCCTGGCGTTGAACTGAGTCGCCGCCGTGGAGCCGAAGTTGACGCCGCGGAACAGCGCCCAGTCGCCGTTGCCCACCGCACCGATGTTCTGCCCGCCGCCCGAGTCCGACGTCGACTCGGTCAGCGTGCCGGACTGGCTGTCGTGCGACTCGGCCTGGATGGCGCTGTAGGCGTCACGGTTGCCGGTCGGCGGAGGCGTGGTACCGCTCCCACTGGACAGCACCTGGACGTAGTCGACGACCATCGAGTGCCCCGGCACGGTCGCGGCGTCCGGGCCGCCGCCGAACGCGTCCACGAAGCCGCCGCCCATCGCCACGTTCAGGATGATGAAGTAGCCGTGGTTGGTGGCGTTGGTCCAGGTCGTCGCGTCGACCTGATCGGCGCGCACCGTGTGGTAGTTGATGTCGTCGACGTAGAACCGCATCTGCTCCGGGCTGGTCGAGCGGTCCCACTCCATCGCGAAGGTGTGGAAGCCCGCCTGGCAGGTGGCGCCGGGACAGGCCCGCGAACCGCCGATGCCGGTCGTCTCGTTGCACGGCCCGCCGGGGCTCGTACCGCAGTGCATCGTCGACCACACGGTGTTGAGGCCCTGGACGTTCTCCATGATGTCCAGCTCGCCGACGCTCGGCCAGTTCCAGTAGTTGCCGCGGTAGGGCGTGCCCAGCATCCAGAACGCGGGCCAGTAGCCGCGGGCCGCGGCGCCGGTGACGTTCGGCATCTGGATCCGGGACTGCACGCGCAGCTTGCCGCCCGCCGGGGGCTGGAAGTCGCCGCGGTTGGTCTCGATGCGGCCGGACGTCCAGTTGCCGGAGGCGTCGCGGCGCGGGGTGATACGCAGGTTGCCGCTGCCGTCCAGGGCCACGTTGTTCGTGCTGGACGTCATGTTCTCGATCTCGCCGGTTCCCCAGTTGGCGGGGCCGCCGGGGTAGCCGTGGCCGGTCGCGTACTGCCAGTTCTGGGTGTTGACGCCGGTGCCCGCGGCGCCGTTGAAGTCGTCCACGAAGACCTGCGTCCAGCCGGACGGCGGCGGGGGAGCGTCGGCGACCGCGGACGGTGAGGCGGCCGTGGCGGCGACCGCCGCGAGGCCGAGGGTGCTCAGGACGGCGACGAGCGTGCGGCGCAGGGAGCGCCGTCTGTGGGGTGTGCCGGAGGTTTCACTCATGGGGAGGTGCCTCTCGGGTACGGAGTCGATATGCGCGGGATGCTTCTGAGAGCGCTCTCAGAGTGCCGCCAATGTGCTCCCGGTCACTCCGGTCGTCAAGAGGTAAAACCGTGAACGGCCCTGGGGCTCGGTGGAGTTCACACCATGAATGGACGCGTACCGGCCCAAAGCGCGCCGACCGGCGCGGGCGTCGGCCCGCGCCGGCCGCCGTCAAACCCGCTCGCCCGCGTACGTCGGCTGCTTCGGTGCCGCCTCCTCGCTCAGCCCGAACCGGTCGTGCGCCCGCCGCAGCGGCTTCGGCGCCCACCAGGCGTACCGGCCCAGCAGCGCCATCGTCGCCGGGACGAGCAGCATCCGTACGACCGTGGCGTCGATGAGGACCGCGAGGGTGAGGCCGAGGCCGATCTGCAGGATGGGGGAGAAGCCGCCGGTCATGAACGCGCCGAAGACGACGGCGAGGAGCAGCGCGGCGCAGGTGACCACGCGGCCGGAGCGGCGCAGGCCGGTCACCACGGCTTCCTGGTCGTCCCCGGTCTGCTGCCGGGCCTCGCGCATCCGGGCCAGGATGAACAGCTCGTAGTCCATGGCGAGTCCGAACGCGATCGCGACGATCAGCGGTGGAGCGGTGAGGCTGAGCGCGCCCAGTTCCTGGGAGCCCAACAGGCCTGCCAGGTGGCCGTCCTGGAACACCCAGACCACCACACCGAGGGCGGCGCCCAGGCTGAGCAGCGTGGTCAGGATGGTGCGCAGCGGGATCAGGACCGAGCCGGTGAACGCGAACAGCAGGGCGAAGATGCCGGCCAGCACGGTCACGGCCGCCCAGGGCGCGCGGTCGGAGAGCATGTCGCGGAAGTCGACCAGCCGGGCCGCCACGCCGGTGACCTCGACCGGCTCGTCACCGCGCAGGTCCCGCACCTGCTTGACGAGGTCGGTCGCCGCGTCGCCGTCGACGCTGCCGGGAGGCTGGAGTTCCATGACCGTGGTGCCACCCGGCAGTTCGCGCGTTTCGGCGGCCGGGGACAGCGCGCGGATCTCGTCCGCGGTGGCGGGGTCGGTGCCGGGCTTGAGGACGACCGTGATCGGCGAGACGCCGGTGCCCGGCGGGAAGTGCGCGTCGACGGTGTCGTACAACTGCCGTGCCTCGGTGCTCGACGGCAGCTGGTCGGCGCCGCCGATGTTGATGCGCATGCCGGTGACGGGCAGGGCCAGGACGAGGAGCACCGGGACGACGACCGCGACCACGGCGATACGGCGGCGGGCGGCGAAGCGGGCCAGGCGGGCGAACAGGCGGCCCTCCTCGCCCTCGGGCCGCTCCTTCGCCGGGGCGATCTTCCCGCCGAACTTGGTCAGCAGCGCGGGCAGCAGCGTCAGCGCGGCCAGCATGTCGATGACCACGACCGCCGCCACGGCCAGGCCCATGCTGCGCAGGAAGATGCTCGGGAAGACCAGCAGCCCGGTCAGGCTGACCGCCACCGTGAGCCCCGAGAACAGCACGGTCCGCCCGGCCTGTTCGACCGTCCGGTGCACCGCCTCGACGACGTCCGTGGTGTGCCGGCGTTCCTCGCGGAAGCGGACCACCATCAACAGGGCGTAGTCCACGGCGAGTCCGAGGCCCAGCATCGTGGTCACCTGGATCGCGTACACGGAGATGTCGGTGAACTGACTGAAGCCGAACAGCGCCAGGAACGCGCCGGCGATCCCGCTGACCGCCACCATCAGCGGCAGCCCGGCCGCGCGCAGCCCGCCGAAGATGACCAGCAGCAGCGCCAGCACGACCGGCAGGGAGATCAACTCCGCGTTCCGTACGTCCTCCTGGGCGCGCTCGCCGAGCTGGGTGCCCAGCAACGAGCCGCCGCTGACGTGGACTTCGGGCGCGTCGATCTCATGGATGCGGGCCGCTGCCGCGTCCACCGCCGCTTCCTCGTCCTCGTCGTCCAGACCGCCCTGGAGGGTGACGGACACCAGCAGCGCCTGCCCGTCCTCGGCGATCAGGCCGCGGGTCGCGTACGGGTCCGGTACGGCCGCGACTCCGGCGATGTCCCGGACGTCCGCGACGGCCCGCTCGACCTGGGTGCGCAGGGCGGGGTCGGTGACGGCGACGCCTTCGACGACGCCGGTGATCGAGTCACCGGTCGGGTCGACGCCGTCGAGGTGTTGCGCGGCCCGCTCCGACTCCGTGCCGGGCACTTCGGGCACGTTGTCGGAGAGCCGGCTGAAGACGCCCGTTCCGAGCCCGAAGCCGAGCAGCAGGAAGAGCACCCACATGAGGATGACGGTGAGCGGACGGCGGGTTGCCGTCCGGGCGAGCGTGGCGAGCACGGTCCCTCCCGGCGAATCGTCGGTTGACTTCGCCTTCAGGCTCGTGCGCGCGGGGGTGTCACCGGATCGCCGGAGGGAGCGGTTTCGGGGACTGGGCCGTACGGGGGAGGCGGGCCCGTGTCTCCCCCGCTAGGGGGAGCCGGGGGTCACCAGGCCGGTCTCGTACGCGCAGATCACGGCCTGCACCCGGTCCCTCAGACCGAGCTTGCCGAGCACGTTGCTGACATGGGTCTTGACGGTGTGCTCGCTGACGAAGAGGGTCGTGGCGATCTCGGCGTTGGACAGTCCGCGGGCGAGCATCCGCAGGGTCTCCACCTCGCGCGCGGTCAGGACCTCCAGCTGGTCGGGCGTGACCTCGGCGGTGGCCTCCTCGCGGCGGCGCCGCACGATGTCCGCGACCAGCCGGCGGGTCACGGTCGGGGCGAGCAGCGAGTCGCCGCCCGCGACGACCCGGACAGCGTGCACCAGGTCGTCCCGGCGGACGTCCTTGAGCAGGAAGCCGCTGGCGCCCGCGTACAGCGCCTCGTAGACGTACTCGTCGAGGTCGAACGTGGTCAGCATGACGACCTTGCAGCTGGACTGCGCGCACACCTGCCGGGCCGCCTCCAGGCCGTCCGTGCCGGGCATGCGGATGTCGAGCAGCAGGACGTCGGGGCTGTGCTGCCGCACCGCGGCGACCGCCTCGGCGCCGTCGCCCGCCTCGGCGACCACCTCGATGTCCGGCTGCGCCTCCAGGATCATGGTGAAGCCGCTGCGGACCAGCTCCTGGTCGTCGGCGACGACCACGCGGATGCTCACCCCAGCGCCGCCTGCCGGTCCGCGGCCGGGAGGCGTACGACGACCTGGAAGCCGCCGTCCGGGCCGCGCCCGGCGCGTGCGCTGCCCCCGCAGGCGGCGGCGCGTTCGCGGATGCCGATCAGACCGTGCCCGCCGCCCGGACCGGACGGGCCCCGTCCGTCGTCCGTCACCACGACTCTCAATTCGTCCTCCAGCCAGTCGAGCGCGACCGTCGCGGAGGAAGCGTACGCATGCTTCACGGTGTTGGTGAGGGCTTCCTGCACGACACGGTAGGCGGCGACTTCGGTGTCCGGCGGCAGCGGGCGGGGCTCGCCCGTGGTGCGCAGCGCGACGTGCAGACCGGTGGAGTCGGTGACCTGCCGGACCAGGCCGGGCAGGGCTGCCACACCCGGCTGCGGCAGCCGGTCCGTGGCGCCGTCGCGCCGCTCTTCCTTGAGGACTCCGAGAATCCGGCGCAGCTGGGACATCGCGTCCCGGCCGGTCGTCGCGATCGCGTCGAACGCGGCCTCCGCGCGCGCCGGATCGCTGCGCACCACCACAGGTCCCGCCTCGGCCTGCACCACCATCAGGCTCACCGCGTGGGCCAGGATGTCGTGCATGTCCCGGGCGATCCGGGCACGCTCCTGCGCCGTCGCCCGCGCGGTGTCCGCGGCACGCTCCCGCTCCAGGCGGCGGGCCCGGTCCACGAGCGCCGCGGTGTAGGCGCGCTGGACGCGGGCGAGGATGCCGAACCCGTACGCGCAGAAGACGCTCAGCAGCTGGAAGGCGTACTCGAAGGGGAGCTGACTGGCCTTGTGCTGCATGGTGAGGATGACTCCGAGGATCCAGCCCCCCAGCATCACGCGTCGCTGCCAGGGGCGGCCCTGCGCGGCCATCGTGTAGAGGACGACCAGCCCGCCGTAGACCACATCCGGCGGCGGCGCGTGATAGACGGCCATCGCGGACGTGGCCGCGGACACGGCCCACGCGGTCGCGAACGGGGCCCGGCGCCGCCACACCAGCGGCACGGCGGTGGCCGCCGCGAGCAGCCAGCCCTGCCACGTCAGCTTGTCGTCGCTGTCACCGCTGAAGATCCACTGCAGTGAGGCGGCGAACAGCACCAGCGCGGCCAGCGCGCCGTCGACAACGTACGGATTCGCCGTGCGCAGCCGGGTGACGGCAGGCGTGATCCAAAGCGGTGGGGACATGGGCGGCTCCTCGGGGCAAGGGCCCTTCCAGTATCGCGACGGCGACGCGGACGGACCTCACCGGTGAGAGGGATATCGTCCCTTCCGTTTGTGATCATTCTGATGCCGTGGAGGGGGAACCTCCGCCGCCAACTTTGCCTCTCAATGGTCGAAACAGAGCGTTCACAGCGTGTGCATGGTTTTGGACCGATGGTTGCGATCACCATCGGTTCTGCTGTGTCCGCACCCGCCGTCACACAGGAGACCCGTATGCCGAGCCGCCGCCGATTCCTCACCGGGGCCGCCGCCGCGCCCGTCGCGCTCGCGGCGGCCACGGCGTGCGAGGCCGGTGACGAGGCGCGGCCCGCGCAGCTCAACAAGCCCGCCGCGGCCATGCCCGCGGTGCAGGGCCCGGCGTCGGACCGGCTCAACTTCGTGGTGATCCTCGCCGACGACCTCGGCTACGGCGAACTCGGCTCCTATGGCCAGAAACTGATCCACACTCCGCGCCTGGACGCCCTCGCCGCCGAGGGCCTGCGCTTCACCGAGGCCTACGCCGCCGCCCCGGTGTGCGCGCCCTCACGCTGCTCGCTGCTCACCGGCCTGCACAGCGGACACTCCACCGTCCGCGAGAACCCTTGGGGGCCGGGCGGCCAAGGCGCCCTGACCGACCGGGACTTCACCTTCGCCGAGGCGCTGCGGGCGCACGGCTACCGCACCGGCATCATCGGCAAGTGGGGCTTCGGACCCGAGCTCCCGGACCAGCCGAGCCACCCCAACTCCCGTGGCTTCGAGGAGTTCTACGGCTACATCGGCCACGGCCACGCCCACGAGTACTTCCCCGAGTACCTGTGGCACAACGGCACCCGCGAGGAGATCCCCGAAAACAAGGACGGCGCCCGCAAGGTGTACGCCCCCCACCTGATCCAGGACCGCGCGCTCAGCTTCATCAACGATCACCAGAGCGAGCCATTCCTGCTCTACCTGGCCCCCACCGTGCCGCACGCCCCCAGCCAGGACCCGGACGCCGGCGAGTACGCCGACCGGCCCTGGACCGGCCCCAACAAGCGGCACGCCGCCCAGGTCACCTCCTTCGACACCCTGGTCGGCAACGTCACCGACCGGCTCACCGAACTCGGCATCGCGGACCGCACCATCGTCCTCGTCACCAGCGACAACGGCCCGCACGAAGAGGGCGGCACCGACCCCGAACTCTTCAACGGCAACGGCCCGTTGCGCGGCATCAAGCGGAACCTCTACGAGGGCGGCATCCGCGTCCCCCTCATCGCCTGGTCCCCGCAGCACGTACGGTCCGGCACCACCGATCGCCCCACCCCGCTCACCGACCTGCTGCCCACCCTCGCCGACCTCGCGGGCGCCCCCGCCCCGACCGACGTCGACGGCCTCTCCCTCGCCCCGCTGCTGCGCGGCTCCAACGACACCGCCCGCCACGACAGCCTGTACTTCTACCGCAACCACGCCAACATCACCCCGCGTTCCGACGCCTACGACCTCGGCCGGGGCCGCCGTCTCGCGGAGGCGCTGCGACGCGGCGACCTCAAGGCCGTGCGGTTCGCGCCGGGACAGAACCGGCGGGCCCCCGACGACCAGTGGGACGTAGAGCTGTACGACCTGGCCAAGGACCCCGGCGAACTCCACGACCTCGCCGCCGCGCGCCCCGCCCAGGCCGACGAGCTGGTGAAGCTGATGCGCGAGTCATGGGCCCCGGAGTACCGCCGCAAGCCCTTCGGCGTCACCCTCCAAATCACCGGCCAAGGCCCGGACTTCACGGTCACCGCCACCTTCACCAACGGCTCCGCCCGCCCCTGGACCTCCGCCCGCCTCACCCTGCACACCCCGAGCGGCTGGCGCATACACGCCCTGGACGCCCTCTCCAAGCCCCGCCTGGACACGGGCGACCACCTCACGGCCCGCTGGAAGGTCACGCCCACACAGGTCGCGACAGCCACAACGCTCATCTGCCGGGCGACGGCAGAGCACGCGGACGAAGAGATCACGTACACGGCAAGCACGAAACTGAACTGACGCCGGGCTCGACAGCGCCCCTTTAGGGGCGCGGGGAACTGCGCGACCAGCCACAACGAGCCCGCAGACACCCGACGGCCTAACGCGGCGTATCCCGCGGAGCGACCGGCTGCCATCCAAGCGCCCGAGAGATCCCCCGCGCAGCAAGCCGCACCGCCGGAATCAACACCGGCACCTGCGCATCGACTTGCGGCACGACGACAGACACCGCGGCCACCACCGCCCCGCCCGCGCCGCGTACCGGCGCCGCCACCGACAGCGCGTCGTCGGTGACCTGACGGCTGCTCACCGCCACCCCCGTGCGCCGCACCTCCGCCAGCACCCGCCGCAGCCGCACCGGATCGGTGACCGTGTACGGCGTGAAGGAGGCGAGCGGCCCGGAGCAGTACTCCTCCTGGTACTCGGGATCACTGTGGGCCAGCAGCACGAGCCCGACGCCGGTCGCATGCAGCGGCCAGCGCGCGCCGACGCGGATGTGCACGCCGACCGCGGAGCGCCCGGAGAGCCACTCGATGTAGACCACCTCGGCGCCGTCCCGCACCGCCAACTGCACGTTCTCGTGGGTGGCTTCGTACAGGTCCTCCAGATACGGCAGGGCGACCTGCCGCAGCGCCAGCCCGCGCGGGGCGAGCGCGGCGACCTCCCACAGCCGCAGCCCGACGTGGTAGACCCCCGACTCGTCCCGCTCCAGGGCGCCCCACTCGGTGAGGGCGCCCACGAGCCGGTGCGCGGTGGTCAGGCTCAGCCCGGCCCGGCGGCTGATGTCCGTCAGGGACAGCGCGGAGTGCTCGTGGTCGAACGCCGAGAGCACGGACAGCAGCCGGTCGGGGGCGGAGCGGGTGGTCATGGGCGGGTCGTTGCGGGGTGCGCGAGGTCGTAGGGGCGGGGGTAGGCGGCGGGGTGGTAGGTCACATACCGCGGCTCGTTCGCCGGGTCCGTCAGCTCGGCCCGGGTGTTGAGGCTGCTCGGTGAGGTGTCCCAGCGGCCGGTGTCCAAGCGGTGCTCCAGGGTGTCCAGGGCGCCGATCATCTCGCCCGGGGTGAAGGTGCAGTGGCCGGGCGCGTCGACATAGGCCTGGCGCAGCAGCCGGCCCGAACCCCCGGCCGCGGCGGCCCGGCGGTAGGCGCTCTCGGCCTGTACCGGAATCAGCGCGTCGCCGGTCGTGTGGATGTTGAGCTGCGGGTCGGTGAGCCGGCCCTTGAAGACGCTGGTGTCCCGCATCCATCGCACCGCCGGGGGATCGGCCGAGACCCGGGGCGCGCGGTTGAGCGCCGTGAGGTCGGTGCGCAGGGACAGGCCTGCCTTTCGGTACAACTCCGTCACCTCCTTGAACAGCGGGGAGCGGTGCAGCATCGCGGTGTAGTCGACGCCCGTGTTCCAGGACATGTTCCCCCCGGCGCGGCTCTCCGCCTCCTGCCGCCAGGAGAATGCGGGCAACTGGAGGAGCCCCTGGAGGGCGGCGTACTGGTTGGCCTGCTGGGCGTCCCAGTCGGTGGGCGCCGGTTCGGTCTGTGTGGGGTCGTTGTACCCGGGGATGTTGTGCAGGGCGGCGGCGAGGGCGATCCGGGCGCGGCCCTCGGCGGTCTGCTGGGCCGCGGTGACCTTCGTCGTGAGCGTCTGCGCGGCACTCTGCGCCTGCGCCTGGTCGGCGAATCCGGTGAGCGGGATGCCCGAGTCGGGCGCCAGCAGTGCCTTCAGCGCGAAGACCGGGTCCAGCGTGCTGTTCCAGTTGGCGATGCCGCCCTGCACCAGACCGCACATGGAGAGCGATCCGTCGAAGCGGTCCGCGTGCCGCTCGGCCAGCGTCGTCGTGACGAGGCCGCCGTACGAGGTGCCCCAGGCGACGGTCCGCCGTGCCGTGCCGAACTTCTCGGTGAACAGGTCGAGAGTGGCGAGCTGGTCCGGCACGGCGTCCGTGACCGCCCAGCCGTTCGTGGCGTACGAGGAGCCGATGAGGGCGTAGCCCTGGTCGAGGAGCTTGTCCAGGGTGGCCGAATCGGGCGCGTTCTGGGCGGGGTTGGGCCAACCGGCAGCGCGGTAGCCGTGGCTGTAGAGCAGCACCGCGCCGTTCCAGTCGGCGGGTACGTCCATCATGTAGGCGGCACCCGAGGGGAGTTGGCCCTCCAGGTGCGTGTCCGTGGCTGCCGCCTGAGCTGGGGGCGCGGCCACGATGCACAGGGCAACGGCCAGTAGCGCGATACGGGTTCTCAACGGGGGGTCCCTTCCGGGGTGGGTGTCACGGACCGGGTCTCGTGGTTCTCCAGGGCGTTCGCGCGTGTCTCGCGCAGGCGCCAGACGGTGAGCGCGGTGACGGCGGCGCCGCCGCACAGCAGCAGCGATACGGGCGTGCTGCCGCCGCCGTACGAGGCGAGCAGGCTGCTCGCGATCAGCGGGGAGAAACCGGCGCCGACCAGCGTCGCCGCCTGGTAGCCGAGGGAGGCGCCCGTGTAGCGGACCCGGGTGCCGAACATCTCGGTGAGCAGGGCGCCGAGCGGGCCGTACATCGTGGACTGGGCGACGCCGTGGCCGAGCGCGAGGGCGAGGATCAGCAGGCCGGGGGAGCCGGAGTTCACGAGCGCGAGCACCGGGAAGGCGAGCGCGGCCGAGGCGACGGCGCCGGCGAGGACGACCGGGCGGCGGCCGACCCGGTCCGACAGGGCGGACGCGGCGGGCAGCACCAGCAGGGCGACGCAGGAGGCGATGGTCACGGCGGTGAGCACCTGCGAGCGGCTGTAACCGATGTCGACGGCGTACGAGATCATGAAGCCGGTCAGCAGTGACTGCGCGGTGAACGCGCCGATGCCGACTCCGCAGGCCATCAGCACGGGCTTCGGCCGGCGCAGCACCTCCACCACGGGCGGCTTCGCCCGCGGCTCCTGCTTCACCTGCGCGAACAGCGGGCTCTCCGCGACCTTGAGGCGTACGAACAGGCCGACGGCCAGCAGCACGATGCTCAGCAGGAACGGCACGCGCCAGCCCCAGGCGCGGAACTGGTCGTCGGGGAGGCCGGAGACGAGGGTGACCATTCCGGCCGACAGCACGGAGCCGAGCGGGGCGCCGAGCATGGTGAAGCTGGACCACATGCCGCGCCGGCCGCTCTGGGTGCGCTCGGCGTGCTCGACGACCATGAGAGTCGCGCCGCCCCACTCACCGCCGATGGCGATGCCCTGCACCACGCGCAGCGTGACCAGCAGGACGGGGGCCCACACGCCGATGGCGTCGTAGGTCGGCAGGACGCCGATCAGGAAGCTGCCGCAGCCCATCAGGGCCATGGTCAGCAGCATCATCGACTTACGGCCGATCCGGTCGCCGAAGTGGCCGAAGACGATGCCGCCCAGCGGCCGGGCGACATAGCCGGCGGCGAAGGTGCCGAAGGCCGCGATGGTGCCGACGGCCGGGTCGGCCTTGGGGAAGAACAGGTCGCCGAAGACCAGCGCGGCGACGGTGCCGTAGACGAGGAAGTCGTAGAACTCGACTGCGGTGCCGAGCAGGCCGGACAGTGCGACGCGGCGCAACTGCCGGGTGTCGGGGGGTGGTTGAGCGGTGGAGGGGGATGGCTGCACGGTGAGCTCCCTGGGGACGGGTCTCGGGCTCCCCGTGAAGCTAGGCACCTGTCGTGCGGCCGTCAATCATTTGCACAACATCAATTCGGCCCGTCCTCCACGATCCGCAGCAGCAGCGCCTGCAGCGTCTCCCGCTCGTCCGCGTCCAGTGGGCCCAGCAGATCGTTGGTCACCCGCAGCCCGGCCTCGTCGGTGCCGCGCAGGAAGGAGCGGCCTTCCTCGGTGAGGACCACGATCCGGCTGCGGCGGTCGTCCGGGGCGGGGCGGCGTTCGGCGAAGCCCAGCTTCTCCAGGTCGTCGATCAGGCCGACGATCGCGCTCGGGTCGTAGCCGAGCCGGGCGCTCAGCTCGCGCTGCAGGGCGCCCTCACCGGTGGCGAGGAAGCGCAGGACCGCATAGTGGCGCAGGCGCAGCCCCGACTCCTGGAGGAAGGAGTTGAAGAGCTGACCCGAGCGCAGGCCCAGCCGGTACAGCAGGTAGCCCGTGTCCGCATGCAGCCCGCGCATCCATGGCTCGTTCGCGTCGATGGGCTTCGGGGTGGCGTGCTGGCGTGTGATGGCGGGCTCCCTGTGCTCGATCGATGTGTCCTGGAGATTTCAGCATGTCCCACACTGAGGTCATCAACAACTATTGACGTTAACAATTATTGCTCTTAGCTTCGATCTCGGAAGCCGCACCTCATGTGCCACCGCTTGAAGGGACTCGCTCGTGCCCAGCATCGATCTCACCGGCAAGGTCGCCGTCGTCACCGGCAGCGGCCGGGGCCTCGGCCTCGCCTATGCGCACGCCCTCGCCGCCCACGGCGCCTCCGTGGTCGTCAACGACATCGACGAGGCCGTGGCCGAGCAGGCCGTGAAGTCCGTCACCGCGGCCGGCGGCACCGCCGTCGCCGAGGTCGTCCCGGTCGGCACGACCGAGGCCGCCGAGCGGCTGGTGAACCGCGCCGTCGAGGAGTTCGGCCGGCTCGACATCCTGGTCACCAACGCGGGCATCCTGCGGGACAAGGTCCTGTGGAAGATGACCGACGACGACTTCGACGCGGTGATCACCACCCACCTCAAGGGCACCTTCACCTGCGCCCGCGCCGCCGCCGTCCGGATGCGCGAGCAGGGCGAGGGCGGCTCCCTGATCCTGGTCGGCTCTCCGGCCGGGCAGCGCGGCAACTTCGGGCAGACGAACTACGCCGCCGCGAAGGCCGGCATCGCCGCCATGGCCCGCACCTGGTCGATGGAGCTGGGCCGCGCGAACATCACCGTCAACGCGATCGTGCCGGTCGCCGCGACCGCGATGACCGAGACCATCCCCGCCTTCGCCCCGTACGTCGAGGCCATGAAGAACGGCGAGCCGCTCCCGGACTTCCTCCGCAAGGGCGAGGGCTTCGGCACCCCCGAGGACTGCGCGGCCCTCGTCCCCTTCCTCGCCTCCGAGGCGGCGCGCGGCATCACCGGGCAGGCCATCGGCATCGGCGGCGACAAGGTGGCACTCTGGTCGCATCCGCAGGAGATCAAGGCGGCGTACGCCGACGGCGGCTGGACCCCGGACACGCTGGCCGCCGCCTTCCCGACCTCGGTGGGTGCCGAACCGCAGTCGGTGGGCATCCCCGCGCCCAAGCTGCCGGAGGCGTGATGGCACCCCCCATGAACCTCGACGAACTCGTCGCGATCGACGTCCACACCCACGCGGAGGTGTCCTCCAAGGGCCACTCCTCCCTGGACGACGACCTGCACGACGCCTCCTCCGCCTACTTCAAGGTGGAGGGCAAGCGGAAGCCGACCCTGGAGGAGACGGCCGCCTACTACCGCGAGCGGAAGATGGCTGCCGTGATCTTCACGGTCGACGCCGAGTCCGCGACCGGCACCGCGCCCGTCC
Organism: Streptomyces sp. NBC_00457; assembly: GCF_036014015.1. Classification (NCBI taxonomy): domain Bacteria; kingdom Bacillati; phylum Actinomycetota; class Actinomycetes; order Kitasatosporales; family Streptomycetaceae; genus Streptomyces; species Streptomyces sp. NBC_00457. Next base: position 1,989,982 of record NZ_CP107905.1, on the reverse strand, counting down.
CGAACGAGGAGGTCGCCGAGGCCGCAGCCGCCAACGCGGACGTCCTCATCCCCTTCGCGTCCATCGACCCGTTCCGGGGTAAGGCGGGCGTGAAGCAGGCCAGGCGCCTGGTCGAGGAGTACGGGGTGAAGGGCTTCAAGTTCCACCCCAGCATCCAGGGCTTCTTCCCCAACGACCGCTCGGTGGCGTACGACCTGTACGAGGTGATCGAGGAGACCGGCACCATCGCGCTCTTCCACACGGGCCAGACGGGCATCGGCGCCGGCGTGCCCGGCGGAGGCGGCATCCGCCTCAAGTACTCGAACCCGCTCCACGTGGACGACGTGGCGGCCGACTTCCCGCACCTCAAGATCATCCTGGCGCACCCGTCCTTCCCCTGGCAGGACGAGGCCCTCGCCGTCGCCACCCACAAGCCCGGCGTGCACATCGACCTGTCGGGCTGGTCGCCGAAGTACTTCCCGCCGCAGCTCGTGCAGTACGCGAACACACTGCTGAAGGACAAGGTCCTCTTCGGCTCCGACTTCCCCGTCCTCACCCCCGACCGCTGGCTCGCCGACTTCGAGAAGCTGACGATCAAGGACGAGGTCAAGCCGAAGATCCTCAAGGAGAACGCCGCCCGTCTGCTCGGGCTGACGAAGCCATAAGGGGTCGTAGATGCGCAACGAGGGACTGGGGTCATGGCCCGCACGCCGGGCCCGGAAGACCCCGCACCGCACCGCCCTGATCCACGGCGAGACGGCGTTCACCTATGCCGAGCTGTACGACCGCACCACCCGGCTCGCCCATGCCCTGCGCGCCCGCGGCGTGCGGCGCGGCGACCGGATCGCCTACCTCGGCCCCAACCACCCCTCCTACCTGGAGACCCTGTTCGCGGCTGGCACCCTCGGCGCGGTCTTCGTGCCGCTCAACACCCGCCTCGCCGGACCCGAGATCGCCTACCAGCTCGCCGACTCCGGCGCCAAGGCCCTCGTCTACGGCCCCGCGTTCCAGGGCCTGGTCGCGGGACTGCCGGGCAGTACCGACGTCCGTACGTACGTCGAAGCCGGCGCCGAGTACGAGGAGGCGCTGGCCTCCGCGTCGCAGGAGCCCATCGACGAACCGGTCGGCGCCGACGACACCTGCATCATCATGTACACCTCGGGCACGACCGGCCGCCCCAAGGGCGCGATGCTCACCCACGGCAATCTGACCTGGAACGCGATCAACGTCCTCGTCGACACCGACCTGATCGCCGACGAACGCGCGCTGGTGTCGGCCCCGTTGTTCCACACGGCGGGCCTGAACATGCTCACCCTGCCGGTGCTGCTCAAGGGCGGTACGTGCGTGCTGGTCGAGGCCTTCGTCCCGGAGGCGACCTTCGACCTGATCGAACGGCACCGGATCACCTTCATGTTCGGGGTGCCGACGATGTTCGAGCAGATCGCCCGGCATCCGCGCTGGACGGACGCCGACCTGTCCAGCCTGCGCATCCTCACCTGCGGCGGCTCGCCGGTGCCGACACCGCTGATCGCCGCCTACCAGGAGCGCGGGCTGACCTTCCTCCAGGGCTACGGCATGACGGAGGCCTCGCCCGGGACGCTGTTCCTGGACGCCGAGCACGCGCTGAGCAAGGCGGGCTCGGCGGGCGTGCCGCACTTCTTCAGCGACGTACGGGTGGTACGGCCGGACCTCGCGCCGGTCGACGTCGGTGAGACCGGCGAGATCGTGGTCCGGGGACCGAATGTCATGGCCGGTTACTGGGGGCTGGCCGAGGAGACGGCCGGCTCCTTCGCGGACGGGTGGTTCCGCAGCGGGGACGCGGCCCGGGTCGACGAGGACGGCTATGTCTTCATCGTCGACCGCATCAAGGACATGATCATCTCGGGCGGGGAGAACATCTACCCGGCCGAGATCGAGGACCTGCTCCTCGCCCACCCCGACATCGTCGAGTGCGCGGTCATCGGCGTACCCGACGACAAGTGGGGCGAGGTGCCGCGCGCCGTCGTCGTGCCGCGCGAGGACGTCTCGGTGGATCCCGACGAGATCCTCGCGTCCCTGTCCGGCCGCCTCGCCAAGTACAAGATCCCGAAATCGGTGGTCCTCGCGGACGAACTCCCGCGCACCGCCTCCGGAAAGCTCCTCAAGTCCCGTGTCCGCAGTCGGTACGGCAACCAGTAAGGAACCTTCATGAGCATCACGGTCAACGGCCTCGACGAACTGAAGAAGCTCGCGGGCAGCGACCTCGGCACCAGCGAGTGGATCGAGATCACCCAGGAGCGCATCAACACGTTCGCCGACGCCACGGGCGACCACCAGTGGATCCACGTCGACCCGGAGAAGGCCGCCGAGGGCCCCTTCGGCGCTCCGATCGCGCACGGCTACCTCACGCTCTCCCTCTTCATCCCGCTCTTCACCGAGCTGCTCGACGTCCAGGGCGTCACCACCAAGGTCAACTACGGCCTGAACAAGGTGCGTTTCCCCTCGCCGGTGAAGGTCGGTTCGAAGATCCGGCTGGTCGGGAAGCTGGCGGACGTCGAGGAGGTGCCCGGCGGGGTGCAGATCACCGTGGACGGCACGATAGAGATCGAGGGCGGCGCGAAGCCTGCCGCCGTGCTGCAGAGCCTGTCCCGCTTCTACGCCTGATCGGGGCGTACCGGCACGAGGTCGAGAAGGCGTTCCGAAGCCTCCAGCGCCGGCGGGGTGAACCGCTCGTGCACCCGCCGGAACGTCTTCTCGGCCCGTTCCGCCGGCCAGTCGTCCGGCAGATGCCCGACCGGCAGCCGGGGATCACGGCGGATGATCCGCAGCCACTCGGCCTGCAGCACCAGCCGCAGCCCGAGAGCGTCGTCGGCGTCCGGCAGGTCCGTCTCCCACGGCTGCCAGCGGCGGACGAACTCCTCGTAGCGCACCGCCAGTTCGGACAGCTCCCAGGTCTCCTCGATCATCGCGCCGATGTCCATGCCGGCGTCGGCGTGGGCGCGGAAGATCTTCACATGCGCGGACAGCCCCAGCTCGGCGACCAGCTCGCCCACGTCGACGTGGCCGGGCGCGATCCACAGCCCGTTGAACAGCGGCCCGAACCCGCTCCAGGTGAGCTTCGAGCGCAGGTCGTGCCGCTGCCGCTGCCAGGACTCGGGCAGGGAGAAGCCGAGCAGGGTCCAGGTGCCGTCCCACTGCCGGTTGACCGCGCCGGTCTCCCAGATGCGCCGCTCGCCGTCGCGCAGGACGGCCGCCGAATGCTCCGTCAGCCCGAAGTACATCCGGCGGCCCTCGCGCTGGCGGCGCAGCAGGCCACGGTGCACCATCCGGGTCAGCGTCGAGCGCGTCGCCTGCTCACCGACGCCGACCCGGCCGAAGACGTCGATGACACTGCCCGAGTACACGCAGACATCACGCCCGAGCACCTGATCGCCCAGGAACGTCAGCATCAGGGACTGGGGCCGCAGCGACTCTTCGGTGGTCACGCGGCCACGGTAACGCGTGCCGGATCAGTCCGTGACCTGCTGGTACGAGTACACGGTCGTCGACAGTGCGCAGATGCCGGGCTGGATCACCTGGGCGCGCAGGGTGCCGCTGCGCACGTCGTAGTCGACGCCCTCCGTCTCGAAGGTGCCGGTGCACACACTGCGCTGCGGCAGCGCGAACAGGCTCTTGACCGCCCCGGTGACCGGCCGGCCGTCGAGCTTCCTGGGCAGGTCGACCTGGAGGAGCGGGCGGATCTCCGGGAAGAGGGACCCGGTGGCGTCGTTCGAGGCGCACACCAGCCGGGTCTCGGTGACGAAGTCGCAGCCCTGGATGTCCCGCACCGGCTTGTCCAGCGTGATCTGCCCGGCCTCCTTCAGGTCACCGCCCGTCTGCGGGGTGGACGGGTTGAGCAGGGGAGCGGGGAAGACCTGGAGCCGGTTCTGGGCGCCCCACTCGCCCGACACCAGCCACTGCCCGTCCGGCGAGACGGTCGCGAAGGAGTTGTTCAGCTTCTCGCCCGCGCCCAGCTGGTGGACGTACTCGTAGCGCTTCCCGGCAGGGGTCGTCACCGCGTACATCTTGGACGTGGCCGTGTCCGGGCCCTGATAGGCGTCGAACGTGTACCCGTTCGCGATGTCCGGGTCGCCCACGTGGTTCCAGCCCTTGAAGCGCAGGTCCAGCGGGATGTCCGTGAGCCCCCGGTACAGCAGCGACCCGTCGGCCCGGCTCGCCAGGCCCTGACCGCCGCCGAGGGTGTCGGTGTACGCCGTGCCGGTCTGAGCCCAGCGCGGGTCACCGGCGGCGGACGCGGTGCCCGCGCCCACGGCGAACGCTCCTAATAACGCGGCCAGGCAGACCAGTTGACGCTTCATCAGGCACCCTTCACGTCGACGAATATCGGGTTGGAATAGAACCACGTATCGGCCCACGGGTCACCGTTGCCGGGCTCATGGGGGAGCGGCCCGTGCGGGTCGACGGAGGCGCCCAGGTACCCGGCGCCGTGCCGGTTGCCATCGCTGCCGCGCAGCCGGACGTAGAAGGACTCGTCGCCGGCGGTGAGCGGGATACGCAGGGTGTACGTCCCCTTGCGGCCGCTGACGTCCTTGGTGGTGACGACCCTGGTGGCGGGCGCCCGCCAGGTGTCACGGTCGGCCGCCGGGCCGCACACCGCGCCCCGGATGACATCCACGTGAGCCAACTCGGGCAGGATTCCCTGCGGGTTGGGGCGGGAGGCGCTGGTGACGGTGACCGTCAGGGTGAGCCGCTCGCCCTTGCGGACCCGCAGCCTGCCGCCCAGGGTGACGCCTCGGCCGTGGTCGCAGTCGCGCCTCAGCCGCACCTCGAGTCCGTCCAGCAGATGCCCGTGGTCCAGCCAGACCCGGCCCGCGCGCAGGCCCGCCATCACCGATCGGTAGCCGTATCGCGTCACGCCCACGTGGGTGCGGCTGAACTGGCCGGGCCAGAAGTCGCCGCCGGGCTGGGGCTCGGTGGTGTTCACCGGGTCGGGCAGGCGGCCGGTGTTGTCGAAGTTCTGGCCGGGCAGCCAGTCGCCGTTCTTCCAGGTGTCGAACACCACCCGGTGCACATCGGAGTTGGTGGTGATCGTGAACAGCCTGCCCTCGGCGAGCATGGCGTCCCACAGGCCTCCGACGGTGGCCGTCATCCAGTCGAAGCCGCCGTACGTGACGTACGCGTTCGCCGGGTAGCCCGGCCAGGAGTTCTCCGAGGGCTTGTTCTCGTACTCGCCGCGGATCGAGGTCGGACCGCGCCAGCCGGGGATGGCGCCGCCCTGGGCGCCGGGCGCGCCCTCCACGCCGATCATGATCTCAGGGGCCGCGTCCCGCCAGTTGCGCATCTCATGCGGGGAGTCGATGCCGAGCCGCAGCGGGTGGTTGGCGAGGACGAGCACATCGTCGACGTAACCCGTGCGGCGCTGCTCGGCCAGCCACTTGATGGCCTTGACGGCGTGGGCCTCGTTGCGGGGAGTGTCGGGGTGGGTGGGGCCGCCCGCCGCGTAACCGAGCAGCTTGCCGTCGTAGGCGAGCTCAAACTTCGTGAGGATGTCGACCTCGTGCGGGCCCGGCGCCGCGAAGACCGTGCAGTGCTCGGCGCCCGGGATGTACCACTCCAGGCCCTGGAAGATCAGCTGACGCGGGTTCGCGGCCCGTGCCTTCAGGATCTCCTGGTGCTCCAGCTTCGCCCCGAACTCGGCGTGCCCGAAGTTGGAGTGCTCGTTGAAGACCAGCCAGTCGACGCCGTACTTGGCGCCCGCTTTGACGACCTGGTCGAAGGTGTACTTCGCGTCGTGGCTGTAGACGGAGTGGACATGGTGGTCGCCGACGAGGTAGGCGAGGCGCGGGTCGTCACCGCCGAAGGGCCGCGAGGACGCCGCCGCGGGCACGGCCGCCGAGCCGAGTGCGAAGGCGGCGCCGAACAGGCCCGTGCGGCGCAGGAGTCCGCGTCGGGACAGGCCCTGCGGATCGAGTTCCGCACGGGACACGGACGGGTCGGCCCAGGCGGGCAGCTGCTGGTCGTTCACGGGGATGCCTTCCGAAAGGTTCAGTGGTTCATGAACGACGTGACGGGCAGGGCGCGTTCGACGATCCGTACGTCGCCGAGGCGCCCGTACAGGATCTGGTCGATCTTCCCGCCGTACTCATAGCCGCCGAGCAGCCACGGCAGGCCCACCGAGGTGAGGCCGATCGCGGGGGCGTGCGGGTTGCGGGCGACGGGGCAGCCCTGGACGTACAGCGTGGTTTGCCTGCCGTCGTTGACGACGGCGACGTGCCACCACTGCTCGCGGGCCGTCTCGTCGCCCCAGTTGGTGGCGATGCCCTGCTGGTTGAGCGGGCGCACGGCCCACTGCGGGCCGGGGCCGTCGGAGAGGGACAGCGTGGCGAGCGGCTCGTCCGGGTCGCCCTCGGTCTTGCCTGCCGCACCACCGGTGCCGGTGCGGCTGACCAGTCCGCCCCAGGCGTTGCGGGAGGAGCTCCAGTCGGCGGGCAGCCAGTAGAACGCCTCGATGGTGTAACCGGCCTTGAACGTGGCCGAGTTGAGAGGGGCACCGTCGACCGTACGCAGGTAGGCGCCCTTGAGCGGCGGCTTGCCGCCCCGGAAGTACAGGCTGCCGTGCCCCGGCTGGTCCGGGTGATGAGCCGTCGACCAGGTCAGCGAGCTGTCCCCGACCCTGACCACGGCGAGGTCGTTGCCGCGCCCCGACAGGTCACGCACCGTCCCCTCGACCGCCGCCCCCTCCTCGTGCCCGTCGAACCGCCAGTACGCCACCGTGCCCCGCACCAGCATCCGGTCGGCGGGCCGCGACGGCCGTACGGGTATCGGCGCGAACCCGGCGAACCGCTCCTCGAAGTCGACGTCGACGGAGAACCGGTCCGCATCGCCCGACAGCTCCATCTCCTGCCGCTCCAGCTCGTTGAGCCCCTTCGCGGCCCGCCCCAGGATCCACGGCGACAGCGTCTCGACGTCGATCGTGTTCCGGTCGAGGTCGAAGTGGTAGAGGCGGATCATCGCAGCGCCGCCGTAGTACCGGTTCTGATAGTTCGTCAGGTGCAGATGTACGTCGTTCCCGGCCGCGTTCTTCCGGACCGCGCGGGCGGCCGGCCAGTAGTGGCCGTTGAGGGTGAGGAAGATCTGGTCGTGGTCCTTGACCAGCTTGTCCCACAGCTGCTGCCCGTACGGGGAGAGGGAGTCGTCGCCGACGACCAGCTCGTGCGTGGTGAGGATGACGGGCGTGCTCGGGTGCCGGTCTATGACGTCCTTCGCCCAGGCGTAGCCCTTGTCCGACAGCCGCCAGTCCAGGGCGAGGACGAGCCACTCGCGCCCGGCCGCCTTGAAGACGTGGAAGGTGTTGTAGCCGTCGGCGGAGGCACCGCCGAAGGTCGGCTTTCCCCGGAAGCGGTGCGGGCCGAACGTGTCCAGGTACGGCGTCGCGCCACGCTGGTCGGTGGTGGACGAGCGGACGTCGTGGTTGCCCGCCAGCACGCTGTAGCCCACCCCGCGCCGGTCCAGCAGCTCGAACGCCTCGCCGATCGCGTCGCATTCGGCCTTCGCGCCGTTCTCGGTCAGGTCGCCCAGGTGGGACAGGAAGACGAGGTTGTCCTCACGCCCGTGCTCCAGCAGATAGCGCAGCGAGGCCTGGATCGGCGCCGGGTTGATACTCGGCCCGTCGAAGAGGTACTGCGTGTCGGGCATCACGGCGAGCGTGAAGCGGCGGTTCTCGGTGTCGGGGCGCAGACGCTGCCCGACCGCCGCGGCTTCGGCGGCGACGGTCGGGAGGGTGACGGCGGTGGCCGCGGCGCCGATCAGCGCGGTGGCTCTGAGGAAGTTGCGTCGGCCGGCGTGGGCGCAGGCAGACTCCTGCCCGGGCTCATGGGTGGTGCACACATCGTCTCCAGTGAAGGCACAGGGGCGTGAGGCGGTGAAGGCGGGTTCAGAGTGCGCGCAGGGTCCAGTTCCAGCGGTGGACACCCGGCGGGATCAGATACGAGGCAGAGGTGTCCGGGCCGCACGACGCGGTGCCCAGCCCCCGGTGTGCCGCGTCGATGTGCACCACGCACCCCGGTCGCGGGACCAGCTCGTCATGGTGGGCGGCGGCGGTGAGGTCCTCGGCGCGGTAACGGGTCACCGAGACCTGCCGGGGCTCGTCCAGCCGTACCGCGAGACCGGTGGCGTCCGGTGCCGACAGCGTGAAATGCCGTACGCCGTGCCGGCCGCCGCTCTCCTGCGGGCGCAGATAGGGGGTGAACAACTCGTCCACGGGCACCGAGTGATGGCCGACGGGCGCGCCCGCACTCCGGTCCGGGTACGACTCCCAGGGCCCCTGCCCGAACCACTCCAGCAGGTCGAGCCCCGGCACCGTCTCGAACACCGTGCCCACCCGGGCCACGTCCTCGAAGTCCTCGGGCAGCTCGGCCGACTCCTCGACCCGGATGCCGCCCTCGACGGAAGTGAAGACCTGCACATGCCGGACGACGCCGCTCGTCCCGGCGTACTGGGCGTGCACGGTCACCTTCTCGCCGTCCCGCCGCACGTGGACGACCTTGCGGACGAGCGCGTCGAGCCCCCAGGTCCGCCAGCGCCCCGCGATGCCGCCGAGCTCGTCGTTGTCGGTGGGCGCCCGCCACAGCGACAGGGTGGGGGCGGCGATGAGGAGGGGATGGACGAGGAGCCCTTCCCCGTCGACCACGACGGGCGGGCCCTGCACGGTCGCGTTCCGCGGCGCGGGGGCCGCCCGCAGCCGCAGCTGGGGCGCACACACCTCGGTGCCGCGCGGCCCCCACGGCTCGTCGTCCTTCGTGGTCACGCGCAGCGTCACCCAGGCCTCGCCGCCGTCGTCCGGCAGCTCGAAGGGGAGCGGCACGGCCGCCGTCTCGCCGGGAACCAGGTCGGGCAGCTCGGCGGGAGCGGTCAGCGTACGGCCGTCGGAGAGGGCCAGCTCCCACCGGGCGGACAGCCAGTCAAGCCCGCGGAAGCACTGGTGGTTCTCGACCACCAGGCCCTCGTGCTTGAAGCACGTCAGCCGCACCGGCGCCGCGATCTCGCGGTGCTCGTACATCACAGGCTTGGGCGTGCGGTCGGGGAAGACGATCCCGTCGGCGATGAACGCGCCGTCGTGGATCGTCTCGCCGAAGTCGCCGCCGTACGCCCACCGATGTCCGGGCGCGGCGACACCGTTGTCGTACAGCCCGGCGCCTGAGCGCCCGGCGGGTCTGCCGTCTGTCACCCGCTGGAGAATGCCGTGGTCCCAGAACTCCCAGATGAAGCCGCCCTGAAGACCGGGCGTTGACTCGATGGCGGCCCAGTGGTCGGCGAGCGTGCCGTTGCTGTTGCCCATGGCGTGCGAGTACTCGCACTGGATCAGCGGTCGCGTCTGCTCACCGGAGAGCGCGTGCGCGACACAGTCCTCGATCGGCGCGTACATCGGGCAGGCGATGTCGGACGCGTCGTCCGTCGCCGCCCAGTCGAGCTTGGCCGCCCCCTCGTACTGGATCGGCCGCGTTGGATCGTGCCGCCGCACCCAGCCCGCCGCCGCGTCATGGTTCGCCCCGTAGTCGGACTCGTTGCCCAGCGACCAGATGATCACCGACGGATGGTTCTTGTCCCGCAGCACCATCCGCGAGACCCGGTCCACGAAGGCGTTCAGATAGCGCGGGTCGTCGGCGATCTCATGGGCGTGGTCGTGCGCCTCGATGTCCGCCTCGTCGACGACGTAGAAACCCAGCTCGTCCGCGAGGCCGTACAGCGCCGGGTCGTTCGGGTAGTGCGCGCTGCGGATCGCGTTGAAGCCGAAGCGCTTCAGCAGGACGAGATCGGCGCGCATGTCGTCGTACGACACCGTCCGGCCCGTCAGCGGATGGAAGTCGTGCCGGTTCACGCCCCGGATGTAGATGCGCTCGCCGTTGACCAGCAGGTCCCGGCCGACGATCTCGACGTCGCGGAAGCCGATGCGCTGGTACGAGGTATCGGTGACCGTTCCGTCGGCGCGGTGCAGCCGGACGGTCAGGCCGTACAGCTCGGGCGTCTCGGCGGTCCAGGTGCGCACGTCGGGGACGGTGGCGCACATCCGTGCCTCGCCGAGGAAGTCGGAGACCCGCTCGTCCTCGGTGTTGAGCCGGTCGAACTCGGCGTCCTGCGCGAGGGGTTCGCCGTCCAGGTCGCCGGTGACGTACCAGCCGTCCGGCAGCACACCCCGTACCTGGCAGTCGACGCGCAGCTCGCCGTCCGCGCGCGCCCGTACGGTCACGTCCGCGAGATACAGCGGATCCGTCGCGTAGAGCAGCACGGACCGGGTGATCCCGCCGTGCCACCACTGGTCCTGGTCCTCGATGTGCGAGGCGTCGGACCATTTGACGACGGTGAGCCGCACGGCCGCGGACGAGCCCGGGCGTACGACGTCCGTCAGATCGAACTCGGCCGCCAGATGCGAGTCCTTGGAGACCCCGACCGGCCGCCCGTCCACCTGCACCAGCAGCACGCTCTCGGCCGCCCCGACCTGGAGCACGATCCGCCGCCCGGCCCACTCGGCGGGGACGTCCACGTCACGTTCGTACACCCCCGTCGGGTTCTCGGACGGTGACGACGGCGGGAACTCGGGGAACGGCATCCGGACGTTGGTGTACTGCGGGAGGTCGTCGGTGTCCTGGAGGGTCCAGACGCCGGGGACGTACGACGCGGACCAGACGTCGCTCACCGGCGCGTCCGGCGCCGGCAGCAACTGGAAGCGCCACTCGCCGTCGAGGTTCAGCGCCCCGGCGCGGCGGTCGACGGCGTTCATGGGAAGGCGCCCCCAGGAGGTCACCTCGGGTGCCTCCCAGGGGCGGAGTGCCAGCAGCGGATTCATCCGCGGACGGCTCCCTTCGCGAGGTCGCCGATGATCTGCTTGGCGCCGATCGCGAACACGATCAGCAGCGGGATGAGGGCGAGCAGGGCGCCGGTCATCACGATGCCGTAGTCGGTGGTGCCGTGGGTGCCGTTGAGCTGGGACAGCGCGACCTGGAGGGTCACGTTGTCCGGGTTGGTGAGGGCGATCAGGGGCCAGGCGAAGTCGTTCCACTGGCCCATGAAGGTGAAGATGCCCAGGAAGGCGAGGCCGGGGCGGACCACCGGCAGCGCCACGTGCCAGTACTGGCGCAGGAAGTTCGCGCCGTCGAGCTTGGACGCGTCGAGCAGCTCGTCGTGGATGGCGCTCTTCATGTACTGGCGCATCCAGAAGATGCCGAAGGCGTTGGCCGCGGCCGGCACGATCAGCGCAGTCATCGAGCCGATCCAGCCGATCTTGGCCATGAGGACGAACTGCGGGATGACCGACAGCTGCGCCGGCACCATGAAGATGACCATGAGCAGCCCGAACAGCATGTTCTTGCCGGGGAACTCGAACTTGGCGAAGACGAAGGCGGCGAGGGAGTCGAAGAGCAGGACCAGGAAGGTCACCGACACCGCGACCAGCAGCGAGTTCCACATCGACCCGATGAAGTCGACGGCGTCGAAGAGGTTGCGGACGTTCTCCAGGAAGTGCGTGCCCGGCAGCAGCTTCGGCGGGTAGGAGAAGATCTCCGACGAGCTGTGCGTCGACATGATCACGGCCCAGTAGAACGGGAAGGCCGAGAGCAGAGTGCCGATGATCAGAGGGAGGTGCAGCGCGATCCCTCTGCGGCGGGACCCCTTGATGGAAGACATGGTGGGCCCTTCCTATTCGCCCCGGCGCTGCACGAGGCGCCAGTTGATGATCGAGAAGAGCACGACGACCAGGAAGATGCCCCAGGCCACCGCGGCTCCGTACCCGAAGTCGTTGTTGTCGAAGGTCTGCTGGAAGAAGTAGAGGACCATCGTCTGGCCCGAGTGGCCCGGACCGCCCGCGAACGTCGAGTCGTTGGACGAGGTCTGGAGCAGGACCTGCGGTTCGGAGAAGCTCTGCAGTCCGGTGACCGTGGAGACGACGAGCACGAACAGCAGCGTGGGCCGCAGCAGCGGGAGTGTGATCCGGAAGAAGGTCTGGATCGGGCCGGCGCCGTCCACGCGCGCCGCCTCGTACAGCTCGCTCGGGATGGTCTGGAGTCCAGCGAGGAAGATGATGGCGTTGTAGCCGGTCCACTGCCAGGTCATCAGGGCCGCGATGGTGATCTTGATGCCCCATGGCGTGTTCAGCCAGGCCACCTGGTCGAGCCCCACCGCGTTGAAGACGGCGTTCACCATGCCGTTGTTGGTGGCGAAGATGGAGCCGAAGACGATGGCGATCGCGACGACCGAGGTGACGTTCGGCAGGAAGTACGCGACCCGGTACAGGCTCTTGAACCGGACCGCGGAGTTGAGCATCACGGCCGTGATCATCGCCAGGAAGATCATGGGGAAGGTGGCCAGCGCCCAGATGATGATCGTGTTGCCGATCGAGTTCCAGAAGTCGCTGTCGCTGATCAGGTACTGGTACTGCGAGAGCCCGGCCCACTCCATCGTGCCGAGGCCGTCCCAGCGGTGGAAGGACAGATAGAGCGAGAAGCCGACCGGGAACAGGCCGAAGCCGAGGAAGATCAGGTAGAAGGGCGAGATCGCGGCATAGAGGTGCCAGTACTTGCGCCAGCCCTTCTTGGGCTGTGTCGGGGAGGGCTGCGCCACGACGGGCGGTATCTGTTCGAGGACGGCCATCAGTAGCTCACCCCCAGGTGCTTCGCGATGCGACGGCACTTGCTCATGGCGTCACTCCAGGCCTTCTTCGGGTCCTTGCCGAGGACGTCGACGTTCTTGATCTCGTCCTTGATGGGCTGCCCGAGAGCGACGTCGTACGGGCTGTTGTAGGCGACCACGATCTTCTGCGCGGCGGGACCGAAGATGTCGGTCGTGACCTGGTCGCCGAAGAAGGGGTCGGGCTCCTGCATCTGCTTCAGGCCGTAGGCGGCGGGCGTGGAGGGGAAGAGGCCCGCGTCCACGTAACCCTGCGCCTGGTTGGCCGCGTTGAGCATCCAGGTGATGATCTCGAAGGCCTGCTCGGGCTCCCGGCACGCCTTGGTGATCGACAGGAACGAGCCGCCCTGGTTGGCGGGCCGCACGGGCATCTGCGCCACCCGCCACTTGCCCTTGGTCTTCGGCACACCGTTCTTGATGTCGAAGCTGGCCCAGGAGGCGTTCAGCTGGCTCGGCAGCTTGCCGTCCTGGATGGCCGACAACTGGTCCGGGGTGCCGCTGACCAGGTTCGACACGATCTTCCGCTGCTTGGCCTCCACGGCCAGCGCCCAGGCCCGGCGCACATGCTCCTGGTCGCCGATGAACTGGCGGTCCTTGTCGACGTACCGCTGCGCGCCCTGCTCCACGACGTTTCCGAAGACGGAGAGGATGTCGGTGAGCAGCTTGGCCCCCGGGACGCGCTTGCCGAGTTGAACGCCGGCGTCGAAGAACTTCTCCCACGTGTTCAGTTCGCTCGACACGTGGTCGGGTTCGTACGGCAGCCCCGCCTTGCGGAAGACCTCGTACTGGTAGTAGTGCGCGACGGGCCCGCAGTCGATCGGGAAGCCGACCATCGTGCCGTCGTCGGCGATGCCCTGGTCCCACTTCCAGGACAGGTACTGGCTCTTGTACTTCTCCGCGCCCAGCGTCCGCAGGTCGATGAACTGGTCCGCGTTCGGCAGGTAGGCGGCCATGTCCTCGCCCTTGAGTCCCGCGATGTCGGGGATATGGGCCCGGCCGGTGATGGTGGTGATGAGCTTGGAGCGGTACTGGCCGCCGATCTGGATGGCCTGGAGGTCGACCGAGCTGTCGTAACGCGCCTTGGCGCCCTCGACGACCTTGTCGCTCAGGCCGCCGCTCCAATACCAGAGCACCATGTTCCGGCCGGTCGACCCGGTCGGTACGGCACAGCCGGTCGCCAGGCCGCCGAGTGCCGTGGCGGCCGTACCGGCCAGGCCCGCGCGCAGCAGGCCTCTTCGTGAGAGCCGCACAGCTCCCACCGCCTTTCGGATGTTCACGGATCTTCGAGGATCTTCGTGTGCCAGGGGGATCAGGGGAGATCAGGGAGATCAGTGGGGGGAGATCAGAGAGATCAGTGGGGGGAGTTCGGGGGCGTCAGTGGCGCGTACCGGACCGGCGGTCCCGGGTCCTGTGGCATCCGGTCGGCCAGGAAGCCGTACGAGCGCCGCAGGTCGGGGTCGTCGAGGGACTGCCACCACTGGTGGATGCCGTACCAGCCGGGGGCGGCCAGCGCTCCGGTGCGGTGCCGTACCGAGAGGCCGGACGCCAGCACCGCGAACTTCAGCCGCTCGGCCAGCGGCCAGCCGCCGAGTGAGGCGGCGACGAAGCTCGCGCCGAAGACGTCGCCGGCGCCCGTCGCGTCCAGGACATCGATGTCGAGGGCGGGAACCTCCGCGTACTCGCCGGTCGTCTGGTCGGCGGCGATCGCGCCGTCGCCGCCGCGGGTGACCACGGCGACCGGCACCAGTTCGGTGAGCGTGCCGAGCGCCGCGACCGCGCTGTCGGTGCGGGTGTAAGCCATCGCCTCGGTCTCGTTGGGGAGGAAGGCGTGGCACAGGGCGAGCTGGTCGAGGAGGTCGGTGGACCACTGCTGGGTGGGGTCCCAGCCGACGTCGGCATAGATCTGCGTGCCGTTCGCGGCGGCCTTGCCGAGCCAGGCGCGGGGTTCGGCCTCGATGTGCACCAGGGCGGTACGCGCCTCGGGCGGGTCGCCCATCAGCGTGTCCTGCGAGTACGGCGGTTCCTGGCCGTGGGTGACCAGGGCCCGGTCGTGGCCGTGCGCGATGGAGACGGTGACCGGGGTCGGCCAGCCGTCCGCGGTGCGGGAGAGCGCGAGGTCGACGCCCTCCTGGTCGGCGAGGACGTCACGGCAGTGCTCGCCGTAGAAGTCGTCGCCGAAGACCGTGGCCAGGGAGGTGTTCAGGCCGAACCGGGCCGCGGCCACCGCGAGGTTCGCGATGCCGCCCGGGCCGCAGCCCATGCCGGACGTCCAGATCTCCTCGCCCGGCGTCGGCGGCTTCCCGAGCCCGGTGAGGACGAGGTCGTAGAAGAGCAGCCCGGTCAGCAGCACATCGGGCCTGTCGTCGTCCACGCGCACATCCCTTCGTGGGGAGCTCGTCAAAACTCGTCATTTTCGATGACCGGAATCGTGCGCTGCTCGGCGACATTGGTCAATACCTCAGCAGAACTGAGCATGGAAATGATTGAAGATGACGAGTAGTGTTCGCGGCGTGCTGGCAGAACGACGACACCAACTCATCCTGCGGGCCCTGCGCTCCGGAGGCCCCGCGGCCGTGACCGATCTCTCCGAGGAGCTGGGTGTGAGCCCCGCCACGATCCGGCGTGACCTGGTGAAACTCGAGGAGGACGGGCTGCTCACCCGGGTGCACGGCGGCGCCGTCGCGGAGGAGGGCGACCAGCCCTTCGCCGAGGTCGCCGAGGTGCGCGTGTCCGAGAAGGACGCGATAGCCGAGCGCGCGGCGGCGATGATCAAAGACGGTCAGTCGGTGCTGCTCGACATCGGCACCACCGCCTACCGCCTGGCCCGCCGGCTGCACGGCCGCCGGCTCACCGTGATCACCAGCAACCTGGTGGTCTACGAGGAGCTCGCCGACGACGAGGGCATCGAGCTGGTCCTGCTCGGCGGCATGGTCCGCCGCGACTACCGCTCCCTGGTCGGCTTCCTCACCGAGGACAATCTGCGCCAGCTGCACGCCGACTGGCTCTTCCTCGGCACCAGTGGAGTGCGCCCGGGCGGGCAGGTGATGGACACCACGGTCGTCGAGGTGCCGGTCAAGCGCGCCATGATCAAGGCCGGCGACCGGGTCGTGCTGCTCGCCGACTCGGCGAAGTTCCCGGGCACGGGCATGGCGAAGGTATGCGGTCCCGAGGACCTGGACATGGTGGTGACGAACGCTCCCGTGGACACGGCGACGCGGTCCTCCCTGGAGGAGGCGGGCGTCGACGTGTTCGTGGCAGGAAAGGTGCAACCTTGAAGCTGACGATTCTGGGCGGCGGCGGATTCCGCGTGCCGCTCGTGTACGGGGCGCTCCTCGGGGACCGCGCCGAGGGCCGGGTGACACAGGTCGTGCTGCACGACCTGGACGCCGGACGGCTGAACGCCGTGACCCGCGTGCTCGCCGAGCAGGCCGCCGAGGTCCCCGACGCGCCCGAGGTGAGCGCCACCACCGACCTCGACGAGGCGCTGCGCGGCGCCGACTTCGTGTTCTCCGCGATCCGCGTCGGCGGCCTGGAAGGACGCGCGAACGACGAGCGGGTGGCCCTGGCGCAGGGCGTCCTCGGCCAGGAGACGGTCGGCGCGGGCGGCATCGCCTACGGCCTGCGCACGGTGCCCGTCGCCGTCGACATCGCCCAGCGCGTGGCCCGTCTCGCACCGGACGCCTGGGTCATCAACTTCACCAACCCCGCGGGCCTGGTCACCGAGGCCATGTCCCGCCACCTCGGCAACCGCGTCATCGGCATCTGCGATTCGCCGGTCGGCCTCGGCCGCCGTATCGCCCGTGTGCTCGGCGTGAAGAACACGGCCGAGGCGTGGATCGACTACGTCGGCCTCAACCACCTCGGCTGGGTCCGCGGCCTGCGCGTGGCCGGCCGCGACGAGCTGCCGCGGCTGCTCGCCGATCCCGGCCTGCTCGGCTCCTTCGAGGAGGGCAAGCTCTTCGGCCCCGACTGGCTGCAGTCGCTCGGCGCGATCCCGAACGAGTATCTGCACTACTACTACTTCAACCGGGAAGCCGTCCGCGCCTACCAGGAGGCCCACCAGACCCGCGGCGCCTTCCTGCGCGACCAGCAGGCCCGCTTCTACGAGGAGATGCGCGACCCGAGCGCGGCGGCCCTGCTCGCCTGGGACCGCACCCGCGCCGAGCGCGAGGCGACGTACATGGCGGAGAACCGGGAGACGGCCGGCGCCGGCGAGCGCGACGCCGACGACCTCTCCGGCGGCTACGAGAAGGTCGCCCTCGCCCTGATGCGGGCCATCGCCCGCGACGAACGCACCACCCTGATCCTCAACGTGCGCAACGAGCACACGCTCTCCATCCTTGACAACGATGCCGTCATCGAGGTCCCGTGCCTCGTCGACGCCAACGGCGCCCATCCGGTCGCCGTCGACCCGCTGCCCGACCACGCCACCGGGCTCGTCTGCTCGGTCAAGGCGGTCGAGCGCGAGGTCCTCGCCGCTGCCGAGTCCGGGTCCCGGGCGACCGCGGTGAAGGCGTTCGCCCTGCACCCGCTCGTTGACTCCGTGAACGTGGCCCGCAGACTGGTCGACGGCTACACCCAGGTCCACCCCGGTCTCACGTATCTTGCGTAAGCGCTTTCCCGGCAGGCTCTTCATCTCCCCGTACGCTCCCTGGAGACTCTGATGCACGACGAACGCCAACGGATCGAAGAGCGCGTCCAGCGCCTTCACGACCAGCGCATCAAGGCTGCGGTCTACGCGGCCACGGTGCCGTTCGAGGTCGAGGCCTGGCAGGCGCCGGGCGAGCCGGTCTCCTTCGAGGAGGCGGCGGCCGCTCCCTACGCTCCCTTCGCGATGGACACCCCGTGGGGCCCGCCGTGGGGCACGACCTGGTTCCGGATGCGCGGACAGATCCCCGCCGAGTGGGCCGGCAAGCGCGTCGAGGCGGTCATCGACCTCGGCTTCATCGGCGACTGGCCCGGCAACCAGGCCGAGGCGCTGGTCCACCGCACCGACGGCACCCCGCTGAAGGCGGTCAACCCGCTCAACCAGTACGTGCCCATCGCCAACCCGGCGACCGGCGGTGAGCAGATCGACTACCTCGTCGAGGCGGCCTCCAACCCGGACATCCTCGCCGACAACTTCTCCAAGACCACGCCCATGGGCGACGTCCTCACCGCCGGCGACAAGCCCCTCTACACCTTCCAGCGCGCCGACCTCGCCGTCCTCGACGAGGAGGTCTTCCACCTCGACCTGGACGTGCAGGTACTGCGCGAGCTGATGCTGGAACTGGGCGAGCACGACCCGCGCCGGCACGAGATCGCGCACGCCCTGGACCGGGCGATGGACCTGCTGGACCTGGACGACGTCTCCGGCTCGGCGGCCGAGGTGCGTGAGGCGCTCGAGCCGGTGCTGTCGAAGCCCGCGCACGCGAGCGCGCACACCGTCTCCGGCGTCGGCCACGCGCACATCGACTCCGCCTGGCTGTGGCCGATCCGCGAGACCAAGCGCAAGACGTCCCGCACCTTCTCGAACGTCACCTCGCTCGCCGACGAGTACGAGGACTTCATCTTCGCCTGCTCGCAGGCCCAGCAGTACGAGTGGGTGCGCGACAACTACCCGCAGGTGTGGGCACGCATCCAGGAGTCGGTGAAGAAGGGCCAGTGGGCTCCCGTCGGCGGCATGTGGGTGGAGGCCGACGGCAACCTGCCCGGCGGCGAGGCGGTCGCCCGGCAGTTCATCCACGGCAAGCGGTTCTTCATCGAGCACTTCGGCGTCGAGACCAAGGGCGTGTGGCTGCCCGACTCCTTCGGCTACACCGCGGCCTACCCGCAGCTCGCCAAGCTGGCCGGCAACGAGTGGTTCCTCACCCAGAAGATCTCCTGGAACCAGACCAACAAGTTCCCCCACCACACCTTCTGGTGGGAGGGCATCGACGGCACCCGCATCTTCACGCACTTCCCGCCGGTCGACACCTACAACGCCCGCTTCAGCGGCGAGGAGATGTCCCGCGCGGTCCGCAACTACCAGGAGAAGGGAGGCGCCACCCGCTCCCTTGCCCCCTTCGGCTGGGGCGACGGCGGTGGCGGCCCCACCCGCGAGATCATGGAACGGGCGCGCAGGCTGGCAGACTTGGAGGGCTCCCCGAAGGTCGTCGTCGAGCACCCGGACGACTTCTTCGCCAAGGCCCGCGAGGAGTACCCCGACGCCCCGGTCTGGGTCGGCGAGCTCTACCTCGAACTGCACCGCGCCACCTACACCTCGCAGGCCCGCACCAAGCAGGGCAACCGCCGCTCCGAACACAAGCTCCGCGAGGCCGAGTTGTGGGCGACGACGGCGGCACTGCACGCGCCGGGCTACACCTACCCGTACGAGAAGCTGGACCGCCTGTGGAAGACGGTGCTGCTGCACCAGTTCCACGACATCCTGCCGGGCTCGTCGATCGCCTGGGTGCACCGGGAGGCCGAGGCCGAATACGCCCGTGTGGCCGAGGAGTTGGAGGCCCTGACGCAGGAGGCGGTGAGCGCCCTCGGCGGTGGCGGACCCCGGGTGTTCAACACCAGTCCGTACGAGCGTTCCGAGGTGCTGCGCGCGGCCGACCGGCCGGTCTACGTGGAGGTACCGGCGGGCGGCAGCGCACCTCTCACCGCCGCCGAGCCCCCGCAACCGGTGACGGTGGAGGGCCGCACCCTCGACAACGGCCTCGTACGCGTGACGGTGGCGGACGACGGAACCCTGTCGTCCGTCCGCGACCTGCGGGCGAACCGCGAAGTCCTCGCCGACGCGGGCAACCTGCTCCGCCTCCACACCGACCTTCCCAACTACTGGGACGCCTGGGACGTCGACAAGCATTACAAGAACCGCTACAAGGACCTGCTGGACGCCTCGGAGATCACCGTCGCCGCCCAGGACCCGCTGCTCGGCGCGATCCGCGTCGTGCGGTCCTTCGGCAACGGCTCGACCATCACCCAGACCATCACCCTGCGCGCCGGCAGCCCCCGCATCGACTTCGAGACGGACATCGACTGGCACGAGGCCGAGAAGTTCCTCAAGGCGGGCTTCCCGGTGGACATCCGCGCCCCGCACACCTCCGCCGAGATCGCGTACGGCCACATCCAGCGCCCCACGCACACCAACACCAGCTGGGAGGCGGCCCGCTTCGAGGTGTCCGGCCACCGCTGGGTACACATCGGCGAACCCGGCTACGGCGTCGCCGTCATCAACGACTCGACGTACGGCCACGACGTCTCCCGCACGGTCCGCGAGGACGGCGGTACGACGACCACGGTCCGCCTCAGCCTGGTCCGCGCCCCGCGCATCCCGGACCCGGAGGCCGACCAGGGCCGCCACCGCTTCACCTACGCGCTGCTCCCCGGCGCGACCATCGAGGACGCCGTCGCCGAGGGCTACGCCCTCAACCTCCCGCTCCGCGTGGCGGATGCGGCGGGCGCCCCCGAGCCGGTCGTCTCCGTCGACGGGGAGGGCGTCACCGTCGAGGCGGTCAAGCTCGCGGACGACCGGTCCGGGGATGTCGTCGTACGGCTCTACGAGTCGCGCGGCGGACGTGCGCAGGGCGTCCTGCGTACGGGGTTCCCGTTGGGCGGGGTGAAGGTGACCGACCTGTTGGAACGTCCGCTTGTGGACGAGCGCGTTGAGGTTGTCGACGGTGGGGTCGTGGTCGAGTTGCGGCCGTTCCAGGTGCTGACGTTGCGTCTCGCTCGCGCGTAGCGCTCCGCTAAGGGGGCCGGTTGTTCACTGCGGGTCCGGTGGGGGCTGGTCGCGCAGTTCCCCGCGCCCCTAAAGGGGCGCGGCAGCCCCTGCTCCTTCGCAGTGACCCAAGACCCAAGTAACCGTCGAGGAGTTCAGCCGTGCCCATGCAGCCGTGGTTCACCGACGCCAAGCTAGTGTCCTGCGCCAGAGATCCGTCGGCAGAGGCGGGCGAGGGAGTCGAGGATCTCTTCGGCGGTCTTGGTCCAGATGAACGGTTTAGGGTCTTCGTTCCAGTCCTTGACCCAGGCGCGGATGTCGGCCTCGAGGGCTTGGATGTTCTTGTGTGCGCCGCGGCGGATCATCTGGTGCGCGAGGTAGCCGAACCACCGCTCGACCTGGTTGATCCAGGAGGAGCCGGTCGGGGTGAAGTGCAGCTCGAAGCGCGGGTGTCTCGCCAGCCAGGCCTTGATCGCTGGAGTCTTGTGGGTGCCGTAGTTGTCCACGATCAGGTGGACCTGCAGCTGTGCGGGCACCTCCTTGTCGATCCGGATCAGGAACTTCTTGAACTCCGCAGCCCGGTGCCGACGGTGCAGGGCGGTGATGACTTCACCGGTGGCGACGTCGAAGGCAGCGAAGAGGGTGGTCAGCCCGTTGCGCACGTAGTCATGGGTGCGCCGCTCGGGCATGCCCGGCATTATCGGCAGCACCGGCTGGGACCGGTCCAGGGCCTGGATCTGCGACTTCTCGTCCACCGAGAGCACCACCGCCCCCTCGGGCGGGTTGAAGTACAGGCCCACGACGTCGTAGACCTTCTCCACGAACAACGGGTCGGTCGACAACTTGAAGGTGTCCGCCAGATGCGGCTTGAGCTGGAACTGCCGCCAGATCCGGCCGACCGTGGACTTCGACAGGCCGCTGTGTTGCGCCATCGATTTCCGCGACCAGTGGGTGGCGTTCTTGGGCAGTTGTTCCAGCGTGGTGACCACGACGGCTTCCACCTGATCGACGCTGATGGTGGGCGGCCGGCCCGGTCGGGGCTCGTCGACCAGTCCGTCCAGCCGCTGGGTGAGGAAGCGCCGCCGCCACTTGCGGACCGTGTCCGCGGCCACCCGCAACTCGCGGGCGACCGCGACAATCGGCGGTACTTCCGGCCCCGCGCACGCCAGCACGATCCGCGCTCGCAGGGCCAGGGCCTGGGCCGATGTTGCCCGACGCGTCCACCGCTCCAACACCGCCCGCTCGTCATCAGACAGCAGCAACGGCTGCAGCTTCGGGCCCCGACGAGGAACTGACGCACCAGCAGTAGAAGTCACACACCAACTAACGATCAACTACTGGCGCAGGACACTAGGCATCTTCATTCACTGGGGGATCTACGCGGTCGACGGCGTCCAGGAGTCCTGGTCGTTCTACGACGACATCGTCCCGTACGACACCTACATGTCGCAGTTCGAGCGCTTCACCGCCTCCCGGTACGAGCCGCGGGAGTGGGCGAAGCTGTTCGCGCGCGCCGGTGCCAAGTACGCCGTTCTGACCACCCGCCATCACGACGGCGTCGCCCTCTGGGACACCGCGTACGGCGATCTGAACGTGGGCCGGGACCTGATATCCGGGTACGCCGACGCCCTGCGCGAGCAGGGCCTCAAGGTCGGGTTCTACTACTCGCACTCCGACTGGAGCCACCCCGACTACGCCTCCACGCGCAAGCCGGGCCGGCCGCCGGAGCTGGAGGACAACCGGTACTCCGAGGTCGCGGCCGAGGACGAGGACCTGGACGCCTGGGAACGGTTTCTCGCCTACCGGGACGGCCAGATCCGCGAACTCACCGCGCGCTACAAGCCGGACCTGATGTGGTTCGACGGGGAGTGGGACCGCAGCGAGGAGCAGTGGCGCATCCCCGAGCTGGCCGCGCTGATCCGCTCCGAGGTCCCGGACGTCGTCTTCAACGCCCGCATGCTCAGCGAGGGCGACTACGCGACCCCCGAGCAGGGCGCCCCGGTCGTCCCGCCCGAGGGTCCCTGGGAGCTGTGCCTGACGATCAACGACTCCTGGGGTCACCAGCACCACGACCACAACCACAAGTCGGTCGACCAGCTGATCCGCTACTTCGCCGAGACGATCGGCGGTGGCGGCAATCTGCTCCTCAGCGTCGGACCGAGGGAGGACGGCACGATCCCGCAGGAGCAGGCCGAGCGGCTGGAGGGGCTCGGCGACTGGATCGCCAAGCACGCGGAGGCGGTGTACGGCACCGAGCGCGGCCTCCCGGCCGGTCACCACTACGGCCCGAGCACCCTCTCCAAGGACCGCCGCACCCTCTACCTGATCCTCTTCGACGCGCCGCGCGCCGAGATCAACGTACGCGGTCTGCTCGGTTCGGTGCGCCGGGTCAGCGTGCTCGGAAGCGGCACGGAACTGGCCCACCGGATCACCGGCGGCCTGCACGAGACGCCGGGCGTGCTGTGGATCGAACCGCCCGCCGCGGCGGACCTCGACCCGCACGCCACGGTCCTCGCCGTCGAGCTGGACGGCGAACTGGAGCTGTACCGGGGGGCCGGGCGTTTCTGATCCTGGACACGTCGTCCCCGGAACTCCCATCAAGAATTAAGAAAGCGGTAAAGCGCCTGGTCACGGCCGATTTTCCGGAGTTCGCGACCATGGCGCTTTGCTTCTTGGACACTTGGAGTTTGCCAACTGCCCGTGAGATGCCAAGGTAAGGCGCAAGAGAAAGGTGTCGCGGTGGGAGACTCGCGTAAGTCAGCGATCGGCAAGGGGCTGAGGCGCCGGGGGAGGCTGATGATGCAGGCGGTGAGCCCGCCGCGTCGCACCCTGGACGCCATTCCGTCGCCCCGGCCCGCCGCGAAGCCGAAGGAGTCGACGTACGTCGCTCCGATCGCCCCGCGCCTGGTGGAGGCGCCGGTCTTCGTGCTGTCCTCGGTGCGCTCCGGCTCGACCCTGCTCCGGGTGCTGCTGAACAGCCACAGCCGGATCCGCGCCCCGCACGAGATGCATCTGCGCACCGTCCACGTCGAGCTGACCCGCAGCTTCACCGCGGACGCCATGAAGGCGCTGGAACTCGACAAGGCCGAGCTGGAGCACCTTCTCTGGGACCGGGTGCTGCACCTGGAGCTGACCCGCAGCGGCAAGGACATCATCGTCGACAAGACGCCACCCAACACCCTCATCTGGCCCCGCCTGGACCGATGTTGGCCCAGCGCCCGCTACATCCTGCTGCTGCGC
Source organism: Streptomyces sp. NBC_00457 (assembly GCF_036014015.1). Lineage (NCBI taxonomy): Bacteria > Bacillati > Actinomycetota > Actinomycetes > Kitasatosporales > Streptomycetaceae > Streptomyces > Streptomyces sp. NBC_00457. The sequence continues at coordinate 1,966,419 of NZ_CP107905.1, read as the reverse complement.
CACCCCGGCGCGATCGTCGCGTCCCTGACCGACCGCCGCCGGGACCCCGACCACGAGGCCATCCGCGCCGAGGTGCTCAACTACTCGGAGAAGCTGGAAGAGGCCCGGCAGAAGCTCGGGAACGCGCACATCGTCACGTACGAGGAACTCACCGCCGAACCGGAGAAGGCCACCCGCGCCCTGTGCGACTACCTCGGCGTCGACTGGGAGAGCGGCATGCTCGACTACGGCAACAAGGACCACGGCACCTTCCGCCCCCAGCTCGGCGACTGGAGCAGCACCATCAAGTCGGGCCGCATCCAGCCCGCCCGCACCGCCGACCCGACCGCCGAACTCCCGCCCCGCCTGAGGGAGATCGCGAAGGCATGGGGGTACGAGGTCTAGGGACCAGGCGTCAACTAATCCATGCCGGCGAGGGAGACCTACCTAAGGGGCGCGGGGAACTGCGCGACCAGCCACAGCGAACCCGCACCCGGCAGACAACCTAGAGCGGCAGTACCTGCGCCGCCGCACCCGCACCCGACTCCCTCGGCTCAAGCGCCGCAGGCGAAGGCACAGGCGTCCTCGACATCGGCGGCACAGCCTCCCGCTGCTGAGGCAACGACACCGTGCGCAACGGCCGCGGCCCGGAGACCACCGTGTAGTCCTGCCCGAGGAACGGCGGAACCACCTCACCCGGATCCTCGCCGAGCGCCAACTGCACAGCGGCCCAAGGCGCGTTGACCCCACACAGCGACAGCTGATGCAGCCCGCCCGCCGGACGCGTGTTGACGTCCATCAGCACCGGCGTGTCCCCGAACATCCGGAACTGGATGTTGGACAGGTAGTGCAGCCCGAACCCCTCCGCGATCGCCCGCGCCGGTGCCAGCCACTGCTCATGCAGAGTGAACCCACGTCGCCGGCCGTTCTTCGTGCGGCCCACCGCCAGCCGGATCCGGTTGTCGGGCCCGGTGAGGCAGTCCACCGACACCTCCGGCTGCTCGAGACGCGGCATGACCAGCCAGTCCACCGGCTCCTCGGACTGCCGCACCGCCTGCACGACCAGGTCGAGAGGGACGTACGAACTCGGGAAGCCGTTGAGATGCATCATCGAGAACGGCGTGCGGGTGATGTTGCGGAAGCCCACCCCGCCCGCGCCGGACGCCGGCTTGAAGCACGCCTTGTGGCCGCCCGCCTCCAACTCCTCGACAGCGGCGACGAGTTCGTCCGCCGACCGCACCCGCCACCACGGCGGCACCGGCACGCCGATCGCCTCGACCGCCTCGTAGGCGATCACCTTGTCGTGGAAGACGGCCACGGCCTCGGGCGGCGGCGCGAGCACCGCCGTACCGACCGCCTCGAAGTCGGCGCGGTGCGCCACGATCGCCGACTGCTGAGCACGCGGCACGAACACGTCGATGCCGCGGCGGACGCACTGGTCCAGGGCGTACTCGACATACGCGGCCGGGGACAGGCCCTCCGGCTCGAGGTCGGCGGTGTCGGCGGCGGCCAGCACAGGGGAGTCGGCATCGCCGTGCGTGGCATGGATCTCGACGGCCCGATCGCTGGGATTTCGTCGCAGCTGATCCATGAAGAACACGTTCTCCGCGTACGTGCGGTTGAGCCAGACGCGTACGCGAGAGACCATGCAGGCCGCCTTTCATGGTTCGCGGGCACGGCGGAGCAGGCCGTGCCCGGCCAGATCGAATCGAGGGAACACCAAACTGTCCCTGGTGAAGGGAAGTCCGTGGTGTGGTGTTGGGGCGATCATACGGCTTCGCGGGGGTGCGGCGTGCAACGTACGTGTTACGGATTTTCGGAGGTTGCCTGACGGGACGATGTTCTCCTGATAACCCGCGCGCCCCGCCCTGGAGACCCGCCTTGTCCGGGTGCTGCGGATGTGCTGTCGTGGAGCCATTCCTGCGCGGAAGGGGCGAACACGTGACGTCGACGGCCGGTGGTGCCGGACAGCTGCTGGCCATCAGCGATCTGCACATCGGCTACCCGGAGAACCGCGCCCTCGTCGAGAAGATGCACCCCGAGACGGACGACGACTGGCTCCTGGTGGCCGGCGACGTCTCCGAGACCGTCTCCGACGTCCGCTGGGCCCTGAAGACCCTCGCCGGGCGCTTCCGCAAGGTCGTCTGGGCCCCCGGCAACCACGAACTGTGGACCCACCCGAAGGACCCCGTCACCCTGCGCGGCGTCGCCCGCTACGAGCACCTCGTCGAGGAGTGCCGGGAACTGGGCGTGCTCACACCCGAGGACCCGTACCCCATCTGGGACGGCCCCGGCGGCCCGGTGGCCGTGGCGCCGCTGTTCCTGCTCTACGACTACTCGTTCCTCCCGGCCGGCTGCGCGACCAAGGAAGAGGGACTGGCGTACGCGCACGGAACCGGGATCGTCTGCAACGACGAGTATCTGCTGCACCCCGACCCCTACCCGAGCCGCGACGCCTGGTGCCGGGCCCGGGTCGCGGCCACCGAGGGCAGGCTCGCCGAGCTGCCCGGCGACCTGCCGACGGTGCTGGTCAACCACTACCCGCTGGACCGGCACCCGACGGACGTCCTGTGGTACCCCGAGTTCGCCATGTGGTGCGGCACCGGGCTGACGGCCGACTGGCACCGCAGATTCCGGGTCCGGACCATGGTCTATGGTCATCTGCACATTCCGCGGACGACCTGGCACGACGGTGTCCGCTTCGAAGAGGTGTCCGTCGGATACCCGCGAGAATGGAGCAAGCGCTCCCAGGAGCCGGGGGCGCTGCGCCGCATACTGCCCAGGGAGGTCGGGCCAGGTGATCGAGGAGCTGCTGCCCGCCTCGGTGGTGGTCGTGGAGACGTACGGTAGCGACGAGCCGGCTCCCCTGTACCCCGAGGAAGAGGCGGTCGTGGCGCGGGCGGTCGACAAACGCCGCCGTGAGTTCGCCACCGTACGGACCTGTGCCCGCCGCGCCATGGAGAAGCTCGGCGTGCCGCCGCAGGCCGTGCTGCCCGGCGAGCGTGGCGCACCGGGCTGGCCGGCCGGCCTGGTCGGCAGCATGACCCACTGCGAGGGCTACCACGCCGCCGCCCTGGTCCGCGCCACCGACCTCGCCTCGATCGGCATCGACGCCGAACCCCATGACCCGCTCCCGGAGGGTGTGCTGGCCGCCGTGGCCCTGCCCACGGAGGTACCGCGGCTCAGCGGCCTGGCCGCGCTCCATCCGGACATCCACTGGGACCGGCTGCTGTTCAGCGCCAAGGAGTCCGTGTACAAGGCGTGGTTCCCCCTCACCCGGCAGTGGCTCGACTTCACCGAGGCCGACATCGAGATCTCCGCGCACCCTGGCGACCGGCTCGGCGGCGCCTTCCGCGCCGAACTCCTGGTCCCCGGACCGCTGATCGACGGCCGGCGGCTCCGTCACTTCGAGGGCCGCTGGACCGTCCGGCGCGGCCTGGTGGCGACGGCCGTCTCCGTACGCCACCAGGCCGGGGCGTAGGTCAGGCCTCCGGGCACCAGCTCTGCAGCAGCCGGAAGAACTCCTCCTCGTTGCCCGCGAGACCCGCCTCCGCCAGCGCCTGCTCCGCCTCGGCCAGCACGGACGGCGGAACGGCGGGTGGCAGCCCACCGCCCGGCGGGCCGGCAGCGGTGTCGAAGGCCGCACGCACGGTGTGCAGCAGCCGCAGATAGGCCTGTACGGCGGTGCGCTCACGGTCGGTCATCAGGGCGGTCTGCATCGGTCGGCTCTCCCCACGTCGGCGTCGGTCGGGCGCGCCTGAGCACTCGGACGGCACGCACCTCCAAGTCTGCCGCCCACCACTGACAATCGACCTCGCCCACCTGCCGGTTCGCCCACTCAGCCCACGGCGGGTGCAGGGCGAGGGCCAGGTGAGAACCGGGTGAGGTGCCGGGCGGGTGTGAGGTGGGTGCGGGGTGAGGTGCCGGGCGGGTGCGGGGTGAGTGCCGGGTGAGTGCCCACCAACGCCCACTGGTCCGACGCGCCGGCCGCGAGGGAGCCGCAGGGGGCGCGCCGGTGTCGAGACGGCGAACGCGCGGAGGCGCGAAGCGTCGAGCACGATCGCCGTCTCGACACCGGCATTAAGCGCCCCCGAAGGCGACCGAGCCATCCAACACAGCGCGTCGCCAGCCGCTAGATGCCGCCCCCCGAAGGCGACCGAGCCAATGTCACAACCCCAAATACCCCAACGACGCCTCGATCCGCCCAGCCAACCGATCCCGCTGCACCGGCCCCCGCGACGACGACCCGGCAAGCCAGGTACGGCACTTGCTGGCCAGCAGGAGGCCGAAGCTCTCGGCGTCCTGCTCCTCGGCTTCGTCGAAGCGGGTGCGGGCGGCGATCCGGCGGACGGTGTCCTCGAGGTCGGCCTCGTCGCTGAGCAGCCGGGCGGCGACGGCGGCGCCCTCGACATGGTGGCTGCAGTGCCCGGCCTTCATGTGCCACAGCTCGTGGCCGAGGATGACCAACTGGTGGTCGGGGGCGGTGCGTTCCTCGACGACCACGACGTCCTGGTCGTTCATGTCGAGCCACAGCCCGCTGGCGGTGCCGGGCGGGAAGGCGGCCGTACGGAAGTGGACAGGACGGCCGCGGCGTCTGCTCATCGCGTCGCACAGGGCGCCGTACAGGTCCTCGGGCCGCGCCGGTGCGGGGAGCGTGAGCTCCGCGACCAACTCGCCGCACAGGCGGCGCATTTCCTTGTCGATGCCCACTGATCTCCCCAGGCTCAGGACTCGGGCCGCTTGACGCTCTCCAGGAGCATGTCCAGCCATTCGGCGACCTTGTCGCGGTGCTGGTCGGTGGGCAGCTGCGCGGCCCGCCAGGCGATTCCGCGGACGCCGTGGTCCTGCAGCAGCCGCTCCAGCGGGTCGTCGGCGGCGGCCGCCGCCTCCCGCTCACGGTCGGCGAGCTTCTGCAGCAGCTCCTGCTCGGTGCGCTGAAGGGCGCCCGCGAGCGCTTCGGGATCCTCGGCCGTCAGGAATCCGGCATGCACCCGGAAGAAGCGCTGAATGGCGTCGCAGTGCTCCATGGTGGGACGCCGGTCGCCGTTGATGAGAGCGCCCGCCTGCTGCCGAGACATGCCCGCACCGTCGGCGATCTCCTGCTGGGTGTACTTGCGCCCGTTCGGCTTGAGCCGGGTGCGGCGCAGCAGGTCCAGGCGTTGCAGAAACCGCGCCTGCACATCGGGCTCGCCCGCCGGCCGACCGCTCAGCAGGGCCTTGACCACGGGCTCGGGGACACCGGAGGCGACGGACAGACGGCCGGTGGCGAAGGCGTCCGCGTGCGCCACGCCCAGCCGGTCGGCGAGTGCGGTGACCCGGGCGACGACCGCCGGCAGAGCCGCCATCGCGGCGCCGGGACCCTCGAAGCCATCCGTCACCGACAGATCTCCCACGTCTCTCACAGGCCTTCTCACCGGCATTCTCACCACACACGGTTGGCGTGAACTTCCCGGAGAGTAGCCGGTGGTTCGAACTCACATCCAGGTGTCGCCACAACTGTGGCCAATTTCAGCCGTCAACCGGCATGAAATGCCACGATAGTTGACACACCTCGCGTCGGGGCACGAGGATCAAGGCGCCGCGTGAAGGCCGCATAGGCAAGAGGGGTGACCTCCCGATGGCGTATCAGGCAGGTGGGCAGCGGCCGGCGCCGCGGCCCGTCCCCGAGAGTCTTGAGGCCCAGGCGTATCTCCATGACTACGCCACCCTCCTGGAGGCCGTCACCTTCCCGTCCGTCGTGCTCGATCACCGGTGGGACGTGGTCCTGAGCAACACCGCTTTCGAGACACTTTTCCGCGGCATCGGCCCGCACCCCACGGCCATGCCGTACGACAACTTCCTGCGCTTCGTCCTGTTCCACCCGGACGCGAGCACGGTCCTCGGCGACCACGAGTCGAGTTGGTGCCTGCCCATGCTGGCCCTCTTCGCCGCCGCCGTCGAGCGGCACGGCCACGACCACGGGCTGCAGGCGATCCGCCGGGACATCGCCCAGGACCCCATCATGGAGGCCGCCTACCGGCACGGCCTGCCGCACTGGATCCGCGCGGTCGGCGAGCAGGCCCTCGCCCACGACGGCGCGGTCCGCCCGCTGCTGCACCCGGACCCGCGCTGGGGCGCCACGGACTGCCGGGTCGTCGACGAAACCCCCCGGACGCTGCACGAGATGGGCTACACGCGGATGACGCTGATCCTCCGCCCCGCCCGCCGCGCCACCCCCACCGGCCGCAGGCCCGCACGAGCCCGCCGCACGGCGAGCCACCTCACGGTGGTCTCCGCCCCCGACGCCTGACCGGGCACCGCCGGCGTTCAGGTCGCCGACGGCGCTCTGGTCAGGACGGGGCGCGTCGCCCCCCTTTCCGGTTTCCGGGGTCAGCCCGCGAACTTTCCGGTTTCCTGGGTCAGCCCGCGAACTCCCGCATCCACGCCTCGACTTCGTCGGCCGAGCGGGGCAGCCCCGCCGACAGGTTCTCGTTCCCGTCCGCCGTCACCAGCACATCGTCCTCGATCCGGACGCCGATGCCGCGCCACTCCTCGGGGACGGTCAGGTCGTCGGGCTGGAAGTACAGGCCGGGCTCGACGGTCAGGCACATACCGGCTTCCAGCACGCCGTCGATGTAGTCCTCGTTGCGGGCCTGCGCACAGTCGTGCACGTCGAGACCGAGCATGTGGCCGGTGCCCGCCATGGTGAAGCGGCGCTGGAGATCCAGCTCGTACACGCGCTCGGCCGGGCCCTCCAGGAAGCCCCACTCGACCAGCCGGGCGGCCAGCGACCGCTGGGCGGCCTCATGGAAGTCGCGGAAGTGCGCACCGGGCTTGACCGCGGCCATGCCCGCCTCCTGGGCCTCGTACACCGCGTCGTAGATCTCGCGCTGCAGCGGCGTGAAGGTGCCGCTGATCGGGAGCGTGCGCGTGACGTCGGCGGTGTAGAGCGTGTGGGTCTCCACGCCCGCGTCCAGCAGGAGGAGTTCGCCGGGGCGGACCGGGCCGTCGTTGTCCTGCCAGTGCATGATCGTGGCGTGCTCGCCTGCCGCGCAGATCGAGCCGTAGCCGACGGTGTTGCCCTCGACGCGCGCCCGGCGGAAGAAGGTGCCCTCGATCCACCGCTCGGAGGTGGCGATCGCCTGCGACAACTCCCGTACGACATCGGTGAATCCGCGGACCGTCGCATCCACGGCGCGGCGCAGTTCGCCTGTCTCCCACTCGTCCTTGATCAGCCGTAGCCCGGAGACGGCCTCCTCGAACGCGTCGTCCCGCTCCTCGTCGGTGGCGAGCACCTCCTCCAGGGACGGGTCGATGCCGCGGACGATGCGGGTGGGTGTGTCGGTCGACTTCGCGAGGTCCTCGGCGATCGTACGGATGTCCCGGCACTCCATGCCGAGCACCTGCTCCGACTCGGCGAGCGTACGGCGGCGGCCCATCCACAGCTCGGCGGTGTAGCCCGTCCAGAACTCGTCGCTGTCCCGGCTGTCGCGGGGGAGTTGGTAGCAGTGCGCGTCGTGGCCGCCGTCCGGGCGGGGTTCCAGGACCAGGGCGCCGTCGCGGGCCTGATCACCGGTCAAGTGCACATAGCCGGTGTACGGGCGGAACGGGTAATGGGCGTCGTTCGAGCGGATCTTGAGGCCTCCGGACGGGACGACCAGCCGCTCGCCCGGGAAGCGGGCCGACAGCGCGGCGCGGCGGCGGGCCGCGTACGGGGCCTGCTCGGTCGGTTGCAGATCCGTGCGTTCGGTGTCGGCCCAGCCCGTCCGCATCAGGGCGGACAACTCGTCGGAGATTCCTCGGTAGAGATAGTTCTTACGGCCGTTGGCCATGTCGGGGGCACCTCTTCCGTGTGTGACCTCGTGGGATGTCGTGTGACGTCGTCTGCACGTCGTTCCCAGCTGGAGCGGTATGTGACATAGTACTGATGTGAGCAAGCGATTGACCTGCGATGTCGTGGTCATCGGGGCCGGCATGGTGGGCGCCGCGTGCGCCCTGTACGCCGCCCGCGCGGGCCTCGACGTCACCGTCGTCGACCGTGGCCCGGTGGCCGGCGGCACGACCGGCGCCGGCGAGGGCAACATCCTCGTCTCCGACAAGGAGCCCGGCCCCGAACTGGACCTCGCGCTCCTCTCGGGCCGCCTCTGGGCAGAACTCGCGGCGGAGTTCGGGGAGTCCGTGGAGTACGAGGCCAAGGGCGGCGTCGTGGTGGCCACGTCCCCCGGTGGGCTCACCGCCCTGGAGCGCTTCGCCGCCGGCCAGCGCGCCGCCGGAGTCACCGCCCGACTCGTCGCACCCGACACCCTCTGCGACCTCGAACCCCATCTCGCCCCCGGTCTACCCGGCGCCGTCCACTATCCCCAGGACGCCCAGGTCATGCCCGCCCTGGCCGCCGCACACCTCCTCAAGGCCTCCGGCGCCCGCCTGTTCACCGGCCGGACCGTGACGGACATCCTGCGCACACCGGACGGGGCGGTCCGTGGCGTCCGTACCGACGGAGGTGACCTGCACGCCCGGGCGGTCGTCAACGCGGCGGGCACCTGGGGCGCCGACCTCGCCGCCCTCGCGGGCGTGCACCTTCCCGTCCTGCCGCGCCGAGGCTTCGTCCTCGTCACCGAACCGCTCCCGCGCATGGTCCACCACAAGGTGTACGCCGCCGACTACGTGGCCGACGTCGCCAGTGACTCGGCTGCCCTGCAGACCTCGCCGGTCGTGGAGGGCACGGCCGCCGGGCCGGTCCTGATCGGCGCGAGCCGTGAACGCGTCGGCTTCGACCGGACCTTCTCCCTGCCGGCCGTACGGGCGCTCGCGGCGGGTGCGACGCGGCTGTTCCCGTTCCTGGAGGGGGTCCACGCGATGCGCGCCTACCTCGGCTTCCGGCCGTACATGCCCGACCACCTGCCCGCCATCGGCCCTGATCCACGGGTGCCGGGCCTCCATCACGCCTGCGGTCACGAGGGTGCGGGCATCGGGCTCGCGACCGGCACGGGGCAACTGATCGCGCAGGTGCTGACCGACAAGGCCCCGGACCTGGACCTGACGCCGTTCCGGCCCGACCGCTTCGCCTCGCCCGAGGAGGCCGCGTGAGAACCCCGTTCGACCTGGCCGAGGCCCGACCCGGTCCCGCCTTCACCGTCACGCTGGACGGCCGCGAGATCGAGGCCCTCCCCGGCCAGACCGTCGCCGCCGCGCTCTGGTCGGTCGGCGTCACCTCCTGGCGCTCCACCCGTGTCGAAGGCCGCCCGCGCGGGATCTTCTGCGGCATCGGCGTCTGCTTCGACTGCCTGGTGACGGTCAACGACCGCCCGAACCAACGCGCTTGCCTCGTGCCGGTGCGGCCGGGCGATGCGATCCGTACGCAGGAGGGGACGGGGCACGATGACTGAACGGCCGCATCTCGCCGTGATCGGCGCGGGCCCCGCGGGTCTTGCCGCCACCGTGGCCGCCGCGTCGCGCGGTGTCCACGTCACCCTGATCGACTCGGCACCGCAGGCGGGCGGGCAGTTCTACCGCCGGCCCGCCGCCGAACTCCGCGCCCGCCGCCCGCAGGCCCTGCACCATCAGTGGCGGACCTGGGAGCGGCTGCGGGATGCCCTGGCCGAAGGTGTGGAGGCGGGACACGTCACGCACTTGACGGACCATCATGTCTGGCTGCTGGAAGGGAAGTCGGGCCACTTCACAGTGCACGCGCTGCTCGGACCCGAGCAGGAGGACCCCGTCGTCGTGCACGCCGACGCCGTCCTCCTCGCCACCGGCGGCTACGAGAAGGTCCTGCCCTTCCCCGGCTGGACCCTCCCCGGCGTCATCACCGCGGGCGGCGCCCAGGCCATGCTCAAGGGCGTCCTCGCCGTCTCCGGGCACACCGCCGTGGTCGCCGGGACCGGGCCGCTGCTGCTTCCGGTGGCGACCGGACTCGCCGCGGCCGGGATGAAGGTGGCAGCGCTCGTCGAGTCCGCGCACCCCAGAGATTTCGTACGACGGACCCGGGCGCTCGCGGCTCAGCCGGGCAAGGTCGGTGAAGGCGCCCAGTACGCGGCCCAGTTGCTCCGGCACCGGGTGCGCACCCTCGTGCAGCACACCGTGGTCGAGGCGCACGGCACTGAACGCCTAGAGGCGGTGACCGTCGCCGCGCTCGACGGCGCCGGACGCGTCCGGCCCGGCACCGAGCGGCGGATCCCCTGCGACACCCTCGCCGTAGGGCACGGGATGGTGCCGCACACCGACCTCGCCGAGACCCTGGGCTGCCGCCTCGACGGACCGAACGTCCACGTCGACGACGAGCAGCGCACCGACGTCCCCGGCGTCTGGGCCGCGGGCGAGACGACCGGCATCGGCGGCGCGGCCCTCGCCCTCGCCGAGGGGCACATCGCGGGATGCGCGGCCGCCGCGCGGCTGAACGGTGCCGAGCCCGACCCGCGCGCGTGGGCCGCGGCAGCGAAGTCCCGTAGCAGCTTGCGGGAGTTCTTCGCGGCGCTCGACACCGTGTACGCGCCGCCCGCTCACTGGGCCGAGCAGGTCACCGACGACACCGTGGTCTGCCGCTGCGAGGAGGTGACCGGCGGCGCGATCCGCGAGGCCGTCACCGACCTCGGTGCCGGTGATCTGCGGACCGTGAAGCTGCTGACGCGGGCCGGGATGGGCTGGTGCCAGGGGCGGGTGTGCGGGCCCGCGGTCGCGGGGCTGGCCGGGTGCGCTCAGGCACCGGGCCGCAGGCCGTTCGCGCGGCCGGTGCCGTTGGGGGTGCTGGCTCGGGCAGGGGAGCCCGAAGCCGAGTGATGCCACCAGTGATCTTTCACATTCCAATCGGAGGGAACCTCACATGACAGCCACCCCGACCCGTCCCTGGCGGGGCGTCCTCGTCGCCACCGCCCTCCCGCTCGACGACGACCTGTCCGTGAACCACGCCCGGTACGCCGAACACTGCTCCTGGCTGGTCGAGAACGGCTGCGACGGTGTCGTACCGAACGGCTCGCTCGGCGAATACCAGGTACTCACCCCCGAGGAGCGGGCCAAGGTCGTGGAGACCGCCGTGGCCGCCATCGGAGGCGAGCGCGTCATGCCCGGCGTCGCCGCCTACGGCTCGGCGGAGGCCCGCCGCTGGGCCGAGCAGGCACGCGACGCCGGCTGCGCGTCCGTGATGCTGCTGCCGCCCAACGCGTACCGCGCCGACGAGCGGTCGGTGCTGGCGCACTACGCGGAGGTCGCCAAGGCGGGGGTGCCGATCGTGGCGTACAACAACCCCATCGACACCAAGGTCGACCTTGTGCCGGAACTCCTCGCCAAGCTGCACGGCGAGGGCCACATCCAGGCCGTCAAGGAGTTCTCCGGCGACGTCCGCCGCGCCTATCAGCTCGCCGAACTCGCCCCGGAACTGGACCTGTTGATCGGCGCCGACGACGTTCTGCTGGAACTCGCGCTCGCCGGCGCCAAGGGCTGGGTGGCCGGCTACCCCAACGCGCTGCCCGCCGCGACCGTCGAGCTGTACCGGGCGGCCGTGGGCGGCGACCTCGCCACCGCCAGGAAGCTCTACGAGCAACTGCACCCGCTGCTGCGCTGGGACTCCAAGGTCGAGTTCGTGCAGGCGATCAAGCTGTCCATGGACATCGTCGGCCGGCACGGCGGCCCGGTTCGCCCGCCGCGCGTCCCGCTGCTGCCGGAGCAGGAGGCCGCCGTACGCGCCGCCACCGAGAAAGCCGTAGCCTCAGGGCTCGCGTGAAGGAGTCTGGACCATGCGCAGCAAACTCGTCCTGCACGCCGTCGACTCGCACACCGAGGGCATGCCCACCCGCGTGATCACCGGCGGGATCGGCACCATCCCCGGTGACACGATGAACGAGCGGCGGCTGTACTTCCGTGAACACCGGGACGACATCAAGCAGTTGCTGATGAACGAGCCGCGCGGCCACTCCGCGATGAGCGGCGCGATCCTCCAGCCGCCCACCCGCCCCGACTGCGACTGGGGCGTCGTCTACATCGAGGTCTCCGGCTACCTCCCGATGTGCGGACACGGCACGATCGGCGTGGCGACCGTGCTCGTCGAGACCGGCATGGTCGAGGTCGTCGAACCGGTCACCACGATCCGGCTCGACACCCCGGCGGGCCTGGTCGTCGCCGAGGTGGCGGTGGAGGACGGCGCGGCCAAAGCGGTCACCCTCCAGAACGTGCCGTCCTTCTCCGTCGCCCTCGACCGCAAGATCGCCCTTCCCGACGGGCGGACGGTGACCTATGACCTGGCATACGGCGGCAACTTCTACGCCATCCTGCCGCTGGACGAGTTCGGCCTGCCCTTCGACCGCTCCCGCAAGGACGACATCCTCACAGCGGCCCTGTCCCTGATGGAGGCGATCAACGCCGAGGGCGAGCCCGTCCACCCCGAGGACCCGTCGATCCACGGCTGCCACCACGTCCACCTGTACGCCCCCGGCTCCACCGCCCGCCACTCCCGGCACGCGATGGCCATCCACCCCGGCTGGTTCGACCGCTCGCCCTGCGGCACGGGCACCAGCGCGCGCATGGCGCAGCTGCACGCACGCGGCGAACTCCCCCTGAACACCGAGTTCGTGAACGAGTCCTTCATCGGAACCCGCTTCACCGGCCGCCTGCTCGCGACCACCGAGGTCGCCGGCCGCCCCGCCGTCCTGCCCAGCTTCACCGGCCGCGCCTGGATCACTGGCACGGCGCAGTATCTGCTCGACCCCGCCGACCCGTTCCCGGCCGGGTTCGTGCTGTGAGCCTGCGGCCCGCGTGCGCGTCCGCGACCGGAGATAATGTCGTGTGACGCGTGACATTGCACCGTCGCACAGCCCGTTTGCCCGCTAGGAGAGTCCCATGCCCGCCCAGCGCACCAGCGCCCCGACCGCCGCTGCTCCCGCCCTGCCCACGCTGGGCGGCAAGAAGAGCAGCTACCGTGAGCGGGTCGCCGACGCCCTGCGGGCCGCGCTCATCGCCGGTGAACTACGCCCCGGCGAGCTGTACTCCGCGCCCACCCTCGCCGCCCGCTTCGGCGTGTCGGCGACCCCGGTCCGCGAGGCGATGCTGGATCTCGCCAAGGAGGGTCTGGTCGACACCGTCCCCAACAAGGGGTTCCGGGTCACCGAGGTGTCCGAGGAACAACTCGACGAGTACAAGCACATCCGCGCCCTCATCGAGATCCCCACCGTCGTGGATCTGGCCAGGACCGCCGACTCGGCCTCGCTGGAGGCGCTGCGCCCGGCCGCGAGAGAGATCGTCGCCGCCGCTGCCGCCGGGGATCTCATCGCCTATGTCGAGGCCGACACCGCCTTCCATCTGGGCCTGCTCGCCCTCGTCGGCAACGCGCACCTCGTCGAGGTCGTCGGCGACCTGCGCAAGCGCTCCCGCCTGTACGGGCTCACCGCCCTGCTCGAGGCGGGCCGGCTGATGGCCTCCGCCGAAGAGCACCTCGAACTCCTCGACGCCCTGCTCGCCCGGGACGAAGACGCCGTACGGGAGGTCATGACCCGTCACCTCGGCCATGTCCGCGGCCTGTGGGCTGCCCGCGGCTGACAGCCGGACCTACGGGAACGGAACTGAACGCAAGCCGCTTGCATTTCTTGCGCTATTCTTGCGCGCATGACGCGACGACTTGCTGAGGTGGCGAAGAAGGTCGGGGTCAGCGAGGCCACGGTCAGCCGGGTGCTCAACGGCAAGCCCGGAGTCTCCGAAGGCACCCGGCAGGCGGTGCTGTCCGCCCTGGACGTCCTCGGCTACGAGCGGCCCACGCAGCTGCGCGGTGAACGTGCGCGGCTCGTGGGCCTCGTGCTGCCCGAGCTGCAGAACCCGATCTTCCCGGCGTTCGCCGAGGTGATCGGGGGAGCGCTCGCCCAGCTCGGCCTGACCCCGGTGCTGTGCACGCAGACCAAGGGCGGTGTCTCCGAGGCCGACTATGTGGCGCTGCTGCTGCAACAGCAGGTCTCCGGCGTCGTCTTCGCCGGCGGTCTGTACGCCCAGGCCGACGCGCCGCACGAGCACTACCGGCTGCTCGCCGACCGCAACATCCCGGTCGTCCTGGTCAACGCGGCGATCGAACACCTCGGTTTCCCCGGTGTCTCCTGCGATGACGCGGTCGCGGTGGAGCAGGCCTGGCGGCATCTGGCCTCCCTCGGCCATGAGCGCATCGGGCTGGTGCTCGGCCCCGGCGACCATGTGCCGTCGGCCCGCAAGCTGGCCGCCGCCCGAGCAGTGGGGGAGCTGCCGGACGAGTTCGTCGCCCGCGCCATCTTCTCGATCGAGGGCGGACACGCGGCTGCCTCCCGGCTGATCGACCGGGGCGTCACGGGCATCATCTGCGCCAGCGACCCGCTCGCCCTGGGGGCCGTGCGGGCCGCCCGCCGCAAGGGCCTCGGCGTCCCCTCGCAGATCTCCGTCGTCGGCTACGACGACTCCGCGTTCATGAACTGCACCGAGCCGCCGCTCACGACGGTGCGCCAGCCCATCGAGGCGATGGGGAGGGCAGCCGTCGAGCTGCTGAACGCGCAGGTCGGCGGGGCGGCCGTACCGGCTGAGGAGCTGTTGTTCGAGCCCGAGCTGGTGGTGCGGGGTTCGACCGGGCAAGCGCCCCGCGACTGAGGTCCACGGAGATTCACAGACTCGTTCAATAATTTCAGATTCTGCGCGACATCTTGCGGCTCGATGTCGGCGGTGCTTGAGTGTGCGGCGCCGACCGCTCCTGCCCAAAGGGGTCCACCGATGAGTAGCACCGGGTTCCGCCGTACGTTCGTCGCGCTCAGCGTCTGTTCCCTCGCCCTCACCGCCTGTGGGGGCGGCGGCGAGGACGACTCGGCGGGCGGCAAGACACGCATCACCGTCAACTGCATGCCGCCCAAGAGCGCCAAGGTCGACCGGCAGTTCTTCGAGCAGGACATCGCCTCCTTCGAGAAGGCCAACCCGGACATCGACGTCGTCGCGCACGACGCGTTCCCCTGCCAGGACCCGAAGACGTTCGACGCGAAGCTCGCCGGCGGGCAGATGGAGGACGTCTTCTACACGTACTTCACCGACGCCAAGCACGTGGTCGACATCAACCAGGCGGCCGATCTCACGCCGTACATCAAGGAGCTGAAGAGCTACGAGACCATCCAGCGGCAGCTGCGGGACATCTACACCGTCGACGGCCAGATCTACGGCATCCCGCGCACCGGCTACTCGATGGGCCTGATCTACAACAAGAAGCTCTTCCAGCGGGCGGGCCTCGACCCCGACCAGCCCCCGGCCACCTGGGACGAACTGCGCACCGCCGCCAAGAAGATCGCTGATCTCGGCAACGGCACCGTCGGATACGCCGACTACAGCGCCCAGAACCAGGGCGGCTGGCACTTCACCGCCGAGATGTACGCGCAGGGCGGCGACGTCGTCAGCGCCGACGGCAAGAAGGCGACGATCGACACACCCGAGGGCCGGGCCGTGCTGCAGAATCTGCACGACATGCGCTGGACCGACAACTCGATGGGCAGCAAGCAGCTCCTGGTCATCAACGACGTCCAGCAGATGATGGGTTCCGGGAAGCTCGGTATGTATCTCTCCGCGCCGGACAACATCCCGATCCTGGTCAAGGAGAAGGGCGGCAACTACGAGGACCTCGCCCTCGCGCCCATGCCCGGCGGCGAAGGCACGCTCATCGGCGGCGACGGCTACATGTTCAACAAGAAGGCGAGCCCCGAGCAGATCAGGGCGGGCCTGAAGTGGCTGGACCACATGTTCCTCACGCCCGGAGACGGCTTCCTCGGCGACTACGCCCGGGCCAAGAAGGCCGACGCCCCGGTGGGGCTGCCCGAGCCGCGGCTGTTCAGCGGCGCGGCCGACGCCAAGGACCAGGAGATCAAGAAGGACAACGCCAATGTGCCCGTCGAGAACTACCAGGCCTTCCTCGACGGCAACCAGAACCTCGACATGAAGATCGAGCCCCCGCACGCCCAGCAGATCTACTCCGTCCTCGACTCGGTCGTCTCCGCCGTCCTCACCAAGAAGGACGCCGACATCGACCAGCTCCTGGAGGACGCCTCCGGGAAGATCGACAGCATCCTGGCCCGGGGCTGACCGATGACCAAGACCACCGCGCGACCCGTCCAGGCGATCACGGTGCGCCCGGTGCAGGCGCCGCCTCCGGCAGGGGACCGGATGCGGCGCCGCCTCGCCGACCAGGCCCGCGCCTACGCCTTCCTCCTCGGCGGCCTCGTCTGCTTCGCCCTGTTCTCCTGGTATCCCGCGATCCGCGCGGTCGTGATCGCCTTCCAGAAGTACACGCCCGGCTCGGACCCCGAGTGGGTCGGCACCGCCAACTTCACCCGCGTCCTCGACGACCCGGAGTTCACGGCGGCCTGGCGCAACACGCTCACCTTCACCCTGCTCGCCCTGCTCATGGGCTTCGCGATCCCCTTCGTCCTGGCGCTCGTCCTCAACGAACTCCGGCACGCGAGAGCCTTCTTCAGAGTCGCGGTCTATCTGCCGGTGATGATCCCGCCGGTCGTCACCGCCCTGCTGTGGAAGTGGTTCTACGACCCCGGCACCGGCCTGGCCAACGAGGCGCTGCGCTTCCTGCATCTGCCCACGTCGAACTGGTCCAACGGCGCCGACACCGCACTGATCTCCCTGGTGATCGTCGCGACTTGGGCCAATATGGGCGGCACCGTCCTGATCTACCTGGCCGCCCTGCAATCCATTCCCGGCGAGCTGTACGAGGCGGCGGAACTGGACGGTGCGAGCCTCCTCCAGCGCATCCGGCATGTGACGATCCCGCAGACCAGGTTCGTCATCCTCATGCTGATGCTGCTTCAGATCATCGCGACGATGCAGGTGTTCACCGAACCGTTCGTGATCACGGGAGGCGGCCCGGAGAACGCCACGGTCACCGTGCTCTACCTGATCTACAAATACGCCTTCCTCTACAACGACTTCGGCGGCGCCTGCGCGCTCAGCGTGCTGCTGCTGGTGTTCCTCGGCCTCTTCTCCGCCGTCTATCTGCGGCTCACCCGCACCGAAGGGGAGGACGCCGCATGAGCACCCGGACCCTGGTCTCCCCGGCCGCGCTGGCCCGACCGCGCGGCAGGGCGACGTACTGGACGGTCTTCACCGCGATCGTGCTGCTCTTCGCGCTGGCCTTCCTCTTCCCGGTCTACTGGATGGTGACCGGCGCGATGAAGTCGCCGGACGAGGTGGCCCGGACCCCGCCCACGATCGTCCCGAAGGCGTGGCACCTCAGCGGCTACACCGACGCCTGGGACCTGATGCAGCTGCCGACCCACCTGTGGAACACGGTGGTCCAGGCGGCCGGCGCCTGGCTGTTCCAGCTGGTCCTGTGTACGGCCGCCGCCTACGCCCTCTCCAGGCTCCGGCCGGTCTTCGGCAAGGTGATCCTCGGCGGCATCCTCGCCACGCTCATGGTCCCGGCGCAGGCGCTGGTCGTACCGAAGTACCTGACGGTGGCCGATCTCGGCCTGCTCAACGACCCCCTCGCCATCTGGCTCCCGGCGGTCGCCAACGCCTTCAACCTGTACCTCCTCAAGCGGTTCTTCGACCAGATCCCGCGCGACGTACTGGAGGCCGCCGAGATCGACGGCGCCGGGAGGCTGCGCATCCTGTGGTCGATCGTGCTGCCGATGTCCCGGCCGGTGCTCGGAGTCGTGTCGATCTTCGCGCTGGTCGCGGTCTGGCAGGACTTCCTCTGGCCGCTGATGGTTTTCTCCGACACGGAAAAGCAGCCGATCAGCGTGGCACTCGTCCAGCTGTCGCAGAACATCCAGCTGACCGTGCTCATCGCCGCGATGGTGATCGCCAGTATCCCCATGGTCGCGATGTTCCTGGTCTTCCAGCGGCACATCATCGCCGGGATCAGCGCGGGCAGCACGAAGGGCTGACGCCGCCCTCACTGGCACCGCCCCTCTCCGACACCGAAAGGCAGGCACAGTGGGACAGCCCACCCATGCCCCCACGCGAACCGACTGGTGGCGCTCCGCCGTCATCTACCAGGTGTACGTCCGCAGCTTCGCGGACGGCGACGGCGACGGCACCGGCGACCTCGCGGGCGTCCGCACCCGGCTGCCGTACCTTGCCGAACTCGGCGTCGACGCCCTCTGGTTCAACCCGTGGTACCTCTCACCGATGAAGGACGGCGGCTACGACGTCGCCGACTACCGCGCCATCGACCCGGCGTTCGGCACGCTCGCCGAGGCGGAGAAGCTGATCGCGGAGGCGCGGGAGCTGGGCATCCGTACGATCGTCGACATCGTGCCGAACCATGTCTCGGACCAGCACCCGTGGTTCCGGGCGGCGCTCGCGGCCGGTCCCGGCAGCCCCGAGCGCGAGTTGTTCCACTTCCGTCCGGGGCGCGGCCCGCAGGGTGAACTCCCGCCCAACGACTGGCCGTCCCAGTTCGTCGGCTCGGCCGAGCCCGTCTGGACCCGCCTGGCCGACGGCGACTGGTATCTCCATCTGTTCACACCCGAACAGCCCGACCTCAACTGGGCCCACCCCGCCGTCCGCCGGGAGCACGAGGACATCCTGCGCTTCTGGTTCGAGCGTGGTGTCGCGGGCGTCCGTATCGACTCGGCCGCCCTGCTTGCCAAGGACCCGCAGCTGCCCGACTTCGTCACGGGCCGCGAACCGAACCCGTTCCTCGACCGCGACGAACTCCACGACATCTACCGCTCCTGGCGGGCCGTGGCCGACGAATACGACGGCATCTTCGTCGGCGAGGTCTGGCTCCCCGACCCCGAACGCTTCGCCCGCTACCTGCGCCCGGACGAACTGCACACCGCGTTCAACTTCTCGTTTCTGTCGTGTCCTTGGGACGCGCGCAGGTTGCGTACGTCGATCGACGACACGCTCGCCGAGCACGCCCCCGTCGGCGCCCCCGCCACCTGGGTCCTCTGCAACCACGACGTCACCCGCACGGTCACCCGCTACGGCCGCGAGGACACCGGCTTCGACTTCGCGACGAAGGCCTTCGGCACCCCGGCCGACCTCGCCCAGGGCACCCGGCGCGCACGGGCCGCCGCCCTGCTCTCGCTCGCCCTGCCCGGCGCCGTCTACGTCTACCAGGGCGAGGAACTCGGCCTGCCCGAGGCCGACATCCCCCTCGACCGCATCGAGGACCCGATGCACTTCCGCTCCGGCGGCACCGACCCGGGCCGCGACGGCTGCCGGGTGCCACTGCCGTGGGCCGCGGATGCGCCGTACGCCGGATTCGGCGGCGAGCCGTGGCTGCCGCAGCCCGCCGACTGGCCCTCATACGCCGCCGACCGCCAGGCCGCGGACCCGGGCTCGATGCTCCATCTCTATCGCGAGGCGATCCGCCGCAGGCCCGTCTTCGGCGACGGCCCCCTCACCTGGCTGCCCGCCCGCGAGGGTGTCCTCGCCTTCACCCGGGCCGAGGGCGTGCTGTGCGTGGTGAACCTCGCCGACCCGCCGTTCGACCTGCCCGAGTACACCGAACTCCTCGTCAGCAGTGCTCCGTTGGACAGCGAAGGGAGGCTTCCGAAGGACACCGCGGTCTGGCTGCGTGCCTGAGACCGCATCCCCCCACCCCGAAGGGACCAGCACATGCGCACCAACAGAACCAGAACTGTCAGGGCCATGCCAGCAACCATGGTCGTCGCCCTCGCTGCGGGCCTGCTCACCGCCACCGCCCCCACGGCCCACGCAGCAGCCGGCGCCACCCTGCCCTTCACCTCCGTCGAGGCCGAGTCCGCCGCCACCACCGGCACGAAGATCGGCCCCGACTACACCCAGGGCACGCTCGCCTCCGAAGCCTCCGGACGCCAGGCCGTACGCCTCGCCGCCGGGCAGCGCGTCGAGTTCACCGTGCCGCGCGCGGCCAACGCCGTGAACGTCGCCTACAGCGTTCCCGACGGTCAGTCGGGCTCGCTGAACGTCTACGTCAACGGCACGAAACTGGCGAAGACCATCGCCGTGACGTCCAAGTACTCGTACGTGGAGACGAGTTGGATCCCGGGTGCCAAGACCCACCACTTCTACGACAACGCCCGGCTGTTGCTCGGGCAGGACGTCCAGCCGGGGGACAAGGTCGCGTTGGAGCCGACGGGTACCCAAGTCACCGTCGACGTCGCCGACTTCGAGCAGGTCGCCACGCCCGCGACGCAGCCCGCCGGGTCGGTGTCCGTGACGTCCAAGGGCGCCGATCCCACCGGCCAGGGCGACTCCACGCAGGCCTTCCGGGACGCGATCTCCGCGGCTCAGGGCGGTGTCGTATGGATCCCGCCGGGCGAGTACAGGCTGACGTCCTCCCTCAACGGCGTCCAGAACGTGAGCCTCCAGGGCGCCGGCAGCTGGCACTCCGTCGTCCGCACCTCCCGCTTCATCGACCAGTCCAGCTCCTTGGGCAACGTCCACATCAAGGACTTCGCGGTCATCGGCGAGGTCACCGAACGCGTCGACTCCAACCCGGACAACTTCGTCAACGGGTCCCTGGGCGCCGGGAGTTCGGTCTCCGGCATGTGGCTGCAGCACCTCAAGGTCGGCCTCTGGCTGATGGGCAACAACGACAACCTGATCGTCGAGAACAACCGCTTCCTCGACATGACCGCCGACGGCCTCAACCTCAACGGCAACGCGCGCGGGGTCAAGGTCCGCAACAACTTCCTGCGCAACCAGGGCGACGACGCGCTCGCCATGTGGTCGCTGTACGCGCCCGACACCAACAGCAGCTTCGAGAACAACACCATCACGCAGCCGAACCTCGCCAACGGCATCGCGATCTACGGCGGCACCGACATCAGCGTCAAGAACAACCTGATCTCGGACACCAACGCCCTCGGCAGCGGCATCGCGATCTCCAACCAGAAGTTCCTCGACCCGTTCCACCCGCTCGCCGGCACGATCACCGTCGACGGCAACACACTCGTGCGAACCGGCGCGATGAACCCCAACTGGAACCATCCGATGGGCGCGCTGCGCGTCGACTCGTACGACAGCGCCATCGAGGCACAGGTACGGATCACCAACACGACGATCACGGACAGCCCGTACAGCGCCTTCGAGTTCGTCTCGGGCAGCGGTCGGGGTTACGACGCCAAGAACATCACCGTCGACGGGGCGACCGTACGCAACACAGGCACCGTCGTCGTCCAGGCCGAAGCCCCGGGCGCCGCCATCCTGCGCAACGTGACCGCCACCGGCGTCGGTGCCGCGGGAGTCTACAACTGCCCCTATCCTTCAGGCACGTTCACGCTCACCGACGGCGGCGGTAACTCCGGCTGGAGCAGCACCTGGTCGGACTGCTCGACCTGGCCCCAGCCCGGCCAGGGCAACCCGGACCCCGACCCGAACCGCAACCTGGCCAAGGGCCGCGCGGCGACGGCGACCGGCTCGCAGGACGTCTACACGCCGGGCAAGGCGGTCGACGGCGACGCGAACAGCTACTGGGAGTCCACCAACAACGCCTTCCCGCAGAGCCTTGACGTCGACCTCGGCGCCACCGAGTCCGTACGCCGGCTGGTGCTGAAGCTGCCGCCGTCCTCGGTGTGGGGTGCGCGCACCCAGACCATCACCGTCCTCGGCAGCACCGACGGCTCGAACTACTCGACGGTCGTCGGCTCCACCGGCTACCGCTTCGACCCGGCCACCGGAAACACGGCCACCGTGGCGCTGCCCGGCAGCACGAGCCTGCGCCATCTGCGGCTCACGGTCACCGCCAACACCGGGTGGCCCGCCGCCCAGTTCAGCGAGGTGGAGGCGTATCTGACTTCGTGACCGCGTCCTGCGGGACCCCGCGCTTCGCCGCCTGGATCTGCTCGTACACATGGGTGCGCAGCTCGGCGAAGCGCGGGGCGACTCGGGTGTGCAGCTGGTCGCGCTCGTCGGGCAGGTCGACCTTGAGCTGTTCCTGGATGACGGTGGGGGAGGAGGACAGGACGAGCACCCGCTCGCCCAGGTACACGGCCTCGTCGATGTCGTGGGTGACGAACAGGATCGTGATGCCGCGCTCCCGCCACAGCCCTCGTACGAGGTCCTCCAGATCGGCGCGCGTCTGTGCGTCCACCGCCGCGAACGGCTCGTCCATCAGCAGCACCCGTGGCTCGTACGCCAGCGCGCGGGCGATGGCGACCCGCTGCTGCATACCGCCCGACAGCTGCCACGGATAGGCGCCCGCCGCGTCCGCGAGCCCGACCGATCGCAGCGCGTCGGCCACCAGCTCCCGACGCCGTGCTTTGCTCAAGTCCTTCTGTTTCAGGGGGAGTTCGACGTTCTCGCCGACCCGCATCCAGGGAAACAGACTCCGCCCGTACTCCTGGAACACGAACGCCATCCCGGGCGGCGGCCCGGTCACCTTCCGTCCCTCCAGCAGCACTTCACCGGCCGTCGGTGCGAGCAGTCCGCCCATGCACTTCAGCAGGGTCGTCTTGCCGCAGCCCGACGGGCCGACGAGACAGACGAGTTCCCCGGCATCGACGGTGAAGGTGAGGTCGCGGACCGCCTCCACCCGGCGCCCCGACCCCTCGTAGACCTTCTTCAGGCCGGATACGGCAAGAAGCGCGTCCATGGACCGCCCTTTCGCGAGGTTCACGGCGACCGCCTGGTCGAGGCGCGCAGGCCGTGGTACCAGCCGAGCACCCGGCGCTCGACCAGCTGGAAGACGACGGAGAGGAGGAAGCCGAGCAGACCGAGCAGGAGGATGCCGGTCCACATGTCGGGGATGGCGAAGCCGCGCTGGAACTGGACGATGGTGAAGCCGAGGCCGTTGCTGGCCGCGAACATCTCGCTGATGACCATGAGGATGATGCCGATGGACAGCGCCTGGCGCAGCCCCGCGAAGATCTGCGGGCTCGCCGAGCGGAGAACGACGTTCCGCAGCCGCGCGGTGCCCGTGATGCCGTAACTGCGCGCCGTCTCCGCCATCACCGAGTCGACCGCGCGCACGCCCTCGACCGTGTTGAGCAGGATCGGCCACACGCAGCCGCTGGCGATCACCGTGACCTTCATGGTGTCGCCGATGCCCGCGAACAGCATGATGACCGGCACGAGAACCGGCGGCGGCACCGCCCGCAGGAACTCCAGGACCGGTTCGCAGACCGCTCTCACGCGTCGGTAGGAGCCGATGACCGTGCCGAGCGTCACGCCGACGACCGCCGCGAGCGCGTAGCCGCCGGTCAGCCGCAGCACGCTGGGCAGGACGTCGTCCTGGAGCCGGTCTGCGGTCCAGACGTCGGGGAAGGTCTTCAGGATCGTCCGCAGCGGCGGCCAGTACACGTCCGTACTGCTGTCGGACGCCACCCACCAGCCCGCCACCAGCACCGCGGGCAGCGCGAGCACGAAGAACACCCGCAGCAGCAGCCGCTTCACACCATCACCTCCCCGCGCACCGACTGGTGCCAGGCCAGCGCCCGCCGCTCCACCGACCGCGCACCCACGTTGATCAGCAGCCCCAGCAGCCCGGTGACCACGACCAGCGCGTACATGTCGGGCACGGCCTGCGAGGTCTGCGCCACGGCGATCCGCGCGCCCAGCCCCGGTGCGCCGATGACGAGTTCGGCGGTCACCGCGAGGATCAGCGCGACGGCCGCGGCCAGGCGCACCCCGGTCATGACATACGGCAGCGCGGTCGGCCACAGCACATGCCGGATCCGCGCCCAGGTGCCCAGGCCGTACGACCGTGCCGTCTCGTCGGCGACCGGGTCCAGGTCCTGGACGCCGTAGAGGGTCTGGATCAGCACCTGCCAGAAGGAGGCGTACACGACCAGGAGCAGCACCGAGCGCAGTTCGGTGCCGTAGAGGAGGACGGCGAGGGGGATCAGGGCGACCGAGGGGATCGGGCGGAGGAACTCGATCGTGGAGGCCGTTGCCTCCCGCAGATACGGGACCACCGAGATGACCACGCCGACGACGATCCCCGCGCAGGCCGCGATCACCAGGCCCAGCGCCCAGCCGGTGAGGGTGTCGCCGAGCGCCGACCAGAAGGCGCCGTCGCCGAGTTCGTCGCCGAGCGCGTCGGCGATCCGGCTGGTCGGCGGGAAGTAGTCGTCCTTGACCAGGCCGAGCCGCGGTACCGCCTCACCCAGGGCGAGGAAGGCCGCGAGCCCGGCCGCACCGAGTGCGGCGTTCACGCCCCTCACGGCAGCAGCGCGTCCAGATCCGGCGTCTTCTTGAAGAGGCCGTCCTCCTCGCCCAGCTTCATCAGGGCTTCGATGGAGGCGCGGTTGGCCTCGGCCGGCCACTTGGGCAGGGTCACCTGCTTCAGCACGTCCGGCGGGATCTTCGTGTACGTCGTGATGATCGCGCGGGCCTCGTCGGGGTGGGAGTCGGCGTAGGCCAGGGACTGGGCGGTGGCCTCCCGGAACTTCTTCACCACGTCCGGGTTCTGCTGCTCGTACTGCTGCGACGTGAAGTACAGGGCGACGGTGAGGTCCGGGGCGATCTCGACCAGGGGAGAGGCGATCTCCACGCCACCCTGGCTCCTGATCGTGGCGGTCGCCGGTTCGACCACGCACGCGGCGTCGATCTGTCCCTTGTCGAGGGCTGCGGGCATCTGGTCGAAGGCGAGCTCGACTAGTTGCACCTTGTCGGGGTCGCCGCCCGCCGCGCGCACCGACTGGCGCACCACGGTCTCGTTGATGTTCTTCAGCGTGTTGATGGCGACCTTCTTGCCCTCCAACTGCTTCGGCGAAGTGATCGAACTGCCCTTCTTCACCATCAGGCCGTTGAAGTCCTTGCCCTTCACGCCGGTCGAGGCGATGCCGTTCACCACGGCCTTGATGGGCACGTTGTTGGACTGGGCGACCATCAGCGAGGTCACATTCGAGAAGCCGAACTGAAACTGGCCGCTGACCACACCCGGCACGATCGCGGCGCCGCCCTGTGCGGGCGTCAGCTCCAGTTTCAGGCCGCGTTCACTGAAGAACCCCTTCTTCTGGCCCAGATAGAGGGGTGCGACATCGACAATCGGGATGATCCCCACCTTGACCGTGGTGGTGCCGCCGGACGAGGAGCCCGCATCCGACGCGTCACCGTCGTCGGACGAGCCGCACCCCGTCGCGGCGGCCAGAACGGGTAGGGCCGTGAGGCCGAGGAACAGACGACGACGCATGACTCCCCCTGTGGGACCGGTCCTGGTGCTCCGAGAGGTTGTGCGCAGACTGTACGGGTGTGCTGTGTGGGAACGTAAAGCCCGTCCCGAGGCACGGTCAATGCCCGTGTCATCACAGGTCGTTGACAGGGCGAGATGTGCGCTCTTAGCGTGCGCACAGCGCACGTTCATGCGTCCGCCCGGAGGCCACGATGCCCGCTGCACCCCGCGCACCGCACTTCGTCCGGTCCTTCGAGCGGGGTCTCGCCGTGATCCGCGCCTTCGACGCCGAGCATCCGGCTCTCACACTCAGCGATGTGGCCCGTGCCTGCGGACTGACCCGCGCGGCCGCCCGCCGCTTCCTGCTCACCCTCGCCGATCTCGGTTACGTCCAGACCGACGGCCGGCGCTTCCGCCTCACCCCGCGCGTGCTGGAGCTCGGCTACTCCTACCTCTCCAGCTTCACCCTGCCGCAGATCGCCGAACCGCATCTGGAGCAACTCGTCGCGCAGGTACGGGAGTCGTCCTCGCTGTGCGTCCTCGACGGCGACGACATCGTGTACGTCGCCAGGGTCCCCACCAGCCGCATCATGACCGCGTCCATCACGGTCGGCACCCGCTTCCCGGCGCACGTCACCTCCGTGGGCCGGGTCATCCTCGCCCATCTGCCGGACGAGGAGATCGAGACCCGCCTCGCCCGCGCCGACCTGCGCCCCCTCACCGCCCGCACCGTCGTCACGGCGGACGGCCTGCGCGCGGAACTGCGCCGGGTACGGCGTCAGGGGCACGCCCTCGTCGACCAGGAGCTGGAGGAGGGGCTGCGATCGGTGGCCGCCCCGGTGCGTGACCGGGACGGCGAGGTGGTGGCCGGCGTGAACATCGCCGTGCACGCCGGCCGCAACTCCGTCGAGTCCGTACGCCGCGATCTGCTGCCCCACCTGCTGGCGACGGTCGCCCGGATCGAGGCGGACGTACGGATCACAGGTCCAGCACGAGCCGCTTCCCCCGGCACCGGGACACACAGATGAGCATGGTCTCCCCGGCCTCGCGCTCCTCGTCCGTGAGGACCGAGTCGCGGTGGTCCGGGGTGCCCTCGACGACGTCGGTCTCGCAGGTGCCGCAGGTGCCCTCGGTGCAGGAGAAGAGCACCTCGACACCCGCGGCACGCACGGTGTCGAGCACGGAGGCGTCCGCCGGGACGGTGAGAGTACGCCCGCTCTGCTGCAGGACGACCTCGAACTCCTCGTCGTCTCCGGTCCGTTGCTGCTCCTTCGGGCTGAATCGCTCGACGTGCAGTACTCCGGCCGGGCAGCGCTCCTCGACCGCGTCCAGCAGCGGCCCGGGACCGCAGCAGTAGACGAGGGTGCCTTCGGGGAGGTCGTCGAGTACCGAGGAGAGGTCGAGCAGACCGGCCTCGTCCTGGGGAGCGACGGTGACGCGGTCGCCGTACCGCCGCAATTCCTCGGTGAACGCCATGGATTGGCGGGTCCGTCCGCCGTAGAGCAGCGTCCACTCGGCGCCCGCGGCGTCCGCCGCCGCCAGCATCGGCAGGATCGGCGTGATGCCGATGCCGCCCGCGATGAAGCGGTAGCGGGGGGTCGGGGCCAGGGCGAAGTGGTTGCGGGGCCCGCGCACCCGCACCTTGTCGCCCGGCCCCAACTGCCCGTGCACGTACGCCGATCCGCCCCGCCCGTCCGGCTCCCGCAGCACCGCGATGCGCCATACCGAGCGGTCCGCCGGATCCCCGCACAGCGAGTACTGCCGCTCCAGCTCCGGACCCAGGACGACGTCGATGTGCGCCCCCGGCTCCCAAGCCGGGAGCTCCTCGCCCAGGGGATGGCGCAGGGTGAGGGCGAGCACGCCGTCGGCCGCGGACTCCGTGCGGTCGACGACGAGTTCGGCTTCGTACACGGTCATGAGTCGCTTCCTCGCGGCTGGTGTCCTTCGGGGTGGTGACCTTCTGGGTGGCCCAGCATCCACTCCCACATCTCGATCGGGTCCTGGGCGGTGTGCTCGGCGCCGCAGTGACAGGTGCCGTGCAGGAGGTCGGTGCCCGGCAGCCAGTCGATGCGGTAGATCTCGCCTGTGGGGCTCGTCACTGGACCTTCTCCATCGGCTTGTCGCCCTCCTCCACCAGCCGGGCGAGGATACGGCGGGCGGCCAGGCCGCCGGTGTCGATGTTGATGCTCAGCTCCTGGTACCCCGTCCGCTCGGTCCCGAGCGTCTTCTGGAGCAGGTTGAGGGCGTCGACGTCCTGCATGACGACGGTGTGGTTGTTGCCGCGCAGGAACTCGGTGACCTCCTCGTCGTCCGTCGCCCAGTCCCGGGAGACCATCCAGAAGTCGTACACCTTGCCGTCCGAGGACGGCGTGATGGCGTACGTGATCTCGGTGTGGAAGCCGTTCGGGTCGCTGCCGTCGGCCTCCGGCACCACGCCGACCGGGGCGATCCGGCTGTGCAGCAGATAGAGGCAGGGGGCGTGGTACTCGATGTCCTGCCAGCGGGTGATGCGGCCCTTGATGCCGGTGGACTTGGCGTAGAACGGCGGGCACTCGGCGTCGTCCATGTGCCGGCTGACGCGTACGATCCCCGCGCCCTCGTCGACCTCGGTGGTGATGGGCGTCTCGGCGACCTCGGGGGTGCCGATGTAGCCGCCGTGCAGATATGTCTCGTGGGAGAGGTCGAGGAGGTTGTCGACGAGCAGTCCGTAGTCCGCGTCGATGGGCTCCATGCCGCGGACGGTGGTCCAGCCGGGGGAGTCGAGGTGCCGGGCGCGCGGGATGGTCTGCGGGTCCGCGTGCGCCGGGTCGCCGATCCACACCCAGATCAGCGAGTCCTGCTCGACCACCGGGTAGGAGGCGACGCGGGCCGTGCGCGGGATGCGTTTCTGCCCCGGCACGTACACGCACGCGCCCGTCGTGTCGTACGTGAAGCCGTGGTAGCCGCAGACGATCCGGTCGCCGTCGAGACCGCTCTCCGACAGCGGGTACCTGCGGTGCACACACCGGTCGTGCAGGGCGACGGGCGTCCCGTCGCCCTCGGTGCGGTAGAACACGAGCGGCTCACCGAGGATGCTCCGGCCGAGCAACTCACGCCCGACCTCGTGGCTGTAGGCGGCGACGTACCACTGGTTCCTGGCGAAGGCGGTCGTGTGCGGCATCTTTGCTGCTCCCGTCTCTGATGGGTGGTGGCATCGTCGACGAGAGCGTCCCAGGGTCGCAATGCCCCTTCCGTCTCGCGGAAGGTTTTGAATAAAGCGCCTGGTCAGAGCAGCGATACGGATGCAGGAACAGAACCGATGTCGGTCGAGTCGCAGTCTCGATGAGCGGCCGTGCTGATGGGCTGCGTCATCATCGTGGTGTTCAAGAATTGCGTTCATGTGACCGCTCTTAGTGTTCTGTGGCGACTTTGATGCCACAAACTGTCTGTACATGAGCAGAAATTGCATCGTCGCAGATCAACCATGTTCGTCGGCTCGGGAGAGGGCTTCGGGGGCGAATCCGGGTCGAATCGGGGGACAGGAATCGCGAGGAGGCTGCTGGATTGACGTGCGTGGGGACGCGGCCGTCGACCGGCTGTTCGTCTCCCGGTGACACCGATGAGACGCCAGCTCTCGCTTGCGGAAACGGGGCCGCTGTCTGAGGGTGACTCGGCCCACGAGTGGCCCGAGGTGGAAGCGGGCCGTGTGGTTCTGGATGGCCGCCTTGCCCTTCCCGGTCCGGCACGGCGGGTGAGGAGCAGCGCAGAGTAGCCGCGCCCCCTTTGCCTGCTCACCCTGGTGTCCCCCTTTGATCGGCGTCACGGGCAGAATGGGCTCGTGCCGCCTCTCACTCAGACCCGTTTCCGGCTGCCTCGTGGTGCTTGTGCTGACGCCATGCTGGCTGTGGGGACGTTCGTGTTGCTGGCGATCGCCGAGGGGCAGCGGCCGAGCAGTGGTGAGGGCCCGATGCCCTCGCTGATCGTGTCCTGGCTGCTGATCGTCACGGTGTGCGGCGCGCTGATGTTCCGGCGCCGATGCCCGGCGACGGTGGGCTGGTTCACGGCGCTGGCCACCGGGCTCTACTACGTACTCAGTACCGTCGACGGGCCGTTGGTCTTGGTCCCGATCGTGGCGCTGTACGCCATCGCAGCCCAGGGCCGGATGCGGTTGGCCGTCGCCATTGCGTCGGCGATGGTGATCGGTGTCGGCGTGGGCGCCATCATGACCCACAGCGATGTCACGGGTACGGCGGTGTTCATGCTCACCGGCTGGCTGGTTGCCGTCGTGGCCCTCGGCAGTGTGCGGCACGGTCGGGTGGCGTACGCCGAGGAGGAGGCGCGGCTGCGGGCTATCGAGGAACGGCTGCGCATTGCCCGCGAGTTGCACGATGTGATCGGGCACAACATTTCGATGATCAACGTGCAGTCGGGCGCTGCCCTGCACCGGTTGAAGAAGGACCCCGCACAGGCTGAGGCGGCGCTGAGCGCCATCAAGGCGGGTAGTCGGGAGACCTTGCAGGAGCTGCGGGCCACCCTCGACGTGCTTCGCCGGGTCGACGAGGATGCGCCCAGGGCACCCGCGCCGGGTCTGGCCCGGGCGGACGCACTGGTGGCCTCGGCGAAGCTCGCAGGGCTCGCGGTGCGGATCGAACGCACCGGGGCTGAGCGCGCGTTGCCCGCCCAAGTCGACCTGGCCGCGTATCGGATCGTGCAAGAGTCGTTGACCAATGCGGTCCGGCACAGCGGCGCCGGACAGGTCACGATCCGGATCGCCTACGGGGACCGGGAGCTGATGGTGGCCGTCGAGGATGACGGTCAGGGTGCGGCAGCCCGCCCGGCCAGGGCGGGCGGCGGCAGTGGCATTGCCGGAATGACGGAGCGTGCGCGGGCGTTGGGGGGCGAGCTGGCCGCGGGCCCACGGCCGGAAGGCGGATTCGCGGTGCGGGCCCGGCTACCGTACGAGATCACAGGAGAGCCGACGGAGCGGAGTAGCCGATGATCAGGGTCCTGCTGGTGGATGACCACTGGCTGGTGAGGGCCGGGTTCCGGTCGGTCCTGGAGGACGAGGACGACATCGAGGTGGTGGGGGAGGCCGCCGACGGGCAAGCCGCGGTCTCGGCCTGTCGCGAGCTGAAGCCGGACGTGGTGTTGATGGACATCCGGATGCCGGGGATGGACGGTCTGGAAGCTTCTCAGGTGATCACGGAGGACGAGCAGCTGGCGGCGGTGAAGGTGGTCATCCTGACGACCTTCGATCTGGACGACTACGTGTACGGGGCGCTGCGCGCGGGGGCGACCGGCTTCCTGGTGAAGGACACCGAGCCGGAGGAACTGCTGCACGCGGTGCGGGTCGCCGCCCGCGGCGACGCCCTGATCAGCCCGTCGGTCACCCGGCGGCTCATCGCCGAGTTCGCGGGCCGGGTCAAGGGCCCACAGCCGGACCCTCGGCTCGATGTGCTCACGGACCGGGAGCGCGAGGTCATGCAGCTGGTGGCCGCGGGGCTCACGAACGACGAGATCGCCGAGCGGCTGGTGCTGCAACCTTCGACGGCGAAGACGCACGTCAGCCGCATCCTGATGAAGCTGGGCGCACGGGACAGGTCACAGGTCGTGGTGCTGGCGTACGAGTCGGGAATGGTCAGCCCCGGCTGGCTGGAGGACTAGCCAGGCCCGGCCCTCACCTGGCTGGTCGCGGGCCCGCAGGCGTCGTAATGCCCCGGGGTACCGCTTACTACATCCGCTGAGGTATGCCCTGTGTCATCCCGAGACTGACGATTTCAACCGCGTCGCGCGTGCACCATCAACGGCATGAATGCACCCCTCCTCGGACAGGCCACAGCGGCCGGCTGCATGCCGGCGGCCCCGGGGTGGTCGGACGTCACTACGGCCCCCACCCGGGGCGCACCCGCCCCCGTACAGGTGCACCTGCGCCGGACGAGCGCGGTCGTACACCCTGCGGCAGTGCGGGTGATTCGCTGACTCGGCATGCCTGCTGCCCCGCGCGGCGCCTGAACCTGTACCTGTCTGATCACCTCGCCCGCCCGGAGGTAGCACGCATGTTCCGTCGCTTGCACGCGGTGCGCGCCTCCATGGACCGCCTGACAGACAGGGGCGAGAGCGCGTCCATCCGCACGCCTCCCACCCGTACTGTCATCTTGGCCATGGTGGCGGCGACCGCCGTGGTGGTCGCCGTGGGCCTGCTGACCGCGAACCCAGTGTTCCTCCTCGGCCTGCTCGTGTTTCTGCCGGCGTTCGCCGCGGCACTGTGCAACCCACGCCAGACGGCGCTGGTCTCCGCCTGGGTGAGCGCCGTAGTTCTTGTACCCGTGGTGCTTCAGCCCGGGGGAGAACTGATCGATGATGCGGTCCTTGCGCTGCTCGTCGTCGCTTTCGACGCGATGGCCGTCTATGGCTCCCGGGTGCGGATCACGCGGGAAGAGGAGCTGGTGCGACTGCGGTCCTCCGCGGCCGCAATGCAACGGCAAATCCTGCGGCCGTTGCCCGTGCTCACCGACGACGTTCTGGTAGATGGCGTGTACGAGCCGGTGCAGCAGGACGAACTCGTCGGCGGCGACATTTACGAGGTCGCCGCCACTCCCTGGGGCACCCGGGTGCTGATCGGCGACGTTCAGGGGAAGGGGCTCGCCGCCATCGGTGCGGCCATGGCCGTCGTCGGCGCCTTCCGCGAGGCCGCGCATCGCGAGGCGACGCTGACCGCGCTCGTCGACGCCCTCGAGACAGCGGTCGTCCGCCACAACGACAACAGCGGACAACGCGGTGAGCCGGAGCGATTCGTCAGCGCTCTGGTCGTCGGGGTGGACAAGGGCGCCGAGGCTCAGATCGTCGTCTGCGGTCACCCCCCGCCCTATGTGCTGCACGATGAAGCCGTCACCACTGTGGCCACACAGCAGGAGCACGTGCCGCTAGGCCTGGGAGCCCTGGTTGACGAGCCACGCATGGTCAGCTGGTTCGCCTTCCCGGCCGGGTCCACGCTGTTGCTGTGCACCGACGGCCTGACCGAGGCCCGCGCGCTTGGAGGCGGTTTCTATCCGCTGGAGGCGCGCCTCGGCGGCCGCACCGACATCACTGCCAGCCGACTCACCCGCTCTCTCGTCGCCGACATGCGCGACTTCACCGCCGGCACACAGCAGGACGACGTCGCGGTCCTTGCAGTACGCCGCTCCCCGCATCAGCCACCGGAGCTGCATTCTGACGGCGTTCTTCCGGTAGACGCCCTGCGATGACGCGCTGGCCGCGCGCTGCAACAGCGGGCGCCCAGCGACTCCGGCCAGCGCCACCGGCGGACTGCCCCCACATGGCCGTGCGGAGCTCAGAGCTGGCGAGCCTGTTTTAGCCGAAGTTCCTGGACGCCTCGACCATCCGGGCGTGTCACGCCCAGGACAGCGGGTGAGACGACGCCGGACCAGCCAGTGATCACCCCTCGCCAATCCGGGCTGGTGAACCTGGCCTGACTCGATTGACCGTCCGCCCGTGGGCGCCGTCGTACTTCAGGGGTACCGCGTCGAATACATCTGCTGGGGTACGCCTGGTGTCGTCCCGGGACTGACGATTTGGGCCTGGTCGCGCATGCACGATCAACGGCATGAACGCACCTCGCTCTTCCGGACGGGTCACGACCGCGATCGTCGGCGCTCTCGTAGGAGCAGCCGCCGGAATTCTGCTGGTCTCGGCTGCCGGGGCCCTGGCCTTGGAGATCGACGGCCTGTTCGCCGGCCTGGCGATCGGCGTGCCTGCCCTGTGCGGCGCCGTGGTGGGCGCGTTCCTCATGCCCGGCAACTCACGCTCGAATCCGAGGTAGTCACGATGTCTCCCAACCGCGGCGCACCCGCGCCCCTTGCCCCGCCTCCACCAGGCCGAGAAGGCCGGCGAGCCAAAGCGCGCGTCGGCCGGTTCGGCGCCATGGCCGACTGGGCCCAGCGTCACCGCTGGGCCGCCCTGCTGCTCTGGGTGGCCGTCCTGGCCGCCGTCACCTTGGGCTCGACGGCCGCCGGCGCCGCATACAAGAACAACTTCGCACTGCCGGGCACCGACTCGCAGACGGCCACCGACCTGTTCACGAAGCACGGTTCGAGCCAGGCCGGGGACAGCGTCGAGATCGTCCTCAAGGACACCCAGGGCATCGACCAGCCCAAGGCCGCCGTCGAGAAGATGCTGGCCGAGGTCGAGCAGTTGCCGGGCGTCGCCGAGGTGCGCAGCCCCTACGCCGACGCCGCTGCCGTGTCCAAGGACGGCACGATCGGCTACGCCACCGTCACGCTCGACGGCAAGACCGAGGCCGTGCCGAAGGCGCAGGTCGCCAAGATCATCGAAACCGCCCAGGACATCGAGTCAGGCAGTCTCCAGGTCGAGCTCGGTGGCGAGGCCGTGCGCGGTGCCGAGGAGAAGGAAGCCCCGATCGCAGAAATGGCCGGCATCGTGGCCGCTGTGATCATCCTCGGGCTGCTCTTCGGCTCCCTGGTGGCGGCCGCCGTGCCGCTGGTCACTGCCCTCTTCGCGGTCGGCTCGGCCCTCGGGCTGATCATCTTCGCCTCGCACGTCTTCACCATCGCCGACTTCACGCCGCCCATCACGATGCTCGTCGGGCTCGGCGTCGGCATCGACTACGCCCTGCTGATCTTCTACCGCTACCGGCAGGAACTCACCGACGGCGCCGAGCCGGCCCAAGCCACCCGTAAGGCCCTGGACGCCGCAGGACGTACGGTGTTCTTCGCCGGCTGCACGGTGATCATTGCCCTGCTGGGGCTGGTCGCGCTCGGTCTCGGCTCGCTGCAGGGGGTGGCCCTTTCCCTGGCGCTGACCGTGCTGACCACCATGGCCGCCTCGCTGGTCCTGCTGCCCGCACTCCTTGCGATCCTCGGCAAGCGCATCCAGCGCCATGTGCTCAAGCACGCGGCCAAGACCGAGGCCAAGGGCAAGGCCGAAGGACGCCGCTGGCGGGCCCTGGCCTCGGCGGTACAGCGTCGGCCGTTGCCGGCTCTGGTGGCCGCCACCATCGCCCTGCTGGCACTGTCCGCACCGGCTCTGGGCATGCGGCTCGGCTTCGCCGACGCGGGCAACGATCCGAAGACCATGACGTCCCGGCAGGCGTACGACCTGCTCACGGAGGGCTTCGGCCCGGGCTTCAACGGTCCGCTGATCGTCCTTGCGCAAGGAGACGCGGCAGCAGGCAAGACCGTGTCGGCCGCACTGGCCAAGACCGAGGGTGTGGCGGCGGCCAGCCCCGCGGTGCCCTCCGAGGATGGCGCCCTGTCCACCGTGTTCGTCTATCCGACGACGAAACCGCAGGACAAGGGCACTGCCGACCTGGTGCACCACCTGCGCGAGGACGTGGCCCCGAAACTCGAGCAGGACACCGGCGCCAATGTCCTGGTGGGCGGTGCCGTCGCAGGCTCCCAGGACTTCTCGGAGACCGTCGCCAAGCGGATGCCGATCTTCATCGCCGTCGTGGTCGGGCTGTCGTCCCTGCTCCTGATGATGGTCTTCCGGTCGATCCTGATTCCCCTCAAGGCAGCGTTGCTGAACCTGATCTCGATCGCCGCCGCGCTCGGCGCCATGACCCTGGTGTTCCAGCACGGTTTGTTCGGGGTGCAGCCGGGCCCGATCGAAGCCTTCCTTCCCGTGCTGATCTTCGCGATCGTGTTCGGGCTCTCCATGGACTACGAGGTGTTCCTCGTCGGGCGAATGCACGAGGAGTGGGAACGTACGAAGGACCATTCCCTCGCGGTACGGGAAGGACTGGCCTCCACCGGCAAGGTGATCACGGCGGCAGGCGCCATCATGATCGTGGTGTTCGGCGCCTTCATGCTGAGCGCCGACCGGATGCTCCAGCAGTTCGGCCTGGGGCTCGCGGTGGCGATCTTGATGGACGCGCTGGTGATCCGCTGCCTGATGGTCCCGGCCCTCATGCAGATGATGGGCAAGTGGGCCTGGTGGCTGCCCGCCCCGCTCGCCCGGTGGCTGCCCAAGGTGACGCTCGAAGCCCCTGCGGACAGCCCACCAGCGGCCAAGGGGACCCCCGCTGCGTGATCGGCAGATTGCCATGATCGCCGCTACACGTTGATCAGGCTGCGCCACGTCCACGCGCTGGGCCCGGGCCGAAACCCGTCCGAGCCCAGCGCGTGCACGGCAGATGTGCACAGCCGGACCCGGGCGCCGTGCGCCCCAACGACACGGACATCGCGGCAGCAAGAGCGGCCTGCCGCAGGCGAGTTCCCCGCTGTCGCGCTTGTGCGCGATCACTTGCCCTGCGGGGCCGTGCCCCGCACCAAGGGTCCATCTCAGGAGGACGGTCGCACATGGCCATCACCAGCCGGCACATCACTGCCGTCGCCAACTTCTTCGACGCCCGGTTGCTCCGCGACAGCGGCGGCCACGCACGCCACGATGCAGCCGCGCCCGGCGCGTCCTTCATGCAAGTCGCATCAACCGGCTCGCCCACGCCACATCGCGGCACAGGTGTGGTGCGGCCGATGAACGCAAGACACGTTTCCCGCGCTCTTGCGGCCACCAGCCAGGCGGGGGTGGCCGCTTGCCTGGTCGGAGCCACTGCCCTGCATGTGGGGTGGGCCCACAAATTCGACGCGGTCCGGCAGACGGTGAGCGATTACGCGCTCGACGATGATGCCAACCAGGTTTTTACCGCCACGGCGGCCTGCCTGTCGGTGGGATCGATGTCGCTCCTTGCCTCGGCGGTGCATTCCCGTTTCCCGGTGGGGGGAGCTCCGACGGTGCTGCTGGGCACCTGGTGCGCTGGTCTTGCACTGTGCGCAGCCTTCAGGACCGACCCGGTCGACAGCCCGACCACGGTCGGCGGCCTGGTGCACAACTGGGCCTGTGCCGCCGCAGTCACAGCACTGCCAGCCGGCGGGCTGCTCATCGCTCGGCGGATCGGTCGCCTCCCCGCCTTGAAGGCAAGGGCCCGCTCGCTGCGGCTGATGTCCTGGGCCAGCACCGCGGCCGGTGCATCGTTCCTGGCCACGTATCTGTGCGCCCGGGCCCCGGCCAACCCGGCTGCCCGCTGGATGGCCGGCCGGCAAGGTCTTGCCGAGCGGGTGACCCTCGCCCTGGAGCTGGGCGTGCTGTGCACCCTCGCCGACGCGGTACGAGCCGGCCAGGCACGCACGTGACCTGGTTCGCGATCACACTGGCGGTGCTGAACTCCTGGCTCTTCGCCGAGGGGACGCGGCTGCAGCACAGCACGTGCGCAGCGCCGCTGCCGCTGACCTCCGCGTGCCGTGAACCCCGCTGGCTCGCCGGCCTCGCTCTGATCGCCACAGGGGCAGGGCTCCAGGTCGCCGCGCTGCAGCTGGCGCCGGTGACGGTGGTACAGCCGGCTGGGGTGCTGGGGCTCGCGGGGAGCGTTGCCTGGCAGCTCAGGAGGCGGGGCACGTGGCCGGGCCGACCCACCGCTGGCGCCCTGGTGGCGATCGTCGTCGGGGCCGGCGCCTTCGCTGTGCTCGCCGCCACGCACACCGTGCCCACCCCGATCACCACCGTCGCGCAGGTCCAGGCCGGGGTGGGGGTCGCTGCCGTAGCGCTCACCTGCCATCTGGCCGCACGGGTGCTCGGCGGGCGGCGCCGGTGTCTGGTGCTGAGCGTGGGCGCGGGCGCCGCCTACGGCTACGCGTCAGTCCTGGGCCGGGCCGCAATCGAGCACTACAGCGAGAAGGGCCTGTCCCCCGGCCTGCTCGGCACGCTCGCCGGTGCCGTCGCGGCGGTCCTCACCGGGTTCGGGCTGCTGCAGCGTGCCTATGCCGACGGGCCGCCGGAAACCACCACGGCGAGCGTCACCATCACCGATCCGTTGGTCGCCGTCGTGATCGGTGTCGCACTGCTGGGGGAGGCCCCCGCGCTGACGGCGTCCGTCGCCGGGTCGGCACTGGCCTGCGCCGCCCTGGCGGTGGCCGGTGTGATCGCCCTCTCCCGGGACCTGCACGCCGCTGTGTTCACCCCTTACGCCCCTCCCGCGCCAGTTGCCCACCCCCTTGCTCAGGAGCCCCGCATGTCCTTTCCTCCCCGACGACGCATCGTCATCGCCGCGGATACCTACCCACCGGACGTGAACGGCGCCGCGAACTTCGCCCACCGCCTGGCTGCCGGTCTGGCCGGCCGGGGCCATGATGTCCATGCCATCTGCCCCGCGCCGCATGCCGGTGCCCGGGAGGTCACGGCCGATGGTGTGACCGTGCACCGGCTTGTCTCGCACCGCACTCCGTTCCATCCCACCATCCGGGTCTGTCTGCCCTGGCAGATCCGCACACGGGTCACCGAGCTGCTGAACCAGCTGGCGCCCGACGTAGTCCATGCGCAGTCGCACTTCTGCGTGGGCCGTACCGCGATCTCCGCTGCCCGCGCCCAGGGCATCCCGGTCGTGGCCACCAACCACTTCATGCCGGAGAATCTGATCGGCTTCACCCGCCTGCGCGGCAGGCTCGCCGCGTCTGCGTGCGCATGGGCCTGGCGTGATCTGTCGCGTGTCTTCCGCCACGCGCAGATCGTCACCGCTCCCACTCCCCGCGCCGCGCGCCTGCTGGCGGAGCGCGAGCTGGGCCGCACTGTGCTGGCGGTGTCGTGCGGTCTGGATCTCGCCCGGTTCGCCCAGCCCGCCAGACCCAAGTCCGATAGCACCCTGCGGGTGCTGTTCGTGGGGCGGCTGGATGCGGAGAAGAATGTGCACGAGCTGTTGCGCGCCGTGGCACTGCTTCCCGCCCATCACAGGGTCCAGGCTGAGATCGTCGGCGACGGCTCCTGCCGCGCCGAGCTGCAGAACCTGGCCCGCACGCTGTGCATCGCCGACCGGGTCACCTTTCACGGGCTGATCAGCGACCAGGAGGTGCTGGAGGCATACGCCCGCTGTGATGTGTTTTGTATGCCAGGCACGGCCGAGCTGCAGAGCCTGGTCACCATGGAGGCCATGGCCGCCGGCAAGCCGGTGGTCGCCGCCGCTGCTATGGCGCTGCCCCATCTGGTGCATCACGGGCATAACGGCTGTCTCTATCCTCCCGGTGATATCGCGGCCCTGACCGCAGCTCTCGCCTCTGTCCTGGACGATGCCGAGGAGCGAGTGCGGATGGGCGAGGCAAGCCGGACCCTCATCGCCGAGCACGACATCACCCATACTCTGACGGCTTTCGAGGGTCTCTATGAGCAGGCGGCTCGAGTCCTGCGCGGCCTTCCCACGCCCCGCCTCCCCGCCACCGCTCACCCTGACTGGCATGGATACGCAGCGAATTCTGATCGTTGGCGATGAACCAAGGAGGGCTGGTACTGCCGCCGCTCTTCGTCGTGGCCAGCACCCTCGGGGAAGTTCACCCGACGGTCGTTCTCCTGCCGGCGGTGGCCCACTGGTACCTCAGTACAAGTGGGCCCTCGAAGAGTGGCCCGGGGTCCCAGTGATTCGGCCTTTCCCGCCCGTAGCGTCGAAAGCAGAGGTCACGGCCCTTCCGTGGCCGTGATTGGAGTGGAGAAAGGGTGACCTCGATGATCGAAGCGCACGAGCTGACCAAGCGCTACGGCGACAAGACGGCCGTGGACCGTCTGAGCTTTTCTGTCAAACCTGGTGAAGTGACCGGCTTCCTCGGCCCCAATGGCGCGGGCAAGTCGACAACCATGCGCATGATCGCCGGTCTCGACGCCCCGACCGGGGGCTCAGTCACCGTCAATGGTCGCGCCTACGCGGAGCACCCGGCGCCGCTGCACGAGATCGGCACTCTGCTCGAGGCCAAGTCCGTCCACCCGGGGCGCAGCGCACGTAACCATCTGATGGCGCTGGCCCACACGCACGGCATTGCGCGCCGCCGGGTGGACGAAGTGATCGAGCTGGCCGGGCTGACCAGTGTGGCAGGCAAGCGGGTGGGCGCCTTCTCGCTCGGCATGGGGCAGCGGCTCGGCATCGCCGCAGCACTCCTGGGAGATCCGGAGATCGTCATGCTGGACGAGCCGGTCAACGGCCTGGACCCGGAGGGCGTGCTGTGGGTGCGCAACCTTCTTCGCGGGATGGCTGACGAGGGCCGGGCGGTGATGCTCTCCTCGCACCTGATGAGCGAAATGGCACTGATCGCCGACCACTTGATCATCGTCGGCCGCGGACGGCTGCTCGCGGACACCACGCTGGACGATTTCACGCGGACGGCCGCCGGAGGTGGCGTGAAGGTCGTCACTGACCAGGCGGAGCGGCTGCGCTCGCTCATCGCCGGCCCGGATGTGATGATCACCTCCGATTCCGCCGAGGAGTTGGTGGTCTCCGGGCGCACCGCCCGGGAGATCGGAATGATTGCCGCCTCGCACGGGGTGCCGCTGTCTGAGCTGACCCCGCAGGCCGCTTCCCTGGAGACGGCCTTCATGGACCTCACCCGCGACGCTGTGGAGTACCACAGCGCACCCGCCGACCACGCGGCCACCGACCGACAGGCGGCATGATGACTACCTCTTCTCTTTCCGAAGCACCTGCCGCGGCGACGCCGGTGGGCAAGGTGACGCCCCGCGGGGTCGTGCGTTCGGAGTGGCTCAAGTTCTGGTCGCTGCGCTCCAGTTGGATCGCCCTGGCTGCCTCCCTGGTCGTGCTGCTCGCCTTCGGGGTGATCGCTTCCGCCACCTACAGTCCCCCCACGGCAGGGAACTCCGATCAGGGCATGGGCGACGGGTCCAGTGACGCGGTCAGCCTGGCGCTGATGGGCACGCCGTTGGTGTCGCTGGTCGTGGGCTCGCTGGGAGTGCTGCTGTTCGCGGGCGAGTACAGCACGGGCATGATCCGCTCCACGCTTACTGCGGTCCCCAGGCGGCTGCCGGTGCTGTTCGCCAAGAGCGCCGTGGTGGCGCTGCTGGTGCTGGTCCTTACCACGATCGGCGCGCTGATGGCGTTCGCGCTGGGCGCGATCGGCCTGGACGGCGAGAAGATCTCCCTGTCGCTGGGGGATGAGGGTGTGCTGCGCAGCCTGCTCGGTTTCGGGGTCTATATGGCTCTCGTGGCGGTGTTCGGTGTGGCTCTGGGCGCGTTGCTGCGCTCTCCTGCCGGGGGTATCTCCTCCCTGCTCGGCATCATGATGATCCTGCCCAATCTGACCTCGCTGCTGCCCGACTCGATGGCCGACGCGCTCGAGCCGCGCTTCCCCAGCACGGCTGGAGAGGCCATGTTCTCCCTGCACCAGTCGGCTGATTCCCTCTCGCCCGGTGGCGGGTTCGTGGTCTTCGCCGGCTGGGTGGCTCTCGCACTCGCCGCGGCGGCCTTCCGGCTGAAGCGGACCGACGTCTGAGCAGGGAAGTGGAGACCATCGGGCTCATGAATCGGCACCGCCGGGCGGCCCCTGCCGAGGACCGGGTCCGGGGGGCGGCACCCTCGCCGTCCTCCGGACCCGACGCCGGCGGGGGACATCCCCTGCTGGACTGGCTGCTGCGCCGCCAGCGCCGCCTGCAGCACCTGGGCCAGCGGCATCCCTGGCTGCTCGACACCGCGGTGGTGCTGATCGTCGCGGTGATCGGGCTGACCGACCTGGTCTCCGACGGTGGCAGAGACGGCCCCTTCGGAGTGACCCATGGCCGCGACGACCTGCCGACCGCAGTCTCCTACGTGGTGTCCGCCGCGCTGATCGTGCCGTTGTGGTGGCGCCGCCGCGCCCCGGCCCCCGTGTATTTCGTGATCGCCCTGGTCGCCCTCGTCCAGGGGGTGCTGGGCCTGCAGTTGGCGGCCAGCATCGCCGCGTTCATCGCCCTGTACACCATGGCCCGCTACGGTTCCCTGCGCCTACTGGGCTGGGTCGCCGCCGTGGCCATCGCGCAGGAAACGGTTCCGGTTCTCGTACTGCTGCCGGCTGAACGCTGGCTGCAGAGCCTGTTCTTCGAGCTGGGGACGATGACTGCGGCTGCCGCCGTCGGGCTGATGCTGCGCACTCGCCGGCTGTATCTGACCGCGCTGGAAGACCGTGCCCGACGGCTGGAGATCGAACGCGACCAGCGTGAACAGCTCACCGTCGCCGCCGAACGGTCCCGCGTCGCCCGCGAGATGCACGACATCGTCGGCCACAATCTCTCCGTCATGATCAGTGTCGCCGACGGCGCCGCCACCCTCGCCGCCACCAGAGGCGAGCAGTCCGAACAGTCCCTGCGCATCCTCGGCGACACCGGCCGCCAGGCCATGAGCGAACTACGGCGCGTCCTGGGCGTCCTGCGCGTGAAGCAGCACGGCGACCGGCCGCTCAGCCCGCAGCCCGGCATCCGCGATCTGGATGCCCTGCTGGCCCGGGTCCGCACCGCGGGACTGGGCGTCACCTACCGGAGCGTGGGCAACCTCGACACACTCGACAACAGCGTGCAGTTGACCGTCTACCGCATCGTCCAGGAAGCCCTGACCAACACCCTCAAGCACGCCGGTGCAGGCTCCACCGCCGAAGTCACCGTGACTGCAGACGCCGGACGCGTCCGCATCCGGATCACCGACACCGGCGCCTCACTGGAGGTACCCGGGCTGCGGCCACAGCCGCAGGCCGACGATCCCGGGCACGGCGTGGTCGGCATCCGCCAGCGGGCCGCCCTGTACGGCGGCATCGCCACCATCGGCCCGCGCGACGACCGGCCCGGCTGGATCGTCGACGTCGTACTTCACGCATCCGACGAGCCCGCCCCGCCGGCACCAGGAGAAGAACCGCTGCCATGACCACTGTGCTGATCGCGGATGACCAGCCCCTGCAGCGCATGGGCTTCCGCATGCTCATCGAGGGCACCCCCGGCCTGACTTGCGTCGGCGAGGCCGAGCACGGCGCGGAGGCCGTCCGCATGGCAGCCGAACTGCGCCCCGACGTCGTCCTGATGGACATCCGCATGCCCGGGATGGACGGCCTGGAGGCAACCCACCGGATCACCGCTGCCGGGGGCGGCCGGACCCGCATCCTCATCGTGACCACCTTCGACCTCGACGAGTACGCCCACGACGGACTACGCGCCGGAGCCAGCGGCTTCCTGCTCAAGGACGCCCGCCCCGAGGAAATCGTCGCCGGCATCCACGCGGTCGCCACCGGCGACGCCGTCGTGGCCCCCAGCCTGACCCGGCGCCTGCTGGACGCCTACGCCCACCAAGTCCTCGCCTCGAGTGGCACCCGTGCCTCCGAGGATCCCCGGCTGGCCGCCCTCAGCGGCCGAGAGCGGGAAGTGCTCATCGCCATCGGCCGGGGCTGGAACAACACAGAGATCGCCGAACGGCTCGTCCTCACCGAATCCACCGTGAAGAAGCACGTCGGCCGGGTCCTCGCCAAGATCGGAGCCAGGGACCGCATCCAGGCCGTGATCATCGCGTACGACGCGGGACTGGTTCGGACAAAGCCGTAGCAGTCGTGGCGCGGGTCTGCTGGGCCCATCACAGCCTTCACGCTGCTCCTCTGCCCGCACGGGCACGCAGCCCGTCGTCGTGGTGACGGGTTCAGCCTTTGGCGGCAGGACGTCGGTTCTTCGAACCAATCGGCCTTCGTGGCCCAGGTGCTGAAGGTCCCGGCGCCCCGGCTGGGCAGTGCAGTCACTGCCCGATCAGCATGCCACGGTGTGTCAAACTACTTGACATGCATGACGATGAAGATCAGCCGTTGGGCTTCCT
This sequence comes from Streptomyces sp. NBC_00457, assembly GCF_036014015.1. Lineage (NCBI taxonomy): Bacteria > Bacillati > Actinomycetota > Actinomycetes > Kitasatosporales > Streptomycetaceae > Streptomyces > Streptomyces sp. NBC_00457. Next base: position 1,923,850 of record NZ_CP107905.1, on the reverse strand, counting down.
GCTCTACCAGGTGATGGCCGCACTGCGTCCGCTAGTGGCAGCGGAGCTCCAGCCGCTCGGCATCGGATTGCCGGAGTTCGTGTGCATGCGCAACTTGTCCATGTTCCCGTCTCAGTCCAACGCTGAGTTGGCCCGTCATGCCGGCGTGTCGCCGCAGGCGATGAACAAGGTCGTGCGGGATCTGCAGGAGATGGGCGCGATCGCGCGACCGGCCACCGTGCCGTCGGGCAGAAGCCTGCCCGCCAAGCTGACACCCAAGGGCAGGGCCCTGTTCAAGCGGGCCGAAGCAGCGGTGCGCGTCGCCGATGACCGCCTGATGGCCCAACTCGAGTCCGGCGAGCGTCATGAGCTCAAGAAGCTGCTCCACGCGATCGATGCGCGCAACGTCGGGGCTGGGGAATCGGCGGTTCGATCACGCCGGAACGGAACGAAGTAGCGGACAGGCGTCGCGAGTGAAGCAAGGCGTCAAGCAGACGCTTGCGGAGATCGGCTGGACGAGGCCGCGCGACAACGACCACGGGTCGCGCGCTGGTCGGGCGTCGGCCAGGCGCTCTGCTGGGGAGTGGCCCCGAAGCGGATCGGTGTGGTGGACTCTGCTGGTCGACGCGGCGATGAGGTGCGGGAGTGCCACTTGTTCGCGTTCTTGTGTCACGACCTCGCCGCGGGTGAGAAGGCTTGCCTGATCAGGGTTTCCGGTCCGGGTTCGGGCGGTGAGTGTCCGATGACGCATCGGCGGGAAGTGGTTCGCGGTGGTCGGCGCGCAGGCCGTCGAGGGAGATTCGCAGCAGCCTGTTCCACATCTGCGGGCGGCACTTGTCGGTGATCTGGACGGCGTGGCCCAGTGAGACCAGCAGGAGCAGTAGGTCGTCGGTGGTCACGCCTGGGCGCAGTTGCTCCGTGGCGCGGGCGCGCAGTTGCTCGAGGACGAGGCGAAGCTGCTGGATGCCCTCCAGGTCGGGTTCCGACCAGGTCAACGCGAAGTGTTCCACGATGACGCGGTGGCGCGCGTAGCCGGTCAGTGCCTGCTGGTAGAAGTCGGTCAGTGCCGCCCAGGGGTCTTCGGCCCCGACCGCCGCCTGGCGAGCGGACTCCGCCCACCTGGAGAAGTCCCTCCGCAGGACCGTTTGGACGAGATCTTCCTTTTTCGGGAAGTGACGGTGGAGGGTGCCCATGCCCACACCGCTGAGGCGGGCAATCTCGCGCGCGTCCACCGCAGCGTCCTGTGAGGCCATTGCTTCGGAGGCGACATCGAGGATCACTTCCCGGTTGCGTATCGCGTCCACACGCGGCGCGCGGCGCCTGATGGCGCCTTGCGGCCCAGTTGTAGCCATGCGTCCGAGCCTGACTGACGCATCCATGCCCAGTGCCAACGAGGCCGAGTCCCCTGGCATCAACGACTGGAACGAGCGGATCATCGCCGGGGTCCGGGCCAGTGGCGGGTACGCGGCTTGGAGCAGTGAGGAAGAGTTCGCTGCGGGCCGCCCCGTCCCACCTCGAGTTCCTGGCTTCGAAGAACGCCCCGGCATGCCCCTGATCCTGGTGCACAACACCGGGGCCAAGACTGGGCGTGAACGGATCAACCCGTTGTTTTTTCTGCCGGTCGGTGACAACTGGGCCGTCTTTGGTACTCATGGCGGCAGTCCCGATCATCCTGCGTGGTATCGCAATCTGATGGCGAATCCGCAGACAACGGTCGAGGTGGGCAAGGAGATCGTGCCAGTCGTGGCGCGGCTCGCGCAGGGCGCGGAGCGGGAGCGGATCTGGGCGAAAGAGATCGCGCTTGTGCCGAAGTTTGCCAAGTTCGAGGAAGCCTCAGGCAGGCAGATCCCCGTCGTCGTGCTGGAGCGTGTGCAGGGACAAGCCTCCACCCCGCCATCCGCGAGAAATGACCCCACAGCCTGATGAACCAACTGGCCAAGTCCGGCATCAACCTGCTTGCCACCGACCATTCCCGCCGGAACGACCTAGGTCAGTTACACCACCCACTGCCATCAACGCGGGAAACCCGCGACGTTTTGCCCTGCTCCCAGGCCCGGCGCCATCGCTGTGCCGACGGCATGCTGACGCGTAACTGCTTGGCGGCTGCGGCACTTTCGTGTCCCAGGGGGCCGACACCAGGGCGAACGACTCGGCCGCCTGCATCCGGATGTGCTCGCGAAATCCCGTCGGTGCGAGGTGAGCTTGCCCGCCGTTGCGGGTGCGCAGGTAACCGGCCTACTGCGACAACCGCAGCTTGCCAGCCCGCACGACATCAGGTCGGCAAGGTCAGTAACACCTGTGTGACGTCGGCCGGTGCGTCTCACGTGCGCCGGGCCCCGCTGTCACGCTTGGTCGACGACGGTCAGCTCACGCCGACGCGTCCCCAGCCTCTCGGCGCCCGTCTCGGTCACGACGACGGTGTCACCCCACGTGACATCGTGGGTTCGCGGGGAAGGGACGGGAGCCTCGGGTACCTCGAGGAACGGCTTGAGGATGAATGTGGTGTTCGCCGTGATCGGCAACTCGGCCACGTGGGACCGGTCGCGGTCGGGAATGAGCAGTGGTCCGTCGTTGCCGAGCCCCCGGCCGTGGAGGAGGGTGAGCATGTGTCCGTCGTCCGCGCCCGCTACGGACTCCACGGCTGCGAAGACGTCACCCCACCGTTTCCCCGGCCGCATCGTTTCCAGGGCGATGTCGAACGCCGCTGCGTTGCGCTCGAAGATGTCGCGCGCCCGGGCCGACGGAGAACCGACCACCAAGGGCTGGGCAACCTGGGCCTGGTAGCCCCGGATCTCGGGCATCAGCTCTGTGGCGACGTACGTGCCCCGCTCGAGGACTCCCGGCGGCGGGGTTACGTATCGATGCCGCATTGCGCCCCAGGGGCCGGGTGCCCAGGCGATGTGCAGTACGTCTGCGCCGGCCCGGACTTGGGCCAACAGCATCTGCCCGAACACCTCGGCCTGGGCTACGCCCTCTCGGGCCGAGTCCGCCATGGCAGCGAGCGATGCCTCGCCCACACGCACGCTGGCGGCCAGGCGGGCGATCTCCTCCACGCCCTTGACGTACCGTGCGCGTCCAAGGATCGCGGTCCCGTCGACGATGTTCTCGCCGCCGACGGCTTCTGCGATGCGTGACACCGTGGTGTGTGCGGCATACCCCTCGGGCTGCCGCACTGATGAGTACTCGTCGCCGCGTAGCCCGGCGATCGCCGTACGTCGGCCGACGAGGCCGCGTCGGCGAAGCACCTCGGCGGTGACCAGCCCGTACTCGGGAGCAGTCGAGCCGAACGGCGTCGCGCTCATCCGGTCGTCGATCCAGTGCGGACGCTCCACGGCGTAGTTGCTGTGCTCACCGCCGAGGATCAGGATCGGGTCACCCTCTCGCGGAAAGATGGTGACGCCGATCGTGTCGGCAATGTAGAGCGAGTCCGAGGTGACCCAGGCGGGCAGGACGATCAGCAGCTCCACGCCCTCCTCGTCCATCAAGGCCCGCAGGCGACCCCAGCGCCGGTCCCGCTCCACCGTGCTGAACATCGGTTCGTTGATAGGTGCGGGGATACCCAAGACCCCTTGGACGCCACGCATAGCCTGCACGGTTGTCTCCTCACTCCCGGATCTGGTCGATCTACCGCTCCGAGGCCAACGGAGCGCGGTCCTCTCGTAGGTCGGTGGTGGCACGGCCGCCTGACCGTCGGGTTCGGCCGCCAGCGCCGACAGAACACTAACATTATTGTCAACAATCCTGTGGGTGATTGCATAGACCTCCTGGGTCTCCGACGTGGCGTGCAGAGATCTGGCGGGCCTCTGGTTGCTCGCTCGACTACTGCGAGAGCAGTAGGTCAAAGCCTGCTGTGAGGGGACGCGTGGGGGCGTGTCCGCCGACGACTATGCATCTACTGAGGGTCTGCCCGTCCGGCCCGAGCCGCCTCCTGTTGCCCCTCCGGTTTGCCGGGAGGGGCACTCGCAGCAGTGAGTATCAACCTCGTTGACATATGTCAGTAACGTTGATAGGCCTGGAGTGTGGTCGGCGCCGCACCGCGTTGCGAATCGTCCAGCCGCTACGAGAGGAAACTCCTCAATGCCCGAAAAGCCTCACGTCGATTTCTGGTTCGACTCACTGTGTCCGTGGAGCTGGATCACCTCCCGATGGCTCCTCGAGGCGCAGAAGGTCCGCGACTTCGAAGTGACGTGGCACGTGATGAGCCTGGTCGTGCTCAATGAAGGCGACCTGCCCCACCAGCTGAATGACCCGGAGATGCTGCGCAAGGTGTACGCGCCGGTGCGCGTGGCCGCGGCGGTGGAGGACGCCTACGGCCGTGAGATGCTCGGCCCGCTCTACACCGCGATCGGCTCGCGGATCCACCACGCCGGCAACAAGGGATTCAAGGACGTCGTTGCGCGTGACTTCGATGTGCTGATCGCGGACGCCCTCGCCGAGGTCGGTCTGCCCGCTGAGCTGGCGGAGGCGGCGGCGGACCCCACGTGGGACGCCGCGCTGAAGAAGAGCAACAGTGAGGGCATGGACGTGCCCGGCGGTGGTATCGGCACTCCGACTCTTCACATCAACGGTGTGGCGTTCTTCGGGCCGGTGATCGGCCGGATCGTCCCGCCGGGGGAAGAGGCCGGCAAGCTGTGGGACGCCGTCCTGACGCTCGCTTCCTGTCCGGACTTCTGGGAGCTCAAGCGCGACCGCGCAGACCTCGAGCCGGACTTCGGCTGAGCTGCGGGCTTGGGCGACTCGGAGCTTGGTGGCTGAGGGCCTCCAGTAACCGACGCGCAGAGCCTCAGTCAGTCTGCGTTCGTGCGCCCGCGTTGCGCCACCGCACCGGCGGTGAAGGCGCTGACCTGCATAAAACCATCCACTCGAGCACGGTCTGACCCTGACTCAAAACGTTGGGTGAGCGGCCCGTGACTCGATCTCCATCGCACCCGATTTCATCTCACCGAGAGGTATGCCATGTCCGACAAGGCCCGTGCCGACTTCTGGTTCGACCCGTTCTGCCCGTGGAGCTGGATCACGTCCCGCTGGCTCCTGGAGGCGAGGGCGGTCCGTGACTTCGAGGTGTCGTTCCACCTCCTGAGCCTGGCGATCCTCAATGAGGATGACCTTCCTACCCAGTTCAGCAACCCGAAGATCATGGCGAAGGCGTGGGCGCCGGTCCGGGTGTTGGCGGCCGCCGAGCGCGCGCACGGCGCGGAGATCGTGGAGCCGCTCTACGCCGCGTTGGGCTCGCGCATCCACAACGGCGACAACAAGGCCTTCGGCGACCTGCTGAAGAAGGACTTCGACAAGATCATCGCGGAGGCGCTTGACGAGGTCGGTCTGCCGGCCGAGCTGGCTGACGCCGCCGCCTCGGAGGAGTACCAGGAGTCGCTGCGCGCGAGTACTGACCAGGGCGTGAAGGTGCCCGGCGCCATCGCCGGCGTCCCGACCGTCCACGTCAACGGTGTCGCGGTGTTCGGTCCGGTGCTCTCTCGCATCCCTCGGGGCGAAGAGGCCGGCAAGCTGTGGGATGCCGTCCTCACACTCGCTTCCTATCCGGATTTCTGGGAGATCAAGCGCAAGCAGCCCGAGGACCTGACGCCTGACGTCAGCTGAAGCGGAGGGGGCTGCGAACATGAAGACTGAAGTGCTCCGGCGAACCGGGCCGCTGCAACCAGCCGAACTCGCGCACGCGGCGGTGATGGCCGCCCTCTGCAGCGCCATCGTAGTCCCCGCCACCGCGCTGCCGTTCGCAGCCCCGCTTCTGACGCTCGGCACCGTGCCGATGGCTCTGCTGGCGTTCCGCCACCGTCTTCGGGTGCTCGGAGCAGCGGCGGTCGCCAGCACCATCGTCACGTTCCTCGTCGTCAGCCTGGCAGGTCCCTGCTCGATAGTGATCTGTGTCTACATCGGTGGCCTGGTCGGCTTCGTGAAGCGTCGGGGCGGAGGCATCTGGAGCATCTCCGTCGCCGCTGTCACGGCGGGCGCCGTCTTCGGTGTCGGTGTCGCAGCCCTCGTGGCAGTGCTCTCGGCATTCCGGAAGGTGATCTTCGAGCTCATCACCGGCTATTCCGACGGCGTCGCGAACATCCTCAGCGTGGTGCCAGCGCTGGAGTCGGTCGGCGACTGGGTGCGCGACGCCGCGGCGACGCTGATCGACTACTGGCCGATCTTCGTCATCTCGACCGCGATGGTCATCATGACCATCATCAACATGGTCGCCTGGTGGGCCGTGTCGCGAGTGTTCGCCCGACTCGGCAGCGTTCCGGACGTCCACCAACTGGACTTCGTCCACGACGACCGCCCTGTCGCACCCGTGCCGGTCACCTTGCGCGACGCCTGCTTCCGCTACCCCGGTACGGTCCAGGACGCTGTCGGCCCGCTGAACCTGACCATCACGTCGGGGGAGCACGTGGCCGTCACCGGTGCCAACGGCTCCGGCAAGACGACTCTCATGCTGATGCTCTCCGGTCGTGAGGCCACATCAGGCGCCCTCGACCGCCCCGGGGCGGTCGGTCTCGGCCAGTTCGGTGGGACCGCAGTGGTCATGCAGCACCCGGAGAGCCAGGTCCTCGGTACCCGCGTCGTCGACGACGTCGTGTGGGGTCTCCCGTGTGGCGTCTCCGTCGACGTTGACCGCTTGCTCGCCGAGGTAGGTCTCGCGGAGCTGGGTGAACGCGACACCGGAGCCCTGTCAGGCGGCGAGCTCCAACGTCTTGCGGTCGCTGCAGCGCTTGCTCGGGAGCCGCGACTCTTGATCGCCGACGAGATCACCAGCATGGTCGACCAGCCTGGCCGGGACACGCTCATCGACATGTTGACAGGGCTGACCCAGCGCCACGACATGGCGATCGTCCACATCACCCACTTCAACGACGAGGCCTGCACCGCCGATCGCATCGTCAACCTGACTGGCAACGAAGACAACGTGGACATGGTGATCTCGGCGCCCGTCCCGGCCGCCAAGCTCGCGCCGAGCCACAGCAGCGGTCAACCCCTGCTCGAGCTGCGGGGGGTCGGACACGAGTACGGCAGCGGCACCCCGTGGGCATCGACGGCCCTCCATGACATCGACCTTACGATCGGCGAAGGTGACGGCGTGCTGATCCACGGGCTGAACGGCTCGGGAAAGTCGACACTCGCGTGGATCATGGCTGGACTCGTGGAGCCGACGAAGGGCAGCTGCCTGCTGGACGGCCATCCGGTGTCGGACCAAGTGGGTGCGGTCGCGATGTCGTTCCAGGCCGCTCGGCTCCAGCTGATGCGTGCCAGCGTCGAGTTCGAGATCGCTTCGGCGTCCGGGTTCGATCCCGGCGACCACAGCCGCGTGGAGCGCGCCCTGGTCACTGTCGGTCTGGATCCCGCGTTGGCGAGTCGGCGTATCGACCAGCTCAGCGGCGGTCAGATGCGGCGTGTGGTGCTCGCCAGTCTGCTGGCCCGTGAACCGCGCGCGATCATCCTCGACGAGCCACTTGCCGGCCTCGACGCCGCGAGCTCGCGCGGCCTGTTGGCGCTGCTCACCGAGCTGCGCCGGGACACAGGACTCACGGTGATCGTCATCTCCCACGACTTCTCCGGACTCGACGAGCTGTGTCCGCGCACCCTGCAGCTGCACAAGGGCACACTCGTGCCGGCGCCCACTCACACCGGAGGCGCTCGATGACCGCGGCCCAGACCGAATCCATCCGGAAGCGCAGGCGCACCAAGCCACTGGTGCTGCTGCGTCCGGTTCCCGGGAACTCACCCGTCCACCGCTTGTGGGCAGGCACCAAGCTGATCGTCGTGGCGGTCTTCTCGGTGCTGATGGTGTCCTTCCCTACCTGGACGACGATCGGACTGCTCACCGTGTTCGTGCTGGCCGTGGGCAGGCTGGCCGGCGTCACGCGTGGAGTGCTGCCCACGATGCCGCCCCTGTTGTGGGTGCTCCTGCTCATCGGCGGCGTGGCGTTCGGCGCCGCAGGCGGTGACCCGGCCGGTCTCGGTGGCCTGCTCGGCTACCTGCAGCTGCTCCTGCTGACCGCCTCGATGATGGGGATCTGCGCACTGGTGTCGTGGACGACCAACGTCTCGGAGGTCGCGCCCGCTGTCTCGAAGCTGGGCCGTCCGTTCAAGGCGCTGGGACTTCCGGTTGATGACTGGGCGGTGACCCTCGCGCTGACACTGCGGGCGTTCCCGATCCTGAGCCAGGAGTTCCGTGTGCTTTTCGCTGCACGGCGGTTGCGCCCACGTGTTGCTGCGACGACCCGGCGGGAGCGCTGGCGTCGACGCAGAAGCGAGATGATCGACATGCTGGCCACCGCGATGACGGCCTCGCTCAGGCGTGCCGATGAGATGGGCGACGCGATCACGGCCCGGGGGGGCTCGGGCCAGATTTCAGCCCAGCCGTCGCGGCCGACGTCGAGAGACGCCGTCGCCTTCGCCGTGGTGCTGGCCGTGTGCGTGGTGCCCGTCCTGGTCCGGGTCACGACTGGCAATTGAAGGCGGTCTCGGGTTCGAGCGGATCCGGATGGCGGAAACCTGTGCCAGGCCCCGGTCGCGTTCGAAGGAGGTTCGACCAGATGAATGTTGTTGCCGACGTCGTGAGCGCTAGCCGTGCACTCGCGACCGCAGGCCTGTCCGACATGGTGTGGGGCCACGCCTCAGTCCGCGATCCTGACGGTCGGGGCGCCTGGATGAAAGCTTCGGGGTTCGGCTTCGATGAGATCAACGAGGACCGGGTTGTCCTGGTCTCGCCGGAGGGCGAGGTGCTGCGGGGCACCGGGAATCGACATCTGGAGTTCCCCATCCACACCGAGATTTTCGCTCGCCGTGCAGGTGTCGGGGCAGTGGTGCACACGCACGCTCCCGCGCTGAGCGCCTTCTCCTCGCTCCAGCGCGAGCTCCTGCCCATCTCTCACGATGCAGTGCCGTTCGCCTATCCGCAGGTGCCGCGGTTCACGGTCACAGGAGCGTTGATCGCGACCAGGGACCTGGGCCGGGAGCTTGCCGAGGGACTCGGCGACGCCAACGCGATACTGATGCCGCACCACGGCGCCGTGACGGTCGGCCCGGACATCGCGACGGCCGTCATGTATGCGGTGCTGCTCGAGCGCGCCTGCCACACCCAGCTCCTCGCTGAGGCTGCCGGCGGCGTACGCACTGCATCGAACGAGGCCGAGACCCGGTTCAAGCGTGAGCAGATCTGGAACCCACACCAGATCAAAGCCGGGTGGGAGTACCTGGTGCGCCGTGCACACAGCTAGGCGTGGGGCCGGCGCCGACGCCCGGATGAGGCTCTCGTGGCCGAGGAGTGAGGTGGAGCGATGGTGACACCGGTCTGAGCAAACAAGCGACGGCCGTACAGGCATTGGTCGCCGAAATCGCAGGGCCCGATCCCGGCCTGGTCGACCGCCTGATCCACGGCACCCGCAAGCACACGACCCGCCGCGCAGATCTCCTCGACGGCGGTCGCTCGCAACTCGGGCCTGGAGCAAGGCCGTACGTGCCCAGGGACAGGCTTGAGGACTGCTGACCATCGAGTCGTTCCACTCGCATGGAACCCCGACAGCAGAGGAACTGGCCTCCCTCGGCGAAGGAGACAGCAATCAAGACTGATGACGTCTTCGACGACGATGCGCAGATCGAGCTCGGCGAGCCTGCGGTGGCGATGAACGAGGACGACGAGACGGAGCGGCCCATGGAGCCGCAGGATATGGGCCGGGTCGTCAGGAAATTCGGGCAGGTCCGTCGGCTGGTCGTCCATGTCGCGGCCAAGTCCTGGGCCGACTCGATCTTCATGCGCTCGGCCGCTGCAGCATTCTGGCAGATGCTGTCCTTGGCGCCACTCCTGCTCGTCCTGCTCGGCAGCCTCGGTTACGTCGGCCACTGGTTCGGCCCGGACACCGTCGCGGTTGTGGAGTCCAAGATCATCACCTTCTCCCGAAAGCTGATCAGCCCGAGCGTAGGCGACGACCTGGTGGCGCCGACGGTCGCCGACGTTCTTCAACCGGGCCACGGCGGCGTGCTCTCGATCGGCTTCGTACTGTCCTTGTGGGCCGGTTCGTCAGCGATAGCCGCGTTCGTGGACGCCATCACCGCGGCACACGGGCAAGCATCTGCGCGTCACCCGGTCTGGCAGCGCATCTTCGCCCTGCTCCTCTGTATCGGGTTCCTCATCGCCGCTGTGCTGATCCTGCCTGTGGTGGCCCTTGGCCCCTCGCTCGCGGGCCGCGTGCTGCCGGTGGAGTGGCGCGAACCCGGCCTGCGTCTCATCGACATCTTCTACTATCCCGGGACAGGCTTGCTGCTGATCGTCGCGCTCACCACCCTGTACAAGCTGGCTCTACAGCACACGCTTCGGTGGCGTCGCCTTTTCGGAGGCGCACTTGTCGCGGGCGTGTTCTTCATGGCTGCAAGCGAGGGCCTGCGCCGATATCTCAGCTGGACCGCACAGGCCGGCATCAGTTACGGCGCCCTGGCAACGGCCATCGCCTTCTTGCTCTTCAATTTCTTCCTCGGCTTCGCGATCATCCTCGGGGCGGAGTTCAACGCGGGCGTCCAGGAGTTCTGGCCTTCTCCCGAGACTCGCTGGCCGCATCCGCTGACATGGTGGAGAACGCGCCGTGAGCTCACGCCGGTCCGCAACCTGCAGACGCGTCTTCGCCGAGCGCGGGGACGGTGAACGGTATGGGCGTAGCCCGGCCAAGTCCAACGAGGCGCGCAGCGCTGCTGTGGTCACGACGACCTCGGCCACGACGTGGAGCGCCTGAGCCGATCCTCCGGGGCGCGTCTGGAAGCGGTCGCGCGGACGCGGACGGATCGGCCAGGAACGCTGTCGTGCCGCGCCAGGCGCCGTCATGGACGCACAAGTGGCTGACCTGACGCGGGAGCTCGCTGGCACTCCGGGGGCAAGACCTCTGATCCATCGCGCCGCGCGCAGCTGCGCTCCTCTGTGACGGGCGACGCGAGGCGACAAGCGTCAAGTACGTAGACATATATCAACCAGGTTGATAATAATGGTGTGCGGCCCTCGCCACGCGCCGTCGCACCCCGGTGGCACGCCGTGGGTGGGGTAAGGCGGGGTCCTGGAGGCGCGCGCTCGGCGCTGAATCGCAGAGCTGCCACATCGGAGCGTCGTCCCGGCGTCACGGGGATGCTGCCGCGGCGCCACCCATATTCCGAGACGAGGAGGTCTCCATGAGGGTCGTCGAAGACGTGATGACCATCGGATCTGATCGGCCACTGCGCAGCATCGATCGTGACGAGGATCTGCTCCTCGCGTCTCCTTATCCGAACAAGCTGCCGATCAAGCTGTGGAACGATCACGAGCTCCTGCCCGTCGTTCACTTCCCGCAGAAGTACGTCGAGCAGAAGTTCGCGCCCCCGCGCGGGGTGTACGAGAACGACCAACTCCGGGTCGAGTGGCAGGTCATGAACGGTCGTCAGCCGTTCTACCACCGCAACTGCGATGTCGATGAGATCTCGTACCAGATCGATGGTGAACGGACGCTGATGACCGAGCTCGGGGTCATCGAGCACCGGCCGGGCGAGTTCTCCCGGATCCCGTGTGGGGTCGGCCACGACAACTACGGTCGCAAGGAGAGCCACCTGGTCTTGTACCTGCCCGCGCCGGTCGCCGAGCTGGTCGAGCCGATTCGGACGTCGCAGCCGGTAATGCCGCCGTTCCCCGGCTGGGAGCCGGGCGAGGTCAACGAGGCCGTCACCCAGTGCATGGGGGCGGTGGGCCACGACATCGCGGTGTTCCCCGCGGACGAGACGTTGCTCCTCGAGCGCGTGCACGCCGAGCCCGAGCGGATGCGGGTGCACTCGATCGGTGACGGTGCCGGCGCCACGTGGATCTACGCCACACCGACGATTCGACTCGGATACGTCAACACGACGGCCGGTGACGGGAGTCGGCGCTACCGGCGGACGCTCGACGCCGACGAGATCCAGTACCAGGTCTCCGGCATCCGCACCCTCGCGACGCAGCGGGGCATCGTTGAGCTGCATCCGGGCGACTTCGTGCGGATTCCGTTCGGCCTGGCCCACGCCAGCATTCCGCGCGAGCAGTCGACCCACGTCTCGCTCTTGTCGCACCTCAAACTTCCGCAGGTCATCGGTACCACGCGCACTGCCGACCCCTACTCGCCTGAGCGGCTGGGCGCAGCCGTCGAAAGGAGCCAGGCATGAGCACCATGCTGGCAACGCGGGCCCACGACGCCGAGAGTGCCCTTGTCCTTGAGGAGGTCCCGGTTCCCGAACCGGCTTCAGGTGAAGTGATCGTCAAGGTCGAGTCCGCCGGCCTTGCCCCAGGAATGATGTCGCTGCTCAAGATGGGGGCCTTCAAGCAGCTGCCGACGATCCTCGGGCACGAGATGGCAGGCACCGTTTCGGAGGTCGGACCCGACGTACCGGGCTTCACCGGAGGCGAGCGCGTCCGAGTCCACCCCCAGCTCAGCTGCGGTCACTGTGTCTACTGCCGATCCGACCGCGAGAACATGTGTGCTCAGTACGCGATGATCGGCCACGCGGCGTTCAGCGACGGTCCGTTGCCGCTGTACGAGCGCTACCACGACGGAGGGCTGGCCGAGTACGTTCGCGTCCCGTTCTGGCTGCTCGACAGGTTGCCCAACAACGTCAGCTTCGACGTCGGCGCGAAGGTCCACGACCTGGGTAACGCCGTCCGGATACTGAAGGAGTGCCACCTGCCACAGGCTGCGACCGTGGTCATCACCGCGGCGACCGGCACGATGGGCACCGCGAGCGTCAAGTTCGCCAAGCAGTTCGGCATTGGCCGGCTGATATTGGTGGGCCGCAGCGGCGAACGGCTCAAGGACGTCGAGAAGCTGGCGGAGGCCGACGGCATCCCCGTCGACTCCATTGCGACCGAGAATCTACCCGAGGGCTGGGAGGCCAGCAGCGGCCTCACCGGGGCGATCCGGCGTCTGGTTCCGCAGGGCGTCGACGCTGTCCTCGACTATGTGCCGTCCAGCCCGATCACCGCTCACGCCATGGCGTCCATGGCCACAGGCGGCGTTCTGGCGCACATGGGCGGCAACACCGTCCCGGTGCCCATCCCGCCGATCGCGATCATGGGTAACTGCTGGCGCTTCGTCGGCACCAGGGGCGACACGCGCAACGACGTGGTGGACGTGCTGAAGCTCCTCGAGATCGGTGCCGTCACGGCAGACGACCTGATCACGCACCACTTCCCGCTCGCCGAGACCGTCAGGGCGATCCAGGACATGCAGCAGCGCAGGAAGCCCATGTGGATGACGATCGTCCACCCGTAATGGACCGCCGGCAAGGAATCTCACAATGAAGCTGACGCACTACGGGCACGCGTGCGTGCTGGTGGAGCTCTCGGGCGATGACGGCATCATTCGCCTTCTGTTCGACCCCGGTGGCTATTCGCGGGACTTCGAGCAGGTGGTCGACCTCGATGCGGTCTTCCTCACGCACGCGCATGCGGACCACGTCGACGGCGAGCGCCTCGGCAAGCTGTTGGCCGACAACCCTGCGGCCGAGCTCGTGCTCAACGCTCACACGCAGGCAGCCCTCGCGGGACTCGGGGACATCGCACCAAGCCGGATGCGAATCGTCGGTCCCGGGAGCACGTTCGTCCTTCGAGGGGCCAGGGTCGAGGTCGTCGGCGGTGACCACGCGTGCATCCACGCCGCACTCCCGATCGTGCCGAACAACGGGTACATCATCGACGGCAGCCTGCTGCACCCTGGTGACGCCTTGGATGCTCCGGCCGGATCGGTCGACGTCTTGCTGCTTCCCATCGGTGGGCCGTGGATGAAGATCGGCGAGGCGATCGACTACCTGCGGACGGTGGCGCCCCGGTTCGCCGTGCCGATCCACCAAGCCGGCCTCGCCCCGGTCCACCAGAAGATGCATTGCGGACTACTGCGCGACCTGGCACCGGAGGGGACCGAGATCGCGGTCCTCGAGCACGGGGCCTCGCAGGACGTCGGGACGTCGCAGTGAGCAGTTCCGCAGTGCGCAGGCGTCATGCAGCCCGATCTCGCCAAACCGGGGGGCGGACAGGGCTCGGAGCGCTGGTACGACGGAGATCACCACAATTAGCGGTTCGCCGGTCGACCAGCGTCGATCGCCACAGACTGAGGAAGACCGCCGATGATCACACTGAACGACTTCGACACTCGGGCGCCGTTCATGGCTCAGCTGAATGAGTCCGGAGACGAGCCCGTCACGATTGTGAACACCATCGTCACGCCTCCCGGCCTGGAGGACGACGTCATCGAGGTATGGCGCCTGGACTCGGAGGTCATGAAGACGAAGGCAGGGAACATCTCCCAGCAACTGTACCGCGGAGAGGCCGGCCGCATCGTCACCAACGTCGCCGACTGGCAGTCCGCGAAGGACCTGCAGAACGCCTTCATGAGTCCCGAGTTCCAGGCCCTGCTCCCGACCTATCCGGACGGATCGGCGGCATACCCGCACCTGGTGCGGCCGGTGGAAGTGCCCGGTGTCTGCCTGGGCGCACCGTGGGAGCAGGAGCCCGCCTCGGCGGCGGGGGAACCGGCTGCCGGCCCATCTGCGATCGAGTACGTCGACTTGTGTCCCGACGTTCCGCTCGCCGAACAATTCCAGGCCACCAATGGCGCCTTCACACTGCTGGACATCTTCGTCGTTCCGGATGGCACGGTCGACCAAGCCATCCACGCGTACCAGAAGACCGGTGCATACATGAAGGGCCGCAACGGGTTCATCCAGGCCCAGCTCTACCGCGGCATCGGGAGCAGCAACGTTCTCGTCAACCTGGCTGTCTGGGAAACCGTTCGTGCCCTGCAGGACACCTTCTTCGACCTGGAGTTCCTGGACGCTCTCGCCCACTACCCGGCCGGAATACGTTGCTTCCGACAAGTGCTCCGCCGCGCCGCCGTGCCCAACGTCTGTGTCGACTAGGCACCTCGTGTCATGCCTGCTGCGGGCGTGACATGTGAAGACAACGCCTAGCCCTCGGGGTTCTCCGACAACGACCCTCCCGCCAAAGGGGGCGTTGGGTGGCTCTCACGACCAAGTTCACCCGAGTAGAAGGAGCGACCATGTCCAAACCTGAACCGACCGTGGCGGAGATCGAGGCCGAGATCATTGAGCTGCTGCGCACCGAGGAGCTCTCAAGCCTGGCCACGATCGACGCCGACGGGTTTCCGTCCTCGGCGAGGATGCACCTCGCCGGCGACGGGCTGATCGTGTACATGCACACCTTCAAGAACACGCGCAAGCACGTCCACATCCGGCGCAATCCCCATGTCAGTTACGACATCGCCTACCTGCCGCCCGACGGCTTCTACGGTCGCTTCACAACCCGATCGCTGCAGATGCAGGGGATCGCCGCGGTCGTCACTGACATCGACGAGATCCGTCACGCCTCGAAGATCAGCCTGGACCAGTTCCCCTGGGCGGCAGACACCTCCCTGTTCAACAACATCAAGCCGCCGGACCAGGGGATGCAGGTCTTCTACCGCATCCAGCCGGTGCGCGGGATGTGGGCCGATGCCCGAGTCAGCCTGTCCTACCGAGCGCTGCTCGAGTTCAGCGAGGACGGGAAGTCGATCGCCCAGGTGTCCGGCTACAAGATGGCGGCCGCGCCTCCGGCGTGAGCCGCTGGCAGCAGGACGGAGACCCGAGGGCGGGGCACAGCAGTCGGCCGCCAGCCACCGAGTGGGCGCTGTCGCACGACGGGATTCGCTCGCGAGAGGATGGGCCCCAGAGCCGTTGCCTTCGAGGTGCGCGGGGAGGTGGAGCCAATGGGGGCTCGCCCGGATCAGTATGTCGACCGGCGTCCATGGCTGACAGACGGGGCTATCGTGCTCGCGCTGTTGGGCGGCGCGATTCTCGGAGCCAATCTCGCCACTCCGGACGGCGACAGACCAAGGAACGTCTGGGTTGCCGAGGTATTGGCTGTGGTGGCATGCCTGGCGCTGTTCAGGGCGCGTCAGCACCCACGCATCACCGTTGTGGTGACGACCGCATGTGTCGTCACCACTGGTGGGATGGGCTACCTCATGACCCCCCTGTTGCTTGCCCCGCTGATGGTCGCCCTCTACTGGCTGGCTGCCAGGACAAGCAGCGCGACGGCCTGGACGTATGGAGGTGCTGCCACGGCGCTGGTAGTGGCAGTTGCGATCGGGTTCCATATCGATGGATCGGTGCTCCTGCGCACCGTGGGACCGGCACTTTGGCTGTTGCTCCCCTTGGCCCTCGGGAGCCGGTCCCAACTTCACCAGGCTTACCTGGACGCCGTCCGCGCGCGGGCCGAGTACGCCGAGCGCACGCGCGACGAGGAAGCACGACTCCGAGTGGCCGGGGAGCGAATGCGCATCGCCCGCGAACTGCACGACGTCGTCGCGCACCACATGGCAGTGGCCAACGCACAGGCGGGCACGGCAGCCCACATGCTCGACATCAGCACGGAGACTTCCAGGAAGCTCTTGACCGACCTACAAGGGACCACCTCGAACGGCATGCTCGAACTACGCGCGACCATCGGTGTCCTACGTCACGCCGACGACGCAGACGCCGACACGTTGGAACCGGCCCCAGGGCTGGCCCAACTCCCGGCCCTCTTGGAAGCCTGCCGCTCTGCTGGGCTCATCGTCGATCTGCAGACTGCAGGAGCGGCTCGAGAACTGCCGCCCGGAGTCGACCTCACCGCCTTCCGCATCATCCAGGAGGCGCTCACGAACGCGACCAAGCACTCCGCGACACCGAAAGCATCTCTGCAGCTCGCCTACGACGCTTCCCGCCTGACGATCCGCGTCTCGAACGAGACCAGCGACGCCTCCTCTCGCCGGGAGGACCACGGCGGCTACGGCATTATCGGAATGCGGGAGCGTGCTCAAGCTGTGGGGGGCCGCTTGGAGATCAACGGCAGCAGCACCGGTTTCGAGGTTCTCACCAGTCTTCCTCTACACATCGGACCGCCTGCACTTCCGCACATCGCAACCGAACCGGGCCGGTGACGCCAACATGACGACGAGAATCCTCCTCGCTGACGACCAAGCCCTGTTGCGAGGGACCTTCAAGATATTGATCGACTCCTGCGACGACCTTGAGGTCGTCGCCGAGGCCGAGGACGGAGCCGAGGCGATCCGCCTGGCTCGCGCCCACCAACCCGACGTCGTCGTGATGGACGTGCGGATGCCGGGCATGGACGGGTTGGCGGCCACTGAGGCAATTTGTGCCGACCCCGCCTTGACCAACACCCGCGTGCTCATCCTCACGACCTTCGAGAACGATGAGCATGTCGCCCGTGCACTCCGCGCAGGCGCCAGTGGCTTCTTGGGAAAATACGTCACGACCAACGCGCTGCTCGAAGGCATACGGATCGTCGCCGCGGGCGAGAGCATGCTGTCCCCGGGGGCGACCAAAGCCCTCATTGCGCAGTTCGTCGCCACCCCGTCGCCGGGCCGGCCGGCCACGACGATCACAACCCCCGGCCTCGCAGATCTGACGAATCGTGAGGTAGAGGTGATGAAGTTGGCCGCCGACGGCAAGTCGAACGACGAAATCGCGGCTGAGCTGCACCTGAGCGTCCTCACCGTGCGAACCCACGTGCAACGTGCGATGGCCAAACTCGGCGCCCGCGATCGCGCCCAGTTCGTCGTCATCGCGTACAAGAACGGATTGATGCCCCCACTACCGGCACGGTCGGCCCGGCGGGATGGTGTTCGTGAACCCGTTGATCTCCACGGCGAAGGCTAGCGTCGAGGGTGGCCGTGGCGAAAACCCTTGGTGGGGCCCTTAAACACCCGGCCCATCGGTCCTGAGCTGGGTTCGTTGGTGCAGACCCTGACCGGTTTCACCGGGGAGTTCTCCTCGGTGGCCGCCTACGAGCGCATCGAACGTGATGTCCTCCAGCGCCGCCTGCTGCTTGCCCTCTTCGCGCTGGGCACGAACATGGGCACCCGGGCGATCGTGGCGACCGGCGAGCACGGCGAGAGCGAGGCCGCGCTGCGGCACGTCCGGCGGCACTTCATCACCGTCGGAAGAACGTCTGTATCTACTCCCGTCCAACTACGTGGACACGCACGGCGCAAGTGTCGTCGGCTTCGCCTTCACCGAGCTGCTCAACCTCTGGGGGCTGATCGAGCAGCAGTACGATCTGATGGTCAAGTACGACACCGCGCTCCGGTTGGGTAAGGCGGAGGCCGAGCAGGTGCCGGCGCTTCGCCCGCGGCGGTCCCAAGCACCCCACCTACCAAGCTCTTGAAGAACTCGGGCGCGCGGTGCGCACGGTCTTCGCTTGTCACTACCTCGCCAGCCCCGGCCTGCGCCGCGAGATCCACGGCGGGCTCCAGGCCGTCGAGAACTGGAACAGTGCGAACACCGTGCTCCACTACGCAAGGACGGCGCCCTGACCGGGTCCTGGCCGAACCGGCCTGGGCGAAAAAGCTGAGCGACGAAGACCGGCACGGCCTGACCGCACTGTTCTGGTCCAAAATCAACCCGTACGGCACCTTCCGCCTGGATGTGAACGAGCGCCTCGACCCGGGGAGTGCGTCCGCCGTACCTCGCCCCCGCACCCCAGCCGACGCTGCCGACCGATCGAGCACGGAGATGCGATGAAGGACTTCCGGATCCCTCACCGACCCCCCGGATCAACAAGGCCGTATGGCGGGCGCTCGACCTGACGCGCGCCTACGCCGCACGCGACCGCGCCGCGATCATCGAGCACCTGGAGCCGGACCACCTGGCGCACACCCGGGGGCATCCTCTCAGCGACGCGTGATCGGGCCGCCGGCCCCGTTTGACCTTGACACGGTGACAAGGTCTTGACTGCTTCCCAAGGAGGTGGTCCCGATGACCATGACGAGAGGGGACACGGATGCGAAGCGAGCGCTCCAGGGGCTGGAGGACAGTCGTTCGTCCGTGCGGCTGCGGGCCGCTCTGGCGGTCGGCACGGCGCCCGCCTCGTGCTTCGTCGACAAACTCATCGAACGATGCGCGATCGAGCCCGAGTTCTTCGTCCGCGACATGCTGACCTGGGCGCTCACCCGCCACCCGGTGTCCCTGACGCTCCCCAAGCTGCTCCGCGAGGTCCGCTCCGAGCGTGCGCAGGCACGCAGCCAGGCGCTGCACACGCTGTCCAAGATCGGGGACCGGCAGGCGTGGCCGGTGATCACCCGGGCACTGTTGTCCGACGCCGATGACGAGGTGGCGCGCAGCGCCTGGCGGGCCGCGGTTGTGCTCGTCCCGGAAGGCGAGGAGCCCGCCCTGGCCACGGTCCTGGCGACGCAGCTCGGGCGCGGTGAGCGGGAGACGCAGCTGAGTCTCAGCCAGGCGCTGGTGGCGCTGGGTGAAGTGGCCGGGCCGGCCCTGCACGCCGCGACGACCGCTGACGACCCGCGCGTGCGTGCGCACGCGCTCGCCACACATCGGCTGCTGCGGGACCCCGACGCCGGATTCGAGCTGGCGATCGAGGAGGCCAAGCGCGTCGCGGCACTCGCCGGAGCCCCCAAGGCAGACGATTGACCTGTGTTGATCGGTGAGGTGGCCAAACGGTCCGGGGTCAGTGCCCGCATGCTCCGGCACTACGAATCGCTGGGCCTCGTGCGGCCTTCGGGCCGTACGGGATCCGGTTATCGGGAGTACTCCGCGGAGGACATCCGGCGGATCTTCCACATCGAGAGCTTGCGGTCGCTGGGTCTGTCGCTGCGTGAGATCGGGCGCGCGCTCGACGATCCCGTTTTCACGCCTTCGGCACTCGTCGGCGACCTCATCCGTCAGACGCGCGATCGCATCGCGGCCGAGACCGAGCTACTCACGCGGCTCCGCCGGATCCATGCCGCGGACCCCGTCGGCTGGGAAGACGTGCTCCAGGTCGTTGCGCTCCTCCAAGCACTGGGGTCGAAGAGCGCCGACGTGCGCCAGCGCGCGGTCCTCTCCTCGGGCGACGAGATTCCGGTGCCAGTGGAGGCCCTGGTCGAGGCGGCACTCAGCGAGTCGGAGCCGAACGTCGCGGGGGCCCTGCGATGGGCGTTGGCGCGATCGGACAACGATCCCGTGGCGATGCTGGCAGAGGGCCTCAGCTCATCGGTGGCCGCGGTGCGGGAGCGTGCCGTTCAGGCCCTCGTCGAGATGCCTGGTGATGAAGCTACCGCGCAGCTGCGGGCTGCCCTTGCGAACCCCGACGCCGTGGTCCGCGGGTATGCGGCTTTGGCGCTCGGTACATGTGGGGTGGCCGATGCGGTCCCGGCGCTCATCGACATGATCGTGGAGGGAAGGAACGACACCGATGCAGCCGATGCACTGAGCGTGCTGGCGAGCGACACCGCGACGGCAGATCAGATCGCGACCAGGCTCGTCGACCGCCTTGCCGACGACACAGCCAAGGCACCTGCACGCGGGCGGCTGACCCAAGCACTGGCGGACATTCCGGGGACGACGGCGTCCCGTGCCCTCGTGGAGCTGTCGCATGACGAGGACCGTGCTGTTGCGCTGACTGCCGCATACCTTCTTGAGCTCCGCGGCGTGGGGTGACCGAATCTCTCCGGTTGCCCCGCACGAGTCCCGCGGGGCGGAGGAGGCCTGGACCCGTCGCCGTCCGCCGAAGGGGGACAGCGGACCAAGGGACGTCGTTCACGCCGCTGGCTCCCGCTCCGGGCGGATCCGACGGAGCCACCTGGATCGGTCCGTCCACCGGCCGCTCTTCACTTTGGTGCGCACCTGGTACCTGACACACCGTTACGGCATCGCGGACACCGCCGAGTTCGTCTCCCTGGCCGAGAAGATCTCCGGACATCAGCTGGGCGACCTGTTGCCGTCGCGGACGCGTTCCGGCGAAACTTCGCCGACGGCAAAGAGGTCGGTGCCGCGTGTGTCGTCTACCGGGACGGGGTCAAGGCCGTAGACCTCTGGGGTGGCTACCGCAACGGCCTGACACGAGAGCCGTGGCAGGAGAACACGCTGGTGCCGGTGTACTCCGCCACCAAGGGGATCGCATCACTGGCGGTCGCAGTCGCCCACGCCCGCGGACTGCTGAGCTACGACGAACGGGTGGCCGCCTACTGGCCCGAGTTCGGCGAGGCCGGCAAGAGTGACGTCACCGTGCGCCAATTGCTGTCGCACCAAGCGGGGCTGCCGGTCATCGACCGGCCGCTGAAGCTGGCGCACCTGGCGGATCCGCAGCTATGCGTCACTGTCGATCGAGAGCCGCGCGGAAAACCTCGACCGCCGGAGTCGCTGGGTGGCCTATGAGTCCGGCGAGGTCGCCGCTGTCGATGAACAGAGCGTCCTCGGCGATGCGCAGGTCGGCGTCGGTCAGCACCTGCGCGAATCCCGTCGGCACGCCGGCCCGCTCCAGGGCGGCGGTGAAGTCCTTCGGTGGGAGGTCCTCGTACCGCACCGGCTTGCCGGCTGCGTCGGACATGGCTGCTGCCAAGCCTGCATACGTGACGGCATCGCCCCCGAGCTCGTAGACGCGTCCGGCGTGGCCCTCTGTCGTGAGCACGGTGGCGGCCGCTTCCGCGAGGTCGGCGCGGGCGGCGCCGGAGACGCGACCTTCGCGGGCGGCACCGTACATGACACCGGTCTCCACGGCACGCGCCAAGTTTGGTATGTAGTTCTCCCAGTACCAGCCGTTGCGCAAGAACGTGTGCGGCACGTTGGCATCGGCGAGCGCCGCCTCGGTTGCCTTGTGGTCCTGCGCCATGACCATCTGGTTGCGATGCGCATTCGGGATGCTGGTGTAGGCGAGAAGCTCTAGATGCGCCCGCTCGGCGGCGCGAATCACGTTGACGTGCTGACCAACCCGGACGCCGAAGTCGCTGCCCGAGACAAGCAGGAGTCTCTGGACGCCCGTGAGTGCCTTGTCGAGCAGTCTCGGGTCGTCGTACGTCGCTTGTCGGACGTCTACGCCCCGTTCTGCCAGCTTGGCGGCACTGGCACGGTTTCGAACGATGGCTACTACCGGCGTATCCGTGAGCAGAAGCGCCTCGACGACGAGGCGTCCCAGCTGTCCGCTGGCACCGGTTACCGCGACAGTCATTACTTCCTCCATGGTGAACCGCGCTGACGTGCAGGGGCGCAGGGGGAGGGGTCTGACTCGCGCACCAACCTGCGATCAGGGCCCCGCAAGACGGGTGGCGCCACTGTTGGAAGTGTTTCGGAGCCGGGCCTATAAATCAACCAACTTGACATGTGTGGGTGAAGCCCTTGACATGCGACCACCACCGCCGAGAGCATCAACAAGGTTGATATACGGCGTGTGGATGGGAGTGGCCATGATCGACCAGCAGCAGTTCCGCGACGTGATGTCTGGTGTGTGCACTCCGGTCACGATCGTCACCTCCGCTGTCGACGGTGTCCCCTTCGGGACGACGGTGGGTTCATTCGCCTCCCTGTCGCTGGATCCGCCGCTGATCAGCCTCGCCCTGGACCGTCGCTCGTCGCTCCTCGCTCCGATCCAGACCGCCGGGCGCTTCGCGGTCAACATCCTCGGCCAGACGCAGGACGACCTCGCGGCGGTCTTCGCACGCCGGGACGTCGACCGATTCGGCGCGACTGACTGGTACTTCGAGCGCGGGCTCCCGCGACTGACCGACGCTCCCAGCTGGATGGAGTGCGGCCTGCACCAGACGGTGGAGGCCGGTGATCACTTGCTGCTGCTCGGCCTGGTGCGGTCGGCCAGGAGTCGTGGCGCCGTCGCCCCGCTCGTCTACGCCAACCGCACCTTCGGCACCCACTCACGCTTCTGCGAGCGGTCACGCCCGGACATCGTCGACCTCATCGCCGCGTGCGCCCGCTGACATCACCGACCAGCCCATCAGATCGACCGCGGGCCGACCTCGCGTCCCGACTCGACGGCGTCAAAGGAGACACCTTCATGACCACTGTGACCGACCGTTCCTTCGGCACCGGTGGCGTCCCGACCACAGCCGAGCTGCTCGCGCGCATCGCCGAGATCCAGCCGCTGATACGCAAGAACGCCCCTCAAGGTGAGCAGGACCGCCGGGTCGTCGAGGAGAGCATCCAGGCTTGTCGCGACGCCGGCCTGTTCAAGGTTGCGCAGCCCAAGCGCTACGGCGGGTACGAGACGTCGATGCGCACGATGCTCGACGTTTCGGCCGCCGTTGGGGAAGCTGACGGCGGAACCGCCTGGGTGGTCGCCCTGCTCAACGTGTGCGCATGGATGACGGGGCTCTTCCCGCAACAGGCCCAGGACGACGTGTGGGCCGATGATCCCGACGCCCTGGTCTCGGGCGTGCTCACTCCGTCCTCCGAGTCCCGCAGGGTGGAGGGCGGCTACCAGGTCACCGGACGTTGGTTCTGGAACTCCGGTTCGTACCACGCCTCGTGGGCCGTGCTCGGCATCCCGGTCACTGATGACCAGGGTGAGGTCGTCGACCAGGGGCTGGTCCTGGTCCCGCGCAGCGACCTCTCATTCGAGGAGACCTGGTTCGTCGCCGGGATGAAGTCCACCGGCAGCAACTGCCTGACCGCCACGGACGTTTTCGTACCCGACCACCGCGTGATCTCGGTGCCACAGGCGATCGAAGGCAACTACGGCACCGAGCGGACAGAGGAGGTGATGTTCCGGTCGCCGTTCGTGCCCTTCCTCGCCCTCGTGCTGACCGGCACGCAGCTCGGCCTGGGCCGCGCGGCGCTGGACATCGTCCGAGCGAATGCCGCGAAGAAGCCTGTTTCGTACACCTTCTACACCACGCAGGCGGACTCGGTCGCCTTCCAGCTCCAGCTGGCCGAAGCCGCCATGATGATCGACACCGCCCATCTCCACGCCTACCGGGCAGCTGACGACATCGACCGGGCGGCCGCGGCCGGCGAGTACCCGGACCACCTTGCCCGCGCCCGCGTCCGTGCCGACACCGGATGGATCGTCGACCACATCACGAAGGCGATCGACATCCTGCTCACCGCTCACGGCGCGGGGAGCTTTGCCGAGGCCAACCCGCTCCAGCGGATCTGGCGCGACTCCGCGGTCGCCGCCCGCCACGCCGTGGCCACCCCCGCCATCGGCTACGAGGTCTACGGCAAAGCCCTGCTCGACCGCGACGACCACATCACCCCGCTGGTCTGAGACACCACTCCTCACTCGACCTGGAGTCGTCCGCATGCGCGTTGCCAACCTGAAGGGCCGTCTCGTCGTCGTCACCGGCGATCCCGGGCACGAGATCGCCCACGACGTCGAAAAGGCCAGTGGAGGCCGGTTCGGGCCCGACCCGCAAGGCGTCTACCAGGACTGGGGTGCCTTTACCGCCTGGGCGGCGACGGCCGGCTGGGAGAAGGGCTCCCCGTTCTCGGCCGACGACCTTGACTCGCCAGTGCCCGCACCGAGACAGGTCTTCGCGATCGGGCTCAATTACAGCGAGCACGCGGCGGAGGCCGGGTACGACGCGCCCACGATGACGCCGCCGGTGTTCACCAAGTTCCCCAGCTGCATCACAGGGCCCCGAGCCGACATCGAGATTCCGCAGGGGGGTCATGTCGACTGGGAGGTTGAGCTCGTAGTCGTCATCGGTCGCCATGCCCTTCGTGTGTCTGCCGGGGATGCGTTCCACTTCGTCGCGGGCTACTCGGTGGGGCAGGACATTTCCGAGCGGGTTCTCCAGATGGCGGCAACGCCGCCGCAGTTCAGCATGGGCAAGTCACTGCCCGGCTTCGGACCCGTCGGGCCATGGCTGGTGACCTTGGACGAGCTCGCCGACCCGGACGACCTCGAGCTGGGTTGCGCGATCAACGGGGAGCCGGTGCAGCTCGGCCGTACCAGCAACCTGATCTTCTCCGTCCCGGCGCTGGTCGCCACTCTCTCGGCGAGCACTCCGCTGCTGCCCGGTGACGTCATATTCACCGGCACACCGTCCGGTGTCGGCATCGGCCGTGATCCGCAGCGCTGGCTGGCTGACAGTGACGTACTCACCAGCCATGTCGAAGGCATCGGCGAGCTGCGGAATCGCATGGTCGCTGCCACACCGAGCACCACCTGAGTCGCACCTCTGAGAGGAGAGACCCCGATGGCTCTGCACCGCCTGACGTCCATCACCATGGGCGTCCCACGTGTGGACGAGGTCGCCACGTACTACGAGGAGTTCGGGCTCATCCCCGAGGCCGTCTCGGAGGGGGAACGCTGGTTCGCCACCCGGGACGGTGGCCGGCAGCTGCACATCGTCCATGCCCCGACTCGGCGACTGGTCGACGTGCACGTCGGTGTCGACGACGAGGACGACCTCGGACGCGCCACCCACAATCTGCAACGCATGGGGATCACGGTCGACCGGGGCCCTTGCTGGATCAGCGCTGTCGAGAGGGCTACAGGGACCCGCGCGTTCCTGGAGATCGCACCCCGTGTCGTGCAGGACAGCCACCCCGGCACTCCGTACAACGGGCCCGGACGCTACGAACGCACCGGAGACCGTGCGCCGGGCGTGCTGCGGACCGATCGGGTCAGGCCTCGAAAGCTCGGCCATGCTGTCCTCGGCACAACCGACTACGCCGTCACCCAGGGGTTCTTCGTCGACGGCCTCGGCTTCAGGATCAGCGACCACATCAAGGGTGCCGGCACCTTCATGCGCTGCTCGACCGATCACCACAACATCCTCGTGCTCTCCGCGCCAGTGCCGTTCCTGCACCACACCTCATGGCAAGTCGACGACATCGACGACGTCGGCCGCGGAGCGCACGCCATGCTCGAGGACCATCCCGAACGGCATGTCTGGGGACTCGGGCGCCACTACGGGGGCTCCAACTTCTTCTGGTACCTGAAGGATCCAGCGGGCAACTTCAGCGAGTACTACTCCGACATGGACTGCATCGTCGACGACCAACTGTGGACACCGCAGGACCTCGAGGGCGCCCAGGGCCTCTACTCGTGGGGACCGCCACCACCGCCGTCGTTCCTGCACCCGGATGACCTCGCAGCCCTGATGACCGGAGCCCACTCCGGCTGACAGCGATGGGCGACTCCGAATATGGAGCCGTGGCCTCGAAGCCGTCGAGGCCAAGCCGGATGCGGCCTGTCGTGCCCTCGAAGGACGAACCGGCTTGCGTGTACTGCCACGGCAGTAGGCGACTGCCAGCAGCGGCACGACGACTGGAAGGGCCCTGCTCGGGAAGCCTGAATTCGAGACAGGCTGTGCCATGCCTTTGGCCAAGGCCTCGTGTGTCGGTTACGCCTGGCGGCCGACAACGGCCGACCGCTGTTCACGTGCCCGCGTGAGCTGCTCCACCTGCCTTCGCTCGGAATCCCGCACCAGGAGGCAGAACCTCAGATGAGAACTCGTACATGGCTCGGAGTGGGGGCGGCCTTCGCATGCGGCGCGCTGCTCACCGCGGTCGGAATCGGTTGGGGCGAGGGCGGTGCCGCCTCGTCGCTCTTCACACCCCCGAACGGGCCCTACGTGGCGCTGGGTGACTCATACACGGCCGGCCCGAAGATCCCCGGCCAGACGGGGGAGCCCGCGGGCTGTGGCCGCTCCGATCGGAACTATCCGGCGTCGGTCGCGGACGGGCTCGGTCTGGAGGCAGCCGAGTTCCGCGACGTGAGCTGCAGCGGGGCCACCATGGACGACCTGTTCGCGCCGCAGTCCACGGGCAACGGGGTCAACCCGGCCCAGTTGTCCGCTGTTTCCACCTCGACCCGGCTGGTCACCCTCGGCATCGGTGGCAACGACATCGGATTCAGCTCGCTGATCACGACGTGCGTCACGGCCGGCGTCCGGGACCAGGTGGAGAACTGGCTAGGGGATAGGAAGGCGAAGGAAGCGCCGTGCCGGGAGCGGTACGTCTCCGCCGGTACCGACGAGGTCGGGGTGAAGATCAAGGCAGCGGGCGAGCGGCTGTCCGGCGCGCTGAGCGACATCAAGCGCCGCGCGCCGAAGGCCCGGGTGTACGTCGTCGGATATCCCGCGATTCTGCCGGCCAAGGACGCCGCCTGCGGACCCGTGATGGGGCTGGTGCCGGGCGATGTGGGTTTCCTTCGACAGAAGCAGCAGCAGCTCAACGCCATCCTGCGCGTCACCGCGCGCGCCGCCGGAGCCGTGTACGTCGACACCTACACACCCTCCGTGGGCCGAGACGCCTGCTCGGACCCGGACACACGCTGGGTCGAGCCTCTGATCCCGATGGCTCCGGCGGCGCCGGTGCACCCCAATGAGCTCGGCGAGCGCGGGATGGCGCACGCCGTGCTGCGCGCGGTCAGAGTGCCGAGCTGACGGGGGGCAGGTTCATGGAGATGGAGACGACGGCCCGGACTCGTACCGCAGTTTCAGCCCGCGTGGCTTCTGCGGCGGCGCCGCGAGCTCCGACGGTCGGCCCACGGAGCCGCCTCGAGCGCTACTCGTAGCGCCATCCGCATGTGGTGGACACAGCGATGCTGGCGCTGTTTGCATGTCACGCCGGATCCGGTTCTCCGCCGTAGAACACGCCCCTTCCGTGCCCTACTTCACATGATCTGCGAGGAAGCAATCATCAGGAGCTAGGGAAGCAGCACGGTGAAGCGGGCACCTTCGTCGGGCGCCGTCCTGAGTTCGACGCGGCCGCCGTGGGCCTCCAGGATTGCGGCGGTGATGGCCAGGCCAAGTCCGGTGCCGCCGCGTGTGCGGGAGCGCGCCTCGTCGACCCGGTAGAACCGATCGAAGATGTTCGGCGCGGCCTCCAACGGCACGCCAGGCCCTTCGTCGACTACTTCCAGCACGAGGCGACCGCGCGATTCCAGAACTCCCGCCACGGCCACAGGAGGTTCTGACCGTTCGGCGGGCATGCCTACGCGGACGTGCACGGGCGTGCTGGGCGGCGTGTGTGCGATGGCGTTGCTGACGAGGTTCGTGATCACTTGGCGCATCCGGTGTTCGTCCACCGTGACCCGGATCGGTTTTTCGGCGCTTTCGAGGAACAGTGGCCGTTTCGGGTCGCGGACCTTTGCGTCGTGCACGGCGTCCTCGACGAGTGTGCGAAGGTCGAGTTCGGCCAGGTCAAGGGCGCGTTCCTGGTCGAGGCGGGCCAGCAGCAGCATGTCGTCCACAAGACGGCTCATCCGGATCGCCTCGCCCTCGATCCGGCCCATCAGCCGGTCCACATCGGCCCGGTCCGGCGCGCCGCCGCAGCGGTTCAGCTCGGCGAAGCCACGGATCGACGTCAGCGGGGTGCACAGTTCGTGCGAGGCGTCCGCCACGAACCTGCGCAGGCGCTCCTCGGACCGTTCCCGCTGGCGCAGCGCAGAAGAAAGCCTGCCCACCATGGTGTTCAGCGCGCCACCGAGCCGACCGACCTCGGTACGTGAATCAGACGCGACCCGCAGATCGAGGTGGCCGCCGGCGATGTCCTCCACGGTCTTCTCGATCTTGGTCAGGGGGCGCAGTCCCAGCAGTACCAGCAGGAACCCGACCCCGCCGAGGACGAGCAGCAGCGCGACTCCGACCCCGACCTCGATCCAGATGAGCTGCGTCACGGTCGCCTCGGTGGTCTCCGTCGACTGGGCGGCCACGATGATCCGCTGCTCGCCGGACATCATCTGCTGCGTCACCATGACCCGCCAGTCGGCACCGCCCTGCTTGTCGTGGACCATGAACAGGCGCTCGTCGTACTGGTCGAGGTTGGTCGAGTTGATCTCTGGCCATACCGGCCCAACCGCGCCAGCCGGGGCGGACATCTGCGGCTTTCCGTTGGGGTGCAGCACTCGGATCGCGAAATCCGTGGGCAGACCGTCAGAGTTGCGCCCAGGGTCCTCCGGGGACGGCGTCGACTGTTCCGGGCGGCCGTCCACTTGGTCCACGAGGTCCCTGAGCTGGTCGTCCATCCGGGCGATCATCGACTGGCGGATCAGCACGACGCTCGTGACCGCGATGCTGCCCAGGCCGAGGGCGGCCAGCACGAGCAACGCCATGATCAGCCGCGCCCGTAGTGTCCACGGTCTGCGCCAGCGGTTCTTGCTCATCGTTCTTCCCTGGGCAGCCGCAGTGAGTAGCCGATGCCCCGGATGGTGTGGATCAGCGGAGGTTCCACCGAGTCGATCTTGCGGCGCAGATAGCTGATGTACGACTCGACGATCCGGCCGTCCCCGCCGAATTCATAGCTCCACACCCGGTCGAGGATCTGCGGTTTGCTGACCACCCGCTCGGCGTTGACCATCAGGTACCGCAACAGGTTGAACTCGGTGGGCGACAGCCGGACCAGCCGACCGGCCCGGTGGACCTCGTGGGCGTCCTCGTCGAGCACGAGATCGGCGTACCGGAGGGTGCCGTCGTCCTGCGGGATGTCGGTGCCGCTGCCCGTGCGCCGGAGGATCGCCCACAGCCGCAGTACCACTTCCTCCAGGCTGAACGGCTTGGTCACATAGTCGTCGCCACCGGCTGTCAGGCCCGCGATCCGGTCTTCCACGGCGCCCCGTGCGGTCAGGAAGAGCACTGGCAGTCGGTCATGCACCGTACGGAGGCTGTGGGCGAGGCTGAAGCCGTCGGTGTCGGGCAGCATCACGTCCAGAATGACGATGTCCGGCCGGACGTGCCGGGCCGTGGCCAGCGCTTCGGCTCCGCAGTTCGCCGCGTGCACGGTGAACCCGCTGAGCCGGAGCGCTGCCGACAACAGCTCCAGGATGTTCGGTTCGTCGTCCACTACGAGGACGGTCGTCTCGCCACGTTGATGCTGGTCCACTTGACCAGCATCAACGACGAACCTGGGAACTTGCTGGGAACGCTGTGATTCACGCGTCCGTGCACTCGTGCAGCGTCCCGCTCTCGCCCGCTGTGAGCACGGGCTTGCAGTTCTGCTCGATCCACTTGGACCGCTCGATGACCGTCTTTTCGTCCGTCATCATCATCCCGCCGCCGGTGAGAACGAACCGCAGCCTGCCCTCACGCACCCAGGTGGACAACTGGTCCACCGAGGGCACCGGGTCTTTGCCGTCGAACCCGCCCATGCCGACCACGGTCTCGTTGGTGGCGACGATGTACACCCCCGCGGACTGGGAGCCGCCCTCGACCGCGAGCGTGATTTTGGTTCCGGACGCATGCGACTTGGCGTAGTCCAGGACCTTGCGTTGGTCCGCGGTGAGTTTTCCGCTGTCCCAGCCGACAGGCATCTCCTCCTCTGCCGGCCCTGCGGCCGGCAGGCTCGCGATGGCGGTGGTGGAGACCGCACCGGCAGCCGACCATACGGCAGGTGCCAGCAGCACCGCGCCGAGCCCGAGCGCGAGCGCGAGCTTGGGGACTTTGCGCAGCATTAGGGCCAGGATCGCGGCCAGCGCGACGATCAGCACTGCGTACCGTAGCCAGCCGTGCCATGAGGTGTCCCGGGAGATGAGCACCCACGCCCAGGCCGCGGTCACCGCGACGCCGGCGGGCAGCACGAACCGGCCCAGTCCCTCGCGCTGTTGGTACTTCTGGAACGCCCACATGGTGCCTGCGCCGACCAGTGCGCCGATCGCGGGTGCCATAAGGGTGGTGTAGTACGGGTGGAAGACGCCTTTCTGGTTGCTGAACACGAGGGCGTTCACCAGGAGCCAGCCGCCCCACAGCACCCAGCCTGCCCGGTGGGCGGGGTCCGCCGGGGCGGAGCGGCGCAGCCGCCGGAAGCCGAGCACCGCCGCGAACGCCAGCGCGATCAGCGCCAGCGGCAGCAGCCAGCTGATCTGCCCGCCGACCGCGTCGCCGAACATCCGGCCCGCACCGGGCGGGCCGCCGAACGAGGCGCCGCCTGCGCCGGGGCCGCCCCCGCCGGGGCCGCCTCCGCCGCCGGTGGCCGCCGCCCCGCCGTTGCCGTTCCCTTCACCGCCGAACACGCGGCCGAGCCCGTTGTAGCCCAGGATCAGGTCCAGGGCCGTGCCGTCGGTGCTGCCGCCGACGTAGGGCTTCTTACCCGGCCACAGTCCGCATGCCGCGACCCACCACACTGAACTCGCCAGCAGCACCACGGCCGCACCGGCCAGGTCGAGCACCTGACGGCGCCAGTGCGCCTTGCTGCCGGCCAGGTATGCGGCGAAGAAGGCAGGAATGACGATGTACGCGGCCGCCATCTTCGCCAGGAAGCCGCACCCGAGCAGGAACGCCGTGAACAACAGCCACTTCGTCCTTGTGCGTGGTTCCAGCGCTTTCATCGCACGGGTGAAGGTGTAAGCCGCCGCGACGAGCGTGAGGACGAGCATGGTGTCGGTGTTGTTCGTGCGGGTGATCGCCACAGTGACCGGCGTGAGCGCGAAGACCAACGCGGCGATCAGCGCGGCGTTCTCCCCCGCCCACATCCGGACTGTCCGGTGCAGCAGGAAGATCGCCGCGACGCCTTCAACCACCTGCGGCAGCAGCACGGACCACTGGTGGAAGCCGAAGATCTTCACCGAGACCACCTGCGGCCACAACGCCAGCGGCGGTTTGTCGATCGTGACCGCACCGGCCGGGTCGAACGAACCGAACAGGAAGTTCGTGAAGTTCGATGACATCGACTTGACCGCGGCCGAGTAGTACGTGTTGCCCCAGTTGTCGGTCCACATCACCCAGCCGTACAGCACCGTCCCGAGTACGAGGATCGCGATGAGCGCGTACGCCGGCCGGGGCTGGGAACGTTGCCGTGTCGGTTCGATGTGCACTGTCGGTTGGGCTTGGCCGGTATCGGCGGTCGTCATGCGTTTCCCTTTTCGTGTTTGAAGACCCAGCCACGCAGCAGGACGAACCGGCCGGCCGTGCCGAGCACGGACGCGCCGAGCAGCACGACCAGTTCGAGGAGACGCGAGGGTTCGGCCACTGCCGAGTGCAGGACGAGCAGCGCGGTCGATGTGAACGCGTAATAGAGGCCAAAGACGATGAGTCCTTGCAGGTGCGCTCTGCCGGACGAGCCACGGGAGCCGAGGAACGTGAACCGCCGATTGGCCTCGGTGTTGAATATCGTGGTGACCACGAGCGCCAGCAGATTCGCTGCCAACGGATGCATCGTCGGCCGCAAGAGCGCGTAGAGCACGAGAGTGACCGCTGTGGACAAGAGTCCGATCGCGCCGAACGACAGCAGTTGCCAGAGCAGACCCGGGTCCCGTCGCGACAACACCGCGTCCGGGTGGGCCGCTTGGGGTTCCGGACGCCGCGGCAGGTCAGCAACTCTTGCCGTGCCGGCGGCCTTCGCCCGCGCCACCCGGATCAGACCCCGGATGTCCTCGAGCGCGGTCGATCGGATCCTGACCCGGGTGTCGATGTCCTCGACCCAGTCGACCGGAACCTCGTGCACCCGTAGTCCATTGTGCTCGGCCAACAGCAGCAGTTCGGTGTCGAAGAACCAGTTGTCGTCCTTGATGTGGCCGAGCAGCGGGCGGATCACGTCCGTGCGCGCGGCCTTGAAGCCGCACTGGGCGTCGGAGAACTTCGCGCCGTGGCTGAGCCGAATGAGCGCGTTGTAACCCCGGGAGATCAGCTCACGCTTCGGACCGCGAACGGTTCTCGAGCTCGGGGCGAGCCGCGAGCCGATCGAGACGTCCGAGTGGCCGTTGACCAGCGGAGCCACCAGGGGCAGCAGCGCGTCGAGGCCGGTCGACAGGTCGACGTCCATATAGGCCACCACGTCGGCGTCGCTCCATTGCCACGCGGTACGCAGGGCACGGCCACGGCCCTTCTCGTCGAGATGCAGCACACGGACCTGATCCGTCGCTTCGGTCAGCTCGTTGGCGATCGCCAGGGTGGCGTCGGTGCTGGCGTTGTCGACGATGGTGATGGTCCACTCGAACGGCAACTGTTCGTCCAAGTAGGACTTCAGGACGTCCACGCAGCCGCGCAGCGCGCGTTCCTCGTTGTACACCGGGATCACGACGTCGACCGTGCTGGTCTTGGTCGCACCGGTCAGGTCCGGCGGTATCGCCGGGGCAGGGGTGCCAGTCATGACAACAGGTGTGCCAGGCGTAACCGCAAGCAGCCTGGACGGAACCTGAAAGAAGCCTGGGAATCCGTGAGTTCGGCTCCCAGGTAACTCGCACAAACGCGCCCTACGGTCGCGGCGTGTCAGCATCGGAATCCGTCGGCATCGACGAGAAACGAAAGCAAAAATTCCACCGAGTGGGACTGGTGGCCGCAGTGGCCATGCTCGCGGTCGTGGCCAGAGTCGCCATGTTCGACCACGAGTCCACCGACTACAAATTGTTCGTCAAAGTCTGGTACGAATTCATTTCCACACACGGTGGATTCGGCGCTCTCAAGTACAGCTTTGCGGATTACAACGTCCCATACCTGTACCTGATCGCGGCGTTGACCTATCTGCCGATACCCGCACTCATCGGGATCAAGATCATCTCGGTGATGTTCGACCTGGTACTGGCGTACTTCACCTACCGAATCGTCGCGCTGCGCCACACCCGCCGCCGGGTGCCGGCGCTGGCTGCCCTCATCGTGCTGTTCCTCCCCACCGTGGCGACCAACAGCGGGATGTGGGGACAGGCCGACTCCCTCTACGCCGCGTTCGGCCTCGGCGGCGTGTACTTCCTCCTGCGCAGGCGGCCGTGGCCGGCCGGCCTCTTCTTCGGCCTGTCACTGGCCTTCAAGCTGCAGGCGGTCTTCTTGTTCCCGCTGCTTCTGGTGCTGGCATGGAGAAGGTGGATCCCGTGGCGGGTACTGCTGGCCGTCCCTGGGGTCGTCCTGCTCCTTGACGTGCCGGCGTTGCTGGTCGGAGCGCCCATAGGGCGCTTGCTGTCGGTGTATGCGGAGCAGACGAGCGCGTATCCGGCGCTGTCCATGCTCGCGCCGTCGATCTACCAGTTCCTCCCGGCGAGCGCCGACGCGGAGGTGATCCGGCCCATCGGTATCGCGATGACCGGGCTGGTGATCCTCGGGCTGTGCCTCGGCGTATGGCTGAGCCGAGTGCGCCTTACGACTGCGAAAGTCGTGCTGATGGGAGCAGCCTCGGCTGTCCTGGTGCCGTTCCTCCTTCCGTCGATGCACGAGCGCTACTTCTACCTGGCCGAGGTGCTCACCGTGATCGCGGCGTTCTACCTGCCGCGCCGCCTCTGGTACGTGCCTGTCCTCGTACAGGTGGCCTCGTTCCTCGCCTATCTCCACGTGCTGTTCCCAGCAGCGGATTCGATGCCTCCGGGAGACCTGCCCGGAGGGCCCGGCCTTCCCGTACCCGACGGGCAGGCGACGCCCGGGGACATGTCGGGCGGTATGCCGGGCGGAATGTCGAGCCAGTACGCGCCCACCCTGGAATTCCGGATCCTCGCTGCGCTCATGGCAGTCGCGGTCGTATCCGTGGTGTGGACGGCAATCCGCGAGTTCCGGCGAGGCTCCCCGCCGAGAGCACAGAAAACACAAATGCACGATGCGCTGAGTACGCGGTAATCCATCAGTTTCACTGCGGAATTTCCACAGCCGACCCGAGGGAGTCAGAACATGTACGTGGCAGCCGCCGACCAGCCAGGAGGCCTCGCCGGCCTGGTGGTGGACATCATGGACGAGCTGGGCGGACCGGGCGCGGCGCTCCTCGTCGGCATCGACAACATCTTCCCGCCGATGCCGAGCGAACTGGTGCTGCCCCTGGCCGGTTTCGCCGCGAGCCAGGGCACCATGAGCCTGTTCATGGCGCTGTTCTGGACCACCCTCGGCTCCGTCGCCGGCGCCCTGCTCACCTACTGGCTGGGCGCGTGGCTCGGCCGCGACCGCGTGCGCTCTCTGATCAACCGCGCGCCCCTGATGAAGCCGTCAGACTTCGACCGCACTGAACGCTGGTTCCTCAAACACGGCACGAAGGCGGTGTTCTTCGGCCGGATGGTGCCCCTGTTCCGCAGCCTCATCTCGCTGCCTGCAGGCGTCGAACGGATGCCTATGCTGCGGTTCCTGTCCCTGACCACGCTCGGCAGCCTGATCTGGAACGCGGGCTTTGTCGTGGCCGGCTACCAGCTGGGCGCCAACTGGCAGGACGTCGACGAGTACGCGGGCATCTTCCAGAAGACAGTCATCGCGGCCGTCGCACTGGCAATCGTCGTGTTCGTGGCGGTCCGGATACGCGAACGGAGACGAAGCCAGGGCAACGTCCAGTAGCGGTAGTTCGTTGAACTCGGCTGGCATGTGCGGCCCGCCGCCTCACTCTCCATCTGCCCGAACGCTGGCAAGGCCCTGGCTACCCCGCCCTCAAGGGCCTGAGATCTCCGAGCATGTGGAAAAGCCGGGCAGATCAGCGGGCACCCCATGCCCGAATCCGCAGCTCAGCCTCGGACCGCCCACGAACCACCCGAAACGGTCCTCCGAAATCAAGCCGATGGATCCGGGCTCAGCGAATGCGGCCCGGACGCGCCCGTGGTGGGATCCGACGGTTCTCTCCGCCCTCGGCGATGTGCCACTACAGATGCCAGGCGTCAGTGACCTGCATTGCCGGGGCACCGGTTCGAGATCCCTCCGTGAAGGCGCCGGCCCAGTCCCGATAATTCGCTTCCACTTCCGGGTGGCGGCGAAACCATGCGGTCAGAGACTCGGCGTTCCGGCGGGGCGCACCGATCGGGCAGCGGGCCTCGCGATCAATCTAGAGAGCATCTGTGGGAGCAGTCCGATGGCGTGATCCGGAAGCTTGCTCAATTCTCTTGCCGGTCCGGCAAATCGGCTTGGCGTTTCACGCCGGCCGTGTTGCCCTGGCCGCATGAACGAAAAGCCTGTTCCCTTTCCGTCCGCGCTCGTGAGTACTGATTGGCTCAGCGGCCAGCTCGGCTCCTCTGGCCTTCTCGTGATTGATAGTTCTGTCCTATTGGCTGCCTCGGCGCCGCACCTCCGCCCCATGCGTGATGCGTACCTTGAGGCGCACATTCCCGGCGCGGTATTCGCCGACCTCGTCAACGAGGTGGTCGAGCCGGACAGCCCTCTGGGCATCACCCGTCCCTCAACCCGTCGTGCCGAAGCCGTGTTCGGGCGACTGGGTGTCGGCCCGCGGACTCGTGTGGTCGTGTACGACTGCGAGTTCGGACAGAATGCGGCTCGCCTGTGGTGGCTGCTCAAGGCGAACGGTCACGACGCGGTAGCGCTTCTCGACGGAGGCATTCGCAAGTGGGCTGACGAAGGGCGCACTGTCGAGTCGGGACCGGTAGAGCCCGTCCCGGCCACCTTCGTGGCACACCCCCGTCCCGGAATGTGGTCAGACCGACAGCAAGTCCTGGACGCGGTGAACGGCATGACGGACACCACCTTGGTCAACGCCGTTCCCGATCTGCCCGCCGACCCGTCGGTCCTGCCCGCAGGCGCCGCCCGGGTCATGTCTACGACCCTTCCGGGCAGCGTTGACATCCCTTTCCCCTCCATGGTCCAGCCGGGCACGACGACGCTTCCCTACCCCTCCATCAACTGGCCGGGATCACCGATGCTGCGTAGCGGCCCGGACCGCGCGGGACGACTCACCCCGGTCCCGCGCGGCAGGCCGACCATCGTCTACTGCAACTCCGGTCTGAATGCTCCGCTGGTCGGACTCTGCCTCGTCGAGGCCGGGTATGACGCGGTGAGCGTGTATGACGGTGGCCTGATGGAGTGGCTGGGAGACCCGCAGGCACCTGTGACGGCACGCGCGAAACGCTGATGCCCAACTTTCCGGTGCTTGTGCCCGAGCGGATAGCAGCCGCAGAGCTTAAGAAGCTGTTGCTCTATCGATCTTGGTGGGCGTGAGTTCGAGGTCGTCCCTCGGTCGGGTGATCTCGTGGCCGGCCGGGCATGAAAGTGGGGCCTCCCGCACAGCTCGTGGGTGTCGAATCCAACCGAGCAACAGGTGGTCCCTGGTGCTGCAGTCTTCCGTGCCGGCGTCGATGTCGTCCAACTCGGCGTCCCCGTCGTGTGATTGTCTCGCTCACCGGTTCGGGAGCGCTGCGGACCGGCCGTACAGGCGACCGAAGTATCCGTCGGACATGAGCGATGCGGGTGGGCCGTCGTGGGTGACGCGATGCCGGTTCCCGGCTGGATCGAGGGCCGCGGCGGGCAACCGGAGAGCCATTGCCACCGGCAGATGGTTGATGCGGTGCGCTATCTGGTCGCGGGCGGCATCACCTGGCGGGCGATGCCCGCGGACTACCCCGCGTGGGACCGCGTCTACGCCTTCTTCCGGCGCTGGCGGGACAAGGGCCTGACCGCCGAGTTCCACGACCGGCTGCGTGACCGGGTCCGCCAGGCCGCCAGCCGGGATCCGGAGCCGACCGCAGCCGTCATCGACGCGCAGTCGGTGAAGGCAGCCGCATCGGTACCGGTCGACACGACACCCCGTCCCTCCCGCCGAAACGCCATCCCTACACCTGACCAGCGGAAACACACCCGCACTCTCGGAAAGACAACGGCTTCTAAGACACGTGGGGTCGTCTCGCAAAGACGTGGACGCCACCCAGGCCCGCTGAAACCACGGGTGGTGTCCGGAACCGACCTCCATCGGCGCCAGCGAGGTCCCCAGGATGTGCCGTCCTGGAGGCCTTCGTGTGCCAGGCCCCGAGCGGAGGCAGACGTCCCCATCGCAGCTCGACCGAGGTCGAAACAGAGCCCCGCCAAAGTCACCCACTCGTGATCCACACCGGTCAACTCGGGTCCCTCAAAGGCCAGTTTCAGAGGCTGCTGCCTCTGACTGCCTCCGAGCGACCCGGGTCGAACCGGGGTCGAATCAGAGCGATTTCCTCTGACTGCCTCCGATCGCCTCTGCAACCCGTCCGAGCAGGTCACAGCCTCATCGCCCCCACACAAGCGCAGGTCAGAAAGATGCGCTAGCTGTACCACTGGTTCCTGGCGAAGGCGGTCATGTGCGGCATGGCTGCGGCTCCCGCCTTTGGGTGATGGCGACATCGTCCGGAAGGGCGTGGCGCCGCCTTTGGCCGGGTGCCGAAGATCCGGTAAACCTGCACACCTTCGCTGAAAGGTCGTATGGAACCTGAACAGTAGTCACGACTGTGCCGGACTACGGCTGCTTCGTGTGCGGCCAAGTGGCAGAGCGCGTGAAGGAGTCGGTGGGTCCGGTCGGTTGCGTCCAGGGAGATGGTGTACGGGTTCGACCTGATCCGGGGGTTTGCTCCGGCATCGGGATTGTGCCCGCATAGATGAACGGCCACCGGCTGATCTTCGAAGTGTCGAAGCCTCGAAGGAGATCAGCACGATGACCGCACCAGACAGTCTGCCCCTGCACGCCCTCGCCGAAGACAACCTCGCCGCGGCGAGTCCCGATCTGCTGCGCGCGATGGTCAAGACATTCGCCGACGCACTCATGTCCGCCGAAGCCGATGCCCTCTGCAACGCCGAATACGGGCAGGTCAGCGACGAACGCGTCAACCACCGCAACGGCTACCGCCCGCGCGAGTGGGACACCAGGGCCGGGACCGTCGAACTCGCCATTCCCAAACTGCGTCAGGGCAGTTACTTCCCGCACTGGCTCCTCGAACGCCGCCGACGGGCCGAGCAGGCTCTGATCAGCGTGGTCGCCACCGCCTACCTGCTCGGCGTCTCCACGCGCCGGGTCGAGAAGCTCGCCGAGTCCCTCGGCGTCACTCAACTGTCGAAGTCCCAGGTCAGCGCGATGGCCAAGCACCTGGACGACCAGGTTGCCGCGTTCCGCAACCGGCCCCTGGACCAAGGGCCTTACGCGTTCGTCTGGGTCGACGCGCTGACCCAGAAGGTCCGCGAGGGCGGCCGGATCATCAACGTCCACGCGCTGATCGCGGTCGGCGTCAACTCCGACGGCCACCGCGAGATCCTCGGCATCGACGTCGCCTCCAGCGAGGACGGTGCCGGCTGGCTGGCCTTCCTGCGATCCCTGGTCGCGCGCGGTCTGTCCGGCGTCCAACTGGTCGTCTCCGACGCCCATGCCGGCCTGGTCAACGCGATCGGCGCCACCCTGCCCGGCGCGAGCTGGCAGCGATGTCGTACGCACTACGCCCGCGCGCTGCTGAGCCAGGTCCCTAAGTCGGCCCAGCCGTGGGTGGCCACGCTGCTGCGGACCGTCTTCGAACAGCCCGACAGCGACGCAGTCCAGGCCCAGATGCGGCACGTCCTGGACGCTCTGGAGGCCAAGTTCCCCAAGGCCGCAGCCCACTTGGACACCGCCCAGCACGAACTCCTGGCGTTCACCGCGTTCCCGCGCGAGATCTGGCGGCAGATCTGGTCGAACAACCCGCAAGAACGCCTGAACAAGGAAATCCGGCGTCGCACCGACGTGGTCGGCATCTTCCCCGACCGCACTGCGCTGATCCGCCTGGTCGGCGCGGTCCTGGCCGAGCAGAACGACGAATGGACCGAAGCCCGCCGCTACATGGGGCGCGAACTCCTCGCCAAGGCCCGCCTCCACCCGATCGAGTCACAAACCGACGACACCGTCGTCCCGACCGAACTCACCGCCTAGCCTCAAAACGAGATCACCGAGTGGCCGTCAATACACCACTTCGGCGGACGTGACCGTCCGGTCACCGCGCTGTCACACCGGTGAAGTCGCCTTGCGCGGTGCGTCCGGTTTGAGCCTCGGGCGGCTGGCCGCCCATTTATCTGCGTGCTTTGATCGGGCGAACTCTGCCATTCCGAAGCACCTATTCGAAGGGAACCGTGCATTATGAACTTTGCCGCTCAGGTTGAAGCAGCTGAGATCTCCGACACCGACCTGGACA
The DNA here is from genome assembly GCF_036014015.1 of Streptomyces sp. NBC_00457. Classification (NCBI taxonomy): domain Bacteria; kingdom Bacillati; phylum Actinomycetota; class Actinomycetes; order Kitasatosporales; family Streptomycetaceae; genus Streptomyces; species Streptomyces sp. NBC_00457. Next base: position 1,884,363 of record NZ_CP107905.1, on the reverse strand, counting down.
ACGTCTCCGGCGGCCTCGCGGCCGGCGGCTCCGGCGGTCTCTTCCTGGAGACGCCGATCGGAGACGTCTTTGCCGGTCTCACGGCTGTCGCTTCGACCGAGGGTCTCGCGGCGGGAGCAGGCGTCCACACTGCCGCTCTGTGACGACACGGTAATCACACGTGGGCCCCGGATCATCTGATCCGGGGCCCGTTCGCGTTGGGCCACCGCGGATACGCATGCAACTTCCGCCGTCGCCCTCCCCACCGGCCGAATTATGATTCGGCCTCGGGCCTCCACAATCCTGGAGAAGACGCATGAGTGATGTGAGCAGCGGCACCGGCAAAGTGGTCGTGAACAGGGCGATGTCGCTGGACGGGTTCATCGCCGGTCCTGGCCACACGATGGACTGGATCTTCGAGTACCTGACTGCGGATGCGTTTCCGGAGGTCATGGCGGCCACGGGCGCCATGCTCGTCGGCCGGGGCACGTACGAGGTCGCCAAGCGTATGGCCGACCAGGACGCCGCCTACGAGGGGGGAGCACAGTTCGTTCTCACCCACGAGCCTCCCGACGAGCCGGACCCTTCCGTCACGTTCCTGACCTGTGACATCGAGGAAGCCGTTGCCACGGCACGCAGCGCCGCGGGCGGCAAGAACCTGGAGATCCTCGGTGCTGACGTGGCCGCGCAGTGCCTGCAGCGTGGGCTCGTCGACGAGATCCTGGTGTATGTCCTACCGGTGCTGCTCGGCGACGGTGTCCGCTTCTCGCCCCCAAGCCTCGACAGGATCGACCTGGAACCTTTCAGCAACACCCAGTCGGGCGCCGTCACGATGCTCCGCTTCCACGTGCGGAAGTAGGCGAGATGCTCGCCGGGCCGCTGATGCTGGGGTTGTGGGCCGGCGACCACCATGAGCACGTCGCTGACGCCAGGGTTCTTGATCTCGGCTACCGACCGGGGCCCGCCGCCTCCGCGTGTGTCCTGGCCAGGGTCGTGTCGACGAACGCCCGGGTGGCGGCGGTGACGGGTCCGCCGCGGTGGACGAGCCACTGGGCGAGTTGTTCCGGCGGTGCGAACCGGTAGACGTCGGCGCCCGCGCGGCGGGCGAGGTCGGCCCAGCCGTCCGGCATGAGGCCGGCCCCGATGCCCTTGAGCACCATCGGCAGCACCATGCTGCGGTCGCCCACCTCGGCGGCGATCGTGAGGTCGCCGACCGTGGCGGAGAACCGGTCGAACAGCGCCCGCACGGCCGTCGCCGCCCCGGTCACGACGAACCGCATCCCGCGCAGGTCCTCGGGCCGCACGGTCGGCCCGGTGTCGGCCGGGAGGGTGCCCGGCGGGAGGACGAGCAGGAACTCCTCGTCGCGCAGGTAGTGGGCCACCAGGCCCTGCCCCGTCGGGCGCTCCGCGCTGCCGCAGACGCCGACCTCGCAGCGCCCCTGCAGCACCATGGCGACCACCTCGGCCGCGGCCGCGGCGGACGAGGTGCTGACGGTGACGCCGGGGTACCGCTCCCGCAGTTCCGCGATGATGCTGGTGACGGGTTCGAGGCCGGAGGACGACGTGGCCGCGACATCGACCCTGCCGACGACGCCGTCACCGAGCGACCGTGCCGCCGCGCGCATCGCCTCCATGTCCCGCAGCACGAGCCTGGCCTGGTGGGCCATCGCCTCTCCCGCGTTGCTGAGTACGGCATTGCGGCCGACCCGGTGGAAGAGGGTGACGCCGAGTTCGCGTTCGAGGTTGCCGATGGCGCGGGACAGTGAGGGCTGGGCGACGTGCAACGCCCGTGCGGCGTGGGTGAATCCGCCATGCTCCACGATCGCCACGAAGTATTCGAGCTGGCGGCGTTCCACGGCTCACTCCTTCGGACTGCTCGCCTCCCCCAGGAGGCCCACTCCCCGCAGCCTCCAAGGAGAACCCCCGCAACGAGTCCATCCATAGCTGGTTGCTATCGAAATGGTGTCATGCATGTCTTGGACGTGCCGCCCCTTCACCGGCTTTACTCGGCGCGTGTTCACCACTCGGCCTACGCTCCAGGGCACATACGGAATGGTCTCCTCCACCCACTGGCTCGCCTCCGCCGTGGCGATGGCCGTACTGGAGGACGACGGCAACGCGTTCGACGCCGCGGTGGCGGCGGGTTTCGTCCTGCACGTCGTCGAGCCGCACCTCAACGGGCCGGCGGGCGAAGTGCCGATCATCCTCGCTCCGGCGCGTGGCCGGCCGCTCGTGCTGTGCGGGCAGGGTCCGGCGCCGGCCGGCGCGACCATCGGCCACTACACCTCGCTCGGCCTGGACCTGGTGCCCGGAACCGGCCCGCTGGCCGCCGCCGTGCCGGGCGCGTTCGACGCCTGGATGGTGCTGCTGCGCGACCACGGCACCAAAGCGCTCGCCGACGTCCTCAAGTACGCGATCGGCTATGCCGAGAACGGCCACCCGGCGGTCGAGCGCGTCGGCGAGACCGTGGAGACGGTCCGGGAACTCTTCGAGACCGAGTGGACGACTTCGGCCGAGGTCTACCTCCGGGACGGCGCGCCCCCGGCCCCCGGCTCCCTGCTGCGCAATCCCGCGCTGGCCGCCACCTGGCGACGGCTGATCACGGAGGCGAAAGCGGCGGCGGGCGGATCCGTCACGGGCCGCCGGGAGGCGGAGATCGAAGCGGCCCGCCGGGTGTGGCGAGAGGGATTCATCGCCGAGGCTCTCGTCGAGTTCGCGGCACGCCCCACGAAGGACACCTCGGGCGAGCGGCACACCGGCACTCTCACCGGCGACGACCTCGCCCGGTACACCGCGTCGTACGAGGCGCCGGTCACCTATGACTGGAACGGCTGGACGGTGGCCAAGTGCGGCCCCTGGAGTCAGGGCCCGGTCTTCCTCCAGCAACTCGCCCTGCTGCCCAGCGGTTTCGGGGAGGGCGGGCGTGACACACCGGAGTACGGCACGGCGGAGTACGTCCACACTCTCGTCGAGGCCACGAAGCTCGCGATGGCCGACCGCGAGGCGTGGTACGGCGACGCCGGCGCGGACGTGCCGCTCGACACGCTGCTGTCCACCGGCTACAACGACGCCCGCCGCACGCTGATCTCGGACGATCGTGCGTCGTTCGAGCTGCGGCCCGGCAGTCCCGACGGCCGGGTACCGCGGCTCCCCGAGCAGGTGCTGATCGCCACCCCCGGCGGCCCGATCGCGCCAGGCGTCGGCGAACCGACCGTGGCCAAGGACGGTGCCAACCGCGGCGACACCTGCCACCTGGATGTGGTCGACCGCTGGGGCAACATGATCGCCGCCACACCGAGCGGCGGCTGGCTCCAGTCCAACCCGGTCGTGCCCGGCCTCGGCTTCCCCCTCGGCACCCGACTGCAGATGGCCTGGCTCGAACCCGGCCTGCCGAACTCGCTCACCCCGGGCCGCCGTCCGCGGACCACCCTGACACCCTCGCTCGCGCTGCGTGACGGCACGCCGGTGCTCGCCTTCGGAACCCCCGGTGGCGATCAGCAGGACCAGTGGAGCCTGCATTTCCTCCTCGCCGTGTCACTGCGGAAAAAGGTGAGGGGTGGATTCGACCTGCAGGGCGCCATTGACGCCCCGAATTGGCATACGGAAAGTTTTCCGAGTTCTTTCTACCCACGCGTCATGCACCCGGGAAGCGTCGCCGTGGAATCACGTATCGGCGAATCTGTCATTTCCGGTCTGCGTCGTCGAGGGCACCATGTCACGGTCGGCGACCCCTGGTCGGAGGGCCGGCTCTGCGGAGTGGCCCGCGATCCGGAAACCGGCATGTTGTCGGCAGCAGCCAATCCGCGCGGGATGCAGGGTTACGCTGCCGGAAGATAGTACGGAACATCGGCGCTCGATCCCGGTGGGGTCGAGCGCCTTCGCGGCTGTACCTAGCTCGCCTCCAGCCAGAACGCCTTGCCCTTCGAGGTGTTCTCGGACAGGTCGATCGGCAGCCCGACCGTGCGCAGGCGCTCGCCCGTGAACTGCCCCTTCGGGGTGTGCGCCTGGGTGCCGTCGTCGTCGATGGTGATGTCCGTGACGGCGTAGGTCGTGCGGTCCTTGAGCCAGCGCACCTTGGCATCGACGGCGGTCTGCGCGGTGCCGGCGGCGGTCGCGATCAGGAGGGCGGTACGGCGTGAGGCGTCCGCCCACATCCACACGTACGGGCCCTTGCTGCTGTCCCACTCCGTCGTGTCCCAGCCCTGGCCCAGGTGGACGGGCAGGAACTGGCCGTCCGTCAGGGCGGTGATCTCGGGCCGCCTGCGCCAGGCGTTGAAGATGCCCATCAACTTCACCGCCGCCTCGGGCCACTTGGCCGCGTCGCCGGGGTCCTCGGGGAACTTGACCGCGCGGACGGCCATGTAGGAGTAGTAGTCCTCCATGCGGCCGGTCATCTTGCCGCCGTTCATGTACGTCGCGGCCATCGGCAGGTGCCCGAACGCGGTGAGCGCGGTGCGCAGCGACAGGTCCTCTCCGGTGATCCCTCCGTTGGAGGTGTTCCAGCCGTTGTACGCGATGTGCAGCAGGCCGTTGTTGCGGTCGCCCTGGGTGGGGGCGATGTCGAGTTCGCTGGTGAGCTTGGGCAGGTACTGAGGGTTCTTCGTCACCAGGTCGTTAAGCATGGTCCGGGTGAGGACGGCCTTGCGGTAGACGTTGTCACTCGGGTGCGAGTAGGCCGTCGTCCGCTCGTTCTGCCAGTACTCGGTGAGGTCGATCATGTGCTGGGTGACGCCGTAGTCGTTGAGCAGCGTCTCGATCTGGCCTCTCTTGTAGGCGAGTTGGACCGGGTCGGCGAGGTCGCGGCCCTTGAGGTGGCCGTCTCCCGTCAGCGAGAACCAGAGGCCGAAGCCGAGTCCGTTGTCCTTGAGGGTCTTCGAGAGCGTGCCCAGGCTGGTGATGGACTTCTTCATGGAGTCGCTGGGTTCGATGGTGTCGCGCGTGGTGTTCCAGTAGTCGTCGAGCATCACCATGTCGAGGCCCGCCCGCTTCGTCTGCGGGATGACGGTGTCGTAGTAGTAGCCGGGGGGCAGTTCGCGACCCGGGCCGCCGCGGTAGTCCCAGTCGTTCTGGTGGAAGAGCGTGGTCGTGTGGTGGTACTTGAAGCGCTTGCGGAAGTGCAGCTCGTCGGCCATCTTGCCGTCGACGACGTCGCCCTTGAACACCGTGAGGTTCACCGCGAGATACTCGAACTCCTCACCCGGGAACAGCGTCAGTCGCAGCGCATCGGGGTGGGTGTCCACGGAGACGGTGTCCTGCTCGTGCCAGGCGTTGATGCCCGCGAACGGCGGCAGCATGTAGTCGGTCGGGTAGTTGCCGTTGCCGCGCTGGGTCTTCCAGTTGAGCTCGGGACTGATGCTCCAGCCGTCACCGGTGTCGTACACGGTGAGGGCCTTCTTCGGCCAGGACCTGCCGACGGGGTCGGTACTCAACGACCCGCGTGTGCTGAACCACTTCATGTTCGGGACGTAGTGGAGGGTGTGCGGCTCGTCCGGCAGGCGCAGGTCGATCACGGTGGAGCGGGTGAGGGTGAGGTCGCGGGCCGTGTCCTCGTTGCGTACGAGGGTGAAGTAGCGCAGGCCCGCGTCGCCGTCGTAGATCTCGAAGACCAGGGTGACGAGGAACGGTCGGGGCGCGGTTCTGCGCAGGGGAATGCGGACGCGCTCCCCGACCCGCCAGGACCGCTCCTTCGTGCGCACGGTGATGAGTTCCCTGGTCGTCGCTCCCAGGCGCCACCCTCCGTCGTCCGCGCGCACGGTGTCGGCGCCGTCGAGTTCGTGGGCGAAGAGCAGGGAGGGAGCCGCCAAGTAGTCGCGGCCTGCACGCTTGTTGAGGAGCCCGGTGAGGCGGATGCCACCGTCTTCGTAGGTGACCGTGGCCCTGAGGGAGTCGTTCTCGAAGGTCCAGTTTCGCGCTCTGTGCCGGATGCTTTCCGACAGCGCGGCGGCGGATCCGGTGCCTGCCGCCAGGAAGGCGGCCGAGGCTGTGCTGAGGAAGTGACGGCGGCTCAGTGGGGACATGATCGGGCATCACCCTTCGTCGTGACATCGTTGTCAGAGTTGCGGGGCAGTCGGCCCTTCTCGCGGTTGGACCATCTCGTCAGGGGGATCGGGTGTGCATCGGTGCGGCGCTGGCAACGGCAAGCGCTTTCACCGCCGTGAAACGTAAGCGGCGCTCGACGGGTCGTCAACAGGGCGGGGCGGCCTGATTGTCCGACCCGCAAGACCAGCATCGTCCGACCCGCAAGATCAACAAGGGGCAGCACCCTTGACGCGCCCATGGTGCACCCGAAGAATGACCGCAATCATCTGACAACGTTGTCGATGGAAAGGTCGCCGCCGCATGCCGCAGCCAGCCACGGAGTTCACCCGCCGTCACATCATTCAGCTGCTCGGCGTTTCCGGCGTATTGACCGCTTCCCCGCTCGTCCTGGGATCAGAGCGGGCATCAGCCGCGACGGCCGCCGGATCGGGCGCGGCGGCCGAGCAACCCGACCCGAGAATGACCCCTGTCTCCGACACGTACTACCGCGTCCTCCTCACCCACACCCGCTGGTCCGAACAGCAGTGGGATGCGGCCCAAGGCCACTACACCGCCAAGGACTTCGGCTTTGCGGTCGTGCTCGGCAATGCCGTCCTGCTGACCCGCGGTCCGTACGACGCCGAGCGCGCCGGAGTCGACAAGGAGACCCTGCGCGCCCGTACCCTCGCCACCCTGAAGCACTTCGCGGCGTCGAACCGACTGACCGGCGGCACCCAGTGGGGCCGGAAACTGTTCTTCGACACCACCTTCCAGTCCTACTTCGTCCTGGCGGCCCGGCTGCTGTGGGACGACCTCGACGAGGTGACGCGCCGCAACGTCGACACCATCGCCCGCGAACAGGCCCAGTACACCGCCGTGTTGGGCACGGCAGACGATCCCGACTCCGGCGACTGGACCCCGCGCGGTCTCGACGGCGGCTTCCAGGGCGACACCAAGCTGGAGGAGATGGGAATCTACGCCCAGGCGCTCGCCCCCGGCCTCGCCTGGGCGAGCGACGACGCGCGGTACGAGGCATGGCGCGGCGCCTTCGGCCGGTGGAGCCGCAACGAGGCGGGCCTGCCGGCTGCCGACCTCGCCAACCCGGCCCGCGTGGACGGGATCGCCGTCAGCGAGAACACCGCGCAGAACCTGTACGACACGTTCATCGTCGAGAACCACGGCTCATTCGGCCCGCACTACCAGGAAGAACTCTGGCGAACCTCCGGACGCAACGCCGCCCACTTCCTCGTCGCGGGCCGCGCCCTCCCCCAGGTGCTCACCGCGCAGCCCAACGCCGGGCCGCTGTGGCGTACCCTGCTCGGCGCGATGAGCGACGCGGGGGAGCCGCTGATGCCGATGGTCGCCGACCGCGAACATCTCTACGGCCGCGACATCATCCCGCTCGCCTTCCTCGCGCAGGTGGCCTCAGACCGCGCCGCGGCCCGCTGCGAACTCGCCCTGGCCGAACGTCTGGAGGCCTACCAGGCGTACCCGCCGCAGTACCGCCTCGCGAAGTTCTCAGGTGAACCCAAGTACGAACCCGAGGCGCGCGCCGAACTGGCCATCAGCTACCTGCTCCACGAGTGGCGGGCCCGGTCGGGGCAGGCACCGGTGCGACCCCTGTCGCAGCGTGAGCTCTTCGAGCAGGCGAGCGGAGTCACCGACCACGGCCCGGGCCCCGGTCTCGTCTCCCACCAGTCGCCCGGCGCGTGGGCCGGGGTGGTCAGCAAGGCCGGTTTCGTGAAGTTCGCCTGGCAACCGGCACATGACGACTGGCTGTTCGCGCTCAGCGGTACGACGCCGATGTTCCTGCCGAGAACCGGGGCCAAGGTCACCGGACGGTCGGTCGTCGCGTACTCCCGGCTGCGGGACGGGTTCGACGGCAGCGCGAGCCTGCTCACGCTGGACGCCGGGTACGCGGGCTTCACCACGCTCCCGACCGGGACCGTCGTGTACGCGACCTCCGGTACGGCCGCCGGGGAAGGCCACCTGGAGGTGCGCAACCTGAACATGCCCGGGATGCCGGGGCTGGACGGAAGCCGCACGTACCGGGCGGCGGAGGGGAGCGCGACGGTCGCGGCCCAGGCCGGTCCCTCGACTCCCACCGGCCCACGGGTCGACGAACTCACCTTTCCCCGCGGCCGGTTCCGCCATCTGCGGATGCTCGGGGTACGCCCCGACCCCAGTTACGGCTATTCGCTGTACGCCTTCGAGATACGCGACTCAGCCGCGGGCGCCGACCTGGCGCGCGGCGCCGGGGCGACGGCCTCCGCGTCCTCCTTCGACCCGGGCAAGGAGCCCGCACTCGCGGTCGACGGCGACGGCTCGACCCGTTGGGCGGTGTCCCGTGCGGACCGTCCGCGCGCGGACAGCTGGCTCGCCGTCGATCTGGGCGCGGCCCTGGACGTGGACCGGGTGACCCTGCGCTGGGAGACCGCGGCGGGCCGCGCGTACCGGATGCAGGGATCGGTCGACGGGCAGAAGTGGACCGACCTGGTCGCCTGGCCGCAGGCGGACCTCACCAGCCGCGGCGGCTGGCTGGACATCGACGGCCGTGCCGGTCTCGTCGTGCGCGGCGGCGCCAACCCGATCTCGGTGTACGGCAACACGGTCGTCCTCTCCGACGGACCGGCCGAGGGCATTGTGGTCGAGGGACTCCCGGACGCGACGCCCGGGCGGCTGCGCACCGCAGCCGCCCGGAAGAGCCCCTCGGTGCGGTCCGCCCAGGTGAAGGCCACTCTCACCGACGACTACCTGAGCCTGTTCAACCTCTCCTCGGATCCCGTGACCACCACGGTGACCATCCCGCGCTCGCCCTCCGAGGGAATCCGCCTGTACGCGGGTGTCCAGACCGTCACCGCATCGGGCACGGACTTCCGAGCCGAACTGTCCGCCGCCTCCGCCGTGTTGCTGCCTGCGCGCTTCGTCCTCTCCGGGAAGCGCGTTCCCGTCGGTCTGCGCGCCGAGGTGGTCGACGGCCGCACGGTGCGGCTCGGCGGACCCTCCTGCCGCGTCACCGTCTCCGCTCAGGGCAAGAGCCTGGACGTCACGGTCCGCGCGGGCCGTACGACCACCGTCACCGTGCCGCGCGCCACGGCGTACCCGCTCGCCGATCTCGCACTCGGCCGTCCCACCTTCCCGACCGCACCGTTGCCGCCCGGTATGACGGACCCGAAAGCCGCGGTCGACGGAGACGAAGGCACCGCGTGGACCCCCGGCCCGGACGGTCGCATGGTCGTCGACCTGGGCGCCGAGCGGCACATCACGGAGATCCGCACACAGTGGCGGGACGGCCGCATTCCGGTAGCGCAGGCGGAGTTCAGCACGGACGGCCGTACGTACACGGGCACGGCACGACTGACGGCGCGGGGAGTCCTGCGCACCGACAGCACGGCCCGCTATGTGGCACTCCGGGTCACCGCCCCGGCCGGAGGCCGCACCGCACTTACGTCGCTCACCGTCACTTCGTGACGGTCGGAGGGCTGTCACCTGGACAGGGGTGGGTTCATCGCCTGCTGCCAGGACTGTTCGCCGATGGCGGCGCGCAGATGGTCCCGTGAGTTCTCCGCTAGTGTGCGGGCCCGGTCGAGGTCGATGCCGAGCGGTTCACCTCGGTACTTCAGCACCCTGCCGTCGACGAGCACGGTGTCGACCTCGCCGCGGCCGGCCTGGAACACCAGCGTGGCGATGGGGTCGTTCACCGGGTACAGGATGGGGCTGTTGCCGCTCACCAGCACCAGGTCGGCCACGTAGGCGGTGCGCAGGGCGCTGGTGGTTCACGCGCGGAGTGAAGGCGCTCCGGGGCAATGCGGTGACGCTCCGGGTCACAGCGGTTCGGTCCACCCGGCGGGGGAGCGGGCCAGGGCGGACGCGGCGGCCGTGGCGGCGGCCAGCAGCAGGCCGGCGAAGAGCAGAGGCTGCGCCGGGTTGCCGTGCAGCGCGGCCAGGGCGCCGACGAGAGCGCCGAGGAACATGGCGCCCGTCGACACCACTCGCCGTCCGATCCTGCTGCCGGGCCCGCCGGCGAGGCGGCTGTCGGAGGCGATCCCGGTGATGGTCAGGGTCAGCACGGTCGTGGTGAGATCGGGCACCGCCAATGCGCGGGCCGCGGCGTTCTGCAGCCCCATCCCGAGCCCGAGCAGCACGATCAGCGCGTAGCGGACGCCGCCGTTGTACGGATTAACGGATCAACTGACCGATCTATGGCCCTGTGGACCGCGTTTGCGTGCGCCGGCGTATGCGCGCAGTCGGTTGTTCTGCCGGGTGGTGCATCAGGCAACGGCCGGTGCGGCGGTCAGCAGCTTGCCCATGGCCGCCAGCACTGACGGCTCCACGCGGTAGTACACCCAGGTACCGCGGCGCTCGGACGTCAGCAGGCCGGCCTCCTTGAGCTTCTTCAAGTGGTGGGACACGGTCGGCTGGGATACGCCGACATCGGAGATGTCGCACACGCACGCCTCGCCGCCCTCGTGCGAGGCGACGGCGGAGAACAGGCGCAGCCGCACCGGATCGCCCAGCGCCTTGAACATCCGCGCGGCCGTCTCGGCCTCCTCGGCGCTGAACCGACGCTCGGTCAGCGGCGGGCAGCAGGGGGCCACGGCCTCCGACGCCTCGGGGGCGAGTAGGGGCAGCACCTTCGTATTCGACATGCATCTATGTTGACATACATCGAACCAATACCCGGAGCGGACCCCTCGGATTCGATGAATGTCTATGTTGACGATCATCGAATCAAGTGCCATGCTGGCCGCGCAAGCCATCGACGGATGTCGAAACACCGAGGAGCCGACCGTGAACGCCCCCGCCGCCACCGACCTGCCCGTCGTCGTGATCGGAGCCGGCCCTGTCGGTCTCGCTGCCGCCGCGCACCTCATCGACCGCGGGATCACCCCGCTGGTCCTGGAAGCCGGCCCGACGGCCGCGGCGGCGGTGCGGGAGTGGGCGCATGTGCGGCTGTTCTCCGCCTGGGGCGAGGTCACCGACCCGGCCGCCGAGAAGCTCCTGGCACCGACGGGCTGGGTGAAGCCGGATGCGGCCGCCTATCCCACCGGCGGGGACTGGGCCGAGCGGTACCTGCAGCCGCTCGCCGACGTCCTCGGCGACCAGGTGCGCCTCGGTGCCACCGTCACCGGCGTCTCCCGCGCCGGCCGGGACCGGATCGTGGACGCCGACCGCGAGAACCAGCCGTTCGTCGTCCACGTCGCCCACGCCGACGGCCGTGAGGAGCGGCTGTTCGCCCGCGCGGTCATCGACGCCTCCGGCACCTGGACCACCCCGGGCCCGGCCGGCGGCAGCGGCCTTCCGGCCCTCGGTGAGAAGGCCGCGTCCGACCGGATCACCTACCGCGTGCCCGACCTGAAGGACCCGGCCGTACGGGCCCGGTACGCCGGCAGGCGCACCGCGGTGATCGGCTCGGGAGCCTCAGCCTTCACCGCCCTCGCCTACCTCGCCGACCTCGCCACTTCCAATGACGGCACCGGCACCCACGCCGTCTGGATTCTGCGCCGCGGCATCTCCGGCTCCACCTTCGGCGGCGGCACCGCCGATCAGCTCCCCGCCCGCGGTGCCCTCGGCCTCGCCGCCAAGGCCGCCGTCGACGACGGCCACGCCGACGCGGTAACCGGCTTCCGCACCGACGCCGTCGAACGCGATGGCGACGGCCGCGTGGTGCTCGTCGGCGAGGACGGCCGCCGCCTCGACCCGGTCGACGAGGTCATCGTCCTCACCGGCTTCCGCCCCGACCTCTCCTTCCTCTCCGAGGTCCGCCTCGGCCTCGACGAGCGCCTCCAGGCCCCCACCGCCCTGGCCCCGCTCATCGACCCCAACCAGCATTCCTGCGGCACCGTCTACCCGCACGGTGTGAACGAGCTCTCCCATCCGGAGAAGGACGTCTACCTGGTCGGCATGAAGTCCTACGGCCGCGCCCCCACGTTCCTCGCCATGACCGGCTACGAGCAGGTCCGCTCCATCGCCGCCGCGCTCGCCGGCGACCAGGGGGCTGCCGAACGTGTCGAGTTGACCCTCCCGGAGACCGGAGTCTGCGGCGGTGCGGGCCTGTTCGACGAGCCGGAGAACGCCGACCGGTCCGGCGGCTGCTGCGCCGCCCCCACCACCCTCCAGATCGGCATCGGCGCCCCGGCCCCCTCCGGCGGCTGCTGAACTCCCCACCCATACAAGGAGGTTCGCCATGTCCCGCGTACAACTCGCCCTCCGTGTCCCCGACCTCGCCGCATCGATCGCCTTCTACACCAGGCTCTTCGGCACCGAGCCCGCCAAACTCCGCGACGGCTACGCCAACTTCGCCATCGCGGAGCCCCCGCTCAAGCTCGTCCTCATCGAGGGAGTCGCGGGAGAGGACACACGTATGGACCACCTCGGCGTCGAGGTCGAGACGACCGAGCAGGTGCACGCCGCCACCGCCCGGCTCGCCGAAGCCGGGCTGGCCACCGTCGAGCAGAACGACACCACCTGCTGCTACGCCCTCCAGGACAAGGTCTGGGTCCACGGCCCCGGCCAGGAACCCTGGGAGGTGTACGTCGTGAAGGCCGACGCCGACGTGAAGGAACCGTCCGTCACGGCCTCGCGCCGCCCTTGAGTCAGGAGACGTGTGAACGCTCAGGCTCCTCCTCGGTCACCGAGGTGGTGCGGAGCTTGCGGGGACGCGTCGGTCCGGTCTTCGCGTGGGTTGCGTAGATCATGAGGCCCACGAACGTCAGGCCGCCGACCAAGTTCCCGAGCACCGTCGGCAGTTCGTTCCAGAAGACGTAATCGCCGATCGTGAAGTCACCGCCCATGATCAGGCCGGACGGGAAGAGGAACATGTTGACGATCGAGTGCTCGAAGCCGAGGTAGAAGAACACCATGATCGGCATCCACATGGCGATCACCTTGCCCGCCAGGCTGTCGGACATCATCGCGCCGACCACACCGGTCGACACCATCCAGTTGCACATCACGCCACGGACGAAGAGCGTCAGCATGCCGGCCGCGCCGTGCTCGGCGTACCCGACGGTCCGGCCCTCACCGATGGTGCCGATGGCCTGACCGACGGCGTCCGGTTCGACGCTGAAGCCGTAGGTGAAGTAGATCGCCATCATGAGCGCGGTGGTCAGCGCACCCAGGAAGTTGCCGACGAAGACAAGACCCCAGTTACGCATCATGGCCCCGAGGGTGACGCCGGGCCGCTTGTCCAGCCACGCCAGCGGCACCAGCGTGAAGACGCCGGTCAGCAGGTCGAAGCCGAGCAGGTACAACATGCAGAAGCCGACCGGGAACAGCACGGCGCCCAGGAGTGGCTCGCCCGTCCTGACGCCGATCGTGATCGCGAAGGCCGCCGCGAGGGCGAGGATGGCACCGGCCATGTAGGACCGGATCAGCGTGTCGCGAGTGGAGTAAAAGACCTTCGCCTCGCCGGCGTCGATGGCTCTGGTCGCCAGTTCCGAGGGATTCACATAGGACATGGGCGGTTCTCTCCTCGCACATTCTCTCGTCGCACGGAGCGGTGAGCCGGGCTCACCACTGGTAGGGAAGGAACTTGCCGTCGATGGTCACGACCACGCGATCACCGTCGGGATCCGCACGACGCTCGAGTGAGACACGGCAGTTGATCGCGCTCATGATCCCGTCGCCGAACTCCTCATGGATCAGCTCCTTGATCGCCGGCCCGTAGACGGAGAAGAGCTCGCGGAACCGGTAGATCGTCGGATCGGTCGACACCGAGTCGTCGGCAGTCCGGTAGGGCTGACGCTGGAGGGCGGCGACCGACTCGTCGCTCAGGCGGAGCAGTTCGCCGATCGAAGCGGCCTCCTCGGCCGGCATCGGATGGGAGCCGAGCAGAGCCGCGACCGTCCAGACCGGCGCTCGGCCGATGTGGTCGGCGAGTTCCTTCCACGACGTACCGGACGCGAGACGCCGATCCTCGACCTCGGTGGTCGCCCGCTGCTGTTCGGCAGGGCGGTGACTCATGCTCGTTCTCCTCGGGATCCGGGAGTGTCCGGTCGCCGTCGACCGCTGATCGGTCCATCACACCCGACCTGAATCGCCTGCCAGAAGGGCCAAACGCGCAGGGTTTGCGGCATTCCGCGCAGCGTGAGTCGACCGTTACGACCGCGAAACCGACGTGAAGCGCGGCGGTACGACACCGTTCCTAACCTCAACGCGTCGTGAGGCGGTGAGGTGCGGCATGGATGACAGAGCGAACGAAGCCGTGGGTGGATCCGGGGGCGGATCCGTGGGGCCGGGCGTGTTCGCCGAGATGGTGGCCGCGACGCCCGTGCCGCTGTGGGTCATCGGCGCCGACGGGGCCGTCGCGTTCGCCAACCCCGCGGCGCTCGCGCTGCTCGGCTACCGCTCGGCCGCGGAGGTCATCGGCGAGTCGAGCCACGACACGTTGCACCGCCGGCGCCCCGACGGATCCGACTACCCACCGCACGCCTGCCCGATCCTGGACCGCGCCGGCTCGCACGAGGCCGGTGAGCCGGAGTGGTTCCTCACCCGCGGTGGCCGGGCACTGCCGGTCACCTGGACCACGCGTGCGTTGGGATCCTCGGGCCGGCGCCTCCTCTCGTTCGCCGAGGCCTCCGATCGCCTCGCCGCAAACCGGCGCGGGCCCGCCGAGCAGGGCCGGGCGCCGCGCCACGCCGCGGACTTCGCCGGCGTACCGTCCCGTCGATCGGTGCGGGAGGCCATGCTCAGGCGTGTTCGCGAGGAGTTCGGCGACCCGGACTTCACCGTTGCCGCGCTGGCGCGCGAGTTCCACCTGTCCGTGCGCTCGTTGCAGGCGCTCTTCGCCGAGGCCGGCATCTCCCCGGCCGCCGAGATCCGGCGCGTCCGCCTCGAGTTCGCCGCCGGTCTCCTCGCGGGCGGTTCGACGATTCGTCACGCCGCCCTGGCCAGCGGCTTCACCGACCCCGGCACCTTCGCCCGTGCGTTCCGGCGGCAGTACGGAGAATCACCCGGCAACCAGGCCCGCCGCGCCGGCTGACTTACCGGTGGCCTGACAGGGAGCGGCACAACGACTCCGCCGCGCAGTCGGCGTAGAAGCCGCTCCACTGCGCCGCAATCTCGTGCGTGCCGCGGGCGAAGACCGCGGCGCGGTTCCCCTGGACATAGGAAACGCCTCCCTGGGACAAGTGCGGAGGCGTCTCCAGCAGCCGGGCCAGGGCGGTCGGGCCGACGCCGTACTCGTGCTTCCACATCGCCACCAGGTCGTTCCCGGTGCAGCCCTCGCACGCGTTGGTCGAGAAGTAATCCGCCGAGCCGTGGCCGGTATCGATCAGGCGGGCCAGGCGCCGTTCGTCACCGGCGCAGGCCGCTTCGTACACCGGTCCGACGACCGTGCGCCAGAACGCGGCGACGTCCGGGGCGACCGATGGGCCGTCAACCACGTTGGGCCCAGGGCACCGTGGCGCCGTCCGCGAGAGGGCCGGGGTCGGCGAAGGGCCCGACCCCGACGGGTGCCGAGGCTCTGTGCACCCCACGAGAAGGGTGGCGAGGAGGCATCCGGCGGACAGTCGGTGGACGAGGGAGAGGGAGGACACCGGGCGCACTCTCACTCCTCGTCGCAGGGGAGGGACGGGTTCTCGTCCGGGCCGGAGGACTGGCAGAACGAGAGGCCGTGCTTCCCGAATGTGAAGACCCGTCGGTAGCTGTCGGGGTCCTGCTTGAGTCCGGTGACCTGGAAAGGGCGTCCTCGGTCGTCAATGACGGTGTGCTTCTGTCGGTCGCCGACCATGTAGGTCACCCGGAGCCGGAACGCCACGTAGTACCGCAGCGATGTGGCCCGGAGCACCACGACGTGCTGCTCACGGTGGGCCAGGACGATCGTCTGCCGAGCGAAGAACGGCGGCCCCGGCTTGAGCGAGTCGTCCTCGGCGCTGAACACCGCCCGGCGCACGATGGGAAAGGGTCTGTCCAGGTCGAGCAGAACCGTGGACGTGTCCGAGCCGCCCTGCGGCGGTGCGTCGAACAGGGTCCCGGCGAGCGGATCGGAGCGCCGTACGGAGACCGGCTGGATGTCGAGGATGTTGACCTTCTCGGCGCGACGGCCCGTCAAGGTCAGGCGCAGCGTCAGGGTTTCCAGGTTGACCGCCCCGGCGGAGCGCAGAAGAGCGGTGAAGCCGGGAGAAGCCGCGGCCCCTGGGTCGGCCAGCAGGCGGGTCTGCTTGGCGCTGGGCCTGAAGTCGCCGGGTGTCACCGCGCTCCGGCCTTCGTCGTTCAGGCGGATGAGATCGACGGAGGCCGAGAAGTCGGGCCCGTCGCCCGCCCGGTCCTGGGGGCGGTCGTACGAGGAGAGCCAGCCGCCGATCCGGTCAGGCAGTGCCGTGATCTGGTGCTCGATCGACGTGGCGACTCCCAAGAGCACGATCGGGATGAGCCACGCGTGAAACCTGCGCACGCGAGCGGCCAGCCTCGCCCACATCGTGGAACCGTCGCCCCGTGCCCGGCCGATGCTCCCGGCCGGTCGACGGTCCCGGCCGCCCATCCCGTGTACAGAGGGCCTGCGTTGCCGCGGCGGCCTGAGCCGCGGGCGCCTGGCAGGAGGCACGCCGTTCCTTTCGCCATCGGTGTTTTCGGCACGTCAGCATGCCACCGGGCGTACGAGGCAGGTGGGAGAACCGGCGGGTAACGCGGGATCGAGGCGGCCGGGTTCGCGGGGCCGCCGGAGTACGGCAACGTGGCCGTCGCCTCGGCCGCCCTGCGGGCCTAGGTGTCGACACCATTGCGTGGATGCACTCGACCCGCCGGGTCGGTCAGGGCACGGCCGGTCCCGTGATGAGGCGGCCCTTCGTGTCGTACGGCCAGACGTTGGGTGTGCAGCCGAGCAGGCCCTTGATCTGCTGCATCATCGCCGGGGCCGGCTTGCCGGCGCCCGGGCAGGTGACATGGCCGTGGCCGAGGAAGTGGCCGACCTCGTGGTTGATGATCAGTGCCCGGTACGCGTCGACGTCATCGGCGTACACCGGGGTCGCCAGCACCCACCGCTTGAGGTTGACCACGACGTCCTTGCCGACGCTGCAGTTGACCTCGCCGCCGGTGTCCAGCCCGTAGCGGCCGCAGATCTCGTCGACCGTGCTCGGCGTGGCGAGCCGTACGACGAAGTCGGGCGTGCCACCGGAGACACGGCGGAACGCGGACTCGCCGTCGGCGGTCCAGCCGCGCGGGTCGGCGAGTATGCCCTCCACCTGCCGGGCGACATCGGCGGGCGACTGGGTGAGGCCGTCCTCCACGACGACCTCGTAGCGCAGCACCCGGCCGCCCTTGCCCACCGTGTCGCTCTCGCCGGCGGCGGTCGTGAACGTGCCGGGGCCCGACGGCGGGATGGCGGCCGAGGAGGAGGCGTCCGGGGACGGGTCGCCCATGCCGCTGGGCTTGCTGTCGGTCTGCTCGTCGTCCTCCGCGCTGCTGCTCGGTTTCGTGGACCGGTCCGGTGCCGGTGGGGGAGAAGGCGACCGGGTGGGGGCGACGGGCGCGTCGTGGGAGTCGGTCGCGGAGGTGTCCGGCGGTGTCCCGTGCACGGCCAGAGCGGTGACCGAGGCCAGCACGGCGATCGCGGCGAGGCCGCCCAGCAGGGGCCCTTTCCCCTTCCGGCCGGGCCCGTCGGCGTGCGCGGGGCCTCTGCGGCGACGGCGCGGGGACCGCGGGGTCGAAGGCGTCGCACGATGCGTGGTCCTGGTCATGGCCGTCAAGGCTGTGTACGCGATGTGATGAGACGTGGCCCGAATGGTAACGAAACCGTAACGGTCGATCTTCGGCCGGGCTATGTGATCGTCCCGTAACAGTTCCCGGCCGGACCTCGTACCCGCCCTCAACCCCCTTGATCCGTACGGATACTGGGCGCATGCCACGTGTCCTGCTCATCGAAGACGACCGCGCCGTACGGGAGGGCGTCGTGCTCGCGCTGCGCCGTCAGCGACACGACGTCAACGGCGTTGCCACCGGAGAGGACGGGCTGGCCCAACTGCGGTCCTTCCGGCCGGACGTCGTCGTACTCGATCTGATGCTGCCCGGGCTGAGCGGTCTGGAGGTGTGCCGCCGGATCCGCGCCGAGGACCAGGTGCCGATCATCATGGCGACCGCCCGCGGCGACGACACGGACATCGTGGTCGGGCTCGAAGCCGGAGCGGACGACTACGTCGTGAAGCCGGTGCAGGCACGCGTCCTGGACGCCCGTATCCGCGCCGTCCTGCGCCGGGTCGGCGGCACACCCGCCGACGGCGGCATACCGAAGATAGAGACCCATGGCGCCCAGGGTGAACTGGCCATCGACCGGGCCGGGTTGACCGTCACCCGCCAGGGAGAGCCGGTCGTCCTCGCTCCCTCCGAACTGCGGCTCCTACTGACGCTCTCGGCCTCGCCCGGCCAGGTGTTCTCCCGGCAGCAGCTGCTGGAGGCGGTCTGGGAGCACAGTTACCACGGCGACTCACGGCTGGTGGACGCCTGCGTCAAGCGGCTGCGCACCAAGATGGGCGAGCCGGCGGGGCAGCCGCGCTACATCGAGACCGTGCGCGGCTTCGGCTACCGGTTCCGGTCCCGGTGAAATCACCGCTGCGCGGACTGCGCGGCCGGCTGCTGGTGGCCTTCGTGCTGGTAGCCGCCGTGGCCACCCTGACCACCGGCGCCCTGACCTTCCGTGAGGCACGCGTCGGAGTGCTCCAGCAGGGCCAGGACACCGTGATCAAGCGCCTGCGCCATCACGTCAACGGCGTTGCGCCGGGCATCAGTTACCCACCCGTCCAGGGCGACCTGGAGTGGGCCGCCGCCGAGGTGGCCCGCGCCGAGCCGGCACAGAACTGGCGTGTTCTGGTCACGTATCGGGAACTGCGCGCCACCTCCACGCCCGAGGACAGCTTCACCGAACTGACCCCCGCCATGCGCGCTGCCGTGGCCGCCCGTAGGGCCGCCGTCTTCCAGCGGGTGTCGACGGACGGCCGTTCCTCGCTCGTCGTCGGCATGCCCATCACCCTCGAGGCATCCGGCTCGTCCCCTGCGTCCGGGGTCGTCGTCTTCGTCACGGTGCCGCAGACCGCCGAACAGGGCTACGTCGACGCCCTGGTCACCGCCATCGGGCGCGCCGTCGTGCCGGCGCTCGGCCTGGCCGTCCTCCTCGCCCTGCTGGCCGCCCGGGGCGTGCTGCGCCCGGTACGGGAGCTGCGCCGCGCCACCCGCAGCATCGCCGAGGGCCATCTGGACACCCGGCTCGCCGTCAACGGCTCCGACGAACTCGCCGATCTCTCGCACACCTTCAACGAGACCGCCGAGGCATTGGAGGAGTCCGTGTCGGAGCTGCGCCGTATGGAGGCCCGCGCCCGCCGTTTCGTCGCGGACGTGTCGCACGAGCTGCGCACCCCGCTGGCCGCGATGTCGGCCGTCACCGACATCCTCGACGAGGACGCGGGCGGGCTCGACCCGGACACCGCCACCGCGGTACGGCTCATCAGCGAGGAAACCGTGAAGCTCGCCCGCCTGGTGGACGACCTCATGGAGATCTCCCGCTTCGACGCGGGCGCGGCGGATCTGCGGTTGGACGACATCGATCTCGCCGAGTCCCTGCGGCGCACCCTCGCCGCCCGCGCCTGGCTGGACCTGGTGGACGCCCGGCTCCCCGGGTCCGGCGAACTGCGCGGCCGGGTCGACCCGCGCCGCCTCGACGTGGTGGTCGCCAACCTGGTGGGCAATGCGCTCCGACACGGGGCCCGGCCCGTCCAACTACGCCTGCACGCAAGGGAGATGTCGGACGCCGACGCATCGGTGTGGGCCGTCATCGAGGTGCTGGACAGTGGGCCGGGCATTCCCGCCGACGTTCTGCCCCACGTCTTCGACCGCTTCTACAAGTCGGACACGGCCCGGACCCGAACGGAGGGCAGCGGCCTCGGCCTTTCGATCACCGCCGAGAACGTCCACCTGCACGGCGGCACGATCCGGGCGGCGAACCGGGCGGAGGGCGGCGCGATGTTCACGGTCGAGATCCCCCTGCGGCAGCCGCAGCAGGAGCCCCTGCGGCAAACCCCGCATCAGCCCCCGCATCAGCCCCAGCGTCAGTCGCCGCATCAGCCCTCGCCTCAGCCCCCGAAGCAGTCCCCGCAACCGTCCCTGAAGAAGGGGGAGTCATGAGCCCCGCTCCCGCCCCGGCCCCCCGGTCCCTCCGGCCCGCGCTGCTGTGCACGACCGCCCTTCTGCTCGCCTCCTGCGGCATCCCCGAGTCCGGCGTGGTGGAGACCGGAGAGCCCGCCACCGGCATCCGGCCGGCCCAGGTCTCCTACTTCGTCAGCGAAGGCACCCTGGTTCCCGTCCGGCGCCGGGGCTTTGCCCCGGTCGACATCGAGACGGCCGTGGCGACGGTGTTCCAAGGGCCGGACGCCAGGGAACGCCGTAGCGGTATGACCACCCAGCTTCCGCCGCTGACGGGCGCTCCTTCGGTCCGCGCGGAGGGCGACGGCGAGGTGACGGTCGCACTGCCCCAGGGCATCGGGACGTTGACCGAAACGGCCGTTGCCCAGCTGATCTGCACAGTCGCCTACGCCCGGTTCGACAGCGCACCGACGACGGTGACCGTGACGGTCCCCGGAGCCTGGCAGACCGAAGGCTCCAGCGATTCCTGCCCCTCCTGATCAGCAGGGCCGCCGCCAAACCCCCAGTTCCAGTCTCGCGTGCCCGCACCTCTCGTACCGCCGACTTTCACATCAGGGCCATCAGACCCTTCCCTGACGTTTGGTGCTCTTGGAACACTCCTTCCGCGCGCGTTCCGTCATCTGGATCCGACGGGTCGAACACCCCCAAGGGAGAGGTCCCTCACCCATGCCTGAAGTCAACCGGCGCCGATTCCTCCAAGTGGCGGGCGCCACCACGGCCTTCGCCGCCCTGTCGAGCAGCATCGAGCGCGCCGCCGCGCTCCCCGCGAACCACCGCACGGGGTCGATCGAGGATGTCGAGCACATCGTCGTCCTGATGCAGGAGAACCGTTCTTTCGACCACTACTACGGTGCGCTCAGAGGCGTCCGGGGCTTCGGTGACCCGCGGCCCGTGACCCAGCAGAACGGCAAGTCCATCTGGTACCAGTCGGACGGCACCAAGGACCTGCTGCCCTTCCACCCGGACGCCGACGATCTCGGCATGCAGTTCCTGGAGGGCCTGCCGCACTCCTGGCCGGACGGTCAGGCCGCGTACAACGAGGGCGAGTACGACAAGTGGGTGCCCGCGAAGGGCTCCACCACCATGGCGTACCTGACCCGCGACGACATCCCGTTCCACTACGCGCTCGCCGACAAGTTCACCATCTGCGACGCCTACCACTGCTCGTTCATCGGCTCGACCGACCCGAACCGCTACTACATGTGGACGGGTTACACCGGCAACGACGGCACCGGCGGCGGCCCGGTCCTCGGCAACGACGAGCTGGGCTACGGCTGGACCACGTACCCCGAGCGCCTGGAGCAGGCCGGGATCTCCTGGAAGATCTACCAGGACATCGGCGACGGCCTGGACGCGGCCGGCTCCTGGGGCTGGATCCAGGACGCCTACCGCGGCAACTACGGCGACAACTCCCTGCTGTACTTCAACAAGTAC
Source organism: Streptomyces sp. NBC_00457 (assembly GCF_036014015.1). NCBI lineage: Bacteria > Bacillati > Actinomycetota > Actinomycetes > Kitasatosporales > Streptomycetaceae > Streptomyces > Streptomyces sp. NBC_00457. Next base: position 1,862,802 of record NZ_CP107905.1, on the reverse strand, counting down.
CGCAACGCCAAGCCCGGCGACCCCTGGTACGACAAGGCCCGCACCGGCACCGACGTGAAGAACGGCGACGGCTACTTCGACCGGCTGAAGGCCGACGTCAAGGCCGGCAAGCTGCCGCAGATCTCCTGGATCACCGCCCCCGAGGCCTTCTCCGAGCACTCCAACTGGCCCTCGAACTACGGCGCCTGGTACATCGCCCAGGTCCTCGACGCGCTCACCTCCAACCCCGCGGTCTGGGCGAAGACGGCGCTGTTCATCACGTACGACGAGAACGACGGCTTCTTCGACCACGTCGTACCGCCGCTCCCGCCCAAGTCCGCAGCGCAGGGCAAGTCGACGGTGGACGTGGAGCCCGACCTCTACAAGGGCGACGCCAACCGGGTGGCCGGCCCGTACGGCCTGGGCCCGCGCGTGCCGATGCTGGTCGTCTCGCCCTGGAGCAAGGGCGGTTACGTCTGCTCTGAGACCCTCGACCACACCTCGATCCTGCAGTTCATGGAGCGCCGGTTCGGGGTGCGCGAGCCGAACATCTCGCCGTGGCGCCGGGCCGTCTGCGGTGACCTCACCTCCGCGTTCGATTTCTCCCGCAAGGACCCGCGCCCCGTCGGCCTGCCGGACACCGACGGCTACGAGCCGCCGGACCGCGAGCGCCACCCCGACTACAAGCCCACCCCGCCCGCCGACTCGCGCCTGCCCAAGCAGGAGCGCGGTCTGCGCCGGTCCCGGCCGCTCAAGTACGCCCCGTACGTGGACGGTTCGGCCGACACCGCGGCCGGGAAGTTCACGCTCACCTTCGCCACGGGCGCCAAGGCGGGCGGCGCCTTCCACGTCACCTCCGGCAACCGCACCGACGGGCCGTGGATGTACACCACCGAGGCGGGCAAGTCGATCGCGGACACCTGGAACTCGGCGTACTCCAGCGGCTCGTACGACCTGACGGTGCACGGCCCGAACGGCTTCGTGCGCGCCTTCAAGGGCGCGAACAAGACCGCCGGACCCGAGGTCACCGCCCGGCACAGGGGCGGCGACCTCGAGCTGACCTTCACCAACAAGGGCTCCGCGACGGTGGAGTTGAAGGTCGCCGACGGCTACAGCGGCCGGACGAAGCGGTTTGTGGTGCGGCGTGGTGCCACCGTGCGGCACAGCTTCGACCTCGGGGCGAGCGGGCAGTGGTACGACCTGACGGTCACGTCCGCCTCCGACTCCGCGTTCCTGCGGCGCTTCGCCGGACGGGTCGAGACCGGACGTCCTGGGGTGAGCGACCCGGCCGTCATCACCGAATGACCGTCACTGCAATGGGGCGGTGCTGCATTTTCCGGGGGATAACCCCCGGACCCCCAGCAGAAAAGCAGGTCAGCCGGGGTGACCGGCGAGGACATTGCGAGGCAGACCCGAGTGAGGCCTGATGCATACCGGATAGCAGGGGTTGGTCACGTGCTGGTGTGCTCGGGGTAGTGTGCCCCGGTGACCACGCATTCGAACACACCTGCAGGCTGGTACGCCGATCCGCACGGAGCGCCCCGGACCCTCCGCTACTGGGACGGGGCGCAGTGGACCGAGCACACCGCGCCGGACCAACAGGCGCAGCACGCCGGGCCGGTGCCGCAGCAGCAGGCCGCTCCGGTGCAGCAGCCGCAGCAACAGGCCGGTCAGGATCCGCGGGTGCAGCGTCAGGTGCAGCAGCAGGCCGGAGTCGCCGGGGGCGGCTCCGGCGGCGGCACCCTGTTCACCGAGCCGGTCCTGGTGGTGAACCAGAAGGCCAAGCTGATCGAGCTGACCAACGAGTACAAGGTCATGGACCAGCACGGCAACCAGCTCGGCTCGGTCGTCCAGGTCGGGCAGAGCGCGCTGAAGAAGGCGCTGCGCTTCGTCGCCAGCCTGGATCAGTACATGACGCACAAGCTGGAGATCCGGGACGCCTACGGGCAGCCCGTGCTGCTGCTGACCCGGCCGCGCAAGTTCATCAAGTCCCGGGTGATCGTGACCCGTCCGGACGGACAGCCGGTCGGTGAGATCGTCCAGCAGAACGTCTTCGGGAAGATCAACTTCGCGATGATCGTGAACGGCCAGCAGGCCGGCGCGATCAAGGCGGAGAACTGGCGGGCCTGGAACTTCGCCATCGTGGACCACGCCGACAACGAGGTCGCCCGGATCACCAAGACCTGGGAAGGCCTCGCCAAGACGATGTTCACGACCGCGGACAACTACGTCCTCCAGGTCCACTACCAGCTGCCCGAGCCCCTGCTGAGCCTCGTGGTCGCGACGGCGCTGACCGTCGACACGGCGCTCAAGCAGGACAAGCGCGGCCTGGGCTGACGTACCCGCACGTGCTCACAGCGGTGTCAGGTGCCCCGGTTCAGGCTGCCGGGGCACCGACGCCGGGGCTGCCGGCACCAACGCGGGTTCCAGTGACGCCGATTCGGGCTCCAGGGCGAGTACGGCGGCCACCGGGTGGTTCTCGGGAGTGACCCGGGTCAGCAGCACCACACCCCAGGACGCCAGCGCCGCTCCCGCCAGCGCGACGAGCACACCGAGCGCGCCGCCCCGCAGCCCCTCGCCCAGCAGCGACAGCCCGATCACCGCGGCGGCCACCGGGTTGGCCAGCGTCACCACGGCGAGCGGGGCACCCAGGCCGCCCCGGTAGGCGAACTGGGACAACAGCAACCCGCCGACGGCGAAGACCGCGACCAGCAGCGCCACCCCGATCACCTGCCAGCTGAGCAGCGGGCCCGTACCGTCCGTGGCGGCGACCGTCACCGTCTGGGTGAGCGCGGACCCGACCCCGGAGGCGAAGCCGGACGCGGCGGCGTGCCGCAGCCCCGACCGGTCGCCCGGACGCCCCAGCAGGCCGATCAGCGTCACACTCACACCCGCGACCGCCAGCGCCTCCGGCATGCTCAGCACCTGGCCAGGCTCGGACCCGGACGCCGCCACGACGAGGATCGTGGCCAGCCCGACGAGCGTGAACACCGTGCCCCGCCACTCCACCGCGCTGACCCGCCGCCCGGCCATCCGCGCCCCCATCGGCACCGCGGCGACCAACGTGAGCGCACCGAGCGGCTGTACGACGGTCAGCGGACCGTACCGGAGCGCCACGACGTGCATGACCGCGCCGGCCGCGTTGAGCGCGACCGAGGACCACCAGGCGCCGGTGCCGAGCAGCCGCAGCAGGCTCGCCCCCTTCGTGCGGGAGGCCAGCCGTTCCTGGGCGACGGCCGCGGACGCGTAGGCGACGGCGGAGAACAGGGACAGGACGACGGCGACCAGCGTGCCGCCGCTCATCGTCCGGCCCCCACCAGGACGTGCTCGTCGACGGGCGCGAGCGCCGCGGGCTGACCGCGTCCGGCGGTCGTCCGGGTCCGGTGCGGCAGATGAATCATGGCCAGAGCCAGTCCGAGCATCGCCGCCGCCACGATCGCGTCGAGCCAGTAGTGGTTGGCCGTGCCCACGATCACCAGCAGCGTCAGCATCGGATGCAGCAGCCACAGCCAGCGCCAGCGCGAGCGGGTCGCCACGATCAGGCCGATCGCCACCATCAGCGCCCACCCGAAGTGCAGCGAGGGCATCGCCGCGAACTGGTTCGACAGGGTGTCCGTCCGCGGTGAGCCGTAGACCGACGGGCCGTACACGTGCGCGGTGTCCATCAGGCCGGTTGAGGCCAGCATGCGCGGCGGGGCCAGCGGGAACGCGAGGTGCACCACCAGCGCGGCGGCGGTGACCGCGGCGAGGATCCGGCGGGCCCAGACGTAGTGCGCCGGGCGCCGGAGATACAGCCAGATCAGGAAGGCCGCGGTGGCCGGGAAGTGGACGGTGGCGTAGTAGGTGTTCGCGAGGTGCACCAGCGTGCCGTCGTGGAGCAGCAGGGACTGCACCGTGCCTTCGCCGGGGAGACGCACCGCTCGTTCCAGGTCCCACACGTGGTGTGCGTTGCGGAAGGCTTCGCCGGTGTGGCCCGTCGCCAGCATGCGGCCGAGCTTGTAGACGAGGAAGAGCCCTGCGACGAGCAGGAGCTCACGGACGAGCGGCGGCCGCGCTATCGCGTCGGACTCCGCTTCGGCAGGCTCGGTGCGGGCATTCATCCCCCGGCCCTTTCTCGCTGACGTGGTGCTGTGGGTGGAGCGGGTGGCTCACCGATACGGCCATGTACCGATACGCCTCGGTGCCGATACTAGACCGTTTCGATACGTCACTGTACCGATACGACGGAGTACCGGTACAGTGACGTATCGATAGACGTACGCCACACTGGAGTGCAGGCCCCTCGGGGCGCCGCCGACGAGCGAGGAGAAGAGTCCATGACGTCGCAGGCCGCGGACGGACCGGAGACGGTCGTCGCCTCGCGCCGCTCCAAACTGACGCCCGAGCGTGAGCAGGAGTTCTTCGACGCCGTGCTCGAACAGATCCGCAGCTGCGGATACGACGCCGTGACCATGGACGGCGTCGCCGCCAGCACCCGGTGCAGCAAGTCCACGCTCTACCGGCAGTGGAAGACCAAGCCCCAGTTCGTGGCGGCGGCGCTGCGCTCGAACCGCGAGGTCCGCTTCGCGGGCATCGACACCGGATCACTCGCCGAGGACCTGCGCGAGGTCGCGCGTGCCGCGGCCGAGTGGTCGACGAAGGACGCCACCACGCTGATGCAGGCGCTCGGGCACGCCGTCATGCAGGACAAGGAGCTTCAGCAGGCGCTGCGTGAGGCGCTCGTCGAGCCGGAGGTCGCCGCGCTGGAGGAGATCCTCCGGCGTGGGGTCGAGCGGGGCGAGGTCGCGGCCGACCATCCTGCGCTGCCGTATGTCGCGGCGCAGATGTTCGGCGTCCAGCGCGTACGACCGGTACTCGAGGGGGAATCCGCCGACCCGGAGTATCTGTTGAGATTCGTGGAGGCCGCCGTGCTCCCGTCACTCGGCCTCACCTGAGACCCAGGCCGCCGTCCATGGGATGACTGGACGGTGACCTGTCCGCGCCGCACCGTGGGGACGGGGGCGGCGCGCACCCCCCGGCCGGGTGGGGTGCCCTTTGAGCGGAGGGCGCCCCACTCGGCCGACTCATGTCCGGGGCACGGAGCAGCGGCTCACACGTCCTGGCCGCTGCCACCGCCGGACGCCGCCTTGATGCCCTTGGCGATCTCGTCGAGGACGGTCTGCTTCTCACTGACGTCCACGCCCAGCCGGACGACGACGATCTGCTGCGGGTTCGCGGGCGAGGGGAAGGCGAGCGACTCGACGTAGCCGTCGGAGCCCTTGCTGGTGACCGCCTTCCAGCGGACCTGGTAGCCCTTCTGCCCGGCCACGGTGACGGCCCTGGAGGCCAGCACCGGGTGCGAGGTGATCTTGCCGTAGGACTTGCCGCCGTACGACTGCTCGGCGTTCTCCGCGATGTCCGCCTTGGCGACCTGCTCGGCCGTGCTGCCCTCGGTGCCGAGCACGAGGGCGGGCGCCGAGTACGCGCCGCCCTTGGTGCAGGACGCGGAGGTGTCGCCGGGGCACTTGTACGAGGCGTCCGAGGTGACCGAGGCACCGACCGACAGCTGCTGGCCGTACCAGCCGTCGGGAATGGGGATGCTGATCCCGCTGATCGGATCGGTCACCGAACCGCTGTCGATCTTCGGCGCCTCGGACCCCTCGGGCGAGGGTGAGGGCGAGGCACCGCCGGAGCCACCCGACCCGCCGTCACCGAAGGGACCGCCCTGTCCGCCCGGCCCGCCCTGTCCGTCCGGGGCCTGCGGCGAGCCCGCTGCGCTGCCGCCTCCGCCGTCGTCCTTGGACAGCGCGTACACGCCCACGCCGATGCTCGCGAGGACCGCGGCCGCCACCGCGACGGCTATCCCGGTCCGCAGCCCGCGCCGCGCACCGGCGGGAGGCTGCACGGGATACGCGGGGTAGGCCGGAAACGCGCCCCCGGCGCCGGGCTGCGGCTGCGTCGGGGGACCCCAAGCGGCGCCCGACCCCGCCGGGCGGGTCTGGTCCGTCCATGCCTTGCCGTCCCACCAGCGCTCGGTGGGAGGACCGTCACTTGTCTGCCCGGGGTCGGGGTGCCAGCCGGGAGGAGTCTCCTGCGTCATGCCCCCACCGTATGAGGCGTCGGTGAAAGACGGATGAGAAGCCCGGGACCGGAACAGGTGCGAGCGTGCTTATTTCAGGACGAGTCGCACGGGGGACTCGGCCGCCGGCGCCGGAAGGCGCAGTCCGTCCCGGCCGGGCGTCACCGAACCGAGCACGCGCGCGTGCCGTGCGCCCGTGCCCGCCGGATCCGTGCCCGGCAGCCCGTGCACCGTGAGGAACCCGAGCACCGCGAACGCGTACGCCTCCTTCGCGTCCGACGGCAGCCCCAGCTCGTCGGAGGTGCCGACGGCCACCCCAGGCAGCAGCTCGGCGAGCCTCCTCATCAGCACCGGATTGCGGGTCCCGCCACCCGAGGCGATCACCTCCGTGGCGCCCACCCCGCGCACGGCGTCGGCGACCGTCCGGGCCGTGAGCATGGTCAGCGTGGCGAGCACGTCCTCGGCGGGCAGCGTCCCGAGCCCGGCGAGCGCCTCGTGCAGATGGCGGAGATGGAACAGCTCCTTGCCGGTCGTCTTCGGCGCGGGCAGCGCGTAGTACGGCTCGGCCAGCAGCCGCTCCAGCAGCAGATGGTGCACCCGGCCCCGGGCCGCCAGCGCCCCGTCCCTGTCGTACTCCAGACGTCCGCCGCTGAACCCCCGCGCCGCCGCGTCGATCAGCGCGCACCCCGGACCGGTGTCGAAGGCGGTCCCGTCAGGGGCGGTCAGGTTGGCGATGCCCCCGATGTTCAGCGCGACCGGCGTCCCCGGCCGGCCGCGCAGCCACAGCCGGTCGACCAGGGCGACCAGCGGCGCGCCCTGGCCCCCGGCGGCGATGTCGCGCGGCCGGAAGTCGGCGACCACCGGCAGCCCGGTCGCCTCGGCGATCCAGGCGGGCTGCCCGAGCTGAAGCGTGCCGTGCACCCGCCCCTCCGCCACCCAGTGGTACACGGTCTGCCCGTGCGAGGCGACCAACTCGGCCCGCCCCTCGCACAGTTCACGGTCGGCCCGCACGGCCGCCGCCGCGAACGCCTGCCCGATCCGCGTGTCCAGCCGGCACACCTCCGCCATCGTGACGGCACCCGGCGGCAGCGCCGCCGCGAGCGCGTCCCGCAGCTCCGCGTCGTACGGCTCGCTCACCATCCCGAGCCGCTTCAGCACCAGCGTGTCCCCGACGAGGTCCAGCTCGGCCACCGCCGCGTCGATGGCGTCGTACGACGTGCCCGACATCAGGCCGATCACCCGCATCGTCTCAACTCGCCTTCCTCGCAGGCAGCGTGAGCAGGGCCAGGACACTCACCCCGCACGTCGCCGCCGCGTAGTACGCCGGGACGTCCACGTTCCCGGTCCGCTCGACGGTCTCCGTGATGATGAGCCCCGCACACCCCGAGAACACCGCATTCGACAGGGCGTAGGCGAGCCCCAGACCCGTGTAGCGCACGGTAGTGGGAAACATCTCCGCCAGCATCGCCGGGCCCGGCCCCGCCATCAGCCCGACCACGGCACCGGCACCGAGCACCGCCGCGCCCTTCGCCGCGTTCGAAGTCCCCGCGTCCTGCAGCAGGTTGAGCAGCGGCACCGCGAGGACCACCACCAGCACCGCCCCCGTCAGCATCACCGCCCGCCGCCCTACCCGGTCGCTGAGCAGCCCCGCAGGGACGATCGTGAGCGCGAAGCCCAGGTTGGCCAGCACCGTGGCGATCAGCGCCTGCTGGAAGGTCGCGTCCAGCGTGCTCTGCAGATAGGAGGGCAGCACGACCAGGAAGGTGTAGCCGGCCGCCGCCCAGCCCATGATCCGCCCGGCGCCCAGCGCGACGGCCCGCGCCACCTCCCGCGGAGGCGGACTCGTCCGCTCCACGGCTTCCCGGAACGCCGGCGTCTCGTCCAGCCGCAGCCTCAGCCACAGCGCCCCGAGACCCAGCGGCAGCGTCAGCAGGAACGGCAGCCGCCACCCCCAGTCGCCCAGCTGATCCTCCGTCAGTACCGTGGCCAGCAGCGCCGCCGCACCCGCCCCGCCCAGCAGCCCCAGCGCCACCGTGAACGACTGCCACGACCCGTACAGCCCGCGCCGGCCCGGCGGCGCGAACTCCGTCATCACCGACACCGCACCTCCGAACTCCCCGCCCGCCGACAGCCCCTGAAGCACCCTCAGGAAGGTCAGCAGCCACGGCGCCGGCGCCCCGACCGTGGCATACGTCGGCAGCACCCCGATCAGCGTCGTCGCCCCCGTCATCAGGACGATCACCAGGATCAGCACCGGCCGGCGCCCGATCCGGTCACCGAGCCGGCCGAACAGGGCCGCGCCGACCGGCCGGAAGAAGAACGCCAGCGCGAAGGAGGCGTACGTCTTCACCAGCGCCTCGGCCTCGCTGCCGCCCTCCGGGGTGAAGAAGCGCGCCGCGATGATCGTCGCGAAGTAGCCGTAGACCCCGAACTCGTACCACTCGATGAAATTCCCGACCGAGCCCGCCACCAGGGCCCGCCGGGACCGGCCGGTGCCCCGCTCCTCGAAAGTCACCTTCATTCCCACGAGTATTGACGGTCCGTTACCTTCACAACAGCAGGTGGCACGCCGTTCGCGTCGCCCGCGAGCCCGCACTGTCACCCGTGACGGGAACTGCTCCCCGGACCCGCCCGCACCGCGCCGACCGGAGGGCTACGCTCGGGTTCGGTACGTCGTTCGGGCGACTTGGGGAGGTAGCGGGATGACGGAGGTACGGCCAACGGCGGCCGCCTCGGCTCCCCTGTGGGAGCGCGACCGGGAGATCGCCGCCGTGGAGGAGGCGCTCACCACCCTGCGCGCGGACCGCTCGTCCTCGGGCAGCCTCCTGGTGTTCCGCGGCGAGGCCGGACTCGGCAAGACCGCGCTGCTGGCCCAGACCCGCCGCATCGCCGAGGCACGCGGCTGCACGGTCTGGTCGGCCCGCGGCGGCGAGACCCTGAAGTCCGTCCCCTTCAACGTCGTACGACAACTGCTGCAGCCCGCGCTGGTGTCGCTGATGCCGGAGGAGGCACGCGAATACCTCGGCGACTGGTACGACATCGCCGGCCCCGCCCTGGGCATCACGGACCCGGGCGACCGGCATGCCGACCCGCAGGGCGTGTGCGACGGCCTGGTCGCCGCCGTGCGCCGGCTGGCCCGGCGCGACTGGCCGCTCGTGCTGCTGATCGACGACGCCCACTGGGCCGACCAGGAGACCCTGCGCTGGCTCGCCGCCTTCGCCGAACGCCTCGACGACCTGTCCGTCCTCGTCGTCGTGGCCCGCCGCCCCGGCGAGGTCGCCGCCGACAGCGCCCGCTACCTCGACGCGGTCGCCGCGGCGGCGGGCGCACCGGTCACCAACCTGAGCGCCCTGACCCCGGACGCGACCGCGGGCCTCACCCGCGCCACCGTCGGCCCGCACGCCGACGCCCCGTTCTGCCGCGAGGTCTGGGCCGTCACCGGCGGCAACCCGTACGAGACCGTAGAACTCCTCGCCAAGGTCCAGGACAGCGAACTCGAACCCGTCGAGGCCCGGGCCGCCGAACTGCGTGCCCTGAACCGCTCGGCCCGCGGGGGCGGCCTCGTCGCCCGCCTGGAAGGACTCGGCGTGGACGCCACCCGGTTCGCCTGGGCCGCCGCGATCCTCGGCGCGGACATCTCCGTGGACCTGGTCGCCCGGCTCGCCACCATGAGCCACGACCAGGCCGTGCGCTGCGCCGAACTGCTGTGCAACGCCCGCATCCTCACCCAACCCGACCCGGCGACCGCCCGCGTCGGCGACAGCGGCCTGGAGTTCGTGCATCCGCTGATCGCGACCGCCGTCTACAACTCCATCCCGCCCGCCCTGTGCACCGCGATGCACGGCATCGCCGCCCAGGTCGTCACCGACTCCGGCCGGGGCGCCGCGGCGGCCTCCCGGCATCTTCTCCTGGTCCACCCGGACGACGACGAGGAAGTCGTCGAGCAGCTGCGCGAGGCGGCCCGCGAACACCTCGCCGTCGGCGCCCCCGACGCGGCCCGCCGCTGCCTGGACCGCGCCCTGGTGGAGCCGCCGCTGCCCGAGGTCCACGCGCGCGTGCTCTACGAACTGGGCTGTGCCACCCTGCTGACCGCGCCCGCCACCACCATCCACCACCTCCAGTCCGCGCTCGCCATGCCCGGCCTCGACGGCGCCGAACGCGTGGACGCCGTCTTCCGGCTCTCCCAGGCGCTCCTCCACAACGACCAGCTGGAGGAGGCCGTCCGCACGGTCGAGGCGGAAGCCGCCCGGCACGAGGAGGGCCCGGCCAAGCTGCGCCTGCAAGCCGTGCAGTACATGTGGGAGGGCATCTACGCCGGCGAGACGACCACCCCGGGCCGCTCCGAGCGGCTCGCCGGGCTCGCCGCGACCTGCACCGGCAAGGACAACTCCGAGCGTGCCCTGCTGATGCTGCGCGGCTTCGACGCCATGACCCACGGCGAGAACGCCGAGGAGGTCGTCGACCTGTGCGACCGCTCCCTCGTCAACGGCCGGCTCGCCCCCGGACTCGGCTGGACCGACACCGAGTGGGGCCTCGAACTGCTGCTGATGCTGGCCAACTCGTACGCCTACACCGACCGCCTCGACCGCGCCGACGCCCTGTACACGGAGGGCCTGCGCGCCTACGAGTCCGCGGGCTGGAGCGGCGGCCACCTCGCCCTCGCGCACGCCTACGTCGGCCTCGGCCACCGCAGAAGGGGCCGGCTCAGGGAGGCGGAGACATCTCTGCGGGAAGGGCTGCGGCTGGCCGAGCGGGTGGGCCGCGGGCTGCCCCTGTACTGGACGGCGACCTGCAACCTCGTCGACACGCTGCTCGCCCGTGGGCATGTCGACGAGGCCTGGTCGATCGCCGAGCAGCACGGCTTCGGTCCGCCCTACCCGTCCACCATCGTCATCCCCGACCCACGCTCCGTACGCGGCCGTCTCCTGCTGGCGACCGGCCGCACGAAGGACGGCATCAACGAGCTGGAGGCCGCGGAGAAGGCGGCGACCGCGCGGGGCCACCACAACCCGGTGATGGTCCCCTGGGCGGTCGACCTGGCCCGGGCCCTCGCCACCGAGGACCCGGTCCGCGCCGCCCGGCTCGCCTCCGAGGCCCGCCGCCAGGCCGAGCGGTTCGGCACGGACACGGCCATCGGCGAGGCCCTGCGCTGCGCCGCCGCCCTGGAGACCGGCCAGCGCGCGGTCCGGCTCGCGGCCCAGGCGGTCGCCTACCTGGAGGCTTCGCCGTGCCAGTACGAGCATGCGGCCGCTCGTGTCGAGTACGGCATCGCTGCGCGGTCCGTTGCCGAGCTGAACCGGGGCTTGGCGCTGGCGCGTTCGTGCGGGGCCGATGGGTTGGTGGCCCAGGCGCGGGAGGTTCTGGAGACGGGACGCGGGTTGCGGTGAGCGTTCCGCGGCCGTCGGTCGGCTGCGGCGCCGTCGTGGCTGGTCGCGCAGTTCCCCGCGCCCCTACGGGGCGCTCAGGTGCGCAACAACTGGTCGGTGACCGCCGCCAGGCGCTTGCGTACCTCCTGGTCGTACGTCGCCGCGTTCGCCCTTGCCGGGCGCGTTCCGTCGAAGTAGCCGCCCGTGCCCGGGTCCTGTGTGGCGAGTGCCAGTACGCCGGGGGCTCCGTCGGCGATCGAGTTCATCGGTGCGATGCCGCCCTCGCGGACCATCGCCGTGTCCATGAAGGTCGCGGGGTGCAGGACGTTGACGGACACGCCGGTGCCGTCGAGTTCCTCGGCGAGCGTGAAGGTATGGGCGGCTAGTGCGAACTTGGCGCGGCAGTATGCGGCGAAACCGTCGTAGCCGCGGGTGAACTCGGGGTCGTCGAAGTCGAGCGGCTCCTGGCCGGCGGACCCGACGTTGACGATCCGGGCGGGCGGGTTCGTGCGCAGCACCGGCAGCAGGGCGCGGGTCAGTTCGACCGGCGCCAAGTAGTCGACCGCCAGCCGCAGTTCGTGGCCGTCGGCGCTCAGCTCCCGTCCGGAGCCGCGCGGCCCTGAGCCCACGCCGGCGTTGTTGATCAGCACGTCCAGCTCGGGGTGGGCGGCGGCGACCTGGGCGCCCAGGTCGCGCACTTGGGTCAGTGAGGCAAGATCGGCGACGAACCCCTCGGCGGCGCCCTCCGTGCGCAGCTCGGCGACCAGCCGCTCCGTACGACCCGGATCGCGGCCGTGGGCCAGGACCAGGTGTCCGGAGCGGACCAGTTCGAAGGCGATGTACCGGCCGAGACCCGAGGTGGCGCCGGTGATCAGGATGGTGGACATGCCTCCACCGTAGGCACAGGGACCGGGCATCTGCTTGATGCCGTTGAGGCTACGACCGGCAGGGTCACCCTCAGCCGGTTTCGTCCTCCTCGGCCAGCACCCGCTGGGCCGCCGCGAAGGCCGAGTTCGCCGCCGGCACCCCGCAGTACACCGCGGTCTGCAGCAGCACCGCGCCGATCTCCTCCGGGGTCAGCCCGTTGCGCCGCGCCGCCCGCACATGCATGGCCAGCTCGTCGTAGTGCCCGTGGGCGACCAGCGCCGTCAGCGTGATCATGCTGCGCTCGCGGCGCGAGAGCGTCGGGTCGGTCCAGATCTCGCCCCAGGCGTAGCGCGAGATGAAGTCCTGGAAGCGGGCGGTGAAGGGGGTCTGGCGGTCCTGCGCCCGGTCGACGTGCGCGTCGCCGAGCACCTCGCGCCGTACCTCCATGCCGCGCGGGGCGGAACCGCCGAGATGCGCGCGCAGGGCGGTGAGCACCGCCTCGGGGCACTGGGCGGGCGCCAGATGCGAGGCACCGGGGATCTCCACCAGCGCGGCACCCGGCACCGCGTCCGCGATCTCCCGCAGATGCGCGGGCGGCGTCGCCGTGTCCTCGCGACCGGCGATCAGCAGGGTGGGTGCGGAGATCTCGGGCAGCCGGTCCCGGATGTCGAAGGCGGCGAGCGCGTCACAGAGCGCGGCATACGCGCCCGGATCGCTGTCCCGCATGTCCTGGACCAGCCGGGGCACGGTGAACCCCGCCGTGAACCAGCGCTCGTTCGCGCTCTCCGCGAGCCCCGCCACCCCTTCGGCCCGCACCAGCGCGGCCCGTTCCTCCCACGGCTTGGAGCCGCCGTAGTGGGAGGACGAGCAGATCACCGCGAGGGACTCCACCCGCTCGGGGTGGTGCACCGCGAGATGCAGCCCCACCGAACCGCCGATCGAGACACCCGCGTAACGGAACCGCTCGATGCCGAGCGAGTCGGCGAGGGCCAGCACCAGGTCGGCGAGATCACCTATGGTCGCCCCCGCCGCGATCAGATCGGCCGCCGAGCCGCCCTGCCCAGGCAAATCCCAGCGGATCACCCGATGCGTGACGGACAGCTCGGGCGCGACCTTGTCCCACAGGGCGTACGAGGTGCCGACCGAGGGTCCGAGGAGCAGCGGGGGTGCGGAAGCGGGGCCTTCGACAAGGTGGTTGAGGAGTTTCAACGTCGCTCCAAAGCGCGGTCGGTGAGGGCTCCGGCGGAGCCGGTGTAGTGGGTCGGGTCCAGGTCGACGTCCCGCAGCTCCGGTGCCTCGGCGAGCGGGCGCCCCTCGGACGCCAGCCGGGTGAGCAGTTCCTTCGCGCGGGCCCGGCCCAGCACCGGGGCCAGCTCGGCGGAGAGCCGTTCCGAGACGATCAACCCATGGGTGAGATCAAGGTGTTCGCGCATGACATCGTGCCTGACCCGCAGCCCCTCGGCCAGCTCCACGGCATCCCGGGCGGCCCCGCCGGCCAAGCGCAGCAGCTCCCTCAGTGGTTCCCACTCGGCGTGCCAGGCCCCGGCCGGCCGCTCGTCCTCCGCCGCCAGCGACCCGTACAGCGTGGCGGCGAGCTGAGGTGCCCGGCGCGCGGCGGCCGCGATGAGGGTGGACCGTACCGGATTGGCCTTGTGCGGCATGGCGGACGAGCCCCCGCCGCTGCCCTCCGCGACCTCGGCGATCTCGGTACGGGAGAGGGTGAGGACATCGACGGCGACCTTGCCGAGCGCGCCCGCCGTGAAGGCGAGACATGCGGCGAGATCGGCGATGGGCGTCCGCAGGGTGTGCCAGGGCAACAGGGGCGCCTGGAGGCCGAGTTCGCGCGCGTAGGCCTCCGGGAGAGACAGGGCGTCCTCGGCTCCGTACGCACCGAAGGCCGCCAACGTCCCGGCGGCGCCCCCGAGTTGTGCGGGCAGGCCGTCCCGTACGGCGGTCACCCGGTCCCGTGCGTCGAGCACCAGCGACCGCCACCCGGCCGCCTTCAGCCCGAACGTCGTCGGTACGGCGTGCTGCGTGAGCGTCCGTCCCGGCATCGCGGAGTCACGGTGCTCGACGGCCAGCCGGGCCAGCGCGCACTCCGTGCGGCCGAGGTCGGTGAGGACGAGGTCCAGGGTGCGGGCGGCGACGAGCATCGTCGCCGTGTCCATGATGTCCTGGCTGGTCGCACCCCGGTGCACGTAGGGGCCGTACTCCTCGCCGACCGCCCTGGTCAGATCCGCGGCCAGGGGGATGACCGGATTCCCGCCGCCCCGCGCCCGCTCGGCGATCGAGGTCACGTCGAAGCGCCCGGCATCCGCCGCCTCCGTCACCGCGTCAGCGGCCTCCTCCGGGGCGAGCCCCAGCGCGGCCTGGGCGCGCGTCAGCGCGGCTTCCGCGTCGAGCAGAGCCGTCAGATAGGCGCCGTCGCCGGTGGCCTTCGCGGCGGGGGAGCCTGCCCACCCGGGGGCGAGCAGGCCGGTGTCGGGTTCGGCAGCTGTCACTGGAACTCCAGGAAGACCGTTTCGCCTTCGCCTTGAAGGCGGATGTCGAAACGGTATGTGCCGTTGCTCCCGTCCGTGGCGATCAGCGTGTCGCGTCGGTCCTGGTCCAGCCGCGCCAGCAGCGGGTCGGCGGCCAGCGCGGCCTCGTCGCCCGGCAGATAGATCCGGGTGAACAGATGCACCAGCAGCCCGCGCGCGAAGACGCACACACTGATGTACGGCGCACTGCGCCCGCGCGCCCCGGGCCGCAGCGTCCGCGCACTCCAGTGGCCGCTGGCGTCCGTCTGGATCCGCCCCCAGCCGGTGAACTCCACGCCGTTACGACCCAGGAATCCACCGCTCGCCGGGTCGCGCCGCATCGAACCGTCGACCTGCGGCACATCGCCGTCCGGGTCGGCGCCCCACAGCTCCACGAACGCGTCCGGCAGCGGCTTGCCCTCCCCGTCCAGCACATATCCCTGCAGCGCGATGGTGTCCGGGTGGCCGATCGGCGCGATGTCGCCGCCGCCGGGGAAGGGCAGGGCATGACCGTAGAAGGGGCCGACCGTGTGCGACGGGGTCGGGAGCACGGCCTCGGGATTGCTCGTGTCGATCTTCGTCATCGTGGGTCAGCGTCCCTCTTCGATCCAGGTGGCGTTCGGTCCGTCGAGCACGATGTCCCAGTGGTAGCCCATCGAGAACTCCGGCACCGACAGGCTGTGGTCGTACGTCGCCACCAGCCGCTGCCGGGCCGCGTCGTCCGTCACCGACTGGATGATCGGGTCGTACGGGAACAGCGGATCACTCGGGAAGTACATCTGCGTCACCAGCCGCTGCGTGAACGCCGACCCGAAGATCGAGAAGTGGATGTGCGCCGGCCGCCAGGCGTTGAGGTGCTGACGCCACGGGTACGGCCCCGGCTGGATGGTGGTGAACGAGTAGAACCCGCTGTCGTCGGACAGCGTGCGCCCCACACCCGTGAAGTTCGGATCCAGCGGCGCGTCATGCTGCTCACGCTGATGCGCGTACCGGCCCGCCGAGTTGGCCTGCCAGATCTCGATCAGCTGCCCCCGGATCGGACGCCCGTCCCGGTCCAGCAACCGCCCCGAAACAGTGATCCGCTCACCGATCGGCTCACCGTTGTGCTGCCGGGTCAGGTCATGGTCGACCTCGGTGATGTCCCGCTCCCCGAAGGCCGGGGAGGCCAACTCCACCAGCTCCGGATCCTGGGACACGTCGATGGCGACCGGCGGCTGCTTCGGATGCCGGAGAACCGAGGACCGGTACGGGGCATAGTCACGGCGCGGCTGATGCTCGACGGGAGCCCCGTCGGCAACACGCTTCTCATAGGCGGCGTGCTCGGCGGCGATTTCTTGGTCGATGTCGTGCTGGGTGAGAGTCATAGGGATTTCCTGGGAGTTCCTGACGGTCTCGTGAAAGTAAGGGGGAACGATCGCGCCTTTAGGGGCGCGGGGAACTGCGCGACCAGCCACAACCGGCCCGCAGCCCGCAAACGACATGTACTGGCAGGACCTATCGCTCGAGAACGAGGGCGAGACCTTGGCCAACGCCGATGCACAACGTGGCGACACCAACCCCCCTCCCCGCCCGGCGAAGCTGATGCGCAACCGTCCCCGCAAGCCGCGCCCCCGACGCCCCCAGCGGATGCCCCAGCGCAATCGCCCCACCCTGCGGATTGAGGATCCCCGGATCGAATTCGGGCCACTCGGCAACACACCCCAACACCTGCGCCGCGAACGCCTCGTTCAGCTCCAGAACCGACAGATCCCCGAACCCCTTACCCGCCTTGGCCAGCGCACGCGTCACCGCTTCGACGGGGGCGAGCCCGAAGTAGTGCGGGTCGAGCGCGTTGACGCCGCTCGCGGAGACCCGGGCAAGCGGCTCGCGCCCCGTCGCCTTCAGCCCCTCCTCGTCCACGAGCAGCAGCGCCGCCGCACCGTCGTTGAGCGGGGACGCATTGCCTGCGGTGACCGTGCCCTCGGAGGTGCGGAAGGACGGCTTCAGCTTCGCCATCGCGGCCAGGGAGGCGTCCGCGCGGACGCACTCGTCGGCGCCGAAGACGATCGGGTCGCCCTTGCGCTGCGGGACCGGCACCGGGGCCAGCTCGGCATCGAACAGCCCCGCCTGCTGGGCGCGCGCGGCCTTCTGATGGGAGGCCAACGCGAACTCGTCCTGCTGCTCACGACTGATCTTGTGCTTCTCGGCGATCAGCTCCGCGCTCTCGCCCAGCGGAACCGTCCACTGCGGCTCCATCTTCGGGTTGACCATCCGCCAGCCGAGCGTGGTCGAGTACAGCTCGGCGTGCCCGGCCGGGAACGGCTTGTCGGACTTCGGCAGCACATACGGCGCCCGGGTCATCGACTCCACACCACCGGCCACGGCGATGGACGCGTCCCCGAGGGCGATCGCGCGGGCCGCCTGGATCACGGCTTCCAGACCCGACGCGCAGAGCCGGTTCACGGTGACGCCCGGCACGGACGTCGGCAGTCCGGCCAGCAGCGCGGCCATGCGGCCGACGTTGCGGTTCTCCTCACCCGCGCCGTTGGCGTTGCCGAAACAGACGTCCTCGATCCGCGACGGATCCAACTGCGGTGTACGGGCGAGGAGTTCGCGGATGGCGTGGGCGCCCAGGTCGTCCGGGCGCACGCTCGCCAGACCGCCGTTGTAGCGGCCGATCGGCGTGCGCACCGCGTCGACGATGTACACGTTCTTCACTGCGGACTTCACTTCAGGCCCTCCGCTACGGTCAGCTTCGCGTCGGTCTTGCCGGTGATCTCGTCGACGCCCACACCGGGCGCCGTCTCGACGAGCACCAGGCCGTCGTCGGTCACGTCCAGCACACCGAGGTCGGTGATGATCCGGTTCACACACGCCTTCCCGGTGAGCGGCAGCGCGCACTCCTCCAGGATCTTCGGGGAGCCGTCCTTGGCGGTGTGGGTCATCACCACGATCACCGTACGCGCGCCGTGCACGAGATCCATCGCGCCGCCGATCCCGGTGATCATCTTGCCGGGGATGGCCCAGTTCGCCAGGTCCCCGCGGGCGGAGACCTGCATGGCGCCCAGCACGGCGACGTCGATGTGGCCGCCGCGGATCATCGAGAAGGACAGCGCCGAGTCGAAGTAGGAGGCGCCGGGCAGGACCGTGACGGTCTCCTTGCCCGCGTTGATCAGGTCGGGGTCGACCTGGTCCTCGGTGGGGTAGGGGCCGGTGCCCAGGATGCCGTTCTCCGACTCCAGGATCACCTCCACGCCCTCCGGGAGATAGTTGGGGATCAGGGTCGGCAGGCCGATGCCGAGATTGACGTACTGGCCGTCCCGTAGTTCGCACGCCGCGCGGGCGGCCATCTGTTGCCGGGTCCAGGCCATCAGCTGCTCACCGTCCGCTGCTCGATCTTCTTGTCCGCCGCCTGCTCCGGGGTGAGTGCGAGGACCCGCCGCACGAAGATGCCGGGCAGATGCACCGCGTCCGGGTCGATCTCGCCGGGCTCGACGAGTTCCTCGACCTCGGCGATCGTCACCCGGCCCGCCATCGCCGCGAGGGGGTTGAAGTTGCGCGAGGACTTGTTGAAGACCAGGTTCCCGTGCCGGTCGCCCTTCGCCGCCCGCACCAGCGCGAAGTCGGTGCGGATGCCGCGCTCCAGCACGTACTCCGTGCCGTCGAACTCCCGTACCTCCTTCGCGGGGGAGGCCAGAGCGACGCCGCCGGAGCCGTCGTAGCGCCACGGCAGTCCGCCATCGGCGACCAGGGTTCCGACACCGGCGGGGGTGTAGAAGGCGGGGATGCCGGCGCCGCCGGCCCGCAGCCGCTCGGCGAGGGTGCCCTGCGGGATCATCTCGACTTCCAGCTCACCGGCCAGGTACTGCCGCGCGAACTCCTTGTTCGCCCCGATGTAGGAGCCGGTCACCCGGGCGATCCGGCCCGCGGCGAGCAGCACGGCGAGACCGGACTCCATCGCCCCGCAGTTGTTGGACACGACGCCCAGACCGCTCACGCCCCGCTCGTACAGCGCCTGGATCAGTACGTTCGGCACACCGCTCAGTCCGAATCCGCCGACCGCGAGGGTCGCGCCGTCCGGCACATCGGCCACCGCCTCCAGGGCCGTGGCGACCACCTTGTCCATCCACGCAGCCTTCCACTTGCTCAGCGCACTGAGTATTTCAGCGAACTTTCTCTCAAGCTGCCACTATGGGAGTCTGACGTCAATACTCACTGGTCTTCAGTGCACCAACCAATACGACTCGGGAGCGCACATGGCCGCGGTGGATCTCACCACCCACCCCGGGCACCTGGCCCGGCGCCTCCAGCAGGCTCACTACCTGCTGTGGAACACCATGGTCTCCGAGGAGATCACGTCACCGCAGTTCGCCGTCCTCAACGCGCTCGTCGCCGAGCCGGGCCTCGACCAGCGCACGGTGGGGGAGCGCGTGGGGCTCGACCGGTCCACCATCGCCGAGGTGATCAGCCGGCTCGGCCGCCGGGGCCTGCTCGACAAGGTGCGCGACCCGCAGGACGGCCGCCGCTTCCTGCTGCGGCTGACGGACGAGGGCACCCGGACCCACCGCAAGCTCACGGTCCGTACGGCCCGGATGAACCAGATCTTCCTGGCCCCGCTCTCCGCCGAGGAACAGACCGTCTTCTTCGACCTCATCCGCCGTGTCTCGGACGCGGCGGAGGGGCTCCGCAATCCGACGGAACCTCTTACGGCGTCGAAGGCGGGGTACCGGCGCCGGTAGCGGCGTCTCTACGAGGGCGGTCTCTACGAGGGCGCGAAGACCACCCACACCTGGCCCTCGGCGAAGGTGACCGGCATGCCCTTCCCAGTGGTGAATTCCGTGCCGCCGGTCGCGTCCGCGCGCTTCCAGTCGGCGTCGAAGACCTTGCCGTCGCGCAGCACCTCCGCCCTGCCCGAACCGACCGTCTCGGTGTACGGCGTCGTGTTGCCGAGGGAGTCGTGGAAATCGGACTCACGCACCTTCACGTACTGGACCACGACCGTCGCCGGCGCCAGCCGCGCTCCGTCGGTGGTCACCGTCGGCGAACCGTCCATCGACACCAGCCAGCGGTCGCGGCTCCCGGACCAGGTGAAGGTGAAGCGGGCGGCCGGGTAGCGCACGGTCCGGGAGGTCTCGGGGGTGCCGCCCGAGGGTGCGGTGCCGTAGCGGAATCCGGTCGTCAGCGCGTCCGCGCCGGGCGCGGAGGGCAGCAGCCGGTCGGGCCGCAGATAGAGGTTGTGCGGGGCGGGTGTGGACGTACCCCGGTAGTAGGCGTCGGACGTCTTGCCGGGCGGCTGGGCGTTCACCGGCTCCTCGTCGATCAGCGGGAGCAGTCTGCGCTGGGCCCCCGAGAAGGCGAGCGTGGGCCGGTCGAACTGGCGCAGCAGCTCCAGATCGGACTCGCGGGCGCTGCGCACCGGGCCGATCACGGGCGGCAGCTTGGTCGCGTACACCGCCATCAGCCGGCTCAGGCCGCCCTCGACCTGCTCGACGTACACGATGTCCGCGGAGTCGAGCCCCGTGTGGGGGCGGGCCGAGCGGGCGTTGTCGATCTTCACGGCGAGCACCGAGCCCTCGGCCGCCCGGCTCTGCGACGGCCGCTCGCCCTGCTCCTGGCCCGGTCCACGCCCGTCGTCGCCCGACGAGGTGCAGCCGGCCGCCAGGGAGAGCGTCATCAGGGCGGCCAGGAGCGCCGCCCCCGTTGTGGCGCGTCGCGTGCGCGCCCTGCGTCCCATGCCCACCGTTGCCACCTGTCTCGTGTCAACGATTGTGCACGTCCAGGCCTATTTATAGCCATACCTGATCGGTTCTGATCGGGTTCCTCCGTAGCCTCATGGGCCGAAGATCTCCGCCAGGTCATAGCTCACCGGCTCCTCCAACTGTGCGTAGGTGCAGCTCTGCGGATCCCGGTCCGGGCGCCAGCGGCGGAAACGGGCCGTGTGCCGGAAGCGGGCCCCGTTCTCCATGTGGTCGTACGCCACCTCGACGACCCGCTCCGGCCGCAGCGGCACCCAGGACAGGTCCTTCTTGCCGGACCAGCGGCTGGGCGCTCCGGGCAGCCGCGCCGACTCGTGCGCCGCCTCCTCGGCCCAGGCCGCCCAGGGGTGCCCGGCGACATCGTCCATCCGCAACGGCTCCAGTTCCTCGACGAGTTCGGCCCGGCGCGTCATCGAGAAGGCGGCGGAGACGCCCACGTGCTGGAGGGTGCCCTGATCGTCGTAGAGGCCCAGCAGCAGCGAGCCCACGACCGGGCCGCTCTTGTGGAAGCGGTAGCCCGCGACGACGACGTCCGCGGTGCGCTCGTGCTTGATCTTGAACATGGCGCGCTCGTCCTGGAGGTAGTGCACCCCGAGCGGCTTGGCGATGACACCGTCGAGGCCCGCCCCCTCGTACTGGTCGAACCACTGCCGCGCCACCTCGATGTCGGTCGTCGCCGGCGCCAGGTGCACGGGTGCCGTCACCCCGTCCAGCGCCCTGGTCAGCAGGGCCCGGCGGTCGCTCAGCGGGACGTCAAGGAGGGACTCGTCGTCCAGCGCCAGCAGGTCGAAGGCGACGAAGGAGGCCGGGGTCTTCTCGGCGAGCATCCGCACCCGGGAGTCCGCCGGGTGGATGCGCTCGGTCAGCGCGTCGAAATCGAGGCGCCCCTCACGAGCGATCACGATCTCGCCGTCCACGACACAGCGCTTCGGCAGCCTCTCCCGCAACGCCACCACCAGTTCCGGAAAGTACCTGGTCAGCGGCTTGCCGGTGCGGCTGCCGAGCTCCACGTCCGCCCCGTCGCGGAACGCGATCGCGCGGAAGCCGTCCCACTTCGCCTCGTAGTGCATGTCCGGCGGGATCTTCGCGACCGACTTGGCGAGCATCGGCTTCACGGGTGGCATCACAGGGAGGTCCATGCTCTGATTCTGCGCGTGTGAAGCCGTGAACGCCCGGTGTGCGAGGGACGGGTGTTGGGCCTACCGTGGCTCGCATGGGTGAAGCGGTGCAACTGGAGGCGGGCGGCCGGACGGTACGGCTGTCCAGCCCGGGCAAGATCTTCTTTCCGGAGCGCGGTTTCACCAAGCTGGACCTCGCCCGGTACTACATCGCCGTCGGCCCCGGCATCCTGCGCGCCCTGCGCGACCGGCCCACCACCCTGGAGCGCTACCCGGACGGCGTGACCGGCGAGAACTTCTTCCAGAAGCGGGCCCCGAAGAACATGCCCGACTGGATCCCCACCGCCCACATCACCTTCCCCAGCGGCCGCAGCGCCGACGAGATGTGCCCCACGGAGGAGGCCGCCGTCCTGTGGGCCGCCCAGTTCGGCACCCTCACCTTCCACCCCTGGCCGGTGCGCCGCGACGACGTCGACCACCCCGACGAACTCCGGATCGACCTGGACCCGCAGCCCGGCACCGACTTCGACGACGCCGTCCGCGCCGCCCATGAACTGCGCGCGCTCCTGGACGAGTTCGGCGGCCTGCGCGGCTTCCCCAAGACCTCCGGCGGACGCGGCCTGCATGTCTTCGTGCCCATCGAACCCCGCTGGACCTTCACCCAGGTCCGCCGCGCCGCGATCGCCGTCGGCCGCGAGCTGGAACGCCGGATGCCGGACCACGTGACCATCAAGTGGTGGAAGGAGGAGCGGGGGCAGAAGATCTTCGTGGACTACAACCAGACCGCCCGGGACCGCACCATCGCCTCCGCCTATTCCGTACGACCCCGCCCGCACGCCCCTGTCTCGGCGCCCCTGCGCTGGGACGAGGTCGGCGTCGCCCACCCCCGGGACTTCGACCTGGCGACGATGCCGGTGCGCTTCGCCGAAGTGGGCGACGTCCACGCGGACATGGACGACCACCGCTACTCCCTTCAGGCCCTGCTGGACCTGGCCGCCAAGGACGAACACGACCACGGGCTCGGCGATCTGCCGTACCCGCCCGAGTATCCGAAGATGCCGGGCGAGCCGACGCGGGTGCAGCCGAGCCGGGCCAGGAAGAAGGCGGCGCCCCCTGAGGAGGCGCCGCCGGAGCCTACAACTCCTTGATAGCTATAACTCCTTGATGCCTACAGCTCCTTGATCCGGATGTCCCGGTACGAGACCACATCCGTCGTGCCGTGCACCTGGAGCCCGACGTAGCCGGAGGCGAACCTGCGCCCGTCCGTGCCCGGGTCGTCCGAGCGGGGCGGGGTGAAGTCCTGGCCGCCGATGTTGTCGAACTCGTTGATCAGCACGCCGTTGCGGTAGACCGAGTAGTGCTGGTCGACCACACGGATCTCGTAGTCGTTCCACGTGCCCTTCTGGGTGACGCCCGCACCGGCGAGCCCCACCCGGTCGAAGCCGTAGACCGACCCGGTCTTGTACATGTCCCCACTGGGACTGTCGAAGACCTGCACCTCGTGCCCGTACTTGATCGCGACCCACTCCGGCCGTGACTCCTCCGGATGGTCATGGACGTACGGGAACCGCACGAACACACCGGAGTTGGCGTTGCCCGTGCCGGGCGCGTCGTCCCGCCACTGGAGGCGGAGCGAGAAGTCGCCGTACTTGCGCTCCGGGAACCACAGCATGCCCAGGCCCGCCTTCGTGGTGCCGCTGGTCATCGACCCGTCGGGGTTGAGCCCGAACGAACCGCCGCCCACGTGCGCCCACTTGGCGAGGGAGCCTGCCGTGCCGTCGAAGATCGTGCGGTAGCCCTCGGTCTGGCCGGGCTTGCCGATCCCGGACTCACGGGCGGCCTTCAGGATCCTGTTGTGCTCCCGCTGATCGACGACGCCTTCGCCGAGGAGCGTGGTCAGGACCGTCCGTACGTGCTTCAGGAACAGCGCGTGGGACGTCCACTCCTTCTCGTCCTCGATCAACTCGTTGATGCGGCACCGGTTGTTGGTGACGCGGTTCGGCACACCCGAGTCGACCGTGCCGACGAGGACCGTCAACCGCTCGTCGAACTCAGGGCAGTTGGGCGCCGGCACGCCGCCTCCGGCCACCACCGTGAAGCTCACCGTCCGTGACTCGGAGGTGTTGCCCGCCTTGTCGCTCGCCCGGTAGGCCACGGTGTGCGGGCCCACGCGGTCGACGATCACGGGCGTGGTGTAGGCCAGGTAAGGGCCGCCGTCGAGCGAGTACTCGATGCTCGCGACCTCGCCGCCGTGGTCGGTCGCGCTGACGGTGACCTTGGCGTTGTTCACATACGCCCCGGCGGAGTTCCGCGTGCCGTCGACGCTCACACCGGTGACGGGCGGGGTGGTGTCCTGCGGGGGCGCCGAGACGACCGTGAACTGGACGCTCTTCTCGGCGGCCGCATTGCCCGCCTTGTCGGTGGCGCGGTAGCGGACGGTGTGCGTACCGACCGCGTGCACCATCACGGGGGCGGTGTACGGCTGCCAGGCGCCGTCGCCGACCGCGTACTCGATGGTGTTGACCCCGGAACCGGTGTCGGAAGCGGACACGGTGACGGTCGCCATGTCGATATAGGCACCGTCCGCGTTCTGCTCGCCGGTCACCGTCGCAGAGGTCTCCGGCGGTGTCTTGTCATCGGTCGACGGCGCCACGACAGTGAACTGCACGCTCTTCTCGGCCGCCACGTTCCCCGCCTTGTCCAGGGCGCGATAGCGGACCTTGTGGCTGCCGACCTGGTCGACGACGACCGGGGTGGTGTACGGCTGCCAGGCGCCCGTGTCACCGATCGCGTACTCGACGCGGTCCACGCCGGAGCCGCCGTCCTCGTCGGTGGCGTTGATCGCCACGCTCGCCGAACCGACGTACTGGCCCTGCGAGTTCTGCGACCCGCTCACCTGGGCCGAGGTCTGCGGCGGGGTGGTGTCCTCGCCGGTGCCCTCGGTCACCACGAGGATGCCCTGCATCTGGCCGTGTCCCGGGATCGTGCAGTAGTAGCGGTAGCGGCCGGGGGTGAGCGTAACCTCGGCGGTGTGCTTGCCGCCCTGGTCGTCGTTCGGGTTGGCGAGGATGTTCAGCGGGACGTCGTTGTTGTACTCCGGGTCGGAGACGTCGAACGTCAGGGTGTGCGGCATGCCGGTCGTGTTGCCGGTCGCCACGCTGTTCTCGAAGACGATCGTCGTCGTACCCGCCTCGGCCGTCGCCGGCACGGACGTGTACTTGTCGATGTCGTTGCCCGCGGTCCAGGTGAGGGTCTGGGCGGCGGCCGCCTGAGGCTCCGGTTGTCCTGCGGCGGGCAGGCTCTGGAGCCCCAGGATCACCAGGAGCGCGGCCAACAAGGCCGTCAGGATTCTTCGTCGGTGTCTCACTGCGCTCCCCTCGCCAGCTGGCCGGCGGCCGGTGTCGGACCGCCGCCCGTGTACGTGACCCGCCACAGCGCCGACTTGGCGTCCGAGGTGAAGAAGCCGCGGCCGTAGTCGAGGACGTACATGGCTCCGTCCGGACCGAACTTCCAGTCCATGAGGTTCTTGATGCCGTCGTTGCCGATCGGCACGATCTTCTTCAGCGACTCCGAGTGGATCGGCAGACCGCCGTCACCGTGGGTCTTCGGGTCGGTGATGACGGCATTGCGCGGCTGGTCGGCGTCGTAGAAGTCGCCGACGAACCACTTGCCGTCCCAGTAGGAGGGCCACTTCGTCGCGCTCGCGCTCTGGGCGTCGTACCGGTAGACCGGCCCGTTCATCGCGGCCTGGCCGCCGCCCTTGAGCCACGGCAGCAGGTACTTGGCCTCCTCCTGCTTGTACGAGGGGATGCCGTTCGCGTCGCGCGGGAAGTCCGGGGCGCCGCCCTGGGGCGAGTACCAGATGTTGTTGCCGGTGACCGGCGGCAGGTTGACCAGGCCGTCGTTGTTCGGCGACTCGTTCTTCGGCTGGTCGCAGTCGTACCAGCCCAGCGGTTGCGACGGGTCGGGCAGATTGCGGTCACGGTAGGGCTGCTTGTTGCCCATGCAGTACGGCCAGCCCCGGTTGCTCGCCTTGGTGATGACGGCGAACGTGTCGTACTTCGCCGGGCCCCAGGTCGTCGAGGGCGCCGAAGCGTCCGGGCCGACCCAGCCCGCGTAGAGGATGTCGGTCTTCTGGTCGACGAAGATGCGGGCCGGGTTCCTGACCCCCATCACATAGATCTCGCCGCGCGTCTTCCCGCCGCCCTCGTCGGTCTCCTTACCCGTGAACAGGTTCCCCTCGGGGAGCGTGTACGTGCCGTCGGGCTCCGGGTGGATGCGCAGGATCTTGCCGTTGAGGTTGTTGGTGTTACCGGCGGTGCGGCGCGCGTCGGCGAAGGAAACGCCCTTGTAGTTGGGCTGCGGGTTGTTGCCCGAGTAACCGCCGCTGAAGCCGCTGGAGTTGTTGTCGCCCGTTGCGATGTACAGGTTGCCCTTCGAGTCCCAGGACATCCCGCCGCCCGAGTGACAGCAACTGTGGATCTGCACCGGCCACTTGAGCAGCACCTTCTCACTGCTCAGGTCCAGCTTGTTGGAGGCGAGGTCGAGCGTGAAGCGGGAGACCCGGCGCTCGGCCATGCGCGTGTCGCGGTTGATCTGCGAGTGCGGCGTGTAGTGCAGATACACCCAGCCGTTCTGCTCGAAGCGCGGGTCCAGCTCGATACCGAGCAGCCCCTCCTCGACCTTGATCAGCTCGTCGCCGCCGCCCTTGTTGCCGAAGACGCTCAACGCGCCCGCCAGGGTGACCTTCTTGGTCTTCGGGTCGTAGACGTGGATCTCGCCCTTGCCCTTGCCGATGTCCGGGTTGTTCCAGTCGGTGATCACCGGCTGGGAGGAGTCGGCGCCGCCCCGGCCGATGTAGAGCACGCGTCCGTCGGGCGCGGTGACCAGGCCGTGCGGCTCGCCGATCTGGTCGTTCTGACCGGGCTGATTGGGCTGGGTCAGGCGCTCCGCCTTGTAGTTGGCGTTGATCGTCGCCTTGCAGTCGGCCTGCGCGAGGCGGGTGGTCCACAGCAGCGCGCCGCGCAGATGGGCGCGGAAGTCCGTCTCGTCGTACGACGACACCGTGCCGCCCATGCCGGTGTAGAAGGAGCGTCCGCCGTCGTAGTCACGGCACCAGCTCACCGGGTGGTCCCACCCGTTGGCGGTGGTTCCCGGCTGGTACGTCGACTCGCGCACCCGCGCGACGGTGTGCACCTCGCCGGACGGGTTCTTCACCCAGTTGAACCACTGGTCCGGCCGCTTCCACTGAACCGGCAGATCCTTGGTGGCCGGGTGCTGCCGGTCGCCGACCTCAACCGTCGCGCGCTGTACGGCCGTTGGGCTGGAGGCCGCCGGGCGGGCGCCGACCAGACCGGTGAACCAGTCCGAGTACGGCTCCGCGCGTGCCGCGTCATGGACGCCGACGAAACCGCCGCCCGCCTCCATGTACGCCTCCAGGCCCGCCTCCTGCTCCGGGTCGAGGACATCGCCGCCACCGGTCAGGAACACGATCGCGTTGAAACGGCCCAGCCGGGTCTCGTCGGTGAAGACCGAGGCGTCGTCCGAGGCCACCACCTTGAAGCGCTGGTTCTCCGGTCCGGACAGGCCGATCTTCTCGATGGCCTCGATCCCGGCGTTCACGACCGGCGACTCCTCCCCGGCCGCCGCGGAGCCGTAGAAGACCAGCACCCGTGCATTCGCGCCGCCCGGCGGCGACTTGATGGACATCGTTGTCAAGGGCGATCCCGGGTCGGGACGCGCGTTCGCGGCGGGACCCGACATGAGTCCGGCGGCGACGACGCCGGCGGTCACAGTGGCCGCCCAGACCCGTCTTCTTCTTGTGCTCAACCCTCGTAAGTGCATGGGCACCTCCTCGGTCACAGCGACAACGCCAAGGAAGCTAGACCTCTTTGCCCGACCCGCCAATACCTATGACCGCAATGACACGAACTTTGTCCAGGGTGTGGAGAAACGAGAGCGTGGCCGGTACCGTCTCACAAGTTCATCACAGGTGCGCCTCCGCAAGTTCCGTATCAGGGTGGGGAGTTCCGCATGGACCGACGCGGGTTCAACAGACGTCTTCTGCTGGGTGGCGCGGCCGTCGCGACATCGTTGTCCGTGGCCTCCGAGGCCGCCGGCGTCGACACCTCGGCGAAGAGCGCCGCGGCGAGGACGGCTCCGGCCGGCGGCGCGGTCAAGCACATCAAGCTGTACGCCGAGAAGTTCGCCGACGGGCAGCTGGGCTACGGCTTCGAGAAGGGGAAGGCGACGATCCCCGGGCCACTGATCGAACTCAACGAGGGCGACACCCTGCACATCGAGTTCGAGAACACGACCGACGTGCGGGCGAGCCTGCACGTCCACGGCCTGGACTACGAAATCACCAGCGACGGCACCAAGTTGAACAAGAGTGACGTCGAACCGGGCGGCACCCGCACCTACACCTGGCGCACCCACAAGCCCGGCCGCCGCGCCGACGGCACCTGGCGGGCGGGCAGCGCGGGCTACTGGCACTACCACGACCACGTCGTCGGCACCGAGCACGGCACCGGCGGCATCCGCAAAGGCCTCTACGGTCCAGTGATCGTGCGCCGTCAGGGCGATGTCCTGCCCGACGCGACCCACACGGTCGTCTTCAACGACATGCTGATCAACAACAAGCCGGCGCACTCGGGGCCCAACTTCGAGGCCACGGTGGGCGATCGGGTCGAGTTCGTGGTGATCACACACGGCGAGTACTACCACACCTTCCATATGCACGGTCACCGCTGGGCGGACAACCGCACCGGCATGCTCACCGGCCCCGACGACCCGAGCCAGGTCATCGACAACAAGATCACCGGCCCGGCGGACTCCTTCGGCTTCCAGGTGATCGCGGGGGAGGGGGTCGGAGCGGGCGCGTGGATGTACCACTGCCATGTCCAGAGCCACTCCGACATGGGGATGGTGGGGCTGTTCCTGGTGAAGAAGAAGGACGGAACCATTCCGGGGTACGAGCCGCACGAGCATGGTCATGAGCCGGCCGCGGGGTCCGCGCACGAGCACTGACAGGCGTACGGAGAGCGCTCTCACCGCGGCACGTGGCGCGGGCTATCCTGATCGGCAGCCGCCGAGGAGGAGCCCACGTGACCGAAACCGCCCCGCGTCCCACCCTGGAGGCCGTGGCCGCCCGGGCCGGGGTGTCCCGGGCCACCGTGTCCCGTGTGGTGAACGGCGGGGACGGCGTGCGGGAACCTCTGGTGGAGCGGGTGCGGCGGGCCGTGGAGGAACTGGGGTACGTCCCCAATCAGGCCGCCCGCAGTCTGGTCACGCGGCGGCACGACGCCGTCGCCGTCGTCGTCGCCGAACCGGAGACACGGGTCTTCGCCGACCCCTTCTTCGCGCTGCAACTCCGGGGAATCAGCAAGGAGCTGACGGCGCACGACAACCAGCTCGTCCTGCTGCTGACCGAGGGGCGCGACGACCACGCGCGCGTGGGGCGCTATCTCGCCGGGGGCCATGTCGACGGCGCCCTCGTCTTCTCCCTGCACCTGGACGATCCACTGCCCGAGTTGATCCAGCGCGCGGGAATCCCGACCGTGTTCGGCGGCCGGCCCGGCTGGAGCGACGGCACGAGCGGCGTGGTCTACGTCGACAGCGACAACCGCGGCGGCGCCCGCGAGGCCGTACGCCATCTCGTCGGCCTCGGCCGCACCCGCGTCGCGCACATCACCGGTGCCCTCGACCAGACCTCCGCGGTGGACCGGCTCGACGGGTTCCGGGACGTCATGGCCGACGTCGATCCGCGGCTCGTCGTGGAGGGCGACTTCACGCCGGCCGGCGGTGAGCGGGCGATGCGGGAACTCCTCGACCGGTGCCCCGACGTGGATGCCGTCTTCGCCGCGAACGACCTGACCGCCGCGGGCGCCCTGCGGGTGCTGCGCGAGCGCGGGCGGCGGGTGCCGGACGACGTCGCCGTGATCGGTTTCGACGACATGCTGCCGGTCGCCGAACAGACCGACCCGCCGCTGACGACGGTCCGTCAGGACATCGAGGAGATGGGGCGGTTGATGGCGCGGCTGCTGTTGAAGGGCCCGGCGCCGGGCGGTGTGGTGCTGCCCACGACGCTGGTGCGACGGGTCTCGGCGTAACCCCGGCAGGCGCATGCATCGCCGAGCGGAACGTCCGGACGGCCCGGGACGGACGCGTTCCGACGGCGATTGTCAGTGGGCGGTGCAAGACTCGGCAGGGCAGGCAACGGGACAACGGGACCTCTCGAGGAGGGCACCATGCTCAGCACCCGTTTTGTGAACGGCGCTCCCAACTGGGTCGATGTCGGTACGGCCGACATCGGGGGCGCCACCTCCTTCTACGGCGCCCTGTTCGGCTGGGAGTTCCGGTCGGCGGGGCCTCAGGCCGGTGGGTACGGCTTCTTCCAGCTCGGCGACAGGATCGCCGCGGGCGCCATGCAGACCACGCCGGAGCAGGGTCCGCCGTCCTGGACGGTGTACTTCCAGAGCCCGGACGCGGATGCCACGGTCAAGGCGGTGGAGCAGGCCGGCGGCAGCGTGCCCGTGGCGCCGGTGGACGTCATGGGGCAGGGCCGGAGCGCGATCCTCGCCGATGACAAGGGCGTGCCCTTCGGGATCTGGCAGCCCGCCGCCAGGAAGGGTCTCGACGTGGTGAACGACCCCGGTTCGCTGTGCTGGGTCGAGCTCTACACGCCGGACATCGCCCGGGCCGCCGCCTTCTACGACGCCGTGTTCGGCTGGGAGACCTCGGCCATGCCCTTCCCCGGCTCCACGTACACCTGCGTCAACCCCGCAGGGACGGACGAGAACGCCATGTTCGGCGGCCTGGTGCCGCCGGCGGACGACCCGACCGAGGCTGAGTCCGGCCCGTACTGGCTGCCGTACTTCGAGGTCGAGGACACCGACGCCGTGGTCGCCAAGGCGCGGGAGCTGGGCGGCGGGGTGCGAATGCCCGCCACCGACGCGGCGGGCGTCGGCCGGATGGCCAAGCTCGTCGACCCTTACGGCGCGCGCTTCGCGGTGATCAAGAGCGTGCCGCAGGAGAACTGAAAACACGGCGGCCGTGCCGCGCGCCGCGTTGATCCGGCGTTGATCGAACGTTTTTCGATGCCCGGCACGCTGCTGGCCATGCACACCGAAACCATCACCCCGGCCGACCTCGCCTGGCAGGAGGAGGCACTGTGCGCCCAGACCGGGGCGGACTTCTTCTTCCCCGAGCCCGGCAGCTCCGTACGGGAGGCGAAGCGGATCTGCGGTCTGTGCCCGATCCGCTCCGCCTGCCTGGAGTACGCGCTGGACAACGACGAGCGCTTCGGCGTCTGGGGCGGCCTGTCGGAGAAGGAGCGCCTGGAGCTCAGGCGTACGTCCCCCTGAACCGCCCCACCCGGACGTCTCAGCCCGCGGCCCGCGCCGCCATCCGCGCCTTGCGTGCCGCCAGCTTCTCGTCGAACTTCGACGCCTCCGCGTCCAGCCCGCCCATGTACAGGCCGAGCTCGTCCTGCGCCTTCTGCCCCTCCGGGCCGAGGCCGTCGATCTCCATGACCTTCAGGAAGCGCAGCACGGGCTGGAGCACGTCGTCGTGGTGGATGCGCATGTTGTAGATCTCGCCGATCGCCATCTGCGCGGCGGCCCGCTCGAAGCCGGGCATGCCGTGACCGGGCATGCGGAAGTTCACGATCACGTCGCGCACCGCCATCATGGTCAGGTCGGGCGCGAGCTCGAAGGCGGCCTTCAGCAGGTTGCGGTAGAAGACCATGTGCAGGTTCTCGTCGGTCGCGATGCGCGCCAGCATGCGGTCGCAGACCGGGTCGCCGGACTGGTGGCCGGTGTTGCGGTGCGAGACGCGGGTCGCGAGCTCCTGGAAGGAGACGTAGGCCACCGAGTGCAGCATCGAGTGGCGGTTGTCCGACTCGAAGCCCTCGCTCATGTGGGCCATCCGGAACTGCTCCAGCTTGTCCGGGTCCACCGCGCGGGAGGCGAGCAGGTAGTCACGCATCACGATGCCGTGGCGGCCCTCCTCGGCGGTCCAGCGGTGCACCCAGGTGCCCCAGGCGCCGTCGCGGCCGAAGAGCGAGGCGATCTCGTGGTGGTAGCTGGGGAGGTTGTCCTCGGTGAGCAGGTTGACGACGAGGGCGATCCGGCCGATCTCGGTGACCTTGGACTGCCCCTTCTCCCAGGCCTCGCCGTCCTCGAAGAAGCCGGGGAAGTTGCGGCCGTCGCTCCACGGCACGTACTCGTGGGGCATCCAGTCCTTGGTGACCTTGAGATGCCGGTTGAGTTCCTGCTCGACGACTTCCTCCAACGCGTACAGCAGCTTGGCGTCGGTCCAGACGGAAGGGCTGCCGAGGTGAGGGGAAGTAATCGTCACGGGTACTCCAGGGGACGTCGGGAGGAACCGGCGAGCGGTGCCGGGTAACTTACGGGATCGTAGGCTACGAAACCGTAGGTTACGAAGCCGTAGGTTAAGAGCGCTGTAAAGACTGCTGATCAGCCAACGTTCCCAAGGAATACGGAGCAGCCCCGGGACCCGCAGGTCCCGGGGCTTTTGGGGCGATTCGGTACCCGGTCAGGCGTACAGTTCACGCAGCCTGACCGAGAGGCATGTCACACATCCCTCGAGCTTCTCGAACTCGCTGATGTCCACGACGACCGGGTCGTGGCCGAGATCGGCCAGCAGTTCCGCCGTCTTCGGCGCGCTCGCCGCCATGAGCAGCTTGCTGCCGCCGAGCAGGACCACATGGGCGCCGGCCTCCTCAGGGACCGACAGGAAGCGCGGGAACAGCGACGGCCGGTCCACCTTGGGGATGTGCCCGATGACCGTCCCGTCGGGCAGGGCCGTCACCGCCGACTTCAGGTGCAGCACCCGGCTCACCGGTACGGCGACGACACGCGCCCCGAGCGGTTCGAAGGTGGCCCGCAGCTGCTGGACGCCGGCCGCGTTGGTGCGGCCGCCCCGGCCGACGTAGATGGTGTCGCCGACCTTGAGGACGTCGCCGCCGTCCAGCGTGCCGGGATCCCAGATCCAGTTCACCGAGCAGCCGAGCCGGGCCACGGCCTCCTCGACGCCGAGGGTCTCGTCACGCCGGGACTCGGCGCCGGACCGGGCGATCAGTGCGACGTTCTTGTACATGACGACCGTGTCCTCGACGAACACCGAGTCGGGGCAGTCGTCGGCCGGATCCACCTCGACCGTCTCCCAGCCGTGCCCGCGCAAGGCCTCCGCATACGCCTCCCATTGCTCGAGCGCGAGATCGAGGTCGACCTTCTCCCGCTCGATGTGGGTCACCAGCCCTTCGGCGAGGCGCGGGCTGGGGCGGCGGATGAGGGCCTTCTTGCTGGGCACGTCCAGGACTCCGAATCGGGTGAGAGTGTCGGCGCCCGTGACGCAGCGCCGGTCCGCCATCATGCAGGGCCGGTCCGGGCGCACGAAACCCCCGTCGTCAGGCTGTGGCCTCCCCGAGATGATCGGCACCCGTGATCTCGCGCAGCTCGCCGTCCAGGAACAGCCACCGGGTGATGCCGATCGACTCCAGGAACGGCACGTCGTGGCTGGCCACGATCAGCGCCCCCTCGTACGACTCCAGCGCCGTGGTGAGCTGGCGGACGCTCGCCATGTCGAGGTTGTTCGTGGGCTCGTCCAGCATCAGCAGCTGTGGTGCCGGTTCCGCCAGCATCAGCGCGGCCAGCGCCGCCCGGAAGCGCTCGCCGCCGGACAGCGTCGCCGCCTGCTGGTCGGCCCGGCCGCCCCGGAACAGGAAGCGGGCCAGCCGGGCCCGGATCCGGTTGTTGGTGGCGCTCGGCGCGAACCGGGCCACGTTCTCGACGACGGTGCGGCTGTCGTCGAGGACGTCGAGCCGCTGCGGCAGGAACCGCAGGGGCACATGCGCCGTCGCCTCGCCCGACACCGGCGCCAGCTCTGAGGTGATCGTCCGCAGCAGCGTCGTCTTGCCCGCGCCGTTGCGCCCGATCAGCGCGACCCGCTCGGGACCGCGCAGCTCGAAGCCGCCGGCCACCCGCGCGCCGTAGGCGAGCTCCAGATCCTGGAGGGTGAGGACGGTACGGCCCGGCGGTACGGCCGTGTGCGGCAGGTCGACGCGGATCTCGTCGTCGTCCCGTACGGCCTCCACCGCCTCGTCGAGACGCTCCCTGGCCTCGGCGAGTTTCTCCTGGTGCATGATGCGGTGCTTGCCCGCGGACTCCTGCGCCGCACGCTTGCGCGCCCCCATGACGATCTTCGGTTCGCGCTTCTGGTCCCACATCTTCTGGCCGTACCGCTTGCGGCGGGCCAGCTTGACCTGGGCGTCCACCAGCTCGCGCTTCTGCTTCTTCAGGTCGGCCTCGGCGACCCGCACCATACGCTCGGCGGCCTCCTGTTCGGCGGCGAGGATCTCCTCGTACGCCGAGAAGTTGCCGCCGTACCAGGCGATCTCCCCGGAGCGCAGATCGGCGATCTGGTCGACCAGTTCCAGCAGTTCACGGTCGTGGCTGACCACGACCATCACCCCGGGCCAGGCGGCGACGGCCGCGTACAGCCGCTTGCGGGCGTAGAGGTCGAGGTTGTTGGTCGGCTCGTCGAGCAGCAGCACGTCCGGCCGGCGCAGCAGCAGTGCGGCCAGCCGCAGCAGGACCGACTCGCCGCCCGAGACCTCGCCGATCCCGCGGTCCAACTCGATGTGTCCGAGCCCGAGTTCGCCGAGGGTGGCGAGGGCGCGCTCCTCCACGTCCCAGTCGTCGCCGATGGTCTCGAAGTGCTCCTCGGCCGCATCGCCCGCCTCGATGGCGTGCAGTGCGGCCCGCTGTGCGGCGATGCCGAGCGCCTCGTCGACCCGGAGTGCGGTGTCGAGCGTGACGTTCTGCGGGAGATAGCCGATCTCCCCGGCCACCCGGACGGTGCCGTCGGCGGGTGCGAGGTCACCGGCGATCAGCTTCAACAGGGTTGATTTCCCTGACCCGTTGACGCCGACGAGTCCGGTCCTGCCCGGGCCGAAAGCGGTGTCGAGGCCCTCGAAGACGGCGGTGCCGTCGGGCCAGGCGAAGGACAGGGACGTAACGGTGATGGACATGGACATGCGGGCCTCCGCGGTTGCTCGAAAGGTTCAGGGGCAAACGCGTATCGAGACACCTGCGACCAACGGGGGAGAGGTCCCGGGAGGCATGAGAAAAGCCCTGCCCGTCGAGGACGGCTCGAATGCCGAGGTCGCACGCGGCGCCCACACCCAAGGGTGTGACGCGGTGTCTCAGGACCTCAGACGAGCAACGTCCTTCTCCAATCGACGGCAACAGAACCGCTGTACAACGTACGAGGGGGCTCATCGGCTGTCAACGGATTAACGTGAACCCCGTCCGCACCGCGAAGGAGGCCCCGTGCCCAACGGCTCGCTGTCGCTGCCGGCCCGGCTCTGCCTGCTGGCCTGGGACACCACGACGAACGAGGTCACCGGCGCCGCCCACCTCCACCACGTCGTGCGGGCCGGCGCCCTCACCGAATTGGCCCAGCGCGGCCTGCTCATCGACGCCGACTCCATCGCGACCCCGGTCGACATGGACTCCCTCACCGGGGACGCCGTGCTGGACGGGCTCCTGGAACTCGTCCGGGAGTCACGCCCGCACCGGTGGCGGACCTGGGTCACGCTGCACGCGCGCGTGACGCTCGACGCCGTACAGGCGAAGCTCGCCGCCGACGGCTACCTGCGGGTGACGAAGAAGCGGGTCCTCGGGGTGTTCCCCACCGTCGAGTACGGCCTTCACGGCACAACCGTCGTGGAGGCCCTGCGCGAGGAGGCGCGGCAGATCCTCGAAGGGCCGCTGTCCGTCACGGAGATCGCGGACCGGGACGCCGCCGTCGTCACCCTCGCCGTCGCGGGCCGGATGAGCACGCTGGTGCCCCCGAAGGAGCTGGGCCGCCACGAGGAGCGGGTGGCGGCGCTGACGGAACGGAGCTGGGCCGCGGCGCCGGGCCTGCGGGCGGTGATCCGCGAGGTGCGTGCCGGGGTGGTCGCGGCGGTGACGGTGCCGTCGGTGACGACGGGCGGCTGAGCCGGCACACGCGTGGGTCGCCATCGTCACCATCGTGTCGGATTTCTGCCAGCTCCCGCACGGCCAGGGCTGGTTGAGTGACCCGCATGACGAACCAGAACACTCTCCGCGACCGGGCGCAGGCCTTCCGGGCTCTGCACGTTCCGGGCCGGCCGCTGGTCCTGCCGAACGCCTGGGACACCGTGAGCGCCTGTCTCGTCGAGGACGCCGGTGCCGCGGCGGTGGCGACCACGAGTGCCGGGCTGGCGTGGGAGCTGGGTGCCCCGGACGGCGACCGGCTGGAGCGCGACGCCGCGATGGAGGCCGTCGCGCGTATCGCCGCCGCGGTGGACGTACCGGTCAGCGCGGACATCGAGAGCGGCTACGCACAGGATCCGGCGGGCGTCGCCGACACCGTCCGCGCGGTGCTCGCGGCGGGCGCGGTGGGCGTGAACATCGAGGACGCGCTGTACGGCGCCGGAGAGGGTTCGCTGCGGCCGGTCGCCGAGCAGGCGGAGCGTATCGCCGCCGCCCGGGAGGCCGCCGACACCGCTGGCGTGCCGCTGTACGTCAATGCCCGCATCGACACGTTCCTGCGCGGCGCCGGGGGAGTGGACCTCACCCTGGAGCGGGCCGCCGCCTTCCTGGCCGCGGGCGCCGACGGCATCTTCGTCCCCGGCACCGTCGAGCCGGAAACCGTGAAGCTGCTCGCCGACGGAATCGACGCGCCACTGAACGTGATGGCCGGTCCCGGCGCACCGCCGGTGCCCGAACTGGCCGCACTCGGGGCCGCCCGCGTGAGCGTCGGCTCAGGCATCACCCAGGCCGCACACGCCCTGGTCCGCCGAGCCACTCGAGAACTGCTGACGGCGGGGACGTACGACTCACTCACGGACGGACTCGACTACGGCGAGCTCAACGAGCTTCTGGGCCGAACGCGCTGAGCAAAGCGCCCCTTTAGGGGCGCGGGGCTGTGTTGAATATGCGGCTCCGCCGCGCGGGCGCGACCAGCCACAACGAGCCCGCAGACGACCAACGGCCGAACGCGGCACTACCAGCGGAACACCTACGCCGCATCCCGCATCAGCTCGGCCAGGTCGTGGTCCAGGTCGAGCTGCAGGTTCTCCAGCCCGATGGGCACCAGCGCACTCGTCGCCGCCAGAAACGTGCGCAGCTCCTGCGAGCGGACATGCACGACAGCCGTGCCCTCAGGCGCGTGAAACTCCAGAACCGTGCGGTCGTACCCGTACGGCCGTATCCGTACGTCGCCGTGGCCCTCGGCGTCCTGCATGCCGGCCGCGAGGAGCTCGCGGGAGAAGGTCCAGCAGACGTCGACGCCTTCCAGCGTCGCCGGGGCCGGGAAGGTCATGCGGATGGCGAACGGATCGCGTCGGTCGTACTGCAGGGTGGCGGGAATGCTCGGCATCCGCGGTGCTGCGGCGACGAGACGTGCCTCGACAGGCTGCTCGATGACTGTGGACAACGCCTTGCTCCCTTATGACGACGGGACGGATTTCCGGGGATGAGGCCGGGCACTGGGAGAGACGACGGAATCAGCCAATCCGTGCACACGAATGCCGAGTGACCTCGGTCACTGCCTTCATGCACGGAAGCGACCTGGTGCACCTCATGTGCCCCTTGGGGAACGTGAGGCGGCATCCGACGCCGTCTGGACGGCACCGGGGCGGTGGACTAGCTTCGCCCGCCATGAGGCGCTTGGGGATCACGCGACGGGCCGGGGCCAGGGGACGTACGAGACGAGCGGTGTCGGTGGGGGTGGTGTGCGGGGCGGCGCTTGCGGTGCTGACGTGCGCCGGGCCCACGCGGGCCGGCGAGGACCGGGTACCGCACTGGGAGCTGAAGGACAGCGGCACGACCGACGTGCGGTTCCGGGGGCTCGCGGCGGTCAGCCGGAACACCGCCTGGCTCGCCGGGTCCAAGGGCACCGTC
Source organism: Streptomyces sp. NBC_00457 (assembly GCF_036014015.1). Classification (NCBI taxonomy): domain Bacteria; kingdom Bacillati; phylum Actinomycetota; class Actinomycetes; order Kitasatosporales; family Streptomycetaceae; genus Streptomyces; species Streptomyces sp. NBC_00457. The sequence goes on along the minus strand of NZ_CP107905.1, from coordinate 1,825,204 downwards.
CTGAGGACGACGGACGGCGGCGCGAGTTGGCGGAACGTCTCGCCGCCGGGCGCCGCCGGGCTGGAGTTCCGGGACGTGGAGGCGTTCGACGCGCGCCGCGCGGTGGTGCTGGCCATCGGTGAGGGCGAGGCGTCCCGCGTCTACCGCACCGAGGACGGCGGGGCGACCTGGACCGAGTCCTTCCGCAACACCGACGCACGGGCCTTCTACGACTGCATGACCTTCTTCGACCGCCGCCACGGCCTCGCGCTGAGCGACCCGGTGGACGGCAAGTTCCGCATCCTGTCGACGAGCGACGGCGGGCGCTCCTGGAAGGTGCTGCCCGACACCGGCATGCCGGCGGCGCTGGACGGCGAGTTCGGGTTCGCGGCCAGCGGCCAGTGCCTGGTCGCCGCCGGTCCGAAGGACGTCTGGCTGGCCACCGGCGGCGGTGCCCGCGCGCGCGTGCTGCACTCGGCCGACCGCGGACGGACCTGGACGGCCACCGACACCCCGATCCCGGCGGGCGACCCGGCACGCGGCGTCTTCGCGCTCGCCTTCCGCGACCGCGCCCACGGCCTCGCCGTCGGCGGCGACTACCGCCCCGACCAGGCCTCCCCGCAGGCCGCCGCACGCACCGCCGACGGCGGCCGCAGCTGGCAGCCCGCGGCCCAGCCACCGCCCGCCTACCGCTCCGGCGCCGCCTGGCTCCCGTACAGCCGCAGCGCCGCCCTCGCGGTCGGCCCGACCGGCACGGACCTCACCACGGACGCCGGCCGCACCTGGCGGACCGTCGACACCGGCTCGTACGACACCGTGGACTGCACCCCCGACCTGGGCTGCTGGGCCGCGGGGGAGAAGGGTCGGGTGGCCCGGCTGGAGGGCTGACGCCGAATTGTGGGTACCCGGTCGTCGACCGACTGCGAGAGGAGTGAACTCCATGCCACGCGGTTCGAGCGACAAGCGGGAACGCCAGTACGAGCACATCAAGGAGAGCGCCCGGGATCGCGGTGAGAGCCCGGAGCGCGCCCAGGAGATCGCCGCCCGGACGGTGAACAAGGAACGCGCCCGGTCCGGCGAGTCGAAGCAGGCCAGCCGTACCTCGACCCAGGACATGTCGTCCGGCAAGCGCGGCGGTCAGCGGTCCGGCAAGGGCTCCCAGGGTCCCACCTACGATCAGCTCTACGAGGAGGCCAAGCGCCGCAACATCCACGGCCGTTCGGACATGAACAAGAGCGAGCTGAAGCAGGCACTGGGCGGCAAGTGAACCGGGGCCGGCGGGCGGCCGTACCCTCGTCCTCACCATGACGAGCGTACGCATCCCCGCCGGCTGGCCGGCGACCGAGGAACAGGCCCGTGCCGTCCAGGACGAGTTGCGCGAGCGAGTGGTGCTCGACGAGCCCGGACCGCCGCCCGGATCGGGGCGGGTGACCGGGGTCGACGTGGCCTACGACGACGAGCGGGACGTCGTAGCGGCCGCGGCGGTCGTCCTGGACGCGGCGCGGCTCGACGTCGTCGCCGAGGCGACGGCCGTCGGGCGGATCTCCTTCCCGTACGTGCCCGGCCTGCTCGCCTTCCGCGAGATCCCGACGGTCCTCGCCGCCCTCGCCGCCCTGCCGTGCCCGCCGGGCCTGGTCGTCTGCGACGGCTACGGCCTCGCCCACCCCCGCCGCTTCGGCCTCGCCAGCCACCTCGGCGTCCTCACCGGCCTGCCGACGATCGGCGTCGCCAAGAACCCGTTCACCTTCGCGTACGACGACCCGGACGCCCCGCGCGGCAGTACGTCGCCGTTGCTCGCGGGCACCGAGGAGGTCGGCCGCGCCCTGCGCACCCGGCACGCTGTCAAGCCCGTCTTCGTCTCCGTAGGCCACCGGATGAGCCTCGACAACGCCTGCGCACACACCCTCGCGCTGAGCCCCGCCTACCGCCTCCCGGAGACGACCCGCAGGGCCGACGCCCTGTGCCGCAGAGCACTGCGGCACGCGACGGCCTGAAGGGAACTCGGCCCAGCAGCGCAGGATCTGAGTACCCGGACTGAGTACCCGTACGGATGTGGCCGCAGTGTCCCGGTCGGCAGGGTGGGGTGCATGACGACGCACCGTGCAGCCCACCGTTCGCCCAAGCCCCTCGCCGACCCGAACCGACCGGTCGAGCGGGCCGTGAACGCCGCGCTGATCCTAGCCGTGGTGGCCGGGCTCGGCTGGATCGGCGGCATGATCTACACCCTGCTCGGGTGGTCGCTCTAGGACCCGTTCAGCGGGTCGCGGCCACCCGGAACGTGATGCCCGCGCCGCGCAGCCGTTCGGTCAGGGCGTCGCCCATCGCCACCGCCGTCGTGACCTGCCCGGCCGTCGGCGGAAGTTCGTCGAAGGCCAGGCACAGGGCCGACTCGGCGAACATCTTCGCCGTCTCGCCGTACCCGGGGTCGCCGCCCGCGACCTCGGTGAACACCCGCCGGCCGCCGCCCTCGCCGACGAAACGCACGGAGAACCAGCTCTTCGCCCGCTTCTCGGGGCCGGGCCCCTCCCCGGGCGCCACCCGGGAGGACAACCAGCGCCGCGCGGCCGGGACTTGGGCCGCCGCCATCATCGCGCCCGCGAAGGCGACCCCGCCAAGGGCGACCGGCAGATGCCGGACGGCCGCGTACTCGCGGTAGCGGAAGTCGGGTCCGTACCGCTCCAGGGCGCGCGCGGACCGCCGTACGATCTGCGCGTCGATGGTGGGCAGCGGGACCGCCCAGGCGCCGACCTCCCCGGCGAACCGGGGCGCACCCGTCGGCGCGGTCGCGCGGCGGCCCACCAGCCGCGGCTCGTGCCGGTTCCGGTCGCGTGCGGCGGCCGCCATCTGGCGCGCACGGGCGAACTGGTTGAGCGCGGAGGCGAAGGTGCCGCCGGAGAACATGGCGTCGGCGGTCACGAACGCGTCGACGGTCAGCGGCACCCCCTCCGGCAACTGCCGGACCGTGAAGTACGCCCCGAGGTCGTACGGGATCGAGTCGAAACCGCAGGCGTGCACCAGCCGCGCGCCGGTCTCACGCGCGCGTGCGTCGTGGCGGACGTACGTCAGGTCCACGAACTCCGGCTCACCGCTGAGGTCGATGTAGTCGGTGCCGGCGTCCGCGCAGGCGGCGACCAGTTCCTCGCCGTACGTCACATAGGGGCCGACCGTCGTCGCCAGCACGCGCGCGTGCCCGACGAGTTCGCGCAGCGCCGCCGCATCGGACACGTCCGCCTGGACCACACCGACCTCACCGGTCAGCCGCTCCCTCAGCCGCTCCAGCTTCTCGCGGTCGCGCCCGGCGATCGCCCAGCGCAGACCCTCGGGTGCGTGCGCGTCGAGGTACTCGGCGGTGAGGACTCCTACGAAGCCCGTGGCGCCGTAGAGCACGATGTCGTACGGGCGGTCCGCCCCGTTCAGCCTGCTCATGACACCCCTCGGTCCCGCAGCTCGCGCCGTTGTCAGTGGCCGAGGCTAGCGTGAGGAGTGCGCAGCTCGATGACCAGCCCGGAGGTGTGGACGGTGGCCGTGCCCAAAAATGCCCTGAAGAAGTGGGAGAAAGTGCGTGACTTCGCGGTCGGCCTGCCCGGCGCCGCCGAGGACTTCCCCTGGGGAGAGACCGTCGCGAAGGTCAACAAGAAGGTCTTCGTCTTCATGGGCGTCGCCGACGGCAGCTATCCGATGGGCATCACGGTGAAGCTCAAGGACGACGAGGCCCACGCCCATGCCCTGACCTGCCCCGGCGCCGAGCCCGCCGGGTACGGCCTGGGCAAGGCGGGCTGGGTGAGCATCCCCCTGGCGCAGCAGGGCGCCCCGGCGGCGGAGCTGCTGTGCGACTGGGTGGAGGAGAGCTACCGGACGATCGCGCCCAAGAAGCTCATAGCGGAGCTGGACGCGCGCTGACCGGCAGCTTGGCTAAGCGCTTGCTCGCCCAGGTCTTGTGTCCACCGGCACGCATTCTTAGCATCGCTGGTGTTACATCGGTTGTGTCATACCTCTGGGGGCTGGATGACGACGGCGTCACACACACCCGCAGCGGGCCCGCTCGGCGGCGTCCGCGTGGTCGAGCTGGCCGGGATCGGGCCGGGCCCCTTCGCCGCCATGCTCCTGGCCGACCTGGGCGCCGACGTGGTCCGCGTGGACCGGCCGGGCGGCTCGGGGCTGGCGATCGACCCGGCGTACGACATCACCAACCGCAACAAGCGCTCGGTGATCGTCGACCTGAAGTCCCAGGACGGCCCCGCCCGCGTCCTCGACCTCGCCGCGCGCGCCGACATCCTCATCGAGGGCTACCGCCCCCAGGTCGCCGAGCGCCTCGGCGTCGGCCCCGAGGCCTGCCGGGCCCGCAACCCGAAGCTCGTCTACGGCCGCATGACCGGCTGGGGCCAGGAGGGCCCCCTTGCCGACCGCGCCGGCCACGACGTCGCGTACATCGCGCTCACCGGCACCCTCGGCATGATCGGCGACGCGGACGGGCCCCCGGCCGTCCCCGCCAACCTGATCGGCGACTACGCGGGCGGCTCGCTCTACCTCGTCGTCGGTGTCCTCGCGGCGCTGCACCACGCGCGCGTGACCGGCGCCGGCCAGGTCGTGGACGCCGCGATCGTGGACGGCGCCGCCCATCTCGCCTCGATGATCCACGGCATGTTCGCTGCCGGAGGCTGGCAGGACCGGCGCGGGGCCAACCTGCTGGACGGCGGCTGTCCCTACTACGGGACGTACGAGACCGCCGACGGGAAGTCCATGGCGGTCGGCGCCCTGGAACCGCAGTTCTACGCCGAGTTCCTGGACCTGCTCGGCATCGAGGGGCATGCCGGCTCCCGCAAGGACATCGCGCGCTGGGGCGAGCTGCGCGAGGCGGTCGCCGCCCGCTTCAAGTCCCGTACGCGGGACGAGTGGACGGCCGTCTTCGACGGCACCGACGCGTGCGTGGCGCCCGTCCTGTCGCTGGGCGAGGCCCCGCGCCACCCCCACCTCGCCGCCCGCGGCACCTTCACCGACCACGGCGGCATCACCCAGCCCGCCCCCGCGCCCCGCTTCTCGGCGACGCCGACCGGCGTCCGCACCGGCCCCGCCCGACCGGGCGCCGACACGGCCGACGTGGCCCGCGACTGGGACGTACCCGACCTCATGAAGGGCCAGGAATGAAGCGGAAGATCTTCGCCCCGGAGCACGAGGAGTTCCGCGCGACCGTGCGCAGCTTCCTGGCCAAGGAGGTGCTGCCGTACTACGAGCAGTGGGAGAAGGCCGGCATCGTCTCCCGCGACGCCTGGCGCGCGGCCGGAAAGCAGGGCCTCCTCGGCTTCGCCGTGCCTCAGGAGTACGGAGGCGGCGGCACGCCCGACTTCCGCTACAGCGCGGTCCTGGCCGAGGAGTTCACGCGCGCGGGCGCCCCCGGGCTGGCGCTCGGGCTGCACAACGACATCATCGGCCCGTATCTGACCGGCCTGGCCACCGAGGAGCAGAAGCGGCGCTGGCTGCCCGGCTTCTGCGACGGCACGCTGATCACCGCCATCGCCATGACCGAGCCCGGCGCCGGATCCGACCTCCAGGGCATCCGGACCCACGCGGAGGACCGCGGCGACCACTGGCTGCTCAATGGCTCCAAGACGTTCATCTCCAGCGGCATCCTCGCCGACCTGGTGATCGTCGTGGCGAAGACGACACCGGAGGGCGGCGCGCACGGACTGTCGCTGCTCGTCGTCGAGCGCGGCATGGACGGCTTCGAACGCGGCCGGAACCTCGACAAGATCGGCCAGAAGGCGCAGGACACGGCCGAGCTGTTCTTCCACGACGTCCGCGTGCCCAAGGAGAACCTGCTCGGCGACCTCAACGGCGCCTTCGCACACCTGATGACGAACCTCGCACAGGAGCGCCTGAGCATCGCCGTCTCCGGGATCGCCGCCGCCGAGCACGTCCTGGAGCTCACCACGGAGTACGTCAAGGAGCGCGAGGCGTTCGGACGGCCACTCGCGGGACTCCAGCACATCCGCTTCGAGATCGCGGAGATGGCCACCGAGTGCGCCGTCACCCGCACCTTCCTCGACCGCTGCATAGAGGACCACGCGCGCGGTGAGCTCGACGCCGTGCACGCCTCCATGGCCAAGTGGTGGGCGACCGAGCTGCAGAAGCGCGTCGCTGACCGCTGCCTCCAACTGCATGGCGGATACGGCTACATGGCCGAATACCCCGTCGCCCGGGCCTTCACCGACGGCCGTATCCAGACCATCTATGGCGGGACCACCGAGATCATGAAAGAGATCATCGGTCGTGCCGTCCTCGGCTGACCCTCACCGAAAGGCTTACCAGTGAGCACCGAAGCGTACGTGTACGACGCGATCCGCACCCCGCGCGGCCGCGGCAAGGCGAACGGCGCCCTGCACGGCACCAAGCCCATCGACCTCGTCGTCGGACTCATCCACGAGATCCAGGGCCGCTTCCCGGACCTGGACCCGGCCGCCATCGACGACATCGTGCTCGGCGTCGTCGGCCCCGTCGGCGACCAGGGCTCCGACATCGCCCGGATCGCCGCGGTCGCCGCAGGACTGCCGGACACGGTGGCGGGCGTACAGGAGAACCGCTTCTGTGCGTCGGGCCTGGAGGCCGTCAACATGGCCGCCATGAAGGTGCGCTCCGGCTGGGAGGACCTCGTCCTCGCCGGCGGCGTCGAGTCGATGTCCCGGGTGCCGATGGCCTCGGACGGCGGCGCCTGGTTCAACGACCCGATGACGAACCTGGCCGTGAACTTCGTGCCGCAGGGCATCGGCGCCGACCTGATCGCCACCATCGAGGGCTTCTCGCGGCGGGACGTCGACGAGTACGCCGCCCTCTCGCAGGAGCGGGCGGCCACGGCTTGGAAAGAGGGCCGCTTCGCGCGGTCCGTCGTGCCGGTGAAGGACCGCAGCGGCCTCGTCGTCCTCGACCACGACGAGCACCTGCGTCCCGGCACCACCGCCGACTCCCTCGCGGGGCTCAAGCCGTCCTTCGCGGACATCGGCGACCTGGGCGGCTTCGACGCCGTGGCGCTGCAGAAGTACCACTGGGTCGAGAAGATCGACCACGTCCACCACGCGGGCAACTCCTCCGGCATCGTCGACGGCGCCTCCCTGGTCGCGATCGGCTCCCAGGAGGTCGGCGAGCGCCACGGGCTCACCCCCCGCGCCCGCATCGTCGCCGCCGCCGTCTCCGGCTCGGAGCCCACCATCATGCTCACCGGTCCCGCGCCCGCCACCCGCAAGGCCCTGGCGAAGGCAGGCCTGACGATCGACGACATCGACCTGGTCGAGATCAACGAAGCCTTCGCGGCGGTCGTCCTGCGCTTCGTGCGGGACATGGGTCTGTCCCTCGACAAGGTCAACGTCAACGGCGGCGCGATCGCGCTGGGCCACCCGCTCGGCGCTACCGGCGCGATGATCCTCGGCACGCTCGTCGACGAACTGGAGCGCCAGGACAAGCGGTACGGCCTCGCCACGCTGTGCGTGGGCGGCGGCATGGGCATCGCGACCATCGTCGAGCGCGCCTGATTCCCGGCGGAATCGGCGGAACCAACAGACTTCAACGGCTGCTACGGAGACCTGCCATGACACAGAGCACCACCATCCGCTGGGAACAGGACCGCACCGGCGTCGTCACCCTCGTCCTCGACGACCCCGACCAGTCCGCGAACACCATGAACCAGGCGTTCCGCGACTCCCTCGCCGTCATCACCGACCGCCTGGAGGCCGAGAAGGACTCCATCCGCGGCATCATCTTCACCTCCGCCAAGAAGACCTTCTTTGCGGGCGGTGACCTGCGCGACCTGATCCGCGTCACCCCCGAGACGGCACAGGAGCTGTTCGACGGCGGCATGGCGATCAAGCGTCAGCTGCGCCGCATCGAGACCCTCGGCAAGCCGGTCGTCGCGGCGATGAACGGCGCGGCCCTCGGCGGCGGTTACGAGATCGCGCTCGCCTGCCACCACCGCATCGCCCTCGACGCCCCCGGCTCCAAGATCGGCTGCCCCGAGGTCACCCTCGGCCTGCTCCCCGGAGGCGGCGGCGTCGTCCGCACCGTACGCCTCCTCGGCATCGCCGACGCCCTGCTGAAGGTGCTGCTCCAGGGCACCCAGTACAGCCCGCAGCGCGCCCTGGAGAACGGCCTGATCCACGAAGTGGCCGCGACCCAGGACGAGTTGATGGCCAAGGCCCGCGCCTTCATCGAAGCCAACCCCGAGTCGCAGCAGCCCTGGGACAAGCCCGGCTACCGCATCCCGGGCGGCACCCCGGCGAACCCCAAGTTCGCGGCCAACCTGCCCGCCTTCCCGGCCACCCTGCGCAAGCAGACGAACGGCGCCCCCTACCCGGCCCCGCGCAACATCCTCGCCGCCGCCGTCGAGGGCTCCCAGGTCGACTTCGAGACCGCGCAGGTCATCGAGGGCCGCTACTTCGCGGAGCTGGCCGCGGGACAGACGTCGAAGAACATGATCCAGGCGTTCTTCTTCGACCTCCAGGCCGTCAACTCCGGCGCCAACCGCCCCAAGGGCATCGAGCCGCGCAAGGTCAGGAAGGTCGCCGTCCTCGGCGCCGGGATGATGGGCGCGGGCATCGCGTACTCGTGCGCCCGCGCGGGCATCGAGGTGGTCCTGAAGGACGTATCGGCCGAAGCCGCCGCCAAGGGCAAGGGCTACTCCGAGAAGCTGTGCGCGAAGGCCGTCTCCCGGGGCCGTACGACCCAGGAGAAGGCGGACGCGCTGCTGGCCCGCATCACGCCGACCGCGGACCCGCAGGACGTGGCCGGCTGCGACGCGGTCATCGAGGCCGTCTTCGAGGACCCGGCCCTCAAGCACAAGGTGTTCCAGGAGATCGAGCACCTCGTCGCGCCGGACGCGCTGCTGTGCTCCAACACCTCCACGCTCCCGATCACCGCCCTCGCCGAGGGTGTGGAGCGGCAGGGCGACTTCATCGGGCTGCACTTCTTCTCGCCCGTCGACAAGATGCCCCTCGTCGAGATCATCAAGGGCGAGCGGACGGGGGAGGAGGCCCTCGCGCGCGCCTTCGACCTGGTCCGGCAGATCAAGAAGACCCCGATCGTCGTCAACGACTCGCGTGGCTTCTTCACCTCCCGGGTCATCGGCCACTTCATCAACGAGGGCGTGGCCATGGTCGGCGAGGGCATCGAGCCCGCGTCGGTCGAGCAGGCCGCCGCCCAGGCGGGCTACCCGGCCAAGGTGCTGGCCCTCATGGACGAGCTGACGCTCACGCTCCCGCGCAAGATCCGCACCGAGTCCAAGCGGGCGGTGGAGGAGTCCGGCGGCACCTGGCAGACCCACCCCGCCGAGGCCGTCATCGACCGCATGATCGACGACTTCGAGCGCTCGGGCCGCAGCGGCGGCGCGGGCTTCTACGACTACGTGGACGGCAAGCGCGCGGGCCTGTGGCCGGGCCTGCGGGAGCACTTCACCCGAGAGGGCGCGGAGATCCCCTTCAAGGACATGCAGGAACGCATGCTGTTCTCCGAGGCGCTCGACACGGTGAAGCTTCTGGAGGAGGGCGTGCTGACGTCCGTCGCCGACGCCAACATCGGCTCCATCTTCGGGATCGGCTTCCCGGGCAGGACGGGTGGCGTGCTGCAGTACATCAACGGCTACGAGGGCGGCCTGCCCGGCTTCGTGGCACGCGCGCGTGAACTCGCCGAGCGGTACGGGGAGCGGTTCACGCCGCCCGCGCTGCTGGTGGAGAAGGCGGAGAAGGGCGAGACGTTCACCGACGCGATGTGACAGAGCACAGCCGCTGAACGTGTCAGGAGGGTCCGCCTGCCTCTGACATCCCGTCCAGCCACTCCCTCAGCTCCTCCCTGAGGGAGCGCTGGAACGTCGTCAGCAGGGCCTGCACCACCAGCGGATGCATGTGTGCGGACAGCGACTTCACGTCCTCGGCGGCGCGCTCGGCCACGGCTTCGCGCAGCAGCCGCGACAACTCGTGCGCCGCCGCGCGCGAGTGCTCGATCAGCGCCGTGCGGGCCGCCATGATCGTCTCCTGGGACAGCGGTACGTCGAGCAGCTCGACGCCGAGGCGCAGCAGACCGGAGTCGACGCGGAACGCGCCGTCCTCGTGCGCGACGACGTTCATCGCCACGAGCCGCTCCACGTCCTGATCGCCCAGCGTTCGCCCGGCTCGCCGTTGCAGCTCCTCGCGCGTCACCGTCTCCACCGAATCCGGGGCCCAGGACGCCACTACGGCACGGTGGATGGCGAGGTCGTGCGCGCTCAGGTCCGGCGGCAGCTGGCGCAGGTAGCGTTCGATCGCGGCGAGGGTCATGCCCTGGGTCTGGAGTTCCTCGATCAGCGCGAGACGCGCGAGATGCTCCTGGCCGTAGTGACCGACCCGGCGTGGACCGATCACCGGTGGCGGCAGCAGCCCCTTGGTGCTGTAGAAGCGGACCGTGCGGACCGTGACGCCCGCCCGCGCGGCCAGCTCGTCGATCGTGAGGGTCGGCTCCGCGACGTCGGTGGGTTCGGTCGTCATGTGGAGCAGTATCGCTGTCTCACCAACACTGTGAAACCTCGGGACGCCCACTGAATGACCTTGGGTGAGCCGGTCAGCCCCGGGACGCGAGCGCCCGCAGCAGACACTCGGTGAGCCGTGCCGCGAGGGTCCCGTCGGGGTCGAGGCGTGGGTTGAAGATCGCGACGTCGAGGCCCATCGCGCCAGGCCCGGCAAGGGCGATGCCGAGCACCGCCTCCAGCTCCTCCCAGGACAGCCCGCCGGACAGCCGGTAGTCCACCGCGGGCATGACCGCGTCGTCCAGCACATCGACGTCGAGATGCACCCAGTACCCGGCGGCCCCACCGCCCGTGAGGAGATCCACCGCACGCCGTGCCGCCTCGGCAGCGCCCAGCTCCCGTACCGCGTCGAGTTCCATCGCGTGCAGCGCGTCCGGCAGTGGCTGCATCCCGAACACTGAGGCCTCCGCCTGGTCCCGGAAGCCCAGGGCGACCGCGTCGGCGTCCTGCACCAGCGGTCCCCGCCCCTCCAGATCGGCCAGGACGGCGGGCCCGCGCCCGGTGGCCAGGGCCAGCTCCATGGAGGCCACCTCGCCGGCCGGTTCCGCCGCCGGCTGATAGAAGTCGGTGTGGCCGTCGAGGAACAGCAGCCCGTGCCGCCCCCGCCGCCGCAGTGCCAGCAGAGTGCCGAGCAGCACGCTGCAGTCGCCGCCCAGCACCACCGGGAACCGGCCCTCGTCCAGCACCCCGCCGACCGCGTCGGCCAGCCGTACGGAGTAGTCGGCGATGCCCGCCGGATTCAGGACCTCGGTCTCCGGATCCCGCTCAGGGTCGTACGGCCCCGGTTCGACCCTGCCCGCCCGCACCGCGCCGAGGCCGTCGGCCAGACCCGCGTCGAGCAGTGCCCCGGGCAGCTCCTCGACGCCGGTCGGCCGCAGCCCCAGCACGGACGGTGCCTCGATGATCGCGACGTCCCGCACTGGAAGACTCCCTCGTCAGGCGGCGCCGGCCGGCCCACGCGTGTCCGGCGCGTGGGCCCACCGTAAACCGCGGGAGGGCGCGGAGCGCGTCAGTGCCGGTGTCGCGGGGCGTCTCCCTCCGCGTCTTCGTGGTCGTGCACCCCGTTCGTCGCGGCGATCTTCTTCCATGACTTCGGCGGCGCGGCAGGTGCCGCCTGACGGGTGATGGACACGGACCGTGCCGCGGGCGCGCTCGGCTTGGACGGCTGGTACAGCCAGGTGTCGAAGAGCGCGGCCAGCGGCTTGCCCGACACCTGTTCGGCGTACACCCGGAAGTCGGCGACCGACGCGTTGCCGTGCGCGTACTTCTTCGGCCAGCCCTTGAGGACGGCGAAGAACGCCTCGTCCCCGATCTCGTTCCGCAGCGCCTGCAGAGCCAGCGCGCCCCGGTCGTACACCGCGAGGTGGAACTGGTTCTCCGGCCCCGGGTCGCCCGGCTTCACGGTCCAGAACTGATCGTCCGCCGGATGCGACGCGTATACATAGTCCGCGATCTCCTGCGCCGTGCCCTCGCCCTCGTGCTCGGACCACAGCCACTGCGCGTACCGGGCGAAGCCCTCGTTGATCCAGATGTCCTGCCAGCCGGCCACGGACACCAGGTCGCCGTACCACTGGTGGGCCAGTTCATGGACGACGACGGAGGTGTTCGTCCCGCTCGCGAACTGCCGCGGGCTGTAGAAGGGCCGGGTCTGGGTCTCCAGCGCGTACCCGGTGTCGGTGTTCGGCACGTATCCGCCGAGCGCGTTGTACGGGTACGGCCCGAAGTAACCCGTCAGCCAGTCGGCGATCTCCCCGGTCCGCTCCACGCTCGCGCGCGCCGCGCCGGCGTTCGCGCCCAGGTCCTTGCTGTAGGCGTTGATGACCGGAATGCCGCTCTCGGTCATGCCCGTCGTGACGTCGAACTTCCCGGCCGCGAGCGTGGCGAGGTAGGTCGCCTGCGGTTTGTCGGAGCGCCAGTTGTAGCGGGTCCAGCCGGCGCGTGAACTCGACGACTGGAGCGTGCCGTTGGAGATGGCCTGCGTTCCGTCGGGTACGGCGACCGACACGTCGTAGGTGGCCTTGTCGAGCGGGTGGTCGTTGCTCGGGAACCACCACCAGGCCGCCTCGGGCTCGTTCGCGGCGACTCCGCCGTCCGGTGTGCGGTGCCAGCTGGTGAAGCCGTACGCCTGCTTCGACGAGGGCACTCCGCTGTACCGCACGACGACGGTGACCGAGGTGCCCTTGGGCAGGGGCTTGCTCGGCGTGATCTCCAGCTCGTGCTCGCCGGACGTCGTGAAGGACGCCTTGGCTCCGTTGACCCGCACTTCGCTCACGTCCAGCAGGAAGTCCAGGTTGAACCGGGACAGGTCCTGCGTGGTGCGGGCCAGCAGGGTCGCGGTGCCCGACAGTTCGTCCGTGGCCGGCTGGTACTTCAGCCGCAGGTCGTAGTGGGAGACGTCGTATCCGCCGTTGCCGTAGGCCGGGTAATAGGGGTCGCCGATACCCGGGGCGCCAGGGGAGACGCTCGCGGCCGATGCCGGGATCGCCAGCAGTAGGGAGGCCGCGGCGAGCGAGCCCGGCGCGATGAATCTGCGGTGCACGAAAGCTCCAAGTCGTAGGGGACCGAAGTCTGTTCGGAGCCTATTCATTCGCTGTGCGCGCTGGCGTGTCCATGGTGCCCCCTGTCACACGATCGCCATTCGGCCGTCATGAGCCGAATGGCGCAACCGTCTCGTCCGCACCGGATGGCCCTCTTCTGCACGGGAGTTGACCGATGTACCGTCCGGCGCATGCCGATACGCATGCGCTTCACGACCTGGAGACCGCTCGTGCGCTTCACGACCTGGAGATCGCTCGCCGCCGTCGCCGTAGCCGCTCTGACAGCCGCGCTCCTCACCCCGACCGCGGCCCACGGCGCCCCGCGCGAGAGCAAGCCGGTGTACTCGTACGAGAAAGCCGTCCGCGAGGCCGTTTGGGTGGACACCGGACTCGACGGCGACAGCGACGGCAGGACGTACCGCGTCGCCGTCGACATCGTCCGCCCGCGCGAACCCGCCCAGCAGGGCCGGAAGATCCCGGTCATCATGGACGCCAGCCCCTACTACTCCTGCTGCGGACGCGGCAACGAGAGCCAGCTGAAGACGTACGACGCGGACGGCGACGTCGTCCAGATGCCGCTCTTCTACGACAACTACTTCGTGCCGCGCGGCTACGCCTTCGTCGGCGTCGACCTCACCGGCACCAACCGCTCCGACGGCTGCGTGGACATCGGCGGCCGCTCCGACATCCAGTCCGCCAAAGCGGTCGTCGACTGGCTGAACGGCCGGGCCAAGGCCTACACCACCCGCACCGGCACGACCCGCGCCAAGGCCACTTGGACCAACGGCAGGACGGGGATGATCGGCAAGAGCTGGGACGGCACGATCGCCAACGGCGTCGCCGCCACCGGCGTGGAGGGCCTGGAGACGATCGTCCCGATCGCCGCCATCTCCACTTGGTACGACTACTACTTCGCCAAGGGCGCCCCGCTCTACGACTCAGGCCCCGACGCGCTGTCCAACGCCGTCGAGAGCGCCGACGCCCGCGCCGAGTGCGGCGCCGTCCAGCAGAAGCTCGTCGACGGCGCCCCGCGCACCGGCGACCGGACACCGCTGTGGGCCGAGCGCGACTACATCAAGGACGCCGCGAACGTGAAGGCGAGCGTCTTCCTGATCCACGGCATGCAGGACCTCAACGTCCGTATGCAGCACGTCGGTCCGTGGTGGGACGCCCTCGCGAAGAACGGCGTCGAGCGCAAGATCTGGCTCTCCCAGACCGGTCACGTCGACCCCTTCGACTTCCGCCGCGCCGACTGGGTCGACACCCTGCACCGCTGGTTCGACCACGAACTCCTCGGCTACGACAACGGCATCGACGACGAGCCCATGGCCGACATCGAACGCCACCCCGACCAGTGGGTCACCTCGGACACCTGGCCGCCCAGTGGCACCCGGACCACCACCCTGCGCCCCGGCTCGGGCGCCCAGCCCGGCGTCGGCACCCTGGGTCTGAACAAGGGCCGCGGCACCGAGACCTTCACCGACGACCCCGAGCTCAGCGAGACCGACTGGGCTGCGCAGATCGGCACCCCGACCCCCGGCAAGGCGGGCTTCGTCACCCGGCCGCTCACCCGGGACCTGCGCCTGTCCGGCTCCTCCGAGGTGACGGTCACCGCGACCCCGACCACCTCGACGGCCCACCTCTCCGCCGTCCTCGTGGACCTCGGCCCCGCCACCATCCGCGACTACGCGGCGCGCGGCGAGGGCATCAGCACCCTCACCGACCGCACCTGCTGGGGCGCGAGCACCAGCGGCGACAGCGCCTGCTTCAAGGAGACGGCGGCCAAGACGGCGGACGTCGACTACACGATCGTCAGCCGCGGCTGGGCCGACCTCGGCAACCACGCCTCCGACGTGACGGGCGGCCCGCTCACCCCGGGCAAGGCGTACCGCATCACCCTCGACCTGGGCGCGACCGACCAGGTGATCCCGGCCGGACACCGGCTGGCGCTGATCGTCGCGGGCACCGACAACAACCTCATCGAGCCGCCGTCGACCAAGCCGACGCTGACCCTCGACCTGTCCCGCACCTCGGCCCACGTCCCGCTGGTCGGCGGCGCCAAGGCCTTCGCCCGCGCCACCGCCGGCTTCGGGCCGCTCGCCCCCGAGGCCACCACCCTCGACGGCGTCCAGGCACCGCGCACCGTCCAGCGCATCCCGGGAGGCAACCGTTGATCCGCGCACTGACCCTCACCACGGCGGCCCTCGCCGCATCCCTGGTCGCCGTCCCGGCGCAGGCGGCGGACTCCCCGCCGCGCACCGGCTTCGAGCAGTCGAACGGCGCCCGCTGGACCACCGAGCCGGAGGAACAGGACTTCCTGGCCGCCGTCGACAAGGCGAGCGACCGCGTCTCGATCGCCCGCATCGGTACGACGAAGCAGAGCCGCCCCCTCCAACTCGCCCGGCTCGGCGCCGCCCACGCGCCCACCAAGGTCCTGCTCATCTGCACCCAGCACGGCGACGAACCGTCCGGCCGCGAGGCCTGTCTGACCACCATCCGCGACCTCACCTACGCGACCGACCACCGAACCCGCCGCTTCCTGGACCGCACCACCCTGCTCGTCGTGCCCACCGCCAACCCCGACGGCCGGGCCGCCGACACCCGCGGCAACAGCGACGGCGTCGACATCAACCGCGACCACCTCGCCCTGCAGACGGCCGAGGCCCGCACCCTGGCCACGGTCATCCGGGACCAACGCCCCGACCTCGTCTACGACTTGCACGAGTACGGCGCCACACCGCCGTACTACGACAAGGACCTCTTCGACCTCTGGCCCCGCAACCTCAACGCCGCCGCCGCCGTCCACGACGAGGGCGAGACCCTCTCCCAGGCGTACGTCCGCCCTGCCGCACAGAAGGCCGGGTACACGGCCGGCACCTACGGCATCTGGACCGACCCCGTCACCGGTGACCCGATCAGGCAGGTCGCCGGCGACGGTCAGGAACGCATCCTGCGGAACATGTCCGGCGTCAAGCACTCGATCGGCCTGCTCATCGAGAGCCGCGTCGATCCCCTCACCGACGCCGAGAAGGCGGACGAGTCGCTGAACAACCGACGCCGGGTCGACTCCCAACTCGCCGCGCTGAACGGCTTGTTCGCGTACACCGACGAGCGTCGCCGGCAGGTCGAGGTCGCGACGGGTTTCGCGCGCCTCGCGGGCTACGCCGACACGGGTCCCGTCTACGTCGGCGGCGCCGACAACGACCCGCCCGAACCGGCCGAGGTGATCCAGGACCCGCCCTGCGGATACCGGCTCACCCGGGACCAGTACACGGAGTTCAAGGACGAACTCGCCCTGCACGGAGTGAAGACGCGCGGCACCTACGTCCCGCTCCGCCAGTCCCTGCGCGCCCTCGTCCCGCTGCTGCTCGACGAGCGCGCGCCGTACCACCTCACGGTCGGTGAGCCCGACACCGAGTGCTGAGGTGGTCTAGATCGGCGGCACCTGTGGTAGGCCGTGAGGCACAACGCTGAACAGGCGTATCTCACGGTTTCTCAGGGAAGGTGCCGCAGATGACTGAAGATCTGAAGAAGAGGGGAGGCGGCCGGGAAGGTCCCTCGGACATTCCCGGCGGCCGGGTCCATGAGACGGACCGAGTGGTGTTCGGCGTCACCGCCGTCATCACCGTGGCCTTCGTGATCTGGGGCGCGGTGGGGACGGACTCACTGGAGAGCGCCTCCACGACGATGCTCAACGGCCTGATCCACAACGGTGGCTGGGCCTTCATACTGGCCGCTTCGGCCTTCGTCGTCTTCGCGTTGTGGCTCGCGATGAGCCGCTACGGCCGGATCCACCTCGGCGCCGAGGGCGAGGAGCCCGAGTTCCGCACCGTGTCGTGGGTCGCGATGATGTTCAGCGCCGGCATGGGCATCGGCCTGATGTTCTACGGAGTGAGTGAGCCGCTCTCGCACTACACGACCCCACCTCCGGGCACCGACCCCGCCGACTCCGCGGAACGCATGGAGACGGCGATGGCCACCACCCTCTTCCACTGGACCCTGCACCCCTGGGCGATCTACGCGGTGGTCGGCCTCGCCATCGCCTACAGCACCTTCCGCAAACGCCGGCGCCAGACCATCAGCGCGGTCTTCACCCCGCTCATCGGGGAGAAGCACGCGAACGGCACCGGCGGCCGGGTGATCGACATCCTCGCGATCATCGCCACCGTCTTCGGCTCCGCCGCCTCGCTGGGCCTGGGCGCGCTCCAGATCGGCTCCGGTTTCCAGGAGTTGGACTGGATGGACGACGTGAGCACCGGGCTGCTCGTCGCGATCATCGCCGTACTGACCCTGGCCTTCGTCGCCTCGGCGGTCTCCGGCATCGAGCGGGGCATCCAGTGGCTGTCCAACACCAACATGGTGCTCGCCCTGATCCTCGCCCTGTTCGTGTTCGTCGCGGGTCCCACCATCATCGTGCTCGACCTGCTGCCCACCTCCGTCTTCTCCTACCTCGGTGATCTGCCGCAGCTCGCGGGCCGCACCGAGGCCAGCACCGGAGAGGGCGTCGCGGACTGGCTCGGCAGCTGGACCGTCTTCTACTGGGCGTGGTGGATCTCCTGGACGCCGTTCGTCGGCATGTTCATCGCGCGTATCAGCCGGGGCCGCACCATCCGGCAGTTCGTCGGCGGCGTGATCCTCGTGCCCAGCACGGTCAGCCTCGTCTGGTTCGCGGTCTTCGGCGGTTCGGCGATGAGGCTGAAGGAGGGCGGCGCGCTCGGCGAGGAGTCGACCCCCGAGGGCCAGCTCTTCGGCCTCCTCCAGGAGTTCCCCATCGCGACCGTCACCAGCCTGCTGGTGATGATCCTGGTCGGCATCTTCTTCGTGTCGGGTGCCGACGCCGCGTCCATCGTGATGGGCACGCTCTCCCAGAAGGGCGCCCTCGAACCCGGCCGCTTCGTCGTCGTGTTCTGGGGTGTGGTGACCGGAGCCGTCGCCGCCATCATGCTGCTCGTCGGCAGCGGCCAGGGCGACGCGCTCACCGGCCTGCAGAACCTCACGATCCTGGCCGCCGCGCCGTTCGTCCTCGTGATGATCGGGATGTGCGTCGCCCTCATGCGCGACCTGCGCCACGACCCCGTGATCGTGCGCAACGCGATGGGCTCCGAGGCCGTCGAACTCGCCGTGATCGAGGGCCACCAGAAGTACGACGGCGATTTCGGGATCAGGGTCGGACCGGGCCCCGGCACGGAGACGGAGGGCGACCCGCTGGGGCACGACTACCGCTGAGCGCCGAGGAGTTCGCCCGCCTCGTCGCGGGCACGGCCGATCGGGTCGGGGAAGATGCGCAGGCCGTGGGCGACCAGCGCGCCCTCGTGCAGCAGCATCAGCGCGGGGGCCAGCTGGTCGGCCCGGCCGGGCGCGACTTCCCCGACCAGATCGGTGAAGAGCTCCAGCATCCATTGCTTCTGCCCGGTGATGATCGCGTAGGCCGGGTGGGCGGGATCGCTGATCTCGGCGTGGGCGTTGACCATGCTGCACCCCTTCGGGCTGCTCTCGGTCATCCAGGACCGGGACGCGTCGAACACCGCGAGCACGCGGTCGACGGATCCCGGCTCCACGCGATCCAGCCGTTCCGCGACGAAGCGCCGCCAGCGCTCGTCGCGGTCGGCGAGGTACTCGACGACGATCTGGTCCTTGGACCCGAACCGGTCGTAGAGCGTCTTCTTCGTCACTCCGGCCTCGGCGGCGATCAGGTCCACCCCGACCGCGTGGATACCGCGCTCGTAGAACAGCCGGGACGCCGCCGCGAGAACGCGGTGCGCGCCGGGGGTCATCGTGATCCGCCTGGTACTCATGGCACCTGACTATACCGATCTGTATAGTGGTCTGAGTAGGTAGACCGATCTGTATAGTCGGGCGATGAGTGGTGAGTGGTGGACCATGAACATCTTGCTGTCGGCCGCCTTCGTGCTCTGCTGGAGCTCGGGGTTCGTCGGCGCCAAGCTGGGCACGGAGCACGCGGGCGCGGTGACGCTCCTGATGTGGCGGTTTCTGCCGCTTGCCGTCATCCTCATCGCGGTCGCGATCGGGCGCGGGCGGGCGTCATGGCAGGGACTGACCGCGCGTGACATCGCACGGCAGATCGCGATCGGGCTGCTCTCCCAGAGCGGCTATCTGCTCACCGTCTACTACGCCATCCAGCTCGGCGTCTCCAGCGGCACGACCGCCCTGATCGACGGCACCCAGCCCCTCGTCGCGGGCGCGCTCGCCGGGCCGTTGCTGCGCCAGTACGTCTCGGCGCGGCAGTGGCTCGGCCTGTGCCTGGGCCTCGCCGGTGTCGCCGTCGTCACCACGGCCGACGCCTCGGCGGCCACCGCCGTCGCCTGGTGGGTCTATCTCGTCCCGTTCGCCGGGATGCTCTCGCTGGTGGCGGCCACCTTCCTCGAAGAGCGCTCCCGGACACAGGTGACGCCCCTGGTGTCGATGACCGTCCACTGCACCACCAGCGCACTCGTCTTCACGGTCGCCGCCTTCGCGGCCGGGGCCGCCGCCCCCTCCTCCGCCCCGGCGTTCTGGCTGGCCACCGTGTGGCTCGTGACGCTCTCGACGTTCGGCGGCTACGGGCTGTACTGGCTGGTGCTGCAGCGCTCGGGCGTGACCCAGGTCAACACGCTGATGTTCCTCATGGCCCCCGTCACGGCCGTCTGGGGCGCCGCCATGTTCGGCGAGCCGTTCACCGCGCAGACCGCCGTCGGCCTGGCGGTCGCCCTCTCGGCGGTCGCCGTCGTACACGGCGCGAGCCCACGGGCGGGGCGGGAGCGGGTGGCGTCCCGCCAGGTGGTGTAGGGGATCAAGGCGCCGGAATCCGCAGGCCGGAGAGGGTGGCTACGCCGGCTGCCGCCTCGACGGAGATCGCCACGGGCCTTGAACCGGACGCGGTGTGCTTGATCTCTCGCACCACATCGCGGGGCACGGCCGAGGAGCGGGTCACGGCCGCTCGTCCACGGCCCCGGCCGCATCCTCCGCGCAGCCCCACGCCACGGTGATGCCCGCGCCGCCATGGCCGTAGTTGTGCACCAACAGCCGCCCGTCCGGGAGCGGTTCGCGCTCCAGCCGGACCGTGTCCCGGGCGGGCCTCAGCCCGACCCGATGGTCCAGCACCCGCGCCCCGGCGATCTCCGGCCGCAGCGCCGCACACCGTCGTACGATCGCCTCCGCCACCGCCGGATCCGGCTCGGCCGAGAAGTCGTCCTCGTCCGCCGTGCCGCCCAGCAGCAACCGACCGGGCTGCGGAAAGAAGTACGCCATGGCCCCGGCGGCGTCGGTGGAGACGAGCCAGGTCCGGATCCCGGGGTTCTCCACGACGACCAACTGCCCGCGCACGGGCCGTACGGAGGCGTCCGGCACCAGCTCCCGCGCCCCCAGCCCGGTGCAGTTGACCACGACGGGTGCGTCGACCTCCGCGAAGCCGGACACCGTACGCACCTCGATCGCCCCGCCCGCCCCGAGGAACCGCTCGCGCAGCCACGGCAGATGGAGCGCCATGTCGATCAGCGGCAACCGCGCCCACAACCCCGTGCCCGGGTACTCCTCGGCGGTCGCCGGACGCAGCCCCGGCAGCCGCTCGGCGGCCCAGGCATCGTCCGGACCGGCCTCACCCAATACCCCTTCGACCATGCGTACGCCGGTCACCTCGGGCCGTCCCGCCAACTCCTCGTACACATCGAGCGACCGCAGCGCCCACCTGCGTGCCTGCGCGACCGGCTCGATCCGGTACGGCCACCACAGCGCGCCCGCGACCGCCGAGGTGGTCCGCTCCACGGGATCCCGCGTCCACACCCGCACCCGGCGGCCCCGCTCGGCGAGGACGACGGCCGTGGTCAGCCCGATGACCCCGCCGCCGACCACGATGATCTCGTCGTTCGGTTCGCTGCTCATCCGGGGACGGTAGCGGAATGTGTCATGCCGTGCTCAGAGAGCGTTCTTACTGGGGATACTCACAGCATGTCTGCCGAGTACGCGACCTTCGGCCTGGCACCGGCGATACGTGCCGGTGGAGTCCGCGCCAACGGTGACTACCAAGTACACCGGGATTTCGTGGACTTCATCGTGAACGACCGTCCGCTGCTCTTCCAGCTCTCCGACCTCGACGCCGTCTCCCCACTCGCCTCGGACGTCCCACCCGCGATCTTCACCGCCCAGGTCCGCAGCCTGCTGCTGGAGATCGACGCACCCCTGCCCGGTGGCCGGTACGTCATCTACGGCTGTCCCGAATGCGAGGAGCTGGGGTGCGGGGCGGTCACCGCGGTCATCGAGCAGGAAGGCGACGACTACCTCTGGCGCGACTTCGCCTGGCAGACCGACGATTACGCCGACCTGACACTCAACGGCTACCACGGCATAGGGCCGTTCCGCTTCCGCGGTGCCGAGTACCGGACGGCGCTCACCTCCCTGCTGGACGGCTCCGGCAGCGCCCGCCGCCGCGTCCTGCTCATCGGCGCCCGCGTCGCCCTGCTGGCCAAGCTCGCCGCCGCACTGCGCACCATCGGCATCGGCGCCGACATCACCCGCGACGCGGCCGACGTCCCCGCCGACGAACTGCGCGGCTACGGCGCCGTCGCCTTCGGCCGCGCCGTCACCCAGGAGGAACGTGCCGCCGTACGCGCCGCCTTCGACCGCGCCGGTGTCGAGGTCGCCTACGTCGACGGACTCGCGCCGATCGTCCCGCTGCTCGTCGCCCAGATCGAACACGCCCTGGACCGCAGCCCCGCCGACCGGCGCCGGCTGACCCGGCTGGTCGCCGCCGACGGCGAAGCGGGCATCGAGGTCACCTCGCCCTGCCGGGTCCAGCTCACCGCGTACCGCCTCGACCGTCTCTACCGCACCCACGCCCACGAGGTCTTCGACGGGATCCTGGAACCCGGCCGGCATCGCATCGCCCTGGACGCCAAGGCGGTGAAGGGGGAGTCCTTCGTGGTGGCGCGAACATCGGGAAGCGTGCTGGTGGAGGCGATGGCGCACGGATGATTCCGGGCGCGATGGACTCCGTGGGGCCACTAGGATCTACGGTCTGATGACTGCCATCCTCGTCGCCAAGAACCTCGCCGCCGGCCACGGCGACCGCGCGCTGTTCACCGGGCTCGACCTCGTCGTCGCGCCCGGCGATGTGATCGGCCTGGTCGGGGCCAACGGCGCCGGCAAGTCCACGCTGCTGCGGATCCTCGCCGGACTCACCGCGCCGGAGGAGGGCGAGCTGCGCCTCTCGCCGCCCACGGCGACGATCGGCCACCTGCCGCAGGAACCGGAGCGCCGCCCGGGCGAGACCGTGCGGGGGTTCCTGGCCCGCCGCACCGGCGTGGCCGAGGCCCAGCGCACGATGGACGAGGCCACCCAGGCGCTCGTCGACGGAGCACCGGGCGCCGACGACGCGTACGCGACGAGCCTGGAGCGCTGGCTCGACCTCGGCGGCGCCGACCTGGACGAACGGGCCGAGGAGGTCACCGACTCACTGGGCCTGGCAGTCGACCTCGACCAGGCGATGACGTCCCTCTCCGGCGGCCAGGCAGCCCGTGCGGGCCTTGCCTCCCTCCTGCTCTCCCGCTACGACGTGTTCCTGCTCGACGAGCCGACCAACGACCTCGACCTGGACGGCCTGGAACGCCTCGAACGCTTTGTGAGCGGCCTGCGGGCCGGCACGGTCGTCGTCAGCCACGACCGCGAGTTCCTCGCCCGCACCGTCACCAAGGTCCTCGAACTCGACCTCGTACAGGGACAGATCAATCTCTACGGCGGCGGCTACGAGGCCTACCTGGAGGAACGCGAGACGGCCCGGCGGCACGCCCGCGAGGGCTACGAGGAGTACGCCGACAAGAAGGCGGCCCTCCAGGACCGGGCACAGATGCAGCGCACCTGGATGGACAAGGGCGTGAAGAACGCGCGCCGCAAGGCCAGCGACAACGACAAGATCGGCCGCAAGTTCCGCAGCGAGGCCAGCGAGAAGCAGGCCGCGAAGGCCCGCCAGACGCAGCGCATGATCGAACGCCTCGATGTCGTCGAGGAGCCGCGCAAGGAGTGGGAACTGCGGATGGAGATCGCGGCGGCCCCGCGCTCCGGCGCCGTCGTCGCCACCCTGCGCGACGCCGAAGTGCGGCGCGGTGACTTCGTCCTCGGCCCGGTGTCCCTGCAGATCGACTGGGCGGACCGGGTGGCCGTGACGGGCGCGAACGGCGCGGGCAAGTCGACCCTGCTCGGCGCCCTGCTCGGCCGGGTCCCCGTGGACGCGGGGCAGGCCTCCCTCGGCTCCGGCGTCCTCGTCGGCGAGGTCGACCAGGCCCGCAAGGTGTTCCACGGCCCGGAGTCCCTGCTGGACGCCTTCGGCGCGGCCGTCCCCGACACGGAACCGGCCGAAGTGCGGACGCTGCTCGCCAAGTTCGGCCTGAAGTCGGACCACGTATTGCGCGCGGCGGCCACGCTGTCACCGGGTGAGCGGACCAGAGCGGCGCTCGCCCTGCTCCAGGGGCGGGGCGTCAACCTCCTGGTCTTGGACGAGCCGACCAACCACCTCGACCTGCCGGCCATCGAGCAACTCGAGTCGGCCCTGGATTCGTACGAGGGCACGCTGCTCCTGGTCACCCATGACCGGCGCATGCTGGAGGCGGTTCATGTGACGCGCCGGGTGGAGGTGGCGGACGGCAAGGTGACCGAACGCTAATCGCTCCGCTGCGGCGCCGTTGTGGCTGGTCGCGCAGTTCCCCGCGCCCCTTAGGGCGTTGCCGGAGCGGCCAGTCGTGTGGCCAGCCCCGGATAGTCGACGACGAAGCCGTCCGCGTCGAAGACGAGGTCGCTGCGGAAGTCGCCCGAGGTGAAGCGGACGCGTCCGCGGTCTAGGTGGGTGTACCGCTGCGGTGACGGCTGGACGGTCAGGTCCGGCACCGAGACCCAGGCCATGAGGAAGTCCTCCTCACCCGGCGTGCGATGGAGCCCGTGCCGCAGTACCGGCATGCTGTTGGTCAGCGGGCACAGGCCGAGGTCGCAGTCGAGGGCACCGTCGATACCGGGCAACCGCTCGCCGTCCGCGGTCCACCGCCCCTCACCGTCATGCCGCAGGTCAAGGTCCTGTGTGCCGGAGTGGGTCTCAGCCGTGACCCGCAGCCGCCGGGTCACGAAGCCGTCGGCGGTGTCGAGCTCGTACGCGATCCAGTACGGCCCCGGCGTAGTCCCGAAGGCACGCCCACGCGCCCGCAGCGCGTCACCGTCGAAGTCGACCCAGGCGGTCTCGAACCCCCGGCTCTCGAAAACTTCCCAGGTGAAGACATGCGAAGCGGTCATGCCGTCACTGTAAATCCGTACGGCTGTGCACGCGCCCCGCCAGGGGCGCGGGGAACTGCGCGACCAGCCACAACGGACCCGCAGCTCCCCACGACCTTCAGACGCTCAACTCAACGCCGCCCATCCTTGCGATCGACCAGCCCGGCCCGGCGAAGAGCATCGGCCATCGCACTGTTGCCCGGCGCGGGCGCCTGACGCGAGCCGCCACCGCCGCCGCCCCGGCCCTGCCGCTGCTGCGGAGGACGCCCACCCCGCTGTCGCCGCTCGCCGCCCTCGCCCTGTCCGCCGCCCTGCGCAGCGCTCTCGTCGTCCAGCCGCAGGGTCAGGGAGATCCGCTTGCGCGGGATGTCGATGTCCAGGACCTTCACCTTGACGATGTCGCCGGGCTTGACCACATCCCGCGGATCCTTGACGAACGTCTTCGACATCGCGGACACATGCACCAGCCCGTCCTGGTGCACACCGACGTCGACGAACGCCCCGAAGGCCGCCACGTTCGTCACGACCCCTTCGAGAACCATCCCGGAGGACAGGTCGGAGATCTTCTCGACGCCCTCCTTGAACGTGGCGGTCTTGAACGCGGGCCGCGGGTCGCGGCCCGGCTTCTCCAGCTCTTTGAGGATGTCGGTGACGGTCGGCAGACCGAACGTCTCGTCGACGAACTCCTGCGGCTTCAGCGACCGCAGCACAGCCGTGTTGCCGACGAGCGAGGCGACCTCCTGGCCGGACGTCTGCACCATCCGCCGTACGACGGGATAGGCCTCGGGGTGAACGCTCGACGCGTCCAGCGGGTCGTGGCCGCCCCGGATCCGCAGGAAGCCCGCGCACTGCTCGTAGGCCTTCGGGCCGAGCCGTGCCACGCCCTTCAGCTCGGACCTCGACTTGAACGGGCCGTTGGCGTCACGGTGCGACACGATGTTCTCGGCGAGCCCGGAGGAGATGCCGGACACGCGCGCGAGGAGGGGTGCGGAGGCCGTGTTGACGTCGACCCCGACGCCGTTCACACAGTCCTCGACCACCGCGTCCAGCGAGCGCGACAGTTTCACCTCGGACAGGTCGTGCTGGTACTGGCCGACACCGATCGACTTCGGGTCGATCTTCACCAGCTCGGCCAGCGGGTCCTGGAGCCGACGCGCGATGGACACCGCACCGCGCAGCGACACGTCCATGTCCGGCAGCTCCTGCGAGGCGAAGGCGGAGGCCGAGTACACGGAGGCGCCCGCCTCGGACACCATCACCTTGGTGAGCTTCAACTCCGGGTGCTTGGTGATGAGTTCACCGGCGAGCTTGTCGGTCTCCCGGGACGCCGTGCCGTTGCCGATCGCGATCAGCTCGACCGCGTGCTCCTTCGCCAGCCGTGCCAGCTTGGCGATCGCCTCGTCCCACCGGTTCGCCGGCACGTGCGGGTGGATCACGTCGGTCGCCACGACCTTGCCCGTCGCGTCGACGACGGCGACCTTCACACCCGTACGGAAGCCCGGGTCCAGTCCCAGCGTCGCGCGTGTGCCGGCCGGGGCGGCGAGCAGCAGGTCGCGCAGGTTGGCGGCGAACACGTTGACCGCCTCGTCTTCGGCGGCCGTACGCAGCCGAAGGCGCAGGTCGAGGCCGAGGTGGACGAGGATGCGGGTGCGCCAGGCCCAGCGGACCGTGTCCGTGAGCCATTTGTCGCCGGGACGGCCGCGATCGGTGACGCCGAACTTCGCGGCGATCATCCCCTCGTAAGACGACGGCCCGTCTGTGGGCTCCTCCGGCTCCAGGACGAGGTCGAGGACCTCCTCCTTCTCGCCGCGCAGCATGGCGAGGATCCGGTGCGAGGGCAGTGCGGTGAACGGCTCGGCGAAGTCGAAGTAGTCGGAGAACTTGGCGCCGGCCTCCTCCTTGCCCTCGCGCACCTTGGCGGCCAGCCGCCCGCGCGCCCACATGCGCTCGCGCAGCTCGCCGATCAGGTCGGCATCCTCCGAGAACCGCTCGGTGAGGATCGCCCGCGCGCCGTCCAGGGCGGCCTGCGGATCGGCGACTCCCTTGTCCGCGTCGACGAACGCCGCCGCGGCGGCCAGCGGCTCGATCGTCGGATCGCCGAGCAGGCCCTCCGCGAGCGGCTCCAGCCCGGCCTCACGCGCGATCTGCGCCTTGGTCCGCCGCTTCGGCTTGTACGGCAGGTAGATGTCCTCGAGCCGCGCCTTGGTCTCGGCGCCGCGGATCCGCGCCTCCAACTCGTCGGTGAGCTTGCCCTGCTCGCGCACGGAGTCGAGGATCGCCGCCCGC
Source organism: Streptomyces sp. NBC_00457 (assembly GCF_036014015.1). NCBI lineage: Bacteria > Bacillati > Actinomycetota > Actinomycetes > Kitasatosporales > Streptomycetaceae > Streptomyces > Streptomyces sp. NBC_00457. The sequence goes on along the minus strand of NZ_CP107905.1, from coordinate 1,798,618 downwards.
CGCTCCTCCAGCTCCCGCAGATAGCGCAGCCGCTCCTCGAGCGTGCGCAGCTGCGCATCGTCGAGCATCTCGGTCGCTTCCTTGCGGTAGCGGGCGATGAAGGGCACCGTCGAACCGCCGTCGAGCAACTCCACGGCAGCCTTGACCTGCCGCTCCCGTACGCCGAGCTCCTCGGCGATCCTGCCTTCGATGGACCCTGCTTCGATGGACCCGGGTGTCGTCACGATCCCGTACCGCCTTCTCACTGAGGTTGCGCGGCAATTGTGGCAGGTGACACCGACAATCGGGGATCGGGTCGGCACCCCGGCCCTGTCGAAGTGGGCGCCAGGCCCGAAGCGGGCGAAATCAGACCCTGCGTCGCCGCGCGCCGCCCGAGGCGCCGCCCAGCAGCCGGGCCAGCGCACGGAAGGGCAGCGTCACCACGGTGGCGATGGCCCCACCGATCTGTCGCAACACGTCAGCAATCGCACGGAGCATGGGCATCCCCTTTCTCTTCCGGCCCCGGTGGCCGGGAAGGACCGAGTACCTCGCCCAGGTCACGCCATGCCCGGCGGCCGGCTCAGCCCTTGCCGAACAGATCCTCGGGGAACGCCCCGGCGGCGACCACCGCGCGGGCGAACCCGGTTGCCAGCTCCGTCAGCCGCTGCACGTCCTCGGCTCCCAGGTGCTCGTAGGGCGCACGGTCCAGCCGGTCGGTCTCCTGCTCGATCTCCGCCCGGAGCGCGACCCCCTGCTCGGTCAGCTCGCCCGCCGCGTCCACCAGCCCGCGCTCCCGCAGCCGTCCCTTCGCCGCGTCCCACTCCTCCTGTCGCCAGCCACGCGTGCCGAACACCCACTTCGGTGAGAAGCCCTTGCCGGTCGCCGTGTGGGTCGCCAGCGCCTCCAGACCGTCGAGCCCGGCCGACACCAGCACGGTGAGATGCCCGTCGCCCCGGTGCTCACGCAGCAGCGTCGCCGCGTGCCAGTACGCCAGATGCGGTTCCTCGGGCACCGGCAGGTCGGCGTGGGCGGCGTACAACGGCCGGGCGCCGCGCGTACAGGCCTCGGCCGCCCGCAGCGCGAGGCGCGCGGCCTCCGCCATCTCCGGCGAGGCCACCACCTGCTCACCCAGGAGGCGGCGCAGCGCGGAATCGACCCCACGCGCGCGTGCCGCCAGAACGGCGTCGGGTGAGGCGATCGCCCACACCGCCGGCACATGCCGGGCCACCAGCTCGTACTTGTAGTTGTAGAACGTCGCCGCCACCGTCCCGGGCCCCACCGGACCCAACGCGGCCGCCCGCACGGCGAAGTTGACGGCCCTGGGGTCCGTGATCCCGAGCGCGCCCAGCTCCTTGCCGACCTCGGGTGCGAAGTAGTGCGCGGAGTGCAGGGCGTTGAGCGCGTTGTGGCAGCGTCGGCCGGCGCGCGGATCGATGGCGGCAGTAGTCATGCCGCGAACATTACTGACCGGTCGGTTCGTGCTCCACAGTCCCCTGGCCGAGGGCAGGAAAGGTGGGGAACTCGTCATTGCGGCCATCCTCCGGCTCACCGAGAATCGGTGGCATGGCGCAGCGAACCGTTCTCGTCGTCCTCTTCGACGGCGTGCAGAGCCTCGATGTCACCGGCCCGGTGGAGGTCTTCGCGGGGGCCGAGAAACACACTCCGGGGACGTACCGCATCCGTACGGCCTCCCTGGAGGGCGTCCCCGTGCGCACGTCCAGCGGCCTGACCCTCGTACCGGACGGGGCCCTGGACTCCGTACCCGACCCGCACACCCTCCTCGTCCCCGGCGGCCAGGGCACCCGCCGCCCGGACGCGCGTCTCACCGACTGGCTGCGCGAGCACGGCCCGCGTGCCGAACGCCTGGTCTCCGTCTGCACTGGGGCGATCCTGCTCGCCGAGGCGGGCCTCCTGGACGGCCGCCGCGCCACGACCCACTGGGCGTACGCCGACAAGCTGGCCTGCGACCACCCGGCCGTGCGGGTCGACGCCGACCCCATCTACATCCGCGACGGACAGGTCTCCACGTCGGCGGGTGTCACCTCCGGTATCGATCTCGCGCTCGCCCTGGTCGAGGAGGACCTGGGACGTGAGGTGGCCCTGACGATCGCCCGCCACTTGGTGGTCTTCCTGCGCCGCCCGGGGAACCAGACCCAGTTCAGCGCTCAGCTCGCCGCCCAGACCGCACAGCGCGAACCGCTCCGCGAGGTCCAGCAGTGGATCACCGAGCATCCGGACGCCGATCTGACCGTCGAGTCACTGGCCGCCCGCGCCCGCCTCTCACCCCGCCACTTCGCCCGCGCCTTCCAGACCGAGACCGGCATGACCCCCGGCCGGTACGTCGACCGCGTCCGCCTCGAACACGCCCGCCGCCTGCTGGAGGACACGAGCGACGGCATCGAGGAGATCTCCCGCACCAGCGGCTACGGCACCCCCGAGGCCATGCGGCGTGCCTTCGTGAAGTCCCTGGGGACGGCCCCGGCCGAGTACCGCCGCCGCTTCCGCCCCGCACCCGCCCAGTGAACGCCCGCCGAAAGGAATCCGATGCAGATCGCCCTGGTCGTGTTCGACCGGTTCACCGCCCTCGAAGCCGTAGGCCCCTACGAGATCCTGTCCCGCACGCCGGACGCGGAGACCGTCTTCGTCGCCAAGGAGGCCGGACCCGTCCGCTCGGACAACGGAGCCCTCGCCCTCATCGCCGACAAGGCCCTGGACGAGGTGCCCAGGCCCGACATCGTGGTCGTGGCCGGCGGTCCCGGTCAGGGCGCGCTGATGGAGGACGAGCGACTGCTGGACTGGCTGCGCGCGGTCGACGCCACCAGCACCTGGACCACCTCCGTGTGCACGGGCTCCCTGCTGCTCGCCGCCGCCGGACTCCTCCACGGCCGCCGGGCGACCTCGCACTGGCTGGCGCTGGAGCAGCTGAAGCGGTTCGGCGCCGAACCGACGGGGGAGTGGGTCGTCTTCGACGGCAAGTACGTCACCGCGGCCGGCGTCTCCTCCGGCATCGACATGGCGCTCACCCTGCTCGGGCGCGTCGCGGGCGACGACCACGCCCAGGCCGTACAACTGGCCACGGAGTACGACCCTCAGCCGCCGTACGACGCCGGGTCGCCGCAGAAGGCGCCCGCGCGCATCGTCGACGCCCTCCGCTCGCGCAGCCGGTTCATCCTGACGTAGTCCAGGTGAAGCGCGGCGGCCTGCGCTCCAGGAACGCGGCGACGCCCTCGGCGGTGTCTCCGCTGCCGCGCGCCTGCTCGGCCCAGTGGGTGTCCCGGTCGGTGCGGCCGTTCGCGAACTCCTTCGCGGCGGCCTGCGTCAGCTGGGAGCGGGAGACCAGGATCCGGGCGAACTCCGTGACCCGCTTGTCGAGTTCGCCCTCGGGCAGCACCTCGTCGACCAGGCCGGTGCGCAGCGCCCGCTCCGCGTCGATCAACTCGCCCGAGAACAGCAGGTACTTGGCCGTCGCCGGACCCACCAGCGACACCAACCGCCGCGTGGAGGACGCCGGATACACGATCCCCAGCTTCGCCGGCGTCACCCCGAACAGTGCGCCCTCCTCGGCGAACCGCAGATCACAGGCCGCCGCCAGCTGCGAGCCACCGCCCACACAGTGCCCGCGAACGGCCGCCAGCGTCGGCTTCGGAAACGCGGCAAGGGCCTCCTCCGCATCCACCGCGAGCCCCTGCGCCTCGTCCGGCGACTCCCGGAGCGTGGAGATGTCGGCCCCGGCACAGAACGTCCCGCCCTCACCGGTCAGCACCAGGGCCCGTACGTCCGGGTCGGCGGCCAGCCGGTCGAGCAGCGGTGGCAGCGACCGCCACATGTCGGCGGTCATGGCGTTGCGCTTGGCCGGGTGACGGATGACGACGGTGGCCACCGAGTCGGTGACACCGTGCAACAGCTGCGGCTCCATGCGCCGGATGCTATCCGCCCGTACAACCCGAAGAGTTTGTGAAGTCGGCACAAGGGGGGTCAGGAGCAGTCCCACAACTGACTGTGTCATACGCCAACGATCAGAACCGCTCGATATCAGCTGACTTCTGTTCAGTCCTCGGGGCCGCGGTGACCGGGTGCCAACACTCAAGGTGTGGTGACAATCGAGCGCAAGGGTGGCGACCGGACCATGGATGACCACGGGCCCGATCCGCTGCCGTACGAGGGGGTCTGGCGGTTCACCGCTCCGGCTGTCGACGTGTCGGTCCCGCAGGCCCGGCACGCCGTGCGTGACCTGCTCTTCCGTCAGGGGGTGCCGGTCTCGGACGACCTGGTCCAGGGCCTGCTGCTGATCGTCTCGGAGCTGGTCACGAACGCCGTGCGGCATGCGGCGCTGCTGTCGCCGATGCTCGCGGTGGAGGTCGCCGTGGGCGCCGAGTGGGTGCGGGTGTCGGTGGAGGACAGCCACCCCTACCGCCCCACCGCCCTGGAGGCCGACCACGGCCAGACGGGCGGCCGGGGGCTGCTGCTGGTGCGCGAGATCGCCCGGGAGGCGGGCGGGGTGTGCGACGTCGAGCACACCGCGAGCGGCGGCAAGGTGATCTGGGCCGCCCTGCCGCTCACCCCCGCGCGCGTGCTGTAACCCCGCTCACCAGCCGGCCGACGGGCCCGTCAGCTCTCTGACCGCGGGACGGGCCGCGTCCAGCACGGTCATGAACCAGGAGGAGAACACGTCCTTCGCGTGCCGCTCCGCCAGCTCGGCGGGGGTCACGAAGGCCGTCGCGCCGACCTCCTCCGGGTCGGGCCGCAGCGGTGCCTGCATCATGCCGACGAAGAGGTGGTTGTACTCCTGCTCCACCAGGCCCGAGGCCGGGTCCGGGTGGTTGTAGCGGACCGTGCCCGCCTCGGCGAGCAGCGAGGGCGAGGCGCCCAGCTCCTCGTACGTCCGCCGGGCCGCCGCCGCGAAGGGGGCCTCGCCCGGGTAGGGGTGGCCGCAGCAGGTGTTGGACCACACGCCGGGGGAGTGGTACTTGCCCAGTGCCCGCTGCTGGAGCAGCAGCCGGCCGTGGTCGTCGAAGAGGAACACGGAGAAGGCGCGGTGCAGCTGCCCCGGCGGCTGATGGGCGGCGAGCTTCTCCGCGGTGCCGATCGTCACGCCCTTCTCGTCGACCAGTTCCAGCAAGATCGCGTCCGCGGTGCCGTTCGACGAGCTGTGCGTCGCGGTGGCAGGTGTGATCGGCATACCCATCCTTCGCATCGGTCTTCGCGCCCCAAGTGTGCCGTACGAATCCGGCACTCCCGGCACTTCGCAGCACGCCCGCATGTCCGCGCCGGGCGCGGGGCCCGGTTGTTGATCGTGCCCGGCGTCCCGGGCGGAGAACCGCCCCGGGTGGGGCTGTGGGAGGGAGGACGCAACCGCGCGCCGGACCGATGCGCTCCATGTGCGCCGGTTACAAATGCGCTGCACGCGCGCGGTTACTCCGATGTGCTTCGCAGGCGCCGGTCTCAGTGGCAGAGCCGTGCCTCGTGCTCCGCGTGACCGTGCGGCTCAAGCTGGAAGGTGCAGTGCTCGACGTCGAAGTGGTCGCCGAGGCAGCCCTGGAGCTCGTGCAGCATCTTCTCGTGGCCGATCGCGTTCAGTACGTCGGAGCGCACGACGACGTGCACGGACAGGACGGGCATGCCGGAGGTGATCGTCCAGGCGTGCAGGTCGTGGACGTCCTCGACGCCGTCGAGGGCCAGTATGTGTGCCCGTACCTCCGCCATGTCGACGTCCTTCGGGGCCGACTCCAGCAGGACGTCGAGGGTCTCGCGCAGCAGCTTCATGGTCCGGGGCACGATCATCAGGCCGATGACCAGCGAGGCGATCGGGTCGGCGGCCTGCCAGCCCGTGGTGAGGATCACGGCCGCGGAGATCAGCACCGCGACCGAGCCCAGCGCGTCCGCGGCCACCTCCAGGAACGCCCCCCGCACGTTCAGGCTCTCCTTCTGACCGCGCATGAGCAGTGTCAGCGACACCAGGTTCGCGACCAGACCGATCAAGCCGAACACGATCGTCAGCCCGCCCTCGGTGTCGGCGGGCGTGATGAACCGCTGGATCGCTTCGTACAGGACGTAGCCGCCGACCCCGAGCAGCAGCAGACAGTTGGCGAGGGCGGCGAGGATCTCGGCGCGGGCGTATCCGAAGGTGCGGTTGCCGGTGGCCGGGCGGCTCGAGAAGTGGATCGCGAGGAGGGCCATGCCGAGGCCCAGCGCGTCCGTCGCCATGTGCGCCGCGTCGGCGACCAGGGCGAGCGAATCGGCGACGATGCCGCCGATGATCTCGACCACCATGACGCCGAGCGTGATGGACAGCGCGACGCGCAGTCGGCCGCGGTACGCGGCGGTCGCCGTACCGCCGGCGGCTGCGCCGTGCGCATGCCCGTGATCGTGCCCAGCCCCCATGGCAGCAGCCCTCCTGTGTTCGTCCGGGATCACAGTGAACTACGGGCGGGGGGTATCGGGCAACGCTGCACTGAACACCGTTGTCATATGCCCTGACCTGCGCAAACGAAGTGCAGGTCAGTCGGCTGACGATCGGTTTGAGCCATGCGTGACCGTGTGCCGTTCCCTGTCGCGAATATCCGTTCTGCGACCGCGATTTTGTGTGCCGGGCATGCGATCCGCGATGATGATCACGGCAAAGGCGAAGGCAGATCGTGTCGACCGGACCATGAACGGTCGGTGAACACGACCTTCCCATCATCCGATAGCCTCTGCCGACATGCCGCCCGCCTGGTGCAGCCAAGGGCGCCCCCACCATGTACGTGACCGGCGCGGAGCGTCGGCAGCCCCAGGGAGTGAGTTCGGTTGTCGACCGCCATCCTCACCGGTCAGCCGGTGCCCGGATCGTCGATCGAGGGTGATCTGCGGTCGCTCGGCTTCGAGGTGCGGACCGCGTCCGACGCCGCCGACGCGTCGGCGCTGCTCACCGAGGTCCCCGGTGACCAGCGGGTCGCCGTCGTCGACACCCGCTTCGTCGGCCATCTGCACGCCCTGCGCCTCGGCCTCACCGACCCGCGCTTCCCGCTCGCCGCGATCCCGGGTGCCGTGACCGCCCAGCCCGGCGCCCGTCAGGCGCTGACCCGGGCGATGGCCCGCGAGAACGCCGCCGGAGGCGCGCTGCTGGTGGACAGCCTCGCCGACCGCGTCGCCGCCGCCCTCGACGCCGACGTGCACCGCCCGGACCTCGGCAGCCTCGTCGCCGCCGTCCCGGCCGACCCGCAGGCCCGCAACGAGGCGCGGCAGGCCGTCGCCGCCGTCGACGACGAGGCCGTACGCCTGAAGTCGGCCGTGAAGGCCCGCGACGGCTTCTTCACGACCTTCTGCATCAGCCCGTACTCGCGCTATCTGGCCCGCTGGTGCGCCCGCCGCGGCCTCACCCCGAACCAGGTCACCACCGCCTCCCTGCTCACCGCGCTCATCGCGGCCGGCTGCGCGGCCACCGGCACCCGGGGCGGATTCATAGCCGCCGGCCTGCTGCTCCTCTTCTCCTTCGTCCTGGACTGCACCGACGGACAGCTCGCCCGCTACTCCCTGCAGTACTCGACGCTCGGCGCCTGGCTGGACGCCACCTTCGACCGGGCCAAGGAGTACGCCTACTACGCGGGCCTCGCCCTCGGCGCGGCCCGCGGCGGCGATGACGTCTGGGCCCTGGCGCTGGGCGCGATGGTCCTGCAGACCTGCCGGCACGTCGTCGATTTCTCCTTCAACGAGGCGAACCACGACGCCACCGCCAACACCAGCCCCACCGCGGCCCTTTCGGGCAAGCTCGACAGCGTCGGCTGGACGGTCTGGGTGCGCCGGATGATCGTCCTGCCGATCGGTGAGCGCTGGGCGATGGTCGCGGTCCTGACGGCGGTCACCACGCCGCGCATCACCTTCTACGCGCTGCTCATCGGGTGTGCCTTCGCGGCGACGTACACCACGGCGGGCCGCGTGCTGCGCTCGCTGACGCGCAAGGCCCAGCGCACGGACCGGGCGGCGCAGGCGCTCGCGGATCTGGCGGACTCCGGTCCGCTCACCGAACTGGTCCTCCGCGCGGGGCGTGGCACTTATCCCCGTGGTGGTTATTACGCCGCTTTTGCCGGCGGTCTCCTGGTGGTGATCTCCGCCGCACTTTGGGGCGCCGGATGGCAGACCGCTCTGTGTGCCGTCGCCTACGTCGTCCTGTCCGCCGTCGCCGTCCAGAACCCGCTCAAAGGCGCTCTGGACTGGCTGGTTCCGCCTGTCTTCCGCGCCGCTGAATACGGGACCGTCCTCATCCTGGCGGCTGAATCAAAGGTGAACGGGGCGCTTCCCGCGGCTTTCGGCCTGGTGGCCGCTGTCGCCTACCATCACTACGACACGGTCTATCGCATCCGCGGCGACGCGGGCGCCCCGCCGAAGTGGCTGGTGCGGGCGGTCGGGGGGCACGAGGGCCGGACGCTGGTGGTCGTCGTGCTGGCCGCGCTGCTCACCGGCGCGCAGTTCGAGGTCGCGCTCACGGTCCTCGCCGGGGCCGTCGCCCTGGTGGTGCTCGTCGAGAGCATCCGCTTCTGGGTGGCCTCCCATTTGGGCGGCGCACCCGCCGTACACGACGAAGGAGAACCCGCATGATTGGCCTCGTGCTGGCGGCAGGCGCCGGACGGCGTCTGCGCCCCTACACCGACACCTTGCCGAAGGCACTGGTGCCGGTGGGGCCCGCGGGCATCGAGGGCGAACCGACCGTGCTGGACCTCACCCTCGCCAACTTCGCCGAGATCGGCCTCACCGAGGCCGCGGTCATCGTCGGCTACCGCAAGGAAGCCGTGTACGAGCGCAAGGCCGCCCTCGAAGCGAAGTACGGCCTCACGCTCACGCTCATCGACAACGACAAGGCCGAGGAGTGGAACAACGCCTACTCCCTGTGGTGCGGGCGTGACGCCCTCAAGGACGGCGTGATCCTCGCCAACGGTGACACCGTCCACCCGGTCTCTGTCGAGAAGACGCTGCTCGCCGCCCGCGGCGACGGCAAGAAGATCATTCTCGCCCTCGACAGCGTGAAGTCCCTCGCGGACGAGGAGATGAAGGTCGTCGTGGACCCCGTCAAGGGCGTCCAGAAGATCACCAAGCTGATGGACCCCGCCGAGGCCACGGGCGAGTACATCGGCGTCACGCTCATCGAGGGCGACGCGGCTCCCGAACTGGCCGACGCGCTGAAGACCGTGTGGGAGACCGACCCGCAGCAGTTCTACGAGCACGGCTACCAGGAGCTGGTGAACCGCGGCTTCCGTATCGACGTGGCGCCGATCGGCGAGGTCGACTGGGTCGAGATCGACAACCACGCCGATCTCGCCCGGGGACGGGAGATCGCGTGCCGGTACTGACCAGGCTCATCCCCTCCCCGGTCGTCGTCGACATCCGCCCGGGTGCGCTCGACGACCTGGGCGACGTGCTCGCCGACGAGCGCATCTCGCACTCCGGCAAGCTCGCCGTCGCGGTCAGCGGCGGCTCCGGCGCCAAGCTGCGCGAGCGCATCGCCCCCTCGCTGCCGGGCGCCACCTGGTACGAGGTGGACGGCGGCACCCTCGACGACGCGATCCGGCTGGCCGCCGAGATGAAGGCCGGCCGCTACGACGCGGTCGTCGGGCTCGGCGGCGGCAAGATCATCGACTGCGCCAAGTTCGCCGCGGCGCGGGTCGGCCTGCCGCTGGTCGCCGTACCGACCAACCTCGCGCACGACGGCCTCTGTTCGCCGGTCGCGACCCTCGACAACGACGCGGGCCGCGGTTCGTACGGCGTGCCCAACCCGATCGCCGTCGTCATCGACCTGGACGTGATCCGCGAGGCACCGGCCCGGTTCGTGCGCGCCGGCATCGGCGACGCGATCTCCAACATCTCGGCGATCGCGGACTGGGAGCTGGCGGTCCGGGTCAAGGGCGAGAAGATCGACGGCCTCGCCGCGGCCATGGCCCGCCAGGCCGGCGAGGCCGTGCTCAGGCACCCCGGCGGCATCGGCGACAACGACTTCCTCCAGGTGCTCGCCGAGGCGCTGGTGCTCAGCGGCATCGCCATGTCCGTGTCGGGCGACTCCCGCCCGTCCTCCGGGGCCTGCCACGAGATCAACCACGCCTTCGACCTGCTCCACCCGCGTCGCGCCGCCGCCCACGGCGAGCAGTGCGGGCTCGGCGCCGCCTTCGCGATGTGGCTGCGCGGAGCCCACGAGGAATCGGTCCACATGGCCGAGGTGCTGCGCCGCCACGGACTGCCGGTGCTGCCGGAGGAGATCGGCTTCACGACCGAGGAGTTCATCGAGGTCGTGAAGTTCGCCCCGCAGACCCGGCCCGGCCGCTACACGATCCTCGAACACCTCGACCTCACCACCGACCAGATCAAGGACACCTACGCCGACTATGTCAAGGCCATCGGTAGCTGAACTCCGCCCGGTCGTGCACCCCGCCGGGGTCAAGGACCGGCGCAGCGGTGAGCACTGGGCGGGACGCCTCTACATGCGCGAGGTGTCCCTGCGGATCACGCGTTCCCTGGTGACCACCAAGGTCACGCCCAACCAGCTCACGTACCTGATGACCCTCTGCGGCGTGCTCGCGGCCCCCGCCCTGCTGGTGCCGGGGATCGCGGGCGCCGTGCTCGGCGTGCTGATGGTCCAGCTGTATCTGCTGCTCGACTGCGTCGACGGCGAAGTCGCGCGCTGGAAGCAGCAGTTCTCGCTCGGCGGGGTCTACCTGGACCGGGTCGGTGCCTATCTGTGCGATGCCGCGGTGCTCGTCGGCTTCGGCCTGCGCGCCGCCGACCTGTGGGGTTCCGGGCGCGTCGACTGGCTGTGGGCGTTCCTCGGCACCCTGGCCGCGCTCGGCGCGATCTTGATCAAGGCCGAGACCGACCTCGTCGGCGTCGCCCGCCACCAGGGCGGACTGCCGCCGGTCAAGGAGGCGGCGTCCGAGCCCCGTTCCTCCGGCATGGCGCTGGCCCGCAGAGCCGCCGCGGCGCTGAAGTTCCACCGGCTGGTGCTCGGCATCGAGGCGTCCCTGCTGATCCTGGTCCTGGCCGTCCTGGACACGATGCGCGGCGACCTGTTCTTCTCCCGGCTCGGCGTCGCGGTGCTGGCCGGCATCGCGCTGGTGCAGACCCTGCTGCACCTGGTCTCCATCCTCGCGTCGAGCAGGCTCCGGTGAGCCCCGGGATGAAGGTCGGGGCGGTCATCATCACCATGGGCAACCGCCCCGAGGAGCTCAGGGCCCTGCTCGACTCGGTCGCCAAGCAGGACGGCGACCCGGTCGAGGCGGTCGTCGTCGGCAACGGCTCACCCGTCCCCGACGTCCCCGACGGTGTCCGCACGATCGAGCTGCCCGAGAACCTCGGCATCCCCGGCGGCCGCAACGTCGGCATCGAGGCCTTCGGGCCCAGTGGCCGGGATGTCGACATATTGCTCTTCCTCGACGACGACGGCCTGCTCGCCCACCACGACACCGCCGAGCTGTGCCGCCAGGCCTTCGCGGCCGACCCCAAGCTCGGCATCATCAGCTTCCGCATCGCCGACCCGGACACCGGCGAGACCCAGCGCCGCCATGTGCCCAGGCTGCGCGCCTCCGACCCGCTGCGCTCCTCCCGGGTCACCACGTTCCTCGGCGGCGCCAACGCCGTACGCACCCAGGTCCTCGCCGAAGTCGGCGGGCTCCCGGACGAATTCTTCTACGCACACGAGGAAACCGACCTTGCATGGCGGGCCCTCGACGCGGGCTGGATGATCGACTACCGGTCCGACATGGTGCTGTACCACCCGACGACCGCGCCCTCGCGGCACGCGGTCTATCACCGCATGGTCGCCCGCAACCGCGTCTGGCTCGCCCGCCGCAACCTCCCCGCCCCCCTGGTCCCCGTCTACCTGGCCGTCTGGATGCTGCTCACCCTGCTGCGCCGCCCCACGCGGCCCGCGCTCCAGGCGTGGTTCGGCGGATTCCGGGAAGGCTGGACGACCGAGTGCGGGCCCCGCAGGCCCATGAAGTGGCGTACGGTGTGGCGGCTGACTCGACTGGGCCGACCCCCCGTCATCTGACAAGCTCGGTCCTGAGAGCATCCGGCCGTCACCCACGGCCGCCGGCTCATGCCCTGCCCGCACAGGCTGCGCATCTCGAAGACGAAAGTTTCTTTTGGTGAGTGAGACAACGCACGACGGTGGAGTCGCGGTGAGCGCGGCTCCGTCGCCCGACGAGCGACTGACCGCGGCCCAGCTCGCCGCGAAGTACGGACTGTCCGTGAGCGGCGCCCGCCCCTCACTCGTGGAATACGTCCGCCAGCTCTGGGACCGGCGTCACTTCATTCTCGCCTTCTCCCGGGCGAAGCTGACCGCCCAGTACAGCCAGGCGAAGCTCGGCCAGCTCTGGCAGGTGGTCACGCCGCTGCTGAACGCGGCCGTGTACTTCTTCATCTTCGGCGTCATCCTCGAGGCCGACCGGGGCATGTCCCGCGAGGTGTACATCCCGTTCCTGGTCACCGGCGTCTTCGTGTTCAGCTTCACCCAGAGCTCGGTGCTTGCGGGTGTCCGCGCGATCTCCGGCAACCTCGGCCTGGTCCGCGCCCTGCACTTCCCGCGCGCCTCGCTGCCGGTGTCCTTCGCGCTCCAGCAGCTGCAGCAGCTGCTCTACTCGATGATCGTGCTGTTCGCCATCACCATGATCTTCGGCAGCTTCCCGGACCTGTCCTGGGCCCTGATCGTCCCGGCGCTCGCCCTGCAGTTCCTCTTCAACACCGGCCTCGCGCTGATCATGGCCCGGGCCGGCTCCAAGACCCCGGACCTCGCGCAACTGATGCCGTTCGTGATGCGTACATGGATGTACGCGTCCGGCGTGATGTACTCCATCCCGATCATGCTGGCCGACAAGCCCCAGTGGATCGCCAACGTCCTGCAGTGGAACCCGGCCGCCATCTACATGGACCTGATGCGCTTCGCGCTCATCGACGGCTACGGCTCCGAGAACCTCCCGGACCATGTGTGGGCGGCCGCGCTCGGCTGGTCCGTGCTGCTCGCCGTCGGCGGCTTCGTCTACTTCTGGAAGGCGGAGGAGAGGTACGGCCGTGGCTGAGCAACCGAGGGACGAACGGATCCCCACCGTCATCGCCGACGACCTGAACATCGTCTACCGCGTCAACGGTGCCAAGGCCGGCAAGGGCAGCGCCACGGCAGCGCTCAGCCGCATGCTCAAGCGCGGCGAGGAACGAGGAGTGCGCAAGGTGCACGCCGTGCGAGGCGTGTCCTTCGTCGCCTACCGCGGCGAGGCCATCGGCCTGATCGGCTCCAACGGTTCCGGCAAGTCGACGCTGCTGCGCGCCATCGCCGGCCTGCTCCCCGCCGAGAGCGGCAAGGTCTACACCGACGGCCAGCCCTCCCTGCTCGGGGTGAACGCGGCCCTGATGAACGACCTCACCGGCGAACGGAACGTCATATTGGGCGGGCTCGCCATGGGTATGTCCCGCGAGGAGATCAAGGAGCGCTACGAGGAGATCGTCGAGTTCTCCGGCATCAACGAGAAGGGTGACTTCATCACCCTGCCCATGCGCACCTATTCCTCCGGCATGGCGGCCCGGCTGCGCTTCTCCATCGCCGCCGCCAAGGACCACGATGTCCTGATGATCGACGAGGCGCTGGCCACCGGTGACCGCAAGTTCCAGAAGCGCTCCGAGGAACGCATCCGCGAACTGCGCAAGAGCGCGGGCACGGTGTTCCTGGTCAGTCACAACAACAAGTCGATCCGCGACACCTGCAACCGCGTCCTGTGGCTGGAACGCGGCGAGCTGCGCATGGACGGACCTACTGAAGAGGTCATCAAGGAGTACGAGAAGTTCACGGGCAAGTAGTCCACCCGGATCCGGGCGAAAGGCCCACCACGCTTCGCAGGGCCCCGCAGGAACCCTTCCGGCGGGGCTCCGCGTCTGCAAAGGAAACGTCAACTTCGGTCGACCCTAGGAATCTTGGTGCCAATCGGTGTGTTCTTGTGATGCGCAGGACACCCCGACGGACCATGTTGCGTTGTACAACGTAAGCTGTACCGGTCCCGATAAGCGGCAAGTGGGGCGATAGTACGCGACACCCCTACGCCGGGGCAGCCGCGCTGAGGACCGGGTGGCGTGTCCGAAATAGTGCGTATTGGGTCGACGGTGTAGAACGGGAGATGTGACGGCAATGGCTACGGAAACTCCCCAGGTCGACGCAGCATGTGCCGTCCGCGCCCCGGGCAGTGAACGGTGACGGGCACCGGCACCGCGCCGACCGGTGATCCGGAGCGCGGCACCCTCGACAAGGCCACGGACGAGAACTTCCCCGTGGCCCCGTTTTTCCTGCCCAGGGCCTGGCGCGACGACCTCATGGCCGTGTACGGCTTCGCCCGCCTCGTCGACGACATCGGCGACGGCGATCTCGCCCCCGGGGGCGCCGACGCCCGGCTGCTCGGCGTGTCCCCCGCACAGGCCGAGGACCGGTTGCTGATGCTGGACGCCTTCGAGGCCGACCTTCACCGCGTGTTCGATTCGACGCCGCGTCACCCGCTGCTGCGCCGCCTCCAGCCGACCGTCCGGCGCCGCGCGCTGAGCCCGGACCCCTTTCTCGGCCTGATCGCCGCCAACCGCCAGGACCAGCTCGTCTCCCGCTACGAGACCTACGACGACCTCGTTGCGTACTGCGAACTGTCCGCCAACCCCGTCGGCCGTCTCGTCCTCGCCGTCACCGGCACCGAGACCCCCGAGCGGGTCAGGCGCTCCGACGCGATCTGCACGGCCCTGCAGATCGTCGAGCACCTCCAGGACGTCGCCGAGGACCTCGGCCGCGACCGCATCTATCTGCCCGCCGCCGACATGAAGCGCTTTCATGTCCAGGAGGCGGATCTCGCCGCGAAAACCACGGGCGCATCGGTGCGCGCCCTGGTTGCATACGAAGCGCAACGCGCCCGCGATCTCCTGAATGAAGGCGCCCCCCTGGTGGGTAGCGTCCACGGCAGGCTGAAGCTGTTGCTCGCAGGGTTCGTGGCGGGGGGAAGGGCGGCAATCCATGCGATTGCCGCCGCCGAATACGACGTACTTCCCGGCCCGCCCAAGCCCGGCAGGATCCAGTTGCTGCGCGAGGCGGGCCTGACTCTGCGAGGAGAGGGGTGATCCGGACCGTGGACTCTCCCACACACGTGTCCGCACCGGTACTCGCCGCCTACAGCTACTGCGAGGCCGTCACCGGACAGCAGGCCCGTAACTTCGCCTACGGCATCAGGCTGCTGCCCACGCACAAGCGGCGCGCGATGTCGGCGCTGTACGCGTTCTCGCGCCGTGTCGACGACATCGGCGACGGCGCGCTGGCACCCGACGTCAAGATCGCCAGACTCGAGGACACCCGGGCGCTGCTGACCCGGATCCGCCAGGACGCGGTCGACGAGGACGACACCGACCCGGTAGCGGTGGCCCTGACCCATGCCGCCGAGCAGTTCTCCATCCCGCTGGGCGGCCTGGACGAACTCATCGACGGCGTGCTGATGGACGTACGCGGCGAGACCTACGAGACCTGGGACGACCTGAAGGTGTACTGCCGCTGTGTGGCGGGTGCCATCGGGCGGCTCTCGCTCGGGGTGTTCGGTACGGAGCGGGGGGCGCGTGGCGCCGAGCGCGCGCCGGAGTATGCCGACACGCTCGGGCTCGCGCTTCAGCTCACCAACATCCTGCGGGACGTCCGCGAGGACGCCGAGGGCGGGCGCACCTATCTACCCGCCGACGACCTGGCCAAGTTCGGCTGCTCGGCCGGGTTCAGCGGGGCGAAACCGCCGGAGGGCGCCGACTTCGCGGGTCTCGTGCACTTCGAAGTGCGTCGGGCCCGCGCCCTTTTCGCCGAGGGCTACCGGCTGCTCCCCATGCTCGACCGGCGCAGCGGCGCCTGCGTCGCCGCCATGGCCGGCATCTACCGCCGCCTCCTCGACCGCATCGAGCGCGATCCGGAGGCGGTGCTGCGTGGCCGGGTCTCGCTGCCCGGGCGCGAGAAGGCGTACGTCGCCGTGCGCGGCCTGTCCGGCCTGGACGCGCGGCATGTGACCCGGCGGACCGTCAGGAGGCGCGCCTGATGGACAAAAGGGTCCAAGGTGATGCCACCGGCGAAAAGCGGCGGGCAACCCTCCGGTGCCGCCCGGCGTCCCTGACTGCGACGGCCTGCCGTGCACCGTTCAAGCATCGCGGCAGCCGCGCAGGGGGGAGTGCACGATGAGCGAGGAGCCGCTCGCGGACATGCCGAGGCCACGCTCCGGGCGGGATGCCGTCGTGGTCGGTGGTGGGCTCGCCGGGATCACCGCCGCGCTCGCGCTGGCCGACGCCGGAGTGCGCGTCACCCTGCTCGAAGGCCGGCCGCGCCTGGGCGGGCTCGCCTTCTCCTTCCAGCGCGGCGAATTGACGGTCGACAACGGACAGCATGTGTATCTGCGCTGCTGCACCGCCTACCGCTGGTTCCTCGACCGCATCGAGGCAGCGGCGCTGGCGCCGTTGCAGGATCGTCTCGACGTGCCCGTACTCGATGTCGCCAGGCCCGAGGGACGCCGGCTCGGCAGGCTGCGGCGCGACGCGCTGCCCGTGCCCCTGCATCTGGGGCGCAGCCTGGCCACGTATCCGCATCTGTCGCTCGCCGAACGCGCCAAGGTCGGGCGGGCCGCGCTCGCGCTCAAGGGGCTGGACCTCGCCGATCCGACCCTGGACACGCAGGACTTCGGCAGCTGGCTGACCGCGCACGGTCAGTCGGCGCGTGCCGTCGAGGCCCTGTGGGACCTGGTCGGGGTCGCCACCCTCAACGCGGTCGCGGGCGACGCCTCGCTGGGGCTCGCCGCGATGGTGTTCAAGACCGGTCTGCTGTCCGAACCGGGCGCGGCCGACATCGGCTGGGCGCGTGTCCCGCTGGGTGAACTGCATGACCGGCTGGCCCGCAAGGCGCTCGACTCCGCGGGCGTGCGTACCGAGGTCCGTACACGAGTCACCTCCATCTCTACTGACGACAACGGGCGCCTGCGCGTTCAGGTTCCCGGCGAAACGCTTCAGGCCGACGCCGTCGTCCTCGCCGTACCCCACCGCGAAGCGCACGATCTGCTGCCCGCCGGAGCCCTCGACGCACCGGAGCGGCTGCTGGAGATCGGCACCGCGCCGATCCTCAACGTCCATGTCGTGTACGACCGGAAGGTGCTCCACAAGCCCTTCTTCGCGGCCCTCGGCACCCCGGTGCAGTGGGTCTTCGACCGGACCGACGCCTCCGGGCTGAAGCACGGTCAGTACCTGGCGCTGTCGCAGTCGGCGGCGCAGCACGAGATCGACGCACCGGTCGCCGAACTGCGCGAGCGCTATCTGCCCGAACTGGAACGGCTGTTGCCCGGCACCCGGGGTGCCGAGGTGACGGACTTCTTCGTGACCAGGGAGCGCACGGCCACGTTCGCGCCCACCCCCGGCGTCGGGCGGCTGCGGCCCGGCGCCCGTACCAAGGCCCCCGGCCTCTACCTGGCCGGAGCGTGGACCGCCACGGGGTGGCCCGCGACCATGGAGAGTGCGGTCCGCAGTGGTGTGAGTGCGGCGGACGCCGTGCTGAGCGCCCTGGGGCGGCCCCGCCCCCGGCACCTCTTCGAAGTCGAGGAGGCGGCCTGATGCTCCATGAGCGCGCGGCAGGTCCCCGCACCCCCGGTACCGCAACAAGAGGAGAGACTGTGCCCACTGTGCCCCCGGCCCCGACGGCCGATCGAAGGACCGCGGTGGACGTGACCGCGCTCCTGGAGCGCGGCCGGTCCCTGGCCACACCGGTACTGCGGGCGGCGATCGACCGCCTGGCCCCTCCCATGGACACCGTTTCCGCCTACCACTTCGGCTGGATCGACGCCCAGGGCAATCCCGCCGACGGCGATGGCGGCAAGGCCGTACGTCCCGCCCTTGCCGTGCTCTCCGCCGAGGTCACCGGCGCCGCCCCCGAGGCAGGCATCCCCGGAGCGGTCGCCGTCGAACTGGTCCACAACTTCTCCCTGCTGCACGACGACCTGATGGACGGCGACGAACAGCGCCGGCACCGCGACACCGTCTGGAAGGTGCACGGTCCCGCCCAGGCGATCCTGGTCGGCGACGCCCTGTTCGCCCTGGCCAACGAGGTCCTGCTGGAACTCGGCACCGTCGAGGCGGGCCGCGCCACTCGCCGCCTGACGAGCGCGACCCGTGCCCTCATCGACGGCCAGGCGCAGGACATCTCCTACGAGCACCGCGACCGCGTCAGCGTCGAGGAGTGCCTGGAGATGGAGGGCAACAAGACCGGCGCCCTGCTCGCCTGCGCCAGCTCCATCGGCGCCGTGCTCGGCGGCGCGGACGACCGCACCGCCGACACCCTGGAGAAGTACGGCTACCACTTGGGCCTCGCCTTCCAGGCCGTCGACGACCTGCTCGGCATCTGGGGCGACCCGGTCTCCACCGGCAAGCAGACCTGGAGCGACCTGCGCCAGCGCAAGAAGTCCCTGCCGGTCGTCGCCGCGCTCGCGGGGGGCGGACCGGCCTCCGAGCGGCTCGGCGAGCTGCTCGCCGCCGACGCCAAGAGCAGCGATTTCGAGAACTTCTCGGAGGAGGAGTTCGCGGCCCGTGCCGCCCTCATCGAGGAGGCGGGCGGGCGCGAGTGGACCGCCGAAGAGGCCCGCCGCCAGCACACCATCGCCATCGAAGCCCTCGACGCCATCGAGATGCCCGACCGGGTGCGGGCACAGTTCGCGGCGCTCGCCGACTTCGTCGTCGTACGGAAGAGATGATCATTATCGGTCGAACAGCCCTCGCGTAGTCGCCGGCCGGTGCTACGGACGCACGAGCACCGGTCGACGGCGGACCCACAGCAGCACGACTCGTACGACTGCACGAAGGGGAAGCCATGACAGCGACGACCGACGGAAGCACCGGGGCACTGCAGCCCCGGGCAGCCTCGGCCAGCGAAACACAGATCGACACCCCCGTGGCGGCCGGGGCGCACGAGGCCGCCGTACACGCCATCGGGCGTGCCACCGAGTACCTGCTCTCCCGGCAGGACACCCAGGGCTGGTGGAAGGGCGACCTCGAGACGAACGTCACGATGGACGCCGAGGACCTGCTGCTGCGCCAGTTCCTGGGGATCCGCGACGAGGCCACCACCCGTGCCGCCGCCCTGTTCATCCGCGGCGAGCAGCGCGAGGACGGCACCTGGGCCACCTTCTACGGCGGACCCGGCGAACTCTCCACCACCATCGAGGCGTACGTCGCCCTGCGGCTGGCCGGCGACGCGCCGGACGCGCCGCACATGGCGAAGGCCTCGGCCTGGATCCGCGAGCGGGGCGGCATCGCGGCCGCCCGGGTCTTCACCCGGATCTGGCTGGCGCTGTTCGGCTGGTGGAAGTGGGAGGACCTGCCCGAACTCCCGCCGGAACTCATCTACTTCCCGAAGTGGTTCCCGCTCAACATCTACGACTTCGGCTGCTGGGCCCGGCAGACCATCGTCCCGCTGACGATCGTCTCCGCGAAGCGCCCGGTGCGGCCCGCGCCCTTCCCGCTCGACGAACTGCACACCGACCCGCGCAACCCGAA
Source organism: Streptomyces sp. NBC_00457 (assembly GCF_036014015.1). Lineage (NCBI taxonomy): Bacteria > Bacillati > Actinomycetota > Actinomycetes > Kitasatosporales > Streptomycetaceae > Streptomyces > Streptomyces sp. NBC_00457. Next base: position 1,779,106 of record NZ_CP107905.1, on the reverse strand, counting down.
CCCGGTCAAGCCGCCGGCTCCCGCAGCGAGTTGGGACGGCGTCTTCGAACGGCTCGACAAGGCGCTGCACCAGTACCGCAAGGTGGCTCCGCGCGGCCTGCGCAGGGCGGCGATGAACTCCGCCGCCCGCTGGATCATCGAGCGGCAGGAGAACGACGGCTGCTGGGGCGGCATCCAGCCGCCCGCCGTGTACTCGGTCATCGCCCTGTACCTGCTCGGCTACGACCTCGAACACCCCGTGATGCGCGAGGGGCTCGCGTCACTGGACCGTTTCACCGTCTGGCGCGAGGACGGGGCTCGGATGATCGAAGCCTGCCAGTCCCCGGTGTGGGACACCTGCCTGGCGGCCATCGCGCTCGCCGACGCTGGGGTCCCCGCCGACCACCCGCAGTTGGTGAAGGCCGCCGACTGGATGCTCGGCGAGCAGATCGTGCGGCCCGGTGACTGGTCGGTCCGCAGACCCCAACTGCCCCCCGGCGGCTGGGCGTTCGAGTTCCACAACGACAACTATCCCGACATCGACGACACCGCCGAGGTCGTCCTCGCGCTGCGCCGGATCCGGCACCACGACCCGGAGCGGGTGGAGAAGGCGATCGGGCGCGGGGTGCGCTGGAACCTCGGGATGCAGTCGAAGAACGGCGCCTGGGGGGCCTTCGACGTCGACAACACCAGCATGTTCCCCAACAAGCTGCCGTTCTGCGACTTCGGCGAGGTCATCGACCCGCCGTCCGCGGACGTCACCGCCCACGTGGTGGAGATGCTCGCGGTCGAGGGCTACGCGCATGACCCGCGTACCCGGCGCGGCATCGAGTGGCTGCTCGCCGAACAGGAGCCGGACGGCTCGTGGTTCGGGCGCTGGGGCGTCAACTACATCTACGGCACCGGGTCCGTGGTACCCGCGCTGACCGCCGCCGGACTGCCCGGCTCGCACCCGGCGATCCGCCGGGCCGTCGCCTGGCTGGAGTCCGTCCAGAACGACGACGGCGGCTGGGGCGAGGACCTGCGCTCCTACCACGATGTGAAGAAGTGGAGCGGCAAGGGCGCCTCCACCGCCTCGCAGACGGCATGGGCGCTGCTGGCGCTGCTCGCGGCCGGCGAGAAGGACTCCAAGGCCGTCGAGCGCGGCATCGAGTGGCTCGCGAGCACACAGCGCGAGGACGGCTCCTGGGACGAGCCGTACTTCACGGGGACCGGCTTCCCGTGGGACTTCTCGATCAACTACCACCTCTACCGGCAGGTCTTCCCGCTCACCGCGCTCGGCCGGTACGTCCACGGAGAACCCTTCTCCAAGGCCGAGGAGGGCTGATGAGCACCCAGCCCGCCCCCGCCCCGCTGCTGATCGCCTGCGCACTCGGCATCGAGCACTTCGCCCTGCGCCTGGGTGATCGCAGTGGCGCGGGCGGGCCGGTCACCGTTCTGCGTACCGGCATGGGGCCCAAGGCGGCGGAGCGGTCCGTCTCCCGGGTGCTGGCCGGCCCGGCGTTCGGCGAGGCCGCCGTGGTCGCGACCGGCTTCTGTGCGGGGCTCGCCCCGGGCATGCACCCCGGCGACCTGGTCGTCGCCGAGGAGACCCGGGACCCGGACGGAACCGTTCCGTGCGTCGGGACCGACCTACTCGTCAAAGAGCTGGTGCGCGCCGCACCCGGCCGCACCGTCCACACCGGTCCGCTCACCGGCTCCGACCATGTCGTACGCGGTCATGAACGGTCCGATCTCCTCGCGACCGGCGCGATCGCGGTCGACATGGAGTCCGCGGCCACGCTCCTGAGCGCCGTACGCACGGGCCCGCGCCCGGTTGCGGCCGTCCGGGTGGTCGTGGACGCTCCAGAACATGAACTCGTCCGGATCGGCACATTGCGCGGAGGAATATCGGCCTTCCGCGTATTGCGTTCCGTTCTTCCTGCTTTTTACGAATGGCACCGTTCCTTGCTGCTCCCCCGGAGGTGAGCCAGATGGCCATGCCGCTGCGCCAGTCCATCAAGGTCGCTACGTACTTGGCTGAACAGAAGCTCCGCAGGCGGGACAAGTTTCCGCTCATCGTCGAGCTGGAACCGCTCTACGCCTGCAATCTCAAGTGCGAGGGCTGCGGCAAGATCCAGCACCCCGCGGGTGTGCTCAAGCAGCGCATGCCGGTTGCCCAAGCTGTGGGAGCGGTGCTCGAGTCCGGTGCCCCCATGGTGTCGATCGCCGGCGGGGAGCCCCTGATGCACCCCAAGATCGATGAGATCGTGCGGCAGTTGGTGGCGAGGAAGAAGTACGTCTTCCTGTGCACCAACGCCATGCTGCTGCGCAAGAAGATGGACAAGTTCAAGCCCTCCCCGTACTTCGCCTTCGCGGTGCACATCGACGGGCTGCGTGAGCGGCACGACGAGTCCGTGGCGAAGGAGGGGGTGTTCGACGAGGCCGTGGAGGCGATCAAGGAGGCCAAGAAGCGCGGCTTCCGGGTCACCACCAACTCGACCTTCTTCAACACCGACACCCCGCAGACCGTCATCGAGGTGCTCAACTACCTCAACGACGACCTCAAGGTCGACGAGATGATGATCTCGCCCGCCTACGCCTACGAGAAGGCCCCCGACCAGGAGCACTTCCTGGGCGTGGAGCAGACCCGCGAGCTGTTCAAGAAGGCCTTCGCCGGCGGCAACCGGCGCAAGTGGCGGCTCAACCACTCCCCGCTCTTCCTGGACTTCCTGGAGGGCAAGGTCGACTTCCCGTGCACCGCCTGGGCGATCCCGAACTACTCCCTCTTCGGCTGGCAGCGCCCCTGCTACCTGATGAGCGACGGGTACGTGACCACATACCGCGAGCTGATCGAGGACACCGACTGGGACAAGTACGGCCGTGGCAAGGACCCGCGCTGCGCCAACTGCATGGCGCACTGCGGCTACGAGCCGACCGCGGTCATGGCCACCATGGGCTCCCTCAAGGAGTCCCTGCGGGCGATGCGCGAAACCGTCGCCGGAAACCGCGACTGACACCATGACCGCCATCTCCTTGGGCGTCCCCGAGGTACCGGTCCGGCCGATCGCGGAGCGCCGTGTCTCACGGCGGATCCAGGTCGGGCCGGTGGCGGTCGGGGGCGGGGCCCCGGTGTCGGTGCAGTCGATGACGACGACGCGTACGTCGGACATCGGCGCAACCTTGCAGCAGATCGCGGAACTGACCGCGTCCGGCTGCCAGATCGTGCGCGTCGCCTGCCCCACGCAGGACGACGCGGACGCCCTCGCGACCATCGCCCGCAAGTCGCAGATCCCGGTGATCGCGGACATCCACTTCCAGCCCAAGTACGTCTTCGCCGCGATCGAGGCCGGCTGCGCGGCCGTACGCGTCAATCCCGGCAACATCAAGCAGTTCGACGACAAGGTGAAGGAGATCGCGGGGGCCGCCAAGGACCACGGCACGCCGATCCGTATCGGCGTCAACGCGGGCTCTCTCGACCGGCGGCTGCTGGAGAAGTACGGCAAGGCCACCCCGGAAGCTCTGGTGGAGAGCGCCTTGTGGGAGGCGTCGCTGTTCGAGGAGCACGGCTTCAGGGACATCAAGATCTCGGTGAAGCACAACGACCCGGTGGTGATGGTCAACGCCTACCGACTGCTGGCCGAACAGTGCGACTATCCACTGCACCTGGGTGTCACCGAGGCCGGTCCCGCCTTCCAGGGGACGATCAAGTCGGCCGTGGCCTTCGGGGCGCTGCTGTCGCGGGGGATCGGTGACACCATCCGCGTGTCCCTGAGCGCTCCGCCCGCCGAGGAGGTCAAGGTCGGCATCCAGATCCTGGAGTCGCTGGGACTCAGGCAGCGGCGCCTGGAGATCGTGTCGTGTCCGTCCTGCGGGCGCGCCCAGGTCGATGTGTACAAGCTGGCCGACGAGGTCACGGCAGGTCTGGAGGGCATGGAAGTGCCCCTGCGGGTGGCCGTGATGGGGTGTGTGGTCAACGGTCCCGGTGAGGCGCGGGAGGCGGACCTGGGGGTCGCCTCCGGCAACGGCAAGGGACAGATCTTCGTCAAGGGCGAGGTCATCAAGACCGTGCCCGAGTCGAAGATCGTGGAGACCCTCATCGACGAGGCGATGAAGATCGCCGAACAGATGGAGCAGGACGGCGTCGCGTCGGGGGAGCCGGCCGTCACCGTGAGCTGAACAGCACGGACCGAAGGGGGCCCGCGAACGTGACGATTCTGGAGAGCATCCGGGGACCACGCGACCTGAAGGCACTGTCCGAGGCGCAACTTGGCGAACTGTCCGACGAGATCAGGGAGTTCCTGGTGCACGCCGTGGCCAGGACCGGCGGTCACCTCGGGCCCAATCTGGGGGTGGTGGAACTCACCGTCGCCCTCCACCGGGTCTTCGAGTCGCCGGTCGACCGCATCGTGTGGGACACCGGCCACCAGAGCTACGTACACAAGTTGCTGACAGGGCGTCAGGATTTTTCCAAGCTGCGCGGCAAGGGGGGCCTCTCCGGCTACCCGTCGCGTGAGGAGTCCGAGCACGACATCGTCGAGAACAGCCACGCCTCCACCGCGCTCGGCTGGGCCGACGGGCTCGCCAAGGCCCGCCAGGTGCAGGGGGAGAAGGGGCATGTCGTCGCGGTGATCGGCGACGGCGCGCTGACCGGCGGCATGGCCTGGGAGGCGCTGAACAACATCGCGGCCGCCAAGAACCGGCCGCTGATCATCGTCGTCAACGACAACGAGCGGTCGTACGCCCCCACCATCGGCGGCCTCGCCAACCACCTCGCCACCCTGCGCACCACCGACAGCTACGAACAGGTCCTGGCCTGGGGCAAGGACGTACTGCAGCGCACGCCCGTCGTCGGCAACACCGTCTACGAGGCACTGCACGGCGCCAAGAAGGGCTTCAAGGACGCGTTCGCGCCGCAGGGCCTGTTCGAGGACCTGGGCCTGAAGTACGTCGGCCCGATCGACGGACATGACATCGGCGCCGTCGAGTCCGCGCTGCGGCGCGCGAAACGCTTCCACGGGCCGGTGCTGGTGCACTGCCTCACCGAGAAGGGGCGCGGCTACGAACCCGCTCTCGCGCACGAGGAGGACCACTTCCACACCGTAGGTGTGATGGACCCGCTCACCTGCGAGCCGCTCGCGCCGTCCAACGGGCCGTCCTGGACCTCGGTGTTCGGCGAGGAGATCGTCAGGATCGGGGAGGAGCGGGAGGACGTCGTGGCGATCACGGCGGCCATGCTGCACCCGGTCGGGCTCGGCAAGTTCGCCGCACGGTTCCCGGACCGGGTCTGGGACGTCGGCATCGCCGAGCAGCACGCGGCGGTGAGCGCGGCCGGGCTCGCGACCGGCGGACTGCACCCCGTCGTCGCCGTCTACGCCACCTTCCTCAACCGCGCCTTCGACCAGCTCCTGATGGACGTCGCCCTGCACCGCTGCGGCGTCACCTTCGTCCTGGACCGGGCCGGCGTGACGGGTGTCGACGGGGCCTCCCACAACGGCATGTGGGACATGTCGATCCTCCAGGTCGTGCCGGGCCTCAGGATCGCCGCGCCGCGCGACGCCGACCAACTGCGGGCCCAGCTGCGCGAGGCGGTCGCGGTGGACGACGCGCCGACCCTCGTACGGTTCCCGAAGGAGTCGGTGGGGCCGTGCGTTCCCGCGGTCGACCGGGTCGGCGGCATCGACGTACTGCACCGCGGAGAGTCCCCGGAGGTCCTGCTGGTCTCCGTCGGCGTCATGGCGCCCGTCTGCCTCCAGGCCGCCGAGCTGCTCGAGGCACGTGGCATCGGCTGCACCGTCGTCGACCCGCGCTGGGTCAAACCCGTCGACCCGGCGCTCCCCGGCCTCGCCGCCGAGCACCGCCTCGTCGCCGTCGTGGAGGACAACAGCCGCGCGTCCGGGGTCGGAGCGGCGGTCGCGCTGGCGCTCGGTGACGCCGATGTCGACGTGCCCGTACGGCGGTTCGGCATCCCGGAGCAGTTCCTCGCACACGCCAAACGCGGCGAGGTGCTCGCCGACATCGGCCTCACGCCCGTCGAGGTCGCCGGACGGATCAGCGCGAGCCTGGCCGTCAAAGAGTCAGCCAAGGAGAAACCCGAATGACCACGGAGTTCGACCTCGGCGCACTGCTGGCCGAGCGCGGAGCCGAGCGCTACGAGCTGCACACCAAGTACCTCAACCACCAGCTCCCGCGCATGCTGCACACCATCGGCTTCGACAAGGTCTACGAGCGGGCCGAGGGCGCGTACTTCTGGGACGCGGACGGCGACGACTACCTCGACATGCTCGCCGGGTTCGGGGTGATGGGCCTGGGCCGCCATCACCCCGTCGTCCGCAAGGCGCTGCACGATGTGCTCGACGCACAGCTCGCCGACCTCACCCGCTTCGACTGCCAGCCGCTGCCCGGGCTGCTGGCCGAGCGGCTGCTCGCGCACAGCCCGCATCTGGACCGGGTGTTCTTCGGCAACAGCGGCACCGAGGCGGTCGAGACCGCGCTGAAGTTCGCCCGCCGCGCCACCGGTAAGCCCCGCGTCCTGTACTGCGAGCACTCCTTCCACGGTCTGACCACCGGCTCCCTGTCCGTCAACGGCGAGGACGGCTTCCGTGACGGCTTCGCCCCGCTGCTGCCCGACACGGCCGTACCGCTCGGTGATCTCGTCGCGCTGGCACGGGAGTTGAAGAAGGGCGACGTCGCCGCCCTGATCGTCGAGCCGATCCAGGGCAAGGGCGTCCTCGAGCCCCCGCCCGGCTATCTGCGCGCCGCCCAGGATCTGCTGCACAAGCACAAGGCGTTGCTGATCGCGGACGAGGTGCAGACCGGGCTCGGCCGGACCGGGGACTTCTACGCCTACCAGCACGAGGACGGCGTCGAACCGGACCTGGTCTGCGTCGCCAAGGCGCTCTCCGGCGGCTATGTGCCGGTGGGCGCCACGCTCGGCAAGGACTGGATCTTCAAGAAGGTCTACTCGTCGATCGACCGTGTGCTGGTGCACTCGGCGAGCTTCGGGTCCAACGCCCAGGCCATGGCGGCGGGGCTGGCCGTCCTGTCCGTCATGGAGAACGAGCAGATCGTCGCGAACGCCCGGGCCACCGGCGACCTGCTCAGGTCCCGGCTCGCGGCCCTGGTCGACAAGTACGAACTGCTCGCCGATGTACGCGGCCGGGGCCTGATGATCGGCATCGAGTTCGGCAGGCCCAGCTCGCTGAAGCTGCGCAGCCGCTGGACCATGCTGCAGGCAGCCCGCAAGGGCCTGTTCGCGCAGATGGTGGTCGTGCCCTTGCTCCAGCGGCACCGGATCCTCACCCAGGTCTCCGGCGACCACCTCGAGGTGATCAAGCTGATCCCGCCGCTGATCGTCGGCGAGCGGGAGGTGGACCGCTTCGTCGAGGCCTTCACGGCCGTGATGGACGACGCCCACAGCGGTGGCGGTCTGATGTGGGACTTCGGGAAGACGCTGGTCAAGCAGGCGGTGGCCAACCGGTAGGAGTTCGGCGCCTTCGCCTGCGACTTTTGTCTGTGGGGCAAGAAATTTGCCCCACAGGCAAGCCTCCGGCTGAATGGAGGGCATGAGCTCTGTCGACCTGCCCGCCGTGGCGCCGCAGCTGAGAGCCCTGCGGCGCCGTGCCGCCCTCACCCTTGAGGCCGCGGCGGGCGCCGCCGGGCTGTCGCCCGCCCATCTCTCCCGGCTGGAGACCGGACAGCGCCAGCCCTCACTGCCGATGCTGCTCGCCCTGGCCCGCATCTACGGTACGACCGTCTCGGAACTGCTAGGCGAGACGGTCGCCGACCGGGACGCCGTCGTACGTGCCGCGGACATGGAACCGACCGCGGCGGGCGGCTGGACGTACCGCCAGGCCGGGGCGCCCGGCCGCGGTATGCAGGCCCTGCGCCTGCACGTGCCGCACGGCTCCCAGGGCGACATCGTGCGGGTGCACCCCGGCGAGGAGTGGCTCTATGTGCTTCAGGGACGGCTGCGGCTGCGCCTCGGGGACACCACGCATCTGCTCGCGCCCGGCGACAGCGCGCACTTCGACTCGCTGACCCCGCATCGGATCGCCGCGGAGGACCGCGACGGGCTCGAGCTGCTGTTCGTCCACACCCTGCTGCAGAGCCCGACGGCCGCACTGTGCCTGGGCCCCGACCCTGGAGTCATGCCATGAGCGACATGGAGGAGAAGTTCCCGCGCGCCCTGTGGGTGCGACTGATCATCTACCTCGTGGTGGGGCACGTGTTCGCGGGCTTCGTCTACCTGCTCTTCGAGCTGGGGGCGAAGCAGTAGCCGTAGGTCCTAGTCGAGGAGGCGCTCGCGCAGCCGCTCGCGGGTCTCGGGGGTGACTCCGAGGCCCTGTTCCAGGTAGGTGTCGACGCCGCCCCAGGTGGACTCGATGGTCTCGAAGGCCGCGGTGAGGTATTCGGCGCGGGCGTCGAAGAGGGGGCTGAGCAGTTCCATGATCTCGGGGGAGTAGGCGGAGGCCGAGCTGCTGCTGCGGTGGACCTTGTAGCGGCGGTGCTTGGCGTTCGACTCCAGGTAGTCCGCCACGATCGCCTCGCGCTCGACGCCCAGGGCGAGCAGCGTCACGGCTATGGAGAGGCCGGCGCGGTCCTTGCCGGCCGCGCAGTGCATCAGGGCGGGGACGCTGTCCTCGGCGAGCGCATGCAGCACGCGGGAGTGCTCGGCGGTGCGCTCCTTGATGATCGTGCGGTACGAGGTGACCATCCGGTGCGCGGCCTTGCCGTCGGCGAGGATCGTGCGCAGCTGGTCGATGTCGCCGTCGCGGACCATCTTCCAGAACTCGGCGCCGTCCGCCGGGTCGGTCAGCGGGAGGTTCACATTCCGCACGCCGGGCAGCTCGACGTCCGGGCCCTCCAGCTTCTGGTCGGCCGCGTTGCGGAAGTCGAAGATCGTGTGCAGGCCGAGCGAGCCGAGGAACGCCGCGTCCTCCTCGGTAGCGTGCGCGAGGTGCCCGCTGCGGTACAGCACGCCGTGGCGCACCCGTCGTCCGTCCACGGTCGGCAGTCCGCCCACGTCACGGAAGTTGCGCACGCGGGCCAGCTCCGGCTCGGTCGACGGGATCTGCTGCGTCACGGGGGCTCCCCTCCCTGTCGGCTTCGTCGGCGCGGCTCGTCGACGGGCACGCCCTCGACGATACGACATGGATTCCTGGGGCAATGAGTTGTCCACAGGCGTTGTCCCCGGGTTCACGGACATAGATGATGTTGGTACTTGAGTGCACCTGTTCGGAACTGTGGAGACGTGATGCTGGAAACTTCCGAGAATGGCCGTACGTGGCTCCTGACCGGGCCGACCAGCGGTTACGCCATCCATCTCACCGACGACCACGAGCTGCTGCACCTGCACTGGGGCCCGCGGATCACGCTCGCCGACGCCGAGGCCCTCGCCGTCCGTCCGCTGCCGGACTACCGGCCCTTCGAGGCCCCGCTCGACGGACGCGAGGAGTACCCCGTCGAGGGCGGCCCCCGCTTCGCCCGGCCCGCCCTCTCCGTACGCACCGAGGAGCGGCGCGGCACCGAGTGGCGCTTCGAGGCGTACGAGGCCGAGGGCGACGCGCTGCGGCTGCGGTTCCGCGACGGTGGCCTGGCCGTCACGTTGCACTACCGGATGCGCGACGACGTCGTGGAGCGCTGGGTGACCCTCGGCAACGAAGGGCCGGAGCTCGAGCTGCTGCGGGCCGACTCGGCGACCTGGACCCTGCCCGAGCGCGACGGCTGGCGGCTCTCCCAGTTGCACGGCCGCTGGGCCGCGGAGTCCCGGCTCGTGCGCTCCGACCTCACCTACGGTGAGAAGGTCATCGGCAGCCGCCGCGGACATACCGGACATCAGCATCTGCCCTGGGTGGCGCTGGACACCGACGCGACCGAGGAGCGCGGCGAGGTCTACGGCTGTGCGCTCGGCTGGTCCGGGTCCTGGCGGATCGCCGTGGCCCAACTCGCCGACGCGCGCGTGCAGATTACCGGCGGCGCCGGACACGACGACTCGGGCCTGCTGCGACTGGCGGCGGGCGAGTCGTTCACGACGCCCGTCTTCGCCGGCCTGTGGAGCGACGGCGGCTACGGCGGGGCGAGCCGCGCCTGGCACGCGTACCAGCGGACGTATGTCATTCCGGACGCGAGCGAGGACCGGCCGGTGCTCTTCAACTCCTGGGAGGCCACCGAGTTCGAGATCTCCGAGGAGCAGCAGCGGGCGCTGGCGCGGCGGGCCGCGGACATGGGCGTGGAGCTGTTCGTGGTCGACGACGGCTGGTTCGGGGCGCGGACCAGCGACCGGGCCGGGCTCGGCGACTGGACACCCAACCCCGACCGCTTCCCCGGCGGGCTCAAGCCGCTCGCGGACCACGTGCACGGTCTCGGTATGCAATTCGGTATCTGGGTCGAGCCCGAAATGGTCAATCCGGACAGCGATCTGTATCGCGCCCACCCTGAATGGGTGCAGCATCAAACCGGGCGCAAGCGGACGGAATTCCGCAATCAGCTCGTACTGAACCTCGCCCGCGAGGACGTTCAGGAGTACCTCTGGGAGCGGCTCGACATGCTCCTCTCCAGTGCCCCGATCGACTATGTGAAGTGGGACTTCAATCGCTGCTTCACCGATGCGGGCTGGCCGGGAGAGGCGTATCCGCAGCGGTTGTGGGTCGACCATGTGCGTGCGCTGTACGGCCTGTTGGACCGCCTGCGGGACGCGCACCCCGGCGTCGCCTTCGAGTCCTGCTCGGGCGGCGGCGGCCGGATCGACCTCGGGATCATGAGCCGTACGGATCAGGTGTGGACCTCGGACAACACCGACCCGCTCGACCGGCTCGCCATCCAGCACGGCTTCAGCCAGGTCCACCCCGCGCGCGTGATGGCGGCCTGGGTCACCGACAGCCCGAACGCCATGCTCAACGGCCGGGTCAGCTCGCTGCGCTTCCGGTTCGTGAGCGCCATGGCCGGGGTGCTCGGGGTCGGCGGTGACCTCACCGAGTGGACGGACGACGAGCTGGCCGAGGCCCGGAACTGGGTGGGTCTGTACAAGGAGATCCGGCCCCTCGTGCAGCGCGGCGACCTGTACCGGCTGCGGCCGCCGCAGGGCGGGCTGAGTGCGGTGCAGTACGTGCTCGGCGACGAGACCGTCGTCCTCGCCTGGCTCGAGGCGCAGCGTTACGGCGAGCCCGTTCCGGCGCTGCGGCTGCGCGGCCTCGACCCGACAGCGTCGTATGAATGCCGCGAAACGGGCGAAGTTCACCGGGGTGCGGTTTTGCTGCATCACGGGTTGCGCACGGGGCTGCGTGGTGACCTCGATGCGACAGTTCTCCGCCTGCGTCGCATCTGAGTGATCTGTCCGAATTAGGATCTTCATTCCAACTCGGTCTGGAATAAAGCCTCCTGGGGTGAAGCTGCGTGAGCAGCGTCATATTCGTGACCGAGCGTTGTCCGTCATGTTCACGTAATTCACGTGTTTTTCCAGGGGATTGAATCCGCCGACAGGGGCGGAATTCACGGAGGGTGACTGGGTTTTCTCACAAGGGATCAAGAGAAACGCACAACCATGGAACCTCTTGCTTGTCCCTTTGCGTCTTGGTCGCTTACGTTCGCCACCAATCCGGACGGACGCCCAATCCTGCCGCCGCCCGGAGACCGCTCAACTCACCCGTGAACGGCAGGAGCGGGGGACCCACTGGTACAACGCCTGTTCCGGTCTCCGGAACGGCTAGGGGTTAAGTCGCCACCGCGCGGCCGGACATCTCCAGTCCGCACCCGACAGCTCACCTCGTAGGCGCCGGAGAGGAATTCGTCATGCCCGCGAAGGGTAAGCACCGCCGTCCCAAGAGTCAGCGCTTCACTCGCTCGATCGCCGTCGCCGGAACCGGTGGCGCCGCGCTCGCCCTCCCGCTCCTGGGGGCCACCGGAGCGCACGCCGCTCCCGCAAAGTCGGTTTCGGAAAAGGCTGTTCAGTCGGTTCCGCAGACTGAAAAGAAGGCCGCCGAGAAGACCGCCGCCGCGAAGAGTTCGGGTGTGCGGACCTATTCGGTGAGGGCCGGTGACTACCTCTCCAAGATCGCCGACGAGCAGAATGTCAGCGGTGGCTGGAAGAAGCTCTATGCGGACAACCGGGAGGCCGTCGGCTCCGACCCGGCGCTGATCCACCCCGGCCTGAAGCTCTCGATCGGCAAGAAGGCCACGACCGGTTCTTCCAAGTCGTCGTCCTCTTCGTCTGATTCGCCTTCATCATCCGCTTCTTCGCCGAAGTCGTCCGGTTCTTCTGATTCATCTGCTTCTGGTGCGTCTTCTTCTGGTTCGTCGAAGTCGTCCTCGAACACGGCGACCACCCAGTCCTCCGACACCACGAGCACGGCTAGCGGCTTCTCCCTCCCCGTGGCCGGTGCCAGTATCGGTACCCCGTACCGCATGTCGGGCAGCATGTGGTCCAGCGGCTACCACACCGGCGTCGACTTCGCCGCCCCGACCGGCACTCCGCTCAAGGCCGTCGGCGCGGGCACGGTCGTCTCCGCGGGCTGGGGCGGCGCGTACGGCAACGAGGTCGTCATCAAGCTGGCCGACGGCCACTACGCGCAGTACGCCCACCTGTCCTCGCTCTCCGTCTCCAGCGGCCAGAGCGTGGCCGCGGGCCAGCAGATAGGCCTCTCCGGCTCGACCGGCAACTCGACCGGACCGCACCTGCACTTCGAGATCCGCACGACCCCGGACTACGGCTCGGACGTCGACCCCGTCGCCTACCTCCGCTCGAAGGGCGTCTCCGTCGGCTGACACCCGGCGCCTAAGCCGCCCCCACGCCACCGAAGGCCGGACCCCGATCCCCGGGTCCGGCCTTCGGTGTCGGCCGTGCGGGAATCCCGGTCGGGACGTATTCCTGAATTGGCGAACACTTTAGGAGTGGCTTATCTCACCGTCCGTCAACCCCTTCCTACGGTCGCGTAGCTCACATCGGAAGGTGAATCATGGGCCGATGTGGCAGACGATTCGAAGAATGACATCAGATCAGTGATCGGGTCGTACGTGGCGCTGGGGGACAGCTTCACCGAGGGCGTCGGCGACCCCGGCCCCGACGGGGCGTTCGTCGGCTGGGCCGACCGATTCGCGGTACTGCTCGCGGACCGGCGGCCGGAGGGCGACTTCGAGTACACCAACCTTGCCGTGCGCGGCAAACTCCTCGACCAGATCGTGGCCGACCAACTCCCCCGGGCCGTCCGACTCGCCCCGGACCTGGTCTCGTTCTGCGCGGGCGGCAACGACATCCTCCGGCCCGGAACCGACCCCGACGAGGTCGCCGAGCGCTTCGAGCGGGCGATCGTGCAACTCACCTCGGCCGTCGGCACCGTCATGGTGACGACCGGCTTCGACACCCGGCGCGTCCCGGTGCTGAAGCATCTGCGCGGCAAGATCGCCACCTACAACGGACATGTCCGGGCCATCGCCGACCGGTACGGCTGCCCGGTGCTCGACCTGTGGTCCCTGAAGGCCATTCAGGACCGGCGGGCCTGGGACGGCGACCGGCTCCACCTCTCGGCCGAGGGGCACACGCGCGTGGCGCTGCGCGCCGGCCAGGTCCTCGGCCTGGAGATCCCGGCCGACCCCGAGCAGCCCTGGCCCCCGCTGCCGCCGCGCGGCACCCTCGAGGTGCGGCGGGACGACGTCCACTGGGCGCGCGAGTATCTGGTGCCGTGGATCGGGCGGCGGTTGCGCGGGGAGTCGTCGGGCGACCATGTGACGGCGAAGGGCACGCTGTCGCCGGACGACATCAAGGAGCGGATCGCGTCCGTGGCTTGAGCCTGTGCCTCAGCGGGGGTGGTGGGGCGGCCCGGCTCACCACCCCGCCCGGCTGAGAGCCGGCCCGCTCACCGCCCCGACGCCGTGAACGCCGCCCGCTCCAGCCCCAGTTCGCGGGCGAGGGCGTCGTCCACCCATTCCTGCGCACGCGCGCGTGACACCGCTCCGGTGTAGGCGGTCATCTGTACGGCGAGTCCGTCGAGGAGGGCCGTGAGGCGCAGGGCCGCGCCGGTGGGATCCGGGCAGCGGAACTCGCCCGCGGCCACTCCTTCGGCGATGACCTCGGCGATCGCGGCCTTCCACTCCTTGTCGAGGTCCCGGGTGACTTCCCGCAGGGCGGGCTCGCGCAGCGCCGCAGCCCAGCCCTCGATCCACAGCCGCCAGCCCTTGGCCTGGCCCGTGGGCGCGTACCAGCGCACGGCGGTCCGAAGCCGGCGCAGCGCTGTCGTACGGCGGCCGAGCAGCCGGCGCAGCTGCGCGAGGTCCGCCTCGGCGGCGTGGGTGAAGGCCGCGGCGACGAGCTTCTCCTTGGTGGAGAAGTGATAGAGCACCAGCGCGTTGCTCACACCCAGGGCCGTGGCCACGTCGGCGATCCGGACGGCCGCCACGCCCCGTGCCTCGATCTGCTCGATGGCGGCCTTCAGCAGCTCCTCGCGCCGCTCCGCCACGCTCAACCGCACCCTCGCCACGCGCTCACCCTACCCAGAACATGTCAACGGCCCGCGTCACCGTTACCACCCGAACCGTGCGGCGATCACCGGCAGCCGGTCCGCGACGATGGCGTGCGCGGCTGCCCGCGGCGTCGTCCCGTCCGTCTCCGCGCGGGCCAGCATCAGGTCCACCAGGGCGCGCATCGAACGGCGTGTGTATGCGAACGCCTCGTCCGCGTCCGCCCCGATGTCGCCGAACAGGGTCCACCACCACCAGGCGTTCGTCCCCGAGTTGACGACCACGTCCGGCAGCACGACGACCCCGCGCGCGGCCAGCAGCTCCTCAGCCTCGGGCAGTACGGGCATATTGGCCGCCTCGACGATCCAGCGGGCGGTGATCCGCTCCTGGTTCCCGGCGTCGATCGCGTACGAGACCGCCGCGGGGACCAGCACCTCCGCGCCGACGGACAGCCAGGCGTCGCCCGGCAGTTCCCGGTCACCGGGGCGCAGTACGCCGCGGTCGACGGTCCCGTACGCGTCCCGCGCGGCGAGCAGGGCCTCGACGTCGAGCCCCTGCGGATTGGCGATCGTGCCCTTGATGTCGGCGACGGCCACCACTGTGAGCCCCGCGCGCGTGAGGAAGCGTGCCGTCGCCCCGCCCATGGTGCCCAGGCCCTGCACGGCGACCCGCGTTCCGGCATACGGCACGCTCGCCCGGTCCAGCGCGGCGAGCGCCGACTCGGCGACCCCGCAGCCGCCGACGAGTTCGTCGAGCCCGATGCCGTCGACGTCGACGTCGAACGCGTCGGCGAGCCGGCGCCTGGCCGCGGCCTCGTCGTCCAGCAGCGGATACACGGCCTGGATCGACGACACGAGCCCCGCCTCCGCGGCCGCCCGGTCCACCAGGTCCTGGGTGAGCCCGAGATCCTCGCCCGTGGTCCAGACAGTCTCGATGTACGGCCGCATGGCGCGCAGGTAGCGCACCAGCAGCTCGTATGCGTCCGGGTCCTGCGGATCGCAGTCGATGCCGCCCTTGGCGCCGCCGAGGGGGACGTACCGGCCCTCGGGGTCGTAGTGCAGCGCCTCCTTCATGGTCATGCCGCGCGCGAGTCCGGTGACCTCGTCGAGGGTGCAGCCCGCCCGCATCCGCAGACCCCCACTGGACACACCGCGCACCAGCCGGTCGACGACCAGAAAGCCCTGGCGCCCGGTGACGTGGTCGGTCCACACGAGCGACATCAGGGGGGTTGTCATGCGGGCTCCTCGCGATGAGCGTTACTGAATGATCAGTCAGTATCGGGACGGGTGTCCGGTCGTGTCAACGAGAAATCGGTTGACGGGCCGCAGGGCAGCGCGTCATATCGTCGACGGAAGCCGGAGAGAGCGGGGCGAAGGTATGGCTCATGTCGTCGAACTGACCTACTACCCCATCAAGGGGTGTGCCGGGACCTCGCCGGGCGAGGCGCTCGTGACACCCGCGGGTCTCGCCCACGACCGCGGCTTCATGGTCGTCAGCGAGGAGGGAGTGTTCCGGACGCAGCGGCGGGATCCGCGGCTGTCGCTCATCCGGCCGGAGGTCGGCGCCGGCGGGGAGTGGCTGGTGCTGTGGGCGCCGGGGTACGAGGCCCTGCACGTCGACGTGGACGCGTCCGGGGCTCGGCGGCCGGTCGACCTGTTCGGGAATCCGTATCAGGGCATCGACCAGGGGGACACGGCCGCAGCCTGGCTGTCGGACGTGCTCCGGGCACCCAGCAGACTCGTCCGCGTGCCGCCCGAGCACGACCGGGTGACCGACGGCCGGACACCGGGCACCTCCGGCTACGCCGACAGCTGCGCACTGCACATGCTCTCCCGCTCCACCCTGGACCTCCTCAACGCCAAGGTCGCCGAGCGCGGCGGCAGCCCGCTGCCGATGGACCGCTTCCGCCCGAACGTCGTCGTCGGCGGCTGGGACGAACCGCACACCGAGGACCGCGCCCACCGCATCACCCTCGGCGACGCCGAACTGGGCTACGCGAAGCTCGCCATCCGCTGCGCCGTCACCCTGGTCGACCAGGAGACCGGGACCAGGGACGGCCCGGAACCGCTGCGCACGCTCGCCGGCTACCGTCGGGCGGCCGAGGGCGGAGTCGCGTTCGGGGCTAAGTTCGCGGTGCTGCGGCCGGGCAAGGTGACGGTCGGGGACGAGGTGGACGTGCAGGTCTGGGGCGACTCGGAGCTGTAGTTACCCGCGGGCGGAGACGGGTGGGACATCCCCCCGTGACCGGGGCGACCCGGGAGTGTCAGAGGGGCGACCCATAATGGAAGCCTCAGCGATTCCCCCTGGAGGTACCGTGACCGGATTCCGTTCCCTGAGCTCCGGGCTCCGCGCACTGCAGCCCGCGGCCTTCGGCGCGGACCCCAGTGGTGAGCGTCTGGCCCGTATCCGCAGATCGCCTCACTTCAAGGACGGGGTCTTCCTGAATCCCGGCGGCGAGGCCCGGACCCGGCCCTCCGGCTCGTCCGTGGAGCTCGCGAAGGGTTTCTTCGACAAGGACACCCGCCCCCGCCGCGCCCCACAGGGCACGGTGCCGGTGCACGCCACCACCCTCGCCGACATCTCCCGGCCGCCCGCCACCGGACTGCGGCTGACCTGGATGGGGCACTCCAGCGTGCTCGCGGAGATAGACGGTCGGCGCGTGCTGTTCGACCCCGTCTGGGGCGAGCGCTGCTCCCCGTTCGCCTTCGCCGGCCCCAAGCGACTGCACCCGGTACCCATGCCGCTGGCCGCGCTCGGCCCGGTCGACGTCGTCGTCATCTCGCACGACCACTACGACCACCTGGACATGCCTTCGATCAAGACGCTGGCGGGCACGGACACCCTGTTCGCCGTGCCGCTCGGTGTCGGCGCCCACCTCGAACACTGGGGTGTCTCCGCGGACCGGCTGCGCGAGCTGGACTGGCACGAGGAGACCAAGGTCGGCGGCCTCACCCTGACCGCCACCCCGGCCCGCCACTTCTGCGGCCGCGGACTGCGCAACACCCAGCACACCCTCTGGGCCTCCTGGTCGGTCGCGGGCGAGAACCACCGGATCTACCACAGCGGAGACACCGGCTACTTCGAGGGCTTCAAGGACATCGGCGCCGACTACGGCCCCTTCGACGCCACGATGATCCAGATCGGGGCCTACTCCGAGTACTGGCCCGACATCCACATGACCCCCGAAGAGGGCATGCGCGCCCATCTGGACCTCCAGGGCGGGACACCCGCCGGGGTGATGATGCCGATCCACTGGGCCACCTTCAATCTGGCGATGCACCCGTGGGCGGAACCCGGCGAGGGCACCGTCGCCGCCGCCCGTGCGGAGGGCGCCCGCGTGGCCCTGCCGCGTCCCGGGGAGCCCTTCGAGCCCACGGCCGAGACCGTGCCGTCCGAGCCCTGGTGGCGTGCGGTGGCCGCGGCCCCGGCCGGCGGATGGCCGGACGCCGACGTTCACACCGGCGCCTCGACGAAGACCGCGACCGAAGGCCCGGCGGATACGGCCGGTGACGTTCCGGGCAGTGCTGCCGAGGACAGCGGCGAGGCCGCGGCCGTACCGGCGGGCTGATCACAGGCGGGAAAACGATGGACGGCCAGGGCCGGGGAGCGCAGCGCTCCCCGGCCCTGGCCGTCTGTTCATGACCGCTTCTGACCAGCTGTGATCGCTGTCTTCTCGTTCCGAGGCCGGGACTTGAGACGTTAATCGGTCTGTCGTACGAAGCCTCATACCAGAGCGGGACGCTGCCCGTGGGAGTTTGTCAACTGCGCACCGCACGTGATGCTCAGGCGACTACTGTGAGTGTCCGCTGGGCGACGCAGGGCCGAATTCATCGGTTCTCTCGACCGGCATCACGATGCCGCATGCCCGATTTGTGCACAGCATCGAGGGGTGTGCGAGGACCAGGACGGATCAGGGAGCGGGGTCTGGCAGGTGGAGCTGCGAGGCGGCGGAGGGAGTCGACGCCAGGGGATCACCCCTGACCCGACCGGCAGGGCCCGCGAAACCGGCGGCGGCCACGCGAAACCCCCTGGCAACCAGGCCCGACGGAACAGCACAAGGACACCGATGTCTCAGCTCCGCGCACCGGCAGCACGCGCAGACCGCCGCGAGGGCGGCAGGCACGGGCGGCCGGCCGCCCGCCCCGTACCGGCGCTGCCCGAGACGCAGATACGGCCTCAACTCCTGCGTCTCGCCGTGCTCCCGCCGGTCGCGGTCGCCCTCAGCGCCAGCGCCGCCGTGCTGTTCACCGTCCGCTCCACCGGGGCGCAGCCCAGCCTCACCCTGTGGGGCGTGCTCGCCGGCGCGGTCTCGGTGACCTGCGTCGGGATCGCCATCGCCGCCGTGGCCGCCGACCGTGCCGCCAAGTCCGTGAGCGACCGGGTCGGCGCGCTGCGGCGGAGCAGCGCGCGCGGCGAGGTCGATCTGAAGGCCCTCGTCGAGGCGCTGCGGCGCGGCGAAGGACCGCCCCAGCGCAAGCCGCGCAGCGGACCCCCCGATGACGCCGACGACTTCGAACTGCTCGCCGCCGACCTGGCCCGCGCACACGACGGCGCCGTCACGGCCGTCGTGCAGGCCGCCCAGCTGTCCAGCCAGGCGGGCAGCGAGCAGAAGCTGGAGGTCTTCCTCAACCTTGCCCGGCGCCTCCAGTCGCTGGTGCACCGCGAGATCTCCATCCTCGACGAGCTGGAGAACGAGATCGAGGACCCCGATCTGCTCAAGGGTCTCTTCCACGTCGACCACCTCGCCACCCGGATCCGGCGCCACGCGGAGAACCTCGCCGTACTCGGCGGCGCCGTGTCGCGCAGGCAGTGGAGCAACCCGGTCTCCATGACCGAGGTGCTGCGCTCGGCCATCGCCGAGGTCGAGCAGTACTCGCGCGTCAAGCTCGTGCCGCCGATCGACGGCACCCTGCGCGGACACGCCGTCGCCGACGTGATCCATCTGCTCGCCGAACTCGTGGAGAACGCCACGGTGTTCTCCGCCCCGCACACCCAAGTCCTGCTGCGCGCCAACCTGGTCACCTCCGGGCTCGCGGTCGAGGTCGAGGACCGCGGACTCGGCATGCCCGTCGGTGAGCAGAGCAAGATGAACGCTCTGCTCGCCGACCCCGACCAGGTCAATGTGGCCAGCCTGCTCGCCGACGGCCGTATCGGGCTGTTCGTCGTCTCCCAGCTCGCCCGGCGGCACGGCATCAACGTCCGCCTGCAGAACAACATTTACGGCGGTGTCCAGGCCGTACTCGTCGTGCCGCAGGGGTTGCTGGGTACGCATCCGGGCGCCCCGGGAGTCGTACGGCCGCCGCAGGAAACCGGTGGTGGGGGAGCGGCTGTTGGTGGTGGGGGAGCGGCCGTTCCGCCGCAGCAGCATCCGCGGTCCGTGCCGGCACCGGCACCCGACGCGGGGCAGCAGCGGATCGCGCCCTCCGCGCCGACCGTCGTGCCACCCCGGCAGGCTCCTCGGGCCGCCGCTCCGATGCCGGACAGCGGCCCGCCCATGCCGCTGCCCGTGCGCGTCCACGAGGAACGGCCCAATCCGGCCGAGGCCCTGCCGGGCATCCGGCCCGAGGACCGTCCGCTCGTCGCCGAGAACACGGCCACACCGCCCCTGCCGCGCACCGGCACCGTCCGCGGCACCATGGGCAAGCCCCAACTGCCCCGGCGCCGGGCCCAGGAACACATCGCACCCCAACTCCGCGACGGACCGGCACCACGCCAGGACACGGACCACCTCGTCGGCCACGACCCCGGCCTCATGGCGGCCTTCCAACGTGGCATCGGGCTCGCGGAGGCACAGCAGCACAGGGAGCCGGGCTACATGGAGTCGGGCCGCGTGGAGTCGCGCTACATGGATTCGGGCCACGTGGAGCCGGGCCACGTGGAGCCGTGCCACATGGATTCGGCCCGCATGGAGTCGCGCCACATGGAGTCGGGCCGTGTGGAGTCGGCGGACATGGACTCGGCCCACAGAGACGTCCCGAACAGCAGCGCCTCCCTGCACATGGACTCGCCGCACATGGACTCACCACACAGGGAGTCCCGGCGCACGGACGCCACGTCCCTGGAGACTCCGGACACGGTGTCCGGACACACGAACTCGGGGCCACACACGGTGTCCGGCCATATGGAACCCGCACACATGGAACCGGCGCACATGGAACCGGTACGCACCGAGCCGACGCGCCTCGCGTCGACCCGACCGGATGCGTCCCATACAGATGCCGAACCCATGACCAGGGCCCATTCCATGGACCTACCGCCCATGGATCCGGCCCACACAACGGAGGCGCGTCGCGTGCCGCCCCGCTCGGACCACCACACCACCACCCGGCACGACGGGAGCGCACCAGCCGGATGACCATCTCCGCAGACACCACCCTGCCCACCGCCACCCCCAGCGCTCCCGCAGACCTTCGTACCTCAAGGAGTCGATCCACCATGGCGAGCGAAGCGCCGACCGGCCAGGTATCCGATCTCGACTGGCTGATGAGCGGCCTCGTGCAGCGCGTACCGCACACCAGCAGCGCGGTACTCCTGTCCTGCGACGGGCTTGTGAAGTCGGTCCACGGCCTCGACCCGGACAGCGCCGACCACATGGCCGCCCTGGCCTCCGGCCTCTACTCCCTCGGCCGCAGCGCAGGCGTCCGCTTCGGCGACGGCGGAGACGTGCGCCAGGTCGTCGTCGAACTCGACTCGACCCTGCTGTTCGTGACCACCGCCGGATCCGGCACGTGCCTCGCCGTGCTGGCCGGCCGTGAGGCCGACGCGGCGGTGCTCGGTTACGAGATGGCGATGCTGGTCAAGAGCGTCCGCCCCTACCTGATGACCGCGCCCCGTCAGCACGCCGTCGAATCCACGGCGTTGAGGCCTTGACCGTGGCGGCGGCCGGCGACGGGCCCTGGCTCGACGACGCGGCCGGACGGCTGGTGCGCCCCTTCACGGTCAGCAACGGCCGCACCCGGCCCACCGTCGCGCTCGACCTCCTGTCGCAGGTGAGGGCCACCGGGGCCACCCCCCTCGGCTACCTCGGCCCCGAGCACGCGCAGGCCCTCGACCTGTGCCGCGCGCCCGTCTCGGTCGCCGAGGTCGCCGCCCATTTGAAGCTGCCGGCGGTGGTCACCAAGGTGCTGCTGTCCGACCTCGTCGACTGCGGGGCCCTGACCACCAAGCCACCCGAGTTCCACCACAACCCCACTGACCGGGCCCTTCTGGAGGCAGTGCTCGATGGACTACGACGACAGCTCTGACTACGACGACGGCGCCGAAGCCTTCCCCACCGCGCTCAAGATCCTGGTGGCGGGAGGGTTCGGGGTCGGCAAGACGACTTTCGTCGGCGCCGTCAGCGAGATCGCACCGCTCAGCACGGAGGAGTTGCTCACCACGGTCAGCGCCGCGACCGACAACCTCGAAGGGATCGAGAACAAGGTCGAGACGACGGTGGCCATGGACTTCGGCCGCATCACCCTCGACCCGGAACATGTGTTGTACCTGTTCGGCACACCGGGACAGGAGCGCTTCTGGTTCATGTGGGACGAGCTCTCCGAGGGCGCCCTCGGAGCGATCATCCTCGCCGACACCCGCCGACTGGAGGACTGCTTCGCCGCCGTCGACTTCTTCGAGCAGCGCGGCATGGGCTTCATCGTCGCGATCAACGAGTTCGACGGCTCCCACCGCTACGACCCCGAGGAGGTACGCGCGGC
Organism: Streptomyces sp. NBC_00457; assembly: GCF_036014015.1. NCBI lineage: Bacteria > Bacillati > Actinomycetota > Actinomycetes > Kitasatosporales > Streptomycetaceae > Streptomyces > Streptomyces sp. NBC_00457. The sequence goes on along the minus strand of NZ_CP107905.1, from coordinate 1,757,000 downwards.
CATCGACCTCGACCCGGAGATCCCCGTCGTGCGCTGCGACGCCCGGATCTCCAGTTCCGGCGTTCAGACCCTGCTGACCCTCGTACGCCACCTCATCGCCCACGCCCCGGCCCCCGCGCCGAGCCACGGCGCCCACATGTGATCCCCGCACACCCCACGGAGCCCGCCTATGAGCCATCCCCACAGCGACGGAGTGCGCCGATGAGCTACGACCCGCCGCGCCCGGCCGGTCGTCTGTTGCTCACGCCCGAGGACAAGGAGGCCCCCGCCCGGGCGGACCGGCTACGTCGGCTGGGCCTGGGGGAGCGGACGGAGCCCGCCCTCGACGCGTTCGCGGACGGTCTCGCCGACCTGACCGCGGCGCCGTACGCCATGGTCAACTTCATCGACGAGAACCGGCAGTTCTTCGCGGGCCTGCATCTTCCCGCCATCGATCCGTTCGTGAAGGGCGACGGCACCACTGTGGAGTTCGGCCGCACCCTCCCGCGCGACCATGGGTTCTGCCCCCATGTGGTGGTTCGACGCAAGGCACTCGTCCTGGAGGACGTCTGCGACTATCCGCGGTTCGCCGGCAACCCCGTCGTCGACGAGTTCGGCATCCGCTCCTATCTCGGCGCACCGCTTATCGATCGCACTGGCATGGTGCTCGGCACCATTTGCGTCATCGACGTGGCACCGCGGCCCTGGGGGAGACCCGGCCTGGAGACCATCAAGTCGGCGGCGGCGGGTCTCGTCGCCCGGCTCGAGCGGCGGGAGGCCGACGGGCTTCCGGTGCTCTGACACCGGGTGTCCCGCCCGGCCGCCGCGCGGGTGTGAAGCGGAGCTGCGGCGCGGCTTAAGAAATCCTCGATGGACCGGGGACGGTGTCGTACGGCAGATTGCTGGGCGATTCCACCCCTCTCCCCGGATGCGGGCGCCTTCGGCATGCCCGGACCCGGGGTCGCACCGTCAGGAGCCGTAGCGTTGAAGGCGCTGGTCAAGGAGAAGGCGGAGCCCGGGCTGTGGCTCGCGGACGTCCCCGAGCCCGCCGTGGGACCGGGCGACGTACTGATCAAGGTGCTGCGCACCGGCATCTGCGGCACCGACCTGCACATCCGGTCCTGGGACGGCTGGGCGCGGCAGGCGATCCGCACCCCGCTGGTCGTCGGGCACGAGTTCGTCGGCGAGGTCGTCGAGACCGGCCGGGACGTCACCGACATAGCGGCCGGCGACCGGGTCAGCGGCGAGGGCCACCTGGTGTGCGGGAAGTGCCGCAACTGCCTGGCCGGGCGGCGGCATCTGTGCCGGGCCACGATCGGTCTCGGCGTCGGACGGAACGGGGCGTTCGCCGAGTACGTGGCGCTGCCCGCCGCCAATGTGTGGGTGCACCGTGTGCCCGTGGACCTCGATGTCGCCGCGATCTTCGACCCGTTCGGCAACGCCGTGCACACCGCCCTGTCCTTCCCGCTGGTCGGCGAGGACGTCCTGATCACGGGCGCCGGCCCGATCGGTCTGATGGCCGCGGCGGTGGCCCGGCACGCCGGCGCGCGGAACGTCATGATCACGGACGTCAGCGAGGAACGCCTCGAACTCGCCCGCAAGATCGGCGTCAGCCTCGCGCTCGATGTCTCCGCCACGACGATCGCCGACGGGCAGCGCCGACTCGGGCTGCGCGAGGGCTTCGACATCGGCCTGGAGATGTCCGGCCGTCCCGAGGCGATGCGCGACATGATCGCGAACATGACGCACGGCGGCCGGATCGCGATGCTCGGCCTGCCGTCCCAGGAGTTCCCGGTCGACTGGGCCCGGATCGTCACCTCGATGATCACCGTCAAGGGCATCTACGGCCGGGAGATGTTCGAGACCTGGTACGCGATGTCGGTGCTGCTGGAAGGCGGCCTCGACCTCGCGCCCGTCATCACCGGCCGCTACGGCTACCGCGACTTCGAGGCGGCGTTCGCCGATGCGGCGAGCGGCCGCGGCGGCAAGGTCATCCTCGACTGGACCTCGTAACTCCCTTACAGCTTCAGGAGCTTCAGCCATGTTCGACTCCGTGCGCGACGACCTCCGCGCCACCCTCGACGAGATCCGTGCCGCCGGGCTGCACAAGCCCGAGCGGGTGATCGACACCCCGCAGTCGGCGACCGTGCACGTCAGCGCGGGCGGTCGGCCCGGTGAGGTGCTCAACTTCTGCGCCAACAACTACCTCGGCCTCGCCGACCACCCGGAGGTCGTGGCCGCCGCTCACGCGGCCCTGGACCGCTGGGGCTACGGCATGGCCTCCGTGCGCTTCATCTGCGGCACGCAGGAGGTGCACAAGGAGCTGGAGGCACGGCTGTCGGCGTTCCTCGGCCAGGAGGACACGATCCTGTACTCCTCCTGCTTCGACGCCAACGGCGGCGTGTTCGAGACGCTGCTCGGCGCGGAGGACGCGGTGATCTCCGACGCCCTCAACCACGCCTCGATCATCGACGGCATCCGCCTGTCCAAGGCCCGCCGCTTCCGCTACGCCAACCGCGATCTGGCCGATCTGGAACGGCAGTTGAAGGAGGCGCAGTCCGCCCGGCGCAGGCTGATCGTCACCGACGGCGTCTTCTCCATGGACGGCTATGTGGCCCCGCTGCGCGAGATCTGCGACCTGGCCGACCGCTACGACGCGATGGTCATGGTCGACGACTCGCACGCCGTCGGCTTCGTCGGCCCGACCGGCCGCGGCACCCCCGAGCTGCATGGCGTCATGGACCGCGTCGACATCATCACCGGCACCCTCGGCAAGGCGCTCGGGGGCGCCTCCGGCGGTTACGTCGCCGCACGCGCCGAGATCGTCGCCCTGCTGCGGCAGCGCTCACGGCCGTACCTCTTCTCGAACACGCTCGCCCCGGTGATCGCGGCGGCCTCCCTGAAGGTGCTCGACCTGCTGGAGTCCGCCGACGACCTGAGGGTCCGGCTCGCCGAGAACACGGCGCTGTTCCGCCGCCGCATGACCGAGGAGGGCTTCGACATCCTCCCCGGGGACCATGCGATCGCCCCCGTCATGATCGGTGACGCCTCCGTCGCCGGGCGGATGGCGGAGCTGCTGCTGGAGCGCGGGGTGTATGTGATCGGCTTCTCCTACCCGGTCGTACCGCAGGGCCAGGCCCGTATCCGTGTCCAGCTGTCCGCCGCGCACTCGACGGCGGATGTGAACCGTGCGGTCGACGCCTTCGTCGCGGCGCGTGCGGACCTGGGAGAATCGGACGCATGATCGAGGCGCGGCGGCTCCACATCCTCCGTGCGGTGGCCGACCACCGCACGGTGACGGCGGCTGCCGCCGCGCTCTACCTCACCCCCTCCGCCGTCTCCCAGCAGCTGACGGCGCTGGAGCAGGAGACGGGCCACCGGCTGGTGGAGCGCGGAGCGAAGGGCGTACGGCTCACTCCGGCCGGCGAGATCCTGCTCAGCCACACCAACGTGGTCCTCGCCCAGCTGGAGCGCGCCGAGGCGGAACTGGCCGCGTACAGCTCGGGAGCCGCCGGCACGGTCACCGTCGCCTCCTTCGCGACCGGCATCGCCCTGGTCGTCGCGCCCGCGGTGGCCCGCCTCGCCCTGACGGCGCCCGGCATCCGCATCCGCGTGCAGGACGCCGAGGGCGACGCCAGCCTGCCGATGGTGCTGGACCGGCAGGTCGATGTCGCGGTCGCCGTCGAGTACCGAGGGGCGCCGCCCGCCGACGATCCGCGGCTGGCCCATGTGCCGCTGTACGCCGAGCCGTTCGACGCGGTGGTCCCGGTCAGCCACCGGCTGGCGGACGCCGAGGAGGTGCCGCTGGCGGAGCTGGCGAAGGACCCGTGGATCGGCCCGTACCCCGGCAATCCGTGCCACGACGTCGTCGTCCTCGCCTGCGAGAGCGCGGGATTCCAGCCCCGCCTGGAGCACTCCTCGGACGACTTCCGCGCCGTCGTCGCCCTCGCCTCGGCCGACGCGGGCGTCGCGCTCGTACCCCGTTCCGCACTGCACGGCATGGACCTCACGGGCGTGGTGGTCCGCCCGGTCGACGGGGTCGCGCCCACCCGCCGGGTCTTCGCGGCCGTACGGAGGGGAGCGGAGGAGCATCCGCTGATCCGTCCGGTGCTGGACGCGTTGGGAGCGGTGGCCCAGGGCTGAGGCCCTCCGGGTTCTCATAAGTGGGCTTCTCGTATATGGGATAGCATCCCGAATATGAAACACATCGAAGTCGCGCCCGACCCCGTGGACGCCCGGCTCGGTGCTCGCCTCGCCGAGCTCCGGTCCGAACGGGGCTGGTCGCTCGGGGAGTTGGCCGAGCGCAGCGGAGTGAGCCGGTCGACGCTGTCGCGCGCCGAGCGCGCGGAGATCAGCCCCACGGCATCCCTCCTCAACCGCCTCTGCGCCGTCTACGGGCGGACCATGTCCCAGCTGCTCAGCGAGGTCGAGCAGGAGCCCGCGCTGCTGGTGCGGGCGACCGAGCAGCCCGTGTGGGAGGACCGGTCCTCCGGCTTCGTACGGCGTTCCGTGTCCCCGCCGCACGCCGGGCTGCGCGGCGAGCTCGTCGAGGGGCGGCTCGCCGCGGGCGCCGACATCGCGTACGACCGGCCGCCCGTGCCGGGATTGGAGCAGCACATCTGGGTGCTGGAGGGGGCCCTGGAGGTGACCGCGCAGGACGTGGAGCACCGGCTCGATACGGGTGACTGCCTGCGGCTGCGGGTGTGGGGGCCGACGCGGTTCCGGTGCGCCGGTGCCGAGGAGGTCCGGTATGTGCTGGCGGTGGTGCTGCCGTGAACGTCATGCGCTGGGACGCGGATCAACTGCTCGCGGCGGTCGAGGAGTTGGCCGACCTGCTCACCGACACCGTGCACTCGGGCGCCTCCATCGGCTTCCTCGCGCCGCTCGACCGCGCGGCGGCTGTGGCGTGGTGGACGGAGTGGGCCGCCGAAGTCGCCGCCGGGCGACTCGCGGTGTGGATCGCACATGACGAGGGCGGCCGGGTGGCCGGAACCGTCAGCCTGGCCTTCCCCGCCAAGCCCAACAGCCGTCACCGTGCCGAGCTGGTCAAGCTGATGGTGCTCCGGGACGCGCGGGGGCAGGGCCTCGGCCGTACGCTCCTGGACACCGCGGAACGGGCGGCAGCCGAAGCGGGCATCACCCTCCTCCACCTCGACACCGAGACCGACAGCCTCGCCGAACGCCTCTACCGCTCGGCCGGCTGGACCCGGCTCGGCGCGATACCCGACTACGCGGCGAGCCCGGCCGGGGTGCTGCGGCCGACGACCATCTACTTCAAGCAGGTCGGAGCGAGCACTCTCACCTGCTGAATGTCAGTGGGAGCCGCTACCGTGCGTCCCATGCCGGATGCCGAAGACGTACGACGGATCGCCCTGTCCTTGCCGGACACGACGGAGAAGATCGCCTGGAGCATGCCCACATTCCGGGTCGCGGGGAAGATGTTCGCCACGCTGCCCGAGGAGGAGACCTCCATCGCTGTGCGCTGCCCCAAGGAGGAGCGCGACGAACTGGTCCTGGCCGAGCCGGAGAAGTTCTGGATCGCCGAGCACGAGGCGATGTTCGCCTGGGTCCGGGTCCGGCTCGCCGCGCTGGAGGACGAGGGGGAGTTGCGGGACATCCTCGCGGACTCCTGGCGGCAGGCTGCGCCGAGCCGACTGCTGGAGGCGTACCCGGAGTTGGGGCAGCCGGCGGCGGACTGAGCGGGCTCGGCGAAGTCCGCTACGGTTCGGCCGCGCCCCAAAGGGGCGCGGGGAACTGCGCGACCAGCCACGATGGCGCCGCGGTCGAACGACGGCCCATCACGGCACATCCAGCGGAGCGCTTAGCGGCCCACGAACCCCGTGATCCGCTCCCGAAGCGACCCGGCGTCCAAGCCGTGCGCGGCGACATGTTCCTCGAGACTGCCGTAGCGCCGCAGCTCACGGCGGCCGACGCCCAGGCCCAGGACGCGGTGGGGTACGTCGGCGAGCGCGTCGTTCGCGGCGGCGGTCGACGTACCGGCGAGGTAGGGCTCGACGAGGACGACATCGGTTCCGGCGGCTTCCGTTGCCCGGCGCAGCGAGTCCGTGTCGAAGGGCCGTACGGTCGTCGCGTACAGGACGGTCAGGTCGAGGCCCTCGGTGGCGTCCAGCACGGCGTCGAGCATCGGCCCCACGGCGACGACGACACCGGAGCGGCCCTCGCGGACGGTGACGAAGCGTGCCCCGTCGACCGGGCGTTCGGCCGCGTTCGACTGGACGGACAGCCGGACGTACACCTTGTCGTCACCGGCGCCGACCGCATGGCGCAGCAGCGTCTCGGCCTCGTCCGGATGCCCCGGCACATGGACGGTCCACCCGTCCAGGGTGTCGAGCAGCGCCACATCGCCCGGCGCCATGTGTGTGTACCCGCCGGCCGGCCAGTCGAAGGACGCGGCGGCGCTCACCAGCACCGCACCGACGTCCTGATGTCCGAGGTCCAGCTTCACCTGCTCGAAGGGCCGTTCCACGAGAAAGCTGGCGAAGGTGTGCACGATCGGCCGCATTCCGGTGAGCGCCAGGCCCGCGCCCGCCCCGACCAGCAACTGCTCGCGGATACCGACGTCGATCACCCGGTCGGGATGCGTGCGCCGCGCCTCCTCGAAACTGTCCGAGCCGATCACGGCGAGAACGACCGCGACCCGCGGATCCTCGTCGAGCAGCCGCGAGGCGACGGGAACGAAACGGTCACGCATGGTGTCCATGGAGTTCGAGCCCTTCTGTTGAGTTCGGAGGGGGCGTGAGTGCGGAGTGTGGCGTGGGCGTGAGTTCGCAGTGGATGTGTGCGCGGCGCTCAGGCGTACTTCGGCTCAACGCGGGCCACGACCACGTGCGGGCGACCCGGGTGTGGGGCGGTGCAGGCGGCGTACAGCGCCTCGTGGTCGCGTCCGTCGACCGTGACTGCCGACCAGCCCGCGACCTCGAAACGGGCGGCGATCCCGCCGTGCCGCGCGTAGGTGGCGGACGCGTTGTCGATGACGACGGTGTGCAGCCGCTCCAGCCCGGCCGGCCCGGCGAAGGCGATCGCCTCGTGATTGCTGCCCTCGTCCAGCTCGGCGTCGCCGACAAGCGTCCAGACCCGCGGCTCGTCGAGCCCCTGCGCGCGCAGTCCCAACGCTGTACCGACGGCGATCGGCAGCCCGTGCCCCAGCGAACCGCTGCCGATCTCCGCCCCCGGCACGAGCACCCGGTCGGGGTGATGGCCGAGCGGGGAGTCGTACGAGCCGAAGTCCGGCAGCCAGTCCACGGGCACGAAGCCCTTCGCGGCCAGGACCGCGTAGTACGCCATCGGCCCGTGCCCCTTGGACAGCAGGAACCGGTCCCGCTCCGGGTCCTCCATCAGCTCCGGGCGCACCCGCAGCACCCGGTCGTAGAGCACCCACAGCGCATCCAGCGTGGACGTCGCCGCGGGTCCGTGCTTCTCGTCGCCCGACATCAGGCTCATGAGCCGGGGCAGGTCCGCGTAGCCGTACGTACGCCTGTCTTCCTCGGTGATCGTCATGTCGACGATCCTGCAACCTCAATCAAACTTGAGGTCAAGTGCGACCTTGTGCGAGGCGCCCCGGACAAACGAGTGCGCGACCATCTGCCCAAGTGCGGTATTGTTTCCATGCGCGTTCGACCACGGGAAACCCCAGGTCAGACGGGCACCGGGACGTGGCGCAGCTTGGTAGCGCACTTGACTGGGGGTCAAGGGGTCGCAGGTTCAAATCCTGTCGTCCCGACCAGCTTTGATGCAGGTCGGAGGCCGTTCTCTCGTTTACGGGAGGGCGGCCTTTCGCGTTTCTGGAGGGCTGGTGGTCGCACTGTGGTCGCAGGCAGGACCTGGGGACGGCTCGCGGGGTCGCGTGGTGAGCGTGGCCGCTTCGCCCGGGCCTTCCGGTCGGCTCTCTGCTCGGCCCGTGTGAGGGTGTGTTCGATGGTGTCGACGGCTTCGCGGGCGGCTCGCCGGGTGAGGTGGCTGTAGATGTTGGCCGTGGTGGACAGGGTGGAGTGGCGCAGGGTCTTGGGGACCACGGTGAGCGGCACACCGGCGGTGATGGCGAGGGTGACGGCCAGGTGCCGCAGATCGTGAACGGTCACCCGGGGAACACCCGCTTCGTCGGACAGTTGCCGGAGCCGGTCGAGGACGGCGTGCGGCCGCAGCGGCCGGCCGTCGGGTCGGCAGAAGACCAGCCGGGCGAACGGATCGCCCGGGCTTCTGTGGGTGCGATTCCTGGAGCGGGCCCGGTGTCGGAGGGCGGCGGCGACGCGGGGTGAGGTGCCGCCCGCCGTCGACGTCCTGACGCGGTTGACGAAGGCGCCGTTCATCAGCATTGCGGCCATCCGTGGACGAACCCGGGGCGGCGGGAACGAGTTGGCGCTTGCCTGCGATCTGCGCTACGCCAGCCGTGAGCAGGCACTGTTCGGCCAGCCGGAGGTCGCCAGCGGCCTGCTGCCCGGCGGCGGCAGTGAACGGCTGCCTCGGCTGATCGGTCGCGACCGCGCGCTGGAAGCCATCCTCGGCAGCGACGACTACGACGCCGACCTGGCCGAGCGCTACGGCTGGATCACCCGCGCCCTGCCGGACGCCGAGCTGGACAGCTTCGTCGAGGGCATGGCTGCACGGCTCGCGTCCTTCGACACTTGTCGGCGGGCGGTCGATGCGGCGGCAGTGACTTGGTCGCTCGGGGCCTGGGCAGGCGGTTCCCGGGAGCGGTGCAGGAATCCTGCCCGCGCACCCGACCCGCCGCACGGCAGCACGCCCTGGTGCGAAATACTCTCCCGATGAGTTCACGCACTTCCCCGATCACCCAGCCGATCACGATACGGAGGGCCGTTGCGCGGGATGCCAAACGGCTCACGCGACTCGTGCGTGGCTCAGGCGCCTACGCGGGTAAGTACGCAGCCGCAGTCGCGGGCTACCGGGTCGGGCCTGATTACATCGAGGCCCACCGGGCCTTTGTGGCCGTCGGCGCCGACGAGCACGGGGGCAGGGTCCTCGGGTTCTACTCGCTCGTCCTCGCTCCGCCGGAACTCGACCTGCTGTTCGTCGCCGACGAAGCGCAAGGACGGGGTATCGGACGGCTGCTCGTCGCGCACATGCAGTCCGAGGCCCGTGCCGCCGGGCTCGACCGTGTCAAGGTCGTGTCGCATCTTCCCGCCGAGGACTTCTACCACCGCGCAGGCGCAGTGCGGATCGGGACCGCGCTCGCGAACCCGCCCGCCGTGCCGTGGGACCGTCCCGAATTCGAGTTTCGCGTGTCTTCGGAATGACCCGATTTGTCGGTTTGCAGGGCACACGGCTTCGCTTGCATGGTGGCCGGCATGCAGAGCCGCCGGACGCCGGGCGTTCCGTGTGTGGCGTCGCCTCTGCCCTGGCGGGGGGAACGCCTGCGCCAGCGGTTGGTGGCGGTGGAGTATGGCCTATCCGGGGGACGAGCGAAGCGGCAGCCCGGGAACGATGTCGGTGATCCGGTTGGTGCTGCAGCGGAGCTTTCCCAGGAGGCACCAGCTTTTGAGGTGGCCATGGCCTGTTCGCCGAGACAGCGGATCTTGGCGTGGGTGCTGTTGTGTCGCCGCTGCCAGCGTTTGAGCCGACGGCCCCTGAACGGCACCCGGACGGGCTGCCCGGCGCCCCGGTAAGCCTCGTCCGCCCAGCACTTGACGTCGGCCTCAGTGAGCGCATCGATGATGCCGTGGCGACGCGCGGCAGTCAGGTCATGGGTCGATCCGGGCAATGCCGGTGAGGCCCACAGCAGTCGGCCGAACGGATCGGTGAGGACCTCGACGTTCATGCCGTGGCGTTTGTGTTTTCCGGAGTAGTACGGGGCGTCGGCGGCGATCCGGTCGATCGGCAGCAGGGTGCCGTCCAGGATCACGAAGGCTTTCGCCCGCACGGTCTTCATCGCCTCGGTCAGGGTCGGCGCGGCGGCGGCCAGGACGTCGACCACCTCACGTGTGTACCGGTACACGGTCGCGACGCCGATGCCGAACCCGGCGGCGAGCCGCGCGTATGTGTCCCCGCACCGCAGGTGGGCGAGGACGAGCAGGACCTGTCGGCCGACGGGCAGCCGTCGCCACCGGGTCCCGATCTCTCGCTGCCGGGCACGGAGCCGCGTGGTCAGGTAGCGCAGGGTGCGGCCGGACAAATCGATCGACGAGGGGTAGGCAAGCACGCGAGGCTCCTGGCGGACACGGGTGATCTTGGTCGAGAACCCGTCTATCAGGAGCTTCGTCGTTCCGTACAGCTGGCAACCTCCAACACCTCGGCCGCCGCAGTCAGGTTGGAAAAGGCTCACTGTCTGACCGACAACGTCAGCGGATGGTATCGGCCTTCGGAACCGTGATGCAGTGAATGGAGTCCGTCAGCAGGTCGAGATGCCTTGTGTAGCTCACTCTCGCCCGCTGTCTCGGGCACCACGCCCCTGGTCACGTGCCGGGCGTGGTAGCGGCCGTTCTTCTCGACAATCGTCATGAACCCGGGGCAGACGGTGCCGTATTCGTGGGCTCCAAGGCAGGAGAGAAGGTCAGGCTTGTAATTGCGATGAATCTCCTGCAGGAGCCCAGGGTGGTCCGGGTTGCCCAGGTCTGATGCACTCAAGTCGATAGTGATCCCGTAACCGCGGTGCAGCACGTTGTGGGTCATGATTTCAGGGTAAGTCCTGCCTCTGACAATGGAGTTGGTCACCGGCGGTGGGCTGGTCGATGGCGGCAGCTCCGTCAATGTGCAGGTCTGCCTCAGCACAGTGTCGTCATGGATCATCTGTCCGGATCGGCGTTCTGGTTCTGCTGCCTTGGCCTGGCTGGGTCGAGGCGGGCCGACACTTGTTCGCTGGATTCGAGCTGGCCGTTCAGCGGCGGGTCTTGTCCCACTCGTCGTTCTTCTCCGCCGGCAAGGCGTCGGCCGGCCGGCTGAGGGCCTGTTCTGCCCGCACAGGGGGCGGACGGGAGCCCGCCTCGGTGGCGGTTTCCTCGTGGCCCTCACTGGCTCTTGTCCGGTTGTCACCGGCTGGGTTCGTCGTGGAGGATCAACGGCGTTTGAGGCGCACGGAACCGCTGTGCGCGGTGGGGGTGCGAGGGGGCGACGATCTTTTCCGTACTCGTCAATGTGCTGGTCGGTCTGGTGACCAGCCTCATCGGTGGTGGGTGCGTCTGGCTCTGGGAGCGCGGCAAGCGTGCCCGCGTGTTGCGGCGCAAGGCGGACTTCTTCGGCCTTGTTCCGGGGGAGACCTGTTTCATCGTCATCGGCAACAAGCACGACGCGCGAGGAGTCGCGACGCACAAAGAGATTCGAGCCATGATCGAGCTGGCGACCCTGGCCGGCCAGCTCGGCTGTGGCGTGGCCACCGAATCCGCCGACGACTTCCGTGGCAGCAACGACGACCGCACGGAGTTCTGCATCGGCGGTCCGCTCGGCGAGGCCAACCTCCGTACAGGCGGCCACCTCGCGGCCCATGTGCCCGGCGTCAGCATCCTGCCGTACGGCCCGGGCCCTGAGTCGGTGGCGTTCGTCGTCGGCGGCAGGCGCTACCTCTTCCGGAAGAGCGAAGTGGAGTATGCGCTGGTGGCCAAGTTCATGCCGCCCCAGGCGACTCGCCCAGTCGTGCTGGTCTGCGGCCAGAGCTCCCTCGCGAACCAGGCCGCGATCCACTTTCTCAAAAGGAACCACCGCCAAGTGGCCGACATCATCGGCTCGGTCGACCGCTATTGCCTGCTGATCAAGGTCGCGGATATCGGTACTTACGGCTTCCAGGGCGCGAGCCTCGAACGCGACGTGACTGGTGACGCGTTCACCGTGTCCTGATGTCAAGGGCGTGCCAGGCCCGGCCGAGACCCCTGACGGGAGGGAATGACTCATGGGCGACGGGGATGGAGCATCGGGGCTTCCGCGCGGCTTCCCCAGTCTCGAAGTGGGCCTCGACACTCTTTCGCCGGGTGGCCGTGGTTGCCAAATCTGAGAAGTGGTTGGAGACGGCGTTGACTTCGTCGGTCTTCCAGCCGTGGGTGTCACACCACCCGCTGTGCAAGCCCTGGTGGGTGACGCGAGAGCGCTTCGGCATGGAGGAGATGAGTTTGCGGGCGGCCGAAGCACAGATCCGCGCCGGTGGCGGTGAGGACGTTCGGCTGGGGTGCGGCGGCGTCCGACACGGAACCGGTCCAGTGCTAAGGACGAGCTCGGCAGGACCAGTTTGCGGTTCGTCGATCAGTCGACGTGCGGCCCGGTACCGATGCAGCGGCGCATCTGTGAGCAGCTGCTCCCGCCCATCGACCTGACCGCCTGGCCCGCCCGTCATCGATCCCTCTCCCACTCGAGTCTGCCTTTCTGCACGGTCGCGTCCCCGACTGGTCCGGCGGCGCGGCAGACCGATCGCGGTCGGCTCGGACCATTGCGACGCGGTCATCGCGTCCGTCGACCGCACCCTGTGGATCTGACTGCGGGTGTCTTAGATCGTGCCCCTTGTCGTGGTGTAGCCGATCAACTGGTGGGCTTGTTCGTGGTGTTGGGGAGTGCGGGGGCGCTTTCGGGGAGCTCTGGGTAGAGCTTGTCCATGCTGCCTTCGGGGAGATAGCGGCGGGGAAAGGCGATCCATTCGTCGTGCATCTCGCAGAGCACGGCGGTCGTCAGCCGTTCCAGGGCGGGCGGGTTGGGGAAGACCTGGACGACGTCGGTTCGACGCTTGATCTCCCGGTTGATCCGTTCCAGCGGGTTGGTGGACTGGATCTTCTTCCAGTGCCGGGGCGGGAAGTCAGCGAACGCGGTCAGGTCCTCCTTCGCGTCCAGGAGCATGGTCCTGACCTTGGGAAACTGGCTCCCGAGCATGTCGGCGACGGTGTCGAGCTGGGTGCGCACGAGGTCCGCGGTGGGCTGGGTGAAGATCGTGCGGATCGTCGCGGCGACCATCTCGCCGGACTCCTTGTCGATCACGCCGAAGACATTGCGCAGGAAATGAACCCTGCACCTCTGCCAGGCGGCTCCGAGCATCACCTTGCGGACTGCGGCGACCAGGCCGGAGTGGTTGTCGGTGATGACGAGGCGGACGCCACTGAGCCCGCGTTCACGCAGGGAGCGCAGGAACTCCTTCCAGAACACCTCGGTCTCACTGTCGCCGACCATCAGCCCGAGGACCTCGCGTCCGCCGTCCTCGGTGATACCGGTGGCGATCACGACGGCCTGGGAGACGATCCGGTGGTCGACCCGCACCTTGCAGTAGGTCGCGTCCAGGTAGACGTAGGGGAAGCGGGTGTGGTCCAGGGGCCGGGTGCGGAAGACGGTCAGAGGCTCGTCCAGGGCCGCGCAGATCCGCGAGACCTCGGACTTGGAGATGCCGGTGTCGCCGCCCAGCGCTTTGACCAGGTCGTCCACGCTGCGGGTGGAGACCCCGTGCACGTATGCCTCCATGATGACGGCGTAGAGGGCCTGGTCGATGCGGCGCCGCCGTTCCAGCAGGCTCGGGAAGAAGCTGCCGGTGCGGACCTTGGGGATCTCCAGGTCCAGGTCGCCGGCCAGCGTGGTCAGCACCTTGTCGCGGTGCCCGTTGCGCAGGGCCGTCCGCGAGGCGGTGTGCTCGTTCCACTCCGCGCCGATGTGCGCGGTGGCTTCGGCCTCGATCAGCTCTTGCAGCATCCGCTCGGCCACGCTGCGGACGAGTTCGATTCCGTCCGACGAGCGTAGTGACTCCAGCAGCCGTATCAGGTCAGACTGAGACAGGGCCATCGTGCACTCCTACCGCTTGAACTGGCGTTTTAGCAGGGAGAGTTGCACGATGGCCCGCCTTTGGTCAGGGAGTGGCCACCCCCATCAGGTGTGCGCCCCGGGCAGACGCCCGCGCACTCCCACACCTTGATCGGCTACACCACGACAAGGGGCACGATCGTGTCTTATGGGGGCGTGTGTTGGAGCTCTCGGGAGTCGTCGACTTTCCACACGGTGCCGGCGTGTCAGGCAGGTTGATCGATCCAACCAGCCACTGACGCGCGTGGCCTCCAGCGCAGGACAGTTCTGGACGGATCCCGCGATGGTGATTCGGCTTCCCATCCGAGGCGGCGTTCTCGCCTCTAAGCCGGCCATGGCGTCGGCCGCACTGCCCGCAGGATGAGTCCCCTGCGCTCCGCGCCGTGGCACAGGCCTATGCGCACCGACGCTTGCTCTTCGTCCATTCTCCGGACACTGCCAACTCCCCCCAAGGAGAACTGCGGATGCTGACCCGCGCACTCCAACTGGGCAACTCCCGCTGCCCACTGACGCTGGCGTAGTCGATCGGACAGCGCGGCAAGCACCGACTCACAGGTTGCGTCCAGGGAGATGGTGTACGGGTTCGACCTGATCCGGGGGTTTGCTCCGGCATCGGGATTGTGCCCGCATAGATGAACGGCCACCGGCTGATCTTCGAAGTGTCGAAGCCTCGAAGGAGATCAGCACGATGACCGCACCAGACAGTCTGCCCCTGCACGCCCTCGCCGAAGACAACCTCGCCGCGGCGAGTCCCGATCTGCTGCGCGCGATGGTCAAGACATTCGCCGACGCACTCATGTCCGCCGAAGCCGATGCCCTCTGCAACGCCGAATACGGGCAGGTCAGCGACGAACGCGTCAACCACCGCAACGGCTACCGCCCGCGCGAGTGGGACACCAGGGCCGGGACCGTCGAACTCGCCATTCCCAAACTGCGTCAGGGCAGTTACTTCCCGCACTGGCTCCTCGAACGCCGCCGACGGGCCGAGCAGGCTCTGATCAGCGTGGTCGCCACCGCCTACCTGCTCGGCGTCTCCACGCGCCGGGTCGAGAAGCTCGCCGAGTCCCTCGGCGTCACTCAACTGTCGAAGTCCCAGGTCAGCGCGATGGCCAAGCACCTGGACGACCAGGTTGCCGCGTTCCGCAACCGGCCCCTGGACCAAGGGCCTTACGCGTTCGTCTGGGTCGACGCGCTGACCCAGAAGGTCCGCGAGGGCGGCCGGATCATCAACGTCCACGCGCTGATCGCGGTCGGCGTCAACTCCGACGGCCACCGCGAGATCCTCGGCATCGACGTCGCCTCCAGCGAGGACGGTGCCGGCTGGCTGGCCTTCCTGCGATCCCTGGTCGCGCGCGGTCTGTCCGGCGTCCAACTGGTCGTCTCCGACGCCCATGCCGGCCTGGTCAACGCGATCGGCGCCACCCTGCCCGGCGCGAGCTGGCAGCGATGTCGTACGCACTACGCCCGCGCGCTGCTGAGCCAGGTCCCTAAGTCGGCCCAGCCGTGGGTGGCCACGCTGCTGCGGACCGTCTTCGAACAGCCCGACAGCGACGCAGTCCAGGCCCAGATGCGGCACGTCCTGGACGCTCTGGAGGCCAAGTTCCCCAAGGCCGCAGCCCACTTGGACACCGCCCAGCACGAACTCCTGGCGTTCACCGCGTTCCCGCGCGAGATCTGGCGGCAGATCTGGTCGAACAACCCGCAAGAACGCCTGAACAAGGAAATCCGGCGTCGCACCGACGTGGTCGGCATCTTCCCCGACCGCACTGCGCTGATCCGCCTGGTCGGCGCGGTCCTGGCCGAGCAGAACGACGAATGGACCGAAGCCCGCCGCTACATGGGGCGCGAACTCCTCGCCAAGGCCCGCCTCCACCCGATCGAGTCACAAACCGACGACACCGTCGTCCCGACCGAACTCACCGCCTAGCCTCAAAACGAGATCACCGAGTGGCCGTCAATACACCACTTCGGCGGACGTGACCCGACTCACACGACGGGTGACTTCGTGGCAGAGATGGACCGGAACGCTGAGCGGAGGCCCTCTGCCGTCAATTCCACGCACTTGGGAGTTCGTCCATGCATAGCCTGCTCCGAGTCCTCAACTTGCAGCTGGTCGACGCTGCCCTGTGCACCGGGGCGCACTGCGTTCACTTGCCCGCTCTTGGCTGAAGCGCGACGACGGAAGTGCCAGAGCTTGTAGCGGCTCCCCCTCGACCAGTGGAAGGCGGTGCGTGAGGCGACGAGGCGCTGGGGGTCAAGGGGTCGCAGGTTCAAATCCTGTCGTCCCGACCAGCTTTGATGCAGGTCGGAGGCCGTTCTCTCGTTTACGGGAGGGCGGCTTTTCGTGTTCCTGGAGGGCTGGTGGTCGCACTGTGGTCGCAGGCAGGACCTGGGGACGGCTCTCGGGGTGCAGAAGCCGAACGAGGCGGGGGAGCGGAGCCGGTGGAGGGCTTCACGCAGCCGTTGGATGTGATCGCGTGGTGAGCGCGGCCGCTTCGGCCGGGCCTGCCGGTCGGCTCTCTGCTCGGCCCGTGTGAGGGCGGGTTCGATGGTGTCGACGGCTTCGCGGGCGGCTCGCAGAGTGAGGTGGCTGTAGATGTTGGCCGTGGTGGACAGGGTGGAGTGGCGCAGGGTCTTGGAGACCACGGTGAGGGGGACGCCGACGGTGATGGTGGGGGTGACGGCAAGGTGCCGCAGGTCGCGGTGGCGTCGAGAGTGGCGGGATCGCGATACCTGTCGGCGGATTGGGGCGTACCGAATGCTGGTGTGGCCGCTCTAAATTTGGCTCATGGAAGAGATCAGCTACCAGGCGGCCGACGACTGCACCCTGCACGCCACCGTCACTGGGGAGGGTCAGGCCCTGGTCCTTATGCATGCCGGCGGCCCTGACCACATGAGCATGCTTCCCCTGGCGGAACTGCTTGCCGATCGCTTCATGGTCGTACTGCCCGACCTGCGAGGCTACGGCCGGTCGGTCTGCAAGGACCCGGCCCGCTATACCTGGGCCCAGTATGTCGAGGACGTAACGTGGCTCCTGGACCACATCGGTCTCTCCAGTGCCGTACTCGCCGGCGCAGGCTTGGGCTCCACGATCACCCTTCGGACGGCGGCCGCACACCCGGACCGGGTCCGGGCGGCGGTGCTCATTGGGGTTGAGGACATTGAGGACGACGAGGCCAAGAAGGCCGAGATCCGCTTCCTCGACGCGTTCGCCGCCCGCGTCGAGGCTGATGGCATCGAGGCGGGTTGGGAGCCCATCCTCGCCGGTTTCCCTCCCGTTGTCGGTTCCATGGTGCGCGACGCCATCCCTCGAGCGGACCCCGCCAGCATTGTGGCCGCAGCCGCTATCGGACATGACCGTTCTTTCCGGAGCGTCGACGAACTCGCGACGATCGGCGTGCCGACCCTCATCTTCCCGGGAACCGACCCACGCCACCCCACCGCTCTTGCCGAAGAGGCCGCCGACACCCTCCCCAACGGACGACTGGCCATGATCCCGATCGGCGACGACCTCCAGACTGCCGTGGACCTCGCCCGCGCCACCGCTCCCGCCATCCGTGAATTCCTGACCAGATTGGCCACATCCGTGATCGGCACGGGGTGATCGTGGCGGTTGGATGTGTGGTGGTATCCGATCTGACCGCTGGCGGTGCGGTGGCCGAGCCTGTCCGTGTGCGCAGACTGACCGATCAGAAGGGGCAGAAGCTGCAGCAGATCGTGCGCAGGGGGAGCACCGACTCGGCGCGCGATGATGCTGTTGGCCTCGCCGTCGGGAACCGCGTGCCGGTGATCGCCCAGTTGGTGCAGGCCGACAAGGACACCGTGCGCGACGTGATCCACCGGTTCAACGAGATCGGCCTGGCCTGTCTGGACCCTCAGTGGGCGGGAGGCCGTCCCCGCCGACTCAGCCCTGACGACGAGGACTTCGTCATCCAGACGGCCACCACCCGCCCACCACGCTCGGCCAGCCCTTCACCCGCTGGTCCCTGCGCAAGCCCGGGCTGCAGCCACATCCGGTCCGTGTGCACGCGCAGCACGCCGACCTCCCGATTGCGGGACATCTTCGGAACAGGGGCCGTCGGCTACAGCGTATGCATGATCGATGCTACGGAGAACGGTGCGGGCGGTACCGCTCTGGGGTCCTTCTACAGCACCAACCGAATAATAGAGAAGGACAAGTTCTTCATGAAAATCGTGTGAATCAAAGGCTGTTCACCTGCGAGGTGATTTCCATAACCAATGGTCTGGCTCGTCGAAAGAGGGATTGATCCTGTCCTCCCACGTCCGGCCCGTCAACATTTCCGTAGATCCGCGTACTGAGCCGCCGGGAGAAGCGCCCGAACCCAGCTGGGAAGAAGTCGTGGAAGTCACCTTGCAGGTCCCCCGGTGGTGTTGCGCTTCTCCCGGGTTCAGATTTCACAGCCGTGGACGCGACCGGGAGTTCGACATGGCGGCTACGTCGGCCTTCAAGTTCGTAAATCCAGACGCCGTGGCATTCCGCGTGATGCGCGAGCTACCGGATCTGGAAGGGATGCCCGACGACCTACGCGACCTGGTCGAGTCCTGTCTGGAGAAGGAGCCGGGTCGTACTACCCCTACGACTCAGATCCTCGCAGGGCAGACGGCGGACCTGCTGGGCAGGGCACTCAGCGCTGAAGCTGCGGAGGCAGTGCCACCCAGCGGCGCGGGGCGCGGCGATCTGCCGCTTCCCGGCCGTCGCTGATCCGTAAGCCGGCCGCGGCGCAGGCGTAGGCAAGGGTGTTGGCGCCGTAGGGGTGGGTGTACTTGCGCTGCCAGAAGCGGAAGTGCCAGTGGGCGGGTGGCTCCGGCTCGTGCGGCGGGAGGCCGATCTCCTCGCTTTCGATGACCTCTCCGTCGCGGGCCAGGGTGCCGAATGTCCCGCCCTTGGGGTTGAAGTAGATGCCGTAAGCGGTGGTGGCCGCCGTAACTGCCCGCAGCACGGCGCCGTCGCTCGGCATGTACCCGTCCTGTGTGATGACGCAGCCGCCTGGGTCGCCGGGCACACTCGTCACGCCCACATGGCGGAGGGACTCGTCGTAGTCCGCCGGGTCGAAGGGCGCCCGGTCGGGGCCTGTTCTCGGGCATTGTGCGGGGTCGGCGCCCAGCCGTCGGATCAGCTCGTCCTCGCTCAGCCCTCGCACGAAGGCGATGCCGAGTCCTTCGGTCCACAGGTCCTGCTCGCCGAAGGCCGCGATGAGCGCGTCCGCCACCCGGAAGGCGGCGGCCTCCTCGGCGGGCAGCGCCACCGCTCCCGGCAGACCCGCGACGAGCGGCGCGAGCGACGTAGTCAGCAGCAGCCGACCCGGCGACCAAGGCCCTGTCTGCGGCGTCCACACATCAGCCCCGGCGTCGACCAGCGCACGGACGCTGCCCTCGTCCACGCTGCAGGCGGCGTACCACAGCGGGGTGTGCCCGTCGTCGTCACGTGCGCCGGTCTGCGCCTGGTGAGACAGGAGCGCGGCCACCGCCTCCGCCGACCCTTGTTCCGCCGCCAAGTGCAGCGGGCTGGTGCCGTGCCATCCGACACGGGCATCGGGCGGCGCTCCACCGGCGAGCCGGGCCCTGATCAACGCCGCGTCCCCCCAGTCCCGGTACCCGAGTTGCTGCCAGTCGGCCCGCGGCACGTAGCGCAGGCGCTCCTCCTCCTGACGGCGCAACTCCTCGCGCTGGCGCCGGGACAGAGGCGGCGCAAGAAAGCCGGGCGGCCCGCTCATCTCCAGGTGCGCGAAGGAACTCGGCTGCTCTGACGGATCCGGCGGCTCGATCCCCGGCCAGACCTCAAGTGCCCGCGCCGACGCGGCATGCAGTGCCGCCACGTCGATCGGGGTGCGCGTCTCGGATATGCCTTCGTCCGGCCACTCGACGACCAGGTGTGCCTCGCCCGGCGGTGGCAGTTCCGCCAGATACAGGTCGACGTCGGTCTTGAAGAGGGACCGGCGGGACTGGTGCAGCCCCGGATCCAGCGGAATCAGCCCGATGGCCTGCTGCGTCGACGCCACGGTCTCCTGGCCCGAGGGCGTCGTGAACCGCACCCCCCGCTGTACCGTGCCATCCAACGAGGTCACCCGGCGGCCGTCGGAGAACAGCAGGCCGACCCGCAGCCCGGACTGCCGGCCCGCGTCCACGCTCTGCCAGCGGGTCTTGCGGAAGACCGACAGATGCAAGGTGGCCGCACGCGGCCACAGCGACCATCCCGTCAGCAGCACTCGCGTGTGCGGACCGGCCCCGGCCACCCCGAGCTGCGACAACAGCGCCGGCGCAAACCTGTCAACGGGCGGCGCGTACTTCCCGTCGTCTTCTCCCGGCGGTCCCAGCCGGACCAACACGATCCGCTCAGCGGCCGGCTCCTCCGGCAGTACCAGATCATCGAAGAATCCCATGCGCCGATCGTGACAGAAGGGTCTGACACTGCCTCAGCTTCTACGGCTTCGATGCGGCATTGGCGGAGAACCCGGTCCGGCGGAGGCCTGAGTTCACAGACTCCTTTACTCGGCCGAGTACGCTGGACACTGACCTCGAAGAACGACCCGTCGCACGCCGCTCAGACCCCACATACCTGGGGGTCAAGGGGTCGCAGGTTCAAATCCTGTCGTCCCGACGGTGTGAAAGGTCTTCGCAGGCGAGAGTCTGCGGGGCCCTTTTCGTGTGGGCCGTTTCCGATCTTCGAGGTTGAGCCAGCCTCACATCGGCACCTTCACCAACGCATACGTGCGAAGGATTTTGCGCCGAATCGGCCCCGAGTGTGGCCCAGTTGGTACTGCGTCCACGCCTCCGTATTGCCGGTGCCGGCACCCCGGAGGTCTCCCGTCGTCACAGGTCAGAGGGCATGTCCTCGTCGCCGAGGCAGGCGTCCGAGGTGAACGACATGTGGATCTAGCTTCAAAGGTTAAGCACAAATTACACACGTCCCCCTCTCCAGACGGGGTCCGGTGGGCTAGATTGACCTTGCTTCACATGCGGGACACGAGCCGACAAATGACGATCTATAGGTCTGCCGCTGTGGGCCCGAGAGGGACTTTGGGTGCGGGGAGCATCCGGGGGTTTCGCCAGGGCGGATTGATCACGTAGCGCTGCAGTGACCGGGATGTCACGCGCGGGGCAGGAGCCGCCCGCGAGGAGGGAACAGCGCGGCGGGGGGCGGGGGGCCTCCCGAGGGGAGGAAGCATGCGGGGGGCGGGGGCCTCCCGGGGGGAGGAACGGTGTTTGGCGACCACGTCGTACCACTGGGGACCGGGGGGGTTCTGTGCGACAGGGGGGATTGATCGACCCGTTTTCGTCGGCGCGGGGAGGTCTGGCGAGTGAGGCCATCAGCCAGCCGGCGACCGAATGGGAACAGCGCTACCGCCGGGCCGTGATCACCAGCGATACGGTGGCCACCGCCCTGGTGGTAGCGGCGATAGGCAACTTCTTCGGGGTCCGGGACGCGGCCGACTGGCACGAGAAATGGGGGATTCTCGCCTTCGGCACGGAGTTGCTGGTGCTGGGAGCGTTGGCGGTGAGCCGGTCGTGGGCGCCGGCCGTGCTCGGCCAGGGTGCCGAGGAATTCCGCCGGCTCGGACGCGCGCTGTTCGCGGCGACCGTCGTACTGGCACTCGGCGGGATAGCCCTCACCTCGCGCAACATCAAACTCTGGATCTTCGTCGCGATCCCCGCGATCGCGCTCGTCACCATGACCGCCCGGTATCTGCTCCGTATCCGGCTGCACAGACAGCGGAACGAAGGACGGTGCCTGAGACCGGTGCTCGCTGCCGGGAGCCCGGACACCGTGCGCGACCTCATCAATCGAACCCGCAAATTCCCGCACCTCGGCTGGCGGGTGGAGGCGGTGTGCACGACGGACGGTCGCGGGCTCGACGGTGACCACGTGGACGGAGTGCGGGTCGTCGGCCGACTGGCGGACGTCGCCAAGCACGTCCGCCACGACGGCTACCGGGTCGTCGCGGTCACACCGGACCCGTACTGGACACCGCACCGGCTGCAGCGGCTGGCCTGGAACCTCGAGGGCAGCGACGCCGAGATGATCGTGGCCCCCGTGCTGATGGAGGTGGCAGGACCGCGGCTGCACGTCGACGCGGTGCTCGGAATACCGCTGCTGCGGGTCAGCATGCCGACCTTCACCGGGGGGCGCCGGGTGGTCAAGGAGGTCGCCGACCGGATGGGCGCGGCGGTTCTGCTGGTGCTGTTCGCGCCGCTGATGGTGCTCGTCGGGCTGCTCGTGGTGGCGGACAGCCGGGGCGGGGTGTTCTACCGCCAGCGCAGAGTCGGCAAGGACGGCCGCGAGTTCACGATGTTCAAGTTCCGCACCATGGTCGCCGGGGCGCACGGGGCCCGTGCCGCGCTGGCCGACCGCAACGAGGGTGCGGGGCTGCTGTTCAAGCTCCGCCGCGATCCGCGGGTGACCCGGGTGGGGGCGGTGCTGCGCCGGTACTCGATCGACGAGCTCCCGCAGCTCTTCAACGTGCTCTCCGGGTCGATGTCGCTCGTCGGTCCGCGGCCTCCGCTGCCGGAGGAGTGCGCCGCGTACGGCCCGGACATCCGGCGGCGGCTGCTGGTCAAGCCGGGCCTCACCGGCCTGTGGCAGATAAGCGGACGCAGCGACCTGCCGTGGGAGGAAGCGATCCGCCTCGACCTGCGGTACGTGGAGGACTGGTCGCTCGCTCTCGACGCGGTGATCTTGTGGAAGACGCTACGCGCGGTGCTGCACGGGCAGGGGGCCTACTGATGCGCGAGGGGTGTCGTTCGGTGCGTGCGTGGACCGCAGGCCACATGGGCCTGCGTGGGGGGAAGGACGAATCATGAAGGTCAGCGTTTTCGGGCTCGGCTACGTGGGCTGTGTGTCGGCCGCGTGCCTGGCCAGCATGGGTCACGAGGTCATCGGCGTGGACGTGAACCAGGTGAAGGTCGACCTGGTCAACGACGGCAAGGCCCCGGTGGTCGAGGAGCGGATCGGCGAGCTCATCGCCGAGGTCGTGCGGACCGGTGCCTTAAGAGCCACCGACGACGTCCGCGAGGCGATCATGGGCAGCGAGGTGTCGCTGGTCTGCGTGGGCACGCCTTCGGAGCCCAACGGCAGCCTGTGCACGACGTACTTGGAGCGGGTCACCGAGGAGATCGGTGCCGCGCTGGCCGAGCGGGGCGGGCGGCACACCGTCGTGTTCCGCAGCACCATGCTCCCCGGCACCTGCCTGAACCTGCTGGTGCCGATCCTGGAGAAGTACGTCGGCGGCACGGCCGGGGTGGACATCGGGGTCGCGGTCAACCCGGAGTTCCTGCGTGAGGGCACGAGCGTGAAGGACTTCTTCGACCCGCCCAAGACCGTCATCGGCGAACTCGACCCGGCCAGCGGCGACGCGGTGCTGGCCCTGTACGACGGCTTGCCCGGCGAGGTGTTCCGGGTGCCGGTCCCGACCGCCGAGGCGATCAAGTACGCGGACAACGCCTTCCACGGCCTCAAGATCGGCTTCGCGAACGAGCTGGGCGCGGTGTGCCAGGCGCTCGGAGTGGACTCGCACCAGGTGATGGACGTCTTCCTGGCCGACCGCAAGCTGAACATCAGCCCCGCCTACCTGCGGCCCGGCTTCGCCTTCGGCGGCTCCTGCCTGCCCAAGGACCTGCGCAGCCTGGTCCACGCCGCGCAGCGGGCCGACATCTCGGTGCCCATCCTCGCCCACGTACTGCCCTCCAACTCCGCACATCTGCAGCGCGCGGTGGAGTTGGTCGAGCGCACCGGCAAGCGCCGGGTGGGCCTGTTCGGGCTGTCCTTCAAACCCGGCACCGACGACCTCCGCGAGAGCCCGCTCGTCGAGCTGGCGGAGAGACTCTTCGGCAAGGGGTACGACCTCAAGATCTACGACGCCAACGTGAGCCTCTCCCGGCTGATGGGCGCGAACCGCGAGTACATCGAGACCCGGCTGCCGCACCTCGCGCAGCTGCTCGCGGACTCCGTCGACGAGGTGCTCGAGCACGCCGAGGTGTGCCTGGTCGGAACCAGGGATACGGCGGTGCTGTCGGCGCTGCCCCATGGCGACGGCCCGGTGATCGTCGACCTCATCCACCTTCCCGACGCCGAAGCGCGGCGGGCCGAACCGGGGTACGTGGGCCTTGCTTGGTAACACATCGTTCGATGACACAGCCCGCGGCGACGGGTCGAAGCGACGCGCGTTGATTCTGGTGGAGAACCTGTCGGTGCCGTTCGACCGGCGGGTGTGGCAGGAGTGCACGACGCTGCGCGACGCGGGCTGGGAAGTGCACGTCATCTGTCCCCGCGGCGAGAAGCGGGACACGGAGCCGGAGGCCGTGATCGACGGGGTGCGGATCCATCGCTACCCGTTGCGCGCGGCCACCGGAGGACCGGCCGGCTACCTCAAGGAGTACGGAACGGCGCTCTGGCACACGGCCCGGCTGGCCCGCAAGGTCGGCCCGGTCGACGTCGTCCACGCCTGCAACCCGCCGGACCTGCTGTTCCTGCCCGCACTGTGGCTGAAGCGGCGCGGCGCGCGGTTCGTCTTCGACCAGCACGACCTGGTACCCGAGCTGTACCTCTCCCGGTTCGACCGCGGCGAAGACCTGCTCTACCGCGCCGTGTGCGCGCTGGAACGGCGGACCTACCGAGCCGCGGACATCGTCCTCGCCACCAACGAGAGCTACCGGGACGTCGCGATACGCCGCGGCGGCCGGCGTCCTGACGACGTGTTCGTGGTGCGCAGCGCGCCCGCGATCGAGCGGTTCCAACCGGTGCCGCCCGAGCCGGAGTTGAAGCGCGGCAAGCCTCATCTGCTCTGCTACCTCGGCGTCATGGGCCCTCAGGACGGCGTCGACTACGCCCTGCGGGCCCTGGCGAAGCTACGTGACGAGTTCGGGCGGACCGACTGGCACGCGGTGTTCGTCGGCTCCGGCGACGCCTTCGACGCGATGGTGGAGCTGTCCCGGCAGCTCGGACTCTCCGAACAGGTGCAGTTCACCGGGCGCATACCGGACGCCGACCTGGTGCGCTACCTCTCCACCGCGGACGTGTGCCTGTCTCCCGACCCGCGCAATCCGCTCAACGACGTGTCGACCATGAACAAGGTCCTGGAGTACATGGCGATGGGCCGGCCGATCGTCTCCTTCGACCTGAAGGAGGCGCGCGTCTCCGCCGATGACGCCGCCGTCTACGCGTCCGCCAACGACGAGGCCGAGTTCGCCAAGCTCATCACGCTGCTCCTGGACGACCCGGAGAAGCGGGCCCGGATGGGCGAGATCGGCCAGGAGCGGATCAGCGGGCCGCTCTCCTGGCGGAACTCGCAGGCGTCGCTGCTCGCCGCCTACGCCGCTGCCTGCCGTGACCACGCTCCGGTGTCGGCGGGCAACCCGGTCCGGACAGGGAGGAGGCCGCGCCGATGAGCGATGACACAGTTCGCCTGGTCACAGTCGGGCGGATCTTCCGACGGCGCTGGCGGCTTCTCGCCGTCCTCGCCGTGGTGGGCGCGCTCGTCGGCTACGGCACCTCCTTGCTGATTCCGCCGAAATACACGACGTCGGCATCGGTGCTGCTGCCGGGGGCGTGGGAGGAGCGCGAGCTGCTGACGCAGACAGAGATCGCGACCAGTTCGGCGGTGGTCGACCGCGCGGCCGCCAAGCTCGACTGGAGTGGCGTCAGCGGCAGGGAGCTGCGAGAACGAGTGAGCGCCAAGGCCGGCGACGGGAACATCGTCAAGATCTCGGGTACGGCCGACACTCCGGAGCGCGCACAGCGGCTCTCGGACGAGGTGGCCAAGCAGTTCGTCGCATTCGTCGCGCGGATCGCGGGCGACAGCACCGCGGCGGGGCCCGAGGCGCTGCGGAAGCAGGTGGAGCAGACCAACCGCCGCATCACCGAGCTGGCCAACGCGACCGATCCGGGGCAGACCGTGGAGAGCGTGCAGGCCCGCACCCAGCTCGAGCAGCTGCGCACCTCGCTGGAGGAGGCCATGACCAAGCTGGCCGAGGCCGACCCGGCGGCCGCCAAGGCCAGCCTGGTCGTCATGGGGCCGGCGGTCCGGCCGACCGGTGAGGCCCCGCCGACGAGGACGCAGCTGATGGTCGCCGGGGCGCTGCTGTTCTTCCTGCTCGCGGTCATCGGCCATCTCGCCGCCGCACGGGCGAGCCGCCGACTGCGCACCGAACCGGAGATCGCCGCCGCGCTGGGCTCGGCGCTGCTGGGCACCGTCGACGTGCCTGGTGAACGGTCCCCGGACCGGCCGGAAGACCGTAGCCCGCGGGCCTTGATCCGCCGGCTGCTGGGCGTCGACACCCGGTGGGACGTTCCGACCCCGCGGAGATCCGGCGACGAGGCCAGCAGGCGGACCCGCTACCGGCGGGTGTGCGCTCGCCTCCGGGAAAGGCTGCCGGCCCCCCGGCGGTTGCTGGTGGTCGTACCGGACGGCGACGAGATCGCCCGCCGGGCCGCCGGGCAACTCGTCACCGAGGCCGGGAGCGATCCGCTGCTTCGGGTGGTGGAGGTGTCGGTGTCCCAGCCGTTGGTGCCGGACCGCGCCAGAGAGTCCGGGGCCCTGGTGGTGCTCAGCGCGGGCAGTTGGACCGCGGCGGAGCTCACCGGCATAGCCGAGGCGTGTACGGACGGCAGGCATCAGGTCGTCGGCTTCGTCGTCGCCGGCACCGTCGTCGCCGGCACGGTCGAGGCCCGTCCGACGCCGTCTGCCGGCCGGACGCCGGATGACGCCACGCTGGCGTTCGCGGTTCGCGGCCCCGCGCCGGGAGGTTCGCAGTGATGACGAGCACAACGTCCGAGTCGTCGGCAACCGCTCCGCTGTTCGACCTGCAGGCGCTGGTGGTGGCGGTGCGCAGGCGCCGCCGCCTCTGGTGCTCCATGGCGCTGCTGGGGCTGCTGCTCGGCGCGGCCGTGGCGGTCCTGCTGCCGGCGTCGCCGACCGCGGTGACCACGGTGCTGGTCGCGCATCAGGACGATCAGCCGAACGACCCCGGAACGCTGATCCGCACCGACGTCGAGCTGCTGCAGACCACGCGGGTCGCCGGCCAGGCCCTCAAGTCCCTCGAGTCCCCGGAACGCCCGGTCGACTTCATGCGGGACTACCGTGGTACCGGCTTGACCAACAACCTGTTGCAGATCAACGTGACGGGTGACAGCGACGCTCAGGCGAGGGCCCGGGCCAAGGCGCTGGCCGACGCGTTCATCGCGGACCATCTGACGCGGATACGGGAAGCCGCGAACGCCGAGGCCGAGGCCCTGCTCGACCGGCGCGACCGCTTGCGGGACGAGCTCGCCAAGGTCAACGAGGAAATCGGAAACCAGCCTCAGGAAGGCGATCCGTCGGCGTCGGCGGACCTCGAGTCGCTCTTCGACCGCCGGGCCAAGCTCACCTCGCAGATCGGCGACTACGACGAGCGTGCCGAGGAGGCGCGCATCGGCACACCCCAGCTCATCGCCCGCACGCAGATCGTGGACGGCCCACGCACGGTGCGGCATTCCCTGCCCAAGGCCGTTGTCACCAACGCCGCGATCGGCCTGGTCGTCGGGCTCGCCCTCGGGCTCGCCCTTGCCGCGGTCCGCACGGTCGTGGCCGACCGCCCCGTGCTGCGCCGGGACATCGCGGCGAACCTGGGCGCCTCGGTCATCGCCGAGCTGCCCCGCCGGTCGGGCAGGCTGTGGCAGCGTCGGCGGACCCGGGTGACACGCGAACGGCTCACCGCGCACCTGGCCCGCACCGTGCGCGGCTCCGCGGAAACGGAACCGGTGTCGCTGCTGGAACTGGGCTGTGCGCGCAGCACGAGCGTGATCGCCCTGAACCTCGGCCGGGCCCTGGCGGCGGAGGGGCCGGCCGTCATCATCGACGGTCTGCCCGGCCCGCAGCTCGAGAAGCGCCGCCAGAAACCGGGAGACCCCACCGTGGTCAGCGGCGAGCGTGCCGCGGCCGTGCCGCATCAGGAACTCCGGATCGGCGTCGGCTCGGTGGCGCCCGGCACCGCGTGGACCGACCTCCGGTACCTCGGTACCCGGACCGTGCTGGTCGTACGTGCCGGGCACGGCAGCGCCGCATGGCTGCACACCGTGGCGCGGCAGCTCGCGGACCAGCGCATCCCGGTGATCGGCGTGGTGCTGATCGATCCCGATCCGCGTGACCGGACCGACGGCACGCTGTGGGACGGGCCGCACACCGCGCTGCGCGGCCGCGGCGAGACACCGGCCCGGCAGAACGGCACGGGCCGGACGGAGCGGCTGCCGGTGTGGGCCGCAAAGGGCCCGGACAACGACCAGGAAGCGCGGTAGGACATGTGTGGCATCGCAGGCACTTACCGATGGCCGGACGGGAAGGCCGTGACCGACCGGCTCACCGACACCCTCGCCCATCGCGGCCCGGACGGGGCTGGCCGGTACGGCCACCCCGTCGGTGACGGTGAAGTACAGCTCGGACACCGCCGGCTGGCCATCATCGACCTGTCCGGGACCGGCGCCCAGCCGATGGTCTCGGGCGGCCTCGCCCTGACCTACAACGGCGAGCTGTACAACGCGCCCGAGCTGCGTGCCGAACTGGCCGCCGCCGGGGTGCGCTTCCGCGGCACCTCCGACACCGAGGTGCTCCTGGAGGCCTGGCGGCACTGGGGCACGGACTGCCTGCCAAGGCTGCGCGGCATGTTCGCGTTCGGGATCTTCGACGAGCGCACCGGTGAACTGGTGCTGGTCCGCGACCAGTTGGGCATCAAGCCGCTGTTCCTGCTCCGGCGCGGCGGGGGCCTGGTGTTCGCCTCCGAGCTCAAGGCGCTCGCCACCGCGACCGGCGGTTCCCTGGAGGTGGACGACGCGGCGCTGGTGGCCTCGCTGCTGTACTACTGGGTGCCGGACTCACGCTGCGCGTTCCGCGAGGCGGAGAAGCTGCCGCCGGGGAGCTGGATGAGGTTCCGGCCCGACGGCCGGGTGGAGCGCGGCCGGTTCTGGAACCTGAAGGACGTCGCCGCCGAGGGCAGGGAGCGGGCGCAGGCCGGCGAGCGGCCGGACATCGCTGCCATCGTCGAGGAGTCGACCCGGCGCCACCTGCTCTCCGACGTACCCGTGGCGACCTTCCTCTCCGGCGGTCTCGACTCCAGTTACCTGACCGCCCTTGCGGCCCGCGACCGGCCCGGGATCTCCGCCTACACGATCGGGTTCCGCGCCGAGGACGCCAAGTTCGAGGCGATGCCGGACGACCTTCGCTACGCGCGTCAGGTGGCCGAGCGGTTCGGCGTCGACCTGCACGAGATCGAGATCGCCCCGGACGTGCTCGACCTGCTGCCGCGGATGACGCACCACTTGGACGAGCCGATCGGCGATCCCGCCGCGATCAACACGTTCCTGATCTGCTCGGCCGCCCGGGAGGCCGGGGTCAAGGTGATGCTCTCGGGGATGGGTGCCGACGAGCTGTTCGCCGGGTACCGCAAGCACCTGGCCAACCTGCTGGCGCTGCGCTACCAGCGCGTCCCGCGGCCCCTGCGGCGCGGACTGTCCGCGGCCGTGGACCGGCTGCCGGTCGCGACGGCCCGCCGAGGGTACCGGTCGGTGCGCTTCGCGAAGCGGTTCCTGTCCTTCGCCGACTTGCCGGAGGAGACCGCGTTCCGGCGCAGCTACACCATGTACGACCAGGACGAGCTGCTCGCTCTGGTCAACCCGGACCTGGCCGGGACGGTCGAGGACGTGCTGACCGAGCATGCGGACATCTACCAGGACAACGACCTCGACGACTTCGTCAACCGCATGTGCCTGGGCGATGCCCGGATGTTCCTGCCGGGCCTGAACCTCGCCTACACGGACCGCTCCAGCATGGCCGCCTCGACCGAGGTGCGGGTGCCGTACGTGGACGTCGAGGTGGTCAAGGCGGCGTTCGCCGTGCCCGGCGACCGCAAGATCGTCGGACGGCAGGGCAAGGCCGTTCTCAAGGAGGCGGCCACCTCGATCCTGCCCCGGGAGATCGTGTACCGGCCCAAGGGCCTGTTCAGCGCCCCGCTGAGGGCCTGGATGAGCCGGGATCTGGCACCGCTGGTGCGCGAGGTGGTGAACGACGGCGTGCTCGTCAACTCCGGGTTCCTGCGGCGCGACGCGCTGGCGCGGATGGTCGCCGAGGACGCCGCCGGGCAGCGGGACTTCTCCAAGCATCTGTGGCATGTGCTGACCCTCGAGTACTGGTATCGCGGCGCGACCTCCGGGGCCGGTTCACAGCCACCGCTCGACGGCGTAGGGACAAGGGGAGTTTGAGTGAAGCAGGTTGTGCAGAACTACAAGAGCGGCGAGCTGGCGCTGCTCGACGTGCCGGTGCCGGGGTGCAAGCCGGGCGGTGTGCTGGTCCGGAGCGCCTTCTCGCTGATCTCCACCGGGACCGAGCTCATGAAGGTGTCCGAGGCCGGCATGTCGATGGTGGGCAAGGCCCGCTCCCGGCCCGACCAGGTGGCCAAGGTCATGCAGAGCGTGGCCACCAACGGGGTGCCCGCCACCTACCGCAAGGTGATGGGCAAGCTGGACTCCTACACGCCGCTGGGCTACTCGCTGTGCGGGGTGGTCGAGCAGGTCGGCGCCGGCATCGACGACGTGAAGGTCGGCGACCTCGTGGCCTGCGCCGGCAACGAGCACGCGCTGCACGCCGAGCTGAACTGGGTGCCGAAGAACCTCTACGCCCCGGTGCCGGACGGACTCGCGCCGCGGCACGCGGCCTTCGGCACCGTCGGGTCGATCGCGATGCAGGGCGTCCGCCAGGGCGAGTCACAGCTCGGTGAAGTGGCCCTGGTCATCGGCCTCGGGCTGATCGGACAGCTGGTGGTGCAGCTCCTCGCCGCCTCGGGAGTCCGCGTCGTCGGCGCCGACCCCGACCCGGTGCGCTGCGAGCTGGCCGAGCGTCTGGGTGCCGCGGCCTGCGGCGACCCCGCGTCGGCCGCCGTGGAAGCCGCTGTCGCCGAGCTCACCGACGGCCACGGCGTGGACCAGGTGTACCTGGCCGCCGGCGGCGGCAGCAATCAGCCCGTGGAGCTGGCCGCCCGGCTCTGCCGGGACCGCGGCCGGGTCGTCGACATCGGCAAGTGCCGTCTGGACCTGCCGTGGAACGCGTACTACGAGAAGGAGCTCGACGTCCGGTTCTCCCGCAGCTACGGCCCCGGTCGCTACGACCCGGAGTACGAGCTGGAGGGCCGGGACTACCCGATCGGCTACGTGCGCTGGACCGAGCGCCGCAACCTGGCGTGCTTCCTCGACCTCGTCGCCCGCGGCCGCGTCGACGTGGAGCCTCTGATCTCCCACGTCGCCGATTTCGATGACGCCGTAGAGACGTACCAGCGCCTGAAGGACGGCGAGTTGAAGGCCGTCGCCGTGCTGTTCCGGTACCCCGACCAGGCGGTGGAAGCCGAGGCTCCGGCGGTGGCCGTGCCCACGGTGAACGTCAAGCGGAGTCCGGCCCGGGCCGCCAAGACGCCGGTGCGGCTCGCGTTCGTCGGCGCGGGCAACTACGCGACGTCGATGCTGCTTCCGCACCTCGCGCAGCGCGACGGCGTCGATTTGTCGACCGTCGTCACCACGACGGCGCTGTCCGGGGCCAACGCGCAACGGAAGTTCGGCTTCGCCGAGGCGACCACCGACCTCGACGCCGTACTCGGCGACAAGTCCATCGACGCGGTGTTCGTCGTCACCCGGCACAGCTCGCACGCCGAACTGACCCGGAAGGCGCTGCTGGCCGGCAAGACCGTCTTCGTGGAGAAGCCCCTGGCCCTCAGCGAGGACGAGCTGGCCGGCGTACTCGCGGCGGTGGAGGAGTCCGGCAACGACCGGCTGCAGGTGGGCTTCAACCGCCGGTTCGCGCCGCTGCTGCAGGAGGCCAGAGAGCGGTTCGGCGCCCGGACCGGTCCGGCGAACCTCCGCTACCTCGTCAACGCGGGCCGGCTGCAGCACGGCAGCTGGTACCTCCAACAGGGCAGCGAGGGCTCGCGGTTCGCCGGCGAGGGCGGACACTTCATCGACACGGCGAGCTGGCTGCTCGACGCCGATCCGGTCTCGGTGTACGCGGTCGCCCCGACCGGCAACGAGGATCTCCAGGTCGTACTCCGCTACCCGGACGGGTCCACCGCCACCATCAGCTACGTCACCACCGGACCGGCCGGCCTGCCCAAGGAAACCCTCGACCTCGTCGCGGACGGGAAGGCGCTGCGCCTCGACGACTTCGTCCGTGCCACGGTGTACGGCCGCAAGAAGTGGGTCAGTTCGCGGCTGCCCAAGGCCCGGGACAAGGGCCAGAACGCCGAACTGGCGGCGTTCATCAAGGCCGTGCGGACCGGCGGGCCGATGCCGGTGCCGCTTCAGTCACTGGTCGCCACCACGGCGGCCACCCTCGCCGTGCAGGCGGGCCTCGCGGGCGGTGCGCCGGTGACGCTGGCGGGGCCGCGATGAGCATGAGTGCGGGCTGGTACCTGCGGCGCCTTTCCCGGATGGGGCCGCAGGAGGTCGCGGGCCGGGCGGGCGACGCGGTGCGCAGGCGGCGGTGGCGGTCAGCGCGGCCCGACTGCCCGAGCGTGACCGGCGCCCGGTTCACCGCGGTCCTGCCCGAGGGGACGATCGCCGCGGTGCCACCGGATGCCGCGAAACGGCTCATCGCCGAGGCGGACCGGCTGATGTACGGGCACGCCGAGTACTTCGGGGTGGTCCGCGACGACCTGGACGACCCGGACTGGTGGCGCGATCCGAAGACCGGGCGCCGGGCTCCGTGGGGTTACGCCTTCGACGTGCCGTACCGGAACGAGGACGCGGTCGGGGACATCAAGCAGATCTGGGAGCTGTCCCGGCACCAGTACCTCACCCAACTCGCCGCCGCCTACGCGGTCACCGGGAACGAGCGGTACGCCGAGCGGGTCGCCCAGCACCTGCGGTCGTGGTGGACGGCCAACCCACCGCTGCGCGGCGTGCACTGGATCAGCGGCATCGAGCTGGGCATCCGGCTGCTGTCCTGGGTGTGGGTCCGCCGGCTGCTCGACGGCTGGCCGGGCGCGGCCGACCTGTTCGAGGACAACCCGGTGGCGCTGAACCAGATCTGGCACCACCAGCGCTGGCTGGCCGCCTTCCCCAGCCGGGGCTCTTCCGCGAACAACCACGTCATCGCCGAGGCCGCCGGCCAGTTCGCCGCGTCCTGCGCCTTCAACTGGTTCCCCTCGTCGGAGCGGTGGCGGGCGGGGGCGCTGCGCTCGCTGGAGCGGCACCTGCGCGGCAACACCTACGTCTCCGGCCTCAACCGCGAGCTGGCCACCGAATACCACGGACTCGTACTGGAGTTGGGCCTGGCCGCGGTGGCCGAGGCGGATGCCGCGGGCGTCCCGGTCCCCGCGACCGTACGCCTCGTACTGCTGCGGATGACTGACGCGCTCGCGGCCGTCGTGGACAACCGGCTGCGGCCGCCGCGCCAGGGGGACGCGGACGACGGGCACGGTCTGGTCGTGGACGGCGCGGGCACCGACCGCTGGGCCTCACTGCTGTCCACCGGGGACGCCGTGTTCGGACGGCTCGACTGGTGGCCGTCCGTGACCGGCACCGATGTGCGCACCCCGCTGCTGGCCGCGCTCATCAAGCCCACTGAACGGTCCGTGAGCCGCCCGGTGAGCCGACCGGCCCACTTCGCCGACGCGGGGCTCACCATCCTGCGCGGTCCGGAGGAGATCTGGTGCCGCTGTGACGGCGGCCCGCACGGCTTCCTGTCCATCGCCGCGCACGCTCACGCGGACGCGCTGTCCGTGGAGGTCCGGCACGACGGGGTCGACGTGCTCGCCGACCCGGGGACGTACTGCTACCACGGGCAACCGGAATGGCGGCAGTACTTCCGTTCGACCCTCGGCCACAACACCCTGCAACTGGACGGCGGTGACCAGTCCGTCTCCGGCGGCCCGTTCCTGTGGACCCGGCATGCCGAGACCCGTGTCCTGACCGCCGACACCTCCGGCGACGGCGTGGCCCGCTGGTGTGCCGAACACGACGGCTACGAGGGCTCCGTGCACCGCCGAAGGGTGGAACTGACCGCCGAGACCCAGGAATTGACGGTGGTCGACGAGGTGCGCGGCTCGGGCCGGAAGGTACGCCTCGCGTTCCACCTCGGCCCGGCGATCGCCGCGGACCTGCTGGGGAACCAGGCCGTGCTCACCTGGACCCGGGACGGCGAGGAGCGCTCCGCGGTGCTCGACCTGCCCGGGCAGCTGTCCTGGCAGGCGCACCGCGGCGAGACCGATCCGCCGCTGGGCTGGTACTCCGCGGGATTCGGGCGCAAGGAACCCGCCACCACGCTGGTCGGCACCGGCTTCGCCGACGGCGCGGAGGGTTTCACGACCGTGCTCAGGTTCCGGGGCTAGGGGGGCACGTGGGTTTCAGAAGGCGGCACTGGGCGTCGGCGGCGGCATCGTCGGCGCTGGCCCTGCTGGCGGCGACCGGCTGTACGAGCACGCCGGACGACTCGGCGAAGCCTGCCGACGCGCCGTCCACGTCCGGTGTGCCGTCCCCGGACGTGGCCCGGGTGTGCGCCAAGCCCGCCGCCGGGCCGGCGAAGGCACCGGCGGGCGCGGTGACCGTCGACCCGTCGGTGGTCGGTGACCTGGCGGCGAAGACCAAGAGCAGCCCCCCGAACACCACGTTCTGGCTGCGGCCGGGCAAGCACCGGCTCGACCCGGACCGCTATTCCCAGGTGATCCCCAAGAAGGGGAACCGCTACCTCGGTGCGCCGGGCGCGGTGCTGGACGGCGGGAAGAAGAACCAGTACGCGTTCGGCGGCGATGCCCCCGACGTCACGATCCGCCACCTGACCGTGCAGGGTTTCGTCGCGCCGCACGACCAGGGCGTGGTCAACCATGACTCGGCCGACGGGTGGGTGATCGAGCACGCGACGATCCAGAACAACTCCGGTGCCGGGCTGATGGCCGGTGCCCGCCAGCAGGTCCGCGCCAACTGTCTGCGCGACAACGGCCAGTACGGCATGAACGCGTACAAGGGCGGGGGCCGTATCACCGGCCTGGTGGTCGAGGGCAACGAGATCGTGGGCAACAACACCGACGACTGGGAGCGGCGGCGGGACGGCTGCGGCTGCACCGGAGGCATCAAGTTCTGGGCCGTCAACGGCGCGGATATCCGCGGCAATTGGGTGCACGACAACCGTGGCACAGGGTTGTGGGCGGACACCAACAACAACGACTTCCGCATCGAGAACAACGTGATCGAGGCCAACGACGGCGCCGCGCTGATGTACGAGACCAGCTACAACGCGGTCATCCGGAACAACACGATCCGGCGCAACAACTGGGTCGAGGGCCGCAAGTACACCGCCGGCGAAGACAACTTCCCGTTCGCGACCGTCTACCTGTCCGAGTCCGGCGGCGAACCACGGATCCGAGCCCGCACGGACAAGATCGAGATGTACCGGAACGTGCTGGAGAACAACTGGAACGGGATCACCCTGTGGGAGAACGCCGACCGGTTCTGCAACAGCCCGGCCAACACCTCGTCCGGTGACTGCACCTTGCTGGTGAAGAAGACCGACCGCTGCGCGAAGCCGGCGATCGCCAAACCACCGCTCTACGCCGACTGCCGGTGGAAGACCCAGCGGGTGGACATCCACGACAACCGCTTCGTGCTGGACACGTCCGTCGTCAAGTGCACGGTGAAGTGCGACCGCATGGCGGTGCTGTCCAACTACGGCACCTATCCGGACTGGTCGCCGTACCAGGGCGAGAAGGTGGCTCAGGCGATCACTCACAAGCAGGACAACCGCTGGCACGACAACGTCTACCTCGGACCGTGGAAGTTCGTCGTCCAGGACCAGAGCCGGCTGATCGACTTCGCGCAGTGGCAGGGGAAGAGCTACCGGCAGGACGCGGGGAGCACCCTCGACTCACGGGCCGGTGGTTGAGATGGCGACACAGTTCGACGCCGAACCGCGCCCTGCCGGCACGCCGAAGATCGTCGGGGTCGCCTGGGGGCTGCTGGCCCTCAACACGCTGGGCTCCACCGGGGCGGACACCATCGTCCCGCTGCCCCGCTCCCTCATCCAGTTGGTCACCATGGGCTCGCTGGTCGCCGCGTTCGCGCTGGCGCTCGCGGTCAATCCCCGGCTGCGCATCAGAGCGAGCGCTTTCTTGTTCCTGCTCACCCTGCTGCTGGTGCCGAGCATGATCTCCAGCGTGGCCCTGGAGTCCGGGTTCGGCGCGCTGTTCCGCTGCGCCCGGCTGGCTCTCTTCATCGGCACGCTGTGGCTGCTGAGCCGCTGGTGGGACGGCAGCCTGACGTTCGTCCGGCACCACATCCGGACGTACTTCGCGGTGCTCGCGACGGTGGCCGTCGGCGCGGTCATCTCACCGGGCGCGGCCATGCCCGAGCGCTATGGCGGGCGGCTGGTCGGCGCGTTGTGGCCGCTCACCCCGCCGCAGATCGGACAGTACGCCGCGGTGATCATCGGGCTCACCGTGCTGCTCCTGCTCGGCCGCCGGACCGACCGGACCAGCGCGGCGGTGGTCATCGTGCCGTCACTCGCCCTGCTCGCCCTGACCCATACCCGGACGGCCACGATCGGTCTGCTCATCGGGCTGGCGCTGGCGATCGGTTCGCTCATCCTGACCAGCGCCGCCGCCCGCCGGTTCTTCGTGTGGACGGTGCTGTGCGCCGCGGTGGCCGCCGTGGGATTCGCCTCCGCGCTCCAGGCATGGTTCCTGCGCGGACAGAGCAAGGAGTACTTCACCAGCCTCACCGGCCGCGCCAAGGTCTGGGACGCCCTGCTGGCCGAACCCCGCACGACCGCGGAGAAGGTGTTCGGCATGGGCCTGGGCGACAAGTCGTTCGGCGGGCTGCCGATCGACAACAGCTGGCTGGCCGTCTACCAGGAACAGGGTCTGATCGGCGTCACCTTGGTGTCGGCGATCATCATCGTTCTCGGAGGCGTCGCGTTGCTGCGGCCGCCGTCGCTGCAGAGGGCCTGCGCGATCTTCCTGATCGGCTACTGCGCGATCGCGTCGTACACCGAGGCAGGCCTCGGCGACGCCTCGCCGTATCTGCTGCATCTGGCCCTGGCCGCCTCGCTGTTGGCGGCACCCGCCACGACGGCTCCGCTCGCGATACCCGAAGTCCCGCGGCGACACGTCCCGCGCTGGGCCCGTAGATCGGAGGTGGTCTGAGCATGCACGTCCTCGTGGTGCACAACCGCTACGCCTCGGCGCAGCCGAGCGGGGAGAACAAGGTCGTCGACCAGGAGGTGGAACTGCTGCGCGCGGCCGGCCACCGGGTCGACCTGTTCGAGCGGCGCAGCGACGACATCGCCGCCCGGTCCCTGCTCGGCAAGGTGGCGGTGCCGCTGCTCGTGCCGTGGAACCCGGGGGTCCGCACGGAGCTCGCCGCCCGGCTGCGCGCCGACCGGCCGGACGTGGTCCACGTCCACAACGTCTTCCCGCTCCTGTCGCCCGCGGTCCTGGCCGCCTGCGCCGACGTCGGGGTGCCCGCCGTCGCCACGCTGCACAACTACACGCAGGTCTGCCCGCCCGGCACGCTGCAGCGGGACGGCCGGCCCTGCACCGAGTGCGTCGGGTCGACGCCGCTGCCCGCCGTCCGGCACGGCTGCTACCGCGGCTCCCGCCTTGCGACGGTGCCGCTCGCGGTCAGCCTGTCGGTCAACCGGCGGCGGTGGTGGTCCGGCGTCGAGCGGTTCTTCTGCATCTCCGCGGCACAGCGCGACGTCCTGGTGGCGGCCGGCATGCCGGCCGAACGCCTTGCGGTGAAGCACAACTTCGTGCCCGACCCGGACGACCGCCGAGCGGGCGAGGGCGAGCATCTGCTCTATCTCGGCCGGCTCGCGGAGGCCAAGGGCGTACGGCTGCTCATGGCCGCGTGGGACGAGATCGCGGCGAGCGGCGGGGTGGGCGTGCCGCTCGTGATCGCCGGCACGGGGCCACTGGAGCGAGAGGTGACCGCCTGGGCGGCCGGCCGGGACGACGTGCGCTACGTCGGCCTGCTGGACCCGGCGGAGTGCCGGAAGGCCGTCGCGCGGTCCGTCGCCGTGGTGGCTCCCTCGACCTGGCTGGAGGCGTTCGGCCTGGTGGTCGTGGAGGCGATGGCGGCGGGGGTGCCGACCGTCGCCGCCGGTCACGGCGCCTTCGTCGAGCTGGTCGAGGACGGGGTGACCGGGCTGCTGCACCGGCCGGGGGAGTCGGCCTCGCTCGCGGCCCGCATACGCCGGATCGCGGCCGAGCCGGCCCGGAACCGGGAGATGGGCGAGGCGGCCCGGCGCCGCTACGAGCGGGACTTCAGCCCGGCCGTCGGGCTGGAGCGCCTGCTGGAGGAGTACCGCACCGCGATCGCGGGTCGGTCGGAATCAATGGGGGACGGAATCAATGGGGGGCAGTAGATGACACGATGCCGACTGTGCGGCTCGGAGGCGCTGGCGAGCGTCGTCGATCTCGGGGCGACGCCACCGTGTGAGAGCTTTCTCGCCGCGGACCAACTGGACCAGGCGGAACCGGCGTACCCGCTGCACCTGCGGGTGTGCACCGACTGCTGGCTGGCGCAGATCCCGCCGCTGATCACGCCGGAGGAGACGTTCAAGGAGTACGCGTACTTCTCCTCGTACTCGACCTCCTGGGTGGAGCACGCGCGTACGTTCGTCGCCGACGCGGTGCAGCGGGTGGGTCTCGACACCAACGGCTCCGACGCCTTCGTCGTCGAGGTCGCGAGCAACGACGGATACCTGCTGAAGCACGTGGTGGACCGGGGGATCCGCTGCCTGGGCGTCGAGCCGTCGGTGAACGTCGGCGCCGTGGCGCGCGAGGCGGGCGTACCCACGCTCACGGAGTTCCTGAGCCCTCAGACCGGCTCGGCCGTGCGCGCCGAGCACGGCCCGGCCAACCTGGTCGTGGCGAACAACGTGTACGCGCACATCCCCGACGTGGTCGGGTTCACCCAGGGGCTGCGCGCCCTGGTCGCCGACGACGGCTGGGTCTCCATCGAGGTGCAGCACCTGCTGACCCTGATCGAGGAGAACCAGTACGACACGATCTACCACGAGCACTTCCAGTACTACACGGTCGCGTCCGCGATCCGGGCCCTGGCGAGCGGCGGACTCGCGCTCGTGGACGTCGAGTTGCTGCCCACGCACGGCGGCTCCATCCGCCTGTGGGCCCGGCCGGCCGAGGTGGCGGGCGAGCCGACGGAGCGGGTGGCCGACGTACTGGCCCGGGAGAAGGCCGCCGGGCTGCAGGAGCTGTCCGGGTACACCGAGTTCTCCGCCCGGGTGGCGAAGGTGCGCCGGGACCTCCTCAAGTTCCTCATCGAGGCGGCCGAGCGCGGCGAGACGGTCGTCGGCTACGGCGCTCCGGGCAAGGGCAACACGCTGCTCAACCACTGCGGCATCCGCCCCGACCTGCTGCCGTACACGGTCGACCGCAACCCCTACAAGCACGGCCGGTTCACCCCGGGCACCCGCATCCCGATCCTGCCGCCCGAGCAGATAGCCGCCGACAAGCCGGACTACGTCCTCGTCCTGCCATGGAACCTGCGGGCCGAGCTGGTCGAGCAGCTGTCCTTCATCCACGAGTGGGGCGGCCGGCTGGTCTTTCCCATCCCGGAACTGAGCATCGTCGAGGTCGCGTCCAGAAAGGTCACAGCATGAAGGTCGTTCTGTTCTGCGGCGGTTACGGGATGCGGATGCGCAACGGAACCTCCGACGACGTCCCCAAGCCGATGGCGATGGTCGGCCCGCGACCGCTGATCTGGCACGTCATGCGCTACTACGCGCACTTCGGGCACACGGAGTTCATCCTGTGCCTCGGCTACGGGGCCCACCACATCAAGGACTTCTTCCTCAACTACGAGGAGACGACGTCCAACGACTTCGTGCTGCGCGGCGGGCGGACCGAGCTGCTGTCCACCGACATCTCGGACTGGACGATCACGTTCGCGCAGACCGGCATCGAGTCACCGATCGGGGAGCGGCTGCGCCGGGTGCGGCACCACCTGGACGGCGACGAGATGTTCCTCGCCAACTATGCCGACGTGCTCACCGACGCCCCGCTGCCGGAGATGATCGAGAAGTTCGCCCTGCGCGACGCCGGTGCGTCGATGATGGTGGTGCCGCCGCAATCCTCCTTCCACTGCGTGGAGTTGGGCGAGGACGGCTTGGTGGGGGGCATCACCGCGGTGAGCGACATGCCCCTGTGGGAGAACGGCGGCTACTTCGTGCTCCGCCAGGAGGTCTTCGACCACATACCGGAGAACGGGGACCTGGTCGCCGACGGCTGCGCCCAACTCGCCAAGCAGGGGCGGCTGGTGGCCCACCAGCACCGCGGCTTCTGGAAGCCGACCGACACCGTGAAGGAGCGGGCCGCGCTCGACACCGCCTACGCCCGAGGCGACCGCCCCTGGGCCGTGTGGGAGCAGGACAGTGCCGGGGTGAACGCGTGATCCGGCTCGGCGCCGGGCGCCTGGACCGGATCGTCGCGGTGGGCGCACACTGCGACGACATCGCCATCGGCGCCGGCGGCACGCTGCTGACGCTGTGCCTCGCGCACCCGGGTATCCGTGTCGACGCGCTGGTGCTCTCCGGCGGCGGCAGTGAGCGCGAGCAGGAGGAGCAGGCCGCGCTCGCCGCCTTCTGCCCGGGCGCCGACCTGCGGCTGACCGTGCACAAGCTGCCGGACGGCCGGCTGCCCGTGCACTGGGACGAGGCCAAGGCAGCGGTCGAGGAGCTGCGCGGACAGACCGACCCGGATCTGATCCTGGCCCCGCGCACCGACGACGCGCACCAGGACCACCGCGGCCTGGCGCAGCTGATACCCACCGCGTTCCGCGACCACCTCGTGCTCGGCTACGAGATCGTCAAATGGGACGGCGATCTCGGCCGTATGGGGGCGTACCAGCCGCTGTCGCCTGAGATCGCGGAACAGAAGGTGCGGCTCCTGCAGGAGCACTACGCCTCGCAGCGGCACCGGCCCTGGTACGACCGGGAGGCCTTCCTCGGCCTTGCGCGGATCCGCGGCATCGAATGCCACGAGCGATACGCCGAGGCGTTCGCCGTCACCAAACTCACGCTCGATCTGGGGGACTGAACTTTGCGCGTACTGCTGACCGGACACCAGGGCTACCTGGGCACCGTGATGGCCCCGGTCCTCGCGGCCGCCGGGCACGAGGTCGTCGGCCTCGACTCCGGCCTGTTCGCCGACTGCGTCCTCGGCCCGACGCCCGCCGACCCGCCGGGGCACCGGGTGGACCTGCGTGACATCACGGCCGAGCACGTGGCCGGGGTGGAGGCCGTGATCCACCTGGCCGCGCTGTCCAACGACCCGCTGGGATCGCTGGCGCCGGACCTCACCTACGACATCAATCACCACGCCTCCGTACGGCTGGCCCGGCTGGCCCGCGACGCCGGAGTGCGACGCTTCCTGTACGCGTCGACCTGCTCGGTGTACGGCGCCGCCGGCGGCGACGGCCTGGTGGGCGAGGACGCCCCGCTGCGCCCGGTGACGCCCTACGCGGAGTCCAAGGTGCGGGTGGAGGACGACCTGCACGCGCTGGCCGACGGCGACTTCACCCCGGTGTTCATGCGCAACGCCACCGCCTTCGGCTACTCGCCCCGGCTGCGCGCCGACATCGTGCTGAACAACCTCGTGGGCCACGCGCTCCTGTCCGGCGAGGTCCTGGTGCTCTCCGACGGCACCCCTTGGCGCCCGCTGGTGCACGCAGCCGACATCGCCCGGGCCTTCACGGCGGCGCTGGCCGCGCCGCGGGAAGCGGTGCACGACCGGGCGTTCAACATCGGCAGCGAGATCAACAACGTCACGGTCGCCCAGATCGCCGAGCAGGTCGCCGAGGCGGTGTCCGGCGTGAAGGTGGTGATCACCGGGGAGAACGGCGCCGATCCGCGGTCGTACCGGGTGGACTTCTCCCGGTTCCGGGCCGCGATACCCGGCTTCGACTGCGAGTGGACGGTGAAGCAGGGCGCGCTGGAACTCGCGGACGCCTACCAGAAGTTCGGCCTGACCAGCGAGGCCTTCGAGCAACGCTTCACCCGCCTCGCCGTGCTGCGCGCGGCGTCCGAGGCCGGAACCGTCGACGACACCCTGCGGTGGCGCCCGTGACCGAGATCGGCGAGGAGATGTACGCCCTGGTGGAGCGGATGTACCCGCTCTGCCGGAGCATCACGGGCGACGGCGTGCGTGCCACCTTGGACATCGTCGGCGAGTACATCCCGCTGCAGGTGCACGAGGTGCCGACCGGCACGCAGGTGCTCGACTGGACCGTGCCCCAGGAGTGGAA
The DNA here is from genome assembly GCF_036014015.1 of Streptomyces sp. NBC_00457. Taxonomy (NCBI): domain Bacteria; kingdom Bacillati; phylum Actinomycetota; class Actinomycetes; order Kitasatosporales; family Streptomycetaceae; genus Streptomyces; species Streptomyces sp. NBC_00457. The sequence goes on along the minus strand of NZ_CP107905.1, from coordinate 1,715,005 downwards.
CATCCGCGACGCGTACATCGCCGACAGCGCAGGCAAGCGGGTCGTCGACTTCGCCGCGTCCAGCCTGCACGTGCTCGGCTACAGCGTGCCGGTGGCGACGACCATGCCGCTGGCCGAGCTGCGCGAACACCTGCACACCCTGCCGGACCACCCGGCCTGGGTGCCGTACCGCACCAGTTACTACAAGCCGGAATGGGGATTCTGCCTGGCCCAGGAGACCTTGGACGCGATGCCGGACGGCGACTACGAGGTGCGCATCGACTCCACGCTCGCGGACGGCCACCTCACCTACGCCGAGCATGTCGTCCCCGGGCAGGTCCAGGACGAGGTGATCGTCTCCTGCCACGTCTGCCACCCGTCGCTGGCCAACGACAACCTGGCCGGCATCGCCGTGGCGACGTTCCTGGCCCGGGAGCTGGCCCGGCAAACGCCGTACTACACCTACCGGTTCATCTTCGCCCCCGGCACCATCGGAGCGATCACCTGGCTGGCCCGCAACGCGGAGCGGGTGGAGCGAGTCAAGCACGGCCTGGTGTTGGCCTGCGCCGGAGACTCGGGCCACCTGACGTACAAGCAGAGCAGGCGCGGCGACGCGGAGATCGACCGGGTGATGCGGCACGTGCTGGCCGCCTCCGAACGCCCGCACCAGGTCAAGGAGTTCACGCCGTACGGCTACGACGAGCGGCAGTACTGCTCGCCCGGGTTCGACCTGGGCGTGGGCTCGCTCACCCGGACCCCGTACGCCGGCTACCCCGAATACCACACCTCGGCGGACAATCTGGACTTCGTCTCCCCGGAGGCGATGGCGGACACCCTCGCGGTCTGCCGCGAGGCGTCCGCAGTCCTCGACCGCAACCGGCAGTACGTCAACCTCAGCCCTTACGGCGAACCGCAGTTGGGCCGGCGCGGGCTGTACGACGCGCTCGGCGGCCGCAGCGACACCAAGCAGGCCCAGATGGCCATGCTCTGGGTCCTCAACCTGTCCGACGGCGACCACAGCCTGCTGGACGTCGCCGAGCGGTCCGGGCTGCCGTTCGGCACCGTCGCCTCCGCGGCCGACGCCCTGCACGGAGCCGGGCTGATCAAGACATGACGCCGATGACCACCAAGGGGGAGCAGACGGCGCGACCGGCCGGATCCGCCCGGCGGGCCCTCGCCGGCCGGCTGTCCTGGGGACTGGCCGACCAGGCGGTCTCCAGCATCAGCAACTTCGTGGTGGGCATGTACGTGGCACGCTCGCTCGGGCTGGCCGCGTTCGGCGTGTTCAGCCTGGCCTGGGTGACCTACGGCGTGGTGCTCAACGTCTCCCGCGGACTGGCCACCGACCCGCTCGTGGTGCGCTTCAGCGGTGTGCCGGAGCCGTCCTGGCGCGCGGCGACGACCCGGTCGACGGGTACCGCGCTCGGCGTCGGCGGTGTCATCGGCGTGGCGTCCGTCGTGGTCGGGCTGGGGCTCGGCGGCAGCATGGGCGCCGCGTTCGTCGGCCTCGGCGTGGTAATGCCGGGACTGCTGCTGCAGGACGCCTGGCGGTTCTCGTTCTTCGCCGCGGGCGCCGGGCGGAAGGCGTTCGTCAACGACCTCGTGTGGGGCGCTGCGCTGATCCCGGCCCTGGTGGCGGCCGCCCGCGTGGGCACCGTGACCGCTTTCGTGCTCGCCTGGGGCGGGTCGGCGGCGGTGGCCGCGGGGTACGGCTGCGTCCAGTCCGGCATCCTGCCCCGGCCGACCCGGGCGCGCGCCTGGCTTCGCGAGCAGCGCGACCTCGGCTACCGATACCTGCTCGAGAACGTCGGCGTCAGCGGCGCGAGCCTGCTGCGGGCGTACGGGCTCGGCCTGGTCGTCGCGGTGAGCGCGGTGGGTGTGGTCCGGGGCGCGGAGCTCCTGATGGGCCCGTTCCTCGCCGTGCTGATGGGTCTTTCGCTGGTCACCGTCCCGGAGGCGGCACGGGTGCTGCGGCAGGCCCCGCATCAACTGGGCAGGTTCTGCCTCCTGCTCGGCGCCGGGCTGGCCGCCGCCGCAGTGCTCTGGGGCACCGCGCTGCTGCTGGTGCCGGACCGTCTCGGCGAGCACGTGCTCGGCAGCGTCTGGTACCCGTCCTCCGAGCTCATCGTGCCCATCTCGCTCGGCGTCGCGGGCGCCGGCCTCGGCGTCGGCGCGGCGGCCGGGCTCCGCGCGCTCGCCGCCGCCCGGCGCAGCCTGCGCTGCCAACTGTTCGCCTCCGCCTGCTACGTCGGCGGCGGGGTCGGCGGTGCGGCCGTGGCCGGCACGGCCGGCTCGGCCTGGGGCGTCGCCGCCGCGAACCTCGGCGCCTCGGTCCTGTGGTGGCTGCAGCTGCGGTCCGCCCTGCGCGAGCACCGGCACAACACCATCAGCGAAGAGAGGACCACATGACCCGCCATCCCCGGCTCAGCATCGGCCTGCCCGTGTACAACGGGGAGGAGTACCTCGCCGAGTCGCTCGATGCCCTGCTCGGCCAGACCTACGAGGACTTCGAGCTGGTCATCTCCGACAACGCCTCGACCGACGGAACCCAGGACATCTGCCGCCGGTACGCCGCGAAGGACTCGCGTATCCGCTATCTCCGGCTGCCCCGGAACATCGGCGCCGCACCGAACCACAACTACGTGTTCACCGAGTGCCGGAGCGAGCTGTTCAAGTGGGCCTCGCACGACGACCTGTACGCCCGGGACCTGCTGCGGCGCTGCGTTCAGGCGCTGGACGAGCGGCCGGACATGGTCCTCGCGCACAGCGGCCAGGCGGTCATCGACGGCGACGGCCAGGTGACGGTCCCGTACGAGTACGGGCTGGCCACCGACTCGCCGCACGCGCCGGAGCGCTTCCGCAGCCTGCTGTTCGAGCCCGGTGGCGACGACTTCTACGGGGTGATGCGAGCCGACGTGCTGCGCCGGGTGAAGCCGCACGACAGCTACCACCACGCGGACCGCACGTTCGTCGCCGAGATCACCCTGCACGGGCCCTTCCACCAGGTGCCGGAGCTGCTGTACTTCCGTCGCGACCACCCCACCCGCGCCGAGCGGGCGAACCCCTCCAAGCGCTCCCGGTGCGTCAATCTGGACCCGCGCCGGGCCGGCCCGCTGCATCCGACGCCCCGGCTGCTCGCCGAGTACGTCTGGGGCTTCGTCTCGGCGATCCGGCGGGCGCCGTTGTCCCCGGCCGACCGGCGCGCGTGCTACCGCCACCTGGCCGCGTGGATGACCAGCCGCACCCGGCCGGGTGCGGGCGAGCGGGTCGAGGACCGCGCCCCGGTCGACCCGGGCGGGCTCACGGTCTCCGTCGACGCGATCGTCGCCGGCCGGGAGGGGAGGCAGGCATGACCTCGACGAACAGAACTCAGGTGCGCGTCGGCCTGTTCGGCCTGTTCGGCGCCGGCAACTCCGGCAACGACGCGTCACTGGAGGCCATCCTCGGGTACCTGCGCACCGAGCACCCGGAGGCGGTCGTGGACGCGCTGTGCGGCGGGCCCGAGGTCATCACGGCCCGGTACGGGATCCCCGCGGCGCGGATGAACTGGAACCGCGGTGAGTACCGGACCGCTTCGAGTGTCGTCGCCATCGCGACGAAGGGTCTGGGCAAGCTCGTCGACGCCGTCCGCACCGCCGCTTGGGTGCGCCGGCACGACGTGGTGATCGTGCCGGGCACGGGCGTCCTGGAGACCACGCTGCCGCTGCGGCCGTGGGGCTTCCCGTACTCGCTGTTCCTGCTCTGCGCGAGCGGCCGGCTGCTGCGCACCCGGGTCGCACTGGTCAGCGTCGGCGCCTCCGAGATCGGCGACCGGGCGACCCGGACCCTGGTGCGCTGGTCGGCGCGGCTGGCCGCGTACCGGTCGTTCCGGGGCGCCCACTCCCGCGACGCGATACGGGCGATGGGCGTGGCCACCGCGCGCGACGAGGTCTATCCGGACCTCGCCTTTTCGCTGCCGGCGCCGCGGGCGAGCACGCCCTCGGGCCCGCCGGGCCCGGTCTGCGTCGGCGTCATGGCCTGGCACGGCAGCAACGACGAGCGTGCACGGGCCGAGGAGATCCACCGGCGCTACCTCGACGGGACGATCCGGTTCGTCCGCGCGCTGGTCGAGGACGGCCGGCCGGTCCGGCTGCTCACCGGGGACGAGCTCGACCGGCCGGTGGCCGCCGCGGTCCTCGACGCGGTGGACTCGCCGCTGGTCACCGCCGCCGAGGCGGCCTCGCTCGCCGACCTGATGAAGGAGGCGGCGGCCGCCGACACCGTGGTGGCGACCCGCTACCACAACCTGGTCTGCGCGCTGAAGGTCGGCACGCCGACGCTCGCCGTCAGCTATTCGGAGAAGAGCGACGATCTCATGGCCCAGATGGGACTCGGCGCGTACTGCCACCCGGCGCGCGAGGTCGACGCCGACAGGCTGCTCGAGCAGTTCCGGGAGCTGGAACAGCGATCGGCGGAGCTGCGGCGGACCCTCCCGGAGCGGAACGAGGACGCCGCCCGGCGCGTCGAGGACCAGTTCACCGCCTTGACCACGGCCCTGTTCCCGCCGGCCGGCCGCACCCACACCACGCAGGAGACTCCATGAAAGCGATCGAAGTCCCGGAGATCGCCGGCGCGTACCTCTTCGAGCCGACGCCGTACGCCGACGAGCGCGGCTTCTTCTGCCGCACCTTCGACGCCGACGTGGTCCGCTCGGTGGGCCTCGACCCGAACGCCTTCGTCCAGGACAGCCTGTCCCGCTCGGTCCGGGGCGTGCTGCGCGGCCTGCACCTGCGTTCCGGTGCCGGCGAGGCCAAGCTGGTGCGCTGCTCGTACGGGAAGATCTTCGACGTCGTCGTGGACCTGCGGCCCGACTCGCCGACGTACCTGGGCCGGGCGTTCTTCGAACTGTCCGGCGAGACCCAGACGACCCTGTACATCCCGGCGGGCTGCGCGCACGGCTTCCAGGCGCTCACCGAGACCGCCGACACCTCGTACCGGATCGACCGCCCGCACGATCCGGCCGAGGACGTGACGATCGCCTTCGACGACCCGGAGCTCGCCATCCCCTGGCCGCTGCCGGTCACTTCGATGTCTCAGCGGGACCGGGAGGCGCCGAGCCTCGCCGACGTCCTCAAGCACAGGGAGAGTTGAGGTCGTCGTGGACACCGAAGAATTCCGACTGCCCCGGTCGCGGCAGGCGAACGAGCGGCTGCACGCCATGATCCCCGGCGGCGCGCACACCTACGCCAAGGGCGACGACCAGTACCCCGAGCACCTGGCCCCGGTCATCAGCCACGGCCACGGTGCCCATGTGTGGGACATCGACGGCAACCGCTACATCGAGTACGGCTCAGGCCTGCGGTCGGTCAGCCTCGGCCACGCCCACCCCCGCGTGACCGAGGCGGCCCGGCGGGAACTCGACCGCGGCAGCAACTTCGTGAGGCCGTCCATCGTGGAGGTCGAGGCCGCGGAACGCTTCCTGGCCACGGTGCCGACCGCCGAGATGGTGAAGTTCGCGAAGAACGGCTCCGACGTCACCACCGCCGCGGTCCGCCTGGCCCGCGCCGTCACCGGGCGCCCACGGGTGGCCATCTGCGGCGACCACCCGTTCTTCTCCGTCGACGACTGGTTCATCGGTACGACGCCGATGTCCGCCGGTATTCCGGCGGCGACCACCGAGCTCACCGTGGCGTTCCCGTACGGGGACCTTGCCGCCACGGAGGCGCTGCTCAACCGGTACGTCGGCGAGATCGCCTGCCTGATCCTCGAACCCGCCGGCCACATCGAGCCGCCGCCCGGCTACCTCGCCGGGCTGCGTGAGCTGGCGGACCGGTACGGCTGCGTCCTGATCTTCGACGAGATGATCACCGGCCTCCGCTGGTCCGAGGCGGGCGCCCAGGGCCTGTACGGCGTCGTCCCCGACCTCTCCACGTTCGGCAAGGCGCTGGGCAACGGGTTCGCCGTCTCCGCGCTCGCCGGGCGCCGCGAGCTGATGGAGCGGGGCGGGCTGCGTCACTCCGGCGAGCGGGTGTTCCTGCTGTCCACCACGCACGGTGCGGAAACGCACTCCCTGGCCGCCGCGATGGCCGTGCAGACCACCTACGTCGAGGAGGGCATCACCGCACAACTGCACGCCCTCGGCGAGCGGTTGGCGGCCGGTGTCCGGGACGCCGCGGCGAGCATGGGCGTCGGAGACCACGTCGTCGTCCGGGGCCGGGCCAGCAACCTGGTCTTCGCCACCCTCGACGAGAACCGGCAGCCGTCGCAGCCGTACCGCACCCTGTTCCTGCGCCAACTCCTCGCGGGCGGGGTACTGGCCCCGTCGTTCGTGGTGAGCAGCGCGCTCAGCGAGGCCGACATCGACCACACCGTGGCGGTGGTGGCCCAGGCATGTGCCGTGTACCGGAAGGCACTTGACGCCGGCGACCCCACTCCCTGGGTGGGCGGGCGGCCGGTGAAGCCGGTATTCCGCCGCTTGGCATGACGCGACGGTGACATGACGTGCCGTCAGCGACGCGCCTGCCGACCGGCGTCGGCCAGACGGTCGGCCTGCCGGTCGGCCTGCCGGTCGGCGATCCGGTCGACCAGCCACGCGGTCGCCGGAATCACCGCCAGCGCGGTGCACCAGCCGCCGAGGACGTCGGTCGGGTAGTGCGCGCCCAGCGCGACCTGCGCCCAGCCCATGGCGCCGCCGGCCACCAGCGGCGCTCCCATCACGAGTGATGTGCCGGCCGTCCTGCCGAGGCCGAGCCGACCGGTCGCGAGCAGCGCGGCCACCAGGGCGAGCGCGGTGAGGAAGGCGGTGTGCCCGCTCGGGTAGGACAGGTTGCCGGGGCCGTGGATGGTGCGTCCCACCAGGTGCTTGAGCAGCCTCGCCGTCCCCACGGTCACACCGACGCCGACCACGACGAGCACCGCCGCACGAGGACGCCGAAGCAGCAGGCACCCCGTCACGGCGGCCACGACCAGCATCGCCGCTCCGGCGGGCTCCCCCAGGAAGTCGATGGTCAGAGCGACGTACCGCCACGGCGGCCGCACGCTGTCCGCCGTCGGCTCGATGATCCACCTGTCCACCCGGCCGGGCTCGCCCTGGTCGGCGTACAAGCCTCCGACCCCGACGACCACCAGAGCGGCGAGGGCCGCGATCAGCCCCAGCCACGCGCGCAAGGACGGGGGCAGCAGGCGATCCAACGCGAGCCCCCCCCATCGTGTCACCGGTGTGTGCAACCCTAACCAACCTCCACGGAGACATACGGCCATATCGGTCTCGCTGACCACCGAGGATGTCGAGAACGGCGTGATGACTCCGTCCCAGGGCCAGAAGCGACCACCCTGGTCGCCCGACCCCAGGAGGCCCACCATGACGAACGACCAGGTCACCGAGATCCTCGATCGCCCGCTGAGCCAGGAGCTGCTGGCCCGTGACCTCTGCCGCCTGGCCTACGTGGCCAAGGACGGGACACCGCGGAACATCCCGATCGCCTTCTCCTGGAACGGCAAGGAGATCGTGATGTGCACGTCGAGGAACGCCCCGAAGCTGGCTTCGCTCCGTCACAACCCGGCCGTCGCCCTCACGATCGACACCGAGGTGCACCCGCCCAAGATCCTGCTCGTCCGCGGCACCGTCGAACTCGACGACGTGGACGGCATTCCCGAGGAGTACCTCGAGATGAACGGCTCGTACACGATGACGGCCGAGCAACGGGTCGAGTGGGAGGCCGAGGTCCGCTCGCTCTACGACGGCATGGTCCGCATCGTGATGACGCCGACGTGGGCGAAGCTGATCGACTTCGAGACGACCTTGCCCAGCGCCGTCGAGGAACTCATCCAGCGGCGTGCGGAACGTCAGCGGCAGAGCCACTGAAAACCTGTTGGTGGACCAAGGCGGCCACTGCTACTTTTCCGGAGGCCGTGCGAGAGAACGAGGAGGTGGTACCCGTGAACGTATCGACATGGGTGCTTCCCTCCGGGGTCACGGTCGGGCGATAGGCAGGTCGTCCGGGAGCGCCGTTCACGAGCACTCCCGAAAGGCACGACCATGCGATTCACTTCCGAACAGCGTCTCGACGACGGCGTCCTCGAACGCGAATTCACCCTCGGCGAGATCCCCGGCACCCTGTGGACGCCCGAATCCGCCGCACCGGCCCCGCTGATCCTGATGGCCCACAACAACGGCCTGCCCAAGCGGGATGCCCGGCTGGTGGCCCGGGCCCGGCTCACCGCGGCGTACGGCTACGCGGTGGCCACCATCGACGCCGTCGGGTGCGGTGACCGACCCCGCTCCGCCGCCGACGAGCAGGCCCGCGCCGACCTCCGCCGGGCGATGCAGGCCGGCGAGCCGGTCGACGAGATCTTCGAGTCCGTCGTCGGCCCCCTGGTCGAAAAGGCGGTACCGGAATGGCGGACCACCCTGGACGCCCTCCTCGCACTGCCCGAGATCGGCGGTCCGGTCGGGTACTCGGGGTGGACCGCCCTCGGCATCCGCCTTGCGGTGGCCGAGCCGCGCATCGCGGCCGCCGGTTTCTTCGCCGGGGGTTACGTGCCCCGCGCCCAGCGCGAGGAGGCCCGGCAGGTCACCATTCCGCTGCTGATGCTGCTGCAGTGGGACGACGAAGGGAACCCCCGGCAACGGGCCCTGGACCTCTTCGACGCCTTCGGCAGCAAGGAGAAGACGCTGCACGCCAATCTGGGCGGACACCTCGGTACCCCGTGGTTCGAGAGGGAGGACGGGGACCGGTTCTACGACCGGCACCTGAAGTGAGGCCGGGCCGTCTGGCGGGCAACAGCCGGTAGGCGGTGTCACCTTGCCCGCTGGTCGGTCACTTCGCCTGGGCGAGCCAGACCGCGTCGCGGCCGGCTGGGAAGCGGAGCTGGCCGGTCGTGTCGTGCACGGCCCGCCAGACCGTCTCGGCGACGTCGCTCTCCTCGGTGAAGACGTCCTGGCCCATGAAGCCGTCCATGGCCTTCTTCGCGAACGCCGCGTAGGGCGCCGGGACCAGTTGGTCCAGCGAGGCGCCGTTCGTCGCGTTGGCTGCGAAGTTCGTGGTCAGGCAGGCGCCCGGCGCGACCGTCTTCGCCCGCACACCGAACGGCGCGAGTTCGAGCGCGAGGGACGCGGTGAACCCCTCGATGGCCATCTTGCTCGCCTTGTAGACGGCCGAGAGCGGCATGTGTCCCAGCACCACGCTGGAGGTCACGTTGACCACCACGCCGGAACCCCGCTCCCGGAACCGGGGCAGTACCGCCTGCGTCGTCGCCATCACACCGAAGGTGTTGGTCTCGAACACCTCCCGTACACGGGCCATGGGCGTGCCCTCGAACACGCTGATCGAGGGCACGCCCGCGTTGTTGACCAGGGCGTCGACGGGCCCCGCCGCCTCGAACGCGGCGGTGATGGACTCGGGCTCGGTCACGTCGAGTTCGACGATGCGGAGCCGGTCCGACTCGGGGAGGACGTCCGGACGCGGGGTGCGCATGGTGGCGATGACGTTCCACCCCTGCGCGTGGAAGTGGAGGGCGGTCGCCCGCCCGTAGCCGGACGACGTGCCAGTGATCAGAACGGTCTTCATGCTGGGTCCTTTGCGATGTGGTGGGGTCCGCGGAGGGACAAGCATTTTCCTGCTCCGCGGAAGAACCGATGACCCCATTGAATCGCTCTGACCTGCGTTGACAGTAGACCTATCCTCGCCCTGCCTTGCATGATCCTCTTCCATCACCCAGCCCGCTCAAGGGATGACGCTCACGGGACTGCGTGCGGTGTCGCGCAGGCGGGCCGCATCCTGGCTCGGGGGAGCCCCGAACTGGCGGCGGTACTCCCGGCTGAACTGTGAGGGGTTGTCATAGCCGACGCGCCGGCCGACGCCGGTGACATCGCCCGGGTGGGTGGCGAGCAGCAGCCTGGCCTCCTGCAGCCGGATCTGCTTCTGGAACTGGATGGGGCTCATCGCGGTGACCGCCTGGAAGTTGCGGTAGAAGGCGGAGACGCTCATGCCGGACATGCGTGCCACGTCCTCGACCCGGAAGGGCTGCGCGTAGTGCTCGCGGATCCAGCGCACGGCGCGGGAGACATGGCTGAGGCCGCTGTCGGCCAGGCCCAGTTGGCGAACCGTCGCCCCCTGCTCGCTGGTGATCAGGCGCCACAGGATCTCGCGCTTGACCAGCGGGGCCAGTACGGCCCGGTCGCGAGGTTCGTCGAGCAGGCGCAGCAGCCGGACCGCCGCGTCGAGCAGCGGGGCTGACGCGTCGCTGACGGCGATGCCCGATGGCACGCCTGAGTCGGCGCGGGGGAGGTCGCCGGGGCCGGCCCGCAGCAGCAGTTCGGCCACGGCGGACGGCTCCAGGGTCAGGCCGAAGCCGAGGGCGGGTCGCTCGGGTTCGACCTGGGTGAACTGCCCCGTGACGGGCAGGTCCACGGATGCGACCAGATACTGCCCGGCGCCGTATTCGTAGACCCGGTCGCCCAGTGCGAGGCGTTTGGCGCCCTGGGCGATGACCGCGAGCACCGTGCCGGACATGGAGGGTGCCGGCGGATCCGGCCGGTCGACCTTCGAGATGAGGACGCCGTCGATGGCGGTGGTCCAGTCGGGGCGGGCGTGCCGGGCCAGCAGGGTGCGGAGCTCTTCGAGGTGCATGCGTCCATTGCAGCACCATCCCCGCGTCCGGTCTCCCGTGGCTGCGAGGATCGTGCAAGCGCCGACGAGCATTGTTCTAACGTTTCCGCAGGTCAGCGGCGTTCAATGGAATCACTTCACTCCCTCACCGAGAAAGAAGGCAGCCATGAACGCCACCTATGGCTTCAACGCCACCCTGACCGCCAGGCCCGGAATGGGCGACCGGCTGGTCGACCTGCTGCTGACCGGCCTGAACGAGGGCAGCCCCGGCGCGAGCGAACACTGCGTCGTCTACCTGGTCTCCCGTTCCGCGTCCGACCCCGACGTCGTCCACGTCACCGAGGGCTGGACCAGTGAGGAGGACCACCACCGGATCTTCGCCGGCGAGGCCGCCCAGGCCATCGTGGCGCGGATCGACGGGCTGCTGGCCAAGGAATCCGAGTTCACCGACTACGTCCCGGTCCGCGGCAAGGCCGCTCTCTGAAGCCCGCGGATCGAACACGGACCTCTTCTCGCCCGACGCCCCGAAAGGCAGCAACCATGACCACGGCACGCCCCGCCCTTGACCCCGAACTGCGCGAACTCCTGGCCGACATGCCCCTGATGTCCCAGCTCACCCCGGAACTCCTCGCCCAACTGCGTCAGCTCCCCTCGACGCCCGTCGAGTCCCTCCTCGCCCACCGGCAGGTCGAGCGGCGCGACATGACCGTGTCCGCCAAGGACGGCGCCCAGATCGGCCTGTCAGTCCTCAGCCCCGCGCGGACCGACCCCACCACCCCCGCCGCGCCCTGCATCTACTGGATCCACGGCGGCGGGATGGTCATGGGCGACCGCTTCTCGCAGATCGACATCCCCCTGGAGTGGCTCGACCGGTTCGGTGCGGTCGTGGTCACCGTCGACTACCGGCTCGCCCCGGAGGCCACCGGCACCACCCTGGTCGACGACTGCTATCAGGGCCTGCTCTGGATCGCCGAGCACGCCGACGAACTGGGCATCGACGCGGCCAGGATCATCGTCGCGGGCGCCAGCGCGGGCGGCGGGCTCGCCGCCGGCGTCACCCTCTTGGCCCGCGATCTCGGCACCCCGGCGATCGCTGCGCAGGTGCTGATCTGCCCCATGCTCGACCACCGCAACGCCACCACCTCCAGCCGCCAGTACTCCGGCGTTCCCGGTGTCTGGACCGGCGAGATGAACGCGTTCGGATGGCACGCCGTCCTCGGCGACCTCACCGACGAGGAGATACCCGCGTACGTCTCACCCGCGCTGGCCGACGACCTCTCGGGCCTGCCGACCACCTATATCGACACCGGCTCCTCCGAGGTCTTCCGCGACGAGGACACCGACTACGCCACCCGCGTCTGGGCGGCCGGCGGCCAGGCCGAACTGCACGTCTGGGCGGGCGGCTTCCACGGCTTCGACGCGCTGTTCCCGCAGGCACAGATCTCGGCCACGGCCCGCCGCACCCGCACCGACTGGCTCGCCCGTCTCCTGCCCCGTCAGTGCTGAGGGTGCGGTCCGGTCGCCGTGTCCGGACCGGTGAACCGGGCTCGGCGGGCGCGGGGGCTCCTGGCGCGTCGGTGGGCTGTCGCGCGTATCGCCATGGCCAGGCCCAGGCAGAAGACCAGCGCCAGGGCGAGGCCGGAGCAGAAGACGGCCAGGGTGTTCATGGTCGCGATGTCGTTGCCGAGGACGGACACGGTGTACTCAGGGCCGCCGGACAGATTGTCGCTGATTGCGAGCCCGGTGAACGCGGCGGCGCCCGCGAGGAGGAGCAGTCCGATGAAGAGCATCCGAGTCATCTCCTAGAGAGCCCGAAAGGGAGGCTGAAAGGGCCTCGACGGCACTTCGGCACTACGGGTACCCGTGACTCGCCGTGACACACGGCCCTCGAGCCGTCGTCGTCGAACGCATCGCCACCCGGTTGATCACCCACAGGACCAGCCCGATCGCGACCAGGACGCCGGCGCGGACGTAGACGTCGGCGTCCCGTTCCGCGAGCGGACTGGCCAGGATCACGGAGGTGATCACGCCGAGCACCGGCACCCAGCTGGGTGCGCGGAAGTGCCGTTGCTCCACACGGTCCTTGCGCAGGACGAGTACCGCCGTGTTGACCACGGCGAAGACGCACAGCAGCAGGAATGACGTGGTGTCGCCAAGTCCCTTGATCTCGCCGGTCGTCACCAGGCCGACGGTGATGAGAGTGACGAAGGCGATGCCCGTCACCGGCGTCCGGCGATTCGGCAGGACACGGCCCATGGCACGGGGGAGCACCTGCTCATTGGCCAGGCCGTAGCAGAGCCGGGACGCCATCATCATGTTGATCAGGGCCGAGTTGGAGACGGCGAACAGCGCGATGAGGGCGAAGAGCTTCGCCGGGAAGTCGACCCCGCTCTCCTGCACGACGAGCAACAGCGGCGCCGAAGAGCCCGCGAGATCCTGGTGAGAGACCATGAGCGAGGAGATCAGCGCGACGAGAACGTACAGCGCGCCGGCCACGGCGACGCCCACGAAGATGGCCCGGGGGAAGATCCGCGCGGGATTCCTGGTCTCCTCGACCATGTTGACCGAGTCCTCGAAGCCGACGAAGGCGAAGAAGCCGAGCGCCGTCGCCCCCAGCACCCCGGTCACCAGTGCCAGGCCGGTGCCGCCCGCCTGCACGTCGCCGAGTCGCCCGGGCTCGCCTTCGCCCGCGAGGACGGCGACGGCGCCGATCGCGATGATGACGAGCAGCCCGGTCAGCTCGACGCAGGTGATGGCGACGTTGACCTTCACCGACTCGGCGACACCGCGCAGGTTGATCGCGGCGAGCGCCACGACGAAGAGGATCGCGATGAGCGTCGGTGAGAGATCGGTGAACTCCGCCATGTAGTCACCATTGAACGCCAGGGCCGCCGCACTCGCCGAGGACAGCCCCGAACTCATGACCATGAAGGCCACGATGAACGTCAGGAACGGGACCTGGAAGGCCTTCTGGGTGTAGAGGGCGGCGCCCGCCGCGCGCGGATACTTGCCGACCAGCTCCACATACGACGCCGCGGTGACCAGGGCGACCACGAAGCCGACCGCATAGGGCAGCCACAGGGCCCCGCCGATCTTGCCCGCGACCTCGCCGGTGGCGGCGTAGATGCCGGTGCCGAGGACATCGCCCACTACGAACAGAGTCAGCAGTCCGGGACCGATGACCCGCTTGAGTGCGGGAGTCTCCGCTTCGCTGTGCGAGGTCTGTCCGGGCGCAGTCACGGGAGACGGGTGGGCAGGTGGTCCTCTTCCAAACAGGGATGAAATCCTTTTCATCGGCGAGGTAGGGTGAGCACTACTCACGGTGAAAGGATGCGGACGCAGGTGGTGACGATCCATGACGTGGCACGGGCCGCCGGAGTTTCCCCGGCGACCGTCTCGCGTGTCTTCAACGGCGGCAACGTCACACCGGCACGTGCCCAGTCCGTGCAACAGGCCGCCGCAGCGCTCGGGTTCGCGCCCAACCGGCTGGCGCGGTCGCTGCGCAAACAGCGGTCCAGCGTGATCGCCCTGATCATCCCGGACATCGAGAACCCGTTCTTCACCTCGCTCGCCCGCGGCGTCGAGGACGCCGCGCAGCGAACCAGCCTGTCGGTTGTCCTGTGCAACTCCGACGAGGACACCGACAAGGAACGCCGCTACCTCGAGGTCGCGCTCGGCGAGCAGATGGCCGGCGTGATCGTGGCGGTGGCCTCCCAGGACGAGACAGATCTGGAGCCGCTGATCACCCGGGGCGTACCCGTGGTCGCCGTCGACCGCCGGCCGCGCGACGCCGACGTGGACGCGGTCCGGGTCGACGACCGGCACGGCGGTGAGGTGGCCACCCGCCATCTGCTGCAGGCCGGCTACCGCAGGATCGCCTGCATCACCGGCCCCGCAGGTGCCTCCACTTCGGAGGAACGTCTGGCCGGCTACCGCGCGGCGTTGCACGCGGCCCCAGGTGCCGTGGTCGACAACGACTATGTGCGGCACGCCGACTTCCGGGTCGATGGCGGCCGGGCGGCGATGCGCGAGCTGCTGACGATGGACCAGCCGCCCGACGCCGTGTTCGTCACCAACAACCTCATGACCATCGGTGTCCTCGACGCCCTAGGTGAGGTCGGCCGCACTCCACCCGGCGTCGGAGTGCTCTCCTTCGGCGATGTGCCCTGGGCGTCGCTGGTGCGGCCGTCCTTGACCGCGGTCGAGCTGCCCTCGTACGAGCTGGGGCGCGCCGCGGCCGACATGCTGCTGCAGCGCATGGACGGCGGCCAGGCGCCCTTGCAGACCGTGGTGCTCCGCACGAAGCTCCAGGTCCGTGAGAGCACCGCGGGGCCGGTCGAGGACTGACCAGCCCCGCTGTTCGTGGTCGGTTACTTGATGCCGGAGGTCTTGACCGACTCCACGATCTGCCGCTGGAAGGCGAAGAACAGGAGCAGCATGGGCAGCGCCGCCACGGTCGAGGCCGCCAGGATGTAGTTCCAGTTCGACCCGTACTGCGTCTGGAACGAGGCGATGCCGAGCTGGACCACCGTCAGAGCCTGGTCGTTGGTGGCGACCAGCGGCCAGACGAAGGCGTTCCAGTTGGCGAGGAAGAAGAAGATCGCCAGGGCCGAGAGGATCGGGCGCGACATCGGCAGGACGATGTTCCAGTAGACCCGCCAGTGGCCGCAGCCGTCGATGACCGCCGCTTCCTCCAGTTCCTTCGGCAGCCCCAGATAGAACTGGCGCAGCAGGAAGATGCCGAAGGCGTTGAAGATCGCCGGGATGATCAGGCCGGCATAGCTGTTCAGCAGATTCAGCTCGCGGGCGACCAGGAACAGCGGGATCAGCACCACCGGTGCGGTGACCAGCAGGGTTGCGAAGATCGCGCCGAAAAGCTTTTCACGGCCCGGGAAGCGCAGCCGGGCCAGCGCGTAGGCGGCCATCGAGTGGAAGAAGAGGGCCGCCACGGTGATCACCGCGGAGATGAAGAAGCTGTTCCAGAGGTAGCGGGCGAACGGGACCTCGGTGAAGACGTAGACGAAGTTGTCGAAGGTGAAGTCCCGGGGGATCAGATTCCCGTCCGTGACGGTGGCGCGCGTCTTGAAGGACGACGTGAGCATCCACAGCACGGGGAAGATGCTGATCAGCGACAGGACGACGGCCAGGGCCGTCAGCCCGGCGCGGGGGGACAGCAGCCGTCGGCCGGACCGGGGCGCCATGGTGTCACTCGCCATCGTCGAACCTCCCGCCTCTCGTGAGCTTGAAGATCACCGCGGAGATCAGGACCATGATCAGCACCAGGAAGGAGCCCATGGCCGAGGCATAGCCGTACTCCCCGAATCCGAAGGCCTGTTGGTAGATGTAGAAGATCGCCAGCGAAGTGCCGTTGGCGGGACCGCCGTTGGTGAGGACGAAGATCAGGTCGAGGCCGCCGGTGATGGCGGCGACCGTCGACATCAGCAGGACGAAGAAGCTGGTGGGGCGCAGCAGCGGCCAGGTGATGGTGCGGAAGGTGGTCCACGGGCCCGCGCCGTCGATGCGCGCGGCCTCGTAGAACTCCCGGGGGATCTCCTGCAGTCCGGCCAGAAAAATGATCATGTAGTAGCCCATCATCACCCAGACCATGACCGCGATGACACAGCCGAGGGCCAGGGACGGGCTGCCGAGCCACGACTCGCCGCCGAAACCGGCCGCGCGCATGGCCCGGTTGACCACGCCGGTCTGCTCGTCGAGCAGGAACTTCCACAGCACGCCGACCACCACAAGGCTGATGACGTACGGCAGGAAGAGCGCCGTGCGGAAGACGCCGACACCGGGGAGCTTCTGCTTGACCAGCAGGCCGAGGCCGAGGCTCACGCCGAACAGGACGGGGACGAGGATCACCACGTACAGGCCGGTGATCTTCATCGAGTCCCAGAACAGGGGGTCGTTCATCATCCGCTCGTAGTTGCCGAGCCCGATCCATTCGTACGATCCGAAGCCGCTGACCTGGAAGAAGCTCAGGCCGATGGACAGGACCATCGGGACGGCGACGAAGACCAGCAGCCCGAGCACGTCGGGGGCGAGGAAGAGGCCGGCGGCCAGCCACTCGCGGTGTTTGCGGCTCAGCCGTGGACCGTCGGCGGAGACGGGAGCCTGTGCCGGGGCCACGGACCGGCGGCGTTGTTGTGCGGCGACACTGCTCATATCAGGCTCGCCCCCTTGTAGCTCTTGGTGTAGGCCGCGATGGACCGGGCGGCTCTCTCCGCCTCGCCGGCCACGTCGCGGCCGGCGAGCATGGTGCCCTGGATGGCGTCGGAGATCGCCTTGTAGACGACCGGGGGATAGCGCGGCTCGGCCCGGCCCCCGGGGAAGATCTCGTCCTTGAACTTCTTCATCGCCGCGGAGTTGTAGCCGCCCTTGGCGGCGCCGCGCTCCAGGGCGCTGGCGCGGGGTGCCACGTCCGACTTGGCGCCGACGCACCAGTCGACCATCCGGTTGATGGCGTCGTCCTTCATGGAGCCCAGCGCCCAGACGCAGAACTCGGCCGCCGCCTCGGGGTTGCGGCCCTGCGCGTTGGCGCAGAAGGACCAGCCGCCCAGCGTGGTCACGTACTCGCCGCCCGCCGGTACCGGAAGTTTGAAGACGCCGTATTTGTACTCGGGTGCGAACGCCTTGAAGCTGGAGACGTTCCAGATGCCCTGCTGCCACATGGCGACGTTGCCGCCCTTGAAGCCGCTGATCACATCTCCGGCCGCGGGCAGAGTGCGCGGCGCGATGCCGTGCCGTACCGCGTCCTGCCAGAACCGCAGGGCCTGGCGGGTGGCCTGGGAGTCGAAGGAGACCTCGCTCCGTTCGTCCAGGACGTCGCCGCCGCCCTGCCACATCCACGGGTACCAGGTGAAGTTCTGGTAGTAGCCCGGGTTGGTCTCGAAAACGAGGCCGGCCCGGGTCGTACTGCGCAGCTTGTCGCCGATGTCGAGCATGTCGTCCCAGGTGGTGGGGATGTCGGCCTCGGACAGCCCGGCCTTCTCCCACACGTCCTGGGCGTAGAACATGGCCAGCGGCTCCACCTCCATGGGGAGGGCGTAGACCTTGCCGTCGACCGTGCGGCTGTCGAGGGCGGAGCCGTAGTCGTCGACGGCCGCCTTTTCCATGTACGGGGTGAGGTCCGCGAGGACGCCTCCGTTGTAGTAGCGCAGGAAGTCGCCGGGGGAGAGCAGGAAGATGTCCGGGCCCTCGCCGGTGGCGAAGGCGGACGGCAGCTTGAAGCCGTTGAGGTAGGTGGGCTGCGGCAGGTGGACGAGGTCGATCTGCTGCCGGTGGGTGGCGTTCCACTGGTCGACCATGTCGACGAACCACTTGGACTGCGCGTTGAGGGCCGGGTCGGGCGAGCGCTGCGGTCCGTAGAAGTTCCAGAACTGGAGGTTGCCGCCCTTCGCCTGGGCCGTGCCACAGCCGGTGAGCAGGGCCGGAGCGGCGAGGGCCGCTCCCGCGCCGGTGAGTGCGGTGAGGAAACGTCGGCGTGAGGTGGTGGGCGGGCGCCCGGCGTCGTTGCCGTGCTGGAGCATGCGTGCGCTCCTGTCGGAGTGTTCGGAGTGAGAGGCGGGGCTGGGTGGGAGTTCGGCGCTCAGTCGACTTCGAGCGTCAGCAGGTCCGGAGTGGCGGGGCGGGACGCGGAGCTGGGGGCGTCCAGATAGAAGAGCGAGGTGCTGGCGATGTCGTCGCTGGTGTGCCGGTAGCGGTGCGGCAGACCGTTGCCCTGGCCCGGTCCGATGCCGAGGCTCTGCACCGTGACACGCAGGTCAGCGGCGAACCGGACGGGGTCCAGGACGTGCCAGCGGTACATCCCGAACCGCTGCTGGCTGCGGTACAGCCCGTCCGGGCGCAGGACCTGGTTCAGGCCCAGGTACGGCGTGGTGTAGGCGGTGTAGCCGTGGCCGGGCACGTCGAAGTTCCAGGC
Source organism: Streptomyces sp. NBC_00457 (assembly GCF_036014015.1). NCBI lineage: Bacteria > Bacillati > Actinomycetota > Actinomycetes > Kitasatosporales > Streptomycetaceae > Streptomyces > Streptomyces sp. NBC_00457. Next base: position 1,696,513 of record NZ_CP107905.1, on the reverse strand, counting down.
GCCCCCGAAGTAGTCCTCGGTACCGGTGCCGCAGATCGTCGGGAACTCGTCGTCGCCGTCGAGGTAGAACTTCAGCTCGCCCTCGCCCCACCAGCCCGGGCTGTTGACGCCCCACGCGAGGTACGTGCCCACATAGCTGCCGGCGCCGGTGACTTGGTCGAGCAGTGTGTGCACCTCGCCGAACGGCACCGGGTGGCTGCGGCGCCACTGGGCGTGGAAGTACGAGGCGTCCTCGCCGACTTCGTCCAGCTCGTAGTCCACCTGGTAGTAGAGCGTGACCTTCTCGGCCGTCAGGTTCTCCAGCGTGATGTGTGCGCGGCGACGGAACGGCATCGGCCAGTACGCGTTGAAGCCGCCGTTGGGATTCGCGGCGACCGGTACGGACGAGACCTGGCTGAAGGTGTTCCAGCCGTTGCAGAAGAAGTCACCGAGCGGGACCTCTACGGCCGGCTCCTCCTCGCCCTCCCAATACATCCGCAGGAGGGTGCCCCGCCAGGCCTGGTGCGGGTCGGTCGTGCACCACAGGTGACGGATGGTGCCAGGGCCCTCGATGTCGGCGAGCACCGCCGTCTCGCCGGCGGCGATGTCGATGCTGGGGGAGATCTTCCAGCCCGGCCCCAGCCTGCTCGCCGCCACCGCTCCGGTGCCCTCGGTGGCCCGGCCGCCGCCGGACTTGGCTCCGTCGAAGTTCTCGGCGCTGATGGAACGGCTCACGGCTCGCGTCCTGCGGGAGATGCCGTCGAGTCCAAAGGTCGTCATCGTAGTGTGCCTTCATCTCTGAAATCCATTTCACCGGAAGGTAGGCCGGGCCCCATAGGGTGTCAAGGGGTGAGACGTGAAGCCGCTTTCGAGACGAATCAGCGCTCGTCAGATACGGAACTTACGCTGCAAAACGTCCACTTGCGTGCTCAGCCTTGACGGTGAAATCGATTTCTGCCAACGTGCCCCTCATGCCTCGCAACGCAGTCATCGGCGTGGACATCGGCACGTCGAGCAGCAAGGGCGTCCTCGTCGGCCTCGACGGCGCCGTGATCCGCTCGGCCGTACGGGACCACACACCCGCGCGGCCGGGACCCGGCCGCTTCGAAATGGACGCCTCCGTGTGGTGGCGCGAGTTCACCGAACTCGCCCGGGAGCTGACCGCCGAAGGCGACGCCGTCGTGCTCGCCGTCGGGGTCAGCGGCATGGGCCCCTGCGTCCTGCTGACCGACGAGCGGGACATCCCGCTGCGCCCCGCCGTCCTCTACGGCGTGGACACCCGCTCGGTCCGTCAGATCCGGCGCATCGAGGAGCGGCTCGGCGCCGAGGAGATCATCCGGCGATCAGGCTCCGCCCTGACCACCCAGGCCGCCGGGCCGAAGATCGCCTGGATCGCGGACGAGGAGCCCGACCTCTACGCCCGCGCCCGCCGCCTGTACATGCCTAGCTCCTGGCTGGTCAGGAAACTCACCGGGACCTATGTGCTGGACCACCACTCGGCCAGTCAGTGCACCCCGCTGTACGACACGCTCGCGGGCGAGTGGTACCACCCCTGGGCCGCCGAGGTCGCCCCCGGTATCGACCTGCCGCCGCTGCGCTGGTCCGGTGAACCGGCCGGCGCCCTCACCGCCGAGGCCGCCCAGGAGACGGGTCTGCCCGCCGGTGTCCCCGTCACCACCGGCACCATCGACGCCTGGGCCGAGGCCCTGAGCGTGGGCGCGCAGCACACCGGTGATCTGATGCTGATGTACGGCACTACCATGTTCCTCATCCACACCGTGCCCAAGCCGCTCACCAGCCCGTCCCTGTGGGGCACGGTCGGTGCGCTGCCCGGGACCCGCAACCTGGCCGGCGGCATGGCCACCTCCGGCGCCGTCACCAACTGGCTGCGCGATCTGTTCACGGGCGCGGACCACGCCGAACTCACCCGCCTCGCCGCCGAGTCGGGCCCCGGTGCCAACGGGCTGCTGATGCTCCCGTACTTCTCCGGCGAGCGCACCCCGGTCATGGACCCGGAGGCTCGCGGAGTGATCGCCGGGCTGACGCTCTCCCACACTCGCGGCGACCTCTACCGGGCCGCCCTCGAGGCCACCGGCTTCGGCGTTCGCCACAACATCGAGGTCCTCGAGGAGGCCGGAGGCGACATCCGCCGCGTGGTCGCCGTGGGCGGCGGCACCCAGGGGTCCCTGTGGACGCAGATCGTCTCCGACATCACCGGGCGCCCGCAGGAACTGCGCACGACCACGATCGGCGCCAGCTACGGCGGTGCGCTGCTGGCGGCGCGGCTCGTCGGGGACGCCTCGATCGACGTATGGAACCCGGTGCGGGAGACGGTGCGACCTCGCACCGAACACACCTGGCGCTACGACGAGTTGTACGCCCTGTATCGGCGGCTGTACTCGGAGATTTCGTCAACTGTCCATGCCCTGGCGGCACTTCAGGAGCGGTGACGCTCCGCTGGAATTGGCGCGATGTGTCGTCGGTTGGCTGCGGCGCCGTCGTGGCTGGTCGCGCAGTTCCCCGCGCCCCTTTGGGGCGCTGCCGCACCGGCGTACACCCGAACCACAACCGAGATCGCATGACCGCGCACACCCGAACCACCACGGAGACCGTATGACCGCCTACACCCTGCCCGACCTCCGCCGGCCCTCCGCCGCCGAGCCGCACACCGTCTACACCGTGGCCAGCGGTGACCTGCGCCCCGCCGCGAACGTCACCGGCTGGCCCACCCAGGAGAAGCTGGAGAACGACCTCGCCGCGGCCCTCACGGACCTGGGCTGGACGGTGCGCCGTGGCCACCCGGTCGACGAGGGCAAGGGGCACGGGTTCATCGACAGCCAGCGCGCCGGCATCGAGGTCTTCAAGGACCTGCCCCAGGACGCCCCGCTGATCGTCGTCGAGGGCGTCTGGCAGTACAGCCATCACGTCCTCGCCGGACTGCGCAGCCACCGGGGCCCGATCCTCGTCGTGGCCAACTGGAGTGGTGAATTCCCGGGCCTGGTCGGCCTGTTGAACCTCGCCGGCAGCCTGACCAAGGCGGGCCGCGACTACTCCGTCCTGTGGAGCGCCGACTTCACCGACGACTGGGCTCGCGACGGCCTGCGTACCTGGCTGGAGACGGGCACCCTGACCCACGACACCAGCCACGTCCGCCCGCTGTCGCCTCCGCGCCAGGACCCCGAGACCGAACTGGGCGTGGCCCTCGCCCGGCAGCTGCGCGAGGAGAAGGCGATCATCGGCGTCTTCGACGAGGGCTGCATGGGCATGTACAACGCCATCATCGACGACGAGTTCCTCAACCCGCTCGGCATCTACAAGGAACGCCTCTCGCAGAGCGCCCTCGTCGCCGAGATGAACAAGGTCTCCGACGAGGAGGCCCAAGCGGTCCGCGACTGGCTCGACGATGCCGGAATGACCTTCCACACCGGCACCGACGAGGCCACCGAACTCACCGACGCGCAGCTGCTCAGCCAGTTCAGGATGTACATAGCCGCGCTGCGCATCGCCGACGACTTCGGTCTCGACGCCGTCGGCATCCAGTACCAGCAGGGTCTGAAGGACACCGTCCCGGCGAGCGACCTCGCCGAGGGCCTGCTGAACAACGTGCAGCGCCCGCCGGTACGCAGCCGTGACGGCGCCCGCGAGCTGTACGCGGGGGCGCCGCTGCCGCACTTCAACGAGGTCGATGAAGGCGTCGCCGTCGACTCCCTCGTCACCAACCGCATCTGGACGGCGATGGGCCTCGACCCGGCCACCACGCTGCACGACATCCGCTGGGGCGAGGAGTACGACGGCCGGTTCGTCTGGGTCTTCGAGATCTCCGGCTCGGTGCCCGCCTCCCACCACGGCGGCTACGACAAGTCGTACAGCATGCGCCAGCCCTCGATGTACTTCCCGCTCGGCGGCGGCACTCTCAGCGGCGTCTCCAAGCCGGGCGAGATCGTCTGGTCACGTGTGTTCCTGATGGACGGCCGGCTCCACGTCGACCTCGGCCGCGCCACCTCGGTCGAGCTGCCCGAGGAGGAGACCCGGCGCCGGCTCGACGCCACCACCCCGCAGTGGCCGATCATGCACGCGGTCCTGCACGGCGTCAGCCGCGACCAGTTCATGGCCCGCCACCGCGCCAACCACCTCAACGTCGCCTACGCCCCCGACGCCGCGACCGCCGACAAGGCCCTGCGCGCCAAGGCCGCCCTCTTCGCCGAACTGGGCGTCGAGGTCCACCTGTGTGGAGACGTGACCGTGCAGCCGTAGGAACCCGCATGAGCAGGCGAACCGGCGAGCAGGCGAACCAGGAAATCCCCCACGATTCCGAGGAGTTCCGCATGACCGCTGCACCACGACCCCTGCACGGACCGAGCCGCCGCACCCTGCTCACCGCAGGCCTGGGCGTGGCGACCACGGCAGCCGGACTGACCGCGGGGGCGCCGCACGCGAGCGCCGCCCCCGCCGCCATCACCGGCACCAAGATCCGAAACCTCACCGGCCCGGCCGAGACCGGCCGGTTCGCAGCTCCCTGGACCGACCTGGGCATCCCCGTCCGCTGCCCCGACGGCACGATGCTGTTCGTCTGCGGAGACACCTTCGACGGAGCCGGCGTGGGCGGCCCGGACTGGCGGGCCCCGGTCGGCCTGCGCGCACGCCATCCCGATCTCAACTCCCTTGTCATCGACGACAGCGTGGGCGGCTCGCACGCCGTGGGACTGGTCCCGGAGGGCCACGAGAACGGCACGACCGCGATCCCGTCGGACGTCTTCACCGTCGGCGACACCATGTACATGCACCTGATGCGGGGCGTGCTTTACCAGACCCACCACTCCGACTTCTGGCGCTCGACGGACAACGGCGAGACCTGGGAGTACCTGTGTTTGTGGCCGGGGGACCAGTACGGCGGCCAGTTCCAGCAGAAGACGTACGCCGTCGCGGACGACGGCTACTGCTACGTCCTGTCGACCGTCTTCAACCGGGACATCCCCTCCGACCTCCTCCTGCACCGCGTCCGCCAGGACCGGCTGGGCGACCCGGCGGCGTACGAGCCATGGGGCTACGCGAACGGCGCCTGGGCCTGGGGCAACTACCCGACCATGATCACCGCCCGCCGCCGGTGGGGCGAGATCTGCTTCCGTGCGATGGGCGGCAAGTACGCCCTGACCTGGCTGAACATGAGCCCCCTTGGCATCCGCGCCCAGGTCTTCGCCCTCCCGACCAGCAACCTGTTCACCACTGAGGAACAGGTCGTCATCGTCCCCACCACCCCCGGCAACGAATCCGGAAACGCGGTCGCCAGCCCGTACGGCGGCTTCATCGTCCCGGGTTCGACCTTCAGCAACCTCCACCTGGCCGTGAGCCAGTGGTACGACGACCAGAACTACCGGGTGATGCAGTACCGGATCAACGGTCTGGCCGTCTGAGCAGGATCCCCCGACCGACCCGTGGAGGAGCACACCTGTGCGTACATCCAGAACCCTGATCACCCTGGCGGCCGGGCTGGCCGCCGTGACGACGCTGACCGCACCGGCCGTCCGGGCCGACACCGAGCCCGCCGGGTCCGCCGCACTCGCGAACGCCCCCGAGAGCACCTACTTCTCCACCGTCGCCGTGGACCCGGGCGCCACCGTCGGCGCCCCCGCGATCGGCGACAACAAGGAACACGGCGACCTGTGGCCGTCGTGCTGGTCGAACGACGACCACCTCTACACCGCCTACGGCGACGGCGTTGGCTTCGGCACCACCTGGCGGGACATCGGCGTGGCCCGGATCAGCGGCATGCCGGGAAACCTGACCGGCACGCAGCGGGCGGTCGCCGACGAGGTCGGCCGGATCTGGGGCGACCCGCAGCAGTACTACCGCAAGCCGACCGGCATGGTGTGTGTGAACGGCGCGCTGTATCTCGCCGTCCAGGACCTCAAGCAGGGCACGCTGGACCACGCACCGAGCGCGACGATCGTGAAGTCGACCGACAAGGGCACCACTTGGACGTCGAACAAGACCGAGCCGATGTTCTCGGACCAGAAGTTCACCACGGTCATGTTCCTGGACTACGGCAAGGACAACGCGAACAGCCCGGACGGCTACGTCTACGCCTACGGCATGGACCACAACTGGCGTGACACCTTCGACCCCGACCCGGACCCCACCGACCTCTACCTGGCCCGGGTGCCCGCCACGTCCATCCAGGACCGGTCCACCTGGCAGTTCTACGCCGGTGACAGCGGGGGCACACCGACCTGGACCTCGAACATCGACCAGCGGGTGGCGGTGCTCCACGACGACCGCCGCATCTACCAGAACGTGGGAACCGCGGGCCGCGTCCGGGACCTGAGTGTGATCAGCCAGGGCGGCGTCGTCTACAACAAGCCGCTGGGGCGCTACCTCTACACCTCCTGGACGGAGTACACGTACGAGTTCTACGAGGCGCCCACCCCGTGGGGCCCGTGGAAGCACTTCACCCCGAAGGACTTCGGCGGCTATCCGTGGACCCACTCGAAGCACGGTGGCTACGCCACGACCATCCCGTCGAAGTACATCAGCGCGGACGGCAGATCGATGTGGCTGCAGTCCAACGTCTGCCCGTGCGGCGGCGGTTACCCGGCCGGTGACTTCTGGGCGTACACCTTCTCGCTGCGGAAGATGTCCCTCACCCCGTCCGTCCCCACGACGCCGGGCAACGGGCCGGACGCCTCGCGCAACCTCGCCCGCGAACCCGGCACCACGCCGATCGAACGCGCCACGCACTTCGGCACGGCGATCTACAACGACGGCAACAAGGCCCAGAACGAGGACGACTGGAACGACGAACGCAAGCCGGCCAGTTGGTGGGGCTACACCTGGCCGCGCACGTACCACCTCAACCGGGTCGCCTACACGACCGGCACGATGTTCGGCGACGGCGGCTGGTTCAGCAGTCCTCCCAAGGTCCAGGTGCGGCGGGGCGGGGTCTGGACCGATGTCACCGGCCTGAGCGTGACGCCGTCGTACCCGACGTCGTCGGCGGCCGGCACGAACCGCACCTATGTCTTCGACTTCGACACGACCAGCGGTGACGGGGTGCGCGTCATCGGCGGCAGCGGTGGATCACAGACCTTCACCTCCATCGCCGAACTGGAGGCCTACCACCGCTGAGCCACCCGGCCGACTCCCTGCTCCATCGAGGCCCTTAACTCGGTATTCCTGCAAGGGCAGTTGTGCGTGCGTTTCCATGCGTCACACTTCCTTCACGGGTGGGGCTCGGAGGGGAGTGATACATGGCCGGGTGGAGACCAGCCTTCGTCACGGCTGCGGGGGCGCTGCTGCTGGCGGGGTGCACCGGCGGAGCGGACGACGGGGCCGGGGCGGAGAGGAAGCCGAAGTCGAGTCCCAGCGCGTCGCCCTCGCCGACCGAGGTGAGCGAGCCGTACACGCTCGCGGAGGAACGGGCGCCGAAGACACGGGCCGAGGCGGTGGCGTACGTCCGCGACCTCGATGTGCGGACCGACTACTTCGGCACCGGGTATCGCAAACGCGTGCCCTTCGAGAGCGATCCGGCCGAGTGGGCCGTCCTCGGCGCGGACTGCCTCTGGCGGCGCGAGCCGCTGGCGGACACCGTGCTGGCCAGTCTCACGCGGGCGTTCGAGCTGCCGGAGCAGGGCGCCAAGAAGCCGGTGTACCTGTCGCTGACCGTCACTGTGCACGAGAACGTCGTGGCGGCGCGGCGCGACATGGCCGGTTCGCTGGAGTCGGCACTGCGCTGCCGCGAGCAGCGGCTGAACGCCACGGAACGGGTGCTCGGCCTGTACTCCCAGGTCAGCGCGCACACCGACGCGCGGAGCGCGATCTCCGAGGACGACCTGTCGGAGGTCGGGGAGTGGGTCGTCGACGGGCAGCGCGGGGCGCACCCCTTCGACTGGTACAAGTTCCGGCTCGGGCCGGTCACCGTGGCCGCGACGACACGGCACGGTGCGGGCCGGACCGAGGCGGAGGACTCCGCCATCAGCTCCGACATGATCCAGGGACTCGGCTTCGTCGCCGCCGAGATCCATCGGCAGGGGGCGGCGGGCGGTTCGGACGGTTCCGGTGCGCCGAGCGCGCCGGCCGAGACCAAGGGGGCCGAGCGATGAGTGAAGAGCTGCGGTCCTCCGACCCCTCCCGCATCGCCGGGTTCCGGCTGCTGCGGCGGCTCGGCGCGGGCGGCATGGGCGTCGTCTACCTCGGGCGCACCGACGCGGGCGCACTCGCTGCGGTCAAGGTGATCCGGGGGGAGGGCGCGGGGGACGACGACTTCCGGGCCCGGTTCGCGCGCGAGGTGGAGCTGGCGCGGCGGGTGGACAACCCCTGGGTGGTGCCCGTCCTGGACGCCGATGCCGAGACGCGCGAGCCGTGGCTGGCCACCGCCTTCGTACCCGGCCCTTCCCTGTCCGAGGCGGTCGCCGCACACGGGCCACTGCCCGCGCGTGCCGTCGGTGTCCTCGGCGGGCTGCTGGCCGGGGCGCTGGACGCGGTCCACGCGGCCGGTCTGGTCCACCGGGACGTCAAGCCGGGCAACGTGCTCCTCGCACTGGACGGGCCCCGCCTGATCGACTTCGGCATCGCGCGCGCCGCGGGTGACACGGCGCTGACCGCGTCCGGCGTCGTGGTCGGAACGCCTGGATTCCTCGCCCCGGAGCAGGCCGAGGGGCGGCCCGCGATCTCCGCGAGCGACGTCTTCGCGCTGGGCTGCGTGCTCGCGTACGCCTCGTCCGGGACCCCGCCCTTCGGCACCGGTGCGCCGGACGCCCTGCTGTACCGCACCGTCCACGACGACCCCGAACTCGGCGGTGTGGACAGCGAGTTGCTCGCCCTGGTGGAACGCTGCCTGGCCAAGGACCCGGACGCGCGGCCCACCGCCGAGGAGATGGGGCGGCTGCTCGCACAGGACGCTCCGGACGGATCGGGCGACTGGCTCCCCGACCCCGTCGCGCGGATGGTCGCGGCGCGGGCCAGCGAGAGCCTCGCCCTGCCCGACATCGAGCCCACGGTCGTGAACGAGCCGGACGCCCCTGCCCCTGAGGCCGGGCCCGGCCGGCGTCGGCTGCTCCTCGCCGGCGGCGCGCTGCTGCTCGCGGGCGGCGGGACCGGAGCGGCTGTGTGGGCGTCGGGGGACGAGGGGAAGAAGCCCGCCGCGGGCGGCGGGCGTCCCGTGTACGCCCTCGGCGTGCACACGACCTCCGACGCGGCCGACAGCGCCGTCAGCCGGGCCTGCGAACGCGCCGCCCGCCTTGCCGTCGCCGAGCACAATGCCTCGCCGAAGCGTGCGTACGACCTCGAGGTACGGGTCCGCGCCGACCGGGGCGACGTCACCTCCGCCCAGCAGGTGGCCCAGGCGTTCACCGCCGACCGGAACGTCGTCGCCGTGCTGGGTCCGGTCGCCGAGATCCCGATGCGTGCGGCGGCGGCCATCTACGGCGGGGCAGGGCTGACCCATCTGTCCAGCAGCACGGGCCAGGGCGACTACTTCGTCACGTCGCAGAAGGCCTCGTTCCAGAGCGGCGCCCCCCATCTCGCGCTCGGCAGCTGGATCGTGATCCACGCGATGGTGACCGGCCAGGTGGCGAAGGCGGGCGTCGTGATCGACCGGTCCGGGGGCGCGATCATGCAGGACCACGCCAACCCGCTGATCAACGGGTGGCGCGACGAGGCCCTCGCCGAGGTCATCCCCAAAGTCGTCGCGGAGGAGACGGACGACGGCCCGAAGGCGGTCCGCGAGCTGCTCGCCGCCGGTGTCGGGGACTTCATCTATCTGGGCCCCCTCGAAGCCACCGTCCGCACCGCCCGCGAACTGTCCGCGGCCGGCTTCACCGGGCCGCGCTGGATGCAGCACCCGCTGTACGGCTCGGACTTCCCGCGCCTGGCGGGGGCCGCGGGCGAGGGCTGGTACGTGGTCACGTCGGCCGTGGACCCGTCCGTGCTGCCGACGCAGCGGGCCAAGGACTTCACCGCGGCGTGGCGCAAGCGTTACGGCGCCATCCCGGAGCCGTACGCCACCGAGGCGTACGACAGTGTGCGGATGCTGCTCGCCGAGTTCGCCCGCACGGTCCCGGCCGGGGCCCGCAGACGGCCGGTCCGGACCGATCTGGCGACGCGGCTGGCGAGGAAGGAGTACCAGTACAAGGGCATCGCCCGGACGTACGCCTTCGGCCAGTTCCACGAGTACGACAACACCGGGGACGGCTGGTATCGGGAGACCTTCGTCCACCAGGTCCGCGACGGGCGCTTCCAGCAGTTGGGCTCGCTCGCCGACCTGGACCGTGCGGCGCAGGGCCAGGGCTGACGAGGGCCGACGGCGGATGACGGAACCGGTGAAGAACGGAGGCGGCTGACGTGGAGCGGCTTGTGCCGTCCGATCCCTCGGTGATCGGCGGACACCGGCTCGCGGGGCGGCTCGGGGCGGGCGGCATGGGCGTCGTCTACCTCGCACGCTCCCCGCACGGCGCCTGGTGCGCCCTGAAGGTGATCCGGGCCGAGTACGCCGACGACCCCGGCTTCCGCGCCCGCTTCCGCCGCGAGGCCGAGCTCGCCTCCGGGCTGACCGCCCGGTGGACCGTGCCGGTCGTCGGGGCGGACGCCGAGGCGCGCGAGCCGTGGCTGGCCACGGCCTACGTGCCCGGCCCGTCCCTCGCCGAGGCCGTTGCGCTGCACGGGCCCTGGCCGGAGGGGCAACTGCGAAGCCTGGGCACCGCGCTGGCCGAGGCGCTGGACGGGGTGCACGAGGCCGGTCTTGTCCACCGGGACGTCAAGCCCGCGAACGTGCTGCTGGCGGCTGACGGACCGCGCCTGATCGACTTCGGCATCGCGCGGGCCGTCGGCGCGACCGCGCTCACCACGGACGGCTCCGTCGTCGGCTCCCCCGGCTACCTCTCGCCCGAGCAGGCCCGCGGGCACACCGTGGGCCCGCCCAGCGACGTCTTCTCGCTCGGCTGCGTCCTCGCCCACACGGCCACCGGCCGCCCTCCGTTCGGCGTCGGCGGGGCCGCGGCCGTGCTCTACCGGACCGTGCACCGGGAACCGGACCTGGACGGCGTACCGGAGGGCCTCGATCAGACCGTACGGCGGTGTCTGGCCAAGGAGCCGGAGGGGCGCCCGAGCGCGCGGGAACTCATGGATGTCTTCGGCGGGTTCATGCCGGACGGGTGGCTGCCCGAGGGGCTGCCCGCCCTGGTCGCCGCCCGCGCCGGGCGCGTCCTCGACCTGCCGGTGCCCGAGCCGACCATGGTGTCCGGGCCCGCCACCGTCGAGGCTCCCGATCCCTCGCCGTCGCCGACCCGGCGGCGGCTGCTTGTCGCCGGGGCCGCGCTCGGGGTCGCCGCGGCGGGCGGGACGGGCGCGTGGTGGCAGTGGGGCCGGAACAGCGCGTCCGCGAACACCGGTGCCGGCCGGCGGACCAGCCACGTGATCACGATGCTCGGCGACCCGGACGATTCCGTCCATCAGAACCAGGTGCGTGGCGCTCGCCTCGCCGTGGAGCAGCACAACGAGGACGACCGGCGCACGGTCGACCTCGTGCTGCGCACCGCCGACGACCGGGGCACCGCGGCGGGCTCCGCGGCGGCGGCCACCCGGCTGGCCGCCGACGAGACCGTGTCCGTGGTGATCGCCACGGGCGGGAACGCGACCGCGCCCGCGGCGATGGCCCCGTGCACGGAGGCCCGGCTGCCTCTGCTGATCACCACCGCCGACTCGGACGGCCTCAACAGCCTCAGCACCACCTCGACGCTCGTGCTGCGCACCACCCGGACCATTGGCCCTGTCGCGGTGCTGCGCTATCTGAACCGGGTTGTCCAACCCGCCCGCACCGTGATCGTGAACGACCTGGCCACCCAGGCGGAGAGTGAGCCCATGGTCCGTATCGCCACCGTCTACGACAAGCTCGACAGCGAGACGGCGGTGGAGGACGTCGCCGCGGACGAAGACTTCACCGACGCCGCCCGCCGCATCGCCGCCCGCCCCCAGGACGCGGTCCTGTTCGCCGGCGTGCGCCCGGACCGCGCCGCCGTCTGTGCTCGCGCGCTGCGGGACGCGGGCCACCAGGGCGCCCGGACCGCGGGTGAGCGCGTCCTCGGAGCGCCCTTCCTCGCGGCCGGCGAGGGCTGGCGGATCGGCACGGCCTACACGGACGCGAGCGCCGACCCCCGTACCAAGGCGTTCGCCACGGCGTTCCGGGCCCGTTTCGCCCGCCCGCCCGGCCCCTGGGCGGCCGAGGCGTACGACGCCATCCGGTTCGCCGCTCACGGGCTGGCCTCCATCGGCGACGTCGACGGCGGCGGCCGGTCCGCCTCCGCCCTGCGCTCGGAACTCCTGCGCCGCCCCTGGCAGGGCATCACCCGCCGCATGAGCTTCGACCTCGGCCAGCAGTTCTTGCTGTCCAGCGAGGACGGCGGTGGGTTCCTGTTCCGGGTGACCGGGGGAGGGGCCCGCTTCGTGACGCGCTCCGACAACATCCGCAAAAGATCGTGAACCAGCCCGCAGTGTGCCCGAAACGCGTCGTACGTCAGCGAAGTCCCGTTCGCTATCCTGCCCGGGCCGACGTGGCGCAGGGTCCGGCGAAGTGAGGTCGGGGGATGAAAGCGATCGTCGTGGGGGCGGGCATCGGGGGACTGGCCGCGACGCTGAGCCTGCGCGGGGCCGGCTGCGAGGTCACCCTCATCGAGCAGACGTCGCGGTTCACCGAGATCGGTGCCGGGATCCAGCTGGCGCCCAACGCGACGCGGGTGCTGCGCCGCCTTGGCCTGCTCGACGCGGTCGCCGCGCAGGCGGTCCGGCCTCCTTACGTGAGTTTCCGGACCTGGTCCGACGGGGCCGAGATCTGCCGTTTCCCGATCGGGCCGGAGGCCGAGAAGGAGTTCGGGGCGCCCTATCTGCAGGTCCATCGGGCCGATCTGCACCAGGCGCTGGCCGATGCGGTGCCGGCCGAGTGCGTGCGCCTGGGCACCGTGATCGTGGGGATCGACCAGGACGACACCGCCGCGTATGTGACGACCGGGAGTGGTGAGCGGGTAGGCGCGGACCTGGTCGTGGCCGCGGACGGGGTGCGGTCCCCGGCGCGGCAGTGGCTCTTCGGCAAGGACGAGGCGGTCTTCTCCGGGACCGCCGCCTACCGGGCGCTGCTCCCGGCCGACAAGGTCGCCGATCTGGACCTGCCGGAGTACGCCGGCTGGTTCGGGCCCGGCCGGCACCTCGTCCACTACTGGGTGCGTCCCGGCCAACTGCTCAACGTGGTGGGCGTGTTCGACACTCAGGCGCCCGCGCGGGAGTCGTGGACCGCGCAGGCGGAGCCGGGCGAGCAGCTGCGCACCTTCGACGGGTGGGACCCCCGGCTGCTCAGCGTCCTCGAACGCGCGGGCCAGGTCCTCCGCTACGGCATCTACACCCGCGCCCCGCTGGAGAGATGGAACCTCGGGCGGGTGACGCTGCTGGGCGACAGCGCCCACGCGATGGTGCCGTTCCTGGCCCAGGGCGCCGCGCAGGCGATCATGGACGCGGCCGTGCTGGGCGACGTTCTCGCGGGGGTGACTCCGGCCGAGGTGCCCGAGGCGCTCGACCGGTATGTGCGGCGGCGGCTCACGACCGCCACGGGTGTGCAGGCCGGTTCCTCGCGTGCGGGCCGGGACTATCACCTGCCGGACGGCCCCGAGGCCGAGGCGCGGAACGCCCGCTGGGTGGCCTACGCGGCCGAGAACAGATTCGGTCCGCATGCGGCCTCGTGGGGCGTCGACGTCTGAGCCACCCCACGGGAAAACGCTTGGACTCGACTCGTCCGCTCGCGGGAGACTACGGCTTCTGCCCTGTCCGTGGCCGCACGGACATCGAGGCCACGGCACTTCCTGACCGCGCACACGGCGGGCTGCCGTACGACACCACGGGGTTGAGATGGGATCGCCAGAATCGGGTGAGTTACGCCGGGCCAAGGGCTCGGTGCTGCTCGCACTTCGTTACTACGGACGGGAGATGTCCCGGCTGCGGTGGCTGACGCTGCCCGCGATGCTGCTGCCGGCGCTCGGCAACATCGGCATCTACTACCTCGCGCCGCTGGTCGTCGCGAAGCTGGTCGGCCGGATCGCCGGCGACACCGATGTCTCGCTCGGCTGGACACTGCCGTACGTCCTCGGCTTCGCGGGTGTCCTGCTGCTCGCGGAGGCGCTCTGGCGTATCGGCCTGCACTGTCTGAACCGCCTTGCCGCCCGCAGCATCGAGCAGCTGTATGTGATCGGCATGGACCAGCTGTTCGCCAAGGACGCCGCGTTCTTCCACGACAACTTCGCCGGGGCGCTGACCAAGCGGGTCCTCAGCTTCGCCTCGCGCTTCGAGGACTTCATCGACACGCTGACGTTCCAGGTGGTGGCCAGCTTCGTGCCGCTGCTGTTCGGATCGGTCGTGCTGTGGCGCTACGAACCGCTGCTCGTCCTCGGCCTGCTGGCGATGATCGCGTTGACGGCCCTGTGCGTGCTGCCGCTCATCCGCCGTCGCCAGGCGCTCGTCGACCAGCGCGAGGAGGCCATCGCCCGGGTGTCGGGCCATGTCGCCGACAGCCTGATGAACATGGACACGGTCCGGGCGTTCGCCGCCGAGGAACACGAGGCCGCCGAGCACCGCTCCCGGGTCGCCCAGTCGCGCCGGCTCACCCTGCGGTCCTGGGACTACGGCAATCTGCGCATCGACACGCTGGTGGCGCCGCTGTCCGTACTGACCAACGCACTGGGCCTGCTGGTCGCGGTCGCCCTCGCCGGGGGCACGAACGGCGTGGAGGCGGTCGTGGTCGCCTTCACGTACTACACGAACGCGACGCGGATCATGTTCGAGTTCAACCAGATCTACCGCCGCCTGGAGAGCTCGATGACGGAGGCCTCGCAGTTCACCGAACTGCTGCTGGTACCGCCGACCGTCCTGGACCCGGTGGCTCCCGAGCCGCTGCGGCCCGGCGCAGCCGACGTCCGCTTCGAGCGGGTGACCTTCGCCCACGCGGGAGCGGAGCCGCTCTTCGAGGGCCTCGACCTGACCGTGCCCAGCGGGACGAAGCTCGGGCTCGTCGGCCGGTCCGGCGGCGGCAAGACCACCCTCACCCGGCTGCTGCTGCGGATGACCGACATCGACGCCGGCCGGATCCTGGTCGGGGGACAGGACATCAGCAGGCTGCGCCAGGCCGACCTGCGCAGCCTGATCGCCTACGTCCCGCAGGACCCGGCGATGTTCCACCGCACCCTGCGGGACAACATCGCGTTCGCCAGGCCGGACGCCACCGAGGCCGAGATCCGGCGCGCGGCTCAGGCGGCGCACGTCACGGAGTTCGCCGACGCCCTGCCGCACGGCTTCGACACCCTGGTGGGCGAGCGCGGGATCAAGCTGTCCGGCGGACAGCGTCAGCGGGTCGCTCTCGCCCGGGCGATCCTGCGCGACGCGCCGATCCTGCTGCTCGACGAGGCGACGAGCGCCCTGGACTCCGAGAGCGAGATTCTCGTGCAGGAAGCGCTGTGGCGGCTGATGGAGGGGCGGACGGCGCTGGTGGTGGCGCACAGGCTGAGCACGGTCGCCACCATGGACCAGCTCGTCGTCCTCGACCGCGGACGGATCGTCGAGCAGGGCACGCACCAGGAACTGCTCGCGGCGCACGGGACGTACGCGAAGCTGTGGCAGCACCAGTCGGGCGGCTTCCTCGACGACACCGCCCCCGACTTCACCACCGCGGCAGCGGAGCCCGGCCGCTGAGGAAAGCACGATGTCCAGGGCGGCCACGCGGGCAGCCCTGGACATCGTGCTCAGAAGGTTCAGACGAGGTCGAACCGGTCCAGGTTCATGACCTTGTCCCACGCCTCGACGAAGTCCTTGACGAACTTCTCCTTCGCGTCGTCGCTCGCGTAGACCTCGGCGAGCGCACGCAGCTCCGAGTTGGAGCCGAAGACCAGGTCGGCACGGGTGCCGGTCCACTTGACCTCGCCCGTGGCGGCGTCGCGGCCCTCGAACGTGGTCTGGTCCTCGGAGGTCGACTTCCACGTCGTGCCCAGGTCGAGCAGGTTGACGAAGAAGTCGTTCGTCAGGATGCCCGGGGTCTCGGTGAGGACGCCGTGCTTCGACTGCTGGCTGTTCGCACCCAGGACACGGAGGCCACCGACGAGGGCCGTCATCTCGGGGGCGCTCAGGGTCAGCAGGTTCGCCCGGTCCAGCAGCAGGTACTCGGCGGGGAGGCGGTTGCCCTTGCCGAGGTAGTTGCGGAACCCGTCCGAGGTCGGCTCCAGCGCGGCGAACGACTCCGCGTCGGTGTGCTCCTCGGTCGCGTCGACACGGCCCGGGGTGAAGGGCACCTCGATGGCGAAGCCCGCGTCCTTGGCGGCCTTCTCGACGCCGGCGCAGCCGCCGAGGACGATCAGGTCGGCCAGGGACACCTTCTTGGCGCCGGAGTTGAACTCACCCTGGATCGACTCGAGGGTGCGCAGCACCGTCGCGAGCTGGTCGGGGTCGTTCGCCGCCCACGTGCGCTGCGGCTCCAGACGGATCCGTGCGCCGTTGGCGCCGCCGCGCTTGTCGCTGCCGCGGTACGTCGAGGCCGACGCCCACGCGGTGGAGACCAGCTCGGAGACCGACAGGCCCGAGTCGAGGAGCTTGGCCTTGAGCGCCGCGATGTCGGCGGCGTCGATGACCTCACCCTCCGCCTCCGGCAGCGGGTCCTGCCACAGCAGCGTCTCCTCCGGGACCTCCGGGCCGAGGTACAGCGACTTCGGGCCCATGTCGCGGTGGGTCAGCTTGTACCAGGCGCGGGCGAAGGCGTCCGCGAACTGGTCGGGGTTCTCGTGGAAGCGGCGCGAGATCGGCTCGTAGATCGGGTCGAAGCGCAGCGAGAGGTCCGTCGTGAGCATCGTGGGCAGACGCTTCTTCGACGGGTCGTGCGCGTCGGGGATGATCGCTTCGGCGTCCTTGGCCACCCACTGCTTGGCGCCGGCCGGGGACTCGGACAGCTCCCACTCGTAGCCGAAGAGGATGCTGAAGAAGTCGTTGCTCCACTGGGTGGGCTTGGTGGTCCAGGTGACCTCGAGGCCGGAGGTGATGGCGTCGCCGGCCTTGCCGGAGCCGTGGGTGCTCTTCCAGCCCAGGCCCATCTCCTCCATGGAGGCGGCCTCGGGGTCGGGGCCGACGGCGTCCGCCGGGCCCGCGCCGTGGGTCTTGCCGAAGGTGTGACCACCGGCGATGAGGGCGACGGTCTCCTCGTCGTTCATCGCCATCCGGCGGAACGTCTCACGGATGTCGCGGGCCGCGGCGATCGGGTCCGGGTTGCCGTTCGGGCCCTCCGGGTTGACGTAGATGAGGCCCATCTGGACGGCGCCGAGGGGGTTCTCCAGCTCGCGGTCACCGCTGTAGCGCTGGTCGTCGAGCCAGGTGGTCTCGGGACCCCAGTAGACGTCCTCCTCCGGCTCCCAGACGTCCTCACGGCCGCCGGCGAAGCCGAAGGTCTTGAAGCCCATCTGCTCCAGGGCGACGTTGCCGGTGAGGATCATGAGGTCGGCCCAGGAGATGGACTGGCCGTACTTCTTCTTGACCGGCCACAGCAGACGGCGGGCCTTGTCCAGGTTGCCGTTGTCGGGCCAGCTGTTGAGCGGGGCGAAGCGCTGCTGACCGGCACCGGCGCCGCCGCGGCCGTCGCTGATGCGGTAGGTGCCCGCGCTGTGCCAGGCCATCCGGATCATCAGCGGGCCGTAGTTGCCGAAGTCCGCCGGCCACCAGTCCTGCGAGGTCGTGAGCACCTCGGCGATGTCCCGTTTCACGGCCGCGAGGTCGAGGTTCTGGAACGCCTCGGCGTAGTCGAACTCCTCGCCGAGGGGGTTCGCCACGGCGGGGTTCTTGGCCAGGATTTTCACGTTGAGCCGGTCCGGCCACCACTGGCGGTTGCCGCCGCCCTGAGTCGGGTGTGCGGCCCGCCCGTGCGCGACCGGGCAGCCACCTGTGCCCTCCGTCTTGGGGTCGGTGACGATTGCATCGGGGTTCTCAGCCATGGGGAATCCTTCCGGACTGCTGGATCTTCGGTGCTCAGGAACTGCGTGGGGTGGAACAGTCGGGGCACTGGCCCCAGTAGATGACCTCGGCCTCGTCGATCGAGAAGCCGTGGTCGTCCGACGCGGTCAGACAGGGTGCCTCGCCCATCGCACAGTCGACGTCGGCGACGGCACCGCAGGACCGGCAGATGACGTGGTGGTGGTTGTCGCCGACCCGTCCCTCGTACCGGGCCGGGCTGCCGGCCGGTTCGATACGCCGGATGAGGCCCGCCCCGGCCAGTGCGTGGAGGCCCTCGTACACGGCTTGAAGGGAGACATGGCCGACGCGGTCACGGACCCCGGAGGCGATCGCCTCGACACCGAGGTGGTCGCCGTGCCGGACGGTCTCGAGCAGCGCGGCTCGGGCCGCCGTCACCCGCAGGCCGGCACCGCGCAGCTCCTCGGCCGTGGTCGGAGTCTCGGATGCGGTCATGCCGAGAACCTATCCTCAAGAACACGAACGATTCAAGAAAACGACTGGTTCTAATTTAATGTCGTGTCGGGGCACGGCGGTGGACGTGCCCCAGCGGAGCGGCGACGCTCAGCTCACGCAGCCCACATGTGCCAGTGCCTGCTTCAGCAGGACCCCGTGGCCGCCCGGCATGTCGCTCTGTACCGCCGGTGACAGGGCCTCCTGGGGGCTGAACCAGACGAGGTCGAGGGCGTCCTGGCGGGGTCGGCAGTCGCCGGTGACCGGGACGACGTAGGCGAGGGACACCGCGTGCTGACGGGGGTCGTGGTAGGGCGTGACTCCGTGGGTGGGGAAGTACTCGGCGACCGTGAAGGGCTGGAGGGACGTCGGGACGCGGGGCAGCGCCACCGGGCCGAGGTCCTTCTCCAGGTGGCGCAGCAGGGCGTCCCGGACCCGCTCGTGATGCAGGACACGGCCCGAGACCAGCGACCGGCTGACCGTTCCGTCGGGTCCGATGCGCAGCAGCAGGCCGATGCTGCTGACTTCGCCGTTGTCGTCGACGCGCACGGGCACGGCCTCGACGTACAGGATCGGCATGCGGGCGCGCGCCGCCTCGAGCTCGTCGGCGGAGAGCCAACCGGGCGTGGTATCGGTCATGTCAGACATTGCTTGATCATACTTTCAGGAGGTGGCGGAAAACCGGTAGATCCGTCGGGCATTGTCCCGCCCGGCCCAGCGGGCGACGCGCAGCGCGTCCGGCAGGCTCAGCTCGTCGGCGTCCACCCGGTCCTGCAGCAGCCCGGCCAGCCCCTGCCGGAAGGCAACCGCGCCGAGCAGATAGAACTCGGCCAGACCATAGGCGTCGGAGCTGTACAGCAGCTTGCGGAACGGGGTGATTTCCAGGGCCTCCTCCAGGATCGCCCGCGCCCGGACCGGCCCGACGTGGTGCAGGGTCAGCCCCACATCGAGGTACACCTGCTCGAACACCGCGGCCAGATACGCGGCCTGCCGCTGGTACGGCCAGCAGTGCAGCAGGAGGACGGGGATCGTGCCCTTCGTCAGGTGCAGCCAGTCGGTCAGGAGGGCGGGGTCCGCGCGGTGCAGCCGGATGTCGTCGTCACCGAAGCCCGTGTGCAGTTGGAGCGGCAGCCCCAGCTCCACGGCCGTCCACAGCAGATGTCGTACGAGAACGGGATGCGCGAGACGGCCACCTGCGGCGAGCCACTGACGGGCCGCCTCGGTGACCTCCGCGTCCGTGGGACGGGCCGGGTCCAGGTCGAAGCCGGTGCGATAGGCGGCGACGGACTTCACGGCCACCACCCCCGGACGCCGTACCGCCGCCTCCGCCGCCGCTCGGACCGTGCGCGCGTACTCGTCCGGTTCCACCCCCTCGGCCGCGACCGCCTCGGCGACGGACTCCAGTCGTACGACCTCGAAGGCGTCCGCGTCCGCCGCCCCCGCCAGCTCCGCCGGACTGGTCAGCCGGTCCGGGGTGTAGCCGGTGTCCACGCAGAACACCTCCGTCCGCGCGGCCGTGAGGAAGCGGCGGTTCACGTTGCGCGCGCCCAGCTCCGTGCGCCGGGCCAGGTACGCGTCGGCGGGTGCGTGCCGGGGCAGGTCGAGGAGGGGGGCGCAGTGGCGGCGGACGGCCGTGCCGACGGGTGTGTCGAAGGTCGAGACGCCCGGCCAGGTGCCGCCTTCGGTGAGCAGGGACTCGAAGCTCCCGCGGTCGAGATCGGCCGTGGTGACGCCGTGGCAGTGATGGTCGAACAGGGGCAGCGCGGCCAACTCGTCCTGGACGGCGCCCATGTCAGTACTTCCAGCGGTACGCCGCCGCGATCCGCTCGTCGTCCAGCCCGGCGACGGCCGCGATCTCCCCGAGGCGTACGGCGGTCACCGCGTCGGCGAGGACCGGGCCCAGAGCGGTGCGCAGCCGTTCGTCCTTGCGGAACTCCTCGACCGACTCCGCCAGCGAGGTGGGCAGCCGGCGCACCGCCTCGCCCAGGCGTGCCGGGTCGCCGGTGATCTCCTCGGGCAGGGGCGCCGAGGACGTCACTCCGTCCAGTCCGGCGGCGATCAGGCAGCCGAGGGCGAGATACGGGTTGGCGGCCAGGTCGACCGGCTTGACCTCCAGGTTCGCCGCCTGGTCGCGCAGGCCCGCCGTCCCGGTGACGACGCGTACCGCCGCCTCGCGGGTCTCGTGGCCCCAGGTGGTGAACACCCCGGCCCACTGGGAGGGTTTGAGCCGCAGATGGCTCGCCGGGCTCGGCGCGGTGACGGCCGTCAGGGCGGGCAGGTGGGCGAGGATTCCGGCCGCGAAGGACTCCGCCTCGGCTGTCATGCCGTACCGGCCCGCGCCGCCGGAGTGCAGGTTCGCGCCGTCGCGCCAGGCGGAGAGGTGGATGTGGCCGCCGTTGCCGACGCCCTGCGCGAACACGGCAGGGGCGAAGGAGACGACCAGCCCGTGGCGCTGCGCCACCGCCCGGATCGTCTGCCGCACCAGCACACTGCGGTCGGCCGCCGCCACCGGGTCGAGCGCGCCCACCGAGATCTCGAACTGCCCCGCCGCGTACTCGGGATGAAGCTGCTCGACGTCCACGCCCTGCGCCGCGCACGCCGCCAGCAGGTCGGCCGTGTAGTCGCTCAACTCCACCTGCCGGACCGCCCCGTACGCCGGACCCGACACCGCGGGCACGAACTCCCCGTCGGCCGTGGGGCCCCGGCCCACCGCCCACTCGATCTCGACCGCCGCCCGGAAGGTGAGGCCGTGCCGCTCGGCCGCGTCGGCGACGATCCGGCGCAGGAAGGTGCGGCTGCAGGCGGGATGCCGCTCGCCGTCCTGGGTGATCCGGTCGACGGGCGCCCACGCCCAGCCGGGCTGGCCTGCCAGGGCGACCAGTTGGTCCAGGTCGGGGTAGAGACGCAGGTCGCCGTCGGGCGAGCCGAGGACGTCGGTGGAGACGATGGAGTCGTTCGCCAGGAACGTGTCGAAGACCGGCGACATGCCGACACCCCAGGCCGCCGCCGAGGGGAGCTTGGCGGTGGGGACCGCCTTCACCCGTCCGATGCCCGCCGTGTCGACGTAGGCCAGGACGACGCCGTGCACCCCCCGGCCCGACAGCTCCCCGCTCAGCGCGGTGGCCCGCTCGACATCCCCGGGACGCCCTCCGGGGACGGGGTCGGCAAGGGTGGTCATACGTCCTCCTCGGCGGACTCGGCGGCTAAATGCTCCGCTGAAGGCCGGTGCGTCATGTGCGGGTCCGTTGTGGCTGGTCGCGCCCACGCGGCGGAGCCGCATATTGATACAGCCCCGCGCCCCTTCGGGGCGCTACCAGGGTTTCACAGCCACCGCCCCGAACTGCGGTACCGCGGCGGGCAGGTCGGGTCCGGCGCCCCACTGGGAGCACGGCACCATGCCCGGGTCGAGAAGCTCCAGGCCTTCCAGGAAGGCGGATATGTCCGCGCGGCTGCGGGCCGTGATGGGCGGCGTGGCGTTCTCGTTCCAGAACTTCATCGCCGGGATCTGGCCCTCGCCGCCCAGGTCCGCGTCGAAGGTGGGGTGCGTCAGGACCAGGAAGCTGCCGGAGGGGACGGCCTCCATGACGCGGCCCACGATGTGCCGCGCCTTGTCGGTGTCCAGCACGAAGTTGAGGATGCCGAGCATCATCACGGCGACGGGACGGGTGAAGTCCAGGCTCCGCGCGGCGCGTTCCAGGATCGCGTCCGGGTCGTGCACGTCCGCGTCGACGTAGTCGGTGACGCCCTCGGGGGTGCCGGTGAGCAGTGTGCGGGCATGCGCGAGCACGATCGGGTCGTTGTCGACGTACACGATCCGTGCCTCGGGCGCGAGGCGCTGGGCGATCTCATGGGTGTTCTCGGCTGTCGGCAGCCCGGTGCCGATGTCGAGGAACTGCCGCACTCCACGTTCACCGGCGAGGAACCGCACGGCCCGGCCGAGGAATTCACGGTCCGCGCGGGCGATGTCCCGGATCACCGGGAACATGGTCGCCACGTGCTCGCCGACCTGCTGGTCGACCTCGTAGTTGTCCTTGCCGCCGATCCAGTAGTTCCACACGCGCGCGTTGTGCGCCACAGCGGTGTTCAGCCTCGGCGACCCGCCCGGCGGGGTGTGGCTCTCGCTCAACTCTGCTCCTTCGCGCGCCCGCGGCCGTCGCCGCCCTTGTGCCGTCCGAAGATCAGCATGGCCCGGAAACGGCCCGAGCAGAAGTGGGCGTGACGCGACCCGGGGAAGATCGGGCGGACCGGCCCGGACGCGGTATTGCTACCGGCGAGTACCCCGGCCCTGTGACGCCTGCGGCGCCTGAGGTAGGGTCCCCTGCGATCCGCAACCACTCACAGGCTGCAGACCGCTACGGGCGGTGTCGAAGGGGGCGGCAGCATCATGGAATTCCATCTGGTCGAGGAGGAGCCGGCGCGGGGCGGTGCGCGGCTGGAAGACCTGGCCCCGGAACCCCTGCTGACACGGGACTACGAGACCCGGCCCGCGCTCGTCTACGAGCGGCTGCGCGAACGCCACGGCCCGGTCGCCCCGGTCGATCTGCTGGGTGTGCCCGCCTGGCTGGTGCTGGGCTACCGCGAGTCGCTCCAGGTGCTGCACGACGACGCCGGCTGGCCGAAGGGCCTGCAGAACTGGCGGGCCCGGTCGGAGGGCCGGGTGCCCGCGGACTGGCCGCTCGCGCCCTCCCTCGAGGTCAACCACGTGCTGATCCAGGGCGGTTCGGGGCACCGCCGGCTGCGCAGCGCCTGGGACGGCGCCCTGCGGCCGTTCCAGGACCCGCGCCAACCGCAGGCCAAGCGGCTGAAGGCGGCCGTCACGACCTACGCCGACGAGCTGATCACCCTGCTCGGACAGGGCGGCGGCACGGGCATGGCCGACCTGTCGGCGCAGTTCTCCCGCCCGCTGCCGCTGATGGCGGCGAGTCATCTGCTCGGCTTCCCCGGCTCGCAGGGCGACGACGCCCTGATGGACATGTGGCGGGTGCTGGACGCGGGCCCGGACGCCGAACCGGCCCTGGCGCGGCTGCTGCGGACACTCACCGAACTGGCCGCCGCCAAGCGGGAGCAACCGGGCGACGACTTCCCCTCCCTGCTGCTGGCCGCCGACCCGGACCTCTCGGTCGACGAGCTCGCCCGCGAGCTGTTCATGCTGCTCGGCATGACCTCCGACCATGTCGGCATCCTCATCTCCAACACGGTCGTCGAGGTGATCTCCGGAGAACGCGAGGGGGGAGTGCGTGCGGTCCTGTCCGCCGGGATGGTCCGGGAGACCATGAACCGGGTGGTCATGCGCAAGCCGCCGTTGGTCAACTTCGTGCCGAGGTTCGCGGCCGCGGACACCCGGCTCGGGAACTACACCATCCACGCCGGTGACCCCGTGTGGGTCTCCTCCGCCGCCGCGCACGCCGACCCCGTGTTCGCCGGTCAGACGGCACCGGGCTCCTCCACCATCAGCAGCCGCGCGCATCTGTCCTGGGGAGCTGGCCCGCGCCAGTGCCCGGCCCGCGAGCTGGCGTCGACGATCGCGGCGGCGGGCGTGAACCGTGTCTTCGAACGCTTCGCCCACCTGGAGCTGGCGCTCCCCGTCGACCAACTGCCGTGGCGCTCCTCGCCGTTCATGCGGGGGCTGCGCTCGCTGCCCGTGCGCTACGAACTCGCCGAGCAGGCACCGCCGCGTTATGTGCCGGCGGCGCCTCCGGAAGCCGCGGCGCCCGAGGCGGACGTACCGGACCAGGCCATCCGTCGGCGGTCGTCGCTGTGGCGGTATCTGACGGGGCTGATCCACCGGGGCGGCTGAACGCCGGTCACGAGCCGGGCCGCACCTGCCCGCTCTGCCAGGCCCAGGCGGCGATCTCCACCCGGTTCCGCGCGTTCAGCTTGAGCTGGATGCTGGACAGGTGGGTCTTGACCGTGGACAGGGACACATACAGTTCGGCGGCGATCTCGGCGTTGGTGCGGCCGAGGGCGACCAGGCGGACGACGTCGAGCTCGCGGTCCGTGAGGGGTTCCGGCAGCGGCGCGGCGCGGCGCGGGGCGGTCGGCTCCGGGGCGGCGGTGACGTGTTTGAGCAGGCGTACGGTCACCGAGGGGGAGACCAGCGAGTCGCCGGCCGCGGCGGCGCGTACCGCCTCCGCGAGGAGTGTCGGCCCCGAGTCCTTGAGCAGGAACCCGCACGCACCGCCGCGCAGCGCGCCGTACACGTACTCGTCGAGGTCGAAGGTGGTGACGACGACCACGCGCATCGGGTCGGCCACCTCGGGACCGGCCAGCAGCCGGGTCGCCTCCAGGCCGTCCAGCTTGGGCATCCGGATGTCCAGCAGGCACACGTCCGGCCGCACCCTGCGGGCCAGCGCGACCGCCTCCTCGCCGTCGGCGGCCTCCGCGACGACGGTGATGTCGGGCTGGGCGTCGAGGAAGAAGCGGAAACCGGTGCGGACCATGTCCTGGTCGTCGGCGATCAGGACGCGGATGGGGGCGCCCGGCGGGGCGGGGGTCGTCATGGCTCGATCATGCCTCAGGGAATCGGAGGAGGACGGCCCGCCGGTACGCCGGGCCGTCCTCGCCATGGACGTCGTCAGTCCGCGGTCTGCGCCGGATCGGCCGTGACTCTGCGCAGCAGGGGCCGGCTGCCGCTGATGGCGGCGAACATGGCCAGCGCTCCGACGACCACGCACACGATCAGTTGGATGAGACCCGACGTGTTGATCGTGGCGCCTACCAGCTTGTTGAGCTGATACGAGCCGTACATGCCCATCGCGGTGGTGCCGCCCGCCAGCACGACCAGGGGCAGGACCGTCTCGCGGACCCGGGCCCGGTCCAGCACCTTCAGCGGCGTGCCCGCCAGGCGCAGCAGGCCGTAGACGCGGCGCCGGTCCAGGACGTTCGCGGCGGCGGTGAGACCCGCGGAGGCGGTGGCCAGGACGAAGCTCATGGCCAGTGTCGCGGTGCTGACCTGGGCGATGCGGTCGGTGATCGTGCGGTCGCTCGCCGTCGCGTAGTCCTTGGTGTACGGCAGGTGGCCCGAGCCGAGGGAGGACAGGACGGTGACGGCGGTGTCCCTCCGCTCCGTGCCGCCGGAGACATGGGCGACCACGCCGGGGCTGCCACCGAGCAGGCTGTCGTAGTCGTCGGCGCTGACGACGGTGACCTTCGCGGTGATGCCCGCACGGTCCAGCAGAGTGCGGGCCTCGACGGCGGTGTGCCGGGACTCGGTGGCGTTCGCGGTGATCACGGCCACCTGGTCGCCGTAGTTCGCGTCGCCGAAGCTCAGCATGCTGACCGAGAAGAACCCGGCCGCGAAGCCGGCCAGCACCAGACCGCTGACGGTGCGCCAGGCGCCCCGCGGGTCGTCACTGAGCCTGCGGGCGGCCAGCAGTGTGGCCGGGCGGCGGGCGAAGCGGCCCGCGAGCCGGCCCAGCTGATCCACGACCCAGGGGCCGAACAGCCAGAACGCGCCGTAGAAGACGAGCAGCAGAACCAGCAGCTGTCGGCTGGTGACCTCGCCTCCCGTGGACACCCAGATGTAGCCGAGGGCGGCCACGAAGGCGACCATGCGGATCAGCCGGGTCCGCCGGGGGTTCGCCTGCTGGGCGACCCCCAGGGGCGAGGTCGCCACCTGACGCAGCATCGACACGGCACTGACCGTGATGAGTGCGGTGACCGCCAGCACGACCGCCGCGAACCACCCCGGTCCGACCCAGAGTTGGTCTGTGTACCAGCTGCCGACGCCGTACGGGATCTCGGCGAGGGCGGGCAGCAGGGCGACGTAGGCGAGCGCGCCCGTCAGCGCTCCGACCGCACCGACGCCGGCCGCCTCCACGGCGGTCATGCCGATGATCTGCCGTGGGGTCGCGCCGGCCAACCGCAGCGCGGCGAGCCGCTGTTCGCGCCGGGCGGCACCCAGTCGTCCGGCCGCCGCGGAGAGCACGACCACGGGCATCGCCAGCAGGACCACACCGAGCAGCGCGGTCGTCCGGTCCCCGGTCGTGAAGAAGGTGGCCTTGGTCCCGGAGAACCCGGAGATCACGGCCCGCCCGGCCTGGTCCTCGTCCCACCAGTTCGCGCCCTCCGCGGCGGCCTGCGACATCGCGCGGTCGGACGGCGCCCGGCCGACCACGGCGACCAGCTCGTCCGGCGAGGCGAGACCGGCGGCGCCGATCGTGCCGTAGGACTTCACCTCGGGGAAACGGTCGGCCAGTTGGTTCGCCGGCAGCTTGTGCAGCAGTTCGGCGAGGGCGGGGGAGACGTACACCTCGCCCTGCTTCGGGAAGGTGTCGAGTCCGGGCGGGGCGGGGGTCGCGGAGCGGCCGGGCAGCTGGGCGAGCGACACGACGGCGAGGGGTTCGCCGCGGACGTACGTCGTGGCGAGCGCCTGGACGGCCGTGCCGTTCTTGGCGGGCTCGGGGGTGCGCCAGGTGGTGTGGTCGGCGCGGGTGCCGGAGCCGACGGTGGCGGCGATCATCACCAGCATCACGAAGGCGCCGACGGCCGCGGCCCCGGCGGCCAGCAGATGGCTCTGCAGGCCGCGGCGACCGGAAGCCTTGGCCAGATGGAGGGTCAAGGGCAGGACGGGGGAACGCATTTCGGCATCTCCGCTGAGAAGAGGGGGATCAGGCGACTGTGTACTGGCTGTGGCCGCTGACGCGACCGTCGCGGACCTGGAGGACGCGGTCGCAGTGGGCGGCGACCTCGGCATCGTGCGTGACCATGACCAGGGCGGCGCCCTGGGCCCGGGTGACCGAGGTGAGGAGCTGGATGCCCTCCGTGCTGGTCGCCTGGTCAAGGGCGCCGGTCGGCTCGTCGGCGAAGACCACGTCCGGTTCGACGGCCAACGCCCGGGCGATGGCGACCCGCTGGGCCTGACCGCCCGACAGCTGTCCGGGGCGGCGCTCTTCCAGACCGTCCAGGCCCAGCGGCGCGAACCAGCGCCGGGCCCGCTCGACGGCCTCCTTGCGCGGGGTGCCCTCCAGCATCAGGGGCAGGGCGACGTTCTCCTGAGCGGGCAGCTCCGGGAGCAGCTGGCCGAACTGGAACACGAAGCCGAACCGCTTGCGGCGCAGCTCACTGAGACGGTTCTCGCCCAGCTGGTCGATGCGCTCCCCACGCAGCAGCACCTGTCCGCCGTCGGGACGGACGATCCCCGCGAGGACATGCAGCAGCGTGGACTTGCCGGACCCGGACGGCCCCATGATCGCCAGCGAATCACGCTCGCCGACCTGAACGTCCACACCCGCGAGCGCGGTCGTGGCACCGTACTTCTTGACGAGGCCGTGCCCGGCCAGAACGGTATTCATGATGTGAGTAGGCTCCTGTCCTGCACTTTTAATTGGCCGTTGATCAAGCGCCCCGTAAGGGGCGCGGGGCTGTATCGATATGCGGCTCCGCCGCGTGGGCGCGACCAGCCACAACGGCGCCGCAGCAAACCCACGACACATCGCGGCACTACCCGCGGAGCGTTCCGCGCTCAGCGCTCGAATTTCCAGGTGACGGAGTCCCCCGTGGCCTTGACCACGGAGACCGGTATCTCGACGGACGACCCGTCCGACTTCTTGCCGGAACAGGTGACCGTCGCGCCCGCCACCGCCTTCAGCCCGGTCGGACACCGCACGTCGTGGACCTTCACGCCGATGAGGGGAACCGGGTGGTACTTGCTCTGCACCCGACCCGCGACGATGTTCGAGGACAGGGCCTTCTGCCCGTCCACCTGCACGGTGGTGGACGTGTCAAGCGCGGTGGTCGATTCCGTGCCGGAGAGCACGTACACACCGACACCGGCGACACCGAGCACGGCGGACGCGCCGCCGACGACACCGATGATGAACTTGCGCTGCATGAGAACTCCTGGGAGCTGAAGGGGAGGAAGTGGCTCCACCCTCGCCCGCACACCCGGCCCCGCGCCTCGGCCATAAGGTCGGCGCCCGCGACGCCCCATCGGCCGATCGGCCGATGCCGTGCCGCGGGCACACGCCACACCGTGATCGGCAAGAAGGCGCCCGCCGGGCAGGCCGCCCTGGCGTCACTCCCACCCGCGGCTGTTCAATGGGGCTGCACATACGCCACCGGGAGAGGAGCCCTCAGTGTCACCAGCAGCCGCTCCGCCCGTCGGCGCCCGTATCCGTCAGGTGCGTCTGGACCGCGGGATGAGCCTGCGGTCGCTGGCCCGGGAGATCGGGGTCTCGGCGAGCCTGGTGTCGCAGATCGAGACGGGCAAGAGCCAGCCGTCCGTCAGCACGCTGTACGCGATCACGACAGCGCTCGGCATCACCGTCGAGTCCCTCTTCGAAGCGCGGGAGTCCATGCCGCGGATCGCGGCCGGCGCCGCCCCCGGCACCGTCCTGCACGCCCTCGCCGCCTTTGCCGCCGACCCCGGCCGGCGCATCGGCCCGCTGGTCACACCCGGCGAGCGGGAGACGCTGGAGCTGGACTCGGGGGTCGTCTGGGAGCGTCTCGGCCATGTGCCCGGCACGGACGTGGACTTCCTGCTGGTGACCTACCGGCCCGGCGGCTCCTCCTCCGGCTCCGGCGGTCTGATGCGGCACACGGGCACCGAGTACGGCTTTCTCACCTCGGGTGAGCTCGTCCTCACCCTCGGTTTCGACGAGTACCCGCTGCACCCCGGCGACGCCGTCTGCTTCGAGTCGACGACACCGCACCGCTACCGCAACGATGGAGAGGAACCAGCCGTCGGCGTATGGTGTGTGTTCAGTAGTACTTGACACTTCCGGCGGGTGGTCGTTCACTCCGAATCGGGGGTGGTCGCCATGGCGATCCGCACATTCGGACCCAATGCCGTCGACTGGGAAGAGCGCGTCGACCTGGACCGGCTGCGCAAGCAGCGCTTGGCCCGGCTGAACGAACAGCTGAACCGCTCCGAGCTGGGCGCCCTGCTCAGCTTCGACTTCGCCAACATCCGCTATATGACGGCCACGCACATCGGCACCTGGGCGATGGACAAGCTGATCCGCTTCGCTCTGCTGACCCGCGGCGGCGAGCCGGTCGTCTGGGACTTCGGCTCCGCCGCCCGCCACCACCAGCTCTACAACCCGTGGCTCGACTACAGCGACGGCAAGGGCGGCCCGCCCACCGGCGCCCGCGCCGGCATCTCCACCCTCCGCGGCGCCTTCCACCCGGACGCGGGCATAGCCGAGGACGTCGCCCGGAAGATCGCCGCCGAGCTGCGCGCGCACGGCCTGGCCCAGGAACCCCTCGGCATCGACGTCGCCGAGATGCCGGTCCTCGCCGCCCTGCGCGCCGAGGGCATCGACGTCGTCGACGGCCAGCAGGTCTTCCTGGAGGCCCGCCGCATCAAGACCGGCGACGAGATCTCCCTGCTCACCCAGGCCTGCGCGATGGTCGACGCGGCCTACGAGGAGCTGTACGGCTATCTGCGCCCCGGCGTGCGCGAGAACGAGTGCGTCGGCGTCGTCAGCAAGGTCCTGTACGACCTCGGCAGCGAGTACGTCGAAGGCGTCAACGCCATCTCCGGCGAACGCTGTTCACCGCACCCGCACGTCTACAGCGACCGCCTGATCCGCCCCGGCGACCCCGCCTTCTTCGACATCCTGCACAGCCACCTCGGCTACCGCACCTGCTACTACCGCACCTTCGCCGTCGGCAGCGCCTCCCGCGCCCAGCGCGATGCCTACGTCCGCTGCCGGGAGTACATGGACGAGGCGATCTCCCTGGTCCGGCCGGGCGCCACCACCGCCGACATCGTCCAAGTGTGGCCGCGCGCCGAGGAGTTCGGCTTCGCCGACGAGACGGCGGCCTTCGCCCTCCAGTACGGCCATGGCGTCGGCCTGTCCATCTGGGAGAAGCCGATCTTCAGCCGTCTGGTCTCGCTCGACCACCCCGAAGTCCTCGAAGAGGGCATGGTGTTCGCGCTGGAGACCTACTGGCCCGCCGCCGACGGCTGGTCCGCCGCCCGGATCGAGGAGGAACTGGTCGTCACCGCCGACGGCTGCGAGGTCATCACCAAGTTCCCGGCGGAGGAACTGCTGGTGGCGGGACGCAAGTACTGGACGGTGGGCGGCGAGCTGAACACCCGCCGTGAGGCGCAGTCCCACCTGAACACGGGGACGGCCGATGGACGCCACTGAACTCCTCGCCCGGTACGAGCAGATGGCCGTCATCCGCCGTACGGAGAAGGCCGCCCACGACCTGTTCCTGCACGGCCTGGTCAAGGGCACCACCCACCTCGCCGCCGGGCACGAGGCGATCGCCGTCGGCGCGAGCGCCGCCCTGCGCGCCGACGACTACGTGTTCGCCACCTACCGCGGGCACCACCACGCCCTGGCCCGCGGCGCCACCCCCGAGGAGTGCCTCGCCGAGCTCATGAGCCGGGCCACTGGACTGTGCAAGGCCAAGGGCGGCTCGATGCACCTCACAAAGGCGGCCACCGGCATGCTCGGCTCGTACGCCATCGTCGGCGCCCACCTCCCGATGGCGGTCGGCGCGGCATGGTCGGCCCGGTTGCGCGGCACCGACCAGATCGCGGTCGCCTTCTTCGGCGACGGCGCGACCAACATCGGCGCCTTCCACGAGGCGCTGAACCTGGCGGCCGTATGGAAGCTGCCGGTGCTGTTCGTGTGCGAGAACAACCTGTACATGGAGTACACGCCGATCGCCGACGTCACGGCGGTGGCACGACCCGCCGCCGACCGGGCGCCCGCGTACGGCATCCCCGGCGAGGTCGTCGACGGCAATGACGTCGTCGCCGTGCACGAGACGGTGGAGCGTCTCGCCCGGCGGGCCCGGGCCGGAGACGGGCCCGCCCTCATCGAGGCGCAGACCTACCGTCACTTCGGGCACAGCCGCGCCGACCCGGCGACCTACCGTCCGGCCGAGGAGGTCGAACGCTGGCTCAAGCACGACCCGCTGGACCTCGCCCGCGGCAGGCTCATCGAGCTGGGAGTGGCGCCGGAGACGGTCACCGCGGCGGACGAACGCGCACGGGATGTCGTAGCGAAGGCGGTCGAGGCGGCGAAGGCCGCTCCCGGGCCCGATCCGGGTGAGGCGTTGACCGATGTGTGGGCCGACGGAGGTGCCGCATGGCGGACGTGACAGCCGAACGGGCCGTCGGCGCACGGGAGATCAGCTACCGGGAGGCGGTCGCCGAGGGTATCGCGCGGGAGATGCGGCGCGATCCGGCGGTGGTGTGCCTGGGCGAGGACATCGGTGAGGCCGGCGGGGTCTTCAAGACGACCGTCGGACTGCGAGAGGAGTTCGGGCCGGAGCGGGTGTGGGACACGCCCATCTCCGAACAGGCCATCGTGGGCGCGGCGATGGGCGCCGCGATGACCGGGATGCGACCCGTCGCGGAGATCATGTTCTCCGACTTCCTGGCCTGCTGCTGGGACTACCTCGCCAACGAGATACCCAAGGTCCGCTATATGACGGGCGGCCAGGTGACCGTGCCCCTCGTCGTGCGCACCGCCAACGGCGGCGGACTCGGCTTCGGCGCCCAGCACTCCCAGGCCACCGAGAACTGGGCACTCACGATTCCCGGCCTGAAGATCGCGGCCCCGTCGACGCCCGCCGACGTGATCGGCATGATGGCGGCGGCGATCCGCAGCGACGACCCCGTCGTCTTCTTCGAGCACAAGGGCCTGCTGGCGAGCAAGGGGACGCCTCCGCCACCCGGCCATGTGGTCGACCTGGGAAGCGCGACCGTCGTACGCGAAGGCGCCGACGTGACGCTCGTGGCGCTCGCCTCAATGGTGCCGGTGGCGCTCCGGGCCGCCGAACTGCTGGCGGCGGAAGGCATCCAGGCCGAGGTCGTCGACCTGCGCTGCCTCGTCCCGCTGGATGTCGCCACCGTCCTCGCCTCGCTGGCCCGGACCTCGCGGCTCCTGACGGTCGAGGAGAACCCCTACCAGGGCGGTTGGGGCGCCACCCTCGTGTCGGTCGTCGCCGACGAAGGATTCGGTCTGCTGGACGCGCCCGTGCGCCGGGTGGCGGGCGAGTGCGTTCCGCTGCCGTTCGCCGACGCGCTGGAGGAGCAGGTCATCCCCACCGTAGAGAAGGTCGTGGCGGCGGTCCGCAGCCTCGCCGCCTATTGAACACCCCATGGGAGGAAGCACGATGACCGATCGGACACTCCTGCGCGCCGGGCACATCATCTCGATGGACCCCGGCATCGGAGACCTGCCCAAGGGGGACATCCTCATCGAGGACGGCCGGATCGCGGCGGTGCGGCCGGAGATAGACGCGGACGCCGAGATCCTCGACATGACCGGCCGCATCGTGATCCCCGGATTCGTGGACACCCACCGCCACACCTGGGAGGCGTCGATCCGCAACGTCGCCCCCGACGCCACCCTGGACGACTACTTCGTCGACATCCTCGACACCTTCGCACCCCTCT
This sequence comes from Streptomyces sp. NBC_00457, assembly GCF_036014015.1. Lineage (NCBI taxonomy): Bacteria > Bacillati > Actinomycetota > Actinomycetes > Kitasatosporales > Streptomycetaceae > Streptomyces > Streptomyces sp. NBC_00457. The sequence goes on along the minus strand of NZ_CP107905.1, from coordinate 1,663,710 downwards.
ACACCCCCGAGGACGTGTACGCCGCCAACCTCGCGGGATCGCTGGAGTGCCTGAACGCCGGCATCACCACCCTCGTCGACTGGTCGCACATCAACAACACGCCCGCCCACCCGGACGCCGCGATCCAGGCGCTCACGGAGACCGGCATCCGCGCCCAGTACGCGTACGGCAGCGCCAACACCTCGCTCGCCGACTACTGGTTCGACAGCAAGATCGCGGTGCCGGGCGACGACGTACGGCGGATCCGCAGCACCTACTTCGCCTCCGACGACAGCCTGTTGACGATGGCCCTGGCCACACGCGGCCCCGGCTTCTGCACCAACGACGTCGTCACCGCCGAGTGGGCCCTCGCCCGCGACCTCGGCATCCCGATCACCGTCCATGTGGCGATGGGCCGCCTGGCGGGCCGCTTCGGCATGGTCAAGCAACTGCACGACCTGGGGCTCCTCGGCGCCGACACCACCTACGTCCACTGCTGCTACTTCAGCGAGGAGGAGTGGCAGATGGTCGCCGACAGCGGCGGTACGGTCTCGATCGCGCCGCAGGTCGAGGTGCAGATGGGACACGGGTGGCCGCCCGTGATGAAGGCCATCGAATTCGGGCTGCGGCCGTCCCTGAGCATCGACGTCGTCACCACCGTGCCCGGCGACATGTTCACCCAGATCCGTGCCGCCTTCGGCGCCGAGCGCGCCCGCGTCAACGCCGACTGCTGGAAGGCCAACCTCCCCGTCCCCGACACCATGTTGACGGCACGTCAGATGCTGGAGATCGCGACCCGCAACGGCGCCCACGTCGCGGGCGTCGAGGACCGCACCGGCTCCCTGACCCCCGGCAAGCGCGCCGACATCGTCGCGATCGACGCCACCGCGCTGAACGTCGCCCCGGTGCACGACGCGGCGGCCGCGGTGACGCTGTCGGCGGACGTCTCCAACGTCGACACGGTCCTCGTCGACGGCGTGGTCCGCAAGCGCGACGGCCGGCTCCTGGCCGACGTCGACCGGGCCCGGCGACTGGTCCAGGAGTCCCGCGACCGGCTCCTGGCCGCCAAGGAGGCGAAGAGCGCGGCATGACCATGCACCTGGTGCGCCGGGCCGCCGACGTCCCCGAGCCGCCGTACGACGAACTCGGCTATCGGCGGCGGGAGTTGGTCGGTGAGGACGACGGCAGCGTGCACACCGGCTTCGGCCTCTGCGAGCTACGGCCGGACGGCCGGGTCGCCGCCCATGTGCACTCGTACGAGGAGAGCTTCCACGTGCTCGACGGGACCGTCATCCTCGATGTGCCCGAGGGGTCCTGCCTCCTCGAAGAGGGCGACTACGGCCTCCTCCCGGCCGGTGTCCCGCACGCCTGGCGCGGCGCCGGGGACATGGGCGGACGCTGGGCCGACATGCTCGCCCCGGTGCCGCGGGCCCGCTACGGGTACGACACCCAGGCGGTGCCCGCGCTGCCCGCGCGCGACCCCGTCCGTGTCGACGTCCGTGACCCGCGCACGCGGTCGCTCGGACACTTCGAGCCCGGGCAGATGGACCCGGGTAAGCAGTCCCAGGATCTGCTGGCGGTCTCGGCGAGCATGCGCACCGCGCTGCTCGTCTACAGCGGCATCACCGTGAAGATGATGGTCGACAGCGACCTGGGCGCGGTCACCTCGACGATGTTCATGGTGCGGTACGCGCCCGACGGCGTCGCGGGCAGCCACGACCACCCCTTCGAGGAGACGTATCTGATCCTCGAAGGCGTCGTGGACGCGACGTTCGACGGGCTGAGGTACCGGCTGGTTCCAGGCGACTGCGCCTGGGCAGGCGCCGGATGTGTGCATGGATTCTCCAACGCCGGTACGGGACCCGTGCGTTGGCTGGAGACGCAGGCACCGCAGCCGCCGGTGCGCCACTCCTACCGGTTCACGCGGGACTGGGACTATCTGAGGGAGGTACTGGGGTCATGAACAGCGTCCTCGTCGTCGGCGGTACGTCAGGCATCGGCCGCGAGTTCGCGCGGATGCGCGCGGAACGCGGGGACGAGGTCGTGATCACCGGCCGTGACGCCCACCGTTCCGACACGCTGGCCAAGGAGATCGGCGCGGCCCGCGGCCTCGCCCTGGACCTGTCGCGGCCGGGCGAGATCGCCGCGGCGCTGGCCGACGTCGGCCGCGTCGACCATCTGGTGCTCGCCGGGGTCACCCGCGACGACGACCTGGTGGACGAGTACGACATCGATGCCGCACTGAACCTGGTCACGCTGAAGCTGGTCGGCTACACGGAGGTCGTGCACGTCCTGCGGGCCCGGCTGCACGACGACAGCGCCATCGTGCTGTTCGGCGGACAGGCCAAGGAACGCCCCTACCCGGGGGCCACGACGGTGGCGGCCGTCAACGCCGGGATGACCGGCCTGATGCACGCCCTCGCGGTCCAGCTCGCCCCCGTCCGCGTCAACGCCGTCCATCCCGGCGTAGTGGGCGACAGCCCGTACTGGCTGGCCAAGCCGGAGAAGGTGCTGGCCGCCCTGCGCACCGAGACACCCACCGGACGGCTCGCCACGATGGCGGACGTGGCGGACGCCGTGGACCTCCTGCTGCGCAACCGGTCCGTCAACGCGGCGGAGTTGAGCGTGGACGGGGGCTGGCTGCTGGGCTGAGGGTGACTGCCCTGCTCATGCCTTCAGCGGGTCGTGGCCGACGGACATCAGCCGATGCCGACGGCGGGTCTCCTCCGGCTCCGGCTCGTTCTCGAGATCCGCCTGCTTGTTCACCGTGTCCACCACCTCGTACATCACCTGGATGTCGTCGTCGGTGAGGTCGGTGCGGCGCTTCTGCAGGATCGCCAGCACATGCTGCCCGGTCGGTGAACCGGCGTGTTCGGGAAGCGGTTCGGTCTCCTCGGCGGCGTCACTGACCCGGAGCCAGGCAGCCAGTTCCTGCGAGGTCATGTTCACCACGCGGTGGAACTCGTCCCACAGCGTGTCGAGTTCAAGGGCGTCGGTCATCATGCGCCTCTTCCTTGCGTGCTCTCTCGCCCGTCAGTCGCGCGGCCAGTTCTCGGCGTCGAACATCCACCGCTGCTTCTCCAGCTCGCGCGTGATGCCGATCAGCAGATCCTGGGTGACCGGATCCGGCTTCTCGGTGGCGTCGATCCGCTCGCGCAGCCGTCCGATGGCCGCCTCCAGCGCGTCGACGAGCAGTTGGACGACGTCCGTGTCCCGCAGCCAGCCGTCCTTCGGGCCGGGCAGCGTGAACGCCGAGGCGATCGTCTCGGGCCGGCCGTCCGGCGGCAGACCGAGCGCCGCGGCCCGCTCGGCGACCGTGTCGGCGTAGCCGCGGGCCGCCGTCACCACCTCGTCGAGCTGAAGATGGATCGAACGGAACCGCGGGCCGACGACGTTCCAGTGCGCCTGCTTCCCGATCAGTGAGAGCCCGAGCAGATCCACGAGCGTGCCCTGCAGCGCCTCCCCGGCGATCCCGCGGGCCGGTTCGGGCAGCGTGCTCTTCACGACGGTCATGACGTGCTCCTCCTTGCGGCTTGGCGTCTGCTTCTACGGAGCAGTCGGCGGCGTTCGTCCTCACCGGTGCCGCCCCAGACGCCCGAGGTCTGGCCGTTGTCCAGCGCCCACGTCAGGCACTCCTCGGACACCGGACAGCGGGCACAGACGCGTTTGGCCTCCGCGACGTCCCGCAGCGCCGGTCCGGACGTGCCCACCGGGAAGAACAGCTCAGGGTCCTCTCCCGCACAGGCTGCATTGCCCAACCACTCCATGCGGGCGCGGGTGCCCAGGGCGAACTGGTGCAAAACACAAGGCCCGGTCTCCTGTGAGTTCGTGCTCGCCGGGACCATAAGGCGAGACGGTCCTTACGGCACCGGTTAGCTGCAACTAGCATCGGTCTCCGCATGGACACGATGACGCTCTGGCACATAACCGGCTGGGAGTTCGCCGCCCTCGCCGCCGCGGCCCTCCTCGTCGGCTTCTCGAAGACCGCGGTGAGCGGCGCCAACACGGTCAGCCTCGCGATCTTCGCGGCGGTGCTGCCGGCCCGCGCCTCCACCGGCGTACTGCTGCCGGTCCTGATCGCCGGCGATGTGCTCGCCGTCCTCACCTACCGGAGGCACGCCCACTGGCCCACGCTGTGGCGGCTGTTCCCCGCGGTCGCCGCCGGCGTCGTCGGCGGCACGCTGTTCCTGATGTGGGCGGACGACGGGATCGTCCGGACGTCGATCGGGGCGATCCTGCTGATGATGGCCGCGGTGACGGTGTGGCGGCGGCGCAAGGCCGACGCGGAGGCGGAACAGCCGGACTCGGTCGGCACCCGCTCCGGCCGGATCAAGGCCCGCTCGTACGGCGTCCTCGGCGGCTTCACCACCATGGTCGCCAACGCGGGCGGCCCGGTGATGTCGATGTATCTCCTCTCCGCAGGCTTCCGCAAACTCGGCTTCCTGGGCACCTCCGCCTTCTTCTTCCTGATCGTCAACGTGTCCAAGGTCCCCTTCAGCGTCGGCCTCGGCCTGATCGACGGCCACTCACTCCTCCTCGACGCCGCACTCGTCGCGTTCGTCGTGCCCGGGGCGTTCATCGGCAAATGGGCGGTGGACCGCATCAACCAACGTCTCTTCGAGCAGTTGGTGATCGCGGCGACAGTGCTGGGCGGCCTGCAATTGCTGCTGCGCTGAGCTTCTGAGCGGTCTTGGTGAAGGTCGGTGCAGTACCGCAGCCCCGTAAGGGGCGCGGGGCTGTATCGATATGCGGCTCCGCCGCGTGGGCGCGACCGGCCCCCACCGGCCCGCGGATTTGTCACCGTTCTTCCAGCGGAGCGCCCAGCAGCGCCGGAAGGTCCGCGAACGAGTCGATCACATGGTCCGGCTCGCCACTCGCCGCCCGGTGGGTCTGAGGCAGATACTTGCCGGTCCTCACCAGCACCCCCGTGAGCCCGGCCCGCTGCGCAGCCAGTACGTCGGACTCGATGTCGTCGCCGATCATCAGCGCCTCGTCCGCACCCGCCCCCAGCCCTGCCAGCGCCGACGTGAAGAACGCGGCCGACGGCTTCCCGGTGACCTCGGCCTCGACCCGGGCGGCCTTCTCCAGGCCGACCAGGAAGGCCCCGGCGTCCAACTGCAGCCCGCCCTCGGTGCGCCAGTACAGATTGCGGTGCATGGCGACCAGCCGCGCCCCGCGCTGGACGTACCCGAAGGCCCGGTTCAGCGCCGCATAGCCGAACTCGGGACCGGCGCCGCCGACGATGACGACATCCGGGACGGTGTCCGTGTCCGCCTCGTCCAGCACCTCCACACCGCGGAGGTCCTCCCGGATGTCCCCGCTGTTCAGCAGCGCGCACCGTGCCCCCGGACAGTGCTCGGCGAGATACGCGGCGGTGACCGCGGGCGCGGTCAGGATGTCGTCGGCGGACACCGGGAACCCGGCCTCCACCAGTGTCCCCGCGATCGACGCCCGGGTCCTGGACGTCGTATTGGTGACCAGCGCGACCGGCAGACCCGCCGCGCGGATCTCCCGCAGCGCCTCGACCGTCCCCGGCAGCGGCTGCCAGGAGACGGTGAGGACTCCGTCGATGTCGATGAGCACGGCGCGTACGGATGCCATGTCCGTGACGATAGCGATCGAGCCGCCCGGCGCATCTCAGGGAGCGATCCCGACACCCTCGACCCTGCTCCAGGACTTCTCCCGCGCGGCCGTCATGGCGGGCCAGCGCAGCCCGCCGGGCCGGGGTTCGACCCGTGAGGCGTACGGCGAGGGGCGGTAGTCCGGATCGTAGAAACAGCCGGTGCCATACGTCCGGTCGAACGCGGCGCACGTCGCCGACACCGACCCCGGGCTCGGCTTCCGCCCCGTACGCACCCAAGTGTCCAGCGCGGCAAGGGAGTTGGCGTACTCCGCGTCACTCAGCTCGCTGTGCTCCTGCTCCCGCGTGAACGTCTGCACCAGATAGCGGTCCCGGTCGGCGCCCTGAAGCGTCGCCCGGTACGCCGCCTCGTGCTCGACGAACGCCGTCGGGTCGTCGATCGCGTGCAAGGTCAGCACAGGGATCGTGACCTTGCCGGTGAGGTCGCTGTCGTACGACAGATCGCGTACGGCGGACGGGTCGGCGCCGAACCGCTCGACTCCGGCGTTCAGCGCAGCGTCGTCGTGCGAACCGGAGTACCGCACACCCTGGTTGCCGAACGGGTTCCGGCCGCCGAGACGGTCGTGCACGATGTCGCGGAAGGTGAAGGTCGCGAACCGCAGATGCGACTCCAGGGCGCGCTCCGGGATCTTCGTGACGCCCAGGATGTCGTCGAGATTGCGCTGCTGCGCCGGGGTCCGGTCGGGCGGGGCGGAGGCGTAGCCGGTGCACTCCTGCAACCGCGCCCGCAGCCCCGCGGCCGTCATGGCCGAGTCGGCGCGCAGCCCCTGCCACAGCGGATACCGGGGTTCGCTCGGGCGCGGATGGTTGCGGCAGTAGTACTGGTAGACCACGCGCAGGTCGACGCGGTAGTCGTAGCCGCGGGAGCCGCCCGCGAGGACGCCGTTGGTGAGCAGCGCACCGTCGTACGGCCCGCGCCGGGTGCCGTATGTCTCCACCACCTTGGCGGCGACGTTCCCGCCCCACGACTGACCGTGCACATACGTCCGCCGCGGCTCGCCGAACTCCCCGACGAACAGCCGCCGTACGTTCTCGGTGTCGGCGGCGGCCATCCGGGTGCCGTAGCCGCCGCGGCGGTACGACGACCCCGCCCACGCGTACCCCTCGTCGACCAGCACCGACCAGCGACCCAGGTCGTCGAGGCTGCGGGCGGGGTCGGAGCCGGTGCCGAGGTCCGGGCCGCCGTGGGAGTGGACGACGAGCGAGCCGTTCCAGTCGTCGGGGACGGCGATGGCGTAGTGGGCGCCGTGGGTGTCCTGGCCGGTGTAGCAACGCGCCCGGTCGGCGAGGTCGTCCGGGCAGGCGACGGCGGCCGGGCGGGGCGGGCCCGCCTGTGCGGACGGGGCCGCGGTGAGCGTGCCGGCGGCGACCAGCGCCAGACAGGCGGTGAGTCCCGCCCCTACACAGGACCAGCGGCTGCACGTTCTCGACCTGTACAAGGCACGGCTCCTTGTCCTAGCCGGCGCATCGTCGCGCCGTGCGCCGAGATGCTAGGAAGGCGAGGGGAGCAGGAGAACGGTCCGATCGGTTCTGTTCATAGTGTTCGCACAGGAGGGGGAGTCAGGACGGGAGTTACAAGGGGAGTCAGGACGGGAGTTACGGGGGGCGCGGCCTCGACCGTCCTCGACCGTAGGCTCACCCCATGTCCCCGCACATCCTCGTCCTCGGCGGCACGACCGAGGCCCGCCACCTGGCCGCCGACCTGGCGGCACGGCCCGGCGTCCGCGTCACCACGTCGCTCGCGGGGCGCGTGTCGAAGCCGGGCGCGGTCGAAGGGGACGTACGCATCGGGGGTTTCGGCGGTGCGGCCGGCCTGGCCGACTGGCTGCGCGCCCACCACGTGGACGCCCTCGTCGACGCCACGCACCCGTTCGCCGAGTCGATCACGGCGAACGCGGCGGAGGCGGCAACGGCGACCGGGCTGCCGCTGCTCGTCCTGCGCCGCCCCGGCTGGCAGCAGGGCCCGGAGGACCGCTGGCACCAGGTCACCTCACTGGACGCGGCGGCCGAACTGCTGCCCCGCCTCGGCCATCGCGTCTTCCTCACCACCGGCCGACTCGGCCTGGCGGCCTTCGCCCACCTCACCGACCTGCACTTCGTCGTACGGTCGGTGGATCCACCCGAACCGCCCATGCCCCCGGACACCGAACTCCTGCTGTCCCGCGGCCCGTTCACGGTCCCCGACGAGAAAGCCCTGCTGCACGCCCACCGCATCGACGTCCTCGTCACCAAGGACAGCGGCGGCCAGGCCACCGCGGCAAAACTCACGGCCGCCCGCGAACTCGCCCTGCCGGTCGTGGTCGTACGCCGCCCGCCCTTGCCGTGGGGTGTGGATGCGGTGGGCGATGTGGCGGGGGTGTTGGAGCGGTTGGGTCTGGGCGGGGTGTGACGGGGGTCGGGAGTGGGGCTCATGGAGTGGGGGGGCTGATGGAGTGGGGCCACGTCTTCTCAGCGCGCCGTTGGTGTGGCTGGGGCAACGGGAGGTGCCGGCCCGGTTCCGCCCGGTCCGTTCCCCGCTCGGCGTTTGCGGTTCGCCCTACGACTCCTTCGGTCCCCGGCGCCGCAGCAGATACGTGTCCATGATCCAGCCCTTGCGCTCCCTGGCCTCGGCACGCAGCCGCTCGATGCGGGGGGCGGCCTCGGCGATCGGGCCGGAGGCGAGGATCTCGTCGGGTGTGCCTATGTAGGCGCCCCAGTAGATGTCCATGTCCTGGTCGGCGTACTGCCGGAAGGCCTGGTGGGCGTCGAGCATCACGACCACGTCGTCCACGCCGTCCGGGAAGCCCTCGGCGAGCCGCCGTCCGGTGGTGATCTGCACGGGCCGCGCCACCCGGTTCAGCCCCGTCCGGTGCCGGGCGACGAGCGCCGAGACGCTGCTGATGCCCGGCACGACGTCGTACTCGAAGGCCACCGCGCCCCGCGCCAGCACCTCCTCGAGAATCCCGAGCGTGCTGTCGTACAGCGCGGGGTCGCCCCACACCAGGAACGCGCCGCTCTCGTCCTCGCCCAGCTCCTCGACGATCATCCGCTCGTAGATGTCGGCGCGGGCGCTGCGCCAGTCACCGACGGCGGGGGAGTACGCCGACCCGCCCGCGGACCGATCCCGCTCCGGGTCGCGCGCCGCCACCACGCGATACGTCCCCTCGGGCACATGTGCGTCGAGTATGTCCCGGCGGAGCTGCACCAGGTCGGACTTCACCTCGCCCTTGTCCAGGACGAAGAACACGTCCGTGCTCCGCAGCGCCTTGACGGCCTGCAGGGTCAGCTGGTCGGGGTCGCCAGCGCCGATACCGATGACATGAATCTTTCGCACGCCCCCGAGTCTGCCGCACGCCACTGACAACGCATGCGGCACCTCCTACGAGGCACTGCTGAGCCCTGTTGAACCCCTACTGACCCCCTGCTACGAGCCCCCGCGCAGCCGAGGCGCCCGCGCCCCCGCGTCGACGGCCACCCCGTCCCGCTCCACGTCGCCCGCCAACTGCCGCGCCCAGGCCACGACACCGGCGAGATCCATCCCGTACGGCCGCGGCTCCCCGGAGCCCGACGCCCACTCCTCGACGGCCCCGGCCCCACGCCGCAGCAGCCGCACCCCGCCCGTGAGATTCCCGCGGGCCGTGTGGGTGAGCCCCACGGCGAGCTGGGCCAGCCCCCGCCACAGCGCGCGCTCCGACGCGGGACCCGATTTCCAGGCGTCCTCGAAGACCTCGTGCGCATGGAACGGCTTCCCCGCATCCAGCAGCTCCTGCGCCTCGGCGACGGTCCGCGCCGGGCTGCGCACGACCCCCTCCGGCTGCCGCGCCACCCCTTCCGCGCCGTACGGCAACGGCCGCCCGAGCCCGTCCCGCGGCCGGGCATTACGTGCCCGCCCCTCATGATCCCGGTCCCGCGCCCCCACCGGTCCTCCCGAAGATGTACTGCCCATACCTCGATTCTGCCCCGCCGCATCATCTTTCGGCGCCGCCCCCGACGTGCGGTAAAGTTCTGTCTCGCGCGCTCACGCGGATCACCGCGAGACAGCGCACCGGGACGTGGCGCAGCTTGGTAGCGCACTTGACTGGGGGTCAAGGGGTCGCAGGTTCAAATCCTGTCGTCCCGACAGTTCGACGGACTGTCGTAGCAGGTCAGGGCCTTGAATCACTTCGGTGAGACGAGGCCCTTGATCGTTTCTGAGGCTCTCGTCTCACAATCTCTCACAGACAGGTCTATAACCCTGACCAGGTTGCCCGGATCCGCTGACCTACGGAGAGGCGCTCAGGCCGGGCCTTGGCCAAACACGTCCAGAACATGCGTCAACGCGCCGTAGACTGACTGGCCGTGACATCTCAGGGCGATGACAGCACCCCGGTTCCTGGCATAGCACCTGCGGGTGACGATGACGGAGACCCCAACCCCGGTACCAGGCAGGTAAGGGGCAACTCGAACACCAGCACCACAGCCCCCGACACTTCTTCATCGCAGCACAGCGAAGATCACCGCATTGTTCTGATTGGATTTGCCGTCGCCTTGATTGGTGCGCTAATTGGTGGAGTATTTTCCTACCTGGGGGCTTACCAGCAGGCCCGCACGCAAATCGAATCGCAATCCTCCCAACTCTTCGAAGATCAGAAGAAGGAGCAACGCGAGAAGCGGGCGGAGGTGTATGAAGAATTCCTCAAAGCGGCCGACACCTTCGCGGTAGAAACAAACAAAATCATCACTGATTGCAAAGATGGTAAATGCTCACCAAACTGGGGTGACTGGCAAACCGCTCGCTACGACTACCAAGGGGCTGTCAATCATGTGTGGGTCTTTGGGAGTGATGCGGCCGTCAAGCAACTGGTAGCGGTTTCAGGGACACTGCCCGAGTCCGTTTGGGCACCCAACTCGGACGAACTGAATCTACGCTTCAAGTCGACCGGATTCACGACTGCTTATAACGGCTTCCAATCTTTGATGTGCCGGGAACTTCCTGCGCAACCCCGCAACAGCTGCTGAGGTGGGGATGATCTTCCCCTAGCCGAGCAGCTCGCTCAGCTTCTCCGAGCCTGCCTTGAGGCTCTGCGGGTCAGGGTGGACGTAGACCCGCTTGGTGAACGAGAGGTCGCTGTGCCCGGCCCAGGCCGAGACCACCGTGTCGGGAACGCCGTTGTTGGCCATCCAGGAGAGGCAGGCATGCCGCGCGTCGTAGAGACGGACCCTGCGCACGCCTGCTGCCTCCATCAGCTTCTGTGCCTCACGCCGAAGCTTGTCCGTCTTGAACGGGCGACCAAGCTCATCGACCACCACATAGCCTGAGTCCTCATAGGCCTCACCAGCTTGCTCCTTCTCCTTCGCCTGGAGACCTCGGAGAGCCACAAGCGAGCTGTGAACAGGCTTGGGCAGCGGCAAGGTGCGCTTGCCGTTGAGGGTCTTGGGCTGCTTCTCAACGACCTTGTTTCGTAGACCCAGCTCAAGGCTTCGGTCGTAGACGATGGTTCGGGTATTGCCAACGGCAATAGTCCCCTCCCCTTCGAGGTCAACATCCTCTTTCCAACGAGCGCCGCATACTTCTGCGGGACGCTCGGCAATGAGGGTGAGGAGCATGGGACCGAACAGCCGGTGATCCTTGCTCGCCTCGATGAAGGCCTTCACCTCGGACTCGTCCCATGGACGCCTCTCAGGCGCGTTCTGGGCTGCGCGAGTGCGAGCCTCCCGGGATATTCGAACGTGCTCGGCGACGTTTCGGACCACCCAGCCTCGGCGAACGGCCAAATGCAACGCCGAGCGGAAACGGCCGAGCGTCAGCTGAACTGAGCGGGCACCCAAACCGGTGCCCGGCTTCCCGCCTCGCCGGCGTCCGCTGGTGACAAGCCAGTCGACGAACTCCTCGACATCCTCCTCGGTGAGCTGCTGTACGCGCTTGTACCCGAGGTGGTTACGAACCGGGCGGACCGCGTTGTCGTAATTGGAGGAGGTCGCCTCCTCAACATCCCGCGTCGCGGCCTTGAGCCAGATATCCAAGAGCTCGTTGACAGTCAGCTTGGTCGGTGCGACGTACTCGCCTGTTTTGGACTGGTGACGAATACGAGCAAGCTCGCTGCGTGCTTCCGTCTTCGTGTCATACGTCTTAGTGACCTGCCGACGCTTCCCGTCGGCTTTGCGGGGTCCGTCCGTTACGAAGCGATACCGCACCGTGCCGTCCCGCAGTACCACCTTCTTTATGGGATCTCCCACTGGGTCACCTACTCGCGGTGAACCCCCCTGAAATGAACGTGAGCGCAAGCACTCACAGGCGGCTACAAGAGGTGCTCCCCTACTCTGCCTCAAGGTAGCGGATCAACGAAGCGGTGATCACTCGGTACCGAGTACCGAGGCCACCACTCGAAAAGGAACCTGGTCGCGCTTGATCAACTCGTACAGATGGGAACGTGAGATACCGAGCGCCCGCGCTGCGTGGCAGACATCGATAGTCGCTGCCCACGAGTGGATCTCCGAAAGGGTGGGTCTCATGAAGGATCATCCTCCGGCGTGGCCTTTCTTCGGCCGACCAGGTCCCCGCTTGCGGGGCGATCAGGCCGAGTTCGGTGAACGTCTTGTCGGACGCGATGTCCTTCAGCCTCGGGTACTCCTGGGCGGTGTGCTGCAGGACGAGGTTGATGGCGAACTCATAGCCGGAGCGGGCCGCCCCGGACGCGGTGGCCCGCCAGTGCAGGGCCCGCTTGTCCTACTCGGTCTTGACCAAGGTCCCCTCGAAGCACACGTGCGACCCGGTGGTCTCGGCGCAGTCCTCCGCCTTGGCCGACTGAAGGGCGTCGCGCTTCCACGGAAGCTCGGCGAGCGCGTGCACCACCCTGTGCGGTGAAGCCTCGGCCAGCCGGGCCGCCGCGATCACGCTCGCGATGACGTGCCGACCGGCCGCCGACGAGGGAAGGTATTCCTGCGGAAGTCAACGACTATCGTGGTGCCTTCGGACATCTTGCGCCAGCCGGGCATGTGCTCGAACGCGTACAGCGCGCGTCCGGTCAGTCATCCCGGAACCGACAGGGAACCTTCAGCCAAGGTCTGCTGGGCTGTGCGGCGAGGGGAATGAGGTCCCTCGGGGCCGTACCCCAGACGGAGGACCATCTGGGCGTGGAGGCGCTGCTCGCCGGATGTCTGAACGAGTTGCTCGCGCAGGTCGGGCCACTCGAGTGCCTGGTGGAGCATCGACGCCCGCACGCCGTGAGCGGTGGCCACCAGCAGGACGCGTTCGAGGGCCTGGCCGGCTCGCAGCCAGTCGGTCCGCCGGTCGTGTGTCGTGGACAGGACGGTGATCGACGGCCGCTTCTCGAAGGGGCGGGAGGGCAGTACGGCGGGGTGGCGGTGGGCACCGAAGTCCCGCATCGGAATCTGCTCCCGGGAGTCCTGGGGTCCCAGTGTCTCGGGCGGCATGCCGAGGGCCGCGCTGTTCGGTTCGTGGACCCAGCGGCGGCTTTCCATTGCCCGGTCGGGGTCGGCAGTGTTGCGGTGCTCGGCCTCACCGGTGAGTCGTAGCAGGAGGTCGGTTCGGGCAGGCTCAGGACGGCTCAGCACGGCGCCTTCGGCATGCGCTGCTTCCACGAGTTCGGTCAGTACGGCGGTGGGCAGCGGCCGGTCGGAGAAGGGGAATCGGCTGCTGCGCCGACGCCACAGCATGTCGTACAAGTGCGGCGTGGAGGAGGCCGTGGGGCTGCCACTGAGCCGCACGACGGCAAGGAGGTCCGGCTCGTCCGGCCGCGGGAGCAGCCTGGTCACCGGCTCCCAGCCGAAGTGCGCAACGGCCACCCGCAGGTTGAGGACCGCGCAGCCGACGGAGAGGTGCAGGGCGCGCCCCGTTGGATCGACGTGACGCAGCCCGCGCTCCGCGGCAGCACGGATCTCCCAGGTGACCGTGTCGGGGTCGAGCCGGATCCGCCAGGGCTGGGTGTTGTGGATCGAGGGTGCGGCCACAGCGGCGGAGACCAGCGTCTCCAACGTAGGGACGTCCAGAACCGCAGCACACATCGGGAGCTCCTCCCCGCCCTGCACCAATGGGGCAGTGGGGCAATTCGGTGACTCTGCCAGGGTGGTGTTTCTGCGAGTGCCCGAGGAGGGGCCGTACGGCCTCAACCAGTGCCGGATGGCCCCGTCGTCGCTCACGGGGGCAGCTGATGGCTCTCCGACAGGGTCAGTCCCCCGCAAGCTCGAATTCCACGTCGACGACACCCTCGACAGCGCGGACCAGCCGAGCGGCGACGGGGACGAGTGCCGTGTCCCGGACGCGGCCGCTGAGCTTGACGACTCCGTCACTTACCTCTGCCCGTACGGCTGACACCGGCGCGGGGAAGAGATACGACACCACTTCTCGCCGTACCTCCTCCGCGATCTCCTCGTCGGCTCGCAGGAACACCTTCAGCAGGTCGGAGCGGCTGACGATGCCTTCCAGCATGCCCAGCTCGTCGACGACGGGGAGGCGCTTGACCTTGGCGCGTGCCATGGTGCGGGCGGCTTGGGCGAGTGTGGCGTCCGGGCGGGTGGTGAGGGCCGGAGAGGTCATCAGCTCTCCGGCGGTCACCGCGCCCGCCTTGGCCAGGTCCGTGAGACGCCGCAGTTGCGTGTACCGGTCGGGGTCGCTGTCGCGGAACTCCTCCTTCGGCAGCAGATCGGCCTCGGAGACGACGCCGACGACACGGCGCTCGCCCTCCACCACGGGGAGGGCGCTGACCTTCCACTCCTGCATCATCCGCACGATGTCCTTGAAGCTCGCCCCACGGCCGATGACGGCGACCGTGTGGGTCATGACGTCGCGCACGATGTGCGGGGTTCCGTGCATGGTGACTCCCTGGTGGCTCGGATCGTTTCGGTCGAGGGTGCTGTCACATCAGGCTGCCGCTGCCGTACGGGGCGTACAGGTCCAGCAGGCGGGTGCGGGCCGCGCACAGGCGGTGCGCCAGGACGTCGCCCACCCATTGGGCTACGGAAAAGCCGAGTGCGGGGTCGTCGTGGCACATAGAGCGGACCATCGTGGCGTCGAACTCGTAGGCGCGTACCGGGCTCGTCGCCTCGGCGCCCATGTGCCAGATGTACGGGGTGAACAGCCAGGACCAGCCGATGAGTTCGTTGTGACCGAGGATCTCGATGACGGCGGGCTGCCGGCCCGGGACACGCATGTCGAGTTCGACCGTACCGGTGCGGATGACCCAGAATCGGTCGGCCCGGCCGCCCTCCTCGAAGAGGCGCGTGCCCTGGGGGAACGACACCTCCCGAGCGGTCCGCATGATCCGGTGACGGTGCTCGGCCGGGAGCGCCCGCAGCATGCTGGCAGTCGGGGGAGCGTTCATGACGGGCCTCCAGAGCGGGGCGTACGGATACTCCTCTTCGAGCGTGCTCCTGCCTCTCGGCCCGGACCATGGGCCACCCGGCCCCAAGTGCGTGCCACCTGGCACTTCGCCAGCGCGCTGAGCCTCGTCACTTCGCCCAACCAGCACAAGCCGCCGGGAACGTGCGAGTGACGTCCCCGCCTGTCGGACGGGGCCATACGGCCCCCGCCGAGGAGGGCCATACGGCGCTCCTGTCGACACCACCCGGTCCTCACGCCGGCCAAGTCGAGCGACCAGCATCGGAAGCAGGGGACATCCCCATGCGGAAATGCGAGGGAGAGGACCGGCGATGACTGTGACCGTGACAGCGGGCACTTCGACGGCCGAAGCGTGGCGGGGCTTTACTGGAACCCGGTGGCGCGACCGAATCGACGTGCGTGACTTCATCCAGGCCAACTACACGCCGTACGAAGGGAATTCTGCGTTCCTGACCGGCCCCACCGACCGGACGCGCGCCGTCTGGGAAAAGGTGAGCGCGCTGTTTCCCGAGGAGCGGCGCAAGGGCATCCTCGACGTCGACCCGGCGACCCCGTCTACGATCACCTCGCACACGCCCGGCTACATCGACCGCGCACGGGAGCTCATCGTCGGCCTGCAGACCGACGCCCCGCTGAAGCGCGCGATCATGCCGAACGGCGGTCTGCGTATGGTCGAGAACGGACTGAAGGCGTACGGCTATCGGCCCCATCCGTTCGTGATGAAGGTCTTCGGTACCTACCGTAAAACCCACAATGCGGGTGTCTTCGACGCGTACACGCCCGAGATGCGGGCCGCCCGCAAAGCGGGCATCATCACCGGTCTGCCCGACGCGTACGGCCGCGGCCGGATCATCGGCGACTACCGTCGCGTCGCCCTGTACGGCACCGACCGCCTGGTCGAGGCCAAGCGCGCCGAACGAGACATGCTGGACGAACGGCCGTCCACCGAGCACGTCATCCGGGACCGTGAGGAACTCGCCGAGCAGATCCGGGCTCTGGGTGAGCTGACCGACATGGCCGCCACGTACGGCCACGACGTCTCCCGCCCCGCCGTCACCGCGCACGATGCCGTGCAGTGGCTGTACTTCGGCTACCTTGCCGCCGTTAAGGAGCAGAACGGTGCCGCCATGTCGCTGGGCCGTACCTCCACCTTCCTCGACGTGTACCTCCAGCGAGACCTGGACGAGGGGGTCATCGACGAGACCCGTGCCCAGGAGCTGATCGACGACTTCGTGATCAAGCTCCGGATCGTACGGTTCTTGCGTACCCCCGAGTACGACGCCCTGTTCTCCGGCGACCCCACCTGGGTGACCGAATCGATCGGCGGCATCGGCTCCGACGGGCGCTCGCTGGTCACCCGTACCTCCTTCCGCTTCCTGCAGACGCTCCACAACCTCGGGCCCGCCCCCGAGCCCAATCTGACCGTGCTGTGGTCGCCCCGACTGTCGTCCGGATTCAAGGAGTTCTGCGCTCAGGTCTCCATCGACACCAGTGCGGTCCAGTACGAGTCCGACGAGTTGATGCGGCCCTGCACCGGCGACGACACGGCGATCGCCTGCTGTGTCTCTGCCATGGCGGTGGGCAAGCAGATGCAGTTCTTCGGTGCCCGCGTCAACCTGGCCAAGGCCATGCTGTACGCGGTCAACGGCGGCCGGGACGAGGTGACCGGCGAGCAGATTGCCCCCGAGACGCCCGCACTGACCCGCGAGTACCTGGAGTACGAGCAGCTGTGGGCGTCGTACGACCACATGCTCGACTGGCTGGCGGCCACCTACGTGAACACACTCAACGTCATCCACTACATGCACGACAAGTACGCCTACGAGCGCATCGAGATGGCGCTGCACGACCACCCGGTACACCGCTTCATGGCGTGCGGTATCGCCGGTTTGTCGGTCGCCGCCGATAGCCTGGCCGCCGTCAAGTACGCGCGCGTGAAGGTGATCCGGGACGCCACGGGGCTCGCCGTCGACTACGAGGTCGAGGGCGACTACCCGGCCTACGGCAACAATGACGACCGGGTGGACGCCATCGCGGCGGATCTTGTCCGCTCCTTCATGGCCAAGGTGCGCCATCACCCGACCTACCGGGACGCCGAGCACACCCAGTCGGTGCTGACGATCACCTCGAACGTCGTCTACGGCAAGCACACCGGCAACACCCCCGACGGCCGACGTGCCGGTCAACCCTTCGCGCCCGGTGCCAACCCGATGAACGGCCGCGACCGGCACGGGGTGGCCGCCTCCGCACTCTCGGTGGCCAAGCTGCCGTACGAGCAGGCTCGCGACGGCATCTCGCTCACCACGACGATCACCCCGGAGGGACTGGGCCACGTGCCCGCCGAGCGCGCTCGCAACCTCGTCGGCATCCTGGACGCCTATATGACCTCCGGCGGCTTCCACATGAACGTCAACGTCCTGGACCGGGCCACGCTCGAGGACGCCATGGAGCACCCGGAGCAGTACCCCGAGCTGACGATCCGGGTCTCCGGATACGCCGTCAACTTCGTCCGCCTGACCCGTGAGCAGCAACTCGACGTGATCAGCCGCACCTTCCACGGATCGCTGTGAGCACGATGGCGGCGACGATGAACGGCCGGATCCACTCCTGGGATCTGTCCACCGGCGTGGACGGTCCCGGGACCCGGTTCGTTCTCTTCGTCTCCGGCTGTCCGCTGCGCTGCCTGTACTGCGCCAACCCCGACACCTGGCACATGCGCGATGGTAAGGAAGCGACCGTCGAGGAGGTGATGGAGGAGATCGAGAAGTACCGCGCCTTCATCACCACGGCCGGCGGCGGAGTGACCGTCACGGGCGGCGAGCCGCTGCTCCAGCCCGCCTTCACCGGCGAGGTCCTGCGCCGCTGCAAGGAGGCGGGACTGCACACCGCCCTCGACACCTCGGGCTTCCTCGGCGCCCGCGCCGGCGACGAACTCCTCGCCGACACCGACCTGGTGCTGCTGGACATCAAGTCCTTCGACGTTCGCACCTACCGGGAGCTGACCGGCGGTGAACTCGCGCCCACCCTGAACTTCGCCACCCGCCTGGACCGATGCGGCGTCCCGATGTGGATCAGGTACGTCCTGGTACCGGGCTGGACCGACTCACCGGAGGCCGTGTACGGCCTTGCCCGCTTCCTCGCAGGCCTCGCCAGCATCGATCGCGTGGACGTCCTGCCGTTCCACAAACTCGGCGCCGCGAAATACGAGGCCCTCGGTCTGCCCTTCCCGCTGCGGAGCACGCCGAGTCCGGGGCCCGACATGGTCCGGCGGGTCCAGGAAATGTTCCGCGAGCAGGGGCTGAACGCCTACTGATCGCCGCACCGTTTCCGGTAGGCGGCGACGGCGGTGGGCAAGGTGGGGAAGATCAGGTCCGACCCGACGGAATCCGCGAGACCGTATGCCTTGAGTTCGTCCATGAGGTCCTGTTTGACGCGGGCGAGGGCGAACACGATGCCACGGTGGGCGAGTTCGCGGCGCAGTTCGTCGACGGCGTCCAGGGCGGTGATGTCCACCTCGACGTTGGCCTCGGTGTTGAGGACGAACCAGCGGACCGGGCCCGTCTGTTCGTCGACGGCGGCCAGAGCCCGGCGGTGGAAGTCCTCGGCATTGGCGAAGAACAGCGGCGAGTCGTAGCGATAGACCAGCAGGCCGGGGATCGTACGGGCCTCGGGATAGTCGTCCACGTCGTGCATGCCGGCCACCCCGGGGACCAGCCCCTCGACGGCGTCGTGCGGACGGGCCACCCGCGTCAGCAGCTCGGCCACCGACAGGCCGACCGCGACCAGGACGCCGTACAGGATGTCCAGGGCCAGCACCCCGGCCAGACAACCGAGCGCGAGCAGCAGCTCCCGGCGCCGGAACGAGGCCAGCCGGCGGAAGCCCGCCAGGTCGATCATGCGGACGGCCGCGTAGACGACGAGCGCGCCCAGCACGGCCGACGGCGTGCGGGTCAGCAGCGGGCTGAGGAAGAGCAGCACGGCCAGCACTGCCGTGCCGGCGACCAGTGCGTACACCTGGCTGCGGGCGCCCGCCGAGGAGGCGAGCGCGGTGCGGCTGGCGCTGCTGCTGACCGGGAAGCCGTGCACCGCACTGGCGCCCAGGTTGGCCGCGCCCAGAGCCAGGAACTCCTGGTTGGCGTCGAGGCCGCCCTCGTCGTCGCGGACGGTGAAGGCGCGCGCGGTCAGGATGACGTCGGTGTAGCCGACGAGGAGGACACCGAGAGCGGGCAGCACCAGCTGCGGCAACTCGGTCGGATCCGGCAGGGCGATGTCGGGCAGCCCTGCCGGTACCTCTCCGATCACTTTGATGCCGTGTCGGTCGTCCAGGTCGAAGACGGCCACGGCCGCGGTGGCGAGCACCACGACCAGCAGCGGACCCGGCACCGTATTCAGGTATCGCGCCGCCGCGAAGAGGAACACGAGCGCGCAGGCGGAGAACAGAGCGGTGGCCGGGTGGATCTGTGCCGTATGCCTTACGAAGGACCACAGTTGGGGGAAGAAGGCCGAGCCAGTCGTCCGTACGCCGGTCAGCTTGGGCAGTTGGTCCACCATCATGATCAGCGCCACGCCCGCGAGATAGCCGATCAGGACGGGCCGGGAGAGCAGATCGGCGACGAAGCCCAGCCGTAGGGCCCAGGCGACCAGGCACAGCAGCCCGACCGTGAGCGCGAGGGTGGCCGCCAGCGTGGCGTAACGGGCGGGGTCTCCGGCGGCGAGTGGGGCGATCACGGTCGCCGTCATCAATGCGGTCGTGGACTCGGGGCCGACCGACAGCAGACGCGACGAGCCGAGCAGGGCGTACAGGGCGAGCGCCGGCAGGATCGCCCACAGCCCGGCGACCGGTGGCAGACCGGCCACGCCGGCGTATGCCATGACCTGCGGGACGAGGTACGCGGCCACGGTCATCCCGGCCAGCAGGTCGCCCCTCAGCCAGGTGCGTCGGTACCCGGTGAGGGTGCCGAGCCCGGGCGTAAGGCGGCGCCACGCTGCGACGCGCCCGCCCGAACTCCGGGACATGTGCCTCCTCTCCCAGCCTGATCTCAGGATCCACCGATGGGAGGCGACCCGCGACATCTCCTGCCCCATCGGCCCAACCGGCCCTGCCGAAAGGGCCGTTCAGACCCGCCGTCGCGGACCTTCGGCATCAGGCGCGAACCCCCGCCGCATCACCAGAGTGAGGGGCGTCAGGCAACGAGCCGACATCCTCGGATTCCCGAAGGGAACACCAACATGGCTGTGCACGAGCACCCTCACCGACGCCTGGGACTGCGCCTGCCGTCCCTGCACAGGACATCCGCTGATTCGACGGCTGAGGCGGTGACGGCGATGCGTGCGTATGTTTTCGCGTCGCTGCGGTTGCTGACCGGGTTCGTCTTCTTGTGGGCGTTCCTGGACAAGACGTTCGGGTTCGGTTACGCGACCCCGTCCGGTAGGGGCTGGGTCGATGGTGGTTCGCCGACCATGGGTTTTCTCAGTGGTGTTGCGGTGGGGCCGATGGAGTCGACGTTCCATGAGTGGGCGGGGGATGGCTGGGCGGACTGGCTGTTCATGCTGGGTCTGCTGGGCGTGGGGCTGGCTCTGATCGCTGGTGTCGGTCTGCGGCTGGCCGCGGTGGCGGGGGCGGCGATGATGGCGTTGATGTGGGTCGCGGAGTGGCCGCCGGCGAAGCACCTGTCGGATGGTGCGGCGAGCATGTCGACCAATCCGTTCGCCGATTACCACGTCGTCTACGCCGTGGTCCTGGTCGCTGTGGCCGCTGCGGGCGCCGGCGCCACCTGGGGTCTGGGCAAGGCCTGGGCACGGTTGCCGTTCGTCAGCCGCAACCACTGGCTCCTCTGACATGCCCGACACGGCGGGGCCGGCCATCGGCGCCCCGCCGTGTCGACTGGGCCGATCGGCCCTCCTTGGGGCCCTGCGGCCCCTGCCCACCAACCCCTGCAACAACGACGCTGGGATCGGGTCACCGATCCAGGAGGTGGAGATCATGCTCCGCACGGTCATCGTGGGTCTCGACGGCTCACCCGAGAGCCGGGCCGCCGCCGAATGGGCGGCCCGGGAAGCGAAGCTGCGCGGTCTGCCGCTCAAGGTCGTTCATGTCTGGGAGCCGGTGCCCGATCCCATGGCGCAGGCCCCGCTCCTCGGCCCCGAGACGCATGCGCACTGGACCGAGCGGGTTCCCCGCGAATCCGCCGAAGGCCTCCGGCTGCGGCACCCCGGTGTCGAGGTCGTCGCCGAGCACCGCAGCGGACGTCCCGCCGACGTGCTGTCGGAGCTGGCGAAGGACGCCGCACTGCTGGTCCTGGGCTCCCGCGGCCTGAGCGGTTTCGGCGGGTTCATGATGGGCTCCGTCGGGATGCTCGTCCTGGCGCGCGCCGAGCAGCCCGTTGTGCTGGTCCGAGCCTGGGAGCAGGCCGCCGACGAGCACGAGAAGGACCCGGTGGGCATCCCGTCGGCCGCGGCCCCGTACCGGCCCGTCGTCCTCGGGCTCGACATCGACAACCCGGACGACTCTGTGATCGAGTTCGCCTTCGACGCGGCTACCCGCCGTGACACGGCCCTGCGGGTCGTTCACGGCTGGAACCTGCCGCCGTACTACGTCTACGGCCTGTCCGCCGACCTCGACCAGCACAGCGACATCGCCCGGCAGCAGGCCGCGGCCCTCAGCGAGGCACTGCGTCCCTGGCGCCAGAAGTACCCGGCGGTGGAGGTGAGCGAGGAGTCCAGCTCCGGCAGCCCGGCCAACCACCTGGTTGACGCCTCCCGCGAGGCCTCCCTTGTCGTCGTCGGCCGCCGGATCCGGCGCAGCCCGATCGGTACCCACATCGGCCCCGTCGCGCACGCCGTCCTGCACCACGCCACCGCCCCCGTCGCCGTCGTCGCGCACAGCTGACGCACCCACCGAAGGAATTGTCACCATGAAGGCAGCGGTCGTACGAGCATTCGGCGAACCCCTCGTCATCGAAGAGCGCCCCGATCCCCAACCCGGCCCCGGTCAGGTCCGCGTCCGAGTGGAGGCCTCCGGGCTGTGCCACACCGACATCCACGCGGCCCACGGCGACTGGCCGGTCAAGCCGAACCCGCCGTTCGTACCCGGCCACGAGGGCGTCGGACTTGTCGAGGCCCTCGGAGATGGTGTCACCCACCTCGCCCTGGGGCAGCGGGTCGCCGTGCCGTGGCTGGGCAAGGCCTGCGGGCGGTGCGAGCACTGCCTGTCCGGCTGGGAGACGCTGTGCGAGCAGCAGATCAACACCGGGTACGGCTGCGACGGCGGGTACGCCGAGAAGATGCTGGCCTGGGCCGACTACGCACAGCCGGTGCCCGAAGGCGTCACCGCGTTCGACGCCGCACCACTGACCTGCGCGGGCGTCACCACGTACAAGGCCCTCAAGGTCGCAGACGTCCGGCCCAGTCAGCTCGTCGCGATCTCCGGCGTCGGCGGACTCGGCCACCTCGCGGTGCAGTACGCGAAGATCGCCGGGGCGACCGTGGCGGCCATCGACGTCACCGACGACAAGCTCGAACTTGCCGCGGAGCTCGGCGCCGACCTGGTCATCGACGCTCGCAAGCAGGACGTGGCCGACGTGCTCAAGCGGCACGGCGGAGCGCACGCCGCGATCGCGCTCGCGGTGAACGAGGCCGCGTTCACCGCTGTCAACTCCGGGCTACGGCGCGGCGGCAAGCTGGTCATGGTGGCCCTTCCGGCGCACGGCACGATCCAGGTTCCGATCTTCGACACGGTACTCAACGGCACCTCGGTGATCGGCTCCATCGTGGGCACGCGGCAGGACCTCGCCGAGGTGTTCCAGCTGCACGCGGCCGGCCGGACGAAGGTCATCCACGAGACCCGTCCGCTCGCCTCCGTCAACGAGTCCATCGACGACGTACTCCGCGGTCAGATCAAGGCCCGGATCGTCTTCGACCTGGGCCTGTGATTCCCGTGGGACTCCCTCTGGTCGTGGGCGTCGACGGCTCCGAGCCGAGCATGCGTGCCGTCGACTGGGCGGCGGAGGAGGCCGCCCTGCGCGGAGTACCGCTGCGGCTGGTGTACGCCTCCCTCTGGGAGCGCTACGAGGGTGCCGCGCTCGCCCGCGACCTGGGCAGGACGTCCGAGCAGATACTCGCCGACAAGATCGTCGATACCGCGGCCAAGCGTGCCCAGCGACGCGAGGCGAACGTGAAGATCTCCACCGAGGTCCTGCCGGAGGAGCCGGTGTCCGCGCTGCTGCACGCGGGCCGCAACGCCTCCGCCCTGGTCCTGGGCACGCGTGGCCGCGGAGGCATCGCCGAGTTGCTGCTCGGTTCCGTCAGCCTCGCGGTCGCCGCCCGCGCCGACTGCCCGGTGATCGTGTTGCGGGGCAACGGCGGTCGGGTCGGACTCGACCAGCGCATCGTGCTCGGTGTCGGCGAGGACACGAGCCCGGACGTGGTGCGCTTCGCCTTCCAGGAGGCGGCCGACCGGTATTCCACGCTGCATGCCGTACGGGCCTGGCGGCGCCCGGCGCACGAGCCCACCGATCACCCCTTGCCGGCCGGGGAGCCGGCCCACTACCACGAGCAGCATGCCGCGGAGCTCCTGGAGACGGCACTGCGCGACGCCGCGGCGGAGCACCCGTCGGTCAAGGTGCGCCGCAGGACCGTCGAGGGAGCGGCCGGCAACGTGCTCGTGGAGGCTTCCGCCGGGGCAGATCTCCTCGTCGTCGGGGCCCACCGTCGCCGCGGCCACTTCGGGCTCCAGTTCGGCCGCGTCGCCCACATGGTGCTGCACCACGCCGCCTGCCCGGTCGCCGTGGTACCGCAGCCGGCGTGAGCGGGTCAGAGGGTCGCCGCGTGATCCGGGACGTAGGTCTGAAGATCGCGCGGCGGACGCACATAGCCGGTCGACGGCGGCCGCTCCGGAAACTCCAGAACCGGCAGCGGTACCTCGTTGTACGGCACGGAACTCAGCAAATGAGCGATCATGTTGATGCGCGCCCGGCGCTTGTCGTCGCTCTCGACGACGTACCACGGTGCTTCCGAGATGTCGGTGTGCACCAGCATCTCGTCCTTCGCCCGGGAGTACGCCTCCCAACGGGTGATCGACTCCAGGTCCATCGGGGAGAGCTTCCAGCGGCGCACCGGATCGTTCAGCCGACGCCGAAATCGCTCCTCCTGCACGGCGTCGCTCACCGAGAACCAGTACTTGCGGAGCAGGACGCCCGCTTCCACGAGCATCCGCTCGAAAATCGGGCACTGGCGAAGGAAGAGCTGGTGCTCCTCCTTCGTACAGAAGCCCATGACGTGCTCGACGCCGGCGCGGTTGTACCAGCTGCGGTCGAACAGCACGATTTCCCCGGCGGCCGGCAGATGCTCGACGTACCGCTGGAAGTACCACTGGGTGCGCTCGCGCTCGGTCGGCGTGGGCAGCGCGACGATGCGGGCGACTCGCGGATTGAGGTGTTCCGCGACACGCTTGATGGTGCTTCCCTTGCCCGCCGCGTCCCGCCCCTCGAACACGACGACCAGACGTGCGCCCTCGGTACGGACCCACTCCTGAAGCTTGACCAACTCCGTCTGCAGGCGGAGCAGTTCCTGCTCGTACGTCTTGCGCGGCAGCGTCGTTGCCTTCTTGCCGGCCATGCCGCCTCCACCCATCGATGACTTACGGAGTCACCATGCCCAAGGCCGAACACCAGGACAGCAGCACCGTACTGACCGATGAGGAACTGCGCACCCTGGACGCCCACTGGCGGGCAGCCAATTATCTCGCCGCGGGCCAGATCTACCTGCTGGCCAACCCTCTGCTGACCGAGCCCCTCAAGCCGGAGCACATCAAGCCGCGTCTGCTCGGCCACTGGGGGACCTCGCCCGGCCTGAACCTCGTGTACACCCACCTCAACCGGGTGATCAGGGATCGTGGCCTCGACGCATTGTGTGTCTGGGGGCCGGGGCACGGCGGTCCGTCCGTGGTCGCGAACTCCTGGCTGGAGGGGAGCTACAGCGACACCTATCCGGACGTGTCCCGGGACGCGGCGGGCATGGAGCGGCTGTTCCGGCAGTTCTCGTTCCCCGGCGGAGTGCCGAGCCACGTCGCGCCGGAGACCCCGGGCTCCATCCACGAGGGCGGCGAGCTGGGGTACGCGCTGTCCCACGCGTACGGCGCAGCCTTCGACAACCCGCAGCTGCTGGTCGCCTGTGTGATCGGCGACGGTGAGGCGGAGACCGGACCGCTGGCCGCCTCCTGGCACTCCAACAAGTTCCTCGACCCCGTCCACGACGGTGCCGTACTGCCGATCCTGCACCTGAACGGCTACAAGATCGCCAACCCGACGGTGCTGTCCCGTATCCCCGAGCCCGAACTCGACGCTCTCCTGCGGGGGTACGGCCACGACCCGATTCACGTGACCGGCGACGATCCCGCCCAGGTCCACCGCGCCCTGGCCGGCGCCTTCGACGAGGCCCTGAACCGCATCGCCCTGATGCAGCGCACGGCACGCGCGGAGGGCATCGCCGAGCGCGTCCACTGGCCCATGATCGTGCTGCGTACGCCGAAGGGCTGGACCGGCCCGGCGGAGGTGGACGGGGTGCCGGTCGAGGGCACGTGGCGTGCCCACCAGGTCCCGCTCGCCGGAGTCCGTGAGAACCCCGACCACCTGCGGCAGCTGGAGGCGTGGCTGCGTTCGTACCGCCCCGAGGAACTCTTCGACGCCGACGGGCGCCCGGTCGCGGACGTCCTCGCGTGTGTGCCCGAGGGGGACCGGAGGATGGGTTCCACCCCGTACGCCAATGGCGGCCTGCTGGTACGCGAACTGCCGATCAAGCCCCTCGACCGCTTCGCCGTACCCGTCGACAAGCCCGGGGTCACCCTGCACGAGCCCACCCGGGTCCTCGGCGACCTCCTCGAACAGGTCATGCACGACACTTCCGCCCGCCGCGACTTCCGTGTGGTCGGCCCGGACGAGACCGCGTCGAACCGGCTGCAGGCCGTGTTCGACGCCAGTGGCAAGGCCTGGCAGGCCCAGACCCTTCCGGTGGACGAACATCTGGACCGCCATGGCCGGGTGATGGAGATCCTCTCCGAACACACCTGCCAGGGCTGGCTGGAGGGCTACGTCCTCACCGGTCGGCACGGCTTGTTCTCCTGCTACGAGGCGTTCGTACACATCGTCGACTCGATGGTCAACCAGCACATCAAGTGGCTCAAGACATCGCGGGACTTGGCGTGGCGGGCCCCGATCGCCTCACTCAACTACCTGCTGACGTCGCATGTGTGGCGCCAGGACCACAACGGCTTCTCCCACCAGGACCCCGGTTTCGTCGACCACGTACTCAACAAGAGCCCCGAGGTAGTACGTGTGTATCTGCCGCCGGACGCCAACACGCTGCTGTCCGTGGCGGACCACGCCCTGCGCAGCCGCGACTACGTCAACGTGATCGTGGCAGGCAAGCAGCCCTGCTTCGACTGGCTGTCCATGGACCAGGCCCGTGCCCACTGCGCGCGCGGCGCCGGGATCTGGGACTGGGCGGGCACTGAGAACGGCGGCGAGCCCGATGTCGTACTGGCCTGCGCGGGCGACGTTCCCACCCAGGAAGTGCTGGCCGCCGCGCAGTTGCTGCGCCGCCACCTGCCGGAGCTGGCCGTCCGGGTCGTGAACGTCGTCGACATGACGAGGCTGCTGCCGCGCGAGGAACACCCGCACGGGATGAGCGACTTCGAGTACGACGGCCTGTTCACCAAGGACAAGCCGGTGATCTTCGCCTACCACGGCTACCCGTGGCTGATCCACCGTCTCGCCTACCGCCGCACCGGGCACGGGAACCTGCACGTGCGCGGCTACAAGGAGTCGGGCACCACGACGACTCCCTTCGACATGGTGGTGCGCAACGACCTCGACCGGTACCGGTTGGTCATGGACGTCATCGACCGCGTCCCCGACCTCGCCGTCCGTGCAGCCGCCGTACGCCAGTCGATGGCGGACGCCCGCACCCGCCACCAGGCCTGGATCCGCGAGTACGGCACGGACATGCCCGAGGTCGCCGAGTGGACGTGGAATGCCTGAGTCATGTGTGCGCCACGACGATTGCCGACGTCGTGGCGCACGAGGGCCACCGTGTTCAACCGTGTTCAGGTGATGGATCAGCCTGCCGGTGTCCCCACCGTGGGCCGATCGGTTCCCACTCCCTGTCCCACTGGCTGATGCGTCGTCGGTCGAGGCGCCGCCGCGCGACGACGGCCAGAGCCGCAGCAGTGCCCAGCACACCTGCCTCGACGGCTGCCTCGGTGGCACTTGCGGGCTCGGCGGTGAGCTCGCCACGGCTGTCCACCCACACGACGACCTTGGAGCCAGATTGCCGGCCGGCGTCGATGAGTGTCTTACCGGTGTGTATGGAACCGTCCGCGGCCGTCCAGCTGACCTCTGCCCGGCCGAGGTCGCTCACTCCGCCGACCGCCGAAGGGATCCGGGGAACGGTGGTGAGGAGTACGGCCTCGACCGGATACCGCGCGCTGCGCTGTCCGGCGAGCATCTCATCGGTGACGCGGGCCGTGATCAGGCCGACGAGGACGCCTCCGACGCTGATGACCATCCATACGGCCAGCACGATCCACGCCTCGATGATGTCGTCGCGCCGCCGGAGCGGGTTGCTTCGCCACTGCCACAGCCACCTGTTCGTGCGCCTGCTGCCCATCGGTCCGCCCTCCCTGGTCGCCGGGAAGGAGTTCCCCGCGGTGCCTTGAGACAACGACGCGTGCCGACGGTCAGGCGCCGCAGGCCCCGTTTCCGCCGAGGCTGATCATGGCGCGGTACAGCTGCTCCTCGGTGAGCGGCGGTGCCGGCAGCGGGTGGGCGCGGTCGGTTCGGAAGCCGTCGAGCAGAAGGTAGAGGTGGCGGCGCCAGGCGTCCGGGGCGATGGCGTGGGTGGCCTCGGTGACGCGGCTGTGCGACCAGATGACGAAGGCAAGGTCCTCGGGGGTGAGGTCGGGGCGCAGGCTGCCCTGCTCCTGCGCACGCTCGACGATGTGTACACCGAGTTCACGGATGCGGGTCTGGGCGCCCGCCAGGCAGGCGCTCTCCGGCAACCGCATGGAGGCCAGATCGTTGAACCCCCGGTCCTGTGACTGGAGTTCGCACATGGTCTCCAGGAAGTGGCACAGCCCCGCCCAGGCGTCGTCCATGGTGACGGCCTTCTCGGCGGCCTCCCGCCAGAGGGCCAGCTTCTCGGCGAAGGTCGCCTGCACCAGGTCCAGCCGGGTGGGGAAGTGCCGGTACAGCGTGCCGATGGCCAGCCCGGCCCGCTTGGCCACCTGCTCCAGGGGTGCCTCCAGGCCCTGCTCGGCGAAGCAGGAGCGGGCCGCGGTGAGCAGGGCCTCGCGATTGCGCTGCGCGTCGCGCCGCAGGGGGCGGACAGGGGCCGGGTTCCCGGCGGAGGCGGACGGAGGGTCGATGGCCATGTCACTCAGCCTACCAACCGGAGGGGTGCCTCATATTCTCTGCTACGATCCAAGAACATGAGGATGCCCTCGACTTTCAGTTCTGACCGCTGTCGGGGCGGGAGGTGCCCCTCATCCGTCCAGCCCGTCCGACCACAGGAGCACCACCCATGCCCGTCATCGCCGTCATCGGGGCAGGCCCAGGCCTGGGCCTGTCCATCGCCCGCCGCTTCGGAAGGGAGGGGTTCCAGGTCGCCCTGGTCTCCCGGACCCAGGACAAGCTCGACGCGCTCGCCGCACGGCTCGCCGAGGACGGCATCGAGGCCGCGGGCTTCGCCGCGGACGTGACGCGTCCCGACTCGCTGCAGTCGGCGCTCGCCGCGGTCGCCGACCGGTTCGGGGCCGTCGACGTACTGGAGTACTCACCCGCCGACCCCACGTTCGCCGGCGCCGCCGCCGTCGACGCCACGGCGCAGGACCTCCACAAGCAGCTCGACTACTACCTGTACGGAGCGGTCGCCGCGGTCCGTCAGGTGCTGCCCGCCATGCTCGAACGCGGCAGTGGCACCCTGCTGTTCTCCACGGGCGCCTCCTCGGTCCGGCCGAGCGGCGGCGCGTTCGGCAGCATCGGCGTCGCGGCGGCGGCCCTGCGCAACTACGCCATGGCCCTGGGCATCGACCTCGCCGAGCACGGGGTCCACGCCGCACACGTGGCGATCGGGGTGTTCATCGGCAGCGGTCCCGGCACCGAGCCCGAGACCATCGCCGAGCACTACTGGGACGCCTACACCAAGCGCGACCAGGCCGAGATCGTCCACACCGCCCCCGGCGGCATCAGGTGAGCACCTCCGGCACACCCGCGGCGAACACGGCCAGGCCACCCATGGTGAAGCTCTTCCGAGCAGCCAACAAGGTCGTACGGCCGCTGCTCGCCTCCCGCTTCCACAAGCCGCTGAGCGGGCGCCTGATGCTGCTCACCTACAACGGGCACAAGACGGGCCGCGAATACACGGTCCCCATCGGCTACTTCGACTGGGATCCCGGCACGGTACTCGCCATGTCCTCCCAGCTCGGCTGGATCCCCAGCATGCGCCAAGGGTCCGCCGTCCGGCTGCGCATCCGGGGCCAGGACCACAGCGCCGTCCCGACGGTCGTCGAGGACCCTGAGAAAGTCGCCGCCCTGCTGGGTGAGTTCGGCCGGCGCAAAGGGCCCAAGGCCGCCAAGGGGCTGATGCTCGGCCTCCCGGGCGACCGGCAGCCCACCGACGACGAGCTGCGCACGGCCGCCGCGAAGACCCGCTTCGTCTGCTTCCGGATGGAGCCCGAGCGGCCCGGCCGGTAGCACTTGTGAAGCGCCGGTTGCACATCGCCCGGCCCGGGGAAAGCCCCCGGCTTCACCGACCCCGTCAAGTTCACCGACGGCAACCCCTACGGAACCTCGCACGTGACCGGTGCCCGGGGAGAGATCCCCGTCGACAGCACGGCCCGCGTCTCTGGCGCCTACCAGGGCAAGCGGATCGCCAACGTCGCCAGGACCCTCAAGGCCGGCCGCGCGGCGTGACGCTCACCCCGGTGGGGGCCGGAAAAGAAGTCTCGGGCACCGTGCCACGAGGCGCGGGACCGGAAGTTCGCAACAAGGGAGTTTCTGACATGTCAGTTCCCCAGACACACACGGACCGAGTGGCCGTTGTCACCGGCGCCGGACGCGGCATCGGCCAGGCCATCGCCGTCGACCTCGCCGCACGCGGCGCGACCGTCGTCGCGGTCGACCTCAACATCCCCGAGGAAACCGTCGCCTTGCTCGCCGACACAGGACACCCGGTGCTGGGTCTCACAGGCGACGTGTCCAATCCCGACCAGACCGCGGCCGTGGGCAAGGAGGTCGCCGACCGGTTCGGGCGGGCGGACATCCTGGTCAACAACGCCGGCATTTGCCCCTTCCTCGACATCGAGGAACTGGACTACGACACCTGGCGGCGCGTCATCGCGGTCAACCTCGACTCGCAGTTCCTCATGGTCAAGGCCCTGCTGCCGACCATGAAGAAGAGCGGCTGGGGCCGCATCGTCAACCTGACCTCCAACTCAATCGTCGCCAACGCGCCCGGCATGTCCCACTACATGGCGAGCAAGATGGGCAACATCGGCTTCAGCCGCGGACTGGCCAACGACCTCGCCCCGTTCGGCATCACCGTCAACGCGGTCGGCCCGACCCTGACCATCACACCCGGCGTCCCGAATGCCCACCCGCAGGAAGCCCTCACTGCGGCCGCACAGTCCCAGGCCATCAAGCGCAACGGGCTGCCGGAAGACTTGACCGGCACCATTGCCTTCCTCACCAGCGACGACGCTGCCTTCGTGACTGGCCAGACCATCATGGCCGACGGCGGCTACGCCCGCTGATCCACGCTGAGCGGCCGTAGGCGCGCTGGTCGCAAGCGCCACCCGGACCGATCCGGGTGGCGTTCTGCGCGGGCCCGCCCGTTTCCGGTCGCGCCCTGCCTCACCCGGTCATGGGGTGATGTTCTGGCGGGGGCCGACCATACGGCACGACAGCAGTGGTGCGGTGAACGGCATGTGCGACACGGCGCGAATGCCGGGCTCTGAGGGTCCTGGGAATGACTTCTGGGAGGCGCGTCATGGCGCGAGTCCCTGCGTTGACCGCAAACGAGCAGCGCATGGCACGGGCCGACGGATGTTCCGGGCGCCGGCACTGAATCGTGCTGGCGGCCGGGTTCCTGGGCGTGCGCTCGACCCTGTTCGCCGCGCGAGCGGGAGTGCCGGAGTTGTTGCGCCACGCGCGAGACGGCGATGTGTCCGTCGTGCCCGTTGTCAGCCCCGACGTCGGCGTACGGGTCTTCCGGCTCTCCTGAGCGGATGCCGGCCACCAGCGATGGGGCGGCCTGCGAGGTTGACGACCGTCGTCAACGGGGCCTGACATCAGTTGTCGGTCAGATGTCACAATGTGTGCTGATTCTTGCGGGTGCTGGCGACGCCAAGGGCCCGATATGCCGCAGCGATGTCGCTTGGCTACTTCCCGACCGCCGGTGGTGTACCTCGCCGTTGATGATCAGGATCCTGTGGGCTGACCACGCATCGTGGCAACTGTCGCACACTGTTTTGACTAACCCGCCTGGGCCGATACGACGCTCGGCTCCACCTCGTGCGCAAGCGCTTCGGGCAAATGGGTGTGCACTTCGAAGACGCCAGCCAGGCCGGCGTGGCGCAGGATCCGCAGGAAGCGGGGGCTGCCGGTGACCAGCCGGAGCCGGCCGTGCTGTGTCCTGATCCGGTTCCGTGCCCGGCACAGAAGACGCAGTCCGCTGCAGTCGATGAAGGACACGCCGCGCAGGTCCAGGACCAGATCGGGGCGCGGACCGGCGGTCAGGGCGTCGATGCGCACCGAAACGAGCGGAGCTGTGAGGATGTCGATGTCGCCGAGCAGCTCCATGACGGTCGTGTCGCCGACGGTGCGTTCCCTGAGGTACTGCAGTCGCCTGGCGTGGGCTTCGGACATAGTCCGAGCCAAGCGTGGCCGGTGGTGCTTCAGGAAGGGCCGTTCGGCCCCTTTGGGCATGTTTGGGTCGGGACTTCCGGGGACTCGCCCGTGGCCGTGTGGCCCCCATGCCCCGTACGGCATCGAGATGAGGGCCGACCGGCCCAAGCGGAGCCCATTGGAACCGGACAAGCTGGACCTGCGGGGCAATCCCGGCAGCTGTGACGCCTGGCCGCCCCGGACCTGGCCGACAGCCGGGTCGGGCTCCGGAGGAGATCAAGGACGGTGATGATCGTCATGAAGGGCTTCGTATTCCACGGCCCCGGAAAGTCGGCCTGGGAGGACGTCCCGGACCCCGGCATCAGGGACGCCACCGATGCGGTCGTACGCGTCGACGCAGTCACCATCTGCGGAACCGATCTGCACATCCTCAAGGGCGACGTGCCCGAGGTGCCCCCCGGCACGGTCCTCGGGCACGAGGCGGTCGGCGAGATCGTCGAGGTCGGCGCCGACGTGCGGACCGTGCGGCCGGGGGACCGGGTGCTGGTCTCCTGTATCACCGCCTGCGGGCGTTGCCGCTTCTGCCGGGAGGGGATGCAGGGGCAGTGCCGGGGTGGCGGAGGCTGGATCCTGGGCCACCTGATCGACGGTACGCAGGCCGAGTACGTTCGCGTGCCGTACGCCGACCTGTCCGTCTATCCGCTGCCCGGTGCGGTGGACAGCAAGGACGCCGTACTGCTGGCGGACATCTTCCCGACCGCGTACGAAGTGGGCGTGCTCAACGGGTGTGTGCGCCCGGGTGACACAGTCGCCGTCGTCGGAGCCGGCCCCATCGGACTGGCGGCGATCGCCACGGCCAAGCTGTTCGCGCCTGAGCGGATCGTCGCCGTGGACCTGGCCGCCACCCGGCTCGACGCTGCCAAGGGGCTCGGTGCCGACGCTGTGGCGGATGCCCGCGAGGCCCCCGAACAGCTGATCGCCGACCTCACCGACGGGCTCGGTGCGGACGTGGTCATCGAGGCGGTCGGCGTTCCGGAGACCTTCGAGCTGTGCACGCGCATGGTGCGCCCCGGAGGGCATGTCGCGAACGTCGGAGTGCACGGCAAGCCCGCGACACTGCACCTCGAAGACCTCTGGATCAAGAACATCACCATCACCACCGGCCTGGTCGACACCTACTCCACGCCGACCCTGCTGCGGATGGCGGCCGCCGGCCGGCTGCCCACATCCGCCCTGGTCACGCACGCCTTCCCGCTCGACCACATGGAAGAGGCGTACGACGTCTTCGGCCGAGCCGCCGAGACCGGCGCGCTCAAGATCGTGCTGGGCGGGCCGCAACACGAGGTCGTCCCCGTTGAGACGGCCTGACGAGAGGAAGTGAGGGCGATGGCCGAACAGGCACCCTCGAACGCAGCGCACGCCGCGGAGGGACTCCCGCGCGGTGATCTCGGCCGACGCATCGCCCGGCGGCGCGCGGAACTCGGATTGACCCGGGGTGACACGGGCGCCCGAGCGGGCATGACGGGCAGCTACGTCCGGCACTTGGAAGAGCACCCGGACGCCGCACCGGACTCCGGCGCCCTGCGCAGGCTGGCCGGAGCCCTGGAAACCACCGTGTCGGAGCTCGCCGGCGGCAACGTCGATCTGCCGCCCGGCACCGGACAGGCCACTCGCCACCCCGAGTTCACCGAGCTGAGCACGGCGGAGTGCTGGGCGTTGCTCTCGACGCACGGCGTGGGAAGGCTCGCGGTGCCCACCGAGTCCGGGCCGGTCATCGTCCCGGTCAACTACACGGTCATCGACGACGCGATCGTTTTCAGGACCGCACCGGGCACGACACCGTCCCAGGCGTCCGATGTCCTGGCTGCCTTCGAAGTCGACCGCATCGACGACGTCTTCAGCCAGGGCTGGAGCGTCCTGGTACGGGGCCACGCCCAGATCGTGATGGATCCCGAGGTCGCACGCCGACTGGAGGAGCGGGCCTACAGCACGCCCTGGGCAGGAGGGAAGCGCGACCTGTGGGTGCGCATCGTCCCGCTTGTCATCACCGGGCGCCGGATCACGGTCTGACAGGGGGCCGTTCTCCGGCAGGGCGAGGACCGATGGCCCTCGCCCTCGGTTCTCGCCCGGCGAAGGATGGACAACTACGGCAGTACCGCCGTACCAGGTGAAAGACGGACTGGCTGATGTATCCCAACGACGGTTTCCGCGAACTCGAACGGCGGGAGTGTCTGCGCCTGTTGGCGCAGGCGCCCGTCGGCCGCATCGTCCACACACGCCAGGCGCTGCCAGCGGTGCTGCCGGTCAACTTCGCTCTGGACACCGACGACTCAGTGCTGCTGCGCACGTCGTCCGCCTCGGAACTGGTACGCGCCATCGAGGGCTCGGTGGTCGCCTTCGAGGTCGACGAGGTCGACGCGGCGACGCACTCCGGATGGAGCGTCGTCGTCACCGGCTCGGCGACCGTGGTGAGGGACCCCGCCGAGCACGCTCGGCTGGCCCGTACCGGCCCGCCCTCCTGGGTGCCGTCGCCCGATGAGGTATTCGTCCGCATCGAACCCGAGTTGGTGACGGGGCGTGAACTCGTCGCCGGACAGACCATGTACGGGGTGGACCTCTCCTCCTGAGTATCAGTCACCACAGCCGTTCTTGCGCACTCGCCGCCACCGCGTTCCGGACGTACGGCCCTGCGAATAAGGGGCCGTTCGGACCGTCGACGGGCCCCGTGCGGCCCCTGCCCCGGGCTCGGGCGGACGACGAGCATCATCTGCGGAGCTGCCCCGGCGCCCGGCTGGACCGGCGGTCCCGTCCGCAGCGGACGAGTCCCCGGCACCCCCTTCCGGCCGTACACCAAGAGCACGGCACAGAAGGGAAACTGAACGATGACTGCCCACGACGTGGTCGTAGGAGTGGACGGCACGCTCGTCGCCGTACGGGCGTTGGACTGGGCCGCGGATGAAGCAGTACGACGCGGCGCCACCCTGCGTATCGTGTACGCCGCGCCCGATGCGGACGAAGCCGCGCCGATCCTTGCGTCGGCTGCCACACGGATCCATGAGCGTCACTTCGGCCTGCCGACGGAGACGACGGCCGCGGAGGGAGACGCCGTACGTGCGTTGGCGCGCGAGAGCGAGCACGCCGCCCTGACCGTTGTCGGGACCCGCGGGTTCGGCGGAGTCACCGGCCTGCTGTTCGGCTCGGTGAGTCTGCGTCTGGCCGCTCGCGTGCACGGCCCTCTCGTGGTCGTACGCGGTGATCATCCGTGCGACGGCGAGGTGTTGCTCGGACTGGCGGACGACGCCCACGCGGATGTGGCCGCCTACGCCTTCCAGGAGGCGGAGCGGCGGGGTGCCCGGCTGCGTGTCCTGCACTCCTGGACCCATCGGCACACCACACCGGAGTTGCCCTCGCCGCTGCCGGCGACGAGCCTGGGACAACGGCAACTCGCCCAGCAGGACCGGGCCGAGGAGGCCGTGCCGCGCTTCTCCATTGCAGGCTTGAGGGAGCGGTATCCCGAGGTCGAAGTGGAGCCCCGCACGGTCCGGACGAGCCCGGCACACGCGCTGCTGGAGGCCACCCGCGACGCCTCAGTCGTCGTCATTGGCGCCCAACGGCACGCCAGTTGGCACCGCCCGCGCCTGGGCCCGGTTACGCACACCCTGCTGCACCGCTCCCACTGCCCCGTGGTCGTGGTGCCCACCGGCTGAGGACTCCGCCGACCGGCCGCGCGCTTGCTGATCGGCTTCAACAGCGGCCGCAGTCAGGGACGTTCGGCCCCTCGTCCGGGCCCTGCAGACCCTCCGGCAGCGCGCGGCGGGGCGGGACAGTGAGAGCGAAACGAGAGCCACCAACACGCAAGCATGTCACCCGTCGAAAGGGATGAGCATCATGGCCGTGCACGAGCACCCTCACCAACGCCCGGGATTCCGTTTCCCGTCCCTGCACAGGGCCGGGGCGGCTCCGGGAACCGCTGATTCGACGGCTGAGGTGGTGACGGCTGCGAGTGCGTATGTCTTCGCGTCGCTGCGGTTGCTGACGGGATTCGTCTTCTTGTGGGCGTTCCTGGACAAGACGTTCGGGTTCGGTTACGCGACTCAGTCCGGTAGGGGCTGGGTCGATGGTGGGTCGCCGACCATGGGTTTCCTCAGTGGTGTTGCGGTGGGGCCGATGGAGTCCACCTTCCATGAGTGGGCGGGGGACGGCTGGGCGGACTGGCTGTTCATGCTGGGTCTGCTGGGTCTGCTGGGCATCGGGCTCGCTGTGACCGCTGGTGTCGGTCTGCGGCTGGCCGCGATCGCGGGGGCGGCGATGATGGCGTTGATGTGGGTCGCGGAGTGGCCGCCGGCGAAGCACCTGTCGGATGGTGCGGCGAGCATGTCGACCAACCCGTTCGCCGATTACCACGTCGTCTACGCCGTCGTCCTGGTCGCTCTGGCCGCCGCGGGCGCCGGCGCCACCTGGGGTCTGGGCAAGGCCTGGGCACGGCTGCCGTTCGTCAGCCGCAACCACTGGCTCCTCTGACCGCCGTCCTCGTCGCACCGGGGCACCGCCGCTCCCCGTGGTGGTGCCCCGTTCGCTTGCCCCGCCCACCGGCTGCATACGGGGACCGTTCGGCCCTGCTGCGGCGGGCCTCGGGCGACAAGAGTGGGATCAGATCCCGAAGGAGACCAAGCATGCTCCGAACCGTCACCGTCGGCTTGGACGGCTCGCCCGAGAGCCTCGCTGCGGCCGACTGGGCCGCCCGCGAAGCCCTGTTCCGAGCGGCCGCTCTCCGTCTCGTACACGTCGGCGAGCAGCCGCCCTACGCCTACGTACCGTTCGCTGCGGAAACCGTGCCCCCGCCCGGTGCCGACCGGTCCGCGAACATGTTGCGCGAGGTGCCCGCATCCCTTACCTACCGGTACCCCGGCTTGCGGATCACCGCCGAGCAGGCTTCTGGGCAGCCCACGAAGGTTCTGACGGCTGAGGCGAAGGATGCCGAGCTGCTGGTGCTCGGGTCACGAGGGCTGGGCAGGACAGCCGGACTCCTGCTCGGTTCAGTGGCGTTGGCCGTCGTGGCCAGGGCCGAGGCGCCGGTCGTCCTGGTGCGGGCGGAGGCCGAGGGTGCGGACGAACGCCTGCCGGACACTGCCGGGACCGCCGCAGCCGCCACGTCGTTCCGCGATGTTGTAGTCGGACTTGACCTGCACGCCCCCGACGACACGGTTCTGGAGTTCGCCTTCAACGCCGCCGTCCGCCGTGCCGCCGTCCTGCGAGTCGTCCACGGTTGGAGCCTGCAGGCACGGGAGGAGTTGACCGACACGTTGCGGCCGTGGCGTGAGAAGTTCCCCGGCGTCGACGTGACTGAGGAGGCCGTGATCGGCCAGGCGGGTCCGCACCTGGTGGACGCCTCCCGCAGAGCCTCGCTGGTTGTCGTCGGCCGGAGGAACCGCCACGTTCCGATTGGCACGCACATCGGCCCGGTGACCAACGCGGTGCTGCACCATGCCGTCGCGCCGGTCGCTGTGGTTCCCCACGACTGATCGACGACGGGGCGGTCGCCGCTTCACTTCCTGCCTCGGGGCCCCTGACCAGGCCCAGGGGGTGTTCCGAGGCACCGGGTTGCCGCGGACGATCTCCCACGCCGCGGCGTAGCGCCCCGCAAGGGTGCTTTCTCGTCAGGCGATGGTGATGCTGTCGTCGAGGTAGACGTCCTGGACGGCGTGGAGCAGCTCGATGCCCTCGCCGGTGGCCCGCTGGAAGGCCTTGCGGCCGGTGATGAGGCCGGTGCCGCCGGCCCGCTTGTTGATCACCGCGGTGCGTACGGCCTGGGCGAGGTCGCCCGTGCCTGCCGAGGCGCCGCCGCTGTTGATCAGTCCGACCCGGCCCATGTAGCAGTTGGCGACCTGCCAGCGGGTGAGGTCGATGGGGTGGTCGGTGGTGAGCCTGTCGTACAGGAGTTGGTCGGTCTTGCCGAATTCCAGCGCGCGGTAGCCGCCGTTGTTCTCCGGCTGCTTCTGCTTGACGATGTCGGCCTCGATGGTCACGCCGAGGTGGTTGGCCTGGCCGGTGAGGTCGGCCGACAGCGCGTAGTCCACGCCGTCCTTCTTGAACGCCGAGTTGCGCAGGTAGCACCAGAGCACGGTGAACATGCCCAGTTCGTGGGCCCGTGCGAAGACTTCGCTGACCTCCTGCAGCTGGCGGTCCGACTGCTCCGAGCCGAAGTAGACCGTGGCACCGACGCCGGCCGCGCCGAGCTCGAAGCACTGCTCGACGTTGCCGAACAGGATTTGGTCGTGGTGGTTCGGATAGGTCAGCAGCTCGTTGTGGTTGAGCTTCACGACGAAGGGGATCTTGTGCGCGTAGCGCCGCGACACGGCCCCGAGCGCACCGAGCGTGCTGGCGACCGCGTTGCAGCCGCCCTCGACGGCGAGTTCCACGATGTTCTTGGGATCGAGGTAGCGGGGGTTCGGGGCGAACGCCGACGCCGCGGAATGCTCGATGCCCTGGTCGACCGGCAGGATCGACACGTATCCCGTGCCGGCCAGTCGGCCGTGGTCGAAGAGGGACTGCAGGTTGCGCAGCACCCGGGGTGAGCGGTCGGTTCCGGCCACGACCCGGTCGACGAAGTCATGGCCCGGCAGGACCAGGTCTTCCTTGGGAATCCCCTGGGCGGTATGGGCCAGCAGGTCCTTGGCCTCGTCGCCCAGCAAGCCTTGAATGTCGGTCATCGTTCCGTCTCTCCTGTCACCCGGAATGCTGATGGAGGGAGCCACAGGCCGTGCCTACCGACCTTGAATGCGTGATGTCGTCATGGCGGGGTGGGGCGAAGTCCGGTGCCGGTGAGGCAGCCGTCGAGTGCGTCGCTGCGGTATTGGAGTAGGCGTAGGCCCTGCCGGACAGCGGCGATGAGGTCCTCCGGGTCGGCGAACGCGCGGTTGGCCAGTGTCGTCCGGCGGAGGATGGACCAGATTCCTTCGACTGGGTTGAGGTCAGGCGCATAGGCAGGCAGCTGGTAGACGGTGAGCCAGTCGCGCTCGGCGATGTAGCGGCGCATCCCCGCTGTCAGGTGCGTGTTGAGGTTGTCCCACACCAGCACGATCGGGCCACCGAGCTGGTGGTGAGCGGCCTGGACGAGATCGCGGTAGTCGGTCCAGGCGAAGCTCTTGCGTCCGTCCGGCCGGGTGTCGGGGCGGGGTCGGTAGATCAGCCGGGACGCCCGCCCGGGTTTGTAGCAGGCCAGGGCGGCGACCGATAAGCGGCGGCGGGAACGGCCACGGACCCGCACGATCGGCGTGTGCCCGCGTCGGGACCAGGTGCGGGTGGTGGGCGGCGTCATCGAGAAGCCGGCCTCGTCCTCGAACACGAGCCAGGCGTCGAGCGCCGCCGCGGTCATTCCACGCGCGGCCAGGTCTCTTTCACCCAGCCGGCCACCGCTTCCTCGTCCCGCTCAAGCGCCCGGCGGGCGGGGACCTGGCAGGTCCAGCCGTGCCGCTTGAGCAGGGCCGCGACGCCCTGGACCGTGTAGCTCTTGTGGAACCGGCGCCCGATCAGGGTCTTGATGCGCGACAGAGTCCAGGTCTGGTCCGGCCAGCCATGCGCGACCGGTCCCTTGTCCAACTCACGTTCCAGCACCACGAACAGTTCGTCGCTCAGCAGCGGCAGCGACGCCGGGCCCTTCGACGCCAGTGCTCGCGGACCTTCTTCGGCCCACGCTTTCCGCCAGCGTTGCACCGAGCGGACGGTGACCCGCAGATCACGGGCGACGACGGCATTGTCGTCACCCCGGACGAAGCGTTCGGCGGCCTCTCTCCGTAACCGCTCACGAAACGCCCGACGTTCAGCGGTCAGCCCGCCACCCTGCGCGTACCTCATAAAGACGGCATACCGCTGGGATCACCAGCCGTCAGCCCTCACGACACCACGCTTTCAAGGTCAGTAATCAGCGGTACGACCGGGCCCTGGCCCGAGGCCAGGTTCACAGAGCTTTTATGTACGGCCGTCCCGCAGATTCACTGTCAACCATGCAGCGCGGCGGGATCGCTCGGCAGAGCCAGTTGGTCCCCTCATCGAGGCCGAACGGCCCTCAAAGGGACGATGCCGGCGTTGAGAGCAGGCAGCCTGACGCCAGTCCGCCGGGACCTTCGGGGCCCGCCGTGGAACAGTGGGAGAAGGGTAAAGGGGTCGCGGGACGTGCCTGCCAAGGTGCACGGCGGGTGAAGGAGGATGCGATGAGTCAGCCTGTGCTGACGGGCATCGACGGATCCGAACGTAGCCTGGTCGCGGCCGACTGGGCAGCGCGGGAAGCGGTGCTGCGTGGCGTTCCCCTGCGTATCGTGAACGCCTCACCACCGCTTCCGGGCGAGGCCGTTCCGGTCCCGGCCGTGGAAACGCTGCACCATTTGGGTGAGCGCATGCTCCAGCAGGCGATCGCCGGTCTCGGCGCCCGCTACCCGGATCTCGAGGTGCGGGGCGAGCAGGTCGCCGACGCCCCGGCCATTGCCCTCCTCGACGCGGCGCGCAGCGCGGGGCTCCTCGTGGTCGGTGCACGAGGCTCGGGTGGCTTCGACGGACTTGCGGTCGGCTCGGTGGCGCTGCGGGTCGCGGCAGGAGCCGCATGCCCGGTCGTGCTGGTGCCCGAGCAGCCGCTCGGGGGCTTCGGGGACGGGACGCGGGTGGCAGGCGGTGCCGGCCAGGTCGTGGCGGGTTTCGACGCACACCGTCCGGTCGGCGAGGTGGCGGACTTCGCGTTCGTAGCCGCCGAGGCGCACGGGGCGCGTCTGAGGGTGGTGCAGGCATGGGCGTTTCCCGCCGAGGCCGTGTCTCCCCAGATGCTGTTCGTGACCGAAGAGGACCGTGCCACCTGGGAGGATCAGGAGGTCATGCAGCTGTCCGACGCTCTGCGCACGCGGCGGGAGAAGTTCCAGGAGGTGGCTGTGCGTAGCGATGTCGTCCTGCTCCACCCCGCGGAAGCGCTCCTGAACGCTTCCCGGGGAGCGGACCTGCTGGTCGTGGGCCGACGCACTGGCTCACAGGCGACCGAGGGTCGGCTGGGGCCGGTCACCGACGCCGTACTGCACCACATCCGCTGTCCGGTGGCGGTCGTACCGTACGGCGGCTGACAGCGGAGAGCATCAGCCGAAGAAAACCTCGAACTCGTCGTACAGCGACGGATCCACCGACTTGGTCTTCGTCCTGGTGTCGGCGAGGGGAACGCGGATGATCTGCGTGCCGCGCAGGGCCACCATGCTGCCGAAGTCACCGTCCTTGACCGCGTCGACGGCGTGCAGCCCGAAGCGTGTGGCCAGCCAGCGGTCGAAGGCGCTCGGGGTGCCCCCGCGCTGGACGTGGCCGAGGACCGTCGTGCGGGCGTCCATGCCGGTGCGCTCCTCGATCTCCTGTGCCAGCCACTCGCCGATGCCGGACAGCCGCACATGGCCGAACTCGTCCAGCGTCTTGTCCTTGAGGATCATCTGTCCCTCTTTGGGCAAGGCTCCTTCAGCCGCCACGACGATGGGCGCATAGTGGATCTTGAATCGGCTCTTCACCCAGGCACAGACCTGATCGATGTCGAACGGCTGCTCTGGGATGAGGATCACGTTGGCCCCGCCTGCGACGCCGGCGTGCAGGGCGATCCACCCGGAGTGCCGGCCCATCACCTCTACCACCAGGGTGCGCATGTGCGACTCGGCGGTCGTGTGGAGGCGGTCGATGGCCTCTGTGGCGATGCCCACGGCCGTGTCGAAGCCGAAGGTGTAGTCGGTGCCGGACACATCGTTGTCGATGGTCTTGGGCACGCCGACCAGCTTGATCCCCTGACGGCTCAGTTCGGCGGCCACGCCGAGCGTGTCCTCGCCGCCGATCACGATGAGCGCGTCCACCTGGTGGGAGGCAAGGGTGTCCTGGATGCGCCGCACCCCGTCCTCGTGCTTGAACGGGTTGGTGCGAGAGGAACCCAGGATGGTTCCGCCGCGTGGCAGAATCCCGCGCACGCTGGAGATGTCCAGCGGTACGACATTGCCCTGGAGCGCGCCGAGCCAGCCGTCGCGCAGGCCGATGAAATCGAAGGCGTACTCCTGGATGCCCTTGCGGACGACGCTGCGGATCACGGCGTTCAGGCCGGGACAGTCACCGCCGCCGGTCAGCACTCCGACCTTCATGGCGTTCTCCCTCTCTGCGCGGAGTGACGTCGGCGGACGCTGATACAGCGGCCGGTCCATGTGCTCGACGAGGGAGCCGCCGCTCCTGAGGCAGTCATGTTCTGGTGGGGGAAGGCCGGGAGGCGTCGATCCGGTACCCGATGTGTGTGGAGACCGAGACCACGCCGTCAACATTCCGGCACAGGCGTTCGATGATGGGGATCAGGCTGCTCACCTGGACGGATCCTCCGAGGGTCACCTGCCCTTCGCGCACTCTGACCGTGATATCTGAGGGTGCGAGGTTCAGCGTCTGCCGCAGTACGTCCTGGGTGATCTCGTCGCGGATGGCGTCGTCCCGGCGCAGGAAGACCCGCAGCAGATCTCCTCGACTGACAATGCCCTTGAGCCGGTCGGCCTCGTCCACCACAGGCAGCCGCTTGACGTTTCGGAGCGCCATCAGGCGGGCCGCCTCGACCACGGTCCACTCGGGACGTGCGCACAGGGCGGGAGCCGACATCAGCTCCTCGGCCCTGGCGCCCGCGGCCTTGGCGCGCTCCCATGCCTCCAGGTGAGGAACGGGAGTCCGGCTGGACGGGTCGGTCTGGACAGAGCACTTGCGCAGCAGGTCGGCCTCGGACACCACGCCCACGGGGTGGTCCAGTTCGTCCACCACGGGTACGGCCGTGACGTCGTTCTCCGCCAGCAGCTTGACGATCTCCTTAAAGGGCATGTCGCGCCGGGCCCGGACGACATTGTGGGTCATCAGGTCGGCGACCGTACGGTGCTGCATGTCGCTCCTCCCTTCCCCTGGTGACAGCCGACGACTGTCACGTTTCAACCGTGTCAGGACTCAGTCGTCCACAGGAGAGGCCATCCA
Source organism: Streptomyces sp. NBC_00457 (assembly GCF_036014015.1). NCBI lineage: Bacteria > Bacillati > Actinomycetota > Actinomycetes > Kitasatosporales > Streptomycetaceae > Streptomyces > Streptomyces sp. NBC_00457. Next base: position 1,620,881 of record NZ_CP107905.1, on the reverse strand, counting down.
GGCCCTGTTCAGGGCTGGTTGGCCCCGGAAACGGTCTGTTCGGCCCCCTCGAGTCAGGGTTTTCCAGCCCATGTGGTTGAACGCCATGCGTGCCACGTTGGGTGCAGGAGCAGTCTGAGGAAACGGGTGGCGATCATGCGAGCTCAACTCGGGGATGTACTTGTTGTCGAAAGCCCGATCACCGGCGTCACCAAGCGCGACGGCGAGATAGTCGGACTGCACCACAAGGACGGCACGCCTCCCTACGACGTGCTCTGGTCGGACACGCATCGGGTGTCGCTCGTGTTCCCCGGACCCGACGCGCACGTCCATCATGTCGAACACGGCGCCGGAAACCCGCCCGCTGAGCGCAACACGACCGGCACGGCGTGAAGCACCGGGAATGGTCGGAATCCCTGTGGGCGAGGGAGCCGTAGGCCCGGGGCCGACTGTGGATGGCGGCACGCGTCGGGCAAACAGCTCCCCACGACAGCGTGTTGACCGCGACTCCTTCACCGAGCAGCCGTAGTGAAGTCCTCCTTCGCGGCCATGGAACCCGGCCGGCCGAGCACGCTGGCGGACACCTCGACCGGCAGCCGGTACGGCGCCAGGGGCGCGCGCCCGCGAGGGAATCGAGCGCGGCCGGGACGACCAGCCCGGTGCCGAGCCCGAGCAGCAGCATGCCGGGGAGCACGTTCTCGTAGGTGCCGGAGACATCCGCGGCGGACAGCTGCCACGGTCTGTCATGTTCTGGACCAAGGAGCTATTGCCCAATATCTGAATTGCAAAAATTCGCAAGTCCATACATGCTGGAGTGGCTGTGCCCGCTCCGCCGGTAGCCGCGGGGGCAGCGCAGTCGTGTCTGCCCGGACCGGCGGGTGTGTGGATAGGGGAAGCCGAGGCGTCGTGTCTGTTCCGCTGTACCAGGCCAAGGCCGAGTTCTTCCGGATGCTGGGGCATCCGGTCCGTATCCGGGTGCTGGAGCTGTTGCAGGATGGTCCGAAGCCGGTACGGGAGTTGCGCGCGGCGATCGAGGTGGAGCCATCCGGCCTGTCGCAGCAACTGGCGGTGCTGCGCCGCTCGGGGATCGTCACGTCGCAGCGGGAAGGCTCGACGGTCGTCTACGCACTGGCCGGCGGGGACGTCGCCGACCTGATGCGGGCCGCGCGCCGGATCCTGACCGAGATGCTTGCGGGTCGCAACGAGCTGCTGGCCGAACTGCGTGAGGCCGGGGTCGCCCCGCGATGATCTCGTCACTTGGCCGGGCTTGGTCCCGGATCGTCGGGCTCCTGCCCGCCTATTCCGATCTGGCGGAGATGCGGCGCGACCCTCGCCGGGACTTGCTCGCCGGACTGACCGTGGCGATCGTGGCGTTGCCGCTCGCGCTCGGATTCGGAGTTTCCTCCGGTCTCGGCGCGGAAGCCGGACTGGCGACCGCCGTGGTCGCGGGCGCCCTGGTGGCGGTGTTCGGCGGGTCGAATCTTCAGGTGTCGGGGCCGACGGGGGCGATGACGGTCGTCCTGGTGCCGATCGTCGGCCAGTACGGTCCTACGGGTGTGCTGACCGTCGGTCTGATGGCGGGCGTGATGCTGATCGCGCTCGCGGCGGCCAGGGCCGGGAAGTACATGCAGTACGTGCCCGCGCCGGTGGTCGAGGGCTTCACTCTGGGCATTGCCTGCGTGATCGGGCTCCAGCAGATCCCGAACGCGCTCGGCGTGCCCAAGCCCGAGGGCGACCGGGTGCTGGTGGTCACCTGGCGCGCGATGGAGGAGTTCGCGAAGGCCCCGAACTGGACCGCCGTCGGCCTCGCGGTCGCGGTGGCCGCCGTGATGCTGGCCGGGGCGCGCTGGCGGCCCACGGTTCCCTTCTCGATCCTGGCCGTCATCGCCGCGACGGTCGTGGCGCAGGCCGCAGGGCTGGACGCGGCTCAGCCGATCGGTGCGCTGCCGTCGGGCCTGCCCGCGCCGTCGCTGTCCTTCCTCGACGTGGGCTCGCTGGGCTCGCTGCTCGCCCCGGCCGTGGCGGTCGCCGCGCTCGCCGCACTGGAATCCCTGCTGTCCGCCTCGGTCGCCGACGGCATGACGGTCGGCCAGCAGCACGACCCCGACCGGGAGCTGTTCGGCCAGGGCCTCGCCAACATCGCCGCCCCGCTGTTCGGCGGCGTGCCCGCGACCGGCGCAATCGCCCGCACCGCGGTCAACGTCCGCACCGGCGCGAGCTCTCGGCTCGCCGCCCTCACGCACGCCGCGATCCTCGCCGTGATCGTCTTCGCGGCGGCGCCCCTCGTCTCGAAGATCCCGCTCGCAGCCCTCGCCGGCGTGCTGCTGGCCACCGCGATCCGCATGGTCGAGGTCGGCTCACTGCGGGCGATGGTCAGGGCCACCCGCTCGGACGCGATCATCCTGGTCCTCACCGCAATGGCCACGTTGGCGCTGGACCTGGTCTACGCCGTCATCATCGGCCTGGTCGTTGCGGGCGCCCTCGCGCTGCGCGCCGTCGCCAAACAGGCCCGCCTGGACCAGGTCCCGCTGGACCGGGCCGACCACACGGAGGAGGAGCACGCCCTCCTCGCCGAGCACATCGTGGCGTACCGCATCGACGGCCCGCTGTTCTTCGCAGCCGCCCACCGCTTCCTGCTGGAACTGACGGACGTGGCCGACGTGCGGGTCGTGATCCTGCGCATGTCCAGGGTGTCGACGATGGACGCCACCGGGGCCCTGGTCCTCAAGGACGCGGTGGTGAAGCTGAAGCGGCGCGGAATCCTCGTTCTGGCCTCAGGGATACGACCCGGACAGCGCCAAGTCCTGAACTCTGTAGGCGCGTTGGACCTGCTGCGGCACGAGGGTCGGGAGCACGCCACTACCCCCGAGGCGATCTTGGCCGCCCGCGACCACCTGGAGACGGTCGGAGTCCTGACCGCGATCCCCGCGCAGAAGACGAGCCCGAAGCCTGTAGACACCCGCGAGGAGCGAGTCCGATGAGCACCACGCCCGCTCCGCTACGCATGGTCGCGGTCTCCGGCGTGGAGGCGCTGTGGCTGCTGGAAGGTTCGGCGCTCAGCCGGTTGGTACTACTGCAGGGGGAGTTGGCCGTCGTACGGCCCGCCCGGCATGTGTGGGAGTACGGCCGACTGGTCGTCCGCGCCCCAGTGCAGGCGGCCGCGGTCCTGACGACGGCGACGTACTACGTGGACGAGATCCGAGCCGCGACCGGCACCGGCTGGACGGTGATGGCGGCCGGACCCGCGGAAGTGATCACTGACCCGGACGAGGCCGCGCACTACCGGCGCACGCTTGTCGGCTGGACGCACGGACCGCACGACACCATTTCGTGTATCCGCCCCCAGACGGTCACCGGGTTCCGTCTCGCACGAAGCGCGGAGCGCTGATGTCCGCGCAGTTGGAGGCGCTGCCCCACCGCCACGTACTCACCCTCCCTGCGCTGCCGTCCGCGGTCCGGCTCTCCCGCGAGGTCGCCGAACAGGCGCTGGTCGAATGGGGCATCGGCCTGCGCCATCCCACGGTGGACCCGGCGCTGCTGATCCTGGGCGAGCTGGTCACGAACAGCGTCCGGCACGCCGCCGTGCTCTCTCCGCAGCTCACCGTCATCTACGCGGCGGGCGCCGACTGCCTGGCTTTAGCCGTCCACGACCGCCACCCGTATCAGCCGCCGATGTACGCGTCGGTCACCGGAACGGGAACCGGTGGTCTTGGCACCGTCATGGAACTCACCCTCGGCCTGGGCGGCACCGCGGTTGTCCGGGCCGACGCCGACGGCGGCGGCAAGAGCATCTGGATCACCCTGCCCCTGTGAGGGGCAGCCCCGGCAAGGAAGTTTCACCACCATGACCATCGAGTGGCGCTACACCATCGAGCAGGACCTCGGCATCCTCTCCGTCTCCGGTTACCTGGGCCCGGACGCAGTCCGCCGTTTCAGCGGCGCGGTCGGCTGGGTCGTCGCGCGCGGCACCGGCCCGGTCATCGTCGACCTGACCGGGCTGCGCAGCTGGTCGGCCGAGGGACAACTGGCCATCACCGAGGCCGCCCGCCGCCTCGCCGACGACGGCCGGATCCTGGAGCTGGCCGCGATCCCCGCCGACGGGTCCCTGGTCCCGCCGGGTGACTGCCCGCCCATCCCGGTCCACGGCGACCTGGCGGCAGCCCTTGTCGCCCACGCCAGGACAGAAGCGGCTGCCGACGAGGGGTAGCAGACGTGGCGCACCGACGGGTGGCCCTCCTGACTGACGTATCGATTCGAACCTGCGACTGAAAGATTTTGTGTAATGAGCGAGAAGCTTCCCCCATGCCCCACATGCTCCGGTGAGTACACGTACGAGATGGGCGCGCTGCTGGTCTGCCGGGAGTGCGGGCACGAGTGGTCACCGTCCGACGCGCCCATGGCCGACAGCGCGGACAGGGTGATCAACGACTCGGTCGGAAACGTGCTTGCCGATGGCGACACCGTGACGGTGGTCAGGACGCTGAAGGTCAAGGGCAGCCCGACCGGAATCAAGGCAGGTACCAAGGTGCGCAACATCCGCCTCGTCGACGGTGTGGACGGTCACGACATCGACTGCAAGGTCGACGGGTTCGGGGCCATGCAGCTGAAGTCCAGCGTGGTCAAAAAGGTGTGACCTCGGCGGCATGAAGACCGCCTGCATCACAGTGTTGAGCAAGGCGACTCATGTCCGGCGGCGGGCATCCCGTGTGGCGGGATTGCTAATCTCGGCAATTTCTGAGTTCGTCTCCGCTGGATTTCGCGGCTCGGATCCTCAGTGCGGGTTCGGCCGCTCGGAGCCGCACGCGAGGATGGGGCGCATGTTGTCGACGAGCAGTTGGATGCGATGGACCGAGGTCCGGCCGGTGGGGCCGTCCTGTTGTGTCGGAGAGGGGACGGCACGATGAGTACGCCGCTCTACCAACTGAAGGCCGAGTTCTTCAAGACGCTCGGCCACCCGGCCCGCATCCGCGTCCTGGAGCTGCTGAGCGAGCGCGAGCACGCGGTCGCCGAGATGCTGCCCGAGGTGGGCATCGAGCCCGCGCACCTGTCCCAGCAGCTGGCCGTACTGCGCCGGGCCAACCTGGTCGTGACCCGCAAGGAAGGCTCGACCGTGTACTACTCGCTCACCAGCCCGCACGTCGCCGAATTGCTCAGGGTCGCCCGCACCATCCTGTCCGGGGTGCTGGCCGGGCAGGCCGAGCTGTTGACCGACCTGCGGGCAGCGCAGGGGGAGGCGAAACCGCCGTCGTAGCGGTGGCCCTCGAACGGTGGGAGCCGTGACCCTGGGCATGGGGTGGCTGGTTGGCCGCCTGCAGACAAGTCCTCGGCGTGCTCCTCACCTGATGCCGCGTCATGCACGGCCTGAGCAGTCCGAAATCGGTGTCCTGCGGCTCACCTACCAGGGCCGTACGGCACTTGAGGCATTCCGGTCGCAGGTGTTGCCTGGAAGGAGCGGAGGAGGCCGTCATGCGCACCGAGATCTCCACCAGGCGTACATCCCACAGGCTGCGGCGACCGATCGTTCTGGCCGCCGCGGCACTCCTCGTGTCATCCGCGGCGACCGCGTGCGGCAGTGACGCCGGCACCTCGGGCACCTCTCCCGGCACCGCCCGGCCGAGCCCGTCGAGCACCGATGGCACCAGTGGCGGCACGACGGGAGGCAGCCCCACCACACCTGGCCGGGACGCCACCACCACGCCCGGCACCCCCGGGACGACGGACACGCCCGCACCGCCAACGACCCCTGGTGGCGGACCGCGCCAGGTGCGCGCGTCGGTGTACTTCCTGCACGGCGAGAAAGTCGCGCCCGTTCCGCGCACCGTGACCACTCCCACCACCACGTCCAGTGCGCTGCGGGCCTTGCTGGCAGGGCCCAGCCGCTACGAACGCGGCCACGGGCGCACCACGGCCATTCCTTCGGGCACGACGCTGAACTCCGTCGTGGTGAACCGCCACGTGGCCACGGTGGACCTGTCGGGGCGGTACGACGACGGCGGCGGAAGCCTGTCGATGCGGGCCCGCCTCGCGCAGGTGGTGTTCACCGCGACCCGCTTCCCCGCCATCGAGAAGGTGCGCTTCGAGCTGGACGGCAAGCCAGTCACGGCCTTCGGCGGTGAGGGCATCGTCCTCAACCGGCCGGTGGGCCGGGCCGACTTCGAGGACCTCGTGCCGCTCGTCCTCGTCGAGTCGCCGCTGATCGGCGACACCATCCGCACGCCTGTCAGGGTGTGGGGGAGTGCCAACACCTTCGAGGCGACCCTCCGTCTGAAGATCACCGACGCCGCGGGGCGCACGGTGGCGAACATCTACGCCACGGCGACCTCCGGCAGCGGGACGCGGGGCACGTTCGACGTGACGTTCCCCTACAAGGCGACCCGCTCGGGCGTCGGCACGCTCACGGCGTACTGGGATTCTCCTGAGGACGGCCGCGTGGTGGTCGAGGACACCGTGCCCCTGAACGTCTTGGGGTGACGCCTACCTCGACTCACGGCAGACCGGGCGTCGCGTGACGCACGCAGGTCGATCCAGTCAGGCGGGTGTGGATCGGTCCGCGACGGTGAGCCGGATTCCCGTGACCAGATCGGGGTGGATACGGACCGCGTGGTCCATGGTCTGCTGAACCCAGGGGTGGAGCAGGGCCTGGTAGATGGCCAGCTCCTCCGGATCGGTCACCAGGTGGGCGTAGCCGGTGACGACCACGCTCCAGCCGAGGTGGGTGTCCGGGTCGATTGTGTCGGCCTCGTAGGCGACGACGACGCCGGGCACACCGGCCTGCCGCGTGTGCGAGGTGAGGGCTCCGCCCTCGTGGGTGCGGATGACGATGTCGCCATCGATCAGGATGTGGTTGACCGGCCGGATGGTCGGCAACGCGTGCTGCGTGAAGACGATCCGGCCCAGGGACATACTGCCCAGCAGTCGCAGTGCTTCGGTGGTGTCGAGCTCGATGCTCTGGCGCGGGCCGACAGGGATCGGCTGGGCATGGTTGGTGTCCATGGAATGTTTCCGTACGGATTCGTCGCTCACTGCTTCGGGCACCTGGCCGGTTCACCCAGCGTTTTGCACGTGTGCATCTCGCAATTGAAAGCAGGTCATGATCGGCCCGCCAGGGCCGTTCGGCCCTGACTTGCGGCCGCCCGGCCCTGCGCGGTTTGGATCTTCACGAAGTCGTCGTCCAGCTCTCTGCCCGCCCACCCCGCCACGGGGGCGGCGTGGCCAACCTGCGGGCCGCGTCCCTGCGGTGCAGGAGTCTGTCGGCCTGGCTGCGCAGCCGGCCGTGGATCCGGTCGGCGAGCTCATGTGCGCTCGCCTCCCGGGCGTGCACCACCACGAGGATGTTGCCCACCACGATCTCGGCCTCGGCCGACCACGGGTGCTCGGCGTGGTGCGTCGAGGCCCGGGCGATCCGCACTTCGCCGCTGACGGCCGGAAGTCCTGGCCGGACGAGGGCCGCACCGACCTTGGCACGGACGTACGCGATGGCTTCCTCGTTCACGTCGCCCTCGGCGCGCACCCGCACCTCGGCGCTGGGAACCTGGGTTCCGGTTTCCCTGGCAGCTATGTGCGCCACTCTCCAGTCCCTCACCTGCTGTCGCTGACCTCGGTCCCAGGCAACGCGGCCCGGCCCGCCTCCAGACGGGCGATCGGGACGCGGAACGGCGAGCAGGAGACGTAGTCCAGTCCCGCGCGGTGGAAGAAGTGGACGGACTCGGGGTCGCCGCCGTGTTCTCCGCAGACGCCGATCTTCAGGCCGGGACGTGCGGCGCGGCCCTCGGCGACGGCGATCTCGACCAGCCGGCCCACGCCGTCGCGGTCGATGGTCTCGAACGGGGAGGTGGCGAAGATGCCCTTGTCGAGGTAGGCGGAGAAGAACGCCGCCTCCACGTCGTCGCGGGAGAAGCCCCAGGTCGTCTGCGTCAGGTCGTTCGTGCCGAAGGAGAAGAACTCGGCCTCCTCGGCGATCCGTCCTGCGGTGAGCGCGGCCCTGGGCAGTTCGATCATGGTGCCGACCGGGCAGTGGACCGGAACGCCCGTTTCCTCGGATACCTCAGCCAACACCCGTTCCACTTCTTCACGCTCGATCCGCAGTTCCTCGACGGCGCCGACCAGCGGAACCATGATCTCCGCCTCGGGGGCGCCTCCGGCCCGCGTACGCTCCACGACCGCTTCGGCGATGGCCCGTACCTGCATGGCGACCAGGCCCGGGATCACGAGGCCGAGGCGCACGCCGCGCAGGCCGAGCATCGGGTTCTCCTCATGCATGCGGTTCACGGCCTCGAGCAGTTCGACGTCGTGCGGGTCCGGCAGGTCGCCGTGGGCCTCGGCGGAGGCGATGCGGACGGCGAGTTCGGTGTGGTCGGGCAGGAACTCGTGCAGCGGCGGGTCGAGCAGGCGGATGGTGACGGGCAGCCGGTCCATCGCCTCCAGGATGCCGATGAAGTCCTGCCGCTGGAGGGGGAGCAGCGCGGCGAGCGCGCGGTCCCGCTCGGTGTCCGAGCGGGCCAGGATCATCTCCTCGACCAGCTTGCGGCGCTCGCCGAGGAACATGTGCTCGGTGCGGCACAGGCCGACGCCCTGAGCACCGAACCGGCGAGCGCGTGCGGCGTCCTCGGGGGTGTCGGCGTTGGCGCGCACCTCCAGTCGCCGAATGTCGTCGGCCTGCTTCAGGACGCGGGCCACCGGGCCGACGACCCAGTCCGACTGCTCCAACCACACACCGGCTTCCAGGTACCGCATGACCGCGGAGTCGACCAGCGGTGCCGCACCCGGGTACACGGCACCCGCCGAGCCGTCCACCGAGAGAACCGTGCCCTCCTCGACGACCGTGCCGTCGCGGGTGGTGAAGCGGCGGGCCTCGGTGTCCACGGTGAGTTCCTCGGCGCCGCAGACGCAGACTTTGCCCATGCCGCGGGCGACGACGGCAGCGTGACTGGTCTTGCCGCCGCGGCTGGTCAGCACCGCCTGGGCGGCGATCATGCCGGGCAGGTCGTCGGGGGTGGTCTCCTGGCGTACGAGGACGACCTTCTCGCCGGCCGCGGCACGCCGTACGGCCTCGGCGGAGTCGAAGACGGCGGCGCCGACCGCGGCACCTGGCGAGGCGGGGATGCCGTGAGCGAGCGCCTCCCCGGTCGCAGAGGCGTCGAAGCTCGGGAACATCAGGTGCGCGAGCCCGTCCCCGCTGACCCGCGCCAGGGCCTCGTCCGGGGTGACGAGCCCCTCGTCGATCAGCTCGGCGGCGATGGCGAAAGAGGCCGCGGCGGTGCGCTTGCCGACCCGGGTCTGCAGCATCCACAGGGTGCCGCGCTCGATGGTGAACTCGATGTCGCACAGGTCCCGGTAGTGCCGCTCCAAGGTCCGCATGTGGTCGCGCAGCTGCCGGTACGAGCCCGGGTCCAGTCGCTCCAGGTCGGTGAGTGGCACGGTGTTGCGAATGCCGGCGACGACGTCCTCGCCCTGTGCGTTCGGCAGGTAGTCGCCGTACGGGCCGGTGCGGCCGGTGGCCGGGTCGCGGGTGAAGGCGACGCCGCTGCCCGAGTCGGCGCCCAGGTTGCCGAACACCATGCGCTGGACGGTGACCGCGGTGCCCAGGTCGTCGGGGATGTGCTCGCGGCGCCGGTAGAGGCGGGCCCGCTCACCGTTCCAGGACTGGAAGACGGCGAGGATCGCCCGGCGCACCTGCTCGGCGGGGGACTGGGGGAAGTCCTGGCCGGTTTCGTCGTGGATCAGGTTCTTGTACACGTCCACGAGCTCAGCGAGGTCGCTCGCCTCCAGGTGCACGTCGTCCGGGACGCCGCGGATCGTCTTGAGGGCCGTCATGGCCCTCTCGAACAGCGCGGAGTCGACGCCCATGACCGTGCTGCCGAACATTTGGACCAGTCGACGGTACGAGTCCCAGGCGAAGCGCTCGCTCCCGGAGACCTTGGCCAGGCCCAGGACCGAGTCGTCGTTCAGGCCGATGTCGAGGACCGTCTCCATCATGCCGGGCATGGAGAAGCGTGCCCCGGAGCGGACCGACAGCAGCAGCGGGTCGTCCGGCTGCCCCACCGTCCGTCCGGAGGCGGCCTCAAGGGCCGACAGGTGCCGGGAGACGTCCTCCGACATACCGTCTGGTTCGGCACCCGTGGCCAGGAAGGCCCGGCAGGCATCGGTGGAGACGATGAAACCGGGTGGCACCGGCAGGCCCAGCCGGGCCATCTCGGCCAGGTTCGCGCCCTTGCCACCGAGCAGGTCGGCCATGTCACGGCCGCCCTCGTGGAAGTCGTACACGTAACGGACCATGACGCAGTGCTCCTCAGCTTCGTTCCGCAGCTTGGCGGGGCTCCGTTCCGTTCCAGCGTCGAACGGATACCGGTACGAGGGCAGGTGCCGGTCGTCCCGTCGGGTGGGCCGGTCGGCCCCAGTCGTCGTGAGCGGGCTCCAATCAGGGCCGACCGGCCCTGGTCTTTCGGCCCTGACGCGGCAAGGATTTCTGTATGGAGGCCGAAACCGTCCGTGGGCGGGCGACGGCGAAAGATGCGGACCCGAGGAGCCATCGATGGCCGCCAGTGAGCAGACCGACCCGCACGACCCGATCCGGGTCTTCCTGCTGGACGACCACGAGGTGGTACGACGCGGGGTGCGCGATCTGCTGAACGACGAGCCGGACATCACCGTGATCGGCGAGGCCGGCACCGTCGAGCAGGCCCTGGTGCGCGTCCCCGCCCTGCGCCCGCAGGTGGCCGTGCTGGACGTCCGGCTGCCCGACGGCGACGGTGTGACCGTGTGCCGGGAGCTGCGCTCGCGCATGCCGGAGCTGACCTGCCTGATGCTGACCTCGTTCGACGACGAGGAGGCGCTTCTCGACTCGATCATGGCTGGGGCGTCCGGCTACGTCCTCAAGCAGATCCGGGGCTCGGACCTGGTGTCCGCCGTCCGAACGGTGGCTGGGGGACAGTCCCTGCTCGACCCGAGCGCCACCACCAAGCTGATGGCCCGCCTTCGCAAAGGCCAGCACGAGGAGGCGCAGCCGGAGGCGCTGCCGGGCCTGACCGACCGGGAGCGGGAGATCCTGGCCTTGATCGGCGAGGGACTCACCAATCGCCAAATCGGTGAGCGGCTCTACCTTGCTGAAAAGACGGTGAAGAACCACATCTCCCGTCTGCTGGCCAAACTCGGTGTGGAGCGGCGTATTCAGGCCGCCGTCATCGCCACCCAGGCCCAGGACCGGATGAATCAGGAAGGCAGCCACTGAGGCTCCCGCGCCGGTGACCCGCGGTTGGGCGCTGGGCCGAAGGTCCCTCGGTTCGTCCCCGTGCGGCCCATGCCCTGCTCGCTCAACGGCCCGCAAGCTGACAGCGGACACCGGATTTCCCATGGGAGGGCGAAGGACATGAGCGTACGCGTGGGCATCAACGGTTTCGGCCGCATCGGGCGCAACTACCTGCGCTGCGTGCTGGAGCGCGCGGAGGCCGGGACCGGCACACCGGTCGAGGTCGTCGCGGTCAACGACGTCACCTCGCCGGCGACGCTGGCCCATCTGCTGGAGTACGACTCGACGTACGGCCGCCTCGGCCGCGCCGTCGAGCACGACGACGACTCGATCACCGTGGACGGGCACCGTATCGCCGTCACCGCCGAGCGCGACCCGGCGGCCCTGGCCTGGGGCGACCTGGGCGTGGACATCGTCATCGAGGCGACCGGCCGCTTCCGTAGCCGCGCCGACGCCGGACTGCACCTGAAGGGCGGGGCCCGCAAGGTGCTGCTCTCCGTGCCCGGCAAGGGCGTCGACGCCACGATCGTCATGGGCGTCAACGAAGGCACGTACGACCCGGACAAGGACGACGTCGTCTCCAACGCCTCCTGCACCACCAACTGCGTGGCCCCGATGGTGAAGGTCCTCGACGAGAGCTTCGGCATCGACAAGGGCCTGATGACGACCATCCACGGCTACACCAACGACCAGGTGATCCTCGACGGCCCGCACAAGGACCTCCGCCGCGGCCGCAGCGCCGCCGTCAACATCATTCCCACCAGCACCGGAGCCGCCCGAGCGGTCGGCCTCGTCCTGCCGGAGCTGGCCGGGACCCTGGACGGCATCGCCGTGCGGGTGCCGGTCGAGGACGGTTCGCTGACCGACCTCGCCGTGGTGCTGGACCGGCCCGTGACCGCCGACGAGGTCAACGCTGCCTACCGGGAGGCCTCCGAGGGCCCGCTGAAGGGCATCCTGCGGGTGTCCGACGCCCCGATCGTCTCCCGCGACGTCGTCGGCGACCCCGCCTCCTGCGTCTTCGACGCCCCGCTCACCCAGGCCCACGGCAACCTGGTGAAGGTCTTCGGCTGGTACGACAACGAGTGGGGGTACACCAACCGGCTCCTCGACCTCACCGAGTACGTCGCCGACCGGCTCCCGAAGGGCTGACCGGCGACGACTGCTGCCGGGGCGACCGCGCCGGATTCCCGTCCCGTCCCTCCGCCGGACCGTTACCGTGGCACATGACGGAACGGTCGGCGGTCGGAACGTTGCAGGGGACCTGGAGGATCACCGGTGGGAAGCCCCAAGCAGCCCAGGGAGGCCCTTGTCAGGCTGCCGCAACTGAGGCTGGACGAACTGCTCGAGGAACTGCAGGCCCGGCTCGACGCGGCCCGCGGCACCCGCGACAAGGTGCACAGCCTGCTGGAAGCCGTGCTCTCGGTCGGCCGTGAACTGGACCTCGAGCAGGCACTGCGCAGCATCGTGGAAGCCGCTGCGGTGCTGGTCGAGGCCCAGTACGCGGCCCTGGGCGTGATCGGACCGGACGGCAAACGGCTGTCGGAATTCCTGACCGTCGGCTTCACCAAGGATCAGATCGCCAAGATCGGTCACTACCCCGAGGGCCACGGCATCCTCGGCGAACTGATCCGGCGCCCCGAGCCCCTGCGGCTCGCAAAGATCTCCGAGCACCCCGCCTCGTACGGCTTCCCGGCCCACCACCCGCCGATGAACTCATTCCTCGGGGTCCCGATCCGGGTGCGGGACCAGGTGTTCGGCAACCTCTACCTCACCGAGAAGCGAGGCGGCGTCCAGTTCGACGAGGAGGACGAGTCGGTGCTGGCGACCCTGGCTGTCGCGGCTGGTGTGGCGATCGACAATGCCCGCCTGTATGAGGAGTCCCGCCTGCGCGAGCGGTGGCTGCAGGCGAGTGAGGAGATCACTCACAGTCTGCTGTCCGGCAGCGAGCGCGGCGAGGTACTCGGGCTGATCGCCGAACGGGCCAGAGAGATCACCGGCGCCGCACTGGCCGTGGTCGCGCTGCCGATGGAGGACACCGGCTCCCTGACCCAGGAACTGGCGATCGGGCAGCAGGCGGAGGTGCACCGCGGGCTGGTGCTGCCCGTGGAGGGCAGCCTGATCGGCGAGGCCTTCTCCCAGGCTGTCCCTGTGAGGAGTCCCGACATTGCCCACGACGGACGGGTCACAGCGGGCCCCCCGCACTTCGAGGGTCTCGGCCCGGCCGTGGCCGTCCCCATCGGCGCCGGCGACGGCGTACGCGGCGTGGTCCTGCTGGTCCGCGAGGCGGGGCGGACGGCGTTCACGGCGAAGGAGATCGAGCCGCTCCGGGGCTTCGCGGCTCAGGCCGCGGTGGCGATGGAGCTGGCGGAGCGGCGCCGGGACGCCGAGCAGATCGCGATGCTCCAGGACCGCGACCGGATCGCCCGGGACCTCCATGACCTGGCGATCCAGCGGCTGTTCGCCACCGGCATGACCCTGCAGAGCGCGGGGCGCTTCATCAAGCACACGGAAGCCTCGGAGCGAGTGCTGCGGGCCGTGGACGACCTGGACGAGACCATCAAAATCATCAGGTCGACGATCTTCGGTCTGCGTACCCGCGAGGGTGCGTCCGGGCCCGGCCTGCGGGCACGGGTGGTGCGTGTGATCGGGGAAGCCGCGCCCGTGCTGGGCTTCGCGCCCAGCCTGCGGATGGACGGCCTGCTGGACACCCAGGTCCCCGAGGAGACCGCCGAGCATGTCGTGGCGGTGCTCTCCGAGGCATTGACCAATGTCGCTCGGCACGCCCACGCCGACCGCGCCGCGGTGGCCCTCGAGACCGACGGCCGTCAGCTGCGGCTGACGGTCACCGACAACGGCGTGGGCATGCCGCCCGACGGCCGCCGGAGCGGTCTGCGCAACCTGGCCGAACGAGCTGAACAGCTGGGCGGGGAGCTGGAATTGAGCACTCCGGTCGACGGAGGCACGGCGTTGGTGTGGTGGGTACCGGTGCCCAAGGACTAGGGGCGCAACGATTCGGCGGCCACGGTGGTGAAGGCCATCCTCGTGCTGTTCGTCGCTCTGGTTGTCGTAGCAGTGTTCCCTGCTCGCGCGGCATGCCGAGGAGAAGGACGCGGGAGGTGCCGTGGACGCTGCCACCACCGCCCAGGCGTCTGCGCTGCGCCGCGCACGAGCGGTTCGTGACTTCGCCAGGGTTGCTGGGGGTGCGGAGCCTGGTGGCCGACTCGTGGCGGCGGTGCGAGACGTGTGGCGTACGCCCCGACGGCAGCCAACTGCTGTCGATCTCAGGGATGCCCATCCTCGACGTCGACAAGGCCAAGAGCGTTGCTGTCATCAAGCGCTCGATGGGTCACGGCTATGCGGGCATCGACAACGAGCTCTACACCAACCCCAAGACCGGCATGTTCTACTCCGACGCGAAGAAGGGACTGGCCGAACTCAAGGCCGCGGTGAGGGAGTTCGTCGGCTGACGGACACAGACTTTGAGCCCCCGGCGGACCGAGGGCTCAGGTCATGCCCGGGTTCTCACTCCTCCCGCACCATCTCGATCGCCCCGCTCGGGCATTCGGCCACGCACAGTGCGCAGCCCTTGCCGGGTCAGAGCTTGGTGATGGCGTTGTCGGGGCAGACGCCGTAGCAGTTGTCGCACGGGCAGCGGCGGGCCTCCGGTGCGTTCCGAGCCGAAGCTCGGGAACGCCTGCGCGCACCGACCCTCCACGAACGCCGCCACTGACAGCAACTCAGCCGCCGTGACTGGCGCGGTACAGAGGCCGAACGTCCCGAGGGGTACAGAGAAACGGGACGGGAGCCATGCCGTTGGCAGTCACTCGTGCGGCACGATGGCGACCGGGCAGCGGACATGGTGCATCACGGCGTGCGCGACCGGCCCTGTTTGGGCACCCAGCCTGGTCGGGCGAATCCTGCGGCCGACGACCAACAGGCCGGCGTCCGCCGCCGCGTTCAGCAGAAGCTGCGCCGGACGACCGCTCTCCACAAGCGCCCGAACGGTCACCGCCGGGTACTTCTCCCGCCAGGGCCGGAGCGCGGATGCCAGGGCGTGCGCGGCCTCTGCCTTTCCGTTCGCGGTGCCCGGGACGTGCCCGTAGGCGGATGACAAATGCGACGAGTGGACCGCGAGGAGTGATGTGGAACGCAGCGCCGCGCTCTCGAAGGCGAACGCAAGCATCTCCTCGCACGGGTGTGCCGCGTCCACGCCCACCACGACCTCGCGGTACGGGCCGTCGGCCGAGGGCCGGCCGTCGGCGTCCGGCATGTGCTCGGCCTCGGCGGTCTCGTCCGCCCGGACGAGTATCACGGGCCGCGGCACATGGGCCACCGTCGCCAGTGCCACGGAGCCGGCCAAGAATCCACCGAACCCGCTGAGCGCCTGGCTGCCCAGGACGAGCAGTTCGCCCTCCGCGCCAGCTGAGATGAGGGCCTCGGGCGCGGGCCGGGGAATCTGCTCGGCGCTGAGATACACCTGCGGATAGCGCTCGCTGATCCGGTCCATGGCGTCACGCAGGATCCGCCGCGCCCAGAAGCGCGGTGCGTCGAGCTCCGGAAGACGCGACTCCTCGGGCGACCACGCCTGCCACGCGTGCACCAGACGCAGCGGCAGGCCGCGCAGCAGAGCCTCCCTGGCCGCCCAATCGGCGGCAGCAAGGCTCTCGCGTGAACCGTCAAGTCCTACGACTACGGGGCGAAGCACGGCCAACACCTCCCCGGTGAGTTCCGCAGGCCGCCCTGCGGGGTCCCCCTAGGACCAGCATCTCCCTGGGGAAGAGGCCGAGGCATGGGCCGCGGGGCCTTGCTTCGGGGCCCACCGGAACCAGGGACAGGGCCACTCGGCCCATGTGCCCGGCGCGTTCGTGTCCGAAGCTGAAGGCGTCGCGTGACCACGTGGAGGAGTGAGCGATGGACCTCAACGACGTCACCACGATGACCAGCACGGCAGCGCCCCGTATGGCCGGGATGCTGCCCGTCGACTACCGGGGCAGGCTCATGAGCATGGCCCGCGATGTGGGTCTCCCTCAGGGCATCCGCCTGTTCAGTGAGGGTGAACGGGCCGACCACTTCTGGATCGTGCGTTCCGGCACGGTCGCCCTCGCTGTCCGCGTGCCCGGTGACGGCACGGCCGTAACCGAGCCGCTGGGCTTCGGCGACCTCGTCGGCTGGTCCTGGCTCACGCCGCCCTACGTCTGGCAGGCGGGCGCAGAGACGGTGACGTCGGTGCGCGCCCACGAATTCGACGCCGCCGCCGTACGGCAGATATGCCAGGCCGATCCGGCGATGGGGAGCGCGGTCGCCCGCTGGGTCGGCAGGGTCATCGACCATCGTCTGCGCTCGGCCGGCGCGCGCCTCAATCTGTAAGCCCCTAGCGCCCCGGAGGACGCCATGCACAGTACTCCGCACATCGTGAGCGATGTCATGACCAGTAGGGTCGTGGCCCTGCGCCGTGGCGCGACGTTCAAGGACATCGTGAAGGCCATGCAGCGGCGCAAGGTCAGCGCCCTTCCCGTGCTGGACGGCGAGAACCGGGTCGTCGGTGTTGTCTCCGAGGGTGATCTGCTTCCCAAGGAGGCGTTCCGCGACGGCGACCCGGACCGGTACACGCAGTTGCGGCGCCTGTCCGATCTGGTCAAGGCCGGCGCGGTCACGGCCGAGGAGCTGATGACCGCTCCGGTCATCACCGTCGGAGCGGGCGCGACCTTGGCGCAGGCCGCGCACCTCATGGCCCGGCGCAAGGTCAAGCGGCTGCCGGTCGTCGACGACCAGGGCGTGCTGCAGGGCATTGTCAGCCGCGCCGACCTGCTCAAGGTGTTCCTGCGGGACGACGAGGACATCGCCGGGCAGATCCGCCGCGAGGTCGTCGCCCACCTGTTCCCCACTCCGGTCGAGCCGATCCGGGTGGAGGTGCACGACGGGATCGTCACGCTCACCGGCCGCATCCGCGACACCGGACTCGTCCCCGTCGCCGTAGGCCTGGTGCGGGCCGTGGAGGGCGTGGTGGACGTGGACTGCGCGCTCATGGGCCAACGCCGCCATCCGGACCTCGACCCGGACCTCCCGGACGACGCGGGCACCATCCCGGACGCACCCGTGCCGAACGGCCCATAAGGGCCGGGGAACTTGGCCCGGACGTCCCGGCGAGCAAGCCTGGTCGGCCCCTGCTGGCGGACCGCGCACCGTGGCACGTTTCCAAGCGGCAGGTGTCACGAATCGCTCGCGGTACTCGTTAGGGGGTGTCCACCGATGGCGAAGACACAGCGCACGAAGGTGACGAAGGTGCGGTTCTGGCGGTGGCGGCGCAGCCCCCTGCGACGCCGCAGCGACCGCTTGGAGGCCTGGATCGTGCTCTGCACTTGGACTCTGGCCCTCCTGGGCGGCGTGTCCGCCGGCTGGATGGCCTCGGAGTCCGTGGCGGACGGCATCGCCTCACGGCGCGCGGAGGTCCACCCCGTAGCGGCCGTACTGACGCAGGACGCGGCCAAGACCCTGGCCTTGACGGCTTCCGGATCCAGCACCGGCACGGTATGGGCGAAGGCGCGCTGGACGGCCCCTGACGGCTCCGCGCGTACGGGCCCGGCGAAGGTCGAGCCGGGCAGCAAGACGGGCACTGCGGTCACCGTGTGGACGGACCGCACGGGCAAGCTGGTCTCCGAGCCCGCCACCGCGACCGAGACGAAGTTGGAGGCGGCATTCGCGGGGGTGCTGATCGGGGCGAGTGCCGGTGGCGGCGTGCTGCTGTGCGGGTGGCTCGTGCGCGAGCTGCTGGCGCGGCGGCGCCTGGCCGACTGGGACGCCGAATGGAAGCGCATCGGCCCTCAGTGGAGGAAGCGGATGATCGGTTGAAGTGGTGGAAGCGGATGACCGGCCGACAGGGCCGACCGGGCCTCGTACAGGGCCGGTCGGCCCACGCACGTCTCGGCCCCGCAGCGTGACGCTGGAAGTGACGAAGAGTGAAGAGGAGGGCGACATGAGCGGCATGATCGAGCGGCTGCCGGGCTGGCCGGCACTGCCCGACCTCTTCGGCTGGGTCGAGGCCGGCATCCCCGGGACGCACACGATTCCCGGGTCGCACGCCATCCGCATCGAAGAGCACATCGCGGACGGGACATACGTGCTGCGCGCCGAGCTCCCGGGCATCGACCCCGCCAAGGACGTCGAGATCAGCGTCACGGAAGGCGTTCTGACCCTGCGGGCCGAGCGCAGTGAGGAGACAACGGAGAAGCACCGTACGGAGTTCCGGTACGGCACCTTGACCCGCTCCGTCCGGCTGCCCGCCGGAGCGAGGGGTGACGAGGCGACCGCCGATTACAAGGACGGTGTCCTGACCATCACGGTCCCTGTCCCGGAGGAGAAGGCGGGCACCAGGACCATCCCCGTGCGGCACGCGTGACCGCGGACTCACGCGGCGTCGCACCCGTGTGCGCGGCCGGCACTCCCGCTCGGCCGCGCACACGTCTGTCCGACCCCACCCGCTGCAGTGTGCAACGCTCAGCAGATACGCGGGAGTTGCTCACCCAGCGGCATGTCCACCACGCGCCGGGCGCCGACCAGCGTGCGAAGCGTCACCCGGCCGCGGGGCCCGTCGGTGAGGACCTCACCGATGCGGACAGCGTTCCGTCCCTCGGGGAGCGACCGCATCGTCGCGAGCGCCTCGTCCGCCGCCGACGGCGCGACGAAGGCGACCATGCAGCCCTCGTTGGCGACGATCAGCGGATCGAGGCCGAGCAGATCGCAGGCGGAGGCGACCGCTTCCGGCACCGGGACGCAGCTCTCGTCGATCTCGACGGCGACGGAGGAGTCGCGGGCGATCTCGTTGAGGGCCGCGGCGAGTCCGCCACGGGTCGGGTCGCGCAGGGTGTGGACGTGCTCGCCGAGCGGCGCCAGAGCGCGTACGAGGCGGTGCAACGGCTGGCTGTCGGAGGCGATGTCACTCTCGAAGCCGAGTCCTTCACGGGTGGACAGCACCGTGGTGCCGTGCAGCCCGATCGGGCCGGAGAGCAGGACGGCGTCCCCGGGACGGGCGAGCGCGGCGGACAGGCGCAGTGCCCCGCGCCGCCGGCCGATGCCGGTGGTGTTGATGAAGATCTTGTCGACCGCCCCCCGGCCCACCACTTTCGTGTCGCCCGTGATGACCGGCACGTCGGCGGCGTGGGCCGCCTTGCCCAACGACTGGATCACGGACCGCAGTTCAGCCAGCGGCAGCCCCTCCTCGACGATGAGGGCGACGGACAGGGCGAGCGGCCATGCGCCGCGCATGGCCAGGTCGTTGATGGTGCCGTGCACGGCGAGAGAGCCGATGTCGGCGCCGGGAAAGAACAACGGGCTCACCACGAAGCTGTCCGTGCTCACCACCAGGTCGGGGTGACCCGGCAGCAGCGCCGCGTCCTCCAATGGGCCGCTCTGGTCACCGAGGGCAGGCAGTACGACCGTGTCCAGGAGCTCGGCGGTGAGCCGGCCTCCGGCGCCGTGACCGATCAGAACGACTTCGTCCTCGTGGAAGGGAGTGGGGCAGGCGAGAGTCATGACGGTGACACTTCCTTCGTACGGCCGGCCGCATGGAACGCGGCGCAGGTGCCCTCGGCGGACACCATCGGCGCGCCGAGCGGATGACGGGGAGTGCAACGGGTGCCGTAAGCCGTGCAGTCGGTGGGGAGCCGGGCGCCGGTGAGGATGGCGCCGGCGATGCACTCGGGGTCCTCAGTCGGGCACAGCCCGCTGACGTCGAAGCGGAGCGCCGCATCGAACTGCCGGTAGCTTTCGGCGAGTTCGAGACCGCTGTCGGGCAACGCGCCGATACCGCGCCATGCCCGGTCGGTGACGCGGAAGACCATGCGGACCGCATCCTGCGCCTCCGTGTTGCCCGAGCGCCGCACGGCCCGCACATACTGGTTCTCGACCTCGAAGCGTCCCTGCTCCAGCTGGTCCACCGCCATCAGGATGCCCTCCAGCAGGTCGAGCGGCTCGAAGCCGGTGATGACGATCGGCACCCGGTAGCGCTCGGCGATCGGCTCGTACTCGCGCCAGCCCATCACCGCGCAGACGTGCCCGGCGGCGAGGAAGGCCTGCACCTCGCAGTCGGGGTCGTCGAGCAGTGCGGTCATCGCGGGCGGTACGAGGACGTGGCTGACGAGCATCGAGAAGTTCGTCAGGCCCAGACGGTCCGCGTGCAGGACGGCCATGGCGTTCGCAGGGGCTGTGGTCTCGAACCCGACCGCGAGGAAGACCACTTCACGGTCCGGCCGCTCCTGGGCGATACGAACCGCGTCCATCGGCGTGTACACGACGCGTACATCCGCGCCGCGCGCTCGCAGCGACAACATGTCGGTGTCAGAGCCGGGAACGCGCAGCATGTCGCCGAAGCTGGTGAAGATCACGCCGGGGCGGGCGGCGACGGCCATGGCGCGGTCCAGGGTCTCCAGCGGGGTGACACACACGGGGCAGCCGGGCCCGTGGATCATGCGGAC
Source organism: Streptomyces sp. NBC_00457 (assembly GCF_036014015.1). Taxonomy (NCBI): domain Bacteria; kingdom Bacillati; phylum Actinomycetota; class Actinomycetes; order Kitasatosporales; family Streptomycetaceae; genus Streptomyces; species Streptomyces sp. NBC_00457. Next base: position 1,600,187 of record NZ_CP107905.1, on the reverse strand, counting down.
GCCCGCCGGGAGGAGTTCGTCGATGCCCTGCCGGACCAGGGTGTGGGTCTGGCCGCCGCACACCTCCATGATCCGCCAGGGCCGCGTCGCCGTGTTCCGCAGCTCGTCCAGCAGGTGGCGGGCGAGCGCCGGGTCGCGGTACTCGTCGAGGTACTTCACCGCGGGTCACTCCTTGGCACGCCGGAGAAGAGGTCGCACTGAACGTCGACCACTCCTTCGACGGCGCGTACGAGGCGGGCGGCCACCGGCACCAGCGAGGTGTCCCTGATCCGCCCGGTGAGCGTGACGACTCCCTCGGTGACCTCGACCCGGATGGGTTCGACGGGAGCCGGGAACAGGTGCGTGACGATCTCGCGGCGGACCTCCTCGGCGATGTCGTCGTCGCCCCGCAGGAACACCTTCAGGAGGTCGGCCCGGCTGACGACGCCTTCGAGCAGGCCCTCGGCGTTGACGACGGGCAGCCGTTTGACCTTCCGCTGGGCCATGATGCGGGCCGCTTGGGCGAGGGTGGCGTTGGCGTGGACGGTGATGGCCGGTGCGTTCATCAGGTCCGCCGCGGTCAGCCCGCCCGCCTTGGCCAGGTCGGCGAGGCGGTCCCGCTGAGTGAACCGGTCGGGGTCGCTGTCGCGGAACTCCTCCTTGTGCAGTAGATCGGCCTCGGAGACGACGCCGATCACCCGGCCCTCGCCCTCCAGCACGGGAAGGGCGCTGACCTTCCACTGCCCCATGAGTTCCACGATCTCCTTGAACGGGGCATCGCGGCCGACGGCGACGACGGTGTGCGTCATCACGTCGCTCACGATGCGCGGGCTGCCGAACATGGCGTCCTCCCTTGCTGCTCAGGTGCGTTCGACGGTGAGGTCGAGGAAGTGGGTCGCGCAGGAGATGCACGGGTCGTGATTGCGGATGAGCCGCTCGCACAGGTGCGTCAACTCGTGGTCGCTCGCGTCGTGGTCGGTGATCGCGGTCTGGACACTTCGGACCAGGTCGTCCTCGATGGCGCCTTGGTTCTGTGCGGTGGGCGGCACCAGCTGGGCATCGGTGACGGTGCCTTCGGCGTCGAGCCGGTAGCGGTGGTAGAGCAGCCCGCGCGGTGCCTCGGTCGCGCCGTGGCCCGTTGCCTCGACGGGCGGTACGTCGACGTACGGGCGGGGCGGCGGCTCGTAGGCGTCGATGATCCGCAGCGCCTCGTCGACCGCGTACACCACCTCGACGGCCCGCACGAGGACCGAACGGTACGGATTGCGGCACTCGGGGCCCAGCCCGGCCTCACGGGCCGCCTCCAGCGCCGCGGGTGACAACAGGTTCCCGCTGATCGCGTACCTGGCCAGGGGGCCCGTGAGATGACGCCGCCCGTCGAGGCGGGAGTGCAGCGCGGTGGAGTGCGGCACCTGCGCCTCGCGGACATGGTCGAGGAAGGAGGGCAGGGGGAATGTCGTCAGCGTGCCGTCGGCGCGCAGCCTGGTCGGGGTGCCGCCCTCGATGGCGTACGTGCTCGGGGAGGCCAGCGCCAGGAAATCGGCGTCGACCACGGCGTCTGGGAAGTCGAAGCCCGCGACCCAGCGCACCGTCTTCCTCGCGTCCTCGGCCGCGCGACGCAACTGCTCGGCCAGCGGGCGGAGTTCGGCGGACGTGGGAGTCCGATGGAAGCCGCCGAGGCGCACGTTGACGGGGTGGATGGCGCGGCCGCCCAGCTGCGTGAGGAGAGCGTTTCCCGCCTGCTTGAGCCTGAGTCCTCGCTGCACGGCGGTGCGATCGGTACGGGCGAGGTCCACGGCGCTGTCGCAGCCGAGGAAGTCGGGTGCGTGCAGCAGGTAGATGTGCAGAGCGTGGCTCTCGATCCACTCGCCGCAGTACAGCAGCCTGCGCAGATCCCGGATCGGCCGGTCGACGGTGACACCGCAGGCGTCCTCGATGGCCTGGCAGGCGCTCATCTGGTACGCCACGGGGCAGATCCCGCACACCCGGGCGGTGATGTCGGGCGGCTCGGTGTACGAACGGCCGCGCAGGAACGCCTCGAAGAAGCGCGGCGGTTCGTAGATCTGCAGCCGTGCCTCCTCCACCCTGCCGTTGTGAACGCGCAGATGCAGGGCGCCCTCGCCCTCGACGCGGGCGAGCGAGCCGACGCGCAGGACACGGGAACCGCGGTGGGTCATGGCTGACGCTCCTTCGCGAAGGCGGCGGCATTGAAGGTGCGGAGGAAGCGTTCTGTATCGCGGTCGTCCATGCCGTCCCGGTGCAACAGCGGTATCAGCGCGGGCAGGTTGACCGATCCGGACGGGCCGAAGCAGCCGTAGCAGCCGCGCCCGTACGCCGGGCAGATCGCCCCGCACCCGGCGTGGGTGACCGGACCGAGGCAGGGCGTGCCGTGAGCCACGGTCACGCAGACCGTGCCGCGTCGCTTGCACTCGAAGCACACGCTGTGGTTGGGGACATCGGGCTTGCGACCGGCCAGGAACGCGGTGATGACTTCGAGGAGCTGGCCGCGGTCGATGGGGCAGCCACGCAGCTCGAAGTCGACGTCCACGTGCGCCGAGACGGGAGTTGAGGTGGCCAGTGTGTCGATGTAGTCGGGACGGGCGTAGACGGTCCGCGTGAACTCCTCCACGTCGGAGAAGTTGCGCAGGGCCTGGATACCGCCGGCGGTCGCGCAGGCGCCGATGGTCACCAGGAAGCGGGACTGCGCGCGGATCTCCTGCACGCGCTCCGCGTCGGCGGGCGTGGTGACCGAACCCTCCACAAGCGCGAGATCGTACGGGCCGGGCCGAAGGGCGCTGGACGCCTCCGGGAAATGGGCGATCTCGACCTTTTCCGCGAGGGCGAGGAGTTCGTCCTCGCAGTCGAGGAGCGTGAGCTGACAGCCGTCGCAGGACGCCAGCTTGAACACGGCGAGCGTGGGTGCGGTCATGTCACAACTCCCGTACGGAGAGCAGAGAACCAGCCTGGTCCCAGCCGATCACCGGGCCGTCCCGGCACAGCAGGACACCGCCCAGCTGGCAGTGGCCGCAGTGTCCGGTGGCGCAGCGCATGTTGCGCTCCAGTGAGACTCGGATGCGCTCGGCGGGCAGACCTCGGTGGAGCAGGTCGCGGGCGGTCGCGCGGATCATCACCTCGGGACCGCAGATGAACGCCGTGGTGTTCTCCGGCTCGAACCGGGCGCCGTTCAGCAGGGTGGTGACGACACCGACCTGGCCCCGCCAGCCGGCGGCGGGCCGGTCGACGGTGACCGCGCAGTGCAGCGGGCCGTGCGCTGTCGTCCAGGCGCCGAGCTGTCGGGCGTAGAGGAGGTCGTCGGGGCTACGGGCGCCGACCAGGAGGCCCAGCCGTCCGTACTGGTGCGGGTCGGCCAGCGCGGCGAGCACCAGCGGTCGCAGCGGGGCGAGACCGATACCGCCCGCGACGATCAGCAGGTCCTGTCCGGCCGCCCGTTCGAGCTCCCACCCGATGCCGAAGGGGCCACGCAGACCGACCTGCGCACCCGGCCGCAGCGCGCACAGCGCGGCCGACACCGCCCCGACCGAGCGGACCGTGTGGATGAGTTCCCGCCCTTCGATGCGCGACACCGAGACAGGGATCTCTCCGACCCCGAAGGCGTACACCATGGCGAACTGTCCGGGCGCGAAGGGTGCGAGCCGCGCAGGGCCCACCGGCGCGAGCGCCAGGCTGACCGTGTCAGTGGTCTCGTCGCGCACCCGGGTCACCTGGTACGGCAGGGGGACTTCGCTCATGGCCGGCTCCCGCTGCCGTAGGGGGCGTACAGGTCGAGGAGGCGGATACGGGAGGCGTGCAACCGGTGGGCGACCACACGTCCGACCCAGGTCGCGACCTCCCGCCCGAACGCCGGGTTGTTCGCGCACATGGCTCGTACAGCGTCCGCGTCGAACTCGTAGGCTCGCACCGGGCTCAAGGCCTTCGCGCCCAGTTGCCACAGGTACGGCGGGAAATGCCAGGACCAGCCGACCAGTTCGCCGTGTCCGAGCGACTCGATGACGGCCGCCCGGCGGCCCGGCACATGCAGGTCCAGCACGACCGTCCCGGTACGAATGATCCAGAACCGGTCGGCACGCCGGCCTTCCTCGAACAGGCGGGTTCCCGCTTCGAAGGACACTTCGCGGGCGATCCGCATCAGACGTTCGCGATGCTCGGCCGGAAGGGCCGCGCTCAGATTGGTGGTGGAGGTCATCGCTCCGGCTCCTTTCCTTCGTCTTGTCGCAGCCGGGCGGCGAGCTCGTCGTGGAGCGCCGTCGCCTCCTCGGTGATGTCGATGCCGACCGGGCACCAGGTGATGCAGCGTCCGCAGCCCACGCAGCCGGAGCTGCCGAACTGGTCGTACCAGGTGGAGAGTTTGTGGGTGAGCCACTGCCGGTAGCGGCTGCGCGGCGAGGAGCGCACCGCGCCGCCGTGCAGGTACGAGAAGTCGAGGTCGAAGCAGGAGTCCCAGCGCTGCCACCGCTCGGCGTGGTCGCCGGTGAGGTCGGTGACCTCCTCCGTGGTGGTGCAGAAGCAGGTGGGGCAGACCATGGTGCAGTTGCCGCAGGTCAGACAGCGGGCTGCGACGTCGTCCCAGCGGTCGGCCTCCAGGCTCCCGCCCATCAGCGTGCGCAGGTCCACAGGCGGCATGGTCCGGCCCATCCGGTCCCGGGCGGTATCCACCGCGTCCCGGGCGGCGGTCGCCGTCTCCGGATCGGCGGGACGGTGGGGTACGAGGGCGAGGACCTCGTCCCCGGCCTCGCTGCCGACACGGACCAGGAAGCGGTGCCCCGCCTCGTCGACGATCTCGGTCAGCGCCAGGTCGAAGCCCGCCTCGGCCGCCGGTCCGCTGCCCATGGAGACGCAGAAGCAGGTGGCTCCCGGTTCGGTGCACTCGGCGGCTATCAGGAAGGCACCCTGACGACGTTCCTGATAGCCGCTGTCCTGGTAGTGGCCTCCGGCCAGCACCCGGTCCTGGATGGCGATGGCGCGCAGGTCACAGGGGCGCACACCGAGGAAGGCATACGACGGCTGCTCCTCATGTGCTGCGGTGACGGACAGGTGCCCGTCGGCCGTACGGTCCGCGCTCCACAGCTTCTCGCGCTGTGGGTGCAGGAACGCCTTCCACGACTGCGGGCCCGCCGTGTGCGCGAAGGCTCCGCCGTCCTCGCGGGGGACGAGCCGGTAGCGGCCCGCCTCGACCTCGCTGCCCCAGCCGAACGGCAGCTGGTCGGCCGAGGCGAGCTCGGCCAGGACCACGGCACCGTCCCGTACGGTCGGGCCGATGACCGTGCGTCCCTGGGCGCTCAGCGTCTTGACCAGCGCGTCGAGCCCGTTCCTGTCCAGGACCGCGGCTCTGGGGCTGTCTGTCATGGTTCCCCTCCGGTATGCCGTGGGGGCTGCTGACCCCATCGTCGGCGCAGGTCGGGCGGGACGCCACGGGCCGCCCGGGCCTCGTAAAGGGGCCATTGGGCCCCAGGTGTCCGGACCCACCGGATCAGGCAGACCTTTCGCCGGTGTCCAGCCTGAGCTGCGTCTTCGCCGAGAAGAGGTGGATGTCGTCCGGGCGGACCGTGACGCGCAGCTGCTCCCCCTTGCCGCACGTCTGCCGTCCCGGGGTCCGGACGATGATCGGCGTGGCCTCCTGGCCGACCTTGGCGGTCGTGTGCAGACAGACCACGGCGCCGGTGTCCTCCACCGCGTCGACCACGAGCTCCAGGCCCGGAGTCTCGAGGTCGTCCTTCGACAGGATGGTGAACCGCTCCGGTCGGATGCCGAGCACGATCTCCGCGGAGCCCTCGTCGTGCGCGGCACGCCGCAGAGGCCGGGGCAGCCGCAGCCCGCCGAGATCGATTCCGGCCGGCTGATCCGACTGTGGGACGACGCGGAACTCGCCGTCGTACTGGAGCCCGCACATGCCCGGCCCGGCCATCCCGGCCGCATCTACCGTCTCCAACTGGACGCCGCCGAGCTGGGGCGCCCGGCGGCCATGAGCCCGCACGGTCTCGGTGAGGCCGTGGAACTGGCGCGGGTGCTGGGGCGTCTGCCGGGTCGGCTGGTGGCGTACGCCGTCGACAGCGGGGACACCTCACTCGGCCAGGGGCTTTCCGAGCCGGTTGCGACATCGGTCGAAGCCCTGGTGCGGCGAGTGGAGGACGAGATCGCCCGTCACCGGGTCGCAGCGGCGCCGGACACAGCCGGCCTGGGCGCGGCATGACGGAGCGGGAAGGGCCCCATCCGCTTCTCGCGGATCCTGATTGCGCGGTGCGCGGCTGTCGGCCGCTTCTCCGCGTCTGCTCGGGTCCTTCCCGCCGACTCCAGCACAACACGAGGCACGCGAGTCCGCCAGGGCCGAACGGCCCCACGTCGGACTCCCGGCCTTGGTGCGGTGCACGTCGTCAGGGTCGCCGGCGTACGGCACTTCATGGCGTGACGGGAGCCGCACATCATCAGTAGGGAAGGGGCCGTCCGGAGGGTGTTCGGAGATCGGGGGGCTCCGGTTCGCGCGGAGTCCGGGGGCGCCTGTCCCCCTGCATCCGCTTCATGGTCGTCGCCTCCTGGACGAGGTCCGCGGTCTGCCGGTCTTTCCGGCACCGCGCATACGTCAGCCTTGTCGATGACCAGCGGTCCGACCATGAGGCGACCGGCCCTGACCGAGGGCCATGTCGGCCCACGTGCCGGGCCGACACGCCCCATCACTGCGGGCGGCTCGTGGACAAGGGCCGCTTCGGACCTCCGTTCGGACCGGTCGGCTCACGCGTCGCGGCTCGTGTCGGCGTTGGCTGGAAGTGAAAGGAATGACGCCGACCCGAGGGGAGTGAGGGCAATGGGTACGAGTCTCACGCCGGAGTTCTGGGGGCGTTTTGCCGTCCTCCTGGTTGCGGCCATGGGTGTGACCTTCATCCTGACCGCAGTGCTCGACGCATGGGCCGTCCGGCTGCTGCATCGGCGCGTGCGCGGGGCACCGACGCAGGTGGCGCTCCGTTCGACGACCGATGATCAATCCACGCCCGGTGCGAGCACCTTCGTCCGCCACTGAGGGACGTGGCGGCAAACCCTGGGGCCCGCCACGGGCATGCCGGCTGGCTGATGAGACGAGTGCTACGCGGCACCGCTCCGCCGGAGCGACGACACACCGACAGCCCGGAGCGGTGAGGCGGTCCGGTCGGCGGCGGGCACTGCGACCACGGGGACCGTCGCGTGCGGCAGGCACGCGCGGCCCACCGTGCCGACCGGGGGCAGCCCGTGCTGTCCGTGAGCCTTGCGTCCCAGGGCCAGCAGCAGGGCGCCGTGCGCCTGTTGGAGCAGCACCTGTTCGGGCGGTCCCTCCACGAGCACGGCGCGTACGGCGCTGTCGATACGTGGACCGAAGACCTCTCGTACCGCAGAGGCGAGCAGCTCCGCAGCTTGGTCGCGCTGCTCCGTGACCGTCGGGAGCGCGGACACCGGAGCGTAGGGAGCGAACCGGGGCCCGACCGGTTCCCAGGCGTGCACGGCGACGACTTCGGCGTGCAGGGCGTGAGCCTGCTCGGTGGCCCAGCGCAGTGCCGCCATGGACGCCTCCGACCCGTCGATGCCCACCACGATGCTGTTGCCCACGGGTTCTGTCATGGCTTCCTCCCGGAACGGCCTCTTGTTCCACGGTGCCGTGAGCCGGGTGGGCGGGGCCTGGGCCGAGTGTCCCCGTGCGCATGCCGGTCGGTCCCTTGTCCGCGGTCGCGGTCGGCGGCTCAGTACAGCGAGGCGGGCCAGCTCATCAGGACGGCGGTGATGACACCGGCGTCGAGCAGTACGCCGAGGGACAACCAGGGGTTGAACCAGAGGGCCTTGAGCACCAGGCCGACGGACGCAGCGAGGATTGCGGCGGTGGCCCAGCCGCTGCTCTGTGCCGCGGTGGCCGCGCCCGCGATGACGTACAGGATGGTGGTCACCGAGGCCAGGCCGACGGCGGCCGAGCTGACGACCCGCGCCTGGGGCAGTCCGGCCGTGGCGAGTGGCCACGAGTGCCGTGGGTCGAAGGGCTCGTTCCTGTCGTCCTGTGCCAGCCAGACAGGCAGATGGACGAGGCCATGGAGGAACAGGAAGGTGGCGACGAGCGCGGTGGTCACGGCAGGTACTCCGGTTCGTGGCCGCCCTGGTCGAGCCGGAACGGCGGGTACACGTCGGTGAGGAGGGCCGCGTAGGCGGCGGTGCGCAGCACCCAGCGGTTGAGCCCGATCACGAGGTCGAAGATGCCGCGGGGGTAGCGTCCGGTGAAGGCCAGGGCGATTCCGGCGAACAGGGTCAGCAGGCCGATCAGCCCGCCTTCGGCCCAGGGCACACGGAATCCGCCGATCAGGAAGGCGAGCACCGCGTAGTGGGGGATGGCCAGCAGCCACCACTTCACCCACACGAGGCCGCGGGAGAGGTGCTTGGGGTACGTCACGTCGAAGTGCGCCGGGTAGTCGGGGACCTCGGCGAGCGTGAACGGCGGATAGCGGTCGGTGCCGAGAGCGCCGTACGCGTAGTAGGCGACGCGCCAGGTCCACCGGAGCACCCCGGTGTTGAAGTCGAACAGGGCGCGTGGATAGCGGCCGGTGAAGGCAATCGTGAAGAACGCCGCCACGCTCACGCCCACGAACGCCACCCACAGGAAGAACAGGACGACGTAGTGGGGGATGGCGAGCAGCCACTTCACCAGCCAGAGCCAGCGGGACAGTTGCGGGTCGAGGTCCGCGGTCAGCCGGGCCGGCTGGACCGGGGGTGTGGTGTGCGTGCTCATGGCGTCCATCCCTTCGGAACCGAGGGGGATTCACTTCCCGAAGCACTGGTGTTCGCTCGCTGCCTCCCCTTCGTCTGCCGCAGGGTTTTGCGCAGCCAGGGCTTCGCCTTCAGCGTCCGGCGTCGGAGGCGAGCGGCACAGGGGCTGACGGGGCAGGCGGCTGGGCCGAACGGCCCCTCAACGCCCTTGCGAAGGTCCCGGCAGCGGCTCTCCCAGTTCGTTTTCCACCGCGTCAGCCATGGCGCGCAGCACGTCGAGGGTCCGCTCGGCCTCCGCCTCGTCGACCTCGGTGATGGCGAAGCCGACGTGGACGATGACGTACGTGCCCACGTCCGCCGTCGGCGTGTAGGCCAGGCACACCTCGCGCCGTACGCCACCGAAGTCGACCGTGCCCATCCGCAGGCCGGCGCCGTCATGGACCTCTGTGATCCGGCCGGGGATACCCAGGCACATCGTGCTCACCCTTCCTTCGCGAGCAGAGCGGACGCTACCGCCGCCTGCCCATAGCTGATACCGCCGTCATTGACCGGGACGGCGTTGCCGGTCAGGATCCGCAGTCCCCGGGCGCGCAGGAGTCGCTCCACCTCGGTCAGCAGACGCCGGTTCTGGAAGCAGCCGCCGCCCAGACACACCGTGTGGAGGTCGTCGGCGGCGACGGCACGCTCGACCAGCGCCGCGGTCACCTCGGCGACGGTGGTGTGGAACCCGGCGGCCGCCTCGGCCACCGGGACACCCGCGGCGAGTCCTTCGAGGAGTGCGGTGAGCGTGGGTGTGGGGTCGTACACCCACAGTCCTTCGACGAGCGTCAGGCGCCAGGGAAGCGCGCCGACGCGCAAGGACCCCGCCGCGCTCTCCAGGGCCACGGCGGCCTGTCCCTCGTACGACACGGTGTCCCCCAGGCCGAGCAGGGACGCGACGGCGTCGAACAGCCGTCCCGCGCTGGAGGCTTGCGGACAGTTGACCCCGCGCTCGATCAGGGCTCGGACCGAGCGTGACTCGCGCTCGTCGAGGCGGTCCGTGAACGCCCGCGTGAGCCAGGGCGCGGGCCGGGGCACACCCAGCGGCTCCAGCCCGTGGAGGTAGCCGAGCGCCATCCGAGCGGGGTGCCGGACCGCGGCCTCTCCGCCGGGGAGCGGAGCCCGCGCGAAACGCCCCACGCGGCGGTAGCCGGTCAGGTCCGCGACCAGGATCTCGCCGCCCCAGAGTGTGCCGTCGTCGCCGAGGCCGAGGCCGTCGTAGGCGACGCCGACGAAGGGATCGGTCAGGCCGTGCTCGGCGGCCACAGCGGCCACGTGCGCGTGGTGGTGCTGCACGGGGATTCTGCGCTCCACGGGCTGGGCCTGGGCCCATTGTGTCGACAGATAGCCGGGGTGCAGATCGTGGGCGACGGCGCGCGGGCCTATGCCGGTGAGACGGGTGAGATCCGCGTACGAGGTCTCGAAGGCGTCGTACGTCGCCGCGTCGGCGAGATCTCCCGTGTGCGTCCCGAGATGAGCTCGGCCGCGCTCGGCCAGCGTGAAGGTGTGCTTGAGCTGCGCGCCGGCGCCCACGAGCGGAAGTGCGGCGGGAACCGGCAGCGGAAGGGGCGCGGGTGCGTAGCCGCGGGCCCGGCGGAGTACGAGGGTGGCGCGGCCGACGGTGTGGACGACGGAGTCGTCGTAGCGGGCGCGGATGGGTCGATTGTGCGTCAGGAATCCATCCGCGACCGCCGCGAGTGCCCGTCGGGCTTCGACATCGTCCGTGGCGATGGGCTCGTCGGCGAGGTTGCCGCTGGTGACGACGAGGGGCCGGTCCAGCTCGCGCAGGAGGAGGTGGTGCAGTCCGGTGGTGGGGAGGAAGAGGCCGATGCGGCGGGTGCCGGGGTGCACTTCGGGCAGTTGCGAACGTGCCGTGACCAGTACGACGGGTCGCTGCGGGGAGGTCAGTACGTCTCGCGCCTGCGCGCTGATGTGTGCCAGTCCCCGTGCTGTCGTGAGGTCGCGCACCATCACGGCGAACGGCTTGGTCGGCCTGTGCTTGCGCCGCCGCAGCTCGGTCACCGCCGCTTGATCGGTGGCGTCGCACACCAACTGGTAGCCGCCGAGCCCCTTCATCGCGACGATGCCGCCGTCCTCGACGGCTTTCACCGCCGCCTGAAGGGCCTCCTCACCCCTCAGGTCGTTCCAGGCGAGGCGGGGCCCGCACACGGGGCAGGCCAGCGGTTCGGCGTGGAAACGCCGGTCGCCGGGATCCCCGTATTCGGCCGCGCACGAGGGGCACAAGGGGAAGCGGCGCATGGTAGTGCGCTCGCGGTCGTACGGCAGGTCCTCGATCACGGTGGCGCGCGGGCCGCAGCCTGTGCAGTTGATGAAGGGATAGCGGTGCCGCCGGTCTCCGGGGTCGAACAGCTCCCGCAGGCAGGCCTCGCACGTGGCGGCGTCGGGCGGGATCTCGCGTGGCGCTGCGGACGGGTCCGTCTGGCTCGTGCGGACCGTGAAACCGCCCTCGACGGGTGTCTCTTCGCCGGACACGTCCGTCACCTCGATGCGGCGGACGGCGGCCAACGGCGGCGGGTGCTCGCGGAGACTCGAGATCAGCTCGCGCAGAGCAGCGGGGTGTCCGGCGGCGGTCACCTCTACATGACCGTTGATGTTGCACACCCATCCGTCGAGGCCGAGCGCGGTTGCCGTCCGGTGTACGAAGGGGCGGAAGCCGACTCCCTGGACCCGGCCGAGGACCTCGATGCGCTGGGTGATCCGTTCGTTCATGGCTCGTCCTCACGGGAAGGACGCCCGGTGTCGGTGCGATAGCGGGCGATCTCGTCCGCCACGCTCTGCACCAGGGCGTCCACCTGTGCCGCGACGGGGGCCGACAGCCCCCTGCCCAGGCTTCTGTCGGTGCCCTCGACGGCGTACACCACGAGACGACCCGGCAGCCGGCCCAGGACGCGGGACAGCTCTACGGCCTCGCCCAGCCCCAGGCCATGGGAACTCGTCGCCCCGGCCTTTCCCCAGTGTGTGCTGTCCAGGGCGAGCCGGTGGACGCGACCGGGGACAGCTGGCTGGGCGTCCGCGGCGTCGAGCACGATGGCCAGCCCGGCGTTCTCCCAGAGACCGAGCAGCCGACCGGGGTCGCCGTCGCAGGTCTCCAGGACTGTGCCGGACGGCAGACGTCCGGCGCCTCGGTACTCCGTGAGACGTGCGATCACGGCCCACCCCACCCCGTCGTCGTGGCGGAACTCGTTGCCGACCCCGATGACCACGATCCCGGGGGCGCCGGCCGTCGTCCCTGCTTCCTCACTCCGGGCCATGTGATCATCCTCGGCTTCCCGCGAGGGGAACGCCATGGGCCGAACGTCCCGGTCAAGGGCCGAACCGTCCCTTCTGCCGCCCGGTGGGCAGTGGGACGGTGAGCGTGGTAACCCGTCCGGGCGCTGCGATGTGCAGCCGGGACTCAAGGTGGTGGAGACGATGGAACTGCCCCTGATAGTGGGTGTCGACGGATCCGAGGCGAGCCTCATGGCGCTCGACTGGGCGGTTGACGAGGCGGCTCGGCTCGGGCTGCCGCTGCGGCTCGTGTACGGCTCCCTGTGGGAGCGCTACGAAGGCGCCGCACCGCCGGGCAGCCCGGAGCGGCCGTCCGGGCAGGTGATGGCGGAGAACATCGTGGGAGTCGCGACCGAGCGCGCCCGGCGGCGCAATCCTGAGGTGAAGGTCTCTGCCGAGGTGGTCCCCGAGGAAGCGGCGGACGCCCTCCTGCGCGAAGGCAACAACGCCTCCGCCCTGGTGACGGGATCGCGCGGCCGCGGCGAACTGAAGGGCCTCCTCCTCGGCTCGGTGAGCCTGGCCGTGGCGTCCCGCGCCCACTGCCCCGTGTACGTGGTTCGCGGCGACAAGGCCGCCCTGGAGAGCACGCACGAGCGGATCCTCCTCGGGGCCGGTGAGCCCGCCACGGGCGGTGAGGCGGCGCGGTTCGCCTTCCGGGAGGCCGATGCACGCAAGTGCACCCTCGACGTCGTACGTGCCTGGCGATGCCCCGCGCACGAGACCACCGACCATCCAATGCTGGCCGACGCGCCGGCGCGCCACCACGAGGAACGGGCATCCGACCTGCTCGACGAGCTGATCCACGACGCCGCGGCGGACCATCCCGGTGTCCGGGTGCGCCGCGACACGGTCGAAGGGCCGGCCCGCAAGGTGCTGCTGAACCGCTCGGCCGCCGCGGACCTCGTGATCATCGGCGCCCAGCGCAGGCACGGCCACTTCGGCCTTCAGCTGGGCCGGTTGGGGCACACGCTGCTGCACCACGCGGACTGTCCCGTGGCGATCGTCCCGCAGCGGGTCTGACCGTGAATCCACCGGCCGCGCCGCCCGAGACGTCCCGCAGTGCACTCGCGCCCGCACTGCGGGACATCCAAGCTGTCGTCTTCGACACCGACGGGGTGATCACCGACTCGGCCCGGGTGCACGCCGCCGCCTGGCGGACCGCCTTCGACGCCCATCTGCGCGCCCACCCGCCCGAGGATCCGCAGCAGCGGCGCCCGTTCGACCCGGTCGACGACTACCTGCGGTACGTGGACGGCAAGTCCCGCCTCGACGGCGCCGCCGCATTCCTCGCTTCCCGCGGCCTCGACGCGTCGGCCGACACGGTGACGTCCGTCGCCGCCTACAAGGAAAGGCTGTTCACGGAACGGCTGCGCACCCACGGTGTCGACGCTTATCCGGGGACGGTCCGGCTGGTGCGTGCCCTGCGCCGCGCAGGGGTACCCGTGGCGGCGGCCTCCGCCTCCCGGCACGCGGGTGAACTCCTCGCCCACGCTGGGGTGCTGAACCTCTTCGACGCCCTGGTCGACGGCGGGGAGGCGGCCCGGCTGGGCCTGGCGGGCAAGCCGCAGCCCGACCTCTTCCTGGAGGCGGTCCGCCGCCTCCGTGTCGCTGCCGCTCGTGCGGCGGTTGTCGAGGATGCGCTGGCGGGTGTGGAGGCGGGCCGCAACGGTGGGTTCGCGCTCGTCGTCGGCGTGGACCGGGCCGCCGGTACGGACACCGGCGCGAGACTGCTGCGGCACGGCGCCGACATCGTCGTACGAGATCTGGGAGAACTGCTCGCGGGAGGGGCACCGCAGTGACGGCAGGGACGGACTGGACCTGGGAGTACGACGGGTATGAAGCGGCAGACGAACGCCTCAGGGAGTCGCTGTGCACCCTGGGCAACGGGTACTTCGCCACCCGTGGCGCGTTCCCGGAGTGCGTCGCCGACGAGGTGCACTACCCCGGCACGTATGTCGCCGGCTGCTACAACCGGCTCACCTCGGACGTGGCCGGACGCCGCGTCGAGAACGAGGACATGGTCAACGTCCCGAACTGGCTGTCGCTGCGCTTCCGCCCGGTCGGCGGAGAGTGGCTCGTGCCGGATGCGGTGACGGTGCTCGACCACAGGCAGGTGCTGCATCTCGCCTCCGGGCTGTTGGAGCGCCTTACTCGGTACGCGCTCGGGGAGGGACGGGCGCTGTTCGTTCGGCAGCAGCGGTTCGTGCACATGGCCGATCCCCATCTGGCGGTCCTGCGTACCGAGTTCACCGCCGAGGGCTTCGCCGGTGCCCTCAACGTCGAGGCGACGCTCGACGGGGAGGTCACCAACTCCGGGGTCGCGCGGTACCGCGCGTTGGACGGGCGACACCTGACCCACGTCCATACGGGCACGGCTGCCCCGGACACGGTGTGGCTGCGGTGCCGGACCCGTACCTCGGACATCCGCATCGGCATGGCGGCCCGTCTGACCGCCGACGCGCCTGTCGCGGACCGGCACGAGGGTCCGTGTGCCACGCAGCGCGTACGCCTTGACCTGGCACCGGGCCGTACCGTCACCGTCGACAAGACCATCGCCCTGCACACCTCCCGCGACCCCGCGATCAGTGATCCGCTGGCCGCCGCTATCGACCGGGTGGGGCGGGCGCCGGGCTTCGATGACCTGCTCGAAGCTCACCTCACGGCCTGGGACCGTCTGTGGCGTCGGGCCGCACTCGACATCGCCGACGGGGAGGCTGGCAGCATCCTGCGGCTGCATCTCTTCCACGTCCTGCAGACCCTCTCGCCGCACACCGCCGACCTGGACGTGGGCGTGCCGGCCCGGGGACTGCACGGCGAGGCGTACCGGGGGCACGTCTTCTGGGACGAGCTGTTCGTGCTGCCGTACCTGAATCTGCACTTCCCGGAGGTGTCCCGGGCCCTGCTCCGGTACCGTCACCGGCGCCTGGACGAGGCCTGCACTGCCGCTCTGAAGGCGGGCCGGAGGGGTGCGCTGTATCCGTGGCAGAGCGGCAGCGACGGCCGCGAGGAGACCCAGCGGCTCCACCTCAACCCCCATTCGGGGCGCTGGCTGCCGGACCACTCCCACCTTCAGTACCACGTCGGCTCGGCGATCGCGTACAACGTGTGGCAGTACTGCGAGGCGAGCGGCGACGCCGAGTTCCTGCACACCAAGGGTGCCGAGATGCTGCTGCAGATCGCCCGCTTCTGGGCGGACTCGGCGGTCTACGACGAGAGTCTGGGCCGGCACCGGATCCGGGGCGTGGTCGGCCCGGATGAGTACCACGACGCCTACCCCGACGCGAAGCTGCCCGGCCTCGACGACAACGCGTACACCAACGTCACCGCCGCGTGGGTGCTCACCCGCACCCTGGAGGTGCTGCAAGCCCTGCCCGAACCCCGCCGCCGCGAACTCCTCGAACGCACCGGCCTGGACGGCGGCGAACTCGAACAATGGGAGGACGTCTCCCGCACCCTCCACGTGCCCTTCCACCGGGGAGTCATCAGCCAGTTCGAGGGCTATGGCGACCTCGCCGAACTCGACTGGGACCGCTACCGCAAGCGCTACGACGACATCCGACGACTGGACCGGATCCTGGAGGCGGAGGGCGACACCGTCAACCGTTACCAGGCGTCCAAACAGGCCGACGTGCTGATGCTCGGCTACCTGTTCTCGCCTGCCGAACTCCAGTCGCTCTTCAGTCGGTTGGGGTACCGGCTCGACGAGGGCACCTGGTCACGCACCGTCGACTACTACCTGGATCGAACCAGCCATGGCTCGACACTCAGCGGCCTGGTCCATGGCTGGGTGCTGGCCAGGGCCCGGCGGGCCGAGGCGTGGATGTTCTGCCAGGAGGCCCTGCGGGGTGACATCGCGGACCTCCAGGGCGGCACCACCGGTGAGGGCATCCACCTCGGCGCCATGGCCGGCACCCTCGACCTCGTCCAGCGTGGACTGACCGGGCTGGAGACCCGCAGCGGGGCGCTGTGGCTCGACCCCGTGCCGCTGCCGGAGCTGTCGTCGTACGGGTTCGCTGTCCAGTACCAGGGTCATTGGGGCGTAAGGCTCCGGCTGGAGCGCGGACGGCTGGAGATCGCGGTGCCGTCCTCCGACCGTGATCCGATCGACGTCCGCCTTCCGAACCGCACGGTCTGTCTCCAACCGGGGGAGACCTACCAACTGATGCTTCCCGACTGATCGTCGCGCCGGGGCGCGGTTTCGCCAACTTCTTGAGCGAGCCTGCGACTTCGGCAAGCAGCTGTCGGCAGGGGCCGGACGGTCCGGAGGGAGGGCCTGGCAGCCCCTCCTGCTCTGCTTGTCGAGACGCGACGCTGGCCATGAGGAGCAAACCGAGCATTGGAGGTGCGCGTCATGCTTCAGCCTGTGATTGCCGGAGTCGACGGATCCGCCGAGAGTCTGGCAGCGGCCGAGTGGGCGGCGCGCGAAGCCTTGCGCCGCGAGCGTCCCCTGCGTCTGGTGCACGTCTGGAACTGGCACCCGCGTCAGGCGGGTAGCGAGATGGCCAACGCGGCGCAACGGCACCTGGCGCGGCGTTCCTTGCGCCAGGCGGAGGAGCGTGTGCGAGCCGCCTGCCCCGGAGTGCGAGTGGAGGACGAGCAGATGGAGGGGCCCGCGACGCCGGCCCTGCTGAAGGCGGCGGAAGGGGCCGACCTGTTGGTGCTGGGCTCTCGCGGGCTCAGCGGTTTCACCGGATTCCTCGTGGGTTCGGTCGCGCTGGGCGTCGTGGCGAAGGCCTCACGTCCTGTCGTACTCATCCGGGCCGGAGACGAGCCGGAGGACGAACATCTGCCGGCGGTTGACGGCAGTGCCTCCACGCGCACCGGCTACCGGGACGTGGTGCTCGGTCTGGATCTCGGTGATCCGTGCGACGAGGTCATCGAGTTCGGATTCCAGGAGGCACGGCTGCGCCGAGCCCGACTGCGCGTCGTGCACGCGTGGCAGCCGCCCTCCGCGATCAGCCTGGGGCCGGGAGACATCGCTCTGGTCGACGACCCCTACCGCGGGGAGGAGTGGCAGGGGTTCCTGTCCGCTGTGCTTCAAGTGTGGCGGGACAAGTATCCCGATGTCGAGGTTGTCGAGTGCGTGCCGAAGGACAAGGCGACGACCGCCCTCGTCCGGGCCGCCTCCGGAGCGAGCCTGCTCGTCGTCGGCCACCGCCTGGCCGAGCGGCCGGTCGGCCCCCGCACTGGACCAGTGACCCACGCCGCCATCCATCACGTCGGCTGCCCCGTGGCCGTCGTACCGCATGAGTGACGAAGGCCCCTGGAGCCGGGCGACAGCTCAGAAAGGGCGGAACCGATCATGTCCGACTTCCTTGTGCGCCCGGGCTACGCGGCCAACTACCTCGTACGTGCCGCCGTCACGGCGCCCTCGGTGCACAACACACAGCCGTGGCTGTTCGTCGAGGAGGGCCGGGACCGCAGCCTCGAGGTGCACGCGGACGCCACCCGGCGCCTCGTCCTGACCGACCCGTTCGGCCGGGAGATGGTCATCAGCTGTGGTGCCGCTCTCTTCAACGTCCGCCTTGCCATGCGACACCTCGGCTTCCACGCTGTCGTCCAGTCCCTGCCACACCAGGGGGACCCGGCGTTCCTCGCCCGTGTGGGCTGGGGAGCGTATGGCCCTCCCACGCTCGACGAAGAGCTCATGTACCGTGCCCTGGCCCGCCGGCACACCGTCCGGGGCCGCTTCCGCAGGGACCCTGTTCCGACGCCGCTGTGGGAGGAGTTGCGTGAACAGGCTCACGCCGAGGGGGCCACTCTGCACCGCCTGGACGTCGGCGACGATCGGCGGCGCCTCGCCGAACTCGTCCGGATCGCCGAGGGTGTGCATCGGACCGATCCGGGTCACAGCGCCGAACACGCCCGGTGGGCGAGGCCGGTTCGCCGGCCCCGGTACGACGGCGTACCCGTCGACGTGTCCGGCACACACCCCGACGCCACTGTCCTGGCCGGACGGGACTACGCCGGCGTCATGAGGAACGAGCCGTCGCCCGCTCGGCGGTGGACCGCACGGACCGGACTGGTCGCCGTGCTCAGTACGGACCGCGACGAACGGCCGGACTGGCTCCGGGCCGGACAGGCCCTCGAGCGGGTCCTGCTGTACGCCGCTGCACACAACGTCATGGCGGCCTTCCATACCCAGCCGCTCGAAATCCCACGGCTCAGGTCTCGCATACGCGAGACCGTCACCGCGGGAGGATGCCCACAGATGATTCTCCGCCTCGGCTACGCGACGTCTATCCGCCCGCTTCCGCGGCGCCCGGTGGCGGAGGTCCTCAGGGTGGGCGTTGCCCGAGCCGACGGCGTTCCCCGCTGATCGCTCGGAAGACGGGCGTCACCGGCGGTGCCGATGGCGCCCGTGTGCTCATGGCTCCAGTTCGAGATCGATCTCGGGCGGTTCGTGGAGCGTGTTGTGGACGGTGCAGTGGGAGGCGACGGCGAGCAGGGCCGCGTGGCGCTGCGCGGACAGCGCGGGCGGCGGCACGAGGACGAGGCGAATGGACGCGACGCGGGCGGGGCGGTCGGTGGCCATGGTGAACTCCGTGCGAACCCTGAGTCCGTCGTGGTGCAGGCCGTGGCGCGTGAGATAGCGGCCCGCGTAGAAGGCCACGCACGTGGCCAGGGACGCGGCGAACAACTCGGTGGGAGTGGGCGCGGTGTCCTTCCCGCCCGCCTCCAGAGGCTGGTCGACCAGGAGCTGGTGACCGCGGATCTCCACGGCGAAAGCGTCCCCCTCGATGTGGGTGACGTCGAGCCGGTGAACGTCCGCACCCGGAGCTCGTGGGACGATCGTTTGCCGTGCGGTGCCTGTCATGGCCGCGCCTCCTTGTCGATGCCGAGTGCTGTCCACTTCCAGTGGAACGCTGAGCTCGTGGTGGGACGAGGGCCGGACGGGTTGCGGTAGGGGCCGTTCGGCCCTGGAGAGCACTCGGCGGACGGGGCGTGCACACAGCTATACCCCTCCGGGTACCTGACCAGGGACCAGTGGCCCCTGCTCCCGCCTCAACTCCCGCACGAGAGTGGAGGCATGGACAAACGCATCGTGATTCTCGGCGGCGGTACGGCCGGTACGCTGACGGCCAACCGTCTGCAACGGACGTATGGCGAGCGCGAGTGCAGGATCACCGTGGTCGACCAAGACGACGATCACGTCTACCAACCCGGGCTGCTGTTCGTCCCCTTCGGGCTCGCGCAGCCGCAGCACCTCGTCCGGTCCCGCCCGCGCCAACTGCACGCCGCCATCGACTACAAGATGGCGCAGATCGAGCGGGTCGACCTGGACGCACGGGCGGTCCATCTCAGCGGCGGTATCCGGCTGGCCTACGACGTCCTCGTGGTCGCCACCGGAGCCGCGCTGCTGCCGGAGGAGACAGAGGGGCTGACCGGTCCCGGCTGGGGCGAGAACGTCTTCACCTTCTACGACCTGCCCGGCGCGGTGGGCCTGCATGGCGCGCTGGAGCAATTCCAGGGCGGACGTGTCGTGGTGAACGTGGCCGATCTTCCGCTCAAGTGCCCCGTGGCACCGCTGGAGTTCGCCTTCCTCGCCGACTGGTACTTCCAGCGGCGCGGAATCCGCGACAAGGTGCAACTGACCTACGTCACTCCGCTGGACGCCGCCTTCACCAAGCCCGTTGCGGCGGAGGCCCTGGGAGGCCTTCTGGCGGAGAAGGGCATCGAGCTGGTCACCGAGTTCACGCTCGGCCAGGTCGACGGTACGGGCGGCCGGCTGGTGTCGTACGACGAACGCGAGGTGCCGTTCGATCTGGCGGTGGTGGTGCCGCTGCACGGTGGCGCCGCGTATGTCGGCCGCTCCCAGGGCCTCGGCGATGAGCTCGGGTTCATCCCTGTTGATCCGCACAGCCTCCAACACCCGGAGCATCCCGACGTGTTCGCGATCGGTGACGCGGCCGGCCTGCTCGCATCCAAGGCCGGGTCGGTGGCCCATTTCGAGGGCGAGACGCTGGTGCACAACATCGGCCGCTTCCTGGCCGGACAGCCGCTGGACGCCACCTTCGACGGACACACCAACTGCTTCGTCGAGACCGGCTACCACAAGGCCCTGCTCATCGACTTCAACTACGACACCGAACCGCTGCCCGGCCACTTCCCGGCCGCCGTCGGCCTGCCGCTGCTGAAGGAGTCGCACGCCAACCACCTCGGCAAGCTCGCCTTCGAGTGGCTGTACTGGCACAGCCTGCTGCCCGGCCGCGAACTGCCCGGGATCGGCTCGGCGATGCCCGAGCGCGGCAAGAACCACGTCCACGCCTGAACAAGAGGAGGGACATCGTCATGTCCACTGCCACCTACGACGACAACGCCGTCCCCGTCGACGACGAGGGCTTCTTCACCGAACCCGACCGGTGGACCGAGGCCATGGCCGAGCAGATCGCCTGCGAGGCGGGCATCGAGGAACTGACCGAGCGGCACTGGACGGTCATCCGGTTCATGCGCGAGCAGTACGCCGCCAAGGGCACGGGCCCCACCGTCCGCGTGCTCGGCAAGACGTCCGGCGTGACCGTCAAGGAGCTGTACCAGCTCTTCCCCAAGGGGCCGGCCAAGACGGCCGCCAAGATCGCCGGAATTCCCAAGCCCCGCGGCTGCATCTGACCCGAAGGAGTGCTCCGACATGGCCGACACCGCCACGATCGAGAAGGTCTCGATCATCGTCTCCAAGGGATCCCTGGAAGGGATCTACCCGGCCCTGATCATGGCCAACGGCGCTCGCGCCGAGGGCATCGAGGCCGACCTGTTCTTCACCTTCTTCGGTCTGGACGCCATCACGAAGACGCGCTGGGAGCACATCAAGCTCGCCACCGTCGGCAACCCAGGCCTGCACCTGCCCACGCTGCTGGGCGGCCTGCCGGGCGTACCGGACCTGGTTACCCGCTACATGGAACGCAAGATGGACAAGCTCGACATCCCGCCGATCCCCGAGTTCCTCGAGATGATCGCCGACACCGGCGCGGGCATTTACGCCTGCAAGGCGTCCGTCGACCTCTTCGAACTCGCCAAGGACGACCTCATCGAGCAGGTCCAGGACATCATCACGGTCGGCGAGTTCTACGAGAGGGCCGCCGGCAGCCAGATCATCTACACCTAACCGGCACCCGCCGGGCGGCAGTACACACGGAGTCAGTCACTCGCGTGAGTCGAGCCACCGCCCTGCCGGTGGACTGAACCGAATGGCTAGCCGTCGAGCCGGATTCCGGAGATGCGTCCCGTCGCCAGATCGGACTGGATCATCAGGTGGCTGCGGTGGGACCGGTTCCCGGGGTCCTGCCAGGTGAGGGTCACACGGGTCCAGCAGTGCCCCATGCCGCTGTCGTTGTAGACGACCTGCCACGCTGTCGGAACCCCCTTGGCGCGCAGCACACCGTCCTAGTGGTGGGCGGCCTCCCAGCGGGCGAGGCTCTGGCGCAGCCCGGCCGTCAGGTAGTGGCGGCGCAGGGCGTCGGCCAACTGCTCCCGGCCGGAGTCGTACAGAACGTCGATGTACGTGCCGTAGAAGTCGGCGACCGGGTCGACGGGGGACGCAGGGTTGCCGGAGCGACCGGGAACGGCCGGCCGTGCGCAGCCAGACTCCCGCGGTTTCAAGGAGCGAGAGTTTCAAGGAGCGAGGGAGAAGTAGTTCTCCTCCTCCTGCGTGAAGTGCAGGCGCAGCACAGTGTGCAGCCCGTACAGAGAGGCACGCAGGTCGTCGAGCTGTTCCGGTGCCAGGCCCTCGTCGGTGTCGGCGAGCGTGAGGTGGGTGGCGATGCGTCGGGCGAGCCGGTGGATCTCCGCGTGGGCGCGGCTCATGGTGGCGGTCGCTTCGGGGCCGCCGAGCGCGGGGGCGAGCGCCGGGTAGAGCTGATGTTCCTCGGCGTCCTCGTGCGGCAGCAACCGTTCGGTGAGCAGCCGGTGCGCCTCTCCCACGGCCGCGAGGGCGTCCGGGCCGCTGTTGTCCGAGAGGCGGTCGGCGGCGGCCCGTACTGCTTCGAGGACGTCTTGCAGATCGTCGTGTTCGGCTGCGAAGCGGTGGAGGAGGGCCTCGGTGGCGGGCTGGAGGGCAGGTCGCGTGACGTGGTCAACGCGCAGCGCGCGTAGCGCATTGAGGATGACCGCGACGTCGATGCCCTCCTGCAGCAGGGCACCTGCGGCGGGTGGGAGCAGACCGAAGGCCGCCGCGACCATGGCGGCGAGGGACATCAGCATGCCGCCGAGCGCGCTCTGCACGGCGATGCGCCGGGCGCGTACGGCGATGCCGACCGCGTCGGCCAAGCGGTCCACCCGGTCGGTGGTCAGCACGACGTCGGCGGCCTCGGAGGAGGCGGTGGAGCCGTGGGCGCCCAGGGCGACTCCGACGTCGGCTGCCGCGAGCGCGGGGGCGTCGTTGACTCCGTCGCCCACCATCACCGTGATCGCGCGCTCGCGCTCGGCGCGTACAGCGGCAACCTTGTCGGCCGGGGCGAGTTCGGCGCGCACCTCGTCGAGACCCAGGACAGCCGCGATCTCGCGCGCGGGTTCAGGGCGGTCGCCGGTGAGCATCACGAGCCGGTCGATACCCGCCGCGCGCAGTCGGCGCAGGGTGCGCGGCGCGTCGTGGCGCAGCGGGTCGTGCAGGAGGACCGCGCCCGCCGGGCGGTCGCCGACGGTCAGCCAGGCGACCGCGGCCCCGTCCAGGAGCGCGCGGTTGTCGACCGCGCGGGCCCAAGCAGGCCGCTCCGTACGGGCGTCGAAGCGACCGATGGTCATGGGGCGTCCTTCGACGGTGCCGGTGGCGCCCCGGCCGGGTTCCTCGGACACATCCTTGGGCACGGACAGGACCAGTCCGCGCTCCCGGGCCGCGTCGACGATCGCCCGGGCCAGGACGTGCGGGGAGTACTGGTCGAGCGAGGCGGCCTGCCGCAGCACGTCGGCCGGTGTCCAGCCGGGGGCCGCGGTCACGTCGAATGCGTGTGGCCGGCCGCTGGTGAGGGTGCCGGTCTTGTCGAGCAGGAGCGTCCGGGCCCGGCCGAGACTCTCCAGGGCCCCACCGTCCCTGATCACCACCCCGACTCTGGACGCCCGCGAAAGACCGGAGACGATCGCCACCGGCGCCGCGAGCAGCAGCGGACACGGAGTGGCGACCACCAGGACCGCCACCGCCCGCACCGCGGAGCCGCTGACCAGCCAGGCCAGCCCGGCCGCGGCCACGGACAGCGGCAGGAACCAGGCCGCGTAGCGGTCGGCCAGGCGGACGACGGGGGCGGACTCGGCCCCGGCCTGCCGGGCCAGCCGCACGATCTCGGCGTACGTGCTGTCCTGCTCGGTTGCTGTGGCACGCATCTCGAAGGCGCTGCCCGCGTTGACCACACCGCTGCGCACTGTCTGGCCCAGGGGACGTTCCACGGTCAGGGGTTCCCCGGTGAGCACCGATTCGTCGAGCACGGCCGTGCCGTCGGCCACGCGGCCGTCGACCGGGACGACCTCACCCGGACCGACGACGAGCAGATCGCCGACGGCGACATCGGCCGGCGGCACCAGGCGCACGTCCGTGCCGGTGCGGCGCCGTGCGGTCCGGGGCGAGTGCTCCAGCAGAGCGCGCAGATCATGCGAGGCACGCCGCTGAGCCGCGGCCTCGAGCGTGCGGCCGGTGGCGAGCATCAGCGCGATCAGAGATCCGGCCAGATACTCGCCGACCGCCAGGGTGCCGCCGAGTGCCAGAACCGCGATCAGGTCCACGCCCGCCTGTCCGCGCCGCAGCGCGGCCAGCACCCAACCTACCGCCGGCGCGACGGCCACGACGGTGCCCAGTCCCCAGCACAGTTCAGCGAGGTCGCGAGCGTCGGCGAGCCAGGAGATGCCACCGACCGTCAGGGCCGTGGCAGTGACGGCAAGGAGCACCGGTTCGAGGGACCACGCCGTGAGCAGACGACGCAACTGCTTCCTCGGTACGACGATGACGCGGTTCATGGCAATCCTTTGTCGGGCGCCCGGCGACTTCCCACCCCGCCTGCCTCCCGCCCTCTCCTCAGCCGTGCGGGACGACGGCGACCGGGCACGGGACGTGGTGGAGCGCGGCGTGTGCGACGGGCCCGAGCTTCCACGCCAGGTGGGACGGGTGCGGACGACGACCCACGACAGCGAGTTGGCCGTGTACGGCGGCGGACAGCAGAACGTGCGCCGCAGGCCCTGTGGCGACCTGTTCCACGACGGAGACGTCGGGGAACTTCGCGCGCCACGGCGCCAGAACTGCGGCGAGCCGCTCGCGTTGCTCCGCTTCGTACTGGCTGTCGGCGTGCTCGGCGGATACCACGCGTGGATGGGCCGCCAGCGTGGTGAGTGGAAGCGCGTGTACGGCGCGTACGGAGGCTCCGCGCAACTCCGCGGCGGTGAAGGCGAATTCCAGCAGCGGGTCGGCGGCCGGTCCCGGCTCCTGCACGCCGACGACGATCCCGTTCCGGTCGGCCGCGGCGGGGTGCCCCCAACCGGCCTCGACGGCGGGATCGTCGGCCCGGACGGTGACGGTGGGGCATTGGGCGAGGCCGAGAACGTGCAGGCTGATCGAGCCGAGCAGGAAGCTTGACACCGAGCCGAGCCCCCTGGCACCGAGCACGAGCATGGACGCGGTCTCACTGTGTTCCAGGAGTGCCTGCGAGGCGGGGGCTCGCACGAGTTCCGTGGTCAGCGCCAGATCGCCGTAGCGGTGCAGTAGTTCGGCTCCGGTCCGGTGCAACACGTCCCGCCCGTACTGCTGCTTGCTGCGGGCTTCCTGGGCCACGGGCACGTTGAGCGGCTGGGTGGTCCAGGAGTGGATCAGGTGGACAGGCAGATGCCTGTCCACGGCTTCGCGGGCGGCCCACCAAGCGGCCGTCACGCTGCCGGGGGAGCCGTCGAGTCCGACGACGACGGGTCCGGTCATGGCGCACCTCCGGTGCCGTTGCGACAGGTGAGGGGCAAGCTGCGCGCATACCCCCCACGTACAGGCTCGTCGCCCTCCGGCTGCCGGGGGAGGGCCGGACGGTACGCCTTTTGGGCCGTACGGCCCCGTGCCGGACGGAGGAGGCGGGCAGAGGCTGGAGCCGCGGAAACGAGGGCCCCAGTTGCGCGGTGCTTCATCGTGTCGCCGGGCCCACTCAGAGAGCAGAGAGGGGAGAGCTGCGATGACTGGCCCGGTTGTGGTGGGCGTGGACGGCTCGATGTCGAGTTTGACCGTGGTGGAGGCAGCCGCGCGCGAGGCCGGTCTGCGCGGGGTGGGACTGCGGCTGGCGCAGGCCGTCGCGTGGCCGTCGGAGCCTGTGCCAAGCGGTGTGCCGCCGTGGGACCCGGACGGCGGCGGACTGGGCGAGCCGGTGAACGGCATGCTGACCGAGGCCGAGCGGCGGGCCCGCGCGGTGGCACCGCAGGTGGAGGTCACCTCCGACGTCCTGCTCGGTGAGCCGATGGCGGTGTTGGAGTCCGAGTCGCGCCTCGCGTCGCTCACCGTGGTGGACGGTCGTGGGGCGGGTCGGCTCGATGGCCTGCTGCGTGGCTCGGTCGTCGGGCATCTGACCGCCCACGGCTGCTGCCCGGTGCTCGTGGTGCGCGGCAGGCCGGAACCGACCGGTCCCGTGGTGCTGGTCGACGACGCCTCACCCGCCGCTCGGGAAGCGGCCCGATTCGCCTTCGCCGAGGCCTCGGTGCGCGGCACGGACCTGGTGGTCCTGCGTACGCGCAGCATCCGGACCCGGTCACCGGTCGGCGCTCCTGTCGGTCCGCGTCACGGGACGCGTGGCGGCGACGGCCGGCAGCCACGCGCCGCAGCGCTGTCCGTTCTGCAGAAGGACCACGCGGACGTCTTGGTGCGCGCTCGGCAGCTGGCAGGCCGCGCCGGGCGGGCGGTTGTGGAAGCCAGCGCCGGTGCTCAGCTCGTCGTACTCGGTGCGCCGGCGATGGGTCGAAGGGCCAACGTGCTGCCGGGATCGGTCGGCCGTGCGGCGCTGCGGCATGCGCAGTGCCCCGTCGCTGTGATCCCCGGCAGGAAGGTCTGACCGTGGACGGGCGAGCGACGGCCGAGGCCGCACGAGCGAGTTCCGCGGCCGACCCTGCTCGGGTGCCGGACGCCTGCCGGATGACCTCGGCACAGGTGGCGGACCTGCTCGGGGCCGACCCGACCGCTGGACTGAGCACAGACCGGGTCACCGAGCGGGCGTCGGCCCACGGGCCCAACCGGCTGGCTGAACCGGCCCGGCGCCCGGAATGGCTGAAGTTCCTGGACCAGTTCCGCAACTGGCTCATCGGCATCCTGCTGATCGCCGCCGTGGTTGCGGCCGTGATCGGCGACATCAAGGACGCCCTGGTGATCACCGTCGTCCTGCAGATCAACGCCGTCCTCGGCTACCTCCAGGAGCGGCGTGCCGAGCGCAGCCTGGAAGCCCTGCGCCGGATGCTCGTGCCCACCGCCCGCGTCCGCCGCGACGGCAGGGAAAGCGTCGTGGAGGCCCAGACGCTCGTCCCCGGGGACGTGGTGCTGCTGGAGGCCGGCGACCGCGTACCGGCCGACGGGCGGCTGACCGTCGCCGAGTCGGTCGAGGTCGCCGAGGCGGCCCTGACCGGCGAGTCCCAGCCGGTCGCCAAGAGCGTCACGCCGGTCGAGCGGGCCGGGGACGCGCCCGTGCCGCTGGCCGAGCGCACCAGCATGCTGCTCATGAACACCGCTGTGACCCGGGGCCGCGCCGAGATGATCGTCACGGCCACGGGCATGCGCACCGAACTCGGCGCGATCGCCGACGCGTTGCGCACCGGCGAGGAGCCGGTCAGCCCGCTCCAGATCCAGCTCGACAGCCTGGGCCGGCGGCTGGCGGTACTCAGCGGCGTCGCGGTCGTCGCCTACGCCCTGACCGCACTTCTCCGCGGTGAGTCTCTGTCGGACATCGCGCTGCGGGCCGTCGCCCTGGCTGTCGCCGCGATCCCGGAGGGGCTGCCCGCCGTACTCGCCCTGACGC
Organism: Streptomyces sp. NBC_00457; assembly: GCF_036014015.1. NCBI lineage: Bacteria > Bacillati > Actinomycetota > Actinomycetes > Kitasatosporales > Streptomycetaceae > Streptomyces > Streptomyces sp. NBC_00457. Next base: position 1,573,203 of record NZ_CP107905.1, on the reverse strand, counting down.
TTGCGCTCGGGGTGTACCGCATGGCCCGCCGCGGCGCCATCGTGAAGCGGCTCGCCTCGGTGGAGTCGCTCGGCTCGGCGACGGTCGTGTGCAGCGACAAGACAGGCACGCTGACCCTCAACGAGATGACCGTGCGGGCGCTCTGGACCGCCGGGAGGCTCTACGAGGTGACGGGCGAGGGCTACGACACGGCGGGCGAGATCCGCTCCACCGACACCGCTCTCACCCACGACCTGCGGGAAGCGGTGCTGCCCTTTGCCGTCTGCAACGACGCCCGCCTGACCGACGAGGACTTCATCGGCGACCCGACTGAGGGAGCGCTGGTGGTGCTTGCCGCGAAGGCCGGTGTCGACGCCGACCGACTGCGCGCGGAACTGCCCCGCACCGGCGAACTGCCCTTCGACGCGGCCACGAAGTACATGGCCACCTTCCACGACGAACCCGAGGGTCGCACCCGCGTCTTCGTCAAAGGCGCGGTGGACGTTCTGCTGGACCTGTGCGCCCACGTCCGCACCCAGGACGGCGTGCAGCCTCTCGACGACCGGTACAAGGGCGAACTTCTCGCCGTGACACAGAAACTGGGCGGCGCGGGGCTACGGGTCCTGGGCGCAGCTACAGCCGTGACGGACAGCTCTGGGGCCACCGAACTGCCCGCCCTGACCCTGGTGTCCATCGCCGGGATCGCCGACCCGCCCCGCCCGCAGGCACGCGACGCCATTGCGCTGTGCAGCACGGCGGGAGTCGCCGTCAAGATGATCACCGGTGACCACGCCGACACCGCGGCCGCCATAGCCCGCGAGCTGGATATCGACGGCGACGTCGTAACGGGCGCTGATCTGGACGAGATGGCGGAGGACGAACTCTCCGCCCGCATCGACCACATCGGAGTCTTCGCCCGCGTCGCGCCCGAACACAAGGTCGTGATCGTACGAGCGTTGTCGAAGCGGGGCCACATCGTCGCGATGACCGGCGACGGAGTCAACGACGCCGCCGCGCTGCGCGCCGCGCACATCGGCGTGGCCATGGGTATCACGGGCACGGACGTGGCCAAAGAAGCCGCCGACATGGTGCTGACCGACGACGACTTCTCCACGATCGTTCGCGCCGTCCGCGAAGGCCGCTCCATCTACGACAACATCGTCAAGTTCGTACGCTTCCAGCTGGCCACCAACATCGGGGCGATCCTGACCCTGCTGGGCGCCTCGCTGGCCGGGTTGCCCGCCCCGCTCACCGCGGCCCAACTCCTCTGGATCAACATCATCATGGACGGGCCGCCCGCGATGGCGCTGGCCGTCGACCCCGCCCGCGACGACGTCATGCGCCACCCGCCACGCGACCCGGCCGAGCGGATCCTGAACGCGCACCGCCTCTTCGCCATCGGCAGAGCCGGTGCCGTCATGGCCGTGGGCACGGTGACCCTGCTGGCTCTGGCCCGTGTCCAGCTCGATCCGGACACCGCTCTGACCATGGCGTTCACGACCTTCGTCCTGTTCCAGCTGTTCAACGCTCTCAACGCCCGCGCGGACGACGGCCCACTGCTGGGCCGCCACCAGTTCCGCAACCGCACCCTGTGGCTCTGCCTTGCAGGGGTTCTCGCCGTACAGGTTGTCGCCGTGCACCTGCCCTGGGCGCGCACCGTCTTCGGCACTGTGCCGCTGACCGCGGCTCAGTGGGCCGTCTGCGTCGGAACGGCGTCCACGGTCCTTGTCGCCGAGTTGGTCCTGCGCGTCGTACGACCGGCGCTGCGCGGGTCCGGCCCGGCTAGCTGATCATTCCGCAGAACGCGCAGGCAGCGACGCCGACCAGCGCCCGAACTAGGGCCGACCGGCCCCACAGCACGCCCGGACAGCCCATGGGATGCGCCCTCGATCCGCTGGATGCTCGAGGTGTCGAGAAGCTTGGAGGAGACCCGCCATGACGGACGACGCGTCCACCCGGCCCACGGTTCACGCCCTGCTCGCGGACGGCACGACTGTGTGCATCCGCCCGGTGACTCCGGGCGACCACGATCAGTTGGAGGGACTCTACGAGGAGATGTCCCCGGAGAACCTGAGGCTGCGGTTCTTCGCGGCGAGCCGCCGTTCGGCGGCGATGGCGGCCGACCGGGCCTGTGCCTCGTCCCGCCCCGGATACCGAGCCCTGCTGGCGGAGACGAAGAGCCAGGTGATCGGCCTGGCCGAATACGACGCAGGTGACGACAAGGATTCGGCTGAGATCTCCATCGCGGTCGCCGACGGACTGCACCACCGGGGCATCGGCACCCTCCTCGTGGAGCACCTGGTCTCGGCTGCCCGTGCCGAGGGCATCACTTCGTTCACCGCCGACGCCCTCAGCGAGAACCATGAGGTCCTCCAGCTCTTCGCCGACCTCGGCCTGCGTACCGCCCGCCGCTTCGAGGGTCCGGAGGTCCGCTGCACTGTCGAACTCGACGAGACCGACAACTATCTCTCCGCTGTCGAGGCACGCGGTACGTGCGCCAATATCGCCAGCTTGGAGCCGCTGCTGCGGCCGGCCACCGTCGCCGTCGTCGGCGCGGGGCGCAAGCCCGGATCCGTGGGACGGGCCATCCTGCACCACCTCCACACCGGCGGATACGCCGGACGGCTCTTCGCGGTGAACCCCAGGGCCACCTCGATCATGGGCGTGCCCTCCTACCCGTCGATCAGTGCACTGCCGAAGACCCCCGATCTCGTGGTCGTCGCAGTGCCCTCCGCAGGGATCCCAGCCGCTGCCGAGGAGTGCGGAAAGGTCGGCGCGCGGGCCCTGCTCGTCATCACCGCCGGCCTCGACAGCGAGCAGGCACAGGCGTTGATGGCGGCATGCCGCACCTACGGCATGCGACTCGTCGGACCCAATTGCCTCGGCATCACCAACACCGACTCCGACGTCTCGCTGGACGCGACCTTCGCTGCCGATCACCCGCGCCCCGGCACGGCGGGCGTCGCCGTGCAGTCCGGCGGCGTCGGCATCGCCCTGCTCGACGGGCTGTCCCGGCTCGGCATCGGCGTCTCGTCGTTCGCCTCCCTCGGTGACAAGTACGACGTCAGCGGCAACGACATGCTCCAGTGGTGGGAGAGCGACGGCCGTACCGACCTCGCGCTGCTGCACCTGGAGTCCTTCGGCAATCCGCGGGCTTTCTCCCGCACCGCCCGCCGCGTGACCCGCCGACTGCCCGTCCTCACCGTGGACGCCGGGCGCACCGACGCGGGCCGCCGCGCCGCCGCCTCGCACACGGCAGCGGCCGCCACCCGCACCATGACCCGGCGGGCGCTGTTCACCCAGGCCGGCATCACCGCCACCCACTCGTGCGCCGAACTCCTCGAAACCGCGGCTCTGTTGCACTCCCAGCCGCTTCCGACGGGCACCCGGGTCGCGATCGTCACCAACGCGGGCGGCGCGGGCGTCCTCGCCGCCGACGCCTGCGCGGAGGCGGGGCTGGCCATTCCGCCGTTCACCCCGCAAATGGTCGACGACCTGCTCGCCGTACTCCCCGAGGGAGCCGCCGTCGGCAATCCCGTCGATGCGACAGCTGCGGTCACGGAGGAACAGCTGAGTGAGTGCGTGGACGGCATCATGCGGTACCCCGGCATCGACGCCGTCGTACTGGCCCTCGTCCCCACCGCGGTCGCCACTGCGACGGGCGAAGACCTTGTCCGGGCCCTCACCGGCGGTCCCGGACGCCGTACGCGCACTGCAATCGTCATACGTATGGAGCAGGACCTCCCGGTCAGGCTGTTGCCCGCCTCCGGCGGCGGCACGATCCCCTCGTACGCCGAACCGCAGGCGGCGGCACGGGCCTTGGCCCACGCCGCCCACCGTGCGGACTGGTTGAGCCGACCCGCGGGAACCGTCCCCGACCTCGAAAACGTGGACACCCCGCGCGCCCACGCAGTTGCCGAAGCCTTCCTGGCCGCACACCCGGAGGGAGGTTGGTTGGACCCGCGTACCTGCGCCGACCTCCTCGCCTGCTACGGCGTCCCGCAACTTGCGTGGGCCTGGGCCGAGACCGAGGACGAAGCCGTCATCGCCGCCGATCGGCTGCGCGGTGCCGATGGCCGGGTGGTCATGAAGGCCCACTGGCCCGGGCTGGTGCACAAGAGCGAGCAGCACGCCGTGCACCTCGACCTGCGCGGGGACACCCAAGTACGCGCCGCCTTCCGGGACTTCGCGACCCGCTTCGACGGCCTGCTCACGGGCGTGCTCGTGCAGCCGCTCGCCAGGCGCGGTACCGAGCTGTTCGCGGGTGTCGTCCAGGACGAGGTCTTCGGCCCGCTGGTCCTGTTCGGACTCGGCGGCACCGCGACCGAGGTACTGGCCGACCACGCCGCCCGGCTCGCCCCGCTGGCCGACCAGGACGTGCACGACCTCATCACCGCGCCGCGCTGTGCGCCGCTCCTGTTCGGCGCGCGTGGCAACGGACCGATCGACCTCGAAGGCCTCGAACAACTGCTGCTGCGGCTGTCCCGCATGGCGAGCGACCTGCCGCAGCTGGCCGAGGCCGACTTCAACCCCGTTCTCGCGACACCGGGCGGAATCAGTGTGCTCGATGCGCGTGTACGACTGCTGCCGCGCAGGCCCCAGGACCCGTATCTGCGCAGGCTCCGCTGAGGGAGGGAACAGAAATGAAGCACAACAAGGTGGGTTCCGTGATGACCACGGAGGTCGTCCGCGCCGAGTACGGCACCCCGTTCAAGGAAGTGGCACGGCTGCTGGCCGACCACCGGATCAGCGGATTGCCGGTCGTCGACGAGGACGAGCGGGTCATCGGAGTCATCTCCGAGACCGACCTGATGGTCCGCCAGGCCGAGACCCCTGACCCGTACGAGCCGAAGCGCCGCTTCCGGCTCACCAGCCTGACGCCCAGCGCCAAGAAGCGGGCTGCGAAGGCGAACGCCCGCACCGCGGGACAGCTGATGTCCGAACCGCCGGTGACCGTGCATGCCGACGTCACCATCGTCGAGGCCGCCAGGACGATGGCGCAGCACCGAGTGGAACGGCTGCCCGTCCTGGACGAGGAGAACAGGCTCGTCGGCATCGTCACCCGGCGCGACCTCCTCCAGGTCTTCCTGCGGCCCGACCGGGAGATCCGCGACCAGGTGATCAAGGATGTGCTCGAGCGCGCTCTGTGGCTGCCGCTCGGGTCGGTTGACGTGTCCGTGGTCGAGGGCGTGGTCACGTTCTCCGGCCACACGGAACGCAAGAGCGAGGCGGAGATCGCCGTCTCCATGACAGGCCAGATGGACGGCGTGGTCGGCGTGGTCGACAAGCTCGCCTACCGCCTGGACGACTCGCGACTCCAGCCCAGCGAGCAGGCACTGCACGGCGTTGCCGACGACTGGCTGCGCAAACTCTGAGAGGAGGCGGACCGCCATGCCCAAGAGCGTGTTGGTCGTTTACGGAACGACGAACGGATCGACCGCACAGATCGCCGAGGCCATCGCCGACGTCCTGCGGAAGGACGGGCTGACCGTCGAGGCACAGCCCGCCCGGTCCGCGGCGAATGTGGCGTCGTACGACGCCGTGGTGGTCGGAGGCGGACTGTATGCCGGGCGCTGGCAGAAGGACGCCCGCCGCTTCATCCGCCACCACCGCAGGCCCCTGACCGAACGCCCGCTGTGGCTCTTCAGCAGCGGCCCGCTCGACGCCTCGGCTTCAGAGCGGGACATCCCACCCGTGCCCGGCGTGAAGAAGGCCATGGCCGCGCTCGACGCCAAGGAGCACATCACCTTCGGAGGCTGCCTAGAGGAGGGCGCCAAGGGGTGGATCGCACGGATGATCCTCAGCAAAGGAAAGGGCGGGGATTTCCGGGACTTCACCGCGATCGAGGCGTGGGCGGCGCGGATCGGGGCCGAGCTCACGAGCTGAGTCGTCCGCATCGGATGGTCCGAGGGCCGACAAGTTGCAGTGTTGGATGGCTCGTTCGCGTGAGGCGCCGCGCCGGGGTCAAGAAGGCCCCGGCGCGGCTGGCGCGGCGTGAGAGGTTGGCGTAGCCGGGGATGCTGGCCTTGATGCGCTCGAGTTCGCGTTCGTCGGAGATGCCACGCCCAGGCCGACCGCCTGCTGGAACTGACGATCGACGGCTTCCGGCCGTAGGGCGGCCCCGTGGCCGGCACCAACGATCTGAAGAATCCGAACGAAACCCCCTAGTGGGTCAGGCTCTCGCAGGTGCCGGTCCCACCAGCTCCGACAGGACGTCCTCCATGGTCACGAAGCCGAGGACCGCGCCCGCCTCTCCGGTGACCGCGGCCAGGTGGCTGCCGTCGGCGCGCAGGGCGGTGAGGGTGTCGTCGAGCGGGGTGTCGATGCGGACGCGGGTGACCGGGTGCAGGGCGTCGCGCGGGAACGGCCTGCCGCGGTCGGCGATGCCCAGCGTGTCCTTGATGTGCAGGTACCCGAGCAGCGTGCCGTCCTCGCCGGTGACCGGGAAGCGGGAATAGCCCGCGTCGGCGGCTGTCCGTTCGAGCTCGGCCGGGGTGACGGCGTGGGCGACGGTGCGCATCTGCTGCGCCGGGACGAGGATCTCGCCGACCGGGCGGGTGCCCAGTTCCAGCGCGTCGCGCAGCCGTTCGCCGTCGGCGGGCGTGAGCAGGCCGGCCGCGCTGGAGTCGACGACCATGCGGGCGAGCTGGTCGTCGGTGAAGACCGACTCGACCTCGTCCTTCGGCTCGACCCGCAGCAGCTTCAGCAGGGCGTTGGCGAAGGCGTTGATGCCGAACACGAACGGGCGCAGCGCGCGGGTGAGGGCCACCAGCGGCGGGCCGAGCAGCAGGGCCGTCGGGACCGGTGCCGCGAGCGCGATGTTCTTCGGGACCATCTCGCCGATCAGCATGTGCAGATACGTCGCCACGGTCAGCGCGATGACGAACGCGATCGGGTGCACCAGGCCGTGCGGGATGTGGGCGGCCTCGAAGCCGGGTTCCAGCAGGTGGGCGATGGCCGGTTCGGCGACAGCGCCCAGTACCAGTGAGGAGACGGTGATGCCGAGTTGGGCGGTGGCCATCATCGCGGAGAGGTGCTCCAGGGCCCACATGGTCATCCGGGCCCGGGTGTTGCCTTCCTTCGCGCGCGGCTCGATCTGGCTGCGGCGGACGGAGATCAGGGCGAACTCGGCGCCGACGAAGAAGGCGTTGGTCAGCAGGGTGAGGGCGCCGATGGCGAGTTGCAGGACGGTCATCGGGACTCCTCCCCGGCTTGGGCCGGCACCCGGGCCGGTGCGGTGATGCGGACACGGTCGGCGCGGTGGTGGTCGACGTCGAGGACGTCGAGTTGCCAGCCGTCGTCCAGGTCCAGGATGTCGCCCTTGGCGGGGATGCGTGCGAGGTGGGTGGCGACCAGACCGGCCACGGTCTCGTACGGGCCCTCCGGTGCCGTCAGTCCTATCGCGGTGAGCTGGTCGGTGCGGACGGAGCCGTCCGCCTCCCAGGCCGCGCGGCCGTCGGCCGCTGCCGGTGCGGACTGCAGGTCCGGCACCTCGACGGGGTCGTGTTCGTCGCGGACCTCGCCGACGACCTCTTCGACGATGTCCTCCATCGTCGCCACGCCCGCCGTGCCGCCGTATTCGTCGATGATCACGGCCATGGTGCGGGTGGAACGCAGCCGCTGCAGCAGCCGGTCCGCGGTGAGGCTGTCGGGCACCAGCAGGGGCGCGGTGGCCAGCTCGGTGACCTGGGTGACCGCGCGCTTGTCCGGCGCCAGCGCGAGCACGTCGCGGATGTGGACGCTGCCGATGACCTCGTCCAGGCTGTCGCGGTAGACCGGGAAGCGGGACAGGCCGGTGGCGTAGGTGAGGTTCGCGGCATCCGCGGCCGTCGCGTGCGCTTCGAGCGCCTTGACGTCGACGCGCGGGGTCATCACGTTCTCGGCGGTCAGCTCGCTCAGGTGCAGGGTGCGCACGAACAGCTCGGCGGAGTCGGCCTCCAGGGCGCCTTCGGCGGCGGAGTGCTCGGCGAGCGCGACCAGTTCCTCGGGGCTGCGGGCGGAGGCCAGTTCCTCGGCGGGCTCCAGTCCGAAGCGGCGTACGAAACGGTTCGCGGTGTTGTTCAAGTGCCGGATGAACGGGCCGAAGGCGGCGGTGAAGCCGCGCTGCGGGCCCGCCACCACCTTGGCGACGGCCAGCGGGCGGGAGATCGCCCAGTTCTTGGGCACCAGCTCACCGACCACCATCAACACCACGGTGGACACGGCCACGCCCAGCAAGGTGGCGACGGTGGACGCCGCACCGCCCAGGCCGATCGCCTTCAGCGGGCCGCGCAGCAGCGCCGCGAGCGACGGCTCGGCGAGCATGCCGATCACCAGCGAGGTGACGGTGATGCCGAGCTGGGCGCCGGACAGCTGGACGGTCAGACTGCGTACGGCCTTCAGCGCGCCCTCGGCGCCGCGCTCGCCCTCCTGGGCGGCCCGTTCCAGGTCACCGCGCTCGACGGTGGTCAGGGAGAACTCGGCGGCGACGAACAGCGCGCAGGCCAGTGTGAGGAGGAGGGCCAGCAGGAGCAGCAGGACCTCGGTCACCCCGCCACCCCCGTTCCCTCAAGTCTGTGACCTGGGCAGGGCATGGCACGGCCGGTACTGGGAGGCTCACCCATTGCGGGACACTGGCTCCTTTTCGGTACGTCGGGTGGATGTAAGCCACTCTATGCTTCTACTCGCTTGTAGAGAACGTGCGGGCCGTCCCGGATGTTCCGCACATGACGGAGGTATGCAGTCGCTCGTAAAGGAGTGGACGACGCGATGGCGTTCAAACGGCTGCTCGGTTCGCTCGGTGTGGGCGGGGGACACGGTCCTCGCCCCGGGGGGGCCAGCCGGGCGGGGGCCTGTCGGGGGAGGTCCGTCTCAAGGGCGGTGACGCCGACTTCGGCATCGAGCACGTCGCCCTGGAGCTGGAGGCGCGGGTCGAGGCCGAGCACGACGGCGGGGAGGCCGACGGGGTCGTCGTCTTCGACCGGTTCATGGTCGGCGGGCTTCCGGCTCTCGGCGGGCGCGGAGCGCGGGGTGCCGTTCAGTGTGACGCTGCCGTGGGAGACGCCGGTCACCGAGCTGGCGGTGGCCGGCGCGAAGGACAAGGGCGACCTCGACCAGCTGACCGTGGGCCCGCTGCCCGTGCAGGAGGCGGTCCTGGAGTCCCTCGGGCAGATCGGCTTCGGCTTCCGGTCCGCCGACCTGGAGAACGGCCGTATCGGCGGCACCGGGCAGCAGCTGCCCTTCTTCCAGGAGATCGAGCTGACCTTCCTCGCCTCGCCGGGCGGCATGGAGGTGGTCCTGGGGGCCGACAAGCGCGGGGGCTTCTTCTCTGAGGGCCGTGACACGGTCACCCGGTTCACCGTCGGCCATCACGACGCCCGGGACTGGAATGCCGAGGTCGACGGCTGGATCCGGCAGCTGGTCGAGCACCGGGCGTCGTACGGTTCGCACGCCTCGTACGGACCTGAAGGCCATCGCCCCGGCATGGGCACCGCTGTTGCGGCCGGCGCGGCCGGGCTGGCCGTCGGGGTCGTCGGCGGCATGGTCGCGGCCGAAGTGGTGGACGAGGTCGGTGACTTCTTCGAGGGCGACGAAGAGGAGGGGTAGCCGCCCTGGTAGCTTCTACATTGCTGTAGAGGATTGCGGCTGCCCGGGCCGCGCCGGTCCGGGCCCACCTCCCGACACGTACGGAGTTCTCATGGCCCTGTGGGACCGCATCAAGGAGTCCGCATCGACGATGCAGACCCAGCTGACGGCGAAGAAGAACGACCTCAAGAGCGGCGCCTTCCGCGACGCGAGCATGGCGATGTGCGCCCTGGTCGCCGCCGCCGACGGCACCATCGACCCCTCCGAGCGGCAGCGCGTAGCGCAGCTGATCGCCACCAACGAGGTGCTGCAGAACTTCGACGCCACGGACCTGCAGCGGCGCTTCGAGGAGAACCTCAACAAGCTGACCGCCGACTTCGCCCTCGGCAAGGTGAGCGTGCTGCAGGAGGTCGCCAAGGCGAAGAAGAAGCCCGCCGAGGCGCGGGCGGTCATCCAGATCGGCATCGTGATCGGCGGCGCCGACGGCGACTTCGACAAGACCGAGCAGGCCGTGGTCCGCGAGGCGTGCTTCGCGCTGGACCTGCCGCCGCACGAGTTCGACCTCTGAGACCCCTGGGATCTCTGGGACTTCTGCGTGCGGGCGACGCCGCTCTGACCCTTGTCCGGGGCTAGAGCGGCGTCGCCGCGTGCAGGATGAGGGCCATCGTCACCGCGGAGTTGGCCGACGACAGTGCGGAAATCGCCGTACCCGCGGCCGCCGTCCACGCGGCCACGCCCACCGCGGTGAACACGGACGGCCAGCTCCGGGGCGCGGGAGCGGGCCCGAGGAGGGCCGCCACCCGGCGCGGGACCGGCCCCGGGGAGGCGAGACCCGCGAGCGTGGGGATCGGGGTGCCCCGGGAGATCAGCGCCGCCTTGCCGATCGCGTGGGCCACCGTCCGGCGGTCGCCGAGGACGCGGGCCGCCTCCTCGTCCGCCCAGCGCTCGGTCGTGTACGTCACCGCTGTACGCAGCGGACGCAGGAACGGGTTCGCGCGAGCCGCCAGCTGTGCGACCAGCAGGAATCTGTGGTGACGGGCGGCGAGATGGGCCCGCTCGTGGGCGAAAAGGGCACGCCGCTCGGCGGGTTGGAGGGCGGAGAGCAACGCCGTGGTCGCCACGATGCGATCACGGGCTCCGCCGGGAAGGGCGTACGCGTACGGCACGTCGTCGGGCAGCACCGCGACCTCCGTACCGGACAGCCCGGCCAGGGCCCGGTGGGCGCGGCGGCGTACCCGGCCGTGCCGCCACAGCGTACGGCCGCACACCACGGCCACGGCGATCAGCGCGGGGATGGCCGCCTTGCCCGCCACCTCGTCGTACGGAACGGCCTCCCGCACCTCCGGGTCCGACCAGCCGTCCGGCAGCGGGTTGCCGGGGAGTTGGGCGGTGCCGACCACCATCAGCAGGCCGAGACACACCGTGCTGCACAGAGCCATGACGCCGGCCACGCCGGTGAGCAGGCGGGTGGCGATGCGCGGATGCAGATGGTGCTCGGCCAGCCGTGCGATCGGCCAGGCCGTGAGCGGCAGTACCAGCGGCAGGAAGACGAACACCCCCATGAGGCTTCAGTCTTCCCCTTCGGCCTTCGGCTGACCCAGCAGTTCGCGCAGGAGCCGCTCGTCATCGGGGTCGAGTGCGGTGACGAAGCTCGCCAGCACCGCCTCCCGGTCCTGCTCACCGTCCAGCACCTTGCGCATCTTCCGGGCGGCCAGTCCCGCCTCGTCCGAGGCCGGTGTCCAGGCGAACGACCGTCCGGCGCGCTCCCGCGTCACCGCGCCCTTGGCCAGCAGCCGGGTCAGGATCGTGATCACCGTCGTATAGGCGAGGTCGCCGCCGAGCCGCTCCTGCACCCAGCCCGCGGTCGCAGGCCCGTCCGCCTCCCGCAGGGCCGCCAGAACCTGCACCTCCAGCTCGCCCTGCCCCCGTCGCCGGGGACGCCGGTGATCCTCCGTCACGCCCTGTCTCCCTTCCGCTGCCGCGTACGCCGCAAGCGGTCCATCGTAAGGACACTGGGGATCACATCGTGCCCTCGCGTCCGGATCACACCTTCCATTATTTCTACAATGCTGTAGATTCTACGGTGTTGGAACCTCGATCGGAATCTCAACCAGGAGGAAAACAGTGGGTGTTTCCCTGTCCAAGGGCGGCAACGTCTCGCTCAGCAAGGAGGTACCGGGTCTGACCGCGGTCCTGGTCGGCCTGGGCTGGGACGTGCGCACCACGACGGGCACCGACTACGACCTGGACGCCTCCGCCCTGCTCCTCGACACCTCCGGCAAGGTCCTGTCCGACCGGCACTTCGTCTTCTACAACAATCTCACCAGCCCGGACGGCTCCGTCGAGCACACCGGCGACAACCTCACCGGTGAGGGCGAGGGCGACGACGAGGTCGTCAAGGTGAACCTCGCGGGCGTACCCGCCGAGGTCGACCGGATCGTCTTCCCGGTGTCCATCCACGACGCCGAGAGCCGCGGCCAGAGCTTCGGCCAGGTCCGGGGCGCCTTCATCCGCGTCGTCAACCAGGCCGGCGGCGCCGAGATCGCCCGCTACGACCTGTCCGAGGACGCGGCCACCGAGACCGCGATGGTCTTCGGCGAGCTGTACCGGGGCGGCGCCGAGTGGAAGTTCCGCGCGGTCGGTCAGGGGTATGCATCCGGGCTGGCCGGCATCGCCTCCGACTTCGGCGTCGGCGTCTGACGCGGGCGGGCGAGCGACATGTTCGGGCTGAGTGAAATCGCGGTCATCCTCATCGTCGTCATAGCCGTACTCGCCGCCAAGAAGGGGCCCGATCTGGCTCGCTCGGCGGGCAAGGCGGCGCGCATCCTCAAGGCGGAGCGCCGGGCGTTGAAGGAGGATCAGAAACCGGACGAGGAGCAGACAGCGCCCCGTGTGATCAAGGGGGAGACAGGCACCCCCGCCGCCCCGGAGGCGCCTCAGCCGCCGGGCGCGGGGCAGTAACGGCTGCGGGGCTGAGGCGGGATTCTCTCAGCCTCGCCCGGTCAGCAGGCTGTGGACCGCCTCCGTAGTCTCGGCGCACTCCGGCTCGGAGGCGCACACCTCGACGTACCGTGTGCCGCTCGCCGCGTGGCGGTCCCGTACCTCCGTCACGCCCTCCTCGGCGCAGGGGACGATCGCCACGATGCCGTTGCGGGCCAGTACCTCGGCCATCAGGCCGATGCGTTCGGCATTCGTATCGTGGCCGTTGAGGCGGTCGAGCACCTCTACCCGGCGCTGTCCGGCCAGTAGCCGTTCGGCGAGCGCGTAGGCGGCGCCGCGCCGGTCGGCGGCCGTCGGCCCGGTGACCCACACGGTCGCTCCCGGGCAGGTACATCGGCACTTCACGTCGGACATGTCGCTCAACACGGATACCCCCAGGCACGCGTGATGTCGCGCAGCGGCGCCGGTACGTCTGCCGCGTCCGGCAGCGCTCGCGCTTTCTGGATCTTCCCGGACTTGATGTTCTCGCTCCAGTCGCCGATGTACGGCACGAACGGGCCGTGATCACCCTTGCGGTAGTCGAGCATCCTCGGCGCCCACGGAACGCCGAGGTAGGCGCAGATCTCCCGGGTGACCTCCTCGGGCCGCTCGGTCAGATCCTCGTATCGGACGGTGAGGCCGGGCAGCGCGGTGCGGGCCGCCTCGACCGCCTCGACGTAGCCGCGCACTTCCCGCACGGTCGCGTCCGGATCGCGGTCGGGACGGTTGGTGATCAGTGAGTTGACCATCGACGCGGGATGGCGCAGCAGGAAGATGTACCGGGCCTTGGGCCAGCCCTCGTGCAGCCGCTCCCAGACGCCCGCGTTGCCGGGTGTCTTGTCGACGATGATCCGCTTGCCGCTGCGCACGAGTTCGCGGTGCAGCACCCGGTCCCACAGCAGGTACTCCAGCTCACGCTGGTCCAGGTCGAGTTCGGACATCGCCTTCTTGGTGTACGGCTTGTTCAGGTCGACGGAGAGCGTGCGCAGGTGCATCTCGTGCGGGGCGCGGATCTGCGGATGGCTGTTGAGCAGGACCCGCAGCAGGGTGGAGCCGGAGCGCACGGAGGACAGGACGAACACCGGGTCCGGTACGAGCCGATACGCCGACTCCGGCACAGGAGGCTCGCCCAGTCTGCGTATGCGCCGTCTCACGCCGCGCGCCACCCGGCGCACTCCCGGACCGACCGATCCGACCATGACCATTGCCGTGCCTCCTTGACCCCCCGGCCGCGCGGAACCTCACCCTCCTGTTGAAGGCTTGACCATACTGTGGCCGGTCCCTGGTTTCACCATGGGGACCGGATGAGATTCTCCTGTGACTCGTGTGCCGCAGAGCATGCGGCTACGTCCCTCGAAGGGCTTCCAGGAGCATGGGCAGCGAGCGGTGGAACTCGCGTGCCCAGTACGGCGGGGAGTGTGTGCCCGCGTAGAAGTGCGTCGTCACCGGGGCTCCGAGGGCGGACAGGCGGACGGCCAGGGCCTGGGACTCGCGTTGCATGAGCGTCTCCGTCGGCGAGATCGCGTCCTCGGGGAACGGGTCGGCCGGGTCCTCCAGTCCGGGGATCTCCGGGCTGGGAACGGGCCGACATCCGGTGGAGCGGAAGGACCGTCTGGCCGCAGCCCCTGTGACCCGTTCGGAACCGCCCGGATCCGTGTCTCGACCTTGGCGCGACAGAAGACCATGGCCACCGCGTGTTCGTACGCCGCCATAGTCCAGACAGCCGTCGTACTCGGCATCGTCTACGACCGCACGTCCACTCCCCCGCCGTCAGCACAGTTGAGCGGACCCCGTCCGGGCGCGGGCACCGTGGCCAATCCCGCAGTCAGCCGCCGTTCCGGACGGCACACCGCGCGATCCGAGAGACGGCTACACCTTCCCCTCTGCCGGAGCGCGTGTGTGCCCGATCCACAGCAGTTGGGACAACAGGTCTGCACGCCGCAGCAGCGGCTCGATCACCTCACAGACGGGACACCCTCCCGTGGCTGGGCCTACACCACCTGTAGTGGACCGCTCGGGCAGCAGTGCGCGCGGGACAGCCCCCGCTCCGTGCCCCCGCGAGCACACCGGGACAGGCGAGCCGTCAGGATCGCGATGACGGGCTGCCATCCCATATACCTCCTTGTGGAGCAGAGGCGAGCGCGGTCCCTCTGGTTTATCCGGTTCCCACCGAGAAGACAGCTGATGGCACGCGGGGGTTGTGCGGTCGCGCAACACGATGCCGTTCACGCCGGGCTCTCTCACCAGCGAGGGGTCTGCCACTCTTGTCCATCGTGCGTTAGATCGTATGAAGCGTCGGTGGGTTCGACCGCAGAGAAGACCAAGCCCGATGCCCCTCGCGCAAGTTGACGCGGGTTGCCTGCCGGTGGGCACGGTGGCGGGTAGTGCCGCAATTACCGGGAGGCACCGGATGTTTTCCGAACGTACTTCGGTCGGCCTGGATGTCCACGCCCGCTCCACCACGGCCTGGGCACTGGACGGTACGACCGGTGAAATCTTCACCGACCGGCTCGTCGTCAACACAGCGGACGTGGTTGCCTGGGTGCGCCGTCTGCCGCAGCCAGCCGCGGTTGCCTACGAGGCCGGACCGACCGGCTTCGTCCTGGCACGCGCCATGCAGCAGGCTGGTATCCGCTGCGTGGTGGCGGCCCCGTCGAAAATGGAACGGCCGGCCGGAGACCGGGTCAAGACCGACAAGCGCGATGCCCAGCGGCTCGCGAAACTGATCCGACTGGACGAGCTGCCCGCGGTGCGGGTGCCTGATCTGGAACAGGAAGCTGCCCGGGACCTCACCCGGGCCCGCGACGACGTCCGCGCCGACCTGATGCGCGCCCGCCACCGCGTGGCCAAACTGCTACTGCGCCGCGGCATCGTCTACACCGACGGCAGGGCCTGGACCGCTGCCCATCACCACTGGCTGACCGGACACCGCTTCGACGAGTTCGGTCTGCGGGTCGCCTACGACGAGGCCCTGGAGACGGTATGGGCCCTCGAAGCACGCCGGACCCGCCTGGATGCGGCCATCACCGAACTCGCCGCCCAACCTGCCTGGGCCCCGGCCGTCCGCCGACTGGCCTGCATGCGCGGGGTGAGCACCTTCACCGCGTTCGGCCTCGCCGTCGAGATCGGTGACTGGCACCGCTTCACCGGCTCGACCATCGGCTCCTACCTGGGGCTTGTCCCCAGCGAGGACTCTTCCGGCAGCCAGCGCCGCCAGGGAGGCATCACCAAGACGGGCAACACCCATGCCCGACGGCTCCTGGTGGAGGCCGCCTGGCACCACCGCCGTCCCTACCGACGCCCCGGCGCCGGTCTCCAGGCCCGCCTCGACCACGTCGCCGCCCCTGTCCGGCAACGCGCCGAACGGGGCAACCGACGCCTGCACCAGCGCTGGTTGAACCTGGACGCCCGTCACAAACGCTCCACCATCAGTGTCGTGGCCGTCGCCCGGGAACTGTCCGGCTGGTGCTGGAGCCTGGCAATCATGGAGGACTGACGCCCATCAACTCCTCCACAAGAACCGCTGGCGGGGCATCAGCCCGGGGACCGTGCAGCGCGAGGAACGATCCGCGGAATTCCTATGAGCAGCCCGCTCCTTGCGGGCCACGCCCGGCATTAGATGAGCGGTCCGTTCCCGACGCACAACCGGTCATGCGGTATCCAACCCGCGCATATCAGGCTGACCGCGCGTCGACGCCACGACACGCACACCCCGGTCCGCCCCCGCCAGCCCCACACCCCTCCCAACGGGGAGGGGCCGCACACCCCTGCCCCTTGACAAGAACCTGCTACATATCAGGAACGATCCGCGGAATTCCTATGAGCAGCCCGCTCCTTGCGGGCCACGCCCGGCATTAGATGAGCGGTCCGTTCCCGACGCACAACCGGTCATGCGGTATCCAACCCGCGCATATCAGGCTGACCGCGCGTCGACGCCACGACACGCACACCCCGGTCCGCCCCCGCCAGCCCCACACCCCTCCCAACGGGGAGGGGCCGCACACCCCTGCCCCTTGACAAGAACCTGCTACATATCAGGAATACGCCAGCAGTGCGTCAAGAACAGAGGAGAACGGGTGACGGGGCGTGAGGTACCCGACGAGTATCTGGGGCTATGCCCGGATACTGGCCGAGGCGTCCGAGACGGGCAGGCGCCTTACGCGGGACGAGTTGGAGTACCTGCGGGCCCGGGGAGAGCGCGCCGCCGAGGCGGGCCTTGGGCTACGGGCACTTGTCCGTCGGCATCTGTCCGCGGCCCGTGAGAGCTGGCCCACCCTCTCCTCCACGGAGGTCGATCGCGTGCTCGCCGTCGTCGAGCAGGCGATCGATGCCTTCGCCGAAGGCCACGAACGGGCACAGAGACTCGCAGTACGGCAGGAGGAAGCCGTGCGCCGAGAGTTCATCGACGACCTCCTCTACGGCCGCAGTGACCTCGGCCGCCTGGCCGGACGCGCCGAACGATTCGGGCTGCTCCTCTCCCGGGCCCACGCGGTCGCAGTCGCCCAGGGCAGCAAGCCGGTGGAGGACACGCACCCGGCGACCCAGCAGGTGGAGAGCGCCCTGATCAGCAGGTTCGGTGAGCGGCGCATCCTGCTCACCACCAAGGACGGACGGCTGATCTGCATCGCCCCTGGAGAACAGGATGATGTCCTTGCGTTCTTCGCCAAGCAGGCGCACGCGTCCACTGACGGTGGTCAGGTCGCCATCGGACGCGCCCACCCGGGTGCCGGCGGCGTCGTCCACTCCTACGAGGAAGCCCTCAACTCCCTTGACTTGGCCCACCGGCTGCACCTCCACGAACCGGTGCTCCGCGCCGCCGATCTCCTCGTCTACCCCGTCCTGACCCGTGACCGGCAAGCCATGGCCGACCTCGTGCACAATACGCTGGGCCCACCGCAGAGCGCCCGCGGAGGCCCGCAGCCGCTCGTCGACACGCTGACCGCGTACTTCGACTCCGGTTGCATCGCGGCCGAGGCAGCCCGCCGTCTGAACCTGAGCGTGCGAGCCTTCACGTATCGCTTGGGGCGCATCCACCAACTCAACGGTGCCAACCCAGCCGTCCCTGGCGAAACCGCACACCCACGCATCACATCAGGGTTCATGAGGCACTTGGGTGCACGGAGTGAAGAGTCGCCGCGCCGGAATTGTGGGTCTTGAGTTCGCAAGCGACGCAGTGCTGGGCATGGCGGGCACACTGGAGGCCAGCAGTGGCCAGATGAAGTCCGCGTCCAAGAAGATGACATGAAGTACGCCGACTCGACTTGGACGGGCACGGCCGTCTCGCAGACTCCTGGGACTACGGCTTCGAGAGCTTTCGAAACTCACGAGAGGCGTGTCGAAGTTCGCCAAGAAGGCATCGGAGAAGTCCACAAAGCTCGATCACAGGCTGCACGACGAGCTGAAGAAGAACTGCCCTCTCCCGCGGTGCCTGGGGCCATGACCTTGCCAGCGACCGGCTCATGGCCTGGACGGACGGTGAACTCACCAATGGGGTCGGCGCCTCGCGTCCGTATTCCGGGGCACTCGGCGGAATCGGTCTGTGCCAGCAAGATGGCGACGCCCGCCCAAATGACGCACGCCCCAACGTGGCGGGGTGCGACGGTCCATGGGCCTCCGAGTCGGCCCAGTAGTCGGCGATGTTGGGCGGGAAAGCGTCCACGGGCACGTGCGTCAGCGGGAAGTCTTCGTCGGGGGTCCCCTTGCAGCCCCCTACGGGGGCCGCGAAGGCCAGCCCGTATATCACAGCGCCCGTGTATCCGACCGCTGACGCAAAGGCGCTGATGACGGTCCGGCGAGCCTGCTGGGATGGATGCCGCCGGGCTGTGCACAGTCGATACGAACAGAGCCCGCCGCGCACAAGAGGACACTGATCAACGGCACGCCGAAGAACGCCAGCCTGCTCACGACCTCGGCACGCGGCGGTCCACGAATCCCGCGCCTACGGCCAGGCTCACTCCGGTGACCGTTAGGCCGACCAGCACTGGGTTCACGTATCCGGGTACCCCTTCGTCGTAAGTGGTCCCGTCCCTGCGATGACACACGAACCGCACCGGCACGTACCAGACTTGGTAGTCGTCGATCCAGTAGTCGCGTTCGTACACCCCTGTACGGCAGGGCCGGATCGGAGACGAGTCCGTCCCGCCGTCCTCTGCCTCCAGTACGGCGCCCGCGACATACAGCATCCCCCACGCGTAGATCGCTGCCGCGCTCGCCGCGACGACGAACGCCAGACCACGGAGTGAATGCGTGAGCCCGCCTTTCCAGACGGCGGCCATGCCCTTGGCGTAGAACGCCACCCCAGCGGCGACTGCGCCCAGTACGAGCAAGAGGCAAAGAAGGAGGCTCACTTGGTCTCTCTCCGGCCCGCGTCCGCAGGGCGCATATGACCTGGCACGTACGATCCCCCTCCCATCGCGGTTCTCTACGGTGGGACGATCAAGGAGTGGTGGGCGGTTGCACTGACCCGGCGGGCGTCACAAGCCGAGTGGCGGACATGGCTGGACCGCGTGTGGGTGACTGCCGGGTGGGGCGCTCGTCCGTGTGGAGTGACCCGATGCGGATGACCGTGTAGGTCTCGCCCGGAGCCGGAGGCCGGGTCCAGGACCGTATGACGAGGGTGTGCAGGTGGCCTTGGCTGAGGGCGAAGCGCGACAAAATGCACAGCGAACTCGGCGGCGATGGCCTCCAGCGCTCGGCGTTCGCCCAAGTGTCCGGCGTCTGGTTCTGGTGCGGTGGGGCCGATTCGCCGTGGGGCCGGCGGTGTCTCGGACGGCTAGGGATCCACGCGCTCTGCATCCGTCGACGCATCCTTGGTGAAGAACCGCCCAGGGTTCAGCGACGCCGGTATCGGGCCGTTCCGCCGGATCATGGTGCCCTGGACGGTGAAGGCGTAGCGCTCCCCGCCGTCCTCCGCGACGGAGAGATGGAACAGGGCGGAAGCGTCGGGCTGTCGCCCGGGCTCGCTCAAGATCACGACCGCGCGGGTGCCGCGGGAGGCGGGTACTGCCGGTGAGGCGAAGCGCCGTTCGTGGAAGTGCCGGCTCGGCCGGGTCTCGAACACGAAGCTCCAGCCCGAACTCGCCCGCCCCACGGCGGCCAGCGCCTTGTCATCCCACGTGGAGGTCTCCCGGTTGTCGCGCAGACGGAAGCGGGCATCCCACAGCGACATCGGTTCGTTCAGTACGACGGTGTCGTCGCCGATCCGCGCGGGCAGCTCCGGGGATGCGCCCTTTCGAAGAGGATCAAGCGATACGTCGTCAGGAAGTTGCCCGGATCTCTTTCCCGTCAGCCAGGCCAGACCCGGTGGGTCGAGGTCGGCCGTGAGCGGTGGAGCCTCGCCCGGCTCGCCGGCCCGGGGTGTAGTCAGTGGCTCCCTGCCTCGCTCCGGGGTGCACAGCGGACCGAGGACCCGGTCGGCGTTCAGGCCCGAGCGGGGCCAGCTGGTCCGGGCCGGAGGGCTGCCACTGCGGCAGCGTGGCACGAGGCGCGTGCCACGCGGCGTCCGTGTCACCCCAGCGTGCCTGCTCCCGGGCTTCCTCCACGTCCCGGCCGAAGGAGCCTGTGACGGTGTAGTGGAACGTGCCCTCCCGGACCTCCCGCAGGATCCTGTCGGCCCTTCGCGCACGGTTTCCGAGCGCCCCGCAGGTGGAAGGCCCGTATGCGACCGCCCGGTCACGCGCGCACGGTGGGCTCCTCATCTCCTGGAAACGTCCCTGTACTCAGCGTCGTACACCCGTGGCGTGCAGGCGAGGACATTGACGCGAAACGTACACCGCGCCCGCCTGCGGGAGCACGCTAGAAGTGCGCTGTCGGTGCCCCGATGGCCGCGTCACGGTGTACGAGGGTGCGGCTGTGGCGATGGCGGCGGAATCCGCTCAAACGGCGCAGCGATCTCATCGATGCGTGGGTCGTGCTCGCCGGGTGGGTGGCCGTCCTGGTCGGAAGCCCGCTCGTTGGGCTGGCGACGGCCGCTGCGGTCGAGCAGGACGGAGGTCTCGGGCCATGGATCCCAGTGCGTTGGCTGAGGGAAGACGCCCATGCCGTGTGTCACCTCCGGTCAGGCGAGGGCGAAGTAGCGCAGCCACACGTACAGCGCCGAGAGCGCCACCGTGACGGCGGTGACGACGAGGCCGTACTTGGTGAACTGCCAGAAGGAGATGGGCTGGCGGTTGCGTTCGGCGATGCCCAGGACGACCACGTTGGCGCTGGCGCCGATCGCGGTGGCGTTGCCACCGAGGTCCGCGCCGATGGCCAGAGCCCACCACATCACGTGGTCGGGGGCGCCGCCCATGTTGTCCACCAGGTCGGCGGTGATCGGGGCCATGGTGGCGACGTAGGGGATGTTGTCGACGATGCCGGACAGCACGGCCGAGGCGCCGAGCAGCAGCATGGAGCCGCCGAGTTCGTTGTCGCCAATGGCGTCGGCGAGGCTCGCGGAGATCTCGCCGATCACGCCGGTCTCGATCAGGCCGCCGATCATGATGAACAGGCCGGCGAAGAACGCGAGGGTGGGCCACTCGACCTCACCGAGGACCTCGCCGGTCTCCACGCGGGAGATCGCGATGAGCAGGCCCGCGCCGAGCAGGGCGACGACGCTGGGCTCGTAGTGCAGCACCGGGTGCAGCACGAATCCGACGACGACCAGTGCGAGGACGACCAGGCCCTGGACGAGCAGTCGCGGGTCGCGGATGGCCTCGCGCTCCTCCAGTTCCATGACCTCGGCGGCGCGTTCCTCGTCGTAGACGAAGGACTTGCGGAACAGAAAGCGGCACATCGCGACCAGCACCACTATCAGGACCGCGGACAGCGGCGCGAGGTGGACCAGGAAGTCGTTGAAGGTCAGGCCGGCCCGGCTGGCGATGATGATGTTCGGCGGGTCGCCGACCAGGGTCGCGGTGCCGCCGATGTTCGACGCCAGCACCTCGGCGATCAGGAACGGGGCCGCGGGCAGTGCCAGCCGCTCGCACACCAGCAGGGTCACGGGAGCGATCAGCAGGACCGTGGTGACGTTGTCGAGGAGCGCTGAGGCCACGGCGGTGATGACGACGAGCATTGCCATCACCCGGAAGGGCTTGGCCCGTGCCCGCTTCACCGACCAGATGGCCAGGTACTCGAACATGCCGGTCTTCTTCAGCACGCCGACGATCATCATCATGCCCATGAGCAGGAAGATGACGTTCCAGTCGACGCCGGAGTGCTCCGAGAAGAAGGCCGACTTGTCGTCGGTGGCGCCGATCGCCAGCATCAGCGCGGCGCCGCCCAGGGCCGCGCCGACGCGGTGGATCTTCTCGCTGATGATCAGGCCGTATGTGGTCACGAAGACGGCGATGGCCGCCCAGCTCTGCCAGCCGTTCACGGTCCTCCGACGAGTCGTTCCATCAGGCGGGCGGCCGTGACGGCGCTCGCGAGCCGGGTGCGTTCGCCGTCGTGTTCGACGACGGCGACCAGTGGGGTGTGCGTGCGCGTCATGAGTGCCGCGATGTGCATGACGCTCGCGTTCGGTCCGACGGTGGGTGGCCGGAACCTGCGGCGCGGCAGCCATTCGGCCACTGTGAGCCCGGCGAGCCTGTCCGGCACCTCGTCGAGGTCCCGGTCGTCGATCACCGCGGCGAGCGTCGGGTCTTCCAGCGCGTGCTCGGGTACGAGCTGCCCGATGAGCTGGGAGCCGGGCACGATGGCGTACGGCTGCCCGTCGGGATCGACGACCAGCAGCGCGGGCAGCTTGTACTCGGCCAGCAGCCGGGCCGCGTCGGTGGCGTCGTCGTCGGTGGACACGGACGGGTAGGGCTCGGCAAGCTCACGCGCCGACATGGCCGGCCTCCTTGGCGGTACGGGGTGCTGGGGTTCCGTCGTCCACGCCGGCGATGTCCTCGACGTGGAAGAGACGGGCGATGGGCACGTCGGTGGAGCTGTGGGCGATGATCGAGAAGGCGATGCACACGGCGATGAGGGTGAACGCCTCCTCGCCCTGCGGTATCCCGGCCTGCAGCACCAGCAGTCCGTACACCACCGACGCGAAGCCCTTCGGCCCGAACCATGCAGCGACCAGCTTCTCCTGCCGGGTGAACCGGGTCCCGATGAGGGAAAGCAGCAGGGAGACCGGGCGGATCAGCACAATCGCCAGGACCACGGCGACGTATCCGCCGAAGGACAGGTCACCGAACAGGTGCGGCGTCAGCAGCGCACCGAAAACCAGCAGCGCCGCGAACTTGGCCAGCTCCGCCAGCGCCTCACCGAGCGGCTCGAACGCCTCCTTTGCCTCCAGCGAGCGGGCGGTGAGCACGGCGCCCGCGGAGAACGCGGCGAGGTAGGGGTTGGCGTGCGTGAGGTGGCAGACCGCGTAAAGGATCACCCCGATGGCCAGCGGCAGCAGCGGCTGCAGCTTGGGCTCGGCGCCCAGCAGCCGGAACCGTACGAGCTCGATCACCACGAACGGCAGAACGACTCCGAAGACCAGCCCGAGGACCAGCTCCAGCCCGATCTTCCCCAGCGATGCCTCGGCGTGCCCGGAGGTCGGCCCGGCGGCGGCGAGGAAGATCAGCACGACCGGGAGGGCGAGTCCGTCGTTGATGCCGCTCTCGACGTTCAGCAACTGCCGCAGCTTCGCGGGGACTTCCTTGCGTCCGACGATGGCGGAGGCGAACACGGGGTCGGTGGGCGCGAGCACGGCGCCGACGAGGAAGGAGGTCGTCCAGTCCAGGCCCACCAGGAAGTGGGTGATGAGTGCCATTCCGACGAACGCGAGCGGCATGCCGAGGCCGAGGGCGCGGGCCGGGTTGCGCCAGTTCTCTTTGAGCTTCGGGAAGGAGACGTGCATGCCGTCGGTGAACAGCACCGCGAACAGCGCCAGATCGGCCGTGACGGACACGATCTCGCTGTCCGGCGTGATGTGGATCAGTCCCAGGAACCCGTCACTGACGAGCGCGCCGCCGACCAGGAAAAGGAACGATGTCGACAGGACGGTCCGGGCGGCGAGCCCGGACAGCAGCACCGCGATGAGCAGTGCCACCCCGAAGACCGCGACGAGCACCATGACCCAGACCCCGATCGGTGAAGAGAGTTGTCCTCAAACCGCCGACCAGGCTTCCCGGCACACCGCGGGGAACCCTACACGTTCTTCACGCGGCATTGACAGGACCTTGGCGTGCAGTCAGGTAGGGCTGCCATTGCCGAATCCCGGCAGAGAGCACTGCCCGTGTCCAGGATCATGTCGGTTCACAGCAGGTTCTCGATCTCGCGGAGTTCCTGGCGTGCGGTGTCCGGCTCGGCGCGCTCGCGGTCCAGGACCAGCAGGAGGAAGAGCCCCTCGTGGGTCCGGCGGGTCAGCGGGCGGAGGACGTGGTACTCGCTGTCAAGGGTGACCAGGATGTCCTCGAGCTGTTCCGGCTTGCGGCCCATCAGGTCCAGGGCGGAGAGATGGGCGCGTACAACGTCGGTGCCGCTGTGGGCGACCCGGTTCAGATCGAGATCCTTCCGGTGGCTCAAGGTGCCGAGTGGCATGCGGCTGAGGTAGTCGACGATGGCGACGCCGAGCGCTCCGTCGAGGCGCATCGCCCGGTTGAGCGCGAACTGGATGGCGGACACGGTCGGCCCTTTCTTCGGCACAACGGCGATCTTCCGTGCCGACCAGGCTTCCCGGCGCTCCAGTCCCGGCCGACCTCCCTTTGCGGGCCACGCGGCGGGTCACCTTTGCATCGTGCCATGGTTCGCGGCTGTTCGGCTCTCCCCAGGTGGATTCCCGGCGTGCGGTCTCTGGGCCCAGGCGGGTCCGCGGGCGTTCTTCTTCGCGTGTAGTCCTCCCCGCGATCCGAATCGTGTCCGCCTTGGCCGCCCCCTCCCTGGCTGTCACCACCCAGTGCACCGTCCCTGGAAAGACTCCATTCGATGCAGCGCGCCTCATCCGGCAGTCACCGCCGACGAGGACGGCTGAGTGACGGCGGATCCAGGCGCGGCGTGGGTTGCCGTGGGCAACTCGTGGGGCAGGTCCTCCAACTGCTGCACGATGATGTCGTCCGTCGCGTCGTCAGGAGTGCCCGCGCTGGTGGAGAACCAGGACCAGGCTCCCAGGGCCAGAGCGACCGCCGCAGCCGTGGCGATCACGTGGCCGACGCGCCGGAGCCTCGCGCGGCGGTCCAGGTTGCGCCAGGCCGGGCCGGGCAAAGCGTCGTCCGGCTGCCACAGGCCGCTGACCGCGTCCATCCCGGAGCTGGCCGACTCGTCGTGCGGATACTGCGTGCGCGGCTCTGCTCTGTCCGCGCCGACCATTCGGGGGTGCGGCCCCGGTGCGCGTTCTCGGGCGGAGGGATCTTTGGGGGCGGACCGGCGGATCGCCCCCTCGCTGTCCGTAAGGAACTTCAGCCAGACTTCCTCGGAGCTGGATGGCGTACCGCCCCGCTTTTCGGGTGTTCCCTCGCCGTCTGGCTCTTGGGTGGTCATGGTCCCCGTCTCCCTGACCCTCGCGTATCGGGCTCCTGGCCGTGAGGTCCAGCGGTGGTGGACCAACAAGAGGCGGGGGAGCCCGCCGACGGCCGATGCGCCGTCCCGCTTACCTTGCCGGTGTCACTCGTGGGCGCCGGACGGCAATCAGCCGTCGGCCTGGCCCCCTGCTCGATCATTGCATGATGCAAAATGAGATCGCCAGTCCCTCTGGCCGCTTTTTGCGCACTTCCCTGCGATGGCTCGGGCAGTGCGCCTCGTGCCGAGGCGAGGGGGCATCGACCTGGCGGTGACACAGGACGAGAAGTTCCTCTACGTGCAGAACGCCGTCTCCGGCACGGTCGACGGCTTCCGCCTTCGCCGACTCCGGCATGGAGGGCATCCCCGCGGTGTAAGGGAAAGCGGCCACCGCGGCACCGACGCCCCGGACACCGCGTCCGGGACGTCACGCGCGCGGGCGTCCGTGCTGATGGTGTCCAAGGGACGCGTCGAGGCGTACGAAGGGGATGTCCCGCCCAGCCTCGCGATACGACGCCTCGCTGCCGTCGACGGGAAAGCCCATGTATGCGCACAGGCGGCGGGTCGTGCGGGGATGCCGCCGGGCGTAGTCGGCCATGATCCCGGCGCCTTCGTCGGGTGTGGGGAAGTGGGCGGTGACGGCGTGCGGTCGGTTGCCGAATTGGATGAGGGTCTTCGGTTGCGCGTGCAGGTTCTGGTACCAGTCGGCCTTCGGCCCGAATCCGGAGGCGATGGTCCAGCTTGCGCCGATCGGGTCGTAGGACACCACTTCGAGGACCACCCTGCGGTCCAGGCCGCTGACGCGGCCGACGTGGTGCAGCAGGAGCAGCCGTTTTCCGAAGAGGGATCCCAGCCCCGCGCGGAAGAGCAGGATCGGCAGCCGCAGAGCCAGGCGTCGCCATCCGGTGGGGAGTTGGGGGCGGCGAGGTGTGGTTTGTCTGTGTGTCATGGTCGTCTCCGCGGGTCGGGAATGTCGGCTCTCGGCCTCGATTGGGTAAAGGACCGGGGTTGTGAGCCGCCTCGCGCATGCCACCTTTGCATAGTCTAAAGGTGGGGGAGGGGCGCCCGTGGGGACGAGGGGCGGCTCTCGAGCGCCGCGACACCGCTGGAGTGCGACATGACCGACAAGAGACCGCCATCGAGCTGGACCGTGCTGTCCTGGATGCCGGTGGTGGTGATGGCGATCGTCGCGGTGATGGATGTCGTGGCCGGTCCGGGGGTCGGGTTTCTCCCGCTCGTCTCGCTCGGGCCTGCCTTTTCCGGGCTGGTCGGGGGATGGCGTCGTACGGCGGTGTTCGGACTGGTGGCCATGGTGCTGTGCGTGGCCCTCGGGTTGTACGACGGGTTGTTCGAGGAGCGTCGGGGGTTCACCGCGCTGGCCTCGGTGGCCGGCGTGACGGGCGTCGGTATCGCGGCGGCCGTGATGCGTTCGCGCCGGGAAGGGGAGCTGGCCAGTGTCCGGTCGATCGCGGAGGTGGCTCAGCGGGTGCTGCTGCGGCCGGTGCCGCTGACGGCGGGGCCGTTGCAGGCGGCGGTGTCGTACACCTCGGCTGTCGCGGAGGCGCGCATCGGCGGGGACCTGTACGAGGTGGTGGCCTCGCCGCACGGCATCCGGGTGATCGTGGGCGATGTGCAGGGCAAGGGACTTGCCGCGGTGGAGACGGCGGCTGTCGTCCTTGGTGCGTTCCGGGAGGCGGCGCACGACGAGCCGGACCTGGTGGGGCTCGGCGAGCGCCTGGAGCGCAGCGTGGCCCGGGAGTTGGAGGGCGAGAAGTTCGTCACCGCGATCCTCGCCGAGATCGGCACCCGCCACGAGGCCGTGTTCCTCAACTACGGCCATCCGGCCCCGATGGTCGTACGCAAGGAAGGCGCCGTCGACTTCCCGCAGCCGCCCGCCTACGCGCTTCCGCTGGGGCTGGGTGCACACGGGAGCGAGGGCCCGAAGCCGTATCGGGTGGACTTCGCCCCCGGCGAGCAGCTCCTGCTGTACACCGACGGCGTCACCGAGGCCCGGGACCAGGACGGCCGCTTCTATTCCGTCGGCGAGCGGGCGCACCTGCTGAAGGATCCCGATGCGCACCGCGCCCTGGACGCCCTGCGCGCGGATCTCGCCCAGCATGCCGCCGGGCCACCGCACGACGACGCCGCGATGCTCCTGCTGCGCTACCACGGTCATGAGGAAGGAAAATCTGTTCCCATCGCCTGAGTGAGCAGGGAGTTCGGCGCGGTACAAAGGACGTATGCCGGAGCGCGAGACCCCCGCGGGGGCGATGGGCGATGTTGACGTGGTGACCCGTGCGGTGCTGACCGCGTCGCGACTGCTGGTGGCGGTCTCCGCCCGTTCCCTTGCCGCGGTCGAGGAACGCGTGACGCTCCCGCAGTTCAGAATGCTGGTGGTGCTGTCCACGCGCGGGGCGACCAAGCTGGTCGCGCTCGCCGGCCTGCTCCAGGTGGCGCCGTCCACGGCGATGCGGATGGTCGACCGGCTGATCGCGGCCGGCCTCGCCGACCGGCAGGCCAATCCGGACAACCGCCGCGAGACCCTGCTGCAGCTCACCGGGGAAGGCCGACGCACGGTCGAGGACGTCACCGCCCGGCGTCGCGCCGAGATCGCCGCCATCGTCGAACGGCTCACCCCGACCCAGCGGCTGGCGCTCATGGAGGCCCTTGCCGCCTTCAACGAGGCCGGGGGAGAGCCTCTCGCGCCGGCGCTCGACGATGCGGAACCGCACCCGCTGGGGTGGGCGGTGGACGTTCCGGCGGCCCGCGACGCCTGATCCGCCTGGCGTCACCGTCGGATGTGGGCTGTTATTCTCCACCCTGCGTTTGCATAATGCAAGGGAATCGTGCGGGGGTCCGTGGTCTCGCTGCCTGATCCCGGCAGCGCAGGCAGTGCGGACCGGCCGTCTGCCGCACCAGGACGGCAGACGCTGAAGGTCGCCGAGAAGGGGAGGGAGACGCGCATGCGCCGACGACGTCCTCCCCGGCCCATGCAGGAACGGCACCTGATGGCGCATCTGCGGAGCACGGTGTGGGGGCCCGCCGAGTTCGTCGGCCTGCCGCCGTGGTGGCTGGCGACCGAAGCGCTTCTCGCCGGATGCGTGGGAGCGGGAGCGATCATCGGGGTCGCGGTCGTCGGTGCCTGGTACGGGCTTCCAGGGCTGGCGGACGGCGAGGGCGGCCTGGCGTGTGCCGCCGCGCTCGCCCTCTACCTCTGCGTGGTACGGGCCGGCCGGGCGCTGATCGCGATCGTCGCCCTGCTCGGAGCCTGCCTCGCCCTCCAGGCGCCTCAGGCGGCTGTCGGCCTGGTGCTGGCGGAGCGGGGGCGCGTGGAATCCGCCGTGGTCACCTCGGTCGAGGGCGGACCAGGAGCGGTTTCCAGTCGCGGCCGCTACCTCTGCTCGGTCGCTGACCATGACGGCGTACCGCTGCACGTCCGCATCTGGCGCGGCTGCGGGCAGACCACCCAACCCGGCGATGCCATTGCCGTCGTGTACGACTCGAAGGGGCGCGTGCCGCCGCGCGGCGTGGAGGCCGGAGCGACCCGTTCGGGCCCTCTGCGCGACCTGGGCGGCTGGGTCGCCGCGCTCGTCGTCGCGTGCGTGATTGCGGTCGTACGCTCCTACCGGATCTCCCACACCGCCTCCGACCCTCCTGTCGTCCCGTCCTCCGCGGCTGGACCGTGAGAGGCTGCGCCGCCTCGCCGTTCACTCGATGGTCGGGTTGGGCGTGGGTGTCGGGGAGCTGGTGTTGACGTCCAGGTCCGGGCGCGGGGTGAGAGCGACCATCGGGGCACCGGGCTGGGCGGGGGGCGGGGTCAGCTGGTCCTTGGGGAGCTTGGGCGGGCTCGTCTGCTGGAAGTTGACCTGCTCGTAGTTGACCATGCCGGTGTTCTCCAGGACCGTGATGTGGTCCAGAACCGTGTCGTTGGCGAGGTCGGCCAGCTGGCGGACCAGGACGTTCTCGGTGCTGGCGCGGATCTTGGCGATGGCGGGGAAGATCTGGCCGTGGGTGACGCGCATGATGCTGACGGCGGTGGAGTCGAACTCCTGGCCGCTCTTGGAGTCCACGGTCGCCACGAACTGCTGTTGCTGAGGGCTTGCCTGGTTGGGCAGGGTGATGTTCAGCTCCGGTGCGATCTTCCGGCACATCTCATCGAGCCCGGCGTGCCCGACGATCAGGTGCTCGCCGGCCTCCTTCATCTCCTTCGTGGTGCCCCGCTCCATCGCCATCTCTCCCAAGGGGTACTCCCACAGGCCGGCCGAGCGGACCTTGACGACGAAGTCACGGTCGGCCTCGGTCAGTGGGCCGTACGGGGTGTTGGCGATGATGCGGGACGTGTTCGTCGCCGCGTTCTCGATGCCGAGCATGGCGGGGTAGGCGAGGGCGGCGAGGGTCAGACCCATCGCGCCGAACACGAAGACCGTCCCGGCCTTGTTGCGGGAGATCGGCATGGAGCCTCCTGACGTGAGCGAGCTGTGTGTCAGGGAGTACGGGTGCGCAGGACCCAAGCATCATTGCACTGGGTAAATTTTGCACTGGGGTGCGTGATGTGCATCACAGGCCGTTGTACTTCGGGTCCGGCGGCCGGGGTGAGCGCGCCGTCTCACACGAACACGTGGATCCAGACGGCGCGGGACGGAACACCTCGCGTGTCGACGGCGACGGCCATGTACCAGCCGGGTGGGACGAGGGAGGCGTCGTCAGGCACGCGGACGGTGAGCGTGCCGCCTGCGCGCCGGGTGATGTCCAGGGCGACCGACCGCTGGTCGAAGTCCGTGACATGGGTGGCGGATCCGGGGCGCATGAGTCGCACGCGGCTGATGCCGGCCGGGTCGGTGGTGTGCAGGACGACCTCGCTGCCGTGGTCGACGTCGGTCCGGCCGCCGAGGGCCAGGTCAGGGCGGCGGCCGCCGTGGTGCAGGTAGGGCGGGGCGAAGACCTCGACGCGCTGCTCGAAGTGGCCGGGGCGTGAGTCGGCCTTGTCGGCGAAGAGGGGGTCGGAGCCGAAGACGGCGACACGGCCGTCGGGCAGCAGCAGGGCCTCGGTGTGGTAGTTGCGGCCGACGCTGGGATCGGCGGCGGGCGTGAAGATGTTCTTGGCCGGGTCGTAGATCTGGGACTTGAGGATGTCGCTGGCGCCCTTGCCGCGGTAGTCGTGGCTGCCGCCGGTGGTGAACACCTTGTCGTCCGGGAGGAGCACGCTGTTCAGGTAGCGGGTGTTCTCCGGCAGGCGAGGGCCGGTCGTGAAGGCGGGGTGCTCGGCGTCGAGGTCGACGATCGCGGTGCGGGAGGTGGCCGCCCGGGACTCGCCGACGCCTCCGCCACCCAGCACCATGACCTTCTTGTCCTGCGCGGGCGGCAGCAGGACCGAGGAGGAGGTCTCCAGGACGTCCGGATCCTTCAGGCCGGGGACAGGGGTGAAGACGTTGGTCCTGAGGTCCCACAGGCCGGGGGTTCGGCCTTTGTCGGCGGGCCCGTATCCGGCGTTGGAGCCGGAGTAGAAGATCTTCCGCTTGCCGGTGAGGAAGAAGGACGGGTAGGTGGGGAAGTAGCGGGTCGGTGCCGGGGACCAGGTCTGTGTCCTCGGGTCGTAGATCTCGTTCTTGCCGGGCACGATCTGCCCGATGTCGTCGAGGCCGGAGACGGCGAGGACGCGACCGTCGGAGAGGGTGGTGAGGGTGGGGTACCAGCGGGCCTCTCTCATGGAGCCGACCTTGGTGTACTTCTCGGTGACCGGGTCGAACTCGTAGGCGTCCTTGATGCCTTGGAAGTCCTTCTTGTCGAGGCCGAGCTTGTTGGCGATGCCGTAGAGGTTGCCGGCGTCCTTGCCCTTCAGGCCGACGATGGCGTACTGCTCGGTGGTGTTGGTGATGCCGAGCGGTCCCTCCTCGACCGCTTCGACGAAGACGCGGGCCTCGCTCGCGGTGACCTTCACGGGGCCGATCCGCCCGGTGGGTGTCTTCTTCGCGGCGGGTACGCGTACGGGGAACTGGGAGCGGTACTCCACGCCGGAGGGTGAGCGGAAGAGGGTGCCTTTGGGGAAGGTGCGGGCGCGGTCCGGGTCCTCGTTCTTGACCAGCATGGCGCCGCCGGCTCGTTTCACGTCGCCTTCGAGGACCTCGTAGCGGGCGGTGCCTCCGGCCACGAGGATCTTGCCGTCGGGGAGCTGGGCGTGGCCGCCGCAGAACAGGTCGGCCGGGGTGTCGATCTTCTTGAAGGTGTCCGTGGCCGGGTCCCACAGGGTGCTCTTGAAGGCTCCGCCCTCGAACAGCTTCACGCTGTTGCCGGATCCGGCGATCAGCAGCACCTTGCCGGTGTGCAGCAGGATCGCGTGGATGGAGTTGAGCTGGTACTTCTCCGGGAGCGAGGCGAGTGCCCAGTGGCCGTACTTCGCTTTGTACTCCGGCTGGTTGATCTCGTAGCGGTGGTAGGCGTGCTGGGCGAAGCCCGCCACGGCCGGGGCATTGAGGGCCGCGAGGGCGACCACGGCTGCGACACCGAGCAGGGTCTTGCGGGTGGTCGGACGCGAGGGACGCTGGGCCATCGGGTGCCTCCGCGGTGGGCAGGTCGGTCCCACCGAGGACTACCCTCTGCGGCCCGGGACGCATGGCGGGCCACTCGCTTGCACTATGCAAAATGCCCCGATCCGCGCAATGCGCGGGCTGGCCGCCCGCGTGAGGGGACGTGTCGGGGTCGGATTGTGCCTCCAGCCATCCGGCGCGGACCAGCGAGGTGGTCAGGGGGCAGGCGGTGAAGAAGCCGGCGATATTGATGAGCTGTATCAGCAGCCAGGAGGAGGCCGTCTTCCACCGTCAGATCGGAGGAGGACGGTCTCCTGGTCGCGAGCCCGGTCGCTCGCACCAGCTACTTGCCCGTGATGGCAACGGCTGCGAGACGTAGAACTACCCATGTCCGCTGTGGTGCCCACAGGGCTCGCGCAGGGCCGCGCGAGGTTCGTCCGGCCAAGAGCCCCACTTGTCTGTGCGTGTCGGTCGGCACCTCTTTTGCATTGTGCAAAACTTGTTGGAAGCGGTCGTGGGGTGGGATGACCACGTGGGGAGAGCATCGGTACATGACGGACGCGTCCATGACGAGGCGTACACGATCCGCAGGGCCGGGGCTGGGCCCCTGGGATTGCCCGCGGCCGCCGGGAGGCGAGCGGGGACGGGCGGCTCCCGTGGTGGTGCACAGCCCTTTCGGTAGCGGCGGTCGCCAAGTGTCGGTCAGGGGCGAGCTGGTGGGCATGGCGCGTGGCGTGGTGGACGTTCTGGCGGTGGTGCGCCGGCTGGGCATCGTTCTGGAGTCGGAGGAGGCCGGGGCTACGCCATTGATCGAATGGCGGGGTGGAGGAGCCGATGCCTGGCCGTAGCCGTGCCTAGGTGCGCTGCACGCATGCCGCGGCGATAGCCGCTGGAACGGGGGCCCCGTCCGCCGCCCCGTGGTTAGGCGTCCCCTTCCCCGTGCTGTGAGCGCGCTTACGTACCCCGGGGTAGAAGGCGGGGCCGTCAGGGGGATTTCGCCGCGGTCAGTAGGGCGTAGCCGAGCGTGCCTTCCGCGACCGCTGCACGGGCTGCGCTGAGCACGGGAGGGGCTGCGGTGAGGTCTGCGCCGGCGTCGGCGAGGCGGGTGGGGGCGGTGATCCGCAACAGGTTCAGCCGCGCCTCGATCTGGTCGATCATGCGGAGCATGGTCTGATCGTGGCGCTCGGTGGTCATGACGCGCAGGCCGGCCCGGGCCAGAATCTCGGCGTACTCGTCCAGGGGGCGGGCATCGGCCACGCAGGCGATGCGGGCGACCGGGCCAAGCAGTTCGGGCGGCAGCCGACGTGCGTCAGCGGTGACGTCCGTGATGCCGACGCGACCGCCCAGTTTGAGTACGCGGGCGAACTCGGCGGCTGCCTGCGCCTTGTCGGGGAACGTGCACAGCGCGCACTCGCACACCACCGCATCGAACACCCCGTCCTCGTACGGCAGGTGTTCGGCATCGCCAGTGACGAATACGGCCCGGTCGGCGAGGCCGGCGGCCCGGGCGGCCCCCTGGGCGAGGGCAGTGTTGGCGGGTGCGTAGTCGACGCCGTCCACCCGCACCTCGTGGGCGTAGGCGAGCCGGAGTGCCGTGGTGCCGCGGCCGGAGGCCACGTCCAGCACGCGCAGGCCGGGAGCAAGAGCAAGGATGTCGGCCAGGCGGCCTGTCAGACTGGCGCCGCCGGGATGGTAGGACTCGCCGAGCAGCAGGGCGACGACGTCCTTGGAGTAGGCGTCGGCGCAGCAGGACTTGATCTCGTCATGGTTCACGGCCGGTGCTCCGGGGACTTCGTCGTCTTCGAGCCGTACGGGGTGTCGGTGAGCCGGTCGGCGAGGGGCAGTGCGTTGGGTGCCACGTCGGCGACGGGGACGCCGGACATCTGGGCGCGGACCTGTTCGCGGTAGCCGACGGAGTTGTACGCGCAGAACGGGATGAGCCGCCCGTCCGGGGTGATCTCCTCGACGCAGCACTTCATCAGTTGCTTGACGTTCAGGGTGTAGGGGTCCTGGAAGTCCTGGACCACGATCATGAACGCCTTGTCGTTGACGTCCTTCACGGCCTCGGGGAGGTCGATGCCGCAGGAGTCCGCGCAGTCCAGGGCCTCGGCGGTCGCCCGGAGCTTGTCCTCGGTCGTGGCCGTGCCCATGAACGCTGAGGCGGACCACAGTTTCTCCACGGCCTCGCGGATGCCGTCGTCGGGCAGGACCCGGTTGGTGACGTAGTCGAGGTAGTCCTCGACGTTCAGCAGCCGTGGGATGGGGACCACGATGCGGTTGCCCGGTGCGCCGTCCACCAGCAGGTAGGTGATCGAGCGGCAGGTGGGGAAGCAGCATGGCACGGGGAAGAAGTCGCCCTTGGTGAACCAGCCGGGAAGTTGCTCGCCGATCAGGCGGATCACATCGGGGTTGGTGAGACGGTTCAGCGGGTCGAAGGGGACATGCCGGCCGGAGTGGGTGACCGGCTGGAAAGCCACCGAGCGGACGGCCGGGTGGTCGACGCCGTACTCGATGATGGCGCCCAACTCGTGTTCGTTCAGCCCGTGTTCGACCGCGGCGACCAGGGTGACGGTGAGGCCGGCCTCGGCGCAATTGTCCAGGGCTCGCTGTTTGAACGTACGCAGGTCCCGGCCCCGGATCTCCAGGTGGGTGCGCTCGTCGAAGCCGTCGAACTGGAGGTAGACGTTCACCGACCTGCCGGGCGTCTGGTTGCGCTTGCCGAGTTCGGCGACGAAGGTCGTGTCGGTGGCGAGGCGGATGCCGTTGGTGTTGAGGGTGACGTTCCTGATGGGGCGAGCTTGGGCAAGGCCGATGAAGTCCAGGATGTGCTTGTGGATGGTGGGCTCTCCGCCGGAGAACATCACCACCTCGGCCTCGCCCTCGGACTCCACGAACACGTCGAGCATCCGCGCACACTGCTCGTGGGTGATGGAGTAGCCGTCGCTCTGGTGGCCGGAGTCGGCGAAACAGATCGGGCAGTCGAGGTTGCACGCAGTGTTGACCTCGATGATCCCGAGGCAGGCGTGCTGCTTGTGTTCCGGGCACAGCCCGCAGTCCGAGGGGCAGCCGTCCTTCACCTCGGTTTGGAAGGTGAGCGGGATCGTGCCGGGCTTGTTGAAGCGGGTCGACGATAGGTATTCCTCGGCGTCCCCGTAGACCAGGGCCTCAAACTCCCCGTGCTCGCGGCAGCGTTTACGCAGGTAGACCTTATTGTCACGGATGTTGACCTGAGCGTCGACGGGCGTCTTGCACATGGGGCAGATCGACTTGGTGCACTCCACGAACACCTCGTCCCGGTCCACCTTGCGCTTCGGCACGGGGGCTTGGATCATCCTGGGCTCCTTCACCCGCAGTTGTGGCCGGGCTCCCGGGCCCGGTCTGGACAGTTCGAGAGGACACGGTCGGGCAGCAGTCCTCCGGTCTGGCGCCATCACGGCGCCGGACCCGGCACCACAGTGCGTAAACGGAGCCCATAAGCACCATCACTGCCCTCACGGAAATCAGCCACGGGTTGCGCAGTGCCCCGGCCACGCCGCTGATCCCCCCGCCGGCCAAGAGCAGCGGGTCCGCGCAGCACGCCACCATGAGAACCCCGGCGCCCAGGGCCGCCACCACGCCGCCCCGACGAGGGTGTTCACGGGACGCGGACATCACGGCTCGCCTCCACTCCACCGGGAGGCTCCCGGGCGGGGATCCTGCGGGTGGCGCGCAGTAGCAGTCCGGCGTACAGCAGCATCAGGGCGTCCTGAAGCAGCACGAACCAGCTCAGCGGCTGGGTGAAGTAGACACCGAAGCAGCCGCAGTTGGACACCGTCAGACCAACGTGCGTACGCCTCGGTGGCCAGCAGCGACCACACCACCGACACGGCCGTGTACACCCCTACCGGGGCCAGGGCTTTCGACCCGGGGCGGGCCAGGAACATGCACCGCACACCAGCTCGCCGGCGATCATAGCCACGGCCACCATGGTGGCAGCTCCGCCACTCACCAGCCCGTACGCGGACCGGATCGTGGGTATGTGGCGGAATGAGGCGAGCTGGCCGATGGCCATCGCCGTATACACCGAGCCCAGCACGAACCTCAGCACCATGATCCGAACTTAGGTCCCGGTGCGGGGCGAGAACTGTAAGCGCGCTCACCGAACTGGCGCCCGACTCGCGGCACGATCAGCAGCGATGTCCACCGCGCCAGGCCGGTGTCCCAGGGTTCGGGAGGTGCCGGGAGAACGGTCAGCAGGTGCCCGTCCGTCGAGGCGCCAGGTACTGAAGTGCGCCGGAGCGATCGGGGCGGTCACCACGTGCGGGTGACTGCCGGCGGCTCACGACAGGGCCGCGCGCCGCTCCGCCTCCTGCCGGACTATGGCCAGGGACGCGGCCACGGTGGCCTCCCACCGCGAGGCCACCACCGAGCCCCACCAGTGCCCCGCCCGCCACAGGTCGGTGGCGAGTTCACCCTCGTACACCAGCCGCGTGCCCCCTTCGTGGTCCCGAAGCGTGAAGGACTCCGTGACGGCGGGCACGGGGCCGCGCACCAGGTGGAAGTCGACCCGTTCCGGGCGGGTGAACCGAACCGTCTCCACCGTCGTGGCCGTCAGCCGCCCGCCCGCGACCGGGGTGTGATGGGCGACGAGCACCATGTCGGACCCCCGCTCCACCACCTGCACCTTCTCCCGCATCGCCCGGGTCGCCCGCCCCAGATAGGGCTGGGCGATCACCTCAAAAACCGTCTCACGCGGTGCTGCGACGTCGATGGTCTGCGGCCCCAGGGGGCGAGTCCGCCGCCCCATCCCCACATCGAGCGGCAGGGCGCCTGTGACCAGCCCCAGATACCCGGCTGCCACTGCGCCCCCACCCGCCGCCGCCACGACTGCCAGTCGCCCGAACCAGGTCATGTCCAGCTCCTTCCACGGCAGTACGCTACGGCCGACGCGTCCGGGGATCCGTGAGCGCGCTCACGTTCGGCGCTGGGCAGGGCGCCTACCTTGAGTGCGACGCCTCCGGAAAGGTCAGGTTGTGCGCGTATCCGCCTTTGACGACGACAGCCGCGCCGCGACCAATGCCCTGTTGGCGGCAGCGAGAGAAGCCCACTGGAGACCTCATGCCGTCGCCCGCTTCCTGTGGCAGGCTATGGACCGGTCAACGCGGCAGGCGGCCCGCCGCCCCCGGGCACTCACCGAACTCACAGCTCTGCACTGCCTGCTGCTGCCCCTGACCCGGACGCGGCAGGACCGTAGATGGGTGACGGTCAGCTGGACCCTTGGTGCTCTGCACCTGGGCCTGCTGGAGCGCCGTGACCGGCTCTCCGCTGCCGACGCGCTCACCCTGATCCGCGGCAATCTCCCCGCCACGACCGTCGGAGCGAGTCGCTTCGCGGGCGTCCTGGCCATGGCCTCCGATCTGGTGGATGGCCGACTGGCCCGGCGTCAGGCCGCCGTGTCCCCGTTCGGCGACTATGCGGACTCCTTCGCCGACGCGGCGTTCTGGACCTGGCTTGCTGTCCGGCACGAACCGAGCCATACGGTCCGGGCGGCGGCCATCGCCGCCTGGGCGGCACCGATAGCCGCGGTCACTGCTGTCGCCATACGCCGCGGCACAATGCCGGAGCGGCCCCGACCCGCGCTGCTGCGACCGGCCGCAGCCATGCAGGGCGTCATCGCGCTCCGCCACCTGCTACGCCGCTGACCCGGCGCCGCCGCTTTGCGCGGGCTCCGGGGTGCCTTTCACCACGATGCCCTGCCGGAACGCGACATGGTTCTTGATCCGGCGGGCAAGCGGGCTTGGGTGCGGGTAGTACCAGGCCGCGTTCCGGTTGGTCCGCCCGTCGACCGTGACGGTGTAGTAGCGGGCGAGCCCCTTCCAAAAGCACAGCGATCGGCTGCGGGAATCGGTGAAGTACTCGCGGCGCAGCGCCTCGGCTGGGAAGTAGTGGATGCCCTCGACAATCACCGTGCGTGGGGCTTCGGCGATCACCGTGCCGTTCCATACAGCGCGCAGCACTACAGTGCTCCTCGTCATGCGCGGGGGAGGTTCCTCACTTCCAGAACGCTACGCACGGTGGAGAACGCCGCTCAGTAATCGTGCTCACTGTTCGTCCCGGCCAGGACACGGAAGGCGTCGGCGTCCGTGCACTCGGCCGGGTCGGTCGCGGCGCCTGCTCAGCGAGGGCGCACAACGCGGTGGGAGTCTTGCGCAGTTCGGCCTGACGCCGCTCGATGTCGGCGAGGTGGTGGTCGATGAGCGCATCACCACCACAGGCTTGGCGTGCGCACCGTGGCGAGGGGCGGCTTTACCCGGCGGGCATGCGCGTGAGGTGTTCGCGCAGTGTGGCGGCGAACTCCTCGGCCCGTGCCAGTTGGGTGCGGAGCTTCTCCACCTGCTCGGTTGCGCCCTGCTCGTACCGGCGGACGCGCTCCAGCAGGGCCTCCCGATCTTCTGCCGCGAGCTCCTCGCCGGAGTCGAGCCGGTCGGTGGCGTCCAGCAGATCGCGCATCTCGTCCAGGGTGAAGCCGAGCGGCTTCATGCGGCGGATGACCATCAGGCGGGCCACGTCGGCCTCGGT
The DNA here is from genome assembly GCF_036014015.1 of Streptomyces sp. NBC_00457. Classification (NCBI taxonomy): domain Bacteria; kingdom Bacillati; phylum Actinomycetota; class Actinomycetes; order Kitasatosporales; family Streptomycetaceae; genus Streptomyces; species Streptomyces sp. NBC_00457. The sequence goes on along the minus strand of NZ_CP107905.1, from coordinate 1,535,146 downwards.
GTAGAGGCGGAAGCCGCCCTGGGAGCGGGCGGAGGGGATGACCAGGCCGGTCTCCTCGTAGTGCCGGATGGTGCGCAGCGACAGCTCGGTCCGTGCGGCGACCTCGCCGATCTGCATGTGCTCGCTGCTCACGCGGGCACCCCTTTTCTCTGTCGCCGAGGCCACAGGCGGCCAGCGTCGATCTCTACCGTAACGTTAGGGTAGAGTAAGTGATCGCTGGGGTCGGCTCCGCGCCGTCCCCGTTCCCACGGTGCGGGATGGATCTTTCCCGTGACCGACAGCCGTGTCGGGGCCGACGATGCCCCCAGCGAAAACCGATGCCCGTAGGAGAGAGCGTGCGCATGCCCATGACGCCCAGCGCCGCCGCCTGCCCGCCGTGATCCTTCGCCCCTGAGCAGCGCCCGGAGTTCTCGCTCGCGTCCGCTGCTGCCTTCTGACTACAGCCCGCCGTACGTGGGCTTCGCGGATGGCTGTCCCGGCCTTCCCGCGCCTTCTCGCACGCCCCCATGGATGCTGGCGTGCCCGAGCACGACAGGTACTTGTCTTGTCTACGTCCGCACTGTCTCCTGCCACGCGACTGCGCGGCCTGCGCCCCGACTGGCTGTCCGACCCGAAGGTCTGGCGCACGGAGGTCCTGGCAGGCCTGGTGGTCGCGCTTGCGCTGATCCCGGAGGCGATCTCGTTCTCCATCATCGCCGGGGTCGACCCGGCGATCGGCCTGTTCGCGTCCTTCACCATGGCCGTGACCATCTCGATCGTCGGCGGACGTCGCGCGATGATCTCAGCTGCGACCGGTGCCGTCGCCCTGGTCATCGCCCCGCTCAACCGTGAGTACGGCTTCGGCTACCTGGTCGCGACCGTGATCCTGGCCGGCGTATTCCAGATCATCCTCGGTGCGCTCGGCGTCGCGAAGTTGATGAGATTCGTGCCCCGCTCGGTGATGGTGGGCTTCGTCAACGCCCTAGCCATCCTGATCTTCATGGCCCAGGTTCCCGAGTTGCACGACGTGCCCTGGCCCGTCTACCCGCTGATCATCGGCGGCTTGGCGCTCATGGTGTTCTTCCCGAAGATCACGACCGTGATTCCGGCGCCGCTCGTGTCCATCGTCATCCTCACCGTGATCACGGTCGCCGCCGGAATCGCGGTGCCGACGGTGGGCGACAAGGGCGACCTGCCGTCCTCCCTGCCGGTACCGGGCCTGCCCGACGTGCCCTTCACGATGGAGACCCTGACCACCGTCGCCCCTTATGCACTCGCGATGGCGCTGGTCGGCCTGATGGAATCCTTGATGACCGCGAAGCTGGTCGACGACATCACCGACACGCACTCCTCCAAGACCCGCGAGTCCCTCGGGCAGGGCATTGCCAACATCGTCACCGGCTTCTTCGGCGGCATGGGCGGCTGCGCCATGATCGGCCAGACGATGATCAACGTGAAGGTGTCCGGCGCCCGCACGCGCCTGTCCACCTTCCTGGCAGGGGCGTTTCTGATGGTGCTGTGCATCGTCTTCGGGCCGGTCGTCTCCGACATTCCCATGGCGGCGTTGGTCGCGGTGATGGTGATGGTGTCCTTCGCGACCTTCGACTGGCACTCCATCGCCCCGAAGACCCTGAAGCGGATGCCAGCCGGGGAGATCGCCGTCATGGTCATCACCGTGGCCAGCGTGGTCTCCACCGACAACCTCGCCATCGGCGTCGTCATCGGCTCCATCACCGCCATGGTGATCTTCGCCAAGCGGGTCGCTCACCTCGCAAACGTCACCGCGGTCATCGACCCCGATGGCACCACCGTCGTCTACCGGGTCACCGGTGAGCTGTTCTTCGCCTCCTCCAACGACCTCGTCGGCCAGTTCAACTACGCCACCGACCCCGACAAGGTCGTCATCGACCTGACCGACGCCCACATCTGGGACGCCTCCTCGGTAGCCGCCCTGGACGCGATCGAGACCAAGTACGAGCAACGCGGCAAGACCGTCGAGATCGTGGGCCTGAACCAGCCGAGCGCCCAGATCCACGAAAAGCTCAGCGGCGAACTCGCCGGCAGTCACTGACCAATCAGTCGAATACGAGGACCGCTGTGGAGGTAGTAAGCGTCCGCCGCGGCCTTCGCAGCGCCTGCAGCCAATGTGCGAACAAACGGCTCCTGGACGCCACTCGATTCAGGGACAGCGCTACATTGTTTATTCGCACCCGGGTTTGCCGACATCAAAGGTGAGCTGCACAAATCCATCGCAGATGCCTCGCACTACACGGCCTCGCCTAGAGAATTCGTGCTTGTCGGGGCAGTGCGCCAGCTCGGACAGTTAGGCGCGTCGTCGTCGGCCGGAGCGTTACGATGGTCACTGGCTGTGACCTGTGATTGCAGCGCGGCGGTGGGGTCCGCCGTACCCGAACCGCGGCACCGGTGCCGCCAACGGTCTCTGCTTGCGGTGGTGTGTGCCCGTGTCCGTGGGCCATGGCGAGTAGGAGATGTACGTTCATGACAGCCCCGAATCCTCGGATGGTGGGCGAGCCCACGGATCCCGACGTCGATCTGCGGGTACCCGCTCAGTGGCAGCTGTTCTGGCGGGTACAGGGACCGACCGTGACGGTGGTGGCTCTCGGCGGCGGGCTCGGGGCAGCGGCCCGGTATGGGGCGGCGCAGCTGTGGCCGGTCGCGGCGGGCGGGTTTCCGTGGACCACGTTGTGGGTCAACGCGGTCGGCTGCGCGGTGATCGGCGTGTTCATGGTGGTCATCAGCGATGTGTGGGCGGCACACCGGCTGGTGCGGCCGTTCTTCGGCACCGGGGTGTTGGGCGGGTTCACGACGTTCTCGACGTATGCCGTGGACATTCAGCGGCTGGTGGACGCCGGTGAGGCGCGGACGGGGCTGGCGTATCTGGCCGCGATGCTGCTGATGGCGCTCGCGGCGGTGTGGCTCGCGGTGACGGCAACGCGCCGCGTTGTGGCATGGAGGCAGCGATGACGAGGCTGACGGGCAGCGCCCTGCGGGTGACGGTCTTCATCGGGGAGAACGATGTCTGGCACCACAAGCCGCTGTACACGGAGATCGTGCACCGCGCGCACCGGGCCGGACTGGCGGGTGCCAGCGTGTTCCGCGGGATCGAGGGGTTCGGTGCCTCGTCGCTGATCCACACCTTGCGGCTGCTGTCGCTGAGTGAGGACCTGCCGGTGGTGATCGTGATCGTGGACACCGAGGAGCGAGTGCGGGCTTTCCTGCCGCAGCTGGACGAGGTGGTGGGTGAGGGGCTGGTGATCCTCGACGAGTGCGAGGTCATCAGGTACGTGGGCAGGGGGCAGGACGCGTGAACTGGCTGCTGGTGGTGGTCGGCGGGATGGTTGGCGTGCCGCTGCGGTATCTGACCGACCGGGCGGTGCAGAAGCGGCACGACACGGTCTTCCCTTGGGGCACCTTCACTGCCAACGTTGTCGGCTGCTTTGTCCTTGGCCTGCTGGCCGGAGTGGCAGTGGCCGGGGCCGCCTCCTCGCACATGCAGCTGCTGTTCGGTACCGGGCTGTGCGGGGCTTTGACGACGTATTCAACGTTCTCGTACGAGACGCTGCGGCTGGCCGAAGACGGGGCGAAGTTCTTCGCCGCGGCCAACATCGTCGCAAGCGTCGTGGCGGGCCTGGGCGCGGCGTTCATCGGAGCGGCCTTCGCAGAGGCGTTGTGGGCGTGAGAGCCCGGAGATGGCCGACGCGGGGCCGGGAGAGCCGCTCTCCACGATCATGTCCAACTCCAGCGTGGCCCTCTTCTTGCGCCGGTGTCCTCAACTGGGGTGTGGGGTAAGCCGATTGGCCTCCGTGTTGCGGGCGTGGACGGTCCCGTACGGACGGACAGCCGTGTCCAGCGGCGGGGCTGTTCGCGCGGTGGAAGCGGCACTACCGTCGATTGGGTTCCGTACCGGAAGGCGCGGCCACATCCTCCACCCATCCCGCCGCGTCTGAACATGCGATTGCTTGGCGTGCCGTCAGCTGTCCGCAGTGGCTGATGTGAGGGCGGCGAGGGCGGCGTCGAGGCGGCGGGTGGCCTCCTCGGCGACCGGGCGCAGCGCGTCGAGTTCGGTGAGGGCGACCATCGTGTTCGGGTCGAGGGCTTGTACGGCGGTGCGGTCACCGTCCCGGCGGACGACCACGTTGCAGGGCAGCAGCAGGCCGATGGAGCGGTCGGTCTCCAGGGAGCGGTGTGCGAGGGGCGGGTTGCAGGCGCCGAGGATCACGTAGTCCTCCATGTCGTGGTCGAGCTTGGCCTTGAGGGTGGCGGTGACGTCGATCTCGGTGAGGATGCCGAAGCCCTGGGCGGCGAGGGCGTCGCGGACTCGGCCCACGGTGGTGGCGAAGTCGGTGTCGACGTGCACGGTGCGGTCGTAGCGCATGGCAGTGATCCTTCTGGTCGGCTCGCGCGGCGCGGAACGGGTGTCCGTTCCTGTGCGAGGTACTCGTGAAGCGTTTTCCAGGGCTTCCCATGCCCCTGGAAATACCCCCTGGGGTACTCGTGTTACGGTCGTAAGTATACCCCCAGGGGTAATTCTTCGCTGGAAGGGAGTACGTCGTGTTCTTCGTCGACTCGATTGAGGTGGCCGGGCTCGGCAATCGCAGTTACCTGGCGGGCGGCGAGCGGACGGCGGTGGCGGTCGACCCGCCCCGTGACGTGGACCAGGTGATTGCGGCGGCAGCCCGGCGCGGGGTGCGGATCTCGCATGTCGTCGAGACGCACGTGCACAACGACTACGTCACCGGCGGACTGGAGCTCGCGCGGCTCACAGGCGCCGCCTACCTCGTTCCTGCCGGGGCCCGTGTCTCCTTCGCGCGCGTACCGGTGCACGACGGCGACCGTACGGAGATCGACTCCGACGCCGGGCTGACCCTCCGCGCGCTCGGGACACCCGGCCACACCCCGCATCACACCTCCTATGCGCTGGAGGAGAACGGCACAGCAGTCGCGGTGTTCACCGGCGGCTCCCTGCTGATCGGCACCGTCGGCCGGCCCGATCTCGTGGAACCGCGGCTGACCGATCGGCTCGCCCGCGCACAGCACGCCTCTGCGCACCGCCTGGCCGCCGAACTGCCCGACGACACGGCTGTGTTGCCGACGCACGGCTTCGGCAGCTTCTGCTCTTCCGCCCAGGCGGAGGGCAGCGACACGACCATCGGCAAGGAGAAGGCGTCCAACGAAGCCCTCACCCGGGACGTGGACGACTTTGTCGCCGACCTGCTGGCCGGCCTGGACGACATCCCCGCGTACTACACGCACATGGGGCCAGTAAACGCGGCCGGACCCGCGCCAGTCGACCTCACCCCGCCCGCCGTGGCGGACCCGGACGAGATCGCCGCCAGGCTGGCGGCGGGGGAGTGGGTGGTGGACCTGCGCAACCGTGTGGCCTTCGCCGCGGAGCATGTGTCCGGCTCGTTCAACTTCGAGGCCGAAGGGCAGCTCGCCACGTATCTCGCCTGGCTGATCCCGTGGGGTAAGCCGGTCACGCTGCTCGCCGAATCGGCCGAGCAGCTCGCCGCCGCCCAGCGCGAGCTGGTGCGCGTGGGCATCGACCGCCCTGCCGCGGCGGCTACCGGCCACCCCGGCGGCTGGGTCCGGGAGAGCGAGGCCCTTGCTTCCTTCCCGCGGGCCACGTTCGCCGATCTCGCCGGCCGGTACCCGGCGGAGGGCGTCGTCGTGCTCGATGTCCGGCGTGCTTCGGAACAGGTGGGCGGATACATCGAGGGCTCGGTCCACATCCCGGTCCACGCCCTGCACCGCCGCCTCGACGAGGTGCCCGCAGGTGAGGTGTGGGTGCACTGCGCCGGCGGGATGCGCGCCGCGATCGCCGCCTCTCTGCTGGAGGCGGCGGGCCGTGACGTCGTCGCCGTCGACGACTCCTTCGACGCGGCCGAGAAGGCCGGACTCGCCGTGCGGAACAGCTGACGGCAGCGAGTGCCGCGGAGCGCCCATCAACCCTCCGTACCGACATGGGAAACAGGAGCCAGACACCGAAATGAGCATCTTCCGACGAGAACGGGGCGGCCCGGGGCGGGTGACCGTGCAGGAGGCGGCCGCGCGCACCGGCCACGGGAACGGAATCGCCGCTGAGAGCGATGCCGACGACGTACTGCTCGACGTCCGCGAACCCTACGAATGGCAGGCGGGGCACGCCCCCGGAGCCGTACACCTGTCCCTCTCGGCGCTGGTCGCCGGGGCCGGACTGCCCGCCGAGGCGCAGGCACGGCCCCTGATCGTGATCTGCCGCTCGGGCAACCGCTCCCGGCAGGCCGCCGAACTGCTGGCCGCCCGGGGCGCGGAGGCCGTGGACGTGATCGGCGGCATGCGGGACTGGGCTGGGGCGGGGCTGCCGGTGGTGGACCAGCGCGGCGGGAACGGCACCGTCGCCTGAGCACTCTGATACTCGCCCTGGCCGCCGCGCTCGGGGGCGGCGGCAGCGTACTGGCTGTCCCTGCCAACCTGGCCCCGCTTGCGACGTGCGCCGGCACGATCGAGAGCCTGGACTGGGTGGTCGTCGGGCGCTTCGTCGCGGCCGCGATCCTCGGTGCCTGGGACGGGAGACGGCCGGTCGCGAGGGTCTACGGACGCATGCTTCAGCGAATCTTCGCCCTGGTGCTGCTGGCGGTGGCGGCCTTCATGCTGATCGATGCGGTGCCGTGGCGACCGCCGCGGCGAGAACCCTCACGCCAACGACAGGAATAGCTTCTCCAACCGGGCACGCATCGCATCCGCGTCCTCGCCGTTCTTGCGGCCGGATTCGATGTCGGTCATGCACTGCTGCATGCCGGTCGCAATGATCGCGAAACCGGCGCGGTCGAGCGCCCGTGAGGCGGCGGCGAGCTGCGTGACGACGTCCTCGCAGTCACGCCCCTCCTCGATCATCCGGATCACACCGGAGATCTGACCCTGCGCACGGCGCAGTCGGTTCAGCACGGCCTTCAGGTCCGCACCCTCGAGCTCCAGCTCCACGATCACTCCTCAGAAAATACCCCTAGGGGTACTGTACGTCCCGGTTCGGGGCGCCGTCGACCATTAAGGATCACACCTGACATGACCAGCCCCCTCACCCCCGTCGCCCTCCGTACCGACCAGGCCCGCACCCGGCTGCACGAGCTCACCGTCATCGACGTACGCACGCCCGCCGAGTATGCCTCCGGCCATCTGCCCGGCGCTCTGAACATCCCCCTGGACCGGCTCCGGCGGGCGCTGCCGGAGATACGACACGCCGCCGAGCGCGGCGACGTCCTCGTCGTGTGCGCCTCCGGCGCCCGTTCGGAGAGCGCCTGCAGGCAACTGGCCGAGCAGGGCATACAGACCGCCACCCTCGCCGGAGGCACCGGCGCCTGGGCCGCCGACGGTCACGACCTGCACCGTCCCGCCGCCTGCGACACCCGGGCCAACTGGAGCATGGAACGGCAGGTGCGCTTCACCGCCGGGGCGGTGGTGGTTCTGGGGCTCGTCCTCGGTCTGCTCGTGCACCCCGCGTTCCAGTTCCTCGCCGCCGGTATCGCGGGCGGGCTGGTCTTCTCCGCGGTCACCGACACGTGCGGCATGGCGGTCCTCCTCGGCAAGCTGCCCCACAACCGCCCTCGGGCGGCCGACCTCGACGCGGCGCTCGCCGCCCTGCGCAGCCGGTGACCCCCGCGCTCCAGGGCGCTCACGCCGACGCCGTGGCGCCTTGGACGTATGCCGAAGCGTCAGCTTCGCTCCTCTGTGCCCGCTGCGGCCTGCCGGCGTACGTCGTCCATGTCGACGGCCCGGATCTTGCCGATGAGCTCCTCCAGGGCCTGCGGCGGCAGGGCGCCCGGTTGTGAGTACAGGACGGTCCGGTCGCGGACAGCCATCAGGGTGGGGATGGAAGAGATCCGGAAGGCCCCCGCCAGCTCGGGCTGGGCCTCGGTGTCGACCTTGCCGAACACGATGTCCGAGTGGCGCTCGGCCGCCTTCTCATAGACGGGGCCGAACATGCGGCACGGCCCGCACCAGGCGGCCCAGAAGTCGATGAGCACGATGCCGGAGCCGGTCACGGTCTCCTCGAAGTTGTCCTTGGTCAGTTCAATGGTGGGCATGCGGTTCCGCTCTCCTCTCGTATACCCGGTGGGGTATCCGGGTGTACGGTTCAACCGGCGCCGGTCCGGGTTTGTTCCAGGCAGGCGGGCGGCAGCGGGAACCAGCGCATCCGCTCGAATTCGGCCGACAGCCCGGTGGGGCCGTCGTCGAGGAGGTCCGGACGACAGGTGAGCACCTCGCGTCCACGGTCGAGTTGGCCGGACAGCGTCTCCTCGCCCAGCCGGTGATGACGAACCGCCGATGTGGTGCTCTGTCCGTCGGCGGTGAAGCGCACTTCGGCCAGTCGCAGCGGGGGTTCGGCGGGGCCGTCGCGGTGGCGCCACTGTCCGGTGTGCGGGTTGAAACGGTAGTCGGGCAGGAGCCGGTGGCCGTACATGGCGGTTAGGCCGACGGCGTCGATGAGGTAGTCGCGGACGGTGTCACTGATGAAGTAGTTGAAGTTGATGCGAACCCAGCCGGGTTTGATGCCGTCACAGCCGTGGACGACCTCGTCGAGCAGGGCGTGGGAGGTGGCGGGATCGATCGCCAGCAGGCGGTGCCCATAGGGGCCGGCGCAGGAGCAGCCGCCCCGGGCCTGGATGCCGAACAGGTCGTTGAGCAGGGCGACGACGTAGTTGTGATGCAGATAGGAGTGATCGCCGTGACGGACGCGGAAGGAGACGATGGACAGGCGCCGAGCGTCGTGGTTGCCGAGGACCTCGATGCCGGGGACACGGTCCCACCGTGCGAGCGCACGTTTCCAGTGCCGCTCCTCGGCAGCCTGGATGATGTCGGTCCCGACGGCCTGCTTGAGGGCGAAGACCAGCCCGGCGCGGATCGACTCCACGATGGCCGGGGTGCCGCCCTCCTCGCGGGCGACCGGGTCGTCCAGATACCGGTGGCCGATCGGGTCGACGAAGGCGACCGTGCCGCCGCCGGGCGCGGAGGGCACCTGGTTGCGGACCAGTTCGCGGCGGACGACGAGCACGCCCGGTGTCTGCGGACCGCCGACGAACTTGTGCGGGGAGAGGAAGATCGCGTCCTTCTGGTCGCCCGCGCCGGGCGCGCTTTCCGCGACCCGGATCGGAACGTACGGAGCGGCGGCCGCGTAGTCCCAGAACGACAGGGCGCCGTAAGCGTGCAGCAGACGCGCGATGCCGTCGGCGTCGGTCAGGATGCCCGTGACGTTCGAGGCGGCAGAGAAGCTGCCGATGCGCAGCGGCCGGTCGGCGTACCGGACCAGCTGCGCCTCCAGCTCATCGAGATCGATGTGACCGTCCGCGTCCTCATCGATGACCACGACGTCCGCAACTGACTCCCGCCAGGGCAGTTCGTTCGAGTGGTGCTCGTACGGGCCGACGAACACGACTGGACGTACGGCCTGCGGGAGCGGGTCGGGCCGACGCAGCTCCAGGATGCCCACCAGTTTGTTGACCGCCGCGGTGGCTCCCGAGCCGCAGAAGATCACGAGGTTGTCCTCGCTGCCGCCGACCGCATCGCGGATGATGCGCCGGGCGTCCTCGCGCAGCCGGGTCGTCTGCAGCCCGGTGCTCGAGCTCTCCGTGTGCGTGTTGCCGTAGAGGGGCAGCACTTGCTCGCGCACGAAGTCCTCGACAAAGTCCAGGGCGCGGCCGGAGGCGGTGTAGTCGGCGTACACGAGGCGTCGGGGGCCGTAGGGGCCGTCCAGCACCTCGTCGTCGCCGATGAGGCCACGGCGGATGCGGTCCAGGACGGGTGACGTGGGTGGCGCCGAGGGCGGGGTCATGGTGCCAGCTCGATGCCGATCTCGGGTGGCTGGTGCAGTGTGTTGTGGACCGTGCAGCGGGAGGCGACGGCGAGCAGGGCCGCACGGCGCTGCTCGGGCAGTCCGGGCGGCGGGCTGATCGTGACGTGCACGGAGGCCACGCGGGCGGGCCGGTCGGTGGCCATGGTGAATTCCGTACGGACGCGCAGTCCGGCTTGGTCCAGGCCGTGGCGGTGGAGGAAACGGCCCGCGTAGAAGGCGACGCAGGTGGCCACGGAGGCGGCGAACAGCTCGGTGGGGGTGGGTGCGATGTCCGTGCCGCCCGCCTCAATGGGCTGGTCGACCTGGATGTGGTGGCCGCGGATGTCCACGGTGTAGATGTCGCGGTCGACGTGGGCCACCTCGAAGCGGTGCACGTCCGCGTCCTGCGGCTGGTTCGTCCTGAGGGTCTGTGGTGCGGTGCCGGTCATGGCCGGACCCTTTCTCGCTGGCGTCGGCTGCTGCCAGGTTCCAGTCGACCGCGAAAGGCTCGGCTGATCGAGAGGTCGAAGGGGTGCGGCGAGGGCCGTTCGGCCCTCGCGCCGGCAGTCGTGGCGGCATACCCTGGTAGGTATTTTTTCAGGGGTTTCGAGACGGAAATGCAGCGCGTGGGGCCTGCGGGGCAGGCGAAGACATACCCGCGTGGGTACCAGGACGGGGACCAGTGGCCCATGCCCGGGCCTCATCTCCCGAACGACAGTGGGGACATGGGCAAACGCGTCGTGATACTCGGCGGCGCCGTAGGCACGCTGACGGCCGACCGGCTGCGCCGCATATACGGCGAGGGCGAATGCCACATCACGATCGTCGGCCAGGATGACGACCACGTCTACCAGCCCGGTCTGCTGTTCGGCCCCTTCGGCTTGGCTCAGCCGCGCCATCTGGCGCGATCCCGCCCGCGGCAGTTGCACGCCGCTGTCGACTACAGGATCGTGCGGAACGAGCGGGTCGACTGGACCCGCGGACGGTGTACCCAGCATCCGGCTGACCTGCGACGTCCTCGTGGTCGCCACGGTCGCCGTGCCGCCTCCGGAGGAGACCGAGGGGCTGACCGGTCCCGGCCGGCGCGAGCAGGTCTTCACCCGACGACAACGCGCCTGGCCTCGCGGGACGGTGTCATCGCCGTACAGCGCGCACGAGGGCGTCGACAGCCGTACGGCTTCCACCCTCGGAGTCGGTCACCGGCCGGGTGACCGCCTCGGCCCGCAGGATGTCGGCGTACGGTCGCCAAAGATCGGCCACCTGCTCAGCGGTGTACAGTACACGCGGATCCTGCGGGCCGCCGTGGCCGTGTTCGGGATTGGCCGCGTGGTGGCCGACGAGCAGCAGGGTTCCGCCCTTGCGTACTCCGTTCGCCGTCTGCCGCAGCACCTGCGTCATCTGGGCCCAGGGCAGGTGAAGATACGAGATCAGAGACAGGTCGTACGCCCCTTCCGGAGGCGCCCAGACCGTCAGGTCGGCGCGGACGGATCGCAGCCGGACACCCTGCTCGGCGGCCAACCGCTCGGCCTTCTCCAGTGCCACGGCGGAGAAGTCCACGGCGTCCACGTCCCAGCCCTGCTCCGCGAGCCAGATCGCGTTGCGCCCTTCGCCGGCGGCGATGTCCACCGCCCGCCCCGTCGGCTTCAGATCGGCCAACTCCTCCTCGACGAACCGGTTCGGCTCCGCTTTCCACACCAGTTCGCTGCCCCGATACCGCTCGTCCCAGCCCGCTGCGTCCATCTCGCGCACCTCACTTCTCCGTGTGGGTGGAATCCTCGCCCGTACGGTCGCCGTCATCCGGGTCCGCCTCGTCGTCTCCTGCGAGGAGATAGGGGTACGGGCAGCTGCTCGGGTCCGGGGCGATGCACGCGTTGCAGGATCGGGATCGGTCGAGGACGCACTTCGGGGTCGGTCTCACGGCCCACCGCTTGCCGCGCCCCGGGCGCCGAGTCGGTCGGACAACAGCCCCGAGGCGCGCTTGAGGGACAGAACGGGAACGTAGTGCCGAACGCGTGCATCCGCGAAGTACGCGAACGCCTCTGCCACCGCGATGTCCACTACCGCGGGTGGGGCATCCGGAAATCGGAGCAGCAGCCGCGTACGGACATCCTGGCGGGCGTGTTGTTCTGCCGCCGGCGTCGGTGGGCCTACCGGCCGAGTGTCGGCGCAGTGGCTGCCCGGCTCGACGGCCCACTTGACGGTGAATGGGGATGAGATCACCTTGATACCCCCTCAGGTATGAAGTCGGGCCAGGCGAGCGCCGGGAACAGCTTCTCCGGTTCGGCCTCGGTCAGCGGAGGGGTGTGACTCGAGGCACCCGGACACTCCCGGGGCCGGGTTCGTCAGAGGTTCGGGATGCCCGGCTACGTGTCGTGCGGTGATGTCGCAGCGCCACTGGTTGGCACCGCTCCTGTTGGATGCGGGGCCGTCCGTTCGCCTTCCTTGATGGGCGGGGCCGCGTCGTTCGCCCAGCCGGTCGTTCGCTCGGACTTGCGCAGCATGTACCAGCTGAACACAACCCCCGCCGCCGTGGCCACGGAGGCCCAGGACCACGGACTGGTCAGCAGCGTGTGGCGCAGATCGGAGCTGATCTGCTGGCTCAGGACGAAGACGCCCATGACGGCGACGAACCAGCCGAAGGATTTGCGCAGGGCGTCCTGCGGGATGCGTCCGGCGAGACGGCCGCCGATCACGCTGCCGACGACTGCCGTCGCGGTGACGAGGGCCGCGAACCCCCAGTCGATGTGCACGGCGGCGAGATAACCGGCCAGGCCTGCGAAGGACTTCATGGAGATGACCAGCAGCGAGGTACCGACGGCGACGGTCATCGGCAGGCCGCCGAGCAGGGCGAGGGCGGGGACGACCAGGAAGCCGCCGCCCGCGCCGACCAGTCCGGTGACCAGTCCCACCACGATGCCGTCCAGCAGGACGTGGAGGACGGGGAGTTCGTGGTGGACCCGCTTCGGCGCCTCGCGACGGCCGCGGATCATGGCGACGGCGGTGGCGATCATCATGAGGGCGAACGCGAGCAACAGGACGGTGCCGGGGATGAACTCGGCCAGTCGCCCGCCGGCGTAGGCGCCGGTCATGCCGGCCAGGCCGAACAGCAGCCCCGTACGCCACCGGACGCGTCCGGCGCGGGCGTGTGAGACCACCCCGGCGGCACTGGTGACGCCGACGACGAACAGGGAGGTGGCGATGGCTTCCTTGGTCTCCATGCCGGCCAGGTAGACCAGGATGGGCACGGTCAGGATGGATCCGCCGCCGCCCAGGATGCCGAGACTGACGCCGATGAGCAGCGACGCGGCGATGATCAGGGCGATCATGACGGGCCCCGCAGGCTGGCGACGACGGTGTCGAGGTCGGTGCGCGGGCCGCGGTTGTAGGGGAGCTTCGCCAGCAGCATGCCCAGCGCGCAGGTGTTGGTGAGTGCGGCGACGGTCAGTGCGGCGCCGACGGCGGTGCCGATCAGGTGCAGTCCGGGCAGGAACAGGCCCGCGATACCGGTGACCGCCACGATGGATCCGGCGATCAGGCGCACCTGGCGTTCCAGGTCCCAGCGTTCGGGGCCGCGGGTGAGCGGGCCCCCGGCGGTCTCCCACGCGGTGACGCCGCCGTCGAGGACGCGCAGATTGGGCAGTCCGGCCTCGGCGAGGGCCTGTTCGGCCTGGGCGGCGCGGGCGCCGGAGCGGCAGATGAGGATGACGTCCTCGTCGAGGTGGTGCAGCAGTTCGGTGCGGTGTTCGCGCAGGGTGTCGAGGGGGACGTTGTAGGAGCCGGGGATGTGGGCGGTGCGGAACTCGCCGGGCGTACGCACGTCCAGCAGGCGCGGGCCTTCGCCGTCCTGCGTCAGGTTGCGCAGGGCGGCGGGATCGAGCCGGGGTTTGTCGGCATGGGTGGTCATGGGATTCCTTGCTGTCGCTGAAGCGGTTTGCGGGGCTGGCGGCGGCCGACGGTTTCGGCCGCCGCCCGGCGTGCGGTGGATCAGACGTCGACCGATGCGGGCAGGGCGAGCCAGGCGCCGTAGCCGCCGAGCAGGTCGGAGACGTCGGTGCGGCCCTGATGGCGCAGCAGGCTGGCGGCGATGGAAGAGCGGTGGCCGCCCGCGCAGTGGACGATCAGGGGCCGGTCGGCCGGGACCTCGTCGATACGGCGGGTCAGTTCGGCCAGCGGGATGTGCAACGAGCCCTCGATGAAGCCCTCTTCGCGCTCGGCGGTGTTGCGCACGTCCAGGACCAGCGGCGGCTCCTCACCGTCCAGCAGCCGGTGCAGTTCGTCGGCGGTCAGGCGGCTGGCTTGCTCCATCTCGTCGGCCAGGGACGGGAAGGTGCCCTCGGGCTCGCGCAGATATCCGCCGACCCTGTCGAAGCCGATCCGGGCGAGTCGGGTGACGACCTCCTCCTCTCGATCCTGCGGTGCGATGACGACGACGTCCTGCTCGGGGGCGACGACCATGCCGGCCTGCTCGGCGAAGCGGCCGTCCGCGGGCACGTTCACCGACCCGCGCAGATACCCGGGCGCGAAGTCCTGCGGCGAGCGGGCGTCGACCACGACGGCCCCCGCCGCGCGCCGCCGCATGAACTCCTCGACCGACAGCGGCCGGGGCGCGGAAGCTGCGTCGAACAGGCCGTGCTCCTTGCGGTTGAGGATGGCGTCGTAGACGAAGTACGCGGGCGCGGACGGCTGTCCCTCGGTGACCAGCGCGACGAACTTCTCCTCGCTCATGGGCCGGCAGGCGTAGTTGGTCGCGCGCTGTTCGCCGATGGTGGACTGGCGCTGGGTGGAGAGGTTCTTGCCGCAGGCGGAGCCGGCGCCGTGCGCGGGGAAGACCCGGACGGCGTCGGGCAGGGCCATCAGCTTGTGCTGGATGGTGTCGTAGAGCATGCGGCCGAGTTCGTCGGCGGTCACGCCGATGGAGGCGAGCAGGTCGGGCCGGCCCACGTCGCCGATGAACAGCGCGTCGCCTGTCAGGACGCCGTAGGGGATGGCGTCGGAGGTGTGCTCGTACACCAGGACGCTGATCGACTCCGGCGTGTGGCCGGGGGTTTCGAGGATCTGCAGGTGCACGTCGCCGAGGCTGATGCGCTCGCCGTCGGTCAGCTTTCGGATGGGGTACTCGGCCTCGGCGCGCTGCCCGTAGCCGATCCAGGCGCCGGTGCGGTCGGCCAGCTCCAGGTGGCCGGCGAGGAAGTCGGCGTGGAAGTGGGTGTTGACGACGGCCTCGATGGTGAAACCGTGCTCGGCGGCGTCGGTGAGGTATTCGGAGACGTCGCGGCGGGGGTCGACGACGACGGCCCGGCCGGTGGTCTCGTCGGCGATCATGTACGACGCCTGGGAGAGGCAGTCGAGGTAGTACTGGGCGAAGAACATCTTCGGGTGACCTCCGTGTCGGAAGAGCGTGACGGCTTATACCCCTGGGGGTATATAAATGGGTCTGATGCGCCCTTGATTCGAGGGCGGGGTGACCGGCCCGGGTCGGGGGATGTCCCGGGCCGGCCGGTCAGAGGCGGCCGGTGAGCATGCCGTGCCAGTACACGGGCGGCAGGCCGTACCGCTTGAACAACCACATCGTGCGCCGCTCCTTGAAGGGGTCGAGCAGCGGGAAGGTGGGTGTGGGGTTCAGGTCGTAGTCGAACTCGGCGAGCAGCATCCGGTCGCGGGCGGTCACCAGCGGACAGGACGTGTAGCCGTCGTAACGATGCGACGGAGCCCGACCGTGCATCGCGTCGAGCAGATTGGCGGCCACGACTGGTGCCTGCTTGCGCACGGCCGCGCCGGTCTTCGAGGTGGGCAGGTTCGCCACGTCGCCGAGCGCGAAGACGTTGTCGTAGGACGGATGTTGGAGGGTGTGCTTGTCAGCGGCGACGAACCCCTGGGGGCTCGCCGGGTCGGCGAGCGGGCCCGTCTTGATCCAGTCGGGGGCGCTCTGCGGCGGCACGGCGTGCAGGAGGTCGTAGCCGATGGACTCCTTCGTGCCGTTCGCGTGCTCGGTGACGGTGATCTCGCGGGCGGTGCCGTCGACGGCGGTCATCTCGGAGTGCAGCCGCACCTCGATCCCGTACCGGGCGGCCACCTTCTCCAGGACCTGCGACCAGGCGGGCACCTTGAACAGCGCCGGGTCGGGGAGGACGAGGATGATCCGGATGCGGTCAAGCACCTTCTGCTTGCGCCAGTGGTCCGCGGCCAGGTAAGCGATCTTCTGCGGAGCGCCGCCGCACTTCAGCGGCGTGGCCGGGTGCGTGAAGACAGCGGTACCGGAGCGCATGTGCCTGATCAGCTCCCAGGTGCGCGGGGCGTACTCGGGTGCGTAGTTGCTGCTCACCCGGTCGTGGCCGATGGCCTCGGCCAGGCCGGGCACGCCGTTCCAGTCGAGCTGGAGGCCGGGCGCCAGCACCAGGTACTCGTAGGTGAGTTCGCCGCCGCCGGAGAGTGTCACCGTGCGGACGTCGGGGTCAACGGCCAGGGCGCGCCGGCGGATCCAGCGCACGCCGTCGGGTATGACTGACCCCTCGGGGCGGCGGGTGGCGCGCAGGCGTGCCTGGCCGCCGCCGACCAGGGTCCACAGCGGTTGGTACCAGTGGGTGTCGGACGGTTCGATGAGGGTGATGTCCCTGACGCCTGCCCGCCGCAGGCGGGCGGCGACGCTGATGCCGGCGCTGCCGCCGCCGACGACGGCGACGCGGTGGCGGCCGGAGACCGGCTCGCCGGTGGGTGAGGGGGTGGCGGCCAAGACGGAGCTCCTTCACTTCTGGTGCGGGTGCGGGTGCGGGTGCGGGTGCGGGTGCGGTGCGGGTGTCGGTGTGGGGTCAGGCCGCGTGCTCGATGGGTCCTGCCGCGACCGGGCGTCCGGCGCGGGCCCAGGCGGAGGTGCCGCCGGCTACGGAGTAGGCGTCGATGTCACGGGAGTTCATCCAGTCGGCGGCGGTCCTGCTGCGGTTGCCGCTGGCACAGATCACGTACACCGGCTGGTCGGCGGGCAGCTCGCCGCACTGCGCCGGCACGGTGCGCAGAGGCATCAGCCGCGCGCCTGGTACGTGTCCGGCGGCGTACTCGTCCGCCTCCCGTACGTCGACCACGAGCCCACCGTCGGCCCAGGCCGCCGCGAAGGCCTCCTGCGTTGCTTCACGAGCCACTTCGTTGCCTCCTCAAATACCCCCGGGGGTTTCTCACTGGCGAGAGTACGGCGGCCTCGAGGGGAGCGTCAAATACCCCATGGGGTATTTGCCTGTGGGGCAACCTCCGGCGTTGCGCGCGATCCGCGGGCGGCCCCGGAGCGCCGTGCGTCGGCCATGGGCAGGCGGAGGGCCATCAGGGCCCCGCCACCTGGTGCGGAGTCTGCGGTAACCGTGCCGCCGTGGGCGGTGACCAGCTCCTTGACCACGGCCAGGCCGATGCCGCTGCCGCCGGTCGAGCGGGCGCGGGCGCCGCGCCAGAGGCGGTCGAAGACATGGGGGAGCTCGTCGGCGGGGATGCCCGGTCCGGTGTCCGCCACCTCGACGAGTGCTTCGGCGGCGGCGGTGGTGGAGGTGGTGACGGTGACTGTGTCGCCGGGACGGCAGTGGCGGGCGGCGTTGCTCAGAAGGTTGCCGAGAGCCTGATGCAGGCGGTCCGCGTCGGCGCGCACCGGCAGGGGAGCAGGGCCCGTGCGGGTGCGCACGGTCAGCCCGGCGGTGCGCAGGTCGGCCTCGCGGTCGGCCACGGCGGCACGGACCAGGGCCGTCAGATCCACCTCGGCCAGGTGGAGGGAGAGCCGGACCGACTCGGCCTCCGCCAGTTCGCCGAGGTCACCGACGACGCGGCCCAGTCTCAGGGACTGGTCGTGGAGGGCGGCCAGGCGGTTCGGGGCAGGGTCGGCGTAGCCGTCGCGGAGCTCTTCGAGCCCTGCCTGCAACGCCGCGAGCGGGGTGCGCAGTTCGTGGGCGATGTCGGCTGCAAGCCGGTGGCGGGCCTGCTCGGTGCGGGTGACTTCGTCGGCCATGGCGTCGAAGGCGCGGGCGAGATCGCCCAGTTCGCCCGGGCCGTCGATCCGGGCACGGGCGCCACGGTCTCCGGCGGCGAGCGCGCGGGCGGTGGCCGCGACCCGGACGACGGGAGCGGTCAGGCGCCGGGTGACGAACCAGCTGACGGCCAGCGCGAGGGCGAGAGCGCCGAGTGCGGCGGCGGTCACCCAGCCCCAGGCCACGGACAGTCCCGCCGAGCCTGTCCCGGCCGGGAAGCGCAGCTGCACTGCGCCGACCGTGCTGCCGTCCACCACGACGGATGCGCTCGCGCTGGGCCCGGAGGCGTTGCCGGGCCCGTGTGGGCCGTGCTGCCAGCCGGGCACGTCGTGGCCGGTTCCGGAGCCGTCGGCGCCGAGGACGGCACGGCCGTTCGCATCCCGCACGGTCAGTGCCGCCCCGCTGCTGTTGGCCAGCGCCTGGGCGGCGGCGAGGTCCGCGGCCGTCCAGCCGCCCACGGCCCGGTAGGCGTCCGCCGCGGCCGCGGCCACCCGGGAGGCGGTGCGTTGGCGATCGGCCTGGTGGGCACTGCTCAGCCCGCGGTCGGTGCCGACGAGCGCCGCGGCCGTCAGCAGGGCCACGGAGGCCAGCGCGACCACGGCGAACGCGGCGAACAGTCGTCGGCCCAACGGGCCCAGTCCGCCCGTCGGTTGAGCGGGCGGGACCTGTGCACCGGGGCGGAGCGAAGACTCAGGGGTCACGGGACCACCCCAGGCGGTAGCCCACGCCCAACACCGTCTCCACAAGGGCCGAGCCGGCGGACCCGAGCTTGTGGCGCAGGTTCTTCACATGCGAGTCGACGGTCCTCTCGTAGCCGGCGAACTCGTAGCCACGCACCCGGTTGACGAGTTCATAGCGTGAGTACACCCGTCCGGGCACCGATGCCAGCGCGGTCAGCAGACCCCACTCGGTGGGCGTCAGCTGCAGCTCTGCGCCGTCCAGCGCCGCCTCGTGCCGGGCCTCGTCGATGCGCAGCCGTCCTCCGCCGTACGACGAGACCGGCGCCGCATCCGTCGCCGTACCCCGGGCGCGCTGCAGGACCGCGCCCACCCTGAGCACCACCTCGGTGGGGCTGAACGGCTTGGTCACATAGTCGTCGGCGCCCAGTCGCAGTCCGTGGATGCGGTCCTCGATGGTGGTGCGCGCCGTGAGCACCACCACTGGCACCCGGCCCCGCTCACGCGCCTCACGCAGCACCTCGTCCCCGTCCACGTCAGGCAGCCCGAGATCGAGCAGGGTCAGGCCGACCCCTCGCTCAGCCAGCAGCCGTACCGCCTCCGCGCCCGACCCGGTCGTCAGCACGCCGTAGCCGGCGCGCTCCAAGTAGCGCCGCAGCAATTCGCGGATCTCCTTCTCGTCCTCGACGACGAGCACCGTGGTGGCCATGTCCCACACCTACGCGCCCGGGTGGTCCGCCGACGAGGGCCGAACAGCCCAATCCGCCCGCCCGGACGGTCTCCATCCCGTCTCCACATACACGGCATACAGACTGCAGCGCCCGCCACGACGGTGATGATGCGGGAACGGACCAGGTCCCCGCGGACCGAAGGAGGAATCATGAAGCGCAACGTCAAGGTGGCCACGGCCATCACCGCGGGCGCCCTCGCCATCGCCGGCGTCCTGGCGGTGGGCCCGGTGACCGCGGACTCGGGCGGCGGGCGATCGACGCCCGACCGGACCATCGCGCAGAGCCTGACGGCAGACGGCGGGCAGTACGCGCACCGCCATGGCCACGGCATGGGGGACGGCCTAGGAGACGGGACCTGCATCCGGTCCGGCCTCGCCGAGCAAGGCACCCTGACCGCCGCCCAGAAGACCACGCTCGCGAGCATGGCCGAGGAGGAGAAGCTGGCCCACGACCTGTACACGGTATTCGCGGACCGCCACGACGCGCGGATCTTCGAGCGGATCGCGGCAGCCGAGACCCACCACCTGACCGCTGTCCGCACCCTGCTGGACCGTTACGACGTCACCGACCCGACCACTGGCAAGGCGACGGGCGACTTCACCGACCCCACCGTCCAGGCAACCTATGACCGCCTGTTGAAGCAGGGCGAAGTCAGCCTGAACGAGGCCCTGAACGCGGGGCGCACTGTCGAGACCGAAGACATCGCCGCGCTCACCGCGGCGCTGTCCGGACTCACGGCCCCGGACGCGCGTCAGGTGTACACCAACCTGCTCGCCGCATCGGAGCGGCATCATGCGGCCTTCGAGCGCTGGATCGCCACCGAGTAGACGAATGACGAAAGGGAGCGATTGCGGATATCGGCCTGCCCGTCCCGAGAAGTGGTTCAGGCGGAGTCATCCAGGTGACTCCGCCTCGCCGCGCGTCGAAGGGCTGTTGAGCACCTACGACCGGCAGCCCGCGGGCTGCGTCCATGGAGATGGTGTACGGGTTAGACCTGATCCGGGGGTTTGTTCCGGCGTCGGTGTGAGGCCCGCATAGATGAACGGCCACCGGCTGATCTTCGAGGTGTCGAAGCTCGAAGGAGATCAGCACGATGACCGCACCCGACAGTGTGCCCCTGCACGCCCTGGCCGAAGTCACGCTCGTCACTGCGGAATGGTCGCCTGGTTTCAACCAGCAGCGCTTGCCCGCGGCGATCCGTGATATCCGTCCGCCGAACACGCAGCCGTTGACTACGTCCAGCAGCCCCAACTCGGGGCTGGAGTCAACGCGTAGAGCGTCCATCAATTGGGGATCGCTTCACCTCGGAGGGTTGTCGAGGGCACTCGGCGCTGCGGGAGGCCAGGGCGCTCGACGAAGGCGTTCCTTTCAACGATTCGACCGCCAGGTGGGTCTCGATGGCACGTCGGCCAGCGTCACCTCAGAGCGCAAAGACCGTATACACGTTCCGACTTGCTGGCTCTTGGCCGAAGCGCGACGATGGAAAAGCAGAGTTCGTTGCGGTTCCCCTCGACGAGCGGAAGGCGGTGCCTGAGGCGAACGAGGCTGTCCGGCGGAGGCCTGAGAGCGCAGACTCCTTTACTCGGCCGAGTACGCTGGACAGTGACCTCGAAGAACGATCCTTCGCACGCCGCTCATGGAGCACCCAACTGGGGGTCAAGGGGTCGCAGGTTCAAATCCTGTCGTCCCGACCAGCTTTGATGCAGGTCGGAGGCCGTTCTCTCGTTCGTGGGAGGGCGGCTTTTCGTGTTCCTGGAGGGCTGGTGGTCGCAGGCCGAATCTGGGGACGGCAAAGATCGCTACCGCTGAGCTCGAGGACTACGCGTGAAAATTGATGTTAGGGATGCGGTGTGAGGGGGGCTTCAGTGCTGTTGGCCCATGTGGTGTCGAATTGTTGGAGGGCGATGGTGTAGAGGAGGCCGGGTGCCCGTGCGTACAGGCAGGGCGAGTTCCGGCCGTGCGCGTTGTCGCTGTAGAAGGTGAGGTAGGCGGCCTTGTCGGTGGCGACGACGCGGCATGTGTGGGGGAGGTTGTAGCGGCGCAGTCGGATGCCGGGTTGTGTGTGAGCGGCTTGGGTGAGGTAGTCGATGTTGGCTCGGACCTGGCTTCTGAGGAGGTCAGGGGTGAAGCCCGGGTCGAAGTGGGCGACATTGTGGGAGCGGCGGTCGAGCCAGGAATCGTGGGGTGTGTCGGGGTCGGGGAGCAGGATCTGGACGGATGCGGGTGAGATGGTGCCCGACCACAGGGGAGCGAAGGCTTCGCGGGTGAGTATGTTGCCGCGTCCTGCCATGACTTTGACCCACTGGGCGCGGGCGAGGTCCTGGCGCATGGACGGCTCTGCGGAGGCTTGGCGGCGGTAGAGACGCTGGAGTCCCGTGCCGGTGAACCAGGAACAGGCGCCGGTGAGCCACCACAGAGGGCGTGCGGCGCGCAGGAGGCTGAGGGCGAGCAGGAGGGCGCTGGTGGCGAGGGAGCTGAGGATGCCGAGCAGGAAGGCGTTCATGCTGGGGCTCCGGTGGTGGGAGGTCTCCTTGGGCTGTGCCGACGCTCGGGGCTGGGTCTTCAGAAGTAGGGGAGCAGTTGGCTGAGCACGTGGGCGGCATTGCGTGCGGCGAGTTCGTGGTGGCTGTGGCCCTTGTGTTCGTCTGCGTTGTCGGATACGCCGCGGATGACGATCCAGCCGGGGTTGGTTGTGCCGTGGACGGAGTTTTCCTGCCAGTACTGGCTGAGGCCGCCGGCTTCCATGTCGACGGCGAGGACTTTTTCGTGGTATGTGGTCAGGTAGGTGCGGATGTCGCTGGCCCGGTCGGCGATGACGGCTTCGCCGGACCCGATGACTCCGGGGTAGACCTCGTACTGGTCGCCTGCGTGAGCGGTCATTTGGCCGTTGATGCGAGCCGGTGTCCCGTGGTCGGTGAAGTAGGCGTTCACGGCGTGGACGATGTGCGCCGGCGCTTGTCGGTGTTCTCCGCGGCGGCTGGTGTCTTGAGGATTGATCTTGCGGTTTTCGTAGTAGACGACGTCGGTGGAGACGATGACGTTGCCGATTCGGGCGTGGTCGTCATGGATGCCTCCGGCGATGCCGACGAGGGCCCACAGACGGGGTTTGTAGTGGCGGCGTAGGTTTTCCAGGGCGGCCATGGTGGATCGCTGGCCCTGGCTTTGGGTCTGCGTGGCCACGATGCGCAACGTGGCGCCCGAGACGGTGCGTTCGCCCTCGTAGAAGTAGAGGCCGCTGGGTGTCTTGTGGCGGTGGAGTTTTAACGCGTCGATGACGGAACGGAGTTCCTCACTGAGGATGGTGACGATCCCGAGGTCCCACGGGATGCCTGCTTCGGTGGTGGGCTCGGCCGAGGGCAGAGGGGCGGTAGTGGAGGCTTGCGCCTTCTCTCCGATGGCGATGGTGCTGAAGGTGTTGTTGTTGCCGCGGCTGATGATGCCTTTGTTGATGGTCATGTGGCTGCTCCGTTGTCGGCCTGTGCGGGCTGGTTCGCGGAGACGTTGACCTGAGCTGCGTCTCCTACGGCATTGTTGGTGAAGCTGTTGTTGTCGCCGAAGTTGAAAATTCCGCTGTTGATTATCTTGAGTGCGCGGTCGTTGAAGCCGGACGTATCGACGCCCCTGTCCTGGAGGAAGTCGCTGGCCGCGCTGAGAAGGCGCTGCTCTATGGTTTTCATGCGTCCGAGGATGTCGCTCTTTTCCAGTTGGACCTTGGTCCAGGTCTGGGACGACTCCTCCCGTATGCTCACGCGGCTGCCGATGAGGATGTTGCGGATCCGGGTCCTGGTGAGGTCCCGGGGCAGGACGGCGGCCTTGGCCACCCTGTAGAGGTATCGCAAGACCCGCCATGAGTACTGGATGTCGGTGGGGAGCGCGCCCAGTTCGTTGAAAGCTGCCCAGATGACGGCCGCAGCACCGTGGTGGCCGAACTCTTCACCCCGCTGGAATGAGCGCGGTGTGTGGGCGAGTACGCATGCTGCCGTGGACAGGCTCAGGGTGCGTCCCTGCAGGCTGACGTGCAGCAGGACGGTCGCGACGAATTCGGACCCGTCGGCGGGTGTGATGATTTCGAGGAAGTGGTGCTGCTTCGATTCCGGCGTGTCGATGATGGAGCGCAGGTCGCTGCGGGTGAAGTGGTGTGGAAGGAGCGACCGGTCGACGGCGACATCGGTCTCGGCGACGTAAACACGGTCCCGGACCTCGGCAGGCAGCCGGACGTCGCGGCTGTCGGCGTTCAGCGGCAGAACGGCTTCGCGTAAGTATTCGACGAGTTCGTGTGCCTTGAACGGTGGCACCGCGTGCTCACGCTCGTGCAGCGGTTCGTCGTCGGACTCGGCCCGCAGCAGTTGGATGCTCATCGGCGGGTTCCACTGGTAGACGAGTTCGCCCGCTCCGATGAACGGCGATTCGTCACCGAAGAGCGTGAACTTGGTGAGGTCGTCGTCCTCGTCGTCGCTGTGTCGGGTTCGGCGGTACACGGCGCACATGTGGTGCTGCTGGCGGTCGGCTGCCCGCTGGCGGCCGGACAGGCGGGAGGGGCGCAGGGCAGGTGTGCGCAGTATGCGGTTGAGGATCAACTGGCGTGTGGCGCCGACAGCCAGGTAGACGAGTGTGAGCGCCGCCGTCAGCAGGAGCGCCGCCAGTGCCTGCCGGGGATAGAGGAGGCCGATGGCCAGGATGGTCAGGGCCAGCCACAGTGCGGCCGTGGTGACGCGTTTGACTACGCGTGCTTTGGGCGTGGTGACGCGCGGGAGGAGAAACCTGAGGAGATGGCGATGAGCTCGTAAGGGATCCGGGACGCGACGTCGGGACCTGCCGGCCGCCATCGACTGGCTGTCGACGCCTCGCAGTATTACGGCCAGACGCAGCAGCAACAGGAGACCGAAACCGCTGGCAATGAGGATGGCCGCGGGAACGCTTCCGGCGAGCAGGGGACCGGCTATCGCGGCGATGACCGTGGTACGGGCGAGGGCTCTGAGCGTGGCAGCACGCCATGCGTGCTGCATGACAGGGACGATGTCGAAGCCGTAGGAAGGGGCGACCCTGCGGTGCGGCGCGGTGCAGACCTCGTCGATCACAAGGTCACGGAAACGTTCGTCCACGTACACGCCGGCACACAGATGGCGGGTGGCGGCCGTGGGTTCGAGCGTTGTCTCCTGTGCTGGTGGCGCGTCGGACGTGGTCATGTCCTACCCCCGGCTCCTACAGTTATGGTTGCAGTGACCATAAGTGTCGGCGGAGTTTAAGTCAATGAGACCTTTAGGGGTGCGGGTGGACGACTGGCTGAAAGACTCAGACGAGGTCGGACCCTCCTGGCTGACCGTGGATCTCGCGATCTTCACCCTCAGAGACGACCAGCTGATGGTCCTCCTGGTCGAGCGCGGCCTGGAGCCCTTCCAGGGCATGCCCGCCATGCCCGGAGGATACGTACAGAAGAACGAAACCCTGCGTGACGGCGCCCTGCGCGAGCTGGCGGAAGAGGCCGGCATCGACGGCAGCCGCCTGCACCTGGAGCAACTCGGCGCCTACGCGGACCCAGGACGGGACCCACGGGGCAGAGTGGTGACGGTCGCTTACCTCGCACTGGGGTCGAACCTGCCGGCCCCCGTCGGAGGGACCGACGCCGCACGTGCTTTCTGGGCCCCCGTGGCGCGCTTGGAGGATGGCACGCTCGGCTTGGCGTTCGACCATCAGGCCATCCTGGAGGAGGCCCTGGAAGAGATTCGCCGGAAGATCGAGTACACCGCTGCGGCCACCGCCTTCTGCGGGGAGACGTTCACGCTCAGAGACCTGCGCACGGTGTATCAAGTGATTTGGGGCCAGCAATTGGATCCGAGCAACTTCCGCCGCAAGGTACTCAACACCACGGGATTCGTGCAGCCCACGGGAGATCAGTGGCTGCCCCCCATCGGCCGTCCAGCCGCCCTCTACCGCCGTGGACAGGCATGGCTGCTCAATCCGCCCCTGTTGCGTGCCGCAACCTTCGGTCAGTGAGACTGAGGCCGCTCCGGTCGCGAAGGCGGCCAGACGCCAGTCAGTCGCGAGCTTGGCCAGCGTTCGACAGAAGCCCCATCTCTCGACGATGCGCTGACCGAGATGGGACTACTGAATCTCTTCGGGGTGTTGTCGGGGTGACGTGTGCTGATCCCTGCGGTGGGCCGGTGGTAAGTGGTATGCGCAGGGTGGCGGGCTGACCGCAGAGCGGCGGCGGTTTCGGGAGCGGATCCGGTATGAGGCCTGTGAGCGGTTCGCTCGTGGTGAGAAGAACGTGGTGATCGCGAAGGATCCGCGGGTCAGTGAGCGGTCGGTGGAGCGCTGGCGGCGGGTTTGGCGGCGGGGCGGGATGGATGCCCTGGCCTCTGCGGGGCCGCCGAAACTGCCCAAGCTCTCCGATGGCCAGTTCGCCGAGTTGGAGAAGGAGTTGGCGCGCGGGCCGGCCGTGCATGGCTGGAAGGACCAGCGGTGGACCGTGGCGCGGATCAGAGCGGTGATCGCCTTCATGTTCCAGGTCGACTGCTCGATGGCGGCGGTGTGGCGGAAGAAGGATGTGTGGCCGCAGGTGGAATGACTGCGGCGGCGCTGGGGCTTACCTGGTCTTCGAGGACGAGGCCGGTTTTGCGATGAGGGCCCTGTCGTCGTACGACGAGAACTCTCTTTTGTTGTGCAGCGATCTGCGGCGCGCCTCCCACAGGGTCATGGGTTCGTTCAGCAGGGTGCCGTCCCCGTCCGCGAGACGTCCGGGCAATTCCTCCGGCTCCACCCCTTCGACCAGGACGAACCGGTAGGACGTGCGGTTGTTGCCCGGGTCCGGCTCCGCGAGCTACGCCAGGTCGCCCGGGTCGAGCACGGGGTCGGCCACCCACCCCAGGGGCGCCAGGTGGTCCGGTCCCAGCGGCTCCCACAGGGGCAGAGCACTTATCAGTGTCCGCCATGCCTCGTCGGTGTCTCCCCACCGCGCCAGCTCCCGCGCCCGCTCGACCGCTTCCCCGAACGGTCCGGCCGCCGTGTACCGGTACGTTCCGTCCCTCACCTGGTCCAGCGTCGCGTAAGCCAGTGACACCAGGTCGTCGTCGGCGCCCCGCAGATGGTAACGTCAGCGTGGAGTCGTCCCGGTACGAGTGCGCCGCGTGCTCGGCGACCAGCGGTGGCAGCAGCTCGGGAGCGTACTGCGGATCCGTCACCATGCCGTCGAAGTACACCATGTAGGTCTGTCCGAGCAGGCGGCGGATCTGGTCGCCCAGCCCGGCGGCCCGCGGTCTGCCGAACTCCCTGGCCTCGTCCAGCGTCTTTGCGGCCCGTTCCCAGTCACCGCGCAGCGCCTCCAGCCGGGCCGCGTCCACCTGAGCGTCCAGCTTTCGCGTCGTGTCGTTGGCGAACACCGGCTCCCCGTCGCTCGGATGCGCCTGCAGGCTGTGGAACTCCCGGTACATGTCCCGCATGAACTCAAGGAAGTTCGCGTGCCGCTCGGGTGGCGCGGCCCGCCAGCTCGCCCACGTGTAGACGGCCCACTCACCGTCCCCGTCCACGTCCTCGGGATCCATGAGCACGTGGGTGATGTCGGACTCGACGTCGAGCTGCAGCCCGCGACGCCAGATGTCCACCTCCCGCCGCTCCTCGGGCCCAGCGTCATCGTCCAGGTACTCTTCGAACATGTCCGCGAGTCCCGACTCGTTGTTGTGCCAGCGCGCATCCTCGGTCCCCGCCAGCAGCCACACGAACCCGCCCGCGTGCCGCCACCCGTCGCTGACCTTGAGGAACTCCCGGTACGACGGGGGCATCTGACAGCCGAGGCGCCGTTCCATGGCTGCGATCCGCTCCGCGGATGCGGGCGGGAACCCCAGCCACCTTGTCCGCCGCGCGGTCTCGTCGTCCTCGCTCTGCGTCTCGCCGTCCGGCAGGGAATCCGCCCACTCCCCGCTCCACCTGAGCAGGAAGGACCGCCAGTCGAATGCCGTGGTGTCCGTCATGCGCCCGATGGTGTCACCCGCCACTGACAGTGCTCCGCTGCTTGCTGCGGCCAACGGGACTCTCGCACGCGCCCGGCACGGCTGGTTGTGCCGGCATGCGTGCCCCACTGCAGGGCGAGGATCGCTGTCTCGTAGCGCACGACCTGCCCATGCCGGAAGCGGTAGAGCCGACGGTGGTCGCTCACGTCGAAGCGGTTCTCGAAGCCGTCCGCGAAGGGCCGAGGGCGCCCGTCCAGTGCGGTGGCCGTGACGAAGGGGGTTACCGGCTGAGACGTGCGGGTTGCACGGTCGGCCTCGCCGTCGCGATCAGGATCGCCGTTGGTTTGGATCCGCGCCGGACGGCCGCCATTGAGTCGCCAGGGCCATGTCGCTCACGATTGAAGTCGGATCCCGCGACGCTGCTGGATGGCGGTTCACGCGCAGCCCAGTGCGCATCTGTCTTCGTCGGCCTCGGGGTCGTATCCCGTGCCCTCGTCGCTGGTGTCGGAGTCGGCGTCGGTTGCCAGCGTGATGACGTCGTGAGCGTCGAAGTGCTTGGCGATGCGCTTCAACATCGGAGCGGTGTAATCGGGGACGTCGAAGCCCGCTGCCAGGACGTCGCCGTCGTACACGGCGCGCAGCAATTCCTCCGGTGCGCCGTCGATGAGACCAAGCTCGTGGAGGCGGCGGGCGGCGGGCGGCGGTGGCCACCGGTCTCGTGAAACCGCGCAACATGCGATTCGCTCCGTAGCCGGCGAGTTTGTAGACGGTCTCCCGGTCGGCGGAGCCGTTGTTGCGGCCGGCGTGGAGCGGCACTGGCTCTTGTCCGGTTGTCACCGGCTGGGTTCGTCGTGGAGGATCAACGGCGTTTGAGGCGCACGGAACCGCTGTGCGCGGTGGGGGTGCGAGGGGGCGACGATCTTTTCCGTACTCGTCAATGTGCTGGTCGGTCTGGTGACCAGCCTCATCGGTGGTGGGTGCGTCTGGCTCTGGGAGCGCGGCAAGCGTGCCCGCGTGTTGCGGCGCAAGGCGGACTTCTTCGGCCTTGTTCCGGGGGAGACCTGTTTCATCGTCATCGGCAACAAGCACGACGCGCGAGGAGTCGCGACGCACAAAGAGATTCGAGCCATGATCGAGCTGGCGACCCTGGCCGGCCAGCTCGGCTGTGGCGTGGCCACCGAATCCGCCGACGACTTCCGTGGCAGCAACGACGACCGCACGGAGTTCTGCATCGGCGGTCCGCTCGGCGAGGCCAACCTCCGTACAGGCGGCCACCTCGCGGCCCATGTGCCCGGCGTCAGCATCCTGCCGTACGGTCCGGGCCCTGAGTCGGTGGCGTTCGTCGTCGGCGGCAGGCGCTACCTCTTCCGGAAGAGCGAAGTGGAGTATGCGCTGGTGGCCAAGTTCATGCCGCCCCAGGCGACTCGCCCAGTCGTGCTGGTCTGCGGCCAGAGCTCCCTCGCGAACCAGGCCGCGATCCACTTTCTCAAAAGGAACCACCGCCAAGTGGCCGACATCATCGGCTCGGTCGACCGCTATTGCCTGCTGATCAAGGTCGCGGATATCGGTACTTACGGCTTCCAGGGCGCGAGCCTCGAACGCGACGTGACTGGTGACGCGTTCACCGTGTCCTGATGTCAAGGGCGTGCCAGGCCCGGCCCTGTCTCAGGGTGGGGCGGCGCCTCGCCCAGCACGAGCGCGCCCGCAGCCGCCCAGGTCGCGCGTGCGGACAGGCGGTTGCGCACGTCGGCCGTCCGCTCCTGAACAGTCCCTCGGTTGATGAGTAAACGTTCGACCCGTTCGACGGCCACCATGGTGTTGTCGAAGCCTTCTTCGGTCAGCAGTCGCATGGTGGCTCTGGTCGGCCAACCGGGCTGATGGGGCTGTCCGCTATCGCACTCGAGCCTCTGCCATGTGCCGGTGGGCCTGAGGAAATCGTCGGAGATACGGGAGTTGAAGGCCGCCGCAGGGCCCGCGAGCCGGCCGGTGACGAAAGCGCTGATGTGCCGGTGCCTGAGCTCGTCCAGCTTGAGGCTGCCGAAGGCGGGGACGAGATCGTTGTGCACGTAGTCCCGGTAGCGGGCCTACCCCTCGTCGCCAAAGGTGACGACCACCTTCTCGGCCGCTCCCGGCGTCATGGCCAACCCGAAGGCACGGTCGGCCTCCCTGAACGGGACCCGGTGGCTGATCAGCTTGGCGAACCGCTCGTGGTGCTCCACGATCTCCGGCGTGACCTCGAAGATCTCGGTCGGGTAGCCCTGCGAGGCGATGAGGGTCAGCTCGCTGCGCAGCATGCCGCCGAGGTCGATGTCGGCGCCCTTCTTCTGTACGGCGACCATGACCAGCTTGGCGCCCCACTTCGCGGCATCGACGGTGGCGTTGAAGACGGCGGCGACGCCGGCCGCGTCGATGTAGATGTCGGTGCCCGCTCGCGGCTGGCCCAGCGCGTTGGCCGCCTCGCCGTGCAGCTCGGTCAGCCGGGCGGTGACGTCCTCCTCGGCGGAGTTGATGACGGCGTCGGCGCCGACGGCCAGCGCCGTCTCCAGCCGCTCGGGGATGACGTCGGCCACCACGACGTGCTTCACACCGCGCAGCTTCAGCCAGATCGTGGCACCCAGCCCGATGGGACCGGCGCCGAAGACGACCACCTTGTCGCCCGGCTTCGCCTCGGAGCGGTTGACACAGTGACGGGCGACCGCCATCGGCTCGTTCAGCGCGGCCACGTCGAAGGGCACCGTGTCGGGGAACACCGCGACGCTCTTGCCGACTTCGGCGTCCTCGATGAGCAGGTACTCGCTCATGCCGCCCAGCTCGCCGCCGCAGCCGATGATGCCGGACAGGGCGCCCTGCGGGTTGACGACCACACGATCGCCGACCTTCAAGCCGGTGACCTCGGCGCCCACTTCGACCACCTCGCCGGCCGGTTCGTGGCCCAGCGGTATGGAGCGCATCGAGCCGTCGGCCCCGGTCGGCATGCCGCCGAGGTGCAGGAAGAAGGTGTCGGTGCCGCAGATGCCGCAGGCGCGGATCTTCATCAGCATGTCCTTCGGCCCAGGCACCGGGCGTTCGACGTCCACCATGGCGATGTGGTTTTGGGCGCCGGTCAGGGCGGACTTCATCGTGGTCATCGCACTACTCGCTTTCATGGAATACGGAGGGGTCGACCCCGGCGGCGAGGGCTTGCCGTGGAACGGAGGTGTCGAGGACCAGCCGGTGGGACGGTGACCCCAGCTGGGCGTCGTACAGCTGTTTTCGCACGATCAATTGCTTGAGTTAGGCAAGCGTATTGTGTTACTTAAGTCAAGCGAGGTGAGTGGTGGATCTGCTCACGTCGGCACGGTGGCACGGCGCTGGGCCGACTCTGGCCTCGAAAGGGGCGACGTCGGCGGACCGGGGGAGTCCGGTCGCCGGCCTTGGCGTGTGCGAACGAGGTGGTCAGGCTTGCTGCGTGCGACTCCGGAGCAGGCCCATACCCGCGCCGAGGGAGACCACGCCCATGCCGGCGCTGGTGAGGTAGCCCTGGGTGCCGTCGACCACGAGGGGTGCGGCCACGGCGGCGGTGAGGTTGAACAGGAAGAGGAACCACAGCACGGGCTCGGGAGTTTCCTTTCGGGGGACGAGCCGGGGCAATCTGTGGTGTAGCGGGCCACACGGTCCGGCCTGTTCACCGCGGGGGCGTGAACAGGCCGTCGACCACGTCGCGCAGCGGGTCGAGGGGCTCGTCGGACGTTGTGTCGCCTACGGTCACGCCCGGACGGTGCCGTTCTCCCTGCAGAAGTACTTCGCCAAGGGCATGCTCACCGGAGCCATCAAGGGGTGAGGTGATATGCCCCGTGCGCCGTGGGATGGGATGAACAGCTTCCCGTGTGGGAACACCACCGCACAGCCGCTGCCCTTCGGCGTTCCGACCTGATGCCGGCTCGTCGGCCGTCCCATGCGTGATCGGTACGGTGGTACCGGGACGACGAGAGGGGCGGCGTGGCCGTGGGTGAGGAAGCCGAGATCAGGACGGCGAAGGACGCCGCCGACCACGAGCTCATCCTGGCGTTCGGGCGGCTGCAAGGGGCGGCGAACCGGCTGGAGTACATCCTCGGCCGGGCGCTCGAGGTGGAGTGCGGGATCAGCCATCTGATCTTCGAGGTGCTGCTGATCCTCGGGCGAGCGGGTGAGCCGGGGCTTTCCATGCGGGCCATCGCGCAGGAGCAGGTCCTGACCACCGGCGGCGCCACCCGACTGGTGGACCGAATGGAGACGGCGGGCCTGGTGACGCGCGCGGAATCCCCCGAGGACCGGCGCGGCAAGCTGGTGCGACTGACCCCGCTGGGCGAGGAGACGGCCGTACGCGCGTCGCTGGTGCACCTGGAGAACATCAAGCGGTACTTCGTGGAGCCCGTGCCCGCGGCGGACCGCGATCGGTTCTCGGAGGACCTGCGGATCCTCAGCCACACGGCTCGGGACGTGCTGCCCCGGCTGCCCTGAACACGCTCGTGTGTCCCAGTTCACACGGGTCGAGAAATATCTGACGAGTCAGTTACTGTTTGGTCAGATGAATCGCTCGCAACCGGCGAGCGCCCCTCTCTGCCGAGGTCATCGATGAAGCTCGTCTACGTCTTCGACGCCTACTGCGGCTGGTCGCACGGATTCTCCGGAACCCTGCGCGAGGTCGCCTCCCGTCATCCCGGGCTGCCGGTCGAGGTGGTCTCCGGCGGTCTGTTCATGGGGCGGCGCCGGGTGCCGATCCGCGAGTTCGGCTACATCCAGGGCGCCAACGCCAAGATCGCCGAACTGACCGGCGCCGAGTTCGGCCAGGCGTACGAGGAGTTGATCGCCGACGGGTCGTTCGTGATGGACTCCGAAGCCGCCGCCCGTGGCTTCGCGGCCCTGCGTCAGGTCGCCCCCGACCGGGCGGCGGAGCTGGCCACGGCCCTCCAGGCCGCCTTCTACGTCGACGGACACAGCCTGTCCGAGGCGACCACCTATCGGACGGTCGCCCAGGCGGCCGGGCTCGACGCGGATGCTGTCGTCGCCGCCTTCGACGCGCCCGAGGCGCAGGCCGTTGTCCGCGCCGACTTCCGCCGGGCGGCCGAACTCGGCGTCACCGGGTTCCCCACACTGCTGGCCGTCGACAGCGACTCGGTCGTCCCGCTGGCCTACGGCCACGCCACGGCCGACGAGGTCGACGAACGCCTCGCCACTCACTGATCTTCCCCCGTCCCCACCCCACCCCTTGCGCAAAGGAACCCACGATGAGCACCCTCTCCTTCAAGATCCTCGACCTCGACTTCCCGGTCGGCAGCAAGAACAAGACCGCCACCCTCGTCACCGGTGAGAACGAGGCCCTGCTGGTCGACGCCGCCTTCACCCGCGCCGACGGCCACCGCCTCGCCGCCGAGATTCTCGACTCCGGCAAGCAGCTCACCACCGTGTTCGTCAGCCACGCCGACCCCGACTTCTACTTCGGCGCCGAAGTGATCGCCGACGCATTCCCCGACGCCGTCTTCGTCGCCACGCCGATCGTCATCGAGCACATCCGGCACTCCTACGAGGGCAAGCTCAAGGCGTGGGCGGCCCTCGGCCCGAACCTGCCCACCCGCCTGGTCGACCTCACCCCGTTGACCGGCGACCTCACCCTGGAGGGCCACCGCTTCGAGCTCAAGGGCGGCCCGGCCGGCCTGCCCGACCGCCACTACCTCTGGCAGGCCGAGCACCGCGCGATCCTCGGCGGCGTCCTGCTCTTCCAGCAGGAGCACGTCTGGGTGGCCGACACCCCCACCCCCGGCGACCGTGCCGCCTGGATCGACCTGCTGGACGAGATGGCCGCCCTCGACCCGCAACTGGTCGTCCCGGGTCACCGTCTGCCCGACACCGCCGCCGACGCCTCCGCCATCGCCGCCACCCGCGACTACCTGCTCGCCTTCGATGAGGAGTTCGGCAAGGCGGCCGACGGTGCCGCGCTGACCGAGGCGCTCGTCGCCCGCTACCCCGGCAACGGCATGGTGATCGCCGCCCAGATCGGCGCCAAGGTCGCCAAGGGCGAGATGAAGTGGGGCTGACCATGGCCGAGTTCGCCACCTCTACCGCTCCCGCGGATGTCGTACGCCGCCAGTACCTCGCTTCCGCGGCGGGGGACCTGACAGCCCTGCGGGCCACTCTCGCCCCCGACGTGGAGTGGACCGAGATGGCCGGCTTCCCCCTCGCCGGCACCTACCGCACCCCCGACGGGGTCACCGCCAACGTGATGGAGAAGCTCGGCCAGGACTGGGACGGCTGGGCCGCCCATGACGACACCTACGTCGTCGACGGCGAGAATGTCGTCGTCCTGGCCCGCTACACGGCCGTCAACAAGGCCACCGGTAAGCCGATCGACGTCCGTGTCGCCCACCACTTCGTCGTACGTGGTGGACTCATCGTCCGCTTCGAGCAGTTCGTCGACACCGCGCTCGTCCGCGAGGCGATGGCCGACTGACGCGTTCCCCCCTCTTGGGCGAGGTGAGCGGCCGCGCCGATCCGCTGACGGACGTTGTGATCACCCGCAGCACGGTCAACAGACGGCGCTTCTTCGAGAAGGTGAAGGACTGGCCCGAGGGATCTGAGGAGACCGGGCCGGCGCGGCATCACGTCGCGCTGCGCTCGCTCGCCTCTCTCATGTCCCGCTCCGCGGCCCGGTTCTGCGCGGTGTCCGGCTGTCCCGCCGTGCTGCCCGGACGTCCGGCGCGGAGCAGTCCGCTCCAGTTCTCCCGGCTCCAGTCGGCCGGGCCGGTGGTACTCGTGAACTCCTCGACGAGGGAGAGGAACCGCGCGGGGTCGGTGTGGAACGGGAAGTGCCCGGCCCCCTCGAAGATCTCCAGGCGGCTGCCGGGCATCGCCTCGTGCGCCCCGTACGCGTGCCGTACAGGCACCACGCTGTCCCGGTCGCCCCATATCAGCATCGTGGGCATGCCCTCGGTGAGGTAGCAGCGGTCGAGCATGGTCACCACCTGGCCGCGCCAGTCGACCACGGCGCGCAGGGTACGGATGAAGGCGCTGCGCGAGGTCGCGTCGGGAAGCGCGTCCACGAGGGTGAGCAACTCCGGTGCGTCCTGGCCCAGATCGGTGTCGAGGAGCCGCATCAGGTGGGCGAACAGGCGTGCTTGCACACCCATGCCGGGCAGGCGCAGCGCGGAGAGCATCAGATCGGCGCCGGGCAGCGACACCGCCCGCAGGACCGGATTCACCTCGCGGCCGACGCCGCCCGCACTGACCAGGATCAGCCGCTCCGTGCGTTCCGGGAACTGGTACGCGAACTGCATGGCGACGCCGCCGCCGAGCGAGTGCCCGACCAGTGTGGCCTGTTCGATGTCGAGCGTGGACAGCAGATCGCGCACCCCGTTCGCGTACGCGGCGACCGAGTAGTCGGCCCGGGGCTTGTCCGAGGCGCCGTGGCCGAGCAGGTCGGGGGCGATCACCGTGTGGGTGCGGGCGAGGTCGGGGATGAGCTCGGCCCAGGTTGCCGAGGAATCGCCGATGCCGTGGATCAGAACGAGTACCGGGCCCTGGCCGGCCATGCGGTAGGCACGGCGGTAGCCGTGCACGACGCGGTGGTGCAGCCGTAGTTCTTCGTCGCCCACTGGGCGCAGCCGCTTGATGGGCCGCGGGCGCTGTCGTGGGTCGTCGACCACCGGCTCACCTCCCGTTCCGGGCCGCAGGAAATGCGGCTCCAAACGCTCGGTTCCAGCGTAGGGCCCTTGTCCCACAAGGGATTTCGGTGAGGTTTCGCCTCCGCTAACCGGGCGAACCGACACGTCGGAAAGGGCATTGTCAGTGGCGGACGGCAAGCTGGATCCAGTGCCACCGCTGCCGAGCCGAACCGGGAGAGCCGTCCGATGCCGACCGCCGTACTCACCGATCACGAACGCACCGAAGTGCAGGCCTATCTGCGCCTGTTGCAGACGGTACGGGCCGAGCCCCCGTCGTGCCGCCCACCGCCCTCGCGGAGGCGGAGCGAGTGCCGGCCGCGGCAGGGTTACAGACGGACCACGACGAGAGCGATGTCGTCCTGGCTGCCGCCGGTGACTCCCAGGTGGTCCAGTAGTCCGTCGGCGAGTTCTTCCACCGGGAGCGTGCTGCACCGAGCGAGGGCGTCGGTCAGCCGAGCCAGGCCGGTGTCGATGTCTTCGCCGCGGCGTTCGATGAGGCCGTCGGTGTAGAGCACAAGGGTGTCGCCCGGGGTGTAGGACAGGCCGGCCTGAGGGCGGGGGACATGCTCCGGACGTGCGCCCAGCGGCGGGTCGGTGGCCTGATCCAGCATCTGCCAATTGCCGTCCGGACGGAGTAGTACCGGCGGAGGGTGACCGGCGTTGCTGTAGATGATCAGTCGGCTGCGCGGATCGATGAGCACCTTGACCACGGTGGTGGCCAGCGCGCCGTCGACCGCCCGGGCGTACAGGCCCAGTACCTCCAGGGCCTGGGCCGGGCTGGGGACGGCCCGAATGGCCGCGCTCAAGGCACTGCGCAGCATGCCCATGACGGCAGCAGCCTCAAGGCCGTGGCCGACGACGTCCCCGACGGCGATGGAGTAGCGATCGGGTGGCAGATCGACTACGTCATACCAGTCACCGCACACGTTGAGTGATCCGAGGGCAGGCAGGTAGCGCACAGCGATGTCCCGGTGCCTGTCCAAGTCGGGCGAGCGCAGCATCACCTCCTGCAGAGCGACGGCGACTTCACGTTCACGGGCATGCGCCTGGCGCAGCCGCTCGTTCAGTTGCTCCAGATCATGCGACCGGGCATACACCAGGGCCGCGATCCCTGTTGCCTGGTTGCTCAGTGGCGAGGTGAACTCATGGATGACAGGGGAATGCATGAACTCGGTGACATCGTCGGCCCGTGCGATGATCCACTTCACGGTGCCGTCCGGCCCGAGGACGGGGCTGGACATCCCGCACCACCACCGCTCCTCGAGTTCACCTGGGCGGTCGGCAACGGGAATGTCGAATCGCTGTGGAGCCACCACATCGGGCTCGCGGGAGTCCAGCACGCGCTGGAGTGAGGCGCCGAAGTCACGCGCCGCGGCC
This sequence comes from Streptomyces sp. NBC_00457, assembly GCF_036014015.1. Taxonomy (NCBI): domain Bacteria; kingdom Bacillati; phylum Actinomycetota; class Actinomycetes; order Kitasatosporales; family Streptomycetaceae; genus Streptomyces; species Streptomyces sp. NBC_00457. Next base: position 1,498,934 of record NZ_CP107905.1, on the reverse strand, counting down.
GGCGCGGCCGGTGTGACTGGAAACGCCTCCAGGATGTACTGCCCGGCCAGTTCTTCGCGGGTCCTTCCGGTGGCCTGAAGGTAGGCACGGTTGGCATAGCGGATCACCAGGTCGGCGTCCAGCACCAAGTACGGGTTCGGTGCGGCGTCGAACAGCTCCTCGAAATTGATCTCCGCTGGCGTCACGCGCGTGACCTGCCGATCTTTACGAGCGCGACCGATTCACCTCTCAACCTACGAGGTGTCCGCCAGCTGCGCCCGCCGGACGGCCGGTCCGTTTCGCAAGGACAAGGCGGGCGGAGTGGATGAGGCCTTCGGAGGGCACCGAGCGCCCATGGCTGAGGCCCGTGGCATTGAGCCTCGACGAGAGGTCGCTGGATCCGGCCCAGGCCGAGACCACCGTGTCGTCAAGCACCCTCGGCGTGTCGCCGTACAATGTTCTGATTTTTCATATTAATCTCCCGTGACTGTACGAAGTCGATCTCTTACAGATCGCGCACCCCGCACTCCATCGGAGAGAACATGCACAAGCTTCGCAACGCCGCCGTCGTGGTCGTCGCCCTCGGCAGCGTCGGAATCCTGGGCGCCGGTACCGCCAGCGCCAACGGCCAGGACGGTCACGGCGACAAGGGCAAGGGGCACAAGGTCATGCAGAGCTCCGAATGTAAGTCGCATGACCTGAACGTCGACGTCCTCGGCCAGGTCGGCATCCTCAACGGCCTGCTGGGCAACGCGCTCAACGGTGAGGGCAACGCCGGTGGGCAGAGCAAGCACATCGGCTCGACCATGGGCTGCAGCAACAGCGTTGGCCACTAAGGGCGTGCTCTAGAACGTGGTGTCTGCTGGGTTGGCCGTCCGGTGAAGTCACGGGCGGCCAACCAGTCCTTGGGCCATCAGGTTCTGCGCGTCTGTGCCGTACATGCCGGACGAAGACGTGTCGGGCGTAATCCGGGATCTGCACCATGCCAAGCCGCTGCGCAAGCGGTGTACCGGTGAGTCGGCCTTCAAGTGCTGTGAGGCGAAGCTCCCGAAGCCGGATCCCGAGGTCCTCGCGTGCCTTCGGTGGAGGCTCCGGGCTGTCCCGAGTTGGGTGCCCAGGAGCCGAACTGCACTCCGTGGTCGGAGTGGATGATGGTGCGGCCCGGCCGTGTGCTCGCCGGGACGGTGTGTCAGAGCATGGCGAGCCGGTCCACCAGCAGTTGCGTCCTGCGCTCGGTGTCCTCCGGTGGGAGCCGTCCCGCTCGGGTCAGGGTGGCCAGTCCGTGCAGGGACGCCCAGAACGTCTCGGTGAACAGCTCCGGGCGCACGCCGTCCCCGGCGACCTCGCTGAGGCACTCCAGCAGCGCGGCGAAGGCGTCCTTCAACGGTTCGGGGGTGTCCTCCTGCGCGTACGCCAGGCCGCCGTCGAGCTGGAACAGGGCGTCGTAGACCGCCGGATGGCGTTCGGCGAACGCGAGGTAGGCACGGGCCAGCGCGGTGACCCGGGCGCGGGGGCCCTCGGCGGCGGCGGTTGCGGCCCGCATCGCCACGGCCATCTCGGAAGCGCCCTGCAGAGCGACGGCGCCGATGATCTCGCGCTTGCCGCGGAAGTGGCTGTAGAGGACGGGCTGGCTGTATTCGATGCGTTCGGCGAGCCGCCGGGTGGTGACCGCGTCCCAGCCCTGCTGCTCGGCGAGTTCGCGGGCCGTGGCCACGATGAGGCGTTCGCGGGCCGCCCGTTCGCGCTCCTTGCGTTCCTGTACCGACATGAGTCGATTCTAGCATCGCTAGACAACCGAGCGGCAGCATGGGTAGCGTTGCTTCATCAGCTAGCAGCGCTAGATCCCAGGAGGGGTCATCATGCTCAATGCACTCGAGGTCGTCACCATCGTGGTCGTCGGCGTGATGGTGGGGGTGGAGTTCTCCGGCCCCGTCTTCAGCAACCCGATCCTCAACGCGCTCCCCGGCGACAACGGCCTGCGCGGCCGCGTCCACGGGGCCCGAGTGGGCGGCGCCGTGATGCCGTTCTGGTACATCGGCTCGCTCGTCCTCGTCGGGGTCTGGGCCGTCGCCGGATGGGACGACGAGGGCACCGGCCTCGTCGTGACCGCCGCCGCGCTGCTGATTGTCAGCGTGCTCATGTCGATCCTGGTGCTCGTCCCGATCAACAACCGGATCAAGACGTGGACCGCCGGCAGCCGGCCGGCCGACTGGAAGGAGCAGATGAAGCGCTGGGACCGCTGGCACTACGTCCGTGTCGCCGTCATCATCGCCGCCTTCGCCTGCCTGGCGGCCGCTCTCACCTGAGCCCGCTGAGAGTCCCTCACGCCGCTGTACCGGGGTCGTGTGACAGGTGTGCCACAGCTCAGCCACGTGATCGTCAACCGGTGGTCACTGCACGCAAGTTGCTGCATAGCATCGTGGCCGGCACATGGTGAACCGATGAGCTCAGGAGGCATGTGGTGGGGAACGGGGGAGTGGCGGGCCTGGGCTGTGCGGTCGCGGTGTGCGGGTTGCTGCTGGCGGGCTGTACGTCAGGTGGAGCCGAAGCGTCCGGATCGACCGCTCGGCAGAAGACAGGTGTCACGGGAACCGCCGGCCCGTAGACGACGGCCGTCGTCGACATCGACCCCGCCAGCCTCCCGACGTCCGCGGCCCAGGCGGCCGCCCTGGTCCGGGAGGTCCTCGCGAGACCCTCCGAGTTCGGCCCGGACACCGACCGCCGGTCTCCGTACGAAAGCGACCCCCAGCTGTGGCCGGTTCTCGGCGACGACTGTGTCTGGCACCAGCAGGCGCTCCCGAAGGACGTCCTCGCCACCCTCACCCGCTCCTACGAGATACCGGCGAGCGGCACCAAGGGCCCACTCCGGCTGAGCGCCGTCGTCACAGTGCACCGCACCCCTGAGCAGGCCGACTGGGAGAACGCCGAGGTTCTGGAAGAGATGATGCGCTGCTGATGGGGAGTGCGGCGGCCTCCGTGGTCGCCGTCGGCGGCGGGGCCACCGCCTACCTGACCGCCGGGCGACGGGGCACAGGCGGCTCGGGCGGCACCCTTCCCGTTCACGCGCTCGGTTTCCAAGCTGACCTCAGCCGTACGCACAGGGCGGACGGCGTGGCGCAGGAGCGCGCGGTGCGGCTCGCCGTGGAGCAGCACAACGCGCGCGCGGACATCACGTTCCGCCTCGCCCTCGAGACCGCCGACGACCGGGGCGACCCGGCCCTGGCCGAACAGGCGGCCCAGCGCCTCATCCAGGCCGGGGTGAGCGCGGTCCTCGGTCCCAACACGGCCTCCGCGGCACGGGCCGCCGCCCCGCTCTACCGGGCCGCCGACACAGGCATGGTGCTGATCTCTCTGGACCACGCGACATTCGACGATGCCAGGCTGCGCACCGTGTGCGTCACCCGCGCCCCGGAGGGCGACCTGGCGCTCCCGCTGATCTCGTACCTGGCCAAGGTGCAACCGGTCGAGCGCACGGCCGTCATCGATGACCGGGCAGCGGGCCCGACGGGCCCGGAAGTCACCACCCAAGTCGAGCAGTACCCGCCCCAGAAAGGCACCACCAGCGTCCACTCCGTGGCCGCCGAGAGCGACGACTTCGGCCCCGCCGTCCGTGCCGCCGTCGCCGCCAAGGCACAGGCCGTCGTCTTCAGCGGCACCACCCCCGAACGCGCCGCGCGCTGCGCCCGCGCTCTCACCGAGGCGGGCTTCTCCGGACCGCGCCTGGGCACCTGGCACATCATGCGGCCGGCCTTTCTCCAGCAGACCGGACCTGCGGGCCAGGACTGGCTGTTCAGCGCCCCCTTCACCGACCCCGGCAGCGTGTCCCGCGGCTTCCGGGCCGCCTACCGCGCGAAGTACGGCACCACACCGGGCCGCTGGTCCCCGGAGGCGTACGACGCGGTAGGACTGGTGGCCGGCGCCCTCAAGTCGCTGGGCGGCTCGGCCGACGTCCCACCACGATCCGTATTGCCACGCCTCTTCGACGTCCCCTACAAGGGACTCGTCAAGACCATCCGCGCCGGCACCGACGGCATCGACCCCAAGGAGTCGGGCGCGGCGTACTTCCTGTTCCAGGCGAAGGGGAACACCTTCCGCTTCCGGGGACGCTCCGACCAGGTCAAGTGAGTCCACGGACCGGTATCCCGCGCGGAGCGGGGCGGCCCCTTCACGGCGGGCAACGCCAGCCCGCTCAACGGTGGTGCTTCGACGGGCTGTTGGGCGGCGGACACTGTGTCGGCAAGGCATGGCAAAGACGACGGACTCTCGTGGTGAATCCCGGACCGGTGGCGGCAGGCCGTCCCCTGCCGCCACCGACCACCGGATCCAGGGTTCGTCACCGCCGGGCCGGGCGCGCTTCCGGTCTTGGCGCGTCCGGCCTGGGGGCTGTCACTCGCCCGGGTGGGAGAGCTCGATGTCGTGGCTTTCCACGCCCGAGCCGTGCACGGTCAGGTGGGTGGCCTTCGGCGGGTAGCCGGTCGCCATGACCGTGTACTCGCCGCCGTCCAGGTCGGTGAAGGCGTAGCCGCCGTCCTCGCCGGTGGTCGCGCTGGCCACCACGTTGCCGGCCGCGTCGACGAGTGTGACCCGCGCGTCGTTCAGCGGTCGGCCCGCGGCTTGGATCACGCCCTGCACGTGCAGGGCGGAGGACAGTTCGACCTCGGTCCTGGTGACGCCATGCGGGGCGATCTCGACGGGCAGCGCGATCGGCCGGTACCCGGCCGCGGTCACGGCGAGGGTCAGCTGGCCGGGCACCAGCTCGGCGAAGCTGAAGGCGCCGTCCGTGTCGGTCAGCCCGGCGGCGAGCACGTCGCCGCGCACGTCGGCCGCGACCACCATGGCGCCGCCGATCGGCTCCTTGCAGTCGGCCGAGGTGACTGTGCCGGCCAGGCCGCTGGTGCCGGAGAGCAAGACGTCGTACGAGGCCGGCTCGTCGCTGAGCACCACCGTGGAAGCCTGTGGCTGGTAGCCGTTGGCGGAGGCGATGAGCACGTAGCTGCCCGCGCGCGGCGCGTCCACCGTGTACGAACCGTCCGGGTGGGCCAGCACGCGGCCCACCTGCCGCCCGCCCAGCGAGATCAGGGTGACGGCCGCCCCGGGAACGGGTGCCGACTCGGCGCCGATGACGTAGCCGCTGACCGGGATGCCGCCGGAGGAAGAGACCTTGGGCATGGCTGGCGCAGCGGACTGGCTCGGCACCTTCTCGTCGGTCTCGTCGGTTTCGTCGGGCGCGGTGTTCTCGGTGTTCTCGTGGTGCCCGTCCTGCCGGCCTCGGAGGCCGAACGCCGCGAGGGCGGCGCCCACGAGGGCGAGGATGCCCGTGACCAGGACGGCGGTGTGGACGCCGTTCATGAAGGCGGTGTGGCTGCCCTCCACCACGGCCGTCCTGAGCTGTGCGGGCATCGCGTCGGAGACCGGGGCGACGCCCATCGCGACCGCGTCCTTCGCCTCCTCGAGGCGAGCGGCTGCCGAGTGGGGCACGCCCGCGTCGGTCAGCGAGTCGGTGAGTGTGGAGCCGACGCGGCTGCTGATGAGGGACACGAGCACCGAGGTGCCGAGCGCGCCGCCGACCTGGAGCGAGGTGGCCTGGAGGCCGCCCGCGATGCCGCCGTCCTTGACGGGGGCGTTGCCGACGATCGCGTCGGAGGACGCGGCCATCACGATGCCGACGCCGAGACCGAGCGCGACGAACGGTGGCCACATGGCGGCGTACGACGAGTCGGCGCTCCACGCGAGCATCGTGAACGCGGCGCCGGCCTGCAGCAGCATTCCGAGCGGCATGGTCAGGCGCGGGCCGAACTTCTCGGTGAGCTTCGCGCCGAGCGGTGAGGCCACCATGGAGGCGAGGCTGAGCGGCAGGGTGCGCACTCCGGACTCGACGGGCGTGAAGCCGTGCACGTTCTGCAGGTACAGCATCACGAAGAAGATCACGCCGAGCAGGACGAAGAAGTTCAGCGCGGTGACGAACGTACCGATGGTCAGGGCCGGGTTGCGGAACAGGCGCATGGGCAGGAGAGGGTGCGCGACGCGGGTCTCGTACCAGCCGAAGAGGACCAGGACGACGACACCGCCGACGATCGCGCCGAGCGTGCCTGCCGAAGTCCAGCCCCACGTCTCGCCCTTGACGACACCGAAGACGACGCCGAGCAGTCCGAGCGCGAGCAGCACGACGCCGGGCACGTCGAACTTCTCGCTCGCGGCGGCCTCGTTCCTGGACCGCGGCAGCACTACGAGGCCGAAGATGAGGGCGATGACGCCGATGGGGGCGTTGATGTAGAAGACCGATTCCCAGTTGACGTGCTCGACGAGCAGCCCGCCGACGATCGGGCCGAGCGCGGTGGAGACGGACGAGATCATCGCCCAGATGCCGACCGCCATGCCGAACTTCTTCGGCGGGAACACCGCACGTAGCAGTGCGAGGGTGTTGGGCATCAACATCGCACCGAAGAGGCCCTGTACGGCGCGGAAGGCGATGACGCCCTCGACCGAGCCGGCGAGGCCGATCGCGACGGACGCGACGGTGAATCCGACGACGCCGACGAGGTAGAGGGTGCGGCGCCCGAAGCGGTCGCCGAGTTTGCCGCCGAGGATGAGGGCGGCGGCGAGGGCGAGCAGGTAGGAGTTGGTGACCCACTGCAGTTCCGCAGTGGTGGCGTTCAGGTCGCGGGCGATCTCGGCGTTGGCGATCGAGACGACCGAGCCGTCGAGGCCGACCATGAACAGGCCGAACGCGACGGCGACCAGCGTCAGCCACGGGTTGGCGCGAAGACCGCGGGGAGGGGGGTCGGATACGGGAGTGGACGCTGTGGAAACAGCGGTGACAGACATGTGTGAGCTGTCCTCGGGACGTGCGGCGCGCGACTGGGCGCGTGGACATGTGCGGGGGAGCTGTGTATGCGAGCAGCGCAGCCGGCCGGGCCCTGCCGCAGTAGTGGCAGGGCAGTAGGCGTACGGGAAGCGGGATCGACCGGTCAGGCGGAGTGGTCGCGCAGGCGCCGGGCGAGAGCTTCGAGGGCGCCGAGCGCCGAGCCGAGGGCGTCGCGGTCGCCGTCGGTGAGGGTGCGGAGCGCGGACGCGAGCTGCGCCGCCGCGATGTTCTCGACCTCGCCGATGCGTTGACGCGCCGTGGCGGTGACGCACAGGTGCGCCACACGCTTGTCGGTGTCGTCCTGACGCCGTTCCAGCAGGCCCGCGTCGGTGAGGCGGGTGACCAGGGCGCTGACGTTGTTCGGCATCATCCGCAGCGCGTCGGCTGCCTCGTGGACAGTCGCGCCGTCGTGCTCGGCGACGTACTGAAGCAGGGCCAACTGCCGCTCGGGGAGCTTGGGATAGGGCAGTCGCCGGTCGATGCTCTGTTTGATGTACCGGTTCAGCGCGGGCAGGCACGCCACGAGGCCTGCGGCCACATGGTCGACGCCCTGGCTCGGGCGAGCCTCGCTGGTTCCGGTCACGGCGCCACGTTATCTATGACGAGAAACCTATGTCAAAATACTAATTGATGCCGTCGAGCATCACCATCGACTGAGCGGTGGCGATGGCCGTGAGCACGTGTGACGTTGGTGGGGGAGTCCATGGGCGCGGTGCTCGCCCTGACCACCGTGGCCGATCTGCCGGAGCGGGTACGGCGGGTCGTCGCGGTGAACACGTACGACTTCCGCGGCGGAATCGCCCGGTCCGGTCTCCTCGCGGTGATCGCCGGGGTGGAGCCGGGTATGCGTCCCGGCTACCCGGCCGTCGCCAGGAGCGTGTACCAGGGAGAAGGACTGGTCCCGGCCCTCGGACCGGGAAGCCAGCAGGCAGCTGCTGCCGGCCGCCGACTTCACGCAGGTCCCCAAGGCAGGGCACTTCATCGCCGTGGAACGGCCCGACGTGCTGGCAGACCTGTTGAACCAGCGCCCGTGACGCCTTCGCCGCCCTCCCCGGCATGACGACGGTCAAGTGAACCCCTGCGGCCGACTGGACCTGCTCGCCACGCCCGCCGCGATCAACGCGCCGACGGCGCGGAGCCGAGCCTGGAGCGACCCATCCGGTCCGGGATGTCAGGGGGTGAGCTGTTGGTGTCCGATGACGGAGAGCAGTTCGAGTTTGCTGTGGCTCTCGGTGCCGGGGCGGGTGGTCAGTACCACCAGGGTCTGGGCGCGGTTCTCGGTGAACAGGAGCTGGGCGTCGACGTCGATGCGGCCGAGTTCGGGATGGAGGAGGGTCTTGCAGTCGTCGTAGCGCTGGGCGACCTCCTGAAGTTCCCACATGCGGACGAACTCGGGGCTGTGTTCCTGGAGTTCGGCGAGGATCCGGGCGGCTCGGGGGGTGTCGCTGCCGGCGGTCAGCGCGGCCCGCAGGCGTGCCGCATTGGCACGGCCGTGGTGTTCGTGGACGTCCTCGGGGTACACCAGACGCTCGGCCGGGTCCATGAACCAGCGGTAGTAGCCGCTGCTGGCCAGACCGGTGTGGCGCATCTGGTCGCCGAGCAGTGCGACGGCCAAGGGGTTCATCGCGAGGGTGTCGAGCAGGTCGGTCGTCACCAGGGCCGGGGAGTCGTCGAGGCGGTCCAGCACTCGCATCAGCGTCGGGCTGACGTGCTCAGAACGGTGGAATCGGGCCGGGGCGTTGTGGCCGATGAGGACGAAGAGATGGTCGCGTTCGTCCAGGGTCAGCCGCAGTGCCCGGGCGAGAGCTTCGGTGATCTGCACGGAGGGCTGCGGAGCACGCTGCTGTTCCAGCCGTGCGTAGTAGTCGGTGGACATACCGGCGAGCTGCGCAACCTCCTCGCGGCGCAGCCCCTGCGTACGCCTGCGCGCCCCCTCGACCAGCCCGACATCGCGGGGCCGCAACACCTCACGCCGACGGCGCAGGAATTCCGCCAGTGCCTTCTTGTCCATGCCCCCATCCTCGCCGCATCCCGCCCGGCTATCCAGAGACCGCCGATCCATGGCTGAGCAGTCCTCTCCCGCTCGCGCGAAGCCGCCCGCACGGCCGACGTCGAGGGCGCTCGCGTCGGTCACTCCAGATCGGTCAGCTGCCGCTGATCATGGCGAGGACCTCGTCGTAGGAGCCGTTGGCCTGCGCGTCACGGATGAACCTGGCGCGCTCGACGACCAGTTCCTGCGCGTCGGGCTTCTCACGCAGCAGGTCGAGGGTCTCGGTGAGGAAGTCGTCCAACGGCATCGACTGGTCGCTGTCCTGCTGGCCCAGCAGCGCCGTGCGCACGCCCGGCGGGACCACCTCGATCACCTGGACGCCGGCGTCGGCCCCGGCGAGCTGGATGCGCAGGCTTTCGGAGAAGGAGTGCAGCGCGGCCTTGGTCGCGCTGTAGGTCGGCGTGCTCTGGAACGGGACGAACGCCAGCGACGAGGTGACGTTCACGACGACCGCGTCGTCCTTGCCCACCAGCAGCGGCAGGAAGGCATACGTCATCCGGAGCGTGCCGAGCAGGTTGACCGTGACGTGATCCTCGGCGACCCGGAGTCCGGCCGGGTCCAGGAGATTCTCGAACTGCATGATGCCGGCGTTGTTGACCAGGACGTTCAGCCCCGGGTGGCTCGCCGCCACGGTCTCCCGGGCCCGGGCGATGGAGTCGGGGTCCGCGACATCGAGGACGAGCGCGTCGATGCCCGGGTGCTCGGCCGTGATCTCGTCGAGGAGTTCCTTGCGCCGGCCGGCGACGATCACCTTGTTGCCGGCCTCGTGCAGGCGCAGGGCCAGGCCGAGGCCGATGCCCGAGGTGCCGCCGGTGATCAGGATCGTGTTGCCGGTCATCTTCATGGGGTCTTGCTCCTTCGGTACGGCGGGCCGGTGAGCGCCCGCAGCCCCGACCGTAAGAGCGCCCGCGCAGGGGCGGGAGAGGAAGGTTTATCCATGGATCGGCGGTCTCTCTGTCGCCCGGCGCCTTGGCGAGGACTGCCAGGCCCTGCGTCACGCGGTGGGAATGAATCCGGCGGGGGGCGGGTTGTACGCGGCGGTCGTAGTTTTTGTGTCTGTGTTTCACCGCACGCTCGCGAAGAACGATGTCGCGGGCGCCGCCTTCCTTCAGGGAACTGGAGAAGTAGCGTCCAGGCCGGCCCGGGGCACCGCACGGTGCGGGTCCCGTACCCCAGCCCCTGCAAGGAGCAACAAAATGACTCAGGGAACCGTCAAGTGGTTCAACGCCGAGAAGGGCTTCGGCTTCATCGCCCAGGCCGAGGGCGGCCCGGACGTCTTCGTGCACTACTCGGAGATCGACAGCTCCGGCTTCCGTAGCCTCGAGGAGAACCAGCACGTGGAGTTCGAGATCGTCCAGGGCCCCAAGGGCCCGCAGGCCTCGCACGTCCGCGCCATCTGAGACCCGGCGGGCAAGACCTGCCGGACACCTCTTGATGTTGATGCGAGGGCCGGCGCCGCATGGCGCCGGCCTTCGGCATGTCCAGGGCCGGTCCAGTGTGCTGACCCCCGGGACAGCCCGAACCGCAATCGACCGCGTCGCCGCCGGCCAGCAACCGCCGGACGGTATGACCGCTGTCCAGGTCGTCGCGATGAGCGACGCGGCGCGGTGGCGGCGAACAGCGTGCCTGCCCTCGGGCAACGGGGCCGGTCGCTGTCCTGGTCCTGGCCGGAGCTTGCCGCACGGCGATCAGCGTGATCGGCGTCGCCCGGCAGGCCGACCTCGCCGATGCCCACTCCCACCCGTGAGCGCCCCGGGCCCCTGAGCCAGATGGGAACCGCTGACCGCCAGGGTCTGGCCGGCTCTGTCATCCAGCTTCCGGTCGGGACGCTCCAGCGAAAGCAAATACTTGGCTAGCCACGTGTTTGCTGCTATGTTCATTACGTGGCCAGCCACCTAAAGGGGTGGTGGCGCGAGAGGAGTCGTCATGAAACCCATCCTGTTCGACCGTTTCGGCGGCACGGAAGTGCTGCACGAGGCGGAGATCGAGGTCCCGCAGCCCGGCCCCGGCCAGGTCCGCGTCCGCGTGAAGGCGTCCGGAGTGAACGGACTGGACGGCAAGATCCGTTCGGGGATGCTGGAGGCCGTGTACCCGACGACCTTCCCGTCCGTCCCCGGCGGCGAGTTGGCCGGCGTGGTGGACGCGCTGGGTGAGGGCGTCCAGCACGTGCAGGTGGGTGACGAGGTGCTGGGCTGGGCCGACACCGGCTCGTACGCCGAGTACGCGCTGGCCACCATCGTGGCCCCCAAGCCCGTCGATCTGGAGTGGCAGGATGCGGCCGCGTTGCCGGTGGCGAGTGAGACGGCCGAGCGGGTCCTGAACCTGCTGGGCGTCACCGCAGGCGAGACCGTACTGATGCACGGCGCGTCCGGAGGGGTCGGAACGCTGGCGGTCCAGCTCGCCACGGCCCGCGGAGCGCGTGTCATCGGCACCGCAGGCCCCGCCAACCAGGACTACCTCACCTCGCTCGGCGCCACGGCGACCGTGTACGGCGAGGGCCTGGTCGAGCGGGTCCGGGAGCTGGCCCCCGACGGCGTGGACGCGGTGTTCGACCTGGCCGGCAAGGGCGCCCTGGAGGACTCGATCACCCTGCGGGGCGGCACCGAGCGCATCGTCACCATCGCCGACTTCCGCGCGCGGCAGCTCGGCATCACCTTCGCCCAAGGCGGCGCGCAGGCCTCGCCCGAGCGCCTGGCCGCCCTGGCACAAGACGCCGCGGCCGGAAAGCTCGTCACCACCGTCACCTCCTACCCGCTCGACCAGGCTGCCACCGCCCAGCAGGTCAGCGATGCCGGGCATGTGCGGGGCAAGCTCGTCCTCACCGTTGCCTGACCGCACCTCGTTGCCTGACCGCACCTCCTTGCCCCGCGCGGCAGCGCGCATCGCCGTATCGCCCTATCCCTATATCGAGAAGGAACCATTCATGTTGAATTCCCTGTGGACGCAGACCACCGTCGGCGGCATGTCCCTGCCGCACCGCCTGGTCATGGCCCCCATGACCCGCGACCGCTCCACGCCCGAGGGCGTCCCGACCGAGTTGAACGCCGAGTACTACGCCCAGCGGGCCTCGCACGCGCTGATCATCACCGAGGGCACCCAGCCCTCCGCCGACGGCCAGGGCTACCTCCTCACACCCGGCATCCACAATGACGAGCAGATCGCCGGGTGGCGCAAGGTCACCGACGCCGTGCACGCGGCCGACGGCCGGATCGTCATCCAGCTGATGCACACCGGACGTATCTCCCACCCCGACAACACCCCCCACGGCCGTCAGCCGGTCGCCCCTTCGGCGATCCAGCCGCAGGGCGCGATGTTCACCGCGTCCGGGCCCCAGGAGATGCCGACACCCCGCGCTCTGTCGACGCAGGAGGTCACGGCGACAGTCGACGACTTCCGCCGCGCCGCCGCGGCCGCCGTCGCGGCAGGCGCCGACGGTGTGGAGATCCACGGCGCCAACGGCTACCTGGTGCACCAATTCCTGTCCGACAGCACCAACCAGCGCACCGACCGCTACGGCGGTTCCCTCGACAACCGCATCCGCTTCGCCGTCGAGGTCGCCGCTGCCGTGGCCGACGAGATCGGAGCCGACCGCACCGGCCTGCGCATCTCCCCCGGCAACCCGTACAACGACATGGCCGAGTCCGACACCGCCGAGCTGTACCCGGCGCTCGTGCGCGCCCTCAGCCCGCTTGGCCTCGCCTACCTCCATGTGATGCACGCGGGCGACGAGGAGCTGCTGGGCACCCTGCGCGCCCTGTGGCCGACCACGCTGATCCTCAACCGCGCCGGCACCGACCTGCCCACCCGCGCCAAGGACGTCGCCCACGGCACGGCCGACCTTGTCTCCGTCGGCGCCCTCGCGCTCGCCAACCCGGACCTGGTCGAGCGGCTACGCTCTGACGCGCCGCTGAACACCCCCGACCCGGCGACCTTCTACGGCGGCGGAGTGGCCGGCTACACGGACTACCCCACCTACACCGTCTGAGGAACCCAACCATGCCCGCCCCCACACCCCGCAACCCCTCCACGGCGAGCGAGGGGCCGATGAGCTACGCGATCTTCCAGCTCGCCCGCGCTCATCGCGCCCGCGCCGCCGCCATGCTCCGCGAGATGGACCTGCATCCGGGACAGGAGCTGCTGCTGATGCACCTCCTGGACCGGGACGGCCAGACCCAGTCCGAACTGCTCGACAGCGTGGGCCTGGACCACTCCACCGTCTCCAAGTCCCTGCGCCGCATGCAGGACGCCGGCCTGCTCGTTCGCGAGCCGGCCGCACACGACCGGCGTGTCATGGTCGTCCACCTTACCGACAAGGGCCGTGCCATGCGCGCGCCCCTGGCGGCCATGTGGCAGGCCCTGGAGGAGATCTCCGCGCAGAACCTGTCCGCGGAGCAGGCAGAGTCCTTCGTCCGCACCGCCTACGCCATCGCCGACGCGATCAACAGCCGCGGTCTGCCGCAGGAAGAGTCCGAGTAGATCGCCTCGGCTCGCCCCTCGGGTCCGGCCTGGAGCGCGGATCGGTTCGTTCCGGTGCTCCCCTCAGCGCTGACCTGATCGAAAGTGAGTCCTCCATGACTGCCACCCTCCCCGTCCTCGTCGTCGGCGCGACCGGCTCCCTCGGGGGCAAGGTCGTCGACGAACTGCTGGGGCGCGGTAAGAACGTCCGCGCCCTGGTCCGGCCGACCACCGACGCGAGCAGGCTCGAAAGCCGGGGTGTCGAGATCGCCCGCGGCGACATGCTCGACCTCGACTCGCTCGTCGCCGCCATGAACGGCGCCGATGCCGTCATCACCACCGCTGCCGGCTACACCCGCGGCGGCAAGAACGCGTACGACATCGACACGGTCGGCAACGCCAACCTCGCCGAGGCCGCCCACCGCTCCGGCATCCGCCGGTTCGTCCTGACCAGCATCCTCACCAGCGACCAGACGCCCCAAGTCCCACACTTCTGGCACAAGAAAGTCGCCGAGGACAAGCTCGAAAAGCTCGGCGTCCCGTTCGTCGCGCTGCGCCCGGGGGCGTTCCTCGACCAGGTCGCGAGCATGGCGGGCGACCCGGTCGACAAGGGCCGCCTGATGTGGATCGGCAAGGCCACCGTCCCACTGACCTTCGTCCACACCTCCGATCTCGCGGTCTACCTGGCGGCCGCGGTCGACGCCGAAGCCGACAACGGTGAGCGCATCGACATCGGCTGGGACCGTCGGTCAGCATGCGTGAGGTGGCCGACCTGATGGGCCGCCGGGCCGGAAAGAAGATCAAGGTGTGGGCCGTCCCTTCCACTGTCGCCCGCGCCGCAGGAGCCGTCGCCGGCCGCTTCATGCCCCTGCTCAAGGACATGGCCGCGATGTTCAGCTGGTTCGACAGCGGCCGCTACGTCGCCGACACCCGTCGGCAGGAGCAGCTGTTCGGCCCCGTCCCCACGGCCGAGGACGTCCTCAGCCGGTACACCGACGAACTGGGCACGGCGCGGCACCGGTGACGGGCTTCACCTGGCGGCCAGCACTGCCGCGAGGCCCTCTTGCAGGTCCTTGACGAAATACTCGGGAACCTCCAGGGACGGGAAATGTCCTCCGGTTTCGGGCGACTCCCAGCGGACGATCTGTCGGTACCGCTCCTGCGCCCAGGGGCGCGGGCACTTCTCGACGTCGCGGGGATACATGGTGATGGCTGACGGGACGTCGACGCGAAGTTCGGGGTCCAGCGAGTTGTGGCTCTCGTAGTAGATGCGGGCCGCCGACGCTCCGGTCCGCGTCAGCCAGTACAGGGTGACGTCGTCGAGAACGCGGTCTTGGGAAATCGTCTCGAACGGGCTGTCTTCGGTGTCCGACCACTCGGCGAACTTGTCGAGGATCCAGGCAAGAAGCCCGACCGGTGAGTCGACGAGCGAATAGCCGATGGTCTGCGGTCGGGTCGCCTGCTGTTTCGCGTACGCCGCGCGGTGGCGCCAGAAATCGCGGGTTTCCTCGGCCCACTCGCGCTCGACCGCCGTCAGCCCGTCCGTTGTCAGCCCGGGCGGCCCCTCCGCGAACGTGGTGTGGATGCCGAGTACGTGCGCCGGGAACCTACCCGCCAGAACGGTGGTGATATTGCCGCCCCAATCGCCGCCGTGGGCCGCGAACTTGCTGTAGCCGAGCCTTCCCATCAGTTCCACCCATGCGGCCGCGATCTTTTCGGTTCCCCACCCGGTGGTGGCCGGCTTGTCGCTGTAACCGAAGCCTGGCAGCGACGGGACCACGACGTGGAACGCCGGAGCGTCCGCGTCTTTCGGATCTGCCAGCTCGTCCACTACATCGATGAACCGAGCAACGCTGTCCGGCCAGCCGTGCGTCAAGATCAGCGGGGTGGCATCCGTGCGCGCGGACCGGCGGTGCAGGAAATGGATTCCCAGGTCGTCAATGGTCGTGCGGAACTGGCCGATCTGGTTGAGGCGCTCTTCGAACGACCGCCAGTCGTAGCCGGTGCGCCAGTAGTTCACGACATCTACGAGGTCGGCGAGCGGAACGCCCTGGTCCCATCGGCGAGGGTCGGGCGCGGCGCGATGGACCGTCTCGGCCTCCGGTAGCCGCGCCGCGGCCAATCGCGCGCGCAGATCGTCGAGTTCGGCGTCCGGTGCGTGGGCTTCAAATGCTTGCACGTCGCTGGTCGGACGGGGCATGAGACCTCCTGGCCATCGCGGAACCGGCTAAGACGGTTCTACTATGCCCTCGCGCCGACGCGCAACCGGCTAAGGTGGTTCCATGCCTACCGGGTTCCCTGACTTCCGTCTCGGCAATGTGCTGGCGACCAGCTTCACGGGGACTCTCTCGGAGCGTCATGGCGAGGCTGTCGAGCGCATTCCCACGCCGCGCCGACTCATCGACTGGCTGGCGGTGAACGGCCTCGCCGTGGACTCCTGCACCACCGCCCAGCTCGAACTCGCTCGGGAACTGCGGGAGTCGATTCACGCCGCCGCGACCGCGGCCGCGCTCCAGGAGCCTCTCCTCGCGTCCGCTGTCCAAGTCATCAACGACTGCAGCGTTCAGGGTCGGGCCGCGGCGATCCTGACGCCCGACGGCAAGCGGCGATGGCGGCTCAGCTCGGCTTCCTGCGTGGAAGACGCCCTCAGCGTGATCGCCGCCGACGCGATCAGCATCATCGCGGGCGAACGAGACGGAAAACTGGCCTTGTGCGCATCGCCGACCTGCCGAGCCGCCTTCTTCGACACCAGCCAGAGCCGCACCCGCAAATGGTGCGACATGAACACGTGCGGGAATCGTCAGAAGAAGGCGCGCTTCCATGCCAGCCGGCGCAAGAACCTCAGCTCAGCGGAGTGACCGTCACCTCGAACGGACCGACAGCAGATGGAACTTGGTGACACTGCCGTTGAACCCGAAGTTGTCGTCCGCGACGAGGACGAGCGAGCGGGAGCCGTCGGGCAGCCTGGGCCCCCAGGTGATGCCCTCGACGTTGTCGGCGGCCGTGCCGGAGGTGGTGAAGTCGTACAGCAGCTTCTTCCGCATCGGCTTCTCGTCGCCGGACAGGGCGTCCTTGCCGTTCACGTTCGTGGCACCGATGGTGCTGGTCCAGTACAGCCGGATGGCGAAGCCGACCCCGGAGGCGAAGGAGCGCTCCACGGTGAGGTAGTCGGTCTCGTTGATCGCGAGGATCTCGGTGACTCCCCGGTCCGCCGAGTACGTCCCCACCGGGGGCGGCAGCGGCGCGGTGGGGGCGTCGGAGATCGGGTCCACCTCGTAGACGTGCTCGGCCTTCGGCTTGCCCGTCGCCCGGTCCGCCACCAGCAGCCTGGACGGGCTCTTGGCCGTCAAGGAGGCTGCGGGGCCGTCCTGGACGAGCGCGTTCTCCGTGACCGTGACGACCTTGCTGCCGTCGGGGGAGAGGGTGAGGCCTTCGAGCGCCTGGTTGTTGCGGACGCCGGCCGTGAGCGTGCCGGACGCCGACCTGACGGGCGCGTACGCATTGGGCAACGGCAGTTCGCGCTCGTAACCGCCCGAAGTGGTCGCCTCCCGGACGAAGGCAGGCTGCCCGGACGATGAGGCTCCCTCGCTGGTCCACAGCAGGCTGTTGCCGTCCGGCGTCCAGCGGATCGCCTCGGGGTCGACTGCCTTTGCGGTGAAGGGTTCGCCCGTGGTGTCGTCGAGCACGGTCAGGCCGTCGAGTACGGGCTTGTCCCCGGCGAAGGAGGCCCCGTCGAGCGGCAGTCGGAGGGTGTAGAAGCGGGCCTTGCCGTTCTCCGAGCGGTCGTCGCTGAGGGCGACGTATCGGCCGGACTCCCGGTCGTAGTCGATGCCGGACAGCCCGCCGAAGGGCATGCCGAACTCCGTTGTCCCGGCGGGCACGGTGATCGTGTCCAGCAGCCGTACGTTCCGCGGCTTCGCCGCCGCTGCGGGCTCCGCGGCGAATCCGCTCACGAGAGCCACGCTGCCGAGGAGGCCGATGGCGGTGAGGGAACCGACGAGCGCGTGTCCGCGGTGCGCTCGGTGTCTGTGTCGTCGCATGGGTGACCTTCCAAACCTTCCAAAGGACTGACCAAAAGGACTGATTGCACGGGAAGCCGGGGGCCGCGTCAGAGGGAGGCGGCGACCTCCGCGGTGGCTCCGCGTCGCTTGCGCCGCCACGCGTAGAGCGCGAGGGCCACCAGCGTCAGGGCGTACGGGATCGTCGACACCAGTTGCGGCGGTACGTCGAGCGTCCCGAGCTGTACGGCCAGGGCCTCCGCCGCGCCGAAGCCGAGCGCGGCGAGGAAGACGCCCCACGGGCGCAGCCCGCCCAGGAAGACCGCGGCGAGGGCGATGAAGCCGCGGCCGGCCGTCATGTCCCGTACGAAGAAGGACACATAGCCCATGCTGAGGAAGACCCCGGCGAGGCCGGCGAGCGCTCCGCTGAGGGCGAGGCCGGCGTACTGGACCCGTCGAACCGGAATCCCTACGGAGGCGGCAGCGTCCGGCATCTCGCCGACCGCACGCAGATGGAAGCCGAAGCGGGTGCGGAAGAACAGCCAGGCGACGAAGGGAGCGGCCAGGAACGCCAGCCAGGTGATCATGTTCTGACCACTCACCACATCACCCATTACGGGAACGCTCTCCACGCCCGGCAGGGTGACCGTCGGCAGCGTGCCGCTCTTCAGCCCTGACGTGCCGCCCTTGTCGTCGAGCAGGGTGTAGACCGCGAACGCGGTACCGCCGGAGGCGAGGAGGTTGAGGCCGATGCCCGCGATGATCGCGTCGGCGCCCAGCTCCAGCCGCAGAGCGGCCAGCAGCACACCCATCAGCGCCGCCACCGCGACCCCGCACACCGCGCCCAGGGCGACGGAGTGGCTGTATCCGGCGACCAGCGCGCCCGTGCAGGCCGCGCCGAGCATCTGCCCCTCAAGCGCGATGTTGCTGATGCCGGAGCGTTCGGCGACCAGTCCGCCGAGCGCGGCGAGCAGGTAGGGGGTCGCGACCCGTAGCACCGCCGCCAGGAAGGCGCTGCTGAGGACGACGTCGAGCAGGGAACTCATCGGACGCCCACCTGCCTGCGCGTGAGCCGGCGCTTGAGCAGCTCCGGCAGGGCCTGGGCGGTGACCAGCAGCACGATGACCGCCTGGATGACCACCACGATCTCGGTGCCCACGTCCGTCTGCTGTTCCATGATGTCGCCCCCGGCGCGCAGATAGGAGTAGAAGAGCCCGGCGACCACGACGACGAGCGGGTTGTTCCTGGCCAGCAGGGCCACGACGATCCCCTCGAAGGCCAGGCTGCCGGCGAGACCGGGTTCCAGGCGCCCGTAGACGCCCTGGACGAGGTGGGCTCCCGCGAGGCCCGCCACCGCGCCGCCGATGACGAAGCTCCACTCGATGACGCGGGGCACCTTGATGCCGCCGTACTCGGCGAAGCCGGGGTTGGAGCCGGTCATGCGGATGCGGTAGCCGAGCGGGGTGCGGGTGAGGAGGAGCCACAGCGCGACCGCGGTGAGCAGCATGACGCCGAACCCGATGTTGGCGCGGCCCATCGGGGTGCCGAACCAGTCGGTCAGCGGCGTGAGCGCGGAATCGTCCTGGATGGACTTCGAGTGCACGGCGCTGCTGCCGGGCTCCTTCAGCGGACCGTTGACCAGGTAGTCGTAGACGCGGACGACGATGGCGTTGAGCATCAGCGTGGCCACGATCTCGTTGGCGCCGAGGCGTGCCTTCATCGATCCCGGCACCAGACCCATTCCGGCGCCCGCGCCGGCGGCGGCGACCATGGGCACGATCACGGCGGCGACCGGCGGCAGCGGCAGGAAGATCGCCACCGTGCCGGCGGCCAGCGCACCGGCGTAGAGCTGGCTCTCGGCGCCGAGGCTGATCTGCCGGGCGCGGAAGGGGATGGCGACCGACAGGCCGAGCAGGGTGAGCGTGGTGGCGTCCTCCAGCCAGCGGCCGACCCGGAAGGAGCGGTCCAGCGGGCCGGTGAGCATCACCTCGTACGCCTTGATCGGGTTGTTGCCGGTGGCGAGCATGACGAGGAAACCGATGGCGAGGGCGGCCAGGATGGTGGCCAGGGCCATGCTGAGGTCCACCGCGAGATCGCGGCGACGGGTCGCCCGGTACTCGCGGCGGTCCTCGGTCTCGATCAGGGTGCCGGTCACGGGGCGTCCCCCAGGTCGGTCAGGCCGGCCGTGAGCTGGTCGCGGTCGTGGTGCTCGACGCCGAGCATGTAGAGGCCGACGCGCTTCTCGGTGAGGCCGGTGGTGTCGTCGAACCGGGCGGTCAGGCGGCCGTCCTTGAGGACGAGCAACCGGTCGGAGAGGGCGAGCAGTTCGGTGAGGTCGGCCGAGACCAGGAGCACGGCGGTGCCCGCGTCGCGCGCGGCGACCAGTTGCTCGTACATGAACCGCATCGCGCCGACGTCCACCCCGCGGGTGACCTGGGAGGCGATCAACAGCCTTGGTGCAGCGGACAGTTCACGGGCGACGATCACCTTCTGCAGGTTGCCCCCCGACAGCGCGCGCACCGGGACCGACGGGTCGGGGGTGCGGATGGCGTAGTCGGAGATCAGCCGCTCGGCGTGGGCGCGTACCGCCTTCGGGCTGAGCACGCCGCGGCGGGCGAGGGGCGGGCGGTCGTGGCGGTCGACGACGAGGTTGTCGGCGATCGACTCGTCGAGCGCGGCGCCGTTCGACAGCCGGTCCTCCGGTACGTAGCCGATGCCGGCCGCGCGGTGCGCGGCCACGTCCAGACCGGCCGTGTCGGTGCCGCCGACGTGCACCGTGCCCGTCGTCGGCCGGCGCAACCCGGCGAGGATCTCGGCGAGTTCGCTCTGGCCGTTGCCCTCGATGCCGGCCACACCGACGATCTCCCCGGCGGCCACGTCGAAGTCCAGGCCGTGCAGGGACTGCCCGGTCGGTGCCTCGTAGCCGAGGCCGCGTACCCGCAGGGTGACCCCTGCCGGGCTCGCGGGGGAGCGGTCCACGTCCAGGGAGACCTCGCGGCCGACCATCATCGAGGCGAGCGACCGCTCGGTGGCGTCGGCGGTGGCGACCGTCCCCACCAGCGAACCGGCGCGCATCACGCTCACTTGGTCGCTGATCTCCCGCACCTCGCGCAGCTTGTGCGAGATGAACAGCACGGTCATTCCGTCGTCGCGCAGCCGTCGTACGGCGGCGAACAGGTCCTCGGTCTCCTGCGGGGTGAGCACGGCGGTCGGCTCGTCGAGGATCAGCACGCGCGCCCGGCGGTGGAGGGCCTTGAGGATCTCGGCGCGCTGCCGCATGCCGACCGACACCTCGTCGACGCGCGCCTTCGGGTCGACGGCGAGTCCGGACTCCGACGCGAGCCGGGCGGTCGTCTCCATGGCCGCCTTCGGGTCGACCAGGCCGCGGCGGCCCGGTTCGACGCCGAGGACGACGTTCTGGGCGATGGTGAAGGAGGGCACCAGCATCAGGTTCTGGTGCACCATGCCCACGCCCAGGGCGATCGCCGACGCCGGGCCGCGCAGCACGCGGGGCCGGCCGCCGACCAGAAGCTCGCCGGAGGTGGGCTGCTCCAGGCCGTAGAACAGCTTCATCAGCGTGGACTTGCCCGCGCCGTTCTCGCCCACTACCGCGCGGATCTCGCCGGGCGGGACCTCCAGGTCCACACCGCGCACCGCGCGGACTCCGTTGGCGTACGTCTTGGTGACCGCGCGGGCGGCGACGGCGGGGCCGTCCTCGCCCCATGGCTCGTTCATCATCGAGGCCGTCCGGCTAGAAGGCGCTGGGGACCGTGACGGAGCCGGACTTCACCTGGTCGGCGGCTTCCTGGAGCTCCGTACGGGTCTTCTCGGGGACCAGCTCCGCGAAGTGGTCGTCGTTCACATAGCCGACGGCGTCCTCGGCGAGACCGACGGAGTCGACCGCGCCGTACTTGAGGGAGTCCTTCTGGTCCGCCTGCGCGGCCTTGTACAGGGCGTTGCCGACGTTCTTGAGGATGGAGGTGACGACGGTGTTCTTCTGCGCCTGGTCGGTGAGGGTCTGGTACTGGTCGGAGTCGACGCCGAAGGTGTACCGCCCGGCCGCGACCGCCGACTCGAAGGTGCCGAGGCCGGAGAGCCCGGCGACCGGCCACACCAGCGCGGCGCCCTGGCCGTACATGGCGGTCGAGATCTCCTTGCCCTTCGCGGGGTCACTGAACGGCTTGTCGCCGCCCACGTACTGCACGAGCACGTCGGAGTTCTGTCCGCCCGCGTCCTTGAATCCTGCCTTGAAACCGACGACGAAGTCCTCGATCAACGGGATCTTCACTCCGGGCATGATGCCGACCTTCTTCAGGGATTCGGCACCCTTGAGTGATTTCCCGGCCACCAGCTTCTCGGCGAGGAATCCGGCGAGATATCCGCCCTCGTTCTGCTTGAAGGTCACGGAGTAGACGTTTTCGCACTTGTTGGAACAGGTGCCGTTCTTGCCGCTGTAGTCGACCGGTGCGTCGAAGAGCCAGAACTTCTTGTCCGGGAATTGCGGGGCGAGTTCGCCGATGTAGTCGGTGACCTCGAAGGTCCCGGCCGCCAGGATGTCGTAGTCGTCGGCCGAGGCGGCGTCCTCGAATCCGGGCTCCCACTTGGTGCGGTCGGCACCCAGCTCGACCACCTTGAGCTCGTAACCGAGGTCCTTCTGAGCCCTCTTCAGCCCCTCGTGGGCGGAGTCGAAGAACGACTTGTCGCCCAGCCCGCCATTGATCACCAATTTGACCCGCGGCTTGTCGGAGGCGGCCGCTCCGGAATCGTCCCCGCCCGATCCCCCGCACGCGGTGAGCGCGAGCATGCCGGTCACCGCGAAGGCGGCGGTTCTTCCATATCGCATCATGGACCTCCTGATCATTGTGTTGCTGAGTGAGCGGCTGGGTTGACAGTAGGAAGTGCAAAACGTTTTGGCTACGTCGGCCGGTTTCTGTCTGATTTCCGGTGTGGGAATTTCAGACATCGCCGAGCGGCGCGGCACCTCACAGCTCCGCCCCGGCCAGCCAGCGCACCAGCCGGTCCCACAACTCCGCGTATCCGTCCCAGGCCAGGAACGGCGGCGGCGCCCAGTGCGGTGCCACGTCGGAGGTGAACGCGGCCGACCTGCCCGTGCCGTGTCCGCCGACGACCAGCAGCGGATGCCCGGCGCACTCGGCCAGCAACGACGCCTCCGGACGTACCGCGACCTCGTTGAGGCCGAGCAGAGCAGGCCAGGACCGGTCCAGCCCCCATACGAGCGGGTGCTCGCCCACCACCTCGGGCACGGCCCCGGCAGGCAGCTCCACCCGGTCGTCCCGATCGACCATGACCACCGGCAACGCGGCGGCCAGCGGCGTACGCCCCCACCTCGCGCGGGCGTCGATACCGCTGAAGCTCAGGTAGCCGCCGATCATCAGCACCCCGCCGCCACGCTCGACGAAGCCGCGCACCAGCTCCGAGCGGTCGGGCGCGGCGACGGACCGGGCGAAGGTCTCGGGCGGCAGCTGGAAGCTGTTGGCGCCGACATCGCTGATGACCACGACGTCGTACGCGTCGAAGCCCGCCGCCGAGTGGGGCACCCGGGTGGGGATCTCGTGCGCGGGAACGTAGGTCACGTCGTGGCCCCGGGAGCGGAGGGCGTCGAGGAAGACGCCTCCGCCCTCGGTGTACTCCGCGGTGTGGAAGGCGTCGAAGCCCTTCTGATGCACCGTGTACGTGAACCAGGACTCGCCGATGACGAGCACTCTGGGCATGGCGAACCACCTTTCGGGCAGGGCAGGTTGAGACGGCCGGGCACGTGGACATGGCCGCGTGGCGCGGTTGTCGAGCAGGGGGATACGCGGGTCAGCGGGTGGTGGGAGGCGCCGTGCTGCCCCGCACCTTCAGTTCGACGGGGAGGGTGTGCCGTGAGGCGGGCGGGATCTCGCCCCGGGAGACGTACTGGAGAAGCTGGGCGGTGGCGGTGCGGCCGACGTCGTAGGCGGGCTGGTGGACGGTGGTCAGGGACGGATGGGACAGCGAGGCCGCTCGGATGTCGTCGAAGCCGACCACCGAGACGTCCTGAGGCACCGAGAGACCCGCGTCCCTGAGCGCCGTGAGGGCGCCGAACGCCATCAGGTCGTTGGCCGCGAACACGGCGGTGCAGTCGAGGCCGCCGTCCTGGAGGAGCTTGTCGACCAGGACGTAGCCGGACGCTTCCTTGAAGTCGCCGACGCGCTCGACGACTTCGCCCCCGAAGGCCTGGACGAAGCCGTTCGCACGGGAGACGCTGCTGGGCAGGGCCCCGGGTCCGGTCAGCATCAGGACCCGGCGGTGACCGAGGGAGCGCAGGTGCTCTCCGACCAGCCGCCCGCCCGCCTCGTGGTCGGCCGTGGCGATGAGGGCGCCCTCCAGCCCCTCGACCTCCTCATCGGCGAGCGCGATGGGGAACTTGCCCATCAGGGCCTCCAGCCGGCGCCGGGACGGCGGGGATCCCGAGGCGTACACCATCCCGTCGATGAACCGGCTGCGGATCATGCCGAGATAGCGGTCCTCGCGATCGGCGTCGAACTCGGTGTTGCACAGGATCAGGCCGTAGCCGAGGTCGTGGGCGGCGTCCTCGGCGCCCTTGGCGAGCTCGGCGAAGAAGGTGTTGCTGATGTCGGGGATCAGCAGGCCGATCACCGAGGTGGAACCGGCCTGCAGGCTGCGCGCCAGCGACGCGGGGACGTAGCCGAGCCGGTTGACGACACCGCGCACCCGGGTGGCGGTCTCCTCGTTGACCGGCCGGTTGCCGCTGAGCACGTGCGAGACCGTGGTCGGGCTGACCCCGGCCGCCGCGGCCACGTCCTTGATGGACGCCGCACCGCGGACGGGGGCCCTGTCGGGCTCACGGGTCATAGTGCTGCACCGCCCTTCCGTGGGAGGTGTCGAGAATCCGCGCCACCCGCGCGTCGGCCTCCGCGAGAAGCGCCGGCTCGTCCACGGTGAGCAGCCGCCCGTCGCGCATCAGGACGCGGCCGTCGACGATCACCATACGTACGTCACTGGCGCGGGCGCTGTAGACCAGGGCGGCGCGCGGGTCGTGCAGCGGACGGCAGTGCGGTCCGGACAGGTCGGTGAGGACGATGTCGGCCCGCATACCCGGCTCCAGAGCGCCGACCCGGTCCGCCAGGCCCAGGGCGCGGGCGCCGCCCCGCATGGCCAGGCGCAGGGTGTCGGAGACGGTCATCCAGGTGGCGTCGCGCACCGCCTGCTTCTGGGTGAGCGCGACCAGCCGCAGCGCCTCCCACACGTCGAGAGTGTTGTGACCGGCGGCGCCGTCCGTGCCGACCGCCACCGTGACCCCCGCGCCGAGCAGCTCGCGGACCGGGGTGAGCGGGGACAGCGCGTGCTTGAGATACACCTTGGGGCAGCAGGCCACGGCGGTCGTGCTCGCGTACTCGGCCAGCAGCGGCAGGTCCTGCTCGACGATGCCGCAGCCGTGCGCGATCAGCACACCCGCCTCAAGCACCCCGGTCTCGTACAGCACCCGGATCGGGGTGATGCCGCGCCGCTCAAGACTGGACTGCGTCTGCTCCACATGCTCGGCGGCGTGGATGTGCGTCCGCAGGCCGAGGTCCCGGGCGTACCCGGCCAGGGTCCGCAGGTCCGCGTCGTTCACCGTGTACGGGGCATGCGGCCCGAGCGAGACGGTCACCCGGCCCGCCGCCCGCCCGTGCCAGGTCTCGGCGAACTTCACGCCGGCCTCGAGGGATTCCCGGCCCCCGCTGCTGAAGTACGTGGGAGCGATGTCGGCCCGCAGGCCGGTCTCGGCGACCGCCTCGGCGATCTGCTCGGGGAAGAAGTAATGGTCGGTGAAGGTGGTGACGCCGGAACGGATCATCTCCGCGCAGGCCAGCCGCGCCCCGGCCCGCACGTCCGCCGCAGTGAGGTTGGACTCCATCGGCCAGACGCGCTCGTTGAACCACCCCTCGACCGTCACGTCCTCGGCCGCACCGCGCATCAGCACCATGGGGCTGTGCGTGTGGGCGTTGACCAGGCCCGGTACGGCGAGCAGCCCGCGCCCGTCGACGACCTCCGCGGTGTCGTCGTCAGGGGCGGCGCCGGTCGGCCGCACCTCCTCGATGACACCGTCCGCGACCACGATGTCCCGCGCCGGGAGGATCTCGCACGCGCCCTCCGGCGGAACCCGCAGCACATCGCAGCCGCTCACCAGGAGACGGCCCGCGGACGGAGGCGTTCTGTCGCTCATGCGGCACAAGCTAGATATCCAAAACGTTTTGCACAACAGGCGAACGCTCGCAACTGGTAGAAGACGGGCATGACCACTTCACTCCACCCTCGTGGCGCCACCCGATGACCGCCGGTATCGACACCCCCGACCGCCGCGGCCGCACCGGACTCGACCGGACCGGCCTGGACCTGACCGGCAACCCGCGTGTGAAGGTGCGCGAGGTGACCCTGCTCTCCAGTCACTGGTACGTCGAGCGCGCGACGACCTTCGACCTCCAGCGTGCCGACGGCACCTGGAGCACCCAGCAGCGCGAGACGCACGACCGCGGCAACGGGGCCACCATGCTGCTGTACGACACGGAACGCGAAACGGTGCTGCTCACCCGCCAGTTCCGCTACCCCGTCTACGTCAACCTCCAGTGGGCCGCGTTGGAGGGGCCGTTCGCGGGCTGAACCCGCGTACTGTCTTGACTTGAAGAGCACTTCAAGCTGAAGACTCCCGTTCACGTGCCCCGAACGCGGGCGCGGAACGGGAGGCATCCACCATGAAGTACCGCACGATCGGCACCGACCCGAAGACCCGCCGCGAGGTGAGCGTCCTCTCCCTCGGCGCCATGCTGTTCGGCTCACGCACGGACGAGGCGACCTCCTTCGCGGTGCTCGACCGCTATGTCGAGGCCGGTGGCACTTTCATCGACACCTCCGACAACTACGCCTTCTGGGAGGACGGAAGCCAGGGCGGGCACAGCGAGGAACTGCTCGGCCGGTGGCGGCGCAGCCGCGGTGTCGGCGACGAGATCGTCATCGCGACCAAGCTGGGCGCCCGCCCCCTCGCTCCCGGCACCAGCTATGTCGACAACCCGGAAGGCCTGTCGGCGAAGGTGATCCGGGAGTCGGCCGAGCGCAGCCGGGAACGGCTGGGTGTGGCCAAGCTGGATCTGCTGTACGCACACATCGAGGACCACAAGGTCCCGCTCCAGGAGACCGTCGAGGCATTCGCCGAGCTGGTGGCCGAGGGCACGGTCGGACTGCTCGGAGTCAGCAACCACGCCATGTGGCGGGTGGAGCGCGCCCGCGCTCTCGCCGCCGCGGCCGGGCTACCCGGCTACGAGGTGCTTCAGTACGCGCACAGCCATCTGCGGCCCCGTACCGACGTACCGAGTGACCTCTTCCCCGACGGCAGCCTCGGCCACGCGGGCGCCGAGCTGCTGGGCTATCTGCGGGCCGAGCCCGGACTGACCCTGGTGGCCTATTCGCCGCTGCTGAAGGGGGCCTACACCCACCCGGACCGGCTGCCCGCGGACTTCGACCACCCCGGGGCCCCGGCCCGTCTGAAGGTGCTGCGGGACGTCGCGAAGGAGACCGGCGCGACCGTCAACCAGGTGGTGCTGGCCTGGCAGATCGGCGGCGAGCTGCCGATCGTACCGCTGGCGGGGGCGTCGTCGGTGGCGCAGCTGGACGAGAACCTGGCCGCCGTCGACCTGGAGCTGACCGAGGAGCAGCGGGCCCGGCTGGACGCGGCTCACTGACCGAGACGGTCGTTCGGCTCCGCAGTAGGCTGCTGGGAGAGCCGAAGGAGAGCGGGTCATGTCCATGCTGCCCACCGAGCGATCCATCCGGACCACCCCCGAGGGCCTCCTGTGGGAGCCCGGCGAACGCTGGGTGCGCGGCGTCAAGGGTGATGTCACCGTGGTGAACAGCCGGCATCCCGTCCTCGTCTGGGAGCCCGAACTGCCCGTACCGCAGTACGCCTTTCCGCGCGAGGAGGTCCGCACCGACCTCCTCCGTCCGGCCAAGAACCCGCCGACCGGCACGCACACCGGCTCACAGGTCTTCTACGACCTCGAGGTCGACGGCGAGGTGGTGGAGAACGCGGCGTGGACCTTCCCCGCCGAGGATCTGGCCGGGCACATCGCCTTCGCGTGGTTCCTGCGCTGGGACAGGGGTCTCGACCGCTGGTACGAGGAGGACGAGGAGATCTTCGTCCACCCGCGTGACCCGCACAAACGAGTGGACGCGCTCCCCAGCAGCCGCCATGTCCAGGTCGAGATCGACGGCACGCTCGTCGCCGACACCCTTCGCCCGGTGCTGCTCTTCGAGACCTCGCTGCCGACGCGGTACTACATCCCGCCCGAGGACGTCCGCCGCGATCTGTTCGTCCCCACCGACCACCACACGTCATGCCCGTACAAGGGCACCGCCGACTACTGGTCGTGGCGGGGCGAGGCCGACGTACCGCCGAACCTGCTCTGGAGCTACCCGGACCCGCTTCCCGCGGTGGCCGCGATCAGGGGGCGCTTCGCCTTCTACAACGAGGCGATCGACATCACCGTGGACGGCGAACGCCTCGAACGCCCGGTCACCCCGTTCAGCGCGTCGCTCGGCACCCGGCCGCGCCCGTAGCGCGGGGCCGGTCAGGGCCTGACCAGCAGACGGAAGTCGAAGGCGTACCGGGAGGCGCGGTAGATGTGCGTTCCGTACTCGATCGGCCGGCCGGTGTCGTCGTAGGCCGTGCGCTGCATGGTGAGCAGGGCCGCGCCCTCCTTCTCGTCGAGGCGGGCGGCCTCGTCGGGGGTGGCGGAGCGGGCGCCGATGGTCTGGCGGGCGCTGTGCAGGGTGATTCCGGCGGAGCGCAGCAGACGGTACAGGCCGGTCGACTCGAGCCGGGGAGTGTCCAGGGCGAGCAGGCCGGCCGGCAGATGGTTGCAGAGGAACGCCACCGGCTGGCCGTGCGTACGGCGCAGCCGCTCCAGGACGACGACCTCGGCGCCCTCCGCGAGCCCGAGGGCGGCCGCGACCTCGGCGGTGGCCGCCACCCGCTCGTTGCGCAGCACCTCCGTGGTGGGTCCCTGCCCGGCCGTCTCCAAGTCGTCGTAGAGACTGCTGAGTTCGAGCGGGCGCTTGACCTGGCTGTGCACGACCTGGGTGCCGACGCCGCGGCGGCGGACGAGCAGCCCCTTGTCGACGAGGGACTGGATGGCCTGGCGGACGGTGGGCCGGGACAGGCCGAGGCGGATGGACAGGTCGATCTCGTTGCCGAGGAGGTTGCCCGGGGCGAGCACGCCGTGCTCGATCGCCGCCTCCAGCTGCTGGGCGAGTTGGTAGTACAGAGGCACCGGACTGCCCCGGTCCAGGGCGAAGTCCACCGCGTCGAGCCCGGGGGAGGGCACGGCACGCGCGGCGCCACCGGTCCTCGCCATGCTAGCCAACTCCCTGTGAAGGACGGTCGGTTGAGGCGGGAGATACGGCCGCGTACTGTACGGTCGTCGCCAGATCCCAGCCGGACAGCAGCCCGTGACACAGCGCCCCGCCGAACGCCCCGCCCCCGCCATGGCCGTTGACCGGCCCTGCGGGGGCGGGAGGCGCCTCGGCCGTGCTGCCGTCGTGGCGCATGGCGAGTACGCCCGCGGCACCCAGCCTGACCACCGCCGTCTCGACCCCCGCGTCGAGCAACGCCCGCGCGCACGCGAGCGGTTCGCGTACGCCGGTCATGGTCCGGCATGCGTCGAGGGTGCCGACCGCGACGGTGGCGTGCCGCAGCGCCTCGGCGTAGTACGGGCGGGCTTCGTCCGGGTCCGACCAGGACTGCGGGCGCCAGTCGAGGTCGAAGACGGTGATGCCGGCCCGGCCGCGGGCCTTGAGCGCGGCGAGCACGGCGGACCGCCTGGGCTCGTGGCTCAGGCCGGTACCGGTGATCCAGAAAACGCGGGCCGCGCGGATGGCGAAGCAGTCCATCTCGTAGGGATCGTCGCCGGTGGAGGTCAGCACGACCGTGGAACGGCCCAGGCCGGCGGCGGCGACCGCCACGTCCGCGGCCGCGTCCCCGATTCCTGTGCGGCCCATCGTGATGAGATCATATGGCTGGGCTGACTCGGCCATGCGCGCTCCTCGTCGAGCTGAGGGAAGGTGGTCCCACCCATGGGGCCTGCCGACTCTCAGGTTGTAGGGCGCGAAGACCGATGCTGTCAATGGTTTGTTCTAACATTCGGACCTGTTTGTGAAATGATGTCTTAACAAAGTATTGACAGCGGCCCCGCCAAGGGATTTGATCCCGTCCCAGCAGACAAGCCACGTTCGGCGGCGCAAGACCCGGACCCGTAAGGGCCCGGCCTCCGGATCCCCAGATCCGCCGCCTCCTGCGCCGTCGTTCCCCGTCGCACAGTGAGGTGCAGGAAAGATGGACCGCTCCGCTCGCTCCCGCAGATTCGCCCCCGTAGTGGCCGTGGCGGCAGCAGCTGCCCTCACCCTCGCAGGCTGCTCCAGCAGCTCCGGCGGCAAGAAGGCCGAGGAGAGCGCGGAAGGCGCCTCTGCGGGCAAGGCCAACACGCCCCAGATGACGGTCGCACTGGTCACGCACCAGGCGCCCGGTGACACCTTCTGGGACATCGTCCGCAAGGGTGCCCAGGCCGCCGCGGCCAAGGACAACGTCAAGCTGATCTACTCCGCCGACCCCAACGCGGGCAACCAGGCCAACCTGGTGCAGAACGCCATCGACCAGAAGGTCGACGGCATCGCGATCACCCTCGCCAAGCCGGACGCCCTCAAGGACGTCGTCAGCAAGGCGAAGGCGGCGAACATACCCGTCGTCGGCCTCAACTCCGGTGTGAGCGAATGGCAGAAGCTCGGCCTGATGGAGTTCTTCGGCCAGGACGAGACGGTCGCGGGCGAGGCACTCGGCAAGCGGCTGAACGAGGCCGGCGCCAAGAAGGCCGTCTGTGTCATCCAGGAGCAGGGCAACATCGGCCTGACCCAGCGCTGTGACGGTGTGGCCAAGACCTTCAACGGCGACATCGAGCCCCTCAACGTCAACGGCACCGACATGCCGTCCGTGAAGTCGACGATCACCGCCAAGCTCACCGAGGACAAGGCGATCGACCACGTCGTCACGCTCGGTGCCCCGTTCGCGCTGACGGCCGCACAGGTGGTCGAGGAGACGGGCAGCAAGGCCAAGGTCGCCACCTTCGACCTCAACAAGGAGCTGACCAGCGCCATCAGCGAAGGCAGCATCGAGTTCGCCGTCGACCAGCAGCCCTACCTCCAGGGCTACCTCGCGATCGACTCGCTGTGGCTCTACAAGAACAACGGCAATTACATGGGCGGCGGAGAGCAGCCGGTGCTGACCGGCCCGGCGTTCGTCGACAAGTCCAACGTCGAGGCGGTCGCCGCCTTCGCCGCGAAGGGCACCCGGTGATGAGCATGGCCCAACAGGCTGAGCCGGCGGTGACCACACCGCCGGCCCCCGGCCCCGGCAAGGAGAAGGACGGGCGGACCGCACAGCGCCCGCTGGCGCTACGGCTGCTCGGCCGCCCCGAGATCGGCGTCTTCCTCGGCGCCGTCGCGGTGTACATCTTCTTCCTCGTCGCGGCGCCGCCGGTGCGCGACGGCAGCTCGATGGCGAACGTCCTGTACCAGTCGTCGACGATCGGGATCGTGACGATCCCGGTGGCGCTGCTGATGATCGGCGGGGAGTTCGACCTGTCGTCCGGTGTCGCGGTGATCACCTCGGCGCTGACCGCGAGCATGCTCGCCTACCAGCTGAGCATGAACGTCTGGGTCGGCGTGCTCGCGGCGCTGCTGGTCTCGCTGGCGGTCGGGTTCTTCAACGGCTGGATGGTGGTCAAGACCGGACTGCCGAGCTTCCTGGTCACCCTGGGCACCTTCCTGATGCTCCAGGGCATCAACCTGGCGGTGACGAAACTGGTCACCGGCAATGTCGCGACCGACAACATCAGCGACATGGACGGCTTCGACCAGGCCAAGGCCATCTTCGCCTCGTCCTTCGAGGTCGGCGGCGTCAATGTGAAGATCACCATCGTGTACTGGCTGGTCTTCGCGGCGATCGCCACGTGGGTCCTGCTGCGCACCAAGTACGGCAACTGGATCTTCGCGGTCGGCGGCAACAAGGACAGCGCGCGGGCCGTCGGTGTCCCGGTCGCCTTCACCAAGATCTCGCTGTTCATGCTGGTCGGCCTCGGCGCCTGGTTCCTCGGCATGCACCAGCTGTTCTCCTTCAACACCGTGCAGTCCGGCGAGGGCGTCGGCATCGAGCTGATCTACATCTCCGCCGCGGTGATCGGCGGCTGTCTGCTGACCGGCGGCGCCGGCAGCGCGATCGGCCCGGTCTTCGGCGCCTTCATGTTCGGCATGGTGCAGCAGGGCATCGTCTACGCCGGCTGGAACCCCGACTGGTTCAAGGCGTTCCTCGGCGTGATGCTGCTCGGCGCCGTCCTGATCAATCTGTGGGTCAGCCGTACGGCGACCAGGAGGTGACCCGATGACATCCAGCAACGGAACCGGCACGCACGGCGCAGTCCTCGCGGACGCCGTCCCCGACAAGGACACGCCGATCGTCGAACTGCGCAACGCGGGCAAGTCGTACGGCAACATCCGCGCCCTGCACAGCGTCGACCTGAAGGTCTTTCCCCAGCAGGTCTCCTGCGTCCTCGGCGACAACGGCGCCGGCAAATCCACCCTCATCAAGATCATCTCGGGGCTGCACCAGCACACCGAGGGCCAGTTCCTCGTCGACGGCGAGCCGGTGCGCTTCTCCACCCCGCGCGAGGCCCTCGACAAGGGCATCGCCACCGTCTACCAGGACCTCGCCGTGGTCCCGCTGATGCCGGTCTGGCGGAACTTCTTCCTCGGCTCCGAGATGACCAAGGGCCCCTGGCCCGTCCGCCGCCTCGACATCGAGCGGATGAAGAAGACGGCCGACGAAGAGCTGCGCAACATGGGCATCATCCTCGACGACCTGGAGCAGCCCATCGGCACGCTCTCCGGCGGCCAGCGCCAGTGCGTGGCGATCGCCCGCGCCGTCTACTTCGGCGCCCGCGTCCTCATCCTGGACGAGCCCACCGCCGCCCTCGGCGTCAAGCAGTCCGGCGTGGTCCTGAAGTACATCGCCGCCGCCCGCGACCGGGGTCTCGGCGTCATCTTCATCACCCACAACCCCCACCACGCCTACATGGTCGGCGACCACTTCAGCGTCCTGCGCCTCGGCACCATGGAGCTGAACGCCTCCCGCGACGACGTCAGCCTCGAGGAACTCACCAACCACATGGCCGGCGGCACCGAACTGGCCGCGCTCAAGCACGAGTTGAGCCAGGTCCGGGGCGTGGACGTCGAGAAGCTTCCGGAAGAGGGGGACCTCACCGCCCCCGTGGCGACCTCCGCCGAAGGGAAGTCCTGACATGACCCCTGCGCTGGACCGCATCCGGGTCGGCTCGGCCCCCGACTCCTGGGGCGTCTGGTTCCCCGACGACCCGCAGCAGGTGCCCTGGGAACGCTTCCTGGACGAGGTCGCGGAGGCCGGCTACCCCTGGATCGAGCTGGGCCCGTACGGCTATCTCCCGACCGACCCGGCGCGGCTCACCGACGAGATCGCCAAGCGTGACCTGAAGGTGTCCGCGGGTACGGTCTTCACCGGCATGCACCGCGGCCCCTCCGTCTGGGAGTCCACCTGGGAGCACGTCAGCCAGGTCGCCGCGCTCACCCAGGCCATGGGCGCCCGGCATCTCGTCGTCATCCCGTCCTTCTGGCGCGACGACAAGACCGCCGAGATCCTCGAACCGCCGGAGCTGACCGGCGAGCAGTGGGCCCACCTCACCAAGGGAATGGAACGGCTCGGACACGAGGTCAAGGAGGCGTACGGACTCGACATCGTCGTCCACCCGCACGCCGACACCCATATCGACACCGAGGACCACGTCGAGCGGTTCCTCGACTCGACCGACTCCGAACTGGTCAACCTCTGCCTGGACACCGGCCACTACGCCTACTGCGGCGGCGACAGCGTCAAGCTGATCGAGACGTACGGCGAGCGCATCGGCTATCTGCACCTCAAGCAGGTCGACCCGGAGATCCTCGCCGACGTGGTGGCGAACGAGGTGCCGTTCGGGCCCGCGGTGCAGCGCGGGGTGATGTGCGAACCCCCGTCCGGGGTACCGGAGTTGGAGCCGGTTCTGGTCGCGGCCCAGCGGCTGGGCGTGGACCTGTTCGCGATCGTCGAGCAGGACATGTACCCGTGCGAGCCCGACAAGCCCCTGCCCATCGCCGTGCGTACACGGAAGTTCCTGCGGTCCTGCGGTGCCTGACTACTGCCTGACCACGGGAAATGATCGTTGTTAGACACAGCGTCATATTACTGAAGCGTAATAATCCGAGGGATACCGCGAGTAACTTACGCGTGAGTAGGGTCGCGGCAATCCATTGTGGAGCGGTCCGAGGACGCCGTGGGACGACGTGCGTCCTCGACCCCACCTGCCCGGCCTGACCCCACGAGGCCGGGCAGGCCGCTCCGCATGCCTCTCCCCAGGAGGAGCCGCATGTCTCTCGGAAGATGCCTGCTCATAGCGGTGTCCACCGCCGCCTGCCTCGGTGCCCAGGCCCTGCCGGCCGCCGCGGCGGCGGACGCGGACACCGAGGTGGTGTCCCGGGGTGTCACGATCCCCGCGTTCTACAACCCGCCGGCCTCACTCCCGGCGGCCGATGGCGCGTTGATCCGCAGTGAGCCGCTGCACCTCGCCCTGAGCCTGCCCGGCCTGAACGGAACGCTGCCGGGCGAGGCGACCCGTCTGATGTACAAGTCCACGGATTCCAACGGCAGACCGGTGGCCGTCACCGGCGCCTACATC
The DNA here is from genome assembly GCF_036014015.1 of Streptomyces sp. NBC_00457. Lineage (NCBI taxonomy): Bacteria > Bacillati > Actinomycetota > Actinomycetes > Kitasatosporales > Streptomycetaceae > Streptomyces > Streptomyces sp. NBC_00457. The sequence goes on along the minus strand of NZ_CP107905.1, from coordinate 1,464,761 downwards.
GAACCCTCCGCCGCCTGGAAGGGCTCCGGTCCGCGTCCGCTGGTCGCGGTGGCACCCGGCACCATGGGGCAGGGCGACCAGTGCGCGGCCTCCATGGGCCTGGAGCACCCGCTGCGGTTCAACGGCCGGACGGTGTCCGTCGGTTACGAGAATCTGGCGGTCTACCGGCTGCTGGCCAAGGGCGTCGCGGTGGTCGTCACCGACTACGCCGGACTCGGCGCGACCGACCGGCTGCACACGTACGTCAACCGGGTCGACGAGGCGCACGCGGTGTTGGACGCCGTCCGCGCGGCCCGTGCCCTCGCCGGGGCGTCGGTCACCTCCGGTTCGAAGGTCGGTCTGTTCGGCTACAGCCAGGGCGGCGGGGCCTCGGCCGCGGCAGCCGAGCTGCAGCCCTCGTACGCCCCGGAGTTGACGCTCGCGGGCACCTATGCGGGCGCTCCGCCGGCCGACCTGGACGCGGTCACCGAGGCCATCGACGGCAGCGACCTGGCCGGGGCCCTGGGCTGGTCGCTCAACGGGTTCCTGCAGTCCGACCCGGAGCTGCGGCCGATCGCCGAGGCCCACCTCAATGACAGGGGCAAGGCCGCGCTGAAGGACCTGTCGACGATGTGTGTCGGCGACGCGCTCTTCGGATACGGCTTCGCGAGCAGCACCAAGTGGACCAAGGACGGCCGGTCCATCAGCGAGATCATCCGCTCCGAGCCCAAGGTCCAGGCGTTCCTCGACGATCAGCGCATCGGCACGCATCTGCCGAAGAGCCCGGTCCGTCTCGCCACCGGCACCGCGGACAACCTCGTACCGCACGGGCAGTCCCGCGATCTCGCCGCCACGTGGTGCAAGAAGGGAGTCGACATCACCTACAAGGCGGTGGTCCTGCCCAGCCTCGGCGACGCGCTGCTCAACCACTTCGCGCCCCTGCTCGCCGATCAGGGTGCGGCGGTCTCGTGGCTGACGGACCGTCTGGCGGGCGAGCCGGCGAAGTCCAACTGCTGGAGCATGCCCCTCCAGCCATGAGAAGAGGGGGCTCGGCGGTTCGACCGCCGGGCCCCCTTTCTCGTACGTCAGACCGCGCGCACTTCCTCGATCGTCACCGGCCGGTGCTCGTGCAGCGACAGCGTGCACGCGTCCGCGATCCAGCCCGCCTCCAGCGCGTCCGCGATCGTGCACGGCGAGGGCCGGGTACCGGCCACGACCTCGGTGAACGCGGTGAGTTCGGCGCGGTAGGCCGCGGTGAAGCGGTCCATGAAGAAGTCGTGCGGGGTGCCCGCCGGGAAGGTCACGCCGGGCTCGACCGAGCGCAGCGGCAGCTTGTCCTCCAGGCCGACGGCGATGGAGTCCGTGAAGCCGTGGATCTCCATCCGGACGTCGTAACCCCGGGCGTTGTGGCGGGAGTTGGAGACCACGGCGATCGTGCCGTCGTCCAGGGTCAGGATCGCGCCGGTGGTGTCGGCGTCGCCCGCCTCCTTGATGTAGTCCGCACCCCGGTTGCCGCCGACGGCGTACACCTCCGTCACCTCGCGGCCGGTCACCCAGCGGATGATGTCGAAGTCGTGCACCGAGCAGTCCCGGAAGATGCCACCGGAGGCGGCGATGTACGCAGCCGGCGGCGGCGCCGGGTCGAGCGTGGTCGACCGTACGGTGTGCAGCTTGCCCAGCTCGCCGCTCTGCACGGCGGCCCGCGCGGCGACGAACCCGGCGTCGAAGCGGCGGTTGTAGCCGATCTGGATCGGCACGCCGCTGCCCTCGACGGCCTTCAGTACCTCGACGCCCTCGCTCATCGTCTTGGCGACGGGCTTCTCACAGAACACGGGGATACCGGCCTCGACCCCGGCCAGGATCAGCGCGGGGTGGGCGTCCGTCGCCGCGGCGACGACGATGCCGTCCACGCCGGCGGCCAGCAGGGCCTCGGGCGAGTCCACGACCTCGGCACCGAACCGCTCCGCGGCGGCCTTGGCGGCCTCCGCGAACGGGTCGGTGACGACGAGGGAGTCGACCGCGTCGAGTCCGGACAGAGTCTCGGCGTGGAAGGCGCCGATGCGGCCGAGGCCGAGGATGCCGATACGCATGGGGTGTTGCTCCTTGGAAGGTGCGGGTTTCTTGCCTTGCGGAGAAGTTTCAGTCGAGTCCGCCGAGTACGTTCTGGTCCCAGTCGATCACCGAACCGGTGACCACGCCCGACCGGTCCGACAGCAGGAAGACCACGAAGTCCGCGATCTCGTCCGGCTGGCCCAGCTTTCCCATCGGCAGCTTCCCGGCAGCCTCCTCACGCCAGTCGTCCCCCGCGCCGTGGAAGGTCTTCTGGGTCGCGTCCTCGCCCTCCGTCGCGGTCCAGCCGATGTTGAGGCCGTTGATCCGGATCCGGTCCCAGCGGTGCGCGTGCGCGGCGTTGCGGGTCAGGCCGATGAGCCCGGCCTTGGCGGCGACGTACGGCGCCAGGAACGGCTGTCCGCCGTGGGCCGAGGACGTGATGATGTTGACGATCGTGCCGGGCGCCTTGCGGGCCACCATGTCCTCGACGGCGGCCTGCATGGTGAAGAAGGGCGCCCTGAGGTTGATCGCGATGTGCTGGTCGAACAGCTCGGGCGTGGTGTCGAGGAGCGTGCCCCGTGAGGTCAGCCCCGCCGAGTTGACCAGGCAGTCGATCCGGCCGTAGGTGGAGACGACGTCGCCGACGGCCGTCTTCGCCTGCTCGGCGTCCGCCAGGTCGACCCGGATGAACATGGCCTTGCCGCCGGCGGCCGTCAGCTCGGTCACCAACGCCTCGCCGGGGGCCGTACGCCGGCCGGTGACGGCCACGATCGCTCCCTCGCGGGACGCCGCCCGCGCGACGGCGGCGCCGACGCCTTGGCTGCCGCCGCCCACGAGGACGACCTTGTCGTCGAGAAGTCCCATGTCGTGTCAGGTCCTTTCAGCTCTCGCGCCGCTCGGCGCCGGCCCGCAGCTCGTCACGCAGAGCCTCGGATGTCCATGCCTCACGCGCCGCCCGCCGTACGACGTCGGCCTGCGAGGGCGGGGCCAGACCGTCCACCGGCGGATCGCTGTCGAGGTTGGTGGGGAAGGGGTAGCCCTCGGCGCTCGCGGCGATGACGTTGTCCAGCCACCGCTCGCCTTCGGACCTGCGCTTGAGCAGCACGGGGTAGAGGGCGTTCGCGATCGCCTCCCGGTCCACCGTCTCCATCGCCCGCCCGAACGCGGACGACACCTGGAGGAGGTTGGCCATCCGCCGGATGTCCGCGGAGCGGTTGGTGCCGGCGGCGTGGAACAGGGCTGGGTTGAAGAAGACGGCGTCGCCCTTGGCGAGCGGAAGCTGGACGTGCCGGTCCGCGAAACAGTCCTGGAACTGGGGCAGTCGCCACGCCAGATAGCCGGGCTCGTACGACTGCGAGTACGGCAGGTACATCGTCGGGCCGGACTCCACCGGCATGTCGCAGTGCGCGACCGCGCCCTGAAGGGTGAGCACGGGGGAGAGGCGGTGGACGTGCGCCGGGTAGGCGGCGGCCGTCTCGTTGGAGAGGAACCCGAGGTGGTAGTCCCGGTGTGCGGTCTGGGCCGCGCCGCCCGGGTTGACCACGTTGACCTGCGAGGTGACCTGGTAGCCGGGGCCGAGCCAGGCCTGCGAGACGAGAGCCAGGATGTCGTTGGCGTAGTAGTCGGCGAACGCCTCGGGGTCGTACAGGGCCGCCTTCTCCAGGGCGTTCCACACCCGGTCGTTGGCGCCGGGCTTCGCGAAGTGGTCACCGGCGCTCGCGCCCGAGGCGTGCTGCTCGGCGATCAGGGCGTCGAAGACGGCGGTGAGACGGTCGACGGCGTCCAGGTCCGGAAAGGCCCGCCGGAAGACGACGATGCCGGGTCCGTCGGTCAGCGCGCGGACCAGCTCGGCCTGGACGTCCCGGCGGTTCGTGTCGCGCAGCCGGTCGCCGTCGTACACCAGGACGTTCTGCTCCACGGCCGCAGCGTGCGGGTAGTCGGCGGTCTCGGTCGTCCGCTCGACCAGCGCGCGGAAGGCGTCGAGATCGCAGTCCTGCTCGGTCAGCCAGGAGGTGGAGGACATCGTCGTCCCTTCGGTGACAGCGGCGACTCAGCCCTGTCATTCTTGTCAGTACAAACCCGTCGAACAACCAGCAGGCAGCCATCAAAAACCCCTCAGGGCAACCTAAGGAGCCGTCCCTATGGGCCACCCCTTCCCGATCCGGGAGATCGCACGTCAGGCAGGCCTGAGCGAGGCCACCGTCGACCGCGTGCTCAACGGGCGGGGAGGAGTGCGCGAGAGCACCGAGCGCGAGGTCCGGCAGGCCATCGCCGATCTGGACCGGCAGCGCACCCAGGTCAGGCTGGTCGGCCGCACCTTCATGATCGACATCGTGATGCAGACACCCGAACGGTTCTCCACCGCCGTACGCGCCGCCCTCGAAGCCGAGCTGCCGTCCCTGCACCCGGCCGTCGTACGCTCCCGCTTCCACTTCCGGGAGACCGGCCCGGTGCGGGAGCTGACCGCGACGCTGGACCGGATCGCCCGGCGCGGCTCGCAGGGCGTGATCCTCAAGGCGCCGGACGTCCCCGAGGTCACAGCCGCCGTCACCAGGCTCGCGGAGGCGGGCATCCCGGTGGTGACCCTGGTGACGGACCTGCCCGCCACGCCGCGCCTCGCCTATGTCGGCATAGACAACCGGGCCGCCGGGGCGACCGCCGCGTACCTCATGGGCCAGTGGCTCGGGGACCGCCCCGGCAATGTGCTCACCAGCCTCAGCAGCGGGTTCTTCCGCAACGAGGAGGAGCGCGAGATGGGCTTCCGCAGCGCCATGCGCGCCCGGCACCCGGACCGCACGCTGGTCGAGATCGCCGAGGGACAGGGCCTCGACGCCACGCAGTACGACCTCGTCCGCGCCGCCCTGAAACGCGACCCCGACATCCGGGCGGTCTACTCGATCGGCGGCGGCAACATCGCCACCCTGCGCGCCTTCGAGGACCTGGGCCGGGAGTGCGTGGTGTTCGTCGCGCACGACCTCGACCACGACAACACCCGGCTGCTGCGCGAGCACCGGCTGTCCGCCGTCCTCCACCACGACCTGCGCCAGGACATGCGCGAGGCCTGCCACCTCGTCATGCGGGCCCATGGAGCCCTCCCGCCCGCGGGACCGGCCCTGCCGTCCGCGATCCAGGTCGTGACGCCGTACAACATGCCTACGGCGTGACCCAGGCACCGCTCTCGGCCGACCGCGCCATCGCGTCGAGTACGGCCGCACTGTGCACGGCGTCCGCGAGCGTCGCCCCGTACGGGGCGCCCTCGGCGATCGAGCGCAGGAAGCGGTGGGCCTCGATGACCTTGAGGTCGTCGTAGCCCATGCTGTTGGCCGCGCCCGGCTGGAAGGCGGCGTACTCGCCGTCGCCCGGGCCGACGTAAACCGTGCTGACGGGCTGGTCCTGGTACGTCGTGCCGCGGCTGACGCCCAGTTCGTTCATGCGGCGGAAGTCCCAGAAGACGGCGCCCTCGGTGCCGTGCACCTCGAAGCCGTAGTTGTTCTGCTCGCCGACGGCGACCCGGCTGGCCTCCAGGACACCGCGGGCGCCGGAGGCGAAGCGCAGCAGGCAGCTGACGTAGTCCTCGTTCTCGACCGGGCCGAGTGCGCCGCCGGTGGCACGGGTGTGACCTGCGGTGGCGCCGAGGGGGCGGGCCCGCTCGGGGACGAAGATCGCCGTGTCGGCGGTGAGTGACGCGATGTCGCCCAGCAGGAAGCGGGCCAGGTCGGCGCCGTGCGAGGCGAGGTCGCCCAGCACTCCGCTGCCGCCGCGCTCCCGCTCGTACCGCCAGGTCAGCGCGCCGTCGGGATGCGCCGCGTAGTCGCTGAAGAGCCGGATGCGGACATGCGTGACCGTGCCGATGTCGCCCGCCGCGATCAGCTCGCGGGCGGTCGCGACGGCGGGCGCGTTGCGGTAGTTGAAGCCGACCGCGCTCTGCACGCCCGCCTTGGCCACGGCGTCGGCGACCGACCGGGCGTCGTCGGCGGTCAGGCCGACCGGCTTCTCGATCCAGATGTGCTTGCCGGCCTCCGCCATCGCGACGCCGATCTCGCGGTGCAGGAAGTTCGGGGCGGTGATGCTGACCGCCTGGACGCGGGGATCGGCGGCCACCTCGCGCCAGTCGCGGGTGGTCGAGGCGAAGCCGAACTGCGCGGCGGCCTCCTCGGCCCGGCCGGGCACCTCCTCGGCGACGGTCACGAGTTCGGGTCGCAGGGGGAGTCGGGGGTAGTGGTGCGGGACTCGGGCGTACGCCTGGGTGTGCACCCGGCCCATCCAGCCGAATCCGACGACGGCGACACCGAGCGTATCCACCATGAGAGCCCCTCTTCGGCCACGTGGGCCTCTTTGGACCGGTCCATATCCTGTCCAGGCCACCCTGAGCGGGGTATCCGCATGGTGTCAAGGGCTTTGACAAGCCGTCCACCTCGTGGAACGGTCCACTTCATGAGAGCGCCGACCATCCGAGACGTTGCCGAACGCGCCGGTGTCTCCAAGTCGCTGGTCTCCCTGGTGCTGCGCGGTTCCGCGCAGGTACGGCCCGAGAAGCGGGACGCCGTGCTGCGGGCGGTGCGCGAGCTCGGCTACCGTCCCAACGCCGCCGCGCGCAGCCTCAGCGAGCAGCGCTCCCGCACGGTGGGCGTCCTCCTGAACGACCTGCGCAACCCGTGGTTCGTGGACCTTCTGGACGGCCTCAACTCCCTCCTGCACGACAACGGCCTGCACATGCTGCTGGCCGACGCCCGCCTCAACCGCCGCATAGGCCAGGACCTCGCCCGTCCCTTCCTGGACCTCCAGGTCGACGGCCTGGTCGTGGTCGGCACGCTGCCCGACCCGGCGGCGCTCGGCGCGGTCGCCGAGCGGATCCCCGTCGTCGTCGCGGGCGCGCGCGAGGCGGTGCCGGCCGGCGTCGACGTGGTCGCGGGCGACGACGCGAAGGGCGCGCGGCTGGTCACCGAGCACCTCATCGGGCTCGGCCACCGGCGGATCGCGCACATCGCGGGCTTCGGCGCGGTCGGCGAACTGCGGCGGCGCAGCTTCGAGGAGACGATGCGGGCGCACGGCCTCGCGGACGGCGCCGTGGTCGAACCCAGCGACATGACCGAGGAGGGCGGCTACCGCACCACCGTCCGCCTCCTGAGCCGCCCCGACCGCCCCACCGCCGTCTTCGCCGTCAACGACATCGCCTCCGTCGGCGCCCTCTCAGCCGCCGACGAACTGGGCCTGCGCGTCCCCCGCGATGTCTCCGTCGTCGGCTACGACAACACCAGCATCTCCCGCCTGCGCCACGTCTGGCTCACCACCGTCGACAACGCCGGCCACGAGGTCGGCCGCCGCGCGGCCCGCCGCCTGCTCGACCGGTTCGCGGGACGCGGGGGGCAGGGCGACGTCCACCTCGCCGTGCCGACGCTGGAGATCCGGGGGACGACGGGACCGCCGCCGACAGGGGAAAGCCGGAGTTCCGTGAGCGAACAGGTCCGGTAGCCTGACGGCTCATCATCCTGGGGGGATCTTGTGCGAACGGCATCGACCGTAGTGACGGCTGCGCTGGCATGCCTGGTGATGGCTGCCGCCATGACCGGCTGTTCAGACGGCACGGCTGCGGAGGAGCTGTCCGCGGGGCAGATGCTCGACGACGCGAACGACACGATGAATGCGCTCAAGTCGGTGACGGTAGAGGCGGTCACCATCAAAGCCGCCGGTGATCGCTATTCCAGCCGTGTGACGACCGACCTGAAGGGCAGGTGCACGTCCAAGACGACCTGGCCCAATGGGGCTGCCCTGGAACAGATCCGAATCAGCGAGACGGACTACGTCCGGCCGAATCGCACGTACATCGACAAGTGGTCGGGCCGGGCCACGGCCGGTGCGAAGAAGCAGGACGTCTGGATCAAGGCGCCCACCAGCAAGGCGGAGCCAGGCGACGGGCTCGTTGCCTGCCCCCGGGAGTTCGCCTCGTTCGGCACAGCGAAGAAAGGCGAGCTGACCAAGGTCGACGGCAGGCCGGCGATCGAGCTGGTGGTGACGGACAAGGCGGAAAAAAGCGGCACTTACGCCTTCTATGTCGCCACCGAGGGCGAGCCGTGCATTCTCAAGACCGTCTACAAGGGCGCCGACCTCGACACCACCACCACGTTCAGCGCCTTCGACAAGCCCTTGGACGTGCGGCCCCCGGCAAAGGTCATCGGTTGAATGAGTCATCCATGAATTGGTTGACTTTTGGCTGAGCGATCCAGAGGATTCCAGGGGTGACCCATACCGAGCGCACGCCCCTGAGTCCGGCTCTGCCCTCCGACCTGGACGAGGCGGTCCACCGCTGTCTCGTCGCGGGCTTCGACGGCACCACGTCCGTCCCCGACACGCTCAAGCGGCTGATCGACCGTGGCCTCGGCGGGGTCATCCTGTTCACCCGCAATGTGCGGGACGCGGCGCAGGTGCGCGAACTCACCGACACGCTACGGGCGTTGCGGCCCGATCTGCTGGTGGCCATCGACAACGAGGGCGGCGGCATCGGGCACCTGGTACGCGCCGGCGCACCGGAAGTGCCCGGCTCCTACGCCCTCGGCGTCGTCGACGACCCCGAGCTGACCGCCCGCTGCGCCGACGCCCTCGCCGGACACCTCGCCTCGCTGGGCATCACGGCCTCGTACGCCCCCGTCGCCGACCTGCAGCACCAGCCCCTCAACCCGATCGTGCGGACGCGTTCCTTCGGCACCGACCCCGATGTGGCCTCCCGCCACCTGAGCGCCTGGATAGCCGCCACCGAGGCGCGCGGGATCGCCTCGTGCGCCAAGCACTTCCCGGGGCATGGCGGCACGGTCACCGACAGCCACCACGAGACGGCCGTCGATCCGCGGCCGTACGACGCACTCGACCTCGCGCCCTTCCGGGCCGCCGTCGCCGCGGGCGTGCCGATGCTGATGAGCGCGCACGTCGTCTTTCCGGCGCTGGATCCCGACCGGCCCGCCACGCTCAGTTCGCGCATCCTCAGCGGGCTGCTCCGGGACGAACTCGGCTTCGAGGGCGTGCTGGTGAGCGACGCGCTGGAGATGAAGGCGATCGCCGACCGGTACGGCGAGGCCGCGGGGGCGAGGCTCGCACTCGATGCCGGGGCGGATCAAGTGATCGTGGCTGTACCGGACTTGGGGGTGACGCTGGCCTGCCGGGACGCGGTGATCGATGCGTTGCGCACCGGTGAGCTGCCGGAAGGGCGGGTGCGGGAGGCCGCGGGGCGGGTGCGGGGGCTGGCCCGGCGGTACGCGACTCCCGCCGCCGTGGTTTCCGCGTGGGACGCGGAGGCGGGGCTGGAGGCCGCGAGGCGGGCGGTGCGGGGGCAGAGCGAGCCGATGGGGTTGCGTGGAGCGTTCGTCGTCGATCTGTTTCCGCCGCCGCATCCGGCGCTCAACTGGGGCGGGGAGGACCTGTTGAGCGAGGTGCGGGAGGTCGACGGTACGGCTTCGGGGGTCGCGGTCACGGGGGAGCCGGCGGATGCCGGTGCGCTCGTGGAAGAGGTCTCGCGGTTGGCCGGTGAGTCGCCGTTGGTCGTCGCCACGTGTGATGCCGGGCTGCATCCCTGGCAGGAGCGGATGCGGGACGCGGTGGTGGGGCGGCGGTCGGACGTGGTGCGGGTGGACACCGGGCTGCCGGAGGGTGGTGCGTTGTGTTCGTTCGGGCGGGGGCGGGTCAATCTGCGGGCCGTGGCAGAGGTGCTGAGCGCATAGGTCATGGTCCGTCACTGCCGCATCCTCGGGTCGTGTGCGGGGTCGGCATACATGGCGGGGCAACCGTCGTCGACGGCTTCGGGGCGCAGTTCGTAGTGCCAGGGCTCGTTGCCGTAGATCTGGCACAGGCCGTACTCGGCGCCGTGTTCGGACAACCACGTCGTGGCGTTGTCCTGCCCTATGTCGATCGCGTCCCCCGACACATGAGGTGACGTGTCCGCTGTGGCCACCCATCGCGCGGCTTCTTCCTCCGACCCGTATTTCGCGACCGCCTCACGCAGAAGCTGACTCTGCAGCTCCGCGGAACGCCAGCCGCTGTTGACGTAGAACGTGACGCCGTCGCCGGAGGCATCCGTCGCCGCCTCGCGCACGGCCTCGAGCAACTCGGGGTTGAGCTTGGTCACGCCCGGATACCCGTCGTCGAACACGGTCACGCCGTCAGGGAGAGCGCCGTCAGCCTCGCCCAGTACACCCTTGGGGGCCGTACGCCTGTGGTCTCCCTCAGGGGTGTCGGTGGGTGATGCCGACGCGGAGGGTAAGGAAGCCCACGAGGAGGAGGGCGAGGAGGCCAGCGCCTGCCAGAAGAGGACGCCGACGACGGTCGCGCTGATGGCCACAAAGGCGGCGAGGACGGCCGAGCGGGTACGGCGGGCCGCTGCTTTTCCTGCTGATTGGCTGTATGTCATGCCCGCAGTCAAGGCAGCGCGGTGTTGCCGGCCCGTATGCGGTTTTCGATACGACGACGATATGTGCCGACTCGTAGCCTCGGAGTATGCGTGTGCTGATCGTCGAGGACGAGCCCTATCTGGCCGAGGCCATCCGCGATGGCCTGCGCCTGGAAGCGATCGCGGCGGACATCGCGGGTGACGGCGGCACCGCTCTGGAACTGCTCAGCGTCAACGCCTACGACATCGCCGTCCTCGACCGGGACATCCCCGGACCCAGCGGTGACGAGATCGCCAAGAGCATCGTCGACTCCGGCAGCGGCATGCCGATCCTCATGCTCACCGCCGCCGACCGGCTGGACGACAAGGCCACCGGGTTCGAGCTCGGCGCCGACGACTACCTCACAAAGCCGTTCGACCTGCGGGAACTCGTGCTCAGGCTCAGAGCGCTCGACCGCAGGCGGGCACACAGGAGGCCGCCGGTGCGGGAGATCGCGGGGCTGCGCCTTGATCCGTTCCGCCGGGAGGTCCACCGCGACGGCCGCTACGTCGCGCTGACCAGGAAGCAGTTCGCGGTGCTCGAAGTCCTGGTCGGCGCCGAAGGTGGTGTCGTCAGCGCCGAGGATCTGCTGGAGCGGGCGTGGGACGAGAACGCCGACCCGTTCACCAACGCCGTGCGGATCACCGTCTCGGCGCTGCGCAAGCGTCTGGGCGAGCCCTGGATCATCGCCACCGTGCCGGGCGTCGGCTACCGCATCGACACGGCACCCGGTGCCGGACGTGAGGGACGAGACCGTGGATAGGCAGCCCGGGCTGAGCGTTCGCGTCAAACTCACCCTCAGCTACGCCGGATTCCTCATGCTCGCCGGTGCCTTGCTGCTCGCCGCCATCGGCGTGTTTCTCCTGCGGGAGGGGTGGCTGCAAACCAACGAACAGGGGGCATGGAGACAGACTCCGGGCACCACCTTCGTGCGCGGTTTCGCCCCAGTGGCAGCCGCGGTGATGGTGTTCCTCCTGATATTCGGCCTTCTGGGAGGCTGGATCCTCGCCGGCCGCATGCTCGCTCCCCTGACGCGCATCACCGATGCCACCCGCATGGCCACGAACGGATCGCTCTCCCACCGGATCCGGCTGCCGGGCCGCAGAGACGAGTTCCGCGAACTCGCCGACGCCTTCGACACGATGCTCGCGCGGCTCGAAGCCCAGGTCGCGGAACAGCGGAGATTCGCCGCCAACGCCTCCCACGAGCTGCGCACCCCGCTGGCGATCTCGAAGACCCTGCTCGAGGTGGCCCGCACCGACCCGGACCATGACATCGGTGAGGTCATCGCCCGCCTCGACGCCGTCAACACCCGGGCGATCGACCTCACCGAGGCACTGCTCCTGCTCAGCCGCGCCGACCAGCGGTCCTTCACCCGCGAACCGGTCGACCTGTCCCTCCTCGCGGAAGAAGCCACCGAAACGCTCCTCCCTCTCGCGGAGAGGCACGGCGTCACCGTCGAGACCTCCGGCGACATCACCCCCACCGTCGGATCCCAGGCGCTTCTGCTGCAGCTGACCACGAACCTCGTGCACAACGCGATCGTCCACAACCTGCCCGGTAAGGGGACGGTGTGGGTGACGACCGGCGTCCGCCCCAGGACCGTGGTGCTCACCGTCGAGAACACCGGCGAGAAGCTCACCCCCCAGCTGGTCTCCACGCTCACCGAACCGTTCCAGCGCGGCACCGAGCGCGTTCACACGGACCACGCGGGCGTCGGCCTCGGCCTGGCCATCGTCAAGCGGATCGCCCAAGTGCACGACGGATCCCTCACCCTCACCCCGCGCTCCGAGGGCGGACTCCGTATCGCCGTTCACCTGCCCGCCCCACCACCCCGTACAGCTGACAACGAGGACACCTGATCAGTGAGTGAAACAGTGCAAGACATCGCGGATGCGCGGCAGCAGGACGAAGACAAGGGGCGTGCCGAGCCCCGGAACGTGATCCGCCACCTCTCCCGGCCGGAGCCGTGGAAGCGTGGCCCGGTGCTCGCGACGCTGGCACTGCTGCTCGGCCTGTTCATGCTGCTGCACGCACAGATCCCGAACGGGACCGGGGGCCTCGGCAGCCTGGTGGAGACGTTCCTGCCGTGGTTCGGCGTGTTCATCCCGGTGCTGCTGGCCGGCGCGCTGTGGCGCCGCTCCGCCGCCGCGGTCGTCGCGCTGCTGCTGCCGGTCACCGTGTGGCTGAACCTCTTCGGCGGGCTGCTCGGCGACAAGTCACACGCAGGCGGCGACCTCACCGTGGTCAGCCACAACGTCGGCGCCGACAACCCCGACCCGGCAGGCACCGCGCGCGACCTGGCCGCCTCCGACGCTGATGTGCTGGCCCTGGAGGAGATCACCGCACAGGCGAAACCGCTGTACGAGAAGGAACTGGCGAAGACGTACCCCCACCACACGGTGCTGGGCACGGTCGGGCTGTGGAGCAAGCTGCCGCTGTCGGACACCCGGCCGGTCGACATCGAGCAGGACGCCGGGCCGCTGGGGGACGCCAAGCCGGCCGAGGTCAAGCTGGCCTACAACCGGGCGCTGCGCACCACGGTGGCCACGGACCAGGGGCCGCTGGCGGTGTACGTGGCCCACCTGGGGTCCGTACGGGTGACTCCCCGGACGGGCTTCTGGACGGACAGCCGGGACAGAAACGCGCAGGCGCTCGCCGAGGTCCTCGCCGCCGAGCGCAACGAGCGGGTGGTACTGCTCGGCGACATCAACGGCACCGTGGACGACCGTGCGTTGGAGGACATCACCTCGCAGCTGGAATCGGTCCAGGAGTCGGCCGGGGACGGCTTCGGATTCAGCTGGCCGGCGTCCTTCCCGGTGGCGCGGATCGACCAGATCCTCGTCCGTGGGGTGGAGCCGCAGAGTTCGTGGCTGCTGCCGGCCACCGGCAGCGACCACCTGCCGGTGGCGGCCGGAATCAGCTGGTGAACCCCGCTGGAAAGGGTTGGGGCCGTACGGCCTCCTTGATTCCCCGCGCCCTCAAGTAGTCGCCGTCCTCCGCCCGTTCCGCCAGCACGACCGCCGGACGTACGCCCTCCCTGCGCATCCGCATCCACGCCTCGAAGTACGCGCCTCCCGGACCGGAAACTGAGCGTGTCGCCGGAGTGCACTTCAGCACCAGGGCCGTTTCGCGCGCCGGTGCCGAACGCGGGGCGGTACGGAGTTCGGCGACCGTGTCGGCGAGTGCCCGCGCGATCGGCTTCGCCCGGCCGGTCGCGTCGAACAGGCCGAGGGTGTATTCGAGTTCGGGGTAGTCGGCCAGGGCGCGGTCCACGTCGTGGGAGGACCACCAGGTCACGCCCCACATGCCCGTGCAGTCGGCCGCGTTCAGCAGGGTCGCGCGGGCGAAGTCCGGTGCGTCGGCGGCGGGGATGTGGGGCTCGGGGGCACCGGTCTCCTGGACCCAGACCGGCCTCGCGGGGTCGTCGGCGTATGCCTTGGCCAGCTCCGTGCCGTACTCGGCGAGGTGCAGGACCTGGGGGGAGCGGGGGCCGTAGCGGCGGGCGCAGTCGCCGGAGAAGACCCAGGGGTGGACGGTGGTGAGGTCGCCCTTGCGGGCGGAGGCCTCGGGGGTGAAGGGGTGGTCGTCGCCGTACCAGGCGGCGTCGTAGGCCGAGTGCGTGACCAGATGCTCCGCGGCGGGCAGGCCCTCCCTGGCGGCGGTCAGGAGCGTGTCGAGGTAGTGGTCCACCTCGGCGGCCGTCACCGGGTTGTGTTCGACCAGGTTGTTGAGCTCGTTGCCGAGTTGGAGGCCGAGGAGGTTGGGGCGGTCGGCGAGGGCCCGGCCCAGGGTGCGCAGGAGCCGCGCCTGGGCCTCGATGGCTTCGGGGTCGGTGAACACGTTGCGGTGATGCCAGCTGCGGGTCCACTCCGGATAGAAGTCGAAGCTGGACAGATGGCCCTGGACGCCGTCCACGAGGACGTCGAGCCCGGCCTCCGCCGCGAGGTCGACGAGATGCACCAGCTGGTCCACGGCGGTGGTGCGGATGAAGGTGCGGTTGGGCTGGAGCAGGGGCCAGAGGTGGAAGACGCGGATGTGGTCGAGGCCCAGCGCGGCTATCTGGGCGAGGTCCTCGCGGGCGTGCTCCGGGTCGAAGTCGTGCCAGGAGTGGAACCAGCCGCGGCGCGGCGTGTAGTTGACGCCGAAGCGGGGCGTGGATGCGCTCATGGGTCCTCCTCGGACGGCGTCGGCCCTTGTCTCCGGCGAATGTATCAACCACCATAGTCATCGATGAACAATAATTTGAACCAGGATCTCGTGGTCGGCCTGGACGCCGGCGGCACCCGGACCCGTGCCGTCCTGGCCTCCGCCCACGACGGCCTGCCGCAGGGCGAGGGCACCGGCGGACCGGGCAACGCCCTGACGGTCCCGGTGCCGGAACTCACCGACCACCTGGCCGAGGCCGTCGCCCAGGCCGTGCCGGAGCCGCTGCGTGCCCGAGTCGGGGCCGTCGCGGGCGGCTTCGCGGGCGCCTCGCGGACCGCCGCCGACGAGCCCGGGCGGCTCAGGGCGCAGTCCGCCCTCTCCGCCGCGCTGGTGCGGCTGGGCATCGCCGCCGTGTCGGTCGAGATCTACAGCGACATCGAGGCCGCGTTCGCCTCCGCGCCGGGCTTCCCCGCCGACGGCCTCGCCCTGGTCGCCGGCACCGGCGCGGTCGCCGCCCGGATCACCGGACGCCGCTGCACCGCGACCGCGGGCGGCGACGGCTGGCTGCTCGGCGACGACGGCAGCGGCTTCTGGATCGGCCGCAGCGCCGTCCGGGCCGCCCTGCGCATGGCCGACGGACGCGGCGGGCCGACCCTGCTGGCCGCCTCGGTCGGACGGGAGCTGGGCCTGCCGGCCGAGGTGCTGCCGTACGGCGATCAGGAGTGGACCCGCGAGCAGCGCGAGCTCTACCGCATGCATGTGCTGCCCGCCGTGATGGCCCGCCCACCGGTCCAGCTCGCCCGTTTCGCACCCCTCGTGGTCGAGGCCGCCGGCGACAAGGACGCCGTCGCGGAGGCGATCCTCCAGGAGGCGGCCGACCAACTGACCGACACTCTCTGCGCGTTGGACCCGTACGCGGGGGAGCGGATCGTCGTCACCGGAGGGCTGATCGACCCGCTGCTGGCCCCCCTCACCGACCGGCTGCCCGAGTTCACGATCGACCAGGTGGCCGACGGGTGTCCCGGCGCCGTCGCCCTCGCCCGGCCGGGGCTCGGACGGTGACGACGTACCGGGACCGGGCCGCCCCCGTCGACGCCCGCGTCCGCGATCTGCTCGCCCGGATGACCCTGCGGGAGAAGGTCGGTCAGCTCAACCAGCGCATGTACGGCTGGGACGCCTACCGCCGCACCCCCGACGGCGCCTTCGAACTCACCGACGCCCTGCGCGCCGAGACCGAGCGCTTCGCCGGACTCGGCGCCCTCTACGGGCTGCTGCGCGCCGACGCCTGGTCCGGCGTCGACCACACGAGTGGAGCCGGTGCGGCCGACAGCGCGGAACTCGCCGACCTGGTGCAACGTCACATCGTGGAGACCAGCCGCCTCGGCATCCCCGCCCTCTTCGTCGAGGAGGTGCCGCACGGCCACATGGCCCTGGACGGCACGGTCTTCCCGGTCAACCTCGCCGTCGGCGCCACCTGGGATCCCGCACTGTACGAGCGCGCCGCCGCCCACGCCGCCGCCGAACTGCGCTCCCGCGGCGGCCATGTCGCCCTCGTCTCCGCACTGGACATCGCCCGCGACCCACGCTGGGGCCGCACCGAGGAGTGCTACGGCGAGGACCCCTACCTCGCCGCCCGTCTCACCGAAGCACTCGTCCGCGGCATGCAGGGCCAAGGAGAACTCTTCGCCGCCGACAAGGCCCCCGTCGTCCTCAAGCACTTCGCCGGACAGGGCGCCACCGTCGGCGGACGCAACTCGGCCGAGTCCGAACTCGGACCGCGCGAACTCCACGAGATCCACCTCCCCGCCGCCCGCGCCGGAGTCCGTGCCGGAGCCGCCGCCGTCATGGCCGCGTACAACGAGGTCGACGGCCTGCCCTGCGCCGGAAACCGCGCCCTCCTCCACGAACTCCTGCGTGAGCAATGGGGTTTCGAGGGCCTGGTCATGGCGGACGGGCTGGCCGTGGACCGGCTGGCCCGGATCACCGGCGACAAGGTCTCCGCAGGGGCCCTCGCCCTCAACGCCGGGGTCGACCTGAGCCTGTGGGACGAGGCCTTCACGCACCTGGAGCAGGCGGTCGAACGGGGACTGGTGACCGTGGCGGCCCTGGACGCCGCCGTGGCGCGTGTCCTGCGCCTGAAGTTCCAGCTCGGCCTCTTTGAACACCCGTACGGATCAAGCCGGTTGGCGCCACCGGACGGTCGCGAGCTGAGCACCGCCCTCGCCCGCTCCGCCGTCACCCTCCTCCACAACGACGGCGGCGCACTGCCCATACGCGCCACGGCCTCCCGTATCGCCGTCCTGGGCCCGCACGCCGCCACCAGCGCCCACCAACTCGGCGACTACACCGCCCCGCAGCGCCCCGGCACGGGAACGAGCGTGCTCGACGGCCTGCGCCGACTCGCCCCGCCCGGCGTCGAACTCCGCCACACCCGCGGCTGCGCCCTGACCGGCGACGACCTGTCCGGCATCCCCGAAGCGGTCGCCGCCGCGGCGGCGTCCGACCTGGCCGTGCTGGTGCTGGGCGGCAGCAGCGCCCGCACGCCCGACACCGAGTTCGCCGCCAACGGCGCCG
Source organism: Streptomyces sp. NBC_00457 (assembly GCF_036014015.1). NCBI lineage: Bacteria > Bacillati > Actinomycetota > Actinomycetes > Kitasatosporales > Streptomycetaceae > Streptomyces > Streptomyces sp. NBC_00457. The sequence goes on along the minus strand of NZ_CP107905.1, from coordinate 1,447,593 downwards.
CCGTGACGGCCGTATCGGAGATGACCTGCGGCGAAGGCGTGGACCTCGCCGGACTTCGGCTCGGCGTCGCGCAACACGCGCTCCTGGACGCCGTCGTCGCGACCGGCACACCCACGGTGGTCGTCCTGATCCAGGGCCGCCCGCACGCCGTACCCGAGGCCGGACGTGCGGCGGCCCTGCTCACCGCCTGGTATCCGGGCCCGTGGGGCGGCGACGCGATCGCCGAGGTGCTGCTCGGGCTGGCCGAGCCGAGCGGCCGGCTCCCCGTCTCCGTCCCGCGCTCGGCGGCTCAACTCCCCGTCTACTACAACCACAAGGACACCGAGTACGGCGGCTACGTCGACGAAAGCGCCGAGCCGCTCTACTCCTTCGGGCACGGGCTGTCGTACACGACCTTCGAGTACGGCACGCCACGCCTGTCGGGGCGCACGGTGGAGGTCGATGTCACCAACACCGGGGACCGGTACGGGCGTACGGTCGTGCAGGTCTATCTGCGACGCCTGATCACGACCGCATGGCCGCGCACCCTCGAACTGTGTGCGTTCGAGGGTGCGGGCCTCGCGCCGGGCGAGCGCCGTACGGTCGCGCTGGACCTCGGTGCCGAACTGACCGGCCTGGTCGAGATCCGCGTCGCCGAGTCCTCGCGGGCCGCGCTGAAAGCCGTACCCCTACAGCTTCACGGCCCCTGACGACACGCCCTTGTAGAACCACCGTTGTGTGATGACGAACAGGACGAGCACCGGGATCACGGAGATCACCGATCCGGCCATGACCATCCGCTGGTCGTAGCCGAACGACGAACTCTGCAGCCGGGACAGACCCAGTGTCAGCGTCATGTTGCTCTCCGAGCGCAGCACGATCAGCGGCCAGAGGAAGTCGTCCCAGGCGCTGATGAAGGTGTTGATGATCACCACCATGATCGCGCCCCAGGCGGACGGCAGATACAGATGGCGGAAGCGCTGCCACTCGTTCGCGCCGTCGAGCATGGCCGAGTCCTCGATCTCGCGCGGCACCGCCAGGAACGCGGCGCGCATCAGCAGGACGTTGATCGCGCCGACGAAGCCGGGCAGCCACACGCCCGCCAGGCTGTCGACGAGCCCGAGGTCGCGGATGCTCAGGAACAGCGACACCATGATCGACTCGAAGGGGAACATCATCGAGGCGACCAGCACGACCCAGACCGACTTGCGGCCCTTCCAGCCGGGCTTGGAGAGCATGTAGCCGGCCGTGGTCGAGAAGACGAGCTGGCTGGTGACCGACAGGACGACCACGATCATGCTGTTGCGGATGTACGTGGCCACCGGCACCTGCTCGAAGATCGTCCGGTAGGCCCGCAGGGTCGGGTCGTGCGGCAGCAGGGTGGCGTTCGCGCCGAAGACGTCCTCGCCGGTGCTCTTCAGGGAAGCCAGGAGCTGCCAGAGGAGCGGTCCTACGGTGAGGCCGAGGACGAGGAACAACAGCAGGTAGCGGACGAGCAGTTCGCGGGGGCGGCCGTAGTCCCGCCAACGGGGCATCAGACGGCGGCGCTTGGCCTCAGCGGCGGCCGTGGTCATGCGTCGTCCTCCTTCGTCAGGCGCTGCGCCAGCAGGGTCAGCCCCAGCGTCAGCAGGAACAGGGCCACACTGACGGCCGAGCCGTAACCGGCGTTGCCGGTGATCGGGTCCAGGCCGACGTCCCGGATGTAGAAGGGCAGGGTGCGGTCGGCGCCGCCGGGGCCGCCGGTGGAGCTGCCCAGCATGTAGATCTCGGTGAACACCCTCAGGGAGCCGATGCCGGTGAGCGTGCCGACGAGCATCATGGCGTTCCGGACGCCCGGCATGGTGATGTGCCAGAAGCGGCGGATCGCGCCGGCGCCGTCCATGGCCGCCGCCTCGTGCAGTTCCTTGGGCACGTTCCCGAGGGCGGCCAGGTAGAAGACCATGTACCAGCCGAGCCCCTTCCACAGCGTCAGGCCCATCGCGGACAGCAGGATCAGCCACGGGTCGGACAGGAACGGGATGGCGTCCCTGATCAGATGGGCCTTCTCCAGCCAGGTGTTGACCAGCCCGTCATCGGCCAGCAGCCACTGCCAGCTCAGGCCCACGACCACGCTGGAGGCGAGGACGGGGGTGTAGAAGGCGGAGCGGAAGAAGCCGATGCCCGGCAGGTTCTTCTCCACCAGGACGGCCAGCATCAGCGGCAGCAGCACCATCAGCGGTACGACGATCAGCGCGTACAGGACGCTGTTGCGGGTCGCCAGCCAGAAGTCGGAGTCGTCCAGCATGCGCGTGTAGTTGTCCAGCCCGACGAAGCCGGAGGCGCCGCCGAGAGGCTTGGCGTCGGTGAACGACAGCAGCAGGGTGTTGAGGAACGGGAACACCCCGAAGATCACCGCGCAGCCGATCGCGGGAGCGGTCCACAGCCAGGGCAGCCACCAACGGCGGTACATCGCTGCCCCGTTGGCGTCGGCAGCCGGTCCCGGCAACAGGGCCCGGAGCCGGGAGGGCTTCCCGGCCGGTGCGGAGTCCGTGCGCTCCGCACCGGGCACGGACACCGGCTTCGTGATCTGAGCCGTCACCGTCAGCCTGCCTGCTTCAGCAGCTGGTTGGCCTTGTCCTGGGCGTCCTTGACGGCCTGTTCGGGGCTCTTCTTGCCCTGCATGGCCAGCTGCACCTGGGACACGATGGCGTTCTGCACGGCCGGGGAGAGATTGGTCTGGTTGGTGTCGGCCGTCTTGAGCTGGTCGGCGACGAGCTTGCGGGCCTGGGAGAACGGGTCGTCACCGGTGACGTTCTGGAAGAACGGATCGTCCAGCGAGGCCGTGGTGGTCGGGAAGATCACCACGCTCGGGTCCTTGCACCAGGCCGTCTGGTTCTCGGCGTTGGTCAGGAACTTCGCGAACGCCAGCGCCGTGGGCGCGTTCTTGCTGGTCGCGGCGACCGAGATGTACTGCGGGGCCCCGGCGGAGGCGCGGCCGAGCGCGTCGTAGGGCTGCTGGCCGACGGCCGTCTTGGCGTAGACCGACGGGCTGTTGTCCTTCACGAACCGCACGAAGCTCGGGTTCGTCGAACCGTAGGCCACCTTGCCCTGGCTGTAGAGCGTGGACGGGTCGTTGCTGGAGGACAGCGAGTCCTTCGGCATCGCCCCCTCCTTGTACAGCTTCGCCATCCACTCGACCCACTGGACGGTGCGCGGGTCGTCGGCGAGGACGGCGGACTTGCCGTCGGTGGAGAGGATCTTGATGCCCATCTGGTCGAAGTCGGCCGGGATGCGCCAGATCGGGTTGGCCATGGTCGCGTAGAACTTGCCGTCGGCCGCCTTGGCGACCTTCTCGTAGTCGGCGAACAGCCCGAACATCGTCGTCGGCGGCTTCGCCGGGTCGATGCCGGCCTTCTTCAGCAAGTCGGTGTTGTACGTCAGGAGGACACCGCCGGTGTACCAGGGCAGCGTGGTGTGGGTCGCCTTGCCGTTGGCGTCCTTGAAGGTGGCGGACTTCCAGAACGACGGGACGAAGGGCTTCGAGGCGTCAGGGTCCTTGGTGCCGACGTCGAGCAGGTAGCCGGCCTTGGTGAGGGCCGTCGCCGTCGGCGCGTTGACGTTGATGACGTCCGCCAGCGTGCAGGCCTGGGCGTCGGCGACCGTGCGGCCGGTGAACGTGTTGTCGCCGGGGTCGTCGATCCACTTGACCTTGGTGCCGGGGTTGGCCTTCTCGAACGCCTTGATGACGCCGTTGAAGAAGTCCCCGAAGTCCTTCTTCAGGTTGGTGGTCTGGAAGGTGATGTCGCCTTCGATCTCGCCGGAGAGCTTTCCCGACCCGACGTTTCCCTTGTCGACCTTGCAGCCGCCCGCCGTGGCGTCCCCTCCGTCGGAGCCGCCCGACAGGCCGCAGCCGGCGGCGGTCAGCATCAGGGCGACAAGCCCCGCAACGGATCCGGTCAGTCTTGTAGCGCGCATTGCTGCCTCCTGCGACCAGCCAGCTGCTGGTTCAATTAACCAACTTCGACTCCGATTGATGAAAATGTGGACCACAATTCATCGGAGGTCAATGGGTTGCCATGTTGCTTTTAGGTTCCGCCGGTGATCAGCTGGGCGGTCAGTGCCGGTGCTCGTGGTCCGGATGGGAGGGGTCGCCGGGGTGTTCATGGCCGACGGCGTACTCCACGCCGGCGCGGGCGCGGTCGAACCAGTCGAAGAAGGCGCGGTGCGCTGCGGCGCGGCGCAGCTCGCTCGCGATGCGGTCGCGGGCCTGCGTGTACGGCACGAAGTCCTGTGGTGCGGTCACGCCGAACGGGTCGATGCCGCGCCGTAGTGCCTCCGGGGTGAGGAAGCGGTCCCGGTTGCGCTGGTAGTAGTCCTGTACGGCGGTCTCCGGGACGTGTTGCTCGCCCTCCAGGTCGGCGAGGAGGGTGCGTGCGGCGGGGGAGTGGGCGAGGGTTGCCGCGACGATGCTTCCCAGGTCGGCTACGGCGGTTTCGGCGACGGTGAGTGTCGGCGACGGCGACAGCTGGTCCGGGGGTGTCAAACCCCGTTCCCTGCATGCCTGTTGGGCCAGTTCATCGGCGATGACCACTTGTGTTGCCCAGCGGCGTCGTTGTCTTTCGTGTGCGGGTTCGTTGTGGCTGGTCGCGCAGTTCCCCGCGCCCCTACGGGGCGCTGCCAAGAAGGCGTTCACACGTTCCCTTGGGATCGGCTCGCCGTGTATCAGCGCCGCGTGTTCCGTCATGGGCTCACCTCCAGTTCCACGGCGTGCGTGTAGGCGACGCAGCCGTGCCAGGCGAGTTTTGCCATCAGCCAGTACGAGCCCGGCGGCACCGCGCCGCCGTCCACCTCGATCACGCACTCCAGGTGTTCCCCGGCGGCCACCGTGAAGCCCTGGCAGGCGGGGGTGACTCCGGCCCAGGTTCCCCAGGAGGACACGGCCCACAGGGTTCCGTTGACGGTGCCGCGGGTGGTGTTGTGGACGGTGACCGGGACTCGGACGCGCTCACCGCGGGGTACGGCGATGCGCTCAACGCCAAGTGCTGGTAGGAGAGTTGGGCCTGGCGGGGTGCCTGGCACGTCGAGGGCCACGACATCCTCGTACACCTGCCCTCCGTACTGCAGCCGGGCAGCGAGCCAGTGCCGGCCCGCCTCGGGGTCGGGGGGCGGGGTCACCGTGATCTCGGTGAGGGTGAAGCCGCCGGGGCCCAGGGCGTAGGGGAGTTCGGCGGGGGTGGTGGACCAGCCGGGTGGTGCGTGCAGGGTCACGGTGCCCCATGTCGGGGCGTCGGTGAGCTCTGAGCCGATGCGGACGGTGGCCGTGACCGGGCCGGTGGCGGTGAGGGCGGTGGGGGAGAGGAAGACCGAGACCGGCATGTTGCCGCGAGGGGCGGGGCCGGAGTTGTGGAGCCAGTAGCGGGTGTGGATCGGCTGGGCGGGCTCGTGGGCGGCGACGGTGGGACCGTCGGACGTACGGGCGGCGGTGGCCCTGGCGAGGACCGTGGCGACCTCGAAGCCGGTGAGGCTCAGATCGAGACCGCCGTCGGCATTGGGTGCCAGGGGTTTGCCCGGCGTCTCGAGTACGTCCGCCCGCGTGCCCTCCGCCCAGTCCCGCGGACCCTGCACGTGCGCGTGCACCGGCCGTCCGTTGACCTCGTGCATCCGCACGACGACTCCGCGGCCCGGGTCCGCGGGTGCCGCGCTGCCGCGGGCGAGTGGGGAGCCGAGCGGCTTGAGGGCGTCGAGCAGTACCTCGCCCGCGGGTTCGAGGGAGAGCAGGGTCGCCGTCCTCGGTATCCCGGGTTCGTCGGAGGACTGCCGGATCCGTGCGGTGAGTGGGTGGTTGAACTCATGGCCGGCCCGGGGCAGTCCCAGCTCCCGCCAGTCGCCCTCGCCCGCGACGACGGCGTACTCGAACGTGTGGGACCAGCGCTGGAGTTGGAACCCCGAGCCGTCGGGGGTGGTGCGACGCGGCGGGTCGATCCAGATGCCGGAGGGCCAGCCGGTGCAGGAGCGCATCAGGGACATGTAGAGGTCGCCGGAGGCGGTGACCACACAGCCGGGCGTGCCGCGGTTGAGGACGGCGAAGCCGTGCCCGTCCCAGGCGTCGCCCGGCGGCAGCGCCTCGCCGCCGCCCGCCGCCGTGGCGTGTACGACGGCGTCGTCCAGGTCGGCGATCAGCGCGTCGACCGCCTTGGCGTCGTCCTCGGGGCGGGCGCCCGCCACCACGAGCAGCGGCAGCCGTTCGAGGTCGCGGAGGTCCGCTCCGGGCACCCATTCCTCGCGCAGCCCGGCACGCGGCGCCACCCACACGGCCGCCATCCCGCGCTCGGCCAGTTGTCGCCGCAGCTCGCGTCCGGCGGCGGGATCCCAGCCGAGGGCCTCGGCGACCAGGGAGTTGCGGTCGGGGCCGCCGACGGCGATCCGGATGTCGGGCAGGTTGGAGTCCACCTCCAGGTCCCCGTACCGGGGCCCGCCGGCGATCGTCGAGGTCGCGGTGACTCCCGCGCGTACCAGGGCCGCCGCGAGCGGGGTGCCGAGTTCCCCGGCCTCGTCCCAGTCCGCGTAGACGAGTTCGGCGACTCCGATCGAGCGGTGCCCGAGGAACCTGCCCGTGTCGTCGCTCAGCGCCACGCGGGCCGTGGAGCCCAGGGCGAACCAGGTGTTCGCCGGGTTGTCCAGCGTCCACGGGAACCGCTCGCTGTCCACCTCCACGAACCCGAACCCACGCCCGATCACGGCATCCGCCACCTCGTGCACCGGCAGCCCGCCCTGGACGTTCGACGGCCAGCGGACCCGGATGAGTCGGTCGGCGCCGTCGTACCCGTCGATGGTGGTGGACACGTCCAGCCGGTCGACGCCCCGCCACAGACACAGCCGCTGCGTGTACCGGAAGAGACCGAGGTCGGCGCTGACGGTGATCCGTGATCCGGCGGCGGACTGCTCGACAGTGATGTCCGCGCGTACGTCCCCGCTGCGGGCGGCGGTGGTGCCGGTGGGGGTGAGATGCCAGGGGCCTTCACCGAAGCGGGGGTGCCTCGGGTACTCCTCCTGGACGACGAGTTCGTTGCCGATGTCACCGGGGCGCAGCAACTCCCGCCCGCCCTCGGTCAGTACGCGCAGGCTGCTGACGGCGCCGCCGCGCGCGGGATCGACTGTCACCTCGTAGAACTCGTTGCGGATGGTGTTGCCCTCGCCGCTCGTCCACTCGGGCACGGTGCCCTCGGCGAGGGGGAGTGCCTTGAGGCCCATGCCGGGCAACTCCGGGACGACTACGTGCAGTTGGCCGTCCTCGCGCACGGCGGGCAGGGGGTGGCCGGTGTCGTCCAGCGGGACCTGTCCGGGGTCCGCGACCGTCAGGACGTCCCGCCGCTCCCAGGTCGCCGGGTTGAAGACGACCAGGTCCGCCGCCCCGTCGGCGGGCGTCACGGCGTCGGCGAGGGCCTGAGTCGCGTCGGCGTGCACCGTCTCGGCGAGGTCGCACAACTCCCGCCAGCCGGTGAGCAGATCGATGTAGACCTGGTCCGACTCCGAGCCGGTGATCGCGTCGTGATGGGCGCCGTAGATCAGCTGCCGCCACGCCTTGTCGAGCGCCGCGTCCGGATAGGGGTGCCCGGTGACGAGCGAGGCGAGTGTCGCCCAGGCCTCCGCGTCGGCGAGGAGCGTCTCGCCGTACCGCTGGGCCTGCTTGGTGTCGATGTAGGAGACGTCCTTGCCGGTGTAGACGGGGTTCATGTCCCGCGTCTGCGGCGAGGCCTTCCGCCCCTCGGCTTCCAGCTCGTCCCGTACGGCGGCGAAGAAGTCGCGGGGCACGGCGCTGATGAAGCGCGGCCAGACGTAACGGGCGTTCCAGTCCCGGTGGATGTCCATCACCCAGCGGCACGGCGGGGCGTAGTCGCCGCCGACCGGGAGCAGGACGTTGCGGGTGAGCGCGACCTTCTTGAGCCCCTGGAAGAGCTTGTGCGCGGCTGCTTCCGCCTCCGGCAGCGTGGGCGCGTTGTCGATCGCCCAGCCGGCGCCGTAGTGGTTGACCATGTACGCCGTGAGCAGTCCGCGCCCGGACGGGGCGATCCAGTTGAACTCAGACGGGAACTGCATCCGCCCCGGATCCCGGGGCTCCTCGCCGAACACCGAGAGGGTCGGTCCCCACTGATGGAACGGCCCGCGCGCCCACGAACTGGAGGAGATCCCGGCGTCCGCCATCAGCCCCGGGAACTGCGGATCGTGCCCGAAGGCGTCGAGCTGCCACGCCGTCTCGGGGGAGGCGCCGAGAATCCCGCGCTGGAAGCCGTCGCCGTAGACGGCGTTGCGGATGGTGGCCTCGGCGCCGGTGAGGTTGGTGTTGGGCTCGTTGTAGGTGCCGCCCATGATCTCGATCCGCCCGGTGCGCAGCAACTGCCGTAGGAACGCGCGCTCTTCGGGGAAGGCGTCCCAGTAGGGCTTGAGGTAGTCGACCTCGGCGAGCACGAAGGTGTACGCCGGATCGCGCCGCGCCAGATCGCAGTGGGCCCGGACGAGGCTCATCCCGGACTGGCCGCGCGAGTCGAAGGTGCGGGCCGGAAGACCGGTCCTCGCCGGGTCGTCGGCCACGTCCCAGGTCTCCGTGTAGGCGCCCTGGGTGTTCCACCAGACGGGGTCGTAGTGGAAGTGGCTGACCATGAACATGGTCCAGCCGGGCTCCGCCGCCGTGAATTCGGCGGTGTGCCGGGCCACTTGGTCCTCGTCGGTGGCGGTGACCGTGATCTCGCGGCGGTCGCCGGGCGCGAGGCCGTCGACGGACACGGGTATCTCGACGCGTACGGTGCCGTCCTCGCCGACGGCGGCGAGCGCCACGCCGCTCACCTCCGCACCCGCCACGGCGAGGCGGACCGGCCTGCCCGGGACGTGCTCGATCACGGCGATCACGACCTGGTGCGGCTGCTCGGCGGTACCGACGAACAGGTCGGTGGACTCGACAGAGAGGACGCGCATGGGGCTCCTACGAGTGCTCGGCGGGGAGCCCCATCCTGGCACCGAGGGGATGATTCAAACAACCATCCAGAGGTTTCCTCGGTGGTTCATCCATGCACGGCGGTCGCGCTGACCGGTCGGCTCAGCGAGTGCGCCGGGACTTCACCGCATGCCGCGGAGTGATGTGGTCGGTCAGCGCCAGGGAGGCGCTGGCCCGCTGGTAGGAGAGCTGGGCGACGCGGACGTACAGGCAGTCGATGAGGAGCAGGGAGGAGTGCCGACTGCCGATGCTCTCGGCGCGGAAGCTGGTCTCCGAGGAGGAGATGATGAGCCGGATGTCTGCGGCCTTGGCAAGCGGGGAACGGGCGTCGGACGTGATCGCCACGGTGGTGGCACCGCGCTCCTTGGCCATCTCGAACGGCTCGATGGTCTCCCGGGTCGCTCCGGAGTGCGAGATGCCGATGGCGACGTCCGCCGGGGTGAGCAGGGCGGCGGAAGTGGCCGCGCCATGCACCTCGGTCCAACCTCGCACCGCGCAGCCGATGCGGAACAGCCGGGTCTCGGTCTCCTGCGCCAGGGCCCCGCTGCCGCCGACTCCGTACACGTCGATACGGCGCGCACGGGCCGTGGCCTGGGCCGCGCGCTCGACGGCGTCGAGATCCATCCGGTCGATGGTCTGCTGGACCGCGCGCAGATCCGCGGTGCCGACGACCTGCACGACCCGTTCCAGGCTGTCGTCGGGGGCGATGTCGGGGCCGATCTCGGCGGTGCCCCAGTCCGAGACCTCGCCGCGGCCGCGCTCCTGGGCCAGTTCGATCAGCAGATGCTGATAGGAGTCGAGCCCGATGGCCCGGCAGAACCGGGTCACCGTCGCCTGGGAGGTGCCGGTCCGGCGGCCCAGCTCGGCGGCCGAGCAGTGGGTGACGGCGGCCGGATCCTCCAGGATCAGCTCGCCGACCTTCCGCAATGAGCCGGCCAGCCGGGGCAGCTCGGTGCGGATCAGTGTGGTGACGTCCGTGGCAGGCATACGACGAAGGTAACAGCCACCGTTCAGGTCACCGATTGAATTCCAGGACCCAACGGCAGGGTGCGCTTCCGCATTGCTCGCGACCCACGGCGTGTGATTTATTGATTCACCTGCGCTGTTGTGTGAGGTGGTTCAATCCACCAGTGGGGAGTATCCCGTGTCCGTCGAGTCCGTGAGCGCCCAGGGCTTCGCCCGCGAGGGCATGGCCGCCCTCCACCGCATCACCGAGTCCGCCGGCGGCGAGGTGACGCGCGCCGCCGAACTGATCGCCCAGTGCGTGCGCTCGGACGGCGTCATCCATGCCTTCGGCACCGGCCACTCCCAGGCCATGGTCCTCGAACTCGCGGGCCGCGCCGGGGGACTGGTCCCCACGAACCGCCTCAGCATCGCCGACCTCGTCCTCTACGGCGGTGATCCGCCCAGCGTCCTCGACGACCCGCTCCTGGAGCGCCAGGCGGGAGTCGCCCAGCGGATCTACGACCTCGCCGCCCCCCGACCGGAGGACCTCTTCGTCATCATCTCCAACTCCGGCGTCAACAACGTCATCGTCGAAATGGCCCTGCACGCCAAGGAAAAAGGTCACTGGCTCCTGGCCATCACCTCTCTCCCCCACACCCGGGCCGTCCCCGCCGCCCACCCGAGCGGCAAGAAGCTCGCCGACATCGCCGACGTGGTCCTCGACAACGCGGCCCCACGCGGCGACGCCCTCCTCGAACTCCCCGGCGGCGGCGCCATCTGCGCCCTGTCCACCCTCACCGGCGTGATGCTGATCCAGATGACAGTCGCCGAGGCGGCCTCCCTCCTCCTCGCGTCCGGCGACCGCCCCCCGGTATACGTCTCAGCGAACGTACCGGGCGGCTTCGAGGGCAACCTGGACCTGGAGAAGCGCTACGCGGGCCGCATCCGTCGCACCGCGAGCTAGTAGCGCCCCAAAGGGGCGCGGGGAACTGCGCGAACAGCCACGACGGCGCCGCAGACGAAGAACTACCTGCCCGACCGAGCGAGCACGCTGAGCGCATTCGCGACGACAACCGCTGTGATACCCGCCCACTCCATCCACCCCAGCCCCTCACCAAGGGCGACCCATCCGACCACCGCGGCGAGCACCGGATTGACGCTCATGAACAGCCCGAACGCCGCCGCCGGCACCCGTCGCAGCGCGAACAGGTCGGCCAGATACGGCACCGCCGAGGACAACACCCCCGCGGCCACAGCACACCCCGCGGCCATCAGGGTCGGCGGATGCTGAACCGCCACGACGACCCCGACCGGCAGGAACATCAGCGCGGACAGCCCGGCCGCGGCTGCCGAACCCTGCGCTCCCGGGACGCGCCGTCCGACGGTCCGGTTGAGCAGGATGTACGACGCCCAGCACAGCGCCGCGAGCAGCGCCAGCCCCATGCCGAGATAGTCGGCCGACGGCTGCGGCCGCATCAGGACGACGACCCCCGCCGCGGCGAGCAGCGCCCCGCACGCGTCCAGACGCCGCCGGGTGGCCGCCAGCGCGATGCTCAGCGGACCCAGAAACTCCAGCGTCACCGCCAGCCCGAGGCCGATGCGGTCGATGGCGCTGTACAGGGACAGGTTCATCGTCCCGAAGACCACGGCCAGCAGCAGCACCGGCCACCACTGCCCCCAGGTGAATGACCGCAGCCGCGGCCTGCCCACGGCCAACAGGACGGCCGCGGCGACGTACTGGCGCACCGCGACGACACCGACGGGACCGATCACGGGGAACGCGAGCGAGCCGATCGCGGCCCCGATCTGGTTGGACAGCCCGCTGCCCGCCATCGTGGCCACCCCGGCGAGCGGGAGTCGTTTCGGGTCCGGGAGCGGTCCGGCGGCGGACGGGGACGCGGCGGGGCGTGCGGGTGCTCCTTGCATGCTCCGATCGTGCGCCCGTTCCGTACTTGCGCAAAATGCATCCGGCTCGGGATCTATACGCTATACGCATGGATGTGGAACTGCGGCAGCTGCGCTGTCTCGTCGCGATCGTCGACGAGGGCACCTTCACCGACGCCGCCCTCGCCCTCGACGTCTCCCAGGCCGCCGTCTCCCGCACCCTGGCCTCGCTGGAAAACGCCCTGGGCGTACGGCTGTTGCGGCGGACCTCGCGCGAGGTGACCCCGACCGGAGCCGGGGTGCGGGTGGTGGCGCACGCCCGGCGTGTGCTCGCCGAGGTGGACGACCTGGTGCGCGAGGCCGCGTCCGGCCATGCCCAACTGCGGATCGGCTACGCCTGGTCCGCGCTCGGCCGGCACACCGTCGCCTTCCAGCGCCGCTGGGCCGTGCTGCGTCCGGAGACCGATCTGCACCTCGTGCGCGTCAACTCGGGCACGGCCGGACTCGCGGAGGGCGCCTGCGACCTGGCCCTCGTACGGCGGTCCGTGGACGACCGGCGGTTCGAGTCGGCCATCGTCGGTCTGGAGCGGCGGCTGTGCGCGGTGGCCGGTGACGATCCGCTGGCCCGGCGCCGCTCGGTCCGGCTGGCCGACCTCGCCGGGCGCACGCTCCTCGTCGACCGTCGCACCGGCACCACGACCGCGGACCTGTGGCCGCCGGACTCCCGCCCGGCCATCGAGGAGACGCACGACATCGACGACTGGCTCACCGTGATCTCCGCGGGCCGTGGCATCGGCATCACGGCCGAGTCCACCGCCAACCAGTATCCGCGGCCCGGCGTCGTGTACCGCCCGGTGCGGGACGCCGAGCCGATCGCCGTACGTCTGGCCTGGTGGCGGGACGACCCGCATCCCGCCGCGCAGGCCGTGATGGAACTGGTCACCGAGCTGTACCGCGAGGGCTGAGGCGCCGACCGGTACGGCAATACGCCGGACAAAATTGTTGACAATTCTGTTTGGCTAGATTTACGTTCGACAGGCACTCACTCAGGGAGGGCACACGATGCCGAAACAAGCCCGTCCGAGCACCGGAGAGCAGGCCAAGCAGCACGCGCTCGCGCAGCTGCGGCAGGCGATCCTGCACGGCGAGATGGCACCGGCACAGCGACTGGTGGAGAACGAACTCGCCGAGCAGTTCGATGTGACACGGGCGAGCATCCGTGCGGCACTCATCGATCTGGAGGCCCAGGGCCTCGTGGAGCGGATCCGCAACCGCGGCTCGCGGGTGCGGGTGGTGACCGTGGAGGAAGCGGTCGCCATCACCGAGTGCCGGATGGTGCTCGAGGGGCTCTGCGCGGCGAAGGCGGCCGTCGCGGCCAGCGACGATCAGCTGACGGAACTGACGGACCTCGGCACGGCGATGAGCAAGGCCGTGGCCGACGGCGAGCCGATGACGTACTCCGAACTGAATCAGGAACTGCACGCCAGGATCCGGGAGTTCTCCGGCCAGCGCACGGCCGTGGAACTGCTGGAGCGGCTGAACGCCCAACTGGTGCGCCACCGCTTCCAGTTGGCGCTGCGGCCCGGTCGTCCGCAGCACTCCCTGAACGAGCATCTGGCGATGATCGAGGCGATCAGGTCCAGGGACCCCCAGGCGGCCGAAGCGGCCGTCCGCGCCCACCTCACCAGCGTGATCGAAGCGTTGCAGGACTGACTCACGCGGGGCGGGCGCCCCTCTGTCCACCAAGGAGATTTCCGCAATGACGCATGCCGAAGCGCCCGCCACCACCACCCCACCACCACGGTCGACCCTCGTCGTCACCGCACACGCCGGGGACTTCGTGTGGCGGACCGGTGGAGCCATCGCCCTGGCCACCTCACGGGGGGAGAAGGTCACCATCGCCTGCCTGACCTTCGGCGAGCGCGGCGAGTCCGCCAAGGCATGGCGCGAGGGCAAGCAGCTGGAGGAGATCAAGGCGATACGCCGGGACGAGGCCGAGCACGCTGCCGAAACCCTCGGCGCCGAGGTCCGCTTCTTCGACGCCGGCGACTATCCGCTGGTCCCCACAGCGGAGTTGACCGACCGACTCGTCGAGGTCTACCGCGAGACGCAGCCCGATGTCGTCCTCACTCACCCGACGGAGGACCCGTACAACGGCGACCACCCGGCCGCCCACCGCATGGCCCTGGAAGCCCGGATCCTCGCCCAGGCCATCGGCTACCCCGGCGAGGGCGACATCATCGGCGCCCCGCCGGTCTTCTACTTCGAGCCGCACCAGCCCGAGATGAGCGGCTTCAAGCCCGAGGTCCTGCTAGACATCACCGAGGTGTGGGACACCAAGCGCAAGGCGATGGAGTGCCTCGGGGCCCAGCAGCACCTGTGGGACTACTACACCGACCTCGCCGTGCGCCGCGGCGTCCAGCTCAAGCGCAACGCTGGACCCAACCTGGGCCTCGCCCACAAGACCATGGCCGAGGCGTTCATGCGTCCCTACCCGCAGATCGCGAAGGAGCTGGCATGAGCGGCGTGATCGTCACCGACCCGCCGAAGGCCGACGCCAAGGACGTCGAGGCGCTCGCCGGATTCGGCGTGGCCACCGTGAGCGAGGCGCTGGGACGCACCGGTCTGCTCGGCCCCGGCATCCGCCCCATCCAGCAGGGTGTGCGCGTCGCCGGAACGGCCGTCACCGTGCTCAGCTGGCCCGGCGACAACCTCATGATCCACGCGGCCGTCGATCAGTGCGGCGAGGGCGACATCCTCGTCGTCACCACCACCTCCCCGTCCACCGACGGCATGTTCGGCGAACTGTTCGCCACCGCGCTGCAACGGCGGGGCGTCCGCGGCCTGGTCAGCAACGCCGGTGTCCGCGACACCCAGGAGCTGCGTGAGATGAACTTCCCGGCCTGGTCCCGGGCGGTCTCCGCGCAGGGCACGGTCAAGGCCACCGGCGGCTCGGTCAACGTCCCGGTCGCGATCGACGGCCAGGTGATCCGCCCCGGCGATGTGATGCTCGCCGACGACGACGGCGTGGTGGTCGTCCCGCGCGAGCGTGCCCGCGCCACCGTCGAGGCGTCCGAGGCCCGCGAGGCCAAGGAGGCAAAGGCCCGCGCCGCCTTCCTCGACGGTCAACTGGGCCTGGACCGCTACGGGTTGCGGGACACGTTGCGGCGGCTCGGCGTCGAGTACCGGACGTACGAGGAATACACGGGGGAGCGGTCGTGAGCCGCGGGCCCGAGGAGGTGCCCTGCATGCTGATGCGCGGCGGCACCTCCAAAGGCGCCTACTTCCTCGCCGACGACCTGCCCGCCGATCCCGGGGACCGCGACGACCTGCTGCTGCGGGTCATGGGCAGCCCCGACCCGCGCCAGATCGACGGCCTGGGCGGCGCGCACCCGCTCACCAGCAAGGTGGCCGTCGTCTCCCGCTCGGCCGGCCCCGAGGCGGACGTCGACTTCCTGTTCCTCCAAGTCGCCGTCGACCGCCCCGAAGTGACGGACCGGCAGAACTGCGGCAACATCCTCGCCGGGGTCGGTCCCTTCGCCGTGGAACGCGGCCTGGTCCACGCGGACGACGCCGAGACGACCGTACGCATCCGGATGCTCAACACCGGAGAGCTGGCCGTCGCGACCTTCCCCACCCCTGGTGGCCGGGTCGACTACACCGGCTCCGCGGAGATCTCCGGGGTGCCGGGCACGGCGGCTGCCGTCGTGATCGAGTTCCCGCCGGGCGCCGGCCCGCTGCTGCCCACCGGTCACGTCCGCGACACCGTCGCCGGCACCGAGGTCACCTGCGTGGACAACGGGATGCCGACCGTGCTGATCCCCGCCTCCGCCCTGGGAGTCACCGGCTACGAGGCGCCCAAGGACCTGGAGGAGAACGTCACCCTCGCCGGCAGGCTGCGTGAAATCCGGCTGGAGGCAGGGAAGTTGATGGGCCTCGGCGATGTGGACGGCGCCACCGTGCCCAAGCTCAGCCTGCTCGCGCCGCCCCGGGACGGCGGTGCGGTGACGACCCGCACCTTCATCCCCTTCCGCTGCCACACCTCCATCGGTGTCCTGGGCGCCGCGAGCGTGGCGGCGGGGCTGCTCGTGCCCGGCGGCGTGGGGGAGGGGATCGCGGAGCCACCCGGGCAGAGCGACCGCGTACGCATCGAGCACCCCACCGGATTCCTCGACATCGAAACCAGCGTGGAGCCCGGATCAGCGGAAACCGTTCCCGTGGTCCGCCGCACCGCCGTCGTGCGCACCGCACGGAAGATCTTCGACGGCACCGTCTTCCCCCGCGCCGCCGTACCACCCTTGGAGGCACACCATGACCCCGCCGCTCGGTGACATCGCCCATGTCGGCCACGCCCAGCTGTTCACCCCGGACCTGGACGCCAGCGTCGCCTTCTTCACCGACTACCTGGGGCTGACCGTCAACGGGCAGCAGGGAGACACCGTTTACCTGCGGACCTTCGACGACTACGAGCACCACAGCCTCGTCCTCACGGCCCGCGAACAGCCGGGCCTCGGCCGGCTCGCACTGCGCACCTCCAGCGAGGAGGCCCTTCAGCGGCGTGTCGGCGCGATCGAGGACGCCGGCGGCACCGGCACCTGGGTCGAGGACGAGCCCGGCCTCGGCAAGCTCTACCTCACGACCGACCCGGACGGCCACGAGCACGCGTTGTACTGGGAGAGCCAACACTACGAAGCCCCCGAGGAGTTGCGGCCCGCGCTGAAGAACCAGCCCCAGGCCAAGCCCAACCGGGGCGTGGGCGTACGCCGGCTCGACCACATCAACTTCCTCGCCGCCGACGTACTCGCCAACGCGGAGTTCCAGGAACAGCTCCTCGGCGCACGACCCACGGAGCAGATCCGGCTCGACACGGGGAAGATCGCAGCCCGTTGGCTGACCTTCACGAACAAGTCGTACGACGTCGTCTACACCTCGGACTGGACCGGCTCCACCGGCCGACTGCACCACATCGCCTTCGCGACGGACACCCGCGAGGAGATCCTGCGCGCCGCCGATCTCGCCATCGACAGCGGGGTGTTCATCGAGACAGGCCCGCACAAGCACGCCATCCAGCAGACGTTCTTCCTCTACGTCTACGAGCCGGGTGGCAACCGCATCGAGCTGTGCAACCCGCTCACGCGGCTGGTCCTGGCTCCCGACTGGCCGCTGATCACCTGGACCGAGGAGGAGCGGAAGAAGGGCCAGGCCTGGGGTCTGAAGACCATCGAGTCGTTCCATACGCACGGGACGCCGCCGGTCGGTTGAGCGGGGACACAGCCGGCCCACAGAAGGTCACAGGAGCCCGGCGAACTGTCGATGAGATTGTTGACAAAAACGTTGACTGTTTGCCCGTCGACTTCTTAGCGTCTGGCGC
Source organism: Streptomyces sp. NBC_00457 (assembly GCF_036014015.1). Taxonomy (NCBI): domain Bacteria; kingdom Bacillati; phylum Actinomycetota; class Actinomycetes; order Kitasatosporales; family Streptomycetaceae; genus Streptomyces; species Streptomyces sp. NBC_00457. Next base: position 1,430,446 of record NZ_CP107905.1, on the reverse strand, counting down.
ACCACGTACGAGAGGTAACCAACGATGTCTCCCTCGCCCTCACTCTCCGCCCGCGGCGGCAGACTGGCCATCCTGGTCGTCGGACTGTGCTGGCTGGCCGTGCTCTTCGACGGCCTCGACATGTTCATCTACGGCTCGGTGCTGCCGCACCTGCTGGAGACGACGACCTTCGGCCTCACCCCGGACCAGGCCGGCGACCTCGGCAGCTACGCCACCTTCGGCATGCTGGTCGGCGCCCTGGCCGCGGGAACCGTCGCGGACCGGATCGGGCGCAAGAAGCTCATGGTCTCCTGCGTGATCCTCTTCTCGCTGGCCTCCGGCGTGTGCGCCATCGCGGACAGCGTCGCCGTCTTCGGCCTCGGCCGGACCCTGGCGGGCGTCGGCCTCGGCGGACTGCTGCCGACCGCGATCGGCGTGGTCTCCGACTACGCTCCGCGCGGTCGCGGCGCCATCATCATCGGCCTGCTGATGACTGCCCACCACGCCGGCGGCATCCTGTCGGCCTACGTCGCCAAGTGGCTCGTGGAACCGGTCGGCTGGCGTGCCGCGTTCTGGGTCTGCGTGCTCCCGCTGCTCTTCGCTCCGGTGCTTGCGCGCTTCCTCCCCGAGTCGCTGAGCTTCCTCGTCGCCAAGGGCCGCACCGAGGAGGCCCGCGAGCTGGCCGTCCGGTACAAGGTCGAGCTGCCCGCCGCCAAGCCCGGCAAGCAAGCCGCGGCCGACCGCTGGACCAACCTGGTCACCCTCTTCCGCGGCGGCGAGTGGACCCAGACCCTGCTCTACTGGCTGGCCTCCTTCGGGGGACTGCTGCTCGTCTACGGCGTCGCCACCTGGCTGCCCACCCTGATGCGCGCCGAGGGCTACGAGCTGGGCTCGGCCCTGTCCTTCGTGGTCGTCTTCAACCTCGGCGGCATCGTGGGCATGCTCGTCGCAGGCCGCGCCGCCGACCGCTTCGGCGCCCCGCGCATCTCGGCGATCTGGTTCGCGCTGACCGCCGCCGGGGTCTTCCTGCTCAGCGTCCACATGCCGATGAGCGTGACGATGATCGTCGTCTTCCTCACCGGCGTCTTCCTCAACAGCGCCCAGACGATGATCTACGCGACCGTCTCCATCCGTTCCACCCCGGACAGCCGCGCCACCGCCGTCGGCTGGACCTCCGGCATGGGCCGCTTCGGCGCCGTCTTCGGCCCCTGGCTCGGCGGCCAGCTCCTCGCCGCGAACCACGGCGACTGGGGCTTCACCGCCTTCGCCATCGCCGGCCTCTCCTCCATGGTCTTCATCGGCATCGCCTCATTGCGTGGCCCGAAGCGGTCCACGGGGGCCGGTGCGCAGCAGGAACTGGCGACCGCGCACTGACGTGGTCCCGCAGGGCTGGGGGCGGGACCGACGCCGGGCGCCGTGGGGGATGCGGCGGCCGCCGTTCGGTCTGTGTGAGGGCTGAGAGGGCAGCGGCGCCTGCCCTGACCGGGGGAGTGCTCGAGGCTCAGTCCCCGGCCCGTACGCCGTCTGCCCTGGCTGGGGGGACCGCTCAGTCCCTGGCCCGTACGCCGTCGAGCGCGACGGTCAGTACGCGGTCGCGCTGGGCCTCGTCGAGGAAGTTCGTCGCGGTGATGCCCGAGACCATCCGCAGCAGGTCGTCGAAGTCCATGTCCTTGCGCGCCTCGCCCGCCTCCTGCGCCCGCTGGAACAGCGGGCCGCCCGCCGCGTACATAGACTCCCGGCAGGCCAGGAAGATCTCCGACTCGTTGTTGAGGGCCTCGCGGATGGCCCGCTTGGTGACGGTGTAGTCGACGAACCGCCGCAGCCACGAGGTCAGCGACTCCCACGGCTCCTGGCCGGCGACCTCCACGGCGACCTGGCACAGGTCGTTCACCTCGGTCGCGTACACGCTCTCGAACAGATGGCGGCGGGTCGGGAAGTTCCGGTACAGCGTGCCGATGCCGACGCCCGCCCGCCGCGCGATGTCCTCCAGGGAGGCCTCCGCGCCGTGCTCGGCGAACGCCTCACGGGCGGCCACCAGCAGCGCGTCGTAGTTGCGCGCGGCGTCCTTACGGTGCGGCCGGCGCGACGCGACGATCTCGCTGACGGGGTACGGCTGGGCCGTCACTGCTGCCTCCCGGGGCGGACAGGTTGAAGCGGAGGTATGCCTCCGCTACAGTGGAGGGGTACCTCCACTTTAGCAGTGCGGGGTCCGTTCGCCGTGGACGCGTGACGTCTACGACGCGAAGACCCCTCACCCTCTTCCACTCATCCTCTTCCACTCACTCGTCCGCGACCGGACGCTCTCGGCCGCACCCTGTTCGGATTCGGAGAGGCTCTCCATGCCCCGCAAGTCCCCCCGTCTCACCTTCGCGGTCCTCGCGAGCGGTGCCGGCGTGTTCGCCATGCTGCAGTCACTGATCGCGCCGGCCCTGCCGACCGTCCAGCACGCGCTCGACACCTCGCAGGCCACCGCGACCTGGGTGATGACGGCGTATCTGCTGTCCGCCTCGATCTTCACACCGATCCTCGGCCGCGTCGGCGACCTGATCGGCAAGAAACGCACCCTCGTCGCCGTCCTGTCCGTCGTGGCCGTCGGCTGTCTGCTCGCCGCGCTCGCGCCGACCATCGGCGTATTGATCGTCGCCCGGGTCGTCCAAGGCGTCGGCGGCGCGCTGTTCCCGCTCTCCTTCGGCATCATCCGGGACGAGTTCGCCCCGTCCCAGGTGAGCGGCAGCATCAGCACCCTGTCCGCGGTGATCGCCGCGGGCGGCGGCGTCGGCATGGTCGCGGCCGGACCCATCGTGTCCGCGCTCGACTTCCGCTGGCTGTTCTGGATCCCCGTGGCGATCGTCGCCGTCACCACGCTGATCGCCCTGCGCTACGTACCCGAGTCGCGCAACCGGGCCGCGGGGAACGTCAATTGGCTCGGCGCCGGGCTGCTGTCGGCCTGGCTGGTGGCTCTGCTGCTGCCGCTCAGCCAGGCGAGCGTCTGGGGCTGGGGCTCGGCCCGGGTGATCGGCCTGTTCGCCGCCGCCGTAGCGCTCTTCGCGCTGTGGCTGCTGGCCGAGTCCCGCTCGCGCACGCCGCTGATCGACCTGCGCGTGATGCGGCTGCCCGCCGTGTGGACCACCAACACCGCCGCGCTGCTGTTCGGCGCGGGCATGTACGCGATCTGGTCCTTCCTCCCTGGATTCGTGCAGACGCCCAGCTCCGCCGGATACGGCTTCGGCTCCAGCGTCACCGCCGCCGGCCTGCTCATGCTGCCGATGCTCGGCGCGATGTTCCTCTCCGGCGTGCTGAGCGGCCGCCTGGAACCGGTCCTGGGCGCCAAGACACTGCTCACAGCTGGGGCGTCGCTCGGCGCCCTCGCCTGCGGCTTCCTCGCCCTCTGGCACGACGAGCAGTGGCAAGTCGCCTTCGTGGCAGGCGTGTTCGGACTCGGCATCGGACTGGCCTTCGCCTCCATGGCCAACCTGATCGTCGGCAGCGTCCCGGCCGACCAGACCGGCGCCGCGACCGGCATGAACGCCAACATCCGCACCATCGGCGGCTCCATCGGCGCCGCGGTCACCAGCGTCCTGGTCACCGGCCACCTCCAACCATCCGGCCTGCCCTACGAATCCGGCTACACCCACGGCTTCGCCCTGCTGGCCCTCCTCTGCCTCGCCGCGGCACTGGCAGCCCTGCTGGTCCCGGTCGGACGAGCCTCCGGCCTGACCGCGCGTGCCCGCGCCGCCGAGGACACGGCGTCAGCACCCGTACGCGTGCGTTAGGGTTGACCTGCGCGTTCCCACGGAACCTCGCGGGACGCGCAGCCGGGACGTGGCGCAGCTTGGTAGCGCACTTGACTGGGGGTCAAGGGGTCGCAGGTTCAAATCCTGTCGTCCCGACGGTGTTCACCAGCGGGTCTGCCGGAAACGGCAGGCCCGCTGGATGTGTTCGTGTGAGACGTGACAGCGGCGTGACAGCAGTCATGGGACGTTGACGCGGCGGCAGGCATGGGCGAGCACGGCCTGGTTGTGGCGCTTGCCCATGTAGAAGCCTCCCTGCAGGCGGCGGTTGTAGCCCTGAGGGCGCCGCTGGTTGCCGCTGATCTTCCCGGAATCGCAGGGCACCGGGGCGAGCCCGCCGAAGCCGGCGACTCGGAGGCCCGCGAAGATGCTGTTGCCGGTCCGGGGACGGTAGACGCCTCGGCCGTCCCGATGCGCGGCACCGTCTCACCGGTTGTGCGCAGAAGTGCTGGCTTCGGCCGTCTAAGCTGCGGAAACAGACATCGTGTTTCAGAGAATCGGACAATGGCTCGTGCTGTCACGGGCCCGCCCATCACGGACAGGGGACGACGCATGGCGGCACCGCAGGACAGATGGAGCGCCTTGCTGGACCTGTTGACGCGCGACGGACGGATCGAGGTCGAGGCCGCGGCGGAAGCACTGCGCGTCTCCACCGCCACGATCCGACGCGATCTGGATGAGCTGGCGCGCCAGCAAATGGTCACCCGTACCCATGGCGGCGCCGTGATCAACGCCATCGCGTACGACCTGCCGCTCCGCTACAAGGCCGCGCGCAACGCTCCGGAGAAGGAACGGATCGCCAACGCGGCGGCGGGCCTGGTGAAAGCGGGTGCCGTGGTGGGTTTGAACGGCGGCACCACGACCACCGCGGTCGCCCGGGCGCTGGCCGTCAGGCCCGACCTGAGCACGGAGGGCGCCGTGCCCTCGCTGACGGTCGTCACGAACGCGCTGAACATCGCCAACGAGCTGGTCGTACGCCGTCATGTGAAGCTCGTCCTCACCGGGGGAGTGGCCCGCCCGGCCTCGTACGAGCTCACCGGACCGCTTGCCACCGGGATGCTCGCGCAGATCACGCTCGATCATGCCTTCATCGGCGTCGACGCGATCGACGTCCGGCGCGGGGCGATGGCCCAGGACGAGGGCGAGGCCGGCATAAACTGGGCGTTGGCCGGACGTGCCCAACAGGTGATCGTGGTCGCGGACTCCTCCAAGCTGGGTCGGCGGGCTTTCGCGCGGATCTGCCCGGTGGAAGACGTCCACATACTGGTGACCGACAAGGCGGCGGGCCCGGAGCTGACCGAGCCGTTCGCCGCTGCCGGCGTGAAGATCATTCGGGCTTGAGTGTCTTCGCGTGTTGCACACCGCCGCCGAGTCCGGAGCCCGCCCGGGCCTGAGCCCGCTCAGGAAAGGGGGCGCGAAATGTGTGCGCCCGCAGATCACTTGACGCCGCCGGCCGTCAGACCGCTGATCAGATAGCGCTCCACGAAGACGAACAGGACGACGACCGGCACGATGGCGATCAACGACGTGGCGAAGAGGTACTGCCACTGCTCCTGGTACGCCGTGACGAATCCGGGGATGGCCTTGGTCAGCGTCGTCCGGTCGCCGGAAGAGGTGATGGTGAGGGCGACGACGTACTCGTTCCACGCCCCGATGAACGTGTAGACGAGCGCGGTCACCACTCCGGGCAGCGCCAGCGGAAGGGTGACCCTGACCATCGCACCCAGCCGGCCGGCCCCGTCCATGTACGCGGCCTCCTCCAGCTCCTTGGGGATGCTCGCGAAGTACGCGTTGAGGATCCAGATGCAGAACGGCAGGTTGAACGCCGCGTTGACCAGGATCAGCCCCTCCGCGGTGTCGGTCAGATCGAGGCTGACCATCTCCCGGTAGATGCCGACCAGTAGTGCGGTCGGCGCGAACATCTGGGTGACCAGCACCAGCAGCAGGAAGGCGCCGCGCCCGCGGAACCGGTGGCGGGCCGTGTAGTACGCGGCGGGCAGCCCCACGGCGAGTGCGAGGAGCGTGGACATCCCGGCGACGTACAGCGAGAACAAGAGCGCGTCGGAGACCGGCGGATCCTTCAGCGACCAGACATCGGCGAAGTTGGACCACTCCCACCGCTGCGGCAGATAGGACGGCGGCGTCTTCATCAGTTCAGGCGTCGGCTTCAGAGCCGTCAGCAGCATCTGCAGGTACGGCGCCAGGAACATCAGGGCCACCAGCCAGCCCACCCCGGTGAGCACGACGGTGCGCAGCCGCAGCGGACGCCGCCGGGCCTTTGCGGATCGGGCCATCGCGGATTGGACTGTTGTGGACCGGGCCGTGACGGCGGACATCAGCCGATCTCCTCTCGCCTGCGGACGACGCGCAGATACACCAGCACGACCACGAGGATCAGCGCGAAGTTCACGACGGCCATGGCCGCCGACTCGCCGACGGCCTGGTTGTCGAACGCGAGCTTGTACATGTAGGTGGTGGTCGTGTCGGTGGCGAAGCCGGGACCGCCGCGGGTCATGGCCCAGATGATCGGGAAGGAATTGAACACGTTGATGACGTTGATGACGGCGGCGACCAGCAGGGAGGGGCGAAGCAGGGGCAGCGTGACGGACAGATAGGTGCGGGCCGGTCCCGCGCCGTCCAGGCGGGCCGCCTCGTACACCTCGGCCGGGATCGTCCCCAGGCCGGAGAGGATGACGAACGCGGTGAACGGCAGGGAGACGAAGACCGCCACGGCCATCATCCAGGCGAACGCCTGGACCGGGTGGGCCAGCCAGTTCACCGGTTTGTCCAGGATCCCCACGTCCATGAGTACGCGGTTGACGACGCCGTAGAAGTTGTTGAGCATCCAGCGCCAGGTCAGCGCCGTCATCAGGACCGATGCCGCCCAGGGCACGATCAGCGCCCAGCGGACCATCCGGCGCCCGGGGAAACGCGAGTTGAGCAACTGCGCCAGCGCCAGCGAGACGATGATCGTGACCGTGACCACGCCCACCACCCAGACCAGGGTGCGCAGCACCACGCCCGGCAGGTCCGGCTCGGCGAACAGCTCGGCGTAGTTGGCGCCACCCGCGAAGCCGCGGGTCAGTCCGGTCGAGCTGATGTCCATCAGGGACGTGCGGGCCATTTCGACGACGGGCCAGACGACCACGGCGAGGATCAGCACGAGCGCGGGGCCGAGCCACAGCAGCGGTTCCAGTGCCCGCAGGCGGCGACCGTTCCTGCCGTGGTGGGAACCGCGTGCCGGTGCCGCCGACGTCCGCTCCTTCCCGCCCCCCGCGGTGCGCGTGGTGACGTCCTGTACAGCCACCCGTCAGCCGTCCTTCTCGGCGGTCTCCTGGATTTCGCCCAGGACTTCCTTGGGCTCGGCGCCCGACACAGCTGTGCCGATGCGCTGCTTCACGGCGCCCTCGACGGCCGCCCAGTTCGGGTTGTCGGTGGGGGCGAACCGCGCGCCCGACAGCGCGTCGACGAACGGCTTGTAGTAGGCGGAGTCCGAACTCAGCGCGTCACCGGCCGACTTGGTCACCGACAGGAATCCCTCGGTGGACAGGAACTTCGATGCGTTCTTCTTCTGGTAGAAGAAGTCGAGGAACTTGTTGACGGCTTCGCGGTTCTTGTCCTCGTCCTTCTTGAAGGCCACCAGGTAGTCCTGGACACCGAGCGTGTTGTGCGTCGTGCCGTCCTTGCTCGGCAGCGGCGCGACGCCGTAGTTCAGGTTCTTGTCGACCGTGTCGATGAAGCCCTTGCGCATGAAGACGGCGCCGTTGAGCATGCCGATCTTGCCTTGCGCGAACTGGTTGAAGACGTCCTTGCGGTTGGTGGCCTCGGGGTTGGGCTGGGTCAGCTCTGCCTTGGTGAGTGTCCGCAGGAAGTCCAGCGTCTCGACGTTGGCCCGCTGGTCGACCGCCCACTTGCCCGACTCGTCGGTCCAGCCGCCGCCGTTGTTCATCGCCCAGATGTAGAACTCGGCCTGGGCCTCCTCCGCGCCGAGGGGCAGACCCAGCGGGATGTCCCCGGCCTTCTTTATCTTCCTGGCGGCGTCCTCGACCTCGGCCCAGCTGGACGGCGGCTTGGAGATCTTGGCCTTATTGAAGATGTCCTTGTTGTAGAAGAACAGCCGCGCGCTGGAGATGAACGGCAGTCCGTACTGGACGCCTTCGTACTGTGCCTGGTCGGCGAAGAGCGGCAGGAAGTCGTCGAGCACCTTCGGCGACACGACGTCCTTGGCCTGGTAGATCAGGTCGTCGCGGGCGAAGTCGGAGAACTTGTTGTAGTTGAGGACGTCGGGTTGCTGCCCGGTCTGGACGTATGTCTTGACCTTGGAATCCAGCTGCTCCCAGTCGACAACCTCCAACTCGACCTGGTAGCCGGGGTTCTCGGCCTCAAAGGCCTTGATCAGGTTCGCCCAGTAGGGCTGGGTGTCGTCGTCGTACTTGGCGGCCACGAATCTGATCGTTTTTCCGTCGGAGTCGCCGCCACCGGACGAACCACCCTTGCCGCATCCGGTGAGGACCAGGGCGAGGACCACCCCGGTTGCGATGCCGATGAGGTGCCGTTTCACGAAAGACCACCTTCGCACTGGAACTGAGTGATTGTTTCTGCTCGAAAGTCGCTCAGTTCAAGCATTAATATCCATCATGCCCAACACGGCGGGCGCGATGTCAAGAGAGGCGGTGGCCGATGCATCCCGCCACGGCCTCCGATCGAGTGGCCGCGCTCACTCGGTCCGGCGCCCTCCGCGTAGGTGAATACGCCCGTCGGCTGCGGTCGGAGGTCCGCCGTCGCGGCCACCGCAGACCCGGCGAGTGGCTCGTGAAGGTTGCCGACGCGGCCGTCGTGCTCGACTTCGCCGGCGAGGCGGCGGTGGAGCGCACTCGGTTCACCACCACCGAACGGGTGCTGCTGCGCGCCCTGTTCGTCGAGGGTCTTGGGTGCCTTCGGGCGGAGTGGGAGCCGCGTGCCGGTGCAGCCGACGTCCGTTCCTCCCAGCCCCGGCGGTGCGCGTGGTGACGTCCTGAACAGGCACCCCGGGAGGCGGCACCGAGGGTGCACGAGGCGCCTGGGGCCTGGGCGGAGGCTTGTCCGGTGAGGGGAGCCCGGGCGGGCAGATCAGGCCTGCCGAGGGAAAGTGCCCGAAATTGCGACCAGTTGGTCGCCATCGGGTGTGCTGCGGTGACCGACGTAGTCGTGATGCGGCGGTTGGTCCGCGGCGCTCGGGCCTTGACCGTTGAGCCCCGTCATCCGGCCCGCTCGATGACCTGCCCTGGCCGCGGATCATCCCGGCCCCGCCTGTGTGGTGGACCCCGGGCAGGCAGGCCGAATCACCCGAACTGGGCGCGGTTCACACAGAATTTACAGCCGTCTTCCCCGGGTTCGCCCCCTCCTCGAGCAGGGCGCGCGCCCGGTCAGACCCCATCGCCAGGGGTCACAGGGGTCGATGGCGCTGTCGGGAAATCATGGAAGTGAATGTTGACAGCTGATGTTTATAGCCAGAACATGAGCAGAAATGAGCATGATCTTGCCGTGCTGCTCCGCGAAGCAACACCCCGCCCCGCCCCGCAGGAGGACGTGAGTGCGCACCCAACCGCTCAGACGGCGCAAGACTCGTAGTCTCGGAACGCTGTTGGCCGCCGCGCTGGCCCTGACGTTCATACCGCCCGTCACCGAACCCCTCACCACAAAGGCCCAGGCGGACACCGCCGACCGGCCGAAGGTGACCCAGAGCGCGGACGGCCTCACCCTGTCCGTGCCGGGCACCAGGAACACACCCGGCTACACCGTCGACATCGCCACCGACGTACTCGCCCTCACCACCGAGCGCTCCGGAAAGACCGTGCTCGACACCGCGGGCGGCGACACCGGAGGGCTCCGCTTCCGCTCCGAGGAGAAGTGGGAGCACGCCACCGCGGTCACCGACTGGACGTGGCGGAGCGGCGTCCTCACGCTCACCGCCGACACCACCCTCGACGGCGCCACCGTCAAGGCCCGCCTCACGCCCGAAGCCGACCGCTACGAGCTGGACTGGGATGTCGAAGGCGGCTCCCCCGACCAACTCGGCCTCTCCTACGACCTGTCATCGGCCGGCCACTGGTACGGCCACGGCGAGGCGGAGACCCCGCAGGGCGGTCCCGGCGTCAACCAGCCCTGGCCGCTCGACACCGGCGAGGTCGACCACGAGACCTTCGGCCCGGCGTCGTACAACATGATCGACCCGTTCTGGTACACCTCCAAGTCGACCGGTCTGCGCGTCGACACCGGGGACGTCATGGACGTGGCGCTCAACAAGGGCAAGGACGGCCTCGGCACCTTCATCGTCGAGTCGCCCGACACCTACAAGGCCACCGTGTTCGTCGAGTCGAACCCGCTTGAGGTCTACCGCGACTACATCGGCATCGTCGGCAAGCCCACCAAGTCCGACGCCACGTACGAGCAGTACGCCAAGCCTCTGTGGAATTCCTGGGCGCAGTTCTACACCAAGATCGACCAGGAGAAACTGCTCGACTACGCCACCGACCTCTACGACAACGGACTGGACGGGCACACCATCCAGCTCGACGACAAGTGGGAGTCGAACTACGGCAATCTCACCTGGGATCCCAAGACCTTCCCCGATCCCAAGGGCCTCTCCAAGAAGATCCACGACATGGGGTTCGACTTCGGCATCTGGGTCACCCTGTGGATCAACCTGGACTCCGACAACTACCAGTACGCGGTCGACAACGGCTATCTGCTCATGGACGCCAAGGACACCAGCAAGCCGTGCGAAGTGACCTGGTGGAACGGCCAGGCCGGGATCATCGACCTGGCCAACCCCGACGCCAAGGCCTGGTACGAGGGCAACCTCAAGAAGCTGATGGACACGTACGACATCGACGGGCTGAAGTTCGACACCCGCTTCTTCGACGAGAAATGCGCGCCACGCGAGGGCCACCAGGCCACGGACTACCAGAAGCTCGGCACCGAGCTCGCCGACGAGTTCGACCTCCAGGGCGCCGGCATCCGGGTGCACTGGAACCGGACGGCACACGAGGCGGGCTTCGTCACCCGCCAGGTCGACAAGGGCACCGGCTGGGACTCCCTGCGCGCATCCGCCACCCAGAACCTGGCCATCTCCACCATCGGTTACCCGTTCGTCGAGTCCGACATGATCGGCGGCTCCGGCGGCCAGCCCGCGCCTACGAAGGACGTACTGGTGCGGTGGGCGCAGTCCGCCTCGCTGATGCCGCTGATGTACGCCTCGACCTCCCCGGTGGACACCAACGACACCACCACCGGCCAGAAGGTGGACTACGACCAGGAGACGGTCGACCTCTACCGGGAGGCGATCAAGACCCACGAGAAGCTCGCCCCCTACATCTGGGATCAGGTGCAGAGCACCCTGAAGACCGGCGATCCGATCATGCGGCCACTGTTCTTCGACTTCCCGAAGGACGAAGCGAGTTACACGGTCACCGACGAGTGGATGCTCGGCCCGGCCGTGCTGGCGGCTCCCAAGCTGAGCACCGGCGCCACCCGTTCCGTCCATCTGCCGCCGGGCACCTGGTACGACGTGAACCAGGGCACCGTGATCCGCGGGCCCAAGACCCTCAAGGGGTACGCGGCGCCGCTCGGCGTCACCCCGGCCTTCGTCAACCTCAAGGCCAAGGGCGCCGCCAAGGCCGTCAAGGCGCTCAAGCGCGACGACGCTCCGGCCGCCTCCGTCCTGATCACCCCGGACGCTCCGTCCACCGACGCCGGTACGCCGTTCGAGGTCACCACCGAGATAACCAACTGGGCCACCGGGATCCTCAAGAACGCCAAGGCGGCACTGGACCTGCCCGACGGCTGGACCGCCAAGGCGACCGGCCCGACCACCGCGAAGTCCCTCAAGAACGGCGCCACACTCACCACCACCTGGACGGTGACCCCGGCCGACGACGCCCGCTGGGGCAGTCATGGCCTCACCGGTACGGCCACCTACACCGGTCGCAACGGCTCGCAGAAGGTGTCCGACACCGTGCCGGCGCAGGTGAAGGCCGCCCCGGGCAGCGTGCAAGAGCCGTACCTGACGGCCGACACCACCTCCGGGGACGCCCAATACGCCCAGGGCGGCGACCAGTTCGCCATCTGGGCGGGTGGCCAGGACCTGTCCGGCTGGAAGGACGAGAAGGGCGTCATCTACCGCGACGACGCCGCGGGCGAGAAGGCCACCGTGCAGGCCCGGTTGGTCTCCCAGAACAGCGCCTCACCGGTCGGCAAGGCGGGCATCGCCCTCGCCAACGACCTGACCGCGCCCGAGAAGGGCGGTTACGCGGTGCTGGTCATGACCGAGAGCTACGGCCTGGAGTTCATGACCGACAGCGACGGCGACGGGAAGCTCGACACCTGGGCGGGCGGTGGCTCCACCTACCACCCGGCCTATCTGAAGCTGACTCGGGACGGCGCCACCTACACCGCGTACGCCAGCAAGGACGGCGAGACCTGGTCACAGGTCGGCACCGCCCAGGTGCCGTCGGCCGCCGGTACCGGTGACGCCGGGATGGTCGCCAGCGCGGCCAACGCGAACTACCCCGGCGAGAACATCGAAGCCGTCTTCAGCGGATTCTCCGTCACCACCTGACGCCACAGGTGCCAGTGGCACCGTCGGCACCATCCCCGTTTCCCGGCAGGCCTCCCACCCCCGTGGGGCCTGCCGGGGGACGGGCCACTCCCTGCACGTCCATGAGAGAGGGAACCCACCCCCATGGCACGTACGTCCTCAGCTGTCGCCGGCTTCGTCGCGGGCGTGGTCGTGGCCGCGAGCACCACCGCGATAGCCGTCACCGGCACCACGGGTACGACCACCGGCACCGACCTCAATTCCAAGGCCACCACCACCTGGCTGACCGTCAAGGTCGCCGACGCCATGGGTACCAGGGACACCATCACCTGGGTTCCCACCGGCTCCTTCGCCGGCTCCGCGGAGGAACGGGTCCCGCGCTACCCGATGACCGCCATCCAGGGCAAGGACACCAAGGAGCTGAAGCTCTCCGCCGTGCGCAACGAGCAGGTCTCGGCGCAACTGGCGATCGCCTCCGGCCAGGATCTCGACGACGTCAAGGCCGTGGTCGGCGACCTCACCGGGCCCGGCGGCGCGAAGCTGTCCGGTGACGACACCCAGGTCCGGTTCGTCAAGTACGTGCCCGTGCAGCGCTCCAAGAGCGAGGTCGACTGGTCGGCCACCATCGACCAGGTCAGTTCCGCCAAGGAGGTGTCCGGCGACCGCAACCCCGATGTGGTCGCGGACGCGCTCGAGGAGCGGTCCTCCGTGGACGTGCCCGCGTACGCGGCGCAGCCGCTGTGGTTCACCTTCCAGATCCCCGAGAAGGCCAGGCCAGGCACCTACACCGGCACGGTGAAGGTCAACGCCGACGGCCGCACCCAGACCACCTACCCGCTGACCATCGAGGTCGCGGACGCGAGCGTGCCCGCCCCGGCGGACTATGACTTCTTCCTCGACGTATGGGCGCAGCCGGAGACGATCGCCAAGAACCACGGCGTCAGGCTCTGGTCCGACCAGCACTGGAAGCTGATCGAGAAGTACAACCGCGATCTGGCGTCGCGCGGCCAGAAGGTCATCAACACCACCATCGTCGACAACCCGTGGCACCACCAGTGGTCACTCGGCACCCGGGAGTCGCAGACCGCCACGCCGTACACCAGCATGGTGGGCTGGGCCTGGAACGGAAAGACGTTCTCCTTCGACTTCGCTCGCTGGGACAAGTACGTCCAGACCGCCAGACGCGCCGGGCTCGGGCCCGACATCGGTGCCTTCTCCATGCTGGCGTTCCAGGACCAGGAGCACCTCACCTACACCGACACCCGAACCGGCAAGACGGTCTACGAGAACGTCGACCTGGGCGGGGACCGCTGGCGGGAGGCATGGGGAACGTTCCTGCCCGCCTTCGAGAAGCATCTGAAGGCCAAGGGCTGGCTGGAGGACACCTGGCTGTCGTTCGACGAGCGGCCCATCGACACCATGACGGTCGTCAAGGACTTCGTCCACGAGGTCGCGCCGGTCTTCGACGACCGCATCTCCGTGGCCGGTTCGATCAGCACCGAAGGCGTGGCGTCCAACCTGTCCGTCGACTGGGGCGGCATCGACGCGATGACGAAGGAGAAGGTGGCGGAGCGGCGCAAGGCCGGCAAGACCACGACCTTCTACGTGTACGGCTCACCGGCCCACCCCAACACGCTGTCCTACTCGCCCGCCGTCGAGTCCCGGATGCTGCCGTGGATCTCCGCCCAGCGGAATCTGGACGGCTTCCTGCGCTGGTCGTACAACAGCTGGACCAGCGACCCCTTCAAGCAGCCGGTGCACGTCTTCACGCAGGGCGACGAGTACCTGGTCTACCCAGGTAAGGACGGCCCGATGTCCAGCATCCGCTGGGAGCAGCTGAAGGAGGGCATCGAGGACTACGAACTCATCGCCCAGCTGCGGAAGAAGGACGGCGGCACCGACAGCGACGCCCTGACCGAGGCCCTCACCACCGCGACCCGGAACCTTGACGGCCGGACGAAGGACGTCAACGACATCGAGACCGCGCGGGCGGCCGTCGTGAAGGGGCTGACGTCATGAGGGGGAAGTGGAGATCACTGCTGCTCGCCGGAGCCCTCTCTGTCATGCCCCTGACCAGCACAGATGCTGCCGCGGCACCGGTTCAGGCGAAGTCGACGGCCCCGCACACCGTCACCTACGACCAGTACTCCGTGCGGGTCGACGGCAAACCCCTGTACATCTGGGGCGCCGAGTTCCACTACTTCCGGCTGCCCAGCCCGGATGCCTGGCGCGATGTCCTACAGAAGATCAAGGCGGGCGGATTCAACGCGGTCTCGCTCTACTTCGACTGGGGCTACCACTCGGCCAAGCCGGGCTCGTACGACTTCACCGGCACCCGTGACGTGGAGCGGCTGCTCGACGAGGCCGAACGCGCGGGCCTGTATGTGATCGCCCGGCCGGGCCCGTACATCAACGCGGAGGTCTCCGGCGGCGGCATGCCCGCCTGGCGCAAGACACAGGCCGGCGTGAACCGTACCTCCGAGCCGGAGTACATGAAGGCGGCCCGGGAGTGGATGAGCCGGATCAACCCGATCATCGCGCGGCACCAACTCACGCGGGGCACCGGCAATGTGATCCTCTATCAGGTCGAGAACGAGTACCAGGGCGGTCGCCAGGACGCCGACTACATGCAGACCCTCATCGACTGGGCACGCCAGGACGGCATCGATGTCCCGACCTTCGTCAACGACGGCGGCGCCAACAAGAACTGGGTCAGCGGCAAGGGCGCCCCGGACATCTACGGATTCGACGCCTACCCGCAGGGCTTCGACTGCAAGGACCCCGACACCTGGAAGAACCTGCCCGACTACTCGTACGTCAACGAGTGGAAGCCCGAGTCCCCCCTGATCATCCCGGAGGCACAGGGCGGCGCCTTCGACCCCTGGGGCGGCACCGGATACCAGGACTGCGCGAAACTCACCGGGACCGACTTCACCCGGGTGTTCAGCAAGATGAACATCGCCGCCGGGGTGAGCGGCCAGTCCTTCTACATGACGTACGGCGGCACCAACTGGGGCTGGCTCGCCGACCCCAACGCGGTCTACACGTCGTACGACTACGGGGCCCCGATCAACGAGTCCCGCCAACTGACGGACAAGTATCAGGAGTTCAAGCGCCTCGGTTACATGGTCAACTCCGTCACCTCACTGGCGCGCACCGACAAGGCCGAGGCCCCCGTCCCGTCCGACGACGCCCTGCGCATCGACCGGCGCGTCAACCCCGACGACGGCACCCAGTTCTTCACCATCCGGCACGCCGACACCCGCGTGAAAAACAAGGACGAGACCACCCTGTCCCTGACCGGCGCGGACGGCGACTACCCGCGCGTGCCGCAGCAGGGCACGATCACCGTCGACGGCCGGGACTCCAAACTCCTGGTAGCCGGCTACGACTTGAGCGAGAAGCAGCGACTCGTCTATTCCACCTCGGAGATCATGACGCACGCCCGGATCGACGACCGGGACGTGGCGCTGCTGTACGGGCGTGAGGGCGAGGGCGGCGAGACCGTGCTGCGGTACGCCGAGCGGCCCGAGGTCACCGTCCTCGACGGCGATGTCACCACCACCTGGGACGCCGAACGGGGCGACCTGCGCCTGAACTACACCCACAAGGGTCTGGCCCGGGTGCTGGTGAACGGCATGGAACTGCTGATCGCCGACATCGCCGAGACCGCCCACTGGTGGCAGCAGGACACCGTCGCGGGCCCGGTCCTGGTACGAGGCCCGTCCCTCGTCCGTACGGCCGAACTGGCGGGCGGCACCCTGAAGCTGACCGGCGACTCCACGAAGGCCGCGAAGATCGAGGTCATCGCGGACGCCAAGAAGGTGACCTGGAACGGCCGCAGGGTTGCCCTGACCGAGGCGCCACGCCCGGTCCGGCTGCCTGAGCTGACGACGTGGAAGTACAAGGAGGAGGCACCGGAGTCCGCCCCGGACTTCGACGACTCCACCTGGACCACCGCCGACCACCTCACCGCCAACAACGCGGAACTGGCCGGGTCGCTGCCGGTCCTCGCGATGGACGAGTACGGCTACCACCACGGCAACGTCTGGTACCGGGGCCGGTTCAAGACGGCCGGCCGTGCGACCGCGCTCGCGCTGAACGCCAACACCGGCCCGACCGGCCAGTACGCGGTCTGGCTCAACGGCCGCTATCTCGGCAGCTCCGGTGACGGCGCGCACACCTTCGACATCCCGGCGGACACGCTGAAGGACAGCGGGGACAACACCCTCTCCGTCCTCGTCGAGAACGCGGGCCACAACGAGGAATGGGGCCACGACTACTCCAAGGAGCCGCGCGGCCTGCTCGGCGCCGAGGTGATCGGCGGGGCCTCCACCCTCACCTGGAAGATCCAGGGGAGCCGGGGTGGCGAAGACCCGGTCGACACCGCCCGGGGCCCGTACAACAACGGCGGGCTGTACGGGGAGCGGGCCGGCTGGTCCCTCGCCGGTTACCCCGACGGCAGATGGAAGAACACCACCCTCGCCGGACAGAGCGCGAAGACCGGGACCGGCGTGCGCTGGTACCGCACCTCCGCCCGGCTCGATCTGCCGCAGGGCCAGGACAACGCGATCGCCCTCGATCTCGCCGAGGCGGAAGGCGGCGGCACCGGCTACCGGACGCAGATCTTCGTCAACGGCTGGCTGATCGGCCGCTACCTGGCGGACACCGGACCCCAGACACGCTTCGTCATCCCGAAGGGCATCCTGCGCGAGCAGGGCAGCAACACCATCGCCCTGGCCGTGTGGTCCACGGAAGCCGGAGCGGGCCCGGGGTCGGCGAAGCTCGTCGACCTCGGCGCCTCGGCGGGCGGAATCAAGATCGGCACGGTGGCCGCGCCTTCGTACGACGCCAAGACGTACGCCATGCCGGAGTCGGGTGCCCGTGTCACCGTCGACGCCGAGCCGTTCCTGAGCACCGGAACCGCCGCCAAAGTCCCCGTCACCCTCAGCGTGCCGAAGGACGCGCCGACCGCCCGGAACGTCGAACTCGCGCTGAAGGTCCCCGACGGCTGGACCGCGACCACCGACGACACCACCCGTTTCGCGAGGGTCCGGCCCGGCGACACGGTGACCGCGGACTACACCGTCACCCCGCCCGCCGACCCGGTCCACTACGCCGTCCTGCCGGCGACCGCCAAGCTCACCCAGCCCGGCCGTCCGGGCACCGTCACCGGCGAGCGGGCCGTGCAGGTGCCACCTGCCGGGCTGTCCGCCGACGCCTATGTGAGCGATCTGACCCTGGTCAAGGCGGTCAACGGCTGGGGTCCGGTCGAGAAGGACGCCTCCAACGGGGAGAACGCGGCGGGTGACGGCCGTCCCCTGAGCATCGGTGGCACCACGTACACCAAGGGCCTCGGTGTCCACGCGAACAGCCAGGTCCGGGTCTATCTCGGCGGCGGCTGCACCCGCTTCACCGCGACCGCCGGAGTGGACGACGAGGTCGGCGACGACGGCAGCGTCTCCTTCGAGGTGATCGCAGACGGCCGCTCCCTGTTCGACAGCCCGGTGCTGTACGGCTCCGACGGCGGCGCCGCGGTCGACGTGGACGTGACCGGCGCCCGCTGGCTGGACCTGTTGGTCGACGGCGACGGCGATGTGTCCACGGACCACGCCGACTGGGCCGACGCCAAGCTGACCTGTACGGGAGGCAACTCGTGAGCCTCGCACGAGTTGGACGACTGCGTACCCCACTGGCCGCGGCGTTGGCCGCCGTACTACTCGCGGTCCTGTCCGCGGCGGTGCCGGCCCACGCCACGGTCCCGGCCGCCGAAGTCGCCGAAGTCGCGGAAGACACCATGGCCGCCAAGCCCACGCCGCACACGGTCAGTTACGACAAGTACTCCGTCAAGGTCGACGGCGAGCGGCTCTTCGTCTGGTCAGGGGAGTTCCACTACTGGCGGCTCCCCAGCCCCGACCTGTGGCGCGACGTGCTCCAGAAGATCAAGGCGAGCGGTATGAACGCCGTCTCGATCTACTTCGACTGGGGTTTCCACTCCCCGGCGAAGGGCCGTTACGACTTCAGCGGTGTCCGTGACGTCGACAAGCTCCTCGACATGGCCGAGGAGGCCGGGCTCTATGTCATCGCCCGGCCGGGCCCGTACATCAACGCCGAGACGGACGGCGGAGGCTTCCCCGGCTGGCTGATGACACAGAAGGGACAGGCCCGCTCCACCGACCCCGAATATCTCGACGCCGCCCGCGAGTGGCTCAAGGAGATCGACAAGATCCTCGCCCGCCGCCAGGTCACCGACGGCACCGGGCCGGTGCTGCTCTACCAGGTCGAGAACGAGCTGTACGACCCGGAAGGCCGCGACTACATCGTCGAGCTGAGCAAGCAGGTACGGGCAGACGGCATCACCGTGCCCCTCGTCGGCAACGAGCCGATGCCGCAGTACACGGGCGGTGAGGGCCTGGACTTCGTCGGCGAGCTGGACCAGTACAACTCCTTCTGCAAGGGCGAGTGGTGGCTGCCCACCCTCAAACGGCAGCAGGACGACGCACCGCTGGCGATCTTCGAGGCGGGCACCGGCTGGTTCCAGACCTGGGGCGACACCGGCTACGAGAAGTGCCGGGAGAAGATGGGCCCCGCCTACCAGAAGATCGTCAACAAGCACGAGGTCATGCAGGGCACGACGATCGAGAACCTCTACATGACCTACGGCGGCACCAACTGGGGCTGGCTCGCCGACCCGCGTCAGGTCTACACCTCGTACGACTACGGCGCACCGATCAGCGAGCCGCGCCAGACCGGCGCCGACTACGACGAGATGAAGCGGCAGGGCCTCTTCTACACCACCACCGGACCGCTCACCGCGACCGATCCGGCCGACGCCCCGGCCTCGTCCAACAACGCCGTGCACATCGAAGCCCGCGCCAACCCGGACACCGACACCCAGTTCCTCTATCTCCGGCACGGCGATCCGATGGCCGACGCCGACGCCACCACCACCTTCGACTGGCAGACCCCGGACGGCACCTATCCGGTCACCACACGGCTCAACGGCAAGACCGGCAAGATCCTCGTCGCAGGCCACGACCTCGGCGGTGGTCAGCAGCTCGTCTACTCCACGAGTGAGCTGCTGACCAGTGCAGGGACCGGTGACCGCACTCAAGCCGTGCTGTACGGCGGCGAAGGTGACCGGGGACAGACCATGCTTCGCTACTCCGCCGAGCCCAAGGTCACCGTGCTCGACGGCAAGGCGGACGCCACCTGGGACGCCGAGCGCGGCGACCTGAAGCTGGACTACACCCACTCCGGCCTTACCCGGGTCCTCGTCCAGGGCGGCGGCCGCCCCGATCTGCTGCTGCTCATCGGCACCGACGACGAGGCCGCCGGCTTCTGGCGGCAGGACACGCCGGCCGGTCCGGTCCTGGAACGCGGCACCGAACTGGTCCGTGCGGCGTCGGTCACCGGCCGGGGGACGACGCTCGCGCTCACCGGCGATGCGAAGAAGGCGGGCCCTCTGGAGGTCTTCGCCCCGCCCGGCGTACGGACCGTCACCTGGAACGGCGTACCCCTGAAGGTGAAACCGACCTCCTCGGGCAGCCTGCTGGGCACCGTCCCCGGCCCGGAGGACGTCAAGCTCCCCGAGCTGACCGGCTGGAAGACGTCCGCCGAAACCCCCGAGGCCGACCCGGACTTCGACGACTCGTCATGGACGTACGCCGACAAGCTGACCACCGACAATCCGACCAAGCCCGGAACTCTGCCGGTGCTCTACCAGGACGAGTACGGCTACCACCACGGCTACGTCTGGTACCGGGGCCGTTTCAAGGCCACCGGCACCGAGAAGTCCCTGTCCCTCACCGGATACGCCACCAACCCCGACACCTCGTCGGCGGCAGTGGGCGCGTACTCGGTGTGGATCAACGGGAAGTTCGCCGGGACGAGTCAGACCGGCCGCAAGACCTTCCCCATCGCCGAAGGGCTGCTGCGCGAGGGCAAGGAGAACGTGATCTCCGTCCTGGTCGGCACCATGGGCCACAACGAGGACTTCACCTGGAACAGCGACGACCACAAGCAGCCGCGCGGCTTGACCACGGCGTATCTGGCTGGCTCCGACGCGCAGATCACCTGGCGCATCCAGGGCGCCCGGGGCGGCGAGAAGCCCGTCGACACCGTACGCGGGCACATGAACAACGGCGGTCTGTACGGGGAGCGTTCGGGCTGGACACTGCCAGGCTACCCGGACCGGTCCTGGGACGCGGCCACGCTGCCGGCCAGCGACACCACTCCCGGTATCGCCTGGTACCGCACCACGTTCAATCCGCGGCTGCCCAAGGGCCAGGACGTCTCCGTCGGCGTCACCATCACGGATGACCCCGACCGCAACTACCGCGCTCTCATCTATGTCAACGGCTGGCTGATGGGCCACTACGTCAACGACACCGGCCCCCAGCACACCTTCCCCGTCCCCAACGGCATTCTGCGCGCCGACGGCAAGAACACCATCGCCATCGCCTCGTGGAGCGAGGACGCGAAGAGCGGCGGCCTCGGAAAGGTGGGTCTCACCACGCTCGGGAATGTCGCCTCCTCGCTGCGGGTCGCCGATGTGGCCGCCCCGGCCTACGACGCCGCCACCCACGCCGACCCGGCCACCCCGGCGCGGGTGACCGTCGACGCCCCCGACACCGTCGAACCGGGCAACAGCTACCAGGTCACGGCGACAGCCGCCGTACCGGACAACGGCAAGACGCTCCGCGACCTCACTCTGAGCCCGAAGCTGCCCGACGGCTGGACCGCGACCCCGGCCGGCCCGGTCCGGCTCGGCACCCTCAAACCCGGTGCCTCGGCGAAAGCCGAGTGGACCGTCACCGTGCCCGCCGGCCAGAAGACCGGCACTGTCGCCATCCTCCGCGCCACCGCCGACTTCACCCGCGTCGGCAAGCCCGGTTCGGTGACCGGGGAACAGGTGGTGGCAGCACAGCCACCGCCGCTCACGGCCGGCGAACACTACGTCAGCGATCTGCCGTTCCAGTCCAGCAGCAACGGCTGGGGCCCGGTCGAACGCGACCAGTCCAACGGCGAGAACGCCGAGGGCGACGGCCTGCCGATCACCCTCCACGACAACGTCTACGACAAGGGCCTCGGCACACACGCGGGCAGCAGCGTCCAGGTGTGGCTCGGCGGCACCTGCACCGCCTTCCACGCCGCGCTCGGCCTCGACCAGGAGACCTACGGCCGCTCCGACGGCCCGGCCACCGTCACCTACACCGTCCTCGCCGACGGAACGCCCGTCTACGAGAGCGGCACAGTCGACCGGGACACCGCGACCAAGGAGATCGACGTCGACGTGGCAGGCGCCCGGCGGCTCGAACTCGTCGTCTCGGACGCCGGGGACGGCAACGCCCTCGACCACGCGGACTGGGCCGACGCCAAGCTGACCTGCGGCGGCGGTGCCTGATGCCCAGGCTGAGACGAACCGTCCGCCGCAGCTCGGTGGCGCTGGTCCTGGCCGCGCCGCTACTCGGCTCAGCTCCAGCGGCCGCCGACTCCGGGCCGATCACCTTCGCGACATCCGCCTACGAACTGCGCGTCGCCACGGACCGGTTGACCGTCACCACCGTACGGGCAGGCCGGACCGTCCTGGCCACCGCGCCCGCGGCGTTCCGGTTCCGGATCGGCGCCGACTGGCACATCGTCCGGGAGGTCACCGGCAGTACGCGTGACGGCAACACCCTGCGCGTCACCGCCGCCACCGACCTGCCGGGCGTCACCGTGGATCTGCGGATCACCCTGCGCTCCGACCGGTACGACGTGAACTGGTCCCTGTCGGGCGCCCGGGCCGACGCGCTCAGCACGGCGTACGACCTGGACAGCGCCGGGCACTGGTACGGCCACGGCGAGAACAGCGACCAGACGGTCCAGCCGTGGCCGCTGGACTCCGGGCAACTGGTGGACACCGGGTTCAGCCCGGCGTCGTACCAGGTGGTCTCCCCCTTTTGGTACACATCCAGCGCCACCGGGCTGCGGGCGGACACGAACGACCCGATGGACGTGCGGATCAACTCCGGTGGCAACGGGCTCGGCGAGTTCACCGTCACCGGCGAACGGCCCGCCGCCTCCACGGTGTTCGTCGAGGACACCCCCGCCGAGGTGTACCGCGACCACATCGCGCTGGTCGGCAAGCCCGAACGCTCCGACACCCCCTACGAGCAGTACGCCACCCCTCTCTGGAACTCCTGGGCCCAGCTCTACGGCGAGCAGACCCAGGAGAACGTCCTCGCCTGGGCCCGCGCGCTGGCCGGCGCCGGGCTCGGCGGGCACGCGGTGCAGATCGAGGAGAGCGTGATCGCGGCCGACTTCGGCGAACGCTTCCCCGATCTGCCCGCCCTGTCCGAGCAACTCGACCGCCTCGGCTTCGACCTCGGCATGTGGACGGGCCTGTACATGCCCGAGACCGCCGCCAACTTCTCCGAAGCCATCGACAACGGGTATCTGCTGAAGGACCCGTCCGACCCGTCCAAGCCGTGCCTCTTCACCTGGTGGAACGGCCGGCAGACCGGGCTGATCGACCTGGCGAACCCGGCCGCGCGGCAGTGGTACACCGACGATCTCCACGCGCAGACGCGTGAGTTGGGGGTCGCCGGGTTCAAGTTCGACACCGCCTTCTTCGACGACCGGTGCGCCCCCTATCCGGGGGCGACCCGCGCCGACTACGTGAAGTACGGCACCGAGCTGGCCGACGAGTTCGACCAGCAGGGCGCCGGGCTGCGGGTCGCGTGGAACGCCGCGCAGGCCAAGGGCTTCGCCACCCGCACGGCCGACAAGCCGACCACCTTCGGCGGGCTGCGCGCCGCGGTCTCGGCCAACCTGGCGGTCTCCACGATCGGTTACCCGTTCGTCGAGACCGACATGATCGGCGGCTCGCTGAGCTACCCGCCGCCCTCCAAGGAGGTTCTGGCCCGCTGGGCGCAGGCGGCGTCCCTGATGCCGCTGATGTACGCCTCCACCTCACCCACCGGCGTACGGGACGCGACGACCGGCGAGTGGGTCGGCTACGACAAGGAGACGGTCGAGCTCTACCGGTCGGCCATCGCGACGCACGAGCGGCTGGCCCCGTACATCTGGGACCAGGTGCAGCAGACGCTGAAGACCGGTGACCCGATCATGCGGCCGCTGTTCTTCGACTTCCCGAAGGACGCCGCGAGTTACACGGTCACCGACGAGTGGATGCTCGGCCCGGCCGTGCTGGCCGCGCCCCAGCTCGACGAAGGCACCGCCCGGGACGTCTTCCTGCCGACCGGAACATGGCGTGACGTCACCAACGGCAAGGTCGTCCGCGGCCCCGTGACGCTCAAGGGCTATCGCACTCCGCTCGGGGTGACCCCGGCGTTCGTGAACCTCAAGGCCAAGGGCGCCACCAAGGCGTACGAGGCGCTCAAGCGCACCGGCGCGGAACGGTAAGGGGCGGCACATGCATGGGATCCGCGGCAGGCTCGCGGCTCTGCTCCTGGCGGTCTCGGCCGTCGTGGCGGGGACGATGGCGCCCGCCGAGGCCGGTCAGCAGGACGATCGGCGCGGCTGGACGGGAACTTGGGCGACGGCGGCCAGCGAGCACTACGAAGTCTCGGGGATGTCCGAGGTGACGGTACGGATGCCGGTGCACACCAGCGTCGGCGGCTCATCCGTACGCATCCGCCTGACCAACGCCTACGCCACCGACCCCGTGACGATCGGGCACGCGACCGTGGGCCTGCGCGACGGCGGTTCCGCCGTGGCGCGCCCGTACGACCTGCGGTTCGGTGGGAAGCGTGAGGTGACCGTCCCGGCGGGCGGCCAGGCGGTCAGCGATCCGGTCGGACTCGCCGTGCCGGCCCTGGCCGACCTGGTGGTCAGTCTCCATCTGCCCGGTCAGGTCACGCACATCACCGACCACTGGTGGGCGCAGCAGACCGTCTACTGGACGGATTACGGGGCGGGCGACCACGCCGCCGACACCACCGGCGACGCTTACACCTGGACCACCACGAGCTGGCCCTTCCTCAGCGGCGTCGACGTGACCGCGCCGAGGACCGGATCGGTGGTGGCGCTCGGCGACTCCATCACCGACGGGTCCTTCTCGACGCCCGACACCAACCAGCGCTGGCCCGACCTGCTGTCCGCCCGCCTCAACGCCTGCCTGCCCGGCGCGGGAGTGCTCAACGCGGGCATCACCAGCAACCGGATCACCGCCGGGACCGCGACCAACCCGTCGGCCCTGGACCGCCTCGAACGGGACGTGCTCTCCCAGCCGGGGGCCAGGACCCTGATTCTCTTCGAGGGCATCAACGATCTCGGCGGGGCGAGTGCCGAGCAGATCATCGCCGGGATGACGGAGATCGCCGACCGGGCGCACCAGCGCGGGATGCGGGTCGTCGCCGCCACGATCACGCCGTACAAGGACTTCACCTGGGGCGGCTGGAGCGAGGAGACGGAGGCCCGGCGGCAGCAGGTCAACGCGTTCGTGCGGGACTCCGGCGGGGTCTTCGACGACTACGCCGACTTCGACAAGGCGGTACGGGACCCGGCGGACCCGCGGCGGCTCGGCGCGGCATACGACTCGGGCGACCATCTGCACCCCAACGACGCCGGGATGAAGGCCTTCGCCGACTCCATCGACCTCGCCGCGCTCGGGCTCGGCCGCGGCTGCTCCTGAGGAGAACCCGTGTTTGGACATCTACGTGGACACCTGCGTGAACGCCGAAGATTCGCAGCCCTGACCGCGGCCGTGGCGGCCGTCCTGGCGGCCCTGCTCCCGGCGACTCCGGCCGCGGCCGAGACCAAGCAGCCGGAGTGGACAGGGACTTGGGCGACCGCACAGCACGCCTCGTACGACCCGGGCACCTCGGAGGTGACCGTACGGATACCGGTGCGGGTGAGCGCCGGCGGGTCGAGCGTACGCATCCGCCTGACCAACGACTTCACCACCGAGCCGGTGACGATCGGGCACGCGACCGTGGGGCGCCGGGACGGCGGTTCCGCCGTCGCGAAGCCGTACGAGGTCCGGTTCGGCGGCAAGGACGAGGTGACGATCCCCGCCGGGGAACAGGCGGTGAGCGATGCCGTCCGGGTCCCCGTGCCGGCCCGCAGCGACCTCGTCGTCAGCCTGTACTTCCCCGGCCGGCTCACCCACATCAGCCAGCACTGGATGGGCCTCCAGACCGTCTACTGGACACCCGACGGCGGCGGCGACCACGCCTCGGACGCCGACGGGGACGCCTTCACCAGGACCGATTCCACCTTGCCGTTCCTGACCGGCGTCGATGTGCGGGGCGGTGACACGGCGGGCAGCGTGGTGGCGCTCGGCGACTCCATCACCGACGGGGCGTCCTCCACGGCGAACGCCAACCGGCGCTGGCCGGACTATCTGGCGGGGCGGCTGTCGGCCTGTTCGTCCACCGCCGGAGTGCTGAACGAGGGCATCAGCGGCAACCGGATCACGGCCGGAGTCGACGGCAACCCGTCGGCGCTGGACCGGCTGGAACGCGATGTGCTGTCACAGCCGGGCGGCCGGACGGTGATCCTCTTCGAGGGCGTCAACGACCTCAGCTGGGGCGGTGCCACCGGCGACCAGGTGATCGACGGCATGAAGGAGATCGCGCGCCGCGCCCACGCCCGCGGGCTGCGCGTGATCGGCGCGACCGTGGTCCCGTACCGGGGCTGGGGCGACTGGTGGACCGAGGCCAAGGAGGCCGACCGGCAGAAGGTCAACGCGTTCGTCCGCGACTCCGGCGGCGTCTTCGACGACTACGCCGACTTCGACAAGGCCGTACGGGATCCGGAGGACCCCACCCGTTACGCCGCCGCGTTCGACTCCGGTGACCATCTGCACCCCAACGAAACCGGGATGAAGGCGTTCGCCGACGCGGTCGACCTCACCACTCTCGGGGCGGCCCGCGACTGCCCGTCGACCCGCGTCCGGCTCACCCCGTACCGGCCGAGCCTGGAGGCCGGCGACGACGGCACGGAGATCACGTCGACCGTAACCAACACCGGCCCCACAAAGGTCACCCAGGTCAGTACCCGTCTCGATCTCCCCGACGGCTGGTCCGCCGAACCGGCCGGCAGCGTACGGATCCGCTCCCTCGCCCCGGGCGACAGCGCCACCCTCACCTGGACGGTGGCCCCGGCGGCCGACGCGGCCTGGGGCACCCACGAGATCGGCGTACGCACGGCCTTCGTCCAGGACGGCCGCACACGGCACGACTCCGACAGCGTGGACGCCACGGTGACCCCCACGCCCTCCGAGGTGCGGGCGCCGTACCTGACGTCTGCCACCACCACCGAGCAGCCCCAATACGCCCAGAACGGCGGCCAGTTCGCCATCTGGGCGGGCGGCCAGGACCTGTCCGGCTGGAAGGACGAGAAGGCGGCGGTCTACCTCGCCGACGCCGCGCCGCCGTCCGGCACGGTGACCGCCCGGGTCGTCGGTCAGACCGGCAGCGGCCCCTCCGTCAAGGCGGGAATCGCCGTAGCCAACGACCTCACCGCACCGGAGGCGGGCGGCTACGCGGTACTCACCATGTCCGCGCAGTTCGGCCTGGAGTTCCTGACCGACAGCGATGGCGACGGGAAGCTCGACACCTGGGCGGGCGGCGGCAGTTCGTACCACCCCGCCTGGTTGAAGCTCGTCCGCGACGGCACCGCCTACACCGCGTACGCCAGCCCCGACGGCACCGCCTGGCAGCAGGTCGCCACCGCCACAGTGCCGTCCGCGAACGGCACCGGCGACGCCGGCCTGGTCGCGAGCGCCGTCAACCTCAACTACCCCGGCCAGACCACGACAGCACTCTTCGACTCCTTCTCCACCCACGAGTGAGAGGCACATTCATGGCAGTCGACCGCAGACACTTCATGACCTCCGCGGCCGCCCTAGGCGGCGCGGTGCTGCTCGCCCCGCCCGGCACCGCCCAGGCGCTCGCGCAGGGCGCCGTGTCCGGGACCCCGGGCATTCCCGACTACCAGCCCACCAAGGCGTCCCTCGACACCCATCCCGTGCCGCGCTGGTACAAGGACGCCAAGTTCGGCATCTTCGTCCACTGGGGCGTCTACTCGGTGATCGCCGGCGCGACGCCGAGAAGCGCCTCCGAGTGGTACCTCTGGTACCAGAGCACCAAGGACACCGCCGAGTGGAAGTACCACCGCGACACCTACGGCGAGGACGTCACCTACGACGACCTCATCCCGCAGTTCAAGGCCGAGAAGTACGATCCCGACGCCTGGGTGAAGCTGTTCGAGCAGGCGGGCGCCGAGTACTTCGCGCTGACCAGCAAGCACCACGACGGATTCGCCCTCTACCCCAGCAAGGTGACGGACCGTCACTCCGTGGCGTACGGCCCGAAGCGCGACCTCGTCGGTGAGCTGATGACCGCGGCCCGCAAGCGCGGCACCGTGCGCCCGGGCCTGTACTACTCGCTCGGCGAGTACTTCAACCCGGCGATCGGCCGGCCGATGCGCAACTTCTACACCGACGAGGAAATCCCGATGACCGGCTACAAGCCGGTCGAGGACTACATAGGAGACTACGAGCTCAAGCAGCTCTACGAGATCATCGACCGCTACGACCCGGAGCTGCTGTGGGCGGACGGACAGTGGTTCCGGCCCACCGGCGAACCGCCGTGGCGCAGCGAAGAACCCCTGGCCCACTACTACAACCAGGCCAAGAACCGTAAGCACCCCAAGGGTGTGGTGATCAACGACCGGTTCGACACCCACTTCGACTTCGCGACGTACGAGCAGCGCACCAACCCCACGATGGATCCGCAGAAGTGGGAGTGCTGCATGACCATGGGCTACTCCTGGGGCTACAACAAGCACGAGCCGGACGAGGACTACAAGACCTCCGAGTTCCTGATCCAGCTGCTCGCCGACGTGGTCAGCAAGAATGGCAACCTGCTGCTCAACATCGGTCCCAGGCCGGACGGCACGATCCCCGAGATCATGCAGGAGCGGCTGCGGGACATCGGCGCCTGGCTGAAGGTCAACGGCCCGGCGATCTACGGGTCGACGCCCTGGGTGCGGGCGGAGGAGGAGGGCAGTTCGCTCGGCATCCGCTACACCGTCTCCCCGGGCAAGTTCAACATCATCGTGCTGGGCGCGCCCAGCGGCACCCTCTCGGTGCCCGGCGACATCCCCATCAGCGCCACTTCCCGGATCCGGCTGCTCGGCACGAGCGGCAGTCTGAGGTGGACCCGCCGTGACGGAAAGATCAACATCACCGTCCCGTCCTCCCTGCCCAGCGACATCGCCAACGTCTTCACCGTCGACTGGGCCCGGTGAGCGGCATGGGAATCAGTAACGGTACCCAGTTCGACACCCTGGGGCCCACGCTCACCGTCACCACGGAACCCGCCGAGCCGGCCGGCGGTGACACGGTCACCGCCACCGCGGTCCTCACCAACGACTGCCCCTTCCCGCTCCGCAACGCCGTGCTTCACCTGATCGATCCCGGCGCCACCACGGCGGCGAAGACCATCCCGCTCGGCGATCTGCGGCGCGGCGCGAAGGCGACCCGGCGCTGGGAGACGGCGATGCCGGCCGACGTGGCCGGGAACGTGTCGTTCACCGCGCACGTGGTCTTCGACGTCGACGGGCACAGCAGCGACTGCGCGCGGTCCGCGAAGACGGTCACGGTGCCCTACGAGCCCAACGAGGTGCGGGACCCGTACCGGACGTTCGCCACCACCGACGACGCCGAGTTCGGCCAGTACGGCAGCCAGTTGGTGATCTGGGCGGGCGGCCGCGACTTCTCCGGCGGCACCGACGAGAAGGGGGGCATCCTCCTCCCCGGCTCCGCCGCCGAGGCGAGCGTGGTGCAGGTCAAGACGGTCAGCCTCACCGGCAGCGACAACCCCTCCGCCAAGTACGGCATCGCGGTCGCCAACGACCTGACCGCGCCGGAGAGGGGCGGCTACGCCGTACTCACCATGTCGAAGTCGTTCGGCCTGGAGTTCATGACCGACAGCGACGGCGACGGACGGCTCGACACCTGGGCCGGTGGCGGCGGTTCCACCCACCCCGCCTGGCTGCGCCTGGTCCGCGACGGCACCACCTGCACCGCGTACTCCAGCACCAACAGCGGCCTTTCCTGGACCGAGGTCGCGAGCGTGACGGTGCCCTCGGCGAGTGGCGCCATGGACGCCGGCGTCGTCGCCGGCGCCGTCAACCTCAACTACCCCGGCACGACCGTCCAGGCGGTCTTCGACCACTTCACGGTGGAGGAAGCATGAGTCCCTACCGCTCCGAGGAAGACTTCCTCGCCCCGCCCGTCTCGATCACCCTCGAGCCACCCGCCCCCGAGCCCGGTCAGGCGGTGACACTGACGGCCGAGTTCACCAACACCACGCGGATCACGCTGCGCGGCACGGTGCTGTATCTCTCCGTGGACGGTTCCGGCCAGGCGTCTTTCGTCCTCGGCAAGGTGGCGCCCGGCAAGGCGGTGACCCGCACATGGAAGACGCGGCTCTCCGACGACGCCGAGGGTGTGGTCCCCTGCATCGCGCACGCGCTCTTCGACGTGCACGAGGACGGATCCGACTGCACCCGCGCGACCCCGTCGCTGAAACTGCCGTACCGGTCACTGGCCAGTGCCTTCGACAACGCCGGAATCTCCTCCGACGACGCCACCACCACCGCCGACATCGACGGCTCGCGATCCAGCCTGTCCGCCCAGGCGCTGGCATCGGTCGGACTGACTCCCGGAGCCTCTGTCACCTACGGCGGGACGACCTTCACCTGGCCGGACACCGAGCCCGGAGCCAAGGACAACGTGGTGTCCTCCGGGCAGACCGTGCGGCTGTCCGGCACCGGCTCGCGGCTGGCCTTCCTCGGCACCTGCACCTGGGGCGACGGCAAGGGGCCCGGGAAGGTCGTGTACGCGGACGGCACGGAGCAGGCCTTCTCCGTCGAGGTCCCCGACTGGTACTGGGCGAACCCCGCGGCCGCGGTGGTGCTGCCGTACCGCAACACCCCCTCGGGCCAGGACAGGAACCCGGTCAGCCTCTACACCTTCGGCGTCGAGCTGGAGGACAAGGAACTGCACTCCGTCGTGCTGCCGAAGGTCAGCGACGGCCTGCCGAGCGGTAGTCCCGCTCTGCACATCTTCGCGATGACCGTCGCCTGAACCGAGAAGTTTTGAGAGGACGTTCATGACAGGCAACCAACACCTCAGCCGCAGACGCCTGCTGACCGGAGCGGCCGCGTTCGGCTCAGTGGTGCTGCTGACCCCGCCGCCAGGTGCCCACGCCGCCCCAGGGGCCGCGGACAAGGCCGGCAAGCCGTTCAACACGACCCCCGCATCGGTCGCGCTGCGACGCCTGCTGCCCGACCACCACCGGCAGGTGACGCTGCGCGCGCTGGGCGCCGGCAGCGCCGACCGGTTCAAGGTCACCGGCCGGGCCGGGGCGATCACCGTGGAGGGCACGAGCCCGGCGGTGCTGCTCACCGGCCTCAACACCTATCTCGCGCGGGTGGCAAAGGCCGACATCTCCTGGAACGGCGAACAGCTGAACCTCCCCAGGCTGCTGCCCGCCCCCGACGGGGAGATCGCCGGATCGGCGAACGTGCCGCACCGGTTCGCCCTCAACGACACCAACGACGGCTACACCGGCCCCTACCGGGACTGGGACGCGTGGGAGCGCGAGCTGGACGTGCTCGCGCCGCACGGCATCAACAGGGTGCTGGTCTACACCGGCGGCGACGCCGTCTACTACGACACCTTCCGGCAGTTCGGCTACTCGGACGCCGAAATGCGGGCGTGGATTCCGGCACCGGCACATCAGCCGTGGTGGCTGCTGCAGAACATGTCGGGGTTCGGCGGTCCGGTGTCCCGGCGGCTCATCGAGCGCCGGGCCGAGCTCGCCCGGAAGATCACCGACCGGGTGCGCGAACTGGGCATGACACCGGTGCTGCCCGGTTACTTCGGCACCGTGCCGGACGACTTCGTCGCCAAGCACGGCGGGGACGCGGCCGTGGTCCCCCAGGGCGACTGGGGCGCCTTCAAACGACCCGACTGGCTCGACCCGCGCACGACGGCTTTCGACGAGGTGTCCGCCGCCTTCTACCGGGCCCAGTCGGAGCGGTTCGGCGACAGCACGATGTACAAGATGGATCTGCTGCACGAGGGCGGCAACCCCGGTGACGTCCCAGTGGACGAAGCCGCGGCAGCCGTCGAAGGGGCGCTCCAGAAGGCCCACCCGGGCGCGATCTGGGCCATCCTGGGCTGGCAGTCCAACCCGTCCAAGGCGCTGCTCGACGGCGTCGACAAGAGCCGGATGCTGATCGTGGACGGTCTGTCGGACCGCTACACCACCGTCACGGACCGGGAGAGCGACTGGGGCGGCACCCCGTACGCCTTCGGCAGCATCTGGAACTTCGGCGGCCACACCCCGATGGGTGCCAACGCCCCGGACTGGGTGGAGCAGTACCCCAAGTGGCGTGACAAGGAAGGCAGCGCGCTCGCCGGGATCGCGGCGATGCCGGAGGCCGCCGACAACAACGCGCCCGCGCTCGCGCTCCTCACCGACCTGGCGTGGACACCGGGCACCATCGACCTCGACGACTGGTTCGCCGCGTACGCCGTGTCCCGCTACGGAGGCGAGGACCCGCACGCCGTCGCCGCCTGGAAGACGATCCGCGACACCGCGTACAACATGACCCGCAAGGACGGGTGGAGCGAGGCGCCCGACGGGCTGTTCGGCGCCCGGCCGAGTCTGGGCGCCAACAAGGCGGCCGCGTGGGGCCCGGAGGCCGACCGCTACGACACCACGGTCTTCGACGCGGCCCTCACCGAACTGCTCCAGGTCGCGCCGCGGCTGCGAGACAGCTCCGCCTACGCCTACGACCTCGCCGACGTCACCCGTCAGGTGCTGTCCAACCGCAGCCGCGTACTGCTGCCCCGGATCAAGGCGGCGTACGAGGCCGGTGACCGGGCCGGCTTCGGCCGGCTCACCAAGACCTGGCTGAGCTGGATGAAGCTGATGGACAAGGTGCTGGCCGCGTCCCCGCAGCACCTGCTCGGACGATGGCTGGCCGACGCCCGGTCCTGGGGCGGCACCAGGGCGGAGAAGGACCAACTGGAGTACGACGCACGGTCGATCATCACCACCTGGGGCGGCCGGGAGAGCAGCGAGGAAGGGCTGCACGACTACGCGAACCGGGAATGGGCGGGGCTGGTCGGCGGCCTCTACCTCACGCGCTGGAAGACGTACTTCGCCGAGCTGTCCGCCGCGCTCGCGGCCGGCCGGCAGCCCGCCGAGATCGACTGGTTCGCGCTGGAGGACCGCTGGGCGCACCAGCACGACAGCTACCCGGTGAAGGCGTCGGGCGACATCCACAAGCTGGCCCGGCAGGTACGGGACACCCTGGCCACCAATCCGGACCAGGTGACGCTGACCGCGTCCGCCGACCGGGGCGCGGTGGCCGAGGGCCGCCCGGTCACGGTCACCGTGGCGTTCACCAACCGCAACGGCTTCGGGCCGGCGACGGATGTGACGCTGTCCCTCGACGCACCGGAGGGGATGACCGCCGAGCCGGCCGGCACGACCACCGCGGCGTCGGTCGCCCCGGGGGAGACCTTCTCGGCGGCCTTCACCGTCACCCTCACCCAGGCCACCGGCGCGCTGATCTCCCGGGTGCCGGTGAGCGCGTCCTACCGGAGCAGCGGTACGCGCGGCCTGGCGTCGGCGAGCGTCCGGCTGATGGCGGGCACCGGGGTGGGCGACCCCTACCGGAGCGCCTCCTTCAACGACGCGGTCTTCGGCCAGTCCGGGGACGCGCTCGCCATCGAGGGCGCGGGCGCCGACCTCTGGGGCGGTACCAACGAGTTCGGCACGGTCTACCAGGCCGCCGCCTTCGGGTCCTCCTCGACCGCAACGGTCCAGGTCGCCTCGCAGGACACCACGGGCGGCTGGGCCCGCGCCGGGCTCATCGTCCGCAACGACCTGTCCGACAACGGCGGCGGCCCGGCCGGCTACGTCAATCTGGCGGTGACGCCGTCCAACGGCTGTGCGCTGTCCTGGGACTCCGACGGCAACGGCCAGTTCGACTCCATCGAACTGGCCGGTTCCCTCGCCGCCCCGGTGCATCTGCGGCTGACGCGCTCCGGCGGCACGTACACCGGCGAGTGCAGCCGTGACGGCGTCTCCTGGACCAAGGTCGGCACCGCCACACCAGGCGGCGTCGCCGAAACCCAGGACATCGGCGTCTTCATGACGGCCGCCAACGGCTGGACCGGCACCCGCGGGATCGCCGGTTTCGAGGAGTTCTCCGTCGACTGAGCGGCCGGGCCGGGCCTGGCCGGGGCCGCAGCACGCGTCGCGGAGTCACGGCGGCTCACGCTCAGGTGGACGTCGGCGGCCCGGACGGGCAGCGCTCCGGCGAGCCGGTCGAGCACGGTCGGCGCCGTCCGCAGCAGCAGGTGACCTTCGCCCATGCGGCGCGGAGCCCCGCTTCAAGGACCTCGATCCGACGGTGCCCAGCGCGGCGGAGCTGGGCCTCGTCGGCCGGTCCGCGGGAGCCTTGAGCGCAGCTGCTCCTCCTGTACGAGAGAGAAAGGGGACAGCGCAGAGCCGCTGAGATCGTCGTCACGGGGCTTGCGTGAGGCGACGAGGCCGCCCGGCGGAGGCCTGAATACACAGACTCCTTTACTCGGCTGAGTACGCTGGACAGTGACCTCGAACAACGACCCGTCGCACGCCGCTCACGGTCCACCCAACTGAGGGTCAAGGGGTCGCAGGTTCAAATCCTGTCGTCCCGACGGCGCGAAGGGTCTTCGCAGGCGAGAGCCTGCGGGGGCCTTTTCGTGTGGGCCGTTTCCGATCTCCGAGGTTGAGCACGCCGCTCTTGGATGGACCGCGCGCTGTACGCGAGATCGACGATCCTGCTGCCTGATTCAGGATGCCTCGGTGGCAAATTCGGAGCTGGGGAAGTTCTCCGGAAAGAGGGGGCAGATCAGCTGTCGGGTGAGAATGCCAGTGAGGAATGTGGTCATTGTGCCACTCCATTCCCAGTTCCCGGCGCGCCCGATGACGACGATGCAGCCGCGTGGGGGGTACCAGTGGAGGCGGTGGCTGTCGATGGTGGTACCCCAGGGGTAGAGGCCGCCGGGTTCGGGATGGAGGGGGTAGGGGATGTCGTCGGGGTCGGCCTCGCGCAGCATACGGTCGAAGTCGAGGAGGTCCTCGCCGGCGGTGAACAGGTTGGGTGGCGGCGCGGCGGGGTGGAAGACAGTCAGGAAGCCGTCAACGATGATCTGTGGGTACACGGCCGCCCAGGCGCGGTAGTCGTCAGGCACCGTGAAGCCAAGGCGTTGTTCGACTTGCGCCCAATCCACCGGCGGTGCTTCACGTGCCACGTTGCCCAGTAGGGCGAAGAGATCACTTTTTGCAGACATGAGACGCCGACGGGGTGTTGGGGATGGTCTTCGTGAAGATAGTGCCCTTGCTGCCCATGGCAATCATGGTGACGCTGTCGGGGATCACTTTGCCGGCGACGTAGTTCGCCGTGACGGTGTAGTCCACGGGCTGCTCCGTCTTGACCAGGTCGGCAACACGGTTCTCGCAGGTGCGCATCACGACCTGGTTCATCTGCTTGTACAGGGGGACGATGTTGGCCACCGTCCTGCCGGAGCCTCCGAACTGCTCGCCGATGAGGTGACCGCGGTCGAAGGTAGCCGAGTTGTAACCCTTGGGCGCAATTGCGGCAGCCGAGCCAGACTGCAGCGGTTCGCACAGCACGGCGTGGCCGGAGGTGCCGCGCCCGTCGTTCAGCGGGCCGTAGGTGGGTGCCTGGGGGGTGCAGTCGCTGGGAGACGGGGTGGGGCTGTTGAGGTTGCGCTGGTACTCCTCGTGCCGGCGGTGCAGTTCCTCAATCAGCCGATCGATGTCGGCCGAAGTGATCGCCCGGCCGAGGACACGGGCCAAAGCTGTGTAGACGTGTGTGCCCCGCTGCGCCTGGGCGCGGAAGTACCAACTGTTCCACTGCGGGGAGACGTTGGTGCACGACAGTGTGCCGGTGGCGTTGACCGGGAGGGGCCCGGAGGTGGTGCAGCCGCCGACGGGAGAGCCGTCACCGGTCATGGTGACCGTCATGGTGGCGTCCACCTTCGGCGGTGGCTTGAGGTTCTTGCTGGTGAAGGTGTTGGCCAGGGTGACGGTCACCGTGCATGCACCTGGGCCGCAGCCGGTGAAGGCGGCGCTGCCTCGCGTGTTGAACTGGTAGGACAGGTCGAAGGAGTCCTTCAACTGCCGGGTGTTCTTGACCAGGTCGTCGAAGAGGGCATCGACCTGTTGCTGGTCCATGTCTTTCAGATCCATCTGGCCCGGAAGGGCTGGAGCCACAGCGGCTACAGCGGCCCGTGCCTGGGAACGGCCGGCCCGCTCCGCGGTGAGACCGGCAGGCACCTCGGGCAGCGAGGGGAAGCCGGATGGCAGTGAGGGAAGGTCACTGGGCAGGGAAGGAAGACCGCTGGGGAGGGAGGGTACTGGTGGCAGGCTCGGAACCTTCACTCCGGCCCCTCTGGGTGTGATCCGCACGATGTGATGCGGCGTGCTCCGGGTGACGTAGATGTCGTTGGAGGGCGTGGATGCCTTCCATGCGGTTGTCCCGCTCACCTTCACCGTGGTGCTGCGGCGGGGGAATCGGGTCTTGGAGTCGTTGAGCTGAGCGGTGACCGTAGAGGCAATCTGCTGCGGCGTCAGCGTCTGCGTCACGCCCGAAGACGTTCCTCCGGTGATCCATTTGCCGTCGGCCAGGCCGGCTTCATCGGGTGAGACCCCACCGATCGGTGCGCCCTTCTGCCAGCGGACATACGACTTGTCCCCGACGGATAGAAGGCCCAGCCGCATCCCGGCCAGAGAAGCGGTACCCGTGGCCGCGCCGTCTCGTGTGACCCGCATGTCCAGCTCCGCCCCCGCGACTTGGGTGCTGTAGGCGATGGCCGGGGCCGCCTCCAACGCCGAGGCCGCCTTGAAGAAGGCATCCCGTTCGGTGCGGTCCTCGGAACTGGAGCATCCTGACGCCAACAATCCGGCGGTCACGCACCCGATCACGGCTGGCCGTAACGCTTCGTTCCTCATCCCGCCCCACCCCCGTCAGTAGACGATGCCCGGCACCACACCGTCAGGACGGCAGGATCATGTGCATGACGAGCACTTACCTAAGGACATCACCGATCCACAACTTGGTCCACGAGTTTCGCCCACAACTTCCCGCCACAACCCGGGGGCCCGGCTGGTTGAACCGGCCCAGCTGCGGCGGCCAGTGCCGCCCTTGCCGAGGACCGGGACTGCACCGGCAGGATCGGCATCATCGGCTTCTGCATGGGCGGAGCGGCTCACTTCCCAAGGACCTCGGCCACGCCGTGGCAGGAGCCTGCCCTGCCGTCGGCAGCTTCGGCGACCGCGACTTCGTGGTCGGCAAGGGCGCCGCAGCCGAACTGGAGGCCGCCCTCGACAAGTTCGGCGTCGTCCGGGACATCAAGGAGTATCCAAGGGCGGGCCACGGCTTCCTCGACGACAGCCAGTTCGGCTCACGCGTGCTGCACCCGGTGCTCCACGTCACCGGGGTCGGCCCGAACGCCGCAGCCTCCGCAGACGCATGGCGGCGCATCGACGCGTTCTTCGACACCCATCCCAAGCAGACAGCCGAAGCGCGAACGGATCGCATCTGACCTCCGCGTTCATCGCGGCCAAGGCGACCGCTGCCCATGTCGACCCCAGCGCACGAGTTCCCCGCACACAATGCCGCCCAGACCATAGGGCGGCCCGATCAACGAGGAGGGCCCCGGCTCTCTCAAGCTCCTGCGGAACGGCACCATCGCCGCGCTCGGGCTGGTCGCTGTCGTGACGGCCACGGCATGCACGCAGGGGTGATGACGCTCGCCATCTGGGGCGGCGCCGAACTCGTGCTCCTCACCGGCCCAGGTTGCCGGTGTTTCAGGGGGTGGCGGGTGTGTGGCGGCTGAGTCGGATCATGGCGCGGTAGAGGGCGCGGGGTGCGGGAGCCGGCGGCAAGGGGGGGATTTCTGTTCCCGGGGTGGCGTAGGCGCGGAGCATCTGGCCGACCAGGCGGCGCCAGGCATCGGGAGCCGCGTCGCCGGTGGCGGCGACGACGCCGGCGTTGGCCATCAGTAGGACGACCAGGTCCTGAGAGGTGAAGTCGTCGCGCAGGCATCCGGTGGCCTGCGCGCGGCCGATGAGTTCGACAAAGCCGTTGTACGCCTCGGTGCGTCGCGCTTCCAGAGCCTTGGCGGCGGGGAAGGTCATGGTCAGGACGTCGGCGAAGCCGCGGTCGGCGGCCTGCATGGCGCAGACGGCTTGGATGTAGCCGATGAAGCCGTGCCAGGGATCGGGGTCGGCGAGGGCTTCGGTGACGGCTTCGGCGTAGGCGTCCATGCGGTCGGCGAAGACCGCGGTGATCAGTTCCTCCCGATCGGCGAAGCGGCGGGAGAGGGTGGCTTTGCCGACGCCTGCCTCGCGGGCGACGGAGGCCATGGAGACGCCCAGGCCCTCGGTGGCGTACAGGCGGCGGGCGGCGGCCAGGATGCGGTCGCGGTTGCGTTCGGCATCGACGCGCAGACTCTGCTCGGGCTGCTGGCGCGGGGGTTCGGCAGGTGCACTCATGCTCATGTCTCCACTCTACCGAAGTGGAACGCGGGGTCCACTTGTGGTTATGCTGGCACCGCAGAAACGGGAAGGTCGTTTCACTTTTCTTGATGGGTGAGTGCTATGCGTGCCGTGACACTGGAAGCCGTCCCCGGGAGCCCCGCGGTGACCGAACTCGAAACCCCGCGCCCGGAGGCCGGTGAACTGCTGGTCAAGGTGGCCGCGGCCTCCCTGAACGGATTCGACGCCGCCACCGCCGCCGGCTACCTGCAAGGGATGATGGAACACCGTTTCCCCTTGGTGGTGGGCAAGGACTTCGCCGGAACCGTCGAGGCGCTCGGTGAGGGCGTGGACGGCTTCGCGGTGGGCGACACGGTCTTCGGCGTGGTGGCGAAGCCGTACCTGGGCACCGGTTCGCTCGCGGAGTACGTCACCGTCCCCGCCGCCCATGGTGTCGTGCAGGTCCCCGAGGGGCTGAGCGTGCGAGACGCCGGAGCACTGGGCCTGGCCGGGACCGCCGCGCTGGACAGCCTGAACGCCGTGGCCCTGGACAAGGGCGAGACCGTGCTCATCTCCGGTGCCACCGGCGGCGTCGGTGCGCTGGCCGTGCAGATCGCCGTGGCCCGCGGTGCCAAGGTGATCGCCACCGCCCGTCCCGGCGCGCCGGCGGAGTTCGTCACCGGCCTGACCGACGCCGAGGTGCACGTGGTCGACCACACCGGCGACCTGGAGGCTCAGGTGCGCGCGCTCGCCCCCGGCGGGGTGGACGCGTTGGTGCACCTGGCCGGCGACGGTGTTCTGCTCGCGGGCCTGCTGCGGCCCGGCGGGAGGCTCGTGTCCGCCGCCGGCTTCGACCCCGCCGGCGTCGAGGGCCAGGACGTCACCGTCAACATCCTGATGGCCGACCCGAAGGCCGAGACCCTCAGCGCGCTGGCCGAAGGCGTCGCCTCCGGCCCGCTGCGGGTGCCGGTCACCGCCGTCTATCCGCTCGAGCAGGCTCCGGAGGCGTTCGCCGCGTTCGGTTCCGGCAACCTCGGCAAGATCGCCATCTCCTGCTCCTGAGGACCCTGATCCCTTCACGAAGAAAGACCTGATCATGCCCACGATCGCCATCATCGGCGCCGGCCCCGGCATGGGCCTTGCCATTGCCCGAACCTTCGGCAAGCGCGGCTTCGACGTCGCCCTCATAGCCCGTACGAAGGAGAAGCTGGACGCCCTCGTCGACCAGCTCGGCCAGGAGGGCATCACGGCCGCCGCGTTCCCCGCCGACGTACTGGACCGTCCCTCCCTCACCGACGCTCTCGACGCGGCGAAGACCCACTTCGGCGGCATCGACGTACTCGAGTACTCTCCGGCACCCCACTCGCCGGTGCCCGGCTTCACCCTGGCCAGCCCGAGCGAGTCCACGGTGGAGAACCTGCAGCCGCAGATCGAGTACAACCTCTACGGCGCGATCGCCGCCGCCGGTGCCGTGCTTCCCGCCATGCGGGAGGCCGGAGCCGGGACCCTGCTGTTCACCACCGGCGGAGGCTCCGTAGACCCCAACCCGATGCTCGGCAACGTCAACGCCGCGTCCGCGGCACTGCGCAACTGGGTGCTCAACCTGCACAAGGAACTCGCGGACAGTGGTGTCCACGCCGCGCATGTGGCGATCAGCGCCTGGATCGGCGACGGCGGTCCCGAGGGCATCCCCTCCGCCACTCCCGAGCAGATCGCCCCTCTGTACTGGGAGCTCCACGAGGGCCGCGACCGGCCCGAGGCCGTCTTCACAGCCTGACACCCGCTTCAACGGCTGACATCCGCCGGAATACGGTTCGCCCGCCCACGGGCGGCGAACACTCCCGCTTTCCTCCTTTCCCTCTTCTCCCTCCCCAGCCCTCCCCGAAGGATCTCCGTCCCCATGAACGTCTTCCTCTGGATACTCCAGGCCCTCCTCGCCGCCATGTTCGCGATGGCCGGTGTCATGAAGTCCACCCAGCCCAAGGACAAGCTCGTCGAGAAGCTGCCCTGGGTCGCCGACTTCTCGCCCGCCACCGTCCGCTTCATCGGCATCGTCGAGTTCGCCGCCGCCCTCGGACTCATCCTGCCGGCGGCCACCGACATCGCGCCCGTCCTCACCCCGCTGGCCGCGACCGGCCTGGTCGTCGTGATGATCCTCGCCGCGATCACCCACGCCCGCCGCAAGGAGCCCTCGGCGATCGCCTTCAACGCCGTCCTGCTGGCCCTGGCCGCCGTGGTCGCCTGGGGCCGCTTCGGCCCCTACTCCTTCTGACCCACCCCCAACTGACCCTCAGCACCGGGAAGTTGTCCGACCAGACCGCCGTCCGGACTGCGGTGGCGGGCGCCGACGCGGTCATCAGCGCGCTCGGACCGACCCTCAAACGCTCCGCGACCGGCACGCCGGTGAGGCGTACATCTGCGCGATGCCGGGAGACAGGAACAGCCCCTTCTGCGCGTACTGATCGCCCGACCGCGCCTGGGCGTCGAGGTAGTGGCAGCCGGCTGCGAGCGCGGCATCGACGACCCCGGCCCGTACTTCGTGAACGGGCCAATGCGCGCCTTGTCGTGTCCGGCGGCGATGAAGGGGACGTTGTATTCCCGGAGGTACTCGCAGACGAGACGGCCGGTGCAGCCGGAGGCCCCGTAGGCGACGACGGGCTTGTCGTTGCCCATGGGCGGAGTCAGAGGGGGTGGGTGGGGGAGGCACCGTCCCGGGAGGTGCTCCAGGAAGCGAGAAGGCGCAGGGCTTCTTCGGAGGGTGAGCCGGGTTCGGCGGTGTAGATCAGGAGGGTGAGGTCGGGTTCGTCGTCCACGGCCGAGCCGTGCCAGGCGACGGTGAGGTCTCCGACGACCGGGTGGTGGAAGCGCTTGGTGCCGGTGCCGTGGCGGCGGACGTTGTGGGAGCCCCAGCGGGTACGGAAAGCGTCGCTGCGGGTGGACAGCTCGCCCACCAGGTCGTGGAGGTCCTTGTCGTGGGGGTTGCGGCCGGCCTCGATGCGCAGGACGTCGACGGTCATGTCGGCGATGAGGTCCCAGTCCGGATAGAAGCGCCGAGCCGCAGGATCAAGGAACTGAAAGCGGGCCATGTTCGGCGGCTTCACACCGTCGTTGTAGAGGTCGCTGAAGAAGGCGCGGGCGAGCTGGTTGGCGGCGACCACGTCCAGGCGGCCGTTGACGACGCACGCGGGCCCGGCGGTGATGGCGTCCAGGGTCCATTGCAGGCTTTTGGGCAAGGCCCGCCGGCTGCCGCCGGGACGCCTTCGGGGTCGGGCGAGTGTGTCGGAGCCTTCTTGTGCCTGGGCCAGGTGGAGCAGGTGCGCCCGTTCGACGTCGTCCAGCTGGAGTGCGCGGGCGACCGCTTCGAGCACGGCGGGGGAGACCCCGGCGAGGTTGCCGCGTTCCAGCTTGCCGTAGTAATCGACGCTGACGTCCGCCAGCGTGGCGACCTCGCTCCTGCGCAGGCCTGGCACGCGGCGCCGGCTGCCGGACGGCAGCCCGGCCTGCTCCGGGGCGATCCTGGCTCTCCGCGAGGTGAGAAACTCGCGGACTTCATCGCGGTTGTCCACGCTCCTGACCGTACGCCGCCCGTTCGGCGTTAGGGATGCACTGCCAGTACATGGTTCATCAGCCACTGGTTACTCAGGCGCCGCTCCGGTCACCTGGATGACGTGGCGCCCTGCCCGCCGGCCGCGCCCGCCGAGGCGGTACCCGGCACACCCATGGCGCCCGCGCCGACGAGGCCACTAGCTGCTCGCCCAGTGCTACGGCCTGGTGGGCAGGTGTGGGGAGCGGAGGACGAGCAGGGTGATCTCGCTGGGGGCGAAGATGCGGAACGGCGGGCCCCAGAAGCCGGTGCCGCGGCTGGTGTAGAGGAGGGTGCGGGTGCCGTGGTGGCTGAGGCCGGCGAGGGCGGGCTGGTCGAGGCGGACCAGGTGGTGGAAGGGCCAGATCTGGCCGCCGTGGGTGTGGCCGGAGAGTTGGAGGTCGATGCCGTCGGCTGCCGCCCGGTCGACGAACTTGGGCTGGTGGGCCAGGAGCAGGACAGGGTGGTCGGGGTCGGCGCCGTTCAGGGCTCCGGCGAGGTGGGCGCGGTGGCCTGCCAGGCCGGAGGACTCGGCGGTGACGTCGTCCACGCCGGCGACCACGAGGGTGTCGCCTCCGCGTTCGAGCAGCAGATGGCGGTTGCGCAGCGGCTCCCAGCCCAGTTCGTCCATCAGGTCGACCCAACCCTGGGCCTCGCTGTAGTACTCGTGGTTGCCGGTGACGTAGACCCGGGCCCGGGTGGCCCGCACGGTAGCGAGTGGGGTGGCCTGGGCGCGGCGGCGTTCGGCCGTGCCGTCCGCGATGTCGCCGGTGTGGCAGACCAGGTCGGCTTCCAGTGTGTTCACCGTCTCGCACACCCGCGCCGACCAGCGAGCGCGATCGAGCGGGCCGTAGTGGGTGTCGGTGATGAGGGCGACGCGGGTGCCGTCCAACCCGGCGCCCAGCCGCGGGAGTTGTACGTCGAGCTGGCGCACGCGTGGCACGCGGCGGGCCTCGGCGTACCCCCAGGCGAGTAGTACGGCGGTGATGCCCAGGACGGCCCACGTGACGATGCGGGCCCGGTCCTGACTCCCGCCGACGCCGGCCACGGTCAGGGCGAACCGCAAGAGGACGCCGAGCAGAACGGACCAGGTGAACAGAACCCAGCTGGCGCCCAGCAGGGTGTCACCGACGATCGCCGCCCCGTCCTGTTGGCGTCGGCCGTGGCCGCGCGCCATCGCGAGCGGCATACCGACGAGGCCGAGGGCGAACAGGGCGGTGCCGACCAGCGTGACGGGCAGCGGCCAGTGCTGGCCGGCGTGCAGGAGCACCCAGCAGGGCACGGCCCACAGCAGGACGGGGGCGATCAGGGGAAGGTAGCCCATCAGGCGGTGCAGTCGGCTCCGCCGCGGAGCTTGCACCTCGCTGTCGGCGGGTCGGGTGTCGCTGGTGTCGGTCACGCTTCCCCTCCCTGACCAGGCTGCCGTCTCACGCACTGTATCCGGTCGTCCTCGGGGCGGCCGGACGGGCGTCAAGGGGCCCCGAGGAGGGACGGTGGATTCACTGCGGGAGGTGGGACTCCGCCCTGGACACCTGGAAGGGCTCCGGGTTGATGGCAATGCCGCTTGGTCGGCGGGGCCCGGCGGACTGGGCTGTCGGATATGGCGTGTGGGGTTCGCACAGCGATCTGACCACCGAGTCGGTGCACTTCCGCGGTAAGGGCAGTAGGGACCGGCGAGTGCGTTTTCGGGCCGAGTACGGCGCGGGCATCCGCGTTTGAGGCGGCGGGGCCCGCTATCCCCGGGTGAGTTCGAGCACGGTTGCCATGTCGCTGAAGGGGAGCAGCTTGTCGCCGATGATCTGATGGGGCTCGCTGCCCTTGCCGGCGATCAGGACGATGTCGTCGGGGCCCGCGGCGGAGAGAGCGAAGGCGACGGCCTGACGGCGGTCGGTGAACCGTTCGAACGGTGTGCCGGTCGCCGCGATGCCGGGGGCGATCTGGTCCAGGATGGCCTGGGGGTCTTCGCCTCGGGGGTTGTCCGAGGTGAGGACGCACAGGTCGGAGTGGGTTCCGGCGATCCTGCCCATGTCCGTCCGCTTGGTGGTGTCCCGGTCCCCGCCGCAGCCGAAGACGGTGATGACCTGGCCGCGTGCGAAGTCGCGGATGGTGG
Organism: Streptomyces sp. NBC_00457; assembly: GCF_036014015.1. Taxonomy (NCBI): domain Bacteria; kingdom Bacillati; phylum Actinomycetota; class Actinomycetes; order Kitasatosporales; family Streptomycetaceae; genus Streptomyces; species Streptomyces sp. NBC_00457. Next base: position 1,386,819 of record NZ_CP107905.1, on the reverse strand, counting down.
TCAGGACCTTGTCCAGGGAGTCCGGTGAGTGGGCGTAGTCCACGATCACCGACGTGCCGCGCGGCGTCTGGAAACGCTCGAACCGACCCGGGATCGCAGGCATCCGGTCGAGCGCGGCGACCAGCCCGCCCAGATCGTGGCCCAGAAGGTGGCAGGCCGCCACGGTGGCCAGCGCGTTGGCCACCGAGAAGCGGCCCGGAATGGGGATCGCCGCCGGATACTTGTGGCCGTCGTGGTGCAGGATGAAACGCGTGCCGGAAGCGTCCACGGAGAGGTCGGTGGCCCGGTAGTCCGCCTCGGCGTCCAGGGCGTACGTGGTCACCGCGCCCGGCATCATCGCCTGGATGCCGGCGCCCACCGGGTCGTCGGCGTTGACCACAGCGCGCCTGCACAAGCCCTGGAACAGACGCAGCTTGGCGTCCCGGTAGTTCGCCATCGTTCCGTGATCGTCCAGGTGATCCTGCGTCAGGTTGGTGAACACGCCGACGTCGACGAACGTACGGTCCACCCGGTGCGTCAGCAGCGCCATGGACGTGGCTTCCAGTACCGCGGTGCCGACTCCGCGGTCGCGCATGCACCCCAGCAGGTACTGCAGGTCCGGCGACTCCGGCGTGGTCAGCACCGACCTCGGCATCGGGATCAGCTCGTCGCCGATCCGGCTGCCGGCGGTCCCGATGACCCCCACCTTCGCGCCCTCGGAGATCCGCAGGACCGACTCGACCATGTACGACACCGACGTCTTGCCGTTGGTACCGGTGATCGCCACCATGTCCATCTGCCGCCCCGGCTCACCGAAATAGCGGGAGGCTACGACCGCGGCCGCTGTCCGGGTGTCCGGCACTCGTACGACACACACCTCCGGGGCCGACGCCCATACCGACGCCGCAGGTGCCGGCGTCGTGGCGTCGACGAGTACCGCCGCCGCGCCGCGTGCGAGGGCAGGTGCCACCGAGTCGGGGCCGCCTTCACGGTGGCCGGGCACGGCGATGAACAGCGAACCCGGCGTCACCCGGTCGGCGTCGAAGGTGGTTCCCGCGGTGATCCCCGTCCTCGCCGGGTCGCCCTGCAGAACGTGGTGCTCCTGCCCGGCCAGCAACTCGCTTAGCTTCACAGTGATCCCTTCGAAGGTGGCTCGGGCCGTCGTGCGGCCGTCGCCAGGCGGCAGCCCCGGCGGTGCGCCGGAAGCTGCGGTGGTGCCGTTGAGCGGGTGCGCAGGTGTCGCGGACGCGTCCGATCAGAATCGGATACGGCGGCTCAGGCCGGGCAGCAGTAGTCCCGCCGTGTTGCCTGCGGTGTGTTTACAAGAACAGGGAGCCGAGCGAGGCCAGGGCGGCCCGGCCTCCGGTGAGGGCGCGGAGAATCGCTAGCCGTGGCCGTGGAGCGCGATACGGCCGCTCTCGGGCGCGTCATTGTCAGCTGCGGTCGCCGGGCACAGCCGACAGGCAGCCTGCTCCAGGCTGTCCCTCACGGCACGTGTGCGACTCATATGCCGAGTGTACGTCCGCCTGAGCGGCCCGAAGGCCACGCTCGGCGCGCCACCGAGGGCAGCGGCGCAGCGGGCGGCATGCAGCTTTGACTGCGCCGTACGGCGCAGTGTGCTCTGGAACCACGTGCAAACGCGACAAAGCGGTGGGCGTCGCCAGTACGACGCCCACCGCTCGGTACCGGGACTCAGCTGCACTTACGTCCGGTGTTGATGCACTGGACCGCCTTGTTCATCAGCTTCGCGTCGAAGACGTTGATGAAGTCACCGTGGTCGGTGACCGGCTTGTGCTCCTGTTCGGGGAAGCTGTCCAGCGAGAAGAACGGACGCGTCTTGCCGTTGTCCTTGATGCTGGGCGCGTCCACGTCGTACACCAGACGCTGCACCAACTGGGGAATGGCCTTGAAGCCGGTCGGGCAGTTGCCGGCCGCGTCAGCGAAGGCCACGTGCGTACGGTGGTTGGCGCTGTCGATGTTCGTGCCGTCCCAGCAACTCTGGAACTTGAAGGTGCGCACCACGTCGCTGCCTGACGGGCAGAGGGGGTACTTGTCCTTCAGCTGCACCTTGTTCTCGAAGCCGGTGCAGCTCCATGAAGCGTTGGCGTTGGCCGTGCCGTTGACGAACGCCTTGGCGTCACCGGTGATGATGCGCAGGAACCTGGGCATCGCCACCACCTTGCCGCGGGGGCTGCCCACGAAGTTCAAGGTGGCCTTCTTGGCCGTCAGAATCCGGCCCGTGTTGCCCTCGGCGCCGCCGCCCTGCTTGTCGGCGTCGAACTCCTTGGTGCCGTCCTGCAGGCGCAGCACCGGCCAGTAGTAGGACGACTTGTCGCCCTTGTTCTGGCAGCTGGTCCCGGCCTTGGCGAAGTCCTGGTCGCTCGAGAAGGCGTCGTTGTCCTGGTTGCCGATGTAATCGTGCACGTGGTGTGCGCCGTTGGTGACGCCGGGCGCGACGATGACGTTGTCGCTGTTGTACAGCTTGTTGGCGTTCACCCCGCACTTGCTGACGAAGACACCCTTTGAAGCCTTCGCCGACCTGGCCGGCGTGCGCACGTTGGCCTTCACCTTGGTGATGTCCACGAAGTCGGCGGCGACGGGGCCGTTGCCGGTCCCTCCGGCATTGGTGTCGTTGCCACCCTGGTTGCCGGTGGCACGCAGCGTGCAGGCCGCCAATGCGTCGAGGCCCTGCGGCTTGGCTGCCACACGGCCGATGGCGATGGCGATCCGGTCGATCGTCGCCTTCCGCTTGTCCTTCAGCGGACCCACGATCGCGTTCTGGGCGAAGTTGGGGTCCTGCTGAATCGCCTTCTGGGAGGTGGAAAGGCGCTGGTATGCCTCGGATATCTGCTTGTCGAGGAGTGCCAGTTCCTTGTCGACCTGGGCCTTCGCCTTGGCGGGCACTGACGTCAACTGCTGGCCGACGTCGGGGCAGTCGATGGTGGAGGTGCCGGCCGCGAGCGCCTGGTTCTGGGCAGTGCCCTTCGGCGCGCTGGTTTCGTCGGCCGAAGCGTAGATGTTGACCGCCACCAGTCCACCGGCCCCTATGGCCAGTGCGGCCGCCGCGCCTATCGCCCGGCGAGCAGTCGTCGATCTTCTTCGCGTGTTGCGTCTCATCAGGCCTCTCAAGGACATCGCCGGAGCCGGCAGGACTTCCGGCATGGGGGAAGCACGTCCTCAGATACGCATGCGGGCGCCGAATGCTCAGTGAATTCCCAGGTTTTTAGGATTCTCCATCCACAAAACAGTGCATGAGGGCCTAATCCGGGCCGGGGCAGCTTCCAGTAATCGTTGTGACGGGCAGCAGAACGCCCAGGGCGGTTGCGGTGAGTTCGACCCCCGTGCTGCGCAGCCGCGCCTTCGTCAACGCTGTCGACTTGGCCCGGCTGCTGACCGGCCCCGCGAGGCTTGGCCTGCCCGGGCCCTGCCCGGACCGGGGTGCCGCAGCCGAGCTCGAGTCGGCATGCTGAAGGCATGCTCACCCTCGGCGTCGATCTCTCCGCCAGCCCTCCCCGCACCGCCGCCGTCGTCATCGACTGGTCGGCGGGCCGGGCCACGGTCCACACCCCGCTACTGGGGTGCACCGACGAGCAGTTGCTGAAGCTGCTCTCCGGCCTGGGGGAGGCGGACCAGGCCGGAGTGGACTGCCCCTTCGGGTGGCCCGCCGCCTTCGTCGCGGCCATGTCCTCTCATGCGGGACCCCGGCCCACGTGGCCGGGCCGCGACGCCGAGGGGGCCGATGATCTGCGGGCCATGCGTTACCGGCGTACCGATCTGGTGGTCGCACCCCATGCACCGCGACTGCCGCTGTCGGTCTCCTTCGACAAACTGGGGGCCGTCGCGGCTCGCTGGGCACGTCTGCAGGCACTCCTGGAGCACCTCGGCCACCCCGTCGACCGCGTCGGAGCCGGCCCGGTGGCCGAGGTGTATCCCGCTGCCGCCCGCCACCAATGGGGTCTGACGCTCGGCTCCGTGGACGAGGTGCAGGCCGCCGCGTCCTGGCTGGACATCCCGGAGGAGGCACGGCGGCTGCTCGCCGCCAGCCGTGACGCCTACGACGCCCTGATAGCCGCCCTCGTCGCCAGGGCGATCAGGACGCGGCTCACCACATGGCCGACGGCCGACGAGGCCGAACTCGCCCGCACCGAGGGTTGGATCCACTTCCCGGGCCGTGACACGTTGCAACACCTGGCGGCATCCACCGGCCTGCCTTCGGCGAGCTGAAGGCAGGCTGAAGGCAGGCCGATGAAAGGGCCGGCCGGCCCACCCCGGGCTCGCCCCGCCCGGTCAGCAGCAACGGCTCTGCGGGTGATCTTCACGGTGCCGGGCTCGCAGCGTCTCGTACTCGCGCGGTGTCGGTACCGGCTCGAGTGGGTGGTGACGCAGGTGGCGTTCGCAGTAGCGGTCGTACTCCGCCTCTCCTGTCAGCTCGCGCAGGTACCAGCGCACGGCCCGCGCCCATCGCCTGGCACTCATGACCGGGCTCCCGCCAGCGGTTCGGCGGACTGCTCCGGTACGTCGATGCGGGACTGGACGTACGGCGTCTCGGTCGTCGGCAGCGGGACGGGCGACCGGATGGCGCGCACGCACACCACGGCCGCGTTGACGATCACCACGGCGACCAAGAGCATGAACAGGGCGATGAGGACGCCGTCGACCGTGGAGTTGGTGACCACCGTGTGCATGTCGTCCAGGGTCTTGGCGGGCGGCAGGACCTGACCGGCGTCGATGCCGTCGGCATAGCGTGCGCGCTGGGCGAAGAAGCCGACCCGGGGGTCGTCGGAGAAGATCTTCTGCCAGCCGGCGGTGAAGGTGACCGCGACCACCCAGGCCAGCGGGATCCCGGTGACCCAGGCCCAGCGCAGCCGACCGGACTTGACGAGGACGGTCGTGCAGACGGTGAGGGCGATGGCGGCGAGCAGCTGGTTGGCGATGCCGAAGAGCGGGAACAGCTGGTTGATTCCGCCGAGCGGGTCGGTGGCGCCGGTGTAGAGGAAGTAGCCCCAGGCGGTCACGACGAGTCCGCTGCACAGCCAGATGCCGGGCTTCCAGTTGACCCGGCCGATCGGCTTCCAGACGTTGCCGAGCATGTCCTGGAGCATGAAGCGTCCGACCCGGGTGCCCGCGTCGACCGTCGTCAGGATGAACAGGGCCTCGAACATGATCGCGAAGTGGTACCAGAAGGCCTTCATCGCACTGCCGCCGAAGACCCCGGAGAAGATCTCCGACATACCGACGGCGAGCGTCGGCGCTCCGCCCGAGCGGGCGATCAGGGTCTGCTCCTCCACCGCCTTGGCCGCCTGCGTCAGCTGGTCGGGGGTGATGCTGAAGCCGAGGCCCGTCACCGCCTGCGAGGCCGACTCGGCCGTCGTACCGAGCAGTGCGGCGGGCGCGTTCATCGCGTAGTAGAGGCCGGGTTCGAGGGTGGCGGCGGCGATCAGCGCCATGATCGCGACGAACGACTCCATCAGCATGGCGCCGTAGCCGATCATCCGGACCTGGGACTCCTTCTGGATCAGCTTCGGGGTGGTACCCGAGGCGACCAGCGCGTGGAAGCCCGACAGCGCGCCGCACGCGATGGTGATGAAGAGGAAGGGGAAGAGGGCCCCGGCGAAGACCGGGCCGGCACCCGAAGAGGCGAAGTCGCTGACCGCGTCGGCACGCAGCACGGGCGCGGCCACGACGACGCCGACCGCGAGAAGCGCGATGGTGCCGATCTTCATGAAGGTGGACAGGTAGTCGCGGGGCGCGAGCAGCATCCACACCGGCAGCACGGAGGCGACGAATCCGTATCCGACCAGACAGAAGACGAGCGTCGTCGGGCTGAGCGTGAAGGTGTCGGCCAGCGAGGACTCCTGGATCCAGCCGCCGCCGACGATGGCGAGAAGCAGCAGCGCCACACCGATCAGGCTGGTCTCGACGACCCTGCCCGGCCGGATGCGGTGCAGCCAGAAGCCCATGAACAGGGCGATGGGAACGGTCATGGCGACCGAGAACGTGCCCCACGGGGAGTGGGCGAGCGCGTTGACCACGACCAGGGCCAGCACACCGAGCAGGATGATCATGATGGCGAAGACGGCGATCAGGGCGGCGGCCCCGCCCGCCCGGCCGATCTCCTCACGGGCCATCTGCCCGAGCGACTTGCCGTCCCGCCGCATCGACAGGAACAGCACGACCATGTCCTGCACCGCCCCGGCGAAGATCACTCCGGCGACGATCCACAGCGTGCCGGGCAGATACCCCATCTGGGCTGCGAGTACCGGCCCCACCAGCGGGCCGGCGCCGGCGATCGCCGCGAAGTGATGGCCGAGCAGCACCCGCCGGTCGGTCGGCTGGAAGTCGACGCCGTCCTCGAGGCGTTCGGCGGGGGTGGCCCGCCGGTCGTCGGGCCTCAGCACACGCCGTGCGATGAAGCGGGAGTAGAAGCGGTAGGCGATGGCGTACGAGCCGAGGGCCGCCAGCACCAGCCAGACCGCGGAGATCTCCTCGCCCCTGGCCAGCGCGAGGACACCCCAGCCGATCGCGCCGAGCAGGGCCACGGCGGTCCACAGCAGCATCGACCGCGGTGTCATCCGGGACCGTGCGGTGGGTGGCCCCTCGGGCCCTTCTGGCGCCGGAAGACCGGATTCGGGCATGACGGACGTGGGCATGGCGGCTCCTCACCTCGACGGTGATGGTGTGGTGGTACGGATGCGTACGAATCGGCGGTGCGGCGGAATGCTTACGGAATGCGTACGAACTAGGGGTCGTGGCGGTCGTGCCTGCTCAGCGCATACGCGGCCAGCAGGCACAGACCGCAGCCGGGGACCCAGGCGAGCTGGTACCAGTAGAAGAACGGCGTCCCGGCGAGCCGCGGGCTCTCACCGGCGTACCAGGGAACCCACAGCAGTCCCGCGGCGGGCGCGAGGAGCAGTACGGCGATCGTGACGCGCCGTAGCCGGTGCTGACCCGTGGGTGCCATGACCTGTGCTCCTCTCCCGCTCGCTGTCGGTCTGTGCAAGAGTTGCCCACCCGCCGGAAGTGGTTGACAGCGAATGTCCAGAAGATTTCCCGCCGGTTCTCCGTCATCCGAACGAGCCGCCTGCGCAACTAACCGGTGAAGGCACAGGCACACCAAGGACGGTGACCCATGGCGGATGGCGCCATGACGGCGACGTTTCTCGCCGTGACAGGCGGAGCGTCGCTGCTCGCCGTCACCGCGCGCCGGCTGCGCCCCACCGACCGGCTGCCGTCCCTGGAGGGGTGGGCGCTGGCCGACCGGAGCCTGGGCCCGGTGTGGACCTGGCTGCTGCTGGGCGGCACGATCTTCACCGCGTACACCTTCACGGCCGTCCCCGGACTGGCGTACGGGAACGGTGCGCCCGCCTTCTTCGCCGTCCCGTACACGGTGATCGTCTGTCCGCTCGCCTTCGTCCTGCTGACACGCTTGTGGGCGGTGGCCCGGCGCCACGGCTATGTGACCGCCGGTGACTTCGTACGCGGACGGTACGGTTCGCCGCCGCTGGCCCTGGTCGTCGCGCTCACCGGAATCCTCGCGACGATGCCGTACCTGGCGCTTCAGCTGCTGGGCATCCGCGCGGTGCTCACCGCCGGGGGCGTCTATCCCCGCGGTGCGGCCGGCGATCTGGTGATGGTGGCGCTCTTCGCGGGCCTCGCGGTGGCGACGTACCGGCACGGGCTGCGCGCCCCCACGGTGATCTCCGCGCTCAAGGCGGTGGCCGTCTTCGTCTCGCTCACCGCGGTCTGCTGGCTGGTCCTCGAACGGCTCGGCGGCCCCGGCCCGCTCTTCGACCAGGCGGCACGACGGCTCGGCGGCACGGACGCGGCGCACTCCGCGCTGCTCCTTTCCCCCGAGCAGCAGCCCGCCTACGCCACGCTCGCCCTCGGCTCCGCGCTGGCCCTGCTGATGTACCCGCACGTGCTGACCGCGGGCTTCGCCGCCGACAGCCCCCGCACCCTGCGCAAGGTCGCCGTGGCGCTGCCTGCCTGGACCGGCCTGCTCGCACTCTTCGGCTTCCTCGGCATCGCGGCCCTCGCGGCGGGGGTACGGGCCCCGGACGGCGGTGCCGAGGCGGCCGTGCCGATGCTGGTCGACCGGTTGATGCCCGGACCGCTGGCCGGGCTGGTGTTCGGCGCGATCACCGTGGGGGCGCTCGTCCCGGCCGCCGTGATGTCGATCGCGGCCGCCACCTGCTTCGTACGCAATGTGTACGTCGAGTACGTCCAGCCGACCGCCACCCCCAAACGGCAGGTGCGCATCGCGAAAGCGGTGTCGCTCACCGCGAAGGTTGGGGCGGTCGCGTTCGTGTTCGGGCTGCGCGACCAGGACGCGATCAACCTCCAACTCCTCGGCGGCGTATGGATTCTGCAGATCTTCCCCGCGGTGGCGGTCGGGCTGTTCACGAGTCGGCTGCATCCGCGGGCGCTGCTGGCCGGGTGGGCCGTGGGCATGGCGGCCGGCACGTTCCTGGTGGTGCGCGAGGGGTTCTCGTCCATCGTGGACCTCGGTTCCGGCAGCCGGCCGCTGGAGATCTACGCCGGGCTCGCGGCCCTGGTGCTCAATCTGGCCGTCGCCCTGATCGGCACCGCGGCCCTCGAACGGCTCGGCGTGCCGCGCGGCGCCGACGTCACCGACCTACCGCCCCGCCTGACCGTCAGGCGCCACCCCGAGACGGGAGCTCCCAACCCGTGAGACGCAGACAGCACACCCGCATGACGGTGGCGCAGGCGGCTCCCGCCGCCGTCCCCGAGCCACGCGTCCCGCAGCCGGCAACGGTCCAGCCGGCGGTCGCGGAACGCATCGGCCTCGAAAGCGAGTCCGGACTCGCCGGGGCGCCCGAAGCAGCGTCCCTCACTCCTACGGTCGGCGATCCGGCCGACCTGGAACGGGAGGCCGCACTGGCCCGGCTCTTCGAGGTGCACTACTCCTCGATGCTGCGCCTGGCCGTGCTGCTCGGAGCCGACGACCCGGAGAACGTCGTGGCCGAGGCCTACTACCAGATCTACCGAAAATGGCGCCGACTGCGGGACGCCGCGGCGGCGGAGGCGTATCTGCGCTCCACGGTGTGCAATCTGACCCGGATGCGGATACGGCACCTGCAGGTCGCGCGCAAGCACGTCGAGAACCCGCCGAGCGACGTCGTGGCCTCCGCCGAGAGCACCGCCCTGCTCCACGACGACCAGCGCGTACTGATCGACGCGCTTCAGCAACTGCCCGCGCGGCAGCGCGAAGCGCTCGTCCTGCGCCACTGGCTCGGCCTGAAGGAGAGCGAGATAGCCGCCGCGATGGGCATCTCCTGCGGATCGGTCAAGACGCACACCGCACGCGGCATCGCCGCCCTGACCCAGGCGATGGAGGCCCGGCGATGAACGACACCTCTCCGGACCGGACGGAACAAGAGCTGCGCGAAGCCCTGGAGGCGCTGGCCGGTGGGGTACGGGCCGCGCCCGACGCGTACCGGACGGCTCGCGGCGACTGGGTGCGCCGGGAGCGGCGTCGCCGGGTCGTCCTCGCCGTGCTGATCGCGGTCGTCTTCACGCTCGCCACGCTGATCGGTCTGTGGGTCCTCAACCAGGCTCCCTCCGAACCCGGAGTCATCTTCTCGGGCATCGGGAATCCGGCTGCTTCCGGTGGGATTGCCAGCACGCCGACTTGACGGACCCATGGTCCGTGTCACGGATGCGCCGCACGAGGTCTTCGGCGGCCTCCGGCCTCCGGCCACCGGTCGTGGTCGAAGGAGAAGCCTGCTTCGAGCAGACGGCCGGGGACGACGCGGCGGCTCTTCTACGCTCGCCTGTGCTCTGCCGGTCGTTGCGGGCCACGTACGGGATCTTGAGGCCGCGAGCAGCCCATGGCAGGCTCGTGCCGCATGATCGATGAATTCGCGAAGGACAACCTGCACCAGAGACTGCGGCGGGACCGAAACGCGCTGCTCTGGAAACTCGACGGCTTGTCCGAATACGACGCCCGCCGACCGTTGACGGCGACCGGGACCAACCTCCTCGGCCTGGTCAAGCACGTGGCCACCGTTGAGGCCAGGTACTTCGGCGAGGTCTTCGACCGCCCTTCGCCGGAACCGCTGTGCCAGTGGCAGGACTCCGACGGCAGCGATCAGTGGGCGACCGAGGACGAGACCCGCGACCAGATCATCGGGTTCTACCGGCGCACGTGGGAACACTCGGACGCGACGATCAACGGGCTTCCCCTCGACGCCCCCGGCCACGTGCCCTGGTGGCCGGAGCCTTACCTCAACACGAATCTGTTCGCCGTCATGGTCCACGTCCTCGGCGAGGTCATCCGGCATACCGGGCACGCCGACATCCTGCGCGAGGGCATCGACGGCCGGACCGGGTTGCGCGCCGAACACGAGCAACAGATCGACGAGGAAGCCCGTGCCGCCTACCGCGCGAAGATCGAGCAGGCCGCCAGGTCGGCCGCACCGATCAAGGCTTAGTCGGACGAGCGCCGGGAAGCCGTTCTCGCCGGCCTCGCGAGGGCATCCTCACCCCTGAGGGCGTAGGGCGCGCCCACAGCTGGGAGGGCTGAGACGGATGGGCACCCTCGATGGAAAGACCGCGCTGATCACCGGCGCGGGTACCGGCATCGGCCGGGAAACGGCGCTGGTGCTGGCGGGGGAGGGGGCGAGGGTGGTCCTCGTCGGACGCAGGCAGCACATCCTCGACGAGGTCGCCGCAGTGATCGAGAAGGCCGGCGGCACGGTCTTCACCCACTCCACGCACGTCGAGAACGCCGGCGAGGTCCGTGAACTCGTCGCCTGGACGCGGGAGGTGGCCGGGCCCGTCGACATCCTCGTCAACAACGCGGGCGGCGCGAGCAAGGTCCTGGACGTCCGCTGGATCAGCGAGCAGGAGTGGAACCACGTCATGGGCGTCAACCTCACCGCCGTATACCTGCTCACCCAGGCCGTGCTCCCGGACATGCTGGAGCGCGGCGGCGGCTCGATCATCACGGTGTCCTCGCTCGCCGCGGTGCGGCCCACCCTCCTTGGCGGGGCACCGTACGGCGCGGCCAAGGCGGGCGTGCGCAACTTCATGACGTATCTGCACAACACCTTCCGCAACGACCTCATCCGCGCCACCTGCATCCTGCCCGGCGAGGTGAACACACCGATCCTGGACAGCCGCGCCGCCCCGCCGAGCGAGGAGAAGCGGGCGGCCATGGTGCAGCCGGAGGACGTGGCGCGAGCCGTGCTGCTGTGCGCCTCGCTCCCGCAGCGGACGGTCGTCGAGGAACTGGTGATCGCGCCCACGCTGCAGCGGGACACGTCCGCCGACATCGAGATCAGCCGCTGGATCGGCGCCCCCGAGGATGCCGGCCGATGAATTGAGAAGACCACCGCAGAAGACCACCACATAGGCACACTGCCTATCCGAGCCACGCCTTGACCTTGTCGGGGTTCGCGTCCACCCACTTCTTCGCCGCCGCCTCCGGTGTCATCTTGTCCAGTGCTATGGATTTCGCCACCGTGTTCTGGTCGTCGTTGGTCCATTTGAAGTTCTTCACCAGGTCGTAGGCCGGGCTGCCGGACTCGGAGAACTTCGTGCTGACGATCTTGTCGAGGTCGAACACGGGATAGTCGCAGGCGACCTTCGCCGGATCGGCGGTACAGCCCTCCGTGTGCCTGGGCAAGTCGACGTGGACCAGGGGTACTTCCGAGAAGAACCACTGCGGCTCGTAGAAGTAGCCGATCACCCATTTCTTGTTCTTCTCGGCGTCCCGGAAGGCCTGGATGAGCGCGGTCTCGCTGCCCGCGTACACCACCTTGAAGTCCAGCTTCAGGTTCTTGACCAGGGCCTCGTCGTTGGTCTGGTACGACGGGTCGCCGTCGAGGAGCTGGCCCTTGCTGCCCGATTCGGAGGTCTTGAAGTTGGCGGCGTACTTGTTGAGGTTCTTCCAGTCGGTGATGTCCGGGTACTTCTTCACGATCCACGGCGGGAGGTACCAGCCGATGATGCCCTTGTTGCCGGTCGAGCCGAGATCCACGGCGGTCTTCTGCTGGGTGATGTACTTCTTCTTCAGGTCCTCGTGGCCCCAGTTCTCGAGGATGGCGTCGACCTCGCCCGTCTCGAACCCCTGCCAGCCGATCTCCGCCTTGAGGTCCTTCTTCTCCACCGTGCAGCCGAGTTCCTTTTCGGCGATGTACGCGATGACCGCCGCGTCCGCCTCGTAGCCCACCCACGGGTTGACCGCGAGGTTGAACGTGCCGCACTTGCCCGAGCTGTCGGAAGCCGAGGAGCTGTCGCCGCCGACCTTCGCCCCGCCGCACGCGGTGAGGGTGAGGCCGAGGACGGCCAGTCCGGCCGTGCCGGCTCTCCAGTGTCGTGTCATGGTGTCGTGCTCCTTACGCGTCCGCGCGTTGCGGTGAGGGCTGAGGGCTGAGTGAGGAATCGAGTCGAGTCCAGGGCGCACAGCGGCTCACTGGGCCCCCATGACGCGCCGGTGCAGCCCACCGTCGAAGTCCGACGGTTCGCCGGCCGCGGCGGGGGCCAGGTCGATGCGTACGGTGTGCACGGTGCCCGTGAACTCGTTGTCGAGGACGGGGTAGTCGTCGGTCACCGGCGTACTGAGGTCCACTCCCACGTCGAGCGTCTCGTCGAAGGAGAAGTAGTACGGGATGGTCCGCTCGACGCGTCCGGTCGCCCGCCGTTCGCCGTCCACCAGGAGCACGGCGGTCCCGCCCTTGCCGAGTCCGCCGCCGTCGTAGTCGAAGGCGAGCCGTACCTCGTGCCGTCCCGGTGTCAGGGGTTGGTCGGCGCGCACGGTGTACAGGCTCATTCCGAAGTAGTTGTAGACGTACGCCGGTCTGCCCCCGGTGACGTACAGGGACCAGCCGCCGAACCGGCCGCCCTGCGCGATGAGCACGCCCTCGGCCGTCGCGTCGGGGACGTCGATGTCCGCGGTGATGCTGTGCGAGCGGTTCTTGATGTTGGGTGTGGTCTCCTCCGTGAACCGCCGCATGCCGCCGCGGTAGGTCACGGACGTGCGATCACCCAGCAGATCGATGCGCCCCGCCACGGCGGGGTTCTCCCGTTCGGTGACCCGGTCGTCCAGCGGGAAGACCTGGTACTTGGCCGCTTCGATCAGGAACAGGTCCTGCAACTGGCGCAGCTTCTCGGGGTGTTCGGAGGCGAGGTCGTGCGCCTGGCTCCAGTCCTTGTCCAGGTCGTAGAGCTCCCAGACGTCGTCGGAGAACCTCCGGTTCTTGTCTCCCACCATCTCCCAGGGGATGCCGTGCCGGGTGACCGCCATCCAGCCCTCGTGGTAGATGCCGCGGTTGCCGCACATCTCGAAGTACTGGGTGTGGTGGAACTCGGGCGCCCGCGGATCGGCGAGGGTGCGCCACATGCTCGTCCCCTCCAGGGGCTGCTGGGTCACCCCGTCGACGCTGAACGGTGCCGGGATATCCGCACAGTCCAGGATCGTGGGCAGTACGTCGATCACGTGCGAGAACTGGTGACGCAGGCCGCCGCCGTCGGGCACCCCTCGGGGCCAGTGCAGGATCATGCCGTCCCGGGTGCCGCCGAAGTGCGAGGCCACCTGCTTGGTCCACTGGTAGGGGGTGTTGAGGGCCAGCGCCCAGCCTGCCGGGGCGATCGGGTAGCTGTACGGTCCGCCGATCTCGTCGAGGTGCTCGATCATCTCGTCGGGGTCGTCCACGATGCCGTGCCCGAGCCGGTGTTCGACGATCGTCCCCTCGATGCCGCCCTCGCCGGAGGCGCCGTTGTCGCCGAGGATGTAGAGGATCAGGGTGTTGTCCAGCTCGCCCAGTTCCTCCAGCGCGTCGAGGAATCTGCCGACCTGCACATCGGCGTGTTCGGTGAACCCGGCGAAGGTCTCCATGAATCTGGTCGACAATTGGCGCTGGTTGTCGGTGAGTTCGTTCCAGTGGGGAACGCCCTCGGCCCAGGGGGCGAGTTCCGTCTCCGGGGGTACGACGCCGAGTTCCTTCTGCCGCTCCAGGGTCGCCTCGCGCTGGCGGTCCCAGCCGTGGTCGAAGCGTCCGCGGTACTTCTCCTGCCACTCCGGGCCGACGTGCAGGGGTGCGTGCGCGGCGCCGAGGGCGAGGTAGGTGAAGAAGGGGCGGCCCGGGGTGAGGGTGCGCTGGGTGCGGACCCAGTCGATGGCGTGGTCGACGAGGTCCTCGGAGAGGTGGTAGCCGTCCTCGGGCCGGCGGTCCGGCTCGACGGGGGTCGTGCCCTGGTACAGCAGCGGGTACCAGTGGTTCATCTCGGCGCCCATGAACCCGTAGAAGGTGTCGAAGCCTTCGCCTGTCGGCCAGCGGTCGAAGGGTCCGACCGCGCTGATCTCCCGCGGCGGGGTCTGGTGCCATTTGCCGAAGGCGGCCGTGCTGTAGCCGTTGCCCTGGAGGATCTGGGCCATGGTGGCGGCGCTGCGCGGCCGGAATCCGTTGTAGCCGGGGGCCGCGGTGGTCATCTCGGTGGTGCCGCCCATGCCGACCGAGTGGTGGTTGCGTCCGGTCAGCAGGGCCTGCCGGGTCGGCGAGCACAGGGCCGTCACATGGAAGCGGGTGTAGCGCAGCCCCTCTTCGGCGAGCCGGTCCGCGGCGGGCATCTCGCAGGGCCCGCCGAAAGCGCTGGAAGTGCCGAATCCCAGGTCGTCGACCAGCACGATCACCACGTTCGGGGCGCCCGGGGGAGGGGGGACCGGGCCGATCGGGGTGAAGGGGGACTTCTGGTCGTGGACGTCCATCGCGGTGGTGAGCGGTCGGCGGGTGTCAGGCCGCGGGAGTACGTGCCGTCCGGCGTCGAACTCAGTCATGTATTTCTCCGATGCCATGCCCGGCGGGGAAATGTCACACGTTCTTCGCGCGGCCGAATTGTCGGCGCAATAAAACGGGGCTTGAGGGCCGGTCCGGGAATCTCGCCGACTGTCGTGGAGCAAAAGTGACAGTCAATGGGACAGCGGTCAACCAGCCGACTTGAATACCCCTGAACCGGTTTTGAATGGGGCCGGTAGACAACTTCTATACCGGCAGTGGGGTTCAGTCCTCGGCGGGTGCGGCTGCCAGGTCGACGAAAGCCTGGGCGGCGGGGGACAGCGGGCCCGACCGCCAGACCAGTCGGCCGTGGCGCACCAGTCGTGGCCGGTTGGACAGCATCCGGGCCCCGCGCAGCGCGGCGTCCCGGGCCATGGAGCCGGGCAGGAGCGAGGCGCCGACGCCCGAGAGGATCAGCGGCACGATCATCGCGCGGTGCGCGGTCTCGACCACGATCCGCGGCGTGACGCCCAGCGCGGTGCATACGTCGTCCACCGCCGCCCGGGTCTCGGTGTCCGGCGGGGTCACGATGAGGTCCAGTGCGGCCAGTTCGCGCGAGGTGATGGTGTCGCCCGGCGGATGAGGGTGGTCCGGGGGCAGCACGACGTGCATCTCCTGCTCGGGCAGGTCCATGCCGCGCAGGTCGGCCGTGGGCACCGAGGCGTCCACCAGACCCAGTTCGCACTGACCGGCGGCGACCATGTGGGCCACGGCAGGGCCCTGCTCCGGGTCGACCACGCGCACGGAGACCTTCGGATGCGCGCGATGCAGACGCCCCAGCATCCCGGCGAGCGGATCGACCGAAAGCGTCGTCTGGGAGACGATGTCGAGCCGCCCGCCGCTGAGCCCGAGGACTTCACGGACCAGGGAACCGGCCGTGGTCAGATCGCGCAGCACCTGCCGGGCCGGCTGGACGAGCGCTTCGCCCGCCGCGGTGAGTACGACGCCGTGCGGGAGGCGGTGAAAGAGTTTCCCGCCGAATTCGCGCTCCAGAGTGCGGATCGCATGGGAAAGTGAAGGCTGCGCTACGTGGAGCGCAATGGCCGCGGCTGTGAATCCGCCGTGCTCGACCACGGCGATGAAGTATTCCAGCTGGCGTCGTTCCATCGGGTCTCCGTAAATTCCGGGCAACGCTATCACCGGTCGGCCGGGCCGTCGTGCGGCGACGGTTTCTGCCGTACGTCCGCGTCCGGGAGGCTTGACCCCCCGGTGGCCCTCCCTGATCCTGTGTTGCGGCACGCGAGATGGGTGCCGCAATGAGCAACATTCGACTCAGGTCTCGTACCAGCCGAGGAGTGGCCATGACGCATCAGGTCCGAGCTGTCGTCGCGCGGGGCAAGGGTGCCCCCGTCAGCCTGGAGACGATCATCGTGCCCGACCCCGGTCCGGGGGAGGCCCTGGTGAAGATCGAGGCCTGCGGGGTCTGCCACACCGATCTGCACTATCGCGAGGGCGGCATCAACGACGACTTCCCCTTCCTGCTGGGCCATGAGGCCGCGGGCGTCGTGGAGTCGGTGGGGGAGGGGGTCACCGACGTCACGCCCGGCGACTTCGTCATCCTGAACTGGCGGGCCGTGTGCGGGCAGTGCCGGGCCTGTCTGCGCGGACGCCCCTGGTACTGCTTCAACACGCACAACGCCCAGCAGAAGATGACCTTGCTCGACGGCACCGAACTGTCTCCGGCGCTGGGCATCGGCGCCTTCGCGGAGAAGACACTAGTCGCGGCCGGGCAGTGCACCAAGGTCGACCGGGCCGCGTCCGCGGCTGCCGCCGGACTGCTCGGCTGCGGGGTGATGGCGGGCATCGGCGCCGCGATCAACACCGGCAAGGTCGGCCGCGGCGACACCGTGGCGGTCATCGGCTGTGGCGGTGTCGGGGACGCGGCGGTCGTCGGGGCGAATCTGGCGGGCGCGGCGAAGACCATCGCCGTCGACATCGACGACCGGAAACTGGCCACCGCCAAGAAGCTGGGGGCGACCCACACGGTCAACTCCAAGGAGGCCGACCCCGTCGAGGCGATCCGCGAGCTGACCGGCGGCTTCGGCGCCGATGTCGTCATCGAGGCGGTCGGCCGCCCGGAGACCTACAAGCAGGCCTTCTACGCCCGCGACCTCGCCGGCACGGTCGTCCTCGTCGGCGTCCCCACCCCCGAGATGAAGCTCGAACTGCCCCTGCTGGACGTCTTCGGCCGTGGCGGGGCGCTGAAGTCCTCCTGGTACGGCGACTGCCTGCCCTCCCGGGACTTCCCGATGCTCATCGACCTCTATCTCCAGGGCCGCCTCGACCTGGACGCCTTCGTCACGGAGACCATCGCCCTGGACGAGGTGGAGAAGGCCTTCGAGCGGATGCACGGCGGCGACGTCCTGCGCTCGGTGGTGGTCTTCTGACGGCCGCGCGTACGGCCCGTCTCATCACGGTCGTATACACCGGGCACGGCGAGACGGCCACGGTCGCGGCCGAGGTTCCGCACACTCCTGACGCTGTTCCCTATCGCGCACATCGTTGCGCGACAGGCAACCACCGTCGGCGCATATCCGCCGCCCTGGAATCCCTTGACAAGGATTCCGGGGCGACCTCAGACTGACGTTGCGCTTACCGCAATCCGTTTCGTTATACGCACCGAGGTGTCATGATGATTCCCGCGTGCCGTCTCGCGGATCTTCCGCGAGGTGAGGCCTTCCGGCTCGACATCGATCCGCCGGTCTCGGTGTTCCACACCGACGACGGTGAGGTCTTCGCCATCGACGACACCTGCACCCACCAGGACGCCTCGCTCGCCGACGGCTGGCTGGAGGGCTGTGAGGTGGAGTGTCCGCTGCATTCCTCGAAGTTCGACCTGCGCACCGGCGCCGTCGACGCCCCGCCGGCCAAGCTCCCGGTGCGCACGCACGAGGTCATGGTCGAGGACGGCGTGATCTACGTCCGTGTCTCCACCGACGCCCCCAACCTGCCGCCCTGCGTCGCGGCCCGGCTCGCCGCCGGTCCCGCGTGAGAACCGTGGCCGTGGTCGGCGCCTCGCTGGCCGGACTGTCGGCGGCGCGCTCGCTGCGGAAGCAGGGCTACGACGGGCGGCTGGTCGTCATCGGCGACGAGACCCATCGCCCGTACGACCGTCCGCCGCTGTCCAAGGAGTTCCTGGCCGGCGCCCTCGGCGAGGCGGACCTGGCGCTGGAGACGGACGGCGAGGACCTGCGGGCCGAGTGGCTGCTCGGCACCCGCGCCACCGGGCTCGACCGCGCCGAGCGTGCCGTCCGGCTCGCCGACGGACGGGAGGTCCGCGCCGACGGCGTCGTCATCGCGACCGGCGCCGCCGCGCGCACCCTGCCCGGCAGTGCGGGTCTGGCCGGAGTGCACGTCCTGCGCACCCTGGACGACGCCCGCGCCCTGCGCGACGAACTCGCCCTGGGCGGACGGCTGGTGGTGATCGGTGGCGGCTTCATCGGTGCCGAGGTCGCCTCCACCGCGTACGCGCTCGGCGTCGACGTGACGGTCGTCGAGGTGGCACCGACACCGCTCGCCGGCCCTCTCGGCGAGACCATGGGCGGGGTCGTCTCCGCCCTCCATGCGGACCACGGCGTACGGCTGTTGTGCGGCGTGGGCGTCAAAGGGCTGAGCGGAGAGACCCGTGTCGACGCCGTCCTGCTCGAGGACGGCCGATCCATCCCCGCCGACATCGTCGTGGTGGGGGTGGGGGCGCGTCCGTGCGTCGAGTGGCTGGAAGGCTCCGGCGTCGAACTCGACAACGGCGTCAAGTGCGGCGCCGACGGCCGCACCAGCCTGGCCGGGGTGGTCGCGGTCGGCGACTGCGCCAACTGGTACGACCCACGCCTGGGCGCCCACCGCCGGGTCGAGCACTGGACCGGTGCGCGGGAACGCCCCGACGCGGCCGTCGCCGCGCTGCTGGCGGGCGGGGAGCTGGAAGCGGGCATGCCCAGGCCGCCGTACTTCTGGTCGGACCAGTACGGCGTGAAGATCCAGTTCGCCGGTCACGCGGGTGTCTCCGACAGTGTGACGGTGGAGGTGGGCGCCGTGGACGACCGGAACGTTTTGGCCGTCTACCGGCGGGCCGGAGTTCCGGTCGCGGTGCTCGGCATGAACCAGCCGCGGCTGTTCATGCGGTGGCGCAAGCAGCTGAGCGCGCCTTGATGGGTTGTTGTGATTCCGCGGCGCCGTTGTGGCTGGTCGCGCAGTTCCCCGCGCCCCTTACGGGGCGCTCTCCCCGACGTCCTCCGAGGAGTGCACCGTGACCTCGACCAGCCTGCCGGACAGTCTGATCGCCACTCTCCCCGGCTCCTCCTACACGGATGCGGCGGTCTTCGCCCAGGAGCAGGAGCGCATCTTCGAGACCATGTGGTTCTGTGCGGCCCGCGCCTCCGACCTGGCCAAGCCGGGCGCCTTCCGCACCGTCGACGTGGGCCGCGAGAGCATCCTGGTCACCCGGGCACGGGACAACAGCGTCCGTGCGTACTTCAACGTCTGCCGGCACCGGGGCGCCAGGCTCTGCACCGAGGAGGCCGGCGAGGTCAAGCGGGCCTTCCAATGCCCGTACCACGCCTGGACGTACGGACTGGACGGCAAGCTCGTCGCCGCGCCCAACCTCACCAGGATGCCCGACGTCGGCCGTACCGAGTACGGCCTGGTGAGCGTGGCCGTCCGCGAATGGCTCGGCTATGTCTGGGTCTGCCTGGCGGAGAACCCGCCCGACTTCGACGAGGACGTCATCGGTGATGTCGTCGCCCGCCTCGGCGACGTCGAGTCGATCGGGCGCTACGACATCGAGAACCTCTCCGTCGGCAAGCGGATCGTCTACGACGTGCGGGCGAACTGGAAGCTCATCATCGAGAACTTCATGGAGTGCTACCACTGCGCGACCATCCACCCCGAACTGACGGAGGTGCTGCCGGAGTTCGCGGACGGTTACGCAGCCCAGTTCTACGTGGGTCACGGCGCCGAGTTCGGCGAGGACGTCCAGGGCTTCACCGTGGACGGCTCCGCGGGTCTGGACCGCATCCCCGGGGTCGCCGACGACCAGGACCGCCGCTACTACGCGATCACGGTCAGGCCCCAGGTGTTCATCAACCTCGTCCCCGACCATGTGATCTTCCACCGCATGTATCCGGTGGCCGTCGACCGCACGATCGTCGAGTGCGACTGGCTCTACCTCCCGCACGTCGTCGAGAGCGGCAAGGACGTCAGCCGGTCCGTGGAACTCTTCGACCGGGTCAACCGCCAGGACTTCGACGCCTGCGAGCGCACACAGCCCGGAATGCGCTCCCGCATGTACGCCAAGGGCGGTGTGCTGGTTCCCAGCGAGCACCACATCGGCGCGTTCCACGACTGGGTGCAGGAGCGTCTGGGCGCCGGCGGGCCGTGGCCGGGGCCGGTCAGCCCAGGTGGCCCATCCGGTGGCTGATCTCCTCCGCGCCCTTGAGCAGCACCGGGGAGAGTTCGTGCATGCGCTCCTCGGTGAAGCGGTACGAGGGTCCGGAGGCGCTGAGCGCCGCGATGACCTGGCCGTCCCGGTCGCGGACCGGTGCGGCCATGGCGTGCAGGCCGACCTCCAGTTCCTCCAGGCCCATGGCGTAGCCGCGCTCGCGGGCCTCCGCGAGGTTCTTCTCGAGCTTCGTCTTCGCGGTGATGGTGCGCGGGGTGACCTTGCTCAGGCCGGTCCCGGCGAGCAGTGCGGCGCGCTCCTTGGCCGGCAGGTGGGCCAGCAGGATCTTGCCGCTGGAGGTGGCGTGCAGCGGGGTCAGCTGTCCGACCCAGTTGTACGCGCTGACGGCTCCCGGTCCACGTACCTCGTAGAGGTTGACCGCGTAATTCTCTTGCAGCACGGCGATGTTGACGGTTTCGCCGATCTCCTCGGCGAGCCGCTCGCAGACCGGGCGGCCCTGCTGGGTGATGTCGATGCGTCCCGTGACCGCACCGGCCAGCCGTACGATGCCGAAGCCGAGGCGGTACTTGCCGCGCTCGCCCGCCTGCTCCACCAGGCCGCGCGCCTCCAGGGCGCCGAGCAATCGGAACGCGGTGGACTTGTGCACCTCGATCTCGGCCGCCACCTCGCTGACCCCTGCCTCGCCACGCTGGGCCAGGATCTCCAGGACGCTGATGGCGCGGTCGACCGACTGCACTCCGCCGGCCTGCGAACTTGACGTTTCGGTGTCTTGGCTGTGGTTGCTCACAGTAAAACTATACGCGTAGTAAACAACAGCGTTGCAAGCAACAGAGCCGAAACTCGGGAGCCGTAGGTTGCGTGGTTCGCAACCTAGTGCGTATAGCGCTACTGGTACTAGCATGCCTCGCGTATCTACGGCGCGAGCGAGACGAGGCACCATGGCTCCCCTGCAGTACGACTTCGTCATCGTCGGCGGTGGATCGGCCGGCAGTGCGCTGGCGAACAGACTCTCCGCGGACCCGGCGAACCAGGTGCTGGTCCTGGAGGCCGGCCGCTCCGACCACCCGTGGGACGTCTTCATCCAGATGCCCGCCGCGCTGACCTATCCGATCGGCAGCCGCTTCTACGACTGGAAGTACGAGTCGGAACCCGAGCCCCACATGGGGGGCCGGCGCGTCTACCACGCGCGCGGCAAGGTGCTGGGCGGCTCCAGCAGCATCAACGGCATGATCTTCCAGCGCGGCAACCCCATGGACTACGAGCGCTGGGCGGCCGATCCGGGCATGGAGACCTGGGACTACGCGCACTGTCTGCCGTACTTCCGGCGGATGGAGAACTGCCTGGCGGCCGATCCGGACGACGAGTTCCGAGGCCATGACGGCCCCCTCGTCCTCGAACGCGGCCCCGCGACCAACCCGTTGTTCGGCGCCTTCCTCAAGGCCACCGAGGAGGCGGGCTACGCGCCCACCGACGACGTCAACGGCTACCGGCAGGAAGGCTTCGCCAAGTTCGACCGCAACGTCCACCGCGGACGCCGGCTGTCTGCCTCGAAGGCGTACCTCAAGCCCGTCAGGAAGCGGCCCAACCTCACCGTCAGGACACGCGCCCTCGTCACGCGCGTCCTCTTCGAGGGCAAGCGCGCCGTCGGTGTCGAATACCGGCGCGGCAAGGGTGCCCCCCAGCAGGTCCGCGCCAAGGAAGTCATCCTGTGCGGCGGCGCGATCAACTCCCCGCAGCTGCTCCAGCTCTCCGGCGTGGGCAACGCGCGGGAGCTGAGCGCCCTCGGCATCGACGTCGTCCACGATCTGCCGGGCGTCGGCGAGAACATGCAGGACCACCTGGAGGTCTACATCCAGTACGCCTGCAAGCAGCCGGTCTCCATGCAGCCGTACATGGCGAAGTGGCGCGCCCCCTTCATCGGGCTCCAGTGGCTCTTCCGCAAGGGCCCCGCCGCAACCAACCACTTCGAGGCGGGCGGCTTCGCCCGCAGCAACGAGGACGTGGACTACCCCAACCTGATGTTCCACTTCCTGCCCATCGCGGTCCGCTACGACGGCTCCTCGCCGGCCGGCGGCCATGGCTACCAGGTGCACGTGGGGCCCATGTACTCCGACGCGATCGGCTCGGTGAAGATCAAGAGCAAGGACCCGCGCGAGCACCCGGCGCTGCGCTTCAACTACCTCTCCACCGAGCAGGACCGGCGCGAGTGGGTCGAGGCCATCCGCGTCGCCCGCAAGCTGCTCAACCAGCCCGCGATGGCCCCGTACAACGACGGGGAGATCTCGCCCGGACCCACGGTGGATTCGGACGAGGAGATCCTCGACTGGGTCGCCAAGGAGGGCGAGACCGCGCTACACCCGTCCTGCACCTGCAAGATGGGCACCTCCGCCGACGAGATGGCAGTCGTCGACCCGGAGAGCATGCGCGTGCACGGCGTCGAGGGTCTGCGTGTCGTCGACGCGTCGGTGATGCCGTACGTCACCAACGGCAACATCTACGCCCCGGTGATGATGATCGCCGAGAAGGCCGCCGACCTGATCCTCGGCAAGCAGCCGCTGGCCGCCTCCAAGGCCGCGTACTACCGGCTCCGTGACGCTGAGAAGCAGACCGGGTAGACCTACGACGGCATCGATCGTCGTATACGACAAGGGCGGGGCCGGAGTCCGGTCCCGCCCTCGGTCATGTGCGGCTCAGCGGAAGACCACCGTGCGGTTGCCGTCCACCATCACGCGGTTCTCGCTGTGCCACTTCACCGCGTGCGCGAGCACCTGCGCCTCGACGTCCCGTCCGACCGTGACCAGCTCTCCGGGGTCGAGCGAGTGGTCCACCCTGACCACCTCCTGCTCGATGATCTGCCCCTCGTCGAGATCGGGCGTGACGTAGTGCGCGGTCGCGCCGACGAGCTTCACCCCCCGGTCGTAGGCCTGCTCGTACGGGCGCGCGCCCTTGAAGCTGGGTAGGAAGGAGTGGTGGATGTTGATGGCCCGCCCTTCGAGCTGCTTGCACAGGTCGTCGGAGAGGACCTGCATATAGCGGGCCAGCACCACCAGGTCGATGTCCAGCTCGCGCACCAGCTCCAGCAGCCGCGCCTCGGCCTCGCCCTTGGTGTCCTTGGTGACCGGGACGTGATGGAAGGGGATGCCGTAGGTCTCCGCCAGCGACTCGAAGTCGGGATGGTTGGAGACGATCGCGGGGATCTCGATGTTGAGGGAGCCCGTGCGCCGGCGGAAGAGCAGGTCGTTGAGGCAGTGGCCGAACCTGGAGACCATGATGAGCGTCCGGGTCGGTGTCGAGGCGTCCTGTAGGGTCCAGGAGATCCGGTAGGCCTCCGCCACGGGGCCGAATCGGTAACGCAGAGTTTCCAGATCCGCGTTTGGGTCGGAAACGTCGAAGTGGACCCTCATGAAGAATCGGCCCTGGAGCCGATCATCGAATTGCTGGCTCTCCAGGATGTTGCCGGAGTTCCGGACAAGGAAGCCGCTCACGGCGTGGACCAGTCCCGCGCTGTCGGGACACGAGAGGGTGAGGACGTACTCACGGCCAGGCCGTGATCGAGGGTACTTGAGGGACACGTCGGCCTCCGTCGGTGCGTAATGCACAACATGGTGAGCGATACGCAACATAGTTCAGGCGTACAGGGGCCTCGGTCAAGAGAGAAGGGGCCGATGGGACGGTGCTGAATCGTCATCCGGCAAACCCTTGACGTATGTCTGCACATTCGCGAGGGTGTTCCACCACTAGCAATTTGATGCACAATGCGCAACGAATTTCAGCTGAGGGGCTTGGCGCATGGCAGATCTGTATGTGGACGGTTCCTGGCGGGACCCGGTGGCCGGAGGCCTCCGCGAGATCCGCTGCCCCGCTGACGGCACGCTCTCGGCGACCGTTGCGGAAGGGACGCGTCCGGACGCCGAGGCGGCGATCGCCGCGGCTCGTCGCGCCTTCGACGAGGGACCCTGGCCGCGGACCCCCGAGCGCGAGCGCGGCGCGCTGCTGCTGCGGACCGCCGACATCATGGAGCGCGACGCCAAGGAGTTCGCCCGCGCCGAGTCTCTGGACACCGGCAAGCGGCTGGTGGAGAGCGAGTACGACATCGCCGACGTCGTCTCCTGCTTCCGCTACTACGGAGGGCTCGGCGGCACCGACGCCGGCCGGGTGATCGACACCGGACGGGACGACGCCGTCAGCCGCGTCGTCCACGAGCCCGTCGGGGTGTGCGGGCTGATCACGCCCTGGAACTACCCGCTGCTGCAGGCCAGTTGGAAGGTCGCCCCGGCCCTCCTCGCCGGCAACACGATCGTCCTCAAGCCGAGCGAGCTCACCCCCTCCACCTCGATCCTGCTGATGAGGGCGCTGGAGGAGGCCGGGATCCCGGCCGGCGCCGCCAACCTCGTCCTCGGCGCCGGGCCCGAGGCGGGCGCACCGCTCTCCGAGGACCCCGCCGTCGACCTGGTCTCCTTCACCGGGGGCGTGGAGACCGGCAAACGGATCATGGCCACGGCCGCGGCGAGCGTGAAGAAGGTGGCGCTGGAGCTCGGCGGCAAGAACCCGAACGTGGTCTTCGCCGACGCCGACTTCGAGACGGCCGTGGACTTCGCGCTCACGGCCGTCTTTCTGCACTCCGGGCAGGTCTGCTCGGCCGGCGCCCGGCTGATCGTCGAGGACTCGCTGCACGACCGCTTCGTCGACGAGGTCGTCCGCCGGGCCCGGCAGATCCGCCTCGGGGGCCCCTTCGACCCCGAGGCCGAGACCGGGGCGCTGATCTCCGCCCAGCACCTGGCGAAGGTCGAGGCGTACGTCGCCGTAGGGATCGCCGAGGGCGCCGTCCTGCGCTGCGGCGGGGAACGGCCCGACGACCCGGCCCTGGCGAACGGCCACTACTACCCGCCGACCGTCCTCGACGAGTGCCGGCAGGACATGCGTGTGGTGCACGAGGAGTCCTTCGGGCCCGTGCTCACCGTGGAGCGCTTCACCGACGAGGACGACGCCGTACGCATCGCGAACGACACCGAGTACGGACTCGCCGGGGCCGTGTGGACGCAGGACGGCGGGAAGGCCCTGCGGGTCGCCCGGCGGCTGCGTCACGGCACGGTGTGGATCAACGACTACCACCCCTATGTGCCGCAAGCGGAATGGGGTGGCTTCGGCCACTCGGGCGTGGGCCGGGAGCTGGGACCGACCGGCCTGGACGAGTACCGAGAGCCCAAGCACATCTGGCAGAACATCCAACCCCGGCCGCAGCACTGGTTCCGCGGCTGAACGCCCAGAGAGGTCGATCATGACCCCAACACAGACCGAGGTGCCGCAGCGGCGCGGCACCCCCCAGGACTCGGATGGCACTCCGGTCATATCCGTGCGCAATCTGTGGAAGGTGTTCGGGCCGAAGGCGGACCAGGTACCGGCCTCCGAGGAGCTGCGCGGGCTCACCCGACGCGAGCTCATGGATCGCGCCGGGTGCACCGCCGCCGTACGCGACGTCAACTTCGAGGTCGCGCCGGGCGAGGTCTTCGTCGTCATGGGCCTGTCCGGCTCCGGCAAGTCCACGCTGGTGCGATGTCTGACCCGGCTGATCGAACCCACCACCGGCGAGATCGTCTTCGAGGGCGAGGACATCCGCGACGCGGACGCGAGACGCCTGCGCGAACTGCGCCGCAGCAAGTTCTCCATGGTCTTCCAGCACTTCGGGCTGCTGCCCCACCGCCGCGTCGTCGACAACGTGAGCTTCGGGCTGGAGATCCGCGGCCTGAGCAAGTCCGCCCGCACCAAGCGGGCCCTGGAGGTCGTCGAGCTGGTCGGCCTCTCCGGCTACGAGAACTCCTACCCCGACCAGCTCTCCGGCGGCATGCAGCAACGCGTGGGCCTGGCACGGGCGTTGGCGGGCGACCCCGACGTCCTCTTCTTCGACGAACCGTTCTCCGCCCTCGACCCGCTGATCCGCCGCGACATGCAGAGCGAGGTCATCCGGCTGCACCACGAGGTCGGCAAGACCATGGTGTTCATCACCCACGACCTCTCCGAGGCCCTCAAACTCGGCGACCGCATCCTCATCATGCGCGACGGCAAGATGGTCCAGTGCGGCACCGGCGACGAACTCGTCGGCGCCCCCGCCGACGACTACGTACGCGACTTCGTCAAGGACGTCCCGCGCGGCGACGTCCTCACCCTGCGCTGGATCATGCGCCCGGTGGCGGAGGGCGACGCCCTGGACGGCCCCGAACTGGGCCCGGACGTCGTCGTACGGGAGGCCACCCGCGCCGTCCTCGCGGCCGAGAAGCCGGTCAAGGTGGTCGAGGACGGCAAACTGCTCGGCATCGTCGGTGACGAGGAGATCCTCGCGGTGGTCGCCGGGCAGGAAGGCGGCGCGTGATGACCGTCGCCGTGGAGAAACCGGAGACGCCACAAAAGACGCAGGAGCCCGCGCCGCCCGCCACCCGGGTCCGCCGGGTCAGCCGGCGCACGATGGTGGCCGCGATCCTGGTCGCCTGGCTGGTGCTGTTCGCCCTGCTGCGCGGCAAGCAGACCCTGACGCTCGCCGCGGCCGACCTGACCGACCTGCACCGGTGGTTCAACGACCTCAACGACTCGATCGGCGCGAACCGCAATTCCAACCCGCTCTTCCTCTACTTCTTCAACGAGATCCGGCTGGTCATCGACAACCTGGTGACCTTCGTCCAGGAGCTGATCTCCCAGCCCTCCGGCGACCGCCCCGTCCCGCAGATCGGCTGGCTCGGCGTCGTCGGCATCACCGGCTATGTCTCCTGGGCCGTGGGCAACTGGCGGGTGGCGCTGCTGGCGGTGGCCGGCTTCACCTTCCTCGGGCTTCAGGGCCTGTGGCAGGAGAGCATGGACACCCTGGCGCTCACCCTCTCCGCGGTCTTCGTCGCGCTGCTGTTCGCGATCCCGCTGGGCGTGTGGGCGGGGCTCAACGACCGGTTCAACCGGATCGTGACGCCCTTCCTGGACTTCATGCAGACGATGCCGACCTTCGTCTATCTGGCCCCGATGACCCTGTTCTTCCTCATCGGCCCCGCCTCCGCCACCATCGCCACCGTCATCTACGCGGCCCCGCCGGCCATCCGTATCACCGCGCACGCCATCCGCTCGGTGCCTGAGACCACCGTCGAGGCGGCCGACTCGATGGGCGCCACCCAGCGGCAGGCGCTGCTCAAGGTCCTGCTGCCGATGTCCAAACGGACCGTGGTGATGGGCGTCAACCAGTCGATCATGGCCGCCCTGGCCATGGTGACCATCACCGCCCTGATCGACGCGCCCGGCCTCGGCAAGACCGTCCTCCAGGCACTCCAGTCGCTCGACGTCGGTACGGCTTTCAACGCCGGCCTCGCCATCGTCGTCCTGGCGATCGTCCTGGACCGGGTCACCACCGCGGCGAGCACCCGCGAGGAGGCCGCCCGGAAGTCGTCCGGCCGGTTCCTCGCCTGGCGGCGGCCCCTGCTGGGAGCGGGCGCCGCGGTCACAGCCGTACTCGTCTACATGTCGCACACGTATCTCTGGGCGGCGGAGTTCCCCGGCGAGGGCACGACCGGAAGCAAGATCGCGAGCGCGGCGGACACCGCGACCACCTGGGCGCAGGACAATCTGTCCGGTCTGACCAACGCCTTCCGTGACGCGATCACCAACGGCCTGCTCAACCCGTTCCAGTCGTTGCTCACCGACTCCCCGTGGTGGCTCGTCGGCGCCGCCCTGATCGGACTCGGCGTGGTGCTCGGCGGCCCGCGCGCCGCGATCACCACCGTCGTGTGCGTGGGACTGCTCGTCGGCACCGGGGTGTGGTCCGACGCGATGACGACGCTCGCGTCCACCGCCGTCGCGACCGTCCTCGTGATGCTGCTCGGCATCGTCTTCGGGGTGTGGATGGGACGCAGCCCGCTGGTGGACCGGCTGATGCGGCCCACCCTGGACGCGGCGCAGGTCATGCCGCCGTTCGTCTATCTCGTACCGTTCCTGGCGCTGTTCGGCGCGACCCGCTTCACAGCGATCGTCGCCGCGATCGTGTACGCGGCTCCCGTGGCCACGAAGATCATCGCGGACGGGGTTCGGAACGTGCCCGCCACCACCGTGGAGGCGGCCACCTCAGCCGGGTGCAACACCTGGCAGATCATCACCAAGGTCCAACTGCCGATGGCACGCGGCGCCCTGACTCTCGCGACCAACCAGGGCCTCATCTACGTGCTGTCGATGGTTGTGGTGGGCGGCCTGGTGGGGGCAGGCGCTCTCGGCTACGACGTCGTGGCCGGCTTCTCACAGGGACAGCTGTACGGGAAGGGGCTCGCCGCGGGGCTGGCCATCGTCCTTCTCGGAGTCATGTTCGACCGGATCACTCAGGCAGCGGCGCGACGCACCAGTGCATAAAAGGAGCAACTGACCATGGCAAGGCAAGCAAGACAGTGGAGAGTCGGCGTGGCCGGCATAGCGGGCGCAGCTGTTATCGGACTGACCCTGTCCGCCTGCGGCGGTACGAAGGTCGGCGACAGTTCCTCGGACGCCGGCGGCTCGGCCGGCTCCGACAAGTGCGACACCTTCAACCTCGCGGTCAACCCGTGGGTGGGCTACGAGGCCAACGCGGCCGTCCTCGCCCATGTCGCGGAGAAGGATCTCGGCTGCAAGGTCACCAAGAAGGACCTGAAGGAAGAGATCGCCTGGCAGGGCTTCGGGACGGGCGAGGTCGATGCCGTCGTCGAGAACTGGGGCCACGACGACCTGAAGAAGAAGTACATCACCGACCAGAAGACCGCCGTCGACGCCGGCGCGACCGGCAACGAAGGCCTCATCGGCTGGTATGTGCCGCCGTGGCTGGCCGAGGCGCACCCGGACATCCTCGACTGGAACAACCTCAACAAGTACGCGGCGAAGTTCAAGACGTCCGAGTCCGGCGGCAAGGGCCAACTCCTCGACGGTGACCCGTCGTTCGTCACCAACGACGAGGCTCTGGTGAAGAACCTGAAGCTGGACTACAAGGTCGTGTACGCGGGCAGTGAGACCGCTCTCATCCAGGCCTTCCGCAAGGCGGAGAAGAACAAGGAATGGGTGATCGGCTACTTCTACGAGCCGCAGTGGTTCATGTCCGAGGTGCCACTGAAGAAGATCAAGCTGCCGGAGTACAAGGCGGGCTGTGACGCCGACGCCGAGAAGGTCGCCTGCGACTACCCCGTGTACAAGCTCGACAAGATCGTCAGCAAGAAGTTCGCCGAGTCGGGCAGCCCGGCCTATGACCTGGTGAAGAACTTCACCTGGACGAACGACGACCAGAACGTCGTGGCCAAGTACATCGCGGTGGACAAGATGACCCCCGAGGCGGCGGCCGAGAAGTGGGTCGCGGCCAACCGCGACAAGGTGGACGCCTGGATCAAGTAGGACCTTCACGGATGCCCGGCGGGTGGTGCGCACGCACGCGCACCACCCGCCGGGCATTGCTGTTTTCCCAGCTGTTCTCCGACGTCACTGGACCCCTTGACACCCAACCTGCCAGGCAGGCACATTGAGTTGCGCAACCTGAATCATGTTGCGCAGAAAGCAACCGGAGGTGCGGCGATGGCGGGACCCCGAGTGGTGATCATCGGAGCGGGCGTCGTGGGGGCGGCCCTCGCGGACGAGATCTCCGCACGAGGCTGGACCGAAGTGACCGTGGTCGACCAGGGCCCGCTGCCCGCCACCGGCGGCTCCAGCTCACACGCCCCGGGCCTGGTCTTCCAGACGAACTCCTCCAAGACCATGACGGAACTGGCCCGCTACACCGTCGAGAAGTTCTGCTCCCTCGACGTCGACGGCAAGCCCTGCTTCCTCCAGGTCGGCGGCCTCGAAGTGGCCACCACCCCCGAGCGCCTCACCGAACTGCGCCGCCGCCACGGCTGGATCACCGCCTGGGGCATCGAGTCCCGCCTCCTGACCGCCGACGAATGCGTCGAGCAGCACCCGCTGGTGAACCCGGACCGGGTCCTGGGCGGCCTCCTCGTGCCGACCGACGGCCTCGCCAAGGCCGTCCTCGCCGTCGAGGCGCAGATCCGCCGGGCCACCGAGCGCGGCGTGCGCTTCCTGGCCCGCCACGAGGTTCTCGACGTACTCCGGGCCGACGGCGAGGTGACGGGTGTCCGTACCGACCAAGGCGATCTGGACGCCGACATCGTCGTCTGCTGCGCCGGCATCTGGGGCCCGAAGATCGCCCGCATGGTGGGCATGAACCTCCCGCTCACCCCGCTCGCCCACCAGCTCGCCTGGACCGGCCCGGTCCCCGCCCTCGCCGGCCAGACCGAGGAGGCCGTCCGCCCGATCCTGCGCCACCAGGACGCCGACCTCTACTACCGCGACCGCTTCGACGCCATCGGCATCGGCTCCTACGGCCACCGCCCGATGCCCATCACCGCCGACGACATCCTCTCCGTCGACGAGGCCGACCAGATGCCGTCGGTCCTGAAGTTCACCGAGGAGGACTTCGCGGACGCCTGGACCGAGACCCAGTCCCTGCTCCCCGCGACGAAGGAGGCGAAGGTGGAGGAAGGCATCAACGGCCTGTTCTCCTTCACCACCGACAACTTCCCGCTGCTCGGCGAGTCCCCGGACGTCAAGGGCTTCTGGGTCGCCGAGGCCGTCTGGGTCACCCACTCCGCGGGCGTCGGCCGGGCCATGGCCGAATGGCTGGTCGACGGCCACTGCTCGTCCTTCGACCTGCACGAGTGCGACGTCAACCGCTTCGAGCCGCACCAGCTCACCCCGGAGTACGTCCTGGCCCGCGACTGCCAGAACTTCGTCGAGGTCTACGACATCCTCCACCCGCTCCAGCCCTCGGGTGAGCCCCGCCCGATCCGCACCAGCCCCTTCCACACACGCCAGCAGGAACACGGCGCGTTCTTCCTGGAGGCCAACGGCTGGGAGCGCCCGCAGTGGTACGAGGCCAACGCGGGCCTGGTGGAAGGCCGTTCCATCCCCACCCCGAACGACTGGGCCGCGCAGTTCTGGTCGCCCATCGTCGGCGCCGAGGCCCAGGCCACGCGCGAGACCGTCGCGATGTACGACATGACGGCCCTCAAACGCCTCGAAGTCAGCGGCCCCGGTGCCGCCGCCTTCCTGGAGCGCCTGTGCACCGGCAAGGTCGCCAAGTCCGTCGGCTCGGTGACGTACACCCTGCTCCTCGACCACGACGGCGGCATCCGCAGCGACATCACCGTCGCCCGCCTGGCCCGCGACCTCTTCCAGGTCGGCGCCAACGGCAACCTGGACCTCGACTGGTTCACCCGCCACCTCCCCGCCGACGGCACGGTCCAGGCCCGCGACATCACCCCCGGCACCTGCTGCATCGGCCTGTGGGGCCCGCTCGCCCGCAAGGTGCTCCAGACCCTCACCGACGAGGACTTCACGAACGACGGCCTGAAGTACTTCCGCGCCAAGCCCGCCCACATCGGCAGCGTCCCGGTGACGGCGATGCGGCTGTCGTACGTCGGTGAACTCGGCTGGGAGCTCTACACCACCGCCGACCTCGGACAGAAGCTCTGGGACACCCTCTGGGCCGCCGCCCAGCCCCTCGGCGGCGTCATCGCCGGCCGCGGCGCCTTCAACAGCCTCCGCCTGGAGAAGGGTTACCGCTCCTTCGGCACCGACATGACCTACGAGCACGACCCCTACGAGGCCGGCGTCGGCTTCGCCGTCAAGCTCGACAAGGACGACTTCATCGGAAAGGCGGCCCTCGAGCGCCGTAAGACCGACGTACGACGCAAGCTGACGTGCCTCACCATCGATGACCCGCGGTCGGTGGTCATGGGTAAGGAGCCGGTCTACGACGGGGAGCGCGCCGTCGGCTACGTCACCAGCGCCGCCTACGGCTACACGATCGGCAAAGGCATCGCCTACGCCTGGCTGCCCACGGAACTCACCGCCCCCGGCACCACGGTGCACATCGGCTACTTCGACCAGCGGGTCGAGGCGGTCGTCGCGGAGGAGCCGCTGTTCGATCCGACCATGTCCCGTCTTCGTGGCTGAGTGTCTGACAGGGGATGCCGCGATTCGTTGTCAACCGGCTGCGGGTACGTCGTGGCTTGTCGCGCAGTTCCCCGCGCCCCTCAGGGGCGCTCGGCGACGGCCCAGTTCTCCTGAATCTCAGTTCTCCTGAAGCACGGACAGGACGTTGCCCGCCGGGTCCTTGAACCAGGCGATCGCCGTCGGGCCGCCCTCGGGGCCCCGGACGATGCCCTTGTCGTCGGACCCGAACTCGGGGTAGCGCTCCATGGTCACGCCGCGCTGCGCCAGCCCGTCGACGGCCGCCTCGATGTCGTCCACGGGGAAGTTCAGGATCGTGAAGCTCGCGGGTGTGTGGTTGTCCTTGGGGTAGACGAAGACACTGGCGCCGCTGCCCAGCTTGATCGTGAGCATCCTCATGTCGCCTTCCCCGCTCTCCTCCACCGGGAGGCCGAGCGTCTCGCCGTAGAACTGGCGGGCCTTGCCGAGGTCGTCGACCGAGAAGCCGCTGAACGCCTTCGACTGTCCGAACATGCCGTTGTCTCCTTCGCGTGGGCCGCCCCGGATTTCCGAGGCCACCCCAGCGGACCACCACCCGGACACCCGCCTCGCGCGCTCGCGTCCGGATGGTCGCCCCGCGTCACTCTCTGGGAGTGCTCGGGTGTCAGGAGACGGTGAAGTGCTCGAAGTCCGCGATGCCCCGCGTGTCGGTCCAGCCGTTCGCGGCAGTCATGAAGACGCCCACGTCCTGCGCTTGCGCGACGCCGCCGGGCGTGGCGGTACCGATCGTGGTCCAGGTCGTGCCGTCGGTGCTCGCCTCGCCGGTGTAGGTGCCGCCGGTGCGGGTCAGCCGCAGGTGGACCGGGGCGGTGAACGGGCCGGCCTGCCGGATGGAGTCGAAGGTGCCGTTCGCCCCGGAGTCCCCAGGACAGGACGCAGCCGTTGGACGGCGTCACCCCCAGGTTGACGTAACCCGCCGACCCGTCCGTGGACAGGTCGTTGCGCACGATCAGTCCCGCGCGGGCCCAGCCGCCGGTGGGGTCCTGGGAGGTGACGGTGACTGTGGCGGTGGCGTCGGGTCCGAAGGCGCCGGGACGGTAGATGGCGCCGAACTGGTTGGTGCCGCCCCACAGGTCCGCGCCCGCACCTTCGACGGCCAGGGCGGCGCCGGACTGCCCGAAGACGGCTCTACGAGGGTGCCTTCAAGGCGTTCGGTGCCGAGGACAAGGTGATGCGCACCTACCGTGTGGGTGCCGCGAAGCCGGGCTCCAACGAACACACCCTGGACAAGGCCCGACAGGACGACTACATCCTCGACATGCGCACGGTCCCCGACACCGCGCGCGCCTGGCTGGACAAGGAGCGTGTCACCTGGAACATCGGCGCCGGGTGGCCCGACCCCATGGAGTACAAGTTCGGGAGAACTGAACAGTGAACCTAGTTGTCACGACTCTCCGCTGAGCCACTGCCGGGTCGTCCGTAAACCTGGCGCTGATGTTCTACGGGTTGCCGCTCTGGTTCATGCACGTACCGGATGGCCCTCCTAGGCTTCGACGGAAGGGGCATCTCGGGGCAATATTGAGGTCGATTTCCATGAATTTCATCGGTGGTTCCGCGTTCCCGAAGCAGTCCGATATCCGGGTGCGACAGGCCGATCTCGGCAGGGATGGCACGGTGAGCACGATCGGGATGGCGCGTTGGCTGGAGGACGCCCGGTTACGGGTGCGACTGCCCCGCTTCGAACAGCTCGTAGGCGCTGGCGGATTTACCCCGTTTCATGTCTTGCTCGTCAGTCAAAGCGTCGAACGACTCGCACCGGTCATCCGCGTGGACCGCAACATTCAGGTGCGTACCGGCGTTCGCCGCGTTGGGCGGTCATCATTCACCTTCGTACATGCAGTCTTCGCCGGCGGCAAAGAAGTAGGGAGTGGCGAGGCCACAGTGGTGCTGCACGGTGCTGCGGGACCCCTTCCACTTCCTGATGAGCTGATCGCGGACCTCACCGACTTGCAGATGCCGGAGTTGAGCCAGTCCGCCATGACGCGTCCGGGGGACGAGCGCCGCCAGCGGGACTATTACCCACATTTCACCCCACTGTGTGCACGGATCGGTGACGTCGACTCCAATCAGCACGTCAACTTCATCGCCCTGGCCACCTGGTACGACGAGGCTGTTGCGGCGTTTACATCGAAGGCAATCGAAGTGGGCGAGGGAGGGGCCGTGCCGGACCTTCCGCCGTGGTCGTATCGAATTCAGTACGTCGGTGAAGTCACTTATCCCGGCACCTACGAGGTAGGCCTTCTCGTCCGCTCTTTCGATGTTGATTCCGTCCAGTACGAGCTCGGCGTCTTCTCCGGCACCACATGCTTGGGCATCGCCGACGCCGTCGGGGCGCGTGGTGAGCTGTCCGCCAGGTCTTTGGAGACTTACCTGACGGGAAGGCTCGGCTGACCATGCCTGGGCTCGGGCCAGCCGTACGGCAGGTCGGGTGCGGGCCCGTTGTCGCTCCGCACCTCATCGGGTGTTCACCTGCTCCGTGAGCTTGCCCTTGCGCAGGTTGAGGACGCGGTCGGACTGGGTGGCCAGTTGCTGGGAGTGGGTGGCGACGACCACGCATGAGCCCTGCTCGTGGGCGAGTTCGCGGAAGGTGTCGATGATGCCCTGGGCGGTGTCCTCGTCGAGGTTTCCGGTGGGTTCGTCGGCGAAGAGGATGTCGACGTCGCAGGCGAGGGCGCGGGCGATGGCGACGCGCTGCTGCTGACCGCCGGAGAGCTGCAGCACATTGCGGGTGGCCGTCGCCTTGTCGAGGCCGATCTTCTCGAGGAGCCGCAGGGCGTGGGCCTTGCGGCTTCCGGTCGCGGGCCTGGCGCCGGTGATCTCCATGGCGGTGGTGACGTTCTGGAGGGCGGTCATGTAGGTGAGGAGGTTGTACTGCTGGAAGATCGTGGCGGCGTGCTTGTTGCGGTAGCTGCCGAGCCCGAGCTCGGTGAGGTCCTGCCCGTCGAAGCTGATCGTGCCCTTGGTGGGGGTGTCGAGCCCGCTGGCGAGGCTGAGCAGAGTGGTCTTGCCGCTGCCCGAGGGGCCCAGGATGGTGTAGAACGTGCCGCGTTCGAAGGCGTAGTCGATGCCCTTGAGGACCGTGGTCCTGCGGCGCCGACCGGCGTAGGTGTGGCTGACGTCGGCGAGGCGCAGGACGGGCGGGGTGGTGGTGGCGCTGGTCATGGCGGGTCACTTGCCCTTCGTGAGGATGGTGCGGGGGCTGAAGCGCAGCACGGCGCCGGCCGGGATCGCGGTGGCGAGGAGGCCGACGCCGAGGCCGATGGCGCCTACGGCGACGACGTCCGCCGGGTCGAGCGCCACGGTGATCTCGTCGATGGGATCGGCGTTCTCGACCGGCTGGTCGTCCATGTCGATGCCCTCGCCGAGCCCGGTGCTGCCGGGGCCCGGGGGCTGCCACGAGTCGAGCTTCCGCTTGGCGGCGGAGGCTTCGCTGCCGAGCAGGGACTGGCCGGCGTTCTGGGTCAGGCGCGGGGCGAACAGGGAACTCACCCCGATGGCGATGGCGGCCACCACGACGATCTCCAGGGCCTGTTGGGCGATGAGCTTGCTCTTCTTCTCTCCCATGGCCAACAGGACGCCGTACTCCTTGCGACGTTGCTTGACGGCGAGGTTGACCAGGAGGGCCAGGACGGCCGCACCGGCGACGGCCATCAGCCACATGGCGACGGTGGCCGTGGAGCGGATGCTTTTGAGCGGGCCCGTCATCTGCTGGATGGCCTTGTCGTTGGCGTCCAGCTTGAAGCTCTCGAGCGCCGAGCCGGCGATCCGCTTCGCCTCGTCCTTGAA
This sequence comes from Streptomyces sp. NBC_00457, assembly GCF_036014015.1. Classification (NCBI taxonomy): domain Bacteria; kingdom Bacillati; phylum Actinomycetota; class Actinomycetes; order Kitasatosporales; family Streptomycetaceae; genus Streptomyces; species Streptomyces sp. NBC_00457. Next base: position 1,350,837 of record NZ_CP107905.1, on the reverse strand, counting down.
CGCGCCCTGCACATCGGCGTCCTGGAGGAGGAACGTCGCCTTGCCGACCTGCAGCGGCCCCTCCCCTTCGGGCGCGAGTGCGGAGAGGCCGCCCACCGTTCCGTACACCATGTTGGCCGGGTTGACGCCGTACTCGGCGTCGGCTTCGGTCGCGGGTCGCGGGTCGCGGTAGATGCCGCCGACGGTGAAGTCGGCCGTGGTCTTCTCGTCGTTGCCGGTCAGCGTGATCCTGTCGCCGACCTTGAGAACGTTCTTCCTGGCCAGCCGCTCCTCGATCAGCAGTTGCTTCTTGTCCTTGTCGGCGGCCGTGAGGTGTTCACCGGACAGGAGCGTGAACGTGCCGCTGCGGAAGTCGGGCAGCAGTGAGGAGTCGAGCACGCCGATGCTCGCGGTGCCGCCGGGGCCCATGGGCTCGGCCGGGCCGCCCTCGACCAGCTTGTACTCGCCCTTGAGGATGGCGCGGTCCCACATCGAGTAGGTGTACTTCTGCACCTGGGGCAGAGCCCCGAGCTTGTCGACGGTCGCGGCGTCGATGCGCGGGGCCTGCAGGGCACCGGCACCTCCCAACTGGCCCATATCCATATCGAGGTTGATCTCGGCGCCCACAGAGCGCTTGGCGTCCTGCTCGGCCTGGGCCGTCGCGTCGTTGATCAGGACACCGGCCAGCACCATCACGGAGATGACGAGGAAGGTGGCGAAGGTGATCAGGGTGCGGCCCTTGCGGGCCCACAGGCTGAGCCCTGCGCGTTTGACGAAGTTCATGGGTATCTCGGCTCTCTCGGTGCGCGCCGGTGAGTGGTCGTGCGCTGTTGGTGGCTGGTCCGTGCGATGCCGGTGGCCGGCTACTCGGTGTCGGCGAGGATGGAGCGGGGGTGCAGGCGGAGGATTCCGATGCCCGGGATGACGGTGGAGACCAGGGAGATCCCGAGCCCGATGCCGGCGACCCTGCCGACGGTGGCGGGCTCGACGCGCACCACGGGCGGAGCGATCTCGGCATCCGGTGCACCGGCCGACGTGACCGGCTCGCCGCTCTGGCCGCCGAGGAGCGCGTCACCCGCGGACTGTCCGGCGAGCGAGCCGGCCAGAGCGGCGATCGCGACGGCGGGCAGGGCTACGGCCGCCACCTCCACGGCGTGCTGGCCGATGAGCTTCCACTTCTTCTCGCCCATCGAGAGCAGCACCCCGAGCTCAGTGCGCCGCTCGCGGATCTGGAGCGTCACGATGAGGCCGAGGATCAGTGCTCCGGCCAGGGCGATCACCCAGACGATCAGTCCCGCGAACGTGCCGACCCGCTGGATGGGACGGACCTGGTCCCGGTACGCCTTGTCATTGACGCGAAAGTCGAAACCGCCCTTGCCGAGGAGTCGTTCGGCCTCGGCGTGCAGCTGCTGGGCCTGGCCCGGCGAACCGATCTTGAACACCGCCTCGCTGACCGTCTCGCTGCCGGTTCCGAGTCTCTGGGCCGTGTTCACCGGTACGTACAGCGCGTTGCCGGGCAGCTCGTGCGGCGGCGCCCAGTTCGTCGGATCCTGCATCGGGTCCCGGAAGATGCCGACGACCGTCAGCCGTACCGTGCGCTTACCGTCCGACGACCGCACCCGCATGGTGTCGCCGACCTGGAGGTGGTTCTCATCGGCCAAGCGCTGCTCGATCATGGCGACGTCGCGGTCCGCGTCCTCCGGGGTGATGCCGCGGCCCGCTGTGATCTTCGTCGAGCCGTACGAAAAGGGCAGCAGCATGCCCGAGTCACGGACGCCGTTCACGGCCAGCGGGCCCTGTTCCTTCTCCTCGGCACCGGTGCCGCCCGGCTTCGGCGCATTCGACGCCAGTGGCGTGAAGCCGCGCGCCCAAGACCGCACGGGAAGCTCCGGGTTGTAGCGGTGCACCAGGTCCGAGGCGCCGAGCCGGTCGGCGAGGGCCGGGGTCAGGCCCTGCCGCTTGACGGTGACGTCGACGCCGATGGCGCGCTGCGCGTCGGCCTCCTGGCGGGCGGCGGCGGCCTGCAGCAGGAAGCCGGCGAGGAGCAGGGTGCAGATGACGACGAAGATCGCCAGCAAGGCGGCGGTCCTGGATCTTCTGGCACCAAGGCTCATCCCGGCGCGCTTGACGAAGTTCATGCCGAGACAGAAGCAGCCTGGTGTGTGCAGTGGGATAAGGGTGTTACAGCGGCATAAAGGCCGGTCCGGCCCGTTACAGCGCCGACAGGCTTGGTGCACACCGCTCCGCGTCCTTATCCCGCTGAACCGTGATCTTGGTTTCATGTGGACATGAGAGTCCTGGTAGCCGAAGATCACCGCGTGCTCGCCCGCACCATCGCCACCGGCCTTCGCCGGCAGGCGATGGCGGTCGACATCGCCGCCACCGGGGCGGAGGCCGAGCGGATGTGCCTGCTCACCGCCTACGACGTGTTGCTCCTCGACCGCGATCTGCCGGTCATGAGCGGCGACGAGGTGTGCAGGCGGCTGCGTGAACTCTCCGACCCTCCGCGGATTCTGATGCTGACCGCGGCCGGCGAGCTCACGGACAAGATCTACGGCCTGACGACGCTCGGCGCGGACGACTACCTCGCCAAGCCCTTCGACTTCACCGAACTCGTCGCCCGCGTGCGGGCGCTGAGCCGCCGCGCGCCGAAGCCGCCGCCCGCCGTACTGCGCTTCGGGAACATCACCCTGGATGAGACGCGACGCGAGGTGTCCGTGGACGGGCGATCGCTGGAGCTGACCCTGAAGGAGTTCGCGGTCTTGCACCTGCTGCTGAGCGCCGGTGGAGCGCCGGTGCCGCACGACGAGTTCGTCCGCACCGTCTGGGACGAGCACCTCGACCCGCGCACCAGCGCGGTCCGCGCCGCCGTCAGCCGGCTGCGCGGCAAACTCGGCGACCCCGGACTGATCGTCGCCGACAAGGGAGAGGGTTACCGCCTGTGCGACTGAACCCGCGGGCACTGCTGAGCGGGCTGCCGTTCCGCGCCCGCCTGGCCGCCGCCTTCTCCGGGCTCTTCCTGCTCGCCGGCATCGCCCTGCTCGCTTTCGTGGTGCTGCTCGCGCGCTACGGAACGGAGCAGCAGGTCCAGGGGATCGCGGTCAGTTATGGCGATGCGCCGAGCGGCTCTGCGACGCCCTTCGAGCCCGTGCGCCCCACTCGCCCGGATCGCGCACCAACGGCCCTGAGCGACGTAGCCATGATCCAGAAGGTCGACCAGACCGTGCAGGCCGTGCAGGACACCGCGCTGCGCCAGATGGTGCTCTGGTCCGCCGTCGGACTCCTGATCACGGCGTTCCTTGCCGGCCTGCTCGGCTGGTGGCTCGCCGGACGGGCCCTGCGTCCGGTCGCCTCCATGACCGAAGCCGCCCGCCGCATCGGCGAACAGAACATGCATCAGCGCCTCGCGCTCACCGGGCCCGACGACGAACTCCACCGCCTCGCCGACACCTTCGACAGCATGCTCGACCGGCTCGAGAAGTCCTTCGAGAGTCAACGCCGCTTCGTCGCCAACGCCTCCCACGAGCTCAAGACACCCCTCGCGGTCCAGCGCACCAGCCTCCAGGTCGGCCTCGCCGATCCTCTGCCCGACGGCCTCGCCGACGTCCGCGAGGACCTGCTCACCGCCAACCGCGAGGCCGAACAGCTGATCAACGCCCTGCTTCTGCTGGCCCGCAGCGACCGCGGCCTGGAAGCGACCGAAAGTGTCGACCTCGCAGCCACCGCCCGGCTCGTGACCGCCGAACTCGCCCCGCAGGCAGCCGAGAACGGCGTGCACGTCGACCTCGACGCCGACACCCCGCTGGCCGTCCCCGGTGACCCTGTCCTGCTGCGCCACCTGCTGACGAACCTGATGTCCAACGCCATCCAGTACAACCACCCCGGCGGCCACGTCCGCGGACGTCTCGACGCCCGCACCGTGACGGTGACCAATACCGGCCCCCACGTGCCCGCCGAACGGATCCCCGAACTGTTCGAGCCCTTCCGACGCCTCGACGGGGACCGCACCGCCGCTACCGGCCACGGCCTGGGACTGTCCATCGCCGCCTCCATCGCCGAGGCCCACCACGCCACGCTCACAGCACACCCCGGCACCGAGGGCGGGCTCGCCCTCACCCTGCGCTTCCCCTGAGCGCCGGCCAGGGCGGAAGCTCCAACGCCCGTGTTCATGAGCTGCCGGCATCTGAGAGGGCGTTAAGTCCGTTTCTGGTAGCGGCCGCGTCCGGGCCGAAGCCCCCGTCCTTCGAAACGAACCAGAGTTCCTCGCCGGTGCCGCCCGCCGCTTCCAGGATCGTCAGCCAGATCACGGCGTCCCGGGCGCCGTGGGCCTGCACAGGCCTGCCGTCGTTGTCGAACACCGTGAAGCTGGATTCGAGCTCGACGCGTGGCATGCCGAGGACCGCACCCTGCGGGAAGGCTGCGTGACGCAGTTGGTTGGTGTCGAGAACAATCACGAAGTTCCCCAGGAACGGCCGTGTTGACACGAGCGATGAACCGGACTGAAGGATGACACGCCTGGGCCGGCTGCAGTCGATGAATGGACTACGCACAGGGTGGCCAAGTGAATCGCTGTCCGGTCTCACCGAGGTGAGGTACGGCAGCTCCCTGACCTGCATGGTTCAGAACTCCGTGACGCCTTGCGGTCGTTCGTCGGCCAGTACCGCCTGGGCGCAGCGCCTGCCCCATTCGGCAATTGCGTGGATCGGGCACCCGGGCGAAAGCCTCGATCAGACCCTAATGGAGAAACGAGCACGGCAGCCTTGCAGATCATGAAGCGTCGAGAACTCCATGACCGCAAGGTGCCGTGCCCGCTCCGCGTCCTGGGCTGATCCGGCGTCACACGATCAAGCCGGGATGAGGAATTTACTGGTTGCGATGGGCGTATGCGGCCACATATGCCTTGTTAATCGGCCCCGGCCGGTCGCCCCAGGCGCTCCAGCTACCAGTGCTCTTGTGATAATAGCGGGCGCGATAGGCATTCGAGCCTGTGACTTCCTTCAGCCCACTGTGGCTGATCTCATACAGTCCGCTGCCGTTGTACTGGGTTTTGTGATTCGCCCTGATCCCGACTCCGGAACCAACCCCGACCGTACCGTCGTCGGCGGACGACATTGCCGTCCAGTCCGTTCCCATTTGCGAGCGACTCGGAGTTTCGGGAAGCGTCCTGAGGAAGGTGCTGTCCGGATGCATCTGACTGCACTGCTTGTGCGCGATGGGGAACCTGGCCTTGCACAAGTTGATCTGTGTCTTGTTTGCCCCGTCGTGCGGAGTGCCGAGCGTGACAACGTCCTCTACATAGAGACGCGACGGAAAGCCGCTGGTGCCCTCGTTGACGTGGTACAGCGCGGAACGGATCACGAGGCCACCCATGGAATGGGCGACGACATCGACCTTCTTGCCCTGGCTGGTGTAGGTCGTGTAGATGCGGTTGGCGAGCGCCTTGGCCACCGTCGTGATGGACGTTGCACGGGTACCGTTGTACTTGTGGGTGCAGGTGTCCCCCTCGGAATAGTAGCCGAACGTTACCAGCTTCCTGCTGTTCCAGCCTTTGGCCTCGAAATGGCTAATGGCATCTCTCCAGTAACTTTCGCAGTTGGTGTTCGCCGCACCGTCCGGGTCGAATCCGTGAACAAAGATCACGGTGCTGCCTGTGCCGTCGGACCGACTTGGCGCGGCGCTTGCCGGGGCTGCCGCCACGAATGCAATCGCCATGGCGAGAAGCGTGCTGATGAACAGCGTGGCTGACTTTCGAGCTCGTTGCATGACCCTACCCTTCACAAACTCAGGCTGAACTCGTTGAGATCGGTTCTCGGGATTGCTGTCGAACTCGAATGCATCCGATATTCATCCTCGGGCGTCCCGATTTCGAAGATTACGCGACAGGTCGGCCATGGGCATGTCACGCGAACGCGTGGCACGCGGTCGCTTGGATTGGGTAGCGGGTCTCATTGGTACGCCGGGAGCTTCGGCGTAGGTCCGCACGTCTGGCCGCAGCCCTGAGAGGACGTTAAGTCCGATCTTCCATGTTGAGATGCGGGGAATGGAGCGAGAGCCGTACCCCAGCGACTTGTCGGACGAGCAATGGGCGTTGATCGAGCCGATGATCACGGCCTGGAAGCAGGGCCGGGCGGTCCGGTCGGCTACCGGCGGTACCGGGGCCTGCGACCTGCGGGAGGTCGTGAACGCGATCTTCTGTCAAACCGGACGGGCTGCCAGTGGCGCTACCTCCCGCGTGATCTGCCGTCCTGGTCGGCGGTGTTCTACTACTTCGGCCTGTGGCGCGAGGGCGGTCTCGACCAGCGCATCCAGGAACTCCTGCGCTGCCAGGTGCGGGAGAGGGCGAAGCGGTTGGATGACCTGTCCCTCGTGATCATCGACACCCAGTCCGTCCGTGCGGCAGCGCGTGTCCCGAAGACCACGACGGGACTGGACGCCAACAAGAAGGTGTCGGGCCGCAAGCGGGGACTGGCCGTCGACGTACTCGGCCTGGTCATCGGCGTCGTGGTGCTGGCCGCGTCCGCCCACGACAACGCCGCCGGCACCGTCCTGCTCGACCAGGTGGCCGAGCGGCGCGGGATGCGCCTGGAGAAGGCCCTGGTGGACCAGGGCTTCAAGGACGACGTCCTCATCCACGGCGCCCTGTTGGACATCGACGTCGAAGTCGTCTGCCGTAACCCCGACGACCAGGGTAAAGGCTTCGTCCCGCAGCCGAGAAGGTGGATCGTGGAGCAGGTCAACGGCGCGTTGATGCTGCACCGCCGCCTGGCCCGCGAGTACGACCACCGCTGCGACCCCTCCGCCTCTCGCGTCTACTGGGCCTCGATCGCGAACATGACCGGCCACCTCACCACACCGAGTCCCGCCTGGCGTGACACCTTCGGGCTGACCGCGTGAACATCACCGAGCTCCTCGCCGGCCTCCAGGCCCAGCGCGACGAGACCGCGGCCAGGGCCGGTGAACTACGCGACCAGATCGAGTACTTGACCACCGCGCTGGCCGAGAGCGAAGCGCGGCTCGCGGACCTGGCCGCCACCGCCAAGGTCATCGCCGAACTCGCACCAGCCCAAGGCGACCCCGAACCGGCCGAGACGAACAGCGTCCACCAGGCAATCGTGAACGCCTTCAACCAGCACCCCGGCCAGGAGTTTCGAGCCCGTGAGCTGCATGAACTCCTTGGCATGCCCACCGACGACGCGTCTGTCAACGTCACCCGCGCTCGTCTCGGACGCCTCACCCGTCAAGGCTTCCTCACTCAGCCCGGACACGGCCGCTACCAGAAACGGACTTAACGCCCTCCGGTGGCCGTATCGCGCGTGATCGTCCAACTACCGTTGATCGTGCGCCTACGACAACAGGTGGTCGAGGCAGAGGTTCAGCCCGGCCTCGAGGTGTTCTGCGGAGCCGGTGGAGAGCAGGACGGTGACACCGCCTTGGACGGCGGCGATCACAGCTGCGGCAGTGCGGTCGGGGTCGAGCGTCGGGTCGGCTTCGCCGGCCGTTTGGGTGGCCTCGATGCCGGCGCGGACGCACTCCTGCCACCGTCGCACCAACTGCGCCGTGACGGCCTGCGCGGCCGGGCTGTACCGGCCCACGTCGGCGATCAGCACCCCGAGCGGACAGTGCAGCCCTTGGTCGCGGTAGCGCTCGACAATGAGGTCGCGCCACGCCTCCCAGGCCGCGCGTGAGGTGAGTTCGCTCAGGTAGGGCGCCTGGTCATTGAACACGCGCTCGGCTTCGAGTTCGGCGACGGCAAGAAGAAGCTGTTCCCGGCCTTCGGGGAAATAATGGAACATTTGCCCCTTGCCGGTATGGCTGCGTCGGCATACGTCGTCGAGCGTGGTGGCGTTCGCGCCGCGTTCCCGGATTTCGGCTGCGGCGGCTTCGACGATGCGCAGGCGGGTCGCAGTGCCCTTCCTCGTGGTCACCACCCAAAGTGTACTTGCAGGTACATTTTTTGGTCCCTACCTTCGGCCGCATGAGAGCGATAGTTGTCAGCGAAGCAGGGGGACCGGAGGTGCTGCGGCTGCGCGAGCGGCCGGCACCTCGTCCGGGCCCGGGAGAAGTTCTGGTGGACGTACGCGTGGCGGGTGTGAACTTCTTCGACACCGCCATCCGCAGGCAGGCACTGGCCGAGGTGCCGGGTGCGGAAGGCGTCGGCGTGGTGGCGGAGACGGGCGAGGGCGTGCGCGGGTTCGCCCCGGGGGATCGTGTCGCATGGTTGACGATCAACAGCCACGGCAGCTACGCCGAGCAGATCGTGCTCCCGGCGAGCGGTGTCGTCGCGGTGCCCGACGCCATCGACGACGAGACGGCCGCGGCCGTGCTCTTGCAGGGCCTGACCGCGCAGCACTTCGCCACCGTGTCCCACCCGGTGCGGCCGGGGGACATCGCACTCGTGCACGCGTCCGCCGGCGGGGTCGGGATGATGCTCACCCAGGTCATCAGGGCCCGCGGCGGCACCGTGATCGGCCTGGTGTCGCGGCCTGAGAAGGTCGAGCCTGCCGCCGACGTCGGCGCCGATCACGTCCTGGTCTCCACCGGTGACGCGTTCGTCGAGCCGGTGCGCGAGCTGACCGGTGGGGAGGGAGTGCACGTGGTGTTCGACGGTGCGGGCGCGACCACGTTCGCCGCATCGCTCCAAGTACTGCGCACGCACGGCACGATGGTGTTCTACGGGCCGCTGATCGGTGACGTGCCGACCATCACGATGAACGACATCCCCCGCAGCACCCGTCTCACCTACGGCGTGACCGAGGACTACATCCGCACACCTGAGGAACTCAAGGCGCGCACAGCCGAGTTGTACGCGCTCGTCGAGAAGGGTGAGCTGACCGTCCGGATCGGCGGACGCTACCCGCTGGCCGAGGCCGCGAAGGCCCACGCGGACATCGAGTCGCGCACGACCACCGGGAAACTCCTGCTGATCCCGTGACGGGTGACCCGGCGCTCGCCGATTCAGCCGACTGCCGCTCGTCGCAACCGGAGGGTGACTGCTGCCGTTCCGAAGGCCGGCACATCGACATGGACGGCGCCGTCCGGTTGCGGGGTGAGTTCGCTCGGGGCCAAGCCGAGGTAGTTAGTGCGGAAGGCCCGGGTGAAGGGGAACGGGGTGCTCAGACGGCAGGTGACCGGGACATCGGCGATGGACTGCAGGCGGATCATGAGGTTTCCTTCGCTCGGGACGGTCAGGCCCACGAGACGTATGCGGGGGTCCTCCACGGTCAGGAACCGCGTCTGCGCCGGCGGCTCCGGCTGAGCCTCGGCACGGGCGCGGACCGCGACGAGCGGGTGGCTGGTGACGGCCGCGGTGCGCATGGCCAGCTGCTCGCCGAGCCCGCCGGAGGCGAAGCCGACGCTGTAGCGAAAGGCGTGATCAAAAGCCTGCTGAGCGGGGAAGTTCGTGTCCCAGATGTTGTTGTGCACCCAGGAGAAAACGGTGGCCGGTTCCTCTTGCGGCAACGACTGCGGATAGGGAACGTAAGGGATCGCGATCCCGCCGAGCTGCACGAGGGGCGCGTCGGCCGTTGCCAGCGCGGCGTGGTGGCGGCCGTCGCTCAGACTGATCCAGCGCCGGACGGCTCGCATGTGGGTGGCGGACCCTGGCACGGTCGCAAGTCCGGTACCCGTGACGCCGCCTGTCGCTTCCATGCGTACGGCGGGATCGTCCAGGGCGAAGGGGAAGGCGAAGAACGCACTCTCCTTGGTCAGCGTCGCGGTTTTGTCAATGCGGTTCTCTATGTCGATGCGAGCCGCGTCGTGGGGGAGGCGCACCGTCACGCGGAGTCGGCGCGTGCCGGCCGGGGCGCATTCATAGACCAGCGTGTGGCCGGTGGCGTCGGCGCGGCGTTCGACGAGTGCCGCGGGCGGTGCCGTGTGGCGCGAGGCGAGCAGGTGCATCGAGTCGTCGGCGACGGTCTTGCTGGACTGGTGATTGAACGCTCCGGCGGTGGCGTACTCGTCGTACACGTAGCCGTTGAAGCCGATGACGGCGTCCTGCCGGACCAGTTCGCGCCCGGTGTGCTTGTCGAGGATGGAGCCGATGCAGGCCCGGCTCAGATCAACCGTGACGCGCAGGTGATCGTTCTCCAGGACGGTCGGAACCGCGGGCAGGTCGGTGCTGTCACCGTTTTCCGTGGAGGAAGTGGAGGAAGCGGAGGAAGTGGCACCAGGGAGGATGTCCAGGCGCACGGCTCCGCAAGCCGGCACGTCGGTGAGGGGCACGTGCAGGAACCGGCCGGCTGCCCGGTGGCGGTCGTTGCTCTGGGCTTCCTCCCTGAAGGGCAGGGACGTGCCGGTACGGGCATCGAGAACCTGCACCGCCTCGCTCAGGGCCACGGTGCTCTCGGGCAGGAACAGCCGTGCCGTCTCCGTGCGTGGCCAACTGCAGGTGTTCACGATGTAGTAGCCGGCCAGAGCTCCTGCGGAGGGTGTGAAGGCTTCGCCGAGCAGCGCGGTGGCGGAGTCCAGCAGGGTCTCCGCGTCGTCGTGGGCGCGCAGGGCCTGCGCGTACTTCCAGTGCCACTGCGTTTCGCCGGAGCCCTGTCCATGATCGCCGTGGGTCCAGGGGTCACCGGCGCCCCAGGTGTGTTCGTTGAACAGGGAGGCCGAACGGTAGACGGCCGGCGCGGTCTCGGTGACGACCGAGCTGCCGGGCGCGCCCATCAACTGAGCGTAACCAGCCACGGTCTGCGCTTCGGCGAGGGCCGCCTGGCCGCGGCGCGTGGCTGCGAGCGGGACGGCCCCGGCGCCGACTCCGTCGACCCACCAGTCGCTCCAGTCGCCCTGGTAGGTCTCCAGCCGGTCCCCGACACGCTTTTCGGCGTCCTCGAAGAAGTCCTGGTTCCGGGAGGCCCGCAGCTGCGGGAACGCCCACTGCTCGTTCCAACGGCGCACGGTGTCGGAGATGATCCGCCGGGGCGGGCCGTTGTCCGCGAACTTGCCCAGCACACGCAGGTGCAGCACGTCCCAGGGGTACGGGTCGGATGTGACGCCGTGATCGAGAATGGGGAAGCCCGGGATCCCGCGGCCTTCGTGCGGGTAGGGGAACTCGGCCAGCGCGCTGAGATAGGCGGGCAGGAGGTCGTCGACGTGGTGGTAGGACTCGTCGAAACCCAGGATCGAGCCCTCCATGTACGCCAGTCCGTGCGGTGTGTCCGTGCGCCAGACCAGGAGGTTGTTGCCGCTGGGTGCCTGCCAGCGGAAGAGCCGTGGCAGGTGTTCCCCGCCGACGAGATGCGGTACTGCGCGTCCGGCCCAGTTGTGCGCCACGGAGAGGTAGCGGATGCCGTTGCCCGCCAGGACGTCGGGCAGGCCGACCACTTGGCCGGGCACGTCGGTCTGCATGGCTGTGCGGATGTCGATGCCGTGCCGGTCGCGCAGGTCCAGTACGGGGCGGAGGAGTTCGTGCAGTTCGTCGGTGGAGCAGGTCTCCGTATGGAGGTTGAACGGCATCGCCGTGAGTTCGATACGGCCTTCGCGCACCCGGTCGAGGAAGCTCTCGACCTGGCGGCGAGGGCGGTTGGACTGCCAGTCCTGGAAGGAGCGGAAGCCCTCGACGGCCCACCGGAACCGGGCGGGTTCCGGCCAGTCGTCGGTGTCGTGGCACAGCTCGAGCAGCGAGTCGAGGTAGGCGCGGTGCTCGGCCATCACCCGCCCCTGGGGGTCGGTGTAGCCGATGTCGAGGTGGGAGTGCTGCACCAGGTGGAGCGTCCAGTGACGCTGCGGGCGCGCCTCGAAGTCGAACCGGGTGCCTTCTTCCAGGTCGGGCAGCTCGATCAGCAGGGGTGTCGGTGCGTCCACTTCCGGCACCAGGATGCGGGTGTCGGAGCCCGGACCCGGGAGGATTTCGCAGGTGACCGGAGTGCCCCCGCTCGTGGTGACCCGGGCCCGGGTGACGCGCGGCAGGGCGTCGTGCGAGCCCGCGCCGTGGCGGCGCAGGCGCAGTCGGATGGACTGGAGCAGTCCACCCTTGCCGTCGCGGCGCAGCAGGGGCTCGCCCGACAACTGCAACCGCAGGTCGCCGATGCCGGCGCTGGTGGTGACCACGCGGTCACGCAGGATGTCGCGCGCGATGTCGGAGTCCCACCAGGAGGGCCGGGTCAATGGGGCCTTGGGCATGGTGCGTTGGTGTCCTTTTCGGGTCGGGCGGTCAGCCGACTGCGGGTGGTGGTCTCAGCGTCTGGAGCGGGCGAGAGTGGCGAAGATCTGGATCATGGCGGACTGTTCGAGGGTTTCGGCCGGAATATTGGGGTCGTAGTCGCCGCCGCCCGACGGCTGGAAGTGGAACAGCCCGGTCGCGGCGTTGCGGTTGGTGGCGTACGTGCTGTCCGCGTAGGTGCTCATGGCCTGCCGGTAGGCGGGGTTGGGGCGTACGGCGTCCAGGGCGAGCAGGTCCTTGAAGTAGAAGGCGTTGAAGATGGCCGGCTGATCGTGCAGGCGGGTGCCCTGGGTCCAGTACTCCAGGGAGCCGCGGGCGTCCTCGACGGCCTTGTTCAGGTAGTCGGTGTTGCCGGTGCCGCGGTAGAGGGCGGTGGCTGTGCCGATCATGGAGCCTGAGTTGTAGGTCCACAGGGTCGGGTTCGTGCTGCCGTCGTCGCCGCGGTCGTTGGCGTACAGGCCCGGTCCCTTCCGCATGCACGAGTACACCCAGCCGTACCACTGCTCGGCCTTGTCGAGGTAGGTGCGCCTGTGGGTGTGCTCGTAGAGCCTGGCGGCGAGCTGGGCGGACAGGGCCGTGACATTGGTGGCGCGGACGTTGTTGTTGGGGGAGTCGAACCAGTCCATGCCGCCGGGGCAGGGCTTGGCGGGGTCGCCGTCCCAGGCGCGGGTGACGATCGGTACGACCTGCTCGGCCCGGTTCAGGAACTTGGTGTCGCCGGTGCTCTCGTACTGGTCGAGTTGGCTCAGCGCGACCACGGCGTTGTCGTCGTAGTACACGTCACCGCCCGTCCCCAGCGGGGCCGGCAGGTAGGACTGGTAGCCCGGCCGGGCGCCGGACGCGAAGTACAGCTCGACAGTGTCGAAGCGCTCGGCCGCGTCCGGGCGGTAGGCCGGGCCGGTGCCCGGGAGTCGCTGCATGTCCACGGTGGCCGCGGCGGCCTCGCGCAGCGGCCACAGGTAGGAGTGCTCCCGGTCCGTAGGCTGCCGGGGCGTGCGCTCCAGGTAGAGGCCGTGGTGGTCGGCGCCCTCGTACAGATGCGTCTGCAGGGCGTCGTAGGCGTCGGTGGCACGGTCGGCCCACACGGCGGTGGACACGGGGTGAGGGCGTGCGGGAGAAGTGGGCTGGGCGTGCGCGGGGACGGCAGTCCACAGCAGGGCAGCGCAGGCGGCGGTCACGGTGGCACGGCGGAGCAGCGATCTCAGCATGATTGCCCTTCGTGGCTGGAAGGAAGCGTGCGGGGGTCAGCGGTGGATCTTGAGGCTGCTGATGAAGAAGCGCTGGGCGGAGAAGAACAGCACCAGGGTCGGCAGGGAGACGAGGAGGGCGCCGGCCAGCACGACCGGGGGCCCGACGTTGGAGTAGTTGCCCTGCAGATCGGCGAGCGCGGCCATGATGGGCCGGATGTTGCGGCTCGTGGTGAGCGTGATGCCGAACATCAGGTCGTTCCACACGGCCACGAACTGGAACACGAACACGGCGATCATGGCGGATCTGCTCAGCGGGACATGGATCTGCCAGAACAGCCGCCACCAGGAAGCACCGTCCACGCGCGCCGCTTCCACGACTTCACGCGGCAGTGTGAGGGCGTAGTTGCGCATGACGAAGAAGGCAAAGGGAATCGCGATGGCCGTGTAGATGAGGACGAGCCCGATCTGGGTGTCGTAGAGGGACGTCTCCGCGTAGGAGAGGAACAGCGGCCGGATGAAGACCTGCAGAGGCAGGAGCGTGCCTGAGTAGATCACCCAGAACCACAGCACCTGCCGCTTCACGGGCATGATGATGGTGGCGAAGGCGGCGCACGTGGCCACCGCGACAGCGGCCAGCGCGCTGACAACGGAGTACAGCAGACTGTTGCCGAGCGCCGGACCGAGTTGGGCCTTGTCCCAGGCCTGGGACATGTTGTCGAACAGTCCGAAACTCTCCGGCAGCCAGTGCGGGCTGCCCGAGTAACTCTCGGCCGGCACCAGTGCGTTGACCACCAGGAGCCAGGTCGGAACCAGCCACAGCACGGCGAGCACCACGACGGTGCCATTGCGCAGAACTCGGCCCAGAGACATTGGCTATTCGCCTTTCACGTCGAGCTGACGGCGCAGATAGAGCCAGGAAGCCGCCAGCACGATCACGGTGAGAACGACTGCGATGGCCGCTCCCGCACCAGGCCGCAGTTCCAGGAAGGTCTCGTTGTACATGGACACCGCAAGGGTCTCCGTGGCACGTCCGGGGCCTCCCTGGGTGAGCACCCAGATCAGGTCGAACGACTTGAGGCCGTTCACGAGGCTCATGCCGATCACGATGATCGAGACGGGCCGGAGCTGAGGCAGCACGATGTGGCGGAACTGCTGCCAGCTCCCCGCGCCGTCCAGGGCGCCGGCCTCCAAGGTCTCCGGCGGGATGGACTGCAGGCCGACCAGAAAGAGGATGACTGCCACACCGACGGCCTGCCAGGCGTTGGCGAGGATCATCACGACGGTGTTGCCCGGCCAGGTCAGCAGCCAGCCCTGGGCGAGTGAGCCCAGATTCAGCGTGGTCAGGACCTGGTTGACGGCACCATCGGTCGTGAGCATGAAGTTCCAGACCACTGCCACCGCGGAACCCGAGAGCGCATAGGGAAGCACTACGCACAGCCGTGCCAGACGCGACCAGCGGGTGGCGTTGGTCATGACGGCGATGGCAAGTCCGAGCACGAACGGGAGCAGGACGGTGCCCACCACCCACATCAGCGTGTTCTGGATGGAGCGGGACAACGCCGGGTCGGACGCGAACAGCGAGTAGTTGTCGAACCAGCTGAACGTCGAGGTCCGGGAGTCGCTGAAGAAGCTCCGACAGACGGTCCAGACGAACGGGGCGAGCAGGAAGGCGGTGACCAGGAGTACGGCCGGAGCCAGGAACGTCCCGGCCGTCAGGCGCTCACGTCTCTTGCGCCACCTGTGCGTCGGGGGCGAAGACGGTGCACTGCCGGGTGAGGACACTCTGGGGAGTCCACCGCCGGTGGCGGACGTGCGCTGGTCGGTCGAGAAAGTGCTCATGCTTCGTCACGCCTCCAGGCGGCCCATTCGTCCTGTGCACGCTCCTGCATCCGGCGCAGCGTGGTGGCCGGGGAGGTCTGCCCGGCCATGAAGCCGCCCAGGTCGTTGCTGTTGCCCTGGATGAGGCTCGGGGGGCTGGCTTCCCAGTACCTGATCAGCGGGAGCCGGCGCTCCCGGGCGATGTCCCGCTGCAGCTCCGCCACGACCGGGTTGCTCGAACGCACCGTCGGATTGGCCGAGCTGTCCTGCAGGAAATCGCTCCACACCCGCTGAACCGACGGGTCGAGCCAGGCTCCGACATTCCTCATGGCCGCGGCGTGTGACGAAGCGCGGGCGGGCACCGCGAAGACGCCCGACTCGGTGATCACACTCTTGGGGACGGAGGGCCGCACCGTGGGAAGAATGAAGGCACCGTAGTCGGCGCCCGGTTTCATGCCGACGGCGCTCATTCCCTGCGCCTGCCATGTGCCGTGCAGGAACATGCCCACCGTGCCGGCCTTCAGCGCGCCCGGGCCGCGGGCCTGGTCGAAGTCGGGCGATGTCATCCAGCCCTTGCGCATGAAGTCGTGCCAGATGTCCATCGCCTGGCGCGCCGCGTCGTCGAGATAGGAGGCCTCGCCTGCCACCAGCCTCTGGTAGAAACGCGGGTCGACCTTGGTGACCAGCTCCTGGAACCACTCGATCGCGGGCCAGCCCCCGACCTGGCTGGCCAAAAACGGTGTGATCTTGTTCCGCTTGAGAACGTCCGCACAGTGCAGCAGTTCAGCCCAGCTGGACGGGGCGGACAGCCCCAGCTTCCGGAACACGGGCTTGCTGTAGAACAGCACGTAGTACGACTCGTACAGCGGGACGCCGTAGACCTTTCCGTCGTACGACATCGTCTCCCGGGTCGCTTCGCGCACCCACCCCTTGGCCGCGTACTGCGCCCAGACGCCCGACAGGTCGGTGAGTCCGCCCGCGCGGGCAAGACGCTTGAGCTGATAGCCCGAGGCCCACTTGACCATGTCGGAGGCCTTCGAGGTCTGCAGGGTCATCTGCACGACCTGCTGATACGACGTCACCGACGGGTTCGACAGCGGCCGCAGCGCATACCCGGTGATCTTCTCCAGTTCGCGCCCGGCCGAGCGATACCCCTCGTCCCACGTGGCGTTGTCGTTGGCGATGCTCGTCGTGCCCGGCTGCGGGGAAGTGCTTGTCCCGCGAGCGCAGCCCGCTACGGCGAGAGTGACCCCACCCGCGGTCATCCCGGCGAGGAAGCGACGCCGAGCAAGCGGCGCGGCCGCGCGGCGGGGCGTGCCCGATGCTGTCATTGATCACCTTCACGAACGGGCCACCTGGCGTGGCCGGATGTGACCCTGAAAGTTAACGACAACATTCCAGTGGGGGCAAGGGTCCGGTGCCATGTGATGCCACTTCCGTGACGCCTTCTGGAAGTAACAGCAGGTAGACGCGTGGTCTAGATGAAGAAGCGGCCCGCGGGAAGGGGTGGGTCGATCCAGTCGTGGACTGTTATCGTTAACTGAGATGACGGAGCCCAGCGAGGAGAAGAAGTGCATTCCGCCTCTCGTGCGTACGACCCCCACCCCAGCTACGACTCTGTCGACGGGCAGGTGATCGCAGGCTGGCCGGCCGCCGTCGCCACGCTGCCGTCCGGCCCGCTCGCTCTGGCGGTGGACGGTCCTGCCGCGCTGGACTGGGGTGCGCTGGCCGACGGCCTGACGACGGCCCTGCGCTCCGCGGGGCGTGAGGTGGAGTTGCTGGACGTGCGCGGCCACTATGCGCCGTCAGCAGCCGAGCGGATCACCGCTCGGCCCGTCCCTGCCGACGACCCGTTCTTCACCCCGCTGTCCCAGGCGCAGGTCGCCGACCTGTTCGACTCCGTTCAGCAGGCCGAAAGGCCCCTGAACGACGGCGTGTTGGTGGTGTTCGGGCCGGGCGCGGCGCTGTTCGGGACGGACGTGCTGTGGTATGCGGACCTGCCGAAACGGTACGCGGAGGCTGCCGTGGCACAGGCGCAGTTGCCGGTGGGCGTCAACCTGGGCCGCACCGACGAGCCCGGCGATCTGGTGCGGCTGTTCTACACCGACTGGCCCGTCCTGGACCGGCACCGCGACGCGTATGCGGGCCGGATCGACCGGTGGATCGACATGCAGGACACGGCATCGCCCACCTCGCTGGACGGTACCGCGCTGCGCAGCACTCTGGCCCACCTGGCCCGCGGACCCGTGCGCACCCGCCCGTACTTCAACTCCACCCCGTGGGGCGGCCAGTGGGCGGCCAGCGAACTGGGCTTCACCCCGCAGGCCGGCAACACCGCTCTCGGCTACGAGCTGATCGCTCCCGAGGCGGGCGTCCTCATCGGCGAAGAGGCCGGGGCGCAGGTCGAGGTCCCCTTCCAACTCCTGTGCGTCCTGCACCCGACGGACATGCTCGGCCAGGAGGTGCACCGCCGGTTCGGCACCTCCTTCCCGATCAGGTTCGACTACCTCGACACGATGCGGGGCGGCAACCTGTCCCTGCACTGCCACCCGCAGGAGCAGTACATGCGGGAGGTGTTCGGCTGGCCGTACACCCAGCACGAGACCTACTACGTCACGGACAGCGAGGCGGGTGCCCAGGTGCTGCTCGGTCTCACCGAGCATGCGGACGTCGACGCCATGCGCCGCCAGGTGGAGGCCGCCATCACCGACAGCACCCCGCTGCCCGTCGAGGACCATATCCAGACCCATCCGGCCACGGTGGGCCAGCTGTTCATGATCCCCGCCGGTACCCCGCACGCCTCCGGCGCGGGCAATCTGGTGCTGGAGGTGAGTGCGACGCCGTATCTGTACTCCCTGCGCTTCTACGACTGGCTCCGCAAGGACGCCACCGGTGCGTCCCGGCCCTTGCCCTACGAACACGGATTCGCCAATCTGGACACCGCCCGGCGAGGGGAGGACGTGACGAAGGACCTGATCCAGCGGCCTCGGACGCTGCGCGCGGGCGAGGGCTGGCGGGAGGAAGTCATCGGCGCCCTGCCGGAGATGTTCTACGCGGTGCACCGCTTGGTCGTAGCCCCGGCCGCCGACGTCGTCGACGACACAGCCGGCCGCTTCCACATCCTCAACCTCGCCTCGGGCCGGGGCGCCGTCATCGAGACCAGTGACGGACGCACCCACTTCCTGGCCTTCGCCGAGACCATCACCGTGCCCGCCGCGGTCGGCCCCTACCGCGTCCGTGCTGTGGGCGACGACGAGGTGCACCTCGTGAAGGCTCTGGTGGTGGAGCCGTGACCGGTGCCGAGCGGGCCCATGCGCCGATCCCCGTGCTCGACATCGGCGGAACGCACGTCACCGCCGCCCTCGTCGACCCCGCGGCCAACTGCCCCCTCTCTTCCTCGGTGATCCGCAGACCCCTGGACTCGCACGCCCCGGCCGCCGGCATCCTCGACGCCATCGCCCTGGCCGCCCTGGAACTGCCCGCAGGGCACCGGCTGTGCTGGGGCGTGGCCATGCCGGGCCCCTTCGACTACGACACCGGGATGGGCCGGTTCGCGGGTATCGGGAAGTTCGAGTCGCTGTCCGGTGTCGATGTCGGGGCCGGTCTGCGGCAGCGGCTGGGCCACCGGGCCGAGCGACTGTGCTTCCTCAACGACGCCGACGCCTTCGCCCTCGGTGAATACCGCGCCGGCGCTGCCGCCGGGCACGAGCGTGCGGTGTGCCTGACGCTGGGCACGGGCGTGGGCTCTTCGTTCCTGCGCAAGGGCCTGCCCGTGCACGACGGCCCTCAGGTGCCGCCCGGCGGACATGTGCACCGGCTGACCGTGCAGCACGTCCCGCTGGAGGAAATGGTCTCGCGCCGTGCCATCCGCGCGCATTACGCCCGCCTCGCGACCCTTCGGGACGACCGCGTCCTCCCGGACGTCCACGAGATCGCCGCGCTGGCCAGGCAGGGCAGTACCGCGGCTTCGGAGGCTTTCCGCTACGCTTTCGACGCCCTGGGTCAGGCCCTGGCCCCGTGGATCGCCCGTTTCCAGGCCACCGCGGTGGTCGTCGGCGGGTCTGTGGCCCAGTCGTGGGACCTGATTCACCCTGCGCTCTCGACAGGGCTGGCGCAGGCCGCCGAGCCCGCTCCACGCGTCCTGGCGGCCAGGCAGCCCGCGGAGGCGCCGCTGATCGGGGCCGCCCACTGGGCGCAGGGCATATGAGGAAGGTGAAGGAGCGTGACTGGTCGCCGAGCCGGCGGGCCGACCATGCATGACGTCGGGAGACTCGCGCAGGTCAGTGCCATGACCGTCTCACGGGTACTCAAGAACGATCCCGGCGTGTCCGAAGCCACGCGCGAACGCGTCTTCGCCGCGGTGGACCGGCTCGGCTACCGCCGCAACGAGACCGCGCGCAGCCTGCGGCTCGGCGGCACCGGAATGATCGGTCTGGTCGTCACCAACCTCGCCAACCCGTTCTACTCGCGTCTCGCGCTCGGCGTCCAGGAAGTCGCCACCGAACACGGCTTGCGGATGATGCTCAGCAACACGGCCGAACAAGTGGAGCGGGAGCCCGGCCTGATCGACGGCCTCATCGATCACCAGGTCGAAGGGTTGATCGTCGTCCCCGCCGGAAGCCGGCAGCAGCACTTGGCCGACGCCATGCGCCATGTCCCCGTCGTCCTCGCCGCACGGCCGCCGGCCGGACTCGACACCGACTGCGTGCTGGTCGAGGACTTTCACGGTGCCCGCGAGGCCACCGCGTGCCTGCTCGCCGAAGGCCACACCCGCATCGCCTTCCTCGGCAACCCGCCGGCCCTGTATACGGGGGCTGAACGGCTGCGGGGGTTCTGGGCAGCACACGAGGAGGCCGGCGTCGAGCCCGACAACGCGCTCATCTGCCAAGGCCTCGTCGACGCCGCGACGGCCGAGCGAGCGGCCCTCGAACTCCTCGACCGGCCCCAGGGTCCTACCGCGCTGTTCTGCACGAACAACCGCATCAGCCAAGGTGCGATCCGCGCCCTCTACAAAGCCGGGATCACCCTTCCCCTGGCAGGCTTCGACGACTTCGAGCTCTCCGACGTCCTCGGCCTCCCCCTGACACTCGTCTCGTACGACGCCGACGAGATCGGCCGGCAGGCCGCGCGCCTGCTGATCGACCGCCTGAGTCACCGGGACGGCGAACCGCCCGCCTCCCGCCGCATCACCGTCCCGACCCGCGTCATTCGCCACGGCCCGCACACCCAGCGTTGCGCGGAAGGTCCGACATGAGTGCTTTCTTCATTGTTGCCGCCCTTACCGCCGTCATAGCAGTAGTCACCGGTGCTGTGACGTACCCTCTCGTCCGGCGTGACCTCAGCCCGGCGGGAGCGCTGCTGGCGGTCGCGTGCGTTGCCGTGGCCGTGAGTGTCGGCTGGCTGCTGACGCTTTTCCATGCGTTGCTCGGTTTCGTGGCCGGGCTCGTGGTCTATCTCGTGGCGCGCCGACGGCTGACGGGTAAGCAGGCGGTGGTGGCCGGTGGCGCAGGTTATGTCATCGGCACGCTGCTGTCCGTCGGTGCCCTGATGATTGCCCTCAGCGGCATGTAGAGCATGGTCCGATGGACACGTTGTCGAAGGAGGCGGCGGAGTCGAAGACGCGGACGCCGTTCGCACCGCTCAGGTAGGTGCCGTCGCTGACGGAGATCTTGGGGGCCGTCATGTCGTCGACGTACACCTTGATCGACGGGCCGACGGCGGTGACGCGGATCCGGTGGGTCGAGCCCGGTTTGACGGAGGTCCGGGCCGTGCCCAGTTCGGTCCAGGAGTCGTTCGCCCGGCCCAGGACCACCTTGCCGCTCGGGCTGATGCCCGCGTAATAGCCCGAGTAGCTGTCCAAGCCGACCGAGGGCCTGGTCGTCCGGAACATCAGCCCGGCGTCCCCTCGCCCTGAGGTCACCGTGACGTCGGCGTCGTACGTGAAGTCCGCGAAATCGGTGTCGAGGAGGGACTTGCCGCCCAGGCTGCGGCCCACCCGGTACCGCCCGTCGTCGGCCGACCAGGTCCCGCCGTACGTCTTCCAGCCCAGCGCGTTGCCGTCGGCGAAGTTGTCCTTCACCTGCATCGCGATGCGCCGGATCGTGCCGTCGGGGTTGAAGTACATGCGGTCGTAGGCCAGTTGACGGTGGTTGCCGTCAGTCTCGCTGAGCGGACGGCGGTGGTAGACGATGTACCAGGTGTCGGTACCCGGCACGTTGACGACGGAGTTGTGGCCCGAGCCCTTGGCGACCGCCGGATCCTGGGCGAGTACCTTGTCGATCTTCCGGAAGGGCCCCGTCGGCGAGTCGGACATGGCGTACGACACCGAATAGTCGGGGCCGGTCCAGCCGCCCTCCGACCACATCAGGTAGTACTTGCCGTTCCGTTTGAACATGTAGGAGCCCTCGGTGTAGTTGTCCGGCGTGATCTCCTTGTAGGTCGATCCGTCCTCGAAGGTGCCCAGGCTGGTCATGTCCGGGTTGAGCTTCACGACGTTGGCGTGGTGCCAGCCGCCGTAGTACATGTACGCCTGGCCGTCGTCGTCGATGAACACGTCCTGGTCGATCGGCTGGGCCCCGTTGTGGAACTGCGAGATCAGCGGCTTGCCGAGGGCGTCCTTGTAGGGCCCTTCGGGGCGGTCGGCGACGGCCACGCCGATGCCGCCGAGCTGGGAGTTGTTCTGGATGTCGTTCGCGGCGAAGTACAGGTAGTACTTGCCGCCGCGCTGGACTGGCGCCGGCGCCCACACCGCGTACTTGGCCCAGGAGACGTTCGCCGTTGTGAGGACGTTGCTGTGCTTGGTCCAGTGGATCAGGTCGGTCGAGGAGATCGCGTCGAGGTAGGTCTGCTCGGCATACGGCTTCGATGCCGTGGGAAAGACCCAGTACTTGCCGTCGTAGATCTCGATGTCGGGGTCCGCGTACCAGCCGTCGACGAAGGGGTTGCCGGCCTCGGCGGTCGAGTACTCGGGCACCGCTGCGGCGCCGGGCAGGGCCGCGACCTGGGGAGTCATGCAGAGCGCGGCGCCGGCGAACAGAGCGATGAGCGCTTTGAGCGGGGTACGCATCGTACGTCGCCTCCTTGTCACGGCAGGGTCCATTTCTGGTTGGGTCCGGTGTGGCAGGTCCACAGATGGACCGCGGTTCCGTCGTTCCAGGTGTCGCCGGAGGCGTCGAGGCATTTGCCGGACTGGGGGTTGCGGACGGTGCCGTCGGCTTGCGCTGTCCACTTCTGGGCGCCGGTGTTGTTGCAGGTGTAGAGCTGGATTTTGGTGCCGTCGGCGGTGCCTGCGTTGTCGATGTCGAGGCACTTGCCGAGTGCCTTGAGGCTGCCGTCGTCGGCGACGGTCCAGCGCTGGGCGGCGGAGGTGTTGCAGGTGTAGAGCTGGATCTTGGTGCCGTCGGTAGTGCCCGCGTTGTCGATGTCCAGGCACTTGCCGTTGACGCCCCTCACCTCACCGGAACGCGGACCGGGCGAGGTCCCGGCCTGCTTGATCCTGATGTTGCGGAAGGCCACCTCATCGCCGTCGCCGTGGTTCTGGAGGCCGATGTGGCCCTGCTTCAGGCTGCGCGCCGGGTCGGTGTTGGTGAAGTCGTTGATCTTCCGGCCGTTCAGGAAGATCTCCAGTCGCTCCCCGGTGACCCGGATCTCGTAGGTGTTCCACTCGCCGGGTGGGTTCAGCGCGGCGTCCCGGGCGGGGATGTCGGCGGACTGGAACCCGTACACGGCTCCGGTCGTGCGGTCCGCGGTGTCGGTGGCGTCGATCTGGATCTCGTAGCCGTTGTTCACCGCCGACCACGGGTCGTCGGAGGCCGGAAAGCCCACGAGGACACCGGAGTTGTCGTCTCCGCTCGTCTTCCAGTCCAGCTTGAGGGAGTAGTCGCCGGTGAACTCCCGGGCGTTGTACCAGAGCATGCCAAGACCGCCCTGCGAGGTGAGGGTGGAGTCGGCCAGGGTGAAGCCGCCGGGTCCCGCCTGCTTCCAGCCGGTCGTGCCGGTGCCGTCGAACAGGGACGTGTAGCCGGTCTCCGGGCGGCAGTCGGCCTGGGTCGTGCCGGCGGCCCAGCGGATGCCGCCGAGCAGGTGCCGGCGGAAGGCCGGGTCGGCGTAGGACTCCTCGGTGTGGCCGCCGCCGGTGTAGAAGGCCCGGCCACCTGCGTAGTCCTTGCACCAGGCGATCGGGTGGTCGCCGGACATGGTGCCGCCGGAGTAGCTGGACTCGTCGAGTGAGGCCAGCACGTGGGCCGTGGTGCGGGGGTTGGTGCGGTAGTTGTACCACTCGTCGGTGCGCTGCCAGGTGCGGCCCAGGTGCGCGGTGGCGTCGTGCGCCCGGTCCTCGACCTTGACGGTGGCGGGCTGGATGGCGGGGTGGGACTGGAAGTAGGCGCCGGCCAGTCCCTCGTAGAAGGGCCAGTCGTACTCGGTGTCGGCGGCGGCGTGGATGCCGACGTACCCGCCGCCCGAGCCGAGGTACTGCTCGAAGGCCGTCTGCTGGGCGTTGCCGAGCACGTCGCCCGTGGTCGACAGGAAGACGACGGCCCGGTACTGGGCCAGGTTGGCCGTGGTGAAGGCCTGCGGGTCCTCCGTCGCGTCGACGGTGAAGTTGTTCGCCGCGCCGAGGTCGCGCAGTGCCGTGATGCCCTCGTCGATCGAGGAGTGGCGGAAGCCCGCCGTCCGGGAGAAGACGAGGATCCTGTACGCCGGGTCGGCCGCCGCCGGTGCCGCGTCGCGCGGGGCGGTCAGCGCGGCCGGTGTGGCGCCGGGCAGGGCCGCGACCTGGGGAGTCATGCAGAGCGCGGCGCCGGCGAACAGAGCGATGAGCGCTTTGAGCGGGGTACGCATCGTACGTCGCCTCCTTGTCACGGCAGGGTCCATTTCTGGTTGGGTCCGGTGTGGCAGGTCCACAGGTGGACCGCGGTTCCGTCGTTCCAGGTGTCGCCGGAGGCGTCGAGGCATTTGCCGGACTGGGGGTTGCGGACGGTGCCGTCGGCTTGGGCTGTCCACTTCTGGGCGCCGGTGTTGTTGCAGGTGTACAGCTGGATTTTGGTGCCGTCGGCGCTGGCACCCTCGGAGATGTCGAGGCACTTGCCGAGTGCCTTGAGGCTGCCGTCGTCGGCGACGGTCCAGCGCTGTGCGGCAGAGGTGTTGCAGGTGTAGAGCTGGATCTTGGTGCCGTCGGCGGTGCCCGCGTTGTCGACGTCCAGGCACTTGCCGTTGACGCCCCTCACCTCACCGGTGCGGTCGCCGCCGGTGGCTGTGGTGAAGGAGAACTCGTCCACGTCGAACAGCGCGCCGCTGCCGCCCTTGAAGACGAGGTAGAGGGTGGTCGAGGCGGCCGGCTGGTTGACCAGTGACGCCGTGACGTCCTGGAAGGTCTCCCAGTCGCCGGTGACCGGCGCGGTGGCGGTGCCGAGCAGGGTGCCGGTCGGGGAGCCGGCGCGTACCTCGATGGTGCCGCCGGCGCCCGCCGAGGAGACGCGGGCGGTGAAGGTGCGGGCGTTGTCGAGGCTGTACGGCTTGAAGGAGATCCAGTCGCCGTTGTGGATGTCGCCGGCCGTCTTGCCGCCGTGCGCGGGGGCGTGGCTGATGACCGACACACCGGACGAGTCGCCGTAGTGCTCGGCCTGCCGGTGGCTGGGCTGGGTGATCCGCTGGTCGTGCGTGGTGAGGGCGGGCTGGCCGTTCGCGCCCTTGTCGGTGTACTCGGCGTCGAGGACGCCGAAGATGTTGGCGTTGGGGTCGTGCTCGCCGTCCGCCAGCGTCTGCAGGGTGCCGGTGCAGCCGGTGGCCGAGGTCTGCGGGTGGCCGTGGCTGTCGTGGCCGACGATGAAGTTGACCTTCACCTTGGAGCAGTCGATCGCGCCGTCCTCCGGGTCGGTGACCGTCACCTTGAACGGGATGGCGGCGCCGAAGTCGTAGATCCGGCCGTCGGCGGGCGTGTCGATCCGCACCGTCGGGGCGGTGTTGCCGACGGTGATCTGCACGGAGGCGGTGGCCGACTTGCCGGTGGGGTCGGTGACCTTCAGCGTGGCGGTGTACTGGCCGTTGGCCGTGTAGGTGTGGGACGGGTCGGCCGCGGTGGAGGTGGCGCCGTCGCCGAAGGTCCACTCGTGGGCGAGGGTGCCGCCCTCGGGGTCGGAGCTGCCGGCCGAGGAGAAGGAGACGGCCAGGGGCGCCTTGCCGGAGGTGACGTTCGCCTTGGCCTGCGCCACCGGGGCACGCCCGCCGGTCACATGCTCGATGCGGTACAGCGCGGAGTTCTCGTCGCCGTCGAAGTAGCCGGTGCCGTAGTCGAGGACGTAGAGGGCGCCGTCCGGGCCGAAGGCCATGTCCATCACCTGAGTGCCGCTCCAGGGGAAGGCGTTGATGGACTGCACGGTGCCGTCGCCGCTCGCCTCGATCCGCTTGATCCAGCGGCGGCCGAACTCGCCGGCGAAGAAGTCGCCGTCGTACTCCTGCGGGAACTTCACGTCCGAGGTGGACGCCGCGTCGTAGCGGTAGACGGGGCCGCCCATGGGGGACTCGGAGCCGCCGCCGAACTCCGGTACGGAGGTGCCGTCGTAGGGGATCCAGGCGGGCTGGGCGGGAGGCAGGTCGGTGAGGCCGGTGTTGCGCGGCGAGGTGTTCCTCGGCGCCGCGCAGTTGAAGGCAGAGCCCGAGGCGCCGGTCGCGAAGTCGAAGTCGACGTAGGCGTCGTTCTTGCCGGTGCAGTACGGCCAGCCGAAGTTGCCGGCCTTGGTGATCCGGTTGAACTCGACCTGTCCGCCGGGGCCGCGCGACGCGCTGGCGGTACCCGCGTCGGGGCCGTAGTCACCCACGTAGACGATGCCCGTGGCCTTGTCGACGCTCATCCGGAACGGGTTGCGGAAGCCCATCGCGTAGATCTCGGGCCGGGTCTTCGCGGTGCCGGACGGGAAGAGGTTCCCGGACGGGATCGTGTACGAGCCGTCGGCGCCGACCTTGATGCGCAGGATCTTGCCGCGCAGGTCGTTGGTGTTGCCGGAGGAACGCTGGGCGTCGTACGCGGGGTTGCGCGAGGCGCGTTCGTCGATCGGCGTGTAGCCGTCGGAGGCGAAGGGGTTGGTGTCGTCGCCGGTCGACAGATACAGATTGCCCGCGGCGTCGAAGTCGATGTCCCCGCCGACGTGGCAGCACAGGCCGCGGGAGGCGGGCACGTCGAGAATCTTCTTCTCGCTGGCGGGGTCCAGGGTGTTGTCGGCCTTCAGGACGAACCGGGACAGCCGGTTCACCCCGTCGAACGGGGTGAAGTCGGAGGCCGCCCCGTCGGACGGGGCGTCGCCGCCCGGCGTGTTCAGCTCGGGCGCGTAGTACAGGTAGACGAAACGGTTGGAGGAGAAGCCGGGGTCGGCCGCGATGCCCTGGAGGCCCTCCTCGTCGTGGCTGTAGACGTCGAGCGTGCCCGCCACGGCGGTGTTGCCGGCCGCGTCGGTGCGGCGCACCGTGCCGTCCCGCGACGTGTGCAGCACCGAGCGGTCCGGCAGGACCGCCATGGTCATGGGCTCGCCCGTCTCGGCCACGCCCTTGGCGAGGGTGACCTGCTGGAAGTCCTCGGCGGCCGTGGCACGCGCTGTGCCGCCGGGGGAGGCCGGGGCCTGGGCGAAGGTGGGAGCCGCGGTGGCGGGGCTCAGGGGGAGCGCCAGGCTCACGGCACACGCCGCGGCCGTGAGCAGCGTACGGACACGTCTGTGTCCGAGCGGTCTCGTGCGCACAGAGTTCTCCCGGGGGAGTGGGGGGTGGTGGCAGGCCGCGGAGGGCCTGCCATGGGGGAGTGACGGCGCGCGCCGTCGCGCCGTCAACACAGAGGCCAGTGGGCCCTGTTGGAGCTCTGACTGCTTCAGTTCCGGGAAGTTAGCGGGATTGGTCCGTACCCGTAACCCCTTTGACGCAAGATCTCGGAACTTTTTCCCCGCGAGAGACAAAGTGCGTGAGCTGCCCGGCGCGCCCCGTATCAGCTAACATAGAACAAAGAGTTAGATGAATGTGCCGCCAGCGCACGCGAGGGAGTGGCCGTGGACTTCGGGCTGACCGACGAGCAGGATCTGTTGCGCGCGACGGCACGGCAGTTCGTCGCCGATGTGTGCCCGGCCGAGAAGGCCAAGGAGTGGGACGAGCAGGGTGTCGTACCGCCGGAGCTGTTCCGGGGTATGGCGGAACTCGGCTGGTTCTCGCTGCCGTTCACCGAGGAGGAGGGCGGCGACGGCGGGGGTCCGCTGGAGCTGATCCTGATCGCCGAGGAGCTCGGGCGGGCCAGCTTCGATGTCGCCATGTGTTATATCGGTGTGCTCATTCCCGGGATCACGGTGTTCCGCTGGGGCAGCGAGGCCCAGCGCGCCTTCATCCGTGAGCAGGTCATGACCGGGCGCCACCGGCTCGCCGTGGGCCTGAGCGAGCCGGACAGCGGCTCCGACGCCGCCGCCCTGCGCACCACCGCCGACGACCACGGCGACCACTTCCTCGTGCGCGGCCAGAAGGCCTGGTGCACCGGCGGCGGACTGCCCGACACCACCATCGCGACGTACGTCCGAACCGGCCCCCGCGAGCCCAAGCACGGCGGCATCAGCCTGCTGCTGGTCGACCCCACCACGGACGGCGTCGAGGTCCGCCGGACCCCGACGCTGGCCCGGCACATCCTCGGCACCAACGAGGTCTTCTTCAACGACGCCCTGGTGCCCAGGGAGAACCTCGTCGGCCCCCGCGACGAGGGCTGGAAGGTCATGCTCTCCAACATCGAACTCGAGAAGGTGATCATCACCGGCGGCTATCTGGGCGCCGCCCAGGCCACCCTCGACGAGATGCTGGAGTACTCCCGCACCCGGCACGCCTTCGGACGCCCCATCGGCAACTTCCAGGCACTCGCCCACGCCATGGCCGACCTCCAGACCGAGATCGACTCCGCCCGGCTGCTCGCCTACCGCGCCGCGTGGCTGCTCGCGCAGGGCAAGCCGTGCACACGGGAGGGTTCGATGGCCAAGCTGAAGGGCTCGGAGACGTATGTGGCGGCGGCCCGGCTCGGGATGCAGGTCTGCGCGGGGCACGGCTTCTCCACGGAGAGCGTGATGAGCTTCCGCTACCGGGAGTCGATCGTGGCGACGATCTCCGGGGGGACGAGCCAGATCCAGCGGAACGGGATCGCCCGGAGCATGGGGCTGCGGTCCTACTGAGCCCCCGGGTGGCCCTGAGTCCCAGTGTCGCCCTGAGTCCCCGCGTCGCTTTGAGCCCTCGCGTCGCTTTGAGCCCTCGCGTCGCTTTGAGTCCCCGCGTCGCTTTGAGTCCCCGCGTCGCTTTGAGTCCCCGCGTCGCTTTGAGTCCCCGCGTCGCTTTGAGTCCCCGCGTCGCTTTGAGTCCCCGCGTGGCTCTGAGCCCTCGCGTGGCTCTGAGTCCCCGGGTGGCTCTGAATCCCCCGCGTGGCTGAGCCCTCGCGTGGCGCTGAGTCCCCGCGTCGCCCTGACCCCCCAGCGTCGCTACTCCCCTTGGGCGTCCGCGTCCTGCCCCGCCAGCCACTCCTTGTGCCGCGCGAAGTGCCCCTGGTCCCGCGTCACCCAGATCCCGGACGCGCGGGCCAGGACGGCGCGGGTCGGCAGCAGCACCATCTCGCCCTGGATGTACCAGCGCCTGCCCTCGCGCTTGTCCACCCAGGCCCGCACCTCCAGCGGCCGTTCCACCGGCACCGGCTTCACGAAGCTGACGCTGAGCTCCGCCGTCACGCTCAACACGCGGTGCAGCAAGGGGAGATGGCCGAGGCAGTCGTCCAGGACGGCCGCGGTCCAGCCGCCGTGCGCGACATCGGGCCCGCCTTCCTGATCGCGCGGGCAGTGCAGCTCGAACAGCGCCGCCCCGTCCTCGTCCAGCCGCTCGTGCTCCACGCCCAGCCGGCAGGAACCGGCGGCCCGGCACGCCCCGCACAGCGCCACACCGCCCGGTGTGCGCGGCGGCTCCTGGAAGTCGGCCCCCGCCCAGGGCCCGGTCGACGGCGTGGCAGACATGGCGTGACTCCTCGTGTCGGACATGCAGACATCAGTCTTCGGCAAGCATCGGATGTGTCAGACGTCGGCAAGCAGCGGACGCAGCTTCCCCGCGATGAGCTGGACCTGCCGGGCCACCATCTCTTCGGGCATCCCGGCCAGGGACGCCCACAGGAACACGCCCTCGACGGGCAGCCCGGTCACGTACTCCCGGATGGCCGCCGCGGTGTCCTCCGGTGTGC
Source organism: Streptomyces sp. NBC_00457 (assembly GCF_036014015.1). Classification (NCBI taxonomy): domain Bacteria; kingdom Bacillati; phylum Actinomycetota; class Actinomycetes; order Kitasatosporales; family Streptomycetaceae; genus Streptomyces; species Streptomyces sp. NBC_00457. The sequence goes on along the minus strand of NZ_CP107905.1, from coordinate 1,321,469 downwards.
CGTAGAGGAACTGGCCGACACCAGTCGAACTCAGCCCCCGCTCCCGCCACTTCTCCGGGTCGATGGGGCGGGGGACGGGCTGGTCGGTGCCCTCGACCATGTACCGGCGATAGCTGTCCCACTGGTACGACAGATGCTGGCGGACCACCGGCCAGTCGGCGTCGGGATCCTCGGTGACGAACGTCGTGAACGAGCCCTGCATCCGGGCCGTCGAGACGTCGTACCCGCTCTCGGCGAGCCCCTCGCGGTAGGGGGACAGCAGGGCCGGGTTGAGCGACAGCAGGCCCGTGCCGAGCCGGCCGGCGCGGCGGGCGCCCTGTGGGCCCTGGTAGCCGAGCCAGATCGGCAGCGGGTCCTGGACCGGGCCCGGGGTGACCAGGGACTCGGCCCACAGGCTCCGGATGTCGCGGACCCGCTGATCGGTGGTGGAGTAGCGCTTGCCGAGGTCGCCGCCGTAGAGCTGGTACTCGGGTACGCGGTAGCCGGTGCCGAGTCCGAGGTCGAGCCGCCCGTCGCTCAGGATGTCGACGAGGGCGGCCTGTTCGGCGATCTCCGGTGCCGCGTGCAGCGGCGCCGGGATGACGGCCGTACCCAGCCGTACCCGGCGGGTGCGGGCGGCTGCCGCGGCAGCCATGGTGAGCGGCTGCGGAAGGTATCCGTCCTCGAAGCCGTGGTGCTCGGAGAACCAGACCGAGTCGAGGCCCAGCCGGTCCGCCTCTTCGCACATCTCCAGCGCGAAGCCGTACACCCGCGACCAACTCTGCCGCCACGGCGGCGGATTGCGCAGGTCGAAATAGATGCCCACCTTCATGACGGGCTCCCTCCCGGTGAGTTGTCGGTCAGCCGGATCGTCACGTGCGCGACGGCGACCCCGTCCCCGGGCGGCAGCAGCCGCACCGGACGCAGTTCCAGTGCCTCGATCTCCGGCAGGTCCTCGACCATCGCCGAGATCCGCAGGACGGTCTCCTCCAGCGCCGCCAGATCCACGCCCGCCAGCAGCGGCGCCGCGCGCAGGGACCGGACCATCTCGCGGGCGTCCCGGTCGCTGAGCGGAGTGATGCGGTACGCCACGTCCGCCATGAGGTCGGCGTAGTCACCGGTCAGGCCGAAGGAGACCACCGGCCCGAAGACCGGATCGGCGCTGACGGACAGGAACGCGTCGGGGCCCCGGCTCTCGGCGTCCGCCACCGTGATGCCGTACGAGCCCAGCAACTCGACCGCGACATCCGCGGGCACGGGACCGGGGGCGCACCCACCGGCCAGCGACCGCGCACGGTCTGTGTCGACTCCTGTCAGGTCCGGTACGACACCCGCCGGCGTACTGCGCCACGCCTGATACGCCGCCGCGTGCCCGAGGGACGCCGCCGCCGATTCGGGGAACGTGTAGGTCGGTACGACGAGTTCGCCCCGGCGCAGCAGATCGGCGACGCCCCCGTCACCGAGGAAGCTGGTCACCACCGGCTTGTCCGGGACGGCGGAGGCCGCGTCGAGGATCGCCGAGGCCACCTCGTCGGCCTTGTCGGCGAGCGGGGGCATGAACAGCACGACGGCGGCGTCGACTTCGTCGTCGGCGAGTACGGCGGCCAGGGCCTGCCGGTAGTGGTCGGCGGTGGCCATCGGGGTGAGGTCGATGGGGTTGCCGACGTCGGCGCGGGGCGGCAGGGCCGAGCGGAGCGTCTCCCGGGTGGGCTCGCCGAGCGCGGGCACCCGCAGTCCGCTCGCCGCGCACGCTCCGACCGTCAGCGCGGCGGGTCCGCCGGCGTTGGTGATGACGGCGACGCGGTTGCCGGGCGGCGGAGGCTGGTGGGCGAGCAGCAACGCCACGTCGAACAGTTCCTGGAGGCTGTGCGTGCGGATCACCCCGGACTGGGCGAACAGGGAGCTCACCGCCGCGTCCTCGTGACCGGGATGGACGGCGACGATCGGCTTGCGCGGCGCGACCCGGCGGGCGATCCGGGCGAACCGGCGCGGATTGCCGAAGTGCTCGACGTGCAGCAGGATCACCGAGGTCTCGGGGTCCTCGTCCCACCACTGGAGCAGGTCGTTGGTCGACACGTCCACCGCGTGACCGACCGACACGAAACCGGAGAAGCCGAGGCGCAGCCGCCGGGCGAGGTCGAGCACCGCCAGGCCCAGCGGACCGGACTGGCTGGACATCGCGACCCGGCCGGGAGCGGGCAGCGCGGGCGAGAAGGTGGCCGCGAGCCGGGCCGCGGACGTCGTGTTGACCACGCCCATGCAGTTCGGGCCGACCAGCCGCATACCGGAGGCTCGCGCGAACCGGGCCAGTTCCAGCTCGGTCGCCCGCCCGGCCGCCCCGGTCTCCCCGAAGCCCGTGGACACGACGACCACCGCTTTCACCCCGGCGTCCGCGCACTCCCGTACGACCTCGGGCACCGCCTCCGCCCGCACGGCGACGAGCGCCAGATCCGGCACCTCGGGCAGCTCGCGTACGCGCGGATACGCCCGCACCCCCGCGACCTGTCCGGCGTGCGGATTCACCGGGAACACGCCGCCCTCGAAGCCGCCGCGCAGCAGGTTGGCCACGATCTCGTGGCCGATGGTCAGCGGGCTGCGGTTGGCGCCGATCACCGCGACCGACCGGGGCTCCAGCAGGGGTCGCAGGGAGCGTCGTACGGCCGTGTGCTCGCGGCGCTCGGCCCGGGCCACGGCATGCGCCTGCGGGTCGATGGCGATGTCGAAGTGGAGGATCTGGCCGGGCGGCCCGGCCTCGACCCGGTAACCGGAGCCGAGGAACACATTGATCATGCGGGTGTTGTCCGCGAGGACATCGGCCTCCAGCACCCGGATGCCGCGGGCCCAGGCGGCGGCAGCGATGTGTTCAAGCAGCAGCCTGCCGAACCCCTCGCTCTGGTGGTCGTCCCGGATGGTGAACGTGACCTCGGCGTGGTCGGGTTCCTCGGGATCGCGGACATAGCGGACCAGGCCCGCGATCTCGTCCCCAGCCAGCGCGACCAGCGCCAGCTCGTTGAGGTAGTCGACGTGCGCGCCGCGCCGGATGACGTCGTCGCGCATCCGCACCACCGGGCCGAGGGAGCGGTAGGCCAGTGTCGCCCGCGACAGACCGCCCACGAAGGCGACCAGGCGGTCGGCGTCCTCCGGCCGGATGGGCCGCACGAAGGTCGACCGCCCGGTCCGCACCAGCCCGGGCTGCTCCAGGTCCTCCGGATACGACGGATACGACGGATCCGAGGCGTACGAGTCGTACGGGGGAGTGGTCACGGGCGCCGCATCCCCGCCATGGCGCTCCTTCGGGTCAATGGACTGAATCAGTTAGCTACATTAGATGTATCAGCCCCCTGTACGGAAGCCTCAGGCCCCGCGCTTGTCGATCTCCTCCACCAGCTGCGGCAGCACCTGGAAGAGATCGCCCACCACGCCGTAGTCGGCCAGCTCGAAGATCGGCGCGTCCTCGTCCTTGTTCACGGCCACGATCGTCTTGGACGTCTGCATGCCGGCCCGGTGCTGGATCGCGCCGGAGATACCGGCGGCGAGATAGAGCTGCGGGGAGACCTGCGTGCCGGTCTGGCCGACCTGGTGGCTGTGCGGGTACCAGCCGGCGTCCACCGCGGCCCGGGAGGCGCCGACGGCCGCGCCGAGGGCGTCGGCGACCCGCTCGACCACGGAGAAGTCGCCGTTCACACCCCGCCCGCCGGAGACCACGATGTCGGCCTCGGTCAGCTCTGGCCGGTCGCTGCGGGTACGCGGCGTGCGCTCCACGACCTGCGCGGCGGCGGAGGCCGGACCGAAGGCGACGTCCACCTTCTCCACCGTCGGCGTGGCAGGAGCGGGCTCGGGGGCGGTGGCGTTCGGCTTGACCGTGATGACCGGGACGCCCTGGGTGATGTGGGCGGTGACCTGGTACGTCGCAGCGAACACGGACTGCTCGGTGACCGGTCCGTCCTCGCCCGCGGTGACATCCACGGCGTCGGTGATCAGTCCCGACTCCAGCCGGAGCGCGACGCGGGCGGCGGTCTCCTTGCCGTCCAGGGTCGACGGCACCAGGATCGCGGCCGGTTCGGCGCTCGCGGCGATCTGGGTGAGGGCGTCGACGGCCGGGGTGACGAGGTACTCGTCGACCGGCGGCGCGTCCACGACGTAGACCTTCTGTGCGCCGTACCGGCCGAGCGTCTCGGTGGCGGCGGCCGCGCCCGCCCCGAGGAAGACGGCCGACGGCTCGCCCAACCGGCGTGCCAGGGTGAGCAGTTCGAGGGTCGGCTTGCGCAGGTTTCCGTCGACGTGGTCGACGAGTACGAGGATCTCAGCCACGGTGATGTGCTCCCGGCTCGGCGGTGTCAGATGAACTTCTTGGCGGTGAGGAACGCGGCGAGACCTGCGCCGGCCGCTCCCTCGTCGGTGACGATCTCGCCCTGGGTGCGCGGCGGACGCTTCGCCGCGCGGTCGACGGCGGAGCGGGCGGCGCTGCGGCCGACCTGCTCGGGCTCGATGCCGAGGTCGGACAGGTCCAGGCTCTCCAGCGGCTTCTTCTTCGCCGCCATGATCCCCTTGAAGGAGGGGTAGCGGGCGTCGCCGCAGCGGTCGGTCACCGACACCACGGCCGGCAGCGCGCTGTGCACCCGCACCGAGGCGGTCTCGCCCTCCCGGCGTCCGGAGACCGAGCCGTCCGCCACCGTGACCTCGTCGAGGTGGGTGACGGCCGGCACGCCGAGCCGTTCGGCCAGCAGTGCGGGCAGGACCCCCATGCCGCCGTCGGTGGAGGCCATCCCGCAGACGACCAGGTCGAAGCCGTGCCGCTCGATCGCCTTGGCGAGGACGAGCGAGGTGCCGAAGGCGTCGCTGCCCCGGATGTCCTCGTCGCTGACGTGCAGCGCGGAGTCGCCGCCCATGGCGAGTGCCTTGCGCAGCGCGTCCTTGGCGTCGTCGGGTCCCACCGTGAGGTAGGTGATCTCGGTGTCCTCGCCCGACTCGCCGACCCGCAGGGCCTGTTCGACCGCGTACTCGTCGAGCTCGGACAGCAGGGAGTCGACCGAGTCGCGGTCGGTGGTGCCGTCCTCGGTGAAGGTCCGGTCCGCCGTCGCGTCGGGCACGTGCTTCACGCAGACAACGATCTTCACAGCGGCACCTCCGGGTAGCTTAATGAGTTCTAATAGTTAACTATATAAGCCGAGGGCCGGCTTCAGTGGAAGTGATTTAGACGAATTAGTTGACTGATTGCGCTGATAGCTGGAACATCTGAGCAGCCGGGACGCGAGGAGGCGCCATGGTCGGTGACAGGTACTTCGAGCCGCAGGTGGAGACCATGCCCCGCGAGCAGCTGGGCGCGCTCCAGGAGGAGCGCGTCCTGGAGCTCGTGGAGTACGCCTATGCGCACTCCCCCTTCTATCGAGAGCTGTGGGACGCGCATGGCGTGCATCCACGGGACATCCGGACCCTGGACGACTTCCGGGCCCGTATCCCCTTCATCACCAAGGACATGATCCGCGCGCACCGGGCCCGCACCGGCGACCCCTTCGGCGGTCTGCTGTGTGTCCGGCCCGACGAGCTGACCTCGGTGTCCTCCAGCTCGGGCACCACCGGTGACCCGGAGTTCTTCGCGGAGATCTGGGAGGACGCGCCGCCCCTGGTGACCGCGCAGGTGCGGGACCTGTGGGAGCTGGGCCTCAGGCCCGGCGACCGGGTGCTGAGCCCGCCCGGCACCTTCCGCAACCTGATGGACCCCGGTTTCCAGGCGCTGGGCGCCGTGGTGATCGAGGTGGACACCTGGATCGGCCGGATGCACGAGGTGGTCGAGGCGCTGCGGAAGTACCGGCCCGCCTATCTGCAGATGATCTATCCGCAGATGGTCGAGCTGGAGCACCTGGCCGAGAAGACGGACCTCAAGGAGGCGTTCTCCTCTCTCAAGGGCGCCTCCTGCGCCGGCCAGCCGCTCAGCCGGAAGATGCGCGAGCGGATCGTCAACGACTGGGGCATCGAGGTCTACGAGTACACCAGCGCCGCCGACACCGGCACCGCCTGGGAGTGCCGGGAGCACGACGGCTTCCACCTGTGGGAGGACACGGTCTTCGCCGAGTGCGTCGACGTGAAGGACGACGGGTGGACCGACGTCGTGGAGGGCGACCTCGGCGAACTCGTCGCCACCGACCTCGACAACCGGGCCGCCCCGCTGATCCGTTACCGCAGCGAGGACCTCGTCCGGCTGTCCCGGGACCGCTGCGGCTGCGGACGCACCCACGCCCGGATGTGGGTGGCGGGCCGGCGCGGCGACGAAACCCTCGTCCGCGGACGCTCCGTCGTCCTGCGGGACATCTGGCAGGCGGTGGAGGACCAGCCGGAGACGGGTGCCGGAGTGTTCCAGATCGTCCGGCAGCGCCGTGAGGTGGAGGAACTGCGGCTGCGCGTCGGATACGACCCGGAGCGCACCGCCGATGTCGACGCCCTGGCAGGGCGGCTGAGCGAAGCCGTGCGCGAGCGGACCGGGGTGAAGCCGGTGCTCGATCTGCGGACCGAGGAGGAGCTGTTGCGGACCATGCCGAGCGTCGCCAAGTTCCCCCGGGTGGTGAAGAGCTGATGGCACGCGCCGACACCCTCGCCCGGGCCAGGAACCTCGACCGGCCCCCACTCGCCTACGTCGTACGCTTCCCGGCGGCCACAGGCACCACCGACACCGAGCTGACCTGGGCCGAACTCGCCCGCGACACCGCCTGGGTCAGCGACCGACTGCGCGGCCACGGCCTCGCGGCCGGACAACGGGCCCTGCTCACCACCTCCGGCTTCGAGGGCTTCTGGTGCCACTCGGTCATCGGCGCGCTGCGCGGGCTCAAGGTGACGTACGGCATCGCGGAGGCAATGGGCTGGGACCACCGCCGTACGTCCGTCTTCCACCGCGAACTCGAACCACACGCGGTGATCGGCCTGTCCGCCGAGACCCTGGAAGGGCTCAGCGGCACCGCCGACATCGGTGAGATGTTCCGTACGACATCGGTCGTGCTCGCGCGTCCCGCCGCGGTGCCGGTGCTCCGCGCGGCCGGTGTCGGCGCCTTCCTGATCGCCCCCGTGGGACCGGCCCTGGCGCTGGAGTGCCCCGAACGCTCGGGGGCGCATGTCAACGCGGCCGAGTGGCGGGTGGGCGAGCGGGACGGGGAGCTGTTCGTGGCCGCGGGGGAGGGGCGCACGTCCACGCTGCCCGAGACCCCGCTGGGCCTGCCGGGGCGGGTCGAGACCGGCCGCTGCGGTTGCGGGAGCGAGGATCCGCGCGTTCTGTTCGCCGACTCGCCGTCATCACCTAGGAGTTGAAGAGATGTCTGAAGGAGTGGCCGACGGCCGGGTCGTGGTCGTCACCGGCGCCGGCAACGGGATCGGCCGGGCGCACGCGCTGGCCTTCGCCGCGCAGGGCGCCAAGGTCGTGGTCAACGACCTCGGCGGCGCCCGCGACGGAGGCGGTGCCTCGACCGGGCCCGCCCAGGCGGTGGTGGACGAGATCACCGCGGCCGGCGGCGAGGCCGTGGCCAACACCGACGACATCGCGTCGTGGGACGGCGCCGAGCGCCTCGTCCGCCAGGCCGTGGACACCTACGGCGGGCTGGACGTGCTGGTCAACAACGCCGGCATCCTGCGAGACCGGACGATCGTGTCGATGACCGAGCAGGACTGGGACAGTGTGATCGCCGTCCACCTCAAAGGCACCGTCGCGACTCTGCACCACGCGGCAGCCCACTGGCGCGCCCGCACCAAGGCGGGCGAGGCCAACGACGCCCGGGTCATCAACACGACCTCGCCGTCCGGCGTCTTCGGCAACCCGGGCCAGTCCAACTACGGCTCGGCGAAGGCCGGAATCGCCGCCCTCACCATCATCGCCGCCGCCGAACTCGCCCGCTACGGAGTGACGGTGAACGCCATCGCGCCGACCGCGCTCACCCGGCTCACCGAGGACATCGAGGTGATGAAGCAGGCCGCCGAGACGCAGGATCTGACCCCGGAGGCCATCTCGCCCCTGGTGGTGTGGCTGGGCTCGGCCGCCTCGCGTGAGGTCACCGGCCGTGTCTTCGGAGCCGTCGGCAACCGGATCACCGTGCTCGAGGGCTGGGTCAACGGGCCCGGCGCGAGCGCCGAGTCCCGCTGGACACCGGAGGAACTGACCTCCGTCGTGCCGAACCTGGTCGCCAAGGCGGCACCGAACGCCGACGCCCTCGGCAACCGGAGGGGCTGACATGACGACCCAGAAACCGGTCACCGAGGGCCTGTTCACCACCGAGCCCCGTCTCATCGGCTCCGAGTGCACGGCATGCGGCGAAGTGGCCTTCCCCGCAACCGCGTTCTGCGTACGATGCGGCGGCGATGCCTCCAAGGAGCGGCTGCTGGCGGACCGCGGCACGCTCTGGACGTTCACCACACAGAACTTCCGCCCGCCGTCCCCGCCGTACGACGGACCGGAGTCCTTCGAGCCGTACTCCGTCGGCTATGTCGAACTCCCCGGCGAGCTGCTGGTCGAGGCCCGCCTCACCGAACCCGACCCGGCGAAGCTCGCGATCGGCCAGGACATACGGCTGACGCTCGTGCCCTACCGGGTCGACGACGACGGCACCGAGGTCCTGACGTTCGCGTTCGCCCCGGTCGAGGAGGAGGTCTGATGGAAGCGGTCATCATCGGCGTGGGGCTGCACCCCTTCGGTCGGTTCCCGGGCAAGCCGGCGATGGAGATGGGCACCGAAGCGGTCCGCATGGCCCTCGCCGACGCCGGCGTGACCTGGCCGCAGATCCAGGGCGGCTATGTCGGCAGCTACGAGGTCGCCAATCCGGACGCGATCGTCGGGGGCCTCGGTCTGACCGGCGTACCCCTGCGCGGCGTCTTCAACGGCTGTGCCACGGCCGGTACGGCGGTGGCGCTGGCCGCCCGTGCCATCGAGACCGGCGAGCACGACCTCACCATCGCCATCGGCATGGACAAGCACCCACGGGGCGCCTTCGCGGCCGACCCGTCCGTGGCGGGCATCCCCTCCTGGTACGGGCAGACGGGACTCTTCCTCACCACGCACTTCTTCGGCATGAAGATCAACCGCTATATGCACGACCACGGCATCTCCCACGAGACCCTCGCGCGCGTGGCGTCGAAGAACTTCGGCAACGCGGCGGGCAACGACAAGGCCTGGCGCCGTACACCGCTGTCGGTGGAGGAGATCCTGGCCTCGCCCGTCCTCAACTACCCCCTGCGCCAGTACATGTACTGCGGGCCCGACGAGGGCGCGGCAGCGCTCGTGCTGTGCCGCGCCGACCAGGCCCACAAGTACACCTCGACTCCTGTCCGGGTCCGTGCCACCGCCCTGCGCAGTCGGCGCCTCGGCGCGTTCGAGGTGCAGAGCCCGTCGTTCCCGGTCGGGGAGCCGACGCCCAGCCCCACCGTGGACGCGTCCCGGGCGGCGTACGAGAGCGCGGGCATCGGCCCCGAGGACGTCGACGTCGCCCAGCTGCAGGACACCGACGCCGGGTCGGAGATCATCCACATGGCCGAGAACGGGCTCTGCAAGGACGGCGACCAGGAACGCCTCATCGCCGAGGGCGCCACCGAGATCGGCGGCCGGCTCCCCGTGAACAGCGACGGCGGTCTGCTCGGCAACGGCGAGCCCATCGGCGCGTCGGGACTGCGCCAGATCCACGAGATCGTGCTCCAACTGCGCGGCACGGCAGGGTCCCGGCAGATCCCCGGCACCCCACGCGTCGGCTACACGCATCTGTACGGCGCCCCCGGCGTGTCCGCGGTCACCATCCTGAGCACGTGAGGACCTGAGCGCACATGGACGACGACATGCAGGACTTCACCGCCGACGTACGCCGCTTCCTCGACGCCCACGCGGCGAAGGCCCCCGACCGCACCGCCTTCACCTGGGGCGAGGGCGACGACTCGATGGCGTACTTCAGCAGCCTCCCGCCCGAGGAGGACCGCGAGCACGTCCGGCGGGCCCGCGACTGGCAGCGCGTCCGCTACGAGAACGGCTTCGGCTGGATCACCGGCCCCGAGGAGTACGGCGGTCGCGGACTGACCCCGATCCATGACGTCGTCTACGACGCGATCGAGGCCGAGTACGACGTCCCCGACACCGGCACCATCAGCGTGGTCGGCCTGGGCATGATCGGCCCGACGATCCTCGCCCACGCCCAACCGCACCTGAAGGACCGCTGGCTACCCGCGATGTACCGCGGGGACGCCATCGCCTGCCAGCTGTTCAGCGAGCCCGGAGCCGGCTCCGACCTGGCGAGCGTGACCACCCGCGCCGTACGCGACGGCGACGACTGGGTGCTCGACGGACAGAAGGTGTGGACGTCCGTCGCCCAGCACAGCCAGATCGGCCTCGCCCTGACCCGGACGAACCCGGAGGCGCCCAAGCATCGCGGCATCACGGCGTTCCTGGTGCCGATGGACGCCCCCGGCGTGGAGGTGCGTCCGCTCCGGCAGATGACCGGCGGCGCGGACTTCAACGAGGTGTTCCTCACCGGCGTACGCATCCCCGACGACCACCGCCTCGGCGAGGTCGACGGCGGCTGGACGGTCGCCCTGACCACGCTGATGAACGAGCGGGCGACCGTCGGCAGCGAGGGCGCGGGCCCCGTGGGCGCCGCCCTCTCCCCGGACCGGCTGGCCGCCCTGATGCGCGCCACCTGGACCGGGGAGGACCGCGCCCTGCGCGCCCGCCTCGCCGAACTCCTCGTGGACGTCATGGCCACCGGCTACCTCAACGCCCGCGCCACGCGCGCCCTGCGCTCCGGAGTCACGCCGGGCCCCGAGAGGTCCGTCTCCAAGCTGATGTACGGTCAGAACCTCACCCGGGCCGCCCACTTCGCGTCCGACGTCCTCGGCCCGCGGATGATCGCCGACACCGGCGAGTGGGGCACGTACGCCTGGTCCGAACTCCTCCTGGCCACCCCCGCGTTGCGCATCCTCGGCGGCACCGAGGAGATCATGAAGAACATCCTCGCGGAACGCGTCCTCGGACTGCCCAAGGAGGCACGCTCGTGACCGTCGACGACAGCGGACTGCACGAACTGCGGTCAGCCGTACGGGAGTTCCTCGAGGCCAAGTCGCCCGAGGACGTCGTCCGCAAGCTCATGGAGAGCGAGCCGCGCTTCGACCCGGCGGTGTGGGCACAGGCCTCCGACCAGCTGCGGCTGCCCGCGCTGACCGTCCCGGAGGAGTACGGCGGTGACGGCTTCGGAATGGTCGAACTCGGCGTGGTCCTGGAGGAGATGGGCCGCGCGCTGCTGTGTGCGCCCTTCTTCTCCACGGTCGTCCTCGCGGTCCCGGCCCTGCTCGCGTCCGGCGACGCGGAGGCCTGCGCGCGTCATCTTCCCGGTATCGCCGACGGACGGACCACGGCGACGCTCGCCGTCGCCGAGGACGCCGGATCCTGGGACACCGCGCTGGTCTCCGCACGAGCCGTGGGGGACGGCCGATGGCGGCTGACCGGCGGCAAGAGCTTCGTCATCGACGGGACGACGGCCGATCTGATCCTGGTCGTCGCCCGTACCGTCGCCGGTCCTTCCCTGTTCGCCGTCGACCGTACGGCCGCCGGTCTGACCGCCGAGCCGATGGAGACGCTGGACGCGACCCGGGCGATGGCGCGGCTCACCCTCGACGCCGTACCCGCGACGCTCGTCGGCGCGGAGGGCGCGGCCGAGCGGATCGTGAGCCGGGTCCTGGACCTCGCCTCCGTCGGACTCGCCGCCGAGCAGGCCGGCGGGGCGCGGCGCTGTCTGGAGGAGAGCGCCGCATACGCCCGCACCCGGCACCAGTTCGGCCGGCCCATCGGCTCCTTCCAGGCCGTCAAGCACAAGTGCGCCGACATGCTGGTCCAGGTGGAACTCGCCGAGGCCGCGAGCCGGGAGGCCGCGCGGCTCGCCGCCGAGGACTCGGACGAGTTCCCGGTCGCCGCCGCGGTCGCCCATGCCTGCTGCTCGCGGGCGTACATGGTCGCGGCGATGGAGAACATCCAGGTCCACGGCGGCATCGGCTTCACCTGGGAGCACTCGGCCCACCTGTACTTCCGGCGGGCCAAGTCCTCCCAGCTCCTGTTCGGCGGTCCGGCGGTGTATCACGAGCGGCTGCTGGACCGGCTGGGCGTCTGAGCCCGCGCCGTCCACCACGACAGAGGGGCCGCCGGCACAGCCGGCGGCCCCATGGTGTGTCTCCCTCAGCCGCGAGCGGCCTCCCCGAGCAGCGCCTTGGCGATGATGACCTGCTGGATCTGGCTGGTGCCCTCGTAGATGCGGAACAGCCGGGCGTCGCGGTAGAAGCGTTCGACCGCGACCCCGCGCATGTATCCCGCGCCGCCGTGGATCTGCACCGCCCGGTCGGCGACCCGCCACACCATCTCGCTGGCGAAGTACTTCGTACAGGACGGGCCGACCTTCAGGTCCGTGCCCGCGTCGAAGCCCCGGGCCGCCTCCAGGACCGTGGCGCGTCCGGCGTAGTAGTCGGTCATCGAGTCGGCGATCAGACCCTGGATGAGCTGGAAGGAGCCGATGAGCTTGCCGGACTGCCTGCGGGTGCTCGCATACGCGACCGACTCGTCGACCAGCCGCTCGGCCATCCCCACCATCAGGGCCGAGATGTGCACCCGCCCGTGCGCGATACAGCCCATCGCCGTGGCGAAGCCGCGGTTCAGGCCCTCCTCGCCGCCGACGAGCGCTTCGGCCGGTACACGTACGTCGTCGAAGAAGACGTCCGCGGTCCAGGCCCCGAACTGGCCCATCTTGTGGTCCTTCGGCGCCACGGTGAGACCGGGCGTGCCCGCCGGGACCAGGAAGGTGGAGATGCCGCGGGTGCGCGGGGCCTCGTCGTCGGTGCGGGCGAAGACCATGAAGACGTCGGCGAGCGGGGCGTTGGTGATGTACCGCTTGGCCCCGTTGATCACCCACTCGTCGCCGTCCAGGCGAGCCTTGGTCGTGAGCGTCGACGGATCGGAACCGGCGTCCGGTTCGGTCAGCGCGAACGACGCCAGTACGTCGCCGGAGGCGATCCTCGGCAGCCAGTGGGCCTTCTGCTCCTCCGTCCCGCCGACCATCAGCACGTGCCCGGCGATGCCGTTGTTGGTGCCGAACATCGAGCGCAGGGACGGCGTCGTATAGCCCAGCTCGAACATCAACTGGGCCTCTTCGTACATCGACAGCCCCAGCCCGCCGTACTCCTCGGGCAGCGCGAAGCCGAACAGGCCCATCTTCTTGGCCGCCTCGCGGATCTCCGCGGGCATCTCGTCCTTCTCGTCGATCTCCGCCTCCAGCGGCACGACGCGCTCCCGGACGAAACGCCGGACCTCGGACAGCACCGCGGAGAAGTCGTCCGCGTCCATGTCGCCTCCCTGGCTCACTGCTGCTCTGAACTCGTCGCTCACTGCTCTGGCTCGTCGGGATCAGCGGGAGCCGGCCGGTAGCACAGGGCGAGCAGCGCCGCCGCGCTCGCCACCCCGACCCCGGCGGCCAGCACGGCCGGCCCCGCTCCCGCACGCCCGCGCCTGAGCAATCCGTCCACCGAATACCGGCCGTTGCCGAGCGCGGCCAGCGCCACCGCCGCGCCGCCCACGACACCGACGTACTCCCAGCCGCCCTTGAAGACGAAGAAGCCCTTGCCGCGGTGATCGGTCCGCGCGGCCACCGTCATCAGGCCCACCGTCGCCGCGGCGGGCAGCGGACTGCCGGCGCCCAGCGTGATGGCCGCGCCCGCCGCCATCTCGGTCCCCGCCGCCATCCGGGCGTGCACCTCGGCCGGCTTCAGCCCGAGCGCCTCGAACCAGCCCGTCGTCCCCTTGAGCCCGCCCGGCCCGGCGACCTTGTTCCAGCCGTGCGCGAACAGCATCGGGCCGAGCGTGGCACGCAGGGCCAGCGCGGCGGCGTCCTGGCCCTTCACTGACCCACTCCGGTGGCGCGTCCGGCAGGGGCGGCACCGTACAACTGCGGTACGGCTTCGAGGAGTTCGTCGTAGGTGAGGGCCTTGCCGGTCCGGCTGGGGTGGACGCCCGCGACCGTCCAGCCCTGGAGCCGGTTCAGCCGGTTGCCCTCGATGCGCAGGACCTGACCGGTCAGCCAGGCCGCGCTGTCGGAGGCCAGGTAGACGACGACTCCGGAGGCGTTGGCGGGATCGCGCGGGTCGAAGTCGTCGGTGGCCTGGAGGGAGTCGCCGACCGCCAGTCCGTCCGTCATCCGCGTGGCGGCGATCGGCGAGATGGCGTTCGCGGTGACGCCGTACCTGCGCATCTCCAGGGCCGTGAGGACGGTGAGCCCGGCGATCCCGGCCTTCGCGGCACCGTAGTTGGACTGCCCCGCGTTCCCGAACAGCCCTGTCCCCGATGTCGTGTTGATGACGCGCCCGGCGACCCGCTCACCTCGCTTCGACGCCTCACGCCAGTACGCGCACGCGTGCCGGGTCAGCGCGAACGAGCCCTTCAGATGCACGGCGATCACCGCGTCGAACTCGGCCTCGCTCATCGAGAACAGCATGCGGTCCCGCACGATGCCCGCGTTGTTCACCACGATGTCGAGCCGCCCGAACTCGGCGACGGTGTCCGCCACCATGGCTTCGGTGGCCGCCCAGTCCGAGACCGAGGCGTGGTTGGCGACGGCCCGTCCGCCGAGCTTGGTGATCTCGGTGACGACGTCGTCAGCGGGGGAGTCACCGGTCTGCTCACCGTGCACGCCCGCCCCGAGATCGTTCACCACCACCGTGGCGCCCGCTTCGGCGAGGGCCAGGCAGTGCGCACGGCCCAGCCCCCGTCCCCCTCCGGTCACGATCGCGACCTTGTCGTCGAGGATGCCCACGACCTACCTCCCGAGCTCGTTGAGTATGTCGTCCGTGTGCTCGCCGAGCGTCGGCGCACCGGTGCGCGGCTTGTCGTCAACTCCCCAGAAACTCACGGGAGTCGCGACCGTCCGCAGTGGAGGCGCCTCGCCCATGCCGGGCTGCTCGACGAACGCGCCGACCGCCTCCGCCTGCGGATCGGCCGCCACCTCCGCCAGCGTCTGCACGGGCGCCCACCACACGCCTTCGGCGTCGAACCGCTCCGCCCACTCGGCCAGCGGCCGTTTCGCGAACTCCTCGTCGAACACGGCGATCAGCTCGCGTACGTGCCCCCGCCGAGCCTTGCCGGTCGCGAACCGCTCGTCGTCCCCCAGGTCCTCACGGCCCAGCGCCTTGAGCACCCCCGGCCAGTGCCGGTTGCCCTCCAGACCGACCAGCCAGAACCAGCGGTCGTCGGCGGACCGGTAGCTGTTGTAGAGGGGCGACTCGTGCTCGGTGCGCGGGCGGGTACGGCCGCGCTTGCCGAAGAAGTTCTGCAGGGCGAGGTCGTTGCCGTTGGCGTACGTCCCGGAGCGGAGCAGCGATACGTCGACCACGCCGCCCTCCCCGGTGCGCTCGCGTCGCAGCAGCGCGGCCAGCACACCGGCCACCAGGTTCGCCGCGGCGGTACGGTCGCCCAGGCCGGGGCGTATCCCAGGCGGCGGCTCACCGGCCGGGTTCAGCATCGCGGCGATGCCGGGACGGGCCCAGAACGCGGAGACGTCGTAACCCGCCCGGTCGCGTTCGGCGCCCGTCCAGCCGTACCCGGTCAACGTGCCGACGACCAGGCGCGGATGGCGTGTGCGTATCTCGTCGGGGGACAGACCCAGCCGCTCCAGGGCGCCCGGACGGAGGTTCGTCACGAACACGTCGGCACGCTCCAGGAGTTGCTCCAGGTGCGCCTTGCCGTCCTCCGCCCGCAGATCCAGCACGATCCCGCGCTTGCCCCGGTTGTCCGTCTCGAACGGGGGCGCGCTGTCGATCTCCTGGCCGACATGGCGCAGGGTGTAGCGGTTGGGGTCGCCGGTCGGCGCCTCCACCTTGATCACCTCGGCGCCCCAGTCGGCCAGCATGGTGGCCGCGGCCGGTGCCGCCACCCACATGCCCAGCTCGACGACGGCAATGCCCTCCAGTGGCCGCACGGCCCACCTCCCACTTCGTCAGATCCGCCAAGTCCGCAAGTCCGCCAACGTCCGCTACAGGCCCCGGAATTCACCGGGCCGACGCTCCCGGAACGCCTTCAGGCCCTCCGCGCGGTCCTCGGTCGAGAACAGCACCGTCACGCTCTCGCGCTCGTACGCGATCGCCGCTTCCAGATCCATGCCGAGCCCGTAGTCGATCAGCCGCTTGCCCGCGGCCAGCGCCAGCGGGGCGCCGGCCGCCAGTCGGCCCGCGAGCGCCTCGGCCGCCGCGAGGGCACCGCCGGGCTCGGCCACCTCGTTGACCAGGCCCAGCTCGCAGGCCCGCGCGGCGTCGATCGGCTCGCCGGTGAGGATCATCTGCTTGGCGATCGCCGGCGGCAGCAGCCGCGGCAGCCGCTGGGTACCGCCCGCCCCCGGCAGCACGCCGAGCTTCATCTCGGGCAGCCCGAGCAGCGCGCCCCGCTCGGCGACCCGCAGGTCACAGGCGAGCGCCAGCTCAAGGCCGCCGCCGTACGCGAACCCGTGCACGGCCGCGACGGACGGCTTAGGAAAGTCCTCAAGGAGCGCGTACGTCTCCGTCAGGCGCCCCACGAAGGCACGGAACTGTCCGGGCGCGGTGAACGACTCCATCTCACCGATGTCGGCACCCGCCGAGAAGCCCCGCCCCTCGCCCGCCAGGACGAGAGCCCGTACGTCGTCGTTGTGGCGCACCTCGGCCAGAGCGTCCTTCAGCAGGCCGACCGTCTCGGAGCCGATGGCGTTGAGCCGCTTCGGCCGGTCCAGGGTCAACACGGCGATCCGGTCGCGGAGTTCGACACGCAGCACGCTGTCCACCTCAGACCATCGTGAGGCCGCCGCTGACCGAGAGCGTCTGCCCGGTCATATAGGCGGCGTCGTCGGACGCGAGGAAGGCGACGACACCGGCGATGTCGGCCGGCTGCGCGATACGGCGCAGCGGGATCGCGCGGGCGGTCGCCTCGTACATCTTCTGGCTGTACTCGGCGACTTGGCCGAGCAGCGCGGTGTCGGTGGGGCCGGGGCAGACGCTGTTGACGGTGATGCCGTGCCGGGCGATCTCGCGGGCCAGTGTCTTGCCGAAGGCGATCACGCCGCCTTTGGTCGCCGAGTACACGGCCTCTCCCGAGGAGCCGACCCGGCCGGCGTCGGAGGCGATGTGGATGACGCGCCCGCCGCCCCGCTCGATCATCGGGTCGAGAACCGCCCGCGTCATGGTGATCGTGCCGCGCAGATTGACCGCGATGATGCGGTCCCAGTCCTCTTCGCGGCTGTCGGTGAAGCGCGCGATGACATCGACGGCGGCGTTGTTGACGAGGATGTC
Organism: Streptomyces sp. NBC_00457; assembly: GCF_036014015.1. Taxonomy (NCBI): domain Bacteria; kingdom Bacillati; phylum Actinomycetota; class Actinomycetes; order Kitasatosporales; family Streptomycetaceae; genus Streptomyces; species Streptomyces sp. NBC_00457. The sequence goes on along the minus strand of NZ_CP107905.1, from coordinate 1,304,189 downwards.
CACCGGTCCCAGCTCCGCGGTCACCCGCTCCACCGCGGCCCGCACCGAAGCGCTGTCGGAGATGTCCGCGCCGACTCCCGCGGCACGGACCCCGTACCGCTCGGTGAGCCCGGTGGCGACCTTGGCGGCGGCCTCCGTGTCCAGATCGCAGACGGCGATCGAGCATCCCCCGGCGGCGAGCCGGTCGGCGATCGCCTCGCCGATACCGCGTCCCGCCCCGGTGACGAGTGCCACCTTGTCCCGTTCGCTCACGCGCCCTCCCTGTCCCGGCCGTCGATACAGCGCTATCGTATAACTACTTCAGCTGAATAAGCGAGATGTGTGAGTTGGGGAGCCGAGCATGCGTCGTACGATCTTCACCGCCGAGCACGAGATGTTCCGGGAGACCGCTCGCTCCTACTACCTGCGCGAATGTGCCCCGCATGCGGAGGAGTGGGAACGGGACGGACAGGTGAGCCGGGCCGCCTGGACGGCCGCGGGCAAGGCCGGACTGATCGGCTGGCAGTTCCCGGAGGAGTACGGCGGCCAGGGCATCCAGGACTTCCGCTACAACGCCATCATGGCGGAGGAGATGCACGCCACGGGGTCCGTCGGTATCGGGCTCGGGCTGCAGAACGACGTCATCCCGCCGTATCTGACGCACCTCACCACCGCGGAGCAGAAGGCGCGTTGGCTGCCCGGCGTGACCAGCGGCGAGACGATCTGCGCCCTCGCCCTGTCCGAACCGGCCGCCGGGTCCGACCTCAAGGGCATCCGCACCACCGCACGCCGCGACGGCGACGAGTGGGTGATCGACGGCTCGAAGACCTTCATCACCAACGGCATCCTCGCCGACCTGGTCATCGTCGCCTGCAAGACCGACCCCGAGGCCGGGCACAAGGGCATCAGTCTGATCGTCGTCGAGCGCGGCACCGAAGGCTTCGAGCGCGGGCGCAAGCTCGACAAGGTCGGCATGAAGGCACAGGACACCGCCGAGCTGTTCTTCCATGAGGTCCGCGTCCCGGCCGAGAACCTGATCGGTCAGGAGGGGCGCGGTTTCTACCACATGATGGGCAACCTGCCGACCGAGCGGCTGGCCATCGCCGTCGCCGCTCTCGCCTCGGCCGAGCGGGCCTTCGAACTCGCCCTGGAGTACGCCAAGACGCGCGTCGCCTTCGGCCGGCCGATCGGCGAGTTCCAGGCCAACCGCTTCGCGCTCGCCGACATCAAGGCGAAGCTCGGCGCGGCCCGCGTCTATCTCGACGGCTGCATCATGGCGCTCTACGAGGGCGAGCTGACCGCCGAGGAGGCCGCCGCCGCCAAGTACTGGACCACGGAGACCGGCTGGGAGGTCATCGACCGCTGTATGCAGCTCTTCGGTGGCTATGGCTACGTCAACGAGTACGAGATCGCGCGGATCTGGCGCGACAGCCGGGTCCAGCGGGTGTTCGGCGGGACCTCGGAGATCATGCAGGAGATCATCGGGCGCTCGCTGGGACTGTGAGTGTGTCACGCGCATTGATTACCTTCGATAAATAGGTTATCTATTTAAGCGGTAAGGGTGGGGCGGCTCGAGGAGGCATCCATGGTCACGGTCGATGTGAAGCTGCACCAGGACAGGGCCGAGCGGGACCTTCCCCGGCCGCGGCTCGTCATCGGCGGCAAGGACGTCACCGACGGCAGCGGGGGAGCGTACGAGCACCGGAACCCCGCGACCGGCCTGATCCAGGCGTACGTCCCGCTCGCGGGCGCCACCGAGGTGGACCAGGCCGTGGCCGCCGCCCGGGGAGCCTTCGAGGTGTGGGGCCGGATGCGTCCCGCCGAGCGGCGCCGGCTGCTCACCCGGTTCGCCGGGCTGATCCGCGACCACATCGCGGACTTCGCGGCGATCTGCCCGCTGGAGAACGGCGTCTGCATCGGCGGCTGGGCGGAGAATGTCGGGCCGCATGTCGCCGAGTGGACCGAGTACTACGCCGGCTGGGCCGACAAGATCGAGGGCATGGTCGGCGCGGCCTACAGCCCGCACGAGAACGTCGAGTACACCATCGCCGAGCCGTACGGCGTCATCGGCCACATCATCACCTGGAACTCGCCCGCGCTGTCCCTGGCGATGAAGGTCCCGCCGTCGCTTGCCGCCGGGAACACGGTGGTTATCAAACCGGCCGAGTCGACGCCCTTCTCCGCGCTGCTCTTCGCCGACCTCGCGCACGAGGCCGGAATCCCGGAAGGTGTCATCAATGTCGTCACCGGGCTCGGCGACGCGGGTGAGGCCCTGGTCTCGCACCCCGGGATCGACAAGATCTCCTTCACCGGCGGCCCCGCCACCGCCCGCCGCATCATGGCGACCGCCGCACAGAGCCTCAAGCCGGTCCTGTTCGAACTCGGCGGCAAGTCCGCCAACCTCCTCTTCGCCGACACCGACCTGGACGCCGTCGTGCCGTACTGCGCGGCCTTCGCGATGAGCAACACCGGCCAGGGCTGTGCGCTGCCGACCCGGCTGCTGGTCGAGCGGCCGATCTACGAGGAGGTCGTCCAGCGGGTGGCCGGCGTCGTGGCGCACCTGCCCGTCGGCGACCCGCTCGACCCGGCGACGTACATCGGCCCGCTCATCAACGCCACCGCCCGCGACCGCGTCCAGAGCATGATCGACAAGGCCGTCTCGGGCGGCGCGGGACGGCTCGTGCACGGCGGCGAACGCATCGACTCCGAGGGCTACTTCGTCACGCCGACCGTCTTCGCGGACGTCGACAACCGCAGCGACCTCGCCCAGCAGGAAGTCTTCGGCCCGGTCCTTGCCATCACGCCCTTCGACACGGAGGACGAGGCGGTCGCGCTGGCCAACGACACCGAGTACGGACTGTCCGCGTACATCCAGTCCCGTGACATCGGACGCGTCAACCGACTGGTGCCGCGCCTGAAGGCCGGGACGGTCTACGTCAACCCCGGCCCCAACCCGATCAGTTCGCCCACCACGCCCTTCGGTGGCGTCGGCATGAGCGGGTTCGGGCGGGAAGGCGGACGGGCCGGGCTCGACGAGTTCATCAACGTCAAGGGCGTCGGCGTCGGCCGCGTCTGACCGAGCATGGGGAGCAACGACGTGCAGACCTTTCCTGGGGGATTCCCCTCAGACCCCCGCGCCCGCCGCCTGACCTTCGGTGACCTCGTCCGCGAGCACCGCCGGTCCTTCCCGGACGCCCTCGCCCTGGTCGACGGCGAAACCCGCCTGACCTGGCCGGAGTTGGACGAACGCACCAACCGGCTCGCGAACGCGCTCAGCGTGACCGGCGTCGGCCCCGGCGACCGGATCCTCTGGCTCGGCCAGAACTCCTTCCGCATCTGGGAACTGCTCGGCGCCGCCGCGAAGCTCGGCGCCATGGTCTGCCCCGGCTACTGGCGCTGGGCCGCCCCCGAGATGGCGTTCGCTGTGCAGGACTTCGATCCCAAGGTCGTGGTCTGGCAGGACGAGGAGATCGGCGAGACGGTCGCCAAGGCACGTGCCGAACTCGGCGACGGACAGCGAGCGTTGTGGCTGCGCCACGACACCGGGGGCCCGGGCTCCTACGAGGGCTTCCTGGCCTCGGGATCGGCCGACGACCCCGACACCGACGTCGACCCCGACTCCGCCCTCCTGGTCATCTACACCGCCGCGATCACCGGACGCCAGTCCGGCTCGATGCTCTCCCACCGCAACCTGCTCGCGATGGGCGCGAGCTCCGCCTGGATGGGCGACATCGGCCACGAGACCGCCTTCCTCAGCGCCGGACCCATGTTCCACATCGGCAACTACCAGTTCTGGGGCGTCCCCGCCTTCGTCCACGGCGGCAAGAACGTGATCGTCCGCCGCGTGGTCGCCGAGGAACTCCTGCCGCTGCTGGCCGCCGAGCAGTGCACCCACGCCTATCTGATGCCCCCGACCATCGCCCAGCTCGTCGCCCTCAACCGCGAGGCCGGGCACGACCTGTCGCATCTCCGCGCCAGCGTCGCCGCCCAGGTCTGGGAGGGCATGGTCCCCACCGACGTCAGCCGCTTCACCCGCAACGGCGGCGGCGAGGGCCGCGGCTACGGGCAGACCGAGGTCACCGGCTTCGCCGTCACCGGCGCATACGGCGGCATGGGCGCCGGCAACGCGGGACGCCCCGGCCCCTTCACCGCCGTACGCATCCTCGACGAGCGGGGTGCGGAGTGCGAGGTCGGCGAGATCTGCGTCCGCGGCGACCTCGTCCACCTCGGCTACTGGAACCGTCCCGAGATCAATGAGGAGCGCTTCCGCTTCGGCTGGTGGCACACCACCGACCTCGGACGTCGCGAGCCCGACGGCACGATCAGCTTCCTCGGCACGACGACCCGCATGCTCAAGTCGGCGGCCGAGAACATCTTCCCCGCCGAGGTGGAGAACTGCATCGAAGCCCACCCGGCCGTGAAGGAGGCCGCCGTGATCGGCGTGCCCAACCAGCGCTGGTCGCAGGACGTCAAGGCGGTCGTCGTCCTGAAGGAAGGGGCGGAGGCCACCGCGGAGGACATCATCGACCACTGCCGGTCCCGGATCGCCTCGTACAAGAAGCCGAAGACGGTCGAATTCCTCGACGCCCTGCCCCGCACGGGCGGCTACGCCAAGGACTACGAGACCCTCGACACCCGCTTCGGCGGCGGCGGTTACCCGGGCGGCGACACGCTCGGCGCGGGACGATGACCGACCGGACGCCCGTCGTCGCGGGCGTGTACGCCACCGAGCAGGCCCTGTCGCTCCCACACCGCGACGCCATGGACCTCGCCCTGGAAGCGGTACGCGGCGCGATCGAGGACGCCGGTCTCACCCCGGCCGACGTGGACGGCGCCCAGGTCGACTGGCCGGGCCCGGGCGGCGTACCCGGCGAGGGCAGCTCCTGGGCGCGGATGCTCGGCCGGGATCTGCGGTGGACCAGCGACTCGATGCTGGACAACGCGGGATCGAGAGGCCTGCTGAAGGCGGCGGCCGCCATCAGGTCCGGATACGCGGACACCGTGGTCGTCGGCGGCTGCAAGCTCGTCTCCCGCGGCACCGGACCGGTCGGCGCCGGGGTGCCGCTGGAGTTCGCGGACGTGTGGGGCAGCTACGTCGTCGCCCAGTTCGCCCTCGTCGCGGCCCGGCACATGCACGAGTACGGCACGACCTCCCGCCAGCTCGCGGAGGTCGCCGCCACCATCCGCAACAACGGCACCACCAACCCGGAGGCGATGATGTACGGCCGCGGCCCGTACACCGCCGACGACGTCCTCGCCTCCCGCATGGTGGCCACGCCCTTCCACCTGCTGGACTGCTGCATCGTGGGGGAGGGCGGCGCGGCACTCGTGGTGACGACCGCCGAACGGGCCCGGGACCTCAGCCAGCCGCCCGTGGCCGTGCTCGGCGGCGGCATGGAGTACCACCAGGCCGCGTACGCCAACCCCGCACTCCACCGGGATGTCGGGCAGCTCGGCCGGAATGCGGCCACCCGTGCCTACGCGATGGCGGGCGTGAGCCCTCACGACGTCGACGTGTTCTCCCTCTACGATCCCAACTCCTTCGAAATCATCCGGCAGTTGGAGATCCTCGGCCTCTGCGGCGAGGGCGAGGGCGGTCCACTCGCCGCGAGCGGCGCCATCGCCGTCGGCGGCAAGCACCCCGTCAATCCGGACGGCGGCTGCCTGGCGTACGCGTGGAACGGGACGCAGCAGATGACGCTCAAAGTCGTCGAGGCCGTACGGCAGTTGCGCGGCACCGCCGTGCACCAGGTCGAGGGCGCCGAGCTGGCCGTCGTGGGCAACGCCGGGTCTGGAGCACAGCATTACGAGATGAGCGTGCTGGGGAGGATGCGATGACCGGCAGACCCGTGCCCCAGCCGACGGAGTTGTCGAAGCCGTTCTGGGAGGCGGCCCGGCGCGGCGATCTCGTCGTCCCGTACTGCCCCAGCTGCGACCTGCGCTTCTTCGTCCCCGAACCCGCCTGCCCGGGCTGTATGGCGAAGGACTGGCGGTACGTCCCCAGCGCGGGCCGGGGCACCGTCTACTCGGTGACCGTGGTCCACCGCGCACCCGGCCCGGGCTTCGACGGGCCCTTCGCGCTCGCCGTGGTCGACCTCGACGACGGGGGCACGCTACTGACCCACGTCGACGCCGGCGACCCCGACAACGTCGTCATCGGCATGCGCGTCCGAGTCGACTTCCGCCCGCTCACCTCGGAGATCACCCTGCCGTACTTCGTACCGGACTCCGGTCACTGAAGGAGATGGACGCCGTGACGAACACGCCGGTACGGGTACCCAAGATGGCCGAGCTGGTCGCGGCGCAGCTGCGGCGGATGATCGTACGCGGGGAACTCGCCGAGGGAGACGCGCTGCCCGCCGAGACCGCACTCATGGAGGAGTTCGCCGTGTCGCGGCCGACGCTGCGTGAGGCGTTCCGGGTGCTGGAGTCGGAGGCGCTGATCAGCGTGCGCCGGGGAGCCCGGGGCGGGGCGCGGGTGCAGGTTCCGGAGGGCACGGTGGCCGCCCGGTACGCGGGCGTGGTCCTGGAGTACCGGGGCACGACCCTGAAGGACGTCTACGACGCGCGTACGGTGATCGAGGCGCCCTGCGCCGGGCTGCTGGCCCAGCGCCGCACGGACCAGGACCTTCAGCGGCTGCGGTCGGCGGTCGACGAGGCCGAGCGGCTGATGGACGATCCGTCGGCGTTCATCCGCGCCCATATGGAGTTCCACGCCCTCGTCGTCGAACTCGCCGGCAACCAGACCCTGACCGTCCTCAACGGCATGGTCCGGCACATCATCGACCAGGCCAACTGGTCCCATGTCGACCTCGACGCGGGCAGTGCCGAGAACGTCCGGGCCAACCGGCGGGGCTTCCGCGCGCATGTCGCCCTCGTCGACCTGGTGGAGTCCCGGCGGTCCGAGGCCGCGGAGGAGCTGTGGCGGGTGCACCTGCAGGAGGCCGAGGACTATCTGCTGCAGAACAGGTCCATGACGACCGTGCTTGACCTGCTCGGCTGAGCCGGGCCCCTCATACGGGGCCTCATACGGGGTCGGTGGGCGGCGGCGGGGGAAAGGCCGTGCCGCCCAGCCACACCGGAGTCACCCGCACACCGCTGATGCGCCACTGGCCGCCCTCGCGGAGGTAGGTGTTGTCGTACCAGCCGCCGACCGACCACCAGTGCGTGGGATCGGCCTCTTCCGGCAGGTGGACGGCGTGGAGATACGAGCGGGAGGCCGCTTCGTCATCGTCCACGGTGATCTGGTGGTTCGAGCTGATGTGGTGGGTGCGGTGGTAGCGGCCGAGATCCCTGGACACCAGATCGGCGAGGCCGGCCCGTCCCTGGTGCACGACGCCGGGCAGTACCAGCGTCCCCTTCTCGGTGAACAGGGCCGCGTAGCCCTCGAAGTCCTTCTCGTCGAGGCGACTCGCGAAGGCCACCAGCAGGTCGCCGATGGCCATACGGTCGAGGAGCAGGCGCACGTCAGCGTCGGAGGGCATCGTCAGCGAGACCTTTCGTGAAGGTTGGCAGCGAGGTGAGGGCGGCGGGGTCAGGCGCCGCGGAGCAGGGCGGCGTAGAAGGTCAGCCCGGGGCCGAAGGCCATCGCCAGGCCGTACTGCCCGGCAGCCAGCGGTGTGCGGCTCTGCAGTTCCCGTATCACCAGGGGCAGGCCGGCGGAGGCGCAGTTGCCGTACTCGCGCAGGACGGACCGGGAGGCGGCGACCGCGTCGGGGGTGAGGCCGAGGCTGCCTTCCACGGCGTCGATGATGCGCCGCCCGCCCGGGTGCACCGCCCACCAGCGGACGTCGTCGAGTCTCAGCGAGTGGCGTGCCAGCAGCTCGCCCACCGCGTCCGGCACCAGGCGTTCGAGGACGTCGGGCACCTCCGGGGACAGGCCCATCCGGAACCCGTGATCGCCCACGGTCCACAGCATGTGGTCCTCGTGCTCGGTGTCCGTGTGTGCCAGCACGTCCACGATCCGCAGACCGGCGCCGCCGTCGGCCGACGCGTCCGGATGGACGACGGTGGCGGTGACCGCGTCGCCGAACAGGACGTGCACGACGACCTGGTCGCCGTCCCACGGCGGGGGTTGCAGGTGCAGCGACGACAGTTCCGCGTTCAGCAGCACGGCCGGGCGCCGGTGGAGGCGTACGTAGTTGGCGCAGGCGGCCAGCGCGGGCAGTGCCGCAAAGCAGCCCATGTGGCCCACGAGGAGCCGCTCCACCTGCGGTGACATCCCGACGTCCCGGGCGACCCGGGTGTCCAGGCCGGGCGCCGCGTAGCCGGTCGAGGACACCACGCACAGCAGGCCCACGGCGGCCGGATCCACCCCGGTGGCGTCCAGGGCCGAGGCGACGGCGTCCTTGCCCAGCGGCAGTGCTTCCTGCAGATAGCGGCGCATGCGCGCGGCCGTGGACCAGTCGCTGATGTCCTCCAGCAGCGGGCTCACCGCCAGGTGACGCCGCGCGACGCCGGAGTGCGCGGCGATCCGGGCCGCGACCCGCTGGTTCGGGCTGCTGGCCCGCAGCAGGTCTACGACGTCTTGCTGACGGCAGGCGATCGCCGGCAGCGCCGCCCCGAATCCGGCGATCACCGATGACTCAGACATGCGCACCAGGTCCTTCCGCCGGCGACTGATCGAACAGCCTAGGGCGAGCGATCGCGGTGGCGGAGAGGCGCGCGGGGGCACTGTCGATCAGGGCGCAGGGGGCGTGAGCCGGAGTGAAGGGCGTGCTTGAGGCGTGCGGGCGGATCACCACGCCCGGCCGGTCAGCTGCCGCGCAGCTCCTGCACGATCGGCTCCCACACCTCGGCGTCGATCTCGTACGCCGTGTAGAACGAGACCCGGTCGACCAGCGCGCCGTACCGCCGCCGGATCTCCGCCGCCACCCGATCCGGCTCGGCCACCACCGAGAAGGTGTGCAGGACCTCGTCGTCGACCAGCCCGCCCATCGCCTCCCACTTGTCCTCGCGCGTGGACTTGGACAGCGCGTGCAGTTCGTCGCCGAGGTCGCCCCAGCCGTGCAGTTCCAGGACGCCGCGATAGGCGGGGGTGCTGCCGTAGAAGGCGATCTGGCGGCGGGTGCCGGCCACCGCGCGGGCCATTTCCTCCTCGGTGCGGCCGGTGGCGGTCAGGAGGAGATGGCTGACGGAGAAGTCCTCGCGGCTCCGGCCGGACTGGGCGAGCCCGGCTTCGGCGGTCGGCAGTGTGACCTCGCGCAGATACCGCTCGGTGGTGAAGCCGTGGGCCAGGAGGCCGTCCGCCACTTCGCCCGCCACCCGGGTCATCGCCTCGCCGACGGCGGCCACGAACACCTTCGGCGCCCCTCCCGGCGCGGGCGGCGGAGAGAAGAAGGGGGCCATCAGCGTGTGCGTGTAGAAGTCGCCGCGGAAGTCGAGTTTCGTGCCGTCGTTCCAGGCCGCCCAGATGGCGTGCAGCGCGCTCACGTACTCGCGCATCCGGGCCGCGGGCCTGCTCCACGGCATCGAGAACCGTCGCTCGATGTGCGGCTTGATCTGGCTGCCGAGCCCGAGGGAGAAGCGGCCGTCCGCGTAGGTCTGGAGGTCGTGCGCCGTGTACGCGAGCTGCATGGGGGAGCGGGCGAAGGCCACGGCGATGGCGGTGCCGACCTCGAGGCGGTCGGTGTGCTCGGCCGCGAGCAGCAGCGGCAGGAAGGGGTCGTGCTTGGACTCCGAGGCCCACAGGCCGTCGTAGCCCGCCTTCTCGTGGTGCCGGGCCTCCTCGACGACCTCGGTGGTGCGCCATACGTTGAGTTTGCCGTCGACCTTCATGCCGCTCCCTGGACTCGGATGACGCGCTGTGCGAGGCGTTCCCGGTGGTGGGCCGGGTCGCCGAACAGCAGTTGTGAGGTCTTGGCCCGTTTCAGATAGAGGTGGGCCGGGTGTTCCCAGGTGAAGCCGATGCCGCCGTGCACCTGGATGTTCTCGGCGGTCGCCTGGAGACAGGCGTCGGAGCAGAAGGCCTTGGCCAGGCTCGCCACGGCGGGCAGTTCGGGGTCCTCGGCGTCGGCGGCGAGCAGCGCGTAGTGGGCGGCGGCCCGGGCCGACTCCACCTCCAGGAGGACATCGGCCAGCAGGTGCTTGACCGCCTGGAAGGAACCGATGGGCCGCCCGAACTGGTGCCGCACCTTCGCGTACTCCACGGCCATGTCGAGCGCCTGCCCGGCCACCCCGACCTGCTCGGCGGCCAGGGCGACGGCGGCCCGGTCGAGCACCTCCGACACCAGCCGCCACCCGTCGTCGCCGTGCGCCCGCAGCCGGGTCGCCGGTACGTCGTCGTAGTCGAGGCGGGCCTGGCGGCGGGTCGGGTCCATCGTGGGCAGAGGGGTGCGGGTCAGGCCGGGGGCGTCACCGTCCACGCAGAAGACGCCGATGCCGTCGTCGCCGGTGCGGGCGACAGTGAGGACGACGTCGGCGGTCGCGCCGTCCAGCACGAAGGTCTTGTGCCCGCTCAGGCGCCAGCTCCCCGTCGATTCCCGCGCGGTGAGACACACCCCTGCGGCGTCCCACCGCGCGGAGTCCTCGGTCAGGGCCAGCGTCCCGACGAGTTCACCGGAGGCCAGTCCGGGCAGCAGGCGCTTGCGCGCGTCCTCGTCGTCGCAGCGCAGTAGGGCGGTGGTGGCCAGGACCGCAGAGGCGAGGAACGGGGCGCACAGCAGCGAGCGGCCAAACTCCTCCATGACCACGCCCACCTCGACCGGTCCGCACCCGGCGCCGCCGTACTCCTCGGGTACCGCAAGCCCTTGAAGGCCCAGCTCCGTCCCCATCCGGCGCCACAGCGCCCGGTCGAAGCCCTCGGGGGTCTCCATCAGCCGCCGCACCTCGGTCTCCGGCGAGGTGTCCGCCAGGAACGCCCTCACGGTGCGGCGCAGTTCCTCCTGCTCCTCGCTGAATGCGAAGTCCACGTGCCTGCTCCTGTTCCGCTCAGCGGGCGCCGCGCGCGGCGATGATCTTCTCGACCGCCGCGATGTGCTCCGGGTCGGTCATGCTGTTCTGCTCGGCGAGCAGCGCCGGTTCCAGTACGGCGGCGATCGCCTGCTCCAGATGGAGGTTTACCGCCCGCTTGGTCTCGCGCAGCGCCTTGACGGGCAGCGCGGCCAGGCGCTGGGCGAGGTCCATGGCCTCGGTGAGGATCTTGTCCTTCGGTACGACGCGATTGGCGATGCCCAGCCGGACCGCCTCCTCGGCGCTCACCCGGTCGCCCAGGAACAGCAACTCCTTGGCGCGGGTCAGCCCGACGAGCAGCGGCAGCACGAGCGCGCCCCCGTCGCCCGCGACGAGTCCGACCTGGACGTGCGGGTCCGCGATGTAGGCGTCGTCGGCGATCAGTACGAGGTCGCTGAGGAGGGCGAGGCTGCAGCCGAGGCCCACCGCGGGCCCGTTCACCGCCGCGATGACCGGCAGCGGGCAGCGGACCATGCCGGTGATGATCCGGCGGGCCTCGTCGACGTTCCGCTCCCGGAAGGCCGCGTCCTGCTGGACCCGGGTCATGATGCCGAAGTTGCCGCCCGCGCTGAACGCCCGGCCCCGCCCGGTGAGGACGACGACCCGCGCTTCCGGATCGGCCGCCATGTCCTCCCACACCGACGCGAGAACGGCGTGCGACTCCTCGCTCATCGCGTTGAGTTGCTCGGGCCGGTTCAGCTCGACCAGCCGGACCGGTCCCCGGGCCGTCACCACCAGATCCGTCATCTCCACCGCCGTCGACCGCTTGCTAATGAGTCAGTAGAGTTGAATGCTATAACTAATTAAGCGGACTGGGAACCGAGTGTGGAGGGCATGTATGCCGGAGCAGGAGTACGAGACCGTCACGGCGGAGTCGGCGGACCGGATCCTCACCGTCACGCTCAACCGGCCCGAGAAGCTCAACGCCTTCAACCCACGCATGATGCAGGATCTGCTGGACGTCCTGGACGCGGCCGACGCTGACGACAACGTGCGCGTGATCGTCGTGACCGGCGCCGGACGAGGCTTCTGCGCGGGTGCCGACGTCAGTGCCGGCGGCGGCTCCTTCGACCACCGCAGGGCGGGTGACTGGCACCGGGACACCGGCGGCCGGGTGGCGCTGCGCGTCTTCTCTTCGGCCAAGCCGGTCATCGCCGCGATCAACGGCCCGGCGGCCGGCGTCGGCGCCAGTATGACCCTGCCCATGGACATCCGGCTCGCCTCGACCTCGGCGAAGTTCGGCTTCGTCTTCGCGCGCCGCGGCATCGTCCCGGAGTCCGCGGCGAGCTGGTTCCTGCCGCGCGCGGTGGGCATGCAGCGGGCGATGGAGTGGGTGGCCACCGGTCGTGTCTTCGGTCCCGACGAGGCGCTGGCCGCCGGGCTCGTACGCTCCGTCCACGCGCCGGAGGAACTGCTCCCGGCGGCGTACGCCCTCGCGCGCGAGATCGCGGAGAACACCTCGGCCGTGTCGGTCGCCCTGGCGCGGCAGATGATGTGGCGGATGCTCGGCGAGGCCCACCCCATGACGGCGCACCGCCTCGACTCGCGGATCATGAGCCAGATCGGCGGCGGTCCGGACCCGACGGAGGGCATCGAGTCCTTTCTCGCCAAGCGCCCGCCGGAGTTCCCGGGGAGGGTGAGCAAGGACATGCCGCCGGTGTATCCCTGGTGGCAGGACGAGGAATTCCGTCCCTTCGGCGCGTAGGCCGCAAGCACCGGGAGGTGTGATGACGACGTTCGACTACATCGTGGTGGGGGCCGGTTCGGCGGGGTGCGTGCTCGCGAACCGCCTGTCCGCGGACCCCGGGACGACGGTGCTGCTGATCGAGGCGGGCGGCAGGGACTCCACGCCGCTGATCAAGATGCCCAAGGGGTTCGGCAAGCTGCTGGGCGACCCCCGGTACGCCTGGCACTACCCGGTGGAGCCGGTGGGCCCGACCGGGCGGGTCGAGCACTGGGTGCGGGGCCGCACGCTCGGGGGATCGAGTTCGGTCAACGGCATGGTCTACAACCGCGGCGACCGGGCCGACTACGACGAGCTGGAGCGGCTCGGCAACCCCGGCTGGGGCTGGGACACCATGCTCCCGGTCTTCCGGCGGATCGAGGACAACGCGCTCGGCGCCTCCGAAGTCCGGGGCGCGGGCGGGCCGTTGCACATCTCGACCGCGTCGCGGCCGGAACCCCTCTGCGAGGAGGTGATCGCCGCCGGAACCGGACTCGGCTGGCGCCGCACCGACGACCTCAACGCGAGCGACGACGAACGCATCGGCTATGCCATGGCCACCATCAAGAACGGACAGCGCTTCAGCGTCGCCCGCGCCTTCCTGCACCCGGTGGCACACCGGCCCAACCTGACCGTCGCCGTCGACACCCTGGTCACCGCGGTCGTCACCGAGAACGGTCGGGCCGTCGGCGTACGGACCCGCAGTGAGGGACAGCAGACCGAGGTCCGCGCCCGACGTGAGGTGATCCTGTCCGCCGGCAGCATCGCCACCCCGAAGATCCTTCAGCTCTCCGGCATCGGACCGGCCGAGACGCTCAAGGCGGCCGGCATCGACGTCCTGGTCGACAGCCCGCACATCGGCGGCCGGATGCGCGAGCACCGCTGCTTCGTCGTCCAGTACCGGCTGGGGGACAACCTGGGCTACAACAAGGCGCTGAGCACCCCGCTGCGGCAGGGCCTGTCCGGCGTGCAGTACCTGGCCACCCGCCGGGGACCGCTGGCCGCTCCCGCTTTCGACGTCATCGCCTTCTTCAAGAGCCGCCCCGAACTCGACCGCCCGGACGCCCAGTTGCTGATGGCGCCGGTCTCCCTGACCCCGGAGATCCCCGGCAAGGAGACCGGAGTCGAGCGCGAGCCGGGCGTGATGGGCCTCGGCTACATCCTGCGCCCCACCGCCGAGGGAAGCCTGCACATCACCTCGGCCGACCCCGAGGCACCCCTGACGATCACGGCCAACTACTACGGCTCCGACCACGACCGCACGGTCGGCACCGCCCTGTTCCGCAGGATGCGCGAACTCTTCGAGACCGCGCCGATCTCCGGGCGGATCACGGCCGAGACCCTGCCCGGCCCCGCGGTGCGGGAGGACCAGGAGATCATCGACGCGGGCCTCGAGCACGGGCGCTGCGGCTACCACGCCATCGGCACCTGCGCCATGGGCCCGGCCGAGGACGACCCCGTCGACGCCCAGCTGCGCGTGCGCGGCATCGAGGGCCTGCGGGTCGTCGACTGCTCGGTCATGCCGACCATGGTGTCCGGCAATCTCAACGCGCCGATCATGGCGATGGCCTGGCGGGCGGCCGACCTCATCCTCGAGGGGAAGTGATCACCGTGGCCGGTTCGAAGAGATCTGGCTGAAACATTGTCGTAGTTTCCCCGAAGTGTTAGCGTCCGGACGGCGAGCATTCAGTTGAATGCGCTAAACCATTCATCGCCTGGACGGTGACCATGAGCGATGGTTCTCTGTACGACTCCTACCGCGGTGTCGACTGGGGGACGGCCACTGCGGACGCCCTCGCGGCGGCCCCGATGCCCCCGCCCGACCAGGGCGGACACTTCCGGCAGTGGGCCGACGACGTCCGGCATGTGCTCGGTGCCGCCCCGACGACCCACCGGGCCGTGGCGGGCTGGCCGCAGCTCCAGCCCGAAGGGCCGGGCCTGTGGGACCGGACCGCCCTCGACCGCTGCGACCGCGCCCTCGACTCCCTGCTCGCGTGCGGCATGAAGCCCAGCGTCACCCTGCTCCATCTGTCGCTGCCTCCGTGGCTGGACGCCTCCGGCGGCTGGCTCGTACGCGACACCGCGAACCGCTTCGCCGAGTACGCCGCCGAGATGGGCCGCCGCTTCGGAGACCGGGTCGACCGCTGGATCACCTCGACGGACCTGGCGAGCCCCACGCTCGCGGACCATGTGGCCGGAATGTATCCCCCGAGCCGTGGCATCGGCAGGGCGGGACTGCCCGCGGTCCACCACATCCTGCTCGCCAACGGGCTCGCCACCCAGGCACTGCGGGCGACCGGCGCGCACGGCCGGATCGGCACCACGGTCACCCTCGTCGGCGGCTATGCGGCCACCGACGACCCGTACGACCGCCTGGCCGTGGAGCGGCTGGAGAGCTGGACCAACCGGATGTTCCTCGACCCGATGCTGCTCGGCGAGCACATGGTCACCGAGGACGACGTCTCACCGGTCGAGGCCACCGGCTGCGTACGCCCCGGCGACCTGGACACCATCGCCACCGCGCAGGACCTGCTGAGCCTGTCCTGGTACACCCCGTTCCGCGTCACCGCGCCGGAGAACCTGCCCAGGGCGCTCCCGGTGATGAAGTGCCTCGGCGCACTCAACGAGGTGAACCGGCTGCTCATCGGTCTCGGTTTCGCCCTGATCCCCTTCGACGACGTGGAGACCACGGCGTACGGCTGGCCGATCCTCCCCGAAGGGCTCGCCGATGCCGTCGCCGGCCTGCACGACCTGTACGGCGACCTCCTGCCGCCCCTGTCCATCGTCGACAACGGCATGGGCGACCTGGACCTCGTCGACCACCGGGGCCGCCGCGACGACGCCCGGCGCCGGGCGCAGCTCGGGGCCCGGCTGTCCTGGCTGGCCCGGGTCGTGTCGCGCGGCGTCGACGTGTGCGGCTACGAGTACTGGTCGGTGCTCGACAACATCGAGGCGAAGCTGCGCTACACCCGCCTGTACGCGATGGGCGTCCCCGAGCGCACACCGCCGCCCCGCCCGCCGATGCCCGCGGACTGGATCCACGGGGGAGCGTTCGCACCCGCCCCCACCGGGGCTGGGGCGCCGACCGGACTCCACGCGGTGCCGCGGGCTCAGGGCGCCGGAGCCTCGTAGTCCCTGCCGCGGATCAGCCGCACCGGCGTGTAGACGAGCACCTCCTCGTCGCGCTGGTTGCGGACGGAGATGCGGCTGGTCACCACGCCCCGGCCCGGCTTGCTGGACGGTCGCGAGTCCGTCGTCTCGACGACGGCGTACAGCGTGTCACCGACGTACACCGGACCCTTGACCGACAACTCCATGTGAAGGAACGCCAGGCCCGTGCCGTGCAGCACGTTCGTCTGGAGCACCAGTCCCTCGGCGAGGCAGTACGTCAGTCCGCCCGGCACCAGCCGGCCCGTGTAGCCGCCGTCCGCGGCGTGCGAGGCGTCCCAGAAGAGCGGCTCGGTGAAACCGCCCCAGGTGACGAAGTTGACCAGGTCGGTCTCGGTGACGGTGCGGCGGGCGGTGCGGAAGATCTGCCCGACGGGCATCTCCTCGTACGTCAACCCCCGGACGAGCAGGGGGGCTTCACTGATGGTGGACTCCGATGTCATCGCGGGCTCCTCAGAGGTCGAGCGGGTGCTTGGCGGCCACGCCCTCGAAGTCCGGGGCGCGCTTTGCACGGTGGGCGGCGAGACCCTCGGTGACCTCGTGCCCGCCGAACCCGAAGAACTCGAGTCCGAGCGAGGCCTCGAAGAGCGGCCCCGCCGTGCGGTACCAGTGGTTGAGGGAGCGCTTGGTCCAGCTCAGCGCGCTCGCCGGGCCGGCGGCCAGCACGGTCGCGAGGCGCAGCCCCTCGGCGTGCACCTCCCCGTCGTCGACACACTTGGAGACCAGGCCGATCCGCTCGGCCTCCTCGCCGGTGAGCGTCTCGCAGGTCAGCAGGTAGTACTTGGCCTTGGCCATGCCGCACAGCAGCGGCCAGCAGATCGCCGCATGGTCGCCGGCCGCCACGCCGAGCCGGGTGTGCCCGTCGACGATCTTCGCCCGGCGTCCGGCCACGGAGATGTCCGCCAGCATGCCGATCACCAGCCCGGCGCCGACGGCGGGACCGTGGATCGCGGACACCACGGGCTTGGAGCAGTTGATCACCCCGTACACCATGTCCCGCGCCTCGCGCATCACCCGCGCACGCACCGTGTAGTCCTCGGTCATGGCCTCGATGGAGTCGAAGGTCCCGCCCGCCGAGAAGGCCTTGCCCGCGCCCTGGACCAGGACCGCGCGCACGTCGTCGTCCCGGTCGACGACAGGCCAGATGTCGGCCAGCTCGCCGTGCATCTTGGGGTCGACCGCGTTGAGGTGGGGGGCGTCGAGCACGATCCGGAGCACCCCGGGCGCGGGCCGCTCGAAGGTCAGGCTCGTGAACTGCTCATAGGGATCCGTCACGTCATGCTCCTGGTGTATTCCGTTCGGATACTATAATTATCTAACTGTATCTGGGCGGGCAACACCGAGGACGGGAAGCTCGGGATGGATCTCACCTTCAGCGAGGAGCAGGACGAACTGCGCAAGGTCGTACGCGCGTTCCTCGCCCGACACTCCGACGAGGCCGCCGTGCGCCGCCTCGCCGCCGACCCGCACGGTCTCGACACGGTCGTCTGGCGGCGCATGGCCACCGAACTCGGCCTGCAGGGACTCGCCATACCGGAGGAGTACGGCGGCTCGGGCTTCGGCTACGTCGATCTCGGCATCGTCTTCGAGGAGGCGGGCCGCGCCCTGCTCTGCGCGCCCTACTTCGCCACCGTGGCCCTGGCCGCCGAGGCGCTCCTGCGCTGCGACGACGAGCGGGCCCGCGCCGACCTCCTGCCCGGCATCACGTCCGGCGCGACGGTGGCCACGCTGGCGCTGACCGAGGAGAACGGCCGCTGGGACGAGACGGGCATCGGCCTCACGGCCGGCGACGACAACCGGCTCACCGGAGTCAAGACATACGTCCCCGACGGCCATCTCGCCGACCTGTTCCTGGTCGCCGCCCGCACCGCGTCCGGCATCAGCCTCTTCGCCGTCGAAGCCGACGCCCCGGGCCTCACCCGCACCCTCCTCCCCACCCTCGACCAGACCCGCAAACAGGCCCGCGTGGAGTTCCGGGACACCCCCGCCCGGCTGCTCGGCACCGAGGGCACCGCCTGGCCCGCACTGCGCCGCACCCTCGCCACCGCCTCCGTCCTGCTCGCCGCCGAACAGGTCGGGGGAGCCGCCGCGGCCCTGGACACCGCCGTGTCCTACGCGAGGATCCGCGTCCAGTACGGCAGGCCGATCGGCTCCTTCCAGGGCGTCAAGCACAAGTGCGCCGACATGCTCACCGAGATCGAGTCGGCGCGCTCGGCGGCGTACGGCGGCCTGTGGGCACTGGACGCCGGGGACGAGACGCAGACCGCGATCGCCGCGGCGCTGGCCCAGGCCTTCTGCTCGGAGGCGTTCACCAAGGTCGCGGGCGACAGCATCCAGGTGCACGGCGGGATCGGCTTCACCTGGGAACACCCCGCCCACCTCTATCTGAAACGGGCCAAGAGTTCCGAGGTGCTGCTGGGGACGCCCGCGTACCACCGGGAACTGCTCGCCGCCCGGCTCGGCATCTAGGAGATCTAGGAGAGCGACATGGAGATCCCGGAGAACGACATGGAGCTGGACTTCGGACCCGCGGTACGCGACTTCCGCGACGAACTGCGCGACTGGCTCGCCGAGCACCTGGTGGGGGAGTTCGCCGAGCACAAAGGGGTGGGCGGCCCGACCGACGGCGCGGCCTGGGAGGTGCGGCTGGCCTGGGACCGCGAGCTGTCCGCCGGGAACTGGCTGGGCGTGGGCTGGCCGAAGGAGTACGGCGGCCGGGGACTGGGGCTGGTCGAGGAGATCGTCTTCGAGTACGAGTACGCGCGGGCCAATGCCCCCTACCGGGCCACCTGCGGCGCCCTCGACCTGCTCGGCCCGATGCTGCTCGCGATGGGCAGCGAGGAGCAGAAGAAGCGCTTCCTGCCGCCGATCCTCGCCGTGGAGGAGCTGTGGGGCCAGGGCTTCAGCGAGCCCGGCGCCGGCTCCGACCTGGCGTCCGTCCGCACCCGGGCCGAACTCGACGGCGAGGAGTGGGTGATCGACGGGCAGAAGGTCTGGATGTCCTTCGGCGACCACGCCGACTGGCTCTACGTCCTCGCCCGCACCGACCCGGATTCCCAGCGGCACAAGGGCCTGACCATGCTGCTGGTGCCGACCGACCAGCCCGGCGTCGACATCCGCCCGATCCGCAACCTGGCCGGCCAGGACGAGTTCGCCGAAGTCTTCCTCTCCGGTGCACGCACCTCCGCCGACCTGGTTGTGGGCGAGGTCGGCGGCGGCTGGCGCACGGCGATGACCACCCTCGGCATCGAACGCGGCACGACCCTGCTGCCCCTCCAGCTCGGCTACGAGCGTGAGGCCGACGCCCTGATCGAGCTGGCCCGGGAGCGCGGCGCCCTCGACGACCCCATGCTGCGCCGCCGGATCCTGGACGCCTGGATCTCCGTACGCATCATGCGCACCACCAACATGCGGACCGTCGCCGAACTGATCGCGGGCCGCACGCCAGGCGCCCAGGCGACGACGGCGAAGCTGTACGCGTCCACACGCCACCAGCAACTCGGCCATCTGGCCATGGAATTGGCGGGCCCCGCCGGGCAGATCGTCGGCGAGGACTACGGCCTGGACACGCGGCAGCGGTCCTTCCTGCTCTCCCTCGCGGAGACGATCTACGGCGGTTCCAGCGAGATCCAGCGCAACATCATCGGCGAGCAGGTACTCGGACTCCCGAAGGACCCCCGGCCATGAGCGGGCCGGCGGACCGTATCGACCGCATCGAATCCCAGCTGGCCATCCAGCAACTCCCCATCCGCTACGCCCTCGCGGTCGACGGCCGTGACCTCGACGCCTGGGTCGGCTGCTTCCGGCCCGACGTGGACTTGGGCCGCCACGGCAGCGGCAGGCAGGCCCTGCGCGCCTACATCGAGCCGCTCGTCCGCGGCTTCCACCGCTCCATCCACCAGATCTGCGGCCACCGCGTCGAGTTCACCGGCCGCGACACCGCGACGGGCTCGGTCTACTGCCGGGCCGAACACGAGGTGGGGGAGCGGTGGATCGTCATGGCGATCCGCTATCTCGACGACTACGCGCGCGTGGGCGGCGAGTGGTACTTCTCCCGGCGCCGCGAACAGCACTGGTACGCGGCCGATGTGACCGAACGCCCGCAGGCCGTCGGCTTCGACAGCTGGGCGGGGGCCGGTGATCCAGCACTGCCGGACGCCTTTCCCACCTGGGCCGCCTTCTGGAAGGAGACGTGAATGCGACTCAAGAGGAAGGTCGCGCTGGTCACCGGCGGCGGCCAGGGCGTGGGCCGCGGCATCGCGCTCGCGCTGGCCACGGAGGGTGCCGCCGTCGTCATCACGGGCCGCACCGAGAGCAAGCTGAAGGACACGGCCGCGGAGATCGCCGGGCGCGGGGGCCGGGCACACACCGTCGTGGGGGACGTGTGTGAACGCTCCGACGTCGACCACATGGTGGCGGAGACGCTACGGGAGTTCGGCTCGCTGGATGTGCTCGTCAACAACGCGCAGTCCTCGGTGCAGCGGCGGCTCGAGCAGACGTCGTACGACGATCTAGAACTCGCCTATCGCAGCGGCCCATTGGCGACGTTCCATGCGATGCAGGCCGCGTTGCCCTGGTTGCGGGAGAGCCGGGGCAGCGTCGTCAACCTCGGCTCGTCGACCGCCGTCCAGGGCGATCCGACCTTCGCGTCCTACGCGATGGCCAAGGAGGCGATCCGTGGTCTGACGCGGGTCGCCGCGCGGGAGTGGGGCACGTACGGGATCCGGGTGAACGTCATCTGCCCGGCCGCCCTCAGCCCGGCCGCGGAGGTGTATCTCACCGCCCATCCCGAACACGCCGAACGTCTCGCCGCGGACATTCCGTTGGGGCGGCTCGGGGACCCGGAGGAGGACATCGGGCGAGCGGTGGCGGCGCTGGTCAGCGACGACATGGCGTATCTGACGGGGGCGACGCTGATGCTGGAGGGCGGCCGCACGCTGATCGGCTGAGGGCTCCGCTGGGAGGGTTCGATGGCTGCGGGCGGGTGGGGGCTGGTCGCGCAGTTCCCCGCGCCCCTTTCGGGGCGCTATCGAGCTGCGTCGGCTGCGCCGCTCCCTGTGCTCGTCAGGATCGCGCTCGCGACCACATCGAAGAGGTGATCGGCGCGTGGTGCGAGCGAGGGTTGGTCGCCGAGCCAGGCGAGCGCCGCAATCAGTGCGAACAAGTCGGTGCCGTCGATGTCGCTCCGCGCCGCGCCGGCGGCCTGGGCGCGGGTGAGGAGCCGGGCGCCGGCTGCGCGCAGGGTGACGCACGAGGCGTGGAGGGCGGAGTCGGGGTCATCGATGGCGGCTGCCATCAGCACGGTCACGCCCCGGTACTCGGTGGTCCACGCCACGCAGTCCCGCAGCCACGACACCAGCGCGTCTTCGGGTGAGCTCGACGTCTCCAACTCGCCTGCCTTTGCCGTCAGTTCCTCGAAGCTCGTGTGGAGCAGGGCCTCGAGCAGCGCCTCGCGCGTCGGGAAGTGCCGCAGCAGCGTCGCGAGCCCGACATCGGCCCTGCGCGCGATGTCGCGCAATGACACATCGACGCCGTGCTCGGAGATGGCGGCGCCCGCTACGGCGAGCACGTGGTCGCGGTTCTTCCTGGCGTCGGCCCGCATGTGTCCCTCTTGACTATCCGGATCAGTGGTCCATATATTCGGATCAGTGGTCCACTTATGTGGATCGCTGATCCGGATAAGCCTATCCCGCAGTGCGGGCAGGAGAAAATGATGCCGACACACACGATGAGGGCGGTCCAGCTCCATGAGCACGGCGGTCCTGATGTACTGCGCTACGACGAGGTGCCGATTCCCGAGCCGGGGCCGGGTGAGGTGCTCGTTCGCGTGTACGCGGCCGGCGTCAATCCTCCGGATTGGTACCTGCGCGGCGGGCTGACCAAGGTGCCCGGGGAGACGGAGTCGACGGTCGGCCTGCCGGTGATTCCGGGGACGGACGTGTCGGGCGTCGTCGAGGCCGTCGCCGCGGACGTGGACGGCCTCGCCGTAGGTGATGAAGTCTTCGGTCTTCTGCGTTTCCCCAGCTTCGACGGTCGCGCATACGCCGAGTACGTGGCCGCGCCCGCGTCGGACCTCGCGCGCAAGCCGGCCGGTATCGACCATGTGCACGCCGCCGGCGCGCCCATGGCCGGGCTGACGGCGTGGCAGTTCCTGATCGAGGTCGGACATGATCACCCGTCGCCCTTCCAGGAGGCGCGGCATCGCCCGACGGCACTCGACGCCGACACGACGGTGCTCATCAACGGCGCCGCGGGCGGCGTCGGGCACTTCGCCCTGCAACTGGCGAAGTGGAAGGGGGCACGTGTCTTCGCGGTGGCATCGGGCGCGCACGAATGGTTCCTGAGCGAGCTCGGCGCCGATCAGTTCATCGACTACACCAAGAGCCGTCCCGAGGAACTCGTGCACGACGTCGACCTCGTTCTCGACACCGTCGGCGGCCCCCACAGCAGCCGCCTCCTGCGCACACTCAAGCGCGGCGGGGCCCTCTTCCCGGTGTTCCCCGGCGAATTCGACGAAGCAGAGACCGCCAAGCTGGACGTCACGGTCTCGATCGCCCAGGTCCGCTCGAACGGCGCGCAACTCGCTGAACTGGGACGCCTGCTCGACACCGGCACGGTCCGCGTCGCGATCGACAGCACGTTTCCGCTCGCGGATGCCCGGGCCGCCCACGAACGCGCCGCCCGAGGGCACATCCAGGGCAAGATCGTGCTCACGGTCGCTTAGGTGGACAGTTCCTCGTGTCAGGCCACTTCCGTACCGGTCGGTGCGGATGTGCTACGGTCTCGTTCGACGTCATTCAGTACCGGTCGATACCGAAGTGTGTGGAGGTCATGGGCATGGGACAACTCGAAGGCAAGACCGCCGTCATCACCGGCGGCAGTACCGGGATCGGCCTGGCGACCGCGAAGCGACTCGCCGCCGAGGGCGCACACGTGTTCATCACCGGACGACGCAAGACCGCGCTGGACGCGGCCGTGGAGGCCATCGGCCCGTCGGCGGCCACCGCGGTGGCCGGTGATGTCTCCGACCTGGCCGACCTGGACCGCCTGTACGACGCGGTCCGCGCCCGGGGCCGGGGCCTGGACGTGGTCTTCGCGAACGCGGGGAGCGGCGCGCTCGCGACACTGGAGCAGATCACCGAGCAGCACTTGGACCAGATCTTCGGTGTCAACGTGCGCGGCACGCTGTTCACCGTGCAGAAGGCGCTGCCTCTGCTCAACGACGGTGCGTCGGTGATCCTGAACTCCTCGGTGCGCGCCGACGACGGGGTCGCGGCGTTCGGTACGTACGCGGCCTCCAAGGCGGCGATCCGGTCCTTCGCCCGGACCTGGGCCAACGAGCTCAAGGGCCGCAACGTCCGGGTCAACGCGATCTCCCCGGGCACCATCGACACGCCTGGACTCGACGCCGTGGTCAGCGCGGAGGATGCGTCCGTCACCAAGGCGCAGTTCGCCGCGGGCGTCCCGCTCGGCCGGATCGCGGACCCGGCCGAGGTCGCCCATGTGGTCGCTTTCCTCGCCTCCGAGCAGAGCAGCTTCATCCTCGGCGCCAACCTGTATGTCGACGGCGGCGAGAACCAGATCTGACCAGCGCTGTCCCGGCTTTCCCGACCAGGCCCTAGACCACCCCCCGCGCGCGCAGTTCGGCCAGCCGCGTCTCCGTCACCCCCGCCAGCCTGCCCAGCACCTCGGCCGTGTGCTCGCCCAGTGCGGGCGGCGGGGTGTAGCCGTCGACGGGGGTGGCGGTCAGGCGGATCGGGTTGGCGAGCAGGGGGAGTCGGCCGGAGAGTGGGTCCTCGACCTCGACCAGCATCTCGCGGTGGCGGATCTGGGGGTCGGCGAAGACCTCGGGCATCTCGTTGAACGGGCCCGCGGGGACGTCGTGTTCGTCCAGGACGGCAAGCCATTCGTCGCGGGTCCGGGTGCGGAGGATCTCCTCCAGCACCGGCAGGATCTGCTCGCGGTGCGCGATCCGCGCGGACGTCGAGGCGAACCGCGGGTCCTGCAACAGGTCCGGACGGTCGGCCGCCGTACAGAACGCGGCGAACTGTTTGTCGTTGCCCGCGACCAGGAAGATCGGCTTGTCCTTGCACTGGAAGGCCTGGGACGGGATGCCGCCGTAGCCCCCGTTGCCGCGCCGCTGCGGGACCTGACCCGACACCAGGTAGTTCATCGCGAAGTGGGACAGCGAAGCGAGCCCGCAGTCCAGCAGGGACAGGTCGATGAACTGGCCCTCGCCGGTGGTGTCCCGGTGCCGCAGAGCGGCGAGCACGGCCGTGGCGGCGTACAGGCCGGTGAGGATGTCGACCATGCTGACGCCGACCTTCATCGGCTCCTCGGGGTAACCGGACACGCTCATCATCCCGGACATCGCCTGGAAGATGCCGTCGTAGCCGGGGCGTTGAGCGTACGGCCCGGTCTGGCCGAAGCCGGTCACGGAGAGGTACACGAGCCGGGGGTTGAGCGCGCGCAGGCTCTCGTGGTCGAGCCCGTACTTCGCCAGCGTCCCCGCCCGGAAGTTCTCCACCACCACGTCCGACCGGGCGGCCAGCGCACGGATCAGCTCCTGGCCCTCGGCGGTCGCGTGGTTGACGGTGACGGACTGCTTGTTGCGGTTGCAGGCGAGATAGAACGCGGCCGTGTCGGTGCGCTCACCGTCCGGGCCGGCCGGGAAGGGTGGCCCGTACGTCCGGGAGTCGTCGCCGCTGCCCGGCCGCTCCACCTTGATCACCTCCGCGCCCAGGTCGCCCAGCATCTGGGTGGCCAGCGGGGCCGCGAGGATGCGGGACAGGTCGAGGACGCGGATCCCGGCCAGGGCGGTAGACGGCATCGAGCACCCTCCCCTTCTCGAGTTTCTAATGAGTTAGATAAATGCTACATCCACTCCTCGCGGATGGCGCTGAATCATGTAACTATATGGATCTGCACTGCGAGGCAGAGACCGGAAGGTGCGCGGATGACCGTCGCGGCGAGGAGCCTCACCGACCAGGAACAGCGCGAACGCCGCGAGTGGTTCCGGGCCCGCTGGGAGCGCGGGGTCAAGTTCAACCGCGACTGCGGCATGCGCATCCTGCGCTGGGACCCGGACGGCATCGAGATGGTCCTGCCCTACGCCGAGTCGCTCTCCGCCCACGAAGGCGTCTTCCACGGCGGGGTGATCTCGGCGCTCATCGACACCGCGGGCGCCGGAGCCGTGATCGCCGGGCACGACTTCGACAAGGGCAGCCTGCTGAGCACCGTGTCGATGTCCGTGCAGTACCTCGCGCCCGCCCGTGGCCGGGAGGCCGTCGCCCACGCGCGGTGCGTCCGGCGTGGCCGGCGGCTGCACTTCGCCGATGTGGAGGTCCGTATGCCGGACGGCCGGATCTGTGCGCGGGGCCAGGTGGTGGTGACCATCTCCGGGGAACGGGCCGGTGTCGGCGACCCCATCGAACCGCTGACGGAGGAGTGACGACGTGCCCGAGCAAGCCGATCAGGACCTGGTGCTGTACGAGGTCGACGAGGACGGAGTCGCCACCCTCACCCTCAACCGGCCCGAACGCAAGAACGCCTGGAGCATCCCCATGGAGCGCCGCTTCTTCGCGCTCCTGGACGAGGCCGCACACGACCCGTCGGTGAAGGTCGTGATCATCACGGGGTCGGGCCGGGCGTTCTGCCCCGGCATGGACGTCCAGCGGCTGGAGCAGAACTCCCAGCCCGGCCAGTCCCTCAACCTCCAGGCCCGGGTGCCGATGTACAGCAAGCGGGACATGCCGAAGCCGCTCATCGCCGCCATCAACGGCGCCTGCGCCGGCATCGGCCTGGTCCAGGCCCTCATCTGCGACATCCGCTTCGCCGCCCGCGGCGCCCGCTTCACCACCGCCTTCACCCGCCGGGGCCTGGCGGGCGAGTACAACATGCCGTACGTCCTGCCCCGCGTCATCGGCCTGGAGAACGCCCTAGACCTGCTGCTCTCCGGCCGGGTCTTCGACGCCGACGAGGCGAAGGAACTCGGGCTCGTCAGCCGGGTCGTGGAGCCCGAGGACCTGCTCGACGCGGCCCGCGCCTACGCCCGCGACATCGCCCGCAACTGCTCGCCGCGCGCCATGGCCGTCGTACGCCATCAGGTGTACGGCGATCTGGACCGGCCGTTCGAGGAGGCGCTGGCCCGCTCGTACTCGGCCATGGAGTTCTTCGCCGGGTCGCCGGACTTCCGTGAGGGCGTGGCGAGCTTCGTGGAGAAGCGGGAGCCGAAGTTCGAGGGGCTGCCCGCCGACTTCGATCCCGAGGACGCCACCCGCGACGCGTTCCTGCCGTACTGACCGAGGAGACCACGAGACATGACAGGGCAGCCGTTCCCCGTCGAGGCCGGGCACATCATGATGTTCGCCCGCGCCATCGGCGACGAGAACCCGGCGTACGAGCGGTTCGCGCCGCCTACGTTCGCCATGGCGAGCGCGCACTACGACCCGGAGTACCACCTGCGTCCCAAGCCGGGACAGGAGTGGTTCGGCTCCGGAGGCGGCCCCGGGACGATGCCCGAGGGCGGCGGAGGACTCCACGCCGAGCAGCACTTCGAGTACCACCGCCCGGTACGCGCGGGGGAGACCCTGTACGCGCACACCGTGCCGGGGCGCAGCTGGGAGAAGCGGGGCCGCACCGGGCTGCTGCTGTTCAGCGAGCGGATCACCGAATACCGGGACGCCGACGGCGAGAAGGTCGTCACCGCCCTGACCGTGGCCGTCGTCCCCGAGGGCCCCGCCACCCGGAAGGACTCGTGATGCACGTCGACGACATCAAGGCCGGCGAGACCCGTGAGAGCGTGCTCGTCGAGGACCTGAAGCGCACCCGGATCGTCCAGTACGCGGGTGCGTCCGGGGACTTCAACCCCCTGCACACCGACGAGCTGTTCGCCAAGCAGACCGCGGGCTACCCCGGCGTCTTCGCCCACGGCATGCTCACCATGGGCATGACCGGACGGGTGCTCACCGACTGGGTCGGCATCGAGTCGCTGCTGACCTTCGGTGTGCGCTTCAAGGCCCAGGTGTGGCCCGGGGACACCCTCACCGCCACGGCCACCGTCGAGTCCGTCGAGGACACGCCGGCCGGTCCGGTCGCCCGCTTCTCCCTGCGCACGGTCAACCAGGACGGCGGCGAGGTGGTCACCGGCACCGCGACGGCCCGCCTGGAGCCCTGAGCCGTGGACCGCCCAGGCGCAGTCGAGCAGGACACCTGGACCGCCATGGTCAACCGCGCCTACGACCACGCCCGCCCCGCCACCCGGTTCGGCGACGAGTGCTGGACCGGACGCGAACTCCTCGACCGGGCGGGCGGCGCCGCCGACTGGCTCGACACACTCGGCCTCGCTCCCGGCGAACCCGTCCCCGCCCTCATCGCCACCTCCGCCGACGCCCTCGCGCTGGTGATCGGCGGCGCGGGCTCCGGACACCCCCTGGCGCCGCTCGGGGTGCGGATGACTCCGTACGAGATCGCGGCGGTGGTCTCGGCGGGCACGTCCGACGTCTTGGTCGTACAGGCAGAGTTCGCGCATCTCGGTGACGAAGTCGCCCACCTCACCGGCCGCAAGACCGTCGTGGTACCCGAACTGGCTTGTATCTCCAGGTCACTTACAGCTGTTCCGGACGAACTCGCCGCCGTCCTGCACACCTCCGGTACGACGGGAGCACCCAAGCCCGTCCCCATGAGCCAACGCCGACTCGCTGCCCGTGCACGGGTCAATAGCGGACTCTGCGCGCTGGACGCCGAGAGCTTCTACGGCGGCAGCGCGCCCTTCCACCACATCGCGGGCCTGGGCAACATCGCCGTCGCGCTCGCCGCCGGAGCGCTGATCACCGGGCTGCCGCGGTTCACCGTCGACGGCTGGGCCCGTCTCCGCGAACTCGGCACCACCCACACCAGCATGGTCCCCGCCATGCTGGAGACGCTGCTGGCCGCCGGGCAGGCCCGGCACGAGAGCCTGCGCGTCCTCCAGTACGGCGGTGCGCCCATCCGCCCCGGCACGCTGCGGCGGACGTACGAGCAGATGCCCGGGGTGCGGATGCTCAACATGTTCGGGCAGACCGAGGGCTCACCGATCAGCGTGCTCACCCCCGACGACCATCGCGAGGCCATCGCCGGGCGCACGGAGTTGCTGCGGTCCGTCGGACGGGCGGCGCCCGGCGTCGAGGTGCGGGTGCGGGACCCCGGGCCGGACGGGATCGGCGAGATCGACGCCCGCGCGGACCATTTCTTCCGGATCGACGAAGCGGGCTGGCTGCGCAGCGGCGATCTGGGACGGGTCTCGGCGGACGGCTATCTCTATCTCGCCGGGCGCCAGACCGACATGATCATTCGGGGCGGGGAGAACGTCCATCCACTGGAGGTGGAGACCGTCCTCGCCGCCCATCCCGATGTCGCCGACGTGGCGGTCACCGGCGTACCGGACGACCGCCTCGGGCAGACGGTCGTCGCCTTCGTCGTCCCCGCCGACCCCACCGCACCGCCCGACCCGGACACGCTCAGGGCGTACGCCCGCGCCCGGCTGTCCGGCTTCAAGGTCCCCGTCCGCTGGAGCTTCGTCGCCGACCTGCCGCGCAACGCCAACGGCAAGGTGCTGCGCCGCAGTCTGAGCAGGAGAGTGACATGACACGCGAATCCATGGGCGTCGACCCGCATCGGCTGGATGTGCTGCTGCGCAGGATCAGGCTGGAGGTGGAGCACGGCCCGCTGCCGTCCGCGCAGGTCGCCGTGGCCCACGCGGGGAAGTTGGTGGCTTTCGAGACGTGGGGGGAGGCGCGGCCGGACACCCGCTACATCCTGCAGTCCGTGGGCCGGTCGATCGTCGCGGGCGCGGTGTGGAAGCTGATCGGCGACGGGCTGCTCGATCTCGGGGAGCAAGTCGCCGCGATCATCCCGGAGTTCGCGCCCAACGGGAAAGAGGCGGTGACGGTCGAGCAGGTGCTCACCCACACCGCCGGCTTCCCCTTCGCGCCGCTCGGCCACCCGAAGATGCTCCACCGTGAGCAGCGGCTGGCCGCCTTCGGCCGCTGGCGGCTCGACTACCCGCCGGGCAGCCGCTTCCAGTTCCATCTCACCTCGGCCGCCTGGCTGATCGCGGAGATCGTGGAGCGCCGTACGGGCCTGCCCTTCGCCGGTCATCTCCGCGAGCGGATCGTCGGTCCGCTGGGCCTGTCGTCGATCGAGCTGGGCGTCCCGGTGGACCAACAGCCCGGCACGGTCGCCCCGATGACGGCCACCGATCGCACCGACGACGACCAGAAGCCCGACCCCTGGGGTCCCTGGTATCTGTCCGACCCGGAGGTGCTCGCGGCGGGCGAGCCGAGTCACGCGCTCGTCGCCACCGCCGCCGATGTCGCCCTGTACTTCCAGGCGCTGGAGCACTCGGGCCTGTGGAAGCCGGAGGCGGTGGCCGAGGGCACCCGGATCCGGCTGACCGAGCATCCCTACGGCGACCAGGTCTACGGCGGCGGGGGCAGCCGGCGTACGAGTATGGGGCTGTTCGTCACCGTCGCCGGACCTGACGCGGGCAGCGGGCTGCCGTCCACCGGCTCGCCGTCGCTCTTCGGGAACGCCGGAGCCGCCTACCAACTGGGCTTCATGGACCCGGAGACCGGGGTGTCCTTCGCGCTGCTGAGCAACGGCTATCCACTCGCCGGATACGACCACTCGCGGCGCGGTACGGCCTTCATGACGAACGTCGCCGATCTGGCGGCCGACCTCACGGACTGAGTGGGCTGAGCGGTGTCAGTCGATCAGTTCGAGGACGGTCTTCGGGCCGGCCGAGTTCACCACGTCGTCGGCGCTGGAGATGTGCCGCTGCCACAGCTTCTCGGCCTCGTCGGCCTTGCCGGACTCGATCAGCCCGACCAGCCGGACATGCGCGCGGTGACCCTTGAGGGCCTGGGCCTTCTGGGTCTCGGTGTCCGTGGCGGCCGCGGTGTACGAGGCGTTCGCCCGGTCGACGATGGTGCGCAGCATGCCGCACAGCAGGATCAGGGTCTGGTTGCCGGTGAGCTCGACCAGCAGGGCGTGGAAGGCGTCCTGGGCGTCCACGAGCGCGAGCGGGTCGTCAAGGACGGACTTCTCGGCGGCCACCGCGTCACGCAGCCGCTTGATGTCGTCCGCCGTGTGCTTGACGGCGAGCTGGCGGGCGCACGGCGGCTCGATGAGCGCGGCGGCGCGGTAGACGTCGCCGAGGGTGGCGCCGCGGTACTCGAGGATCAGACCGGCGAAGCGGGCCGCGACATCGGCGTCCGGCGCGCTCACCCGGGCGCCGCCGTGGGCGCCGCGGCGGACCGTGATCAGCGACTCCGACTCCAGGACACGGAAGGCCTCACGCAGGGTCG
Organism: Streptomyces sp. NBC_00457; assembly: GCF_036014015.1. NCBI lineage: Bacteria > Bacillati > Actinomycetota > Actinomycetes > Kitasatosporales > Streptomycetaceae > Streptomyces > Streptomyces sp. NBC_00457. The sequence continues at coordinate 1,274,024 of NZ_CP107905.1, read as the reverse complement.
GCCGGGAGATGCCGAACTGCTCCATCAGCCCCGACTCCGGCGGCAGCGCGTCGTCGGGCTTCAGCTCGCCCCGCACGATCTGGCGGCGCAGATGCGCGGCGACCAGCTCGGCCGTCTTCGGTACGCGCACCTGGCGTCCGACGCGGGCGCGGGAGGGGGCGGGCATGGGGGGCGCTTCTGCGCGGGCTGCCTCGGCCACGGCGGAGTCTCCTCGCTGACGATGTGTGCCGTATAGAGCAAAATGAATCTGCTTAATGTATCGAGGGTACCAGGTCAAGGGGTCGGTGATCGCGGTCGGGCGGACCCGGATCTGGCGTCCGTCCACCCCTTGGGTATATAGATGATTCATCTATCTATTTTGGAGACGCGATGGTGATCCTCTCCGACCTCACCGACGACGGGGTCATGCTGCTGACCCTCAACCGGCCCGAGCGGCACAACGCCTGGACCCTGGAGATGGAGCTGCTCTACAACGAGCTGTTCGACCGCGCCGAGTCCGATCCCGGCGTACGGGCCGTGGTCCTCACCGGCGCAGGGCGCAGCTTCTGCCCCGGGATGGACATGAGCGTGCTCGACGGGGCGTCCTCCGGGGCCAAGCCGTGGCCGACCGATCAGCTGCCGCCGCGCACCCGGCCGATGACCTTCCCGAAGCCCGTCGTGGCCGCGATCAACGGTGCCTGCGCCGGTATCGGCTTCAACCAGGCGCTGATGTGCGACGTGCGGTTCGCCGTGCCGGGCGCCCGGTTCGCCGCCGCGTTCAGTGCGCGCGGGCTGGTCGCGGAGGACGGGGTGTCCTGGATCCTGCCCCGGCTGGTCGGCTACGGGAACGCCAGCGATCTGCTGCTGTCCTCGCGCCGGATCGAGGGGCCGGAGGCGCTGGCGATGGGCCTGGTCAACCGTCTCGTCGAGCCGGAGGAACTGCTCCCGACGGCACTCGCGTACGCCACCGAACTCGCCCGCTCCGCCAGCCCGTACGCGATGTCCCTGATCAAGCGGCAGCTCGCCGACGACCAGGCGCGGAGCTTCGTGGCGAGCCGGGACAGCGCGGCCGCGCTGCTGGCCACGGCGAAACGCGCCCCCGACTACCGGGAGGGCGTGCGCAGCTTCATCGAGCGACGGGAGCCGGAGTTCGCCGCGCTGGGCGAGGCGGCGTCGTGACCCGCGCGGAGCTGCCGCTGCACCGTCGCACGATCACCATCAGCGCCTACGAGGAGGACGACGGCGCCGAGCTGTCCGTCGAGGCGGAACTGGCCGACGTACGGCCGCGGGAGGACGCGTCGGCCGCGACGGTCCACCGGATGGTGCTGGCGGTGCGGGTTCGGCTCGCGGACATGGTCATCGTGGGGGCCGACGCGGACATGCGGACGTTTCCGCATGCCGAATGCCCGCTGATCGTCCCGGCGTTCGAGGGTCTGGTCGGGTTGAGTGTGGCCGCGGGGTTCAATCGGGCGATCCAGGGGCGGTTTCGGGGGATCTCGGGCTGCACTCATCTGTACGAGCTTGCCCGTGCGCTGGGGCCCGCCGTTGTGCAGGCCGCGATCTCGGCGAATGCGCGGCGGCGGGATTCGGGGCGGCCGTCTCATGGTCCGCGCTCCACCGCCGGCGTCCTGAACAGCTGCCATATCTGGGCGCCGGACGGTGTGGGGCTGCGGAAGTTGGATGCGGGGTGGCGGCCGGGGGAGGGGCCGGTGCCGGTGCCGGAGGTTGAAGCGTTCGAGGGGCGTTAGCTGCGCCGGTAGGGTTGTTCGCTGGCTGCGGGGCGGTGGGGGCTGGTCGCGCCCACGCGGCGGAGCCGCAAATTAACACAGCCCCGCGCCTCTATCGGGGCGCCAGCGAACCCCGGATCTACACCCTCGGTTCTCTCGGTAGCCCCAGTACCCGCTCCGCGAGGATGTTCCGCTGTACCTGGGACGTTCCTGCGTAGATCGTGCCCGAGCGGGCGATGAGGTACGTCGTCGACCAGGATGCCGAGGAGTTCGCGGCGCCGGGGTCGTCGGTGCGGTAGGTGCGTAGGGGTGGGCGGCCCTGTGGGACCTGGGCGTGGAGGCCCATGATGTCCATCGCCAGGTCGGTGACCTCGGTGTGGTACTCGCTCCAGTACAGCTTGGCGATCGACGACTCCGGGCCGGGCTCGGCGCCCTTCAGCCAGCCGGTGAGGATGCGGTAGCCGAGGAAGCGCATGATCTCGACCTTGGACCAGCACCAGGCGATGCGCTGCCGTACGACGGGATCCTGGTCCTTGCCGTACTGGCGGGCGAGTTCGACGAGGCGCTCGACCTCGGCCTTGAAGAGGATCGGGTTGGTCGCGGCCTCCTCCCCGCGCTCCACGCCCAGCAGGCTCTGGGCGACCGTCCAGCCGTTGTCGACGCCGCCCACGACGAGGTCGGCCCGGGTGCGGGCGCCGGTGAAGAAGACCTCGTTGAAGTGGAGCTGGCCGCTCATCATGCGAAACGGGCGGACCTCGACCCCGGGTTGGTCGAGGGGGACGAGGAGGAAGGAGATGCCGCGGTGCTTGGGGGCGTCGCGGTCCGTGCGGGCCAGGACGAAGATCCAGTCGCAGTGGTGGGCGCCCGAGGTCCACACCTTCTGGCCGTCGATCACCCACTCGTCGCCCTCCCGTACGGCCCTGGTGGTGAGCGAGGCGAGGTCCGAGCCCGCGTCCGGCTCGGAGTAGCCCTGGCACCAGGTGTCCTCGCCGCTGAGGATGCGCGGCAGGAAGTGGCTCTTCTGCTCCTCCGTGCCCCAGCGCAGCAGGGTGTTCGCCAGCATCTTCACGCCGAACGTGTCCTGCGGCAGCCCGAACGGCACGCCCGCCAGCGCCAGTTCCTCCATCAGGACGACCTGGTGGAGCTTGGAGAGACCGAGGCCGCCGTACTCCTCGGGCCAGGTGAGCGAGAGGTAGCCGCGCTCCGCGAGCCGCCCCCGCCAGTCGCGGGCGAAGGCCCACGCGGCCTCCTCGTCGAGGGCGCCGATGCCGTGCCAGTCGGCCGGAAGGGCGTCCGCGAGGAACGCCTTGACCTCGCTCCGGAACGCCTGGGTCTCCGGGGGATAAGTGATGTCCACCTGCGCTGTCTCCTCTCGCGGACGGGGGCTCGCCTTATTGATACTTTCAGCGTAATAGGTTATCTATTTAAGTGGAATAGCGTCGAGCCAGGGGACGGGCGGGCATGGGACTGCTGGACGGCCGTAGCGCGGTGATCACCGGTGGCGCACAGGGCATCGGCTTCGAGATCGCCGGTGTGCTCGGCAGCGCGGGTGCGTCGGTGGTCCTCGGCGACATCAACGAGGACGCGGCGGCCGAGGCGGCCGAGCGCCTCACCAAGAACGGCGTCGCCGCCACCTCCCTGCGCTGCGATGTCACGGACGAGGACGAGGTCGCCGCCCTCGTCGCGCACTGCGCCGACATCTTCGGGCCCGTCGGCGTGATGATCAACAACGCCGGCATCACCCGGGACGCGACCCTGCGCAAGATGCAGATCGCCGACTTCCGCGCCGTCGTCGACGTCCACCTCACGGGCGCCTGGAACGGCACCCGGTTCGCGGCCGAGTCGATGCGCGCGCACGGCGTGGGCGGCAGCATCGTCAACATCTCCTCGATCGCCGGCAAGGTCGGCAACTTCGGCCAGACCAACTACAGCGCCGCCAAAGCAGGCCTCGTCGGCCTCACCAAGGCCTCCGCCAAGGAACTGGCCCGCGCCGGCATCCGCGTCAACGCCGTCCAGCCCGGGCTGATCCGTACGGCCATGACCGAGGCCATGCCGCAGGCCGCCTGGGACGCCAAGCTCGCCGAGATCCCGATGAACCGCGCGGGCGAGCCCGCCGAGGTCGCCCAGGCGGTCCTCTTCCTCGCCTCCGGCATGGCGAGCTACATCACCGGAGCGGTTCTCGAGGTGACCGGTGGTCGATACATGTGACGCCCGTTCCCGTGTGGCCCGTATCTGTGTGGCCCGCTCCAGCGACGCCCGTCCCCCTGACGAAAGGCAAGACCGATGCGTGACGCGGTGATCTGCGAACCCGTGCGCACCCCCGTCGGCGGCTACGGAGGTGTCCTGAAGGACGTCACCGCGGCCGAACTCGCGGCCACGGTCGTGCGGGCGGTGCTGGAACGGACCGGCATACCGCCCGGCGCCGTCGACGACGTACTCCTCGGCCAGTGCTACCCCAACGGTGAGGCCCCCGCGATCGGCCGGGTAGCCGCCCTGGACGCGGGCCTGCCCGTCGAGGTGCCGGGCCTCCAGATCGACCGCCGGTGCGGCTCCGGGCTCCAGGCCGTGATCATCGCGGCCATGCAGGTGCAGACCGGCGCGAGCGACCTCGTCCTGGCCGGGGGAGTGGAGTCGATGAGCCAGGCCGAGTTCTACACCACCGACGTGCGGTGGGGCGTACGCGGCGCGGGCACCACCCTGCACGACCGGCTGGCCCGCGGCCGGGTCACCTCCGGAGGCGTCAACCACCCTGTCCCCGGCGGCATGTTGGAGACGGCCGAGAACCTGCGGCGCGAGTACGGCATCCCGCGCGAGGAACAGGACCGACTGGCTCTGCGCTCCCACGAAAAGGCCGTCGCCGCCCAGCGGGAGGGCCGGTTCGCGGACGAGATCGTGCCGGTCACCGTACGCACTCGCAAGGGTGAGACGGTCGTGGACACCGACGAACACCCGCGCCCCGACTCGACGTTGGAGAAGCTCGCGGCACTGCGCCCCGTCCTCGGCCGCAAGGACCCGGACGCGACCGTCACCGCCGGAAACGCCAGCGGCCAGAACGACGGCGCCTCACTCTGCATCGTCACCCACCCCGAACGCGCCGCCGAACTCGGCCTGCGCCCGCTGGGCCGCCTGGTCTCCTGGGCCGTCGCGGGCGTACCGCCGGAGACGATGGGCATCGGCCCGGTACCCGCCACAGCCAAGGCTCTGGAACGGGCGGGTCTCAAACTCGCCGACATCGACCTCATCGAACTCAACGAGGCCTTCGCCGCCCAGGTGCTCGCCTGCACTCGCGAATGGGCCCTGACCGAGGCCGACTTCGAGCGGTTCAACGTCAACGGCTCCGGTATCTCGCTCGGTCACCCCGTCGGCGCCACCGGCGGCCGGATCCTCGCCACCCTGCTGCGCGAACTCGACCGCCGCGACGCCCGCTACGGCCTGGAGACCATGTGCCTCGGCGGTGGACAGGGCCTGGCCGCGGTCTTCGAGCGGCCCATCGACATCACTGCTCAGGGAGGACGCTGATGGCCGGACTGATCGCGTACGGCGCCTATGTGCCGTACCACCGCCTCGCCCGCGCCGATCTCGCCGCCGTGCTCGGCACACCGCCCGGCAAGGGCACACGCGCGGTCGCGGGCTACGACGAGGACACCACCTCGATGGCTGTCGAGGCGGCCCGCGGCGCCCTCGCCCCCGATGGGCTGCGCCCCCGCATCGGCCAGCTCTTCCTCGCCACCGCGGCCCCCGCCTACCTCGACAAGACGAACGCCACCGCCGTGCATGCCGCCCTCGGCCTCGACGAGCACGTCCTCGCCGCCGACATGGCGGGCTCCGTACGCTCCGGCCTCGGCGCCCTCATCACGGCCGCCCGCTCCACCGTCCCGACCCTCACGGTCCTGTCCGACCTGCGCACCGGCCTGCCCGGCGGCAGCGACGAGTCCGCGGGCGGCGACGGCGCGGCGGCGTTCGTGTTCGGCGGACACCGCGACAGCACCCCCGTCATCGCGGAACTCCTCGCGCACGACACGGTGAGCGACGAGATCCTGGACCGGTGGCGCCTGCCCGGCTCGCCCACCTCCCGGGTGTGGGAGGAACGCTTTGCCGAGGAGATCTACGTCGACCTCGCGGGCGAGGCCCTCACCGCCGCGCTCGACCGGGCGGGACTCGACATCGCCGCCGTCGACCACCTCATCGTCTCCGGCCTGCACGCGCGCGCGTGCGCCTCGGTACGACGCAAGACCGGCGCCCGCCCCGAAGCCGTCACCGCCGACCTCACCGCGGCGATCGGCAACCCCGGCACAGCCCAGCCCGGCCTGCTCCTCGCCGACGTCCTCGACCGCGCCCGCCCCGGCGAGACCATCGCGCTGGTCGTGCTCGGCGACGGCGCCGGAGTCATCCTCCTGCGCACGACGGACGCCCTGCCGGCCCACCGCAGCGCCCGCCCGGTCGCCGGGCAGATCGCGGCGGGCAGCGCGCCGATGCCGTACGCCACCTATCTCTCCTGGCGCGGCCTGCTCGACCGGGAACCGCCCCGCCGCCCCGACCCCGAACCGCCGTACGCCCCGCCCGCGCACCGCCGCAACAGGTGGAAGTACGGCTTCGTGGCGGCCCGTTGCGAGAAGTGCGGCACCCGCCACCTTCCTCCGGACCGCGTCTGCACGTCCTGCCGCAGCGTCGACGCGATGACCGGCGAACCGATGGCGGACGTACGCGGCACGGTCGCGACCTTCACGGTCGACCGGCTCGCGCACACGCCGAGCCCGCCGATGCTCGTCGTGGTCGTCGACTACGACGGCGGCGGCCGGTTCCGCTGCCAGCTCACCGACGCCACCGAGGCCGACGCCGTCATCGGCGCCCGAGTGGAGATGACCTTCCGGCGCACCGTCACCGCGGCCGGCGTCCACAACTACTTCTGGAAGGCCCGTCCGGTCCGTACGGACGAGGACTGACGAGGGGAACGAAAACATGGGCTCGCACGGAATTCGGGACCGCGTCGCCATCGTCGGCATGGGCTGCACGCCTTTCGGCGAACACTGGAACCGCTCGGCCGACGACCTGCTGGTCGACGCGGTCGGCGAGGCGGTCACCTCGGCCGGCATCACCCTCGACGACATCGACGCGTTCTGGCTCGGCACCCAGGCCTCCGGCGTCTCCGGCCTCACCCTCAGCCGCCCGCTCCATCTGCCCTGCAAGCCGGTCACCCGCCTGGAGAACATGTGCGCGACCGGCTCGGAGGCCCTGCGGAACGCCTGTTACGCGGTCGCCTCGGGCGCCTACGACGTGGCCATGGCGGTCGGCGTCGAGAAGCTCAAGGACTCCGGGATGAGCGGGCTCTCGGGTACGACGATGCCGGGCGCCGGTGACGACAGCCGCGGCGAGATCACCGCACCGGCCAACTTCTCCCTCCTCGCCCCCGCCTACGCCGCCAAGTACGGCCTGGGCGAAGCCGAGTTGAAGGACGTCATCACCCGTATCGCCTGGAAGAACCACGCCAACGGCGCGCGCAACCCGCGCGCCCAGTTCCGCAAGGAAGTCCCGCTGGAACGCATCAAGTCCGCGCCCATCGTCGCGGGCATGCTCGGCGTCTTCGACTGCTCCGGCGTCTCCGACGGCTCGGCCGCCGCGATCGTCGTACGCGCCGAGGACGCCTACCGGTACACGGACAAGCCGATCTTCGTGAAGGCACTGTCGCTCGTGGCGGGACCGGCGGACGGACTCCAGGACCCGGAGTACGACTTCACCACCTTCCCCGAGGTCGTCGCCTCCGCCCAGGAGGCCTACCGCCAGGCCGGTGTCACCGACCCGCGCGCCGAGATCGCACTCGCCGAGGTCCACGACTGCTTCACGCCCACGGAGCTGGTGCTGATGGAGGACCTGGGCTTCTCCGGGCGCGGGCAGGCCTGGAAGGACGTCACCAGCGGCGTGTTCGACCTGGACGGCTCGCTGCCGGTCAATCCGGACGGCGGACTGAAGGCGTTCGGCCACCCCATCGGAGCCTCGGGGCTGCGCATGATGTTCGAGGCGTGGCTGCAGTTGCGCGGCGAGGCACCACCGGAGCGCACCGTGCGCACGCTCGCCGAGGGCCGTTCCCTCGCACTCACGCACAACCTGGGCGGCGGACCCGGCGAATGCGTATCATTCGTGTCATTGGTCGGCAGCGAACTCACAGACTGAGAAAGGGAGTTCGCCATGGGACGACTCGACGAAAAGATCACCGTCGTGACCGGCGCCGCCTCCGGGATCGGCGCCGCCACCGCCCGCCGCGTGGCGGCCGAGGGCGCGCACACGGTGGTCGCCGATCTGAACCTCGACGGCGCCAAGGCCGTCACGGAGGAGATCCGGGCCGCCGGCGGATCCGCGCTCGCGGTCCAGGTCGACCTCGGGGACATCGAGAGCGTACGGGCCATGGTGGAGGCGGCCGTCCAGACGTACGGCGGCCTCGACGTCCTGGACAACAACGCCGCCGCCACCCACCTGGCCGCCCATCAGGACCTCGCGGTCGCGGAGGCCGACCCGGCCGTCTGGGACGACACCATGCGGATCAACCTGCGCGGCACCATGGTCGCGATCCAGGCCGCCGTCCCGCACATGATCGCGCGGGGCGGCGGGTCCATCATCAACACCTCGTCCTGTTCCGGCATCGCGGGGGACCTGCGCAACCCCGCGTACGGCGCCTCGAAGGCCGCGCTCATCAACCTCACGAAGTACGTCGCCACGCAGCACGGCAAGCAGGGCATTCGCTGCAACGCCATCGCGCCCGGATTCATCGTCACGCCGGCGAGCGACGACTCGGCGCACGGAGCGATCCGGGAAGCGATGCTGCGCCATCACCTCACCCCACGGCTGGGGCTGCCGGAGGACGTCGCCTCGGCGGTCGTCTTCCTCGCCTCCGACGAGTCCGTGTTCATCACCGGGCACACCCTGCGCGTGGACGGCGGGCTGCTGGCCCATCAGCCGTACGTGGCGGATCTGCGCGACAGCATGTGAGTCACTGCAGCAGCAGGTCGATCACGCCCGTCAGATCCTCCTCACCACTGCCTTCGGCAAGGCGTCGGCGCATCAACTCGAAGAAGGGGCTGAGCAGTTCAGGACTGACGCCCTGCTGCTCGGCCGTGCTCAGAAACGTCGGCGTGCCGGCCACCTGCATGGCGATATTGGACACGACACCCTTGGTGTAGTCGCCGCTCTTGAGCTGATCGGCGGTCGTGTGCACGGCCGGCGCCATCGCGACGAGCCAGTCCGCGAGCAGCGGGGCGAGCGACGTGGGGTCGATGTCCTCCTTGCGGATCAGCGCGAAGGCATGAGCGGCCCCGGCGAACATCCCGTACATGGCGCTCAGCAGAGCCACGTCGTGCAGGGCCGCGAAGCCCGCGTCCTCGCCCACGTAGCGGGTGCCGACCGGGACGCCCAGCGTCTCCTGATGCCGCTCGAACAGCTCCCGCGAGCCGCTGTAGAAGACGTAACCACTCGCTTCCGGGACGCCGACCATCGGCGGCACAGCCATGATCCCGCCGTCCAGGTAGCGGGCGCCGCGCTCGCGGGCCCACTCGGCGCGGGCGCGGGCCTGGCCCGGAGTGCCGGTGGTCAGGTTGACCAGGTCCCGGCCGGCCAGCTCGGTGCCGCCCAGCACCTCCTCGACCGACGCGTCGTCCAACAGGCAGACGACGACCAGTGCGTTCGCCGCGACCGCCTCAGCGGCGCTGTCCGCGACCCGCGCACCCTCGGCGCCGAGCGCCGCCGCGCGGGCCGGGGTGCGGTTCCAGACGGTGAGTGGGTGCCCGTCGGCCATCCAGGCCCGGGCCAGTGCGGTACCCATCGCGCCGAGGCCCAGCAGCGTGACGGGGGCCTTCTCAACAGTGTTCTGTGTCATGCCGATCAGGCTGCTCGCAGCCCCGAAGGTGATCAAGTACGCACTTCGGAGTGGGTGGTTACTCTGTGGTGAGCGAGCACGTCAGAGGGGTGGGGCATGACGACGCTGAACCGGCCGGGCACACCAGACGGACACGTCTGCGGCATCGACACCGCGATGGAGGTCATCGGCGGCAAGTGGAAGGTCCTGATCCTCTGGGCCCTCCACGAACACCCCCACAGCCGCTTCGGCGAACTACGCCGCCTGCTCCCGGGGATCACCGAGAAGGTCCTCGCCTCTCACCTGCGAGAGATGGAAGCGGACGGGGTAGTACACCGCGTCTCCTACGACGAGGTGCCGCCCCGAGTCGAGTACTCACTGACGGAGGACGGCACACGCCTCAACGCGGCGCTGGAGCCGCTGGCTGCTTGGGGCCGGGAACGGCAGCGTCCCTAGGGGCGCGGGGAACTGCGCGCCAAGCCCCCACCGGCCCGCAGCTGCTCACACATTCACCGGATCCTCAGGGGACAGGTCCCCCAAATAGGCGGCCCGCACCGCCGCATCCCCCCGAACCTCCTCCGGCGTCCCCACACTGATCCGCCGCCCGAAGTCGAGAACGACCACCTGATCGCACACGCTCATCACCATGTCGACGTCGTGCTCCACCAGCAGAATCCCCATCCCCCACTCCTCCGCGAGCCTCCGCACCAGATGGGCCAGTTCACGCGTCTCGTCCTCCGACAGCCCCGCCGCCGGTTCGTCGAGGAGCAGCACGGACGGCGACGCCGCCACCGCACGGGCGATGGCGAGCAGCCGCCGCTCGCCGTAGGACAGGTCGCCGACCGGCCGGTTCAGGCTGTCCTGGAGGCCGAACTCCCGCACGGCGACCAGCACATGCGCGGGCAGCGGCCGACTGCCCGGCCGGATCAGGTCCGTGAGGTACGTCCACGGACCGGGCCGATCGCACGCGGCATACAGATTGTCCAGGACGGTCATGTCCTCGAACAGCTCCAGTGACTGGAAGGACCGGCTCAGCCCGGCGGCGGCACGCCGGTGCACCGGTGCGCGGGTGATGTCCCGCTCACCGAGCCGCACTTGTCCGGACGCGGCCCGGGTGAAGCCGGTGACGGCGTCGATGGCGGACGTCTTGCCCGCGCCGTTGGGTCCGATGAGCCCGACGACCTGGCCTGGCTCGATGCCGAAGGACAGCCCGTCGACGGCGACGACACCGCCGTATCGGACGGTCAGGCCCTCCACGTGGAGGGACAGAGGTGCCGCCCGGTCCACGGTCTGCTCGGTGGGGCCGTCGACCGCAACAGGTTTGGTACGGCGGTCAACTCGCGCCGCCTGCTTGGCCAGTTCACGCCCGATGCCGTCCTGGTTGCCCACCAGCGTCAGCACCAGGATGATCCCGCCGATCAGCGGCATCCACTCACTGAGCCCCGGCAGGACCAGGTCCCCGAAGCGGGCGCCGACCGTGCCCGCCGCGAACGTGGCGCCGAACAGCGGGCCGACCAGGAAGCCGACGCCACCGATCACCGCGAGCCCGAGCACGGTGATGGAGTCGAAGCTCGCGAAGTCGCTCAGCACCACGGACGTCGAGCGGAACCCGGTCAGCACTCCGGCGAGTGCGGCGATGGCCGAGGACAGCCCGAAGGCGTACAGCTTGGCCGCGCGGACGTCGATGCCGAGGGCCGCCGCGGCCCGCTCGTTCGCCCGGACCGCGACCAGCCGGCGCCCGCTGCGGCTGCGCCGGACGTTGGCGACGACGAGCGTGGCCGCGACGAACATGACCAGCACGACGGTGGCGTACCGCTGCGGATGGTCGACCCCGGAGATGCTGATGCCGAAGAGCGTCTGCTTGCCCACCGCGATCCCGTCGCTGCCCGGGGTGGTGGCGAGGTCGGTGTTCTGGAAGACCATCGTCTCCAGCGTGGTGGCGAGCCCGAGGGTGATGATCGCGAGGTTGACCCCGCGGGTCCGGACCGCCGGGAGCGCGAACAGCAGGCCGATCGGGACGGTGCCCAACACGCCCGCGAGCAGCGCGAGTTCGAAGGGCCAGCCCCAGTCGGCCGCGACGTGCCCGGCGATGAACGCGCCGGTCCCGGCGAGGGCGTACGCCGCAAGGGACACCTGTCCCGCGTACCCGGTGACCACGATGATCGACAGGATGATCAGGGAGAGGACCAGGGTGGTGGTGATCGCGTCCGCCCACAGCGGCGACGACACGCTCACGAGCAGCAGGCCGACGGCCACGGCGACGGCGAGCGGCACGGGCCGTACCCGTCCCGTGCCCAGGGTCGGCATCCGGTCCAGGAACGTGCCGCGCAGCGGCAGCGCCTTGCCCCGCGCCACCAGCACCAGGGCGATGAAGAGGAACGGCACCGAGGCGGCGAGCCCGGTGACGTCGGAGCCGAAGCGGGTCAGCTCGGACTGCACGACGCCGATCAGCAGACCGCCCGCCAGCGTGACGGGGAACGAGGAGAACCGGCCGACCAGGGCGGCGGCCAGCGCGCTCAGCAGCAGCGTCGTCAGACCGGTCACCGACAGGCCGATCACCGGCACGATCAGGATGCCCGTCAGACCCGCGAGCGCCGAGCCCAGCCCCCAGTTGGCGGCGGCGATGAGGTCCGCGGACCAGCCCAGCGATGCCGCGGCGCTCTGGTTCTCCGCGACCGCCGTGGTGCCCAGGCCGAACAGGGTGCGCCGGTACAGGACATGGAGGACCGCGGTGACCGCGATGGCGATCCCGAGCAGCCAGACGCGGTCCTCGGACACCTTCGCACCGGCGATCTCCAGCAGCCGGTTCGGCAGCTTGCCGGGCACCAACTGCACGCTGTCGCCATAGCGCTTGACCGCGACGGCGGTGAGCACGATGAACACCGCGAGCGTGCCGACCAGCCGGGCCAGCGACGACGCCCGGCGCAGCGGGCGGATGACCAGCAGGTGCGTGAGCAGTCCCAGCAGCGCGGACGCGGCCACCCCGCACGCCACGGCCGGCCAGTAGGGCATGCCCTGCTGAACGGCCAGCTCCCACTGCACATAGGCCCCGGCCATCCCGATCGCGCCGTGCGCGAAGTTCAGGACACCGGAGCCCCGGTAGATCAGCACGATGCCCTGGGCCGTGAGCGCGTACAGCGCACCGAGCCCCAGACCGAGCAGCGCGAAACGCAGGATGTCGTCCACGACAGATACCTCCCAGGGCCCCAGGGCCTACCTCTCAGGGCTCCATGAGTAGCGAACGACCGCGGGCCCGGCAAGGCTATAGCGCACATTTATTTAAATAATTGCTACGAGAGTACTTCTCTAACGAGACATCTCGCTCCATGCTGTCGGCATCTCGACGTCGCCCATCCGGGCCGACTCCCTCGGAGGGATCATGAACGACTCACGCCGACGCAGAACTGCCGCAGCGAGCTGTCTCGCGATGACCGGAGTGCTCCTGGCCGCCGGTTGCGGGGGAGAAGCCTCCTCGGACACCTCGACCACCTCCGAGCTCAAGGGCACCCCGGTCAAGGTGATGGTCTGGGCCCCGGAGGACACCCAGGGCAGCGCCCAGCCCGGGGTCCGGCTCACGGCCCAGGCCTATGAGAAGTGGATCAACGACAACGGCGGGATCAAGGGCGGTCCGCTGAAGGTGCTCACCTGCAACGAGAAGAACGAGCCCGACGAGGCCGAGAAGTGCGCCCAGCAGGCCGTCGCCGAGAAGGTGGTCGCGGTCGTCGGCTCGTACAGCCTGGCCGGCGACCGCTACATGCCGATCCTGGAGAAGGCCGGCATCCCCTACATCGGCGGCACCGGCGTCTCGGCCGCGGAGTTCTCCAGCCCGATGTCCTTCCCGGTCAACGGCGGTACACCGGTGGTGTTCGCCGCGCACGGCAAGCAGTTGGTGGACGAGGGCTGCAAGAAGATCTCCGGCGTACGGTACGACGTGGCCGCCGCCGCGATCGTCTCGAAGTTCCTCACGCTGGGCGTGACCGCGGCCGGAGGCGCGGCGCCCAAGGACCTGAAGGTGCCGGTCACCGCGACCGACCTGGCCCCACAGGTCGCCGCCGCGACCAAGGACGCCGACTGTGTCAGCGTCATCCTGGGCACCCACTCGGACCTGTTCGTGACGTCGTACGTGCAGTCCGGCGCCGACACCCAGCTGGGCAGCGTCGTCGGCAACCTCACCCCGGAGCTGGCCGAGAGCACCGGCGGCGCGAGCAGCCCGCTGGAGGGCTCCGCCATCACCGGCTACTACCCGCCCGTCTCGGACGCCTCCTGGAAGGACTTCGTCGAGGCCGCCGGCGGCAACAAGGACATCGACACCACCAACGGCGCCAACGAAACCGCCTGGGTGGCGTTCAAGGTCTTCACCGAGGCCGCGAAGAAGCTCCCCAGCATCACGTCGAAGGCCCTGGTCGACGAGTTGAACACGACCGACGGCATCGACACCGGCGGCCTCACCCCGAAGCTGACCTGGCAGGAGTCGACGGCTCTCCCCATGGAAGGCATGGGGCGGATCCACAACACCACCGCCACCGAACTGACCATCCGTGACGGCAAGATCGAGTGGGCCGAGTCCGGCTCCACCTTCGTCGACGTCCGCAAGCTCCTGACCGCGAAGGCGTCGGGGTGATGCACCCACCGAAGGCACCACTGATCGAGGCCCGTGCCGTCTGTGCCGGATACGGCACGCGGCCCGTCGTACGCGACCTCGACCTGGAGGTCCGCCCCGGAGAGGTCGTCGCCCTGCTCGGGCCCAACGGCGCGGGCAAGTCCACGACCCTCCGGGCGCTCGCGGGCGACCTCGCCGTGATGAGCGGCGAGGTGCGGTGGCTGGGCGACGCACGCCGGGCGCCGCTGCACCGCCGGGCCCGCGAGGGCCTGGCGTACGTGGGGGAGCGGGCGGTCTTCACCGGCCTCGACACCGCCGAGAACCTACGCGTCGGCCGGGTCACCACCGACCGGGCCGTCGCGCTCTTCCCCGAGCTCGGCACCCGCCTGACCACCGGAGCCGGCATGCTCTCCGGCGGTGAGCAGCAGATGCTGTCCCTGGCGCGGGCGCTGTGCCGCTCGCCCCGGCTGCTGCTCGCCGACGAACTCTCCCTGGGCCTGGCCCCCCTCGTGGTCGACCGCCTCCTGCGCGCCGTGCGCGAGGCGGCCGACCAGGGCCTCGGCGCACTCCTCGTCGAACAGCACGTACGCAAGGTGCTGGACATCGCCGACCGCGTGTACGTCCTGCGCCGCGGCCGGATCGTCATGACCGGCACCCCGAAGGAACTGCGCGAGAACCTGAACGCGATCGAGTCGTCGTACCTGGCCGAGGAGCGTTCCCAGAAGACAGATCACTGAGCTACCTGACAGAGGTGGGTTGTCGTGACCAGCGCACGCGAGCACATCCGGAACCTCGTCGCCTCCGGCGACACCTTCGACCAGCCCGCCAAGGAGCTGCGGGAGCTGCAACTCGACGCCGCACGGGAGGCCTTCGCCGCCCATCGCGAACGCATCCCGCTGCTGCGTACCCGGGCCGAGGAGACCGGCGTCCACGAGATCACCGCTCCCGCGGACCTCGTCCCGCTCCTCTTCTCGCACACCAGCTACAAGTCGTACCCCGTCTCCCTGATCACCGCAGGCCGCTGGGACCGGCTGCTGCGCTGGTACACCACCGTGTCCGTGGTCGAATCCGGCGACGTCGACCTCGACGGCGTAGCGGACATCGACGACTGGACCGACCGCATCACGGCCGCCGGACACCGCCCGTACATCACCAGCGGTACGTCGGGAAAGGTCTCCTTCCTCAACTGCGACGGCACCGACCTGCGGTTCCTGCACGACATCCTGGAAAACCTCACCTGCTGGCCCGACCCGCTGCCGCCGAAACCAACCCGCCGCGCCTATCTGCTCGCACCCGCGAGCGGCCCGATGCGCTCCATCGACGGCTTCCGCGGGCACGCCGACGTCTTCGCCCGCCCCGAGGAGACCCACCTGCTGACCGACGAACCACTGCGGGTGTCGGAGCTGATGAGCAGTGCC
Organism: Streptomyces sp. NBC_00457; assembly: GCF_036014015.1. Classification (NCBI taxonomy): domain Bacteria; kingdom Bacillati; phylum Actinomycetota; class Actinomycetes; order Kitasatosporales; family Streptomycetaceae; genus Streptomyces; species Streptomyces sp. NBC_00457. The sequence goes on along the minus strand of NZ_CP107905.1, from coordinate 1,258,457 downwards.
CTGCTGCGTCGGCGGATGGCGGAAGGGACGGCGACCCCGCAGGAGATCGGCTCCTTCGAGGCCGCGTCCGAGACCCGCGAGCAACAGCTGGGCGCCGCGCTGACGCAGATCGTCGACGACATCGCCGCCCACCGCGACGAGCCGCTGCTCATCGCCGGGATGAACAACCAGCAGTTCGCCCTGATCCAGGCCCTGCGCGAGCGCGGCGTCCCCGACGGCAGCCTGCACCCGGACACGCTGGTGCTCAGCGGCGGCGGCAACAAGGGCCGGGCACTGCCCGACGACTACCAGCAGCAACTCGCCGCCTTCTACCTCGGCGTGCGGCGAGTGCGCAGCTACGGCATGACGGAACTCCAGGGCTCCTGCCTCGCCTGCGAGTCGGGCCGCTACCACGTACCGCCCTGGGTGATCCCGCTGATCCTCGACGAGCCCGGCGAGACCCTGCTGAACCCCGAACACGGCGTCGTGGAGGGCCGGTTCGCCTTCCTGGACGTCTCCCTGTCGGGCCGCTGGGGCGGACTCATCAGCGGAGACCGGGTGTCCGTCGACTTCTCGCCGTGCGACTGCGGCCGACCGGGACCGGCCGTGCTGCCGGACATCCGGCGCTACGGCGACCTCGGCGGCGACGACAAGATCACCTGCGCCGCCACACTCGACTCCTACGTGCGGGGGATGATCCACGGATGACCACGACCACAAGGACGAGCGGCACGACCGTGGTCCATGTCGTCCACGGCGACGTAGCCGAAGGCGGCCCGTACATCGACCACGGCCGCGGTGATACGGCCTTCAGCGCGCCGGCCCTCGACCTGAACCGCCTGGTGTGGCCCCGCACCGAACCCGGCCCCGCCTTCAACGTGCCCAGCGCCGAGATCGTCGACCTGCTCGTGGAGACCGGCGAGGCCCTGAAGACGGACCGGCAGGGCCTGCTCGCCGAAGCCCTGGCGGCGATGGTCCGGGTCAGCCCGCTCCCCGCGGAGGTGCTGGAGCGCGCCTACGCCGTCCTGTGGCGCAGCTTCCAACGACCCTCCCTGCGCGCCCAGATCGACCATGAACTCGGCGGCCCCGATGTGCTCGACGGCTGGCGGGAGGTGCGCCTGCCCGAGGGTCGCCTCGCGTCCGTGCGCGCCTTCCCGCCGCGCCTGGTGCACGTCATCGCGGGCAACGCACCCGGAGTGGCCGCCATGTCCGTCGTACGCGGTGCCCTCACCAAGGGCGTCAACCTGCTGAAGCTGCCTTCGAACGACCTGTTCACCGCGACCGCGATCCTGCGCACGATGGCGAAGGTGGCACCCGGCCACCCGGTCGTGCGGTCGTTCTCCGCCGTGTACTGGCGGGGCGGCGACACGACCGTGGAGAGCGTCCTGTTCCGCCCGCAGTTCTTCGACAAGCTCGTCGCCTGGGGCGGCGAGGCCACGATCCGCGGAGCCCTGCAGTACGTCGGCCCGGGCTTCGAGCTGGTCTCCTTCGATCCCAAGACCTCCATCTCGGTGATCGGCCGCGAGGCCTTCGCCACCGAGGAGGCCCTGACGGAGGCCGCGGACGCCGCCGCGGCGGACGCCACGTTCTTCAACCAGCAGGCCTGCGTGGCCAGCCGCTTCCAGTTCGTGGAGGGCTCCGACGAGGACGCCGACCGCTATGCCGCGCTGCTGCGCGAACGGCTGGGCGTAGCCCGGGAGTTCAGCTCGGCCGACGGACCACGCGTCCCCGCCGAACTCCGCGAGGAGATCGACGTACTGCGCTCGATGGAGCCCGACTACCGCGTGTGGGGCGCCTACGACGGCCGGGGCCTGGTCATCCGCTCACCCGAGCCGGTGGACTTCCACCCCGACGGCAAGATCGTGAACGTGATCCCGGTCGCCGCACTCTCGGATGCCGTCACACACGCCGGGGTCGCCACACAGACCGTCGGTGTGTATCCGGACGCCCGGAAGACGGAACTGCGCGACGCCCTCGCCTGCGCCGGAGTGCAGCGCGTGGTGTCACTGGGCCGGGCGGGCGGTATGCCGCCGGGGCTGTCACATGACGGGTTCTATCCGTTGCAGCGGCTGATGCGGTGGGTGAACGACGAGTAGATCAGGGGGCGTGAGGGCTGCTCATGGGGCGAGGCTCACTCCGCCCAGTCGAGCTGATGCTCCGGAGTTCCCACCGACCGCCCGTACGCGATCACTTCGGCACGGCCCGCCTCGTCACCGCGTCGGTACCGGAAGACCTTGCCCGCGAAGACGACGACACGCTCGTCACCCGCGGTGAAGTCCGCGTACCAACCGTTCGACGGTTCGAGGGTGGAAGCGAGGGCGTCGGCGACGTCCGCGACGTCCTCGGCGCCTGCCTCCCATTCGACGAACGTCCACAGGCTCGGCTGTCCGTCGGTCGCACTCGCCGAGACATCCATCCGGCGGATCCCGCGCAGGCGCAGACCTCGCGGCTGGAACACCGCGCCAGAACGGAGGCCTTCGCCGATGACGTATCCGGTGATCACGTGTGAACTCATGCACCGAAGCTAACCGTTGCCACTGACAGTGGCGTGGTGGCGGGACGTCACCCTCCCCCGAAGGTGGCGTCCCGCCACCGCTCCCCCGGTGCCGGACAGTGGTCCGACCGTCCGTGAGGGGCGGTCATGCGCTGTCACCAGCACATGACCGCCGTATCCCCCGATCCCCACGTCGAGTGGAGGCGCACACGGACGAAGTAGCGGCGGCCCTTGACGAGCCGGACGTTGATGGCTGCGTTGTGCGGAGTGCCGCCGTCGTCCTGGCCGGCGAGGTAGCGGGGTTCGCCGTCCCGCTCCTCGAAGACCACGACGACGGTGTCGCTGTCGCCGAAGGTGCCCACGCTGTACTCGCGGGTCTCCGGCGGCTCGACGGTGAAGTCGGCCTGCTCACCAGGGGCGAGGCGGAGCGGCGCGGAGCGGAAGGGTTGCAGCTCGGGTGGCTGGAGGACTTCCGCCGGCGGGTACCAGCGCAGGACGAACTCCTTGTCGGCGGGGGAGAGGGTGCCGGGCGGGTTCAGCCCCGCGCGGTACTGCTCCGGCTCCAGGATCAGCCCGTCCGAGAAGGGGTACTCCATGATCGACTGCGGGTCCCAGACGGAGCCGTTGACCTCGTCCGGGTCGAGCTTGCGCAGGATGTTGAAGTGGGTCCTGTCGCGGCTCCAGAAGTTCGGCGGGCCCGCCAGATCGGCGTACACGGCCTCGTCGTCCCAGTGGATGCCGGCGAACGGGTTCTGGTGCTCGTGCAGCATGCCGAGCGCGTGCCCGATCTCGTGCAGGGCCGTCCCACGCTCCCCGGGCGCGGTCAGGTCCCAGCCGAAGTTCATGGTCCGCTCACCACGCCCGACCCGCAGCGCGTCCTTGCCGACCGTCGACCAGGACCCGTCACCGAGCTGGAACCCGATCCGTAACTCGGCCTCCGAGCGGTCCCCGACCTCCACGAAGTGGAGACCGATGCCCAGGTCCGCCCACTCCTGGAAGCACTCCCGCACGACGTCCTGCTGCTCCTTGGGGCCGGCCCACGACACCCGGCGGTTCTCCCCGGTCCCCGGTACGGCGATGACCGAGCCGTCGTCGTCTCCGTCGAAGAAGTAGTAGTGCAGCACCGTGCCGTTGACCCACATCTGGCGGCCGCTGATGAGCGCACTGAGCCGCTCGGCGGTCAGCCCCGGTGCGAAGACGGGAGCCGACTGCTGCGCGAGCGAGCAGTAGCGTGCGGTCATGCGATCAGGGTGCCGTCGACCGCCCCCGGGGCGCCTGAGTCGAGGGCTACTCAAGTCCCCCTGTATCAGGTGTGAGTAGCCGTGCTCTTGTTCACGTGACGACTTACGAACGGGACGCGAAGGCCCTTGAGCTGCCCTGGCCGTTCACCGGCCGGGAGAACGAACTGGAACTGATCCGCCGGTCCTTGGGCGCGAGCCGGCACGGCATCGTGGTGACGGGACCCGCGGGCTGTGGCAAGACCCGGCTCGTCACGGAGGCGGTCCGCGGCACGGACTGCGCCAAGGCGGCCGGCACGCCCGAGGCCCGGCACATCCCCTTCGCCGCGTTCGCGCACCTGCTGCCCGAGACGGTCACCCTGCACAAGGCGGTCCAACTGCTCTCCGCCGTACGGACCTTGCTCGTCGACGACGCACACCTCCTCGACGACGCCTCGGCCGCCCTGGTCCACCAGCTGGCGGTGCAGGGCCGCACCCGGCTGCTGGTCGTGGCCACGGACGACGTACCGGTGCCCGGCGCGGTGTCCCGGCTGTGGACCGGTGAGCTGCTGCCCCGCCTCACCCTGGAGCCGCTGCCGCACGAGGAGACGGACCGGCTGGCCGCAGCGGGTGCCGGTGGCCGACTGGAGCCGCTCACCGTGAACCGGCTGCACCGACTGTGCGACGGCGACCTCCGGCTGCTGCGCGACCTGTCCGGCGCGCTGCGCGAACAGGGCTTGCTGACCCGAATCCCGGGCTCGGACGAACAAGCCTGGCGCGGCCCGCTGCCCCTGACCGCGACCGTGCGCGAACGCACGGCTCACGTCATCCGCCGCGTCGACACCGACGAGCGCGAGACCCTCGAACTCCTCGCCTTCGCCGACCCCCTGCCGCCGACCGCCGACGACTTCGACCTGCGCGTCCTCGAACGCCTGGAGACCGACGGCCTGATCGACATCGACGACCAAGGCGCCGTACGACTCGCCCATCCTCTGCACGGCCCGGTCCTGCGGGCCACGGCCGGCCGACTGAGGGCCCGGCGGCTGGCCCGCACCCCGGACCAGTGCGGCCCTGCCCTCAAGGACGAGGCGGTCGAGCTGGCACGGCAGATCGACGAGGCCGACGTACGGACGCTGTGGGCACCCGTGGGGGAGTGGCTCATCGAGGAGGGCGAGCCGGTCCCCGCCGAGTACGCGGCCGTACGCGCGCGTGCCGTGCGGCTGCGCGGCGAACTGCGCGAGGCCGCGGCCTGGGCACGCGAGGGCCTGCGGGAATCCCCCGACGACCCCTCCTGCCACCTCGAACTGACCCTCGCCACCGCCCAGTCGGGCGAGGTCACGCCGGCACACAAGGCCCTCACCGCACCTCCGGCATCGGGCGAGGCGGCAACCTGGCTGGCGGCGGCACGCGGCGACATCGACACCGCGATCCGGTCGATCACCGGGGACGACGCGCTGGCCCTCTACGACGCCGTACGCCTGGGCGCTCCCGGACAGACCGCCTCCCGGCTGCCCGCGGACAGCGCCTTCGCAGCCCACGCGGACGCCCTCACCCGCGGCGACGGACCGGCCCTGGACCGGACCGCGGAACGCCTTCAGGAGCGCGGCCTCCTGCTCTTCGCGGCCGAGGCGCACGCCCAGGCCGCACGCTCCCACCGCGACCCCCGCGCCGCCCGCACCTCCCGCACCCGAGCCGTCGCCCTGACCCGCCGCTGCCAGGGCGCCCGCACCCCGGCCCTGTCCGGCCTCGTCCTAGGAGAACTCACCACCCGCCAACGCCAGATCGTCACCCTCGCGGCCGCAGGCCTCACCAACCGCCAGATCGCCGACCACCTCACCCTGTCCGTACGGACCGTCGGCAACCACCTCTACACCGCATACGCCAGACTGGGCGCAAGCGACCGAGCGACTTTGCCAGGCCTGCTGGATGCTCAACCGGCGTGAGTACAGCGCCCCGTCAGGGGCGCGGGGCTGTATCGATATGCGGCTCCGCCGCGTGGGCGCGACAAGCCCCCACCGGCCCGCAGCCAGACCACAACCCACCAGCGGAGCTAAGCCGCCCCGAACGCCGAAAACGCCCACCCCGTAGCCTGATGCACCGCATCCCCCGGCAGCGCCCCGCGAGCATCCCGCAAAGCCTCAGCCAACGACAGCCCCACGCTCAACCCCTTGTGCAAGGCGACCATAAGAGGCACCACCGCCGCGTCATTGACAGGCGCACTGCTCGCAACAACCCCCGCCGTCCCCAGCGGCAACAGCGCCGTGACCAGACCAAGGAGTTCATCCGCACCGACGGACGCCAGCCGCGCGGTATCGCAGCTGGACAGGATGATCCGATACGGGCTGCGGTCCAGCCGCTCGAAGTCGTGCACGATGAGCGGCCCGTCGGCCATCCGCAGCGAGGAGAACAGCGGACTGTCCGCACGGAACGTGCCGTGCGCGGCGATATGGGCCAGCGCCGCCCCGTCCAGTTCTTCCAAGACCCGCGGCACGCGCGCGTCGTCGTGCTCCAGAACCGTCGACTTGTAGTACCAGTCGGCCAGTTCCGGCACTTCCGCACGGCCGGTCGCGAGCCCCGGCCCACGCACCAGGACATGACGGCCACCCGGCGGCGGCTCGGTCTCCCTCGCCCGCAGCCAACTGCTGGCCGACGGCGACACGCTCAGCACCCGCTCCCGCAGCGACGGCAGCAGCGCCCACGGCACCCGGTGCAGCCGGCCCGGCGGCACCACCACGACCGGCCCGGAGCCCAGATGCGCGGCTGCCGGGCCGAGCAGCAGTTCCTCCAGCCGCCGCCCCGCCGCCTCCACCACCGGCAGCCGGCCCTCCGCCCCCGGATGCGCCAGCCGCCGCAGCCCGGCCTGCACATGCTCGGCCTCGACGACCGCGTCCGCGAGCCGCCCGGCCTCGTACCGCCTGACCCGCCCGTGTCCGCACAGCAGCACATGCACGCGCCCGTCGAGCACCACGAGTTCCACCAGCCGCACCTCACCGAGCCGCTCCAGCAGCCGGGCCGGGTCGAAGGACGCCCCGTCGCCGGGCGCGTCGCCGCGGATGTGCAGGGTGCGGGAGCGGATCTCCCGTTCCAGCCGCCGCTGTTCACGTTCCAGGGCCGGGACGGGCCGGGCCTCCATACGGGCGGCCTCCGCGCGTGCGGCGATCTCCCGGTAGGCGGTGAGGGCGCGTTGGAGCGTCGGGTCGGCGGGCGGCCGGGTGGGTGGCGCCGACAGCACGGTGGACCGCCAGCGTTCGCTCCACACCAGCAGCTGCCGCGGCCCGCCGGAGAGCAGACTCGCCTGCTGGGCGAGCGCGGCCAGCTCGGCGCCCTGCGCGGTGGCGCGAGCCCGCAACTCCGAGGCCCCGAGCGTCATCCGGTGGTCGTCGAGTACGTCGAGCCCGCGCCGGCACGCCTCCAGCACCCGTCGGCCGGAACCGGCGGCCTGCGCGCGCAGGGCCTGCGCCGCCCAGCCCGTCAGCCGCGCCAGCGGCGGCCCGCTGCGCCGGCTGCGGGCGGCGACGGTCAAGTGCCGTTCCGCGTCGGTCCGCCAGCCCAGCTCCAGGGCGATCCGGCCCGCGAGCAGGGACGCCTCGGGCGCGGCCGGCGCTTCGAACACGGCCAGCCGGTCCGCCACCGCGGCGGCGTCCGCGACGAGACGGCCCGAGCCCCGCCCGGCGGCCACCCGCGCCTCGATCAGCACCAGCCGGGCGTGCGTCTCCCACCAGGTGCGGCGCTGCGCCGCGAACAGCCGTACGGCCAGATCCGCGCGGGCGATCGCGGTCTGCGGATCGCCCGCGAGCCGTGCCGCGCGGGCGGCGGCCAGCAGCAGCTCCGCCTTCCGCGTGGACTGCCCGCCGATGCCGTCGAGCACCCCTATGGCCGTGTCGGCCTCGGCGAGCGCCTCGGGGGCGAGACCGGCCGCCATCAGGACCTCGCAGCGCCGGATGTTGAGCATGAACGTCGGCGTACCGAGTTTGGCGTACCGCTCCTCGGCCTCGTCCAGGAGCCGCAGCGCGGCCGGCACGTCCCCCGACCGGAACGCGGCCAGCCCCCGGCTCTCCACCGCGTCCGCCTTGTCGTGCTCCTGGCCGGTGGTGTCCCACAGCGCCTCGGCGGCGGTGAAGTCGGCCTCGGCCCGCTCCACCGCGCCCAGCGCCAGATGCACGGTCGCCCGCAGCGTCAGCGCCCGCGCCGTCCAGATGACGTCGTCGGCCTGCCGCAGCACGGGTATGGCCCGGCGTACGTCCTCCAGCGCCTCCCGGTGACGGCCCAGCACCCACCAGACGTACGCCCGGCGGTACAGCACCCGCGCCCGGGTAAGTCCCGTGCCGCGCGCGACACCTCGCTCGAACGCCTCCAGGCCCTGCCGGGTGCTGCCCGCGTGGACCAGTGCCACGCCGAGGGTGCCCAGGATGTCGGCCTCCCGGTCGGCCGATCCGGCGCGTGCCGCCAGATCGCGGGCGCGCCGCAGATGCCGCAGGGCGATCCGCAGGTCGCCGAAGTCCCGCTGCCACATGCCGATCACCTGGTGGGCGATACTGGCGTGCAGCGGTGAGGGATCGTCGGCGAGGACCTGTTCCGCCCGCGCCAGAGCCTCTTTCGGTGCGGCGAACACCATCGGCAGCAGTTCGAGAACCGAGTCGCTTCCCGCTGTCACCCAAAGGATGGTAGTGGCCCCGGATACACGCCACACGGGTTTGGCGCTGTATCAAGCGACGGCTCAGTGACTCTGACTGACGACCGACGCCTCTGTGGGAGGGGACACGCGATGGCACCTCAGCGATTCCATGAGCAGTTCGACCAGATCCAGCGCTCCATGCCCGACGTGCCGCTGGCGATGGGGCCGGACGACTCCGCCGAGTTCTTCTACGAGAAGGGCGTGGTCCTCGCCCGGGACGGGGAGGAGGCCCGGGTCGTCGAGGAGACCGTGCGCACGCACTTCACGGAGACCACCGGCCTCACCTCGGACCGGGTACGCCGGGCGGGTCCGGAGACCAACCGGTCCGGCATCACCCGTATCCAGGTCGGCGACCCCGGCCACGGCGACCGCCGCGGTGACCGTGCCGTCGCGGGCGCCCTGCGTGCCCTGCGGGGGGCGGAAGAGCGCACGGGGCGCAAGCTGGTCAGCCGTAACCACGTGGTGTCCACGACGGTCAACGCCTGCAACCCGGCGGAGCCCGTGCCCGCCCTGCTCAGCCAGACACCCAACCCGTCCGCCGCCGAGGCGTCGTACGACCCGGACACGGCCGTCGGCGTGCTGGTCATCGACACGGGTCTGGTGCACGACTTCCGCTCGTACCCGCTCATGGCGCATGTGCAGGGGGACGCCCAGATCAAGGAGTGCGACGAGAACGGAATCCTCCAGCAGTACGTCGGCCACGGCACGTTCATCGCCGGACTCGTCGCGGCCCTGTCGCCCAACACGGACATCGGCGTCAGCAACTCGCTCAACGACGCGGGCGCCATCCTGGAGTCAGAGTTCGGCGAGAAGCTCTTCGACGCCGTCGACCGGCACGGCTGGCCGGACATCATCAGCCTCTCCGCGGGCACGCCGAACGGCACCGCGACCGGGCTGCTCGGCGTGGAGAACTTCATGCAGGCACTGCGGAACCAGCCCCGCACCCTCCTTGTCGCCGCCGCCGGCAACAACGCCAGCGCCACGCCGTTCTGGCCCGCCGCCTACGCCGACCTGCCCGACTACCAGGACGTCGTGCTGTCGGTCGGCGCGCTGCGCAGCGACGGCGAGTTCGGCGCCTGCTTCACCAATCACGGTTCCTGGGTGAAGGTCTACGCCCCCGGTGAGCAGCTGACGAGCCCCCTCATCGGCTTCGACGCCCCCGTGCCGTACGTGTACCAGCACACCACGTACGACGCCTGCCGGTTCGGCTTCTCCTACCTGTGCACCTGCGTGCACCCCCGCCACACCGGCGAACTGACCTCCGGTTCGGTCAAGCCCGACCAGGTGATGTTCGAGGGGTTCGCGCACTGGAGCGGGACCTCGTTCGCCACTCCCGTGGCCGCCGGTCTGGTCGCCGCCCATATGACCGCGCACAAGGAGGCCGACGCCCGCGCCGCCCGACGGCAGCTGCTCGCCGCGAACTCAGAGTTCGCCGAAGTGCGCGGGGCGCACGTACCGGCGCTGCGGCCGTCGACCTGGCGCCCGGTTCCGGTCGTCCAGCACCCGGCAGGCGCATGACCGTCGGAACCGCCCCTTCCACGGCGTACGATGACGTGCCGTACACGAGGGGTGGGGCCGTGGACCGTGCAGATGTCGGCGCGCTCGTCCAGTCAGCCGTCGACGGTGACGCGGCGGCCTGGAAGGCGCTGGTGGAAGGGCTGAGCCCACTGGTGTGGTCCGTCGTGCGCGCGCACCGGCTCTCCGACGCCGACGCGCACGAGGTGTACCAGACCGTGTGGTTCCGCTTCGCCCAGCATCTCGGACGCATCCGAGAGCCCCAGAAGGCAGGGGCGTGGCTGGCCAGCACCGCACGGCACGAGTCCCTGAAGGTGCTCAAGAGCCTGAGGCGGCTGACTCCCACGGACGACGCCCAACTGCTGGACCGGGTCAGCGAGGACCGTACGCCTGAGCAGTCGGTCATCGACTCGGAGGACGCCGCGGCCCAGACCGAGCGCATCCGGCGGCTGTGGCAGGAGTTCGAGGAACTGGGCGAGCGCTGCAGGCAGTTGCTGCGGATACTGATGGCCACACCGCCGCCCAGCTACCAGGAGGTGTCCGCCGCCCTGGGGATCGCCGTGGGCAGCATCGGGCCGTTGCGCCAGCGCTGTCTGCGACGCCTGAGGGCCCGACTCGAGGGAGCGTTGTGAACGAGAGGGACGACGAGCGCTTCGGCGACGAAGAAGGGCTGGAAGACGGGCTGGAGGAAGGGCTGGACAAGGACTTGGCCGACGGCCTGCTGGACGAACTCCGCCAGGCCGCCGCCATCCTCGACCCCGTCCCGGCGGAACTGCGGCGCAGCGCCGTCGAGGCGTACGCGCTGCGCGACCTCGACGCCCGGCTGGCTGAGTTAACGTTCGACTCGCTGACCGACGCGATCCCGGTCAGAGGGGTCACGGACGCGCCGCGAATGCTGACCTTCCGCTCGGGGGACGTGACCGTCGACGTGGAGGTGACCGGGCAGGGTCTGCTGGGCCAGGTGCTGCCGCCGCAGTCGGCCAGCATCGAGGTCCTCGGCGGCCCGCCGGCGGCTCCGCCCACCACGCTCACCTCCGACGACATGGGCCGCTTCACCAGCGACGCACCCCCGTCCGGCCCGTTCGCCCTGAGGCTGCGGACCGGCGGGGAGGTAGTCGTCACGGAGTGGCTGCGGGCCTGACGGGGCGGACGGGCGCGCCTCGGGAGGGTCCGGTAGCCGCCCGGCTGACCGGGCGCGGGCGGGGTTGGTCGGGGCGCGCATGTCCCGGCATGCTCGGGGTCGCCCGGTTTGCTGGGCGCGGGCGGGGTTGGTGGGGGCGCGCATGCCCCGGCATGTTCGGAGCCGTCCACCTCACCACGCGCACGGCAGGGTCTGCGGGCCGCGGATCATCGTTTTGCGGCGCCAGACGACCTGGTCGGCGGGGACGGCGAGCCGCAGGCCCGGCAGCCGGTCCAGGAGGGTGCCGATGAGCAGTTCGGTCTGCAGGCGGGCGAGCACGGCACCGGTGCAGTAGTGCGAGCCGTTGCCGAAGGCCAGGTGCGGGTTCGGGGCGCGGTCGAGGTCGATCCGGTCCGGCTCGGGGAAGACCTCCGGGTCGCGGTTGGCGGCCAGATAGGAGACGTAGACGGCGTCGCCCGCCGCGATGCGCTGCCCCCGCAACTCGACGTCCTCCAAGGCGATCCGGGCCAGCCCGACCGAGCTGCGGTGCGGGATGTACCGCAGCAACTCGTCCAGCGCGGCGTCCCGTACCTCGGGCCTGTTGCGCACCCCCTCCATGAGCTCGGGCCGGGTGAGCAGCAGGTAGAGCATCTGGCCGCAGTTGTGGGTGACGGCCTCGCCGCCGATCTGCAGCGGACCGGCGAGACCCACCGCCTCCGTCTCGCTGATCTCGCCGCGCTCGACGGCGGCGGCCAGCAGCGAGTACACGTCGTCGCCCCCGCTGCCCCCGCCGCGGATCGTCTCCGTGATCCAGGCGTACATGCCGTTCTTCGCACGGTCGGCGGCCTCCGCGCCACCGGACGTGGAGATGATCTGCCGCGTCCAGGCGTGCACCTGCTCCCGGTCGGCGGCGGGTACGCCCATGACCTCGCTCACCAGATTGATCGGGAAGGGCTCCAGCACCCGCTCGATGAGATCCGCGGGAGGCCCGTCCTGTACGACGCCGTCCACCAGGCCGTCGAGCATCTCCTGCGCCCGGGGCCGCAACCGCTTCATCGCACCCACGGTGAACGCACCCGCGACGGCCTTGCGCAGCCGGTTGTGGTCGGGCTGGTCGGCGAAGGCGAGCGAACCCGGCCGCGGCTTGAAGTGCGGTGCCATCCGCGTCACCTGACGCTTCGGCACCTCAGCGCGGCCGAACCGCGGATCGTTGGTGATCATCTTCACGTCGTCGTAGCGCGTGGCCAGCCACGCCCACCCCTCGCCGTGCGGCAGCCGGATCCGGGTCAGCGGGCCCTCCCGCATGAGGTCCGCGAGGAACGGATCGAACTCCGTCCCGTCCAGGTCGAGCGCGGGCCAGTCCCGTACCGGCGGCGGGGCCTGGTCGGCGAGCGTGGTGGTCATCTCGTCGGTCATGCCCCCACCCTCACTGCCTCCGCCCGGTCTGTCGCGCGGGAGTGCTCCAGGCGGAGGGCAGAGAGGCAGGAGGGCAGGAGAGCCCGACGGCCGGAGGGTCAGAGCGGCACGGAGTCGACCAGCCGCGCCAGCGCCGAGGCGAGCCGGGACAGCCCGCTCCCCGCGGGCCCGCCCGGCTCCGTCATATACGTGTCCCGCCGGATCTCCACCATCAGCGCGCTCACCCGCGGCTCGGCCCGGTAGAACTCCAGCGGCACATACGTGCCGCTGAACGGGCTGTCCAGCCCCACCTCCCCGAAGACCTCCCGGGCGGCGGCCACCAGCTCGGGCGGCGTGTGGAAGGAGTCGGTACCGAGACAGACGGGCGGCCGAGGCCCCGATCCGTGCAGCTCGTACGGCAGCGGGGCGCTGGGATAGGAGTGCACATCGATGATCACGGCCCGCCCGACGGCCGCCAGCCGATCCGCCACGGCGTCCGTCATGGCTTGTGCGTACGGCCGGAAGTACGCGTCGATCAAAGGCTCGGGATCGATGCCGTCCACCCGCAGCACACCCCGCTGAGTGGTCCGCGTATACACGGCCCCCATCCCCACGGCCAGCATCTCCTCCCGCCCGTCCGGAAACCGCTCGGGGTCGACGACCAGCCGCGAGAGCCGATTGACGAACCGCCAGGGAGCGAGGGCAGCCAACTCGGCCGCCACGTCAGCGAGTTCAGCCGTATGCCCGTCGGTGATGCGGTCGAGTTCTCCCTCCAGCGCGTCGTCGTCCAGCACGATGCCCGAGCGCACGTGCGGCGGTATGTCCCGCGCCCCGTGCGGCACATGGAGGATCACGGGGGAGTCATCGGAGCCGGGCAGCAGCTCAAAGGAGGGCGGTGAGAGGCGAGGCATCAGGCGACTCCTGGGTATGGACGTCGAACGACGGGCTGCCGTCCCGCCCAGCTGCGGACGCGTGCCGCTTGGGGCGGCGCCCGCCCGGCAGGCGGCAGGCTGCCGTCCCGCCCAGCTGCGGTCGGCCGTCCCGCCAAGCTGCGGGCAGTCGCGCCGCCTGGCGCGGCGCCCACCCGGCAGGCAGTCCGCCAAGCTGCGGGCATTCGTGCCGCCTGGGGCGGCACGGGTGGGCGCAGGCGGCACCCCGTCAGCGCCGGGCTGCGCGACCCACCTCCGGCCGGCACCCCCACACCGCCCGGCAATGAGACACGGCTCCGCCCCGGCCGGGCAACGCCAACCGGGGCGGAACGGTACACAAGCGGGCCGGGTCGCTAAACCCCGCCCCTACGTCAGCTCAGCGACGCCAGCGTCTCGTTCCACGTCGTGGACGGCCGCATCACCGCCGCCGCCTTCGCCGGGTCGGGCTGGTAGTAGCCGCCGATCTCGGCCGGGCTGCCCTGGACGGCGTTCAGCTCCCCGACGATCTTCTGCTCGTTCGCGGCGAGCGTCTCGGCCAGCGCCGCGAACGCCTTCGCCAGGTCCGCGTCGTCGGTCTGCTGGGCCAGCTCCTGCGCCCAGTACAGGGACAGGTAGAAGTGGCTGCCGCGGTTGTCGATCCCGCCGACGCGACGGGTCGGCGACTTGTCCTCGTTGAGGAAGGTCGCCGTGGCGCGGTCGAGCGTGTCGGCGAGGACCTTCGCGCGGGAGTTCCCGGTGAAGCCGGCGTAGTGCTCCAGGGCCGGCACCAGCGCGAAGAACTCGCCGAGCGAGTCCCAGCGCAGGTAGTTCTCCTTGACCAGCTGCTGGACGTGCTTCGGCGCGGAGCCGCCGGCGCCCGTCTCGAACAGGCCGCCGCCCGCCATCAGCGGCACGACCGACAGCATCTTGGCGCTGGTGCCCAGCTCCAGGATCGGGAACAGGTCGGTGAGGTAGTCACGCAGCACGTTGCCGGTCACCGAGATCGTGTTCTCGCCGCGGCGGATGCGCTCCACCGACAGCTTGGTGGCCTCGACCGGGTTCAGGATCCGGATGTCCAGGCCCTCGGTGTCGTGCTCCGGCAGGTACGCCTTGACCTTGGCGATCAGGTTGGCGTCGTGCGCGCGGGTCTCGTCCAGCCAGAACACCGCCGGGTCGCCGGAGGCACGTGCGCGGGTGACGGCCAGCTTCACCCAGTCCTTGATCGGCGCGTCCTTCGTCTGGCAGGCGCGGAAGATGTCACCGGCGGAGACGGCCTGCTCGATGACGGCGTCGCCGTTCTGGTCGACCAGGCGGACCGTGCCGGTGACCGGGATCTCGAACGTCTTGTCGTGGGAGCCGTACTCCTCGGCCTTCTGCGCCATGAGGCCGACGTTCGGGACCGAGCCCATGGTCGACGGGTCGTAGGCGCCGTTGGCGCGGCAGTCCTCGATCACCGCCTGGTAGACACCGGCGTAGGAGGAGTCCGGCAGCACCGCGAGGGTGTCCGCCTCCTGGCCGTCCGGGCCCCACATGTGGCCGGAGGTGCGGATCATGGCCGGCATGGAGGCGTCGACGATGACGTCGGACGGCACGTGCAGGTTGGTGATGCCCTTGTCGGAGTCGACCATCGCCAGCTCCGGGCCCTCGGCGAGCTCGGCGTCGAAGGAGGCCTTGATCTCGGCGCCCTCGGGCAGGGACTCCAGGCCCTTGTAGATACCGCCCAGACCGTCGTTCGGGGTCAGACCGGCGGCGGCGAGCTTGTCGCCGTACTGCGCGAACGTCTTCGGGAAGAAGGCGCGGACCACATGGCCGAAGACGATCGGGTCGGAGACCTTCATCATCGTGGCCTTGAGGTGCACGGAGAACAGCACGCCCTCCGCCTTGGCCCGGGCGACCTGCGCGGTCAGGAACTCGCGCAGCGCGGCGACGCGCATCACGGAGGCGTCGACGACCTCGCCCTCTTGAACGGGTACGGACTCACGCAGGACGGTGGTGGAGCCGTCGTCGCCCTTGAGCTCGATACGGAGCGAACCGGCCTCGGAGATCACGACGGACTTCTCGGTGGACCGGAAGTCGTCGACGCCCATCGTCGCCACGTTCGTCTTGGAGTCGGAGCTCCAGGCGCCCATGCGGTGCGGGTGGGTCTTGGCGTAGTTCTTGACCGAGGCGGGGGCGCGGCGGTCGGAGTTGCCCTCACGCAGGACCGGGTTGACCGCGGAGCCCTTGATCTTGTCATAGCGGGCCTGGATCTCCCGCTCCTCGTCGGTCTTCGGGTCGTCCGGGTAGGCCGGCAGCGCGTAACCGTGCGCCTGCAGCTCGGCGACCGCGGCCTTGAGCTGCGGGATGGACGCCGAGACGTTCGGCAGCTTGATGATGTTGGCCTCGGGCGTCTTGGCCAGTTCGCCCAGCTCGTGCAGGTCGTCCGGAATGCGCTGGTCCTCGGTGAGGTACTCCGGGAACACCGCGAGGATGCGGCCGGCCAGCGAGATGTCCCGCGTTTCCACGGCGACACCCGCCTGCGAGGCGTACGCCTGGACCACCGGCAGGAAGGAATACGTTGCCAGGGCCGGGGCCTCGTCAGTGTGCGTATAGATGATGGTCGAGTCAGTCACCGGGTGCTCCGCTCCACGTCTGCAACATTGCTCGACATCAAGATATCTCGTGGTCGACCTCGGCTCGACAGGGGTCCTCGCAGGGTTTCGCGGATTCTGTGCATCTTCTGAGCGATCCCAAGCGTCTGATCTTGTGATCGCGCACCTTGATCGCAGGTCGATCGCACTCCGATCGCACTTCATCCGACGGCCGGACCTGACCACCCGGCCGCCCGAGCGAAAGCGGACCATGAGATATCGCAGCAGAGTGACCGCCCCGGCCGCCCTGATCGGCACCGCCGCGGCCCTGTCCGTCGGCGCCCAGGCGCACGCGGCTCCGGCAGCCACGGGCACGCCCGGCCCGGAGACGTTGGGGGACCCCGTCTACCCGAGCCTCGGCAACGACGGCTACCGCGTGTCGGCCTACCACCTCGACCTCGCCTACGACGCCACGACGAAGCTCGTCGACGCCACGGCCACCCTGAAGATCACCACCACCCAGGAGCTCACCCGCTTCTCCCTGGACGCCCTCGGCCTGGACATACGCACCGTCACCGTGGCCGGCCGCACGGCCGCCTTCGAGCAGGCCGACGAGAAGCTGCGGATCACGCCCGCCCGGTGCCTGCCCGCGGGCAAGAAGACCGCCGTCGCCGTGACGTACACGGCGGACCCGCGCCGCACCCTCGCGCACACGGCGTGGGTCCCCACCCCGGACGGCTTCGCCATCTGCCCCCAGCCGGACTCGGCGCACACCGTCTTCCCGTGCAACGACCACCCGGTGGACAAGGCGGACTTCACCTTCCGCATCACCGTCCCGGCGGGCCTGCGCGGCGTCGCGAGCGGTCGCCTCGTGAGCACCGAGAACCTCGCCGACGGCCGGACCGCGTACACCTACCGCTCCAGGGAGCCGATCGCCACCGAGATCGTGCAGATCACGGTCGGCGACTACGTGGTCACGGACCGGCCCGGCCCGCACGGACTCCCGCTCCGGGACGTCGTACCGACCGCCCGCGCCACCGCCCTGGAGCCGGCGCTCGCCCTCACACCGAACCTGGTGAGCTGGATCGAGCAGCGGCTCGGGGCGTACCCGTTCGAGACGTACGGCCTGCTGCCCTGCAACTCCGACGACCCGAACGCCTTCGACTTCACCGGCCTGGAGACCCAGACCCTCACCCTGTACAAGCCGAACTACCTCCTCCAGGAGGAGTCCAAGATCGGCTCGCACATGATGCACGAGCTGGTCCACTCCTACTTCGGCAACCTGGTCTCCCCGGCCACCTGGGCCGACCTGTGGATCAACGAGGGCCACGCCGACTTCTACGGGCTGCTCTACCGCTACGAGCGCGGCTGGCCGGACTCCATCGGCTTGACCACGATGGAGGCCCGGATGAAGAACACCTACGCGCGGGGCGACCAGTGGCGCCGTGACTCGGGCCCGGTCGCGGCCCCGAACGCGGTGAACCTCTTCGACAGCCAGCGCTACCTCGGCGGCGTCCTCGTGCTCTACGCCCTGCGCAACGAGATCGGCGAGACGGTGTTCAACGCCGTGGAGCGCGCCTTCCTGGACCGCTTCCGCAACTCCTCGGCGTCCACGGACCACTACATCGCCGTCGCCTCGGAGGTCTCCGGCCGCGACCTGTCCGGCTTCCTGCGGGACTGGCTCTACGGCACGAAGACCCCGCGGATGCCCGGACACCCCGACTGGACGGTGACGCCGCCGAGTACGTCGCTGCGGCGGCCGGAGAACCGGACGGACGGGCACCACGACAACTCGGCCACCCTGTAAGGGATCGGTCGAGGTAGAGGTAAGGGATCAGTCGAGCCGGGCGGCGGGGATCGCGCCCGGCTCGACCACGATCTCCGCGCCGCGCGGCTGCGGAATCGACACCGCGCCCTGCTGCAGGGCCACCGTGCGGGTCGGGGAGGGGATGCGGATGCCCTCCTCGTGGTAGCGCTTGTGCAGGCGCTTGATGAACTCGTGCTTGATCCGGAACTGGTCGCTGAACTCGCCGACGCCCAGGATGATCGTGAACCCGATGCGCGAATCGCCGAAGGTGTGGAAGCGCACCGCAGGCTCATGGTCCGGCATGGCGCCGGTGATCTCGGTCATCACCTCGGCGATCACCTCCATGGTGACCCGCTCCACGTGCTCCAGGTCGCTGTCGTAGGCGACGCCCGCCTGGAGCAGGATGGTGAGGTCCTGCTCGGGGCGGTTGTAGTTGGTCATGTTCGTTCCCGCCAACTGGCCGTTGGGGATGATGACCAGGTTGTTGGAGAGGTTGCGGACGGTGGTCTGCCGCCAGTTGATGTCGGTGACATAGCCCTCCTCGCCGCTGCTCAGCCGGATGTAGTCACCGGGCTGGACGGTCTTCGAGGCGAGGATGTGGATGCCCGCGAAGAGGTTGGCGAGCGTGTCCTGCAGCGCCAGGGCGACCGCGAGACCACCCACACCGAGGGCGGTGAGCAGCGGGGCTATGGAGATGCCCAGCGTCTGCAGCACCACCAGGCAGCCGATCGCCAGGACCACGACCCGGGTGATGTTGACGAAGATCGTGGCCGACCCGGCGACCCCGGAGCGGGCCTGGGTGACCGTGCGGATCAGTCCGGCGACCATCCGGGCCGCCGAGATCGTCACGACGAGGATCAGCAGGACGGTCAGGCCCTGGTTGACGTTGCGATGAACCGTCCTGGTGAGCGGCAGCGCCGCCGCCGCGGCCGCCGCGCCGCCCACTATCGCGGTCCACGGGATCACCGTCCGCAGCGCGGCGACGATGACCTCGTCGCCGGTCCAGCGGGTGCGGTCCGCGTGCTTGCCCAGCCAGCGCAGCAGCATCCGCAGCAGGAACGCCGCCAGCAGGCCCGCGGCCATCGCGATACCGGCGATGACCAGGTCGTGCATGGTGAGTTCGCGGTTCACCGGTCACCTCCGGTGAGAAGATCCGCGGGGACATTCCTCGCCGACAGCCGGATGTGAAGTCTCGTCACCTGGTCACCTGCTCGCTTCCGTGATGTGCGCCTCGCGCCGGACAGGTCCTTCGATGTCCGGCGCGAGGGCTCATCCTGCCGTATCGGGCACAGGAGTTCGTACCGGGACCGATGCCCGGATCGCGCAGCTCAGACGATTCCCTCGGCCAGTTCGGCCTGCTCCCGGTCGTCGCCGTACGCCGCTGTGGTGGGCGTTCCGTACGAACGCCGGGCGACGAACCACCACACCGTGGCGAGGACGAGTACGACAGCGAGGGCGACGGAGGCGTAGTTCATTGTGTCGACCGTCACCGGAGACGACTGGGGCAGGCAGAACAGCACCGTCACACAGGCCACCCACGCCACCGCGGTCCAGCCGATCGGCCTGCTCCACCGGCCCAGGTTCCAGGGCCCGGGCTGGAAGCGGTCGCCCGCCCGAAGCCGCAGGAACACGGGGATGACGTATGCGGGCGTGATGCCGATGACGTTGATGGCGGTGACCGCGCCGTACGCCGTCGCCGAGTACAGGGACGGCAGGGCGAGGACGCAGGCGACCGCCACCGACAGCCAGACGGCGGCGACCGGGGTCTGGGTGCGGCTGCTGACCTTGCGCCACAGGTGGGAGCCCGGCAGCGCGCGGTCCCGGCTGAACGCGAACACCATGCGGCTGGCCGCGGCCACTTCGGCGTTGCCGCAGAACAGCTGGGCGACGATCACCACGAGCAGCAGGGCGCTTGCGCCGTCGGTGCCGAGGCCGTCGAGCAGGATCTGCGCGGGCGGCACCCCGGTCTCGCTGGCGCGTGTGGCGTCGTAGTCCTGGATGGCGAAGGTGAGGCCGGCGAGCAGCACGAAGCCCGCGATCCAGGAGACCCAGATGGCGCGCACGATGCCGCGGGCCGCCGACACCGAGGCGTTGGAGGTCTCCTCGGAGAGGTGAGCGGAGGCGTCGTAGCCGGAGAAGGTGTACTGCGCGAGCAGCAGGCCGATCGCGGCGACGTAGACGGGGTTGGACCAGCCGGTGTCGTTGACGAACTCGGTGAAGACGAAGGACGGCGACTGGTGGTGGTCGGGGACGATGGCCAGCGCCCCGACGATGACCGCGACACCGGCGAGGTGCCACCACACGCTGATGGAGTTGAGGACGCTGACCAGCCGGACGCCGAACAGGTTCAGGGTGGCGTGCAGCAGCAGGATCACCATGAAGATCAGGAACGTCTTCTCCGGCGTCGGCTCGAAGCCCCACTGGAGGTTCATGAAGGCGCCGGTGAACAGGGCGGCCCCGTAGTCGATACCGGCGATCGCGCCCAGCAGACCGAGCAGATTCAGCCAGCCCGTGTACCAGCCCCAGCGCCGGCCGCCGAGCCGGTCGGCCATGTAGTACAGGGCGCCCGAGGTCGGGTAGGCGCTGGTGACTTCCGCCAGGGCGAGTCCGACGCACAGCACGAACAGGCCGACGCCGGCCCAGCCCCACAGCATCACGGCGGGCCCGCCGGCGCCCATGCCGAAGCCGTACAGGGTCATGCAGCCGGACAGGATCGAGATCACGGAGAAACTGATGGCGAAGTTGCCGAAGCCGCCCATGCGGCGGGCGAGCACGGGGCGGTAGCCGAGTTCACGCAGGCGCTGTTCCTCGTCGTGGGGCGGGACGCCGGACGGAGCGGGGGTGGGGGACATGCGGAACCAAACCTCCGGGAGAGGACGGGGTCAGGGGTGTGGGTGTAAATCGTCCGCGGCCGACCGGGTGCGGGCGCGCGCCTGGAGGAAGACGTCCACCGCCTGGCTGCGGTCGCCCGCGTCGGAGGTGCGGTAGGCCCAGGGGACGGGCGTCCAGTACGGGCCCAGCGCGTCAAACACCCGGGCGGCGTCCGGGAACCGGAGCGCGCCCCACAGGGCGTGGGCGAGGTGGTTCAGGTCCAGCAGGGAGCGCTCGGCAGGACGGCTGAGTTCGAACCAGGAGCGGAACGCCTGTCGTGCCTCGCGGGTGGCGTCCTCCGCCACCCAGTGCAGATCGAGCGCGGCGTCCCGCCCGCCCGAGCGGCGGTAGCGCTCCACCCGCACATACAGCGGCAGGACGTGCAGCGCGGAGCCCGGGGGCGCCGAGTCCGCGGCCCAGTGCGCATACCCGGACGCCTCCGCCAGCCGCCCGCCCGCGCCGCGCCCGTAGAGGAACTGCAGCATCCGGTGGTGGGCCTCGCGGTTGTACGGGTCACGCTTGTCGGCCTCCGCCAGCAGCCCCCACGGGCCCGGCGGCAGCATCGGCTCGGGTGGTCCGCAGCGGTGCTCGGACCAGCGCCGGTCCCGGTCCAGCTGGGCCAGCGCCAGCAGGCACACCCAGGGGACCGGGTCGTGCGGTGCGGTGTGCGTCGCCGTCTCGCACGCCTGCCAGGCCTCCTTCCACAGTTCGTGCGTACGGCGGTGTTCCTCGCGGTGGGCTCGCAGGGCGCGTTCCACGGTGACCCGAGCGTGCATCACGGCGGCCGGGATGCTGTGCGGCTCCTCGGACAGCCAGGTCCGCACCACGTCGGTGCCGGCCGCGGCGGCCGCGAGGATCTGGGTGCGCTGCGTCCACTGCCACCACTCCCCGGTCTCCAGCAGAAGACCGCGCATCGCCATCCAGCGGCCGGTGCGCAGCTCCTGGAGGGCGGCGCGCAGCGCGGAGTCATGGCCGGCGGGATCGTAGGCGGGGCGTGCTCCTTCTCTGGCCATCAGTCGCCCGCCCCCGGAAGAGGGCAGGTCGGGAGGGCAGGGGGGAGTAACAACAGCCTTCCTCCGGGCGGCAGTTGAGGAGTCGCGCGGTCGGCGTCACTATAGAGGCGGTGCTTCCGCATCGCTGTCGGTTTGCTGATCCTTTCGAACTCCTTTGCGGGGATGGCCGGTTGGTCGCGCGTCTCCCTTTGCCTGCTTGACGGGCCGTGCGGAGCGGCGGCAGGCTGGCGCACGGTGATCGCCCAGGGCTTCGATGGGATTCGCCGGGCTTCGATCGGCTTCGACGGGAGAGGTGCGATGACAGGTCCGGTCCTCGCCGTCGACCAGGGCACCTCCGGCACCAAGGCCCTGGTGATCTGCCCCGAACGCGGCGTCCTCGGCACCGGCTTCGCCGCCGTACGGCCCCGTCATCTGCCCGGCGGTCTTGTCGAGGTCGACCCCGGCGAGCTGTACGCCTCCGTCGTCGAGGCCGCGGACCGGGCCCTGGCCGAGGCACGGGAGCCGGTCACCGCGGTGGGCCTCGCCAACCAGGGCGAGACCGTCCTCGCCTGGGACCCGGACACCGGCCGCCCGCTGACCGACGCGCTGGTCTGGCAGGACCGCCGCGCCGAGAGCGTGTGCGCCGAACTCACCGATCACGCCGAGGAGTTGCGGGAGCTGACCGGGCTGCCGCTCGACCCGTACTTCGCCGCGCCCAAAATGGCGTGGATACGACGGCACCTGACCGCCGACGGAGTCGTCACCACCTCCGACGCCTGGCTGGTGCACCGGCTCACCGGCGCGTACGTCACCGACGCGGCCACCGCGGGCCGCACCCAACTGCTCGACCTCGACCGCACGTCCTGGTCACCCCGAGCCCTTGACCTCTACGGGCTGTCCGGCGAACGCCTCCCCGAAGTCGTCGACGTCGCCGGACCGGTGGGCACGACCACCGCCTTCGGCCACGCCATCCCGCTCACCGGCCTCGTCGTCGACCAGCAGGCCGCCCTGCTCGCCCAGCGCGTCACCGAACCCGGCGGCGCCAAGTGCACCTACGGAACAGGGGCGTTCCTGCTCGCCCACACCGGCGACACACCGCGCCGGGGCACCTCCGGGCTGGTCAGCTGCGTCGCCTGGCGCCTCGGCGGACACACCAGTTACTGCCTCGACGGCCAGGTGTACACGGCCGCGTCCGCCGTACGCTGGCTCACCGACCTGGGCGTCATCAAGGGCGCCACGGACCTTGACCCGGTGGGCGGTTCGGCGCCCGACAGCGGCGGCGTCACCTTCGTCCCGGCGCTGGCCGGACTCGCCGCTCCCTGGTGGCGGGGCGACCTGCGTGGCTCGCTCACCGGACTCGGCCTCGACACCACCGCCGGGCACCTGGTGCGCGCCCTGTGCGAGGGCATCGCCGCGCAGGTCACGGAGCTCGCCGAAGCCGCCGCGCTCGATCTGGGCGAGCCCCTCTCGGTACTCCGCGTCGACGGCGGCCTGACCCGCTCCGCCCTCCTCATGCAGACCCAGGCCGACCTGCTGCAACGCCCCGTCGAGGTGTCCGCGCTGCCCGACGCGACCGCACTCGGCGTGGGCGCGCTGGCCCGGCTGGGCACCGAGCCGGGCCTGACGGTCGCCGAAGCGCTGCCCGACTGGAAACCGTCGTCCGTGTACGAGCCACGCATCAGCGCGGACGAGGCCGCCGCACGCCTCGCGGGGTTCCGCCGGGAAGTCGCGGCGCTGCTCGATCGGGGGCCGACGTGAGCGGATGCGCTCCGCGGGGTGGGGCGATTGGCCGTCGAGCGTCTGCGGGACCGTTGGGGCTGGTCGCGCAGTTCCCCGCGCCCCTTCGGGGCACGGCCGAACCGCTGCCTTCAGTGACGTACGACGTCGCGATCGTCGGCGCCGGTGTCGTCGGGTGTGCCATCGCCCGCGCACTCTCGCGCCACCCCCACCTCCGCGTCGCCCTCGTGGAGGCCCGTGACGACGTCGGTGACGCGACCTCGAAGGCCAACACCGCGATCCTGCACACCGGGTTCGACGCGTCGCCCGGCTCCCTCGAAGCCCGGCTCGTACGTGAGGGCTCACGTCAACTCGCCGCGTACGCGGCCGAGTCCGGCATCCCCGTCGAAACGACCGGCGCCCTCCTCGTCGCGTGGGACCAGGAACAGCTCGCCGCGCTACCCCGACTCGTCGAGAAGGCCGAACGCAACGACTACCACGACACCAGCATCGTCGGCCCGACGGACCTCTACGACCGCGAACCGCACCTCGGCCCCGGAGCGCTCGGCGCCCTGCACGTGCCGGGCGAGAGCATCATCTGCCCCTGGACGACGACACTCGCCTACGCCACCCAGGCCGTCCGGCACGGAGTAGACCTGCACCTCAACTGCCGTGTGGAGGAGGTGAATCGGCAGGACGACACGCACGTCCTAGGCACCTCCCGGGGCACCCTACGCACCCGTTGGCTGGTCAACGCCGCCGGACTGCACGCCGACACACTCGACCGGCAGCTCGGCCACGACGACTTCACCGTCACCCCGCGCCGCGGCCAGCTGATCGTCTTCGACAAGTTCGCCCGCGGCCTGGTCGGCCACATCCTGCTGCCCGTCCCCACCGCGCTCGGCAAGGGCGTGCTGGTCGCCCCCACCGTCTACGGCAACGTGCTCCTCGGCCCCACCGCCGAGGACCTGGACGACAAGCGGGCCACGCACTCCACCGCGGACGGGCTTCAGCTGCTGCGCGACAAGGGCCGACGCATCCTGCCCGAACTGCTCGACGAGGAGGTCACCGCCGTCTACGCCGGGCTGCGCGCCGCCACCGAGCACGACGACTACCGCATCCGCGCCCACCCGGGGCAGTCCTACGTCACGGTCGGCGGCATCCGCTCCACCGGCCTCACCGCCTCGCTCGCCATCGCCGCCCACGTCACCGGCCTGCTCACCGACACCGGCCTCGACCCGGGCCCGGCACGGGAGTTGGAACCGGTGCGCATGCCGAACCTCGGCGAGACCTTCCCCCGCCCGCACCAGCGGCCCGACCTCATCGCCGCCGACCCCGAGTACGGCACCCTCGTCTGCCACTGCGAGCACGTCTCCCGCGGCGAGATCCGCGACGCCCTCGCCAGTACGATCCCGCCCCGCAGCCTCGACGGACTGCGCCGCCGGACCCGGGCCACGGCGGGCCGCTGCCAGGGCTTCTACTGCGGTGCGGCCGTACGGGCGCTGTTCGAGGGAGCCGGCGCATGACGTCCGGGCGCCGGATCGATGTCCTGGTCGTCGGCGCGGGCCCCGCCGGACTCGCGGCCGCCGCCCGTCTCGCCACCGCCGGCGCGGGCCACGTCGAGGTGCTGGAGCGAGAGCAGCAGGCGGGAGGCGTACCCCGGCACTGCGCGCACGGCGGCTTCGGCACGCTGCCGCGTCCGCGGACCGGACCGGCGTACGCCCGTCTGCTCACCGACGCGGCGACCAGAGCCGGAGCGGTCGTACGGACCGGCGTGACCGCCCTCGACTGGACCGGCCCGCTCACGCTCACCGCGGTCGGCCCGAACGGACCGGAGACGATCACCGCACGGGCGATCGTGCTGGCCACCGGCGCCCGCGAACGCCCGCGCAGCGCACGCCTGGTGCCCGGCACCCGGCCCGCCGGCGTCTACACCACCGGCGAACTCCAGCAGGCAGTCCACCTCTACCGGCAGCGGATCGGCACCCGGGCGGTCGTGGTCGGCGCGGAAGACGTCTCGTACGCCGCCGCCGACACCGCACGGGTCGCGGGAGCCGACGTCGTAGCCATGGTCACGGAACTCCCGCGCGCCCGGACCGCACCCGCCCGCGCCCAGAACGCCCGCCTCCGCCGCGGCATCCCGCTCCTCACCGGCACCACGATCACCGAACTCCTCGGCAACGGACGCCTGTCCGGCGTCCGGATACGCCACCGAGACGGCCGTACGGCAGTGCTGCCCTGCGACACGATCATCTTCACCGGCGACTTCATACCCGACCACGAACTCGCCCGGCGCGGAGGAGTACCGCTCGACCCCGGCACCCGCGGACCCGCCGTCGACGGAGCGCTGCGCACGCTACGCCCGGGCGTCTTCGCCGTCGGCAGTGTGCTGCACCCCGTGGAGAGCGCGGGCACGGCGGCCCGCGAGGGCACGCATGCGGCAACCGCCGTCCAGGCGTGGCTCGCGGGGGAGGCATGGTCCGAAGGCGTCCCCCTAGTGGTCGACCCGCCCCTGCACTGGATCGCCCCGAACCGCGTCACCCCAACCGACCGCCTCCGATACGTCCTGCGCGCGACGGCCCCGCTCACCCGCCCGACCCTTCACGTCACGCAGGACGGCCGGACCCTGCACCGAGCTGCGGTCCTCCTGAACCGCCAACTGACCCTCACCGCACGCTGGACCCACCGAGTCGACCCGAAGGGCGGCCCGGTACGGGTGAGCGTGCGGTGCGGCAGCGCCCCTTAAGGGGCGCGGGGCTGTATCTATTTGCGGCTCCGCCGCGTGGGCGCGACCAGCCACAACGAGCCCGCAGACGCAAGACGGCCCATAGCGGCGCTACATCAGATGACCTTCATCCGCACAAGCGCCCCCAACGTCAACGCCCCCGGCAGGATCGGCACCCAAACGGTGATGATCCGGTAGGCGAGCACCACGGCCGTAGCGACAGCGACCGGCCCGCCCGCCGCGACCAGCGCGACGATCAGCGCGGCCTCGACGGAACCGATACCGCCCGGCGTCGGTATCAGCGCGACCGCGACCGTCGCCGCCAGATACGCGACCACCATGTACGCGGGCGGCACCGGCAGCCCCAACGCCAGCCCCACCGCGACCAGTCCGGCCGCCTGCAGGGCGGGGAAGGCCAACGAGCCGCCCCACAGGGCCACAGCCCGCCAGGGCCGGGTGTGCACGGCCCGCGCCTCGCCCAGCGCGGTCCGCAGGAAGGTGAAGACGACGGTGCGCAGCTTCCGTACGAGCAGCAGGGCCAGCAGCGCGACGGCGGCCACCACGCCGACGCCGGTCAGCAACGGTCCCGCCACGCCGTCCGGCAGGAGCGAACCGAGCTGCAGCGCATGCGGGAAGGCGATCAGCAGGGCCGCCAGCATGCCCACGCGGGCGATCGACTCCGCCAGCAGATAGAGCGCGACCGCGGCCGACGAGCGGGCCAGCGGAACGCCGCACACCGCCATGAACCGCAGATTGACCGCGCTGGCCCCGAGACCGGTCGGCAGCAGATGGTTGGCGGCGCCCGCCGCGAACTGCGTGGCCAGCAGCCGCCGTACCGGAAGCCGCTCGACGAGCGCGCCCTGCCGGGCGGCGGACGCGGCGACCCAGGTGCCGCAGGTGGCCGCGCCAGCGGCCAGCAGCCACGGCCACTCGGCGTGGCGCAGGTGTCCGAAGCCCTCCACGAGCACGGACCAGTGGCGCACGGCGACCCACAGCACGAGCGCGAGCGGGACCAGCATCAGTATCTGCCGGTACGGGAGGCGCTTGAGGCCTCGGGGAAGACGCACGACCATCACATCGTGAGAGGTTCTCCACGCCAGGACAACGGCAGGTTGCGGGCGCGGGGACGGAGGCTGACACCCCGGGCACGGCCTCGCATCCATCGTGTGCCCGGACGGTGCCGATTCGGCGTTGACCTCAAGGATGGTTGAGGGCCTACGGTCCCTGTCATGAGTATGGAGATCACAGCCTGGACACAGCTGCAGAGTGTCATGAGCGCCCAGCAGGAGCGCCGTCCCCTCGCCCGCGCGACGCTGCGCCGCATAGGCGCGTTCGCCCGCCCGCACCGTGTGCGCATCATTCGCTTCGTGGGTCTCGGGGTGCTCACGGCCCTGCTCGCCGTCGCCACCCCCGTCCTGGCCGGCTACATCGTGGACGCGATCGTGACGGGCGACGACGAGGGAACCGTCGTACGCCTCGCGCTCCTCATCGCGCTCATCGCGGTCGTCGAGGCGGCACTCGGCATCCTCGGCAGACGGCTTTCGGCCACCCTCGGGGAGGGGCTCATCCTCGATCTGCGGACGGCTGTGTTCGATCATGTGCAGCGCATGCCGGTCGCGTTCTTCACACGCACGCGTACGGGGGCGCTGGTCAGCCGTCTCAACAATGATGTGATCGGCGCGCAGCGGGCGTTCAGCAACACCCTGTCCGGCGTGGTCAGCAACGTCGTCACGCTCCTTCTCACCCTCGCGGTCATGCTCACCCTGTCCTGGCAGATCACACTGCTCTCGCTCGTCCTGCTCCCGGTGTTCGTCGTGCCCGCGCGGCGGATGGGCAGCCGCATGGCCCGGATGCAGCGGGAGGCGGCGACGCTCAACGCGGCGATGGGCACCCGGATGACCGAGCGGTTCTCGGCGCCGGGCGCCACCCTGGTCAAGCTCTTCGGCCGCCCCGAGGAGGAGTCCGAGGAGTTCGCGGCCCGTGCCCGCCGGGTCCGGGACATCGGCGTACGGACGGCCACGGCCCAGTCGGCGTTCATCACCGCCCTCACCCTGGTGTCGGCCCTCGCACTCGCGCTGGTCTACGGCCTCGGCGGCTGGTTCGCCCTGCGCGGCACGCTGGAGCCGGGCGCCGTCGTCGCGCTGGCACTGCTGCTGACCCGCCTCTACGCACCGCTGACCGCCCTCGCCGGCGCCCGCGTCGAGGTGATGAGCGCCCTGGTCAGCTTCGAGCGGGTCTTCGAAGTCCTCGACCTGAAGCCGCTGATCGAGGACAAACCGGACGCCCGGCAGGTGCCCGACGGCCCGGTCGCCGTCACCTTCGAGAACGTCCGCTTCGCCTACCCCTCCGCCGACAAGGTCTCCCTGGCCTCCCTGGAAGAGGTGGCCTCGCTCGACACTCGCGGCGGCGACGAGGTCCTGCACGGCATCTCCTTCCGCGCCGAACCCGGTCAGACCGTCGCACTCGTCGGCTCCTCCGGCGCCGGAAAGTCCACGATCGCCCAACTGCTGCCGCGCCTGTACGACGTCGACGAGGGCGCCGTACGCATCGGCGGCGTCGACGTCCGTGACCTGACCGCCGACTCCCTGCGCTCCACCCTCGGCATGGTCACGCAGGACGGCCACCTCTTCCACGACACCGTCCGCGCCAACCTCCTCCTCGCCGCCCCCACCGCGACCGAGGACGACCTGTGGGACGCCCTGCGCCGCGCCCGCCTGGCCGATCTCGTACGTTCCCTGCCCGACGGCCTCGACACAGTCGTCGGCGAGCGTGGCTACCGCCTCTCCGGCGGCGAACGCCAGCGCATGACCATCGCCCGGCTCCTGCTGGCCCGCCAGCGCGTCGTCATCCTCGACGAGGCCACCGCCCACCTGGACAACACGTCCGAGGCGGCCGTCCAGGAAGCGCTGACGGAGGCCCTGGAAGGCCGAACCGCCGTCGTCATCGCCCACCGGCTGTCCACGGTGCGGGCGGCAGACCTGATCCTGGTCGTCGAGGCGGGGCACATCGTGGAACGCGGCACGCACGAGCAGCTGTTGGCAAAGGGGGGACGGTACGCGGAGCTGTACCGGACCCAGTTCGAGTCGGGTGATGTGGCGCCCGTGGACGCAACCGGTGATGTTGTAATGAGCGTCCGGCTGTAGTGCCACGCTGAGCAGGGGGACGAAACGATCATGGAGAACTTGCGGCCGGGCGATCCCGGGCAGGTCGGGGAATACCGGTTGCTCCGACGGCTCGGAGCCGGGGGCATGGGACAGGTGTTCCTCGGTCGGTCGCAGCGCGGGCGCACGGTCGCCGTGAAGCTGGTCCATGCGCAGTTGGCGTACGACGCGGAGTTCCGCAGCCGATTCCGCGCGGAGGTGGCCGCGGCGCGAAGGGTGGGCGGGGAGTGGACGGCTCCGGTCCTGGACGCCGACACCGAGGCGGACACGCCCTGGGTCGCCACCGGGTATGTCGCCGGCCCCACATTGCACCAGGCGGTGACCGAGATCAGCGGGCCGCTGCCGGAGCGGTCGGTGTGGCACCTGGCCGCCGGTCTGGCGCGTGCGCTGCAGAGCATCCACGGCTGCGGACTGGTGCACCGGGACCTCAAGCCGTCGAACGTCATGCTGACGGTCAACGGTCCCCGGGTGATCGACTTCGGTGTCGCGCGTGCGGCGGACGCGAGCGTGCTGACCCGTACCGGTGCGATGGTCGGCTCTCCCGGCTACATGTCGCCCGAGCAGATCCTGGGCCGCGAGATCACCGGGCTGAGCGACGTGTTCAGCCTCGGCCTGGTGCTGGTGTTCGCCGCTACGGGCCGACAGGCATTCGGTGGCCCGGACAGCGGCGCCCACGCGCTCATGCTGCGGGCGACCGAGGACGACCCGGACCTGTCGGGGATGCCCGGGCCGCTCGCCGAGTTGGTGGGACGGTGTCTCGCCAAGCGGCCCGAGGACCGGATTCCGCTGCCCGAGATCCTGGCGACGGCAGAGGCGGCCACGGCTGATGCCCGCTCGGACGCGTGGCTTCCGGGCGACCTGATGGCGGAGCTCGGCCGGCACGCCGCCGGCCTCCTCGACCTCGAGGAGCCGCCGCCGACCCAGGTGGACAACCCGGCCGCGGGCCGGGGCGGGGACAGCGTGCACGCCCTGCCGACCATGCAGGGCGGGCGCGTCCCGCCTCCGCCGCCGGGCACTCCGACGCCGGTACCGATGCCTCCGGTGCCCACGCCGACCTCGACACCCATGCCGCCGATGCCGACACCACGGATGACGGTGACCACACCACCGATGCCGCCGGTACCGGGCGGCCGTCGCAAGAGCCGGGTCGGCCCCGTGCTCGCCGTGGCCGCCGTCGCCGTACTCGCCATCGTCCTGGCCGTGCGGCTTCCCGGCGGAGGGAACGAGGACTCGGCCAACTCGGGGGCGTCCGGGGCGGGTTCCTCCACGAAGTCCCCGAAGGCGTCCCCTGCCGACTACAAGGGCAAGTGGACCGGGAACGTGCGCGAGACGGACGGCGGCCTCTACTCGATCAAGGTGAACTACACGGGCGGGAAGCTCAGCGATCAGGTGGCCACCGTCGAATACCCGTCGCTGGACTGCAGCGGCCGGTGGATCCTCACCATGGACACCGGGAATGCGGTACAGGTCCGAGAGGAAATCACCGAGGAGAGCAGCCCGTTGAACTGCGTTGACGAGGTCGACATCGTCCTGACCCCCGCGGACGACGGCAGCCTGGGCTACGAGGTGACGAGTGTGGGGGACACCGGAACGCTGCGGCGCGGCAACTGACGTCAGTCCGGCAGCGGGAGTGGAGGAAGCTGCTGGTACTCGGACCGGCCCCGGTTCAGCACGGAGATCGTCGCGGCGGTCAGCCATGGCACGGTCGGCCCGGCCAACCGCATCGGCTCCCACTGCTGGTAGTCGGTGAACAGCGCCCACTGTTCGAGCACGGGAAGAAAGCTGATGATCTCGTGGTGCCGCACCGTCACCCAACGGTTCTCGGCCGCGACATGCAGCAGCATGCGACGGTCGGTGAGGATCGCGCGGCAGGGGGAGAAGTCGCGCCATTGCGCCTGAGCCATCGCCTGCGCCCGGTTGCGGGCGCTGCTGTTGGCGAGCGCGTCTCCGACCAGCCCGGCGGCGACGAACATCGGTGACCCGAAGTAGAAGCCCGAGCGCTGGTTGTAGGTCACATTCGTGCCGTAGAAGCGCGAGTAGTCCGCCGATACGTCGCCGTACGCGATCTCACCGACTTCGAGCAGCACGCCTGGAGTGGGGATCGGAGCCAACTCCCCTCCGCTGCTCAGATGCCGGTGCAGAGAACACGCGGCCTCCCAGCCCTGCTGATGAAGGGCACGCAGCTGATCGTCACCTGAATTCGGCCGTGCCAATGCCCCTCGCCCCCACTGCGACCCAGAACGGGTGGATCTCCGTTCGCCCACATGATGCCAGGTGACGACGGGCCGGGAGGGCGAGCTGTCGGGCTGCGTCGGGTGATCGTTGTGTGTGTGGGGGCGGCGATCGGTGCCGCGGCGCGATGTTGTGCCTTGTGTTAGTGTCATGCGTTTGCGTGGTCGTCGCGGTGGGTCCTGCCGGGCCTTCCTCGGTACGTCCCCCTGCGGAAGGCAGTTGATGAAGCATCCCGACGACTTCGGCATCGCTCACGGCGGTCCCACCCGCTCAGCGGCCACGACTCCCGCGCTGCCCTCAGCCGTCTCCTTCGCCGGCTTGGAACTGCCGGTGGAGGTGCTGCGGACACTGAGCGGACTCGGGGTGCGCGAACCCTTTCCGATCCAGGCCGCCACACTGCCTGATGCCCTGAAGGGGCGAGACGTCCTGGGACGCGGGCGCACCGGTTCGGGCAAGACGCTCGCCTTCGGCCTGCCGCTGCTGACACGTACGGCAGGGCGGCGCGCCGAACCGAAGCAGCCCCGCGCTCTGATCCTTGTGCCCACACGAGAGCTGGCCCAACAGGTCACCCAGGCGCTGGCGCCGTACGCCGAGGCACTGCGGCTGCGGATGGCCACGGTCGTCGGCGGCATCTCGATCGGCCGGCAGGTCGCCGCGCTGCGCGAGGGAGCCGAGGTGGTCGTCGCCACCCCCGGACGCCTGCACGACCTGATCGAGCGCAAGGCCTGCCGCTTGGGACAGGTAAGGATCACCGTCCTGGACGAGGCCGACCAGATGTGCGACCTGGGATTCCTGCCGCAGGTCGCCGACGTGCTCGATCAGGTGCACCCTGACGGTCAGCGGATGCTCTTCTCGGCCACTCTGGATCGCGACGTGGATCAGCTCGTCCACCGCTATCTCCACGACCCCGTCGTCCACTCGGTCGACCCGTCCGCGGGCACCGTCTCGACGATGGAGCACCACGTTCTGGTCGTCCACGGCCCCGACCGCTACGCCGTCACCACGGAGATCGCCGCCCGCGACGGCCGCGTACTGCTGTTCCTCGACACCAAGCACGCCGTCGACCAGCTCACCCGGCATCTGCGGGCCAGCGGGGTGCACGCCGGGGCCCTGCACAGCGACAAGTCCCAGCCACAGCGCACACGGACCCTGGCACAGTTCAAGAACGGCCAGCTCACCGTTCTGGTGGCGACCAATGTCGCGGCCCGTGGCCTGCACGTCGACGACCTCGATCTCGTGGTCAACGTCGACCCGCCCACCGACCCCAAGGACTACGTGCACCGGGCCGGCCGCACCGCCCGCGCCGGTGAGTCCGGCCGCGTGGTCACGCTCGTGGTGTCGGCTCAGCGCCGCGAGACGAGCCGCGTACTGGCCGACGCCGGCATCGAGCCGACCGTCACCAAGGTGCGCTCGGGCGAGGCGGAACTGAGCCGGATCACCGGCGCCAAGGCGCCCTCCGGCACCCCGCTCGACGGCGGGCCCGCCGTCCCCCGGCCCAAGAACACCAACGCTCCCTTCCGCGGTCTCGGCACCAGCAAGGACACCTCCCGCGGCGCCGGCGGCAAGTCCCGAAAGGCCGGTGAGGCCCGCAAGCTCGCCGAGGCCCGCAAGGCCGCCCACGTGCGTCGCAACGGTTGAGAGCCGCTGCCCTGTCAGTTGCCGGTGCCCCGCACCGCGCCCGGCATGACAAGCTGTGCTGGCCCACCCCCGAACCCAGGAGGTCACCATGACCGCAGAGCCCGTAACCCCGGAAGGTTCGGAGTCGGTTGACCCCGAGACGTCCCCTCCGGCGCCGGACAGCGACGGCAACGACGACCTCAAGCGCAAGTTCCGTGAAGCCCTGGCGCGCAAGCGCGGTGCGCAGGCGGACGCGGCCGATGTCGCCGCCAACCCGAATGCGTCGAAGGTCCGCGCGGCCCACGGCCCGGCCGCGAGCCAGCGTTCGTTCAGGCGCAAGAGCGGCGGCTGAGTCGCACCGCCTCGCTCGCTCGATCGGCTGTCAGAGGTCGTCAGGGAGCAGCCGGAAGGAGCGCCGCCGGGGCAACGTTCATCGCGTCCACGAGACCCATCCCCGCACCGCCATCCGCGTCGACGTACCTACGCAACCTGGACGGTTCTCACGTCACAGCAGGTGAAGTCCACCGCCAGCCAGAAGCAACCCTGCAACCCGGAGTGGCCTCGGTGGCCATCGGCCACCCGCAGTGGCTCCGAACCCAGGCGCTCACGGGCCCGAAACAGCGGCGACATTGCACATGGGCCGCCTTGTACCGAGGCGCGGTACAAGGCGGCCCATATGCCGAATCAGCTGGTGCGAGGGTCAGACGACCTTGGCGGACTCCCGCTCGTCCTCGGGGTCCCCGCTGCCCACGGCAGCCTGGGCTTTGCGGCTCCGGACGAAGTCCAGGAAGGAGTTGAGCTCGCGCTTGACCACAGGGGCCAGTAGGTAGAGCCCGATGATGTTGAAGACCGACAGGAGGAAGAGCGCCGAGTCGGCCAGGCTGATCAGTGTGTCGAGGGAGAGCAGGGAGCCCGCGACGACGAACAGGCTCCAGGTGGCCTTGAAGACCGTCTCGCTGGTCCGGCTCTTGCCGAAGAGGTACGTCCACGCCTTGAGGCCGTAGTAGCCCCAGGTCAGGATCGTGGAGAAGGCGAACAGCAGCACCGCGACGGTCAGCAGGTTCGGGAACCAGGGCAGTACGGTCTCGAAGGCGTCGGAGGTGATGGTGACGCCGCCGATGTCCTCGCCCGCACGGGCCTCGGCCCAGCTGGCCGGGTTGGCGATGGCGATGGTCAGCGCGGTCATGGTGCAGATGATGACCGTGTCGATGAACGGCTCCAGCAGGGCGACCAGGCCCTCGCTCGCGGGGTGCTTGGTCTTGACCGCGGAGTGGGCGATCGGGGCCGAGCCCAGACCGGCCTCGTTGGAGAAGGCGGCGCGCTGGAAGCCGACGATCAGGGCGCCGATCACACCGCCCGCGACGCCTTCGGCCTCGAAGGCGCCCTGGATGATGCCCTGGACCGCGTCGGGTACCGCGGTGACGTTCACGATGATGACGGCCAGGCACGCCACGATGTACATGCCGGCCATGGCCGGGACCAGCTTGCTGGTGACCGAGGCGATGGAGCGGATACCGCCGAGCAGGACGAGGCCGACCAGCGCGGCGACCACCAGGCCGAAGAGGACGGCACCGGCGGAGGAGGCCATGAAGCCGTCCTCGCCACCGAAGGTCGAAGCGACCTGCGCGTAGCTCTGGTTGGTCTGGAACAGGTTGCCGCCGAACAGGCCGAAGAAGAGGATCATGATGGAGGCCAGGACGGCGAGCACCTTGCCGAACCTGGCGCCACCGCTGCCGAAGCGCTCGGCGAGCCCCTTCGGCAGGTAGTGCATGGGACCACCGGAGACGGTGCCGTCCTCATGCTCCTCGCGGTACTTCACACCGAGGGTGACCTCGACGAACTTGCTCGCCATGCCGAGCAGACCGCACAGGATCATCCAGAAGGTGGCGCCGGGGCCGCCGATGGAGACGGCGACGGCGACACCGGCGATGTTGCCGAGGCCGACGGTGCCGGAGACGGCGGCGGTCAGCGCCTGGAAGTGGTTGACCTCGCCGGGCGAGCCCTCCTCGTCGTACTTGCCGCGTACGACGTCGATGGCGAGCTTGAACTTGCGTACCTGGATCAGCCCGAACCAGGTGGTGAAGATCAGGCCCGCGATCACGAGCCAGGCGACGATGAGGGGGAGGTCGGTGTCGCCGACGGGCACGGTGTAGAAGACGACATCGCCGACATGCTTGGCGACGGGTTCGAAGAAATCGCTGACGGCGTCGTCGATGGATGTGGTGACGGACTCGAGTGACATCTGGTCTACCTCGGTGGGGCGGGGCGTGCTGGCCTGGCGCAGCAGTGCGGGGACAGGTAAAGGGACGGTGCACGCATGGCAAAGGTCGTCCCATGAAGGAATTGGGAAGTCCTATCACGCTCACCACGCGGCCTCGAGTGACCCAAGTCGCACAAAGGCGCCCCTGTGGCACAAATCTCAGGGGCGGCAATGCGATCGTTATCGGGATTTGAGCGTCCGCTGAGGAACGCAGTGTGAAAACGGCTTGGCGTGAGCGCCTCCCTGAGACGAGAGACGATCTTGCTCTGCCGGCCTTCGGTCCGAGTTTCCTTGTCCCAGGGGTATCGCGGCTGTCCCGTATCGGGGTCCAATGGTGGGATTCAGGCCTTTCGCGCCCGCATCGGTCAGAAGAGGCACGCAATGGATCCATGGCTGATCTGGTTGATCACCGCAGCTGTGCTGGCTGGGGCGGAGATCTTCACCCTGACCGCTGCGCTCGGAATGCTGAGTGCGGCCGCGTTGGTGACGGCGGGGTCTGCCGCGGTCGGGCTGCCGTTGCCGTTCCAGTTCCTGGTGTTCACCATCGTCGCCACGGTCACCGTGGTGTTCGTGCGCCCCATTGCGGTGCGCCATGTGCTCCAGCCCCAAGTGGCGCGATTCGGTGTGGACGCACTCGTCGGCAAGCCTGCCCAGGTCGTTGCGGAGGTGACGGGCCTGGGCGGCAGGGTCCGCATCGACGGTGAGGAGTGGACGGCCCGCGCCTACGACGAGACGCTGGTGATTCCTGCCGGCAAGACCGTCGACGTCATGGAGATAAGCGGCGCCACCGCGATCGTCTACCCACGGGATTGAAACCATGGACGCGTTCTTGATTGCCGGCCTGATCGTCGCGCTGATCGCGGTGTTCACCGTGGTGCGGGCGGTCCGTATCGTGCCCCAGGCGCGCGCTCGTAATGTCGAGCGGCTCGGCCGCTACCATCGGACCCTGAATCCCGGCCTCAGTCTCGTGATCCCCTATATCGACCGCGTTCATCCGGTGATCGATCTGCGGGAGCAGGTTGTCTCCTTCAAGCCGCAGCCGGTGATCACCGAGGACAATCTGGTCGTCGAGATCGATACCGTCCTGTATTTCCAGGTCACCGACCCGCGAGCGGCTTTTTATGAGATCGCGAATTTCCTTCAGGCGGTGGAGCAGCTCACCGTTACCACCTTGCGCAACGTCGTGGGATCCATGGACCTGGAGAAGACGCTCACCTCGCGGGACACCATCAACAGTCAGCTTCGCGGGGTGCTGGACGAGGCCACCGGAAAGTGGGGACTGAGGGTCAACCGGGTGGAGATCAAGGCCATCGACCCTCCGCAGTCCATCAAGGACGCGATGCAGAAGCAGATGCGGGCCGAGCGGGACAAGCGGGCCGCGATTCTGGGGGCCGAGGGGCAGCGCCAGTCGCAGATCCTCACCGCCGAAGGCGACAAGCAGGCCGCGGTCCTGCGCGCGGAGGGCAACCGTACCGCTGCGATCCTCCAGGCCGAGGGCCGGTCCCGGGCCATCGACGAGGTGTTCCAGGCCGTGCATCGCAACGATCCCGACCCCAAGCTGCTCGCCTACGAGTACCTCCAGATGCTGCCCCAGCTCGCGCAGGGCTCGGGCAGCACCTTCTGGATGATCCCCAGCGAGGTCACCGCCGCGCTCCAGGGCGTGTCCCGTGCCTTCAGCGAGGTGCTCCCGCAGTCGCCGGCCACCCGCGAGAAGCCCTCGGACGACATGGTGGCCCAGGCCGCCAACGACAAGGCTCAGGCCGAGGAAGCCGCTGCCGCGGCCCTCGCCGACGCTGCCAAGGCCGAGGGCGTCGCCCCCGACGCCCTCCCGTCCAATCCTCCACGCTGACCAGGCGCGACAACCGGCGATCCTGAACGTCATCGGCCGACGTCGGACCGTGGTCGCCCCGTGCCGGTGACGGCGGGGCAACCGGTGACTCCTCTCCCGCACGGTTTCCCCGAGGCAGACCTCGGTCAGGGTGGCCCGCTGGATCTTGACCGGATGCTGATGGATCCTTGACGGAACATTGGCAAGCGGAGAGGGCGGGGAGTGACAGGGCGCGCGGGGCGGATGTGGCAGTCGCTGTTGGCGGCGCACCCTGCTCGTACGGTGGTCATGGGCTTCGCTGCCGTGATTCTGCTGGGGACGGTACTGCTGATGCTGCCCGTCGCCACCGAGGACGGGCGGAGCGCCGATGCGGTGACGGCGCTGTTCACGTCCACGTCCGCGGTGTGCGTGACGGGTCTGGTCGTGGTGGACACCGGCACGTACTGGAGCGGCTTCGGCGAGGGCGCGATCCTCGTGCTGTTCCAGATCGGTGGCTTCGGCATCATGACGATGGCCTCGCTGCTGGGGCTGCTGATCTCGGGGAAACTGCGGCTGCGGATGCAGCTGACCGCGCAGGCGGAGACCAAGAGCCTGGACATCGGCGACGTGCGGCGGGTGCTGCTCGGGGTCGCCGGTTGCACGCTCGCGGTGGAACTCGCCGTAGGCGCGCTCCTGGCACTGCGGCTGCGCTTCGGCTACAGCGAGTCCGTCTGGGATGCCGCGTATCTGGGGTTCTTCCATGCCGTGTCGGCGTTCAACAACGCCGGGTTCGGCCTGCACGCCGACAACCTCACGAAGTACGCGCAGGATCCGTGGGTGACGCTGCCCATCGCCGTGGCCGTGATTCTCGGCGGAATCGGTTTTCCCGTGCTGCTGGAGTTGCTGCGGCACCGCAAGCGGGCCCGCGCCACGGGTCGGCGTCGCTGGTCGCTGCACTTCCGGCTGACGGTGATCACCACCGCCGTGCTGCTGTTCACCGGGACGCTGCTGACATGCGTGCTGGAGTGGACGAACAACGACACGCTGGGCCCGTTCGACTGGCACAAGAAGATCCTGGCGGGCTTCTTCCACTCGGCGATGTCCCGAACGGCGGGGTTCAACAGTGTCGACATCGGAGCTATGACGGACGCGACCCTGCTGCTGACCTGCATGCTGATGTTCATCGGCGGCGGCAGCGCGGGCACCGCGGGGGGCATCAAGGTCAGCACGTTCGCGGTGCTGGGTGCGGCGATGTTCGCCGAGGTGCGTGGTGAGCCCACGTCCTCGGTGATGGGCCGCAGGCTCGCACCGCATGTGCTGCGGCAGGCGCTCACCGTGGCGCTGGCCGGTGTGGGCTTCGTGATGACGGCGACCCTCGCGCTGCTCGCCGTGGTCGACAAGCCCTTCGAGGAGGTGCTGTTCGAGTCGGTTTCGGCCTTCGGCACGGTGGGGCTGTCCACCGGC
Source organism: Streptomyces sp. NBC_00457 (assembly GCF_036014015.1). Taxonomy (NCBI): domain Bacteria; kingdom Bacillati; phylum Actinomycetota; class Actinomycetes; order Kitasatosporales; family Streptomycetaceae; genus Streptomyces; species Streptomyces sp. NBC_00457. Next base: position 1,219,932 of record NZ_CP107905.1, on the reverse strand, counting down.
ATCACCGCCGACCTGCCGACCGTCGGCCGGCTGATCGTCATCCTGCTCATGTTCGTCGGCCGGCTCGGCCCGGTCACCCTGGTTTCGGCGCTTGCCCTGCGCGAGCGGAAGCGCCGCTACGAGCTACCCGAGGAGCGACCCGTCATTGGCTAACTTTCTGCACTCGCTGCGTCGGCGCCGCCGCAAGCGCCTCGCGGAGCACGCTGCCGTCGGTCACGGTGACCGCCGCGTGGCCGTGATCGGTCTGGGCCGCTTCGGCAGCTCGCTGGCCCATGAGCTGATGCGGCGCGGGTGGGACGTTCTCGGCGTCGACACCGACGCCCACCTCGTCCAGAGGCTGAGCGACGACCTCACCCACACCGCGGTTGCCGACTGCACCGACCCCGAGGTGCTGCGCCAGCTCGGGGTACACGAGTTCAGCAGCGCTGTGGTCGGCATCGGCACCGACATCGAGGCCAGCATTCTGATCGCCTCCAATCTGATGGACGTGAACGTGCCCAACATCTGGGCCAAGGCCATCAGCCGCCAGCACGGCCAGATTCTCGAACGCCTCGGCGTGCACCACGTCGTGCTGCCCGAGCACGAGATGGGCGAGCGCGTCGCCCACCTGGTCACCGGTCGGATGCTCGACTTCATCGAGTTCGACGACGACTACGCCCTGGTGAAGACCGTCGCCCCCGCCGTCGCCACCGGCATGCCGCTCGGTGAGAGCCAGGTGCGCAGCAAGTACGGGGTGACGGTCGTGGGCATCAAGCGGCCGGGCGAGGGCTTCACGTACGCCACTGCCGAGACGGTCATAGAGAAAGGGGACGTCATCGTCGTCACCGGCAAGATCCACGATGTGGAGTCCTTCGCCGAACTCAGCTGACTGCACAGGCCGTACCGCTGCATGCTCTGCTGGTGCTGTGCGGCGCTGGTGGCTTGCCTTCCTTTTGGTCGCGGCGTTGCTGGGTACGGTGGTGCAACCCGGTCCCGTTCAGGAAGAACGTGACTGTGTTCTGTTGGATCGGGATGTGAAGAGCACGGCATCAAAGCCGAGTAAAGATTGCCGGAACAAGGCAATGTGCTGGGACTTGTCCCGGTGCGAACATGCGTTCAACCGGCACGAAGGCGTCGACGAGGGGTGGTGAACGAGGATGGCCTGGTTTCTCGGTCTGGGCATCGCGGGGGTCGTACTCCTCGTGTTGTCGCTCCTCTTCGACGGCGTCCTTGAGGGACTCTTCGACGGTGTCGACGTGCTGGACGGCCTGTTCGACGGGTGGCTGTCGCTTCCGGTCGTCGCCGGGTTCGTCTCCATGCTCGGCTTCTCCGGTGCGATCGCCATGGGCGCCACCGGGCTGGGCGCCGTCGGTGCCACCGTGATCGGCGTGCCGGCCGGATTCGGCACGGGCTGGCTCGCGTATCGCCTCAGCCGTGCCCTGATGAGCGACCGGTCCGGCGCCGCCCCGCGCGACGACGACCTGGTCGGTGTCTCGGGCTCCGTGGTCACCGCCATCCCGGCAGGCGGCTACGGCGAGGTACTGGTCCACCTGGCCGGCCAACCCGTGAAGCTCGCGGCGAAGAGTTCCGCCCCGGTGGCGCGAGGCACCGAGATCTGGGTGGAGGAGACCTTGTCGCATACGTCGGTCTCCGTACGCCTGGTGGAACGCTGACCGACCGCGTCGCCGTACACATCCGGCACCGAGCCCGCGGTGCCCCTTCGTCCACATGAACCCATCGATCTGCCGTCCCCTGGGAGGGCTGAGGGGAATTTGTCATGAGCCCAGTTGTCATCGCTGTGATCGGAGTCGTCGTACTCCTGGTCCTGCTCGGTCTTGTCGTGATCACCCGCTACAAGGTGGCCGGGCCCAGCGAGGCGTTCATCGTCACCGGGCGGCGCGGCAAGACGTCCACCGACCCGGAGACCGGCCGGATCTTCACCGACAACAGCGGCCAGAAGGTCGTGGTCGGCGGCGGTGTCTTCGTCGTGCCGTTCGTGCAGCAGAAGTTCACCCTCGACCTGTCCTCCCGGCACATCCCGGTCGCGGTGCGGGGCGCCGTCACGCTGCGCGGGGTCAAGGCTCACCTCGAAGGTGTCGCCATCGTCAAGGTCGGCGGCAGTGAGGACTCCATCCGTGCCGCGGCCCAGCGGTTTCTGATGCAGCAGAACGGCATTGTCGGCTTCACCCAGGAGGTGCTCTCCGGCGCGCTGCGTTCCATCGTGGGCCGGATGTCGGTCGAGGACATCATCCGGGACCGTGCCGCGTTCGCGGGGCAGGTCGCGGAGGAGGCCGAAGCGAGCCTGTCCGGGCAGGGCCTGGTGCTCGACGCCTTCCAGATCCAGGACATCACCACCGAGGGGTCCTACCTGGAGGACCTGGGCCGGCCCGAGGCCGCGCGTGCCAAGCAGGAGGCCGACATCGCGGAGGCGGTGGCCCGGCGTGCTTCCGAGCAGGCGCGGCTGAAGGCCGAGGAGGAGATCGCGATCGCCCAGCGGACGTTCGCGCTGAAGCAGGCCGAGATCAAGGCTGAAACGGATCAGGCGGCTGCCCAGGCGAACGCCGCGGGCCCGCTGGCCGAGGCCGCTCGGCAGCAGGATGTGTTGAGCGAGCAGGAGAAGGTGGCCCAGCGGCAGGCCGCGCTGACCGACCGCGAGCTGGACACCAAGGTCCGCAAGCCCGCCGACGCCGCGCGCTACCAGGCCGAGCAGGAGGCCGAGGCCCGGCGTATCGCCCTGGTCAAGCAGGCCGAGGCGGACGCCCAGCGGTCCCGGCTGACCGGTGAGGGCGAGAAGGCGCACCGCGCCGCGCTCGCCGACGCGGTCCGCATCGAGGGCGAGGCGGAGGCCGCCGCCATCGGTGCCAAGGGTGCCGCCGAGGCGGAAGCCATGCAGAAGAAGGCCGACGCATTCGCTCAGTACGGTGACGCGGCTGTGCTGCAGATGCTGGTCGAGGTGCTGCCGCAGGTGGTCGCCAAGGCGTCCGAGCCGCTCAGCGCCATCGACAAGATGACGGTGATCTCCACGGACGGCGCCAGCCAACTGTCGCGCACCGTCGCCGACAACGTCGCCCAGGGCGTCGAACTCCTCAGCTCCACCACCGGAGTCGATCTCGCCGAACTGCTGAAGAACATCACCCAGCGGGGCAGCGGTTCGCAGCCCGTGACCACGGCACCCGCCGAGGCCAACGGGAAGGTCGAAATCACCGGCTGACATCAGTACTGATCAGCGGAGCGAGCCCGGGCGGCCCTTGAGCTGCCCGGGCTCGTGGTCGCTGGGCGGCTCCCGGAAGGGGAGTGCGAGTGAGTTTCTGTGGCTCTGGCTGATCGCCCGGCGTGATGGTCACGCCGCACGACCGGAGAGGCACCCGGGATCCCGGCGGCACCCATGACCGGTACCGGCGGCGTCCGGCGCAAGGTACCCCTGTCCGGCGGCGCGGCCGGTCAGCCGGTCCGGCATCCCCACCGTGTGCCGACCCGCTCCGCATTGCACTCGTCGAGGTCGCTGCGTATGTATCGCGTCAATGATCTGGCCGACACCCGCAATACGTACGACGCTGAGCACAGGATCGTTTCCCGTAGATGAGGAGCCCGCCGTGCGCGCTCGTGACCTGGCGGTCGAATACGAAACGGTGAGCGTCGACAGCGACGCCATGGACGCGGCCCGGCTGATGGCCGAGCACAAGCTGCCCGGCCTGCTGGTACTGGACGAGCGGGGTGAGCCGAAGGCGATCCTGCCGGCCTCTCAGATGATCAAGGTGCTGGTGCCCGCCTACGTGATCGAGGACCCCACCCTCGCCGCGGTCGTCGACGAGAAGCACGCCGACCGGCTCTGCCAGGCACTGACGGGCCGTCGCGTCGGCGACGTCCTGTCCAGCAAGGCGGCCCCACCGCCGATCGCCGCCCCGGACGACACCGCTCTGGAGGTGGCCGCGCTGATGGCGCAGGTGCGCAGCCCGTTGGTGGCGGTGGCAGAGAAGGCGAAGGACGGTACTCATCTGCTCGGTGTGATCACAGCTTCCCACCTGCTGCACGAACTCCTCGGCGCAGCGGGAGTGGTGAGTCCCCAGTAGTCGCTTCCGGGGCGGCGCGCAGGGCTAATCCATGCCGGAGGCCCGGAGGATTCCGCGGCACGCATCGCCGTCGATCCGCCGCCCCAGCCGCTCCAGCACCGGCATGCCGCACCGCAGGGTCCCCTGCTGCACGGATCGGCGGACACCTTGATCCAGTTGGTGCCACAGCAACGGGTTGGCGATCAAGACCTGTGGATCCAGCATCAGCCGCCCGCCGGACGTATCCGTGAGAATCACCCGCTGGCTGACGCCTTCGGACATGCGCACCGTCACGAGGCGATCGGTGCGCACCCGGCGGTGGGTCACGAGCCCGCGTGCGTCGAGTCCGCCGTCAGCCGCACTCACCCGCGGCGGCGTCAGGATGATCAGGAGCAGCACGGCGAGCGCGGCCCACCATCCGGCGCGCACGGCGGTGAGCCGTACGAGCCCCCAGTCGAGCAGTACCAGTGCCCCGAAGAGCAACACGCCGCAGAGCACCGCGCTGCGTAACTCCCGTGCCCAGTAACGGTCATGGACCGTCCGGACGGCATCCGCACGTGGTGTACCGCCCACCAAGGCGCGCTTCTTGATGTGCCGTCCCATACGAGCCACATTAGGGACGGCACCGGTCCGTGTCTTCGGCTGTGACAAGCCCGGTTTCGCGCTGACCGGTCAACCGACGCCGCCGACCTCGAGTACGGCCACGACGTAGGCGCATAGGGCCCCCACCTGAGCGAGGAACACGAGCCCGGTGTGCAGGACGAGATGCCCGCGCCGCCCGGTCCCGAGGCAGACACGGGCCGCCCGGCGGCGGACGTGACGCCGAGCCGCACCCCGTGAGCGTCGCTGGCCCGGCGTTGGCGCCGCGGGCGGTAGCCTCAGCCGCCGGCGCGGCGACTGCCGGGGCCGAACGGAGCGCCGTTCGCCAAGTCCCGTTGTCGCGGCCCAGGTTCGTGGCGGAACAGCTTGGTGAGCGGACGTGCGAGAGCATGTGCCACTGACCAGGCGGCGAGCGCGGCCAGCGCGAGCAGCATGACACGGGCCAGGGCGGCGCCGAACCCCGTCACGCCGATCCGCTCCATCACGAGCATCCCGGCGAGGTTGATGAGCCAGCCGCTCACCGTGACGACGGAGGCGGCCACTGCGACCGGTGCTCCTCCGAACACCCTGGCCAGCGCCGGGGCGTCGGCATCGAAGTCGCGTACACCGGCCCGCCCCAGCAGGACCAGGAGCCAGAAGCCGAGCGCGACGACCAGAGCAGAGGTGAAGATGACGGTGGGGAACTGCGCGGCGGCGTCGATGACCTCCAAGGTCCCTCACCCCCAAGTCTCGCCGTAGTGTCCGGGCATCCGCGGCCGTTGCCGGGGCCGGGCACCAGGACACACCCGTGTGTGCGCCAAGGTCATTGTGAACTGGCGCTGTTCCACACCGCATTGCCGCGTTCCGGCACTCTTGACGCCTCGTTGATGCCGGACTGCGATACCCAGGGGCCGACCGAGTCGGCTGTGACCACGCGGCTCATGCGTCATGATCAGTCCCGGTCACGGCGGCGTGCGCTTTGCTGTCGCTGTCTCGTGGGTATCGGCATCGGGGGAGGGGCAAGGGGTGGGCCGACTCGTATACGGCGCCGCAGGGGATGGCCGGCGGACGTCACCCGCTCGGGCAGACGGGGGTCCATCTCGCGGCCAGGGCGGACAGGCGGGCATCGGGGGACGGAGGTGCGCACCATGAGGCGCGTGCCCTCGCTTCCCCACCAGACCCGGTACCCGGCGCTGCCGGGCCACATGGTGGTGTGCGGCGACGACGCCCTCGCCGAGCGCCTGGCCGCTGAACTGCGGGACTTGTACCGCACGCGGGTCACCGTCGTCGTACCGTCCCTGCCCGGTACCGCCGACACCGGGAACGGTACGGAGGGACGGGCGCGGGCCGCCGCCCTTCTCGCCCGGATGCAGGCGATCGTCAACCGGGCCGCCGCCGACTCGGAGGCCCGACAAGGCGTCCGCGTCCTTCAGGCGCCACTCCTCGACGAGGAGACGCTCGCCGAGGCCGGTATCGCGCGCGCCGACGCCCTCGCCCTCGTCCATGACGACGACGAGACCAACATCCGCGCCGCGCTCGCGGCCCGCCGTCTCAACCCCCGCCTGCGCCTGGTCATCCGGCTCTACGACCGCAAACTCGGCCAGCATCTGGCCGAATTGCTGGACCAGGCCGCCGCGGTCGCCTCACCCGGCCTCGACCTGGCCGCCCTGGACACCTCCACCACCGTCCTCTCGGACGCGGACACCGCGGCCCCCGCCCTGGCGGCCACGGCCGTAGCGGGCACCAGCAAGGTCGTGCAGGCGGACGGCCTGCTGCTGCGGGCCGTCGAGCGCACCCCACCAGGACGCGGCGAGGTCGCCGACCCCGGCCTGTGCACGCTCGCGCTGCTCTCCGCGACGGCCAACGACCCTGCGGGAGCGGAGGGTTCGGACGCCAGCGGCCAGGAAGGACCGCTACTGCTGCCGGACGACCGTACCGTCGCCGCTGCCGCCGGCCGTGGCACCGTCGTGCTGGAAACCGTCACGCACGACGGCCCCGAGCGCGTCCCGAGCCGCGGCCTGCCGCTGGGCTCGCTCTTCTCGCGCCGACTGCGCTGGTCCCTGGCCGGGCTCGTGCTGAGCGTCGTCGGTCTGGCGGTGGCGTCGTGGCTGACCACCGGTGACCACCCCCTGCACGCCGCCTACCTCACCCTCCTCGACCTCTTCGCCATCGGCGACCCGGCCCTCGGCGGTCCCACGGCCCGCCAGGTCCTCCAACTCCTGTCCGGGTTGACGGGACTGCTCCTGCTACCCGTGCTGCTCGCCGCCGTACTGGAAGGACTCGGCACCTTCCGCACCGCCTCCGCCCTGCGCCGCCCGCCGCGCGGTCTGTCCGGCCACGTCGTCCTGCTCGGGCTCGGCAAGGTCGGCACCCGCGTCCTGGCCCGGCTGTGCGAACTCGGCATCCCGGTGGTGTGCGTGGAGGAGGACCCCGAGGCACGCGGCATCCCGCTGGCGCGCAGACTGCACGTGCCCACGGTGATCGGCGACGTGACCCAGGAGGGCGTGCTGGAGGCCGCGAAGGTCCACCGCGCGCATGCCCTGCTGGCCGTGACCAGCAGCGACACCACCAACCTCGAAGCCGCCCTCTACGCCCGATCCGTACAGCCGGGCCTGCGTGTCTCACTGCGTCTGTACGACGACGCCTTCGCTCTCGCTGTCTACCGCACCCTGCGCGCCGCCCACCCCCGGGCTCTCACCCGCAGCCGCAGCGTGTCCACCCTCGCCGCACCCGCGTTCGCCGGGGCGATGATGGGCCGCCGGATCCTGGGCGCGATCCCCGTCGAGCGCCGAGTCCTCCTGTTCGCCGCGCTCGACGTGGCGGGGCATCCGCAGTTGGAGGGCCGCACGGTCGCCGAGTCGTTCCGCCCCGGTGCATGGCGCGTCCTGGCCATCGACTCCGCCGCCCCCGACGAACGCCTGCCCGACCTCGCGGCCTCACCGTCGTACGACGGCACCGAGCACCCCAGCGGTCTTCTCTGGGACCTGCACCCCGGCTACGTCCTGCGACCGCAGGACCGCGTCGTGCTGGCCGCCACCCGCCAGGGCCTGGCCGAACTCCTGGGTGCCGGCTCGGGGACCCGCCGACGCTGACTCCTGTGGGGCCAACGGACGGCTGGACGGCGCCGCGTCACTGTCGAACGTACTCACCACCGGCAAAAAGCGCTGCCGGCCTGGACCGTGTTCTGTGCGTCGGCTCAGTCTTTGCCGGGTCCCTCGTCGGCTGCGAGGAACAGCACGCCGAACAGGAGAAGCACCGTGCCGGTGAGGACGATCGCGTTCAGCCGTTCACCGAAGACCGCGATGCCGATGACCGCAGCTGTGAGCGGTTCCACCAGGGCAACTACGGAGGCCGTTGTCGCCCGTACGACGCCAAGGCCGGCGAAGAAGAGCGTGTACGCCAGCGCCGTCGGTGCCGCCCCCAAGTAGATCAACAGCCCCAGGGTCCATACCGCACGTTCCATGTCTGGCAGCAGGCCTTCCAGCAGAGCCATCGGCAGAAGGCAGACAGTGCCCACCGCGAAGCCGGTCACCGTCGACTCGAACGCACCACCAGTGTTCTTGCGGCCGGAAGCGCGTCCCAGCAGGGTCACGCCCGCGTAGCCGGCGGCGGAGAGCAGCGCGTATCCGATGCCCAGGACAGGGTCCGGGCCGGTGTTCCCATCGGCGCCCCCCATCAGCAGCACGAGGCCGACGACGCCGCTCGCCACGGCGGCGGTTCCGGCGGCGCCGGTGTGCTCGCCCAACATGAACCGGGCTCCGACCGAGACCAGCACAGGCCCCGAGCCGAGGGTCACGACCGTGGCCACGGTCAGCCCTGCCTGCTGCACGGAGGCGAAGTAGGCGGTCTGGTACACGGCCAGCCCGAAACCCGTGATCAGGGCCTGTCTCCTGTTTGCCGCGAACGTTTCGCGCAGCGAGGTGGCCGTCTCCGGCCGCCTGGACCGCCGGGCCAGGTGTGCTGCCAGGAGCAGCCCAAGTCCGGTCAGGAACCGCCAGAAGGAGACGGAGACCGGGCCGATTCCGCCGGCGTCGTAGAGTTCGGCGGCCACGGCGCCACCAGTGCCCCACGCTGTGGCCGCGATCGCGACGTAGAGAACACCCTGCCGGACGGACAGGGCAGTAGAGGACTGCAACTGAGATCTCCTCGATCGATTGCCATCACGTTGTCTTCGTGGGCAACCCGCACAGCCACCCCGGCAACCCCGGGATGGCTCTGCATGACCGCCCGCCTTAAGCGGCGGGCGGCGGAGGCGTCAGAAACAGCTGCATGCGATCACGCTACCCGGCGAGGGGCACGCGCCCCTTCGCGAGAGCTGTCGGCAGGTGACGTTGCAGAACCCGTGCTCGGGAGGCACAGCTGAGTCGAGCACCGTGTGCCTGCTTTGTCCTGATCATCAGCACTGCCGTTGCAGTCGTGCCCCGTGCAGCACTTGTCGGTGTGGTGCGCATCGAGCGGCTGCCAGAGGAGGGGCCTGTGACTTGCGAAAGCGTCTCCCCCCAGGGATGGTCGGCACCGGACTCGCCACTGCTCCTGTCAAGAGGTGCGTGGCAACGAAACCGCCCATTCTGCATTGCCTGACACCGGCAATCTTGATGCGCTCTTCATGCCGGGCTCTCTCACTGGTCCGGGGGTCTGCCACTCTTGTCCGGCGTGCGTCAGGAGTACGCCAGCAGGGCGTCAAGAACAGAGGAGGCCGGGTGGCCGGGCGTGAGGTACCCGACGAGTATCTGGAGGGGTATGCCCAGATACTGACCGAGGCGTGCGTGACAGGCCGCCGCCTCACGCGGGACGAGCTGGAGTCCCTGCGCACCCGGGGAGAGCGTGCCGCCGAAGCCGGCCTCGGACTGCGGGTCCTCGTCCGTCGGCATCTGTCCGTGACCCGGGAGAGCCGGCCCACCCTCTCCGGCACGGAAGCCGATCGCGTGTTGGCCGTCGTCGAGCAGGCGATCGACGCCTTCGCCGAAGGCCATGAACGGGCACAGAGGCTCGCCGTACGGCAGGAGGAAGGCGTGCGGCGGGAGTTCATCGACGATCTGCTCTACGGCCGCAGCGACCTCGGGCGCCTGGCCGAGCGAGCCGAGCGCTTCGGGCTGCTCCTTTCCCGGGCCCATGCGGTAGCCGTCGCCCAGGGCAGCGAACCGGTGGAGGACACGCACCCGGCCACCCGGCAGGTGGAGAGCGCCCTGATCGGCAGATTCGGTGAACGGCACATCCTGCTCACCACCAAGGACGGGCGGCTGGTCTGCATCGCCCCCGGAGAGCAGGACGAGGTCCTGACGTTCTTCGCCAAACAGGCGCACGCGGCCACCGAAGGGGGCCAGGTCGCCATCGGACGCCCCCACCCGGGTGCCGGGGGAGTTGTCCACTCCTACGAAGAGGCCCTCAACGCCCTCGATCTGGCCGACCGGCTGCACATTGACGAGCCGGTGCTGCGCGCCGCCGACCTCCTCGTCTACCCGGTGCTGACCCGAGACCGACAGGCCATGGCCGACCTCGTGCGCAACACCCTGGGCCCACTGGAGTCCGCGCGCGGCGGCGCCCGGCCGCTCGTCGACACACTCACCGCATACTTCGACTCGGGGTGTGTCGCGGCCGAGGCGGCCCGCCGCCTGAGCCTGAGCGTGCGCGCCTTGACCTACCGCCTGGAGCGCATCCACAAGCTCACCGGCGCCAACCCGGCCGACTCCGTGCACCGTTACACCCTGCAGACCGCGGTGATCGGCGCCCGGCTCCTGGGCTGGCCGGACAACGACGTGTGATGTGCGGCCTGCCTTGCGTCGCTTTCCATTCTGTGGTGACTCCGCCGGCACCTCGCCTTGCGTCGGATCTTGCAGTACGAGAGCATCCCGGCCTGGTCGCTGTCGGCTGGTCTGCGTCTCGTGCGGGTGTGTGGTTGCCGAGGTACGGAAGGCAGTCAGGCACGACTGTGTCGAGCATGGTCTGAGCCCCGGAGGTGGTGAGAGGACGACAGGCGGGGCGATCCCGTCGTCGATGCCGCTCTCGACGTTCAGTAACTGCCGTAGTTCCGCGAGGACTTCTTTGCGCCCGACGATCGCGGAGTGGAGCCGGACGGCGTCCCGCCCGCCTTTTGGGTGTTCCCTCGCCGCCTGGCTCTTGGGCGGTCACGGTCTCGTCTTCCTGACCCTGCTCGGACCGACAGACGCGGGGGCCCGCCGACGGCCGATGCGCCGTCCCGCTTACTTTGCCGATGTCACTCCTGGGCGCCGGACGGCAATCAGCCATCAGCTTGGCCCCCTGTCCGAGCATTGCACGATGCAAAATGAGAGGGCCAGTCCTTCCGGCCGCTTTCCGCGCACTTCCCTGCGATGGCTTGGGCGGTGCGCCTCGTGGTACGGCGACGGTCCGGCGTCGCGCTGGGGGAGGGCCGTAGTCCTTACGAGAACCTGACGCGGCCGCGAAACCGCTCTCCCCCGTTCGCCCCACGGACAACTCTGGTCCCGTCCGCCACCGGCCCACGGTGGCGGCCCGAGCCCCGAGGAGCGGCACATGAGCAGGCACACCAGGCGCAAGTCCCCGCTACAGGTCCGGCTGTTCACGGCCGGGGCCGGCATCGTCGCCGCCGCGGCGGCGGTCGCGACGGTGACCGTCGCCTCGGCGGGCGAGCCCGGCGGCCGGGCCGCGCAGCCGCTCAAGGCCGGGGCGGACCATGCCGTGTTCGTCCAGGGCAACGAACTCGACGGCAACACCATCCACGCCTTCAAACGCGGCAAGGACGGCACCCTCAGCGCCGCCGGCCGCTACGCCACCGGCGGCAAGGGCGGCGACCAGATCGACGCCCCCACCGACTCCCTCGCCTCGCAGGGCTCCCTCGTCTACGACGACACCTCGGGCCTGCTGCTGGCGGTCAACGCGGGCAGCGGCACCGTGACCTCCTTCCAGGTCGACGGGCAGAAGCTGACACGCCGCCAAGTGGTCGACTCCGGCGGTGACTTCCCGGCCTCCATCGCCGTGCACGGGAACCTCGCCTACGTCATGAACGCGGGCGGCGCCGGCAGCCTCCAGGGCTTCAGGATCACGGCCAAGGGGCTGAAGCCCTTGCGCGACGCGCACCGCTCCCTCGGCCTGGACAACGACAAGGTCCCGCTGTTCTCCAGCTCGCCCGGCCAGGTCGCCTTCACCCCGGACGGCCGGGCCCTGGCCGTGACCACGAAATCCACCAACACCATCGAGGTCTTCCCGATACGCCGCGACGGACGTCCCGCACCCCGGCCGGTGGTCAACGACTCCGCCGGGGGCGTGCCGTTCGCGATCACCTTCGACAAGGGCGGCCGGATGCTCGGTGGCCGAGGCAGAGAAGTCGACGGTCAGCACGTACAAAGTGCGCGCCGACGGCCACCTCAAGGTGGTCCTGCGACCGCTGGCCAACGGCCAGGACACGCTGTGCTGGCTGGAGCGCGCCGGTGACTTCTTCTACGGCGGCAACACCGGCAACTCCACCGTCACCGGCTACCGCACCGACGCCCGTGGCCGGCTCGCCCTCACCAACGACGTCGGCATCGCCACGCCCCCGTCGGCCAGGTCCCAGGGGGTCATCGACCTGGCGGTGACCCAGGACGAGAAGTTCCTCTACGTGCAGAACGCCGTCTCCGGCACCGTCGACGGCTTCCGTATCGGCCGGAACGGCTCCCTCACCAAGGTCACCACCGCCACCGGACTGCCCACCTTCGCCGACTCCGGCATGGAGGGTATCGCCGCGGTGTAAAGGGAAAGCGGCCACCGCGACGCCGACGCCCCGGACACGTCGTCCGGGGCGTTACGCGCGTGAGCGTCGGTGCTCCAGCACGCCGCCGGGCCACCGCGGGACGACGCCGCGATGCTCCTGCTGCGCCACCACGGTCATGAGGAAGGAAAATCTGTTCCCATCGCCTGAGTGAGCAGGGACTTCGGCACGGTACAAAGGACGTATGCCGGAGCGCGAGACCCCCGCGGGGGCGATGGACGATGTTGACGTGGTGACCCGTGCGGTGCTGACCGCGTCGCGACTGCTGGTGGCGGTCTCCGCCCGTTCCCTTGCCGCGGTCGAGGAACGCGTGACGCTCCCGCAGTTCAGAATGCTGGTGGTGCTGTCCACGCGCGGGGCCACCAAGCTGGTCGCGCTCGCCGACCTGCTCCAGGTGGCACCGTCCACCGCGATGCGGATGGTCGACCGCCTCATCGCGGCGGGGCTGGCCGACCGGCAGGCCAATCCCGAGAACCGCCGCGAGACCCTCCTGCGGCTCACCGAGGAAGGCCGACGCACGGTCGAGGACGTCACCGCCCGGCGTCGCGCCGAGATCGCCGCCATCGTCGAACGGCTCACCCCAACACAGCGGCTGGCGCTCATGGAGGCCCTTGCCGCCTTCAACGAGGCTGGGGGAGAGCCCTTGGCGCCGGCGCTCGACGACGCGGAGCCGCACCCGCTGGGGTGGGCGGTGGACGTCCCGGTGGCCCGCGACGCCTGATCCCGGCGGGGCCGGCGGGCCAGGAGCGGTTTCCAGTCGCGGCCGCTACCTCTGCTCGGTCGCTGACCGTGACGACGTACCGCTGCAGGTCCGCGTCTGGCGCGGCTGCGGGGAGACCACCCAACCCGGCGATGCCATTGCCGTCGTGTACGACCCGAAGGGGCATGTGCCGCCGAGTTCGTCGGCGTGTGCGTGATCGCGGTCGCGAGGGTGCGCCGCCTCGCCGTTCACTCGATGGTCGGGTTGGGTGTGGGGGTCGGGGAGCTGGTGTTGACGTCCAGGTCCGGGCGCGGGGTGAGGGCGACCATCGGGGCACCGGGCTGGGCGGGGGGCGGGGTCAGCTGGTCCTTGGGGAGCTTGGGCGGGCTCGTCTGCTGGAAGTTGACCTGCTCGTAGTTGACCATGCCGGTGTTCTCCAGGACCGTGATGTGGTCCAGAACCGTGTCGTTGGCGAGGTCGGCCAGCTGGCGGACCAGGACGTTCTCGGTGCTTGCCCGGATCTTGGCGATGGCGGGGAAGATCTGGCCGTGGGTGACGCGCATGATGCTGACGGCGGTGGAGTCGAACTCCTGGCCGCTCTTGGAGTCCACGGTCGCCACGAACTGCTGTTGCTGAGGGCTTGCCTGGTTGGGCAGGGTGATGTTCAGCTCCGGTGCGATCTTCCGGCACATCTCATCGAGCCCGGCGTGCCCGACGATCAGGTGCTCGCCGGCCTCCTTCATCTCCTTCGTGGTGCCCCGCGCCATCGCCATCTCTCCCAAGGGGTACTCCCACAGGCCGGCCGAGCGGACCTTGACGACGAAGTCACGGTCGGCCTCGGTCAGTGGGCCGTACGGGGTGTTGGCGATGATGCGGGACGTGTTCGTCGCCGCGTTCTCGATGCCGAGCATGGCGGGGTAGGCGAGGGCGGCGAGGGTCAGACCCATCGCGCCGAACACGAAGACCGTCCCGGCCTTGTTGCGGGAGATCGGCATGGAGCCTCCTGACGTGAGCGAGCTGTGTGTCAGGGAGTACGGGTGCGCAGGACCCAAGCATCATTGCACTGGGTAAATTTTGCACTGGGGTGCGTGATGTGCATCACAGGCTGCTGCCCTTCGGGTCCGGCAGCCGCGGTGAGCGCGCCGCCTGTGCGCCGGGTGATGTCCAGGGCGACCGACCGCTGGTCGAAGTCCGTGACATGGGTGGCGGATCCGGGGCGAATGAGTCGTACGCGGCTGATGTCGTCCAGGCCGGTGGTGTGCAGGACGACCTCGCTGCCGTGGTCGGCGTCGGTCCGGCCGCCGAGGGCCGGTCCGGGCGGCGGCCGCCCTGGTGCAGGGAGGGCGGGGTGAAGACCTCGACACGCTGCTCGAAGTGGCCGGGGCGAGAGTCGGCCTTGTCGGCGAGTAGCTGGGGCGAAGGGCGAGCACGGAATGAACGAGCTCGCGTCCCAGGCCCTGTCGTTGCCAGGCGTCGCACACCGAGATGTCCAGGACCCGCCCTGTACGGCACCTCGTGCAGGCGCGGAGGCGCAGTCGCGCAATGGCGCGACCGTCATTGTCGAGCAGGACGATCTCAGTTGCTGCCCTCGCAGCGGCGGCGGGCTCGTTCGACCGCGCAGACGGGCCGACCCGGGTCACTTCTCCCGGAGTGGGGCACGCGCAGGCGCCACCCGGCAGTTCAATGACGTCCGCCATTCCGGTTCGCCGCCTTGTTCGCTTCCGGCCCGGTGGCCAGGTGGACAAGGTGGGCGACGAGTGCCCCGGCCAGCACGGCCCACGCCACGGAAGCGGTCCCGGCTGCCCGCCATCCGCCGATGCAGAGAAGCACCGCCACGGTTGCTCCCGCAGTCATCGGCCGGCGGCGGGCAAGGAAGCGCCACTGTCGGCGTGCGCTTCCCGGGTGGCGCATCTCCACCAGCGTGGTTCGGATCACCAGCAGGGCGATGACGGTCACGGGTGCTACTAGTGACGTGTCCATGGCCTCCTCCTTACGGTCCAGGCGGCCGTGCCCGTGATGGCTCCGGCAGACGACAGGTCAGGCACCCCATGTCGTTTGATGTCAAGCGGCAGGGGTGTAGGCGTGGTGCGACCAGGCGGTCGCTTCGTCGTAGAGGGTTCGGGTCTTGAGGCATCCGTGGAGGATGCCGACGAGACGGTTGCCGAGCTGCCGCAGGGCCGGGTTGTAGCCGGCCTCGCGGGCTCGTTGCTTGTCGTAGTAGCGGCGGGCACCGGGCGAGGCCCGCAGGGCGGAGAACATGGTCGGGTGGTCGAGTCCTGCTGTGGCGATCGTCACGAGAGTCTTCGGGGGCTGTTGCGTACGCTGATGGCGGTCGTTCGTCAGGGGTCCAGGGAGAGCTGCCCGGACATGCGACTCGTCATAGGGTGTGAAAAAAGACCTTGACCTGCAAACACGCAGGCAGGGAGCTTACCTGTGGGAGTGCTCCGATGTTGCGCACTATGTTCAGGTCCAAGATCTAACGCTTGGTCATCTCCGCAGGTCAAGGGCATGATAGCCGGGCTGGGGTCAGCAAACAGTCAGCGTCGGGCGCGGTGGCGTCCTGGCGTTGCTGACCTCTGGGCTGGGGAGTGACCCGGCCAGGGTAGTTCACCAGCCCCCACCCGGAGGTTTCATTCGTGCCCCGACAACTCGCCCGTGGCATGGGGTCCTTCTTCAAGGACTGCGCTTGTGCCAAGCCAACGCGCTGCCCACATCCGTACACGATTCGATTCAGGGACGCTCTCGGCAAGCAGCGCGAAGAGACCGGCTACGGCACACAGGACGACGCGATTGAACGCCTCACGCAGCTCTACGCGGAGAAGAAGCGCAC
Source organism: Streptomyces sp. NBC_00457 (assembly GCF_036014015.1). Taxonomy (NCBI): domain Bacteria; kingdom Bacillati; phylum Actinomycetota; class Actinomycetes; order Kitasatosporales; family Streptomycetaceae; genus Streptomyces; species Streptomyces sp. NBC_00457. The sequence continues at coordinate 1,204,051 of NZ_CP107905.1, read as the reverse complement.
GGCGCCATCCGTTGCCGAGGCCCGCCGAGAACTCGGCCAGCAGACGGTCGAGGAATACGCGAAGCAGTGGCGGCCCCGGCAGCGCCGGATGACGGAGTACTCCACGGGCGAGCACGTTGACAGCTCCATCAATGTGCACATCATTCCCCGGCTCGGGTCGCGGAAGCTGAACTCTGTCACGCCGATCGTGGTGGAGCGCTTCTTGGACGAGTTGGAGGCCGATGGGGTCGGTCGCGGCAACCAGGTGAACATATTCCGCACGCTGAAGGCGATCCTGCGGGACGCTTATGGCAAGGGAGCCATGGTGGATGACCCTGCAAAGGGCGTCCAAGAACCGGAGTACGTCCGGGAGAAGGTGGTCATCCCATCCCTCGACTACGTGGGGAAAGCGCTAGCTGTCGCTGATGAGCTTCTCGCGCTCGAGATCGTCATGATGGCAGGTTGTGGGTTGCGAAATGGCGAGGCCCGGGCGGTCAACGTCAACAACATCGTGGCGGACGATGTCTATAGAGTGCATGAGCAGATCCACTCCAACACGCACAAGCCGGCGAAGTTGAAGCACCGCAAGGCGGGTGAGTTCAGGGAGGTTCCTCTGCCGCGATCGGTCCGGGAAGCGATGGAGCGATACGAGGAGAAGCATGGGACCACGAAGGAGGGCTATCTGCTGCGTGGTCCCAGTGGGTACTACACGGAGCCAATGGAACGCCGTCGTGTGCGGAAGCTCTTCAAGAACCTTTCCGCGAAGGACGGTGTCGGCATGTACGGCTTTCGGCACTTTTTTGCCTCAAACGCGCTCGGGAACGGGATACCGATCACCGACGTCGCAGAATGGATGGGCCACAAGTCCATCGAGGAGACGTATCGCACCTACCGGCATCTGATGCCGGGCAGCATCACGAAGGCGGCCCGCATTCTGGATGCTGGTCTATGGCAAGCGGCTTGATGCGACACTTGCAGACAGCAGGCTTCGTCTGCTGGCGGTTCTGGGCGAGACTTGCCGCGCATGCTTCTGACCAGTGTGAGTATGTCGTTTGTGGGGACGTTGGCGGACTCTGGGCCGTCTATGGTCCGGATCTTGATCATGAATTGAGGCAGGCCGGAGGCGGGCAGAAGTGCGCATCTCAAACGGGCAGGACTCTGCCAAGCCGGAGGGACGAAGAGATCTTCTTGCAGTTGTCTACCTGGTGGCGCTGACCGGCGGATACGCAGTCCTGCGTGGTCCTGACCTGACCTGACCTGCGCTGATGCCTCTTTCATTGCCTTTCAGGTTGGTGCGGCGCTATGCAGTTGATTCTCCCCACGCGCTTCCCGGCGCGGCCGAAACTCCCCAGATTCTCCCCAGGGGAGCCCGTTTGGAGGCGGAGCCGTGCGAGGTTTGCTCTGGGTAAATCGATCACGGTGAGTGGCATGTCGACATGGCAGCCGTATGTGCTCAAGCGGCTGTCGTGTACGCCGAAGGGCCCAGTGGCGTCGGACAGGGCTGGACGTTGGTGGTGGGCAGGACGGCCGTCGGGAGGGTGGCGTCGGGCTTCGGTGGTACGGCTGCTCCCGGGACCCGTACGGCTGCCGCCCAATGTGGGGCAGCCCGCGACGTGGCGCCCGTCGTGTCACCCGTTCTCCCGCGCGGAAGTGCTGAGGGGACCGGAGGCCCTTTCACTGGCGGTAGTCCGGTACGTCATTCCTCGGGAGGCCCTCGCGCGGGTCCCCACGGACCGTCGCCGCGGCAGCGCCGGTGGTCGTCGGGAGTCAGCATGTCGTCATCTCAGCCCGCAGCCGAGCGTGCCACCGTTCCCCGCAAAGGCGTGCTGCGGCGCGTCGGCGAGTGGTGTGCCCGCCACTTCGTGACCGTCGTCGTCCTGTGGCTGGCCGCCCTCGCCGGGCTCCAGGTGCTGGACCGGGCGCACGGCGGCGAGTACTCGGATGACTTCACCCTGCCCAGTTCCCAGTCACAGGACGGCCTCGACGTCCTCAAGGCACACGACCCCGACGCCGGTGGATACGGCGCCCAGATCGTGCTGCACGACGCCTCCAAACCGCTCACCGACGTCAGCTCCCAGATCGCGACCGTGGTGACGAACCTGCAGAAACTGCCTCACGTGATCAGCGCGCAGAACCCCCTGCCCGCGCCCGGCACCACCCCGCCGCCCGCCGGGACCCCGAACGTCGGCCCACTCGCCACCGATGGGAAGACGGCCTACATCACTGTCAGATTCGACGCCCAGCCCTCCACGCTCGGCTCCTCCTACCTGGACGGGGTGGACACGGCTGTCCAACCGCTGCGCGCAGCCGACGTGACGGTGGAGTACGGCGGCCCGCTCGGCGAACTGGCCCGGCCGGAACCCGACGACCGCATCAGCGAGGCTATCGGCTTCGGCGTGGCGATCCTCGTGCTGCTGCTGGGCTTCGGCAGCGTCGTGGCGGCAGCACTGCCCTTGCTGACCGCGCTCATCGCAGTGATCTGCGGACTGGCACTCCTGGGACTGCTGGCCACGGCGTTCACCTTCGCTACGGTCTCGCCGACACTCGCCACGATGATCGGTCTCGGTGTCGGCATCGACTACGCGCTCTTCCTGATCACCCGGCACCGCCAGAACCTCATGAACGGGCAGGACCCGGTGATCGCGGCCGGCCTCGCGACGGCCACCAGCGGCCGCGCCGTGCTGGTCTCCGGCTGCACGGTCGTCATCGCCCTGTCGGGCCTGTGGGTCTCCGGCATCAGCTTCATCGGCAAACTCGGCCTGGCCGCCGCCGTCACCGTGGTCACGGCCGTGCTCGGCGCGCTCACCCTGGTCCCGGCGATGCTCGGACTGTTCGGCCGGCGGATCGACACGCTGCGGGTACGCAAGCCCGTCGCCGAGACCGACGCCGAACCCGGCGAGGAGGCCCACGGCACTTGGCACCGCTACGCCCAGCGCGTGGAGCGCCACCCCTGGAGGTTCCTGGCATCCGGCGTCGCGGTCCTGGCCGTCCTCGCGATCCCGCTCTTCTCCATCCAGCTCGGACACATCGGCGACGGAGCCGACCCGAAGTCCTTCACCGACCGACGCGCCTTCGACCTGATGTCGTCCGCGTTCGGGCCCGGCTCGAACGGCCCGATGACCCTCGTCATCGACCAGACCGACGTCCCACAGGCCGACCGCGCGTCACTGGCCACCGCCGCACAGAACGCCCTGGCCCAGGTGCCGGACGCGGCGACGATCACTCCCCTGAAGGCCACATCGGACGGTGATGTGCTGATCGGCACCGCGTACTCGGTGGCCGCTCCGCAGGATGAGAAGACCACCCATCTGGTCAACCGGCTGGTCGACGACGTCCTGCCCCAGGCGGTGTCCGGCACCGCTGCCCGTACGTATGTGACCGGTACGACGGCCGCTCAGGTCGACTTCCTGGACATCGTCTCCAGCCGACTGCCCCTGATCATCGCGGTGGTCGTCGGCCTCGCCTTCATCGTCATCCTCGTCGTCTTCCGCGGCGTGCTCGTCGCCCTCAAAGCGGCCGTACTCAACGTGCTGTCGATTGCGGCCTCGTACGGCGTCGTGGTGGCCGTCTTCCAGTGGGGCTGGGGCGGCCCGGCACTGGGCGTCTCCGGTGACGTTCCGATCGAGAGCTACGTGCCGATGATGATGTTCGCCATCGTCTTCGGGCTCAGCATGGACTACGAGATCTTCCTGCTCTCCCGCGTCCACGAGGCATGGCTGCGCACCGGGGAACCGAAGGCGAGCGTCGCGCACGCCCTGGAGATCACAGCGCGCGTCATCACGTGTGCGGCGCTCATCATGGTCAGCGTCTTCGCGGCATTCATCGTCAGCGACAACATCGTGGTCAAGATGCTCGGCCTGGGACTGGCCGCCAGCGTGCTCATCGACGCCACCATCGTCCGGCTGCTGCTCGTGCCCGCGGCCATGACCCTGCTCGGCCGATCCGCATGGTGGACACCCCGCTGGCTGGACAGGCTCCTGCCCCACGTGGACACCGAAGGAGAGCGCGAGACCCCCGCCACCGTGAACACTCAGGCACGCCTGGGCCAGGCCGAAGCGAGGCGGAGTGAATAGCGCCGATACGTCGCGGACTTGGCTCTGCAGCGGCAAGGCGCATAGCCATGATCAAGTGGGCGACGGCGAACAAAGCCCATCCGTGGCGCGTTTGACGATGCGTTTGCACCGGGTGCCGAGGCAGCGCTGGTCACTGGCTCGCGGTGTCGGTGGCGAGCGTCGCCGATGCCGGCGTCGGCTATCGGCCCGTGTGCCTTCTGCTGTGGGAGGTCACCGGCCGGCGCAACTGCTGCGCGCCCATCTGCCGGAACTGGCCGTACGGGTCGCGAACGTCGTCGACATCGCCCGGCTGCTGCCCGCAGAGGAACACCCGCACGGCATGAGTGACTTCGAGTACGACGGACTGTTCACCCCCGACAAGCCGGTGATCTTCGCCTACCACGGATATCCGTGGCTGATCCACCGCTGGCCTACCGCCGCACCGGCCACAAAAACCTGCATGTGCGCGGCTACAAGGAGATCGGGACCACGACCACGCCGTTCGACATGGTCGTCCGCAACGACCTCGACCGCTACCGCCTGGTCATGGACGTCATCGACCGCGTCCCCGGCCTCGCCGTGCGCGCCGCGGGCGTACGGCAGCGGATGGAGGACGCCCGGCTGCGCCATGACGAATGGATCCGCATCCACGGCACCGATCTGCCGGAGGTGGCCGACTGGGCTTGGGACGGCTGACGGAGGCCAACATGGCCCGCGCAGGGGGACGTTCGGCCCGCTGTCCGGGCCCTGCAGCCCCTCCGGCGGGCGTCGATGACGCGGGACATTGAAGGCGCAACGAGAGTCGACCACATCCTGCGCGTCGCACCCCTCGAAAGGGATGAGCATCATGGCAGTGCACGACCACCCCCACCGGCACCTGGGATTCCGCCCCCCGTCCCTGCGCAGGACCGGGACGGCTGAGGCGAGCGTCACGACGGCGACGGCGACCACCGCCTACGTCTTCGCCGGGCTCCGCATCCTGACGGGATTCGTCTTCCTGTGGGCGTTCCTCGACAAGACCTTCGGCTTCCGCTACGCCACCCAGTCCGGCAACGGCTGGATCGACGGCGGTTCACCGGCCAAGGGCTTCCTCGGCGGCGTTGCCGTGGGGCCGATGGAGTCCACCTTCCACGACTGGGCCGGGGCCGCGTGGGCGGACTGGCTGTTCATGCTCGGTCTGCTCGGCATCGGCCTCGCCCTGATCGCGGGCATCGGCCTCCGGCTCGCCGCGGTCGCCGGCACCGCGATGATGGCGCTGATGTGGATAGCGGAGTGGCCGCCGGCCAAGCACCTGTCCGACGGCTCGGCGAGCATGTCGACCAACCCCTTCGCCGACTACCACCTTGTCTACGCCGTCGTCCTCATCGCGCTTGCGGCCGCGGGCGCCGGCGCCACCTGGGGCCTGGGCAGGGCCTGGGCGCGGCTGCCCTTCGTCAGTCGGAACCGCTGGCTGCTCTGAGGGTTGCGCGCTCGTCAGACCGGGGCACCTCCGCTCGTCGGCGGGGGTGCCCCGGTGGTTCGTACGCCGGCGGCCAGGCGGTGCCGGACCGGGCCTGACAGGGCCCAACGGCCCGGCAAGCGAGTGACCGATGGCGCGCCCCGGGTACTCCGACAGGCCCTCCCCGCAGACATCGCGGGCGACGAGCATCGAAAGCACAGAAGTTCATGTGCAGAGCGAGGGAGAGACCGGCCATGACGGCAACGGTGACAGCTGGACCCAGGCCGACGACCGAGGCATGGCGTGGCTTCGCCGGCACGCGCTGGCGGGACCGGGTCGACGTGCGCGACTTCATCCAGGCCAACTACACGCCGTATGAAGGCGATTCCGTGTTCTTGACCGGGCCGACCGAGCGCACGCTTGCCGTCTGGCGCAAGGTCGCCGCGCTGTTCCCCGAGGAGCGGCGCAAGGGAATCCTGGATGTCGACCCGGGCAACCCGTCGACGATCACCTCGCACCGGCCTGGCTTCATCGACCGCGACCGTGAACTGATTGTCGGCCTGCAGACCGATGCCCCGCTGCGGCGGGCGATCATGCCCAATGGTGGCCTGCGGATGGTCGAGAACGGGCTGAAGGCGTACGGCTACACGGCAGACCCCTTCGTGACGCGCGTCTTCGGCGCCTACCGCAAGACCCACAACGACGGCGTCTTCGACGCGTACACCCCCGAAATGCGCGCCGCCCGCAAGGCCGGCATCATCACCGGCCTGCCGGACTCCTACGGCCGCGGCCGGATCATCGGCGACTACCGACGCGTCGCGCTGTACGGCACCGACCGGCTCATCGAGGCCAAGCAGGCCGAGCGCGCACTGCTGGACGCGCGGCCCTCGAGTCCGGATGTCATCCGTGACCGTGAGGAACTGGCCGAGCAGATACGGGCGTTGGGTGAACTGACGGAGATGGCGGCCTCCTACGGCTGCGACGTCTCCCGCCCCGCCGCCACTGCCCACGAGGCGGTGCAGTGGCTCTACCTCGGCTTCCTGGCGGCGGTGAAGGAGCAGAACGGCGCCGCGATGTCACTGGGCCGCACCTCCACCTTCCTGGACATCTATGTGCAGCGGGATCTGGACGAGGGCACGATTGACGAGACCCGCGCCCAGGAGCTGATCGACGACTTCGTGATCAAGCTGCGGATCGTACGGTTCCTGCGCACCCCCGAGTACGACGCGCTGTTCTCCGGCGACCCGACCTGGGTGACCGAGTCCATCGGCGGTATCGGCGGCGACGGACGCACCCTGGTCACCCGCACCTCCTTCCGCTTCCTGCAGACGCTCTACAACCTCGGCCCGGCCCCGGAGCCCAACCTGACCGTGCTGTGGTCACCTCAACTGCCGGACGGCTTCAAGGAGTTCTGCGCCCGAGTGTCCATCGACACCAGCGCCGTGCAGTACGAGTCCGACGACCTGCTGCGCCCGCGCACCGGCGACGACACCGCGATCGCCTGCTGCGTCTCCGCGATGACGGTGGGCCGGCAGATGCAGTTCTTCAGCGCCCGCGTCAACCTCGCTGGCCTCCGGCGGCTTCCACATGAACGTCAACGTCCTGGACCGGGCGACCCTGGAGGACGCCATGGAACACCCGGAGAAACACCCGGAGTTGACGATCCGGGTCTCGGGATACGCCGTCAACTTCGTCCGCCTGACCCGCGAGCAGCAGCTCGACGTGATCAGCCGCACCTTCCACGGATCGCTGTGAGAACCACCCTCGAGCCGGTGACGGGCCGGATCCACTCCTGGGACCTGTCCACGGGAGTGGACGGTCCCGGGACCCGGTTCGTGCTGTTCCTCAGCGGCTCCCCACTGCGCTGCCTGTACTGCGCCAACCCCGACACCTGGCACATGCGCGACGGTAAACGGGCCACCGTCGACGAGGTGATGGCCGAGATCGACAAGTACCGGGCCTTCATCACCGCCGCCCGTGGGGGCGTGACCCTCACCGGCGGCGAGGCCCTGCTGCAACCCGCGTTCACGGCCGAGATCTTCCGCCGGTGCAAGGCACTCGGCCTGCACACGGCCCTCGACACCTCGGGCTTCCTCGGCGCCCGCGCGAGTGACGATCTCCTCGCCGACACCGACCTGGTCCTGCTGGACATCAAGTCCTTCGACGTCCGTACCTACCGGAAACTGACCGGCGGCGAACTCGCACCCACCCTCACCTTCGCCACCCGCCTCGACCGCCTCGGCGTCCCGGTATGGATCCGCTACGTCCTGGTGCCCGGCTGGACCGACGACCCGGCGGCCGTGGACGGGCTCGGCGCCTTCCTCTCCGGCCTTGGCAACGTCGACCGGGTGGACGTCCTGCCGTTTCACAAGCTTGGCGCCCACAAGTACGACGCGCTCGGCATCCCCTTCCCACTGCGCGACACCCCCACGCCGGATCCGGACCTGACGGAGCGGGTGCGTGAGCAGATCCGGGAGCACGGGCTGCGGGCGCTTTGAACGACATGGTCTATGCGGGAGGTTCTGCCAGACCCAATGCTGTGAGCAGGCGCGCGAGAGGACCATCGGATGCGTATCGCACCTCGGACTCCTCCACGAACTTCCGCCCGTCCGGCCCTTTGATCTCTTTCCTGCGCTTCTCGCTGACGCGTCCCTTGCGGTGAAACTCGCGGATCAGAAACGCGGCGGCCAAGGTGACTGCACCCAGCTCGGCGATGAACATGCTCTGACCTGCTTGCCCGACCGCGTTCACGAACAAGGGAGCCGTCTCGGGACGATCTTCGAGTGTCCTGAGCATCCCGAGCCGCAGCAGTTCGTCACGTTCGGAATCCCCGGCCAGCTTCTCGATCTCCTCCTTGAGGTGCCTCCCTTCGTCGGGGTCCTCGAAACTTGCCTGCCAGAGGTCCGTGACCTCCTTGGGGAGGTCGACGTCGAGTGCGCTGAAGAGATAGGTCCGCGCCGCCTCCTCGAGCGCGTTGCCCTCGAGATGTGCGAGGGTTGCGCGGGCCTGGGTCACGTCGGCAGCGTTCACTGTTGCTCCTTAAGCCGTTGGGTTCACAGGACCTGGGTAGCCGTGCAACACGAAGGCGTCGGCTACACGTGGTGGGACAGCTTCCCTCAGCGCGCCGCGGGTTCGCGTCAGTTGGGTCGCGAGCGGCAGACCGGGTTCGGCCAGGCACCGGGCGAGAAGTTCGTTGGCAAACAGCTGGGCGGGGCCGACCACGACCGGCCACAGCGGTGCTACGAAGGCAAGGACTCCGGACCTGAGGAAGGCGCGCGCGAGCCCGATCTGCTCCCCTCCGAGGGTGACGCCGGTACTGCCGCTCATGCAGGCTGTCGATACGACGGCGCGGCAGCGACTGTGGGTATCTGCCACGTCGTTCCAGTCGTACAGATAACGGGTGCCGTATTCGGCACGATTGAGTACGTCGGACATCTTCGGGGGTGCGTGTTCCCCGTCGGAGAGCAGGAGCCCGAAGCGGCCGCGGTCGCGGTTGACGACGCCGTGGCAGCTCAGTTTGAGCCAGGTCGAGGTGTCGACGAGTTCGGCGACGCCGGCGCGGGTCGCAGCAGTGTCCGAGACCACCTCATAGGGTGCCCCGTGCTGTGCGCACAGGGCACGTAACCCCTCGCCGCCGGCGATCAGGGCCGGCACGAACGGCTCGAGTTCATCGTGGCCCCAGCATCGGACCTCGCCCACTGTGTCGGCCTGCCGGACACACGCGGTGGCGCGATGGGCAAGGGAGAGAGCAACGGCGAGGCTGGGGCTCAGCGCCACGTCGTAACCCGGCAGTGCCGCATGCATCGGTATGCCGGCCATGGGTGCGGACGGGACGACGGTCAGCGGTACGGCGGGGTCGATCGGCAGCTGTGCGAGGGCTTCGGCCGCGGCATCGCGGAAGGCGCGGAACGTCGCGACGCCCTCGAGGACATCACTGGATTCCAAAGGCAGTGACCGGTCAAGGCGGTTCGCGATACGCTCGCCGAGCCCGTCCACGAGGCTGGTGGGCAACGGCTTTCCGCGATGCACGGTCGGGGCTCCGCCATCGGAGGCGACAAGCAACGGCAGCTGCGTTTGTCCGCCCTCGAGCCACTGGAGAATCTGTACCGAGGCGTCCTGAGGGGCACGCATCTCGCTACTGACAGGCAGATGCTCGCGAGCGATCTGCAGGGACAACTGGAGCGATGAACCAAGATCGGCGACCATGCTGAGTAACCGATCAAGGCGCTCACCCTCGGGTGCGGTGATGAGCCGAGCGCTCAGGGCGCGGACGTTCGACAGCGTATCGGCGAGGGTCACGGTCGTTGAGCCCGCCGTCGCCGCACTTGCGTAATCCGTCAGGAACGCGCCGACCTGCTCGACGTGGCGGCCCGCGTCGTGCCACCGCCCATCGTCGATGGCCATCTCCGCTGCCACGCCGGCAGCCTGCATGCCGACCACCGGCTGGCGCAGGGAGACGAGCGCGGTTTCCAAGACCTCCCGGGCGAGCACTCTGTCGCCGGCCAGACGCACCGCGTCCGCCCATGTGATCGCAAATTCCGGGTCACTTGTGGCACGCGCCGGCAGGTCGAACTTGCGCGCGAGCTCCAGTGTCATGGCGGTCAGCTGCGGCCCGGGGTCCCCCGACCGGAGTGCGGCGACCGAGCTGATACCAAGTGTCAGCAACTGCTGTCGGGCGGAGGTGAACGGGCTGTTGCGCACTTTGTCCAGCAACAGTGGTACCGCTTCCTCCCGTCCAAGCGCCCGGGCGTTGGTCGCCAGCGTCTGCACGAAGCGCGCCAGTTGATCGTCGAGTGGCTCGGCGCGTACCAGCTCGGCCGCTTCGTCGAGAACGGCTTGCGCCTCCTGCCATTGACCGTTGCGCTGAAGCGCCAGCGCGAGGCCGAACAGCACATCGAACCGCTCGCGCCCGCCGAGACCGTCGAGCAGCTCGCGGAACTCCGAGATCGCTCGCGGCAGGTATCCCTCATCACGCAGCGCTCGGGCACGGTTGAGACGGACCACACGGGTATCGTCGTCGTGCCCGGAGCCCTGGAGCATCTCGAGTGCCCGCTCGTACGCAGTGAAAGCGCCCCGCGTGTCAAGCATCGCGCGCAGGGCGTTCCCACGCTCGTTGAGCAGGTTCGCACGTCGCGTCGCGGCCTGATGCCGGTCGAACGAGTCCCACTCGAGCACCTCGTCCACGTGATCGAGCAGGGCAAGCGCCTGGTGTGGGTCCCCGCTGTTCGTCAGTCGTTCGGCAAGAGTCCGCACGGTCGGCACGACCAGGATCAGGCGTTCACGCTCGAGTCGGTCAAGCAGCAACGGCACCAGTGCGATCGCGTCGTCGAACTGCATGGCGGTGGCCAGGTGGGCGAGCGTCGCAGCCGTCACCTGGGGATCACTCTCGCGCTCGGCGGCCACCTCGAGGGTGGAGTCGACGAGTCCGCCGAGGTCCTTCACCGGTTCCTGGATGCGCATCCGGCCGTGGTGGCGCCGCAGCACCTCCACACCGTGGCCCAGTGCGGAGGCGATGGCCGTCATCTGCGCCACCTCCTTCTCGGCGTCGATCGGTGGCTGTCCGGCGACGATTGCCCGCAGCACATCCTCGGTGTCCACGAGCCTGCGCCACGTGTCCGGGTCGTCGTGCAGCTCATCGCCTCGACGGAGCGCCGCCACGAGTTCCTCGGCCAGTTCCCGACGACGCGGGGAAGGCCGTTCGCCTGCCGCGGCTCCGAGCGCGGCGTCGATCACGGCAGGGTCTGCGCGTTCTTTGCCCGTCCCCGCCACCATCGCGATGGTGTGCAGCACCCGATCGTCCTCGAAGCAGGCTGGAACGAAGTGGTCCTCGACAGCGGCGTACGGATCGAATCCCGCGAGCGGCGTCTCGGCGAAAACTTCGAAGAAGCTGATCGTGAGCTGAAACCGGCGCGCCTCATCCAGCCGGGACCGTGCCTCCCGCTCGGTCATTCCTTCCGACAGCGCTGTGAAGACCACCACACCCGGACGCCCGATCAGCGCGAGCGCGGCATGGTAGTGGCGATCGCGAGCTCCCACAGGTGACAGCGGCGGCGGTCCGTCATCGGACGCGACGCCGACGATCTCCGCCAATGAGTCGAAGCGGATTCTGGACAATGCCGCAACCCCGACGGCCTCGCGGAACTCCGCCACATCGCGGATGACCTCCGCGCGCCAGTTCTCCGGGATGTGGGGGACTACGGCGTCGAGCAGGTCGTCCACATCCGGGCCGTCGGCATCGGTCGGAGGTCGCAGCAGGAGCCGCTCAGCCGGGGCGATTGCCACCAGGTAGATCCGTTCGACGCGCTCATTGGCTCGGAGGCATTGCGGGCACACCGCAAAGCGCGTGGCCCCGGTGACAATGCGTTCAACGTCATCGAAGTCATCCGGAAAGCCGGCCTAGATGACCTCAACTCCCCTCGCATGGACGGAGAATCCACAATGCGGGCACGGTACGGTGCCTTCATCCCCCATAGGCGGACCGTACTGCCGACTCGCATGCGTGGGGAGTACCTCGCCCTCATCAACAACCCTTCATGCCGGGCTGTGATAGGCGGCTCGCATGATGTCCTGCATGTCATCGAGCATGGGCATCCGCGGGTTGGCCGGCGCGCACTGGTCTTCGTAGGCGTTGAGGGCCTGCTGGGGCAAGGCTTCGAGGAACTTCCGCTCGTCGACGCCGAGCAGGCGGAATGACGGCTCGATGCCCACGGCATCGCGCAGCCGCTCCACCGCGCGGGCAAGCGACTCCACGCCCTCCTGAGGCGTGGCGGCGGGCAGGCCGAGGGTGCGGGCGATGTCCTGGAAGCGTTCAGGGGCGCGGTAGTTCTCGTACTTTGGCCAGCCGGTGAGCTTGGTCGGCACGGTGCCGTTGTAGCGGATGACGTGGGGGAGCAGCACCGCGTTGGTGCGGCCGTGCGCGATGTGGAAGGTGGCGCCGAGGGTGTGGGACATGGCGTGGACGATGCCGAGGAAGGCGTTTCCTGGTCGACGAGGGGCGGTGACCGCCGTGGTGCTAGGGACGCTGCTTTCCGGCGTTTCGTGTGTGGAGCAGTCCGACGAGCCAGGCGCCTGCCAGGAGGGCGCAGGCGGACTCGATGAATCCCCTCGGGCCGTGACCACCCGTCGCGAGGTCGCTGACGTAAAGGACCGCGAGGAAGGATCCGAAGAGGAAGAGGACGATGGAGGCGATGCCGAAAGCCGGCCTTCTTTTCATGCTGGCTCCTTGGACGTTGCAAGGGGTGCGGGGGTGGGAAGGCCCGCCGGTGGCCGAGGGCGGCCACCGGCGGGCTGCTGCATATTTCTGGTTCAGCCGGTCAGCAGCGGACGTAGCTGTAGTTGATGTAGTTGGCCGGGTATGAGCCCACCCACTTGGCCGTTGTGAATAGCTTCAGGCACTTGCCGCGTTCCTTGGCCCGGTAGGCCCAGTACACGATCAGAGCCGCGTAGAGGCCGTAGATGGCGACGATGGCTCCCGCGTACACGTTGATGCACGCGATGACACCTGCGACAAAGCCCCAGATGGTGAGGATGTAAGGGCCCTCGTTGGCCATCTTGTTCGTCGCCCACTTGTTGAAGTAGACGCGGGTGGATGATCCGACGTGCCAGCCGGCGTCCCAGCCCCAGTAGTCCCAGTAGGACCACGAGTGGCCGACGACCTTGCCCCAGAAGTAGTACTTGGTGCGCCACCTGTGCCACTTGCCGTCGAGGTCGACCTGGTTGTTGGGGTCGGCGCCGGCGTACTCGTAGGCGTTGTCGCTGCCCCCGGGGACCGGGTCCATCGACAGGAAGCGTCCCTGGGAGGGGTCGTAGAGGCGGACGCCCATCAGGATCGCACCGGTCGGGGTTTCGCTGGAGCGTAGTTCGCCGCCGAGCCAGCCGTACCGGGCGGTGGCGCTGCCGGCGATGGGGTTGCCGTACTCGTCCTGCCGCAGCACCGTCGGTGCCTGGGTGGTGTCGAGCGGGAGCGTCACGCCGATGTCGCCGTGGATGCCGGTCAGCTGGAGGACGGTGCCCCCGCTGGCTGCCGTGATGGCTTCGAGCTTGCCGGTCAGCCCCCGGACGTTGCGGGTGATGATGCCGGTGGTGTCTTCCGCCACCCAGTCCGGGCTGCCGTTGGACGATCCGTAGTGGTTCGTCTTCTGAGCCGTCTGGGTCCAGGTGCCGCCGGTGTTCTGCTTCTCCGTGGTCCATCCGGCCAGACGGCCGGATGCGTCAAGACTCCACGTCTGACGCACGGTGCCGGCGGTCTGCCGGCGGACCAGGTCGTTCGCGTAGTACTCGATGGTGGTGCCGCTGGCCTGGGAGGTGGTCCGGCCGAAGGCGTCGTAGGCCACGCCTGTGCCGACGAGCCGGTCGGCGCTGTCGTAGCTGCTGGTCACCGTGGTCGCACCGGTGTCGGTGCATCCGCCCGCGGCGGCGCCCACGGTGGTGCTGAGGCCGGTGCGGTTGCTGTTGGCGTCCAGCGCGTAGGCGCGCCGCGTGCAGGTCTCGTCCGCGGCGGTGTCGTCCGTGCGGGTGAGCCTTCCGGCCTTGTCGTAGAGGTAGTTCTGCTCGGTGGTGTCTCCTGCGGTGCCGTTGTGGTGGACGATCTGTCCGTGCGTGGAGTAGTCCACGGTGTCGGCCAGCACGATCATGCCGTCCGTGTCACGGGTGTAGACCCGGGAGGTGTCCTCGCCGATCTCGTTGTAGCCGAGGTTCAGCGTGTAGCCGCCGGGCAGGGTTTCGGTCGTGAGTTCTCCGTCCGGGCCGAAGGCGGCGGTGAACGTTCCCGCCACCGAGTCGGTCATGGACGTGGGAAGCCCACGGGGTTCCTTTGTCGTGTCGTAGGAGTAGGTCGTGGTGGACGGGGCCGAGTCGCTGACCTTCACCGGACGGCCCAGCAGGTCGTATTCCGCGGTCCGGGTGTTGCCGGCGCCGTCGTTGTTCGAGATGCCTCGGCCGAGCTTGTCGTAGGTCGTTGTGACGGTGTTGCCGTTGCTGGTCACCGTGACGGTCCGACCTGTCGCCGGGTCGAACGTGTTGGTGGTGTCCGGCATCGCGGTTCCGACGCCGCCGGTGAGCGAGGCCTTGGTGATGCGGCCGGCGCCATCGGTGGTGAGGGTGGTGGTGCGCGTCACGCCGTTGGCCGTTTCGGTCACCTTCGCCGGGTTGCCCCACCAGTCGTATTCGACGGTCCGGGTCGGCAGCGCGCTCGGGTTGGAGCCGCCTCCGGTGATGGCACCGGCGGGAGCCGTGGAGCAGGGCAGGTCCGCCCACTCGGGCCGGCCCTGGCAGGCCCCGGTTCCGGTCGCCGACCAGTAGGTCGTCACCGTCGCCCCGGCGTCCGAGCCGTTCGACTTCGGCAGAGTCGTCTTGGTGGCCCGGCCCTGAGCGTCGTACGACGTGCTCTTGGTGAGGTTCAGACCGCCCGCGTCCTCGATCGTGGAGGTCTGCAGACCCTTGACCCAGTCGTAGGTGGTCTTGTTGACCCGCACGTCGGCGTCGGCGGGGTAGCCGTCCACGTGCGCGCCCGCGCTGACCTGGGTCGGCATGTCGATGACCGTGGCCGTCCCGTCGGTGGGACGCCCGCCGTCGTAGGCGGTGACCGTGTGCGGCCGCGCGGCGACCTCGGTCCCTGCCGGGATGTCGGTGCCACCGGTTCCGGCCGCGAGGGCCGTTGTCAGCGTGGTCAGGTGCAGCGGACCGAACTCCTCCAGCAGCAGACGGCCGTCACTGCTGTACACGGAGGAGGTGGACAGTTGCTGCGCGCGCTCGGCCGGGGAGGAGTCGCCGATGCCCAGCAGGATGAGCTGGTCCAGGTCGTCTCCGGAAGTCGCCAGAGCGAGACGGCGGTTGCCGGCGGTGAGCTGACGGACCTCGTTGCCCAGCGCGTTGTACTCGGTGGCACTGATGTGGCCACCGGGATCCGCGGCGTTGACGCCTCGTCCGGAGGCGTCGATGTAGGTGATGGTGGCCCGCTTGTAGGCGCCGGAGGACAGGGTCCGTCCGTCGTTGGAGGCGGCCGTGGTGTCGGCGGGGAAGATGGCCGTGGCGTCCGTGGGAACGTCCGTCTGCCCCCATGCCTTCACGTCGGTGGCCCCCATGGCGTAGGGGGCTGTTGTTCCGGTGAGCGGAACGTTGTAGACAACCTTGGTTTCGGCGGTGCCCTCGGTCACGTCGGCACTGCCCTGGCGAAGGGTCGCACGCGACGTCTTGAGCAGCATGCCTTCACCGGCCGTGGCTGCGTTGCCGGCCTTTCCGTAGGAGAAGGACCACGGCAGTTCACCGGGCGGCGTCAGCTTGGTGACCCGGCCGGCGGAGTCGTATTCGTACTCGGTCTTGAGGGAGGGAGTGATCTGCGGGTTCCACGCCTGGCGCAGACGGCCTGCGGTGTCGTAGGCGAAGGTCTGCACCGTCTTGGCTGTCGAGGAAGACGCCCCGGGGTCGGTGGAGCGCTGCCGGATCTCCTTCACCTGCCCCGCATAGTCGCCGAAGGCCGAGGACGTGGCGGTCGTGGTCGATGCGTAGACGTACTCCAGCATCCGGCAGCCCTTGGTGGCAGGCGTGGCGGCGCAGGTGCTGGCGGAGACCGCCGGGGTGGGCGCGATCACATACTTCGGCCGGGCCAGGGTCTGCGAACCGGAGACGACCTTCTCCGAGACGACCGTGGTCGTGGAGCTGGAGGTCGACCGGTAGGAGGTGGTCGCCGGCCAGGTCGCGGCGGCGGAGTCGACCTTGGCGAACGAGGTGGTCGTGCCTGCGGTGTCCTTCACCGTGAAGGAGCCGGTCAATGAACCGGTCAGGGTCAGGAACTCCGCGCCCGGTTCGGGCTTCCAGCCGCCGGCACTGGTGGCCGTGAAGCCGATACCCCGGCCCTGCGCGTCGACCAGTTCCACGGACGTCGTGGACGTCTTGCGGGTGCTGGTCCAGTCGGAGCCGCTGGTTTCTGCCGTGATGCCGGAGATCCAGTCGGGGCCGAAGATGGCGGCCTGGCCCTCGATGCCGTCGTCGCTCGTCGCCCGACGGGAAGAGGTGTTGCGGGTCGCGGTAAGACCGAAGGCGGCGGCGTCGCTCTCCGCCAGGGAGAAGTCGCCGGTCAGCAGGTTCACCTCACCGGGGCCCACATCTTGGGTGGGAGCGTCTCCGGCCTCACGGTCCACGGTGACCGTGACGGGCTGGCTGTAGCCGGTGGTCGTGCCGTCGGTGAACGCGGCGCGGATGTCGATCGGACCGTCCTGCGCGATGGACGTGGTGATGTTCCACGTCAGGGCAGCCGGCGCTCCGCTGGGTGCGGCCAGTGGCCAGGAAGTGACGGCGGATCCGTCGGAGTTGCGGGTCACATCAGCGAGAGAAACGTTTTGCCAGGAGTCCGTCTCGCCCCGTCGGAATTGGTATGTCACGCCGGTGTAGCTCGTGCGGCCCGTCGCTGTGAGGGCGACCCGGCGCGCCGGGCGGTCACCGTCGCGCGGCGAGACCATCGCCGCACCGTCCGCGCCGACACCGAACCGGTACTCGGTCGTCGTCGTGGACAGGTTGCCACCGGAGTCGATCGTCTTGGCGTAGAGGCTGTGCCACCCGTCGTTCGGCTTCACGGTCACCGTCAGCGGGTCGCCGCCGGTGCCGTCCGTGGTGTCGTCGACTCGGCTGGGGGTGTTGGGATCGTCCAGGCCCCAGTAGTAGCCCTGGCCGTCCGTGGAGGAGGTGTCCAGGGTGCACTGCGCACCAGCGGCGGACTTCGCTGTCCAGGTGTCCTTGGCGTAGGGCGTGCACACGACTGCCGGAGCAACCGGCTTGGCCGTGTTCAGGACGAAGACGCTGTAACCGGTCCACGAGCCGTAGTCCGTGCTGTCGTAGCCGCGGACGCGGTAGCGCAGGTGGGAACCGCTCGGGAAGGCGTTGGCGGAGGGGATGGTGAGCTTCGCCGTGCCGCCCGAGGCCACGGCCGTGGTGGTGGCCGTGTAGGTGTAGGTGGTGTCGTTGTACGCCGGGTCCGGCGTCACCTCGAACTGGGCTTTGACAGTGCTGCCGTCGGCGTCACTCACCTTCGCCGAGAGGATCGGCGTCAGGGACGTGACGTACCGCTTGCCGTTGTAGGCGTTGACCACGCTCGGGGATATGGCCGCGCTGGTCGGCACCGCCGGGTACGAGTTGTAGGTCACCGTCAGGTGCGGCTCGGCGGAGTTGTCGCCGCTGATGTAGTTGGCCGACCGGAACCTGCGCCAAGTGAGCGGGTCCGTCTCGCTGGCACCTGCGATTCGCAGGCCGTAATTGGCCGAACCGCTCGCCCAGGCCTGCACGATGGCGTCGATGTCGAAGTTCATCGTGCCGCCCGGGCAGGTGGAGTCGTAGCCCAGGGCCGCCTTGTTGACCACGGCGCCCGTGGTCGTGGTCGAGGGCTGGGCGCTCCAGGTGACGGCGGAGGAGGCCCAGTCGCTGGTGATGCGCCGTACCTCGGTGCCCGCTCCCGAGGTGGAGCAGCTTGAGGCGTAGTACGAGTACAGCGAGAGGTTGGTGTCCTGGATGTGCTTGCCCTGGAAGGCCGACACATCGAACTTCAGGTACGACCGGGCTTTGTTCGTGCCGGTGTCGTAGGTGCCTGACTTGAGTTCGGCCGAGGAGACCTGGGAATCGGGGTAGTCGGGCGTCTGCACCCAGGTGTCGGTGGTGACCGCCAGAGTGGAGGTCGGGTCGACGGTCACCGGGTACTGGAGGTCCGCACGGGCGAGGTAGTCCGCGTCCGGGGTCAGCACCAGCGTCTGTGACCCGTCGGCCGCCGTCTCGACCTTCGTGTCGACCGGGGCCACATTTTGCGACTCACCCGAGCGGGAATCCTTGGAGGAGTCCCACATCCTGGGCGCCGGAGCCTCGGCGACCAGCTTGCCGTCGGAGTCCTTGAGCAGTAGGTGACCCGATGTCGCCTGGGACAGCTTCAGCCCGTCAAGGCGCAGGGGAATGCGGTACGACACCGCTTCGTCAGGCGCCTGAGCGAGGATGACGCTCTCGGAGAACCCGTGCTCCAGCGCGGTGACCTCAAGTTTCTGACCCTCGCCCAGTGCGTAGGAGGCCGTGGATCCCTCGATCTTCGGTGCCGGGAGCGTGTCCTGCCACCCCAGGCCGAATGACGTCGAGCCCTTGGCCACGGAGGCCAGCTTGTCGTCGCCGCCATCGGACAGCGTCACGTCCGCCACGGCGACCTTGGGTTCCAGTGAGGAGCCAGTGTCGTGCAGCGAGGTGTCGATGTCCTGCCAGGCACCGTCCTTGCGGGTGCCTATCGGTCCCGCGTAGACGGCCGTCTGCAGCGATCCCGTGGGCAGAGCCCAGGTGGTGGACTGGGCCGAGCGGGCCGACAGAACCTCGATCTTGCGGTCCTGCAGTCGCGCCATGAGCAGCGCCGACGCCTCGTCGGTGGCCAGAGCGGCTCCGAGCACGGGAGCGTTCGCAGCGATCGGCGTCTGAGCTGCCGCGGCGCTGACATCCAGCACGGTCGCGGCCAGTGTGAGCGTCAGCCCGCCTGCCACGTAGCGCATGCGTCTGGCGCGCCAGAGCCGCCGTCTCGCCCAGGGCGAGGGCGACTGATAGCGATTCATTTCCGACTCTCCAGCCTTTCGTTGAACGGAGAGAGCTTTCGAGCGGAAAACTAGCTATGTCGATATAACGTAAAGATCATCTAGAGACGGAGCCATCGGACATCTCGGCCAGTCACGGAATGATCACAATCCCGACACAAGGTAAAGGTCTAGTCAACGCTCAACGACGTTTCTGCGTCGGGTCGGGTCAGGGGTGAAGTCGATGGCGCACAAGGGCATCGACGGCTGCTGACAGCGTGCAAAGTCCTGCTCCTACCACAAGTGCCATGCCCGAGAGGGCTGTTGATCGTTGTGCCCAACGCTCGATGCAGACGAAGCACGGTGGGAGACATGCTTCCTGAACCACCACCTGCATGACGATCTGGGCAAGCGCGCGCCGGGCCGCGCAGGCGGCACCGGCGCCCCTGCCTGCAGCCGGGTATGACCCGGCCAGCATCGACGTCTTGTTCGGCAGGCCATGATGACCATTTCGACGCACCACCGGGCCGGCGACGGGGTGGACACCGGTCTCGCGGTCGGGCAGCGCGCAGCGGGCGTGGGCGACGAAGTTCCCGCCGCGGCCGGTGCCGTTGGAGTGGCCGGCGACGCTGAAGAGCGTCGACGAGGTGATCTCGCACCTGGAGCCGATGGTGGCGGCCGAGAAGTATCGGACGCGGGACCAACGCCTATGCGGAGTCAGGAAGTTGATGTCGTGGCTCGGGCAATCTCCCGGATCGTCGTGGCAGATGCGCTGGCAGGCGTCCGGCTCGGACGGCCTTCGATAGTCAGAGGTGCATTGCGGTGCGGCATCCCTGGACCCCACTGCCTGCGGCGACAGCGGAGCGCCGGGTGAGCTGGTCGGGGTTTGCCGCCGCGCGGTCGAAGGGCGCTCGTATCGCGTCGAGTGCCGCGGTGGCGCACAGTTCGGCGCATGCAGGGTACGGGGTCATCGGGTGATGGGGGTGGCGCCGGTCGCTGCGATGGACAGGTCCCAGAGCCGTGCGGCCGCACCGGCGTCGATGGCGTATTCGCGGACGCCGCCGTCGTCCATGGGCTGGTCGGGGGCGGAGACGCGCGCGACGTCGCAGTCTTCAAGGTAGAGGCCACCGCGACCGTCGAGGAGCGGGGACGTGGCGGCCCACAGGCCGGTGGCGGCGCCCTGGGAGGGGGTCTTGAAACCGGTGTCGATCACATTGCCGTGCTCGTCCACCCAGCCACGTTCGATCTGCTCCCGAAGCGTCATCTCCCGCTGGAGACCAGTGATGATCTTGCCCGGATGGAGAGCGAACGCCCGGACGCCGTCGTTGCGTCCCAGGGCGTCGAGTTGCACGGCGAACAGGGTGTTTGCGGTCTTGGCCTGGCCGTAGGCCAGCCACTTGTCGTAGCCGGTGCGGAAGTGCGGGTCGTGCCAGCGGATGTCGGTCAGGGTGTGTCCGGCAGAGCTGTTCACGACGACGCGCGCACCGTCGGCGGCGGCCAGGAGCGGGTAGAGCTCGCAGGCGAGTGCGAAGTGCCCGAAGTGGTTGGCGGCGAGCTGGCTTTCCCAGCCGGGTCCGACGCGCCGCTCCGGGGTGGCCATGACCCCGGCGATGGCCATCAGGAGGTCGAGCTTGTTGGCGGAGTCGCTGATCTGTGCGGCGGCGGCGCGCACGCTGCCGGGATCGGCCAGGTCCATGGGGATGACGTCGCAGTCCGCCACATCCGCGAGTGCGGCGCGGGCGATGCTGGGTCGACGTGCCGGAATGATGACCTGGGCGCCGGCGGCCGCCAGGCCCCGGGTGGTATCCAGACCGAGTCCGGAGTAGCCCCCGGTGACGACGGCGGTCACGCCGGACAGGTCGAGGTCGGCCACGACGTCCTCGACGGTGCTGGTGGCGCAGAAGGACGAGCCAAGCGGCTGCTGATCAGTGGTCGTCATGCCGACGACGCTACGATCTAGAGCGCGGTCTAGATCAAGTCGTAGGCTGGGCGGCATGGCGACTACCAAGACCCATGCGGAGCCACTGAGCATCGGCGAGGTGGCCGAGCGGACCGGACTCAGCGTGCATGCACTGCGCTTCTACGAGCGCGAGGGCCTCCTGGTCGGACCGGTCCAGCGCACCACGGGCGGCCGACGGCGGTACACCGCTTTCGACGTGGACTGGTTGCTGATCTGCGTCAAGCTGCGTGAATCCGGTATGCCGCTCGCCGATCTCAAGCGGTTCACCGAGCTGGTACGGCACGGCCCGGGCAACGAGGCGGAACGCCTGCAGCTCCTCGACACGCATCGACAGCGCGTCGATGCGCAGATCAAGGCGCTGGAGGAGTGCCGTTCCGTCATTGCCTGGAAGGTCGGCGTCTACGCCGAGCACCTCGCCCGCGGCGAAGCCGGCGGACTCTGGGACCCGACCGTCTGAGGCAAGCACGGACGGCCGCGTCTTGTGGGACGTGTCGTCGTCGGCGCGACGAACCATGGACCCGCTGGTTCGAAAGTCTGCTTGCCAGCACCGTCAACAACCTCCTGGCCCGCAACACCTAGGCCTGCTCACCCCGGCGACGAGATCGCCACTGACCTTCGCACTCTGACGGCCCGACGCCTGGATCTCGTCTTCGACCGCACTCGGCAGATCAACCGTCTGCGGGCCCAATTACTGGAGATCTTCGCTGCGTTGGAGAGGCCACTGGACCTGACCAACAAGGGTCCGGTCATGCTCCTGACGGGATACCAGACTCCGGCAGCGATCCGTCGCAGCGGCACGAAACGACTTGAAAGCTGGTTGAAGAACCGCAAGGTCAAAGGCGCCGCCGCCCTGGCTCGCACCGCCGTGGAGGCTGCCCAAGCGCAGCACACCTCGCTGCCCGGCGAGCATCTTGCGGCCGCCATGGTGGTCTGCGTTGCGAAGGGAGTGATGGCCCTCGAGCACGAGATCGTGGAGCTTGATGCCCTCATCGAGGCGAAGTTTCGGAAGTATCCCCCTGCCGAGGTGATCCGCAGTCTGCCTGGAATGGGTGCACGTCTCGGTGCGGAGTTCATCGCCGCGACGGGCGGGGACCTGGACGCCTTCGGCAATGCGGACCGGCTGGTCGGCTTCGCCGGTCTGGCTCCACAGCCACGCGACTCCGGGCCTGTCAGTGGCAACCTGCGTAGACCCCGCCGCTAGCTACCACCGTGGTCTGCCTAGCCTGAGGGGCGGTCAGCCCCGGAAGTACAGTGCCCGCTTCAGCAGGTCGAGGCGGGCCGGCACCTCACGGCCGAGGCCGCTGTCGTAGGCGAGACCACAGCAGAGGAACCGCCCGAACATGACCCGGCCGACCGCCAGTCCGTACGAATGGGACCGGGCGACCTGCTGTGGAGCCACGCCCTGACCCCGCACTGGGTAACAACCGAGTCCCCCCTCGCGATGAGCGTCACCCTCGCCCACGGCGGCCTGTGCCACCAGGGCCGCTTCGCAGACCGTGAATTGACACTCCGCGCCTACTGGGACCAGCACCCCGACGAGGCATGAAAGCTCGATCTGCGCAACGTGCGCTACTGACCGGGCCGGGGCCGCTGCACCCTTCAGGGGTGCAGCGGCCCCGGCCTCCAGTACAGCGCACGAGTGATTGGCGACCAGCCGTACTAGACGTTCGTCCGCAGCCGAGTCGTCGCGGAGGCGACTGCCTGAGCTGGCACGATCGCTGCATTACTGAGGGTGGGGAATCTGTAACCGAAGCAGCGCCTGTGTCGCTCACAAAGGCCCCTCAGAAGAGCTGGCGGCGCATACCGGTGAGTGCGGTCGGCAGGCCGTCGCAGCCGGCGTCACGCTTTGGGCCTGGGCTCCTTGGGTCGACCGCAGGTGGCTCCGTCCGGACAGCGAGTGGTCACTCTCTTCTGACAAAGACTTGCCTGGCGTGCGGTTGAACAGCAACTGTGTCATCAGGCGTGCCATGCCCTTGATGTCCTGATGCACGGTGGTCAGGTGCGGAGACGTTCCTTCGGCGATGGGCGCCAGGTCATCGAAGCCGACGACGGCCACATCCTTCGGCACACTGCAGCCCCGCTCCCGCAGTACCCGCAGGGCACCGGCTTGCCATGAGGGACGAGGCGACGAAGACGGCGTCCAGACCCGGGCACCGATCGAGAAGCAGGACGTTGGCGTCGGCTCCGCCCTGCAGCGTGAAGTCACCCTCGACGATCAGCCTCCTGGGTGGAATTCGTTGAATTCGTCGGGCGGGAATCCATCTGACCCTCATGCAAGATCGAAGCCAATGGGTATCGGCCGGGCTGCGGGCGTGGCATGGAGCTAATGGATTCTCTGCTGCTCCAGCCACCGGAGGACGTCGGTCTTCTTGTAGAGAACCTTGGCGTTTCTGCCGCGGCCCAGCTTGTATCCCTTCAGCCCAAGCTTCGAAGCCTCTCTGTAGACCCAGCTCGTGGACATGCTCAGCATCCTTGCTACCTCGGCCGTGTCGAGGAGGATGGGATCCGCCGGGCGTCGATCAGAACGCGGGGCGACTTGGGTGGAGACTTCGTCGGCAGTGTTCTGCGGTTTCAAGGTCAGCTTGCTCCTGGATGCTCGGCCGGAGATTGATCGGTTTCCCGGCTCGATATTGGTTACTGGGGGGCTCTGGCTCCCGTCACGTGCCGCCGCCAAGCGTCACCGCGCGGGCAGGATAATGATCAAAGGAATCGCCGGTTTGGCTAACCGGCGATCACCGGCTATGTTCCGCGCCGCTTGATCAAGCAAGTGACCTGACTTCCCCAGATTCCTATCGGCTGGGCCGGGCCATGAGCTGGGAGTGTCCTGGTTCGTACTTGATCATCCGGCCCGCATCACGCTGCTTGGCTCTTGCCGAGACAGGTGGACGCCTCGCTGTGGCGATGGTCACGAACGTCTTCGAAGCCCCTTGCGTAGGCTGACGTCGGCCGTTTGCCGTGGGGTAGCGCAGGGGTCGGTGACAACTCCGAGCACCCCAACGCCGTGGCCTGATGCACCGTCAGGAAAGTCAGCAATCGGTCAGCATGAGTCCTGGAAAACCTAGGGAAAGCTGCCCGAACATGCGACTCACTGTAAGGTGTGAAATCAGCCCTTGACCTGCAAGAACGCAGGCAGGGAGCCTACTTGCAGGAGTGCCCAGATGTTGCGTACTATATTCAAGTCCAAGATCCACCGCGCCACCGTCACCCAGGCCGACCTGCACTACGTGGGATCGGTGACCATCGACGCCGATCTGCTCGATGCCGCCGACCTGTTGCCCGGCGAGCTCGTCCACATCGTCGACATCACCAACGGCGCCCGGCTGGAGACGTACGTCATCGAGGGGGAGCGCGGCTCCGGAGTCGTCGGCATCAACGGGGCCGCCGCTCATCTCGTACACCCCGGCGACCTGGTGATCATCATCAGTTACGCTCAGGTCTCCGACGCCGAGGCACGGGCGCTGCGGCCGCGGGTCGTACATGTGGACCGCGACAACAGGATCGTGGCCCTGGGCGCCGATCCGTCCGCACCGGTGCCGGGCTCCGACCAGGAGCGCAGCCCGCAGGCCGTACGGGCCTGACCGCGTCGGCCGCACATTTCGGACCAGGAGCGTGCCCATGAGCGAGACCGAGATCCGCGACGACCGGGCGGCGGGCCGCCTGGACGCCCTCGGCGGCGACGGCGAAGTCGTCGGCCACATCGAGTACTTCGTGCTCGAAGCGCCGGGGCGCGCTCTGGTCCCCGTGCACACCATCGTGGAACCGGCCCACGAGGGACAGGGCATCGCGGGCTCCCTGGCGCGCGAGCCGTACGCCATGGCCGAGCGCGAGGGCATCGCCGTAGCCCCGCTCTGCCCGTACGTCGTGAAGTGGGCGGAACGCCACCCCGAGGAGGCCCCGGCGGCCGACCCGGACTTGCAGCGGGCGGCGATGGACTGGCTGGCGGCACACCCCGACCGATTCTGAGGTCAGGCACCTTGCTCGCACTCCTTCACACCTCACCCGTCCACATCCCCGTCTTCGACGCCCTGCGCGACGAAGACCACCCAGGCCTGGAACTACGGCACTTCGTCGACGCATCGCTCCTCGACCGCGCCCGCGCCGAAGGCCCCGAGGCGGTCGCGGACGACGTGCGTGCCGTCCTGCGGCGGGCCGCCGCCGACGGAGCCCGGGCCGTGCTGTGCACCTGCTCGACCCTCGGCGGCGTCGCCGAGTCGGCCGGAGCGGGGATCGGGGTACCGGTACTGCGCGGCGACCGTCCGATGGCGGCCGCCGCGGTGGCCACGGGGTCCCGAGTGGTCGTCCTCGGCACGGTGGAGAGCACATTCGGGCCCACCGTGTCGCTGATCGAGGAGGAGGCCGACCGCGCAGGGCGCCCCGTGGACGTACGGACCCGGCTGGTGGCGGACGCCTGGCGGCGCTTCGAAACGGGCGACCTGGACGGATACGCCCGACTGATCGCCACCACGGCCGACGAGGTCACCGACGCCGACGCGATCGTCCTCGCCCAGCCGTCCATGGCCCCGGCCCGGCAGCTGACGACGACCTCGGTCCCGGTCCTGTCCAGCCCCCGCCCGGCCCTCGCGGCCGGCGCGGAGGCGACGGGCCACCTGGACCCCTCGGTTGACTCCGGCGAGTGACTGGCCGCACCGCGCCCGGGTACGCGGGGGAGTAGTCCAGAGCCGACGTTTCACCACTGGCCGGAGGACACCATGACCAACCCGAACCCCGACCCCGTCCCCCCGGGCCCGACGCCTGGCCCCACACCCGGCCCGGACCCCGCACACCCCGAGCCCCCACCGTCCCCGGTCCCGACCCCGGAGCCCCCACCGGTACCCGGCCCCCCACCGGGCCCCAGCCCGGTCCCCGGCCCGGACCCGTCCCCGGTCCCACCGGGCCCAGAACCGGTACCAAACCCGGAACCGGGCCCACCACTGACGTGAGCCGAGAACGAAAAGGGAAATGGGCGGCGCCAGAAAACGCCGCCCATCACAAGCGCCCCGTCAGGGGCGCGGGGAACTGCGCGACCAGCCCCCACGCACCCGCACCCGCCAGCGAACAGAACCCCCCGACCGACTAGGCGGAAACCTCAGACCGATCCCCACCCCACAGCGTGTGGAACGACCCCTCCCGATCAACCCGCCGATACGTGTGCGCACCGAAGAAGTCCCGCTGCCCCTGCGTAAGCGCCGCAGGCAACCGCGCCGCACGCAGCGCGTCGTAGTACGCGAGAGCCGCGGAGAAGCCGGGCGTCGGCACCCCCTGCCGCGTCGCGGCGACAATCACCTCACGCCAGTCGTCCTGCGCCGCCCCGATCTCCTGCGCGAACGTGTCGTCGGACAGCAGGCTCGGCAGATCCGCTCGAACGTCGTACGCCGCACGAATACGATCCAGGAACGCCGCGCGAATAATGCAGCCACCGCGCCAGATGGAGGCCACGGCACCGAGGTCGATGTCCCAGCCGTACTCGTCGCGGGCCGCGTCGATCTGATGGAAGCCCTGCGTGTACGACACGATCTTCGAGGCGTACAAGGCCTGCTCCACCCGGTCGGCAAAGGCCCCGGCCTCCGCCTCGCTCAGCGGCGACGCCTTCGGCCCGGCCAGCCCGCGTGATGCCTCGCGGAGCGCCTCGTGCCCGGACAGCGACCGCGCGAAGACGGCCTCGGCGATACCCGACACCGGGACACCCAGGTCGAGCGCGATCTGCACGGTCCACCGCCCCGTGCCCTTCTGCTCCGCCTGGTCCACCACCACGTCCACGAACGGCTCGCCCGTCGCCGCGTCCACGTGCGACAGCACCTCGGCCGTGATCTCGATCAGGTACGAATCCAGCCGCCCGGTGTTCCAGGTGCGGAAGATCTCCGCGATCTGCGCGGGTGAGTACCCGGCGACATCGCGCAGCAGCTGGTACGCCTCGCCGATCAGCTGCATGTCGGCGTACTCGATGCCGTTGTGCACCATCTTCACGAAGTGCCCGGCGCCGTCCGGACCCACGTGCGCGACACAGGGAGCCCCGTCGGCCGCCTTCGCGGAGATCTTCTCGAGCATCGGGCCCAGTGAGTCGTACGACTCCTTCGGCCCGCCCGGCATGATGCTCGGTCCGTGCAGCGCGCCCTCCTCGCCGCCGGAGACGCCCATGCCGACGAAGTGGATGCCCTGCTCGCGCAGGTCGCGCTCGCGGCGGCGGGTGTCGGCGAAGTGCGCGTTGCCGCCGTCGATGATCATGTCGCCGGGTTCCAGGAGCGGGGCGAACTCCTGGATCACCGCGTCCGTCGGCTCACCGGCCTTCACCATGATGACCAGACGCCGCGGCCGCTCCAGCGCCGCCACGAACTCCTTCGCGGTCTCGGCCGCGACGAAGTCGCCCTCACTCCCGAACTCCTCGACCAGGGCGTGCGTCCGCGCCGACGTCCTGTTGTGCAGCGCGACCGTGTAGCCGTTGCGCGCGAAGTTGCGGGCGAGGTTGCGGCCCATGACCGCGAGACCTGTGACGCCGATCTGGGCTGAATTGCTCATTGCGTTGGCTCCTAGTGACCTCGATAGCAGCGGTGCCGGTCCTGCATGCCCGCCAGTATTGCCCCATCGTCCACCCTGACGTGCCGGTACGCCGACCGCACACCCGGATGCCGCGACGTGGCGATGTCGCGCAGGCACATACGCACAGAACGGGGCGCCGCACTCAGCCGTCGCGGACGATGGATGAACAGGCGCCGATTCCTCGCCACTTGGTGTGACCAACCGGCTGATTGCTGTCTTGTCATGGCCTGTTCGCGGCGCTTACTTTTGGCCCTCCTGACGCATGTCGAGGGGGCTTTCATGGCCGTACGCGGCCGGCACCGCCGGTATCAGCCGAACAGGATCAACCGCGCCTCACTGACCGTCACGGCGGGCAGCGCCGGAATGGCGATACCGCTCATCGGCACCGGTACCGCGCACGCCGCGGACGTCGACACCTGGAACAAGGTCGCCGCCTGCGAGTCGACCAGCAACTGGAGCATCAACACCGGCAACGGCTACTACGGCGGCCTGCAGTTCGCGCAGTCGACGTGGGAGGCCTTCGGCGGCACCCGGTACGCTCCGCGCGCGGATCTGGCCACCAAGGACCAACAGATAGCCATAGCCGAGAAGGTGCTCGACGGACAGGGGCCCGGCGCCTGGCCGACGTGCTCGGTCAAGGCCGGGCTGACCCGGGGCGGCGACACCCCCGACATCAGCCCGGGCGGCACCGCCCCGCGCACCACCAAGAGCTCCCTGGCCGACGTCCAGCCGCAGAGCACACCCCAGTCCCGGGCGGGCACCGCCGAGATGTACACCGTCCTCAGGGGCGACACCCTTTCCGGGATCGCCGACAAGGAGGACGTACGCGGCGGTTGGCGCGGGCTCTACGCCGCCAACCGGCAGACCATCGGCGGGGATCCCGACCTGATCCTGCCCGGCCAGCGGCTCAGCCTGCGCGGCAAGGCGGCCACGACGACGAGGACGCCGGTCGAGCCGGCACCCAAGGCTCCCGCCTCGGACAACAAGGCCTCGGACAACAAGGCCTCGGACAGCAAGGCTCCGGTCAGGAAAGCCCCGGAGAGCAAGCCTCAGGCCGATACATCCAAGCGCGGCCTCGTCGCGCCGGTGAGCGCCGCGACCGGAACGCCGTACCACAAAGCGGGCTCCGCCTGGTCCATGGGCTATCACACGGGCGTCGACTTCGCCGTCCCCACCGGGACCTCCGTGAAGGCCGTCGCGGACGGGCGGGTCGTCAGCGCCGGCTGGGAAGGCTCCTTCGGCTACCAGGTGGTGATCCGGCACGCCGACGGCCGCTACTCCCAGTACGCGCACCTCTCGGCGATCTCCGTGAAGAGCGGGCAGGGCGTGGGCGCCGGACAGCGCATCGGCCGCTCCGGGTCCACGGGCAACAGCACGGGCCCGCATCTGCACTTCGAGGTGCGGACGGGGCCCGGCTTCGGCACGGACATCGACCCGGTGGCGTACCTCCGGGCCGGTGGCGTCAGGATTTGATACGGGTGCGGTGCCGGTCCAGGACCGGCCTCGGTATGTACGGGCCGATGTAGAGGGGGCCGTACAGCAGCGGGGGCACGTCGGTGTGCGGCTGCTCCTCCTTCTCGAGGTCCGGCGCCGACGCCTGCGTTGCGACCAGGGGCTGGTCCGGGAGTTCGGCCGCGGGCTGCTCGAGAAGCTCCTTGACGGCTTCGGGGGAGTCGCCGGAGTGCTGGGCGAGCAGCTCCTCGACGGGTGCCGGTTCGGCCGCGGGTGCGGCTTCCTGCTGCGTCCGCCCGATCCGCTCCGTCGTCAGCAGGATCAGCCCGCCCGCCGCCACGACGCCGCAGCTCAGGGCGAGCGCGGTGCCCGTCGTGCCGTAGCGGAAGGTTTCGCCGAACATCGTGATGCCGACCGCCGCCGCCAGCACGGGGTTCACGACCGTCAGGGTGGCCAGCGGGGCCGCGAGTCCGGCGCCGCGGTAGGAGGCCTGGGAGAGCATCAGTCCGGCCGTGGCGAAGACACCGATCGTGGCCAGGGACGGCAGGTCCGACGCCGAGACGCCGCCGCTCCAGTCGACCGCGACGGTCTTGGTGAACACCGAGGACATGCCGAAGGCTATGCCGGATCCCGTGGCCAGCAGCACGCTGCGCACTGCCGGATGCCGGTGCGCCGCCCGGCCCGCGATCATCAGCGCCACGACCGCACCCGCGGTGACCAGGGCCACGCCCGCCCGCTGGGCGGAATCCAGCGACTGCGTGTCGGCGGTGCCGACCAGAGAGAGGAGACCCGCGAGTCCGACCGTCGCCATGATCGCGCCCCGCCAGGCGGTCGCCCCGGCCTTGCGGCCCACGAACATCGCCGCCATCGGCAGCGCGAACACGATGGTCAGGGCGCCCAGCGGCTGGACCACGCTCAGCGGTCCGTATGCCAGGGCGACCACGTGCAGCAGACCGCCGAGGCCGTTCAGCGCCACCGCCGCCCACCAGCTAGGCCGACGCAGCGGCGCGTAGTCGGGGGAGGACTCCGCCACGCGCTCCTGTACGATCGCGCCGCCCGCGTACGCCACAGCGGAGATCAGCGACAGCACCACGGACAACGCGAGGGCACTCATGAGCTGCTCCTCTGCGTGAGGCGGGGGCCCGGGGCCCGTCGCGGCGATCGGTCGTCTTCCATAACCAACACGATCCCGCGAAAAACCCTTCCCGTCGTCGTACCTGAGCACTCATTGAGTCCTACTGCCGATGGAGTACGACCGGGCCTCCGTCCTCCCTCAGGTGGGTGACACCCCTCACGGACCCCCAGGTCGCGCCCCCTACGGGCCTTGGTACTACTGGTCTTCGTGGAACTCGACCCCGATCTCGCCGCGCTCCGCCCGCTCGGCGGGTTCTTCGTACTACGCACCACAGGAGTCCCGCATCGGCCACTGCCGACACTCGCGGAGACGTACGCCGAAGCAGCATCGGATGTTTACCCGAGTCCCCTGACTTTCCGCATCCACAAGGTCGCCGGCGCCCTGCACGCCCCGGAGCCGCGGATCGCCGCCTCCGTGGCCCAGCAGGGGCTCGCGGCCCGGCTGTGGTCGGCGGCGCTCGGCTGCGCGACCCTGTACGGCCTCGTCCCCGACCTCGATCCACGGCTGCTGCGCTGGGACCCCGACGGCAGCGCCCCTGACGACCTCTGGCTGACGGCGGTGCGCCCGCTGCCCGCGGACGCGGCGACCCTCGCCGACACCGTGCTCCACGCCCACCTGGAACCCCTGACCGCGGCCCTGCACACCCGCCACCGCGTCGCCACCGGTCTGCTGTGGGGCAACGCCGCCTCCGCGCTGGCGGGAGCGGCCCGGCAACTGGGCCTCTGGGCGCGCACCAACGACCGCCCCGAAGCCGCCGCCCGGGCCCGCACCCTGACCACGGCGCTTCTCGGCCACCCCCGGCTCGCGGGCACCGGAACCCTCACCGGCACCGCCTTCCGGCGCCGCAGCTGCTGCCTCTAC
The DNA here is from genome assembly GCF_036014015.1 of Streptomyces sp. NBC_00457. Lineage (NCBI taxonomy): Bacteria > Bacillati > Actinomycetota > Actinomycetes > Kitasatosporales > Streptomycetaceae > Streptomyces > Streptomyces sp. NBC_00457. The sequence continues at coordinate 1,173,117 of NZ_CP107905.1, read as the reverse complement.
TACCGCGTGCCCGGCGGAGGCGTCTGCGGCGACTGTTGCTTCACCTGATAACCCTCCCTTCAGGGAGGGGAGGATTCAAACGACCCCCGCGCTCTTCCCCGGGCGCCACATCTGGGTGACCATGAAGGGGCCGGGCGCTGAGACAGGGGGTTGCGGGTGCGAGTGGGACTGCTGACCCGGGAGTACCCCCCGGATGTGTACGGCGGCGCGGGCGTCCATGTCGAGTTCCTCGCACGGGAGTTGCGCGACCTCGTCGACCTGGACGTGCACTGCTGGGGCGAGGGCCGCGCGGAGGGCGTGCTGCGGCACCGCCCCTGGTCCGGCCTCGACACCGCCAACGACGCGCTGCGCACGTTCTCCGTCGACCTCGCCATGACCGCGGCCCTCGAAGGCCGCGAACTCGTCCACTCCCACACCTGGTACGCCAACCTCGCCGGCCACCTCGGCAAGCTCCTGCACGGCATCCCGCATGTGATGACCGCCCACTCCCTGGAGCCGCTGCGCCCCTGGAAGGCCGAGCAACTCGGCGGCGGATACGCCCTGTCGAGCTGGGCCGAGCGCACCGCGATCGAGGCCGCCGACGGGGTGATCGCCGTATCCGGAGCCATGCGCGAGGACATCCTCGGCTGCTATCCCACGCTGGACCCGGCCAAGGTCCACGTCGTCCACAACGGCATCGACACCACCCTCTACCGCCCCGACCACGGCACCGAGGCCCTCACCCGGATCGGCGTCGACCCCGACCGCCCGTACGTCCTGTTCGTCGGCCGTATCACCCGCCAGAAGGGCGTGCCCCATCTCCTGCGCGCGGCCCGGCACATCGACCCGGCCGCGCAGGTCGTGCTGTGCGCGGGCGCCCCCGACACTCCGGAGATCGACCGGGAGTTCCGCGACCTGTTCCAGGAGCTCAGCAGCGTCCGCGCGGGCGTCCACTGGATCCCGCAGATGCTGCCGCGCGCCGACGTGATCCAACTCCTCACCCACGCGGCCGTGTTCGTCTGCCCTTCGGTGTACGAACCCCTCGGCATCGTCAACCTCGAGGCGATGGCCTGCGGAACTCCCGTCGTGGCCTCCCGGGTCGGCGGTATCCCGGAGGTCGTGGAGGACGGCAAGACCGGCGTGCTGGTCTCCGTGGACGACGACTTCGAGACGGGTCTTGCGCAGGCGCTGGACTCGGTCCTCGGCGACCCGGAGGCGGCGGGGCGGATGGGCGAGGCCGGACGGGAGCGGGCGGTGGGGGAGTTCGGTTGGGACGCCGTCGCCCGCCGGACGGTTCAGCTCTACCGGGAGATCCTCAAACAGGCTTAGTGTCCACTGATCAAGGGCACATCATGGTCAACCACGGTGAGGGGAGCGGCCATGCGGCGTGGCGGACCTTCGGTGCTCGGCATCGTACTGGCGGGTGGAGAAGGCAAGCGTCTGATGCCCCTGACCGCGGACCGCGCGAAACCCGCGGTCACCTTCGGCGGCACATACCGTCTCGTCGACTTCGTCCTGTCCAATCTCGTCAACGGTGACATCCTGCGCATCTGCGTCCTGACGCAGTACAAGTCGCACTCGCTGGACCGGCACATCACCACCACCTGGCGGATGTCCAGCCTGCTCGGCAACTACGTCACCCCGGTCCCGGCCCAGCAGCGGCTCGGTCCGCGCTGGTTCCTGGGCAGCGCGGACGCGATCCTCCAGTCGCTGAACCTCATCTACGACGAACGTCCCGAGTACGTGGCGGTGTTCGGCGCCGACCATGTGTACCGCATGGACCCGCGCCAGATGCTGGCCCAGCACATAGAGAACGGCGCGGGCGTGACGGTGGCCGGGATACGCGTCCCGCGCAGCGAGTCGTCGTCCTTCGGCGTGATCAGCTCCGCATCCGACGGCCGTACCGTGGAGCAGTTCCTGGAGAAGCCCGCCGACCCGCCGGGCCTGCCCGACGACCCCGAGTCCGTCTTCGCCTCGATGGGCAACTACATCTTCACCACCAAGTCCCTCATCGAGGCGCTCCAGCGGGACTCCGAGGACCGCAACTCCGTGCACGACATGGGCGGTTCGATCCTGCCGCAGCTCACCGAGCGCGGCGAGGCCCAGCTGTACGACTTCAGCGAGAACCACGTCCCCGGCGAGACCACCCGGGACCAGGGCTACTGGCGCGACGTCGGCACGCTCGACGCCTACTACGACGCCCACATGGACCTCATCGCCGAGCGCCCCGCCTTCAACCTCTACAACCGCCAGTGGCCCGTCTACACCCACTCCGGCCAGCTCTCCCCGGCCCGCTTCAACGCGGGCGGCATCGCGGGGGAGTCCATCATCAGCGCCGGTTGCCTGATCCGCGGGCAGGTCACGCGGTCGGTCCTCTCCCCGGGTGTCGTGGTCGACCCCGGAGCGGTCGTCCAGGGCTCGGTGCTGCACGACAACGTCCACATCGGCCGGGGCGCGGTCGTCCGGGGCGCGGTGCTGGACAAGAACGTCGAGGTGCCGCCGGGCGCGACGATCGGCGTCAACCCGGACCGGGACGCGGAGCTGTACACGGTGTCCAAGGGCGGAGTGATCGCTTTGGGGAAGGGACAGTTGGTGCCGTAGACCGCGGATTCGGTGGAACGGTCCCTGGCGAGCATGTGTTCGCCCGGGACCGTTGTCATGTCCCTGGACACGGAAGCGGAAGCCGTGTTGTCATGCCAACTGCCGTTGATTGCAACGATGTAAATCGCAAGAGCCGCCACACGTCCTCAACAAGGAGGATCCGTGCGACACCGCAGATCCCGCTTCGTGTTAGTGCTCGCCGCAGCCCTCGCCTTCGCCGGCCTCACCGCCCCGTCGTCCGCCACCGCGGCGGCCGACGACCCGGTCGAGATCCACGGTCTGAAGGGCGAGTACTACACCCACTCCGCCCCGGGCGCCTTCGACTTCCACGAGCTGAAGGCCACCGGCTTCGACCAGAACCTCGACTTCGACAACCTGGAGCCGCGCCTGCGCTTCGCCACCGGTCAAGACAACGATGTCAGCGTCCGCTGGACCGGAAAGATCGTGCCGGAGAAGACCGGCCCCACCACCTTCTCGATCATCGGTGACAACGGCTTCCGGCTCTGGATCGACGGAAAGCCGGTCATCGACCACTGGGTGGACGACTGGGACCGCGAGCAGACCGCCGCGCCCATCGAGCTGACGGCAGGGCAGGCCTACGACGTCAAGCTGGAGTACTTCGAGCACTACGGCGGTTCCAACCTCCACCTCCGCTGGACCCCGCCCGGCGGCAGCAAGGTCGCCGTCCCCCAGTCGGCCTTCCGGCTCCCCGACGGCTACGACTACGACGGCGCCATCGCCACCACCGTCCTCAGGGACGGCCGGACGCTCAAACTCGACTTCGCACACGAGCTGTCCGCACCCCCGGCCTCCGTCACCGACCACGTCGAGGCGGTGATCGGCGGCGCCAAGTGGCCCCTGACCACGGCCCGGTTGGACCCGTCCGACCCCAAGTCCCTGCTCGTGGGCCTCAAGGAACCGGTCGTCGGCAACAAGACCGGTACCGCACGCGGCACCGCGGAGGTCCGCTACGACGGCCAGGGCGGACTCACCGCCGACGGCAAGGAGATCGGCTCGTTCTGGAGCAGCGGCGCCAACCGCTCGACGTACGAACTGCGCACCCCCTGGGCCAAGGAAGTCGGCCCGGACAACGCCCTCCCCGAGTACCCGCGCCCGCAGCTGACCCGCGACGCATGGCGCAACCTCAACGGGCGCTGGCAGTTCGCGGCGGCCGAGGCCGGGCAGCAGCCGCCCGTCGGCAAGAACCTCGCCGAGCGCATCCTCGTCCCGTACCCCGTGGAGTCCCAGCTCTCCGGCATCCAGCGGCACGAGGACCGCATGTGGTACCGCCGCACCTTCACGGTCCCGGCGGACTGGCGCATCGGGTCCGGCCAGCGGCTGCGGCTCAACTTCGGCGCGGTCGACTGGCAGTCCGAGGTGTACGTCAACGGCAAGAAGGTCGCCGCGCACAAGGGCGGCTACGACAAGTTCAGCGCCGACATCACCGACGCGCTCAAGCCCGGCCGCACCCAGGAGCTGATCGTCGGCGTGTACGACCCGACCGACGCGGCCGACGGCGAGAACCCGCCCGTGGGCAAGCAGCGCCTGGACCCCAGCGGCATCTGGTACACGTCGAGTTCGGGCATCTGGCAGACGGTGTGGATGGAGCCGGTCGCCCGCGACCACGTCGACTCGCTCAAGGTCACGCCGGACGTGCCGAACGGCCGCGTCACCGTCGAGGCGAAGGGCGTCCGTGACGGCGTACCGATCACGGCGACGGCGTACGACGGCAAGCAGAGGGTCGCCACGGCGCGCGGCCGGACCGGGCAGCCGCTGACGCTGACCATCGACGACCCGCACCTGTGGTCGCCGGACGACCCGTTCCTCTACGACCTGAAGGTGAGCGTCGGCTCGGATCGCGTCGGCAGCTACTTCGGGATGCGTTCCATCGCCGTGGAGAAGGTCAACGGCGTTCCCCGCACGATCCTCAACGGTGAGCCGATCTTCCTGATGGCCACCCTGGACCAGGGCTTCTGGCCCGACGGCCTGCACACCGCACCGACGGACGAAGCACTCGCCTACGACCTGAAGGTGCACAAGCAGCTCGGCTTCAACTCGGTGCGCAAGCACATCAAGGTCGAGCCGGACCGCTGGTTCTACTGGGCCGACAAGCTGGGCCTCATGGTCTGGCAGGACATGCCCGCCATGACCGCCGGGGTGACCCCGAACGCCGCCTCGCGCGCCCAGTACGAGCGCGAGATGAAGGAGATGATCGACGAGCACATCAGCAGCCCGTCGATCGTCATGTGGGTGACCTTCAACGAGGGCTGGGGCCAGTACGACATCGGCCGCATCGCCGAGCAGGCCAAGGCCTGGGACCCGACCCGGGTGGTCAACGGCCAGTCCGGGCTGAACCTCGGGGCCGACGGCGGCACCGGCGACATCATGGACGAGCACGGCTATCCAAGCCCCGCCCTGCCGCCCCAGCCGGACGGTGAACGGGCCCTGGTCAGCGGCGAGTACGGCGGCCTCGGCCTCGCGGTCCCCGGACACGCCTGGTCCGTGCAGCAGTCGTACGTCGACGTCGACCCGGCGACCTACACCGACGACTACCTCACCAAGCTCGACGAGGTGCGCGCCCTGGCCTGCCGGGGCGGCAACGGCGCCGTCTACACCCAGATCGCCGACGTCGAGGGCGAGCTCAACGGCCTGCTGACTTACGACCGCAAGGTCCTCAAGCCGGACGTGGCGCGCGTGAAGGCCGCGCACGAGGCGCTGATCCGGGACATCTCCCGGCCGGTGCCGGCCGATTGCCCGTAACCCCTGGAGGAACCGCAGGATGAGATGGACCCGGCACCTGCGCCTGTGGCTGGCCGGGGCGGTGGCAGCGTCCGCGCTGTGCACCGTCCCGGCCGCCCGGGCCGCCGAGCCGCACGACGGGCGCCTCACCGATCTGGTCAACCCGTTCATCGGCACGGAGAACGAAGGCAACACCTACCCGGGCGCCGCCGTGCCGTTCGGCATGGTGCAGCTCTCGCCCGACACCGGCCACAACACCGGCTACGACTACTCCCACGACCGTATCCGTGGCTTCTCCCTCGTCCACCTGTCGGGTGTCGGCTGCGGTCTCGGCGGCGACCTGCCCTTGCTGCCGACGACGGGTGACGTCACACAGACGGACTACGCCGCCTACGCCGCCGGGTTCAGCCACGACGACGAGAAGGCGAGCCCCGGCTACTACAAGGTCGGCCTGGACTCCGGCATCGACGCCGAACTCACCGCCACCGAGCGCACCGGCGTGCAGCGCTACACCTTCCCGGCCACCGGCAAGGCCAACGTCCTGCTCAACGCGGGCCAGTCGCTGCACAAGACGGTCTCCACGAAGGTCGAGATCCTCGACAGCCGTACCGTGCGCACCGCCATCACCGGCAGCGGCTTCTGCCAGGACACCGAGCCGTACACCGTCTACACGATCACCCGCTTCGACCGGCCCTTCACGACGTACGGCACCTGGGACGGCAGCGCGGTGACCGCGGGCTCGAAGACCGGACGGGACGGCGCGTACGTCCGCTTCGACACGACGCGGGACCGCACGGTCGAGGCGACCACCGCGCTGTCGTACGTCGACGCGCGCGGCGCGGCGGTCAACCTCCGGGCCGAGGGCGGGCGTTCGTTCGACTCCGTCCGTGACCGAGCACAGCGGGCATGGGAGGACCGCCTGGACGACGTACGCGTCCAAGGCGGCGGCGACACCCTGCGCCGCACCTTCTACTCCTCGCTGTACCGGTCGTTCCTGGCACCCAACATCGGCAGCGACGCCGACGGCCGCTACACCGGCTGGGATCAGAAGATCCACCGTGCGAAGGGCTTCACGTACTACCAGAACTGGTCCCTGTGGGACACCTACCGCACCCAGTCCCAGCTGCTCTCCCTGCTCGCGCCGCGTGAGGCCCGGGACATGGCGATCTCGGTGATCAAGATCGACGAGGAGAGCGGCTGGCTGCCCAAATGGGGCTACGGCACGGTCGAGACGAACATCATGACCGGCGACCCGGTGACGCCGTTCCTGACCAACGCGTATCAGCAGGGGCTGCTCAAGGGGTACGAGGAGCGGGCCTACCGGGCGCTGAAGAAGAACGCGGACGGGGTGCCGCCGGCGGACTCACCGGCCGTGGGGCGGGAGGCGAACAAGGAGTACCTCGCCGAGGGCTTCGCGCCGTACGTCAAGGGCCGTCCGCATGTGAAGCCCGGTGACTCGGACTACGACCACGGGGCCTCGGCCACGCTGGAGTACGCCCTGTCGGACGCGATGCTCGCGCAGATGGCGAGGGATCTGGGCCACTCGGCGGACGCCGCGCGCTATGCCGCCCGCGCCCAGAGCTACCGGAACATCTTCGATCCCTCGACCGGCTTCTTCCGGGCCCGTGACGCCTCCGGCGCCTTCACCGGCCCCGCCGACCCGGCGCAGAGCGAGGGCTTCCACGAGGGCACGTCCTGGCAGTACCAGTGGCTCGTACCGCAGGACCTGCCGGGCATGGTCGACCTGATCGGCGGAACGCGGGCCGCCAATGACCGGCTCGACTCCTTCTTCGCCTACGAGCAGCTCCTGGCGGACCCGGCGAAGACCGCGCGCGAGGTGTGGGTGAACGGGCCGTACGACTACTACAACGCCGACAAGTACAACCCGCAGAACGAACCCGACCTCATCGCCCCGTACACCTACCTGTCCACCGGTCAGCCCTGGAAGACCACCGACGTGGTGCATGCCGCGCTGACTCTGTTCACCGACACGCCGACCGGCATGACCGGGAACGACGACCTCGGGACGATGTCCGCCTGGAACGTGCTGTCGTCGATCGGGATCTTCCCGGTCCAGCCCGGCTACGACACCTGGGGCCTGTCCACGCCCGTCTTCGACCGCGTCGACCTCGCGCTGGACCGCCGCTACTACCCGAGAGGCGGGCTCACCATCACGGCGCCCGGCACCTCGGACAGCGACCGCTACATACAGTCGGCCCGGACGGACGGGTCGGCCTACGAGCGGACGTATCTGACCACCGCCACTCTGCGGTCCCTGCGGTCGCTCGATTTCACGGTCGGCTCGCGCCCGTCTGAGTGGGGAACGTCGGCTGAGGCGGCGCCACCTGCGCTGAAGTAACCCCAGACGCCTCATGAGTCCCGCCCCTTTCACCAGGGGCGGGACTTAATCTCTTGTTAACTGTGCGTAGCTTGATCGTACTTGACCGTAATCGGTCGCGGGGGGTTGACTGCTGGCTCACCCTTCGTCGACGCGAGGCAAGCCATTGACTTCTGACCTGCTCGCACCTCTCGACCTGGCGTTCTGGAACATCGAGTCCGACCGGAACCCCATGCACCTGGGCGCGCTCGGCGTCTTCGCCGCGAACTCGCCCACCGCCGGTGCCCACGCGGCCGATCTGCTCGCCGCGCGGGCCGCCGGCGTGCCCGGACTGCGGATGCGGATCCGGGACCTCTGGCAGCCGCTGGCCTTTCCGCCGACGTTCGCGTCCGCCTTCGGTGGCGCCGCGCGTGAGCCCGCCGCCGACTTCGACCCGCTGGACCACATCCGGCTGCATGCCCCGACCGGCGACTTCCACGAGGTGGCGGGGAGGCTCATGGAGCGCCCGCTGGACCGCGCCCGCCCGCCGTGGGAGGCGCATGTGCTGCCCGGGGAGGACGGTGTCTCGTTCGCCGTGCTGTTCAAGTTCCACCACGCGCTGGCCGACGGGCTGCGGGCACTGACGCTCGCCGCCGCGGTTCTGGACCCGGTCGACCTGCCCGAGCGCCGGCCTCGCCCCGAACCGCCGGGGCGCGGCCTGCTCCCGGATGTGCGCAAGCTGCCTGGGCTGGTGCGGGGTGCCCTGTCCGACGTGGGCCGGGCGCTCGACATCGGCGCCTCCGTCGCCCTGTCCAACGTGGGTGTGAGTTCTTCGCCCGCGCTCACCGCCGAGCCCAGCGGTACCCGCAGCACCGCCGGTGTCGTCATCGACATCGACGATGTGCACATCGTCCGCAAGGCCGTCGGCGGAACCGTCAACGACGTGCTGATCGCCGTCGTCGCGGGCGCGCTGCGCCGCTGGCTGGACGAGCGCGGCGACGGCAGCGAGGGCGTCGCGCCGCGTGCGCTGATCCCCGTCTCCAAACGCCGCCCGCGCACCGCCCACCCTCAGGGCAACCGGCTCTCCGGGTACCTGATGAGGCTGCCCGTCGGCGATCCCGACCCGCTCGGCCGGCTCGGTACGGTCCGCGCGGCCATGGACCGCAAGAAGGACGCGGGGCCGGGGCGGGGCGCCGGTGCCGTCGCACTGCTCGCCGACCACGTCCCGGCGCTCGCCCACCGGCTCGGCGGGCCGCTGGTCAGCCAGGGGGCGCGCCTCTGGTTCGACATCCTCGTCACCAGCGTTCCCCTGCCCGGTCTCGGCCTGAAGCTCGGCGGACACACCCTCACGGAGGTCTACCCCTTCGCCCCCCTCGCCCGCGGCCAGTCCCTCGCCGTCGCGATCTCGACGTACCGCGGCCACGTCCACTACGGCCTGGTCGCCGACGCGGAGGCCGTCCCGGACCTGGACCGCCTCGCCGCGGCCCTCTCCGAGGAGGTGGAGGCATTGATCGCCGCTTGCGCGCCGTGAGCGGTGGCGATGCCTCCCGGCGGGGGGTGCGGGTGGGTGGGGGTGCGCGTAGCGCCTTCGGTCCGTGGTGGGGTCGGGGCCGCGGTGGGGGTGTCCGTCCTCGGAACGTCGCGGCTCGGTCTGCTGGTGAGGTGCCCGTGTTGACGCGACAACCGCTGCGGGCGGACACCCCCACCGCGTCCCCTTCCCGCTGTGGGCGACTGCGGGTACGCGGTCGCTTCGCCACAGGAGGCCGGGCCGTCCGGGCGCGTGGGCGACTGCGGGTGCGCGGAACGCTGGGGCGGTCGGCCGTGCCCGCCCCAGCTGCGGGCTCCGTCCCGCCAAGCTGCGGGCATGCGTGCCGCCTGGGGCGGCACGGGTGGGCGCAGGCGGTGCCCCGTCAGCGCCGGGGTGCGCGAACGCCCCCCGCTCAGCCACCGCGCCGGGTGGGATCAGGCGGGCGGGCTGCGGTCCTCGCGGAGGTGAGGGGGTCCGTTGTTCCCTCGCCGCCGCGGAGGCGATCACCGTTCGCCGTCCGTTGGCAGCGTCGGTTCGATCACCAGTCGTAGGCCATGATCAGCGCAGGTTTGGCGTGTGGGCCGGTGCTCCGTAAAATTCCTCGTTCGAAAGCGGACTCGATCGGAGCGCCGCGCGGTGGATCAGGAAGCGGCAGCGGCGATGACGGTGACAGAGGACGGCTCGGCGACCACGGACGAGGTCGTGTACGGGCCCGGCATCGACCCTGAGCGGCTGGCCGTCTGCCTCAGCGTGCTCGAGGAACTCGACAAGCTGGAGGTCGACCACCCCGACGCGATCGCCGTGCGCCGGGCCACCGCGGGCGTCTACCGCACGGTCAAGCAGCGCCGTCGTCAGGAGCGCCGGGCCGCGAAGACCGCGCACGACAAGGCGGTCACGGAGGCCACGGCGACCGGCTCAGCCGAGCGCATCGACGACGAGACCGAGGGACTGCTGCCCTCCTCACGCACCGAGGAGGGCAGGATCGCGGGGATTCTCCAGCGCCCGCGCTCCTGCTACACCTGCAAGACCCGGTACGTCGAGGTCGACTACTTCTACCACCAGCTCTGTCAGCAGTGTGCCGCCTTGAACCGGGCCCACCGCGATTCCCGCGCCGACCTCACCGGCCGGCGCGCTCTGCTCACCGGCGGCCGGGCCAAGATCGGCATGTACATCGCGCTGCGGCTGCTGCGGGACGGCGCGCACACCACGATCACCACGCGGTTCCCGAAGGACGCCATCCGCCGCTTCAAGGCGATGGACGACTCGGCGGACTGGATCCACCGCCTGGAGGTCGTCGGCATCGACCTGCGCGACCCCGCCCAGGCCGTGGCCCTGGCCGACCAGGTCGCCGAGCAGGGTCCGCTGGACGTCCTGATCAACAACGCGACCCAGACGGTACGCCGTCTGCCCTCCGCGTACGCCGCGCTGGTCGAGGGCGAGAGCGCCCCGCTGCCGGCCGGTGAACTGCCCGCCCACCACGTCATCGGCGCCTTCAACTCCGGCGCGGTCGACGGACTGGCCGCGCTGCCCGCCGGTATCAGCGGCCTCGACGCGCAGCAGGTCGCCGACCTCGCACTGGTCGCGGGCAACGCCAGCGTCGCCCGGCACCTCGACGGCACCGCCATCGATGCGGGCGGTCTGGTCCCCGACGTCGTCGACTCCAACACCTGGGTGCAGAGCATCGAGCAGATCTCCCCGGTGGAACTGCTCGAGACGCAGCTGTGCAACTACACCGCGCCGTTCATCCTGATCAGCAAGTTGCGGTCGGTGATGGCCGAGGCCGCGCGCAAGGCGCCCAGCAAGCGCGCGTACGTCGTCAACGTCTCGGCGATGGAGGGCGTGTTCGGCCGCGGCTACAAGGGCGCGGGCCACCCGAACACGAACGCCGCCAAGGCGGCCATGAACATGGTGACGCGGACCAGCGCCCAGGAGATGTTCCAGACCGACGGCATCCTGATGACCTCCGTCGACACCGGCTGGATCACCGACGAGCGCCCGCACTACGACAAGCTGCGCCTCGCCGACGCAGGCTTCCACGCACCCCTCGACCTGATCGACGGCGCGGCCCGCGTCTACCACCCGATCGTCAGCGGCGAGCAGGGCGAGGACCTGTACGGCGTCTTCCTGAAGGACTACGCGCCGGGCAAGTGGTGAGGCCCGGCGAACGACGAGGGGGCCGTCAGTCGACGGCCCCCAGCCGCGAGTTGCGGGCGGCCACCAGCTCCAGCACCGTGCGCCAGTCCTCCAGCACCCCGGCGTCGAACCCCGCGCTGCGGCCCTCCTCCTCGGCCTGACGCAGGCTGACCAGGTCGTCGTCCACGGGAGTGCCGAGCCGGGAGTGGCGGCGTATCAGACGGGCGACCCGTTCACCGAGCAGACCCCGCACCGCGTCGGCCGTGCGGTCGTCGTGCCCGGCCGTGTCACCGGGCCACAGCAGCCGGCCGATGGGCCGCACCAGGCCCGCGACTTGGAGCTCCTTGTCGGCGGGACGGCTGCGGCGCAGCAACGCGGCGGTCCGCAGGGCGTGCTCGTGCAGATCGACGCGGTCGCCGGCGCGCTGCCGGGCGTCCCATGTGCCCCTGCATGCGTGCAGTAGATCCATCAGCTCCTCGACGCTGCGCAGCTCCATGCGTCAGTCCTCCCGCGAGACAGCCGTTGCCTGACGGCAGCAGATCATGGCGAGCTTTCGGCACAGCCAACGGGACTTGAACTGCGCGACGACCGATACGGCTGTCTCGAATACGTCGTCGCCGGTGTAGGCCGAACGAGTGACGTTCGTGCAAGACATTTCATGAGAAAAGTGCGCATATCATGACCCAGCGAACACGGGTGACTTGTGATGGTTACCCCAAGTTTTCAGCCCCATCGAGCGGACCCCCGCTCATTTGGGTACTCTGAGGGGGACGGACAGCAGCACGGGGTCCTACCCAACACCCAGAGTCCGTCCCGGGGACGAGCCGGATATCACAGCCAGCTCTCACCTGAGTTACCGGCGCCACCGCGTCCGAGCAGTTCTCGACCCAGACCCGAGCGGGCGTCAGGCGCACAGCAGCAGAGTGGCCGGTATGCCCCGAGGGTGACCCGACACATAAGGAGTGCGCGGTGACACCGGAGAAGACGAATCGCGAACAGCGCCCCAAGGAACGCACGGAGCGCGCGGGCCGGCGGCCCGGAGAGATCGGCAGCCTCGACGTGTGGGCCCGTTCGGCCCCCATCCGCCTGGCCGGTTACGAGGACGACCTCGCCGAGCCCCACATCCTGCCCAGCGTCGACTGACGCCCTCAGTCAGGCCCCTTCGCGATCGCAGCCGCGGCCGGTGACCGGCCGCGGCTTCGGCATGCGCAGGACCTGGGCGGGCTAGTCGAGCGGTGCCGTCCGCTGCCACGGACGCAGCTTCTCCACCTGCTCCGCCAGTTCCAGCAGCACCGCCTCCGACCCCGGCCGTCCCGCGAGTTGTACGGCGCAGGGGGCGCCCGAGGGCAGGGAGCCGAACGGGACGGACAGGGCGGGCCAGCCGGTCAGGTTCCACGGGGGAGTGAGCGGCGAGTAGTTGGTGTCGGCGAGCACATTGCGCAGCCAGCCCCGCTCGTGCCAGGCCACGGCCTTGGGGGAGCGGCGGGCCAGCGCCGGAGTGAGGACCACGTCGTGCTCGGCGAAGAACGGCTCCAGCTTCCTGCGCAACTGCTCCCTGCTGTCGCCGGAGGTGACACGGCCCACGAAGCGCCGCCCCACGGCGGCATGGACCCGGGTGCGCCGGGTCAGCAGACGCGGGTCGTAGTCCCTGGCGTCCACCGCCGTGCCCGCCGTCCAGTGCGCGAGCGAGGTGAAGCTCAGCGACAGCGGATACGGCGGATCGGCACGCCGGATCTGATGACCCGCCTTGGCCAGCACCCCGGCCGCCTCCCGGGTCGCCTCCGCATACGGTTTGCTGATGGTGACGCCGGCGAGCGGGCTGCGCAGGGACACGGCGACCTTGCGCGAGGCCGGCTCGTGCGGTCGTACGGCATCGGTGTCGGCGAGGACCGACAGCATCAGGCGGGCGTCCTCGACGGTCGTCGCCAGCGGGCCGTTCTCGGACATGCCGAACCAGTCGCCCTCGCCGATCCCCGCGGGCACGACGCCGTGGCCCGGCTTGATGGTGACCAGGCCGCAGTTGGCCGCGGGGATGCGCAGTGAGCCCATGCCGTCGTTGCCGAGGGCGATCGGCACCAGCCCCGCGGCGACCGCCGCCGCGCTGCCGCCGGAGGAGCCGCCCGCCGAGCGGGAGGTGTCCCACGGGTTGCGGGCCGTGCCGTGGACGCCCTCGCTGGTGCCGAAGACGCACAGCTCCGGCACGTTCGTCAGACCCACCACCACCGCGCCCGCCGCGCGCAGCCGGGCCACGGTGACATGGTCGTGGTCGGCGGGGGTGTCGGGGGTCGCGGCCGAGCCGATGCGGTTCGACTCGCCCCGTACGGCGAGGTTGTCCTTCACGGCCACCGGCACACCGGCGAGCGGCAGTTCGGCCAGATCCCCGCGCGCCGCCACCTCGTCGGCCTCGGCGAGCGCCGCCTGAGCGCGGACCACACGGAACGCCCCGACGCGGCCGTCGAGCCGCTCGATCCGGGCCAGGTGCTCGGCCACCACCTCCCGGGGTGTGGCCCGCTTCTCCCGTACGGCGGCGGCGATCTCGACGGCGGTCCGGCCGGTCCAGTTGGTCACGTGCGCTCCTTCACAGTGCGTCTACCGGCGAGTATGTAGGGAGAACTGTGCCCGGGACCGGGCGGCACGTCGAGAGGGAGCGGGGCTTGGACATTCGGGCGGCGGTTCTTGGACTTTTCGCGCGGGTGTGCCCAAGAGCCGCCCGCTGAACAGCAGGTCCTCCGATCAATCGCTCAACTCTCCTGCCGTTCCGCCCCATTGACAGGCTCAGAGGCCCGCTCAATCATCGGACATCCGATGAATTGGAGCCGCTCATGAGTACGTATCCAAGACGTCTGGTCCTGGGTGTCGCGGCGGGCGTCGCCGCCTCCGCAGCCCTTCCGCTCACCGTGACCGCCGAGGCGCACGCCGCCGGTCAGTGGGTTCCCGTCCCCGACCCGGTCCCCGTCCCGCTGGACGGGCTGTACGACAACGACGGCATCGACACCTCCTCCGCCCGCGGCGGTGACTTCGACGGCTCGGGCTACACCTTCCCGGGCGAGGAATTCCCCTCCGGCCGGGTCGAGGTCGACGGCATTCCCTTCCTCTTCCCGTCCGCGGACGCCGCGAACAACGTTGTCGCGCTCGGCCAGCGCGTCGAACTGCCCAAGGGTCGTTACCTTTCGGCCTTCTTCCTCACCGCCGGCAGCTACGGCAACGCCTCCGGCAAGGCCACCGTCCACTACGCCGACGGCACGACCACGACGGCAGGGCTCGGCGGCGCCGACTGGTACGCGGCGGGCGGCTCACTGTCGGCGCCATACCGCTATGGCCCGGACGGGACGAAGGACGAGCACAGCGTCGGGATCGGCACGTCGGAGGTGTGGCTCGACCCGCAGCGGGAGGCGGTCGCCGTCACCCTGCCCGTGACCAACCCGGCGGAGGCGAACAAGGCGTCCCTGCATGTCTTCGCGCTCTCCCTCCAACCCGTCGCCCAGGGCCGGGCGTTGGCCCTCCTGGCCGCCCGTTCCACGAACTCACTCCTGGAGTCCACCGGCGCACAGAGCGTCGAGGCCACGATCGTCAACGCGGGCACCGTCGCCCTACTCGCTGCAGACGCCGTGTCGGTACGCGTCGACGTACCCGGCGCCCGCACCGTAGAGCCCGCCCGGATCCGCCGTCTCGACCCCGGCGAGCAGGCCCGGGTCCGCATCGGCATCCGCAACCGCGCGGGCACGGCACCCGGCACCGTCCGGGACGGCTCGGTGACCGTGAGCGGGCGAGGAACGCAAGTCACAGCCAAACCAAGCAAGTTGAACCTCGGCGTGGCCGACTACCAGCCCACCGAAGCCTCCCTCTCCGGACATCAGGCGCCGTACTGGTTCCACTCCGCCAAGTTCGGCATCTTCATCCACTGGGGCGTCTACTCGGTGCCCGCCTGGTCGCCCGTCGGCAAGCAGTACGCCGAGTGGTACTGGAACCACCTGCAGGACCCGGCGAACGCCGTGCACGCCTACCACCGCGAGACCTACGGCGAGGACTTCGCGTACGACGACTTCATCCCGATGTTCACGGCGGAGAGGTTCGACCCGCGCGCCTGGGTGGAGCTGTTCCGGGACGCGGGCGCCCAGTACCACGTCCTCACCTCGAAGCACCATGAGGGCTTCGCGCTGTGGGACACCAAGGTCTCCGACCGCAGCTCGGTGAAGATGGGCCCCCGAAGGGACCTGATCAAGGAGCTGTTCGAGGCGTCCCGCCGCTACACGCCCGAACTCCACCGGGGCCTGTACTTCTCGATGCCGGAGTGGTTCAACCCGGACAACCCCTGGATGGGCCACGCCCCGCGTAATCCGTACACCCTCGAACCGGTGCCGTACACCGGCCACACGGCCGGCAAGGACTACGTGAAGGACTACCAGGCGCCGCAGATGCTGGAGCTGATCCACGGCTACGACCCGTCGGTGCTGTGGTGCGACATCGGCGGCGTCAACGACAGCGTCCATGTGCTCGCCGAGTACTTCAACCACGCCAAGAACCGTGCGCGTCCGGTCGAGGTCACCGTCAACAACCGCTCGGGCATCGGCTTCCACGACTTCACGACCCCCGAGTACACGACGTACGAGAACACGGTCGTCGCCAAGTGGGAGGCCAGCCGCGGACTCGACCCGTTCAGCTACGGCTACAACAAGGCGACCCCCGACGACGCCTATATGACGGCCGAGGAGGTCGTGCACAGCCTCGTCGACATCGTCTCGAAGAACGGCAACTTCCTCCTCGACATCGGCCCGCGCGCCGACGGCACCATCCCGGAGATCATGCAGACGCGGCTGCGCGAGACGGGCCGTTGGCTGCGCACGAACGGGGAGGCGATCTACGACACCACGTACTGGTCGCGGATGGCGCAGCTCGGCGAGGACCTCAGGTTCACGGTCCGCCCGAACGAGGCCTTCTACATCCACTCCCTGGCCCGGCCGGCCGCCCAGCTCACCGTCGAGGCGCCGGTCCCGGTCCGGGCCGGCGACAAGGTGACGATGCTCGGCCACGACCGGCCTCTGACCTGGACCGTACGGAACGGAGCACTGGTGATCGACGTACCGGAGGCGGCCCGGAAAGCGGGTCGTCACGCGTGGGTGTTCAAGGTGGAGTGGCATGGCTGAGCGCGGGAAGAGACGGTTCGCACTGATCGGGCTTGTCGCGTTGCTGATGCTCTTCGGGGTACCGGCGCAGGCGGCACCGAAGGAGCAAGCGCCGCCGGTCACCGTGCCCGCGCTCGCCAACTGGACGGCCGAGGCGGGCAGTTATGCCTACGGGAACGGGACTCGTCTGGTCGCCGGCTCCGGGGCCGAGCGCCGGGTCGCCCAGACCCTCGCCGACGATCTGCGGGCCGCGGGACACGGCACCGTTCCTGTCGTACGGGGCGGGGCGCGCGCCGGTGACGTCGTGATCGACGTACAGCCCGGGAGGACCTCGCTCGGCAAGGAGGGCTACGAACTCCACGCCGGCAAGCGGCTGTCGGTGACCGGCGCGACCGAGACCGGCGCCTTCTACGGCACCCGGACCGTCCTGCAACTTCTCGCGCAGGGCGACAGGATCCCCGCCGGACGCACGGTCGACGTGCCGCGCTACCGGGAGCGGGGGGTCGGCGTGTGCGCCTGCTACATCCACATCTCGATGCCCTGGCTGGAGAACCTCGTCCGCGAGATGGCGTACCACAAGCTCAACCAGCTGCTCCTCGAACTGAAGGTGAAGAGCGACGCCCACCCCGAGGCCAACACCTGGGGCTACTACACCAAGGACGAGATACGCCGCCTCGTCGCCCTCGGCGCCAAGTACCACGTCGAGATCATCCCCGAGATCAACTCCCCGGGCCACATGGACCCGTGGATAGAGAACCGCCCCGACCTGCAGCTCACCGACACCGACGGCAACAAGCAGCCCTCGCGCCTCGACATCACCCGGCCGGAGGCCTTCGCCTACTACACGAGCCTGATGGACGAGTACGCGCAGGTCTTCCCGTCCACGTCCTGGCACATGGGCGCCGACGAGTACATGCTCGGCTCCGACTTCGCCAAGTACCCGCACGTCCTTCAGTACGCGCGGGAGAAGTACGGCCCCGATGCCACACCCCAGGACGCGTTCGTCGACTTCGTCAACCGTGTCCACGCCCACGCGGCGGCCAAGGGCAAGAAGCTGCGCATCTGGAACGACGGGCTCACCGGCGCCAACACCGTGCCCGTGGCGGCGGGCACCACGGTCGAGCACTGGCTGAACGTGGCCGTGAAGCCGAGCCAACTGATCGACCAGGGCTACCCGTTGATGAATGCCGCCTATGCCCTGTACCTCGTCCGCGGTGGCTTCCACTCCGACACCCGGGGCTTGTACGAGCAGAGCTGGGATCCGCGCAGCTTCGAGGGCGAGAAGCTCGCCTCGGCCGACGGCATCACCGGCGCGAAGATCAGTCTCTGGCCCGACAACGGCCGCGGGGAGACGGAGAACGAGGTCGCCGAGCGGCTGTGGCCCGCGCTGAGCCATGTCGCCCAGGCCACCTGGGGCGATCCGCACCCCGACGCCACCTACGCCGAGTTCACCGCGCGCGGATCGGCCGTGGGGCACGCGCCCGGGTGGCGGGACCTGACCCGGACGCCGGTGGCAGACGGGACGTACACCTTCCGGACGGACGGGCTGTCGTTCACTGCTCAGGCGAAGCGCACGGCCGACGGCTATCTGACCCTGCGGACCGCGGACGGCTGCCTGGAGGTGCGCGGCGGCAAGCTGACGCTCAACGTGCCGCTCCAGCCGGGCGCCGAAGCGACCGCGCAGGTCTGCGACGCCGCGAACACCTTGCAGCGCTGGCAGTTGGAGCCCGCCGTCGGCGGATACCGGCTCGTCAACGCCATCACGCGGATGACCCTGAGCCCGGACGACGGCCGGCTCGCGCAGTACCCGCCCGACCGACTTCCCTCCGCCGTCTGGCACTTGAGCTGAGGAGTCTCACCGATGACTGTCTCCAGACGCCTCTTCGTCACCGGAGCGACCGCCGTCACCGCGCTCGCCGCGACCGGAATCCCCGCGGCGGCCGCACCCGCCGAGGCCGAAGATCCCCGCTACCGCATCCCCGTCTCCCCGGACGACACCGAGGCCGACCTCGTCCGCAAGGCGTCCCAAGTCCGGCCCACCGCACGGCAGATCGCCTGGCAGCGGCTGGAACGGACCGCGTTCCTGCACTTCGGCGTGAACACTTTCACCGGTCTGGAATGGGGCACCGGCGACGAGGACCCCGACGTCTTCCAGCCGGCCGGCCTCGACACCGACCAATGGGCCAGAGCCCTGCGCGACGGCGGCTTCCAGCTCGCCATCCTCACCGTCAAGCACCACGACGGCTTTGTGCTCCACCCCTCCCGCTACACCGACCACACCGTGGCCTCCAGCAGCTGGCAGAACGGACACGGCGACGTACTGCGCTCCTTCGCCGACGCCATGCGCCGCCACGGCCTCAAGGTCGGCGTCTACATCTCGCCCGCCGACGAGAACCAGTACCTCCACGGCGTCTACGCCAACGGCAGCGCCCGCACCACGCACACCATCCCCACGCTCGTCGCGGGCGACGACCGCACACCACGGGAGTCGTACAGCCTCCCGGCCACCGACTACGGCGCCCACATGCTCAACCACCTCTACGAAGTGCTCACCGAGTACGGCCCGATCGACGAGGTCTGGTTCGACGGAGCCCAAGGGCGCATCCCGCCGGACAAGGTCGAGAAGTACGACTGGGACAGCTGGTACACCCTGGTGCGGTCACTCGCCCCGGACGCGGTGATCGCGGTCTCCGGCCCGGACGTGCGGTGGGTCGGCAACGAAGGCGGGCTGGCCCGCGAGGACGAGTGGAGCGTCGTACCGGTCCAGGAGAAGGACTACGGCCGGACCGACTACGCCCTCGCCTACGACGCCCCGGACATGGGCAGCCGTGACGCCCTCGTGGCGGCGCAGCCGGTGGCGGACTACCTCCAGTGGTGGCCGGCCGAGTGCGATGTGTCCATCCGGGACGGCTGGTTCTACCATGCCGACCAACAACCCAAGAGCGTGGCGCAGTTGACGGACATCTACTTCCGGTCCGTCGGGCGCAACTCGGTTCTGCTGCTCAACATCCCGCCGGACACCGACGGGTTGCTGCCCGCCGCCGACGTGGTCCGGCTGCGGGAGTTCCGCGAGCGCGTCGACCGGGAGCTGCCCGAGGACCTGGCGCGGGGAGCCCGTGTCACGGCCTCACCCGGGCGGGTCACACTCGACCTCGGAAAGGAGCGGGAGGTGGACCGTGTCCGGCTGGCCGAGGACATCCGGCACGGTCAGCAGGTGGAGAGCTTCGTCGTCGAGGCCCACGTGGACGGCGCCTGGACGGAGGTGACCGGGGCGGGGACGGTCGGCGCGAGCCGGATCCTCCTGCTGGCGGCTCCGGTGCGGGCCCGCCGGTGGCGGCTGCGGGTGACCGGCGCCCGGAGTGCCGTACGGATCACGGAGTTCGGGCTGTACCGGTCCCGGGTCTGAGGAGCAGGTGGCCACCAGGGCGTCGGCGACCTGGTGGCCACCGTTCAGCGCAGATGCTCCTCGAAGAAGTTCATCGTGGTCTCCATCGAGCGCGGCCACTGCCCGTAGAAGGTGTGGCCCTCGCCGCGATAGGTCCGCAACTCGACATCCTTGCCCGCCTTCTCGAACGCGGCCACGGTGTGCCGGGTCCAGGCGATGGGGCAGGTGTCGTCGACGGTGCCGTGATGGATCAGAAGCGGCTCGGTGACCCGGTCGAGGTAAGTGAGCGGGGACACCTCGCGCCAGAACTTCGGGTTCTCCTTGGGCGTACCGTGCTCGGCCTCGATCTGGCCGACGAGCGGGTCCCCTTCGGGGCGCTGGAACTGGTCGATGTTCTCCTCCGGGTGCCCACTGACCGGAGCGAAGGCAACGGCGGCGTCGAACAACCCGGGAGCCACCACCAGGGTGTTGTAAACGACACCCCCACCCATCGACCGCCCCAGCAGTCCGATCCGGTCACCGTCGATCTCCGGCCGCCCGGCCGCCCGCAGCGCCTTCGCCGCCCCGATGACGTCCTCGGTGTACCCGAGCCGGAGATTCACGTCATTGTCGGCATCCTTGTCCGACCTGGCGTGATTCCGGTAGTCGGTGTGCAGGACGACATAGCCGTTACGGGCGAGAAGATCCTGCTCACGGTTCAGCCCGCGGCCGGTGGTGTAGATGTCCGGATCGATATAGCCGTGCGCGAGGACGAGCGCCGGGAACGGCCCCTTGCCCGTGGGGATGTTCATGAGCCCCGAGATCGTCAGCCCGTTCGCCTCGTACGTCACCTCGTAGCTGGTGTAGGCGTCGGTACGGGCCAGCACGGTGCCGAGCTTCAACCCGGAACCGGTGTGCTCGCGCTCGATCAGGCCGGGGATGGACACGGGGTTGACCGGGGTGGGGGAGGGCGTGGGGCTCTGCGTGGTGGTGCGGGGCGACGCCGATGGACTGGGGCGCGCCTGCTCGTCATCGCCGCCGTCACTGGACGTACAGCCCACGGCGGCAGACAGCACCAGAGCGAGCACGATACGGACCGTTCCCCTAAACCGCATACGGCCATTGTCCCTGACGAACTAAGCCACGGTCCGGCATCGCCGCTAAGGGGCGCGGGGAACTGCGCGACCAGCCCCTACGGCGCCGCAGACGACACACGACCGCCCCCCGCCCAACCCGCGGAGCGCCCCGTACTGGCCCGCACAATCAACCGCGGCACCGGCACCCGAACCGTCCGCGCCGGCCCCCCGTCCACCAGCGCAGTCAGCTCCCTCGCCGCCGTACGCCCGAACTCCACGCTGTCCCGGGACAGCGCGGAGAGCCACGGCTTGACCATGCGGCACAGAGCAGAGTCCTCCCACGCCACCACCGACACGTCCGCCGGCACCGAGAAGCCCAGCTCGGTGGCGGCGGCGACCCCGGCGAGGGCCATCACGTCGTTGTCGTAGATGAGCGCGGTCGGGGGAGCGGGGGCAGCGAGCACGCGACGGGTCACGGCCGCGCCCTCCGCGTCGGAGTAGTCGGTGGTCACCGAGTCCACGCCGGTCAGCCCGCGCCGTCCGGCCTCGGCGCGCAGCGTGCGGACCCGGCGCTCGGTGTGCGCGAGCCCCGGCAGTCCCGCGATGTGCACGATCCGCCGGTGCCCGAGCGCGTACAGCTCGTCGACGACCGCGGCCATCGCGCCCGCGTCGTCCGCCCACACCGTGGACAGGCCGGGGTGCCGTTCGTCCGGGGCGCCGCCGATCACCACGGCCGGCAGGCCCAGCTCGTCGAGCAGGTCCGGCCGGGGATCGTCGGTGCGCGGGTCGACCACGAGGACACCGTCCACGCGGTGCTCGGCCCACCAGCGCCGGTACACCGCGCACTCGTCCTCGATGTCCTCCACGACCTGGAAGAGCAGCCCGAGATGACGCTCGGCCAGCACCTCCTGGATGCCCGAGACGAGTTGCAGGAAGAACGAGTCCACACCCAGCGTCTCGGCCGGCCTGGCGAGGACGAAGCCGACCGTGGCCGCGCCCTCCCCGGACAGCGCGCGGGCCGCCGTGCTGGGCCGCCAGCCCAGTTCCTCGGCGACCTGCCGCACCCGGTCGCGGGTGTCCTCGGAGACCCCGGGCCGGCCGTTCAGCGCGAAGGAGACGGCGCTCTGCGAGACGCCGGCGTGCCGCGCGATGTCCTTCATCGTCGGTCTGCGGGCCGGTGAGCGCTTGCCTGACATGGTGATTCCTCATTCCCCGACGCATTCCCGGGCCAGTATGCACTAATGCGGTTCAGCTCAGTGAGCCTAATACGCATTAGTCACTAAAGAAATTAGCTCAGCGAAAGCCATTGACGGGCCGGTGAGGCGGCGTGCAAGGTCTCCGTCGTTGGCCAACTCCGCCACAAAGGAGGCCGTTCACGGTGCCCATTTCCCGCAGAGCCCTAGCCGCCGCTTTCGCCGTCTGTGTCCTGCTGCCGCTGAGTGCCTGCGGCTCCGGCGACGACGGCGGCTCGACCGACGCCTCGGGCAAGGTCGAGGGCGACATCACCTTCCAGACCTGGAATCTCCGCGCCAACTTCAAGGACTACTTCGAGGGCTTGATCGCCGACTTCGAGAAGAAGTACCCCGGCACGAACGTCAAGTGGGTCGACCAGCCCGCCGAGGGCTACGCCGACAAGATCAGCGCGGACGCCGCCGGCGGCACCCTCCCCGACGTCGTCAACGTCTCGCCCGACCTGGTCGCCCCGCTCGCCAAGGCGGGCCTCGCGCTGGACCTCGACAAGGCCGCCGCCCAGTACAAGAAGGAGTACCTGGACGGCGCCTGGGCCAGCCATCAGATACCGGGCATGACCGGGACGTACGCCTTCCCCT
Source organism: Streptomyces sp. NBC_00457 (assembly GCF_036014015.1). Lineage (NCBI taxonomy): Bacteria > Bacillati > Actinomycetota > Actinomycetes > Kitasatosporales > Streptomycetaceae > Streptomyces > Streptomyces sp. NBC_00457. Next base: position 1,150,428 of record NZ_CP107905.1, on the reverse strand, counting down.
GGTACCTCAACACCGGCCCGCTGTTCTACAACAAGTCCCTGTTCGAGGAGGCCGGACTCGACGCCGACCAGCCGCCGACGACGTACGACGAACTCTTCGCCGACGCCCTGCAGATCGCGCAGAAGACCGACGGCAAGGTCGCCACGCTCGCCAACGTCCCCACCATCGAGGACTTCGGCCGCTACGGCGTCCCGCTCATGAACAAGGAGGGCACCGCCTTCACCTTCAACGACGCGAAGGGCATCGAACTGCTCACCAGGTACAAGGAGTTGTACGACGCCAAGGCCCTCGACCCGCAGGCGCTGACCGCCACCCCGGAGTCGTCCGGCAAGAAGTTCCTCACCGAGGCCGTCGCCATGAACCCCGGCAGCGCGCTGGACCTCGGCAACTTCAAGAAGCAGGCGCCCAACCTGTACAAGAACATCGGCATCACCGACCAGATCACCAGCACCGGCCACGTCAACATGTACGTGATGGGCGTGATGGTGAACGCGCAGACCAAGCGGACGCCCGCCGCGGTCGCCTTCGCGCACTACGTCACCGACGCCGCGCACCAGATGTCCTTCGCCAAGAAGGTCGCGATCTTCCCGAGCACCGCCGGCTCGCTGGACGACCCGTACTTCACCAAGGAGGACGGGACGGACGAGACGCGGGTGCGGGTGGCCGCCGCCAAGTCGCTGAAGACCGCCGTCAATTACACGCCCGTGCTGTTCAGTGAGCAGATGAAGACGGAGCTGCGCAACGAGGTCGCCAAGGCGTTGCAGGGCAAGGAGAGCCCCAAGGAAGCCCTCGACAACGCTGTCGAGGCCTGCGACCGGCTCCTTCAGCAGCAGGGGTAGCGATGTCCACCGTGTCCCGGGTGCGGCGCCAACTACCGGCGAGTCCCTGGCTGTTCGCCGCTCCCGGCCTGCTGGTCATCGGCGCGTTCATCCTCTACCCGTTCATCTCCACGCTGATCAACGCCTTCACCGACCGCCGCACGCTGATCCCCGGCGAGTTCGTGGGCCTCGCCAACTTCCGCGAGCTGCTCCACGACGACATGTTCTGGATCGGCCTGCGCAACAGCACGCTCTACGTCGTCGGAGTCGTCCCCGCGCTGGTGATCCTGCCTCTGCTGCTTGCGCTGCTGGTGCAGAAGAACATCCCCGGCATCACCTTCTTCCGCTCCGCCTTCTACACCCCGGTCGTCGCGTCGATCGTGGTGGTCGGACTGATCTGGGTGTGGCTGCTCGACGAACGCGGCCTGGTGAACTCGCTGTTGGAGACGGTCGGCGTCGGCCGCATCGGCTTCCTCAGTGACCAGTGGCTGCTGCTGCTCAGCGCGATGGCGGTCACGGTCTGGAAGGGCCTCGGCTACTACATGATCATTTACCTGGCCGCGCTCGCCCATGTGCCGCGCGAGCTGCACGAGGCCGCCGCTGTGGACGGCGCGGGTGCGGTGCGGCGCTTCCTCACGGTCACCGTGCCCGCTGTCCGGTCGACCATGGTGCTGGTCGGGGCGCTGTCGTCGGTGGCTGCCTTCAAGGTGTTCTCGGAGGTCTACCTGATGGCAGGGCCGAGTGGTGGTCCTGCCGGTGAGGACACGACGCTCGTGATGCTCGTCCAACGCACTGGTACGGGTCTGACAGGCCGTGTCGGTTACGCCTCCGCCATCTCGGTCGTCGTCTTCGTCGTTACCGTCGTGCTGATGCTGCTGGTGCTGCGGGCCGATCGGAGGGAGGACGGGTGAGCGTGATCGAGAAGGCACGACCGGTCGAGCGGCCGGCCGCCGCACGGGAGCCCCGCGTCACCGACGAACACGGCCGCCGTGTCCGCGGCTGGGAACTCGCCCTGCGGTACGTCCTGTTGCTGGCCGTCCTCGCCCTCACGGTCGGCCCGTTCCTCTGGCAGCTCTCCACATCGCTGAAGGGCCCGACCGAGGACATCTACACCTCCCCGCCGAAGTTCCTGCCGGGCGACCCGACGCTCCACAACTACGAGCGCGTCTCCGAGACCATCCCGGTCTGGGACTACGCCCTCAACTCGCTCAAGGTCGCCACGGCCAACGTCGTCACCAACTGCGTCGGCTCGGCACTCGCGGGCTACGCCCTCGCCCGGCTCCGCTACCGGGGCCGCCGGGCCGCCACGCTCGCCTTCATCCTGGCGATGCTCGTGCCGGTGGAGGGCATCATCATCGCCCAGTTCACGACCATGCGGGAGCTGGGCCTCAACAACACCCTGGTCGGCGTGGTCCTGCCGGGCTGTATCGGCGCGATGAACGTGCTGCTGATGCGCAACGCCTTCCTCAACCTGCCGTACGAGATCGAGGAGGCGGCCTTCGTCGACGGCGCCAACGTGTGGCAGCGGTTCGCGCGGATCGCCCTGCCGTCCGTGAAGGGCACCCTCGCCGTCGTCGCCATCTTCGCCTTCATGGGCGCCTGGGACGACTTCCTGTGGCCGCTCATCGTGCTGAGCGACCCGTCCAAGTTCACGCTGACCATCGGCCTCAACTATCTGCACGGCACCTTCGCCAACGACGAACGGCTCGTCGCCGCGGGCACGGTCATCGCCGTGGCACCGCTGATCGTCCTCTTCGCCTGTCTCCAGCGGTACTTCTTCCGCGGGGTCGGCGAGGGAGCGGTGAAGGGCTGACACCCGCCTCTCGTGTTTCGACAAGGACACCGCATGCCTGCTGCCGTGCGCTTCGGCGTCAACTACACCCCCAGCGTGGGGTGGTTCCACCACTGGCTCGACTTCGACCTGGACTCCGTACGCGCCGATCTCGACTCGATCGCCGCGCTGGACCTGGACCACATCCGGGTCTTCCCGCTGTGGCCCTACTTCCAGCCCAACCGCACCCTCATCCGCCCGCGAGCCGTCGAGCAGCTGCTCCAACTCGTCGACGCCGCCGCCGAACGCGGGCTCGACGTCAACGTGGACGGTCTGCAAGGGCACTTGAGCAGCTTCGACTTCCTGCCGTCCTGGACGCGGACCTGGCACCGGCGCAACCTGTTCACCGACCCGGACGTCATCGAGGGCCAGGCGACCTTCCTGCGCACCCTCGCCGACGCGCTCGCCGACCGGCCCAACTTCCTCGGCATGACCCTGGGCAACGAGGTCAACCAGTTCTCGGCCGGTCCGCATCCCGACCCCGACCGGGCCACCGGCGCGCAGATCGACGCCTGGCTGGAGCGGATGCTCGCCGCCTGCGAGGAGGGCGCCCCCGGCAAGCTCCATCTGCACGCCGAGTACGACGCGACCTGGTACCAGGACGACCAGCCGTTCACCCCGGCCCAGGCCGCCCGGCGCGGCGCGCTGACGGCCGTGCACTCCTGGGTCTTCAACGGCACCGCCCAGCGACACGGCCGTACGTCCGTGCCCACCGAGCACCACGCCGCCTATCTCATCGAGCTGAGCAAGGCGTGGGCCGACGATCCACGCCGGCCCGTCTGGCTCCAGGAGGTCGGCGCCCCCGCGCCGCTGATCCCGGCCGAGCATGCCGCCGCGTTCACCGAGGCGACCGTCACGCACGCGCTGGACTGCACGGACCTGTGGGGCATCACCTGGTGGTGCTCCCACGACGTGTCCCGGGACCTGGCCGACTTTCCCGAACTCGAGTACGGGCTCGGGCTGTTGACCAATGACCGGCGCCCCAAGGAGGCGGGGCTCGTGCTGGCGCGCGCGGCCCGGGAGCACACCTACGCCCCCAAGCCCCGGACCATCGCACTCGTCGTACCCGCCGACCCCGCAGTCCGCTCGGTGTGTGCCCCGGGCGGACCCGTCTTCGAGGCGTTCTTCCGGCTCACCGCCGACGGCGCCCGCCCCACCACCGTCCTCGACGTGCGCGCCGACGACAAGGACCACCTCGCCGCGCGCGGCATCACCGAGGTCGTACGTCCCGACCAGGTACTCCCCACCCCACAAGGAGGCACCCGCTCGTGAACCCCACCAGACGCACCGTCCTGCTCGCCGGAGCCGGCGCGGCCACCGTGCTGCTGCCCTCGTGGCAGGCGGTGGCCGCTCCGAAGGCCGCCGCCTCCGCGCCGTACGCCTCGTACTGGTACCCGGACTCGCTGCCCTCCGGCTCCCCGGGCACCGGCATCACCTGGCGCAGCCTCAAGGCGTGGCGCGCGGCCGACGACACCGACCTCGCCTTCAACGCGGCGTCCGTTCCGCTCGCCGCGCGCTTCACGCCGACCCCGGCGAACCCGACCGCCCGTGCCGGGCAGGCCCGCATCCAGTCGCTGGTGTCCTTCGGGCCGACGGCGAGCAACCCCTCGCAGGGGTCGGCGACGGCGGACTACTACGCGCTCACGCACTGGGCGTACATCGACGAGCTGGTGTTCTGGGGCGGGTCGTCGGGCGAGGGGCTGATCCTGGCGCCCAACGCGCCGATCGTGGACGCCGCGCACCGCCACGGCGTGACCGTCCTCGGCAACATCTTCCTGCCGCCGGTCGCCTACGGCGGGCAGTTGCAGTGGACGCGGGACCTGGTGCAGAAGGACTCCGCCGGGCGGTATCCGCTCGCCGCGCAGCTTGTCGCGGTGGCGGAGGCGTACGGGTTCGACGGGTGGTTCGTGAACGCCGAGACCGGGGGCGGGAACGCCGCCCTCGGTGCGGACATGCTGGGGTTCCTTCGGGAGCTGAAGTCGCTCGCCAGGGCCAAGGGGCAGCGGGTGACCTGGTACGACTCGATGACCGTGAAAGGGTCGGTGAGCTGGCAGGGGGCGCTCAACTCGCAGAACCAGCCGTTCTTCGAGGCCGCCGACGACATGTTCGTGGACTTCCGCTGGACGGCGAGCAGCCTGGCGTCCTCGGGGCAGCGGGCGGATCAACTGGGCCGTAGCCGCTATGAGTTGTGGGCGGGGGTGGACGTCGAGGCGAACGGCTGGAACAAGTCCGTGAACTGGGACGCCATGGTGCCGACGGGTAGCGCGCATGTCGTGTCCGTCGGTTTCTACCGGCCCGAGTGGACACGCAACCATCTGCCCGAGGGCCGTACGCCCGGCGACTTCCACGCCGCCGACGACCGCTTCTGGACGGGACGGTCACTGGATCCCTCGAAGCCGGACGGTACGGACAGCTGGCGGGCGCCCGCGGTGTCCGTCGCGGACCGGTCCACGGTGACGTCCGTGCCGTTCGCGAGTGCGTTCAACACCGGGCACGGGCTGCGGTGGTACGAGGACGGAAAGCTCACGTCTCAGACGCCCTGGAACCATCTGGGGCTTCAGGACCGGTTGCCGTCCCGGCGGTGGGTGGTCCGTACGGAGGGTGAACGGCCGTCGGTCACCTTCGACTTCGCGGACGCCTGGCGGGGCGGCAGCAGTGTGCTGGTCGACGGCGCACTGGACGAGCCCGCGACCGTGGACCTGTATGCGACGCGGCTGCCGGTCACCGGCGACACGGTGGTCGAGCTGACCCATCGGGTCGACGCCGGGGTCGTGAGCGTCGAGCTGGCCGTCGCGACCGCCGAGCCGGGCACGCCGGGCGGGACACCGCCGTACACCTACCTCCCGGTGAACTCGGCGGGCGGCTGGCAGACCGTGACCGTCCCGCTCACCGGCCTGACCGGGACCGTCCGCTCCCTCGGCGTCCGGCTCACGGCCACCGAAGGACCCGTCCGCTGGCGGCTCGGCGCTCTCGCCGTACGCGGCGGTCGGCCCCCGGCCCCGGCCGCCCCCGCCGGCCTCCGCATCACCGGCGCGTCCGGCGGCGACCTGCGCTTCGCCTGGAACGCCACACCCGGCGACGTACGCCACTACACCCTCCACCGCCTCCTGCCCGACGGCACCCGGCGCTTCCTCGGCGGCACCTGCCAGCGGGCCTACTTCGTCGGCGGCCTGCGGCCCGAGCAGGGCGAGCAGGCGGCACGGTTCGAAGTGCGTGCCGTGGGGGAGCTGTACACCTCGTCGGCACCTGTGACCGTCAGCCACACCTGGTAAGCACCCGCACCCGGACGAACTGAGCACTCGGCCCGGACGACCTACGGAGCACCCCGCATGCATGACGACCGCAGCCTGGTCGAAGCCCGCCTCAAGCGCGTCCTCGACGAACGTGTCCGCCCCGCCGTGTACCCCGAGTCCGTACCGCTGGACGTGGCGGTGTGGCACGCGCCCGGCGAGCCCGTGCCGGTCGAGGAAGGGCTCGCGGCCGCACCCGGGCCGATCGAGGTGGGCGCCCGCTGGGGTGCTCCGTGGGGCACCAGCTGGTTCCGGGTCACCGGGACCGTCCCCGAGGCCTGGGCCGGGCGGACCGTCGAGGCGCTCCTCGACCTCGGCTTCGACGAGAACATGCCCGGCTTCCAGTGCGAGGGCCTGGTCTACCGGCCCGACGGCACCCCGGTGAAGGGACTCAACCCACGCAACCAATGGGTGCGGATCGGCGCGCCCGTCGAGGGCGGCGAGGAGGTCCGACTGCACATCGAGGCCGCGTCCAACCCCGTCATCCTCGACTACCACCCCTTCCTGCCCACCCAGCTGGGCGACAAGGAGACCGCGGGCAGCGACCCGCAGTACACGCTCACCCGCATGGACCTCGCCGTCTTCGACGAGACCGTGTGGCAGCTCGTCCTGGACCTGGAGGTGCTCGGCGAGCTGATGGCCGAGTTCCCGGTCGACTCGGCCCGGCGCTGGGACATTCTGCGGGCTGTGGAGAAGGCCCTCGACGCCATCGACCTTCAGGATGTCAACGGCACGGCGGCGCGGGCGCGTTCACAGCTCACCGACGTCCTCGCCACCCCCGCCGCCCCGTCCGCGCACCGCGTCAGTGCCGTCGGGCACGCGCACATCGACTCGGCGTGGCTGTGGCCGCTGCGCGAGACCGTGCGCAAGGTGGCCCGTACGACCTCGAACATGACCGCGCTGATCGAGGACGAGCCCGAGTTCGTCTTCGCCATGTCGCAGGCCCAGCAGTGGGCGTGGGTGAAGGAGCACCGGCCCGAGGTGTGGGCGCGGGTGAAGAAGGCCGTGGCGGACGGGCGGTTCGTGCCGGCCGGGGGCATGTGGGTGGAGTCGGACACCAACATGCCGGGCTCGGAGGCGATGGCCCGGCAGTTCGTGCACGGAAAGCGGTTCTTCCTCGACGAGTTCGGCATCGAGAACGACGAGGCCTGGCTGCCCGACACCTTCGGCTTCGCCGCGGGACTGCCGCAGATCATCAAGGCGGCCGGCTCCAAGTGGCTGCTCACGCAGAAGATCTCCTGGTCCCGGACCAACACGTTCCCGCACCACACCTTCACCTGGGAGGGCATCGACGGCACGCGCATCTTCACGCACTTCCCGCCCGTCGACACCTACAACTGCTCCATGAAGGGCAGTGAACTCGCCCACGCCGCCCGCAACTTCAAGGACAAAGGGCGGGCCCGGCACTCCCTCGCGCCCACGGGCTGGGGCGACGGGGGCGGCGGCACCACGCGCGAGATGGTCGCCAAGGCGGCCCGCCTGCGCGACCTCGAAGGATCGGCGACCGTGGTGTGGGAGACCCCGGCCGCGTTCTTCGAGAAGGCCGAGGCCGAATACCCGAACCCGCCCGTCTGGGTCGGCGAGCTCTACCTCGAACTCCACCGCGCCACCCTCACCAGCCAGGCGAAGACCAAGCAGGGCAACCGCCGCAGCGAACACCTCCTGCGCGAGGCCGAACTCTGGGCGGCCACCGCGGCCGTACGCACCGGATTCCCTTACCCGTACGAGGAGTTGGACCGCATTTGGAAGACGGTCCTGCTGCACCAGTTCCACGACATCCTGCCCGGCTCCTCCATCGCCTGGGTCCACCGCGAGGCACGCGCGACGTATGAGCGACTCGCCGGCGAGCTGAACGGGATCATCGACGCGGCCCAGCGCGCGCTGGCGGGGGAAGGCTCGACTCCGCTCGTCTTCAACGCGGCCCCGCACGCGCGCGGCGGCGTCCCGGCCGGCGGCGCGCAGGCGCCCGTCGCCGAAGGCCGCACCACGCTCGCCCCGCGCACCGACGGCAGCCACGTCCTCGACAACGGTCTGCTGCGCATCGAGGTCGACAACCGGGGTCTCGTGGTTTCCGCCTACGACATCGACGCCGACCGCGAGTCGATCGCCCCCGGACGGGCCGCGAACCTCCTCCAGCTCCATCCCGACTTCCCGAACATGTGGGACGCCTGGGACGTCGACGAGTTCTACCGCAACACCGTCACCGACCTCACCGACGCCGACGAGGTGACCGCAGGTGACGACGGCGTGTCGGTCCGGATCGTACGGTCCTTCGGCGCGTCGCGTCTCACGCAGGTGCTGTCGCTCGCGCCGGGGGAGCGGCGGCTGGTGCTGGACACCGAGGTCGACTGGCACGAGACCGAGAAGTTCCTCAAGCTGGCCTTCCCGCTCGACGTGCACGCCGAACGGTATGCGTCCGAGACCCAGTTCGGGCACTTCCACCGGCCCACGCACACCAACACCAGCTGGGAGGCGGCCAAGTTCGAGGCGTGCAACCACCGGTTCGTGCATCTGGAGGAGCCGGGCTGGGGTGTGGCGATCGTCAACGACTCGACGTACGGCCATGACGTGACCCGTGCCGTCCGCACGGACGCCGATGGTGGTACGACCACGACAGTGCGCGTGTCTTTGTTGCGCGCCCCGCGCTTCCCCGATCCGGAGACCGACCAGGGCGTCCACCGGTTCCGGCACGCCCTGGTGCCAGGTGCGCACATCGGTGATGCCGTCCGCGAGGGCTGGCGGATCAACCAGCCGGAGCGGCGGATCACGGGCGCGTCCGACGTTGCCCCGCTGGTGAGCGTCGATCAGGACGCGGTCGTCGTCACGGCCGTCAAGCTGGCCGACGACGGCAGCGGCGATGTGGTGGTCCGGTTCCACGAGGCCCACGGTGGGCGCGCCCGCGCGACGCTCACCGCGGGGTTCGAGGTCGCGGGCGTGGAGGTGACGGACCTGCTGGAACGCCCGCTGCCGGAAGCCTTGCCTCAGCGCGACGGCAACAGGATCACCGTACGGCTGCGGCCGTTCCAGCTCATGACCCTGAGGCTGAAGCGGGCCTGACCCGATGGGTGCGGGCTCAGTCGGGCAGCTGCGTCCGCAGCCACTCCTCCACCTCGCCCACATGCGCGGCCGCCGCCGCCCGTGCCGCCTCCGGGTCGCGGGCGGCGAGGGCGCGGTGGATCGCGGCGTGTTCGCGGCGGGTGCGGGCGAAGGCGCCCTCTTCCTGGTAGCCGCGCCAGACACGGGCGCGGAAGGTGCGGGAGGAGAGGCCCTCCAGGATGGCGGCCATGGTGTCGTTGCCGGCGGCGACGGCGATCTCGCGGTGGAAGGCGAGGTCGTGGGCGAGGATCTCGTCGGGGTCGTCGGTGGCGTTCATCGCCGTGAGGTGCTTCTCCACCTCGGCGAGCTGGTCCGGGGTGATGCGCGCGGCGGCCAGCGCGGTCGCCGTGGACTCCAGGATGCGGCGGACCTCCAGCAACTCCACCAGGCGCGGGCCGCGGGAGAGGTCGGCGACCACCCCGAACGTCTCCAGCAGGTCACCGGCCTGGAGCTGGGTGACGTAGATACCGGAGCCGTGCCGCGCCTCCAGGACGCCGAGCACCGTGAGCGCGCGGATCGCCTCGCGCATCGAGCTGCGGGAGATGCCCAGCCGGACCGCGAGATCGCGCTCGGTCGGCAGCCGCTGGCCCGGCTCAAGGCGGCCCTCGCCGATCATCGCCTTGATCTGCTCGATGGCGCGCTGCGTCACCGTGCCCTTCTGCGGGGCGGTCTCGTCCACGCCACTCCTCCTGTCGACGGTGCGCCCGCAGTCTAATCTCCGATGTGGTCGGACCACTATGGCCGGAAACCGGCAATATTTGCTGCGCGAGGGTGTTGTCAGGCCGAAGTGGTCTGATAAATATGCGGGCAACTGCTCGATCACGCTCGATGAGGAGCTGGCAGAATGGCCGACGGATCTGTGCGGAACGAACGGTGGCGGGTCTCCCCGCGGATGGTGCGCGCGGCGGCGGTTGCCGTCTGCGGCGCCCTCGCGCTCACGGCATGCGGCAGCACCAAGGACACCGGGTCCGCGAGTGCGGGAGCCGGCGGCACCGGCAAGGTCGGGGTGATCCTGCCCCTGCTGACCTCGCCGTTCTGGCAGTCGTACAACGACTACGTACCGAAGATGGCCAAGTCCGAAGGGGTGGAGGCGCTGAAGACGGTCAACTCCAACAGCGATCCCTCCCAGCAGATCACCGACATCAACAACCAGCTCAACCAGGGCGTGAAGGGCGTGGTCGTGGCCCCGCTGGACAGCGCCGCCATCGAGGCCGGGCTCGACCAGGCCGAGCGCAAGGGCGTGCCCGTGGTCGCCGTCGACGTGGCGCCCGAGAAGGGCAAGGTCGCCATGGTCGTCCGTGCCAACAACGTCGCGTACGGCGAGAAGGCCTGCGAGTACCTCGGCAAGCAGATCCCGTCCGGCAAGGTCGTACAGATCATGGGCGACCTCGCCTCGGTCAACGGCCGTGACCGCTCGGAGGCGTTCCGCGACTGCGTCAAGACGAAGTACCCGAAGCTGAAGGTCCTGGAGATACCGGCCAAGTGGGAGTCGGACACGGCGGCCTCCAAGCTCGACACGCTGCTGAACGCCAACCCCGACATCAAGGGCATCTACATGCAGGCGGGCGGCGTCTACCTCGCGCCCACGCTCCAGACCCTGAAGTCCAAGGGCATGCTGAAGAAGACGGGCCAGGCGGGCCACATCACGATCGTCTCCAACGACGGCATCCCGCAGGAGTACGACGCCATCCGCAAGGGCGAGATCGACGCCACCGTCTCCCAGCCCGCCGACCTGTACGCCAAGTACGGCATGTACTACATCAAAGCGGCGATGGAGGGGAAGACCTTCAAGCCGGGCCCGACGGACCACGGTTCCGAGATCGTCAAGCTGCCCAGCGGCATCCTCGAGGACCAGCTGCCCGCGCCGCTGGTCACCAAGGAGAACGTCGACGACCCCGAGCTGTGGGGCAACACGGTCGGATGAGCACCCCACTTGTCGAGGCGCGTGGCATCACCAAGCGATACGGCCCCACCACCGCCCTGTACGAAGGCCAACTCACTGTGTTCCCCGGCGAGTCCCACGGCCTCGTCGGCCGCAACGGCGCCGGAAAGTCCACCCTGGTGAACATCCTCACCGGCCTCCAGCCCGCCGACGAGGGCACGGTCCGCTTCGACGGCGAACCCGCACCCCCGCTCGCCGACCGGGACGCCTGGCGCCGCAAGGTGGCCTGCGTCTACCAGAAGCCCACGGTCGTCCCCGAGCTGACCGTCGCCGAGAACCTGTTCATCAACCGGCAGCCCTTGCAGCGCGGTTTCATCAGCTGGCGCACGCTCAGGTCCGAGGCCGCCGCGCTCCTCGACACCTGGGACGTGCGCGTCGACCCCGAGGCCCGCACCGCCGACCTCAAGGTCGAGGACCGCCAAATGGTGGAGATCGCCCGCGCGTTGAGCTTCGGCGCCCGGTTCATCGTGCTCGACGAACCCACCGCCCAGCTCGACAACCGTGAGATCGAGCGGCTCTTCACCCGCATGCGCGCACTCCAGGACTCCGGCGTCACCTTCCTGTTCATCTCGCACCACCTCCAGGAGGTCTACGAGGTCTGCCAGACCGTCACCGTGCTGCGTGACGCCCGCTGGATCACCACGGCCCCGGTCGCCGAACTCCCGCGGCAGGCCCTGGTGGAGGCCATGGCGGGGGAGTCCATCGAGACCATCGCCGAACAGGCCGTGGACCCCAGGGACGTCGACCACGACGCCCCCGTTCTCCTCGAAGCCCGCGGGCTCACCTCCCCGGCGTACCGGAACATCGACCTCACCGTCCGCCGCGGCGAGGTCGTCGGACTGGCCGGCATCAGCGGCAGCGGCAAGGTCGAACTCGCCGAGTCCTTCGCGGGACTGCACACCCCGACGGGCGGGAGTGCCCGACTGGACGGGGAGCGGCTCCCGTTCGGCGATGTGCAGGCTGCCCTGAAGGCGGGCGTCGGCTGTGTGCCGCGGGACCGGCATGAGCAGGGCCTGGTCGCCGGCATGACCGTCGGCGACAACGCCACCATGAGCGTCCTGAACCGGCTCGGCCGGTACGGCTTCGTCGGCACCGACCGCAAGCGCGGTTTCGCGACCGCTCTCATCGACCGCCTCGACATCCACACCGAGGGCCCCGACCAGCCCGTCTCCGACCTGTCCGGCGGCAACGCGCAGAAGGTCGTCATGGCCCGCGCCCTCGCCTCCGACCCCAGACTCCTGGTCCTCATCAACCCCACCGCGGGCGTCGACGTGAAGTCCAAGGAGTCCCTGCTGGCCCGGATGGACAGCGCCCGCGAGGACGGCACCGCCGTGCTGGTCGTCTCCGACGAACTCGACGACCTGCGGCGCTGCGACCGCGTCCTCGTCCTCTTCCACGGCCGTGTCGTCGCCGAGCACCCGGCGGGCTGGCGCGACCACGAGCTGATCGCCTCCATCGAAGGAGTGGACCATGGCTGACACCAAGGCTCCGCCGGTGAAGCTGCCGCGGGTGCCCGAGGCCGGGGCGGCCCGCACGGTGCTGCTGCGTCGCGCCCGCGAACTGGCCCTCGTACCGGCCCTGTTGCTGCTCATGGTGCTCGGCGCGGTGGTCAACGACTCGTTCCTCACCGAGCGCAACCTGATCTCGATCCTCGGCGCCTCGGCCGCGCTCGCGATGGTGGTGCTGGCCGAGTCGCTGGTGCTGATCACCGGCAAGTTCGACCTGTCGCTGGAGTCCGTCGTCGGTATCGCGCCCGCCGTCGGAGCGCTGCTCGTGCTGCCCGTCGCGCAGTCCGGCTGGGGCACCGAATTCCCGGCCGCGCTGTCCCTGCTGGCGGTCCTGGTGGTCGGTGCGGCGATCGGCGGGTTCAACGGGATCCTGGTCGTGAAGTTCCGGCTGAACGCGTTCATCGTGACGCTGGCGATGCTGATCGTGCTGCGTGGTCTGCTGGTCGGCGCGACCAAGGGCAAGACGCTGTTCGGGATGCCCGACAGCTTCTACTCCCTCGCGACGACGACCTTCCTCAACGTCCCGATGTCGGTGTGGCTGGCCGCCGTCGCCTTCGCGGTCGCCGGGCTGGTGCTGAAGTACCACCGCATCGGGCGCGCGCTGTACGCCATCGGCGGCAACGCGGACGCGGCCCGGGCGGCCGGTATCCGGGTCGAGCGCGTGATGCTCGGCGTGTTCGTCGTCGCGGGTGTGCTGGCGGCGGTCGGCGGGATCATGCAGACCGGCTACGTCGGCGCGATCAGCGCCAACCAGGGCAACAACATGATCTTCACCGTGTTCGCGGCGGCGGTGATCGGCGGCATCAGCCTGGACGGCGGCAAGGGCACCATGTTCGGCGCCCTGACCGGCGTACTGCTCCTGGGCGTCGTACAGAACCTGCTCACCCTCGCCCAGGTGCCGTCCTTCTGGATCCAGGCCATCTACGGCGGAATCATCCTCGTCGCCCTCATGATCGCCCGCGTCACGACGGGCCGCGCCCAGGACTGACCAGCGTTGTTCCCCGCCAGCCACCGAAAGGCCCTCTGTGTCCCAGACGCCCGACCCCTCTTCACGTATCTCCGCGCTCGACACCTATGACATCCGTTTCCCCACCTCGCGGGAGCTCGACGGCTCCGACGCGATGAACCCGGACCCCGACTACTCGGCCGCGTACGTCGTGCTGCGCACAGACGCCGAGGATGGTTCTGAGGGGCACGGTTTCACCTTCACCATCGGGCGGGGCAACGAGGTCCAGGTCGCCGCGATCCACGCACTGCGCCATCATGTGGTCGGACGGTCCGTGGACGAGGTGTGCGCCGACCCCGGAGTGCTGTTCCGGGATCTGATCGGCGACAGCCAACTGCGCTGGCTCGGGCCCGAGAAGGGCGTGATGCACATGGCGATCGGCGCGGTGACCAACGCCGTGTGGGACCTCGCCGCCAAGCGGGCGGGCAAGCCGCTGTGGCAGTTCCTCGCCGACGCCGACCCCGAGTGGCTGGTCGGCCAGATCGACTTCCGCTACCTCACCGACGCGCTCACCCCCGAGGAGGCGCTGACCCTTCTCCGACGCGGCCGGGACGGCGCCGAGGACCGCAGAGCCCGGCTCCTGGAGCACGGCTACCCCGCCTACACCACCTCCGCCGGCTGGCTCGGCTACGACGACGACAAGCTCACCCGGCTCGCCGCCGAGGCGGTCGCCGACGGCTTCCGGCAGATCAAGCTGAAGGTCGGCGCCGATCTGGAGGACGACATCCGGCGCTGCCGGGTCGCCCGGTCCGTGATCGGCCCGGACATCCGCATGGCGATCGACGCCAACCAGCGCTGGGACGTCGACGAGGCGATCCGCTGGACCAAGGCCCTCGCCGAGTTCGACCCGTACTGGATCGAGGAGCCCACCAGCCCCGACGACATCCTCGGGCACGCCGCGATCCGCAAGGCCGTGACCCCGGTGAAGGTCGCCACCGGGGAGCACGTCCAGAACCGGGTCGTCTTCAAGCAGCTGCTCCAGGCCGGCGCGATCGACGTCGTCCAGATCGACGCGGCCCGCGTCGCCGGCGTCAACGAGAACCTCGCGATCCTGCTGCTCGCCGCCAAGTTCGGCGTGCCGGTCTGCCCGCACGCGGGCGGCGTCGGCCTGTGCGAACTCGTCCAGCACCTCTCGATGTTCGACTACGTCGCCGTCACCGGCACCACCGACGACCGCGTCATCGAGTACGTCGACCATCTGCACGACCACTTCCTCGCCCCGGTGGTGATCCGCGACGGTCACTACACGGCACCCAGCGCACCGGGCTTCTCCGCGGACATGCGGCCCGAGTCCATCGCCCGGTACACGTTCCCCGGCGGCGCCTTCTGGGCCGCCGACCTCCAGACGCAGCAGAAGGGGCAGGCGGCATGAGCGACTTCGAGGGACTGAGGGCCCTGGTGACGGGTGGTGCCTCCGGCATCGGCCGGGCCACCGCGGAACTCCTGGCCGCGCGCGGCGCCCAGGTCGCCGTCCTGGACCTGGACCCGTCCTCCGTGGAGAAGCCGCTGCTCGCCCACCGCGCCGACGTCACCGACGACGCCTCCGTCCGCGAGGCCGTCGCCGCCGCCGTCGCCGAACTCGGCGGCCTCGACATCCTGATCAACAACGCGGGCATCGGCGCCCAGGGCACCGTCGAGGACAACGACGACGCCGAATGGCACCGCGTGATGGACGTCAACGTCGTCGGCATGGTCCGCGCCGCCCGCGCCGCCCTCCCGCACCTGCGCGAGTCCTCCCACGCCGCGATCGTCAACACCTGCTCCATCGCCGCCACCGCGGGACTCCCGCAACGCGCCCTGTACAGCGCGACCAAGGGAGCCGTGTACTCCCTCACCCTCGCCATGGCCGCCGACCACGTCCGCGAGGGCATCCGCGTCAACTGCGTCAACCCCGGCACCGTGGACACCCCGTGGGTCGGCCGCCTCCTCGGCGCCGCCGCCGACCCGGCCGCCGAACGCGCCGCCCTGGAGGCCCGCCAGCCCACCGGCCGCCTGGTCAGCGCGGCCGAAGTCGCGGGCGCCATCGCCTACTTGGCGAGCCCCCTCTCCGGCGCCACCACCGGCACGGCCCTGGCCGTCGACGGCGGCATGCAGGGCCTGCGCCTGCGCCCGGCGGGCCAGTGAGCACCCCGGTTGCGCCCGGCGGGCGGCCGGTGAACACCCTCGGCGGGAGCGGCGTCGAGGTCAGCCCGCTCGCCCTCGGCGCCGCCGCGATCGGCAACCTGTTCACCGAGGTCACGGACGAGCAGGCGCACGAAACCGTCGCCGCCGCCTGGCAGCAGGGCATCCGCTACTTCGACACCGCCCCGCACTACGGCCTCGGCCTGTCCGAACGCCGCCTGGGCGCCGCCCTGCGCGAGCACCCACGGGACGCGTACACGATCTCGACGAAGGTCGGCCGCCGCCTGGAACCGGTCGACACCCCGAGAGACGACCTCGCCCACGGCTTCGCCGTACCCGCCTCCCACCGCCGCGTCTGGGACTTCAGCGCCGACGGCATACGACGCACCCTCGACGCCAGCCTGGAACGGCTCGGCCTCGACCGCGTCGACGTCGTCTACCTCCACGACCCCGACGACCACGCCGAACAGGCCTTTCACGAGGGCTACCCGGCGCTGGAGAAGCTGCGCTCCGAAGGCGTCGTCGGCGCCATCGGAGCCGGCATGAACCAGGCCGGCATGCTGACCCGCTTCGTCCGCGACACGGACGTCGACGTGGTGCTGTGCGCCGGCCGCTACACGCTGCTCGACCAGAGCGCGCTCACCGAACTGCTGCCCGCCGCCGTGGACCGCGGCACGTCCGTCGTCATCGGCGGCGCCTTCAACTCCGGCCTGCTGGCGGATCCGAGGCCGGAATCGACGTACAACTACGACCGGCCACCACAGGAGATGCTGGACCGCGCCCTGCGCATGCGGTCCGTCGCCGACCGCCACGGCATCACCCTGCGGGCCGCCGCCCTCGCCTACTGCGCCGCGCACCCGGCCGTCGCGAGCGTCCTCGTCGGCGCGCGGTCGGCGGCCGAAGTCCGGGACTGCGCCGAGCAGTTCGCGTCTCAGGTGCCGGAGGCGTTCTGGCGGGAGCTGAGAGAGACCGGCCTGCTGTCCGACGAGGAGCCGCAATGAGAGTCGCCCTGCACACCAAGGTCCGCGCGGACCGGGTCGCGGAATACGAGGCCGCGCACCGCGAGGTCCCCAAAGAGCTGACGGACGCCATCCGCGCCGCCGGCGCCACCTCCTGGACGATCTGGCGCAGTGGCACCGACCTCTTCCACGTCCTGGAGTGCGCGGACTACGCCCGGCTCCTCGCCGAGCTGGAGCAGCTGCCGGTCAACGTCGCCTGGCAGGCGCGGATGGCGGAACTCCTCGACGTGGTGCACGACTACAGCGGCGAGGGAGCCGACGCGGGCCTGCCCGTCGTATGGGAGCTGCCGTGACCGTCGACGCCCACCACCATGTCTGGGACCTCTCCGTACGCGACCAGGACTGGATCACCGGAGACGAACTGCGGCCGATTCGGCGGAACTTCGGCGTCGCCGACCTGGAACCCGAGGCGCGGGCCACAGGAGTGGACCGTACCGTCCTCGTCCAGACGGTCACCGTGCCCGACGAGACCCCGGAGTTCCTCGCCCTCGCCGCCGCGCACGACCTGATCGGCGCGGTCGTCGGCTGGACCGACCTCACCCGCCCGGACGTCGCCGACGAGCTGGCACGGCTGCGTGAACTCCCCGGCGGCGACCACCTGAAGGGCATCCGCCACCAGGTCCAGGGCGAACCCGACCCCGAGTGGCTGCTGCGTCCCGACGTCCGCCGTGGACTCGCCGCCGTCGCCGACGCGGGCCTCGTCTACGACCTCGTCGTCCTGCCCCACCAACTGCCCGCCTGCGCCAAGGCCGCCGCGGACCACCCGGACCTCACCTTCGTCCTGGACCACCTCGGCAAACCCCCCATCGCCTCCGGCCGACAGGAACCCTGGGCGAGCGCCGTCCGCACCCTCGCCGCACGGCCCAACACGGTCTGCAAGCTCTCCGGCATGGTCACCGAGGCCGACCCGAGGTCCTGGACGGTCGACGACCTGCGCCCGTACGCCGACACCGTCCTCGACGCCTTCGGCCCGGACCGCCTGATGTTCGGCTCGGACTGGCCGGTGTGCACACTGGCGGCGACCTACGGTGAAGTGCTGTCGGCGGCAAAGGAGTTGACGGACCCGAGCGACCGCTCCCGTATCTTCGAGGCCACCGCCACCCGCGTCTACGACCTCTGAGCCACCCCCGCCAGCCGCGTCGGCGGCAGATACTCCCGCACATACGTCCGCTCCCAGCACGCGCCCGTCTCCCGCAGCTCACGCCAGGTCGTGTAGCGGTAACGGAAGAGACGGGCGCGGACGAACCGCGGGGGCTCGTCGGGCGGGAAGGGTGAGCGGCGCAGCAGTTTCAGGGTGGCGCGGTCGTTCTCCAGCAGCCGCTCCACCAGGGCGCCGAACCAGGAGCCGGCATACGCGGGCGACAGCGCGGCGAACCACATCATCCAGTCGAGCCGCAGATGGTACGGCGCGAACTGGCGCGGCCAGCGCCGGGGATCACCCGGCTTGCCCTTGAACTCGTACTCCCGCCAGTCCGAGTCCTCGCGCGGCACCGGCTCGGTCGTGCCCTCGACGACCACCTCGTAGCGGATCCGGCTGACGCTGCCGAACGCCCCGTAGGTGTTGACCAGGTGCAGCGGGTCGAAGGAGCGGTTCATCACCTGGCGGCGGGAGATCATGTTGCGGACCGGCTGGTAGCTCAGGCCCACGAGCAGCGCGGCGACGGAGAGGACGACGATCTCGTACCAGAGCGGGGCGTCGGCGACGGACGGCGGTGTGGTGGGGAACTCGATCGCCGGCAGGGCCAGCACGATCGTGATCCAGTTCAGCCAGGAGAAGTTGCCCGACAGGACCAGCCACAGCTGGGTGACAATCATCAAGGACGCCGCGGCCGTCGCGATCGGCTGCGGCGTGAACAGCAGGAAGGGCACGACGAGCTGGGTGAAGTGGTTCGCGGCCACCTCCGCGCGGTGCAGAGGCCGGGGGAGATGGTGGAAGAACCAGCTCAGCGGGCCCGGCATCGGCTGGGTCTCGTGGTGGTGGTACAGACACGTCAGGTTCCGCCAGCAGGCGTCACCGCGCATCTTGATCAGCCCCGCGCCGAACTCCACCCGGAACAGGATCCAGCGCAGCAGGAAGAGGACGACGATCGGCGGGGCCACCTCGTCGTTGCCGAGGAAGACCGCGAGGAAGCCGACCTCCAGAAGCAGCGACTCCCAGCCGAAGCCGTACCAGGTCTGGCCGACGTTGACGATCGACAGATACAGCACCCACGGCACCAGCCACAGCAGCATGCCGCCCCACAGCGGCAGCAGCGAGTCCAGCCCCGCCAGCAGCGCCGCCGACACCGCGCAGCCCGCCCACGCGCAGGCCGCGAAGTACCGGTCCGAGTAGTGCAGTTGGAACAGACTCGGGGCCCGCTTGAAGGGCACCCGCGCGACGAACCGGGGGATCGGCAGCATGCCGCGCTCGCCCAGCAGCGGACGGAACTGCAGCGCCGCCGTGAGGAACGCGACCAGATACACGGCGGCCAGAGCCCGCTGGAAGACCAGCCGGCTCAGCCAGTAGTCGGGTGCGGTGAACCACTCCACGGCCATGCTCTCCTGACCCCATTGTCGCGCCGGAACCTCGGGTCACTCTCTGTACCCATACCCTCGCTTTCCTGACGGCCGCCAAATTGTTTGCGGGAACTCCGCTCACCGGTCGAAGAATCAGTCGAATCCTGGCAAGGTAGGCCCATGGTTGATCGGGGAGCGAGCGCCCTGTCACTCCCGGACGACTGGCCCGCCCACCCGGATCCGATCCTGGCGCTCAATCGCATGGGCAGCTTCGACTGGGACCTGGACACCGGCCTCTTCCACATGGACGCCCAGGCCCACGAGGTCTTCGACCTGCGCCCCGACGAATACGACGGCAACCCCGAGACCCTCGCCCTCCGGGTCCCGCGCCCGGAGGCCTACCGGATCGACGGCCTGGTCTCCCAGGCCATGAAGGACGGCAGCGAGAACTACGGCACCTACTTCCGTATCCGCCGCCGCGACGGCAATATGCGCTGGACCCACACCCAGGGCTACATCCGCCGCGACGAGAACGGCCGGCCGCGCCGGATCATCGGCATAGTCCGGGACGCCACCCAGGAATTCGAAGAGATCGAGGCCCGCCGGGACCAGGCGGCCCAGGACGAGGCCCGCCGCCGGCAGACCAACGTCGTCCAGCTCACCACCGCCGCCCTCGCGCACGCCCGTACCGTCCAGGACGTCATCGACGTCCTCAAGGACACCCACGGCCTCACCCATCTCGGCGCCACCAGCCTGGTCATGGGCCTGGTCGAGGCCGGCCGGATCCGGCTGATCGCCGAGGGCCCGGCGGGCAGCTTCGTGCCCGGCACCCTCGTCACCCGCATCGACGAGCCCTACCCCATGGGCGAGGTCGTCCGCACCCTCGCCCCGCGGTTCATCGAGTCGCCGGAGGAGTTCGCCGAGAGCTATCCGATCCTGTGGCCGCACATCACCGACCTGAACATCACGTCGGCCGCCTATCTGCCGCTGATCGCCCAGGCGAAACCCATCGGCGCGATGGGCCTGCTCTACAGCGACCGGCGCGGCTTCAGCGCCGACGAACGCAACGTCCTCGTCGCCCTCGGCTCCAGCATCGCGCAGAGCCTGCAGCGGGCCATGTTCTACGAGCAGGAGAAGGACCTCGCGACCGGCCTCCAGCAGGCGATGCTGCCGCGCACCATCCCCAGCGTGCCCGGCGCCGACATCGCCGTCCGCTACCGCGCCGGTTCCGCCGCGGGCTCCCTGGGCCGGGACATCGGCGGCGACTGGTACGACCTGATCCCGCTGCCGGGCGGCCGGGTCGGCGCCGTCATCGGCGACGTCCAGGGCCACGACACCCACGCCGCCGCCGTCATGGGACAGCTGCGCATCGTCCTGCGCGCTTACGCCGCCGAGGGCCACACCCCCGCCACCGTGATGGCCCGTGCCTCCGTCTTCCTGCACGAACTCGACACCGACCGCTTCGCGACCTGCCTGTACGCGGAGGCCGACCTGTCCACCGGAGTCGTCCAGGTGGTCCGGGCAGGCCATATCGACCCGCTGATCCGGCAGACCGACGGGACCTGCCGCCGGATAGCCGTGGACGGCGGGCTGCCGCTCGGTCTGTCCGCCGAGTTCGGCCGCCTTGAATACCCGGTCGGCACCATCGAGCTCGACCCCGGCCACACCCTGCTGCTGTGCACCGACGGCCTGATCGAACAGCCCGGCGCCGACCTCGACGACGGCATGCAGACCCTCGTGGCCATGATCAAGACCGGCCCGGACGACGTACGCGACCTCGCCGAACGGCTCATCGACGTGGCCGAGGAACGCGGCGCCGACGACGACGTGGCCCTGCTCCTGCTGCGCCGCCGCAGCCTGGACACCCCCCAGTCCGGCGGCCGGCTCCAGCAGCACGTGGCACCCGGCGACCCCGAGGCCCTCACCCAGGCCCGGCACATGATCCGCGCCGCCGTCCTCGCCTGGGGCGCCCGCGAGCGCGCCGACGAGATCGAACTCGTCGCCGACGAGCTGATCACCAACGCCCTGATGCACACCGAGGGCTCCGCCGTCGTCACCCTGCGGGTACTGACCGCCACCGACCGGCGGCTGCGCGTCGACGTCGAGGACTCCTCCAGCGCCCTGCCCCGCCGCCGCGACGCCGGCGAGGCCGGCGTCTCCGGGCGCGGACTGCTCCTCGTCGACCTGCTCACGGACGTGTGGGGCGTGGAGGCGCGGGGCGGCGGAAAATGCGTCTGGTGCGAGTTCGTGGTGGGGGAACGGAGCTGAGTCCGCCGGTCCCGGATGGCACTCTGGACGTATGCCGGAACTGCCCGAGGTGGAAGCGCTCAAGGACTTCCTGACCGAGAACCTGGTCGGCCACGAGATCGTCCGGGTGCTGCCCGTCGCGATCAGCGTGCTGAAGACGTACGACCCTCCGCTCACGGCCGTCGAGGGCCACGCGGTCACCGCCGTGCACCGGCACGGCAAGTTCCTCGACCTCGAGACCGACGGCGGCCCGCACTTCGTCACCCACCTCGCCCGCGCCGGCTGGCTGCACTGGAAGGACAAGCTCCCGGACGGCCCGCCCAAGCCCGGCAAGGGCCCCCTCGCGCTGCGTGTCGCCCTGGAGACCGGCGAGGGCTTCGACCTGACGGAGGCCGGAACCCAGAAGCGGCTCGCGGTGTATGTCGTCCACGACCCCCAGGAGGTCCCCGGCGTCGCCCGCCTCGGCCCCGACCCGCTCGCCGACGACTTCGACGAACCCCGGTTCGCGGCCCTGCTGGGGGACGAGAGACGGCAGCTCAAGGGCGCCCTGCGCGACCAGAGCCTGATCGCCGGCGTGGGCAACGCCTACAGCGACGAGATCCTGCACGCCGCGAAGATGTCCCCCTTCAAACTGGCCGCGTCCCTGACGCCCGAGGAGACCACCCGCCTGTACGAGGCGCTGCGCGGCACCCTCACCGAGGCCGTCGAGCGCTCCCGCGGCGTCGCCGCCGGACGCCTCAAGGCCGAGAAGAAGAGCGGCCTGCGCGTGCACGGCAAGACGGGCGAGCCCTGCCCGGTGTGCGG
Organism: Streptomyces sp. NBC_00457; assembly: GCF_036014015.1. Lineage (NCBI taxonomy): Bacteria > Bacillati > Actinomycetota > Actinomycetes > Kitasatosporales > Streptomycetaceae > Streptomyces > Streptomyces sp. NBC_00457. The sequence continues at coordinate 1,128,250 of NZ_CP107905.1, read as the reverse complement.
CGACACGATCCGCGAGGTCTCCTTCAGCGACTCCTCACTGCAGTACTGCCCGACCTGCCAGACCGGCGGCAAGCCCCTGGCCGACCGGAGGATGTCCCGGCTGCTGAAGTGAGACGTCGGTCAGCTCACCGGTCTCCGTCGTCGCCTGGTCTACTGCGCGTCGAGGGTCACCAGATGCTCGCCGTCCGTCGTGCGGACCTCGTAGCGGGCGATCTGGTCGATGTGCATCGACGAACTGCCGTGCATGGTGTTCGGGCGGGCGTCGTGGCGGGGCGTCATCCAGTGGGTGACCGTCTCCTCCGAGCCGTCCTGGCCCCGGACGATCAGGCGGCAGGGGCGCGGCCCGGCCCCGTCCTTCACGCTCAGCTCGATCTGACTGCCCGAGGCCGCGTTCTCCGCCGTGACCTGCGCCCATACGCCCGACCGCTCGTCGGTCGCGGTGATGCGCACGGAGCCGGAGCCGGCGTCGCCGCCGCCCGCCGTGATCGCCACCGCGGGCGCCGCCACGGCGATCGCCACCGAGGCCGCCACGGCGTACAGCACCCGCCTGCGCCCGACCCGGCGCCGTGCCGTCACCTCGCCGATCAGCCGGTCAAGCAGCCGGTTCCCGGGCTGGGTGAGGGGGTTCACAAAGCGCGGCGTGGCCCGCCGGTACAACATCAACTGCCGGGTCACCGGCCCGAATTCGGTCACGTGTGCCGTGCAGCTGGGGCACTCCATGAGGTGGTCCTCGAAGCGGAAGGCGTCCGCCTCGTCCAGCACGCCGAGCGCGTACGCGGCGACGTCGCGATGCCTTTCCAGGGACCTCATGCCGAATCCTCGTGCCGTTGGGTGCGGGTGGGGTTACTCCTTGCTCCCATCGGTACGCACCAAGCCGAAGAATCACTCAAGCCCCTTACCGAATCGCAACCTAGGGATTCGGAGCCGGTGGGGCCGAGGATTGGTCGGATCGCCGCGAAATCTCAAAAAAGATGGATGGCGAGATGTCCCAGCGGCAGCCCCAGCTGCCAGGCCGGCGTCCACACCTTCGGCCCGTCGTCCTCGCCGGCCATCGCGGCGCCCCCAGGCACCGCGTTCAGGTCGGGCGCGAGCAGCTCGGTCTCCTCGAGCCAGCGCCAGGCCGCCTCCGCCAGCTCCAGGTCGGGTGCGGGGTCCCCCGACTCGATCGCCTCGGCGGCCAGCTTCGCCAGGCGCTCGCGCACCCAGTCCTGCCACGGCTGGTCGTACGCCGTCAGCGAAAGCCAGGTCTCCAGCTGGGTGACGACCCGGATGCCGGACAACTCGCCGTCGGTGTCGGACAGGAAGATGGTCAGCGCCAGCGCATCCCGTCCGGCGCGGAACTCGAAGGACGTCGGCGGCATCAGATCGCCTGTCCGCAGCAGCTCGTCGGCGATGTACTCGGCGTACAACCACGCCATGGGGACGGTCAGTTCACCGCCGCCGGTGCCGTCCGTGCTCTCTTGACCTCTGTGCAGCATCCCTTCCTGCCTTCCTCCGGTGCGTGCGCGTCGCCCGACCCCGGGCCCCAGTCCGGAACACGGATGAAGACAGCTGATTGCTCAACGGGGGTCTTCAGCAAGGCGCTTTACGGAGGTTTGACTCATCCATTGGTTTCACCGCAGGTCGGCCGCGTATCCCGGAAGCACCCTGCGCAGGGCGCGCAGCGCGTAGTACGCGCGGGACTTCACCGTACCGGGCGGAATTCCGAGCGCCGCCGCGGCCTCCGCCACACTCGCCCCGTGGAAATACACGAGCACCAGGACTTCACGGTGCTCCGGAGTGAGTGTCTTCACAGCCTCGCGTACATCGAGTGCCGCCGCCGCCCGCTCGGCATGGTCGGCTATCACACGCGCGTTCTCCAGGACCGCGTCCCCGACCTCGGCGGGCCGCGCCTGCCGGGCCCGCCGCGCGTCGATGGCGAGCCGCCGTCCCACGGTCAGCAGCCACGGCCGTACGGAGTCGAAGTCATCGGCGCGCAGCGCCTCGGGATGCTGCCAGGCGCGTACGAGCGTCTCCTGCACGAGGTCCTCGGCGCGCTGCCGGTCACCGTCGCAGAGCCGGAGCAGCAGCGCGAAAAGAGGCCGGCCGTGCTCCCGCTGCAGTGCGGCGAGCTCGTGCTCGGCGGTCGTCGTCCCGTTCGAGAGGGTGATTCCGGCCGTCATGGCCGTATGGCATCGCAGGGTGTGCCGTTCGGACAGAGAGCTCACACGGATCTGCGGCGGACGGTCGATCGCGTCGACGAACGGTACGACGAACGGTTCATTCCGCTGCCGGTGAGCGCCGGACGGGCTAATGAAGCCAGTCAGGTTGTTTGCGGAAGCGTGCAGATTCATACCTATTTGTCTGGAAATATGATCGCGACGGGGTGAGCGATGATTGCACGCAGACAGCAGGTTGCCCTGGCCCTCACGGCCGTCCTCGCCGCAGGCGCCGCCTGCCAGGCCGAGGCCCGCGACGACACCGACCCGGCGGGGCGTCCGGCCCCCTCCGCGGCCGGCGGATTCACGCTCGTCGCCTCCGGCGACGTCCTCCCGCACAGCGCGATCATCGACCGGGCGCGCTTCGACGCGGGCGGCACCGGCTACGACTTCCGCCCGATGTTCTCCGGGATCGCACCCGTCGTCTCCCGCGCCGACCTGGCGCTGTGCCACATGGAGACGGTGTACGGAGAGAACGGCGAGTACACCGGCTACCCCACCTTCAAGTCCCCGCCCGAGGTCGCGACCGGCCTCGCCGCCACCGGCTACGACGGCTGCTCCACCGCCTCCAACCACAGCCTGGACGACGGCGCGGACGGCGTCCGCCGCACACTGGACGCCCTCGACCGAGCGGGCGTACGGCACGCCGGATCGGCACGCGACGAAGCCGAGGCGCGCACCGCCACGGTCCTGCCCGCGGGGAGGGCGAAGGTCGCCCACCTCGCCTACACCTACGGCACGAACGGCTTCCCGCTGCCGCCGGGACAGCCCTGGGCCGTCAACCTGATCGACGAGCGCAAGATCATCGCGGACGCCCGCGCCGCCCGGCAGGCCGGCGCCGACGTGGTCGTGGTGTCCATGCACTGGGGCACGGAATGGCAGGACGCCCCCGACCGGGGCCAGCAGTCCCTGGCCCGGACCCTCACCGCCGCCCGCACCGGGGACCGCCCGGACATCGACCTGATCCTCGGCACCCACGCCCATGTCCCGCAGGCGTACGAGAAGGTCAACGGCACCTGGGTCGTCTACGGAATGGGCGACCAGATCGCCGGCGCCATGTTCAACCACCAGGGCGCACAGGACCCGCGAGGCAACCAGTCCACCCTCGCCCGCTTCACCTTCGCCCCGCCCACCAAGCCCGGCGCCCGCTGGCAGGTGACGAAGGCCGAGTTCATCCCACAACTGTTCGACATCGACGCCGGCCGCGTGGTGAACCTCAACGAGGCCCTGAAGAAGGGCGCCGAGCTACAGGGCGTACGCGACCGAATCAGAGACGTGGTGTTCAGTAGGGGAGCAGCAAAAGACGGCCTGGCGATGGGCGCCCCGTAGGGGCGCGGGCAACTGCGCGACAAGCCACGACGGCGCGGCAGACAAGAGACGGCATAAAGCGGCACTTCTTATCCCGGCACCCCCAGCGGAGCGTTACGGCACCACCGTCACCGGCCACCGCCCCGCCTTCACCAACCGAATCGCAACGGACCCGATGATCCGGTGCCCCGCCTGCTCCGACGCACCCACCACCACGGCGTCGGCCTTGAGCTCGTCGGCCGCCTTGACGAGGCCGTTGTAGGGGTCGCCGCGGAACGTGTGGAACTCCCAGCGGACGTCGAATATCCCCTTCACACGCTCCGTCGCGTCCCTGATCTCCGCGACGATGTTCTCGGCGATCGCGTCCGTCGTCTCCGCGACCGGCGCCCCGAGCGCCGCGCCGGCGCCCATCACGGGCTGCACGTACACGATCGCGAGGAGTGCGCGCTGCCGCCGGGCCAGTCCACCGGCGTAGGCCGCGGCCCGCAATGAGGAGTCGGAGCCGTCCACGCCGACGACGATGACCTTCGGCCCGTCCGTGCCCCGTTCGAACCCTTGCGAGGGCGAGTGCTGCTGATCCGTCACGCCTGTGAGGCTATCGGAACCCCCAGGTCCCGCAGCCGTTGCCGGGCTTCTCATCGATTCGCCCACTCGGGAGACACCCGCCGTTTCCCTGACGAACCGTCATACGCCGCCCGGGTGGAATCATGCCGCCGCTGAGGTGCCGCCGTGGTGCGTCGGGGCCCCGAGGGGCGACTGATGAGTCATGAAGAAGGATCAGTTGCTCACCCGGCGCCGGGCGTTGGCCTTCGGCGCCGCCACGGTCGGGGCGGCCGGCACCGCCGGACTGCTCACGGTGCGCGCGGGCGACCAGCCGGTCCGGCCGCCCGTCGCCGGGGCCGCGGGCCCGCAGGCGCGCCGCGCCCTCAAGCCCTCCGCCTACCGGCTGCAGCCCCTCACCGGTCACGGACCGCCACGGGCCGCGGCACGGCGGCTCCTCGTGCGGCGCGAACCCTTTCTACGAATCTCCGGCCGCGGCCGGACCATGGTGCTGACCTTCGACGACGGCCCGGACCCCCGCTACACCCCGGACATCCTGGACACGCTGCAGGCCTACGACGTCCGCGCGATGTTCTTCGTCTGCGGCGAAATGGCCGCCGAGAACCCGGACCTGGTGGAGCGCATGGCCGACGAAGGCCATGTCGTCGGCAACCACACCTGGTCCCACCCGCTGCTCACCCGCCTCACCCGGAAGCAGATCCGCTCCGAGATGAAACGTACCTGCGAGGTCATCGAGGACGCGTCCGGCGAGTGGCCCCGCTGGTTCCGCGCCCCCTACGGCGCCTGGAACCGCGCGGCCTTCCAACTCGGCGCCGAACTGGGTATGGAGCCGCTGGCGTGGACGGTCGACACCCTCGACTGGACCGAGCCCGGCGCCCGCACCATCGTCGACCGGGTCGAGAACGGCGCCGCCCCCGGCGTCGTGGTGCTCGCGCACGACGCCGGGGGCGACCGCTCGGAGAGCGTCCGCGCCCTGCGCGACTATCTGCCCCAACTGCTGGACGACGGCTACCACATCACCGTCCCGCGCCGGCGGCACGTCTGACGGGCCGAGCCCGCCCGGCCGGCAACGCTCAGCGCACCTCGACCAGACGGGCGAAGACGACGACGTTCCCGTCGTAGCCGTTCTGCTTGGAGAAACCGCCGCCGCAGGTGATGACCCGCAATTCGGGGCTGCCCTTGGAGGCGTAGACACGGTCGCCGGGGAAGTTGTTCTTCTCGAAGACCTCGATGCCGTAGATCTCGAACACGGCCGTCTTCGCGTCCTTGCGGGCGACCTCGACGCGATATCCCTTCTTGAGGGCGCCCAGTCCGTAGAACACGGCCGGGCCCTGAGTGTTGTCGACATGGCCGACGATCACGGCGGTGCCCTTTTCACCGGGGGTGACGGCGCCGGTGAACCAACCGGCGAGATTCGGGTCCTCCGGCGGCGGCGCGTCGACCCAGCCGGCCGCGTCCAGGCCGACCGGCATCATGGGCGCGTCGACCTGGATCGCCGGGATCCTGACCCGCTCCGGCGCGGCGTACGGCAGCGCGCTGGGCGCCCGCAGGAAGGCGCCCTGCGGTGTCCGGGCCTCCGCGGCGGCTGCCGAGGCGGGCTGCGGGGGCCCCTCGTCGAACTCTCCCGAACCATTCCGAATGAGCGCGAGGCCGGTCAGCAGAACAAGCGCTATCACGCCCCAAGGAGCGCGCTTCTTCCGCTGCTCCTCCTCTTCGGCCACCTCGTACCCAGACATTCGACTTCCCCTCTCGACGCGGCCGTCACCACGTCAATGGCGCATAGGAGAACGCTAAGTCCCGCGGGCACCGCCAGCGACGGGGCGGAAGCGAACGGGTGGCCCGAACGCCACCGTGGTGCGCCATCCGAGTCGCCGCGAACAGGAATTTTCTGACGGTGCGTGACCTGCGGCAATATCCGATTGTGTGGTTTTCCTTCGGCGTGTCTTCTCACCAGGACGGACCATTCCCGAAATGCGGGCGCGAGCAGGGCATCTGAGGGTCTTTCTTGGAGGCGCTTTCTCGCCGATCGACCGGGGACGGGTCCCGGGGCGTCTTCCGCGGAGGATCACATGCGTACTACTCGTTCCCTGGCGGTCTCGGCCGCCGCGGTCGCCGTCCTCGGGCTCGCCGCTCCCGCGGCCGTCGCCTGGGACGGCATGAACGACCCCGACGGCAGCGGCGGCTACGGCGGTGGGTTCGGTGGCAACGGCGACCACCACGGTGGCTTCGGCGGAAATGGCGGCTTCGGCGGCGACGGCTTCGGTCGCGACGGCTTTGGTGGCGACGGCTTCGGTGGCAACGGTGGTGGGTTCGGTGGCAACGGCGGCGATCACGGTGGCGGCTTCGGCGGAAATGGCGGCCACGGTGGGCACCACGGCGGCAACGGCCGGTTCTTCCCGAGGAATATCGCCGTGATGCCCAGGGTCATCGCCCGAGGCGGTCAGGTGACCATCACGGTCGACGGCTGCCCCAACGGCGGCACCGCGACCTCCCGTGCCTTCCCACGGGCCAGGCTGTTCCCGTCCAGAGGCGGCAACGACACAGCCAGAGGCATCGCGACCGTCCACACCAACGCCCGACCCGGCCCGTACGACGTCACCGTCCACTGCTCCGGCTCCACCCTGACCCGGCCGAACGCCTTCGCTGTCATCGGCGGTGTCCGCGGCGGCATCGGCGGCAGCAGCTCCACCGGGGCGACCCCGACCGACATGGTCATCGGCGGCGGTCTCGTGGCCGCGGCCGTCGTCGGCGGCGGAGTGTTCTGGATGCGGCGCCGGTCCGAGAAGCGGATCTGACCGCCGCCGATCCCGGGAGCCGATTCGCCCCGGACCCTTCGTAGGGTCCGGGGCGAAGGTCTGGGGTGGGAGGGGTGGGTCAGGCGCCGTCCTCGTCCGTGCGGCGCCGTGAGAAGTGGTACGCCGCTCCGATCGAGCCGGTGATGAGCGCGAGGCCGAGCCCGATCTCCTGGAGGTCGAAACCGCCGGCGCTGCCACCCTCACCGGCGTGCACGCCCCGTGGCGGGACCCGGTGGTGGCCCGGGCGGCCCTCGGCGATGGTGAGGTCCACCTCCTGCCAGAAGGTGCCGCAGCTGAACTTCACCGAGTACACGGCGCCCTCGCGCGCGTCCCGGTCGACCACCGCCGTGGCCGAGCCCTGGCCCCTGCGGATCGTCACCGTGTCGAAGACCCCCGAGGAGACGTACACATCCTGGTCGCAGCCGGTGACGCGCAGGGACACCTGCCCGCCGGGCTCGGTGGTCGTCGGCAGCACACTGGCCCGGAAGCCGGTGTGCTCGTCACCGCGTGCGTGAGCGGCGGGAGAGGCCAGTGCCAGGGCGGTGACGCCCAGCAGTGCGGCCGAGGCGACGCGTATCGCGCGCATGGTGGATCCTCCGGTCCCCGAGGAGCAGCTGCGGACTTTTTCCGCTTGCGCCAGAAATGCACCTCGATGACCGGAACGCTAGAAAGGTGCGTGCGGGGGCGCGATCGCAGTAGCGCGAACGGGTCAACCGTGTGGGCCGTACAGGGGACGGTGCCGCCTCGATCGGGGGACCGCCGCGGTGTGGCGGCCGTCCCCCGAGGATGTCCCGGCGCGGGGCCCGTCAGCCGCCGATGTGGGGGAAGAGGTCCAGGAACGGATCGGCCGAGGCGGTGACACCCCGGCTGTAGGGCGCGTCGAAGTCCCAGATGAGGAAGAGCAGGAAGGCGATCAGCGCCGAGAACAGCCCGGCGAGGATCAGCTCCCGTGCCGTACGCCGGATCTGCAGGACGAAGATCATCCCGATCGTGACCACCCCTCCGGTGATCAGCCCGAACCACACCACTCCCGGCATCGTCTCCCCGGTCGCGCCGGCGCGGGCGCTGCGTGCCTGGTCCGCCGCGGTGACCTGGTCGACGAGCGGCTGGTAGGCCTGGGCCTCGAAGTCGGTCCTCGGCTGGTAGTCGGTGACGTCCTCGCGGATGCGGTCGAGGAGCTCGGTGCCGCGCTCGGTGATCTTGCCGTCGTCGGACATCGCCTTCCACTCGGTGTTCACGACGTGTCCGACATAGGTGTTGACATCGTCACGAATACGGTCGCGGACGTCGGTGGGATAGACCCGGACCCGTTCCGAGATCTCGTGCAGGGCGACCGCCTCGGCCTGGACGTGGTCCTGGGCGGCGCTGCGGCCCTCCCAGACACCGGCGATGGCCAGGCCCAGGACGATGGCGTACACCACTCCGATCCACATCGTCATGTACTCGATGACGTCGGGAGTGTCGTCGGGATCCTCGTCGTCCGCCGCCGTCCGATGGCGGACGACGGTGATGATGACCACCACGACGCAGACAGCCAGCATCGCGAGGATGAGAACAAGCCATTCCGGCAAGAGGTGCCTCCAGAAATCAGCGGGGACGCAGCGCGGCGATCGCGGCCACCGCGGGCACGGTGATGAGCAGGACGAAGGTGAGCGGCGACGTGGCACTGCGTGTCGTCCGCTTGCGCGGTGCGGGGTGGTACGCCGGATAGCTCACCGGGGTCACGGACACACGCGGGGTCGGCTTGGCCGGCGGTGTCGGTGTGGGGCTGGGTGGGGGTGTGGGCGCCGGCCGTGGGGCCGCGGGCTGCGGAGCCGGTGGGGCCGGTGCGGGCGGCGGCTCGGGGGGCGGCGTGGGCCGTGGCTTCGGCGGCGGTTTCGGCGTGGGCGTCGGGTCCGGGGTGGGGGTGGGCTTCGGCGGTTCAGGAGTTGGCGTCGGCGTCGGGGTGGGAGTCGGTGTCGGCGTGGGCGCCGGGCACGCGGGGTGGGTGGGCCAGGTCGCGGGAGTGGGCCAGGTGGCGCTTCCGACGACCGCCACCGCCTCCGTGCCGCCGGGGCCGGTCGACGCGTACGCGCAGACATCGGCGACCGCCGTGCCCGCCGGGGCGCCGACGACCATCCATGCCAGCGTGACGAGGGACAACACCCGTATGGCGATGGTGCCGTGGGTCGGTTCGGGTCCATGCACGACGAAGATCATGGGCCTTGGCGCACCGGCGTACGCTCGAGCGCCGGGGGATTGCCCCGAAGGAGGGACAGCAGGGTGTCGCCGGTTTGATCCGCACGCGTTCGCCTGTCCGGAGATACGCACGCTCATACGAGAGTCACTGCGGCAGGGGCGCAGGTCGCGGGCGCGGTGTGGCACAGGTTTCGGAAAGAAATCCGCGGGGCGTTTGAACACAACGGCGGTCACTGCTCGTACTTAGGACCGTGCGCGGCGCAGCAAGGCGCTGCAACATCGTTGCGATGATCGGGGAGTTGAAGATGAAGACCTCCTGGCGGAGCGCCTCACTCGTGGCGAGCGCTGCGGCTGTTCTGGCGCTGACGACGGCGTGCGGTCAGGAAAGCAGCCCGTCGCCGAGCCAGAACGTGGGTGCCACGGCCGCGGCCGGTGACTACGGACAGGCAGGCGCCGGGGCCGGAGCCGGCACCGGCGCCCAGAACGAACAGAGCAACGCCAACCAGGCTTCTCTCGCCGGCCAGTTGGCCGTCTCCGCCAACGCGGAAGTCGGCAACATGGTGACCGACAGTGCGGGCATGACCCTGTACCGGTTCGACCAGGACACCGCCGAGCCGCCGAAGACGAACTGTGACGGCGACTGCGCCACGACCTGGCCGCCGGTACCGGCGGACGACGCCACGGCCGGCGCCGGCATCGACAAGGCGCTGCTCGGCGAGGTCACCCGTGCCGACGGCACCAAGCAGCTGACCGTCGGCGGCTGGCCGGCGTACCGCTACGCGAAGGACACCACCCCCGGCGACGTCAAGGGCCAGGGTGTGGGCGGCAAGTGGTACGCGCTGGCGCCCGACGGCAAGAAGGCCCAGCAGGGCGGCGGCGCTGATGAGGGCGAGGGCGGTGGGGTCGAGCAGGCCGGCCTGCCTGGGCTGTCCACCCGCAACGACCCCGAGCTCGGCGAGATCGTCGTCGACAAGAACGGCCACACGGTCTACCGATTCCTGAAGGACTCGCCCTGGCCGATGAAGACGGCGTGCCTCGACGACTGTCTGGAGAAGTGGCCGGTCATCGAGCCGGTCGACGCCAAGGACACCAAGGGCATCGACCTGAAGGGGTCCGGTCCCAGGGGTCAGGGTTACGTGGTCTTCGACCGGCCCGACGGACTGAAGCAGCAGACCATCGACTGTGTCCCGATCTACACCTTCGCCGGTGACAAGAAGCCCGGGGACACCAACGGCCAGGGTGTGGCCGGTGCTTGGTACGCCGTCGCACCCGACGGAAAGGCAGTGAAGGGCTGACCGCAGCCTTCCGCCAGAAACCCCGGTTCGCCCCCTCCGCGCCGCACGGAGGGGGCGGCCGGTTTTGCCGTTGGGAACTCTCCGGAACGCCTCGGCCACTTTTAGTAGAGGCGAAACAGGGCATCAATTCGGCACGTGCCGCAGGCAGTGACCGGGAACGGATGGTCAATTTCCGTTTCCGCTCGCTCCTTTGGCGGGCGATCAGTAGCCTCAGCTCGAACACCGGATCGCCTACGCCTTGGAGAGATTGATGGAGCGTCCCGCCTGGGCCCCCCGGAGCATCGACATCTCGGTGCCGAGCGTGTCCCGGATCTACGACTTCTACCTGGGCGGTTCGCACAACTTCGAGGTCGACCGGGAGGCGGCCCGCAAGGCCATGGAGTTCATGCCGGGACTCCCCAAGATCATGCAGGCGAACCGGGCGTTCATGCGCCGCGCGGTGCGCTTCGCCGTCGACGAGGGCATCACCCAGTTCCTGGACATCGGCTCCGGCATCCCGACCTTCGGCAACGTCCACGAGGTGGCCCGGGCGGCGAGCCCCGGCGCGCATGTCGTCTACGTCGACCACGACCCGGTGGCCGTGGCGCACAGCCAGGCGGTCCTCGAGGGCAGCACCGACACCGATGTGGTCGCGGCCGACCTGCGCAAGCCCCAGGAGATCCTCGCCGCCCCTCAAGTGCGGCAACTGATCGATCTGAACCGCCCTGTGGCGCTGCTTCTCGTTGCCATACTGCACTTCGTGGAAGACGCGGACGACCCGTACTCAGCGGTGGCCGAACTGCGCGACGCGCTCGCGCCCGGCAGCCTGCTGATCCTCACCCATGCCTCGTACGAGGGAATCCCTCTTCCGGCGGAGCGGGCCGAGGGCACGGTGGGCGTATACAAGGACATTCGCAACCCGCTGATCATGCGCTCGCGCGACAAGATCGCGCAGTTCTTCGAGGGGTACGACATGGTGGAACCCGGACTGGTGGCCATGCCGCGCTGGCGGCCGGACACCGCGCCGGAGGACGAGGATCCGTATGCCTTCTCCGGTTTCGCCGGCGTGGGGCGCAAGGCGTGAGCGCGGAGCCGGACGGGCCGGAGGACAGACTGCGCCGGTTCGCGACGATCTGGAGCCGGGCAGTGTTCCCGGTGACCTCGACGTCGCTGACCCGGCCCGAGCTGGAGGAGCAACTGCTGCCGCTCGCCCGGCGGTTGAGCGAGGCGCTGCGGGCCAGGACCTTCCAGGCGGACGAGGCGCGGGCGGTGGGCGCGGCGCTGGTCGCCGTGCACTGCACCGACCCGGAGGCGCTCAGCCGCACCCTGGACTGCGTCGACGCCTACCTGGTGCTGTACTGCGGCGGGGACGGCACGCAGGACCAACTGCGCGCCCGGTCCTCGCGGTTGCAGCACTCCATGGCCGCCGGGTTCGCCACGGCGCTGCGTGAGCGGACCCTCGCCGAGCAGGAGGCGATCTCCTCGGCCGCGCTGAAGGCGCAGGGCGTGGTGGCGCAGGCCCTGCACGCGACCGAGGCCCGCTTCCGCGCGGTCTTCGAGGGCGCCGCCATAGGGATCGGCATCGCCGACCTGGAGGGCAACATACTGCAGGTCAACGGGGCGTTGGTGCGCATGTTCGGCGGCGCCGAGCAGACGGTGCGCACCCGCAACGTGATGGAGTGGACCCACCCCGAGGACGCGCCCCAGATCTGGCGGCTGTACGAGGAACTCGTGCGCGGCGAGCGCGAGCACTACCACGTGGAGAAGCCGTTCTACCGCCCCGACGGAACGGTCCTGTGGACCAATCTGACGGTCTCGCTGCTCCGCGACCCGGACGGCAACCCCGAGTACCAGCTCGCCCTGATGGAGGACACCACCGAGCGGCGGCTGCTCAACCTCCGGCTGCGCTACGAGGCGACGCACGACGCGCTCACCGGACTGCCCAACCGCACCCTGTTCTTCGAGCGCCTGGAGAAGGCCCTCACCGCGGGCGAGGGCCAGCGCTTCGGCCTGTGCTATCTCGACCTCGACGGCTTCAAGACCATCAACGACAGCCTCGGCCACGCGGCCGGCGACCGGCTGCTCGTCGAGGTCGCCGACCGGCTGCAGTCCTGTGCCACCGCGCCCGGCGAGATGGTCGCCCGGCTCGGCGGGGACGAGTTCGTGGCGCTGACCACCGGCACCGACACCGAGGCCGAGGTCGACGAACTGGCCGCGCGCATCATGAACGCGCTGGTCGCCCCGGTCAGCGTCGACGGCCGGGAGCTGACCGTGCGCGGCAGCATCGGCATCGTCGAGGGTCCGGCGGGGGAGCGGAGCGCGGCCGAGGTGCTGCGCAGCGCCGACATCACCATGTACCGCGCCAAGTCGGCGGGCGGCAACCGCTTCGAACTGGCCGACGCCGAGGCCGACGCCCGCGCCATCACCCGGCACGGGCTGACCACCTCGCTGCCGACGGCCCTGGACCGCGGCGAGTTCTTCATCGAGTACCAGCCGCTGGTCCACCTCGGCGACGGCAGCGTCCGCGGCGCCGAGGCCCTGGTGCGCTGGCTGCATCCGCAGCACGGCGTCCTCAGCCCGGACCGGTTCATTCCGCTCGCCGAGCACACGGGACTGATCGTTCCGCTGGGCCGCTGGGTGCTGGAGCAGTCGGTGCGCCAGGCCCGCGAATGGCGGGAGCGGTACGGCGCCACCGGGGCCGGTGGCCCGCTGCGCATCAACGTCAACCTCTCGCCCTGCCAGCTCACGCACCCCGGACTGGTCCAGGACACCGTCGACATCCTGGAGCGCGCGGGCGTCGCACCCGACGCGCTGTGCCTGGAGGTGACCGAGTCGGCGCTGATCGGCGCCGACGACGACCTGCTCAAGCCGCTGCGCCGGCTGGCCGAGATGGGCGTCGACATCGCCCTGGACGACTTCGGCACCGGTTATTCGAACCTCGCCAATCTGCGCCGGCTTCCGGTGAGCATCCTCAAGCTGGACCGGTCCTTCACCCAGAGCATGCAGCGCTTCCCGGCGGACTCCGTCGACCTCAAGATCGTCGAAGGGATCGTTTCTCTCGCCCACAGCCTGAACCTCGCGGTGACGGTGGAAGGCGTGGAGACGGGCGCCCAGGCCGAGCAACTCCGGATATTGGGCTGCGACACGGCCCAGGGCTGGTACTACGCCCGCCCGGGCCCACCGGAGCGGCTGCACGAGCTGGCGTTGGTGGACGCGACGGGGTGAGCCGTCAAGGCCGTACGGCCTCGGAGAGCTGTGGCTCAGGCCGTACGGTCTCGGCGGGCTGTGGCTCGGGTCGTACGGCCTCGGCCACCGTCGTGGCGGCGCGGACCAGCGCCGCCGTGGCCGTCGACCGGGACTGCTGCGGCCAGGCGATGACGAGGACCGCGGGCGGCGCGTCCAGCACCGGCCGGTAGACGACGCCCGGGCGCGGATAGCGTGCGGCGACGGAGGCCGGCAGGAGCGGGACGGCCTCGCCCAGTCCGACGAGCGTGAGCAGTTGGGCGAGGTCGCGGCCCCTGCTGCGGATCGCGCGGAGATACGGGCCCACGCTGCCGGGGTCCAGGTCGAGGTCGGCGAGGGTCAGTTGCTCGCGGGCGGCAAGCGGATGCCCGGCGGCGAGCGCCGCGACTCGCGGCTCGGTGGCCAGCGTCTCGGTGTCCAGGCCGGCGCCGTCGAACGGCTCGAAGATCAGCGCCGCGTCGGCTTCGCCCTGGCGCAGGAGTTCCGGCTGTTCGAGCCAGCCGCTCAGCTGGACCGAGACCGGGACGGCCGCCTCCTCCGAGGCGTAGCGCGCCAGGATCGGTTCCAGCAGCCCCGCGTCCCCGTCCGCCTTGACGGTCAGGATCAGTTTCGGCTCCGGGGCGGCCGCGCGCTGTGCCCGCCGTCCGGCGGCCTCCAGGGCGTCCAGGGCGACCCGTGCCTCGTCGAGGAGCACCATGCCGGCCGGAGTGAGGGCCACACGGTGGGTGGTCCGCTCGAAGAGGGTCACGCCGAGGTCGGACTCCAACTGACGGATCGCGCGGGACAGCGGCGGCGGGGAGATGCCCAACCGCTCGGCGGCGCGGGCGAAGTTGAGTTCCTCGGCGACGGCGACGAAGTAGCGCAGCGGGCGGGATTCCATGGTCTCTCCCTGGCCTCGGTATTGCCCTGAGGGTAACAAGCGGGAGCGGATCGATCCTTCAGTTCGGGGGCGCCGGGCAGCAGGCTCGACGACATCCACTGAAGCATCCCTCTTGGAGCACTTCATGATCGTCGTCACCACCCCGACCGGCCAGATCGGCCGACTGGTCCTCGACCGTCTCCTCGACTCCCCGGACGCCACTCCCGGCATCCGGGTGGTCGCCCGTGACCCCGACCGTCTCCCCGCGCGCGTGCGAGAGCACGTCGAGGTCGTCCGGGGATCGCACGCCGACCCCGCCGTGCTGAAGGAGGCGTGCGCGGGCGCCGACCGCGTGTTCTGGCTGGTACCCCCGATGCCGTCGACCGACAGCGTCGAGGACCACTTCCATACCTTCACCGGAGCCCTCTGCGAGGCCATCGCGGGCCAGGGCGTCGAACGGGTCGTCGCCGTCTCCACACTCGGCCGCGGCATCGCCGAGAACGCGGGGAACATATCGGCGTCGCTCGCGATGGACGACACCATCGCGGCGACGGGCGTGCACTACCGGGCGCTGTGCGCGCCGTTCCTGATGGAGAACTTCCTCCGCCACGCCGAGTCGCTCGCGACCGGGGGCGCACTGCCCATGGCACTCGCCCCGGACCGCGTCCTGCGCACCTGCGCCGTCAGCGACATCGCCACCACAGCGGCCCGCCTCCTGCTCGACACCTCCTGGACCGGCCGAGCCGACGTCCCGCTCGTCGGCCCCGACGACCTGACACTCGAGGGCATGGCCCAGGTCATGGCCGACGTACTGAACCGCCCCGTACACATGAAGCCGATCACCAGCACGGAGCAGAAGCAGCTGCTGCTGAACCGCGGCATGACCGAGTCCTGGGCCCAGGCATACGCCGACATGGTCGACGCCCAGAACAACCAGGGCCTGTACGGCGCCGTAGCCCCGAGCACACCCAAGGAGGCGCCCACGTCATTCCGCCAGTGGTGCGAGGAGGTACTCAAGCCGGCTGTATTGGCCTAGTGTCCTGCGCCAGTAGTTGATCGTTAGTTGGTGTGTGACTTCTACTGCTGGTGCGTCAGTTCCTCGTCGGGGCCCGAAGCTGCAGCCGTTGCTGCTGTCTGATGACGAGCGGGCGGTGTTGGAGCGGTGGACGCGTCGGGCAACATCGGCCCAGGCCCTGGCCCTGCGAGCGCGGATCGTGCTGGCGTGCGCGGGGCCGGAAGTACCGCCGATTGTCGCGGTCGCCCGCGAGTTGCGGGTGGCCGCGGACACGGTCCGCAAGTGGCGGCGGCGCTTCCTCACCCAGCGGCTGGACGGACTGGTCGACGAGCCCCGACCGGGCCGGCCGCCCACCATCAGCGTCGATCAGGTGGAAGCCGTCGTGGTCACCACGCTGGAACAACTGCCCAAGAACGCCACCCACTGGTCGCGGAAATCGATGGCGCAACACAGCGGCCTGTCGAAGTCCACGGTCGGCCGGATCTGGCGGCAGTTCCAGCTCAAGCCGCATCTGGCGGACACCTTCAAGTTGTCGACCGACCCGTTGTTCGTGGAGAAGGTCTACGACGTCGTGGGCCTGTACTTCAACCCGCCCGAGGGGGCGGTGGTGCTCTCGGTGGACGAGAAGTCGCAGATCCAGGCCCTGGACCGGTCCCAGCCGGTGCTGCCGATAATGCCGGGCATGCCCGAGCGGCGCACCCATGACTACGTGCGCAACGGGCTGACCACCCTCTTCGCTGCCTTCGACGTCGCCACCGGTGAAGTCATCACCGCCCTGCACCGTCGGCACCGGGCTGCGGAGTTCAAGAAGTTCCTGATCCGGATCGACAAGGAGGTGCCCGCACAGCTGCAGGTCCACCTGATCGTGGACAACTACGGCACCCACAAGACTCCAGCGATCAAGGCCTGGCTGGCGAGACACCCGCGCTTCGAGCTGCACTTCACCCCGACCGGCTCCTCCTGGATCAACCAGGTCGAGCGGTGGTTCGGCTACCTCGCGCACCAGATGATCCGCCGCGGCGCACACAAGAACATCCAAGCCCTCGAGGCCGACATCCGCGCCTGGGTCAAGGACTGGAACGAAGACCCTAAACCGTTCATCTGGACCAAGACCGCCGAAGAGATCCTCGACTCCCTCGCCCGCCTCTGCCGACGGATCTCTGGCGCAGGACACTAGCTCAGGAGCGCCCCGATAGGGGCGCGGGGAACTGCGCGACTAGCCACAACGGGCCCGCAGACGAATGACGACCACCGCTGTCAACGTTCCAACAGCATCCGCTGCAACTCCCGAGCCGCCCGCGGCGGAGCCACATCACTGCGATGCGCCAGCGCGATCGTCCGATGCAGCCCGGGCCGGGCCAGCGGCGTTACCCGCAACCCGCGCCCGGCCCGCGTCGCCACCATGCGCGGCACGACGGCCATCCCCAACCCGGCCCGCACGAAGCCCAGGACCGCGTCCATCTCCCCGCCCTCCACCGCGAAATCCGGCTCGAACCCAGCGGAGCGACACGCAGCCACCGTCAGTTCGCGCAGGTCGTAGCCGTGCCGGAACATCACAAGCCGTTCGCCCTCCAGGTCGGCGATGCGTACGGTACGCCGGCCGTGGCCGGGCTTGGGGGAGTCCGGTGAGGAGACGACAACCAGGTCCTCGCGCAGCAGCTCCACCGAGGTGAGCGCCGGGGAGGGCGTCGGCAACGGCAGGACGATCAGCGCGAGGTCGAGGGCGCCGCGCGCGAGTTCCCGTACGAGATCGTGCGAGCCGCCTTCCTCGATCATCAGCCGGATGCCGGGATAGCGGTCGTGGAAGGCGCGCAGCACATCCGGCAGCAGACCGGTGCACAGGCTCGGGGTCGCGCCCAGCCGGACCCGTCCGCTGCGCAGCTGCACCAGCTCCTGCACCTCGTGCCGGGCCGTGTCCGCGTCGGCCAGGATCCGGCGGGCCAGCGGCAGCAGCGCCTCGCCCGCGTCGGTGAGCGTGATGTTGCCGCGCGCCCGCAGGAACAGATCCGCCCCCAACTCCCGCTCCAGCGCCTTGATCTGCTGCGACAAGGACGGCTGCGCTACGTGGACCAGATCGGCGGCCCGGGTGAAGTGCCGGGTCTCGGCGACCGCCACGAAGTACTGGAGCTGCTGGAACTGCATACAGCCACGATAGCCGTCACCTATGGAATCGAGCCGGACCATGTCTTGGACCGATCGGCTCCCCGGGCCCTAGCGTCTTGAACCATGGCTCTGGTAACGCGGACGGACCGACGGCCGTCCATGGCACGCACGGTGTGGGACAGCTCCGTCGGCAAGAAGACCGTGATGGCGGTCAGCGGTCTGATCATGCTGCTGTACCTGGTCGTCCACATGATCGGAAACCTGAAGATCTTCTTCGGGCCCGGCGAGTTCAACCACTACGCGCACTGGCTGCGCACCATCGGCGAGCCGTTCATGCACTACGAGTGGACGCTCTGGCTCATCCGTGTCGTCCTCGTCGTCGCGGTCGTCGCCCATGCCGCCTCCGCCTACCAGCTCAGCCGCCGCGACATCAAGGCACGCCCCACCAAGTACGTGCACAAGAAGCCGCGGGCTTCCTACGCCACGCGCACCATGCGCTGGGGCGGGATCATCCTCGGCCTGTTCATCGTCTGGCACATCCTCGACCTGACGACCGGCACCGTGCACTCCGGCGGCTTCCAGGAGGGCCACCCGTACCAGAACGTCGTGGACACCTTCTCCACCTGGTACGGCAACGTCATCTACCTCGTCGCGATGCTCGCCCTCGGCCTGCACATCCGGCACGGCTTCTGGAGCGCCGCCCAGACCCTCGGCGCCGGCAGCCGCACCCGCGACCGCGCCATGAAGACCACTGCCAACGCCCTCGCGCTGCTCCTCACGGTCGGCTTCATCGCCGTACCCGTGGGTGTCATGACTGGAGTCGTGAGCTGATGACCTACACCGACTACGAGACCGGCGAACCGGTCGTCGACACCAAGGCCCCCTCCGGGCCGGTCAACGAGCGCTGGGACAAGCGCCGTTTCGAGGCCAAGCTGGTCAACCCCGCCAACCGGCGCAAGCACACCGTCATCGTCGTCGGCACCGGCCTCGCGGGCGGCTCCGCGGGCGCCACGCTGGCCGAACAGGGCTACCACGTCGTCCAGTTCTGCTACCAGGACTCCCCGCGCCGCGCCCACTCGATCGCCGCGCAGGGCGGCATCAACGCGGCGAAGAACTACCGCAACGACGGCGACTCCATCCACCGGCTGTTCTACGACACCGTCAAGGGCGGCGACTTCAGGGCGCGCGAGTCCAATGTGCACCGGCTGGCGCAGATCTCCGTGGAGATCATCGACCAGTGCGTGGCGCAGGGCGTGCCGTTCGCGCGGGAGTACGGCGGTCTGCTCGACACCCGCTCCTTCGGCGGCGTCCAGGTGTCCCGTACGTTCTACGCCCGCGGCCAGACGGGCCAGCAGCTGCTGCTCGGCGCCTACCAGGCCCTGTCCCGGCAGATCGCCGCGGGCAACGTCGAGATGCACCCGCGCACCGAGATGCTCGACCTGATCGTCATCGACGGACGGGCGCGCGGGATCGTGGCCCGCGACCTGATCACAGGTCGCATCGACACGTACTTCGCGGACGCCGTCGTACTCGCGAGTGGTGGCTACGGAAACGTCTTCTACCTGTCGACCAACGCCATGAACTCCAACGCCACCGCGATCTGGCGGGCGCACCGGCGCGGCGCGTACTTCGCCAACCCCTGCTTCACCCAGATCCATCCGACCTGCATCCCGCGCACCGGCGACCACCAGTCCAAGCTCACGCTGATGAGCGAGTCGCTGCGCAACGACGGCCGGATCTGGGTGCCGAAGGCCCACGGCGACACCCGGCCCGCGAGCCGGATCCCCGAGGACGAGCGCGACTACTACCTGGAGCGCATCTACCCGTCCTTCGGCAATCTGGTCCCGCGCGACATCGCCTCCCGCGCCGCGAAGAACGTCTGTGACGAGGGCAGGGGAGTGGGCCCCGGCGGACAGGGCGTCTATCTCGACTTCGCGGACGCCATCAAGCGGATGGGCCGAAAGGCCGTCGAGGCGAAGTACGGCAATCTCTTCGACATGTACCAGCGGATCACCGACGAGGATCCGTACGAGGTGCCGATGCGGATCTACCCCGCCGTGCACTACACGATGGGCGGACTGTGGGTCGACTACGACCTGCAGACCACGATCCCCGGTCTGTTCGCGATCGGCGAGGCCAACTTCTCCGACCACGGGGCCAACCGGCTCGGCGCTTCCGCGCTGATGCAGGGCCTGGCCGACGGCTACTTCGTGCTCCCGGCGACGATCAACGACTACCTCGCGCGCAACCCGCACCAGGAGTCCGTCACCGCCGAACACCCCGTCGTACAGGAGGTGTTGGCCGAGACGGAGGACCGCCTCAACCTTCTCCTGTCCGTCGACGGCGACCGCACTCCCGACTCCTTCCACCGCGAGGTCGGTGAACTCATGTGGGAGTTCTGCGGCATGGCCCGCACCGACTCCGGACTGCGCAAGGCGCTGGAGCGGATCCCGCAGATCCGCGAGGAGTTCTGGCGGCGGATCAAGGTGCCCGGGACCGGCGAGGAGTTCAACCAGTCGCTGGAGAAGGCCAACCGGATCGTCGACTACCTGGAGCTCGCCGAGCTGATGTGCCTCGACGCGCTGCACCGGTCCGAGTCCTGCGGCGGCCACTTCCGCGAGGAGTCCCAGACTCCCGACGGCGAAGCCGCCCGCAGGGACGACGAGTTCACCTACGCGGCTGCCTGGGAGTTCACGGGCACGGGCGAGGCCCCGGCCCTGCACAAGGAAGACCTGGTCTTCGAGTACGTCCACCCCACCCAGCGGAGCTACGCATGAAGCTCACCCTGCGCGTCTGGCGGCAGCCGAACGCCGACGCCGACGGCGCCATGTCCACGTACGAGGTCGATGGCATCTCTTCGGACATGTCCTTTTTGGAGATGCTCGACATGCTCAACGAGGAACTCATCCTCAAGGGCGAGGACCCCGTCGCCTTCGACCACGACTGCCGTGAAGGCATCTGCGGCGCCTGCTCGCTCGTGATCAACGGCGACGCCCACGGACCCGAGCGCACCACCACCTGCCAGCTGCACATGCGGTCCTTCAAGGACGGCGACACGATCGACATCGAGCCGTGGCGGGCCTCCGCCTTCCCGGTGATCAAGGACCTGGTGGTGGACCGGACCGCGTTCGACCGGATCATCCAGGCCGGCGGCTACATCACCGCCCCGACCGGTGCCGCGCCGGAGGCCCACGCCACGCCCGTGCCGAAGCCGGACGCCGACTTCGCCTTCGAGCACGCCGAGTGCATCGGCTGCGGCGCCTGTGTGGCCGCCTGCCCGAACGGCGCGGCGATGCTCTTCACCTCCGCCAAGGTCAACCACCTGAACGTCCTACCGCAGGGCGCGCCGGAGCGCGAAGCCCGGGTGCTCGACATGGTGGCGCAGATGGACGAGGAGGGCTTCGGTGGCTGCACGCTCACCGGAGAGTGTGCCACCGCGTGTCCGAAGGGCATCCCGCTGGTGTCCATCACGAGCATGAACAAGGAATGGCTGCGCGCGACCCGGAAGGTGGCCGGGCGCTAGACGCCGCAGCTCAAGAAACGTTCGCCGACAGGGTGCGGACGGGCGGGACCGGGGTGGTGCTCAGACCCGGTCCCGCCAGGCACCCCTGGCATTCAACAAGCCCACACCCGCTCTCCCTTCGCGGGTCACGCGCACGACGCCCGGCATAGGAAGAACTGTTGCGGCCGGACGAAGTGAACCGGCCAGCCAGCCGCTCTGCCGTCCCCGGCCCGTGTTCAGGAGAGTGCCATGACCGGCGTTTCCACGCTCGACCGCCCCCCGCAGCCGTCGGCGCCCACCCGCTACACCGTCACCGTCGCGCGAACGGAGGACGACGTCCGGGCCGCGCAGCGGCTGCGGCACGACGTCTTCGCCGGCGAGATGGGCGCGCTCCTGTCCACCCCGCAGCCGGGTCACGACATCGACGCCTTCGACGCGTACTGCGACCACCTGCTGGTCCGCGACACGATCACCGACCAGGTCGTCGGCACCTACCGGCTGCTGCCGCCGGACCGCGCCGCGGTCGCCGGACGCCTGTACTCGGAGGGCGAGTTCGACCTCTCCGCGCTCGACCCGATCCGCCCGGGCCTGGTCGAGGTCGGCCGCTCCTGCGTCCACCCCGACCACCGGGACGGCGCGGTCATCGGCCTCATCTGGGCCGGGATAGCGCGCTACATGGTCGAGGGCGGCCACGAGTGGCTCGCCGGCTGCTGCTCCATCCCGCTCGCCGACGGCGGCGCCCTCGCGGCCGGCACCTGGGACCGGGTGCAGGACAAGTACCTGGCCCCTGAGGAGTACCGGGTACGTCCGCTGCTGCCCTGGAGCGCGGAGGGTGTGGCGCGTCCCGCCACCCGGACCGAGCTGCCGCCCCTGCTGCGCGGCTACCTCCGCCTCGGCGCCTGGGTCTGCGCGGAGCCCGCTCACGACCCGGACTTCGGTGTCGCCGACCTGTACGTGCTGCTGTCGATGCGCCGGGTCAACCCGCGCTATCTGAAGCACTTCCTCTCCCTCGTCCCGGCCTGATGAGCGTCCTGCGCACGGGACTGCCGCAGCGCCTCGGCCCGGCCGCGGCCGTCGGACGGACCTGGACCCAGCGGCGCGGGGCGGGGGCGACGGCCGTGCACCGCCCCGTCGTACCGAGCAGCGCCTGGCTGCCCACCGCACCCTGCTCGCCGCAGATCTGTGTCACGTCCGTGCGGTCTCTGTCGGACGTGCCGCGCGCCGTGCTGCGGATCGCGGCGATGCTGGCGGTGCTTCTGTTCGGCATCATGCTGATGCCGGTGTTCGGGAGCGTCCCCGCGGCCCGGCGCGACGCGCTGGTCCGCTGGTGGAGCCGGACCATCGTGCAGGCGGCCGGCGTCCGGGTCCGCATCACCGGCACGGCCGCGCCCACCGGGGGCATGCTGCTCGTCGCCAACCACATCTCGTGGCTGGACATCCCGCTGCTCGCCGCCGTACGCCCGGCCCGCATGCTCGCCAAGGCGGAGATCCGGCGGTGGCCGGTGGCGGGCGGGCTCACCGCCGCCAGCGGCGCCCTGTTCATCGAGCGGGACCGGCTGCGGGCGCTGCCCGAGACGGTCACCCGGATCGCCGAGGCGATGCGGGCAGGGGCCGCGGTCGTGGCCTTCCCGGAGGGCAGCACCTGGTGCGGCCGGGCTCAGGGACCGTTCCGCCGGGCGGTGTTCCAGGCCGCGCTCGACGCGGGCGTGCCCGTCCAGCCGGTCCGCCTCCACTACCGGTTCGACAACGGGCCGTCCAGCACGGCTCCCGCCTTCGTCGGCGAGGACTCCCTGCTCTCCTCGATGTGGCGGGTGGTCACGGCCCGCGGCCTCGTCGCCGAGGTCGAGAT
The DNA here is from genome assembly GCF_036014015.1 of Streptomyces sp. NBC_00457. Classification (NCBI taxonomy): domain Bacteria; kingdom Bacillati; phylum Actinomycetota; class Actinomycetes; order Kitasatosporales; family Streptomycetaceae; genus Streptomyces; species Streptomyces sp. NBC_00457. The sequence continues at coordinate 1,105,365 of NZ_CP107905.1, read as the reverse complement.
ACGGGACGAGATCCCCGCCGGCAGCCACCCCGACCGCCGCGCACTCGCCCATGCCGCCCAGCCCGGCATGATGGGCGCCGAACTGGGATGGGCCCACGCCGCCCTGATCTCCGAGGAGTCACGGGCACGCGCGCTGGCCGTCGGCGCGGGAACGGAGGGCCTTCCCGCCGCGGACTACGGGGACTACGCGGGCTACGCGGAGGGAAGACTCGCCCGACCCGCGATCCGGGCGAGCCGCCGGTAGGAGTCCAGCAGGGCCTCCCGGTCGTACGTGCTCGTGGTGACCAGGACCTCCTGCGCGCCCGTCTCCTTGAGCACCGTCTCCAGTTCGTCGGCGACCTGCTCCTCGGTTCCGGCGAGGTGTCCGGTGAGGCCGGACTCGTAGAAGCCGCGCTCCTTGGTGGTCATGGCGAGGGTCTCGACGCGTTCGGCCGGTGGCAGGGGCGGGAAGGTGCCGTGGGTGCGTGAGTGGGCCATCGACCAGGCCTCGGGGACGAGGAGGCGCCGGGCTTCTTCGGGGGTGGCGGCGACGGCGATCGTGCCGGAGATGACGACGTACGGTTCGCTCGCCCAGGGCGACGGGCGGAAGTGGGCGCGGTAGTGGTCGATGCCGCGCCGCATCTTGTCGCGGTTGCGGAGGTCGCCGATCACCATCGGCAGGCCGGCGTGGGCGGCGATCGCGGCGCCCTCGCCCATGGCCAGTACGAACGGCGGGACGGCCAGGCCCTCCGCGGGACGCGCGTGCACACCCGTCGGGGACGTACCGGTGAACCAGCCCAGCAGCTCGTCGAGTTGGGCCGCGAAGTCCTCGGCGTCGTCCTTGTCGCGCCCCAAGGCCCGGCGGACGCCGTCAGTGAAGCCGACGGACCGGCCGAGACCCATGTCGATCCGGCCCGGGAAGAGCGACTCCAGCACCCCGAACTGCTCGGCCACGACCAGGGGCCGGTGATTGGGCAGCATCACACCGCCCGTCCCGACCCGGATCGTCCGGGTCGCCCCCGCCACGGCGGCGGCCAGCACGGTGGGCGCGGAACCGGCGACACCGGGGACGCCATGGTGCTCCGAGACCCAGAAGCGGTGATAGCCGAGCTCCTCCAGCTGCCGCGCGAACCGTACGGTGTCGCGCAGCGCCTCGGCGTCGGTGCCGCCCTCGCGGGTGCGGGAGCGGTCGAGCACGGAGAAGCGGGTCGCGGCGATCAGGGAGCTCATACGGAGTTCAACGCCCGGGTGACGGTGGCATTCCCGCCGTCACCCGGCGTGGCGCCCGGTCAGGATTCGGGGCGCAGCAGGCCGCGCTCGTAGGCCTTGACCAGGTGCTGCGGTACGAGGTGACGGACGCCGTCGACCGTGACCGGAACCAGCTGCGCGGGCGTGGCCTTCCACTGGGCGCGGCGGTGCCGGGTGTTGCTGCGGGACATCTTCCGCTTGGGGACGGCCATAGGACTCCTTCTTCGCGAGCGGTGCGGGGTGCACCGGCGTGGGCACCTCCGCGACGCTATATGAAAATGGATCCCATTAACAAACGTGGCCTGGCCCATTGGCTAGGGTGAGGGCGTGACCGACAGCAACAAGCGCCCGCTGGCCGTGTTCGATCTGGACAACACCCTCGCCGATACGGCCCACCGGCAGCGGTTCCTGGAGCGCAAGCCGCGCGACTGGGACGCCTTCTTCGCCGCCGCGCCGCAGGACCCGCCGATCGCGGAGGGCGTCGCGCTGCTGCTGGAGAGCGCCGAGGAGTGCGAGGTCGTCTATCTGACGGGTCGGCCAGAGCGCTGCCGGCGGGACACGCTCGACTGGCTGGCCGCTCAAGGGCTGCCCAAGGGGCGGGTCTTCATGCGGCGCAACGCCGACTTCCGGCCCGCCCGGCACACCAAGCTGGAGATCCTGCGTCGCCTCGCCCGGGACCGGGAGATCCGGGTTCTCGTGGACGACGACGAGCTCGTGTGCGAGGACGCTGAACGGGCCGGGTTCACCGTCGTACGCGCGCGCTGGACCGCCCCTTCCGCCGCGCTGAAGGTGGCGCAGGAGCGGGAGGGGCGGACCTGAGCGCCGGTGTCCGAACCTCAGCCCGGTTCGTCCAGCCGGAACCCCACCTTCAGGCCGACCTGCCAGTGCGCGACCTGCCCGTCCTCGATCTGGCCCCTCACCTGGGTCACCTCGAACCAGTCCAGGTTGTGCAGGGTCTGCGAGGCGCGGGTGATGCCGTTGCGGATGGCCTGGTCGACACCGTCGGGCGAGGTGCCGACGATCTCGGTGACCCGGTAGATGTGGTTCGTCATGCGGGTGCTCCTCTCCGCCGTGACACCTGCGTCACTCATCACTCCACCGTGCCCCAAGGCGCGGCGGAGCGCGACACCTCCGGACCGCATCGGTTCGTGGCGCGGCGGCCATGGTCATGGGCCGCCGCGCCACGGAGTGTGCGTCGGGTGCGGGGAATCAGCTGAGCGCCGCTGTTGCCGCCGTGGGGGACACGGCGCGGCCGGTCTGCGGGGAGATCATGCCGGCGCACAGATTGCGTGCGGCCAGCCCCTGTGCGATGCGCGGGATCGCGGCGACCGTGTTGGCGGGCCCGTCGTGCATGAGGATGACCTGGCCGTCGGTGAGCCGGCCGGCGGCTGCCGCGATCGCGTCGGGGCCGGCGCCGTTCCAGTCCTGCGAGTCCACGTCCCAGAGGATCTCGGTGAGCCCGTACTTGGCCGCGACCGCCTTCACCGTCGCGTTTGTCTCGCCGTAGGGCGGGCGGAACAGCTTCGGCGTACCACCGCCCGCGCCGGCGATGGCCTGCTGGGTACGGGCGATCTCCGAGTCGATCTGGGCCTGGCCGAGCCGGGTCAGGTGCGGGTGGGTGTAGGTGTGGTTGCCGACCCACATCCCCGCGTCGACCTGGGCCTTCACCTGCGCCGGGTAAGCGGCCGCGTCCTGGCCCTCGTTGAACATCGTGGCCCGCAGCCCGTTCTGCCTCAGCGCGTTGAGCAGGGCGGGTGTGGTGCCGGACGGGCCGTCGTCGAAGGTGAGTCCGACGTATCCGTTGCAGGCGGCGGCCTGCGCCGGAGTGGCATGGACGGTGACGGTGCCCGTGGCGGCCAGCGCGACGGCGGCCAGGGCCGTCGTCAGGGGACGTAAGTGGACACCCGGTGCGGTCTTCATCCCGACACCGTGATGTTGGAGTTGCCGCTGCTCTGGTACCCCTCGGTCGCCATGATCATGTAGTACCGGAAGCTGCCGAGGGGCATCCCGGCGCGTCCCCAGGCATCGAAGTGATTGCCGGTGGTGATCGAGCCGCCCGTCCGCCTCTGCTGCCGCACGCTCCAGTACTGGTTGAAGGTCCTGGTGCCTTCGACGGAGGGAGCGTTGTACCGCGTCGTCTGGTAGATGTCGTACGTGCCGCCGTCGCTGTTGACGGTGCCCTTGTACGTTCCCGTGGGCCGGTAGGTGCCCCAGTTGTCGACGATGTAGTACTCGACGAGCGGACTCGACGTCCATCCGTACAGCGTCAGGTAGGCGTTGCCGGACGGGTTGAAGCTCCCCGAGTAGGACACGGTCCTGCGTGAGCCGTTGCTCCAGCCCTTGCCGGCGACGAAGTTCCCGGTGTTGCGCCAGCTGGTGCTGTAGTTGCCGCCGTTGTTCAGGGTCATCGAGACGGTGCCCTGCGCGTCGGTCCAGAACGAGTAGTAGAAGCCGTTGTTGGTGCCCTCCTGGTTCGTGGTGATGACGGTGGCGGCGCGGGCGGTGCCGGGCAGGGCCAGCGCCGCCGTGGTGCCCAGCAGCAGCCCGCAGGCGGCCCTGCGGTTCATCGGGTGTGCGGATGCGATGTTCATGTGCGGGTTTCCTCCTCGTTGGCCGGGGCCGGGTTTTGGTCCATCAGTGTTGGCCTGTCTCTGACAAGCGTCAATAGTTTCGGCATTGATCGCGAAACATTCGTCGTGTTGTACAGCGGATATGAGTTGATGTGCGCAATGAGGCGACAATGGCCGAGAGGTGACGTTCGAATGTTTCGAAGAAATTCCGGACAACAAAAGGGGGCAGGTGCCTTAGATGGCACCTGCCCCAGCTGCGTGGGTGAACGTCAGCGCACGACGCTCAGCGACAGTGCGAACCGGCCCTCGCCGTCCGTCCACCAGTGGGCCAGATCGAGCCCCGCCGCGGACAACTCGGCGCGCACGCCCTCCTTCCGGAACTTCGCCGACACCTCCGTGCGCAGTTCCTCGCCCGCCGTGAAGTCGATGGCGAGATCGAGCGCGGGCACCTTCACGGTCTGCGCGGTACGGGAGCGCAGCCGCATCTCGATCCATTCGTTCGCGGTGTCCCAGAGCGCCACGTGCTCGAACGCCTCGGGATCGAAGTCGGCGCCCAACTCACGGTTGACGACGGTCAGTACGTTCTTGTTGAACGCGGCCGTCACCCCGGCCGCGTCGTCGTACGCCCGCACCAGGACCTGCTCGTCCTTGACCAGGTCCGTGCCGAGCAGCAGCGCGTCGCCGGGGGAGAGCAGGGCACGGATCGAGGCGAGGAAGGCCGCACGCTCCGCGGGCAGCAGATTGCCGATCGTGCCGCCGAGGAAGGCCAGTAGCCGGGGTCCCGGCGTGTCCGGCAGCTCCACCCGGGCGGTGAAGTCGGCGATCAGCGCGTGCACGCTCAGCCCCGGCCGCTCCTCGATGAGGGCCTGCCCGGCCTGGGTGAGGGCGCTGTCGCTGACGTCGACCGGGACGTACGTGTGCAGGTCGGTGAGCGCGTCGATGAGGTAGCGGGTCTTCTCGGAGGAGCCGGAGCCGAGTTCGACCAGGGTGCGGGCGTGGGTCGCGGCGGCGATCTCGTCGGCCCGGGTGATCAGGATCTCCCGTTCGGCGCGCGTCGGGTAGTACTCGGGCAACTCGGTGATCTGCTCGAAGAGTTCGCTGCCGTGGGCGTCGTAGAACCACTTCGGCGGCAGTGTCTTGGGTGTGCGGGTCAGGCCGTGCAGGACGTCGGCGCGCAGGGCGGCCTCGGTGGCGTCCTCGGGCAGGGTGCGGGTGAGGTGGAACGGGCTCACGTACGGGGCTCCTTCGGTGGTGCCGTTGCCATGTCGCCGGTGGGGTCCTTGAGCGGGGTGAGCAGCACGTCGGTGCGGCTCGCCGTGAGGAGGGTGCGGTCGGGGACCTCCTGCCAGCGCGGGTCGTCGTCGTAGGGCTCGGAGGCCACGACCGTGCCGGGGCCCGGGAGGTACCAGAGGGTGTCGCCCCAGGCCGTCGCGGCGATCGTCGCGCCGTCCGTGATGAGCAGGTTGAGCCGGGAGCCCGGGGCCGCCGCGGCGACCTCCGTGACGGTGTCGGCTAGCGCCTGGCCCGCGTCGTCGCCGGTGCGCAGCCGGTTCAGTACCACGGCCCAGACGAGTGCCGAGTCGCAGCGGGCCTCCAGCGACAGCAGGTCGGCCGCGGGCAGTTGCCGGGCGAGCGGGGCGAGCGAGCCGGGCCAGCCCTTGACGGCGCCGTTGTGGCTGAACAGCCACCGGTCCGCGGCGAACGGTGCCGCCGCGGCCTCCCCGTCCGCGCCCGCCTCGGTCGCGTCCCGCACGGCGGCGAGCAGCGCCGTCGTACGGACGACCCGGGCGAGGTCCGCGAAGGACAGGTCCGCCCAGATGGGCCCGGCACGGCGGTAACGCGCCGGCACCGGGTCCCCCTCCGCGTACCAACCGACGCCGAAACCATCGGCGTTGACGGTGCCGTACCGCTGCCGCCGGGGCGCCCACGACTGCTGGTACAGGCCGTGCGGCGGCTCCACCAGCAGTCGGCGCACCGGCAACAGCGGGCCGACGTACGCCAGGTGACGGCACATCAGACGTCCCCCGAGCGGGCCGTGCGGAAGCCGGAGAAGATCTGCCGCCGGATCGGATAGTCCCAGTTGCGGAAGGTGCCCCGGCACGCGACCGCGTCCACGGCGAACGCGCCGCCGCGCAGCACCTTGTACTCGGGGCCGAAGAACACCTCCGAGTACTCCTTGTACGGGAACGCCTGGAACCCCGGGTACGGCAGGAAGTCGCTCGCCGTCCACTCCCACACGTCACCGATCAACTGCCGTACGCCCAACGGCGATTCGCCCTCCGGATAGCTGCCCGCCGGGGCCGGGCGAAGGTGCCGCTGGCCGAGGTTGGCGTGTTCCGGCGCCGGATCGGCGTCGCCCCACGGGTAGCGCATCGAGCGGTCGCCGGCCGGGTCGTGCCGGGCGGCCTTCTCCCACTCCGCCTCGGTGGGCAGCCGGCGCCCGGCCCAGCGGGCGTAGGCGTCGGCCTCGTACCAGCACACGTGCAGCACCGGCTCGTCGGGCGGTACGACCTCGGTCACGCCGAAGCGGCGGCGCAGCCACTGCTTGCCGTCGCGGTTCCAGTACAGCGGCGCGGTGACGGAGTTCTTGCGGATGTGCGCCCAGCCCTCGGACGTCCACCAGCGCGGGTCGTCGTAGCCGCCGTCCTCGATGAACGCCTGGTAGGCGCCGTTCGTCACCGGCGTCGTGTCGATGTAGAAGGGCGCCACCTCGCGCCGGTGCGCGGGACGTTCGTTGTCCAGGGCCCAGGGCTCGGTGGAGGTGCCCATGGTGAACGGGCCGCCGGGGACCAGGACTTCGGCCGGACCGGTGAACAGCGGAACGGGCTCAGGGTCCGGAGCGGTGAGCGCCTGCGGGCCCTTGCGGAGCTGATGGGTGATCAGCATCGTCTCGTCGTGCTGCTGTTCATGCTGGGCGATCATCCCGAAGGCGAACCCGGCCTCCGTGAGCCGCGTCCCGTGGAACGCGGTGCTCTCCAGCACGTCCATGACCCGCCCGCGCACCTCCGACGCGTACCGCCGGGCCTCGTCGGGCGGCAGCAGCGGCAGCGAGGGGCGCTCGGCGCGCGGGTGCTCGAAGGCGTCGTACAGGCCGTCGATCTCGGGCCGCATCGCCTCCCGCCCGGCGACGGTCCGCAGCAGCCACTGTTCCTCCTGGTTGCCGATGTGGGCGAGGTCCCACACCAGCGGGGACATCAGCGGTGAGTGCTGCGCGGTGAGGTCGGGGTCCTCGACACAGGAGGTGAGGAGCGTGGTGCGGTCGCGGGCCGTGGTGAGAGTGGCCAGCGCCTGCTCCCGGAGCTTGTCTTCTTCGGGGGCGGTCATGTGCGGATGTCCTTCCCGTGTGAGGGCCCGTGCGAGGGGCCGCTCGTGTCGTTCAACCCGTCCAAGAAGTCGTCGGCCGGACAGCGGCCCTTGATGACATAGCGGTCCCGGTACGCCCGGACGGCGTCCGTGACCTGGGTGGTGGCGCCGAGCCGGGGCAGGGCGTCCAGCGCGGCCGTGAAGCAGGCGAGAGCCGCCTCGTGCAGCTCGGGGTCGGACAGCCCGTGCCGGGCGGCGTCGAGCCAGAGCGGATTGTGCGGCGCGGGCACCGCCAGGGCGCGCTCGGCCAGCGGTTTCACGGTCCGGTAGGCGGTCTCGGCGGCCTCCGCGTCGTCGAAGAGGGCCGCCGTCACGGCGAGCGGCACGATCCACCCGTCCTCGCCGGGCTGCGCGTCGATCATGCGCAGCTCCAGATGACCACGCGGTCTGACCGGCGGGAACAGGGTCGTGAGGTGGTAGTCGAGATCCTCCTGCGTCGGCCGCCGGCGCACGGCCGACCTGGTCCACTCCCGGAAGGTCAGCCCGTCCGGGACGTCCCACGGGCCGCCGTCCTGCCGTACGCACATCACCGGCGCGTCCAGCACATGCCGGGCCCAGGTGGCACGCGGGTCCCCGTCCAGCGGGGGCGCGCCCGCGCGACCCGCGCCGATCTCGACCCACTGCAGCTGCCGGCTGGAGCGCCAGCCGGTGGGCTGCCGTGCGGCGAGCGGGGAGTTGGCGAACGCGGCGAGGAGCACCGCGCCCAGCTGATGCGCCAGCCACCAGCGCCGCCCGTGCCCGAGGGGGCCGGGCTCCTCGTATCCCGCGTCCAGGCAGACCTGCACCGATGCCGAGGTGCACATCATGGCGCGGCCGGCCGGGCCGGTGCGGTCGAAATAGGTCTCCATGGCCTCGTAGCGCGGTTCTTGGAGGAACCGGCGGGGCGAGTGCCAGGGATCCTGGCCGACACCGACGAGGCCGAGATCGCTCCCGGCGAGCACCGTGCGGACGGCGTCGAGGTCGGCGGAGACGGTACCGATGCACTCCATCAGGGAGGTGGCAGGCAGCGAGCTGAGCTCCAGCTGGCCGCCGGGCTCGACGGTGAGCGCCGACCTCAGGGGCACGGTACGCAGTGCGGCGTAGGCCGCCGCGAGTCGTTCGGGTGTCACGGGGAGCTGCGGTGTCCGCAGCTCGTGGACGAGCCATTCCACTTCGACCCCGAGGGTGCGAGGCGGGCCGGTCTTGAAGCAGATGCCGCGGACGAGCGCTTCGACCTCGGCTTCGGAGATGGATGTACGAGGCTTCGTACAACCACTTGCCGAATCGGACATGTCGGGATCCTCCTGAGATTCCACCATGCCGCCGGCCCGGCTTCCGGGTAGGCCGGAGGCGGCACACCGATCCACCCAAGACCCTCGCGTCGCTTCGCACAAGAGTGCGTACCGGCACGTTCGGGGCCCGTAACCTTCGCGCCCCGAGTGCTTGTCCGCGTGTTTTCCGGGGGCGCAAAACTCTGTTGCACCCCATGACCAGCATCGCTCACGATGCCTGCATGAGCACGACGGGGGAGCGCGCGGGACGCGCGGTCATGACGCCTACGGGGGTGGCGCCATGAGCGCGCGCCTCCGTGACATCGCACGGGAGACAGAGCAGATCGTGGCGGCCGGCGCGTACCGCGCCTCCGACGGCAGCGAGGTGTCCCTCGCGGCGGCGATCGAGGCCGCCCGGTCCGGCACGCGGATGTACGGCCCGGACCCGGTGCCGGTGACTGCGACGCCTTCGTCGGACACGTTCTTCGAGGTCACCGGCGAGAGCAGCCTGGCGGCGGCCCGCCGGCTCGGCCCCGGTACGGCCGTCCTGAACTTCGCCTCGGCCCGCAATCCCGGCGGCGGCTTCCTCAACGGCGCGCAGGCCCAGGAGGAGGCCCTGTGCCGGGCCTCCGCGCTGTACACGTGCCTGGTCGGGGTGCGGGAGTTCTACGACCACCACCGCGCCCACCGCGACGTCTTCTACACGGACCGTGTCATCCACTCACCGGCCGTACCCGTCTTCCGCGACGACCACGGCCACCTGCTGGACGAGCCGTACACCGCCGGATTCCTGACGGCGGCGGCACCGAATGCGGGGGTGGTGCTGCGTACGGTGCCGGAGCGCGCCGCCGAGTTGCCGGGCGCTGTCGCGGTACGCGCCGAGCGGGTGCTGGAGGTCGCGGCGGCCCAGGGCTACCGGCGGCTGGTGCTGGGGGCCTGGGGCTGCGGGGTGTTCCGCAACGACCCGGCGCAGGTGGCGGGGGCGTTTCGAGGGCTGCTGGTCGAAGGGCGGTTCGAGGGCCAGTTCGACCACGTCACCTTCGCGGTCCTGGACCGCGAGACGCAGGCGACAACCCGCGGCGCATTTGAGCTGGCCTTTGCTTGAGCGCCCTCAAGGGGCGCGGGGAACTGCGCGACCAGCCCCCACCGGCCCGCAGTGTGAAGCGTCACGCCCATCCGTACCGCAACCGCAGCCGGTGCACCACGAGATTGAACCGCATCCGGTCCAACGCGCACGCCTCCCGCCGCATACCCTCCTCGTGCAGCCGCAGCACCCGGTCGACGTCGACCCACGAGTCGCGCCCCGACTTGTCCCACGGCCCGTTCCCGATCGGCACCCACTCACGGTCGCCGTCATGCCGCTTGCTGGACAACTGCACGGCGAGAAACGTCCCGGCGGCCTCGCGGGCGACCACGAGAACGGGCCGGTCCTTGCCCCGCCCGTCGTTCTCTTCGTACGGCACCCATGTCCAGACGATCTCCCCGGGATCGGGGTCGCCGTCGTGCGCGGGCGAGTACTCGGTGCGCACCCGGCCGACCTCGCGGGGGTCGGCCTCGATGGTGGCGGTGGGACCGTAGCGGCCGGGGATGTCATCGGTGGGTGCGCTCACCAGGCTCACAGTAGAGGGTGAGTGCGGGCCCCCGGCAACGAGGGCCCGCGGTCGGTCAGTTCCCGGCCTTCTCCACCGGCACCTGCTGAACGGGCCGTTTCACCGGCCCGTCCAGCGTCACCGGCCCGTCCAGCGTCACCGGCCCGTCCGGCGTCGACGTCCCGTTCGGGTTCTGCCCGTTCTGGTTCATGGACGCCAGCAGCTGCCGGGCCAGCCCCAGCCCCGTGCCGCCCATCGTGAGTGCCTTGGCCAGCATGTCGGCCATACCGTCGGCGCCGTTGAGCACCACCATGTTGTCGACACTGCCGAAGGCGCTCGCTCCCGCCTTCACGATCTCCGGCCAGTTCTCGGCGAGTTGCTGGGCGACCACGGCCTCCTGGTTCTCCGCGAGCGCGGCGGCCCGCGCCTTGATGGTCTCCGCCTCGGCGAGGCCCTTCGCCCGCGTCGCCTCGGCGACCGCGAGGCCCTTGGCCTGGGCCGCGGCGGCCTCCGCGTCACCGGTGGCCTTCGTCACCGTGGCGGCAGCGGCGCCCCGGGCCTTCGTCGCCTCGGCCTCGGCGGCAGCCGCCAGCTCCGTCTCCTTCGCCTTGGCCTGCGCGGCCGAGATCCGCGCGTCGCGTTCCGCCTCCGCCATCGTGCGCTTCTCGTACGCCTGAGCGTCCGCCGGCTTACGGACGTCCGCCTGGAGCTGCTGCTCGCGGCGTTGCGCCTCCAGCTCGGCGACCCGCGTCTCCTGGACGACGACTTCCTGGCGGGACGCGGCATCGGCGAGCGGCCCCGCTTGACGCGCCTCGGCCGCCGCCTTGTCCCGCTCCGCCTGGTAGCCGGCCTGGAGGATCTCGCTGTCCCGGGTGGCCTCCGACATCCGGGCCGCGGCCTGCTGCTCGGCCTCGGTGGCACGCCGGTTCGCCTCGGCCTGCGCGATGCGCGCGTCCCGCTGCACGGCGGCGGCGTGCGGCATGGCGAGATTCTTGATGTACCCGGTCGGATCCTCGATCTCGTGGATCTGCAACGAGTCGACGATCAGACCCAGCTTCTCCATCTCCGTGCCGCACGCGGCCCGGGTCTGCCCGGTCAGTTTCTCCCGGTCCCGGATCATGTCCTCGACCGTCAACCCGCCCACGATGGACCGCAGATGACCGGCGAACACGTTGTGCACCCGCTCCGCCATCAGCTTCTGCTGGTCCAGGAAGCGGCGGGCCGCGTTGGCGATCGAAACGAAGTCGTCGCCCACCTTGAAGATGACCACGCCGCGCAACTGGAGCGGAATGCCCTGGTGGGTCACGCAGTCAACGGACAGTTCGGTCTCGTTCAGGTCGAGCGAGAGCTTGCGCACCGCCTGCACCCCGGGCAGCACCAGCGTGCCGTGCCCGGTGACGATGCGGAATCCCATGCCCTCCCCGAGGCCCTCGGTGCTGTGCTTGGAACCGGAGATGATCAGTGCCTCGTTCGGTTCCGCGACGCGCCACATCATCTTGAACAGACCAATCAGAACGAGGACGGCGACAACCGCCACCCCCGCAACGACGCCGACAACCATCGGCATTCGCCCCCTTTGCATGGTGCCCCTTAGGCACCGATTGAAGAGGAGTGTGCGCCTGTCCAGGGTCAGGGTGAAGCCACTGACGGATCCTTGTCACAGCCTTGATGCATACGGTTCCCACCTGCGCCGGTGTGGGCTCAACTGTCGTACGCCGCCTGGACGTAGACGGTCCTCGGCGGCAGGTACTCCACGACCATCACCACCGCGCCCCGCTCGATGCGGTCCGTCCCGGAGGCCGGGTAGGCAAGGAAGTGCTCGGCGCCCCCGCGCACCCGGACGATCACCTCGCCGACCAGCCCGGGCCCGATCGTCCCGGTGACCCGCCCCATGAGCCCGACCATCGACGCATCGTCCATCGTCACAGCGTACGGGCTCCATGGTCACGGCGTTATGGGGCGAACGCCCTTAGGGCCTGTCCGGCGGATCATGCCGGCGTCGCGGGTCCTGGCACGCACATCTGCGGCGTTGTCGTCGGTCGCCGACTCCCCCACGCTCGAACAACCTCGCGCGGGGGGACCCCCATCGCGTCGACTCCCTCCTCCGCCTTGCAGCTGCACGCGCCAGGACCCGCTCACCTGCACTGATGAGGCGCCGTTCCTTGCAGCCGGCCTGATCCGCCGGACAGGCCCTACGCCGCCGGGGAATCAGCGGTGGCCTGCTGCGGCGGCCACCGCTCGTGCCAGCGCAGGTCCGCCTCCAACTGGGCGGCCAGGGAGACCAGTAGAGGCTCGCTGTTGGCCGGTCCGAGGAGTTGTGCGCCGACCGGCAGTCCGCCGGAGGTGAAGCCCGCGGGGATGTTGACGCCGGGCCAGCCCAGCACGTTCCACGGCCAGGCATACGGGCAGGCGGCGATCATCGCGCGGTCCGTGGCCAGGCCGCCGAGGTTCAGCATCGAGCCGATGCGCGGCGGGGGAGCGGCCGTCGTGGGCGCGAGGATCACGTCGTACGACGTGAAGAACGCGCCGATACGGCGGTGCAGGACCGCCTCCGCCCGCCGCGCGGCACGCAGCGGGGGCCCGCCCAGCAGCCTGCCGAGGCGTGCGGCGTCCCGGGTGCGCCGGTCGAGGAGGCCAGGGAAGGGCACGTCGCGGACGCGCTCGGCGATTCCGGCGGTCGCGCGGGGGACGAAGGTCAGGCCGATCTGCCCGTACGGCGGGTCGGCCTCCTCGACGGTGTGCCCCAACCGGCCCAGTTTCTCGGCGAGTTCGACGACCCGGTCCCGCACCTCAGGAAGGAGCCGCGCGGGCAGAGCGGTGAAGGGCGGCTTCAGGGAGAGCGCGATCCGCAGCCGTCCGGGGTCGCGGCCCACCGCCTCGGAGATGTTCAGGGAGGGCGGCCGGTGCGGGTCGTGTGCGTGGTTGCCGCTCGCCGCGTCGAGGAGCAGGGCGGCGTCGGCGACCGTGCGGGCGAGGGTGCCGTTGACGGTGATGCCCTGGAACGACTCGCCGCGCGGCCAGGTGGAGATGCGCCCGCGCTGCGGCTTGATGCCGATCAGATGGGTCCAGGACGCCGGGATCCGCACCGAACCGGCGCCGTCCGAACCGAGCGCGGCCGGCACCAGACCCGCGGCGACCGCGGCCGCCGAACCGCCGGACGAGCCGCCCGGGGTGTGCTCCGGGTGCCATGGATTACGGGTCGCGCCGAAGGACGGTCCCTCGGTGAACGGCCACTGACCCAGCTCGCAGGTGTTGGTCTTGCCGACGATCACGGCTCCGGCCGCGCGCAGCCGCCGTACCGCCTCACCGTCCTCCACCACGGGCGGGAACTCGCCCGGACACCCGAACGCGGTCGGTTCCCCCGCCACGTCCATGTCGTCCTTCACCGCCACCGGCACCCCGAGCAGCGGCAGGCGCACCCCGGACGCCAGTTCCTTGTCCGCGGCGTCCGCCTCGGCGAGCGCGGCCTCGGCCCGTACGATCCGGAAGGCGTTCAGCGATCCCTGGCTCGCCTCGATCCGCGCCAGGGCCTCGGTCACCATGGCCCGCGACGTCATCTCCCCCTCGGCCAGCGCACGGGCGGACTCCGTGAGGCTTGCGGCACGGTCGAGCGTCATACGGGCACCTCCGTCATTCGGACACCTCCGGAAGGACGTTGTCTACCGAACGGTAACGTCCGCGGGGCGGTGACGGAACGTCCCTGGCCGGACAGGCACTTCCCGGATGTAACGCCGACGTCACCAGGTCATGTCCAAAGCATTGACGGCCCTCCACCTCACCCTTACCTTCTGATCGGCTTGCCGAACCATGTTCGGTATGTCGTGCACCCGTGTTTGCGGCCCAGTGCCTTTTGCGGGCCCAGTGTCTGAGGGAGAGCCGCCCGTGACCACCACACGTCCCCCCACGCCGTCCCGCCGCACCCTGCTGCGCGCGATGGCCGCCCTGCCCGCCACGGCACTCGTGCTGGGCGAAGTGCCGGGCCTGCTCGGCACGGCCGTGGCCGCCGCACCGCCGAGCGGATCGGCCACCCGGTACACGATCGTGCCGTTCCTCAACAGCGACGACGGCACGGTGAACGTCTACACGTCGGACGACGCGACCGACTTCCGCCTGGCCCGGTCCTCCGCGTACACCCCGCCCAGCAACCGCATCCGTGACGCGAGCATCTTCAGACACACGAACGGCTACTACTACATCACCTACACCACGCACACCTGGCAGGACACCAGCACCACCATCGGCTTCGCCCGCAGCTCCGACCGCGTCAACTGGACCTTCCTGTACGACTACACGGTCCCGATCGCCAGCCTGTCCCGCGCCTGGGCGCCGGAGTGGTTCGTCGACAGCGACGGCAGCGTGAACGTGATCGTGTCCTGCTCGACGACCAACGACGAGTGGATCTTCACGCCGTATCTGCTGAAGGCAACTAACTCGGCGCTCACGGCGTGGAGTTCACCGGTGGCGCTGACGGGCATCGGCGCCAACCACATCGACACGTTCCTCGTGAAGACCGGCTCGACCTACCACGCGTTCACGAAGAACGAGACGACGAAGTACATCGAATACGCCACCGCGACGAGCCTCACCGGCCCCTACACCATCCGCCGGACCGGCAACTGGGCGGGCTGGGGCAGCTACCGCGAGGGCCCGGCGCTGGTGCAGCTCGACAACGGCGGCTGGCGCATCTTCTTCGACGGCTACGGTGACGGCACGTACTACTACAGCGACAGCTACGACACCTTCGCCACCTGGTCCGCCCCGGCCGGACTCCCCGCCGTGTCCGGAACGGCCCGCCACTTCACGGTGATCAAGGAGACGGTCTCCGGCGGTCCGACGCTCGCCAAGGGCATCACCCGCTCCTTCCAGTCCGCCAACTACCCCACCCGCTACTGGCAGACCCAGTCCGCCCTGCTCAACCTCCCCGTGGTCAGCGGCTCCAGCACGGCGGCGGAGAAGCAGGCCGCCACCTTCTCGGTGGTCGCCGGCCTGGCCGACGCGAACGCCTACTCCTTCCGCGACGCCTCCGGCGCCTACCTGCGCCACTACGACTTCCGCGCCCGCTTCGACGCCCACGACGGCACGACCACCTTCGCCAGAGACGCCACCTTCATCGCCCGCACCGGCACGAGCGGCGGCGCGCTGCGCTTCGAGTCGTACAACTACCCCGGCCACTACCTGCGCCACTACGGCTACCAACTCCGCGTGGAGCGCTCGAACGGCACGGACCTCTTCGGCCAGGACAGCTCGTTCGTACCGGTGGCTGCCTGGGGCTGAGCTGGGCCCTTGCTGACCTGGGGAGTTGCTGTAGCGACTGCGGAATACTTCCCTCCAGTTCCCTGGATTGCCCGGGAGTTCCCGGCCAACTGTGCGATAGATGTGCAACGGGCCGAGCGGGGGCGAGTGCGCGGTGACGCGGCCTGGGGAGGGCATTGAAGCCCGTCCGGCCGGTCGGAGTGCGCTTGATCCGGATGTGTGGGTGCGACCGCTGGGCGGTCTGGTCGTCGCAGGGGTCGCGGCCTATGCGTCGTATGTGCATCAGCGTCATTTCGCCCTGCAAGGCGGAGCGGGCCCGGTGACGGGCGCGTTACGTCGTCTGCACGGCCTTTCTGTCCGGGATCGCGGTCTCTTTGGCCGCCAATATTGCGGCCGCCGCCACGCTGACGTGGAAACCGGTCCTTGTGGCGGGCTGGCCGCCGGTCGCGCTCTTGCTGTCGGTTGAATTGTTGGTGCATCGGCCGTCGGAGCATGCGGGTGGTGGCCTCGCGGACGCTGTGGACGATGTGGCTGCGCCGAAGGGCGGCGATCTCCCAGCCCCATGAGCATGCCAACGAACCGGGACCAAGACGGTCACAAGATCCGCTGGACAGGCCCTAAGCCGGTCGATGCGACCCGGTCTCTGGGTGGGTGAGCGCGGTGCCGAGACTGGGTTCGGTGCGAGGTCGTCTCAGCAGGTTCTTCGTCTCATGGTGGTACACGCGCCGCATCTGGGCTGACCAGCAGGAATGATGCCTGGCGCGGTCGGCGGGACGACCGCGCCCGCGAACGGTCCGGATCTTGATCCTCGAACCCGATGCAGGGGGCCTCAGCGCATGGGCGACCGTCTCCTGGCGTGCGAAGACGCGGCCAGGGCTCTGCGGTGACGAACAGGCATAGGTGGAGACTGTTGCCACGGAGTCGCTCGGTCGGCCAGGGCCCGTCCTGTGGCGGGGTTCATGTTCAGCGGAGCGACCGCGCTTGAACGTGCTGACGTGTTCCGGCGGGATCGGACCGAGGTCCGCAGCGGGTGCTCTTCCCGGGGTGTATCCGTGCTGTGCGGGGAATGCGCCCAGCACCACGTACGTACGGGTCGCCTCCGGACGTCCCCTGGGGGGCGCAGGCCTGCTGTGACTTCTCCCACCTGCTCTTGCCGCGGCGAGAAGCGCTTGCCTACGTTCGGTGCCATGTCCTCCTATGGCCGCGTCCTTCCAGGCGAACCGGACGAACCCGCCGCGGAAAGCAGGCCCGCGACGGACCGACCCGAGCCGTTCCCAAGGGTCGACCTGGACGTCGACCTGAGCTCACATGAGTTGCTCCGGCGCGCTCATGTCCTGGATGCTCTCGGCCCCGACTGGGACCCCGTCGCCGCGCTGCGCGGCGAGGAAGCGGCGTATGAGCTGCTGTATTCCGGCCTCAGCGTGGAGCAGCAGCGCGGATCGTGCCCCTTGTCGTGGTGTAGCCGATCAAGGTGTGGGAGTGCGCGGGCGTCTGCCCGGGGCGCACACCTGATGGGGGTGGCCACTCCCTGACCAAAGGCGGGCCATCGTGCAACTCTCCCTGCTAAAACGCCAGTTCAAGCGGTAGGAGTGCACGATGGCCCTGTCTCAGTCTGACCTGATACGGCTGCTGGAGTCACTACGCTCGTCGGACGGAATCGAACTCGTCCGCAGCGTGGCCGAGCGGATGCTGCAAGAGCTGATCGAGGCCGAAGCCACCGCGCACATCGGCGCGGAGTGGAACGAGCACACCGCCTCGCGGACGGCCCTGCGCAACGGGCACCGCGACAAGGTGCTGACCACGCTGGCCGGCGACCTGGACCTGGAGATCCCCAAGGTCCGCACCGGCAGCTTCTTCCCGAGCCTGCTGGAACGGCGGCGCCGCATCGACCAGGCCCTCTACGCCGTCATCATGGAGGCATACGTGCACGGGGTCTCCACCCGCAGCGTGGACGACCTGGTCAAAGCGCTGGGCGGCGACACCGGCATCTCCAAGTCCGAGGTCTCGCGGATCTGCGCGGCCCTGGACGAGCCTCTGACCGTCTTCCGCACCCGGCCCCTGGACCACACCCGCTTCCCCTACGTCTACCTGGACGCGACCTACTGCAAGGTGCGGGTCGACCACCGGATCGTCTCCCAGGCCGTCGTGATCGCCACCGGTATCACCGAGGACGGCGGACGCGAGGTCCTCGGGCTGATGGTCGGCGACAGTGAGACCGAGGTGTTCTGGAAGGAGTTCCTGCGCTCCCTGCGTGAACGCGGGCTCAGTGGCGTCCGCCTCGTCATCACCGACAACCACTCCGGCCTGGTCGCCGCAGTCCGCAAGGTGATGCTCGGAGCCGCCTGGCAGAGGTGCAGGGTTCATTTCCTGCGCAATGTCTTCGGCGTGATCGACAAGGAGTCCGGCGAGATGGTCGCCGCGACGATCCGCACGATCTTCACCCAGCCCACCGCGGACCTCGTGCGCACCCAGCTCGACACCGTCGCCGACATGCTCGGGAGCCAGTTTCCCAAGGTCAGGACCATGCTCCTGGACGCGAAGGAGGACCTGACCGCGTTCGCTGACTTCCCGCCCCGGCACTGGAAGAAGATCCAGTCCACCAACCCGCTGGAACGGATCAACCGGGAGATCAAGCGTCGAACCGACGTCGTCCAGGTCTTCCCCAACCCGCCCGCCCTGGAACGGCTGACGACCGCCGTGCTCTGCGAGATGCACGACGAATGGATCGCCTTTCCCCGCCGCTATCTCCCCGAAGGCAGCATGGACAAGCTCTACCCAGAGCTCCCCGAAAGCGCCCCCGCACTCCCCAACACCACGAACAAGCCCACCAGTTGATCGGCTACACCACGACAAGGGGCACGATCGCAGCGCGTGTACGACGAGCTGGTCTCGGCCGGTGTCCTGCCGCGGAGGGGCGGCACCGATGCTGCCGCTTGACCCGCAGGCGGACATCGGGCGTCGCGCCTGGGTGGCCTGCCCGAACTGCGACGACCGTCGCGGGTGCGCCACCTGCGAGCAGGGGCGCACCTGTTCCGAGCACTGGCGGTACCTGCTTTCCCACGTCGGCAGCCTGCTCCACCTGCAGTGCCGGTCGTGCACCCACATCTGGGCACACGAGACCCACTTCGGTGCCACCCGCTCCCGGTGGGAGCGCATGACCAGAGGCCTGCGAGAAATGTGATCATTTACCGCGGCCGACTCGGTGAGCCGGGCCGTCAGTGGCGCCGTCGGCCGTGGCCAGTGAGGCCGGACGGCGGATCGGCGCCCGCTTTCGGATGATCTCACCGCCTGTTGTCGGGGACGGCAGGTCGCCTTGCCCGAGGATCGCGTTCGGCGGCCATCCCTGCCTGCCGTTCGTCCGTCCGGGAGGCAGCCGTGCACATCCTGCTCCTAGCCAGTGCGTTCAACAGCCTCACCCAGCGTGTCCACGCCGAGCTGCGTGACCGTGGCCACGCCGTGGCGGTAGAACTCGCTCTGCCCGGCAGCCCGTTGCTCGAAACGGTGCGGCGGCATGCACCGCAGCTTGTCGTGGCGCCGATGCTGACGACGGCGATTCCCGAGAAGGTATGGACAGCGCACACCTGCCTCATCGTCCATCCGGGGCCTGTGGGCGACCGCGGACCCTCCTCCCTGGACTGGGCGATTCACGAGGGCGTCGACCAGTGGGGCGTCACCGTCCTGCAGGCCGACGGGGAGATGGACGCCGGTGACGTGTGGGCCTGCGTACCGTGCCGGGTCCCTCCGGTTCCCAAGAGCGAGCTGTACCGGGGCGAGATCGCCGACGCCGCGCTGGAGGCCGTCCTGCTCGCGGTGGAGCGCTTCGCCGGGGGCACCCACGTACCGCGCAGGCAGGGTGCGGCAGGCACCGCCGACTCGCGCCCGCGCCCCCGTCCGTACCTCGACCAGAGCGTCCGGCGGATCGACTGGGCCGAGGACTCCACACAGGCCGTCCTGCGCAAGCTGAGAGCAGCGGACTCGCAGCCCGGCGTGCTGGACGTGCTGCTCGGGGGTGAGTGGTATCTGCACGGTGGCCATCCCGAGAGCGTGCTGCGCGGCCGGCCGGGCGAGCTGCTGGCCACCCGGGCCGGGGCGGTCTGCCGCGCCACCAAGGACGGCGCCGTGTGGATCCCCGAGCTACGGCCCCGGCGCGTGCCCGGGCAGCCGCCCACGTACAAACTGCCTGCCGTGCGGGCACTGGGTGACCGGCTGCCGCCCCTGCCCGATCATGCCCTGCCCCTGCTGCCCGAGGTGCGGCACCGTACCTGGACGGACATCCGCTACCGGGAGGACGGGAACGTCGGGTTCCTTTCGTTCTCCTTCCCCGGCGGTGCCATGAGCACGGAGCAGTGCCGACGTCTGCTGGACGCCTACCGGGAAGCGGGCGAGCGGCCCACGTCCGTACTGGTGCTGGGCGGCGAACGGGACTTCTTCTCCAACGGGATCCACCTGGGCGTCATCGAGGCCGCGGACGACCCTGCTGCCGAGTCCTGGGCGAACATCAACGCCATCGACGATCTGGTCGAGGCTGTTCTGACGACGACGGACCGACTGGTGATCGCGGCGGTCGCGGGCAACGCCGCGGCGGGCGGGGTGATGCTCGCCCTGGCGGCCGACGAGGTGTGGTGCCGCTCGGGCGCCGTTCTGAACCCCCACTACCGTCTGATGGGCCTGTACGGCTCGGAGTACTGGACGCATACCCTGCCCCGCAAGGTGGGTCTCGCGACGGCCGAACGGCTCATGCGGGAGGCCCTGCCGGTGAGCTCGGCGAGCGCATTGCGCCTCGGGCTCGTCGACCGGGTGGTCGACTGCTCTCCTGATGAGTTCCCGCGGGAGGTCGGAGGCCTGGCGGCCCGTCTGGCGTCACTGCCGGTGGCGGCGTCACGGATCACGGCAAAGAAGACGGAGCTGGACCGGCTGGAGAGCGTGACCCCACTGGCCGGCTTCCGTGAGCAGGAGCTGGCCCGGATGCGCCGGACCTTTGACGACCCGGATGCCCCGTACCACTCGCTGCGTCGTTCCTTCGTCCACAAGGAGCGACCGGCGTGCACCCCGCCGCACCTCGGTCCCGCCCAGGTTGCGCAAACCGGTCCGACCCCCTGCGTCGCAGATGTCACCGGAACGGCCCCCAATGGCGTCTCATCACGGCCGAACGGCTGATACGAAGAAAGGCGAAGGTCGAAATCTGGGCCTTCATCCCTTACCTCCCCAGGAGGCGGTCCCATGACTGAGGCGACGCCGGACACGGTCGGCGCTGCGGACGCGAGCGGCGCGCCCGCCGACGAGACACCCACGATCCACATTCTCTGGATCAACGCGGGCCTGAGCTGCGACGGTGACTCGGTCGCGTTGACGGCGGCCATGCAGCCCAGCATCGAGGAGATCGTGCTCGGTGTGCTGCCGGGCCTTCCGAAGATCGCCGTCCACTGGCCGCTCATCGACTTCGAGTGCGGTCCGGTCGGCGGCTCGGACACGTTCATCGAGTGGTTCTTCAAGGGGGAGCGGGGTGAGATCGACCCGTTCGTCCTGGTCGTCGAAGGCTCCGTCCCCAACGAGGCGATCAAGCCCGAGGGCTACTGGTGCGGCTTCGGCGACAACCCGGAGACCGGCCAGCCGATCACCACCAGCGAGTGGATCGACCGGCTCGCCCCGAAGGCACTGGCAGTCGTCGCCATCGGCACCTGCGCGACCTACGGCGGCATCCACGCCATGGCGGGCAACCCGACCGGCGCGATGGGCGTGCCGGACTACCTCGGCTGGGACTGGAAGTCCCACGCAGGCATCCCCATCGTGTGCGTCCCGGGCTGTCCGATCCAGCCCGACAACTTCTCCGAGACGCTCACCTACCTGCTGTACCAGGCGGCAGGCGCCGCCCCGATGATCCCGCTGGACGACAAGCTGCGCCCGACCTGGCTGTTCGGGGCCACCGTGCACGAGGGCTGCGACCGTGCGGGCTACTACGAGCAGGGCCAGTTCGCCCTGTCGTACGACTCGCCGACGTGCCTGGTCAAGCTCGGCTGCTGGGGCCCGGTCGTCAAGTGCAACGTGCCCAAGCGCGGCTGGATGAACGGGATCGGCGGCTGCCCCAACGTCGGCGGCATCTGCATCGCCTGCACCATGCCCGGATTCCCAGACAAGTTCATGCCGTTCATGGACGAGCCCCCCGGCGCCAAGGTGTCCAGCGGCACCAGCGGGGCGTACGGCGCCGTGGTGCGCAGGCTGCGGTCGATCACGGCCAAGACGGTGGACAAGGAGCCCAAGTGGCGCCGCGCCGGAGACAGGATCACCACCGGATACCGACCCCCGTGGTGAGCATTCGCCGCAGTTGATCGGCTCCCCGTTTTCGTGCATGCACCCCCCACACGAACCTCCCGCGCAACGAAGGGCACGGCACACAGATGGCACCGACGACGAAGGCGGCCGGCGACGGCAGCGGCCTGGTGGAGATGGCCTGGGACCCGATCACCCGGATCGTGGGCAGCCTGGGCATCCACACGAAGATCGACTTCAAGCAGAAGCGGGTCGCGGAGTGCTACAGCACCTCGTCGGTCTTCCGTGGCTACAGCGTCTTCATGCGCGGCAAGGATCCCCGCGACGCCCACTTCATCACCAGCCGCATCTGCGGCATCTGCGGCGACAACCACGCCACCTGCTCGGTGTACGCGCAGAACATGGCGTACGGCGTGAAGCCCCCGCACCTCGGCGAGTGGATCATCAACCTCGGCGAGTCCGCGGAGTACATGTTCGACCACAACATCTTCCAGGAGAACCTGGTAGGGGTCGACTACTGCGAGAAGATGGTCAAGGAGACCAACCCCGGCGTCCTCGAACTCGCCGAGCGCACCGAGGCCCCGCACGCCGCGGAGCACGGCTACCGCACGATCGCCGACATCATGCGCTCGCTCAACCCCCTGGAGGGCGAGTTCTACCGCGAGGCCCTCCAGGTCAGCCGCTACACGCGCGAGATGTTCTGCCTGATGGAGGGCCGCCATGTGCACCCCTCCACGCTCTACCCGGGCGGCGTCGGAACCATCGCCTCCGTGCAGCTCTTCACCGACTACCTCAGCCGGCTGATGCGGTACGTGGAGTTCATGAAGCGGGTCGTGCCGCTCCACGACGACCTGTTCGACTTCTTCTACGAGGCGCTGCCCGGGTATGAGGAAGTGGGCCGCCGACGTGTCCTGCTCGGCTGCTGGGGCGCGCTCAACGACCCCGAGTACTGCGACTTCACCTACGCCAACATGACGGACTGGGGCCGGCGCATGTTCGTCACGCCGGGCATCGTCGTCGACGGCAAGCTCGTCACCAACGACCTCACCGAGATCAACCTCGGCATCCGCATCCTGCTCGGCAGCTCCTACTACGAGGACTGGCAGGGCCAGGAGCAGTTCGTCACCCATGACCCGCTCGGCAACCCGGTGGACCCGCGCCACCCGTGGAACCAGCACACCATCCCCGCCCCGCAGAAGCGGAACTTCGACGACAAGTACAGCTGGGTCATGTCGCCCCGATGGTTCGACGGCAAGGACCACCTTGCCCTGGACACCGGCGGCGGCCCCATCGCCCGCCTGTGGTCCACCGCCCTGTCCGGCCTCGTCGACATCGGTTACGTCAAGGCCACCGGCCACAGCGTGGTCATCAACCTGCCCCGCACGATGACCAAGCCGGAAACCACCTTCGAGTGGAAGATCCCGAAGTGGTCCAACGCGCTGGAGCGCAACCGCGCCCGCACCTACTTCCAGGCGTACGCCGCCGCGGTCGCCCTGCACTGCGCGGAGAAGGGACTCGCGGAGGTCCGCGCCGGACGCACCCAGACCTGGGAGAAGTTCGAGGTCCCGGACGAGAGCATCGGCGTCGGCTTCACCGAGGCGGTCCGCGGCGTCCTCTCCCATCACATGGTGATCCGCGACGGCAAGATCGCCAACTACCACCCCTACCCACCCACCCCCTGGAACGCCAGCACCAGGGACAGCTTCGGCACGCCCGGCCCGTACGAGGACGCCGTGCAGAACACCCCCATCTTCGAGGAGAACACCCCGGAGAACTTCAAGGGCATCGACATCATGCGTGCCGTCCGCAGCTTCGACCCCTGTCTGCCCTGCGGCGTCCACATGTACGTCGGCGGCGGCAAGACCGTGAAGTCGATGCACGTGCCCACCGGCCTGAGCGGACTGGGCGGATGAGCGCGGTGACGGCGGCGGCGCCGGTGAACGCGGAGCAGGCCGGACGCCGTGTCGAGGAGGTGCTGGAGCGACTGACCGCGAGCGGCGACCCGGCCGCCGCCGCGGCGGCGGAGGAACTCGTCCGGTCCCTCATGGACTTCTACGGTGCCGGCCTGGCCCGCATCCTCCACCTGCTGTCCTCTGCTCCCGGCGAACTTCCGGCGGGGCTGCTCGGTGACGGACTGGTCGCGAGCCTGCTCGTCCTGCACGACCTGCACCCCGAGGACCGCGACACGCGTATCGCCCGCGCCCTCGACGGTGTGCGGGAACACACCCTGGAGGTGGTGGGCTTCGACGACGAGAGCGGCACCCTGACGCTGCGGGCCCGGGAGGCCGGCGGCTGCGGTTGCGGCTCCGGCACGGGTGCCCGGGAGGCCGCGGAGGCAGCGCTCGCCTGCTTCGCACCGGAGGTCAGGGCGGTCGACGTACAGACCGCCCCCGCGGGGCCGACGCTCCTCCAGATCGGCACGTCACCGACGGGGGCCCGATGACGGCGTCCCCGGCGACGCGCACGTACGGCCTGCGGAGGTTCCTCACCGAGAAGCTTCCGCAGCCCGAACGGTGTGAGCTGTGCGCGGTGGCAGTGGAGGCGGGCCACCGTCATCTTGTCGACACCGAGAAACGCGCCCTCGTCTGCGCCTGTACCCCCTGCGCGCTGCTGATGGAACAGCCGGGCGCCGCGGCCGGCCGCTTCCGCACGGTCCCCGCCCGCTACCTCACCGACCCCGGGCACCGCCTCGACGAGAGCGCGTGGGACGCGTTGCAGATCCCGGTCGGCGTCGCCTTCCTCTTCCGTAACGCGGCACTCGACCGGCTCGTCGCCCTCTACCCGAGCCCGGCCGGAGCAACCGAGAGCGAACTCGAACCGGCCACATGGACCGACGTCCTCGGCGGCAGCCGCCTCGCCGAACTGCTCGAACCCGACGTGGAGGCGCTGCTGTTGCACCGCGCCGACGGCCGCTTCGAGTGCCATCTCGTACCGATCGACATCTGCTACGAACTCGTCGGCCGCATGCGCCTGTTGTGGCAGGGCTTCGACGGCGGGGCCGAGGCCCGCGCCGCGCTGGACGCGTTCTTCGCGGACGTCGCGCGACGCGTTCGGCCCGTGGACGAGGCGGTACGGCCGTGACGGAGTTCTCCTTCGCCTGCACCGGCGTCCGCGCTGACCGGTACGCCGCCGGACCGACCCTCGTCTTCCGGCTGCGCGTCACAGCCGCCGGCAACGCCCGCGTGCACGCCCTCGCGCTGCGCTGCCAGATCCGCATCGAACCCGCCCGCCGAGCCTACGAATCCGCCGAGGCCGACGGACTGGCGGACCTCTTCGGCGAGCGCTCCCGCTGGGGCAGCACGCTCCAGCCGGTGCAGTTCGCCCAGGTCTCGCTCATGGTCCCTAGCTTCACGGGGGAGACCGAAGCCGACCTCGTCGTGCCCTGCACCTACGACATGGACGTCGCCGCGACCCGCTACCTCACCGCCCTCACCGACGGGGAGGTCCCCCTGCTGATGCTCTTCTCCGGTACGGCGTTCACCGGCGTCGGCGGTTTCCAGGTCGAGCCGGTCCCGTGGGACCGGGAGGCGGCCTTCCGGATGCCCGTCACCGCCTGGCGGGAGATGGTCGAGCAGCACTTCCCCGGATGCGGCTGGATCCGGTTGCCCCGCGACACCATGGACGCCCTCCTCGCCTACCGCTCCCGGCACGCCCTGCCCTCCTGGGAGGCGACCGTCGCGGCCCTGCTGGAGTGTGCCGACCCGCCCGCGCACGACCCGCTGCGCGCCCTCACCGGCACCACCGGAAGGACCGAGCCGTGACCGTGACCGCGTTCGCCCCCGGGACGGAGGAGCGGTTCGCCGTCGCCCGGCAGGTGGCCGACGCCGTCCTCTTCGAGGGCTACGTGCTCTACCCGTACCGCGCCTCGGCCGCCAAGAACCGGCTGCGCTGGCAGTTCGGGGTGCTCGTACCGCCCGGCTGGGGCGCCGAGTGCGAGGAGCACGACTTCCAGCACACCGAGTGCCTGATGGAACCGAAGGCGGGCGCGACCCTCTCGGTCGAGGTGCGCTTCCTGCACGCCCGACGGCGCACGGTGCAGCGGGCCCGCCCGGACGGAGGCTACGACACCGTCTCCGAACTCCGCATCGAGGACCGGGTGCTGGTGCCCTGGGACGAGGGCGGCGAGGAGCGTGTCGAGGTGGTCGCGTCGGTGGACGAACTCCTCGGCGACGGCGTGACCCATCCCTTCCGGCGCCCCGCCCGCGAGGACACCGAACGGGTCCTGGACGCGGCCGGCCGAACCGTCGGCCGACTGGTCCGGCGGTCCGAGGAGATCAGTGGGACGGTCCGGCTGTCCGCCCGCGAACTCGACGGCCCCTACCGGGCCCTGCTGCTGACCGCCGTCGTCGAGAACACCAGCGACTGGACACCCCCCGAGGAACGAGGCGCGGACCGGGACGCGGCGCTGCCGCACTCCCTGGTGGCCACCCACCTCCTCATGGCCCTCAGCGCCGGATCGTTCCTGTCGATGACCGATCCGCCCGAGTGGGCGAAGGGCGCGGTCGCCGCCTGCCGCAACCTGCACACCTGGCCCGTACTCGCCGGCGAACCCGGCCGCGCCGACCTGGTGCTGTCCTCGCCGATCATCCTGGAGGACCATCCGGCCATCGCACCGGAGAGCCCCGGTGCGCTCTACGACGCCACCGAGATCGACGAGATCCTGGCCCTGCGCACCGCGGCCCTCACCGACGAGGAGAAACGCGAGGCCCGGGGTACGGACGAGCGGGCGGCCGCCGTGATCGAGCTGGCGGACTCGATGCCGCCCGAGGTTCTGGAACGTCTGCACGGGGCGGTACGGAGTCTGCGCGAGGTCACCGGTCCGGGCCCCGCAGACGCGGACGGCGGCTTCCCCGACGAGTACGGGGTGCGGCGTCCGGACACCCCCTGGTGGGACCCCGCGAGCGAGGCGGGCTTCGACCCGGAGCGGGACCTTGTCGTCGTGGACGGCCGGTCGGTGGGCAAGGGCAGCCGCGTCGAGCTGCACCCGGGCCTGCGGCGCACCGACGCGCAGGACATCTTCCTGCGGGGCCGCACCGCGAAGGTCGAGGCGGTGCTGCACGACGTGGACGGCGGGGTGCACCTGGCGGTCACGGTCGAGGGCGACCCGGGCGCCGACATCCGCCGGGAGCAGGGACGGTTCCTGTACTTCCAGCCCGACGAGGTCACACTGCTGGAGGACGACGTATGAACCCCTCCCCGCAGGCACGCCCCAGGACCCTCGTCGCCGGTATCGGCAACATCTTCCTCGGGGACGACGGCTTCGGCGTGGAGACCGTGCGCCGGCTGGCCGAGCGCGACCTGCCCGGACACATCGAGGTCGTGGACATCGGAGTGCGCGGGGTGCACCTCGCGTACCAGCTCCTGGACGGCTACGACACCCTCGTCCTCGTGGACGCCACGGCACGCGGCGGGGACCCCGGCACCCTGTACGTGATCGAACACGAGGTCGGCGGCCCGAGCCTGCCGCCCGGCGCCCCCGCACTGGACGGCCACCGGATGACCCCAGACACCGTCCTGGCACTGCTGGGCACCCTCTGCGCCGGGACCAGCGGCGAGGCACCACGGCGCGTCCTGGTCGTGGGATGTGAACCGGCCTCGGTGGACGAGGGCATCGGGCTCAGCGAGCCGGTGTCCGACGCCGTACCGAGGGCTGTCCGGCTGATCGAAGAGCTGCTGCGGAACGGCGCGTCGTCCGCAGCGCGGGCCCCGACCGCTGAGGCTTCGACATGAGGAGAGACAGGATGAAGAAGATCGTCATCGGCGGAGCGGCCGTGGCCGCCATGGTCGCCGTTCTCGCCGAGGTGCTCCCCGACCTCAGGCGCTACCTGAGGATCCGACGGATGTGAATCGTGGTCGTCACCGGTATGCCGTGCGGTTGCGTCGAACGGCGTACCTGCCGACCGGTGACGGCGTGCCAGGCCGTGCGACCGGGTGTTCGCGCCTCTAATGAAGGCTGGCGGGAGCCGGACTGCGGAAGGACGGAGACCCATGCACGAGATGTCCGTCGCGCTGGCCGTCGTCGACCAGGTCGCCGAGGCCGCCGAGCGGGCCGGCCACGTCACGGCCGTGCGAACGGTACGGCTCCAGGTGGGCGAACTGGCCGGCGTCGTACCCGATGCGCTCGCCTTCTCCTTCGAACTGGCCTGCGCCGGAACTCTGCTGGAAGGCGCCGAACTGATCACAGAAGCGGTGCCGGGACGGGCCCGCTGCACCCCCTGCGCACACGAATGGGCCGTCGGCACGCCGCCGCGGCTGACCTGCCCCGAGTGCGGCGGGACGCATACCGACCTGCTCGCGGGCCGGGAACTGCAGATCGTCGACGTGCACTGGGAGGACGGCGGCCCCGCGCACGCGCCCACCCGCGAACCGATCTCCGAGGAGTGCTGAACCATGTGCCGTGTCGTCGACCTGCGGCAGGCCGTACTCGCGAAGAACGACGCGAGCGCCCACGAACTGCGCGCCGCCCTCGCGGCGCGAGGCACCGCGGTCGTCAACCTGCTGTCCAGTCCGGGCAGCGGCAAGACCGCGCTGCTGGAGCAGGAACTGCTGCGGGCACGGGAACGGTCCCTTCCCGTAGCGGCCCTGAGCGCCGATCTCGCCACCGAGAACGACGCGGTCCGCCTGGCGCGTTCGGGCGTTCCGGTCAAGCAGGTACTCACCGACGGACTGTGCCATCTGGAGGCGGGGATGCTCGCCGGGCACCTGGACGGGTGGCTGCCCGACGACACCCGGCTGGTGTTCGTGGAGAACGTCGGCAACCTGGTCTGCCCGGCCTCCTACGACCTGGGGGAGACACTGAGGGTCACCCTCGCCTCCGTGACGGAGGGCGAGGACAAGCCGCTCAAGTACCCCACCGCCTTCGGCCTCGCCCACCTTGTGGTGGTCACCAAGACCGACATCGCCAAGGCCGTCGGGTTCGACGAGGCGGCGTTC
This sequence comes from Streptomyces sp. NBC_00457, assembly GCF_036014015.1. Classification (NCBI taxonomy): domain Bacteria; kingdom Bacillati; phylum Actinomycetota; class Actinomycetes; order Kitasatosporales; family Streptomycetaceae; genus Streptomyces; species Streptomyces sp. NBC_00457. The sequence goes on along the minus strand of NZ_CP107905.1, from coordinate 1,076,913 downwards.
CGCGCGAATGTGGAGCAGGTCAATCCCGGAGTCGAGGTGATCCTGACTTCGGCACGCCGGGGGCAGGGAGTCGGCGCGCTGCTCGACCGGGCGCTGGCCGCTGTGGACGGCACACCTGTGCACTCGCCGGTCATGGCCAGGCAGCCTCATCACCACAGTCACACGCACCCGGAGGCCACCGGCACCATGGCCCACATCCACTCGTGAGCGGTCCGCAGGCTCCGACCGCCGTCGCCGAGAACACCCCACGCCGCCGCCGGGTCACCGTCCGGGGAGTGGTACAGGGCGTGGGCTTCAGGCCCTACCTCTACGGCCTTGCCACCGAACTCGCCCTCGCCGGACACGTGACCAACACCCCGGAGGGCGTCGTCGCGGAGGTCGAGGGCAGCGCCGCGGCCGTGGCCCGGTTCTGCGACCTGATCGCCGCCCAGGCGCCGCCGCTGGCCCGCGTGGAGTCCGTCCACCACCGGGAGATGCCTCCCGTCGGCGGCACCGCGTTCACCATCCTCACCTCGCGCACCGGCGGACCGGCCCGCACCCTGGTCTCCCCCGACTCCGCCACCTGTGCCGACTGCCTCGCCGAGTTGGCCACCCCGGCGGATCGGCGCTACCGGCACCCGTTCGTCAACTGCACTCACTGCGGCCCGCGCTTCACGATCGTCACCGGCGTGCCGTACGACCGGGCGAACACCACCATGGCCGGCTTCGCGATGTGCCCCGACTGCGCCCGGGAGTACGCGGACCCGGCCGACCGCCGGTTCCACGCGCAGCCGGTCGCCTGCCCGGCCTGCGGCCCCCGTCTGCGGCTGGTCCTCGCCCGGGAGGCACGGCTCAGGAATGTCGAGGGGGCGGACCCGGTCACGGAGGCCCGCGCGCTGCTGAAGCGGGGCGCGATCCTCGCCGTGAAGGGCCTGGGCGGTTACCATCTGGCCTGCGATGCCTCGAACCAGGGGGCGGTCGCCCTCCTGCGCCGGCGAAAGGCGCGCGGGGACAAGCCGTTCGCTGTCATGGCCAGGACCGCGGACGACCTCCGTCACCTCGTCCGGCTGAGCCCCGCGGAGCGGAACCTGCTCGAAGGCCGTGCCAGACCGGTCGTCCTGGTGAGGCGGCGTCCGCACCCGTCGTACGCCCCCGGGGACCTCCGGCCCGCCCAGGCCGTGGCACCCGGCAGCCCCGACCTCGGCGTGATGCTGCCCTACACGCCCGTGCACCATCTGCTGCTCGGTCTGCCAGGCGACCCGGACGGCCCCAGGCTGCTCGTCATGACCAGCGGCAACCTGTCAGGTGAGCCGATCGTCACCGACGACAAAGAGGCGCTGGAACGACTCGCGCACCTGGCCGACGCCTGGCTCACGCACGACCGGCCGATCCACGTCCCGTGCGACGACTCCGTGGTCCGCGTCTGCGACGGAGAGCCACTGGTGATCCGCCGCTCGCGTGGCTATGTCCCGCTGCCGGTCTCCCTCCCGCTGCCCGTGCGGCCGGCCCTCGCCGTCGGCGGAGACCTGAAGAACGCCTTCTGTCTCGGGACGGGCCGTCAAGCCTGGCTGTCGGCGCACATCGGCGACATGGACGACGTCGGCACCCAGCGGGCCTTCGAGCGCGCGGTGGCGCAGTTGGAATCCATCACGGGAGTGCGGCCCGAGGCCCTGGTCCGCGACCGGCATCCTGGATACCGCTCCGCCGGATGGGCCGACCGGAACGCCGCGCACCGGCCCGTCGTACGCGTCCAGCACCATCACGCGCACATCGCCGCCGCCATGGCCGAGCACGGACTGGACGGCACCCGGCCGGTGATCGGCGTCGCCTTCGACGGCACCGGCCACGGCGACGACGGCGCCGTGTGGGGCGGGGAGTTCCTGTGCGCGGACTACGACCGCTTCATCCGGCTCGGACATCTCGCGTATGTTCCACTGCCCGGTGGTGACGCCGCGGTGCGCCGGCCGTACCGCATGGCGCTGGCCCATCTGAGGGCGGCCGGGATCGACTGGTCCGACGACCTCGCCTGTACGACCGCCTGCCCGCCCGACGAACTCCACGTTCTGGAAAGGCAGTTGGAGCGCGGCCTGAACTGTGTCCCCACGTCCAGCATGGGCCGGCTCTTCGACGCCGTGTCCTCTCTCGCCGGGGTGTGCCACCGAGCCGGATACGAGGCACAGGCCGCCGTCGAACTGGAGGGGGCGGCTCTGCACGCACCGGCCGACGACACCACCGAGTACGCCTTCGCCCTGCACGCGTCGGAGGAGAACCGGGACGGCGCCGTACGGGCCGATCCGGCACCCGTACTCGCGGCGATCGTCGGCGACCTGCGCGCGGGCGTCGAGCCGGCCCTGGTCGCCGCGCGCTTCCACCGGGCCGTGACCGGCCTGGTGCACCGGATGTGCGCGCGGGCGCGAGAGCGGCACGGGCTGGACACGGTCGCCCTGACGGGAGGCGTGTTCGCCAACACGCTGCTCTCCTCGGCCTGTGCCGCCACCCTGCGCGAGGACGGCTTCACGGTCCTGCGGCACCACCTGGTGCCGCCCAACGACGGTGGCCTGGCGCTGGGCCAACTGATGGTGGCCGCCCGCGCCACTCCCACACTCACTCCCACCGACTGAGCAAACGCGCGACCCACAGCGAGGAGAGGCTCATGTGCCTGGCGGTACCCGGCAGAGTGCTGGACATCGAGGAACGGGACGGCACCCGGATGGCCACCGTCGACTTCGGCGGCGTGGTCAAGGAGGTGTGCCTGGAGTACCTGCCCGACCTCCAGGTCGGCGAGTACGCCATCGTCCACGTCGGGTTCGCCCTCCAACGGCTGGACGAGGAGTCGGCGCGACGGACGCTCGAACTCTTCGCCGAACTCGGCCTGCTGCAGGAGGAGTTCGGCGACCCCTGGGAAACGGCGGCGGAGGCGGCGGGCTCGGAACCGGTGGAAGAGGTGCGCAACCAGTGAAGTACATCGATGAGTTCCAGGACCCGGAGCTGGCTCGACGGCTCCTCGACGACATCCACGCCACGGTGACCAGGCCGTGGGCGCTGATGGAGGTGTGCGGCGGGCAGACGCACAGCATCATCCGGCACGGCATCGACCAACTCCTGCCGGACAACATCGAGTTGATCCACGGCCCCGGCTGTCCGGTGTGCGTGACTCCGCTGGAGGTCATCGACAAGGCTCTGGAGATCGCCTCCCGACCGGAGGTGATCTTCTGTTCCTTCGGTGACATGCTGCGTGTGCCGGGCACCGGACGGGACCTGTTCCAGGTCCGCGGAGAGGGCGGTGACGTGCGCGTCGTCTACTCACCGCTCGACGCTCTGCGGATCGCCCAGCAGCACCCGGACCGCGAGGTGGTGTTCTTCGGCATCGGCTTCGAGACGACCGCACCCCCCAACGCCATGACGGTCCATCAGGCCCGGAAGCTGGGCATCCCGAACTTCAGCATGCTGGTGTCCCACGTCCGCGTACCACCCGCCATCGAGGCCATCATGTCGTCGCCGAGCTGCCGGGTGCAGGGCTTCCTCGCGGCCGGCCATGTCTGCAGCGTGATGGGCATGGGGGAGTACCCGGAACTGGCGGAGCGCTTCCGGGTGCCGATCGTGGTGACGGGCTTCGAGCCACTGGACATCCTCGAAGGCGTGCGCCGTACCGTCCGGCAGCTGGAACGCGGTGAGCACACCGTCGACAACGCCTACGCCCGTGCCGTTCGCGCGGAGGGCAACCTGGCCGCCCGGGCCATGCTGGAGGACGTCTTCGAGGTCACTGACCGCGCCTGGCGCGGCATCGGGGTGATCCCGCAGAGCGGCTGGCGGCTGGCGTCGAAGTACCGCGCCTACGACGCCGAGCACCGCTTCTCCGTCGAGGGCATCCGCACGCAGGAGCCAGCCGAGTGCCGCAGCGGAGAGGTCCTGCAGGGGCTGCTCAAGCCGCACGAGTGCGAGGCCTTCGGTACTCTGTGCACGCCTCGTACGCCGCTGGGGGCCACCATGGTCTCCAGCGAGGGAGCCTGCGCCGCGTACTACCTCTACCGGCGGCTGGACATGCCCGCCACCAAGGCCCAGGAGGCGACCCCCGTTGTCTGACACCACCGATCTCCCTGTCCCCGCCCTGGACGTCGAGGCGTGGACGTGTCCGGCGCCCCTGCGGGACCGGCCGCGTGTCGTCATGGGCCACGGCGGCGGCGGAGTGCTCTCCGCCGAACTGGTCCAGCAGATCTTCGCGCCTGCCTTCGGGGGCGAGGTGCTCGCCCAGATGGGTGACGCCGCCGTCCTCTCCCTGGGCGGTGCCCGGCTGGCGTTCTCAACCGACTCCTACGTGGTGCGGCCACTGTTCTTCCCCGGCGGCAGCATCGGCGACCTGGCGGTCAACGGCACCGTCAACGACCTCGCCATGAGCGGCGCCCGCGCCGCCTACCTCTCCTGCGGATTTATCCTGGAGGAGGGCGTCGAGCTCGACGTGGTCACGCGAGTGTCCGAGGCGCTGGGCGCGGCCGCGCGTACGGCCTGTGTGGAGGTGGCCACCGGCGACACCAAGGTGGTGGAGGCCGGCCACGGCGACGGGATCTACATCAACACCGCGGGCATCGGTCTCGTCCCGGCGGGCGTCGATCTGCGCCCTCAGCGGGTCGTCCCCGGTGACGTCGTGATCGTCAGCGGCGCCATTGGCGTCCACGGGGTGGCGGTCATGAGCGTACGCGAGGGACTGGAATTCGGAGTGGAGATCAAGAGCGACTGCGCGGCGCTCGGCGGCCTGGTCGACGCCATGCTCGCCGTCACCCCGGACCTGCACGTCCTGCGCGACCCCACCCGAGGCGGCCTGGCCGCCGCGCTCAATGAGATTGCGCAGGCCTCCGGCACCGGGGTAGTGATCCAGGAACGCGACGTCCCGGTCCCGCCGGCCGTGGCCAACGCCTGCGCCATTCTCGGACTGGACCCCATGTACATCGCCAACGAGGGCAAGCTGGTGGCCTTCGTCCCGCGCGAGCACGCCGACGCCGTCCTCGGGGCGATGCGCGCCCATCCTCTGGGCGCGGATTCCGTGATCATCGGTGAGGCTGTGGAGGGGCATCCCGGCATGGTCGTTGCACGGACCGGCCTGGGAGGGACGCGGGTGGTCGATCTGCCGATCGGGGAGCAACTGCCGCGGATCTGCTGACAGGGGCGTCGCTCGTCCAGGCGCGGGCCAGGCCGTCCAGGCGCGATGGGACCGTCAACCTGGTCGGCGCCCGGACGGAGGGTCCTGTGGATCCACGCCGGTCGTGGCGGAAGCGTCCTTGGTGCCGCTGGGCCGCTGGGAGCGGCCCTTGCGTCCGGTGTCGCGTCTGCCCTTCTCGTCCGCGTCGCCGTACTTCTCGCCGCTCGCACCGCGACTCTTGGCCGTGTCGCCCGCAACGGGCTTCGTCTCCTCCGGGGATATCGAACGGCCCCGACCTCTTTCGCCGGCCTGCTCGGGCCGGAAGGAGCGGTGGGCGCTCGGGTTGTCCTGCTGGCGCGTCTCGTCCACATCGGGCGACCAGCCGTGCTGTCCGGTGCCCTGATGACGGCTGGGACCCTTTCCGTGCGGTGGCTCGGACGAACGTGGTTTCTTCGGCATGGTCGGATCCGCCTTTTCACGGTCGGTGGGGGACGCCTGTGACGCGTCCCCTAGTCAGGTAAATTATCCCACCTTGCAATATTTTGGGCACTTCATGAGTGTCCCTGAAATGAGTGAGGGCCTTCTGGCTCGGTGTGGATTGCGACATCCGCACCGGCATCCGGAGAGGCCCTCATGTGAGTGGTCGAGGACGGCTGCCCAACCGCGACAGACGCCCTTCACGGCGTTCTAAAAGAAGCCCAGTTTCTTGGGCGAGTAACTGACCAAAAGGTTCTTCGTCTGCTGGTGGTACAGCCCTTGCGGTCGTCTGACCCGCGCGAATGTGCCGCTTGCGGGGAAGTTGACGGACACTGCCCGCGTACGGTTGGGATCTTGCTCGTGAGTTGGCGCCGGCCGAAGGTGGGGCAGAGTGCGCTTCGAAACAGACCGGGCTCACGCTCCGCCGACGCCTGGGCGTGACTCGGAGACCCTTCCCGCCAGCTCCGAAGCCGTGATCCACATCGCCTCAATCGTCGACAACCCTGCCAAGCACATAGCGGACGAGACCACACCCACTTGGCGAGGCGCCCGATAGGACATGCCGGGTGACATGCGCCGCGCGGCCTGTCCACGGGGCGAAAGGCTGGCGCACACCGCTGCTTCCGGCGTGCGCCGTCGCCGCGAGCGGGCGGCACCTTGCCGACTCGGATTCATCCGTCGAGCGGGTCCATCGCCTCCACGATCGCGTCCCAGAGCCGGGACCTGGCCTCCAGCGCGAGAGCCGCGGTCTCCGTGGCCTCGTGCCAGCGTGTGTCGTCGTCGCGGCAGAGATCGGCCACCATGGCCATGGCCATGGGGGTGTGTTCCTCGCCGTCGACCTCGATGTGGCGGGCGAGGTAGTCGCAGAAGATCGGGAACCGGTCGGCGCCCTCCTTCTTGATGACCTGGTCGAACATGTCCGGGATGAGGTCTTCCCGGGAGAAGGCGAAAGCCGCCGCCCGGCAGTGGAGCGGCTTGTCGTTGACGATTCCGAACGTGGTGGTGACGAACTCGGCCGCAGGGGCGGGCACTTGGGCGACGCGCAGCGCCGCCGGCACGTCGTGGCCCTCCGTGAGCAGCGCGAGGAACGTGTCCAGCCGTGAAGTGTCCGCCCCTGCCTCTGCCATGCCGGTGTGGTAGAGCTCGAAGTGGCTGGTGAAGCCGCCGTCCAGCTCGTCGCTCTCCTCCACCAGCACGATGTCGTTGATCAGCCGCCGGCTCACCTGCGAGCCGCGGGGCACCCAGGGAACGTCCACACACGTCAGCTCCCGCTGGAGGGACTTCAGCAACGACATGAAGTCCCACACCGCGAAGACATGGTGCTCCATGAAGATCGCCATGTGTTCCCGGGTGCTTATCCGCTGGTAAATCGGGTGGGCGGTCACTTCTTTTCGGGCCGGTTCGATCTCGGCACGCGCACGGTCGATTCCCTCGTGGGTCATGCTCCAGTCATACCTGGACATGGATCTCCTTCTTGCTCTTGCAGATCCGGCTTATCGGAATCTTCATGTCGCCGGAGAACGGTGCCACGGAGGTCGATGGTGCCGCTTTGCTCGAGAGACCGGCAAGTGGTTCCAGGAATTCGAGAATGTTACCCGAAGTAGGGTGTGGCAAAAGATGCCAAGGCGGGCAGAATGGTGGCAAACGGACGCTTTCCCGGCTGCACGCAAAAACTCTGTTGAGAGTTGAACAGCAAGCCTTCTCTTTTCGTATTCAAGGCCGTGACCAGGAATCCCGTTACCGTCACCGTCGCGTATCGAGTGGTACCGGGCCGCGAGGCCGAGTTCCACTCCTGGGGGTGGGGTGTGCTGCGGGCCGGCGCGCAGCAGCCGGGCTTTCTCGGCGGTGGCGTGCTCGTCGACGGAGAGGCGGAGTGGCATGTGGTTTACCGCTTCATCAGCGAGGGTTCCGCCCTGGCCTGGGAAGGCTCGGCCGAGTGGGCGCAGTGGCGGGCCGGTGGGGAGAAGCTCGCCCGGGAGACCGGTCGGCGGACCGTTCAGGGCTCCAGGGTCTGGTTCGATTCCCAGGCCGAAACCGCTTCCGCGACCGCTGCGGCCCCGCGTCCGCCGCCGAAGTGGAAGTTATGGTTTGTGAATATGAGCGCGGTCTTCCCTCCGGTGCTCGTATTCAATTTGGCGATACTTCCTTTTCTCGGCAGCCTCAACCCTCTCATCCGCACTCTGCTGCTGTGTCTGGCCGTCACGGCCATTGTCACGTGGATCCTCATGCCGCGACTTCAGCGTTTCTTCAAGAAATGGCTGTACCCGCCCCTCCAGGCGATGCGTGGACGGCACAAACGGCGGGCCGCACAAGGCTGAGAACGACAATAAAGGGGGGTGGGCGGGTGAAGACCCTGCTCATCGACAACTACGACTCGTACACGTACAACTTGTTCCAGCTGATTTCCGAGGTCAATGGCGAGGAGCCAGTGGTGATCCTCAACGACGCCTCGGCCGACGGACTTCCGGATCTCCGGGAGTTCGACAACGTGGTGGTGTCACCCGGGCCCGGACACCCCGGTCGGGCGCGCGACTTCGGGATCAGCGCCAGCGTGCTCGCCGAGTCCGAGATACCCGTCCTGGGTGTCTGCCTCGGCCACCAGGGCATCGCGGCCGGCGAGCACGCCCGGGTGACGGCCGCGCCGCAGCCCCGGCACGGACATCTCTCCAGAATCCGGCACGACGGCGAGGACCTGTTCCGCGGACTGCCGCAGGACTTCACCGCGGTCCGCTATCACTCGCTGGCCGTCCGGGAGCCGCTGCCCGCGAGTCTCCAGGGCACCGCCTGGTCCGAGGACGGCGTACTGATGGGGCTGCGGCACCGCACCCGTGCGCTGTGGGGCGTGCAGTTCCACCCTGAGTCCGTCCTCACCGAGTACGGCCACCGGCTGTTCCTGAACTTCCGGAGCCTCACCGCGGCCCGGCCCCGCAGGATCCGTATGACCAGGGCCCGTACGCAGAAGCCCCGTACGCAAAACAACGCCACTGTGTCCGCGGCGTTCGTGCCCCGCCCCCGGGGGGCGGCGCGCGTCGGCTACCGACTGCACAGCCGCCGGATCACGACCGCCGTGGACGCCGAGACGGCCTTCACCCGGATGTGCGCGGACGCGCCGAGAGCGTTCTGGTTGGACAGCTCCCGGGTCGAGGAGGGGCAGTCCCGCTTCTCGTTCTTCGGCGACGGCACGGGCCCGCTGGCCGAGTTCGTACGCTACGACGTCGAGAGCGGCAGCTGCGAGATCGAGCGGCCCGGGCGGCCGCCACGCAAGGTCAGGGCAAGCGTTTTCGACTACCTGAAGCGGCAGTTGGCGACCCGTCACGTGGACGCGGCCGAGTTGCCCTTCGACTTCACCGGCGGCTACGTCGGCTACTTCGGCTACGAGATGAAGGCCGACTGCGGCTCGCCGAACCGTCACCGGGCCGAAACCCCGGACGCCTGCTGGCTCTTCGCCGACCGGCTGATCGCGGTGGACCACCGCGAGGGATCCACCTATGCCGTCTGCCTGGCCGAGAACACCCCACAGGGCATGCGGGACGCCGTCGACTGGCTCGACAGTGCGATGGAGCAGCTGAGTTTCGTGTCGTCGGCAGGGCCTGCCACGACTCCGCCGTCCGCTTCCGACCCCGGCCTGCGTGCCGTCGAACCGTGGCTAATCCGCGACCGGGCGACCTACCTCGCCGACATCGAAGCGTGCCGACGCGAGCTGAAGGCCGGCACCAGCTACGAGATCTGTCTGACCAACGCCGCCAAGTTACCCGCGCCGCCCGACCCGCTGGCCTTCTACCATGCGCTGCGGCGCATCAACCCGGCGCCCTATGCGGCCTTTCTGAAGTTCGGCGACGTGGACGTGGCCGCCTCGTCCCCCGAACGGTTCCTGCGGATCACCCGGGACGGCATCGCCGAGGCCAAGCCCATCAAGGGCACCGCACCCCGCAGCGACCGGCCGGAGGAGGACGCCCGGCTGAAGGACTCACTCGCCGCGGACGCCAAGACCCGCGCCGAGAACCTGATGATCGTCGATCTGCTCCGCAACGACCTGGGCCGGGTATGCGAGACCGGAACGGTACGGGTCTCCCGTCTGATGGCCACCGAGACGTACGCCACCGTGCACCAGCTCGTCTCCACCGTCGAGGGCCGGCTTCGTGCGGACACGGACGTGGTGGACTGCGTACGAGCCTGCTTCCCCGGCGGTTCGATGACCGGCGCGCCGAAGCTGCGCACGATGGAGATCATCGACTCGCTGGAGACCGAAGCGCGCGGGGTGTACTCCGGCGCCCTCGGCTATCTCGGCTGCGGCGGAGGCGCCGATCTCAGCATCGTCATCCGCACCGCCGTCTTCACGGACGGCCGGATGCACCTCGGCGCGGGCGGCGCCATCGTCCTCGGCTCCAACCCGGAAGCGGAGTACGACGAGATGTTGCTGAAGACCGCCGCGCAACTGCGCGCCTACGGCGAGTCCACAGCCGCCATGCCCGTCTCCTTGCAGGAGCAGGTCCGGTGACGCCGACGACCTCCGCCCCGAGCCCCACCGGCATGGCCGGCCCAACGGATACCGAGGCCGGGAACCTGGCGTCCTCACTCGCCGCACTGGCCGAGCGGCGGGGCTGGAGCGACCGGCCCGCGTTCCACCAGGGCCACCGGGCCTGGACCCATGCAGAGGTGCACGACCTCGCGGCCCGCGCCGCGAGTGTCCTGGCCGAGCATGGCGTCCGCCCCGGCGACCGGGTCCTGCTGGCGCTGCCCGATTCCCTCGCCTGGGTGACGGCCTTCCTCGCCACCGCCCGGCTCGGGGCAGTCGCGGTACTGGTCAATCCCGAACTGCCGGCGGCTGACCACGAGTTCATGGCCAAGGACGTCGGAGCCGCGCTGTGCGTGACCGGGCCTGGCCTGGAGGACCGGTTCGCCGGGCGGACGCGGCTCGGCGCGGACCAACTCGTCGCGCTCACCCGCGCCGCGCCGCCGACCACCGGCGCTCACCCGGCCGGCCCGCGCACCCCGCTCTACATCCAGTACACCTCGGGCACGACCGGCATCCCCAAGGGAGTCGTGCACTGCCACGGCGACCCCGGGACGTACCACGAGCTCATCGGCGAGCGGTTGCTGCGGATCACCCAGGACGACGTCACCCTCTCGGTGTCGAAGCTGTATTTCGCCTACGGTTTCGGCAACGCCTTCGCATTCCCCCTCTTCTCCGGGTCCTCCGCCGTCCTGGTGGACCGCCGCCCCTCGCCCGCCGCGGTGGACGAACTCGTGGCCCGCCACCGGGTGACACTTCTCTACTCCGTACCGTCGGCGTACGCCGCCCTGGTGGCCGACCGGGCCGACGGGCACGCGGCCTGCTTCGCCTCCGTCCGCGCCGCCGTGTCAGCCGGCGAGGGCATGCCCGCCGGGCTCGGCGAGCGCGTCACCGAACTGCTCGGCGCGCCGGTACTGGAACAGATCGGTTCCACCGAGGCCGGGCACGCCTTCTGCGCGAACAGCCTCGACGACAACACCCCGGGCACCGTCGGCCGCCCCGTTCCCGGCTTCGAACTGGAACTGCGGGACGGCGCGGGACACCCGGTGCAGGACGGCACGGAGGGCGAACTCTGGGTACGAGGCCCGACGTTGACGCCCGGCTACCTGAACCTTCCCGAGGAGACGCAGCGCGTCCTGGTGGACGGCTGGCTGGCCACCCGGGATCGCGCGCGGCGCGAACCCGACGGCACCTACCGCCACTTGGGCCGCGCCGACGACATGGAACTCGTCGGCGGCATCACCGTCTCCCCGCTGGAGGTGGAGGCCGTGCTGCGCAAGCATCCGGCGGTACGCGAGGTGGCCGTCGCCGCTGTCACCGACGAGCGCGGCGCCACCGCCCTGCGGGCCTACGTCGTCATCGGCGTCGCGGCCACGACCGCCCCGGCGTTCGCGGCGACCAAGGCCGACCTGCAGGCCGAACTCATCGCGCTGGCCCGCGAGCACCTCGCCGCCTTCAAGGCCCCGCGGACCATCCACGTCGTGCCGTCACTGCCCCGCACCTCGACCGGCAAACTCCGCCGCCACCTCGTCCGTCGAGGTGCGTGGTGACCGTGGCCGTGACCGCGAACACCGCAGAAAGGAAAGGGCCCATGGGACAACCACAGCCCCTGTTCTCCGATCGTGGGTTCTATCTGGGCCCGATGTTCCGGCAGGCCGCCGACCGGCACGGAGCCGTCCCGGTCACCCTGGACCGGCCGCTGGACGTCAACCCCGTCCTCGGGCTCGAGCTCAGCTATCCGGTCCTGGCCGCCCTGGTCGACGACTTGTCGGGGCGGCTGTGGGAGGCCGGTGTCCGGCCCTCCGAGCAGGTCGCCGTCCACAAGACGGACAACGTCGACATCGTCCTGCTGACCTGCGCCGTCTCCCGCATCGGCGCCGTGCCCGTCCTGCTCTCACCGGGCCTGCAGGGACCGGTCGTCGGCCGGCTTCTGGAGCGGCTGCACGAGCCCTGGCTGCTCACGGACCGGGCGAAACTCACCGGGCCACTCCGGGACATCGGCGTCGCCGATCTCGTACGGCAGACACTCAGCGTGGACGACGCACCCGGAGCCGTCCCGCTGGACAAGTACGCCGGCGCCCCACCCCACCCACCTGTCCGGCTGCATCCCCGTGAACCCGCGCTGATCACCCACAGTTCGGGCACGACGGGCGTCCCCAAGCTCGCCGTGCACTGCGCGAACACCATGTGGAACCGGCTCGTACCGCAAAAGGCCATGGGCTGGCCGACGCGTGGCGAGACGGCGGCGCTGCACATGTCCTTCGTGCACTCGCGCTTCTACCATCTGCTCGGCGTCCTGCTGCACTTCGGCAGCCCGCTGCTGTTCATCACCGACCCGGAGCCCGCCGCCGCAGGTCCGCTGCTTGCCCGGCACCGGCCCGGCATCGTCGAGACTCACCCCAACACCTTCGTCCTGTGGGAGGAGTTGGCCGACGCGCCCGGCGCTCCGCTGGCCCGGGTCCGTTCCTACGGCAGTACCTTCGACGCGATCCACCCGCGCACCGTGCAACGGCTGCTGGGCGCGTCGAACCGGCGCTCGCCGTGGCTGATGCAGCTGTACGGGCAGAGCGAGACGGGTCCGGTCGCCTTCCAGTGGTACACGCGGCGCGGCGCGGCCCGGGCGGACGGCCGCCGGGTCGGCATCGGCATTCCCGGCTTCACCCGGGTCCGGATCGCCGACAGCGCGGGACGGCGTGCCCAGCCCGGGACGCCAGGCCGCATCGAGGCCCGCACCAGGGGCCGGATCCTCACCTACCTCGGCGCCCAGCAGCAATACGACAGTCAACTGGGAGGCGGCTGGTGGCAGATGGGCGACATGGGCTACCGGAACCGGTGGGGCGCGCTGTATCTGATCGACCGTGAGATCGACCAGATCGACTCCGTGCACAGCAACCTTGAGATCGAGGACACACTGATGTCCCGCCTCGACGAACTGCGCGAGGTCGTCATCGTGCCCGGCGCCGACCGCGAGCCGGTACCAGTGGTCTGCGTCCGGGGCGAACAGCCCCTCGACCCGCGGCGCTGGCAGGCGGCCACCGCCGACCTGCCGGCGATGGCCGACCCACGGCAGTGGCGGTTCGACGAACTGCCGATGACCTCCACCTGGAAGGTCAAGCGGGTGGAAATCACCCGTATGCTCACCGAGAGCACGGCCGTCACCGCCGAGCAACCCGGCGGCGCCTGACGTGAACCCGGTCATCGTCGTGGGCGCGGGACCCGTGGGCATGTCGGCCGCACTCGGCCTGCGCGCCCACGGACTGCCGGTCACCCTCCTGGAAGCGGACCCACAAGGGCGCGAACGCCCCGGCAGCCGCGCCCTGTTCGTACACAGAGAGACGCTGCAACTGCTCGACGGGATGCGCCCGGGGCTCGCCGCCCGGATCACGTCGTACGGACGGCCCTGGCAGACCAAACGCACCCTGTACCGCGGCCGCGAGGTGTACGCCCGGACGTTCCCGCCACCCTCGTTCCCGCCACCCTTCACCAGCCTGCGTCAGGTGGACACCGAGCGGTTCCTGCTCGCCGCCTGCGAGGCGGCCGGGGTGGAGTTCGCCTGGCACGCGCGCGTGACGGGCATCAAGGTCACCGCCGATGGAGTCGCACTGAGCAGCGAGGACGGACGCGGCTGGACCGGCACCCACGTCATCGCCGCCGACGGAGCCCGCTCGGCGGTCCGGCGGGAGCTGGGCATCCCCATGGAGGGCACCAGCTCGGAGGGATTCCATGTCGTGGTGGACGTGGCCGACATCCCGGGCGCCGAACTGCCCCTGGAGCGGGTCTTCCACTACGAGCATCCCGGAGTCAGCGGCCGCAGCGTCATGCGTGTGCCCTTCACCGGGGGCTTCCAAATCGACCTGCAGTGCCGCGACGACGATCCGCAGGAGTCCTACGGGACCGAGGAGGCGGTACGGGAGTGGCTGCCCGCGGTCGTGGGGGAGGGGTACGCCGAGCGGATCCTGTGGGTGTCGACCTACCGCTTCCTCCGCAAGGTCGCGGCGACCTTCACCGACCCCGAGCACCGCGTGCTGCTCGTCGGCGAGGCGGCCCACCTCTTCCCGCCCTTCGGCGCCCGCGGCATGAACAGCGGCATCGCGGACGCGGCAGCGGCCGCGACCGCCGTGGCCACCGGCACCACGGAGGCGGTTGCGGAGTTCGCCGCGGCGCGACGAGCGGCTGCCCTGTTCAACAGCGCGGCGGCGGGCGAAGCCCTGGCCCATCTGCGACCGCGCCGCCGGATCGTACGAGCGAAACAGCGTGCGGCGGCGGCACTCGCACCCGTACTGCCGTGGTGCGGGGCCTGGTTGGAGCATGCCCCGTACGGCCCCCGGCACGGCTCACCGGCGAGCGCCGGCCGCACATACTGACCGGACGCACCGACCGGTCGCACTGAGAGGTGAATGATTCGTTGATGACACAACCGGCAACCGCTGAAGGGCTGTTGGCATGGGTACCCGGCCGTGGTTTGATCGCCGGCCTGGCTGCCGACACGCAGCTCCTGGTCGCCGACTCCTGGCTGGTCCGTGACGGGCGGGTGCGCGGTCTCGACCGGCACCGGGAGCGCTTCCTGCGGGCCTGCGGCGAGTGCGGAGGGCCGTCTCTCGAGCAACTCACCCAGTTCTGGCAGGACATGACGGCCGCGCTGCCTCGTACGGGGTCCTGGTTCCCGCGTGTCGAGCTCGTGGCGGGATCCCTCCAGCTGCGGCTGCTCCTGCGGCACGCACCTCCGCTCGCCCCGGAGGTACGGGTGTGGGCGTCGGGTCAGCCCGACCCGCGCACGGTTCCCCGCCGCAAGGGCCCGGACCTGGACGCGCTGGCCCGGGTCCGACAGCGGGCGTGCGGACAGGGCGCCGAGGAGGCGGTACTGATCGCCCCCTCCGGCCTCGTGCTGGAGGCGGCGACCTCCAGCGTGCTGTGGTGGGAGGACGAGACTCTGTGCGTTCCCCCGCAACAGCTGCCGGTCCTGGCCGGCGTCACCGCGGGGCTCATCCAGCAGCGGGCGCTGCAGAACGGGATCCGGCTGGCCCACCGGGAACGAACCGTGGCGGAGCTGACCGGCCGGGAGGTGTGGCTGGTGAACGCCCTGCACGGAATTCGGCCGGTCTCCGCCTGGGAGGGCCGGTCGATGATTGCGGGGCCGGTCGTGCGGGCCGACGAATGGCGGAAATGGCTGGACGACATCATGGAGCCACTGCCGACCGCGTGAACTGGTAAAGCCCGGCAAAGGATCGCGCCGGACCGATTCATTTCGGCCCGGCGCGATAAGCCATTCCTGGATTCAGCTGTTCTCCTGGATCGCTCAGCCCTTCTTCTGGACCGGCTGATAAGAGCCTGGAACCATACGTGTCGCGATCGCGATCCGGTTGTACGCGTTGATGACGGTGGCGGCCCAGATCAATGCAGCGAGCTGCGCGTCGTCAAAGACCTCCGCGGCCTCCGCGTAGACCGCGTCCGGGACGTGTCCGTCGTGCACCAGGGTCACTGCCTCGGTCAACGCCAGTGCGGCGCGCTCTCGTTCGGTGAAGAACGGCGTTTCCCGCCACGCGTTCAGCGAGTAGACCCGCTGTTCGCTCTCGCCCTGGGCGCGGGCGTCCTTCGTGTGCATATCGAGGCAGAACGCACAACCGTTGATCTGTGAAGCGCGAATCCGGATCAACTCGAGAAGTTCCGGCTCGACCTTGGCATCCTGCGCTGCGGAAACAGCGGCACCGTGCAAGGTGCCCATCGCTCCGGAGACGTCGGGGGTTATTTTCTTGAGGGCCACGCGGACCGTGGATTCACTCTTGGGCATGAGGCGACTCTATCTGTACAATGTGGGTCGCGAAATGGAAACGGTGCGAATGGTCGTGTGACGATTCCCGAGAAGGTCCGATATCGCGCGCCGGCTCCTGCGCGCGGCGCACCCCAGGTCGGCGCCGCGAGGAACTGGCCACGCTCGCCAGTATCAGCATCAACTACGTCCGCCTGGAGCGCGGCAAGGAGACCCGCCCCAGTCCCTCCGTGCTGGACGCGATCGCCTGTGCCCTTTTCCCCGACTGGGCTTACAGATCCGCGGCTGCGTCGCCCGGCTCCGCGCCCGGTCCGGCATAGCCCTGGACGCCCTCGAGACGTGCCTGTAGGGCGTCGGCGCCGGGAGACAGTACTGCGCGCGCCAGCTGTGGCCGCTCGTAATGCAGCCGCGGAGATGCGTGGCGCGGGCCCAGGAAGAGAGGGCCACACGCCGCGGACCACTACCGCCGGCCCCCTGCACGCAGAGCCACAACGAGCAAACCCCCTGGAGGTGTGGCTGCGGCGGCCCGTCCGCGTCTTCACCGAACTCCGCACGCTGGAGGTTTAGGCGCAGTTGGCTCGAACTCGCCGCCGCAGCCGTCCGTCCCCTCGCTGGGACCCTTGCCCGGCAACCAGACCACATCTGTTCAGTCGAGGACCGCGGTGGCTTCGATCTCGACCAGATGGTCGGGGACGTCCAGTGCCGCGACGCCTATCAGGGTGGCCGGCGGGGCCGAGGTGACCCCCAGCTTCGCGGCTGCCCGGGAGATGCCTTCCAGGAGCGGGGGCATCTTGTCGGGGGTCCAGTCGACGACGTAGAAGGTCAGCTTGGCCACGTCGTCGAAGGAGCCGCCGACCTCGGCCAGGGCGGTGGCGACGTTGAGGTAGCTCTGCTCGACCTGGGCGGCGAGGTCGCCTTCGCCGATCGTGGTTCCCTCGGCGTCCCAGGCGACCTGCCCGGCGATAAAGACGAGCCTCGACCCGGATGCGATCGACACCTGCCGGTAGACGTCGATCTTGGGCAGTCCGTCGGGGTTTACAAGGGTGATGGCCATGCTGTCTGTCTCCTCGTCCTGAGCGCCTGTGGGCTCGCGTGCGCGCGACCAAGACGCTGTCGGTCTCTTGTGGTTACTCGGGAACTGTAAGAGAGTGAGCGCTGACGTGGAAGAACGCACTTTTCAGTGACTGGAGAACCTTATGGTGACCAAGCAGTTCACGGGCTCGCCCGAGGATGCAGACCTGGCGCGGGCGGACTCCTTGGCGCGGGAGATCTTCTCCGATGTCGCCAACAAGTGGGCGTTCCTGATCGTCGAGGGTCTCGGTGATCGCACCCTGCGCTTCACCGAGTTGCGGAACGAGATCGAGGGCATCAGCCACAAGATGCTCACCCAGAACCTGCGCATGCTGGAGCGCAACGGCCTGGTCGAGCGCACCGTGCATCCCACCGTCCCACCGCGGGTCGAATACACCCTCACCGAGCCGGGCCAGGCCCTGCGCGCGACGGTCGACGGAATGTGCGGCTGGACCCACCAGTACTTCGGTCACATCGAAGCCGCCCGCCGCCGCTTCGACGCCTGAGGGCCGGCTGCAATGCTCGGAGCGGCCAACCAGCGGGCTGTGACCGCGCTTCCGTGAGCCCTCCGTAGGGTCTCGCCGCTCGTGATATGTCGATCTTGCGTGACCTGGGCACCATTACCGTGCCTGAGCGTTCACCGTGGGATGCGCGTCACCGCTGTCCGCGCCCAGGCCCGCGAGCAGGCGCAGTCCGTCCTCGGCGGGGCTGCCGGGGACCGGGGACAGCACCAGCAGCTCCATGCCTGATTCGTCCGGTAGCGCGAAGTTCTCCTGGTGCAGTTCCAGGAGTCCGACCAGCGGGTGCCGGTACGCCTTGCGTCCATGTGTGCGGGCGCGCACGTCCGCGCGGGCCCAGAGGCGGCGGAAGCGCTCGCTGCCCATCGCCAGCTCGCCGATGAGCGAGGCCAGTCGCGGGTCCTCGGGGTATTTGCCGGCGGCCAGCCGCAGGTGCCCGACCACGTCGAGGGTGCATTTCTCCCAATCCGCGTACAGGCCGCGCTCGGCCTCCTCGAGGAAGATGTGCCGCGCGGTGTTGAGACCCGGCATCGGCCGGCCGTAGAGCAGCCCGGCGAGGCGGTTCCCGGCGAGCACGTCCAGGCGGTGGTCCACGATCAGCGCGGGGGCGTCGGTGACCAGGTCGAGGACGCGCAGCAGCTCCGGCCGGACCCTCCCCCAGCCTCCGGCCGGGGGGACCCCCATGCCCGGCGCCTTCGCGCGGCGACGGCGCTGTCGGGCGAGCCGGTAGAGGTGCCCGCGTTCGGTCTCGTCGAGGCCGAGGACGCGGGCGAGCGCGTCGAGGACCTGCTCGGAGGGCTGGGTCGCGCGGCCCTGCTCCAGGCGTACGTAGTAGTCGACGCTGACTCCGGACAGGTGCGCGACCTCTTCGCGGCGCAGCCCTTCGACCCGGCGGCGGCTGTCGGTGGGGATGCCGACGGCCGCCGGGTCGACCCGGGAACGCCGGGTCCGCAGGAAGCCCGCAAGATCGTCCATGATCCCAGTATCGCGTCGGTGGCGCCCTTGAAGGTGGTCCTGCCAGTACCAGGAAGTCCCGTCCGATGGAAGAGGAGCCCCTGAACGCCGGACGCCGCTGCGCCCAGGATCGACGGCATCCGATCCGAAGGAGTTCCATGAAGACGCTGATCGTCTACGCCCACCCGGAGCCGCAGTCGCTCAACAACTCGCTGAAGGACCTCGCGGTGTCCACATTGGAGACCGCCGGGCACGAAGTACGGGTGAGCGATCTGTACGCCATGAACTGGAAGGCGGTCGTGGACGCCGCGGACTACGGCCCCAACGCCTCAAGTCCGCTGAGGGTCGCCCTGGACTCGGGCCGGGCCTTCGACGCCGGGACGCTCACCCCGGACGTCCTCGCCGAGCAGGAGAAGCTGCTGTGGGCCGACACGATCATCTTCCAGTTCCCGCTGTGGTGGTACACGATGCCCGCGATCCTCAAAGGCTGGGTGGACCGGGTGTTCACCTACCACTTCGCGTACGGCGTCGGCGAGCACAGCGACACCCGGTACGGCGAGCGCTTCGGCGAAGGCACCCTCGCAGGCAGGAAGGCACTGCTGTCGGTGACCGCCGGCGGCCCGGAGTCGCATTACGCTGCTCGCGGGATCAACGGCCCCATCGACGATCTGCTGTTCCCGATCCACCACGGCATCCTCTACTACCCGGGCATCGAGGCGCTGCCGCCGTTCGTCCTGTACGGCACCGACCGGATGCGCGACGAGGACTACCCGGACGTCGCCAAGGCCTGGGAGCAGCGCCTGCTCACCCTGGAGTCGACCGAGCCGATCGCGTTCCGGCGGCAGAACTTCGGTGACTACGAGATCCCCTCGCTGCACCTGAAGGAGGGACTGGAGCCGGCGGGCCGCACGGGTTTCGGGCTGCACGTGCGCGGCTGACCGCCGACCCGTGGACGGTCCGGCCCCGCCCCTCCTGGGCTGCCTGCGACCGCCAGACCGGGTTGCTGCGCAGGCCAGGGGAGGGGGGCGTGAGCTGGGCTCCTGCTGACCTGGGCCGGAGTGCCGGCGGTTATCGGATCCTGCCCGACCTCGACATCACGCGGTGCGGGTCGCGCCGGAACAGGATGACGGGCGTAGTCCTACGATGACGTCGGCGAAGGGAGGCAGGATGGCGAAGGACTTGAGCAGGCGGGCCTACCGCACGCAGCGATGGGCGGCGAGGGCGGCGCTGGCCGCGGCCGCGCTCGCGGTCGTCGTCCCCCTCGCCTACGACGGCATCGGCGGCGTACTGCTGCTGGTGGCCGCGGCGGTGGGCCTGGCCGTCACCGCGGCCGCGGTGTGGTGGACGCTCACCCTGCGCGGTCCGGCGCGCGCGGCCGCGGCCGTCTTGGCCGTGGCGGTGCCCGCTGTCGTCGTCGTCCTGTTCGCAGCCACCTTCTTCTGGGCCCTGCCGCTGTCACTGGCGCTGTGGGCGGTGGCCGTCTGGAGTGGCCGGTACGCCCTGCGCGGCACCGGTGATCACCGGATCCGTGTGATGAGGGAGCGCCGCACGCCGCCGCCCCGGCGCCCGTTCCTGATCATGAACCCGAGTTCCGGCGGCGGCAAGGTGACCCGGTTCGGCCTCACAGACAAAGCTGAACGGCTGGGCGCGCGCGTCGTCCTGCTGGACCCGGAGTCCCCCCAGGACGTCGCCGCCCTGGCCCGTGCCGCCGTCGCGGACGGCGCGGACCTACTGGGGGTCGCCGGGGGCGACGGCACCCAGGCGCTGGTCGCGGCCGTCGCCGCCGAGCACGACATCCCCTTCCTGGTGATCAGCGCGGGGACCCGCAACCACTTCGCCATGGACCTCGGCCTCGACCGCGCCGACCCCGCCACCTGTCTCGACGCGCTCACCGACGGTGTGGAGGTCCGCATCGACCTCGGCTTCGCCGGGCGGCATCCCTTCGTCAACAACGCCTCGTTCGGTGCCTATGCGGCCGTCGTCCAGAGTCCCGCGTACCGCGAAGACAAAATCGGCACGAGTCTCGACCTGCTCCCCGATCTCCTCACCCGGCAGCAGGGCCCGCGGCTCACCGCCCGCGCCGGGGACAGCACCCTCGCCGACCCGCAGGCCGTGCTGGTCA
Organism: Streptomyces sp. NBC_00457; assembly: GCF_036014015.1. NCBI lineage: Bacteria > Bacillati > Actinomycetota > Actinomycetes > Kitasatosporales > Streptomycetaceae > Streptomyces > Streptomyces sp. NBC_00457. The sequence continues at coordinate 1,056,378 of NZ_CP107905.1, read as the reverse complement.
GCAACAATCCCTACCGCACGGACGACCCCTTCGGATTCGGCCGACGCGAACGCCTCGACAGCGCCGCGCTCGGCGTCCTCGGCGTCCGGGTGGACAGCGCGGCCGAGGCCGCCGCGCTGCTCCTGGACCCCGAACCGGACGGCCTGACCATCCTCACCGCTCCCGAGGTCGTCATCGAGGCCGACCGTGCGGAGATCGAGGTCGGCCTCGACGGCGAAGCCCTCGTCCTGCGCACCCCGGTGCACTGCCGTATCCACCCCGGCGCCCTGCGCGTCCGCCTTCCCCGCAAGCGACCCGGCGTCCCCAAGCGTCAACCACGCCTGGACTGGCGCCGCCTGCGCAAACTGGCGGTCACGGTCGGCCGCACGGCGGCACCTCGCCGCGAACACGGTCACTCGAGCACGCGCTGACCCGCCTCGAGTGTCCGATCCAGCTGTGCAACCTGACGGCCCGGGCCGGTGAGGGTCCGGGCCGTCCGTCGCGCTACTTCACTTCCCTGCGAGCGGTGTCACGGCGATGCGGTCGATGACCGGTGCGTACGGGGACCGCTGGTCGTACTGGTTGTAGGTGTCGCCGTTGAAGTCGGGCAGCTCCTGCGCGGTGAAGGTGAGCCGGTTCGTGCCCTTCTTCAGGGTGACCGGGACGGTCAGTTCCCAGAAGTTGTTGAAGTGGAAGGTCGTCGGGAACAGCACGCGGCGGGCCGGTCCGCCGTTGACCGAGAGGTCGGCGTGGCGGGCGATCGGGTCGGGGTTGTAGTGGGTGGCGGGTGCCTGTTCGGCGTTGGAGTAGCGGATGGTCACGGCGTGCCGGCCGGAGCGTTCGGCGACGACGTCGAGGGAGAGCGCGTTGGCCCTGCCGTCGCCGATGTCGGTGACCGACTTACCACCCGTGGCGAAGGTGTAGGCCTCGGTCACCTTGGCCGCACCCGTCAGAGCCCCGTCCTCCGCCTGGTACACCTTCGACGGCAGGGTGCCGCCGGAGGGCGTGACCTGGAGCCGGTCGAGGACGAGTTCACGGGAATCGCCGGTGACGGTGATCTTGTTGATGCCGCCGGACAGGAACATCCGGACGGTGTCCGTGCCCTTCTTGGCGCCGCCGATCCCGGGTACGTCGAGCTTCTCGCCGTTGAGCGACAGGCTCGCCCGGCCGCCGCCGAGGTGGCCGACGGACACGGTCGCCTCGCCGTCGGCGGGCGCGTGGACCCAGAAGGTGGCGGAGTCGCCCTTGCCGAGCGGCACCGCGCCGGGGCCCGAGGCACCGCGGTAGCTGTAGTCGGGCCGGGAGCCGGACAGCGTGGCGTACTCGGCCTCGTAGACCGCCGGTGCGGTCACGCGCTCGTCGCGCAGCGCCAGGTCGACCTTGTCGATGATGGCGTCGCCCTTGGTGACGCCCAGATCCGCGTCCTTCGCGGCGAGGGTGATGCGGTGTTTGCCGGCGGTCAGCTTCACGGTGGTGTCGGTGTGGCCCCAGACCACCCACTTGTAGCCGAGGGGCAGTCGTAGCTCCTGCGGGTCCTTGTCGTCGACGCGCAGAAAGACGTTGGTGGGCCCCTGCTCCTTCACCAGGTCGTACAGGTTGTAGGAGTTGGCGAACACGCTCAGGTCGTAGGTGCCGTCTTTCGGTACCTCCACGTCGAACGCGAGTACCCCGTCGGAGCCGGTGCGCAGCCCGCCGACGTTGTAGGCGCCGGAGGTCGCGAACTTGCCGACGTCCTGCGGGGAACCCTCGGGCCCGTTCTTCGAGTAGCCGCCGCCGGTGTAGGTGGCGTTCTCCGCCTCGTACGTCTTCCGCCAGCTGACGGAGGGTTCGGTCGGCGCGCCGCCGTCGCCGCCGGGGGAGAGGATGACCTGGTACGCCGACATCTCGTTCATGCCGGTCATGGGGAGGGTGACGGTGCCGTCGGCGCCGACCGTGAGCTCCTGGTCGGCGAGCCGAAGGGGCTGGGTCGAGTCGCCGACCTGTCCGGTCCACGGGATTTCCTGGACGGTGGCGTGCACGGTCGTACCGAACAACCTGGGGTCGACGTTCTTGAAGACGACGTCCGCGTCACCGCTCTTGCCGCCGAAGATCGCCCGGGACTGCCTCTTGTCCTCGTCCAGCGTGGCGACGCCCTGGAGGGTGTACTGCTCGTTGGGGTGCGGGGCGGTCACCTCGACGGTGTGGCCGGACATCTGGCCGTAGGCGTTGAACAGCCACCACTGGCCGTTGCCCTTGTTGGCCTCGACGGCCGAGTCGTTGAGGTTGCCGTCGATGTTCCAGTACGCCAGGTCGGCGTCGATCTTGGACTCCTCGATGGCGGAGACCCACTGGACGACCTGACCGGGGACGGAGAGGTGGTAGTTGTGGCCGTACTCGTTGACGTTGATCGGCAGCGGGCCGACGCCGACGTCCTTCTCCATCTGCCGGTACTTGGCCACGTTAGTGCGCACCGCGGCGGGCGACGACAGCTCGTGCCAGGTCATCACGTCCGGCACCACGTCGTTGGCCTTGGTGTACTGGAGGAAGTCCTTGACCTGGCTGTAGAGGACGCTGGTGTTGGGGCCGGCGATCCGGGCGTCCGGGTCGAGGCCCTTGATGAGGTGGTAGACCTCCTTCCAGGCCGCGAAGTACTGCTTCGGGTCGTCAAGCCAGGAGACCTTGTCGTAGCTCCATTCGCCGGTGCCGAACATGTTCCCTTCGGGTTCGTTGAAGGGGACGTAGACGACGTTGTCCTTGTAGTCGCCCATGGTCAGGACCTGTTGGACCTGCTTCTTGATCTTCGCCTTGAAGTCGGCGAGCCGCGCCGGACCGTCCGCGCCCGGCCACTGGTAGGGGAACCCGCGGTAGATGTCGGTCATGTAGATGTAGACGTCCTTGCCGCCGGAGTCCACGAACGACGGCAGGACCTCCAGGGCGTCCGCTCCCGGGTGCTGGGGACCGTCCTGCGCCTTCGTCGAGACGGTGCGGACGTGCATGCCCTCGAGGACGTTGCGGCTGGGCACGCCGTCGCCGTAGATCCCGTACAGCGAGCCGGAGGCGCCGCCGTGGAAGGCGCCGGTGTCGGTGCCCAGGTCGATGGTGAGCCGCTCCGGTTCCGCCGCGCTCGCGGTGCCGGCGGCGGGTACGGCCAGTAGGGCGGCGAGGGCTGCTACGGCGGTGGCACCGGCGGCTGCTGTTCTTGTGCTGCTGCGTATGCGTCGCACTGAGGTCTCCGTGGGGTGATCCGTCCCGTCCATGACGTGAACCGGTTCGAGCGGTGGTGAGCTGGACGGGCCTGGAACGGCATGGCCCAGCTCGGGCGGACGCGGCGGCTGTGAGCGGCTCGGTCGAACCGGTTCGCCGGAAGCTAGCACCGCCGGAAACGGGGCAGCAATACCTCCGACGCGGATTGGGCGGCGGTTTCCCGGAGTTGTGCGCAAGGCATTGACAGCGTCTCCGGGCGCTCCTAGCTTCCGTCAAGCGAACCGGTTCGACAGCCGGCTCGCTGGCGAACCGGATCGACGAAGGAGTGCCGTGAACATCGGGGAGATCGCCGAACGGGCCGGTGTCTCGCGGAGCACCGTGTCCTACGCGCTGAGTGGCAAGCGCCCCGTGTCGGAGGAGACGCGTCGCAAGATCCAGCGGGTCATCGACGAACTGGGCTACCGGCCCAACGCGAGCGCCCGTGCCCTGGCCAACGGCCGGACCAGCACCCTCGGTCTGGTCTTCCCGCCGGCCGGCAACCACTACACCGGCATGCAACTCGACTTCATCGGCAGCGTGGTGGAGGCCGCGGCGGCCTACGACTACGACGTGCTGCTCTCCCCGAGCGGCGCGGACAGCGACCGCTCGTTCCAGCGGCTGCTGGCCGAGCGGCGGGTCGACGGCGCGATCCTGATGGAGATCAGGCTCCAGGACGACCGCGTCGATCACCTGGCCGACCTGGACTTCCCCTCCGTGGCCATCGGCCGCACCGCGCATCCGGAGCGCGGCTGGTGGGTCGGCCTGGACCACACCGCGCTGGCGGCCGCTTGTGTCCACCACCTCGCGGACCTCGGCCACCGCAGGATCGCCTTCGTCAACCGGCCCGAGCACCTGCTCCGCGCGGGGTACGAGTCGGCGCACCGCGGTCTGGACGGCTTCACCAAGGCCGCGGCGGAGCGCGGGCTCACCGTGCGGACGTACTGCTGCGGGGACGATGCCGCGTCGGGCCAGACGTGCGTGGAACGGATCCTGCACGACGACCCGGCCACCACAGCGCTGGTCACCCTGAACGAGGCCGCGCTGGGCGGTCTCTACCGGGGCCTGGCCGTGGCGGGCCGCCATGTGCCGCGCGACTTCTCCGTCACCGGGGTCGTGGCCGGCCGGTGGGCGGAGACGGTGACCCCGCAACTCACCGCGGCGGACGTGCCGGCGGCACAGATGGGAAGCCTGGCCGTCGACCTGCTGGTCGAGCAACTCGGCGCTCCCGACTCGGCACCGCGCCACCACCTGCTCACGCCGCCCATCTCGCTGCGGGCCAGCACCGGACCCGCCCACGTCTGACCGGACCCCGGTTCCGGCTCGAACGCCCGATTCCAGCCCCTCGTACACCTGCCTCGGCCCGCTTGCCCGGCCGCCTCCTCGGCATGCCCCTTCCTCGGCATGCCCTTGCCGAAAACACGTCGGCATGCCCTGCCGAAAACACAAAGGAACGCGCCATGAACGGATCCACCGGACGGCGGCTCACCGCCGCGGCCCTGACCGTCGTCGCCGTCGTCAGCGGCACCACCGCGTGCTCGTCGGACGGCAGTTCGTCCGCGAAGGGGGACGACAGCGGCACGTACACCATCTGGGACCCCTACCCGCAGTTCGCCAAGGGCTCGGCGTGGGCGAAACTGCTCGACGGCTGCGGCAGCAAGGCCGGCGTGAAGATCAAGCGGACCGCGTTCGACACCAGCGACCTGACCAACAAGGTGCTCCTGGCGGCGCAGCAGGACAACTCCCCGGATGTGCTCATCGTCGACAATCCCGTGGTGTCGACCCTGGCCGAGGCGGGCGTACTCACCACCACCGACGACACCAAGCTGGACACCTCGAAGGCCGACCCCAACCTGCTCGCGGCCGGCCAGTCGGGCGGCAAGACGTACGGAACGCCGATCGGCGCCAACACCCTTGCCCTCTACTACAACAAGGACGTCCTCAAGGCGGCCGGGGTCGACATCGCGTCGGTCAAGGACTGGGCATCGCTGACGGCGGCGCTGGAGAAGGTGAAGAAGGCCGGGAAGAAGGGCATCACGTTCTCCGCGATCGGCACCGAGGAGGGCAGCTTCCAGTTCCTGCCCTGGTTCTGGGGCTCGGGCGCGCAGCTCACCGAACTCGACTCTGCCCAGGGCGTGTCGGCGCTGTCCCTGTGGACCGACTGGCTCGAGAAGGAGTACGCCCCCAACTCGGTGCTGAACAACACCCAGACCACCAGCTGGCAGGAGTTCGCCGGCGGCGACTACGCGTTCGCCGAGAACGGCACCTGGCAGCTCGCCAACGCGGAGAAGGCCGGCTTCGACTACGGCGTCCTGCCCATTCCGGCGTCCGGCGGGGGCAACGCGGCGGCCCCGACCGGCGGCGAGTTCGTCACCGTCCCCGTCCAGGGCGACACCGGCCGCTACACCACCGCACAGAAGCTGGCGACCTGCCTGACCAGCACCGACAACCTCTACGAGACCGACACCACCCTGTCCTACGTCGCCCCGACCACCGAGGTGCAGGACAAGCAGGTCGCGGCCAATGCCGAGTTGAAGCCCTGGGTCGAGGCGGTCAAGGCGGCCAAGGGCCGCACCAGCGACGACCTCGGCACCAAGTACCCCAAGATCTCCGAGCAGTTGTGGAAGGCGGTCCAGTCCGCCCTGAGTGGGTCCAAGTCACCCAAGGACGCCCTCACTTCGGCGCAGGCCGCGGTCAAGTGACGTGGGCCCGATGAAGCAGCTCACCCATCCGCCGGACCGTCCCCCGGCGCTCGACCACCAAGGAGCACCCGCTCCCCACCCCCCACGCCGGCGCCCTGCCTCCCAGCAGTGGGCCGCCTGGGCCTTCCTCGCCCCCGTCACCGTCTACCTCGCCCTGTTCTACGCCTATCCCCTCTACCGCAACCTCGATCTGAGCCTGCGTAACTACACCGTCCGCTCCTTCGTCCAGGGCGACGCCCCCTTCACCGGCCTCGCCAACTACCGCACCGTCTTCGACGATCCGACCTTCACCCCCGCCCTGCTGCACACCGTGGTGTTCACCACCGTGTGCCTGGCCTTCCAGTACGCCATCGGCCTGGCCCTGGCGGTCTTCTTCAACCAGCACTTCCGGCTGTCGGCGACCCTGCGCGCCCTGTTCCTGGTGCCCTGGCTGCTGCCGCTCATCGTGTCGGCCTCTACCTGGTCGTGGATGCTCAACAGTGAATCGGGCGTCGTCAACACCGCCCTGAACGCCTTCGGCATCGGCCCGGTGAACTGGCTGACGTCACCGGAGTGGTCACTGACCTCGGTGATCATCGCGAACATCTGGATCGGCGTGCCGTTCAACCTGGTCGTGCTCTACAGCGGCCTGCAGTCGATCCCCGGTTCGCTGTACGAGGCGGCCGCCCTCGACGGCGCGAACGCCTGGCGCCGGTTCTGGAGCATCACCTTCCCGCTGCTGCGCCCGGTGTCCGCGATCACCTTGCTGCTGGGCCTGGTCTACACGCTCAAGGTCTTCGACATCATCTGGATCATGACCAAGGGCGGCCCGGCCGACTCCTCCACCACCTTCGCCACCTGGTCCTACCAGCTCGGCTTCGGCAACCTGCTGCCCGCCTTCGGTCCCGGCGCGGCCGTCGGCAACCTGCTCGTCGTCGCCGCCCTCGTCTTCGGCCTGGTGTATCTCAGGGTCCAGCGAAAGCAGTACGCCTCATGATCACCGCACGGAACACCTGGTGGAAGACGGTCACCGGCCTGCTCCTGACCGCGCTCATGCTCTTCCCGGTCTACTGGATGCTGAATGTGTCCTTCACCCGCGACGAGGACATGCGCAAGAGCCCGCCCGACCTGTTCCCCGTCAACGGCACCCTGGCCGGCTACCGGACCGTCCTGAACGACCAGTTGCCCTACCTCGCCACCAGTCTCGTCATCGGCCTCGGCACCGTCGTCCTGACCGTCGCTCTCGCCGCACCCGCCGGCTACGCCCTGGCCAAGCTGCGCCCGCGCGGCGGCGGTGTCCTCAGCTTCCTCTTCCTGGTCGCCCAGATGATCCCCGGCATCATCATGGCGATGGGCTTCTACGCCATCTACCTCAGCCTCGGGCTCCTGCAGTCGGTGCCAGGCCTGATCGTCGCGGACTCGACACTCGCTGTCCCCTTCGCGGTGCTGATCTTCACCGCGTTCATGTCGGGCATCCCGGAGGAACTGCTCCAGGCCGCGAAGACGGACGGGGCCGGACCCCTGCGCACCTTCTGGTCGATCGTGCTGCCCATGAGCCGCAACGCCGTCGTCACCGTGTCGCTGTTCGCGTTCCTGTGGTCCTGGTCCGACTTCGTCTTCGCCAGCACGCTCGCCAACGGCGGCACGCACGAACCGATCACCCTCGGCATCTACCACTACATCGGCAACAACAACCAGGAATGGAACGCCATCATGGCCACCGCCGTAGTGGCGTCACTGCCCGCCACGGTGATCCTCGTCCTCGCCCAGCGCTACATCGCCGCCGGCGTCACCGCCGGAGCCGTGAAGGACTGACCCCTCCGCGCTCTGTCGACCAACTCCGCTGCCGACCAACCCTGCTGAAGAATCGAGTACCTCCGCATGACCGCCGCCCGATCCGGCCCGGCCTTCTCCCTCCATGACATCCCGTTCAGCACGCATGGCTCCTGGTTCGGTATCTCCCCCGTGCTGGCGGAGAAGACGTACGCCGACGACCTCCACCTCGTCTCCCACCAGAACGGCATGCATCCGGTCCTGCGCTTCGTCCCCCTCGACGCCACGACGGGGGAGCGGGCCGAGACCAGTGTCACGGCGACGCCGAGTCTCCTCAGCTGGGCCCACGGGGGAGGGCGGATCGACCTCGCCTACGAGTCGCCGGACACCGTACGCCTGCGCGGGGAAGGGACGAGCCTGCGCATCACGGCGGCCGCGTCGACACTGACGCCGTTCACGGGGACGTACTTCTACCGGGATCCGGTGGACGGGGCGCACGTCTTCACGTCGTACGAGACCGGCCGCCGCTACCGGGTCACCGTGCTGTCGGGCGTCGTGCGGGGTGCCACTGGCAGTCAGGCCCTGGGCAACGCCGACCGCGGCCTCACCATCAGCGCGGAGGCCGGGGGCATTTGGGAGGCCGCCGTCGAGGAACTCGACACCGCACGCGGCCCCGTCACAGCCCGGACGACGTTCAGCGAGGTCGTCACCACGGCGGAGCAGGACTTCGCGGCCTTCGCCGACGCGGTGGCTCCCTGGCGCTCGCCCGGCACCGCGGCAGCCGAACTCGCCGTGTACGTGCTGTGGTCGGCGACCGTGGAGCCGACAGGCCTGGTCACGCGACCTGCGGTGCTGATGTCCAAACACTGGATGGACAAGGTCTGGAGCTGGGACCACTGCTTCAACGCCCTCGCTCTGGCCCCCGGAGCGCCCGCCCTCGCCCGGGACCAGTTCGCGCTGCCCTTCGACCACCAGGACGAGAGCGGCGCCCTGCCCGACTCGGTCACCCACTCGGAAGTCCTCCGCAACTTCGTGAAACCACCCATCCACGGCTGGACCTTCAGCCACCTGCGCAGACGCCTCACCGAACCCCTCGACCGAACCGAACTCGCCGAGACCTACGACAGACTGGAGCGCTGGACGGACTTCTGGCTCACCGCACGCCGCGCACCGGGGGCCGCCCTGCCCCACTACCAGCACGGCAACGACAGCGGCTGGGACAACGCCACCACCTTCGACGCCGAGCAGGTGATCGTCAGTGCCGACCTCGCCGCGTTTCTCGTCCTGCAACTGCGCGAACTCGCCGCCCTGGCGAAGGAACTCGGTTTCACCGGCGACGTGCGGCAGTGGACACGTAGCGCGGAGGACGTCCAGGCGGCCCTGTTCGACGAACTCTGGACGGGGGAGCGGTTCGTCGCCCGCGGCGTGGACAGCGGCGACACCAGGAGCAGCTCCAGCCTGCTCGACCTGATGCCGATCGTCCTGGGCGAGCACCTGCCCGTGCACATCGCCAAGAGCCTGGCCGCGCGCATCGAGGCCCACCTGACCCCCTATGGACTGGCCACCGAACTCCCCACCTCCCCGCACTACCGCCCTGACGGCTACTGGCGCGGCCCGATCTGGGCACCCGCCACCGTCCTCATCGAGGACGGCCTGCGCCGCAGCGGCCACCAGCGCCTGGCCGACGAGATAAGCGCCCGCTTCCGAGGCCTGTGCGAAACCAACGGGTTCGCGGAGAACTTCGACGCCTTGACCGGTACGGGCCTGCGCGACCGCGCCTACACCTGGACCGCCGCCGGCTACCTCCTCCTCGCCGAAGCCCACGAACACCGGCTCAAGAAACTCCGCGAAACTGTCGATCCGGCCGTCTCCCGTTCGACGCAGGGGTGAGAGGCGGGGAAGGACCCGCCCGGCGACAGCACAGGAGAATCCATGGATCAGCTGCTGAGAGTCCAGAACTTCAACGTCTCGAGCGATGGAGTGGGCGCCGGCGTGGACCAGAGCTTCGAGAGCCCGTTCGGCCTCCCCGATGCCGCGAGGCTGTTCTCCTGGGCCGGTGCCACGGCGAGCTGGCCCAACCGCACCGACCCTGGGGGCAGCCGGGGCCTCGACGACTACTTCACTCGGGACTTCGCGTCCAACATCGGCGCCGAGATCATGGGCCGCAACAAGTTCGGCCCCCAGCGCGGGCCCTGGCACGACCATGAGTGGCTCGGCTGGTGGGGTGACGAACCCCCGTTCCGCACGCCGGTGTTCGTCGTGACCCACCACAAGCGTCCGTCGTTCACCCTCTCCGACACGACGTTCCACTTCGTCGACGGCGACCCGGCCACGGTCCTGGAGCAGGCCCGGGAGGCGGCGCAGGGCAAGGACGTCCGGCTCGGCGGCGGGGTCACCACCATCCGGCAGTTCCTCGACGCGGACCTCGTCGACACGATGCATGTGGCGGTCTCGCCGGTGAAGCTCGGGTCGGGAATTCGGCTCTGGGAGTCCCCCGATGAACTGCTCGACCGGTTCCACCTGGACGTCGTGCCCAGCCCGAGCGGCGTGACGCACCACCTGTTCTGGCGCAAGTGACACTCCTGGGCACTCCCGGACACTCCCCTCAGGATCTCCCCGCCGAGAACACCGCCCGTACCTCCCACCCCACGCCGCCCCGCGGTCCGGCCTCCAGTTCGCCGCCCAGCGCGGTGACTCGCTCCTTCAGGCCGACGAGACCGAAGCCGCCACCGTGGGCGGCGGCCGGGAGCTGAGTGCCGCCGCGGCCGTCGTCCGCCACCGACACCACCAGCCGATCGGTGTCGGTGTCGTAGTGCAGGCGGACCTCGATGTGCGTGGCGTCGGCCGCGTGCCGGCGGATGTTGGTGAGGGCCTCCTGGACGACCCGGAAGGCCGCGGCCTGCACCTCGTGGGGGAGGGCGTCGGGGGACAGGGCGGGGTCGCGGTTCAGGGCGACCTGCTGGACCGGCGTCGCGAAGCCCTCGACCAGTTCCGTGATGCCCGCGAGGTCGCCGACCGGGCGGCGGTCGGCCTCGGCACCGGTGTCACGCAGCACGCCGACGGTGCGGCGCATCGAGGCGAGGGCCTCGGTCGCGGCGCGTTCGATGCCGGCCAGGACGGGGTCCAGGTCCTGTGGCCGGCTGGTCGCCATCATGCGGGCCACCTGGGTCTGCACGAGGATGCCCGTCACATGGTGGGCCACGAAGTCGTGCAGGTCGGCGGCGATGGCCAGGCGTTCGCTGCGGCGGGTGTCGCTGACGGCGACGGTGCGGCGGTAGTCCAGCGAGCGCAGATAGCCCGCGAACCCCGCGACGAGGCCGACCAGCAGCACCCCGATGACCTGCAGGCCCTGCACGTCGCTGCTCAGCGTCGCGTCGCCGCGTACCGGCAGGATCAGCAGCGCGCCCGCGTCGAGGGTGCCGCACACCATGGCCCAGCGCGGCGGGCAGTGCCGTACGGCGATGAAGAGCAGGCACAGCAGGGTCAAGATCTCGCCCGGGCCGAGCATGACCTCGCCCCGGACCGGCAGTGAAGCGGCTGTGAGGAGGGCCGAGGCGAGAGCGGGCACGGCGGTGCGCACCTGCGGCGTGAGCCACTCGGGCCGCCGCCCGGCCGGCCACAGCACGGCGGCCAGCCCGACGAGCACCATGGCCAGGGTCGGCCAGACGGGACCCGCCGTCGGCAGGACGCTCGTCCCGTCGGAGCCCGCGAAGAGCACGTCGACGACACATGCGGCGACCAGGACACCGACGGCGAGGCCGCGGGCGCAGCCCTGGGCGGAAACGGAGTTCATGCCGATCACGGTAGGCCGAACCCCCCGCAGCGGGATCGGCCGAATGACCGAGGGACCTGCCGATGACACCGACCTTATGGCCGAGGCGCGCGGCGGGGCGTGCGGGCGAGGGCGGGGCCGCATCCTCACCACCGCATCTCCAAGTCCCCACGGCCCACCGCCTGTTCGCGCACCTCATGAACGGACGCGGGCACAACAACCCTCAACATCACCGCCGACGCGCCGCCCGACCGGCTCAGGGCCGTGCTCCACCGTGTCTGGGACGCCCACACCGAGGAGGACTAGGCGCTAAAACGTTGAAGAAGTGACGTATAGCCACGTCTGGGAAAAGATGCGTGCTCTGTGACTCTGTGGTGATCTGGGTTGTGGCGGGGGTGAACCCAGAGGAGATGGTGATATGCCTTCCACTGACAAGGCGTTCAAGGAAATCACGGGCGTCCCGAGCATCGACATCGAGGCGGCGCTCGACCCCGCGGAGCCCGACGGTGTCTTCCGCGACAGCCGGGAGTGCGCCGCTCTGGCGCTGCTTTCCGCCGACACCAAGCTGCTGCTGTCCCCGCCGACCCCTCGCCCCAAGAAGGGCTGAGCGGACCGACGGGAGCAGCTGAGAATGGAGCAGTCAGGCGCTACGACCCTCTTGCAGGGCGCGGTGCAGGACGTTGCGTCGGACGTGGTCTCCGCCCTGCGTGGCGGGGACCACGTGCGAGTGTCCGGCACCGAGGCCGTCGACGGCCATGGCGGAAGCCTCGCGTTCGCCGCCGTACGCGTGTTGGGAGCGGATCTGCTGCTGCCGCACGTCCTCTTCCGCACCCCGCCCGCCCCCGAGACCCTCACCTTGTTCCGGGAGACCGTGGAGGCCTTTCCGCCCCGCGCGGACGCGGCTCCCACCGTCCTGTGGAGCCACTGGGCCATGCGTCGCACGCTACGGCGGCTCGACCCGCCCCCGACCGGCCCGCCCGGCACGGACGCGACCGCGCAACCCGACGCCCGCTGGCTCGACGAGGCGACCTGGCAGGTGCTGACCCACCAACTCGCCGTCCTGGCCCCGCTCGCGGTGCCCGGCGAGGACTGCGCGGTGGCGCGCGCGGCCCGGCGCCGCACGGTCGACGTGGCCCGGGGCTTCGTACGGGCGGTGCGCCGCAGGGACTGGCAACAGGCGGCCGGTGCCGGACGCTGGCTCACCCTGCTCGAAGACGTACCGGACGCACTCGGCCTCGAAGCGGGGCTGGACTTCGTGGAACTGATGGGCGGCACCGACCCCCGTGTGGCCCTCCAGGCACAGGCGGCACGCGTCATACGGGCCGCCGGAGCGCTCGTATGACGGCCATGGACGTCGACGGGATCCGGGACGTGGCAGCCGGCGCCTTCGCCTGGCTGTCCGCGCACCGTGGCGACTTCACGCTGGGGGAGGACGCGCTCACCGCGGACGGCCACGTGGACGCCACCTGGAAACCACTCGGGGAACTGGCCCAGACCTGTGCGAGCGTACGCGCGCACAGCCCGCCGTCGGACCCGCTCCACGCGTGCGCGTCCGACCTGTTGCGGTTCGCGTGGCAGCAGACCGGCCGAGGCGAGCTGTTCCTGCGGCTCCAGGCGCTGGAGCCCTTCGCGACGTACCCCTTGGAGGTCTACTCCGTCTTCGCCTCGGCCGGACTGCGGCACTCCGGCTACGAGACCGCCGCCGCGACGACGGCCCGCACGCGGGGCTGGCGGCTGACCGAGCAGGAACCGACCCGCCGGCTCGGCGTCCTGAAGGCCGAACACCGCAGCGGCATCCACCGGCCGGAACAGGACCCGCGGTTACTGCGCCGCACCTGGCTGGGCGGACTGCCGGAACCCTGGACGTTCGAGCGCTCCTCCGGGTACGCGCTCACCCACGTCGTCTTCCACCTCACCGACTGGGGCCGCACCCCCGACGGCGTCCCCGCGGACCTGGCCGCCTACCTCGCCGACTGGCTGCCCGCCTGGCTCGACACCTGCCTGGACGCCGGGATGTGGGACCTCAGTTGCGAGCTGCTGATCGTCGCCGCGAGCCTCCCGTCCCCGCCCGACCCCGGGACCCTCCAGCACGCCTGGCCGCGGATCGCGCGGGCGCAGCACGCCTCGGGCGCGCTCCCGGAGCAGGGCCCGCGGGGCGACGGCGAAGCAGTTCCGGAGCCGGACTTCCGCCGCTGCTACCACTCCACGCTGATGGCCGCGTTCGCGGCGGCACAGACCCTCAAGTGCCTTACGGGCGAGGGCGGTATGCACCACGGGTACGAGGAACAAGGAGCGCCTGGATGACCGACACCCGTCTGATACACACCGTCGGCGTCCGCGCCCTGGAGTGGCTGTGGGCCCATCGCGACGGATTCCGCCTGGAGCCCGACGTCGATCCGGAAGTGGGCTTCCTCGAGCGTTTCAAACCGGTCGGCGAACTGGCCCTGATCTGCCGGGTGTTGTTCCGCGAAGGCGTGGCCGGATCACAGCAGGCCGAGCTGGCGCGCAAGCTCGTGGACCACACCTGGCGGCACACGCTGGACGGCGGCCGCATGCTGGTGCGCGGGCAGCGCATCGAGCCGCTCTCGCCCATCCCGTTCGAGGTGTACCTCCCGTACAAGGAACTCGGGTACAGCGAACCCGAGGTGGAGCGCGCCACCGTCCTCTACCACCGGCTCGACAGCTGGGCGGCCCTCGAACTCGACCCGACCCGACGTCTCGGACTGGCCGCGTTCCAGCGCCGCTTCGGCCTCACGCCCAGCCCGCCCGAGGCGGACCTCGTCGGCGCCACGTGGCTGGCCCGCAGGCCCGAGCCATGGACGGTCAGCGGGCACATCGCCTACGACGTCACTCACGCGGTGTTCCACCTCACCGACTGGGGAGAGCACGCCGACGGCCTGCCCCCGGACATCGCCGACTACCTCGCCATGTGGCTGCCGGCCTGGATCGACGACTGGCTGGATCTGAAGCGCTGGGACCTGCTCGGCGAACTCCTCGTCGTCGACGCCTGTCTGCCCCGCCCCACCCTGGACACACGGGCATGGGAGGGCTTCGCCGCCGCACAGCAGCCCGACGGTGCCATGCCCGCCTTCGGGGCGATGCCCGACGGCGATCCGGACGAGGTGTTCGACCTCGTCTACCACCCGACGCTGGTCGCCGCCTTCGCATCCGTACTGGCCACCTCCCGCGCCCTCACCGAGCTGGCGCACGCCACCCCATGACCGGCCGCTCCACGCCCTGGCCGGGCGGCGCCGACGACAGCGACCAGGACGGCAGGGGTGGCACCCTCGGCAGCGACGACACGGTGCGGGAGCTGCTGGAGAGCGCCGTCCACGCCGTCGACGCGCCCGACGCCGTCTTCGCCGTCTCCCGGGCCGGTCGCCGCACCCTGCACTGCGGCGGCACGGCCCCGCCCCCGCCGGTCCCTCGCGAAGACCTGCGGTACGAGATCGGGTCGGCGTCCAAGACGTTCACGGGACTGCTGCTGGCCCAGCTCATCCAGCGCGGCCTGCTGACCGGGGGCGAGCCGGCCGCCGCCTGCCTGGACCCGGCCCGGCGGACCGGGCCGGCCCCGGTGACGCTCGCCCACCTCGTCACGCACACCGCCGGACTGCCCACCCTGCCGGCCGACTTCTACGTACGGGCGCTTCCCGCCTGGCGCACCAACCCCTACGGCCGCTATCCCGCCGAGTGCGTGACCCGGGCGTTCCTGCGACACCGCTCCCGGCACCGGCCCGGCACCCGGTGGGAGTACTCCAACTTCGGCGTCGCCGTGCTCGGCCACGCCCTCGCCGCGGTCACGGGCACGGCCTGGGACGAATTGCTCGGCGCGCACATACTGCGTCCGCTCGGCCTGAGCGGCACCGCCCTGCGGCCGGAGGATCCGAAGACCGACGCCGTCGGACACGGCAAGGACGGCCGCACCAGCACCGCCGCCTTCGACGCGGGCGGCTTCCAAGCGGCCGGCGCCGTCCGCGCCACCCCGCACGATCTGCTGACCTTCCTCGAAGCCCACCTCGACCCGGCCGGCTCCCCGCTGGCCGGCGCACTGCGGGCGGTGCGCACGCCCTTGCTGCGACGCGGTCTGGGACACCGGCACACGCACACGATGGCGTGGTTCCGGCATCCCACGAACGGCGGACCGATGTACTTCCACAGCGGGGCGACCCTCGGCCAGCAGGCGTTCCTGGGCTTCAGGCCCGACACGGGCACGGCCCTGGTCGCGCTGTGCACCCGCCGGTTCCGCGCCCGCGACTCCTTCGTTGCCACCGCGTACGCGCTTCTCGCGGAGGAGTAGCAGGCAATAGGGGAACGGCGGTGCGGGAGCATCGCTCCCGCACCCGACGTCGTACGACTACAGCTTCTGCCACAGGGCCGGAGTGGCACTCGGCGACCACACGCCCTGCGCCTGGTGGGTCTGCAGGCAGAGGTAGCGCGCACCGGAGTGGGTCACCGTGGTGCCGGCCTCGTAGACGCGGCCGGCGGCCCATGCGCCCTCCACCGCGTTGTCCTGCTGACCGGGCGGCAGGGCCTCGGCGGACGCGGTCTTCAGGACGAGGCCGAAGTCCTTGAGGATCGGATTGACCGGCTGGTAGTAGGTGGTCCCGCCGCTGGTGCAGTCGCCCGAGCCGCCGGAGGTCACGCCCTGCGCCTGGCTGCCGGAGACGAACGGGCCGCCGGAGTCGCCCGGCTCGGCGCACACGCTGGTCTTGGTGACGCCGTCGACCTTGCCCTGGGAGTAGTCGACACTCGTGTCGTGCTGCTGGATGGTGCCGCAGTGCCATCCGGTGGTGGAGCCGGAGCGGCAGACGGACGCCCCGACGAGGGCCTGGACCGATCCGGTGATCTCCGTCTTCTCGCCGCCCTCGCCCTTGACGTCGGGTGTGGCGGTCCATTCGGTGTTGACGGCGACCCAGGACATGTCCTTGCCGGGGAACGTGGAGGCCTTGAACGTGCCCTGGTCGGCCTTGTTGTAGCCGGTGGTCTTGTCATCCGGGTCGCCGCAGTGGCCGGCCGAGGCGAAGCCCTGCTGCGTGCCCTTGGTGATGGAGAAGCCGATGGAGCAGCGGGCCGTGGTCCCGATGTAGTAGGCGTCGCCGCCGACGATGTCCGCCAGCAGCCGTGGCCGCGCCGAGGACACGCGGACGCCGACGTCCTGGCCCTGGACGCCGGCCGCCTTGATGAAGGCGGTGGCGGCCGACTGCCTGACCGCCTCGACGACGACCCGGTTCGCCGGTACGTCGACGTACCAGACCGGCGTGTCCCGTGTCGTGACGCGGGTGGCGGCCGTGTCCAGCTTCTCCTTGACGGCCTGCAGTTCGCGCAACGTCCGCTTGACGACCGCGGCCTTCGCGCCCTGGGCCCGGATGAGGGACACGTCGGCGGCCCGCGTGGTCGCGACGGTGAGCTCGGCGGCGGTCGCCCCCCGCACCCAGGCCCCCGCGAAGCGCTCGCCCAGCGCGTTGCGGAGACGGCCCGCACGGACGCCCGCCTCCGCCTCGTTGACCAGACGCTCGGCCGCCTGACCCGGCGTCAGCCCGAGGTCACGCTGCAGCGCACGCAGCACCGCCGCCGACGGCCGGTCGGCACCGACCGTCTGCGCGGCGGTGGACCCGGGCGCCGGCTTGGGGGGCTCGGCCGCCGCGGTCGAGGTGATCCCGGTGAGGGTGAGGATCCCGAGAGCGGTCAGGGCGGTGCGGCGACCGACCGCGGCATGTCTGCCGATCATGCGATGTACCTCCATCGAATACGGGTGAGAATGCGACGGAGTCAAGGCGTTCACGGAAAGACATGAGTTCATGTCAAAGGCACTGATTTTTCGCGCTTTGGGGGACGTCGAGCGTGCCATGTGCGCTATGCGGGCCGCACGCGAACCGGGGGGAGAGGAAGGCGTCGCCTTGGCAGCCGTTCAGCCCGCGCGGCGCAGTGCCGCCGGTGTCGTGCCGAGGTGGGAGCGGAGCACCCTGGTCAGGTGCTCCTGGTGGGAGAAGCCGCACGCGGCCGCCACTTGCGCGATCGGCAGGGTGCCCGCACGCAGCAGCCGGGCCGCCTGCTCCACCCGCAGCCGCACGAGATACCGGTGCGGTGGGCACCCGGTGCGGGCCTTGAACCGCCGGGCGAACTGGCTGACGCTCAGGCCGGTGGCCGATGCCAGGTCCGCCAGTGAGAGCGGCTCGGAGAGCCGGGCGTCGAGAAGTTCCCGGACGGCCGCGAACTGCCGGTCGTCGAGCCCCACTTGCCGCTCCTGCGCGTCAGTGTCGCGCTGCCGCACGCTGTGCCTCTGGGCCAGCTGCGCCGCGGTCATGAGGGCGAGTTGGTCCGCGTAGACGGCGCCGCTGGGCTCCCAGCGCCGTACGACTCCGTCGAGTGCGAGCACGAGCTGTTCCAGCAACGGGTCCGTGGTGCCGAACTCCTCCTTCAGCCGCACGGTCCGCTCGTCGTCCGCCGTCGCCTGGAGCGCGGCGTCCGAGAGGTAGACGTGGACCGTGCTCAGGTGGCCGCCGAGTTCCACGTCCAGCTCGGTGGCCGCCGGATGCAGGAACAGTCCGCCGGGGGGCACCTGCCGGGCGGCGGTCAGTCCCCGGCGTCCGCGCCGGACGGTCACGGGTCCGTCCAGGTGCAGGATCAGCAGATGGCTGTCGGCTCCGGGGAAGGCGTCCCGGTACGGCACTTCCCGCTGCGTCGACACGAACAGCCGCTCCCAGCCGAGCCCCGCGCTGCTGCGGACGGGACGCACGCCCGGCCGCGCCAGGATGCCGTGGGTGTCACCGAGTCCCATCTCGCCCATACGGCCCTCCTTCGCGCCCCGGTCAGTCTCCCGGTCCGGCGCTCACGTGGGCAAGCGGCGATGGAGGTCGCCGTTTTCGTGCAGCGGGATGCGGCGATTGTGCAGGCGCGACGTGCCATTGGGTACGGATACTGCCGCAGACGCCCCGACCCCCACAGAGCACAGCATGGAGAGCGGCCTCATGAGGAGTTTCGTCCATACGGCCGGACCGAGCCGGGTGATCTTCGGTGCGGGCACCCTGGACCGGGTGCGTGAGGAGGCCGAGCGGCTCGGCGGGTCCCGGGTCATGCTCCTGTCGGGCGGGTCACGGGCCCTGCGCAAGGACACCGAGCGGCTCCGTGGAGTCCTGGGCGAGCTGGTGACGGCCGAGTTCGCGGGCGCGGCCATGCACACGCCCGTCGAGGTGACCGAGCAGGCCCTGCGGCTGCTGCGGGACCGGAGCGTGGACTGCCTGGTGGCGATCGGCGGCGGCTCGACGACCGGCCTCGCGAAGGCGCTGGCGGTCCGCACGGATCTGCCTCAGGTGATCGTGCCGACCACGTACGCCGGGTCCGAGGTCACCCCCGTGCTCGGCGAGACCGTCGACGGCCGCAAGACCACCCGCTCCTCGCCCGCGATCCTGCCCGAAACGGTCGTGTACGACGTCGAGCTCACCCTCGGCCTGCCCGTCCCGGCGACCGTGACCAGCGGCATCAACGCCCTGGCCCACGCCGTGGAGGCCCTCTACGCGCCGGACGCCACGCCGGTCACCGACGCCATGGCCGTGGAAGCGGTCACCGCCATCGGCAGGGCGCTCCCGGCCCTCCACGACGACCCGACCGACGCAGAGGCGCGGGCCGAGCTGCTGCAGGCCGCCTGGCTGGCGGGCATGTGCCTGGGGGCCGTGGGCATGGGGCTGCACCACAAGCTCTGCCACACGCTGGGCGGCGCCTTCGGTCTTCCGCACGCCGAGACCCACACGGTGGTCCTCCCGCACGCGATGGCATACAACGCGCCCGCCGCACCGGAGGCGATGGAGCGCATCGCACACGCCCTGGACGTGCCCGACGCCCCCGCAGGCGTCTTCGACCTGATCCACCGGGTCGGCGGCCCCACCTCGCTGCGCGAACTCGGCCTCGACGAGTCCGACCTGGACCGCGCGGCGGAACTGGCCACCGCACAGCCGTACCCCAACCCGCGCGAACTGACCCGCACCGGACTCGCCGGCCTGCTGCGCGGCGCCTGGCAGGGCCGCCGCCCCGAGGGACCTCCCGACCTGCGTCCGCTCACCGAAGAGGTCGTGGCGAGCTTCGCCGGCTGCGAGAACCCGCGCCTCAGGCAGCTCCTGACCGATCTCGCCCGCACCCTGCACGCCTACACGATCCGCAACGACCTCACCCCGCGGGAGTGGCAGTCCGCGATCGACTTCCTCACCGAGGCCGGTCACATCACCACCGACACCAGGCAGGAGTTCATCCTGCTCTCCGACACCCTCGGCGTGTCCAGCGTGGTCGACGCGCTCACCAACTCCCGTACGCCCGACACCACTTCGTCGGCGATCCTCGGCCCCTTCTACGTGGCCGGACCGCCCGCCGCCGAACACGGCAGCGACATCGCGGGGGACCTCACCGGCACACCGCTGTGGGCGGACATCCGGGTCACCGACCGCGAGGGCGCACCGGTCCCCGGGGCCGTCGTGGACGTGTGGCAGTCCAACGAGGAGGGCTTCTACGACGTCCAACTCCCGGATCTGGACGGGCCGGTGCTGCGCGCCCGGTTCACCACCGACGAGGACGGGCGGTTCACGTTCTGGTCGATCCTCCCGTCCGAGTACCCGATCCCGGACGACGGGCCGGTGGGCAGGATGCTCTCCGCCGTGGGCCGCCACCCCTACCGCGCACCGCACGTGCACTTCCTGATCGACGCCCCCGGACACCAGCCCCTGATCACCCAGCTGTTCGTCCGCGGCGGCGCCTACCTCGACGGTGCCCCCGGGCAGCGCGACGCGGTCTTCGGCGTCAAGGACGACCTGATCACGGACTTCGTCCCGCGCACCGGCCCCACACCCGACGGCCGGCCGGTCGAGGGCGAGTGGCGGCTGCTCGAGTTCACGTTCCACATCGCGCGCATCGGCGAGTGAACACCCTTTCCCCTCATGGTTTTTGACGCGGCTTCACGGAGACAGCATGAGCACGCCTGAGCAGCACTACGACACCGACGTCCTCGTCATCGGCAGCGGCCCCGCCGGCGGTACCGCGGCCCTGCTGCTGGCGACCTACGGGATACGCACCCACCTGGTCACCAAGTACGGGTGGCTCGCGGACACCCCACGCGCCCACATCACCAACCAGCGCGCGATGGAGGTCTTCCGCGACCTGGGAATCGAGCAGGAGGCCCTGGAGAAGGGCACACCGAGCCAACTGATGGGCGACACCGTCTTCGCCACGTCGCTCCTCGGCGACGAGATCGGCCGCATCCGTACCTGGGGCACCGCGGACGAGAGCCTGACCGAGTACGCGGCCCAGAGCCCGTGCGGGATGATCGACCTCCCGCAGACCTACCTGGAGCCGATCCTCCTGGCCAACGCGGCCAAGCGGGGCGCCGTGGTCAGGCTCAACACCGAGCTGGTCGACTTCGAACAGGACGCGGACGGTGTGACCGCCACCCTGCGCGACCGGGCCAGCGGCACCGAACACACCGTACGCGCCCGGTACATGATCGGCGCCGACGGCGGCCGCAGCCTCGTCGCGGAGAAGCTCGCGCTGCCCATGGAGGGGCAGATGGGCAAGGCGGGCAGCATGAACATCGTCTTCCAGGCCGACCTCGCGCGCTATGTCGAGCACCGCCCCAGCGTCCTGTACTGGATCATGCGCCCGGGCGCCGACGTCGGCGGGATCGGCATGGGCCTGCTGCGCATGGTGCGGCCGTGGAACGAGTGGCTCATCGTCTGGGGCTACGACATCGACAACCTCCCGCCGGAGGTCACCGACGAGGCGGCGGCGGCGATCGTCCGCGACCTCGTCGGCGACGACCAGCTCGACGTCCGCATCGACAACGCCTCCCTCTGGACGGTCAACCACGCCTACGCGACGCGGCTGCACGCCGGACGCGTCTTCTGCGCCGGGGACGCCGTCCACCGGCACCCGCCGTCCAACGGCCTCGGCTCCAACACCTCCGTCCAGGACTCCTACAACCTCGCCTGGAAGCTGGCGGCCGTCCTCAACGGGCACGCCGGGCCTGAGCTGCTGGACACCTACTCCGACGAACGCGCCCCGGTCGCCCGGCAGATCGTCGAGCGCGCGAACCTCTCCCGGGACCAGTTCCTGCCCCTGTTCGAAGCCCTCGGTGTCGTCGGCGGGGACGAGGAGGGCATCACCAAGGCCCTGCACGCGGCGCGGCAGCCGGACGCCGAGGGGGCGAAGAAACGGCGGGCCATCCGCGAGGCGATCGAGCTGAAGCACTACGAGTTCAACGCCCACGGCGTCGAGCACAACCAGCGCTACGAGTCGGCCGCCGTCCTCCCCGACGGCACCGTCGAGACGATCACCCGCGACGACGAACTCTTCGGCCGACCGACGTCCCGCCCCGGCGCCAAGCTGCCCCACGCATGGCTCGTCGACCACAAGGGCGGCCGTGTCTCGACGCTCGACCTGGTCGGCAGGGGCAGCTTCTCGGTCGTCACCGGTCTCGCCGGAACGCGTTGGGCCGAGGCCGCCGACACCCTGGCCCAGGAACTCGGCCTCGACCTGCGCGCCGTCGTCATCGACCGCGACGCCCATGACGCGTACGGCGAGTGGAGCCGCCGCGCGGAGATCGACGAGGAGGGCGTGCTGCTGGTCCGGCCCGACGGGTACGTGGCCTGGCGCCGGGGGAGTGGCGCCGCCGACGTCGACGAGGCCGTACACCTGCTGCGGGAGGCGCTGACGGCGGTTCTCTGCCGGCCTGCGTAACGGTCGGTCCCGCGCCTGCTCGTCTGATCGATTGATCGGTAGAGTGGAGGTATCTCGGGAAATCGATCAGAGACGGTGAGGGCATGCGGGAGTCGGCGGAGCAGCGGCAGGCCCGGATCGCGGAGCTGGTGCGGGTGCGGGGTGTCGCGCGCCTCACCGATCTCGCCGACGAACTCGGCGTCTCGGTCGTCACGATGCGCCGGGACGTCGAGGACCTGGCCCGGCGCGGAGAGGTGCGCCGGGGGCACGGGGTGGCGCGGTCGCTGCGGCCGGTCGCCGAAGAGAGCCTGGTCGGGGGCGACGCCGTCGCCATGATCGTGCCCGAGCGGAACACGTATCTCACCGAGGCCGTCCAAGGCGCCCGGGAGGCCGCGGAGAAGGCCGGGCTGCGGCTCGAACTGCACATCGCGGCCGACGACGGCGGGGCGGAGCGCGAGGCGGTGCGGCAGGCGCTCGACGGCGGCGCGCGCGGGCTGCTGCTGTCGCCGCACTGGCGCACGCGCGCCGAGGAGATGGACGCCGACCACGCGTGGCTGGCCGCCCTGGATGTGCCCGTCGTGCTGGTGGAGCGGCGCCCCGCCCGCACCAGCGCCATCTACCCGCTGGACTCCGTGCGCTCGGACCACGCGTACGGCGTGCACCTGGCGCTGGAGCACCTGGCCGGCCTCGGCCACCGGCGGATCGTCCTGGCCGCACGCGACGACAGCCCCACCGCGCGGGTGATCCGCGATGAGTTCGCCGGGCAGACCGCCGCCAGGGGTCTCGCCGCGGGCTGCCGGACCATCCTCAGCTCCCGTACCGCGGGCCCCGACCCGTCCGCCGCCGACCCGCGCTCCGCGGACCTGGTGGAGGCGGTGCGGAAGACCGGCGCGACGGCGGTGCTGATCCACAGCGACATGGACGCGCTGGTGCTGGTGCAGCGGCTCCAGGCGGCCGGGATCGACGTGCCGGGGCGCTGCTCGGTGGTGGCCTACAACGACGTGGTCGCCGACATGGGCCCGGTCCCGCTGACGGCCGTCGCACCGCCCAAGGCCGAGCTCGGCCGGATCGGTTTCGGCCTGCTGCTGCGCCGCCTCGGTGCGGCCCGCGAGGGACTGCGCCCCGAGGCGACGCGGCACGTGGATCTGCTGCCGAGCCTGGTGATCCGCGAGTCCACGGAGACGCGCACCGTCCGCTGACACCCATGAGGTGTTCGTTTGACCGCTTCGGTTTCTTCTGTTCGATGTATTGACGCCTTTTTCGTCTCCCGCTCAGGATTTGGGTAACCCAGCAAGGACGCGGGAGGCCCCATGACGGCTCGACGACGCGTACGCCTGGCCACAGCCGCACTGTTCACCGCCATGACCTTGTTGCTAGCGGGCTGCTCCTCGGGCGGCAGCGACAGCGCCGGGACCGGGCCGGTGCGTCTCACCTTCTGGTCGGCGCTGCGCGGCACCCAGGAGGTCGTGGACGAGTACAACCGCAGCCAGGACAAGATCCGGGTCGACTACCAGCAGGTCCCGTCCGGCCCCCAGGGCGGCTGGGCCAAACTCAGCAACGCCGCCCGCGCGGGCAACGCCCCCGACGTCGCCACCATCGAGTACCCCCAGCTGCCCGGCTACGCCATCGACGGAGTGCCCCGCGACCTCACCGACCTGCTCCCCGACGACGTACGCCGAAAGTTCCTCCCGCAGGCCCTCGACCTCACCACCCTCGACGGCCGTATCTACTCCGTGCCGGTGGACATCGAGCCGATGATGTTCTTCTACCGCAAGGACGTGCTCACCCGGCACGGCATCCAAGTCCCCAAGACCTGGGCCGAGTTCGAGACCGCGGCCCGCGCGCTGAAGAAGGCCGACCCCGGCTCCCGGCTCGCCAGCTTCTTCACCAACGGCTCCCAGCACATGGCCGGGTTCGCCTGGCAGGCCGGCGCCCAGTGGTTCCGGACCGGGGACGACACCTGGCGGATCACCCTGGACGACGCCCCGACCCGCAAGGTCGCCGCCTACTGGCAGCGCCTCGTCGACCAGGACCTGGTGCGCGTCGAGCCCGTGGACAGCCAGCAGTGGCGGGCGCATCTGCAGAACGGCGAGACCGTCGGCTACATGGCGGGCGCCTGGGCGGCCGGCTCCCTGATGAACTCCACCCCGGGCGGCAAGGGCAAGTGGGCGATCGCGCCGCTCCCGCAGTGGGACCCGGCGAAACCGTCCCTCGGCACCCAGGGCGGCTCCACCTTCGCCGTCACCAAGGACAGCCAACACCCCGAGGAGGCACTGGAGTTCATCCTCTGGATGGTCACCAGCCCGGACGCGCTGCGCGCCAAGCTCTCCAGCGGCATCAGCAGCGCCTACCCGGCCGTACCCGCGCTCGTCCCCGTGGCCCGCAAGGAGATGGACACCGCCTACTACTCCGGCCAGGACATCTTCGGCCTCTTCCAGGAGTCCGCCCGGCTGGTCAGCCCGCGCTGGCAGTGGGGCCCGCGTATGACCTCCACGATCACCTCCGTCGAGGACGGGTTCGCCAAGGCCGGAGCCGGCAGCGGCAGCATCATCGGCGCCCTGCGCGAAGGCGAGCGCAGAACGCTGCCCGACCTCAGCAGCCTCGGCCTGTCGGTCACCACCAACTGAGGAGCAGCCGTGAGCACAGTGCTCTCCGAAGAAGAACGCACGGGAACGAAACCCCCCGCCACGCGTCCCGCCCGCCCCCGCCGCGCCGGACGCCGCCAGCAACTCCTCGCCTGCGTCACGCTCCTCGCCCCGTTCACGGCCCTGCTCATCGCCGTGTTCCTGGTCCCCGTCGGCTACTCGGTCTACCTCAGCCTCTTCTCCCAGGACCACGAGGGCCTCGGCTTCGGCGGCGGCACCACCGTCTTCACCGGGCTGCGCAGCTATCTCGCGGTCCTGGACGACCCGAGCTTCCGCTCCGGCTTCGGCGTGATCGCCCTGTACTGCGTGATCTTCGTCCCGGTGGTCGTCGTCGGCGCGCTCGCCCTCGCCCTGCTCCTCGACTCCGGCCTGGTCCGGCTGCGCCGCACCGCGCAGATGATGCTGTACCTCCCGCACGCGGTGCCCGGCATCATCGCCGCGGTGATCTGGCTGTACCTGTACACCCCCGGCCTCAGCCCCGTCATCAAGGTGTTCGCCGAGGCGGACATCCACATCGACTTCCTCGGCCTGCACACCGTGCTGCCGGCCATCGTCAACATCGCGCTGTGGAGCGGCCTCGGCTACAACATGGTGATCTTCTACGCCGCCCTCCAGGCCCTGCCGCGGGAGGTGATCGAGGCCGCCCGCATCGACGGCGCAGGCCGCCTGCGCACCGCGCTGTCCGTCAAGGTGCCGATCATCCGCGGCTCCGTCGTCATGGTCTGCATGTTCGCCCTGATCGGCGCGCTCCAGCTGTTCACCGAACCCACCCTGATGAACCAGGCCACCCCGATGGTCAACTCCCGCTACACGCCCAACATGTACATCTACGACGCCGCCTTCCGCCGCAACAACTACGGCCTGGCCTCCGCCGCTTCCGTGATCCTCCTCGTCGTCACGTGCGCCCTGTCCTTCGCGGTGACGCGCTGGGCCGGCCGCCGCGAACGGAGCCCGCGATGACCACGAGCAGACTCACCAGCCGCGCCGTCGCCAACGTCGTCGTCCTCGTCGCGGCCCTCTACACCCTGCTGCCCGGCCTGTGGCTGCTGCTGGCCTCCACCAAGAACTCCGACGCGCTCTTCAGCAGCGACATCCTCACCCTCGGCGACTTCTCGCTCGGGCGGAACCTCACCGACCTGTTCGCCATGGAGGGCGGCGTCTACGGCCGCTGGTACCTCAACAGCCTGCTGTACGCGGTCGTCGGCGCCCTCGTCGGTTCGCTGATCAGCGTCGCCGCCGGGTACGCCTTCGACAAGTACGACTTCCCGCACAAGGAGAAGCTGTTCGGGCTTGTCCTCACCGGCGTCATGGTCCCGCCGACCGTGCTCGCCCTGCCGCTCTACCTGGTGGCGTCCAACATCGGTCTGGTGAACACCTTCTGGGCCGTGTTCATCCCGGTGCTGTTCAACCCCTTCGGCGTCTATCTGGCCCGTCTGCTCAGCGGCGGCTATGTACCGACCGAGGTGCTGGAGGCGTCCCGGGTGGACGGCGCGGGGGAGTTGCAGACGTACTTCCGCGTCAGCCTGCGCATGCTCGGCCCCGGCTTCGTCACCGTCTTCCTCTTCCAGCTCACCGCGATCTGGAACAACTTCTTCCTGCCCATGGTGATGCTCTCCGACCAGAACCTGTATCCGCTCAGCCTCGGCCTCTACACCTGGAACAGCTCCGCCACCGTCTCGCCCGAGTACTACCCGCTCGTCGTCATCGGCTCGCTGCTCGCCGTCGTCCCGCTGATCGTCGCGTTCGTGACCCTGCAGCGGTACTGGAAGTCGGGCCTGACCGCCGGAAGCGTGAAATGACCGAACCCCACCCTCACCGGCGCCGCCCGCGCGCCGTCCTGGCCATGGCGCAGCGGACCGCCCGCCAGGTCCTCGACGCCGACGCGCGGACCCGCCTCGCCGACCTCACCGACATCGACCCGCACCTCGTCCTGGACGACCTGACCACACCCGACGCCCACCGGGCCCTCGCCGACGCCGAGTTGCTCGTCACCGGCTGGGGCTGCCCGCCCCTCGACGCGGCGGTGCTGCACGCCGCGCCCCGGCTGCGTGCGGTCATCCACACCGCGGGCACGGTACGCCACCACATCACCCCCGCCTGCTGGGAGCGCGGCCTCGCGGTCTCCTCCGCCGCCGCGGCAAACGCCGTACCGGTCGCCGAGTACACCCTCGCCATGATCCTGCTCGCCAACAAGCGTGTCCTGGAGACCGCCCGCGTCTACCGCGCCGAGCGCCGCCGCGTCGACTGGAACGAACGCCACCCCGACGCGGGCAACTACCGCCGCACGGTGGGCATCCTGAGCGCCTCCATCATCGGCCGCCGCGTCATCGACCTGCTCCGCCCGCACGACCTGACGGTCCTCCTCCACGACCCCTACGTATCCGACGCCGAGGCCCGCGCCCTCGGCGCGCAGCCGGTGTCGCTGCCCGAGCTGTTCGCGCGCTGCGACACCGTCAGCGTCCATACGCCGCTGCTGCCCGAGACCCGCGGTCTCGTCAGCCGCGACCTCCTCGCCAGGCTCCGCACCGGCGGCACCCTGATCAACACCGCACGCGGTGCCGTCGTCGACCAGGACGCCCTCACCGACGAGGTGGTGTCAGGACGACTCCACGCCGTCCTGGACGTCACCGAGCCGGAGGTCCTGCCCGCCGACTCCCCGCTCTACGACTGCCCGAACGTCGTACTCACCCCGCACATCGCCGGCTCCAAGGGCGGTGAGCTGCGCCGCCTCGCCGAACTGGCCCTGGCCGAGGTCGAGTCGTACGTCCTCGGCCGCCCCTTCGCCCACCCCGTCCGGCCCGAACGCCTGGCGCGTCTCGCCTGAGGCGAGCCCGTAACGAACAGGAGGCGTGGCCCGGCCATGCCCGAACTCCCGCTCCCGCCCGAAGACCGCACCCTCAGCCCGTACACCGGCTACACCCGCGCCCACTGGGAAGCCGTGGCCGACCACCTGCTCACCGCCGCGCTCCGCTACGCCACCCCCGGCCAGGCCCTCATCGACCTGCCCGGCCCGCCCTCGAAGTCCGGCGTCCGCTCCGACGGCCTGGAAGGCTTCGCCCGTACGTTCCTGCTCGCGGCCCTCCGCACCGCCGGGGCCTCGGGCAAGGACCCGCACGGCTTCCTGGACCGCTACACCGCAGGCCTCATCCGCGGCACCCAAACCCCCGGCCGCGACGACACCGAGTCCTGGCCGGAGATCGGCCACCACGGCATCCAGGGCCAGCCCATGGTGGAGTCCGCGTCGGTGGCCCTCGCCCTCCGCCTCACCGCACCCTGGACCTGGGACACCCTCACCGCCGCCGACCAGGACCGCGTCGAACGCTGGCTGCGCGGCGCGCTCACGCACACGCCCGCACCCAACAACTGGTACCTCTTCCCGCTGACGGTCGCCGGTTTCCTGGAGTCCGCGGGCCGGGGCGACACCGAGACGCGCCGCGCGATCCAGCGGGGCCTCGACCTGCTGGACGGCTGGTACCAGGGCCAGGGCTGGTACTCTGACGGCGACGGCCGCGCCTTCGACCACTACAACGGCTGGGCCCTCCACCTTTACCCCCTTCTCCACGCCCACCTGGCAGGAGACGGCCCCCTCCTGGACCGGCTCGGCCCCCGCCTCCGCGAGTTCCTCGACGGCTTCGCCCTCCTCTTCGACGCGAACGGTGCCCCGATCCACCACGGCCGCTCCCTGACGTACCGCTTCGCCGCGACCGCGGCCGTCGCCCTGGGCGCCCTCACCGACCACACCCCTCTCACCCCCGGCACCACCCGCCGCGTCCTCAGCGGAGCCCTGCGCCACTTCCTCGACCGCGGCGCCCTCACCGAGGACGGCATCCTCACCCTCGGCTGGTACGGCCCGCACGCGGCGACGCTCCAGCGCTACTCGGGGCCGGGCTCGCCGTACTGGGCGTCGAAGGGCTTCCTCGCCCTGCTGCTCCCGCCCGAGGATCCGGTGTGGACGGCGACGGAGGAGCGAGCCCCCGCCGAGGGCCCCGACCGGGCACTCGCCCTGCGAGCCCCCGGACTGCTCGTCCAGACCACCACCCGGGACGGCCTGGTCCGCCTGCACAACCACGGCAGCTACAAGCTCGACTCCCGCGAGCCGGAGCAGGCCCCCGGCAACCCGCTCTACGCCCGCCTCGCCTACTCCACCCGCACCGGCCCCACCAGCGCCGCCAACACACCCGACAACCACATCGCCCTTGAGGCCCGCGGCACCCGCAGCGCCCGCATCCGCATCAACCCCCTTGCCGACGGCCCGAACTGGCTCGCCTCCTGGCACCGCCCGGTCTTCCCCGAAGGCGGCCCCGTCCTGCCGTCGGCCCGCATCGAAAGCCTGACCCTCGCCCACGGCAACCTCGAACTACGCGTGCACCGCACGGTAGGCGTACCACCGGGAACCCCCGTCCACCACACCGGCTGGGCAGTCGCCCTGCCACCAGAGGCGGCCCCCGAAGCCGGACAAGCCGACGAGATCCGCATCACCGGCGAGGAGGTGACCAGCCAACTCCTCGGCCTGCACGGCTGGCACCACCAGAGCATCGCCCGCGCCCCCCAGGGCACGGCCTACGGCCCCTGGGCCCTGGTACCCGAACTCACCGGAACGGTCGGCGACACCCAGTCGGGCACGGTCTTCGCGGCCCTAGCCTCCCTCACTGCCGAACCGGACCCACCCTCACTCACAGACCAAGTCACCGTAGAGGTGGACGACTTGACCGTCACCGCCCACTGGATGGACGGCACCGGCACGATCGTCCACCTCGGCGAGGCCGGCCCCATGGTCACTACGTTCACTGCAGCGCCCCGATAGGGGCGCGGGGAACTGCGCGACCAGCCCCCCACGACCCGCACCGTGAACCACTACCCGCAGCTCTCACGCCCTTCTTCCGCCGGACAAACCCGCGCAGCAAACCCACCGTTCGCAGGCACATCCACCACAAGCCGCGAATCAGCAGTCACCTCACGCGTCTCGACGGCAAGACCACCACCCGGAGCATCCCGATAGAGATCGAGGAGCCAGTGCCCGGACCCAAGGAACCCGAGCGACGCGTCCAGCGTCCGCGCACCCCCAGAAGTCACGGCCCCCAAGAACCACTCACCCCCCGACCGCCGAGCGAACACCGCCCGATCCCCAGGCGCCCCATCGACCAACTCGGTCTCGTCCCAAACCGTCGGCACCCCCGCCAGGAACCGCTCCGCAAGCGGCCGCGCCGCATACGACTCGACACTGTCGGCGAAGTGCTGCACCCCGGACTCGTACACCACCGACAACGCCAACTCGGCCGCGTCACTGGTGGGCCGCACACCGGTGAAGGTGACGGGCGTGAAGTCCATGGACCCGGTGAGATTACGGGTGAACGGCAGCGTCGTGTAATGCCCCGCAGGGAACGGCTCACGCCCCGGCCGCGGACGCGTACCCTCCGCGCCCCGCACCGCCTCGACGGTCATCAACTGCGGCCACGTCCGCTGCTGCCCACGGGGAATCGTGCCGCCGTGGAAGTTCAGCATCAGCTCGTACTTCGCGCTCCCGGCGAAGATCGCGTCGTACCAGCGCATCCGGTCCTGCCCGTCCGACTCCATGAAGTCGATCTTCAGCCCGACCGCACCCCAGCCCTTCCACCGCGGCAGCAACGTGTTGATCTCGCTCGCCGCGTCGATGGTCTGCCACCGCACCCACAACCAGATTCCGACGCCCTTCTCCCGGGCGTACGCGGTGAGTTCGGGCATCCAGTCGTTGCTCCAGCCCGAGTCGACGAGCACATACTCCCAGCCCTGTTCCGCGGCGAAGTCGACGAACTTCTTCTGCGCGGCGAGGCTGGTCGGGCTCTGCCCGTCGGACCACCAGGACCAGGCGGCCTTGCCGGGCTTGATCCACGAGGTGTCGGCGACCTTGGACGGTGCCGCGAGATCGGTGATCAGGTCGCTCTCGGTGACGGTGGCGAGATCGCCGATCACCATCGTGCGCCAGGGAGTCGCGAAGGGCGCCGTGGCCACCTCGGCGGGGTCGGGGAGCTTCAGGCTGAAGCGGCCCGCGTCCGCGTCGACACGGTCGAGGGTGAGGCGGGAGCCCGCGTAGGAGCTGTCGAGGCCGGACTCGCCGAGGAGCATCCAGCTGTCGTCGTCGACGCGGAACAGGGACGGATAGCCGTAGTCGGTACCGGTCTTGGCCTGCGCGAGCGTCGTGTGCTGGTGGATGGACTCGTAGTCCTGGCGGCCGTTGTCGTACGGCAGCAGGTAGGAGTCCGCCTGTGCGGGCACGGCGTACTGCGAGGTCTCGCCCAGCACCGTCACGGTGCCGGAGTCGCCGTCGCCTCGGGGGAGTTCATAGCGGTAGGCGACGCCGTCGGCGGCGACCCGCAGGGCGATCCGCAGCATGCGGCCCTGCTTACGGAAGGTGAAGACGGACTCGGTGGCGTCGAGGGTGTGCCGGGTCCGGGCGCCGCTGGTCGTCGTGTACGTCTCATGGACCGGCCGGTCCCGGCGGCTGACGAAGCTCAGCCCGGCGGAGAAGTCGGTGACGGCGGTACGGATGCCGAGGGCGGACGGCCGCAGCACCGTCGTACGGCCGTCGCGGGCGGTCAGGGTCAGGCCGCCGGAGTCGGTGAGGGACAGCTGGGCGGAGACGGGGCCGCCGCCCGGGGCCGCGGTGCGCCAGCTCCGCTCCGGGCCGGCGTCCTGGCCCTCGGCGGCGGTCGGAGCGCACAGCGCCGCCAGGCAGGCGGCGACCGTCAGGGCTCTGGTGACTGTGGATCGTACGACACGCATGTGTGCCTCCCACGCACGAGTCATCGGGTGAATCGGTGGTGTGGTTCGGTGTATTGACGCATCATTAGCCGCTTCTTACGCTCCCGTCTAGCCAAGTCATCGGACCAATCTGAGGGAGATCGATGATGAGAGTCAGCAGACGAGGCTTTCTCGGAGGTGTCGCCGCCGGTGCCGCGACGTCGGTCGCCGCACCGGCGGCAGCCGCTCAACAGGGCAGCGGCGCCGGGGGTCTGGTCGGGATGCGGACCGACCGCGAGTGGCAGGAGTTCCTCGACGCGCAGGACCCGGTGTGGAAGCGGCTGCCGCGTACCTGGTACGAGGGGCCCTTTCTCGGCAACGGGCTGCTCGGCTCGATCGTCTACCAGGAGCCCGGCCGCAACGCCCTGCGCTTCACCGTGCACCACAGCGAAGTCCAGGACCACCGGCCGGAGTTCGGCAGCGACTGGGGCGTGGCCCGGCTGCCGGTCGGCAATCTGCTGTTACACCCCGTCGGCGCCATCACCGGCGCCGATCTGCGTCTCGACCTGTGGAACGCGGAGATCACCGGCACCCTCAGCACCGACAAGGGCGCCATCCGGCTGCGCGCGCTGGTCCACAACGACCGCACGCTGCTGGTCGTCACCGCCCGCGCGGACGCGGGCGAGCGGAACTTCCGCTGGGAGTACGTCCCTTCACCCGCCGTCAGCCCGCGTATCGTCCGCGAGGATCCGCCCGACGACCTGGAACCCAACCCCGCACCGGTGACCACGAAAGAGCCGGACGGCACGACTCTGGTGGTGCAGTCACTTGTCGCGGGCGGGCAGACGGCCAGTGCCCACCGCGAACGCGCCCACGGCGACGACCGGACGTTCTGCCTGGCCGTCACCCACTCCCACCCCGGCACCGACGCGGAGGGCCGCGCCCGCACGGCGGTCCGCAAGGCGTCCGCGCTGCCCGTCTCCAGCCTGCTGCGCACCCACCGCGACTGGTGGCACGCCTTCTACCGCAAGAGCTTCGTCTCACTCCCGGACGGCATGCTCCAGAGCTTCTACTGGCTCCAGCTCTACAAGCTCGCCTCCGCCGCCCGCGAGCACGCCCCCGTCATGGCCACCACCGGCCCCTGGCTGGAACCCACCCCCTGGCCCGCCGTCTGGTGGAACCTCAACGTGCAGCTGGAGTACTGGCCGGTGCACGGCTCCAACCACCTGGAGCTGGACGCGATCCCCCGCACCCTCGCCGAGAACACCGACATCCTCATCGGCGCCCTGAAGCCGCAGTACCGGGCCGACTCGGCAGGCCTGCGCCGCTCCACCGACGCCCAGTGCGAGGACAACGGCAGCGTCGCCGTCCCCGGCGGCTCCGGTGACCCCGAGGTCGGCAACCTGCCCTGGGCGCTGCACAACGTCTGGCTCACCTACCGCCACACCATGGACCGGGGCCTGCTGGAGGACATCCTCTACCCGCTCCTGCGCCGCTCCACCAGCTACTACCTGCACTTCCTGTACGAGGGCGACGACGGCCGGCTCCACCTTCCGAAGACTTTCTCACCGGAGTACGGCAGCGCCCCCGACTGCAACTACGACCTGGCGCTGCTGCGCTGGAGCTGCGCCACCCTGCTCGACACCGTCGAACTGCTCGACGTAGAGGATGAGTTGGCGCCGAAGTGGCAGGAAGTGATGGACCGGCTCACCGACTACCCGGTGGACGCGAACGGCTTCATGATCGGCGCCGGGGCTCCTTTCGCGAAGTCGCATCGCCACTACTCCCACATGCTCGCCGTGTACCCCCTCTACCTCGTCAACTGGGAGCAGCCCGAGCAACGCGACCTCATCGAGCGGTCGTTGAAGCACTGGATCGGTTTCGAGGGCGCCCTGCGCGGCTACAGCTTCTCCGGTGCCGCGTCCCTCTCCGCGATGATGGGCCGGGGCGACGACTCGCTGACGTATCTGCGGGAGCTGGTGGCCCGGTTCGTCCAGCCCAACACCATGTACTACGAGGCCGGACCGGTCATCGAGACTCCGCTGTCGGCGGCGCAGAGCCTGCACGACATGCTCTGCACGAGCTGGGGCGACACCATCCGGATCTTCCCTGCCGTGCCGGGGGAGTGGCGGGACGTCACGCTGCACGACTTCCGCACCCAGGGCGCGTTCCTCGTCAGCGCCGTCCGCCGGGGCGGCCGTACTCGCTGGGTACGCGTCCGCAGCCTCGCCGGGGAGCCCTGCCGGGTGCGCCATTCACTGGGCGGGCGCGTCACGGTCGCCGGGATCGGCGGCCCGGCTCCCGACTGGCGCGACCTCGGCGACAGCGTCGTCGAACTCGACCTGCCCCAGGGCGCGGAGGCCGTGATCCACCCGGCGGGCCGGCGCCCCGAGCTGCGGATCGCCCCCGTGCCGGTCTCCGCTCCCGCCGACCGCTGGGGCCTGCCGGAGCTGCCGCAGTCCGGAACCGTCACCCAGGTCGACCTGACGGGCCACTTCGACAACGACGGCATCACCACCGAGATGTACTACGGCGACGGGGATTTCGACGGCACCGGCCGCACCTACCCCATGGCCCAGCTCCCGCAGACCGGCCAGACCTCCGACAATGGGATCGGCTTCGCCTTCACCAACGGCAGCGAGGGAACGAACAACAACGTCGTCGCGGGCGGCCAGGACATCTCCGTACCGCAGGGCGCCTACGGCAAGGTGCACGTGCTCGGCGCGGGCGACACGGGGAACGTCACCGTCCCGGCGACGCTCCGGTACGCCGACGGGACCACCGCCTCCACACCGCTCCGGCTCACCGGCTGGCTGGCGTCGGGACCCGCGTACGACGAGACCGCGGCGGTGACGACCGGTCAGATCCACACGCGCAACGGGCCGTTGGGCACCAAGGCGGCCATCTTCCACCAGGTCGTCGAGGTCGACGCGACCCGTCAGCTCACCGGGATCACCCTGGCCGCACCGACGGGCGGCACCGCCCGGGCCCACGTCTTCGCGCTCTCGCTGGAGGCTGTCGGCGGGTAGGTGTGGGACTTCATGAGTCGAGGCCGCGGCACGGGTCCACCGTGTCCGCGGCCTCGGTCCCGCCAGCTCAGACGTCGTCCCGCTTCGCGGAACGCCCGGGCTGCTTGATCCGCTCCTGGGCCTTGCCCTTGAGCTTCTTGGCTTCTCCGCGCGCCTGCTCGAGCTTGCCCTCGGTCTGCATCTCGCGGTCGCCGGTGACCTTTCCGGTCATCTCCTTGGCTTTGCCCTTCATCTTGTCCGCGCGGCCCTTGTCGGCCATGGCTCCTCCTTGGGTGAGACAGGGCTTGCCCGCCCAAAGTAAGCGGGCGGGGCAGGCCCCGCGCGTCGGACGATGACGCTGCGTGAGCACCGCGCCGCCGGACGGCCGGGGCGGGCCTTCCGGACGCGGTCAGCCGTTCAGCCGCTTACGCAGCAACTTCTTGCCCAGTTCGGCGCCCTTGCGGCTGTCGGCCTGCGCCTTGCGGAACAGGTCCACGACCTCCGTGTCCTTCTCGCGCTCCGCGTCCTGGATGTACGTCTCCAGCCGCAGCGCGTTGTTCAGGCAGGCCTCGACGTACCAGATCAGGTTGTAGTCCTTGTCCGGCGTGCCCGTGACGCCACCGGTTTCCGTGTTGCTGGTCATGGTGAACCTCCTCCGGTCCCGAACGGAACGGTCGAGTACCCCGGGCGGCGAGGCGTACACGGCCTCCCGAGGGCCGGCCACCGGCGGATGACGACGGCTGTGGCGGGCACCTGGAGCGGATGGGTGCTGTGCTCGCCCTGGCCTCCGCGGTCTGCTACGGCATCGTCGACTTCGCCGGCGGACTGCTGTCCCGCCGCGTCCACTTCGCCGTCGTCACCTTCCTCGGACAGGTCGGAGGCTTGATCCTGGCCGTCGCCGCCGCGCTGCTGATGCCCGCGACAGCGGTCCGGCCCACGGATGTCGCCTGGGGCGGGGCGTCCGGCGTCGGAAGCGCCGTGGCCATGCACTTCCTCAACCGCGGTCTGAGCCGTGGCGCCATGAGCATCGTGATCCCCGTGAGCGCGGTCACCGGGGTGGCGCTGTCCGTGCTGTGCGGGGTGTTCCTGCTGGGCGACCGGCCCACTCCGCTCGCCTGGCTCGGCATCTGCGCCACCGTTCCCGCTCTGTGGCTCGTCTCCGCCGGCGGCGACGGCCACGGTAGCCGAGCCCCGTCCGGGCGGCGGCTGCCCGTGGACGGCCTGATCGCCAGCGGGGGAGTGGCGGTCCAGTACATCGGCCTCGCCCAGGCGGACCCGGCGAGCGGCCTGTGGCCCGTGGCGGCCGGCCGGGTCGCCGCGGTTCTCCTGCTGCTCCCGGGCATCCGGCGGCACGCCGCCGAGTTCCACCGGCCCGTCCGGTCGCTGGGCTGTGCGGTCCTGATCGGGGCGGGAGCGGCGCTCGGGCTCATCCTGTATCTCCTCGCCGCCCACCAGCAGATGCTCGCCGTCGCCGTCGTCCTGGCCTCCCTGTACCCGGCGGTCCCGACGGCCCTGGGACTCGCCGTCCTGCACGAGAAGGTCACCCGGACCCAGACGGCGGGTCTGCTGATCGCGGGCGTCGCGATCGTGCTCCTCAGTCTCGGATGAGCAGCCGGCTGCCGTACGGCCGCATCGACCGGACCCGGGGCGGGTACCCGGAGCACCTCGGAATTCTGTTGGATCGGTGGCCTGACGATGAGTGCGAAGACCGACAACGCGGTGGTCCGGGCCCTGCTCGACCGGCAGGAGCGCACCTACGCGGCGCAGGCCGGGATCAGGCTGCGCAATACCCCCGGCCCCCTCTACCAGACGCTCGTACTGGCGATCCTGCTCAGCGCCCGGATCAAGGCCGATATCGCGGTGGCCGCGGCAAAGGCGCTGTTCGACGCCGGAATGCGCGACGTCCGCTCGATGGCCGAGGCGTCCTGGCAGGAACGCGTCGACGCGCTCGGCGAGGGCGGCTACCGCCGCTACGACGAGCGGACCGCGACCATGCTCGGCAAGGGAGCCGAACTGCTGCTGGAACGCTACAAAGGCGATCTTCGGCGCCTGCGCGAGGAATCCGACCCCAAGAAGGCCCTGCAGGACATACCCGGGATCGGTCCCACGGGAGCCGATATCTTCCTGCGCGATGTGCAGGGCGTATGGCCGGAGTTCGCACCGTACTTCGACCGCAAGGCCCAGGACGGTGCCCGCCGGCTCGGACTGCCGACGTCGCCCGACAAGCTGGCCGGATTCGTGGGCAAGCGTGACGTGCCCCGGCTCGCGGACGGCCTGGTCCACGCGGCCCTCGACAAGCCCCTGGCCGACGAGGTGCTCGACGCCGCGAAGGCGGCGTGACAAGGCGTTCCGGAGTACGCCGCCATGGGACGGCCGGGGTGCCGCGTTACGCTGGCGCCGTGCCGGACCTGATCGAAGCCGCGCGGCCGCACCGCCCTGACACACCCAGCCGCCCTGCGCACGGGCACCCCCGCTCATGACCGCCGGAACCCCGCGCGCCGCGGCGGAGCGACTCACCGGACGCCGGGTGACCCACGAGCGTCGACTCAACGCCGCACTCTCCGAAGTCACCCTCGATGACGGCCACATGGTGATGGTCAAGCGCGGTGACGGCCCCGCCGCCGCGCAGGCCGAGGCGGCCGGGCTGCGCTGGCTCGCCGCCGCCGGCGCGGTCCGCCTACCGCAGGTGCACGGCCACGACCGTCACTGGCTGGTGTCGGACCGCGTCCCGCCCGGCGCACCGACCCCTGCCGCGGCGGCCCGCTTCGGCGGTGAGTTGGCCGCCCTGCACGCGTCCGGTGCGCCCGCGTTCGGCGCCCCGCCGCCCGATGGCCCGGTGGACGCGTACATCGGGCTGGCCCCGATGCGCAACTCGCCGGGCACCGACTGGCCGCAGTGGTACGCGGAACACCGAGTGCTGCCGTACCTGCGCCGCGCGGTCGACGACGGCACGATCCGCGCCGCCGAGGCGGCCGTGATCGAGCGGGTCTGCGAGCGGCTGCCGGAGCTGGCCGGCCCCGCCGAGCCGCCCGCCCGGCTGCACGGCGACCTGTGGAACGGAAACGTGCTGTGGGGCGCCGACGGTCACGCCTGGCTGATCGACCCGGCCGCGCACGGCGGACACCGTGAGACCGACCTGGCGATGCTCCGCCTCTTCGGCTGTCCCCACCTGGACCTCGTACTGGACGGCTACCAGCAGACGGCGCCCCTGGCCGAAGGCTGGACGGACCGCGTCGGACTGCACCAGCTCTTCCCGCTGCTGGTGCACGCGGTGCTCTTCGGCCGTGGCTACGCGGAACAGGCCCTGGACGTGGCTCGGGCGGCACAGGCGCGGTGATCGGCCTGTGCCGCCCGGCACGAAGTCGAGGGCGAGGAGAGCGAAGGGACTGAATCAGCGAAGCCGCTTTCGCGGCGGATGAGAAGGAAGCCCCTTCATGGCCTCGCCACGGGCAACGGTAACAGTCAGTCGGGGATCAAGTCGCGCAGATTTTCGGGGGTGATGATCCGGGAGTCCGGGTGCAGACCCTCAGGGCGCTCCAGTCCGATGTAGGTCACGGGCATCTCCGGGACCGTGTCGCAGTCCCACGGCAGCACCGTCGCGCCCATGTCGGCCATTAGGCCCGTCAAGTGACGGATCGTCAGCTGCTCACGCTCCATGATCGCACGCAGCACCGTCGCGACCGTCACCCGGTTGCCCTCGACCCGGTTGTGCGAGGGCATGCCCTTCAGATAGAGGTGCAGCCACCGGGCATGCCAACGGCCGTCCCGCCCGCGCCGGAACGCCAGCGGCAGCGCGACCCGGCCCGGACCACGCATCTCCGACTTCATCCGCACCGTGCGAGGCTCGAAGGGCCGGCCCTGCTGCTCGGCCTCGCGCAGCATGAACCCGAAGAAGGACTCCTCGGCCTCCTCGAAGCCCTCCCCGGAGTAGATGTTGACCTGCGGCACGATGAACGTGCTCCGCACGGCCCCCAGGCGCAGGTTGATGAACTCCGAGGCGCCATCGGGTGCGTCGGTGATGTCGCCGGAGTGCTCGCCCTCAAAATTCCGCAGGTTGGTGTACGACAGCCAGGACACGGTCGCGTACGTGGCGTCCAGCAACTGCGCCGACAGGTCGTAGTCGGTGACGTGCTCCCTCTGCTTCCAGTACACGAAGAACCGCAGCAGCTCGCCATCGACCGGCGAGACGGAGCCGCGCGGCAGCACGCCGAGGCCGGACGCGGTCGCCTTGCCGCTGAGCGGAAGTGCCACGTCGAGGACGTCGGGATCCACCAACAGCCGCTCCACGGCGGGCAGTCGGCGACGCGTCTCGGCGTCGAGGGCGGCGATCAGCCGTTTGCGTTCCGCCGGCAGGACCGGCGCACGCGTGTCGTCGGTGACATGGGCGCGGCCGACGCGATTGACGAACACCCGCCGCCCGCGGGTCCCTTCGGTCCGGTTGTGGAGATGCTCGCGCACCGACAGCACGACCCGGCCGGAGACCAGCGGGGCGACCTCCTCCGCGGCGGCCACGACGGCATCGCGCTCCTCCTGGCCGACGGCCGAGCGCAGCAGCCGGTCCAGCGAGCGGAACAGCTTGCCGGGCGCGGACTTCAGCAGCTGGACCGCACCCGTGACGTCGTCCATGCCGAGGAGTTCCTCGACCCGAGCGTCGAAGGACGGCGCCCGCTTCTCGCCGCGGGCGACCGCGAACACCTCGGCGGCGTACGGCAGTCGCGGGTACTCGTGCGGATGCAGCCGCTCACCGAGCCGCTTGAACGCCTCGCCATGCGCGTGTACGTCGGCCAGCTTGGCCTCGGACGCGGCCACCACGGAGTCGAGTCCCGTCATCAGCGCACGGCGGACCCGGCGGGACAGCCCCCGGAAACACGTCGGCTCCTGAAGGGTCACGTCACCGTCCGACAGCGCGCAGGCCAGCCGCAGCACATCGGTCACCGTGTCGAGGAGCAGATCCGAACCGGCCTCCAGACGGGCCCGGTTGACGACGGCCCGGTTCTCCCGCACCGGGATCGCCTCCGGCTGCGGACCGTGCACGCACAGCCCGGCGAGGACGCCGAGGTCCCGCAGGTCGTCCGCGTTGAGCGGCGTGGCGCTGCCGGCCAGGGCGAGATAGAGCGAGGTCACCTCGTCGTCCAGGGCGCCACCCAGGTGCAGGACCGTCATCCGGTCGCCCGCGGCGGCGATCAGCTCCTCGTGCGCGGCGAGCATCTCGGCGTACGTGTGGCGGTAGTTGCCGTATGTCGGCAGGGTTAGCAGGTTCACCACGCCGCTGCTCAGCTGCTCCAGCGTGCGATCACGCGTCGCGTCGTCGGCGAGCGCTTCGGCGATGCAGCGCATCCAGAAGTCGAACGTGTCCGGCACGTTGGCCGGGAAGTCGATGAAGTACACGTTGTGCCGGACGTGGTCGCCGACCATCTCACGGACGGCCGCCAGCGTACGGACGGCCGTGTCGACCACCGTGCCTTCGGACAGCCCCGACAGCCGTTCCAACAGCCCGGCGGAGAGCTTGAAGCCCACGGACATCAACGCGGCGTCGAACTGCCGCGCCGCGACGGCGCCTTCGCCCGCGGGACCTGTCGGGGAGGGGAGGCGGCGCGTGTGACGTACGACCAGTGCTTCGGGGCTGTGGACCATTCCGGGATGCTCCCAGAGCCCCAGGGGCACGCGCATGCGAGTTTTTGGTCGGTGGCGTACGGACCATTGACTCGCTCCTGAGCGGCCCTGACACTGACATGACTACGTAGTCACAGGGCTTGAAGCTGTACTTGCGCACGCCCATGACTACGTAGTCGCGAACGAGGAGGATGCATGGCAACCACCGCTGCCGAGGGCGGACGACGTCGGCGTGGCCCCGGTATGACGGAGGTCGCCCGGGTCGCCGGTGTCTCGCAGAAGACGGTGTCGCGGGTCGTCAATGGCGAACCGCATGTCAGCCCGGAGGTACGCGACCGCGTCCTGCGGGTCATCCGGGAGCTGGACTACCGCCCGAACAACGCGGCGCGTGCCCTGCTCCTCGGCCGGTACCGGCGGATCGGCGTCGTCACGCTGGGCACCGCGCTGTACGGACCGTCCACCCTGCTCAGCGCGCTGGAACGGGCGATGCAGCGGGCGGGCTACTCCTTCGCCCTGGCCGGAACCCTGGAGGGGCAGCGCGTCTCGGTCGCCGTCGAGTCCCTACTCGAACAGGGCGTGGACGGGATCGTCCTGTCCGAACCGATCGACGAGGGCACCCCGCTCCGGTTCAGCGCGGACGTGCCGGTGGTCAGCCTCGGCGAGGGCATGGAGCTCACCGAAGGGGTGGGCGCCGTGGTCGGCGCCGACGGGGTGGCGGCCGCCCGCATGGCGACCGAGCATCTGCTCGGGCTCGGTCACCGCACGGTCTGGCACCTTCCCGGACCCCAGGACTGGTACGCCGCCCGCGACCGGCTGCGGGGCTGGCGCGAAGCACTCGAAGCCGTCGGCGCCCCCGAGCCGCCGCTGCCCACCGAGGGCGACTGGAGCCCGGCCTCCGGGTACGCGGCCGGCCGCCAGCTGGCCCAACTGTCCGATGTGACCGCCGTGTTCGCCGCCAACGACGACATGGCGATCGGCGCCCTGCGCGCCTTCGCCGAGGCGGGACTGGCCGTCCCCGACGACGTGAGCATCGTCGGCTACGACGACATCCCCGCCGCCCCTTACCTCTCCCCACCCCTGACCACCGTCCGGCAGGACTTCACCGCCGTCGCCGACCACGCCGTCGACACCCTCATCGCCATGATCGAAGGAAAGGCCCGTCCGGACCGGCACACCGCACTCGCGGTCGAGTTGGCCGTACGGGCCTCCACCGCACCCAGCCGCTGATCCGTCGGCGGAACGGTCTGCGGCACCCCGCCGCCGACCCGATCCGCCCTGCCCGCGTGCGCCGCCCGGGACGGCCGCGCACGCGACACTTTCGCAGCCGCACCACGTGAGGAGTCACGTGTGGACACCCCATCACGCCGAACCGTGCTCCGCAGCGCCCTGGGACTGGGGGCGGGCGCCGCCCTCGCCGCCTGTGGCACCGGGAGCACCACAGCCCGTACGTCCGGAGACGTGACGCTCGCCCTGTGGACCCACGATCCCGGATACGAGGCCTTCTTCACCAAGGGCATCACGGACGCCGACCGCCTCACCGACTTCCGCTACCGGCTCGAGGTCACCCGCGCCGGGGCCGCCGACCTCGTCACCAAGCTGCTCGCCCAGGCAGTCGCCGGCCGCGGTACGCCCGACCTCGCGGGATTCGAGATCGGCAGCTTCCCGCGGATGCTGCGCGGCGACATCGCACCGCGCCTCCTGCACGACCTCACCGCCGACATCGCCGCCGTCCCCGGCCTCCAGAAGGACCTGCTCCCGGCCCGCACCGCGCCGTACAGCATGGACGGCAGCGTCTACGCCCTCGACTCGGACACCCCGATGGTCGTCTACTACTACCGCGACGACCTCTTCACCGAGTACGGCATCCCGGACTCCGTCCCGACCTGGGAGGAGTTCGCCGAACTGGGCGCCCGTGTGCACCAGGACCACGGCGCTTCCCTGTGCGTCGTCTCCACCGCGGGCAGTGACGTCGGCCAGCTCGTGCAGTCCTTCCAGATGCTGCTCTACCAGCGCGGCGGAGCCTTCTTCGACGCCGACCAGCAACTGGCCCTCGACTCGGCGGAGGCGGAGGAGGTGCTGCGTTTCCTGTGCGAGGGACTGCGCAGCGGCTTCGTCGTCGACATCTCGGACTACTACGGGGCGGCCATGCAGACGGCTCTGAAGCAGGGCAAGGTGATCGGCCTGCCCATGGCCATCTGGTACAAGAACTACGGCCTGCTGCCCAACGTGCCCGAGCAGAAAGGCAAGTGGCGGGTGCGGGCCCTGCCCCGGTTCGCGAAGGGCGGCGGCATCACGGCCGCGGCGGGCGGCACCGGATTCGGCGTCCTCAAGGACAAGGCCAACACCCGGGCCGCCACGGAGTTCCTCCTCAACACCTGGCTGACACACGACGGCCAGGTCCGCCGCTTCCAGGAGACCGGCTATCTCCCCACCCGCCGCTCCGTCTTCGAGGATCCCCGACTCAACGCACTCACCGACGAGTTCTGCGGCGGACAGCGCCTCTTCCGCCTCTACCGCTCGCTGCTCCCTGACGTACCCGCCTTCCACCAGAGCCCGGACCAGTCGATCCTCTACGACGTCCTCGCGGGCAACCTACTGCGCGCCTACCACGGCGACCTCAGCCCACGCCAGGCGCTCAAACAGACGGCGGAAGACTTCCGCGACCAGGCCGGACGCTAGGAAGGAGGACCGATATGACCACCACCGTCGCCGGCCGGGCGCACACCGCACGTGAGCGCGTCGACACGGCCCGCTCGTCTCCCCGGAAGCGTTCCTGGGCGCCCTACCTCTTCATCTCGCCCTTCTACCTGCTCTACGTCCTTTTCATGCTGATCCCCGTCGCCGTCTCCCTGTGGCTCAGCCTCACCGAATGGGTCGGCCTGGGCACCCCGCACTGGGTGGGCCTGCGCAACTACAGGAACCTCGCCACCGACATCAGCTTCCACCGGGCCCTCGGCAACACGGGCGTCTTCGTGCTGATCTCGGTCTGCGTGGTCGTACCGCTTGCGCTGCTGATCGCCCAGGCCCTCAACACGCGGGGGCTGCGCGTCCGCGATCTGTGGCGGACGGCGTACTTCGTGCCGGTCGTCGTCTCGCCGATCATCGTCGCGCTCGTCTTCGGGCTGATCTTCGACCGGCAGTTCGGACTGCTGAACTCCGTGCTCCGTGCCCTGTTCGGCACCGGCGGCGTCGACTGGCTCGGCGACCCGGGCATGGCCAAGATCAGTATCGGCCTGGTCATGCTGTGGCGCTGGACCGGCTACCTCACCGTCTTCTTCCTCGCCGGACTCCAAGCAGTACCGAAGGAGTTGTACGAGGCCGCCGCGATCGACGGCGCCGGACGGCTGCGCACCTTCGCGACGGTCACCCTCCCGGCGCTGAAGCCGGTGACCGCGTTCGTCGTGGTCACCTCCTTCATCGGCGCCGCGCAGATCTTCGAGGAGCCGTATCTCCTCACCGGCGGCGGACCGGCCGAGTCCACCCTCTCGGTGACGATGTTCATCTACCGGGCCGCCTTCCAGCGACAGCAGTTCGGGTACGCGGCCGCCGCGGCTGTGGTGCTGTTCGTCGTGGTCTTCGGCCTGAGCACGCTCTTCAACCGTCTCCTCGGCATCGGGAGGGCGACCTCATGAACACCCCCACACGGACCGGCCGAATCCTGCTGTACCCGACGCTCGTCCTGCTGCTCCTGGCCTTCCTGG
Source organism: Streptomyces sp. NBC_00457 (assembly GCF_036014015.1). Lineage (NCBI taxonomy): Bacteria > Bacillati > Actinomycetota > Actinomycetes > Kitasatosporales > Streptomycetaceae > Streptomyces > Streptomyces sp. NBC_00457. The sequence continues at coordinate 1,012,575 of NZ_CP107905.1, read as the reverse complement.
CACCGCTGTTGTGGGCGCTGAGCGGCTCGTTCAAACCACGCGGCGACATCTTCGCCCACCCGCCCGAGCTGATCCCCGACCCGTTCACGCTCCACAACTACCGTGCCCTGATCGACGATCAGCCCTTCGTACGCTGGTTCGTGATCAGCACCGTGGTCGCGGTCATCGCGACGGCTGTGTCGGTGTTCGTGTGCGCCCTGGCCGGCTATGGCTTCGCCAAGTTCCGCTTCGCGGGCAGACGGCCGCTGTTCGCCGTCATGTTCAGCTCGCTGTCCATCCCGTTCGCGGTGATCCTGGTGCCGCTGTTCGTGATCCTGGTCAAGACCGGCCTGGGCAGCCCGTGGTTCGCGCTGATCGTGCCCTGGGTGGCGCCCGCGTTCGGGATCTTCATGATGCAGCAGTACATCGTGCAGTCCGTCCCGGACTCGGTGCTCGAAGCGGCCCGTATCGACGGCGCGAGCGAGTTCGGCATCTTCCGCCGCGTCGTGCTGCCCCTGCTGCGGCCCGCGCTCGGTGCGCTGGCGGTGTGGACGTTCCTGCAGAGCTACAACAGCTTCCTGTGGCCACTGGTCCTGGTGTCCGACAGTTCCCAGTACACCCTGCCGCTGGGCCTGCAGACCCTGTTCGTCTCCGAGCAGCGCCAGTACGACCTGGTCCTCGCCGGAGCCGTGCTCGCCGTCCTGCCCGCCGTCGCCCTCTTCGTCCTGCTCCGCAAACAGCTCCTCGAAGGCCTGTCCACCGGCGCCGTCAAGGGCTGACGCTGCCTCAACCGACGTATAGGAGAAGCATGTTCGACCTGCCGCGACGGGTTCTGTTCGGTGCCGCCTACTACCACGAGTACCAGCCCTACGAACGCCTCAAGGACGACCTCGACCTGATGGCCGAGGCCCGCTTCACGGTGATCCGGGTCGGCGAGTCGGTGTGGTCGACCTGGGAGCCGGAGAACGGCCGCTTCGACCTCGACTGGCTGCAGCCGGTGCTGGACGGGGCACAGGAGCGGGGGATCTCCGTCGTTCTCGGAACGCCCACCTACGCGGTGCCGCCGTGGCTCGCCCGGCAGTACCCGGAGATCGCGGGCGAGCGCCGCACCGGTGAGCGCATCGGCTGGGGCGCCCGGCAGGAGGTCGACTTCACCCACCCGGCGTTCCGCTTCCACGCCGAGCGGATCATCCGCAAGGTCGTCGGCCGCTACGCCGGCCACCCGGCCGTGATCGGCTTCCAGGTAGACAACGAACCCGGCCTCGAACTCTTCCACAACCACGGCGTGTTCCAGCGCTTCACCGACGAACTACGGGCGCAATACGGAGACGTGGAGACCCTCAACCGCGCCTGGGGCCTGGTCTACTGGTCCCACCGGCTGTCCACGTGGGCCGACCTGTGGACCCCCGACAACAACGCACAGCCCCAGTACGACCTCGCCTGGCGCCGCTTCCAGGCCCGCCTCACCACCGAGTTCATCGCCTGGCAGGCGGACATCGTGCGCGAGTACGCCCGCCCCGGCCAGTTTGTCACCACCTGCATCTCCTACGACCGCAAGGGCGTCGAGGACGACAAACTCACCGAGCGCCTCGACGTCACGGCGGGCAACCCCTACTACACGATGCAGGACGCCCTCGCCCTGCCCGACCTGGGCCGCGACGACCAGGGCTGGACGACCAACGGCACCTGGGCCCTGTACCGCAGCGCCGACCGCATGTACTCCTCCCGCCAGGAGCCCTACCTGGTCACGGAGACCAACGCCCAGGCGATCGGCACCCCGTGGAACAACCGCCCGGCCTACGACGGCCAGTGGCGCCAGGCGGCCTGGGCGCTGGTCTCACGCGGCGCCTCGATGATCGAGTACTGGCACTGGCACACCCTGCACTTCGGCACCGAGACCTACTGGGGCGGCATCCTCCCGCACAACGGCCGCCCCGGCCGCGTCTACCGTGAACTGGCCACTCTGGGAGAGGAGTTGGAGACAGCAGGTGACCTGGTGTCAGCCCTGACTCCCGACGCCGACGTGGCCTTCCTCTACTCCTCGCCGAGCAAGTGGGCCCTCCAGGCTCAGGCGCCGCTCGCCCTGCCTGACGGAGGCCCCGACGAAAGCTCGTACCAGACCATCTTCGACGCCTTCTACCGTGGCGCCTTCGACGCGGGCCTCCAGTCCCGCATCCTCCACCCCGGCCAGCTGCCCGACCACGACCTGCCCCCCGTCCTGGTCGCCCCCGCCTTCTACGCCGCCGACGACGAGACCCTCGACCGGCTCAAGGAGTACGCGGCCAACGGCGGCCACCTGATCCTGGGCCCTCGCACCGCCTACGCCGACACCGAGGCCAGGGCTCGCACCGAGGCACAGCCTGGACTGCTCGCCGAGGCGGCCGGAGTGACGTACGACGAATTCAGCAACCTCGGAGCGCCGCTCACCGTGACCGGCCGCTCCGGCCTCCAACTCCCGCCCGGCGCCCACGCGTTGCACTGGGTGGATGGTCTGCGGCCGCAGGGCGCCGAGGAGCTGGCGGCGTACGAGCACCCGCACTTCGGGCGCTGGCCCGCGGCCACCACGCACCGGCATGGAGCCGGCCGGATCACCTATGTCGGCACGGTCCCCGACCCCGAGTTCGCCCGGGCCCTGTTCCAGTGGGCCGTCCCGGCGGACGAGTGGCGCCCGGCCCCGCCGAGCGTCACCGCGACCTCCGCCACCGCCCGGGACGGCCGGCGGGTCCGCTTCCTGCACAACTGGTCGTGGGAGGAGGTGTCTGTTCCGGTGCCCGCGGCCGTACGGGATGTGCTGTCGGGCGTGGTGCATCCGGAGGCGGTGCCGCTGGGGCCCTGGGACGTGAAGGTGCTTCAGGAGGAGCGGCCGTAGGGACCGCTGCTGCGGCGGACGACCAGTTCGACCGGGACGAGCGGCTCGACGCGGGGTGGCTCGGCGGGGTCGTCGATGCGGTTGAGCAGCAGCCGCAGTGACCGGGTGCCGATCTCGGCGAAGTCCGTGCGGACGGTGGTCAGCGGGGGGAGGAAGTGGGCGGCCTCGGGGATGTCGTCGTAGCCGACGACACTGACGTCCCCGGGGACTGCCCGCCCGGCCTCGTGCAGGGCGTGCAGGACGCCGAGCGCCATCTGGTCGTTGGACGCGAAGACCGCGGTGACGTCGGAGCGGCGGGCCAGCTGTTGCCCCAGGTCGTATCCGGACTCGGCGCTCCAGTCGCCGGTCAGCGGGGCGTGCACCTCGGCCCCGGCCGCCTCCAGAGTCGCCTGCCAGCCGGCGACGCGCAGATCGGCGGAGGTCCATCCGGTCGGGCCCGCGATGTGGAAGACGGTCGGATGGCCGAGGCGCAGCAGGTGCTCGGTGGCGTCACGGGCGCCGATGCGGGAATTCGCGGTGACCAGGGGCGTGCCGCCGCCCCCGAGGTCGTTCTCCAGGACCACCAGCGGACTGTCGAGACGGGCGTCCACCAGCGCCCGGCCCACCCACGCCTGCGGGGCGATGGCGATCACGCCCTCCGCGCCCTCGGCCGACAGCCGGTCCACGGCCTCGACCACCGTGTCCGGGTCGGCCGTGTCGAGGGCGATGGAGCTCACCAGGTAACCGGCCTCCTGCGCCGCCGTGTTGATCGCGGTGAGGATGGAGGCGGGTCCGTAGCGCGCCGCGTCGAAGGAGATCACGCCGAGCATGCGGGTCCTGCCGCTGGCCAGGGACCGGGCGCTGCGGCTCGGGCGGTAGCCGAGCGTACGCATCGCGGCCCGCACCGCCTCCCGGGTCTCGGGGCGCACCGCCGGGTTGTCGTTGAGCACCCGCGACACGGTCTGCTTCGAGACACCGGCCAGCCGCGCCACGTCATCCATGACAGGACGCGCCCCGGCGAAGTTCCGACGACTGCGCCCCTTCGGAACGGCGCTACTGGTCATGGCGGGTGTGTCCTCGGGATCGCGGCGGCAGGTCCTCAGCATAGGCGGCGCGCACGGCGGGCCCTGTCCCGGCGGGACCGCCCACGACCGCCCCGCGTGCCCACTCATCCCGCTCGCCGGGATCTGTACCCCAGCCGTCGCGGGCCTCACCGGGCACATGCACCCGGGCTTCGGCGTTCGGTGGCAGCACCCGCACCCGCAACCCCTCGGCACGCAGCGCATCGGACGGAAGCCGGGCCGCGCCCCGCAAGGGGCGCGGGGAACTGCGCGATCAGCCCCCACCGGCCCGCGGCGAACAAACCGCCTACCCAGCGGAGCTCTCAGCGGCGTCGGGTCGCGCGGATGAGCCAGAGCGTCGCGGCCAGGCATACCGCCGAGACGGCGCAGAGCAGCAGCGGGACCGCGCGGATCCCGGACCACTCGATGGCCTTGCCGAGCGCCGGACCGGCCGCGACACCGCCGACCATCGACGCGGCGATCACGACCGCACCGGCCCGCCGGGCGCCCGGGGCCGCCCGGTGCAGCCACGGCAGCCCGGTGGGAAAGATCGGCGCGATGAACAGACCGACCCCGGCGTACGCGTACGGGGCGAGGCCCGGCACGGCCGCCAGCAGCAGGCAGACCGTCATACCCGCGCAGGAGACGGTGATGATGGCCTGCGCCGAGAAGCGCAGCGCGAGCGGCGCCACCAGGAAGCGGCCGACGGTCATCATCAGCCAGTATACGGACGTGGCGGTGGCCGCGGCCCCGGCGCCATAACCCACGGTCTCCAGATGGGTGGGCTCCCAGCCGCCCACCCCGGCCTCGATGCCCACGTGCAGGACATACAGCGCGACGAACACGGCGAGCACCGAGCCGAGGCTGCGGCGGAGGACCCCGGCACCGGACTCCGGCACCTCACTGGCAGGCGGCGGCACCCGGTCCCGTACGCCCCTCAAGCACAGCAGCAACGGCAGGTTGGCCAGCGCGAAACCGAGGAACACCGCGGGATAGTGCTCCGCGCCCACCGCACCGATCAGCGCCGGGCCGAGGATCGCGCCCACGCCGAAGTGCGCGTTGAGGACATTCAGCATCGCGGTGGAACGGCGGCCGAACCCGACCGCGAACAGCTGGTTCAGGCCGTAGTCGATCCCGCCGAACCCGAGCCCGGCGAGCAGCGCGGCGGCCAGGGCCACGGGCCAGCTCTGCGCCAGCGCGAACCCGGCCGCACCGACCGCCATCAGCAGATAGGAGACGCCGAGCAGCCGCCGGTTGCCGATCCGGCCGTACAGCCGGTCGAAGAGCAGCACACCCGCCACCCCGCCCACGAAGTGCGCGCTCAGCGCCAGCCCGGCGGCCGAGGGCGACAGACCGAACTTTTCGCGGAGGGCCGGGATCGAGGGGCCGTAGAGGGCCTGGAGCGCGCCGATGAGCACGAAGCCCACGCAGGACGCGACCACCGCGGACGGGCTGAAGACGGAAGGAGCCAGGGGAGGGGTAAGGGGCCGAGCGGTCTGTGGTTCGGTCACGAGGAGGGATGTTACCGGTAACATCCGACCGCGGGTCAAGACCCTGGGCGAGGCGACGGTCGCCCCGTTGAGTAATCAACGGACTGATAATTTGAGGCCATGGCGTTGCGTAATGCGGTGATGGCCGCGCTGCTGGAGGGCGAGGCGTCCGGGTACGACCTCGCGAAGGGGTTCGAGGCCTCGGTGGCGAACTTCTGGATGGCCACGCCCCAGCAGCTCTACCGGGAGCTGGAGCGCATGGAGAACGAGGGGCTCGTCTCCGCCCGGGTCGTACAGCAGGAACGCCGGCCCAACAAGCGGCTCTTCTCGCTCACCGAAGCCGGTCGTGACGTCCTGCGCGCCTATGTCGCCGAAGGGCCCTCGAAACCGACGGCCATCCGGGACGAACTGATGGTCCGGGTCCAGTGCGTCGACATAGGCGACACCGGCGACATCGACGCCGTACGGGCCGCGGTCGTCGAGCGAATGGAGCGGTCCACTGCCAAGCTGGCCCGGTACGAGCGGATGCGGGAGCGGCTGCTGGCGGGACGCAGCGAGGACGAGTACTTCGCCGACGCCGAGCGCATCGGGCCCTTCCTCACGCTGATGGGCGGGGTGGCCTTCGAGCGGGCGAACCTGGAGTGGGGCCGGACGGCGCTGCGGCGACTTGAGCAGCGCGCGTCGCCGGGGGTGGCGTAACGCGCGTCTCGGGTTATGAGCGCGCCAAGTGCCGCATCGCCAGGGCCAGTTGCAGCCTGAGCCGGCCCTGCGGAGTGCGCACCGGCCAGCCCAGCAGATGCTCGGCGTGGGCCAGCCGGTCCTGGAGCGTCGAGTGGTGCACGTTGATCCCGGTGGCCGCCGCGCGCAGGCTCGCCGTCGAGGCGACCGCGGTCAGCGTGGCCAGCAGCCAGGGCGTCGACGCTGCCGCCGCCTCTACGGCGCGGACGTCGGGCGGGGGTTCGGCACCGGGGACGACCAGGTCGGCGAGGAGCGCGATACCGCCCAGGTCGTCGGCGTGGACGACGCGGGTGCCGGGGTCTTGAGCGGTGCCGTCCGCCGTGAAGCGCAGGGCGGTGCGGGCCGCCGCCCAGGAGCGCGGCAGGTCGAGCACGGGGACGGCGGGGCCGACGCCCATGCGCTGTCCGGTGAGCGGTGGCTCGGTCTCCGGGTGCGCCGGTGCGATGCGGGGGCGGCCGTCGTACGGCGCCAGGGCGCGGGCCCGTCCCGCGGGGTCCAGGCCCAGCCGGCGTGCGGCGTGCAGCCGGGCCGCCTCCGGGGCGGTGGCGTCGAGGACGGTTTCGACGAGGGCGGGGTCGTCGACGGGGGCCCGGCCCCGGGTGCGGTCGAGGACCCGCCGGACGGCACCGGCCGCCCGCTCCAGGATCACCGCGTCGACCACACTGGGCTCCGCCTCCGCGCGCTCCAGCCACAGCGCCGGCGCACCGTCCGGAATCAGCGCCGCGCACGGCCAGCCGGGGTCCGGCGGGAGGTCGGAGTCGTGCCGGGTGCCGTCCGGCTCCACGCGCACCTGTACCCGCCGGTCGGCATCGACGAGCCGCGCGGGCACCCCGGCCAGTACGGCCGCCCCGCGCACCAGCGCCTCCAGGCCCGCCCGCGACTCGGACAGCCGGTCGAAGTAGGCGATGACCCGCACGGCGGCACCGGCATCCGGATCCAGCGCCGTCAGACGCCCGGCCAGCTCTTTCATCTGCCCATGGTGCGGCATCGGGCGTGGATGAGGAACCTGCGGGGGCACCGGATCCGGGGGAGCGAGGATCCGCCGGGCCTCAGCTCCGCAGCAGTCGTCGTAGCCGTTGCAGGTGTGCTGCCCGGGCTGTCTGGGTCCGGGCCGCCTGTGGGCCCCGGACTGGGGGAGTGGGGATCGGTCGGGCGTCAGCTCGCCAGCAGTCGTCGTAGCCGTTGCAGGTGTGCTGCCCGGGCTGTCTGGGTCCGGGCCGCCTGTGGGCCCCGGACTGGGGGAGTGGGGATCGGTCGGGCGTCAGCTCGCCAGCAGTCGTCGTAGCCGTTGCAGGTGTGCTGCCCGGGCTGTCTGGGTCCGGGCCGCCTGTGGGCCCCGGACTGGGGGAGTGGGGATCGGTCGGGCGTCAGTTCCCCAGCAGTCGTCGTAGCCGTTGCAGGTGTGCTGCCCGGGCTGTCTGGGTCCGGGCCGCCTGTGGGCCCCGGACTGGGGGAGTGGGGATCGGTCGGGCGTCAGTTCCCCAGCAGTCGTCGTAGCCGTTGCAGGTGTGCTGCCCGGGCTGTCTGGGTCCGGGCCGCCTGTGGGCCCCGGACTGGGGGAGTGGGGATCGGTCGGGCGTCAGTTCCCCAGCAGTCGTCGTAGCCGTTGCAGGTGTGCTGCCCGGGCTGTCTGGGTCCGGGCCGCCTGTGGGCCCCGGACTGGGGGAGTGGGGATCGGTCGGGCGTCAGTTCCCCAGCAGTCGTCGCAGCCGTTGCAGGTGTGCTGCCCGGGCTGTCTGGGTCCGGGCCGCCTGTGGGCCCCGGACTGGGGGAGTGGGGATCGGTCGGGCGTCAGTTCCCCAGCAGTCGTCGCAGCCACTGCAGATGTGCCGCCCGGGCTGCCTGGGACAGGGCCGCCTGTGGGGCGAAGCCGTCGAAGCCGTGGAAGCCGCCTGGCCATACGTGCAGCTCGGCCACGCCGCCGGCCTGCCAGAGGCGTGAGGCGTAGGCGACGACCTCGTCGCGGAAGGTCTCCGCGGAACCGACGTCCAGGAAGGCCGGCGGCAGCCCGGTCAGGTCCTCGGCCCGGGCCGGTGCCGCGTAGGCGGGCACGTCCGGGCCGCCGCGCGCCTCGCCGAGCAGGGCCGTCCAGCCGGTGTCGTTGGACGTGCGGTCCCATATGCCGAGGCCCGCCATCTGGTACGACGACGGCGTGTCGTTGCGGTCGTCGAGCATCGGGCACATCAGGAGCTGCCCGACCGGCTGCGGGCCCTTGCGGTCACGGGTGAGCAGAGCCAGCGCCGCGGACAGCCCGCCGCCCGCGCTGGCACCGGCGACGACGATCCGCTCCGGGTCCCCGGTGATCTCCTCGGCGTGGTCCGCCGTCCACACCAGACCCGCGTACACGTCCTCGACCGGCGCCGGGTGCGGATGCTCGGGCGCCAGCCGGTACTCGACGGACACCACGACCGCGTCCAGCTCCCGGGCCCAGGCCAGTGGTACGTCCACGCCGACCCGGTTGGTGCCGAGGACCATGCCCCCGCCGTGGACGTGGTAGACGATCGGACGCGGGCCCGCGACCGGCTCGGCGGCCGGACGGCAGATCAGCAGCGAGATGTCCGGGGCTCCCTCCGGCCCCGGCACGACCCGGTCCTCGACCTCGAAGAACCCGCCGTCGGTGAGGTCCAGCTCGGCCAGCATCTGGATGCCCGGACCGGTCCTCACCTCCTCGATCTCCTCCGACGTGAGACTGGGCGAGATCATGTCCTTGATCGTCTCCAGCGCGGCGGCGAGCTCGGGGTCGAACGGGGGCGGCACCTGGGTCATGGCTTCTCCTCACATCACGCTGTCGCGCGGCGGCTCTTGTGGTCATGGTCCGCGCACGACGGCGGCCCGGGAGCGCCGCCGTACGGCGGAACCTGCCCGCCGTACGGCGGGTGGCACCCCGCTGACCAGCACATCCGTCTATGAGACCTTGCCACGACATGACCTCTTGTTCACCTTCCGTCAGTGGAACGGAAAGGAAGCGACGACAACGCTGTCCAGGCCCCATCGCACTAGGAGTAATCCCGTGAACGTCTCCCTCTCCGTCTGGCTGCTGACCGTAGTGGGGCTCTGTGCCCTCGTCGCCGTCGACTTTTTCATCGGCCGCAAGCCGCACGACGTGTCGGTCAAGGAGGCGGGGACCTGGACGGTCGTATGGGTGGTGCTGGCCTGTCTGTTCGGGCTCGGCCTGGCCGTCTTCGGCGGCGGGCAGCCCGCCGGTGAGTTCTTCGCCGGGTTCATCACCGAGAAGTCGCTGAGCGTCGACAACCTCTTCGTCTTCGTCCTGATCATGGCGAAGTTCTCAGTGCCCTCGCAGTACCAGCAGCGCGTGCTGATGGTCGGTGTCCTGATGGCCCTCGTCCTGCGTGCGGGCTTCATCGCGGCCGGTGCGGCGATCATCTCCACCTTCTCGTGGGTGTTCTACCTCTTCGGCGCCTTCCTGATCTGGACCGCCTGGAAGCTGATCCAGGACGCCCGCAAGGAGGAGCACGAGGAGGAGTACCAGGAGAACAAGCTGCTCAAGATGGTCGAGCGCCGCTTCGGTGTGGCCGACCGCTACCACGGCACGAAGCTGTGGGTCGAGCAGAACGGCAAGCGGGTCATGACCCCGATGCTGGTCGTGATGCTCGCCATCGGTTCCACCGACGTGCTCTTCGCCCTCGACTCCATCCCCGCCATCTACGGTCTGACCGAGGACCCGTACATCGTCTTCACCGCCAACGCGTTCGCGTTGATGGGTCTGCGGCAGCTGTACTTCCTCATCGGCGGCCTGCTGAAGAAGCTGGTCCACCTCAGCTACGGCCTGTCGATCATCCTCGGCTTCATCGGCGTCAAGCTGGTGCTGCACGCCCTGCACGAGTCCGGGGTCCACGTCCCCGAGATCTCCATCCCCTTCTCGCTCGGCTTCATCGTGCTCGTCCTGGCGGTGACCACGGTGACGAGCCTGCGCGCCGCGAAGAAGCAGGAGCGGGAGAACGAGTCGGAACGCGTGGCTTAGCTCGCCGGGCTCGGCTCGGTGAGGGCGGGGCGGCTGCGGGAGACGATCCGCATGCCGTGGTCGTCGACGACCCGGACCTGGAGCGAGCCGCAGCCGCAGCGGGTCCACACCGTTGTGCCGGCGGCGGTGACGTGCCGGGACACGACCTGGAAGGGCTCGGCTCCGTCGGGCCAGCCGCAGTGCGGGCAGACGGTGCCGGTCGTGCTGGTCATGGGAACTCCGTAAGTCGTTGGGCGTCATGGCTGGTTGACCGTCGCGACACAGCCAGGGTGCTGCCCGGCCTCCATACACGTCCAGGTTGACTTCGTGGACTCCACCTTGAAGCGTGGACTTCATGATTGACCTGCGCCGACTGCACGTCCTGAGGGCCGTTGCCCACTACGGCACGGTCACCGCGGCCGCCCAGGCCCTGCACTTCACGCCGTCCGCGGCCTCCCAGCAGATCCGGCAGCTGGCCCGCGATCTGGGCGTCGACCTGCTCGAACCGCAGGGTCGCGGGGTACGTCTCACCCCGGCCGCCGAGAGCCTGCTCGCGCACGCCGACGCCATCCAGGCCCGCTGGGACCGGGCCGAGCTGGATCTGCGGGCCGACCAGGGCGAACCCGCGGGGCCTTTGCGCGCGAGCGGATTCCCGCTGGCGGTCTCGGTACTGCTGGCGCCCATGGCGGCGCGGCTGCGCACACGCCATCCGCGTCTGGACATACGGATCCAGGAGGCGGAGGTGCCGGAGAGCTTCAACCTGCTCTTCGAGGGGGAGTGCGATCTGGCGGTCGTCGAGGCCACCTTGTTCAACCCGCCCCTCAGCGACGCACGCTTCGATCAACAGCCGCTCCTTGACGACCCGTTCGACCTCGTCGTACCCGAGGATCACCCCTTGGCGGGGCGGGGCCGGATCGACCTCGCGGAGGCGGCGCACGAGCCCTGGATCGCCCCCGTGCCGGACAGCCCCTGCCGTCCGCATGTGCTGTCGGCGGCCGGGGCGGCCGGGTTCACTCCGGACGTCGTGCACCAGGCGATGGACTGGAACGTGATGGCCCATCTCGTCGCGCACGGGCTCGGGGTCGCGCTGATCCCACGGCTGGCACAGCTGACACCCCACCTGCCCATCACCCGGGTGCAGTGCGCGGCCGACCCGCACCGCAAGCTCCTCACCTGCACGCGCCGCGGCGGCCACGAGCGCCCCGCGGTCGCTGCCGCGCTGGCGGAGCTGCGTGAGCTGGCGCCCGAGGCGGTGGCCTGACGCACACGGGGGCCGGAGCCTCGCGCGGCTCCGGCCCCTGTGGGGGAGGGTGCGGCTCAGGCCGCGGCGGTCTCTCCGGCGTACACGTGCAGCCGGGCGACGACCTCGGCGAGGTCCGCGGCGACCTCGGCGTCGTCGGCCGGGTGCGTCTCGGCGAAGCGGGTCACGGAACCGGGGATGGACAGCTTGACGTCCTCCAGCACCTTGCCGCCCGCGATGCCCGCGGCCTTGCGGGCCTCGTCCTGCGCCCACACACCGCCGTACTGGCCGAAGGCGGTGCCGACCACGGCGACCGGCTTGTCGGTGATCGCGCCGGCGCCGTACGGGCGGGACAGCCAGTCGATGGCGTTCTTCAGGACGGCCGGGATGGTGCCGTTGTACTCGGGCGAGAAGAGCAGGAACCCGTCGGCGGCCTGCGCGGCCTCGCGCAGCTTGGCGGCCGGGGCCGGGACGCTGCCCTCGACGTCGATGTCCTCGTTGTAGAAGGGGATCTCGGCCAGGCCCTCGAACAGGTGGATATCCGCGCCCTCCGGGGCCAGCTTGACGGCGGCCTCGGCGAGCTGACGGTTGTGCGAACCGGCGCGAAGGCTGCCGACGAGCGCCAGGATGCGAACAGACATGCGAACTCCAGGGGTGCTGAAACATTGCCGAAACGATCCGGACCGGGGTCCGTTTACTGTGTAGCACCATAACCGGACCGCGGTCCAGTTTCATTCCCCATGCTTTACGCTGTTTTCATGTCCGCCCCTCTGCCGCCCTTCCCGGGGCCTCAAGAGCCCTTCGACGAAGCCGGGTTGTTGCAGCTCGGCAGCGCCGAGGACGAGCCCTGCCTGCGTGCCGACGCGGCCCGCAACCGGGCCCGCCTGCTGGAGGCCGCCGCCGAGCTGATCGCCGAGCACGGCGTCGCCGGGGTCACGATGGAGGCGGTGGCCGCGGCGGCCGGAGTGGGCAAGGGGACGGTCTTCCGCCGCTTCGGCGACCGCACGGGTCTGCTGACGGCGCTGCTGGACCACTCCGCGCGCAAGCTCCAGGCCGACTTCCTCGGCGGACCGCCGCCCCTGGGGCCCGGGGCGCCGCCGATCGAGCGGCTGCGGGCGTTCGGCACGGCCCTGCTGTACCGCTCGGCCGAACGGCTGGAGCTGGAACTGGCCGCCCAGCCGGAACCGACCCGCCGGTACTCCCACCCGTCGCTCCGGGCGCTGCGCACGCACATGGTGATCCTGCTGCGGCAGATCGTGCCCGACGCCGACGGCCAGCTCCTCGCCCAGACGCTGCTGGGCTACCTCGACCCCGCCGCGATCCACCATCTGACCAAGCAGTGCGGGATGCCGCTGGAGCGGCTGGAGGCGGGCTGGGTCGACCTGGTCGCCCGCGTCACGCGTACCGACCCGCCCAGCTGAGCCGCGTTCGTACAACCTTCACTCGCCCGATCCCGCCCGCACACCCGCCCCGGCCCTCTGCCAAGATGCGAGACGTCATGGTGCAGATACCGAAAACGCCCGCCCCCGTGTCGCCCGCGCAGCACCCTGTGCCCACGAGCGCCGATGTGGCCCGCCTGGCCGGCGTCTCGCGCGCGACCGTCTCCTACGTGCTCAACAACACCAGCGCCGTCCGGATCAGCGAGCCGACCCGGCGCCGGGTCCACCAGGCGGCGAAGGAACTCGGGTACGTGCCGCACGCCGCCGCCCGCAGCCTGCGCGCCGGGCACAGCCGGCTCGTCCTGATGCCCGCCCCGACCATCCCGGTCGGCCCGCTCTACAGCCAGTTCATCAACGAGCTCCAATGGGCGCTCAGCCGGCTCGACTACACGGTCGTCCAGTACGGCACCGTCGGCCTCCACGGCGACGAAGCCGCCCGCGCCTGGGCGGAGTTGCGGCCCGTCGCCGTCCTCGTCCCGGGCGCCGGCCTCGGCCCGCAGGGCGTCACGGTGCTGAAGCGCTCCGGCGCCCGGGCCGTCGTCACTCTCGGCCCCGAAACCGTCGACGGCGCCCACGCCCTGCTCATGGACCACGCGACCGTCGGCCACTGCGCCGCCACCCACCTGTACGACCGCGGCCGGCGCCGGATCGGCGTCGTCGTACCGGAGGAGCCCGGCCTGGAGACCTTCTCCGCGCCCCGCCTCGCGGGCGTGCGCCGCGCCCTGCACGGCACGGACGCCACCGTCACCGAACTGCCGCTCGCCTACGAGGAGTCCGCAGGCACCCGGCTCGCCGCGCGCTGGCGGGAACTCGACCTGGACGCCGTGTTCGCGTACAACGACGAGTACGCGATGCTGCTGATGCGCGCGCTGCAGGACGAGGGGGTCGACATTCCCGGGGACACGGCGATCATCGGAGCCGACGACCTGATGCTCGGGCGGCTGCTGCGGCCCCGGCTGAGCACGGTCCACATCGAGCTGCCGTCCGGCCGTGACCTCGCGGAACTCGTCGACCGCGCGGTCCGCGACCCGGGCATCGCACCCGAGCGGCACACCGTGCTCGGTGCCACGGTGGTGCACCGCGAATCCAGCTGAACCCCAGGGGAGGCGCACCATGCGCACGACGGTCGGCATCATCGGCGGCGGCCCCGCCGGACTGCTCCTCGCCCGTCTGCTGCACCGGGCGGGCATCGACTGCGTCGTGCTGGAGAGCAGAACGAGACAGTACGTCGAACAGCGCCAGCGCGCCGGCATGCTGGAGCAGGGCACGGTCGACGCCCTGCGCGAGGCCGGCGCCGCCGACCGCCTGGACGCCGAGGGACTGGTCCACCAGGGCATCGAGCTGCGCTTCGACCGGGAACGGCACCACCTCGACTTCCCGGCCCTCACCGGCGGCCGTACCGTCACGATCTACGCCCAGACCGAGATCGTGAAGGACCTCGTGGCGCTCCAACTGGCCGAAGGGCCACCGCTGTTGTTCGAAGCGGAGGCGCTCGCCGTGGAGAGGACGGAGAGCGAGGCACCCGTCGTACGGTTCCGGCACGAGGGCCGTGAGCAGGCGCTGACCTGCGACTGGGTGGCCGGCTGCGACGGCTCCCACGGCATCGCCCGGGACAGCTTCCCGGCCGCCCGCAGTCGCTCGTACGCGCACGACTACCCGTACTCCTGGCTCGGGATCCTCGCCGAAGTCCCGCCGTCCTGCGACGAGTTGATCTACGCCCGTGGCGAGCACGGCTTCGCCCTGCACAGCATGCGTTCGACGAGCGTCTCACGCCTGTATCTGCAGGTCCCGAACGGCACCGATCCCGACGAATGGCCGGACGACCGCATCTGGGACGAACTCGCCGCCCGCTTCGCCATCGACGCCGACTGGACCCTGCGCCGCGGCCCGATCACGGCCAAGTCGGTGACGCCGATGCGGAGTTACGTCCACGAACCGATGCGCCACGGACGGCTGCTGCTCGCCGGAGACGCCGCCCACATCGTGCCGCCCACCGGGGCCAAGGGCCTCAACCTCGCCGTGTCCGACGTACGCGTCCTCGCCCGCGCCTTCGGCGAGCTGCACCGCACCGGGTCGGAGCAACTCCTCGACAGGTACTCGGAGTTGTGTCTCGCCCGGGTCTGGCAGGCGACGCGATTCTCGTACGACATGACGACGATGCTGCACGTCCGGCCGGACGGGGACACCTTCGACGACCGGCTCCAGCGGGCCCGCCTGCGCCGGATCACCGCATCCCGCCACGCGGCCGCCGAGCTGGCCGCGAACTACGCGGGACTGCCGCTGGCGCTGTAGGACGATGTGCGCCACGCCGCCGCGCACACGGCGACGCGGCCATGGCACAACGCCCCCTGGTTCACTCGCCGTTCTGCTCGGCCTTGGCCTGCTGCTCCTCGACGGCCTTGCGGACCTCGTCCATGTCCAGCTTCCGGGCCTGTCCGATGACGTCGGTCAGCGCGGCCTCGGGCAGGGCGCCGGGCTGCGAGAACACGGCGACCCGGTCCCGGACGATCATCAGCGTCGGGATCGACTGGATACCGAAGGCCTGGGCCAGCTCGGGCTGCGCCTCCGTGTCCACCTTGCCGAACACCAGGTCGGGGTTGTCCTGGGCGGCCTGTTCGTAGACCGGGGCGAACTGACGGCACGGCCCGCACCAGGACGCCCAGAAGTCGATCAGGACGAAGTCGTTGTCCGTGACCGTCTGGTCGAAGTTCTCCTTGGTGAGCTCCACGGTGCTGCTCATGGCGTGATTCCCTCTTCCTGATGTCGGGGCGAAGCCGTCCGCTGAAACACGTCCGACCCGTTGCGTATTCCGCGCACGTACCCGTGTGGCCACAGCGCACACCACCCACCAGACTGACCCCATGACGGAAACGGATTCCAACGTGTACGACGTCGTGGTGCTCGGAGCCGGGCCCGTGGGGGAGAACGTCGCCGACCGCACCCGTGCGGCCGGTCTCTCCACCGCGGTCGTGGAGAGCGAGCTGGTCGGCGGCGAGTGCTCGTACTGGGCGTGCATGCCCAGCAAGGCCCTGCTGCGCCCGGTCATCGCCCAGGCCGACGCCCGCCGCCTCCCCGGTCTGCGGCAGTCGGTACAGGGCCCGCTGGACACGGCCGCGGTCCTCGCCCGCCGCGACGAGTTCACCTCCCACTGGAAGGACGACGGCCAGGTCCAGTGGATCGAGGGCATCGGCGCCGACCTCCACCGCGGCCACGGCCGCCTCACCGGACCCCGCGAGGTCACCGTGACCGGCCCGGACGGCGAGCAGCGCGTCCTGACCGCACGGCACGCCGTCGTGGTCGCCACCGGCACCCGCGCCCTCGTGCCCGATCTGCCCGGGCTCGCCGACGTCGGGCCGTGGACCAGCCGGGAAGCCACCAGCGCGAAGGCCGCGCCCGGGCAGCTGATCGTGGTGGGCGGCGGAGTCGTCGCCACCGAGATGGCCGCCGCCTGGCAGGCCCTCGGCTCGCAGGTCACGCTCCTCGTCCGCGGCAAGGGCCTGCTCAACCGCATGGAGCCGTTCGCCGGCGAGTTGGTCGGCGACGGGCTCACGGAAGCGGGCGTGGACGTCCGTACCGGCACGTCGCTCGCGTCGGTCACCCGTGAGAACGGCACGGTCGTCGCCATGACCGGGGCCGGTGACCGTATCGAGGGCGACGAGATCCTCTTCGCCACCGGGCGCGCCCCGCGCACCGACGACATCGGCCTGGACACGGTCGGCCTGGAGCCGGGCTCCTGGCTGCCGGTCGACGACAGTCTGCGCGTCACCGGCAGCGACTGGCTCTACGCGGTCGGCGACGTCAACCACCGCGCCCTCCTCACCCACCAGGGCAAGTACCAGGCCCGGATCGCGGGCGCCGCCATCGCCGCCCGCGCCTCCGGCGTACCGCTCCTGGAGTCGGAGCCGTGGGGCGCCCATGCCGCCACCGCCGACCACGCGGCCGTACCCCAGGTCGTGTTCACCGACCCGGAAGCCGCGGCCGTAGGACTCTCCCTGGCCGAGGCGGAACAGGCGGGCCACCGCGTCCGCGCCGTGGACGTCGAGCTGTCCTCGGTGGCCGGCGCGGGCCTGTACGCCGACGGCTACCGCGGCCGCGCCCGTATGGTCGTCGACCTGGAGCGCGAGATCCTGCTGGGCGTCACCTTCGTCGGCCCCGGCGTCGGTGAACTGATCCACTCGGCCACGATCGCGGTCGCCGGGCAGGTCCCGATCGGCCGGCTGTGGCACGCGGTGCCGTCCTACCCGACGATCAGCGAGATCTGGCTGCGGCTGCTGGAGGCCTACCGGGACAACTGAGTCACACCTCGGGCAGCCGGAATCCCAGGGCAGCCGCCGCCGCATCCGGCGTCGGCTGCGCCCAGCGTTCGGCCATCGCCCGGCCCGAGGACAGTGAGCGCGGCTCCGCGCGGTCCAGATACAGGGTGCCGTCGAGGTGATCCGTCTCGTGCTGCACGATCCGCGCGGGCCAGCCGCTGAACACCTCGTCCAGCGGGCGGCCGGACTCGTCCTCGCCCGTCAGCCGCACCTCGGCGTGCCGTGCCACCACCGCCTGCCAGCCCGGCACGCTGAGGCAGCCCTCGAAGAACGCGGCCCGGCCGGGCCCGACGGCTTCGTACGACGGATTGACCAGCACCCGGAACGGCTGCGGCACCCGCCCGCGCGCCACGCGCACCTCGTCGGGAACCGGCGCCGGGTCCTCGATGACCGCGATCCGCAGCGGTACCCCCACCTGCGGGGCCGCCAGGCCCACACCCGGCGCCGCGTGCATCGTGCCGCGCAGCGCCGCGACGAAGCGCGCCAGCAGCGCGGGGTCCAGCTGTCCGTCGAAGGGCTCGGCGGCGTGCCGCAGCACCGGTTCGCCCGCCTCGACGATGGTCAGCGGCCCCTTGGTGGCGAGGAGTTCCTCGACCAGCTCGGCAAGGGGCGCGCGGTCATGGGGAGATGCCATCGCGCCAGAATGCCACGGCACCACGACGACCGGATCTCGACTGTGTGGCGTACGTCACTCCAAAGGCCGGGAACTCGGCGCGCTCTTCCCCCGACTACTGGACCGCGAGACCCGAGAAACGTCCCCAGCCCCGGAGAACCGCCGATGTCCATCGCTCCCTCGACCTCCACGGACGAGGCCCCGAAAGTCGCCACCCCGGCGCCGTCCCCCAGCAGATGGGCCCCGCTCCGCCCCCTGGTCCTGCGTCTGCACTTCTACGCGGGACTCTTCGTCGCACCGTTCCTGCTCGTCGCCGCCACCACCGGTCTGCTGTACGCCGCCTCGTTCCAGGCCGAGAAGATCGTGTACGCCGACGAGATGACCGTCCCGGTCGGCGACACCAAACTGCCGATCTCCGAGCAGGTGGCCGCCGCCCGCAAGGCCCACCCCGACGGCACGGTCTCGGCGGTACGCCCCTCCCCGGCGGACGACGCGAGTACCCGGGTGCTGCTGTCCGGCGTCAAGGGCGTCGACGACACCCATACCCTCGCCGTGTTCGTCGACCCGTACACGGCCGAGGTGCGTGGCGCCCTCGAACAGTACGGCTCGACCGGCGCCCTGCCGCTGCGCACCTGGATCGACGAGTTCCACCGGGACCTGCACCTCGGCGAGAACGGCCGCCTCTACAGCGAGTTCGCCGCGAGCTGGCTGTGGGTGATCGCGGGCGGCGGCGTGGTGCTGTGGCTGTCCCGCCGCCGGGCCCTTCGGAAGGTACGGGGAACCAGCGGGCGGCGCCGCACACTCGGCCTGCACGGGACCGTGGGCGTCTGGGCCGCGATCGGGTTCTTCTTCCTGTCCGCGACCGGCCTGACCTGGTCGACCTACACGGGCGCCAACATCGACGAACTGCGGACCTCGCTCGGCCACTCCACCCCGTCGGTCTCGGCGACCTCGGGCGGCGACCACGGTGGCCACGGTGCCGCGGCCGGTTCCGGGGGGAACGGCGATCACGGTGTCGGCCTCGACGAGATCCTGGCCGCCGCGCGCTCCGAAGGGCTCGGCGATCCGGTCGAGATCGTCCCGCCCGCCGACGCGTCGTCCGCGTACGTCGTCAAGCAGGTGCAGCGCAGCTGGCCGGAGAAGCAGGACTCGGCCGCGATCGACCCGGCCACCGGCGAGGTCACCGACGTGCTGCGGTTCGACGACTATCCGCTGCTCGCGAAGCTGACCCGTTGGGGCATCGATCTGCACACCGGAATCCTCTTCGGCCTGGTCAACCAGATCGCCCTGATGCTTCTCGCGCTCAGCCTGATCCTGCTGATCGTGATGGGCTACCGCATGTGGTGGCAGCGTGGACGCGGCTCCGCCTTCGGCCGGCCGATCCCGCGCGGTGCCTGGCAGCAGGTGCCCCCGCAGATCCTCGTGCCCCTGGTCGCCGTGATCGCCGTCCTTGGCTACTTCGTGCCGCTGCTCGGCATTCCACTGGCCGCGTTCATCGTGGTGGACGTGGTGCTCGGGGAGATCGCCCACCGCCGTGGGCGACGGACGCCGCGCAACGCGGAGGCATGAATCGGACGAGGGCCCGGTTCCCTTGCGGGAACCGGGCCCTCGTCGTGGCTCACAGCCGCTCGAAGTCCCCGGCGAGCGCCGAGGCGAGACGCATGTGCTGCTCCGCCTCCTCGTGCCGCCCCTGTCGCTGCAGGGTCCGGCCCAGCATCAGCCGGGCGTAGTGCTCCACCGGGTCGCGCTCGACGAGCGTGCGCAACTCGGTCTCCGCGCGGCGCAGTTGGGCCGAGTGGTAGTAGGCGCGCGCCAGCAGCAGCCGCGGTCCGGTCTGCTCCGGCACCTCCTCGACCAGCCCGACCAGCACGCGCGCCGCGGCGGCGTAGTCCCTGGCGTCGAAGAACATCCGCGCGCGCTCCCAGCGCTCCGCCTCTGTTCCGTGGTCGTAGTACGTCGTGTCCACTCGTGACCTCCTTCGACGCCGTCAACGGAGCACAGTGGTTGAATATTCCACTACTCGGCTCAGTGGGCCATGGCGGCGAGCTCGGCGTTGGCCCGCTCGGTGATGAGGGTCAGTACCCGCCCGGCGATGGCCAGTTCCTCGGCCGGGATACCGGCGTAGATCCGGGCGGTGATGGGGGCGGTCTCGGCCGACGTCCGGTCGAGCAGTGCCCGTCCGGCGTCCGTGATCCGCAGCTGGGACGGCCCTTGAGGGGCCAGCAGGTTGGCCGCGAGCAGTTCGTCGACCACGGAGTGTGAGTCCGTTGCGTCGATCTTCAGCGCGCCGACGACACTGTCGACGAGGCGGTCCCGCTCGATCGGTCCGCCGGCGGTGGCGGCGGACCGGAGGGTGACGGACTGCTGGAACGTGGCGCCGTGGCGAGTCAGTGCCTGCTCGAGAAGCGCGCGGCCGGCGTAGTGGGCCAGGGCTATGACACGGGGGTCGACCGGGGGAGTGGTGGTGGTCATGACTGCTCCTTGTCGGACTCACGGTCCATGGCGAACGGATCAAGAGGTGCGTCGAGCAGGGTGGCCAGATCGCGGGTGAACTCCCGGGTGCGCGGGCTGTCGAGGCCGCCGAGGGGCTCCAGCAGCTGTTGCAGCAGGCCGTGGACGACCTTGATCGCCTCCCGGGTCCGCTCACGGCCCTGCTCGGTCAGGGCCAGTTGCACCGCGCGCGGGTCGCGGGGATCACGGGCGCGTTCGAGCAGGCCGGCCGTTTCGAGGGTTCGCGCCAGCTTGGAGACATACAGCGGTTCGAGACCGGTGTGGTCCGCGAGGCGCCGCTGGCTGGGGCGCTCGCCGCCGCGCTGCATGCCGTACAACGAGGCCACCAGCGCGTACTGCGCGTGGGTCAGTCCCAGCGGGGTCACGGCGCGGTCGACCGCGACACGCCACTTCGTGGACAGCCGCCAGACCAGAAAACCGGGCGTCGCGCCCTCGGAAGCGATGCTCATGCGAATAAAGTACATGGCTACTATATCCATGGCTACTATTTTCGGATGGGCCTGGCCTGCGTTGGACTGACGCGAGGACTCCCACGGGTCTAGGTTGGGCGCCATGAGCAATCTTGATCGCGAGGCGGTTCCCGCTCTGTGCGGCGGCCGCGGCTTCGTCGTGCCGGAGCCCGTGCGGGAACTTCTCAGCCCTCGCCACGTCAAGCTCGGCGAGTCCACCGAGGTCCGCCGTCTCCTGCCCAACCTGGGCCGCCGTATGGTCGGCGCCTGGTGCTTCGTCGATCATTACGGCCCCGACGACATCGCCGACGAGTCCGGCATGCAGGTTCCGCCGCACCCGCACATGGGATTGCAGACGGTGAGCTGGCTGCACGAGGGCGAGGTGCTGCACCGCGACTCGACGGGCAGCCTGCAGACCATCCGCCCGCGCGAACTGGGCCTGATGACCTCGGGCCGGGCGATCAGCCACTCCGAGGAGAGCCCCCGCTCGCACGCCCGCCTCCTGCACGGCGCCCAGCTGTGGGTCGCCCTCCCCGACGGCCACCGCCACACCGACCCGCGCTTCGAGCACCACGGCGAGCTGCCCGTCGTCACGGCGCCCGGCCTCAGGGCCACGATGATCCTCGGCGAGCTCGACGGCGCCGCCTCGCCCGGCACGACGTACACCCCGATCGTCGGCGCCGACCTGGCCCTCGCCGGCGGCGCGGACGTACGCCTGCCGCTGGAACCGGACTTCGAATACGCCGTACTGTCCATGTCCGGCGAG
The DNA here is from genome assembly GCF_036014015.1 of Streptomyces sp. NBC_00457. NCBI lineage: Bacteria > Bacillati > Actinomycetota > Actinomycetes > Kitasatosporales > Streptomycetaceae > Streptomyces > Streptomyces sp. NBC_00457. The sequence continues at coordinate 991,167 of NZ_CP107905.1, read as the reverse complement.
GCACGGGTGGACGGAGTGCCGGTGCTGCCCGGCTCGATGCTCTACCTCGGCTGCGGCCGCACCGAACTGCCGCTGCACGCCGCGTCGGACGCGGGGCTGATGCTCCTCGGCGGCGAGCCGTTCGAGGAGGAGCTGATCATGTGGTGGAACTTCATCGGACGCACCCAGGCCGACATCGAACAGGCCCGCGAGGACTGGATGACCGGCTCCCGCTTCGGCGACGTGAAGGGCTACGACGGTGATCCCCTCCTGGCGCCGGAACTGCCGCCGCTGCCGTTGAAGCCGCGGGGCAGGGTGCGCTGAGCTGCGAATTCGGCGGCTGGGGACCTGACCGGCACGGACGCGGTGTTGCGTGGCGCGAGAGGATCGGCGCGGGTGCGGACACGGTCTGCCAAACCTGATGCTGACTCAATGTTGACTCTGGTGACATGTCATCAGGTGGGATTCGGGGTGCGACTGTGCCCTTGATTCTGCGGTCGAGTGGGCAGGGGGCGCTCGAGGGGCAGGTGTGCGCCGCTGTGGCGGTCATGGAGGCCATCCGGGTGCGCGAGCTGACCGCGCGCATGCGGGACCATCCAGTGCAAGCCACCCGTCCGAGACCACTGACAGACGCTCTGGCCCCGGTTGGCGGCGTCGTGGATGGAGACGGGACGACGATCCTGGCGACATCGGCGGGCACGGACTGCTGCGCTGCCAGGTCCGTGAGCGGGCCCGCCGATCAGAGGACCCGGCCCTGGTGGTGCTGGACACGCAGAGGATCCACGAGCCGCCAGCGGGGACTGGCCGTGGATGTGCTCGGCCTGGTCATCGCCGTCACGATCCTGGCCGCGAACACCCACGACAACACTGTGGGGTGCCGCTCCGCGAGCCGCCGCGCCCTCGTCGGTGTCGACAAGGCTCGGGACTGCCGCCTTGAACCGGATCCGCCCGTCGACAACGACCACGGCCTCACCGTCCAGGATTACGCCGGGCAGCAACTCCATCTCAGGAAGCGCGATGCCCACCCAGTTCACGGTCACATCCCGACCGAACGCGCCTGAAGCCCGCACACCGTCGGCGGTACGCCACATGACCGTCCGGGGACCGTCCACTTTGACGTGACGGGCGCGCCACACTCGCCGGGAGCTCGCGAGGCCACGTGAAGAGACCCCGAGCGATGGTCAACCCGTCGCGCACCGGCAGCATCACCGAGTACACCCGAACACCGGACGTGATGCGGGTCGTTCAGCGGCCGCCGGAGCCCGGGCCATAGAGCGCAGCGATGTCTTTGGACGTCGCCCACCGGCTGTAGGTGGGCGACTGGGGCCAGCCCTCGGGCGAGTCCTGCCATTCCTCTTGCCGTCCGTAGGGCAGGACGTCGATCAGCGGGAAGGTGTGGCTGAGCTGTTCGGTGCCACGGCCGTTGGTGTGCCAGGTGCGATAGACGGTGTCGCCGTCGCGCAGGAACACGTTGACCGCGAATCCTGCGTCGGGCGGTGCGCCGACGTCGGCCCCGAATGAGCTGTTGGCAGTCGAGTACCACGTCATCTGGTTGCCGACGTGCTGCTTGTAGGCGAGTGCCTCTTTGATCGGGCCCTGGGTGACGATGACGAATCGCGCGTCGTAGTTGTCCAGGAACTCCAGGCGGGTGTACTGCGAGGTGAACCCCGTGCAGCCCGGGCACTGCCAGTCCTTGCCCGTGAACCACATGTGGTTGTAGACGATCAGCTGACTCTTGCCTTCGAAGACGTCTGCCAGCCGAACGGGGCCGTCCTCGCCCTCCAGGGTGTAGTCGGGCATCTCGACCATCGGCAGGCGACGACGCTCGGCGGCGATGGCGTCAAGCTCCCGCGTCGCGGCCTTCTCCCGGGCACGCAGCGCTTCGAGTTGGCGCTCCCAGGTTGCGGCGTCGACGACGGGTGGTAGTGCGTGGGTGGTCATGGTCCCCTCACAGAACTCGTGTGCGGCTTTCGCTCGTCCAGGGGTAGACCCCACCGGGCCACGGAACTCATCGGACCGACACCATCCGGGCGTGGTCGGCAGCGCGGGAACAGCTCGGCCGGCGCGACCTCCACGGAAACTCCACGTGATCAGCCTCCGCCCATGAACGGCCGTGCGCCCGTGGCCTACCAGATGGGCAACAGTCGAGGATCGCCGGGGCGGGCGGTGATGAGGCGGTACGGAACCACGACGAACCGTGGCCGGGGCGGGTGGCCAGGATCAGGCCTGAGGGCTGATGGCGCGGGTGCGGTCTCGTGCGCTGCCGTCGGCGAGCCAACTGATGTCAGTGTCGGCGGCGGTTCGCTTCGCGGATGAGTTCAGAGATGCCCATCCGGCGAAGGTGCTGCCCGCATTTCGGGCACCAGATGGTGTTCGGGATCTCCGTGACGGTCTTGCAGCCGCCGCACCGCAGGTGCATGCCCTTCCCCGTGGGAAAGTCCGCCTCGGATATCGCGATCTCATCGCCGCAGCCCTGGCAGTCGATGAGGAGGTCGAGGGGCGGGGACGGCGGATTCGGGCGGGTTGTGTAGTAACCACAGCCGACGCAGGGTGCGTCAGCAGGGTCGCCGGGGCCGAACCGGTCGAACCGCTCGCGCATCCGGTCGTTGACGTCAGAGTGCGGTCGCCTGCAGTCTGGGCAGACCATGCTCGGTTCCATGACGAGCGTGACCTGCTCGCACGCGTCGCACGCCCTGGCCTGGTCCCCCTCCCGCAGCGTCTGGACGGCGATGGCCTTGGGGTAAATCTCGGAGGCGGCTCCGCATCCCGGGCAAAGCAAAGCCGGGTCGGCGCCGCGTGAAGGCCTGCCGCACGACGGGCAGGGCGGAGAGACCGGAGCAGACCGTACTACCTGGCGCCGGGGCTCGCCCTGCCTCCCGCGCCAGCGCCTTCCGAAGATCACAGGTCCTCACCTTTCTCTGATTGCCGAGGGCGTCGGGACACCGCGCCAGCCGTCCGTGGTCGTAGTCCAAGGGCGGGCGGGGAGCGTTCACCTGGGGACCACCGTCCAGGCCGTTCCCTCGGCCAGTCGCACACGAATCGGCCCGTTCGCAGAGGCGACGAGGCGCCCCGCCCCGTCGACGTCACCGGCATGGACGAGCGGCTCCCGGCCGGTGACGTCGCCTTCGAGGAACCGCCGGTCCGGCGTCGGCAACCACGCATCGGTGCGGGAGCTCAGGATGTCGCGGACGTAGCGGATGGGCTGTGGGGCGGGGGCTCGGACGGCGATGCAGTAGAGATTGGCCCCGCCGTAGAGGGTTGCCTCGGTGTCGCCGTCGTGGAAGGAACAGCCCGTCATGCGCTGCGGGTCCAGACTGCTGAAGAGGATGTGATACGCCTCTTGTCCGTACAACGATCCCAGCGCCCCGATGTCGAAGAGGATCCCGATCTCGTACCTGCCGCTGGACTTCTTCCGAAACAGCCTCACCGGTGCCCCTCCTCGCTCTGTCCCAGTCCGTCCGCTTCGGGAACGTACCCGCCGACGGCCGGGACCCCTCCCGACGGTTCTGCAGCCGCGGCGGCGGTCTCGGCGGTCGGCAAGCGGTCCCTGTCCTGCTACCTCGCGCACTCGCTGCTCTTCGGAGGGACAGAAGCCGCTCTCGGCCGCACCCAGGCCGACATCGAACAGGCCCGCGAGGAATGGATGACGGGCTCCCGCTTCGGCGACGTCAAGGGCTACGACGGTGATCCGCTCCTGGCGCCGGAACTGCCGCCGCTGCCGTTGAAGCCGCGGGGCAGGGTGCGCTGACCGAACAAGGTCGACTGGTTGGTGCCGAGAAACCCAAGGCCAGCCCTCTAGCCCTGAGCTTCCCCTGTCGGTTCACCGTGCGACGGTTGCCAGGACGTCGTGGCCCAGGCGCTGGATGACGTCCGTGGCGAGCCGGTGACGTACCAGCTTGCCGTCTCGGGTGGAGCGCACGAGGCCCGCGTCGCGCAGGGTGCGCAGGGCGCGGGAGACCTGGGGTTCGGTGGAGCCGAGGCGGGCGGCGAGTTCTGAGGTGGTGATGGGCTCGCCCAGGAGGTGGCGGCAGAGTTCCATGCGGGCAGGCGAGGTCAGGGCCATCAGGCGGTGGTGAAGGTCCCGCAGGGTCAGCTGTCCGGCCGGGGTGGCGCCGCGCACCGCGTACTGCACCACCACGCACGACGGGTGCTCGTTCTTGACCGTCAGATGCGGCCACACCCGGGCGGACGGGACGAGGACGAGGGGGCGCGGGGCCACCTTCACCTCGTCGATCTGCAGCTTGTCCAGCCGGATCCGTTCTCCCGGCCCGACCCGGGCCGCGGTCGGCAGCAGTTCGGTGAGCACCTCCGCGGGCGAACGGGCCGCCAGCCGGCGACGTACCTCTCGCGCGTGCTCCTCCAGGGCCGGCCGCAGGGTGCGCCAGTCCTCGGCGAAGAACGCGATGTCGGCGGCCCGCAGCACCGCCAGCAGCCGGTCCCGCAGCTCCAGCGGTGCCGCGACCAGCTGTCGCGCCAGCTCACCGCGGGCGTAGGAGCGGCGCAGGCAGCGGCGGGCGTAGTCCTCCGCGGCGGTGGTGCCGGGGCGCAGCTCGCGGGCCGGCGGGACGGACTGCGCGCTGGTGCCGAGGACTCCGGGCGCCACCAGCTCGAGGAAGTCCTCGGCCGGTAGCTCCCCGATCGCTGCCAGATCCTCGTCCAGGCCGGCCGCGAGCGGCACCGTACGGGGAAAGAACAGGCGGCAGCGGAAGCGGGCCCACAGCGGGGCGAACACGGAGAGCTCGTCGCGCAGTTCGGGGTCCGCCGCGGTGGCGCGGGCCGCCCAGCCGGCGGCCTCCGGGTGGTGTTCGGGTTCGGCGAGCACGTGCAGGCTCGCCATCAGTTCCGACAGCGCGGAGGGCCCGGCCGCGAGGTCCGCGGGGCCGAGCCCTCCGAGGTCGAGGACGATGCTCACGCCGTCAGCGTACGGCCGGGTTCACCGTACGGGCGCGCCCGGTCCGAGCGGGATGCCCAGCAAGTACCAGGCGAAGAACAGCACCACCCAGACCACCAGCATGATCATGGCGAGGGGCAGGGTGAAGGAGACCAGGGTGCCGATGCCGGCCTTGCGGCGCAGGGTCTGCAGGTAGCCGACACAGAGCATGAACGACGTGCTCATCGGGGTGATGGAGTTCGTGCAGGAGTCGGCGATGCGGTAGAGCGCCATGGTGGTGGCGGGGCTGGTGCCGAGCAGCATCAGCATGGGTACGAGGGCCGGGGCGACCAGAGTCCACAGGGCGGAGCCGGAGGTGATGAGGAGGTTCATCAGCGCGACCGCGACGATCAGCAGGGAGAACAGCACCAGCGTGGGCGCGCCCAACTCCCGCAGGAAGTCCGCGCCTTCGACCGCGACGACCGTGGCGATGTTGGTCCACTTGAACAGGGCGAGGAACTGCGACACGGCGAAGAACAGCACCAGCAGCGGTGCGATGGAGCGCACGCCGTCCGCCATGAACTCCGGTATCGCGCGGCTCCCGCGGATCCGCCCGGTGAGCCGCCCGTACACGGCGCCGATCAGCAGGAAGAAGACGGTGAGGAAGACGGCGATGGCGTTCATGAAGGTGGACTCGACGATTGCGCCGCCTTCGCCGCGGAGCGGTGACGAGGCAGGGAGCATCGCGAGCACGATCAGCGCGGCGTAGCCGAGCACGGCAAGGCCGGTCAGCTTCAGGGCCCGCAGCTCGGTGGCGTCGTCGACGTCGGCGGCGACCACCTGCTGTGCCGCCGCGGCCTCCAGGTCGGCGTCGGGGATCAGGTGGTGTTCGCGCTTGGCGAGGATCTTGTCCACGACCAGGGCGATGGTGCCGGCCAGCACGAACGCCGAGACGGTGGTGAAGTACATGTTGTCCGTCGCGCGGACCACCACGTCCTTGTCGACGAGTTGCGCGGCTTCGGTTGCCACGGAGGCGAACAGCGCGTCACCGGGGGCGATCAGCGGGTTGGCGTCGCCCGCGGCGTTGATGGACACGAACGCGACGATCATGCCGAGCATGGGGGAGCGGCCCACGGCCCGGAAAGCCACCGCCCCGAGCGGGATGAGGACCACGTACGCCGAGTCGGACAGGAACTTCCCCAGCACCCCGCCGAGGGCCACGCCCAGGACGACCGTGCGCGGGGACAGGCCCGACAGCATGCGGCGCGCCAGCGCTTCGAAAAGCCCCGACCGCTCGGCGACCGCGACACCCAGCATCACCATCAGTACGGTGCCGAGCGGGCCGAAGGTGACGAAGGATTCCTCAGCGCCGGTGATCAGGTCCCGTACGGCGTCCGCCGACAGGGCGCTGCGTACGCCGACCAGGTCGCCCGAGGACGGGTCCTCGACCTCCAGGCCGGAGGCGTTCAGCGCCCAGCTGACGCAGGCGACGACCCCGCACAGGATCCAGAACAGCCAGAACGGATGGGGCAGCGCGTTTCCCGCCCGCTCGACCAGGTCGAGGAACCGGGAGCCACGGCCCCCCTCGCCGGGCTCGGTGGCCTGCACCTCCTCGGCGCGGCTGTCAGGTGTGCTCATGGCGGCCTCCTGTGAGGACTGGGAAGAAGACGGGGAGGGGAGGGGACTGGGAAACGAGGGCATGGCGCGGCTGAGCCGCGAGCGATGTGAAACGGGACCCGGAGCCGCACACGTTCACGATCCGTCGCGATGGCCTGCGGGCGTTCCCGGGTTGCGCTGCACAGTAGGTCCCGTGTCCGGTCCCGTCACCGTCCGGCGGAACAGTTGACCTGATGACGTCAAGTGATCGCCATGACCTGGGCCATTGCTTAGCGTCACGGGAGTGACCTCGTACGACACCTCTCCCACGTGCCGGCCCGAACCCCTCCACGGCGGCGCCCTGTGGCGCCGCACCCTGCGCATCCCCATGCGGGACGGCATCCGGCTCGCCGCCGACCTGTACTCCGCCTCACCCGAACCGGAGACGACCCCGCTTCCCGTGCTCCTCGAGCGGACCCCGTACGGCCGGCGCGCGCAGCGCGGTTCGGACCAGGACCGCAGCGACGCGCCCGTCCCGCAGCCCGAGGACATCGCCCGGCACTTCACCGAAGCCCGCTACCACGTCGTACGGCAGGACTGCCGGGGCCGGGGCGACTCCGAGGGCACGTTCGTGAAGTACCTCGGCGAGGGCCCGGACGGCGCGGACACGATCGCCTGGCTCCGGAGGCAGCCGTGGTGCGACGGCAGGGTCGTGATGACGGGGGTGTCCTACTCAGCCCACGCCCAGGCAGCAGCGGCCGCCGAAGGGGCGACCGGGCTGGCCGCCATGTTCCAGGACTCTGGCGGTTTCTCCTGCGCGTACGACGCGGGGATGCGGATGGGCGGCGCCTTCGAGCTGAAGCAGGTGACCTGGGCACTGCGGCATGCCGTGCACAGCCCGGAGGCGGCGGCGGATCCGGTGCTGGCCGAGCAACTGCTGCGGGTGGACGCGACGGGCTGGTTCGCCGCGATGCCGTGGCGCCCCGGCTGCACGCCGCTGCGGCACCTGTCGGCGTACGAGGACTTCCTGCTGGAGCAGTGGCGCCAGGACACCTTCGGGGACTACTACCGCAACCCGGCGATCTACGGACGAGGCTTCTACGACCGCTTCCCGGACGCGCCGAGCCTGCACATGGGCAGCTGGTACGACCCCTACGTCCGCTCCACCATCGAGAACTTCACCGCCCTGCGGGAGCTGAAGTCGGCACCTTCCTACCTGGTCATGGGCCCCTGGACGCACGGACACCACTGCGAGACGTACGCCGGAGACGTGGACTTCGGTCCACGGGCGACCCTGGACGGCAACCTCGCCCCGTCGTACCTGGAGTTCCGCCGCCGCTGGTTCGACCGGGCGCTGGGCCGGGCGAGCGACTCAGACCTCCCGGCGGTCCAGTACTTCCTGATGGGCGGCGGTGACGGGCGGCGGGACGCGGCCGGGCGGATGCGGCACGGCGGGGAGTGGCGCACCGACACCCGGTGGCCGCCGGCGTCGACGGCCCCCGTCGCTCTGTACCTCACCACCGACGGTGCCCTCACCCTCGCCCCGCCCACCGCGCCCGCCGCGTCGGTGACGTACGACTTCGACCCGCGCCACCCGGTCCCCACCATGGGAGGCCAAGTCACCTCGGGCGAGCCGGTGATGACGGGCGGGGCCTACGACCAGAACGCCCCGGACGCCCGGGTGTACGGGGCGCGCGAGCCGTACCTGCCGCTGGACTCCCGCCCGGACGTGATCAGCCTCAGCACCCCGCCACTGGAGCGGGACGTGGTGCTGGCCGGGCCGGTGTCGGCAAGGCTCCACATCTCCACCACGGCCCCGGACACCGATTTCACCATCAAGCTGATCGACGTCCACCCGCCCAACGTCGACTATCCGCACGGCTTCGCCATGAACCTCACCGACGGCATCGTCCGCTGCCGCTTCCACCGCTCCTACGAGAGCCCGGAGTTGCTCAATCCCGGCAAGGTCTACGAGATCGAGGTCACCGCCCCCGACACGGCGAACCGCTTCGCCGCCGGCCACCGCATCCGGCTCGACGTCTCCTCCAGCAACTTCCCCCGCTTCGACGTCAACACCAACACCGGCGAACCGGAAGCCGCCGCCCGCCGCACCGCCATCGCCGTGAACACCGTGCACATGGATGCCGAGCACCCCTCCCACCTGCGAGTGTGGCTGGAGGGTGGACCGGGCGCGCTCGCGTAGCCGGACAGCTTGGCAAGCGCACCCGGCTGCGGTGCGAGCGGTACACGAGCAGCCACTGGGCGCCGACGGTCTGCATCCACCTGCCGATGACCGCTGGGGTGCGGCCCCGGTGCGAGCGCCGCTCACCCGGTGCTGTCCTGACGTGGTCGGCAATCACGGATTTCCGCGGCCAGGAGCCGGGGCTGTCGGCAGTCGTTCCGGGGGAGGTCCGAACGCCTCCGGTGGCGACAGCGGAACAGCCGGGCCGCCGAAGGTCACCGGCCACTCGACACCCTTCGATCCCTGTTCAGCTGAACTCCTTTGCCCCCGAGCCGAAAGGCGACCAGATTCCCATGCCTCCCGAACTCCGGCCTCCGACCGGCCGCCGCAGATTCCTCAGGGGCGCTGCCGGCGCCCTCGCCGTACCGGCCGCCGCCACCTTTGCCGGCGCCCTGGCCGAGCCCGCCCACGCCGACGACACCGGTCTGCCGGACTTCGCGCCGATCCCGGCCGCCTCGGCCGGGCCCACACCGAACGAGGACGGCTACCACGTGGGCCGGATCGTCGGAAACCTCTACTGGGTCACGGACTCCTACTACCAGTCGATGTTCCTGACGACCACGCGGGGCGTCGTCCTCGTCGACGCCCCGCCGACCATCGGGCACAATCTGCTCCGCGCGATCGACGACATCACCCGGGCCAACGGTCGGCCGAGCAAGGTGACACACCTGGTCTACTCGCACTCGCACGCCGACCACATCGGCGCCGCCGGTCTGTTCGGAACCGACGTCGTCCGGATCTCGCATGCCGCGACGGCCGCTCTGCTGGCCTGCGCGGCCGACCCCAACCGTCCGCCGCCGACGGTCACGTTCCACGACAAGTACCGGCTCAAGGTCGGCGGAGAAACCCTGCACTTGCGGTACCACGGCCCCAACCACGCTCCCGACAACATCTTCATCTATGCGCCGGACTACGCCACGCTGATGCTGGTCGACGTCCTGTACCCGGGCTGGGTGCCGTTCAAGAACCTCGGGGTCTCCCAGGACATCCCGGCCTGGATCAGGGCGCAGAGCATCGCGATGGGCTACCCGTGGCGGACGTTCGTCGGCGGCCATCTCGGGCGGCTCGGAGTCCGTGCGGACGGGGCCCTGCAGATCCAGTACATGGACGACCTGGATGCCGGCACCCGGTCCGCGATCGCCTCCGTCGACCCGAGCCCGTTCTTCGCCAAGTACGGCGCGCAGGGCAACTCGTGGGCGATCTTCAATACCTTCCTCGACGCGGTCGCTGACACCGCGGCCGTTCCCGTGGCCGCGAAGTACACCGGAGTCCTGGCCGCCGCCGACGTCTTCACGCGGGACAACGCGTGGACGCTGCTGGAGTCCCTGCGGATCGACGCGGGTGTCCTCGGGCCGTTCGGCGTCCGCCCCTGAACCACTGGGGTGTCACCCCGGTGCGAGAGCACCGGGGTTCCCGGTTTCGTGTCCATATGCGGGGTCGGGACACCCAGACAAGAGAGGCCCAGCCATGACCGTCATGCTTCCCGTGGTCTTCGTCCACGGACTTTGGCTGCACAGCACATCCTGGCGACCGTGGATCGATCTGTTCCGCGAGGAGGGCTACGCCCCATCCGCGCCCGGCTGGCCCGGCGACCCCGACACCGTCGAGGAGGCGCGCCAGAACCCTGAGAGCGTCGCGGGCTACGGCATCGACGAGGTCGTCGAGCACTACGCGGCCCTGATCGCGGCCCTGCCTGTGCGGCCCATCGTGATTGGTCACTCGTTCGGTGGGATGATCGCGCAGAAGCTGCTCGGCCAGGACCGCGTCGCCGCGGCGGTCGCGATCGACGCCGCACAGATCAAGGGCGTTCTGCCCCTGCCGCTGTCCGCGCTGAGGGCGACGTTCCCGGTCTTCAAGAACCCGGCCAACAAGCGCCGTTCGGTCTCCCTGAGCGCAGAGCAGTTCCGGTTCGCGTTCGGCAACGCCATCTCGGAGGAGGAATCGACGGCCCTGTACGAGAGCTGGACGATCCCCGCGCCGGGCAAGCCGCTGTACGAGGCCGCCTCCGCCAACTTCAACCCTCACTCGCCGGCGAGGGTCGACACGGAGAACAGTGGACGCGGCCCGCTGCTGCTGATCTCCGGCGGCAAGGATCACACGGTGCCTGAGGTCGTCACTCGGGCCACCCTCAAGCAGTACCGGCACTCCGCGGCCGTCACCGACATCATCAGCTTCCCCGACCGCGGGCACTCCCTGACGATCGACGGCGGCTGGCGTCAGGTCGCGGACACCGTTCTCACCTGGCTGCGGCGGCAGAGTCCGGAGACCGGGCGATGACCTCCCGTGCGTCCCAGGCCGCCGGAACGTCCGGTGCCGACGCCGGCCTGGCCGGACGGACCGTCGTGGTCACAGGCGCCGGGCGCGGCATCGGGCTGGCCGTCGTCGAGGCCTTCCTCGCGGGCGGCTCCCGTGTCGTCGCGGGATCGAGGGCACGCAGTGAGGCCCTCGACGCGCTTGTGAAGCAGGGGGCTGAGCTCACCGTCGTGGAGCTCGACCTCGCGACGCCCGACGGTCCGGCCGCGCTGGTCGCCGAGGCCGTCGCCGTCCATGGCGGTGTCGACATCCTGGTGAACAACGTCGGGGCGGTGCGGCCGCGGGTCGACGGCTTCCTGGGCGTGACGGACAAGGACTGGGAGTGGACGTTCACGGTCAACTTCATGGCCGCCGTCCGCACCACCCGGGCCGCGCTGCCGCACCTGCTCGCCACCGGCGCGGGACATATCGTCACCGTCTCCTCGGTCAACGCCCGGTTGCCGGACCCGCTGGTGATCGACTACGGCGCGGCGAAGGCAGCGCTGACCAACTTCTGTAAGGCCCTGTCCAAGGAGGTGGGGCCAAGCGGTGTGCGGGTGAACACCATCGGTCCCGGCCCGGTGGAGACGGCGCTGTGGCAGGGCGCTGACGGTGTCGCCGCCACGGTCGGCCAGTCCCGGGGCATCGACCCAGGGGACGTGGCCCGCGGCGCGGCGGACCAGTCGGTGACCGGCCGCTTCACCCGGCCGTCCGAGGTGGCCGATCTCGTGCTTTACCTCGCCGGTCCTCGGGCGGCGAACATCACCGGCGCCGACTTCGTCATCGACGGCGGCCTCGTCGAGTCGCTCTGACCGGCCGCCACGGCACGGCGGGCACCGGTCCTGCCGCGCCTCGATTTCCTCACAATCCTTTGGAGAGATTGGTGAGATTCCGCCTGCCCAGATCCCGCCGCCTGGCGGCCGCGGTCTTCGCCCTGGCCGTCGGCCTCGGCTCGATCACCCTGACGGCCTCGGCCTCCGACAAGCCGGCGTCGGCGCCCGCCGAGCAGATGCCCGCCGGCTTCAGCGAACACAAGACCCGAGTCGCCGGGATCGGCATCAACTACGTGATCGGCGGCCACGGTCCGACCCTGGTCCTGATCCACGGCTACCCGCAGACCTGGTACGAGTGGCGCGGCATCATGCCAGCGCTCGCCAAGCGCTACACGGTCATCGCCCCGGACCTGCCCGGCGCGGGCCACAGCGACGCCCCGGCGTCCGGCTACGACAAGAAGACCATGGCCGCCAAGGTGCACGCGCTCCTGGTGTCGCTCGGCAAGGACCACGACGTGAATGTCGTCGGCCACGACATCGGCACGATGGTCGCCTACTCCTACGCCGCGCAGTACCCGCACAGCGTCCGGAAGCTCGTGCTCAGCGAGGCTCCGATCCCGGACCCGGGCATCTACAAGTTCCCGGCACTGACGGCCAGGGGACCCGGGGTGTGGAACTTCGGCTTCTTCTCCTTGCCGACCGGCCTCCCCGAGAGCCTGATCCGGGGCCGCGAGCTGACCTGGACCTCCGGCTTCATGCGGAGCATCGCGGTGCACGAGGACGCCCTGACCCCGGACGACCTGCAGGTCTTCGCCTCCTACCTGCGCGACTCCGCACACCTGGAAGCGAGCCTCGCCTGGTTCCGGACGTTCCCGCAGGACATCGCCGACAACGCGCGGTTCCAGAAGAAGCCCCTGACCATGCCGGTCCTCGCGATCGGCGCCGACGGAAGCCTCGGTTCATCGGTCGCGAAGCAGGTACGCCACTACGCCACCCACGTCACCCCCGCGGTCATCCCCGACTCAGGCCACTGGATCTACGAGGAGCACCCGAAAGAGACGACCGACATGCTGCTGCACTTTCTGGGCGGCCGACGATGACGTCAGGAGCGGAAATGACCCGGTTCTTCCCGACCTTCGGCCCGACGGCCGAGCGTGAACCGTTCTGGTTTCTCGGCGGCCAGGCCAGGATCCTGCTTCCCGGCGCCGCGACCGACAACCGGCTCAGCCTGATGGAGTTCGCCGACCCGGCCGGCCACGCACCCCCTCACCACGTCCACGAGGACGAGGAGGAGGTCTGGTTCGTCCTCGACGGCGAAGTGACGTTCTTCGTCGGCGACCAGCGCCACGACCTGGTGCCCGGACAAGTCGGGTACGGGCCGCGCGGGGTTCCGCACAGCTATCTGGTGCGCTCGCCCCAGGGGGCGCGGATCGCGGTGCTGTTCAGCCCAGCCTGCATCGAAGAGTACTTCAGGGCCAACGGCACCCCGGTGGCCGAGGCCGGGGATCTGCCGCCGGAGTTCGATCTCACGGCGGTCGTGGCCTCCGCCGAGGCCTTCCACCTGCGCGTCACCGGACCGCCGCCGTCCTTGTGACTCGGACCGCCCCGAAAGAGCAGCAGAGACGAGGAGAACAGTCATGACAGGCAACGAACCCGTCCGATTCCACGAGGGCAGGCCACGCCGCAGGAAGCTGATGCTTTCGGCGCTGGTGGTTGGCACACTGCTCGCGGTCCCGGCGCTGTCCGCCGCCACTCCCGCCGGCTCGGCGTCCGCCGCGAACGCCGCGACGACGTCGGCCACACCGGGCACCCCAAGGCCGACCGTGGTCCTGGTCCACGGTGCGTTCGCGGACTCGTCGAGCTGGGACACGGTGGTCTCGCGGCTCGAGCGCCGGGGGTACCCCGTGATCGGCGTCGCGAACCCGCTCCGCGGCCTGGCCGGCGACTCGGCCTACGTGTCCAGTGTCCTCGACACCATTCCCGGGCCGGTCATCCTGGCCGGCCATTCCTACGGCGGCGCCGTCATCACCGACGCCGCGGTGGACCACCCCAACGTCAAGGGCCTCGTGTACATCGCCGCGTTCGCTCCCGATCAGGGCGAGTCCGGCCTGGAGATCCTCGGGAAGTACCCGGGCAGCCAGCTCTCGCCGGCGCTGACGGTCCGGCCGTTCCCGGGCGGGCAGGACGCCTACGTCAACCCCGCGGACTTCCGGCAGGTCTTCGCCGCCGACGTGCCTGCCGGCAAGGCCCGGCTGATGGCGGCAGGGCAACGGCCGGTGGCGCTGGCCGCGTTCGCGGAACCCAGTAGCACGCCGGCATGGAAGACCATTCCCTCCTGGTTCCTGGTCGCAGGCGCCGACCGCGCCATCCCACCGGCTGCCGAGCGGGCCATGGCGCTTCGAGCGGGTTCCCACACCGAGGTGCTCCGGGGCGCCTCGCACGCGATCCTCGTCTCGCACCCCGACGCCACCGCGCGCGTCATCGAGGCCGCCGCCCGCGCCACCTCCTGACCCGGCATCACCCGCGATACACCAACCCACGAAGGGAACTGCCATGCCGTACATAACCGTCGGCCAGGAGAACTCCACCGACATCGACCTGTACTACGAGGACCACGGGAGCGGGCAGCCCGTCGTGCTGATCCACGGCTACCCACTGGACGGCCACTCCTGGGAGAAGCAACTCCCGGCCCTGCTCGACGCGGGCCACCGGGTCATCACCTACGACCGGCGCGGCTTCGGCCGGTCGTCGCAGCCAACCACGGGGTACGACTACGACAGCTTCGCCGCCGATCTCGACACACTGCTGTCCACTCTGGACCTCACCGACGCCGTACTCGTCGGGTTCTCCATGGGTACGGGGGAAGTCGGCCGTTACCTGGGGACGTATGGCTCTCGGCGCGTAGCCAAGGCCGCCTTCCTGGCCTCCCTCGAGCCCTTCCTGCTCAAGACCGACGACAACCCGGACGGCGTCGACCGGTCCGTCTTCGACGGCATCCTGGAGGCGGTCACGAAGGACCGCTACGCCTACTTCACCGGCTTCTACGAGGCGTTCTACAACCTCGACGAGACGCTGGGCGACCGGATCAGCGAAGAGGCTGTGCGGGCCAGCTGGAATGTGGCAGCGGGCGCGTCGGCCTACGCGTCGGTGGCCTGTGTGCCCACCTGGATCACTGACTTCCGCGCCGACGTCGCCAAGATCGACGTACCGACGCTGATCCTGCACGGCACGGCCGACCGGATCCTGCCGGTCGGCGCCACCGGACGGCCCTTCCACGCGCTCCTGCCCTCGGCCGAGTACGTCGAGATCGAGGGCGCCCCGCACGGTCTGCTGTGGACGCACGCCGAGGAGGTCAACGCCGCGCTGCTGGCCTTCCTGGGCAAGTAACCGCCGGGACCTGCGTCGTCCCCTGGGGACGGACTGAAACACCGTCCGCGCCGGATGCCGACACCTCGCATCCGGCCGGTCGGCGACTCCCCACCCGTACCGCCCGGCTGCGCAGCGTCCTCGGTTGCACACCGAGGTCCTCGGCAACCTCCGCAACTGGCTTGCCCCGTCCCGATCATCCAGTCGGTAGAACTGGATCGAGCTGCTCGAAGAGGCCGGTCACGGACCCGTCGCGACCGCCTGGCCTGCCGTCACCGACACGGTCGAGGCCACCCGCGCTCCCGACCTACCGGCCTCGACCGCCGAACCCCTGCTGCGTGCCGTCGAGCTCGGGCGGCCGGAGTCCGTGAACCGCTTGCTCGACCACGCGCAGACCACGACACTTACACCGCGACAGCACGCCACCGTGGTCTGGCTCCGCGGCCGCTTCGAGGAGGGGCTGGGCGGACCTCCCGGGTCCATGGTCTCGCTGACGGCGCTCGCCGAGAGCGTCGTGGCGGATGACTGGGCCCGTGCGGGCCTGAACGGGCGGTCGAAGCGATGAACGTGGATCTCGTGGGCCGGGAAGCGCAACTCGGGTTGCTGCGTGGCGCGTTGTCCGACGTGGGCAGTCGCGGGTCAGCGGTCCTGGTCCGCGGTGCACCGGGCATCGGCAAGACCTCGTTGCTCGCCGCGACCGGGGCACTGGCCGAGTCCATGGGCTTCCGAGTGCTGCGCGCGGTGGGTGTCGAGGCCGAGAGCGACCTGCCCTTCGGCGGCCTCCAACAACTGTTGCGACCCCTCGATCCCGTGCAGACTGAAGGCAACGCGCCGCACCGGCTCGTACTGGCGGCCGCACTCGGCTATGCCGAGGCCGAGGTGTCCGACGTCTTCATGGTGGGCCTCGCGGTGCTCGACCTCATAGCCGACGTCGCCGCGACCGCGCCGGTCCTGATCCTCGCCGACGACGTGCAGTGGCTCGATGACGCCACGGTCAGCGTGCTGGCCTTCATGGCACGCCGGGTCGGCTCGGAGCCGGTCGTCATGGTCGGCGCCGCGCGGGACGGCTACCGGTCGCGGCTGAACCCCGACGAACTCACCACGGTTCCGCTCGAACCGCTGTCCGACGACGCCGCCGCGGCGCTCCTGGCCAACGAGGCCCCCGGCCTGCGGCCGACCGCGCGCCGGAGACTGCTCGCCGCGGCGGCCGGGAATCCGCTGGCCCTGACCGAGTTGTCCCGCAGCCTCGGCACGGCAGCCGACCCGGACGAGACACGCCTGCCGCTCACCGAACGCCTGGAGCGCGCGTTCACCGACCGGCTGGCGACGCTGCCGGCGGCCACGCGGACCGTCCTGCGGGTCGCAGCCCTCGGCGACGGTTCGTCGCTCACCGAGATCTTCGCCGCGGCTCGGGTCCTGGCCGGTGCTGCCGTGGGGATCGCCGATCTCGAACCGGCGCTGCGTGCCCGGCTGGTCTCGGTCGCCGGGATCGAACTGCGCTTCGGGCATCCGCTGATGCGCTCGGCGATCCAGCAGACGATGCCCACGGCCGAGCGGCAGGCCGCGCACGTCGCCCTCGCCTCGGTGCTCGACGCCCACCCCGACCGTCAGGTGCGGCACCGGGCCGCGGCGACCTCGACTGTGGACGAGACCGTCGCCCAGGCGCTGGAAGACGCCGCGCTGCGTGCCGCGCGCCGTGGTGGCATCGCGGAGGCCGTCGCAGCCTTCGAACACGCGGCGATACTCAGCGGCGATGCCGCCCGCCGCACCGAACGCCTGCTGCGGGCCGCCGACTATGCCGTCGAGCTCGGGCGGCCGGAATCCGTGAGCCGATTGCTCGACCACGCGCAGACCACGACATTGACACCGCGGCAGCACGCCACCGTGGTCTGGCTCCGCGGCCGCTTCGACGAGGGGCTGGGCGGCCCTCCCGGCTCCGTGGTCTCGCTGACGGCGCTCGCCGAGAGCGTCGTGGCGGATGACCGGGCCCTGGCGCTGCGGATCCTGTGGAGTGCCGCGCAGTTGTGCTTCTGGTCCGAGCCTGGCCCGGAGGCGCGACGCCGGGTTCTGGACGCGGTCGAGCGTGTGGAGCTGGACGACCTCGATCCCTGGCGGCTGGCCATCTGTGCCTACGCGGCGCCGGTCGAGCGGGGCGCGTTCGTCCTGAACGGGATCCGGGACATGACGCCGAACGACGGCGACGACGGCCGCGCCTACCGGATGCTGAGCACCGCCACGCTGCTGGCCGGCGGCTTCGACGCCGCGCGCGTTTTCGCCGCGTCCGGAAGCATCGGTCTGCGGGCTCAAGGCCGCCTCGGCCTGCTGGCCCGCACGGCCGGCGCACAGGCCTGGTCCGACATCGTCGTCGGCGACCTCGGCGCGGCCATCCCGGCCACCGAGGAGTCACGCCGGCTGGCCCGCGAGACGACCCAGACGATGATGTACGCCCTGATGACCGCCATCGGTGCGAAACTCGCGGCGCTGCGCGGGGATGTCGACGACGCTCTGCGGCTCGCCGAGGAGGCCGAGAAGATCGGCCTGCCCGCGGGAGCGCGTCCCGTGCTGGCGATCGCGCTGATCGCCCGCGGGACAGCCGCCCTGGCCGCGGGACGGTTCGAGGAGGCGCTGGGCCACTTCCGGCGAGTGCACGATCCCGCGGACCCCGCATTCCAGGTCGCGCTCCGCCTCACGGCGGTCGGCGATCTCGTCGACGCGGCGGTGCACTGCGGGCGTGCGGAAAGCGTCGTGCCGATCGTGGCGCAGCTCGAAGACATCGCCGCCGTGACCCCGGCGCCGGTGCTGCATGCCGAACTGCGCCTTGCTCGCGCGCTCCTGGCCGACGACGATGCCGCAGCCGAGGCGTTGTTCGAGGCGGCGATGTATGCCGACCTGGCCGCTTGGCCCCTGATCCGGGCCCGAACCCACCTGGCCTTCGGGGAGTGGCTCCGACGTCGGCGCCGGTCCGTGGAATCGCGGGACCACCTTCGTGTCGCACGGGACATGCTCGACGCGCTGGGCGCGATCCCGTGGGGCGAGAAGGCCCGCCGCGAACTGCGCGCGGCCGGCGAGACCAGTCGCCGCCGCGATCCCGACGCTCGCGACCAGCTGACTCCGCACGAGCTGCAGATAGTGCAGCTGGCCGCCGAGGGCCTGACCAACCGAGAGATCGGCCAGCGGCTCTACCTTTCGCACCGGACTGTCAGCTCCCACCTGCACCGGATTTTCCCCCGACTCGGCGTCGTCTCCCGCGCCGAGCTGCGGACAGTGATCAGCGAGGTGCGCTGAGCACCGTCATGTGACGCTCGCTCGGCCTGGTGCGGTGCGCCTAGCGTCTGAACCGGGCGGAGCATCGCGAGGGGAGGGGGATCCCATGGTGTGGTCCGGGGTTCACCGTGCGGCGGAACCGACGATGGTCGGTCGGTACGCGGAGCGTGAGGCGATCGGAAGGCTGCTGGAATCGGTCCGTGACGGCTTCAGTGGAGTCCTGGTGTTCACCGGCGACGCGGGAGTCGGTAAAACCCGGCTTCTGGAGTACGCCGCCACGTCCGCCCAGGAGCTGACAATCGTCAGGCTGGTCGGTGTGGAGGCCGAGACACGACTGGGCTACGGAGCCCTGCATCGGCTCCTGCTGCCCTACCTCGGTCGGCTGTCAGCCCTGCCGCAGCGGCAGCGTGACGCCCTGAACGCCGCGTTCGGGCTGACCGATGCTTCGCCGTCCGACCGCCATCTGGTCGGGTTGGCCGCATTGACGCTGCTCTCGGACGCGGCCACGGCGGCGCCGATGCTCTGCCTGGTCGACGACGTGCAGTGGCTGGACCGCGAGTCGGCGGAAACCCTGGCATTCGTGGGCCGGCGCCTGTACGCGGACTCCCTGGGGCTGCTGGCCGCAGGACGCGACGGGACCGGCGACCACGACGTGTTCGGCGCGCTTCCCGCACTCCGGTTGGAAGGACTCCCGGACGTGGAAGCCAGGGCCCTGCTGACCAACGGCGTGACCGGACACCTCGACGAGGCGGTCGCCGAGCGGCTCGTGGCCGGCACCGGAGGCAACCCGCTCGCGATCCGGGAACTGGCGGTGAACCTGGGCCCGGAACAGCTGGCCGGGGTCACACCACTGCCCGAGCCGCTGCCGGTGAACCGGCAGCTGGAAGAACACTTCCGGCAGGCGGCGGCGCTGCTGCCCGCCGACACCCAGACCCTGCTGCTGCTCATGGCCGCGACACCGACGGACGACCGGACGGCGCTGTGGCGCGCCGCCGGCGTCCTGGGGCTGTCCATCCGCTCTGCCACGCCCGCGGTCGCCGCGGGGATACTGAACCGCGGGATCGTCGCCGAATTCCGCCACCCGCTGATCCGGTCGGCGGTCCACTCGGCCGCGTCCGCCGAAGCGCGACGCAGTGTCCAGGCGGCACTCGCCGCCACGAGCGTCCCTGAGCGCCGGGCGTGGCACCTGGCCGAGGCGACCGACGGACCGGACGACAGCGTTGCCGCGCAGCTCGAAGCCGCCTCCGAACGAGCCCAAGCGCGTGGCGGATACTCCGAGCAGGCCTTGGTCCTCACCCGGGCGGCGGAGATGACCGCGCATCCGGGCAAGCGGGCCGAGCGATATCTCCACGCGGCGGCGGCACACCTCACCTCCGGCAATGTGCCGGCTGTCCAGGCGCTGCTCGATCTCGCCACTCCCGACCTGACCGGGCCGGTCAACCGGGCACACGCGACACGGCTGCGGGCGTCCGTAGAGATGTTCCACGCCCGCCCCCGCGAGGTGCCCGCGATGCTGCTGGACGCGGTGGCCGAGATAGGCTCAACCGATCCCATGGCAAGCTGGGAACTGCTGCGCGAGGCGACGTACGCCGCGATCATCGGCGACCGGACGATCACCAGGACGACAACCCGCGAGGTCGCCAAGGCCACCGCCGACGCCTGGCGCGAACCGGCGTTGCCGGCCTGGAGCCCCGATCCGCTGATGGCGGCACTGGCGCGCTCGGTCGCCTACGGCTACGCCGCGGGAGCCCCGGCCCTGGCTGCGGCCCTGGCCCGGTTGCGCACCGCCGACGACCTCCAGGAGCAGAATGCGTTCAGCGTCATGGTCAGCTTGGCGGGCGACGAGTTGTGGGACATCGAAGCCAAGCGGGAGATCCTCCGGAAACTGGTGACGGCGGACCGCGGTCGGGGAGCGCTCTACGGGCTCAGTACGGCGTTGATCGCCCTCGCCACGGTGGAGATCTGGGCCGGTCGGTTCGCCGCGGCCGAGAGCTGCTACATCGAGGCGTACGACTACATGGCCGCGACCGGATACAGCGGGCCGGGAGATTTCCACAAGGCCCTGCTGTACGCCTGGAGCGGTCGGGAAGCCGAGTTGCGGGCCGCGGTCGCGACGATGCGCGCCATGTCCGAGACCATGGGGATCGAGCTGCATCGGTGGATCGGCCAGGCCCTGAGCATCTTCGAGATCGGTCGCGGGCGGTATCGGGAGGCACTCGACGCCCTGCTCACGGTGTTCACCGACCACCCGTTGGCCCTCGGCGATGTCAACGTCGCCGGAATGGTCGAGGCCGGGCTGCGGGCCGGCGACCGGAAGGCCGCCGCCATGGCCATGGAGCGCATGGAGGAACGCGCTCCGGTGGCCGGAACCCCATGGGCGTTGGGGCTGCTCGCACGCTGCCGGGCCCTGATGACCGACGATGACGGAGCCGAGCAGCTGTATCAGGAATCGATCTCGCAGCTCGGGAAGGTGCCGGTGGCCGTGGAGCTGGCATGGTCGCGCCTGCTGTTCGGCGAGTGGCTCCGCCGGCGCAGGCGCCGTGCCGATGCCAGGGTCCAGCTGCGGGCCGCGTACGAGTCGTTCGAGTCCTGGGGCGCCGCGCCTTTCGCCGAGCGAGCGAGGGTGGAGCTGCTGGCCACCGGGGAGACGGCACGCAAACGAACGGTCGACACCCAGTTCGACCTCACCCCGCAGGAACGTCATGTGGCGAGACTGGCCGCGTCGGGGTCGACCAACGCGGAGATCGCCACCCAGCTGTTCGTCACCACCTCGACCATCGAGTTCCATTTGAGCAGGGTGTTCCGCAAGCTCGACATCACGTCCCGGAAGCAGATCGGGCGCAAGCTGAGTGAAACCGATTCCGGCGATTGACAGCGCTCGTCGGCAAGTGCGCTCCGCCCGGCCCAGCCGAATTGGAGGGTACGGCTGTCCACGTCCGACTCGAATTGTGTACGAAGACCGGTATGCGTCTCCTCCGGTGCCATCGAAAGGTAAGGGGCGATCAAAGTGAGCGCCAGAACAAGGACGGTGGGCGTCGGCGCCGAGATCGAGCTGAGTACGGCGGAGGCGCGGGGTGTCGCACTCGTGGCGCAGGGCCTGGGCCGACCGCGGCCGAACGGTCGGGTCGACGCCCGACGCCTGCGGCGTGGGATCGACGACGTCGGCCTGCTGCAGCTGGACTCGGTCAACGTCCTCTGCCGCGCTCATTACATGCCGCTCTTCTCCCGGCTCGGCCCCTACTCGCAGACCATCCTCGACCGCCTGGCCTCGCATGCTGACGACGCCGGACCCGCGCGAGCCGGCCGCGAGGACCGCAGCCTGTTCGAGTACTGGGGACACGAAGCTTCGCTGCTGCCGGTCGAAACGCAGCCGCTGCTGCGCTGGCGGATGGCGCGGGCGGAAAAGCTCACCGAGAAACCGGCCCGCCTCCTGGCCGCGGAGAAGCCCGAGCTGCTCCAGTCGGTTCTGCGCACTGTGCGCGAGCGGGGGCCGATCCGTGCCGCCGAGCTCGCCGCTCCGGTGCGCAAGCCCAAAAACCCCTGGTACAACTGGAGCGAGGCCAAGATCGCGCTCGACTACCTCTTCTTCGCCGGCCTCGTCTGCGTCGACCACCGTGTCCGCTTCGAGCGCCGTTACGACCTTCCCGAGCGGGTGTTGCCGGAGGCCGTCCTCGACGCCCCGACGCCACCCGAAGACGAGGCGCAGCGGCAGCTGCTACTGATCGCAGCGGCACGCCTCGGCGTCGCGACCGAGCCCGATCTCGGCGACTACTTCCGCCTGCCGCGGAAGGAGTCCAAGGCGCGCCTGGCCGAACTGGTCGAGGCCGGCCTCCTCAACCCGGCCCGCGTCGAGGGGTGGAACGCCCCTGCCTACGTCACGGCGGGACGGCTTCCAACGCTCGTGCGCGAAGCGCGCGCCCTGCTGGCGCCCTTCGACTCGCTGGTCTGGTCGCGGTCACGCACCGAACGGATCTTCGGCTTCCGCCACCGGATCGAGCTCTACACTCCGGCGGCCAAGCGGGTTCACGGTTACTACGTGCTTCCGTTCCTCCTCGGCGACGGTCTTGTGGCACGGATCGATGTCAAGAGCGACCGCGGTGCGGGGGTCCTGCGGGTGCTCGGCGCGTTCGCCGAGCCGGGGGCTGATCCAGGCGCGGTGGCGCCGGAGCTGGCGGACGAGCTACGACTGCTCGCCCGCTGGCTCGACCTCGCACACGTCTCGGTGGCGAGGAAAGGTGACCTCGCCGGGAAGCTCACGAAGGCGGTCACCACCACTCAGGAACCTCGCTACTGACTTGTATTCGTGATACCGGTCAGGCACGGTTCTGGTGATGTGGCTCAGGTCGGCTGCGGCAGGTTGCCGATGTCGCGCTTGGTATCCGTCAACCGCCGGATGGGCTTGTCTGCGTGGCGAACCCGGACTCCTCCACCTCTGGGCTGCTGTCGAAGCCGCAGGGCAGGGTGTCCTGACGCGACCGTCCCCGGCCGACCCGGCTGTCATGGCTGTTCTCACAGGAATCAACAAGGCCTGACAGAACAATTGACCCCCTGTCACCACGCCTCTACCTTCTGATCGATTCCCCGAACTGTGTTCGAAATCTCGGAAGTCGATGACCTCTTGGAGGGTAGATGAGCAGCAGTGCCCAGCCCGGCCCCCGCCCCTCACGCCGTCAGGTGCTCGGTATGGCCGCCACCGTGCCGCTGGTGGTGACCGGCTCGCTGGCCCTCGGGGCGGGATCGGCCCACGCGGCCGACTCGGCGTATGTCATGTGCTACTTCACCGAGTCCACGACCATGCTGGAGGCCGACTACGGCCTGCATCTGGCCGTCAGCACCGACGGGCTGCGGTGGATGCCGCTGAACCAGAACAAGCCCGTGGTCACGCCGACGGCCGGCGCGGGCGGGCTGCGGGACCCGTTCATCCTGCGGAAGCAGGACGGCACCTTCGTCGTGCTGACGACGGACCTGAAGGGCACCGACTGGTCCCGCAACAGCGTGTACATCCACGTCTGGGACTCGGCCGACCTGCGCACCTTCACCGGCTACCGGCTGCTGAAGCTGCACGACATGACGAACACGCACAGCTGGGCACCGGAAGCTTTCTGGGACGCCGGGCGCGGCCGGTACGGGATCCTCTACTCGTCGGTGAACAGCAGCGGCCACAACGTGATCATGGTGAGCTACACCACCGACTTCCGGACGACCGAGAACCCGCAGGTGTTCTTCGACCCCGGTTACGACGTCATCGACGGCAATCTGACCGTGGGGGTGAACGGCGTCAACTACCTGTACTTCAAACGGGACCAGACCCTCGTCGGCGCGAGATCCACCTCGCTGAACCCGGGCAGCTTCACGGTCTTCAGTACGCCCGCCGCACACGGCGGCACCGAGGCCCCGACCGTGGTGAAGTCCCTGACCTCGAACACCTGGTACCTCTGGGGCG
Source organism: Streptomyces sp. NBC_00457 (assembly GCF_036014015.1). Lineage (NCBI taxonomy): Bacteria > Bacillati > Actinomycetota > Actinomycetes > Kitasatosporales > Streptomycetaceae > Streptomyces > Streptomyces sp. NBC_00457. Next base: position 967,342 of record NZ_CP107905.1, on the reverse strand, counting down.
ACACCTACACGCCGAACGGCGTCTTCTACGCCTGGCAGACCACGAACCTCGCGGCCGGCACCTGGACCGCGCTCGACCAGCGCCTCTACACGCAGCCGCTCAACTCCAAGCATTGCGGCATACAGTCGATCACCTCGGCCCAGTACGGCAATCTGGTGTCCGCCTGGGGCGCCCCGGCCTGGAACCGGCTGAAGTCGTACAACTACCCGGGCCGTTACGTCCGGCACAGCGGTTACGTGGGCCGGATCGACGCATACCCCTTCGACCCGTTTCCCGACTCGCAGTGGAAGCTCGTGCCGGGCCTCGCCGACTCGGCGGGGGTCTCCTTCCAGTCGGTCAACTACCCGGCCCGCTATCTGCGCCACTACAGCTACAACCTGAGGCTGGACGAGAACGACGGCACGTCCACGTTCGCCGCCGACGCCACCTTCTACCGGACGGCGGGGCTCGCCGACTCCTCCTGGTCGTCGTTCCGCTCGTACAACAACCCGACCCGGTACATCAGGCACGCCGACTACGCCCTGCGGATCGATCCCGTCTCGACCGCCGCGGAGCGGCAGGACGCCACATTCCACGTCGGGTACTGAGGGCTTCGCCGGCGGGCGTCGGGAATCTGGACTGTCAGTACAGGATCTGGACTGTTAGTCTAGAGGTGTGAATCGAGCCCGAGGCCACCCCGACGCCGATGGAGGACACGCGTGACTACCACGACCCCGCCGGTCACCCTCGATGACGTCCGTGACGCCGCCGCCCGGCTCAAGGGCGTCGCGCACCGCACCCCGGTGCTGCGTTCACGGACGCTGGACGCACTCGTCGGCGCCAAGGTGTTCCTCAAGTGCGAGAACTTCCAGCGTGTGGGCGCCTTCAAGTTCCGCGGCGCCTACAACGCGGCCTCCCGGCTGAGACCGGAGCAGCTGGCCCGGGGCATCGCCGCCTACTCCTCCGGCAACCACGCCCAGGCCGTCGCTCTGGCCGCCCGTGAACTCGGCACCACCGCCGTGATCCTCATGCCGGAGGACGCCCCGCGCTCCAAGATGGACGCCACCGCCGGATACGGCGCCGAGATCGTGACGTACGACCGCTACACCGGCGACCGCATCGCCATCGGTGAGGCCCTGGCCGCCGAGCGGGGCCTCGCGCTCATCCCGCCGTACGAGCATCCGCATGTCATCGCCGGGCAGGGCACCGCCGCCCTGGAACTCCTCGAAGAAGCGGGTGAGTTGGACGCGCTCGTCACGCCGGTCGGCGGGGGCGGGCTGATGGCCGGCAGTGCCACGGTCGCCAAGGGCCTGTATCCGGCGATCCGGATGATCGGCGTCGAGCCGGAGGCCGGGGACGACACCAAGAGGTCGCTGGAGGCGGACCGGCGCATCGAGATCCCCGTGCCCCGCACCATCGCCGACGGACAGGCCCTGCACACACCCGGAGAGCTCACCTTCTCCGTGAACCGACGGCTGGTCGACGAGATCGCCCTGGTCGGGGACGACGACATCAGGGACGCGATGCGGTTCGCCTTCGAGCGGCTGAAGATCGTCGTGGAGCCCAGCGGCGCGACGCCGCTGGCCGCCCTGCTCAACGGTCGGACCGGTGCCCTGCCGCGGCGGGTCGGTGTGATCGTCTCCGGCGGCAACATCGATGCCGAGCGCTTCGCGCGGCTGTGCGGCGGCGCCGGCTGACGTGGTGGTCTTGGTCGTCCGGGAGGACGATGGACGCATGGGGCACGGTCACCGCCGGCGCCGTTCGTGGCCGCCCGGAGACGGAGACCGGCCCCGGCCGCAGTGCGCGGCCGGAAAGGAGGAGCGTCATGCTCGAGATCAAGACGCTCGACAAGCCGGACGAGCGGAGGGACTTCCCCCGAGGCCATCTGGAAACCGTTCACATGACCGGACTCGACTTCGCGGTGGCGACCTTCGAGCCCGGCTGGCGCTGGTCGGAGTCCATAGCGCCGATAGCCGGGACCGAAAGCTGTCAGATCCACCACAACGGCTATGTCGTCGAAGGCCGTTTGCGCATCCGCATGGACGACGGCGCCGAGAGCGAGGTCGGACCCGGCGACGTCTTCGTGTGCCCGCCGGGACACGACGCCTGGGTCGTGGGCGACGAGCCGGTCATCGCGTACGACTTCGCGGGAGGCATGGCACAGGAATACGCCAAGGCCAAGGAGGGGTAGCACCCCTCACACCGTGATGACGACCTTCGCGCGCGCGTGCTCCACCTCCAGGTACCGGATCGCCTCCGGTATCTCGGCGAACGGATACGTGCGGTCGATGACCGGGACCACCTTTCCCGACTCGGCCAGCTCGCCCAGGACGGTCAGATACTCCGTGGTCACCACCGCCGAGATCTCGACCACGCGGTGCGATACGAACCTGCCGACCGCCCGCGCCTGGAAGAAGAGACTCATCGGCCCGAAGAAGGTGCCACCGTCGTAGGTCCCGCCGCCGGACAGCACCAGCGTGCCGGCCGGGGTCAGTACGCTCCGGAACTCGCTCAGCGACTTGTTGCCGACCAGATCGAGCACCACGTCGTACCGGCGTCCGCTCCGGGTGAAGTCCTCCTGGCTGTAGTCGACGACATGGTCCGCGCCGAGCGAGCGGACCATGTCCACGTTGCGGGTCCGGCACACCGCGGTGACGTCCAGGCCGTACTCCTTCGCGAGCTGCACCGCGAACGTGCCGACGCCGCCGGACGCGCCGTTGATCAGGATCGTCTGCCCGGACCGGACGCGGGCCACATCACGCAGGCCCATGAGCGCGGTGCACCCCGCCACCGGTATCGCGGCGGCCTGCTCGAAGGTGAGGCCGGGCGGTTTCGGGGCCACGGCCGCGGCGCGGGCGCACGCGTACTCGGCGAACGTCCCGTCGGTCTCGCCGAACACCTCGTCGCCCGGATGCAGCCCCTTCACCTCGCTGCCGACGGCCTCGACCCGGCCCGCGAAGTCATTGCCGCGGATCTTCAGCTTGGGTGCGCGCAGCCCCATGGAGATGCGCATCAGCTTCGGGTCGCCGTGCATCATGTGCCAGTCCTTGGCGTTGACGGACGCCGCCTGCACCCGCACGAGCACCTGGTCGGGCTTCGGTACCGGCCGGTCGACCTCCCTGAACTCCAGCTCGTCCGCCGAGCAGTACCGGTCCTGGATCACAGCCTTCATGGAATCCCCCCTCTGTTACCACGGAGCGTAGAAGAGCGAGGTCTGCCCGGGAATGAGGAGCAAGCCCTGGTTCGCCCCGGAGAGCACCCCTAGGGGTCCGGGAGAGATGTACGGAACAGGGGGCGCGCTTGCTCTGGAAAACCGATCGGTTTACGCTACTCGTGTCCACATGGAAAACGATCGGTTTTCCGTCCTTGCCTTGTCTTGCTGAGAAGAGTGCGGAGCGTCCCATGACAACCATCGAAGGATCCGTCGCCCTGGTAACCGGCGGCAGCCGCGGTATCGGCCGTGCCCTGGTCGCGGCCCTGTACGAGCGCGGCGCCAAGAAGGTGTACGCCACCGCCCGCGACCCACGGACCGTCACCCACCCCGATGCCGTGCCGCTGGCCCTCGAGGTCGGCGACCCGGCGTCCGTCGCGGCCGCCGCCGAGCAGGCGCAGGACGTCACCCTGCTGATCAACAACGCGGGCGCGAGCGTGAACGCCAACTTCCTCGCCTCGTCCGTCGACGACATCCGCCGCGAGTTTGAGACGAACTTCTACGGACCGCTCCTCGTCACCCGCGCCTTCGTGCCGGTCATCGAGCGCAACGGCGGCGGCCACATCCTCAACGTGCACTCGGCGCTGTCGTGGATCGGTCTCGCCGGCTCCTACAGCGCCTCGAAGGCCGCCCTCTGGTCGCAGACCAACTCCCTGCGCCTCGACCTCAAGCCGCGCGGTATCGAGGTCACCGGCCTTCATGTCGGCTATGTCGACACGGACATGACGGCGCGGATCGACGAGCCGAAGTCCACGCCCGAGAGCGTGGCGGCGCAGGCCCTCGACGGCATCGCGGCCGGAGCCTACGAGGTGCTGGCGGACGACATCTCCCGGCAGGTCAAGGCGGGCCTGTCCGCGGACCTCGCGGTGCTCTATCCGCAGCTCGCCGCCTGATCACACCGGCAGCAGGCGGGCGATCAGGTCGCCGAGCTGCCGGACGTTGCGGCACTCGTGCATTGCGACGACTCCGGCGTACTCGGGTGCGGCCGAGTCGCCGGTGCCCCACAGCGTGCGCGGCTCGGGGTTCAACCAGTAGACGCGGCGGGCCCGTTCGGCGATGTCGCGTACGGCGGGCAGGTTCGGGTCGCTCATGTTGGTGCGGGCGTCGCCGAGAACGAACACGGTCGTACGCGGGCCCAGCGCGTCGGCGTAGTGCTCCGCGAACTCGCCCAGCGCCACGCCGTAGTCGCTGCTGCCGTGCCATCGGGTGAGCGTGGCCTCCGTCTGGATGCGGGCGCCGAGCCCCTGGGGATCGGCGACGCCGTGCCGGAGCAGCCCGGTCACCTCGTCGATCCGGTTGACGAAGGCGAACACCCGCACCTTGCTGAACTGGTCGTGCAGCGCCTGCACCAGCAGCATCGTGAAGTCCGAGAAGCCGGACACGGAGCCCGACACATCGCACAGCAGCACCAGTTCGGGCCGGGCCGGACGGCGCCGGCGCAGCACGGGCCGCATCGGCACCCCGCCCGTCGACAGCGAGCCGCGCAGCGTCCGGCGCAGGTCGATCGTGCCCCGCGCGGCACGGCGCCGGCGTGCCGCCAGCCGGGTGGCGAGCTTCCGGGCGAGCGGCTGCACCGTCCTGCGCAGCTCGGCCACCCGGTCCCGCCCGGCGTACAGGAAGTCGACCCGGTCGGCGGTCGGGGCCACCGCACGCCGGGCGATCTCGTCCCGCCCGCGCCGCTCGGCGACCCGGCGCCGCGCCTCCGTGGCCACCATCGCCCGGAACGCCTCGATCCGCCGCCGTATCTCGTCGTCGAGGAGCCGGTCCGCGAACCCCGAAGTGCCGCCCTGCGCCCGGATGTCGTCGCGGACCCGGGCCAGCAGCGTCTGCGGGCGGAGCCGGTCGAGGGTCTGGTACGACGACCAGCCGTCCGACGCCGGTGAACTCCCGTATCCGCCGAAGCCGTCGACGGCCTCGCCCGCCAACCGGCCCATCAACGCGGTGTCGTTGGCGGTCAGGGCTTTCGCGAGCCGGTCCCGCAGATCGTCCCGGTCCGCGGGCCGCTCCTCCGGCGCTCCCACGCCCCGTGGGAAGTACAGGTCGAAGACCGGGTCGAACACCGGCCGCTGTCCCGTGCCGTGCAGCAGCGTCGCGGCCAGTCCCTCGCGCAGTCGCTCACGGTCCGCCAGGCCCAGCGCCGCCACCGCCCGGCCGGCGTCCACGGTCTCCCCTGTGCCGATGCGGATGCCGTGCGCACGGAGCGCGGCGACGAAGTCCGTCAGCCGCGCCGCGACATCCGACGCCGCCGCGGTCACACGGCGTCCAGATCGAGCTTGGCGGCCGCCTTCAGGACGTCGTCCTGGTGCTTGAGGAGCACGCCCAGACTGGCCTGTACGACCGTCTCGTCCAGCGTGTCGGCGCCCAGCGCCAGCAACGTGCGCGCCCAGTCGACGGTCTCGGCGACCGAGGGCACCTTGCGCAGGTCCATCGCCCGCAGCGCGCCGACGACGCGCACCACCGACGCGGCCAGCGCCTCGTCGAGGTCCGGCACCTTCAGCCGTACGATCCGGCGCTCCAACTCCTCGTCGGGGAAGCCGATATGGAGGAACAGGCAGCGGCGGCGCAGCGCCTCGGACAGCTCGCGGCTCGCGTTCGAGGTGAGGACGACGAAGGGGCGGCGCGTGGCCGTGACCGTGCCCAGTTCGGGGACGGTGACCTGGAAGTCGCTCAGCACTTCGAGCAGCAGGCCCTCCACCTCGACGTCCGCCTTGTCGGTCTCGTCGATCAGCAGGACCTTCGGGGTGTCGCCACGGATGGCCGTCAGCAGCGGGCGGGGGAGCAGGAACTCCGCGCTGAAGATGTCGGTGCGCGTCTCGTCCCAGGTCTCGTCGCGGCCCGCGGTGATGCGCAGCAGCTGCTTGGCGTGGTTCCACTCGTACAGCGCGCGGGACTCGTCGACGCCTTCGTAGCACTGCAGCCGTATGAGCTCCGCTCCGGCGATCGTGGCGACGGCCTTGGCGAGTTCCGTCTTGCCGACGCCGGCGGGGCCCTCCACCAGGAGCGGCTTGCCGAGACGGTCGGCGAGGAAAACGGTGGTGGCGACCGCGGGGGAGGCGAGATAGCCGGTCTCGGCGAGACGGGCGGAGACTTCGTCTACGGATGTGAACAACGGGGCCTCCCGCTCGGTGGGCGTTCCTGCCGCTATCTAAGCGCTTGTTCAGGACGCCTGTCACGCGACTTCCGGCGATCGAGTACCGCCGGCCGCGATTGGCTGTCGCTCGTCTGCGGGGCCGTCGTGGCTGGTCGCGCAGTTCCCCGCGCCCCTTCGGGGCGCTGCCGAACCGTAGCCGACTTCACCAGGGCCGCTTAGGAGGCCTCAGCTCGACCGGCCCCGGAGCCGCATATCGCACAGGCGGTCGAGCAGGCGTAAGGGGCGGCCGCTATGGCGACCGCCCCTTACCGAGTCCCCCTCGCTCAGGCCGCGAGCCCCACCGCTTCGACCGCCGGAGTACGCAGCACCCGCCGGGTCGTGGCCAGGCTCGTCCCCATCGTCACCGCCGCCGCGATCGCGACGACCGTGAACCAGATGCCGAAGAACTGGCCCGGCAGTACCTCGTCCGAGCGGACGACGGTGAACGGGACGATCCCCGCCAGCGCCGCCACCGTGCCGAAGAAGACACCGGTCACCGTGAGCACCAGCCCCTCGGCGCCCACCACACCGAGCACCTGACCCGGAGTCGCCCCGGCCAGCCGCTGCTGCCCGAACTCCCGGGCCCGGTACGTCGTCGCCGCGTACAGCGAGTTGACCAGCATCACGCAGACGAACGCGACGATGATGCCGACGACCGTGAAGTTCAGGGTCTCCAGCGTCTTGGCGTCGACGTCCTTGACGATCCCCAGCTTCTCGACCGTGTCGCTCTCCACCGCCTGCATGGTGAGCGTCGCCGTGGACACCGCCGTGAACAGGATCAGCGACATCAGGATCCCGGCGAGATGCTCCGCCCGCTCCCGCAGGTTGCGCACGGCCAGCCAGCCGCTCGCCCCCGACAGCGACAGCCCGTTCAGCAGGCCCTTCAGCAGCCGCGTCGCCAGCAGCGCGAAACCCACCGACAGCAGGATCGCGCCCTGCGCCGGAGCCGCCATCAGCGCCTCGTCCGTCGCCGACATCGCGAAGGTGGACGTCACCGCCACAGCGCCGACGACCAGAGCGGCGTACGCGAAGAACTTCCGCTTCCCGTCCCGCCGTTCGCGCCGGCGCGTCGCCCGCCGTACGGCGAGGAACGCGGCGCCCGCCGCCGCGAGCAGCGTGATGTCGATGCCCGACATCAGCGCGATCGGCCCGAAGGAGTGGTCGACGGACCCGGCGACCTGGCCGCTGTCCTGGAACACGTCCAGCAGCAGCCGCCCACCCAGCATCGCCGGGCCGATCGCCAGCGCCGCGCCCACCAGGGCCACGGCCACCGCCTCACCGACGACCATCCGCTTGATCTGCGCCGGAGTCGCCCCCGAGCAGCGCAGCAGCTCCAGCTCGGCAGCCCGCTGGCGGACGTTGACCGTGAGCGTCGAGGCGACGGCGAAGAACACCAGCAGCGTGCCGTAGCCGCCGACGACGCTCGCCGACAGGCTCAGCGTCTCGGAGCTGGTCGAGTCGATGCCGGGCTGTCCGGCGGTGTCGTGCATCGAGTTGAACGTCATGATGATCGCCGCGCCGAGGAACGCGGACAGCAGCGTCGCGAGGAAGCGTCCGGGCCGTTGCCGGATCGACCGCATGGCCAGCAAGAACATCGCTCACACCCCCTGCAGCGCGTCGTCGCCCAGGTGGGCCAGCCGCTCGGCGACCGCGTCGGGCGTCGGCGCGTCCATCCGGCCGGCCAGCCGGCCGTCCGCGAGGAACAGCACCGAGTCGGCGTACGAGGCGGCGACCGGGTCGTGCGTCACCATCACCACGGTCCGGCCGTGCACCCGCACCGCCTCCTGAAGCAGCAGCAGCACCTCCCGGGCGCTGCGCGTGTCCAGTGCGCCCGTCGGCTCGTCCGCGAAGACCACCCGGGGTTCGGTGACCAGCGCGCGGGCGATCGCCACCCGCTGCCGCTGACCGCCCGAGAGCTGGTCGGGACGGTGCCCGAGCCGCTCACCGAGCCCCACGGAGGTCAGCACCTCCCGGGCCCGCCGCCGGTCGACGCGCTGCCCGGCGAGCTTCAGCGGCAGCACGGTGTTCTGCGCGACGGTCAGCGTCTCCAGCAGGTTGTACTGCTGGAACACGAACCCGATCCGCCGGCGCCGGAACTTCGTCAGCTCGGCCTCCGTGTCACCCGTCATCTCCGCCCCGTCGACCAGCACGATGCCGCTGTCGGGCCGGTCCAGACCGGCCGCGCACTGCAGCAGCGTCGACTTCCCCGAGCCCGACGGCCCCATCACGGCGGTGAACGTGCCCCGCCCGAGGCTGAGCGTGACCCCGTCCAGGGCGGTCACGGCGCTGTCGTCGGAGCCGTAGGTCTTGGTGACCTTGACCAGCCGCAGCGCCTCGGCGGCGGGTCCCTTGTCGTGCATACGTCGCGAACCTGTGCGAAACATTTCGTCATCACCCTCACTCCGGCACGCCCTGTGCCATGCCCAAGACGCTACGGAGACGGAGGCGGGACCACATTGGGCGCAGAACCCGTATTGGAGGGTGTACTCGGCAACACCCTGTACGGGTCACCAGGGCTGAGGTGAGGCCCGGGGGACTGTCAGTGGTGCGTTGTACGTTGGCGGTCATGGGGATCTACCTTGTCGGGGTCGGTGCGCAGGAGTGGTTCGACGAGGATGAGGAGGAAGGTGGACTGGGCGCGGTGTCGGCCGGGCTGAACGAGGAGCTGCGGCGGCGCGGACTGCCGCCGTACGAGTGGGTGCCGGAGGCGTCGGCATTCGAGGAGAAGCTCGTTCCACCCATGGACGGATTCAGTGCGCTGTGCCGGGCCCACCTGTCACGGGAGGCGGAGGAACGGCTCCTGGGCTGGACCGTGCTGGTTCCCATCTCGCTCGACGAGGAGATCCGACTGCCCGTCGAGTCCTCCTACACCGACGAGACCATGCTCGCCGGCGCACCCCAGGTGCTCGCCCTCGCGGAACAACTGGCAACGGTCATAGGCCTCCCGCCCGAGATACCGGCCACGAACGGCAACCTGGAACTCACGTCGTGGTTCCTGGACGGCCCGGCGCGGGAGATGACCGCAGCCCGCCCCGGACCATGGGCCAAGGACCTGGACACGGCCTTCTACACGGCGTTGTATCTGAGCGCCGCCCGCCATTCCCTGAGACGCGGCTGCCCGATGAAATACAGCTGACGCCTGATACCGCCGCGCCGATCACTCCCCGCTCACCAGAATCACCTCCAGGGTGCGCGGTCCGTGCACCCCCTCGACCCGGTCGAGTTCGATGTCGCTGGTCGCGGAGGGACCGGAGATCCAGGTCAGCGGGCGTGTCGGGTCGAGCCGGGGCAGGGCCTGCGGCACGGACGACACGACCTGGCCGGGGACCCGTACGACACAGATGTGGTGGTCGGGGACGAGGGTGATCCGGCGGCGGCCCTGGTCGGGGGAGCCGTCCAGGACGATCGTGCCGGTCTCGGCGATGGCGAGCGCGCAGCCGGTCACCACACTGTCGACCTGGTCCAGTTCGTACGACGTGCTCTCGGCCCGGTCCGGCACCTGGGCCACCTCGGTCGCCGCCAGCCACCCTTCGTCCAGCCCCGGCGGCACGACGACGGACGCCGATCCCCGTGCGTCGAGCAACCCCGCGATCACTCCGGCGAGTCCGGCACCGTCCGTGCGATGCACGATCGCCCGATAGTCCGCCAGATTCTCGGCGAGCAGATCCACCGTCTCCTCGACACTCCGGTTCCCGTGCTCGCTCAGATAGGTGCGCGAGACCGCCTGGTCGTACGGCGTGGCGTCCGGTGGCACGTCCGCGAGCGCGCGCTGCACCCGGCCCAGGATCCGCTCCCTGCTGCTCACTTCGCACCGTCCTTTCCGCTGCCGCCCCGCGTGCGCTGCCACCAGTCCCGGAACGGCTCGGACGGCAGTGCGGGCAGGGCCCGGGTCTCGCTCCACGCCTTGCCGGGACCCGGAATCGAGCGCGGATGCAGCCGCCGGGTGCGGGAGGCGAGCCGCTGGCCGGTGCGCAGGGCGCCCGGGCGGGCGAACGCCCAGCGTGCCGCGCGCATGGCGGCCCGCTCGGCGGCATGTCCCTTGGCCGGTTTCAGCACCACCTTGTTGCCCGCCCGTGTCACCTGGCCGCCCTCCACGACGCGTTCCCGCAGATGCACCAGCACCTCGGGGATGTCGATGGCGACCGGGCACACCTCGTAGCAGGCACCGCACAGCGACGAGGCGTACGGCAGTGAGGCGTCGATCTCGCTTTCCGTGCCCCGGAGTTGGGGACTGAGGATGGCGCCGATCGGGCCCGGATAGACCGAGCCGTAGGCGTGGCCGCCGGCCCGCTCGTACACCGGGCACACGTTGAGACAGGCCGAGCAGCGGATGCAGCGCAGGGCCTGGCGGCCGACCTCGTCGGCGAGGGTGTCGGTGCGGCCGTTGTCGAGAAGCACCAGGTGGAAGGTGCGCGGCCCGTCGGCGCTCTCGGAGTCCGTCGTGCCGGTCCACATGCTCGTGTACGGGTTCATGCGCTCCGCCGTCGACGAACGCGGCAGCGTCTGCAGGAACACCTCCAGGTCCTGCCAGGTCGGCACGATCTTCTCGATGCCGACGACCGAGATCAGCGTCTCGGGCAGGGTCAGGCACATCCGCCCGTTGCCCTCGGACTCCACGACGACCATCGTGCCGGTCTCGGCGACCATGAAGTTGGCGCCGGAGACGCCGACTTTGGCGCGCAGGAACTTCTCGCGGAGGTGCAGGCGTGCTGCCTCGGCGAGTTCGGCGGGTGTGTCGGTGAGGCCGTCCGGTGCCGGGCGGCCCCACTCGCTCATCTCGCGGGCGAAGATGTCCCGGATCTCGCCACGGTTGCGGTGGATCGCCGGGACGAGGATGTGCGAGGGCCGGTCCTTGCCCAACTGCACGATCAACTCGGCGAGATCGGTCTCGTAGGCGCGGATGCCCTCCTCTTCCAGCGCCTCGTTGAGCCCGATCTCCTGCGTGGCCATCGACTTGACCTTGACGACTTCCGACTCGCCGGTCTCCTTGACCAGTCGCGTCACGATCCGGTTGGCCTCGTCGGCGTCGGCCGCCCAGTGGACCGTCCCGCCCGCTGCCGTGACCGACTCCTCCAACTGCACGAGATAGCGGTCGAGATGGCGGAGCGTGTGGTCCTTGATCTGCTTGCCCGCCTCGCGCAGCGCCGCCCAGTCGGAGACCTCGGCGACCGCCTTCTCCCGCTTGGCGCGGATGGTGTGGGTGGCGTGCCGCAGATTGCCGCGCAGCGTCTGGTTGTGCACCGCCTCGTGCGCGGCCTTCGGGAAGGCCGGCATCCCTACGAACGTCCCGCTCATGCGCGCGGCTCCTCTCCGGTACGCCCGCTCATTCCGCCGGCTCCTCTTCCGTGCTCGCCAGGATCTCCGCGATGTGGACGGGCCGCATGCCGGTGCCGATCCGGGCCATCGTCCCGCCGATGTGCATGAGGCAGGAGTTGTCGGCCGCGCACAGCACCTCGGCGCCCGTCGACTCGGCGTTGCGCACCTTGTCCGCGCCCATCGCAGCCGAGACGTCGGAGTTCTTCAGGGCGAAGGTGCCGCCGAATCCGCAGCACTCGTCGGCACCCGGCAGCTCGGCCAGCTCCAGCCCCTTGACGGCCTGGAGCAGCCGCCGCGGCCTGTCCCCCAGGCCCAGGCTGCGCAGCCCGTGGCAGGTCGGGTGGTAGGTCACCTTGTGCGGGTAGTACGCGCCGACGTCCGTCACCCCGAGCACGTCCACCAGGAACTCCGTGAGCTCGTACGTCTTCGGGATCACCGGCGCCAACGTGGCCGCGAGCGTGTCCCCGCGTCCCTCGGCCCGCGCCCGCTCGCCCATCCGCGGATACAGCTCCCGCACCATCGCCCCGCACGACCCGGACGGGGTCACGATCGCCTCGTACTCCCCGAAGACATCGGAGAAATGCCGGGCCAGCGGCTCCGCCTCATGCCGGTAGCCGGTGTTGTAGTGCGCCTGCCCGCAGCAGGTCTGGGCCATCGGGAAGTCGACGTCGACGCCCAGCCTGGTCAGCAGTTTCACCACGGCGCGGCCGGTGTCCGGATAGAGCGTGTCGTTGACACAGGTCAGGAACAGGGCGACACGCATCGCGGCTCCTTGTGGTTGATCATCGGATGAGTGCAGCGTAGTCGGGCAACAGGACGTGGGGGAGTCCCCGGTCACCGCCGGGTGAGCCGGGCCTCCGCCTTGCGCCAGCGCGCGATGTCGCCGCGCGGCTCGTATCGGGTGAGCGGCTGTGTACGGGTGAGCAGGCGCCGCATTCCCGCGAGGTCGCCGACGAGCCCGTGGGCCCGCGCCTGGACCAGGACGTTCCCGAGGGCGGCGGCCTCCGTCGGACCCGCCACGACCGGCAGTCCGCAGGCGTCGGCGGTGAGCTGGCACAGCAATGCGTTGCGCGTGCCGCCACCCACGATGTGCACGACGTCGACCGGGTGCCCGGCCAGCCGCTGCGCCTCCTCGACCGCCCGGCGATGGGCGAGCGCGAGGGAGTCGAGGATGCAGCGCGTGATCTCGGCGGGCGACTCGGGCACCGGCTGCCCCGAGACCCGGCAGGCCTCGGCGATCCGCTCCGGCATCCGCCCCGGCGCGAGGAACGCCGAGTCGCCCGCGTCCACGACCGACCGCAGCGCCGGCGCGTTGGCCGCGTCGAGCAGCAACCCGCCCAACTCCGGCTCACCCCAGGCCCGTACGCACTCCTGGAGCAGCCACAGTCCCATGATGTTGCGCAGATACCGGACTGTTCCGTCCAGCCCCAGCTCATTGGTGAAGTTGGCGGCGCGGCTCGCCTCGCTCAGCACGGGCGCGTCCAGCTCCAGGCCCGCCAGGGACCAGGTGCCGGTGCAGATGTACGCGAACCGCTCACCCTCGGCCGGTACAGCGGCAACCGCCGACGCCGTGTCGTGCGAGCCGACCGTCGTGACCGGCACCGGCCCGGTCAGCCCGGTCTCCTCCAGCACCTCGGGCAGCAGCACGCCCGCCGGGTCCCCGGGCTGTCTGAGCGGCGCGAACAGGCCGAGGTCGATCCCGAGCCGGGCGGCGACGTCGTACGACCAGTCGCGCGTCCGGGGATCGATCAGCTGGGTCGTGGAGGCGTTGGTCAGCTCGGTGCCCTGCTCGCCGGTGAGCCAGTAGGCGAGCAGATCCGGGACGAGCAACAGACGCTTGGCGTACGCCAGTTGCTGGGTGGAACGGGCGGCGACCAGCTGGTACAGCGTGTTGAAGGGCGCGTACTGCAGTCCCGTCGCCGCATACAGCTCGGGGGCGGGCACCGTCGCCCACACCTTCTTCGCGATGCCCTCGGTCCGCGCGTCCCGGTAGTGCACGGGGTTCCCGAGCAGCGCACCGTCGGCGTCCAGCAGCCCGTAGTCCACGGCCCAGCTGTCGATGCCGACGGAGTCCACCTGACCCGCCGCCCTGAGCCCGTCCAGCACTCCGGCATACAGCCCGAGCACGTCCCACCGCAGCCCCTCCGGCACCCGTACCGGCCGGTTCGCGAACCGGTGGGCCTCCGTCAGCTCCAGCGAGTCGGGCCCGACACGGCCGACCATGACGCGCCCGCTGGACGCGCCGAGGTCGACCGCGGCGTACGACTTCACACCCGTGCTCATCGCAGGAACGCGGCCGCGACGCCGGCGTCGACCGGGACATGCAGCCCGGTGGTGTGCGTCAACTCCCCACCGGTCAGCGCGAACACGGCGTTCGCGACATGCTCGGGCAGCACCTCGCGCTTGAGGATGGTCCGCTGGGCGTAGAACTCGCCCAGCTTCGCCTCCTCCACCCCGTACACGGCCGCCCGCTGCGCACCCCAGCCACCGGCGAAGATCCCGGACCCACGCACCACGCCATCGGGATTGACCCCGTTGACCCGGATCCCGTACTCACCCAACTCGGCGGCCAGCAGCCGCACTTGGTGCGCCTGATCGGCCTTGGTGGCGGAGTACGCGATGTTGTTCGGCCCGGCGAAGACGGCGTTCTTGGAGGCGATGTAGACGATGTCGCCGCCCAGCTCCTGCGCGATCATCACCCGCGCCGCCTCGCGCGAGACGAGGAAGGACCCCCGGGCCATGATGTCGTGCTGCAGGTCCCAGTCCTTCGCCGAAGTCTCGAGCAGCGGCTTGGAGATGGAGATTCCGGCGTTGTTGACCACCAGATCGACCCCGCCGAAGGCGAGCACGGCCGCCTTGAAGGCATCGGCGATCTGCTCCTCGGACGTCACATCAACCGTCACGGCGACGGCCTTGTCGGGCCCGCCCAGCTCCTCGGCGACGGCGGCCGCGTTCTCGGCATTCAGATCCGCGACGACGACACACGCCCCCTCGGCCACCAGCCGCCCGGCGATCGCCTTCCCGATCCCACTGCCCGCCCCGGTCACCAGCGCGACCCGCGTCGCCAGCGCCTTGGGCTTCGGCATCCGCTGAAGCTTGGCCTCCTCGAGCGCCCAGTACTCGATACGGAACTTCTCGGACTCCTCGATCGGCGCGTACGTCGACACGGCCTCGGCCCCGCGCATCACATTGATGGCGTTGACGTAGAACTCACCGGCCACCCGCGCGGTCTGCTTGTCCTTGCCGAAGCTGAACATGCCGACCCCGGGAACCAGCACGATCGCCGGGTCGGCACCGCGCATCGCGGGGGAGTCGGGCAGGGCGTGCCGCTGGTAGTAGGCGGCGTACTCCTCGCGGTAGGCGGCGTGCAGCTCCTTCAGCCGTGCGATCGCCTCGTCCAGCGGCGCGGTCGGCGGCAGGTCGAGCACCAGCGGCCGTACCTTCGTGCGCAGGAAGTGATCGGGGCAGGACGTACCGAGCGCGGCGAGCCGAGGATGCTCGGCGGACGCGAGGAAGTCGAGGACGACCTCGGAGTCGTTGAAGTGGCCCACCTGGGGGCGGTCCTGCGACGCGAGGGCACGCACATGAGGCGCCAGTGCGGCTGCCCGCTCCCGCCGCTCGCCGGCGCTGAGGGCGGCGTACCCCTCGATCACCGGCCCGAAGGGCTCGGCCTTCCCGCGCTCCTCGAGGAACGCCTCGGCGGTACGGATGATGTGCAGCGAGTTGCGCTCGCACTCCTCGGAGGTGTCACCCCAGGCGGTGATCCCGTGCCCGCCGAGAATGCATCCGACGGCCTGCGGATTGGCCTTCTTCACGGCCGCGATGTCCAGCCCGAGCTGAAACCCGGGCCGCCGCCACGGCACCCACACCACGCTGTCCCCGAAACACTCGGCGGTCAGCTTCTCCCCGTCGACGGCGCAGGCGAGCGCGATCCCGGAGTCCGGATGCAGATGATCCACATGCGCGGCCTCGACCAGCCCGTGCATCGCCGTGTCGATCGACGGAGCCGCCCCGCCCTTGCCATGCAGGCAGTAGTCGAACGCGGCCACCATCTCGTCCTCGCGCTCGACCCCCGGATAGACCTCGACGAGCGCCCGCATCCGATCCAGCCGCAACACGGCCAGCCCGGCTTCCTTGAGAGTCCCGAGGTCACCCCCGGACCCCTTGACCCACATCAGCTCCACATCACCCCCGGTGACGGGATCCGTGTCGGTCCCCTTGGCGGACGTGTTCCCGCCGGCGTAGTTGGTGTTACGAGGATCAGCGCCGAGCCGATTGGACCGGGCGAGGAGAGAGACGGCTTCGGGGTGCGGTGCCATGAACTTCCAGTCCTTACTTGAGAGAGGGCAAGTGCACGTACTCAGGGGCGCGGGGAACTGCGCGACCAGCCACAAACGGCCCGCACCCCGCAGAGACCAGAACCCGGCAGACGCTTACGCGCCCCAACCGGCCTGCTCCCCTCCAACTCGCTCAGCGACAATCTTCTCGGCCCACCCGGACCGGCGATACGCAGCCATCGGGTCCCCGTCCAACCCCATCTCCTCGCGCACTTCACGAAGCAGCGGCCGAACATCCGTGTTGTACGCATCCATCAGCACGGCATTCGCCTCAAGGACATCACCCGAGGCCTGCGCGTCAGCCAACGCCGACCGGTCGACCAGCAGCGCCTTCGCCGTAGCCTCCTGCACATTCATCACCGACCGAATGATCGCCGGAATCTTCGCCTCGATGTTGTGACACTGATCGAGCATGAAGGCGACGTCGGACGTGAACCCACCCCCACGCACCACCTCGTACATGATCCGGAACAACTGGAACGGGTCGGCGGCCCCGACCATCAGGTCGTCGTCCGCATAGAAGCGCGAGTTGAAGTCGAACCCCCCGAGCTTCCCCTCCCGCAGCAGCGTCGCCACGATGAACTCGATGTTCGTACCCGGCGCATGATGGCCGGTGTCGACCACCACCTGAGCCTTCGGCCCCAACTTGAGGCAGTGCGCATACGCCGTGCCCCAGTCCGGTACATCGGTCGAATAGAAGGCAGGCTCGAAGAACTTGTACTCCAGCAGCATCCGCTGCCCGTCTCCGAGCCGCTCGTACACCTCCGCAAGCCCCTCGGCCAGCCGGTCCTGCCGCTCCCGTAGATCATCCTGCCCGGGGTAATTCGTACCGTCCGCGAACCACAGCTTCAGATCGGCGGAGCCCGTCGCATCCATGATGTCGACGCACTCCAGCAAGTGATCGACAGCCTTGCGCCGCACCACCGCCTCCGGATGGCAGATGCTGCCGAGCTTGTAGTCGTCGTCCTGGAAAGTGTTGGAGTTGATCGCGCCCAGCTTCACGCCGCGCTCTTCGGCGTACTTCGCCAGCGCCGCGTAGTCGTCGACCTTGTCCCACGGAATGTGCAGGGCAACGGTCGGCGCGACACCGGTGAACGCGTGCACCTGGGCCGCGTCGTCCAGCTTCTCCCGCGGCGTCCGCGGCACGCCTCGCTGCGCGAACACCTTGAACCGCGTACCCGAGTTCCCGTACGCCCACGACGGCGTCTCGACGGCCTGGGTCTTCAGGGCGGCCTTCACCGCGGCGAGTTCGGTCACTTCAGGACTCCTGTGGCATCGGGTCGTAACTACTGCGGCAACGACTGCTGGAATGACTGTCGCATGAAACGATTCAGAACGGGAAGCTATGGCGCCTCCGAAGGGGTGTCAACCCCTCTGACCAACCCCGATGTCCGTGACTGGTCCGTGACCTTCGGCTATCGAAATTTTTTCGACACAGACCCATTGACGTGACATGGCTCCGGTGCCTAACGTCCCGGCAACCCAGTTGAAACCTTTCACGACGCGGTGAGGCCAGTCCCGCCGGTGTCGTCGAGGAGCCCCCAATGACCCACCCGTCCGACACGGGTCCGGCCCCGGTGCTGGCACTGAAGGACGTTTCCAAGTCCTTCGGCGCCGTGCGCGCTCTGCGGGACGTCTCCCTGGAGTTGTTCCCCGGCGAGGCGCACGCACTCGCCGGTGAGAACGGCGCCGGCAAGTCGACCCTCATCAAGACGCTCGCCGGAGTGCACCGGCCGGACGCCGGCCAGGTGCTGCTCGACGGTGAGCCCGTCGTCTTCCACGGCCCCGGCGACGCCCGCGACGCCGGTATCGCCGTCATCTACCAGGAGCCCACGCTCTTCCCCGACCTGTCGATCGCCGAGAACATCTTCATGGGCCGCCGACCGCGGCGCACCCTCGGCCGGATCGACCACAAGGCCACGCACACCGCCACCGCCGCGCTGATGCAACGGCTGGGCGTCGAACTCGACCCCGACCGCCCTGCTCGCGGCCTGTCCATCGCGGACCAGCAGATCGTCGAGATCGCCAAGGCGCTCTCCTTCGACGCCCGCGTCCTGATCATGGACGAGCCGACCGCCGCCCTCACCGGCAGCGAGGTGGCCCGTCTCTTCGGTGTCGTACGCACCCTGCGCGAACAGGGTGCCGCGGTGCTGTTCATCTCGCACCGGCTGGAGGAGATCTTCCAGATCTGCCAGACGGTGACCACACTGCGCGACGGTGCCTGGATCGCCAGCGAGCGTCTGGACGGCATGACCGAGGACGACCTCGTCCGCCGGATGGTCGGCCGCGACCTCGACGAGCTGTACCCGAAGCAGGACGTCCGGCCCGGTGAGGTCGCCCTGAGCGTCCGGCGGCTGACCCGTGAGGGAGTCTTCACCGACGTCTCCTTCGAGGTCCGCACCGGCGAGATCGTCGGCCTCGCGGGACTCGTCGGCGCCGGTCGTACGGAGGTCGCCCGCGCGGTCTTCGGCATCGACCGCTGGGACGCCGGCGAGGTCGAGGTGCAGGGGCGGAAGCTGACCAACGGAGCCCCCTCCGCCGCCATGGCCGCCGGGCTGGCCCTCGTCCCCGAGGACCGGCGCGCTCAGGGCCTGGTGATGGACATGTCCATCGAGCGGAACATCGGCCTCACCGGACTCCGTACGACCGTCAAGGCGGGCCTCATGGACCGCGGCGCCGAGCGCAGCCGCTCCCTCGACTGGGCCGTCAAGCTCCAGGTCAAGTACGCCCGGATCGCCGACACCGTGAACACCCTCTCGGGCGGCAACCAGCAGAAAGTCGTCCTCGCCAAGTGGCTGGCCACCGGCCCCAAGGTGCTGATCGTCGACGAGCCCACCCGCGGCATCGACGTCGGCACGAAGGCCGAGGTCCACCGGCTGCTCAGCGAGCTGGCCGCCGACGGGGTGGCCGTTCTGATGATCTCCTCCGACCTGCCCGAGATCCTCGGCATGGCCGACCGCGTGCTGGTGATGCACGAGGGCCGGCTCACCGCCGAGATCCCGCGCTCCGACGCCACCGAGGAAACCGTGATGGCCGCAGCCACGGGGAGGGCCGCCGCATGACGGTGACCACCGACCCGGCTCCCGTGACCGAGGTGTCCAAGTCCAGCGGCACCCGGCTGGTCGACCGCGTCTTCAAGATGCGGGAACTGGCCATCCTGGTCGTGTTCCTGGTGATGATCGTCATCACCCAGCTGGGCAACAGCGAGTTCCTGAGCGAGCAGGGCATCAAGGACCTGCTGCTCAACGCGACCATCCTGGTGCTGGTCGCCACCGGCCAGTCCCTGGTCGTCATCACCCGCAACGTCGACCTCTCGGTCGGCTCGACGCTCGGCATCAGCGCCTTCGCGGCCGGCACCTACCTCCAAAACGGCGGCAACTCCGTCGTGGCCATCCTCCTCGCCGTCCTGCTCGGCATCGGCTTCGGCCTGCTGAACGGGCTACTCGTCAGCCTCGGCCAGGTGCCCGCCCTCGTCGTCACCCTCGGCACGCTCTACATCATCCGGGGCATCGACTCGATCTGGGTCGGCTCCCGCCAGATCACGGCCGCCGACCTGCCGGACGGCTTCGTCGACTTCGGCTCCGGCGGCATCTGGGCGGTGCCGTGGCTGGCGCTGATCGCGCTGGCGGTCCTGGTGGCGACGGCGTACTACCTCAAGCACTACGGCAGCGGACGCGAGCTGTACGCGCTCGGCTCCAACCCCGAGGCCGCCCGCCTCGCCGGCATCCCGGTCCGCAAGCGGATCCTGGCCGCGTACACCTTCTGCGGCGCCCTCGCCGGGCTCGCGGGCGCCATGTACCTGGCCCGGTTCGGCAACGTCGACTCCGGCACCGGCAACGGCTACGAACTCACCGTCGTCAGCGCGGTGGTGGTCGGCGGTGTCGTCTTCACCGGCGGCTCCGGCAGCGTGTACGGCGCCGCGCTCGGCGCGCTGCTGCTGACCTCCATCAACAGCGTGCTGCCCGCCCTCGGCGTCAGCTCCGTCTGGGTGCTCGCCATCAACGGCATCCTGCTCATCCTCGCCATCGCGGTCGACCGGGTCGTCGCGCTGCGCGTGGCCTCGGCCCTGAAGAAGAGGAACGCCCGCCATGCCTGAGTCCTTGACGCGCGCGATCCGCTGGGACACGGTTGTCGGCGCGCTTCTGATCGTCGTGTTGCTGCTGTCGTTCGGCACGGTCGACGGTTTCGGAAATGCTCTCAACCTGTCGTTCCTGATCGGCAACACCCTTCCGATCGCCTTGATCGCCCTGCCGATGACCCTCCTGGTCGTTTCGGGCGAGATCGATCTCTCGGTCGCCTCCACCGCCGGTCTCTCGGGCGCCGTGATGGGCGCGCTGTGGAACGAGGGCATGACGATCGAAGCGATCATCCCGATCTGCCTGCTGCTCGGCGTGGTCTGCGGCCTCATCAACGGTCTGCTCGTCACCCGGCTCGGGCTGCCCTCGCTCGCCGTCACCATCGGCACTCTCGCCGCCTACCGGGGTATCGCACAGATCGTGCTCGGCTCCGACGCGGTGACCGACTTCCCCACGCAGTACCTGGACTTCGCGGCCGGACGCATCGGCGACACGTTCATCCCGTACGCCTTCCTGCCCTTCCTGGTGCTTCTCGCGATCGGCGTGATCGTTCTGCATGCCACGCCGTTCGGGCGGTCGGTCTTCGCGACCGGGGCGAGTGAGGAGGCGGCGCGGTTTGCCGGCGTCCGGGTCAAGCGGCAGAAGCTGATCCTGTTCACGGTGACGGGGCTCATGGCTTCGCTGACCGGGATCTTCTGGGCCCTGCATTACGCGTCCGCTCGGTATGACAACGCCACAGGGCTTGAGCTGTCGGTTGTCGCTGCCGTGTTGCTCGGTGGCATCGACTTCGACGGTGGCAAGGGGACGTTGGGCGGTGCGATCGCCGGTGTCTTCCTGCTGGGTGCGCTGCAGAACGTGATGAGTCTTCAGGACGTTTCTGCGCAGACGCAGATTCTCGTCACCGGTGTGTTGCTGGTGCTGTCCGTGTTGGGGCCGCGAGTGGCACGCCAGATTGCCGTGGCACGGGCGCAGAGGCTCACGTCGTAGGGCCGTCGTATGGCTGCGGGTCCGTTGTGGCTGGTCGCGCAGTTCCCCGCGCCCCTATCGGGGCGCTTTCACTCACCCTCGTTCAAAGGAAACCGTCATGCGTAAGTCATCCCTCCGCCGTACCTGTGCGGCTCTCGCCGCCGCCACCTCGCTCGCTCTCGCCCTCACCGCCTGCGGCGGTACCACCAAGAAGGACGTCGCCAATGAGGACGCCTCCGCTGCCACCGGCGGTAAGGCCGACCCGAATGCCGAGCTGAAGAAGGGGCTGACCGTCGGGTTCCTGCCCAAGCAGGTCAACAACCCGTACTTCACCTCGGCCGACAAGGGTGGCGAGGCGGCTCTGAAGGAGCTGGGGTCCAGTTACAAGGAGGTCGGTCCGAGCAGCGCGACGGACACCGCCGGGCAGGTGAGTTACGTCAACACGCTCACCCAGCAGCAGGTCGACGCGATGGCCGTCTCCGCGCAGGACCCGGGCGCGCTGTGCACGGCGCTCAAGCAGGCCATGAAGAACGACATCAAGGTCGTGACGTACGACTCCGACACCAAGGCGGACTGCCGTAACGCCTTCGTCTCGCAGGCGTCCGCCGAGGACCTGGGCCGGACCGAGGTGCAGTTGCTCGCCGAACAGATCGGCTACAAGGGCGAGATCGCGATCCTGTCCGCTGCGCAGACCGCGACCAACCAGAACACCTGGATCGAGTTCATGAAGGACGAGCTCAAGGATCCCAAGTACAAGAACATGAAGCTGGTGAAGGTCGCGTACGGCAACGACGACGCGCAGGCGTCCTTCCAGCAGACCCAGGGGCTGCTCCAGGAGTACCCGAACCTGAAGGGGATCATCTCCCCGACCACCGTCGGCATCAAGGCGGCGGCCCAGTACCTGTCGGGCTCCAAGTACAAGGGCAAGGTCAAGCTGACCGGCCTCGGCACCCCGAACGACATGCGCAAGTACGTCAAGAACGGCACCGTCGACGCGTTCGAGCTGTGGGACCCGGCGAAGCTCGGCGAGCTGGCCGCTCGTACGGCCGTGGCGCTGGTGTCGGGGCAGATCACCGGCAAGGAAGGCGAGACGTTCAAGGCCGGTGACATGGGCGAGTACACCATCGGCAAGGACGGCGTGATCAGCCTCGGCAAGCCGACCGTCTTCGACGCCAAGAACATCGACCAGTTCAACTTCTGACATCCGGAGGGGTGTTGATGCAGCGTGTGTGCTTTCTGCTGAAGGTCCGGGCGGACCGCCTCGACGAGTACCGCGAGCGGCACGCCGCCGTGTGGCCGGAGATGCTCGACGCACTCTCGGCCACCGGCTGGCACAACTACTCGCTCTTCCTGCGTGAAGACGGCCTGCTGGTCGGCTACTTGGAGACCGAGGACTTCGCCGCCGCCCAGACCGGCATGGAGGCCACCGAGGTCAACGCCCGTTGGCAGGCGGAGATGGCGCCGTTCTTCGAGTCCCTGGACGGCGCCCGACCCGACGAAGCGATGAAACCCCTCACCGAAGTCTTCCACCTAGCCTGAGCCGGAGTCGCTGATATGAGAAGACGTGCCTTGCTCGGTACGGCCCTGCTGGCCTCCGTCGTCGGACCCGGCCTCGGCGCCGGCATCGCGAGGGCAGCCGACCCCGGCCCCTCCGTCACCCGGACCGGCACCACCACCCTCGACACCCAGGCCATCTTCTTCGTCTCCTACGACGGCCTGGTCAACAACAACTCCTTTCAGAAGAACGGCCTGCTCACCTACAAGGGCTACCAGTACGCCGTCTGGTACACCGCCGACCGCAACGCCGTCGTCGGCCGCCGCGCCCTCGGCGCCACCACCTGGTCCACGGTCAGGGTCGGCCACACGCTCCGCTACAACGACTCCCACAACGTCATCTCCATGGGCGTCTCCCGGACCGATGGCCGGCTGCACCTCAACATGGACTCCCACAGCGACGGCTTCACCTACGTCAAGTCGGTGGCAGGGCTTCTCGACAACCCCGCCGGGCTGAGCTGGACCGCGAGCCGCTTCGGCGCACCGCAGTCCACCCTCGACGGGCTGGCGCTCACCTCGCAGTTCACGTACCCGCAGTTCATCTCGACCCCCGAGGGTCGCCTCCAGCTCAGCTACCGCGTCGCGGTCTCCGGCAACGGCCGCAACGCGCTCGCCGAGTACGACGGCACGCGCTGGACCAACCTCGGCGAGTGGACCAGCTCCACCGGCACCTACACCAGCGAGCACGGCTCCAGCACGGCCCGCAACATGTACCTGCACGGCATCGACTACGACCGCAACGGGCGCCTGCACGCCATGTTCACCTGGCGCGAGCAGAACAACGCCGTGATGTGCAACAGCGGCGGCATCACCAACCACGACACCGGCTACGTCTACTCCGACGACCGTGGCCGCACGTGGCGCAACAACGCGGGCACGGTGGTCGGCACCACCGGAAGCTCCGACAGCGCCGACAGGGTTTCCGTCACCGACGCCGGACTGGTCGTGGACCCGCTCAACCCGGACCACTCCCTGATGAACCAGGAGAGCCAGTTCATCGACACGGCCGGTCGCCCGCACGCCATCATCAGCTACGTACCCGGCCGCTTCGGCCAGTGCACCACGAACTACGTCGCCAACCGCACCGCCAACGGACGTGCCTTCCTCGTCCGCAAGAGCGCCTCCGGCCCCTGGCAGAAGACCGAGATCCCGGTCCCGCTGAACTCCAGTCAGCGCACCAAGCTGGTCATGGACAAGTACAACAACGCTTACGCGATCTTCCCGTTCGGCCGGATCGCCGGAGCCTCCGCGGCCTCCGGACACACCGACTGGAGGATCCTGTTCGACGGCGCCGGGCTCAACGCCTTCGGGGAGGTCGTGATCGACGAGACGCGTATCGCGCAGGACAACGTGCTGTCGGTGATGTACCAGGAGAAGTCCAGCGGTACGACGCCCTCGGCGCTCCGAGTCGTCGACTTCCGGCTCCCCGCGTGACCGACGCACCACCGCACCACTGGTGGGGCGGCATGACGGTAATGTGAAGACCTTCCCGCCGCCCCTCGTTTATCTGGAGGTCCCTGCCTGATGGCCCAGTCGGTGGGTATCAAGGACGTCGCCCGCGCCGCCGGAGTCTCCGTCGGCACGGTGTCGAACGTGATCAACCGCCCGGACTCCGTCGCCACGGAGACCCGTGCCCGGGTGCTGTCCGCGATCGACCGGCTCGGCTACGTCCGCAGTGAGTCCGCGCGCCAACTGCGTGCGGGCCGCAGCCGGATCATGGGCCTGCTCGTCCTCGACATGGGCAACCCCTTCTTCGTCGACGTGGCGCGCGGCGCCGAGCGGGCCGCACGCCAGGCCGGGCTCGGCGTGATGGTCTGCAACAGCGCGCAGAGCGCGGGTGAGGAGGCCGACTATCTGTCGCTCTTCGCCGAGCAGCGCGTTCGCGGCGTCCTGCTGACGCCCACCGACGCGAGCGGACGCAACATCGACGCGTTCCGCCGCCACGGCATCCCCTTCGTGCTGGTCGACCGGGTCGCCGAGGGCACCACCGAGTGCTCGGTCTCCGTGGACGACGTCGCGGGCGGCGCGCTGGCCGTACGCCATCTCGTGGACGCCGGGCACCGCTCCATCGCGTACGTCAGCGGGCCGCCCGGCCTCAATCAGGTGCGCGACCGCCGCACCGGCGCGCTCAACGCGCTCACCGAGGCGGGTCTCGGCCCCGGCGCCCTGCGCGAACTGCCCACCGAGCGGCTGGACGTCGCCGCCGGCCGGGACGCGGGCGCCCGCCTCCTGGGCCTCGCCGATCGCCCCACCGCCGTGTTCTGCGCCAACGACCTGCTCGCCCTCGGCGTCCTCCAGGCCATGTTCGCCGCCGGCGTCTCAGTCCCCGACGACCTCGCGATCGTCGGCTACGACGACATCGAGTTCGCCGCAGCCGCCGCCGTCCCCCTCACCTCGGTCCGCCAGCCAGCCGTCACCATGGGCGCCCTCGCCGCCGAACTCCTCCTGGAGGAAACCGACGCGGAAAGCACCGGCCCACGACGACACGAGCACCGCCGAGTCGTACTCCAGCCGGAACTGGTAGTACGCCGCTCCAGCCTGGCGGCCCGCTGACGGAACGTGGCGCGGTTTCGGCTGCGGTGCAGCAGCGCCCCGAAGGGGCGCGGGGAACTGCGCGACCAGCCACGACGGCGCCGCGCGGTCCGACCGCCAGCACCGCCGGAGGCTCACGCGGCGACGGCCAGCAAGCCAAGCGTGCGATGCGGGCTCACGACCCGCCCGTCCGGCAGCAGTTCACCGGTGTCGTCGAAGACGATCGTGCCGTTGCACAGCAGGCTCCAGCCCTGTTCGGGATGGGCCGAGACGATCACGGCGGCGTGGTGGTCCGCGCTGTCGGCGGTGGGGCACGAAGGCTGATGGCTGCACATGATGTCTCTCCTCGATCCGTTGGCTCCTGCCGTGCCGGCTCGTATCTCTTTGGTAGCCGAGCTTGTTTTCTGTTGTATGTGGAGACCCCCACACCGCCGGAAATTCATCGGTGAGCTTTCCTTTCGCGGCGGACATTAGGCTGGCCGCATGGAAGATCGACCCGGCGACCTCCTCGACCTGCGCGGAGACTGCGCGAACTGCTTCGGCCTGTGCTGTGTCGCGCTGCCCTTCACCGCCTCGGCGGACTTCGCGGTCGACAAGGACGCCGGGACTCCGTGCCGGAACCTTCAGGACGACCACCGCTGCGGCATCCACGCCCGCCTCCGGCAGAAAGGCTTCACCGGCTGCACGGTCTACGACTGTTTCGGCGCCGGGCAGAAGGTCTCCCAGGTCACCTTCGGCGGACAGGACTGGCGCACGGGCCCGCGTGATCAGGCCCGCCGGATGTTCGACGTGTTCCCGGTCGTCCGCCAGCTGCACGAACTGCTCTGGTACCTGACCGAGGCCCTCACCCTGCCCGCGGCCCACCCCGTCCACGGCGATCTGCGCCGGGCCCTGGAGAAGACCGAGGAGCTGACCCGCCTGACTCCGCAGGCACTCGGCGCGCTGGACGTCAGAGCCCACCGGCAGGACGTCAACGCCCTGCTGCTGCGGACCAGCGAACTGGTGCGGGCGGGTGCGCGCGGTCGTCGGAAGGACCGCCGGGGCGCGGATCTCATGGGCGCCCGACTCAAGGGCGCCGACCTGCGTGGCGTCAGCCTCCGCGGCGCCTACCTCATCGCGGCCGACCTGACCGGCGCCGACCTGCGCGGGACGGATCTGATCGGTGCCGATCTGCGGGACGCCGATCTCACGGACGCCGACCTGACCGGCGCGTTCTTCCTCACCCAGCCCCAGGTGAACGCGGCCGGGGGCAGCGCGGGCACGCAGCTGCCGGAGTCAGTCGCCCGCCCCGCGCACTGGACAGGGAGCCTCTGACCGAGGAGCCGGCACCGCCTTGCGCCGCGGCTCCAGGTGCAGCCGCAGCCCCTCCGGCATCAGCGTCAGCCGCTCCGTCACCCGCAGCCGGTACGCGGGGTCGGCCCGCAGCTCGTAGCGGCGCAGCAGCAACCCCAGCACCAGCGTTGCCTCGTGCAGCGCGAACTGGCGGCCGATGCACGCCCGCGCCCCCGTGCCGAACGGCTTGAAGGTGTGCGCGGGACGGGACCGTACGGCCGTGGCGTCGAAGCGGTCCGGGTCGAACCGCTCGGCGTCGGCGCCCCACACCTCGGGCTCGCGGTGCAGCATCGGCGTGAGCACCAGCGCCCAGGCCCCCCGCCGCATCGGATGCTCTCCGGCCAGCACCGTGTCCTGGCGGGCCTCGCGGGCATAGGCCGGCGCCGTCGGCCACAGCCGCAGCGACTCGTCCAGCACCCGGCGCACGTACCGCAGCTTGGCCACCTGGTCGTAGCCGGGTGCCTCCGAGCCGCCCCAGACGCGGTCCACCTCGGCGCGGGCGCGGGCCGCGACCTCGGGGTGCCGGGAGAGATAGTGCAGGGCGAAGGAGAGCGCGCCGGACGTGGTCTCGTGGCCCGCCACGAGGAAGGTGATCACCTGCCGGCGGACGTTCTCCGGCGACAGCCGCTCGCCGGTCTCCGGATGGGCCGTCTCCAGCATCCGGTCGAGCAGGTCGCCGTCCCCGCGTCCGGAAGCGCGACGGGCGCGCACGATGTCGTCGACCGTGCGGTTGAGGAGGTCCATGTCGGCGTCGTTGCGCCGGGAGGCGCGCTTGAGCAGCAGCGGAGCCAGCGGCGGCGGCACGGTGTTGAGCCGCTGGGCGTAGGAGAGCGTGCCGATCATCGCCGTGACGAAGGGGTGCGGCCGGGATCGTTCGAAGGAGCCGAAGTCGTGCCCGAACCCGGTGCGCGCGATCGTCTCCAGGGTCAGCTTCGTCATGTCCCCGGGCACGTCCACGGCCCGGCCCGCGGCGAGCTCCCGGTCCCAGTGGTCGGTGAGCCGCCCGGCCGCGTCCAGCATCATCGGGTGGTAGCCCGCCATGGCCTCCCGGCTGAAGCCCGGGGCCAGGACGTCGTGCGCCAGCTGCCAGTTGGGCTCGTGGTTGTACGCCGTGAACAGCCCGTCCCCGACGATCGGCCGCAGGTTGGCGATCCCGAGGCCCACGTGCTTGGCGAAGCGTGACTCGTCGGACAGGTCGGCCGTGAGGCCCGCGCCCCACACGAACACGATCTCGTTGGCGAACGCCTTGCGCCGGAAGATCGGCCCCAACTGCCGGGCGTAGCGCAGGGAGTCCTGCAAGGGCTTGGTCCTGCTGGCGCCGAGCACATCGCCGAGCAGCGGGAGCCGGCGCGGCGGATGCGGAATCCGGTGCAGCTGAGGCCAGCCCTGCTCGGCGCTGCGGAACCCCTTCGGCATCGCGGCCCCGGTCGTCGTCTCCACCATGACGCGATCTCCCTTGGTCCAGCGGTGCGTTGAGCGTGTTGTACGCGGGTTCAACAACGCGATCCAGTCTGGCCCCGCTATTGAATCGACGTCAAGTAGAGTGCGGACATGACCGCGAACCAGGGCGGCCCGATACGCCGTCGGCTCAGTACCGAGGAGCGCCGCGAGCAACTCCTCGGTGTCGGGGCGCGGTTGTTCTCGGAGAGTCCGTACGACGACGTGTGGATCGAGCAGGTCGCCGAGATCGCCGGGGTCTCGCGCGGACTGCTCTACCACTACTTCCCGACGAAGCGTGACTTCTTCGCGGCGGTCGTGGCGCGGGAGAGTGAGCGGATGCTGCGGATGACCGCGGCGGCGCCGGGAGTCCCGGTGCGCGAGCAACTGGCGGCCAACCTCGACACGTACCTGGCCTACGTCGAGGCCCACGCGCACGGCTTCCGCGCCTTCCACCGGGCCGACGCGGCCGGGGACCAGGCCGTGCGCCGGATCTACCAGCGTGCCCTCGGGGCCCATGAGCAGCAGATCCTGGCGGTGCTGGCCGAGGATCCCGAGTTCGGCCCCGTCGCGCGGGAGCGCCCTGATGTCCAACTCGCCGTGCGCGGTTGGCTGGCGTTCACGACGGCCGTCTGTCTGGAGTGGCTGCGGGGCTCGGACCTCTCGCGGGAGCAGGTACGGGACCTCTGCGCACGGGCCCTGCTGGGTGTGCTCGGGCCCTGAATTCTCATCGCCGCCGCACAGGTTCGCGTGACGTGGTTGGCGTGCGCCCCGATCTTGGGTAAGTTAGGCAAGGCTTACCTAAGGAGGTTTGGGGATGGGTGACAGCCAATCCTGGACGGCCGCGCCTGCCGCGGCGGAACGGGCCCGTTCGCTGCTCGCCACCGCGTGGTCCTGCGCGGTGACCGCGGACGGCGGCCGGGAGGAGTTCGTGGGCGCGCACTCCGTGGACGACGACGGACGGGTGCTCCTCAGTGTGCCCGAGGACAGCGCGCTGCTCGCGGCGGCGATCTGCGCGCCCCGCGGCGAGCCGTCCGCCGTCCTGGAGTTCGCCGACGTCGCTCCCGTCCCCGTACGCAGCCGGATCCGCGCCCGGCTCTGGCTCGCCGGCTGGTTCGCCCCCGAGGGCGACCTCCTTGCGTTCCACGCCACGCGCGTGGTGCTGCGGCAGCCCACCGGCGCCGTGGTCGTCGACCTCGACGAGTTCGCCGCCGCCGCACCGGACCCGCTGGCCACGGCGGAGTCCCGGCTGCTGACGCACCTCGCGGACTGCCACGGCGACGCCGTCGAGCGGCTCACCCGGCTCGTCGAGCCCGAAAGCCTGCACGGTGCGGTGAAGGTCCAGCCCCTCGCCGTCGACCGGCACGGACTGACACTGCGCATCGAACGCACCCGCGCCCACGGCGACGTACGACTGGCGTTCCACCGGCCCGCCGACGACGTGGCGCAGCTCACCGAGCGCATGCACATCCTGCTCTCGCAGGCCAGCGCCGCCTCCTGCCCCCGCGCGCTACAGCGGCAGCGCACAGACGGCGACGGGTGAGGCGAACGGGTCGCCCGCGAGCCGCAGTTCACCGCTTGCGGCGTCCACGTGGAACACGCTCACCGTGCTCGACCTCTGGTTCGCCGCGAACAGCAGGGTCCCGTCCGGCGCGAGAGCGATCTGGCGGGGGAAGTCACCGGACACCGGCACCGTGTCCAGCAGCCTGAGCCGGGCGCCGTCGGCCTCCACCGCGTAACGCGCGAGGCTGTTGTGGCCCCGGTTGGCGAGATAGGCGTACGCGCCGTTCGGTGTCACCACGATCTGCGCCGGGTAGCTGGTGCCCTCGCCGGTGCCCGTGGACTGCGGCTCGCCGATGGTCAGGCGACCGGAGGCGCGGTCGTATCCGCACACCGAGACCGTGTCGTCCACCTCGTTGGCCAGGTAGGCGTACCGGCCGCCCGGGTGGAAGGTGAGGTGCCGGGGGCCCGCGCCGGCGCGCGTGTGAGCCTGGGAGACCTCGGTGAGGGTGCCCGCGCCGGTGTCGAGGCGGTAGGTGTAGACGGTGTCCGTGCCGAGGTCGACGGCGAGGACATGGCCGCCGTCGGGACTGGTGACGAACTGGTGGGCGTGCGGGCCCTCTTGACCCGGGCCCGGTGCCGGACTCGTGTGCGTGACCAGGTCGGTGCGCTCGCCGAGTGCGCCGGAGGTGTCGATGGGGTGCACGGCCACACTGCCGGAGGCGTAGTTGGCGCTCAGCAGCCAGCGCCCGCCCGGATGCACCGACAGATGGCAGGGGGCCCCGCCGCCGGTGCTCCGGCTGCCCAGGATCTTGTGGTCGGACAGCCGGACGGCGGTCACGGCACCGTCCTCGCGCTCATCGACGGCGTACAGCGTGCGGCCGTCCGGATGCAGCGCCAGATACGACGGATCGCCGACGTCCTCGATGGTGTCCTCGCCGGTGATCCGGCCGGTGGCGGCGTCATACGTCGCCAGGCCGATGCCCTTGCCGCCGCCGTCGACCGAGGTGTAGGTGCCGAGGTACAGGGGGCGGGGGCCGGAGGGCTTGGCGGCCTCGCGGGGTGTGCTCGCGGTCGGCTCGGGGGGTGTCGTGTCCGCGGCGGGCGCCGGGGCCTTGTCGCACGCCGGGAGAGTCACCGCGGCGCCCGTTCCCGCGAGCGCGCCGACGAACCGGCGCCTGCTCAAGCCACCACTGCTCATGTCCACACCTCAGGTCGTCGGTCGTCCCGACAGCCACCCTCGCGTGGATCACCCTTGGCATGCAAGAACGGCACCATGCGTTGCAGGGGCCGCAACGGTCACCAGTCGCCGTCCTCCACCGCTGTGCCGGGCGCGTCCTTGAGGGGCTTCACCTGGCCCGGCGACGGCTCCTGCCAGGGCTCGTGGTCGTCACCGATCCAGTCGCCGACCGGTTTCACCCCTTCCAGGGTGTCGGAGGGTGCGAGGTCCTCCGCGTCCTGGTCGAAGTAGTCGAACCACGGCAGGCCCGCGTTCGTGTAGGCCGCCCGGTCCACGGGGGACGGCGGCGGGGCTTCGCCGGTGATACGGCGCCACTCCGGGGGCGTCACCAGATGGACGTAGACCCGCCCGGCGGGCTCCTCGGACCAGTCCGTCGCCGGCCGGTCGTCCTGGTAGACCTCCTGGCGCATGGAGCCGCCGACGCCCAGCCCCATCGCCGCGGCGGGCCGCGGCCGGCCGGCCGGAGCGGCGCCGGGTGCCGCGGGTGCCGATATCGGCAGCGCGGCGCCGAAGCCGCCGGCCGCCTGCCGGGACCGCACCTCACGCTCGGCCCGCAGCCGCTGCTCCTCGCGCCACACGGCCAGCGCCCCCTCGTTCAGCGGGAAGGACTGCAGCTGTACGCCGCCCCAGACCTCCTCGCCGGTGACCTGCCCCTCGACGGTCGCCCCCATCCCCAGCGGCACCGCCACGAACTGGCGGACCGTGCCCTTCCCGGAGTTGATGCCGTCCAGCCACGGCTGGCGGGGGAGCACCACGTAGTTCTGGGGTTTGCGGGAGAGCCGGTCGCTCCACGGCCGGCCCGAGACAGCGCACACCTTTCCGACGCCGACCTGCAGGGCGGCCGGTTCGGTGGTGCCCGCGAAACTCAGCCACATCGCCTCACGCAGATACACCGGCAGCATCACGCCGCCGCGCGAGCGCCACTGCCCGGGCACGGTGTCCGGATAGTCCGCCACACGCCGGAGCGGGAACTCGCCGAGCCCCGGCGGCAACGCGTGTGTGCCCGTCTCGGGCAGACGCAGCGTGCGGATGAACCGCACCGCCACCCCGCGAGGCAGCCGCAGCGTGTTCCCGTCGATCCGTACGGTCGTGTCGGCATCGGTCATCGGCCCGCTCCCCTAGGTCCGGTCGTCACATTCCCGCCTGCCCCGCGACGCCTGGCACGCACGCTCGCCGCGTTGCCGAACCGCCCACGTGGCTCCGCCACGAGGGCGCTCCGGCGCCTTGCGATCGCACGCACCAGACGCCGCGGGGCCCGCCCTCCGGGCGGACGACGGGAATGTGACGACCGGACCTGCATCCGGTGCCGGCCCGTCCCGGCGTCCCCTACCGGAAACGCCCGCCCATGCCGGTACGGTTCCGCCACAGCTGTTCCTGGACGCCCAGACGTTCCCGCAGCCGGGTCAGACGCGGCATCCGGGCGCGCTGGTCCTGCGACACGCGGTCCAGTTCCTCCAGCAGACGACGTGTGCGGTGCTCGGTGTCGAGTTCGTCGAGGATGCGGTTCACCTCGGTCAGGACGGCGCCGAACAGCTGCCAGTGCCGGGTCTCGCGCTCGGCCTCCTCGCGCAGCAGCTGGGCGAGCTTGTCGCGGGTGGCCGCCGCGGTGTGCAACTCGGCGGTGAGCCGGGCCTCAGCCGACTCGGCGTTGGCGCTGACGCTGGTGGTGACCAGGACGGCGAAGCTGACCACGGCGTCGGCGATCTCGGCCAGCAACTGTTCCACCGCGGCGCCCGTCGGCGGCGTGAACAGCGGCTCGGGGTCGCGTTCCTTGGCCAGGTCGGTGAAGCTGCGGGCGAGGACGCGCAGGACGACCGTGCAGATCTCCAGCGTGTCCAGACCGGTGCGCAGCACGACCCGGTGCAACAGGCCCTCCCGCACGCGCGGGTTGAGCCGCAGACTGTCCTCCGCCTGCCGCAGCGCCGCGTCCACCTCGACGATGTCGTGATCGAGCCGACGAGCCTCGTGCAGCCGTGCGGCGGTCTGCTCGACCGGGGTACGGCCGGCCACCTCCTCACCCATGCTCAGCATCAGCTGCCGCAGCCGGCGGGCCAGCCCCTCGATGGACTCACCCGCCTGGTCGACCCACACCGGCGGCGCCAGCAGCAGATTGAAGCCGAGTCCGACGACCGCGCCGATCAGCGTCTCCACCACCCGCGCCCATGCCGTGTCCCCGACGGTCGTCACGCCGAGGACCAGCATCGCGCTGATCGCGACCTCGGGGACGTACTCGTCGACCCGCACCAGATGTCCCACCCCCAGCGCGGCGAGGATCAGCAGGGCGAGACTCCACCAGGTCAGCCCCACCAGCAGGCTGAAGGCGATGGCCACGAGGACCCCGGCCACCACGGAGTTCACCCGGCGGATGCCGTTGGTGAGCGTGGCGTAGAGGGTGACCTGGACGACCAGCAGCGCGGTCAGCGGCGCGGTGAGCGGCAGCTGCTCGGGGCTCAGGCGCAGCGCGATGACGTAGGCGATCGTCGCGGCGGCGGCCGACCGCAGCGTCTGGACGACGACGGGGTCCCGGCGCCGCTTCTTCACCAGGCTTTCGAGGGACTCCGTCCGCTCACGCACATCTCGCATCCCTTGGGATCTTCCCTTCCTCAGGCGCATCGAACGTACTGAGGAAAACCCCCGCTGTCGCGCTCCGGATGCCCGCGCCGAAGGACGGTGGACCGCCGGATGGTGTCGGCCGGGCCGGGCGCGACAGCCTTGGATCATGACATGGCACGGACCGGAACAGTCCTGACCCTGCTCATCGCTCTCGGTACGGCGACAGCCGCCGTCCCGGCCACGGCCGCACCGGCCACCACCGTCGTCCAGGCCCTCGACCACGCCGCCCACCCGCTGCGCACGGTCGAGCCCGGCGGCAGCACCAGCGATCTGCGCCCCCTCGACCGCATGATCGGCGACGCGCAGGTGGTCGGCGTGGGAGAGGCAACCCATGGCTCGCACGACTTCTTCGCCCTCAAGGACCGCGTCTTCCGCCACCTCGTCGAGGAGAAGGGCTTCCGCACCTTCGCGCTGGAGGCCCCCTGGAGCACGGGCCTGCGTCTCGACGCCTACGTGCGGTACGGCAAGGGCGACCCGCGGCGCATCATGCGCGAGGAGTTCCAGCGCGACTACCTCTGGTGGAACAACACCGACTGTCTGCGGCTCGTCGAGTGGATGCGGGCGTACAACGTCCGGCATCCGGGCGACCCCGTCTGCTTCATCGGCGACGACATCGCCTGGACCGGACCCGAGCTGTACGACGCGGTGACCGACCATGTGGCCGCCACCCGCCCGGAGCTCAGCCCTCGCTTCGCCGAGCTCTACCGCGGGCTACGGCCCACCGTGGCGACCAAGGCCTATATCGAGCAGTACCTGAGCAAGCCGTATGCGGAACGGCGGGAGATGGCCGAGCGCACCGGCGAGGCGTTGGACCTGCTGCGCGGCCAGGACCCCGGCGCGGGCCGAGCCGCGTACGACCGGGCCGTGCAGAACGCGACGGTGATCGACCAGACCGCCCGGCAGTACGCCTTCGACTTCGAGGACCCCGCCCAGATTGCCGAGGCCATGCGCTACCGGGACGGGGCGATGGCCGCCAACGTCGTGTGGTGGCAGCGGCACACCGGTACGAAGGTGCTGCTGTCGGCGCATGACGAGCACGTCGGCCATGTGGCGGTCGATCCCGCGTCCAACCCGAAGACGCAGGGCGCGTTTCTGCGGGAGAGCCTCGGCGCCGGGTATGTGAGCGTCGGGGTGACCTTCGACCGGGGCTCGTTCAACGACACCGGACTCGACGAAGAAGCCGTCCGCCGCTGGACGCTGGGACCGGCGGGCCCCGGCAGCAACGAACGGACCCTCGACCGGGTGCGTCACCGCGACTACGTCGTGGACCTGCGGTCGGTCGGATCGCCGGCCCGCGAGTGGCTGGCGAAGGCCCGGCCGACGCGCACCATCGGCACCGCGTATCCGGACGGCCCGAACGACATCGCGCTGAGCCGCTCGCACGACGTCCTGATCCACCTCCATGAGGTGGAGGCTTCGACGCTGCGGGACGTCTAGACGTACAACTTGTCGAGACAGGCGAGGTCGGCCGGCCGCTTGGCCTCGCCCTTCGAGCAGTTGATAGATAGGGGAAGCCAGTGGATTTCGGGGACATCGGGTCACCTCGGGCGCGGGCGGCGCTGGGGCATGTGGCGGGCCGTTCCGCCGGGCCGGCCGTCGAGCGGGAGCTGCGCATCACGCTCAACTTGCACCCGGACCGGCTGGTCGGCGGCGTCCCCATCCTCGATGCGCTGGCCCGGGACGGCACGTACCACTCGCAGTTCGTCACGGGCGTGAGCAACGGCGGCCTCACCGCACATCCCGGCGGCGACCGCTGGCGCTGGGAGAGCCGGATCTTCGGCGGGGCGTACGACGACGCCGACCCGCAGGACCGGCCCGTGTACGGCGCTCTGAACTTCCGGCGCCAAGTGGTCGGCGCGGCCCCGCGGTTCGGGTCCTCGCACCTCCGGCTGACCGGCGCCACGCTCGACCGCGCCACCTTCTGCTACCCCGACAGCGCGGCCGAGCCCGCCGACTTCGGCGTGGCCGCCGGAATGTCCCTGATCGCCCTGGCCGAGGCGGACCGGCAGGACGCGCTCAACGACTACATCGAGGCGCAGGTCCACGGTGGCGTCGTCCTCGCCCGGGACGTGGAAGCGCTGATCCTGGACGCGAGCTACCGGGGCACCGCGGTCGAGGAGGCGGCCCGCGCGCTGCCCTTCCCGCTCGAATGGCACCCCGGCTACCGGCTCACCGCGGCCGAGTTGCGCGGCCACGCGGACTACCGTGGCCCCGAGTACGCCGACCTGGGCGCCCGGATCGCCGAGGAGGGCCGCCTCGACCCGCGGATCATCGGAAACGCGGCCCGCACGGGACACCACGACCTCCAGGACCTGAAAATGGTGTGGCACACCCTCGCCCGCTTCGGCGCCCCGGAGGGAGCCGGTACGGCCTGCGTCGCTCACGCGAGGACGCCCAGCGCATAGGTGCGGGCGCCCAGTGCCGTGCGGGGCGCGTTCCGTACCCTGTACCCGGAACACACACCGGACGCCGACGTGGGCGGCTGCCGATCGGTGGTTCAACGGGCCGATGGGGGAGGGGCGTTACGTCGAGGACGTGTACGCCGCAGGCTGGTCGAAGGGGAGGGGTGGGCGCACGGTGGTGGACTCATGGGAGCGGGCGCGAAACGTTCTGGAGGCGGCGCAGATCCCGCCCGACCGCCTCGCTCACGTCCGCCCGCTGCACGGCGGCACGTACAACACGGTCGAGGAACTCCGGCTGACCGACGGCACCCGCTACGTCCTGAAGATCCCGCCCGCGGAGACCACGCCCGGCCTGCGCCACGAGCGGGAACTCCTCGTCTCGGAAGCCGAGTTCTACGACGGGGCCGCCCAGGCGGACGTATCGGCGCCGCGTGTTGTGGCAGTCGGCGGGGACGTGGGCGCACGTCATCTGCTGATGACCGCCTGCCCGGGCGACCCGTGGGACGATGCGCTCACCGATGCCGAACGGACCGCGCTGCGCGCGGAGTTGGGCCGTCAGGTGGCCCGGCTGCACCGGGTCACGGGCCCCGGCTTCGGCTACCCGTCCGGCGCCCTGGGCCCCCTCGCCGGCGACTGGCGGACCGCCTTCACCGGCATGATCGACGCCGTACTCGACGACGCCCGCGACTACCGTGCCCGGCTGCCTGTCCCCGCCGACGAGGTGGCCCGCATTCTCCGGGCCGCCTTTCCCGCCCTCGACGAGGTCGACGTCCCCTACCTCGTCCACTTCGACCTCTGGCAGGGCAACATCCTGGTGGACTGCTCGACGGGGGTGGCCCGTATCGGCGGCCTCATCGACGGGGAGCGCATGTTCTGGGGTGACCCGCTCGCCGACTTCGTCTCCCTGGCGCTGCTGGGTGACATCAAGAAGGACGAGGACTTCCTGGCGGGCTACCAGGAGGCCGGGGGCCGCGCCGTCTTCGACACTCCGGCCCGCCTCCGCCTCGCCCTCTACCGCAGCTACCTCTACCTGATCATGATCACCGAGACGGTCCCACGGGCGACGGGCGAGGAGCGCGACGGCTGGGTCCAGACCGTGGTCGCGCCCGAACTCGTCCTCGCCCTCGACGAGATCCAGGAACTGGCCGCTCGCTGACCCGGCGAGGGTCATCACTTCAGATCGAGGGAGCCACATGGCAGGGCGGAACGGGCGCACGGTACGCGACCTGAGACGGGCCAACCGTACGGCCGTACTGCAACGGCTGTACTTCGACGGACCTCTCAGCCGCTTCGAACTCGGCCCGGTGACCGGGCTCAGTTCCGGTTCCGTCAGCAACGTCGTCGCCGACCTGGTCGCCGACGGCCTGCTGGAGGGGGCCGGCAGCGTCGACTCCGACGGCGGCCGCCCGCGCACCCTGCTGCGCGTGGCACCCGGCAGCGGCCACATGATCGGCGTCGATGTCGGCGAAACCCGGGTCCGCATCGAGCTGTTCGACCTCACCCTCACCGAACTCGCCCGCACCGAACGCCCGTTGACCCATCAGGGCTACGACGTCGAGGTCATCGTCGGTCACATCCGCGACGGCGTCACCGAGGTGCTCGCCAGCGCCGAGATCGCGCCGGAACAGCTGCTGGGCGTCGGCATCGGCGTCCCCGGCATCGTCGAACGCACCCCGGACCGCGGCACCGTGGTCCACGGACAGACCATCGGCTGGGACGCGGTCCCTCTCGAAGCACTGCTCCGCGACGGCTCCCCGCTCCCTGACACCGTCCCGTACTTCATCGACAACGGCGCCAAGACCCTCGGCCAGGCCGAGATGTGGTTCGGCGCCGGACGCGGCGCCCGCAACGCGGTCGTCGTGCTCTTCGGCTCGGGGGTGGGCGCCTGCCTGGTCACGCCCGAGGCGGAGCACGGGCGGGCGGTCGAGTGGGGCCATCTGACGGTACGGGTCAGGGGGCGCCGCTGCCGGTGCGGTGCCCTCGGCTGCCTGGAGGCGTACGCCGGCGCCGCGTCGCTGCTCGAGCGGTGGGGTGAGCAGGGCGGGCGCCCGCCGGAGGACACCGACGAGGAGACGGCGCTGACGGCGATGCTGGCCGCCGCCTATCCCGCCGGGGGCGGTGCGGCCGACCCGGTGGCGCTCGCCGTCCTGGAGGAGACCGCCGAGTACCTGGGCGCGGGGCTGTCCGACCTGATCAACCTCTTCCAGCCCGAGCGCATCCTGATCGGGGGCTGGGCCGGGCTCCAGCTCGGCGCACGGTTCCTGCCCGCCGTACGGCGCCATGCCGTGTCGTACGCACTGCGCCACCCGGCCGAGCGGGTCACCATCGACCTCGGTCGGCTCGGCCCCGACGCGGTCACCGTCGGCGCCGCGATCCTGCCGCTCGCCGACTTCTTCGCCCGCGGCGGCCGACGCGCCGAGCCCGTGCCCGAGGGGCCGGCGCCCGCCTGGCGTGCGGCGCTTCGGGAGCGGGCTCCGCACTGAGGTTTCGCCGGTGACCGGCGGAGGTACTCGGGGGCGCTAAGCGCTCCGCGGGAAGTGCCGCGATGGGAAGTGCCGCGATGGGCCGTCGATCGTCCGCGGGTCCGTTGTGGCTGGTCGCGCCCACGCGGCGGAGCCGCATATCGATACAGCCCCGTGCCCCTTCGGGGCGCTACGCGAAGGGAGGACGCCATGGCTGACGACCGGCGCGAAGGTCCCGTGCCGCGGGATCTGCAGGACCAGCAGGCCGACACGGGCGACGACCCGTGGGAGGTGCCGCCCGAGGACGCGACCGACGACTCCGTCGAGGCGGAAGTGCCCGACACCGACGAGGCGGGCACCGGCCGCCAGGACGGGCCGCAATCGTCCGGCGTCCACCCGGAACAGCCGGTACCGGACGAGCCCTCCGGGTGACCTGCGGCGCGCCCTGCGCACGTTCCGCGCGGGCGGCACTCGGCGTGAGCCAGGCAGGTGACCCGCGGGTCCTGAACGGCCTTGGCGAAGTCGGCTGCGGTTCGGCAGCGCCCCCGAAGGGGCGCGGGGCTGTATCTATATGCGGCTCCGCCGCGTGGGCGCGACCACCCACAACGGACCCGCGGACGAACGACGGCCCATCACGGCACCCCGCGGAGCGCTTACGCCGCGAACGGGTTCACGCCGGTCAGTTTCACCGACAGTTCCCACAGCCGCGCCGCCTCCTCGGGGTCCCGTGCCCAGTCCTTGACGCCCGCGAACTCGCCGTCGGCGGGTGCGGGCTCGGCGATGTCGCAGTCCTCCAGATACACGCCGCCCATTCCGGACAGCTGGGGCGAGGTCGCCGCCCACACCTGGGTGGCCGCGCCCTGCTCCGGCGTCTTGAAGCCCTCGGGGTTCAGCGGGTTGCCGGCCTCGTCGATCCAGCCGCGCTCGACCATCTCCTGCTTCGGCAGGTGACGCTGGAGCGGTGTGAGGATGCCGCCCGGGTGCAGCGAGAAGGCCCGCACGCCGTGCTCCCGGCCGAGCCGGTCGAGGTGCACCGCGAACAGGACGTTCGCCGTCTTGGCCTGTCCGTATGCCAGCCACTTGTCGTAGCCCTCGTGCCAGTGGGGGTCGTCCCAGCGGATCCCGGAGTAGTGGTGGCCGCGCGACGAGACCGAGACGACGCGCGCGCCGCCCGGCTCGATGGCCGGCCACAACCGGCCCACCAGGGCGAAGTGCCCGAGGTGGTTGGTGGCGAACTGCGCCTCCCAGCCGGGGCCGACCCGGGTCTCGGGGCAGGCCATGATCCCGGCGCTGCCGATGACGAAGTCGATCGTGCGGCCGGAGGCGAGGAACCGCTCGGCGAAGCCGCGCACGCTGTCCAGGTCGCCGAGGTCCATCTCGTCCACCTCGACGCCGTCGACACCGGCGAGGGCCTCCCGCGCGGTGGCCGGGCGGCGGGCGGGTACGACGACGCGGGCGCCGGCTTTGGTGAGCGCGCGGGTCGTCTCCAGGCCGAGGCCCGAGTAGCCGCCGGTGACGATCGCGAGCTTCCCGGTCAGGTCGATGCCCTGGAGGACGTCGTCCGCGGTGCTCGTGGCACCGAAACCCGAGCCGATCTTGTGCTGTGCAGTGTTCATGCCTTGAACGCTACGAATTGGAGTGCTCTCGAAGTCAAGGCGAGCGCGATGCGGCACGAACCTGGGCAAAGGAAAGCCCCGACCGGACGGGGGAATCACGGTCGGGGCGGCCAAAGGGTGGGCACGGATGGCGGTCGCCTCTCGGCGAAAGGCTCCACAGGGCTTCAGCCGAACGATCGTCCCTGTGGGCAAAAGGTGAGGCCCGGGGACACTGTCCCATCCGCACCCACGGTCTGTTCAACGGGGAACCACCTTGGGCTGTTCCGGCGCCCGCGGTGATCTGGGTCACCCGGGCAGCCGACGCTCCCCGGCCCAGGTCAGCAGGTCGTCCACCGGCCAGGTGGTGACCACCCGTTCCGCGGGCACCCCGCACTCCTCCGCCCGCGCGCAGCCGAGGATCTGCCAGTCCAGCTGGCCCGGTGCGTGCGCGTCGGTGTCGATCGAGAACAGCACGTCCGCCTCCACGGCCCGGCGCAGCAGCCGCCGCGGCGGGTCGAGCCGCTCCGGACGACTGTTGATCTCCAGCGCCGTTCCCGTCTCGGCGCACGCGGCGAACACCTCGTCCGCGTCGAACCGCGACTCCGGCCGTGGATCGCTGCTACCCCGCCCGATGACCAGCCGTCCCGTGCAGTGCCCGAGGATGTCCGACAGCGGATTACGTACGGCGGCCACCATGCGGCGCGTCATCGCGCGGGCGTCCATCCGGAGCTTGGAGTGCACCGACACCACCACGACGTCGAGCCGCTCCAGCAGCTCCGGCTCCTGGTCCAGCGAGCCGTCCTCGAGGATGTCGCACTCGATGCCGGTGAGGAGCCGGAACGGCGCCCACTGCTCGTTCAGCTCCGCCACCACGTCCAACTGCGCGCGCAGCCGATCGGCGGACAGGCCGCGAGCCACGGTCAGCCGGGGTGAGTGATCGGTCAGAACCGCCCACTCATGGCCGAGCCCTGCAGCGGTCCGGCCCATCTCCCTGATCGGACTGCCGCCGTCCGACCAGTCGGAGTGCAGATGGCAGTCACCCCGCAGCAGCGCCCGCAGCCGTTCACCGCCCTCGGTCTGCGGACCTCCCGCCTCGTCCTCCAGCTTCCGCAGATACCCGGGCACGTCGCCGGCCAGTGCCTCCCGCACCACCTGCGCCGTCTTGGGACCGACCCCCTTGAGCTTCTCCAGCGATCCGCCGTCCGCCCGCGCACGCACCTCGTCCTCGGACAGCTCGGACAGCACCTCGGCGGCGGTGCGGAAGGCGCGTACGCGATACGTCGGCGCAAGGGACCGCTCCAGCAGGAAGGCGATCCGTTCCAGGGTCTCGACGGGATCCATCGCCACCTCCTCCTCCAGGGTTGCCCAGCGCGGGAGGGAACGCGACCGGTCGTTTCGCCCCGCTTCAAGGGCGGCTCAAATGGTTCGTGACGGCCGGATCCGCTCTACGCTCTATTGCATGACCGAAGCAGCGAGCCCTCACATCTCCCACCCCCGGATCATGGTGCTCGGGGTACAGCCGGGCACGCCGCCGTTCCGCATCGTGGAGATCGACGGAGAAGTGGTCGGTGAGGCCAAGACCGTCACCGACGTGCTCCAGGCAGCCGCCGCCTGGGGCATCACGGTCCACGACCTGGACGACCCGGACGTGGTCCGCTGGGTCGGCGGCGACAAGTTCACCTGGCGAATGCACTAGCACCGCGACCTCGTGCGCGCCCGCCGCGGTAGCCGCGGGTGAGGAGCACCCTGCGCCACGCCTGTGTCGGTGCCTCCCTCTACGGTTTCCCCATGACTCCAGAGATGCGGGACCGGTTAAGACCCTTCCATGACGAGGCGATCGCGCGGGGCATACCCGCCGCCGACGTAGAGCGATGGCTGGCCACCGCCCGCCCTTGCGCGACGCTGACCCCGGACGGGGACGGCCCGGTCGTGGGCCACTTCGGCGGTCCGCTCCTGCTACCGGCCGATACCCCGGACCCCGCCCACCCCTACGTCGCCTCCCTCGACCTCGCGGCCCTCCCCGCCGACGCGACGGACCTGCCCCTGCCTCCCGACGGCCGCCTGCTGCTGTTCGCCTTCCCCGAGACCGCCGACGATTACGAGACCATGGGCAGCGTGGTGTACGTCCCCGCCGGCTCGGCCGTGGTGGAACGGGACCGGCACGCCTGGAACTCCCTCGACTTCGAGGACGAGGAGGAGATGTTCGAGGCGTTCCCGCAGGGCCCACTGCGGGCGACACCTCAGGTGTCGCTGCCCCACCACCAAGCGGTCGAACTCCTCGGCCGGCCGGGGAGCGTTCCGCTACCTGGGCATCCCCGCTCCGAGGAACTCGTCGCGGTCTGGAAGAGCCTCCGTGACGACATCGCCCCCGAGGGGCCGCTGCAGATCGGGGGATACGCCGATGAGGAGGCCATCTACACCGACCCGGTCGCCATCGCCGTGACCAGAGCCGTGAAAGCGGCGGAAGCGGGCGGGTGGGACGGACCGGTTTCGGGTGACGTCTCGGACTGGGTGCTCCTGGCCGACTGGCAGGCCGGCATGGACGTGGCGGGCTGGGAGAGCGCCACCGTCCACTGGGTCATCCAGCGCGAGGATCTGACCGCGCGGCGCTTCGACCGCGCGTTCGCCTCGGTCTTCTGGAACCCCTGAACAAGATCAATCCAACCGTCAGAACCAGTGCAGGCAGTGCGGGGAGCGCTCTGCGCGGAAGAGGGCGTCAGCGAGAGTGGCTGCGCCCGGGCGGTGGGCCCGGATGTGTCCGGCGCGCACGAGCGTGCTCGGGGCAGTGCCGCCGAGGTAGACGGAGCCCAGGTCGCCGATGTCCAGGGACAGATCGGGTCTCCGGTCCGTCGGGACGCAGTCGGCCTTGCCGTCCCGGACGGTCAGCAGGTAGCGGTCGTGTTCGCCGAGGAACGGGTCGTCGATGTCGAGGACGAGTTCGCCGTCCGTGGACCAGGCGCGCGCGGTCAGCGCACGCGGGATGTCCAGCAGCCGCACCCAGAGCCAGTCCATGGTGCCGCTCACCTCGCCGGCGCGGAGGTCCGCGAACTGCCACCGCAGCGGGTGATCGGGCGGGACGTGCTGGAACACGACCTGAGAGACCAGGTCGTGACCGAGCGCGAAGCGGGCCAGGGCCGTGAAGACGGCGTCGTCGGTGGTGATCGTCTCGTCGACCGTCAGGGTGCCGGACTCGACCGAGTAGCTGGCGTATCCGTCCGGAACGCCGTAGGCGTCCCGGTGGACAGCGACATGGCGCGGCGCCGGCGAGATCGGGGGCTGCCCGGCGCGCAAGGCCCACCAGCGGTGCGGCCGGGACAGCGCGCCGGGCTGGGCGCGGCGATAGCGGTCGTAGACCTCTTCCAGAATCTCGCCGCACTCGGCCCGGCGCAGTACCTCGACCGAGCCGGTCGCCGATGTGTGGACCACTCCGCGCGCCCGGGGAACGGCGAGGGCGGCCTTGTGGCGCGGCACCGTCAGCCGCGCCGTGTAGGTCGCCGGTCCGTAGCCGAACCTGCCGTAGATCGGGGCCTCGGAGGCCAGCAGCACGGACAGGAACTCCCCGTCGGCCCGCAGCCCGGCGAGCTGATGCCGCATCATCGCGCTGAGCACGCCCTGGCGCCGGTGCGAGGGCAGGACGCCGACGGCGGTCACCCCGGGAGCCGGGACGAGGGTCTCACCGGGCAGGGTGAGCTCGAAGGCGTGCGTGGCGGCGGTGCCGACGGGCCGCCCGTCCGCCGTCAGGGCGAGCAGGCAGCGGTCCATCTCGAGCGCCGACCACCACAGCCCGCCGCCCTCGACCGGTGTTTCCGGGAAGCGCCCGAACGCGGCATGGACGGTGTCGACGAAGACGTCGAGATCCTTGTCGGTCGTGGGACGGATCTCCATCGCTGCTGCCTCCCGGGATACCGGCACCACGACGCGTGATGTCCGGCCACAGTGCAGCGCCAACCCGTGGCAAGGGCAAGCGAATTACGGCCGGGCCCGCGGCCGCATCGACGGCTTCCACTCTGTGGTGGACGCCGATAAGTGACCCGGTCGGGTGCAGTCGACTGCGGTTCGGCCGCGCCCCGAAGGGGCGCGGGGAACTGCGCGACCAGCCACGACGGCGCCGCAGTGAACCGACGGCCTATCGCGGCCCCGCGGCGGAGCCGCATATCGACACAGCTGGCGGAGCGCTCAGTCGCCCGTAGTCACCGAGACGTGGTCCACCACCAACTGCTGGGGGAAGACCGTGGAGCCGTCCGGGTCGCCGGGCCAGTAGCCGCCGACCGCGAGGTTGAGGATCAGGAAGAACGGCTTGTTGAAGACCCAGGCGTTGCCGCCGAGGTCGGCGGGTGTGCGCCGCTGGTAGACGTTGCCGTCCACCGACCAGGTGATGGAGTCGGGTGCCCAGTCGACGGCGAAGGTGTGGAAGTCGTCGGCGAAGGCCTGACCGCCCGGCAGCGAGTAGGCCGCTCCTATGCCGCCCGAGCCGGAGTAGCCGGGGCCATGGATGGTGCCGTGCACGGTCGAGGGCTCGAAGCCGACGTTCTCCATGACGTCGATCTCGCCCGAGGCGGGCCAGCCGACCTGCCCGAGATCGTTGCCGAGCATCCAGAACGCGGGCCACATGCCCTGCCCGCGCGGCACCTTGATCCGTGCCTCGA
This sequence comes from Streptomyces sp. NBC_00457, assembly GCF_036014015.1. Lineage (NCBI taxonomy): Bacteria > Bacillati > Actinomycetota > Actinomycetes > Kitasatosporales > Streptomycetaceae > Streptomyces > Streptomyces sp. NBC_00457. Next base: position 923,014 of record NZ_CP107905.1, on the reverse strand, counting down.
CATGCCCGTACTGGGCGGTGAACTTGCCGGCGGTGTTGAGCCGTGCCGACGTGTACTCGCAGGTGCCGTACCAGCACTGGTAGTTGGCCGGGTTCTCACGGCGGGCCGTGATCACCAGATGCCCCTGGCCGTCCAGGGCCGCGTTGTCGGTGCCCGAGGTGTAGTACTGCCGTTCGTGGTTGTTGACGTTGTCGCCGGTCTCGAGCTGCCACTTCGAGGAGTCGACGCCCGCGCCGGCGGGCCCGTCGAAGGTGTCGGAGAACGTCACGGCCCGGACGTCGGCGGGCTCCGCCCCGGCGGGGGCGACGGTGGCGGACGCGACCAGCCCGGCGGACAGGGCGGCGAGGAGACAGATGCGGAGCGAACGTGGGGCGACCACGGCTCTCCCTTCCGTACGGCGTCCCGGCGTACGGGTGCGCCGACCGAGGTGGGGGGTAAGGGTGTCGCCTCTTGATTTAAGGAGTGAGATAACAGGGCGTCAATACCTTGGTACAGACCAAATGGTCTCCAGTGCGGCACCGTGCCGTTCCGGTGCCGCGCCGGCGGCTAGGAGTGACGCTCCCTGGCATGCACGGCACGGCTCATACGCCGGCCCAGGACGAAGTAACCGATCAGCGCGCCCGTGGTGTTGAGGATGACGTCGTCGATGTCGAAGGCGCGCCCTTCGACCATCACGCCCTGCACCAGCTCCACCAGCAGCATCACGGTCGCGGTCAGCAGGAGGATGCGCAGCGGTCCCCGGGTGCGCGGGGCGACGACGGGGGCCAGGATGCCGAACGGGATGCCGAGCAGCAGGTTGCCGCCGATCTGCTTCACGGCGTCACGCAGCTCCGGCTGGTCGAGATAAGCCTTGAGGGAGCGGCCCGGCCGCAGGTTGGTGTGGGTCAGGGCCTCCGACGCGGGGGAGGGCTGCAGGGTCAGCCGGGCGAGCACGACCGCGAACGCCACCATGAGGACGAAGGCGCACAGCACAGCCAGCAGCCGCGCGAGGAGGCGAAGAGGATCGCGTCGTTCCCGACGGGCGGGCGGCGGCGCCGGCTTGGACTTCGGGGCCTGTCGGGTTTTTGGAGCCTGCTTGGTCTTCGCCGCCCCGGCCGCCTTGGGCGTCCGCTTGAGCTTGGAGAGCCAGGCCGTCTTGGGGCCGCGCTTGGACGGGGACGGCTCCTCGGACTTCGGCTCCCGCTTCGACTTGGGCGCCCGCTTCCCCCTGGGTACCCCCACGGACGCGGACGTGGCTGTGCGGAGCCGGAACCCGGCACGGGATCGTGAGGCTGTACGGGCCATGCGGTCCTCCAGTCTTCAACTTCCCCTTGTTGTAGGGCGGTTACCCGCGAACCGGGCGAAGATGCCGCCGCGCGATCCCGGGCTCCCGGTTTCCCCGCGCGCTGCGGGGGCACTCCGGGCGGAGACCCGCGCGCCGTCACACCGCATGGCGGACGCGGTGCTTGGATGGCGCGAAAGCGGCGCAACCGGACGTATCGCCGCGTCGGTCGGCGGTCGAGGCTCGGGAGGTGTGGCGCATGAACCGGCGTACGACACTTCTCGCCGCCGCCGAGTTCCTGGCGTGGTGGGCCGCGCTCTCCGTGCTGTGGCTGGTCCTCGTCAGCACCGTGGACGCCCTGGAACTCGCGGTCGGCGCGGGCGCTGCGGCGGTGGCCGCCCTCGCGGCGCGGGCCGCGCGCAGGGCGGTGGCCGGACGGTGAACGGCTGGATGCCGGCGGCGGCCGTCGTCCTCGCGGGCGGCGTCGGAGCCACCCTCTGGGGCGTCGCCACCGGACCGCTGCGGCGCGCGGTCGTGGCGCAGAACCTGGCCACCGCGTTCGCCTGCCCGGCCCTGCTCCTGCTCTCCCAGGCCTACGACCGCCCGTCCTACGTGGATGTCGCCCTGGTCCTCGCCCTGCTCGGCCCCGTCGGCACGCTGGTCTTCGCCCGGCTGTTCGCCGACGAGCTGACCGCTGATCCGCCGGGCGCCTGGGGCGTGACGTGGGTGGCGGCGGGCGTCGGCGCGGTGGTCGTGCTGGTGCTGTGCGTGGCCGTGGGACCGAGCCGGGCCATGGTGAAACTGCTCGTCACCGGCGCGCTGCTGATCGGCGGGAACGTCGTCGCGTCCCACGCGCTGTCCGGCGGATTCGGTGGAGTCCGCCGTGGCTGACGCGGTCATCGTCATCGCCCTGCTGCTGGTCGCCGCGACCGCGACCCTCGCGGTCGCCGTCCGCGACCCGGTGCGGCAGGCCCTCGTCCTTGCCGTCCTCGGCGTCGTCCTCGCCGTCCTGTTCACCGTGCTCCAGGCACCCGACGTGGCACTGTCGCAGCTCGCCGTCGGATCCGCGCTCACCCCGCTGTTGTTGCTGCTCACCGTCCGCAAGGTCAAACGGCCCAAGGGACGCGACCGATGAGCCCCCGCACCCGACTGTGGCTCGTCCTCGCGGCCGGCGCCGGACTCGCCGTCCTGCTGGTCGCCGCCTGCCTGGACCTGCCCCGCTTCGGCGGCGACCGGCATCCTTACGGCGACCGTGCCGTGCGCGAGGCCCTCGCCCGGAACGCCGCCAACACCGTGTCGTCGGTCAACTTCGACCAGCGCGCCTTCGACACCCTCGGCGAGATGAGCATCCTGTTCGCCGCCGTCCTGGGCTGCGTCGTGCTGCTGCGCCAGACCCGCGACGAGCACCGAGCACGCCCCGAACCCGCCGAAGTCGCCCTCCCCGTACGCCGCTACGCCCTCGTGGTGCTGCCCGTCGCCCTGCTCACCGGCCTGTACGTCATCGTCCACGGGCAGCTCACCCCCGGCGGCGGCTTCCAGGGCGGCGTCGTCGCCGCGACCGCCCTGCACCTGCTCTACCTGGGCGCCGACTACCGCGCCCTGGAACGCGTCCGGCCGGTCGGCCTGTACGAGGTCGGCGACGCGCTCGCCGTCTCCGCCTACGTCGTCACCGGCCTCGCGGTCCTGATCGGCGGCACGGCCTTCCTGGCGAACACGCTGCCGTACGGCACGTTCAACACGCTGTCCTCCGGCGGCACCGTCCCGTTGCTGAACGCGGCCATCGGCATGGAGGTGGCCTGCGCGGTCGTCGTCCTGCTCGCCCGCTTCCTGGACCAGGCCGTCGAGATCGAGGAGGAGAGCGGGACATGATGGACGTACTGCCCTACCTGGTCGCCATGTGGGTCTTCCTGGCCGGCTGCTACGGCCTGGCCACCAGCCGCAATCTGATCCACGCCGTCGGCTGTCTGGCCGTGTGCCAGTCCGCCACCTATGTCCTGCTGCTGGCCGTCGGCTACCGCGACGACGCCACCGCGCCCGTCTTCTCCGACGTACAGCCCGGTTCACGGCCGGTCGTCGACCCCGTCGTCCAGGCGCTGGCCCTGACCGACGTCGTGGTCGGCGCGACCGTCACCGCGCTGCTGCTCGCGCTCGTCGTGCAGATCTCCAAACGGCACGGCACCGTCGACCCCGACGAGCTCTCCGAGCTGCGCGGCTGATGAACGACCTGCTGCCGCTGCTCGTCGCCGTACCCGTCCTCGGCGCCGCCCTGCTGGTCGCGGGCGGACGCCGGCTGCCCCGGGTCGCCGCCGAGTCCGTGGGCTGCGCCGTGTCGGCCGGCACGGCGGGACTCGCGATCGTGCTGCTCCTCAACTCCTCACCCCCGCACGTCGAATGGGTCGGCGGCTGGCGGCCGAAGGACGGGGTGAGCGTCGGCATCGTGCTGACCGGCGACGGGCCCGGGCTCGGGATGGCCGCGCTCGCCTCGCTGCTGACGCTCGCGGCCCTGGCGTACTCCTGGCACTACTTCGACGAACCGCCGCGCCGCCACGCCGGGTCGTTCCCCGGCCTGATGCTGCTGTTCCAGGCGGGCATGTGCGGCTTCGCCGTCGCGGGCGACCTGTTCAACGCGTTCGTGTTCTTCGAGCTGATGAGCGTGGTCGCGTACGCGCTGACCGGGCACCGGGTCGAGGAGGCGAAGGCCGTGCAGGGCGCGCTGACCTTCGCGGTCGTCACCTCGCTCGGCGCGTACGCGATGCTGATGGGCATCGCGCTGCTGTACGGCCGTACCGGCGAGCTGGCCATGACGCAGATCGGGCGGGGGATCGACACGCACGGCGGGCCCGACGCGCTGGTGCTCGCCGCGTTCGTCCTCGTACTGACCGGACTGCTGGTGAAGGCCGCCGCCGTGCCCTTCCACTTCTGGCTCCCGGACGCGCACGCCGTCGCGCCCACGCCGGTGTGCATGCTGCTGTCCGGCGTCATGGTGGAGCTCGGCGCGTACGGCGTCTGGCGGGTGTACGGCACGGTCTTCGCCGGGCCCGGCGGGGTTCCCGCGGCCGACCTGGAGCAGGTCCTCGTGACGCTGGGAGCGGTGACGGCCGTGATCGGCGCCGTCATGTGCTGGTACCAGCGGCACATCAAGCGGCTGCTCGCCTACTCGACCGTCGCCCACATGGGGCTGTTCCTCATCGGCATCGGCGTCCTGACGCCCAAGGCGGACGACGGGGTCGCGCTGTACATGCTCGGCCACGCCGGCGTGAAGGCGTCGCTGTTCGCCTGCGCGGGCATCCTGCTCGACCGCTACGGCAGCGTCGACGAACACGCCCTGCACGGACGGGCCCGGCAACTGCGGGGCGTCGCCGTGCTGTTCGCGACCGGGGCCGTGGCCCTCGCCGGGCTGCCGCCGTTCGGTACGGGATTCGGCAAGGCCGTCACGGAGGAGGCCGTGGGCGGCCCGCTGACCGTGCTCTACGTCGCGGCGACCGCCCTGACCGCCGGAGCGGTGCTGCGGGTCGGCGCACGTGTGTTCCTCGGGCTCGGCCCTCATCCCGAGGAACACGCCGGGTACGAGACGACCGGCTCCGGCGAGGAACCGGAGACCGGGCAGCGGCTGAGCCGGATCCCGGACACGATGACGGCCGTGCCGGCGCTGCTGCTCGCCGGAGCGCTGACCGTCGGCGTGGCCCCCGGATTCGGCGACGTCGTGGCGCACGCCGTGAACGAGGCCGGGTCCGGCGGCGCGCATGTCTCCGTGCACTGGACCCCGGTCGGTGTCCTGCTCGGTCTCCTCTCGACGCTACTGGCCGCGGGCCTCGCGGCTGTCGCCGTCACCCGTCCCGGGCTGCTCGCCGCACCGGAGTGGGCACTGCCGCTGCGGCGACTGCAGTCCGGGCACGTCGGCGACTACGTGGCATGGATGCTGGTGGGCGCCGCGCTGCTCGCGGCGCTCGCCCTGCCGGGGATCCTCGCCTGATCAGGTGTCGTTCTTCGGCCCCGGACCGTACGAGACCTCCACCTCCTTGAAGCCGAGGGAGTGCAGCAGGCCTTCGAGCATGCCGGTGGTGTTGGCCTCGGCGCGCTTGGTCAGCTCGCTGCTCTTGGCAGCGTCGCCGATGTGCCGCGACGCGAGTTTCTGCACGGCCTGTTCGCTGTTCGGGTTGTCGGAGAAGAGGTCGCCGAGCCGGTCCAGCAGACCGCGCTGCTTGGACACGGCGTAGGAGCGCTCGGGGTCGAGGGCCGGTTCGCCCAGTGCCGCGTGCGGCAGCCGGAGCGTGGCGGACGTACGGTCCTCGTTGACCGTCACGTCCTGCTTGCCGACCTGTCCGAGGTCGACGTAGGCGTCCACGGTTCCCGCGCCGACGTACAGCGTGCGGGTGCCGCGGATCGCGTCGGGAAGGTACTTGGCGTCCTTCTCCAGGTCCACGACGACCTGGAAGTTGCCGGAGGCGGCGTCGTAACGGCTGATGTCCTGAATCGACTCCAGCAGTGCGGGACCCGAGCGGTCGTGGGTCTCCGTACCGAAGAAGTCCTTCAGGCCCGGGAGCAGACTCAGCCGGATCCCGGCGAACATCACGGCGAGCACCAGTACGACGGCGGTCACCAGCTTCGCCCAGCCGGGCATGCGCCTGGGTAAGCGCTTGATGGAAGTCGTCATGGCGACGGTCCTCCCTTCCTCCCTGACCGGATGCCCCTCAAAATCCGTGTCAGACAGGGTCGTTGGGCAAACAGGACAGTTGACGCAGGCGCGCACCGGCGGACGCGGTACCCAAGGCGCAGTTCGCGGTCCCAGATGCGGTCCGCAGCCGCATTTCCGTGGTCAGTAGCATGAGGGCGGCAGCCCGGAATGATCATGCGAGGAGCGGACGTGCGAGACATCGCCGTGTTCAGCGGTAGCGCCCACCCCGAACTGGCGGCGGAGGTCTGCCGGCATCTCGGCGTGCCGCTCAACCCGATCCGGGTCAGCCGATTCGCCAACGACTGCCTGGAGGTGCAGCTCCAGGCCAACTGCCGTGAGCGGGACGTCTTTCTCGTCCAGCCGCTGGTCACCCCCGTCCAGGAGCACCTGGTCGAGCTGCTGATGATGTGCGACGCGGCGCGCGGCGCGTCCGCCCGCCGGATCACCGTCGTCATGCCGCACTACGCCTACGCCCGCTCCGACAAGAAGGACGCGCCCCGCATCTCCATGGGCGGACGTCTGGTCGCGGACCTGATGGTCGCCGCCGGCGCCAGCAGAGTCCTCGCCATGACGCTGCACTCGCCGCAGGTCCACGGCTTCTTCTCGGTGCCTGTCGACCACCTCCACGCACTGCGCGAGCTGGCCGCGCACTTCCGGCAGTACGACCTGACCCGCACCACCGTCGTCTCACCGGACCTCGGCAACGCCAAGGAGGCGGCGGCCTTCGCCCGGCTGATCGGCGCCGGGGTCGCGGCCGGCGCCAAGCAGCGGTACGCGGACGACCGGGTCAGCATCAGCACCGTCATCGGCGATGTAGCCGGGCGCGATGTCATCGTGCTGGACGACGAGATCGCCAAGGGCAGCACCGTGCTCGAACTCCTCGACCGGCTGCGGGAGTTGGGACCGCGATCGATCAAGGTCGCCTGTGCGCACGGCCTGTTCGCGGCCGGTGCGCTCAAGCGGCTCAGCGAGCAGCCCGACGTGGACGAGATCGTGTGCACCAACACCGTGCCGGTCCCCGCCGAGGAGCACACGGACAAGCTGCGGATCCTGTCCATCGCCCCCGCCCTCGCCGAGGCCGTGCGCCGCATCCACAACGGCGAGTCGGTCAGCGCCCTGTTCGACGCGCCGCGGAGCGAATAGACAGGGACGCGGCAGACCTGCCCCGTCAGACCTGACCGGACGTGGCCTCGGGCTGGCTCAGGGCCGCGTCCAGCGTCGGGGCCGGAGGGAGCAGCCGGGCCAGTCCGGTCACCCGGAGGACGCGCAGCGTGAGCGGATGTGTGCAGACGAGGTGGAGCTGTCCGTCGCGGTCGAGCACCCTGCTCCTGGCCCGGTAGAGGAGGCGCAGCCCGGAGCAGTCGAAGAACTCGACGCCGCTGAGGTCGAGCACGACCCGGGGGCCTGACCCGGTGGTCGCCCGGTCGAGGAGCGGGATGATCTCGACGGACGCCGCGATGTCGATCTCGCCGCGAAACTCGAGCACCGTGAAGCCGCGGTCCTGCCGGATACGCAGATACCGGGTGACAGGTGCGGGTTCCTGCGGCACGACGACGTCGCCTCCAACCGGTTCCCTGGGCGGCAATTCCTTTTCCCGCCCAGCAAGTTACCCCCGATCGAGCGAATCTGCGCAAGTTCGATTGACATATGTCGTCGTGTCGCCCCCAAGCGTTACGACAGGGCCTGCCAGGCCCGGGAGAGCGCCTGCCGGAACTGCTCCGTCTGGTGCGCCGTGAGCTCGCGCACCATCCGCTCCTCCAGCTCCCGTACTGGCCCGGCATGCCGCTCGAGCAGCTCCCGGGCCGCGTCGGTCAGCAGGATCAGCAGCTCGCGCCGATTGCGCGGATTGCGCTCCCGCCGGATCAGGCCGCGGTTCTCCAGGGAGCGGACCAGGTCGGCGATGGACTGGGCGGTGACGAACGAGTCGCGGGCCAGCTGCGCGGCCGACAGTCCGTCGTGTCGCTCCAGGACGGTGAGCGCGGTGTACTGGAGAGCGGTGATACCGGACGGCTTGACGAGCTCGTCCAGGTGTGAGCGCACGACGAGCTCCACCTGCTTGACCATGTACAGCAGGGACGGGGGTGCCTTGGTTGCCTGGGTGCCGACCATGAGATCGAGCCTAGAGCATTGACAGGAAACCTGTCTGTAAAGAGACTGCGAACCAGACGACGCACCAACAGGAATCCTGTTGGTTGAAATCTTGGCAATGGAGCTGAGGAGTGGCGATGACCACCTTCGAGATCGAACCCGGACGGCTGTTCATCGGGGGACAGTGGCGCGATGCCGCCGACGGAGCGCGCACCGAGGTGGTCGACCCGTCCCGGGGCACGGTCGTCACCACCGTCGCCGAGGCGGGCGCCGCCGATGTGGACGCAGCCGTGCGCGCCGCCCGGGAGGCCTTCGACGACGGCTCCTGGTCCGGTCTGAGCGGCCGGGAGCGGGGCCGGATCCTGCACCGCGTCGCCGAGCTGATCCGTGAGAACGCCGACGAACTCGCCCGGCTGGAGAGCCTCGACGTCGGCAAGCCGATCACCTTGTGCCACGCCGTGGACATCACCAACGCGGCCAACGACTACGAGCACTACGCGGCCCTGGCCCACTCCCTGCACGGCGCCAACCGCGACACCCCCATGAACGCCCTCGCCTACACGCGGCGCGAGCCGCTCGGCGTGGTCGCGGCCATCACGCCCTTCAACTTCCCGCTGATTCTGGCCGGTTCGAAGCTCGGCCCGGCTCTCGCGGCCGGCAACACGGTGGTCCACAAGCCGGCCGACGAGACCCCGCTCAGCGCCCTGTACATGGCCAAGCTGCTCCAGGAGGCGGGCGTCCCGGACGGCGTGGTCAACGTCGTGACCGGCACCGGCCCGGTGGCCGGCGAGGCACTGCTGCGCCACCCCGGCGTGAACAAGGTCGCCTTCACGGGCTCCACGACTGTCGGCCGGCACGTGGCGAGCGCGGCGGGCGAGGCCCTCAAGCCGGTCACCATGGAACTCGGCGGCAACGCGGCCCACATCGTCTTCGAGGACGCCGACCTGGAGAAGGCCGTCGGCGCGGTCATCAAGGCCTTCGTCTTCAACACCGGACAGTTCTGCATGGGCGGCCCCCGCCTGCTGGTGGCCCGCTCCGTCCACAACACCCTGCTGGGCATCCTCGCCCAGGCCGTCCCCGGCGTCCCGGTGGGCGACCCCCGCGACCCCGAGACCGTCGTCGGACCGATGGCGGGACCGAAGCACCTGGCGAAAGTCGAGGAGTACGTCGACCTGGCCCGCAAGGAGGGCGGCCGCATCGTCTGCGGCGGCGAGCGGCTCGACCTGGACGGCGGCTACTACTACAAGCCCACGGTGATCGCCGACCTGCCGAACGACTCCCGCGTCGTCCAGGAGGAGGTCTTCGGCCCGGTCCTCACCGTGCAGCCCTTCGACTCCGAGGACGAGGCCGTCGAGCTCGCCAACTCCACGCCGTACGGCCTGGCCTCGGGCATCCAGACCGGCAACCTCGCCCGCGCGCACCGCGTCGCCGACCGGCTCCAGGCCGGCATCGTCTGGGTCAACGACTGGGCGATGCTCGACCCCGCGGTCCCCTTCGGCGGTGTCAAGGACTCCGGGTTCGGCCGCGAGTACGGCCCCGAGGCGCTCACCGCCTACACCAAGGTCAAGTCCGTCGTCGTCTCGCTCGACTGAGCGCCGCCCTCAAGGAGTTCCTGCGATGTCCATCACCACCCGCGCCGCGGTCGTCGAGTCCGGCGGCGCACCCTTCACCCTCTCCGACGTCGTCCTCGACGAGCCCGGCCCGCACGAGGCGCTCGTCCGCATGGTGGCGACCGGCCTGTGCCACACCGACCTCGGCGTCGCGAGCGGCGGACTGCCCTTCCCGCTCCCGGGAGTTCTGGGACACGAGGGCGCCGGGGTCGTCGAGGCCGTCGGTGCCGCCGTCACCGGCGTCGCCCCCGGCGACCACGTCCTGCTGTCCTTCACCTCCTGCGGCGGCTGCCGCAACTGCCGGGGCGGGCACCCCGCGTACTGCGCGACCTGGCTGCCGCTGAACCTCATCGGGGGCCGACGGGCGGACGGCAGCAGCACCGTCAGCCGGGGCGGCGAACCGCTCGGCGGCCACTTCTTCGGCCAGTCCTCCTTCGCCGAGCGGGCCCTGGCGGACGAGCGCAGCCTCGTCAAGGTCGACGCGGACGTACCACTGGACTCCATCGCACCCCTGGGCTGCGGGGTGCAGACCGGAGTGGGGGCCGTCTGGAACGTCCTGAAGCCGGTCACCGGCAGCACGGTCGTCGTCCTCGGCGCCGGAGCCGTCGGCCTGTCCGCGGTGATGGCCGCCGCGCTGACTCCGGCCACCACGATCATCGCGGTCGACAAGGTCGGCGAACGGCTGTCCCTCGCCAAGGAGTTGGGCGCCACCCACACCGTCGACGCCGGTGAGTCCGACCTCGGCGAGGCGATCGCGTCGCTCACGGGCGGCCAGGGCGCCGACGGCATCGTCGAGACCACCGGCAGCGTCGCCGTGCTGCGCCAGGGCGTCGACGCGCTCGCCGCCCGCGGCACCCTGGTCGTCGTCGGCGCCCCGCCGTTCGGCACGGAGGTGTCCCTGGACGTGAACGGGCTGCTCGGCGGCAAGCAGATCGTCGGTCTCACCCTCGGCGACAGCGAGACGCAGACCCTCATCCCGGCCCTGGTCCGCATGGTGAAGGAGGGCCGCCTCCCGCTGCACCGCCTGATCAGCACGTACCCGTTCGCCGACATCGACCAGGCGGTGCGCGACATGAAGGCGGGCAAGACGATCAAGCCCGTGCTCACGTTCTGACCGACGTCAGTCGACCAGCAGGACCAGCTTTCCCGTGGTCCGGCCGGTGCCGCCGAGCCTGTGTGCCTCGGCGGCATCGGCCAGCGGGAAGGTGCCGGCGATCGCGGGGCGCAGCTTCCCCGCCTCCACCAGCTCCGTGATCGCCGCAAGGCCGCTGTACGAGGCGTCCACGAGCATCCGCAGCGACCGGACACCGAGCCGCTCGGCCTCCTCGTGGAAGTCGTCCGAACCCACCGGCAGGATCGACACGACGATCCCGCCCGGGCGCAGCACGCGCAGCGAGCGCGTCGAGGTGTCGCCGCCGATCGTGTCCAGGACGACGTCTACGTCCTTCACGGCCTCGGCGAAGTCCGACTCCCGGTAGTCGACCGCCTCGTCCACACCGATCCCGCGCAGGAACTCGTGCTTGCCCGCGCTCGCCGTGCCGATCACATACGCGCCCCGCGCCTTGGCGATCTGCACGGCCACGTGCCCGACCCCGCCGGCCGCCGCGTGGATCAGCACCCGCTGCCCGGGCCGCACGTCCGCGTACTCGACGAGCGCCTGCCAGGCGGTCAGCGACACCAGGGGCAGCGCACCCGCCTGCGTGTGGTCGAGCGAGGCCGGCTTGTGGGCGAACCAGCGCGCCGGGGCGGCGACGTACTCGGCGTGCGAGCCGTGGCCGAACGGGTACGACAGCATGCCGAAGACCTCGTCGCCGGGCTGGAAACGGGCGACGCCGATCCCCACGGCCTCGACGGTGCCGGAGACGTCCCAGCCGAGGACGAAGGGCGGCTCGCCCAGGAAAGCGCCGGTGGCGCGGTGCTTCCAGTCGGTCGGGTTGACTCCGGCGGCGCGCACCCGGATCAGTACTTCGTTGGTCCGCGGCGCGGGCCGCTCGATCTGCACTTCCTTGAGGACCTCGGGACCGCCGAGGACGTCCTGGCTGATGGCTCGCATGGTGTTCACAGTGCTCATGGTCGTCCAGCCTGCCGGGAGCCGCCCCTCGGGACAATGGCATGATGGCCACCCTTCGATAGGATCGTGCCATGCGACATGTGGAGCGGGTCGTGGTCCTGGCCCTCGACGGCGTCTATCCCTTCGAACTCGGCATCCCCAGCCGGATCCTCGGCGCGGCGGACGGCCGGTACTCCGTGCTCACCTGCACCGTCGACGGGCGCCCGGTCCGCACCAACGCGGACTTCTCGATCACCGTGGAACACGGTCCGGAGGTGCTGGCCACGGCCGACACCGTGATCGTCGCGCCGGTCTCACCGTCCCTCGTCACCGCGGAACTCCCCGACGAGGTGGCGGCCGCACTCGCGCTGATCCGGCCGGAGGCGCGCATCGTCTCCATCTGCACCGGCGCGTTCGTGCTGGCCGCGGCCGGACTGCTCGACGGCCGGACGGCGACCACGCACTGGCACCTCGCCGACACCTTCCGGCGCATGTTCCCGCACCTCGCGCTCGACCCGGACGTGCTGTTCGTGGACGACGACCGGATCCTCACCTCGGCCGGGGCCGCCTCCGGCGTCGACGTCTGCCTGCATCTCGTACGCAAGGACCACGGCAGCGAACTGGCCAACACGGTCGCCCGCCGCTGCGTGGTCCCACCGTTCCGGGACGGCGGCCAGGCGCAGTACATCGAGCAGCCGGTCCCGGAGGCCGGCGCCGCGAGCACCTCCGCCACCCGTGCCTGGGCCTTGGAACACCTCGACGAGCCGCTCACGCTCGCCGACCTCGCCGCCCACGCCCGCATGAGCCTGCGCACCTTCGCCCGCCGCTTCCACGACGAGGTGGGCCTCAGCCCCGGCCGCTGGCTGATCCAGCAACGTGTCGCCAGGGCCCGGCACCTGCTGGAGGCCAGCGACCTCTCCGTGGACCAGATCGCCGCCCGCATCGGTTTCGCGACCGGAGCCTCACTGCGCCAGCACCTGCACGCCGCGATCGGCGTCTCGCCGCAGGCGTATCGGCGGACGTTCCAGGCGGCTCGCTGAACGTGGTGTCGAGCCGGCTTCGAGTCCTGGCATGGCTCCCTCTGCCCGTCGGGATGTCGGGGTATTCGTTGATTCACCAGATGGTGTAGATCAATCACCGTTTGACCGTCTCGCCGTTCCTCTCCGCTGATGCTCGGAGAGCGCCCGTTGCCATCCCGGGGGGAGCGTTGTCCGTGACCTTTGGGATGCCCGGCCGCACGCAAGATCCGACCAACAGAGACGAGTCACCGTGCACTTGACTCCGCATGAGCGGGAGCGCTTGCTGATCCACGTCGCGGCCGATGTGGCCGGCAAGCGCCGCGACCGGGGGCTGCGTTTGAACTACCCCGAGACGATGGCCCTCTTGACCATTCACGTCTTCGAGGCGGCGCGCGACGGTAAGACGGTCAGCGACATCATGGACTCGGGCCGACGGGTGCTCACCCGTGACGACGTGATGGACGGCGTCCCGGAGATGATCAAGAACGTCCAGGTGGAGGCGACCTTCCCGGACGGCACCAAGCTGGTCACCATCCACGACCCCATCCCGGAGGCCACGGAGAAACCTGAGGTCTACCCGGGCAAGGTCGAGCACCCCCAGCCACCCCGCAAGCCGGGCTCCCCGGTCGACTGCGACGACAGCGGCAACTCGTCCGCACGCTCCGACGAGGACGACGAGATTGCCTGCCGGTACGACGCGATCTGCTTCAACGTGCACCTCGACGGGGCCACGCAGGGCGTCAGCCTGCAGACGGACGCCACCACCTTGCCGGGGCCGGGCAAGACGAAGATCAAGGTGAAGAACGAGTCGGACCGTCCCATCCAGGTCGGCTCCCACTATCACTTCGCCGAGGTCAACCCCGGGCTCAAGGTCGTCAGCGTCGAGGTCCCCGCCGGTGGGACAGCTCCCCAGGACCGCAGTCTGTGGAACTGCGATGCGGCGAGGGGCCGGCGGCTCAACATCGCCGCGGGCACGTCCGTGCGTTTCGAACCGGGCGACGAGTGCTGCGTGGAACTGGTGCAGATCCAGGGTGAGGTCACGGCCGGCGGCAGCGACATCAGCGACCTCACCAAGATCCAGGGACTGCGCGAGGGGATCGTCCGATGAGCAATCCGCAGGAACGAGACCGGGGTCGGGCGCCGAAGCCCAGGAAGAGCCGGCCGAAGCCGAGTAATGAGCTGACGCGGGCGGACTACACCGCGCTGTACGGGCCGACCACGCGGGACCGGGTCCGGCTCGCCGACACCGACCTCACGCTGGAGATCGAGGCCGACTGGAGCGGCGGTCCCTCGTACAGCGGCAATGAGATGATCTTCGGCGGCGGCAAGGTGATCCGCGAATCGATGGGGATGTCGCACCTCGCCAGGGACGGGCGGAACAGCAAAGGCGACGCCACGGACCACAGGCCCGTGGACACCGTCATCACCGGCGCGCTGATCCTCGACTGGTGGGGCGTGGTCAAGGCCGACATCGGCATCCGCGACGGCAGGATCGCGGCCATCGGCAAGGCGTACAACCCCGAGACGATGGACAAGATCTCGAGCTTCGAGACGCCGGATCGCGGGCCCACGAAGGAAGCCCCGCCGGTGACGCCGACAAACTTCGTGATCGGGCCGAGCACCGAGGTCATCTCCGGCAACGGGCGGATCCTCACCGCGGGCGGGGTGGACACCCACGTTCACTTCATCTGCCCCGAGGAGATCCACGAGGCGCTGGCCTCGGGCGTGACCACGCTGATCGGCGGCGGCACGGGACCGGCCGAGGGCAGCACGGCCACCACCGTGACACCGGGCGCCTGGCACATCACCCGGCTCTTCGAGGCGCTGGACGAGTTCCCGGTCAACATCGGCCTGCTCGGCAAGGGCAGCACGATGAACAAGCACGAGCTCAACGCGCAGGTGGACGCCGGTGTCTGTGGCTTCAAGGTCCACGAGGACTGGGGCGCCACGCCCGCGGTGATCGACCGGGCCCTGGACGTCTGTGAAGAGCGCGGTGTCCAGCTCGCTCTCCATGCCGACTCACTGAACGAGTCGGGGTTCCTGGAGAGCACACGGGCAGCCTTCACCGGCGACGCCAGGAACGCAGACGGGAAGTTCTCGGCGAAGAAGGCACGCTCCCTCCACGTCTTCCATGTCGAGGGCGCCGGCGGCGGTCACGCGCCCGACATGATCGAGCTGGTCAAGGACCCGAACGTCCTGCCGGCCTCGACCAACCCGACGCGTCCCCTGACGGTCAACACCGTCAAGGAGCACGTCGACATGATGATCGTGTGCCATCACCTCAACCCGGAGATCCCGGCAGACAGGGCCTTCGCCGATTCCCGGATCCGGCCGTCCACCATGGCCGCGGAGGACCTCCTCCACGACATGGGCGCCATCTCGATGATGTCCTCCGACGCCCAGGCAATGGGCCGCATCGGCGAAATGATCATGCGTACCTGGCAGACCGCGCACGTCATGAAGTGCCGCTACGGGGCCCTGAAGGAGGACCTCGAAGCCGCGAAGGTCCGCACGATCACCGATGACACAAACCACTCCCTCAACGACCAGCAACTCCAGCCCAACGACAACTTCCGCGCGCGCCGGTACGTCGCCAAGTACACGATCAACCCCGCGATCACACACGGCATCGACCGCCACACCGGCTCCGTTCAGACCGGGAAGCTCGCCGACCTGGTGCTGTGGGAGCCGAAGTTCTTCGGCGTCAAACCGCACATGCTCCTCAAGGGCGGCCAACTCGCCTACGCCCAGGTCGGCGACGCCAACGCGTCGATCACCACGCCACAGCCCTACCTGCCGCGCCCGGTCTGGGGCTCCACCGGCCGCTCCCCGGGACGCAACTCGGTCAACTTCGTGGCCCCTGGCGTTGCCGGCAACCTCAACGGAGACGGCACCAGCAGCAATCCGGGTCTCGGACTCGACAAGGACTTCGTGGACATCACCAGCACCCGGCACGTCACGAAGGCCGACATGAAACTGAACGACACAGTCCCCGACAGCCTCGACGTCGACCACAACAGCTTCGAGGTCACCATCGGCGGTGCGACGACGAGTGACGCCCGCACCGAACTCAACGGGGCAACCGTGCCGCGCTCCTACGTCACCGAAGTCCCCCTGGCACAGCGGTACTTCCTCTTCTGAACGGCCGCCGGACCCGCTGTACGGCCCCGGGCGGGTTCGATGTGCCCGCCCGGGCCACCGCGTCACCATCCGACCCTGCGAAAGGTCAGCCGCTCACCCATGAGCCGCGCAGCCCTGCTTCTCCTGGCCGACGGCCGCTTGCCTGCCGGCGGGCACGCCCACTCCGGCGGCGTCGAAGCCGCCGTCGCCTATGGAGCCGTACACGACAAGCACAGCCTGGAGGCGTTCTGTCGCGGACGTCTGCACACCGCCGGCCTGACGGCGGCGGGGCTGGCCGCCGCGGCCGCCGCCGGCGTCGATCCGCTGCTGCTGGACGACGCCGCTGACGCGCGTACCCCCGTTCCAGCACTGCGTGCCATCGCCCGTCGGCTCGGCCGGCAGATGATGCGTGCGGCCCGTGCCACCTTCCCGTCCGCAGACCTGGAACTGCTGGCCGCCGCGCGTCCCCAGGGCGCCCACCAGCCCATCGTCCTGGGCCTCGCTGCCCGGGCCGCCGGGCTCACCCCGCTGGACGCCGCCTACGCCTCCGCGTACGAAAACATCGGCGGCCCGGCCACCGCGGCAGTGCGCCTGCTGAGCCTCGACCCGCTCGACGCCTCAGGGCTGCTGGCCCGCCTCAGCTCCGACACCGACGCCGTCGCCGCAGCTGCCGCCCAGGCGGCGGACCGCGTCACGGCCGAGGGCATCGACGTCCTGCCGTCCGCGTCCTCGCCACTGCTGGACATCGCCGGTGAACAGCACGCCGCCTGGACCGTCCGGCTCTTCGCCTCCTGAAACCGCCCCTTCCCGCCTGGAGTTCTTCGTGCACCTCGACCACCCCGGGACCATGCCGCAGCGCCACACCCACAGCGCCGAGCCGCTCCGCGCCGACGGCAGCCGCCGCGCCCTTCGCGTCGGCCTGGGCGGCCCCGTCGGCTCCGGCAAGACCGCGACCGTCGCCGCGCTCTGCCGCACCCTGCGCGACCGATGGCCCATCGCCGTCGTCACCAACGACATCTACACCCGCGAGGACGCCGAGTACCTGCGGCGCGAAGCCGTCCTGCCGCCCGAGCGCATCACCGCAGTCGAAACCGGCGCCTGCCCCCACACCGCGATCCGCGACGACATCTCCGCCAACCTGGAAGCCGTCGAACACCTCGAAGCAACCCTCCACCCCCTCGACCTCGTGTTCATCGAGTCCGGTGGCGACAACCTGACCGCCACCTTCTCCAAGGGACTTGTTGACGTGCAGATCTTCGTCATCGACGTGGCCAGCGGCGACGACATCCCCCGCAAGGGCGGCCCCGGCATCACCACCGCCGACCTCCTCATCATCAACAAGACCGACCTCGCCCCGCACGTCGGCGCCGACCTGGACACCATGGCCATCGACGCGAAACGACAGCGCGGTGACCTTCCCGTCATCTTCACCAGCCTCACCTGCGACGACGGCATCCGCGCAGTCGCCGACTGGGTCACCGGCCACCTCACCCAGTGGCGTGCCGGGGCAGCCGTATGAGCCCCTCCTCCCAACTCGCCGCCACATCCGGCCCCGCCATTCCTTCACCGGGTGCCCAGGAGCCCGCCGGACACCTCGACGGCGTACGTGCCACGGCCCGGATCCGCGCCGCGCACAACGGACGCGTCACCACCCTCCCGCAGCTGCGCAGCGACGGCCCCTTCCACCTACGGCGCCTGCGCACCCACGGCAACACCGCCAAGGTGGGAATCATCGGCGCGATGAGTGCCCCACTGGGCGGCGACCGGCTCACCCTCGACATCACCGCCGCGGACCGGGCCGAACTGGAGGTCACCACAGCCGCCGCCACACTCGCCCTGCGCGGCCCCACCACCGACGCCGCCACCTACGACGTGCGGCTCACCGTTGGGGAGCACGCCACCCTGCGCTGGCTGCCGCAGCCCCTGATCAGCGCCGCCGGCAGCAACCTGCACCAGACGTACACCGTCGAACTCGCCGCCACCGCACGGCTCGTGCTGCGAGAAGAGCAACTCCTGGGCCGGGCCGACGAGGAACCCGGCCACCTCGTCAGCCGGATCCTGGTCCACCGCGCCGGACGCCCGCTGCTCGACCAACACACGGCGTACGGGGCTCCGGAACCCGGCTGGGACGGCCCAGCCGTCCTGAACGGACACCGCGCCGTCGGCCAACTCCTCGTGGTGGGCCCGCGCTTCGACGTCCGACGAGACCCCGTACTGCTCGGCGAAGGAGGCAAAGACGGGTGCGCCGTCCTCGCACCGCTGGCAGACGGCCCGGCACTGCTCGCCACCGCCATCGCACCCACCACCTCAACGCTGCGAGAACTGCTCGACGAGGCATACGCACACGCGCTCGATCGCTCATGCGGATAGGCCGCCGCCCCATATACGAGGTTTGCGAACCAGAGCCGGTGAAGCTGAGCCGATGTGCTGCCCAGTAGCAGCCTGCGGACGCAGCCGACGCTCGCGTGCGTCACGAATGCACGGCACCTCGAATTACGGCACGGTCCCGTCCATCGCGCCGGTACGTTCCAGGCGGCGCACTGATCCGTTACGGACGGCCGACCTTCACCGGCTGGCGTGCAGGGCGACCAGCAACTGCCAGATCTGGTCGGCGACTTGCTCGGGAGAGCCTTCGAGGAGCCCGTGCAGCCAGTCGGCCAGGACGCCGGCGAAGGTCGCGGCGACCGCGGAGGCGACCAGCGGGGCGTCCGCCGCGCCTGCGAGGCGGCGCTCGGTCAGGCTGCGGGCCCGTAGATCGCGGTGCAGGACGCGGCCGAGCGGGCCGCCGCCGCCCGGGGTCAACAGGGCGCGGTACAGGGCCGCGTGCGGGGCAAGGCCCGCGAAGAACTCCAGCAGCGCGGCAGGCGCGTGGACCGGATCGGGCCGGCCCCGCCAGGCGTGCAGCGCATCGACGGCGTCCCGTACGACATCCGCGCAGGCGTCCACGGCCAGCGCTTCCAGGTCGGCGTAGTGGACGTAGAACGTGGCCCGGCCGACACCGGCCCGGCGTACCAGCGCGGCGACCCCGACCTCCGCCAACGGCCGCTGGGCGCACTCCGCGAGCAGAGCCTCGCGCAGCCGCGCCCTGGTGCGGGCGGCGCGGGGATCCTCGGGCACGCCGCGGGTCACCGCGCGACGAGGACGGCGGCCAGGGCGAGGGCGCCGGGGAGTGCCTGCGCGAACAGGATGCGGATGTTCGCGGTGACCGCGCCGTACACGCCCGCGACCACGACGCAGGACAGGAAGAACACCTGCGCCCTGAACCCGGTCGGATCAGCGGCGATCAGACCCCACACCAGACCGGCGGCGAGAAAACCGTTGTAGAGGCCCTGGTTGGCGGCCATCGGTGCGGTCGCCCGCGCCATCTCACGGTCGAAGCCATGGAACGACCTGCCCGGCTTCTTCTGCCACAGGAACATCTCCAACACCAGGATGTACGCGTGCAACGCGGCCACCAGTCCGACCAGCACGCTCGCGACGGTCTCCATGCCTCACCTCTATTTTCTGGACGCCTGTCCACTATAGCTGGACGTCTGTCCAGGAAATGCCTGCTGGCGGAGAGTGACGGAATCCTCACTTCCGGGAGGCCGTGAGGTTGATCCTTTCGGGTGAGGACCCGATAGGCTCCCCATCGGCGCTGCGAGTTGACGCGGTCACGATCCGTCGTCTCGCGGTGCGTACTCATGAGTGCGCCGCCCCTGCACACCCCCCCCGTTGTTCGACGTGTTGCCTCGAAGGATGCAGATGGAACTCGCCACTCCGCCGCCGGCGGCGCGGGCCCCGGTCACCTGGTACAGCTGGTGGCTGATGCCGCTGTCGCTGGGAGGCGGGACGGTTGCCGCCACGTTCATGAGCTCCGAGCGGATCACCGTGGCCGTCGCCGGTCTCGCGGCGACGGCGGCGAGTTCCGTGTGCGTACGCCTGCTGCTCCGCACCCGCGCGCAACTGCGCCGCACGGAGAGCTCGTTCCGCACCACACAGGCCGAGCACTCCCAGCAGTGGCAGCAGCATGTCGCGGGCCTGGAGCGGCGGTACTCCGCCGAACGCGCCGCGCAGGAAGCGCAGTTCGCGGACCAGGCCGGCGCCTATGAGGCCCGGCTCGGCGAACTGCGGGAAGGCTACGAGGCGAGGCTGGCCGAGCAGGCGGAGGCGTACGAGGCCCGGATCACGGACCAGATCACGTCGTACGAGGCACAGCTCGCCGACCAGGCCGCGGTCTGGCAGGAGCAGCTGGCGCACCAACTCGCCGCGGTCGCCCGGCTCGCCGACGAGCAACTGCCCGAGTCGCTGGACCGGCTGCGTTCCGGTGAGGCCATCGACGACATCCTGCCGACGGTCGCCCAGTGCGCCAAGGTCGGCGCCGACCTCCAGGCCGAGCTGCGCAAGCTGCTGCGGACCGCGCTGATCGGCGTCGAGCGGGAATTCGACCGCTCGACCTCCGCCGAGCACGCCGTGATCAGCATCGGCAGCCGCATCCACGTCCTGACCAGCAAGCTGCGCGGCCGGCTGCACGAACTGCAGGGCGAGCACGGCAGGTTGCCGGCCGTGGCGCGTGGCCTGATGGAACTCGACCAGGAGATCGGCCCCGCCGACTGTCTCGCCGCCAGCATCGGCGTGCTCGGCGGTTCGGACCGTCCCGGCCGGCAGTGGCAGGAGCCGCAGCGGCTGCTGAGCGTGGTGCGCGGCGGCATCGGCCGGATCAAGGACTTCCACCGCGTCGACGTACGCCATCTGCCCGAACTCGGCGTCGACGGCGGCCTGGTGGACCACCTGACGCTGATCTTCGCGCACCTTCTGGACAACGCGGCGCGCTATTCGCCGCCCACCGAACCCGTCGTTGTCTCCGGCAAGGAGGTCCCGAACGGCGTCGGCATCGAGATCCAGGACTCCGGCAAGGGCCTGAGCGAGGAGAAGAAGCGCGAGGCCGAGCAGGCCCTCACCGGCACCGAGGCCGGTCCGGGCCTCGGCGGTATCTCCGAGGACGCGAACATCGGCCTGCGCGTCGTCGGTGCGCTCGCCCGCCGCTACGGCATCCGTGTCACCTTCGCGGACTCGCCCTGGCTCGGCACCTCGGTGGTCGTCGTGGTCCCGCACAAGTACTTCAGCCCGCTCCCCGCGACCACGCAGACCCAGGCACCGGCCGCCCCCGCGGCCCAGGCCGCTGTGACCGCCCCGGCCCGTGAACTGGCCCCCGCCGACACCGTGGCCGAGCCCGCCGGCGATGACGTCGACACGACGCCGGGCGGGCTGCCCCGGCGCCGGAGCAAGCGAGGCGAGACGGCCGGACACCAGCCGGCCGAACGGACCGGCGAGCGTGCCGTCGTCGCCGTACCGCCGGACGCGTCCTTCGCCGGTCTGGCAGCCTTCGCCACCGCCGGACGTGAGCCCGCAGAGCCCGGCCGGGCCGTCGGCACGGCCGATGGCCGCGAGTCCACCGAGCCCCGCACTGAAGAGAGCGACTAGTCCACATGACGCAACAGGGAACCGACGTGAGCTGGGCGCTCCGCGATCTGGTGGAGTCCATCCCGGAGATCCGCTTCGCCCTCGTGGCCTCCAGTGACGGCAAGGCCATCACCTCCTACGGTGCCGAAGACCCCGACGACGTGGACCGTTTCGCCGCCGTGGTGGCCGGCCTGCAGGCGCTGGCCCAGCCGGTCGCCGAGCAGTTCCCCAAGTACGCGGGGCAGTTGCGGCTGGCGATGATCGAAGTCGACGGCGGTCATCTCTTCGTCGTCCGCGCGGGTGTGGAGACGTATCTCGGAGTCCTGGCCCGCGAGGGCCTCGACCAGGGCCTGCTCGGACACCAGATGAGGGATCTGGCCCGCAGGATGGGAGAGCTCCTCGGCACCACTCCGCGCCTGGAGGAGCACTCTGGATGAGTGCTCCCCGCCGGCCCGCGGACCCCTCCGGTCTCGAGCGCTACTACGTCGTCACCCGGGGACGTAGCGGACCGGTCGGTTCGGCGTCGAGTCTCGACGTGGCGACCCTCATTGTCTCCCTCTCCGCCCCCGTACCGGGCATGCAGCACGAGCACGAGGACATCCTCCGGCGCTGCCGCGATCCGCTGTCGGTGGCCGAACTCGGCGCCCACCTCGGACTGCCGTTCAACATTCTCGCGGTGCTGCTGGCGGATCTGCTCGAGGCAGGCCGCGTCGAAGCCCGTGACCCCATCCCGGCGCACGACGCCGGTCGCGGGCCCGACCTCGCGCTCCTTGAGGAGGTACTCAGTGGACTTGAAAGGCTTTGACCATCCTGGCCGGACGGCCGGTGACGGCACCCGCTCGGTGAAGGTGATGATCGCCGGGGGCTTCGGCACCGGGAAGACCACCATGGTCCGCTCGGTCAGCGACATCAAGCCGCTCACCACCGAGGAGACCCTGACCCAGGCCAGCGCCGACGTCGACCACCTCATCGGGGTGGCCGACAAGGCCGAGACCACGGTGAGCCTGGACTTCGGCAAGATCGGTATCAACGACGAGCTGGTCCTTTACCTGTTCGGCACCCCGGGCCAGGAGCGGTTCTGGTTCCTGTGGAACGGCCTGTTCAAGGGCGCGCTCGGCGCGGTCGTCCTGGTGGACACCCGCCGCCTCGCCTCCAGCTTCCGGGCGATCGAGGAGATGGAGCGGCAGGACGTCCCCTTCGTCATCGCGCTGAACGTGTTCCCCGACTCCAAGGACCACCCGGTCGACGAGATCCGGGACGCCCTCGACATCGCCCCGCACATCCCGATCGTGGCCTGCGACGCCCGCGACCGGGCCTCCAGCCGTGACGTACTCGTCGCCCTGATACGTCACTTGAAGGAACGCTCGGCCGTCGCAGGGGAGCCCCGATGAACGACCAGCCCCTGAACGATCCCGACGCGCCCGGCGGCTGCCCCGTCGCCCACGGCGACGGCATCACCCGGCTCTACGGCCCCGAGTCCGCGACCGACCCGCACGGCATCTACGCGCGGCTGCGCAAGGAGTACGGTGCCGTCGCGCCGGTCCTGCTGGAGGGCGACGTCCCCGCCTGGCTGGTGCTCGGCTACCGGGAGAACCGGCGGGTGCTGGACAACCCCCTTCAGTTCAGCCGGGATTCACGGATCTGGCGGGACTGGAACGAGGGCCGGGTCAGCGCCACCTCACCACTCATCCAGATGGTGGGCTGGCGCCCCGACTGTGTCTCGCAGGACGGCGAGCCGCACCGCAGGCTGCGCGGTGCCGTCACCGACAATCTGCAGGCCGTTTCGGGCCGCGGTATCCGCCGCCATGTCACGCACTTCGCGAATAAGCAGATCGACGCGTTCGCGGGTGAGGGCCGCGCCGATCTGGTGGCCGACTTCGCCGAGCATCTGCCCATGCTGGCGCTCACCCGCGTCCTGGGGCTCGCCCAGGCCGAGGGACGCACGCTCGCCGAGTCCTGCGCCCAGGTCATCAAGGGCGGCGCGGACGCCCTCGAACACAACGACCGCATCGTGGGCATCCTCACCGAACTCGCCGAGCGCAAGCGCGTGGAGCCGGGCTCCGACTTCACCACCGGGCTCATCGGGCACCACTCCGGTCTCGACGAGGACGAGATCGTCCAGCATCTGCGGCTGGTGCTGATCACCGCGCACACCACCACCAGCAACCTCCTTGCCCGGGTGCTGCAGCTGATCCTCACCGACACCTCCTGGCTCTCCGGGCTGGTGAGCGGCCAGCTCAACGTCTCCGGCGTCGTGGAGGAGGTCATGTGGAACACTCCGCCGCTCGCCGTGCTGCCGGGACGTTTCGCCACCGCCGACCTCGAACTCGGCGGCTGCCCCGTCAAGGAGGGCGACCTCCTGGTCCTCGGCCTCGCCGCCGGCAACCTGGACCCCGAGATCAGACCGGACGCCGCCGTCTCCGTCCAGGGCAACCAGTCCCACCTTGCCTTCAGCGGAGGACCCCACGAATGCCCGGGCCAGAACATCGGCCAGGCCATCATCGAAACAGCCGTGGACGTCCTCCTCCACCGACTCCCGGGCCTACGCCTGTCGGTACCGCCGGAGGACCTCACGTCGACCGCTTCCACCTGGGAGTCGAGGCTGGACAGCCTGCCGGTCGAGTTCGCAATCTGAGGGGACTGATAGCGCCCCGAAGGGGCGCGGGGCTGTATCGATATGCGGCTCCGCCGCGTGGGCGCGCCCAGCCCCCACCGGCCCGCAGCCAGCGAAGCCACGTCACACGGCCAACAGATCGTCCACAGACCCCCGCCCCGCCAGCTCCGCCACCGCGGCCGGCCCCTCCTTCGCGGCCGCATAACGGCCAGTGACCAGCGCCCACTCGTAATTGCCGTTGATCCAGTGCTGAATGGCCTCCACCCCCATCCGCACCCGCGCCCGCTCACCCTCATCGAGCCGCAACTCGTCGCACATCTCGGGGACACGCGCCTGAAGGCCGACGTACTCGTCGAGGCACTCGGTCGTTATCCGGTACGCCTCCCGCCCCGCCTCCTCCCACGAGCAGCCCCGCTCCCGGTGCAGCACGGCGATCAGGTTATGGCCGTCCCCACGGCGCCGCTCGCGCTCGAAGGAGTGGATGTCGTTCATGAACCCGATGGTGTCCGAGGCCAGATCCCGCATCCGCTCCATCACTGGATGCGCCATCGCCTGAGCGGGCACCTCGAAACCCCGGCTGCGCTCACCCGCGTCGATGCTGTGGTGGATGCCGACCGTACGGCGCCGGAACAGCGCGTACTCGTCGAGGTCCAGGGTGCTTTCCAGACCCCGGGCGGCCAGGTCGACCTCCTCGCAGTGCGCCACGAGGAACCGCCCCCAGGACGCGGCGAACCGGGTCCGCCAGGTCAGGGACATGCCATCAGAGAGGTGATTCCAGACCTCCGCCCAGGCCAGGGTGATCGGGCAGACGACCCGGGGTCGGAAGCCCGCCGGCCGCAGCGGCGTGACGATGAGCTCGCGGGCGACCTCGGTTATTCGGTCGGCGCGGTCCGGCTGGTTCGCGTCGAACTGGTCGTCGAAGAGGAAGGCGAGGGAGAACCAGTTCATCAGGACGACCATGTCGTTCGCCGAGGCGTACGGATAGGTGCGCGCGGCGGCCTGCGGCAGGTCCCAGGACCTGTACTCCTCGAATCCGGCCTGGCTGCGCACCAGACCCATGTCCCAGATCCAGCGGAGATGACGTGCCCGGGCGTACTCGAGGTGCTCGCTGACGGGAGTCTCGAAGGGGAGGTCGAACCGGACGTCCTGCGACATGCGCTTCCTTTCGGGGGTCGGAACGCAGAGCCCCCCGCCCCTGCGAGCGGGCGGTCGCCGCGACCGCCCGCGCCCTCGAACTCGGCTTCGCGGTACGAAAGTTGAACCGGTAAGCGGTACGAGGCTGCCCCGAGCGTAAATGATCTATACCGTAACCGGACGGTGATCTGTGTTACTGCCCGTGCTCTCTGAGCTGCGTATACTCGCGCGCCCTCGACGTAAGTGAGAGATACACGAGCCTCCGCGATCGCGCCCAGGCTCACCCGGCCCGTCCGCGGTGCGCGCGGCACGGCCACACTGAGGGCACGCCATCCCCGTACGACATTCCTTCAGGAGGCCGGCCCGACGATGACCACACCACCCGCACGCTCCGCCAAGCAGCGCCTGCAGGACACGCTTCACCGTCTGGAGAACGACGTCGACACCTGGGTCGCCACGGCCGACGGCGCCGGGGGAATCCCGTATCTCGTGCCGCTGTCCTTCTCCTGGGACGGCACGACGGTCCTCCTCGCCACCCCGCCCACGAGCCCGACCGGCCGGAACCTGCGCGAGACGGGCAGAGCGCGGCTCGGGTTCGGGCCGACCCGGGACGTGGTGATCGTCGAGGGCACGGTGCAGCCGGTGGAGCCCGGCGACCTGCCCGAGGAGGAGGCCGATCTCTTCGCGGCCCGGACCGGCTTCGAGCCGCGCCGCCAGTCCACCCCGTACCTGTACTTCCGCATCCGCCCCCGCCGCGTCCAGGCCTGGCGGGAGGCCGACGAACTCGTCGGACGCGACCTGATGCGGGACGGGGAGTGGCTCGTGGCCGACTGAATCCGCGGAACGGGGTTAACCGGGACGTGCGGGGAACCGTACGTCCCCGACCCTTACGGAGGAGACATGGCACTGGTGGAAGCGGGCCTCGTGGTGCTCGACTGTGCCGAGCCCGAGAAGCTCGCCGTGTTCTACAAGGAACTCCTGGAGGCGGAGGAGACGCACGCGACCGCCAACCGGGTGGAGATCAAGGGCGCGGGCGGCACGCGGCTGGCGTTCCGCCGCGATGTGAACGCCACGCCGCCGAGTTGGCCCCGTCCCGAGAACTCCCTCCAGGCCCACCTCGACTTCGTCGTGACCGATCTCGACGAGGCCGAGCGCAGGGTCGTCGGGCTCGGCGGGCGCCCGCTGGAGACCAAGGACGCGTCCGGTCCCTTCGAGGAACGCGGCTACGCCGATCCGGCCGGCCACTCCTTCACCCTGCGCTGCGTTCCGCCCACGGCACCGAAGCAGGGGTAAGCGGGCCGGTGCGTCACGTGCGGGTTCGTCGTGGCTGGTCGCGCCCGCGCGGCGGAGCCGCATAGTTCATGCAGTCCCGCGCCCCTTCGGGGCGCTCCTGTCCCCGGCCGGCCACACCCCGGTTGAGCGCTCCACGGCCTTCGCTCCCGTGCGGTTCAGGGCGCTGCGGACCACGGCGAAGATGGCGCCCTGGATGGCGGAGGCCAGCAGGATCTCGCCCCAGCCTCGCTCCCGGTCCAGGGGGTCGGGTGCGTCGTCCTCGTGCCGGATCGCCTTCCACGTCGCGTTGAAGGCGAGGGTCGCCAGCGCTCCGCCCGCCCAGCCGATCACGAACCCCATGGGTTTGTAGGCGAGGGGGAGTTTGAGCTTCTGCTGCTTCTTGCCCACGTCTGCCTCCTGTGTGGTCAGGGCCGCCCTCGCGCCGGAACCTCCTCGGCCGGGGGCACCGGCCCGGGCGGTGTGCCCTCGCCGAACGGCCGGCCGCCCAGCGTCTCCCGGTGGTGCGGGGTCCGCCAGCCGGACAGGTCCGGTCCGAGGGGCACGATGCCCGTCGGATTGATGCCGGTGTGCACCTGGTAGTAGTGCCGCTTGATGTGGTCGAAGTCGACGGTGTCACCGAAGCCGGGCGTCTGGTAGAGGTCACGGGCGTACGCCCACAGCACCGGATTCTCCGACAGCTTCCAGAGATTGCATTTGAAGTGGCCGTGATAGACGGCGTCGAAACGCACCAGGGTGGTGAACAGCCGGATGTCCGCCTCGGTGATCGTGTCGCCAACCAGATAGCGCCGCTCCTCCAGCCGCCGGGACAGCAGCTCCAGCCGCCGGAACAGGGCAGT
Organism: Streptomyces sp. NBC_00457; assembly: GCF_036014015.1. Lineage (NCBI taxonomy): Bacteria > Bacillati > Actinomycetota > Actinomycetes > Kitasatosporales > Streptomycetaceae > Streptomyces > Streptomyces sp. NBC_00457. Next base: position 895,872 of record NZ_CP107905.1, on the reverse strand, counting down.
GCAGGCCGCTTCGTAGGTCTCCTGGTCGGCGGCGAACCCGGCCCGGTACACACCGTTGTTGACGTCCTCGTAGACGTCCGCCATGACCGAGTCGATCTCGTCGCGCGACGCCCGCGGGTACAGATCGGGCGCCCCGTCCCGGTGCAGGGCCGTCCACTCCGTGGCGAGGTCCAGGGTGAGCTGCTGGTAGTCGTTGGTGACCAGCTTCCCGCTGGGTACGTCCACGATCGCGGGCACGCTCACCCCGCCGGGGTAGCCGGTCTCGCGCCGGTCGTAGGCCTCACTGAGGAACCGGATGCCGAGGACCGGATCACGGCCGTCGGGGTCCAGGGTGAAACGCCAGCTGCGGTCGTCCTGGATCGGGTCGGCGACAGCCAGCGACAGGGCGTCCTCCAGGCCCAGCAGCCGCCGGGAGATCACCGCCCGGCTCGCCCAGGGACAGGCACGGCTCGCCACCAGCCGGTAGCGGCCCGGCTCCACCGGCCAGCCGTCCCGGGCGTCCTCGGTGATCCGGTCCGTGAAGTGGGATTTGGACCGCTTGAAGGGCTTCCTGCCGTAGGTGCTGTTGCCGTCATCGCCGCTCATCACCGGGCTCCTCACTGCCGACTACCTCCCCGGTTTCCCCGATTTCCGCAGACGAGACGGTGTGAGCCGGACCGAGAAGGGCAGTCGGCGATGATGAGTGGGAAACCCTCGGACGCGTCGAAACCCGCCGGCCGGAAGGCCGATCGCAGAACTCGCGTCACCGTGCTGGTGGCGCTCGCCGCCAACCTGGTCATCGCCGTGGCCAAGGCGGTCGGCGGCCTCGCGGCGGGCTCGCCCGCGCTGCTGTCGGAGGCGGCGCACTCCGTGGCCGACAGCCTGAACGAGGTCTTCCTGCTCGCGGCGCTGCGCCGCAGCCGCCGCCCCGCCGACCAGCGCCACCCCTTCGGCTACGGCAAGGAGCGCTTCTTCTGGTCGCTGCTCGCGGCCGTCGTGATCTTTGTGATGGGCGGCTGCTTCTCCTTCTTCCAGGGCTTCGAGGCCCTCAGGAACGGCGCCGAGGAGAAGCTCAGCGGCTATGTGGCGGGCCTGGTCGTGCTGGGCGTCGCCTTCGTCGCCGAGGGCGGCTCGCTGGCACGGGCGCTGTACCAGGCGCACCGCCAGGGCGGCCGGGACCGGCTGCGCGACCCGGCGCTGCGCACGGTGATCGCCGAGGACGGCACGGCGGTGCTGGGCGTGAGCCTGGCCGCGGCCGGCATGCTGCTGCACATGACGACGGGGCAGGTCGTGTGGGAGGCGTGCGCCTCGTTCGCGATCGGCGCGCTGCTGGTGTACGTCGCCTACCGGCTGGGACGCGACGCACGCGACCAGCTCATCGGGGAGGCCGCCGCCCCGGAGGCGGCCGAGCGGATCCGGGCCCTGCTGCGGGAGCAGCCCGAGATCGACAGCGTGGAGGCGCTGTACACGATGAAGGTCGGTCTCGACGCGACCCTGGTCGCCGCCCGTATCGACCTGGTGCCGGGCATGGACAGCGAACGGGTCGAGGAGGTCGCCGTCCGCATCAAGCGCACCCTCGCCCGCAGCGTGCCCGAGGCGGGCGAGATCTTCCTCGACGTGACCGACCGGTCCGCCCAGGAGGCACGCGAAAGCCCCGCCGCGACGGGGGAGCGCGGCGGGGCCTGAGGCTCGGGTGCCCGGCGGACACGGGTTCATGCGTCACGCCGGGCAAGATTTTTCGCGCGGTCACCCGCCGTCGGACGGCTCCAGCACGAACACGGGAATCTCCCGGTCGGTCTTCTTCTGGTAGTCGGCGTACGGCGGATATGCCGCCACCGCACGCTCCCACCACTCGGCCTTCTCCGCGCCGGTCACCTCACGGGCCGTCATGTCCCGCTTGGCCGGGCCGTCCTGGAGCTCGACTTGCGGGTCGGCCTTGACGTTGAAGTACCAGACGGGGTGCTTGGGAGCACCGCCGAGCGAGGCGACGACGGCGTAGCGTCCCTCGTGCTCCACGCGCATCAGCGGCGTCTTGCGGAGCTTCCCGCTCTTCGCGCCACGGGTCGTCAGCAGGATGACGGGCATTCCCGTGTCCATCAGGGTCGTTCCCTTGGTGCCGCCGGAACTCTCGTACAGCTCCACCTGGTCGCGCACCCACTGCTCCGGGCTGGGTTCGTACTCTCCCTCAAGAGGCATGGCATTCCGTTCCTCGGTCGGCCAACTCATGTGCAGCCCAGTCAACACCGGTCCGCACGGGTTTCATCCATACCCGGTGCCCTGAACCCGCCGTGTCCATTACTTCGGCGGTAATCGCCCCGGCCCGGCCGCCTCCGGCACAGTCGTGACCGACCCCGCCGGACGAGAGGCCCACCATGACGAAGAGCACCGACATGACGACCCGCGCCGTGGTGGAGGAACTGCTGCTGCGGATCGGCCGGGGCGACGCGGAGCGCATCGCCGAGCTGTACGCCGAAGGGTCCGACTGGAAGCTGAGCTGGCCCGAGGACGAGCACGGCCGCACCGCCACCCCGTGGATCCGACCCCGCTCGACCCGCGCCGACGCGGCCGCCCACTACCGGGAACTCGCCGCGCATCACGTCCCCGGCGAGGCCGCCACGGAGATCGAGCGCATCCTGGTGGACGGCGCCGATGCCGTGGTGCTCGGCGAGATCCGGCAGACCGCCAAAGCCACCGGGCGCCCGTATCGCGCCAGATTCGCCCTGCACCTCACCGTCGAGGACGGGCTGGTCGTCCGGCACCACGTGTACGAGGACAGTCTCGCCGTCGCCCGCGCCTTCGCGCCGTGACGCCTGTGCCCGTCACGCGGGCGTCGCCAGCATCCGTACGGCGAGCGCCAGCATCACCGCGCTCGACACCAGCGCGGTCGCCAGCCGGCCCCGCCGCCCGGTCAGCGCCCGTCCTAGCAGCGCGCCGCTCCCGGCGAGCAGCAGCTGCCAGCTCGCGGACGCGAGGAAGGCGGCGAGCACGAACACCGCCTGATCCAGGGGCGGCATCGGGTCCGCCGTCCGGGTGCCGAGCACGAGGGCGGCGAAGTAGATGACGGTGGTGGGGTTGAGGAGCGTGATGCCGAGCAGCCCGAGATACGCCCGCGCGGGGCCCGGGGGAGGGGACGCGGACCGGGTGGTGAGCCGACGGCCCCGGTACCGGCGTACGGCCGTGACCGCGCCCCAGACCGCCAGCGCGATCAGCACCAGCACGGACGCCCACCGCAGCGGCACCAGCGCCGGCTCCAGCGCGAGGGCGAGCGCGGAGCCCCCGGCCATGGCCGCCAGCGCATAGATCCCGTCGGCCGTCGCGACACCGAGCGCGGCGCTGGAGCCGATGCGCAGCGAGGTACGGGCGGACAGGGAAACCAGGTAGGCCCCGACTGCACCGACGGGCACGGCGATGCCGTAGCCCGCGATCAGGCCCGCGACGAGTGCGCCGGTCATGACGCGGGAAGCGTCGGCCTCCGGGGGCAGCCGGGCTGCTGCTGGTACCGCACCGGACGAACGGCGGCGGTCGACGGCAGCGAGGAACGGGTCATAGGCATGGCCGGATTCTGCGGGCGGCGACCGCGCACCGACAAGCGAATTTCCCCGCGGCGCTACGTCATGGCATCGGGACGACGGCGATCCCCGGCCATATCGCGCGGCCGGGTGATCTGGCCGAACTTGATGTGGCCGCAGTAGATGCCCAGGGCATCCAATGGCGGACGGAACGAGGCACTCCATCGTCTGCGAGGCCCCCATGACGCAAACGGAACCCGTCGCCTTCCCGCAGGACCGGACCTGCCCCTATCAGCCGCCCACCGCCTACGACCCGCTGCGCTCCGCCCGCCCCCTCGCCCGGATCACGCTCTACGACGGCCGCCCGGCCTGGCTGGTCACCGGCCACGCCCTCGCCCGCGACCTGCTCGCCGACCCCCGTCTGTCGAGCGATCGGACCCACCCCGACTTCCCGGCACCCACCGCCCGTTTCGCGGGGGTCCGCGACCGCAGGACCGCTCTGCTGGGCGTCGACGACCCCGAGCACCGCACCCAGCGGCGCAAGGTGATCCCCGGATTCACCCTCAGGCGTGCCGCCGAACTCCGCCCGCGAATCGGACAGCTCGTGGACGAGCGGCTCGACGCGATGATCGCGCAGGGACCGCCCGCCGACCTGGTGACCGCCTTCGCGCTGCCCGTGCCCTCGATGGTGATCTGCGCGCTGCTCGGCGTCCCCTACGCCGACCACGACTTCTTCGAGGAACAGTCACGACGGCTGCTGCGCGGCCCGACGGCCGCCGACACGCAGGACGCGCGCGCCCGACTGGAGGCGTACTTCGGCGAGTTGATCGACCGCAAGCAGACCGAGCCCGGCGACGGCCTCCTCGACGACCTCGTCCACCTGGGCGACGGGACGCCGACCCGGCAGGAGCTGATCTCCCTGGCGGTCATCCTGCTCGTCGCGGGCCACGAGACGACCGCCAACATGATCTCGCTCGGCACCTACACCCTCCTCCAACACCCCGAACGCCTGGCCGAGTTGCGCGCTGATCCGGCCCTGCTCCCCACCGCGGTCGAGGAACTGCTGCGCGTGCTGTCGATCGCGGACGGGCTGCTGCGCCGAGCCACCGAGGACATAGAGGTGGACGGCACCAAGATCCGTGAAGGCGACGGCGTCCTCTTCTCGACCTCCGTCATCAACCGCGACGAATCCGTCTACGCCGATCCCGACACCCTGGACTGGTACCGCCCGGCCCGCCACCACGTCGCGTTCGGCTTCGGTATCCACCAGTGCCTGGGGCAGAACCTGGCCCGCGCCGAGCTGGAGATCGCCCTGCACGCCCTGCTCGACCGCCTGCCCGGGCTGCGTCTCGCCGCCCCGGCGGACGAGATCCCCTTCAAACCCGGCGACACGGTCCAGGGGATGCTGGAACTCCCCGTGACCTGGTAAGAGGCTCCCCTCATGCATATCGACATCGACACGGACGTCTGCATCGGCGCGGGCATGTGTGCCCTGACCGCCCCGGACGTCTTCACTCAGGACGACGACGGATTCAGCAGCCTGCTGCCGGGCAAGGAGGACGGCGGCGGTGATCCCCTGGTGCGGGAGGCGGCCCGGGCCTGCCCGGTCAGCGCCATCACGGTGTCCGACACGGGGAGTTGACCCCGGCCCGCCGTCACTCGCAGGACGCGAGCAACAGCCGTACCGCCTCCCGTGCCTGAGCCGCGGGCGCCGTGCTCCCGGTGATCCCCGCCGTGACCATGGCGCCCTCGGCCAGCAGATACACGGCCGAGGCGAACGCGGAGTCCCGCCCCGCGTCGGCCACCAGCCCTCCGACGTAGTCCCGGAACGCCTCCTTGTGCGCCCGGACCCGCTCCGCCACCCGGGTGGACGTCGCGCCCAGCTCGCCGTACGAGTTGATCCACGCGCAGCCGCGGAAACCGGGCTCGCCGAACCACCGCTCGAGCCAGTCGAAGACGGCGAGAATCCGCTGCTCGCGGTCCTCGTGCCCGGCCACGAACTCGGCCAGCCGCCCGCGCCAGCGCACGTCCCGGCGCTCCAGATACGCCTCGACCAGCTGCTCCTTCGCCGGGAAGAGCTGGTAGAGCCGCTTGAGCGAGACGCCCGACGCGCCGCGGATGTCGTCCATGCCGACGGACTGGATGCCCCGCCCGTAGAACAGCTCCTCCGCGGCGTCCAGTGCCTGCTCCCGGGCGACTGCGCTGTCCATGGGGCGACCACTCCTTGACGTGAGAACGAGCGTTCTCCTACCGTAGCAGCCAGCCGGGAGAACGCACGTTCTCCGCCTGATCGAGGAGACATCGTGACCGCCCGACCGCCCCTGCCGCCGTTCACCCGGGAGACCGCCGCACAGAAGGTCCAGGCCGCCGAGGACGCCTGGAACAGCCGCGACCCGCAGCGGGTCTCGCTCGCCTACTCGCCGGACTCGGTCTGGCGCAACCGCGGCACCTTCGTCACCGGCCGCGCGCAGATCGTCGACTTCCTCACCGCCAAGTGGGAGCGCGAGCGGGACTACGCGCTGCGCAAGGACCTGTGGGCCTTCGACGGCGACCGCATCGCGGTCCGCTTCCAGTACGAGTGCCGGGACGCGGACGGCCAGTGGTGGCGCTCGTACGGCAACGAGCTCTGGGAGTTCGACGCACACGGGCTGATGACCCGGAGGGAGGCCAGCATCAACGACGTGCCGATCGAGGAGCGGGAGCGGCGGATCTTCGGCGCCCGGCCCGACAGCGAACGCGGGCGGTCCTTCCCGCTTGAGTAGGGTTCCCGGGTGACCGAACAGGCCGGGAAGCCCTTCCTCTACGTCGTCGTCTGCGCGGCCGGGATCGCCGCGGAGGTCAGCAAGCTGATCACCGCCGCGCAGGAACGGGACTGGGAGGTCGGCGTCATCGCGACCCCCGTCGCCATGAACGGCTTCTTCGACACCGCCGCGGTCGAGGCGCAGACCGGGCGCCGGATCCGCTCCGCCTGGCGGACCCCGGGCGATCCCCGCCCCTTCCCGCCGCCCGACGCCGTCGTGGTCGCGCCCGCCACCTTCAACACCGTCAACAAGTGGGCGGCGGGCCTCGCCGACACCCTCGCCGTGGCCACCCTGTGCGAGGCATACGGCCTCGGCGTCCCGATCGCCGCCCTGCCCTGCGTGTCCGACGCCCTGGCCGCCCACCCCGCCTACCAGGACAGCCTCACCCGGCTGCGCGGCATGGGCGTCCGCTTCGGCGAGCCCTACTCCGGGGAGCCGGACGAGCACGGCAGGCGGCCGGAGTTCCGCTGGGAGCACGCACTCGACCTTCTTGAGCGCTGACCTACCGGCAGCCGACCGTCGGCCCCACGAGCATGCCGCCGGTGTACACGGCCTGCCCCTGCGGCATCCAGTAGCCCAGCTTGGAGACGACGGTGGAGCACCCGTCCGGCACCGCGACCCGCACGACGACCTTGGCCGGACGCCCGGGCTGAAGGTCGGTGAGCGCGCAGTCGAGGGCGTGCGACTGACGGGTCGTCGACGGGTGGCGGCCGACCAGCGGATTGACGCAGCGGGCGTCGGACGTGGTCAGCTCCACCCCGGACGCCTCCTCCCCGATGAGCCCGAAACGCGCGCTGCCGTCACCGCGGTCGCTGTCCCGCGAGACGGTGTACGCCAGCGTGGTCACCGAGCCGGACCGCAGCGTGGTGCGGTCGACCCGGACGCTGTGCGTCGGCTCCGGCTTCGGCGCGGTCAGGGTGAGCGTGGCGCGGACGGTGCCGCGCAGATCCACATCCGCGGGCGCGGACCGTACCCGGACGTCGGCCTCGATGTCGTAGGTCCCCGGGCCCGGGTAGGCGTGCGAACCGGGAAGCGGCCCGGACGCCACCGTCGCCCCGTCGCGGCGGGCCGTCCAGGTGCCCGAGGTGAGACAGGCGGAGCGGCGGCAGGTCGCGGGCGCCGAGACCGCCATCATCGGGGTGCCGCTGCCCGTGCACAGGCTGACCGAGGCCTGCTGTCCGCCCGTTCCGCGCAGGGTTCCCGCGGGCGCGCACAGGGTGGCCGGGGGCTCGGCCACCGGACCCTGCTCAGGGATCGGCCGCCCCCAGGCCGGCGAGACCACGGCGAGCACCAGCACCGCGGCCCCGATCAGTGTCCTCAGCGTTGTCGGACGTGTTCGCACCCTGTGCCTCCCGCACGGCCCCGACCGGCCGGACGCCGGTCGTCTGCACCGAGAATGCGGGACCCCGCGGATCGCCCGACGGCTCCCACGCCGGGCGGTCACCTGCAGGCAGCAACGGGTGTTCAGCGCGTCCGGCGGACGTAGCCCTCGCTGCCCGGAGTCGACACCATCACGTCCCGGCGCACGATGCTCAGCCGGTCGCCGAAGCCCGAAACGGCCTTCCGCAGGCCGCTGTCGGTGTACTCGATGTCGACCACCCGGTCGTCGAAGGCCTCGGCGTAGACCCCGCACTCGTCGTACTGACCGCACTCCTCCGCGACCGCGAAATCGAGCCCGGCCTTCTTCCGCTGCCCGGCCAGCTCCACGGTGTTCTTCTGGCCGATGGCGAGGTGCCGGGCATGGGCGTGCCGGGACAGCAGGGCGATGAAAGCGGTCGCGTCGTCCGCGGTGAGCAGGCCGTTCGAGCGGCTGTAGCTGTCGTAGTTGTCCGGCTCGACGGCGTCGAAGCCCTTGTCGGCGCAGCCGTCGATCCACTCGCCCACCCGTGCGGCGATCCGCTCGCGCTTGGCCGCGGTACCGATGTCGAGCAGCGCCTCGTCCCAGTCCTCGTCGACGACCACCTCGCCGTCCGCGTCGCGCAGCAGCAGGTCGGCGGGCCACGACCGCTCGGCGTCCGGCTGGGCCTGGAAGGCGTTGACGTAGCAGATGTTGTACAGGCCGGGTGCCGGGGACGCCGTACGGTCGCGGGCGACGATGCGGACGCCGGACGGGGGCTTGTAGGGGCCGCCGATCTGGTAGTCGAAGCCGGCGTGGCGTGGCGGGAGCCGCACCCGTGAGGACGTGGCCTCTTCGGCGGACCCACAGGCCGTCATGGCGAGGGAGAGAAGGCCCGCGACGGTGGCGAGAGCTGCGACGCGGGGGACAGCCATTCCGTTGTGCGGCACGTCGGTGATCAAATCGCCCGCGGGCCAGGGCCGTCAAGCGGGGATCGCGCTGTCCGGAGGGGATCGATGGGGGAGGAGCGGGCGGGACGGACGACGTACGCTCCCCTGTGTAGCCAGCCACCCCCGAAGGCAGGAGCAGCAACGATGCAGTACGTGAAGCTCGGTTCGACGGGCCTGGACGTCTCGCGGATCTGTCTGGGCTGCATGACCTACGGCCTGCCGGACCGCGGCGTGCACGAGTGGACCCTCGACGAGGAGGCGTCACGCCCGCTGATCCGGCAGGCGCTGGATGCCGGGATCAACTTCTTCGACACCGCGAACGTCTACTCCGACGGCACGAGCGAGGAGATCGTCGGCAAGGCGCTGCGGGACTTCGCCCAGCGCGACGAGATCGTGCTGGCGACGAAGGTCAACGGCCGGATGCGGCCAGGACCCAACGGCGGCGGCCTCTCCCGCAAGGCGATCATGACGGAGATCGACCACAGCCTCAGCCGCCTCGGCACCGACTACGTCGACCTCTACCAGATCCACCGCTTCGATGCGCACACGCCGGTCGAGGAGACCATGGAGGCGCTGCACGACCTGGTGAAGGCGGGCAAGGTCCGCTACATCGGGGCGAGTTCGATGTACGCCTGGCAGTTCTCGAAGATGCAGTACACGGCGGAGCGGCACGGCTGGACCAAGTTCGTCTCCATGCAGAACCACTACAACCTCCTCTACCGCGAGGAGGAGCGCGAGATGCTGCCCCTCTGCGCCGACCAGGGCGTCGGCGTACTGCCCTGGAGCCCCCTCGCCCGCGGCCGGCTCACCCGCGACTGGGGCACGGTCACCGAGCGCAGCGCCAACGACAACTTCGGCAGCCGCCTCTACCCCGAGAGCGACCGCACGGTGGTCGAGGCGGTCACGCGCATCGCGAACGACCGCGGCATCCCGCGCGCCCAGGTGGCCCTCGCCTGGCTCCTCCACCAGGACACCGTGGCCGCACCGATCGTCGGCGCGGCCAAGCCGCAGCACATCGAGGACGCGGCGGCGGCAGTCGAACTCCGGCTCAGCGACAAGGAGATCGAGGAGCTGGAGCAGCCGTACGATCCGCATCCAATCATCGGCCACTGAAGCGCCCCTTCAGGGGCGCGGGGAACTGCGCGATCAGCCCCCACGAACCCGCAGCCAACAGACGGCCTAATGGGGCCCGTGCGCCGCGAATGCGTTGCCGCACGGCCCCGCCCCCTCGCTCTCCGGCAGCCGCACCCGCTCCCCGCTCATCGTCAGCGTGCGGTAGTGCTGCCCGATGCGCTCGGCCGACCGGCCGACGTAGTGGGCGATGAAGGACCGCCGGAACCGATCGGCGGTGCGATTCGGCTGCGACCCGTGCACCAGGCTGCCGTTGAAGAACAGGACGTCTCCCGGCTCCATGTCGACGGGCACGGGCGACAGACCGGGCGGCGGCGGCACGTACTCCCGTGCGAAGGACAGCTCCTCGTCCGCCTCCTCGGGACAGAAGATGTCCATCCGGTGCGTGCCCGGCACGATCTCCAGCCCGCCGTTGTCCCGGTCGATCACATCGCAGGCGATCCACGCGGCCACGCAGGTGCCCGGCTCGACCCGCAGATAGAAGTTGTCCTGGTGCAGCGCCTGACCCCGAGCGCCCGGCGGCTTGAAGTAGAACATGCTCTGCGCGGCCAGCACCTCCTCGCCCAGCAGCACCTCCAGCACCTCACGCAGCCGTGCATCCAGCAGCACGCGCCGCGCCAGGTCGTTGATCACATGCGGGTGCATCACTCTCGGGTGGGTGAGCAGCGGGTCGCTGGACGGACGCGGCTCGAAGTGCCCCGGCACCGGCCCGGCCGCGTGCAGCGCCGTGAACTGCGCGCACAACCGGTCGATCTCGTCGTGACCGAACAGCTTCCGTACGACCGTGAAGCCGTCCTCCCGGAAGCGATTCAGGCCTGCCTCGGTCAGGATGGGAGCGCCGGCGGCGCCGATGTCCGTGGCTGTCATGCGTCCACTCCTCGGTCGGGTGTCCTCGGTACGACACGCTAGGCCGCAGGGTGCTTCAGGAGGATGCCCATGAGCACTGACGGATTGCCCGGGACTGCTGCGCCCGGCGTCCCCGCACCGCCCCCGGGCCTGGTGGTGGTCGGCCGGTTCGACCAGCCCGAGGGCTACGCCGTCCAGCGCCCGCGCGGCGCCGACAGCTGGCTGTTCACCTGGACGACCGGCGGACGGGGACAGCTGCGCCAGGGGAGCGCGCGGGCACGGGCGGCGGCCGGGGACCTCGTCGTGCTCGCGCCGGGCGTCCGGCACGGCTATGGGGTCGAACCGGGCGCCGGGCACTGGGAGTTCTGGTGGGTGCACTGCCAGGCACGTCCGTCGTGGCCGTCCTGGCTGCGGCCGTACGACACCGGGGACGGGATGTACGTCGTCACGCCCACGCCGGCCGGGCTGCACGGCCGCCTCGACGCCGCGTTCCGCCGGATGCTCGCCGACGCCCGCTGGACGGGTACCGGGACACCGCCGTCGACCGGGCCGGAGGACGACCGGGTGGCCGTGGCGCACGGCACCGCGGCCCGGGAACTCGCGCTGTGCTCCCTGGAGGAGATCGTGCTGCTCACGGCGGCAACCGCCCGGACGTCTTCGCCCCGCCCCGGCGTGGACCCGAGGGTGCGTAGGGCGCAGGAGCTGATCGACGCCGACCCGGGTGCCCCGCACACCGTCCGCTCGCTCGCCGAGCAGGTCGCGCTGTCGCCCTCCCGGTTCGCGCACCTGTTCACGCGGACGCTCGGGCAGTCGCCGATGCGGGCGCTGCGCGAAGCACGGCTGCGGCATGCCGCGCGGCTGCTGGAGAGCACCGATCTGACCGTGGAACGGGTGGCCGCGGCTTCGGGCTTCGCGAGCCCGTTCCATTTCAATCGGGTGTTCCGGCAGCGGTACGGGGTGCCGCCCGGAGCGTACCGGGGCGGGTCCGTGGCCGGGTGAATGAAGGCCGCTATTTCCATGTCGGTACGGCGCCAGCCGGAAATGGATCCCAATAGCACCCCGGATTGACATTCTGTCAAGTCTCCGTCAAGACAAGGTAATCCACAAAACCATGAGATCACTTGTTCCGCTTCGCTGAGCTGTGCAAAGGTGTGCCCTGTCGGCGTGCAGTCAGAACATGCAGCCCACATACCCCTTGGTATGGACTTTACGCCGGATGCCCTTGAGAGGAAATGCAGCCTTGAAAGACGCTGGCCTGCCGAATTCCCCCACGTCCGCGCCCTTGTTCGAGGTGACGGACGAACAACTCAGCACCGAGCTGAGGAAATGGACGGGAACGGCGCCCGCGCTGCACCCCGTCGGTGAACTCCTCGACCGGCACTGGGAAGCGGCCTTCGCCTACGCACGGCTGTGCACCGACGGTCCGCGGGCCGCGGGCATGCTCACCACGGCGGCCTTCACGAGGCTCTTCGGCGAGTCCCTGCGGCAGACCGGGCCGACGGCCGCCTGGCGGCCCCATCTGCTCGTCACCGTGCGCCGGATCGCCGCCGAGTGGGACGGCGACCGCAGACGCGAACAGCTTCACCCCGAGCTGAGATCCGAGGCCGAGGGCGGCGACCGTGTCGCGGCACGCCTGCTGCCGCCGGCGGACCGGCGCCTGATCTCCGGGGCCTTCCAGCGGCTGACCCAAACAGCCCGCTGCCTGCTCTGGCACGTCGAGGTGGAGGGCGAGCCCCTTCGGACGCCGGCCGCACTGCTCGGCCTCGACGAAGAGTGCGCAACCGTCGAACTGCAGCGCGCCCGGGAGCGGTTGCGCGAGGAGTGCCTCCAGGTGCACCGCGAACTCGCCCCCGAGCAGGAGTGCCGGCGCTTCCAGCGGATGCTCGACGTCACCTACCGGCGCGGCGGAGTCGACGTCGACCCCGATCTGCGCACGCACCTGGACGGCTGCAAGCACTGCCGCCACACCGCCGGCCAGCTCGACCACTTCAACGACGGGCTCGGCACGGCACTCGCCGAAGCCGTCCTCGGCTGGGGCGCGCGGGCTTACCGCGAGTACTGGGTGCAGGTACCCGAGGTGGTCGAAGAGATATCCCTCGGGCAGGAGCTCCAGGCACAACCGCCTTTTCCAGGCGAGGAGTTCGCACCTCCGATGCCTTCCCATCGCCCGCCCTCCCCCCGCTCGGCCCACAAGGCCGCCCGCCGCGCCGCACGCCGCCGCAACGTCACCATGGCCGTCGCGATCGTGGGCGGCCTGATCGTCCTCCCCCTCGTCCTGTGGTCCGCGTTCGGCTCCGGCGACGACACCACCCCGTCCGACGGCGACCACTCCTCCGACGCACCCGTCACGGGCACAACGCCCGGCAACCCCTCCTGGGTCGGGTCGGGCGAGGAGGCGGACGGCGCCCTGAGCGGCCGGCTGCACAACGTCGACTCCGGTCTCTGCATCGGCATCGAGGGCAAGAAGGCCGTCGACGGCGCGGAGGCCGAGGTCACCCAGTGCTCCGCCGCGGCCGGTCAGCAGTGGACGTACGAGACCGACGGGCTGCTGCGCAACGTCGCCGACCCCGACCTCTGCCTCGACTCCCACCTCGGCTACTCGGTCCGGCTCGCCCCCTGCACCGGGACGTCCCAGCCGGACACGAAGAACGTCCGCTACGACTTCACCCTCCAGGGCAGCCTGGTCCCCCGCTGGAACCAGGACCTCGCCCTGACCTCCGCCGGCGACAGGGCCGGTGCGCTGGTGCTCAAGAACCGCGACGACAGCACGGCCCAGCGCTGGGTGATCGACACCGCCAAGACCGACCTCCAGATGGAGGTCGTCAACTGGGAGGCGGCCGCAGCCGCCCCGAAGCCGCCCGCCGTGCCGACGCCTTCGAAGGCGACCACACCCACACCCACCGCCACGCCCGAGCCGACGCCCACCGCGACCCCGTCGCCCGCACAGCCGACGCCGACCTCGTATCCCTCCTGCTACGGGTACTACTGCTCCTGGAACAACCAGGACGGCCAGTACGGCTGGTACGGATACGGACATGGGTACGGCTATGGGAACGGCGGCCACGGGTACGACGGCTGGCGTCGCTGAGCGGCACGGCGGAGGGTCAGGCGCCGGTGCCGGGGCTGAGGACCGTCAGCCACACCGAGGACTCGTTGCCGCCCACCGGAACCTCACCGGCCGTCCACGCCACCTTGAGCGGGTCCCGCTCGTCGGGCGGCGTCACGAGCAGGGCGTCGGGTGTGGCCGTACGGGCCCCGCTGATCTCGGGGCTGGAGTACGACAGCCCGGCCCAGGCGCTGCTGCCGGGCGTCAGCGTGACCGTGGCGGGAGAGCCGTCGGAGCGCTTCGGGTCCGGGCCCAGTTGCTTGCCGGAGTCGTCGACGAAGGCGGCGCCCGGATAGCCGCGCACCGTGCAGGTGCCGGCCGAGGTGTTGGTCAGCACGATCGGGTAGTTCCGCTGCCCGGCTCCCGGGTTGACGCGCCCGACGGACGCACGCAGCTCGGAGGTGTGGCAGCGGGTGCTCGTGGCGGGCCGGGTCTGCTCGGCGGGGGCGGACGAGGTGGGCGTCCCGGGTGTTTCCGGGGTTTCAGGTGTTTCAGGCGTGACGCTCGGCCGGGTGGTCGTGGGGGAGGCCGAAGCGGGGGTGCTGGTGCCGGTCGCGGGACCCGCCGTGCCGGGCAGCGTTTCCGGAGTGCTCGCGGTGTTGCTGCCGTCGATGCCGTCGCCGCACCCGGTCAGCAGTCCCAGCACGGCGACAGCGCTCGCCAGCAGGGTCGCCCGGCGTACGGACCGGTGCGTGTTCGCCATGGTTCTCAACGCTCCTGAGATGTCCCGCACCCGTCGTGACGCGTGCGTACGGCGCCTTGTGCCCCGTCACTCGTGTCCGATGCGCGCGGAGCGGGAAAAGTTCGCGCCTTTCATCCCTTCGCTCCTACCGAGTCCAGGATGCGCTCCGACTGGGAGGGATCGCTGTTCTGGCGGATCTGCACATACACCTGAGGCCGCGCGTCGCCGCCTGCCGGAGTGAGCCCGGCCTCCGTGATCGACCCTCCGCCGCCCGGGCAGTCGGTCCAGGTGCGGACCCGGCCGTGCCATAGCTCTCCGGTGTAGGAACGGCCGCCGTCGTAGTGGCAGCCGGCGTGGGTGAGGGCGTTCACCCGCCCGGTGACGTCGCCGTGCTCACTCAGGCCGACGAACACGCCGTTCACGTCCGACGTCAGGTCCTGCCACTTCGCCAGGTCGTCCGCGACGGCGAACCCCGGCTCGCGGCCCGGAGGCAGGCCGATCGACGCGGGATCCCACCCCGAGTCGCGTACCTGCCGGCCCCATGCGCCGGGCACTTCGGCCGTCACCCGGCCGCTGGAGTCCTCGACACGGACGCCGGGGGCCGGGGACTCACGGGTCACCAGCGCCACGGTCACACCGACGGCCGTGAGCAACAGCAGCGCGGAGGCGGTCAGCGCGATGGCCCTGCGGGGCCGCCGGGCGCGTGGCGCCGGGGACGCCAGCCGCTCGATCTCCTCGGCGAAGGCCTGGGCCGTGGGCCAGCGGCGCCCGCGGTCCGGTTCCAGTGCGCGCAGCAGGGCCCGCTGGACGCCGGGGTCGAGGCCGGGGCGCAGCCGCCCGGGCGGTACGACGTGTCCGGGCTCGCCGGGCACGGCGCCGGTGACGAGGTGGTAGCCGACCGCACCCAGGCTGTACACGTCGGCCCGCTCGTCGATGCCCGCGCCGGGCCCGGCCTGCTCGGGCGGCCGGTATCCCGCCGAGCCCGCCGCGAGGGTGAGACCGGACGCCTCCGCCAGGCTCTTGGCCAGCCCGAGGTCGGCCAGCAGCACCCGGGCGGCGCCGCCGGGGGAGGTGCGCAACAGCACGTTGGACGGCTTGATGTCCCGGTGCACGATCCCGGCCTGGTGCAGCGCCGCGGCGCCCCGAGCGGCCGACGCCGTCAGGCGCAGCGCCTCCGGCACGGGGAGCGGGCCCTCGGTGAGCAGGTCGGCGAGGGTGCCGCCGTCGGCGTACTCCATCACGAAGTACGGCCTGCCGTCGGGCAGTTCGCCGATGTCGTAGACCTGGACGACCCGGTCGGAGCCGGCCCGGCGCAGCATCCGCGCCTCGGACAGGAAGCGCTCGCGGACGTCCAGCCGGTGCGCCCAGTTGTCGGCGAGCACCTTGACGGCCACGAGGGCGTCGAGCTCGTCGTCGTGGGCGAGCCAGACGGTGCCGAACGCCCCGGTGCCCAGGCGGCGTTCGGGGCGGTAGCGCCCGATCCGCTCGACGGAGTGCATACGACTATCATGCCTGGCCTCAGCTCCGCACCGAGGGACCCGTGCCGAGGATCTGTCGACCGCGAAACCGAGGGGAGCCCCCGTGTCCGACGCCGCGCTCACCGAGGACCTGGCCCGGCGCGCGGCCGCGGGCGACGGTGCCGCCCTGGACGAGCTGCTGCACGCGATCCGGCCCGAAGTCGTCCGGCGCTGCGGGCGGTTCCTGCCCAACCGGGAGGACGCCGAGGAGGCCGCGCAGGACGTGCTGCTCCAGATCGCCCGGAAGATCACCGGGTTCCAGGGCCGCAGCCGCTTCAGCACCTGGCTCTACACCGTCGTCGCCAACTGCGCCCGCCAGAAGTACCGCGAGCTCAAGCGACGGGCCGCCGAACAGCCCGCCCCGATCGACGACGCGCAGTACGTCGACCCGCGAACGACGAGTGTCATCGCCGGGTCCCGCGTCGACCTGCTGGAGGCGCTGGACCGCCTGGAGCGCGAACACCCGCACCTGGTAGCGCCGTTGGTCTACCGCGACATCTGCCAGCTGAACTACACCGAGGCCGCCGAACGCGCCGGCGTCCCCCTGGGCACCCTGAAGTCCCGCCTGCACGAGGCCCGCAAGCAGGTACGCCCCTGGCTGTCCGAAACACCCTGAGGCTGCAGCGCCCCAAAGGGGCGCGGGGAACTGCGCGACCAGCCACGAAGGCGCCGCAGCCGACCAACGACCCATCGCGGCATCCCCAGCGGAGCGCTCACGTGTCGAGCGGCCCGATCTCCGCCCAGATCGTCTTGCCGTCCCCCGTGTGCCGGCTCCCCCACCGCTGCGTGAGCTGGGCAACCAGCAGCAGCCCGCGCCCGCCCTCGTCCCAGGTCTTGGCGCGTCGCAGATGCGGAGCCGTATGGCTGGTGTCGGACACCTCGCAGATCAGCGTGGCCGTGTCATGGATGAGCCGCAGCCTGATGGGGTGGGTGCCGTACCGGATGGCGTTGGTGACCAGCTCGCTCACCACCAGCTCCGCCGTGAACGAGGCGTCCGGCAGCCCCCAGAGGTCGAGCTGCCCGACGACCTGCTTGCGGATCGGGGCGACCAGCGCCGGGTCGGCCGGGATGTCCCAGGTCGCGACGCGGGAGGCGGGCAGCCCCTGGGTACGGGCGAGCAGCAGGGCCACGTCGTCGGAGGCGCCGCCCGTGGGGAGCAGGGTGTGCAGGATGCGGTCGCAGGTCTCGTCCAGGGAGCCGGAGGGGGCGGCGAGGGCATCGCAGAGCAGCGCGTGCCCGGCGTCGACGTCACGTTCGCGGGACTGGATCAGCCCGTCGGTGTAGAGCGTGAGCACCGTGCCCTCGGGCAGTTCGATCTCGGCCGACTCGAACGGCAGCCCGCCCAGGCCCAGGGGCGGCCCCGCCGGCAGGTCGATCTGCCGGGGCCGGCCGCCGGGCGGCTGCATCACGGGCGGCGGATGCCCGGCGCGGGCCAGCGTGCAGCGCCGGGACACCGGGTCGTAGACGGCGTACAGGCAGGTGGCGCCGACCGCGGCGGTGCTGCTGTCGCCGCCCGCCTCCGCCGACAGCCGTACGACCATGTCGTCGAGGTGGGTGAGCAGCTCGTCCGGGGCCAGGTCGATGTCGGCGAGCGTGCGCACGGCGGTGCGCAGCCGGCCCATGGTGGCCGAGGCCTGGATGCCGCGGCCGACGACGTCCCCGACGACCATCGCGACCCGCATCCCGGACAGCGGGATCACGTCGAACCAGTCGCCGCCCACCCCGGCCCGCGCCGCCGGAAGGTAGCGCGAGGCCGCGTCCAGTGCCGCCGTCCGCGGCAGTGACTGGGGGAGCAGGCTGCGCTGCAGGGCGATGGCCGTCTCGCGCTCGCGGGAGTAGCGGCGGGCGTTGTCGATGCAGACCGCGGCGCGGGCCGTGATCTCCTCGGCCAGCAGCTCGTCGTCCGGCGTGAAAGGGTCCGGGCGGCGGAAGCGGGTGAGGACGGCGACGCCGAGGGTCGCGCCGCGGGCCCGGATCGGCACGCCCATCGTGGAGTGGATGCCGTACTCCCTGACCCGCTCCATACGGGCCTTGTCCCAGGTCAGCCACTGGGTGAGGTCACCGGAGGGCACCGCCGCGACGATCGTGCGGCCGGCCAGCAAAGAGTCGGCCTGGGGAGAGGTGGCCGGGTACACGTCCAGCTGGCCCGGCTTCATGACGGCTTCGGGGCTGCCGGGATTGATCGACTGGTGGGCCGCCCGACGCAGCGTGACCGGCGCGGTCACCGGCCCCGTGGCAGGCTCGCCCGTGGGCTCGGGCGGGTCCAGGAGGTCGACGCTGACGAAGTCGGCGAGCGCGGGCACGCACACGTCCGCGAGCTCCTGTGCCGTGCGGGTGATGTCCAGGGTGGTGCCGATGCGGACGCTCGCCTCGTTGACCAGCTGGAGCCGCTCGCGGGACTCGTACTGCTCGGTGAAGTCGTGCGCGGCGACACACACCCCGCGCGCCCGTCCCGTGGCGTCGGTGATCGGTGCCATCCGGGCCAGCCAGGCGTTGACCCGGCCGTGCACGCCGATCGGCACGTAAGCGCGTACGTCGTTGCCCCGGCCGGTGGTGAGGACCCGGTGCAGCTGCTGTTCGATCCTCTCGCCGTCCAGCCGGCCGCTGAGCTCGGGCACGCGCAGTCCGCGGATCCGTTCCTCGGGCAGTCCGATCACCTCGGCCATGGCGTCGTTGATCCGGTGCAGCCGGAGCCGCTCGTCGTAGATCGCGACGGCACAGGGCGACTGGGTGAGGCCGGCCTGTTCCAGCGGATCGTCGGGCTGCGGCGGCCGGTCGCCCTCCAGCGGGGTGACCGCCAGCCAGTCGCCGGTGCCGCCGTTCTTCGGCTGCCGGTGGTGGACGAGCAGCCATACGGTGACTGTATGGCCGTCGCGGTGGCGCAAAGTGACCGTTCCGTTCCAGCGGGGCGATCGGGCGGCGGGCGGCGGGCCCTGGATCAGCTCGGCGGCGGGGCGCCCCACGACCTCCTCGGCCGTCCAGCCCAGCAGTCGCCGGGCCCCCTCGCTCCACTCGGTCACCGTGCCGTCGCCGTCGAGGACAGCCCGGGCCGTGGCGGCCTCGTCGAACGGGTACACCGGGCTCATCGTCGTCGCTCCATCGCGCGTACGCACAGTGAACAGATGGGTCACTTCAGTTCCAGCCTAGTGCGTCGCGGTCCCGCGTGAACGGGAACCATGAGTAGTCCGGCACCCTGGGTCAAGAGAGAGATCCGGCCGATGTGACCCCTGGGACAGAAGCACCTCACCCGCCCCTTGACGGCCTCATGTGGGTCACCGTCAGAATCTGTTTGTTCACGATCAGTTGTGAGTACTTCTGGGCCCTGATGAGGGAGAGCCGCCATGACGGTCACTCGCAGATCGGTTTTGATCGCCTCTACGACCGCACCCGCCGCCGGGGTGCTCCTGGCCACCCCGGCGGCGGGGGCCGCCGAGGCGGTCGCGGGCGCATCCGGCCGCCGCACCGTCGCCCTGCGCGACGGCTGGCGCTTCGCGCTGGTCAACCCGGGCGGCATCACCGACCCGACCGGCGCCTACGCCGACGCCGCCGCGCCCGCATACGACGACTCGGACTGGCGCGAGGTCGCCGTCCCCCATGACTGGAGCATCGAGCAGACCCCGACCACCGAGCACGGCACGACCAGCGGCACCGGCTTCCTCCCCGGCGGCCTCGGCTGGTACCGCCTCGCCTTCACCCTGCCGCCCGCCTTCGCCGGCCGCCGGATCTCGGTGGAGTTCGACGGCGTGTACATGGACTCGTACATCTACTGCAACGGCAAGGAAGCCGGCCGCCACCCCTACGGCTACACCGGCTTCGCCCTCGACCTCACGGACCTCCTGCACACCGACGGCACCACCGAGAACGTCCTCGCGGTCAAGGTGCAGAACCAACTCCCCAGCAGCCGCTGGTACTCGGGCAGCGGCATCTACCGCGAGGCCCGGCTGGTGGTCACCGAGCCGGTGCACGTGGAGCGCTGGGGCACCTACGTCACCACGCCGGAGATCACCGAGGAGCGGGCCGTCGTACGAGTGCGGACGTCCGTGGTGAACGAGTCGGGCGACGTCCAGGAAGTCGAGGTGAGATCGCGGGTCGTCGACGCCGACGGCCGTACGGCCGCCCGGACGTCCACCACCGTCACCGTCGGCGACCGGACGACGCAGACCCACGAACTCGCCGTCGGCAGACCCAGGTTGTGGGACTTCACGGACCCGCACCGCTACACCCTCCACACCGAACTCCGCATCGACGGCAAGGCGGTCGACACCTACCGCACCCCCTTCGGCATCCGCACCCTCCGCATCGACCCGGACGACGGCTTCCGGCTCAACGGAGTCCCCGCCAAGCTCAAGGGCGTCGACCTGCACCACGACCTGGGCGCGCTCGGCGCGGCGGTCAGCGAGGACGCGGTGCGCAGACAGATGGTGATCATGAAGTCGATGGGCGTCAACGCCCTGCGCACCTCGCACAACCCGCCCGCGCCGGAGGTCATCCAGGTCTGCGAGGAACTGGGCGTGGTGATGCTGGTGGAGAACTTCGACTGCTGGCGCACCGGCAAGAACCGCTACGACTACGGCCGGTTCTTCGACGAGTGGTGCGAGAAGGACACCACCGAAATGGTCTGCGCCGCCCGCAACTCGCCCGCCGTCATCATGTGGTCCATCGGCAACGAGGTCCCCGACTCCACGACCACCGCCGGACTCGCCATGGCGGACCGCATCATCGCCGCCATCAAGGCCGCCGACGACACCCGCCCCCTCGTCATCGGCTCCGACAAATACCGCCGCCTCCCGGCGAAGGGTTCGGCCGCCGACCTGATGCTGGCCAAGCTCGACGGACTCGGGCTGAACTACAACACCGCCAAGTCCGTCGACCAACTCCACGCCGCCTACCCCCACTTGTTCCTGTTCGAGTCGGAGTCCTCGTCCGAGACCTCCACCCGCGGCACCTACCAGGAGCCCGAGCGCCTCAACACCGGCGAGAACTACACCCCCGGCAGGCGGGCGACCTCCTCCTACGACAACAACCTCGCCTCCTGGACGATGAGCGGCGAGTACGGCCACAAGAAGGACCGGGACCGGAAGTGGTTCACGGGCCAGTTCCTGTGGTCGGGCATCGACTACATCGGGGAGCCCACGCCGTACGACGTCTTCCCGGTGAAGGCGTCCTTCTTCGGCGCGGTCGACACGGCGGGCTTCCCGAAGGACATGTACTACCTGTTCCAGAGCCAGTGGATCAGCCAGCCGATGGTGCATCTGCTGCCCATGACCTGGAACCACGCACCGGGGGATGTCGTGGAGGTCTGGGCGTACGCCAACGTCGACACCGTCGAGCTGTTCCTCAACGGCACGTCCCAGGGCGTACGGCGCTTCGACACGAAGAAGACCGTCGACGGCCGCGCCTACCTGGAGACCACCGAGGCCACCGGCGACGACAAGACCTTCACCGACGGCCCCTACCCCGGCAGTTACACCAGCCCGAACGGCAGCGCGGGCAAGCTCCATCTGACCTGGAAAGTGCCGTACGCACCCGGCGAGTTGAAGGCGGTGGCCCGCAGCGACGGCAAGGTGGTCGCCACGGATGTGCTGCGCACGGCCGGAAAGCCGTATGCCGTACGGCTCACCCCGGACCGCAAGTCCCTTGCCGCCGATGGCCGTTCGCTGGTCTTCCTCACCGCGGAGGTCGTGGACGCCCGCGGGGTGGTCGTGCCCGACGCCGAGCATCTGATCGCCTTCGACGTGACCGGCGGCTCCCTCGCCGGGCTCGACAACGGTCGGCAGGAGAGTGCCGAGCGCTATCAGGCCAGTACCCGGACCGCCTTCCACGGCAAGGCGCTCGCGATCGTCCGGTCCGGCACGAAGGCAGGCACGCTGAAGGTGACGGCGCGGGCGCAAGGTCTGCGCACGGGCACGGCGTCGGTGCGCACCACTCCCGCCCGGTCGGCGGCGACCACTCCTGCGGCGCCATTCAAGCCCGACCACCCGGCGCCCCCGAACTACCCCTACGCGGACGCCAGTTACTCCGGCCGCCCGGACTCCCTGCCCGCGGCGATGCTCGACGGCGACCCGGCCACCGGCTGGTCCAACGCCTTCTTCAAGGCCGCCACGCCCCTGCTGCCCGCCTTCGACGGGGCCCGCGAGGAGGACTGGGTCTCCGTCGACTGGGGGCGGTCCCGGACCCTGGAGCGGGTGGAGGTCTGGTTCACCGTGGACTCGACGCACTCGCTGCCCGCGTCGGTCGAGGTCGCGGTGTGGGACGGCCGCCGGTACGAGCCGGTCGACGGGGCGGGCGTCGACTGGGCCGGCGCCTCGGGCGAGCCGACCGTGATCACTTTCGACGCCGTACGGGGCTCCCGGCTGCGGCTCACCATGACGAGTGGTCATCCGGGCGAGGCCCGAGGGGCGATACGGATCAGCAGGCTGGAGGCTCCGGCCGGCTGATCGGCCCACGTGATCCGGGCGGGACGGTGTCCAACCAGTCCCGTCCGGACCGTTGACGTGCCGTCAACTCTCCCACAAGCATGGTTCGCGCCCGCATCTGGGAGCGCTCCCACGCCGGTAGCGTCACCCGTACCTCTCCCGAGGAGCCCAGACGTGAAAAGACGCAGAACCGCCTTGTTGTCCCTGATGGCCCTGCTGGCGGCGGCGCTGACCGCGCTGCCGGCCGCCGCCGACGAGGTCGAGCAACTCAAGAACGGCACCTTCGACACCACCGTCGATCCCTGGTGGACGACGACCAACGTCACCGCCGGTCTGTCCGGCGGACAGCTCTGCGCGGACGTCCCGGGAGGCACCGCCAACCGCTGGGACGCGGCCGTCGGCCAGAACGACGTCACCCTGGTGAAGGGGGAGTCGTACCGGATCTCCTTCACCGCGAACGGCACGCCCGAGGGCCATGTGGTGCGTGCGATCGTGGGGCTGTCGGTGGCTCCGTACGACACCTGGTTCGAGGTGAGCCCGCAGCTGAGCGTCTCCGGCAACTCGTATGCCTACACGTTCACTTCGCCCGTCGACACCACCCAGGGCCAGGTCGGCTTCCAGCTCGGCGGCCAGGCGGACGACTGGCGGTTCTGCATGGACGACGTGTCGCTGCTGGGCGGGGTGGAGCCGGAGCCGTACGAGCCCGACACCGGCCCGCGCGTGCGGGTCAACCAGGTCGCCTATCTGCCCGCGGGACCCAAGAACGCCACGCTGGTCACCGACGCCACCGGCAAGCTGCCCTGGCAGCTGAAGAACGCCGCCGGGACGACGGTCGCCCACGGCTGGACCGTGCCGCGCGGCACCGACGTGTCGTCGGCGCAGAACGTCCACTCGATCGACTTCGGAGCCCACCGCGGGCGCGGACAGGGCTTCACCCTGGTGGCCGACGGGGAGACGAGCCGCCCGTTCGACATCGACGCGCGCGCCTATGAGCAACTGCGCGTGGACGCGGTGAAGTACTACTACACGCAGCGCAGCGGCATCGCCATCCGCGACGACCTGCGGCCCGGCTACGGACGCCCCGCCGGCCATGTGAACGTCGCGCCCAACCAGGGCGACGCGAACGTCCCCTGCCAGCCCGGCGTCTGCGACTACACGCTCGACGTGACCGGCGGCTGGTACGACGCCGGCGACCACGGCAAGTACGTCGTCAACGGCGGCATCTCCACCTGGGAGGTGCTCAGCACCTACGAACGCTCCCTGCTGGCCCGCACCGGCCACCCGGCGAAGCTCGGCGACGGCTCGCTCGCCATACCGGAGAGCGGCAACAAGGTGCCGGACATCCTCGACGAGGCCCGCTGGGAGCTGGAGTTCCTGCTGAAGATGCAGGTGCCGGACGGGCAGCCGCTCGCCGGCATGGCCCACCACAAGATGCACGACGAGCAGTGGACCGGCCTGCCCCTGCTGCCCAGCGACGATCCGCAGAAGCGCGAACTGCACCCGCCGACCACCGAGGCGACCCTGAACCTGGCGGCGACGGCCGCGCAGGCGGCACGGCTGTACCGGCCCTACGACCGCCAGTTCGCGACCGAGGCGCTGGCAGCCGCCCGCAAGGCCTGGTCCGCGGCGCTCGCGCACCCCGCGGTCCACCCCGACCCCAACGACGGCACCGGAGGCGGCGCCTACCCCGACACCGACGCGACCGACGAGTTCTACTGGGCCGCCGCCCAGCTGTATCTCACCACCGGGCACAAGGAGTTCGAGAAGCACATCCTGAACTCGCCGGTCCACACGGCCGACATCTTCGGACCCCTCGGCTACGACTGGGCCAGGACGGCCGCCGCCGGACGACTGGACCTGGCGACCGTCCCGAGCAAGCTGCCCGGCCGGGACAAGGTGCGCCAGTCGGTGATCAAGGGCGCCGACACCTACCTGGCCACCCTGAAGTCACAGCCGTACGGCATGCCGTACGCCCCCGCGGACAACCTCTACGACTGGGGCTCCAACCACCAGATCCTGCACAACGCGGTCGTCATCGCCACCGCGTACGACCTCACCGGCGCCTCGAAGTACCGGGACGGCGCACTGCAGAGCATGGACTACATCCTCGGCCGCAACGCGCTGAACATCTCCTACGTCACCGGCTACGGCGACGTCGACGCCCGCAACCAGCACAGCCGTTGGTACGCCCGCCAGCTCGACCCGAATCTGCCGAACCCGCCGAAGGGCACGCTCGCCGGAGGCCCCAACTCGAGCATCCAGGACCCCTACGCACAGAGCAAACTCCAGGGCTGTGTCGGCCAGTTCTGCTACATCGACGACATCCAGTCCTGGTCGACGAACGAGCACACCATCAACTGGAACTCCGCCCTGACCCGGATGGCGTCCTTCGTGGCGGATCAGGGCTGAGGCTCGCGCGTTCCACCTCCACCAGTTCCCCTGGCCGCTCATGGGCGGTCAGGGTGTGGAGCCGGGCCTGATCGAGCGGCTGGTGGACCTCGACGTACTCGCCGTGCGGCAGCCGCTTGATCACACCGGTCTCCCGGCCGTGCGCCACCAGCTCCTTGTCGCGTAGCTGGAGGCCCAGGCAGATGCGCCGGGTGACGACGAAGACGACCACCGGGACCACGAACACGGCGATCCGCACCGCCCATGTCACCGTGTTGATCGACAGATGGAGCCGGGTCGCCACGATGTCGTTGCCGCCGCCCGCCAGCAGGATCAGATAGAGGCTGATCCAGGCCGCGCCGATGCCCGTACGCACCGGGCGGTTGCGCGGCCGGTCCAGGAGGTGGTGCTCTCGCTTGTCCCCGGTGATCCGGCCCTCCAGGAACGGATACACGCCGATGAAGAGCAGCAGGAGCGGGAAGACGACGACCGGGATCAGCACACCCATGACCAGCGTGTGCCCCCACACATTGATCTCCCAGCCCGGCATCACCCGGACCAGACCCTCCGCGAACCCCAGGTACCAGTCCGGCTGGGCGCCCGTGGAGACCTGATCGGCGCGGAAGGGACCGTACTGCCAGACCGGGTTGATCGTCGCGACCGCCGCGATCAGGGTGAGGACGCCGAAGACCAGGAAGAAGAAGCCGCCCGCCTTGGCCATGTACACCGGCATGAAGGGCGAGCCGACGACATTGCGCTCGGTGCGGCCGGGGCCCGCGAACTGCGTGTGCTTGTGGTAGAAGACCAGCAGGATGTGCGCCACCACCAACGCGGCCATGATGCCGGGGACCACCAGGATGTGCAGCGAATAGAAGCGGGCCACGATGTCGTCGCCGGGGAACTCGCCGCCGAACAGGAACATCGTCAGATACGTCCCCACGATCGGCACCGACAGCAGCGCGCCCTCGACGAACCGCATCCCCGTCCCCGACAGCAGGTCGTCCGGCAGCGAGTAGCCCATCAGGCCCTCGAACAGGCCGAGGAACAGCAGGGACCAGCCGAACAGCCAGTTGATCTCACGCGGCTTGCGGAACGAACCCGTGAAGAAGTGCCGCATCATGTGCGTCAGCATCGCGGCCACGAAGATCAGCGCCGCCCAGTGGTGCAGCTGCCGCATCAGCAGCCCGCCGCGCACATCGAAGCTGATCTCCAGGGTGGAGGCGTACGCCTCGGACATCCGGACGCCGTTCAGCGGGACGTAACTGCCGTGGTACACCACCTCGTTCATCGACGGATGGAAGAAGAAGGTGAGCCACACGCCGGTGAGGATCAGCACGATGAAGCTGTACAGGCAGACCTCGCCGAGCAGGAACGACCAGTGGTCGGGAAAGACCTTCCGCAGGTACTTCTTGCCGAGCGTGTGGGTGCCGAGGCGGCCGTCGAACCAGTCGGCGAGCCGCTCGCCCTTCCCGGGCCGCACGGTGGTGGTCACGCCTCCTCCTTGTGGACGTGCGTGAGCTTGTCGGGATTGCTGACGATGTAGACGCCGGACACCCGGTCGCCCTCGGGCGTGAGGTCCATGACCATCACCGCGTACGGCTCGTCGCCCTGGAACAGCACCATCGCCTCGTCGCCGTTGACCCGGCGGTAGCGCAGTTCGAGGCCTTGTACGGCACCCCGGGCGCCGAGCGAGCCGATGAGGCGGACCGCCTTGTCCCGGCCGCGCACCGGGCGGAGCGCCGTGCCCCTGCGCTTGCCGCCGCCGTCCGACCACACCGTCACGTCCGGGGCGAGGATCTCCATCAGCGCGGCGATGTCCCCGCCGAGGGCCGCCTGCACGAACCGCTCGGTCGCCTCCCGGCGCACCCGCGGATGCGCCTGGTACCGCGGCCGACGCGCGTGCACATGCGCCCGCGCCCGATGCGCCAGCTGCCGTACGGCCGCCGGGGTGCGGTCGATCAGCTCCGCGATCTCGGTGTGGGCGTACCCGAACACCTCGCCCAGCACGAACACCGCGCGCTCCAGCGGCGTGAGCGACTCCAGCACCACCAGCATCGCCAGCGACACGGATTCGGTGCGCAGCGCGGGATCGTCGGCGTCGTCGTCGGCGACCAGCGGCTCCGGCAGCCAGGGACCGACGTAGGTCTCGCGAGAGCGGTTGATCGCGGCGCGTCGTCCCAGCGCGTGGTTGACGGCGATCCGGACCAGATACGCCCGGGGGTTGTCGATCCCGTCGAGATCGCGGCCCCGGCCCCTGGCCGTCCAGGACAGCCAGGTCTCCTGGAGCACGTCCTCGGTGTCCGCGACACTGCCCAGGATGTTGTAGACGAGGCCGAACAACAGCTCACGGTGGTCGACGAAGACTCCGGTCGCCTCGCTGAGTCGCTCGTCGGTGTCGGGCACAGGGAACTCGGACATGAACAGGCCTCCGCAGTGGTGCGCTCACTACTGCGAGGGCCGCAGGGGGCCGGATTGTGACATCGACGGCCGGATTGTGACCTACGCCTCACCGCTCGCCCGTGCCGGACTCAGGACGCGTCGTGGAAGACGAGCCCCAGCGAGTGCCGGTGGCCGGAGCGCACCGGGCTCACCCCGTGCCGCATCGCCCCGGCCGACCAGCCGCGCCGGGTGCGCACGGGCCGGTCCCGGGTCGTGAAGACCAGGCCGTGGCCCTGCTCGAGCGCGGTGGCGGTGCCCCGCGACTGGGCCCTGGGCCGCTGCTCCACCATCAGGAACTCGCCGCCGGTGTAGTCGGTGCCGTACGCGTCGAGTCCGACGACCACCTGGAGTGGGAACAGCATCTCGCCGAACACATCACGGTGCAGCGCGTTCCAGTCGCCCTCCCCGTAGCGCAGCAGGATCTGCGCCGACCGGTCCTGCCCGGCCGCGTGGCAGCGCTCCAGCCACTCGTCGAGCGAGTCCGGCCAGGGCGCCGGACGGTCGAGCCGGACCGCCCAGTCACGGGCGATCGGCAGCAGACGCGGATAGAGCGCGGCGCGCAGGGCGGCCACCGGGGCGGGCAGGTCATGGGTGAAGTAGCGGTACTCGCCCGAGCCGAAGCGGTGCCGTGCCATGTCGACGGTGGTCCGGAACAGCTCCGGCTTCTCGTACAGCGCCGCCAGGTCGCGGCACTCCGCCGGGGTCAGCAGCCGGTCCGTCCGCGCGCTGCCGTACGTGTCCAGTTCCTCGGTGAGGGCGGCCCAGTCCGTCCCGTGGACGCGGCGGCGGGCCCGGTCGGTGGTGAGCGTCATGAGAGGGTCACCGTCCTGTGCGATTCGTTCGTCCTGCTCTCTCTTCCTCTGCCGAGTCTGCCGCCCTTCCCGCGCCGTGTCCGGCGGGAATCGGACATGGCGTTCCGACCTCGGGGTACCGCGCTATTGACGCTGTGACCTGGCGGTATTTACGGGTAAGTACCCGCGCGGTACCCTCAAATGCATGCCAGCCCTCAACGTGGAGTTCAGTGACCGCGAACTGGAGGACCTGCGGCAGATCGCCAAAGAGCGGGGTACGTCGATGAAGGCCCTCGTGCGTGAGGCCGCAGCCGCCGACATAGCCCGCCACCGTGCCCTGCAGGAGGGCGCGGAGGCCTTCCGCCGGTTCTTCGCGTCCCACGCCGACGAGTTCGCGGCCGCCTTCCCCGACGACGAACCAGCCATCAAGAGCGAGGGGCGGGTCGCCTGACCGATGGCTCCCGTCGTCCATATCGACGTCCCGTGGCTGCTCCAGCGCCACGAAGAGGTCCTGCCAGACCAGCCGACCATCAACGACTTCTCGGCCCTGGTCGCCGCCGTCGCGCGCCATCGCGTCGACCCGCCGCGCCTCGGCGTGGACTCCGACCCGGCCTGGCGGGCCGCCGCCCTGCTGCACACTCTCGCCCTGCTCAAGCCGCTGCCGGCGGCCAACGCCCGCTTCGCCTGCGCCACCGCCGTGGCCTACATGTTCGTCAGCGACGTCGGCATCGACCCGCCCTACGGCGCCCTCGTCGACCTCGCCCGCGACCTGATCTCCGGCAAGGCGGACATCTACGGCGCCGCCGACCGGCTGCGCTCCTGGCAGATCTGACACGGCCGGACGACGCGATGGCCCGCCCACCCCGAGGCCGCCGGCCGAGGGCGGGGGAACAGGGCCGGCGGCCGGGTTCGCGCAAGAGAGCCTCCCCCAAGCTCTCGGCTTCGCTCGAGCCAGGGGGGACCCCCACCCCTGCGCGCGGCCATCCGAGGTGGCCGCCACCAGTGGACTACGCGGGGGCGTGCGCAGGGGAGCGTGCGCGGCGCGCCGGCGAGTGCGCCCGATTCACACGGGGCGCGGGGAAAAACGGGAAAACAGGTGCCCAGAGGCGAGTTGCGGACGCTTCTGACTTTCTTTCAATGAGGCGGATGTTGCTCGAGTGCCTTGTTGGTCATGAGTGTGTTGTGCAAGGGTGAACAGCGCATGTGGGGGGCATTGGCGGAGTCGCATTCGTCCTGGGGGGAACAGGGCCGGATCGGCACGCGAATTCATGCTCCCCGCGTCGTCGCCCAAAAGGTACGCACCAACACTGAGTTCCCTTTTCGGCGGCCGGAACATCTGAGAGTCACCTGCGCGTGGGAAGGAATCCGCTCAGTGCCCACCCCCCACCCTCCTCGCCCGCCCTACCCCCCGCCCGGCGGGGTTCCCGCAGAATCCGACGAGGGCCTCGCCACCCGGCTGAGAGGCCGTACGGACGCCGAGGCCTCTCCGTCCGTCGCGCTGCTGATGGCACGGCACTGGCGGCCCGCTCACGAATACGCGGTCATCTGCCTCGCCGCGAAATCGGACGTCGCCTCCATGGTCACCGCCGCGGCATTTCACCAGGTTCTCGACCGGCTGGCGCTGGGCGAGCCGGCCGACGCGGTGCGCCCGCGGTTCCTCGTGGCCGTCCGGGACACCGTCGGACGGTGGTCGTCCGAGGAGCGAATATCCGGTGTTCTGCCGGATTTGGTGAAACCCGCCGGGGGTCGCGGCATGCGTGCCGCGAAGTCCATGACGCCGGAAAATCGCAAGCTGGCCGAGCGTTCATTCCACGCCCTTCCCGGACTCGCCCGGTGTCTGCTGTGGCACACCGAGGTCGAGGCGGAACCGATAACCGTTCCCGCCGGACTGCTGGGCATGGACATCGACACCGCGACGGCCGCTCTCGAACAGGCGCGTGAAAAATTCCGCGAGGGTTGTGTACATGCTCATCGGGAACTCGCACCGAGCAAGGATTGCCGCTTCTACAACCGACTCCTCGATGTCCCGATCCGCCGAGGTGGCGCACTGCTTCCGGATGTTCAGCAGCATCTCGGAGAGTGCCGCTACTGCCGTTTCGCCGCCGAACAACTGAGTCATTTCGAGAGCGGATTGGGTGTGCTGCTCGTCGAGGCCGTGCTCGGCTGGGGAGCGCGCCGCTATCTCGACTCCCGTCCCGGCCGCGCCGAGCAGGCCACGCGGGCACGCGGCTCCGGCCGGCACGGCAGAGCGCGCCAGCGGGTCCTGTCCCGTGTCCCCGCGCCGGCCCGTCGTCGTATCGCCGATGTCCCGCGGCCCACCCGGGCGCTGCTCACGAGCGTGGGTATCGCCTCCGCCGGGCTCTTGGCGGGCGTGCTGGTCTCCAGCCTGTGGGCCACGGACGGCGGAACCGACCCGACCGAGTCCGCCGCCGCGACCGGTGCCCCGGAAACGACCACCCGGCCGGGCACCGCCCAACTCCCCACCGCACCCCTGCAGTCCACGCTGCGCAACGAGGCCGCGAACCTGTGCCTGGACATCCGCGGCGAGGTCAAGGCCGGCGCCGGGACCGAACTGGCAGCCTGCTCGTCCGACGCGACCCAGCAGTGGTCGTACGAGGTCGACGGACTGCTGCGCAGCGTGGCGGATCCGAACCTGTGCCTGGACTCGCGTGCGGACGCCGGTGTCGTCATCCTCGGCACCTGCGCCCCCGACGACTCCGAGCGCGGCGACGACGTCCGCTACGACCTCACCGTGCGGGGCGAGTTGCTGGCCCGCTGGCAGGAGGGGCTCGCGCTGACGTCCACCACCAAGGACGAGGGCGCCGACATCGTCGTCAAGGTCCGTGACGGTTCCGCCGAGCAGCGCTGGCTGACCGACCGGGCGTCGGCCGACACCGGGTCGCTGTCGATCGCCGGGACCGACGCCCCCGCCGTGCCGCCCACCCGGCTCTCCGGCCGGACGGCCTGAGGGGGCGCGGTTCCCGGCTAACTCACCACGTCCTGTGGGGGGTTGCCCGCCAGGAACCCGGCCACGTTCTGGACGGCGGCCAGCGCGATCCGGATCAGCGTCTCCCGGGTGACTCCCGCGGTGTGCGGGGAGAGGACCACGTTCGGGGCCCTGAGCAGACGCAGGGCCGGGGTGGGCGGTTCGGGGTCGAAGACGTCGATGCCCGCCCCGGCCAGGACCCCCTGCTCCAGCGCGTCGGCGAGGGCGTCCTGGTCGATCAGTGCACCCCGGGCGGTGTTGATCACGAACGCGGTCGGCTTGAGGAGCGCGAGGCGTTCGGCGTTCAGCAGCTGCCGGGTCTGCTCGGTGAGGGGCGTGTGCAGGGAGACGTAGTCGGCGGTGCGCAGCAGCTCGTCGAGCGGCACATGGCGGGCGCCGCCGAGGCGGGCTTCCGTCTCCGGCGGTACGGGGCGCCGCCCGGCGTAGACGACGGTCATGTCGAACGCGACCGCGCGCCGGGCGACTTCCTGCCCGATCTGCCCCAGGCCCACGATGCCGAGGGTCTTGCCCGACAGCTCGGTGAGGGAGCGCTGCAGCCGGGGGAGCGCCCAGTCGGCCTCGACGAGGGCGGTGTGCGCGGGGATCAGCTGCTTGGCCAGGGCGAGCATGAGGGCGAAGGTCTGCTCGGCGACGTTCTGCGCCTCGGCGCCGCTGGAGCCGATCGTGCAGACGGGCACGGAGCGGGCGCGGGCGGCGGTCACGTCGATGTAGTCGAAGCCGTGGCTGGCGCACTGCACCAGCTCCAACTCCGGTGCGGCGGCGATGTGTTCGACGGTCACCGGGGCGAGCGCCGTCACGATGACGTGCGCCGCGCGCAGGGCGGCGGGGTCCTCGTCGGTGGCCTCGACGACGGTGACGTGCGCCTCGCCGGGGAGCAGGCCGGCGAGTCCGGCTCCGGTCGCCCGGCCGCCGATGTGGGGTGGGACGACGGCGAGGACGTTCTTCTTCGCGTCGGTCATGCGGGGTCCTCGATGAGGTCGGCGGGGCCCACCGTGGCGGGCGTGGCGTGTCCGGACAGGGCGAGGGTGAGGTCGAGCTCGGCGAGCAGACAGCGGATCACGTGCTCGACGCCCGCCTGTCCATCGAGGCCGAGCCCGTAGACGTACGGCCGTCCGACCAGCACCGCCCGCGCGCCGAGGGCGAGCGCCTTGAAGACGTCGTCGCCGGTGCGCACCCCGCTGTCGAAGAGGACGGTCAGCCGGTCGCCGACGGCCTCGACGACCCGGGGCAGCGCGTCGGCCGCGGCGACGGAGCCGGCGACCTGGCGCCCGCCGTGGTTGGACACCACGACCCCGTCCATCCCGGCGTCGGCGGCGAGCCGGGCGTCGTCGGGGTGCAGGATGCCCTTGAGGACGATCGGGCCGTCCCAGTTCTCCCGCAGGAACGCCAGGTCGGGCCAGGTCTTGCCGGGATCCGCGAACATGCCGACGAAGTGCATCACCGCGGCGTTCGGATCCTCGTGCACCGGCTTGGCCAGGCCCGCCTGGAACGCCGGGTCCGAGAAGTAGTTGGCGGTGCCCACGCCGTGCAGGAACGGCAGATACGCCTGGTCGAGGTCGCGGGGACGCCACGCCAGCATCGGCGTGTCCAGCGTGACGACCAGCACCGAATACCCGCTCGCCTTGGCCCGGTTCAGGAAACTCCGGGTCACCTCGCGGTCCTTGGCCCAGTACAGCTGGAACCAGCGCTCGGCATCGCCCATCGTCTCGGCGACCTGCTCGATCGGCGTGCTCGACGCGGACGACAGGATGTACGGCACGCCCTGCGCGGCGGCGGCACGGGCAGCGGCCGACTCCGCGTCCGGGTGCATGATCGACAGCACGCCGACCGGCGCCAGCGCCACCGGGGCGGGCAGCGCACGGCCCAGCACCTCGACCGACAGATCCCGCTCGTGCACGTCCCGCAGCATGCGCGGCACGATCCGGCGGCGCCCGAAAGCGGCCCGGTTGGCACGCGCCGTGCTCCCGTCGCCGGCACTGCCCGCCACATAGCCGACGGGGCCGGGACCGAGCCGCTGCTCGGTCAGCTCCTCCAGCCGCGTCAGATCGGTGGGCAGCCGGGGCACGGCGCCCGACATGCCGTTGAGGTAGATCTCGTACTGGAAGTCGGCCCAGTGCTTGCCCATCTCCCGCATCCCGCCTCTCGTCGCTGAGAACGCGCAGTACGCCGACCATACCGACCGGTAGGCAGACGGGACGATCAGGGTCGGGCCACCGACTCGCGCAGGACGCGGGCGAGTTCGCGCGGCTGGGAGAACATCGGCCAGTGGCCGGTGTCCATCTCTACGAGTTCCCAGTGGTCGCTCTTGAGTGCCTCGGCCACCGCGTCCATCGGGTCCTCGCCGTCGAGCAGGCATGTGATGTACGTCGCCGGCAGCTCTGCGATCGGGCCCTTCAGGACGGCCGGTTCGGTCAGGGTCGCGCCCGGGTGCGGTGTCTGGCCGGCCACGATGCGGGCGATCTGCTCATCCGTCAGGCCCTGGCCCGCGTAGTGGTCGGCACCCGCCGACGGCCAGGAGCCGTTGTGCGCGGCGATCTCCTCGCGTACGTGGTCGCTCGGCCAGCCCGACAGGAAGCTCTCCCCGTCGACCGGGACATTCGAGTCGACGAACACCACACGGGCCAGCCGCTCGCCGATGCGCTCGGCGGCCTGCCCCACCGGGATTCCCGCGTAGCTGTGCCCGACCAGGACGACATCCCGCAGATCGAGGCGCTCGACCTCCGCGACGATGTCCTGGACATGGGTCTGCTGCCCCGCCGGCACACCCTGCTTCTCCGCGAGGCCGCTCAGGGTCAGCGCGTGCACCTCATGACCGGCCGCACGCAGCTCCGCCGCCACCTCGTCCCACGCCCACGCTCCGAGCCGGGCCCCTGCCACCAACACGAATGGAGTCATGCCCGCAACGTAGTCGAGGGGTCTGACAACGGGGTGTCGCCTCCCGTGCTCCCGGCCCGTTTATCGGCGGCACCGGTGTGTCGACCGTCCGCGCGAGCCGCGCACCCTCAGGCCTGTACACCGCGCGCGGTTCCGGGAACAGCCGCAGCAGCGTCGTGGGTGGTGCAGGTGACGATCACGGTGGCGAAGGTCGAGACGGACCGCACGATGTCGAGCCCGAACCGGCCGATGAAGTCCAGTCCGGTGCCGTACAGCGCCAGCAGACAGACCGGCAGGAAGAACCAGCCCGGCGAGATCGCCGGCAGCCCGCTCACGAAGTCGGAGCGGCCGGATCGACGTACTCCGGGGCTTTCGTGGCGATGATGCTCGCGGTCGCCAGACCGAAGACGAACGGCAGCAGCGTCGCGATCTGCGACAGGAACGCCACAGAGGAGGGTTCATCCATCTTTCGGGCCGTGACGGGATGGTTCCTCCATCGCCTCCCTACTCGCCGTCCGCCGGGGTGTCCTCGGGTTCCGTGTCGGGGCCCTGGGCGCGCACCCGCTGGACGTGTTCCAGGGAATCCCTGAGTTCGGCGAGCCAGTCGTCGGTGTGGCGCTGGACCAGGCGGACGCACCAGGCGAGGGCGTCGCTGCGGCTGCGGGCGACGCCGGCGGCGATGAGTGTGTCCAGGACCTGACGTTCGGGCTGGCGTAGCCGGGTCATGACCGGTGCGGCGATATGTGTGAACAGGGTGCGCTCACCGCCGCACTCCACGCCCCAGGACACCTTCCGGCGGAACCGGTGCTCGGCGTCGCGGGCCACCGCGATCCGGGCTTCGCGGGTGCGCTCCCGGAACTCCTCGATCCGGCCCTGCACGGCCGCCTCCCGCTCGGCCGCCGGGGCGTCCGCCGCCAGGCGCGGTTCGGCGATCCGGCCGATGACGGTGATCTCCTCGCGGTCCACCGCCACCTCGACCAGCTCTTCGAAGAGGTCGTCGGGCAGTCGGCCGGCGAACCAGCCGCGCAGCTTCTCTCGTTGCTCTGTCGTAATCATGTAATGACGATTACTCCATTCCGGCGTGAAGGCAAGGGGCCGCGGCGGAGTGCGCCGAGGGCTGAACCGGAATGTTTCAGGACGATTAACGAGCACCGGGGAACCGGCCACTCAAGCGCTTTCGGCGATCAAGAGTGGCTTGGTTGTGGGCTTGGAACGTTCGAATTCTGTGACTTCACGCCACTGATTCAATACGCAAGGTTACTGAAACCCATGGGTCCGATGTGACCTCCGGCGGCGTTCTCGGCAGACTCGCGCTCGCCGATCCGGCACCGATCGAGCCGGCTGAGGCAGACCCTCTTTTTCGAGCGGAAGGATGCACACAATGCGGAACACCGCGCGCTGGGCAGCGACTCTCGGCCTCACGGCCACCGCCGTCTGCGGACCCCTCACGGGGGCCGCGCTCGCCACCCCGGCCGCCCCCGCCTCGCTCTACGCCCCCTCGGCGCTGGTACTCACCGCCGGTCACGGCGAGAGCGCGGCCACCGTCACACCGGAACGCGCAGTCACCCTGACCTGCGCCCCGAAGGCCTCCGGCACCCATCCGGTGGCCGCCGACGCCTGTGCCGAACTGCGCGGCGCGGACGGTGACTTCGACGCGCTGAAGAGCAAGGACGGTGTGCTGTGCACCAAGCAGTACGACCCGGTGGTCGTCACCGTCGAGGGCGTCTGGCAGGGCAAGCGCGTCTCCTATGAGCGGACCTTCGGCAACGAGTGCGTGAAGAACTCCTACGGGGCGAGTGTCTTCGCGTTCTGAGGGACCGGGATCGCATGGGCCCCGTGATCACCAACAGGGCACGTAGCTGGGGAGTGCGGACCCTGTGACGGGGCCCCTGTGATCTCGCACAAGGCCGGCGGGCGGAGTGGGGCCGCCCGCCGGCCCTCAAGCTCAGTCCCGGTCCTCCGGGACACGGGGAAGCTCCTCGGGGACACTTGGAAGTGCTTCCGGGACACCGGGAAGCGGAGGGAACCGCTCCAGTAGTCCCGATGCGCGCAGCAGCCGGCGCAGCAGTGGATCGTCCGCGACGAGCCGCAGCCGGCCACCGCGCGCCACGGCGCGTTCCTCGGCCCGGCACAGCACGCGCAGGCCGGAGCAGTCGAAGAAGTCCACACTTCGCAGATCGACCAGTACGTCCGGCTCCGGCCCCGCGGTCGCCGCGTCGAGATGCTCCGCGAGGAACCCCGCGGTCGCGAGATCGATGTCACCGGCCGCCTCGACCACGGTGAACGGACCGTGCGGGCGGGTCAGGGCATGAGCGTTCGGCGCGGGCCGCGCCGTTCTGAAGGCGTCCACGACCGTGCCCTCCGCCCGCTCGCGGGCGCGGTCGTCTGCTTCCGGCGTCATGTCCGCTCCACCTCTACAGGGGGCGCATTCGATCTCGGTAGGTACCCCGCCGCGGTCTTGACCATCCCTGTGGAGCGGCCCGACAAGATCTGGTTCACCCGACCCGGTGAATTTCCCTTGCTGGCATTGACTTTCTGTCAGTCCTCGGAGGTACGCCGAGTCCGCCTGCGGTGGCTCGTGTCGCACCAGGGGTAACGGCGGCTGCGCCGGCAGGTGCACAGGGCGACCCGGAAGCGGTCGGAGGTGACGGTGGTGCCGTCCTCCAGTTCCACCTCGACGGGTCCGTCCACGAGGAGTGGGCCCGGCTCGTGGAGGGTGAGACGGCGCGGCCGGTCAGCGGGGGCGTTCGGCACGGATGACCACCAGCTCTTCC
Source organism: Streptomyces sp. NBC_00457 (assembly GCF_036014015.1). NCBI lineage: Bacteria > Bacillati > Actinomycetota > Actinomycetes > Kitasatosporales > Streptomycetaceae > Streptomyces > Streptomyces sp. NBC_00457. Next base: position 859,326 of record NZ_CP107905.1, on the reverse strand, counting down.
TTGTCCTGGGCCGCGCTCAGCAGGCCTCGCTCACGCAGCCAGTCCTCCCGGGCGTGCAGCACCGGGCCGAACGCGATGCGCCGCCGCAGTGTCACGGTGGTCCTCAGACCTGATGCACGCAGATGCGCGAGGGTGCGGCCGGGACCGCTCAGCGCGGAGTGCACGACCAGCAGGACTCCGCCCGGGCGCAGCAGGGCGGGTGCCTCCTGGCAGAGCGGATCGAGGACGAACCGGCCGTCGCGGCCCGCGTCCCACGACCGTGCCCCGCCACGAGCCCGCGGGCGGGGGTCGGGTGCCGGCACGTAGGGCGGGTTGGCGAGGATGAGGTCGAACGTCTGCTCGCGCACCGGGGCGAACAGATCCCCGTGCCGGATACGGACCGGAAGTCCGGCCAGCCAGGCGTTCAGCCGTGCGGTCCACACCGCCCGCCATGACACGTCCACCGCGGTCACCCGGGTGCCCCGGCGTGCGGCCTGGAGCGCCAGCGCACCCGTCCCGGTGCCCACGTCGAGAACCTCCGCGTTCGGCGGGAGCCGTTCCTGGGACAGGGCACCGGCCAGCAGCGCGGTGTCGTCCTGCGGGGCGTACACGCCGGGTGGGGAGAGCGAAAGCGCCAGAGCGTTCATGCCTCCCAGGTACCCCTCATTTCACGAGATACCGGATATGTCGTGCTCCAGCGGCGTGCGGAGCGACGACCGGCCGGCGCGCCACTGCGTGAGCAGGGCGGTGGCGAGACGGTCCTCCAGGTATCCGGTGACGTCGACACCGAAGGCCACGTCCGCCGCGAGGTGCGGTTCCGCGTCCAGCAGCCCGCCGATCACGTCGTGGCGTACGACCTGCTCGTGGACCGCGTCGGCCTCGACGTGCTCGTCGTAGAAGAACACGGCGGCGGGACCGGCTCCGGTGCGGCGCAGGGCATCGGCGAGTCGCCGGGAGCCGGGCGACGAGGTGATCTCGACCGCCGCGAAGTGGCCCACCAGGGCACCCCGCAGGGACCGGTGCAGGCCGAGGAGGGACATCAGGTTCACCGTGGCCAGGGTGTCGGCGGAGGCAGCGTCGAGGTAGCGGCCGTACGTCGGGTCCAGGCCGAGGTCCGTCATCAGGTCGGCGAACAGGCAGGCGTGCAGCCGCTCGGGGCGGCCCCCGCCGTACTCGTCGAACTCCACCGCCGCCATGGCCGACTTGGCCCGGCCCGACAGCCGCGGCAGCACCCAGGCGTGCGGGTCGGCCTCCTTGAGGTGGTACAGGGAACGCTGGGCCGCGTACTCGCGCAGCTGCCACAACTCGCCCTCGTCGCAGAGGTAATGGGTGACCCCCGCCCCGTCGACGGGCTCGACGAGGAGCTCCGCCAGCGAGCCGTCGACGGTGTCGTGGACCGGGGAGTCCGCGCGCAGGGCGGACAGGAAACGGTGCTCCAGTGCCGCGCGGACGCGCAGCAGATCCGGGTCCCACTCACGGTCCGGGGGCACGCCCGCGAAGCCTCGGTAGTGCAGTTCGTAGCACAGGTACAGGGCGAGCTGGAGGTCGTCGCCGTAGGCAGGTGCGGCGGTGATGTCCTCGGCGCGCGGCAGCGGTCCCGCGCCCAGCAGGTACTCCCCGACGGCTGCGGAGATCCGGCCGCGGGCCGACGGCAGCGAGGGTTCCGTGCGGTGCTGCTCCATGCGGCCCGGGTACCCCGGTGCCGCCGTGCGACCCGTCCGGCCGGAGCCGGCCGCAGGTCAGTCGCCTTGGGACTCTTCCTGCGCCTGCGTGTTGGGGGTGATGGCCTCGCCGGCCTCACCCCTGCGGTGGCGCCGGCGCTCGGAGTCCTCGGGGTCCTCGACGCGGTGTTCGGCCTCCCTGGTCTCGCGGAGGACCTCGTCGACGGCCCGCTCGGGCTGGTCGTCGGGCCGGTGATCGTGCTGGGGCACGGTGTCTCCTCGGTCGGTACGGTTCTGTGCAGTGCAGTGCAGTGCTGTTCGGTTCGTCAGTCCGTCGCGGCCGCGACCCGCAACGGCACCGGCTCCGGGGGAGGGGCTTCCTCGGCGTGCCGGGTGATCTCCGCCCACCAGGCGGAGCCGTCCTCGAGGTGCCGCAGCAGGATGCCCTCGCGCAGTGCCCAGGGACAGAGGGTGACCGCCTTGAGGCCGGTCAGCTTCATCGCGGTGTGCCCGACCACCGCGCCCGCCAGGCTCTGCTTGGCACGCGGCGCGGAGATGCCGGGGAGTTCGGCGCGTTCGGCGGCGGGCAGCGCGGCCAGCCGGTCGATCGCCGCGCGCAGGTCCGAGCGGCGCAGCAGCCGTTCGGTGAACGGGCCCTTCCGGCCGGGCGCGGCTCCGCACAGCCGCCCCAACTGCTGGAACGTACGGGAGGTGGCGACCGCGCTGCGCGGCCCCTCCCAGCGGATCCGGGCCGCCACGTCCCGCAGCTGGTGCCGGACTCTGCGGCGCAGCGCCTTCACCTGCTCCGGCGGCGGGGGATCCTGGCCGTCGAAGAACTCACGCGTCAGCCGTCCCGCGCCGAGCGGCAGGGAGGCCGCGAAGTCCGGCAACCGGCCGCGGCCGAAGGCCACTTCGAGGGATCCGCCGCCGATGTCGAGCAGTGCGAGCGGCCCCGACTGCCAGCCCATCCAGCGCCGGGCGCCCAGGAAGGTCAGCTCGGCCTCGACCTCGCCCGGCAGGGTGCACAGCTCGACTCCGGTGCGCGTCCGTACGGCGCGCAGGACGTCCTGCCGGTTCGGGGCGCCCCGCACCACAGCCGTGGCGAAGGCCAGCGGGCCCGCGGCGCCCCATTTCGAGGCGGTCGCGCTCGCCTGGGCCACCGCGTCGACGAGTCGTTCCACGGCCGTCTCGGGAATGCGGCCGCCGGGCCCGACCTCGTCGGACAGCCTCAGGCGCCACTTGGCGGTGTGGACCGGCAGCGGCGCCCCGCCCATCGCATCCGCCACCACCAGCCGGACCGTGTTCGACCCCACATCCACCACGCTGATTCGCATGGGCTGACGAGTACCCAGCCGACGGACGGACGAACGGGAACGGGCATGCCGCCGCACGGGTGGCCACCAGTCCCCGACTCGCCAGCCGGTGAGCCACCACGGGACGGTGCCGGGAGCGAGCGCGAGGAAGAGCGTGCTGCCGAGTGTCGCCGTCCGCTTGCGCATACGGCCACTCCGACAGCGGGAGGGGCCGCCGTCTCCCTGCAGACGGCGGCCCCTCGGTCGGGAGGCGGTACGGCTCACATGTGGACGACCGGCGCGGCGTCCGGGTCCTGCTGCGGCACCCCGCGGCGGAAGAGCAGGAACGCGATCACCGCGCCCGCCGCGAAGAAGCCCGCCGACCACCAGAACGCGGTGGTGTAGCTCTCGATCGTGGACTGCGCCTGCACCAGCTTGTCCGTGGCGTCCCGGCCGGACAGGTAGCTCGTCGCGGCGCTCGCGGCGAGCGTGTTGAGCAGCGCCGTACCGATCGAACCGCCCACCTGCTGCATGGCGTTGACGGTGGCGGAGGCAACGCCCGCGTCCTCGGCGGCCACCCCGCCGGTGGCCATCTGCATGGCCGGCGGCATCACCAGGCCGAGGCCCACGCCGATGATGATCAGCTGCGGCAGCACGTCGCTCACATAGTCCGAGCCGAGCCCGATGCCGGTCAGCCAGGCCATGCCGCCCGTGGCGATCGCGAAGCCCAGCGGGATCACGGCCTTGGGGCCCAGCCGCGGCACCAGCATCGTGGTACCGACCTGCGCCGACACCATCAGCGCCGCGACCATCGGCAGGAAGGCCACGCCGGTCTTCGTCGGGCTGAAGCCCAGGTTCAGCTGGAGGTAGTAGGTGAGGAACAGGAACACACCGAACATGCCGGCGCCACTGATCAGCACGGCGAGGAGCGAGGCCCCGCGGTCGCGGTCCAGCAGGATGCGCAGCGGCAGCAGCGGGTGCGACGCCCGGGTCTGCCACCACGCGAAGGCCGCCAGCAGAACGCCGCCCGCCAGCAGGAAGCCCCAGGTCTGCGGCGCGGACCAGTCGTGCGTCTCGGCGTTGGAGAAGCCGTAGACCAGCCCGAACAGACCACCGGCGACCAGGATCGTGCCGGGCACGTCGAGCTTGGAGCCGGCCGCGTCGCGGTGGTTGCTCAGCAGCATCCAGCCGCCGACGAAGGCGACCAGCGCGATGACCACATTGACGTACAGCGTCCAGCGCCAGTCCAGCGCGTCGGTCAGGATGCCGCCGAGCAGCAGGCCCACTGCACCGCCGGCGCCCGCGATGGCGCCGTACACGCTGAACGCCTTGGCGCGCTCGCGGGCGTCGGTGAAGGTCGTGTTGAGGAGGGAGAGCGCGGCGGGCGCGAGCAGGGCGCCGAAGACACCCTGGAGGGCACGGGCGACGACCAGCATCTCGAAGCTGGTCGCGGCGCCGCCGAGTGCGGAGACGGCACCGAAGCCGACGATCCCCACGAGGAAGGCGGTCTTGCGGCCGAACAGGTCGGCGATCCGTCCGCCGAGCAGCAGCAGGGAAGCGAACGCGAGCGCGTACGCCGTCACGATCCACTGCCGGTTGCCGTCGGAGAAGCCGAGGTCGGCCTGGGCCGACGGCAGGGCGATGTTCACGATCGTGGCGTCGAGGACGACCATCAACTGGGCGAGCGCGACGATCGCGAGGATCCACCACCGCTTGCCGGAGGCCGCCTCGGTCGACGCCGCGGCACCCGCGCGGGCGCCTTCTGCCAGGGTCTTCTGGGACATCGGGAACCACTCCAGGGAAGTCGTTCGAAGGTCAACAGGTCGCCGAAAGTCAAGAGACCGTAAACGAAACTGTTTCGTACACATCGAGGCTAGGTCTGTTTCTGCGAAACGGCAACGTTTCGCAGGGGGTGGGGGTGTGTGACGTGCGCAACCTCACCGAGTATTCCTTGACGGGAATATAACCGCAGAGGCATATTGGACTCATGTCCGACGCCGCCCTCTGGGCCGCTCTCGCCGATCCTCACCGGCGGGCCATCGTCGCGCTGCTCCTGGAGCGGCCGCGGCCCGTGGGGGAGATCGTGGAGGCATGCGGGCTGAGCCAGCCGAGCACGTCGAAGCATCTGCGGGTGCTGCGTGATGCCGGTCTGGTGCGGGTCCGGCAGGACGCGCAGCGCCGGGTCTACGCTCTCGACCCCGCGCCGATCGAGGAACTCGACGCCTGGCTGGCCCCGTACCGCAAGCTGTGGAACCGCAGCCTGGACGCGCTGGGCCGCCGCCTGGACGAGACGTCGGACGACTCCACCGAGGACCCCTCTCCGAAGGACTGATCCGCCATGTCCGTCGAACGCACCGGCACCTATCTGACCCTGGACGACGGCCGCCCCGCCGTCCGCTTCACCCGTACCTACGACCATCCCGTCGACCGCGTCTGGCAGTTCGTGACCGACGCCGACGAGCTCGTCCACTGGTTCCCGTCCCGCGCCGAGATCGAGCTGCGCCCCGGCGGCACAGTCAAGTTCAGCGGCGACCCGGCCATGGAGGAGACCACGGGCACCGTGCTCGCCGTTGACGAACCCCGGCACCTCTCCTTCGAATGGGGCGGCGACGAACTCCACTTCGACCTCGAAGCCCTGGACGACAAGCGCACCCGCTTCACGCTCACCAACATCCTGACCACCGAAAACACCGCCGCCCGCAACGGCGCCGGCTGGGACGTCTGCCTCACCGCCCTCGACGCCCGAGCCAGGGGCGACCACTTCGAGGGCCCGCACGCCGGCGTGAACGCACCCTGGGAGGAGGTCTACGCAAGCTGGGTTGCGGCCGGGGTTCCGTCCGGTGCCTCGATTCCCGGCGTGGACTGAAGCGCCCCAAAGGGGCGCGGGGAACTGCGCGACCAGCCACGACGGCGCCGCAGAAGGCCAACGACCCATCGCGGCACCCCCAGTGGACCGCTATGCCATCTGACGCTTGACCAACTCATGCAGCCGCCCACCCGTGTCCGCCAGCAACTGCGCAGGCGGCCCCTGCTGCGCGACCTTCCCGTCCTCCATCACGATGACGCGATCAGCGTCCAGCACCGTCGACAGACGGTGCGCGATGACGATGCGGGTGGCGTTGAGTGCCTTCGTGCTCTCGATGACCGTGCGCTGCGTCTCGTTGTCGAGCGCGCTGGTCGCCTCGTCGAAGAAGAGGATGCGGGGCCGCCGGATCAGCGCCTGCGCGATCATCAGCCGCTGCCGCTGGCCGCCGGATATCGCGCCGTTGCCCGCGACGATCGTGTGCAGCCCCATCGGCATCCGCTGGATGTCCTCGGCGAGCCCCGCCATCGCCGCCGCCGCCATCGCCTCCTCGGGCGTGTAGGGCTCGGTGCCGCAGATGACGTCCAGGATGGAGCCGGTGAACGGCTGCGCATGCTGGAGCACCACCCCGCACTGCCTGCGTACGGCGGACTGGTCGAGCGCCGCCAGGTCCTGACCGTCGTACAGCACACTGCCCGAGACCGGCTTGTCGAAGCCGATGAGCAGCCGCAGCAGCGTCGACTTGCCGCAGCCGCTGGGGCCGACGATCGCCACGAACTCGCCCGGCCGCACCTCGAACGACACGTCGTCCAGGACCAGGGGGCCGTCGTCCGAGTACCGGAACGACAACCGCCGTGTCTCGATCGCTCCGGTCAGCGGTCCCGGCCGGGTGCTCGCCGTGCGCACCTCGGGTGTCGCGTCGAGCACCGGCTTGATCTCCTCGAACAGCGGCAGCGCGGCCACCGCCGAGACGAAGGCACCGGTGAGCTGGGTGACCGAGGTCAGCAGCATCGTCACCGACGTGTTGAAGGTGAGGAAGGCCGCCGCCGACATCTCGCCGCGCGCCGGACCGGCCAGCAGCATGAACATCAGCAGGGTGCACAGCGGCAGATACACCGCGCTCAGCACCGCGTTGAGGTTCTTGATGTGGCCCGCCTTCTGCTGCAACTCGCGGCTGCGGGCGAACTCGGACGCCCAGGCGGCGTACGCGTAGTTCTCGGCCGCCGCGACCCTGAGCTTGGGCAGCCCGCGCAGCGTCTGGAAGGCCTGGTTGTTCAGCTTGTTGCCGAGCACGACGAGCCGCCGCTGCCAGCGCACCTGCCACAGCCCGAGCCCCAGGAACACCGCGGCGATGACCACGAGCATGCCGATCGCGGCGAGGGCCATCGGGACGCTGTACCAGAACAGCAGCGCCAGGTTCATCACGCCGACCGTCAATGACTGGGCGACCACCGGGCCGACTCCCGCCATGAGCCGGCGAATCGAGCTGATGCCCATGGCGGCGCTGGCCAGCTCGCCCGTCGACCGCTCGGTGAAGAACTTGGTCGGCAGCCGCAACAGGCGATCCCAGACGGCGGGTTGGAGGGTCGCCTCGATACGGCCCTCCAGGCGCAGGATCGTCAGGTTCTGCAGCAGCATGAACGCCGCCGCCACCACGCTGCTGACCATCACCGCCAGACAGACCTGCACGATCAGACCGGTCTGCGCCTTCGGTACGAACTCACCGAGCACCTTGCCGGTCGCGATCGGTACCAGCGCGCCGATGGCCACCGTGACCAGGCCGCTGATGACGAGGCTCGTCAGATCGCCGCTCGTGCCCCGCATGCTGAACCGCAGCAGCCGCAGCGGGGTGAGCCCGCGGTCCGGCAGCGGACGGTAGAACATCACCGCACGCGGCTCGAACTCCTCCGCGTTGGCCTTCTCGATCGGCGTCTCCCGGCCGGTCGCCGGATGGACGGCGACATATCCGCCGCGCCGCCACAGCAGGGCGACCGGCGCTCCGGACAGCGCCCGGTGGCCGACCATCGGGCCGACGTTGTCCCGCCACCAGCGGCCGTCCAGGCGTACGGCCCTGGTGCGGACGCGGGACGCGACGGCGATCTGCTCGACGGGATCGAGCCGGTCACTTCCGGTGCCGGTCTGCGCGGGCTCCGCGAGAGTGATCCCCGAGGCCTGGGCGACCAGCTTGCACGCGGCGTAGGAGGCGTCCGCGTCGGCGGCCGTCGCACGCTTCGCCGATGACTTGCCGATCGACGCGAGAAGCGTCCGGTCGGCCTCGGCGCGCACCGCCTCACCGGCCTTGATACCGGCCGCCGTCCGTGTCTCGTGGGTGCGCTCCAGCTGCTCGATCCAGCGGTCCAGCGTCGCCAGCAGCCGGTACTGCTGGTCGACCATGCCCTGCCAGACACCCGGGTCCATCAGCAGGTCGGCGGCGGCCTCCGCGCCGTACAGGGAGCCGTACTGCACGCTGCCCGGCGGCACCTGCATCCAGAACACGTCGTCGTCGGTGGGCGCGGCGGCGTTGTCGCCGGCCATCGGCGCCTGGAAGAGGATCGACAGGCTGCGGCCGACGCCGAGCGCGAGGGCGTACTCCAGCGGGCTGGTCGTGGGCGGGACGTACTGGGGGTTGCCGTACTCGTCGTACGACCAGGTCTGGGTGTTCGCGGGCTGGTACAGCTCGCGCAGCCCGATGCGGTGGACGACGCAGCCGCGGGACGGGCGGGCGACCAGGGTGTGCTGGGGCCCCGGCACCGGGCCGAGCAGCAGCGAGCCGGTCTCGAGGCGGCCGAGGTGGTGCCAGTGGCCCTGCTGCTCGGCGTCGACGGCGAACAGGTCCATGGCGCCGGACGCGACCAGCCACAGCACCTGCGGGCCTTCGAGATCGAGGCGGTTGAGCCCGGTGCAGTCGATCGGCGTGCCCATCTGACCCAGCGCGCCGAGGACCAGGTCGCCCTCATGTACGGACGTCATCTCACCGCTCCTTGACCAGCGCGGCGTAGGCGCCGCCCGCTGCGACCAGGGCGTCGTGCCGCCCGCGTTCCACGATCGTGCCGTGCTGGAGTACGACGATCTCGTCGCTGTCGCGCACGGTGCTGAGCCGGTGGGCGATGACCACGCAGGCACAGCCGCGCTTGCGCAGGTTGTCCATCACCGTCAGCTCGGTCTCCGCGTCCAGGGCGCTGGTCACCTCGTCGAGGACGAGGATGCTCGGCCTGCGCACCAGCGCCCGCGCGATCTCCAGGCGTTGCCGCTGTCCGCCGGAGAAGTTCCGGCCGTCCTGCTCGACCCGGCTCTGGATCCCGCCCGGCCTGCGCATGACGACGTCGTACAGCGCCGCGTCCCGCAGCGCGTCCACCACCGCCTCGTCCGGGATCGACGGGTCCCACAGCGCCACGTTGTCCCGGACGGTGCCCTCGAAGAGGAAGACGTCCTGGTCGACGAAGGAGACGGAGGCGGCGAGCGCGCCCCGCGGGATGTCGTCGAGGCGCTGGCCGTCGATGCGGATCACGCCGTCCCAGGGAGTGTAGAGGCCCGAGATGAGGCGGGACACGGTGGACTTGCCGCTGCCGGAGCCGCCGACCAGCGCGACCTGCTGGCCCGGGCCCACGGTCAGGTCGAAGCCGGTGAGCAGGGGCTTGTCGAGCGGGTTGTAGCCGAAGGTGATGTTCTGCAGCTCGACGTGTCCGTGCAGGCGGCGCGTCGAGTCGCCAGTGCCGGAGCGGCCGTAGAGCGGGTCGGCCTGGAAGTTCTCGACGTCCTTCAGGCGGGCCACGTCGGCGGCGAAGTCCTGGATGCGGCCCGCGACGCCGTTGAGGCGGGTGATCGGGGCGGTGAAGCGGGTGACCAGCGCCTGGAAGGCGACCAGCAGACCGACGGATATACCGCCCTCGACCGCCCGCATCCCGCCGATCCACAGGATCAGCGCGCTGTTGAGGGTCGCGAGCGTGGGTGCGACCACGCCCAGCCAGGCGCTCGGCACGCCGAGCCGCTGCTGCTCCTCCAGCGTGGTGGCGTGCTGCCCGGCCCACTTGCGGAAGTAGCCGTCCTCACCGCCGGTCGCCTTCATCGTCTCGATCAACTGCAGGCCCGTGTACGCGGTGTTGGTGAGCCGCGCGCTGTCCGCGCGCAGCTTCGCCGTCCGGGTCGCGCGCAGCCGGATGACGACCCGCATCGCCACCAGGTTCAGCAGGGCGACGCCGATGCCGACGAAGGTGAGCTGGGGGTCGTACGTATAGAGGAGGATGGCGTAGAGGACCACGACCACCGCGTCCACGCCCGCCGCCGCGAGGTCGCGGGCCAGCGTCTCGGCCACCTGGTCGTTCGACTGGAGGCGCTGCACCAGGTCGGCCGGGCTGCGCTGGGAGAAGAACGTCACCGGCAGTCGCAGCAGATGGCGCAGGAAGCGGGCGCTGGAGAGCGTGGAGGAGATGATGCGGCCGCGCAGCAGGTTCGCCTGTTGCAGCCACGTCAGCACGAGCGTGAGCAGCACGCACGTCCCCATCGACGCGAACAGCACGCCGAGCAGGGACGTCTGGCCCCCGATGAGGAACATGTCGATGTACGTGCGGCTCAGCGCCGGCACCGACGCGCCGACCACCACCAGCAGCAGGCTCGCCAGCACCGCGGCGGGCATCGTGCCCGCGGTGCCGCGCAGCCGGGCGGGCATCGCACCCAGGACGCCCGGCTTCCGGCCGCCCTTCGCGAACTCCTCGCCCGGCTCCATGACCAGGACGACGCCCGTGAAGCTGGAGTCGAAGTCCTCCATCGGCACGAAACGGCGGCCCTTGCCGGGGTCGTTGATGTACACCCCGCGGCGGCCGAGGCGGCGCCCCATGCCGTCGTAGACGACGTAGTGGTTGAACTCCCAGAACAGGATCGCGGGCGCCTTCACCTCGGCGAGGGCCGCGGTGTCCATCTGCATGCCCTTGGCCGTCAGGCCGTAACTGCGCGCCGCTTTCAGCAGGTTGCTGGCGCGCGAGCCGTCCCGGGACACGCCGCACGCGATGCGCAGCTCCTCCAGCGGCACATGCCGTCCGAAGTGGCCGAGCACCATGGCGAGGGAGGCGGCGCCGCATTCGACGGCCTCCATCTGGAGCACGGTGGGCGTACGGACGCTCTTGCCCCTGCCCTTGGGCACCGGCCGGCGCTTCGGTGGCGCGGCCCGGCGCCTGCCGCGGGTCTCCTGTGCGGCGCTCACGGCAGCAGCCAATCCACGGGACGCTGATCGTCCAGCCGGATCTGGCCTTCGGCCGCGGTCATGGAGGTGAGGGCGAACGGCGGACCGTCCGCGGACGACCACTTGTAACCGCTCTTCGTGCTCTTCTTCTTGTCGAGCCTGACCAGCACGGCCACCGGCCTGCCGTCCTTGGTGAACTGCTCGCCCAGCTGGCTGTCCCCGAGGAACGCGGCGATCTGCTGCGCCGACTGCGCGGAGCGGTCCACCGACTTCACATGGCCGCGCAGCACGCCGTACTCCTGGGTCGGCACGGACTGGACGGTGAGGTCGACAGCCGCGTTCTCGGGGATGGAGGCCGCGTTCTCGGCGGGCACGTAGACCGTCGCGTACAGCGGGTCCTTGGCACGGGCGACCTTCTCTACGGCGGCGACGTTCGCGCCGGTGGAGATGATCTGCCCGATGGTGGCGGCGAGCGCGGTGAGCCGGCCGGCGGCGATGGTGCGGACGACGGTGTCGCCCTCACTTGTACGGACCTTCAGCACCGGCGAGTTCGCGGGCAGCCGCTCGCCCTCCTCGGCGAGGATCGCGGTGACCTGGCCGGCGACCGGGCTCTGCAGGATGTAACTGCCCTGTCCGTGCGTGAGGATGGCGGGCGCGCTGACCGTGGAGGCCACCGAGCCGGTCACCGCCCACACCGAGGCGGCCGCCATGACGATCACCGTCACGGAGAGGACGAGCCAGCCCTGAGGGCGGGCGAAACGCACCGGAAGGTCGAGTTCCTCCGGCGATTGGAGCTTGGCGAGGGCCTGCTGGCGGAACTGCACGGAACTTTCCCTCACCTGCAAACGACAACGGACCGGCTCTCCCGAACCGGCTGAAGGATGGCATCCGAGAGCCCCGGAACCGGTGTACGGCTCCGGGACTCTGCGGCACAGGCTGCGATCAGAGACCGGCGACCAGGCTGGTGACCGGCGCGGTGTTCAGGCCGGTGGCGCCCTCGACGGTGCCGACGACCGTGTCGACCAGGCCGGAAACCGGAGCAATGCCGTCCACGATGCCGGTGACGGTGCCAAGGGCGTTCACGGACAGACCGCCGGAGACGTTGTCCAGCTCGGCGTCGGAGATCTCGACGGTCTCAACCTGGGGGGTGGAGTTCATGATGGAACTTCCCTTCGTATGGATATTTCACAAGGGGGGAAGCGGCCCCCTTCTGGGGACAGACCGAAGGCCGCGAACCGCAGGTGCCGGGCACCCGTTTCCGGGGTCCCTTCGCGGCCCCCGCGGTGCAACGGATCAAAGCACGCGGCCACCGTGGGCTTCCAATCAACCAGTGGCCTCACCAGGACACTTGAGTCCCACAAGCACAGTTCCGTGCAGGCGTGCGCACGGCTCGGCGGCGAGTTCTTCACATCCGGCACCGCATCGGCGCGCGCGACCCCCTTCCGGTCGCGCGGCAGAATCCGACACTCCGGCCACAAAGGCGTGCCGGGGGGCGCGGGTATGTGCAGAACCCTCGACCACGGTGACTTGGTTGCGTATTCAATGTGCAGATTCGCTGAAGCCGGGATTCCGATCGTGATTCCAAGCAGACCGTAATTGATCGAATACTGAACGTGTCAGCCCAGTAGGGCGTACGTGTCGGCGAACGCCATCCGGCGGCCCAGCTTGGTCACCACCGATTCGATCAAGACATCCGCGCCGCCCAACGTCTCCATGGAGAGGCCCAGTTCGGGGGCCCAGGGAGCGAAGGCCGGCGCCGGCGCGCACGGCGCCGACCGTGGCCGAATCGGCGTAGCCCGTAAGCGGAATTGAACGCCCCGAGCGCCCGCTGCGTACCCATGGCCATCCAGGCGCCCCAACAGTTGCCGCACGGCAGCACAGACCCCGTCCCCGGGAGGTCGAGAAGTTTGAGTCACAAGCGAATTCCGAAGCGCAAGGCCGCGATAGCGGCGGGCAGCGTCGTGGCGCTCGGCGCGGCCGCGATTCTGCTGCCCAACGCGAACGCGTCCCAGGACGGCGCGTCGGACAGCGCCGCGCCCAAGACTCTGAAGGCGGCGGACGCCTCGGATCTCGCCTCGCAGCTCGCCGGGCTGCTCGGCGACGCCTTCGCCGGCTCCTACTACGACGAAGCCGATCAGCAGCTGGTCGTCAACGTGGTCGGCGACAACAACAACGTGATCGTGGAGGCCAAGAAGGCCGGCGCGGAGGTCCGCCAGGTCGACAACAGCATGGCCGAACTGGAGTCCGGCGCGGCGACGCTGAAGTCCGAGGCGACCATCCCGGGCACGGCCTGGGCCGTCGACCCGCGCACCAACAAGATCCAGGTCACCGCCGACTCCACGGTCACCGGCGCCAATTGGGACAGACTGGAGTCGACCGTCCAGGAGCTGGGCGGAGACATGGCGACCATCAAGAAGTCCGCCGGCACCTTCAAGACGTTCGCGTCGGGCGGCGACGCCATTTTCGCCGACGGCTCGCGCTGCTCCCTCGGCTTCAACGTCACCGCGGGCGACGGCACCCCCGCCTTCCTCACCGCGGGTCACTGCGGGGTCGCGGCCGAGGCGTGGTCGGACTCCGAGGCCGGGGCGCCGATCGCCACCGTCGACCAGGCCGTCTTCCCCGGCGAGGGCGACTTCGCGCTCGTCAAGTACGACGACCCGGCGACCGAGGCCCCGAGCGAGGTCAACCTCGGCGACCAGACCGTTCCGATCGTCCAGGCCGCGGAAGCCGCCGTCGGTCAGGAAGTCTTCCGGATGGGCAGCACCACCGGTCTCGCCGACGGCACCGTCACCGGCCTCAACGCCACGGTGAACTACCCGGAGGGCACCGTCACCGGGCTCATCCAGACCGACGTCTGCGCCGAGCCCGGCGACAGCGGCGGCTCGATGTTCACCCAGGACGGCAGCGCTGTCGGCCTGACCTCCGGCGGCAGCGGTGACTGCACCGTCGGCGGCGAGACGTTCTTCCAGCCGGTCACCACCGCCCTGGAAGCGGTCGGCGCGACCCTCGGCGACGCGGCGGGCGGCGGTGCGGGCGCGGGCGAAGAAGCGGGCGCTGGCGGCGAGGACGCCGGAGCCGGTGAAGATGCCGGAGCGGGCGAGGAAGCGGGCGCCGGTGAGGAAGCCGGTGCCGGTGAAGAGGCCGGAGCCGGTGAGGAAGCCGGTGCCGGCAACGCCGAGGGTACGGGCAACGGCCTCGGTGAGATCGTCGGCAACGGCGTCGGCGTGAACTGACGCACCGATTCCGGCGGTGAACTGACGCACCCATTCCGGCGCACAGATCCGAGCCGATCCGCAGGAACGTGGTCCGGCCCTCCGGCGGGAGGGCCGGACCGCCTGTGCGTGGGGCCGGATCGTCTGTGCGCAGGCCGGGCTGCCTGCGCTTGGGGCCGGACTGCGTGGTGCATCGGACGCCTGTGCGTGGGGCCGGACTGCGTGGTGCATCGGACGCCTGTGCGTGGGGCCGGACTGCGTGGTGCATCGGACGCCTGCGCGTGGGGCCGGACTGCGTGGTGCATCGGACGCCTGCGCGTGGGAGCGGACCGCATGGTGCCTCGAACCGCCTGTGCGTGGCCGGACTGTGGTGCACCGGACGCCTGTGCGCAGGGTCGCACCGCCTGGTGTGCCGGTGCGGCGGCGAAGCCCCCTCACTCCCGTGCCCGCAACAGCAGCAGCGCCACGTCGTCCAGCCGTTCCTCGGTCGCCGCGCTCCGTTCCACGAGCCGGTCCGCCAGCTCGTCCAGGGGGAGGTCGCCGGCCTCGCCGAGCCGTTGCCCGAGATCGGCGAGGGCGTCCTCGATGTCGATGCCGGGGGATTCGATCAGCCCGTCGGTGTACAGGACGAGGACACAGCCGGGGGCGAGGTCGACCTCCGTCGTCGGATACGTGGCCGACGCGTCGATGCCCAGCAGCGGACCGCCCGCCAGGTCGAGCACCCGGACCCGGCCGTCCGCCCGGCGCAGCAGCGGCGGCGGATGCCCCGCCCGCGCCATCACGGCCCGCCCGCGCGCGGGATCGAGCCGCAGATACAAACAACTGGCGAACAGATCGGCACCCAGGTCGATCATCAGCCGGTTGGTGCTGCGCATGACCTCCTCGGGGGCCTGCCCGACGGCCGTGTACGCACGTACGGCCGTACGCAGTTGCCCCATCAGCCCCGCCGCCGTGACGTTGTGCCCCTGCACGTCCCCGATCACCGCGGCAGCCAGCGGCAGGCTGGGCACCAGGTCGTAGAAGTCGCCGCCGATCTCCATGCCCCGGGTCGCGGGCAGATAGCGCGCGGCGGCGTCGATGCCGGGCAGCCGGGGCAGCGAGTGCGGCAGCAGCGCCGCCTGCAGCCCGTGGGCGAGCTGGTGCTTGGCGTCGTAGAGCAGCGCCCGCTCCAGCGCCTGCGCGATCAGCCCGCCCAGACTGTTGAGCACCGCCCGCTCGTCGGCGGGAAACGGGTGCGGCTCGGCATAGGCGAGCACACAGGTGCCCACCGGCCGACCGGAGGCGATCAGCGGCAGATAGGCCCAGGCAGCGAAGCCGTCCGGGGTCGCCTGCCGCAGCGGGTACAGGCGCTCCAGTTGCTCCCGGGACTCGAAGAACGCCGGCACCCCACTGGTCAGGGCGTGTGTGCCCGGCGTCCGCTCGGTCATCGGCAGTCCGTCGAACCGCTCCACGATGTGCGGGTCCGGATAGCCGCGATGCCCCAGCACATGCAGCCGGCCGCCCCGCGAGCCGAGGAGCACCAGGGCCTGGCAGCCCACGGCCGGCGCGATCTCGTCGGCGACCAGCTGCACCACGTCCTGCACGCTCACCGCCTCGGTCAGCGCACCGGCCAGGCTCAGCACCTGGGAGATGGTGACCAGCCGGGACGGCGCACCGCCCGGCTGCGTCCCGGCCCTGCTCATCTCGGCCACGGCCCGCGCCCGGCTGATGCGCACGCTCAGCCCCGTCGTACTCGGATACAGCCGGAACGACAGCCAGTCGCCCGGCGGGCGCAGCGCCACGAACGACGTGGACTGCTGGCTGAGCAGCGCCGCCCGGTAGCGGTCCTCGTACACCGGGTCGTTCAGCCAGGGCACCGCCGCCCACAGCTGCGTGCCCAGCAGCCCGCTCACCGGCTTCCCGATCAGCTCGGCGGCCGCCGCGTTGGCGAAGCAGATCCGGCCGTGCAGATCGAGCGAGCACAGGCCGTACGGCAGCCGCGCCACCATCCGCGCCGCCTCGACCGTGCCGAGCGTGCCGGCCGTGCCGCCGAGCAGCGGCGCCGACAGCAGATCCGGCTCGGGATGGGGCGGGCGGTTGTCCTGCACGGCACGCTCCAGCCGTACCGCGAGCCGGTCGCAGGCGGCCGTCAGGTGATCCCGCTCCCGGTCGGACAGCTGAGGTGCGTGCGCCCCGGGCCAGGTCACGAACACGGCCCCGTACTGGGTGGTCGGCGTCGCCACCGGCAGCGCCGCCAGTGCGAACGGGTAGGGGAGCACCACGGCGATGCGCGGATAGCGACGTGCCATGTCCTCCTCGCCGCCGATCCAGACCAGCCGCCGCTCCCGCAGCGCGTCCGCCACCGGGATGGGGGCGCTCAGGCCGACCCGCTCCCACGGGGCGGCGAACGCCCGGGGCAGCCCCGCCATGACCGCCATCTCCAGCACCGGCTCGTCGGCGGCCAGCAGATACACCGCGCCGGAGTGCGCGTGCACCTCGTCCATCATCGAGGCCAGCGCGAGCGACAGCAGCGGTCGGCCGACCCGCGTCCTGGTGGCCGCCGGCGCCTGTGCGGGCGGCTGCTGCCCCTCGGACACGCCGACCACCTCCTCGCAGGGCCGCGCGGACGGGTTCCCGGGATCAAATCTCTCTCCTGCCGGGCCGTCGCGCACGGCGAGAGCCCTACGAGCGGTGCGCGGCACGCGCAGGGGAGGGCGCGTAGCCGCCGAACGGTCACAGGGGCTGCGCACGCGCCCCATACGCGCTGTAATGACGGACGTGGTCACTGAGGGCGATGCGGAACGCGGCACGCGAACCCTGCGTGCCGAAACCGCCCTCAAGACGCTGACGGCCGATGCCGAGTCCCCCGACCGGCTGCGCCGGATCCTCGAACAGATCCTCGTCTTCGCGCGGGCCTCGTTCGCCGCCGTGTACACCCCGAGCGGAGACGGCGAAGCGCTGTGCCTGGTCGAGTCGGCAGGTGTGCCCAGGACGCTGTACGGACTGCGCGACAGCTATCCGGTGTCCGGACGGTCCCCGGTGGCCGACGCCCACCGCTTGGGGCAGGCCGTATGGCTCGGCCCGCCGGAACTCGCCGAGGGAGCCGAGTCACGGCGCGTGCCCTCCCGGGAGTTCTTCCTGGCCGCCCTGCCCGTGCACGGCGCCGGCGGTGGCGCGCTCGTCGCCCTGAGTGACAACCCCGACGGCTTCGACACCGACGACCGGGCCTGCCTCGAACTGATCGCCGACGCCGTCGTCTCGCCCGTGCCGACGGCGTCCGCCGAAGGCGGCGAACTGCCCTCGGGCGAGTTCAGCCTCGCCATGGACAGCGGTCGCGTGGAGATCGGCGACGACATCCTGGAGCTGTTCGGTCTCGACCCGGCGGACTTCGACGGCCGCGTCGAGACCCTGCTGGGCCTGACCGTCCCCGAGGACCTGCCGTCCCTGATGTCCGTCGTCGAGGCCGACCACATGTCCATCGGCGAGCGCGAGCTGGAGTTCCGGGTCCTGCAGCCGGCCGGCCCGCCGAAGTGGCTGCGGCTGCGCGGCCGGCTGGTGCCCGGCGGCGAGGGCCGCCCGGCCCGGCTCGTCGGCACCGTCGCCGACGCGTCCAAGCTGCGCTCCGACGTCACCGACGTGGCCCGCGTCCAGCGGCTGGCAGCCGCGCTGGCCATCGCCGGGACCGTACGCGACGTCGGCAAGGCCGTGGTGACGGCGCTGCGCGGGCCGCTGCGGGCCGACCGGATCGCGCTCGCCGAGCTGGAGGCGGACCGGCTCGTCGTCACCGTCCTCGACCCGCCCGAACCGGAGTCCTGGCCCGAGGTGTGGCGCACCGAGTGGCGCACCGAGTGGCCCGACGCGCCCGTGCGCGCGATGCCCACCCTCGCCGCCGCCCTGCGCGAGGGCCGCGCCCAGATCTGGCCCGCCGGTACCGCGCTGGAACCCGCGCTCGCCGAGGTCGGCCCGGGCGGCCTCGCCGTGCTGCCGCTGCCCGGGGCGGGCCGCATGGCCGGCGCCTGTCTGATCGGCTGGGACACCCCGCACGACTTCGGGCCCGACGAACGTGCCCTGCTCACCGCCTCCGCCGGCCTCGCCGGGCAGGCCCTGATGCGGGCCCGCGCCTTCGACGCCGAGCACGAACTCGTCGGCATGCTCCAGCGCCAGCTGCTGCCGCGCCGCCTGCCCCAGTTGCCCGGCGCGGAAGCCGTCGCCCGCTACCTGCCCAGCACCGCGGGACTGGAGCTCGGCGGCGACTGGTACGACGTGATCCCGATGCCCGACAACCATGTGGCCCTCGTCATCGGCGACGTCCAGGGCCACAGCGCCGCCGCCGCCACCCTCATGGGCCAGATGCGTACGGCACTGCGCGCCTACGCCGCCGAAGGCCACCCGCCGGACGTCGTGGTCTCCCACTCCAACCGGCTCCTGATGGAGCTGGAGACCGACCTCTTCGCCACCTGCTGCTACGTCGACATCGACATGGAGGAGGGCTCCGCCTGGTGCGTCCGCGCCGGCCATCTGCCGCCGGTGCTGCGCCATCCGGACGGCAGTACGGAGATCGCCGAGGCGGAGGGCGGCCCGCCGCTCGGCGTGGTGAAGCAGGCCGAGTTCCCGATGAGTCCGTTGCGACTGCAGCCCGGCACGCTGATCGCCCTCACCACGGACGGTCTGGTCGAGTCCGTCGACGCCGACATCGACGAGGGCATGGAAGGGTTCGCCCGCGACCTGGCCCGCTCCGACCCCGCCCACCTCGGCCTCGTCGCCGACGGCCTCCTCGGCAACGCCCGCCGCAGCGACGACGTGGCCCTGCTCCTGCTGCGCTATGACGGCATGGACATCCGCCCGCTGCGGGAGAGCTGGACGGTGTGGCGCGTCCCCGAGGCCGTCCGGCACGCCCGCCGCTTCACCCGGCGCACCCTGCGCGCCTGGGGCGTGACCGAGGAACAGGACGCCGTCGCGCTCGTGGTCTCCGAACTGGTCACCAACGCCCTGGTGCACACCGACGGCCGGGTCCGCCTCGACCTCACCCTCGTCAACCACCGGCTGCGTGTCGCGGTCGCCGACGCCTCGCCCCGCAGCCCGATCAAGCCGACCAGCATCGGTTGGGAGGCCACCGGCGGCCGTGGCATCCTGCTCGTCGAGGCCATGTCGGTGTCCTGGGGGACCGTCCCGGTCAGCGGCGGCAAGCAGGTCTGGAGCGAGATCGTTCTCGAGCGGATCAAATAAAGGGTTAACGTTCCCTTTCCGCCGAACGAGGCTATGGTGAACCAGATGAAGGCTCTCGTGCTGTCCGGGGGCGCCGGTACGCGCTTGAGGCCGATCACCCATACATCGGCCAAGCAACTCGTACCGGTCGCCAACAAGGCTGTGTTGTTCTATGGGTTGGAGTCCATCGCCGCCGCAGGCATAACCGAAGTCGGCATGATCGTCGGCGACACCGCGGCCGAGATCGAGGACGCCGTCGGCGACGGGTCCAAGTTCGGCCTGCAGGTCACGTACATCCCGCAGGAGCGGCCGCTCGGGCTGGCTCACGCGGTGCTGATCGCCCGTGACTATCTCGGCGACGACGACTTCGTGATGTACCTCGGCGACAACTTCATCGTCGGCGGCATCACCGACCTCGTCGACGGCTTCCGCGCGAACCGCCCAGACGCCCAGATCCTGCTCACCCGCGTCCCCGACCCGCGCGCCTTCGGCGTCGCCGAACTCGACGCGACCGGGCAGGTGATCGGCCTCGAGGAGAAGCCGGAACACCCCAAGAGCGACCTCGCCCTCGTCGGCGTCTACCTGTTCACCCCGGTGATCCACGAGGCCGTGCGCGCCATCGAGCCGTCCTGGCGCGGCGAGTTGGAGATCACCCACGCCATCCAGCACCTCATCGACGCACGCTCCGACGTCCGCTCCACGGTCATCCAGGGCTACTGGAAGGACACCGGGAACGTCGTCGACATGCTCGAGGTGAACCGGACCGTCCTGGAAGGCCTCGAACGCCGCATCGACGGCGAGGTGGACGAGCGGTCCGAGACCATCGGGCGGGTCGTGGTCGAGGAAGGCGCGCGCGTCACCGGCTCACGCATCGTCGGCCCCTGCGTCATCGGCGCCGGAACCGTCGTCAGCGACTCCTACGTCGGCCCGTTCACCTCCGTCGCGGAGAACTGCCGTATCACCCACAGCGAGTTGGAGTTCTCCATCGTCCTGCGGGACTCCTCGATCGACGGAGTGGGCCGCATCGAGAGCTCCCTCATCGGGCGGCACGTCCAGGTGACCCCGGCGCCGAACGTGCCCAGTGCTCATCGACTCGTCCTCGGAGACCACAGCAAGGTGCAGATCCACACATGAACCTCCTCGTCACCGGCGCCGCCGGGTTCATCGGCTCGACGTACGTCCGTACGCTGCTAGGGCCTGCGTCGGAAGTGGCGTCTGCCGGCCGGCGCCTGGCACGCCCTCTCGCCGCACCGGGCGAAAGCCCAAGTACGTCCAGTACGAGGGCTTCCGCCCGGCACGCCGAGAGCACGCACCAGACCCCGCCCGGCCCGCCCTCCGGGCGGACGACGCCACTTCCGACACAGGCCCTGGCCGCCGACGGCCCCGACATCACGGTGCTCGACAAACTGACCTACGCCGGCACGCTCGACAACCTCGAACTCGACCATCCCCGGCTGGAGTTCGTGCAGGGCGACATCTGCGACGCCGAACTCGTGGACAAGCTGATGTCCCGGGCCGACCAGGTCGTGCACTTCGCGGCGGAGTCCCACGTGGACCGCTCGATCATCGGCGCCACCGATTTCGTACGCACCAACGTCCTGGGCACCCAGACCCTCCTGGACGCCGCCCTGCGGCACGGTGTCGGCACGTTCGTGCACGTCTCCACCGACGAGGTCTACGGCTCCATCGACACCGGATCGTGGCCGGAGGACCACCCGCTGAGCCCCAACTCGCCCTACTCCGCCTCCAAGGCATCCTCCGACCTGCTCGCCCTCGCCTACCACCGCACCCACGGCCTGGACGTGCGCGTCACCCGGTGCTCCAACAACTACGGCCCGCACCAGTTCCCCGAGAAGGTCATCCCGCTGTTCGTGACCAACCTCCTCGACGGCAAGAAGGTCCCGCTGTACGGCGAGGGCCTCAACGTCCGGGACTGGCTGCACGTCGACGACCACTGCCAGGGCGTCGAACTCGTCCGCACCCAGGGCCGCCCCGGCGAGGTCTACAACATCGGCGGCGGCACCGAGTTGAGCAACAAGGAGCTGACCGGGCTGCTCCTGGAGGCCTGCGGCGCGGGCTGGGACCGGGTGGAGCACGTAGAGGACCGTAAGGGCCACGACCTGCGCTACTCGGTGGACTGGAGCAAGGCCCGCACCGAACTCGGCTACCGGCCCCGCCACGACTTCGCCACCGGCCTCGCCGACACCGTCGCCTGGTACCGGGACAACCGCGCCTGGTGGGAGCCGCTCAAGCAGCGCGTCGCACGGGAGAGCGCATGAACTGGCTGGTCACCGGAGCGAGCGGCATGCTCGGCCGCGACCTGGTCGATGAACTGCGCGGCCGGGGCGCACCCGTGGTCGCCCTTGACCACGCCGCTCTCGACATCACCCGGCCCGACGCCGTCTCGGCCGCCTTCGCCGAGCACCGCCCGGACGTCGTCGTGAACTGCGCGGCCTACACGGCCGTCGACGACGCCGAGAGCGACGAGGAGCGGGCCCTGCGGATCAACGGCGACGGACCGCGACTGCTGGCCAGGGCCTGCGCGGCGGGTGGCGCCCGTCTGGTCCATGTCTCCACCGACTACGTCTTCGCCGGCGACGACCGCGCAGCCCCCTACCCGGAAGACCATCCCCCGGCCCCGCGCACCGCGTACGGCCGCACCAAGCTGGCCGGCGAGCGCGCCGTACTGGAGGAACTCCCGGCCGCGGGCGCCGTCGTGCGCACCGCCTGGCTGTACGGCGTCCACGGCCGCAGTTTCGTCCGTACGATGATCGAGCTCGAGGGACGCCGGGACACCCTGGACGTCGTCGACGACCAGCGCGGACAGCCCACGTGGAGCGCCGACGTCGCCGCACGCATCGCCGACCTCGGCCCCCGCGTCGGCCCCGGCGCGCACGGCGTGTTCCACGCCACGAGTTCCGGCGAGGCCACCTGGTACGAGCTGGCGCGGGAAGTCTTCCGGCTTCTCGGCGCCGACCCGGACCGGGTGCGCCCCACCGGCAGCGAGGCCTTTCCCCGCCCCGCACCCCGCCCCGCCTACAGCGCCCTCGCGCACGGCCGGTGGCAGCAGATCGGCCTGCCGGCTCCGCGCGACTGGCGGGACGCCCTGAATGAAGCAATGCCCCATATCCGCAAGGAGATTACGTCGTGAAACGTCATGAGTTCCTGCGGGAACTCCACAAGGTCAGCGCGAACCGGAACTACCTGGAGATCGGTGTCAACGACGGCCGCAGCCTGACACTGTCGCGTGTGCCCAGCATCGCGATCGATCCCGCGTTCAAGGTGGTCACGGAGATCCGCTGCGACGTCCATCTGGCGAAGGCGACGAGCGACGACTTCTTCGCCCGCCAGAACCCCCTGGGGCATCTGAAGGGCGGCCGGCACCCGCTGCGCAATCTGGCCCGCAACCGCAGCCCGTTCGGCCACTGGCAGCGCACCACCCTCGACCTGTCGTTCATCGACGGCATGCACCTCTTCGAGTACACGCTGCGCGACTTCATCAACGTCGAGAAGCACTCCGACTGGGCCAGCGTCATCGTCTTCGACGACATGCTGCCGCGCAACGTCGACGAGGCCGCCCGGGACCGGCACACCGGCGCCTGGACCGGCGACGTCTACAAGATGGTCGAGGTGCTGAACCGCTTCCGCCCCGACCTGGTGACCGTCCTCGTCGACACACAGCCGACCGGCCAGCTCGTCGTCTTCGGCGCCGACCCCGGCAACACTGTCCTCTCGGACAAATACGACGAGATCCTCGCCGAGTACGTCGTCCCCGACCCGCAGAAGGTGCCGGAGACGGTTCTGGAACGGACCTCGGCGGTGAAGCCCGAGACGCTGGTCGGGGCCGGTTTCTGGGCGCCGCTCGTGCGGGCCCGCAACCGCGGAACCAAGCGGTCCCGCGGCTGGGAGCCGCTGCGCCGCAGCGTGGAGCAGCTCAGCGTCAGTCGCTGAGTCCGCGCAGCCGCCGGTAGTAGGCGGAGCAGTCCTGGTACGACGGCAGCAGCCCGGACCGCTCCGCCTCCGCCAGCGAGGGCGCGGCCGCGTCCTTCTCCGACAGCACCGGCGGGATGTCCCGGGGCCACTCGATCCCCAGGTTCGCGTCCAGCGGGTCCACCCCGTGCTCACGACCGGGCGCGTACCCGGTCGAGCACAGGTACACCACCGTCGCGTCGTCGGTGAGCGCCATGAACGCGTGCCCGAGCCCCTCCGCGAGGAACACGGCGTGCCGGGTGTCGTCGTCGAGCCGCACCGCCTCCCACTGCCCGAAGGTCGGTGACCCCACCCGGATGTCGGCCACCACGTCGAGCACGGCACCGCGCACACAGGTGAGGTACTTGGCCTGGCCGGGCGGCACATCGGCGAAGTGCAGACCCCGCAGCACGCCCCGGCGGGAGACCGAGCAGTTGGCCTGGGCGAGTGTCAGGTCGTATCCGGTGGCCTCGCGGAACTCCTCACCGCGGTACCACTCGTGGAAACTGCCCCGCTCGTCCGGGAACACCTTGGGCTCCAGCACCCAGGCACCTTCGATCCCCAGTGGTCGCATCCGTTCACGCCCTCCGATTCCTGATGCGGGCCGCCGCCTTTCGTACGACCCTGCCCAGCGCGCGACGCAGCCGTCGCAGCGCGCCGGGAGACTGCTTCCGCTTGCGCACCACGCGCACCCCGCCGACACCGGCCGTGAGGGTGAACGGCAGCGCGAGGAAGCGCGGTGCGGCGGTGCGCGGACTGATCGCCACCTTCCACGTCGCGCCCTTCAGCCGGTCGGCGGGCAGGACGGCCTCCAGCCGCGCCCCGGATCCGTCCGCGTACAGGGTGCCGGGCACATCCACCTGCGCGTCACCGGAGCTGACGCGGAGCAGGACCTCGGTGTCACCGGTGACGTACAGCGGCAGCGCGGCGCGGAGCCGGCCGCCGGAGACCGAGACGGCATCCGGCGACAGCCCGCCGAGGCCGAGGCGGGTGCTCGCGCGGTCGATGTCCAGGGAGAGGTTGGCGTGCGGTTCGGTCCAGTACGGCAGCACCACACGGCCGCCCACCACACCGGCGTGCGGGGCCTGGCGGGCATCCCGAGGGGCCGGACCCAGCCGGCACTCCTTGGTCCAGCCGCCCAGCCGGACCCGGACGTACGCGTCCCACACGCCGTCGCCCGCCACGGCCGTGGGATCCACGGTGGCCCCGGCGCGCAACTGGAGCCGTACACCGTCCCCGTCCTCGATCCGCTCGCGGGTGAACTCCACCGGCTGGAAGTACTGGGCGGCGCTGGAGCGCTCGCGCAGCAGCAGATCGACCCGGGCCTCGCCGAACCGGGCGGCGGTGTCCGCGGAGACCCAGGCGACCGGGTCGGACACGTCCAGCGGCGTCCGTTCACCGTCGGCGGGAAACAGCAGGGGTTTGCCGCGCGACACGTACTCGGCGGTGAAGTCGATCCGCAGCGTGCCGTCCTGCCAGGTGAGGCTCTCCGGCGCGGCCTTCGGTACGACGGAGCCCTCCCATTCGGCGAAGGCCTCGACCTCGGCAAACCGGTCGGCGGCGATCAGGGCGGCGACGACCTGCTGGGTCGGCTGCAGCCCGGCCGCGACACCGGGGCCGAAGCGCTCGACGACGACGCCGCGCATCGCGTCGAAGAGCTCCTTGCGGTAGTCGGCGGGCATCGCCAGCAGCCTGCGGCCACGCATCCGCTCGACGATCTCCACCCGCAGCCAGCGCCGGTGCAGCCGGTCCCGCAGCGGTCCCGGCTCGGTGTAGCGGTCGACGACGTCGAGGGCCTCGCAGAGGTTCTTGAAGTATCCGACGGGGTCGAAGCGTTGGAAGCCCGCGTTCGAGGCGTCGTCCCGTTTGACGTGGTAGTAGCAGACGTAGTCGCTGAGGACCGAGACGTTGTCCGCGCGCAGATACGCCTCGGCGATGAAGACGTGGTCCTCCAGCCGCCGCCGGCCCTCGGGGAAGCGCAGGCCGATCCGGTCGAGGAACTCCCGGCGGATCATCTTGTGCGGGGTGAGGCTGTCGATCAGCGGGGCGTTCTCGACGGTGGCGTGCGGGTGGTTGCGGCGGAACAGCTCCACCGGAACGCCGCGGCCCTTGCCGGCCATCTTTCCTACGACGACGTCGGCGCCGTTGGCCACGCCGTAGTCGTACATCCGCTCCAGGGCCTCGTCGCCCAGGTAGTCGTCGTTGTCGACGAACATCACGAACTCGCCCTTGGCGGCGGCGATGCCGACGTTGCGGGGCTTGCCGGACCAGCCGGAGTTCGCCTGGTGGATGACCTGGACGAGACCGGGGTGGTCGGCGGCGAGCGCGTCGAGGCGGGCCGGGGTCTCGTCGGTGGAGCCGTCGTCGACGAAGATGACTTCGTACTCGTCGGGCGGCAGGGACTGCCGCAGCAGCGAGGCGATGCAATCCTCGACATATGGCCCGGGGTTGTACACCGGGACGACGACGCTGACCTTGACCGGCATCCGGCTGAAGCCCCCTTAATTCGCTTCCCGTTTCCACTGTGGCACGGTGGGCGTCGCCCGATGCTAACCCGTTTGCCTGGGCCACCACGCGCAGGGTCAACCGCGTGGCGCCGATCACCGCGGCTTAGGCTGACGACGTGCGCCTGCTCCTGATGTCCGACACCCATCTCCCCAAGCGCGCCAAGGCGCTGCCCGCGCAGCTCCTCGCCGAACTCCCTTACGCCGACGTGGTGTTCCACGCGGGCGACTGGGTCGACACGGCCACGCTCGACCTGCTGGAGTCCCACAGTCGCAGACTGATCGGCGTGTACGGCAACAACGACGGTCCCGAGCTGCGGGCCCGGCTCCCCGAGGTGGCGTACGCCGAACTCGGCGGCCTGCGGTTCGGTGCCGTCCACGAGACGGGCTCCGCCCAGGGGAGGGAGGCCCGCTGTGCCGCGCGCTTCCCCGACCTGGACGTCCTGGTCTTCGGCCACAGCCACATCCCGTGGGACACCACCGCTCCCAACGGGCTGCGCCTGCTCAATCCCGGCTCCCCGACCGACCGGCGCCGCCAGCCGCACTGCACGTACATGACGGCGACGGTGGCCGACGCCCGCCTCTCGGACGTGGAGCTGCATCGGTTGCCGCCGGCTCGCTGAACCGGCGGGGACCAGGTCGGCGGGCCGGCCGGGCAGGGGATCACCCACCGTTCAGCCGCGGCGCCCCAAGACCCGCCGCACCCCTATGACCACCAGCACCACCGCGGCCACCGCTCCGGCGATCCCGGCCGCACGCTTGGCGACCGGCACCCCGATCAGGCGGAACACGTCCAGCGGCTGGTCCGGGTACACCTCGGTCTCCGCGGCGGTCTCCCCGGCTCCCACCGTCTCGCGCAGCCGCTCGGAGAGGCACGCGGCGAACTGGCCGACCAG
Organism: Streptomyces sp. NBC_00457; assembly: GCF_036014015.1. Lineage (NCBI taxonomy): Bacteria > Bacillati > Actinomycetota > Actinomycetes > Kitasatosporales > Streptomycetaceae > Streptomyces > Streptomyces sp. NBC_00457. The sequence goes on along the minus strand of NZ_CP107905.1, from coordinate 832,650 downwards.
CCGGTCGCCGACCTCCGCCAGCACCCCGCGCCCGAACTGGGCCGGGCGTCCGGTCACCGTGAGATCGGTCCGTACGGACACGGCCGTACCGCCGTCGCGTTCGCTCAGCGTGCCGGTGACCGTGGCTCGCGCGGTGCCCTGGCCGCGGGTCTCCCGGCCGCCGGCGATCAGGACCATGCGGTGTGCCGACTCGTCCTGCTCCTCGAAGACGGCCGTGCCCTTGTAGGTGACGGTGATCGGGCCGACCTTGACCTTCACCGACCCGGTCACGGTCTTGCCGTCGTACTCCTCGACACTCGCGCCCGGCATGCAGGGTGCGACCCGCTCGATGTCGAGGAGCGTCCGCCAGGCGTCGTCGACCGGGACGGGCACGGTGAACTCGTGGTGCAGCTCCATGACTTCCTCCTTCACGCTCCCTGCGGATGGATGGCTCCGGCCGTCGCCGTCAGCGGGGCCCCGGTCCCGCCCCAGCGCAGCGCGACGATCTCGGCGGCGACGGACACGGCGACCTCCTCGGGCGTACGGGCGCCCAGGTCGAGCCCGACCGGGGAGCGCAGCCGGGACAGCTCGCGTTCGGTGAGTCCGGCCTCGGTCAGCCGTTTCGTCCGGTCGTCGTGCGTACGGCGGCTGCCCATCGCCCCGATGTACGCGGCCGGCCGGCGCAGCGCTTCCTCCAGCAGCGGCACGTCGAACTTCGGGTCGTGGGTGAGGACGCAGATCGCCGTGCGCTCGTCGGTGCCGGTGGAGCGCAGATAGCGGTGCGGCCAGTCCACGACCACCTCCACGCCCGCCGGGAACCGCTTCGGCGTGGCGAAGACCGGGCGGGCGTCGCACACGGTGACCCGGTAGCCGAGGAAGTCACCGATGCGGGCGACCGCGGCGGCGTAGTCGATGGCGCCGAAGACCAGCATGCGCGGCGGTGGGGCGAAGGAGTGCAGGAAGACGGTGACGGCGTCCTCGCGGCGTTCCCCGTGCGGGCCGTAGTGGCGCAACCCCGTGGCGCCGAGGGCGAGTTCGCCGCGGGCGTCGGCGGTGACGGCCACGTCAAGGCCCTCCGTGCCGAGCGTGCCGGACACCGTGTCCGGCCAGACGGCGAGGGTGGCGCCGCGCGGGGCGGGGCCGTCGGTCACCGTGGCGACGGTCACCGGGCGGTGTGCGGCGACCGACTCGGCGACCGCGCCGAAGGAGGGGTCCAGGGCGGCCGTCACGGGACGTACGAGCAGGGTGATCTCGCCGCCGCAGGTGAGGCCGACCGCGAACGCGTCCTCGTCGCTGTACCCGAAGGTCTCAAGGCGGGCCTCGCCGCTCGCCACCACGTCCTGGGCGAGTTCGAAGACGGCTCCCTCGACGCACCCGCCGGACACACTGCCGACGACCTCGTCGTCCGGTCCCACGGCCATCGCCGCACCGGGATCGCGCGGCGCGCTGCGGCTGGTCGCGACGACCGTGGCGAGTCCGAACGGGACCCGTTCCGTGTACCAGCCGTGCAGCACCGGGAGGATGTCACGCATCGTCGGCTCCTTTCACCACTGCCGCCAGCCGTTCCAGCGCGGCCACGCTGTGCCCCTCGACGAACGCGTCCACGCTCGGCAGCGCCGCCGCCATCCCGCCGGCCACGGGCGCGTAACCGGAGCGCGCCTTGCGGGGGTTGGCCCAGATCACCCGGTGGGCCAGCCGGTGCAGACGGCGCATCTGGTCCGCCAGCAGTGCGGGGTCGCCGCGCTCCCAGCCGTCGGAGAGCAGGACCACCACAGCGCCGCGCGCCAGACCGCGCTGTCCCCAGCGGTTCAGGAACTCCCGCAGCAGTTCGCCGAGTCGGGTGCCGCCGCGCCAGTCGGGCACCGCCGCCGCGAGCGCGGCCATCGCCAAGTCCGGGTCGCGTTGCGACAGTTCGCGGGTGACGTGGGTCAGCCGGGTGCCGATGGTGAAGACTTCGGTGTGTGTCCCGCGGGCGGCCGCGTGCGCGAAGCGGAGCAGCGCGTCGGCGTACGGCGCCATGGAACCGCTGACGTCCACCAGCAGCACGACCCGCCGGGGCCGCTCGGCCCGGGCGTGCCGGAGCAGCCGTGCCGGCTCACCGCCGCGCCGCAGCAACTCCCGTACCGTCCGGTGCGGATCGACCTGCCCGCGCCGGGCCGGACGCCGCCGCGCACTGCGCCGGGCCTCGCCCCGCAGCGCGAACGCGGCCAGCAGCCGGCGCACCTGCTCGCGTTCGACCGCGTCCAGCTCGGCGACGTCGCGGTGCCGGAGGACCTCGGCGGGGCTGGCCAGGGCGGCGGCGGGCGGTCCCTGCCGATCTCCTTCGTGGTGGCCCCCGGTGTGCGCGTCCCGTACGACCAGGCGCAGCCGGGGCTGCGGGGTGGCCCGTACCGCCTCCGTGGCGGGTGAGCCGGAGCCGAAGTACGCGGCGAACACCCGCTCGTACCGCTCCAGATCGTCCCGGCCCCCGCACAGCGTCAGCCGCCCCGCCCAGTACACGTCCGCCCGCACCTCCGGCCGCAGCAGGTCCACCGCGCTCAGGAACGCGTGCAGCCGTTCCGTGCTCGCGTCGACGCCGGCCGCCCGCAGCGCACGGGCGAAACCGAGGAGCGCGGCGTCCGCGGCCAGCACGCTCCTCACGCCCCTCGTACGGCGAGCACCGCCGCCAGATCCAGCCCCCGCGCCCGCTCGGCGTCCTCCCGGTACTTCAGCACCGAGCCCAGCGTCGCCACCGCCAGCTCCGCGTCCACCTCGGTCGCGCCGAGCGCGTCGAGGGCCTGCGCCCAGTCGATCGTCTCGGCCACCCCGGGCGGCTTGAGCAGGTCCTCGCCCCGCAGCGCCTGGACGAGTGCGGTCACCTGCTCGGCCAGGCGTGCCGAGACGCCGGGCAACCGCCGCCGCACGATGGCCAGTTCGCGGGCGAAGCCGGGGTGGTCGAACCAGTGGTAGAGGCAGCGGCGCTTGAGGGCGTCGTGCACCTCGCGGGTGCGGTTGGAGGTCAGGACGACGACCGGCGGCTGCTCGGCCCGCAGCGTGCCCAGCTCGGGGATCGTGACGGAGAACTCGGACAGCAGCTCCAGCAGGAACGCCTCGAACTCGTCGTCCGCGCGGTCGATCTCGTCGACCAGCAGCACCGACGGATGCGTCTCCAGGGCACGCAGCAGCGGCCGGGCGATCAGGAACCGCCGGTCGTACAGCTCGCCTTCCAGCCGGTCGGCGTCGGTGATCCCGGCCGCCTCCGCCGCCCGCAGATGCAGCAGCTGGCGCGGGAAGTCCCAGTCGTACAGGGCCTGGGAGGCGTCGATGCCCTCGTGGCACTGCAACCGGATCAGCGGGGCGTCCAGCGCCTCGGCGAGCGCCGACGCGAGCGCCGTCTTGCCCACGCCGGCGTCGCCCTCGCAGAACAGCGGCCGGTGCAGGCGCAGGGCCAGGAAGCAGGCGACGGCCAGACCCTCATCGACGAGGTACCCCGTCTCCTCCAGCCGGGCCCGCACCTGCTCCGGCCCGTCGATGTGCGTGATCGGCCCTCACCCCATTCCGGCGGCCGCCAGCACCGCCCGCTTGGTGAGCACCCGCGCGAGATGCGCCCGGTACTCCGGCGACGCGGACGTGTCCTGCGACGGCCGGGTGCCCTCCGCCGCCGACTGGGCGGCCCGCGCCACGTCCTGCGCGTCACCCGCGCCCGACAGGGCCTCCTCGGTCGCGGACGCGCGCAGCGCCGTGGAGCCCATGTTGGTCAGGCCCACGCGGGCCTGAGTGATCTGCCCGTTGTCGCGCCGCACCAGCGCGGCCACGCCGACGATCGGCCAGGACTGTGCCACCCGGTGGAACTTCTCGTAGTGGAAGCCCCAGCCGTCCGTCTTCGGGATCCGCACCTCGACCAGGAGCTCGTCCGGTTCCAGCGCGGTCTGCAGGTAGTCGACGAAGAACTCGCGCGCCGGGATGGTGCGCCGCCCCCGCGGCCCCTGCGCCACCAGCTCGCCGTCCAGCGCCAGCACCGCGGCGGGTGGATCCCCGGCCGGGTCCGCGTGCGCGAGCGATCCGCCGAGGGTGCCCCGGTGGCGTACGGCGGGATCCGCGACCGTGGCGGTGGCCGTCGCCAGCAGTCCGGCGTGGCGGCGGACGAGCGGGTCGTGGATGACGTCGTGGTGGGTGGTCAGCGCGCCGATGACGAGGGTGTTCCCGTCCTCGCGCACCCCGCGCAGCTCGGGGATGCGGCCGACGTCGACGACCAGTTCGGGGAAGGCCAGCCTGAGCCGCAGCAGCTGCAGCAGACTCTGCCCGCCGGCCAGCACCTTCGCGTCCTCGCCCGCGTCGGCGAGGGTGCGCACCGCCTCGTCGACGCTGCTCGGCCGGGCGTAGTCGAATGCCGGGGGGATCATCGCGCCGCCTCCTCGATCGCTTCCCACACCCGCTGCGGGGTGCAGGGCATCCGCACGTCGGCCACGCCCAGCGGACGCAGCGCGTCCACGACCGCGTTCACGACGGCCGGCGTCGAGGCGATCGTCCCCGCCTCACCGACTCCCTTGACCCCCAAGGGATTCAGGGTCGACGGCGTCTCCGTCCGGTCGGTCACGAAGTCCGGCAGGTCCGCCGCCGACGGCACCAGGTAGTCGGCCATCGTGCCGGAGAGCAGGTTGCCCTCGTCGTCGTAGACCGCCTCCTCGTACAGCGCCTGCGCGATGCCCTGGGCGAGGCCGCCGTGCACCTGACCCTCGACGATCATCGGGTTGACGACCTTGCCGACGTCGTCGACACAGACGTACGACCTGATCCGGGTCTGCCCGGTCTCCGTGTCGACCTCGACCGCGCACAGGTGGGTGCCGTGCGGGTAGGAGAAGTTCTCCGGGTCGACGAGGTGCTCGGCGTTGATGGTGGGCTCCATGCCGTCGGGCAGGTCGTGCGAGGAGAACGTCTCGAAGGCGACCTCCTGGATGGTCTTGCGGGCCTCGGGTGAGCCCTTCACCGAGAAGACGCCGTTGGTGAACTCCAGGTCGTTCTCGCTGGCTTCGAGCAGATGCGCGGCGACCTTGCGGGCCTTGGCGACCACCTTCTCGGCCGCGTGGTGCACGGCGATCCCGCCGACGACCAGCGACCGCGACCCGTAGGTGTCCATGCCCTGCGGGACGGCCCTGGTGTCGCCGTGCACCACCTCGACGTCCTCGAACGGCACGCCCAGCGCGTCGGCGGCGATCTGGCTCCAGCAGGTCGCATGGCCCTGCCCGTGCGGGCTGGTGCCGGTGACGACCTCGACCTTGCCGGTCGGCAGCATGCGGATGGTCGCCGCCTCCCAGCCGCCGGCCGCGTACCTGAGGTCCCTGAGCACCCGGCTCGGCGCGAGCCCGCACATCTCGGTGTACGTCGACACGCCGATGCCGAGGCGTACGGTGTCGCCGCGCTCGTTGCGGTCCGCCTGCTCGGCGCGCAGTTTGTCGTAGCCGAACAGGGCGAGTGCCTTCTCCGTGGCGGCCTCGTAGTTGCCGCTGTCGTAGGTGAGCCCGGCGACGGAGGTGTACGGGAACTCCTCGTGCCGGATCCAGTTGCGGCGCCGCAACTCGATGGGATCCAGGCCGAGTTCGACGGCCAGATCGTCCATGATCCGCTCGATGGCGAAGGTCGCCTCGGGCCGGCCGGCGCCCCGGTAGGCGTCGGTCGGCGTGCGCGTGGTGAAGACGCCCGTGCACGTGAAGTCGTAGGCGTCCATCTTGTAGATCCCCGGGTACATGAAGGCGCCCAGCAGCGGAGTGCCCGGGGTGATGATCATCAGGTAGGCGCCCATGTCGGCCAGCAGGTCGACCTTCAGGCCGAGCAGCTTGCCGTCGCGGGTGGCGGCGATCTCGATGTCCTGGATCTGGCCGCGGCCGTGGTGGGTGGCCTGGTAGTTCTCGGAGCGGGACTCGGTCCACTTCACCGGCCGGCCCAGCTTGCGGGCCACGGCGAGCGCGAGGGCCTCCTCGCCGTACACCTGGAGCTTGGAGCCGAAGCCGCCGCCCACGTCGGGCGCGATCACCCGCAGCTTCTGCTCGGGGATGCCGGTGACCATGGCCAGCAGTACCCGTGCGATGTGCGGGACTTGGGTGGAGGAGTACAGGGTGTACTCGCCGGAGGCCGCGAGCGGGGTGACGACGACCGCGCGGGGCTCCATCGCGTTGGGGATCAGGCGCTGCTGGATGTAGCGCCGCTTCAGGACGAGGTCGGCGCGCTCGCGTACCGCGTCGAAGCTCTCGCCGGTGGCGAGCGGCCAGACGTAGCAGCGGTTGGTGCCCTTGTCGGAGTGGACCAGCGGGGCGCCCTCGGCGAGCGCGTCCTCCAGGTCGAGCACCGGGGGCAGCGGCGTGTAGTCGACCTCGATCGCCTCCAGCGCGTCCGCCGCCGTGTACCGGTCCCGCGCCACGACGACCGCGATCGGGTCGCCCGCGTACCGCACCTCGTCGACCGCCACCGCCGGATGGTCCGGCATGACGATGTCCTCGGTCACCGGCCACACGCACGGCATCGAGCCCATGCCGTCGGCGAGGTCACGTCCCGTGAAGGCGGCGATGACGCCCGGCCGGTCGAGGGCCGCGGAGACGTCGACGCGATCCAGGCGGGCGTGCGCCATGGGGCTGCGCAGGATCGCCAGGTGCAGCAGGCCGCTGACCTGGATGTTGTCGGTCCAGTTGGTCTGGCCCGTGATCAGGTGGGCGTCTTCCTTGCGGGCTCGGGAGCGGCCGACTTCGGGTCCGGCCATCTGGTCGGTCATGCCGGCACCTCCTGCCCGGAGGCGGCGAGCACCGCGCGCACGATGTTCTGGTAGCCGGTGCACCGGCAGAGGTTGCCCTCCAGGGCCTGGCGTACGTCGTCCGAGCTGGGGTGCGGGTTCTCCCGCAGCAGATCCCGGGCCGCCATGATCATGCCCGGGGTGCAGTAGCCGCACTGCAGGCCGTGCTGCTCGTGGAACGCCTTCTGCAGCCCGGTCCACTCGCCGTCCTGGGCGAGCCCCTGGACCGTGGTCACTTCGCTCCCGTCCGCCTGGACGGCGAGGACCGAGCAGCTCTTGACGCTCTCCCCGTCGAGCTCGACCGTGCAGGCCCCGCAGTTGGAGGTGTCGCAGCCGATCGGGGTGCCGGTCAGACCGAGGCGGTCGCGCAGGTAGTGGATCAGCAGCAGACGGGGCTCGACCTCGTCCTCGTACGTCGTGCCGTCCACGTTCACCGAGATGTGGGTCATGTGCCCTCCAGGCCGTGCGGCGGAAGCGAGGGAAATCGGCGACGAAACGTGATGCAGGTCACTCGATGTACGTCACTCTATGACCGCACCTCGACGGCGGCGAGTGCTGCGACGGGCTTCGTTGACGGTTAATCCATTGCTGCGGTGCGTCCGGTTCTGCTGCACTGCTGGGGACATACGTCGTCACACACGAGGAGCACAGATGCGCACTGCGTGCATGTCCACCCACGAAGGAATCCCTCCGATGACCAAGGACATGACGCTCAGTGCACCTGCTCAATCTCGGAATTCTCGCGCACGTAGACGCCGGTAAGACCAGCCTGACCGAGCGGCTGCTGTACGCCGCCGGAGTCGTCGACGAGATCGGCAGCGTCGACGCCGGCTCCACGCGGACCGACTCGCTCGCGCTCGAGAAGCAGCGCGGGATCACCATCAAGTCCGCCGTCGTCTCGTTCCCCCTCGACGACGTGACGGTCAACCTCATCGACACCCCCGGCCACCCGGACTTCATCGCCGAGGTCGAGCGGGTCCTCGGCGTACTCGACGGCGCCGTCCTGGTCGTCTCGGCCGTCGAGGGCGTCCAGCCGCAGACCCGCGTCCTGATGCGCACCCTGCGGCGGCTGCGCATCCCCACCCTGATCTTCGTCAACAAGATCGACCGGCGTGGAGCGGGGTACGACGGGGTGCTGCGGGCGATCGCCGAGCGGCTCACGGCCTCGGTCGTACCGATGGCCACGGTCACCGGACTCGGCACACGCGACGCCCGCGTCACCCCGGGGCTCGCCCCGGCCGCGATCGACGTCCTCACCGACCACGACGACGACCTGCTGTCCGCCTACGTCGAGGACACGGTCTCGTACGACCGCCTGCACACCGCCCTCGCCGACCAGACCCGGCAGACCCTCGTCCACCCCGTCTACTTCGGGTCAGCCATCACGGGCGCGGGCGTGGACGCTCTCATCGCCGGGATCAAGGAGTTGCTGCCCGCGGCCGAGGGTGATCCGGACGGGCCGGTGTCGGGCACCGTCTTCAAGGTCGAGCGGGGACCGGCGGGGGAGAAGATCGCCTATGCGCGGATCTTCTCCGGGACGCCGGCCGTCCGCGACCGGATCGGATTCGGAGACGGTGACACCGAGGGCAAGATCACCGCGATCAGTGTCTTCGAGGAGGGCGCGGACTCCCGTGCCGAGACCGTCCCGGCGGGCCGCATCGCCAAGCTCTGGGGCCTCGACGCCATCCGCATCGGCGACGCGATCGGGGAGCCGCGCAAGGCGTACGAGCACTTCTTCGCGCCGCCCACCCTCGAAACCGTCGTCGTCCCGGGCGCGGGCGTGGACAAGCGGTCCCTGCACCTCGCCCTCACCCAACTCGCCGAGCAGGACCCGCTGATCGGCCTCCGGCACGACGAGATCCGGCAGGAGATCTCCGTGTCCCTCTACGGCGAGGTCCAGAAGGAGGTCATCCAGGCCACACTCGCCGACGACTACGGCCTGGACGTCACCTTCCGGGAGACGTCGACGATCTGCATCGAGCGGCCCGTGGGCACGGGGGCGGCCGTCGAGTTCAACAAGAAGGACGCCAACCCGTTCCTCGCGACCGTCGGCCTGCGCGTCGACCCGGCACCGACCGGCTCGGGCGTCGCCTTCCGGCTGGAGGTGGAACTCGGCTCCATGCCGTACGCGTTCTTCAAGGCCGTCGAGGACACCGTGCGCGAGACCCTTATGCAGGGCCTCAGCGGCTGGCAGGTCACCGACTGCACGGTCACCATGACTCACTCCGGCTACTCGCCCCGGCAGAGCCACGCCCACCAGGGCTTCGACAAGAGCATGTCCAGCACCGGCGCCGACTTCCGGGGCGTGACGCCACTGGTCCTGATCGAGGCGCTGCGCAGGGCGGCCACCCAGGTGTACGAGCCCATGCACCGCTTCCGCATCGAGACGCCCGTGGACACCCTGGGCGCCCTGCTCCCGGTGCTGGCCGCGCTGCGGGCCGTACCGCAGACCACCGGGACCAGGGGTGGCGCCAGCGTTCTGGAGGGTGCCGTTCCCGCGGGCCGGGTACACGAACTGGAGCAGCGGCTGCCGGGGCTCACCCGGGGCGAAGGCGAGCTGGAGAGCGCCTTCGACCACTATGCGCCGGTCATCCGCGGCACGGCCCCGCGGCGTCCGCGCACCGACCACAATCCGCTCAACCGCAAGGAATATCTGTTGAACGTGACGCGCAGAGTGGGCGGTTGAGCCGGGCGGGATTTAACTTACTCCAGAGTCAGGGGTGTTGACGGTGTCCTGAAATTACCGGACGGTAGTGAACATGCCGAATAAGCGTGCGCGTGTGCTCCTTGTTCTGGTTCTCCTCTGTGGGTTCCTGTCGGTGGCGGGCGCCCGCCCCGCCACCGCCGCCTCCGTCCCCGACTCCCTCTGGTTCGACGAATCCCCGCTCACCGTGCAGAACGGCCACTTCACCGACGGCCACGGCCGCGAGGTCGTGCTGCGCGGCTACAACGTCTCCGGCGAGACCAAGCTCAAGGAGAACAACGGCCTGCCCTTCGCCTCGGTCGCCGACGCGAAGAAGTCCGCGACCGCGCTGAGAGCGCTCGGCGGCGGCAACTCGGTCCGCTTCCTGCTGTCCTGGGCGTACGCCGAGCCCGTGCGCGGCCAGGTGGACAACGCCTACCTGGCCGCCGCCACCGCCCAGATCGGCGCGTTCCTCGACGCCGGGATCCGGGTGTACCCCGACTTCCACCAGGACCTCTACTCCCGCTGGCTCTTCGACTCGGACAGCTGGTACACCGGCGACGGCGCCCCCAAGTGGGCCGTGGACCTCGGTGACTACCCCGACGAGTACTGCGGGATCTGCCCCTTCTGGGGCCAGAACATCACCTCCAACGCGGCCGTGACGGAGGCGACGTACGACTTCTGGCACAACACGTACGGCCTGCAGGACTCGTTCCTCGACACCGCCCAGAAGACGATGGCGTACGTCAAGCAGAACCTCTCGACCGCCCAGTTCGCGGGTGTCGTCGGCTTCGACCCGTACAACGAACCCCACGCTGGCGTCTACGACTCGGGCCAGTCCAGCCGGGCCTGGGAGAAGGACGTCCTGTGGCCCTTCTACGTGAAGTTCCGGGCGCGGATGGACGCGGCCGGCTGGCAGGCCAAGCCGGCGTTCGTCGAACCGAACCTGTTCTGGAACGCCAACCTGGACTTCCAGAAGCAGGAGGGTGGCCTGCTCGACGCGGGCACGCTGGGACCGCGCTTCGTCTTCAACACCCACTTCTACGACCAGAAGGCGATCTCCGGCATCTTCATGTGGGGCAAGGCGGCGGACGGACAGTACGCGGGCGACTTCGGCATGGTGCGTGACCGGGCCTCCGCCACCAAGACGCCCGCGATCATCAGCGAGTTCGGCCACCCGCTGACCGGCACGGTCTCCGACAAGGCGCCGACGGTCCTCAAGGCGATGTACCAGGCCCTCGACTCCCGGGTGCCGGGGGCGAGTTGGTGGACGAACCCGACCGGCTCCGGTCCCGTCCTCTCCGGCAGCCAGTGGCAGTGGGACATCTACCACGGCCGCCACCACGAGCTGATGAACGACAACCCCGACAAGGTGCAGACCGAGGGCGACGCCTGGAACGACGAGGACCTGTCCGCCGTACGCCTCGACGACTCCGGTACGGCCGTCCTGCGCCAGGACACGCGGCTTGTCGACCGCGTTTACCCGAGCGCCACCTCCGGCACGACCGTCGCCTTCACCTACGAGGACCGCTCCCGCGACGGCTCCACGACCCTGACCTGGAACCCGGTTCCCACGTCACTGCCCAACGTGAACCGGCTGGTGGGCTCCGGGCAGTACAGCCTGCTCGTGTGGCGCTCGGGCAGCGGCTCGGCACCCACCGAACTGCACCTCCCGGCAACCTTCCCGACTTCGACCACCACCGTCGTCTCCGACCTGGGCACGGCCTACGCCCCGCCCTCATACACGACGTCGACCCCGATCGCGGCGGCCCCCGAACCAGGCGGCACCGGCAGCCGCCGCCTGCTGCTGACGGACTCCGACTCGGGCACGCTGCACTACGCGCTCGTCACCAACGGCGCGACGAATCCCTCGTCGTCCCTGCTGAACGCGGCGAAGGCCGAACTGGCGGCCTGGGCAGCCCAGCGCGTCGGCTGACAGCCGCCCCTCGCGTCGGGGTCGAACCGGACCCCGACGTGGGGGCAGGTTGCAGCAGGCCCGGCCCGGACGTCGTAGGATCACCCACCGCTGACGGGCACATAGTGGGGGAGACGACGTTGCGGAAACCCGACGACCGACGCGCCGCCGTCCCGCGCTTCGCGACCGAACTCGTCGCCTGGGTGGCCACGCCCTGGGCGCTGGCCGGGTACTCCTGGCCGCTCGCGGTGCTGTCCGTGGTGGTGCTGATCGGGCTGCCGACCGTGTTCACCACACCGTGGGACAAGGCCCACGGGATCGTGCCGGTGCCCGGGGCGGTCACGATCCTTCTGGTACTGCTCCAGCTGGTGGCGGCCGTGGTCTCCGCCTGGCTGGCCTGGCCCGTGTGGGCGGCGGTCGCGGTGTCCCTGCTGGCCGCCGCCACGCTGGTCACGGAACGCCCGCGGTGGCGGTGGCTGGTGTCCGGGCACCGCGCCACCGCCTGAACCGCCCGGGTCTCAGCGTCTCAGCCGGAGGTTCCCGTCCAGTCCGCGGCCACATGTCCCAGCCGCACCCGCTGCGGATGGTCGCCGACCGGGACGGACACGGTCTTCTTGCCGGTGGCGAAGTCGATGGCCGTGACCTGGTCGGTGCCGCTCTCCGACACCACGCAGCTCTTTCCGTCGCCGCTGACGGTCGCCCAGTACGGCTTCGAGGCGGTGACCAGCGGGCCCTCCTGGAGTGTGGCGCGGTCGACGACCGTCGCGTAGTCGTCCATCGTGCCCGCGACGCACAGCTTGCTGCCGTCGGGGCTCATCGAAATGCCGTGGTGGCGCGAGTCGTTGACGAACGTGGTGCGGTCGTCGCTGGTCGCCGGGTTCTTCGGCAGCGTCTTCGTACGGGTGATCTTGTCTGTCGCGATGTCGTACTCGAAGAAGCCGTTGAAGAACGAGACCTGGAAGTACAGCTTGGACTCGTCGGGCGAGAACACCGCGGGCCGGACGGCGTCCGAGTAGTCCGTGAGGCCGATGGCGTCCAGCCGCTGCCGCATGTCGATGACCTTGACCCGCTCGTACGTGGTCGCGTCGACGACGGTGATGTACCGGTTGCCCTTCGTCCAGTCCAGCCAGGGCGCGTCGGTCGCCGTGTTCACATCGCCGATGCCCATGTTCCAGAGGTACTTGCCGTCCTTGGTGAAGATGTTCTCGTGCGGCTTGTCGGCGGTGGCGACCGAACCGAGCTGCTTGCCGGTGACGATGTCCAGCACGTGCACGGTGTTGGAGGTGGACGCGGACACGGCGACGCGCTTGCCGTCGGGGGAGACCGTCATGTGGTCGGAGCGGTAACCCGACACGGGGAAGCGCCAGTTGATGTCGCCGGTGGCCAGGTCGATCGAGACCACGTCGGCGAAGCTCGGACGGGAGACGACCACCGACGAACCGTCCGGCGTGGTGTACATGTCGTCCACGAACTGGTCGTGGCCCTCGCCGACGCTGTTGCGGATGGCCATGAAGTAGATCCACTTGATCGGGTTCGCGTTGATCTCCGCCATCCGCGCGTCCTTGTCGGGGATGACGTTGATCCGGCCGATCTTCGCGAAGTCGCCGGAAGCCTTGATGACGTCGGCGGTGCCGTCCCAGTTGTTGCCGACGAACAGCCCTTCGCGCAGGGCGGCGGCGTCCGAGGGGCCGGTGGCGGCGGTGGCCGCGGTCGCGGGGGCGGTGACGGTCAGGACGAGGGCGGCGGCCATGGAGCAAAGGTGCCTGGGGCGGATGGCAGGCATGGGTGCTCTCTTCTCTGGGGGGCGGGTGCCAGGGGCGGGGCATGCCAAGACGGGGTGGTGAATCTGAACACAACTACTTTCACAGTGGACTTACTGAAAAGTAAGGAGCGGGTGTCCTGTTCGACAAGACCGCGCACACGACAAAATTGATCGACGGGGTCAGGCGAGGGAACGGGGAGGGTTCGTGACGGGCAGGCTCAGGGCGCCGACCGGCCGGTACAGGGGCAAGTCCGCCGAGGAGCGGCAGGCCGAGCGCCGCCGCCGCTTCCTCGACGCCGCGCTCCAGCTGTTCGGCGACTCACCCGGCTACCGGGCCACGACCGTGGCCGCGCTGAGCGAGGCCGCCGGGCTCTCCACCCGCCAGTTCTACGAGGAGTTCCGCACCCTCGAGGACGTCCTGGCCGCCCTCCACCTCCAGGTCAACGACTGGGCCGAGGAGGCGGTGCTCGCCGCGGTGGCCGCTGCGGACGGCCTGCCGCTCGCCGAACGCGCCACCGCGATCTTCCGCGCCTACGCCGCCAACGTCACCGCCGATCCACGCCGTATCCGCATCACCTTCGTCGAGATCATCGGCGTCAGCCCCCGCCTGGAACACCAGCGCCTGGCCCGCCGCGCCCGCTGGGTCGACCTGGTGTGCGCGGAAGCGGGCGCGGCGGTCGCCCGGGGCGAGGCGGCGCCCCGCGACTACCGGCTCGCCGCGACCGCCTTCATCGGCAGCGTCAACGGCCTGCTCCACGACTGGAGCGCCGGGTGGGTGGACGCCACGCTGGAGGAGGCGGTGGACGAACTGGTCCGACAACTGCTGGGGATTCTGCGGCCGGCGGGGTGGGAGGCGGGGTGACGGGCCGGGGAGAGCGGTCGCTCGTGGCCGCCGAGTTGACGGTGCGGTACATGGTCGTGCCGGCCGCCGATGCGCTTAGCGTGCGTCAGTCACTCAGCCCGTTCACCGCGGCAACCTCCGGGGCGATCCCGTCGCCAGCCTCGAACAGCCCTTCACGGACCCCGTCCCCGAGAACCGGGATACCGCTCGTTCTCAACCGGCGACGGCTTCAGCGTTCTGCAGGAAGGCGCCGCCGCGGAGCGGTTCTGGACGAGTGACCGCGCGAACTGCTCGCCGCGGGCTTGCAGCCGCTTACCGGCAGCGCAAACGGGCGTTGAACATGTGCACGGCACGCCACAGTTCGGCTTCCGGGTCTCCGGCAGGAGCGATGTAGAACACCCTCAGCATCGGGTGGTGGCGCTCGTAGCCGTCGTAGTGGTCGCGGTGAACGTTGTGCCAGATCGTGATGCGCATGGACTGCTCCTGGGCGGGCTTGGACAGGGTTCAGCGGGCGCGCGCGGTCAGCAGGGAGCTGCCGCACTCGTGCATCCAGGCCTGGTGGACCTCGAAGTCGGGATTGGCCGGCGGGACGGTCCAGACCGGCCGCCATCGGGGTGTCCGGCCCGGGCGGTGAGCGCGGCGCAGATCTCCTCGGCGGCGTTCGTGATGCTCACGCCGACGCCGTTCTCGGTAACGATGGCGAGATTGCCGCCGCCAGCAGTGATCACGGAGGTCAGGGACGGGGCGGAAGGCGTTGGCCGAGTTCAGCTGGAGTCGAGGCGGCTGCCCACTCTTTCGGGTGAGATCTTCGAGCTGACACACTCCGGAGGGTGTCGGGGGAACCAACTGTGGAGTTCTGCGCTCGAGTTGATCCTGGCCACGAGCGAGCCGGCCGTACGGATCGGGCCAACGTACGTTTTCCGGTACGTCGACGTGCGGCGCTCCACGGGAGTCGCGGTCCCGGATACGTTACGGTGAGCCCGGCGGAGTGGGTTTACGCGTACGGCTACGAGGCGTTAGCCAATGGACGAGGCAGGGGGTAGCGTGACGTCAGAGCGCGGCAGTCGGTCGGCGGTGACTGCCCGGGGGCGAACGGCGGTCGGCAGGTCCCCGGGACCGCGTGCGGCGGAGATCAGGGCCGCGGCTCTCGTCCTGTTCGCCGAGCGCGGGTACGCCGCCACCACGATGGCCGACATCGGCGAAGCCGTGGGGATGCGCGGGCCGAGTCTGTACAAGCACGTGGGGTCCAAACAGGAACTGCTCGCGCAGATCATGACGGGCACGATGGACGACCTGCTGCGCAATCACCGCATCGCGGTGGCCGGCTGCGAGGACGTGGTGGAGCGGCTGCGCCGGACCGCCGAGGCGCATGTCCGCTACCACGCCCGGCACCGCCTGGAAGCGTTCGTGGGGACCCGGGAGATCCGCAGTCTGGAGGAGCCGCACCGCACGGAGGTCCTGCGGCGGCGGGCGGCCTACGAGCAGGCGTTCCGGACGTTGCTCACCGAAGGTGTGGAGGCCGGCCGCTTCGCGATCACCACGGTGAAGCTGACCTCCTACGCGATCCTGGACCTCGGGATGGGTGTGGCTGTCTGGTACCGCGAGAACGGTGACATGACGGAGGATCAGGTCGTCTACCAGTACGGCGACTTCGCCCTGCGGCTGGCCGGAGTGCGCTGAGCCGCCCGGTCAGGTGTGGCGTACCACCCTGGTGGCGATCTCGGTGGCGGTGTCCGCGGCGGTCAGTCCGTACACGAGGGCTGAGGCGAGTCCGCCCGCGTAGGCGCGGTGCCACAGACCGCCCGTGTCCGATCCGGCGGCCAGGAGTCCGTGGAGCGGTTCGCCGTCCTCGCGCAGTACGCGGGCCCGGTCGTCGATGCGTACGCCGTGAAACGGGAAGGTGATGGCCGGCACCGTCTCGATGACGTAGTACGGCGGTTCGTCCAGCGGCAGACGGTCCAGTTCTCGGCCGGGCGCCGGTTCCAGCCCTGCCGAGGTCTGCTCGTTGAACCGTTTGACGGCGTCACGGACGGCGTCGCCCCGGTATCCCCATTCCTCCGGCAGCCAGGCCAGTTCGTCGAGGTCTTCGGCGAGTCCGACGCGGCCGCCTCGCTTGCTCGCCAGGGCGAACTTGTCGACGGCGACGGCACCCTCGACGTACGAGCCGACGATCCAGTCGCAGAACACCCGGGCGTCGGCGATGAGCAGACCGCGGCTTTCGGGCTGCTCCAGCAGCGCCATGGCGGTGAGGTGGTCGCCCAGGGTCTCGTCGGCGAACCGCTCGTTCCGCAGATTGAACAGGAGGGCGTGCTCGCTGTAATACAGCGACATGTCGACGAAGTCGGCCGGGTCGGCGAAGGGGATGCCGCTGGGAATGAGGTGGCCGTAGAAGCCGGCGTCATGGTGGCCGGCGGCAGCGCCGACCCGGGTGGCCAGGCGGTAACCGCCGCCGCGGCTGTGCGGGTTGGAGCGGAGTTCCATGCGGTCGGCGTGGGGGTGCACATGCGCGGTGCGCAGGGCGGGGTCGCCCTGGAATCCGCCGGTCGCGAGAAGCGTGGCCCTGGCCCGTACCTGTCTGCGGGTGCCGTCGGCCGTCCTCAACTCCGCTCCGACCACGGTGCCGTGCTCGACCATGAGCCGTTCGGTGTCGGTCTCCAGCAGTAGCTCGCCGCCGCTGTCGAGGACGAGCCGACGGCAGGTGTCGACGTAGTGGTTGGTGTCGAACTGGTGGCCGCGGCCGAAGCTGAGGATGCGTTGGGCGTCCTTGGCCTCCACGCCGAGGGAGCGGATCCAGGAGATGCCGTCGTCGAACCGGTCCACGAGCGCGCGCTTGAGCGCGACGTCTCCGTGCGGATTGTGCTGGTCCATGACGTCGTGGCTCGGGGCGGTCCACGCGTAACCGGCGAAGCGTGCGGAGCCGCCGACGTCCCCGCCGATCTCGGCGATCACCACGGACAGACCGTTGCGAACGGCGCGGGCGCCGGCGGTCAGTCCTGCCATACCCGCACCGACGATCAGCAGATCGACGCCATCTGGGCGCATGGGACGCTCCTTCGGCCAAGGGATCGACTCTCCGGCGAGGTTCACGAGGTCCACCCGACCTCTTGCGAGTAAACCGAACCCGATTCAAAATCTCAACCGTCGCACTCGTGTGGATACGGTGACCATGTCGCGCGGTATCGTCACACATGCACGTCCAGCACGTCGATTTTCCGCTCCGCTTCCCGGGAAATCCGTGCGTGAAGGGTAGCTGTACTGAGTTCAGTTCTGTACCGTCCCGGGCGTCGGCAGGGTATGGGACCGTGCCGTGGGAAGGAGAGTCGGAGCATGAGTGCCACTCATCGGTCCGCCGCAGCAGAGGCGGAGTCGGCGACGTACGATCCGGTCACGGTGCGCCGCGCGATGCTCGCCGGCAGCCTCGGGACCCTCATCGAGTACTACGACTTCAGTGTCTACGGCTATCTCGCCGTGGTGATCGCTCCGCAGTTCTTCCCGAGCGACGATCCCGCGGCCTCACTCCTGGCGGCGCTCGCGGTGTTCGCCACCGGCCTCGTGGTGCGGCCGGTCGGCGGTGTCTTCTTCGGGTGGCTCGGCGACCGATGGGGCCGTCGCAAGGCACTCGTCTCCTCGGTGGTGTGCATGGGAGTGGCCAGCAGCATCACGGGACTGCTGCCCACCTACAGCCAGATCGGCGTGGCCGCCGCCGTACTGCTCCTGCTCGCCCGGCTGGTGCAGGGCATCTCCACAGGTGGCGAGTCGGTCGGCGCCTACACCTACATCTACGAGTCGGCGCCGCCCAAGCGCAGGGCCTTCCTCGGTGCGGTCACGCCCATCGGGTCCAACCTCGGATTCATGTTCGCGGCCGCCACGGCCGGGGTGATCTCCGCGCTCGCCACGAAGGACCAGATGGCCGACTGGGGCTGGCGGTTGCCCTTCCTGATGGCTATACCGCTCACCGTGTTCTGCCTGTGGGCCCGGCTGCGGATCGAGGACACCCCGGAATTCGAGGAGGCGGCACGCCGCGCCGACATCCCCACGGCTCCGATCCGCGAGGTCCTCTCCACCCACCGCGCGGCACTTTGGCAGTCCATCGGCCTGTCCATGGCGCAGGGCGGCGCCATCTTCCTCGGGCTGACGTACATCGGCATTTACCTGACCAACGACCTGGGGTACGACTCCACGCAGGTGCTCTGGCTGAGCGCGGGCGTCGTGCTGGTCACCGTGCTGCTGATGGTGCCGGCCGGCTGGCTCGCAACCCGGTTCGGCTCGCGTCGCATCCTGCTGTGCGGATTGCTGGGATTTCTGGTGACGGCCTACCCCACGATGATGCTCATGGACCAGGACAGCCTGGCCCTGGCCGGCCTGGCTTACCTGCTGTTCATGCTGAGCAGCGCGTTCGTGCAGGTCCCGGCGGCCAGTCTGTGGCCGCATCTGTTCGAGCGCCGGGTCCGCTACACCGGCATGGCGATCGGGTACAACGTCGGCACCGTCCTCGCGGGCGGTACGGCTCCGTACATCGCGACCTTCCTGGTCCAGCGGACCGGAAACCTGCTCTCCCCGGCGTTCTTCGTCATGGCGGTCTGCGTGATCGGGATCGGCGCCCTGGCCACCGTCCGCAAGGATGTGTAGGAGGGGGCGGCGGGTGCGACTACCCGGCCTGCCCCGTCCCTCTCAGAGCTTCTCGAAGATGTCGGAGCCGGCGACGGACATGGCCACGAAGACACCTGCCGACGTCACCAGCGTCATGACCAGGGCGATTGCCGCGACCAGCGGGTACGAGCCGTTGGACCAGTAGTCGAACAGGATGGTCCCCATGACCTGGGTCGTGGGCGCCCGTACCAGCAGCGAGGCGGTGAACTCGTGGGTGAGCAGCACGAACATCAACGCTCCGGCACCCGCGAGAGTGGGGCGCAGCAGCGGCAGCACGATCTCGGTGTTGGTCCGCAGTGCGCCCGCCCCGCTGGTACGTGAAGCCTCCAGGTACGTATCGCCGAGCGCCACCATTCCGGACAGCTGCATGCGGGTGGCGAAGGGCAGCATCAGCGTCACGTAGACGAGGACGATCACTGTGCGGGTGCCGTAGAGAATGAACGGCTCGCGACTGTACGTCAGCAGGAAGCCGGCGCCGAAGACCACCGCGGGAATCCCGAGGGGCATCGCCACGATGAAGTCGACCGCGGCCCGGATGATGCGGAACCGGCGCCCCTTGAGCAGCAGCGAGGCGGCGACGAAGCCGAGCGGGAGCGCGATGGCGACGGAGATGACCGAGGTGACGAGGCTGTTGACGATCGCGTCCGTGATCCCCGACTCCTGGAACACGCGCCGGAAGTTGTCGAGCGTGAAGCCGCTCGGTTCGATCTTCCCGCTCCAGAAGGCGGAGAGCGACACCACCGTGAGCGCGCCCAGCGGCAGCGCGAGCGCGACCAGACCGTAGAGGACGATGCCGGTGACCGCCACCCACGACGGCCGCCCGCCGGACCGGAACGCCTTGCCGCCGTGCGTGACGAAGCGGCTGTGATCGCCGAGGATCACCTTCTGGAAGAGGACGACGGCGATGCCGAAGAGCAGCAGCGGTGAGCCGATCGCGGCCGCCCTGCCGTAGTCGACCGGGCTCTGCGACACGGCGACGTACATGTCGGTGGTGAGTACGTTGATGCCGTTGTTCCTGCCGAGCAGCAGCGGGCCCGTGAACTGGCCGAGTCCAAGCAGCAGGGCCACGAACCCGCCGTACACCAGGACCGGGCGCAGCAGCGGCAGCGTCACCCGGAAGAACACACCTGCCGGCGACGATCCGCTCATCTGTGCCGCCTCGATCAGCTCCGAATTGATGTTGCCGAAGCCCGCGCTGACGAAGAGATAGACGAAGGCGGTCAGGCCGAAGCCGGTGATGAGGACGATCCACGGCAGCGTGTAGATGTCGACGGGGCCCTCGTCGAGATGGTCCCACCAGGGCAGGTTGCGCAGTGCCGCGTTGAGGTAGCCGGGGCGTGGCGAGAACAGGAACGCCCAGCCGGTCACCGCGGCCACGGCCGGGACCACGATAGGCAGGACGGGCAGGACACGCAGCAGCCGCAGGCGGGGTGGCAGGCGGGTCGCCGCCCAGGCCAGGAACGTGCCGAGGACGAGTGCGATGGCCAGCGAACCCAGCGCCATACCGGCCGTCGTGCGCAGCGTCTCGGCCATGTCCGGGTTGTCGAAGGCGGTGCTGTAGCCACGGGCGTCGTCCTCGAAGGCCAGCCGTTGCAGGCCAACAAGGGGAGCGATCACCAGGTAGCCGATGGCGGCCAGGAAGGCGAGCGCGCCGAGCCGCGGCAGATGGCGCCGCGCACGGTTGAGCGCCGTCGGCCGTGGTGGGGCCGGGTGCGGCGGTGTCGTCGTGGGGGAGGGAGAGGGCGCGGGTACGGCGGGTGCGGCCACGACGTCACGCTCCCACTGCGGCGGGGGCGTGCACGGCTGTCCGTACCCCGTCGGCGTCGTAGTAGATGGCCGCGTCCTTGGCGAACCACGCGGTCACACGCTGCCCGCGCGACAGGCTCCGCGCCCATGGCTTGCCGGTCAGCGGTGCCCGCGCGTGCAGACGGCTGCCCGCGATGGTGACGACCACGTCCATGTGACGCCCGCCGAACTGCGCGTCGACGACCTCCGCCGGGAGGCCGACGCTGTGGGCCGGCGGTTTCTCGTCGGCCGGACAGAGCTGAAGGTCGTCGGGGCGCAGCCGGGCGGCGACCTCGTTGAGTGAGCGGGGCACCGGCAGCTCGTCGGCCACCGCCTGGCTCGCTGCGTCCGCCTGGCTTGCGGCGCCTGATGAGGCATCGGCGCCCGGGTCGCCGGCGAGTACCCATTCCCCGCCCTGACGCCGGAGCGGAAGCCGGTTCGACATGCCGATGAACCCGGCGACGTATTCGGTGGCCGGTTCCTCGAAGACCCGCTCCGGCGTGTCGAGTTGCTCGATCCGCCCCGCCTTCATGATCGCCAGGCGGTCGCCGAGCGCCAGCGCCTCGCTCTGGTCGTGGGTGACGAACACGGCGGTGAAGCCCAGCCGGGCGTGCAGCTCGTGCAGTTGGGCACGCACCTGGTCGCGCAGCCGGGCGTCGAGGTTGCTCAGCGGTTCGTCGAAGAGCACCAGGTCGGGTTGGGCGGCCAGGCCGCGGGCCAGGGCGACCCGCTGCTGCTGGCCGCCGCTGAGCTGCGCCGGATATCGGTCGAGCAGGGCGGAGCATTCGACCAGCTCCGCCGCCTCCTCGATCCGTGTACGCGCCTGCTCACGGGGCACCCGCCGGGTTCTCAGGGGATATCCGATGTTGCGGCGCACTGTCATGTGCGGCCACAGGGCGTACGACTGGAACACCATCCCGATCCGGCGCTTGTTGGGAGGGAGGTTGACCTTCCCGCGTACATCCAGCACCGTCTGGTCGCCCAGGGAGATGCGTCCCTCGTCGGGCGTCTCCAGACCGGCCAGACAGCGCAGAGTCGTGGTCTTCCCGCAGCCGCTCGGGCCGAGCAGAACGATGAACTCGCCCGGCTCGATCTCCAGCGACAAGTCGTCCACGGCGATCGCCGGCGGCTTGCCGGCGAACCTTTTCGTCAGACCCTCGATGCGCACGTGGGACACGGGGGACTCCTTATTTCCAAGTGTTCAAGGATCAGGTGAGTGGGCACCCGTCGCCGCGGGTGCCCACGCTGCTGGGCATCGTTCCTGGCTGAAGCGGTCCGTCGCCCCTGCCGGAACTACTGGAACAGGGACTTCCACTTCTTCTGGTACGCGGCCACGGCGTCGGGTGTGAGCTTGGCCGGATCCTGCACGCGTACCTTGTCGTTGGTGATCACTGTGCCGGGGACCTTGGGCAGCACCGAGCCCGCGGACGGCGTGATCAGCTCCTGCCCCTTGGCGGTCACCATGAAGTCGGCGAACAACTGGCCGGCGTTGGGGTGCGGGGCGCTCTCCAGCACCATGCCGTAGTACCGGGCACCCCACGCGCCGTCCGGCGGCATGCGGTAGTCGACCGGCGCACCCTTCTTCTTCGCGGGCTCCAGCGCGATCGGCGCTATGAAGCTGCCGGCGGCGATCTCGCCGGACTGCAGGGCCTCACCCATGGGCAGAGAGCTGGGGTAGATGCGCGGTTTCTGGGCGGCCAGCTTCTCCACGAAGTCGGCGCCGTACGTCTCCTCCAGCCACAGGTAGAAGTCGACGATCGAGGGGGCGGTCGGCTCGATGACGCCGATCTTTCCGCCTGCGAGCGAGGGGTCGAGCAGGTCCGGGTAGTCGGTCAGCCCCTTGGAGTAGAGCTTGGAGTTCCAGCCGAACGTGAGCACCGCGGAGTTGGTCTCGAAGTAGTTGCCGTCGTGGACGTACTGCTTGGCGTCATAGTCGCCCTTGCCGGTCAGTTCGGGACCGGTCGGCGCCAGGAACCGCTTGGCCTCGGCCTGCGGCTTCACCCACGACAGACTCGCGCTGACATACATGTCGGCGATGCCCTTGCCGGTGTTGAACTCCGTCTCGACCTTCACGCCGAGGTCACCGTCGACGCCCCGGACGGTCTTGACGTCGATCCCCGGGTACTTGGCCTCGAAGGCCTTTGCGAGGTTGTTGAGGGCGGTCAGATCCTGGGCCGAGTAGACAGTGATCTGTCCTTCTTTCTTCGCCGCTGCGACCAGTGCGTCCATGCCCGCCGACGCGGGCACGACCTTGGACTCGGCGTTGTTGTCGTTGCCGCCGCCGCACCCGGCGGCCAGCAGTGTGGTGATCGACAGCAGGATGAGCAAAGCCCCGCGCCGTTGCGGATCTGATCTCATTCTCGGCTCCCTTATGTGAAACCGGCTCCCGGCCGAACCGGCGCACAAGCGAGAGAACTTTGCGCTGGACGGTGACCGGATCGCCAAGATTTCGTGAAATTACCAAACTGAACTAGGTTAGGCAATAGAATGCGCAGCCATGCGACGAAAGGGTGGTTCAAGGGTGGCTCGGGGGTGTGTTCCATGCCGGTCGCCCCTCGGTGGCCAGTCTGTCTGCAGAGTGCGGGGCGGTGGCCCGGCGTACGGCCGGGCCACCGCCCCGTGGCGTCTGTTGTACTTATTTCAATTCAGTTGAGGCGCGAGGTGCCCTCGATCCGCACCAGTGTCTTACCGGTGTTGTCGCCCCGCAGCAGTCCCGCCAGCGCCACCGGCGCCTGCCGCAGCCCGTCGATGATCGTTTCGCGGCAGCGGATGCGGCCCTCGCGGACCCACGCGCCCATGTGCCGTTGCATCTCGGGCAGTAAGCGGGTGTGGTCGCTGCCTCGGAAGCCGCGAATCGTCAGGCCCTTGGTCACCGCCAACATGAGGTTCGCGGGCCCGTGTGGCGACTCCTCAGCCGCGTACTCCGAGACCATGCCGCAGATCGCGACGCGGCCGGACCTCCGCAGTGCTCCGAGGGCGGTCTCGAGATGGTCGCCGCCGACGTTGTCGAAGTACACGTCTATGCCGTCCGGAGCCGCCTGGCGCAGGAGGTCGGGGAGCGTTCCGCGCCTGTAGTTGAACGCGGCGTCCAGGCCGAGCTCCTCCAGGAGGTAGCGCACCTTCTCGTCGGAACCGGCGCTGCCGATGACACGATGCCCGCGGATCTTCGCCATCTGCGCGGCGAGGCTGCCGACGGCGCCGGCCGCGGCGGAGACCCACACGACGTCGCCCTCGTGCAGGCTCGCGGCGTGGAGGAGGCCGGCGTACGCGGTGAGTCCATTGGCGCCGAGCGCACCGAGGTAGGTCTGTGGAGGCGCGGCGTGTACATCGAGTTTCGTGAGCGTGCCGACACCGCCGAGTGCCTGCTTCTCCGCCTCGACGACCGCGTAGTCGCGCCAGCCCGCTGCGTGCCAGACCGTGTCGCCGGGGGCGAACCCGTCGGCGCGGGACTCGACGACCTCGCCGACGGTCATGATCCCGTCCATCGGTCCTTCGAGAGGGAAGGCCGGGAAGTATCCCGCCGGCGCCGTCTCCCTGAGCCGCAGCCGGAGAGCGGCGTCGACGGAGGTCCACGTGTTCCGCACCAGTACCTCGCCCGGCCGCGGCTGCCGCACCTCGACTTCGACGACGCGGAAGTCCGACGCGCGGACCTCCCCGCGTGGGTAGGCGATCGGCCGGACCTCGCGGCCGATCCTCGTCGCGCCTCGCCGGGACGTGTGGCCGGACCCGGCTCTGGGCCTCACCCGCGTTCCGCTGTCGTGTGCGCGTGACCGGCGTGACCGATGGTCTGGCCGCCGTCGACCAGGAACTCGCCCCCCGTTGTGTAGGAGGCCTCGTCGCTCGCGAGGAAGAGCACCATGCGGGTGACCTCCTCGGGTTCACCGATGCGCGGTACCGGCTGCTGGGCGAACAGCTCGGGAGCGGCGCCCTCGCCCATGGGCGTACGGATGACTCCCGGATGTACGGAGTTGATGCGCACCCCGGTGCCCGCCATGTCCAGCGCGGCGGCCTTGGTCATTCCCCGGATGCCCCACTTGCTTGCCACATAACCGATGCCGTCCGCGAACCCCATGAGGCCGGCGGCCGAGGAGATGTTGACGACGGCTCCACGACCGCGGCCGCGCATGCCGGGGAGCACGGTGTGCATGCCGAGGAAGGTGCCCACCACGTTGACGTCGAGAATCCGGCGGAAGTGTGCGGGCGACTGCTCTTCCACGCCACCGAAGTGAATGATCCCCGCGTTGTTGACCAGGACGTCCACGGGGCCCAAGGAGTCCTCGACGGTGCGGACGACGGACTGCCAGTCCTCTTCGCTGGTGACATCGAGGTGGCAGTACTGAGCGTGGGGAAGTTCCTCGGCCAGGGCCTTTCCCTCGTCGTCCAGCACGTCGCAGACGGCGACCCGGGCGCCTTCCGCGGCCAGCCCGCGTACATGTGAGACACCCATGCCCCGAGCACCACCGGTGACGATCGCGACTTTTCCGTCGAAGCGCATCCCGAGCTTCCCTTCTGCAGGCGTTTGCAGGCGTTTGCAGGCGTTGCCATGGCCGGTCAGTCGGGGACGAGCACGGCCCGCCCTCGCATCCGGCCCTGACGGAGCCGGTCGATCGCCTCCGGTGCGGCGGCCAGCGGGAACCGCTCCGTCTCGACGTGGATCGCCCCCGAACGTGCCAGCGCCACGACCTCGGCGAGTTCGGGGCGGGTGCCCCAGAAGGGCAGTGAGAGCCTGAACCCCGGCGGGAGAACGCCGGGTTTGGAGACGGTGAGGTGACCGCCTCCGCTGCCCACGACGGCCACTTCACCACCCGCGCGCAGGATGCCGGTCGCGAGTTCCAGCGTCTGCGCGGTGCCGACGAAGTCGAGCACGGCGTCCACTCCCGTGCCACCGGTCCGCGCCTTCAGAACACGCCCGGTGTCCGGCCGTACCAGCGTGCCGAAGTCCGCGCCCGAGCGGTCCGCGAGAGCGAGCGCATCCTCCCGGGTGTCGACCGCCAGCACGCGGGTCGCGGTGGTCGCGCGGAGGATCTGTACGGCCAGGTGGCCGAGCCCGCCGATACCGATGACGGCGGTGGTGGTGCCCTCCTCGAGTGCGGGCCGGAGGCCGGCCACGGCGTGGTACGACGTCAGGCCCGCGTCGGTGAGCGGCGCCGCCTGATCGGCCGGCAGGTCGCCGATCGGCACCAGATGGCGGGCGGACGGAACGAGCACGTACTCGGCCATGCCGCCGTCCCGGCCCAGTCCCACCCCGTGCCAGGCGAGGGTGTCACGCCGGTCGCAGTAGTTGTCCCGGCCCGTGGCGCAACGGTCGCAGGCGCCGCAGCCCCACGGTCCGTACAGCGCCACCCGTTCACCGACCGCCACCCCGTCGGCGTCGGGCCCGAGGGCCGCGGCCCACCCGGCGACCTCATGGCCGAGGGTGAACGGAAGCCGGTAGGGGAGCGCTCCCGGAGCCGCGTCGACGACGTGCAGATCGGAGTGGCAGAGTCCGGCGGCATCCACCCGCACCAGCACCTCGGTGCCGTGGGGGACAGGTTGCTCGACCTCGGTCGGCGTCGGAGGTTTCCCCCAGGCGGTCAGCCGCAGTGCCCTCATCTTCACCGTCCCACGTCTTGTCAGCCCCGTGGCCGCCACGGTAACAGAGGTGAAGTCGGTTCAATATGCGGCGTGCGGTGAAGTTCATGTGCGGCGTTCAGTGAAGGAGTGATCGGTTTGATGCGCGGAGTCGGTCAGGCGGACAGGTTCGCGGGCAAGGTCGCGATGGTGACGGGCGCCGGCTCCGGCATGGGCGCGGCGGTTGCCCGGCAGTTGTCCGCGGAAGGGGCACGGGCCGTCGTCCTGGCGGATGTGAACGGCGACGGCGCCGCGGCCGTCGCCAAGGAACTGCCCGTCGCGCGGCCGGTCACCCTCGACGTGGCGGACGCGGCGGGCGTCGACGGCGCCGTCCAGGACGTACTTAGCTGGTACGGGCAGCTCGACGTCCTGGTGCACGCGGCCGGCGTCGACGACCCCGAGGCCAAGCGGCGCATCGCGGACGCGGTGGTCGAGGGGCGGCCGGTCGAAGTGACCGATTCCCTCGACGACGCGTCCTGGCGGCGCGTCATGCGGGTGAACCTGGACGGTACCTTCCATGTGCTGCGCGCCGGCGTGCGGGCCATGCGGCCCTTCGGGGCCGGAGCGATCGTGGTGATCGGCTCGTCGTCGGCCTTCGACACCCCGGTCGGCTACCCCCATTACGCCGCCTCCAAGGCGGGTGTGCACGCCCTGAGTCAGGCCGTGGCCAAGGAGGCCATCGCGTCCGGGATCCGCGTGAACGTGGTGGCTCCGGGACCGACGGAGACAGGGATGGCGGCGCGCACCCCGGAGGCGCTGCGTGCCGGATTCACCGACCCGCGGGTGCGCCCGTACGCGACACCCGAGGAGATCGCCGACATCGCACTCTTCCTGGCCAGTGATGCCGCGGCGAACCTGGTCGGCGCGGTGCTGCTCGCCAACGGCGGCCGGTTCACTGCCTGATCACTGTCTGAGCGGTTTCCGGTCCGTCCCGCGTTGTCGGGAAACCGACGGGGCCCGAATCGACACGTGCACGGGTCTTGCCCGGTCCGGACGGCGGTGCCTATGTTCATGAATTGAGTTCAGTTCTTAGTTCATAGTGTTGGCTCAGAGTTCCTGTCTTGATGCCGTTCTCCAGCACACGAGCACGATGGAGACCCCATGCGCCCTCGCCACCCCGAGATCGACCCCCAGCTGCTGTCCGAAACCGACGAACAGCGGCAACTCCGCACCGTTCTGCGGGACTTCTACACGGAGGCGAGCGGTCCCGAGGACGTCCGCAAGCATCTGGCCACCCCGCGTGGATACGACGAAGTGCTCTGGACACGACTCGCCGGCGAGATCGGTGTCCACGGACTGGCCGTGCCGGAGGAGTACGGCGGGTCGGGCTTCACGTTCGCCGAACTGGCCGTGGCCCTGGAGGAAGCCGGGCGCGCCCTGTACTGCGCGCCCCTGTTGCCCACGGTGGCCCTCGCCGCCCACGCCCTGCTGCACAGCGGCGACCGGGACGCATGCGAGCGCTACCTGCCGCGGATCGCGGACGGCACGCTCACCGCGACCGTGGCCGGATTCGACGCCGGAGAGTCCGGAGAGCCCGACGAGCCCGGCGACCCCGCCGTCACCGCCGAGCAGGGTGGCTCCGGCTGGGTGCTGCGCGGTCAGGCGGACTTCGTGCTCGACGGGGCCGGAGCGGACCTCATCCTGGTACGGGCCCAAACGCCCGCCGGCGCCCGGCTGTTCGCGTGCGAACCGACCCCGGACACCTGCTCGCGGACCGCGCACCGCGTCCTGGACGAGACGCGCCGCCAGGCACTGGTGGAGTTCCGAGGAGCACCGGCCGATGCCGTCGGCACGGCGGAAGTCACCGGCGACACGGTCTCGGCGACCCTCGACATCGGGCGGGCCGCGCTGGGGGCCGAACAGGTCGGCGGCAGCGGGCACGCGCTGGACGCCACGGTCGAATTCACCGCACAGCGCCACCAGTTCGGGCGCCCCATCGGTTCCTTCCAGGCCGTCAAGCACCGGCTGGCCGATGTACTGGTCGCGCTGGAGGCGGCGCGCTCGGCGTCCGCGTACGCGAGTGCCTGCGCCGCCGTCGGCTCGCCGCAACTGCCGGTGGCAGCGAGCGCCGCCGCCGTGGTCTGCTCCGAGGCCTTCCGGCTGGCGACGGCCGAGTACGTCCAACTGCACGGCGGCATCGGCTTCACCTGGGAGCACCCGGCGCATCTGTACGTACGCCGCGCACGCGGCAGCGAGGTGCTGTTCGGCACCGCGGACCGGCATCGGACCCGACTCGCCGAACTCATCGGTCTCTCCACACGGTCCGCCGCCTGAACAGGCAAAGAGAGCAGGCAGTCAGAGCAGACGACAGGCAGTCAGAGCAGACGAAGAGAGCCGCATGACGTCACGCACCGCGCCCGCCCTCGCCGCGCCTTTCACGCTCGGCGGTCTCACCCTCCGCAACCGTCTTGTCGCCACCGCCCACGCCACCGCAGCCGTCGCCGACGGTGCCCCCACCGAAACCGACGCGGCCTACTGGAGACGGCTGGCCCAGGGCGGCGCCGGGATGGTGATCACCGGAGGTACCGCCGTGGCCTCCGAGTCGACTCTGCCGCAGCGCTATCTGACCGAAGCGTGGCGCCCCGAGATCAAGGACGCCGTGCGCCGCCGCGCCGAGGCCATCACCGACGGGGGAGCCGTGGCCGTCGCGCAGCTCGTCCACCTCGGCCGGGAGACCCTGGGCGCCGGCACCTACTACGCGCCGGTCTCCGCCGCGGCCGTCCGCTCGCCCCGCGAGGCGACCGCGCCCCATCCGCTGAGCACCGAAGAGGTACGCGGCGTCGTCGACGCCTTCCGCATCTCGGCGGCGAACAGCGTGCAGGCCGGCTTTCACGGCGTGGAACTGCATGCCGGCCACGGCTATCTGCTCGCCCAGTTCCTGTCCCGGGTCAACAACACCCGCGACGACGAGTACGGCGACCGGATCGCCCTGCTCGCCCAGGTGATTGACGCGATCCGTACCGAGATCGGTGAACTCCCCATCGGCGTACGGGTGTCGGTGGAGCCCGGCGAGGACTCAGGACTCGGCCTGGACGACCTGACCGAGCTGCTTCCGCGTCTGTGCGCCGCCTCGCCGTTCGCGTACGTCAACGTCACCACCGGTGTCCGCAACACATACGTCCCCGGCATGGCCACCACCCGCCCACCGCTGCTGGACTCCGTGGCCCGGCTCCGCCCGGCCGTCGCACTGCCACTCCTGGTCAGCCAGAGCTTCCGGACGGTCGCCGACATCGAGCGCGCGCTGGACTCCGGGGCCGATCTGGTCGGCATGGCCCGGCCGTTCATCGCCGACCCGGACTTCGCCCGCAAAGTGATCGCAGGCGACGAGCGATCCGTACGCCCCTGCACGGGCTGCAACGAGGGCTGCCGGACCTTCGAGCCCACGGGGTCGTGCGCGGTGAACCCCGAGCTGGGCCCGCCGGGAGTGGCCACCCGCCCGGCCGTACCGCTGCTGCTCACCCGGCCGGGCAGCCGGAACCGCCCCGTCGCCGTTGTGGGGGCGGGCCCCGCCGGCATGGAGTGCGCGATGGCCCTCGCCCGGTCCGGCGCCGAGGTGATCGTCTTCGACACGGCCGGGCACACGGGCGGACAGGCCCGCCTCGCCTCCCTCGCCCCGCACCGCTCCGGCTGGCAGAAGTTCGTCGACTACCAGCGCGACCAGCTCACCGACCTCGGGGTGCGCGTGTCGCTCGGTACCTCCCTGGGTGAGGACTATCTGGCGGCGTACTCCCAGGTCGTGCTCGCCACCGGCGCCGAGGAAGCGTCCGTCGCCGTGCCGGGCGAGCTGCCGACCCTCACAAGCACGGAGTTCCTGCACCGGTATGCGGATGTCGTCCCCGACGCGGCAGCCGTCGTCGTCCTCGACGACGGCTTCGGCTGGTGGCAGGGCATCAGCGCCGTCGAGAGCGCGCTGGCGGCCGGTGCCCGGGAGGTCACCGTCATCACCCCCGGCACCGGGTTCGCGACGGGTCTTTCGCCGGAGAACCGCACCCAGTTGATGAACCGGCTCACCGGCGCGCCCTTGCGCGTCGTCGCGATGAGCACCGTGACCTCGACAACCACCGAGGGTGTACGCCTGCGCCATGTCCTGGACGGTCAGGAGACACATCTCACCGCCGATGTCCTGGTCACCGTCGGCGAACGCCGCCCGCGCCGCCCTCACTTCACCCCGGGCCCCCACCAGACGGTCCGCGCGGTCGGCGACTGCGTCGTGCCGCGCCGTATCGCGCACGCGGTCGCGGAGGGGCGCGCGGCCGCGGAGGCCGTCGCCGCGAGGCCGCTGTGACGAACCGGCCCGACGCGCCGGCCACCCCGCCGGGTGAGGCCGGTGTAGCAGGACCTGGCCCGGGCCCGGCTCCGGCACCGCGACGCAGCGCACCGTGGGCGACGGTCCGGCCGTGGGTGAGGAATCCGTCCCCGGGCCGACCCGGGGCGCCCCGCCCGGGGGCCGGCCCACGCCCTCACGACGCCGGAGACCGGATGGCGTGCACCGCGGGGGCCGGCCGGCGGGCCTCCGCTCCCTTCCGACCGTGTGCACTCGGCGCGATGCCTTGCGGCCGGCCGTGCGACCGGAAACCGAGCCTGCATCTCCTGCCCCGCACCCTCCGCCCCGCACCCTCCGCCCCGCACCTTCCGCGCAGTGTTTCCGCAGAGAGGCAGTCACCTCATGGCACACCACTACGACCGCATCCTCATCGGAGGACGGCTCACCGCCCCCTCCACCGACCGCGTCGCGCAGGTCGTCTCACCCAGCACCGAGGAGGTCATAGGCCACGTCCCGCTGGCCTCCACAGAGGACATCGACGCCGCCGTCGCCTCGGCCCGGCAGGCCTTCGACGCCGGCCCCTGGCCGAGCTGGACCGTGAGCCGGCGCGCCGCGGCCCTGCGCGACCTCGCCGACCGCCTGGACACGCGGGCGGCGGAACTGGCCGAGCTGGCGATGGCCGAGACCGGCAGCCCGCGCGGCTTCGCCGAGGGCTACTTCGCCGTCGCTCCCTCCCACTACCTGCGTTTCTACGCCTCGTTGGCCGAGGAGTTCGTCTTCGAGGAGGAGCGGGTCAACGGACCGACCCGCACCCTCATCGTGCGCGAGCCCGTCGGCGTCGTCGTGGCCATCCCCGCCTGGAACGGCCCACTCACGCTGACCGCCCAGAAGATCGCCGCCGCCCTCATGGCCGGCTGCACGGTCGTCGTCAAGGCGCCCGTGCAGGACCCGCTCGCCTGCCATGTGTTCGCCGATGTCGTCGCCGAATCGGAGGTGCCCGAGGGCGTCATCAGCCTGTTCGCCGCCGATGTCGCGGAGAGCGAGTACCTGGTCGCCCACCCCGGTGTGGACAAGGTCAGCTTCACGGGCAGTACGGCGATCGGCGCCCGCATCGCCGAAGTATGCGGCCGCGACATCCGCCGTACGACGCTGGAACTCGGCGGCAAGTCGGCGGCGATCGTCCTTGACGACGCCGACATCGACACCGTCGTCCCTGCTCTCGTCGGCTGCGGCGCCGCCTTCATGCAGGGCGAGATCTGCACCGCCCAGACCCGCATCCTGCTGCCGCGCGCCCGCTACGAGGAGTTCACCGAGGCCCTGGCCCGCCACATGAGCACCCTGCCCATCGGTGACCCGGCCGACCCCGCGACCGTGATCGGACCGCTGATCACCGAGGCGCACCGGGCGCGCGTCGAGGAGTACATCGCCCTCGGCAGGAAGGAGGGCGCCACCGTCGCCTGCGGCGGTGGCCGACCCGAGGGCCTGACGACCGGCTGGTACCTCGAGCCCACCCTCTTCACCGACGTCACGAACGACATGCGGATCGCACAGGAGGAGATCTTCGGCCCGGTCGTCGTCGCCATCCCGCACGACGGTCCCGACCATGCCGTCGAGCTGGCCAACGACTCCCCGTACGGGCTCTCCGGAACGGTCTGGACCCAGGACGAGGACGCCGCCCTCCGGATCGCCCGCCGCGTACGCACCGGAACGTTCAGCATCAACAGCTACACCCTCGACATCAACGCCCCCTTCGGCGGCAGCAAGAAGTCGGGCATCGGCCGCGAGAACGGCCCCGAAGGCCTCGACGACTACCTCGAACCCAAGTCGATCGCCTTGTCGGGCGCGCCCCTGAACGGCTGAAAGACCGCCTGCTCCCTCACGAACCCGCTCTTTCACGAACCCGTTCCTTCCGAACCCTTCGTCTCAAAGAAGAGAAGAGAGGCAACCATGGCGCGTCGCATAGTGGTGTGTGGCGGAGGTTCCGCCGGTGGAGTGCTGGCCGCACGGCTGAGCGAGGATCCCGCGAACACTGTCACGCTGGTCGAGGCGGGTCCCGACTACCGCACCGCGCAGGAGACCGCACCCGAGGTGCTCGACGCCGACCAGTTCGGGTTCACCACCCATGACTGGGGCTACGAGTCGGCCGATCACGTCGTCGAGGGCGACAGCATCCCGATGTTCGGGATCGTCGAGCAGGGCGTCGTGCCCGTCCTGCGCGGCAAGGTCATCGGCGGCTCCTCGTCCGTCAACGGTGCCAACGCCCTGCGGCCCACCCCCGAGGACTTCGCCCGCTGGACCGGACTCGGCAACGACCGCTGGTCCTGGGACGAGGTCCTTCCGTATCTGAAGAAGCTGGAGGACGACCCGGTCGGCGGGGAACTGCACGGCACCGAAGGCCCCGTACACATCGAACGCTTCACCGAGGGAAACGGGCTGCGCCCGGTCATGTCCGCCTTCCTGGAGGCCTGCGCCCAGGCCGGCCACACCATTCACCAGGACATGAACGGCGCCGGCCGGCGCGGCGCGGGCCCGGTCCCCTTCAACCGCAAGGACGGCATCCGCCAGAGCTCGGCCCTCGCCTACCTCGGACCGGCCCGCGGACGCGACAACCTGACCGTGCTCGGCGGACAGACCGTCGACCGCGTGGAGTTCACCGAGGACGGGACGGCCCGCGCCGTGATCCTCGCCGACGGCACCGCGCTCGAAGCCGACCTGGTCGTCCTGTCGGCCGGAGCCATCGGCAGCCCGGCGATCCTGATGCGCTCCGGCATCGGCCCGCGGCGGCTGCTCGACAGGCTGTCCATCCCCACGACCCAGTGCCTCGAAGGCGTCGGCAGGAACCTCCGCGACCACCCCATGGTGTACCTCACCTACGCCGTGGACGAGGCGACGGTCGGCGAACTCATGCCCCCCTTGCAGACCGCCCTGGCGTTCTCCTCGGCAGGGGCAGGCAGCCAGGGTGAAGTCGACCTGCACGCACTGCCGTTCACCATGGAGCCAGGGGTGATGCTGGTGCCCCTCGCTGTGGTCCGCCCGTACTCGCTGGGCAGGGTGGAGATCACCTCACGCGACCCTGATGCCGACCCGTCGATCCGGCTCGGCCTGCTGGACCACCCCGACGACCTGCGGCGCATGGTGGCCGGCATCCGCCAGATGCGGGAGATCATGGGCTCCGGCCCACTGGAGAAGTACGTACGCGCGGAGCAGTGGCCCGGACCCGAGGCGACCACGGACGCCGACCTGACCCGCGCCGTCCTGCAGGGCAAGAACACCTACTGCCACGCCGTGGGCACCTGCGCGATGGGTGGCGAGGGCACCCCGAACGCCGTGGTCGACCAGAGCGGCAAGGTGCACGGCCTCGACGGGCTGTACGTCGTCGACGCCTCGATCATGCCGGACATCCCGGCCACGCCGACCAACACCACCGTGCTGATGATGGCCGAGCGCTGCGCGGACGAACTGCGCCGGAACGCCTGACCGACCGCGGCACAGGTGCCTGCCGGTCTTCCCGAACCAGAACGCGCGGTTGCGGGCAGGGGGACGGCGGGCGCCTGGCCGTCACGACGGCCTCGACGCACGCCGGTCCCCGGCCCTCACCGGGGTGCGGAGGGTTTACGCGTCATACACGTAGAAGCCCCGGCCGCTCTTACGGCCCAGGTGGCCCGCGGCGACCATGCGGCGCAGGAGCGGGGGAGCGGCGTACAGCGGTTCCTTGTACTCCTCGTACATCGACTCGGCGACGGCCTGCGCCGTGTCCAGGCCGATCAGATCGAGCAGCCGCAGCGGACCCATCGGGTGGGCGCAGCCGAGCTCCATGCCGCTGTCGATGTCCTCCACGCGCGCCATTCCGGACTCGACCATGCGGATCGCGGAGAGCAGGTACGGCACCAGCAGCGCGTTGACCACGAAGCCCGAGCGGTCCGGCGCCTGGACGACCGTCCTGCCCAGCTGTTCGGCGGCGAAGCCGCGGGCGCGGGCCAGGGTGTCGGCGCCGGTGGTGAGGGCGGGGATCACCTCGACCAGCTTCTGCACCGGTACCGGATTGAAGAAGTGCAGCCCCACGACATGGGAGGCCCGGCCGGTGGCCACGGCGAGATCGACGACGGGGATCGAGGACGTGTTGGTGGCGAGGACGGCCTCCGGGTCGGTGACCGCCTTGTCCAGCTGACGGAAGACGTCCAGCTTCACCTCCCGGTTCTCGGCGACGGCCTCCACGACGAACTGCCGGTCGGCAAGGTCGCCCAGGTCGTGGGTGAAGGAGAGCCGGGCCAGGGCCTGGTCGCGGTCGGCCTCGGTGAGCTTCCCGCGCCGCAGCCCGCGATCGAGGGAGGCGGTGACGCGGTCGCGGCCGGCGGCGGCCAGTTCGGGGCTCGATTCGGCGACGGTCACATCGAGACCGCGCAGTGCGGCGACCTCGGCGATGCCGGAGCCCATGAGGCCGCAGCCGACGATGCCGAGACGGGAGATGCCGGACATGAAGGTCCTTCCGGGGTGCAGTCGTTGGGAGGGGGAGGACCCCTCCGTCATATTGAACCGAAGTAGGTATGCTCCTCAAGAGTGAGTTTGAATCAGGTTCGGTTCGATCAATGACGGGATCTCTCTTGCTTGGATCGCAGGATCCCTTCACCTGATGAATCCGTCTCGATCAGAGGGTTGACAGGATATCTTCCGCCTCCCAGACTCGTAGTGAATTCAGTTCAATCTGGAGGCGAAGAGATGGCAGTGGAAGACGAGATCCAGTTCGAGCGTGACGGCCACGTCGCCCGTGTCTGGCTCAACCGCCCGTGGAAGAAGAACTGCGTCACCGTGCCGATCCTGGAGCGGCTCGACGAGATCATCACCGAGGTCGACGAGGACCCCGAGCTGCGCGTTCTGGTGTTCCGCGGCCGCGGCGGCACCTTCTGCTCGGGCTTCGACCTCGACAGCCTGAAGGCGGAGTACGTCGGCAAGTCGAACGCGATCGACGTCGCGGTGAAGTCCGCGAAGGTCTGCGACCGCCTCTACTCGATGAAGACCCCCTCGGTCGCCGTCCTGGAGGGCCACGTCACCGCCGGCGGCTTCGAGATCATGATCTCCTGCGACTTCGCCATCTCCGCGGATGACGCCAAGATCGGCGACTTCCACATCCGCCGTGCGCTGTTCGGCGGAGCCGGCCCGATCTACCGGGTGCCGCGCATGATCGGCATCCGCAAGACCAAGGAGCTGATGCTCACCGGCAAGCTGCTCTCCGGGGTCGAGGCCGCGGAGTTCGGGCTCATCAACAAGTCCGCCCCGGCCGACAAGCTGGATGCGACGGTCGAGGACTTCATCGGCGACCTCGTCGACAAGAGCCCCTTCACCATGTGGCTCACGAAGATGACGATCGACCGCAGCCTGGACGCCGACACCCAGTCGCTGATGGTGATGGAGCACCTCGCCGTGGGCGTGGCGCTCAACTCCGAGGACGCGAACGAAGGCGTGTCGGCGTTCCTGGAGAAGCGTGAACCCAAGTGGACGGGGCGCTGATCCGGATGGCCACGGATCCGCGGAGTCCGACCGCCACCGCCGTCGGGCTCCAGGGCTCACGCTGCTCCGGCGACGGCTGCGCGGTGACGGTCTACCCCGCGGACGACGCGTGCCCGCGCTGCGGGGGACCGGCCGATCCGGTCGTCCTCCACGGCACCGGCACGCTGTGGACCTGGACGGTGCAGCGGTACGCCCCCAAGTCCCCGCCCTACCAGGCCCCGCCCGGCGGCTTCGAGCCGTTCGCACTCGGCTACGTCGAGCTGGCGGAAGGGGTGCGGGTGGCCGCCGTGCTCGAGGTCGGCGACTTCGACGACGTCCGCATCGGCATGCCCCTCACCGTGACCGCCGGCCCTGGCGTCCCGCGGGCCACGCCCACGACCCCCGGCGAGGAGGGTTCATGAGTACCGACGTACTGATCTGCGGCGCCGGACGCACCCCGTTCGGCCGGTCGGAGGCGAGTGGCCGGCAGCTGGCTGTCGGCGCGGTGAACGCCGCGCTGGCGGACGCCGGGATCGAGTGGTCGCGGGTGGGGGCCGCGTTCGGCGGCAGCGACAGCGCCGGCCTCGCCGACACGCTGGTGGCCCAACTCGGCCTGACCGGGCTGCCGTTCATCAACGTCAAGAACGGCTGCGCCACCGGCGGCAGCGCGCTGGTCTCCGCCGTGAACGCGATCCGCTCCGGCATGGCGGACGTCGTCCTCGCCGTCGGCTTCGACAAACACCCGCGCGGCGCCTTCGACCCGCGGCCCGAGGACTGGGGGCTGGGAGCGGAGTACGGCAGCGACGGGCTGATGGTGACCACTCAGTTCTTCGGCATGAAGATCCAGCGCTATATGCACGACCACGGCATCACCCCGCGGACCCTCGCCCTGGTGGCCGAGAAGGCATACCGCAACGGCGGCCTGACTCCCGAGGCATGGCGCCGCAAACCGCTGTCCGCCGAGGAGATCCTCGACTCCGGCATGGTGAGCGATCCGCTGACGCGCTACATGTTCTGCTCTCCGGGAGCGGGCGCGGCCGCGTTGGTGCTCTGCTCGCCCGAGGCTGCCCGCAGCTTGGACACGCCGGACGGTCCGCCGGTCACCTTGCGCTCGGCGGCCGTACGTACCCGGCGGTTCGGCTCGTTCGAGGTGTTCAGCCCCTGGATTCCCGGAGGCGAGCTGACCAGCGTCAGCCGTGATGCCTCGGCTGCCGCCTTCGAGGAGGCGGGGATCGGGCCCGGCGACATCGACGTCTGCCAGTTGCAGGACACCGAGAGCGGCGCCGAGGTCATGCACATGGCCGAGTGCGGGTTCTGCGAGGACGGCGAGCAGGAACGGCTGGTCGCCTCCGGCGCCACGGAGATCGGCGGCGCCCTGCCGGTCAACACCGACGGCGGCTGCATCGCCAACGGCGAACCCATCGGTGCCTCGGGACTGCGCCAGGTCTACGAGGTCGTCCAGCAATTGCGCGGACGGGCCGGTGAACGCCAGGTCCCCGGTGAACCCAGGGTCGGCTTCACCCATGTGTACGGCGCGCCCGGCGTGAGCGCCTGCACGGTGCTGTCCCGCTGAATGGAGGTGGAGGACGAGATGAGCGCCATCCCGGAACCCGAGGAGTTCCGTGCCGAAGCCCGGCGGTGGCTCGCCACGGTCGCCCGGCCGCGCGCCGCCGACGGAGAGTGGGGCAGCGGCTCCGACTCCGTCGCCGTCTTCGAGAACTGGACCGAGGAACAGGAACACGAGTACACCGCCCGCATCCAGGAATGGGAACGCACCCGCTACCACCACGGCTGGGGCGCGCTCAACTGGCAGCAGGCGTACGGAGGCCGGGGCCTGCCCGCGTACTACGAGCAGCTCTACCGCACCGAAGAGGCGGCCTTCGACGTGCCGCACCGCACCGAGGTCTTCCCGGTGACGCAGCAGCTCGTCGCCCCCGCGATCGGCATCTGGGGCACCGAGGAGCAGAAGCAGCGCTGGCTGCGGCCCATGCTCCGCACCGACGAGCTGGCCTGCCAGCTGTTCTCGGAGACAGAGGCCGGATCCGACCTCGCCGCGGTGCGGACCAGGGCGGTGCGCGACGGCGACAACTGGGTGCTGAACGGGCACAAGGTGTGGACCTCCGGGGCTCGCGTCGCGACCTGGGGCGTCGCGGTGTGCCGTACCGATCCGGACGTACGCAAGCACGCCGGTATCACCGTCTTCCTGGTGCGCATGGACGCGCCCGGCGTGACTGTACGGCCCATCCAGCAGATGACCGGCGGCACCAGCTTCAACGAGGTCTACCTCGACGGCGTGGTGGTGCCCGACACGGACCGGCTCGGGCCGGTCGGCGGGGGCTGGCGGGTCACGCTCAGCGTGCTGGCCGCCGAGCGGCTCGACTCCGGCAACCTCGGCCTGGACAACGCCGACCGGGCGCTGGAACTGGCCGGCAACCTGCCCCGCCCGCTCACCGGCAGCGAACAGCAGCGGGCCGCCGATCTGCACATCCGCACCCTCGTCCAGCGGATCGTCGGACTGCGCGTGACCGCCGCCCTCGTGGCCGGACGCGAGCCCGGGGCGGAAGCCTCGGTCGGCAAGCTCTACGCCACCGAGACCATGCGGCGCACCAGCGATCTGGTGTCCGAGCTGCTGGGGCCGAGCCTCGTCGCGGACACGGGGGCATGGGGCACGTACGCCTGGACGGAGCACCTGCTCGGCGCGCCCGGGTACAGCATCGCGGGCGGCACCGACGAGATCCAGCACAACATCCTCGCCGAACGCGTGCTCGGCCTGCCCAAAGAGGGCCCGCCCAAAGACCGCCTGCCCAAGGAGCCCGCCCGATGAGCACGGTCACGCAAACGTCGGAGCTGGCCGTCCGGGTCCGGGACCGGCTCGCCCGCCGCCATCCGGGCGCCCCGATCGGCGAGTTGAGGGTGTTGCCCGGTGGCCATTCGGGGCTGACGTACTCCGTCACCGCGGGGGAGGCCAGGTACGTCATCAAGGCGGTGCCTCCGGGGCAGCGGCCCGTCGGCCGCAACGACGTGCTGCGCCAGGCGCGGGTGCTGGGCGCGCTGGCCGGGTCCGCGGTGCCCGTGCCGGGCATCGCAGCGGTCGACGAGACACAACCAGCCTGGTTCGCCATGGACTTCGCGGCCGGGGAGGCCGTCGAGCCCGTACTCGACGAGCCCGAGGTGCCCGCCGCGACGGCCCGCGCCCGAATGCTGGAGATCGCCGCCGTGCTGCGGCGACTGCACGCCACCGACACCCACACACCCGGGCTCGATCCGCCCGAACCGCTCGATGCGGCCGGGGAGTTGGAGCGGTGGACCCGCACCCTGCACGCCGTACCGGCAGAACTCCGCCCGGGCGGAGAGGAGTTGCTGGCTCGCCTCACCGCCGACGTGCCCGGGGGCCTGCCACCGGTACTGCTGCACGGCGACTTCCGGCTCGGCAACGTGCTGTGCGCCGGCCAGCGTGCAGTGGCCGTCGTCGACTGGGAGATCTGGAGCGTCGGCGACCCGCGCATCGACCTCGGCTGGTTCCTGCTCTTCGCCGACCACCGCAACTTCCCCCAGCTGGGGCGTGCCGTACCTGGCCTGCCCACCGAGGCCGAACTGCTGGTCGCCTACCTCGACGGCCGGCCCGCGCTGCCCGCGATGGACTGGTTCCGGGCGCTCGGCCGCATGAAGATGGCCGCGATCATGGGCCACAACCTGCGCCGGCACCGCGAGGGCAAGCACCACGACCCGGACCAGGAGCGACTGCCGCCCACCATCGCCGCGATGATCCGCACGGCACGCGACATCCTCGGCTGATCCGGACCGACCACACGAACCCCGGCACCCCCGGACAGGAGCAATCGTGGATTTCGGATTCTCGCCACGGGCGAGTGAACTCCAGGACCGCATGCGGTCGTTCATGGATCAGCACGTCTTCCCCGCGGAAGCGGTCTACGACCGGCAGCTCGCCGAGGCGGACGACCCGCACGCGCTGCCGCCGGTGATGGCCGAGCTGAAGGAGAAGGCGCGCGCCGAGGGCCTGTGGAACCTCTTCATGGCGCATGGCGACTGGGGCGCGGGACTCACCAACCTCGAGTACGCGCCGCTCATGGAGCTGGCGGGCCGCTCCGTCATCGGCCCCGAGGTGTTCAACTGCTCGGCGCCCGACACCGGCAACATGGAACTGCTCGCGCTGTACGGCACCCCCGAGCAGCAGGAACGCTGGCTCAAGCCCCTGTTGAACGCGGAGATCCGCTCGTGCTTCGCCATGACCGAGCCGGAGGTCGCCAGCTCCGACGCCCGCAACATCCGTACCAGCATCACCCGCGACGGAGACAGCTACGTCGTCAACGGCCGCAAGTGGTACACCTCCGGGATCCTCGACCCCGACTGCAAGCTGATCATCCTGATGGGCAAGACCGATCCGGACGCGCCCACCTACCGGCAGCAGAGCATGCTGCTCATCCCCAGGGACACACCCGGTGTCACGGTCCTGCGCGACCTGCCGATGTTCGGCTACACCGACCGGCTCGGACACGGTGACGTGCTCTTTGAAGGCGTCCGCGTGCCGGTGGAGAACATCCTCAGGGGCGAGGGGGAGGGTTTCGCGCTCGCCCAGGGGCGGCTCGGTCCGGGGCGGATGCACTACGCGATGCGCGCCGTCGGCTTCGCCGAGCGCGCCCTGAAGCTGATGTGCGAGCGCGTCACCGCACGCATCGCCTTCGGCGGGCCCCTCGCCGACCAGGGCGTGGTGCGCGAGTGGATCGCCCGCAGCCGCATCGAGATCGAGCAGCTGCGCCTCCTCGTCCTCAAGTCCGCCTGGTTGATGGACACCGTCGGCAACGCCGCCGCCCGCATGGAGGT
This sequence comes from Streptomyces sp. NBC_00457, assembly GCF_036014015.1. Lineage (NCBI taxonomy): Bacteria > Bacillati > Actinomycetota > Actinomycetes > Kitasatosporales > Streptomycetaceae > Streptomyces > Streptomyces sp. NBC_00457. Next base: position 792,075 of record NZ_CP107905.1, on the reverse strand, counting down.
CGCCGCGATCAAGGTCGCGGCGCTGGAGGTCGCCCACAAGGTGGTCGACCGCGCCGTGCAGGCGCACGGCGCGGCGGGGGTCAGCGACGACACCGTACTGGCCCGGCTGTACGCCATCACGCGCGCCCTGCGCATCGCCGACGGCCCCGACGAGGTGCATCTGCGGACGGTGGCCCGCCAGGAACTCGCCAAGTACAAGCAGCCCGAGCAGCACAAGACCGACACGAAGGCAGGGGCAGCGTGAGCACCGACACCCTGGAGGGCAAGGTCGCCGTCATCACCGGCGGATCCCGCGGCATCGGCCTGGGCATCGCCACCGCCTACCGGGCGGCCGGAGCACACGTGGTGATCGCGGCCCGCAAGGCGGCCGGACTCGCCGAGGCGCGCGAGGAGTTGCTGCGGGTGAAGGGCGACGGCGACGTCCACACGGTGGTGGCCAACGCCGGTGAGCCCGACCAGGCCGAGGCCTGCGTCGACGAGACCATGATCCGCTTCGGCAGGGTCGACATCCTCGTCAACAACGCGGCGACCAACCCGTACCACGGCGATCTGCTCGACCTGGACGTGTCGCGTGCCGAGAAGACCGTACGCGTCAACCAGTACGGCATGATCGCCTGGACCCGGTACGCCTGGCGGGCCTGGATGGCCGAGCACGGGGGAGCGGTGGTCAACATCGCCTCCGTCGGCGGGCTGATCGTCGATCCGCACATCGGCTACTACAACGCCACCAAGGCCGCCATGCTGCACATGACCCGGCAGCTCGCCTACGAACTCGGGCCGCGGGCACGGGTGAACGCCATCGCCCCCGGGCTGATCAAGACGGAGCTGGCGCGGGCGGTGTGGGAGGTGCGCGAGCCCATCCTCACCGCCAAGCTGCCGCTGCGGCGCCTCGGCACGGTGGAGGACGTGGCGAACGCGGCGCTGTTCCTGGCCTCCGACGCCTCCTCATGGATGACCGGCCAGACCCTGGTGCTCGACGGCGGCGCGACCGCCCTGCCGATCGGGGTGGACGAGTGAGCGCGCCGCGATCCGCCGCCGAGCTTTTCTCGCTGGAGGGCAGGACAGCGATCGTCACCGGCGCTTCCGCCGGGCTCGGCGCCCGCTTCGCCGCCGTCCTCGCGCAGGCCGGCGCCATCGTGTTCGCCGCCGCCCGCCGCATCGACCGGCTGAAGGAACTCGCCGACTCCGACGCGCGCATCCACCCCGTCGCCTGCGACGTATCGCTCGAAGCCGACCGTACGCGGCTGACGGAGACGGCACTGGCCGCCACCGGCCGCATCGACGTCCTGGTCAACAACGCGGCGACGTCCGGCGAGACGCGCGCCGAGGACGAGTCCTCCGACGCCTTCGCCGACGTCCTGGGCGTCAACCTCACCGCTCCCTTTCACCTCGCCCGGCTCATCGCCGAAGGGCCCGGTCAAGCGGGCGGCAGGAGCATCATCAACGTCTCCTCCATCCTCGGCCTGGTGACCGCCGCCCCCCTCGGCGGCGCGAGCTACTCGGCGTCCAAGGCCGGACTGATAGGGCTGACCCGGGAGCTGGCCGGACAGTGGGGCGCGAGCGGCATCCGCGTCAACGCCCTCGCCCCGGGCTGGTTCCGCACCGAGATGACCGCGGACCTCTTCGGCGACGAGCGCTCCAGCCGCTGGGTCGAGCGCAACACCCTGCTGCGGCGCGGCGGCGACGGTCATGAACTCGACGGCGCGCTGCTGTACCTCGCCTCGGACGCCTCCTCGTACTGCACCGGGCAGGTCCTGACCGTCGACGGCGGCTGGACGGCGCGATGAGCGTCGGCATCGACATCCACGGCGACGGTCTGGCCCACATCACCCTGCGCCGGGGCGAGGCGGGCAACGCCATCGGCCTCGACATGGCGCACGGACTCCTCGACGCGGCACGAGCCTGCGAGCGCGGGACCGTACGGGCCGTGCTGCTCACCGGCGAGGGGAAGTCCTTCTGCGTCGGCGGCGATCTCAGGGAGTTCTCCCGGCTCTCCGGCGAGGCACTGGAGAAGCACCTCACCGCGGTGACCGACGCGCTGCACGAGGCTCTGCGTACGTTCGCCGCGATCGACGCGCCGATGGTGGCCGCCGTGCGGGGCGCGGTCGCCGGCGCGGGCATCGGCCTGGCCGCGGCCGCCGACATCACCCTCGCCGCCGACAACGCCTCGTTCACCGCCGCGTACACCGGTATCGGTTACTCACCGGACGCCGGAGTCAGCTGGTTCCTGCCCCGGCTCGTCGGACCCAAGCGAGCGCTGGATCTGCTGCTGACCAACCGCCGCATACCGGCGGCGGAAGCCGCGGCGATCGGACTGGTGAGCCGGGTCGTCGCCACCGACCAACTGGCCGCCGAGGCCGCGCGCACGGCCGAGGCCCTGCGCCGCGGACCCACCGCCGCCCTCGGCACCACCCGCCGACTCGTCGCCTCCGGGCTGACCGAGGACCTGGGCCCGCACCTGGACCGCGAGGCACGTGCGCTCGCCGCCGCGGCCGCCTCCGACGCGGGCCGCGAGGGCGTCGCCGCCTTCCTCGACAAGCGGACGCCGGACTTCACGCGCGTACCGCCCAGGATCTCCGGAACCTGATCCCGTCCCCGAAACCCATGGAGCCCACCGTGCCCAGCCTGCCCACCGTGTCGGAAGCATTCATCGTCGGAGCCGTCCGCACCCCCGTCGGCCGCCGCAAGGGCGCGCTGAGCGGCGTGCACCCCGCCGACCTCGGCGCCCATGTGCTGCGCGCCCTGCTGGAACGCACCGGCGCCGACCCGGGCGCCGTCGACGACGTGTACTTCGGGTGCGTCAGCCAGATCGGCGCACAGACCGGGAACATCGCCCGCACCGCCTGGCTGTCGGCGGGACTGCCGCAGCACGTTCCCGGCACCACCATCGACCGCCAGTGCGGCTCCTCCCAGCAGGCCGTGCACTTCGCCGCCCAGGCGGTCGGCTCGGGCGCCGCCGACCTGGTGGTCGCCGGTGGTGTGGAGGTGATGAGCCTGGTGCCCATCGCCAGCCCGATGTTCGTCGGCGAACAGGCCGGCATGGGCAGTCCGTTTGCGGGGGACGGCTGGCGCGAGCACTTCGGGGACCAGGAGGTGTCGCAGTTCCGCGGGGCCGAGCTGATCGCCGAGAAGTGGGGCATCTCCCGTACGGACATGGAGCGGTTCGCGCTCACCAGCCACCAGCGGGCCCTCGCCGCCCAGGCCGACGGCGTCTTCGACGACGAGATCACCCCGGCGTTCGGGCTCGCCGCCGACGAGGGCCCGCGCGCCGACACCACGCTCGAGAAGATGGCGGGACTGAAGACCCTCACCGAGGACGGCCGGCTGACTGCCGCCGTCGCCAGCCAGATCTCCGACGGTGCCGCCGCCCTGCTGATCGCATCCGGGGAGGCGGTACGCCGCCACGGTCTGACCCCGCTCGCACGCGTGCACACCATGGCCGTGGTCGGCTCCGACCCGATCCACATGCTGACCGGCCCGATCCCCGCCACCGAGAAGGTCCTGGACAGGGCCGGACTGTCGATCGACGAGATCGACCTGGTCGAGATCAACGAGGCCTTCGCCTCCGTGGTGCTGGCCTGGCAGAAGGAGATCGGCGCCGCCGAGGAACGGGTCAACGCCTTCGGCGGCGCCATCGCGCTCGGACATCCGCTCGGCGCCACCGGCGCCCGGCTGATGACCACGCTCGTCCACCAGCTGCGCAGGACCGGCTCGCGCTATGGGCTGCAGACGATGTGCGAGGGCGGTGGCATGGCCAATGCGACGGTGCTCGAGCGCCTTTGACCTGAAGTCGATTGGCAACTGAGTTCAGCTTGGGGCTACTCTCGGGTACCTACGAGGTGGGCGGCAGCCAGGAGACAGGTAGGTCATGGCGACAAGGATCGTTGAACCGGAAGCGGGACCGAGGTCCAAGCGTGCCGCCATTCTGGCGGCTGCCGTCGACTGCTTCGGCGAGACAGGGTTCGAGGCCACCAAGTGGTCCACCGTGGCGGAGCGGGTCGGCATCGGGCAGACGGCGCTGTATCACTACTTCGAGTCGAAGACCCACTGCCTGCTCACCATCATGCGGCTGGAGCTCCAGCGCTCCCACGACAAGTTCACGGAGGCGACCGCGGACGTCGCCGACCCGGTCGAGGCGCTGCGGGCGGCCGTACGCGCGGCGTACGACGTCTCCGACCAGGAGGTCCTGCAGATGCGCATCCTGCAGAACCACATGGACCTGCTCTCCGGCGCCCGGAAGTCCAAGCGTGAGGAGGCCGAGCGCGTCGCGGCCCGTCAGCTGGTCCAACTCGTCGAGCGGGACTGGACCAACCTTCTCGTACGGGGCATGTCGCAGGGCGCGTTCCCGCTGCGGGACGCGCAACTGCTGGGCTCGAGCTTGCTCGGCCTGATCGTGAGCGTCTGGCGGTGGTACCGGCCGTCGGGGCCGACACCGCTGTCGGAGGTCAGCGAACTGATCGAGGGCGCCTGCGTACGGATGGTCGCCACGTGACGCCCTGAGCGGCCCGCCCCGCTCTCCTCCTTGCCCCCTGCCGGACATCCGTCAGGGGGCTTCGTCGTTCCCCCTTCCGACGCCGCGCTACCGCCGCGGAAGCTTCGTGACGCACTATTGCCAGGTCTGTTTCCACGGGATTACCATCCAAACTGAATTGAATTTGAATCAGGTTGATCTGAAGGGGCTCCTATGGCGTTGCGTGCATACATGGCCAGCATGGACAGCGGGCGTCCCGAGCGGACACTGGACTTGCTCGAACCCGACTTCCGCTTCCTCATCGCCCTGCCGGGCAAGGAGGTCATCGGCAAGTCGAAGGAGGACTTCGCCGCATACATCGCCGGCCGCAATCCCGTGGACCGGGCGCACGAGATCCTGCGCTACAGCCGGGACGGCGACGTCGAAACCGTCTACGGAGTGGTCACGGAGGGCGGGCGGTACACCGGTTCCTTCCTGTCGGCAGCGGTCGTATCGCCCGCCGGACTCCTGGCGCGCTACCAGTCATTCTTCACCACCTCCTTCGAGCTCGTCGACTGGTCCGGGCAGGCCACGAACGACAGGAGCCGGACATGACCGACACCTCGACCGCCGCCCCCTTCCTCACCGCATGGTTCGAGATCCTCGACGGGGACGAGCCGTCCAAGATCCTCGACCTGATCAGCGACGACTTCTCGCTCTCCATCCTGTTCTCCACCGGTGACGGCAACGCCACCGACTTCGCCGGCGACCGCGCCGCCCTCGTCGGCTACCTCGAACAGCGCGAGAAGGGCACCCGCACTCACCATCGGCTGTCGGCGACCACGCTCGGCCAGGACGAGCTGTTCCTCGGGGAGGTACGACGCGCCGGTGTCCCCGAGGCGAGCTTCGTCGCCGCGGGGCGGGTGAACGGCGAAGGCCGGCTGCAGCGCCTGCTGATCGGCCGCTCGTCCGAGATTCGCTTCGACTGACCACCCCTGTGACCCGAACACTGTGATCCGATCGCGTACGGAGGACCGTCATGTACAACCTCGTCCTGCTGGCAGCCCGTCCTCCGGAATGGACGCACGAGCAGTTCATCGAGTGGTGGCGCGGCGACCACGCGGAGCTGACCTACCGCCTGCCCGGACTGCGTTCCTGGCGGCACACCGAGATCGACGCCGCCCTGGAGCCGCGCTCCGAAGGCTGGGACGGAATCTCCGTGCTCGGCTTCGACTCCCCGGACGACCTCAAGAAGGCCCTCGCGAGCCGGGAATGGGCCGATGCCGTGGCACAGGTCGGCGACATGAAGGGCCGCCGCATCGCGGTGATGGGGCACGAGGCGGAGATGTTCGGCGGCGTTCAGTAGACGGAGTTCGGCACGCGCAGCGAGGGACAAGATGCGACAGGTAGTGCGGGAGTTCCAACAGAAGGCGGATCTGGCCGACTTCGTTGCGGTCATCGACGACACGGGTGTCCATACGGCACGGGAGCTGCTCGGCGAGGCCACGCGGATGGCCGGAGCGCCGGCCATCGGCACGGCAGGCGGAGCGGGCGGCACCGTCATGGTCCAGGCCGACAACTCATGGCGTACCGTCGCCGCCACTCTTGCCGTGGGCCTGAGCGGAGGAGTGATCGCGGTGGTCAATCGGCACACCACACAGGCCGAGTTCGCCGCGGCCTGGGAGGACATCCGCCCGGACGCCGTCGTCGCCGAGCCCTCGGCGATCGACGAGTGGGCGGTGCCCGAACGGCTGCCGGGCCCAGAGCAGAGCGTGCTCGACGGCTGGAGGTGCCTGTCCGCACCCAGCAGGCGTGAGGTGTCGCGCTGGTCGGGCGGTGCCCTGATCGGCCTCACCTCCGGGTCGACCGGACGGCCCAAGGGCGTCGTACAGTCCGAACCGGCCTTGCGCTATGCCGCCGAGAGCACCATCGCCGTGAACGGCCTGTCGCCCGGCGATGCCGTCGCCGCGATCGTGCCGCTGTCGTCGACGGCGGCGTACTGCTTCGGCGTCTACCTCTCCCTCCTGCTGCGCGGGCCGCTCGTGATGACAGGGAAGTGGGACAGGGCCGCCGTGCTGCGGCGGATGGCCGACGCCGACGTCCGCTGGACCATGTGCGTACCGACGATGGCGCTGCAGATGGGCACCGAGGCGGCCGGCTCCGGCATCCTCAGCGGCGTCCGGTCGATCACCGTCGGCGGCGGGCCGATGGACCGCGGCGCCCTGGCCCGCGCCGAACAGTCCCTGGGCACAAAGATCCTCCGCGTCTTCGGCATGTCCGAGTGCCTCGGCCACACCTCGCCGAGCCCCGACGAACCCGAGGAGATCCGGCTCGGCAGGGACGGCCGCCCCTTCCCGGGTACGCATGTGCGCGCGCTCACTCCCGACGGGCAGGTGGCCGGACCCGGCGTGACCGGCCGCGCGCAGGTGCGCGGCCCCTCCCTCTTCCTCGGTTACGCCCGCGACGGCAGGGTCGAGCCGCCGGCGCTGACGGAGGACGGCTATCTGCCCACCGGCGACCTGGTGATGACTCATGAGGACGGCACCGTCAGCATCATGGGCCGCGAGAAGGACATCATCATCCGCGGCGGCCGCAATATCGACATCACCGAGATCGAGCGTGCGGTGGCGAGCTACCCGCGCGTGGCCAGGGCCTGTGTCGCGGCGGTTCCCGACGACGTGCTGGGCGAACGCGTGGCACTGCTCGTCGTCACCGAGGACGGCGACGGCATCGAACTGGCCGAGGTGACCGGGCACCTGGAGAGTGTCGGCCTGTCCAAGACCAAGTGGCCCGAATTCGTGTACGGCATCGAGGAATTGCCCCAGACCAAGGTGGGCAAGCTCGACCGGAGCGGGGCCCGGAACCTGGCCGTCCGACTGCATACCCGTACCCCCGACCAGGCCTGACGAGGCCACACATTCACGGACCGCACCGCCGCGCATGCCCTCGGGCATGATCCGCGGCGGTGCATCGGTAAGGAGAGTCATGACAGCGCGGTTCGACCAGGGCCCGTGGGCCGCCGCCGGAGTCCAGACCGTACAGCCCGGAGTGCACCGCGTTCCCCTGCCACTGCCCAACGACGGCCTTCACGCCGTCAACGTCTACCTGCTGGAGGGCCTGGCCGACGACGACGGCATCGTCATGATCGACGGCGGCTGGGCGATCCCCGAGGCGCGCAAGGCGCTCGAGGAGGCCATGGCCGCCATCGGCCGCGACCTCGGCGACATCAGCCACATCCTGGTCACCCACATCCACCGCGACCACTACACGAATGCGGTGGAACTGCGCCGGCTGCTGGGCTCGCGCGTCTATCTCGGCGCGGGGGAACGCCCGGGCCTGGAGATGCTCGACCGGCTGCGCAGCGACGAACCCGCCGGCTCACTGGAGACCCTGCGCAGGGCCGGAGCGGGCGAACTGGCCGACCGTATCCGGGCGATGGACCACGGCGGCTACGACCCGAGCGTGTGGGAGGCTCCCGACCGCTGGCTCGCCGCGGAGACGCTTCGCTTCGGTGACCGAGAACTGCATGTCGTGCCAACTCCCGGACACACCAAGGGACATGTGGTCTTCCTGGACGAGCAGCGGGGGCTGCTGTTCTCCGGGGACCATGTGCTGCCGCACATCACGCCGTCCATCGGCTTCGAACTGGCCGAGCCGGGCGGCCGTCCGCTCGCCGACTACCTGGACTCGCTGCGGCTGATGAGCCGGTACGCCGACGCCCGCCTGCTGCCCGCGCACGGGCCGGTCGCCGACAGCGCGCACACCCGGGTCGCCGAGCTGCTGGCCCACCACGACGACCGGCTGGCCAAGAGCCTGGCGGCGCTGGGTGAGGACACGCTCGACGCCCACGCGGTGGCGCGGGGGCTCGCGTGGACGCGCCGGGAGGTGCCGTTCGGCGACCTCAGCGCCTTCAACCAGATGCTCGCGGTCAACGAGACGGCGGCGCACCTGGATGTCCTCGTACTGCAGGAGAAGGCGACGGTGGCGTTCGTCGGCGGCGTGAATCAGTACACGCGCGTGCGCTGATATCGCACGAAGGGGGGGTACGGCGGGTGCCTCGCCGCCCCGTCCGCTGCCGGTCTGTCGGTCAGCGCGCCGTCCAGCCCCCGTCCACGTACAGCTCGGAGCCGGTGACGAAACTCGCGTCGCTCGAAGCGAGGAACGCCACCGTCCCCGCGACCTCGTCGGGCCGGCCGAGGCGTCCCATCGGGGTGCCCTCCAGCATCGCGGTGTGCCGGGGCGTGCCCCGCCACAGTTCGCGGGAGCGGGGTGTCTCGATGAAGCCGGGGTGGATGGAGTTGACGCGCACGCCGCGCGTGGCCCAGTGCAGTGCGGCGTTCTTCGTCATCAGCCGGACCGCGCCCTTGGCCGCGTGGTACGAGAACTGGCTGCCGAAGCCGCCGACCGTACCGAAGATCGAGGCGATGTTGACGATCGAGCCGCCACCGGAGCGTTCGATCGCGGGCCCCGCGTACTTCATGCCCAGCCAGACACCGGTCTGGGTGACCGCGATGACCTTGTCCCAGGACTCCTGGGTCTCCGTCTCGACGGTCCGCAGCTCGGCGATGCCCGCGTTGTTGACGAGCACCGACAGGCCGCCCAGCTCGGCGACGACACGATCGACCGCGGCGCGCCACGCCTCCTCGTCGCTGACGTCGAGCGCCAGGCCGAGCGCCCGCGCCCCGCCGTCCGTCAGCTCCTTCGCCAGCGCCTCGCAGCGCCCGGCGTCCACGTCGGTCACCGCCACCGCGGCACCCTCGGCGGCCAGCCGGCGCACGACGGCGTCGCCTATGCCGCCGGTCGCGCCGGTGACCAGGGCGATCATTCCGGACAGTCGGTCTCGCACGGGCCCTCCTTCGTTCAGTGCGTACGTGCCAGTGGTCACGGCAGCAGTTCAAGGCCCGAGCGCAGCAGCGCCGGGACCGCGGAGCCGACCCGGTCGAAGCCGGTGCCGACGGTCTGCCCCGCCGAGAAGCGGGCGTGGATGCCCTCCGCGATGACGGCGAGTTTGAAGCAGCCAAGCGCCTGGAAGAAGGCCAGGTCCGCGATGTCCCGGCCGGATCGCGCGGCATACCGCTCGGCCAGCTCACGGCCCGAGGGGAAACCGGGGTTGGCCGTCGGGACGTGGCGCGCCCCGAGCACCGGCTCACAGGTCGGGTCCCAGTACATGAGCAGCATCCCGAGGTCGGCGAGAGGATCGCCGAGCGTGGCCATCTCCCAGTCGACGATCGCGGCGATCCGCCCGAAGTCGCCGGGCGCCAGGATGGTGTTGTCGAGGCGGTAGTCGCCGTGCACGATCGCCGGGGTACCGCTGACGGGCAGGGAGCGGGCGAGCCGGCGGTGCAGCGCGTCGAGGTCGGGCAGCGTACGGGTGGCGACCTTGTCCCACTGGCTGCGCCACCGCCGCACCTGGCGTTCGAGATAGCCGTCGGGACGGCCGAAGTCGCCGAGTCCGACCTCGGCGGGGTCGACGGAGTGCAGTGCCACCAGGGCGTCCACGAGTGCCTCGGCGCTGCGCCGTGCGTCGGCCGGCGGCAGCTCGGCGGCCTCGTCGCCGTCGCGCAGCACGGCGCCCTCGACGAAGTCGACGACGCAGAACGGCGCCCCGATCACCGCCGGGTCGGTGCACGACAGCACGGCTCGCGCCACCGGCACCCCGGTGCCGTCGAGCGCCGCGACGACGCGGTACTCACGGTCCATGTCGTGCGCGGTCGGCGTGAGCACGCCCAGCGGCGGACGGCGCAGCACCCACCGGTGCGTCCCGTCGGTCACGTCGTAGGTGAGATTGGAGCGCCCGCCGTGCAGCGGCTTCACCCTCAACGGGCCCGCGCATTCCGGTACGTGGCGCTCGAAGTAGCGCTGCAGGCCAGGACCGTCGATGCCGATGACGGTCGTGTCGGGGGCAGTTGTCGCTGTCTCGGGTGCGGTCATCGTCCGGCCCTCCGCTCGCGCGCCGCCCGCACCGCGCGCTTGGCGATGGCCCAGCGGTGGGTCTCGGACGGGCCGTCGTAGATACGGAACGGGCGCACCTCGCGGTACAGCCGCGACAGCGGCGCGTCCCCCGAGATGCCGAGCGCACCGCACACCTGCACGGCCCGGTCGACGACCCGGTTCACCGCCTCGGAGACGTACGTCTTGGCGATCGAGGTGTGCTGGGCGGCCGAGCGGCCCTGGTCCAGTTCCCAGCAGGCCCGCCACAGCACCGCGCGGCTGGTCTCGATGTCGATCTCGGAGTCGGCCAGCAGCTGCTGCACCATGCCCAGTTCGGCCAGCGGCCGGCCGAAGGCCGAGCGGTCCGCCGCGCGCTCCAGGGCGATGTCCTGTGCCCGGCGCGCCACCCCCAGCCAGCGCATGCAGTGCGTCATACGGGCGGGCCCGAGACGCACCTGCGCCTGTGTGAAGCCCTGGTCCACCTCGCCCAGCACGGCGTCGTCGCCGACCTCGCAGCCGTCGAGGACGACCTCGCTGTGCCCGCCGAACAGGCCCTGATCCAGGGTGTCGATGTTCCGGACGATCTTCATGCCGGGGTTGTCGGCGTCGACGAGGAACATCGTCGCGCCGCCCGCGTCTCCGGGGACGCCGCTGGTGCGGGCCATGCAGATGGCGAAGGCGGCCCCGTCGGCGCCGCTGATGAACCACTTGCGGCCGTCGATCCGCCAGCCGCCCCCGGTCCTCGTCGCGGTGGTGGCCAGCGCACGGGGATCGGATCCGGCGCCCGGCGCCGGCTCGGTCATCGCGAAGCAGGAACGCACCTCACCGGACGCCAGCGGGTGCAGATACCGCTCCTTCTGCCCCTCGGTGGCGACCACTTCGAGCAGGTGCATGTTGCCCTCGTCGGGCGCCGCGCAGTTGAGTGCGAGCGGGCCAAGGAGCGAGTACCCGGCCGCTTCGAACACCACGGCCTGACCGCAGAGATCAAGGCCGAGCCCGCCCCACTCCGCGCCCACGTGCGGAGCGAACACCTCCGCCGCCCTGGCCGCCTCCTGCAGCCTGCGCCGCAGCGGCTCCGGTCCGTCATGGACGTTCCCGTCGCACGCCTGCTCCTCGGGCAGCACGACCTCCCGTACGAATTCGCCGGTGCGCCGTGCGATGTCGGCGACCCTCTCGTCGATCGAGAACCCGATGGACACCTTGACCCCTGACTTTGGCTACTGAGCATTAGCCATCACAGAGGTAGATGGGTGAGTGTGTCAATAGTGCTGCTGGAAACTTGGCGATTGAGGGGCTGGCTGTGGCTAATTGGAGGTAGCTCACATAGACTCCCTGTCGGGAGGGGCTCATGTCTCAATGGGACAGAAGTCTCGACGGGACATGATGGGTGTACGGTGAAACTCATGAAGGCGAAGGAGCCGGACACCGGCACACCAGCCGGTGCACCGGCCGAGGACCGCAGGCAGCGCAAGGCCCGGCAGACACGGGAGGCGATGGCCGCCGCGGCCGTCGACCTGATCCTCGAACACGGCGTTTCGGCAGTCACCGTCGAGGCGATCGCCGAGCGCGCCGATGTCACGCGCCGCACCTTCAGCCGTCACTTCCAGGGCAAGGAGGACGCGGCGCTGGACTTCACCCGCGCCGACGGGACTCGCATCAACGCCGCTCTGCGGGGACGCCCCGTCGACGAGCCACCGCTGATCGCCTACCGCAACGCCGTGGGGGAGTGGCTCGCCGCCCGGGAATCGCTGGGCAGGCGCGCCTACGTGCGGTGGCGTGAACTGCTGCGGCTCGTGGACGCCGAACCGACGCTGTTCGCCGCGTACGAGCGGATCCGCGTCGACGCCCAGGACGAGTCGATCGCGGTCATCGCCGACCGGCTCGGCACCGACCCCGGCCAGGACATACGCCCCGCCGTCGTCGTCGGGGCCGCCGCCGGGGTGCTGAGCGCAGCCCTGCGCACGTGGGCGCGCCAGGAGCACCAGGACGCGGCAGGACTTCCGGCCTGGGTGAACCGCGCCTACGACACCCTCACCGAACAGGCGGCCGGAGCCTTGGGCCGCGATGTGGCCGCAGCTTCCCTCCACCCCTCCCACCCCACCAGCGCAAGGAAAGAGTGACCATGAGCACCACCGAATACGCCACCGAGTTCGACGGCAGGACAGCCTTCGTCACCGGCTCCGCCTCCGGCATCGGCCTCGCCGTCGCCCGCCGACTGGGCCAGAGCGGCGCGGCGGTCGTCATCGCCGACTACAACCTCGAAGGCGCCGAAGAGGCCGCGGAGCAGCTGAAGTCGGAGGGCATCAAGGCGGCCGCCGTACGCGTGGACGTCTCCGACGCCGCCTCGGTCGAGGCCGCCGTACGCTTCACCGTCGACACCTTCGGCGCCCTGCACCTGGCCGTGAACAACGCGGGCATCGGCGCCGACGGCACGCCCGTCGGCGAGTACGACATCGACGTCTGGAACCGTGTCGTGCGCACCGACCTCGACGGCGTCTTCTACTCGATGCGCTACGAGATCCCCGCCATGCAGACCGCCGGAGCGGGCGCCATCGTCAACGTCGCGTCCATCCTCGGCTCCGTCGGCTGGGCGGGCTCCTCGGCCTACGTCGCCGCCAAGCACGGCGTCCTCGGCCTGACCAAGGCTGCCGCGCTCGAGTACGCCGACAAGGGCATCCGTATCAACGCCGTCGGCCCCGGCTTCATCGAGACCCCCGCCCTGCAGGCCATGGACCAGGACGCCTACAACGGCCTCACCGCCCTGCACGCCACCGGCCGCCTGGGCCGCCCCGAGGAGGTCGCCGACCTGGTCGCCTTCCTCCTCTCCGACCGGGCGTCCTTCATCCACGGCAGCTACCACCTCGTCGACGGCGGCTACACCGCCCGCTGAACCGAGCGCTGTGCCGACCACCGGACGTGGGAGGTCACGGCCCGGGCCGAGGCGTGAGCAATTGGCGCATCGACTGTGCGGCGCGTACGGCGGCGTCCGCGCAGCAGTTGTTGAACAGGACGTGGAGTTCGTCGCAACGGCCGGCCATCGAGTGCAGCCGTGGTAACCACTCCGCCAGTTCATCGGTCGTGTACGTGTGCCGGAACCGGTCCTCCTTGCTGCCGGTTCCCCACGACCTGCTCCGCCCATGAAAGCGTGCGACCGCCAGCCGGGGCGTGGTGACGGTGGTGACCGGAGGGACCGCGTCGGGCACCGACTGCGCCATGTCCACAGCCACAGCGCTCATGCCCAGTCGTGCGAGCAACTGTGAGGACGCGGCCCGCCGTTCCGCCCGCCACCACTCGGGATGCCGGAACTCCACGGCGACCGGCCACCCTTCCGTGCGCTGAGCGCACTGTTGCAGGACTGCTTCGGCGCGGGCACCGGGCGTGAACCAGGGCGGAAACTGGAACAGTACGGTGCCCAGCCGTCCCGCCCGCCGCAGCGGTTCGAGTGCCGTGGCGAACCGCTGCCACACCTCGTCGAGCAGCCCGGGCTCCGTGGCGTTTCGGGCGTGGGCGTCCCGCAGATCGGCGGGCAGGGCTGCGGCGCGTGTCCGATGCCCCGTGAGCAGCGAGAAGGCCTTTACGTCGAACCGGAAGCCGTTCGGTGTCCGCTCAACCCACAGACCGCTGTTGCGCTCTCTGGGCAGGCCGTAGTAAGTGGCGTCCACCTCCACCAGGGGGAACTGCTCCGCGTAGTACTGCAGCCGCCCCGCCGCGTCCCGCCGCCCGGGCGGGTACCAGCCACTGGACACCAGTGCCGGATCCGTCCAGGAACATGTGCCGACCAGAATCCTGCCCATGCCCGACCGGTAGCCCGGGATCGCCGCCCGACACCTCTGCGAAGCCCGCCCGTGGATGTCAGGAGTTGGCGTGGAGCTTGGCCATGGCCCGGTTGATATGGGTTTTCGTCGGTCATCGGGCTGATCACCATGCGGTCGGCGATCTGGTCGTTGGACAGTCCCTGCGCGACCAGGGCGACGGCCTCACGTGGGCGTCTCCCCGCGCGGCGACGCGTACCGTGTGCAGGAGGTCTTCCGGCACGATGTCCTTCACGAGGAATCCGGCGGTGCCGGCGCGCAGCGCGTTGAAGACGTATTCGTCCAAGCCGTAGTTGGTCAGGATGACGACGTGCACCTGGGCCAGGGCCGGGTCGGCGGCGATGCGCCGGGTCGCCTCGATGCCGTCGACGACCGGCATCTGGATGTCGATGAGCACGATGTCGCGAAGGTGTTCCCTGGCGAGCTCCAGGCCCGCCTTCCCGTCGGCGGCCTCGGCCACCACCTCGATGTACGCGGATCATGACGTCTGGTCCACGGGGAGTTCGGCCTGGGACGGTGAAGCTGTGCTCGCCGCGCGGTTCGGTGCGCAGCCAGCCGCCGAGGGCGGTGACGCGTTCACGCATGCCGAGCAGCCCGATGCCGGACATCAGGGGATCCGCATCCCCAACGCCCGCGCCCGCTGCCGGTACCCGGGCGTCAGTGTTCCGTCGGCGCAAGACCGCATGCAATCCCGCACCCGCACGCGTCACATCCGTTGACTTGCACCCCTCGCGGCTCTACTTTCAGCGCGCCGCACCGTTCGGATAACCGATCCTCGTTCGATATTTCGGCCATCTCGGCTATGGCTATCGGCAAAGGAGCCGTATGTTCCGCACCCTCGTCCTGCGCACCGTCGCCTTACTGGCGGCCGTGGCAGCCGTACTCCTCGTCGCCAACCCGAGCGCACCCTTCAAGGCGGCCCCGGCCGCCGTGGCGACCCGTCAGGTACCGGTCCCCACCGCCCCGATGGGCTGGGCCTCCTGGAACAGCTTCGCCGCGAAGATCGACTACAACGTCATCAAGCAGCAGGTCGACGCGTTCGTCGCCGCCGGTCTGCCGGCCGCCGGATACAAGTACATCAACATCGACGAAGGCTGGTGGCAGGGCACCCGCGACAGCGCCGGCAACATCACCGTCGACGAGGCCGAGTGGCCGGGCGGCATGAAGGCCATCGCCGACTACATCCACAGCAAGGGCTTGAAGGCGGGCATCTACACCGACGCCGGCAAGGACGGCTGCGGCTACTACTTCCCGACGGGCCGCCCCGCCGCGCCGGGTTCGGGCAGTGAGGGCCACTACGAGCAGGACATGCTCCAGTTCTCCAAGTGGGGCTTCGACTTCGTCAAGGTTGACTGGTGCGGCGGCGACGCCGAGGGCCTCGACGCGAAGTCGACGTACCAGGCCATCAGCGACGCGATCGCCAAGGCCACGGCGACCACGGGCCGCCCGCTCACGCTCTCGATCTGCAACTGGGGCAAGCAGAACCCCTGGAACTGGGCCCCGGGCCAGGGCGCGATGTGGCGGACCAACACCGACATCATCTACTGGGGCAACCAGCCCTCCATGCCGAGCCTGCTGGCCAACTACGACACCAACCTGCACCCCACCGCCCAGCACACCGGCTACTACAACGACCCCGACATGCTGATGGTCGGCATGGACGGCTTCACCGCCGCCCAGAACCGCACCCACATGAACCTCTGGGCGATCTCCGGCGCCCCGCTCCTCGCCGGGAACAACCTCGCGACCATGACCGCCGAGACCGCGAACATCCTCAAGAACCCCGAGGTCATCGCCGTGGACCAGGACCCGCGCGGCCTCCAGGGCGTCGAGGTCGCCGAGGACACCACGGGAGCGCAGGTCTACGGCAAGGTCCTGTCCGGCACCGGCAACCGCGCCGTCGTCCTCCTCAACCGCACCTCGGCCGCGAAGAACATCACCGTCCGCTGGGCCGACCTCGGCCTGACGAACGCCTCCGCGACCGTCCGGGACCTGTGGGCGCGGCAGAACGTGGGGTCGCATGCCACCGGCTACACGGCCAGTGTCCCGGCGGGCGGCTCGGTGATGCTCAGGGTCACCGGCGGCACGGAGGCGGCGGGCAGCACGTACGAGCCTGCCTCCACGGGACGCTTCACCGGCGTGACGGCGGCGAACACGGGCGTGAAGGTCGTGGACGTCTCCTACACCAACAACACCTCCGCGACCCGCACGGCGACCCTCCAGGTCAACGGCCAGACCAGCACCACGGTCGCCTTCCCGCCGACCGGATCCGCCGCGGGCACCGTCTCCGTCCAGGTCTCCCTCTCCAAGGGCTCCGCCAACACCCTCACGTTCACCGGCGGCCCCGCCGTCGAGGGCATCGCGGTCCGCCCCCTGCCCGGCACCAACGGCTCCCTCGTCGTCGGCGCCCAGTCGTCCCGCTGCCTGGACGTCCACGACAACACCATCACCAACGGCATCCAGGCCGAGCTGTGGGACTGCAACGGAGGCCGCAACCAGTCCTGGACGTACACCTCCCGCAAGGAACTCGTGGTGTACGGCAACAAGTGCCTCGACGCCTACAACCTGGGCACGACCAACGGCACCAAGGTCGTGATCTGGGACTGCAACGGCCAGGCGAATCAGCAGTGGAACGTCAACGGCGACGGGACGATCACCAACGTCCACGCCGGTCTGTGTCTCGACGCCTCCAACGCGGGCACGGCCAACCGCACCCCGCTGGTGCTCTGGTCCTGCGGCACGGGCGCCAACCAGAAGTGGACGCTCACCTAGGGGCGACGTCACCGCCCCGGCCGCCGTGGCCGGGGCGGCGGACGGCTACTCGTCCCACGCCTGGATCATGGTCTGCTCGGCGATCTTGCCGTCGCGCAGCGACACCATCGACTCGGAGAGGACCCGGACGCCGTCCGAGTACTCGCAGGACTCGCTGAACGCGAGGTCGTCGCCCTGGACGACGCATCGCTCCAGCTTGTGCGACTTGATGTCGCGGCTGTAGACGTCGGCGAGCATCTCGGCGATCTCGTCCCGACCGTGCAGGACCTTGGGGTGGCTGGGCTGGGTGTTGCGGTCCACGATCCGCAGCTCCGCGTCGTCCGCGTAGAGCGAGAGGAGCGGCTGCTCGGAGTGTCCTTCTATGGCCTGGCGCAGTGTGTTGCTGTCGAACGTGCCCATCATCGACCTCCTTCGAAGGCGGCGGCCCGACGAGGAGCGGGCCGTGCGAGCCCTCACCTCCGAGGCTCCTCCGCCCCGCCGGGCCCGGCAAGCGCAGCCGCGGCCTGAGACCCTTGACATAGCCGCAGTCGGCTCGCAGCATGCGCGGTAGAGTGGATCAACTTTCACACGGCGAACACAAAGGTCGGCGCCATGCCCATCACGCGTGAACTGTTCATCGGCGGCAAGGACGTGCCCGCCGCCTCCGGCCGCACCACGGAGGACGTCAATCCGTATACGGGGGAGGTGTACGCGACGGTCGCCGCGGCCGGACCCGAGGACGTGCGCCGGGCCGTGGACGCCGCCGACGCGGCGTTCGAGGAATGGGCGGCCCTCGCGCCCTTCGCGCGCCGGGCGATCTTCCTGAAGGCGGCCGACCTGCTGGACGCCCGGGGCGATCAGGTCGCCGAGCTGATGGCGAACGAGGCCGGCGGCACCCGCCCGTGGGCGTACTTCAACGTGGCCCTCGCGGCGAACATGCTGCGCGAGGCGGCGGCCGCCGTCACCGCGCCGCGCGGTGAGGTGCTGAACGCCCAGGCGCAGGGCGCGCTGGGGCTGGCGGTGCGTGAACCGCTGGGCGTGGTCGCCGCGTTCGCGCCGTGGAACGCGCCTGTCATCCTTGGCGTACGGGCCGTCGCGGCGCCGCTCGCGGCGGGCAACACCGTGGTGGTCAAGCCGAGCGAGGACGCGCCGATCGCCTGCGGACTGCTGATCGCCGACGTCCTGCGCGAGGCGGGACTCCCGGACGGTGTGCTGAACGTCGTCACCAACGCCCGTGAGGACGCCGCCGAGGTCGCCGAGGCGCTGGTCGCGGACGCGCGGGTGCGAGGCGTGAACTTCACCGGCTCGACCCCCGTGGGCCGGATCATCGGCGAGCACGCGGCCCGCCATCTCAAGCCCGCTGTCCTGGAGTTGGGCGGCAAGAACGCGGTGATCGTGCTGGACGACGCGGACGTGGACTACGCCGTCAACGCGGCCGTCTTCAGCGTGTTCATGAACGCCGGCCAGATCTGCATGTCCGGCGACCGCATCCTCGTCCACGAGTCGCTCGCCGAGGAGTTCACCGAGCGCTTCACCACGAAGGTCGCCTCCCTGCAGTCCGGTGACCCGGGCGACCCGCACACCGTGGTCGGCCCGCTGGTGGCCGCGTCGTCCGCGCAGCGCGTGGCCGGACTGGTACGGGACGCCGTGGCCAAGGGAGCCAAGGTCCTCGTCGGCGGCGGGGAGCCGGAGGGGGCGGTGCACCCGGCGACCGTCCTCACCGAGGTGCCGAAGGAAGCCGACCTCTACCACGCCGAGGCGTTCGGGCCGGTGTGCGTGGTCGAGTCGTTCGCCGACGACGCCACCGCCGTCACTCTCGCCAACGACACGGAGAACGGCCTGACCTGCGGCATCATCACCGAGAACGCCACTCACGGGCTGGCCGTCGCCCGCCGGATCCGGACCGGGATCGTGCACGTCAACGACCAGTCGGTGGCCGACGAACCGCACGCTCCCTTCGGCGGTGCCAAGGCCTCCGGATACGGGCGGTTCGGCGGTCGCTGGGGCATCGAGGCCTTCTCCAACACCCGCTGGGTGACCATCGCCACCCAGCAGGCCCACTACCCCTTCTGACCGGACCGGTCAGCCGGCCGTCGCCAGGAACTGCGTGGCCGCCAGCTCCGCGTACAGCGGGTCGGCGGCCACGAGTTCGCGGTGCGTGCCCACCGCGCGCACCTTGCCCGCGTCCATGACGACGATCCGGTCGGCCATCGTCACCGTCGACAGCCGGTGGGCGACCACGAGCACCGTCGTCGTACGGGCGACATCGGCGACGGTGTCCCGCAGCGCCGCTTCGTTCACCGCGTCCAGCTGCGACGTCGCCTCGTCCAGGAGCAGCAACCGGGGGCGGCGCAGCAGGGCACGGGCGATGGCGACCCGTTGACGTTCACCGCCGGACAGCTTGGTGCCGCGATGCCCGACGAGCGTCTCCAGGCCGCCCGGCAGCCTGTCCACCATGCCGTCCAGACGGGTCGTCTTCAGCACCCGCGCCAGGGCCGCCTCGTCCGCGTCCGGGTTCCCCAGCAGCAGGTTCTCCCGCAGCGAGCCCGACAGGACCGGCGCGTCCTGCTCGACGTAGCCGATCGCGGACCGCAGCTGGGCCAGCTCCCAGTCCGCCAGATCCCGGCCGTCGACGGTGATCACGCCGGACTCGGGGTCGTAGAACCGCTCGATGAGCGAGAAGACGGTGGTCTTGCCGGCGCCGGACGGCCCGACGAACGCCGTCATGCCCTGCGCGGGCACCTCGAACGTCACTCCGTGATGGACGTACGGCAGGTCGTCGGCGTACCGGAAACGGACGTCGGTGAAGGCGAGCGCGGCCGGCTGTGAGCCGGGCGAGGGCAGGGGGGCGGGCAGGGCCGCCGGTTCGGCGGGCAGCGCCAGCGCCTCCTGGATACGGGCGAGGGCCGCGGCGCCCGTCTGGTACTGGGTGATCGCGCCGACGACCTGCTGGATCGGCGACATCAGATAGAAGACGTACAGCAGAAACGCCACCAGGGTGCCGACGTCGACCGCGCCGGTCGCGACCCGTGCCCCGCCCACCGCGAGGACGGTGATGAACGCGATCTGCATCGCGAGACCGGCCGTATTGCCCGCCGCCGCCGACCACTTGGCGGCCCGCACGCTCTGCCGCCAGGACTCCTCGGCCGCCGAGTGCAGTGTCTGCTCCTCGCGGTGCTCCGCGCCGGACGCCTTCACCGTGCGCAGCGCGCCGAGGATTCGCTCCAGCGAGGCGCCCATGACGCCGACCGCGTCCTGCGCCTGCTTGCTCGCCCGGTTGATGCGCGGCACGATCACGCCGAGGATCGTGCCCGCGCCGAAGATCACGGCCACGGTGACGCCGAGCAGGACCGGATCGACCAGGCCCATCATCACGATCGTCGCGACGAGCGTGAGCCCTCCCGTGCCGATGCCCACCAGCGAGTCGGTGGTGACCTCACGCAGCAGGGTGGTGTCGGAGGTGATCCGGGCCATCAGGTCGCCCGGCTCGCTGCGGTCCACGGCCGCGATCCGCAGCCGCAGCAGATACGACGACAGCGCGCGCCGCGCGCCGAGCACCACCGACTCGGCGGTGCGCCGCAGCACATACCCGCCCAGCGCGCCCACCGCCGCGTTGGCGACCACCAGACCCGACATGACGAGGAGCGCGCCGGTGATGGTCCGGTCGTGCGAGAGGTCGTCGATCAACTCCCGTGCCACCAGCGGCAGCAGCAGTCCGGTGGCGCCGGTGACGAGAGAGAGCACGGCGCCCGCCAGCAGGGCCCAGCGGTGGGGTCTGACGTAACCGAGAAGGAGCCGCCACGTGGGCGTACTGCTCTTCGTCGCTGCGATGCTCACGGCGCTCCTTGGGAGTCGGGCGGAGTCTTCAGGCTACGGCCCGGACGACCGGATCCGAACGGGTTTCCGGGGCGGCGCGGACCCTGAGGTAAAATACCCCTAAGGGTATGCAGAGGGAGTGATCGTGGAGCTGCAGTTCGAAGGTGACGAGCTCAAGTCGGTGCTGAACCGGCTGAAGCGGGCGCAGGGGCAGATCTCCGGAGTGATCAAGATGATCGAGGAGGGCCGTGACTGCGAGGACGTCGTCACCCAGCTCGCCGCGGCATCCCGCGCACTCGACCGGGCCGGATTCGCGATCATCGCGACCGGGCTGCAGCAGTGCCTCACCGATCCGGCCCAGGGGGAGCGCGACGGCGAGAGCCCGGCGCAGATGAAGGCCCGGCTGGAGAAGCTGTTCCTGTCGCTCGCGTAGAGGCACCTGTGACTTGATCCGGCGGGTGACGTTACTGATCAGTCGCACGTAGTGTCGACTGGTCAGGACATCGTTCGGCCAGGACATCGTTGGTGAAAGGGGCCCACCATGGCGCAGGAAGTGCGCGGCGTGATCGCACCGGGCAAGGACGAGCCCGTCAGGGTGGAGACGATCGTCGTACCCGACCCGGGTCCGGGAGAGGCCGTCGTCCAGGTCCAGGCCTGCGGGGTCTGCCACACCGACCTGCACTACAAGCAGGGCGGCATCAACGACGAGTTCCCCTTCCTGCTCGGCCATGAGGCCGCGGGCGTCGTGGAGGCGGTCGGCGCGGGCGTCACGGACGTCGCCCCCGGCGACTTCGTCATCCTCAACTGGCGTGCGGTGTGCGGCCAGTGCCGGGCCTGTCTGCGCGGCCGGCCCTGGTACTGCTTCGACACCCACAACGCCGGCCAGAAGATGACCCTCGCCTCGACCGGACAGGAGCTGTCCCCGGCTCTCGGCATCGGCGCCTTCGCCGAGAAGACGCTCGTCGCCGCCGGACAGTGCACCAAGGTCGACCCGGCGGTCTCGGCGGCCGTGGCCGGGCTGCTCGGCTGCGGGGTGATGGCGGGCATCGGTGCCGCCATCAACACCGGCAACGTCGGGCGCGGCGACACGGTCGCGGTCATCGGCTGCGGCGGCGTCGGGGACGCGGCGATCGCCGGGTCGAACCTGGCAGGCGCCGCGAAGATCATCGCCGTGGACATCGACCAGCGGAAGCTGGAGAAGGCCCGCTCGATGGGCGCCACCCACACGGTCAACTCCAAGGAGACCGACCCCGTCGAGGCGATCCGCGAGCTGACCGGCGGCTTCGGCGCCGACGTCGTCATCGAGGCGGTCGGCCGCCCGGAGACGTACCAGCAGGCCTTCTACGCCCGCGACCTCGCCGGCACGGTCGTCCTCGTCGGCGTCCCCACCCCCGAGATGAAGCTCGAACTGCCGCTGCTGGACGTCTTCGGACGCGGCGGCGCGCTCAAATCCTCCTGGTACGGCGACTGCCTGCCTTCCCGCGACTTCCCCATGCTGATCGACCTGCATCTGCAGGGCCGCCTGGACCTGGAGGCGTTCGTGACCGAGACGATCCAACTCGACGAGGTGGAGAAGGCCTTCGAGCGGATGCACCACGGCGACGTCCTGCGCTCGGTGGTGGTGCTCTGATGGCCGCCCGCATCGAACGCCTCGTCACCTCAGGGCAGTTCACCCTCGACGGCGGCACCTGGGACGTCGACAACAACGTGTGGATCATCGGCGACGACCACGAAGCCATCGTCATCGACGCCGCCCATGACGCCGACGCCATCGCCGAAGCCGTCGGCGACCGCCGGCTGACCGCGATCGTCTGCACCCACGCCCACAACGACCACATCGACGCCGCTCCCGCCCTCGCCGACCGCACCGGAGCCACCATCTGGCTGCACCCCGACGACCTGCCGCTGTGGAAGCTCACCCACCCCGACCGCGACCCCGACGCCCATCTCACCGACGGGCAGGTGATCGAGGCCGCGGGCGCCGACCTGACCGTGCTGCACACCCCCGGGCACGCGCCCGGCGCGGTCTGCCTCTACGACCGGGGCCTCGGCACCGTCTTCACCGGCGACACCCTCTTCCAGGGCGGCCCGGGTGCCACCGGCCGCTCCTACTCCCACTTCCCGACGATCGTCACCTCGATCAGGGACCGCCTGCTCACCCTGCCGCCGGACACCAAAGTCCTCACCGGACACGGCGACTCGACGACCATCGGGGCGGAATCCCCCCACCTGGAGGAATGGATCGCCCGTGGCCACTGACGCCGTATCGCCCGCCGACGAGATCGTGACCCTGCACGGCGTCACCCTCCTGCGCTGCGCCCCCGACGGCCCGCCGCTCGACGGCGAGCGCGCGGCGCTGGACCTCATCGGCGACGCCGGGTGGCGCGAGGCTCAACTGGTCGCGGTCCCCGCGGAGCGTGTATCGGACGAATTCTTCCAGCTGCGCTCGGGGATCGCGGGCGCGATCGTGCAGAAGTTCGCCCAGTACCGGCTGCGCCTGGCCGTCGTCGGGGACATCTCACAGCACGTCGCCGACAGTCAGGCCCTGCGGGACTTCGTGTACGAGAGCAATCAGGGCCACCAGCTCTGGTTCCTGCCCGGCTACGACGAGTTGGACGAGCGGCTGCGCCCGACTGGCTGAGCGTCTGACAACCCGGCCGGATGAGAGCCTGAAAAACACGACAGAAGATGTCCGGCTTACCCGTCACCCTCGTATCAGAGACGGTCACACGGGAGGTCGGACATGTCACAGCCACTGCAGGGCAAGGTCGCGCTGGTCGCCGGAGCGTCACGGGGAGCCGGACGCGGTATCGCCGTGGAACTCGGGGCGGCCGGCGCGACCGTCTACGTCACCGGCCGCACGACCCGCGAAAAGCGCTCGGAGTACGACCGCCCGGAGACCATCGAGGACACCGCCGACCTGGTCACCGAGGTCGGCGGCCACGGCATCGCCGTACCCACCGATCACCTCGACCCGGCACAGGTCCGCACCCTCGTGGACCGTATCGCCGACGAGCAGGGCCGCCTCGACATCCTGGTCAACGATATCTGGGGCGGCGAGAAGCTCTTCGCGTGGGACAGCCCGCTCTGGGAGCACGACCTCGACAACGGTCTCAGGCTGCTCAGGCTCGCCGTCGAGACACACGCGATCACCAGCCACCACGCCCTGCCGCTGCTGCTGCGCCACCCCGGCGGCCTGGTGGTCGAGATGACCGACGGCACCGCCGAGTACAACCGCGACAACTACCGCGTCAGCTTCTTCTACGACCTCGCCAAGTCGTCCGTCCTGCGCATGGCCTTCGCCCTCGGCCACGAACTCGGCCCGCGCGGCGCCACCGCGGTGGCCCTCACCCCGGGCTGGCTGCGCTCGGAGATGATGCTCGACAACTTCGAGGTACGCGAGGAGAACTGGCGCGACGCCCTCGAGATTGTGCCCCACTTCGCCATCTCGGAGACCCCGCGCTACGTCGGCCGCGCCGTCGCCGCCCTCGCCGACGACCCCGACGTCGCCCGCTTCAACGGCGAGTCCCTCTCCAGCGGCGGCCTCGCCCAGGTCTACGGCTTCACCGACCTCGACGGCAGCCGCCCGGACGCGTGGCGGTACCTGGTCGAGGTCCAGGACGCGGGGAAACCGGCGGACGTGACCGGTTATCGGTGAGGGCACCGGCTGCGGGTGAGATCAGGCGCTGCTCGCCGCTCGGTACGGCTGCGCCCCTTCAGGCGGCACGCTTCACGTGGCGGACCAGCCACATCAGCAGGGCGTCCAGGTCGGCGGCGGCCGCGAGGACCCGGTCGACCGCCTCGGGGGTGTGCAGCCACTCCCCGCAGCCGAGGGGGCGGGCGGCGATCAGCGAACGGTGGCGCAGCAGGTCCGTACGGGAGTGGTCCGTCGGATAGCCGCGCGGGGGGCGTTTCATCACGTCCCCGGAGATGTCGTACCCCTTCTTTCGCACGTCCTCGACGATGGCGGACAGTTCACGGCCGCTCCTCTCGGAGGCCACGGCTTTGCGGAACGTGTCCACCTGGCCGGGATCGGGGTACCACCAGGCGCCCGAGATCCGCAGGCCGTCCAGGGAGAACCGAAGACCGATCTCGATCTTGCGGCCGAGCCGGATCACCGCGACCTGGTTCTGCCACCACCAGGAGTCGGTGCGGTAGTGCCAGACCGAGAAGTCCTCGTACCGGGGGTCGGTGTCCGCGACCTCGTTGAGCAGGGCGATCATTGGCTGCCGGACCAGGCGTTCGCGGTCCGTGCGGCAGCGCTCGCGGGTCGCGTGGGCCGGTTCGCCCTGGAGCTGCCACAACACGTCCATGGCCTGCTCCGGCCAGCCGGTGAACTGTCCACGCATGCGGGCAGGTTAGCTCACCCATGATCCGCGCGCGGAGAGTGAGAAGGGCAGGAGGGCGTTACCCCAAAACAAGATGGGAGGCGCTGCGGCGGGACTCGCCGGGCCAGGCCGATGTGCCGCGGTTAAGCGCCAGCCCTGGTGTCGTACGCTCGCTGGCAGTTCTGGATCTCTCCGCTGTGCTCGACGGTCCAGTCGTAGAGCTGGCCGAACGGCTTGCGCAGGGACTCGCCCAGGGGTGTGAGCGAGTACTCGACGCCGACCGGTGAGGTCGCCAGCACTGTGCGCTGAATCATGCCGTTGCGCTCGAGACGGCGCAGTGTCTGGGTGAGGACACGTTGCGTGATGCCCTCCAGACCTCGCTTCAGTTCATTGAACCGGGTGGGCCGCTCCAGCAGCGCCATCACCATCATCGACCACTTGTCCGCTATCTGGTCGAGGATCGGTCGGCTGGGGCAGTCCGCCCGGAAAACCGTCCGTGTTTCGGCGTCAACGCTGTGCAGATCGGTGTCCTTCATGATCCTAGGTGCTCCCAAAGTGCGTTCTTGACCAGCTGGGCGCCGTCGCTGACGGTAGGTATGCATTGCAAACCTACATGCCTAGCGGTAACCAATGGAGAACCTCATGACGAACGATGCCTACTCGACCCTGCGCCTGAGCAGCGAACACGGCGTCGCCCGGATCGTCCTCGACAATCCCCCGGTGAACGCGCTCGGAACGACGATGATGCGTGAGCTGCGGACGGTGCTGACGGGCCTCAAGGACGATCCTTCCGTCCGCGTGATCGTCTTCTCGAGCGCCGACCCGGAATTCTTCATTGCTCACGTGGACATGCACGTCGGGGAAGAGATGGACGTCCTCCAGGAACTCGCCGCATCCGCGCCGGCGGACGTCAACGTGTTCCAGGCGATCGGTGAACTGATCCGCCACCAGCCCCAGGTGACCATCGTGAAGCTCGCCGGGAAGGCCCGCGGAGGCGGAGCGGAATTCGTGGCCGCAGCGGACATGGCATTCGCCGCCACCGAGACCGCTGGACTCGGTCAGATCGAAGCACTCATGGGCATCATCCCCGGCGGAGGCGGAACGCAGTACCTCCGGGACCGCATGGGCCGCAACCGCGCACTGGAAGTGATCCTCACCGCCGACTTGTTCGATGCCGAGACCGCGGCGTCCTACGGATGGATCAACCGGGCCCTGCCGGTCGACGAACTCGACGAGTACGTCGACCGTATCGCCCGTAACATCGCCGCGCTGCCCGACGGTGTCATCGAAGCAGCCAAGCACTCGCTGCCCGCCGATGACTTCACGGAAGGACTCCTCCGTGAGAACGACGCTTGGGCTTCTACGTTCAGTCTGCCGGCCGCTCAGCATCTGATCAGCGGGGGCCTGCGGGACGGGGCACAAACACCGGCCGGCGAACGCGACCTTGAGGGACTGATGCGCAGCGTCGCGCGCTGACTGCCGGACGGGCACATGCCACATCGCACGCGGGCGCGGACGAACGTGGCTCGCGTCAGATGCCTGTTGGGCGAGCTCGGTGTGTGCTGCTCGGCCCGCTGGGCGGTCTCAACGAACTCGCGCAGCAATTTCCAGCGAGAGATCCGCCGTTCGCAAACAGGTTCAAAGGGGCGCGGGGCTGTATCGATATGCGGCTCCGCCGCGTGGGCGCGACCAGTCCCCACCGGCCTGGCGGTAAATGACCCGCGCAACTCCACCGAAGCGCTTAGGTTCTGGTTCATGACGCACACAACACGCTTCCAAGGCTACGGAGTCCTCGTCACCGGCGCGGCCCGGGGTATCGGTGCGGCCGTCTCCCGGAGGCTCGCCGAGGAGGGCGCACGCGTACTCGTCACCGACAGGGACGGGCCGGAAGCGGACAAGACGGCGTCGGCGCTGCGTGAAGTGGGCCTGACCGCCGAGGCGTTGGTGTGCGATGTCGCGGACCGCGCCTCGGTGGAGGCGGCCGTCGCGCACGCCGTCGAGTCCTTCGAGTCCCTCGATGTCCTGGTCAACAGCGCCGCCTGCTGCACCGCCGACACCACCCTCTTCGAGGACGGCCCGGACGAGGCGTGGGACCGCGACATCGACATCACCCTGACCGGCGCCTACCGCTGCTGCCGCGCCGCCCTGCCTCACCTGGCCGCCTCCGGGCGCGGCGCGATCGTCAGCATCGGCTCGGTCAACGGCGCCTACGACTTCGGCAACCACGCCTACAGCGCCGCCAAGGCGGGCCTCGCCTCTCTGACCCGCACGCTCGCCGGGCACGCCGCGCCGCGCGGAGTCCGCGTCAACCTGGTGATGCCGGGCACGGTGCGTACGTCCGCCTGGGAGGGCCGGGACGACGAACTCGACGCGGTGCGGCCGCTGTATCCCCTGGGTCGTGTCGGCGAACCGGAGGACATCGCTGCGGCCGTCGCCTTTCTCGCGTCCCGCGACGCGGCGTGGATCACCGGTACGACTCTGGCCGTCGACGGGGGGATCACGGCTGTCAACACCGGGTTCCGTACGGTGATTCGGCGACCCGGAGACGTGTGAGCGCTGCGCTGGGTTGTTTGTCGTCTGCGGCGCCGTCGTGGCTGGTCGCGCCCACGCGGCGGAGCCGCACATCGATACAGCCCCGCGCCCCTTACGGGGCGCTGCTGAACGCCGAGCTAATCGCGTCCACGATCCTGTCCACATCCGCCTCGGACGTGCGCCAGTTGGAGAACGCGGCCCGCAGGCCGGGAGTTCCCCTGTACACGGTCGGCGTCAGGAATGCCTCGCCCGACTCGGTGACCGCCTGCGCCAGGGCGTTCACCCGCTCGCGGGTCGGCTCGTCGGTCAGGGTGAAGCAGACGACGTTGAGGCGGACGGGCGCGAGGAGTTGGAGGCCGTCCAGGTCGGCGAGGCGGTCACCGAGGTCGCGGGCGAGGGCGACGGTGCGCTCGACGATCTCGCGGTGCCCCTCACGGCCGTATGCCATCAGGGAGAACCACGCCGGCAGGGCGCGCAGCCGGCGTGAGCTCTCCGGGGTGAGATGGAGGAAGTCGGGGTCCTGGGTGGGCAGTCCGATGTACTGGGACGCGTTGTGGAAGACCCTGACCTGGAGGTCCTGGCGGCGGGTGAACTGGACGGCCGCGTCGTAGGGCACGTTGAGCCACTTGTGCAGGTCGACGCAGACCGAGTCGGCGGCGTCGAGACCGTCGACGAGATGGGCGTACGCGGGGGAGAGGGCGGCGAAACCGCCGAACGCGGCATCGACGTGGAGCCAGAAGTCGTACCGCTCCTTGAGCGCGGCGACGGCCCGCAGGTCGTCGAAGTCGACGGTGTTCACGGTGCCGGCGTTGGCCACGACGATCGCCGGACGCCCGTCCAGTGCTTCGAGCGCGTCGGCGAGCCGGTCGACGTCCACGGCCTCGCGGTTGCCGGGCAGGAGCGGCACCGGACGCAGCCGGTCCCGGCCGATGCCGAGGACGGACAGCGCCTTGAGGACGGTGGAGTGCGCGCTGCCGGACAGCACCTCGACGGGGCCGAGCGCCCCGACGCCGTCCCGGGCCACGGAGACACCGGCACGCTCGCCGAGCCATTCCCTCGCGACGGCGAGTCCCACCAGGTTGGACGCGGTCGCACCGGTCACGAACGCGCCGCTGTGCGCCTGGCTCAGCCCGAACAGCTCCCTGAGCCAGCTCACCGTCTCCCGTTCCAGGGCGGTCGCCCACGAGTCGGCGGCATTGATCGCGTTCTGGTCGTACGTGCTCGTCAGCCAGTCCCCGGCGAGCGCGGCCGGCGTCGCCCCGCCCGTCACGAACCCGAGATAGCGCGGGCCCGCCGAACCGGACATACCCGGCGCCCACCGCTCGGCGAACCGCGTAAGAGCCGCCTGGGCGCCGACCCCGTCGGCCGGGAGGTGCGCGCGGTCGGGTGCCTTGCCCAGGCGTACGACCGGACGCTCGGCCATCCCCGCCAGCTCCCGGGCGGCCAGGTCACGGACGGACTGCAGGAGTTCGGGAAGCCGGGCGAGGTCCTCGGCGAGTGCGCGCTGCATGAACGCAGCGTAGGCGGGGCAGGACAGCAGGGCGCGGTCCAATCCGGGGTGACTGGCCCCGAATCCGCCCACACGCGGAATGTCACCGTTTTGTCGCGGTGCGTGGCCCACCACAACCGAATCCGCCCGACGCCGGTCTAGCTGGTGGCAAACGACACGCACATTCGTATGAAGGGCCAGGCCATGGGGGACATACGCAGACGGGGAGCCGTCGCACTCGGGATCACCGGACTGGTGGCACCGCTCACGATCGCGCTGGGCGCCACGCCCGCGCAGGCCGCGAGCTGCACCACACAGACCGGCCCGTATCAGAAGCAGGTGGAGAAGTTCCTCGGCCGCCCGGTCGACGGCAAGCAGTCCGCCGCCGACTGCAAGGCCATCCAGAACTTCCAGACCAAGCACGGCATCACGCCGAACATCGGCTACGCGGGTCCCGTCACCTGGGGCGTGATGGACTTGATGAACAAGCAGAAGGCCGTCGGCAACAACCCCAACAAGGCCGGCAAGTGCCCGGTGAACAAGGGCCGCATCGCCTGTGTGAACCTCTCCCTCCAGCTGAGCTGGATCCAGGACGGCAAGAAGCTCGTCTACGGTCCGGTGCCGGTCCGCACCGGTCGCAACGGCTACGAGACCCGCACCGGCCTGAAGAAGATCTACTGGCGGAACATCGACCACGTGTCGACCATCTACGACGTCCCCATGCCCTACGCCCAGTTCTTCGACGGCGGCCAGGCCTTCCACTCCGCCGGCGTCAGCATGTGGAACCCGCCCGGCTCGCACGGCTGCGTCAACATGACCAAGACCGTCGCCAAGAAGTACTGGTCGCTGCTGAAGAAGGGCGACGACGTCTTCGTGTACGGCCGCAAGCCGGGCACCTGACGCACGGTGCCCGGCCCGCCGGGACGCGTCACTGAGCGGGCGCGTCCCCGAAGTCCGGGATCTCCAGCCTGGCCCCGCCCTGCCGCGCCGACTCGTGCGCGACGATGCCCGGCAGGGTGTAGCGGGCGGCGACCCACGCGTTCACCGACGGCAGGCTCCGCGTGTTGACCGCGGTCACGAAGTCGTCGACCAGGAAGTGGTGGCTGCCCTCATGGCCGTTGTGCAGATGGTCGAACTCCCGGGGCAGCCGCGACCGGTCGTGCACCGGAGCCGAACCGGAGGTGAAGGCGGCCCGCAGGTCGGGGGCGATGTGCTGCAGTGACGGATCGTCAGGAGACAGTGTGGGCTTGGGTTCCAGTAGCTCGCTGATGTCCTTGACGCCCTTCTTGTCCTGCCAGAAGGCCACCGTCGCCAGCTGTTCCATGCTCGCCTCCGTCCCGAAGAAACGGAAACGCGACTCCCGGATGTGGGACGGATAACCGACCCGCCGGAACTCGTTCGTACGGAACGAACCGCCGCCCGCCACCTCGAACAGCGCGGTCGCGTTGGAGACGTCGTTGCCGAACTGGCTGACCTGCTGGTCGAAGACACCGTCCGCGCGCTCGTCGCGCACCCCGATCGCCGACACGCTCACCGCATGCGTCTGCCAGGCGCCCAGTACCCCGCCCACCGAGTGCGTCGGATACAGCAGCGGGGGATAGGACGCGGTCGCCTTCCAGTTCTCGCCGCCGCTGTACTGGTACGCCTCGTAGAACCCCAGATCCATGTCGTGGACGTAGTCGCCCTCGGCGTAGAAGATCCGTCCGAAGGCGCCCTCGGCGATCTGGTTGCGGGCGTGGACCGTGGCCGGGTTGTACTGGCTGGTCTCGCCCATCATGTACGTCAGTCCGGTCGCCTTGACCGCGTCGATGATCGCCGCTATCTCCTCCGTGGTGATCGCCATGGGGACGGCGGAGTAGACATGCTTGCCGGCGTTCAGGCCCTGGAGGACCAGCGGGCCGTGGGTCCAGCGCTGGGTGAAGATCGCGACCGCGTCGACCGCGTTCGACTCGAGCATGGCTTCGTACGAGGGGAAGGTCCCGGCCAGTCCCTGCGCGGCGGCGAGTTGCTCGGCCCGCTCGGGCAGCAGATCGGTGACGTAGACGTCGCCGACACCGGGGTGGGCGTGGAACAGCGTGGCGAACTGGCCGGAGAACTGGCCGGCGCCGACGATGCCGAGGGAGAACGTCATGAAATGCGTGCCCTTCACTGGGAGAGGATCAGGTTGATCTGGTCGTTGGTCTGGTCGAGGCTGCTCACGGGCTTGCCGTTGCCGTAGATGTCCTCCATCGCGGGCTCCATCAGCGCCTGTACGTCCGCCGCATAGCCGGTGATTGGGTAGGAGAAGGTGGTGAAGTCCTTCTTGTCGGCCACCGGTTCGGTGAACGCCGAGACGTCGATGCCCTTCTTCTCGTACGCCGCCACCGCGGCGTCCGTGCCGTCGGGCGTGGCCGGGAAGACAATGCCGGAACGGCCCACCGTCGTCTGGCACTCGTTCGACGCCAGGTACTTCACCCACTTCTTGGCGCCGGCCTTGTTGCGGGCGTTCTTGGTGATGGAGTCGGCGAGGCCGTTCATCATCGTGGCGCGCTTGCCGGTGGGGCCCTCGGGCGTGAGGGCGGTGCGGATCTTCATGCCCTTGAAGCCGGCGTACGTCGAGATCATCCACGCCCCGTCCAGCGAGGACGCCGCCTTGCCCGCGGCCACCTGGACGTTGCCCTCGTTGGACTGGGAGTTGTAGTCGGAGAGCGGTGCCATGTAGCCCTTCTTCGCCAGGCCGAAGAACCACTTGATGACTGACTGGAAGGTCTTGTCGTCGTACTGGTACTCGGTGCCCCACCGCTTCTTGTCGGTGTAGCTCCAGCCCGCGGAGGCGGCGAAGCTGCTCCACTGGGTCTGGCCGTCGGCGTAGCCACCGCCCTTGGACGCCAGGCCGTACACCTTGACGTTGTTCTTGTCGAAGCCGGGCTCGTCGCCGCGTTTGCCGTTCTTGTCGACCGTGAGATGGGCGATGGCTTTCTCGAAGGAACCGCCGTCCTTCGGGTTCCAGGACAGGTTGCCCAGCTGCTCGCCGGTGAGACCGGCGTCCTGCGCCATCTTCTCGTTGTAGAAGAGGGCGACGGTGTCCCAGTCCTTCGGGGCGCCGTAGCGGTGGCCGTCCTGGCCGATCCAGTTGGCGGCCAGGCCTGGCTGGTAGTCGGAGTCCTTGATGCCGAGGTCGTCGAGCGGCTCCAGCACCTGAAGGTCGGCGAACTGGCCGAACTTCTGGATGTGGTCGGTGAAGACGTCGGGCTGGGTGCCCGCGATGAAGCTCGCGGTGAGCTTGGTCCAGTAGTCGTCCCAGCCCATCTGGGTGATCTGGACGTTCAGACCCGGGTTCTGCTTCTCGAAGTCCTTGGCGCAGGCCTCGTAGGCGGGCAGCTGGTTGGCGTCCCACAGCCAGTACGTCACCGTGTTCGAGGACGAGCCGGTGCCGCCGTCCTGGGCACACCCGGCCGTCAGGGACAGCGCCAGGGCCACGGCCAGCGCCCCGACCGTACGGAATCGAAATCGCATGACCATTCCCTCACTTGAGCCCGGTGAAGCTGATGGAGCTGACGATGCGGCGTGCGAAGAAGCCGAACAGCACGAGCATCGGCAGGGCCGCGATGAGCGTCGCCGCCATGAGCCCCGACCAGTCGATGCCGGACTGCGGGGTCTGCGCCCGGAACATGGCCAGCGCCACGGTCAGCACGCGCGAGCTGTCGCTGTAGGAGACCATCAGCGGCCAGAAGTAGTCGTTCCACGAGGTGATGTACGTCAGCACGGCCAGGGTCATGACCGGTGTGGACGCCATCGGCAACAGCACCCGGAAGAAGACGCGCACCTTGCCTGCACCGTCGAGGAGCGCCGCCTCCTCGACCTCCTTGGGGACGTTCATGAAGAACTGGCGCAGGAAGAACACCGCGAACGGCGTCATGAACATCGTCGGCAGCGCGATGCCCAACAGGTTGTCCACCAGGCCGAGTTCCTTGATGAGCACGAAGTTCGGCAGCAGCGTGAAGATGGTCGGCACCATCAACCCGGCCAGGAACAGGGCGAAGACCGTGTCCCGGCCCCGCCAGCGCAGCCGCGCGAAGGCGTAGGCGGCCATCGCGGAGAAGAAGATCTGGCAGGTGGTGATCAGCGTCGAGACGAGCACGGAGTTGAGCAGATAGCGCCAGAACTTCAGCCCGCCGCCGGCGCCGCCCTGCGCGACCGCCTCCTCGGTGGACTGCAGGCCGAGCGCCCGCTCGAAACCGCCGAGGGTCAGGTCGACCGGCAGCGGATCGGCCGGTTGGGCGTTCAGCCCCGGGTTGGAGGAGAGGGCGGTGCGCAGGATCCAGTAGAACGGCACCAGGGTGATGAGCACGATCGCGACCATCACCGTCCAGGCCGCGACCCGCCCGAAGGAGGGCCTGCGCCGTGCGGGCCGTACGGTCGTCGTCGTTTCTGCCACGGCAGCCATGTCGGCGTCTCCCTTCCGTCAGCCGAGGTCGGTCTGGCCGGCCCGGGTGAGCCGGTACTGGAGGATGGTGATCGCGCTCAGCACCACGAGCAGGGCTACCGACATCGCGGAGGCGTAGCCGAACTGGAAGCGGCCGAAGGCGGAGTCGTAGATGTAGAGCTGGAGCACGTTGGTGGCGTTGGCCGGTCCGCCGTCGGTCGTCACCGCGACCGTGTCGAACACCTGGAACGAACCGATCACCGTCATGATCAGCACGACCGCCAGAACCGGACGCAGCAGCGGCATCGTGATCCGCCAGAACATCCGCCACTCGCTGGCGCCGTCCACCTTCGCGGCCTCGTACATGTCGTTCGGGATGGCCATGAGCCCCGCGAACAGCAGCAGCGCGGTGTAGCCGACGTGCCGCCAGACGTTGATCATGGCGATCGTCGGGATCGCCCAGGTCTCGTCGGCCAGGAACGGGATGCGGTCGAAACCGAGGCCCACGATGATCTCGTTGCCGATGCCGAGCTGGGTGTCCAGGATCCAGAGCCAGACGATGCCCGCGACGACGTTCGACATCAGATACGGCGCCAGCACGATCCCGCGCAGCACCGACGACTGCGTCAGCCGCTGGAGCAGCACGGCGATGGCGAGCGCCGCCACCGTCTGCACGCCGATGTTGAGGATCACGTACTCGACGGTGACCCAGAGCGAGTTCCAGAAGATCGGGTCGTTGACCATCCGGACGTAGTTGTCCAGGCCCACCCACTCCGCCGGTGTCAGCAGGTTGAAGTCGGTGAAGCTCAGGTAGATGCCGCGCAAGGTGGGCCAGAGCAGGAAGACCAGGAAACCCAGCATGGCCGGGGCGAGGAACACCGCGGCCAGCCGTCCGTCACCTGGTTTCTCACTGGCTTTCGCCCGGTTCGTGCTCGGCCTGGTCCGTGCCCCCTCCGCGGCGCCCGGTGGCAGACGCGACGGTGGGCTGCTGGAGGCGATGGTCATCGGAGACTCCCTCGTCTGCGGCTCGTCCTCGGCCACTTACTTTTGTGGCGGAAGAATCCTGGCGTCAAGAGGCGTGCAAACATCTTTTCCAGGGCGGCGCGACACCATAGAGTTGGCCATGTTGATTTCGCTGCAAAAGAATCTCCGGGGGGCGACCTCATGACCGCAGCAGCCGCCAGCTGGCTTCCGCTGAGTCCGGGCGAGCGCTCGGTGGCGATCGAGGTGCTCGTCCACGGCCCGCTGTCGCGCACCGAACTCGCCCGGCGGCTGGACCTGTCGGCGGGCAGCCTCACCCGGCTGACCAAGCCGCTGCTGGAGTCCGGCCTGCTGATCGAGGCCCCCGAGACGGCCGCCCTGCCCGAGGTCCGCCAGGGGCGCCCCTCGCAGCCCCTCGACGTCGTCGCCGAGTCCCGCTCCTTCATCGGCTTCAAGATCACCGAAGACATGGTCTACGGCGTCGTCACCACCCTCAGAAGCGAGATCGTCGCCCGCCATGACCGCCCGCTCACCACGCACGACCCCGCCGGGGTCGCCGACCTGCTGCGGGAGATGACCGGGGAACTGGCCCGCACCCACCCCCGGCTCGCCGGGATCGGCATCGGTGTCGGCGGGCTCGTCCAGGACCGGACCATGGTGGGGGAGTCGCCGTTCCTGCAGTGGCGGGACGTGCCCCTGGCCGAGCTCGTCGAGGAGCGCACCGGGCTGCCGGTCGTCGTCGAGAACGACGTCGCCGCCCTCGTCGAGGCCGAGACCTGGTTCGGCGCAGGCCGCGGACTCGACCGGTTCGTCGTCCTCACCATCGGCGCCGGCATCGGGTACGGGCTCGTCCTGGGCGGCAAGCGGGTGCCCTACGCCGAGGAGGACCGCGGCTTCGGCCGCCACTGGATCATCAACCCCAACGGGCCGCTCACCCCCGACGGCGCACGCGGCAGCGCGGTCTCGCTGCTCACCATCCCCAACATCCGCTACCAGGTGCGGGCCGCCACGGGTGAGGACCGGACGTACGAGGAGATCCTCGCCCTCGCCGCCGCAGGCGAACCCATGCCCGCCCGCGTCATCGACGAGGCCGCGCGCGCCCTCGGCACGATCGTCGCCCAGATCTCCAACTTCGCGATGCCGCAGAAGATCGTGCTCGCCGGGGAGGGGGTCGGCCTGATGGACGTCGCCGGGAAGACCGTCGACGAGGCGATCAGGGCCAACCGGCATCCGCTGGCCGCGCCCGTCGACCTGGAGACCAAGGTGTCCGACTTTCACGACTGGGCGCGCGGGGCCGCCGTACTGGCGATCCAGGTGCTGGTTCTAGGGGCGGTTGAAAGATGACGTGATCAGCAACACGGTCCGGTATGTCCGGAATGCCCATGGTGACTCACGGGGCCTTCACCTCTGGAGCCGTATGCTTCACAGCATGTCCACCACTGTTGAACCCGCCTCCGCACGGACGGCTGACGAGGTCAACGAGGAGATCCGGGCCCTGTGGCGCCGGTCGGGCGGGACACTGAGCGGCGAGCAGCGCGAGAAGTACCAGTTGCTCGTCCTGGAGTGGGCCGCCGCGGCCCCGCAGCCGGCGAGGGCGGCCTGAGCATCCCCATCCGCTGAAGGCCGCCGCGCGTCAGCGGCGGCCCGGATTCCCCCCTCGTCAGCTCCACGTAGCCGAGTAATAGCGCTGGTAGGCCTTGCGGTCCTGTTCCGCGCGGATGAACCGCGTGGCCACCAGCGCGATCAGGCTGCCGCCCATGACCAGCAGACCCGGGCCGATGTTCCGGGGATTCGCGAGCCGCGACAGCAGCGTCGACGCGTCCACGATGCCCTCCACCGGAGCCGACGACCCGGGCGACGCATCGCCGGGAGCGGCCGCGCCCTGCGTGCCACCGGCACCGGCGGACGGCTCCGCCGACGGCGAAGCGCTCTGCCCGCCGCCCGCCGGAGCGGCCACCAGCAGTTTCAGACCAAGCTCGCCCAGCGCCTTCGTCACCGGCTGGAAGAACGTCGTACCGCCCGACGTGCAGTCGCCGCTGCCGCCCGAGGTCACGCCCAGGGCGACCCCCTCGGAGAACATCGGCCCGCCGCTGTCACCGGCTTCGGCGCACACGTTCGTCTCGATCAGGCCGCTGACCGTGCCCTCGGGGTAGTTGACGGTGGCGTTGACCGCCGTCACCTCACCGTCCTGGAGCCCGGTCGTGCTGCCGCTGCGGAACACCTTCTGCCCGACGGACGCCTCGCCCAGGCCCGTGATCCGTACGCCCCGCCCCTCGCCGATGGAGACGACGTCGGCGCCGTCGCCCGCGCGGCCGTTCGCGTACTGGACCAGCGAGTAGTCGTCGCCGGGGAAGCTCTGTGTGGTCGTCCTGCCCACCTGCTCCCTGCCCCCGTTGTCGGAGAACCAGACGGAACCGGTGGGCCCGCAGTGCCCGGCGGTGAGGATGAAGTCGCGCTGGCCGTCGGTCACGTTGAAGCCCGCGGAGCAGCGGCCCGCGGTGGACAGGATCGGCTGCGCCCCGTTGATGCGGGTCGTGAAGGTGCCCTCGGTGCGCTCCATGCGCACCGAGCCGCCGATGGCGTCGGCGATCTCGTTCAGCTCGTTCCACTCGGCGGTGGAGACGGTGCGGTCGGCGCGCACCACGACCTCGTTGGACCGGTAGTCCACGGCCCACGCCGTACCGGGCACCTTGGGCGTCGAACCCAGCGTCGATGTGGCCGACTTGAGGTCGCGCATGCTGTAGCGCACCATCTTGGCCTCGGCCCCCGCCCGCTTGACCTCGGCGGCGGCCTCCTCGTCGGTGACCGCGACGACCGACCGGCCCTGGGCGTCGACCCAGCTGCCCGCCGTACGGGACGTACCGAGCCGGGACACCAGCCCGGCGCCCGTGTCGCCCGCGGCCTGCGCCAACGTACGGGGCAGTTCGGCGCCGTCGGACGGCTCACTCGCCACCGCCCGCGTCACCATCGTGCCTCCCAGGAGGAGTCCGCCGACCGCCGCCAGACGTGCCACTCGCCGGACGACTCGTCGTCGTGCGTGCCTCATGCATGGCTCCCGAACCAGAACAACGCGGTGTCAACACCACGAGGCACTCCGTTAGTTGAGCGCCCTCCCTAGGTACGTGGCTCGGCCCCGGGGCGTTCAGAGGATCGGTGATCCTTTCAGGGCGCGCGGCTCGTCCATGCTGTCGTCCACCGGTCCGAGCCGCTCCCAGCTGCGCTCGTCGCCCCAGATGGACGCCGCGTCCACGTAAGGGCGTACCAGCGCCGTGAGGACGGGGTCGCCGTGTCCGTTCAGCTCGTCGGAGGCGATCTTGCGGGCGATTCCGGCGAGGAAGTCGGCCAGCTGCACGCGCGGATCCAGCCCCGCCTGGACGAGCCGCAGCCCGCCGAGCCCGAACCCGGCCTGCCGCGCCGACTCCTCGATCCAGGCGATGCGGTCCGACGTGAGCATGTTCTGCCGGTCGTGGACCAACCGCACCAGCCGGCCGCCCGCGCTCCAGTACGCGGCGGTGTGGACGATCGCGGGCAGCAGCGGATTGAGAAGGGGAATGAGGGTCGGACCGTTGAGAATTCCCGCCCGATAGGAATCCGCACGGGAGCGTGCCGCCGCGAGCCGCTCCAGGGTTCCCGCCAGTTCCGTACCGGAATGTGTTCGCAGCAGTCCGTGGACCGTTCGGAAGAACGTCTCGACCGGCAGCTGTGGCTCTCCGTCGTTCCTGACCCGCAGCAATTGGTTCGCCGCCTCGAGGAATTTCCGCCAGCCGTCCGCCCCGAAAGTCCGAGGCCCCTGCCGGAACAGCACCACGGCCGAGGATCTGTCGCCGAGCAGCAGGTCGACGGCCCGGTCCACCACGAAGAACGCCTTCTCGGTGAGATGCACATGCGCGTGCCCATGGATCGGGCCTGAGGGCGCGAGCAGCCATTCCAGTACCGCGCGGTGTTTCTCCCGCAGGAGATGGTTCGCCTTGTACTCCTCCGCGGGCGAACGGATCCGGTCTCTTATCTCCTGCACGAATCCGGCCGCGGAGTCCATGGGCAGCAGCACGCTGCCGTGTGCGAAGACATCGGTGTTCCCGCCGGTGAGATTCTCCCCGTCCGAACCCGACTCGTCGCAGGCCACCTCGGGAATCCCGTCGACCGCCACCGTCCGTCCCCCGTGATTCCACGTCACGCCACAGCCCCCTATCTTGTGCTCCATGACCAGGATCCCGCACGAAACGTCCGGCGAACCGAATCCGCTGCAAGCCCTCACTCTCGACCGTCTCCGACGCCGTACGAGCATGAAATGGCGCACCTACCCCGACGACGTGCTGCCGCTGTGGGTGGCCGAGATGGACGTGCCGCTCGCCGAACCCGTCGTCCGCGCGATCACCGACGCGCTCACGCTGGGGGACACCGGGTATCCCGCGGGCACCGCCTACGCCGAGGCGCTGGCCGACTTCGCCGGCAAGCGGTGGGCCTGGGACAGGCTCGGGGTGGAGCGCACCGCGATCGTGCCCGATGTGATGCTGGGTGTCGTCGAGATGATCAAACTGGTCACCGGTCCCGGGGATCCGGTGGTGGTGAATTCACCCGTGTATCCGCCGTTCTTCCAGTTCGTGGAGCACATGGACCGGCGGGTGCTTCAGGCCCCGCTGGGTGCGGACCTGCGGATCGACCTCGGGACGCTGGAGGAGGTCTTCCGGCAGGCGGTCACGGACGGTGGACGCGCCGCCTACCTGCTGTGCAGCCCGCACAACCCGACGGGCACGGTGCACACCGCCGACGAGCTGGCCGCGATCGCCGCTCTCGCCGACCGGTACGGCGTGCGTGTCGTCGCCGACGAGATCCACGCGCCGCTCGTCGCCGGCGGCGTCGACTTCGTGCCGTATCTCAGCGTGCCTGGCAGCGAGTACGGCCTGTCGCTGATGTCGGCCTCGAAGGCGTGGAACCTGGCCGGGCTCAAGGCCGCGCTCGCGATCGCGGGCCCCGCTGCCGCCGCCGACCTCGCCCGGCTTCCCGAGGAGGTCAGCCACGGCCCGAGCCACCTCGGCGTCATCGCCCACACCGCCGCCCTGCGCGACGGCACCGCCTGGCTGGACGCGCTGCTCGCCGGCCTCGACGACAACCGGCGCCTGCTCGCCGACCTGCTGGCCGAGCACCTCCCCGCGATCCGCTACCGCCCGGGCGAGGCCACCTATCTCGCCTGGTTCGACTGCCGCCCGCTCGGCCTCGGGGACGACCCGGCGCAGGTCTTCCTGGAGCGCGGGCGCGTGGCGCTGAACTCGGGGATCCCGTTCGGCACGGGCGGGGCGGGACACGTACGCCTGAATCTGGGGACGTCGCCGGAGGTACTGGAGGAGGCGATACGACGGATCGCGGCGGTGTCGGGGTGAGGTGACCGGCCTAGACTCGCCGTCATGGACGACACGGCGTTGGAGCGGCTCGGTGCGGGCAAGTACCTGCTGATCACCAGCTATCGCAGGAACGGCACTCCGGTCGCCACCCCGGTGTGGGTGGTGCGCGACGGGGACACACTCGGCGTCTGGTCCGTCGCCGACTCCTGGAAGGTCAAGCGGATCCGGGCACGCGGCGATGTCCTCGTCGGCCCCTGCGACGCGCGCGGCAACCCGACCGGCGACCAGATCCCGGCCACCGCCGAGATCTGCGACGAGGCCACCACGGCGCGTTACCGCGCACTCCTCGCCCGCAAGTACCCCATCGTCGGGCGCCTCACCCTGCTCGGCAGCAGGGTGAGGCGCGGCCTGAAAGGGACTGTCGGCATCCGTGTGACGCCGACCAAGCGCTCCGCTGGGTAGTGCCGCGATGTGCCGTCGGTTGGGTGCGGCACCGTCGTGGCTGGTCGCGCAGTTCCCCGCGCCCCTTTCGGGGCGCTTCTGCTTAGGACGCGTCCAGTACCGTCCCGCTGATCACCGCCCCGTCGGGCTGCGGCTCGCCGGAGTCGTCGGCCTGCCGGAAGCGGACCGACTCCTCGGGCTCGGTGGCCGTGTCCTTGAGTGTGGGCAGGGACACGTCTACGGAGGTCTGGCCCGCCGGGACGCTCATCCAGAAGTACAGGCCCTCCAGCTGGGAGAGCGGGCGCTCCGGGTCCGGCGACTCACCCGAGTACTCCTCGATCCACCGCGGGTCGACGTCCTTCGTGGACAGCTCGGCGCCACCGGTCACCGGCTCCACGCGGAACAGGGGCGAGATCTCCGTGTCGGCGGGCTCGGACAGGGTCACCTGCCACGTCAGCGGCCGGCCCTCGGTCACCCGGTCGGCGACCGGCGTGACACCGATCGTCGGCACGGGGTCGTCGTTCACCGCGGTCACACCGCCCACGTACGAGCCGATCACCGAGTTCCGGACCGCCTTCACCAGCACGTCGTGCGTCATGTCGTACGAGAAGCGGGTGTTCCCCTCGACCTTCACCGGTACGTCGATGTCGTTGCCGCCGGGCCGTACCGTGACGAGCCGTTCCTCGCTGTTCCCGGTGTCCGGGTTCACGACGTACACCCGGACCTGGCCGCTGCCCTGTCCGGACACCCGCACGGGAACCCGGTAGGTCCGCACGCCCGAGTCGCCCTCGTCCACGGTGAGGCGGCCGATGTCGACGCGCGGCAGCGTGGCCTCGCGGACCGCGGGTGTGCCGGGGCGCCAGCCCCAGGCGTCCATCAGCCAGGCCTTCCCGGACCCGGAACGCGGCGTCAGCTGCAGGGAGTTGATGTGCCGCAGATCGAGACCGGCGCGGGCGGCCGCCGCCAGGGATACGCGGACCTCGCGGGCCCAGTACGAGGCGGTCCGCTCACTGCCGGGCAGCCCGTCCACGCGGACCCGGCCCAGGGTGGCCCGTCGCCCGGAGGCGTCGGCGATGGCCACGTCCAGCTGGGTGCCGGTGGTGTTGGGCGGCACGATCACACGCAGCGTCAGCCCCTTCGCCCCGCCGAGGGACAGCGGCTTGTCGGTCCGCACCCGGGCCGCGGACCCCGGCTCGGACCAGCGCAGCGCCACCGCACGGCGCCCGGACTCCGGTCCGGCCCCCCACCAGGGCACGAAGTGCGGGGAGGAGCCCGGGGTTTCACGGTCCAGGCAGGTCACGGCCGGGTCGGGGTCGGTGACGGAGCACAGCTTCGCGCCCGTGACGGAGACCTTGCCGCTGTCCGGCAGGAACCCGGCACGGCGGTTCGCGCCGACCGCGTGTGTGAGGACGCGCGCGGGGTCCGCCGAGGGTGCCCGCTTGCCCGAGCCGTCCAGCAGCGGCCGTACCCGGTCGTCGCCGGCGACGAACAGCCTGGCCGCCGCCGCGATGTACGTGGCGCCCGCCTTGTGCTGCTGGTCGGCCGTCAGCCGGGTCCGGGTGCCCGGCGAGCACACCGGGTCCGGCTGCTCCTCGTCGTCGTAGAAGTCGTCGTCCGCGGGCGCCTGGGCCTGGCCCGGCGTCCACTCGCTGTTGAAGAAGTTGTGGTTGGCGCCGACCATGTAGACGGCGCTGTGCAGGGCGCTGCCCCGGCTGACGCCGCGGGTGCCGTCGACGTACACCTCGCCCTGGAGATCGGAGACATCGCCGTCACAGCCCGGCAGGATCGTCAGGGACGGCACATCGGGGACCGGGTTCTGGCCGAAGATCGTCGGGCCGATGAGCACGGTGCCACGGATGTGCCAGCGCACCCGGCCGTGGTAGCCGTCCTGCTGGGCGGGCGGCGGGTAGAGACTGTCCATCGCGGCCCGGTTGACGCCCTCGCCGCCGCGGGAGTGGCCGACCAGGAGGACCCGCGAGAGGTCCGTCTTCGGCGCCTTGCGTACGATCGCCGGGGCCGCGTCCGGGTGCCCGGCCCAGTCGGCCCAGCGGGCGAGATGCTGCCGCACCAGCGACGAACGGGCCTGCGCGCCGCCGTCCTCGGCCGCGAAGTCCTGGCCGTTGACGCCGTTGGCCGAGATCGACACCGTCACATAGCCCTGCGAGGCCAGCAGCTTCTGGTCGCGCAGATAGCCGCGATGGCTCGGGATCGACTTCATGCCGGCCGGGCAGGGCCAGTCGCCGGTCACGTCCTCGTTGCCCTTGTAGCAGGTGCCATGACGGCCGTGCAGGAAGAGCGCGAGCGGGCGCTTGCCGGTGGCGCCGGTCGGTGCCACCACCACGGCCTGCATCTCCACGGGGTGCGGGAAGTCGGGCAGCTTCACGGAGTCGAGCTTGTACTCGCCGGAGACCGTCCGGTACGAGCCCGGCTTGCCCGGGTCGACGGAGTTGGCCGGCAGTGCGGCAGGCGGGTTCGCCAGCGCGGGAGAGCGCCGGTCCTGCCGCTCCTCCTCGGCGACCCCGGCCGCGTCCAACCGCCGCCCGCCGGACAGGACTTGAAGGTCCTTCGCGGAGTTCAGCGGTGCGGCGTCGAGGTCAAGGCGGAACGTACGGCCGTCCCGGCCGGGCACCGGTATGCCCAGCAGCCGGTCGCCGTCGTAGAACTCGACCCGCGCGTCACCCATGGGCACCGGCTCGGCCGACCTCCACACCAACTGCCGGTCCAGGCCCTCACCGGTGACCTGCCAGCCCGGTGGAAGGTCCGCCGACACCGAGAGCGGGGCCGGTCCGGCCGGCTGCGCCTGCGCCAGTCCTGGTGTTGCCCCCACCACTGCGAGCACCGCCGCAGCGGTCACCCATATTCGCCGGGCACGTAACACCGTTGTCCTCCTCCGCGCTGGGCTCGGGCCCTCCGGCTGCTCCGGACGGCCCTCACGCCACGGAGGACGGCGTGTGTGGTCTGTGGGTTGCCTGTGAAGAGGGGACAAGCGGGGGTGGGACAGCAGGAGTTGGCCCAGGACTGGCCGGGACGGTCAGCGGGAAGGGCTTGATCATGAGCCGATCAACTCCCCTGCGCGCGGCCGTCGTCGGTACCGGCCACCGCGCCCAGACCTTCACCCGCGCCCTCGCCGAACGCCCCGGCCACCGGATCGTCGCCCTCTGTGACCCCAACCCCACCCGGATGGCCTTCCACAACCGGCTGCTGACCGCCGCCGGCGAACCGCCCGCCAACCAGTGGGAACCCGAGCAGTTCACCGACCTGCTGGTCAAGGAGGACATCGATGAGGTCGTCGTCACCACCGTCGACGCCGAGCACGACCGCTACATCGTCCCCGCACTGAAGGCGGGCTGCCGGGTCGTCACCGAGAAGCCAATGACCGTCGACACCCAGCGCTGCGCCCGCATCCTGGACACCGTCCGGGAGACGGGCAACTCCCTCACCGTCGCCTTCAACTACCGCTTCAACCCCGTGCACGAGAAGGTGCGCACCCTGCTCGCGGACGGCGCGATCGGCGAGATCCTGTCCGTCCACTTCGAGTGGCTGCTCGACGTACGCCACGGCGCCGACTACTTCCGTCGCTGGCACCGGGAGAAGCGGCACAGCGGCGGACTCATGGTGCACAAGTCCTCGCACCACTTCGACCTGGTCAACTGGTGGCTCGCCGACGAGCCCGCCGAGGTCTTCGGCTACGGCAGGCTCGGCTTCTACGGCCATGAGGCGGGCGCCCGTCACGGACTGCGCCGGGAGTACGAGCGCGCCCACGGCGCCACGGCAGCCGCCGACGACCCCTTCGCCCTGGACCTCGCGGCCAACGACACCCTGCGCGCGCTCTATCTCGACGCGGAACAGGACGACGGCTACCTCCGCGACCGCAACGTCTTCGGCGGGCCGATCACCATCGAGGACGACATGGCCGTCCTCGTCCGCTACCTGCGGGGCGCCACGATGACGTACCACCTGACGGCCTACTCCCCGTGGGAGGGCTACCGGGTCATGTTCAACGGCAGCGCCGGCCGCCTGGAACTCGAGGTCGAGGAGAGCAACTGGCAGCCG
Organism: Streptomyces sp. NBC_00457; assembly: GCF_036014015.1. NCBI lineage: Bacteria > Bacillati > Actinomycetota > Actinomycetes > Kitasatosporales > Streptomycetaceae > Streptomyces > Streptomyces sp. NBC_00457. Next base: position 747,747 of record NZ_CP107905.1, on the reverse strand, counting down.
CCGGTGACCCGGATCGCCTCCCACACCGGCGCCCTGCACGGGGACACGGCAGCCGAACACGCGGGCGGCGTACGGCTCACCCTGCGTCCGTTGTGGCAGCCGCCGAAGGAGATCGACGTGGAGACCGCGCACGAGGCCCACGGCGGGGGAGACCCGCGCATGCTCGCCGCGCTCTTCGGGCCGGTCCGCCCCGGGGATCCGGTGACCGGCGGCGTGGCGGCGGCACGGCCGGCCACGGAACGGGACGGGGCGCTGGCTCTGGCGGTCGGGCTCGCCGCCAACTCATGCTTCGAGTCGGGGCGTCCGGTGGCGGTGCGGGATCTGATACCCGGTCTGTACGGCGAGCCCTGAGCGGCTCCGGCGAAGTCCGCCGCGGTTCGGCAGCGCCCCAAAGGGGCGCGGGGCTGTATCAATTTGCGGCTCCGCCGCGATGGGGATCCCCCCGCTCGAGCGCATTCGAGAGTGGGGGAGCGACCAGCCACAACGGACCCGCAGCGACACACCGGCCTTCCAGCGGAGCGCTTCGCGTCAGCTCCAGGCCCGGTACGGCTCGTCGACCAGCTGGAACACCGGCTCGCCGCGGACGGGGTCCTTGGCCGTCGACAGCCGGACCCGGTCGCCGCTGTGGATGCCGATCGGTGGGCCGATGACCCGGCCGCGCACCACGAACCCCTCGGCCATCTCGACCAGGGACACATTGCGCGCGGCGGGGGTGTTGCGGTGCACCACGGACGAGTGGCGGACCGTGCCGACGCCCTCGCTGCGCTCTGTGCGCAGGTCGCTGCCCTGGCAGACCGGACAGAGCAGTCGGTGGTACATGGCGGTGCCGCACCAGGTGCAGCGCTGGTAGAGGAGGGCATCCGCGTCCCGGGGCGCGGGGTCGAGAAGGCCCGCCGCGGAGCCGGCTGTCGGACGGGCAACGCTTCCTGAGTGGTGGTACACGCTGTCAACTCCCTGCACTCGGCCGGAATCCCGCGTGCGCGGGTCGCCCGTGCACGCACGTGCCCGGTTCACCGTGCCACCGTGCACAGCCTCAGCGTATGGCACTCAGTGCCACTCGTAAAGGTACTGAGTGCCCCCGGATGTGGAAGGGCTGTGGGGATCAGTCGCGTCCGAGCGTGGACTCGATCTCCTGGACGACCCGCCACAGGGGCGCTCCCCGGCGGGAGACGACGACCACGACGTCCTCCGGCTGCTCGCCCGCGAGCGGGGCGGAGGGAGTCGGGGACGCGCCGAACGCGGACTGTACGTACCCGAGCGCGTGGTCCACGGCCGAGTCCGCGTCGTCCTGTCCGTCCGAACGCAGCCAGGAGCGCAGGGCGTTGTTGTGCGCCGCGACCACGGCCGCCGCGATCACGTCGGCCTGCAGCGTCCCGTCCCGCCGGCCGGCGAACCGTCCGCGCAGATACTCGGCGAGGGCGCGCTCGTAGCGCCACACCACCGACAGCTCGTACGCCCTCAGCCCCGGCACCTTCTTGGTGAGGCGGTAGCGCTGCACCGAGAAGGTCGGGTTCTCGGCATACATGCGCAGCACCAGCCGGGCCGCGTCGCAGACCCGGCGCACCGGCTCGTCGTCCTCGTCGCCGGCGGCGAGGAAGGCCGTCATGTCCGCCAGGCACCGTTCGTGGTCGGGGAAGACCACGTCCTCCTTCGAGGGGAAGTAACGGAAGAACGAGCGCCGCCCCACCCCCGCCAGCGCCACGATGTCGTCGACGGTGGTCTGCTCGTAGCCCCGCTCCAGGAACAGCTGGAAGGCCGCCGCGACCAGGGCGTCCCGCATGGGCGGTTTCACGGTGGAGCTCATGGTCGGGAACGTAGCACCCGAGACGAGGGTGTGGCACTCAGTGCGCTGCGGAGGGGGAACTGAGTGCGCTGGAAAAACGTGGGCTGACAGATCGACGTCGCGGCGGTTACGGTGTCGGGGATGAAGACCTTCTCCTCGTACGGATTGGGGGAATCATTCGCGCAAGGTGAGTGCTGATGGCACATCACTTCGCGAATGAGATTCCGTCCCGCCTGTTGATGTGGCAGCGCGTGCGCGAGTACGCCGTGCCACCGTCCATGATCGAGACCGCGACCGCACGGCGTGCCGTCGGCGACTGGGCGGGGGCCTGCGCCGCCGCCCGTATCGACGTCGATCTCGATCTGCACGCCGTGCGAGCCCGCCACGGCATCGATCTCGTCACCCGCCTCCGAGCGGATCTGCGCCGACTGGCACCGGATCTGCTCCGCTGGCACATGCCCCGGATCGCCCCCGACGGACGGCTCCGGCCCGGCCTCACCATCTGTCTGGCCCGTTACCGGAGTTCGGGCGCCACACCGGTCCAGCTGGTGGTGCGTACACCGCCGGCCTGGGCGGACGCCGGACAGCGGATGTCGCTGGCCCTGTGGGAAGGGTCCGGGACCGGCAGCCCAGGGCGCCATTCCCATCCCCATCCGCATCCCGACCGGCGTTTCCGGCTCGACCTGCACCGGCATCTCTGGGACGCCGGGCTGAGCGGCGAACTGGCGCGTCGGTGCGGTGCGGACGGCGCGCCTTTCACGGTGCTGCCGGAGCGGCTGCGTCCTCCCGGCCGGGCAGAGCCGCCCGACCGGCTGCACCCGCTCGGCTGGGCAGAGCTGCCGGACCGGCCCGCCGTTCACGACGGCCCGTGGGCGGTGGCCCGCTGGGCTGCCGAGGCGGAGTCGCTGTTGCGGGCCGAAGGGCTCCCACGCGGGGCCTTCACCGTGCGGCTCGGTGCGCGCAGACACGCCGTGCTCGAACTCGTCGCCCCCGACGACAGCCATGCCCCGACGCTCCGGCCGCTGCATGAGGCGGTGACGGCGCAGGAGGTCGCGGCGCTTCCGGTGCTGCCGGAGGTCGCGGCCCGGGTCCTGCCGGATCTGGAACTGCTGCGGGCCATGCTGGTCACGGCCGAGCGGTTGCACCCGCTCGTCGCCTCGGCGTTGGAGGCATCCGGCTCGGTGACGGTGACGGTGACGGTCCCGGTGCCAGGCCCGGCACCGGGACCCGATCCCCGCGATCCGCACCGGGTGCGGTGCCGGGGCGAGGTCCACCGGATCGCGCTGCGGGACGGGGTGCTGACGGCGATCGATCACGATCCGGCTCAACTACGCCGGGAAGAGCTGCTGGTGGCCCTCGGCGGACCGCCGCTGCCCTGCCTGCGGGCGATCGACGCGGTGCACCGCAACCCGGAGGCACTGCCCGCGGTCCGGGAGCGGCTCGGCCACGGTGACGTCGCCGGGGCGCTGGCCGTGGTCGAGGGGCTGCTCGGTCCCGCTGCGGTCCTGCGCGACGGACCGCTCCGGGAGGCACTGGAGTCGGCCGCGGCCCGCCGCATCGACCACGGGCTCTTCCGCTCGGGACTGGCCGGTGTGGGCGCCGCCGGAGAAGAGACCGCCCCGGACGTGCGGCACGCGGGCCACCGTCCCCGGATCGACCGCCGTACGCCACCCGCGACGCGCCGCAAGCGGAGCACCCGATCCCGTCCCCGCACCGGCCTGACCTGCTGACCGGCCGCGCTGACCGAAGTCCCTTTCCCGCGTTGCGCGTTCCGTTCCGCGCGCCCACGCCATCCCGGACGGGCCATCCTGTCCCCGCATCGGCCTGAGTTGCTGACCGGCCGCCCTCACCGAAGTCCCGTTCCCGCACTGCACGTTCCGCGCCCCCGCCATCCCGGATTGGCCGCCCCGTCCCCGCATCGGCCTGAGCCGCTGACCGGCCGCCCTGACCGAAGTCCCTTTCCCGCACCGTGCGTTCCGCGCCGCTCGTCCCCGCCATCCCGGACGGGCCATCCCGTCCCCCGACCACCCCAGGTGATGCCCATGACCTTCAGCACCGTTCTGCCCGCCCCCGTTCCGGCCGCCGGCACGTCCGCACCCGCACCCGTCCGCGCCGGCGCCTCCGCGACCGGCACCCATCTCGCCCTGGCCGACGACCTCCTGGGCCTCCTGCGGACGACGACCACCGAACCGCGCCCCGACGAGCAGCTCGAAGCGCTCACCCTGGCTGTCGCGGCCGACCTGCCCGTGCTGCTCTGGGGCGAGCCCGGCATCGGGAAGACGGCGGCTCTCACTCAGCTCGCCACCTCTCTCGACCTGCCGCTGACGACCGTGATCGCCAGTGTCCACGAGCCGTCCGACTTCTCCGGGCTGCCCATCGTGGGCGACGACCCGGCGGTGCGAGGAGTGCCGATGGCACCGCCGCAGTGGGCAGTGGAACTCGTGCGGGCCGGACGGGGGCTGCTGTTCCTGGACGAACTCTCCACCGCCACCCCGGCCGTCCAGGCCGCACTGCTCCGGGTCGTCCTGGAGCGGAGGGTCGGTGCGCTGCAACTGCCACCGGGGGTGCGGATCGTGGCCGCCGCCAATCCGCGTGCGTCGGCGGCGGACGGGTGGGAGTTGAGCCCGCCGCTGGCCAATCGGTTCGTTCATCTGCACTGGGTGCACGACCGGGAGGTGGTGGTGCGCGGGCTCGGCGGGGTCTGGCCCCGGGCCGAGCTGCCCCGGCTGGTGCCTGAGCGGCTGCCGGAGGCGGTGGCTTTCGCCCGACGCGCGGTCTGCGGCTTCCTGGAAGCCAGGCCGACGCTGATCCATCGGCTGCCCAGCACCGAGACGCGGCGCGGCGGCGCCTGGCCTTCGCCCCGCAGCTGGGAGGCCGCGTTGACCCTGCTGGCCTTCGGCACGGCTGCCTCCGTCTCCCGGGAGGTGCTGGCGCTGCTGGTGCGGGGGGCGGTGGGGGACGGGCCGGGGCTCGAACTCCTCGCCCATCTGGACCGGATGGACCTGCCGGACCCGGAGTCGCTGCTGGCCGATCCGGCCGCCGCCGAGCTGCCGGTGCGGGGAGATCTGCGGCAGGCGGCGCTGGAGGCGGTGGTGGCCGCGGTCGGGGCGCGGCCGGAGCGGGAGCGGTGGGAGGCGGGCTGGGCGGTGCTGGTCAGGGCGCTGGAGACCGGCGCCCCGGACCTGCTGGTCGCCCCGGCGACGGCGCTGGCCGCGCTGCGGCGCGACGACTGGGAGGTGCCGGAGGCGATGGAACGGCTCGTCGGGGTGATCGGTCTCGCCCGGCGGGCGGACCGGTCGGTGGGGCGGATCACGGCTGGGCGTGAGCAGGGGGTGCGCCGATGACCGGGGCCGTGCGCCGCCCGGTGCCGCGCCCGATGTCTCCGCCTCCGCCACCGCGCCCGGTGCGGGCCACCGTGCCGAATCCGCCGGCCGGTTCCGGCGGACCGGACGGGCCCGAACTCCCGCTGGACCTGGAGAAGTTGCTGGCGGCCAGGCTGCACGCGGTGAAGGTCCGCCCCTATCTTGCCGCCGCGCTCTTCGCGCTGCACGTGGTGGAGGACCGGTCGGTGCCGACGATGGCGGTGGACGCGCACTGGCGCGTGTACGTCTCACCCGGCTTCGTGGCGCGCACCCCGGTGGAGGAGCTGGCGGGCGTGTGGGTGCACGAGGTCTCCCATCTGCTCCGGGACCACCACGGGCGGGGCGAGCGGTATGCGCGGGAGCACGAGGAGCACGGATCGGGCGAGAGGCTGCGGCGGAACATCGCCGCCGACTTCGAGATCAACGACGACATCTACGGCGACGGTCTGCCCCTGCCGGTCGGGGCGGTCCTGCCGTCGCTGCTGCGGCTGCCCGACGGGCTGCTGATGGAGGAGTACCTGCGGACGGCGTCGATGACCGGGCTCACCGCGGACCTGGCATGGCTGGACTGCGGCAGTGGTGCCGACGGGCAGCAGCGGCCGTGGGAGCTGGGGCCGGACGGGGCACACGGGCTGAGCAGGCAGCAGCGGGACGCGGTCCGCTTCCGGGTCGCCGAGGGGATCAAGGGCCGGCCGGGCGAGACACCGGACGGGTGGCGGCGATGGGCGGACGAGGCGTTCCATCCGCCGCAGCCGTGGCGGCAGTTGCTCGGGGCTGCGGTCCGTTCGGCGGCGGGCGCGCCGGGGGTGGGCGAGAACCACAGCTACCGTCGTCCGTCCCGGCGGTCGGCCGGTGTCCCCGGGGTGCTGCTGCCCAGCCTGCGCCGCACGCCGCCCCGGGTCTGCGTCGTGATCGACACCTCCGGGTCGGTGAGCGACGCCGAACTGGGCAGCGCGCTGCTGGAGGTGGCGGCGATCTCGCGGGCGGTGGGCGGGCGGCGCGATCTGGTCTCGGTGATCTCCTGCGACGCGGCGGCCGGGGTCGCCGTCCCGCTCTGCCGCGCCGAGAGCATCGCCCTGATCGGCGGCGGGGGAACGGATCTGCGCTCCGGCTTCGCCCGTGCACTCCGCTCGCGACACCGTCCGGACGTCATCGTCGCCCTGACGGACGGTCAGACGCCATGGCCCTCGGCGCAGCCTCCCTGCCGCACCGTCGTCGGTCTCTTCCCCCGCCCCGCCCACGCCGTGAACGAGAGGAATCCCGACTACACCCCGGAAGCCCCGCCGCCCTGGGCGCATGTCGTCACCATCGGCTGAGAAGGCGCCGCGGGTGGACCGCCGCCCAAAGCAACTGACGCCACGGCTTCAGCGGATGGATCGCCTCGTCCGCCCATCGCCGCCACCCGTCGGCACCACTGCCGCGGGCCGGCCGTGCCAGGTCTGCGGAGTCCCGATGAACTCCCGGTGCGGCTGCCACGTATCACTCCACGGGGACCACCCGGACCCCAGCGCACGGGACGGAAGGAGAAGAGCGGTGCCGACACCGTCCGAACCCCGGCAGCCGTACGACGACCGGCCACCCCTGGAACCGGTGCGCGTCGTGCGCCCCCGCCGCACCGACGCCCTCGCCGAACTGCTCAAGGATCTGCCGCCGAGAACCGGCGGCTTCGAGACCGTGCCCATCCCGGCGCCGCAGCCCGGATCCGAGGACTGGACGCAGGAACTTCCACCCGTCCGCGCCGACGAGGAGGACCGCTCCACGCGCCCCGGCCGTCGCGGCGTGGGGCGACGCCACGCCGCCATGGCGGTCGCCGTGGCCGCTGCCGCCGTCATCGGTTTCGGTTGCGCCTTCCTGCTCCCCGACCGGAACGACGCCGACACGGCCGCTCCCGCACCCGACGCCCCTCCCGCGTCCGCCGCGCCTCCTACGTCAGCCGCGCCTCCCACGTCAGCCACCCCGCCCACCGCGGGCGGCGGTGCGGCGGTCGACCCCGACGGCGCCGGCACCCTCCGCCAAGGAGCGTCAGGCCCTGAGGTGACCGACCTCCAGGAGCGGCTGCTGCGCATCCCGGACGTCTACCAGGACGGTTCCACCAGCGGTCAGTACGACGCCGTCCTCACCGAGGCGGTGGCCCGCTTCCAGCTCTGGTACGGCATCCGCGGCGACGAGACCGGCGTCTACGGCGATGACACCCGCCGGGACCTGGAATCCCGTACCGGCACCGGCTGAACCCGCTCCTGCCCTGTGGCGGTCAGCGTGCGGAGGTGTCCACCAGGGCATGGGTGACCGCCCGCACGCTGCGCGCGATGTGCTGCAGTTGGAGGACCTCCGCCGCGTACAGCTTGATCGTGTGCTCGATGACCGACTCCGGCAGTCCGAGTGCGGGCAGATCGGCACGCGCGGTCTGCAGGGCGGTGCGGGCGACGCGTATCTCGTGCTGGACCTGGATCTGCGCATGGCGGGCGAGCAGCACGGGGTGGCGGATCAGGGCCGGGTAGCTGGCGTAGCGGGCCGGTACCAGTTCGCGCAGCCACTTGGCCGCCGAGCGCTCCCAGTCGTAGCTGCCGGGGGTCTTGACCTGGCAGGGCCAGTCCGGGCTGATGCGCGTGGTCGTCAAGGGCATGATCATCGCTTCCGGGTGTGCGGCGTCGTGAGGGGTGGTCCGACGGTTTTTGGCGGCTCCGGCCTAGGGGATGGCCGGAGCCGCCGCGGGCGCTCGCGCGTGCGATGCCCGTTCGAACGCCCTCGGCGCCGACGCGGGTGGGTGACGGCGGCTCCGGGCGTCCGGGTGTGAAGTATTTATATATACCGTCCGGTTTGCAAGACGCATGAAAACATTCATGCGTGGTATGAGGTGATTGATGCCCTTGTAGCCCTCTGTGGGGGGTGCGGTGGGCGTCCTGCTTCTCAGTCCCGGAGGAAGAACTGGTGCTGGTCGGAGATCTGCTCGTACTCCTCGAGGCGCGCCTGGGTGCGCTCGGGGTCGGCGTCGGTCATGGCCTGCAGCAGGGCCGCCGCGATCACGCCGGGCGCGGCGTAGGAGTCGAAGACCAGCCGGGAGCCGGTGCCGGTGGCGAAGGTGACGTCGGCCTCGTCGGCCACCGGTCCGAGCGCCAGGTCGGTGATCAGCGCGACCTTCAGTCCCGCGTTGCGCGCGACCTGTACGGCGTTGAGCGTCTCCTGCGCGTGCCGGGGCATGGAGAACGCCAGCACCCACGTGCCGCCCGCCTCACGGGACTGGAGCAGTGCGTCGTAGGCGACGCTGCCGCCCCGCGTCACCAGCCGTACGTCCGGGTGGACCCGGCGGGCCGCATACGCGAAGTACTCGGCCAGGGACACCGAGATGCGCAGGCCCAGGACGGTCAGCGGCGTCGACTCCGACAGCTTGCGGCCGGTGTCGATCACCTGGCCGGGGTCGGCGAAGTCCCGGCGCAGGTTCTCCAGGTTCTCGATCTCGGCGTCGACGGCCGCCTGCAGTTCGTTGCCCTGGTTCTCCTCGGCCGCCGGGGGGCCGCCGGCGAGCGTGCCGAGCGCGATCGACTGGAGCTTCTCCCGTAGCGCGGGGTAACCGCTGAAGCCGACCGCCGCGGCGAACCGTGTCACCGAAGGCTGGCTCACACCCACCCGCTCGGCGAGATCGGTGATCGAGAGGAACGCCGCTTCGGTGATGTGCTCGATCAGGTACTGGGCGATACGCCGCTGTCCCGGCGACAGCCGCGGCCGGTCGAAAAGCGTCCTGAGCTGGGAACTCGGAGCGGCCTCCGCCTCCGGAGCCGACTTGCCCGAGGTGATCGCGGACGCCTGTGCACGTGCCTGCTGCGGCGATGGCACCGGTGCGCCTCCTTTGTCTCCCACAGTCGTTCAACATAGCTCAGACACACCGAAACGATCACCGTCGGTAGATCGTGATCGAATGACCGACCGTGTCGATGGGACGACTGCTGTCGATCAACTCGGCCAGCCGCCCTTTCGCCTTGGCGACGCTGGAGTCCGACACGACCAGCAACCCGCGCACCTCACGAGCGGGCACCGAGCGCGGGTCGGTCGCGTCGATGCCGTAGTACGACGGCACCCCGCTGCCCTTGTACACCAGCCAGATCCGCTCACCCGGATAGCGCTCCCGCAGCCGGTCCGCGAGCCGGCCCAGATCCTGGCCCCAGTCCACGTTGGAGTCGTGCAGCCGCAGATGCGTCTTCGCGGGTCCGCCGAACGCCTCGTTGGAGTACGGCAGATAGTAGGGAAACGTGCGCAGCGAGCTGACCGCCACGAACAGCACCAGCGCGCCCGTCGCCACGAACCGCCATCGCCACCGCAGTGCCAGGACACCGGCCGCCGCCACCGCGAGGAACATCGGCACGAAGACGGCGTACCGCGTGCCGAAGTCCCGCGCCCCGTTCATGGCCACGGCGGACAGGACGGCGGGGGCGAGCAGCAGATACGGCGCCGCGGGCCGCAGCCGCCGTACCGCGAGCAGTGCGACGGCGCCGGCCACCCACAGCGCGAGCATGCCGAGTGGTGTCTTCACCAGTAGCGCCGACGGGAGGTAGTACCACAGCGACCCCGTGTACACCCGCCCGAACAGGAAGCTCTGCCAGGGCCGGGTCTCCAGCCCGAACTGGATGCGCATCCCGTCCCGGTACGCCTCCGGCAGCGGCAGCAGATCGACCAGCAGCCCCCGCAGCCCTCCCACCGCCGGCATATGCTGCTGCGGCGTCCAGCGCAGCCGCGGGTCGACGGCCAGATAGGTGGCCCATACGACGGCGATCGCGGCCAGCGCCAGCACGCCCGCACCCGCGGCGGCACGCAGCAGCGCCCTGCGACGGTCGGTCCACGCGCCCGCCCGGCGCCCGTTCGCTTCGGCCGTCCACACCGACACCCCGGCGAGTACCACCAGCACCGGAACCGCCGCCAGCGCGCTCATCCTCGTCGCCAGGGCCGCACCCAACGCCACCCCGGCGAGCGGCAGATACAGCCGTGGCCGGACCCGCGCCCGCCACAGCAGCCACACCGAGGTCAGCAGGAAACCGGCCGCCGGTACGTCGAGTGTGGCCAGCGAGCCATGGGCGATGAGGTCGGGAGAGAAGGCGTACAGGGCGAGCGCGGTCAAACCGCCCGCCGCGCCCACGAGTTCACGGGCGAACGCGAACACGACCAGCCCGAACAGCAGCGTCAGCACGATCACCGGGAGGCGGGCCCAGAACATCAGCTGCCACGGGTCGTTGCCGGACTTGTACAGCAGATGCCGACCCAGCACGCCCTGATCGCTGGGCCGCGACCGGTCGACATGCGGATCCGCGAGTGCCACACCGACGCTGACGACCAGCTTCCCCAGCGGGGGATGCTCGGGGTTGTACCGCAGGCTGTGGTCGTGCAGATAGACGGCGGCCGTGCCGACGTACACGGGCTCGTCGATGGTCGGCGTCTGCTGCACCGCCGTGGTCACCATCGCCACGGCCATCTGGGCGAGCAGCACGACCACCAGCAGCGGCACCAGCAGGCGCCTGCGCGACGGGCGTGGCGGGGCCACCGCCGTCACGGACGGCGGAGGGTGCCCCTCCGTCCCGGGATCGAGGACCAGTTCCCGTTGTTCGCGCGCCATCATCCACCCCGCGGTGACACCGGCCGCGCGGTGACGGGAGTGATCCAGAGCCGCCTCATGGGGCCACTCTGCATCAGCTCCCGCCACGTCGGGGCGTTACCGCTTCAGGAGTCGTACCGACAGACCGTCCGCCGTGTAGACGGGTACGGCCCGCAGCGTGTCCGAGTTCAGCTCGATACGGTCGAATTGGCCACGCAGCACCGGGGCGCCGATGACACGCACCGTGCTTCCCGCGGCCGGCGGCTTGTCGGCGTCGAGCCGCAGCGACAGCGAGCTGCCCTTGCCGAGCACCGCCCGCCGCGTGACCTCCAGGGCGGGGCCGCGACCCGAACGCAGCGTCACCTCGAGCGCGGCCGACTCCTGCGCGTACGTGCCGTGGATCTTCACCGTCGACCTGGTGGCCACGCGCAGGGTGCCGCCGGTGACCCGCACCTCGCCGTGGCCCAGGGCGTGCGCCGAGGCGGCGACGAGGACACCGTCCGCCAGAACGGTCCCGCCGGTGTACCGGTTGTGGCCGGTCAGGGTCAGCGTTCCGGTGCCGCGCTTGGTGAGGCCGCCGTCGCCGTCGATGTCGTTGCGCCAGCTGTCGGCCGCGCCGAAGCCGCCGGCCGAGGCGTCCAGCGTAACGGTCACGTCCGAGTCGAAGGCGCCGTAACCGTCCGCCGCCGCGAACAGGTCGAGCCGGCCCCACTGCTCCCAGCCGTCCAGCAGGACGTAGCCCGAGGGCAGCGCGGTCGTCCGCAGCACCTCGCGCCGCTGCGTAGCGTCGAGGTACGGCAGCCGCGTCTCCAGCAGCACCTCCGCGCCCTTCGGGACGGTGAGCGGCCGGTTGCCGCCGCGCCGGGTCAGCACGTACGTCAACTTCGGCGTGACCGTGCGGGCGTTCGCGGCACGGTCCGCATACGGGTCGGTGTCCGTGCCCGCCGAATGCGCGTAGGTGTACAGCGTGTCGGCCGTCGTGCCGGTCCGCTCCTGGAAGTACGCCAGAGCCTGGGCCCGCGCCGCCTTCTTCAGAGGCGCGTTCGCCGGGTCGGCGAGGGCGGCGGCGGCCAGGGCGGTGGCCATGACGCGGCCGCCGATGACATCGACCGTGGAGTGCATGCCCGACACGATGCGGGTGTGGCTGAGCTCGAAGGCGCGGGTCACCATCTCCTGGAAGCGCTCCGGGACGGCGTACGCGAAGGCCAGGGCCGCCAGGTGGATGGCGTTGGTGTGGCCGCTGGGGAAGCCGCCGTCCTCGGCCGGGGTCTCGCCGCGCTGCCGCAGCAGCTGCGGGGCGACGATCACGTCCGACTCGTAGACGGGGAAGCCGAACGCGTCCTTCTTCCCGGTGTCGACGACCTCGCTGTCCTCGTTCATGCGCCACGGACGCGGGTACTGGAAGGCGAACTTGGCCGGGTTGCTGGAGGCGAAGGGGCCGCGCACCGTGTCGACCAGCCTGGCCACCTGACCGAGTGCCGAGTCGTACGACCCGGCGCCGAGCGCGGAGCCGGCCGGGGCGTCGGCGGGCAGGGTGTCGCTGATCTTCGCGTCCGGGGTGCCGTCCGGCGCGCTGGTGATCGACGTGACCGCCTTGGCACCCGACTTGTACAACTCGGCCAGCGGACCGAGGCCGCCGATCACCGAGTAGCTCTGGTGCTGGCGGTCGTAGAGGAACGCGTCCTTCGCCTGGGCGTCCGTGCGCGTGGCTGTGACGCGGGCGCAGTAGCGCATGTTGGCCCGCAGCACCTCGGGCAGCAGCGGTATGCCCGTGTTCCAGGCGCCGCCGGTCTTCCAGACCTTCGCGAAACCGCCGAGGGCGCGGACCACCGCGTTGGTCTCGGGCGTCAGGTTCGCCGTGACGTTGGTCTTGTAGTCGTCGACGAACGCGGCGGCGGCCGTGGCGGCTTTCGCGTCCGCGGCGCCGAGCCACGCCGCGAAGGTGGGCGCGGCCAGAGCACCGGCCGAGACACCGAGGGAGGTCCGGAGGAACCCCCTTCTGTTCACGGCGAGTTCACTGACCGGCGCGGTGGACCGGGGCCCGGCGGATGACGGCATGCTGCTGCCTCTCTGGAGTTCTTCGGCCGTTCGGCCGGGGACGAGCGAAGATCTACGGGCGGGTTGTGTCGGACGAGGGTGGGCCCGCCGTCCGGCAGGTGTCACAGAAGTGAACGCGCCAGCGCCACCGCGCCCTCGGCCGGCGGCACCCGCAGTGGCTGTGGCCTGGCTGTGGGCACCCTGTCCGTGAGGGCGGAGGCGAAGGCGTCGTACAGGGCGGGCTGGGCGAGGACCGTGCTGCCCGCCACCACCACGTCGTCCACCACGACCCCGCGCGCGGCGAGCCGTTCGACGAGCGCGGCCAGCGACCGGCCGCCGTCTGCGATCACTGCACGGGCGAGCGGCGAGCCCGCTTCGGCAGCGGCGAACACGGCCGGGGCATGCCGGCCCCACTCGGCGGAGATGTCCTTGGCGGCTTCCAGCGCCGCCCCGAGCGCCGGGACTTCGGCGACTTCGAAGGAGGCGAGGAGACCGAGTGCGAGGGCGTCGGGCTCCTCCCCGCGGTCATGGGCCGCCCATACGGCGCGTGCGGCCTCGCGGACGAGACCGGCGGCGCCGCCCTCGTCGCCGAGGACCGCGCCCCAGCCGCCGACCTGGACGGGGCGGCCGTCGGCGAAGCGCCCCACCGCGACCGAACCGGTGCCGGCCACCAGGCCGACGCCCTTGTCCAGGCCCGCTGCGGGGACGAGGAGTTCGGCGTCGCCCACGACCAGTGCGGGCGCGTCGAAGTGGAGTTCCAGCGCGGTACGGATCTGGGCGCACTGACGGGAGGTCTCGCAGGCGTGACCGCCCACGGCCAGAGCGGACGGGCGCGAGCCCGCCGGCAGGGCCTCGGCGGCCAGCACGGCCAGCCAGCCGGCGGCGGCCACGGGGTCGTGCGGCCGCCAGCCACTGCTGGAGCGGACGTGATCGGCGACCGGGGTGTCGCCCGCGAAGGCGCGCAGATGCGTCTTGGTGCCGCCCACGTCGATACCGACCACGAGAGGGCCAGAAGGTGAAGCGTCCTGCACGGATCCTCTTTCGTCGTTGCATTGTGCTGCGACGGCGGGCGAGACCGTGTGGGGAGGAAGGGCAGTTGAAGAACCTAGGGAAGCCCCGGGACGGGCCTCTGACGGACCACGGCAGGCGAGTACCGTGACTTCGTTAGGAAGTTAACTAACGAAGTACAGTGCGTCAAGAGAAATCGCATGGCATCCCATCGCCGCATCCCCTGGAGAGGTACGACCCCGGAGCGCGGCGCTCGACCTCGCGTGGGAGAACTGTGGAACACGACGTGGCGGAACCACCCCGCCTGACCGAGAGCGCGAGCGCGGTGTTCGCCGTGCTGGCCCGGGCGGGCACGGCGACCCGGCCGCAGCTCGCGAGCCTGGCGGGCCTGTCCAAGCCGACGGTGTCCTCCGCCGTCGCGGAACTGGAGAGCGCCCGTCTCGCCGCACACTCGGGCACCGCCTCCGGCGCCACCGGACGCTCCGCCGCCGTCTACGGACTCGGACCGGCCGCCGGTGCGGTGCTCGCCGTCGACCTCGGCCCCGCCCTCACCCGGGTACGCGGCTGCGCCCTGGACGGCACCCTGCTCGCCCAGGCCACCGGCTCCCGGGACGAGGCCGCCGACGTCGTGCGCGAGGCCGTCTTCGCCCTGCCCGACGGCGCCCCGCTGCGCTCCATCGTCGTCGCCGTCGGCGATGTCCCGGCGGGGGAGGGGGGTGTAGGACAGCGCCCCGCGACCGCCAAGGCCGGCCCCCTCTTCGACGCCATGGCCGTCGCCCTGCCCCGGGGCGTGCCGGTCCACCTCGAGAACAACGTCAACTGTGCCGCGCTCGCCGAGCTTCACGAAGGCGCCGCCCGCGGCCGGAACACCTTCGGCTATCTGCGGATCGGCGTCGGTATCGGCCTCGGCATCGTTGTCGGCGGCCAGGTGCTGCGCGGGGCGAACGGCGCCGCCGGTGAGCTCGCCCGGCTGCCCTACCCCTGGGACGAGGGCCGCGAGCCCCACCAGGACGCCCTGGAGGAGTACATCGGCGCCCGTTCCCTGCTGCGCCGGGCCGCCGAGGCCTGGCCGGACGCCGACGGGTCCTGCCCCCGCACCGCCGAGCAGCTCTTCGCCCTCGCCCAGGAGGGCCGTGCCACGGCCCGTACGGTCGTGGACCGCCACGCCGCCGACATCGGCCGGCTGGCCGCCGCCGTGACCGCCGTACTGGACCCCGGACTGATCGTCCTGGGCGGCAGCACCGGCGCGGATCCGCAGCTGCTGCCGGGGGTGCGGGCCGAGATGGCGCGTCTGAGCTGGCCCACCGAGGTGGTGAGCAGCACGGTCGGTGATCTCGGCACCGTGGTGGGTGCTTCCCGGCTCGCGGTCGCCCAAGGAGTCCAAACCGTGACCGACGCCGCGGGGGCCAAGGATTGACGGGTTCCGGCTCGGTCTGCCAATGTCCGGACAAGCGCTTTCTAAGTCGGCCGGGACGCCGGCTTGGAGCGAGCGTCCCGCCGGTACTCGATGTACGGCAACCGCACGAGGGCGTGCCCGTGCGGTGACGGCCATGACGGCCGGGGACCTCGCCCGTGAGGATGACGCGGCCGGGCGAGGCCGCGCCCCCGGAAAGCGACGTTTCCTGCAAAATGCATCCGTGCCGCCTCGGTCGGCGCCGTGCTCCGTCCCCTGCGACGAAAAAAGGGATCGAAGATGACCAATGTAGGTGCGCGGCGCTCCCGCCGACTCGGCCGCGGCGGCATACGCCGCCTGGTCCCCCTCGCTGCCGTGGCCACGGCAGGTGCCCTGCTGCTCTCCGCCTGCGGGTCGGACTCCGGCTCGGGCGGAACCTCCAAGTCGCTGACGTTCTGGATCTCCACGGTTCCGGGGCAGGACGCGGGCTGGAAGAAGATGGTGGCGCAGTACAAGAAGGAAGCCGGCGTCGACGTCAAGCTCGTCAATGTTCCCTACGACGGCTACGACGCGAAGCTGCGCAGCGCCGCGCAGGCGAACTCCCTGCCCGACGTGGCGTCGGTTCCGAAGATCGACCCGATCTGGGCGAACAAGCTGATCGACCTCGGCTCCATCGCCAACAACAAGAGCAACAAGATCAACGGCAACTTCGTCGCCAAGGACTCGTCCGGGAAGGTGCTGGCCATCCCCTCGGACGTCACCGCGTCCGGCATGTTCATCAACAAGTCGCTCTTCGAGAAGGCCGGCGTCGACTACCCGACCTCGCCCGACAAGACCTGGACCTGGACCGAGTTCATCAAGGCGGCGGACGAGGTCCGGGAGAAGACCAACGCCAAGTACTCCCTGACCTTTGACCAGTCGCCGTCCCGGCTCCGCGCCATGGTGTACGAGATGGGTGGGAAGTACGTCCAGGCCGACGACTCCGGCAAGTTCTCGGTGGACGCGGCGACCAAGAAGGCCGTGAACACCTTCGTCGGGTGGAACGACGACAAGACCATGCCGAAGTCGGTGTGGACCAGCGGCGCCGACCCGTCGGCCATGTTCCAGAGCGGTGACGTCGTCGCCTACTGGTCCGGCGTGTGGCAGGTCGCCGCCTACGCGGAGAGCATCACGAAGTTCGAGTGGGCGAGCGTCCCGACTCCGGCTCAGCCGGTACAGGCCAGCGACGTCAACAGCGGCGGCATGACGGTGGGCTTCAACAACAACGGCGACGCGGCCGCCGCCGCGGAGAAGTTCCTGTCCTGGCTGTACGAGCCGGCCCACTACCAGGCGCTGTGCGAGGCGTCCGGGTTCCTGCCCGTCGAGAGCGGTCTGAACCCGAAGTACCCCTTCAAGTCCGAGGCGGCGCAGGCGGCGTTCAAGCTCTACAACGAGTCGATCCCGCTCTACGACCCGGTCTCCGGCTACTTCAACACCGCGCAGACGAGCTGGGCGCTGAAGGGCAAGACCCTCACCGAGGACCCGACCAAGGTGGAGCTCGGCAAGGCGATCAACGGCCAGCAGTCGGCCGACAAGGCCCTGGAGAACATCGTGGCCGGCTACAACCAGCAGCTCGGCGGCGGATCGTAGGCCACAGGGCCGGGCGGCGTGGTCGTACCGCCGCCCGGCCCTGTCGCCCATGTGATGCCGGGCTCATGGCGTGAGCCCACAGGGAACCCATTCCACCAGCACGGAGTCAGGAAGATGAAAAATCGCGCCCCGGACATGTCCGTGAGCCCGCCCAGGAGACGCAGCAAGTACACCGTCGCGCCGCTCGTCCTCGTCGCGGGCAATGTGGTGCTCTTCGGGCTGTTCTTCGTCTGGCCGGCGGTGATCGGGCTCGTCTACTCCTTCACGAACTACACGGGCATCGGGGCGTTCCAGTTCGTCGGACTGGACAACTACCAGAACCTGTTCGGGGACTCGATCTTCTACAGCGCGTTGACCCGGACGCTGCTGTACACCGTGCTCTTCGTTCCGCTGAACTTCGTGCTCTCGCTGCTGATCGCCAACGTGCTGGTGAGCAAGCACGCCAAGGGCGTGTCGGTCGCCCGCGTCTTCTTCTTCATCCCGTGGCTGCTGTCGCCCATCGTCGTGGGTGTCCTGTGGCGGTGGCTGTTCGGTGAGAATTTCGGACTGGTCAACGAGGTCATCGAGAAGCTCGGCGGAAGTGCCGTTCCGTGGCAGTCGAACGCGGACCTGTCGTTGATCGTGGTGGTGGTGGCGGCATCCTGGGCCTGGACGGGCTTCTCGATGCTGCTGTTCATCGCGGCGATCAAGAACGTACCGGTGTCGTACTACGAGGCGGCCTCGCTCGACGGTGCCGGTCCGTGGCGCCAGTTCATCAGCATCACATTGCCGAGCATCGCGCCCACTTCGTTCATCGTCATCCTGCTCAACACGATCCACGGGATGAAGGAATACCCGCTGTTCGCCTCCCTCAACAACGGCGGACCCGGAACGTCGAACAACCTGCTTGTCCAGTACATCTACCAGACCGGCTTCAAGTCGGGCCAGATCGGCTACGCGAGCGCCGCGTCGTTCGTGCTCATGCTCATCCTGATGGTCGTCGCGATCATCCAGATGATGGTCAACCGGCGGGTGGAGAACCGATGAAAACCACAGACATGCCACGCCCGGTTGATGCCGAGCCCGCACGGGCTGTTCCCAGGAAGCGGCCCCGTGGCGCGGCCAGTGGTGGGCTTCGGCGCGCGGTGCCCGCGACGACACTGCTGTGGGTCCTGGCGGCCCTCTACGGGTTTCCCGTGCTGTGGTTCGTCCTCAGCTCCTTCAAACCGGCGGGAGACCTGTTCTCCTCGCTGGCGCTGTTTCCGGACGACCCCACCCTGGCGGGCTACAAGGCAGCATGGGGCAGCGCCAACTTCTCCCAGTACTTCATCAACACGACCATCGTGTGTGTGGTCGCGACGATCCTCACGGTGGGAGTCAGCTGCTGCACGGGGTACGCGCTGGCCAAGTACGACAACAAATGGCTCAAGGCGTTCTTCGTCTGCATCCTCGCCACGACGATGCTGCCGGGCGAGGTCATGCTCGCCCCGCAGTTCCTGGTGGTCCGCGACCTGGGCCTGTACAACTCTCTCGCCGGCATCATCGTCCCGGCCTTGCTCACCGCGACCGGATGCTTCATGTTCCGCCAGTTCTTCCTGACGGTCCCCGACGAGCTCCTCGAGGCCGCCCGCATCGACGGGGCGCGTGAACTGTCGATCTTCCTGCGGATCATGGTGCCGATCTCCCGGCCCATCATGCTGACCCTCGCCATCCTGTCGTTCCAGTGGCGATGGAACGACTACATCTTTCCGCTGCTGATGCTCAACGACCCCAGCAAGTTCACCGTGCAGATCGGCATCCAGAGCCTTGTCGGCGCGCAGAACATCAACTGGTCGGTGGTGCTCGGCGGCTCGGTCATCACCATGGTTCCGCTGATCATCGTCTTCCTGGTGTTCCAGCGTTACGTCATGAACGCAGACATCAACGCCGGACTGAAGGACTGATCGTGCCCACCCCGCTCGACCACAAGTTCGTCCGGTCGGCGGCCCGCGCCGCCGACCGGACGGCCGCCCCACTGGCGGCCGGCCCCGACGAGGAACTCTCCGGCGTGCCCCACCGCGCTCTGGCACGCCGGGTGAAGACCCTGGTCGCGGCGTACCGTTCCCCGGAGTCGGCACTGCGCGGCAGCGGACAGGCCGTCGCGGCCATGATCGCCCACCTCCGTGCCCTGCTGGCCGTGCAGACGGCCTCGGGCCTCTTCGCGGGCGGCGACAACGTGCAGTCACCGCCGGACTCCGCGTTCACCGTCAACGACGTGTGCGACGCGCACGTCCTCGCCGCCGGCGCCGGGCCCGAACTGCGCGAGGTCACGGCCGCGCTCGCCGAGATCGCCGACGCCGCCACCGGCAGTCTCCTGACCGGCGGAGTGCACACCCCGAACCACCGCTGGGAGCTGAGCGCGGCGCTGGCCCGCCTGCACCGGTCGTTCCCCGACCACCGGCTGCTCGACCGCATCGAGGAGTGGCTCGCCGAGGGCATCGACATCGACGCGGAGGGCCTGTACTCGGAACGCAGCGCCAACTACGCGGCCCACGTGTCCAACCCGTCGCTGCTTCTGCTGGCCGAAGTGCTCGGCCGCGCCGACCTGCTGTACGCCGTCGAGCGCAATCTCGCCACGACCCTGGACCTCATCAGGCCGGACGGCACGGTGGAGACGGTCCACTCACGACGGCAGGACCAGAACCACCCGTTCCCGCTGGCGCCCTACCTGCCGCACTACCGGCTGCTCGCGATCCGGACCGGCCGGGGCGACTTCGCCCGGGTGGCGCGGCTGGCGGCCGCCGACGGTATCGACGACCCCGACCTGCTCGCCGAGACCCTCCTCACCCCGGACCTGTGCCGCGCCCTGCCGGCCCCGACTGCGGAGCCCCTTCAGCGCGACCGGTACCTCACCACCGCACGCCTCGCCGCACGCGCCTCGGCCACCGCACACACGGTGGTGTACGGCGGCTCCGACGTGCCCGAGCACCGGCGCATCCGCTCGGGCCTCGCCTGCAACCCCACCTTCCTGCGCCTGTTCGCGGGCGACGCCGTCCTGGACGCGGTCCGGCTCTCGCGGGGGTTCTTCGACCTGGGCCCGTTCCGCGCCGCCGACATGCAACAACTCACCGACAACCACTACCGGCTCACCGAAACCCTCACAGCCGCCTACTACCAGCCGCTCCCGCCGGACCAGAGGCGGGACGACGGCGGTTACCGGCTCGTGGACGAGGGACGCTTCTCGGCCGCGATGGCCTTCCCCGACCGGCCTCGGGACGAGGTCTCCCACACGACCCGCGTCGAAGTGGACCTGCGGGAAGACGGCGCCGACCTGCGGATCGACATCAGCGGACCACGGGTGCCCTGGGCCCTCGAACTGACCTTCCGCCCGGGCGGCGTGCCGGAGGGCGCCGTACCGATCGGCGACGGACGCTGGTGCCTGACGACCGAACCGATGACCTACCGGGTCGGCGACGACGAGATCCGGGTCGAGGCCGGCGTCGAGTCGGGCGAACCGCTCGCCGGGCCGGACCGGAGCGACGTACTGCGGTACGACCCGGGGCAGGACTACACCGTGGTGGGCGGCACCGACGCGACGACCGGCAACCGTGTCTACCTCGGTGGACTCGGCCCGCACACACTGACCGTCGCCCTGCGCGCCCACCGGACCGCACCTGTCGAATGACCCCCACGGCTGAGGACAGTCAGATGCATCTCCCGCACCAGCGCGGCCCGTTGCACGACCTGCCGGACACCCCCGAGGCATACGACGCCGTCCTCGCCGACGTCACCGAGCAGGCCCTGGCCCGCATCACCCCGGACGGCAATCTCGAACACCCCGACGCGGTCGACGACATCGGCGACACCTCGCTCGGCGTGACGTCGCTGCTGGCGTTCGCCTGGCAGCGCACGCAGGATCCCCGGCTGCCGGAGGGGGTGCGTCGCAGTCTCGCCTTCCATCTGCGGGAGCGGGTGTACGTAGAGGACAACCCCGGCTACCCGAACCTGAAGGTGCGCAACTCCGGTCTGCCGTACGCCCATTACACCCTCGCGGCGGGCGCGCACCCCATCGGGGACTGGCCCAGCACGGTGTGGGCGCTGCTCCAGACGGTCAACCTGCTGGACACGACGGACGGCCTGGTCGACGACGAACAGCGCACCGAGCTGCTCGAGTTGGCGCACGGCTACTGGCGCTGGCTGACCGAGGCGACCTTCTTCAACCCGCAGGAGGCGGGCAACCAGGCGATCGGCTGTGTGGTCGGCGGCCTGATGCTGGCCCGTCATCTGCCGGAAGAACAGGGCGAGGCGGTGCGCGCGCGGGCGCTGGAGCTGTACGCCGACAAGATTCGTGCCCACCGGGTGCGCGACCGGGGCGCCCTGCTGCCCCCCGAGCACGGCGGCGCCTACGACAACAACTACGGCCCGATCTCCCTGTCCTTCCTCGCCCAGGCCCACCGGGTCAGCGGCGAGGAGATCTTCGCCGAGGACGGCGACACGCTCGCCCGCTACATCGACGCCCGCCTGACGACCGGCGGCTTCGACATCGGCGGCCCCCGCTACAGCGAACAGCACTCCGGCTTCGAATCGGTCCTGGGCCTGCGCTACTTCAGCCGCCGTATCGGCTCCGACCTCGGCCGCTACCGGGGCGACACCCGCTGGGGCCGGCACGCGGCGCAGGCGGACGGCGGGATCGACGGCCACTTCGCGTGGATGCTGATCTGGCAGATCCAGGACGGCACGCGCTGGCACCGGGAGCCGGCCACGGCGGCCGCCCGCCACCAACTGCGCTCAGGCACGGTCTCGGTGGCCTTCGCCGACCGGATGACCCCGGCGGTGGTCGAGGCGGGCGGCACCTACTACCTGCCGGCCGCCGTCAACCGCCAGCACGGCTTCGGCCCGGTCACGGACGGCTTCCTGCACTGCCGCCCCATGGGCGAGGTCCGCGTCCGCGACCTGCGTGCCGACGGCCTGACCGCCAAGCTGGTCACCAAGCCGGTCGTCGGCCGCGACCACGTCCTGCGCCATGTCCGGTCCCTGTACGTCACCGACGGCACGCGGCTGTGGATGACGGTGGCCGTCGAGCGGCTGCCGGGATCGCCGTACCTGCTCGCCGGACTGCCGTACGCCGCCGACGACGGCGACCGTGTGCGCAGGGTCGCGACCGGCGAGGTGGCGGCGGCGGGCGAACTCCGTCTGACCCACCCGGAGCCGGAGCGCACGGACCACTTCGACGCCCGCTCGGAGACGACCCAGGAGCTGGCGGCCTTCGCCCTGGCCGCCGATCCGCGCGGTTACGGCAACCCGGACGAGGGCTGGCGTCACCTGGTCGCGTCCACGGCGCTGGAGGCCGAACCGGCGCCGGGCGTGCCCGGTGACCTGCACGTCTTCGCCGTGCGCTACGGCGCCGAGGGCCCGTTCTCCCCGGAGTTCGAGCTCGGGGAGCAGGGGCTGACGGTACGGACCGAGGCCTTCACCGCCGTGATCGGGGAACCGGCCGGCGACGAGCGAGGGGAACCGCGGCTCACCCTGCGCGGCTGAGCCGCATCACACTCCGACATCGAGGGACGTCGGGACGATCAGGTCGGCGCGGTCCCGGGTCGCGGCGACCAGGTCGGCGTTGCGCTGGTCCGTGCCCAGCACCCACGCCACCGCCTCCGTGTGACCCTTGCCGAACTCCTCGTGCCGGGCGACCAGCCGCCGGATCCGCTCCTCCTCGTCCAGCTCGCAGAACCACACCTCGTCCAACTGCGCCCGGACACGCGCCCACGCCCCCGTCCCCAGCAACAGGTAGTTGCCCTCGGTCACCACCAGCCGGGCCGTCGGCGGCACCGGAATCGCGCCCGCGATCGGCTGCTCCAGCACCCGCTCGAAGCCCGGCGCGTACACCGTGCCGTCGACCTCCTCCCGCAGCCGCCGCAGCAGCGCCGCGTACCCCGCCGCGTCGAAGGTGTCGGGCGCGCCCTTGCGCTCGCGCAGACCCAGCCGGTCCAACTCGACGTCGGCCAGATGAAAGCCGTCCATGGGAACGTGCGCCACCCACGGCTCCCCTGACGCGTTCAGTTCCCGTACGAGGGTCTCGGCGAGCGTCGTCTTGCCCGCGCCGGGGCTGCCCGCGATCCCGAGGACGCGGCGGCGGCCGTCGGCGAGACCGCGGGCGCGGGTGAGGAGGTCGTCGAAGGTCACAGGCACACAGCAGAGTGTGGCACCCTGCCCGGCGATGAGGTGCGCCGATGCGGAGAGTCGGTAGAGGACGAGGTCGCGTCCATGCAGAGCCACCGACAAGTCCACGCAGAGCCAAGGAACTCACCGAGCGCCCCACCCTGCGCCTGCGGCTCACCCTCGGCCTGCGCAAGGAGGACGGCCGCCGGCTGGTCGCCCACGAGCACCACTCGTTCCCGCACGACTGACGGAGGACATCACGCTCCTGGGCGCACACGGAGGGCTGACCATGCCCTGCCCGGGATACTTTGTCCATGTTTCCGGGGCTCCCGCCTTCAGCCCCTCCGGCTGGCGGGCTGAGGAAGCCCACGACGTACAGGGGTGAGGGGTGGACGATGGCGCGCGGGTCGAACGCCATGCTCGTCGGCAGGGGAGGACGCGACGAGGCGACCGTGCCCGGTGCGTTCGGCCGGGCCCACGGCAGGGGCCCGCTCGCGGTGGTCGCCGGTGCCTTCACCCTCGCGCAGCTCGCGCTCGTCCACCCCTCCATGGGCCTCGGCTGGGACGAGACCGTGTACGTGAGCCAGGTCGGCACCCAGGCACCGGCCGCCTTCTTCAGCGCCCCGCGTGCCCGTGGCGTCTCTGTGCTGGTGGCGCCCATCGCCTCCTGGTCGACGTCGACCACGCTGCTGCGCGTCTACCTCGCGCTGCTCGCCGGAGCCGGTCTGTACCTTGCCCTGCGCACCTGGCGCGGACTGTTCCCGGCCGGCGTCCTCGCCACCGCCGGCGCCCTGTTCGCCACGTTGTGGGTGACCCTCTTCTACGCCCCGCAGGCCATGCCCAACTACTGGGTCGCGATCGGCGCCCTGGTCTGCGTCGGCTGCTTCCTGCGCGCCCGCTCCGACCGGCAGGACCGGCGTGCCCTGTGGGGCGTCGCGGCGGGCGCCGCGCTCATGGCGTTGATGCGGCCCACGGACGCCGCCTGGGGCGCGCTGCCCCTGCTGGTCGTGGCGATACGTCAATGGAGGCTCGTCCTCGCTCTGGTGGCGGGGCTCGCCTCCGGTGCCGTCGCGTGGGTGATCGAGGCGTTCGTCAGCCACGGCGGCCTGGTCGAGCGGCTGTCGGAGGCCTCCCGGATCCAGGGCGGACTCGGCTGGCACAACGCCGTCGACGACCAGCTGCGCAGCCTCGTCGGACGCACCCTGTGCCGCCCCTGCACCATGGAGATGCCCAACCCGGCGGTGACCCTGTGGTGGTTCGTGCTCCCGCTGCTTGCCGCCCTCGGCCTCGCGGTCGCCGTGCGCGCCGGACGCACCGCGCGGACCCTCGTACCGCTCCTGTGCGCCACGACAGCCGCCGTTCCCTACCTGTTCCTGATCGAATACGCCGCCCCCCGCTTCCTGCTGCCCGCCTACGCGCTGCTCGCCGTCCCCGTCGCCGACGCGCTGCGCCACCTGGTCACCGCGCCGGACGGGCGATGGCGGCCGGTCGTCGCGACATTGGTCGCCGTCGGGCTGGCGGGACATCTGGCCGTGCAGTACGTCGTCCTGGATCGCGTCGTGGAGCGCACGACCGCCGACCGCCGCGACTGGACCCGCAGCGCCGCCGAACTGCACCGCCTGGGCGTGCGCCCGCCCTGTCTGCTCACCGGGCACGAGGCCATCCCCGTCGCCTACTACACCGGCTGTTCCTCCGGCGCGATCCGCGGCCACAACGCCAACACCACGAAGGCGGACATCCTGCGCACCGCACGCACCATCCCGGTCGCCGCCCTCACCCCGCCGGGCGGCACCCCACCCGAATTCGCCCGCACCTGGCAGACCCATCGCCTCGACGGCCTGGACGTCCACATCGCACCGGGGCCCGCATGACGTCCGAGCAGGTCCTCGCGCCGCCCGACCGCAGACGCGCATACTGGCACAGCGCCCTCACGCTCGCCGTGCTGATGGGCGCCGGCTATCTGGCCCGGCGGCACTGGCCGGTGCTGGAGACCGGAGCGGTCCGGCTCGCCGGCGCCGACCAGGGCTGGCTGCTCGTCGCCGCGTCCGCCGCGGCCATGACCTGGCTGTGCTCGGCGCTGGCCCAGCAGGGCGCCGTGACCGCGAGGCTGCCGCCGGGGCGGCTCGTGGCCGCGCAGTTCGCCGCCTCCGCCGCCAACCATGTGCTGCCCGCCGGGCTCGGGGCGAGCGCGGTCAACCTCCGCTTCCTCATGCGTTGCGGCATGTCGGCAGGGCGCGCGGCGACGGCCCTCGCGGTGAAGGCGTCCGCGGGCGGCGTGGTCCGCGGCGCCCTGATCGCCGTACTCGCCCTGGCCTGCCCCGGAGTTCTGCGGGTGCCGTCCCTGTCCGGGGGAGGCGTGGCCGTCGTCATCCTCGTGGTCGGCGTGGCGGCGGTCCTGCTGTGCAGCGGGCGCTGCCGACGGGTTCTCGCCGTCGTGGTGGCCGACATCCGGGCCGTCCACGCGCGGCCTCGGCGTGCGGCGGCCCTGTGGGGCGGGTCGCTGGCCTTCGCCCTGCTGCACTGCGCGGTACTGATCGCGGTCACCCAGGCCGTGGCGCTGCCGCTGTCCCCGGCCAGGGTCGCGCTGCTCTATCTCGCCGCGAGCAGCGCCGCCGCCCTGCTGCCCACCCCCGGCGGGCTCGGCTCCCTCGACGCCGCGCTCGCCCTCGCGCTCACCTCCGCCGGCACTCCGGCGTCCGGTGCCGCCTCCGCCGTGCTCGGCTACCGGCTGCTGACCATGTGGCTGCCGCTCGTTCCGGGGCTGCTGGTGCTCGGGCTGCTGATCCGGCGCAAGGCGCTGTGAGGAGTTTCCGGCGCGCCGCGTTCAGGTAGGAGTCGTCCATCGGGGTTCCGACGCGAGGGGGAGTGCGATGGCGGGCGAGGAGACCGGCGGCCGGCTGGGGGAGGAGTTCTTCACTCCGGGAGGCTCGTCCTTCACGGCGTTCCTGGCGGCGCACCGCCCCGAGTTGCTGAGCACCCGCAGTCCGCTTCCGGACAGCCTCCGCGCCGAGCCCGACCGCGTTCCGCACGGCACCACGGTCCTCGCCCTCACCTACCGCGACGGCGTGCTGATCGCGGGAGACCGCAGGGCCACCATGGGCAACCTCATCGCCCAGCGCGACCTGGAGAAGGTGCACCCGGCCGACGACTACACGGCCGTCGCCATCGCCGGCACGGTCGGCCTCGCGCTGGACATGGTGAAGCTGTACCAGGTCGAGCTGGCGCACTTCGAGAAGATCGAGGGCACGGCGATGAGCCTCAACGCGAAGGCACGCCGCCTCGCCGGCATGATCCGCGACAACCTCGGCCAGGCCATGCAGGGCCTCGCCGTCGTCCCGCTCCTCACCGGCTACGACCCGTCCGCCCCCGAGGGCGAGCGGGGCCGCATCTTCAGCTTCGACGTCGCCGGCGGCCTCTATGAGAAGACCGACTTCCACGCCGAGGGCTCCGGATCCCCGTACGCCCGCGGCGCGTTGAAGAAGCTCTTCCATCAGGGCATGTCCCGGCGTGAGGCGGCGCTGGCCGCACTTCAGGCGCTGTACGACGCCGCGGATGACGACTCCGCGACCGGCGGCCCCGACATCAACCGCCGGATCTTCCCCATCGTCTCGGTCATCACCGAGGAGGGTTTCGAGCGGCTGTCCGAACCGGAGACGGAGGAACTGAGCCGCGAGATGGTCGAGCAGCGCCGCGGGAACCCGGACGGACCGACCGCGACGGTCTGACGACGGACCACGTCCTTTCCGGGGAGCGCGCCCGCGCGGCCCCGCGCGCCTCGCTCCACGGGCGCCGGGCCCTTCGCCGCCGCTCAGCCGCAACCTCGCTCGGTATGCGCCCTGACGACACACCGCCGTGGCCCCTGACATCGGCCTTTCCCCGGCCATGGTGAAGACCTGCCACGGGCTTTACTGCACATCGATTGCAAGTACCGCAGGATGGCGTAAGGCTGCTCAGTGCGGCCGTTCACCGACAGAAAGCCCCTGATGACGGCCGCCCCTGACTCCGCTCCACACCTCCCCGCCACGCCTTCCGCACACGGCTCGGCCTGGCACCGCGTCCGCACTTCCATGACGCGGCAGGAGTGGATCAGGGTCGGGGGCATGGCCGCCTTCATCCTGGCCCTGCATGTGATCGGCTGGTTCACCCTCGTCGCCCTGGTCGCGCCCGAGCACTACAGCATCGGCGAGAGATCCTTCGGCATCGGGATCGGCGTGACCGCCTACACGCTCGGTATGCGGCACGCCTTCGACGCCGACCACATCGCGGCCATCGACAACACCACCCGCAAGCTGATGGGCGACGGGCAGCGCCCGCTGTCCGCGGGGTTCTGGTTCTCGCTGGGCCACTCCAGCGTCGTCTTCGCGCTGGCGTTCCTGCTCTCCCTCGGAGTGAAGACCCTCGCCGGACCGGTCCGCGACGACGACTCCCACCTCCACGAGGTGACCGGCCTGATCGGTACGGCCGTCTCCGGGGCGTTCCTCTACGTCATCGCCGCGCTCAACCTGGTCGTGCTGGCCGGCATCTGGAAGGTGTTCCGCCGGATGCGCTCGGGCCACTTCGACGAAGCCGCGCTGGAGGAGCAGCTCGACAACCGCGGCTTCATGAACCGCCTCCTGGGCCGTGTCATGAAGTCCATCACCAAGCCGTGGCAGCTGTACCCGCTGGGCCTGCTCTTCGGCCTGGGCTTCGACACCGCGACGGAGGTCGCCCTGCTCGTCCTGGCCGGTTCGGGCGCCGCGTCCGGGCTGCCCTGGTACGCGATCCTGTGCCTGCCCGTCCTCTTCGCCGCCGGGATGTCCCTGCTCGACACGATCGACGGCACCTTCATGAACTTCGCGTACGGCTGGGCCTTCTCCCGGCCCGTCCGCAAGGTCTACTACAACCTCACCGTCACCGGCCTGTCCGTAGCCGTCGCCCTCCTCATCGGCACGGTCGAACTCCTCGGCCTCCTCGCCGACAAACTCCACCTCCACGGCCCCTTCTGGGCCTGGATCGGCACCCTCGACCTCAACACCCTCGGCTTCGCCATCGTCGGCCTCTTCGTGGCCACGTGGATCATCGCCCTGCTGGTGTGGAGATTCGCCCGCATCGAGGAGAAGTGGACGGCGGACTGACTCCCTGCTCCCGCTTCACGCGCGCAGACCCAGCTCTGCCCGCCACTTGAGGATCTGCTGCTCGGGATCCCCGGTGTAGGACCAGGGCGTGCGGGTGGCGCGTCGGCCGACCAGCTCCAGCAGCGGGGCGGCGAGGTCCGGGAGGCCCGCGAGGCAGGCCGCGTGGGCCAGGTAGTGGAGGTCGCGCAGCTCGCCGGGGGCGACGGCGTCCTCCGCGCGGCCCGTGATCCAGCGCTGCCAGGTGCGGCGTACGTCGCTGACGGCGCCGTCGTGGTTCCAGTGCTGGCTGAGCATCACGGCGGCGTGCCGGCCCTTCGCGGCGTCGAGGGCGTAGCGGAACTCCTCGACCCGGGCGTACTGCACCAGCACCGGCAGCGCGCAACCATGCGGTGCCGCGCCGGCCGCGTCGCGGGCGAAGTCGTACATGAGGCCGTGCGTGCCGTGCCAGCGGGAGGAGTAGTAGTGCAGCACCTGGAGGTGGCCCTCCACGCTGTACGGATCCCGCCGGTGCAGTTCGTCCCACCAGCGGGCCAGCTCCTGCCGCCGTACGCCCGACGGATACAGCCGGGCGACGGAGATCAGGGAGATCCACGGCGTGGGATCCTCCGGGTACGCCTCGGCGGCGTGCAGGCACGCGGTCACCGCGGCGTCGATGCGGCGCTGGTCGATCGGGACGCCCCGGCCGGCCGCGATGGCCAGGTTGAACGCCCGGGTGATCTCCGTCGCCGCCCGCAGCACCAGCGCGTCGGCGCTGCGCGGCTCGGCGGCCAGCCACGACTCGACCGTGGAACTGCTCGCGCACGCCTGTGCGAGCGCCCGCACGCGGTGGCCGCGCGCCAGCCAGTCGGCGCCCGTGGTCCGCAGCAGGTCCCTGACGCCCTGCCAGCGGCCGATGACGATGTCCTGGCGGGCGGCGGTCAGCGGCGCGTCCCCGCAGTCGGGGTCGAAGTCGGGGGTGAAGTGGTCTCGCGCCATCGGGATCTCTCTCAGAAGTCGGTGGGGAGACCCTCGTGGACACGCGCGTGCTCGTCCGCGCGGCTGTCGGGCACGTAGTCCACGGTGACGGTGCGGCTGGCGTCGAGTTTCGCGGGGTGGTAGTAGTCGCTGCCCTGCCGCCAGTACCAGAGCATCGGGATCAGCCCGACGGCGAGTCCGCCGATGCCGATCACGATCGCCGGAGTGCTCAACTCGCCCAGCGACTCGATGAAGATCCAGAACATGAAGAGCGCGCCGAGCAGCGGCCACACTCCGCCGAGGAGGAAGTTCGCGGGGGACTTCAGCAGCATCTTGCGGTAGGCGACGACCACGGCGAGCCCCGCGAGACCGTAGTACACGGCGATCTGCAGACCGATCGCCGAGATGGCGTGGCCGAGGATGTCACCGACCGTGCCGAGCGCGTTCGAGGCGATGATCATCAGCAGTGCCACCGCGCCCACCACCGCGATCGCCACCCACGGCGTGTTCCAGGTGCGGTGCACCCGGCCCAGCGCGGACGGCAGCGTACGGTCGCGGCCCATCGCGAACAGCGAACGCGTCACCTGGATCAGCGTCGTCTCCAACGTGGCGATGGTGGACAGCATCACCGCCACGATCAGCAGCTTGCCGCCCCAGCCGGGCCAGATCTCCTCGCCCAGCACGGCAAGGACGTTGGAGTCGTTGTCCTGGATCTGCCGCGTGGACAGCAGGACGTTCACCGCGATGGTGAACGCCTCGAAGAGCAGGAAGACGATGCCGACCCCGATGAGCCCGGCGATTCCCGTCGTACGACGGCTGTTGCGGGTCTCTTCGCTGAGGTTGCTGGTGACGTCCCAGCCCCAGTAGTAGAACGCGGCGATCAGCGCGCCCGACGCGAACCCCGACACGCCGTCGAAATGGCTGAAGCCGAGCCACGACCAGTCGAAGGCTCGCGCATGGCCGGAGTGAAAGAGGGCGAGCACCACGAAGAGCGCCAGGATGACGAGTTCGATGCCGGACATGACCAACTGCGCGCGGACGGTGAGCCGGGCGCCGCCCAGGACCACGAAGAGCATGAGCAGGAACCAGGCCGCCCCGACCAGCGTGGACAGCAGGGTGTTGTCGGCGAGTTGCTCGTCGAAGAGCGCCAGCGTCAACGACCCGGCGGGCAGCGAACCGGCCACCATGAAGATGGTCGCCGAGATCACCAGTGCCCAGCCGCTGATGAACCCGAGAAAGGGATGCAGCGTCCGCCCCACCCAGGAGTAGCTGGCGCCCGCGTTCACATCGATCCGGCCGAGATAGCTGAACGCCAGCGCGATGCCCAGCATGGGTATCGCGCAGTACAGCAGGGCCGCGGGACTCGCCACCCCCACCGAACCCACCAGGACCGCCGTGGTCGCCGCGATCGAGTACGCCGGCGCGCTTCCCGCGACCGCCATCACCACGGTGTCGAACGTGCTGAGGGCATTGGCCTGGAGCCCTCTGCCCCTGCTGTTGCTCATGCGTGTGCTGCTTTCGGTCGTGCACGCCGCCCCGGGCATGCCGCGGCGGCGTAAGGGTGGGGGGTGAACCCGCCGCGCACCGGCGAGGGTTGACCCACCGGCACGGACGGCACAAGGGGGGCGGCGGATACCGGCAGCGTTGTGTCGGCAGATGGTCACGCCTTGTGTGCACGTGATGATAGCCCTACCCGACGACCACTCAAGTCGCGTGTCTGAATCGGTATTCGGGCCGGTGTCAGTCCCCGATCCGGTCGATCTGCCGCAGCTTGTTGGTGGCGTCCAGGGCGGCGACCTTGTACGACTCCGCGAGCGTCGGATAGTTGAAGACCGCGTCGACCAGATAGTCCACGGTGCCGCCGCAGCCCATCACGGACTGCCCGATGTGAATCAGTTCGGTGGCCCCGGCGCCGAAGCAGTGCACTCCCAGCAAAGAGCGGTCCTCGGGGGACACCAGCAGCTTCAGCATGCCGTGCGAGTCGCCGACGATCTGCCCGCGGGCCAGCTCCCGGTAGCGGGCGACACCGACCTCGAACGGCACGGAGTCCTCGGTGAGTTGGTCCTCGGTCCGCCCGACGAAGCTGATCTCCGGGATGGTGTAGATGCCGATCGGCTGAAGGTTGTGCATCCGGCCCACCGGCTCCCCGCACGCGTGATACGCCGCCGCGCGCCCCTGCTCCATCGACGTGGCGGCCAGCGCCGGGAAGCCGATGACGTCGCCGACGGCGTAGATGTGCGGAACCTCCGTGCGGTAGTGCTCGTCGACCTTGATCCGGCCGCGCGGATCGGCCGTCAGGCCCGCCTTGTCGAGGTCGAGTTCATCGGTGAGGCCCTGCCGACCGGCCGAGTACATCACCGTGTCGGCGGGGATCTTCTTACCGCTCTCCAGGATGGTCAGCGTGCCGCGCGGATGACGCTCCACGGCGGCGACGGTCTCGCCGAAGCGGAACGTGACCGCGAGGTCCCGCAGGTGGTACTTGAGCGACTCGATGATCTCGACGTCGCACATGTCGAGCATCGCGGCACGCTTCTCGACGACGGTGACCTTGCTGCCGAGCGCGGCGAACATGGAGGCGTACTCCATGCCGATGACTCCGGCGCCGACGATGACCATGGAGCGCGGTACGCGTTCGAGGGTGAGGACGTTGTCCGAGTCCATGATCGTCCGGCCGTCGAACTCGACACTGTCCGGCCGCGCGGGCCGGGTGCCCGTCGCGATCACGATGTGCTCCGCGCTGATCAGCCGCTCATGGCCGGTGACCTCGCGCAGGGCCACGGTGTGGTCGTCGATGAAGTGGCCGGTGCCGGCGTACAGGGCGATGTGGTTGCGGGAGAGCTGGTTGCGGATGACGTCGACCTCGCGGCTGACCACGTGCTGGGTGCGGGCGGTCAGGTCGGCGACGGTGATGTCCTCCTTCAGCCGGTAGCTCTGCCCGTACAGATCGCGCTGGGTGAGCCCGGTGAGATAAAGCACCGCCTCGCGCAGCGTCTTGGAGGGGATGGTGCCGGTATGGATGGAGACCCCACCGACCATGTCGGGGCGGTCGACTACGGCGACCCGGCGGCCGAGCTTGGCCGCGGCGATCGCGGCCTTCTGGCCACCCGGACCGGATCCGATGACAAGCATGTCGAAGTCTGGCACCTCCGGAGTCTGTCAGCCGGACGACCTCCCGCGAAAGAGTGAACCGGCAACCACCTGGCCGGGAGGGGCCACCGCAAGTCCCTGAGGCCGGTGGGAAGTTGCGCCCGCCGCTGCGCCGACCGGCCTCGCGGCGCGATAATGCCCCCATGGGCCATCGACTCGGCGACGCGAGCACACCCGCCCGGCTGGCCGACCCCGATGAGGGCATCGGCCAGGACGAGCTGGCCCTCGCCGCCCGCAATCACGGACTGCCGCTCGAGGCGCTGCGCTACGACATCACGCCGCCGGGCCTGCACTACGTCCTCACGCACTACGACATCCCGTACGTCCCCCAGGACGAGCCCTGGACCCTGACCATCGGCGGCCTTGTCGACCGCCCGCTCCGTCTCGACCTCGCCGACCTCCGGTCGTTTCCCCAGGTCACCACCCGCGTCACGCTGGAGTGCGCGGGCAACGGCCGCGCCCTGCTGACCCCCCGGCCGGTGAGCCAGCCCTGGCTCGTCGAGGCGGTCGGCACCGCCGACTGGACCGGCGTACCGCTGCGGCTGCTGCTCGCGGAGGCGGGCCTCGCCTCCGACGCGGTCGACGTGGTCTTCACCGGCGCCGACCACGGCGTGGAGCGCGGCGTCGAGCAGGACTACCGGCGCGCGCTGCCCGTGGACGTGGCGACGGGCGCCGACCCCGAGGTGCTGGTGGCGTACGCGATGAACGGCGCACCGCTGCCGCCGCAGCACGGCAGCCCGCTGCGCCTCGTCGTGCCCGGCTGGTACGGGATGGCGCACGTGAAGTGGCTGCGCGAGATCACCGCCATCGACACGCCGTTCACCGGCTTCCAGCAAGCCGTCGCCTACCGGCTCAGGCAGCACCCCGGGGACGAGGGCGACCCGGTCACCCGCATCGCACCCCGCGCCCTGCTGGTCCCGCCCGGCTTCCCGGACTTCATGTCCAGAACCCGCATCGTCCGGCCGGGCCCGGTCACCATCGAGGGCCGCGCCTGGTCCGGCCAGGCACCGGTCACCCGCGCCGAGGTCAGCACAGACGCCGGACACACCTGGCACCCGGCCGACCTGACACCGGACGACGGCCACCGCTGGGCCTGGCGCCGCTGGCACTTCACCTGGACGGCAACCCCCGGCGAGCACGTCCTCAGCGCCCGAGCCACCGACACCGAGGGCCACACCCAGCCGCTCGAGGCCCCCTGGAACCGCGGCGGCTTCGCCAACAACCTGGTCCAGCGGGTACCGGTGCTGTGCGTATCAGCGGAGGAGTAGCGCCCCCAAAGGGGCGCGGGGAACTGCGCGACCAGCCACGACGGCGCCGCAGACGGCAGACGGCAGACAGTCCACGGCGCTATCGCGGCACCCCCTAGCGGAGCGTTACGGCAACATCTTGTCCAGTGCCGCCGGCCCTTCCTTCGCCAGCTTCCGCTTAGCCCACTCCATGTTGCGCGGCGTGATGTCCTTGCCGGAGGCAAGCACCAGGTCCTCCGGCGACACATCCGTGCCGGTGCGGGCGTGGAGCAGGTCGTCCGGGGTGGCGCGGTCCTCGGACGGCCCCGACGCTGACTGTGACGTCGTCATGATCTCGCTCCTCGGGTCCGGGTCGCTGCTTCGGCCCCGCTGCGTTCATCGGGTCCACTATCACCATCGATCGCGGCGGCCCGCCCTGCATCCGGAGGCGCCGACGGATGTGACCCGAGGGGCCGGAGAAGCGCACGTGACGCCCGGTGTGCCGCCTCTAGAACGGCGTCAGCGTCAGCCGCACACCCGTGGGCGCCGTGTCCTGGATGTACGACGCGAAGTCGGCGATGTCGTCGAAGGCGAAGCCGTACGCCTTGCCGTCTTCGGTCGCCGCGTGCATCGCCCTCGCGTAGTGGTTGGTGAGACCGGTCGAGTAGAAGGCCGCGGGATCGGTGACCGGCTGGGCCGCGGTGGAGACCAGCGTCGAGCGGTTGAAGCCGGCGCCGAGGACGGCGGCGACGGGACCGGTCGTGCCGTCGTTGGGCGCGGCGAGGCTGCCGTCGCAGAAGAGCACGTCCCGGGTCGACGGCTTGGCGAAGGAGACCGCCGCGGGCCCTTCGAAGGCGAGCTGGTCGCCGCGGACCCGCCCGGTGAAGGTGCCCGCGTTGGTGGTGACCTTGAGGTCACGCCCGGCGTAGGTGCTCCACACCTCGTCGATGTACGGGGCGAGGTAGTCGTCCGCGAACAGGCCCGCGTCCAGGCCATGACCGGGCGCGATGACGCGCGTGTCGTCCACGACGAGGGAGCCGAAGCCCTCGGTCTCCCGGACGGCGGCGAAGGCAGCCGCACGGCCGCCGTCGCGGAGCGTGCCGGTCGTCTGGTCCTTGGCGCCGGTCAGCCGGATGCTCAGCGGCACGCTGAACATGTCGACCATGGTCGTGTTGCAGAACATGCCGGCCGCGTTGTACGTGAACTCGGCGCAGTCGTGCAGCACCGGGTAGTTGGGGTCCGACTCGACCCAGCCCGCCGGGTACTGCAGCGCGGCGTTGCCGTTGCCGTCCGTGACCGCCTTGAGCTTGAGCTTCTCGCCCAGGGACACATAGATGCGGCCCGACATGTACGGCAGGTCGAGCCGGGTCTCGCCGCTGCCGGCCAGGCTGATCGCGTAGTCGGTGAAACCGTCGGCGCCGTTGTCCGAGGCGGCGATCGGTGCGAGCGTGCCGTCGGGCG
Source organism: Streptomyces sp. NBC_00457 (assembly GCF_036014015.1). Classification (NCBI taxonomy): domain Bacteria; kingdom Bacillati; phylum Actinomycetota; class Actinomycetes; order Kitasatosporales; family Streptomycetaceae; genus Streptomyces; species Streptomyces sp. NBC_00457. The sequence continues at coordinate 712,938 of NZ_CP107905.1, read as the reverse complement.
TGACGCGGACCTGCTTGCCGTCCTGGTTTCCGACGATGTAGACGTGGACGGAGGCGTTGTCGAAGGAACCGCTGTTGTTGACGAGCGTCAGCGGAAGGGCGCCGTCCGCCGCCTTCGTGGTGTTGCCGGCGAGGGCGTGGGGGGCGATCGCCGCGACGCCGGGCGCGGCCACCGCCGCTCCCGCGAGAGCGACAAGGAACCTGCGACGGCCGAGGGTGCGCTGGTGACGGGGTGTCATGTGGGGCTGTCTCCCGTGTAGTTGACGTAGATCTGAGAGCGCTCTCAGTCGCATCCCTTTTACCTCTGGCCACTTGGGAAGTCGATGGGCGGCACGATCGTTTAACCCATGGATAAGGCGCGCTTAAGTGATCTCGCAGGGGAGTCGGTCGTGCGAAAAGGCGATGGACAGGCGCAGTTGGGCTCCCGTACCGTGTGACGCCACGCCCCGAGTTGGCCGGAAGGAGGCGAGTGCCGTGCAGTTCACCACCACCCCGCGCTCCCTTTCCGTTGCCCCGGCGTGCTTCGTGTGACCGACCGGGAGCGCTCCCCGCAGCATGCATCCCGGAGGAATCCGTGACCGACCTGGTCATTCGTACGCTCGACGCGAGCGACGCCCATCTTTTCGACACGGCCCCCGACCCGCTGGGCGCCCGTGAGGCCCACCGGCTCACCCACCACCGCCCCGACTGGAAGCGGGTGGCCCTGCGCGACGGCACGGTCGTCGCCCGCGCGGCCTGGTGGGGCGGCCCCGACGACACCGAGCCCCTCAACATCAACTGGTTCGACGTGGCCGACGGCGAGGAGGAAGCGGGAGCCGAACTCCTGCGCACCGCGCCCTGGCAGGTCGAGGAACTGGAGTTCAACCTCCCCGGCGGCTGGCGCGACACGCCTCAGCTGCGGGCGGCCGCCGAGGCCCGCTTCACGGCTGTACGAGCCGCCGGTTTCGAGCTGCTGGTGGAGCGCTTCCTCTACCGCTGGACCCCCGAGTGCGGGCTGCCCGAGCAGCCCGGACGCCTGCTGTTCGAGCCCGAGCCGGACGACGCGGTCTTCTACGACGCACTCCGCCGCATCCACTCCGTCACCCTCGACGTCCATTCCCGAGCCGCCATCGACGCGGGCGGCGTAGACCAGGCGGCCCAGGAGGAACTCGACTTCTTCCACTGGTGCCCCTCGCCCCGGGAATGGTGGCAGGTGGCCCGCACGCGCGCGGGCGAGCCGGTCGGCATCCACATCCCGGCCCACAACCCGTCAGGCCCCTGCATCGGCTTCATCGGCGTCCTGCCCGAACAGCGCGGACACGGCTACGCCTACGACCTGCTCGTAGAGTGCACCCGCTTCCTCGTCGAACAGGGCGCCGAGTTCATCACCGCAGCAACGGACCAGGGCAACTTCCCGATGGCGGCCCACTTCGCCAAGGCCGGCTATCCGGTGGTGCGGGAACGGATCAACTTCCAAGCGATCCAGACGTAGGCCCGGATCCCCGCGCCCCTAAGGGGCGCGGGGCTGCATTGAATTTGCGGCTCCGCCGCGTGGGCGCGACCAGCCACAACGAACCCGCAGACGACGCACACCGCCGCGCCTAGCCCAACTTCGCCTCCGCCGCCGCCAGGATCTCCGTGACCCGCAATGCGAACCCGGCGTCGCACGCATGCGGCAGCCCAGTGCGCGCAGCGGTCCGCAGCGCGTCGGCGGCCCGCGTCAGCGCGGCCACCGCCCCCTCCGCGCCCTCCGGCAGCAGCGTCACTCCGGCCTCGCCCCGCAGCTCGACCTCGGCCCCGCCCGCCGCGGGCGGGGCCGTGAGGCTCAGCGTCAGCGTGCTCGACGCGCCGCCGGCGTGCTCGAGGACGAGATGCGCGGTGTCCCCGGGACCGGACGCCACGGCCGCCACACGTCGTACGTCGCCCAGCACCGGCAGCAGGACGGACAGGGCGTGCGGGCCGACGTCCCACAGCGCGCCCTTCTCCCGCCGCCACGGCGTGGCGAACGGGCTGTCACTGGTGAACACCGAACCCAGCCACTGGGCCCGAGCCGTGAACCAGCCCCCGCGCTCCGCCTGCTCGGTGATCCACGCCTCCGTACGGGTCTGGAACCGGGTGGTGAAGAAGACCACCGAGGCGACACCGGCCTCCCGCACGGCCTCGACGACCGCTCGCCCGTCCTCGACCGTCAGTGCGAGGGGCTTGTCCAGCAGCAGATGGCACCCGGCCCGTGCGGCCCGCGCGGCGAGCCCCGCCTGGATGTCCGGAGGCAGGGCGACCGCGACGGCGTCCACATCGGCGAGCAGGGCGTCGACATCGTCGTACGAACGTGTCCCGTGCCGTTCGGCCAGTTCCTTGGCGGCCTCCGGACGACGGCCCCACACGCCCGCGAAGTCCAGGTCGGGGTGCTCGCTCAGGGCGGGTGCGTGAGCCATCTGTGCCCAGGGGCCGGTGCCGAGCAGTCCTATGCGCATGCCGTCGCCTTTCCGCGATGCCGAGCCGGGTGCCGGGCGAGCCTCGCACATGGACCCGGCCAGGGAGCAACCCGGTGGACGCAAAGACGCACACGGGCGCGGATTGAGTCGCTCGCGTGCTGAATGCGTTCTCTTTCTTCTATTGGACTGCTGGCGGCAGGCCAGCGAGGCTAGGGGTGGTCCACCACGACAGCCGAAAGAGGTCACGACCACATGCACACTCGCCGCATCGGTGACATCGACGTCAGCGCGATCGGCCTGGGCGGTATGCCCATGTCGATCGAGGGGCGACCGGACGAGGCCCGGTCCCTCGCGACCATCCACGCCGCGCTCGACGCCGGCGTGACGCTGATCGACACGGCGGACGCCTACCACCTGCACGCCGACGAGGTCGGCCACAACGAGACGCTGATCGCCAAGGCCCTCGCCTCCCACGACCGGGGAGCGGACGTCCTGGTCGCCACCAAGGGCGGCCATCTGCGCCCCGGCGACGGCAGCTGGACCCTGGACGGCAGTCCCGAGCACATCAAGGCGGCCTGCGACGCGTCCCTGCGCCGGCTCGGCGTGGACGCCATCGGCCTCTACCAGTTCCACCGCCCCGACCCGCGCGTGCCCTACGCCGAGTCCGTCGGCGCGGTGCGCGACCTGCTGGACGACGGCAAGATCCGCATGGCGGGGATCTCCAACGCCGACCCGGAGCAGATCAAGCAGGCGAACGAGATCCTCGGCGGACGCCTGGTCTCCGTCCAGAACCAGTTCTCCCCGGCCTTCCGCTCCAGCGAGCCGGAGCTGCGCCTGTGCGACGAACTCGGCATCGCGTTCCTGCCCTGGAGCCCGCTCGGCGGCATCGCCCGCTCCGGTGAACTCGGCTCCGTCCACGCGCCGTTCGCCCGCATCGCCGAGGCCCACGGCGTCAGCCCGCAGCGCGTCTGCCTGGCCTGGATGCTCGCCAAGTCGCCGGTCGTCGTACCGATCCCGGGCGCAAGCCGGCCGGAGACCATCCGTGACTCCTGCGAGGCGGCGGATCTGGTGCTCACCCCCGAGGAGATCGCCGAGCTGGACGCCGCCTGAGCCGACGCCGCTTCCGGCCCGGTCACCGCGGCGTTCGCCAAGTCCTTCATCCGGAGGGCCGGTTCGCCGATGGGCTGGTCGCGCGGGTCGCCGGGTCCCTAGGATGTATCCCCAGTCAGGCCAGTCCAGTTGGCGCGGCAACGAGGCCGGGGGAACGATGCACACCGACAAGCAGCTGTCCACGTCGATCGACGCCGATGTGCCGACCGCCGCCCGGATGTACGACCACTATCTGGGCGGCAAGGACAACTACGCCGCCGACCGCGCGGCCTGCGCGGAACTCGACAAGGTCGTGCCCAGCACCCGCCGGCTCGCCGTCAACAACCGGCGCTTCCTCCAGCGCGTCGTCCGGACGCTCGCCGAGGACTACGGAATCCGCCAGTTCCTCGACCACGGATCCGGCCTGCCTACGCAGGACAACGTGCACCAGGTCGCCCAGCGCGTGCACCCCGACTCCCATGTGGTCTACGTCGACAACGACCCCATGGTGCTGGTCCACGGCCGGGCACTGCTGGAGCAGGACGAGCGCACGGCCGTCATCCACGCGGACATGCGCGAGACCGACGCGATCTTCGCGCACCCCGACACCCGGCGCCTGATCGACTTCTCCCAGCCGGTCGCCGTGCTCTTCAACTCGGTGATGCACTGCATCCCGGACAGTGACACGGACGGCCCCCTCGCCGTGGTCCGCCGTGTGGCCGCACGGCTGGTGCCCGGCAGCTTCATGGTCATGTGCCAGCTGGTCAGCGAGGACCCCGAAGTGCGCGCCTTCGTCACGGACTTCATGGACAAGGCCACCCAGGGCCACTGGGGCCGTGTGCGGCAGGAGAAGGACGTCGCCGCGCTCTTCGAAGGACTGGAGATCCTCGAACCGGGCCTCGTGGAGGTCTCCACCTGGCGGCCCGACACCGAGGTGGCGCCCCGTCAGCTCACCCACGAATGGATCGAGTTCGGCGGCGTCGGCCGCCTCCCCTGAGGCCGAACGGGTCCTGGGCTGTCAGGCCTGGGAATACCGCTGTTCCATCGTCTCGCGCAGCCGCTCCAGCGACGCGCGAGGCGTGAGCGCCTCGTCGGCCAGCCGGTCCAGGGCGAGCCGGTACTCCTCCGTCTCGTCCTGGTCCTCCAGGAAGTTGGCGCTCTTGATGTGCTCCAGATAGACGACGTCGGGCAGATCGAGACCGCCGAAGCGCAGATACGTGATCGGTATGGCCGGCGCCGACGCGTTCGTCACGTCCAGCGGCACGATCTGCACGGTCACGTTCGACCGCTGAGCCATCTCGACCAGATGCGCCAGCTGCTCGCGCATGACGTCCACGCTGCCCAGAACCCGCAGCAGCACCGATTCGTCGATAACCGCCCACAGTTGCGGAGCATCCGCCCGCAGCAACAACTCCGTCCGCCGCGTGCGCAGTTCGACCCGGCGCCGGACCTCGGCGGCGGGCGCGGTCGGCAGACCCCGCCGCACCACGGCCCGGGTGTACTCCGGAGTCTGCAGCAGACCCGGGACGTACTGGATCTCGAAGGTCCGGATCGCGGCCGCCGCCTCCTGCAGCCCCACCAGCCGGTCGAACCACTCGGGCATCAGACGCTTGTCGTAGCGCTGCCACCAGCCCGGCTCACCGGCCCGGTGCAGCAGCTTCAGCAGCACCGACGCCTCGTAGTCGTCCGTGCCGTACAGCTCCAGCAGCGCGCGGACGTCGTTCTCCGCCGGGGGACGGCGGCCCTTGCCCGCCTCGATGCGCGAGAGCTTGGCGGGACTGAAGCCCAGGGCGCGTGCCGCCTGGTCCTGGGCGAGTCCGGCGTCCTCACGGAAGCCCGCCAGCTGCACACCGACCAGCATTTTCAGCAGAGTCGGCGCGGGCTCGGGCCGGTCGAGATAGGGTTCGAGCAGGGAGATGCGATGCGACTCTGCTGACATCCTGACTCCCGCGGACCGGCATGAGGGTGACTCACCTTATCGCACCGTACATACCTGCGGCATGCCCGTCGCAGCAAGGGAGTTGACCGGTCCGGCTACAGCAGATGGTCGAACTCGCCGTCCTTCGCCCCGGCCAGGAAAGCCGCCAACTCGGCCGCCGTGTAGACCAGTGCGGGACCGTCGGGGTCGCGGGAGTTGCGCAGCGCGACACCTCCGTCGACGAGTGTGGCGATCTCGACGCAGTTGCCCTCGGCGTTGCTGTGCCGGCTCTTGATCCAGCGGGCGTCCAGTGAACTGGCCCGCACTCCGTTGTGTACTGGTGGCACCGCAGTCTCCTCGCTGTTCAAGATGCTGTTCACGACCGATGTCCCTGCGCATGGGGCATTGCGACGGTCCTACCCGCTCCGGCCGGCTTCTCACGCAATTTCCCGTGCAATTGCACGAAGGGGCGTTCGCTGTGGATAATAGCTGCGGCGTCAACACTGCGTCCGGCGCCCCATTCTGACGTCGCATCGGGGAGATGCCGTGTCATCACCTGCGGACCTACCACGCCACACGTCGAGCGAGGCAGCGCGGCGAGACGTGCAGCCGACGGGTGTGGCACGCACCACGCCCCTGATGGCGCTGGGGCGGGTTCCGTGGGACGAGATCAAGGACTCCACGGGCTCCGCGGCGGCCATCCCGCTGCTTCTCAACAGCGTCGCGTGGGGTGACGCCGCCACCGCCCGCTCCGCACTCGATGAGCTGCGCACCCGCATTTGTCAGTACGGCTTCGTGGTGGAGCAGGCGACGCCAGCCACCGTGCCTTTCCTGTGGGAACTCGCCCAACTTCCCCATGTGACCTGCCGCGCGCAGATCATCCAGCTGCTCAGGAGCATCGCCGACGCCCGCCAGTGGGAGAGCACCGCGGCCGTCTACCCGAAACTGCTTCACCACCGCGAGAACCCCGTGGTGTGGGAACGCCAGGCACGCCAGGCCGTGCGTGCAAGGCGCGGCGAACTGGGGCGGCTGATGAACGACGAGGACGCCGAGATCGCCCAGGCCACGACGGAACTGGCGCGGGCCATAGGGGCCTGATCGCAGTCAGGCGGCGCTGCTTCGTGGGATCTGATGCGGGCAGGACGCGTCGTGGTCGGTGCCGCAACTCGTCCACCAGCGCTCGCAGCAGGCGGCGTACAGCTCCGAGCGGACGATCTCGTCGGCGGCTCCGTCGCCCCGCCCCCGCGCGGCGGCGGCCTGGGCGCGCAGCGCGGCGACGGTGCGGCGCTCGTCGTGCAGGACCGTTTCCCGTACGACGGCGATGACCGGGACGAGACTGGCGGCCGTGAACAGCAGCGCCGCCCACACGAGACCGCAGAGGAGTTCGAGGACCGCCGTCCAGGCGAGTCCGGCGCTGGTGAGGACGTACAGCCCGCAGAGCAGGCGATGGGAGGCGTGCATGGGCGAAGACCGTTCCTACTGAGGGGGATGCCTCCTGCTCAACTGCCCGCGGTGGCGCGGGGAAGCGGGTGTTTTCGGGCGGATCGTCCGTGACCGGGTGTCTGTCGTGACGTTGGTCGGATTCGAGCGGCAATCGTCAGCAATGCGTCAAGTGCGAGCCAGGAAACGGAAGATGGGCGTCCGTGTGCGGGAGGGCGTCAGGAACGCTTCATCGCCCCAGCCTTTCCGTGGAAGGCCGCCCGATAGGTCTGCGGACTGGTGCCGACCACTCGGCGGAACCGCTCCCGGAACGCGGTCGCCGAGCCGAACCCCGCGAGCTGCGCGACCCGTTCGACCGGATGGTCGCTGTTCTCCAGCAGATACTGGGCCCGCCGCACCCGCGCCCGGAGCACCCACTGCAGGGGCGTGCTGCCCGTCTGCTCGCGGAAACGACGGCTGAAGGTGCGCTCGCTCATTCCGGAGCGCGCCGCCAGCGCGGACAGAGTGATCTCGTGGGCGAGGTGGTCCTCGATCCACTCCAGCAGCGGCTCCAGCGTCGAGCCGCGCGGCACGGGCGGGTGTTCGTGCACGATGAACTGGGCCTGGCCGCCCTCCCGTTCCAGCGGCATGACGGACAGCCGGGCGGCGTCCGCGGCGACGGCCGACCCCAGGTCCCGGCGGATCATGTGCAGGCACATGTCGAGTCCGGCGGCGGCGCCGGCCGAGGTGAGGATCTGGCCGTTGTCGACGTACAGCACGTCCGGCTCCACCTTGATGTCCGGGAAGCGCTGGGCCAGCACATCGGCGGCCACCCAGTGGGTGGTGGCGCGCTGTCCGTCCAGCAGCCCGGCCTCCGCCAGCACGAACGCGCCGACGCACACGGACGCGATCCGGGTGCCGGCCTGCGCCGCCTGCCGCAGCGCCGTGACCACCCGGTCGGACGGGGGAGGCGCGCCCTGGGCGCAGCCCGGCACGATGACGGTGTCGGCCTCCGCCAGCGCCTCCAGCCCCACGTCGACCTTCAGCGCGAAACCGTGGGTGCGCACCTCCGGGGACTCGGCGCAGAGCCGGACCCGGTAGGGATGGCGGCCGTCGGGCAGCCGTGTCAGCCCGAACACCTGCAGGGGTGTCGCCATGTCGAACGGCACCACCTCGTCGAGGACCAGGATCGCCACACTGTGCATGAAGGCCACGATAGACGGATTCCCGCCACCCTGATTCACCGGCGAACACGCGAGAAAGGGCCTGGTGTGCGGCTTGGCGAGAATCCGTTGAAAGCTGTCATTCCAGCCCCTGTGCCGTCGCTCCGAAGATCCATAACGTGGACCGGACCCGAGGCCCTTCGACCCTGGACGCTCCACGATGACCAAGATCCTGCTGTCCCTGCACGTCCTCGCCGCGATCATCGCCGTCGGCCCCGTCACCGTCGCCGCCAGCATGTTCCCGCCGGCGGCCCGGCGCGCGCACGCCGACGGCGAAGGGCCGGATCCCGCGGCGGTGAGCACCGTCCGGATGCTGCACCGCATCTGCCGCGTGTACTCCGGGATCGGACTGGCGGTGCCGCTGCTGGGGTTCGCCACGGCTGCCGCTATGGGTGTGCTGGGCGACGGCTGGCTGATCACCTCCATCGCCCTGACCGCCGCGGCGGCGGGCGTACTGGTCGCCTTCGTGCTGCCTCGCCAGGACGAGCTTCTCGGCGAACTCGGCGCCAGCCGACCCGTGGAGCGCGCGCACACCGCCCAACTCGCCATGTTCACCGGCATCTTCAATCTGCTGTGGGCCACGGTCACCGTCCTCATGATCGTCCGGCCCGGTTCCACAACCGGCGCCTGACGTCAAGCCACCGGCGGAATTCACGCCCACGTGTGCCGCTGCGCCTACACTCGACAGTCGTGCCCATACGCATGGGCCATGATTGAAAGGCACGTTGACGGGTGTTCCAGGATTCCCCCATCTACGACCGGCTGGTCGCCGAGCGCGGCGACGTACCCTCCCAGGCCCGCAGGGAGGCCGAACGCGTCAGCAGGGAACTGGAGTTCGCCATGCGGCCGCTGCAGTCCCACGGGCATGCGCCCGGCCTCGAGCAACGTCCGTCGCATCCGGGCGCGGGGTGGCAGCGCTCGGCCCTCCCGCCGGGCCCCCGACCGCACTGACCTCCTGGCCGCCCCGCCGTCCGTCTGTCAAGAAGCCGCCCTGTTCGTGCCGTTGACCTGCGAGCGCCGTTCCGGACCCGGTTGCGCCAGCCACTCCGCGATGCTCCGGGCGATCGGCTGACCCGTGTCCACCTCGACGAAGCCGAACTGGCCCGACTGGTTGCACTCCAGGAACCACCAGGTGCCGTCGGCGTCCTCGGCGAAGTCGAAGGCGCCGTAGGCCAGTTCCGCCTCACGGAGGTAGAGGCGGACAGCGGCGGCGACACGTGGCGGCACCTCGGCGGCCTGCCAAGGGGAGTCGGAGAGGGCGAAGCGGACGTCCACCTGGTCGGGGTCCGTGTCCGCGACCTTGCGGGCGGCGAGCATCCGGTCGCCGACGGCCGTGAGGCGGATGTCGGCCCGCTTGGCGATACGCCGTTGCAGCAGGGTGGGACCGAACGCGACGGCGGCGAAGTCCGTGCCGGGTGCCACCCTGCTGGTCGGCACCGCCCGCGGCGGGTCCTGCGGGTGCGCCCCGGAGACCGGCTTGACGACCAGATCGGGGTAGCGCTCGGAGAACTCGCGGGCGGCCTGCGGGAACGTCGTGATCAAGGTGGCCGGCACGGGCAGGCCGCACCGCTGGGCCAGCCGGAGCTGCCACGGCTTGTGGCGGGCGCGGCGGGCCGCGTCCGGATGGTTCATCCAGCGCGCGTCCGAACCGCGGAGCATGCCGTACAGAGCCTGTGATGCCTCCTCCGTCAGCCAGGAGGACGGCGCGGGGGCGCGCGTGGCCGCGGCCCCCGGCCTGCGCACCCAGATCGAGCGCACCCCCTCGATGCTCACCAGCCGCCCCCCGGCCGACAGATGGCCGCGGAACCCACCGTGCACATACTCCCCGGACAGCCCGACATCGCCGGTCAGGTCGGCCGGGTCGAGCCGGATCACCGGTACCCCGGACACGTTGAGGTGCACCACCACCAGGTCGGCCGTCACATCCGCTTCGGACGTGAGGATCAGGACGGTCATCGTCGCCGGTCCGTGTTCAGTCGTCGAAGTGAGTCTTCGAGCCCGCGGTCGACGTCGTGGTCCCCAGTTCCCTCATCAGGGCGAAGTCGCGGGCGGCTATCCGCCCGTCCATGAGCACGTTCAACTGCAGTCCGGAGTCATAGATGTACGGAGTGGTGACTTCCAACTCTGCTGCCGGACGTGCGTAGTTGAGCGTGAACGGTTGCATCGTCTCTCCCTCGTCGGTGCTGTGCCGATCAGCTGCGGTCGGCTGGCGGCAAGGCATGGTCCGCCGACTTCCTTCGTTTTCCAGAGACTTATACGAATCGAACGAGTGAATGGTTTCCTTACGCTGCGTAGTCACAGTCAGTTCCCGTTCTTGAGACGCGAAAAGACGTCCTCGGGTTCAGGCGGGACCATTCCGGCGGTCGGCGCGCGAAGGGCCGAGGGGCGCGCGCAGGGAGCGCAGGGCGAGGAGCAGTACGCCGATGTCGTCCAGGTACACCGGGTCCGGCACCAGGTCGGTGGGCAGCACAAAGTAGAGCAGGGCACCCCAGAACACCCAGCGTGGCCCGGTCGGCAGTCCCGCCCGGCGCAGCGCGCGCCGGGCCCGGACCAGCCGCACCAGCAGGGCGACGGCCACGGTCAGCAGGGCCGCCGCCAGGACCGCCGCCACGACGATCCATTCAGTGGTCGAATCCACGGAACCTCCTCGCGCCGGGCTTCTTCTATGCGGATTGCCCGTTTGCGGTGCTTGTATCGCCTGCCGGGGTGAGGACAGTCATACCTGTGGCCCACCTGAGTGGCAGGGTGCCGCGCGTGCGCCTGGAATGGTCAGCGATACGTCGCGTGTCGCGCGTCGGGGGCGCGAGAGCAACCGCACTCTTCCCAGGGAGCCGACCATGACGACCAGTTCCGCATCGCCGGGTTCGAACGAACATGTGATACCTGCCACAGGGGCGCGGTACGGCGATCCGCTCGGCGGCCTCGTACAGGCCGCCGTCGCCGACCGGCCCCTGGAAGAGGTCGCCCACCTCATCACGCTGTTGGAGCAGTCACCGCAGTACGCGCAGGCCACGGTGGACGCGCTTCGCGCGGTGGGAGTGACCCGGTCCGTGGAGGACGTCACCCGGCTCGTCATCCTGCTGACCCGGCCGCCGCGCGACGCCGGCTGCGCGGACGAGGCGATCCGCGCCGCGGCGGGGGCCCGTCCGGTGGAGGAGGTGACCCGGCTGATGGACCTGATGCACCGGGCGCCCCTGGAACCCCACTGCGGGCAGGAGGCCATACGGGCGGTCGCGACCGGGCGGCCCGTCGAGGAACTCGTGGAGCTGATCGGGCGGCTGGCCGTCGCGCGCAGCGCGGAGAGCGTCGACGAGCCGCCCGACTGGCCGCCGTTCGGCCAGGGACCCGAGGGCGCACCGACCCTGGGCGCCGTCCCTCCGCCGCCTCCCGGTCGCCCGCCCTCGGTCAACAGGGCGCCCCGCTGGCCGAGTCGGCTCTCCGTCGCGGCGCTCGCCGTCTGCGGCCTGCTCTGGTTCCCGCCGCAACGCGACGGCGCCTCGCCGCAGGTGTACGGCTTCGCGCTCGGCGTGTCGGCCCTGTGCCTGTTCCTGGCCCTGCTGCTGACCGTGCGGGCCGCGCTGCCCCTGCTGGCGGCAGCCGTCGTGGTCCCGGCGGCGCTGGCCGCGACCCAGGTCTTCGAGGCCTGGCTGGACTCGCCCGACCTGTCCTGGGCACTGGATCTCACCCTCGCACCGAGCTGGGCCACCGGCCTGACCGCCGTATGCGCGGCACTGGCCGCGCTGATCGCCCTGCTGGTGAACCTGGCGGCACAGTCACCCGGCGCGGACTCGGTGGCACGACTGATGGCGGAGGCGCAGCGCGCGGCCGACGCGCCCCGTACGGCGCAGGCGCACCGTACGGGCGACTGACGCCGGCCCTGCTCAGCCGGCGTCGTCCTCCTCGCGCCGCCGTGCTCTGGCAGTGCCCTTGAGGCGTCCGAACGTGCGCGTCAGCTGCTGGAGCGGGGAGTTGGCGTGCCCGTCGGGCGTGACCGGTTCCTGGAGTGCGGCGGCGGAGGACTCCCGGTACGCGGCCAGTGCCTCGTTGGCGCGCTCGGCCGCCTCCCGGTACAGATCCCGGGACTTCGTCATGGCTTCGAGTGCGTCGGCGTACATGGCCACCAACTTGCGCTGGCGCACGAGGTCCTCTTCGACCGTCAGCAGCCGCCAGCCCTCCCGGAAGGCGCTGATGGCCGCTTCGGCGCCGTCCGGCAGCGGCCGGGCGGAAGCGGCGTACCGCGTCAGGATGTCGATCAGTTCCGTCGGCTCCGACCCGTCCAGGAAGACGCTGCGTACGGCCAGGTCCTGGGCGTCGTCCCCGTCGCGGGCCGGCGCCTTGGACAGCACGACGGCGCCGCCACGCGGCACCTCCACGCCGAACTCGCGCAGCGCCCAGTTCACCGCGCGCAGCTGCTGCGGCGCGGCGCGGTGCTCGACCACGCAGTGCCGCAGGCTCGGCGGCAGCAGCCGGGCCAGCGGCAGCAGTCCGCGCTCGTCGGGGGTCATGGCCTCGTGGACGACGATGTGGATGCCCCAGCTGCCGCGCACGGAGTCCCGCAGGACGCGTCGCAGGGCCTTGTCGTCCGCGGGCAGGCGGTTGGCGTCCCGGAAGCGCAGTCCGGTGACCGGCTCGAGGTCCCAGGCGGAATCCGGTGCCTCGGGCCAGAACATGGTGACAGGGGAGGGCCAGTCGGGGTCCCACGGCCGGTCCGCCTCCGCGACCAGGACCCACTCCCGTCCGTCCTCGGAATCGGGGGCGAACGTCAGCCGGGCCCGTACGGTCACGGCGTCGGCGACCTGCCATCGGGCCTCGAAGATTCCTTCGGGGGCGTCCTCGGTGACCTCGAGGTGGTCGTCCAGGACCCCGTTCTGCTTGCGCCGTCGGAGCGTGAGCCGGACGACGGCGTCCGCGTCGGGTCCGGCGTAGCGGCCGCGGGCGAGCCACACGGTGGACGGAATCGTGGAGTGGACGGCGGGGGTGGTCGTCATGAGTCCATCTGTATGCGAGGTGACCGTACAACTGCCAGTATCGTCGCCGCAGGTCGAGCTGGAACACGCGGGGTCCCGCCCGTGTGGGCACACGGGAGGCGCGAAACGCACACGGGGTGTGATCGTCGCACTTCGGCGGGCGGCCCTTCACTCATGGCCCGGACCCTGCCCGACCGTGACAATGACTCCCGGCGAACAGGGCTGGCCCACCATCCGCATTGGGGCGGGTCCTGTTCGCCGCCCTGGACATCGACGTAAGACTTCCGTCATCACCTGTTACATGTGCGAGGGCGCCCCGGTCCGCTGAAATGGGGGCGACAGGCAGTTCTTAGGAAGTGGGGCGGGATGGGGCGCGTGCGCAAGGTACTGACGAAGCCATGGGTCATCGGGGCGCTGGTGGTGGCGTTCGCCGGAGTCGGTGCGGGGCTGTACTGGTTCCAGCCGTGGAAGCTATGGCAGGACGAGACGGTGGTGGAGGCGCTTCCCGAGGTCGCCCCGTCCTCGTCCTCGTCCCCGGCCCCGTCCTCTTCCGCGTCGGCCGAGGCGGTGCCGTCCCCGGTGGCGCAGGAGCCGCAGACGCTGGCCAAGGGCGAGTTGATCAGCCACGAGCACGCCACCTCGGGCACGGTGAAGCTCGTACGACTGGCCGACGGCTCCCATGTCGTACGGCTGGAGAGCCTGGACACCAGCAACGGTCCGGACCTGCGCGTGTGGCTGACCGACGCGCCGGTGAAGGAGGGCGTCGCCGGGTGGCGCGTCTTCGACGACGGCAAGTACGTCAGCCTCGGCAAGCTCAAGGGCAACAAGGGCAGCCAGAACTACGCCCTGCCCAAGGAGGTCGACCCCGCCAAGTACAGCAGCGTCAGCATCTGGTGCGACCGGTTCGACGTCTCCTTCGGAGCCGCCGAACTCAGGTCCGCCTGACGCGGTGAGCGCAAGGGGGCCGGGAGCACCGCTCCCGGCCCCCTCGATCAGTCGCTCCCTTACGCGCCGCTCGCCTTCAGCATGTCCTCACGCTCGACGAGCTTCACGCGCTCGCGGCCCTGCGGCTCGCCCAGCGCCTTCTCGGCGGCGTCCAGCTTGTACCAGCCGTCCCAGGTGGTGAACCGGACGTTCCGCTCGGCGAGGAACGCGTCCACGGCGTCCGGCTCGGGCGAAGCCGGTGTGTGCAGACGGCCGCCCGCGTGGTCGGCCAGGAGGTTGGACACCGTCTCGTTGGCGTCGCCCTTGGTGTGGCCGATCAGACCCACGGGACCGCGCCGGATCCAGCCGGTGACATACGTCGACTGCAGGTGCTCACCGCTCTCCTGGATGACCCGGCCGCCCTCGTCGGGGACCGTGCCCGAGTCGAGGTCCCAGGGCAGCTTGGGGAGCTTGTCGGAGAGATAGCCGACGGCGCGGTAGACCGCCGTGACGTCCCAGTCCTTGAACTCGCCGGTGCCCTTGACGTTGCCGGTGCCGTCGAGGGCGGTGCGCTCGGTGCGCAGGCCGACGACCTTGCCGTCCTCGCCGAGGATCTCGGTAGGCGACTCGAAGAAGTGCAGGAACAGCTTGTGCGGCCGGTCGCCGACGTCGCGGATGGCCCAGTTCTCCAGGGTCTTGGCGACCATGTCGGCCTGCTTGTTGCCGCGCCGGGTCTCGATCGAGCCCTCGTCGTAGTCGATGTCCTCGGGGTCGACGATGACTTCGATGGTGGGGGAGTGGTCCAGCTCGCGCAGTTCCATCGGGGAGAACTTCGCCTGCGCCGGGCCACGGCGGCCGAACACATGGATCTCCACGGCCTCGTTGGCCTTCAGGCCGTCGAAGACGTTCGGCGGTATCTCCGTGGGCAGCAGTTCGTCCGCGGTCTTGGCCAGGATGCGCGCCACGTCGAGCGCCACGTTGCCGACGCCGAGGACGGCGACCTTCCTGGCGGTGAGCGGCCAGGTGCGCGGCACGTCCGGGTGGCCGTCGTACCAGGAGACGAAGTCCGCGGCGCCGTACGAGCCGTCGAGTTCGACGCCGGGGATCGACAGGTCGCGGTCGGCCGTGGCGCCGGTGGAGAAGATCACCGCGTCGTAGAACGCGCGCAGGTCGTCCAGGCTGATGTCGGTCGGGTAGTCCACGTTGCCGAACAGACGGATCTGCGGCTTGTCCAGCACCTGGTGGAGGGCGGTGATGATGCCCTTGATCCTGGGGTGGTCGGGGGCGACGCCGTACCGGATCAGCCCGAACGGGGCCGGCATGCGCTCGAAGAGGTCGATGGACACACCGGGTTCGGCGGCCACGTCGGACTTGAGCAACGCGTCGGCGGCGTAGATACCGGCGGGGCCGGCTCCGACGATGGCTACCCGCAGGGGGCGGGGCATGATCAGGTTCCCTTCGAGCGGCGACAGACGATCTCGAACGGGAAGCCTAAACTAAGGTAACCCTAAGTCGGTACGCGGGTCCGGTCTATGAGCTCATAAGGCTACGTTATGAGAGGTACGGGCCTCGCGGCGCCCCCAGTGGGCTGCCGCACCAGGTGCGGTGCGGCAGCCGTGACGGCGGGCTCAGTCGATGTGGTAACTGTCCCCGTAGACCTTCCAGTTCAGCGGCGGGTCGAGGTCCAGGTTGCCCTCGCGCAGGAAGACCCGCTGGGCCGTGTCGACCCGGCTGGTGTCGCTGTGCGCCTCCTCCTGCTTCATCGCCCACACCCGGGCGTCGAGGAAGGCGTCCAGGTACGTCACCTCGTCGCCGCCCTGCGCCGGCGGCCGTGCGCTCCGCAGGGCTCGGTTGCGGATGCTCCCGAAACTGGCGCTGTCTGAGCCGTTGCCGTGCATGACCAGGGCGTCGTAGTACGCGAACTGACCGAGCACGCGCAGCCCGTCCGCCTTGCCCTGCCGTACGGCCGGGTTGAAGTACACCCGGTCGCGTTCGTCGTTCTGCGCCTGCTGGAAAGCGCTGTCCTGTGCGGCCCGGCGCCAGTCCCGGGGGTAGTCCGGGTCGAGGCCCTCGTGCGAGTCGGAGCCGTTGACCTCGCGCAGTGCGGGCAGGTACCGGGCCAGCACGTTGCCGGGCTTGCGGTCGGCGTAGAGCTCCACCAGGTCGAGCATGTCGCCGGTGCCGGAGCAGAAGCCGACGATCCCGGCGGTGTAGCCGCGGCCGTCACCGATGTCCTCGATGTACTGGTACTGCGCCTTCCAGTCGAGCGAGGAGTTCTCCGCGCTCGACACGAGCTTCATGGCGATCTCCTTCTTCGCCGGGTCGTCGAGTCCGGGCGCGCGCACGGCGCCGGCGTACGGGGCGTTGAGCAGGGGGATCGCGGTGGCCGACACGCCGATCACGGCGAGCAGGGTGCGGCGAGTGGGGTGCCTCACGGGTGCTCCAAGTGATGGTGGGGGGTGGGGGATTGGAGGTACGTGGCACTGATAGGAAGGTTTCCTATCAGAGGTTGGAGGCATTGGACACCCGTCGCGGCACAACTTCGTAGGGATGAACAAGCGGGGGACGAACAAGCAGGCGGGCCTCAGCGCCGCCCGCCAGGAGTCACGGCAGTGGCTGTTCCGCCCAGATGACCTTGCCCTCGGGCGTGTAGCGCGTACCCCAGCGCTCGGCGAGCTGGGCGACGAGGAACAGGCCCCGCCCGCCCTCGTCCGTCATCGCGGCATAGCGCAGATGCGGAGAGGTGCTGCTGCTGTCGAAGACCTCGCAGATCAGGGTGCGGTCGCGCAGCATCCTGACGTGGATGGGGTCGCCGCCGTACCGGATCGCGTTGGTCACCAGCTCGCTCAGGATCAGCTCCGTGGCGAACGTCAGCTCGTCCAGCCCCCAGTGCGCCAACCGGCGTGTGACCTCGGCCCGTACGTCCGCGACGGCCGCCGGGTCGGACGGCACCTGCCACTCGGCGACCCGGTCGGCGTCCAGCGCCCGGGTGCGCGCCACGATCAGGGCGATGTCGTCGCTCGACCGGGCCGTGAGCCGGGAGTCGAGGACGACCCGGCAGGTGTCCTCGGGCGAGTCGTCGGCCTGCTCCAGCGCGGAACGCAACAGCTCCAGACCGACGTCGATGTCCCGCTCCCGGTCCTCGACGAGACCGTCCGTGTACAGGACGAGCCGGCTGCCCTCGGCCAGTTCGAGGTCGACCGTCTCGAACGGCAGACCGCCGAGGCCCAGCGGGGGACCGGCCGGGACGTCGGCGAACTCGACGCTGCCGTCCGGGTGGATGAGAGCCGGCGGGGGGTGCCCGGCGCGGGCGACGGTGCAGGTGCGGGAGACCGGGTCGTAGATCGCGTACAGACAGGTCGCGCCGGTGACCGGAGCGCTGCCGCCCTCCACCGTCTCGTCCTGGTCGATGCGGCCGACCAACTCGTCCAGCAGGGACAGGAGTTCGTCGGGCGGCAGGTCCAGTGCGGAGAAGTTGTGCACGGCCGTGCGCAGCCGCCCCATGGTGGCCGCGGCATGCAGTCCATGGCCGACCACATCGCCCACGACGAGGGCGACCCGGGCGCCGGACAGCGGCAGCACGTCGAACCAGTCCCCGCCCACGCCCGCCTGGGCGGGCAGATACCGGTAGGCGATCTCCAGGGCGTTCTGCTCGGGCAGATTGCGGGGCAGCAGACTGCGTTGCAGCGTCACCGCCATGCTGTGCTCGCGCGTATAGCGGCGGGCGTTGTCGATGGACACGGCCGCCCGCGCCACCAGCTCCTCGGCGAGGGCGAGTTCGTCCGCGTCGAAGGGCTCCGGCTTCTCGGAACGCCAGAAGGTGACCACACCCAGCACCAGGGAGCCCGCGCGCAGCGGCACCGCGATCAGCGAGTGGATGCCGTACTCCACGACCTGCGCGGACCGCTCCAGGTCCTGGGCCCGCCAGCCCGGCGCCTCGCTCAGCTGCGGTTCGAGGACGGCCTGGCCGGAGCGCACGGCACGGGCCTGGGGCGACGAGGCCACCAGCCGGATCTGCTGGCCCAGCGGGTAGAGCGGAGCGTCCTTGCGGATCCCGCTGACCGCCGTACGGCGCACATCGGCGCCCAGGTCCGGCTGCCCGCCGCTCAGCACCGCCTCGAACAGGTCCACGGTGGTGAAGTCCGCGAACCGCGGTACCGCCAGCTCCGCCAGTTCCTCGGCGGTACGGGCCACGTCCAGGCTGGTACCGATCTCCACCCCGGCGTCGTACAGCATGTTGAGCCGTTCGCGTGCTGTCTCGGCCCGGCCGGACAGGGCCCGCAGCTCGGTCGAGTCGCGGAGTGTGGCCACGCTGCCGGCCGGTGCCCCCTGCAGGTCGGTGGGCCGCTGGTTGACCGCGAGCAGCCGGTCCCCGACCCGGTGCACCTCGTCGGTGGCCATCCGGCCGGAGGCCAGCAGGTCGGCGGTGTCGGGGGTGAGGCCGAGGTCGCGCACCTGCCGCCCCGTGGCGTTCTCGGGCAGGTCGAGGAGCCGGTGCGCCTCGTCGTTGGCGAGCAGCAGCCGCCCCTCGTCGCCGACGATCATCACGCCCTCGCGCACGGCGTGCAGCACCGCGTCGTGATGCTCGTACATCCGGGTCATCTCGTTCGGGCCCAGACCGTGGGTCTGCCGCAGCAGCCGTCTGCTGACCAGCGCCGTACCCGCCGTGGCGAGGGCGAGCCCCGCGGCCCCGGCGGCCAGCAGGACCGGCAGTTGCTCGTTCGCGGTCCCGCCCACGTTCTCCGTCGTGATGCCCGCCGACACCAGCCCGACGACCTTCCCGTCGTCGTCCTTGATCGGCACCACGGCCTGGACCAGGGGGCCGATCGTGCCGTCGATCTGCTCGGTCACGACGCCCCCGGCCAGCGCGGGCTGGAGGGTGCCGACGAACTTCTTGCCGATGCGGTCGGGGAAGGGATGGGTGTAGCGGGTCCCGTCGGTGTTCATGACGACGATGAAGTCGACCCCGGTCGCCTCGCGGGCCGCCTCGGCCCGCGGCTGCAGCACAGCCGTGGGATCCGGGTCGTCCAGCGCCTCGCGGGTGCCCGGCGCGTTCGCGAACGCCTCGGCGACGGCGACCGAGCGGTTGCGGGCCTCGATCGTGCTGTCGTGCCGCACCTGCAGCACCAGCGCCACCACGGCGGCCACGACCAGCAGCAGCACGATGACGACCTGCAGGACGAACACCTGCCCGGCGACGCTGCGCCCGCTCAGCGCCGACCGCAACGCCGCGGCCGGCCCGCGGCGCTGGTTCGCCCCACGGGCAGGGCCGGGCACGCGCTGCACGCGCGGACCACTGGGGCGACGGGTCGTCCCCACCTCGGATCGACCCCCATGCCGGACCATGTGCCATGTCTACACTGCGGGACCTCATGAGGCGAGGGGCGTCACCCAGGGTGACAGCCCTGCCGCGCGGTCACGGGCGTGGGCGTGCGGACCGGCGCGTGGCCAGCAGCAGCGCGATGTCGTCCGGGCGGTCGCGGGCGTGCCGGGCCCGCGCGGTGAGCCGGTCGGCGATGCCCGTCAGCGGCAGGCCGCCCGGCGTGCCCGACTTGGCGAGGGCCACGCGTAGTTCCGTGATGCCGACGTCGATGTCGGCGCCGGGCCGCTCGACCAGGCCGTCCGTGTAGAGCGCGAGGACGGCGCCCGGTTCCAGCCGCAGGTCCGTGACCGGGTAGTCGGCGTGCGGGTCGACGCCGAGCACGACACCGCCGGGCAGATGCAGGACGTGTGTGCTGCCGTCCGGGTCACGCAGCAGCGGCGGCGGATGTCCCGCGCGAGCCGCTTGGACGGCACCGGTCGCCGGGTCCAGGCGGATGTAGCAGCAGCTCGCGAACTGTCCCGGATCGAGGTCGATCAGCAGCCGGTTGGTGCCGCTCATGACCTCGTCCGGTGGACGCCCGCCGAGCGCGAACGCCCGTACGGCGCTGCGCAGTTGCCCCATCGTGGCCGCCGCCTGCACCCCGTGTCCCTGGACGTCCCCGATGACCAGGGCGAGCCCGTCCCCGGCCTCCACGACGTCGTACCAGTCGCCGCCCACCTCCATGCCCTGCGTCCCCGGCAGATAGCGCCCCGCCGTCTCCACCCGCGGATGCGCCGACAGACGCCGGGGGAGGAGGGCCTGCTGCAGTCCGCGGGCGAGGGCCGCCTCGCTCTCGTAGCGCTGGGCCTTCTCCATGGCGTTCGCGATCAGCCCGGCGAGCGCGGTGAGCACCGTCCGCTCCTCGGAGCTGAAGCTGCGGGGGCGGTCGAAGCCGAGGATGCAGGAGCCGACCGGGCGGCCGGAGGCGATCAACGGCAGGAAGGCGCGGGCCCCTTCCGTGGCGTCGAGCGGGATGTCCGGGTACGTGGCGGCCAGATCCTGCATCGAGTCGAAGAACAGCGGCCGGCCCGAGGTCAGCGTCTCCACACCGGGCAGGTGCGCGTCCAGGGCCACTCCCTCGAACGGGGCCAGGAACCCCGGCGGGAAGCCGGTTTCCCAGGCCAGGTACAGGTGCCGCTCCTGGAGCAGGTAGATGGCGAGCCGGCGGCCACCGAACGCGGGCAGCAGCTCCCGCATCACCACCGCGGACACCTGGCGGGCGGTGACCGCCTCCGTCAGCGCGATGGCAAGGACGATGGGCCGGTACAGCGGCGCCATGGACGGGTCGCCGGACGCCGAGGCGCGCCCGGCCGGCGAGTCCGTGATCCGCCCGGCCGGCTGGAGGGTGCAGGTCAGGTGGTCCGGGCCCGGATACACCGACAGGGCGAGCCAGTCGCCCTCGAACTCCCCGCCGTCGTCCGCGGGGCGTCGGACGTGGCAGTGCACCGGATCCGGTGCCAGCAGGGCGCTGCGCAGATGGTCCTCGCAGGCAGGCTGGTTCATCCAGGGCACGGCCTCCCACAGGGAGCGGCCCAGCAGTTCCTCCCGCGACCGGCGCAGCAACCGCTCGGCCCGCGGATTGACGTACACCACCAGCCCGAGCCGGTCCAGGCAGAACACGCCGTCCGGCAGGAGGTCGGCGGCCGTGTCCGCCGCGGCGCCGGGGCCCGGATCCAGTACGACGCCTCGCACCCGGTACGGGTCCGGGTGCTCGGCCGGTGTGTCGTACGCCGTCCAGAGCTCCATCAGCCGCAGCGCCCCGTCCTCGGCCCGCACGTACAGCGGCAGCGACGGAGGTCTGCCGGAGGCCGTCTCCCGCAGCGCCGCCAGCACGCGGGGCGCGTCGGCCGGTGCGGCCACCGCGTCGGCGAGGTCCTGCACGGACGGGGCGGCGTCCGACTCGCGCAGCAGGGCGTGCAGACGCTCGTCCGTCTCCACGGCCCCGGTCGTCGGGTCCCAGGCGAACCGGGCGGTACGGCCCGTGGCCGGGGACGCGCTCGGCGGCCGTACGCACAGCGGCTCACCGTCCCAGACGACCGGCGGGACGGCCCCGGCCTCCAGGCCCCGCAGGTCCGCCCCCAGCTCCTCGGCGATCCGGGTGAGGCGGTCGCGGGCGGGAAGCAGTTCGGTGGCGTCCGGGGCGGTGGTGCGCAGGACGGTCAGGACGCCGTACACCCCTGACGAGCCGGCGGATCCGGCCGCCGCCACGACGGGCACGTACAGCGAGCCGAACGGGAACGGCAGCCCGGCCGCGAACTGGGGGTAGCGGCGCATCGTCTCCGTGGCGTTCGGCAGGATCACCTGCACGCCGAGCCGATAGGCGTCGGCGACGGGGAACGGGCGGTCGACGTGCATGCGCCACCACGGGCGGAACAGCTGTCCGGGCAGGCCGGAGAGCACCGCCAGGCGCAGCAGCCCGGGCGTGCTGGAGCGCAGATAGACCCCGCCGGCGCGACCGCCGGCCGCGTCGACCGCCTCCGTCGAGGCGTCGGCCAGCAGCGCGGCGAGCCGTCCGGGCATCCGGTACGTGTCCTCGGCGCTCCGAGTCATCGGCCCTACCTCGTCCGTGCGCCGCCACTCGGGCGACACAGCAAGAATGCGCCACGACGCGCCCGGTTCGCACCTGGGCGGCGGGAACCGATCGCTCCGGACCGGGAGTCGTTCACGCTCCGGTCGGCGCGCGCTGCGGCGCCACCGCTGGAACACATCTGCCGATACTGGAGTGAATGCGTCGGAAAGGGATGTGGTGGAAGACGACCGGGCTGTCCGACCCGCAGCGGCCTCGGCCGATCGATTCGCGCTCGCAGAACGGGCCGTGGCCGCCATCGGCACGACTCTCGACGAACGCAGGACGGGCGCCGAACTGGCTGCCTTCCTCGCCGAGGTGCTCTGTGACTCCGTGGCCGTCGACCTGTTCCCGCAGGACCGGGAGCCGGACGCCGCGCCGGGTTCCCTGCGGCCCGTGGCGGCGGCGGGCCGGCGCGATCTGCTGGACGACCTGCGCCGGACCCCGCGCGGCGAGGTCCTGGTCCGGGCCCTGGACGAGGGCCGCCCCCTCACCGCGTCGTTCACCCGGGCGGGCGGCAACCGGCTGGCCGCGCTGTCCGTGCCGCTCCTGGCCTGGGACCGGGCCTTCGGAGTGGTCCTCGCCGTCCGCGCTGACCGTGTCTTCACCGACGACGAGGCGGCCGTGGCCCACTACGCCGCCCGCCTGGCCGCCGCTCACCTCCACCACGCCGCCGAGCACCACGCGGCCCGCAAGACCGTCCTCGATCTGCAGGAGGTCCTGCGCCTCGCCCCCAGCCAGCCGCACCCGAACCTGGACATGGCCACCCGCTACCTCCCCGCCGGCAGCGGCGCTCTCGTGGGCGGCGACTGGTACGAGACGGTACGGCTGCACTACGGCCGCACCCTCCTCGTCATCGGCGACGTCATGGGCCACGGCCTGGACGCCGCCGTCGACATGAACGCCTACCGGTCGATGCTGCGCTACGTCGCCTCCACCGATCTGCCCCCGCACCGGATCCTGCGCCGGATGGACACCTCGATGTCCGAGGACGGCAACCGCAGGCCCGCGACCTGTCTGCTGGCCCTCCTGGACCCCGCGCGCGGGACCGTCGCCTTCTCCAGCGCGGGCCATCTGCCGCCCGCCGTCTTCCACCGGGACGGCACCGGCGAGCTGATCGAGCTACCCGTCGGGCCTCCCCTCGGTACCGGCTTCTCCGACTACGAATCGGCGACCGTGCCGCTCACCCCCGACGACACCCTGCTGATGTTCACCGACGGTCTCGTCGAACGCCGCGACGAGGACATCGACACCTCCCTCGCCCGGCTGGCCCGCCTTCATGTGAAGCCCGATCTCGACGTCTCCCACCTGCTGGACGAGGTCCTCGATCACCTGCGCGCCGACGCGGCGGACGACGACGTCGCCGCGCTGGCGGCACGCCTGCGACACCGGGTCAGGTGACGCCGGGCTGTCGCTCGCGGCCGCCCCTCCCAGAAAATACCCCCCGGGGTACCCGTGCTAGTCTCCGACACATACCCCCGGGGGTAATTTTCGTCCCTGGGATCGCGACCGGAAGTTCGACCGGCAAGTTCGACTGGGAAGGGAGTGCTCGCGTGTTCTTCGTCGACACCATCGAGGTGACAGGACTCGGCAACCGCGGCTATCTGGCGGGCGGTGAACGGACGGCGGTGGCCGTCGACCCGCCGCGCGACGTGGACCGGGTGATCGCGGCGGCGGCCCGGCGCGACGTGCGGATATCCCACGTCGTCGAGACGCACGTCCACAACGACTACGTCACCGGCGGCCCGGAACTGGCCCGTCTCACCGGTGCCGCCTACCTCGTCCCGGCCGCCGCCCGGATCGCCGTCGGCCACACCCCCGTCCACGACGGGGACGTCCTGGTCGTCGCCGCCGAAGACGCCATGACCCTGCGTGCACTGGCCACGCCCGGACACACCCCGCACCACACCTCGTACGTCCTCGAAGAACACGGCGACGCCGTCGCGGTGTTCACCGGCGGTTCGCTGCTCATCGGCACCGTCGGCCGCCCCGACCTGGTCGAACCCCGCCTCACCGCGGACCTGGCCCGCGCCCAGCACGCGTCCGTCCACCGCCTCGCGGCCGAACTCCCGGACGAGACGGAGGTGTTGCCCACCCACGGCTTCGGCAGCTTCTGCGCCTCCGGCACGGCCGACGGCACCGCCACGACGATCGGCAAGGAGAAGGCGGCCAACGCGGCGTTCACGCGCGACGCCGACACCTTCGTCGCCGACCTGCTGGCCGGTCTCGACGACGTCCCCGCCTACTACGCCCACATGGGCCCCGCCAACGCCGCGGGCCCCGCACCCGTCGACCTCACCCCGCCCGCCGTGGCAGGCGCCGACGAGATCGCCGAGCGCCTGGCCGCGGGGGAGTGGGTGGTCGATCTGCGCAACCGGGTCGCCTTCGCCGACGGGCATGTCGCGGGCTCCCTGAACTTCGAGGCCGAAGGACAGCTCGCCACCTATCTGGCCTGGCTGATCCCCTGGGGCAAGCCGGTGACGCTCCTCGCCGAATCTCCCGCTCAACTGGCCACCGCCCAGCGTGAGTTGGTCCGGGTCGGCGTGGACCGCCCGGCCGCCGCGGCGACCGGCGATCCGTCGGCCTGGGTGCGCCGGGGGGAGACCCCGGCCTCGTTCCCGCGCGCCACCTTCGCCGGCCTCGCCGCACAGCGCCGGACGCGGGACCTGGTCGTACTGGACGTCCGCCGGTCCTCCGAACGCGCCGCGGGCTACGTCGAGGGCTCGCTCCACATCCCCCTGCACACCCTGCACCGACGGCTCGCTGAGGTGCCGGCGGGCGAGGTGTGGGTGCACTGCGCGGGCGGCATGCGCGCCGCCATCGCCGCCTCCCTGCTGGACGCGGCGGGCCGTGACGTCGTCGCGGTGGACGACGCGTTCGCCGCCGCGGAGCAGGCCGGACTCACCGTCCGCGGGTGTCCGGGGAGCGAGGAGCGCCGATGAGTCGACTCCGGTACGGGCCCGGCCGGATCACCGCCGCCGAGGCCGCCCACCGCACCCACCCCGCCGCCACCGCGACGTCCGTACTGCTCGACGTACGGGAAAGAGACGAATGGCAGGCGGGCCATGCCCCCTGGGCGCTCCACCTGCCCCTGTCCACGCTGAGTTCAGAGATACGACTGCCTCCCGAGGCCCGGGACAGGCATCTGGTCGTCATCTGCCGCTCGGGCAACCGCTCCCGGCAGGCCGCCGAACTGCTCACCGCACAGGGCGCCGACGCCGTCGACGTGATCGGCGGCATGCGGGACTGGGCGACGGCCGGCCTGCCCGTGATCGACCAGCACGGCGAGGAAGGCGCCGTCACGTGAGTGCCCTGATCCTCGCCCTGTGCGCCGGGGCTGTGACCGGTCTGGCGCTCGGGGCGCTCGGAGGCGGCGGCAGCGTACTGACCGTCCCCGCCCTGATCTACCTGCTCCACTTCACCCCGGCCGCGGCCACCACCGCGAGCCTGGCCATCGTCGCCGTCACCTCCGCCACCGCGCTGACCGCGTACGCCCGCGACGGCCACGTCCACTGGCGTACGGGGCTGCTGTTCGCGGCGGCGGGCAGCGGACCGGCGATGCTGGGCGGTGCGGTGGCGGGGCGACTGCCGGATGCCGCGCTGACGGCCGCCTTCGGCGTGCTCGCGTCCGTGGCGGCGGTACGGATGCTGCGGGGGCCGGGGCCGACGGAGGCCGGACAGGCTGTCCTGGCGGGCCGGCCGACGCGTCCCGGACGGTCGTCTGTCCGGCTGGATCGGCGAACGCGCGCCAGGGAATCGTTCCGACCGGACGGACAGGCGGACGTGGAACGGTCTGTCTCCCTCGACCCCACCGCGGATGGCGAACTGCCCGGCCGGCCGACTGACTCCGGGCCCCCGGACCGCCCTGCTCGGCAGACGGACACCCGGCAGCCCGTCGGCCCCGGTCGTGCGGCCGCCGCGGGTGCCGGGCTCGGCGCGGTCACCGGGGTGCTCGGAGTCGGCGGCGGCTTCCTCGCCGTACCCGCGCTGACCGGTCTTCTCGGGCTGCGGATGCGCGCGGCGGTGGGTACCAGCCTTCTGGTGATCACGGTCAACTCGCTGGCCGCGCTGGCCTGGCGGGCCGGCACGGTGGACGCCCTGGACTGGGCCGCCGTAGGGCCCTTCGCCGGGGCCGCCGTCCTCGGCGCCTGGGACGGCCGGCGGCTGGCCGCGAAGGCCTCCGCCCGCGCCCTTCACCGGACGTTCGCCCTGGCACTCCTGGCCGTGGCAGCCTTCATGTTGATCGATTCCGTATTCTGAGACCACGCTTCCGTGACGTGAGACCCCTGCTCATCAGCTCGACCCACCGAAAGGTTCACCCATGACCGCCGCCTCCGCGCCCGTCACCCTCGACACCGACGAGGCCCACGCCCGGTTGCACGAGCTGACCGTCATCGACGTGCGGACCCCCGGCGAGTACGCCGCGGGCCATCTGCCCGGCGCGCTCAACATCCCCCTGGACCGGATCCGGCGCACACTGCCCGACCTGCGGAACGCCGCGGAACGGTCCGGCCTCCTGCTCGTCTGTGCTTCCGGCGCCCGCTCCGAGAACGCCCGTACGGTCCTGGCCGAACAGGGCATCTCCGCCGCCTCCCTGGCGGGCGGCACCGACGCCTGGGCCGCCGCGGGCCACGACGTGGACCGCCCCGCGACCCGCGCCCCTCGCGCGGCCTGGAGCATGGAACGCCAGGTCCGTCTGACCGCCGGCGCCATCGTCCTGCTCGGCCTGCTGCTCGCCCTGTTGGTGCATCCGGCCTTCCAGCTCCTGTCGGCAGGCATCGCCGGAGGCCTGGTCTTCTCCGCGCTCACCAACACCTGCGGAATGGCCCTGATCCTGTCCAAGCTGCCCCACAACCGTCCCCGTGAGACGGACCTCGCCGCCACGATCGCGGCACTGCGCGACAGGTGATCGAGCGGTAGATCGAGTGGTACGCCGCCGCGCGGCGGCGTACGGTCGAATGGTGGCCAGAACCGGCCACTGATCCGCCGCACGGCGCACTGTCATGACGAGCCCGCAGCCCGCACCCCACGCACGGACCACCACTCATCAGGAGAAAGAGGGCGGTGGCCGGGGCAGCGCGATGGCGCTTCTGGTCATCGCCTCATGCCAGTTGATGGTGGTCCTCGACATCACCATCGTGAACATCGCCCTGCCGGAGATCCAGCGGGACCTCGACTTCTCCACGACGAGCCTGTCCTGGGTGGTCAACGCCTACACGCTGACCTTCGGCGGACTGCTGCTGCTCGGCGGGCGGGCCGGCGACATCCTCGGCAGACGGCGCGTGTTCATCTTCGGCGTGCTGCTCTTCGTCCTCGCCTCGCTGCTGGGCGGACTGTCGCAGAACGCCGGCCAACTCCTCGCCGCCCGCGCCCTCCAGGGCGTCGGTGGCGCCATCGCGTCCCCGACCTCGCTCGCCCTGATCAGCACGACGTTCCGCGAAGGCCCCGCACGCAACCGGGCGTTCGGTGTCTTCGCCGCGGTCTCCGCGGGCGGCGGCGCGATCGGGCTGCTGGCCGGCGGGATGTTGGTGGAGTGGCTCAACTGGCGCTGGGTGCTGTTCGTCAACGTGCCGATCGGGCTGCTCATCGTGCTCGCCACCCCGCGCTGGATCCGGGAGTCCGAGCGTCACCCCGGCCACTTCGACGTGACCGGCGCGCTCACCTCGACCGTCGGCATGGTGCTGCTGGTGTACGGGTTCATCCGGGCCGCCCAGGACGGCTGGCGGGACCCGCTCACCCTGGCCTCGTTCGGCGCGGCCGTCGTGATCCTGCTCCTGTTCATCCTCGTCGAACGCCGCTCCAAGCAGCCCATCACGCCCCTGCACATGTTCGCCGACCGCAACCGGGCCGGCACCTACGGGATGATGCTGAGCCTCGCCGCCGCGATCTTCGGCATGTTCTTCTTCCTGACCCTCTTCGTGCAGAACGTGCTGGACTTCAGCCCGCTCATGACCGGCCTGGCCTTCCTGCCGGTGAGCGCGGTCATCGCCGTCGGCGCGGGCCTCGCCTCCCAACTCCTGCCGAAATACGGGCCCAAGCCGTTCATGGTGACGGGCGCGATCCTGGCCGCAGCGGGCCTGGGCTGGCTGACGCTCACCGACGTCCACTCCA
This sequence comes from Streptomyces sp. NBC_00457, assembly GCF_036014015.1. NCBI lineage: Bacteria > Bacillati > Actinomycetota > Actinomycetes > Kitasatosporales > Streptomycetaceae > Streptomyces > Streptomyces sp. NBC_00457. The sequence goes on along the minus strand of NZ_CP107905.1, from coordinate 684,946 downwards.
CGTACGCGGGCAGCATCCTGGGCCCGATCCTCGTCTTCAGCCTCGGCATGGGCATGGAGTTCGTGTCCCTGACCCTGATGGCCCTGTCCAACGTGCCCGTCCACGAGACCGGCGCCGCCTCCGGCCTCCTCAACGCCACCCAGCAGGTCGGCGGGTCCCTCGGACTGTCCATCCTGGTCACGATGTTCGGCACGGCCAGCAACAACGAGGCGGAGAAACAGATCCCGGCCTTCCTGTCCCAGGCGACCCCCGCTGAACGGCTGCGCTTCGAACGCACCGGCCAGCTGCCCTCCCCCTGGGCCGACGAGGTCCTCGCCTCCGGTGTCTCCGCCGCCTTCATCGTGGCCGCGATCTTCACCGGTATCGCCGCGGTGATCGCCCTGCTGGTCATCCAGGTTCGCCCCTCCGATCTGGAACGCCTCAAGGGCGGGGTGGGCCCGGTCCCCTGAGGCATCGCGCGCGGCGCGGCTTGCGGCCGACGGAACCGGCACGGCAGGGTTCGCACTGTGGCCACTTTGCTGATCGTGCATCACACACCGTCGCCGAACTGCCAGGCGCTGTTCGAAGCCGTCGTCTCCGGTGCGACGGCGCCGGAGATCGAAGACGTCCGGGTCGTACGGCGGGCGGCGCTGTCCGCGACGGTGTCCGACGTGCTCGCCGCGGACGGATACCTGCTCGGCACTCCCGCGAACCTCGGCTATATGTCCGGCGCGCTGAAGCATTTCTTCGACCAGGTGTACTACCCGTGCCTGGACGAGACCCGTGGCAGGCCGTTCGGCTATTACGTGCACGGCGGCAGCGATGTCACCGGAGCGGTTCGCGGCATCGAGTCGGTCACGACGGGTCTGGGCTGGCGGCGTGCGGTGGAGACGGTGACCGTGACCGGCACGCCGGACAAGGCCGACATCGACGCGTGCTGGGAACTCGGCGCGACCCTCGCCGCGGGACTGATGAACTGAGAGAGGAGGGGCGCGGGCCACGCGCCCCTCCGGACCGTCAGACGATGCTGTGGACGCGCTGCGTGTTCAGTTCGTAACGGGCGCCCACGATGGCCAGTTGGCCGCCGGCGACCTTGGCCGCGAGGTCGGGCTCCGCGGCGAGCCGCGAGCGTACGAGCCGTACGTTGGCGTCGATCGTGGCGTCGACGCGGGCGTCGCCCGCCACGCCGCGGTCGATGGCCGGCTTGATCTGGTCGGCCAGGTACTGGATATGGGCCGGCAACCGCTCGCCGGACTCGTCCGACTCGACAGCGGCCTTCACGGCACCGCACGACTGGTGGCCGAGCACCATGACGAGCGGGATGTCGAGTTCGAGCACGCCGTAAGCGACGCTGCCGAGGACCGCCTCGTCCAGCACCTCACCGCCCGAACGCACGGTCATCAGATCGCCGAGGCCTTGGTCGAAGACCAGCTCCGGGGGCACTCGGGAGTCGATGCAGCCGAGTATGAGAGCGAAGGGATGCTGACCCGACGTCAACTCCGTCCGTACCGCGCTCGTCTCGTCCGGGTGCTGTTCACGGAAGGTGCGCCAGCGCCGGTTTCCGGCGGCGAGCTCGCGCAGGGCTGCTGCGGGGGTGGTGGGACGGGGCCGCGTGGCGGTGGCCGCAGGGGCCGCGGACGCGGTGGAGATGCCGGTGGACGCGGCACCGAGGACCGCGGCTCCGGTCAGCCCGGCGCGCAGGAGTGTGCGTCGGGCGGGCGTCGTGGCGGTCGGCTTGAGGCCGACTGCTCTGTGGGGAGTGTTCACGTCGCTGAACGTATGTGCGGATCGGAGGTCGAACCCTCGGCTTGCCGAATCATGGCCGGCCGTGACGCAATCATGGGCAAGATCGGACCCGTGTTTGGTGCTAGTGAGGGCTGCTCTTGGCAGAACCGCGGGGCGAGCCGGTCGCCCGGCTCGCCCCGCATGCCGTAGGACCCGATGATCGGCCTGCGTCAGCAGTCCGGGACGCCCTCGATCTTCTCGCCGCCCTGCAGGTACAGGTTGCTGACCCAGGCGATGTCGCTGCCGGCGAACTCCTGGACCGCGGTCCACCAGCTGTTCGTGCCGACGCCGGGGTCGGTCACGGTCTGGCCCTGCTTCTGGCACACGGCGTCCAGCCAGTGCTGCGAGCGGACCGCGAGCACGTTGGACGAGGTGTTCGTGTCCTCGCGGAGCTGGACGTCGGTCGCCCAGATGTAGACGTCGGTGAGGGCCGGGTCACCGTCGGCCGGGGCGGCCTGGGCCGTGGCGGCGAGGGCGCCGGTGGTGAGCGTGGCCACGGCGAGCGCGGTGGCGGTGCGGCGGATGAGCTTGTTCATGTGAGTCTCCCCCGGAGGTGGTGGTGGGTGTGGTGACGGGTTTGGGGCTGCGGTCAGCCGCCGGCCCAGACGCATTCCGTGGGCACCCCGTCGATCCAGTTGGTGGCGTTGTCGATGTAGTAGCTGGGCATCACCCCGTACTTGGTCCAGCCGGGCACCTCGACGACCACCCAGTACGGGTTCCCGCCGATCGTCTGACCCGGGAACTGGCAGCGCACGAAGACCTCGATCGGTGCGCTCACCTGCCCCAGTACGGACGGGCAGTTGGTCGTGGACGGGTGGTCCCAGCAGGCGTCGGGATAGACCTCGCGAATGTTGACGTCGGTCGCCCAGACGCCGTACATGCCGGGTCCGTGTCCGTCGGCTGCGGCCGTCGGGGCCGTGGCACCGATGAGGGCGAGGGCCCCGGCGGTGGCGAGCAGTCCGATTCTCCTGCGCATGGCGTACGCCTCCTTCTCGGGCGGGTCAGCAGGTCGCGGAGGCGGGCAGGTCGCCGTACTCGTTGCCCTTGAGGTAGACGGCGCTCACATAGCCCTCCACGAGCTGCACCCAGACGTCGTTGGTGACGCCGTGGTCGCTGACGGTCTCGCCGCGCGTCCAGCAGTAGGCGCCGCGCGGCTGGTCTGCCGCGACGCTGCCGACCTTGGCGGTCGAACTGGCCGGTCCCTGGCGCACGTTGACGTTCTCGTACGGGACGACGGCGTACGGCGCCGCCAGGACACGGGCGTCGGACGCGGAGGCAGCGGTGGCGGTGAGCGGGCCGAGCAGGGCGAGTGCTCCGGCGCCGACGAGTGCGGCCCTGGTGAAGGTGCGGGTGGTCATGGTGCGTGTTCCCCCTGTGCTGAGGTGGTGCTGTTCTGTGCTGAGGTGGTGCTCTTCGGCGAGGTGGTGCTCTTCAGCGCGGTGCGTACGCGCACGTGCCGTACGGATGGCTCAGTGCCAGCCCGTCTCGGCCAGGACATGGCCGTCGCAGGTGAGCAGGGCGTGCGAGACCCGGCCGTCGAGGTTGTTGCCGATCTTCGTGTAGGCGTAGTCGATGCCCGCGTCGACGGTCTCGGAGACCCAGCCGTCGGGGCGCGCGGCTCCGGAGTTCGCACGCTCCAGCACGGCGGCGCAGTTGTCCCGGGAGTTCTCGATCCGGGCGAAGGAGCCGCAGCTGTCGGAGTAGAAGTACTTCAGGGCCATGCCCTCGGCGTACTGGGTGGCGCCGACCTGGCGGAACGTGCCCGAGCAGCCGGAGACGGTGGGGTACTGGCCCTCGTGGGCGAAGGCCCCGTAGTTGCCCCCGGAGTGCGGGGCGGCCTGAGCGGTGAACGGCGTGGTCAGTGCCAGCGCTGCGGCGGCACCTCCGGAGATGAGCAGGGTCCTGAGCGAACGGCGGCGCATGAGACCTCTTTCGTGGTCGCGGTGTTCATGGCGTTACGGCGGGACGGTGACCTGCTGCGTGGTCAGCGCCCTTGTTCGCGACCTTAGGGTCCGTCAGCGCCTCTGCGGCACCTGACAATTGTCAGGACGCAGAAGGCTCCGCCGGGCAGCCCGGCGGAGCCTTGTGTCGTCGTGTGGATCAGGTCGTACGGATCAGGCGGTGTGCAGGGTCAGCCCGTAGCGGCCCAGGATCTCGTTCACGGGCTGGAACCAGGTCTCCCCGCCGCTGGAGCAGTTGCCCCAGCCGCCGGAGGTGACGCCCTGTGCCTGGTCCCCGCTGATGAAGGAGCCGCCGGAGTCGCCGGGCTGGGCGCAGACGCTGGTCTTGGTCATCTGGTGCACCGCGCCCTGGCTGTAGTTGACGGTCTCGTTCATGGCCAGCACCCGGCCGCAGTGCCAGTGCGTGGTCGAGCCGGAGCGGCAGATGGAGCTGCCGACGGGCGCCACGGCCGAGCCGCGCACCAACTGGTCCGGGACCGTGCCCCAGCCGAGGACCACCGGCACGGTCCACCAGCCGCTGCCGACGTTGACCCAGGCGTAGTCGTCGCCCGGGAACGAGGAGCCCTGGAAGTTCCCGATGTACGAGCCGTCCCAGCCGCGCACCCCGGCCCCGGCGCCACCGCAGTGCCCGGCGGTGACGAAGCCGCCGTGGACGGAGAAGCCGATGGAGCAGCGGACGTTGCCGGTGTAGTAGGGGTCGCCGCCGACGGTGCCGGCCGCGAAGGTCTCCGGCGCGTCCGCGACGGTCCGCACCGTCACCGGTCCGGTCTTGCGGGCCTGCGAGAGGAACCGCTGGACATCGTTGTCGGCGCGCTCGTCGTCGACCACGTTCACCACGACGGTGTTCGCGGCCGGATCGACGTGCCAACTGCTCACGCCCGAGGGCGCGGAGAGCCGGTCGATACGTGCCTTCGCCGCGTCGAGCTGTCGCGCACTGTGCTCTACGGTGCGGACGGCGGCGCCGGCCGCCTCGACGGCCCGTACGGTCGTGGGGGAGGCGTCCGGGGTGACGGCGACGGTCAGCCGTCCGCTCTCGGCGTCGAACCATGAACCGCCGTACGCGGCTCCGGCGGCCCGGCGTGCCGAGGGTGCCAGCTCCGTGGCGGTCCGCTCGGCCTTCAGCCGCGCTTCGGCCTGGTCCTTCGACAGTCCGAGATCCCGCTGCATCGCCTGCAGCAGGCCGGTGGAGAGGGATGGTGTGTCGGGGGAGTCGCTCGCGGCGGCCGGCAGTGTTCCGGCGACGGCCAAGCTGCCCAGCATCAGGAGGGCGGCCAGGCCGGCGCGCATGAGTCTGGTGCGTCTCATGGATGTTGCCCTTCGTCGTTCCAACGAGGTGGGGGTGGAACAACCGCAAACTGAGAGCGCTCTCACCGGGGTTGAGCCGAGCTTAGCCACGCACTCCTATCAGGTCCATGCCAATGCCGTTGATCGTTTCGCCGGGATGCGCCACGACGCCGCCCCCGAGTTGCGGAACCGGCAAAGAAGCTTTGCGGAGGATGCCGTATCGGCGCAGGCTGCACTTCTGGATCGCTCACCACCTCAGGGAGACACCATGACCGACATCCCCGTCACGGAGCCCGCCGCGTTCTGGGAGGCCCGCTACCGCGACAGCACCCGAGTCTGGAGCGGGCGCCCGAACGACCTGCTCGTCCGTGAGGCGGCCGGCCTCCGCCCGGGCACCGCCCTCGACCTGGGGTGCGGTGAGGGCGCCGACGCGGTGTGGCTGGCGTCGCGCGGCTGGCACGTCACCGGCGTCGACATCTCCGCCACCGCCCTCGAACGCGCCGCCGAGCACGCCGTCGAGGCCGGTGTCGGCGACCGGGTCGCCTGGGAACGCCACGAACTGGGCGAGACTTTCCCGCAGGGACGCTTCGACCTGGTGAGCGCGCACTATCTGCAGTCCCCGGTCGGAATCGACCAGGAGAAGGTGCTGCGGCGGGCCGCCGAAGCGGTCGACGCCGACGGCACCCTGCTCCTCGTGCTGCATGCCGCCTGGCCGTCGTGGCAGACCGAAGCGCCCTTCGACGTGCAGTTCCCCACGCTCGACGGAGTGCTCGCCCAACTCGCCCTGTCCGAAGGGAGTTGGACCGTCGAGACCATGGAGACGGTCCGCCGGCCGAGCGTCTCGCCCGACGGCATCGAGGGCCACCGGGAGGACAACGTGTGGCGCATCCGGCGTACCGGCCCCTGACCGGATCGGCCCGCACCGGATCAGCCTGCCGAGGGCTCCCGCTCGCAGTGCACGAACAGATGCGGCTCGGGCGGGGCATCGGGGAGCGCGGGCGTGAACATCACGCTCTCCTCGGACAGCACCGCCAGGCCCGCGGCGGTGAGCAGGGCGGTGAAGTCCTCGGCGGAGAAGCTGGTCGCGCGCACGGACTGCCCCATGAAAACGGTCTCGAAGTCCTCGACGTCGACCGGCACCGTGGCGAGCGCCATCTGCCCGGCGGGCTTGAGCGCACGCGCCAGACGCCGTACGAGGTCGGACTGCTCCCGGCGGGACATCTGCAACAGCGAGAAGTACACGCAGACCGCGTCGAACGCGCCCTCGTGGAGGGGGACTTCGCGGATGTCGGCGCAGCGGAAGGCGGCGTCGGGCACCTGCCGGGCGGCGAGGTCCACCATGACGGGGGAGACGTCGAACCCGAGGACGTCATGTCCCGCCGCGGCGAGCGTCTCGGCGGTGGGCCGCCCCGTGCCGCTGCCCACGTCCAGCACCCGGCTGCCGGGGGCGAGCCGGCCGAGCAGCCGTTCCAGCGAGGCCCGATGCGCCTCGGACTGCGCGAAGGCCTTCTCGTACGTCGCCCCCAACGCGTCGAACACCACTGCGGCCGGCGGACGTTGGTCCTCTGCGGTCACTTTGCCCCCTTCGCTGCGCGCGTGCCCGGGCATCGTCGCAACAGGGCCGGACGGCGCACAACCCGCAGTAGGCGCACACGGTTTCAGCGGGGCTCGATGAAGTAGCGGACGCCGGTGAGGAGTTCGGACCGCTCCCACAAGCGGGCGGCGAGCGTGCCGTCGCGTGACGTACGGCTCGAACCGACCGTCGTCGGATGCCCGTGCCGCTGCAGGAACCCGTCCGGCCCGATGCAGGTGCCGCCCACGATCCCGGGAGCCGCCGCCGCGTACAGGATCGGCAGCGCGCCCATCGCGGGGCTCTGCGCGGGCCCGCCGGCGAGAATCTTTCCCTGGAACGACGTGTCGCGGCGCTGCCCCTCGGTGGCGGCGATGCCGGGGTGGGCGGCCACCGAGATGGTTCGTCGGCCCGCCGCGGTGAGTCGGCGCTGGAGTTCGTGGGCGAACAGCACGTTGGCGAGCTTGGACTGCGCGTAGGCCAGCCACCGCTGGTAGCGGCGGCGTTCCCAGTTCAGGTCGTCGCTGATCCGGCCGAGCACGTGCAGGCCGCTGTACACGGTGACGACACGGTCGCGTACGCGGTTGATCAGCAGGCCGGTGAGAGCGTACGGCCCCAAGTGGTTGGTGCCGATGTGCCGCTCGAAACCGTCCGCCGTGGTGCCCTGCGGCACCGCCATGACGCCCGCGTTGTTGATCAGCACGTCGACCTCGCCGTCGAGACCGTCGGCGAACGTCCGCACCGACGACAGATCGGCCAGATCGAGGCGGCGCACCTCGGCGTCCCCGCCGATCGGCTCCGCCACCGCGCGCGCCCGGTCCGGGTCGCGGCACGCCATGATCACGTGAGCGCCGGCCCCGGCCAGTGCCCGGGTGACCTCCGCGCCGAGCCCGCTGTTCGCCCCGGTGACGACCACCGTGCGCCCGCGCTGGTCGGGTACGTCCGCCGCCGCCCACTTGGTCATGTGGCCTCACTCCCGCCATGCCCCGGCAGGACGATTCTCGCGGCTCGCGGCATCGGGAGCCAGCCGTCGTCGCCGGCCCGCAGGTGCGGGCGCGCGAGCGCCCCCGCGCCGGTTCAGCGGAGCTTGCCGAGGCGGGCGTCCTGCCACAGGTCGACGCCGCCGTCGCCGGCGTACTTGTCGATCTCGGCCAGTTCCTCGGCGCTGAAGTCGGGGTTCTCCAGTGCGGCGACGTTCTGCTCCAGCTGCTCGGTCCGCGAGGCGCCGATGACGAGGGAGGTGACGCGTGCGTCGCGCAGCGCCCACGCGAGGGCCATCTGGGCCAGGGTCTGCCCCCGTCGGGCGGCGATGTCGTTCAGCGCCCGCAGCCTGTGCAGCATCTCCTCGGACAGCCACGTGGTGTCGAACGACGTGCCCTGCGCGGCCCGCGAGTCGTCGGGAACGCCGTTCAAGTAGCGCCCGGTCAGCAGCCCCTGGGCGAGCGCCGTGAACCCGATGACCCCGAAGCCCTCCTCCTGTGCGGCGTCGAGCAGCCCGTCGGTCTCGATCCAGCGGTTGAGCATGCTGTACGACGGCTGATGGATGAGCAGCGGCGTGCCCAGCTCCCGGAGGATGGCGGCCGCCTGCCGGGTGCGCTCGGTGTCGTACGAGGAGATACCGACGTAGAGGGCCTTGCCCTGGCGCACCGCGGTGTCCAGCGCGCCCATCGTCTCCTCGAGCGGGGTGGTCGCGTCGAGTCGGTGGGAGTAGAAGATGTCCACGTACTCCAGCCCCGTCCGGCGCAGCGACTGGTCCAGCGAGGCGAGGACGTACTTGCGGGAGCCGCCGCCCTGGCCGTAGGGCCCCGGCCACATGTCCCAGCCGGCCTTGGTGGAGATCACCAGCTCGTCCCGGTACGGGGCGAGGTCCCGCCGCATCAGCCGACCGAAGTTGATCTCCGCGGCCCCGTACGGCGGGCCGTAGTTGTTGGCGAGGTCGTGGTGCGTGATGCCGAGGTCGAAGGCCCGCAGCGCGATCTCGCGCTGGGTGTCGAAGGGGCGGTCGTCGCCGAAGTTGTGCCAGTAGCCCAGGGACAGCACGGGCAGGTCGAGTCCCGAGCGTCCGGTGCGCCGGTAGCGCATGGTGCCGTTGTAGCGCTCGGGATTCGCGACGTGGTTCATCGGGTGGTCTCCGGGTGGTGCGGTGCGGGGTGCCCCGCCGGAATCGCGGGACATGTCCACCCTGCTCCTGCGTGATCGAGAAGTCCAACAGCTCGCCGTCATGCCATTCAGCGGTCGCGTTTCTGAATCGAACAATCTGAGAAATTTCCAAGAATCTGTGAGGGGTTTGAACACGCGAGGGCTGAGTTCCGTATGGGGCGTGGGGATTCCATGCCGAGCAGATCCACACGCGTAGGAGTACTTCCTTGACTCGCACCTCGCGCAGACGTCCAACGGGCAAGCGGCGCGCGACCTTTGCTGCGGTCGCGCTGATGCTGGGCGGAGGTGGACTGATAGCCGCGAACGTCTACGCGTCGGCGACCGAGGACGGCGCCACGCAGAGCGGGACCGATCAGGTCCTCGCCTCCGGAGCCGCCACGATCGACTGCCCGGACGTGGGCAGCCGGCTGACGACGGTGCCGGACACCGCACGGCCGGACGTCGACCGTGAACTCGCCGTGCTCGACCAGCAGATCACCGACGCCTACCAGCGTCTGAGGGAGGCCCAGGCCGCGCAGCAGGACGGCGGCTCCGTCGACGGCGGGATCATGAACCCGCTGAAGGAAGACCGGACCGCCACGATCGAGAGCATCGCCCAGGCCATCGACGGCGCCGGCGACCGCCCCGAAGGCCTCGACGCGCTCGCGGCCTGCGAACTGCGCGCCCCCGAGGCCCCGGTCGAGAACGGGGACCAGAACGGCCAGGACCAGGCGGAAGGCGACGCGGGCCAGGAGGCGGGCGAGGGCCAGGATCAGGAGCAGCAGGACGGCCAGGACGGGGGCGAGCAGCCGGCCGGCAACGGTCCCGTGGCCGCCGACTACGCGGACATCACCGCCGTCCAGCCCAACGCGCCGAGCCCGGCGAACGCCTCCCGCGGCACCTTCACCACCAGCTGCGGCGTCAACGAGAACGGCCTGTTCAACTCGGACAACGTGATCGTGGCCCCCGGCGTCTCCAACGGCGCCCACCACTTCCACGACTACATCGGCAACCAGGCCAACGACGCCTTCGCGAGCGACGACGACCTGGCCGCCGCCGACACCAGCTGCGAGGACGCGGGCGACAAGTCCACGTACTACTGGCCCGTGGTGCGCCTGCAGAACGGCGTCCAGGAACAGGACGCGAACTCTCCCGGCGGCGGCATCGAGGGCAACACCGGTGAGATCGTCACGCCCAAGCAGGTCACGCTGAACTTCGTGGGCAGCCCGCAGGGCGACGTCACGGCCATGCCGCGGTTCCTGCGCATCATCACCGGCGACGCCAAGGCGTTCGTCAACGGCACCGCCAACGCCAACGCCTCATGGAGCTGCACCGGCTTCGAGGACCGGCAGCTCAAGGACAAGTACCCGCTCTGCCCGCAGGGCAGCGACGTCGTGCGCACCTTCAAGTTCCAGAGTTGCTGGGACGGCTCGAACATCGACAGCGCCAACCACCGCACGCACGTGGCCTTCGCCGCGGCCGACGGCAGCTGCCCGTCCGGCTTCAAGGCCATCCCGCAACTGGTGCAGCGCATCGTCTACGACATCGACGCACCGAGCCTCGACGACGGTGGCCGTACGACGCCGCTGTTCGCGGTGGACGCCTTCCCCGAGCAGCTGCACAAGCCGGTCACGGACCACGGCGACTTCATCAACGTCTTCGACGAGGACCTGATGACGGAGATGGTGGACTGCATCAACAGCGGCCGCCAGTGCGGTGCGGGAACCGGTGACGGTGGGGGCGACGAGCCCGAGCAGCCGACTCCTCCCGCGGACGAGCCTGAGCAGTCGGCGCCGCCCGCCGACGAACCCGAGCAGTCGGCCCCGCCCGCGGGCGAGCCGGAGAAGCCGTCGCCGAGCGCGGACGACCCGTCCGGCGGCGACAACGGCGAGGCCACCCCCGGCGACCCGGGCAACGGGCAGCAGGACGAGGAGCCTCCGGCCGACACGCCGGCCACCGAGCCGGAGAACGGCGCCGCGAACCCTCCGGCCGAGGCCGACGAGCCCAAGGTCTACGCCACGCCGTCCCCGGAGCAGTCCGACGCCGCCGCCCCCGCACAGGGCGGCGCAGGACAGGACCAGGAGATCGGGGAGGCCGCGACCGAGCAGCCGGTGGCCAACGACGTCGGGTCCGACCAGCAGGCAGCGGGACAGACCGAACCGCAGACCGTCGACGGCTCACTCGCCGAAACCGGCGCGAAGCTGTGGCCGGCCGCGGCCGGGGCGGTGCTCCTGATCGCCGGTCTGCTGCTGTTGCGGCGACGCGGCTCGGCATGACACCGACCGCTCCCGCGGGCACCTGAACGGCGGCCGGACCTGCGAGGCGGGTCCGGCCGCCGTCGTTCCCGCACCGGGGGCCTCGCACCCCGGCCGGTCACGTCACGACCGCCTCCCACGTGTCGACGGCGTAGTGGACGGTCATGCCGTGGCGGGCGTACAGCCCGGGAGCCCCGGTGGCGTTGTCGGTGTCCACGCCGAGTCCCACGGTGTCCCGTCCCCGTGCGGCGAAAGCGGCGAACGCGTGCCGCAGCAACAGGCCGCCCAGGCCCCGGGCGCGGGCTTCGCCCAGGACGCCGATGCTCCGGATCCACCCCATGGCCGCGCGGTCGTCACGGGCGATCAGGAACCCGACGTCGCCCAGGTCCTCGGTGCTCACGATCCACACCAGTGACCAGTCGAGGCTCTCGGCGTCGATGTCATGCAGCCACTGCCGGTAGGTACGCGACTGGAAGTCGAAGTGCTCGGCGAACGTGCCCTGGTACAGGGCGTGCACCCGCACCCGGTCCGCCTCGTCGGCGCACGCCCGCAGACGCACCCCCGGCGGCAGCTGCGGCGCACCGTCTCGGGCGGGATCCAGAGGCCGGTGCAGCACGTGATAGCGCCGTACGACGGACCAGCCCCGTGCCCGGATCAGTTCCGTGTCCAGCGTGGGCGAGGTGTTCAGGTGCAGATGCACGACGGCCCTCACCACGCCGTTCTCGCCGGCCTTGCGCAGGGCCCTGGCCTCCATCGCCTCCAGCATGCGCAGCCCGGCCCGCTGGTGGTCGGGGAGCACGTAGTGGTCGATGTCGATGCGCTCACCACCCGACTCGTCCCACAACAGGCCGTAGGCCACCGGCCGGTCCCCGTCGAAGGCCAGCCAGGAGTCCTGCTCCAGGTCGGTTTCCGGGTGCTTCAGGTCGGCCTGCACGGTGTGCAGGTCGGTCTCCGGCCGACCGATCTCGATCCGGTCGATCTCGTTGAGCAGGTCGGTGATGACGGCCGCGTCGGTCAGCGCGGCGGGGCGCAGGGTGTAGGCCATGGGGTCAGGGTCCGGGGGAGGGGGAACCGGCCGCAACGCATTAACGGCCCACGGCCGGCTGACCGGCACCCGACTGCTCGAACGCCTCGGCCAGACCCGCACGTTGCTCTACGGCGCCACCGCCGCGCTCGGCTGCTCCTCGGGCCTCCGGCCATCGACTTCCTCACCCGCAGTGCGGCAGCGCGCTGACGCGTCGGCTCAGCGGGCCAAGAGCATCAGTGAGCCAGGAGCGCTCGAATCGCCTTGGTGACCTCGGCGGGGGCTTCTTCGGCCATGAAGTGTCCGCAGGTGACGGTGGTGTGGCTCAGATCCGGGGCCCAGGCGTTCCACAGGGCCGATGCGTCGAAGCCGAGAGCGGCGCCCCAGTCCTGCTGGAGCAAGGCGACCGGCATGGTCAGGCGGTTCCCTGCGTCCCGGTCGGCCCGGTCGTGGGCGAGGTCGATGCCGGCGGAGACACGGTAGTCGGCCACGATCGCGGGCACGGCGGTTCGGCAGGCGTCCAGATAGGCGGCCCGGACGTCGGCGGGGATCGTCTGCGGGTCGCCGGTCCAGCTGTCGAGGAAGTGACCGAAGAAGAGGTCGGGGACGGCGCCGATCAGTTGCTCGGGCAGTCCCGGAGGCTGGGCCATGAGGTAGAGGTGGAAGCCGACGGCGGCGGCGACCCCATGCATCACCTCCCACATGTCCACCGTGGGAAGCACATCGAGGCATGCCAGGTATGTGATCGTCTCGTGTGGTCGAGCCCGGCGCGGAACGCGACCAGGGCGCCGCGGTCGTGCCCGACGAGTGCGAAGCGCTCATGCCTCAGGGCCTGCGCCAGGGCGACGACGTCCGCGGCCATGGTGCGCTTCCCGTAGACCGTGTCGTCGGTCTCGGCGGGTTTGTCACTGTCGCCATAGCCGCGCAGGTCGGGGCAGATCACGGTGTGGTCGGCCACGAGGTCAGCCACATGCCGCCACATCAGGTGGGTCTGCGGGAAACCGTGCAGCAGGACGACCGGGGTGCCCGAACCGGCGACGGCGGCGTTCAGGGACACGCCCTCGGCGCCGGGAACGCGTCGGCGGTCGAACCCGGGGATGGCAGGCGTCATGATGCGGCCTGTCGTATGCGCAAGAGAAGTCGTGTCTCGTCATGCGCGACGTGGTGTCTCAGAGCCTGCCGGGCGTGAATGAGTAGCCGATGAGCGCGCTACCGTGACCAGGGCAGATGCATCCGGAAAGGGTGGTCGAGAGGTGGAGGTCGCACTCGGAGTGCTGGGGCCGGTGGCGGCCTGGGACCGTGCCGGAGATGCGATCGCCTTGAAGGGGCCGCGGCATCGAGCGGTGCTGGCCAGGTTGATCGTCGCTCGTTGCCGCATCGTCCCCGTCAGCCGCCTGGTCGAGGACCTGTGGGAGGACCCACCCGCCGACGCGCCCGCCCCGTGCGCCGGCCGGGCTGCTGGTCACCGAGGGGCCCGGGTACGCGCTGCGCGCAGCGCCGGGCACGGTGGACGCCTGGCGGTTCGAGCAGGCGGTGGCCGCGGCCACGACCGAGTCGCCCCGGCATGCGCCGGCCACGTTGGAAGAGGCTCTGGGATGGTGGCGCGGCCCCGCCTACGCCGACTTCGCCGAGGAGAGCTGGGCCCGTGCGGACGGCTCCCGCCTGGGCGAGCTGCGGCTGCACATCGTGGAGCGCGCGGCCGAGGCACGGCTGGCCCTGGGACGTGCCGCCGAGACGGTACCCGACCTGGACGCGCACGTCGCTGATCACCCGTCGCGCGAGGAGGCCTGGCGGCTGCTGGCCCTCGCGCTGTACCGCACCGGCCGCCAGAGCGACGCCCTCGCGGTGCTGCGCCGGGCACGCACGCTCCTCAGAGAGCAGCTGGGACTGGATCCGGGTCCCGGGCTGCGCCGTCTTGAGGCGGACATCCTCGAACACGCACCGCACCTCGATCGCGCCCCCGCATGGGCGGTCCGGCGCAGGTGTGGGCCGAGGCGACCGCGGCGTACGACCGCTCCGTCACCAGCGGCACCCGGGCGCGACTCGACTCGACCGTGGGCCTGCTGCGCAACTTCGCAGTGACCGGAGGCGACGGGCTGCTGGCCGCCCGTCGGCACCGCGTCGCGGCCATCACGGCGGCGGAGGAGCTGGGCGATCCGGAAGTGACCGCCCGGGTGATCGGTGCGTACGACGTGCCGGCCATCTGGACCCGTGTCGACGACCCGGAGCAGGCCGCCGGCGTGGTGGCGGCGGCCGAGCGCACCCTCGCCGCCTTTCTTCCGGGCGCGCACCCTGCGGCGCGGGCCCGCCTGCTGGCCACGATCGCCCTGGAGTCCCGCGGCACCCACTCACCCCGTGGCCACGAGGCCGCCCGAGAGGCCGAGGAGATCGCCCGCAGCCTGGACGACCCCACGCTGCTGGCGTTCGCCCTCAACGCCGTGTTCATGCAGAGCTTCCAGCGCGCCGGGCTTGCCCCGCTCCGCGACTCGATCGGTGCCGAACAGGTGGCCCTGTCGGCACGGAACGGTCTGGCCACCTGGGAGGTGCTCGGACACCTCATCCGGCTCCAGGCCCGCGGCGCGCTCGGCGACTCCCCCGGGGCGGACCGTCACGCGGCCGATGCGGACCAACTGGCCGAGCGTCATGAGCTGCCGCTGGTAGGCGTGTTCACCCGTTGGTACCGGGCCCTGCGGCTCGCCGCGACCGGCGGGAGGCCTGCGGCCGAGGCGGCGGCGGCCTACCAGGAAGCCGCCGCACTGCTGGAGGGATGCGGCATGCCCGGGCTGGAGCGCGGGCTGCTGCCGCTCGCCCTGCTGTGCGTCCGCGTACGGCACGCGCAGCCCGCGCAAGCCGACGAAGACACCGACTGGGGACCGTACGAACCATGGGTCCGCCCACTGGTGCTGCTGGCCCGCGACCGCGGCGACTGGGTCGCGGCAGCCCTGCAGCGGCTTCCGGCCCCCGCGCGACCTGCTGTTCGAGGCCCTGTGGTGCCTGGTCGCACGAGCGGCCGTCGCCGTCGGCGACCGTGCCACGATGGAGCGCGCCCACACCGAACTCACCCCCGCGGCGGCGGAGTTGGCCGGTGCGGGCAGCGGTCTGCTCACCCTGGGCCCGGTCGCCCGGCACCTCGACGACCTGGCCACGGCCACGGCCCTCGGGCACCCTCGATGAACCGCATAGTTCAAGCGCTCACGCGGCGCCGTGCTCGGCAGTCAGAGCCGAGGATTCTCCCGCTGAGTTCCCGGAGTCCCAGCGAATCCGGGTGGCACACACCGAGACGATGACGGCCGAAGCGGCCACGACACCCATGCCCCACGCCAGGCTGCTCACGCCGGCCACCAACCCGATCAGCGCGGGACCGGCCAGCAGCCCGGTGGTGCCCAGGGCTGCGACCAGCGACAGTGCCTGCGGGCCTTCTGCCGCCGCGGCGACGTAGAGGCACGGAGCCACGGCCGCAACGCCCAGGCCCACACACGCGAACCCGATGAGCGCGGGCACCACGCCTCCGGTGAGCAGTGCGAGGGCCAGTCCCGTTCCCGCCACCGCGCTGCCGACGCGGACGACGCGGGCGTCGCCCCAGCGGCTGCGCCAGCCGTCGCCCAGGAGGCGCGCGACGACCATCATGACCGAGATGACGGCGATGCCCAACGGAGCGACCTGGGCCGATGCGCCGGTCACGTCCTTGAGGTAGAGCGCCGACCAGTCGTTCATGGAGCCCTCGACCACCTCGGCGAACGCCATGGCGCAGCCGAGCCAGAGCATCACCCGCGACGGCCTGGTGAAGGTACGGCGCTTCTTGGCGGTCTTCTCCTCGGCGGGCTGCTCGTCCTTCGCCGCGTCGGCCAGCAGCCGGGGCCTGGCGCAGACGAGGAGCACCAGGAGGACCACGGACGCGGCGGCGAAGTGCGGCGCGATCTTCGAGGTCACGGCGTTCATGCCGGACGACAGCAGAGCGGCGAGGAACGCCCCGGCGCTGAAGGTGGCGTGCAGCTGGGTCATGGCGGTACGCCCGTACGTCGACTCCAGGGTCGCGCCCTGGGCGTTCATGGCCACGTTGAGACAGCCGACGGCCACGCCGTCGGCGCAGATGATCAGCAGGGCCACCGGGTAGTTGGGAGCCGCGGAGAGCCCGAGGAGGATCGCCACCAGACCCAGCCCGGAGAGCAGGGCGAGCAGCCGCGTGCCCAGGCGTTTCATCAGGAAGGTCACCAGGGGGAAGGAGGCTGCCGCCCCTGCTCCGCAGGCCACCAGGAGCAGACCCACCTCCCCCGCGTTCAGGTCGAGACGGGTCTTGAGGGCGGGCAGCCGGGACGCCCAGGTGGCGTACTGGAACCCGAGAAAACAGAACAGCGCCGCGATCGCCAGCTGCGTACGTCTGAAGTCGTCTAGGACGCGAGGCATGGGAACCGGACCACCTCCTTCGAAGGGCTGGCACCGCTTCCGCGCAGCGCCATGGACATGTACACGGCATCGTCGCCGTAGCTCTCCGGAAGCCGGACCGCCGACAGGGCCCGGAACCCACGCGACGCCCAGAAGGCCGCCATTCCGTCTACGGCGATGAGGGAGATGCGTTCGTACGACGGCTGCGCCGCCCCCGTGAGGCGGCGCAGGAGGCTGCTTCCCCATCCCCTGCCGCGCTGCTCCGGTGCGACGACCACGTCGTGCAGATGGAGGTTGCGCGAGTGGTGCGCGGGCTCTTCCGTCTGGGCCAGGCCCGGGTACTGGAACATCGGATACGGCAGGGCGAGCAGATAGCCCGCGATGCGTCCCTCGATGTCCACCACGAAGCAGGTGTGCGGCGAGGCGTGCCCCTTGGACTCCAGCGCCGCCTGCCCTTCGGAGAGCGAACTGCCGGCGTACGCGGTGGTTTCCAGGGCGGCTATCTCCGGCCAGTCGGTGTCGCGGACGTGGCGGATCCCGGTGTCGAGGCCTACTGGCACTGGTCACGCTCTCCCGCGGTCAAGGTGTAAGGAAGCGGCCCGAAGCCGTTGAAGCCCTGGGTCATATAGCTGGTGGCGTAGGCGCCCGCGGACAGGATCCAGACCGGATCGCCCGATACGAGCGCCCTGGGCACCCGCTGGTACGCGGCCCCGTAGGCGTCGTCGCTGTCGCATGTGGGACCGGCGACGACGGCGGACACGTACTCCCCGCCTGTGTGACCGGGAAAGACGAGCCGATGGCAGAGTTCGTCCATCTCGTAGAGGCCGTTGAACTTGCCGCAGCTCAGGTACAGCCAGTGGACGCGTTCGCCGTCGGGCTGCCGTCGCTCCGTGAGCCGGTAGACGTGCGCCCGGATGGCGCCGTGGTCGGCCACCAGATGGCGGCCCGGCTCCATGACGAAGTCGAGGGGAGCGGCGTTGAGGTCCCGCAGCTCTTCCATGCCCTCACGGAGGACGGTGAACATCTTGTCCAGCGGAGGCTCCAGCCTCCTGCCGTGCCGGTCGCGGTAACCGAGCGCGGGCAGACCACCGCCGAGGTTGACGTGATCCAGCACGATGCCCTGCTCACGCAGCGCCAGCATTGTGTCGGCCAGCACGTCGACGGCCCGTTGCCAGGCTTCGCACGTCATCTGCTGGGAGCCGACGTGCACGGACAGCCCCGCCGGGGTGAGACCTGCGGCGCGGGCCGCCGTCAGCACGCGCACGGCGTCGTCCTGTGAGCAGCCGAACTTCCGGCTCAGGCCCCAGAGGGCTCCGTCCCCGCTGGTGGCGAGGCGGCAGTACACACGGGCTCCGGGTGCGTGCGTGGCAATCGCCGCCACGTCCTGCATGCTGTCCGTGGCGAAGGTCCGCACGCCGAGCCGGTGGGCTTCCGCGATGCTCTCGTCGGACTTGATGGTGTTGCCGTAGTGGATACGGTCCGTCGGCACGCCCAGGCGCAGTGCCTGTGCGACCTCGGCCGGACTCGCCGCGTCGAAGCCGGCGCCCCGGTCCGCGAGGCAGGTCAGTACCTCGTCGACGGGACACGCCTTCATCGCGAACCGGATGGTGACATCCGGCAGTTCACGCATCAGGTGGTCGTACTGGCCCGCGATCCCCGTGAGGTCGAAGACGATGCAGTCCGACGACGCGGCGGCCAGTGCGCCGGCCAGCCGCGTGTCCAGGTCCGTGCTCACCCGTCAGCACTCCCGAGGCCGACCGCGGTTCTGAGGCCGGTGTCCCGTGCGGCGCGCACCAGCGCGGGCCAGGCGTCGATCAGCAGGGCGAAGTCCTCCATGTCCGACTGGGCCTCGTCCAGCAGCTGTTCGCGCCGCGCATCCATCAGCTCGGCGAACTCCGCATAGCGGCCGCCCAGTTTGCGGTAGGACGTGCTGACACGGTCCAGCCGCCAGACGTTGTCGGTACGGTCGAGACCCGTGCTCTCCCCGAGGAAGCCGGAGATGGTGTCGCCACGAACGTGCTCGTGGTCGTCCACCAGTGCGGCGCCGGCCGAACCCATCCTGTCGTAGACGAAGTTGAGGTAGAGCATGGACAGGAGGAACTTCACGAACCGCATCTGGTACGCCCTGAATCCGGCGTCGGTGCGGCGGTAGGGCGTGTAGAAGTTCTCGATGTGGCGGTTGTGGAGCACGCCGGGCAGGGCGGCGTCGTGGACAAGGTGGATGAGGAAGTAGTCGCTGCCGATGGTGTCGGTGGCCGGCGGCAGCGGCACCCGCTCGTACACCTCGTGGTGGAAGCCGATGTTGCTCATGTCCACCCGCATCGGGTCGACCAGGGTCAGCGTCGCGTGGTCGCCGGTGAAGGGTTCCGTTCCGGCGCCCTTGAAGGACTCGTCGACCAGCTGCCGCTTCTCCTCGTCCGACCAGTCGACGGGCCCCCACAGGCTGACGACGTCGTGGTAGACGCCCGCGTCGAGCCGCTCGATCTCGGCGATGTCCACGGACGGTTCACCGATGAAGGACGATCCGACCATGGACACGGGACGGTGGGCGTGGGCCGGCTCGAGGACGGTCTCCGACACGGCGGCCGATGCCTCGGAGGCGGGCTTGCCGAGCGAGGCGAGCTCGTGGTGGATCGGGAAGACCTTTTCGCCGTCGAAGACTTGGTACGTGCAGTCGGAGTCCCTGCGGTGCACGGACCGGCAGCCGAGCGCACTGGCGATCAGGAAGGCGCGATTGGTGCAGGCCCCGTAGGAGAGGTCGGCCGGCAGCATGAGTTCGAGCATCCGCTCCTGCTCGGCGAGGCCGGAGTGCCGGATCGCGTGCCGCAGGAAGTCGCGCTGCCGTGCCTCGTCGAGGTGGTGGACGGTCACGTTCGGCGTGACGGGCAGCTCGGCGACGACACGGGCGTGCTCGGACCGCGTGGCCTCGTCGCTGGAGTCGAGGATCAGCAGATCCACCTCGACTGGGAAGGTGCGGGCCGCGTACGCCGCCTCCTCGCTGATCTCGGCGATGGCGGGGGAACAGGCCCTGTTGGTGGGGAGGGTCAGGCAGATCCGGTCGGTGCTGGTCTCTCGGTTCACTTCGTGCTCTCTTGTCCGCTCCAGGACTGAAGTCCCAGGAGTTTCCTGCCCAGGTCGTTGAGCGTGGCGGGGCCGTACCGCACAGATTCGTGCCGCTGCGCGTCGCCGAGCAGCGTCCCGTTCCAGTCCGGTGTGCTGAGCGTCCGCCACGACTCGACGCGGGAGGACCGCAGTTCCTCGTGCTCCTCGAGCGCCGGCATCATCGAGAGGTACTGCACGGCCCGGACACCGTTGTCGGAGAGGTTGGGCGCGACGCCGTGGGCCAGCAGACCGTTGAAGATCAGCAGGTCGCCTGCGCTCAGATCGGGACGGACCACCGGGAACTCCCCGCGGTCGACCGCGGGCCTGATCGGATCGCGGCCGGCCGGCTGGGCGATCCGCCACTCCTCGAACTGCCGGAACAGGTCGGGCGCGCACTGGAATCCGCCGAGTTCGGGTTCGGTGTCATTGAGGGCCACGATGCCCTGGATCCGCTGCGGCAGCACGCCGAGGGTGGTGTCGACGTCCCAGTGCAGCTCGATGTCGAAGCCCTCGTCGGTGGGTTCGATGAGGGAACGCGAACGGCTGCCCCGATTGGGCGGGTTGAGGTTCAGCCGGTCGAGCGTGACCCACAGCTCCTCGCAGTCCCACACATCGACGAAGGCGTCGTAGACCCGCTCGGTCTGCCGGTTGTCCCAGATGAGCTGGTGGTGGTACGCCTCGACAAAGCCGTAGACATGCAGGTCACGGTCCAGGTCCGAGCGGAACTCCCGCTCCTCGTACCAGGTTTCGGGCCGGTCCGGATCAAGGCCCTGGAACTCCCAGGCGAATTCGAGCAGGCTCTTCGCGGCGCCCGGCGAGATGGCGTCCCTGACGACCACGTAACCGTAGGTCTGCCAGAAGGCGAAGTCCTCCTCCGACAGCACGCGCAGCGGTCGTGACTTTTCGATGTCCCGCAGTTGCGTCTGCGCGAGGTAGGTCTCGCCGTCGGCACTGAAGTACGGGCGTTCCGATAAGGCCCTGTACAGGAAGGGGGCGGGTGTCGGCATGTGCAATCACTCCAAGGCTCGGGTGCTCAGTGGCCGAGTGAAACCTCAGAACGCCGGATTTGACCGAACTGAGGTTCCCTCAAACTGGACTGGACCAGTTGAGGGTGTCAATCAGAATCGGCCGAAGTTGCCGCCAACTGCCTGTCAACTGCCGGTTGTTGAGCACGCGGGCAACGCTGCCTTCACCTGGGCGAACGTTCCAGGACGCGCGAGGTTCGGTTCTTCCGCGCGGCCCGGAACGTCGTACGACGGTGGGAGGTCAGCCCGCGACGATCGCCTCCGCCGCCGCCAGGCCGCAGACCCGGGCGGCTCCGTGGGTGGCGATGTGCACGGCACCCCGTGGCGGGGACTGCGGCACGCCCATCTCGACCACGAGGGAGTCCGGGCGCGCGGCGAGCAGGACGTCCAGGGCTGAGCGCATCCAGGGATGCCGGTGCTCGTCCCGGACCACCGCGACGATACGACGGCCGTCCGCCGCCCGCAGCGCCTCCTCGCCCGCGTCGGCGCCGGTGAAGGAGCCGGTTGCGGTGCCCGGCAGCAGCCGCTCGAGCTCGACTCCGACTCCCCAGGGCGTCTGGTCTCCGACGGCGATGTTCGCGGCCGGACTGAATGCCGCCACATACACGGGCCCGTCTACCGGGGCGGCAGGCCCGACACGCGTCACGGCCAGCGCACGGCGAGCCGCGACCAGTCCGATCTCCGGATCGAGGGCCGACCCCGTAGCCGTGACCCGCCCGGCCTCGGCGGTCCACCGCGCCAACTGCCGCACCCGGGCGGCGGCATCGGCCAGTCGTTCCTCGGGGAGCTCGCCGGACCGTACGGCGGCCACGAGCGCGTCCCTGAGCTTCAGCACCGTGCCCTCGTCGCACAGCCCGCCGCCCACGCAGATGGCGTCGGCGCCTGCCGCGAGCGCCAGGACCACACCCCGCTCCAGACCGTAAGGCCCCGAGATGGCGCGCATTTCCATGCCGTCGGTGACGATCAGCCCGCCGTAACCCAGTTCGCCGCGCAGCAGGTCGGTGAGGATGCGGCGCGAGAGCGTCCCGGGACGCTCGGGGTCCAGGGCGGGGACGAGTATGTGCGCGCTCATGACGGCGCGGGTGCCGGCCTCGATGGCCGCCCGGAAGGGCATCAACTCGCGTCCGCGCAGCGTGTCCTCGTCGACGTCGATGCGCGGTACCGCGTCGTGGGAGTCGACGTTGGTGTCGCCGTGGCCGGGGAAGTGCTTGGTGCAGGCGGCGACGCCGCTGGACTGCATGCCCTGCACATAGGCGGCCGTGTGCCGGGCCACGAGGCCGGTGTCCGCGCCGAAGGAACGTACGCCGATGACCGGGTTGTCGGGGTTGGCGTTGACGTCGGCGGACGGCGCCCAGTTGAGGTTCACCCCGCACTCGGCCAGGCGCCGGCCCAGCGCTTTTGCGACACGCCGGGTGAGGTCCGGGTCGTCGACCGCGCCGAGGGCGTGGTTGCCGGGAAACGAGGAGCCCGTGCGGACGTCCAGCCGGGTCACATCACCGCTCTCCTCGTCGATGGCGACCAGGAGATCGTCCTGTTCCGCTCGCAACTGAGCGGTGAGCGCGGCGACTTGCCCGTGAGAGACGACGTTGCGGCCGAACAGGGCCACGGTGGCGAGCCCTTCGCCGATGCGGCGGCGTACCCAGTCGGGCGCGGTGGTGCCGTCGAACCCTGGTTGGAGCACCGCGAGAGAGTCTCGGGTGAGGGTGTCGTCGACGGTGGCGAAAACTGTCATCGGAGGGTGATCCCTTCACGGGCGGCACCCGCCACGGCGTCGGGGCGCCCCTTCGCCGCCCGGCCCGGCACGGTGAGGCCTCGACGAGGTCTTGGGCGTGTCCGCCGCCACGGATTGCGCCGAATGGTGTAGACCTACGCGAGGAAGCTTGGTCTAGACTTTCAACCAACGTCAAGGTGGCCCAGCAGGCTGCGCTGACGGTGCCGAGAAGGTCACGGGACGACCTCCCGCCTGGAGCACACACCCTCATCTGGACTAGACCACAAGGCAGTTGGGGGCTATAACGGGATACCTTCGAGCGCACTCGAAAGGCAAGCCATGAGCACCGACGTCAGCAGCGCCCAGCGCGACACCGGGGCTCCCGGCAGCATCGCGCGAGTGCCGAAGTACTACCGCGTCAAGCAGCAGGTCCTCAACATCGCTCAGGCGCTGAGACCCGGTTCGCGCATGCCCGCCGAGCGATTACTCGCCGTCCGGCTCGACACCTCGCGCACCACCGTCCGGCAGGCGTTGCAGGAGCTCGTGGGCGAAGGCCGGCTGGACCGCGTTCATGGAAAGGGCACGTTCATTGCACGGCCGAAGCTCTACCGCACGCTCCGACTCACCTCCCACACCGAGGACATGCAGGCCCAAGGGCTCGAACCCGATTCGCGTCTGCTGGACATCGCCGAGGCCGAAGCGAACAAGAAGCTGTCGGAGCTGCTCGACATCGATGTCGGCGAAGGCGTGCTGCGTATCGAACGGCTGCGACTGGCCAGCGGCGAGCCCATGGCGATCGAGACGACGCACCTGTCGGCACGGCGCTTCCCCGGTCTGCGCGAGTCGCTGGCCAGACACAGATCCCTGTACACGGCGCTCGCCGAGGGCTACGGCGTGCACCTCGCGGAAGCCGAGGAGGGCATCGAGACATCGCTCGCCACCCCGCGCGAGGCCGCCCTGCTGGCGACGGCAGTGGGCCTACCGATGCTGCTGCTCTCCCGGCACTCGTACGACGCGGACGGCAGACCTGTGGAGTGGGTGCACTCCGTGTACCGCGGCTCCCGCTACAAGTTCGTGGTGCCCTTGATGCCCACGGTGGACTGAGTCACCGGCCGTCCCTTTCTCGCGCCCCCCACTTTCACGGCAGCCGCAGGCACTTGCGGCACCTTGATCGCGCGACCGACTCGCACAACGCAGCCCGCCACGGCGCTCCGTCGCCGACGGCTCCGGGCGATCCCCCCTGCTCACGTTCCTCATGATGACGACAGCACATCGATATCGGGACTACCGTGACACAACAGGGTGTACTCACCAGCCGAGTCCAGGCCGACAGGCCGGCCGAGGAGTTGGGCGTTCGGTGAGCGACACGCCATCGCCTGCGACGCTCGCGGCGGCTCTGGTCAACGCACGTGAGGCGGCCTGCCTCACCCAGGAGGACCTCGCGGACCGGTCCGGGGTCAGTGTGCGGGCCATCCGCAATCTGGAGACCGGTCAGACCTCCCGCCCCCGCAAGCAGTCGCTGGTCCTGCTCGCCAAGGCCCTCGGGCTGCCGCCCGGCGAGGTGGGGCAGTTGCTGCGCAAACCGGAGACCGGAAGCCACCGGGAGCCGTCGGCCGGGTCCACACCGGCAGAACTGCCGGCGGCCCCTCGCCACCGTCTCGTCGGCCGGAAGCCGCACCTCGACGCCCTGCGGGCCCATCTGTCGGCGCAGGAACGACCCGACCTCGGAACACCCGCGGTCGTCATCGGGCCGCCCGGCGCGGGAAAGACCTCACTGATCCTCGAAGCGGCACACAGTGTGCGCGGCCGCTTCCCGGACGGGCAGGTCTTCGTCGACCTGCACCCCGATGCCTCCTCCGTGCCGTTCACGCCGGACCGGCTGGTCCGCCGCGTGCTGCGTTCCCTGAGCGGTGCGCCCGTGGCGGACCATCCGGAAGAAGCGGCTGCCCGGCTGCGGGACGCGCTGAGCCGCAGACGCGTTCTCGTCGTCCTCGACAACGTCGACGGTGAGGGGCAGGTCCGGCCGCTGCTGGTGGACGGCGCGCGCAGCGCCGTACTGGTGGCCGCGCGGCGCGAACTCCCCGCGCTCCCAGCGCAGTTCCGCCGGCGGATCGGTGCTCTCAGCGAGGCGGACGCGTACCAGGTTCTGGAGGATCTGCTCGGTCCCGCGCGCACCCGCGCGGAACGGGCGTCCGCGATGAGCATTCTGCGTTCCAGCGCCCGGCTGCCGCTCGCCCTGCACATCGCCGGACTGTGGCTCTCGGCGCGACCGCACCGCTCACTGCGCGATCTGTCGGACCGCCTGATGTACGAGCAGGACCGCATCGGGTTTCTGCGCATCGGGGATCTGTCGCTGCAAGCCAGCGTGGCAGCGTATTGCCGTTCACTGCCGGACCCGGTCAGGGCCGCGCTGCAGCGGATGAAGACCGTACGCGGCGACTTCGGCCTCGACGACGTGGTAGAGGCCGATGTCACGCCGTCGAGAGGACTTGCCGCGGATCTCCTCGACGAGCTGCTGGACCGGCAGATGGTTCATGTCAGCGGAGTCGACGACAACGGCCGGGTCCGGTACCGGATGTACGACGCGGTACGTCAGTACCTGGCGTACGGTCCGCCGGATCTCTGGGGCACGCGCAGGGCCGCAGGCCATGTCTGGCTCCCCCAGCAGGCCGGCGGCCCTCGGCCATGAGTCCTGGAGCCGATGCAGGGTCACTCAGCCCGGAATTGGTGAGACGCGAGGGTGTTTCACCGCTTCCTCACAGCAGCCGCTCCCGTACCACCCGCCTCCGACGGTGGCCCGGCGCGCGAAGAGACCAAGCAGCGGGACGCGTTTTCGACAACGCCAAGTACCTGGCGATCGTGATGGTCGCGATGGGGCACGCGTGGGAGCCGCTGCGCGACGGAAGCCGGACCGTCACGGCGTTCCACCTGTCGGTGTACGCGTTCCACGCGTCACCCTTCATCGTCGTCTCCGACTATTTCGCGCGGAATTTCGAGCCGAGCCCCGTGCAGCTGAAACGGCTGGTGACCGGGCTCGCCGTGCCGTACGTCGTCTTCGAGACGGCGTACACACCCTTCACCAGGTGGACCGACCAAGTGCCGGACCGCCCGATCAGCCGGCTGGATTCTCTGTATCTGACGTGGTTCCTCGCGGCGCTGTTCATCTGGCGGCTGATCACTCCGCTGTGGCGACTGGTGCGCCATCCTCTCCCGATCGCGCTCGCCGTCGCGATGCTCGCGACCGGGGGTAGCTGCATCCCCGGTGCCCTGCGTCGAACTCCGGTCCTCTGCCACGTTCCGCCTTCTCGCCGTCTCCGCCCGTAGTGAGGTGGAGCCGAGGCCACAGCGAGGCAGCTCCGCCAGGCAGCGCCGAAGATCGACACCTCCACGCCGTGGCCGCAGCCGCTGCCCGTGCTCGACGAATCCGAGTGAGCGCAGGCCGGAAACGCACGCACCAAGCGATGCCCGAGGGGGAGTCGCTGTGCACGCAAAAAGCGATGTCCGCCTTCGACAAGATGCTGACCTACGCCAATCACGCCGGCCTGTTCGCCGAGGAGATCGGCCCGACCGGGGAGCAGCTCGGAAACTTCCCGCAGGCCTTCACACACCTGGCACTGATCAGGGCCGCCCTTTCGCTCGACCACCCCATGGACGCCGCCCGCCGAGTCGGCGCGGGGCCTGTGGCGCAAGGGGCCTGAGGGACGGCGCGCGCATGCGGAGCAACACTGGGATCCTGAGGAGGAGAGAGCTGCCCATGACCTGACGGACCGTGGGGGTGACCGACGTGTCCGGCACCGAGGACGAAGGGGCGGGACCGACCACTCCCTGCGCCGATCCGCTGGGAGATCCCTTCCTGGCCGCGAGTTTCGCCGTGCCTGCGCGGCCGGACACGTTTCTCCGGCGGGACAGGCTGGTCCGGCACCTCGACCAGGCTCTCCTGACGCCGTTGACGATGGTCAACGGCGCCGCCGGCGCGGGCAAGACGCTGCTGGTCGCCGACTGGGCCGCGGGGCTGGACCGGCCTGTCGCCTGGCTCACCACCGACGCGGTGGACCAGGGTCCCGGGATGTTCTGGGCATATCTGACGCAGGCCCTGCACGCCTCCGGCACACCGGTACCCGCGTCGGTCGGCCGGCCCTCGGACGCGCACCACGTGGACCACACACTGCTCGCCCGTCTCGCCGCCGATCTGAGCACCCGCGACTGTCCTGTGATCGTCGTGCTCGACGAGTACGACCGTGTGTCCGCACCGGAGATCGCCGATCAACTGGAATTCGTCCTGCACCACGCGGGTGCGGGCCTGCGTCTGATCCTGGTCACCCGCACCGAACCGCTGCTCCCCCTGCACCGCTACCGGGCCGTCGGCGCCATGACGGAGATCAGGGGAGCGGAGCTCGCCTTCACTCCAGAGGAGGCGGCGACGCTGGTGGCCCGGCACGGCTTGCGCCTCGGCGTCAGCGCGGTGCGCGCGCTCGTCGAGCGCACCCGGGGCTGGGCCGCCGGGCTGCGCCTGTGCGTCCTGGCCGCGCTCGACAGCCCGGACCCCGAGCTCTACCTGAAGGAGTTCGAAGCGGACCGCAGCGCGGTGGCCGACTTCCTGCTGGCGGAGGTGCTCAAGCGGCAGAGCGCGCAGACGCAGGACCTGCTGCTGCGGGTCAGCGTCCTGGAGCGGTTCTGCCCCGATCTGGCGAACGCACTGACGGGGCGCACCGATGCCGAGCCGCTGCTGGCCGGGCTGCACCGCGCGAACGCGTTCGTCGAGCACCTCGGGCACGCCTGGTACCGCCTCCACCCGCTGTTCGGGGAGATCCTGCGCGCACACCTGCGGGAGCGTGCTCCCGGACTGGAGCCCGAACTCCACCGGCGAGCGGCACGGTGGCTGCGGCACTCCGGGTTCCTCTCGGAGATGCTCGCGCACGGTACGGCCGCCGGCGACTGGGAGTTCACCGCCGGTGCCCTGGTCGAGGATCTCGCGATCGGCCAGCTATTCACGGGCCTGCACTCCACCGACCTGGCCGAGCTGGTCTCCCGGACGGGCCCCGAGGCCGAGAGCCCGGCCATGAGCCTGGTCCGCGCGGCCCATGAGCTGTCCCGGAGCGACCTAGACCGTGGCCTGCCCCATCTGCACCACGCCGAGGAAAGCCTGACCGCGGACGACGCCCCCGGAGCCGCGGCGGCCCGGCTGAGCTGCGCCCTGCTGGAAGTCCTGGCGGCCCGGCTGACCGGATCGCCGGGACGTGCGGAGCAGGCCGCGGAAGCGGCCCGGCACCTGCGCACGGAGGTCCCCGAGCACCTCCTGGACAAGCATCCCGAGCTCAACGCGCTCACGCAGACCCATCTGGGCTCGGCACGGCTGTGGGCCGGGCGCTTCGAGGACGCACGAGCCGCGCTGTCCCCGGTGGCCGGCACCACCGGTGGAGCGGCCACGGCCCTCCCGCGCGAGGAGTCCCTGGGACACCTGGCGTTGATCGACTACCTGAACGGCTGGCCCGGCAGGGCGGAGCGCAAGGCCCTGGCGGCGATGAGCGAGACGGAACGGCTCAGCCGGGACCCGCCGACCGGCTCCGGCATCGATCGGATGGTCCTTGCCGCGGTGGCCGTGGACCGCAACGAGCTCGCGCAGGCCCAGTCCCTCCTCGACGCCGCGGCCGACTCGCCCCCCGCGCTGCGGGACCCGGTGACCGAGGCGGGCCGGATGATCGCCACAGCGCGGCTGCTGCTGGCCCGCGGCCACGCACGGGCCGCCCTGGAAGCGGCGGAACCGGCGGTCCCGGCGGATGTCGTCTCACCCTGGGCGGAGGGTCAGACGGCTCTCGTCGCCTCAGCCGTACACCTGGCCGAAGGCCGACCGGAAGCCGCCGCCAGGATTCTGCGGGCGGTGCCCCACAGCCACCCGGCGTGCACCGTCGGCGCCGCGCGGGCCGAACTCGCCGCGGGGCGACCGGACGTGGCGATGGACCTGCTCGACGGTGCGCGCCCTGAGGGCCGCGCCGGCCCCGCGGTGACCGTCCGGGCCGCGCTGCTGAGGGCACAGGCCGCCGACGTGGCAGGGGACTTCGCCACGGCCCGCAGACACGTCGGCCAGGCCCTCCTCGAGGCCCGGCGAGAGCGGCTGCGGCGTCCTTTCCTCGAAGCCGGACCCTGGCTGCGGCCTCTGCTGAGCACGGAACCCCTGCGCGGGCTGGGCGCCGGCTGGCTCACCCCGGGCCCCTCACCCAGCCAGGAGCAGCCGTGGGCGCCGGTCGTGGAGGAGCTGAGCGGACGCGAGCGCGATGTCCTGCGACGGCTGGCCCAGATGATGTCGACCGAGGAGATCGCAGCTGATCTGTATGTGTCGGTGAACACCGTGAAGACGCACCTCAAGAGCGTCTACCGCAAGCTCGCGGTGAACCGGCGCAACGACGCGGTCCGCCGGGCCCGCGAGTTGCGGCTGCTGTGACCGCACACCGGTGAGGAGCGGCTCGCCCGTGGCGGGTGAGGCGCCCGGCGGTCGGTTCGGCTGCCATGGAAGCGGCGGCAGGCCCAGGCCGGCCGCTGCCCGGCCGATTCCGCCGGCATCCCGGGCCGACTCGGCGAGGGAGACACCGTGAAGCACTGGCGGGCTCTGATCGTCCTCGGTACCGCCCAGTTCCTGATGGTCCTGGACACGTCCGTCATGAACGTCTCCATCAGCCAACTGGTCGAGGACTTCGACACCGAGGTCACCGCCATCCAGGCCGTCATCACGCTGTACGCACTGGTCATGGCAGCGTTCATGATCATCGGCGGCAGACTCGGAGACATCCTCGGACGACGTCGCCTGTTTTTCCTGGGCCTCGTCGTCTACGGCACCGGATCGGCTCTGACCGCCGTCGCGCCCACCCTGTGGGTGCTCACGCTGGGCTGGTCGGTCATCGAAGGACTGGGTGCCGCGATGGTGCTGCCCGCCATGGCGGCCCTCGTCGCCGAGTCCTACCGGGGCAGGGACCGGGCCGTGGCCTACGGCGTCATCGGCGGACTGGCCGGCGCGGGGATCGCGGTCGGCCCGCTGCTCGGCGGCTGGGTGACGACGTATCTCACCTGGCGGCTGGTCTTCGCCGGCGAGGTCGTGGTCGTCGCGGCCATGCTGTGCTTCCGCCGGGTGATCACACAAGCGCCCCGGACCGGTCCGCGGACCCGGCTGGACGGGGTCGGCGCGGCGCTGTCGGCGGCCGGGCTGGCGCTGGGCGTGCTCGGTGTGCTGCAGAGCGGCTCCTGGGGATGGGTGCAGCCCCGCAACCCGCCCTTCACCGTGCTGGGATTCGCGCCGACGCTTTTCGTCATCGGCGCCGGAGCGGCCGTACTCGCCGTCTTCGCCCACTGGGAGCGGCGACGCGAGGCGCACGGCACCGAACCGCTGGTGCATCTCGCTCTGCTGCACAAGCCCGCGCTGCGGGCCGGCCTGATGTCGTTGCTGAGCCAGAACCTCATCCTGCTGGGACTGTTCTTCGCCATCCCGCTGTATCTGCAGGTGGTTCAGGGATTCGACGCCTTCGAGACGGGGCTGCGGCTGCTGCCGGTGTCCGCCACCATGCTCGCGGCCTCCCTGATCGCCGCGCGGCTGGGGCGGCTGGCGGGACCGCGCAGGGTGGTCCGGCTGGCCCTGGTGACCCTCGCCGCGGCCATCGTGTGGCTGCTGGCCACCATCGATCCGGTCATCGACGACGCGCAGTTCGCCGGGGCGATGGCGCTGCTCGGCGTGGGCATGGGTCTGCTCGCCTCGCAACTGGGCAACGTCGTTCAGTCCAGCGTCGGCGAGGAGGAACGCAGCGAGGCCGGCGGACTGCAGTTCACGGCCCAGCAGTTGGGCTCCGCGCTGGGCACCGCGCTGATCGGATCGCTGCTCATCGGAGCCCTGGCGCACGCCTTCACCGCGCAGGTGGAGAACGACCCACGGCTGTCGGAGGAGGCACGACAGCAGACCGGCATCGCCCTCAATGCCGGCATCACCTTCGTCCCCACCGAGCAGGCGCGCTCGGCCGCCGAACGCGCCGGTCTGCCACCGTCCGAGGTCGACGCCCTCGTGGAGTCCTACGCGTCGGCTCAACTCGACGGCCTCAAAGCGGCGATCCTCGCCACCGGAGGAATCACCCTCGCCAGCTTCCTCGTCACGCGGCATCTCCCGACGCGGACCGGGCAGCCGGAGAAGGCGACACCGGCCGACGCGACGGGCCCGTCCCGCTGACTCGAGGAGGCCGCGATGTCCAGGACCGGGCATGTCGCGCAGAGCGGTGCCGAGCGCCGCGTCCGCGCCGACTACACCGGCGGCGTCTACGGCTCGATGCTCGCCGCCTCCGTGGTCGTCGGGGCCGGCGGCACCCTGGACCACTTTCCCCGCGTGGAACTGGTGCTGCTGCTGTTGCTCACCGGGGTGGCGTTCTGGATCGCGCACGTGCACGCCCAGCTCTTCGGTGCCCGTCTGGCACAGCGGCGGCTGGACCGCCGTGCCGTGCTGGAGGTGTGCCGTGAGGAGTGGCCGATCGTCAACGCCGCCGTCCCGCCCGCCACCGCCGTGGCCGTCAGCCCTCTGCTCGGCCTCGATGTTCCGGGTGCGCTCTGGCTGGCGCTCTGCGTGGCCGTGGCCGGGCAGGTGGGCTGGTCGGTGGCCGCGGCGCGACGGGCCGGTGCCTCCCCGCGGCTGATGGTCACCACCGCCTCGGTGAATCTGGTGCTCGGTCTGCTGATCATCTCGTTCAAGATCTACCTGACCCACTGATATCTACCTGAACCACTGATCGGGCGCGGCCGCGACGAAGCCGTCACTTCACCTGCGGCGGGTGAGGGCGGGCGTCGCGGCGACGCGGACCATCGCAGGTGAGGACGGACTCCGCCCATCCCAGGCCGCCGCGGGAGGGCAGCTCATGCGCTACGAGATCCGCGTCGAAGGCCATGTGTCTCCGACGCTGGCCAAGGCCTTTCCGGAGCTGGACCATGTGGTGATGGCCGGTCAGACCGTCCTGTTCGGCCCCGTCGTCGACGAGGCGCAGTTGTACGGTCTGCTGGCCCGCTGCCAGTCGCTGGGGCTGCGGGTCGTGGAGATGCGCCAGCTGCCGGAGTGACCCTCACAGGCTCTGCGTACGCACCCGTCCGGAGCGGGCCGCGGCGGCCAGCGCCTCGAAGTCGCGCTCGTTCCGGTCGGCGTAGGCCTGGGCGAAGCCGGTGAGTGCGCGGTCGAAGCGGTCGCTCCCGCCGAGGTAGGCCGCGATGGCGACGGGATCACCGGAGCGGGCGTGGGCGCGCGCCAGGCTGCCCCCGCACAACTGCCCGAACAGGCGCAGCAGATAGGGGTCCATGGTCTCCGGCCGCGCGATGCCCTTCCAGTCCCGCAGCTGCCGTACGTAGAAGTCCCGGCCGCGCCCGTCGAGGCCCACGACATGCGTCCAGCCCAGGAAGATGTCACTGGTCGTCTGGATCAGCCGCTGCCCGGTCACCACGCGGCGGCCCTGGTTGTCGTAGGAGGCACCGCCCGTGTGGGCCGCGAGCACCGACTCCTGCGCCTCCTTGGCCTGCAGCAGCAAGGGATCGTCGTCGTCCCGGCCGAGCAGCAGCAGGACCCAGCACCGCGTGCCGACACTGCCGACGCCCACCACTTTCCGGGCCATGTCGACCAGGCGGTAGTGGCGCAGCAGGTGCCGGCGCTCGGACGACAGGGTGCGCGCGTAGTCCTCCACGAGGGTCTGGAGTTCCTTCTCCTGCGCGTCGTCCGACGGGTCGCTCAACAGGTCCTGGAGCGGGGTGATCAGCGGCGGGTCCGGTGCGATCCGGCGGCCTTCCTCGGTGATCCGGGTGAGTTTGTCGACGGCTTGGAGGTAGGTGCGGGTACGGGCGCGTGCGGTCGCCTCGGCGGTCCGGCGCCGGGCCCGCTTGCTGATCGACTCCGCCATCAGCTCCCCCAGCCGGTCGGCGTCGTCCTGCGCGTACCAGATGTCCAGGGTGCGCATAGCGGCGAACTCCCGGATGCGCTGCCGATAGGCGCGCACGCAGGTCAGGACCGCTTCGTCCTGCTCTCCGACCGAGAATCCGTTGGCCCGGCCGGCGATCGCGAAGCTGGCCGCCAGCCGTTTGACGTCCCACTCGAAGGGCCCGGGCAGGGTCTCGTCGAAGTCGTTGATGTCGAACACGAGACGGCGCTCGGGCGAGGCCAGCAGCCGGAAGTTCAGCAGGTGGGCGTCGCCGCAGAGTTGGACCGTCAGCCCGCTGTTCGGGAGCGGGCCGAGGTCCGCCGCCATGATCGCTGCCGCGCCCCGGTAGAAGCGGAACGGGGACTCGAGCATCCGGCCGTACCGGATCGGGACCAACTCGGGCACCCGCGCGGCCGATTGGCGCTCGATCACCTCGATCGGGTCGGGGCGCTCCGGTCCCGTCTCGAACCACGCCTGGCGCGAACGAGGGGCGCGCTTGCGCGCGTTCCTGCCGTACGCCGCTCTGTCGGCGGGGGACAGGGAGGCCGTGAAGTCGCTGGGTGTGGTCATGGCTCCACCTCCGACAGGAGCAGCCCGCCCGCCGGCCGTCCGGGCATCGGCGCGCGCATCTCCGCTGCCATCCACCTCATCGCCCCGGTGGTGTGCCCGGATCACCCGCCGCGGGTGACCCGACCGTCGGCGGAGGGCGGGACGCTGGCCGGTGAGGTCTCCGCACGCCGCCCCGCCGGCGGTCCGGGAGCGGGATCCGCCCGATCACGCGAGGAGGAGCCATGACCGTGCCGCGTGGTCCGGCGCCGCACACCGGACCGGAGCACATGCCGGGCGGGGCGGTCCCCGGACCGCCCGGTGACCCCGCGGAAGCCCTCGCGGCGCTCGGACGCTCCTGGACCTGGCCCCTCGGCTCGGCGATCGCCACGCTCGTGCCGGGCATCCTGATCCTGGTCTGGCCGGACGAGACCCTGCACGTCCTGGCGGTCCTGATCGGCCTGTATCTGCTCGTGATGGCGGCCTTCCGGTTCGTCGAGGCGTTCGCCCGCGAAGAGCCGGGCGAACGGGTGACCCGGCTGCTCCTCGCCCTGCTGTACGTCCTGGCGGGCGTGCTGTGCCTCAGGAACCCGCTGCAGACCATCGCCGCGCTCTCGCTGATCGTCGGGGTCGTCTGGCTGGTGTCCGGCATCCTCACCCTCCACACCGCCATCGCCGCCCGAGACCTGCCCCACAGGGGCTTCGTCGTCGGCGTCGCGGTGATCGGCATCGTCGCGGGGATCGTGGTGCTGGCCCTGCCGTCCGAGTCGGCGCGTGCGCTGACCCGGCTGCTCGGTCTCTGGCTCGTCCTGCTCGGCCTCGCCGAGGCGGCGGTCGCCTTCGCCTGGCGGGCCGCACTGCGCAGGGCGGGCGTCCCGGTGGCCGGTGCCTCCGCCGGCACTCCATAGCCCGCGGGGGGAGACAGGACCCGGGAGGATCCATGGCCCCGGACAAGACGCCCGACGCGCCCCACTCCGGCGGAACCGGCCACACCCTGAGCCCGCAGGAGCGCGCCGAGTACGAGCGGCTGCGCCTGGCCGCGACCGTACGGCACCGGCGAGCGCGCAAGGCGGGCGCCACGGTCCTGTTCCTGCTGACCCTCCTGCTCGCGCCGGTGGCCGTCGTCGCGGCCTGGGTCGACGACGAGGTCTCCGACACCGGCCGGTACGTGAAGACCGTCGCCCCGCTGGCATCCGACCCGGCCGTCCAGAACGTCGTGACCGACCGGCTGACCAAACGCGTGGTCGCTCAGGTGGACGTCGAGGCGGTGGCCGCCGCGCTGTCGAAGACGCTGGCCGACGCCGGGGCGCCGCCCCGGGTGGTGGAGGCGTCGCAGTACCTCGCCGGTCCGCTGCGCTCCGCGGTGACGACCGTCGTGCACAACAACGTCGAACGCGTGATCACCAGCGACGCATTCCAGCAGGCCTGGGAGACCGCCAACCGAGAGGCGCACGCCGCCGTGGTGAACGTACTCACCGGAGAGCGCGAGGGCGCGCTGCGGGCCACGGGCGACACCGTTCAGCTGGACATCGGCACCGTGGTCGACCAAGTACGGCAGCGCCTGGTCGACCAGGGCTTCGACAAGGCCGCCGCCATCCCGAACGTCGACCGCACCGTCACGCTGTTCCACACCGAAGAGCTGAGCCAGGCACAGGACGCGATGCGGCTGCTGGACATCATGGGCACCTGGCTGCCCGTGCTGACCGTCGCCCTGGCCGCCCTCGCCGTGTGGACCGCTCCCGCACACCGAGTGATGCTGATGATCACGGCCGTCGGCATCGGCGTGATGATGGTGGTCCTGCTCGTCGCGCTGGCCGTCGTACGCCGGGTCTACCTGGACTCGGTCCCCTCGGCGACGCTGCCGACCGACGCCGCCGCGGCGATCTTCGACACCTTCCTCCGCTTCCTGCGCGACAGCGCCCGCACGCTCCTCGTCGTCGCCGTGATCACGGCCCTGGCCGCCTACATGTACGGTCCGGGCCGGGTGGCCCGCGGCGTACGGAGCCTGGCCCGGCGGGGTGCGACAGCGGCCGGACGGGCGCTGAGCGGCACCCCCGTGGTGCGTACCGGTTCGACAGGTCGCTGGCTCGACGCGCACCGCTCGTGGACCGGCGGCGCGGTCATCGGGGCGGGTGCCCTGGCGCTCCTGCTCTGGAATCACCCCACGGTCGGCGTGGTGGTGCTCGTTCTCGTCCTGGTCCTGGTGGTGCTGGCCGTCATCGAGGTGCTCGCCGCGACCGGCGTGGCCGACGGCGAACCGGGCCGAGCGGAAGCAGGACCATGACGACCCCCACGCTCACCCGCCTCGGGTGAGGCCACCTGCTCCTTGCCGTGGGCACGCTGAAAACCGAACGGCTTCCGGGCGAGCGACCTGGACGGAGAACGGTTGCCGGGCGAGCGCCCTGGACGGAGGAGAGACATGAGCGCACAGACGTACCTCGCGTACGACTATCCGCTGTTGAGCGCCTTCTGGACCATCTTCGTGGTCTTCCTGTGGATCCTGTGGTTCGTCCTGCTCTTCCGGGTCATCGTCGACATCTTCCGTGACGACGACCTGAGCGGCGGGGTCAAGGCCGGCTGGCTGGTGTTCTGCATCGTCCTGCCCTTCCTCGGTGTCTTCGTCTACGTGGTCGCCCGCGGCAAGAACATGGGGCACCGCGAGGTGGCGCAGGCCCGTGCACAGCAGGAGGCCTTCGACAAGTACGTCAGGGAGACCGCCGGCACCGGCGAGCACCGGCCCACCAGCGCGGACGAACTCGCCAAGCTGTCGGAGATCCGTGCCCGCGGTGACATCACGGACGAGGAGTTCAGCAGGGCGAAGGAACTGGTTCTGAGCGACTACGGACCCCCGTCACCCCCCTCCGGCCACTGAGCGACGCCGGACCACACCACACCGAATCGAGGCAGCAGGATGACCGCCACACACCCCGCACACCCGCGGACGACCGGCCAGGCATGGGCCGGCGGCCTGACCGTCTTCGCAGCCGTCATGCTCATGATTGGAGGCGTCCTCGACATCCTGCGAGGCATCGCCGCGATCGCCGAGGACGACGTCTTCGTCACGACCCAGGACTATGTCTTCGAGTTCGACCTCACCAGTTGGGGTTGGATCCACCTGGCCCTCGGCGCGGTCGCCGTCCTCATCGCCTTCGGGCTGTTCCAGTCCGCGATGTGGGCGCGCGTCGCCGGCGTGGCCATCGCCGGGCTGGTCCTCATCGCCAACTTCCTTTCCCTGCCGTACTACCCGGTCTGGTCGGTCGTGATGATCGCGATCTCCGGCTTCATCATCTGGGCCCTGTGCGTGTCTCGTGACGACGAGTCCGCCACGTCGGCCGAGGGCTCGCCCCGGCAGCTCTGAGTCCAACTCCGCGCCCCGAAGGGGCGCGGGGAACTGCGCGACCAGCCACAACGAACCCGCGGCCGATTGCTGGCGCCACTTCCCGCGGAGCGCCTAGCGTGCGACCCCCAGCACGAGCGCGGCGACGGCCAGCGCCAGGAAGCCGCCCGGAAACACGATCGTGGCAAACACGCGGGCCCGGACATGCGCGGCCACGGCGCCCACGAAGAACAGCACGAGCCCCGTGGCCGCAGCGATCCCGATGCCCGGGACCCCGAGCAGACCGAGGAGCAGACCGGCGGCTCCCGCCGCCTTGAGCGCACCGAGCCACGGAAGCCACGACTGCGGGACCCCCACCGCGGTCGAGTTCGCCAGGACGAATCGGGCCCTCGCGAAGTCGGCGCCCGCGATCGCGGCGTTGGCCACGATCGTGACGACGGTGATGAACACGTAGGCGGTGACCATGTGTCTCGCCCTCCCTTCGGTGCCTTCCCTTCGACCGGGCTCGCTGAACAGCCTCGTAGCGCCGCACGGCGACGTCCAATACCTGCGTCTATAACCTGACGGCATGGATGTGGACACCCGGCTGCTGCGCTCCTTCGTCGCCGTTGCGGAGGAGGGCACCCTCACCCGCGCCGCGGAACGCGTCTACGTCTCCCAACCGGCACTCACCAAACAGATCAAGCAACTCGAAACTCAGCTGGGCGTACGGCTGTTCACACGCTCCCGCACCGGCATGACCCTCACCGCGTCGGGCCGTGCCCTGGCCGAGCGGACGCCCGCCTCCGGCCACCGCGGCTGCCCGACGACACCGCTGGAGAAGGCGAAGGAAGAGGTGGCGACCCTGCCGAAGCCGACGCTGCCGGGGGTGGATCAGACGTTCCCGCACCAGGAACGAGGGCGCCGACCGCACGTCTGAGACGGACCGGGGCCGTGGGCACCGCTCACGGCCCCGAGCCTCTACTTAAGGCTTGCCTTATATAAGTCGACGATGGCATAGTCGTCCCGTGCACGCCTTCGACGTCCTTGGGGATCCGGTCAGGCGCCGGATATTGGAGCTACTCGCATCCGGTGAGCAGGCGTCGGGCGAGATCAGTGCCGTGATCCGGGACGAGTTCGGGATCTCCCAGCCGGCCGTCTCGCAGCACCTGCGGGTGTTGCGGGAGAGCGGCTTCGCGTCCGTGCGCGCGGAAGGCACCCGGCGGCTGTACGCCGTCGACGCCGCGCCGCTGCGCGAGGTGGACGCCTGGCTGGAGCGGTTCCGGGGGTTCTGGGATCAGCGGCTCGACGCGCTCGGGACGGAGCTCGCGCGGGGCAAGCGCGAGCGCAGGCTGAGAGAGGAAGAAAAGGGAGTGAGCGGGGATGAGTGACATCGTCGACGAGATCAACCGTCGCCACCGTGAGGTCGGCGCCCGCCAGGTCGAGGCGGGCGAGGCGAAGACCGTGCTCCTGCGGCGGACCTTCGACGCCGATATCGCCGACGTGTGGGACGCCGTGACCTCGCCCGAGCGGATCAGCCGCTGGTTCCTGCCGGTCAGCGGTGAGCTCAAGCTCGGCGGGCGCTACCAACTGGAGGGCAACGCCGGCGGCGAGATCCTCGAGTGCGCCGAGCCGACCCGGCTGCGCGTGAGCTGGTTGTACGGGCCCGACCCCGGCTTCAGTGAGGTCGAGGTGCGCCTCACGCCGGACGGCGCGGACCGCACGGTGCTGGAGCTGGAGCATGTGGCCGTGGTGCCGGACGACTTCTGGGACCAGTACGGGCCCGGCTCGGTCGGTGTCGGGTGGGACCTGGGGCTCCTCGGACTCGACAGGCACCTGGCGGGCGGCGAGATCAGCAGGGAGGAGGCGGAGGCCTGGGACACCTCGCCCGAGGGCAGGGAGTTCGCGACGCGCTCGGGGGAGGCGTGGGGTGCCGCGTACGCCGCATCCGGTGCGGAGGCGGAGGTCGTGGCGGCCACGACGGCGGCGACGATCGCGTTCTATACGGGAGCGTAGGAGGCCCAGATCGTCATCGTGACCCCGGTCGCCGCGCCAGGCCTCCGGGCTCAGTTGCCGCGCAGGGTCCGCTTGGCGAGCTGATACGCCGGGAGCATCTCCTCGTGTTCCTCGGTGTCCAGGCCTCCGAGATGCACGACGACCGGTCCGTCGGATGTGACGACGGCCAGGGCCCGCTCCTTCTTCGTTTCGTCCAGGAGTTCGCTGGTGTAGAGGTACTCCACCTCGACGCCGTCGAGACCGCCCGTCTTGAACGTCCGGTACGTCTCCTTGCTCGCGCCGGCTTGGGCCTCGACGAATGCTTGCAGGACGGCGCGCGCGTCGCCCTTGGCCGGTTCGCCGGTCCAGACGCGCAGGTAGCCGATGTTCCCCGCGGGCTTGGCGTCGATCTCGCAGGTGACGGCGACCGGGCCCTGACGGAGAAGCTCCTCGGCGACGTCCCCGGCAGGACCGACGTCCACGGTCTCGGCCGTCCACTCCTCGGCGATGTCGAAGGTGACCGGGAGCTCGCAGGAGGATCCTTTCGCGCCGATGGTGCCCCCCTTGGTGGCAACCGTCCCGTCGGCGCTCGCCGACGCCGAGGGCCGCTTGTCCTCCGGCTCCTCCGGCGCGCCCTCCGAACACCCCGTCAGCACCCCCGCCAGCAACGCCACATACACCGCACCACGCCCCGCGATCCCCGCCCTGACCTGCATCGAATCCCCTCCCCAGTGATCCCGGCGGGACACTGTATCGGAGGCACGCCGGCGATGCTCGCGGACGTCACACTGCCTGGTCCTGGACGACCGCGGGCCTTCCCCGGCGGAGGAGCTCGCGCGGCGACAGCCCGCCGGACAGGCACCACAGCGCGATGACGGGGTCGCAGATGGCGCACCCCAGCGACGAATCGTGCAGGAAGGGGATCAGAGGGCTGCCCTTGATGTGGTGGATGACGTCCCACACCGTGTGCAGCAGCCAGCCGATGCCGATGAACGTCCACGAGTCCAGGCCGCGGAAGGCGACGTACGTGACGAGCGCGGTGAAGGCGAACTCCCACCCGCCCAGACCCCCGGTCCCGAGGTAGGCGGCACCGGCTCCGGCGACCATGACCGCGTTGAAGCGGCGCCGGTGGGGTTCGCGGATGAGGGACATGAGCAGGGCGTACAGGACGCCGATGCAGATCGGTGCGATGACGAGCATGCGAGTGCCTTCTCCTGGGACCTGACGGTACGTCGGCCGCGCGGCGGGACGGCTCACACGCTAGGTCCGTACCGGGTCGCGCCCCAGGGGGATTACCGACACCTTCCGACGGGATGCCGCCACCGTAAGGCGAAGTCGAATGGTCCAGGTGATTTGCCTAAGGGCTTTAGGTAAGTGCATACTCGATTTCGGTGAACGGGAGGACGGTTATGGCACGAGTGGGGCTGACGACAGAACGCCTGATCCGGGCAGGCGCGGACCTGGCCGACGAGGTCGGCTTCGATCAGGTGACCGTCTCCGAGCTCGCCCGTCGGTTCGACGTCAAGGTCGCGAGTCTGTACTCGCACGTGAAGAACTCCCAGGACCTCAAGACCCGGATCGCCCTGTTCGCGCTGGAGGAACTGGCCGACCTGTCCGCCGACGCGGTCGCCGGGCGGGCCGGCAAGGACGCCCTGACTGCGTTCGCGAACGTCTACCGCGACTACGCCCACGAGTACCCCGGCCGGGCCGCGGCCGCCCGGATGCGGCTCGACCCCGAGACGGCGGCCGCCAGTGCCGGGGTCCGGCATGCCCGGATGACGCGGGCGATCCTGCGCGGCTACGACCTGGCGGAACCCGACGAGACCCACGCCGTACGGCTGCTGGGCAGCGTCTTCCACGGCTACGCGAGCCTCGAAGGCGCGGGCGGTTTCAGCCACAGCGCCCCCGACAGCGAGGAGTCCTGGGCGCGGGTCCTGGACGCCCTCGACACCCTGCTGCGCAACTGGCCCGCCCGCCCCACCTCTTGATCGACAGGCTGAGGACATGAACACCGAGCACGACTGGATCACCACGCCCGTCACCGCCGGCCTCCTGCGCGGCGCCCTCGACGTGGAGCGCACCGAACACGGAGTACTGCCGCACCGGCTGCCCGCGTGGGCCCGTGCCCAGAACACCGACGCCCAGCTGGCCATGGCTGAGTCCCAGCCCTCCGGCGTACGGCTGGTCTTCCGTACCCGCGCCACCGCGGTCGAGCTGGACACGCTGCCCACCAAGCGGGCCTACGTGGGCGCGCCGCCCCGCCCGGACGGGGTGTACGACCTGATCGTCGACGGCCGCCCGGCCGGACAGGCAAGCGTTACGGGCGGCAACACCGTGATCATCGACATGACCGCGGGCACCGCCGAGATGCAGCCCGGCCCACCCGGAACCGTCCGCTTCACCGGTCTGCCCGAGCGTGACAAGGACGTCGAGATCTGGCTGCCGCACAACGAGACCACCGAAGTCCTGGCCCTGCGCACCGACGCCCCGGTCGAGCCCGCGCGGGATTCGGGCCGCAGGGTGTGGCTCCACCACGGCAGCTCCATCAGCCACGGTTCCGACGCGGCCAGTCCCACCACGACCTGGCCCGCCCTGGCCGCCGGCCTCGGTGGCGTGGAGCTGATCAACCTGGGCCTGGGTGGCGGCGCCCTGCTCGACCCGTTCACCGCACGCACCATGCGCGACACCCCCGCCGACCTGATCAGCGTCAAGATCGGCATCAACCTGGTCAACGCCGACCTGATGCGCCTGCGCGCCTTCGGTCCCGCGGTCCACGGCTTCCTCGACACCCTCCGCGAGGGCCACCCGACCGTGCCCCTGCTGGTCGTCTCGCCCATCCTGTGCCCCATCCACGAGGACACGCCGGGCCCCGCGTTCCCCGACTTCAGCGAGATCAGCGAGGGGCGGCTGCGGTTCGCGGCCCTGGGCGATCCGGCGGAACGCGCGAGCGGGAAGCTGACGCTGCGCGTGATCCGCGAGGAGCTGGCCCGCATCGTGGCGCAACGGTCGGCGGACGACCCGAACCTGCACTACCTCGACGGCCGCGAACTCTACGGCGAGACCGACTACGCCGAACTGCCGCTCCCCGACGAGCTCCACCCGGACGCCGCCACCCACCGCCGCATGGGCGAACGCTTCGCCGCACGCGCCTTCACCGCCGACGGCCCCTTCGCTGACGACGGCTCCTGAGACCGACAAGTGGCTGTCAGCAGCCTTCAGTCGCGCAGCTCTTCAAGGCGCTCGAGGTCGTCGCGAACCGACTCCCGTTCCTCGGCGGTGAGTTGGACCGCGACGGCCTCGGTGAGCGCCGTCGTCGCGGTCTCTTCGTCACCGAGGCGCCTGGCGACGTCCGCTCGCAGCACGAGGAGGCGCAGCAGTTGTACGGGCGTGGGCCGCTCGTCCTCCAGGTGAAGCACCCGGTCGATGATCTTCGCGGCGCCCGCCAGGTCGTCCTTCGAGTGCGCGAAGAGGGAGGCATGGTGGAGGGCGCGGGCGAAGGTCTCCTCGGGGGCGGGCCGGTGGTGCTGGTCCTCGCTCGTCGGCTGCCCGATGCGGATGCAGTTGCCGCCCGGATCGGTCATGAGGAACTGCCGCACGCCGTACGACATGTCCTTGAGCGGCCCGATACGCGGCAGCCCTCGGGTGGGGATCCTCCCGTACGCCGCCTTGAGCCCCGTCCGGAAGGCGGCATGCAGTCCGTCGACGTCATCGGTGAGGACGTAGCACGTACTGAAGGACTCAGCCGGCTCGTACTGCTTCATGCCGAAGAACTGGAGCTCGATGCCGCCGCGCTCCACGACCGCGTACGGGTTGGGGCTCTTCTGCTGGAACGTCACCTCGAACCC
This sequence comes from Streptomyces sp. NBC_00457, assembly GCF_036014015.1. Lineage (NCBI taxonomy): Bacteria > Bacillati > Actinomycetota > Actinomycetes > Kitasatosporales > Streptomycetaceae > Streptomyces > Streptomyces sp. NBC_00457. The sequence goes on along the minus strand of NZ_CP107905.1, from coordinate 643,106 downwards.
GAGGGCGGTGTAGAAGTCGAGAACGGGCTGAAGGGTCCGGCACGGCAGGATCGGAATGGTTTTCTCAGTCATAGGTCCACTCTAGTCAAACTTGAATAGATCGTGCTGGTGATTGTCACCGGCCCACAGGATCGCCTTCGGCGCCGTCGGTCTGCGTGCGCAGCATCGTGTGGCCGCCGTGATGCAGGGGTGTGTCCAGTTTCAATCGGGCTGCTTCGCTGCCTGTCCCGGCGTCGACGATGTGGACTTCGCCGTGGCCGCCGCGGGTGACGGCTATCCAGTCGGCGCCCGGTGAGGCGGCCACCGCGCGGCGTTGGACGCCTTCCCAGGGGGTGCCGCCTCGGCGGGGTGCGCCGTCCATGGCGGGGAGGGGGACGTGGCGGGCGGTGTCGTCGGCGTCCAGGAGGATCAGTTCGTCGCCGTCCGGGTGGATACGGGTGAATGCGGTGTGGTGTCGGGCGAGGGCCAGCCGGAAGACCAGGCCGGGGCCGAGCTCGGTCACAGTCGTGCGGTTCGTCTCCAGGTCGTGGTGCCATGCCTGGTTGGTCCACTCCGGCCAGCGCAGCGCGTCTGCCGGGCCGCCCCGCAGCGTCGACCACAGCGCCCGTCGTCGTGGGTCGAGTCGTAGGTACCAGCCCCGGGCGGGCGAGTCCCAGGGGATCGTGTGCTCCCGGACGAGTGCGTCGCCCTCGCGGCGTGCCCGGTGCACCCCGTCGCTCGTGGCCGCGAAGACGTGGCCGGAGCACGGGTCTTGGGCGTCCCCGTGTCCGTCGTCCGGCAGCGGAAGGTGTGCGTGCGGCGTGACCGGCGGGCAGCCGGGCGGTGCCTCGAGCAGGTCGGCGAACCGGTGGGCGGCCAGCGCGCCGGGTTCCCGGTGGCGCAGGACGACCAGTGGATCGCCGTTGCCCAGGACCGTCACGCCCGGTTCGCCTACGCGTGTGCGTACCCGGGTCGCGTCGCCCGTGGTGAGGTCGACGACCGTCAGCAGGTCCGACCACGGCTCGGCGTTCTCGCCCAGGCCGGTGGTGACGGCGACCCACCGTCCGGACGGGTCGCACGCGAGGTGCTCGGCCGGCACGGCGACCGGGATCGCGGTTTCCACCAGTTCGTCGCCGAAGGGGTCGAGCACCAGGAGCTCGCCCCTGCGGTCGTCGACGCAGGCCGCCCGCCCGCCGGGCAGCGCCAAGAACCCGGCGTGCTCGGAGAGGTGACGGCCGGTGAGGCGGCCCGTCTCGGTGCCGTCCGGCACGGTCAGTACGTGGACGGATCCCTCCACGTGGTCGGAGACGAGCAGCAGGGGAGAGGTGGCGGTCATCGATGCCTCCAAGCAAACAGGGTGATGTTGAAAACGATTATCATGTATCTTCGGGTCGTTCCGGGGTCCCTGAGAAGAAGCGAGGGCATCGATGCTGCGCTCACCGTCACGATTCGTCCGAAGCTGGATCACCGCAGCCCTGGTGGGTTCGGTGCTGGCCGGGTGCGGCTCGTCCACCGAACCGGCGAGCGAGAAGGCCGCCGCGGCCGGCCCGAAGACCGATGTCACCGTCGAACCCATCAAGGCGACGCGGGAGTTGACCGACACGGGCGGTGTGAAGCTCTCCCTCAAGGAGGAGCCCAAGAGCATCGTCTGCCTGTTCGCGCTCTGCGACGACATCCTGACCGAGTTGGGTATCGTCCCCACAGCCACGAACAGCGTGCTCCTTGCCCAACCCGGCTTCCTGGGGGAGGAGAAGGCGAAGGAGGCCGACGTCATCCCCGGCGGCTTCATCGCGCCCGAGGTGGAGGCGATCCTCTCCCACAAGCCCGATCTCGTGATCGGCCTCGAGGACACCCACGGCAAGCTGGCCCCGGCCCTGAAGGGCGCCACCACCTTCTGGCCCATGCAGCCCGAGACGTGGGAGGACAGCGTGGGCTACCTGCGTGATGTCGCCGCGCTCACCGGCCGCACCGCCGAGGGCGAGAAGGCCGAGAAGACCTTCCGCACCAAGCTCGCCGAGGCCGAGAAGACCAGGAGCGACAAGACCGCGCTCATCATCTACGGCAGCGACGAGAACTTCGGCGTCGCCACCCCCGAGACGGACGTGGGCGCCAGCCTGTTCCCGAAGCTGGCCGACTATCCCTGGAAGTCCCGCGGCGTGGAGGGGAGTTACAGCCTCGAGGAGATCCTCGCGGCGGACGTGGACGTGCTGTTCGTCGAGACGATGAGCTTCGGCGAGGCGGACGGCAAGCTGTCGGAGAAGCTGGCGAAGAACCCTCTGTGGAGCAAGATCCCGGCTGTCAGGAACGGGGACGTCCACGAGGTGAACTCCGAGGTTTGGGCCAAGGGACGCGGTACCCGATCGCTGGGCATCATCCTCGATGAGGCCACGGCCGCGCTGCGGTGAGCGCGCCCACCACGACGCACATCACGGCAGGTGACCCGGCGTCGGGCGCACGGCGGTCCGTGCGCTCCACGGCAGTGTGGCAACTGCCCGTCGTGGTCGTCCTGTTGGTCGCCGCGTCGGCCTGTGCGCTGACCCTGGGCACGCCCTACGTCCCGCTGCACCGGCTGCCCGCTGCGGTGCTGGACGCGGACAGCACGCTCGCCGGGATCGTCGTCACCGAACTCCGGGTGCCCCGGCTGGTGCTGGCGCTCGTCGCCGGTGCCTGTCTGGGTGCGGCGGGGCTCGTGCTCCAGGAGGCGCTGCGCAACCCTCTGGCGGTCCCCGAGATGCTGGGTGTGTCGTCCGGGGCCGCGCTCGGGGTGGCCGCGCCGCTGGTGCTGGCCGTGTCCCTCCCCGCCGCCGTCCAGCCCCTGCTCGCCATCGGCGGGGCCGGGCTCGGCGGCGGACTCACGCTGCTGGCCGCCGGGTTGGGGCGCAGTCCGTCCGCCGTACTGCTGACCGGCGCCGCGGTCGCCGCCGCGTTGCAGGCCGCGCTGCTCGTGCTGATGGTGATGGCCGACCAGCTCGACCTCCAGCTGATCTACCGCTATCTGCTCGGTTCGCTCTCCGCCCGTACCTGGGACGACGTCACCGGGCTGTGGCCGTGGCTGCTCGTCGCGGTGCCCGCGCTCGTACTGTGCGCGCCGGTGCTGTCCGTGTTGCGACTGGGGGACGAGGACGCCGAGGCGCTGGGGGTGCGCGCCCAGCGGGCACGGCTGGCCGCGCTGGCCATCGCCGTCGTCCTGATCGCGCCCGTGACGGCCGTGTGCGGGCCGGTGGCCTGGGTCGGGTTCCTCGCTCCGCATCTGGCGCGGTGGTTCAACCCCGCAGCCGGTGCCGTGCGTTGGCTGCCTTGGTCTGCCGCGTGGGGCGCTGTCGTCGTAGCCGTCGCCGACGTACCGGCCCGGCTGGCGCTGGCGCCCGTGGAGACACCGGTCGGTGCCTGGACGGCTCTGCTCGGCGTGCCCGCCGGGGTCGCCCTGCTCCGGTCGGCCGACCACAGGCCGGCGGCCCGGCGCGGGGTGGCGGGCGCGGCTGTTGTGGGCTCGGCGCCGCAGGGTGCCGAAGCGGTGCCCTCAGGCCCTTCCGGAGTTTCCGCCGACCACCATGAGAAGGAGACCCGGTGAGCCGGCGCTTCGCGGTGCTCGCCGCACTCGTCGTCGTATGCGCCTGCGTGGAGCTGGTGGCCGGGCGGGGCATGTCCCCGTCCGTGGTCTGGGACGTCCTGGGCGGGGGCGGCGACAGGACGGAACGGCACATCCTGCTCCAACTCCGGCTGCCCCGTCTCCTGGTGGCCCTCGGTGCGGGGGCGTGCCTCGGCGTGGCGGGTCTGGTCCTGCAGTCGGCGCTGCGCAACCCGCTGGCCGGGCCCGAGGTGACGGGTGTGACTCCGGGTGCGGTGCTCGGGGCCGTCACCGCGACCAGCCTGGGACTCGCGGGGTGGGAATCGCCTCTCGCGGTGGTCGTCGCCGCGTGTGTGGGCGGCTGCGCCGGTGCGGCGCTGCTGTGGCTGCTCGCCGGGCGCGGCCGCAGCGATCCCGCGCAGACCGCCGTGCACGGGGTGCTGGTGTCGGCGGTGCTCGGCGGGCTCACGGCCATGGTGCTGCTCGTCGATCCGGGCGAGCTCGGCAGCGTCGTGCAGTGGCTCGTCGGCACGACGGAGGGCCGGGTGTGGCAGAACTGGCATCTGCTGTGGCCGTGGGCGCTGGCCTGGGGCGTGGCGGCGTGGCTGCTGACCGGGCCGCTGACCCTGCTGCGCTGCGGGGACGAACTCGCCCTCGCCGCAGGGCTCTCCGTGCGGCGGGCCCGGACCCTCGCCCTGCTGTGCGCGGTGGCGCTGACGGCGGGTGCGGTGGCCGCCGTAGGGGCGCTGGGGTTCGTCGGGCTGCTCGTACCGCACCTCGCCGTGGCCGTCTTCGGGGCCGACCTGCGGGTGACGCTGCCCGGCGCCGCCCTGGTAGGCGCGGTGGTGGTGTGCGGGGCGGACGCGCTGGCACAGCTGTCCTCGCGGCTGCTGGCGGCCGCTCTGGACTCCGGTCGGCTCACGCTGCCGGTCGGGGCCCTCACCGCCTGCCTCGGGGCCGCGCTGCTGCTGGTCGTCGTACGCCGCGCGCCGAGCCGTACGTTCTGATGTCGACTTAAGGACAGACCATGACCGAGTCCGTGGGGATCCGCGTCGAGGGGGTCCACTTCGGCTACCCCGGACAACCCGTGTTGCGGGGCGTCGACATGACCGTCGAGCCGGGTGAGCTGACCGCTCTCATCGGCCTCAACGGCTGCGGCAAGTCGACCCTGTTGCGGCTGGCCGCCGGGCTGCTGCGGCCGGACCAGGGGCGCGTGCTGCTCGGCGGGGACGACCTCGCCCGGCTGTCCCGGCGCGCCACCGCCCGACGGGTCGCGCTGCTGCACCAGTCGGCCCCGGCCGTGCCCGGTATGACAGTGCGTCACCTCGTGCGGCAGGGGAGATACGCGGCGCGCGGCCCGCTCGGCATGCTGCGCGAGGGCGACGACGCCGTCGTACGCCGTGCACTGCGCGACGTCGGCGTGGAGCAGTGGGCCGAGCGGGACGTCGATGCCCTGTCCGGGGGAGAGCGGCAGCGGGTCCGGCTCGCGATGGCGCTCGCCCAGGACACCCGCGTCCTGCTGCTGGACGAGCCGACCACCTATCTGGACCTGCACCACCAGCTCGACGTGTTGCAGACGGTGGTCCGTCTGCGCGAGGAACGGGGTCTCACCGTCGTGATGGTGCTGCACGACCTGGCCCACGCCGCCCGGTTCGCCGAGCGGATCGTCGCGCTGCGCGACGGCCGCGTGGTGGCCGACGGGACGCCCAAGGAGGTGGTCACGCCAGGGCTGCTTGCGGACGTTCTCCGGGTGGCCGGCCGGGTCGGCCGGGACCCCGAAGGGGGCTGGCCCGTGTGTTACCCAGATCACCCTCTCCCAGCACTAGAATATGAAAATCATATTCATTAGAGTCGGCGACGGCGCTCACCCGAACGCCGTATCTCCCCTGACGAACAAGGAGAGTTCATGGACAACGAGCAGATCTTCACCCCGATCGCCGACCAGGGTCAGCTGGCCCACGCCTCGGCCTCCCACTCCAACGCGCTCGTCGAGAACCCCTTCGAGGACACCGAGGAGTAAGCGAGGGTCCAGCTCCCTCGACCGTGGGCCCGCCCGTCACTGTGCGGGCGGGCCCACGCCGTTCCAAGCCCTTCCCACAGGAGGATCGACGTGTCCCGCAGCCAGCTCGCCCCCGGTGTCGAGGTCGTCGCCGTACCCGGGCGGGGTCTCGCCGTCCGTACGGCCGAGGGGGAGTTCCTCAGCGTCAGGACGAGCGACGAGGACGAGGACGCCCTGCTCTCCCGCCTCTCCGGTACGACGACCGCGGGCGAGCCGGACAACGAACTCGACCGCATCGTCCGGGCCTTCGAGGGCGCCGGGTACCTGGCGGACGGACCGCGCAGCCCGCGATGGCCCGCCGATCGCCGGGACATCCGCCTGCTGGGAGACCCGGTACTGACCGAGCCACTGGCCGCACTCCTGCGCGCACTGGGCGCCGAGCCGACGCGCCCAGCCCCCGACGGCACGGCTGACGATCTGCCCGCCGACGAACCCGCCGCCGTCGTGTGGTGCCTCGACGGGCCCGTGCCCGACGAGCTGTGGGACGCCGCCGACCGGCTGCCCGAGCGCGGCATCGCCTGGCTGCGCTGCCACCGCGAGGGCTGGCAGGCGTACGTCGAGCCCCTCGCCGCCGCTCCCGGCGATGTCACCTCGGCACACGTCCGCGCCCGCCGGCTCGCCGCCACCCCCGCGCACCGCGAGCTGGCCGCCTACTGGAGCGGGCCCCGCACCTCCGGCGCCCCCGTTCACCTCACCGCCCCCGCCGCGGGGCTGCTGGCCGCCCTGCTCGCCGACGACCTGAGCCGGTGGGCCACCGGCGCACCCGACACCGGCGACCTGCCCGCCCGGCGCCGGCTCCGGCGCGTCGACCTGCGCACGCTGACCGTCACCGAACACCCCGTGCTGCCCGTGCCCGACGTCGCCCGGATACCGGAGAAGGCCGGATGACGCCGTTCACCGTGGCCGTCGAAGGGCTCGCCACCGACGTCCGTCTCCCGGACGGCGACGGCCCCTTCCCGGCCGTCCTCATCCGCACGCCCTACGACCGCGGACGGCACCGGGCCGAGCTGCGCGGCTGGGCCCACCGCGGGTTCGCCGCACTGGTCCAGGACGTACGGGGCCGGCACGCGTCGCCGGGGGAGTGGCACCCGTACGAGAACGAGGCCGCCGACGGAGCGGCGACCGTCCACTGGATTCGCGGGCAGCCATGGAGCAACGGGCAGGTGGTCGCCGTCGGCGCCTCCTACGCCGCCCACTGCGCCCTGGCCCTCGCGCTCGACGCGCCCACGGACGCCCGGCCCGACGCCGTCATCGCCGCCGTGCCCGCGCTGGGCCCCGCCGAGACGGCGCGCGAACCCTCGGGCGTGGAACGGCTGCTGGCCCGCGCCGGGTGGTGGGCGGCGCACGGCGACCGGCCGGACTCCGACGAGAGCGCCCTGGGCAAGGCACTCGCCGCGGACCCCGGTCTGCTCACCCATCTGCCGCTGACCGGCCTCCCCGAGCGGCTCGGCCGGAGCCTGCCCTCCTGGCCAGGCCTGTGGCGCCACCGCGAACGTGGCCGGCTCGTCTCGGCGGCCGGGCGCGCCGGGATGCCTCTGCTCGCGGTGGGCGGCCACCACGACCACTTCACCGACGACACCGTCGCGCTGTGGCGCCGCTGGGGCGGTCCGTCGGCGCGGCTGCTGCTGGGCCCCTGGGGGCACGGTCTCGTCGCCGAGCCCGGCCCCGACGCCGAGGCCGCGCACCGGGTGAGCCTCGGCGAGCTCTACGTACGCTGGGCCCGCCGCGCCCTCGCCGGGGACCTCGGCCCCGGGCACCGTGGCGCGGTGGGCCTGGGCGGCAGCCTCCTGTGGATGCCCGCCGACATCGAAGGAGAGCCGCGCACGCAGAACGTACGGCTGCTGCACGGCTCCTCCTTCACGGCCGATCCGGAACGTCCCGTGTCCTCCGAGGACTTGGCCGTCACCACGGACGGTCACCCCGACCGCTGTCTGCTGGTCACCCCGCCACTGCCGCGCCCGCTGGACGTGGTCGGCCCCGTGGAGGTGCGGCTGCGGGCCACCGCACACACTCCGTCCGCCGACTGGGCCGTCCGACTCGTCGCCATCACGTCGGCAGGAGTGGCCCAGCGGCTCGCCGTCGGCATCGTCCGACGCGACGAACCACCAGGAAAGGACGCCGAGTTCACCGTAGGACTCGGCCGGATCGCGCGGCGACTGGCCGCGGGTACCCGGCTCCGCCTGGAGATCGCCGGCCACCACTTCCCGGCCCACGCCCGCAACCCCCACACCGGCGACGCCCCGGTCACGGCCACCCGGCTGCTGCCCTCCCGGCGTGAAGTCGACGCCGGGAGCGTGGCGCTCCGGCTGTCCGTGCTCCGGTCCCGTCCCACCCCCACCGATCCCGCACAGGAGATCCTGCGATGACGGCGCTGCCGCTGGAAACTCTCGTCGACCCCGTCTGCGGCATCGTCCGCGCGGTCAAGCCCGTGGAGCACCCTGAGGGCGCACCGCCCCGCTACACCGCGCTCACCGCGGAGATCGCCGACGCCCGGCGGCTCGGTCTGTGGCCCGCCGACCGGGTGTCGCTCGGCACCACCTTCGGCGACCCCGAGGGCGCCCGAACAGCCGCCATAGCGGAGGGGATCGAGCGGTACTGCGGCAACCGGGTGCCGCCGCCCGGCCACCCCGCCGCCCCGCTGCGCGCCACGGCCACCGACCTGGCCGAGAAGGGCCTGCGGCTGTACGGGCCGGACGAGCTGCCGACGTACGCCGACTGGCAGTACGCCCGGGAGAAGTTCCCCTACCGCCCCCTCACCGCCGACACGCCGTCCCTGTGGACGCGCGGCACGGAACGGCTGCCCGGCGGCGGCACCGCCGAGGTCTGGGCGCCCGTCGCGCTCACGCACCTCAACTGGCGCCAGGGCGACCTGCGTTCGCTGCCGCGCACCCACCACCTCAACTACGCCGGGATCGCCACCGGGCAGGGTCTCGACGACGCCGTGGAACGCGGCCTGCTGGAGATCGTCGAACGCGACGCGCTCGAACTGTGGTGGCACCTGGACGGCCCGACCCGCGGCATCGACCCGGCGAGCGTGCCCGGCCTCGCCGACGACCTCGCCGGATCCGCGCTCGACGTCCATCTCGTCGAGATGCCCTCGGAGTTCGCTCCCTGTATGGCCGCGCTCGTCCACGACCCCCGGCTCGGTCTGTACGCCGCCGGGTTCGCCTGCAAGTACGACCCGTCCGAGGCCGCCCGCAAGGCCGTACTGGAGGCCGTCCACACCTGGGTCTTCACACAGGGGCTCGTCGATCCCGACGGCTGGGTGTTCCAGGCCGTCGAGGCAGGGCTGCTCGCCCGCGGACTGTATCTGGACCACCGTGCCGACGGCCGCTATCTCGAAGTGTGCGGCGAACAGTTCGAGCACGTACGGGACTTGGGCGCGCACGTCCAGGTGTGGCTGGACGAGCGGATGGCGCCCGAGGCCCGGCGGTTCACCGACCCGGCGCACGGGACCGTCTCCATCGACGCGGTCGAGCCCGGCAGCCGGGACCGGCTGGAATGTGCCCTCCACGAGGGCGGCCACCGCGTCATGACGTTCGACCTCACCACCGAGGACGTGGCCGAGACGTCCCTGCGCGTCGCCCGGGTCCTCGTCTCCGGTCTGATCCCCAACGCCCCAGCGGCTTTTGGGTACTTCGGCTCCTCGCGCCTCGCCGACGCCGCCGTCGCCCGTGGCTGGCGTACGACCGCGCCGAGCGGGCCGGAGGACTTCACGCTGGCTCCTCCGCCCCACATGTGAGGACCACCCCGTGGATCTCGTCACCGCCCTCGCCCGGGCCCGTTCCCCCGAGCGGCCCGGACCGGACACGCCCGCCGGGCCCGCCGTACGTCCGTGGCCGGGACCCTCGCGTCCCCTGCCGGAGGCAGGCCCGGGGGAGCTGGACCTGGAGCGGCTGCTCCGCCTCTCCCTGGCGGCATCGGACGGCTCCGGGCGGCTGCGGCCCGCCCCCTCGGCGGGCGCGCTGCACCCGGTGGACGCGGAACTCCTCGTAGGCACCGGCTGTCCGCTGCCGCCCGGGCGCTACGGCTACGACCCGCTGCGCCACCGCGTGCACCGACTCGGCAGGGAACCCGACGGCACCCTGCCCGGGGTGACGGTCGAACTGTCCGTCACCCCGCAGCGCACGGTCTCGCACTACGGCCACCGTGCCTGGCCGCTGATCCTGCTGGACACCGGGCACGTTGCCGCGGCGCTGTGGCACGCGGCTGGTGCGCTGGGCATCGCAGAGCCGCTAGTGCGCTTGGACGGGCTCACCGAACACCCGCTGGCCACACTGCACTTCACCCCACCTGAGCAGGGAGGCCAGGTCTCTCAGTCCCAGGGGGCGAGCCCACCCATGGACATGCCCGCTCCCCGCGAACTGCTGGCCCGCCGCAGCGCCCCGCCACCGCTCACCGGCACCCCGCCCCCGGACGTTCTGCGTGCGGTGCTCGCAACAGCCGTTCAGGCGAGCGCCGGTGAGCTCGCCTGGTGTGCGGCCGTCGGCGAACCGCGGCCCGAACTGGTCGAGTTGGCGCCCGACGGCACACTGCGGCGGCTCGCGGCGGGGGAGGCCCGGCCGACGCTCGCCGTATGGGCTGCCGGCCAGGCATGGATCGCGGACGTGGGCGCCGTACTGCTCGCGTACGGGTGCCCGGCAGACGCCAACGCGCCACGGATCCGCCGAGCGCACCTACGGGCCGGTTTCGCCGTCCACCTCGCCCACCTGGGCGCCGTACGACACGGGTTGGCCGCCCGCCCCGTCGGCTCCTGGCAGCAGGCGGACCTGGGCGCCGCGCTCGGCGCCCCACCGGGCCGGGACTGGATCGTCCACGGCCTGGCCCTCGGCACCACCCACTCCGACCAGGAGAAGACCTCGTGATCGTCCACCCGGAGCTGCTCCGCGCCGCACGGCACGCACGGCGCCCCCTGCTCGCGGCCACCCTCCTGCAGGCGGCCGTCACCCTCACCCACCTCGCGCAGGCCGTACTCCTGGCGTTCGCCCTCGCCGACCTGGCCCGCGGGGACACGGACCGGCTCCCGCTGCTCCTCGGCGCGGTGCTCGGCGTCGTCGCCGCCCGCGCCGGACTCGGCAACTGGCAACGGCGCACCGCCACCCGAGCCGGGGCCAGGGTCAGGGTGGCTCTGCGGGACGAACTCCTCGCCCACCTCGGACGACTGGGGCCCGCGCACCTGACCACCGCACGCGCCGGGGCCGTCCGCACCACCCTCGTCGACGGGGTGGAGGGCGTCGACGCCTACGTCTCCCGCTACCTGCCCCAGCTCCTGATCACCCTCACCGTGCCGCCCCTGCTGCTCGCAGCCTTGGCAGTCATCGAACCGGCCGCCCTCCTCGCCCTCGTCCCCGCACTGCTGCTCGCCCTCGTCGGGCCGCGCGCCTGGGACCGGCTGCTGGCCCGGCGCGGCAAGGAACACTGGGACACCTACGAGGAACTGGGCGCCGACTACCTCGAAGCCCTGCAGGGCATGCCCGCCCTGCGGGCCGCCGGTGCCGTCGGGCGCACCCGGGAACGGCTGGAGAAGCGGTCGGCGGCGCTGCACCGGGCGACCGTCGCCAAGTTGCGCGTGTCCCTCGTCGACACCGGCATCACCGATCTGGCCATCCAGGGCGGCACCGTGGCCGCCGCGCTCCTCGCCTGCTGGTCGGCCGTCACCGGATCCACCACGGCGACCGGCACCTACCTGGTGCTGCTCCTGGCCTCCGAGTGCTTCGGGCCGGTCCGTGACCTGGCCCGCGAATGGCACTCCGGATACCTGGGCGTGTCGGCCGCGGACGGACTCGCGGCGCTGCGCACCGCCGAACCCGCCGTCCCCGACACGGGAACGGCACCGGCGCACTGGCCAGGCCCGCCGGAACTGCGCTTCGAGGACGTCGAGTTCACCTACGACGCCGCCGAGACGCCCGCGCTCAGGCACGTCACCTTCACCGCCGAAGCGGGACGTACCACCGCGATCGTCGGCCCGTCCGGAGCCGGCAAGTCCACACTCCTCGCCCTGCTCCTGCGCCACCACGACCCGCAAAGCGGCCGGATCACCCTCGACGGCCACGACGTGACCACGTACGCACTCGACTCGCTGCGGCGGGGCATCGCCGTCGTCTCCCAGGAGACGTACCTCTTCCACGCCACCATCGCCGACAACCTGCGTCTGGCCCGGCCGGACGCCACGGACGACGCGCTGATACGCGCGGCACGCACCGCCGGCATCCACGACGAGATCGCCGCCCTCCCCGACGGCTACGCCACCGTCCTCGGCGAACGGGGCGCCACCCTGTCCGGCGGCCAGCGGCAGCGGCTCGCCCTCGCCCGAGCCCTGCTGGCCGACGCCCCGGTGCTCGTCCTCGACGAGGCCACCAGCGCGGTCGACGAACGCCGTGAGGCGGACATCATCCGTGAACTGCTGGACGCCGCGGGCGGTCGGACCGTCCTGGTGGTCGCCCACCGGCTCGCCGCCGTCCGGCACGCCGACCGCATCGTCGTCCTCGACGGCGGACGCGTGGACGCCGTCGGCGAGCACACCACCCTCGTCGAAGCCGGGGGCGTCTACACGGAGCTCGTCAAGGCGGGCCACGCTCACCTGGGAGGGCTCGCCGCATGAGCAGCAGCACCCGAACTGATCTGCCCGCGCGCGGCGCACTGCGCGCCCTGCTCCCCGCCCTCGCCGGGCACCGGATCATGATGGCCCGCACCTGCGGCGCCGCACTCATGGAACAAGGCTCACTCGTCACGTTGCTGACGCTGGCCGCGCACACCGTCGGAACGGCCGTCATCGAGGACCGCGCCCCCTCGGCCGGTACGGTCAGCGCGCTCGTCGTCCTCGTCCTCGTACGCACCCTGATGACCTGGCGCGAGATGGACCTCAGCCACGACCTGGCTTACCGGGTGCTGGCCGAACTGCGCGTGCGCGTCTTCGACGGGCTCGCCCGCAGCGCACCCGCCCGCGTCGCAGGCCGGCGCAGCGGAGACCTGGCCGCCACCGCCATGGCCGACGTCGAGGCACTGGAGTTCTTCTACGCCCACACCACCGCTCAACTCCTCGCATCCGGGGTGGTGTTCACCGGCGGGTCCGCTGTTCTGGCCACGGTGGAGCCGTGGTTGCTGGTGGCGGTGGTGCCGGTGGCCGCGCTGCTCGCCGTGGCGCCCTTCGCCGACGCGCGCGGACGCGCGGCGCGCGGGGCCCGCACCCGGGCGGCGGCCGCGAAGCTGTCGGCCGACACCGTGGAGACCGTCGACGGGTTGCGTGAGCTGCTCGCCTTCGGAGGGCTTGCCGAGCGGCGCGGCCGTCTCGCCGAACAGGGCCGGCAGGTGGGTGAGGCCCAGCGGGCCGAGGCCACCTGGGAGGCCATGGCCGCCGCTGTCCGCGACCTCCTCATCGTGCTTGCGGTCCTCGGCGTGGTGGCTGCCGCGGGGCAGTCCGTGACCTCGGGGCGGCTGCACGGCGCATGGGCGCCGGCGGCGATGGCTCTGGCCCTGTCGGTGCTGGGCCCGGTCGCCGAGTCGGCCAGGGCACTGAGCCAGGCGGTGGGACTGCGCGCCGCGGCCGCCCGGGTCGACGCGGCCCTGAAGGCCCCCGCTCTCGCCCCGCCGCCCGCCTCACCCCGCCCGCTCCCTTCCGGCCCGCTGGGCGTCCGGCTGCATCAAGCGAGCTTCGACTACGGTGGCAGGCCCGTGCTGGACGGAGTCGACCTGACGGTCCGCGCAGGGCAGACCCTCGCACTGGTCGGCGCCTCGGGGGCCGGCAAGTCGACGTGCGCCCACCTGCTGGCCCGCTTCTGGGACCCGTCCGAGGGAACCGTCCACCTGATACCCGGCACCGGCGATCCCGTCGACGTACGTGACCTGAGCGATGCCGAACTCCGCCGTGCCCTCGCCGTGGTGGGTCAGGACATCTCCCTCTTCCACGGCACTCTCGCCGACAACCTGCGGCTGGCCGCGCCCGAGGCGGACGACGACCTCCTCACCGAAACGGCCCGGCTGTGCGGCGTCGACCGGATCGCCCCCATGGACACACTCGTCGGCGAGCGCGGCTCCACCCTCTCCGGCGGCCAGCGCGCCCGGATCGCTCTCGCCCGCGCGTTGCTGGCCGAGCCGAGAGTCCTCGTGCTCGACGAGACCACCGCCCACCTGGACAACGCCAGTGACGCCCAACTCGCCACCGCTCTCGGCACGGAAGGCCGCACCACGATCGTCATCGCCCACCGCCCCGCCACCATCCGCCGCGCCGACCGCATCGCCGTCCTCGAAGCCGGCCGCATCACCGAGGAAGGCACCTGGGACGAGCTCACCGGCCGCCCCGACAGCGCGCTCAACCGCGTCCTGGCCGTCACTCCCCAGTGACCGCCCATGCCTCCCTCAGCCCGAAGCAGCGACGACGGTTCGCAGGGGCGGACGGCCGTCGTGGTGCCGACTGGCCGGCCCGCCTGCTGCAGCACATCGATGCCGAGGGCGGCGAGAGCGAACGGAAAGTGCGCCTGAGGCAGCCACCAATGGGCGGATGCGGCGTTCTTCAGGGAAGGTAGGCCTGGCCGGTGGTGCGGTCGGCAGATCATGACCAGACTGATGGCGGATGCGAGGAGAAGCCCATGGACTACTACGATCTCGGCACCCACTCCCGCCCTGTGACAACCTCGTCCGCCGAGGCCCAGCTGTGGTTCGACCGCGGCCTGGTGTGGACGTACGCCTTCCACCACGAGGAAGCCGTCCGCTGCTTCGAGGCCGCGGCAGCGGCGGACCCCGATTGCGCCATGGCCCAGTGGGGCATCGCCTACGCGCTCGGCCCCAACTACAACAAGCCGTGGGAGGCCTTCGACGGCGACGAGCTGGAACGCACCGTCGACCGGACCCACGCCGCCGTGGAACTGGCCCATGACAGAGCGGCCGGCACCACCCCCGTCGAGCGGGCCCTGATCCAAGCCCTGCGCACCCGCTATCCGCAGGCCGAGGCAGTGGAGGACTGCTCGGTGTGGAACGCGCCCTACGCCGACAGCATGCGTGCCGTCTACGACCTCGCCCCCGACGACCTGGACGTGGCCACGCTCTACGCGGACGCCCTCATGAACCTCACGCCCTGGCAGCTGTGGGACCTGCCCACCGGAGAGCCCGCCGAAGGTGCCCGTACGAGGGAGGCCAAGGCCGTCCTGGAACGCGCACTGGCCACCGAGGAGGGGGCACGCCACCCGGGCCTGCTGCACCTCTACATCCACCTGATGGAGATGTCCCCGACCCCGGAGACCGCCCTCCCCGTCGCCGACCGGCTGCGCGACCTGGTGCCGGATGCGGGGCACCTGCAGCACATGCCCTCGCACCTGGACGTGCTGTGCGGCGACTACCGGCGCGTCGTGTCGGACAACACCCGTGCGATCGCCGCCGACGAGAAGTTCCGCGCCCGCTCCGGCGCGATGAACTTCTACACCCTGTACCGATGCCACAACTACCACTTCAAGATCTACGGTGCGATGTTCCTCGGCCAGTCCCGAACCGCACTTCAGACGGCCGCCGAACTCGAGGCCTCCATCCCCGAAGAACTGCTGCGGGTGCAGAGCCCGCCCATGGCCGACTGGCTGGAGGGCTTTCTGGCCATGCGGGTCCACGTCCTGATCCGCTTCGGCCGCTGGGCGGACATCCTCGAACTGCCCCTGCCCGCCGACCCGGAGCTCTACAGCGTGACCACCGCGATGCTGCACTATGCCCGCGGCGTGGCGCTCTCGGCGACCGGCCGCATCCCGGAGGCCGAGACCGAACGCGAGCTGTTCCACCGCGCGCTCGCCCAAGTCCCGCCCACCCGCATGCTGTTCAACAACACCTGCGCCGACATCCTCGCCGTCGCCTCGGCGATGCTGGACGGGGAGCTGGAGTACCGCAAGGGCAACCACGACACCGCCTTCGCCGCCCTGGAACGGGCCATCGACCTGGACGACAACCTCCCGTACGACGAGCCCTGGGGATGGATGCAGCCCACCCGGCACGCCTACGGCGCCCTCCTCCTGGAACAGGGCCGCGTCGCGGAGGCCGAAGCGGTCTACCGCGCCGACCTGGGCCTGGACGACTCCCTCCCGCGCGCCCTGCAGCACCTCGGCAACGTCTGGTCCCTGCATGGCTTCCACGAGTGCCTGCTCCGCCTCGGCAAAGTGGGGGAGGCGCGCATCGTCGCCCAGCAGCTGAAGATGGCCGCCGCCATGACGGACGTACCCGTCGAAGCGTCCTGCTTCTGCCGCCTGGAGCGGGCGTCGGACGGCGATGCCAAGGGCGACTGCTGCGCCCCGGAGCACTGACGGACAGGGGATCGTCCTCACCGTCCTGGCGATCCCGACGTGGCCAGAATTTAAAGCAGTTGATTGACGTAAATGCCGGCGACCCGATTGACTGCGCCCATGACCTCCCCCCACGCCTCACCCGGCCCCGACGCGCCCGGCCTCGACCTCGAGTCTCTGCGCGCCCGCTACCGAGCCGAGCGGAACCGCAGAATCCGCCCCGACGGCGGCGGCCAGTACCAGCGGCTCGCCGGAGAGTTCGGTTACTACGCCGACGACCCCTACGCCGAACCCCTGCCGGGACGCGAGCCGTTGACCGACCGGGTCGAAGTGGCCATCGTCGGCGGCGGGTTCGGCGGTCTGCTCGCCGGCGCCCGGCTGCGGCAGGCGGGCGTCGAATCGATCCGCGTGATCGAGAAGGGCGGCGACTTCGGCGGCACCTGGTACTGGAACCGGTACCCCGGCATCCACTGCGACATCGAGTCGTACATCTACATGCCGCTGCTGGAGGAGGTCGGCTACGTCCCGCAGTGGAAGTACGCCCCCGGCGAGGAGATCCGCCACCACGCCCAGGCGGTCGGGCGGACCTTCGACCTGTACCGCGACGCCTGCTTCCAGACCCAGGTCACCGAACTGCGCTACGACGACGCCGAGTCGGAGTGGATCGTCACCACCGACCGGGGCGACCGGATGCGGGCACGCTACGTCGTCACCGCCAGCGGCACCCTCAGCGAGCCCAAGCTGCCCGGCATCCCCGGCATCACCGACTTCAAGGGCCACACCTTCCACACCAGCCGCTGGGACTACGCATACACCGGAGGGGACGCCGACGGAAACCTCCACCGGCTCGCCGACAAACGCGTCGGCGTGATCGGCACGGGCGCGACCGCGATCCAGTGCGTCCCGCATCTCGGCGCCGACGCCCGGCAGTTGTACGTGTTCCAGCGCACGCCCTCCTCGGTCGACGTACGCGGCAACCGCCCCACGGATCCCGCCTGGGCCGGGTCGTTGACACCGGGCTGGCAGCGTCGCCGTATGGAGAACTTCCTCACCCTGGTCACCGGCGGCCCGGCGGAGGAGGACCTCGTCGACGACGGCTGGACCCACACCGCCCGGCTGCAGCAGAAGCTGATCCCCAGCGACAGCCACCGCCGGCAGCTGCCGCCCGAGGAGCGGGAACGGGCGTACGAGATCGCCGACTACCAGAAGATGAACGAGATCCGCGCCCGCGTGGACGCCCTGGTCGACGACGCGGAGACGGCCGAACTGCTCAAGCCCTGGTACCGCTACATGTGCAAGCGGCCCACCTTCAGCGACTCCTACCTGCAGACCTTCAACCGGCCGAACGTCACCCTCGTCGACACGGCCGACAGCCACGGCGTGGAGCGGATCACCGAGGGCGGGGTCGTCGTCGGAGGCCGGGAGTACGAGGTCGACTGCATCATCTTCGCGACCGGCTTCGACGTCGGTGTGTCCGGCGTCTTCTCCGGACGGCTCCCCGTCCACGGCAGGGGCGGTGTCACCCTGACCGAGGCGTGGCGGCAGGGCCCCAAGACCCTGCACGGCTTCTACAGCCACGGTTTCCCCAACCTCTTCCAGTTGGGACCGCTGCAGAACGCCAGCTCCGTCAACTTCGTCCACGTCCTCGACGAACAGGCCACCCACGTGGCCGCCGTGGTCCGCGCCGCACGCGACCGGCGGGCGCTTCGGGTCGAGCCGAGCGCCGAGGCAGAGGCCGCATGGGTGGCGACGATCCGTCAGAAGGCGGCCGACCTCTACCGCTTCCAGGCCGAGTGCACCCCCGGCTACTACAACAACGAAGGCCGGCCCAGGGAGCGCAGCGAGTCGTACGGCGACGGACCGGTGGCCTTCCACGCCCTGCTGGCCAAGTGGCGCACGAACGGCGGCCTGAGCGAGGTCCTCGTCGACGGCGACGGAGGCACGGCGTGACGGCGACACGGGCCGATCGGCACGCGTCGCAGCCGCAGCTACGTCAGCCGCGCGGCCGCTCCAGCGTCAGCAGCAGCCCCTCCACCGCGCCGGGTCCTACGCGGCCCTTGACGCCGGCGGACGTGATGGCTTTGAGCGCCCAACCGTCCTCGGCGTGCTTGTTGAGGACCTTCTCCAGCTTGTCCCCGTCCAGTGCGTCGCCGATCAGCGACTCCCGGAAGGTGACGACCTTGTACTCGTACGTCTGAGGGCTGCTCATGGCTACGGGCTCTCCTGCGCGTCGGTCGGCGTGTCCGGGCCACCCAATCACACGCCGGAATCCCAGAGGCCTGACGGCAGTTCCCCTTCGTCCGCGAGTCCACCGGCCGACTGCTGCCGTAGGCGCGGCAGATCAGATGGTGGCGGTGTCTGCCGGTGGGCCGCCATCGGTAGAGCCGTTCACCGGCGCCGGCCTGCACGACATCGACCGCGTCCGCGGCCTCCAGGTCGCGCAGGGCCCGGTACACGGTGGTCAGTCCGATCCGTGCGCCGTCCTCGGTCATACGAGCGTGCAGGTCCTGTGCGGAGACGAAGTCGCGGCAGCTCGCGAGAGCTGAGAGGTGGGCCGCGTGTGTGACGTCAGCGCACGCGCCGCTCCTCCAACGGCGCGGCGCGCAGGCGTGCTGTGGCGTCGCTCGGCAGGTGGGGGGTGTGGCCCACCAGCCGGGCGGAGTTGGCGACGACGGCGATGCTGCTGGTGTTGTGGAGCAGGGCGGCCAGCACGGGGTTGATGGAGCCGCCGGCGCCCGCGATGAGGCCGACGAGGTTCACGCCGATGGACAGGGTGTAGTTCTGCCGTACGACGCGCAGGGTGTGCCGGCTGAGTTCCACGACGGCGGCGACATTGCGCAGGTCGTTTCCGGCCAGGGCGATGTCGGCGGTCTCGAGGGCGACGTGGGAGGAGTGCGCGCCCATGACGATGCCGACGTCGGCGAGCGCCAGTGCGGGGGCGTCGTTGGTGCCGTCGCCGACCATCGCGACGCTGTGGCCCTCGGCCTGGAGGTCGCGGATCAGCTGGAGTTTGGCCTCGGGCAGCGCGTGAGCGTGCACCTCGGTGATGCCGAGGGCGTCGGCCACGGCCTGGGCGGTCTCGGGCGCGTCGCCGGTCAGCAGCGCGATGCGGGTGACCCCGAGGTCGGTCAGCTGGCGGACGACGGTGTCGGCTCCGCCGCGTACGGCGTCGGACAGGCCGAGCATGCCGATCAGCCTGTCGTCGTGGGCGAGGCAGATGACGGTCTCGCCGGCGGTGCGCAGTCGGCTCGTCCAGTCCTGGGCGACGTCGGAGAGTTCCAGGCCGTGGCGGCGCAGCAGGGCGGGGCTGCCCACAAGCAGGCGGGTGCCGTCGAGTTCGGCGCGTACGCCCATCCCGAGCACGACCTCGCAGGCTTGGTGGATCGGGATGTGCAGGTGCTGTTCCTCGGTGCGCCGGACGATGGCCTCGGCGAGCGGGTGCCGGGCGTGCAGTTCGCCGGAGGCCGCCAGGCTCAGCACCTCGTCGGCGGTGACCGCTTCGTCGAGCGTGACCACGCTGGTGACCAGGGGGCGGCCGAGGGTGAGGGTGCCGGTCTTGTCGAAGACCACGGCGGTGACGCGGCCGATCCCTTCCAGGTGGGTGCCGCCCTTGATGAGGGTGCCTCTGCGGGCCCCGTTGCCGATCGCCGCGCTGATCGCGGTAGGGGTGGCCAGGCCCGCGGCACACGGACAGGCGATCAGCAGCATCGTCATCGCGCGCCGGGCGTCCCGGGTGAGCACGTACGTGATCCCGGCGAGGGCGAAGGAGACGGGAACGAAGCGGCGCGTGAAGGCGGCGGCGACGGTCTGGATCGGGGCCCGGTCGGCCTGCGCCTCCTCGACCCTACTGATGATGCGCCCGACGACGGTGTCCTGTCCGACCGAGGTGGCCCGGACGGTGATCGAACCGGTGGAGACGAGGGTGCCCGCGTACACCTCGGTGCCGGGCTGGACGTACACCGGAAGCGCCTCGCCGGTGATCGCCGCCTGGTCCACCAGCGCCTCGCCGGACTCGGCGGTGCCGTCGACGGGGATGCGGTGGTGCTCGTAGACCGCTACGACGTCGCCGGTCCTGACCTCCGTGAGGTCGGCCTCCACCTCCACGCCGTCGCGGACCAGCCAGACCCGCTCCTCGCCGATGGAGAGCAGTTCCTCGATGGCGCGACGGGTCCGCCGCAGGGTGATGGCCTGCAGGAACTCACCGATGTTGAGCAGCCACAGCACCATGAGCGCGACCACGTTCTCGCGCAGGACCAGCGAGATCACGGTCGCGGTCGTCACCAGCAGATCGGTGCCCGCGTGGCGTCTGCCGCCGAGGCTGCGTGCGGCGCCGCGGAAGAACGGCAGCCCGGTGAAGACGGTGACCGCGCCGAGCAGGCCGGCCGAGCCCGCCGGGGTCCACGGGGGCCGGCCGAGCAGTCGCCGCAGGGCCACCACAGCGAGCACCGCACCGCCGACGACCAGCCGCGCGACCTCTCCCGTGGAGGAGTCGGCCACGGAACGGCTGTCCCTGGCCGGCACTCCCGGTGGCGGCGCCTCGGCGAGCGCTGCGACGAGCCGGTCCACGTCGACCAGGTCGGGCTGCACCCAGACGATCACAGCGCCGGTCCGCGGGAAGATCCGCAACGCCCGGAAACCCGGCAGATCCGTGAACCGCTCATCGACGATCCCGGCACAGCCCGGCCGCGCACGCAGCCAGGGAACCACCAGCCGTACGCGGCCCGCGGCAGCGGACCGCACCACCACCCCGGAACCGGATCGCGGGCTTGCGCCGGACATGGCAACCACCTCTCAGATGCCCCTCTCAGCGCCTTTGCGCCGCCCCAAGGAGGCCGCAGGCCTCTCAGGGGCGCGGGGAACTGCGCGACCAGCCCCCACCGGCCCGCAGATTTCCCTCGTCCCAGCGGAGCGCTCAGTGCTCGTGATCGTGGGCGTGCCCCTCGACACCGACCGCCGAGGGCGGCGGCGCCTCCTCACCCAACTGCTCCCTGGCCTCCGCCAGCAGGTCTCCCGCCTTCAGGCGAGCCTCCTCGGCGGCCTCCCCGAGCCGGCGCCCCGTCGTGATGCCTCCCGCGATGCCGCTGACCAGCAGCCGGCGGGCCACGGGTTTCGCTTTGGGGGCGGCCTTGGCGGCTCCCCGCAGAACCAGTACGCCGGCGGTTCCGGACAGGGCGTAGTGCGTGATGCGGCCCACGACCACACCCGCGAAAGCGGCGGGATGCATCATGGCCTCCTTCCGCGGAGCCCGCGAAGGGGATTCATCCTTCTTCGGCGCGGTATGTCCATTCTCGTCCCGCAGCGACTGTCACGCATCAGCCGTACCGCGCCGGCCCAAGGCGACAGAGAGTCATTTCCCGGTAATGATTGTCATATGGAATGACTGGAAGGCGTTCTTGACATCCGTTTCCATCTAGCGTGGCGCTGACACCGGGACAGATCGAGCCCGGTGGACGTCCCCCTGGTTGCGGAGGAATCATTCATGCCTGCGTCCTCACCTCGGCGCCTGGCGCCGCTCATCACCGGTGCTTCCCTGGTCCTGCTGGCCGGTTGCGGCAGTTCGTCCGACTCCGGCAGCGGCACCGCCGCAGGCCAGAGTCCCGTTTCCGCGTCCGCCGTCGCCGTGGTGACCTCGACGAACGTCTACGGCGACATCGTCAAGCAGATAGGCGGCGGGAAGGTCGACATCACTTCGATCATCAGTGATCCCGACCAGGACCCGCACTCCTACGAGGCCAATACGCAGAACCAGTTGGCGCTGTCCAAGGCGAAGGTCGTCGTCGAGAACGGCGGCGGTTACGACGACTTCATCGACCGCATGCTGAAGAGCAGCGACAACTCGTCCGCCGAAGTGATCAACGCCGTCAAGGTCTCCGGGAAGACCGCCCCGGCGGGCGGGGAACTCAACGAGCACGTCTGGTACGACTTCCCCACGACCGCCGAACTCGCCGACCGCATCGCGGCAGCCCTGACCAAGGCCGACCCGGACGACGCCGCCACCTTCACCAAGAACGCGGGCGCCTTCAAGGCGAAACTGAAACCGCTGGAGGCGAAGGAAGCGCGGATCAAGGCCGGCCACGGCGGCGAGCCGATCGCCATCACCGAGCCGGTGCCGCTGTACCTGACCGAGGCGAGCGGCTTGGTGAACAAGACGCCCGAGGAGTTCAGCGAAGCCATCGAGGAAGGCGACGACGTCTCCCCGAGGACCCTGGAGGAGACGCTGGCGCTGTTCACCGACAAGAAGGTCGAGGCGCTGGTCTACAACGAGCAGACCTCCGGACCGCAGACCGAGAAGGTCGAGCGGGCGGCCAGGACCGCCGGGATTCCCGTCGTCCCCGTCACCGAGACCCTGCCCGAGGGCCAGGACTACATCGGCTGGATGACCGGCAACGTCGACGCGCTCGCGAGCGCGCTGGGCAAGTGAGGCGGCCCACGGTGACCTCCTTGCCCCGTGCCCGTGAGGGCAGGATCGAGGACCGCGGCACGGACGCCGCGGTGATCAGCCTGCGCGGTGCGGCCCTGTCCTACGGTGCGCGGGTGCTGTGGCAGGACCTCGATCTCGACGTACGGACAGGGGAGTTCCTGGCCGTGCTCGGGCCCAACGGATCCGGGAAGACCAGCTTCGTACGCGCCCTGCTGGGCCAACGGCAGCTGTCCGCAGGGAAGTTGACGGTTCTTGGCCGCCCGCCGCACAAGGGCAGCAGGCACATCGGCTACGTCCCGCAGCAGGCCACACTGTCCGAGCAGGCGATGTTGCGCGCCCGGGACCTGGTCCGCTTCGGCATCGACGGGCACGGCTTCGGGCCGCGGCTGCGCTCGGGCGCCGTACGCCGCCGCGTGGACGAGGTCCTCGCCTCGGTCGGGGCCGCCGCGTACGCGGATGTCCCCGTCGCCCTGCTCTCGGGCGGCGAACGCCAGCGCGTCCGCATCGGGCAGGCGCTGGCGACCGACCCGCGCATCCTGCTGTGCGACGAGCCGCTGCTCTCCCTCGACCTGCACCATCAGCGAGCGGTGACGGAACTGGTGGACTCCCGGCGCCGCTCGCACGGCACGGCGGTGGTGTTCGTGACCCACGAGATCAACCCCGTGCTGGGACTGGTGGACCGCGTGCTGTACCTCGCCCGCGGGGGCTTCCGGGTCGGCACCCCCGACGAGGTGCTGACCTCTCAGGCGCTGTCGCAGCTGTACGGCACACAGGTCGACGTCATCCGGGTCCGGGACCGGATCACGGTCGTCGGCGTGCCCGACGAGGTGGCCCAGCCACCGCACCACTCCGAACTGCCCCACGGAGTACGGCCATGACGATCGCCGAGGGGATCTGGCAGCAGATCTTCAACTTCGACAACTACGGCGAACTGCTCGCCCTGGTCCGCAACTCCCTCATCGCCGGCGTCGCACTCGGCCTGGTCGGTGGCCTGGTCGGGGTCTTCGTCATCATGCGGGACCTGCCGTTCGCCGTGCACGGGATCAGCGAGCTGTCGTTCGCCGGGGCCTCGGCCGCGCTGCTGCTGGGTGTGAACATCGTGGGCGGCTCGATCGTCGGCTCGCTCATCGCCGCGGGAGCCATCGGGCTGCTCGGTTCGCGCGCGCGGGACCGCAACTCGGTGATCGGGACTCTCATGCCGTTCGGCCTCGGCCTCGGCGTGCTCTTCCTCGCCCTGTACAAGGGCCGGGCGGCGAACAAGTTCGGCATCCTCACCGGGCAGATCGTCGCCGTCGACACCCCGCAGATGTCCTGGCTGCTCGGCACGTCGGCCGTGGTGCTCGTAGCGCTGATGATCATGTGGCGCCCGCTCGCCTTCGCCAGCGCCGACCCGGAGGTGGCCGGGGCCCGGGGGGTGCCGGTTCGGGCCCTGTCGTTCGCCTTCATGCTCGTGCTGGGGCTCGCGGTCGCGCTGTCCGTGCAGATCGTCGGCGCGCTGCTGGTCCTCACCCTCGTCGTCACCCCCGCGGCCGCCGCCGCCCGGATCACCGCGTCTCCCGTGCTGCTGCCCGTGCTGAGCGTGCTCTTCGCGGTGGCCTCCATCGAGGGCGGGATCCTGCTGGCCCTGGGCAGCAGCATTCCCATCAGCCCCTACGTGACCACCATCTCGTTCGCGATCTACCTGGTCTGCCGACTGGTGGGCACGTACCGGACCCGGCAGTGGGGAGCGCGGGAAACCGTTCCCGAGTCCGCCTGACCGACCTTCACCGGCTGCCCGAAGAGCGCACCTGCCGGGCTGGATGCATGCAGGAATTGCTATATGTTAATGTCGCAATGGATCAGCCGGCATGAGTCCGCGGCCGGTCAGAGGAATGCGCAAGGAGCCCCCATGAGTACCGCCACCGACCACCGCACGCACCAGGACCACGTACACACCCACGGCGATGGCTGCGGACACGTGGCCATCCCGCACGGCGACCACACCGACTACGCCCACGACGGCCACATTCACCGCGTCCACGGCGACCACGTCGACGAGTGCGCCGCCGGCGGTCACGCCGCCCACGAAGGCCACGACCATCAGCACGGTGAGGGGTGCGGACATGTCGCCGTCCCGCACGAGGACCACACCGACTACGTGCACGACGGTCACCGTCACGCCGTTCACGACGGGCACTGGGACGACCACTGAGAATCCGCGGCGCTGGGAATCATTGTCATATGCTAATTTGTGCATGTGGCGATGACTTCCCCTTCCCCTGCCCGTGAGCCGCTGGAGACTCTCCAGGCGGCCAGCGACCTGCTGCGCGCGCTGGCCTCACCCGTGCGCGTCGGCATCGTGCGCGAACTGGCCGGGGGCGGAAAGTACGTCCATGAACTCGTCGCCGCACTGGGCGTGAGCCAGCCGCTGGTCTCCCAGCATCTGCGGGTGCTGCGCACCTCGCGCATAGTCACGGCCCGGCGTCACGCCCGCGAGACCCAGTACAGCCTGACCGACGACCATGTGGCGCACATCGTGCTGGACGCCATTCGGCACGCACAGGAATAGGTGCACCGCCCACCCGCGAAACGAGACACGTCGACGGCCGCCCGGCTTCCCGCCGGGCGGCCGTCGACGTCTTCACTGCGGTCGGCGCAGGCCCGCGATGAGGAGTGCGACCAGTTGGCGGGCGTCGTAGCGGGGATCGCTGTCCGCGCCGATGCAGAGGTTGCCGACGCCGCGCATGAGCGCGTAGGCGTCCACGTCGGCGCGGATCTCCCCGGCGACGGCCGCGGCTTCGAGCAGCTGGGCGCAGACGGGCACCAGGCGGTCGAGGAAGTAGGCGTGCAGCGTGTCGAAGCCGGAGTTGTCGGACTGCAGCACGGCGGCGAGTCCGTGCTTGGTGACCAGGAAGTCGACGAAGAGGTCGATCCACTGTCCCAGTGCGGCATGCGGGGTCGGGGCGGCCGAGAGAAGGGCCGGCCCCGCCTCGGCGCAGGCGTCGACCTGGTGCCGGTAGACGGCGATGATGAGATCCGCTCGGGTGGGGAAGTGGCGGTAGATCGTGCCCATCCCGACGCCGGCCCGGGCCGCGATATCGCGTACCGGCGCGTCCACGCCCGCGGTGACGAAGACCGCTGCGGCCGCGTCGAGCAGGGTCTCCTTGTTGCGCCGGGCGTCCGCCCGCTTGGGCCGGGCCGGGCGTGCCACGCCCTCCTCGCTGTTGTTCCCCACGCCATTTCCTCCACTGATTCGCCGGCCGCGCTTGCTAAGCGGAACATCGCTCCGTATCGTTAGCGGAGCAACGTTCCGCTTATTCATGATATCCGCCATGGAGGCATACGGTCATGCAGTACCGCACCTTGGGCCGCACCGGTGTGCAGGTCAGCTCCCTCGCGCTCGGCGCGATGAACTTCGGCAGGATCGGACGTACCACCCAGGACGAGGCCACCGCCCTCGTCGATGCCGCACTCGAGGGCGGGATCAACGTCATCGACACCGCGGACATGTACAGCGCCGGCGAGTCGGAGGAGCTGGTCGGCAAAGCCATCGCCGGCCGCCGCGACGACATCGTGCTGGCCACGAAGGCGACCATGCCGATGAGCGACGAACCCAACCACCAGGGCAGCTCGCGCCGTTGGCTGGTCACCGCCCTGGACGACAGCCTGCGCCGCCTCGGCGTGGACCACGTCGACCTCTACCAGATCCACCGGTGGGACCCGAACACCAGCGACGAGGAGACGCTGTCGGCGCTGACCGACCTGCAACGCGCGGGAAAGATCCGCTACTTCGGCTCCTCGACGTTCCCTGCCTACCGCATCGTGCAGGCCCAATGGGCCGCCCGCGAGCATCACTTGAGCCGCTACGTCACCGAACAGCCAAGCTACTCGATCCTCCAGCGCGGCATCGAGACCCATGTGCTGCCCGTGACCGAGCAGTACGGGCTCGGGGTGCTGGTGTGGAGCCCGCTGGCCTCGGGCTGGCTGTCGGGCGCGGTCCGCGAGGGCCGGGAGGTCACCACCAGCCGCTCCACGTTCATGCCCGACCGCTTCGACCTCTCCCTCCCCGTCAACCGGGCCAGGTTGGACGCCGTCGAGCAGCTGGCCAAGGTCGCCGACGAGGCCGGGCTGACCATGATCCAGCTCGCGCTCGGATTCGTGACCGCGCATCCCGGCGTGACGAGCGCCCTCATCGGCCCCCGCACACCGGACCACCTGCACGCGCAACTCGCCGCCGCGGACACCGTGCTCTCCGCCGATGTGCTCGACGCGATCGATGCCGTCGTCGCCCCCGGCACCGACCTAGCCCCGCACGAGAAGCACGACACCCCGCCGGCGCTGCTCGACCCGTCACTGCGGCGCCGCTGATCACTGCCCTGACCGCGGCGGTCGTGGTCTGCGCGGTCACCGGGGTGCCGCCCGCAGCTGCCTCGGCAGAGCCCTCAGGTGCCGAGAGGATCAGTGTCGCGACCGACGGCACCCAGGCCGACGACAACTGTCCCCGATCCAGCCCCCAGTGATCAGCCGTGACGGGGAATACGTCGCCTATTCAATCCTGTGGATGAGAAACACGCGGATCGGCCGACACCGTCTTCCAGTCCACGGCCGACGACAGCGTGCCCGGCGACACCAACGGCACGTCGGACGTCTTCATCCGTCACTTCTCCTGATCGCCCCGGCACGAACATCGCGGCACGACCGACCCGCTCGACCCGGCCCGACGAGGTCGAGCGGGTCGGTGACTCCCCGCGTGGTCACCGACCGCTGTCCCCATGGTGTGGCGTGAATATGGACGGGAACCTTGCGAGAACCTTGCTTCACTGGTGAGGGGCTCGTGCACAGTGACCTCGGGGGAGCGCATGACGGACTTTCTGCTGTTGGGCACGGTGGAGTTACGAGGCGCGGACGGCACGGTGCTGGACGCCGGTCCGGCCAAGCAGCGCACGGTACTTGCGGCACTGCTGGTGGATACGGGCCGCTGGGTGGCTACGGACACGCTGATCGACCGGGTCTGGGGAGAGGACCCGCCGTCCCAGGTGCGTCCCTCGCTCTACGCGCACATCGCCCGGATCCGAAGGATGCTGGCGAGCACGGGCGCACCCGCCGGCTCGGGCGAGGACAGCGCCGGGCCACAGCTGCGGCGCGGCCCCGGCGGCTACCTGCTCGACGTACCGCCCGACCGGGTCGACGTGCACCGGTTCCGGCGTCTGCTCGAACAGGCCCGGGAGGCTGGTCGCACCGATGCCGAGCGGGTGGCGATGCTGCGTGAGGCGGTCGGGTTGTGGCGCGGTGAGCCGCTGGCCGGGCTGGCCGGTGCGTGGGCGGACCGCACCCGGGAGAGCTGGCAGCAGCAGCGCATCGAGGCGGTGCTGGCCTGGGCCGATGCTGAGTTCCGGGTGGGCCGGCACGCCGGGGTGATCGGCACGCTGACCGCTCTGGTCGCCGAGCATCCCCTGGTCGAGCCGCTCACCGTGGCGCTGATGCGGGCGCTGCAGGCCGCCGGACGCGGTCCGGAGGCCCTGGCCCGCTACACCGACCTGCAGAAGCAACTGTCCGAGGAGCTGGGGACGGACCCGGGGGCCGGGGCACAGCGGACGCATTTGGCCATCCTGCGCGGCGAATTCGCCTCGCCGACGGCCCATGACGCCCTGCCGTCGGCCGAGGCGGGGCCCGGTCGCCGGGCGGTCCCGGCGCAATTGCCTTTAGTCGCAAGGGGGTTCACCGGTCGGGAGCAGGAACTGGCGCGGCTGGACGGGATCCTGGCCGCAGCCGCGGAACGCCCGGCCGCGGTCGTCATCTCGGCGATCGCGGGTGCGGGCGGCATCGGCAAGACCTGGCTGGCGTTGCACTGGGCACACGGCCACACCGAACACTTCCCGGACGGTCAGCTCTTCGTCGACCTGCTGGGCTTCAATCCGTCCGTGCCGCCCATGGAGCCGACCACGGCCCTGCGCGGCTTCCTGGAAACGCTGGGCGTGGCCCCGCATGCCGTGCCGTCCACGCTGCAGGGCCAGGCCGGCCTGTACCGGAGCCTGCTGGCGGACAAGCGGATGCTGGTGATGCTGGACAACGCCGGCAGCCCGGACCAGGTCGTCCCGCTGCTGCCGGGCAACCCGGACTGCGTCGTCCTGATCACCAGCCGCCGCAGACTGACCGAACTGGTCACCCGTCACGGTGCCCGTCCCGTCGTCCTCGACCCGCTGAGCGCGGAGGAATCGCGCCGCGTCCTGGACGTGCGCCTGGGCACCGCACGGGCCGCCGCCGAGCCGGACGCCGTCGAGGAACTGCTCATCTGGTGCGGCGGATACCCCCTCGCGCTGGGCATCGTCGCCGGCCGCGCCGGCTGCACCCCACGCCTGCCGCTGGCCCGGATCGCCGCCGAACTCCGCGAGGCCACGACCAGGCTCGACGCCCTCGACGACGACACGCCCGCGGCGAGTCTGCCGAAGGTGCTGTCATGGTCGTACGACGCCCTGACCGCCGTACAGGCACGGCTGTTGGCCCTGCTGGGCCTTGCTCCCGGTCCCGACATCGGGCTGTCCGCCCTCGTTTCCCTCGCCGACCTGCCCACGCCGGAGGCCCGCGCGGCGTTGCGTGCCCTGGAGGACCTGCACCTCGTCGAGCAGCACGAGCCCGGGCGCTGGCGCATGCATGACCTGGTGCGTCTCTACGCCGCCGACCGGGGCCGGCAGGACCTCGCGCCCGACGAACGGGACGCGGCGCTGCGGCGACTGGTCGAGTTCTACCTGCACACCGCGTGCGCGACCCGCGGTCTGATGGTGCTGGAGCTGGACGACGCACCTCCCCAGCTCGGCCCGCCCGGCCCCGGCTGCCGGCCGCAGCAGCTGACCACGCAGGCCGAGGCGGTGCGGTGGCTCGCCGACGAACTGCCCAATCTGCTCGCCGCGCAGGAACTGGCGGCCGGCCGCGGCTGGCGCCGGCTCGTGTGGCAGCTCGCATGGAGCCTGGACCACTTCCAGAGTCTGCTGGGCCATGTTCACGACCGAGTGGCGATGTGGCAGGCGGCACTGGCCGCGCTCGATCCGGACGACTCGCTCGCCGTGAAGGTGCGGGCCCGGTGGCGGCTCGGGCACGCCGCCGCTTATGCCGGAGCACACGAAGAGTCCACCAAGCAACTGGAGCATGCGCTGAGCCTGGCCGAGCAGGCCGGCGACCACGGCACCCAGGCCCGCATCCACATCGCGCTGGCACAGGGACACGGGCGCCAGGATCACCTGCGGGCGGCGCTGGACCACGCCACCCTCGCCGTACAGCTGGAGCGGGAAGCGGACCTGCCGGCGGTCAGGGCCGCCGCGCTCAACTCGGTGGGCTGGTACAGCGCCCGGCTCGGGGACTACGACCAGGCGCGCGTCCACTGTGCGGCAGCACTGCCGTTGGCCCGCCGCATCCGGCACGAGGGCGTGGAAGCCGACATCCTCGACAGCCTCGGCTACATCGCCCACCACACCGGCCACCACGACGAAGCGGTGGACCACTACCGGCTCGCCGTGTCCCGGTACCGCGCCATCGGCGGAGACTACTGGGCCGCCGACACGCTCGACCGCCTGGGCCACAGCTACCACGCGCTCGGCAACCCGGAACTGGCCCGCATCACCTGGCAGGAGGCAGCCGCGATGTACCGGGACCAACACCGCCACCAGCCCGCCGAACGCGTCCAGCGTCAACTCGACGCCCTCGAACGGACAGAGAACAGCTGAGAGCGCCCCAAAGGGGCGCGGGGAACTGCGCGACCAGCCACGATGGCGCCGCAGCGAACCGACGGCACACGGCGGCACTTCCCGCGTCGCGCTCAGGCCGCCGGGTTGTCCAGCGGCCGCAGTTCGTCCGCGTAGGAGACGGAGATGCGGCGCATCACACCGTCCGCGGTGATGTCGTACTGGCCGAGGCGCCACAGCGGCGGCGAGTACGCGTGGATCGAGACCGTGTCGTCGGTGGCGCCGGTGAGGCGGTGGATGTGCTCGGGCCCGAAGCAGAACGCTCCGCCGGCACCGACCGTGCTGGACAGATGGCTGCCGCCGATGCGCGGGTTGGACTCGTTGAGGGCGCCCTGGACGACACGGACCGCGCCCGAGGAGATGTCGTGGTCGTGCCAGCCGGTGTCATTCTGCCGGGTCCAGCACAGCAGCCATACGTCGACGTACTCGTCCCGGTACAGGGAGGCGTAGTGCCGCTGCTCGTGCGAGAAGGCGATCTGCTCGCGCCACAGCTCGGGGCGGGCGGAGAGTTCGTCGACGAGTGCCCGGAGTTCGTGCTTGTCGAGCGTGCGGTCCGGGAGGGACTCGTAGGTCACGGGTGGCTCCTTTCTGTCTTTCCGTCGGCGAGGCTCATGTGCGGCCTCGCAGCAGGCGGTCCGGGTTGGTGGTACGCAGGGCGTGGACCGCGGCGTCCGTGCCGATGTCGGGGATGACGGGGGACGCGTACGGGCGGTCGCTGCCGCTGACGATCACGTCGATGCCGACGGCCCGGACGAGGGCGTCCACGGCGCGGGTCCCGTAGGAGGACGTCTCGTAGAAGACGTCGAAGTCGATCGCGCCGCGTCCGCCGCCCCGGGCCGCCAGCCGCTCGCCGTGCAGCGGGGCCAGGCCGGCGAGGGCGGCGAAGCAGACCCGCAGGCGTGGATGGCGGGCGCGGCCGAAGGCGCGGAACGCGAACCATGACGCGTGCATCTGGTGCAGGTAGGGGACCAGCGCGGGCCACCAAGGGGGCGTGTCCTGGGTGGCGGGGGCGGCGCCGGGGTGGATGAACAGGGGCTTGCCGAGGCGGGTGAGGACGTCCAGCAGTGGGGCGCACTCCTGCCAGCCCGCGGCGTCGAGCAGTGCTGTGGCAGGGAGTTGGAGGCCCACGCAGCCCCGGCGCAGCTCGTGTTCGACGGCCTCGGGGTCCGGCTCGGACAGACAGGGCGAGGCCCAGACGCCGAACGGGTCCGGGAGCGCGAGGGCGCCGTCGTGGAACGCGGTCAGCAGCTCGGTGGCCTCGGCGGGCGGCAGGTACTCGATGCCGAGCGGGCTGGAGAGGGAGACCAGGGCCAGGCCGAGCCCGTCCGCGGCGGCGAGGCGGGCGCGGGCGGTGACCTCGTGATCGGCGGGGTCGACCACATACGGCGGCTCGCCCGCGAGGTGCAGGGTCCAGCCGTCCAGACACGGCGGCGTGGTGCGGGCGCGCAGCACCTCGATGAAGGCGGCTGGCCAGATGTGCTGGTGGACGTCGATGAGCACGCTGCAGTCCTCGGGAAGCGCAGGTGGGCGGGGTTACGGCACGGCTGTTAAGCGCTTCAGTGATGCGGTTAACTTAAGCGGTTAACCAGATGTGGTGTCAAGCGTGCGCCCACAGTGCGGACAGGGCCCGGTAGGCTTCCCGCCATGGCCAGGCCCAATAAGCGCACCACCCTCCGTGAGGTGGCCGAGGCCACGGGCCTTTCCACCGCAGCCGTCTCCTATGCCCTGCGCGGCAAGCAGGTCTCGAAGGAGACCGAGGAGCGGGTCCGCAGGGCGGCGGCCGAGCTGGGCTACGAGGCCGACCCCATCGCCCGTGCCCTGGCCAGCGGCCGCACCAGCATGGTCGGAGTGCTCGCCGGCGATCTCCAGGATCTGTGGCAGCAGCAGCTGATGGCGGCCATCGGCCGGGAACTGCTGGCCAGCGACCACTACGCGTTGATCCTGGACGCGGGCGGCGACCCCGAGCGCGAGCTGGCGCTCGCCAAGCAACTGCGCGACCAGCGCGTCGACGCACTGCTCGTCTCGCCCGTCAACCCCTCGGCGGAGAGCTGGGCCGCGATCGCCGACGCACTGCCGGTGGTGGCCGTCGGGGACTCGCTGAGCCGGGCCCGCACGGCCGGGCAGGTCATCTTCGACAACCGGGCCGGCATCGACGCCGTACTGGAGTATCTGCACGGACTCGGCCACCGCCGCGTGACCGTTCTGACCCCGACCCGGCCCAGCACACCTGGCCGGCCCGCCGACGTCTACGTCCGCGAGGCGGCCGACCGGCTGGGGCTGTGGGTCGAACTGGTGCCGTGCCCGCAGGAGTTGGGCGAGGCGACGGCGGTGGCCCGGCGCGTCCTGGACGTCGACTGGTCCGCGACCGCCGTGTTCTGCTTCTCCGACTCCCTGGCGTACGGCGTGTACGGCGCGGCGGCCGAGGCCTCCCTCGAAGTGGGCCGGGACGTGTCCGTGGTCGGCTTCGACGACCACCCGGTGTCACGGGTGCTCACGCCGCCCCTGACCACGGTGGACTGGGGGCTGGCCGAGATCGCCGTGGAGGCGGCCCGGCTGACCGTCGCGGCGATCGAGGGGAAGCGGGTGCGCAGGAAGCGGATCCTGTGCGCGCCGCGGATGAGCGAGCGGGGGTCGGCGGTCCGGGTGTGAGCGGCCTCGCCTCTGCTCACCTGGTCGGCCCAACGGCGGTGGACCACCGGCTTGGCTGGCCCCGGCCCGTTTTCGCCACGGCGTCAGCCGAAACCGCACAGATGATCCGAACGGAGACCGCCTAGGCTGGCCGGCATGAGCGCACATTTTGACGTGGTGGTCCTGGGCGCCGGCCCCGGGGGATATGTAGCAGCGATCAGGGCGGCCCAGCTCGGCAAGAGCGTGGCGATCGTCGAGGAGAAGTACTGGGGCGGCGTGTGCCTGAACGTGGGGTGCATTCCGTCGAAGGCGCTGCTGCGCAACGCGGAGCTGGCCCACATCTTCACCCAGGAGGCCAAGACCTTCGGCATCCAGGTGAACGGTGACGTGACCTTCGACTACGGCGCGGCCTTCACCCGCAGCCGCAAGGTGGCGGACGGACGCGTCAAGGGCGTCCACTACCTGATGAAGAAGAACAAGATCACCCAGTTCACCGGCCGCGGCACCTTCAGCGACGACCGCACCCTCCAGGTCTCCCTCACCGACGGCGGCACGGAGACCGTCACCTTCGGCCACTGCATCATCGCCGCCGGCGCCACCACGAAACTGCTGCCGGGCACCTCGCTCAGCGAACGCGTGGTGACGTACGAGGAGCAGATCCTGTCCGACACGCTCCCGGAGAGCGTCATCATCGCGGGCGCCGGCGCCATCGGCGTCGAGTTCGCTTACGTCCTGCACAACTACGGTGTCCAGGTCACCCTCGTCGAGTTCCTCGACCGCATCGTCCCGCTGGAGGACGAGGAGGTCTCCGCGGAACTGACCCGCCGTTACAAGCGGCTCGGCATCAACGTGCTGACGTCCACCCGGGTCGAGGCGATCAACGACTCGGGCGACTCGGTCAAGGTCATGGTGACCACGGGCGGCCAGCGGCAGACACTGCAGGCCGGAAAGGTGCTCCAGGCCATCGGCTTCCAGCCGCGGGTGCAGGGCTACGGCCTGGAGAAGACAGGCGTGAAGCTCACCGACCGCGGGGCGATCGACATCGACGCCCGCTGCCGCACGAGCGTCCCGCACATCTTCGCCATCGGCGATGTGACGGCGAAGCTGATGCTCGCCCACGCCGCCGAGGCGATGGGCATCGTGGCCGCCGAGACGATCGCCGACGCCGAGACGATGGAGCTCGACTACGTCATGATTCCGCGGGCTACCTACTGCCAGCCGCAGATCGCCAGCTTCGGCTGGACCGAGGCGCAGGCACGCGAGCGGGGCTACGACGTCCAGGTGGCGAAGTTCCCGTTCACCGCCAACGGCAAGTCGCACGGCCTGGGCGACACCGCGGGCTTCGTGAAGATCCTCAGCGACGCCAAGTACGGCGAACTCCTCGGCGCCCACCTGATCGGTCCCGAAGTCACCGAACTCCTCCCGGAGTTGACCCTCGCCCAGCAGTGGGACCTGACCGTCCACGAGGTCGCGCGCAACGTCCACGGCCATCCGACGCTGGGCGAGGCGGTCAAGGAGGCCATCCACGGGCTGGCCGGCCACATGATCAACATGTGACCGGTTGCGTAGGGAGGGACGGTACGACTCCGTCCTAGCGGGCGAACCCCCAGCCCATCAGGAGGGACGGCACGCCCTCAGCATCGCCGAAGGAACTGGCGTGCAGGCGGGTGACGCCCTGGGTGGACGGGCCGTCGGCGGAGCCGGGCAGCAGCCACGCC
This sequence comes from Streptomyces sp. NBC_00457, assembly GCF_036014015.1. Lineage (NCBI taxonomy): Bacteria > Bacillati > Actinomycetota > Actinomycetes > Kitasatosporales > Streptomycetaceae > Streptomyces > Streptomyces sp. NBC_00457. Next base: position 608,765 of record NZ_CP107905.1, on the reverse strand, counting down.
GAGCTGGGGGCGGTGTCGTCGCCCGGTGCCGACACGACGAGTTCGGCGCGGTGGTCGCCGTCGAGGTCGGTGAGGCCGACGGCCTGCCCGAAAGCGTGGTTGCTGCCCGGGACGCCCCGGACGTCGCTCTCGTCGAGCACGCGTGCGCTGCGGCCCGTCAGTCCCTGCCGTCCGCCCAGGAAGAGCAGCACCTCCTCTGGGCCCGCCTGCGCGTACACCTCGGCCCGGGGTGCCCCGGCCACGACGTCGGCGGAGCCGTCGCCGTTCACGTCGCCGGCGTCCAGGGACGTGAAGACGGCGTCCTCGTTCTGGGGCTCCTTGCCGGGCACGCCCGGGGAGTCCCGGTCGAGGGTGGTGGTCCGGGGCCCCGGGCCGTTCTCGGTGCCGTACGCCACGGTGACCGAGCTGCGGCTCGCCCGGCCGCCCCGAGGGCTGACGATCAGGTCGCCGTAGCCGTCCGCGTCCACGTCGCCCACCGTGGCCGTCGCCCCGGCGGGGACGTGCGTGGCGTCGGGCCGCGCGAAGCCGTCGCGGCCGCCCCGCAGGTAACTGCCGGACCAGTGCAGGTCGGACCACTCCTCCTCGCCGCCGGTGTCGGCGTCGTGGAAGCTCACCAGGTCATCGATGCCGTCACCGTTGAGGTCCCCGGCGACGAGATCCCGGTACGCCGCCTCGCGCGCGAAGCCGGCCGGCATCCGCGGCGCGGGCACCGGGCCCGTTCCGGCGGGAGTGCCGTCCCGCCGGAACGGGCCCTTCAACAGCCCCTTGTCGGAGCCGAGTCCGAAGACAAGGTCGGCATGCCCGTCACCGTCGAAGTCACCGGCGGCGAGCTGCTCCTCGAGGAGGGGCTCCTGCACCCCGGGCACGTGGCTGCCGTCCGTCCCCGGCACCCGGGCGGCGTGTGTCAGCCCTCGCGGTGACCCCCACATGAGGATCACACGGGCGCCGTCCCCCTCGAACACGGAGGCCGCGAGGTCGGTGTAGCCGTCGTCGTCGAAGTCCCGGGCCACCGCGTCGGACCCGAACATCGCCTCGTCGCGTGCCGTGCCGGGTATGGCGGGGTCGTTCTGCGTGAGGTACTGGCACCGCTCCAGGCCTGTCCCGGAACCCGAGCCGTACGCCACCTGGATGCTCCCGCCGAGGTATCCGTTCTCGACGTCTCCCGGGCCCGCGGTCAGGGCTACGTCGGGGTGGCCGTCGCCGTCGAAGTCGGGGGCTGCGGTGGTGGGGGAGGTGACGGTGGACGGTTTGGCGCGGGCGGTCCCGTCGAGGGGTGCGGTGCCGCCGACGCTGGTCCGGCAGGCGTGCGGCGCGTCGATGTCCGGCGGCTCGTCCTGCGCGAGCACGGACCCCACGACGAGGACCGCCGCGAGACCTGCCGCACCGCCCCCGAACGCCAACTGCCGTTTGCCGATACGCCCTCGCACGCACCCCTCCTGTTCGCCTCACACGTCCCGTACGCGCAAGAACGCCTCAGCCACGGCCGCGGTTCCATCGGAGTCGCACCACGTCGCAATCGCCCTACGACGCCGGTCAGTTACTGCATGAAGGAGACGTCAGGGAGGCGTCGCGACGGGCCGCGCGGTCAGTCGCTCCTCACAGGCACAACGGGACGATCTGCGCGACGAGTGGGGCGTCGGCGGGGTGCGATCGCCGGACTCTGATCGCCGGTGAGCCTCCGTGCGACGGACACCTGCCGGCCGTCGCCCCACTGTGCGTCCGACGTCGTCGTCTGGCTGTGCGCGGCGGGCGCGGGGAGACCCGGGAGTCCCTGGAGACGGGACAACTCGCCGGCGCACCGCTGCAGCGCCACTTCCAGGACCTCCGGCATGGTCAGGGTGCCGGTGCCGTCCGGCGGGACGATCCAGCGCAGCGCGCCCCAGCGGCAGTGCGGCGCGGGAGCGGCGATCCACGTGCCCCTGCCGAGCAGGCGCAGCCCGGTGCCGATCCAGACCGCATACGGCTCCGGGGGCAGGAGGAAGCCCACATGACGGCGACGGGTATCCAACAGGCAGGGACCGGGGTTGAGCAGCGGCAGCTCCTCCAGTAGCTCGGCGACCCGCAGCCCGAGTTCTTCCGGCACGACGAGCACGTCCCAGAACCGTCCGGCGGCCAGCAGGGTGACCCCGGTACTGCCGTTCTGCCACTCCTCCTTGCAGGCACGGGGATCCTCCGACGCCGCGGCCAGCCACTCCATTGACCTCGTCCACTGCGTGAGTGCCATGAAAGCCTCCTAGTAGTGCGCCGATGTACTGCACTGCCCGCCCGGGGCTGTTCGGGGTGACCTTTCGGGATGACCTGTGATGATCGTGGGTTGTTGGGCTGGAATGACAGATGTGGATGATCGGTTGATGCCCCAGTGCATCGGGTGCCGGGTGCCGCGAACAGACGGCCGGGGCTCAATTCCCCGTATGGGGGGAGCGCCCGCGCACCAAACCGGCAGGTATATGCACGGGAGCGCTCCGGCGCACACAGGCTTACGGGCCGTCAGTTCCCGCTACTGCTCAGCCGTTTGCGCTGGCGCAGCGAGATCCGGTTGCCGTCCGGGTCCACCGCCTCGATACGGACCCCGAACGCGTAGTCCTCCGGTTCGGGCTGGTCGAATGCCACGCCGCGGTCGCGCAGCACCTTGAAGTCCTTCCTCAGGTCGTCCGATTCGAGGAAGACCGGACCGGGCGCGGTCACCGGGTCGGCCTCGGCCGGCTGCCCCGAGGCCGCGGCGTGCGGCCAGAGGAGGATCTCGACGGGACTGCCGGGGACGCCTACGGTCAGGAAGCGGCCCAGCGGACTGGAAACGTCGACGCGCTCCTCCAGACCGAGCTGTTCCGTGTAGAACCGCAGCGCGCGGTCCTGGTCGGTGACGTAGAGCGTCACGTACATGATGTTGGTCAGCATCGTGGTGTCCTTCCTTCGCGGGTCCGACCCGAGTGAGGGTCGCGTTGCTTCGTCACGGCACTGACGGACCCCGACGCGAGAATGTGACGCATGGACGCCAACACGACGCGCCTCGACACCGCTCGGATCCGGGCGGCTCGCCGGGTGATCGACCCGGTCTTTCTCGACACTCCCCTGTACCGCTGCGAGCCGCTGGAACCCGATCTCGGGTGCACGGTGAGCATCAAGCTCGAAACGGCGAATCCGGTCCGCAGTTTCAAGGCCCGCGGCACCGAACTGGTCGCGAGCCTGCTCGCCGACGATGGCTCGCGGGCCGTGGTGTGCGCCAGCGCGGGCAACCTCGGCCAGGCGCTGGCCTGGTCCGGTCGCGGCCGGGGGCTCGATGTGACCGTCGTGGCCTCCCGCTTCGCGACCGTGGCCAAGCTTGATCGCATCCGTGACCTGGGCGCCGGGCTGGAACTGGTGGACGGCGACCACGAGTTGGCTCGCGAGCGGGCGGCGTCCATCGCACGGTACGACGGCATCCGGCTGGTCGAGGACAGCCTGGACATCGAGACCTGCGAGGGCGCGGCGACCATCGGCCTGGAACTGGTGGACGCCGCGCCGTCGTTCGACGCCGTGCTGGTCGCTCTGGGCGGCGGGGCGCTGGCCACCGGTGTGGGGCACGTGCTGAAGGCCTTGGCTCCCGACGTCGAGGTGATCTGCGTCCAGCCGCTGGGCGCACCGGCGATGACACAGTCGTGGCGCGGGCGGCGCGTGGTCACCACCGACTCGACGAACACCATCGCCGACGGAGTCGCCGGCCGGTATCCCATCCCGGAAGTCCTGGACGACCTCCTCCTGGTCGCCGACGACGCCGTCCTGGTCCAGGAGGAGTCGATCATCGTCGGTATGCGGATGCTCCTCGACCACGCCGGCCTCGTCGTCGAACCGTCGGCGGCGCTCGGCATCGCGGCGATCATCGAGGACCGTGACCGCTTCGCCGGACGGCACGTCGTCACCATCGTCTGCGGCAGCAACGTCGACGTGGATACGTATCACCGCTGGGTCGGTGCGGCTCCCAGCCACGGACCGTGACACCGGCGGGCGATGAGTTCGCCCCGCGGCAACGGTCTTCTCTCCGGTAAGCAAGAGCAGGACCCTGACAGGAGACGCTCCCGCATGACTGAACCGGAACTGGCAGCGGACCGCTCCCGGAAGACCGGCGTTTGGCCCTTGATCCGTACTGAGCGAGCGGCGCTGGCTGCTGATCTCGCGGGTCTGACGGACGAGCAGTGGCAAACGCCGTCACTGTGCACCGAGTTGACGGTGCGTGAGGTACTGGCACACCTCACCGCCGCGGCGAGTCTCAACTCCGTACGGTGGCTGGCGGGTGTGCTCCGTTGCCGGTTCGACTTCGACCGGCAGGTGGCGATGCGGCTGGCCGAGCAACTGGGTGCGACGCCGGCCGAGACGCTGGCGAGATTCCAGCGTGTGGTCCCCAGTACGACCAATCCTCCCCTCCCCGTCATCGCGATGCTCGGCGAGACGATCGTGCACGCGGAGGACATCCGCCGCCCGCTGGGCATCGGCCGTGCCTACCCGATCGACGTGGTCACGAGGGTGGCGGAGTACTACCGGGGCTCCGACCTCGTGGTCGTGGCCAAGGGGCGCATCGGCGGGCTGAAACTCGTCGCGAAGGACGGCCCCTTCACCACCGGCTCCGGGCCGCTCGTCTCGGGTACGACCTTGGCGCTGGTCATGGCGATGACCGGGCGCGCGACATACTGCGACGACCTCGAAGGCGACGGTGCCGAGCTCTTGCGCGGTCGCTGCGGGACGCGATGACCGCGGCCGACTCCACAAGAGCCGCCACGAGAGGGATCTCCGGTTCTAGACTCTTCTCATGGACAGGATCGACCGCGCCAGCCGGCTGATCGAGGCTCCACCGGCGGCTGTCTACGGTGCCCTCCTCGACCGGGAGTCCCTCGAGGCATGGTTGCCGCCGGACGGCATGCGCGGGCGGGTCGAGCGGTGGGATCCCCAGCCCGGCGGCGGGTTCCGGATGGTCCTCACCTACCTCGATCCCACCGACAGCCCCGGCAAGACGTCGGACGCGACGGACGTCGTCGACGTCGAATTCGCCGACCTGGTGCCGCCGGAACGCGTGGTGCAGCGGGCGGTGTTCGAGGCCGACGACCCGTCCTACGCGGGCACGATGACGATGACCTGGTTCCTCGCTGCCGTCGGTGACGGGACCGAGGTGACCGTCACCGCCACGGGTGTGCCGTCCGGCATCGACCAGGCGGCCCACGAGGAGGGGATCAGTTCCTCGCTGGCCAATCTGGCGTCGTATGTCGAAAGGGCCGACTGACTCAGGTTGGACGTCAGTAGCGGAAGTCATCGGATGTTCCTTGGCCGCTGACCCCGCCAGCTGCCTGATCCTCCCGTGTTCCGACCTCATTCACCCGATCAATTCTTGTTCTGCGCCTTGACGAGTGCATGTAATGTCGCCGATTCTGCGGGTCATCCAATGTATCGGCATGAGGAGATGGCGCATGCCCGAATCATCCTCGTTCAGACACACATTCCTCGGAGCTTTAACGGTGGAAGCTGCATCGGCAGCGCTGATCTCCCGGCGGGCCTTCGTCGCGGGCAGCTCAGCGGCCGTGCTCGCGGCCGGTTCCCCCGTGGCGTGGGCAGGTCGCTCACACCAGCGCGATGTACACGGCGAACTGCTCGACGACGCCGCGATGTTATGGAAACGCGTCCCCGGCAGCTGGCAGGAGGGACCCTTCCTGGGCAACGGCTACATGGCCGCGCACCTCTACCGGAAGCCGGGGGAGGACAACGTCCTGCGCATCATGATCAACAACGGTCTGGTGCAGGACCAGCGCGGCCAATGGGAAGCCGCGATCGGATACTCGCGGCTCGGCGTCGGCCACCTCACCCTCACCTTCGCCGGCGCCATCACCGCCGTGGACTGGCGGCTCGACCTCGACGACGCCGAACTGACCGGCACGATCACGACCACGCGCGGGGGAGCGAAGTTCAGCGCCCTGATCCTGAACCACCGCGACGTGCTCCTCGCCCGCCTCGAACCCACCGCGGGCGAGGAGTCCGCGACGTGGGGCTTCACCCCGCTGCCCGCGCGGACGACCCGCACCATCCGCCTGCCACCCGACTACACCGGCAACCCGGACCCGGCCGTCACCCTCGGCCTGGTCGAGCAGCCGCTGCACGCGGGCGGCGGCTACTCCACCGCCTGGCGCGAGGTCCGCTCTGGTACACGGCGATTGCTGGCTGCCTCCATCGCGTACGGCTATCCGGACTCGACGGGTCGCGACCAGGCGGTCCGTGCGGTCGACGAAACGCTCGACGGCGCCCCGGACCGCGAGATCACACGGCACCGGCGCTGGTGGCACGGTTTCTACCGGCGCAGCCTGGTCTCCGTGCCCGACAAGAAGGTCCAGCGCTTCTACTGGATCCAGCTCTACAAGCTGGCCTGCGCCACCCGCGCGGGCGGCCCGGTCACCCCGGTCTTCGGCCCCTGGTTCCCCGAGTCGGGCAACGGCTGGACCAACATCTGGTGGAACACCAACGTCCAGGTCACCTATCCGGTGGCCAACGGCTCCAACCACCGCGAACTCGACGCCATCACGCCCACCTTCGCCCGCTACCACGAGAACCTGGAGACCAACATCCGGCCGGAGCTGCGCGACGGCGAGACATACGCGCTCTGCCACCCCGGCGACTGGCAACTGCGCTCCGGCCCGCGCTACGTCGGCCGTCCCGGCATCGACCCCAACGACCACACCGGCAACCTCATCTGGGCCCTGCACAACACCTGGGTCACCTACCGCCACCACATGGACGACAAGGTGCTGCGCCATGTCATCCACCCGGTGCTCACCAAGGCGGTCAACCACCACGCCCGCTTCCTCACCGATGGCGCGGACGGCAGGCTGCACCTGCCCGAGACCCGCTCGCCCGAGTACGCCAACGCCGCCGACTGCACGTACGACCTGTCGCTGCTGAAGTGGGGCTGTGCGACGCTGCTGGCCTCGGCGAAACGACTGCGCCTTGACGACCCGCACGCCGGGCGATGGCGCGACATCCTCGCCCGCTTGGTCCCGTACCACGAGAACGAGAACGGCGTGATGATCGGCGCCGGCGTCCCCCTCGCCGAATCCCACCGCCACTTCTCCCACCTGCTGTGGCTGTACCCCCTCCAGGAGAAGCTGGAGCGGCGCACCTTCGACCACTGGACCTCGATGCAGGCGCGCTGGCACGGCTACAGCTTCGCCGCCGCCTCATCCATGGAGACGCTGTTCGGCAACGCGGAGGAGGCGCTGTCGTATCTGCGCTTCTATCTGGACGGCAACGTCGTCGACAACTGCGCCCTGACGCCGAACACCATGTACCGCGAGGGCTCCAACTTCGCGCTGGAGAGCCCTATCAGCGCGGGCCAGTCGCTGCTCGACATGGTCACCCAGAGCCACGGCGGCGTGGTGCGGGTGTTCCCCGCTGTCTCCTCGACCTGGCCCGACGTCTCGATCTCCCGGGTCCGTACGCAGGGCGCCTTCCTCGTCGACGCCTCCCGGTCGGGCGGCCGGACCGACTGGATCGCTGTGACGAGCGAGGCGGGCGAACCGCTGGTGCTGCGGCACGGAATCGACGGCGATATCGAGGTCCGCGAAAAGGCGAACGGCTCCCGGCTTCCGTACCGCGACCGCGGCGACGGAACCATCGCCGTCGGCGTGCGCCGGGGCCGTACGGCCGTCGTGACCCGGCGCGGCGACCGGCCGCGACTCACACCACGGAACGTCCCGGCCAACGGCGACGCCCCGGCTTGGGGCCTGCCGTAGCGAGGCCCGGCATCCGTGACGCCCGGCATCCGTGACGCTCGACATCCGTGACGCCCGACCCCCCACCGATCGACACCATCGACACAGGAGGGCACATATGAACACCAAGCGCAGAGCACTCGCCACCGTCTGCACCGCAGCCGCGGCCGTCATGACCCTGCTGGCCGGCCAGGCTCATGCCGCGGTGATCTGGGACGGCGACGCCTCCCGCGGCACCGGCGTCTTCGGCCACATCGGCAGCAACTGCGGCGCGCCCGGCAGCGTGACCGCGGTGGACGAATCCGCGCGGGGCGAGGTGTGGCGCTACCGCAAGCCGGCCGGCTCCAACCGCTGCGAGAGCCGCGGCATCGTCGTGGGCGGCGACGACTACACCTTCACCAACGGCAGCACCCGCTACCTGGGCTGGGCCAGCAAGCTCTCCAGTACGGTCGACAACAACGCGATCTTCCAGTGGAAGTCGTACGGCGACCACCAGCAGAACTGGCCCGTCGTGCTCAAGATGATCGGCGGCAAGCTGACGGTGATCCAGCGGCAACCGGACGGAACCGTGCACACGATCTGGACTAGGTCCGTCTCCGCCGGTGCCTGGAACCACATCGTCATCGGCCTCCACCTGTCCGACCAGACGCGCGGCGGCTGGGTCGAACTCTGGTTCAACGGCGCCAAGCAGACCTTCAACAGCGGCACCCAGCGCTGGAACTGCCGGACCTTCGACAGCGAGAACCACCCGAAGTGGGGTGTCTACGGCGCCGACTCGAACTCGGTGGACCACTACGTGGACGCTCTGAAGATCGGCACGTCCTACGGGGACGTGGACTGAGCCTCCGGAGGCGAACGGCAGCGTCCGGCGGCGCGCTTCCGCCGCCGGGCCTGCGGTCGGTTACTGTGCGCGAATGTCAAACGCGCGTACGCATGGGGGCTACCGGACGGGCGGCTTATGGGCCGCGGCAGGAATCTCCTTCGGGGCTGTGGTGGTCGGCTCGGCCATCGCCGTGTTCGGCATGATGGAGTTCGACGAGCGGTGCCAGCACGGGCTGACGCAGGGGCCGGGCCGGCTCCTGCGGGTGCGGGATCAGGCGTTTCCGCCGGCCACCATCTGCGAGTTCCAGTACGGAGAGGTCTCCTCGATCGGCGGCGGGGGAGTGCTCAACGTGCTGCTCTGGGGCAGCTTTCTGGTCCTGGTCGTCTGTCTGCTCGTGGCCCTGATCGCCGAGTGTCTCGATCCGCCACTCGGCAGCGAGCTCGTCGTGCCGATGTCCAGGTCCGCGAAACTCCGCCGTACGGGAGCGGCGTTCTTCGTGCTCGGCTCCGTCTTCCTCATGGTCTACGCGTTCGCCGGATGGTGGCTGGTCGCGGGGCCGTCGTCGGCCTGTGCGGCAGGGGCGGACTGGGGGACCCAGGCGCCGAAGACGCTGGAGTACAGCTTCTTCCCGCCGCAGGCGACCTGCCAGTACACCAGCGGCCTGACGCGGCAGATGAACCCCGACTGGGTGGCATCGCTGGCAACCGAGTTGGCCGTTCCCGCGCTGATCGCCGGAGTGGGCTTTGGGCTTGCCTTGCGGCGCTGGGCCGTGGAACGGGCGCCCGATTCAGGTCCGGCTATGAGGAATTGGGGACAGTCGCGTCGGGCTTCGACGGCTGAGACCGAGATCTCGTAGGCGTCGCCACGCACCGCCCCGCCGACACCACCGCCGGCGACACGGACGCGCCATATGACGCACTGTCCCAGCTTCGGGAGGGGTCCCGATCCCCGCCACTACGATCCGCCCCATGCAATGGTTCCGCAGGAGAGGCAAGAAGAGTCAACCAACCGGCGAATCCCGGGACATGGCAGCTCCCGAGAAGGGACCAGAACCCGAACCTGAGTCAACCCCGAAGCAAGCGGGCAACCTCGGAACGGAGAAGTCCCACCGCATTGAACCGCATCCGAAATGTGTGAGTTGCCGACGAACCATCGATCCTGAGGACTTGCGTCCCGACCCGATGGGGGAGCAGGGCATATGGGACATCGCCGCGAACCTCGGTCTGACCCAGGAGGATCTCGCTGGGCCGATGGCCGATGTCAGCGCCCAGCTCTACGCGCGGCGGTGCGATCGCTGCGATTCCTGGATGTGCCATGTGTGCGTGGACAAGGTCACCGGGCACGGCCGGCGGCCGGCCAGGCACCAAAGCTGCGGAGGCATCTTCCGGCCGAAACAGGCCGGTTGACGGAACCGGGCTCCGCTTTTTTGGCCCCTCGACGGGAGAGGGCGACAGAGAAGGGACTGAGCCATGTCAGACGATGTCGTTGGCTGGATCGGATCAGGTGCCGTTCTCGGGATGCTGCTGCTGATGTGGGCATATTGGGTGTGGAGCATGCGTGACGCGGATGAGCCCACGGAGCCGCCTCGAAGGAAAACCGTGTCGGCGCCGCATCCGGCATATACGCTCTCGTGCGCCTACTGCGGCTATATCTGGCCGGTTCTGGATCCTGCGTCTGAAACACTGAAATGTCCCAACCCTGCGTGCGGTCGAACGCATCAGGGAATCCGGTACCCCGACCCTTGGGGCCGACCATACCGGTGAGGTTGCGTTGGCTGCATTGCGGGCGCCCGGCAAGAACGCAGATCACCACTACTCCGCCCACGTCACTGCTTAAGGTCATCCGGTGACGAGTAGCAACGCGCCCCGTTCCCATGTCCTTGAAGGCACCCGTCCGGCAACGCCGCCCACCAACTGGCGTTACCGGCTTCGCCAGTTCGGATACACCGAACGCCCCCGGACCGACACCCGCGAGCGCCTGGTTCCGCCCTTTCCGAAGCCGTCCACTCGCCTCTGGGAATTCCTGGGGCTCGGCCCGGCACCGGCCCACCGCCTCGGGAGGGCGATGGACTGGCTGGGGCCGGTACTCGTCGCCGTATTGGCCGGAGCGATACGTTTCTGGCAGCTCGGCCGTCCTCATGCCTTCGTCTTCGACGAGACCTACTACGCCAAGGACGCCTGGTCCCTGCTGCGGTTCGGCTACGAGGGCACCTGGCCGGACCGTAAGATCGCCGACCCGCAGGTACTCGCGGACCCCCAGGTGATCTCTCTTACCGACACCGGGGCCTTCGTCGCACACCCGCCCATGGGCAAGTGGGTGATCGCCCTCGGTGAGGGGATGTTCGGCCTCGACCCGTTCGGCTGGCGCTTCATGACGGCGCTCCTGGGCACGCTGTCGGTGCTGATGCTGTGCCGAATAGGCCGCCGCCTGTTCCGTTCGACGATGCTGGGCTGCCTGGCCGGCGCACTGCTGGCGATGGACGGCCTGCATGTGGTGATGAGCCGTACCGCTCTGCTGGACCTCGTCGTCATGTTCTTCGTGCTCGCGGCGTTCGGATGTCTGCTGATCGACCGGGACCAGGCGCGGGCCCGGCTCGCGGCGGCCTTGCCGGTCGGCGAGGACGGCCGTACGCGTCCGGACGGGAACACGGGTGATCATGCCGGGACGGGCTTGCGTCCATGGCGGCTCGCGGCCGGTGTCTGCCTGGGACTGGCGGCTTCGAGTAAATGGAGCGGCCTGTATTTCCTGGTCTTCTTCGTGGCACTGACCCTGCTGTGGGACGTCGGCGCCCGCCGCGTGGCGGGGGCGCGCCGCCCGTATCGCGCGGTGTTGCGCAAGGACCTCGGCTGGTCGGTGCTGTCCGTCGCCGCGGTCAGTGTGGTGACGTATGTGGCGACATGGAGCGGCTGGTTCCTGTCCGGCAACGGTTACGGACGCCACTGGGCGGACGGCCGCGGCGGCACCTGGTCGTGGATTCCGGCTCCGCTGCGCAGCCTGTGGCACTACGAGTACGGGGTCTACCAGTTCAACGTGGGACTGCACACTCCCCACAAGTACGAGTCCAATCCCTGGAGTTGGCTGGTCCTCGGCCGCCCCGTGCTCTTCCACTACGAGTCGCCGGCGCCCGGGAAGGACGGCTGCACCGCGACGACCGACTGCTCACAGACGATCCTCGCGCTCGGCACGCCGCTCCTGTGGTGGTCGGCGTGCTGCGCACTCATCTACCTGCTCTACCGATGGGCACTGCGCCGCGACTGGCGTGCCGGCGCCATCCTCTGTGCGGTGAGCGCCGGTTACCTGCCCTGGTTCCTGTACCAGGACCGTACGATCTTCTCCTTCTACGCCGTCGTCTTCGTGCCGTACCTGAGCCTGGCCGTGACGATGATGCTGGGAGCGGTGCTGGGGCCGCCGGGGGCGGCTGAGAAGCGTCGCATACAGGGGACGGTGGCGGCGGGCGCGCTCGTGCTGCTCATCGCCTGGAACTTCATCTACTTCTTCCCGGTCTACATGGGCCAGACGATCCCGTACGCCGACTGGCGCGCGAGGATGTGGCTCGACACGTGGATCTGAAGACACGGCAGGCCGCGGGGGCGGCGAACGTGCGCGCCACTGCGTCAACTGGCGGCAGCGCCGAACCACTTGGGCAGCCGGCTGAGCAGATCCTGCTGATCGTCGCCCACCCACGCCACATGGCCGTCCGGCCGGAGGAGTACCGCGGGCACGTCCAGTTCCTCGCTCACGTCGACGACGTGGTCGACCCGGTCGTCCCAGCCCGCCACCGACAACCGGCCGGTCTGGTCGAGCAGCAGGCCGCGACCGCCGTGCATCAATGCGTAGAGGTTCCCCCGCTTCAGCTCCACGTCCCGCAGCCGCCGGCCGAGGAGTTCGTGGCCCTCGCCGAAGTCGTAGCGGATCCCGGTCGCGGTGATCTTCTCGGTCAGATACCGGTTCACCTCCTCGAAGTCCATCAGTTCCGACAGCAGCCTGCGTACGGCCTGGGGGCCCGGCTCGTTGGACAGCAGCTCCATCTGCGCGCGGGTGTTGTTCAGCACGTCGGCCGCCACCGGGTGCCGCTCGGTGTGGTAGCTGTCCAGCAACCCCTGCGGTGCCCAGCCGCCCACCTCGGCGGCCAGTTTCCAGCCGAGGTTGAACGCGTCCTGGATGCCGAGATTGAGCCCCTGCCCGCCGACCGGCGGGTGGATGTGCGCCGCGTCGCCGGCCAGCAGCACCCGGCCGACCCGGTAGCGCTCGGCCAGCCGGGTGGCGTCGCCGAAGCGGGACAGCCAGCGGGGTGAGTGCACGCCGAAGTCGGTGCCGGCGATGACCCGCAGCTGTCGCTTGAACTCCTCGAGAGTCGGCGGTACGGAACGGTCCTCGGCCACCCCTTCGGCGGGCACGCCGACGCGGTACACCCCGTCCCCGAGGGGCATGGCGCCGAACCGCTTCTCGGTCTTGCGGACTTCGGCCATCACGGCGGCCAGCGTCTCCGGCTCCGCGGTCAGCTTCATCTCGCCCAGCAGGGTCTCGACGCGGCTGGGCTCGCCGGGGAAGCCGACGCCGAGCAGCTTGCGCACCGTGCTGCGGCCGCCGTCGCAGCCGACGACGTAGCGCGAGCGCAGCCGCGTGCCGTCGGCCAGCTCGGCGCTCACCCCGTGGTCGTCCTGGCTCAGCCCGGCCAGCGCGCAGCCGCGCCGGACCTCGGCGTCGAGCTCGGTGGCGCGCTCGGCCAGCAGGCTGTCGGTGGTGGTCTGCGGGATGCCGAGGACGTACGGATGCGAGGTGTCCAGCCGTTCCGGCGCGGGCTTGCTGATTCCGGCGAAGTAGCCACCGACCGGGTACTGCTGACCGAGCGCCAGGAATCGATCGATCACCCCGCGCTGATCCATCACCTCGATGCTGCGCGCGTGCAGGCCGAGCGAGCGGACGATCGGGGTCGGCTCTACGTCCTTCTCCAGCACGACCACGTGTACGCCGTGCAACCGCAATTCGCCGGCCAGCATCAAACCGGTGGGTCCGCCGCCGACCACGATCACGTCAATCATCTGAACGCCCCCGTCATTTCCGCAGCTTGTGGCTTCGGCCGCTCATTCTGCGGCCCGACCGGGGCCTTGCCGCAAGCCCCCCAGTGCGCTATAGGTTGAGAGTGGCAAGGAGTACACACTCTCCTTGCCTTTGCGCTTTTTCCGCGCGGGTCAGTTGTGCGTGGTGGCCGGTGGGCCGGCGACGGCGGTGAGGTGGAGTTTGGTCTCGTCCTCGCTGGCGGGCGCCGCGGTCATGATGACGATCTTGAGCTCGGAGTCGCCGTCGGTCAGGACGTCGCAGTCCACCGTGATGGGGCCCACCGACGGGTGGTCGATCGTCTTGTGGTCCTCGCGGTGCGCGGCCACCTCTCCCGTCGCCCACAGCGCGGCGAACTTCCTGTTGCCCGCGTTCAGTTCGCGGATCAGCGCGGCCAGGCGGCTGTCCTCGGGGAAGCGGCCGGTGGCGCGGCGCAGGTCGGAGACGACGGCGGCGTCGGTGGCGTCGCGGTCCGCCTCGGTCACCGGCCACAGCGCGAGGCGGGGGGAGGCGCCGTCGACCGGGAATCTGTCGCGGGCGAAGTTGCGCAGCCGGGGCGGGGTGGGGGAGGGGTCGCCCAGCAGGGCGGCCCACCCACGGTTCCACCACACCAGTTGCCAGTCCGCCGCGAACACGGCGACCGCCACGTCCCCGAGGCGGGCGAGGACCCGCTGCATGCCGGGCGGCAGATGGTCGGAGATCGTGCCGTCCACCGGCGGTACGAGCTGGGCCAGCCGGTACAGGTGGTCCCGCTCGGCGATGGACAGTTGCAGGGCGCGCGCCAGGGACGCCACCACCGATGCCGAGGGTGTCGTGGCCCGTCCTTGTTCCAGGCGCACGATGTAGTCGACCGACACCCCGGCCAGTTCGGCCAGTTCTTCCCGCCGCAGCCCCACCGCCCGGCGCCCGCGGGCCACCGGCAGCCCGGCGGCCGACGGGGGCAGCCGGTCCCGCCATGTGCGGAGCACCGCGCCCAGTCCGGTTCCGGGTGACATCGACATGATCTCCATCGTCCCGCATCCCCGGTCGTCTGTGGGGGCGCGAGGGTGGTACTGGTCGTCCTACCGTCGAAGCCTCCCTGGTCCGCCTTACCGGCCGGGACCAGGATCGAAGGCATGACGATCACCTTCATCACCGGAGCCAACAAGGGTCTCGGCCGCGAGACCGCCCGCCGCCTGATCGAGTACGGCCATGCCGTGCTCGTGGGAGCCCGTGACCGCGAGAGGGGCGAGGAGGCCGCTGCCGCGCTCGGCGCCCGCTACGTCCCCATCGACGTGACCGACGACGCCTCCGTGGCCGCCGCGGCCGCGGACGTCGCCGAACACGAGGGCAGGATCGACGTCCTGATCAACAACGCCGGTGTGCACGGCCCCGTAGGCGATCCCGGCGACCTCACCGCCGCCGACGCCCGCGCCGTCCTGGACATCAACGTCATCGGCGTGGTCCGCACCACCACCGCGTTCCTGCCGCTGCTGCGCCGCTCGGACGACCCTGTGATCGTCAACGTCAGCAGCGGCATGGGCTCCCTCGCCCTCACCCACGATCCCGACCGGCCCGAGTCGCGTGTCGTCGCGCCGCTGTACACCTCGTCGAAGGCGGCCCTGACGATGCTGACCACGCAGTACGCGAAGGGGCTCAAGGACATCCGCGTCAACGCCGCCGACCCCGGCTACACCGCGACCGACCTCAACGGTCACAGCGGCCCCCAAACCGTCACCGAGGGCACGGACGCGATCGTCGCCCTGGCCACCGAGGGGCCCGGCGCCGGTACCGGACGCTTCGTCTCCCGGCATGGCGAGATCGCCTGGTCCTGAAACCGGCCGGGGATGCCGCGATCCGCGATGAGTTCTGCGTCGTCCGGCGGTCATACTGTCGAACCCGTTACCGAGGAGGACTGCTGATGCGCAGCGTGACCTATTCGATGGGTGCCTCATTCGACGGCTACATCGTCGGGCCGGACGGCAACTTCGACTGGACGGTGCCCGACGAGGACGTCTTCCGCTTCTGGATCGACGAGATCCGAC
Organism: Streptomyces sp. NBC_00457; assembly: GCF_036014015.1. Lineage (NCBI taxonomy): Bacteria > Bacillati > Actinomycetota > Actinomycetes > Kitasatosporales > Streptomycetaceae > Streptomyces > Streptomyces sp. NBC_00457. Next base: position 593,139 of record NZ_CP107905.1, on the reverse strand, counting down.
AGGTCGGCGTCCACCTGCTGGGACGACGGCTGTACGAGACGATGCTGTACTGGGAGACCGCCGACCAGGATCGATCGCTCGACGAGGCCGAACTCGAGTGGGTCGCGCTCTGGAACCCGCTCCCGAAGGTGGTGTTCTCCACCACGCTGTCGGCGGTGCAGGGCAATGCGCGCCTGGCCTCCGGCGGCCTGGCGGAGGAGATCGAGCGGTTGCGAGCCGAGCCGGGGGAGGGCGAGATCGCGATCGGCGGCGCGACGCTCGCCGCCGAGGCCGCGGCGCTGGGTCTGATCGACGAGTACCGGGTCATGGTCCACCCGGTGCTGGTGGGCGGTGGCATTCCGTTCTTTCCCCGGCACGAGCGCCGGGTGGATCTCGAACTCGTCGAGACACGCACCTTCAGTTCGAAATTCGTCTACCTCCGCTACCGCGTGGCATCAGCGAAATGATCCGCCGCAGACGCAGGTAAGGCGCGTGGGGTTATCCCCACCCCCGATCCGCCAGCAGCCGCCATGGTTCGCCAAGACCGTGATCCGTAGCTTCGAGTCATCGGCTCGAAAAGATCGCGAGAGGACGGACCATGAGGCTGCGCAGCGGCAAGCGGCAGAAGACGGACGACCGGCCGGAGGCCCAGGGCGCGCCCGGTCTCGCCGTCGAACTGCGCGGCGTCCGGCGGCAGTACGGCCGCGGCGCCGGTGCCGTGCACGCGCTCGCGGGCATCGACCTCGCCCTGCCACGCGGCACGTTCACCGCCGTCATGGGCCCTTCCGGCTCCGGCAAGTCCACCTTCCTGCAGTGCGCCGCCGGCCTCGACCGGCCGTCGGCCGGCTCGGTGCGCCTCGGCGGTACGGAGATCACGGGCATGCGGGAGAACCAGCTCACCGAGTTGCGCCGCAGCCGCCTCGGCTTCGTCTTCCAGGCCTTCAACCTCCTGCCTTCCCTCACCGTCGAGCAGAACGTGCTGCTCCCGATACGCCTCGCCGGGCAGCGCCAGGACCGCCGACGGGCACAGGCGGTGCTCGCGCAGGTCGGCCTCACCGACAAGGCGAAGCGGCGGCCCGGCGAGCTCTCCGGCGGCCAGCAGCAGCGCGTGGCCATCGCCCGCGCCCTGATCACCAGCCCGGACGTGGTGTTCGCCGACGAGCCCACCGGCGCCCTCGACACCGGCACCGCCGCCGAGGTCCTCGGCCTGCTCCGGCACGCGGTGGACACCCTCGGGGCCACGGTCGTCATGGTCACCCACGACCCGGCCGCGGCCGTCTGGGCCGACCGCGTGCTGTTCCTCGCGGACGGCGTCTTCGCCGGTGGCCTCGACCGCGGCTCGGCGGAGCAGATCGCGGCGCACATGGCCGCCCTGACCTCCCGTTCGGGCGCGATGGTGGGGGCGGCGGCGTGAGGAGGTTCGCCCCCAACGGCCTCGCCCGCGCGGCCGTGCGCTTCAAACCCGCGTCGTTCGCGGGCACGTTCGTCGCGCTGATGATGGCGGCGCTGATCGTCTCCGCCTGCGGCATCCTCCTGGAGACGGGCGCCCGCGCCTCGGTTCCGGCCGAGCGGTACGCCACGGCGCCGGTGGTGGTGGCCGCGGACCAGTACGCCCGCTTCGTCACGGGCAGCGGGGACAGCCGGTCCGAGTCGGCGGACCTGCTGCCGGACACGGCACGTGTGGACGCCGCACTGGCCGGCAAGGCGGCCCGCGTGCCCGGCGCGGAAGGGGCGGTGCCGGACTTCACGTTCCCGGTGCGCCAGGGCGACGGCACGCTGACGGGCCACGGCTGGGGAGCGCACACCTTCACCGGTGCCGCGCTCACCTCCGGTGCCGCACCCCGTACCGGCGAGGTCGTACTCGACGCAGCCGCCGCGAGGGCCGCGAAGGCCGGCGTCGGCGACACGGTCGTGCTCGAAACCGCCACCGGACGCGCCGATTTCCGCGTCTCCGGGCTGGCGAAGACCGGACCCGGCGACATGGCCGAGGGAGCCACGGGCTGGTTCGCCGACGCCCAGGCCTCCGCGCTGGCCGGGCATCCCGGCAAGGCCGACGCCATCGCCGTACTGGCGAAGGACGGGGCGGACGCCGACGCGCTCGCCGCCGGTGTGGAGAAGGCGCTCGCCGGCTCCGGCGCCAGGGTGCACACCGGGGACGATCGCGGCGCCGTGGAGGACCGTGGACTCGGGTACGCCAGGGAGATGCTCACCGCGCTCGGCGGCTCCTTCGGCGGGATCGCCGCCATGGTCGCCGTCTTCACGGCGTCCGGCACGGTCGCGCTGTCCGTCGCCCAGCGGGCCCGGGAGTTCGCGCTGCTGCGCGCCGTCGGGGCCACTCCGCGGCAGATCCGCCGCGCGGTCGCCGCGGAGGCGCTGCTCGTCGCGCCCGCCGCCGGTCTGGTCGGCTGCCTGCCGGGGATCGGGCTCGCCCACTGGTGGTTCGGGCAGTTGCAGGCCCGCGGGGCCGTTCCGGAGGCCGTGGACCTGCACATCTCCTGGATCCCTCTGGTCGTCGCCGTCGGCGCGGGACTGCTGACCGCGCTCACCGCCGGCTGGGCCGCCGGGCGCCGACCCGCGAAGATCAGGCCGGGGCAGGCGCTCACCGAGGCGTCGGTGGAGCCACTGCGGCCGGGTGTGATCCGTACGCTGCTGGGCCTGGGCGCCCTCGTCGGCGGCGGGTTCCTCACCGTCGTCGCCGCCCGTTCGGCGGGGGAGGACGCGGCCAACGCCGCCCTCGGAGTCGTCATGCTCTTCATGCTCGCCGTCGCGCTGCTCGGCCCGCTGGTGGCGCGGCTGTGCGCGGAGCTGTTCGGGCTCCCGCTGAGCGGCGGCGGTGCCTCGGCCTCGCTCGCGGCCGCCAACTCCCGTACGAACGCCCGTCGACTGGCCTCCGCGATCACCCCGATCGTGCTGGCCATGGCCTTCGCCTCGACGCTCGTCTTCATGCACACGAGCGAGAGCCATGTCGCCGCGAAGCAGCTGCGTGCCGGCGTCACCGCGGACCACGTGGTCACGGACCCGGCCGGGCTGCCCGCCGACGCCGTCGACCGGGCCACCCGCGCGCCCGGCGTCGACGCGGCCGTCGGCCTGCTCGACACGCAGGTGCTCGTGCCCGTCGGGTCGGGCGGCGACCGGTGGCTCCAGAGCTCGGCGACCCAGGGCATCTCCGGTTCCGGCGCGCAGCTCGCGAAGGTGCAGGACCTCGACGTGCGCAGCGGCAGCCTGGACCGGGTCGGCCAGGGCCGGATCGCCATCGACAAGACGCTCGCCACGTCGGCGAAGGTCGAGGTCGGCGACACACTGCCCCTCTACCTCCCCGACGGCACCAGGACCAGCCCCGAGGTCGTCGCCGTGTACGGCCGCGGGCTCGGCCTCGCCGCGGTGACCATGGACCGCGCGTCGCTGGCCGCCCACGTCACCTCGGGCTTCGACAGCACGCTCCTGGTACGGGGCGGCGACGCACAGGCCCTCGCCCCGCTCGGCAAGGTCACCGACGCCTCCGGCTACGTGGTCGAGCAGAGCACCGACCGCGAGCTCAACGCCTGGGCCAATTACACGATGGCGGGCGTCCTCGGTGGCTTCGCCGCCGTCGCCGCCGTCAACACGCTCGTGATGACCGTCCTCGACCGCCGCCGCGAACTCGGCATGCTCCGTCTCGTCGGCTCCACCCGGCGCCAGGTGATGCGGATGCTGCGCTGGGAAGGCCTCCTGGTGGCGGTGACCGGCATCGTCCTCGGCACGGCCATCACCGCCGCGACACTGATCCCGATGATGCGCGGCCTCACCGGCGAGGCCCCGTACGTACCTCCCCTGGTGTACGCGGCCTTCGCCGGCGGCGCGGTGGGCCTGGGCCTGCTGGCAGTGACCCTGCCGGCGAGGGCGGCGCTGCGGCGCTGAGGAACCCCGTCCGCGCGGTCCACGCCGCTCTGTGACCCATGACACATGCAGTTCCTGTCAGCAATCGGGGCGCTGTTCCGCTCAAGTCACCGAGAGCAAGCGAACCGACAGGAGCGAACACATGAAGCACCGCATCGTCGTTCTCGGCGCCGGCTACGCCGGGGCTTACGCCGCCGGGACCCTGGCCCGTCGGCTGTCCTCGGAGGACACCGAGATCACCGTGGTCAACGCCGAGCCGGACTTCGTCCAGCGCATGCGGCTGCACCAGTTGGCGGCCGGCCGGGAGATCGAGGCTCCGAAGCTCGTCGACGTTTTCGCGGGCACGGGGATACGGCTGCGTCTGGCCCGTGTCACCGCCGTCGACCCCGAGCGCCAGGTCGTCGCCGTGGCCGACGCCGACGGCGGCGGCGAGGTCGGCTACGACACGCTTCTCTACGCGCTCGGCAGCCGCGGTGACGTTCATGGCGTCCCCGGCGTGGCCGAGCACGCGTTCGACGTCGCCGCCCGGCCCTCGGCGCGGCGTCTGCGCGAGCGACTGGACTATCTGGGCGGGCGGGGCGAAGGCCGGAATGTCGTGGTCGTCGGCGACGGGCTGACCGGCATCGAGACCGCCACGGAGATCGCCGAATCCCGGCCCGGCCTGTCGGTGGCCCTGGTCGCCCGCGGCGAGCTCGGCGCCCGGCTCTCCGCCGGTGCCCGCGGCCACCTGCGTCAGGCCTGCGACCGGCTGGGCATCACCGTCCTGGAGCACAGCGAGGTCGAAGCCGTCGAAGCGGCGCGGGTGCTCTGCGCCGACGGCACCGCCCTGGCGGCCGACGTGACCGTGTGGACGGCCGGGTTCGCGGTCAGCCCTCTCGCCGCCGCCGGCGGTCTTGAGGTCGCCGAGAACGGTCGGATCGTCGTCGATCGCACCATGCGGTCGGTCTCGCACGCGGACGTCTACGCCATCGGTGACAGCGCCTACGCCATCGGCGACAACGGCCGGCCGCTGCCGATGTCCTGCGCTTCGGCCGGCTACACCGGCCGGCAGGCCGTCGAGGCGATCGTGGGCCGCCTGACCGGCCGCAAGATCGCGAACACCAAGCTGGTCTACGAGGGCAACCACATCAGCCTCGGACGGCGGGACGGGATCCTGCAGACGGTCGACGACGAAGGGCAGGCGAAGCCGAAGTACATGGGTGGCCGGAATCCCGCGCGGATCAAGGCGGGCATCCTCAAGATGTCGCTGTGGGCCACCTCGCACCCCACCTTCGGCCTGCCCAAGCGCAAGCACCGTATGGACGCCGCGCTACCTGCCGCTGCCGAGAAGCGGGTTGCCGCCTAAGGTGATCCGCATGGACGGCACCGCCCCTGATCGCTTCGACACCAGTCAGTTCGAGGCCAGCCGGAACCGGCTGGCCTCGCTGGCCTACCGGCTCCTGGGCTCCGCCACCGACGCCGAAGACGCCGTGCAGGACGGGTTCCTGCACTGGCAGGCCGCCGACCGGGAGCGCATCAAGGTGCCGGAAGCATGGCTGACCAAGGTCGTCACCAACCTGTGCCTCGACCGGCTCCGCTCGGCACAGGCCCGCCGCGAACGCACCGCCGGTGCCTGGCTCCCCGAACCGCTCCTCGACGGCGATCCGATGCTCGGCCCGGCCGAGACGTTCGAGCAGCGGGAATCGGTCTCCCTGGCCGTGCTGACGCTCATGGAGCGCCTGTCACCCGTCGAGCGGGCCGTCTACGTCCTGCGCGAAGCGTTCTCCTACAGCCACGCCGAGATCGCCGAGATCCTCGACATCACCGAGTCAGCAAGCCAGCAGCACCTCCACCGGTCCCGGCGCCGCGTCACCGCCGAGCGCCGCCGCGACGGCAGCGAGGTCGACCCGGCATCCGCCCGCAGGATCGTCGAGGAATTCCTTGCCGCCGCCACCTCTGGGCGCACCGAACGGCTGGTGGCGCTGCTCACCGACGACGCGATCGCGATCTCCGACGGCGTCGGCGGCACGGCAGCGAAGCTGCTGCGGTTCGACACTCCGCAGCGTGTCGCCGCCGTCGTACGGGCCGGCCTCAAACCCACAGCCGCGAAACGGCGCCTTGCGGGCGGCACGCCCGCCATCCACTACGCGCACGTCAACGGCGCCCCTGCCATTCTCTTCGTGATCGGCGACCAGGTCAGGGGCATCGCGACGTTCGACCTCGCGAGCGGCCGGATCGCAACGGTGCGCGGCATCGCCGCCCCCACCCGCCTCGCCCGCCTCACCGAAGCCTGGCGCCAACATGAACCCGACACACCGCTCATCACCCAGTGGTGACCCGGCGCCGACATGGAATCCACGAAGGACCCGGTGTGCCAACGTGTGCCCATGACGTCTCTTGCCCAGCTCCGCAAGCGGCGCTCTCCTTCCCCGAGACCGTCGAGCAGGCCACCCGCACCGCGACGGCCGCCTTCATGGTCGGCGACAAGCCGTTCGCCTCGCTGGGCAAGGACAAGTACGTCCGCCTTCACCTTCCGGCCAAGGACGCGGACGAGATGCTCGCCGCGCACCCGGCCACGAAGCCGTACACCCGCGGCGCGGTGCGGATCGGCGTACGCGTCCCGTTGGGGGAGATCGACGGGCAACACCTCAACCACTGGGTACGACGTGCCTGGTTGGCGCGTGCCCCCAAGCGTCTCGCCGCGCAGGTGCGGCAGCCGGCACCGCGGCTTCCGGCGCGGTAGGCGACCTGCCGAAGACGATCGGCAGGCCCGCTACGCAGGCGCTTGCTTCCGCCGGGATCACGAAGCCGCCCTTTTCCGGCACCCAGATGCACACCCTGCAGTCGGCCTTGCCGAGGTCCACGCCCGCGCACCGCTGTTCCATCTCATCCATGCCGTGCCTCCCGCCCTGGCCATGACGACGGCGGTACCCGCCCTTCCGGGGCCACAGGATTCGAAGACCCCCGCTTGCGTACTCGTGGCAACAACACTGAACTCCTGCGCTCGGCCCCCGCGTCCGACTTCCAAACGGGCTCAATGATCGGCACCAAGCTCAATCGACGTCCTCCGGACGGGCACCACCCTGGATTTCCCGGCCACGGGGCGGGACCGACAGGGCCCGGGATGACTACCAAGAGGCCCTGTTCCCATGCCCGGCACCGGCGGCGATCATCCGATCGAGACTCCCGTTCGACGGAAACCTCTCAAGATCGGAAAGGCACAGCTTCACCTCCCTCAGGAAAGGTGGATCGCTCGTTTCACCGGCAAAGGGCTCACGAGCCCCGAGATCGGCACCCAGGTGTTCCTCCGCCCCGACGCGGTCGAATGGCACCTCCGCAAGGTGCTCTCGCAGCTCGGCATCTCCTCTCGCAAGGAGATCCGCAGCGTGCAGCTCGAAGGCGCGGCGATGTCGGCCCAGTCTTGAGCTAGGCCAGGGTTGTGGTGGGTGGTCGGTCGGTGAGTGTGGTGCGCAGTTGTCTGCGGGAGGTGATGCCGAGTTTGGCGAACACTTTCCGCAGGTGCCATTCCACGGTGTGGGGGCTGAGGAACAGCTGCGCGCCGATCTCGGGGTTGGTCAGTCCGTCACGGGCGAGGCGCGCGATCTGCGCCTCCTGGGCGGTGAGCGCCGTTGGGGTGGCGATCGCGTGCCTGGCCACCGTTTCACCGGTCGCCTGCAACTCACGCCCGGCCCGTTCGGCGAACGCACGGGCACTGAACCCGGAGAACATCCCATGCGCGGTCCGCAACTGCGTACGAGCGTCGCTGCGGCGATTCTCCCGACGCAGCCACTCTCCATACAGCAAATGAGCCCGGGCCAGTTCGACCCGCATCCGGGTACGGCCCAGCCGCTCGATCGCCTCCCGGTGAAGCCGCTCAGCAGAGCCACCCTCGCTGACCAGCGCACGCGAGCGCGCCTGGACACCCAACGCCCACTCCGTGCCGGCCGCATCCGTCAACTCGGTCAACCGCCCCAGCGCAGCGACAGCCGCACTACGCGCGCCACTACGCACCCCTGCCTCCACCAACTCGGTCAATCCCCAGTGGGCCACGGCCACGTCCTGCGCGTTCGTCTCTGCCTGGTTCGCTGCTGCGAACGCTTGTTTGTACTTGCCCAGGCCGTTGCAGAGCACCGCTCTGGCCCACTGGGCGACGGTCACGCCAACACCTTCTCCACGGACCACGGCGTCGTTCATCTTGGCCTGGATCAGCGCATCGGCCATGAGTTCGTCTCCTTGCCAGGCGGCCAGACCGAGCGCGCCGTACGAAACGAAGCTGCCGCCGACCGCCTCGTTCACCGATGCGATCTCCGCGACGAGCAACGCGGCCGCATCCAGTTCGCCGGCGAACACGTGGACGAGGACCGCGGAGCTGAGCGCCAGGGGCAGCTCGCCCAGGGCGCCGATGGTGCGGGCGGTCCTCACATGGCGCGTGGCGAGCTCCGACCAGCTTCGGTCATCCCATATGTCGCTCGCGACAGCGGATGCGAGTCGGCACCACCGCATCACTTCCCCGGCGTCGGTGTCCCAGTCGAACGAACGCAGAGCGTTCTGAGAGACGGCGGCCGCGGCAACGTACCCATCCGTGAACCTGACGACCAAAGAGTCAAAGAGGAGGTCTGCGTTGCGCGGCGGCAGGGCAACCGGCGAGACCTCGCGTGCGGCTGTTGCCACCGCGCGCACGTCGGAGCCACCTCCAAGGCTCCCGCCGTAGATGGCAGCCAAGAGAGCGTCCAGGAAGGTCTCGCGAGCGAGGTCGGCGTCGAGCGGTGCGAGTCGGCGTGCTGCGGCCAGCAAGAGAGGAGAAGCCTCATTGCCGCGACTCGAGGCGAAGGCGATCTGAGCACGAAGGAGATACAGGCGGGCGTGGTGAAGCTCGTCCACTGGTCCCACTTCGGCGACTGCCAGTAGCTCCTCTGCGGCCTCCGGCGCGCCGGCTCGAAGCTTTGCCTGCGCAGCGGCAAGAGCGCGCGCCGCCCTGCGCCGCGGTTCCGGGGTCAGCACGGCGGCGCGTGCCAGGAAGGCTGCCGCGGCAGTGGTGCCTCCACGCGACTGAGCCCGCCCGGCCGATGACTCGAGCTCGGCGGCGACCGCCTCGTCGGGTCCCATGGCCGCGAGGGCGCGATGCCATGCACGGCGGTCGGGATCAAGGGTGGGCTCGGTCACCTCCGCCAGCACGCGGTGGGCTTCACGCCTCTCGGCGGGGTCGGCCGACCAGTAGATCGCAGAGCGCAACAGCGGGTGCCGGAATCGCATCAGGTTGCCGATGTCGATCATCCCGGCAGCTTGCGCGGCGGCGGCCGCGCCGGGCTCGATACCGAGTCGCTCCAGCGCGCGCCACAGCAACATCACGTCGCCGACCGGTTCGGCGGCAGCGGTCAGCAGCAGCCGCTGCGTCGTCGGCGGAAGGGATCGAACCCGCCGGAGGTAGCTCTGCTCGATGTGGCCGACCATCGATCCCGGGTCGGGCAGTCCGAAGCCGCCGGCCAGTTCTGCCGCTGTCAGACCACGCGGGAATTCCAGCAACGCGAGCGGGTTGCCGCGAGCCTCGGCGACGATCCTGTCGCGGACCCGCTCGTCCATGGGTGCTGCTATTACCGAATCCAACAGCGCGCGGGCATTGGCATCATTCATGCCCGTGAGCGTGAGCTCAGGCAGACCAGCAAATTCGCGTTGCCCCTGAATATCACGGAAGGCGAACACCAACGCGAGCGGTTCGGCGAGCATCCGTCGCGCAACGAAGGCCAGGGTCTGTGCGGAGACCCGGTCGAGCCATTGCGCGTCGTCCACCAGGCAGAACAGCGGCTCCTCTGCGGCTACGTCGGCCAGCAGGCTGAGTACCGCCAGGCCGACCAGGAATCGATCCGGCGGTGGCCCCGTTCTCAGTCCGAACGCCGTAGCCAGAGCCTCGCCCTGCGGACCCGGAAGGCGCTCCAGGCGACCGAGGAACGGAGCACACACCTGGTGCAGGCCCGCGAACGGGAGCTCCATCTCGGACTCGACACCGGCCCCCCGGGCGATTCGGTGTGCAGAAGCACGTTCTGCCATGTAGTCCAAGAGAGCGGACTTACCGATACCGGCCTCGCCGCGCAACACCAGGACAGCGCTGTGTCCTGCCTCCACGACGGATGCAAGTTGATCGAGCGCGCCGCATTCGCTGCGTCGGCCGTGCAGCTGTCTTCGAGGGTTTTCGTTCGCCATCGCCACCGCCCGCGCAAGCGTAGCAAGAACCAAATTCGGCTCAGCCGCGGCAGCTGTAGTTCTTGATCGGTAGGGCATCGTGGCTGGTCAGGTGGTTGTGGCGGCGGTGATGTTGTTCCATCTCCGGTGGGTATCGGCCGCTTGGCGCTGGTGGTGGTGCCACGCGAACCAGTGCAGGAAGTGGTCGCGGTCGCGTCGGGTGCGGGGCAGGGCGGTGATCCTCAGGGGTTGGAACAGTTCCGGCCGCTGGGTGGGGCGAGCTCGCTGCCGGTGGTGGCCGTGGTGGTGCGGACGCGGGTGACGGCCAGGACGTCGGCGAGCATGCTGATCAAAGTCCGGCGCATCCAGAAGGTCCAGCAGGTGGTCTGGCCCTGGGTGAGGCCGCAGACGCCCTCGGCAGTGTGGAAGTCCTCCTCGACGCGCCACCCGCGGCACACCACGCCCACAAGATCAGCCAGGGTGATGGGAGTGGCGGAGTGGAGCAGTAGATGGAGAGCTCACGGGTGTCGCGGTGGCGGCGGACCAGAAAGGTGGCGTGCCCGGGCTTGTGCCCGTCGGGGACACCGGTGAACAGGCGTCGTTCCTCGTCGGCGGCCCACTCGGCGCTGAGGTACAGGGCCCGGCCGATCGGAGCGTGCCCGTGCCGGCTCGCGTAGGTGAGGTGGACGGCGACCTGGCACAGGCCCATAACGCCCAGTCTGCGGAGTATTGGCGGGCCGCGCCGACGCAGTCCGTAAAGGACTTCTCGTCCCCGGTCTCGTCCACGACTTACACCACGTCCCGATCGGTGAGTTCACCGGTCGCCCAGGCGGCGACCCGGGCCCGGTCATGGCCGACGGCGGCGCGGGAGAGCAGTGCTGTAGTCGGTGAGGCCCGCGGTGGCCGAAGGCATGGGCGAGCGTCCAGCAGTTCCGCGTGTCCAGCTCCACCAGCATCGCCTCGGTCATCTCCTGGGCCACAGCGCGTGGTTCACGGCGCTCGAAGCAGTCCGCGACATCCTCGGTCACCGCCCCCAACGCCGCCGTCCACTCCCGCTCGGCCATGGCGGCCTCCACTGCCACCTGGCCTGAAACTCCGTCACAACGTTCGTGATCACGGTGGTCGTACCTACGGCCGCAGGCACCCCGCCATCTAGCTGAGCAGCCCCAAGATCCAACGCAACCACATTTAGAGATGCCGTGCGTTTCACTCACCGCTGCGGCGGGAGCCCTCGGCATGACCACCTCCGCCGCCTCCCAGCAGACGTTCCTGCTGGAGCAGGAGGCCGGGCAGCCCTTGATCGATCGGCTGCCGCGTGGTGCCCGCCCCACGCTGGCGGGTGCCGCGCTGGCCGAACGCGGTCAGGCCATCCGCCGGGAACTCCGCGCCGCGCAGGCCGACCTGGACTCCTTCACCGCGCTCGACCAGGGCACCTTGCGGCTCGGCTCCTTCCCCCACGGCCGGCACCGGGCCCAGCTCGGGGCGGTCCGGCGGGGCTGATGGTGCTACCAAGCAGCGACCCCAGCCCGACCTGCCCACTGGCCCCCGCGCGATTACCTGTCGCCCAGCGCCGACCGTGCGGTGCGCACGGCGAGTTCGGCGAGGAGGACGGTGGACGCGGTGCCCAGACAGAGAGCCCATTGGGTCGCGGTCAGCGGCACGGTCCCGAAGACCGCCTGCGCCCAGGGCAGTTGGACGACGGCGACCTGTACGACGAGGACGCCGGCCAGGCACAGCCACAGCGCGCGGTTGCGGAACTGGTGTCGGCCCAGCAGCGTGCCACCGTCCGCGCGGGCACTGAGCGCGTTGAATGGCTGGAACAGTACGAACGTGGTGAACGCCATGGTCACGGCGGTGTCCGGCCCGACGTGGGAGCGGGCGATGGCGAAGAGCGTCACCGTGCCCAGGGCCATGACCGCACCGGCCCAGCCGATGGCGAGGAGGCGGCGGGCGTTCAGGATGCGCTCACCCGGGTCGCGCGGCGGATGGCGCATCACATCGTCACGGGCGGGGTCGACGGCCAGGGCCATCGCGGGTGGACCGTCCATGATGATGTTGACCCACAGCAGTTGGGCCGCCGTGAGCGGTGAGGGCAGACCGGCGAGAGAGGCGCTGAGCAGCGTCAGAATCGCGCCGATGTTGGTGGACAGCTGGAAGCGGACGAACTTGACGATGTTGGCGTAGATGGCGCGGCCTTCGTGGACGGCCTGCACGATCGTGGAGAAGTCGTCGTCGGTGAGGACGACATCGGCGGCTTCCTTGGCCACGTCCGTACCCGTGATGCCCATGGCCACGCCGATGTGGGCGGCCCGGAGCGCTGCCGCGTCATTGACACCGTCACCGGTCATCGCGACTATGTGCCCCCGGTTCGTCAGCGTCCGCACGATCACCACCTTGTGCTCCGGGGCGACCCGGGCGAACACACCGATGTCATCGATGCGCTCGGCGAGTTGTTGCTCGGTCATCCGGTCCAGTTCGGCCCCTGTCACGACATCGCCGTCGATGTACAGCTCGCGGGCGATGGCCGCCGCCGTGTCGGCATGGTCACCGGTGATCATCTTGACGGCCACGCCCGCCGTGCGGCACAGCGCCATCGCTTCCCGTGCCTGCGGGCGGGGCGGGTCGGCGATCCCGGCGACCGACACCAGGGTCAGGCCGGGCAGCGCGGCCGGAGTGAACGCGCTCGGTGTGCCGTCCATCAGGGCGGTGGCCGCGCCCAGCACCCGAAGTCCGCTGCCGCCGAGTTGGCCCGTCACGGCGAGGAGCTCGTCCCTGTGCCGTTCGTCGAGGGCCCGCACACCGTCCTCCGTGAGCACGTCGGTGCACATGTCCAGCAGGACATCGACCGCGCCCTTGACGTGGACGCGGGTGCGGCCGTCTGGTTCGGTGTGGAAGGTGGCCATGTACTTGGTGGCCCCGTCGAAGGGCAGCTCGCCCGCGCGGGGCAGCTCCGAACGCAGCCAGTCGGCGTCCACACCGGCCTTGGCCGCCAGGACGACCAGTGCGGCTTCCGTCGGGTCACCGATGAAGACGCCGCCGGACACGTGTGCGTCGTTGCACAGGGCGAAGGGAAGCACCGCGTCATGGAGATCGTCGGGTGCAGAGGCGTCTTCCGTGCCATGGATGCGGATGGCGCCCGCCGTTCCGTACCCCTCCCCGGTGACGTCGTAGAGCCTGCCCGCGGTCCACAAGATCCGTGCGGTCATCTCGTTGAGGGTGAGCGTGCCGGTCTTGTCGCTGCACACGACCGTGGCAGCGCCGAGCGACTCCACCGAGGCCAGTCGTTTGACGATGGCACCGCGACGCGCCATACGGTGTACACCGAGTGCCAGCGTCAGTGCCAGTACGGCGGGCAGGCCTTCGGGGATCGCGGCGACGGCGAGGGCCACGGCCTGCAGTGCGACGTCCGAGAGCGACTCACCACGGACCAGCGCGCTCAGGGCATAGGCGACGACCGCGACTCCGCTCAGTAGCGCCAGCCGCCGGCCCAGGCTGTCCAGTTGGACCTGGAGCGGGGTGGGCGGCTCCGTCCCGGTGCGCAACGCCTCGGCGATGGCGCCGAGTTCCGTGCGCATCCCGGTGGCCGTGACGATCATCTCGGCCCGGCCCCGGGTCAGCGCGGTGTTCATGAACAGCATGGTTGTGCGTTCGGCGAGCGGCACCGAGGTGATCGAGGTGTGATCGAAGGTTGTCACACTCTTGGCAACCGGCTGGGACTCACCGGTCAGGGCAGCCTCGGCCACCTCGACCGTCTCCGCGACGGTCAGCCGACCGTCGGCCGGTACGCGGTCGCCCGCCTCCAGCAGAACCACGTCTCCTGGTACGAGGAGCCGCGCCTCCACCACCTGCTCCGTGCCGTCGCGGCGAACCCTGGCCGTGGGCACCAGCATCCGGCGCAGTGCCTCCAGACTGCGCTCGGCACGTCGCTCCTGCCAGTAACCGAGCGTGGCGTTGATCAGCAGTACGACGGTGATCACTACTGCGTCGCTGATGTCACCGATAGCTCCGGCCACCACGGCGGCGATCAGCAGGATGAGGATGAGCCAGTTGCGGAACTGGTCCAGGAACTTCAGCCACTGCGGGCGTCGGGCCGGTTCGGACAGCTGATTGGCGCCGTGGACCGCCGCGCGCTCGGAGACCTGCCGTGTGCTCAGCCCCGCCCCCGGGTCGACGCCGAGCCGTTCCGCCACCTGGTCGGGAGCCTGCCGATAGGCGTCCGGCTCAGCGGCGGGTGCGCGGTCGGCCGTCTCCGCCGCGGGTTCGGTGATGGGTTTGGTGATGGGCTCGGTCATTCAGCGCACTCCTTGGGCCGGCGGGCACATGGGCCGCTGCCACACGTAGGACACCCGTATGACCGGGCACAAGGCGAGGGTGTGACACGCAGGGTGCCGGTTCGAGGTGTGCCACGGACGGGTGGGCCCGGTGTGTGTCACAGACGGGCGGGCTGTCCGGTCCATTTCGTGTGAGGGAAGAGTTTCTCAGCGGCACCTGGAGGGATCCGCCGTACGCCCCGGCATTCGACCCGCCCGGATCCTGTCTCGCCGCGACCGGGCCTCATGCTTCACCTGGAGCACGTCATGGACGCGAGGGAAGAGGCCGAGCGCGGCCTGATCGACATTGGGAACTTCCTGTACGAAGAAGCCCATCTGCAAGCGGCGCGCCAGCGCGTGGCGGACTTCACCGCACGGGCACCTGGGCTCAACCGGGAGCAGAAGACGGACATCGAGCGGTGGTATCTCGAGGAACAGGCCTACGTCGCCCACATGGTGACAGAGCACATCACCGACAGCCTGACCATGGTCGAGGAGCAACACCGTGTCCGCATCCGGCGATGGCTGAGAGGCACGCTGACCACCATGACCCTGATCACCGTGACGATGATCGGCCTGTGCGTGGTCATCGTGGAATCGCTGCGCTGAACCACTGGCGCACGGCGCCGAACCACCCAGGGGCCGGCGTCTTCACGACGCGCGGCGCGTACGTGCAGGCGGTGTGTGTCTGGCCGAAGCCGGTCGTTGTGAAGGCGGTCGGCGGAATTCCGCTGCCCCAACCCTGTCACAGAACCGATCCGACCCTTGTCTTATGTCTTATGAGGGAGACGTGATGGGAGCAGCCGTGACTTTCAGCGACACGGGGTCCTCCAAGGACCCCGTCAAACCATGCGGCCCACGACACCCGGCCGTATCGCGGCATCCCGAAGCGTGCTCATGTACCAGGCGTCAGATCCGGCCGCCCCGAGCAGCCGCCACGTGGTCACGCCCTTAGACGATTGCGACCGCAGGAACGGAGACCGCAGGACTATGGATGTCGAGCCGTCCCCCACGACGAGTGACCTGGAAGAGGCCGTTTCCGTTTTTCTGCAGTGTCGGAGGCGTCTCTTCGGCATCGCCTACCGTGTGCTCGGCAGCGTGGTCGAGGCCGAAGACGTGGTTCAGGAAGTGTGGCTGCGCTGGCAGAACACCGACCGTTCCGTGGTGGTCAGCCCGGTCGCCTTCCTTTCGAGTGCGACGACCCGACTGGCCATCAACGTCGCACAGTCCGCGCGTGTGCGTCGGGAGACGTACATAGGGCCGTGGCTGCCCGAACCCGTCGACACGAGCTCGGATCCGGAGCTGGGTGCGCAGCGTGCGGAAGCCCTTGAATTGGCGCTGCTGTTGGTGCTGGAGAAGCTCAGCCCCACGGAGCGCGCTGCGTACGTCCTGCGCGAGGCGTTCGATTACGCCTACCCCGAGATCGCCGAGATCCTTCAGCTCAGCCTCGTCAACGTACGGAAGATCGTGAGCCGCGCTCGCAAGCGTCTGTCGGACGAGCCGCGGGAGAGCGTGGACACGGCGGAGCACCGACGCCTTCTCAGTGCCTTCGTCTCGGCGGCTCAAACGGGGGATGTGGCTTCGCTTGAGGCCCTCCTCACCCCCGATGTCGTCAGTCTGTCCGACGGGAACGGTATGCGGGGCTGTGCTCGTATACCCGTGCTGGGCCGTGCACATGTGGCGAAGATGGTCACCTATCCGGTTTTCTGGCGAGAGGCGGAGGCCAAGCTGGTCGACGCCAACGGCTCCACGGGTGCGCTGCTCTACCGAGACGGC
Organism: Streptomyces sp. NBC_00457; assembly: GCF_036014015.1. Classification (NCBI taxonomy): domain Bacteria; kingdom Bacillati; phylum Actinomycetota; class Actinomycetes; order Kitasatosporales; family Streptomycetaceae; genus Streptomyces; species Streptomyces sp. NBC_00457. The sequence goes on along the minus strand of NZ_CP107905.1, from coordinate 577,042 downwards.
CAAGCCATCGCCTTCATGGCGATGGCCGCCTCGAGGGAAGGCATCCACCAGTTGATGTGGGTGTTCAGCCCGAGCAAGATCGCCGCGCTTCTCGAGTCGCGTTCCCGTTTCGCGACCGCTTCGGAAGACGCCGACCCCGTGCGGTGAGCCGGTGCGTCAGGACCTACCGTCGCCTTGCGATCAGCTGCCTTGCCGCGGTCACGGGCTCTGGTGTGGGCCAGGGGCACCATGGGCGGTTGGGTGGTTCCAAGGGCGGAGTTTGTCGGGGTTGAGGACGACCCAGACCTGTACGACCTGGTGGTCGGCGACGCCGAGGCTGATGACGGCGGCGACCTCTCGACCGTAACGGGCGACGAGACCGATGGCGCCGTTGACCGGGTGGGTGGCGAGTGTGGTGCGCGGGCGCTGGGCCAGCAGGGTGAGCAGGCTGCGGGCAACCCGCCGACTGCCGTGGACGGGCCGGGCCAGTGCCCGGACCTTGCCGCCGCCGTCGAAGAACGCGGTGACATCCCGGCACAGCAGCGACGCCAGCAGTTCGGCGTCCCCGCTCACACACGCCTCACGAACGGCGCGGGCCAGGGCGTCGTGGTCGCTCGGCGACGTGGAACGCGAACGTCGCAGCCGAAGACTGTGCCGGGCCCGGTCGGCGAGTTCGGCGCATTCGGGCTCACCGCGTCCCACGATGTCCGCGACCGCACCTGGAGCCATCCCGAAGACGTCACTGAGTACGAACGCCGCCCGCTCGGCCGGCGACAGCGAATCCAGCGCACTCAGCAGAACCCGACTGATCTCCGCCCCCAGTCCTTGCTGAGCGCCCTCGCTCCCCGCCCCGGCCCCCGTGCCACGCCCCGGCCCGCGGTCGCCCTCGTCCTGGCGGCCAACCGTACGCAGGCCCGTCGCACTCAGGCCCGTCGGACTCAGGCTGGCCGCATGACGGCCAGGAGAAGCCAGCCGCCCCAGACAGATCCCGCCCACCGTCCTGGCAAGCCACAACCGGGGCACTACGATCTCTGCCCGCGCGGTATCGGACAACCCGTACCACCGGCGGTAGGCATCACCCACCACGGCCTCCGCGGCACCAGCGCTGCCCAGCATCCAGTAGGCGACATCCAGCAGATACCGGCGTTCCTCGACCAGCTCACCGATCGGCACCGCCCCGACATCATCCATACGCCGGCCTCCCCCGGACGGCAGCAGGGCCGCCGCGGCCGATGGCTGAGTACTCGCGCACGGCACACCTCTTTCATCGCTCGGCTCAATCTGTCTGACCGAGCAGGCACGGATCCTGTGACACAGCCCACGGGGCATCACCTGGTGCCACGGCCCGGGCACCCGACCTGGCGGCCCCGTAGCCGGGGTTCCGCACGGTGTTGTCACACCTGGGCCGGTCGCACGGTCTGATGAGACGACCCCCGGCCTCTTCGCACAGACGCGAGCAACGTGATCGAATTCCGGGGCCTCCCGCCGAACGACGATCCGTGGAGGTTCGTTTCCCATGGCTGCTGAACGCGGAGATTACGCGACGTATTGGCGCGAACGGGCCGCTTGTCTACGCGTCGACCCCGATCTGTTCTTCCCCATAGGAACGGGCGGTCTGACGCTCGAACAGGTCGACGCGGCCAAGGCCGTCTGCGGCCGTTGTGCTGTCGTGCAGCAGTGCCTCGACTGGGCCGTGCAGGTGGGCCAGGTGGAAGGCGTTTGGGGCGGTACGACGGAGAGTGAACGCCGAGCGATGAGGCGGTACGGGACCCGCCGGGCCGAGGGCACGATCACCACGGCGGCATGAGGGCAGGCGCAGCCCCGGATGCCGTACGCCGAGCTGGGGTACCAGGAGTACCAGGACGCAAGGACATCACCGGCGGGCGCCGAGTCGGAGGCGGCCCTCGGACGGATGGGGGTCGGCGTCCGCGACGAGGGCCCTTTCCAGGTGGACGAGGTCGCCGGACCGGGCTGCCGCGAGGAACGCCTGGACGAGACGGCGGTACGCGACGGAGTCCACCGGCTGCGGGTGATCGTTCACGGCGAGTCGCTGTTGGGCGCGGCTGACCTGCTGCCTCGTATTGGCGACGCTCAGGCGTAGGAGCTCGGAGATCCTGCAGTACGGGTAGCCGAAACCCTGCCGGAGGACGAACGCGGCACGCTGTCTCGGCGTCAGCGCCCCCATCAGCAGGAGAACCGCCCGCTCGACGGTGTCTTGCCGCTCGGCCGCCGCTTCCGGGGTCGCGCGGGTGTCTACCGATTCGGGGAGCCAGGGAGTGGCGCAGGTTTCGCGGCGTCGCCAGGCGGACTGGACGACATTGATGGCCAGCCGCACGGTCGTCGTCCTGAGCAACGCCCGTGGGTTCGAGACGACCCCACGACTTGCGCCCTGCCACCGGAGCCACGTCTCCTGGACGACGTCCTCGGCGTCGTTCACGTTCCCCACGATTCCACCGGCGATCTTGAGGAGTCCGGGCCTGGCACGGACGAACACCGACGTCGCGTAGTCCAGGCCATCGATCGTCGGCTCAGTCGTCGTATCCGTCATCTCCCGGCCTTCGCCGGCTTCGGCCAGGTATGTGTCCATGACCGGCTCCTCTGTTCCGTTGGGGCAGCGGCGTGAGGGCCGCCGAGATCCAATGTGGAGCACGGGGATGGCCGATCGCGCCCTTGGAAAGCCGTAGGAGACTTCGTGGTCGTTTGCGGTGAATCAGTGGCCAGGCCTCGCAACCGTTCTGAACGGTCGTGTCGCGAGGCGGGCGGGACCGCGTTTTTGCTGTGCGGCCCGCGGGGAAGCCGACGCGTCCCGGTCGACCCAGGGCGCGGTGATCCCGAGTCGGATTACCATACCGAGTGAAAGTTCCTGACAAGGGAGTTGCCATGGCGAGGAGCGGTTCAAGGGCCGGACTCCTCGGCAGGCAGAACGAGTGCAAGGCCCTCGACGACCTCCTCGCAGGCGCCAGAGCCGGGCACAGCGGTGTCCTGGTCCTGCGCGGTGAGGCAGGGATCGGGAAGACCGAGCTGCTGAGGCATCTCCTCGACGGCGCCACCGGATGCCGCACCATCAGGGCGGCCGGCGTCCAGTCCGAGATGGAACTCTCCTACGCAGGCCTGCACCAGCTCTGCGCTCCACTGCTCACCGGTCTCGACCAGTTGCCCGAGCCGCAACGCGACGCGCTCGGTACGGCGTTCGGTCTGCGCGCCGGCGCCGTGCCCGACCGGTTCCTCGTGGGCCTGGCCACTCTGAGCCTCATCGCGGAGGCCGGGGGCGATCAGCCGCTGGTCTGCGTAGTCGACGACGCACAGTGGCTGGACGAGGCGTCGGCGCTGACCTTGGAGTTCGTGGCCCGCCGGCTGCTCGCGGAAGCGGTCGTGCTCGTCTTCGCCGTCCGTGAGCCCAGCGCCGGCAACGCTCTGGGCAGCCTCCCCGAGCTGCCCGTCACGGGGCTGACCAAGCGAGACTCCCGGACACTCCTTGACTCGATCGTCACCGGGCCGCTCGACGATCGGGTGCGCGACCGCATAGTCGCCGAGTCACGAGGCAACCCGCTGGCCCTGCTCGAACTGCCGCATGGGCCGACCGCGGCGGAGATGGCCGGCGGCTTCGAGCGTCCGGACGCATGGCCGCTGTCGAGCCAGATCGAGCAGGGCTTCCTCCGACGGGTCCAGTCGCTTCCGGCCGAGACGCAACGTCTGCTGTTCACCGCCGCCGCGGAACCGCTGGGCGATGTGACACTGCTGAGGCGTGCGGCCGGGCGCCTGGGGATCGATGTCGACGCCGCCGTATCGCACGATGGCGCGGCGGACCTGATCACACTCGGCACCGGGGTGATGTTCCGGCACCCACTGGTGCGCTCGGCGGCCTATCGCGCGGCGGGCCCACGCGAACGTCGAGAGGCGCACAAGGCCCTGGCCGACGTCACCGATGCCCAGCTCGACCCCGATCGCCGGGCTTGGCATCTGGCCGACGCGGCTTCGGGGCCCGACGAGACGGTAGCTGCCGAACTGGAGCGCTCCGCGGGCCGGGCCCAGGCACGCGGCGGCGTCGCGGCGGCGGCCGCGTTCCTCCAGCGGGCGTCAGAACTGACGCGAGATCCCGTCCGCCGCTCGCAGCGCGCACTCGAAGCTGCACAAGCGAAATTCCAGGCCGGGGCGTTCGGGCCGGCGGCCGCTCTCCTCGCGACCGTGAAGGCCGGACCGCCCGACGAGCTCAGGTGGGCACGGATCGACGCGATGCATGCCGGAATCGCGTTCGCGCAGGGCCGGGGCAAGGAGGCCCCTCCGCTGCTGCTCGCCGCCGCTCGCCGACTCGAGCAGTTCGACGTGGCGCTCGCTCGCGAGACCTACTTGGAAGCGGTCTCGGCGGTGATATTCGCCGGCCAGTCGGCTCGCAGTCCGGGGTACCGGGAGGCGGGCGAGGCGGCGCGCGGAGCGCCGCAGCCGCAGCTGCTGCGCGCGACCGACAAGCTGCTGGATGCCCTTTCCGTGCGTCTCACGGACGGCTACGCGGCATCGGTGCCGATGATCGAGCGAGTCCTCACGGCGTTCTGCGACGAGGAGGTCCCCGTCCAGGAGTCGCTGCGCTGGCTCTTGCTCGCCGGGGTCATCGCGGCGGATCTGTGGGACCTCGAGCGCTGGCACATGGTCGCGGCCCGTCACGTGACGATCACCCGTGAGGCCGGCGCGCTCAGCGAGCTCCCGCTCGCCCTCGACTCGTCCGCCGTCGTGCACGTTTTCGCCGGCGAGCTGGCGACGGCGGCGTCGGTGATCGAGGAGGTCACAACGGTGAGTGCGGCGATCGGGAGCAACCAGCCGCCCTTCGGCGCTCTCGCACTGGCTGCCGTGCGCGGCCGCGAGCGAGAGGCACGCACGCTGATCGACGCCACGATCAGTGAGTCCGAGCAGCGTGGCCAGGGGCTCGGGGCCACGGTCGCACACTGCCACCATGCGGTGCTCTGCAACGGCCTCGCCCAATACGAGGAGGCAGTGACGGCGGCCCAAGAGGCAGCCAGACACCAGCAGGAGTTCGGCGCGCCGCGCTGGGGCCTGGTCGAGCTGGTCGAGGCGGCCGTACGTAGCGGCTCGCCAGAGCTGGCGACCGACGCGCTCGAGCAACTCGCGGAGACGACACGAGCCAGTGGCACAGACTGGGCACTGGGTGTCGAAGCGCGCTCGCGGGCGCTCCTGAGCAAGGCCGACGCCGCGGAGCAGCTCTACCGTGAGGCGATCGAGCGGCTCGCCCGGACCCGGGTCCGCGTGGAGCTGGCCCGCGCACGGCTCTTGTACGGCGAGTGGCTGAGCCGTCAGAATCGCCGCGTCGACGCCCGCGCCCAACTGGAGGTCGCACACGAGATGTTCAGCCGTATCGGGGCGGCGGCGTTCGCCGAACGCGCGCGCGGCGAGTTGCAGGCCACGGGGGCGAAGGTCCGCAGCCACACCGTCGTGACGCCCACGGCCCTCACCTCGCAGGAGGCGCAGATTGCCCGGCTCGCGGGGGAGGGGCTCACGAACCCCGAGATCGGCGCCCAGTTGTTCATCAGCCGGCACACGGTCGAGTGGCATCTCCGCAAGGTGTTCTCGAAGCTCGGCATCTCCTCCCGCAGGGAGATCCGCACTATGCGGCTCCAGGGCGAGGCGACATCCGCCTGATCCGCTGCCTCCTTACTCCGGGTCGTGGCCACCGTTTCGAACGAGACCGTATCGAACGAATCGATGGTTGTACTGTGGCCTCGTGGCAGCCGAAATCCCTCCCCGTGCCGTCCCCCCGCCTGTGATCGACCGTCCCGGGGACGCCTCGCCCTTCGCTCTCGGCCTGCTGCTGCGCCGGGCGCACTGGCGAGCGGCTGCCGTGATGGAGGAGGCCCTCCGGCCGCTCGGTATCGAGCTGCGGCATTTCGCCGTCCTCATCGTGCTCGTCGATCGAGGGCCCACGGTGCAGCGGGACCTGGTGGCGGCGACGGGTTCGGACAAGGCGGGCATCATGCGCGTCGTGGACGACCTGGAGCGCAGGGGCCTTGCAGTACGCAAGGCCGTCCCGGGGGACCGGCGGGTACGGGCGGTGGAGATCACACCCAAGGGTGTCGAGCTTTACGATGCCGCCCATGTGGCGGCGGAGCCGCTGGCCGAGCGCCTGGTCACCGAACTGGCGCCCGGCGAGCCCGAGCAACTGACGGATCTGCTGACCCGGTTCGCCTATCCCACCGACGGTGAGGAGTAGGCGCCCCCACGCACGCGTCGCAGTCGCTCCGCGAGCTCCTTGGCCTTGGTGGTCGCCTCCTCGAAGGCGCGCTCACGTGAGGCCTCGTAGAGGGGGATCAGCTCGTTCATGGCCGGATTGCGCGGTGCCAGGGTCAGTTCCGGGACGATGAAGTCGAGGTCCAGGCTGAGGGTGTCCCTGAGAACGGCCTCCAGATAGTTCTGTACGAATTCGAAGCCCTCGCGCGGGGTGCCCGGCGCGTACGAACCACCGCGGCTGGCGACGACGATGACCGGGGTGCCCTGCGCGGAGGGGTTCTCGCCCGCGGTGCGGCCTAGCAGGAGCACGCTGTCGAGCCACGCCTTGAGGGTCGATGGGATCGAGAAGTTGTGCATGGGGGCGCCGATCAGAACGGCATCCGCCCGCTCCAGTTCCTCAATGAGCTTCAGGCGCGCGGCGAACGCAGCGGACTGCTCCGGCGTGTGCGCTGACGGCGGGGTGAAACCAGCGGTCCAGGCGCTGGCGGTGATGTGCGGTACGGGGTCGGTCGCGAGGTCGCGATGGATCACCGTGCCCTCAGGGTGCTGCTCCTCCCATGCCTTGAGGAAGGCGGCCGCGACCGAACGGGACGAGGACCCCTCGCCGGGGAGCACGGACGAGTCGATGTGCAGCAGCGTGACCATGGGCTTTCTCCAAAGAGACGGTGCCCGGGCGTGACCACGGGCTGGGAACTTGCGCTCGACGATAGTTAAAGACGAGACGGTATTGAATGATACCATCCCGAGTGAAACGAAGGCGGGTGCGGCGAGCACAAGTACGCCGAGCGCAAAGGAGAGGCAGGCGATCGTGGACGTCTATGAGGCCGTCAGGAGTCGGCGGGCCGTGCGTGGTTTCAGCGACCGGCAGGTCCCGCGGGAGACGCTGGAGCGCGTGGTGTCCGCCGCGTCCTGGGCGCCGTCCGCCTCGAATCTCCAGCCGTGGCACGCCTACGTGGTGACCGGCGGGCCCCTGGCCGAACTCAAGCGGCGGGCCGGTGAGCGCCTGGCCTCGGGCGAGTCCTGGGACGAGCCGGAGTACCAGCAGTACCCGGCCGCACTGAAGTCCCCCTACCGCGAGCGCCGATCCGCCTTCGGCGAGCAACGCTACGGCGCGCTGGGCATTCCGCGAGAGGACGTCGAGGCCCGGCAGCGAGCCGCCTCCGCGAACTGGCAGTGCTTCGGCGCGCCCGCCGCCCTGTTCTGCTACATCGACCGCGACATGGGTCTGGCCCAATGGTCCGACGTCGGTATGTATGTGCAGACCGTCATGCTGCTGCTCCGCGCCGAAGGGCTGCACAGTTGCCCGCAGATGGCATGGGCGAAGTACCACAGGACCGTCTCGGAGGTCCTGTTACCCCCGGGTGAACTCATACTCTTCTGCGGTATGTCGATCGGGTTCGAGGACACCACGGCGGCTGACACGCGCACGGGCCGGGCACCACTCCGCGAGACCGTCACATTCGTGGACGGTCTCTGACCGGGCCACACTGTCTCACACTGGTGGGATGCCGCTGCCGTACGGGCCGTACTGGTCCAGGTACGTGATGTGCTCCGGTCCCGTTTCCCGGCGCAGTACCTTCACGCGGGTCCCGAGTTCCATGGCTTCGGCCGTCAGCGACTCAACTGTGGCTGACGTGGCGGTCCCTTTCTCGGCTGCTCGGGCTATTGCGTGTCCAGTCGTACGGCAGAGATGTCGAGGGTCAGCTTCACCTTGTCGCTGATCAGCACTCCGCCTGTGGCCAGCGCCGAGTTCCAGTCGATCCCCCAGTCGGAGCGCTTCAGGGTGGCCGTGCCCTCGAAGCCGACACGGTTCTGCCCGTTGGCGTCCTCGCCTGCGCCGCCGAACTCGAGATCGATGTGAAGGGGCACTTCGATGTCCTTGATCCGAAGGCCGCCGTCCATGAGGAACCGGCCGTCGCCGGCCTCCACGATCCCGGTCGACTGAAAGCTCATGAGAGGGAATGTCGCCGAGTCGAGGAAGTCCGGGCCGGTGACATGGGCGTCCCGCTGCGCGATGCCCGTGTCGAGACTGCCGGTCTGGACACTGACCTGGGCCTCGGACCGCGTGGGACGGGTCCCGTCGAGCCTGAGCGTTCCTTCGAATGCGGTGAATTTCCCGCGTACGTTGGTGATCATGGCATGCCGGACGGAAAACGCGATCGTGCTATGGGCCGGGTCAATGGTGTAGATGCCCGTCAGCCCTTGATAGGGAGAGGCATTCGGAGTTGTTATGTCCGTGTGATGAGACATGGCGGACCGTTCCTTCGCGATGGGAACTCGTAAGGCGATGAAGGGGTGGCCCCTGCCGGTGGGCAGGGGCCACCGGCAGGGCTTACCGCTGCTGGGCGAGCCAGTCGGTGAGCTTGGTCTGGGCGATCTGTGCGTCTGGGCCTGGGAGGAGTGTGGTCTCCTTCACCTGGGCGCCGGAGTACGGGGCGTGGGGGTCCGTGATGACCGTGCGGGGGTCGTTCTTGGTGGTGAGTGCCTTGCGGATGAGCTCGTCGAGCTGGAACTGGTCGGGGCCCGCGACCTCTACCATCCCGTTGACCGGGGTGCCGACCGCGGTGCGGCCGACGGCGGCGGCCACGTCGTCGGAGTAGATGGGCTGGATCTTGACGGGGGCCAGCCGGACGGTGTCGCCGTCGGTCGACATGTCCGCGATCCCCTTCATGAACTCGAAGAACTGGGTGGCGTGGACGATGGAGTAGGGGATGCCGGACGCTTTGATCAGCTCTTCCTGGGTTTGCTTGGCGCGGAAGTAGCCGCTCTCCTGGAGGCGCTCGGTGCCGACCACGGACAGCGCCACGTGGTGGGTCACGCCGGCCTCGGTCTCCGCTTTGAGGAGGTTGGTTGTGGAGGTGCGGAAGAAGTCCATGACGGCGTTGTCCTCGAAGGAGGGGGAGTTGGACACGTCGACCACGACCGAGGCGTCCTTGAGGACCTCGGCCAGGCCCTCGCCCGTCAACGTGTTGACGCCGGTGTTGGGGGCGGCCGCGACCGCCTCGTGCCCGTGCTCGTTGAGCTTGCCGACCAGCTTCGAGCCGATGAGCCCGGTTCCACCGATGACTACGACCTTCATAACGGATTCCTCTCGGAGATTTTCGAGTTGCACCAGAAGAGACAGGACAGTGGCCCTATCTGTGACAGGGGCCGCGATTCCTTTTCTTGGCCGGTGTCACGAGTCTGCGGAAGTCATTCGACAAGCTCTCCGGTGATCGACACGTCTGCAGCGGAGGGGAAATCTAGTCCGGGAACGGCGGAATGCTTTCACGGGTGGCGGTTGTGAAGTGGGCGAAGTAGGCGAAGTAGAGCACTCCACTGACTACGGCAGGCGTCATGCCACTGTTGTGACACTGTCACAGAAGCTCCGGGTGCCCGGTCATCACTTCCAAACGGTTGTGTGAACCCCGGGATGCACGGCGGTCGTCGTTCGTCCGTCCCAGGGCGGACCCATGGAGGTGCAGCACAGTGTCGGACAAGGACTCAGAGGGCAGGACCAGCGTTCAACCGCGATCCGAGGTGTGGAAGACGGCGGCGAAGATGCTGCAGGATGCCAAGCCGCCCTTCATCCCCGAGGGTGCTTCGGCCATGACCATCTTCGTCGAGTGGCCGCCCGGTGACCCCGGCACTCCTCCGCACCGCCACTCGGGACCGGCCTTCGGATACGTGATCGAAGGCGCGGTGCGCTTCGAAATCGAGGGTGAACCCGAGCGTGTGGTGAGGGCCGGTGAGACCTTCTGGGAGCCTGGCGGCGACGTGATCCACTATCAGGACGGCAACGCTCTGACGGATGCGCGGACCCGGTTCACCGTGACCATGCTGTGTGAACCCGGCCGGCCGATGCTCACCCTGGTCGACGAGGACGAACTGGCCCAGCGGACCCACCTGCGTGCACCGCGGGCCAGGCACTGACAAGGAGGCACAGTGTTCGAGCACCGGACAGAGGCTGAGATGAGGCTGCACTCCGAGGAGAGGGCCAGGGAACTCGCCTTGAAAAGGCGGCAGGAGGAGAGCGGCGACAGCGCCGAGAACGACGTCGCCGTCGAGACACCGCTTCGGGCCGACGAGGCGCACGTGACCACGGAAACGACGGTCACCACTGAAGCGGAGCCAGCCGGCTGACCCTCGATGCGGGTGGGTCGGGCGGTGGGTGTGGGCGGCTGTCGCCCACACCCACCTCTCAGCGAGGGGCCCGCTCAGTTCGCGGCGGCGCGTTTCGGCGCGGGAGAGGGCGAAGTCGAGGACGATCAGGAGTGCGTCCCTGACCGAGCCAGTCTGTCGCGGGTCGACGGCGATCAGAGCGGCACCTGCTCGGTCAGGTCCAGCGCCCACCGCACCTCGTGCAGGTTGTGCTGGATCTTCCCGTCGAACGCGTTGACGGCGACCGCGAAGGGGATGCCTTTGTGCTCGAACGGGCATTGGATCAGCACTCGCATCGGTCTCCGGCGGTCACCCTGGCACCGGACGGCGACTGCATCATCGTGGACAAACGGCAGGACAAGGCGACCGCCGCGCCCACGACACCGGGGTCACCTTCATCCCCAGCGTCTACGGTCGCCCCCACCTGGTGGCGGTTTCACGCCCTCGGCTGGAGGCACTCGCCCATCCGGTACGGCTGCGGCTGCTGCGCACCCTGGCCCGCGGCCCGCACACCGCCGGTGAGCTGGCCGACGTCCGACTTCGGACTCTCGGTACTGCCTCATCGGCAGGGAAATTGACGCCGGAGCCGGAGCCGCCGTGGGGTCAGTCCGCTGTTCGGTGAGCTTCCGGGCCGGCGAGCAGGCGCCACGTTCACTCAGATCCGCTCCTGCACCCGGGTTGAGGGAGTGGCTCGCGTGCCAGTGTGGCTTGCGGCGTTCCCAGACGTTGGCTGTCACACCATGGCGCTCTGTCCTGTCTACATGGTGAACAGACAAGGAGCAGGGGTAACCATGCGCGAGATCCTGATCGTCGGTGGTGGCTATGCGGGCTTCTACACTGCGTGGGGCCTGGAGAAGAAGCTGCGTGCGAGCGAGGCGCGGGTCACGGTTGTCGACCCGCGCCCGTACATGACCTACCAGCCCTTCCTGCCGGAGGTGACCGCCGGGTCGGTCGAGGCACGGCATGCCGCCGTGTCGTTGCGGCGTCACCTGCGCAGGACCCGGCTCATCGCGGGGAGGGCGATCGAGATCCGCAACGGGGACCGGACGGTCACCGTCCGGCCAGTGAACGGACCCGACTACGAACTCCGTTATGACACCCTCGTGGTCACGGCCGGCGCCGTGACCCGCACCTTCCCCGTACCGGGGCTGGCGCAGCAGGCGATCGGTCTGAAGCATGTGGAGGAGGCGGTGGCCATCCGCGACCGGCTTCTGACCGCGTTCGACCAGGCGGCGGCGCTGCCACCTGGTGCCGAGCGGCGCAAGCTGCTCACCGTCACGTTCGTGGGCGGCGGGTTCACCGGTGTCGAGGGCTTCGGCGAACTGCTGTCGCTGGCTACCGCGATGCTCAAGTTCCATCCCGAGCTGGACCTTGACGATCTGTCATTTCACTTGGTCGAGGCCCAGGATCGTATTCTGCCCGAAGTGAGCGACAGGCCAGGTGCGTGGGTGGTGCGCTCCTTGGAACGCCGTGGCGCGCATGTACACCTCAATACGCAGCTTGTCTCCGCCGTGGATGGGCACGTCGTGCTCTCTGACGGAGAGGAGTTCGATTCGGAACTGATCGTCTGGACCGCCGGCAACGCCTCCAACCCGGTCGTGCGGAACCACACGGACCTGCCGGTCGACGAGCGAGGGCTGCTGGTGGTCCGCCCCGATCTTCGCGTGGGGACCGACACCGAACCCGTGCCGGATGTGTGGGCGGCGGGAGACGACGCGGCCGTTCCGGATCTGGCTTCGCCGGTACCAGGGGCGCGCACGGTGCCGAACGCCCAGCACGCCGTCCGGCAGGGCAAACGCCTTGCGAAGAACATCGCAGCGAGCCTGCGCGGCGGCAGAATCCGCGACTACCGCCACAGCAGTCTGGGCGTGGTGGCGACGCTGGGACTGGGGCGGGGCATCTTCCAGTACAAGAGCATCGTCATCAAGGGACTTCCTGCCTGGCTCATGCACCGGGGCTATCACGTCCTGGCCGTGCCCACCTGGGAGCGCAAGGTCCGCGTTCTCACCGTCTGGCTCACCGCTGCCCTGTTCGGCCGGGATCTGGTGTCGCTCGCCGCGGTGCAGCACCCGCGGGACGCGTTCCTCGAGAGCGGCGACCGCGGCCACCCGCAGCGCTCCGCCGGGAGCGAGGCAACCGGACACGTGGCTGCGTGAGCACGTCGGAAGGGTTCAGCGGTTGAGGAGCGGCATCAGGGCGCGGGCCGATGTGATTGCGATGCCTTTGCGGTTTCCGGGGCAGCTCCGCTTGGGGCGGAGTTTCCGCTGCCGTGGCCAGGTGTCCGAGTGCCCATGGGACGACGACTACGCATGGCAGGGCCGTCGCCGTCACGGCGCCAGCGCCACAGGAACGCGTGTGAACAGGGGCGTCGCGCCGACGGTGCCCGCACAGCTCAACGCGCCGGGATCCGTCGTGCATCCCGGCATCCGATCCACCCGGACCCGGTATCGCGGCAACCGAGCTTCAGGGAGCAGAAGTTGGACACCGAGCGGTGGCATCAGAGCTGAACCATCGGCGCTGCTTGGCCTACGTCTGGTCGGACCCCGGAGTCTGCCCGCTGCCCGCGACGACCCGCACCGCCGACCGGATCCGCCACGTCGCGCCTCCGGCTGCCCCCTTGGACACGGATCCTCGGGTCACTCGAGACATTGTCAATCGGTCGTAACACTGATGCGGAGAACCGTGTGCGAGGTCCTCCAGCCCGCGTTGATTTGGCGACTTGACCCGTTTTGAAGTGGAAGCCCTCTGAATGAAACTGGCCAGGGGTGTCGGGGTGCAGACCCTGCGCGTAACACTGTCTTCGAAGTTAGTGTGAGTTGGGACGGTAGGGGTGCAACGGTTTGATAGGCTGATCACAGCGTTCGGGTGCCGTGGACACAGACCCCCGCGATCGGTCCCGGAACGCGGCACCTGCGATTAGAGCACGCAGGTGCAGAGCCCGGGCGCCACGCGACCCCCGACGGGTGGCGCCCGGTGCCATCCACGGCCCGGCTGCGGCCACCAGGCTGACGCACGGGTGCTGACAGGCAGTGCGGTGCCCACCGTGAACCCTGGCTCAGGCCCAGGTCTACGGCTCGGGTCGTAGGCGACAGCTCCCCGACGGCCAGGCGGTTTTCGGCCGCCGACCCGTCCAGCGGCACTCACACCAGCGATAGGTGGCCAGCAGGGAGGTCTAGGAATGCTTGGCGCGGTAGAGCCCTCGGCCGGTCCGCTCGACACGGGACGCACCGACCAGGCGGTCAAGGGTGCTGCGAACACCGTTGATGCTTCCGCTGTCGGTGTCACGGCCGAGAGCCGCGGCGACATCGCGGGCCCGCACGTCGACATCGCCGATGCCGGCGAAGTACTCCATGATCTGCTCGGTGAGCTTGCCGTATGACTTCTGCCCGTCCGTGCCGACGGCAACAGGACGTTCCGCCTCCTTGCCGCGCCGCGGCTTCCGAGGCTTCGGTGCGGCCTTCGTGGCGGTGTCTGCAGGCTCGGCCGAAGCGCTGTCCGTCTCCGGCTCGGTGGTTGTCACGGCCCGACCCTGCTGCGTACCCGCGGCACCGGCCGTACCCGTAACGTTCGTCGCGGCTGAGTTGAACATCAGGGGTTCGAGGGCGCTGAGGGCCCGCTGCACCGAGCTGAGATGCGCCACGACTGCGGCCAACTCCCTTTCCAGCGCCTGCTTCTGGACCTGCAGGCGGGCCAGGTCCGCTTGAAGGCTCTCGGCGGTGATCTCAAGGTTATGCGCTGTTGCGGAAGCCATGTGTTCCTCTCATCTCAACCCCACGTGCCGCGCCCCGGCTCACGTGCGGTGCCGATCGGTCTGAACGCGGGCATTGGGTTCCCCTCCGCCATGGTATGCAATGACTCACTCTGAATAGGTCATCGTGGAGTTGGGAGACTGTGCTCAACGGTATGAAACACATGGTTGGTCAGTATCTGATGGTCTTCAGCCGCCGTGTGGGGGCCGCATGGAACGCTTCGCTGCATCCCGGCCGACGTCGTCGGTGAGAGCGTCGGCATCCGTGCAGCCGGGTGATCCATCAAAGAACCTCAAGAAGAGATCAGGATCAGCCGTCGCCCCGTTCTGACAGGTTCTCGCGTGAGCGGGTGCCGCTGGGGTTGGCGGACTGGTTCCAGGGGCGGAGTTTGTCGGGGTTGAGGACGACCCAGAGTTGTACGACCTGGTGGTCGGCGATGTCGAGGCTGATGACGGCGGCAACCTGGTGGTCGTAGCGGGCGACGAGGCCGGTGCTGCCGTTGACGGAGTGGGTGGTCAGTGTGACGCGTGGGCGGCGGGCCAGGAGTGCCAGCAGGCTGTGGGCTACGTGTCGGCTGCCGTGGACGGGCCTGGTCAGTGCCCGGACCTTGCCGCCGCCGTCGAAGAACACCGTGGCGTCCGGGCGCAGCAGCGATGCCAGCAGTTCGGCGTCTTCCCTCACGCAGGCATGGCGGACGGCTTGGGCGAGGGCGTCGTGCTCGGCCGGCGTCGTCGGACGAGAGCGCCGCCGCCGCAGACTGTGGCGGGCCCGGTCGGCGAGTTCGGCGCACTCCGGTTCGGTGCGTCCCACAATTTCGGCGACCGTGCCCGGAGTCATCCCGAAGACGTCATTGAGTGCGAACGCCGCCCGCTCGGCCGGCGACAGCGAATCCAGGGCCCCGCGAGAAGACCGTCGACGACAGGGGCACCCCCGCGTCGGGTGCTGTAGCCCACCTCGGCAGACGCGCTGGTGAACAGCCTGGGCCGACCTGGTTCCTGTCCCCTCGGCAACCACGGTGCACGGGTTCAAGCGCCGTCCCCGCGGCCTTGCGTGTCACATCCACGCCTCATGCCCGGTCATATGGGTGGAAGCAGTCCACGAGCTTACTGAGCCGAGGAGTGCAGCGATGACCAAGCCCGTTCTTGAGTCTGTGGGGGCGACGGCCGGCCCGCCGTGAACGACATCGGCAAACCTGGCGACCTGAAGTCATTGCCCAGCGCCGAAAGATCCCGCGGCGAGCCATGAGATGCGGAATCCGTGCTGTCAAACACAACCCTTTTCGAACGGTTTACGAATGGTGGTGGGGGCATGGGTGACGGGAGTCAGGGAAACGAAGCGCGGACAGGGGAGAAGGGGGAAAGGATTGCCGAATGGGTTGATGGGCGCCTGGGTGTCTACAGCGTGGTCAAGGCAAAAACGCGAAGAGCTTTCCCGGACCACTGGTCGTTCATTCTGGGAGAGATATGCCTGTATAGCTTCATCATCCTCATCATTACGGGCATGTATCTGTCACTGTACTTCCATCCGTCCATGGAACAAGTGGAGTATCAGGGCAGTTACGCGCCGCTGAGGGGCCAGCTGGTGTCGGAGGCGTTCAATTCGACCATGCATATCTCCTTCGACGTCCGTGGCGGCCTGCTGATACGGCAGGCCCACCACTGGGCGGCGCTGATCTTTGTCGCCGCCATGCTCGTCCATATGCTGCGCGTATTCTTCACGGGCGCCTTCCGTAAGCCTCGCGAACTAAACTGGGTTTTTGGATTCCTTCTGCTGGTTCTCGGTATGTTCGGAGGACTCACTGGATACGACCTTCCGGATGACCTCCTTTCCGGAACCGGACTCATGGTTGTGAACGGAACAATCCTTTCCATCCCTATCATCGGAACCTACCTCTCGATGTTCCTCTTCGGAGGTGAGTTTCCAGGGGACGATCTGGTGGCGCGCTTCAACACGATTCACGTTCTGATCATTCCTGCCCTCATGGTGGGACTTCTTGCAGCCCATCTGCTCATGGTCCTCTACCACAGGCACACGCAGTATCCCGGTCCGGGACGGAACAACAACAATGTTGTGGGCCTGCCGCTGAAGGTACGTGCTGTGAAGTCCGGAGGGTTCTTCTTCCTTGTCGCCGGGGTCATCTTCGTCATGGCTGCGGTCGCACAGATCAACCCTGTCTGGCTGTACGGCCCTTACCGTGCCGACCAGGTTTCGGCCGGATCGCAGCCCGACTGGTACATGGGTGTGGCAGACGGACTGCTGCGGGTCATGCCTGGCTGGGAGATCACCTTCTGGGGTCACACGCTGGCCTTGGATAACCTGATCCCCCTGTCGGCAGGCGTTGGTCTCTTCCTTGCCATGGGTGCCTACCCGTTCATCGAATCCTGGGTGACCGGTGACGACCGTGAGCAGCACCTCCTCGACCACCCCCGCAACCGCCCCGTGCGAACGGCACTTGGTGTCGCCTGGCTCACTTTCTATCTGGTGGCCTGGATCGGTGCCGCGAACGACATCATCGCCATCCGCTTCCACGTCTCGGTCGAGTCAGTGACGTGGGCAGTTCGCATCGGCCTTTTCATCGGGCCTCTCGCGGCCTACGTCATAACGAAGCGGTGGGCACTCGGCCTCCAGCGCCGAGACCGCGACAAAGTGCTGCACGGCCGCGAGACCGGCATCATCAAGCGTTTGCCGCACGGCGAGTTCATCGAGGTGCACGAGCCGCTCAGCCAAGAACAACTCCACGTTCTCACTCAACACGAGCAGTACCAGCCGATCGGTACCGGTCCTGCGGGGAACGGGGAAGGCCCGGACGCCGGATCCCGCTTTCCTCAGCGTCTGCGTGCCAGGCTCAGCCGGAGCTTCTACGGGGAAGGCACGCAGATCACCAAGCCGACCGCGCAGGAGTACACGGAGATCACCAGCAAAAACCGACTCTGAGACATCCGCACGCGCGACCGACGTGTATTGGAGGGCGGCCCCGCAGTGTTGGAGTGCGACCCCGCACACCGACCGTGTTGTCTGGGTCTGTCTCGGCGTATGTCACACCTTCAGCAGGTGCCTTGTCATAAGGGTGACAGCAGGCGAGAGTCTGCCGACCTGAGGAGCGCAGTGATGACCAAGCCCCTTCTTGAGACTGCGGCTCAGGCACTCGCGGACGCGACGGCCAGTCCGCCGTTCCTGTACGAGTTCGGTCCGGAAGGTGCCCGGAAGGTCCTGGACGAACTGCAGGCAGTGCCGGTGGAGAAGCCGGACATTGAGGAGAAGTGGATCACGGTGCCCGCCGAGGTGGGCGATGTGCCGGTACGCATCGTCAAGCCCGTCGGCAGTCAACGCACGCTGCCGGTCGTCCTCTACCTGCACGGCGGGGGCTGGGTGACGGGCGACGCCGGCACTCATGACCGTCTGGTGCGCGAGCTGGCCGTGGGGACGAATGCCGCCGTCGTGTTCGTGGAGTACGACCGTGCGCCGGAGGCCAAGTACCCGGTGGCCATCGAACAGGCGTACGCGACAGCGCGGTGGATCACCGCCAAGGGCGCCGACGAGGGGCTGGACGGCTCCCGCCTGGCTGTGGCCGGGGACTCCGCCGGCGGCAACATGACCGCCGCGCTGACCCTCATGGCCAAGCGGCGTGGTGATGTGACCTTCGCGCACCAGTCGCTGTACTACCCCGTGACGGACGCGGCCCAGAACACCGAAAGTTACCGGGAATTCGCGGCCGGCCCCTACCTCACGGCGAAGGCCATGGCCTGGTTCTGGGACTGCTACACGACCGATTTCGCCCAGCGGGCGGAGACCACCGTATCGCCGCTGCGGGCGAGCCTGAAGGAGTTGCAGGGGCTGCCGCCCGCGCTCGTCATCGTCGACGAGAGCGATGTGCTGCGGGACGAGGGCGAGGCGTACGCCCGCAGGCTGGCCCAGGCTGACGTCCCCACCACGAGCATCCGAATCAACGGCACCCTGCACGACTTCATGATGCTCAACCTTCTCCGGAGCACACCGGCAGCAACTGCCGCAGTGGAGCAGGCCATCCAGACCCTACGCACCGTCCTGCACAGCACCTGAGGACTCTCCGCAGTGTGGACCTCCTCCGTGCGGGACGATGACCAGCAGCCCCTCACGAAACGTCGTTGGTGTCACCGTCGCGCTCCCAGCCTTGCAGCATCGTGTCACAGGTTGGGCGGCTGCCCGGTCATCGTTGCGAAACCAATGCGATCCAACACCGTGTGAGAAGGGTCGATCTCATGAGCGTTACTCGTCGAGGGCCAGTGTCGTTGGCACGCTTTGCCTTCAGAGGGCGCGCCTCGGCGATCGGGCGTGGCCAGAAGAGGCATCGAACCGTGACGGGCGACAAGGGGACGCGTCCTCTGTCATCGGGCCGGTCGCCCGGGGACCCGACTTCGGCGGGCTTGCGCGCTCTTCCCCGTCCTGTGGCCGTGGTGGTGGGCGCCGGTGGTGTGCTCGGAGCGGCGCATGTCGGTGTCGGATACGCGCTGGAGCAGCGCGGATTCATCCCGGACATGATCATCGGAACCTCGGTGGGTGCACTCAACGGGGCCATCGCGGCCGCCCACCCCAACAGGGCCGCGCCATGGCTGGACCACGTGTGGACCCAGTTGCGCCGCCGTGAGGTGTATCCACTCGGCCACCTGTCCACACGGGCCAGCGTCTTCACCGACCGCGGCCTGCGGCGACTGATCGCCCGGGCCGGGCTGCCGTCGCGGATCGAGCAGTTGGCGGTCCCGTTCACCGCGGTGGCCATGGACCTCGCCACCGGCGCCCCAGTGCTGCTCGACCACGGAGACCTCGAATCCGCGCTGCTGGCCAGCGCGGCCATTCCCGGGATCCTGCCCCCGGTGGTGCGTGAGGGCCGGACCCTCGTCGACGGGGGAGTGGTCGCCTATGTACCGGTACTGGCGGCCCACCAGGCGGGAGCTGCCAGCGTGGTGGTGCTGTCGACCGGGCCGGAGAGCTCGCCGTTGCGCCCCGCCAATCCACGACGGCGTGCCGGTGCGATCGCCGCCAGGGCTGGGCTCCTGCTGTTGCGTCATCAGATCGAGCGCGACCTGGAAGAGGTGTCCAAGCACATCCCGACCGTCGTGCTCCCCACCGGCATTGAGGCCTGGCCTGCCCCGTGGGACTTCGGCCACTCCCAGCGGCTGATCAGCACCGCGTCCCACACCGCGGGGCGCTTCCTCGACGGGCTGCACATCAGCGGGCCGGGGCTGTATCGGGTCAACGACCCTGCGGTGACGTCCGCCGGTCCGGGCGAGGCATCGACTTCTTACCTATCGGAGGCCGACCTGTGAGTACCGTCGCGTTCCTCAACATCGGCATGCACGGGCACATCAACCCGACGCTGCCGGTCGTGGCCGAGCTCGTTCGGCGAGGCCACACCGTCACGTACCACACCTCGCCGCAGTTCCGTGAGGAGATCGAGGCCACCGGCGCGACGGTGCGCCTCTACCCCGAGGGCGACCAGCCGTTTCCCGATGAGCTGACGCCGCTCACCTGGCTGGAGGCGCTCGCGAACACCACCGTCCGCTGGCTGCCTGCCGTGCTCACCGACCTGCGCCTCGAACGGCCCGATCTGATCGTCCACGACGCCTCCTGTCTGTGGGGCGCGGTTGCCGCTCGCGAACTCAAGGTGCCGGCGGCCTCGTCGTTCACCACGTTCGCCTTCAACCGGCACCTCCACAGCCCCACCCGGGGCTCGTGGGACCTGCTGGCCGAGGCGAGGGCCCGGCCCCGTAGCGTCCGGGGCTATCTGCGGTCCCGTCGGGAGCTGCACCGCCGCTTCGACACCTCGGGGCTGCCACGGCTCGACCTGGCGAACATCCGCCAGCCGCTCAACCTCGTCTACACCTCGCGGGA
Organism: Streptomyces sp. NBC_00457; assembly: GCF_036014015.1. Taxonomy (NCBI): domain Bacteria; kingdom Bacillati; phylum Actinomycetota; class Actinomycetes; order Kitasatosporales; family Streptomycetaceae; genus Streptomyces; species Streptomyces sp. NBC_00457. The sequence goes on along the minus strand of NZ_CP107905.1, from coordinate 557,072 downwards.
GTTCCAGCCCGCCATCGGGGACTTCGACGAGTCGTACCGTTTCGTCGGCCCGAGCATCGGCGCCCGCCCGGTCGACCCGTCGTTCCCGGTCGATCGGCTGCGGGACCCGGTGTTGTACGCGTCGTTGGGCACGGTGTTCAACGCAGATCCGGAGCTGCTGCGCACGTTCGCCACCGCGCTCGCCCCGCTGGGCGGCACTGTGGTCTTGTCCACGGGGCAGACCGATCCCGATGCGCTGGGGCCGCTGCCTGCGAACGTGCTCGCCCGGCGCTTCGTGCCGCAACTGGAGGTGCTGGCCCGCGCGGCGCTGTTCGTCACCCATGGCGGGATGAACAGTGTCAATGAGGCCATGTATGCCGGGGTTCCGCTGTTGGTGGTCCCGCAGGGGGCTGATCAGCCGATGGTGGCCCGCCGCGTCGTCGAGCTCGGCGCCGGCCTGTCGATCCGAACCGAGGACGTGGCCAGGGGCTCCGTACGTGTCCTTGCCAGGCGCCTGCTCCACGACCCCGGGTTCCGGGCGGCCTCGACCATGCTGAAGGCCGCCCAGCACGATGCGGGGGGATACCAGCGGGCCACCGACGAACTGGAGCGGTACATGCATGTGGTCGGCTCGGTCGGTCCGTCCGTTCCTGTCGATCCGTCACCGCGAGGCTGAGTGATGTCGGTCGTCGTCCTTCTGCTGTTGTTGGCCGGACTGTCGGAGGCTGTCGGGCGCATTCTGCCGCTGCTGGCGCGCAGGCCTGGCATGCCGCGAACCCTTGTCGGCGGGTTGCTACTGGCCGCGGGCATCGTCGAGGGCGTCGTGTTCGCGCTGTGGCCGCTGACCGCGTGGAACCTGGCCGAGCTGGTGATGTCCTCTCCAGCACCGGGCGAGGGCTTGGCGTGGACACCCGGGCTGGTCGCCCCGCTGCTGCTCGCCGCCATCCTCGCGTTCCCGTTGCTGGGGCCCTTTCTCCATCTGCTGCTCTTCCTGGGCGTCGGGGCCGTCCTAGCCGACCATCTGGCGGTGGCGACCGGACTCGGCTGGTGGAGTGCCGCCGGTTGTGTGGCCGTCGCCGGGGTCGGACTCGGTGTCGCCGTGGAGACCGTTCGGCGTCTGGTCGTCCGGATCAGCGCGCCCCGGGCAATGGAGTCGATCACATGAACACATTCCTGCTCTGGGCCCTCGTCCTTGGGCCCGTCCTGCTGGCGGAGGCTCTTCTGGCCCGGCACGAGGTGCTTGTCTACAGCGCCGGCCTGCGCACTCCCGGCAGCGAGCTTCCGGAGGGCGTGCCCTACGCACGGGGTGCCGGCCCGGACCGTCCGCCGGATGCTTACCTGGTGTACCTGGACGGCATAGGAAAGCGCCGCTTCCGCGATACCCGGGACGGCGGCCAGCTGGTCAAGGACGTGATAGCCAAAGCGCCGGAACTGCGAGTGCTTGGGCAGGTGCAGCCCTACTCGCCGCTGGCCGATCCGCTGGCCGACCGCAAGGTGTGGGCGTGGCTGCGCCGGCACATCGGGCTGCTGCTGTTCCTGCACAACGTCATGCAGGTCTTCGTAGCCGCCGACCACCGGTACCGCCCCCTGTACAACCGGGCCGTCGGCACCCAGATCGCCACGCAGCTCCGGCTCGCCGGCTACCAGCCCGGCAGCGGCATCCCCGTGGTGCTGCTCAGCTACAGCGGCGGCGCGCAGGTCGCGACCGGCGCGGTCGAGGAACTGCACACCCAGCTGCGTTGCCCGGTCGTGGTGATCACGCTCGGCGGGTTCCACAACGGCGCCAACGATCTCACCCATGCCGAGCACGTGCACCAACTCACCAGCGCGAGCGACCGGATTGAGCGGGTCGGCACCTGGATCTTCCCTCAGCGTTGGCGCTTGTTCCGCCGTAGCGGATGGAACCGCGCCAGCCGAGCCGGGAAGATCACCGTGCATCGGCTCGACCCGGCCACCCATCTCGGGCCGCGCAGCTACATCAGCCCGGAGGGCAAGCTGCCCGATGGCCGCAGCTACCTCGACCACACCACCGACTCCCTCATCGCGCTCATCCGTGCCCATTGCGGAGCGACCGCGGTGACGGACGAACCGTTGCCATGAGGGCGTCGCCCAGAGCGCGCAGCGCGGTCGGCGCGAAGTCGGCCCCGTCGGGTGTCTCCGTCGCGACATCGTCGGCCGAATTGCTCACGGGGAGGGCAATGAGCAACGGAGCCGGGAGCCCCTGTCCGAGCAACGCCACCGACCGCCCCGTTGCCGCGGCCCGCGGGAGGTGGTCCTCACGGTGTGGTGGCCTGCACGAGAATGACCTGCCATACGTGCTGGGGGTGCCCCTCACGCTGTTGGTGGCCGGTCCACCAGGCAAGCCGTACCAGCCCGCCGTGCAGAAAGTCGGTGACCTGCTGCATTACGCGATCGCCCGTGACCAGTGGGAGCGCCGCAGCCAGGGCGAGGGCTCCAGCCCGCCGACGGCTTCGCCCATCACCTGCTCATCCGCCGCTCCACCGAAAAGAAGCAGCTCGCGGGTGGGCGCGTGGATTTCGAGTACGCCTACTTCCTCGTGCATGACCGCTGCGACGCTGCCCTGCCGCAGGCTGTGTGCCGGGCCGGAGTGCGGTGGAGGATCGAGGAGAACAACCAGCAGGCGAAACAGATCACCGGGCTGGGCCGGTACCAGGTCCGCCGCTGGAACTCCTGGCACCGCCACGTCGCCTGCGCGATGATCGCCCTGGCCTTCCTGACCGGCCAGCGCGCCCAGCACTCCGCGCAGCAAGTTGCATCCGAGAACGACGCGGTCCCCAACCACGCATCCGAACAGAGTAATGAACAGGGAAAAGCCCCACCCACGAGAGAGATGAGCGCCCACCACTGATCCGCCTGACCATCCCCGCACTCGCCGGCGTGCTCGCCGCCACCGCCCTCGTCGGCCACCACGAACCCGTCTACCACCTACAGCAGCATCACTGGCGAGCCCTCCACCAGACCCGGGCAACCGCCAGCCACTACAACCGCCGCGGCGACCCACTACCCGCCCGCCTCCGCCCCTGGCGACCGCAACGCGGCCACAACCGATCACACCACGAAGATCTGATGAGGCTTAGCACAAGGCCCACGACTTCTTCTGATCGCCGATGCGCATTCTGCTGATCGGCCTGCATTCGCCAGCGACAGACGGATAGAATTTGAGCGCTTATTCTCAGTGAATTCCTGGCGCGGGGGGACAGGATGTTCTACAGGCGCAACATGATCAGTATCCGCGTCAGTCGACGGGTGCTCTGGGTCGATTCCGAGGCCTACCCCCTGCACAACATCGCCCGCGTGACGACAAAGACACTGAAACCGAGCTTCGTCAAGATCCTGAAGCTCGTCGGGCGCTGGGTTCTCGTGGTGTACGTCGTGCTCATGGGCTTCGCCCTGTACGCGACCCAAGGCCAATCCACCCTGGTCGAACTCATCATGCCGGCGGTCCTGCTATTCCTGGCCACGCTCCTTGTCTCCGGCCTCATCCGCCTGTTCATGTCAGTCACCCGAAAGTCGCTGCATCAACTCAACATCGAGACCGCGGGAGCACCGTACGCCGTACTCGCGAGCCCCAACGAAGAACTGGTGACCCAGATCTCCCAATCGATCATGGAAGCGATCGACAACCCGCAGGCAGAGTTTCAATTCCAGGTCGAGAACTTCCATGTCGGCGACAGCATCAAGCAGTTCGGAAACAACAACACGGGCAAGGTAAGTCGATGAGCGAGAATTTTCACTTCGGCGACAAGATCGATCAGACTGGCGATCGAAATGTGGGCAAGGTCCAAGGGCCGGTGACCTACGGCGATGTCGACCAGTCCCTCCAGAGGATCACTCCGGGCTTCGAGGCCCTCGCCGAAGCCGTGGCCGACGCCGTGCGCCATCTGTCCGCTGCGGGCGTGCCGGACGATGTCCGCGAGGACGCATCGCACCTCGCGACAACGATCCGCGCCGAAGTCGCCCGAGACGAGCCGGACCCCGGCACCCTCCGACGCGCCGTGGCGACCCTCAAGGGGTACCTCGCACCGATCGCCATTACCACCGCTACGGCAGGTGCCGCGGTCGGCGGCGAGGAGACGGCCCATGCGCTAATCGAACGGCTGGGCACCGTGCTGTGACCGCCTGAGTCTGGAGCGGATGCGTCTCACTCGCGAGCGGGTGGCCAACTTCCTCAAGGCGCTCAGCACGCCGGGTACGACCGTCCTCGCCTCCTCAGCCGCCGCGCGCGTCATTGCCTCCGTCATCTACCAACGGCGCCACGGCGACACCGAGTTCGCCAAGGCCAGGACGGCGCGCGGGGCACCAGCAAGGCCAGCCTTGTACTACAGCCTCAGACTTTGTGACCGTCCAGGCCCGGGCAACCGTCAGCCACCACCACCGTCGCGGCGACCCTATACCCGCCCGCTTCCGACCCTGACGACCAGCACCCAATCACAACCGATCACACCACGAGGATCTGAGGCTGTAGTACCAGCCTGTCGAGCGAGGCGGTGGTCGAGGCATTCCGTGACCGGATCGATGTGGCCTTCGTGTCATGCCTCGGCCGCATCGCCCCCGAGGAGGCCACGCGGACACCGGGGTTCGCGCCCGTACGTCCGCACAACTGGCCGGCCTCGTCATGCTGCGCTACGTCCTCGCGGTGGAGCCGCTGGCCACACTCGACTTCGAGGAACTGATGGAGTGGCTCGTCCCCGCCGTCGAGGTCCACGTCGACCAGTTGCCCCAGGAGTAGGCGGCGGCGCGGGCCCACGCCCGTCGCCGTCCGAGGTCGGGTTGAGACACCACGAGGCGTTCCCTGTCCTGGGGCCGCTCGCCGCGCGCGGCCCCAAGGCGGAAAGGGGCGGTCAGGTGACCTTGGTGCGCACGCGGTGCGGACGGCGTCTCAGAGTTCGCTGCGCACCGCTGCGTTGCTGACGACCGCCGAATTGGTCGGGAGCTGGTGCAGAGCGTCGGAGATCGCTTCAATCCGCTCGTTGAGGTCCACGAGTTCTTGGCGAAGCTCGTTGACGCGGATCTCCAGCTCAGTGGCTTCAGTGGCCAAGGACACCACTGTGGCCGTCATATCGATTCGGTGCTCAGTGGCTCGGGTCATCGTGTGTCCTTCTGCGGCGGAGAACGGAAGAGTGGACGTCACGGCCCCTCCCTGTTCAGGAAGCTTCTGCCTGGTCCAGCTGTACGGCAGAGATGTCGAGGGTCAGGTTCGCCTTGTCGCTGATCAGGACCGCACCCGTGGCCAGTGGCGTGTTCCAGTCAGCCTCCAGTCGGAGCACTTCAGGGTGGCCGTCCCCTCGAATCCGACAGTGTTCTGCCGAAGGTAGCCGGACATGCGGAACTGGCCGTCACCGGCATCGACGACCCCGGTGGAACGGAAGGTCATGAGAGGGAACGTCGCCGAGTCGAGAAAGCCCGGGCCGGTGACGTGGGCGTCCCGCTGCGAAATGCCCGTGTCCAAACTGCCGACCTGGACTGCGACATGGGCCTCGGACCGGATGGGATCGGCCCCGTCGAGCACATTGGTGATCATGGTGTGGCGGACGGGAAACCGATCGTGCTACGGGCCGGGTCAATCGTGTAGACGCCAGTCAGCCCTTCATAGCGGGCGGTATTCGGAACAGTGATTTCCTTGTGGTTGAACATGGCGGGCGTTCCTTCTTGCGTGGATCTCGGAAGGGATGGATTCCGGCACACTGCGGCCGTACAGTCGAATTCCGGGCTGCTTCTAGAGCGAAGTACTGCCGGTCGTGAACGCCGAATCCTGGCCGACGAGAGACGGTGTGAAACAGCTCGTCCGGGCAAGAGGGCCAACGCAGTGAACGTGTACGTGGTGGAGCGAATCTGCGCCCGGAGTGCAGGAGTGGCCCCTGCCGGTGGGCAGGGGCCACGGGCCGTTCCTACTGCTGCTGGGCGAGCCAGTCGGTGAGCTTGGTCTGGGCGATCTGTGCGTCGGGGCCTGGGAGGAGTGTGGTCTCCTTCACCTGGGCGCCGGAGTACGGGGCGTGGGGGTCCGTGATGACCGTGCGGGGGTCGTTCTTGGCGGTGAGTGCCTTGCGGATGAGCTCGTCGAGCTGGAACTGGTCGGGGCCCGCGACCTCTACCATCCCGTTGACCGGGGTGCCGACCGCGGTGCGGCCGACGGCGGCGGCCACGTCGTCGGAGTAGATGGGCTGGATCTTGACGGGGGCCAGCCGGACGGTGTCGCCGTCGGTCGACATGTCCGCGATCCCCTTCATGAACTCGAAGAACTGGGTGGCGTGGACGATGGAGTAGGGGATGCCGGACGCTTTGATCAGCTCTTCCTGGGTCTGCTTGGCGCGGAAGTAGCCGCTCTCCTGGAGGCGCTCGGTGCCGACCACGGACAGCGCCACGTGGTGGGTCACGCCGGCCTCGGTCTCCGCTTTGAGGAGGTTGGTTGTGGAGGTGCGGAAGAAGTCCATGACGGCGTTGTCCTCGAAGGAGGGGGAGTTGGACACGTCGACCACGACCGAGGCGTCCTTGAGGACCTCGGCCAGGCCCTCGCCGGTCAGAGTGTTGACGCCGGTGTTGGGGGCGGCCGCGACCGCCTCGTGCCCGTGTTCGTTGAGCTTGCCGACCAGCTTCGAGCCGATGAGCCCGGTTCCACCGATGACTACGACCTTCATAACGGATTCCTCTCGGAAGTGTTCATGGTGCGGCGCGCATCCTGCGATGAGGCTGTCCACCGGCACCGAATTCGGTCTGCACTAGAAGAGACAAGACAGGGGCGGTGCTTGTGACAGGGGTTCGCAAGAATCGAGAGTTGTACGAGGTTATTCGGCAAGCTTTCCGTCGGACGAGACCTCTTCCATCAGGGAGGAAATCTCGTCCGGGACGGCCGGAATGCTCTCACGGGTGATGCCGGTCGTCGGGGACCACACGAGATTGACCTGCAGAGCGGGATCCAGGTCGGGGTAGTCGCTGCGGTTGTGACAGCCGCGGGTCTCGCGACGCTCCAGTGCTGCTTCTAGGGTGGCCCGGGCCGCCAGGGCAGCGGACTTGAGATCGAAGGCGTGCGCGAGGTCCTGGTAGCCGGCGATGTCCGGGTGTACGCCGACGTCCTCCATCCTCTTCTCGATCACTGCGAGCTCCGCCAGCCCGGCACGCAGGCCCTCTTCGTCGCGTACGACTCCCGCATGCTCGGTCATGGTGTTGCGGATGGCGCGCTGCAGGGCGCGGACGTTCTCCGGTCCGTCAGCCACGAGAAGATCGTCGATCTCCGCGCGGGCCTGCGCGATGGCCGACGCCGACCGCCGCTGTGCAGCCAGGGACTGCGAGTACGCGGCGGCCGCCTGGCCTGTGATGCGGCCGAAGACCAGCAACTCGATGAGACTGTTCCCACCGAGGCGATTGGCGCCGTGCAGCCCGCTCGACGCCTCACCGATGGCGTACAGACCACGCACGTCAGTGCTGTGGTCCTCGGGACGCACCCACACCCCACCCATCGAGTAGTGCGCAGTGGGCGCGATCTCGATCGGTTCGCGGGTGATGTCCAGCATCTGGAGATCCAGCAGGGTCTGGTAGACACGGGGCAGTCGCGTCATGATCGTCTGCCGTGGCAGATGGGAGACGTCGAGCCACACGCCTCCCCTGGGGGTCCCTCGCCCTTCCTTGATCTCCGTGTAGGAGGCCAGGGCCACACGGTCGCGGGTGGACAGCTCCATGCGGTCGGGGTCGTAGCGCGCCATGAACCGTTCCCCGAACGCGTTGCGCAGGATGCCGCCTTCCCCTCGGGCGGCCTCGCTGACCAGGGTGCCGGCCGCGTTCTCCGGCTCGATGATCCCGGAAGGATGGAACTGCACCAGCTCGGGGTCGCGCAGGCGGGCTCCGGCTTCCACGGCCAGGCGGAAGGAGTCGCCCGTGTTCTCGTCGCGCCGCGAGGATGTGCGCCGCCAGATGCGGGTGTGACCACCCGCGGCGAGAATGACGGCGTCGGCGTGGATCAGGTAGCGGGTTCCGCGCGTGAGGTCGAAGCCGTAGGCACCGAAGACTGCACCCTCGTGCACCAGGAGACGGGTGATGTAGACGCCGTCGAGCACGGGGATGTTCAGCTGATCCGCGCGCCTGATGAGCGTGCGCTGGATCTCCAGGCCGGTGTAGTCGCCCGTGAAGGCGGTGCGCCGGAACTTGTGCGCGCCGAAGTAGCGCTGGGAGATCCGGCCGTCCTCCTCCCTGGCGAAGGCCATGCCATAGCGTTCCAGGTCGTCGATGCCTCGGGCGGCACCCTGCGTGACGATCTGGGCGGTGCGAGGGTCGGCCAGCAGATAGCTCTCCTTGAGAGTGTCGGCCGCGTGCTGCTGCCAGCTGTCCTCGGGGTCCATGGTGGCCAGGGCCGCGTTGATCCCTCCGGCAGCAAGTGCCGTATGGGCGTCCTCCTTGGGGCGCTTGCCGACCGCGAGGACATCCATGCCGGCCTCAGCCAGCTCGATTGCCGCTCGCAGCCCAGAGCCTCCGGTGCCGATCACCAACACCATGGTGGAAAGACGTTGTTCATTGATAGCCACGGTCTACTCCGATCGCCGGGTTGTCACTCACTACGACCAGGCCGTCCTGGCATCTGTGACACCTTTCGTCGCTGACGCCCACGAGATCGAGAGACAATGTCAATGCGGCCCACTCTCCTTCGGCGGCTGCGGTGTCACGGCAGAATGCGGTCCAGGGGGACCTCCAGGTCGAACTGCTCCCGCTGCACGCTGGGCAGCAGGGTCATGTTGGGAGGGGCACCAGCCGGAACGCTGCCTGCGCGGGCCGGCTGTTCATCGACACGTTGCCATCTTGGAAAGCGCTGGTCAGTGGGCTGGTGTGAGTCGGGGGTGGGGGCTCATCTCCGCGTTCGTCAGGGCGAGGAGGGCGAGCAGGAGGGTGGTGGCGTGCTTCGCTTTCAGACGGAGCTTGGTGTGTACGCGCCAGTTCTTGAGTTCGGCGAAGCCGTGCTCGTTCGCCGCGCGTTCCTGGCTGACCAGCCGGCTCGCTTGCCTCTCGGCGGCGGTCAGCGGCTTGTTCCGCGACGCCTGCGCCACCGCGCACCTCTGTCGGCCGTGTCACGGGGGATCAGCGAGAGGTGAGGGGGGTCTCGGACTCAACGCGGGTGAGCTTTTCGGGGTTGCGGACGTAATAGAGGCCGGTGACGCGGGCGTTCTCCACGCGGAAGGCCAGCACGCCGTCGATCACGCCGTCCAGGCGCAGGATGAGGCCGGGGTTGCCGTTGACCGTCGTGGCCTCACTGGTGAAGGTGCCGCCGGCCTTGTGGAGACTGCCGGCCATGTAACGGAGCACCTTGTCGGTGCCGACGACCGGCCGCGGGGCCGCCAGTTTGAGGCCGCCGCCGTCGCTGACGAAAACAACGTCCGGGGCGAGTACCTCGACCAGGCCCTGCAGGTCCCCGGTCTCGAGCGCGCGCTGGAACGAATCCAGCGTTGCCCGGGTTTCTTCCGGGGAAACCGGTGTGCGCGGCCGGCGGGCGTCGACGTGCCGGCGTGCGCGGTGGGCGATCTGGCGTGCGGCGGCGGGGCTCTTGCCGATCGCGGCCGCGATGTCGTCATAGCCGATGTCGAAGACCTCGCGCAGCACGAAGACGGCGCGTTCGGTCGGTGAGAGGGTTTCGAGGACGAACATGAGTGCCAGCGACAGGTTCTCGGACAGTTCGACGTCCTCGGCCACGTCCGGCGCGGTGAGCAGGGGCTCGGGCAGCCAGGGGCCGACGTAGGCCTCCTTGAGCCGTTTTAGGGCGCGTAGCCGGTTGAGTGCCTGCCGGGTCGTGATCTGTACCAGGTAGGCGCGCTGGTCCCGCACCTGCGCCAGGTCGACCTCAACCCACCGCAGCCAGGCCTCCTGGAGAACGTCCTCGGCGTCCGCCGCCGATCCGAGTATCTCGTAGGCGACGGTGAACAGCAGGTCACGGTGGGTGACGAAGGCCTCGGTCGCGGGGTCGGTGACGTGGTCGTTCATGTCGTGCGCTTCGCTCTCTCGGAGGGAACTCGGCGGCTAGGCCGCGCCTCGCGTGTGGGACGGCGTCGTGGGGTCTTGCGGCTGAGGCGTTTCCAGGCGGTCGGCGTCGCCATGGGATCCGCGGGAACTGGCCTTGCGGGCCCCGGACACCAACTTGTTGAGAGTGAACCGGCAGGCGATCTCCTTCACGCCGGCACCCGTCCGCCCGCTGATGCGGAGCGCGTTCACCTTGTCGTTCGGGTAGGAGAACTGGGTGACGCCCTCTTTCCGGCCGAGGCTGAGGCACTGCCCGGCGAAGAACATCCGGACGGGCGAGGGTGTTTTCCCCGCGATCCGGCGCAGGATCGTGTCGGCGGCTGCCGGACCCAGCTGTACGGCGGCCTGGCAGCTCATCCGGAACGGGTGGTCCGGCATCACCCCCGCGTCCCCAGCGGCGACGATGCGCTCGTCGTCCACACTGGTCAGCGTCGTGTCGGTGACCAGGCGGCCTTCGGTGTCGGTGCGCAGCCCGCTGCGGGCGGCCAGGTCCGGGACACGGAAACCCGCGGTCCAGATTGTCACCGCGCTGGGCAGCTCGCGGCCGTCGTCGAGCTGTACGGCGCCCTGTGTCACTTCCGTCACCCGCGCGCGGGGACCTTCGAGGACGCTCACGCCCAGCTTGGCGAGCCGGCGTGCGACCGGGCGGCGGACCCGGGCGTGCAGGGCGGGGCCGAGTGCGCCGCCGCAGACCAGGGTGACCTTGCGACCCGCTTCCGCCAGCTCGGCGGCGGTCTCCAGGCCGGTCGCGCCGGCCCCGATCACGGTCACCGGAGCCATCGCGGGCGCCGCATCCAGCGCCGACCGCAGTCGTTCCGCTCCCTCGAGGTCCGACACCCAATAGGCGAACTCTGCCGCTCCTGGCACGCCGGGCACGGCGGCGCCGCTGCCCACCGCGTAGACGAGGTAGTCGTACGAGACCGTGCCACCGCCCGCCAGCGACACCTGGCGCTCGGCAGCGTCGATCCGGGTCGCGGTGTCGACCACCAGCCGGACCTTCCCGCCCATGACCTTCTCGAAGCCCTCGGTCGCGTCATCGGAGCCGGTCACGCGCTGGTGCAGGCGGATCCGCTCGACGAAGTGGGCACGTGGATTGACCACGGTCACCGACACGCCATCGCGCCGCGCCAGGCTGTTGGCCGCCGTCACGCCCCCGTACCCGCCGCCGATCACGACCACCTCGACGTTCCCGTTCATGATGTCTCCCTGGGTTTATGGACTCGACATGGAGACACCGGCCGCCCATCCGCTGTGACAGTTCGCGGATGAGACGTAGCCCACACAGGTCACCTGGTGCCGGCGGCGCCCGTCGCAACGAGTCCCAGGAGGTTGTCGTGAATCTCGGTGAACCGGGCCCGCACCGCCTCCGCGGCCTTGGCGACATCGCGCGCGGCGGGATCGCGAGGCCGTTCGAGCAGCAGGTGGACGGTGTCGGCGAGGGCGGTTTCGGGATCGCCGATGCTGAGCGGGTCTGCGACATGGGCGTCGTTCATGACGGTAAGGAACCCGACCAGCACGGCGTGCAGGGCGTACATCTGCCTGGACAGCGGGAGATCGTCGCGCACGATCCCGTGGTCGCGCAGGATCGTCAGGACCGCGTTGCCCATCGCGCTCGTGGTGGCCTCGGCGAAGCGCTCCTGGTCGGCGGGGCGATGGAGCAGTTGCCGCAGGGCGCTGTTGTCGCTCCGGAGCCACCGCAGCCATGGGTTGGCCAGTGTCGTGCGGATGAGCAGCGGAGCGAGACAGCGGGGCAGGACAGACTGCGGGTCCTGGGCGATCTGGCTGTTGATGGTCTCGATCCAGGCCAGTACCTCACGCGCGGCCAGCCCCACGAACAGGTCTTCCTTGGTTTCCCAGTACAGGTAGACCGTGCCCTTGCCCACGCCCGCGGCCGCGGCGATCTCGGCGATGGTCACCTTGCGGACGCCGTGTTCGAGGGCCAGCTCGCGCGCACTGTCGAGGATTCTGGCCGCCTTCACGGAGTCGTGTTCGATCAGCCGGCTCACCGTCGTGGTTCCTCCCGTTCGCTCTTCGGCGTCATGATGGCACGGGGGTTCACGGAGGTGGTGAGCCTGCCGTACGGCGGGCCCGTAGGCCGGGTCAGGTCCTGCCGATGTCCACCGTCTTCATCCGGGAAGCCTTGCTGCGGTGCTCGGCCTCCGAGAGGAGCGTTCTGCCGAGCGTCGTCCCCACCACGTGGTCGAAGACGAACCGGATCCCGTACTCGGTGCGGTCGGCCGGGACGAAAAGCTTACGCATGGCCATGCCGGAGCCCTGGTGGAACTCGATGAAGGGGCGGAGTTTCTCCTCCCAGGCCCGCAGCGCCCGCGGCACGTCTCCGGGATACAGCTCCAGCATCGTACCCAGCATGTCGGCCCCGGCCAGGCCACTGGAGGCCCCCATCCCGGAGTAGAGGGTCAGGCACCACGCCGAGTCGCCGACGAGTACCACCCTGCCCTGGTGCCACGTGTCGAGCCGCACCTGCTCGGCGGTGTCGAACAGGTGGTCCGGCGCCTGCTCGAACTGGTCGAGCAGCCAGCCGAGCGTCGCACCCGTGGGCTCCGGTCCGAACACGGCCCGCAGCGAGTCGATGGCGGGCCTGGTGAACTCGCCGTCCACATCCTCGGTCCGGTAGTTGAACAGCACCGTCGGTGGCCGGTCGGCGAAGGCGAACACCCATGCCGACCGGCCCAGCTCGGACATGATGATTCCGTCCGTGCCCCGGAAACCGGGAACCGGGCCGGGCAGGGCGCACGCCGCGATCATGTAGCCGAGACGGTGAATACGGCCGTCATCGGGCCCGAACGCCAGTCGGCGCGTGGTCGAGCGCAGGCCGTCGGCCCCCACCACGAGGTCGAACCGTTCGGTGGTCACCGTCCCTGCGGCCCGGTCCTCGATGTCGACCCGCACGCTTTCCGCGTCCTGGCGCAGCGCGACCGGAACGGACGAGTACCGGACCTCCACGTCCTCGGGCAGGGCGTCGAACGCGGCCTGCTCGACGTCGCCGCGCACGACCGGGCGTGACTCGCCGGCCACGGCCTCGGCGAAGCCCATGCCGCGCCGCCGTCGGCCCGCGCGATCGACGTTGTAGTAGGCGATGTCCGTCGAGAAGCGGTTCGGCACCTCGATGCCGAGGCGCTCTGCCGCGGTGATCCCGGTGCCGAAGAGGGTGAGGAAGTACCCGCCGCGGCGGCGTTCGGCTGCTTTCTCCAGGACGACAACGTCCCAGCCCGCCTTGTGCAGCCGAAGCGCGGAGGCTGTTCCGCTGACGCCGAGTCCGACTACGAGAGCCCGCTGTCGCGGGGTGGTGTTCGTCTTCATGCCGCCAGAGTAGAGTAACTGACCAGATTAGTCATTTGGTCAGTCGTGCCGGGCGCGACCGACATGAACGGAGTCCCCGCCATGCCAACCGTTTTCGTCCACGGCTTCCCTGAGACGCCGGACGTCTGGGAGCCGATGCTCGTCGAGCTCGAACGCATCGCTCCCGCTCGACCCGGCCCGATCCGCCTGTCCCCGCCCGGTTTCGGGGCGCCCTTGCCGACGGGGTTCGGGGCGACCGTCGGTGACTACCGGGACTGGCTCATCGGCGAACTGGAGCGTTTCGCCGAGCCCGTCGACCTGGTCGGGCACGACTGGGGCGGCGTGCACACCCTCAACGCAGTGATGGCCCGCCCTGACCTCGTGCGCAGCTGGGTCAGCGATGTGACCGGCCTGTTCGATCCGGACTACGTATGGCACGAGTTCGCCCTGAGTCAGCAGGCCCCGGAGAGCACGGGACCGGACCCCGCCGTCCCGCTCGGCCCGGACCTCGCGATGCGGGTCGCGATGCTCGTGAAGTTCGGCATGAGCGAGCCGGTGGCGAAGCAGGTCGCGGCAGGCCAGGACGAGGCGATGGGGCGGGCCGCGCACGCGCTCTACCGATCGGCCGCCCAACCGGTGATGGCCGAGCTGGGCCGGAACCTCGAACGCGCGGCGCAGCGGCCCGGGCTCGCCCTGCTCGCCACCGAGGACCTCTTGGCCGGGACCATCGAACAGCGGTACCGCACGGCGCAGTTGGCCGGCGCCGGGACCGCGACGCTCGAGGGGCTCGGCCACTGGTGGATGACCCAAGACCCCTCCCATGGTGCCCAGGTGCTCACCGACTTCTGGGACTTGTTGGACCGCTGACGAGCCAATCGACCCGAGCTGGAGAAGGCTGTCGCCCTCGCCCGCAAGTTGCGTGTGTCCGTCGTCTCGCGTCACCCTCGTCGTCCATGAGCCCAAGTGGCTCGGCTGCGCCATCGCCCTCGCGACCCTGACGGAGGAGCTGAAGCGATCGGCGCTGGCCCGGAGTTCCTCACACACAACCATCAACGCCGAGTACCTCAAGACATCCTCGGGACAGCAGGGCGAGCCGTTCGTCCTCGATGGCGACCGCCGCCTGATCGCCCAACTGCTATCGCATCATTCGCACAAGAGGGACATCGCTCTCTTCAGCAGTGGCAAGGAAGAGGCTGCTGACGCCGTCCTGTGGTTCCCCTCCTGACAAGACGCCCGTCCGGGGTGTCGCGGGACCGAACCGTGCAAGGCACGGTCACTGCGGCAGTGTCCGGCTGCGGGACGCGGGGGGCCTCGCCACAACAGTGGGCACGGTGACGATCGAGGCCCCCTTGGTCAGGAGACGTTGCACAGGACAGGGCCCGGCAACTGCCAGCAGTTCCTTTATATCGAACCGCACAGTCACATCGACTTGGTCGAGCGGCCAACTGTGACGGTCCGCAAATGCCCGGACGGTCATGGACGTACACGATCCGAGCGCGGCCAGAAGCAGTTCTCCGGGTGCGGGTCCGATATCCGTACTGATGGGCCGGGGTTCGTCCGCGGTCAGCGTATGAGGACCCACCCCAAATGGAACGGGCGAGGCGCACCGTTTGCGGCCGGTGGTCGCCAAGTGGAGCGGCGAGCGCGGCAGAAAGCGGTCACTCGTCCCCTCACTGCTAAGACAGAAGGGTTCTCGCTCTTGTGACACATGGCAAGAGGCTGTCGCGCAGCGCGGTGCTACCTATTCCTGCCAAAGCGGGCTCGGCACCACGCCTCCGTACCGATTCACCGCGTCGGAGGAGATCTCATGAAGAGCCGTCGTGTGCCATGTGGGGCACTCGACGGCTGCGGAAACAGCCTGCGAACGGCATACGCCTGAGCAGGCAGCAGATGTCGCCGGCTACGGAGCCAGCGTGATCGTTGTCGGCGTTCCCTGCCAGGCCATCTTCGCGTAGGGGCACAGCGAATCGGCCTTCTCCAGGAGCGGGGCGGCGATCTCAGGGTCGATGCCCGGCCACTTGATCACCAGATCGACGCGCAGCAAGTAGCCGCCGTCTTCCGGGTCCCGACCGAACGCCACGGTTGCCTCCACGGATAGCGCGGCGGGATCGAGCGCGGCCTGGCGTGCCACCAGGCTCAGTGCCCCGTGGAAGCAGGCGGCGAAGCCGGCAGCGAATAACTGCTCGGGATTCGTCCCCCGGCCGTCGCCCCCCAATTCGGTAGGCATGCGCAGGTTGATGTCCAGGACTCCGTCGGTCGAGCGTGCTGTCCCGGTGGCCCGCCCATGACTCGCTGCACCGCCGCTCACGGTCACCGTCGTGGTGTAGATGGGGGCGAAGGACTCTCCGTGGAAGTCCTTGTCGGTGGACAGATCGGGCAGCGGATCCTGCCCGGTCACCGCATGCCTCCCTCGGCGTCGCAGCACACGGCCGGGCACGGAGCCGGCATCGATACCGGAGGGCGGGCGTCCGCCGACGACGGTATGTCACATCGACACGCGATGCGCGACGCCATGCCATGTGCAGAGCCCACCGAACCAACTGTGCCAAATGCCATGTTGTATGCACCTTCGTGTAAGGAAGAAGCTCCGTGCTTCGGACAGCTGGTTGACCGACAAGTCACCTCCGTTGTGACAGCAGCCGATACGGGGCTCGCGCGTGAAGTGGTTCGGGACGCTGGTCAGCGCCGCGTGAGCCGGACTGCCAGCACGGCCGGATCGGCCCGCCTGGGCAGCGGAGCGAACCCGGCCTTCTCCAGTTCCCCGATCACCGTTGTACGGGCGGCCGGCCACATCCAGAACGTTTCGTTGTGCTCTCGCAGCACAACGCCATCGCCCCGTACCCAGTAGTCGAAGCGTGTCCGGATCCGGTTCACGTCGGCCGACGCCACCACGCGTCCTCCGTACTCGTGCTCGCCGACTCTCCGGGTCGGGAGGTCATGCGTGGTCTCGCGATGCGGGAGGCGGGCAGGCGGGAGTTGGATGAGCAGCACACCTGCGGGGACGAGTGCCTTGGCGATGGCCGGCCACAGGGCACGCCGTGAAGTCGGGGAAAGACAGGCGATCGTGTTATGGCATACGGCCACGTCGGCCACCTCGTGCAGGCCGACTTCATCGAGCGTGTGAGGGTGCACAGTGACCCGCATCCTCAAGTCGGCGGGCAGGGAAGCGAGACGCGTCATCAGCGGGGAACGCATGGAACGCGTGGGCTCGACAGCATGCACGGGGACTTCTGATTCCATGAGGCTCATCAGCGTGACACATCCGGTTCCAGCACCGACGTCCAGCACACCGAGACGGGCGTTCCCGACATCGCCGCTGTACAGCCGGTGTACGAGTGCCCCGTCCCGCTCGGCCTGCAAGACGTCGTAGAACTCGGCACTGATCGCATAGGCGTCCAGCTCCTCTCGGCCGAGAGGAACGACGGACCCATCTGTTGGAGAAGGGTGCATATCCAGCAAGACAAACCATGTGACTCATCTGTGACAGTACGGTCGAGGCAGTTCGGCCCTTGCCGCCGTGAACGCGGCCGCGCAACAACAGGTGCTGGGTGGGTGGGGCGCCCAGGGCGTCGTGGTCACGTTCAGGAGTGACCACCCTGCAGTCAGGGCTGTTCCGGGCTTTCGGCGAGCAGCTCGTGGGTGAACGCCGCGGCTTCCACGATCGCCTTCACGGCTAGATACTGGGCGGCGTCGGAGCCGTCGACGAGTCGGTGGTCGTACGACAGCGACAGGTCACCATGCCTGTCACGTCCATTGAGGCAAGACCGGCGCTCCGTGCCTTGCCGGTCAGATCGACGATCGACCTCGCGATGTCGGCGATGCTCAGGTCGCCCGCCGCCTTGATGACCGGGGTCGTCAGCTCCCTCTCCGTGTCGACCGCGATGCCGATGTTCTCGGTGTCGAAGTAGGTGACGGTTCCTTCGTCCTCGTTGATCCAGCATCGGAGACAGCTGAAAGCCCTCGCGGGTGGTGAAGGTGCCCTCGGCCCGGGCGCGCAGCCGCGTCAGGCTGGTGACGTCGGCCTCGGCCACGGTGGTGAGCGGTGCCTGCTCCTGAAGGCCCTTCATCAGACTGTCGCCGATGATCTTGCGGATGCGTGTCATCCGACGATCTCCAGCAGCACACCGGAGGCGGGGGAGGGGATCTCGGTGGGGTTCGTCGGCCTTGACCGTCTCGCCGATCTGCTTCAGTCAGCGGGTGACCGTGCCCTCGGTGACGCTCTCGCCAAGGGCCGGAAGGTTACGGAAACAGACATGACTTGGGTTGCTCCTCACGTATCTGCAGGCGCTCACCCTTGCCAGCCGTAGCGTTGGCGGGCCCGGTCGACCCTGTCCGGAGCGATGACACCGGACCGCGCCAACTGGTCCAGGGCGGCGACGACGATCGACTCGGGGTCCACCCGGAAGTAGCGGCGCACGGCGTCACGGGTGTCCGACAGTCCGAAGCCGTCCGTTCCCAGCGACGAGTAGTCCTGCTCGACCCACTGGCTGATCTGATCCGGCACCTGCCGCATCCAGTCGCTGACCGCCAGCACGGGCCCTGGTGCGCCCGACAGCGCCGCCGTCACATTCGGGACGAGCTCCTCCTCACCGCGTAGCCGCGCCCGGTCGGCACACAGGGCGTCGCGGCGCAGCTCCGTCCAGGACGTCACCGACCAGACATCGGCGTGCACTTCCCACTGTGACAGCAGGAGTTCCTGGGCCTTGAGCGCCCAGTGGATGGCCGTGCCGGAGGACAGCAACTGAATCCGCGGTTCCCCAGCGCTGGGCTCGGCCCGTCGGAAGGGGTAGATCCCTCGCAGGATGCCTTCCTCGACGGACGGACTGGTGGGCATGGGCGGCTGCTGCTTGGGCTCGTTGTAGACCGTCAGGTAGTAGAAGATGTCTTCGGGCTGGTCGCCGTACATCCGCCGGAGCCCTTCCCGGACGATCACCGCGATCTCGTAGGCGAAGGCCGGGTCGTAGATGACGGCGGCGGGATTCGTGGAGGCCAGCAGGTGGGAATGCCCGTCGGCGTGTTGCAGTCCCTCGCCGGTCATGGTCGTACGCCCGGCCGTCGCCCCGATGACGAAGCCCCGGCCCATTTGGTCCGCCAGGGCCCAGAACTGGTCGCCGGTGCGCTGGAATCCGAACATGGCGTAGAAGATGTAGAAGGGGATCATGGGTTCGCCGTGTGTGGCGTATGACGTCGCCGCCGCGGTGAACTCGGCCACCGACCCGGCCTCGGTGATGCCTTCGTCGATGAGCTGGCCGTCGGTGGCCTCCCGGTAGTGCAGTAGCTGATCGGCGTCGACCGGCTCGTAGCGCTGACCCTTCGGCGCGTAGATCCCGGCTGTCGGGAACAGTGCCTCCATGCCGAACGTGCGTGCCTCGTCGGGGATGATGGGCACCCAGCGGTGTCCTGTCTCCTCCACGCGCATCAGCTCCTTGACCAGCCGGACCAGGGCCATGGTGGTGGCCACCTCCTGTCTGCCGAAGCCTTTCTGGAGGGCTTCGAAGGGGCCGGACGGTGGCTGCTTGAGCGCCTTGGCCACCACCCTCCGTTCCGGGACGGGGCCTGCCAGGGCGGAACGCCTTTCGCGCAGGTACCGCACCTCTTCCGAATCCTCACCGGGGTGCCAGTACGGGACCACGTCCCCGCTCAACGCGCTGTCCGGGATGGGCAGTTCCAGCGAGTCGCGCATCTGACGGAACTGCGGCATGGTCAGCTTCTTCATCTGATGGTTGGCGTTGCGGGACTCGAAGCCCGAACCCAGTGTGTGGCCCTTCACCGTCTGGGCGAGGACGACGGTCGGCTGATCCCTGTGGTCGACCGCGGCCCGGTAGGCGGCGTGGACCTTGAGGGGTTCGTGCCCGCCACGGGAGTTCCGGAACAGGTCGGTGAGCTGCGCGTCACTCAGACTCGCGGCGAGGCGGGACAGTGTGTCACCGGTGAAGAAGTGTGCGCGTATGTAGGCGGCGTCCCGCGCGGCGTACGTCTGGAGCTGACCGTCGGGTACCTCGCCGAGGCGGCGGACGAGGGAGCCGTCCGTGTCCTGCCGTAGTACGGCGTCCCAGGCCTCGCCCCAGAGGGTCTTCACCACATGCCAGCCCGCGCCGCGGAACCGGGCCTCCAGTTCCTGCACGATCTTGGAGTTCGACCGGACCGGGCCGTCCAGCCGCTGCAGGTTGCAGTTGATGACGAAGGTGAGGTTGTCGAGACCTTCACGAGCGGCGAGTTCCAGCGCGGCCGTCGACTCGGGCTCGTCCACCTCCCCGTCGCCCAGGAACGCCCACACACGAGACCCGGAAGTGTCCTTGATCCCCCTGTTGTGCAGATAGCGGTTGAACCGGGCCTGGTAGATGGCGGCGAGCGGGCCCAGACCCATCGAGACGGTCGGGAACTCCCACAGCCACGGCAGGCGCCGGGGGTGCGGATAGGAGGGCAGACCGTGACCGTCGGCCTCGCGCCGGAAGCCGTCCAGTTGCTCCTCGCTCAGCCGGCCCTCCAGGAACACCCGTGCGTAGATGCCGGGCGAGGCATGTCCCTGCAGAAACAGCTGATCCCCGGAACCGTCGCCGTCCTTGCCCTGGAAGAAGTGCTGGAACCCGATCTCGTAGAGCCATGCCGCAGAGGCGTACGTCGAGATATGGCCGCCGAGACCCAGACGGGATCCGCGGGTCACCATCGCGGCCGCGTTCCAGCGGTTCAGCGCGGTGATACGGGTCTCCATGGCGATGTCACCCGGGAACGCCGGTTGGGACGACACCGGGATCGTGTTGATGTAGTCCGTGGACACAAGCCCCGGCAGGGCCACACCGGACCTGGCCGCGTACTCGTGCACACGCCGCAGCAGGTACCCGGCGCGTTCCGGCCCGGCATGCCGGATGACAGCGTCGAGCGATGCCTGCCACTCCTTCGTCTCCTCGGCGTCAAGGTCCGGCAACTGGTCGAGCTCACTCATCGCGGAGGACTGCGTGGGCGGGGTCGGATCACTCATTGAGGGCTTCCTGTCATCACAACATGGGAGGAGAAGACGGACGGCGGCTGCGGCCACGAGCACGCTGTGGCGGCCGTCCCAGGAGATATGCGTGGGGAGGCCGCCGCAGGTCCGCACGCGTCAGCGTCGCGCGAACCACGCGCTGAAGGTCGTGTGACCAATGCGGGCGCGCGGTGTGGACAGAAGCGCGTGTTTTTCCCACCTCGGCGGCGAAGCGCCTGGCACGCGGACCGGAGACAACACTGGCGTCGCTGCCTGCGGCGAGGAGCTTCGACGGGAGGTCGTCAAGGCGGTACTCCTCGGGGCCGGCCACCTCCAGCGTGCCGAACAGCGGCACTCCTACACCGACATGCGCGACAGCGGCAGCGATGTCGCCCGGCGCCACGGGACGGATCAGCGCAGGCGCGACGTGGACGCGTGTCTGCGACAGCCATGGCATCGAGGGACGCGAAGGACACTGCGGCACGCACGATCGAATGGGGGATCGGGGGCTTCTGTACTTGGTATTCCTGCAGCTCTTTCGCGAGGAAGTAACCCGACCGCAGCCGCTCGGCTCCCACCACCGACAGGACCACGTGGTGCTCGACGTCGGCCGAGGCCGCCGTGGCCAGGAGATTGGCCGTCGCGGTGCGGAAGAAGGGCAGACCGGCCTCCTCGGTGTGTGCGGAGGCGTCGGTGACGTCCACCACCACCTCGGTCCCCCGCAGGGCCTCGTCGAGACCGTGCCCTGCGATAACGACTCTCATCTGGGTTCCTTCCCTTCGAGGGGTCAGTGATCCCATTGGCGTCTTCAAGCCGGCCACGTCGGACACCCCACTGACTACGACAGCGGTTGGGCCCTTGTTGTGACATCGCTCAACGAGTAGTGCCACGGTTCAAGGGCCCGGGACCGCGAACATCGGACCGCGCAGGCTGAGCGGAAGCACTGTCACATATGCACCGTGTGCCCGGTCATCACCGCAAAACGATTGTGAGCCCGGCAAGCCGATGCTCACGCTGGTAGAAGAGAGGAACTGGCACATCGGGCTCACCTGCGTGCACCACGTCCCGTGGGAGGGCAGGAGAAGTATGAGCGCCACTTACGTTGTGTGCTGCATGCTGACGGTGCTGTTCGTGACCGCGGCAGTCCATGAGTTGCGACACCGTGTCCTACCGCGGAGTTACGGGTGGCGCATGCGGATCGACGGCCTCCTGCACACCATCATGGCAGTGGCCATGTCTGTCATGCCGTGGAGTTGGGGCACTCCCGTGCCTGCGGGTACGCAAGCGGCCTTCTTCGCGGCCGCAGCACTGTGGTTTCCGCTGTCCACCCTCAGTCGGAGTCACGGGGCGCGACTGATCGCGGTGGCGCGGAGCATTCCGTCCGCTGCCGCCATGGCCGCGATGGTCTGGATGGCACGCCCGACGGAGAGTTCGCGACATGAGGACCTGGCCGCCCACGCCGGTCACTCAATGGGGGAACCAGCAGGCCACGACGTGGGGACTGGGGTACTCGTGTTGTATCTCCTCGTCTGCGCCCTCCGGTCGCTCACGCGCGACCTGCCGGGGCTGCGACGGAACACAAGGCACCCGCGCACCCTTGCTATCAAGGAGCTCTACGGCCACTTCTGGCAGGGCGCCATGCACCTTGGAACGGTCGTGATGCTACTCGTACACCAATGACGGTGCCCGACGCGGGCTCTCCTGAGACGGGAAGCCAACGCACAGCTCAGCAAGAACGATTGACGCCGGTAGTCCGTCTCCCCGCCTAGGGTCGGGGCGGCGCGGAGACGGACCGTGTGCACCCGGCCGGGAAGGTGTCGGCTAGCCGAACTGGCCAGGCTGGTAGTCCCCGGCAGGCTGCTGGTTGATGACGTTGACGCGGTTGTAGGCGTTGATGACGGCGATGAGGGACATGAGGGCGACCATCTGGTCCTCGTCGAAGTGCTTGGCCGCGTTCGCCCAGGCCTCATCCGTGACACCACCGGCCGCGTCGGCGATGCGGGTGCCCTGCTCCGTCAGTTCCAGTGCGGCGCGCTCGGCTTCCGTGAAGACCTTGGCCTCGCGCCAGGCCGCGACCAGGTTGAGACGCTGCGGGGTCTCTCCCGCCAGGGTGGCGTCCTTGGTGTGCATGTCGGTGCAGAAGCCGCAACCGTTGATCTGGCTTGCGCGGATCTTCACCAGCTCCTGGACCACGGCCGGCAAAACTGAGTCCGAAAGCACCTTGCTGGCTGAGTTGATGTGCTTCAGCACCTTTCCCGCGAGGGGATGGCCGAAATAGTTGAGACGCGGTTCCACGGTGATCTCCTTGCCGTGTTGCAGATACACACTATTGACCGGGGTGGCCCGGCGAAGTGTGACAGGAAGAAGGGTGTGACGCGCGCCTCATCCGCTCGGCTGACGGCCCCCGACGAACGTGACCGTCTGGTCGAGCGACAGGATCTCAGCGACGGTTTTGCGGTACCTCGCCCAGCGGAGGCGGTCCTGGCGGCGGACTCGGGCCGTCGCAGTGCGGGGTACGTTGACGGCAGCGAGCGGGCCCGTCAGTCGCTCGGAGATCCGCCAGTGCCTGGCCGCGGTTGTCTCGCTCCTGGCTGACTGTTGTAAGGGCTGCGTCGACGCGACCTTGCTTCGTGTGACAAGGTGTTGATTCGGACGGTATGTATGCCATGCGCATCGAGATGTACGGTGGTATAGGTGCGGGCTGATGGGGTGCCAGCTCTACGGGGCGCCGCAAGGCGTAGTGGCCCCCGATCCCGCAGAATCTGCTGGCGAAGGCCCGTCGGCGCGGCGAACTGGTCCAGGCCAATCGAGCGGAAGAACAGACACCACCGGTGGCCCGGTTCGGTGGGATCCTCCTCCGACGGCAGCGGGCGGCGGAACTCGTCGATCGCGAGCCCGTCTGGGTGGACTGTCCGCAGAGAGAACTCATCGCGAGACTCCTGACGGATACTGCGAGATCTGCGGAAGCCAGGGCAACGTGCAAGTGCTCCACGCCCGCGCTCTCGCTGACCTCATTCGTGCCGGACGGCAGCCTCCGACTGGGGCGCGCGTCATGTTTCACCGGCGCCGCAAGAGCGTCGCGGCCTGCGACATCTGCCACGACCGTATCCATTCGTAACAGCCGGCCAGACCACTCACGCAGTGCTCCCTGGACCGACAGATGACCGGGGAACCGTCACGTCCGGTTCGGTGGGAGGCCGCGCGGAACAGGACTCGCCTGCAGTGAGAACCGCCTCGCCGTCTGCCTGATCACACACCGCCACGTGAGACGCCTGTGAGGCCCAGGCCACGGATGTACCCACGGGACAACCACGGAGTCACCTACGGATCCTCAAGGGCGCGATCGGCTGCCCTGGGTGCCACGTTGGCTTTCAACAGCCTCAAGCTGCCCACACCGGGGCAGAGGAGCCGGCCGTGGAGGCATGCGTGGTTCAAGTCAGGAACGATCAGAAGACAGACGATATGACGGCCACCCCGACCATCGGTGAACTGGATGTCGCGGTGTCGGCGTTCGTCGCCTTCGGCATCAGCTCGGCATCGCCGGCGTTCACCATCTTCCGCATCCCGTAGGCGCCTTGGCGGCCGCTGACCGAGCGATGCCGATACTTCCAGGCGGAGATCACGCCTCGATCAACGATCACTGCTCGCCCGACACGTCACTCGGGCACGGCTTTCGTCCGCTCACCCAGCCACCCCAACAGACCGCAGGCGGCGGACCAGAAGACTCCGCCCGCACCATCAGGCGACCGCGGAACAGCTCAAAGAGTCACGAACCGTCCTCTGCGAACTCTCGGCCGCCATGTGAGCTCGGAGGAAGCAACTCGTGGACGGTGATGACCCGGCGCTGCGGAGCATGACCATAGGACTGGTCGGACGCGAACAGGAGTTGAAACTGCTCCGGTCCTTCGTCGACGACACGGTCAGGAGCGGCGGGGTCCTGCTGCTGTCGGGAGAGCCGGGCGTGGGCAAGTCCGTCCTGCTGGACACTGCGGCGAAGGCCGCGATGTCGGCTGGTGCGCTGGTGCTGCGTTCCGACGGTGTCGAGTTCCTGACGGACATGTCCTTCTCCGCACTGAGCCACGTGCTCGAACCCTTGCGCCAGGAACTCGACGGACTCAGCCCGCCGTACCGTGACGCGCTGATGGTGGCGCTGGGCATCAGTGAGGGCGCCGCGGTGGACCGCCTCGTCGTCTACGGCGCGGCCGTGGCTCTGCTCCGCCAAGCCGCGAGTACGCGTCCGTTGCTGCTGGTCGTGGATGACCTGCAATGGGTCGACCGTGCCAGCGCGGCGGCTCTCGCGTTCGTCGCCCGGCGGCTGACTGGGAGCCGGGTGGGCTTTCTCGCCGCCTCACGGCCGGGGTACGAGGGCTTCTTCGACCGGTCTGGACTCCCCGAACTCGCCGTGCGCCCGCTGGACGACAGGGCCGCGGCAGGCCTCGTCGGTATGCGGTTCCCGCTGCTCGGCGCGCGAGACATGCAGAGCGTTCTGGCGCAGGCTCAAGGGAATCCCCTGGTGCTTCTGGAACTGCCGGGTGCGCTCAGCGACCCGCGCCGCGGCTCGGGGGGCGAGTTCTCCGCAGTGCTTCCGCTCAGTCGGCGCCTGCAGGACCTGTACGCCTCCCGGGTCGCGGAGCTGCCGGCACCCACCCGTCGGCTGCTGCTCCTGGCCGCACTGGAGGGCGCCGGTGATCTGCGGGTCCTACGGGCCGTCGGCTCCAGCGAGGACACGCTCACCGATCTCGCGCCGGCGGAGCGGGCCCAGCTGGTGCGGATCGAGGACCGAGGCCTGGGGAGACTGGTCTTCCGCCACCCGCTGGTCCGCGCGACGATCGTATGGGGCTCGAGCAGTGGTCAGCGCCTCGACGCCCATCATGCCCTGGCGCACGCACTGACCGATCAGCCCGATCGCCGGGCATGGCATCTCGCCGAGGCCACACCCGACCCCGACGAACGGGTCGCGGCGCTCCTTGAGCAGACCGCCCACCGGGTCCGCCGACGCGGCGACGCCGTCGGTGCGTTCAACGCGCTGGTGCGGGCCGCGGACCTCACTCCGGGCTCCGCGGACCGGAGCAGACGTCTGGCTGAAGCGGCCTATGTGGGCTCGGACGTGGCTGGGGAGCTGCGGACGGCGGCAGAACTGCTCGTGGCGGCCCGTCGCGCTGATCCCGAACTCCGTGGGTCGCTGCAGGCGGCAGTCGCGGGGTCCCATGTGCTGCTCAATCGTGACGGTGACGTCAACACCGCCTTCCGGTTGCTCGTCGGCGCGATCACGACCCGTGCGGGCCGGTCCGACGGTGGTGACGACAACGCACTCTTCGACGCGCTCCGCACCCTGCTCAAGGTATGCCTGGTGGCCGGCAGACCTGAGTTCTGGGACGGATATCGCGCCGCCATGGCCCAGCTGACCGTGGGACTGTCACCCCTCATGGAGCTGCTGGTTGGCATCCTCGTCGACCCGGCACGTGCCACCTCCACGAGCCTGGCCCAACTCGATGCGGCGATCCACGATCTGCACCAGGAATCCGACCCCACCCGGATCGAGCGGATCGGGATGATGGCACTCTCCGTGGACCGGGCGACGGGGTGTCGTGCGGCCCTCTGGCGCGTCGTCGAGGACGGGCGAGAGGGGGGCGCCGTCACGTCGGCCCTCAGCGCGCTGACGGTGCTGTGCATGGACGATTTCATGACGGGTCAGTGGGAGGAGTGCGGCCGCCTTGTCACGGAGGGGCTCGGACTGTGCGCGGAGCACGGCTACCAGCTGATGGCATGGCAATTCCGACTTCCCGAGGGCCTGCTCGCCGCTGTGAGAGGCGACGACGCCACGGTGCGGAGACTGGCACAACAGATCACGGACTGGGCGGAGCCCCGCGGCGTTCACAATTTCATGAACTTCGCACGGCACCACTCGGCACTCGCCGCCCTGGGGCGCGGTGACCATGAAGAGGCCTACCGCAACGCAACGGCGATCAGTCCCCCAGGCGTGCTGGCCCCCCACGTCTGGCAGGCTCTGTGGGTTCCCATGGATCTCGTGGAAGCCGCTGTGCACACCGGACGCCGAGCCGAAGCACTCGCACATGTGGCCGCGATGCGGCAGGAGGGCCTCCCCGCGCTCTCTCCCCGACTGGCACTGCTCACCGCCGGCTCAGCCGCCATGGCCGCCACCGAGAAGCAGGCTGCGGGACTCTTCGAGGAAGCCCTCGCCATTCCCGGCATCGAGCGCTGGCCCTTCGACCTCGCCCGCGTACGCCTGGCCTACGGCAGGCACCTACGTCGCGCACGTGCCGCCCGGGAGTCCCGGGTGCACCTCGACGCTGCCCTCGACACCTTTCGTCATCTGGAAGCCGCCCCCTGGGCCGCACGGGCGGCGGAGGAACTGCGGGCAGGCGGCCATGTCACCGCATGGGTGCGCCAGGGGCGGCGGGCGAACCCGCTCACACCACAGGAACTCGAGATCGCGACACTCGCCGCCGCTGGAATGACCAACAAGGAGATCGGTGAACGGCTCTTCCTCTCCCACCGAACCGTAGGAGCCCACCTGTACCGGGTCTACCCGAAGATCGGCATCACCTCCCGCGTCACTCTCGGTGAGGCTCTCGCCGCGCTGCCGCCGCACGAGGAGCCAGGGGACCGGCCCACTTCACAGAGGTGACCGACGGGTGCCGTAAGCCTGACGACGCCGGATCGATGCCGTCAGCGATGCGGATCACTGGGGCCGTTGAGGAGTTGACGGACGGCTCCGTCCAGATCGAGGTGATGTTGCTCGGTACCGGCCGGCACCACCGCGAGGGTTCGTCGCAGGAAGGCCCCGAGTACGCGCGCGGAGGCCGTCACGACAACCGCCTCAGCGTGCGGGCACGGTCTCAGCGCGATGCACACCCGGCTCGCCCTGGAGTGCCGTGACGGCCACACCTGAACGTCACCGGCGCCTGTGAGTCCCTCCTGTCCGTTCAGTAGGAGATCACGGCCGAACACCCACCGCACGGTGTCGTCGTCCCAGAGGTGAAACGTCATGGACACCGCGTACGGATCGGCGCTGTCGTAGTGCAGATCGACCATCACGGGCGGGTCCACCCCGTCTGCGACAGCGAGGCGGACAAGCATCCGGCACACCAACGGAGTAGGACTGTCAGGGCTTTTCATCACATCACCACGCGGTAGACCCGATGCGGCAAGGGGGACACCACGATTCTGCGAGCGGGCGGAAGCCGCAGCATCAGTCAAATGACCAGTAAGTCTGCTGTCCGTCTGCGCGGCCGGCCGATGACATGCCGCCGGCCAGTCCGTCGGCCGCATCGAGAGTCATATGACCGATGCACGACCTCGCCGGCCGGGGCGACACTTGACTGTTCATCAGGTCGGGGAATCGGTCGCTGAGAGGGATCAGTGAAGCTGACGAAGTTCGGGCACTCGTGTATCCGGCTTGAAGGCCCTGAGGGAAGGCTGGTCATCGATCCGGGCAGTTTCACCGAGGACGAGTCGGTGGAGCGCGCTGATGCGATCCTGGTGACGCATGAGCACTTTGATCACTTCACGGAGTTCCGTGTGCGCGGAGCAGCGGAGGCGAATCGCGGCCTGCAGGTGTGGACGGTGGCGGCCGTGGCCGAACTGCTGACCGGACTGGGCGATCAGCTCCACGTCATCAGCCACGGTGACGCGTTCACGGCCGCCGGTTTCGAGATCGAGGCGCACGGCACGTGGCACGCGACCTTGCACCCCGACATGCCGGCCGTCACGAACACCGGTTTTCTCATCGAGCAGAGCCTGTTCCATCCGGGCGATGCGCTCACGGTGCCCGACAAGCCGGTCAGCACACTGTTGTTGCCGGTGCACACTTCCTGGTCACGCTTCTCCGAGCTCATCGACTGGGTGCGCGAAGTCGCTCCGGAGCGGGCCGTGCCCATGCACGACGGCGCGCTCAATCCGCTGGGGCTCGCGATGGCCGACGGCCTGCTCGGAGAGCACGGACCTGGGATCAACGCCTCCTACGTCAGGCTGAATCCGCTGGAGGAGATCGACGGCATCTGACCGCCGGGACATCCGAGGTCAGCTCTTGTGCCGGCCTCGGGACCCCGCCTCGTCCGGAGGCTCACAAGGGCGCGGGTCGAGCGCGTCGCGAAGGGCCGCCCGGGAGGCGATGCCGAGTTTCTGGAAGACGTTACGCAGATGCGCTCCGACGGTCCGGGCGGACAGGCGGAGCCGTTCGCCGATCTGCTTGTTGCTCAGCCCGGAAACGGCCAGCATGGCGATCTCGCGTTCCCTGGACGTAAGCGCGCCTGGCCCGACCGCCCCGCCGTGTGACCTCTTCTGACCGGTGGCCCGCAGTTCGTTCTCGGCTCTGGTCGCCCAAGGCCGTGCGCCCATCCGCTGGAAGGCGTCGCGCGCCGCGCTGAGCTGCACCCGCGCGGCGGAGATGGCCCGGGCACGCCGAAGGTGTTCGCCGTAGGCCAGCCGCACGCGGGCCAGTTCGAAGGCCCAGCGATCGGCTCCGGGGGTCGCCAACGCTTCCTCGAAGAGCGCGGTGGCCGTGCTGTCGGAGGCGGCCATGGCTGCCGAGCCTGCCACGAGAAGAGCCAGCCGTGGGGAGAGGACGGCCATACCGGTAGCGCACATGGCTGCAACATGGGCATCCGCCTCGGCCTGACGGTTGCTTCGTACAGCGGCCTCGACGAGATCCATGGGGACCCGCAGCGCCATGGCGACACGGGAGGCGAAGACCCCCGCCGGGCTGATGGCGGTCGTCTGTTGATAGGCAGCCTCATAGTCACCCCGTCCCAGTGCGGCCAGAGCCCGGGCGTGCGCCACGTACATCCGGGCCACCCCGAGCCCTCGGGGCGCCGCGTAGCGCTCAAGGTCGTGGGTCACTGCTGCCGCGGTGTCGAAGTCACCCCGCCCCGCGGCGAGGAGAGCCTTGACGTAGCGTCCCGGCAACGCCCCGAGCCCATAGCCGTGGTCCTGGCACAACTGGAGGCCCTCGTCGACCAGACGCTGTGCGTCGTCCCATCTGCCGGTCATGAAGTCTTCATGGCTCAGCAGGATCAGCGCGTGGATGCCCGAGGCGACGGCGCCTCCCTGCCTTCCGTCGCGGGCGACGCGCCACAGTGCCCCGCGAAGGCCGGCAAGCCGGTCCACGTGGAGAGCCGTTTGTGCGAGTCGGACAATGCGGGCCGGATCGACTTCCTCGTCGCTGCCGTGGATCAGGCGGTCGAGTTCCTCGAGCACGGCGGCCGCGGTACGGACCGGGTCGCAGGCAGTGCTGGCGCACAGTGACACGAGGCGGTCGCACGCGAAGTCGGCGACCGCTGCGTGGAAGGGATCCCACAGTTCGGCTCGCCCACCGAAGAAGCACACCAGCAGCAGCGTTGCGAAGGCCTCGTTCAAGACGCGGTCGTCCGCGTCGTCCCGGACCGAGAAGGCCTCGATGGCTCCGACCAACAGGCGGTGGGCGGTGTCGATATCGCCCTCACCGGAGAGCAGCATGTACGAGGCGGCGGTCGTGGCGCGCAACGACTCGTTGCTCCCGGGGGCGGCGGCGTGGGCGGCGGCCAGCAACCGTGGCGTGCTGCGCAGATCGCCGGCCGCTTCCGCGCCGATGTACGCCGCCCGAGCCAGCCGGCGGCTCCGGTCGGAGCCATGCGGGCTCAGCTCGGCCGCGCGCAGCAACGTGGCGACGGCTCCGACGACGTCGCCACGCCCAAGGACCAGCTGAGCCACCTCGTCCAGCAGAGAAGCCACCTGCTCATCGGGCTCGATGCTGGCCTCCGCCAAGTGCCATGCCCGTCGCTCCGGCTGGTCCGCCAACAACTGCGCCAAGGCGCGGTGCGCATGACGCCGCTCGCCGCCGGTCGACTCCTTCACCACCGCGGAACGGATCAGGGGATGGCCGAACACGATGCGGCGGGGGTTGCCGTCGATACGAATCAGCCCGGACCGCTCGGCAGGTTCGAGGTCACTGGGACCGGGTTCCCCGGGGCCGGTTGACTGCAGGATGCGCGGATCGCCCGTGGCGTCCAGGGCCAGGCGCAGCGCAAGGCGGCGCGTCGGGGCGGGAAGCTCGTTCACCCGCGACGCGAACAGCGTCTCGAGCCGTCCGACGGGCGGCCCGGCGACAGGCGCCGCCGACCCTGCGGCGGCTTGCGGGCCGCTCGCCTCGTAGCCCGCCAGTTCCAGAAGTGCCAGGGGATTGCCCTGAGCCTCCGCCACCAGACGCACGCGATCCCCGGCTACCAGGGTCGGGAACCGGCTGCGCACCAGGTCCGTCGCCGCCTCTTCGCCGAGGGGGCGCAGTTCGTGCTCGGGAAGGTCCTTGCGGTCGAAGTGGCTCTCAGTGCCCAGGCGCGCCGCCCCGAGAAAGCAGACGCCGCTGTCGGCCAGGCGGCGGGACACGAACCCCAGCACACCGGCGCTCGCCCGATCAAGCCACTGCAGATCATCCACGAT
This sequence comes from Streptomyces sp. NBC_00457, assembly GCF_036014015.1. NCBI lineage: Bacteria > Bacillati > Actinomycetota > Actinomycetes > Kitasatosporales > Streptomycetaceae > Streptomyces > Streptomyces sp. NBC_00457. The sequence goes on along the minus strand of NZ_CP107905.1, from coordinate 526,381 downwards.
CATGACCAACGGCTGACGGTCGGCGGCACGACGGAGCAGGGCAAGCGCCGCTTCGGACACCTGCAGCCGGTTCGGGGCCGGGCCCACGCCGAAGCCCAACGCCACCGACAGCGCGCTGCGCTGCCCGGCTCCGAGCAGCCCGAACTCACCACCGAGCGGAAGAAGGATCTGATGGAGCCCGGAATAGGTGACATCGGCCTCGAATTCCACACCGGCACTACGCAGTACCAGACTCCCGGCCGCTTCTGCCGTCCGCGCCGCGAAGTCCAGCAGCTCGGTTTTGCCCACGCCCGGTTCGCCGGTCAGGAGCAGAGTCCCTCCCACGGTCGCGGCACCGTCGACGAACGAGCGAATGAGCGCCAGCTCTTCGTCCCGCCCGACCAGGCCATCGGCTTCTCCGGGTCGCGGGGGCCCAGGTCTGTCCAACACATGCTCTCCCGGCTCGGATAGGAGTCGGACGGCCGGTGCCGCTGAAGACCGACGGCTCCCCTTCCGTCGGAGTGCTGCGGCTGAGCCACCCCATGTGGATAGAGCCGAGAGCCTACGCCCGGGGCCCGGGAAGGGCAGCAACAGCGAGGTGCGTCCACGGGCGCGGCGCAACGGCGGCACATGCCCCCCTGCGCGGTGCGCAGTCAGATGACTGATGTTTGGGCTCGGCTTCGGGCGGAGGCTGGTCCCGCATCAGTTCAGGTAACTGTATGGCCATGAGGCGATCATCATGATCCGACTACCGGTCCGTTGAGCCGTATCGAACCTTGAAGAAATCCGACTCACATTCTGTGGTTCTGCGCGCGGTTGTAAGTGAGCTGGATAAGGAACTCAGCGCATTTCGGTGGACTGCTCATGGATTGAGGCAAACAACAGGACATGAGCAAGGAGTAAATATGTGCCCCGCGCAGATATCTTCCACCAAAGTACTGGAGGATGAGGTGACCGCGTTCGTCGCACTCCGCCCCCAGCTGTTTTATGTTGCGTTTCGCATACTGGGGAACACGACCGAGTCCGAGGACGTCCTCCAGGACACATGGCTGCGTTGGCAGAACACCGACCGTGCCCGGGTGCTGGATCCTCCAGCGTTCCTGGCCCGGACCACAGCCCGTCTGGCCCTGAACGTTGCCCAGTCCGCCCGCTCACGTCATGAGACCGGTGCCGCCCCCTGGGCTGCCGAAACGATCGACACCACCACGGACCCAGTCACCAGGGTCGAGCGAGCAGAAGCCCTGGAGTCGGCCCTGCACCTGCTCCTCGCGAAGTTGAACCCCACGGAACGGGCCGCCTATGTTCTCCGTGTGGCCTTCGGCTACCCCTACAGCCAGATCGCCGACAATCTCCAGCTCAGTGGAGTCAACACCCGCCAGATCGTCAGCCGGGCCCGCAAGCGCCTCTGCACCGAACGTGGTAAGCCGGTAAGCAGCGTGGAACACCAGCGACTTGTGGATGCGTTCGTCGCCGCAGCGCAGTCAGGCAATTTCACAGACCTGGAAAATATCCTGACCGTCGACGCCGACCGGAATCGAATCCATACCGACCGGTTTCGGGTCCAGGCCACCGAGCGGAGTACTCGTATTCGTCAGCACGCCGCCGCCAGGTGAAATCGCTGGACGACGAGTTGTGGGCGCTCATCGACCCGATGCTGTTGCGCTGGCCGGACAACGTGCTAGCGAACTCCACCGAGCGGCGCTTTCGACAACTCCGTCACGGTTGTTCAGGGCCGGTAGGCCATCCCCGGCTGAGGCTTGGCGGGGGCAAGCAGTTGCGACACCGTGACGATGGTGTAGCCGCGCTGCTTGAGCGCCCTGATGATTCCCGGGACGGCGGGCACGGTCCCCTTGTGCAGGTCATGCAGCAGGATGATGCCGTCTCGACGGGTCTGGTCGAGCACCCGCTTGGTGATCAGGGCCGAGTCGGTCGTCTCGTAGTCCTTGGCCGTGACGCTCCACAGCACCTGCGCCATCCCCAAGTCCCGGCAGATCTCCGACACCTCGCGGTTGGTGCGGCCCTCCGGTGGACGCATCAGGACGGGCCTGGTGCCGGTGACCTTCTCGACGGCGTCCTGTGTCCGGGTCAGTTCCCGACGGGCGTCGGCCACTCCGAGATCTGTCAACCTCTTGTGCGTCCACGTGTGATTGCCGATTTCGTGCCCCTCGTCCGACATGCGACGCAGGATCTCAGGGTATTTCGCGATGTGGCCCTTGCCCTGCACGAAGAACGCGACGTGCAAATCCTCCTGCTTCAGAATGTCCAGCAGCCTGGGGGTCGTCAGGCTGGGGCCGCCGTCGAACGTGAGGGCCACGCACTTCGCCTTGCGGCAGTCGACCTTCCCGCCCACCGATCCCGATGCCTTGTCGCGGGCTGCGCGCGGCGAGGTGTGATCGTAGGTCGTGACCGTCAGGGCCAGATTCACCGCGACGGCCAGGACGGCGGCCACGGCTGTCCCGACGGCGAAGAGTGTTCGAGAGCGTCTTATTCGTGCGTTGACAGGCATGCGAAACCTTTCCCTGACTCGGGGTGTATTGCTGAAGTGCGCGGCAGCGACGGGGTGGGCATGCCGGCCGGGCGTTGCGCGTTGCTCCCGTACCGCTGGCAGGAGGGGAGCCGGACCTGGCAGAACCTCGCGCTACCGCGTGCGGGTGAAAGCCGGCTTCGCAGCGAGGTCTTGCGGGTGAACGTCAAGCGTCAGGCGATGCCTCTGGAAGCCTCCGAGCGGGCCCTCCACCCAGAGTGTCCGGCTGACTCCGGCGACCAGATCAAATCCCAGTGGGTCTGAAAGAGCCGTGCTGTGCGGGAGGCGGTGAAATGTGCGGGAGTTCGCCCCCAGGAACTCATGGAGATGACTAATCCGCTGATGATGATGAAGAACTTGACACCGAGTCAGCCGTAGCGGCTGATCTCATGCAGGAGCGGGGCAGAAGCGCCGTGTGGGTGTCCCCAAGATGGTGATACGCAGCCACCATTACCGCGGCCAAGAGGCGAAGCCCGCCTAAGGGGGACGCACCCCATGCTCGGGATCGGCCGTCGCGTACGAGTCGAGCAAGGTGCCCGGGGCACCCTCAGGCGTTGGGCAGGAGCGAGCGACTGACACGTATCTTTGACTGGCCGTGCGGGCGCTTCTCCCAGTCCTCCATGAAGCGCGCGTGCAGGCCGTGCTTGCGCGCCAGGGCCAGGAGGGTCTCGGTGCGGTAGTAGAAGTCCTCGCGCAGCACCTGGTGTTCGGTGCCCTCGGTGCGGTCGAAGGTGAAGTCGAAGAACCCGGTGTCGGTGAGCACACGTCCGACATGCTTGAGGCATTGGTCGATGACCGACAGCGGCGAGTGGGAGAAGACGCTGTGCGCGTGGACGACGTCGAAGTGATCGCTGGGCAGGAAGTCCAGGGTGAGGTCGCCGGTGATGGTCAGGTGCGGCACTTTGCCCTGGAGGCGGCGCTCGGCGAGGGTCTTCTTGGCGGCCATCAGGATGTCGGGTGAGATGTCGATGCCGTAGTAGTTGCCGGCGCCGAGGTGGCTGATGAAGCGCCAGCCGCCGCGCAGGTTGCCGCAGCCGATGTCGAGCATGCGGTGTTCGGGTCGCAGCCCGTGTTCGATGAGGTAGTCGAACTGCATCTGCCCGAGCGCGAGCCAGCGGTCGTGGCTCTGGCTGCCGACCGCGGCCTCCGGGTTGCGGCGGGTGTCCGAGGCCATCACGGCCCGGTAGTAGCCGACGTGGTCGGGGTGGATCAGGCGGAGCCAGGCGTCCCGGCCGGCCCGGCGGAGGTACGGCTTGACGCGGCCGGGATGGCGCAGTGCGTAACCGACCTTGTGGCTGAGGGCGGCGCGGTTGTTGCTCAGTTTCTTCGGCGACTTGGCGTCAGCGGGCATGATGAAGCGACCTCCGTGTGAAGGGGCCCAGTGAGGGGTTGAAAGGGCTGTGTAGGGGATGAAAGGGGCTTTGCGGGGGATGACAGGGTGAAGGGGATCCCCCGATGTGGTCGCCGCGGTCAGATACGGCGGCGGTGCAAGAGCACTGCGGTGACGACCGTGAGCAGGACGGCGAGGCCGCCCAGGACGGCGGTGTCGGTCCACTGGAAGGTCCAGTAGTCGCCGACGGGGTTTGCCTCGTAGAAGCGGGCGACGTACCCGTGCCGGTCCATGCATTCCCTGAGCTGGGCGCCGGAGGGGAAAGGGCAGTTCATCACGTCGTCGCGGCGCCCGGACGCGGTGATCAGCCCATAGTCGCCGGCCGACCACTTTTCGCCCATGGGCGGCTTGGGGATGGTGCCAGCGCTGGTGTAGGTGTGCGGCGGGACCAGCAGGCGGGTCCAGTGCGTCCACTCCAACAGAAGGGTCATCGTCCCGGTCACCAGGAGGGTCAGGCCCATGGCGACCAGAACCCGGCGGGCCAGCAGCCCCAGCAGTGTGCCCGCCGCCAGGCCGAACAGCGCGGCTGCGACGACGCGCGGACCCGAGCCGCTCAGTGCCGTGTTCTCGTACCAGAACAGGCCGTAACTCCGGTTGGCGGCCGGCCGCCACCACCACGCGAACACTCCCGCGAGCAGGCCGGAGAGGGTCACCGTGGTCGCCGCGGCGAGCGCGAACCGGGAGGCGAACCACTGGCCTCGGCTCACGCCCTGGGCGAGCACCACCCGGTGCATGCCCAGTTCCCGGTCGCGGCCCAGCAGCGGGGCGCCCCAGAAGACGCCGATCAGGACGGGCAGGGCCATGTTGAGGACGCCGAGGTACCGCAGCGGCTCGACGTCCAGCAGCAGGGGCAGGACGGTATCGGGTCGCATGCAGTGCAGCGGCCCGGGGCCGCAGTGGTCGAACTGCCCACTGCGCAGCTCGTCCAGCATGCCCGAGCGGTAGTACACGGCGATCGCCGCGGCGGCGGCCAGGACGGTCGCGCCGATGCCGACCATCATGCGCTGCTGGCGCCAAGCGAGCCAGAAGGAGCCTTTCACGCCGCCTCCTCCGTACGCTCGGCGGGGCCGGGGTGTCCCGGGGCGTCGGCTCGGAGGTAGCCGATCAGGATGTCCTCCAGTCTGGGCCGCTCGATGTGCCAGTCGCCGCGCAGCGGTCCGTTCTGTCGCACCAGGGCGGTCATCTGTCTGCCGGCTGCACGGCGTTGTACGACGGTGTGTGGTCCGGTCAGGGCATCGGCCTGGTCGACGTGCCCGGTCAGCATGGCGTGACTCGCTCGCAGTGCGTCGGTGTCCTCGCTCAGCTCGACGCCGCCGTCCCGCAGCACCAGAACCCAGTCGCAGGTCTGCTCCAGCTCGGGCAGGACGTGCGAGGACAGCACGATGCTCATACCGCGCTCGGCGGCCTCGGCCATCAGCCCCGCCATGATCTCGCCTCGTGCCACGGGGTCGAGGTCGGCCATGGGCTCGTCGAGAAGCAGGAGTTCGGGCCGCTTGCCACGGGCCAGGGCCAGTGCGACGCGGGTGCGCTGCCCGGGGGACAGCTCGCCGACGCGGGCGTGGAGCGGGATGTCGCCCTCCCGGACGGTCTGCTCGGCGGTCGCCTGGTCCCACGAGGAGTTCAGCTTCTTGCCCATCAGCAGAGTGTCCGCCACGGTGAAGCGGGGGTAGAGCGGCTTGTTCTGGGTGAGCAGGGCGACCCGGGCGCGGGCCTCGGACGTGCCGGGCGCGGTGCCCAGCACACGCAGTTCCCCGGAGTCGGCCCGCAGCAGGCCGCCGGCCAGGTGCAGAAGGGTGCTCTTGCCGGCGCCGTTGCGTCCGACGAGGGCGGTAATGCGACCGCCGGGCACGGTGAACTCACAGTCCCGCAGGGCCCAGCGGTCCCGCGTCCGGTACCGGAATCCGAGTCCCGTGGCGCGCAGTGCGGCCGGCGCGTCAGGCCCGGTCATGCGTCCTCCTCTTTCCGCTCCCGGTCGCCCGGGGCACGGGTGTCTTGCTCGTTGTCGTAGGCGTCCAGGGCCGCTGTGACCAGCGCGAGGACGTCGGCCCGTTCCAACCCCGCCGCCCGCGCGCGTGCCGTCCAGTCGGTGACCTCCCCGCGTAGGGGCGAGTCGTCCTCCGCCCCGGGCCGGGCGAGCGACCGTGTCACGAAGGTCCCCAGTCCCCGCCGCAGTTCCACCAGACCGGCCTGCTCCATGTCGCGGTAGGCCCGGAGCACGGTGTTGGGGTTGATGGCGGTCGCCGCCACCACCTCCCGGGCCGTGGGCAACTTGTCCCCGACCTTCAAGGTGCTCATCCGGAGCGCCCGTTCGGTCTGCTCGATGATCTGCACGTAGGCCGGTACGCCGCTGCCACGGTCGATCCGGTAGTCGATCACGTCGCCATCCATGACTCAGTGTGCTTGCATTAATGAATTAACACAAGCATGGTGGCGAGGGGCGGCGATGTCAAACAGGACCCATGAGGCCCAGGGCTGCGCACCAACCAAGCCCGACCCGCGCTGCGTGCTACCAAGGCCGGTCGGCCCGCCTCCTCCGCGCTGTGAGGCGCAGCGCCGACCCTTCATCCCTGTTCGTCGCGAAGGGCGGCCAACGCGGCGGCGAGCTTCCCCCGGCTGTTGATGTCCAGGCGAGGGTAGATCCGGTACAGATGGGCTCCGACGGTGCGGTGCGAGATGAACAGGCGCTGGCCGATCTCCCGGTTGCTCAGCCCTTGCGACGCCAGCACGGCGATCTGCATTTCCTGGGCCGACAACTGCTCGCTGGTGTTCGCGTGCCGTCGGCCGCTCGCCTCCCCGGCGGCGCGCAACTGCTCGCGGGCCATTTCGGCCCACGGATGCGCGCCGACGCGCTCGAACCCCTCGCGGGCGCTGCGCAGCGGGTTCCGGGCGTCGACGTTGCGCCGTTGCCGACGCAGCCGGCGGCCGTGGTGCAGGTGCAGCCGGGCTCGCGACAGCGACCAGGCGGCAGGCAGTGAGGCGAGCGCCGCTGTGTAGCACGCCTCCGCTGTGTCGTCCGGTGCCAGTACCGCTTCGGTGTAGGCGTGCGCCACCACCATCATTTCCGAGGGCAGTCGGCCGGCCAGCTCGGGGAGTTCGGCCAGCAGCTCCCGGGCCTGTTCGACGGTGCCCGCCGCCACTGCGGCGTCCGCCAGGTCCGGCGCGAGCAGCCAGCGGCTCACCGAGTGGTAGTGCGGATCGGCGGGATCGAACGCACGCGCGAGAAGGTCGTACGCCTCAGCCGTGCGGCCGTCGAAAAGAGCGAGCAGGCCCTCGACCTGTTGTGCCATCACGTTGACGAACGGCATGCCGAAGAACAGCCGGTGGGCACGCAGTTCACGTATCGTCCGGGCCGCGGCGTCGTTCTCCCCGCGCAGCGCCGCCACCAGGCCTCCCGTCGCCTTCATGCCCAGCCAGACGATCCATTCCCCCGTCTCTTCGGCCAGGACAAGCCCTTCGCCGGACTCTTCACGGGCTCGGTCGAGCTGGCCCAGGTACGCCCGAGGCCAACTGCCGGCCAGTGAGCGGGCGAGCAGCCCGAGTTTGCCTTGCGACCGCCATGCCGCAGCCGCGATCGACAGGTACCGGGCCGCACGGCTGAGGTCGCCCATGACCATGGCGCCACTGCCGAGGAAATGCAGGATCCGACCGTCCTGGACGTCCGGCTCAAGCCTGTCGAGCCGGGCGAGCACCTCGGCCCCGTGTCGGTACGGTTCGGTGTACGCCCGTACTGTCAGCACGTGCGGAGCGTCCGGATCGGGGTTCCACCGCTCCAGTTCGGCCGCGGCCTTGGCGCGTACCCGTGCGTCGCCGTCCTGGAAGAAGCAGCGTGCGGCGGCACGCCACAGCAGGTTCTCGGCGACGTCCGCGCCTCGCGCGTCGAACGCGCCGGCCGCCGTCGTGACCATGTCCTCGATCTGCCGGTGCGGCTCGTCCGGATCGAACGCGGCTTTGTCGGACACCACCATGAGTCGGGCCCGCTCCAGTGGGCCGAGTTCGCTCATGTCGGCGCGGTCCAGCAGCATCTGGGTGTGGATACGGTCGTTGATCTCGCTGGCCAACTCCACCGCCCGTACCAGGATGCCGGTTCGGCGGCGCGTGTCCTGGACGAGCTCGGCCGCCTGCCGCAGGGCCGGGACGGCCGCCGCCACCTTGCCGCGGGCCAGCGCCGCGTCGGCGAAACGCTCCAGCCTGTTGGCGAGTTCCTCGTCCGGGCCGAGCGTGGCGGCAGCCAGGTGAAGGAGCTGGCGCTCGGGCGTGTCGTCCATGGCCGCCGCGAGGACCCGATGGGTGCCCAGACGATCGGCGACCGTGGCGCGGGTGTAGATCGCCGAGCGCATCAGCGGATGCCGGAACTGGAGGGTACGGCCGACCAGGCTGACCAGACCCGCGTCGACCGCCTCCTGCACCGCGTCCACCGAGACCGACGTGCCGGAGAGGCGACTCGACACGTCCAGCAGCCGCTTCAGCGGTGCATTCGGCTCCGTTGCCAGGGCGAGGAGGAACGTGCGGCACTCACGGCTCGCCGAGTCCGTACGTGCGGCGAACGCGTCCTCCAGCCGCTGGGTCAGCGGCAGGTTGTCCAACTGCGCGGGCGTGTCCGGTACCGCCTTGGGCAGCTCGACCAGGGCCAGCGGATTGCCCGCGGCGCGCTCCAGGATGAGCGCCCGCACCGGCGCCGACAGGCCGGGCGCGCCGGCGTCGAGCAGTTCGGCGGCGGCCGACCGGCCGAGCGGTTGCAGAGGGAGGTTCGGGAACAGGGTCTGGCCGTGCGGGTCGGGGGAGTGGAGCCGCGAGGCAGCGATGATCAGTACGGGGAAGTCGCGGATGCGCCGGGCGACGAACCTGAGGACGTCCCTGCTCGGCGAATCGATCCATTGCAGATCGTCGACGAGCAGCAGGTGCGGCTGCCGGGCGAACGCGTCGGCGAGCAGTTCGAGTACGGCGAGTGCGACCCGGAATATCTGGGGCTCGGTCTGCGTGGCGCTGAACGCGTCGGTCAGCGCCAGCCGGTGTGGGACCGGCAGATTCTTGATGTCGTGGGCGACTGGTTGCAGCAGCAGTTGCAGAGCGGCGAACGGCAGCCACAACTCGGTCTCCACCCCGGATGCGCTCAGTACCTTGAAACCGCTCTCGGCACCCTCGGCGCCGAGCATGCGCAGCAGAGCCGACTTGCCGACGCCGGCCGTGCCGTGGAGCAACAGCGCGCCGCCGTGACCGGCCGCCGCCTCCGTCAGCAGCCCGCGCAGGGTTCGCAGCTCCTCATCCCGGCCGATCATCGCGGGCGTACGGACCGGATCGGGCGGTGACGTGATGGTCTCCACTGCTGGGCTGCGCATGTGCCACTTCCTCCGCACGCAGGTGTCCCTTCACGCGACATCGAAGTCGCGACAGTCGCGGCCCCTCACGCCGTGGGAGCGGCTCCACCATCAGCAGAACGACTTACGTCCTGTCCCACCGGGTACGCGTGGGCTCCCACGCACTCTGGCTCCTGTCCACAACCTCAGCATCGGTCAAGTGACCGTGGGGGTCATGGCGGGGCGCCCAAGCTCCGCGGCCATCCGGCTGCTGGAGCCACTCGCGCGCGGTAGCGCACTCGCCGTGACGCAGGATCCGTCCTGCGTCCAGCCGGCTGGGAGATGGCGTCGTGAACTGGCCTCACAGGCGTCCGAGTCGGCAATCGACTGTGTGGCGGAGACGGGACGTGTCGTCCCACTGTCCTGGTCCAGCCGGGACGGCTCGTCGCGAGGGCGTCGGCGGAAACGACGACCTACTCGGCGGCCGCAGTCGCCGGGTTGCTGAGGCCGCCCGTACGGAGACGGGGCCCGGCGGCTGCGTGCGCGGGACGTGGCGAGTTCGTAGGTGGTTCTCCGGGGCCACCCGCAGTGAGCAATGTGATCGTACGGCTCTGCCGTGCGCCAAGGCACCAGCGGCGGCTGGTGAGCTGTCGCAACACCCGGCGTGTCCGCAGGACAGGCAGAGCCGTGGACGAACCCATTGCTCCTCGGGCTTCAGCCCGAGGAGCAAGTCAATACCTGGACGTCCCGTTCTTCATTACCGAAACCCTCGCCCGGCACGCCACCAAACCGATCGCCGACGACGTCGACGAGACGCAACTGCGCGACTGGTACCGGCCCTTGGACCTACTGCCCGATGGCATCGAGACCGTCATCGGCGCCGACAGCACCCTCGCCGCGACGGTGGACCGCATCATGGCCGAGACAGGCCTGACCGGCCTCCCGGCGCTGGAGTAGCTGCGCGGCGATGCGTCAGGGCTTGCGGGCCACCCCGCCGTAGACGTCCGTGGGCACGGGCGTCGTGCCGGGCTCGGGGTGCCACAGGGGGCAGGAGACGATGCCGGGCTCGAGCAGTTCCAGGCCTTCGTAGTACGCGGCGAGCTGCTCAGGGCTGCGCAGGACGTACGGGATGGCGCCGGTGTCGTCGTAGCCCTGCTGGGCCCGCTTGAGTTCCTCGTCCGTGTCCGTGCTGTCGTAGTGCACGAAGTAGCTGCCGGGGCACAGGGCCGCCTGGAGGCGGCGGACGATGGACTTGGCCTCCTCGTAGTCCTGGATGTGGCCGAGGATGCCCATGAGCATCAGGGCGACCGGCTGGTCGAAGTCCAGGATCCGGCCCGCCGCTTCGAGGATCTTCTCCGGTTCGTGCAGGTCCGCGTCGACATACTCGGTGACGCCTTCGGGGGTGCTGGTGAGCAGGGCCTGGGCGTGCCGGAGGACGAGCGGGTCGTTGTCGGCGTAGACGATGCGGGACTCGGGCGCCACCCGCTGTGCGACCTGGTGGGTGTTGTCGTACGTGGGCAGGCCGGTGCCGATGTCGAGGAACTGCCGGATGCCGAGATCGCCGGCCACGAAGGTGACGGTGCGGATCAGGTACTGGCGGGAGGCGCGGGCCATGGTCTCGATGTTCGGCGCGGTCTCGCGGTAGGCGTCGCCCGCGATCCGGTCGACCTCGTAGTTGTCCTTGCCCCCCATCCAGTAGTTCCAGATGCGGGCGGAGTGCGGCACCGTGGTGTCGATCTTGGACAGTGCTTCCTGGTCGGGGGCGGGCCGGCCGTCTGCCATGGGAGTTCTCCTGCCGTGCGTCACGGGGTCGGTTACCAACGTACCGTCAACTGCTGTTGGTTCCGCCCGAGTTCGCGGTGCGCAGGGGTGCCCGGGCGGGGTAAGTGGGTGAGGTCGGCCGCGTCGAGGCTGACGACGGCGACGTGTTGGGCGAGGGTTCGCATCGCCCGCGCATAGGCGTCGGCCGCCTCGGTGGAGTCCGAGGGGGCGGGCCGGAGGCAGCTCACGGATGCCGTCAGGTGAATGAGGGCGCCGTCGCGTTCGGCCACGGATTCGGCGAAGTCCAGTGCCTGGATCCAGGTCACCCGGGAGTGGCCGCGGCGCAGTGGTCCGTAGACGAGTTCGTGGATGATGCTGCCGTCGAGGGCCATGCGCCCCGGCGTCGCGAGGAGTTCACGGTAGGGCCGGGTCGGGTCCACGTGGTGCAGGCGGTCCGGCAGGTGCTGGACCGGGAAGCCGTGGTGGGCCAGCTGGGCGATCAGGCCGTTGCGGGGGATGCCGTCGACGCCCTCGATGACCAGCGTCCGGTGGCTCAGGAGCGCCTGCGGGAGGTTCATGCCGTCGCCTCGGGGCCGACTCGGGTGGTTCGGCGCGGAGCGATGCGGCCCGGGCGGGTGGCGGGCACGGTCCGGCGGGGGAGTCGGGGTGACGCGTGCATACCACTTCCTTCGAGGCGACGGACCTGTTCAGTGTGGTCGGACGACCCGCACGCCGGGAGTGGGCGTGCGGGTTGTCCGGTTGTGCGCGCGTAGTGATGTGCCGGTACGGGTGGCGGAGTCAGGCGACCAGGAAGTCGGCCTGGCCGGCCTTGGCGCCTTCCAGGAACACGATCATCTCGTCGCGGGAGTAGACCAGCGCGGGGCCGTCGGGGTCGGTGGACTGGCGGAAGGCGACGCTGCCGTCGGGCAGTCGCTTGGCCTCGACGCAACTGCCGCCGTTGGTACCGCTCCAGGGCTTGTGCCAGCCCTCGGTGCCCAGATCGGAGGCCGACATACCGCTGTAGATGGGGCCCTTGGATCCCATGGATCACAACTCCTTACGCAGCTCACCCAGGATGGCCCGGGTTCGATCGACCGGCTCCGCCTGCACGGACATCCGGTCCAGTACTTCGAGGTAGGCGCCGACGTCCTCGGGCCGGTCGACATAGACCGCGCCGGCCAGGCTCTCCACGTAGACGATGTCGGGGAGTTCGGAGAATCCGAAGCGAAAGTGGTGGAACGGGCCGAAGGCGCCGGGGTGGGCGCCCGCCGCGAAACGCATGATCTGGATCCGGACCTTCGGCAGGTCCAGGGCCTCGTGCAGCCGGTCTATCTGAGCCCGCATCACCTCGGCCCCGCCGACCGCCCGGCGCAGCACCGTCTCGTCCAGGACGGCCCACAGGGCGGGCGCGTCCGGCTTGGCGAGCAGGTCCTGGCGTTTGAGTCGCAGGTCGACGCGGCGGGCTGTCTCCTCCTTCGGTTCGTCGGGGAAGCCGACGCGCATGAGCGCCTCGGCGTACTCGTGCGTCTGCAACAGGCCGGGGACGTAATGGGGTTCGTAGAGACGGATGACCGAGGCTTCGCTCTCCAGGCTCACGTACGCCTTGAACCACTCCGGGAGCACGTCGCGGTACTGGTACCACCACCCGGGCTGGTTCGCCTTGCGGGCCAGATCGAGGAAGTCCTCGATCTCCGCCGCGGGGACGCCGTAGGTGTGCAGCAACTCCTTGACGTACGGAATGCGCAGCCCGACCTCGGCCTTTTCGATCCGCCGGACCGTGAGCGCGGTGACCTCGATGGCGCGCGCCGCGTCCTCGAAGGACAGTCCGGCCTGCTCCCGCAGCTGCTTCAGCCGCTTGCCGAGGACCATCCGCAGGACGGTGGGTGCACTGCCGCTCGAGCGGTTCTCGCTCACGTCCTACCTCCCTCGGCGGCCATCACAGCGTGCAGTGTGACACGCGGTCCACGGCACAGACAGAGCGATGCGGATCGATACGAAATTATCAGAACGCCAGTTGCGTATCGAGTATCTACGCGACCATAGTTCTCGTGGGACCTCCGCGCGGAGAGGCGCGAGGAAGGTCAACTCTGCCCGGGCGGCGCTGACTTGACGGCCCGGCAGGTAGGGCGCAGCACACGATCTGATGCGAGACCTGGATGGCCACCGTGACCGACGGACACGCAAGGAGCCCGGGCAAGGGCCCCGCCGGAGGCAATGCGGCACTGGCGAGCGCGCTGAAGGAGGCCGGCTGCTCGTATGCCTCCCTCGCCCTTCGGGTCAATGAACTCGGCCATTGCCAGGGCGCCGACTCCAGCTACGACAAGGCGTCGGTGACCCGCTGGCTGCAGGGACAGCAACCCCGGGGCAGAACACCGGAGTTGATCGCCACGGTGCTGTCCGAGCGGCTCGGCCGTTTCGTGTCACCCGCGGATCTCGGCTTCCATCCCGACCAGCAACGCCCGGTCGTGGCCAGGACGCTCGCGTACGGCGAGGACATGGCGGACACCCTGCACGCGCTCGCCGAGCTCGGGTCGACCGACATCTCGCGGCACAGCCTGCTCGGCTCGGTCCCCTTCGTCGCCGGCGCCCTGACCGACCCTCAGCGCGAGTGGCTGCTGTGGCTGCTGGAGAACCAGGACACCGGGCAGCTGACGCCGGTGGCCGACGGCGGCCCCGTCGAACAGGTGCACGCGATGATCGCCATGTTCGACGAGATGGACAACCACTACGGCGGCGGCGGAGTGCGCACCAGCATCGTGCACTACCTGTCCACCGAGGTCGTCCCGATGCTGCAGCGGCGCGGCACATCCCCCCAGGTGCGGCGCCCCCTGTACACGGCCGCGGCACGCCTCGCGGCGATGGCCGGCTGGAGCTCGTACGACGCGGGGGAGTACGGGCTGGCGCAGCGCTACATGATCCAGGCGCTGCGCCTGTGCGCCGAGGGCCGCGACCGGGTCCTGGGCGGGCAGATCCTGGCCGGACTGTCCCACCTGGCCACCAGCCTCGGCCGTCCCGACGAGGGGGTGTGCCTGGCCCGCGCGGGCATCGTCACCGCCAAGGAAGCGGGCAGCCCGCTGGGCCTGATGCGCCTGTACGCCATGGCGGCCCGCGGACACGCGGCCCAGGGGCACGCGCGCGAAGCCGGCGACGCCCTGCGCCGGGCCGAGCGGCACCTGGACGCCAGCCGCGGTGCCGAACAGGAATCCCCCTGGGTGCGCTTCCTCGACGACCACTATCTGCAGGCCGAATCGGCGCTCTGCTTCCGTGACTTGGGGCTCGCCGCCCAGGCCGAGCGGACGGCGAGCGAGTCGGTGAGCGCCAACGCCGACCGGCGCAGGCGTCAGGCCATCAGCCGCTCCGTACTGGCCACGGCCCACCTGCAGCAGAACCGTCTTGACGAGGCCGTCGGCACGGCCACCGAGGCGCTGGACGCCCTGGCCACCGTGCACAGCGAACGTTCCATACAGGCTCTCCGCGACTTCCGCAGGCGGCTGGAGTCCCGCCGCGACGAACCCCTTGTACGGGAGTTCGAGCGCCGCTCCCGCGCGGTGCTGGGGGCGGCGGCGTGAACGGAGGACCCGCCTCAGTACCCGTCCGGGGAGGGGGCGTTCTGCGCCCGGTCCACCGGCACATGGGCCCCCGAGACACCGCTCGACCAGTCGGACAGCAGGAACGCCACCACCCGCGCCACCTCCTGCGGCGCAACCGGTTCTCCGCCGGGCAGCTCCGTGGCCGCGAACCCGGCGAACCGCTCGGGATCCTCCTGGCGCATACGGTCCCAGCGTCGGCCGGGGATGAGCATCGATCCCGGGGAGACGGCGTTCACGCGGATCCCGTCCGGACCGAGTTCACGCGCGAGCGACGCGGCCAGGTGGATCTGGGCGGACTTCGCGACTCCGTACTGGATGGGCGGCCCCGGCTTCCAGCCGGAGATCGACGAGATCAGTACGACCGAGCCGCCGCCCGCGTCCCGCAGGTGCGGGATCGCGGCACGCACCAGCCGCACGGCATGGCCGACGTTCAGTTCCCAGGTCGCGGCCCAGTCCGCGGCGTCCGTCCGCTCGAAGCCGCCTCCGTGAGAGCCGCCCGCACACGCCACCACCCCGTCAAGGCCGCCCAAACGTTTCGCCGACGCCGCGACGAACCGCTCCAGCCTCTCCGGCTCAGTGACGTCGAGCGCCCGGGTGAACAAGGGCCCGCCGTCCTCACCCCGCAGCGACAGCTCCAGCGCCTCCAGGTCACGCGCGGTACGCGCACACGTCGCGACCTGCGCCCCCTCGGCCATCAGCAGCCGTACGATCTGCTCGCCCAGACCCCGTGTGCCACCCGTGACCAGCACGCGCTTGCCGCGCACGCCGGACCCGCCACGGGACTCCTCGCGCGCCCCCACCCGGCTGCCGTGCACATTCCTCACGCTCTCGAACATACCTCCCGCACCACTACGCACCCGCAACCGGACAACCCGCACACCCCCTGGTCCGGCGGCCGGTCCGGGTTGTTGGCTGCATATGCAGCCAGCACTTCCCCGACCGCGCTGTACCCACGAGGAGGCTCCATGACGGCACCCAGGCCCCAGCGCCACAAGCCGTCGCCCTCCCCGGCACGCCTCCACATCACGATCCCCGCCCAGCCCTCGCGCGCCGCAGACGTGCGGCACCTGGTCACCGAGCACCTCAGGTGGCTGCGGCTGCCGCCGGAGTACGTGGACAACGCCGTCCTCGCCACGGACGAGTTGTTCGCGAACGCGATCCGGCACGCGCGTACCGGCCCCGGCGACACGGTCACCCTCACCATCGAGTGCGGCGAGTACGAGCTGCGGGTGACGGTCGGCGACCACTCGCCGCTCCCGCCGCGGCTGCGTACGGCGGGCGGGGCCGAGGAGTCCGGTCGTGGGCTGGCCATCGTGGCCGCGCTGGCCGACGACTGGGGTGTCGCGCCCCCGGAGCCCGGCAGCCCGGGCAAGCGGGTGTGGTTCACGCTGGAGTTGGGGTGGGTGCCGTGACGAGCGCGCTGGGGCGGCAGACGCAGGTCGAGGCCGCGGACGAGAGCCGTCTCGCCGATGCGTCGACACGCTCCGACGACGGTGCGGCAGGCACCGAGACGGCAGACCCTTTGGCGCCGGTGTCGGCGGTTGCCGCGGAACTGCTGCACCGGTCCGATCATGAGCGGGACCTCATGCGGCGGGCGCAGGCCGACCCCACCCCGCAGCGGCGGTCCGAGATCATCGCGTGCCGCCGGGCCAACGCCGACGCGCTCAAGTCCGTCGTCGACCGCCATGGCTGGCCGTCCGCCGACCGGGTGGGCGCCCCCGCCTCGACCGCGGCCCTGATGATCCTGCTGCACGCCCCGGACCTGGACTTCCAGCTCTCCTGCCGGGACCTGATCGCCCAGGCCACCCTGGACGGCCGCTGCCCCGCCGTCCACCTCGCGTACATCGCCGACCACTGCGCCGTCGAGCAGCGCCTGCCGCAGTTCTACGGCACCCGCGTCAACCCGGCCACGCTGCGCCCGTACCCGATACGCCGGCCGGAAAGCCTCGACGAACGCCGCCGCGATGTCGGTCTGGGTCCGCTGGAGGAGCAGATGGAGGCACTGCGACACGGTTGCTGAGACCCATCCGCGAAGCCACCCTCGATCTGTGGACGCGGAACCGATGGAGGACGCCATGGACATCACTCGCAGACGCCTGTTGTCCGTACTGTCGGCCGCTGGGTTGATGGCAGGGGTTTCCTCCCGGCCGGTGAGCGCGGAGGAGGTCGCCGTGGGCATGGCACGGATTCTGGCCAACACGGTGGCGGTCTTCGCCGGGACCGCCGAGTCCAATGCCCGGCCGGAGACTGCCGCCAAGGTGGCGACCGTTCACCAGGCCGCGCGGGCGAATCTGCGGTCGATGGACGACGCCGGAGCGGGCGAGCTGTTCGCCGGTCTGGAGCTCGGCGCCGATCCGGCCCGCCTGGACACCGCCTTCCGGCGGCTGTATGAGATCGCCCTCGCCACTCGCACACCGGGCGCGGCCGATTCGGACCTGTTCGGGAACACGGCCGTGCGGCGCCGGGTGATCGACGGTTTCGTGTGGCTGCACGAGCGCTACTACGGTGACCAGTCCCAGGGCTACTACGGCAACTGGTTCCACTGGGAGATCGGTCTGTCGCAGCACATCAGCAGGACGCTCGTGCTTCTTGCGGACCAGGTGGAGGCCCACCTCCCGGACCTCCCGCGCACGTACGTCGCCTCGATGGACGCCTATCTCCGCAACGGCATCGACGGGGACGTGAACCTCGACTCGCGCTTCCACACGGGCGCCAACCTCGCCGACATCACCACGAACCGGATCCTGCAGGGCGCGCTCCTCGGCGACGACGCCCGCATCCGCAAAGCCCTCACCGACCAGCTGACCGTCTTCGCCACCATCGACCCGTACCACCTCAACCACGGTGTCACGGACGGCCACTACGCCGACGGCTCCTTCATCCAACACGCCTCGGTCGCCTACACCGGCTCATACGGCAAGGCCCTGCTGACCCGTGTCGTGCAGACCCTCAAGATCCTCGACGGCACGGGCTTCGCACACGGTGAGGACCTGGTGTCGACCGTCCAGGGCTGGGTGCGGAACGGGTTCGCTCCCCTCATTTTCGAGGGCTGGATGATGGAGATCGTCAAGGGGAGGGCGGTCTCGCGGACGAACACCGGCTACGGCGATGTCGCCGTGGTCGTCGAGGCCGTAGTCGATCTGTCGTCGCTCGCGGACGGCGCCGACGCCACCGCCCTGAAGAGCTACGTCCAGCACATCCGGTCGACCTCGCGCACGGCTCCCGACCCTTCCGCTTTCGTCTCCCCGGTCAGCATCGTGCGGTACGCCGACATCATCGGCGACGCGACCATCCCGCCCGCGGACCTCGGCCCCGCCTCGCGCAGCCTCGCCTTCAACGCGATGGACAGGACCGTGCACCGCAGACCCGGTTACGCCTTCGCGCTCGCCCGCAGTTCCGACCGGATCAGCAAGTACGAGTACATGAACGGCGAGAACCTCATGCCCTGGTTCCAGGGCGACGGGGCGTACTACCTCTACCTCTCCGGACAGGACCAGACCCAGGCGTACGGCATCGACTACTTCACCACGGTCTCCCCGTACGGCCTCGCCGGAGTCACCGCACCGGTCGAGCAGCGGCACACGATCCCCGAGCTGTACGGGAAGCCGTACTACGACAACCCCGGCCACCCGCTGAACTTCACCTCGTCCTCCGAGTCGCAGAACACGTACGTCTACTTCCCGCGCGGCACCAACCGGCACTCCGGCGGCGCGGTCCTCGGGACGTACGGGGCGGCCGGGATGGTGCAGTCCGGCGATGTCGCCCACCGCGACAAGGCGGCAGGTCTGCTGCCGGACGATTTCGTCGTCTACCGCAATGCGACCGCGACGAAGTCGTGGTTCCTCCTCGACGAGGAGATCGTGGTTCTCGCAGCGGGGGTCGGGGACAGCGCCGGGCGGGCCGTGACCACGACCGTCGACGCCCGTATCGCCGCACCGGACGACCAGGTCTCCGTCACCGGGAGGCTCCGCGACGGCTGGCCCTGGACCGGCACGGGCACCGGTGACCTGCGCTGGCTGCGCTACGCCAATGCCACGCAGCGGACCGCCGTCGGCTACGTCTTCCTCGACACTCCGCCGGTCCGGGTCGCCCTGGAGAACGTCACCCGCAGCCGCCGGGTCGTGCGCACCTCGAACCCCGACACCGCCGTGACCCGCGGCGTGTTCGGTGTCACGGTCGACCAGGCCCCCGGAGCACAACTCGCCCGCCTGGCCTACGCGTTGGTGCCGAACGCGGGGGAGACCCGACTCCAGGCGTACCGGCACGGCCCGCTGAAGGTCCTGGCGAACACCTCGGGCCTCCAGGCCATCACCCACACCGGCCTCGGCCTGACGGCGGCCAACAGCTTCACGCCCGGCCACCACGAGACCGCCGGCCTACGCATCGAGGGGCCCGCCTCGGTGATCGTGCGGCGCGAGCGGCACGGCCTGACCACCGTCGCCGTGTCCGACCCGACCATGGACCGGGACACGGTCGGCGTCCTCCTGCACGGCCGGCCGCTGCGCGCGGTCACGTCCGACGCAGGAGTTCGCGTGAGGTCGGAACGGGGCGGAACCCGCCTGGAGTTCGACACCCGGCACGCGTACGGCCGGAGCTTCACGGTCGTACTGCGTGGCTGAAAGCGCGCGGACTGCGGGCCGCGCGTCGTGAGGTTTGGCCGGCCGGAGATCCCGGAGGTGCTCCGGCCGACCTGGAGGGCAATGCGCTGCTCTGCGGCTCCTTCCGGCAGCCGTTACGCCGGGTCGATGCGGGAGACGCTGCCGCCAATGGCGAGCACGTACAGCTCGCCATCGCCACCCTGGACGAACGAGACGACCTCACCGCCGTCGACTCCGAGGTCGTTCACGCCGGTCACCTTGCCGTTCTCCATCTGCAGAGAACGGACGGTGCCGTCGCAGTAGTCGCTGAACACGTACTGACCCTTGAGGTCCGGGATCGCGTTGCCGCGGTAGACGTATCCGCCGGTCACCGAGCAGCCCAGGCCACTGCGGTCGTACTCGTGGATCGGCGGCACGTGGTTCGCGGGCTCCGTGCCGCCCCGGAAGGGATGGTTGCCCTCCATCTGGTTCCAGCCGTAGTTCTCGCCGCCCTTGCTGCTCGCCGGGGCCCAGTCGATCTCCTCCCAGGCGCTCTGGCCGACGTCACCGATCAGCAGGTCGCCCGTGCCCGCGTCGAAGGAGAACCGCCACGGGTTGCGCAGCCCGTACGCCCAGATCTCGTCCTTGGCGTTCGGGTCGTCCACGAACGGGTTGTCCGGCGGGATCGCGTACGGCGTGCCGCCCGTCGGGTCGATGCGCAGGATCTTGCCGAGCAGCGTGCCGAGGTTCTGCCCGTTGCCCTGCGGGTCGCCGCCCGAGCCTCCGTCGCCGAACGCGATGTAGAGGTACCCGTCGGGGCCGAACGTGATGTCGCCGCCGTTGTGGTTGGCGTAGGGCTGCGTCTGGGTGAGGACGGTGCGCCGGGTGTCCGGCTGGATCTTGCCGTCGCGTACGGCGAACTCGTCGATGGTGCTGGTGCCTTGGAGGTTGGTGAACGAGATGTAGAAGTGCGCGAATTCCTTGTCGAACGCGATGCCGAGCAGGCCGCGTTCGCCGTCGGTGGTGGTCTCGCCGGAGATGTCGAGGACGGGCTCGCCGAGCCCTTGATCGTCCAAGACCCGTACGGTGCCTGCGCGTTCGGCGATCCAGACCGTGCCTCCGGGACCGGCAGCGCCGGCGGTCGGATTCTTGGCCGTGGCCACATTCGTGAGGGCGACCTGCGCTGCCTGCCGTGGGGCGGCGGGCTCGCGGGCGGACGCCGTGGCTGAGGAGAGGGACGCGACGAGGCAGATGGTGCCGATGATCGCCGCGCTTCTGGTGCGAACTTTCACCGTGATCCTCCTGGAGGCGGTGAACGGGGAGGTCACCCGGCTGCTTGGGCAGGTTCAGGGGTGTCGCCCGCGCCAGCACGCAACCTGGGTGGGGGGATGGTGTGCTACTGGCCATGGATGAGGATATTGGGACAGGGGCGCCTGGAGTAGACCAGGACACGCCACGGTCCGCACTGGGCGCTCCCGGCTCGGATTGATGCGCTGGACGCATGAACAGATCTCGGTTTGATGCTGGACACCGATCCGCCGGTGCTTCGAAACTCTCGCCAACGACAGTGACCGAGACGAGGACCGATGAGACGGATCACCAGACGTACGGCGCTCGCCGTCACAGCAGGTGCGGTCGCGGCGCCGGCCGTGGGCACGGCAACCGCCGCGGCCGCCGACACCACGACAGCCACATCTCAAGGACGACAGGCGGCCCCCGGACTCAATCCGGTCCTGCGAACGGACCTCGTCACGCGGGTGACACCGAGGAACAACTGGCTGGTGACAGCCGTCGTCATCCAGTACTCGCATCGCATCGACTTACGCGGCGGGGTGATCCCGCCCTCGGCCTTCCAGGTGAAGGCCACGGTGGGCGGGCAGACGGCGGCTCGCACGGTGACCCGGGTCTACTCCAACGGGGACGACCGCCTGATCATCGAACTCGACCCGAACGACTCCAACGCGCGGGCCGCCGGCACCGATCCCCTTCCGCTCGACCGCGCGTACGCCGTCAGACAGGTGGAGGACGTACGCACCCCGGGAGGTGAACTGGTACTCAAGGCCGGTCCGTTCGCGATCCGGAACGACGGGGTCATCAATCCCGTGGTCGACGACTTCGCCGCCGGTTCCTTCACGGACTCCGCGGGTTTCGAACTGGACTTCCGGCTGTACCGGCCCGAGGGATTCGTACGGAACCCGCGGACGCGCAAGCGTTACCCGCTCGTCGTCACCCTGCACGGCGGCGGCGAAGTCGCCGACAACAACATGACCCAGCTCACCTCCAACCGGATCGCGGTCACGTTCGCCAAACCGGTACGACAGCGCCGCGACGCCGCGTTCGTCCTCTCCCCGCAGATCCCGCTGCCCCGTCCCATGGACGGACCCGACGGCACGGACTGGACCGACGCCAAGGTCCAGGCCGCTCTGATCGAACTCATCGACACTTTCGTGAGCGAGCACTCCCGCACCGTCGACACAGCCCGGCTCTATCTCGTCGGACTGTCCTCGGGCGGACGCGGTATCTACAGCCTGCTGGCGAAGCGACCCGACGTGTTTGCGGCAGCCCTTCCCACGGCCGGCTGGGGCGAGACGGCCGCTATGGAGAAGATCACGCACATCCCGATGTGGGCCGACCACTCCGTCGACGACCCGGTAGTCCCTTACCGGGAGGGCCGGTTCGGCAAGCCCGGCACCTGGACACTGATGAACGCGCTGGAGACCGCCGGCGCACGGGTCACCCGCGGGGAGTGGGCCAACGATCTGCCGAAGGCACAGTTCGAGGCCCGGTCCCGGGAGCTCCTACGGCAGGCCCGTGCCGCGCGCAGTCACGTCCTGTTCACGAGCTACACGCCCGGAACGACACCGGTGAACCCACACCTCTCATGGGCCCAGACGTACGAGAACGACGTGGTCATCGACTGGCTCTTCGAACAGGCCCGGTAACGCACCTCGCTGTCCGGTTACCGCGCTCTCACCGCTCTCCGGAGGTAAAGCAATGCGTCCAACCAGCTGTTCAACCGACACGAACGCGCCATTACGGACCCGACCCCGTGCCCTGACGGCACTGATCGCCCTGGCGACCACCATCGGCTTGGCGCTGACTCTGCTGTCAGCCGCCGCCCCACCGGCGGCCGCCGCGGACCTGCTGTCCCAGGGCAAACCCGCGACCTCCTCGTCCAGCGAGAACGCGTCCACTCCCGCGTCGGCGGCCGTGGACGGCAACACAAGGACGCGCTGGTCGAGCACCTTCAGTGACCCGCAATGGCTGAGCATCGATCTGGGTGCCACCGCCACCATCAGTCAGGTCGCGCTGCGCTGGGAGGCCGCGCACGCCCGAGCGTTCCAGATCCAGACCTCCGACAACGGCACCACCTGGACCACCATCTACTCGACCACGGCCGGCAACGGCGGCGTGCAGACCCTGGACGTGAACGGCAGCGGCCGGTACGTCCGCTTCCACGGCACCCAGCGCGGCACCGCCTACGGCTACTCGCTGTGGGAGTTCCAGGTGTACGGCTCCGGTGGCGGCACCCCTGGCAACGGAATCCCGGATCCGACGACTGCCTCCCTGGAGGCCACCGACGGGCCGCTGACCACCGCCGCCTACACCGTTCCCAACCCGAGCGGGTACGGCTCCGGCACGGTCACGTACCCGACAACCGGGGGCTCGTACCCGGGCGTCGTACTGATGCCGGGCTATCAGGGCACGCAGCAGAACCTGGAGTGGCTCGCACCCCGCCTCGCTTCCTGGGGCTTCGTCGTCATCAACGTCGGCACCACCACACTCACCGACGATCCCGCATCGCGCGGCCGCCAGATCACCGCCGCCGGCACCCAGTTGCTCGCGCTCGGCAACGCCACCGGTAACCCGGTATCCGGGAAGGTCAACGGCACGCTCGGGGCGGTCGGTCACTCGATGGGCGGCGGGGGTGTCATGGCGGCCCTCCGCGACGACGCGCGCTTCCGGGCGGGCGTGCCCACGGCCCCGTACTACCCGAACCAGAACTTCTCCGCGGTCACCGAGCCCACGTTCTTCCTGACCTGTCAGAGCGACCCTGTCGCCCACGGCGACGACTACGCCGTGCCCTGGTACAACTCCATGTCGCAGGCCGAGAAGCTCTACATCGAAGTTCCCGGCGACCATCTGTGCCCGATGACGGGCTCCGGCAACAAGGCCAAGCAGGGCAAGTGGATCGTGTCGTTCCTCAGTCACTGGCTGCGCGCCGACACCCGCTTCAGCCCGTTCCTGTGCGGTCCCGCACGTGACGCCGACAAGAACAACACATCCCTGGTCACGCGCTGGATGGACACCTGCCCGTTCTGACCACAGAAGAAGAGTGTCGCCGCCGGTTGGTAAGCGACCGAGTGATGCCGGACATTGCTTGGCTATGGATGCGGATGAATCCAGTGAGCGGCTGGAGCAGTTGTTCCGGCAGACGTTTCGTCGGGTGATGGCGTACTGCCTGCGCCGGGCCGGTGACGCGGCGGCACACGACGCCGTGGCAGAGGTCTATGCGGTGGCGTGGCGCCGGCGTCGTCATCTGCCCGACGACGGTGAAGAGGCGGTGCTGTGGCTGTTGGGCATCGCGCGACGCGTGCTGGCCAACCAGGCGCGCAGCCAGCGGCGTTGGTCCCGACTGCTGCTGAGAGTGGCGGAACAGCCGGATCCCCCGGGCCCACGCCACCAGGAGCATGACGTCGGCGATGAGCTCTTGGCCGCCTTGGAACAAGGGTCGGCCGCCGACCGGGAGTTATTGCGCCTGGCCTACTGGGACGACCTGTCCCGTCATGAGATCGCGACGGTCCTCGGCATCTCCGTCGGCGCCGTCGACACACGCCTGCACCGGGCCCGGCAGCGGCTGAAGGAACGGCTCGCAGCATCGAGCTCCGATCTGCCTGCGACCAAGGAGAAGGATCATGCTGAGCGATGACGAACTCGTCCGGATGCTCCGGACCCGCGATCCGCAGCCTGACCCGTCGGAGACCGACCCGGACTCGCCGCTCGCCGACCGGATCCTCGCCCGGGTGCGTGAACGTACGCGGCGGCGGCGCAAGCGCACGATGGTCGTGGTCCCCGTGGTGGCCCTGGCCTTGGTCGGCGGCACTGCCGCGACCTATGCGTGGGTCGCCGGTGACGGTGAGGGTCACACGCTCGACTCGAACGGGCTGACCTGCGTGGGATCCGACCAGTCCGACGCCGTGACCGGCTTCGATCCCGGCGCCGACGACCCGATCAAGGTGTGCCGGCAGCTGTGGCAGGAGAGCTTCGGCAGGCCGGCGCCGGAGACGCTCACGGCCTGCGTCGAAAGTTCTGAGCAGGGCTCGATCGAGGTCTACCCCGGCGGTCGGGACCAGTGCGCACGGCACCGCGCCGATCCGTATCGCGGACCGACCCGCGAGCAGGTGAACCTCGCCCACTTCCGCACCGACCTCAAGGAGCGTGTCGCCGAACGCGACTGCGTCAGCTACCCGGAGTTCCGGGACGTGGTCAGCGAGCTTCTCGCCAAGCACCGCCTCACCGGCTGGTCGGCAGGCCACTTCCAGACCGGTGACAAGGAGCCGGAAGGCCCCTGCGCGGAGGTTTCCTACTTCGACGAGCCGGAGCGGAAGATCTGGCTCGGAGACGCCAAGGCAGGCGACCCGATCTACGTGCCGTAGGCGAGCGGTCCCACGACGTGCGTGAGTGCGGGGCTGACCCACCTTGCTCGCCGTGTACGCCTGGCGCAAGCTGGTCGTATGGGTGCGGAGGATGGCCCTACGCTCATCACGTCTGTCCAGCGGGCCCTGCGCCTGCTGGAGGCGGTGAGTGCGCACGAGAACGGCGCGCCGGCGAAACAGCTGGCACGTGAGACGGGCCTGCCCTTGGCGACCGCCTATCACCTGCTGCGGACGCTGGTCCACGACGGATACGTGCGGAAACTGAACGACGGCGGGTTCATCCTCGGCGACAAGCTGGAGTCGCTGCAGACCACGAGCCGTGGGCAGGCGCTGCTCAGCCGCGTCCGTCCCACGCTCGCCGCACTGCGGGACGAACTCGCGACTGCCGCCTACCTCACCTTCTACGAGGACGGCGAAATCCGGGTCGCGGAGATCGTCGACGGCCCTCGGGCGCCCCGCGTCGATCTCTGGGTGGGGTTCGAGGACGCGGGGCACGCCACCGCGCTGGGCAAGTCCGTGCTCCGGGAACTGGACGAGGCCGACCGCAAGGACTACCTCTCCCGTCACCACCTCGCCGACCTCACCCCGCGGACGATCACCAGCCTGCCGGAACTGCTCCGGCGACTGGAGTCCTCACCCGGGGCCCCGGCCGTCACCGACCTGGAGGAGTACGCACTCGGCACGGTCTGTGTCGCCGTGCCTGTCTACAGCGGGGACACGCTCGGCTCGCTCGGAGTCTCATTGCCGGCGGACCGGCTGTCCCGACTCCCCGAGATTCGGGCACGGCTGATCCCGACCGCGAGTCGTGTCACCAGGAGTCTTTCGCTCACTATCTGAAAATCCTGTTCTTGTGGGTGGCCGAGATGACCCGTTCTCTGGAGGAAACAGACATTTTCGGATGTGTGCCCTGGGCACAGGTGAGGACTGCGGACGAACATGAGTCAGGCCCGAGACCATGGTGGCAACCACTGGCCGATGCGGCTGTTCAAGAACCGAGTGACCCGTCCTGGGCCTTCGGCCCGCAGGCGCGTTGTCGCGCAACTGGCCGCCGGTTTGCCCGTCCTGCCCATCCTGCCCGTGCTGATCGTCTCCGTCGTCGTATGCGTCGATCTCGCCGATGGAGCGGGGATGATCTGGCTGCCCCTGCTCGCGGCGGGGCCTGCCTTGGCCGCCACCACCAACGGTCCCCGCGGTGTGCTCTGGGTCGGGCTCCTCACGGTGGTGCTGTGTGCCACGCTGGGCACCCGGGACGGTGTTCCGGGCCGTGAACTGACCGCTGTGCTGTCCGCCCTGGTGGCTGTCGCCCTTGCGAGCGGCCTGGCCAGCGCGTTGCGCGGGCGCCGTGAACGGGTGCTCGCGGCGGTCCGCTCGGTCGCGGAGACGGCACAGCACGCGCTGCTCAAGCCGGTGCCGGCGACCGTCGGGCCGTTCCAGGTGGCGGTCCGCTACAGTGCCGCGGCGGCCGAGGCCCGTATCGGCGGTGATCTCTACGCTCTGGTACCCACCCCGTACGGAGTGCGGCTGATCGTCGGCGATGTGCGCGGCAAAGGGCTGCCGGCCGTGGGAACCGCCGCTCTGGTGCTCGGTGTCTTCCGCGAGGCCGCCTACGACGAGCCCGATCTCCTCGCCGTGGTCGACAGGATCGAGCGGAGTCTGGCGCGCAATCTCGGCCATGACGACTTCGTCACCGCCGTGGTCGCCGGGTTCCCGCAAGCAGGGCATCTGGAGGTGGTGAACTGCGGACACACGCCTCCGTTGCTGGTACACGCCTCCGGGAGGGTCGCGGCGGTCGAGCCCACGCATCCGGCCCCGCCCCTCGGACTGCGCGCCCTCACGGGTGACGCGCCCGGCCTCCACGTTCTGCCCTTCACGGACGGGGATCAACTGCTGCTCTACACCGACGGGGTCACCGAGGCCCGGGACCGCGGCCGTGCGTTCTATCCGCTGACCGAAGGGCTGGAGCGCCACGTCTCCCACGAGCCGGCGCACACCCTCGACGCGCTCCATGACGAGCTGCTGGCGCATGTCGGCGGTCGACTGCACGACGACGCGGCGCTGCTCCTGATCCGCAAGCCGACGCTTTACGAATCACGGGTTCCCGACGCGGCCGTTCCCTCGGCGACGGTCCCGAGCCGGCGTCCCCGCCCCGCGGCCGCTGCTTCTCCGCGACCTCGGACATGGCTCCGGGTCGCTGACTCGACCTGACGCACCCGGGACCGGGCTCCTCAGACATGCAGGGTGGGCCGGTAGACGAGCTCCTGGATGTGGCCGTCGAGGGTCCGGTGCTCGATCAGCTCGAGGTCGAAGTCGGCTGCGCCCTGGAAGATCGGGTCCAGCCCGGTCTGTCCGGTGATCACGGGGAAGAGCGTCACCTGGACGCGGTCGACCAGACCGGCGGCCATCAGCGCCCGGTTCATGGACAGGCTGCCGTGCGAGCGCAACGGCACCTCGGACTCCTCCTTGAGCCGGGCGACGGCGTCGACGGCATCGCCGCGCACGACAGTCGCATCCGGCCAGTCGAGGGGTCCGTCCAGGGTGGTCGACACCACTGTTGCCGGCAGGTTCGTCATCCGCGTGACCCATGGGTCACGCACCTCGGACTCCTCGGTGCTCGAGGCCAGCATCCCCGCGAACGCCCGATACGTGTTGGCCCCGAAGACCATCCGCTGCTCCTCGCGGTACTGGGCGAGGCGGTGGGTGAGGAGCTCGGGGCCCTGCTTGCCCCAGTACCCGGTCCAGTTGCCGCCGGCGGCGCCGAAGCCGTCGAGGCTGGAAAAGACGTCGAAAGTGTAGGTAGCGGTCATCACGTTCTCCTCGAGTGCGGTTGATCACCTGTCGGGGATACAGACTGGCGATCACGGCGTGACTCATCGGTCCGGACGCGTGGCGCACCACGCTCCTCTGCCGTCCCCATTCCGCCCTGCGGATAGCATCAGAGGTCCGGCATGGCTCCCAGCAGAGGCGACGATCATGGATCCGGCCGCGGTCTCTCCCCCCACAGCGAGCATCAGCCTGCGGCAGTTGCTGATGGCGCTGGGGGACTCGTTGGTGGAGGTGCAGGCCGCTCCGGCGGGGCTGGATGTCGAGATCCGTGGCGTTGCGCTGCTCGATCCCGAGGATCCGCCGACCGCGCAGCCGGGTGAACTGGTCCTCGCCATCGGTGCCCGAGGCCGAGCCGCTTCTCCCGCACTGCGGGCCGCCGGGCGGGACGCCGCCGCCGCCGTGGTGGTCAAGCTGGACGGAACCGGCCAGGCCGCGGCGCTCAGCGAGACCGCCGCCGAGGCCGGGATCGCCCTGCTCTCACTGCGCAGCGAAGCACGCTGGGAGCAGGTGAACGCGCTGGCCCGCGCCGCGCTCGACGACGCACCGCCGGGTGAGTCAGGCCAAGGGGCCGAGGAGGGCGATCTGTTCTCGCTCGCCCAGACCACCGCGATCCTCACCAGCGGCATCGTCAGCATCGAGGACGCCGCGAACCGGGTGCTGGCCTACTCCCGTACCACTGACTCAGACGAGGCGGACGACCTGCGGCGGCGTTCCATTCTCGGCTGGCAGGGACCTGAGGGGTATCTGGCGAAGCTGCGCGAGTGGGGCGTGTTCCAGCATCTGCACTCCAGCGACGAGGTGATCGCCATCGACAGCCACCCCGAGCTGGGCATCCGCCGCCGTCTCGCGGTGGCCATCCGGTCCGGGGACCGGCAGCTGGGCACCATCTGGGTGCAGGAGGGCTCGACTCCGCTGTCCGACCGCGCGCCCCAGGCACTGCTCGGTGCCGCCCGGGTCGCCGCGCTCCACCTCGTACGCCGGCGCCGAGAGCTCTCGGAGGACGTGACGCTCACCCGGACCCTGCTGGCCGGACTCCTGGAAGGGAGTACCGGACCGCAGCCGCTCGCCACCCACCTGGGATTCGACGCCCGTCGCCCGGCCGCCGTGCTGGGCTTCTCGTACCGGACCACCGAGGCGCAGGAGACCGCGGAGGTCGTCGCCGCGCCCGAGCTGACCCACACCGAGGTCACCAACCTGGTCTCCGTGCACATCGCCGCCCGGCACCGCAGCGCCCTGGTCACCCAGGTCGATCCCCGCATCTACGTGCTCCTGCCTCAGCTGCCCCGCGGCATCGACACGGACACGCTGCGCGGCTGGGCCCAGGAGATCACCGACGCCGTACGCCGCCACCTGGGCCTGCCGCTGCGCGGCTCGGTCGGCTGCCTGGTGCCCGGTCTCGGGGACGTCCCCGAGTCACGCTGGGAGGCCGACCGCATTCTCGACGCCATGGTGAGCGCCGGTGTGCCCACCGCCGTCGCCGCGCTTGTGGACATCCAGGCGGAAGTACTGGTCAGCGAGATGGTGACGTTGCTCGCCGCCCACCGCGAGATACGGGATCCACGACTGACCGCCCTGGTCGCGCACGACAGTCGGCACCAGGGCCGGCTCGCCGAGACCCTGCTGACGTACCTGAACTGCCTGGGTGACATACGGGCCGCCGCCACCCGGCTCCATGTGCACCCCAACACCCTGCGATACCGGCTTCGCCGGGCCGAGGAGCTGACCGGCCTCGATCTGGGCCGTCCCGACCAGCGTCTGCTGGCCATGCTCCAACTGCGGCTGCCGCCCGACGACTGACCCGGTTCCGCATTGGACGGACGGACAGCCATTGAGGGCGAGTTTGTTCGACCTTCACAAACACAGGGCCCCATGACCGCTCATACGCTTGCGCAAATCAATTTCCGCAAGTGATGCGGTTCACCCCCGGATACCGCCCATCGCACCGCGAACGCTTCCGGAAATCGTCAGTGCCCTGATCGCCCGCTCCGCACGGCACTCCCAACCACCCCATGGATGTCGACATGACTACACGTCCCCCAGATTCTCTGGCCTCCGACACCGCTCCCCCCACCAGTGGTCAGCCTCCGGAGCAGCAGGCAGGTCTCCAGGCCGGTCTCAAGAACCGCCATCTGTCCATGATCGCCATCGGCGGGGTGATCGGCGCCGGTCTCTTCGTGGGCTCCGCCTCCGGCATCACCGCCGCGGGCCCCGGCATCCTGCTGTCCTACGCACTGGTCGGCGCTCTCGTCGTCTTCGTGATGCGGATGCTCGGCGAGATGGCCGCGGCCAACCCGACCTCCGGCTCGTTCTCCGCCTACGCGGACCGGGCGCTCGGCCGCTGGGCCGGGTTCTCGATCGGCTGGCTGTACTGGTTCTTCTGGGTCGTCGTCCTCGCCGTGGAGGCGACCGCGGGCGCGGTGATCCTGGAAGGGTGGGTGCCGGCCGTACCGCAGTGGGGCTGGGCCCTGATCGTGATGGTGGTGCTCACCGCCACGAACCTGGCCTCGGTCGGCTCCTTCGGCGAGTTCGAGTTCTGGTTCGCCGGCATCAAGGTCGTCGCCATCACGGGCTTCATCGTGCTCGGCGGTCTGGCGATCTTCGGTGTGCTGCCCGGCTCCGACAACGCCGCGACGGGCTTCGGCAACCTCACCGAACACGGCGGCTTCCTGCCGAACGGGCCGGGCGCGATCCTCACCGGCATCCTGCTGGTCGTCTTCTCCTTCATGGGCAGCGAGATCGTCACTCTCGCCGCCGGCGAGTCCTCGGACGCGGCACGGGCGGTGGCGAAGGCCACCAGGAGCGTGATCTGGCGGGTCGGTGTCTTCTACGTCGGTTCGATCCTCGTCGTGGTCGCCCTGGTGCCGTGGAACGACCCCTCGATCGAGAAGAAGGGCTCGTACGTCGCGGCCCTCGACTCGATCGGCATCCCGCACGCCGGCGAGATCATGAACTTCATCGT
This sequence comes from Streptomyces sp. NBC_00457, assembly GCF_036014015.1. Classification (NCBI taxonomy): domain Bacteria; kingdom Bacillati; phylum Actinomycetota; class Actinomycetes; order Kitasatosporales; family Streptomycetaceae; genus Streptomyces; species Streptomyces sp. NBC_00457. The sequence goes on along the minus strand of NZ_CP107905.1, from coordinate 495,827 downwards.
GCTGACCGCCGTACTGTCCTGTCTCAACTCCGGCCTCTACACGGCCTCCCGGATGGCCTTCTCCCTCGGACAGCGCGGCGACGCCCCGCGGTCCTTCGTCCGGACGAACCCGCGAGGTGTCCCGCAGGCCGCGATCCTGGCCTCCGTGGTCTTCGGCTTCGTGGCGGTCGCCTTCAACTACCTGTGGCCGGACACGGTGTTCCAGTTCCTGCTGAACTCCTCGGGCGCCGTCGCGCTCTTCGTGTGGCTGGTCATCTGCTTCTCGCAGCTGAAGATGCGGGGGATCATCCTGCGCGAGAGCCCGGAGAAGCTCGTCGTGCGGATGTGGCTGTTCCCGTATCTGACGTGGGCGACCATCGGGATGATCGCGTTCGTCCTCGTCTACATGCTCACCGACGACAAGGAGGGCGGCGGCCGGAGCCAGGTGCTCCTCTCGGTGCTCGTCGCCGCCGTGGTGATCGCGATCTCGTTGGTCCGGGAGCGGTCCCGCGGGAAGGACACGGAGGAGACGGTCGTACCGCGGTAGCCGCCGCGGATCGCCGACAGCGGCCGGGGGGTGGGTGTGGGGCCTCTTTCCCCAACCCCACTCCTTCCCGTTTGCCTCAGGTCGTCCAGCGGCTCATTTCCGCGGCCAGTGGCAGCCCGGGGAGCCGCGCAGGACATGCCGGTTGAGCTGGTTGTCCGAGGCCGAGGATCAGTCGCCGTGGTAGTGGATTCGGCGGAGGGACAGCGAGGCCTCTGCCGGGAGCGCCGCCGAGAAGGCGGCCCATCCGGTGAAGGTCAGCTCATGCGGCAGGCCGACGAGGCCGGTGATCGCATCCCGGAAGGCGTTCCTGCTCCGGCCGTAGACGTCGGGGACCGCGGGTTCCGCTTCGTTTGATTCGTCCGTCATATCGGCCAGGCGCCGCCGATCCGGCCGCCCGGGTACGTGGTCGCCGAGAGTCTTGCCCGGTCCCGCAACGGCTGTTCGCCCGAGGCGAGTTCTTCTCTCAGGTGGTGAGGATGTCCAGCGACGCGGCGTGCACGCCGGGCGCGGCGGCGAGGTAGCTCTTGGTGGCCAGCTCCCATGGTTTGCCGTCGATGTCGGTCACGAGACCACCGGCCTCCTGGACCAGGAGCACGCCTGCCGCGTGGGAGCGGACGTTGTCGAACTGCCAGTGCAGGTCCATCCGGCCGGCGGCGACCTGGGCGAGCTGGCCGGTGACCGGTACGGAGACCTGCACGCACAGGGCGGAGTTCAGCATCGCGGTGAAGGCGGCGCTCATCCGCTCGGCGAGGTCGGGGTCGTGGCCCGGCTTGGCCTGACCGGTTCCAACCAGTGCGCCGTCCAGCGACGTTTTGGCCGAAACGTGAAGCCGTACACCGTTGAGGAACGCCCCACCGCCCTCGGTCGCGGTGAACATCTCGTCGAGGACCGGGGAGTAGACCACGGCCAGGACCGGGCGGTTGTCACGGACGAGGCTCACGCCGATGTTCCAGTCGGGCATGCCGTGTACGGCGTTGACGTTGCCGCCGACCGGGTCGATGAGCCACCACTCGCCCGCGGCCATCGGTCCCGATCCGTGTTCGTCATTGAGCCAGCCCGCGCTCGGCAGCGCCTCGGTCAAGGCGGGACGCAACGTGTCGACGACGGCCGCGTCATTGGCCTGGAGGTTCGCGAGCAGTTCGGGGAGGCCGGACTGGCGGGACTCGGTGGAATAGCGCGTCATCATCCGGGCGCCGGCGTGGCGGACGGCGGCGACGGTCGCGGCAAGCAGGTTCTGGTTCACGGGGGCACCCCTGGAGTTGAAGTGGAGTTGATGGAAGTGGATCTATATCTGGCTAGGATTTACTTCTATGCAATTGGACTTGAATCTGCTGACCGTGCTGGACGCCCTGCTCGAGGAGGGCAGCGTGATGGGGGCTGCCCGGCGGCTGCACCTGTCCTCGCCCGCGGTCAGCCGCACCCTCGGCCGGCTGCGTGCCGTCACCGGGGACGACATCCTGGTGCGCACCGGCCACTCCATGGCCCCCACCCCGTACGCGCTGTCGGTGCGAGAAGACGTGCACCGGCTGGTCCGGCAGGCGCACGAAGTGCTCTCGCCGATCCGTGAGCTGAACCTGGCCGAACTGGAGCGCACCTTCACGATCCAGTGTCACGACGCGGTGGCCGCGTCACTGGTACCGGTACTGGTCGGCAGGATCCAGCAGCAGGCTTCCGGGGTGCAGTTGCGGGTGCTGGCGGAGAACCGCGTCGACACCGACGACCTGCGACACGGCCGCGTCGACCTGGAACTCGGTGGCGGCAGGCCCACTCAGCCCGAGTTCCGGTCCGAGCCGCTCGGCGACGACCGGCTCGTCGTGGCGATGCGCGCCGACCACCCTTGCTCCGCCGCACTGGACCTGGCCTCCTACGCGGCGCAACCGCACGTGGTGATCTCCCGGCGTGGCCGCCTGACCGCGCCGATCGACGACGCGCTGGCCGCCGAGGGCTTGCGGCGCCGGGTAGTCGCGGCGGTGGCCTCGGTGTCCACCGCCCTGCAGATCGCCGCCCGCAGTGACGCGCTGGTCACCTGCACGGAGATCCTCGGCCGCCCGCTCATCGAGGCGTTCGGCCTGGTCGCCAGGCCGCTGCCGATCGAATCCCCGGCGGCGACCATCAACTGCAACTGGCACCAGCGCTACGACTCCGATCCCGCCCACGCCTGGCTCCGCGAGCAGGTCCGGGCGGCGATCGAGGAGATCACCGCCTGCTGACTACTCCGCCAACGGCAGGGCCACGACACCGGGAAAACCAGGCGCCTCGGCTTCGTCGAGCATCGCCGCGGCGACGGTTTCCCGGCTGACTCGCGCACCGAGGTCGAAGGGAGGCGCGGCCTCCAGGCCGACCGTGCGCCGACGAGGGCTTTCCGGCCCGTCGGCAAGCATGCCGGCATGGAAGACGGTGCCCCCGGCCGCGAGAACGGTGTTGTCGGCTTCGACCTTGTCCGCCAGCCGGTCGCCCAGCACCGTGGCGAGCACACCCGCGCCTTCCCCCGCCACTTCGGCCGACTTGCCCGTGCCGTAGGCACCGAGCCAGATGACACGCCGTGGGCCGGCGGCGACCACGGCCCGGGCGCCTGTCAGGAGAACTCCGGCCCGGTCCGTGCCGAGCGCGGAAAGGACCACGGAATCCTCGTCCACGGCGCTGGCGATACTGGCCGCGTCGTGCACATCACCCACCACTTTGCGCAGGTGCGGGGAGTCGGGCAGAGCGATCCGCTGGGGATCACGCGCGATGGCGGTCACGGTGTGACCACGTCGCAGCGCCTGTCGGGTGAGGGCGATTCCGGTCCGGCCGGAGGCCGCGAGGACGGTGAGGTTCATGCCGAGAACGCTAGAGACCCCGTAACTTAACATCAAGTGCAAGTATCTGACTTGATAAGTTACCCAGACGCAATTAATGCGCTGCCGCAAGGTGAGAGCGACCGCGCCGGCTACTCCCACGGGCACCGGCGCCACGGCGTGAACGTGCAGGTTGTCGCCGACGCCCTGGCCAGCAGCTGGGGCGTTGGTGGAGGGCTTGATGCTCTGCGCGTCGATTGCCATCGCGGTCGGTTCGGGTCGGCGGCCTTCCTCCTCGCGGACGCGGCGCCGTAGCAGGGTGTTGAGGTGCTCGAAGATGCCGGCCTTCGCCCAGCGGCCGAAGTAGTGGTAGACGGTGTTCCAGTGCGGGTGGTAGCGCCACGGGATGCCGGTGCGGGCCACGTAGAGCACGGCATCGAGGATCCAACGCCCAGCGGGCGTCGGACAGATCGCTGGGGTAGCGGCGGCGTTCGCTCATGTCTCCGGGGTAGCCCAGCCCCGCACTTCGCGACGAAACAGGAGCAGCGGGAGCGCAGCAGCCAGGTCTTCATCCGTCTGTCATGCAGGCAACGCGAGCCGCATCCAACTCCCCAGACACTCACCAGAATTGGTCGCATTCTCCAATGTAAGGCGCCAAAACGCCCTCTTGAGGAACGTCAGTGAGCGGGGCGGGGCAGTACGGCAAGGGCTGTGCAGGCGATGTCGGTCAGCGTCTGCTCGCTCGCTCCGGCCTTGCCCAGCGCTTCGATGCCGCGCAGTACGGCGAGTACCAGCGCGGCCAGCTTTCTGGGGTCCGTGTCCGCGGCGATGTCGCCGTTGCGCTGGCAGGCTGCGATGTCGCTCTCCAGTAGTGCCTGCAGCGCCTCGATGGCCTCGTGCGCCCGCTTGGCCACCGTCTCGTCGTGTTCGGCGAGTTCGGCGGCGCCCTTGGCGAGCAGACATCCGCGGTGGGCGGTGTCTGCGGCGGTCGCCGCGGCCACCGCGTACGCGTGGGCGGACAGCCGCGCGTAGGCGTCCGCGTCGTTGCCGCTCAGTTGCCGGCTCACCGCATCGACGACGGAGCCGCAGTAATCGTCGAACACGCGGTGGAACAGTTCCTGCTTCCCCCCGAACGCGCCGTACAGGCTGCCTTTGCCGAGCCCTGTTGCCGCGGCGATGTCTTCCATGCGCGTGGCGGCGTATCCGCCCGACCAGAACAGCTCTCGGGCGGTGTCCAGTACCTGCTGCTCGTCGAACTTCCTGGGTCGCGCCATGGGATCAGCGTACCTATTCTTGACTGGTTCGTCCATAACGGTTTAGCGTTATGGACGAACCAGTCAAGAATTGAGGAGTGGGCGCGTGATGACGGAAGTACTCGCAGGCAAGGTGGCGGTGGTCACCGGAGCCAACAGCGGGATCGGGCTTGCCATCGCCAGGCGGTTCGCCGCGGAGGGGGCACGGGTGTTCCTGGCCGGTCGCCGTCAGGAGCCGCTCGACGCGGCCGTCGCCGAGATCGGGCCGGCGGCCACCGGTGTGAGGACCGACGTTTCGGTACCGGCGGACCTCGATGACCTCTACTCGGTCGTGCGCGAGGAGGCGGGCCGCATCGACGTGCTGGTCGCCAACGCCGGCAGCGCTGTACCTCAGCGTCTCGGTGAGATCACAGAGGAAGCCATCGACGCCACCTTCGGCACGAACGTGAAGGGCACGATCTTCACCGTGCAGAAGGCGCTGCCCCTGCTGTCGGACGGCGCCTCGATCGTCGTGACAGGGTCGACCAGCACCCTCCGCCCCGGACCGAGCCTGGAGATCTACGGCGCATCGAAGGCGGCGGTGCGCAACCTGGTGCGCAGCTGGGCGCTCAGTGCGCAGGAACGGAAGTTCCGGGTGAATGTGCTGAGCCCCGGTCCGACCGAGACCCCGGGCCTGGTAGGCGCCGTAGGCCCGGACCACCAGCTCGCCTCCGAGGTGCCGCTCGGCAGGATCGGCCGCCCGGATGAGATCGCCGCCGTGGCGACGTTCCTGGCCTCGGACGCCTCCAGCTTCGTCAACGGCGTCGACTGGTTCGTCGACGGAGGCCAGGCGCAGGTCTGACCGTGCCCCTTCAACCAGCGCGAGAGCGCACCACACACGCCACGTCCAAGAGGAAAGTGAACGCCGCCATCGATATCCAGAAGCGCCGCGAAGAGATTGCCATCAACTACTTCCGTATGGTGGACGCCGGCAATCCTGAGGTCATCGACCTCTTCACTGAAGACGCCCGTATGTTCTACCCGAAGTTCGGCATCGCGAAGGGGAAAGCGCAGATCGGAGCGTTCGCTCAGGGTCTCGGCCGGGGAGTCGCGTCGCTCGAGCACGACATCGGGGGCCTTACCGTGTTGTCGTCCGGGGACTACGTGATCGTCGAGGGCGCGGAAAGGGGGACGACAACGTCAGGCGTCGACTTCCCTGATGGTGTTTCCTCCTTCGGGCTGTTCTGCAATGTGTTCGAGTTCGAGGGCGAACTCATCAAGAGGATCCACATCTACGTGGACCCGGACTTCGCCAACACGCACGCCGAAGGCGTGGCTTGGGGCAAGTCGGTGCAGGACAGCATCGCCAGCCTGTAGTCATCAGCTACTCGGCTCAGCACCGCCGGCACGGCGTGAACGTGCAGGTCGTCGCCCACCCGGCAGACCGTGAACCGGGCGCCGGCCCGGGCCCAGACGACGTCACCCGGGCCGCGTCGCAGTGGGCGGAAGGGTCAGTCGATGGCTGTGTCCGCTGCGACGGCAGTTCTGCGGCGGCGGAGGTGGCGTATGCCTTCGATGGCACCGGTCACCACGAATGCCAGTCCGATGCCGACGGCGATGGCCAGCAGCGTGTTCTCCTGGAACAGGACGCCACCGAAGTAGCCGGTGAGTGCGGTGTAGGCGCTCCACGTGGCGGTGGCGAACGCGACGAACAGGACGTATTTTCCCAACGGGTAGCCGACGAGCCCCGTGGACAAGGTGGCCAGGTAGCGCCCCACCGGGATGAACCGTGTGGTCACCAGGATGAAGCCGCCGCGAGCGTCGAGTTCGCGGGCGAACCAGTCGTGTGCCGTCCGGCGTTTGGAGCCGGGTGGCAGGCGCTTGAGTATGCGTTCACCCAACAGTCGTCCGACGGTGTAGGGAACGAGATCGCCGAGAAGGGCGCCGAGCGTCGTGGCGGCGATGACGAGCACGATGTCCGTCTGCCCGGTGGCGGCGTAGACGCCTGCGACGATCACGACGGGTTCGCTCGGGATCAGCGGGAGGAAGGAGTCGAGGAAGGAGACCGCGATGAGCACCGCGTACAACCACGGTGACGTGATGACTGATTCCGCCAGCGCGAGCCAGTCGATCATAAGCTCCAGGCCTTCGTTGTCAGGTGCGGACGGATTGTCACGGGGCATCTCTCCCGGGTTGGTCGGCGATCACGGTGTTCGGCTATGAGGGGTGGACGGATCGGGTCAGAGGTCGACGGTGAGGTCGGACGACAGGGCCCGTGAGACGCAGCAGTACATGTGACCGGGCGGGGCGCCGATGTCGTCGCGGTGCTCCGGCTCTCCGTCGACGAGGGCGATCTCGCAACTGCCGCAGACGCCTTCACGGCATCCGGACGGTATGCGGAATCCCGCGTGGTTCAACGCGTCCAACATGGAGTCCTCCGCGCTGACCTGGACCGTCCGTCCCGACTGGGCGCAGCGCACATCGAAGGGCTTGTTGGGCGCGAACTCCTTGGCCACCGGCCGGAAATGCTCGATGTGCAGCCGCTGTGCGGGGAACGCCGCCTCGGCCGCGTCGAGCATCGACGTGGGGCCGCAGCAGTACACCAGCGCCCGAGGGCTCAGCGCTGCCGCCTCCGAGGTGAAGTCGGGCCTGCCGTGCTGCTCGGTGGCGTGGATGCGCACCCGGCTGCCGTGCCCGGCCCGCAGTTCGTCGGCGAACGGCATGGTGGCCAGGGACCTGCCCACGTACACCAACGTCGCCGAGGCGCCCGCTTCGACCGCCGCCGTCAGCATGGGCACGATGGGGGTGATGCCGATCCCGCCGGCGAGGAACAGGTACTCCGGCGCGGGCAGCAGGGGAAAGTTGTTGCGTGGTACCGAGACGTCGAGTGTGTGGCCCTCGTTGAGGAACAGGTGGATGTACTCGGAGCCGCCCCGGCTGAGCCGGTCGTGACGGACGGCGACACGGTAGGTGTCGCGGTCGGCCGGGTTCCCGCACAGCGAGTACTGCCGGGTCAGCCAGTTGGGCAGTGTCAGATCGATGTGCGCGCCCGGTTCCCAGGGGGCCAGTGGGCCGTCGGCGCCGCGCAGGAGGAGCGAGACCGCGCCCTCGGCGACCGGCTCCGCTTTCTCGAGGATTGTTCGTTGCATGGCCGTATCGCCTTCAGTACAGGTGCCGGTAGTCGTCTTCGAGCATCTCTTCCAGCACCGTCGGATCCGCGTCGGCGAGCCCCATCTGGTCGACGGCGATCTCACCCATCGACGGCAGTTCCTCGGCCAGGGCCTGGCTCGCTGGATCCCACAGCCGGGAGCGGATCAGGGCGCGGCCGCAGTGGAAGAAGACCTCCGTCAATTCCACGACGATCGCCAGCTCGGCCTCTTTTCCCTCGGTGCGCATCCGGGCGAGCACGTCCGGTTCGTCGGTGGGATAGGCACGACCGTTGACTCGCAGCACTTCCCGCACTCCGGGGATGACGAACATCAGCCCGATCCCGTCGTTCTCGGCGAGATTGCGAAAAGAGTCGGCGAGGTTGTTGCCCGGCCGGTCGGGAATGGCGAGCGTGCGCTCATCGAGAACTTTGACGAATCCCGGATAGTCACCGCGCGGTGAACTGTCGGGGAGTCCTGTCGCGTCAGACGTGGCCATCGCCAGGAAAGGGGAGTGGGCGATGAAACGGCGGCAGTGCCGGTCGAGGCGGTCGTGTATTTTCCGCTTGATCAGGTCCTCGGGCTCGCCGATCCGGGCGCGTACCTCCGCGAAGGAAATCCGGCGCGGACGGGCCTCGGAGAGTGTGTCACCGCTGGTCACATGATGGTCATGAGTGATCATTCAGGTTGCTTTCTACTCGCTTCCACAAGGCCCGCGACAGGCCCAGCCGGCGTCCCGTGCCGGTCACCGGATGGCGTCGTACGGCAGCACGGCGTGCACCCCCCGCGTGCCGTTGGCCACTTGGGTGATCCGCAGGTCGACGGTTGCGCCTGCCAGGGCCAGCGCGGCCGTTCTGTCCAGATCGAACAGCGAGCGCAGCCAGACCAGCATGGCGTCCAGCGCATCTCCCGTCGCCACGTTCAGGTCCTCGTCGAAACCGAAGGTGACCTGCCCTTCAGGTGTCTCGGCGTGGATACCGGGAACCGGGGCCCGCTCCCGGAGGTTCAGGGTCACTTCCGTCGTCATGGGGCACTCGATCGCCGTGCCCGCGACCTCGCCGTTCCCCTGCGCCGCGTGGCCGTCCCCCAGGTGGAGCATCGCGCCGGGCACGGTCACCGGCAGGTACAGCGTCGAACTCGCCACCAGTTCACGGCAGTCGATGTTTCCCCCGCTCGCCGCTCGCGGCGGGATGGTGGAATGCGGGCCCGGCTCCACCGGAGGGACACCGACCACGCCCAGGAAAGGCGCGATGTCCACGGTCCGGCCGCGGTCGTTGGTGGCCGTCTCGTCGCCGATGTCCCACAACAGCCATGACGCGGGTCCGTCGGCGACGCCGAGTCGGCGCGTCAGCGGGTTGTCCTTCACCCCGGCGAGTGTCCACCCCCAGGTGCCGGCTCTGATGGACTCGAAGCGCACCTCGAGGACCATGCCCGGCTCCGCGCCCCGAACCGCGATCGGCCCGGTGAGACAGTGGTTGGTCCGGTCCTCGAACATCCTCGGCCTCGGGTCACCGGGTGTGCGCATCGGCTCCAGGTACCCTGCGGCGTCCAGCGAGCCGACCACCACCGAGTCGCCGGCGTCCACGGTGAGAACCGGTGGGGTGTCCCGGCTGAAGACGTTCACTACGGTGTCCCGTGTCGCCGGCAGTTCGTGTCGAACCATTCGAAGCCTCCCTTCGCGTCGTCGATCGATCCAGGTCGTGTACCGCACGGGCAGGTGCGCGCGCGGAGTCAGCGGAGCCCGGACCGTGGGGCAGGTTCCAGCCGGACCGTGGAAGCCGTCCCGCCCGACAGCGCGGAAAGGGTGTCGACGACGGTCGCGCACCGGGAATGCCCGTGGACGGTGGCCAGGACGCGTTTCCGGTCGGCGTCGTCCTCGAAGCGCCGGATCCAGACGAAGGCGTCCTCGTCATCGGCCACCGTGAACGCTCCCACCACGTGCATCCCCATGTCCTGGTGCAGCGGGATGACGGTCTCGTCCATGTAGCGGGCCATTTCCGCGCCGCGGCCGGCGCGGGCGCGTTCCGTGCGTATCTCGTAGAACATGGGTTCCTCTCCGTTGTGTCCTTCGCGGCTGCCGTCAGGAGGGAGGTCCGGTGCGGGCGGCGGCGAGCTCGTAGACGTCGGGGGAGCCCTCCCACGGGGCGGTGCGCACCACGGCCCAGTGGTGTATCAGCCAGCGTTCGCCGGATCTGCGGAGCCTGAGCCGCCAGAGGCCACGCATCGTGCAGTGGTGGGTGACACCGGGGTCCGCGGGGACGTGGTGGTAGGCGACCATGTGCGCGCGGCACTCGGCCTCGTCACCCGACAGCCGTATGACGAGGCCGGTGGCCGCGTGGTGGGTGCAGTCGAAGCCCTCCAGGGTCCTGCGGGCGAGTTCGACCAGCTCGGCGGCCGGCAGCGTGGTCGGCGGTCTGCCGTAGTAGTGGGTGGAGAGGTCCAGCCGCACCTCGTTGGCGAACAGCTGCCGCAGAGCGGTCCAGTCCCGGTCGTCCTGTGCGTGGGCGAGACCGGCGACGACATCGGCGACGGCCGCCCGGTCCACCAGCTCCTGGAGTGCGCTCATGTCCGCGCCTTTGTGGGCGTGGCGTCTTCGGGCTCCGGCTGTTCGATGAGCGGCAGGATCAGGCGGCTCAGGTGGGCCGGCCCGTGGTGGACCCGGTTGACCGCGACGGCCAGGTCGTCCTCGCCGTCGGCCGCGATCGTCCCGCCCGTGTTGGTGTTGCGGTCGTAGCGGGGGAAGTTGCTGCTGGAGACTTCGAGCCGGATGCGGTGTCCGGGCAGGAACACGTTCGCGGTGACGCCCAGGTCGACCGTCATCTCGTAGACCTCTCCCGGCTCCAGGAGCTCCGGGTCGGTGAGCGACTTGCGGTAGCGGGCACGCTGGACGCCCTCGCACAGCAGGATCGCCTGCCGTCGGGGTGCACGTCGACGAGCTTGCCGGTGAAGTCGGTGTCCGGTGCCGAGGAGGAGACGTGCAGGACCAGCGTGACGTGGCCGGTGACCTCGACGGGATGTTCGAGGACGGGAGCGGTGAAGCACAGCACGTCGTCGCGTGTTTCGACGGCCGCCTGGTCGGCCGGTCCGGGGTGGGCATCGGAGGCGACGGCGAGCACGGTGCCGCCCAGACTCGGGACGGGGCGGCCCGGGTCGTAGAGGAACGTGTCCGTCGCCTCCACCGGCACGGCGTCGCGCGTCAGGACGCCGTCGCCGTCGGCGGTGTTGGCACGGCCGTCCCCGGCGAGGAAGAAGTCGGTGTGACGGGTGCCGGGCAGCGGCCAGTCCACCTCGTCACGCCACCGGTCGACGCCCATGACGAAGATCCGGACCCGGTGGGTGTCGTCGGGGGTGTCCGTGTGGTCACGGACCCAGCGGTCGAAGAACCGCAGGTGCGCACCGGTGACGTCGGCGGCCTTGATGCTGCTGTGGAGTCCGAACGACCGGTCGGGGAAGGTGCCGAGGTCGGTGCCGTCGGCGTGGCTCCACGGGCCGATGATCAGCCGTTGGCCTTCGCGGGCGGCCGTGCTGCCGCCTTGGCTGCGCATCGTCGTGTAGGACCGTACGGTCTCCCCGACGAAGACGTCGTACCAGCCGCCCACGTGGAGCGCGGGGACGGTGATGTCGCCACAGCGGTCGATTGAGGCGACCTCCTGCCAGAACGCGTCCCGCTCCGGGTGGTTGAGCACCTGACCGGCCCAGGGCAGATGGCGGGTGACCGCTCCCCGGTCGGCGACCGGCAGCGGGTCGTGCAGCCGCCGGGTGTCGGCCAGACCGGACAGAAGTGCCTGGGCGTCGCCCGGCTCGCCGTGCTTGCCGAAGTGCCCGTCGGCGGGGCCCCGGCCCAGGTTGCGCAGGGCCGAGAGCGTGCCCCAGGTCAGGACGGCGTCCTGCGACAGCGCACCGCCCGGGGAGCGCCACGGTGCCGCGTACGGGTCGGCGGAGGTCATCAGGGGCGCGATGGCACGCAGCGCCGGTACGTCGTGCACGGCCGCCTGCCACTGTGTGAACCCCATGTAGGACCCGCCCCACATGCCGACCGCGCCGTCGCACCACGACTGTTCGGCCAGCCATTCGAGCGTGTCGACACTGTCGAGGCCCTCGAACGCGTGGGGGACGAACACTCCCGGCGATCGAGAGGTCCCGCGGACGTCCTGTGCCACCACCGCGTAGCCGGCTCCCACGAAGGCGAAGACGTCCGGCAGCTTCGGGTTGCCGTACGTTCCGGCGGCGTCCTTGCCGTAGGGGGTGCGGACCAGCAGCGCGGGGAACGGCCCCGGCCCCTCGGGCCGCCACACGTTGGTGGCGAGCGCGATGCCGTCCCGCATCGGCACCGGTACGTCCACTTCGACGGCGAAGCTCATACGTCCACCTCGTTCTTCCTGGGCGACTGCTGCTGATCGGTGATCATCCAGTGGCTGAACGCGACGTAGTGCCGTGCGAACTCCTCGGGCGTGGGCGCGTGTTCCACCGCCGCGGACAGCCGCGCGACATGGGCGTACCGCGGGATCCGGTCGGCCTGGAAGGCGGTCAGCGCCGCGGGCACGTCATCGGTGCGGGCGAGCAGGCGGCCGAGCAGGGCAGCGTCCTCGATGCCCAGCGTCGCGCCTGCGGTGATGTGCGGAGACATCGCGTGGGCCGCGTCCCCGGCCAGGGCGACCCGCGCGGAAGCCCAGCGGGAGAGCGGCGGCACGAGCATGACCTGGTTGTGCAGGACGAGTTCCTCGGGCGTCGCGGCGATCAGCCCGGCCAGAACCCCGTCCCGCCCTCCCTCCTCCAGATGGACGACTCGATCCATGGCCTGCTGCTTCGGACTGCCCGTCGGCGGCGGCGAGTTGAATTGGTTCACCAGCCAGTAGACGCCCCCGTCGTAGGTACGTATGTAGCCGCCCCGGCAGCCGTGGGTGCCCAGGATCAGCCGGTCCTCGGGCACCGTCATCCCCGTGGCCGGGATGACCGCGCGCCAGGCGTGGTGGCCGGTGTGTTCCTGCGCCGGAGTGCCCGGCACCAACTGCGCGCGCACCGCCGAGTACGCCCCGTCCGCCCCGACGAGCACGTCGGCGTCCTCGGTGTTGCCGTCGGACAGGTGGACCGTGACACGGTCCGCGTGCTCCTCGTACGCGGTGAACCCGGTGGCCAGCCGGATGTTGTCCAGCCCCACGGCGTCGGCGAGCAGGTCGTTCAGCTTGGCCCGGTGCACCAGCAGGTACTGATGGTCCTCGGGGCTGTATCCCGGGGTGACGAGCGGCCGCCCGGCGGGATCGTGGAAGTACATCTCGGTGGGTGCGCCGATGGAGCGCACCTCTTCGCCGACGGCGAGATCGTCGAAGACCGCCAGCGCGTTCGCCCAGAGCCCCAGCGAGGCCCCGGCGGCGCGGATCTCCGGCGCGCGCTCACAGATCACCACCTCGATCCCCGCATGGCGCAGCGCGAGCCCGGTGGTCAGGCCCACGATCCCGGCACCGATCACGACCGCGCGCATGACAGCCCGTCCTTGGCCGCGCCGGCACCGCGACCACCGGCGTCCTGGTGCCTGCTGTCGCGAGGTGGGCAGCTGCGGATGTCCACTGCGACCTCCTTCATGTCGTCGAGTGAGTTCGACGTTAGGAAGCGCAGCCGATTCACACCAGTGCAACCTTGGTAAGGAGTCCTTTCGCCAGTGATAATCCGGGGATGGACCATGTCGATCTGAACCTCATCGAGGCGTTGGACGCGCTGCTCGCCGAGAACAGCGTGACGAAGGCCGCGGCACGCCTGCACACCTCGCCACCGGCGATGAGCCGCGCCCTGGCCCGATTGCGCCGCGCCTTCGACGACCCGCTCCTCGTGCGTGCCGGACGCGACCTCGTGCCCACACCCCGGGCCCTGGAACTGCGTGGCGAGGTACACGCGGTCGCCACCCGGGCGCGTGCGCTGTTCGCGCCGTCGAACTCCGCCGATCCCCGAACCGCGGTGCGCACGTTCGACCTTCAGGTCAACGACATGCTGTCCACGACCTTCATCCCGTCCCTCCTCGACGATCTACGGGTCCAGGCGCCCGGTATCTCACTGCGGTTGCGGCCGGAAAGCCTCGAGGACACCCCGGCCCTGCGCGAAGGACTGGTGGATCTGGAGATCGGGATCGTGCGTCCCGGTGATCCGGAGATCCGTTCGGAAACACTTCTCACGGAGACACTGATCGGCGTTGTGCGGCCGGGCCATCCACTCAGGAGGACGAAAACCGTCACACCGCGGCGGCTCGCCGCCACCGACCACGTCGTCGTGTCGCGACGCGGCCGAGCTCACGGCCCGATCGACGAGCAGCTCGCCGAACTGGGCCTGAGCCGACGCGTGGTGGCTGTGGTCCCCAGCGTCGCGACCGCGCTGTTCCTGGCCCGCGAAACCGACGTCGTCAGTGTTGCCCCGGCCGGACTCGGACGGCCGATGCTGAACACACTCGGGCTGCACACGTTCCCGATCCCCCTGGCGCTGCCGTCCCTGACCATCGGCATGGCGTGGCACCCACGTAACCACCACGACCGCACGCATCAATTGCTACGCGAACGTATCCGCCACATCATGACCACCACGGCCGTCGACGACGGAGCCGCGTGAGCAGTCCGGCTTCCATCCTCCGGCCTCCATGAGCCGGGCTTCGAGGTACTCGTCGGGGCGCTCCGTGTCGCCGCCGACGGCTCGGGCGTAGCGCTGTGTGCGTCTGGACCAGTCGAGGTTGCCGCGCATCCATGTCCGCATACCGGTGAGGCAGGGGGCGAGTTGGCCGACGCGGTGGGGATGTGCGGTGAGCAGTCGGGCCTCCGCGCGCAGGAATCGGTCCGTCTCCTCCTGGATGGCAGCGTGGACGTGGTCCAGCGCGGCCGACCGGTCCCATCCGCGGTGGTGCTGGACGAGGAAGACGAGGTTGTGCACCTCACCCCGCGAGCGCTCCTTGGCCAGCGAGTAGACGTCGTTGGTCCAGCACACGACGTTGCACGCGGCGTCGAGGGCGGAGGTGAACTCGGCGCCGGTGTAGAGGGTGTCGGGCACCGAGACGTCCACCGCGATCTCTATGAGGTCCATGCAGACGTAGATCGCTCCCGTGTGCCGGCGGTTGACGACGTACGCCTCCTCCGACGGGACGGTGCCGTGGACTCGATGCCCCACCTCCCAGACGGCCGCCGTTCTCAGACATGTCTCGAGGTGCCCGGCGAACCGACGGTGCCACCCGGGATGTCCGAGTGGCGCCGTGCGCTCCCACAGATCGGCCAGTGCGGAGACAGTGGTGGGAGTGTCCGGGCTCGGTGGGTCGGAGGGGCGGTGCCCGCTCAGTACGGCGCACAGCTGGTCCACGATCCGCAGTGCCCGTGCCGGGTCGCGTCCGACCCCTCCGTCGTCGAGCTGGTCGTCGACCAGGAACAGCCAGGCGAACCAGTCGGCCATGAGGTCCAGGCGAGAGGCGTCGGCGGTCGGATACACCGCTGCCGCGAACCACCCGAAGTCCGCTCGCTGGAAGCGTCTCCAGGCCGATTCCCGGTGGACGAGACCCGTGCGCCGTACCCAGTCGGCCACATGACGGCGCGTCCGCTCCGCATGCGGATTGAGCCGGTGCGGGAACGCGCTGAGGATGTCCTGCTGAGAGGTGTCCATGAACGTACGGCCTTCTCGTGTCAGCGGTGCTCGAGTCGCAGCCGCATTCCGCCTCGGGGACGCAGCGTGATCAGGGCCTCCGGATGGACATCGGGGGCGTCCGCGGGCAGGACCAGACGGTGTGTACGCGCGACGGTGGCGAGCACCAGGGTGAGTTCGGTCAGGGCGAAGTGCCTGCCGATGCAGACGCGTTGCCCGCTGCCGAACGGGATGTAGGCGTGCCGGGGGCGGCGGGCGGTCTCTTCCGCGCCGAACCGCTCGGGGCGGAAGGTTTCCGGCTCGTCCCAGAAGTCCGGATGCCGGTGCAGGACATAGCTGTTGATGAGCATGTTGCTGCCGGCCGGAATGCGGTACCCGGCGATCTCGTCGTCCTGACTCGCGTGGCGCATGAACTGATAGGCGGGGGAATAGATGCGCAGCGTCTCGTCGACGACCATGCGCGTGTAGGCCAGTTCGGGAAGGTCCTCGAACCGTGGGATCCGGCCGCCGAGCACCCGGTCGACCTCTTCGTGCAGCCGCTTCTCGGCGTCGGGATGGCGCGCGAGGAGATGGAACGCCCAGCACAAGGCGTTGGTGGTGGTCTCGTAGGCGCCCACACAGAGGTTGAGGACCTCGTGGTGGAGCCGTTCGAGGCCCATGCCGCTGCCGTCTTCCTCGTCGACGGAGTGCAGCAGGAGGGTCAGCAGATCGGGTTCCTGGTCCGCGTCCCTGTCCGTGTCCGCGTTCGCGCGGAGCCGCCCCTGGACGAATCCGGAGACGAAGGAGTCCATGGCGTCGATCGCGCGCCGGAGCCTGCGGTGGCCGGGGGTGGGCACGCTCAACGGCGGGAAGGGACGGCGGAAGAACGCCGCGAGGACGCTGTTGGCCACCCCGAAGGCCCGCTCGAAATCCTGGGCCGTCGCGCTCACATCCGCACTGAACAGAGACCTGTTGACGATGGCGAGCGCGAGCCGGCCGAACTCGTCCATGGCGTCGATCACCCGCCCGTCGCGAGGGTAGCGCTCCCAGCGGTCCAGCATCTTCACGGTCTCGGTCGTCATGTTCCGGGCGAACGAGCCGACCGCGCCCGGGGTGAAATGCGGCGCCATCATGCGACGTTGCCGACGCCACTGCGCTGTGTCCGCGTTGGCGATCAGTCCCGTGCGCAGCACCGGACGGACGGCTTTGAAGAGAAAGGCGTTCTTGTCGTACTGGGCGCTCTTGTCGACGAGGATGCGACGGATGTGATCCGGGTGATTGACCATCACCATGGGGACGCCGAGCGTGCGGAAGCGGAAGATGTCGCCGTACCGCTCGCGGCCACGCGACAGAAAGGCCAGCGGGTCACGTCGGAAGGTCGGTGACCCGCGGAGACGGTCGGTGAACCTGACGGACGGCAGAGCCCTTGGAGACATGAACACCATCCCTGAACTGGGTAAATGAATGTTCATTAACATCCAATAACCTGGGGCACGCGAGGCCGGACCGTCAAGGAGTGCGCCCCGAGTCGACCGAATACCCGAGCGATCCGGCCGTAAGTCGCCGGTCGGCTTCCAGGCCCAGCAGGCGTTGTGCGTTGCCGAGCAGCCAGTCATGGGTGACGGCCTCGCCCAGGCCGAGTTCGGCCACCTCCCGGATAAGGGTGCGCACGGGCACGGAGTGGACCCAGGTCGCGGTCCCGAACATGACCTTGCGGCGCAGGGTGCTGCGGCCGTACAGCAGGAAGGGCTCCCAGCCCGAGCCCGGACGCGACATCCAGCTCGCGCGATGGGTGGAGAACTCCACGAAGACATGGGGGTGCCGTTGGGCGACCGAGATCATCTCGTGCAGCCACGGCCAGCCGCCGTGGCCCGCGACGATCCTCAGCTCCGGGTGGCGGCCCGCGAGCGTGTCGATGACCCTCGGGTGCGAGAGCTCGTTCGGGCGTCGGGTGCACAGGTGGTGCCCGGTGTGGATCCACACCGGCAGCCTCAGCCGCTCGGCTGCCGCGAAGACGGCGGCGTAGCGCGGCGCCTGCGGTTCGACGCCGTCCCGGAAGGCGATGACGGTGACACCGCGCATACCCAGCGCGTGGCAGCGCTCCAGTTCCGCCAGCGCGGCGTGCGGATCGCTGAGGTTCAGGCCCGCCCAGGCCTCCACCCGCCCAGGGGCACGCGCCGCGAAGGCAGCCACACGGGTGTTGACGCTGTCGCCGTCGGGCAGCCGGGCGCTGGACCCCATCAGCACCTGATAGGCGACGCCCTGCTCGTCCATGGCGCGCAGATGGGCCGCCACGTCGGTGTCGTCGGGCTGGTTCGCCACGAGGACCTCGACGGCCGCGTCCAGGTCGCCGGCGTCCAGCAGTCGGCGGTAGTGGGCGAAGTCCGCGCCGAAGACGGTGGTCATATGGCGGCCGAAGGCCCGCAGATAGGCCGGTGCCTGGCCGCCCAGGTCGCGGAAGTAGGCCGCCCACGACTCGCGGTCGTACACCAGGGCGCACATGTCGATCGCGCTGATCCCGTCCGTGCCGTCCGTCCCGTTCTCGTCGAGGACCCTCAAGATCTGCTCCCGTCCCGGGCGCGGTGAGCACGCGCCCGTCTCGGTCCGTGAGCCTCCCGGTGAGGAGGCTCCGCCTGGTAGTACCCGGCGTACCTTTCTGCTGCGGTGTGATCGCCATACGGCCGGTTGAGCCCGTAAAGTGAGCAGGTGAACGGCCATTCACCGGCTCCCCGCGACGCCGACGGCCGGCCGCCACCGAGGGACGGGAAGCACTCCATGGCCATGTCGACCGAGGGAGCGTTCGCCCCGCCGCCCAGGGGGAGCACGCGGAGGCAGATCGAGTCGGTCGCCGCCGAGTTGTTCTACCGGCGGGGTTACGGCAACACGAGCGTCCGGGAGATCCTGGCGGCCCTCGGTATGACGCCCGCGGCCATGTACAACCACTTCAGGTCCAAGGAGGAGCTCCTCCACTCGATCGCCTCGCGGACCTGTGCCGAACTGGAGCGCCAGCTCGCGGAGGCCTTCGAGCGGGGCGGCGGGGATCCCGTGCGCGAGCTGTGGGAGGCGGCCAGGACGCTGACCGTCTTCCACACGACGTACCGCCTGGAAGCGGTGGTCAGCCGGTCGGAGACGCATCACCTGCCGCCGTCGCTGTCCACGGAGATCCGCGACAGCGAGCGCCGCATACGGCGGGAGTTTGAGCGGATGCTGGAGCAGGGGCGGACACGGGGGGCGTTCCGGGCCGCGCTGCCCGGTGGGCGGGACGCGGACATTCCCGTCACCGCGAAGGCGTTGCTGGACATGTGCATCCACGCCGGGCTCTGGTTCCGTCCGGAGGGCAGGCTCAGCGCCGAGGAGATCGCCGAGCAGTACGGCGTCCTGGTGTTGCGGGCGGCGGGGGTCGGCCATGACGAGATTCAGTCGCTGTCCGCGAGCGGGCCCAAGTAGGCCTCCTGCAGCGCCGGTCCCTCACGCAACCGGGCGGCCGGTCCCTCGGCCACGATCCGGCCCGTCCGCATGACGTAGGCCCGGTCGGCCAGGCCGAGGACACGCTCGACCGCCTGGTCGACGAGGAGCACCGTCAGGCCTGTCGTACGCAGTTTCGCGACCGTCGCCAGGACCCGCTCGGCGGCGAGCGGTGCCAGGCCCAGCGACGGCTCGTCGATCAGCAGCATCCGCGGCTTGGCCACCAACGCCTGGGCGATGGCGAGGAGTTGCTGTTCCCCGCCGCTGAGCACCTCGGCCCGCGCCCGCAGCTTGTGTTCCAGGACGGGGAAGAGGCTGAACGTCCACTCCAGACGCTCGCGTTCCTCGGGTGCGGTCACCTTCCGCTTCCACAGGCCCAGTTCGAGGTTCTCGCGCACGGTGAGCCCGTGGAACACGCGCCGCCCCTCCGGCACCTGGACGAGTCCGCGCAGGCTGATCGCCTCGGGCCGGTCGCGGGTGATGTCGGTGCCGGCGAACTCGACCGTGCCCGCGGTCGGGCGCAGCAGTCCCGAGATCGTGCGGAGCAAGGTCGATTTTCCGGCTCCGTTCGCGCCGATCAGAGCGCAGATCTCGCCTTCGCGCACGGCGAGCGTGACGTCGTGGACGACGGGGACGGGGCCGTAGCCGGAGTGCACGCCACTCAGTCGAAGCAGCGGCGGTTCGGGCGTCGTCGACGTGCGGTTTCCCTCCGGTGCGTCCTGCTCGGTGGACATGGCGTCAGCTCCCCAGGTAGGCGTGGAGTACACGGGCGTCGTGCAGCGCGATGGAGGGCTCGGCCGAGACGAGGGTGACTCCCGCGTCCAGCACGGTGACGTGATCGGCGACGGCCGCCACCAGCTCGATGTGGTGCTCGACGAGCAGTACCGTCATGTCGTGGGCCCTGATCTCCCGCAACAGGCCGTCCAGCATGGCGAGTTCGGCGGGTGAGAGGCCGGCGGCCGGTTCGTCCATCAGCAGCAGCCGGGGACGCGCCATCAGCGCGCGGGCGATCTCCAGCAACCGCTGGTTGCCGTGCGGCAGAATCCCGGCCGGGGTCCGGGCGTACGGGGTCAGGCCCACGAAGTCCAGGTAGCCGGCGGCCTCTTCGCGCAGCAGACGGGACTCGCTCCGCCCCCGGGGAAGCGCGAGTGCGTGCTCGACGACGCTGACCCGCTCCCTGGCATACGCCCCGAGCAGGACGTTCTCCAGCGCGCTCAGCCGGGGCAGCAGCAGCGGAGTCTGGAAGGTCCGCGCGACCCCGAGGCGGGCGATCCGCTCGGGAGCCCGGCCGCTCACCTCCGTCCCGCTCAGCAGCACCCGGCCGCGCTCCGCGGGCACAAGACCGGTCACGGCGTTGAGCAGCGTGGTCTTCCCCGATCCGTTGGGGCCCACCAGCGCGTGGATGGTGCCCGGCTCCACCGACAGCTCGACGCCGCCCAGCGCGTGGACACCGCCGAAGGAGCGCCGCAGGTCCGTCGTGCGCAGCCGCAGCCCACTCCCCGGGCGACTGGTCATGGGAGTGGGCCGCGGCGCGGGCGCGTCCACGGACGGCACCGCGCCTGCTCCCTCGGAGCGGTGTCGTCCTCCCGCGGTCAGACGCGCCACGATCCTGGGCCCGTGCTCCTCCCACGCCCCGGCGATGCCGTGCGGCACGTACACGATCAGCACGAGCAGGGCTATGGCATAGATGAGCAGCCGCCACTCGGCCAGGTCGTCCAGCAGCTCGGGCACCACGAAGAACGCCAGCGTGCCCAGGAACGGCCCGGCCGTGCGACCGGCGCCGCCGATGATCACCACGAGGAGGAAGAACAGCGAGAACTCGATGGGGAAGTCGTCGGGGGTGACCATGCCGCGCGTCGTGGCCAGCAACGCACCCCCGAGTCCGGCGAGCGCGGCGGACAGACAGAAGGCGAAGATCTTCAGCCGGACGGGAGCCGCGCCCACCGTGCGTACGGCGTCGGGTGCGTCGCGTACGCCGGTGAGTGCCCGGCCGATCCGGGAGCGCAGCACGTTCGCGACCAGCCAGGTGGCCACCACGACCAGGGCGAGCACCAGCCAGTACAGCTGCTCCTCGGTGAGCGGCGCGCCGCCCGCCTCGGGCAGGGGGACACCGATGATGCCCGCGAACCCGCCGGTGAGGTCCCGCAGTTCGGTCAGCAGACTGCCCACCACCATGGCGAAGGCGAGGGTGATCAGCGCCAGATGCCAGGAGGACAGCCGGAGCGCCGGCAGGGCCATCAGCCCGCCGACGGCGGCCGACACGGCCATGGCGGGGGCGACGGCCGCCCAGAACGACCAGCCGTGGTCGACGGTGAGCACGGCCGCGGTGTAGGCGCCGACCGCCACCAGGGCGCCATGCCCGAGCGACACCTGCCCGGCGTATCCGAACAGCACGTTCAGGCCCATGGCGATCAGCACATAGATGCCGACCACGGTGGCGACGTGGAGGACGTACCCGTCCTGGGTGAGCGGGGGCAGCACGGCGGCCAGGACGAGGGCGACGCCAAGTCCCGTGCGCCGCACGGTAGGTGACATGAACTCAGACACGGCGCAGCTCCTCGCTCCCGCGCAGCCCCTGCGGTCGGACCAGGAGGATGGCGAGCGTGACGGCGAACAGGACGGCGGTCTGGGCGCCCGGTGAGACGTAGTCGGCGCCCGCGGCCTCGACGACACCGACGATCCAGCCCCCGAGCAGTGCCCCGCGCACATCGCCGACCCCGCCGAGGACGGCCGCGAAGAAGCCCTTGATGAGCAGCCCGAAGCCCATCGCTACCGACGCCAGCGTCAGCGGCGCCGCCAGCGCACCGGTCAGCCCGGCCAGCGCCCCGCCAAGCAGGAAGGCCCGGCGGCTGAGCCTGGCGGGATCGATGCCGCGCAGCCGGGCCGCGTCCCGGTCGGCCGCCACCGCCCGCACGGCACAGCCGGTGCGGGTCCGCGCGTGCGCCTCCAAGGCGGCGACCACGCCCAACGTGACCAGGACGACGGCCAGTTGGTAGCTGTTGAAGCGGACACCGAGGAACGTGAGGGGGTCCAGGGACAGCGACGCGGGCGGCTCGACGGTACGCGGTTCGTCGGTCCACAGCCGGCCCGCCAGCTGATTGAGCGCCAGCGAGAACGCCAGCGTCGTGATCACCCAGGCACTGCCGTACGGCGAGCGCCGCAGCACGGGCGCCACGGCCACCCGCTCCTCGACCAGCGCCACGGCCGCGACCCCGGCGGCAGCGATGGCCGCCGCGAGCGGCCAGGGCAGGGTCAG
This sequence comes from Streptomyces sp. NBC_00457, assembly GCF_036014015.1. Lineage (NCBI taxonomy): Bacteria > Bacillati > Actinomycetota > Actinomycetes > Kitasatosporales > Streptomycetaceae > Streptomyces > Streptomyces sp. NBC_00457. The sequence goes on along the minus strand of NZ_CP107905.1, from coordinate 473,844 downwards.
CACCGCCATGGTCATCGCGCCCAGCATCACCAGGTCCCCCTGGGCGAAGTTGAGCACCCGCGTCGGCCGGTGCAGCACCGTGAGGCTCACGGCCACCAGCCCGTACAGGCTGCCGTACACCAGACCGGGCACCAGCACGTCGTTGATCATGTCTGGCCGCCCGGGGCCAGCTCGCGGAAGATGCCGTGCACCGACTGCTCCTTCTTGGCGGACAGCAGCGAGGCGACGACGAGGGCGCCGTCGTCGATGCCGGTGTGCCGCGCGGAGGTGAACGAGATCCGTCCCCGGGGACCTTGATGGTCGGTCACCTTGTCGAAGGCGGCCTTGAGCTTGTCCGGGGCCAGGGTCTTCTCCCGCTCGACGAGGTCGGCCAGCAGCTTGAGGAAGTCGTAGTAGGGGGAGGTGGCGGCGGTGAACTCCAGCCCGGCGGCCGTGGGTTCGGCCGCGATCCGCCGGGCGTACTCCATCGCCGGGCCCTGGGCCGGCGTCTCGCCCGGCCGGTAGCTGAAGGCGGCGTAGGTGGTGGTGTACAGCCGCTCCATCAGCTCCTCGGGGAAGGCGTCGTAGGCCTTGATGTAGCTGAGTTCGTGGGAGACGACCGGCGGCGCGAAGCCGGTTGCGGCCATCGCCCGCAGGGTCAGCACGGAGGTCTGCGGCTGGCCGCTGAACAGGCCGACGGCGGCGGCGCCGTCCCGGTCGAGCTGTTTGACGAACGGGGTCATGTCGGGGGCGGCCTGGTTGAAGACCTGGACGGAGACAGGGCGCGTGCCGTAGCGGTCGTCGAGTACGGCGGTGAAGGCGTCCCGAATCGCCTCCCCGTACTCGGAGTTCTCCACCAGCAGCCCGACCTTTCTGAGGTCACGTACCTCGCACAGGTAGCGGGCCACGGCGGCCGCCTGCTGCCGGGTGTTGAAGACCAGTTGGTAGTGGAAGGGGAACTGCCCTCCGTCGCCGAGCCGTTCGGCCACACCCCAGGCGGACTGGAGCACCTCCGCGCGGCCCAGCACACTGGCCGACGCCACCGCCTGGGAACTGCCCGTCGGCCCCAGCGCGAACTGCGGCCTGTCACGCAGCAGCCGCCGGGCCACCATCGGCTGCGTCCCGGGCTTGCCCTCGTCGTCCTCCTCGAGGAGTTTCAGCGGCCGGCCCAGCAGCCCGCCCGCCTCGTTGATCTCCCGCACGGCGAGCCGGGCCGCGGCGTAGGCCGGTTTGTACGCGGACGCCAAGGCGCCGGAGGCCGGCTGGATCCAGCCGAGCCGGGCCTGTCCGTCCGCGTCGCCGGCGTTGTCCGAGCCGCCGCAGGCGGCCAGGGCGGGGGCCGCCCCCAGCCCCATCGCGGCGGCGAGGCCGAACCGCCCGCTGCTGCGCAGCAGATCGCGACGTGACAGTTGCATGGCGCTCCCTCTCCCTGGGTGTACGTGGATTCGTTGCGTGGTGGCGCTGCCCGGGCCCGCCCCTTCGTCGGCGGGAAGGGGCGGGCGGGGGCGAGCAGTCGCTCGCCGGCTCCGGCTCAGCACGTGGGCCTGAGCTCCGGGTCCGCGGGACCGGGGCGCTGCAGGGCGTTGGTGATCCACTGCAGCGGGACCTGGTCGAAGGCGAGGTTGAGATGGTTGATCGTGCTGTCCGGGCACCTGTCCTGGACGGTGACGTTGGTGACCTGGCTGGAAGCTCCCTTCAGATGGGCGCTGGTGTACGGCAGGATGTACTCGTCGAACTCGGTGCTGATCGTCGTGTAGCTGACGCCCGGCTCCACCTCACGGCTCTCGTTGAGGTGGGTGAGAAACGCCGAGCCGACGTCGAACTGCAGGCACGACGGGCAGAACGCGGTGGCGACCCACTCGGGCATGTCGTGCCAGGGGGAGTGGAACGTCGTGCCGTGATTGGGTGGTCCGAGCGCGACGAAGTCGTCCACCCACCTGGCTCCGCCTTCGAAGCGCAGATACTGACGGGGCATCAGGCCACCGGCGCTGTGCCCGACCAGGTCGACCTTGAGGGAACCCGTCGTGATCCGGACCCGGTCGACGAACGCCTTGAGATCCTTGGCGGATTCCTCCAGCGGCGCGACGCCCGGCAGCGGGTATTTCCCCTGCCCGGTGCCCCAGGTCAGCGCGTAGACGCAGAACCCGGCCTTATGAAGGTTTTCCGATACGAACGGCCAGTTGACGTCCGGTGTGGCGTACAGGCCGTGGACCAGGACGACCGGTTCGGGGTGCTGCCGGGTGGGCCGGCACCGCCAGTCGTTGGCTCCGGGCAGTGGTGGGGCGGGCGGTGCGTCGTCGACGGCCGCGAATCGGTGGTGCGGCTCGGGTTGGGCCGAGGACGACGCGGACGGCAGGCCCAGTGCCACTGCGGCGAGTGCGGTCACGCACGCCAGCCGGAGGAGGGTGTGGATCCGGCGGGTGCGAGAGGGGCTTTGGTTGGACAAGTGCGGCTCCTTCGGTGAGGCCGGGCGGGGTCCCGACCCTGCCCGGCCGTCGGAGCGGTCTTCGTCCGTGGTGGGGGACCGGTGGGTCCTCCGGTACGGGCAGGACCGCGGTGTGCGGTGTCGCATACACCGGTCGCCCGGGCCGGCGCCCGATGCGGAACACCGGTCGCCTCCGGGGAGCCGAGTGCAGCGTGCGGGGGCGGCGGACGGACGGGGTGGGCCCGTCGGCCGCGGGGAGGGGCGCTGACGTGGCAGGGCGTGCGCCGGTCATGGGGATTGCTCGCCTTCGGCCGTCGTGTCGGTGCCGTGGAGCGTGGTGAGTTCGAGCCAGGAGAGGTTCTCGGGGTTGTGGTGGACCGTCTGTTCGGCCACGGCCGGGACGCTCTCCTGGCCGATCGGGCCGCCGGTGTTGAGGTTGCGGTCGTACTGGGGGAAGTTGCTGCTGGAGACGTGGATCCGCAGGCGGTGCCCGGCAGTAAGGCGCCAGGCCGTGTGCCCCAGGTCGAGGCGGAGCGTGCTGACCGTGCCGGGCTTGAGGGGCCGCTCCCTGTCCGGACCCTCGCGGAAGCGGGCACGGGTGATGCCGTCGGCGACGAGCAGGGCGCGGCCGTCGGGGAGGACGTCGAGGATTTTGCCGGTGAAGTCGGTGTCGGGTGCGCTGCTTTCGACCGACAGCACCAGCCGGACGGGGCCCGCCAGATCGAGGGTCTCGGGCAGCGGCTCGGAGGTGTAACTGAGCACGTCCGGGCGGTGTTCGAGATGGTTCTGGGCGAGCGGCCCGGGTACCAGGTCGCCCAGGTTGAGCACCCGCCCGCCGTGGCTGGGCACCGGGTCGGCCGGATCGTAGCGGTAGTGGGCGGCCGGCTCGTGCCGCTCGGGCGCGTTGCCCAGGATGCCGCCCTGCCGCAGGTACCACCGCCGGGTCACCGCGCGCGGCGGCGGCCACCGGGCGCTCGTACGCCACTCTCCCGCGCCCATGAGGAAGTACCGCACCCGTGGCAACTCCCGCTGCGCGCCCCGCAGATAGCGGTCGAAGAACGCCAGGTGCTGTTCGGCGAGCCCGCCGAAGCGCGCGGAGGAGGCCAGGCCGAAGTTCATCTCGCCCTGGATCGGCAGCAGTGAGCTCAGGTGGGCCCAGCTGCCCATGATCAGGTGGTGGTGGCCCGCGCGGGAGGTCAGGTCCTGGTGCAGGCCGAGGGTGGCGGTGGCGTAGATGTCGTACCAGCCGCTGAGGGAGAGCGTGGGGATGTCGATGTCCTCGGCGTGGACGTCCGGGATCTCGGTCTGGCCCGCGAGGACGTCCCTGAGCAGCGGGGGGAAGTCCTCCAGGTCGAGAATGTCGGTGAGGGGGAGCTGTTCCATCGCGCGCCGCGGATTCCTGGCGCAGTCCGCGATCGCCTCGATCGTCTTGCGCGGTGGCGGATCGCCGTCGGCCAGCCGGCGGCGCAGCCATTCCGGCGCCATCAACACCGCGGCCCAGCTGACCAGTTGGTCCAGGCGCAGTGCTCCGCCGGTGGCGCGGGCGTCGTAGTCGCCGACCGCGCACATGGCCGGGGCGATGGCGCGCAGGTGCGGCGGGCGCAGCGCGGCGCCGACCCACTGCACGATGCCGAGGTAGGAGGGCCCCACCATGCCGACGTTGCCGTCGCACCACGGCCGGGTGGCGATCCACTCCACGGTGTCGTGGGTGTCCAGCGCCTCCTGCCGCCACATGACCGGCTGCCAGTCGCCGTCGGAGGCGAACCGGCCCCGGCTGTCCTGGAGGACGACGGTGTAGCCGGCCTCCACGGCCAGGGATGCGGGCAGGACGTCCAGCATCGGCATCCGGCGCTTGTCGTAGGGGCCGCGGTAGAGCAGTGCGGGGGTGAGGCCGTCGGCGGGCGGGTGCCACACGTCGGCGCGCAGGACCACGCCGTCCCGCATGGGGGCGGGCACATCGCGCTCGATCGTCTCCACCTGGGGCGTGGTGGTCATGGCTGTCGGCTCCTCCCGAGGGACTCACGCTTGACCGTGATCCCGGCCTGCCGCCGGTCCCAGGTGTCGTCCGTCAGCCCCTCCGCGCGCAGCGCGTGCTTGAGCACCTTCGCGGTGGGCGTCTTGGGCAGTTCGTCCAGGACGCGGACATAGCGCGGCACCATGAAGTGGGGCATGCGCGGGACGAGGTACTCGATCAACTCGGCCGGGTCGACGGCTCGGCCCGGTGCGGGGGCGACCGCGAGGAGGACCTCGTCCTCGCCGTGTTCGCTCGGCACGGCCACCGCGGCCGACTCGCGCACCGCCGGATGGGTCATCGCCTCGGACTCCACCTCGAAGGAGGAGATGTTCTCCCCCCTGCGGCGGATCGCGTCCTTGAGGCGGTCGACGAAGAAGACCCGGCCCGCACCGTCCTGGCGCACCGCGTCCCCGGTGTGGAACCAGCCGTTGCGCCAGGCCGCCGCCGTCGCCTCAGGCATCCCGTGGTAGCCGTGCGACAGCGACCACGGCCGGTCGGCGCGCAGCACGAGCTCACCGCTGTGGCCCGGGGGCACCTGCCGGTCGTACGCGTCGACCACGCGGATCTCGATGCCGGGGCGCGGCGTTCCGCACAGTCCGCTCTCCTTCGGATCCGGCTCGGAGATCAGCGGGACCGAGGTCTCGGTCATGTTGAACAGGGTGTGGACCTTGATGCCGAAGCGCTGCGACAGCTCAGCGCTGTTGTCGCCGAGCGGAAGCAACCACACCCACTTCAGCGGATGTTGGGCATCGCTTTCCGCCGGGTCGCGCTTGAGCAGGAAGGACGCCATGACACCGAGCAGGGTGCAGCAGGTGACGCGGTGGGCGCGGACGACGTCCCAGAACGCGTCGGTGGCGAAGGAGTCGACCACGAGAACGGACCCGCCGAGCAGCAGCATCGCGTAGACCCCGATCGTCCCGCCCGCATGGAACAGCGGCAGTTGGACGAGGTAGCGGTCCCCCTCCCCGGCCCGGCCGGCGAAGGCGGCGACGGCCGCGGAGTAGTGGTGGACGTAGGAGCACAGCACGCCCTTCGAGGGGCCGGTCGTGCCTGACGTGTAGATGATCCCGAACGTGTCCCACGGCTCCGCTGGATACGGCTCGAAGTCGCCAGGATCGGCGTGGAGTTCATCGGGGCCGACGACCGTGGGGCGCCGGTCCCCGGGCTCGATCTCCGCCAGTCGCGGGGCGAGCTCGCGATGCGCGACGACCAGCGCCGCCCCGGAGTTGGCCAGTACGTGCTCCAGCATCCGGCCCCGGTAGGCGGTGTTGACGGGCACGCAGGTCGCGCCCGCGAGGTTGGTGCCGAACCAGGCCAGCAGCGCGTCCGGCCCGTTGGGCAGCCACGAGAGCACCCGGTCACCCGGTCGCACCCCGTAGGCCGCGAGGGCCGCCGCGGCGCCGAGGGAACGCCGGAGGGTTTCGCCGTACGTCCAGCTCTCCCCGTCGGCGAAGACGGCGAACACCCGGTCGGGGTGCGCGCGGGCACGGGCGGTGAGCAGTCCGGCCACCGTGCAGGACGCGGCGTCCGGCACCCGTGGATCGTCCATCGCCAGGATCCGCACCGGCGGAGTCATGACCGTATCCACCGGCGGTGTCATGACCGTATCCATCCGCCGTCGACGAACAGGCACTGACCCGTCACGTAGCTCGCCTCTGAGGAGGCCAGCCATGCCACGGCCGCCGCCACCTCCTGCGGAGTGCCGAAACGGCTGATCGGCTGGGTGCGTACGTGCTTCTCGCCGATCCGGACGAGGTCCTCGGCCATGGCGAGCATGGGGGTGTCGACGAAGCCCGGGCAGACGGCGTTGGCGCGCACGCCGGCCGGGCCCAGCTCGGCCGCGAGTGACCGTGTGAGGGTGGCGAGCCCGCCCTTGGACACGTCGTACGCGACTTGCCCGACGTTGCCGATCATCGCCACGGAGGAGAGGTTGACCACCGCGCCGCCGTCGGCCTGGGCGAGCAGGGCCGCGGCGCGGCGCGACAGGAAGAAGGGCGCGTGGAGGTTGACGGACAGCACCTTGTGCCAGATCTTCGGCGTGTGGTCCGCGAGCGTTCCGCGGAATCCGATGCCCGCGTTGTTCACCAGGACATCGAGTCCGCCCCAGGCCCGCTCGACGCGGTCCACCACGTCCTGGGCCTGCTCCTCGTGGGCGATGTTCGCCGGTACGGCGAGTCCGCCCACCTGCGCGGCCATGCGCTCGGCGGCCTCCTCGTCGATGTCGTTGACGGCGACCGTCGCGCCCTCCTCGGCGAGCCGGGTGACGATCGCCGCGCCGATGCCCCTGCCACCGCCGGTGACCAGCGCGGTGCGTCCCTTGAACAGTTCGTTCATTCGTAGCTCCCCACGAGTCGCTCCAGTGCTTGGAAGTGCCTCTCGTGCCTGCTGGCCGTCGCGTAGTTCACCGGGCGCCGCCGCGTGAGCGCCGCTTCGAGTCCGGTGTGCGTGGCCGGGGTGCGTACGGTCAGCAGCAGGGCGTCGCTGCCCGCGCCGCAGCCGTAGCCGAGGACCGCGATCCGGTCGCCGGGGACGGCCAGCTCCAGTGCCCGGGCAAGTCCCAGCAGAGGTGCGGCCGCGCCGGTGTCGCCGATGCCGTGCGCGACGACGCAGGGCAGGGCGGAGCGGTCGGACTGCCCGAGGCGGCGGGCCAGCCGGATCGGGGTGATGGCGTCCGGCTGCGGGCCGGCCAGGAAACGCAACGGCTTGCTGGGCGGGCCGAGTTGTTCCCAGGCGGTGACGCAGTGGTCGTACAGCCCGATGTCGGTGGCCGTCATCACCGCCCCACCGGTGCGGATGTGCCGCTCGCCGTCGGCGCGGAAGCCGTCGTTGGTGTCGGAGACCGCCGATCCGACCGCGTCCACGGTGGCCAGCGTGGCGTCGCGGGTGACCAGGAGCGCAGCCGCTCCGGAGCCCGCGGTGTACTCCTGCGGATCGCCCGGCGCGACATGCGGTCCCAGCGTGTCCGTCCCCACCGCCAGCGCCGCCTCGGCGAAGCCGGCCCGCACCCAGGCCAGCGCGCACAGCAGGGCGGCCGTCCCGGACTTGCCGGAGAACTGCACGTCGGCGGCGAACGACGCGGGCGGCAGCCCGGCCATGTCGGCCAGCAGCGCCGCACTGGCCTTGGTGAGGTACGGGCCGGTCTGCGAGCCGAAGAAGACCGCCTGAGGTGTCGCGGACGCCTCGCGCAGGGCGATGGCCGTGGCCTCGGCCGCCAGCGTCACCGCGTCCGCGTCGGGGTCGCACACCGCGCGGTGGGTGACGCCCTTGCGCCGCACCACGTCCAGCGGAACATTGCGCCACACCTCATGGATCTCCTCCACGGCGAGCCGGCCGGCGGGCAGCGCCGTGCCGATCGCGGAGATCCCGACGTCGTTCGTGGCGGGACCGAACGTGTTCCCGGCGGCGTCGGTGACGTCCACGGGGATGCCGGTGAGCCGGGGCCAGTCGCCGCTCATCGCGCCCTCCGCGGCCGGAACTTGTAGCCGTACTGGTAGGGCCCCGAGGCCTCGCGCCGCCACTTGCGGACGACCAGCTCGACCTCGGTCCCTTCGGCCACCGCCGGGGGATCGCCGTCGTGACCGGCGTCGACGTCGACGAGTTCGGTGAGCACGTGGGGCCCGTCCTCCAGGGCCACGATGGCGAACGGCCTGGCGGCGCGGCCGGCGTGGCCGATCAGCGGGGTGTGGTCCTCCGCCGTGCTCACCACCCGGCCGAAGGGCGCCAGTTCGCTCTCGCGCAGGTCGCGCGATCGGCAGTCGGGGCAGACACGGCGTGCGGGGAAGAACGTCAGCCCGCAGCTCGTGCAGTGGTTGCCGACGAGGCGGTAGCGACCGGCGCGCGAGCGCCAGGCCTTGGCGGGGGTCGGGGTGGCGATGCGGTAGATCGGTTCCGTGGGGGACCACATGGAGCGCTGTCCCTCCTTTCCTGCGTGGGTGTTCAGCGCGGGCGCCGCAGCACGGCGACGGCGCTGGTGGCGTTGGAGCCGCCCATGGACTGGCAGACCGCGATATCCGCGTCCGGCACCTGGCGTTCCCCGCACCGGCCCCGCAGTTGGAGTGCCGACTCCACGGCGACGCTGATCCCGGTGGCACCGGTGGGATGACCGAGGCCGATCCGGCCGCCGTCGGTGTTGGCGGGGCAGCGGCCCTCCAGCGCCGTCTCCCCGTCGGCCACCGCCGCCGCGGCCTTGCCCGTGGGGAAGATCCCCAGCCCCTCCAGGTGCAGCGCGCCCATCACGCTGAAGCAGTCGTGCACCTGGGCCAGCCCGATGTGCTGCGGCTCGATGCCGGCCTGCGCATAGGCGGCCTTGGCGGCCACCGCGGTCGGCACCGCCTCGGCGATGTCGGCGCCTGCGGAGGCCGGATGGCCGAACTTCGCGGCCAGGACGTTGGGCCCGGTGGCCTGCGCGATGCCCGCGATCTCCACCGGCTCGCACGCTCCCGGAGCGTCCTCGCGGCGCATCAGGACGACCGCCGAGGAACCGTCGCAGGCCCGTCCGCAGGCCGCCCGCGTGATGGGCCGCGACACCATGGGACTGTCGAGGACCTGCGGCACGGTGAGTTCGGGCCGACCGTGGTCGACGGCGTTCGGGTTGCGCGTGGCGTACCAGCGGTCCTGTACGACCCACTGGGCGATCGCCTCGCGCGTGGCGCCGTACTTGCGCATGTACTGGTCCTGCATCAGCGCCATGAGGTCGACGTAGTCGAAGCCCGCCGGCGCCTCGAACTCGGCGTCGGGGAAGTGCAGCATCGAGTCGGCGGTCGATGCCGTGTCCGACACCTTCTCCACGCCGATGACCAGCACGGCCCGCGCCATGCCGGAGGCGAGGGCGGCGACGGCGCTGCGCAGGGCCACCGTTCCTCCGGCGCAGGCGGCGTTGATCTGGCTGAAAGCCCTTGGGGCGAGGCCGAGTTCGTCGGCGGCGACGGCACCGAGGTTCTGCTGCTCGAATGTCTCCGGCAGCGAGACCGACACAAAGCCGTCGGTGATGTCCCCGGCGTCGAGGCGTGCGTCCTCAAGGGCCGAGAACGCGGATTCGACGACGAGGTCCTTCCAGTCCCGCGCTGGGAAGAAGCCGTGCCGCGTGATCGCGGCGCCGGCGATGACAACTCCCGTTCCATCCATGGGAAGACCCCGCTTCACGAGGGTTAATGAATGTTCATTAATGTCCGGGAGGATGTACGGACTGTCAAGGCGGTGCGCACGAGGTTTCTCCGGCGGGCGGCGCCGGAGCACCGGGGCGGGGGCGCGGAGGCCGACCGGCCGGTACCGCGAGTCCCGGCGCGGCCCTCCGGGCGGTACCTGTCGTGCCTGGCCGCCCGGGCGGTGACGGGATGTGCTGATGGGGAGCGCGTTTCCCGGCTCACTCACCACGCTCCGGCGACCAACCGCTGTCGACAGGGAGGCCCCCATGCCGCATTCGGCCCGCGTAACCGGTACGGCGTTCGAGGACGTGCTCATCACCGGTCTCGGCTTCGTACTGCCGGGCGCCGACAGTCCAGAGATGGTCTGGCGACAATTACGGGAAGGCGACTCCCAGCTCAGCGCGCTGCCGCCGGTCCTCTCCTCCGGCACCGGCATCCACAGCGCCGGCCGGCTGGGGGACTTCGAGCACACGCCCTACCTGCCGGACCTGCCCGACAACTTCGCCAAGCGGTACAGCCGGGAGATCCTCGTCGTCCTCTCGGCCGTGCAGAACGCCGCGCGGGACGCCGGCCTGGCGGACGACGGAGCGATCGACCCGCCACGCACCGGGGTCGTCGCCTCCTGCTCCCGCGGACCGGCCGAGTGGTGGTCCCAGACCGCCTCGGGCACGGCCTGGGATCCGGCCCGCCCGCCGGTCTCCCCGGCCCAGGCGGTCTTCGCCTCACTCGCCGGGACACCCGCGTCGCTCAGCGCCATCCGGCTGGGCGCGCAGGCACTGGTCTCCACCGTCAGCAACGCCTGCGTGGGCGGCCATCAGGCGCTGGCCCTGGCAGCCCACGAGATCCAGCGCGGCGCCGCCGACGTGATGTTCGTCGTCGGCCACGAACTCCCGCTCACCCCCGAGGTGTTGCAGGTCTACTCGGCGTCGGGCACGAGCGTGCTGTCCCGGGACACCGAACCCCGGCGGGCGATCAAGCCGTACGACCTGCGCAGGGACGGCTTCGCGCTCGGCGAGGGCGCCGTGGTCGCCGTACTGGAACGCAGGCAGCACGCCCAGGCCCGGCAGGCACCGGTCTACGCCGCGCTGCGGGCCTGCCACAGCATCAGCGAGGCCGCCCACGCGACCCGGATGGACCTGAGCGGGCAGAGCACGGCGCGGCTGATGGCCGACACCCTCGAGACGGCGGGCGCCGCGCCGGGGGAACTGGACTACATCTGCGGTCACGGCACCGCCACCCGCTACAACGACCTGGCCGAGAGCCGCGCGCTCGGCCACCTCTTCGGACCCCGGCGCGGCGACTGGACACCGCTCGGCTCCGTCAAACCGGTCTACGGCCATCTGCTCGGCGCGGCGGGCCTGGTGAACTGCGCCGCGCTCGCCCTGATGCTCAAACACCAGTGCCTGGCGCCGACGATCAACTGCGAGACCGTGGAGCCCGAGTGCGACCACGACCACGTCACCGAAGGCGCCCGCCCCGGCGAGGTGCGCATGGCGATGTCCCTGGCCTTCGCCATCGGCAGCCAGAGCTCCGCGCTGATCATGGAGGCCGCCGGATGAGCCCGGTGGTGGCCGCCGATCCCGACGAGCTGTGCAGGCGGTTCCTGGCGCCGGGCATGCGGGTGCACATCGCCTCGACCATGTCCCGCCCCAACGCCCTGGTGCTGGCGCTCGCCCGGGTCTTCCGGGGCACGGGCCGGTTCCGGATCAGCGTCAACGCCCTGCACGCGGGGGTGCACGCGCTGACCATGGCGGGAGTGGTCGAGCACGCAGTGATCGGCTTCGCGGGCGACACCTTCCCGACGTCCCGTCCCAACCGGCTCTACGCGAGGCTGCCCGAGGGCGACCCGTTCCCGGTCGAGGAGTGGAGCCTGCTCTCCCTGCTGCAACGGCTGATGGCGGGAGCCACGGGCGCCCCGTTCGCGGTCAGCACCTCGCTGTCCGGCTCCGATCTGCCGCAGGGGCATCGGCAGTTGGACGCCCTGCGGCACGAGGCAGGGGAGGCCGTGCTGGTGCCCGCGCTCCGCCCGGATGTGACGCTGCTGCACGCCCAGTGTGCGGACGAGCGGGGCAACCTGTATCTCTCCGGTCCCGTCGCGGAGGGCTGGTGGGGCGCGCTGGCGGCCGAGCACGGTGTCCTCGCCACGGTGGAGACGGTGCGCGCGGACCCACCCGCGGGCGCGGCCTGCCAGATCCCGGCCGAGCGGGTGCTGGGCCTCGCCCCCTGCCCGTACGGCGCCCACCCGCAGGGCCTCACACCGCTGGCGGACGCCGGAGTGGAGGGCTACCTCGACGACTACCTGTTCCTGGAGGACCTGGCGCAGGCGTGTGCCGATCCCGCGCTCACCGAGGAGTGGTTCGAGCGGTGGGTCACGGGAACGGGCGGACACCAGGGATACCTGGCCCGCCTGGGGGAGACGCGGCTGGCCGGCCTCCACCCGGACGCGCCGGTCACCGCGGCGGTGCCCGACGTCATCGCCCGCTCCGCGCCACCGACCGACCGCGAACACCACCTGGTGCTGGCCGCCCGCACCATCGCCCGCACCCTGCGAACACGGGGGTACGGCACCGTCCTCGCCGGCATCGGCACGGCCCACCTGGCCAGTTGGCTGGCCGCAAGCCTGCTGCGGGAGGAGGGCGTCCACGTCCAGGTCGTCAACGAACTCGGCATGATCGACTTCCTGCCGCAGGCCGGAGACACGTTCCTGTTCTCCCAACGGCATGTGCAGGGATGCCGTCAGCACGCCGGGACGTGGGAGGTGCTCGGCGGCCTCGTCGCGGGCGGCGCCGACCGCACCCTGGGCGTCCTGTCCGCCGCGCAGATCGATCAGCAGGGCCGTATCAACACCAGCCGTACGCCCGGCGGCGGCTTCCTGGTCGGCTCCGGCGGCGCCAACGACGTGGCCAGCCATGTGGAGACGATCGTGGTGACGGCCGCATCACCGCGCCGCTGCCCCGAGACGGTCGGCTTCGTCACCAGCCCCGGCCGCAACGTCAGCCAGGTCGTGACCGAGTTCGGCTGCTTCGAACGGGACAAGACGTGCGAGCCCTTTCGCCTCGCGTCCTGGGCACCTCCGCCCGGCCTCGTCAGCACCGATGCCGCGGGCCCCGCCGAGACCGTGCGGGACCGCACCGGATGGCAGGTCAGGATTGCCGACCCGCTGCGGCACGAACCGCCCCCGACCGCCGGCGAACTGGCCCTCCTGCGCTCGATCGACCCCGAAGGGATCTACCGATGACCGTCTTCTGCCCACCCGTCGAACTCGCCGGGATCGGCCACGACTTCCCCGGGGAGCCGGTCCGCAACGACCACTTCACGAGCAGGCCCGAACTGGGCGTGGACGAGGAGTGGATCCTGCGCCACACCGGCGTCGCCGCCCGGCACTGGCCGCCCGAGGGCGAACGGCACGTGGACATGGCCGAGCGCGCCGCCCGCCGCGCGCTCGCCGAGGCCGAGCTGGAGCCCGGCGACGTCGACGTCATCCTCGGCACGAGCGCCACCGCGCGCCCCCGCGTCAATCCCACGAGCCCCGGCAACAACTACATGGACGTCGCCCTGCCGGTGCAGCGCCGCCTCGGCGCCCCGAAGGCGATGTGCCTGGACGTGACCGGCGTCGCCTGCTCCGGCTTCCTGCACGCCTCCGCCGTCGCCCGCGGCCTCATCGCCACCGGCCACCGCACCGTACTGATCGTCTGCGCCGAGAACCCCCGGCCGATCCTCAACTTCTCCTACCGCAACTCCGTCCTGTTCGGCGGCGGCGCCGCCGCGGGCGTGTGGCGGGCGAACCCCGGTGCGGACGACGGCCTGCACGCCGTGACACTGCACTCCGACGCCACCCACTACGACGCCTTCGACATCGACGAGCACGACACGATGGTGATGAAGGGAAAGGTCGTCGGCGAGTTCGCGCCCGGCGTGCTGGCGGACGCGACCCGACGGGTCCTGCGGCAGGCGGACGCCGACCTCGACGACGTCGACTGGATCATCCCGCACCAGGGCAACATCAACCTGATCCACGACGTGCAGGACGCCCTCGGCATCCGCGACGACAAACGCGTCCTGCTCAACATCGAGCGGCGCGGCAACACCTCCAGCGTCAGCGTGCCCAGCTGTCTGTCGGAGTACGTCCACGACGGCACGATCACGCCCGGCGACCGCATCCTGAGCATGGCCATCGGGCGCGGTTTCAGCTGGGGCGCGATGCTCTTCAGCTACGGCCGCCCCCGCCCGTGGGAGCAGTGATGCCGAGGCGGGGACAGGCCGTCGTCATCGGCGGCAGCCGGGGCCTCGGTGCCGCCATCGCGTACGCGCTCGGCGCCGCGGGATGGCCGACGACCGTCGCGGCCCGGGACACCGAGCAGTTGGAGCGCTGCCGCAAGGAAGCCGCCGAGCGGGGCGTGGAGTTGTCGACGGCACAGGTCGACACGCTCGCGCCGGCCGACGTGCGGCGCCTCTTCACCGACCTGGCACAACGGGGCCAACTCGACGTGTGCGTCATGGCCGCGGGCCGCAACCTCTCCCAGCGACTGCTGCGTCCACCCCGCGAGGCGGGCGGCGCCTGGAGCGCGCACGGCATCGAGGAGTGGCACGCCACGGTCGACCTCAACCTCACCGGCACGTTCCTCGCCGGCCGCGAGGCCGCTCTCACCATGGCGCAGGCGGGCACCGGCGGCGTGCTCGTCCCCGTCGTCAGCTGCACCTGGCAGGGCTCCTGGGGCCAGTCGGCGTACGCGGCCGCCAAGGCCGGCGTGGTGTCGCTGACCCGCAGCTGGGCGCTCGAACTGGGCGAGTTCGGCATCCGGGTCGTCGCCGTCGCGCCCGGTGTGGTGGACGGCGCCGCACTGCGCGAGAAGGGCGCACGGCACCCGGCCCACGCCCGCTACATGGAGCGGCTGCGCGAACAGGTGCCGTTGCGCCGGTTCGCCGCCGAGCACGAGGTCGCCGAGACGGTGCTGCACGCCGTGACCAACCAGTACCTGACCGGCACCGTGATCGAGGTCGCCGGTGGGGGGTTCCCGGCCCGCATTCCCTGAACCGGCCCTGCAATTCCCTTGAGCCGGTGACCAGTACTGGAAGTCCCGGCCCGCCCGCCGAGCAGGTACTCGGCGGCCGATGTGATCGCCGGCCGCGCTGCCTAGCGTGGGCGGCGCCCCTCCCCTCGTACGACCAACTCCCTTGACGGAGGTGTCCCTTGGCGAGCGGAATTGTCGTCGACCAGGACGTCGAGATCCCCATGCGCGACGGTACCGTGCTGCGCGCCGACGTCTGGCGGGTGCCGGGCGAGGCCCGCCCCGCGATCGTCTACCGCACGCCGTACGACAAGGCGGCGACCAGGATGGACCCGCTGCCCCCGGACCGCTGCGTCCGGGCGGGATACGCGGCCGTCGTGCAGGACACCCGGGGACGCTTCGCCTCCGACGGCGAGTGGGACACCGGGATGTGGGCCACCGAGGCCCGCGACACCCACGACACCGTCGAGTGGGTCGCCGTCCAGGACTGGTGCGACGGCGCCGTAGGGATGAGCGGGATGTCGTACCTCGGCATCGTGCAGTGGCTCGGGGCGATGCTGAAGCCCCCGCACCTGCGGGCGATCGCCCCGGCGATGACCACCTCGGCCGCGCACGACCCGCTGGCCACCGGCGGTGCGGTGCGCCTGTCCCACCTCGCCGGATGGCTCGGCTTCATGGCCGTCGACTGGATGCGCCGGCAGACGGCCAAGGGGCGCGGGCACGGCTTCTCGTCCCTGCTCCGTTATCTCAACTCCCCGCAGGAGCAACTGCGTCGGCTTCCCCTCGGCCGCATCCTGGACGTGCCGGACAGCCCGCTGTCCCTGGGGGCGATGGTGGAGCGGGGCCACACGTACGGGCCCGACATCCGCACCACGGACGTCACCGTCCCCACCTTGTCGCTCACCGGCTGGTTCGACATCTACAACGGGCCGAGCATCGCCCTCCACGACGAGCTGGCCCGCCGCGATCCGGGTGGCCACCGCCTCGTCATCGGGCCCTGGGGCCACTCCGGAACCCTGCCGCAGTACCAGGGCGAGCTGAACTTCGGGCTCACCGCGGCGGGGGAGTACGGCCCGGTGGCCGAACGGGTCCTGGACTTCTTCGACACCCACCTCAAGGGCGTCGAGCGCGCGGCCGAGCCCGTGAGCTACTTCATGATGGGCGCCAACGAATGGCGTACGGCCGGGACTTGGCCGCCAGAGGAGTCGGCCGCCGGACTGTGGTACCTGCGCGAGGGCGGCCGGCTCGCCCTCTATCCGCCGCAGGACGACGAGCCCGCCGACACCTACACCTACGATCCGGACGACCCGTCCCCCACCCACGGGGGCCGCGTCCTGGCCCTCGGGGAACTCGTCGGCGGGCCGCTCAACCAGCGGCACCTGGAGGAGCGCGCCGACACCGTCGTCTACACCGGACCCGAACTCGCCGTCGCCATCGAGGCCGTCGGGCACGTCACCGCCTCCCTCTGCTTCGCCAGCACGGCGCCCGACACGGACATCGTCGTCAAGCTCACCGACGTCTTCCCCGACGGCCGTTCGATCCTGGTCTGCGACGGCGCGCTGCGCACCCGCTACCGCGAGGGCTTCGACAGCGAGAAGCCCCTCACCCCGTCGGTGCCCGAGCGGTGCACCGTCGACCTCGGGCACACCGCCTGGCGGTTCGAGGCCGGACACCGGTTGCGGCTGCTGGTCACCAGCAGCAACTTCCCGCATCTGGACCGGAACATGAACACCGGCCGGCGCCCGGGCCAGGACACCCAGGGAGTGGTGGCCCACCAGTCCGTCTTCCACGACGCGGCCCGGCCCTCGCTGCTCCGACTGCCCGTGCTGGGCCGCCGGCAACCGGGGGAGGACGGCGGATGAGCCCGCACGGCTCCGTGCCCGCGCGCGAGGAGTGCGTCGTCAGCGAGCAGCTCGCCCGGCAGGCCACCCGCCATCCCGACCGGCTCTTCGCCCTGTTCGAGGACGGCGAGCGATGGACGTACGCCGACGCCTGGCGGCAGGCCCGGTCGACGGGTGCGGCGCTCCGACAGGAAGGCGTGGGCCGCGGGGACGTGGTGATCAGCTGGTTGCCCAACGGCCCCGACCAGCTGCGGACCTGGTTCGGCACCGTCGCCGCCGGAGGCGTGTGGGCACCGCTCAACACGGCCTACCGATGGCGGATGCTGGAGCGGGTCGTACGGGGCCTGGACGCCCGGCTGCTGATCACTTGCCAGGACCTCGCGACGCACCTGCACGGCCTCGACCTGGGACCGGACCTCAGGGTGCTGGTCGTCGACGGCCGGACGGGCGACCCGTTGGCCACCCATGCCGACCAACTCACCGCCCTTGACGCCCCGTTGGAGCCCTGGGACACCCAAACCATCATCCACACCTCCGGCACCAGCGGTCACTCCAAGGGCGTGCTGTGCAGCCACGCCCACCTCCACACCAGCGCCACGGCCGCCTACGGGCAGTGGCTCACCGGCGACGACCGCTACCTCGTCACCCTGCCGCTCTTCCACGCCGGAGGCGTCCTCGGCGTCCTGGGCATGCTGGGCCTGGGCGGATCGGTCGCCGTCGCGTCGCACTTCCGCACCGAGGCCTTCTGGAAGCAGGTCCGCGGCCTCGGCGCGACCGCCTGCACCCTCCTCGGCGCCATGGCGGCCTTCCTCACCGAGCAGCCGCCCACCCCCGAGGACACCCGGCATCCGCTGCGCACGGCCTACGTCATCCCCTTCACGGAGACGGCCCTCGCCTTCGGTTCCCGGTTCGGCGTCGAGGTGCGCACGCTGTTCAACATGACCGAGACGTCCTGTCCGGTCATGTCGGGCCCCCGGCCCACCCGGCCCGGCAGCTGCGGCAGGCCGCGCCCCGGCATCGAGGCACGCGTCGTCGACTCGTACGACCGAGAAGTCCCGCGCGGCAGCGTCGGCGAACTGGTGCTGCGGGCGGAGGTGCCCTGGGCGTTCAGCCACGGCTATCACGGCATGCCGCAGGCGACCGCGGCCGCCTGGCGCAACGGCTGGTTCCACACCGGCGACGCCTTCCGTCAGGAGGCCGACGGTGAGCTGTACTTCGTCGACCGGATCAAGGACGCCATCCGCAGACGCGGCGAGAACATCTCCTCCTTCGAGGTCGAGGAGGAACTGCGCGCCCACCCGGCCGTCCGCGACGCCGCGGCCGTGGGAGTTCCCGGCGAGCACGGCGAACAGGAAGTCCTCGCGGTCGTCAGCCCCGTACCCGGTGAGCACTTCGACCCCGCAGCGCTGCTGCGCTTCCTGCGCCCGCGCATGGCCCACTTCATGCTTCCCCGCTACATCCGCACTCAGCCCGAACTGCCGGTCACACCCACCGGCAAGGTCCGCAAGGACCTGCTGCGCGACGCGGGCGTCACCGCCGACACCTGGGACCGCGAGACGGCCGGCCACACCGTCCGCCGCGACCCGGTCACCATCCACCGAGAGGACACCGAACACCCATGACCGACACGGCAGTTGGACCCATCCGCAGCGGAGGAACCTGGGCGGGGGCCGGAATCCGCATCACCGGCGTCGGGCACTACTTCCCCGAACGCGTCGTGCACAACACGCCGGACGCCGTCGGCGCCGAGGAGCGGTTCAACGCGATCGACCAGGCCGTGATCGGCCGGCTGAACGTCAAGTCGCGGCACGTCGCCGACGAGGCGGAGACCATCGACTACATGGCCGTCCGCGCGGCCGAGCACGCCCTGCGCGAGGCCGGCCGCACCGCGCGCGAGGTCGACCTGGTCATCGTCACCAACTGGACCGACCGGCAGTTCATCCCCGAGTACGGCCCCACAGTGGCGCACGAGCTCGGCGCCCGCCGCGCCCTCGGCTTCGACCTGTGCGGGGCCTGCGCCGGATTCGTGCACGGGGTGCAGTCCGCCGCCGCGATGCTGTCCTCGCCCGGCCCCTGGCGCACCGCCGTCGTCGTCAGCTCCGAGCAGCTCTCGCGCGGCACCCGGCCCGGCAGCAAGGGCGAGCTGGTCGCGGGCGACGCGGCGGGAGCCGTCGTCCTGGAACGCACCGACGGCCTCGCGCCGACCGCCCCACGGCTGATCGACTCCGTGCTGTTCAGTGACGGCGAGGACGCGCGCGTCATCCACGCCCGCCGCCCCAATGGCTGGCTCACCAGCACCCCCGACCTCATCGAGCGGGCCATCGAGGGCAATCTGCGGGCCATCGAACTCCTCCTGGAACGCAACGGCCTGGAGATCGAGGACATCGACTGGGTGCTGATCCACCCCGGCACCGACCCGCTGCACACCGCCGTCCAGGAGAAGGCCGGCATCGACCCCGACCGCTTCGTGGTCACGATGGAGACGCGCGGCAACACCTCCAGCGCCTCCATCCCCATCGCCCTGTCCGAGCTGATCGACAGCGGCCGCACCCGTCCGGGCCAGCTGTACCTCACCCCGGCGATCGGCTCCGGGTTCTACGAGGGCGGGCTGCTGTTCCGGCTGTGAGCTCGGACTGCCCAGGTCATCAATGTCCCTTGAACGGAAGCGAGTTGACGTGGTGAGTGTGACGGCCGGATGGCGCGATGTGCTGGTGACCGGCATGGGGTTCTGCCTGCCCGGACCCCACCGCACGGTCTGCCGGACCGGCGGCGACCTGTGGCGTACGGTGTCCCGCGCGGCCTCCCACCTGGACAACGACGGCCTGTTCTACGGCCGGGTCCACCTGGCCGAGGAGGAGTTCGCGGCGGCGGTCCCCGAACTCGACGAACGCTTCCGGGCCCACTACAACGACGTCCACCGCTACGGCCTCGTCGCCCTGGTCGAGGCCTGTGAGGACGCCGGTCTGAACTGGCGCGGCAACGACCTCGCCGAGGCCGCGGTCCTCACCGGGCGGGCCGGGTTCGACACGGTCCTGGAGACGTACATGGCGGGCGTGACCGCCGAGCCCTCACGGACCGGTCCCGCCGAGGCCCGCGCACTGCTGATGCGCATCCTGCTGTCCGTCACCGCGACCGACGTGGCCTCGGTGCAGGCCGCCCTGCTGCGCAGCGGCGGCCCCAGCTACTCCCTGTCCTGCGGCTGCGCCTCCACCAACGCGCTGCTCGGCGTCGCCGCCCAGCAGATCGCCTCCGGCGAGGTGGACCTCGCCGTGGTCACCGGCGTCGACGCGTACAGCCTCGACTACATCGACCACTTCGAGGAACTGGGCCGGGCTTCCGAGGGGACCGGCCGCACCTCCTCCTACTCGGCCCCGACCACCCGGCTGCGCTACGACCGGCCGATGCGCCCCTACGACGAACGCGCCGAGGGCTTCAACCTCGGCGAGGGCGCGGCCACCCTGATCCTCGAAAGCCGCGAGCACGCCGAACGCCGCGACCGCCGGCCCTACGGGCGGATCCTCGGCCAGGCCGTCCGGCGTGCCGCCACCGGCAGCGCACTCACCCCCGACGAGGACGGCGCCGCCCTCGTCCGCGCGGTGCGCAGCGCCCTGCGCGCCACGGACAGCCACGAGCGGATCGACCCCGCCGCCGTCCCCGTCGTCAACGGCGGCGCCGAGGGCGACCCGCTCTTCCACCTCATGGAGTTCAGCGCCCTGCGCGCCCTCTACGGCCCGGACCCCGCCGACGGACCGCTGCTGACCAACCACGAGGCGTGCTTCGGGCACAACGGCGCACCGCTCGGCGTCATCGGCGCCGCCGCCACCCTGCTGATGATGCGCAACGGACAGGTCTGCCCCACCGCGAACTGCGAGAAGGTCGTCCCCGAGGCCCCCTGCACGGTCGTCACCGGCGAGGCCCGGCCGCTCTCCTTCGACCTGGCCCTGAGCTTCAACTACCAGATGGGCGCCGCCGGCGCGCTGCTGCTCGCGGCGCCGGAACCCTGCGCCGCGGAGTACGGACACCCGGCGGGTGACGATGAGCACTGAGCCGCTGACCCTGACCGGCATCGGTGCCGTCCTGCCCGGCCCCGACGGACGGCCCTGCACCGACGTCCCGGCCTTGTGGGACATCATCCGCACCGGCGCCACCTGCCTGACCCCCTTCGCCCTCGACGACCTCCCGCTGCGCATCGCGGGCCAGGTCACCGGCTGGGATCCGGTGACGGCACTCGGCGTGCCCCAGCGGGTCGGCGACCGGATGGCCCGCGTCACCGCGCTGGCCACCGGCGCCGTCAAGAACGCGCTCGCCGACGCCGGGCTGACGGCCCAGGACATCGACGACGGCCGTACCGTCCTCGTCGTCGCCTCCCTGCAGTTCGCCTTCCAGGAGGCACGCCGCTACTTCACGCTGTACGAGCGGGGCGGCCCGGACGCGCTCGGCATGGAGTACTGGCTCACCGGCACCCCCGGAAGCGTCACCAGCGGCATCTGCTCCGTCCTCGGCATCGGCCCGCAGACCCTGACCGTCTCCGGCGCCTGCAACTGCTCCCTGCGGGCCCTGGAAGTGGTCGCCGCCCTGCTCCGCGACGGCACCGTGGACCGGGCGATCGTCGTCGGAGCGGACGCCACCCTCGACCCGGTCTGCGTCTCCAGCACCACGCACGAGAGCCGCAGCCGCGGCTTCCGCATCTCCACCTGGTCACCGGACCCGCGGTCCGTACGTCCGCACGACGAGGAGCAGGACGGCAACGCCCCCGGCGAGGGCGCCCTGGCCGTCGTACTGGAATCCGGTCGTACGGCCGGGATCCCGCTGCGCCTCGCGTTCCGCTCCTCGCGCAGCAACGGCACCAACCCGATGATCTCCGGACCACCCGACAACTTCGCCCGGGACGGACACGCCCTGCTCACCGCCGCCGGCATCGGCATGGACCGGCTGGCCTTCGTCAACAGCTTCGCCGACGGCTCACGCCACGTGGAGAACCTCTTCTGCGAGGCCCTCGACGGCCTGCGCAAAGCGATGGACTACGACGGCCCGCTGCTGCTGACCAACCAGGAGGCCGCCTTCGGGCACGTCTTCGGCTTCGTCGGGCTGATGAAGTTCGTCGCCTCGGCCCTCATGTTCCACCACGGCACCGTCGCCCCCGTGACCGGCTGCCGCACTCCCTACGCACGGCTCGACGCGACCCCGGTCCAGCGCGACCGCGCCCCGCTGACCGGGCGGCACGCCCTCGTGATGGTGGCGGGCGGCGGGGGAGACGCCACGTCCCTGCTGATCGAGCACCTGGAGGAACGATGACCAAGGACCCGCTGCCGATCCACGGTTCCACCGCGCTCGTCCTGGGCCCACGCGGGACGGCGTACGACGTCCTCCGCGAGGCCTTCGAAAGCGTCGGCGTGAAGCTGGTGCCCCAACAGGCAACGTTCGCCCCGTCGCGACGCCCGGCACGCTCCCCCAGCCTTCGGCCGGGGGTGCCCCCACTCGCCGCACCGGCCGGAAGCCCAAGTACATCCGGTCCATCGACGGGGCCTTCCGGCCGGCACGCCGAGAGCACGCACCGGACGCCGCTCCTTGACGGGCAAACGTTGCCTGCCGGGGCACTGGTCGACGACACCGGTGGGCAGGACGTGGCGGTCCCCGACATCTGCTGCGCCCTGCTCACCGGCACCGCCGTCCTCGACAGCGCCACCCCGTCCGCGCCCCTGCCGCGCAGGACCCTCTCACGGATCGCCGCGGCCATGGCGGACCGTGGATCGGGCCGGATGATCCTCGTCCTGGACGGGGCGGGCGGACTGCACACCGGCGTCCCGGCCGACGAGGCGGCGGCGCGGGCAGCCGACCTGGCCTGGTGGCGGCAGCTCGCGGCCCGCCTGTCCTGCCGCGGCGTCCTCGCCAACCAGATCCGCGTCGGTGTCGCTCCCTGCCTCTCGCACCGGCCCGGCGCGCACCGCACCGCCGCAGTCCTGCGCCACCTGCCCCTGCGCCGCGTCGCCCAGCCCGCGGACCTGGCCGCCGCCGTCCTGCATCTGGCGTCGGATGGCTGCACCTACACGGTGGCCGAGACGATCCCGGTCGACGGCGGCATGGGACTGACGATGGTTCCGCCCCTGCGCCCGTCCCGCGCACGCACCGACAGCACGGAACCCTTCGATCAATCCCGGGGCGGAGCCGACCTGTTCGACCTGCGCGGACGGCACTGCCTGGTCGTCGGCGGGAGCAGCGGCATCGGACGGGAGGCGGCGCTGGAGCTGGCGCGGCGGGGGGCCGACGTCACGGTCGTGGCGCGGCGCGAGCGCGAAATCCTCGCCGTGGCTCACGAAATCAGCGCCCTGGGCCGTCGTGCCGAGGCCGTGCGCCAGGACGTGCAACAACTCGACGCGCTCGAGCCGCTGGTGGAGCGGCTGTGGTCCGCGGCGCGGATCGATGCCCTGGTGTACGCGACCGGACTGTGCGAACCGGAGGCCCCGGAGGACCAACCCGCCCTGCGGGAACGCACGTTGGACGTCAACTACCGGGGATACGTCACCCTCGCCGACGCGCTGGTACGACGCTGGGCACATGACCGGCGCGGCGGCGCCGTCGTCGCGATCGGCTCCGCCGGGGCGGGCTTCGTGCCCGGGCTGGAGAGCTACGCCGCGAGCAAGGCCGCCCTGATCCAGCACACCCGGAGCCTCGCCGTCTCCGGAGGACGCCACCGGATCCGGGCCAACTGCGTGCAGCCCGGCCTGATCTCCACCCCGATGGCCGACGCGTCGGCGCACGAAGGGTTCCAGGACGCATGGCTCGCCAGGATCCCCCAGGGCAGGGCGGGTCTGCCGGGCGATGTGGCGCCGCTCGTGGCCTATCTGGCGTCGGACGCGTCCGCGTACGTGACGGGTGCCGTCCTGCATGTCGACGGCGGCCTCGCCCTGGGCGGACTGCCACCGCTGGCCGGGAACGGGGGCCTGGCATGAGCACCGTCGGGTTCTCCGGAGTGGCGGTGGTGACCGGCGCCTCGTCGGGCATCGGAGCGGCCGTAGCCCGGGCGCTGGCCGATGCCGGGGCTCACGTCGTCCTGGTCGCACGGCGCATCGAGCCGCTGTCCCGGGTGGCCGAGGAGGTGCACTCGCGCGGCGGACGGGCGAGTGTCCTCGCCGCCGACCTGGCCGCCGAGGGCGAGCCGGAGCGGGTGGTCGCGCAGACCGTGGAACTGTTCGGTACCCCCACGGCGCTGGTGCACTGCGCCGGCGTGGTGCGGCTCGCACAGGTCCACGAACTCCCGCCCAGACACTGGGAGTTGATGATCCGCCTCAACCTCACCGTGCCGTATCTGCTGTGCCACGCGGCCCTGCCGTACATGCGCAAGAACGGCGGAGGCACGATCGTGCACATCGGCTCCTCCATCACCCGCGAGACGCTCAGCCACACCGCGGGCTACGCCGTCAGCAAGCAGGGCCTCAACGTGCTCAGCGAGCTGGTGGCGCTGGAGAACCGGGACCACGGCGTGCGAGCCGTGGCGATCTGCCCCGGCTGGGTGCGTACGGAGCTGTCGGCCGATCCCGACGAACTGGGCGTCGGCGCAGAGGAGTTGCTCACCCCCGAGGACGTGGCGGAGACCGTGCTGTGGGCGGTGACCCGGCCGCCACGGGTGAGCGTGGGCCCGGTGCTCCACGTGAGTCCTACGACCAGCCGGGCCGGCACCCGTGCGTCGATCACCCGGCTGACCGGTGACCGGGAGGGGTGAGACATGTCCGCTCTCCAAGGCGGCGCCCGTCTTCCGGACCTCACGACGACTCCACTCAAAGGACTGCGGGTCGTCGAGCTGGTACCACCGGGCGACGCATCTCTCTGCGGGGTGCTGCTCGCCGGCCTCGGCGCCGAGATCGTACGCGTCGACCGGTCCGCGGACGCCGAGGCGGTGCTCGAACTCGCCGTCGGCGCCGACGTCGTGGTGGAGTCATCGGCCGACGCCCGGGGGCCCGGCCCCGAACGGTGCCTGGCCCGCAATCCGCGGCTCGTCTACGGACGTACGATCATGGCAGGCGGCGCCGACGATCCGGCAGCCGCGCTGCACCTGGCGGTGGCCGTGCTGGCGGCACTGGCACAGGCGGCGCGCACCGGGGAGGGCGGGATCGTCGACGACACCCTCGTGGGCTGCCCGTTCTACGCCGTCTATCGCACCGCCGACGGTCACCGGATGGCAGTCCGCGCCCTGGAACCGGACGGCTACCGGGAGCTCGTCCGGCTGCTGGGCGTCTGGGAGATGGTGCCCGATCACCGGGACCCCTCGGTCTGGGCGGAGCTGAGACGCCTCTTTGCCGGCGTCTTTCGCACGCGGACGAGACGGGAATGGTGTGAGGTGTTCGACGGCACCGATGGCTGCGTCAGCCCCGTCCCGCCCGTCGAATGACGACGGTCCGGGGCTCACCCGCACGCGTTCACGCGGACAACGCCGACTGGTCGAGGAAAAGTTCCCTGCGGTTGCGGATTCCGACCTTGTGCAGAATATTGCTCACATGGTTTTTGACGGTCTGTCCGGCCAGGGTCAGCTCGCGCGCGATCTCGTCATTCGTATAGCGGCGCAGCAGGAGTGCGAGAATCTGTTCCTCCCGCTCGGTCAGTGGCGTGAGCGGAGAAATGCGGCGGCGGTCCGACTCCTGTCGCCTGCCCGTGTCGCCGAGGAGCCAGACGCGCCGGCCGCAGGCGGTCTGCCGGATCGCGTCGACCAGCTCGGTGACGGAGGCGCTCTTGTGGACGAAGCTGTCCGCGCCGGAGGTCAGGGCAGCCGCGACCTGGTCGGGAGAGCTGCTGCCGGAGAAGACCATGACGCGCGGCCGCAGCGGTAGTGACCTCGCGCGTCGGCACAGCGCCGCACCCTCGTGGGCGGCGCCGAGCTCCAGCTCTGTCACGACGATGCTGGGACGCTGACTCAGCAGCGCGGCGTAGGCCTGCTCCGCGGTCGCCGCTGAACAGACGACGGGCATGCGGAGATGGGATTCGACCAGTGTGCTGAGTGCCAGACGCATGGAAGGGTGGCTGTCAACGATCATCACGCCCATGCTGGAATTCCCCTTAGGTGATGCGCGGTTATGGGGATCGTATCTCCGGGCTCGTCGATGACTGACGGCCATCGAGCTTTCTCGGCTATGTGCGGACCATGACGCGAGGTCGCTGAATCACGAACCATTTTTCTGTTGCCGGTTGATTACGGTGCAGGCTGCACGCTTGTTTTGGGAGGGCTCGAAGTCGGCGCCAAATCACGAGGATTATTCGGTCTGTGAGCTGACTCACGGTAAGTGCTGTTCAAGGATGCGCGACCCGTTTCCGTGAAGGGTTTTCTGTCGGGAATCACCCTCAATGTCGGGAGCCGTGCGCGGCCCGTTGCGGCGGGCTCTCACCGCCGGATTGTCCGGTTCCCGGCTATGACTTCGGCAAGTGCTCCGGAACGGACCACCCGGTACGCTGAAGGGCCGAAGTCGAGCGGATCTGCGGAGGCGTGGGACATGGCGGACACCGTCGCCGATCTGCGCTCGGACACGCACCCCGACTGGCGGACGTACGCCCCGCTGGAGCTGCCGCCGATCCTCGCGCACGCCCTCGACTCCTTCGTGGAGCGGGGCTATCACGCCACCACCGTCCGAGAGTTGGCCCGCCGCGTGGGCGTCACCGTGCCCGCCCTGTACTACCACTACGCCAACAAGCAGGCGATCCTCGTCGAGTTGCTCTTCGGCTCACTCGACTCCGTGCTGGGGCGCTGCCGCACCTCCCTGACGGAGGCGGGCGACGACCCGGTCGACCGCTTCTCGGCGCTGGTCGAGTGCGTCGTGCTCTACATGACCCACCGGGCCCCGCTCGCCTTCCTCGACACGGAGATGCGCAGCCTGGAGCCCGACAACCGGGCACGCTACGTCGCTCTGCGGGACGAACTGGAAGGGCTGCTGCGTGAGGCGGTGCGGGACGGGGTGGCGACGGGCGTGTTCACCACGCCGGTGCCGGTGGACGCCGGCCGGGCGGTGCTGGCGATGTGCCAGGCGGTGGCCCAGTGGTACCGGCCCGACGGGCCCCTGACCCCGGACCGGATCGCCGAGCGGTACGTCACGATCGCCCTGGACGCCGTGGGGCACCGACGGTAGCGGGGGCCGCGTCCCGAGCCAGGTCGCGGTCCAACGGCGGGCAAGGCTGAAGGGTTCGAGGACGACAGCGGGTGCGGCGGACTCAGCGGCATCCGGCGACGAGCTCGGCGCCGGCCACCGAAGGCGCGCGGGGCGCGGTCACCGCCGCGAAGCGGACGCGGCTGTAGCGGGCACGGCGCTTGGTGGGCGCACGCTCAGCGGGGTGCCATGCGGATGCCGCCGTCCAGACGGATCGTCTCGCCGTTGAGCATCGGATTGGCGACGATGTGGGCGACCAGATCGGCGTACTCCTCGGGCTTTCCGAGACGGCTGGGGTGCGGCACCTGGGCGCCCAGCGAGTCCTGCGCCTCCTGGGAGAGGCCGGCCAGCAGGGGAGTGGCGAACAGGCCCGGCGCGACCGTGACGACGCGGATCAGATGCTGGGCCAGATCACGGGCGACGGGCAGCGTCATGCCGACGATGCCCCCCTTGGAGGCGGAGTACGCGGCCTGCCCGATCTGCCCGTCGAAGGCGGCCACGGAGGACGTGTTGGCGATGACGCCCCGCTCCTCGCCGACCGGTTCCGCGGTGGCGATCATGCACGCGGCGGCCAGCCGGATGACGTTGAACGTCCCGATCAGATTGACCTCGACGGTGCGGCGGAACTCGGCGTAGGGGAACGGGCCTTGCTGGCCCACCACCCGGAAGACGTCGGTGCCGATGCCCGCGCAGTTGACGACCACGCGGAGCGTGCCGAGGCCGACGGCCGTGTCCAGGGCGGCGGTGATCTGGGCCTCGTCGGTGACGTCGGCCGGGGCGAAGACCGCACGGCCGTCGAGACCGGCGGCAACCGCCTTGCCGTCGGAGGACGGCAGGTCGACGACCACGACCCGGGCGCCGTCGGCCACCAACCGCCGTACCGTGGCCAGACCGAGGCCGGAAGCGCCGCCGGTGACGAGCGCTACATCGGTGCCGGTGAGGTGCATGGTGCCGTTCCCCTTTCCGAGCCGTTTCGCGCGGAGTCGCGGTCGCTTCTCAGAGCCGCTTCTCAGGGCAGTTCGATGATCGTGGCGTTGGCCATGCCGCCGCCCTCGCACATGGTCTGCAGGCCGTAGCGGCCCCCGGTGGCCTCCAGATGGTTCACGAGAGTGGCCAGCAAGCGGATGCCGGACGCGCCCAGCGGATGGCCGAGCGCGATGGCCCCGCCGCGCGGGTTGAGGCGTGCCGGGTCGGCCCCGAACTCCCGCCGCCACATCAGGGGGACGGGCGCGAAGGCCTCATTGACCTCATAGGCGTCGATGTCGTCGAGCGACAGCCGGGCGCGGGCCAGGACCTTCTCCGTGGCCGGCAGGACACCGGTGAGCATCAGCAGGGGATCGCTTCCGACGACGGCGAAGGAGTGGAAGCGGGCGCGCGCCCGCAACCCCAGCCGGTCGGCTCGCTCGGCGCTCATGATGAGCGTGGCCGCCGCCCCGTCGGTCAGCGGCGAGGAATTGCCCGGCGTGACCGACCAGTTGATCTCCGGGAAGCGCCGGGCGAGAGCAGGGTCGGCAAAGGCGGGGCTCAGGCCGGCCAGGCCCTCGACGGTGGTCGACGGACGGACGGTCTCGTCCACCGCGTGGCCGCCGACAGGGACGATCTCGCCGTCGAAACCGCCCGCCGCCGCGGTGGCGGCGGCGCACCGGTGCGAGCGTGTGGCGAACTCGTCCAGTTCCCCGCGGCTCAATTTCCAGCGGGCCGCGACGAGTTCGGCGCTGACCCCCTGCTGGACCAGTCCGTTCGGATACCGCCGGGCAAGGGGAGCATACGGATCCCGGCCCTGGGTGCTGCTGAACATCGGCACCCGGCTCATCGACTCCACACCGCAGGCGATGACGACGTCATAGGCCCCGGCCAGTACGCCCTGCGCGGCGAAGTGCGCCGCCTGCTGGCCGGAGCCGCACTGCCGGTCGACCGTGGTGGCCGGCACGGACTCCGGGAAGCCGGCGGCCAGCAGCGCCGTCCGCCCGATGTTGAGGGCCTGTTCCCCGGACTGCGAGACACAGCCGGTGATCACGTCGTCGACCAGGGCCGGGTCGAGTTCGTTGCGAGCCAGCAGCTCCCGCAGAACGGTGGCGAGCAGCTCCGCGGGATGCAGGCCGGCCAGTGCCCCGCCGGGCTTGCCCTTCCCGGAGGCGGTGCGCACCACATCGACGATGACGGCGTCGGTCATGGAACTCCCTTTCCGCGAGGGCCCCTTGAGGAGCGGTACGCGTTCTTGCGCGCGCTGCCGTCCTGCCCCGTACCTTAGCGAGCGATAAGTAAGGGAGCCAGGGTGAGGGAGAGGGTAGATGACGGATGATCATCAGAGCAGCGTGCTGTCGGAGTTCGCCGACGGCGTCGGAGTCGTCACGATCAACCGGCCTGCGGTCCGTAATGCGGTCGACCTGTACGTCGCCGTGCAACTGGCCCGGGCCATGGATGAGTTGGAGGCACGCGACGACGTTTTAGTGGGCATCCTCACCGGGGCGGGAAACACCTTCTGCGCGGGCATGGACCTCAAGGCGTTCGCTCGGGGCGAGCGCCCCTCGATACCCGGCCGTGGCTTCGCGGGGATCACCGAGCGACCGCCGTCCAAACCGCTCATCGCGGCGGTCGAGGGCTGGGCTCTGGCCGGCGGCTGTGAACTGGCGCTGGCCGCCGATCTGATCGTCGCCGCACGGGGCGCTCAGTTCGGGCTGCCGGAGGTGAAACGAGGCCTCGTCGCGGCTGCCGGCGGACTGCTGCGGCTGCCCCGGGTTCTGCCGTACCAACTCGCGATGGAACTCGCGCTCACCGGTGACCCGATCTCCGCCGAGACCGCCCACAGCCACGGCATGGTCACGATGCTGACCGAGCCGGGCGGAGCCCTCGCCGGCGCCCGTGAACTGGCAGCCCGCATCACGGCCAACGGACCACTCGCGGTCCGCGCGGCCAAGCACATGCTGTCGGCGTCCACCGGCTACACCGACGCCCGCGCCTACACCGAGCAGCAGGAAATCGCCGCCCCCGTTCTCGCCTCCACCGACGCCCAGGAGGGCGCCCGGGCCTTCGCCGAGAAGCGTGCGCCGCTGTGGCGGGGGAAGTAGCCGATCGGCCGACCCATTCCGCGGCACTGCCTCATGCCACTCGCGGTTCGGGGGTGCCCTTCGCTGAGCCACTTCAAGCGGACGCGGTGAGAGTTGTCCGCGTCAGCGGCCCTCCAACCCTCGTCGACCAGGGCCGGATGGCCGCTTGTCGCCCGGAGTGGCCCTCGGACGTCGTGAAGTAGGCGGCGGTCTCCGGGTCCGCCGGGTAGTACGACGGCATCACCAGGCGTGCCGGCGGCGCACAGCCGGCCGGGTCGGCGCCCTGATGAACGCCCGCGGGCAGATGCAGCTGATCGCGCTCAACATCGGGCTCGCGGCCGGCATCGTCAGCCAGGAACTCTTCGCCGCGCTGGTCCTCGTGGCCCTGGTCACCACGGCCATGACGGTTCCGGCACTGAGCTGGCTGGATCGCCGGGACGCCAGGACACGGCCCCGTGAGGCGGCACCCCAGGAGGAGAAGGCGGCGGTGAGATGGAGCTGAGCGGGGCCCAGGCGCTGGTGGGCCAGTTGGAGCGGGACGGTGTCCGTCATGTCTTCGGCGCGCCGGGCGTCCAGCTCGACCACGTCCTGGACGCCCTGGCCCGCGCCCGGGCCGCCGGTGGGCCGATCGAGTACATCGCCGCCGGCACGAGCAGGGCGCGGCCCACGCGGCGGAGGCATACGCACGGACCACCGGGCCCCGGCGTCTGCCTGGTCGTCCCCGGCCCCGGCGTGCTCAACGCCCTGACCGCCGTGGCCACCGGGTACGCGTGCTCGTCGCCGATGCTGTGCGTGGCGGCGGACATCCCTTCCGGGCTGGTCGGCCGGGGACCGGGCATGCTGTACGAACTGCCCTACCAGGACGGCCTCTTGGCCTCGGCCACCAAATGGTCGGCGCGGGCCGAAGCCCCTGTTGGCTGCTCAGCGGCCGGCAGGCTGGAATCCGCGCAGGCGGAGGCTGTTGCCGACCACGAAGACCGAGGAGAAGGCCATGGCGGCGCCCGCGATCATCGGGTTGAGCAGGCCGGCCGCGGCGAGCGGCAGGGCGGCGACGTTGTAGGCGAAGGCCCAGAAGAGGTTGGACCTGATGGTGCCCAGCGTCTTGCGGGAGAGGCGGATGGCGTCCGCCGCGACCCTCAAGTCGCCTCGCACCAGCGTGAGGTCGCCCGCCTCGATCGCGGCGTCCGTACCCGTACCCATCGCAAGACCCAGGTCGGCCTGGGCCAGTGCGGCGGCGTCGTTGACGCCGTCGCCGACCATCGCGACCGAACGGCCTTGGCTCTGCAGCCGCTTGACGGCGTCCACCTTGTCCTGCGGCATGACCTCGGCGATCACGTGCTCAGGCGCGATGCCCACCTCCGCGGCGACCGATTCGGCGACCGCCTTGTTGTCACCGGTCAGCAGCATCGGCGTCAGGCCGAGGGCGCGCAGCCGCCGGATGGCCTCCGGGCTGGTCTCCTTGATGGCGTCGGCGACCTCCAGGACCGCGCGGGCTTCGCCGTCCCAGGCGACCGCGATGGCGGTACGTCCGGCCGCTTCGGCCCCGGTCTTGGCGCGCTGCAACTCCTCCGGCAGGGAGATGACCCACTCGCCGAGCAGCTTCTCGCGGCCGACGAGGACCGCGTGACCCTCGACGATGCCCTGGACGCCGAGCCCGGCGATGTTCGCGAAGTCCTCCGGCGTGGGGAGCGCGCCGACCCGGGTGGCGGCGCCGGCCGCGACGGCCTGGGCGATGGGGTGCTCGGAGGAGTGTTCCAGGGCGCCCGCGAGGCGCAGGACCTCGTCCTCGTCGGTGCCGTCGGCGGTGTGTACGGCGAGCAGGGTCATCTTGCCGGTGGTGACGGTGCCGGTCTTGTCCAGGACGATGGTGTCGACCTTGCGCGTCGTCTCCAGGACTTCCGGGCCCTTGATGAGGATGCCGAGCTGGGCGCCGCGCCCCGTGCCGACCATCAGCGCGGTCGGCGTCGCCAGGCCCAGGGCGCACGGGCAGGCGATGATCAGGACGGCGACCGCTGCCGTGAAGGCGGCGGTCAAGCCAGCGCCGTTGCCGAGCCAGAAGCCCAGGGTGCCGAGCGCGAGGGCGATCACGACCGGGACGAAGACCGCGGAGATCCTGTCGGCGAGCCGCTGGGCGGAGGCCTTGCCGTTCTGCGCGTCCTCCACGAGCTTGGCCATGCGGGCGAGCTGCGTGTCAGCGCCGACCCTGGTGGCTTCGACGACCAGGCGGCCGCCGGCGTTCAGCGTGGCCCCGGTGACGGCGTCCCCGGCGCCGACCTCGACCGGCACCGACTCTCCGGTGAGCATCGAGGCGTCCACGGCGGACGAGCCCTCGACGACCACACCGTCGGTGGCGATCTTCTCCCCGGGCCGTACGAGGAACCGGTCGCCGACCTTCAAATCACCGACGGGAATGAACTCTTCGCGCCCGTCGCGCAGGACGGTGACTTCCTTGGCGCCCAGCTCCAGCAGGGCCTTGAGCGCCGCGCCCGCCTTCCGCTTGGAGCGGGCCTCGAAGTAGCGCCCGGCCAGGATGAACGCCGTGACACCGGCGGCGGCCTCCAGGTAGATGTTCCCGGCGCCGTCGGTGCGGGCGATGGTCAACTCGAAGGGATGCGTCATGCCGGGCGTCCCGGCCGTACCGAAGAACAGCGCCCACAGAGACCACAGGAACGCCGCCGAGGTGCCGACGGAGATCAGCGTGTCCATGGTGGCGGCGCCGTGCTTGGCGTTGGTCCAGGCCGCCTTGTGGAAGGGCCAGGCGGCATACGTCACCACGGGCGCTGCCAGCGTGAGCGAAAGCCACTGCCAGTACTCGAACTGCAACGCCGGGATCATGGCCATCGCGATCACGGGCACAGCGAGGACCACGGCGGCCGTCAACCGCTGGCGCAACGGCCGCAGTTCGTCGCCCTCGTCCTGCGCGGGGCCGCCGCCGGCTTCCGGCTCGGTGCGTACGGGCTCGGGCTCGCGGGCGCTGTAGCCGGTGGCCTCGACCGTCGCAATCAGGTCCGCCACGGCTATGTCCTCGCGGAAGGTGACCTTGGCCTTCTCCGTGGCGTAGTTGACGGTGGCCTCGACGCCGTCCATGCGGTTGAGCTTCTTCTCGATCCGGGCGGCGCACGAGGCGCAGGTCATGCCGCCGATGGCGAGTTCGACCTCGGCGCCGGGCGTGGTGGTGGTCATGTCTGCTCCTCGCAGCTCACGGACTCGATGGGGGAGAGGCGGGGCCGGTCGGGCAAGGCGGCCCCGCCGATGCAGGGGGTCAGGCGGGCACGCGGCCGGCGAAGTCGTAGCCGGCCTCGTCGACGGTCTTGGCGATCAGCACGTCGAGCTCCTCGTCGGGCGCGGTGGCGGTGGTCACGGTGACCAGGCCGGTGCCGATCTCGACGTCGACCTTGGTGATCTCGTCCAGACCGCCCACCGCCTTGGCGACGACGCCCTGGCAGTGGGCACTGCCGACGCCATCGACCTTGTAGGTGGTCTTGATCTCCGCGCTGGTGTGGCAGCTTCCGTCAGAGGTGCAGCAACTGTTCGGCATGGGATTCTCCGCAGCTAGTGGTTTATACCCCCAGGGGGTACCGGCAACGGCTTCATGTATACCCCCCATCCGTATTCATCGCAAGGCTGATCGCCACTGGACTTCATACCCCCTGGGGGTATGTTGAAGTGCATCGGCCGCACCCACGAGCGGCCCGGAGATGAGGAGTGGGTCATGAACACAGGACTGCGGATCACCGTGTTCGCCGCCGCGCTCGCCGCGACCTTCGGCACCGCCTACGGTGTGGGCGGCACGGTCGACGCGATCTCACCCGAACCGAAGGGCGGTGCTCACGGCGGTCCCGACGGTCACGTGACCGCAGGGCACGAGGAGGCGAGTGGCGGCCATGAGGCGGTAGCGCCTGGAGGCCTCGAGATCTCACAAGGCGGCTACACACTCGACCTGAAGACCCCGCGCATCGAGGCCGGCAAGAAGGCCGAGCTGCGCTTCGCCGTCGTACAGGACAGCACCGGCCGCAAGGTCACCGCCTACCAGCGCGAACACGGCAAGGAGCTGCACCTCATCCTCGCCTCGCGAGATCTGAGCGTCTATCGCCATCTGCACCCCTCCCGCGCCGCGGACGGCACCTGGTCCACCCCGGTGGACCTGCCCGAGGCCGGCAGCTACCGTGTCTTCGCCGACTTCAAGCCCAAGGGCGGCGAGGCGCTCACCCTCGGCGCGGACCTCGCGGCGTCCGGCACGTACCAGCCCACTGAGCTGCCCGAGCGCAACACGACCGCCAGGACCGATGGCTACGAGGTGAAGCTCGACGGCGACCTGACCCCCGGCAAGGCCGGCGAACTGACGCTGACGGTGAACAAGGACGGCAAGCCGGTCCGGGACCTCCAGCCCTACCTGGGCGCCTACGGCCACCTGGTCGCCCTGCGCTCCGGTGACCTCGCCTACCTACACGTCCACCCCAACGGCGAACCCGGCGACGGCAAGACCCAGCCCGGCCCCGAGGTCTCCTTCACGGCTACGGCGCCCAGCGGCGGCGCGTACCGCCTGTTCCTGGACTTCCAGCACGAGGGCAAGGTGCGCACGGCAGCCTTTACGGTGCGTGCGGCGGGGCACGCGCACTGAGGCGCGTGCACACTCGCCGTAGCAACCGGCCAATCGCCTGGCGAGTTAACCCGACGTTTCCGGGTTGGTGGTCGATCAACGCTCCCCGGCAGCTAGGATCACGGCATGGTTACGGCTCGGTCGCCTTGGCGCACAGTAAGAACCCGCTCCGGTGCGGGTCCGCTGCTGCGCGTGCTGGCCATCGCCGTGCTCCTGTTCGGTGTCCTCGTGACACACGGCGTGCACGTCGAGAGCGTCCGGGGACATCTCTCCACCAGTGCAACGGCCCCTGCGGCAGCGCCGTTTGATGGCATTCACGCTGCCGTCGATCCTGCCCCCCAGTTCGCCGCGGGAGCCGACGACCACCATGGTGGTCACGAGTCCTCGCGCCCTGGTGAGCAGTGCGCATCCGGGCAGCCTCAGCAGGGTCCTGTCCTCGTAACGCCCTGCTTTGCAGCGTCGGTTCGCGAATCAACCAGTGCCGACGACACCTCGGCCGTGCGTGGGCCTGCCGCTCGTGAGCCAATGGGCGGGGCATCACCGGCGGCGCTGAGAGCAGCATCCGTGGTGCAGCAGGTCTAGAAGTACGCAGAGTCCGCCAACTGGCCTGCCGGTTGTCACCGGTTCGGCTGATCACGCACGACGAGCTCCGGATTCCATGCCCATGATGGGCCGATCTCGCTCGTCGATGCCGTCCTGCCCCCCACCCATGTCTGCGCCTCCCTCCGCCCTCAGCGGAGAGGTGGCAGCCGCGCGGAGAACCTGTGCCGACACTTTCCCGAACGCTCGCGCCGTGGGCGCGATACGGCTCATCGCGGTGGCGCCGACTCGTCTCTGCCATCCGCGGCACCCTCGTGGTGGCGCTCATGCTGTGCGCCGCCATGCACGGTGTGCTGGAGAAGACGCACGGGCCGGTGTCCCTTCCTGCAGCTACTTCAGCGATGGCTGTCGGTGGGGAGTCTCACGGGCACCACGCCCCCCACGGCGACGAGGACTGCGCGACGGACCTGATCATCCGTACAGCGGCCCAGTCGACGGAGGATCTTTCCCTCGCCGCGCTGACCGTGGTCGTACTCGTCGCCGTGACCATGGCGTTGGCGAGACCCCTCGTACGGCATGACTCTCGCAGACGTCGCCGCGTACGCACCGGCCGCGAGGCGCTCGTGCGTACGTCGCGGTGGCGGATCTAGACCACTCGTTCGCAGCCGACCGACTTCGGCTGCCGCGCACCCGTGGCCTGAGCGCGGACCCACGGTCCGTCCTGTCGCCCTGGGGCGCGAGATGAACCCGCACCGTGCCTTCATCGAGCGAGAGTGAACACACAGACATGGCTTCATTGATCAAGACCGCGGCCGCCTCCGGCCAGTCGGCCCTGTCCGGGCTGGTGGGCAACACCCCGCTGCTGCGGGTGTCGGAGCCGCTGACACCAGCTGGGCGCGGCTTCTGGGCGAAGCTTGAGGGCTTCAATCCCGGCGGTATCAAGGACCGCCCGGGGCTGCACATGGTGGAGCGGGCGCGTGCCCGTGGCGACCTGCGGCCCGGCGGACGGATCATCGAGTCCACCAGCGGCACCCTGGGTCTTGGGCTGGCGCTGGCCGGGATGGTGTACGGCCACCCGGTCACCCTGGTCACCGACCCGGGACTGGAGTTGTCCATGACCCGGCTGCTGAGCGCGTACGGCGCCCAGGTCAACGTCGTCTCCGAGCCCCATCCCACGGGCGGCTGGCAGCAGGCCCGCCGCGACCGCGTACAGCGATTGCTGGAGCAGCACCCGGACTCCTGGTGCCCGGACCAGTACAACAACCCCGACAACGTCGCCGCCTACACCCCGCTGGCTCTCGAACTCGCCTCCGAAATGGGCCACATCGACGTGCTGGTGTGCAGCGTGGGTACCGGCGGTCACTCGGCCGGCATCTCACGGGTCCTGCGCCAGCTCTACCCGGAGCTGACCGTTGTCGGCGTGGACGCCCCCGGTTCGACGATCTTCGGCCAGCCCGCCCGGCCGCGGCTGATGCGCGGACTCGGCTCCAGCATCTACCCCCGCAACGTCGCCTACGAGAACTTCTCCGAGGTGCACTGGGTCTCCCCGGCCGAGGCGGTGTGGACCTGCCGCCAACTGGCCGCCTCCCACTACGCCACCGGCGGTTGGAGCGTCGGCGCGGTTGCGCTGGTGGCCGGCTGGCTGGCCCGGACGATGCCCGCGGACGCACGGATCGTCGCGATCTTCCCCGATGGCCCGCAGCGTTACCTGGGAACCGTCTACGACGACGACTACTGCGCCGCCCACCGTCTGCTGGACTTGCCACCGGCGCCCGAACCGGAGTTGATCGGCCGCCTGGACGAGAAAGAGGTCACCCGCTGGACCCGGTGCACCACCGTGGTCGACCCCCTCACCCTGCGCAGCGCGGAGCAGGACCGGTGAAGGGGCTGCTCACCCAGGTTCGGTCGTACGAACGCAGCGTCCAGCTGTTGATGGTCAACCAGTTCACCATCAACCTCGGCTTCTACATGCTGATGCCCTACCTGGCTGCCCACCTGTCCGGGACGCTCGGGCTGGCCGGCTGGATCGTCGGACTCGTCCTGGGCGTACGGAACTTCAGCCAGCAGGGCATGTTCCTGGTCGGCGGCACGCTCGCCGACCGGCTCGGCTACAAGCCGATGATCGTCGCCGGGTGTGTGCTGCGCACCCTCGGCTTCGCGACGCTCGGACTGGTCGATTCCCTGCCCGCCCTGCTCGCCGCCTCCGCGGCCACCGGGCTGGCCGGGGCGCTGTTCAACCCGGCCGTACGGGCGTACCTCGCGGCCGACGCGGGGGAGCGCAGGGTCGAGGCGTTCGCGCTGTTCAACGTGTTCTACCAGGCCGGCATCCTGCTGGGTCCGCTGGTCGGCATGGTGCTGACCGGGGTGGACTTCCGCATCACCTGCCTGGTGGCGGCCGGGATCTTCGCGCTGCTCAGCGTCGTACAGATCCGCGCGCTGCCCGCCCGGCGGTCCGAGAACACCAAGCGGCAGGACAGCGACGGCGGTCAGGGTGTGTTCGCCCAGTGGCGCGGCATCCTCGCCAACCGGCCCTTCCTGCTCTTCTCCGTCGCCATGATCGGCTCGTACGTCCTGTCCTTCCAGGTCTATCTGGCGCTGCCGCTGGAGGTGCGCCGGCTCGGCGGCGACGGGGAGTTCGGCACGGCGGCGGTGGCGGTGCTCTTCGCCGTCTCGGGGCTGAGCACGATCCTCGGCCAGACCCGGGTGACGGCGTGGTGCAAGGCGCGGTACGAGCCTGGGCAGGCGCTCGTGCTAGGGCTGGCGGTGATGGGGCTGGCCTTCGTTCCCCTGCTGGTGGCCACTGCCGTGCCCGTACCGGAGTCGGGGATCGGCCTGTGGCTGCTCGCGGCGGTGCCGCCGACGCTCGCCGCCCTGCTGCTGGCCGTCGGCACGATGATCGCCTACCCCTTCGAGATGGACACCATCGTCCGTCTCTCCGGTGACCGCCTCGTCGCCACCCACTACGGGCTGTACAACACGATCTGCGGCATCGGCATCACGGTCGGAAACCTGGGCACGGGTGCCGCACTCGACGCCGCCCGCGCGGCCGGGATGCCCGCCCTGCCGTGGATCACGCTGTGCGTGCTGGGCCTGGCGTGCGCGGCCGCCCTGTACGGCCTGCACCGTACCGGCCGACTGACGGCGCCAGCCGCCGCCGAGCCGCTGTCCGCCACCGCCTGACCCAACGGCTCTCCGGCGCAGGGGCGGGGCACCGCACGGTGCTCCGCCCCTGTCGGGCTCAACTCGACGCGGATGGGCGGCTATGCGCCCCGAGGTCCGTAGTGATCGAGGTACATGTCGACGCCGCTGGTGATGAGACGGTCCGTCAGGTCCTCGTCGATATGCGTGCCGTAGGAGCTGAAGACCATGTGGGGGAAGACCAGGAGCCCGTAGAACTGGACGATCGCCACCTGTAGGTCGGGGATCTCCAGCCGGCCTTGCTCGGTGAGGGCGCGCAGGGCGCCTGCGACGGCGGGGTGGTGGCTTTCCGTGCCGCGGTGTCTCCAGGCCTCGCCCAGCTCGGGGAAGCGGTGGAGTTCGGCGGCGACGAGGTTGCGAAGAGCCGTGACCTCGTGGTTGGTGCGGACGGCGTGGACCCAGGTGCGGGCCGCTTCGACGAGGGCGGCCCGCAGGTCCTCGGCTTCGGCCAGGCCTTCCAGTGCGGCCGACGACTCCCCGGCGAGCGGCTCGTCGAGCGCGCTGGTGATGACGGCCGTGAACAGGGCTTCCTTGCTGCCGAAGTGGTTGTAGACGGTCACCTTCGACACGCCTGCCTCGGCGGCGATGGTGTCCATACCGACGCCGAAGCCCTCCCGTAGGAACAGCTCGCGGGCGGCCCGCACGATGGCCTGCCGCTTGAGCTCCGCGCGGGGTCCGCTGGGGGGCTGCTTGACGCTGTCCACGCTCATGGGCTCGACCCTAGCACCCACCTGAACTGTACGGTTGAGTTCATATGAACTGAACAGTATGGTTCAGTTAGTCGCGCGGTCGAGCGAGACCGTGCACGAGAAAGGGGACCTCGTGCCTTCCGTGACGCATCGGGAAACCGCCCTACCGCAGACGGCCGACCCGCCGGTCCGACGCTGGCTCACCCTCGCCGTCGTGAGCGTGAGCCTGCTGGTCGTCGGCCTCGACACCACCGTGCTGAACGTCGCCCTGCCGACCCTCGTCGGTGAACTCGGCGCCTCCACTAGCCAGTTGCAGTGGATCGTCGACAGCTATGCGCTGATGTCCGGCAGCCTGGTGCTGTTCTGCGGCAGCCTGGCGGACCGGCTCGGCCGTAAGTGGATCTTCATGACCGGCCTGGCGCTGTTCACGGCAGCGTCCGTGGTCGCCGCATACGCCGGAACCGTCACCACATTGGTTCTCGCCCGTGGAGCCATGGGAGTCGGCGAGGCCTTGATCATGCCCGCCACGCTCGCCGTCATCGGGAACGTCTTCCCGCGCGGCGCCGAACGCACCAAGGCGATCGGCATCTGGTCGGCGGCCGTCGGCGTCGGGACGGTGATCGGGCCGATGGCCGGCGGCTGGCTGCTGAGCCACTACTGGTGGGGCGCGGTGTTCCTGATCAACCTCCCCATAGGCATCGCGGGCCTGATCGCCGCAGCCCTGCTCGTGCCCAACTCCCGTGCGCCCGAGAGCGGGCGACTGGATCCCGCCGGGGCGCTGCTGTCCGTGGTGGCCGTGGCAAGCGTGCTCTGGGCGGTCATCGAAGGGCCCGACCGCGGCTGGACGAGTTCTGCCGTGCCGGCCGCTTTCGCGGCGGGTGCCCTCCTGCTGGTCGCCTTCCTCGCATGGCAGCGCCGGGCCGCGTCCCCGATGCTGCCGTCCAGGATCTTCCGGCACCGGCCGCTCGCCACGGGCGACCTGCTGGTGCTGCTGGGTGCGTTCGCGCTGATCGGCACGCTGTTCGTGGCCGTGCAGCACTTCCAGTTGGTGCTCGGGTACAGCCCCGGGCAGACAGGGCTCCGGCTCGGCCCGGCCGCGCTCGCGCTGCTGGTTGCCGGACCACTGGCGGGCGTTCTCACGCCACGCATGGGGATGCGCGCGGTGTCAGCCGTGGGGCTCGCCCTGCTGTCCGCCTCTTCAGTGGTGCTCGCCACCACCGAGGCGACGGACGGCTACGGCCGGGCTCTGGTGGCGATGCTGCTGCTGGGCGCGGGCGCCGGATTCGTCATCACCGCGACCAGCGACGCCATCGTCGGCTCGCTGCCCGAAAACGACCTCGGCGTGGGCTCGGCCACCAACAGCGCCGCCATCCAACTCGGTGCGGCGAGCGGAGTCGCCGTCATGGGCAGCCTGCTCTCCGACCGTTACCGCAGCGGACTCGACGACCTGTCCGCCCCTGTTCCCGAGGGCTTCCTCGACTCCGCGAAGGAGTCCCTGGGCACCGCGCTCGCCCTCGCCGAGCAACTGCCGGGCGGGGCCGGAAACGCCTTCGCCGAGGCCGCCCGCCGCGCGTTCGTCGACGGCATGGGACCGGCGATGTTCGCCGGTGCCGGTGTCACTGCGGCGGGCGTG
Organism: Streptomyces sp. NBC_00457; assembly: GCF_036014015.1. Taxonomy (NCBI): domain Bacteria; kingdom Bacillati; phylum Actinomycetota; class Actinomycetes; order Kitasatosporales; family Streptomycetaceae; genus Streptomyces; species Streptomyces sp. NBC_00457. The sequence continues at coordinate 433,598 of NZ_CP107905.1, read as the reverse complement.
CTCCTCGCCCTCTTCCTCGCCCCGGCCCGCGGCGCGGACCCGACCGGAACAACACACCCGAAGGACCCGTCATGACCCACTCCGCAGCCGGTGCCCCGCACATGGCCGAACACGACCACCACCCGCCCACCGACCCGCACCGCTGGGCAGCCCTCGCGCTGATCTGCGTCGCCCAGTTCATGCTGATCCTCGACGTCACCGTCGTGAACGTCGCCCTGCCCGACATGGCGTCCGACCTGGACCTCGGCCGGGAGACCCTGACCTGGGTGGTCACCGCCTACACCCTCTGCTTCGGCGGGCTGATGCTGCTCGGCGGCCGACTCGCCGACGCCCTCGGCGCCCGTCGCACCCTGCTCGCCGGACTCGTGCTCTTCACGGCCGCCTCACTGGTCACCGGTCTCGCCGAGAACGCCCCGACGCTGCTCGGCGGCCGGATCGGCCAGGGCGTCGGCGCCGCCCTGCTGTCCCCGGCCGCGCTCTCCATCGTCACCACCACTTTCCACGGCACCGAACGCAACAAGGCGCTCGGTGTCTGGGCGGCGATCGGCGGCACCGGCTCGGCGGCCGGCGTACTCCTCGGCGGAGCCCTGACCGACGGACCCGGCTGGCAATGGGTGTTCTACATCAACGTGCCCGTCGGGCTGCTCCTGCTGCTCGCCCTGCCCGCCTTCGTCCCTGCCCGCGCTCCGCAGCCCGCACGACTCGACATCCCCGGCGCGCTGCTCGTCACCGCGGGCACCGCAGCCCTGATCTACGGCTTGGTCAAGGCGGGGGACGCCGGATGGGCGGACGCTTCGACCCTGCTGCCGCTGGCCGGTGCGGTACTCGCCTATGCGGCCTTCGCGCTGGTCGAGCGGGCCAGCCGGGCTCCGCTGATGGATCTTCGGATGTTCACCCGCCGACCGGTGCTCGCCGGTGCCTTCCTGATGCTGATCGCCACCGCCCTGCTGATCGCGTTCTTCTTCCTCGGGTCGGTGTATCTCCAGCACGTTCGCGGCTTCAGCCCGCTGCGGACCGGGCTGGTGTTCCTGCCCGTCGCCGTGGCCACCGGCATCGGCGCCCACCTCGGGTCCCGGCTCGTGGGCCGGATCGGCAGCCGCCCGACCGCTGTCGCGGGCATGCTCGTCGCCACCGCCGGAACCATTCCCCTGACCCAGTTGTCGGAGACCGGCAGCCTGTACGCCGGACTCCTGCCCGGCTTCGTGATCGCCTCGCTCGGCATCGGCGCGGTGTTCGTCACCGCCACGACGACCGCGCTGGCGATGGTCGAGCATCGGGAGGCGGGGCTCGCCTCCGGAGTCGTCAACACCTTCCACGAGGTCGGTGGCTCGATCGGCGTCGCCGTCGTTTCGACCGTCGCGGCAACCGGCTTCGAGCGAGGCGCGGTGGGTGGCTTCGCCGACGCGTTCACGGTGTGTGCGGTGGCTGCCGCCGTCAGCGCCGTCGTGGCCCTGGGCCTCGTACCGCGTGGCAAACCGCAGTCGACCGGCGGCCCGCATGTGCACTGACCCGGGCAACAAGGCCGACAGTTCCTCCGGTGCCGGGAGCCGCAGCGGTCGTAGTCTGATGCAGCCCCCGGCCACCGGCGCCCCGACTCAAGGGGCGTGGCCGTCCTCCGCATGGCCGCCTTCTTCCTCACCTGCGCCGGTTCCGGTGTTTTCGGCGTTGGGTGAGGCCTCGGGCGCCGTCGTTCCGGCCTGCACGCCGTGTCGGCGGCCTGAATTCGTAGGACTGCCAGCTGCGCCATACCTACGCCCTACAAGGGGGAGCAGAGCAGCCCTTGTCGTGGTGACCGGACCAGCTCAGCGAACCGTGCCGGCAGCGCCGCCGCACGCGCAGGGCTTTCGCGCCGGGGCGGCTCCGGGATCCGTGAGGCGGGAGGCCGCGGCCTGGAGAAGCGCCGCGGCCGTGAGCCTGACGACAGGGTGACCGACGGCCCGGCGCAGCAGCTCGGCCCGCCGGTTCACTGGCTCTCGCCGCCGGCGAGCTCGTAGCCTGCCTCGTCGACCGCAGCGGCGACGGCGCCGGAATCCAGCTGCCGTTCGCTGGTCACCGTGACCTGGCCCGACGGCAGATCCACCTGGACGTCCTCGACTCCGGGGAGGCCGCTGAGTTCGGAGCTGACGGCCTGGACGCAGTGGTCGCACGTCATGCCTTTGACGTCGTACACCTTCTGAACCATGTTCTTGCTCCTTCCGAAGAGGAGTGCCCACAATACCCCTAGGGGGTAAGCTCTCCTCGGGGTGGGAGTGGTCCTGGTGGTATTCCCACCACGAATGTCCTTAGTGGTGGGGCGCTTCGCCATAAGCCGTATGACGTCGAGAACGGAGGTCGGGCGGGATGGACGCATGGCAGCCGATGCTGGTCCTTCTCGGTGTGGTCGGGGCCGGGCTGGCGCTCCTCTACGGATTGGGCCTGTGGCTGGCGGCAGCGCGGACTCCCCTGGAGACGGGCCCCTTCTCCGGAGGTCTCAAGCCGGGTGAGCATGCCGTTTCCCGGTTCCATGTGCGCTGGTACGCGGTCACCATGATCTTCCTGGCCTTCGACATGGAGATGCTCTTCATGTACCCGTGGGTGAAGGTCGTCTCCGAAGTGGGCACCACGGCCGTTGTCGAGATGTTCCTCTTCCTGGGGATCCTCTTCGCTGCGGTGGCCTACGCCTGGCGCGAGGGAGCCCTGCGGTGGACCTGAGAAATCTCCTGCGGCGTACGGCGATGCAGCGTCCGGCGGTCCTGGCGGTCGCGCTGCCCGGAGCGACGGACATCCGGCTGGCGGTGGAGGCAGAGGTACGCCGGCGGGGGTGGCCGGTGGCGGGCGCCCCCGCCGCCGCCGACCTGATGGTCGTCTGTGGCGTCCCGGAGCCGCGGGAGGCGGAGTGGCTGGACGACATCGAGCGGTCGATGCCGGACCCGGCCGTGCGCATCGTGGTCGAGGAGACCGGGCACGCCGTGCACGCGCTCGAGATGGCGCGGAGGGATCTGACCGAGAGGGCGGTTACTCCGCGCGAGGCCGAAGTGGACGACCAGCAGGGGGCCGCGGCGGGTGAGCCTGGCGGTCGTGCGCAAGGGGAGCATCAAGGGCACGGTGACGATCAGGGCCACGGGGCCCACCACGGCAGCTCGCCGCCTCCAGCACCCGACGATCAAGGTCATCCGCACCGGTCCATGGGCCACGGCCATGGCGGCCCTGCGGCTCACCCCGGCCATGAGGGCCACGAGAACCACCACCCCGACGACCACGCCGCGCACCTGGATCACACGGAGCACGAAGGCCATTTCGCCCACATCGATCACATGGGCCACGACATGCATGCCATGGGCGATGTGGCAGGCCTGCCCATGGCCGAACGGGCCGACGACCGTGACGAGCTGAGACTCGATCAGCTGCACGTACCGATCGGCCCCGGCCTGACCGACTGGCCGACAGGGCTCGTTCTCCGACTCACTCTGCAAGGAGACGTCGTACAGGACGTAGAGGTCGACCACCTCCCCGTACCGCGCGGCCATCGACTGCCCTTCTGGGACGAGCCATGGCTGCGGGCGGCGCAGGGGGAGGAAGTCACCAGCGGAAGTGCGGCGCGTCGGCGCTGTGCCGCGCATTTGGACAGTGTGGCGCGGCTCCTCGCTGTCGTCGGCTGGGACGACGTCGCCGCGCGGTGCCGTCGGCTGCGGGACGAGCTGCTGTCGGGGGCGCCGCGCGAAGGGATCGGCGGCGACCTGCGCGGGGTACTGCGCAGAGTGCGGCGGTCACGCACCCTGCGCTGGTCGATCGCCGGGCTGGGGGAGTTGTCGTCCGCCAGAGCGGGCGAGGCAGGAGTGACCGGGCCGGCCCTCACTGCGGACGGGGACGCATACGACCGACTGCGGATCTGGCTGGACGAGGTCGAGCGCGGCCTCGAAGTACTCGACGCCGAACAGCCGTTGACGCCGGACGATCTCACCGGCCCGCGCGGACGCCTGGACGGAGCGCAGCCGCCGTCGCAGGCGCTGCTCGACATCCTTCCGGAGTTGCTGACCGGCGCGGAGTTCGCCTGCGCACGGATCATCGTGGCCAGCCTTGATCCCGACCTCGATGAACTCGCGCTCGCGCCCGTGTCAGGGGCGGCCCATGTCTGATGCCGCGCCCCTCTGGGCGACCGTCATCCTCCCTGTCGCCCTGGCGGTGGCCGCCGTGGTCACGGCCGGGTTCGACGCGGTCCTGTCCGGGGCGGCCGAGCGCGGGCCCGCCGGAAGCGTCCGGGAGGCGGGGCTGCGAGCGATGGCCCCGTTACGCGAAGCCCTGCGGCTGCTCGTCCAGCAGCCGCGCCGTACGACGGCCGCCGACCGGCTCCTCGGACGGCTGGGCATGGTGCTGGTCCCGGTGGCGGCGGTGCTCGCGGGTGCCGTACTGCCGTGGGGCTTCCGTTCCGTGAGCGATCCGTCCGTCGGCATCGTGTGGTTCAACGCGATGGAGGCACTGGCCTGGGCGGCGGTCTGGCTGGCGGGCTGGGGGCCGAACTCGGCGCTGTCGCTGATCGGTGGGTACCGGTTCCTGGCGCAGGGTCTGGCGTACGAACTTCCGCACATGTTCGCGATCACCACCGCCGCCCTGGGAGCCGAGTCGCTCCGGGTCGGGGACCTGGTCGCGGCCCAGGGCGGGCTGTGGTTCGTGGTGTGGATGCCGGCCGCGTTCGTCGTCTACCTGCTGAGCGCGCTCGCGATGGCCTTCTGGGGGCCGTTCGCGTACCCGCTCGCACAGGACGCGGCAGGGGGCGCCGCCGTCGAACTGGCGGGCGTGGACCGGCTGGTGTTCCTGGGCGGCCGGTGGATGCTGCTCGTGGTGACCGCCGGCTTCAGCGTGCCGCTGTTCCTCGGCGGCGGGCACGGCCCGCTGCTGCCGGGCTGGGCGTGGACGCTGCTGAAGACGGCGGCGGTGCTGGCGCTGTTGGTGGCAGGGCGTCGGCTGCTGCCCGTGCTGCGGATGGAGCGGTACATGGAGCTGGCGTGGATGGTGCTGGTGCCGCTGACGCTGCTTCAGGCGCTGGTCGTGGCCGTCGTCGTCCTGAACCGATGAGGAGGTGAGGGCCGTGCTCGACGACGTGGTCTTCTGGGTGCTGGCCCTGCTGGCGGTGGCCAGTGGGTTAATGGTGTTCCGGTTCGACTCCATGGCCCGGGCGACGTACGCGCTGCTGACCTCTCTCCTGTGCGTCGGCGGTGAAGTGCTGCTGCTCGGGCTGGACTACCTCGGGGTCGTGATCGTGCTGATGATGACCATCGAGATGGCCATCATGGCCGTGTTCATGGTGATGTACATGATGAACCCAGCGGGGCTCATGCCGATGACCATGGTGCACAACACGAAGGGCGCTGCCGTGATCTGCGCGGTGGTCTTCGCCGTGCTCGCCGCCGGGATCCTGCTCGCTCCGTGGCCGTCCCGGCGCGGCAGGCCGTCGGCCGATCCGACCATGGACCTGGGCCTGTCGCTGATGGGTCCGCAGATGCTCACCATGATGACCTTGGGCCTCGCCCTGTTCGCCACCATCGTCGCGACCGTCGTCCTGGCCACCCGTCGGGGCCGCTACGACCGCTTCGGCGACGATCTCAAGGCGCGTACCGCCGACGACCCGGTACGGGGAGGGACGGTCCGATGAGCCTGGAACTCTTTCTGCTGCTCGCAGCGGCTCTGTTCAGCATCGGCCTGTTCGGCGCGCTCACCCAGCAGTCGATCGTGATGCTGATGATGGGGCTGGAACTGATGCTGGGCGGCATCATCGTCGGCGCGGCGGCCGTGTGGCACTACATCGCGCCGGAGGCGGCCGACGGGCAGGTGCTGGTCGTCCTGGCGGTCACGGTCATGGCGGTGGAGATGGCGATCGGGTTCGCCGTGGTCACCGCGCTGTTCCGGGCCCGTGAGGTCGACATGACCGACATGGCGGCGGAGTTGAAGGAGTGAGCGCGCTGCTGTGGGCGCTCATCGCGCTGCCGCTGACCGTGGGGACTGTGCTCGCGGTCATCGGCCGCCCGGCGGACCGGTACGCCCCGACGGTCGCGGTCGGTACGGCCGTTGCCGCACTCGGCCTCGCCGTCGCGGTGGCGTTCGAGCATCCCCGGGTCGAGGCGCCGCTGCTTGATGGGCTCCCCGCCGGGCTCGCGGTCGACGGGCTGTCGGGCCTCATGGTCGTCACCGTCACCGTGGTGACCGCGGCCGTCCTCTTGTTCAGCGTCGCCGACATCGGACCGGGGGAGGCACGCGCCCGCTTCTTCGGACTGATGCTGCTGTTCGCCGGCGCGATGCTGACGACGGTCACCGCTACCACGCTGACGGTCCTGCTGATGGCGTGGGAGGTGATGGGCGCCACCTCCTGGGCGCTGATCGGTTACTGGTGGCGCGACCCCGAGCGCGGCGATGCCGCCAACACGGCCTTCCTCACCACCCGCGCCGCCGACCTCGGCCTCTACCTCGCAGCCGGGGCGGCGCTGGCCAGTGGGCAGGCCGGTTCCCTCGCCCTCGACGAGCTCCCGGACGCGACCGGCGCGTGGTCCGCGGTCATCACCGTCGGCATCATTGCGGCCGCGTTCGGCAAGTCGGCCCAACTGCCGTTCAGCTTCTGGCTGTCCAGGGCCATGCAGGGCCCGAGCCCGGTCTCCGCCCTGCTGCACTCGGCGACCATGGTGGTGGCAGGGGCGTATCTGCTGCTGCGGCTGGAGCCACTGCTCGCGCAGTCCGATTGGGGCGGGCCTCTCGTGGCATGGACGGGTGCGGTGACGGCGGTGGTGCTCGGCCTGGTCGCCGTGGCGCAGACCGACCTCAAGCAGTTGCTCGCCGCCTCGACCTGCGCCCAGATCGGCTTCATGGTGCTCGCCGCCGGAGCCGGTGCGGTCACCGGCGGAACCCTGCAACTCATCGCGCACGCCGCCGCGAAGAGCCTGGCCTTCCTCGTGGCGGGCGCATGGCTGACGACCTTGGGCAGCAAGGCGCTGCCTGCCTTGCGGGGTGCGGCCCGGCGGCACCGTACGGCCGGGATCACTTTCAGCGTCGCGGCCCTGGCTCTGGCCGGGGTCCCGCCCTTGGCGCTGTGGGCGGCCAAGGACGTACTCCTCGCCGGCGCCCTTGGGGACAACGCGGCGCTGTACGTCGTCGGGCTGGCAGGTGCGGTGATCTCCGCGGTCTACAGCGCGAAGGCGCTGTGGTTCGTCTGGCAGCCCGCTCCTGCAACGGGTGACCGTCGGGAGCCGCTGCCGTATGCGACCCGGCTGCCGCTCGTGACCCTTGCCATCGCCTGCGCCGCCCTGACCGTCACATCCTTTCCGCCCGTACGGGACGCGGTCGAGCAGACGCTCGGCGGCGGAGCGCAACCAACCCCGTATGTATGGGAGTTCGCGCTGTCTGGCGTGCTCGCGGTCGCCGTCTCGGCCGTGGTCTGGATCCGCGGCCCTCAACTCCGCATTCTGCCCGGCCGGATCGCGGGCCGGGTTTCGGACTGGCTGCTCCTGGAAAACGCGGCGCGTGTCCTCCTCGTACGCCCGGTCATGCGCCTCGCTCACGCCCTCGCCGCCTTCGACGACCGGGTGCTGGACCGCGCCGTCGAGGGCACGGCCCGCGGCTCGGTGCGGCTGGCCCAATGGACCAACGCCCAGGCCGAGCGGCTCGTCGACGGCACCGTGGAGGGCGTGGCGGGCGGTGCCCGCGTGCTCGGCCGCTGGGCGCGCAGGCCGCAGACCGGGCAGTTGCATCAGTACCTCGCTCAGGCGGTCGCCGCCTTCACCGTCCTCGCCGTCGTCCTCGTCCTCGTGAGGTGACCGCCGTGCTCACGGCCATCGTCCTGCTCCCGACCGCCATGGCGGCCCTCCTGCTGTGCGTGCCGCGCAGTGCGCCACGCACTCTGTTCCTGACGGCCTGGGTAGCGACCGCCGCTGCCGAGCTGGTCCTGACGGTGATCGTCTGGGCGGGATACCGGGCCGACGGCGGCATGCAGTACGAGACCAAGGCCCGCTGGATCCCCAGCGCGGGCATCAGCTACCACGTCGGAGTCGACGGCCTGTCCCTGCCCCTGGTGGCCGTCACCTGCGTGCTGTTCCTCGCCTGCGCCGCGTACGCCTGGCGCGAGACCCGGCGGCCCAGGGAGTTCGCGGCCCTGTTCCTCTTCCTCCAGACCACATGCCTCGGCCTGTTCGTCGCCCTCGACCTGATCCTGTTCTTCGTCTTCTTCGACCTGTCCATCGTGGCGATGTACTTCATCATCGCCGGGTGGGGCCACAAGGACGCCGCCCGCGCCGCGCTGAAGTTCTTCCTCTACACCTTCATCGGCTCCCTCGCCCTGCTGCTCGGCTTCATCGGTCTGTACCTGGCCGCCGACCCGCACACCTTCGACATCGTCGAACTGACCGACGCCAACCCACTGGCCGGACGCGGGACATACGGCGGCCTCGTCCTCCTCGCCGTCGCCGTCGGACTGGCGGTCAAGACCCCGACCGTGCCCTTCCACACCTGGCTGCCGCCCGCCCACACCGACGCCCCGGCTGCCGGGTCGGCGATCCTCGCCGGAGTGCTGCTGAAGATGGGCACCTACGGTTTCCTGCGCATCGCCATGCCCGTCCTGCCCGACGCCTGGCGGGACTACGCTCTCGTCTTCGTCGTCGTCGGCGTGGTCTCCGTGCTGTACGGCGCGCTCGTCGCCCTCGCCCAGACCGACTTCAAACGGATGGTCGCCTACACCTCCGTCAACCACATGGGCTACATCATCCTTGCGATCGGCGCGGCAGGTGCCGTCGGCGCCGGGCAGGAGGAGGCCCGCCGACTCGCCATCACCGGGTCCGTCTTCCAGATGGTCAGCCATGGGCTGCTGACCGGGGCGCTGTTCCTGCTCTCCGGCGTGCTGTACGAGCGTGGGCGGACGTACGAGATGTCCGCGTACTCGGGTGTCGCCGGGCGGGCGCCCGTCTTTGCCGCGCTGGCCGGCGTCGCCGCCTTCGCCTCCCTCGGGCTGCCCGGCTTCTCCGGCTTCATCGCCGAGTTTCAGATCCTCACCGGGAGTTTGGGGCCGGAGCCGGTCGCCACGGGCCTGGCCGTGCTGGGGATCCTGCTCACCGCGGGTCTGTTCCTGCGTGCCCTGCAACAGGTCTTCCTCGGTCCGCTGCGGCTGCCCGTCGCCGCGCCGGGTACCGACCGGCCGTTCCCCGACATCCGCGTTCACGAAGGGCTCGCGATCGTCCCGCTGCTGGCCCTGGGCGTCGTCCTCGGCCTCGCTCCCAGGTTCGTCCTCGACGTCATCGAACCCGCCTCGCGCACCGTGCTGGAGCTGCTCGCGCGATGAACGAGATGACCGGGATGAACGAGAACCCCCTCGACCTCCTGCCCGAGGTCCTGCTCGCCGCCTCCGCCGTACTCGGTCTGCTGCTCGGGGCGTGGCTGCCGCGCCGCCGCCAGTGGCTGACCGGGGCCCTGGCGGGAGCGGCCTGCACCGCGGGGATCGTGGCCGCCGCGATGGCCGCGACCAAGCCCGTGGAGACGGCCTTCGGCGAGTCCTTCGCCCTGGACACGCTCACGGCCACCAGCAGGATCGTCATCCTCGGCGCCACGCTGCTGGTCCTCGCGCTCGCCATGCCGCGCCTGTACGCCGACCCGCGCGAGACCGAGTTCTACGTCCTGCTCCAACTCGCCTCCGCCGGCGCCCTGATGATGGCCGGATCCCAGGACCTGCTCCTCCTCGCCGCCGGCTACCTGCTGGCCAGCGTGCCCGCCTACGCGCTCGCCGGGTTCCGCAAGGATGGCCCCGGTACCGAGGCGGCCCTGAAGTTCTACGTCGTCGGCGCGCTCCTCGGCGTGCTGATGCTCGTCGGCGTCACCGTGCTGCTCGCCGCCGGGCGGGCCACTGCGTATCCCATGCTGCGCACCGAACTCGCCGAGGCACCGGCCGGATTGGTGGCGGTCGGCACACTCGCCCTGCTCGCCGGTATCCTGTTCAAGGCTGGCGGCGTGCCCGGCCACTTCTGGGTGCCGGACGCCGTCCAGGGCAGCTCGGCGCCGGTCGCCGCCTTCCTCACCACGATCCCCAAGATCGGCGCGCTGGCGGCGTTCTACCGACTCGCCGCCGTGCCGCTCGCGGACGCCGACCTGCCATGGGCAGACCTGGTGGCCGTGCTCTCGGTGGCCTCGATGACACTGGGCAACCTGGCGGCCTTCTTCCAACAGGACGTCAAGCGGCTCCTCGCGTACTCCACCATCAGCCAGGTCGGCTATCTCCTGCTCCCGGTGGCCGTTGCCGGACGCACTGACCTCGACCAGGAGGCGTTCCTGTACTACCTGGCCGGATACGCGCTGACCAACCTCGGCGCCTTCGCCGTCGTCTGCGCACTCCCCGCAGCCCACACCATCGACGATTACCGGGGCCTGGCGCGGACCCAACCGGCCCTGCTGGCCTCGCTCGTCGTCTGCCTGCTGGGCCTGGTGGGCACGCCCCCGACCGCCGTCTTCCTCGGCAAGCTGGAAGCCTTCAGCGCGGCCTTCGACGGCGGCTACGCATGGCTCGTGGTCGTCGCGGCCGTCAACACGGTGGCTTCACTCTTCTACTACCTGCGCTGGATCGCCCCGGCGTTTCTCTCACACGGTGCCGTGGGTGATCCGGGTACGCGGTCAAGATCAGCTGCCGTCGTTGCCTACGCGGCGGCGATCGGATCCGTCCTACTCGGGCTGCTGGGCGGGGCCGTCCTGGACATGCTGGGCGGACCGCTCGCGCGATGACGCGCCCAGTCGCACGCCGGAGGAATCGCGGTGTCCACCCCTGGCGAGGCTGAGGGGGCGACGGGCCGCCCTGGCCGCCGCAGAGCAGTGGCTCGTCGGCCTGCGGATGCATGGCCGCGTCGATGCCGCCGAGTATCAACAGAGGATGGGCGCAGTGGCGCACGGAGATCGCGGCCCGAGGAGGGACGGCCGATGGGCGTGAGCCGGCCGGGCCCGGTCCGGTGGCCGTTCTATGAAGCGGCTTAGTAGTATGTCTGGCATGTTGCGTGTGAGCGGTCGGCTGCGTGCGGGTGGCGCCTTCGGGTACCTCCTGCTGGTAGCCGTGCTCACATTCGGCGTGTTCGCCATGCACACGATGGGCCATCCGGAGCACTCTTCGGGCTCGGCGACGGCCGGCGCTCTCCATGCCGTCGTAGGCCCGCACCAAGGCGGCATGGCCCAAGGGGCCGCCGACACCCGGACATTCGCAGGGCCTGACAAGGCGATGGCGGACCACGGGGCCGCGACACCGGCGTCGTCGTCGGCCGCGGTGGACGAGCCCACGATCAGCATGGACGTGCTGTCCGTGTGCGTGGCGGTGCTCAGCGGCTGGCTGCTCTGGTTGTTCCTGTGCGCCGCATCGCGCCGCAAAGAGCAGCTGACGGCGCTACTCGCCCGGGCGATGGCCGTGCTGTGCCCCAGCCCACCACCCCCGAGACCTCTCCTCGTTCAGCTGTCAGTGCTGCGGATATAGGCCGGACCGCAGCGCGGGCCGCGTCACGCCCGCGCACGCCGTGCCTATCCCCACAATCACTGACAGAACTCATCGAACGAGGTATTTCGCACATGACTGCCCACAACTCTGTCCTGCACCGCCGTCTTCGTCATCGTATGGCGATCATCAGCACCGTCGCGGCGGGTGGGCTGCTGCTCGCCGCCTGCGGCGGGGACGACATGGAGGGCATGGACCACGGGAGCGGCACCTCCGCCTCTGCCACGTCCACCCCGACGACGGCGGGTGACGCCCCGGCGCCCGGCGCCTTCAACGACGCGGACGTCATGTTCGCGCAGATGATGATCCCGCACCACGAGCAGGCCCTGGAGATGGCCAAGCTCGCGGACGGCCGGGCCTCCGACGCGGAGATCAAGACCTTGGCCGCGGACATCGAGAAGGCCCAGGATCCCGAGATCCAGACCATGAAGTCCTGGCTGAAGGCCTGGGGCAAGCCGGCGTCCGCCGAGGAGAGCATGCCCGGCATGGACCACGGATCCGGGACGTCCGGAATGATGTCCGAGGAGGACATGCAGAAGCTCGAGGCCGCCAAGGGCACGGAATTCGACCGGATGTTCGCGGAGATGATGATCGAGCACCACGAGGGCGCGATCACCATGGCGGAGGACGAGCAGAAGAACGGTCGTGACGCCGCGGCCAAGAAGCTCGCCGCCGACGTCGTGAAGACCCAGTCCGCCGAGGTCGAGAAGTTCGAGAAGATCCTCGACCGGATCTGATCCGCACCACCCACTGACCGCCCAGGGCTCCGAGGCGCGCACCCGAGGAGCCCGGGCGGTCTTCTCCCTGTGCCCCGCCAAACCGTGATCGGCCGTCGCCGTTCCGGTGCACCATTACGCCCCGAGGAATCATGAACAAACGCCCCGCTGTCGTGGCAGCCACTGCCCTGGCTCTCACCCTCACTCTGGCCGCCTGCTCCGACGGTGGAGAAAGCAAGGAGTCGACCGACAAGTCCGCCGCTGCCGGGACGACAGTGAGCCACATCCACGGTCTCGGTGTGGACCCCACCGACCAGCGCCTCTACGTCGCCACCCACGAAGGCGTCTACACCCCCGATGCCAAGGGGGAGCCCGACCTGGTGGGCGACAGCAAGGACGACTTCATGGGCTTCACCGTGGCCGGCGCGAAGACCTTCTACGCCAGCGGCCACCCGGCCTCCGGCGGCAACAAGGGGCTCATCAAGAGCGCCGACGCGGGCAGGACCTGGAAGTCCCTGTCCTTGTCCGGCGAGTCCGACTTCCACGCTCTGGACTTCGCCCACAGCACGGTCTACGGCTACGACTCCACCAACGGCCTGGTCCGCACGACCAAGGACGGCATTTCCTGGAAGGACGGGGCCCGGCTCGAAGCCCTGGACATAGCGGTCAGCCCGACGGACCCCGGCGTCATCCTGGCCACGACCGCGGACGGAGTCGTTCGAAGCGGCGACGGCGGGAAGACCTTCGCTCAAGCGCAGAAGCCGGTGATGGCCTTCCTCTCCTGGAGCACGAAGGACGCCCTCTACGGCATCGACACCTCTGGCGGCCTGAACGGCAGTGCGGATGGCGGCATCACGTGGAAGAAGATCTCCACTGTGCCGGGCGGCCGGCCGCAGGCACTCACCGCTGTCGCGGCCGAGCACGTCCTCGCCGCCACTCAGACCGGGGTCTTCGAATCGAAGGACGGTGGAACAACATTCAAGAAGCGCCTGGCCGTTACGTCGAGCGGCGGCCACTGATCGGTCGAGCGCCGCAGCCTCAAGAGCCTGGCGGGACTCAAAGCGGCGTGACGCAGGAGGGGCGGCGACGGGCGGTCAGGCGGCCATCATGACGAGCATGGCGCACATCGTGCTACCCATGCCGATATGGGCCGTCAGGGCCGCCCCCGGTGACGTGCCCGGCGGGCGACGGCGGCTCCGGTTGCCCCCTGCCGCATGTGCCCGGCGCTTGTTCCCTCCCGACCGGGCCATGTCCCAGACGGAGACGGCCAGGGAGGCGAGGAACACCACGATCGTGTCGGGCAGGGCGAGAAGCCGCCGCGCCCAGCGGCTCCTGCCCGCACCGCGGCCCGCACCCTCCCGCCGGTCGGTGCCGCGAACCCGCGCCCACACGGACGCGACGATCGAGAGCAGGAAGTACACGGCCAGCGCGACAAGAACGACACGCCACACAGAAGCCGAGCCTCCCGACGCGGCGCTCTCGGTGGCGCCGGCCGTCATGTCATGTGCGGTCATCCCCGAGGAGTGGCTCATGCCTTCCGCGTCCCCGGCCATACCCGTCATCCCGTGCGCCTGGGTCCCGCTGGATCCGTGCCCATGTCCGCCCATGCCGGCCATCGAGTGCCCGCCCAGAGCCAGCACCGGCCCGGATTCGGTGCCCGGCATGGCCAGCGTCATGATGACCATGGCGGCACTGCCGATGATGTGATGCGCCCAGCGGCGGCCGTGTCGCCAGCCGTGCATCCGAGAGTGGCGTACGGACAGGGCCACGCTGCCGAGGCCGACGGCGGTGAACCCGGTCACCCACCACAGACTGTGGTCCCCGAAACTGGCGGCCGTCGCGGGCAGGAACATCGCGGCCATGCCGCCGGCCATGAGGACGTCGCCTCCGGCTGCGAAACGGGCCTCGCCGCTGTCGGCAGCGGCCAGTCGGGCCGCACTCACGACGGCCACGAGTGCGGCCACCGCCGCCAGCGTCCAGGTCATAGCGGGACTTCCCATTGGTGCCCTCCGCGTCGACCGGCAGTCGCCCGCGGAGTATTCGCGAGCACGTCGACGTGCATCGTCCTCTGGCTGTCATCTACTGATGCCCTTAGTACGTAGTGGAGCCAAGAGGCGTTCAGCAGAAGGGAGTTTCCTGAAGACCTCAGCGCTGTGGAGGGCGCATGCCGGCGAGGGTGGCGGTGACCAGGCGCCGCACGGCAGCCTCGGACGGGAGGGTTCGTGCTGCGGCGAGGGCGCTGAGGCAATAGCGCGTGAGCTCGGTCGGCGGGATGTCGTCCCTGACATCGCCGGCCCGTGCTGCCTCGGTCACCAGCTCTTGAACCATGTGGTGAAGGTGCTGGTGCGCGTGGACAAGGTGGTTGCCACTGTCCTGGTGCAGGAAGACGCCGAGGTCCGTGTCGTGGTGGCCGTGGCCTGACCGCCAAGGCGGAGTCCGGCAGCGGGGTCGGCCTGTTCGGCCGGCCCCGGCGCTGGGACGTGAGCGGCGGGCCGTCGACTCGGAGGCATGAGTGGCGCGGTCCGTGGCACGCGGGTCCGTATGAACCACAGAGCCGTCCGTACGGACCACAGCGCCCAGTGCACCGAACCGGTCACGGCCGTCTTCACCTGGAAGGTACGCCCCGGTAGAGAAGCCGAGTTCGAGCGGTGGACTCATGGCATCACCCGTAGCGCGTCGCGGTTCCCCGGAAACCAGGGTGTCGCCTGGCTACGTCCCGAGGACGGGCACCGCTTCCACGCGGTGGTGCACTTCGCCGACCCGGAGCGGTTGTCGCAGTGGCTGACGTCCCGGGAGCGGGCGGACTGGCACGCACGGATCGAGGACATCGCCACCGAGGTCAGCGGCGAGCGGCAGTCGACCACCGGGATGGAGACGTGGTTCAGCCTGCCCGGCACGACGGTGCAGTCCCCGCCCCGCTGGAAGATGGTGCTGACCACGTTCCTCGCGGCCTATCCGCTCGTTCTGCTGATCCAGTGGCTGCTCGTGCCCTACACGACCGGCTGGCCGCTGCCGCTGCGCGCGGTGGTATTCCCTGCGGTACTGCTGCCGACGCTGACTTATGTGCTGATGCCGCGACTCAGCCGACTGCTGCGGCTGTGGCTCTATCCACCGCCCGGGGCGGACCGAAGGTGAATGCCCTCATCCGCTCGGGGGCCCGGACGACCGTGCCTCTCACGGAGGCAGCGGCCCTGTTCGTTCTTGATCGCCAAACGGCGGCCGCTTCCGGCCGCTGTAGGTTCCGATTTCAGCTGCCGGCCGGTGGCAACGTGACCTGGTGTTTCGGGGTGCTGTCCAGGCTTCTTGTCGGGGCTTTGTCCGGCCGATCTGTCGGATTCTTCAGGCCGCGGTGCGGTGTTGGGTTTCGTGTCGGGCGGCGCGGTGGCCCTCGGCTGTGAGGGTTTAGAAGGTGCGGCGTTTGCCGGGTCCGCGGCCTGGGGTGGCTCTGTTCATCCAGGTGATGTCGTCTTCGAGTCGGCTGGTGAGCCAGCCCGCTCGTTCGAGCCTCTTGAGCTGTGGATAGACGCTTCCTGGTTCGAGTCCGGTGCGTGCGATGACCTCGGCGCCGTAGAACTCCTGTTGCGGTCGGGCGAGCAGATCGTGCAGGAGGGCGAGCATTGGCCTTGTGATGCGGATGCGCTCGACAGCGATGTCGTCGAAGGGGGTGGGTGGGCCGGGGTTGCGGCGGGTCTGGAACTTGGCATGGGCGGCTTCCAGGACGTGGTCATCGGGCGGGGCAGGGGTGTGGTGGTGCGGCAGTGATGCGGTCATCAGGGCCTCGACTCGGTCGGCTTCGAGGTCTCGAAGTAGTCGTCGGCCCTGCGGGGTGGGCTGTTGAGGGCGGCCGAAGGCCGCCCTGGTGAAGAGGCTTTTGCCGATGTCACGTTCCAGTCGCCGGAACTGTGTGACCAGGGCGTTGGGTTCGGTCTTCAGGTGGCGGGCGGCGCTGTCGAGGGACGGGAAGCGCATGGCGATCTGGAAGCGGTGGAGGCGGAGCCAACCGTGGAGGGTGCCTTCGACGGCGGATCGGACGTCGCGGGGGAGGCTGGTGTCGATCTTGGTCATGACGGTGCGGCTGTGCACTCCTGGGGGCCGCAGGGGAATCTTCAGGTGCTTGAGGCGTCGGCGGACCGTCTCGTCTTCGGTGCCGAGTTCTTCGGCGATGTCGTAGGTCGAGCGCTTGCGGGTGAGGTACTGCTCGCGCAGCCAGGGCTCGTCGATGGGGAAGGGCTTGCGGGTCCGGCGGATGGTGAAGCCGAGGGTGCGGGCGTGGGCGATGGCGATGTGGCGGGGGATGCCGGTTTCCTGGGCGATGTGAGCCAGCGTCTTGTCGCCGTCGATGTACTCGCGTTGCAGGAAGGTGGTGGTGAGGACCTCTTTGGCCTGCTGGTGGAGGCGCCAGGAGCCGAGGCTCGATGACCTGGCCCACTCGCGGGGCTCGCGGGGAACCTGTTCGAGTGTGAACCGGATGTGGGTCAGGGTGGTGTCCAGGTCCTTGGCCGCTTCTCGTGGTGCGCGTTGTTCGGTGATGACGATGCGGCGTACTTCTTCCAGGTCGATGTCGTCGAGGTGCCGGCCGGGGAGGTCGAGTCCGTCGGCGCATTCTTGCGGCGGTTCCCAGGTCAGGGGCTCGGTGATGTTCAGGTCGTGCAGGATGCCGATCGCGTGCTGGTGGAGGGCATCTCGCTGGTCGAGGGTCAGGGAGGGTGGGAAGGCGAAGTACCGGGAGCGGTCGGGCGCCGATCGCAGGGCGAGGGGGTGGCGGGGGTCGGTGAGGTCGGCGCCGGTGAGGAGCTGGTGGAGGTAGCGCTGGGCGTTGAGGTAGCGGGGGGCCTGGGTGGTTTTGGTACTGAGCTGTTCACCGGGCTGCGTGCCCGTGCGGAAACAGAGCTCGCGCCACCGGTCGGGGCTGATCGGGGCCGCGGGGATGAGGTGCCGCCGGCGCTCGTAGTCGATGGGGCTGCCGTGGTCGTCGAGATGGTGGGCGAAGTTGCAGAGTGCGGTGAGCACGTCCGGGTGCCCGGATTTGAGGGCTCGCTGCAAGGTGACGGTCATAGCGTTCGGCAGGTGCGGTCCCAGTCGATCGGTGATGCCGCGTGCCCGTAGTTCGGGCTCCCCGGGCAGGAGCAGTAGTGCGGCGGCGATGCCGCGGAAGAGGTTCTCCTGCATTCCCTCCCGGGGCATGAGTCGCACTGTCCAACCAGGCCAGAGGAGCTGCGGAAGATGCCGGATGCGTGCGCTCGCGCTGTGCTCCCCGGGTTCGGGAACGCGGGCGCGTGGGGTGGACGACGAGAAGCGGACGCGGTCCAGGGCGCCCATGATCCGATCGCCGGCGTGCAGGAACCGGCGCTGCGTGCCCGGTGAGAGTTGGGACCACTGCTCGGCGGTCATGCCCCGGGGGATCACCTTGTTCGGGGTGTCGCGCCGGGCCCGCAGGCCGTGGACAGCATGGGCGGCCAAGGCGTCGTCGGGTGTGACGAGGAAGGGCAGAGCCGCGTGGGCGATGACACCGCTCACGGCAGCGCCGAGCGGCTTGACCCGGTCGGCAGGAGTCCGCGTGGCCAGCGGCCTGCGGTGCCAGCATTCTCGGACCGCCCGGCCCATCGACTGGAGGTCGTCGTCGTCGATCGTGTGCATCAGCCATGACGTGCACTGGCTCAGGTCGGCCAGGACCGTGTAGGCGGTGGACGGGTCGGCGAGCAGGACGTCGACGTGGTGCTGGGCGGCGAGCAACGGGTGATCGGAGGCCAACGGCAGAAGCTCGGCGTTGGTCAGGTCGGTGCCGCAGACGGACGCCAGCCGGGACGCGATGGTGCAGGTTCCCGCCGGGAACCGGAGAGTGTGTCCGGGGAGCCTGACGCGTACTCCTTCGCCGCAGCCGGGGCAGGTGTCGTGCAGCAGGGCTTCGTGGGTGGTGCAGGCGAATGTCCAGGGAAGCCACCACTTGAGCAGCCAGCGTCCCTCCTGCTCGGCCAGGCACTGGGGACAAAACCGGCATCGTCGCTGCCGCCTGGGGCCGAAGGGGAATCCGCTGCCGATCACCGCCTGATCGAGACGGCCGGCTGGAAGGCCGGTGTGGATCTCCAGCTCGCGCAGCACGGTGACGGGTAGGTCGCTGACCATCGAGCGGGTGTGGTAGTGCCCTGGCAGTCCCAGGATGCGCAGGAACGCGGAGAAGGTCAGGCCGTTGCGGCGGCCCAGCGTCTCCAGCCAGCTGTCCAGGCTCTCGCCGTCCAGGATCGGGATCCGCAGGGGTAGCACTCGTGACTCGGTCACGAGGCATCGCCGAGCGCGGGGGTGTTCTTCGCGTGGGCCATGGTGGCGGCCAGCTGCTTGCGTGCCTGCTCGGATGCCTCATCGAGGCGGATGCCGTCGAGGACCTCGCGAGTGATGGATTCTGTGCCGGTGCGGATCGCGCGGTAGCAGCCGCGCATGAGCAGCGTGAAGTACGACCCGATGTGGCCGCTGGTGCGTTCGAAGAGGTAGTCGGCGTTGCGCAGCAGCATTCCGGGTCGGTGCTCGGCCAGGACGAGCTGGCGTTCGGTGGACTTGATCAGGCTCCGCCAGTGGCGTCGGCCCTGGTCGGTGTCGAGACGGAACGGATCGACACCCAGTCGGGTCCAGCGGCGGGCGGTCTGGGCCAGAGCCACGTTCTTGCCGGTCAGGCCGTCCGCGAAGAACCGACGCTCGGCCAGGCCGACACCGACATAGATGAAGGTGACCGGCAGTTCGTTGGCGAGCCACTTGAGGTGGTTGGACACCGCCAGGCCGTCGCGTCGATCCAGGTCGATGAAGTGGATGTCGTCGATGATGCCGAGCTGGGTCTCGCAGGACAGGACGCAGTCCAGGGCGTGACTGGCCAGGGCGGCGGCGTTCGCGCGGTCGGTGGCCGGGTGGCCGTAGTACTCGCAGATCATCCGGTTCAGGGTTCGCAGGGTGGTGTTGGAGGTCAGGCCGACACGGAAGACGGGGATGCGTTCGTGTCCGGCCTCGGTGACTGTGGACAGGCGGCGCATCTGCTGGCGGTCGAAGTCGCGGCCGAACAGGTTGGCGATGGTGGTCTTGCCCAGGCCCGGCAGCGCGTCGATGACGGCGGCGGAGCGGATGCGGTCGCCGTCCTGCCGGTTGCTGGCCACGATCTGTTCGAGTTCGTCGTGGATGCCCGCGAGCTGCGGCGTCTGCACGATCCCGAAGTTCGCGTGCCAGTCGTGCCGGGAATCGTTGTAGTCCTCGGCTGCCGCCTCGCCCAGCGCGGCCAGTTGGGCCCGGGTCAGTGTCTCGGGCCGCTGCCGTGGTGGGGCGTCGGCGAAGCGGCGCCAGCCCTCCTTGCGGGAGAGGCTGAACAGGTTGGGCTGCCTCACTCGATCACCTCGAAGGCGTCGGCGTAGAAGTGGTCGCCCTCGGGGGCGTCGAACAGCTCGTCCTCCTCATCGCTGTCGCCGACCGGCAGCTCAGGCACCAGCCTCAGCTCCGGAGGCGTCAGGGGGCCGGACTGTTCGGGGAGCACCGGCAGGGACAGGGCGTCACGTTCTTCCGACAGCCGCACCGCGATGCGGCGTTCGCGCCGGTCGGTGACCATGCCCTGGTCCCAGCGGGCCAGAAGATCCGACAGGGCCTGCGAGGCGTCGATGTGCCGGCCTTCGCGTGCGGCCAGACGACGGGCATAGGCGGCGGCCTCCCCGCTGAAGGCCATCTGCAGGGCAGGAGCGTGTTCCCAGTGCAGCGGATGCCAGGAGTCGTCGGCCGGGTCCTGGAAGTAGACGAACCGCACGTCGTCAGGGTTGACGTGAATCGGCCACTGCCGTCCCAGGCCGGTGTAGGGGCTGGGCGCGTTGCGGTAGCCGTCCAGCGCGGGCCCGTTGTAACGCAGGCCATCGACCTCGACCCCGTAGTGCTGGATCGTGCGCGGCTTGACCGCGAGGAATTGGAAGGCCAGGTCCGCCGAGGCCGGCATGCGCAGTCGCCCGGCGCGGGCCAGGCCGATGCGCAGCATCTCCAACGGGGACAGCGACAGCTTCGGCCACTGCGGGATGACCAGTCCGTCGTGCTCGCGGCGGTGGTAGACCTCCGTGATCCACTCACGGATGACTTCCTCCACCTCGTGGATGAAGAAGAACGCGGTGTTCTCGACCGCCTGGCCGCGGTTGTGGACGTCGGGTCCCTTGTAGGCAGGAAGGTGCTGGATCAGCCCCTCCCGCAGGGTGCGGAAGAAGCGTTCGACGGTCGGCTTGTCCGTGGGTTTCTTCGGCTGGGCCGGCTGAATGGACATCCCCAGCCGGGTGCAGACCCCGATCACGTGCGCGGACATGAACGCCCGTCCGTGGTCGATGACCAGCGTCTCCGGCGGACACAGCCCGGCGCCCGGCACGAGTTGGTCCTCGGTGAACACCACCTCGTCCCACAGCCCGTGGTAATGAGCGAGCGCGGGCCGGACCGTGTCCTCCAGCGGAGGGCAGACCGCCTCGAACAACACGCCAGCGACGTCCACCGCCTTCGTGGAGCAGGCCGTCACCCGCAGGCCGACGACGCAGCGCGAGAACAAGTCCTGGGCGATGGTGAGCTGGAGCGGAACCCAGCGGCAGGTCACCGGCTCCATGGCGTAGATGTCCAGGTCCTGGGTGTCGAGCACGACGTACTCACCGGGCCGGGTGGCCCGCAGCCGCCCGTAGGTGCCCTGCGGCCTCTCCGCGATCGAGCGGCGTGCCTTGGCGCTGCCGGAGACCGCGTTCGTGCCCTTGGCCAGCCAGGCGAGCCGGGCGTAGGCCGTGCTCCGGGACGGAATCGGAACAGTCCCCTTGCCGTACTCGCTGGTCAGTCGTTCCTCGGCCCGCAGTAGCAGAGCCGACCGCGTGGGGGTCGAGCCGGTCACCGAGTCCGCCATCACCCGGCGCACCGCCTCCTCCCACCGGGGATCGACGCTGGAGACCCTCCCTGCGCGGTCAGCGGCCTTGGCCGCAGTCCGGTCCTTCAGCGGAAGATCGGGGTCGTAAGCGGGCCTGGGTTCGCTCGGCAGAGCACTGCCAAGGTGCCCGGACCGGTAGCCGCTGAGCACCTCCCGGACGTGCCCCGCCCGTTCCTCCAGCCGTTGACGCTGGTCTGCCGACAAGCTCGCCAGCAGCAGGCCAACCCCGTTTGAGGAGGTCGGCGCGGGATCACCGATCGATCGGGCTCCGGCTGCCAGCCGGCCGAGCGGAACGGAGCTGTACTCGCCCGTCCGCTCGTTGCGGACCGTCGTGTGCAGACCCTCGACGTCCACGACCTCGACGACGTCACCGCCGAAGAAGAGCCGGGCCCCCGGAAACAGGGTCATCGCGTACGCACTCATGCCGCCACCCGGATGCGGCTCGTACGGGTCAGCGGAGCACGTAGGTCGGTGACGAGCTGCCCGGACCAGACCAGGTGCAGGACGACCGGACGGACGATCTCATGCGGGTGTCCGGCCAGCGCGGCCTCGACACCGCCGATCGTCGGCTGGTCCGCGGCGGCCGCCATCACACGCGCGATGAGAGAGGTCTCCACCAGGTCGCGGCGCCGGTAGCCCGCTAGGAAGCGCACGTTCTCCACGACGGCAGGCTCGGCCCCCGACCAGGTCTCATAGACCCAGCCGCGGCGCGAACACACCTCGCGTGTCCAGTCGAACTGTGCGATCACTTTGGGATCCTTCATGCGTGAGGGGGCTTTGACGTCCACGACGGTCACCAGACCGTCGACGTGGACGAGGAATAGATCGGGAACATGGCGGCGGATGCGCGTACCGTCCGAGCCGACCAGTTGGAAGGGCTGGGCCGCGATCTCCGCGATGTCACCAGCGAAGTCGGCGATCAGGATGCGGGCGAGCTCCAACCGGCTCTCGTAGGCCACCATTCGGCCCGTTGTCGAGGCGTGGTACCAGCCCGAATAGTGCTTCCGGCCCCGGTACCAACGGAACTCGCGTACCGGAAGTCCGCCAGCGACTTCGTCCACCGGAACCCGGTCGAGCTCAGCCTCGGCCAGTCGTCCGTTGGCCCGCCGATACGTGACCCGGACTGTCCGGCAATCTGTCGCGTCCGCGTCGCCTGCACCAGTCCCCATGGTCGCCCCTTTGTGCCCCGATGTTGCCGACACCAGGACACTGGCCACCACCAGCGCTAACGTGAGCGGAAAGGCGCACAAACCAAACGAAAGGCTGGACCGCGGACTGCCAGCGTGACGCTGGCGCCGTGCCGATGGCCTGTCTTGTGATCGTGTGCCGGGCAGTGAGTCTCTAGGGGCCGGGGGGGCACGGGGCCGGAGAAGCTATGAAGGTGCGCGGATGTTAGCTTCCTTCCCATGGTGGATCACCAGGAACAAACCAGGGCGGCCTACGACGGAGTCGTCGAGCTGTATGCGTCGATGTTTGCTAATCGGCTGGAGACGCAGCCGTTCGCGCGGAACATGATCGGCACCTTCGCCGAGCTGGTGCGCGGGACGGGGACCCTGCGTGTGGCCGACGTCGGGTGCGGACCTGGACATCTGACGGCCATGCTGCATGACTTGGAGCTGGATGCCTTCGGACTCGACCTTTCCCCGGCCATGGTCGACCACGCCCGGCGGGCCCATCCGGCGCTGCGGTTCGACGAGGCGCGGATGGAGGCTCTGCCGGTCGAGGACGGCGTGCTCGGCGGCGTGCTTGCCCACTACTCAATGATCCATACCCCGCCTGGGGAACTGCCCGCGCTGCTTGCCGAGCAGGCGCGTGTCCTGGCGCCTGGGGGCCTGCTCCTGGTCTCATTCTTCGCGACCGATGGACCGGAGCCGGTCCGCTTCGACCACAAGGTGGCGCCTGCCTATAGCTGGCCGGTGGACCGGTTCGCCGAATTGCTGGCCGGGGCTGGGCTCGCCGCGTTCGCCCGGCTGATCCACGACCCGGCCTCCGAGCGGGGATTCCTCGACGCCCACTTGCTGGCCCGCCTCCCCTAAAGCGGGGTGACAAACACCAGCTCGTCTGCCAGGGCACCGTTCGCGTCGCCTCGATCCGCATCTGGCTCCAAGACCCGGTCACCGGATCACGGACCAGGCCGTAGTAGAGACTCAGCTGGACGAGTCGGACGACAAGTTGATGACAAATCACTTGGACAACGACATCTCTATTCGGAACCTACAGCCGCCATCCGGCCATCAGGGCCGCGTGGCCGCGAAGTACGGCATGGAGTCGAGGTTGGTGATCTCGATGTTCTTGCCGGTGCGCGGTGCGTGGATGGCCTTGCCGTCGCCTATGTACAAGCCGTTGTGCTGGCTGTTGTTGTACCAGTAGATGATGTCGCCGGGCTGGAGGTCGGAGCGGGCGACCTGCCGGCCGGCGTTGTACTGCTGGTTGACGGTGCGGGGCAGCGAGACGCCGGCGGCACGCCAGGAGGCGCCGGTCAGGCCGGAGCAGTCGTAGGAGTTCGGGCCGGTCGATCCCCACTCGTAGGGCTTGCCGAGCTGGGCGTAGGCGAACTCGAGCGCGGTACGGGCTCTTCCGCTGGCGGGACCGTTGTAGGTGGCGACGCTGTCGCTGCTGCCGGAGGCGCGGTCGGCCTCCGCCTCCGCGGCCTTGAGCTCGGCCCGCTGCTCGGCGGTGAGGCTGTTCAGGAGCTTCTGGGCCTCGCGAAGCTTGCTCTGGATCTCCTGCTTCTTCTCGCCCATCTGCTCCTGGGCCTTGCGGGCCGCCTCGAGCTTCTTCACCGCTTCGGCGCGGGTCTGGGCGAGCTCCCGCTGCTTGTGCTGAAGGCTCTTGAGCAGGGAGATCTGCCGGGAGCTCGTACGATCCAGCAGCTCCGCCTGCTCCAGGTAATCATCGGGTTCGGCCGACAGGAAGAGCCGCACGCTCGGGTCCAGGCCACCGTCTCGGTACTGTGAGGCGGCTACCGGGCCCATCTCGCTGCGTATCTCGTTGATCTCGGCCTGCTGCGCGGCCACCCGTTCCTGTGCCCTGTTGGCGGCCTTCTGCAGGGCCGCCTTCTTCCCCTGGGCGGTGTTGTACTCCTCGGTGCCGGCCTCCGAGTCGTGGTAGAGCTCCTCGACCTCTTCGCGCACCTTCTCGATGGAGGGCTTCGGTTCGGCCTGGCTCTGTGCCGTGGACAGCAGGGAGAACGCTCCCGCCGAAGCGGCCAGTACGGCGAGCCGGGGACTGCTCGGCGGCTTCGGTCGGCGGTGGGTTCCCATCTTGCGACAACTCCTCTGTGTGCCCACGCGGACAAGGCACGGTTCCCCGTGGAGTACCGGCGGCTTCGATCAAGTATGCGAGCAACTTAGTAGCTTCGTAGATGAGGTGGCAATCCATGCCGAGAAAGAGGGGCGTTTGCGCCCGGTTTACCCGATGGTGGGCACGCAGCCGAACAGCAGCGGGAGCACCGGCACCACAGCCGCTGCGACGGCCACCGATCCAAGGAGCGCGACGTGCGGTCGCCGCTGCGGGATGAGTACGCGCCTCATGCGGACCAGAGCGCTCGGGCCGCCCACCGCGAACGCGCCCGCGGGGGCGGCCTTGGCCGCCGCCATCTCGTACATGGCCGTGGCCAGCACCTCGCGAGACTGGCGGCGCAGTGCCCGGTCGTCGGCGATCATCTCCAGGAGCACCGCGGTCTGCTCCTTGGCGTGGTGGGCGAGCGGAATTCGTCGGAAGACCCGGGCGAACGCCTCGGTGGCGGCCAGTGCCAGATGGTGGCGTCCCGCGATGTGTGAACGCTCGTGTTCGAGGACGGCATCGAGTTGCCCGGGAGACAGCAGCCGCAGGGCGCCCGCACTGACGACGACACGCGGGTTGTGCCCCGGGAGGCAGTAGGCGGCGGGCAGTTCGTGTTCAAGGATGGTGGCGCCCAGGTGCTGCGAGCGCCGACCCACCATGTCCAGGACTTCCCGGTGACGGGTGCGAGCGCGTCGGCCACGGAGCACTTCGAAGAGGAAGCAGCCGAGCACCAGCAGGACCATCGAGAGTGGGAGACCGACCGCCAAGCGGTCGATGACGGTCGGGTCGGTCGCGGCGGTCGCGTTGGTCAGCCCGCAGGAATGCAGCACGCCGATCAGGTCGGCGTGCAGGTGCTCGGTCGGGCTGGCGAGGTGGTACGCGGCCAGTGCGACAGCGATGGTGAACGATACGGTCAGCCCTTGCCATACGGCCACGGCCAGGCCCGGCGCGCGGTGCGGCCAGGCGCTGCGCAGCAGCAGCCGCGGGGCGAGGAAACCGACTCCGGCCGCATAGCCGAGCAGCGCGGGCACCGCGTTCACGACTCTGCCTGCCGCCCCGCCGTGCGCAATGCCTTGCGCAGGGCGCTGATCTCGTCGGGACTCATCTGCTGGACGAAGTGGGCCAGAGCCACCGGACGGTCCTCGCTCGCGCCGAGCGCGTCCTCCATGAGCGCCGCCGCGTACTCCTCACGACTGCGGACCGGCGTGTACAGCCAGGCCCGGCCCTGCTTGCTGCGCAGCAGCCAGCCCTTGGTGTAGAGGATGTTGGTCACGGTCATCACCGTGGTGTAGGCGAGCGGGCGCTCCTCGTTGATGTCGTCGACGATCTCCCGCACCGTCGCCGGACGCTGCCACCGCCAGAGGCGATCCATGATCTCCGCCTCGAGATCCCCCAGCCGTCGCATCGTCGCTCCCTTTCCGCTGCAGTACGCAGCGCCATAGTAGAACGAGCCTTTCGGCTACCCCACTGTGCGGTCAGCGTCCCTGGAAGTGGTGCGGTTTGAGGGACCGCGGTGGGGCGTCCTGATGTGGGCGGCCATCGGCGGGATCTCGCTACCGGCCGCACACGCCGGACCTGACTGGCCGACGGCGTGTGGGCACCGCTGAAGAAGCTCACGGGGGAGTCCACACCCGATGCTGCTCCAGCGCTGCCGGAACCAACGCCGGTGGGTCCGAAGGTCCCGAGCCGGATGGAGGCGGCACGTCGAGCCGACGAGCGCGCGGAGGCCCAAGCGGCCGCCGAAGCGGAACGGGCCCCGACTGACCAGCGGCGACCCGGTCACCATCGTGATCGTCGCCTTCCCGCCACCTACGATGTGCCGCAGCGCGAGCAGAGCACCGCCCCATCCGGTAGCCGACCCTGCGCGAACGCGCGAAAAGCCGAGTGAATGACACACCCCGGCCGGCCGACGGCTATGCAGCCAATCCGGCGGGGCCGCAGCCGATGGCGATGACCCCGCGTATGGGGTCGCCCATCACCGAGGTCACGCCTCCTGCGCGGCGTCGATCTCGGCGATCAGGGCCTCGATGCGGGTCTTGATCTCGTCGCGGATGGGGCGCACGGACTGCACGCCCTTGCCGGCGGGGTCCTCCAGGGCCCAGTCGAGGTACTTCTTGCCCAGGAAGATCGGGCAGGCGTCGCCGCAGCCCATGGTGATGACGTAGTCGGAGGCCTGGACTGCCTCGGTGGTCAGCACCTTGGGCCTGGCCTCGGAGATTCGGCGCGGTGGTGGGGCTGGCACTGGTCTCGCTCATCTTCATGAATGGCCGCACCGCGCCTCAGGCATGAGTCAGGCGATCCAGGTCGTCGTCATCGGCGGCGGGCGGGCCGGCTCGGCCGTCCCACCCGCCGCCGTCGGCGAATCGGCTCCCGTTCCGTCAGCGCGACTCGAGCACGTCGCGGATCACGGGCATGGCGGTGAACACCTTCGGCCACCCGGCGAAGTAGGCCGCATGGTTCAGCAACGCGTCGACCTCGTCAGCGGTGACCCCCTTGTCCATCGCCCTGTTGAGGTGAAAGGTGATCTGGCCGCTCTGACCGGTCGAGATGAGCGCCACGACGGTGACCAGACTCCGGTCGCGCGGCTTCAGGTCCGGGCGCAGCCACAGATCGTCGAAGAGCACGTCGTCGGTGTCATCGACGACTCCCTGCGAGACGCTGCCGTAGTCCTCCTGGACGCTTTTCTCGCGGGCCCGCTCGGCCTCCTGGTCCTGCGGGAGCAGATCCGGGTCCCGCTCGGGAAGCTGATCGGCGTCGATCCCGTGCTCGTCGAAGACCTCGGCGATCACCGGCACCGCGGCCTTGGCGTTCTGCCAGCCCGCGTAGAACGCGAGGTGGGTGACGGTCTCCGAGATCTCCGCGGCGGACAGCCCGTCGTCGAGGGCGCGGTCGGTGAAGCGGCCGAGCTCCGTCGTCTGCCCGTTGGAGATGAGCACCGCGAGGGTGACCAGCCCCCTGTCACGACGCGAGAGGCCGGCGTCGTTCCACAGCTGCTGGACCCGTTCCCTGTCGTACTTCGCCAGGGCCGGGGAGACCGACTCGACCTGACCGGTGCGGGAGCCAGGATCGGCCTGGGCGGTGTACCCGACGAGGAGCGTGCCCGCGGCGATCGCACCGATGAGGGTAAGTGTCCTGGACCTGATCATGCTCGCTGCTCTCGCTTTCCGTCGAGGTACTGGTCGTCGGTGACAGGCTCCAGCCAGTCCACGTTGGTTCCGTCGACGGAGTAGGTGACGGCGGTGTGGGCCATCGCGCTGTCGCGGGTCGCCCCGTGCCAGTGCTTGACGCCCGGCGCGATCCAGATGACGTCACCCTCGTGGACGGTGATGCGCTTCTTGCCCCATTCCTGCACCCATCCGGTGCCCTCGGTGATGATCAGGCGCTGCCCTTCGGGATGGGTGTGCCAGACGGTCCGGGCGCGTGCCGAGAACCGCACGTCGGAGGCACTTTCCGTATTCTCGTCGCCTGTGTACAGGGGCTGGATCGAAACGTCACCGGTGAAATTGTCCGGGGCACCCGCCGTGCTCTCCCGGTCCTTGTCACGTGACACGACGACCCCTGGATCCGGGGACGTCTTCACGGGCTCGGCCGATGCGGCCAGCGCGGCGGCGGCGCCGGCGGCCGGTCCGGAGTCCGTCGTACATCCGGCGAGCAGAAGCGCGGAGCCCGCGACACCGGCGAGCACGGCTGCTCCGGTTCGTCGATAGGCCTTTGGCATCGTCACATTCCAATCTGTGTGGGGTTGGTGGGATCGGCCGACGTGTCCGAAGGCTGTCCCCGGGCGGTCCGGTCAGACGGACGTGGCCTCGGCTCCCGACCGGTCGGTCATCCTCACTGGTTCGGTGCCGACCGCACTGTGCCGTTCGGCCCAGTTCTCCAGAGCCGTACGGCAGGCGTGGTCGAGGTGGTGGAGTCCGGACAGGTCGAGCTCGATCGGACGGTCCTGGGGCAGCACTTCCAGGCTGTCGAGGATCTTCGGCAGCCGGAGAAAGGTCGCGTTGCCCGACAGGTAGACCTGGATGGGGCCGGCGCTCTTGTCGATGACCTGTGTCTTGAGGTGCGAGGCTTCCCAGGCGGTCTTGGCGACCGACAGGGCCAGACCGATCAGCACGCCCTCGAACATGTTCACCGCGACGATCGCCACGGCGGTGACGACGAGGATCAGAGCCTCGCCGCGGTGGCCCCGCCAGAGGGAGACGATCCCGCGGACGGGGATCAGCTTCCAACCCGCGTGGACCAGGATGCCCGCCAGCGCGGGGATCGGGATCAGCGCCAGCGTGGCCGGCAGCGCGGCGGCGAACAGCAGCAGCCACACACCGTGCATCACCCGGGACGCCTCGGTCTTCGCGCCCGCCTGGACGTTGGCGGAGCTGCGCACGATGACCGCGGTCATCGGCAGCGCGCCGAGCACACCGCAGACCGCGTTGCCCACACCCTGCGCCATCAGTTCCTTGTCGTACTCGGTGCGCGGACCGTCGTGCAGCCGGTCCACCGCGGCAGCGCTGAACAGCGACTCCGCGGAGGCGATCAGGGTGAACGCGAGGATCGTGCCGATGATCGCCGGGTTCGCCAGCTCACCGAACGCTTCCGCGCCGGGCGGCTGGATCGAGCCCAGCAGGCCCTGCACCTCCACGGTGGCCACCGGCAGGCTGAACGCCGACGTGGCCAGCGTCGCCAGGACGACCGCGGCGAGCGCGCCCGGCACGGTCCGGGCCTTCTTCGGCAGCCGCTTCCACAGCACCATCACCGCGATGGTGCCCGCGCCGATCGCGAGCGAGGCGAGCGCGGCGGTGGAGCCGAGAGCATCGGCGGCCGCGCCGGGCAGGCCGAAGATCCTGTCGACGCCGGAGGCGGGGGCTGTCAGACCGGCCGCCGCGTACAACTGCCCGGCGATGATCACCAGGCCGATGCCGGCGAGCATGCCCTCGACGACCGAGACGGATATCGCGCGGAACCAGCGCCCCAGCCTCAGGGCGCCCATGGCCAGTTGAAGCAGACCGGCCGCGAGCACGATCACACCGAGCGCGGGCAGTCCGAACTCCCGCACTGCCTCGAAGACCAGGACGGTCAGGCCCGCCGCCGGCCCGGAGACCTGGAGACTGCTGCCGCGCATCAGGCCAGTGACGATGCCGCCCACGATGCCGGTGATCAGACCGAGTTCGGCCGGGACCCCGGAGGCGACGGCCACACCGACGCACAGCGGCAGCGCGACCAGGAAGACCACGAGAGAGGCGGCGAAGTCCTGCTTCAGATGAGGAAACTTGGTCATCGCGGTCCTCACAGGGCCTCGAACGCGTCGGTCTCGGCGCTGTGGGCGCGCACGGCACCCTTGTGTACCTCGTAGTACCAGGCGTGCAGGGACAGTTGACGCTCCTTCAGCTTCCTCTCGATGAACGGGTACGAGCGCAGCCGCAGCAACTGCGTCAGCACATGGGCCTGGACGCCCTCGGCGACCTCCGGATCCTCGGAGGCGCCCGTCGGGCGTGGGGTCGCATGCGTGAGCCAGTCCCGTACGGCCGGTACCGCGTCCAGGTCGTCGCCGCGCACCAACGCGCCGACGGCACCGCAGTGGGAGTGGCCGCACACCACGATGTCGCTCACGCCGAGGACCTCCACGGCGTATTCGATGGTGGCCGCCTCGCTGGTGGGGTGCCCCGAGGCGTACGGCGGGACGACATTGCCCGCGGTGCGCAGCTCGAAGAGCTCACCGGGGCGGGCGCCCGTGATCAGGGCCGGTACGACCCGGGAGTCGGAGCAGGTGATGAACAGGGCCTGCGGGGACTGGCCCTCGGCCAGTCGCACCAGTTCCTCGGATTGTTCCGTGGACTGTTGGCCGAAGCCGCGGGCATGGTCGATGAGTGGCTGCATGGCAGATATTCCTCCTGGCGCGCCGTCGGGACGGCGCGTCGGCGTACGTTCGAGCACAGCGCTGGGCAGGCACGGCGATCGGCCGCTCGGTGCCCGCAGGCCGGCTCAGCAGCGGAATACCTGGAGTGACGTGAGGCAGGGCGTGATGGTGTGGGGGGACGCGAGATACCCGGACTTGTGACTCACCGATGGGGGCAGCGCCAGGGAGTCGTACACCCGCACGGTGAGCGGGTAGGGCTTCACGTCGGGCTCCGTGCAGACGCGCTGGCGGTCACGGCCGGGCTGCCAGGGGGACGGTTCCGCGGTCTGCCCGTCGTCACTGCAGGTGGCGAATTCGTCCGCGTACTCGTCGAGGACCACGCTCGTGAACCGGTCAGGGGATGCAGGTGCGGCTGTGTGGGCGATGTGCGTGGAGGTGCCGGGCGTCAGGGCCGCGAAGAACTGAAGGGCCACCAGGAGAGCAGCCAGGGCGACCATGAACCAGGGAGTCCTGCCGCGCACCATGAGCCTCCTTTAAATGAAGCCTGAATCCAGTCCTCAGTTGTTTCTGTAAGAGGGGGCTCCTGTCCCGGGACGCGGCACGCGTGGTCGGTGTCGGGGATCTGGTAATGGCCGACAATGTGGTCGCGGTCCACGGGGATGCCATGACACTTACGGCGCGAGCGCGACGTACATGCAGGTCGCTACCTCCTTTGTTGGGCCGCGCCGACTGGGTACTACCGTCAACGAGTTACTGACGATGGCATGGTGAAGCGTGCCCGCAGAAGGGGAGAGTTCTTTCCTGGGACATGAGAACCTAGGAGAAAACTCTCCCCCTCGCCGTGGGAACTTCGACGCGAGCCCAGCCAGCCGTTCGGCGGCGGGCCGCACTTCGCTGGCGGCACCTTCCGGCTCAAGGTCGAGGAGCCGCCCAACACCACGGCTGGCGAGTCTGTCTGTCTGGAAGCGGTCCCTGTTGCTGGACGGCGAACTCGCGGATCTCTGTTCTCGGTTGCACAACGCGTTCAGTCCATCAGGCCAGGCTGAAGGTGAAGGAGAACTCGGCCGGGCCGGCGTCGAGGTGGTGTTGGGGCAGGACGCCGGGGCCGCAGGAGTGGGTGCCGATGCCGTGCTGGGCGTGGTCGAGGTTGACCCACACCGTGTTGCCGGGCCGCAGGTCGGGGGTGTGCTCGGCGGCGTCGAGCTGCTCGGTGGTCCAGCGGCGGGCGGTGAACCAGAAGGTGGGCTCGCCGTCGATCCGGAGGCCGGAGCCGTGTTCGTCCCTCAGCCGGGCCCAGCGGAGGTCGGCCCGCGCTCCGTTCTCCTGCGGCCGTACATATGGGGTCTGCAGGGCGTCCACCGTGGACGACCAGAGCCCGGTGCGGGAGGCGGCCCGGGTATCGGGGTACGCCTCGCCCGGGCCGCCGCCGTACCACTCGGCCCGGCCGTACGCCGCCGGCAGCCCGAGCCGTACGCCCAGCCGGGGCAGCGGGCAGCTCCACTCGCCCTCCGAGGTGACCGAGACCGCGAGGTGCAGCCGGTCGCCGTCGGCGGTCCAGCGGTATTCGGCGCGCAGGCCGAGGTCGGTGGCGGCGGGGGCGACGCGGGTCCGTACGGTCAGCGCCTCGTCGGTCGGATCCACCCCGTCGAGGCGGTGGCGCACCCGGTGCAGGCCCAGCTCGCGCCAGATCAGGCCCCAGCGGGGATCCGGCTGCCAGGGCGCGCCGTTGTCGTTGTCGGTCGGCGCCCGCCACACATCAAGACGCGGGCCGGTGACCGGGATGCCGCCGATGTGCGTGAGCGCTCCGCTCGCCGCGTCGAAGATGCCGGGGCCAAGAGCGATGGTGCCGCTGCCGGCCGGGCCCCGCCGGGGACGGGCCGCCGGGGCGGTCCGCGGGCGGCTCACCTGTCCCCGGGTGTCGGCGGGCAGCTGTGCCCAGGCGATTTCGTGTCCGGCCTTCGCCCACGGGGTTTCCTGGTCGAGGACGGCGCGCACGGTCCACAGCGCCTCGCCGGCGCGGTCGGCGGCGGGCGGCTCGGGGAGCTTCAGTTCCGCGGACTCGCCGGGTGCGACCGGCGGCACGGACAGCGGGCCGTCGGCGACGGTCAGGCCTTCGATCTCGTACGACCAGACGAAGGCGAGATGCGACAGGTCGGCGAAGTCATGGCTGTTGGTGACCCGGAGGGTGCCGGCGGGGCCGTCGCCCTCGATGCGGACCGGCTCGATGACCTTCTTGTACTCGGTCAGGCCCGGGGAGGGGGTGCGGTCGGGGAAGAGCAGTCCGTCGCAGACGAAGTTGCCGTCGTGGAGTTCCTCGCCGAAGTCGCCGCCGTAGCCGTGTCCGTGCTCCGGGTGGACGATGCCGTGGTCGATCCACTCCCAGACGAAGCCGCCCTGGCAGCGCTCGTGCGTCTCGAAGAGCCGCTGGTACTCGCTGAGCCCGCCGGGGCCGTTGCCCATGGCGTGGGCGTACTCGCAGAGGATGAAGGGCAGGGCCCGCCGGTGGGCGTCCAACTCCGGGTCGTCCAGAGGGGCTTCCGCGCGGCGGCCGATGAGGTCCACCTCGGCGTGCTCCGGGTACATCCGCGAGTAGATGTCGGTGTCCGCGCAGGACGGGTCGCCCTCGTAGTGGAGGGGCCGGGAGGTGTCCCGTCCCCGGATCCAGTGGGCCATGGCGGTCAGGCCCCGGCCGGTGCCGCACTCGTTGCCCAGCGACCACAGGACGATCGAGGGGTGGTTCTTGTCGCGCTCGACCATCCGCTCGGCCCGGTCCAGCAGGGCCGGGGTCCAGCGGTCGTCGTCCACCGGATTGCCGCGCCACCCCAGGTCGACGAAGCCGTGGGTCTCCAGGTCGCACTCGTCGATCACCCAGAGGCCCAGCTCGTCGCAGAGGTCGAGGAAGGCCGGGTGCGGGGGATAGTGGGAGGTCCGTACGGCGTTGATGTTGTGCTGCTTCATCAGCAGCAGGTCCTGGCGCATCGTCGCGAGATCGACCGTTCGGCCGGATTCCGGGTGGAACTCGTGCCGGTTGACGCCCCGGAAGAGGATCCGCCTGCCGTTGACCTTGAGGACTCCGTCCTCGACGACGACCGTGCGGAAGCCGATCCGCAGCGGGATCCGCTCGCCCTCCGTGACCAGCTCGCCCTCGTACAGCCGCGGCAGCTCCGCCGACCACGGTTCGACGGGCAGCGTCATGGTCTCGCCCGTCGCGATGTCGATGCCCAGACCGGGCAGGGTGACGCGCCCGCCCGGCTCGCTGTCCACCCGCAGGGTGCCGGAGCCGTCGCGGTGGTCGTAGGAGGCGTGCACAAAGAAGTCACGCACTGCGCCCTCGGGCCGGTGCAACAGCGTCACGTCCCGGAAGATGCCGGGCAGCCACCACTGGTCCTGGTCCTCCAGATACGAGCCTGCGGACCACTGGTGCACCCGTACCGCCAGCACATTGCCCTCCGGCCGCAGCAGCCCGCCGACGGAGAACTCGTGCGGCAGCCGGCTGCCCTGGAAGACGCCCAGCTCCTGCCCGTTGAGCCAGACCCGGGCGCAGGACTCCACGCCCTCGAAGCGCAGCAGCGCGTCACCACCCGAGGCCGCCGCCGGCCAGTCCTCGGGCAGATCGAAGGCGATCCGGTGGTCGCCGGTCGGGTTCTCCGTCGACATCCGCGGCGGGTCGACCGGGAAGGGGTAAACCACGTTGGTGTACGCGGGTGCTCCGTGCCCGTGCATCACCCAGTGACCGGGGACCGGCAGCTCGTCCCAGCCGTAGTCGTCGAACTCCGGGAGGGCGAAGGACTCGTCCTCCGTCGTCGCGGTCGGGGACAGCCGGAAGCGCCAAGTCCCATTGAGGCTCAGCCGGTGCGCGTCCGAGGTGCTGGTCCATGCGCGGGGCGGCAGAGCCCCGCTGCCCGGTGAGACGTCCTCGTAGTAGGGGATTCCCGCGAAGTCGATCGTGCTCAATCCTGCTCCTCGGTCATCCCTTGATCGCTGTCTGCGCGCTTTCCGAACCGGACCAGCCGGCGCTGGAGGAAGACGAAGACCAGGACAAGGGGCAGTAGCGATACGGCGGCCAGGCGTGCTGTCACGATCAAGTGGTGTCAGGTGTTCGGGTCCACCGTCAGCCGGCGGTGAACACAGGGGCGTCACCCGCCGCCATCGAGATCGGTGCGCTGGCGGAGTACCCGGAGCTCGTGGCCGAGGAGCTGCATCTCGTACAGCTTTCCGCGTGCGTTGTTGAAGGGGCGGTGAAGCACCATCATCAGCGGGCCGTCGAAGGTGTGGAACAGCATGCCGTGACCGCTGTCGTTCCGGACCAGCGGTCGGCGCTGACTCCACGGCCCCTTGATGTCGCCGGACTTCGAGACGGCATAGGTCTGCACATAGCTGCCGCCGACGGTGCCGTCCGGGTTGGCCGAGTTCTTTTCGTACGTCGACCACAGCATGATCAGGGATTTGTCAGGGCTGCGGTACAGCTGCGGGCCGTCGGTGACATAGGGCGGGAGCTGGTGCGGAACGCCGCTGGGGATCTGCTCGGTGAGCCAGAACGCGTCCGATGCCTTGAACAGGTAGGTCGGATCGCCGACGGCCTTCGACAGGTCCGGAGCCAGCCGGATCGCTTCCATGGTTCCGTCAATGGTCTGCAGCCACTCGTGCGCGTACACCATGTGGGGCTTCCCGGACTCGTCGACGTAGAGGGTCCCGTCGAGGGCCATGAGGTTCTCGGGCGTGGTGGGGCGTGACGGGTCGATGACGGTGAAGGGCCCCATCAGCGAGTCGGAGACAGCGATGATCGTGCCGCGCATGTAGTTCCCGATCGGGAACGGCGTGCCCCATTGGTTGGGTGGTGGGACCGGAAGCGGCCTGTTCTGGTTGTGCAGGGTGGTGAACAGGTAGTACTTGCCGTCCCATGCGTGCACTTCCGGCGCCCATCCGCCGTCGGTCGTCCAGAGTCCCTCCTGGTCGGCGGCGAGGAAGACCACGACGGGGCGCATCCAGTCGCGCAGGTTGTGGCTGCGGTAGACCATCGTGCCGGTGCCGTCCACGCCCGATACCGATCGGTCGTTGGACGTGTAGAGGTAGTAGGTCCGGGTCTTGTCGTCGGCGACGATGAACGGGTCGTGCAGGGGCATGTCGGGGAGCCGCATGAGATCGGCGTCAGCCGCGGTCGAGGAGCTATGTCGGGATCCTGGCATGGCAGTTCAGCCTTTCGGTCAGCTGTGGGAGTGGGAGGCGGGCGCTCCCTGATCCGACGACAAATCCATGACGTACGGCATGGCTGGCATGGCCCTTTTGGGCGGACAGGCTGAGGACGTGACGATGCAGTGCGCCGTCTAGCTGGGGGAGGACCGTGGGGGTGCGGTCGAGCCCCGGACGACGAGCTCGACCGGTGGGTCGCTCGCCGGTGGCATTTGGGTGTCGGGCTTTTCGATGGCGTGGACGAGAAGCCTGAGGCCGTCTCTGGCCGCGGCGTCGAACGGCTGGCGCACGGTGGTCAGGGGTGGGGTGACGTGGGCGAAGACGGGGTTGCCGTCGAAGCCGACGACGCTGACGTCGTGGGGCACGCGCCGACCGGCTTCCGTCAGGGCGTGGATCAAGCCGATCGCCATGTCGTCGCCCGAGACGAAGACCGCGGTCACTTCGGGGTCGGCGGCCAGTTCGCGGCCCGCCAGGTAACCGGAGTCGGCCGACCAGTCGCCTTCGACGAGGGGCGGTTGGTGCCTGCCGCGTGCCGCCAGGGCTGCTCGCCATCCCTCGACACGGTCCCTCGCGGCGTACCAGCGCAGCGGCCCGGCGACGTGGTGGACCGTCTGGTGTCCCAGATCCAGCAGGTGGTCCGTGGCGGCCCGCGCCAGCAGATCGGCGCCGACCCCTGCGGTCACCGCCCGAGGGCCGCCGAAGGCCGGTGGCGCGCCGAGGAAGAGGACCGGCACGTCGACGCGGACGGACACCTCGCCTTCCACAATGGGTTCGGAGACGATGATGCCGTCCACGCCCTGCTCCAGGAGGGAGTCCACGGAACGGGCGATGTCGTCCGGTTCGCCGTCCAGCGTGTTGACCACTCGGAGCGCGTAACCGGAGTCCCGGACGGCCTTCTCGATGGCCACCTGCAGTGAGGCGGGTCCGTACCCGGCCGTCCCCAGAGCGACCACACCGATAGAACGTGTTCGTCCGGACGCCAGTGTTCGAGCCGCGTTGTTCAGCCGGTAGCCGAGTTCCTCGGCGGCTTCGATGACACGACGCCGTACGTCGTCGGAGACGTAGGGCTCGTTGTTGAGGACCCTCGACACGGTCTTGCGTGAGACGCCGGCCAGTTGGGCGACATCGGCACTGCGAGGCACAGAAGGGCTTCCGCCCCGTCCTGCCACTCGTGTCATGGTGTCTCCTCTGGCCGAGCGAGGGAATCCTTCGAGGTCCGCTGTATGACCGCGCGGTCATTGTCTACGCAGTCCGAGATCGCGCGTCAAGGGTGTGCGCATGGCTTCCTTCAACCTCGCGCCCTCGCGGAGAAGCAGGGAGTCAGGTGTCGGGCGACGCCCTGGCTGCGGCGCAAAACTGCTTCTGACCAGCGCATCCGCGCCGTCGAAGTGTCACTTGTCGCCGAGAAAAGTCCCGCAGGAGGGGAGTGGTGCTGTGCGTTCTATTGACGCGTTCCCCTCCGGCTGCGTAGATATGACCGCGCGGTCAGTGACCGCGCGGTCATACAGCCGATCTCGCCTGATGCAGGCATACGCCGTCGGGAGACTTCATGGCACGAGTAGTGAGACGGAGCGCGTGTCCTCAACAACGAGCCGCACGTCTCCGACGAGGTCCGCCGACGCGTCATCGAAGCCGCCGAGGAACTGGGTCATCGGCTGAACCACGCGGCGCGGGCGCCGGCCTCCGGGCGGAACCGCTTCATCGGCGTCGTCGCTCGGGGGGCACTGCTCGTGGCCATCGAGAAAACCCTCCGGGACTCCGGTTACGCACTCCGAGTGGTCATACGCTGGACGGCGAACCGGACGATATCGCCCGCGCCGTGGACTCCCTCCTGGAGCAGGGCGTGGACGGCATCATCGTCTCCGTACCCATCGTGGAAGGCGAGGTTCAGGCCAGAGCCGATGTGCCGGTCCTCGGTGGGTGCAGGCGCCTATGGATTGACGCGGGTGGCCACCGACCACCTGCTGTGTGCCTCCGAGGACCTGATCGAGGGGACTGGTTACCCCCCTCCGGATGCGCGGCAGGCCGCGTGTACGTCATTCCTGCCCTGACCACCCTGCGCCGGCCCTTCGGCGCCGCGGCACGGGAAGGAATCAGGCTGCTCGTGCACGCCATCGAGGAGCCGGAGACCTACCTGCCTCCGGCGAGTGAGCCGCCGGTCGAACTCGTCGTCCGTGCTTCGATCGCACCCCCGCCGACCAGGAAGGCACCGGAACGCGGTCGGCGCACAGCCTCCCGCTGAACGGCTCGGCACACGCACCCCGATCGGGGACGAACCGCACACCACCGACTGACCGCACTCGTCGGCCCTAGGGCTTGTGCCGGAAATGGAGCCTGTCGGGCGGCGCCTGGCACGCTCCCCGCTGCCTTCAAGGCGTGGGAGGTGTCCCCACTCGCCGCACCAACACACCTGCGCTCACCGCACCTCAACAACCTTCCACCACCGTGCACTTCCGCTGTACCGCACGTGACACGCGTGCCGGTCACAGCTCGCGCGACGCAGACACGCAGACCCGAACATGGCGACCCCGATGCCCTGGTAGCGACGTCCGCGCCTCACCCCTCCTCACCCCTCTCCCTACCCACCCCTGCGACGCGCCCTAGCAAGGCGCTCCGTTCCACTGCCCCTCGGCGGGAGTTCACCATGCCTCGATCCTTCGTTCCCACGTCCTCCATGAGCCGTCGGCGGTTCCTCGCCGCGACCGGCGCGGTGTCCCTCGGTGCCGCGCTCGCCGCGTGCAGCGGCGACAGCGACTCCGGTTCCTCCTCCGCCGAGCCGGTGAGCCAGGCCGATATCGACAAGGCGATGAAGACGCCCACCGAGCTGACGTTCTGGACCTGGGTCCCGGACATCCAGCAGGAGGTCGCGCTCTTCGAGAAGAAGTACCCCGCGATCAAGGTCAAGGTCGTCAACGCCGGCCAGGGCGTCGCCCACTACACCAAGCTGCGTACGGCGCTGAAGGCCGGAACCGGCGCACCGGACATGGTGCAGATCGAGTTCCACGCGATCCCCACCTTCACGATCACCAACAGTCTGCTGAACCTCGCCCCGTACGGTGCCACGGCACTGAAGGAACAGTTCGTCGACTGGACATGGGGACAGGTCAGCGGCCCCGGCGGCGAGGTCTGGGCGATCCCCCAGGACACCGGACCCATGGGGATGCTCTACCGCAAGGACATCTTCGACAAGCACGGCATCCAAGTGCCCGAGACCTGGGAGGAGTTCGCGACCGCCGCACGCAAGCTCCACAAGGCCGACCCGGACGTCTACCTGACCAACCTCGCGGCGAACGAACCCGCCGCCTGGCACGGCCTGTTGTGGCAGGCCGGCGCCAAGCCGTATGCGACCTCGGGCAAGAGCAATCTCTCCATCAGCGTCGACGACGCCGTCTCCCAGAAACTCGCCGAATACTGGGGCGGGCTCGCGAAGGAAGGCGTCATCAGCACCGACCCGGACTTCGCCGACCCCTGGTACGCCGGATTCAACAAGGGCAAGTAC
The DNA here is from genome assembly GCF_036014015.1 of Streptomyces sp. NBC_00457. NCBI lineage: Bacteria > Bacillati > Actinomycetota > Actinomycetes > Kitasatosporales > Streptomycetaceae > Streptomyces > Streptomyces sp. NBC_00457. Next base: position 394,688 of record NZ_CP107905.1, on the reverse strand, counting down.
GCCACCTGGCTCACCGCGGCCTGGGGCCCGTCCTTCCTGTCCGGCTCGGCCAAGTCCACCTCGGGCAAATGGCGGGCGGCGCCGCTGCCGCAGTGGGATGCCGCCAAGCCGGTCTCAGGCAACTGGGGCGGTTCCACGACCGCGGTCACCGCGGCCACCAAGAACAAGATCGCGGCAGCGCAGTTCGCCCAGTTCCTCAACAGCGACCCGGCCAGCGCCAAGATGTTCGCCACCCAGCAGTTCTTCTTCCCGGCGACCAAGGCTCTGCTCGCCGACGCGAGTGTCACCGGCAGCGCGCCCGAGTTCTACGGCGGCCAGAAGGTCAACCAGATCTTCGCCGCCATCAGTGAGACGGTCTCGCCCGAGTTCCAGTGGCCGCCGTTCCTCGACCAGGCGGCGACCGACTGGACCGAGACCGTCGGCAAGTCCCTCGCCGACAAGTCCGACACCGTTGCCGCACTCGGCACGTGGCAGTCCCGGCTCACGGCGTACGCCAAGAAGCAGGGCTTCACGGTCGAGGGGACCTGAGATGGCTGCCACGACCGCGGCCGCCACCAGGAAGCCGCACCGAGACGGACCGGCCCCGCGTCGCCGGTCGATCTCGGCAGGTCCCCTGTTCGTAGCCCCCTTCCTGATCCTCTTCCTCCTCCTCTTCCTCGCCCCGCTCGGCTACGCCGCCTACCTCAGCCTCTTCCAGGAACAGCTCATCGGCGGCACGGTCTTCGTCGGCCTGGACAACTACGTCACCGCCCTCAAGGACCCGCAACTCCTGCACGGCGTCGGACGCGTGGCCCTGTTCTTCATGATCCAGGTGCCGCTGATGCTGCTGCTGGCCCTGCTCTTCGCGCTCGCGCTGGACAGCGGCCTGCTGCGCCTTGCCCGCGTGATCCGGCTCGGCATCTTCGTGCCGTACGCGGTCCCGAGCGTGGTCGCCGCGCTCATGTGGGGCTACCTGTACGGCCCCGACTTCGGTCCGTTCGCCCAGCTGAGCCGCAATCTCGACCTGCCGGCCCCGCAGTTCCTCAGCGAGAGCTGGATGCTGGGCAGCCTGGCGAACATCGTGACCTGGGAGTTCGTCGGCTACAACATGATCATTCTGTACGCGGCCCTGCGGACCGTCCCGCACGATCTTTACGAGGCTGCCGCGATGGACGGCGCAGGAGCCTGGCGCATCGCCTGGTCGATCAAGCTCCCCGCGTTGCGGCCCGCTCTTCTGCTCACCCTGCTGTTCTCGGTGATCGGCAGCTTCCAGCTGTTCAACGAACCGAGCCTGCTGATGAAGATCGCCCCCGATGTCATCAGCAGCTCCTACACCGCCAACCTCTACGCCTACTCCCTCGCCTTCACCGGCCAGCAGGTCAACTACGCGGCCACGGTGTCCTTCCTCCTGGGCCTGGTCATCGTCATCGCCTCCTACGCCGTGCTGCTCACCGCGAACCGAAGGAGGGAAAAGTGACGACCACCATGCCGAAGGCCACGACCGCACCGGCCGACGACCCGGCCCCCACCGCACCGAAGCGGCGCCGGTCCGCAGCCTCATCCCCCCGCCGCAGCACCCCGCTGACGATCGCCATGCTGGCGGCCCTGGCGTACTTCCTCCTCCCGCTGTTCTGGCTGCTGGTCGCCTCGACCAAGAACACCCAGGACCTGTTCAACAGCTTCGGCCTGTGGTTCTCCGGCGCCCCGCAGCTGCTGGACAACATCAGTCACACCTTCACCCAGGACGACGGCGTCTTCGTCGACTGGCTGCTCAACACCGCCGTGTACGCCGTCGTCAGCGCGGTCGGCGCGGCGATGATCGCGGCCGCCGCCGGCTACGGCTTCGCGAAGTTCCGCTTCCGCGGCGACCGGGCCGCCTTCAACCTCGTACTCGGCGCCATCATGGTCCCGGCCACCGCGCTGGCGATCCCGACCTATCTGCTGTTCGCCGAGGTCGGCCTGGTCAACACCCCCTGGGCGATCATCCTGCCCTCCCTCGTCAACCCCTTCGGCCTCTACCTCATGCGCGTCTACGCGGCCGACGCGGTCCCGGACAGCCTCCTCGAGGCGGCCCGTATCGACGGGGCGGGGGAGGGGCGGATCTTCTTCCGGATCGCTCTCAGGCTGCTGGCCCCCGGCCTGGTGACCGTCCTGCTCTTCACGCTCGTGGCGACCTGGAACAACTACTTCCTGCCGCTGATCATGCTCAGCGACCCGAACCTGTACCCCATCACGGTCGGCCTCTCCTCCTGGGCCGCTCAGGCGCAGAACGGCGGGGCCGGCGCCAGCAGCGACATGCTCCCGCTCGTCGTGACCGGCTCCATGATCTCCATCGTGCCGCTCGTCATCGCCTTCCTCATGCTCCAGCGCTACTGGCAGAGCGGTCTGGCCACCGGAAGCGTCAAGCAGTAACGCCCCCTGATCGACGACTTCGCCCGAACCATCACCCCTGGTCATCCCTCAAAGGAGAGGCAATGCAGACAAGAAGACTTGGCAAGGCACTGGGAACCTTCGTCGTGGGTGCAGCGATGCTGGGCCTGACCATGAGCAGCGCGCAGGCGTACAACCCGACGGGCGGGATCCTGTACCAGCTCGGCGACGAACCGTGCCTGAAGGGCCGGGGCAACTGCGCGATCTACGTCAAGTCGGCGCAGTTGGAGAGCGGACGTCTCGTCGCGGCGTTCGAGAAGGCCACGGTCGTCCCGGAGACGGGAAGCGCCGACCGGGAGACGATGCCGGTCTACAAGAGCGACGACCACGGAACCTCGTGGCAGCCACTGGCGGACGTCAAGGCTCCGGCGTACCTCTCCAAGGACCCCAAGTACGCGAAGTACAAGAGCAATTGGGCGAGCCCGTTCCTCTACACGCTTCCGCAGGACGTCGGCAAACTGAAGAAGGGCACGCTGCTCCTCGCGACCATCGTGACGGGCGACGACCACTACTACCTCGAGAACAAGGCAGCCGACCCGAACTGGACGCCGTCCAACGACGGAGACCGCAGTGACATGGCGCTCGCCCTGTACTCCAGCACCGACGAAGGCGAGAGCTGGAAAGTCCTCAACGTCATCGCGACGGGCGGCTGGCAGGGCGGCAGCGCGGGCGCGGTCGGCAAGAACGTCGCCAAGGCGAACACGTACAAGCAGGTCGATCCCCTCTGGGAGCCGTACCTGATGGTCCACAAGGGCCAACTCGTCTGCTACTACTCCGACGAGAACGACTACCTCGGCTTCGACCCGGTCACCGGTGTGCCGAAGCTGGATCCGGACAACGACACCGCCCGGGACTCGCACGGCCAGATCCTCGTCCACAAGACCTGGAACGGCCGCAGCGCGCAGTGGAGCGAGCCCGTCGTCGACGTCGCCGGCCTGACCCAGGACATGGGAGGCGGTAAGACGCAGATCGGAGGCGGCCGGCCGGGCATGACGACCGTCGTCCCGACGACGGACGGCAAGTGGCTGCTCCCGTACGAGTACTGGGGTGGCGGTACCAACACCCGGTACGTGATCGCCGACGACCCGCTGCAGTTCTACCGCGGCTCCACGGACGCCCCCGTCACCTCCCTGCCGGTCGACGCTGGTTCGCGCCCTCTCGCGACGGGCGGCAGCCCGGTCGTCATCAACCTCCCGGACGGGCGCCTGGTGTACAACGCCGCAGGCAGTGGCAACGTCTGGGTCAACGAGAGCGGACGCAGCGACGGCGTGTGGAAGGAGTACCAGACGAATGCGCCGGCCTCCTACAGCCGCAATCTGCAGTACGTCGAGGGCACCGGCCGCATCTCGATCCTCAACCATCAGGGCACCTCGACGATCCGGTACTCCGAGGTCGACCAAGGCCGCTCGGACGGCGCCTACTACCGGCTCGTGAACCGCAAGACCGGCCAGGTCATCGGCACCGGCGGCAAGACCAACGACGCCAACATCGGCAACGGGGACGTTCCCGACGTCCGCCTGGAGGACGCCGGTTCGGTGGCGAACAAGGACACGCAGTACTGGCATGTGGTTGCCGCGCCGAAGGGCGGCACGACGCTGCTGAACAAGTCCGGCGGCCGCATGGCAGGCATCTGGACCGGGAACGCGACCGTCGGCCAGAGGATCGGCCAGTGGGTCGACAACAGCCCTACGGGCGTCTGGAACCTCATCAAGACCGCCGACGGGCACTACAAGTTCCAGGCCGCCAAGAACACCAACGTGTACTTGACCGGCGCATCCGCCGGTGCGCCGCTGACCCTGCAGAACGCGGTCGCGGGCGGCTCGCAGGAGTGGCAGCTCGTCCAGCAGGCGCCGACCTCCGCGGACTTGACGAAGGACAGGCGGTCGAAGCGTCTGACCGCGAGCAGCGTCGGGAGGAACGCCACACTGTCGCTGAAGGCCGCGGCCTCGGACCCCGCGGGCACGGCCCTGCACGCGAACAGGACGGGTCACGTCTACGCGTTCGCAGCCAACGGGAAGGCCACCGACCTCGGTCCGGTCTCCTTCGACGAGGACCAGATGGGCAGCGTGACGCTTCCGGCGACGATCGCCGGCGGGAGGAAGATCAAGATCGCCGTGGTCTTCGACGACACACCGCTGTTGTGGGACGCGGTCACCGTGCGGGCTGCCGCCACCGAACGCTGATCGTGCCTTGGGGTGAGCCGGCTCGTCGGCTCACCCCAACCTCAGCGGCGCAGTGATCCGGGGCCGAGAACGCCGAACCACGACGGGCCGACGCGATGGCCCCGTCGTCGGCGCGGACCCAAGGAGTGGGAGCGCATGATCGCGGTCGCCGTGAACGGGCCCCTGCCACGCCTCCATCGGCGAACTGTGGATCATGCCCACTGACCAGCCCTGACCACCCCAACCGCCCCCAGAGGCCGCCGCACGACGCCCGAGTGAAACGGACGGACCCGTCCTCATCCTGGGAGAGAATTGACCCTCCTTTGCTGGGCGCTTGTTGAGGTTCACTGGCTGCGGCACACCCCAGGACCTCTCGAAGGAACGGCTCGGCATGCACTTCAACCCGGTCGCCGCCCCCGCGGCTCGTCAGAGCGCCCGTCTCGTCAGGTTGGCGGCCGCGTCCCTGGCCTCCGCGGCGATGCTCACCTTGTTCTCGGCGGGCGCCGCGCAGGCGCATCACGGGTTCGACGACTTCGACACCGATCGCCTCTACTACATAGCGGGTACCGTCTCGCAGGTCCGCTGGGGCGATCCGCACTCCTACTTCACCGTGACCGTCGACGGAGATCTCCCCGCTGACACCCCCGAGCGCGATCTGCCCGAGGGACTGCGGGACGCCCCCGACAGCGACCCGATCAACGCCGCACCGTCCTTCAGCGGGTCTCAAGACGAGCTGGAGGTCACCATCGCGCCGCCGAGCTTCACGGGGATGTGGGGCCTGGACCGCGAACTCGAAGACGGCGAGCGGATCGAAGCCGTCGGTTACGTCGGCAGGAGTCACACGGACGAGTTCCGTCCGGTCGTGTTCTGGTACGAAGAGGGCAAGCCTGTCAACCAGGTGCTCAACGAGGAACTCCCGGCGCGGCCGCTGCCGGTCCCGTATCCGGAGGGCGACGCGGCGTCCGCCGACGCCGACCAGGATTCCCCGTCGGCCGCAGCAGACTCTGAGGGCACGTCATCGACCGTGGTGTGGGCCACGCTCGGTGGCGTACTGGTCGCCGGCATCGCAGGTGGAGCCTTCTATCTGCGACGACGCTCGTCCCGGGCGTGACGGCACTCGTCATGGACAGTGTCTTCTCCTGGCTGGAGGACAGCTGGTTCGCCGAGGCCGTCCGTGGCACGGCCTACCTCTACCCGGTGCTCGAAAGCGTCCACATCATCGGCATCGCCCTCCTCATCGGCCCGGCCGCAGTATTCGATCTCCGGCTGCTCGGGCTCGGGTGGCGGACACTGCGGGTGACGACCGCGGCCCATCACCTGCTCCGCCTGTCACACCTCGGCTTCGTGATCGCGGCGGTCACCGGCGTGGCCATGTTCGTGCCCGGCGCCGGCCTCATCGCCGACCGCGGCAGCGCTCCGTGGAAGCTCGGCCTCATCCTGCTCGCAGGCCTGAACATCCTGATCTTCCATCGGCGGACCTACCGCAACGTGGCCGACTGGGACATCGAGCAGCCGACGCCTGTCGCAGCCCGGCTCGCCGCGGTCGTTTCCCTCACGTCGTGGTCGGGAGTCACGATCGCTGGCAGGCTCCTGGCCTACACCTGACACCGCCACAGCGGCACGCCGCACCGCGACCGCCCTCAGGTTCGCACGGCTCACGGGGGCGTTCGTCACACGCCAGGCCCATCGCGTCGCCGTAGCTCCCGGCCGGCGCAGGGGTCTGGAGACGGTGCCGCATTTCTGGCATGTCCGGCGCCGCAGATCGGCCCGGCGCCGCGCGTCCCGATCCCGGCACACTCCGCACATCCCCCGTCGTGGACGGGGGTGAACTTGCCTGCGGAGCGGGCCTGTTCCAGAGCGGTCGCGCCGGGGAAGGCGCCGAGGTCGTTCGGAAAAGCCGACGCAGCTGATGCGGCGTGGGTGTCCTGTCCCTGGCGCCGTGGCAGTGCTTTGTCTGCCGCGAGGACGTCCACTCACCACAGCGGACGCCCTCGCGGCGTAACTCGTGAGAAGAAGAGGCGCTGGAGAGCCGTAGTGCTGGGAGACGTCGCTGCGAAGCGCGCCGTGCGCGTTGCGGACGTTCAGTCCGCTGTGCCGCTCAGCAGGGCTTCGAGCTCGGTAGCGGCGTTGGTGCCGCCGTCTTCGAGGAGGACCCTGTTCAGCAGGGCGGGCAGTCGGCGGGCGGGCAGGTCCAGGAAGGGGCCCAGTCGCCGGGCCACTTCTGCCGAGTCGCTGCCCAGTCCGTGCCGGGACAGGACGCCGGCCGTCTGCCCCCAGAGCTGGGCGTCGTCCATCAGGTCCCGCACAGTGGTTATGTCGGACGATGCCGAGGCGGGGCAGGGATCCTCGGTGGTCCAGGTGTGTGTGCCGTGAGCCACGGTCACCGGCGGCTGCCCGGAACCGGGCAGGTGGACGGTGGCCCGTGCCCCCACGGGCACGACCACCTTCAGGTGGAAGCGGCCCTCCTCGCGCCGCCAGCCCACCGATGTCTCGCCGTACGGGGTGAGATGCACGGCCGTGGCGTGGGTGAGCGACCGGTGCGGCAGCGGGCGCACGGTGATTTCCCGGTAGCCGGGTGCCGCGGGGGCCAGTCCGGCCACGGTGCGGTGCATCCAGTCCGCGACGGCTCCGAGCGCGTAGTGGTTGAAGGAGGTCATCTGGCCGGGGTTGACCCTGCCGTCGGGCAGCATGCTGTCCCAGCGTTCCCAGACGGTGGTGGCGCCCATCGTCACGGGATACAGCCAGGAGGGGCAGCCCTTCTCCTGCAGCAGCCGGTGGGCGAGGTCCGGATGGCCGGCGGAGGTGAGCGCGTCCGTCATCAGGGGCGTACCGACGAATCCGGTGGCGATCCTGAAGCCGTTCGTGCGGACGAGGTCGGCGAGCCGGTGTCCGGCGGCCTCGCGCTGCAGCGGGGAGGTCGGCAGGTCCCATTGCAGAGCCATGGCGTAGGCGGTCGGCGAGTCGCCCAGGATCCGGCCCGCCGGTGTGACGAACGCGCGGGCGAATGCCTCCCGGGTCCGCTCGGCGAGCGCGCAGTACCGTGCGGCCTCCTCGGAGCGGCCCAGTGCTTCCGCCGTGCGGGCGACGATGTCCGCGCACCGCACGAGGCACGCGGTGGCGACGACGTCCGCGGGAGTGCGGGCTGCGAACGGGTCGTCGGGCGGTGCGGTGGGGTCGAGCCAGTCGCCGAACTGGAAGCCGCCCGCCCACACGCCGTCCGTGGTGAGCGAGGTGATCTTGTCGACCCAGGCGCGGGCGCTGGTGAACTGCCGCTCCAGGATGCCGCGATCGGCGTACCGCTCGTACAGCACCCAGGGCACAACCGGCGCCGCGTCGCCCCAGGCCGCCGCGGTCGGGGCCGCGTTGTCCAGCACGTCGGGGATCACCCAGGGCACCGCGCCGTCGGGATGCTGGTCGGCGGCGAGGTCGGCGAGCCAGGAGCACAGGAAGCCCGCGGCGTCGAAGAGGAAGGCGGCGGTGGGGGAGAAGACCTGGATGTCGCCGGTCCAGCCGAGCCGCTCGTCGCGCTGCGGGCAGTCTGTCGGTACGTCCAGGAAGTTGCCCCGCGTGCCGCGGACGACGTTCTCGTGGAACTGCTCCAGGTCCGGGTCCGAGCAGGAGAACCAGCCCGTGCGGCGCAGGTCGCTGGCCACGACCACAGCCTGCAGATCCTCCACCTCCAGGTCTGGTACGCCCGTGACCTCGGCGTACCGGAAGCCGTGGAACGTCAGCGAGGGTTCGAGGACGGTCTCCGCACCGTCGGCCAGGAGGTAGGTGTCGGTGGCGTCGGCCGTGCGCAGCGGCCTGGTGCACAGCTCCTCGTCCTCCAGGACCTCCGCGTGCCGGACGGTGACCTCCGTGTCGGCCGCGGTGTCGCGCAGGCGCAGGCGGACCCAGCCCACGACGTTCTGCCCGAAGTCGACGAGCGTACGGCCGGACGGCGACTGCCAGACCTTCAGGGCCGGCAGCACCTCGATGACCCGTACAGGCGGGCCCTCCGGGGCGACGAGCCGCGCCAGGTCCGCCTCCTCATCGGACAGCACGTCCACCGGGCCATCGGCTTCGCCCGGCGTGAATCGCAGGTCGGTGCGCTGACCCTGGTAGAGATCGTCGGCGACGATGCCGGTGCCCCGGGCCCGCCACTCGTCGTCGGTCCCGAAGACCTCCACTGAGCCGTCGGCATAGCGGACCTCCAGCTGGGCGAGCAGGGCCAGCTGGTCGCCGTACAGCGCGCGGTCACCCCACCAGCCGAGGTGGCCGCGGTACCAGCCGTTGCCGAGCACGACCGAGACGGTGTTCTCACCCTCCCTGAGCAGCGCGGTGACGTCGTGGGTCTGGTAGCGCAGCCGGTGGCGGTAGCTGGTCCAGCCCGGCGCGAGGACCTCGTCGCCGACCCGGGTGCCGTTCAGGGACGCGGCGTAGACACCGTGAGCTGTGGCGTACAGACGAGCGGAGACCATGTCCGCCCGCAGCACGACCGTCCGTACGAGTTCCGGAGCAGGCGCGTCCAAGGCGCCATGATGGCGGGGCGTGATGAACCGGGCGGTCCAGTCGCCGGGGCGCAGCAGTCCTGTCTCCACGGTGGCGGGCGCGCTCCAGTCGCTCCATCGCGTTCCGGAGGCCACCCGGATCCGGACGCTCGCCCGGCCGCGTGAGGGCAGGGGCGCGAACGGCCAGGGCACGAGCACCTGTTCGGCCGATTCGACCCGTACCGTCGTGTCGCCGTCCAGCTTCACCTCGTACGCCGTCTGCCGCCAGGCGGGGTCGTCGGTGCGGACCTGCCAGGACAGACGGGGTTCCGGCGTACCGACGCCGAGTGCGTCATCCCGGTGCTCGAACCGGATGGCGACCACCGTGGTGTCGGGTTCCGGACGCTCAAGGCTCATGCCAGCTCTCGTTCCCAGTTGTGTGCATCGTTCTACGTTTGAAACGACTCAACCCTGGGCGCAGATGTCCGGCGCGTCAAGGGGAGCGGCAGGAAATTCCCAAGGGGAGCGACGGGAAATTCCAGCGGGCGGACGCCTGGCCGCCTCGCCGTCGGTCCGGTGTCCGTCCGGCGTGGATCCGCCCGCCTCGTCGCGGGGGCGTGGCGGTTGATCAGGCGCCGGGCGGTGCCGTGCTGCCGCGCGTCAACAGGTGCGGGGTCGACGCCGTAACGACAGCGCGGTCACGCCGCTTCTCGATGCGCTCCAGCAGCAGCCGGGCAGCGGTCTCGCCCATCATGGCGCCCGCCTGGTCGACGCTGGTCAGGCTCACGGGGGCGAGGGCGGCGACAGAGGTGTTGTTGTATCCGGCGAGCGAGAGGTCGCCGGGGATGCGCAGGCCGAGTTCGGCGGCGGCCCGGAAGACTCCGGTCGCGGCGACGTCCGCACCGGCGAAGATCGCGGTGGGCGGGCGGGCGGAGGCGAGCAGTTCCATGGCGCCGCGGTAGCCGCCCTCGTCCGAGTACCCGGAGTGCACCACCCGGGCCAGGTCCGCCAGGCCGTGCCGGGTCATCGCCGCGTGATAGGCGGCCCTGACGTGGTGCTCGGGCCGTTGTTCCCATCCGCTGCCCCGCACCGTCGGATGCGAGATGTGGGCGATGTCCCGGTGTCCCAGGCCGACCAGATGGTCGATGACCAGGTCGACGCCGGCCCCGTCCTGATTGACGACGCAGTCGTACGCCTGCGAGGGGTCGTGGTGGCCGATCACCACCGTCGGCACCGCGGCGGCGATGCGCACCACCTCCGTGCGGGGAACGGCGGGCGCGATCAGGATCAGGCCGTCCATCTGCCGGTCCACCATGGCGTGGATCAGTTTGGTCTGATCCTCCATCTCGGAGGAGATGCTGGACCCGATGAACAGCGCGTACTCGGTGTTCCGCAGCTGCGCGTCCACGCCTTCCAGCAGGTCGGCGTAGAAGGCGTTGCGGATGCTCGCGAGCAGAACGCCGATCGTGTAGGTGCGGCCCCTCATGCCACGGGCGGCGGCGTGCGGGCGGTAGCCCAGCTCGGCCATGGCCGTCTGCACCCGCTCCCGCATCGTGGGGCTCACCCCGTAGGCGTTGCGCAGCACCTTCGACACGGCGGAGGTGGACACGCCCGCGGTGCGCGCGACGTCGGTGATGGTGACCCTTTTCGAGCCGCCTGCCGATTGCATGGGGTCCCCTCCGTGGTCATGCGCCGCTTGCCCTTTTGGTGTTTCCGGAACGTTACCTGCGGATGGCTTGACGGCTCCGGTCCGTTCGCTTCACCCTGTGGGACAGCTCTTCGTAGAACGTTACACGAAAGGTCCTCTGGCAGGCCCGCCGGGTGACTGCGGTACAGCCGGTCGCCCGGGGTGTCAGAAGTGGTCGATCGCGCCAGAGGGTCTGGAGGCCACTGTCCAATCGTGACCCAGTGTCCAAGCGTCACTGTCGCGAGGTGCCAAACCCCTGGATTGAAACGATTCATCACGCTCGAACGAAGGAACTTCCCATGAGGTCAACCACTCGCGCCAAGAGAAGGACGGCCGTTGCGGCTGCCGCCGCTCTGCCGCTCCTGCTCAGCGCGTGCAGCGCCGGCTCTCTCGGCTCGTCCAGCGGGGACGGCAGCGCGACGACGATCAAGCTGCTCGTCGACAACGCGCCCGACAACCTCGAGGCCGCCAAGCGGCTGGCGAAGGACTTCGAGGCCGAGAACCCGACGATCAGGGTCAGCGTGGAGACGCGTCCCGGTGGAGTCGACGGCGACAATCTCATCAAGACGCGGCTGCAGACGGGCAGCATGAGCGACCTCTTCTCGTACAACACCGGTTCCCTGTTCCAGCAGATCGACCCGGGGAAGAACCTCACGCCGATCACTCAGGACCCGTACGTCAAGACGCTCGACAAGTCCTTCCTCCCGCAGGTCACGGTCAACGACCAGACATACGGCGTCCCCTTCGGCTCGGCTCTGGGCGGCGGTGTCCTCTACAACAAGAAGGTCTACGCCAAGCTCGGCCTGAACGTGCCGACGACCTGGGCTCAGTTCATCGACAACAGCAAGAAGATCAAGGCCGCCGGCATCGCCCCGGTTATCCAGACCTACCAGGAAACCTGGACGTCGCAGCTCCTCGTACTGGGCGATTTCCATAACGTGTCCGCCGCGGAACCGGACTTCGCGGAGAAGTACACCGCCAACAAGGTGAAATTCGCGACCGACGCGAACGCGGTCAAGGGCTTCGAGCGTCTGGAGCAGATCCATGACCTGAAGCTCAAGAACTCCGACTTCGCGTCGGCCACGCTCGTCAAGGGCCTGCAGATGCTGGCCACCGGCAAGGGTGCCCAGTACCCGATGCTCTCCACCGTCATCGGCGCGATCAAGACGAGCAACCCGGACCAGCTGAACGACATCGGCTTCTTCGCCCTGCCCGGAGACGACGCCTCGGCCAACGGCCTGACGGCGTGGTTCCCTAACGCCTTCTTCGTCCCGAAGAGCACCACCGGGGACAAGCTCACCGCGGCTCGGAAGTTCCTCGCGTTCGCCGCGAGCCCGGCCGGCTGCACCTCCCAGGCGAAGGCGTCGACGCCGACCGGCCCCTACCTGGTCAAGGGCTGCACCCTGCCGGCGGATGTCCCCACCATCACCAAGGACGTCGCGGCGTACTTCACGAAGGGCGCCCAGAGCCCGGCCCTGGAGTTCCTCTCGCCGGTCAAGGGCCCGAGCCTGGAGCAGATCTCCGTCCAGGTCGGCTCCGGCATCACCAGCGCGAAGACGGGCGCGGCCCAGTACGACAAGGACGTCAAGAAGCAGGCTCAGCAGCTCGGGCTGTCGGGCTGGTAGGGAACGGAACCCAGTGCCTCCCCGGCTCCGGCAGGAGCGCGGGGAGGCACCCGAGAGAGGTCGATCGATGACCACAGTTGCACCGACCAGGCCACCGACGGCCAAACAGCCGACAGCGGCGACCAGGGCCCGCCGGTCAGCCAAGATGCGCAGCGCCTATCCCACCTGGTTCTACCTGCCCGCCGCGGTGATCTACGGGACGCTGTTCCTGATCCCTACCTTCGCGTCGTTCTACTTCAGCCTGACCAGGTGGACCATCTCCAAGTCGACCTTCATCGGGCTGGACAACTACACCGAGTTCTTCCAGGAGACCGCCCTCGTCAAGGGCCTCGTCAACACCTTCCTCTACGCGGTCGTCACCTCGGGCCTCAAAGTGGTCCTCGGCCTCCTCCTGGGAATCCTGCTGACCAGCCAGATCCGCGCCCGCGGCTATCTGCGGTCGGTGGTGTTCTTCCCGGTGCTGGTCAGCACCGTGGGCGTCGGCATCACCTTCACCGCGTTCATGGATCCCTCCACCGGCGCGATCAACAAGGCTCTTTCGGCGGTCGGTATCGACGGTCCGGGATGGCTGACGAACCCGTCGCTGGCACTGTTCTCGGTGGCCTTCGTCGACGTCTGGAAAGGCGTCGGCCTGGCCACCGTCATCTACATCGCAGGCATCGTGTCCATCCCGCAGGACTACTACGAGGCGGCGAAGATCGACGGGGCGGGTCCGTGGCAGCTGTTCCGCAACGTCATCCTGCCCTTGAGCTGGCCGGCGACCTCGACCGTCATCATCCTGTCGCTCATCGGCGGCCTGCGGTCCTTCGACCTCATCTGGGCCATGACGCGCGGCGGTCCGGGCTTCAGCTCCGACGTGGTCGCCTCCGTCATCTACAAGCAGTACCAGGCGGGCTTCTACGGCCTGTCGACCGCCGGAAACGTCATCCTCTTCCTGGTCGTGACGGCGATCATCGTCCCGTTGTCCCGCTTCCTGGCCCGCAAGGAGGTGGAGCGATGAAGAACCCCGCCCGTACCTGGCTCGCCGTCCTGTCGGTCGCCGTCAGCATCGTCGTCTTCGTCGTCCCGTTCGCGCTCATCGTGCTCACGGCCGTGAAGGATCCCCAGCAGGCCGCGCAGCTCGACTTCTCCTGGCCGCGCAACTTCCAACTGGTGGACAACCTCGTCCAGGTGGTGCAGGCCCGGGACTACATCCTCACCATCGCCTTCATCAACAGCGTGATCCTGACCGTCGCGAGTGTGGCGGTGATGGTCGTCCTCGGGGCGATGGTCGCCTTCGTGCTGCAGCGCCGGGTCACCCGGTGGACGGGCCTGATCAATTTCCTGGTCCTGTCCGGGCTGATCATCCCGCCGGCGGTCGTCCCGACGATCTGGGTCCTGCAGAAGGCCGGCCTGTTCGGCACCCTCCCCGGGCTGATCCTGGTGGAGATCGCGTTCGGCCTGTCCTTCTCCATCCTGCTGTTCCGCGCCTTCATCGCCACCATCCCGCGCGAACTCGACGAGGCCGCCATCATCGACGGGGCGTCGCCGCTGCGGCTGTTCTTCCGGGTCATCTTCCCGGTGCTGCGGTCGGTGATCGTGACGGTGATCGTCGTGCAGTCGGTGGCGGTCTTCAACGACTTCACCAACCCGCTGTACTTCCTGCCCGGCGAGCAGAACGCCACCGTTCAGCTGACGCTGTTCAACTTCCAGAGCCAGTACAGCACCAGCTACAACCTGCTTTTCATGGACATCCTGCTCATCACGGTTCCGCCGCTGATCATGTTCCTGTTCTTCAACCGGCAGATCGTGGCGGGCATGACCGCCGGAGCGGTCAAGGGCTAGGCGCTCCGCTGGAATGCCGGTGAGGAACCTGCGGGCCGGTGAGGGCTCGTCGCTCCGCCACTCTCGACTTCGCTCGAGCGGGGCCCCCATCGCGGCGGAGCCGCACATTGTCACAGCCCCGTGCCCCTTACGGGGCGCGGCACCGCACCGGACTTCACCAAAGCCGCTTGGCCGAACAGACAGGGACCCCGGCAGCGGCTCGAGCCATGCCGGGCGGGCCGGAGCCCGGCCCCACACCCGCCCCCGGGGAGACGCGATCCGGCGGAACCGCCGGTCCGGCCCGCATCCGCGCGCTGTGCCGATTTCCCAGACTCCCCGCTCGTTACAGCGCTGCCCGAAACAGCCAACGCCGACGGGGATGATCCCCGCCCCTCCACAGCGACACAAAGGAGTCTCGCATGCACGTCCACAACGACCCGGGGCCACGTCCGGGGTTCGGCGCAAGACGCGGCCGGCCCGCACTCGCAGCGGCCCTGGTCGCTTTCCTGACCGTTCTCGGCCTGGTCACCGCATCTCCCGCCCAGGCGCTCAGCGGTGACCTCCGCATGCACGACCCGAGCGTCATCAAGGTGGGCAGCTGCCACTACGGCTTCTCCACCGGGTTCGAGAACGACTCGCTCAACCCCAGCGGAGCCATCACCATCCGCAAGACGTGCAACGCCACCGCGGCGTCCGGATGGACAAAGGTGGGCAACGTCTGGGAGTCGACCCCGTCCTGGATCACCGACAAGCTCGGCTCGACCCCGCCGAACATCTGGGCCCCGGACATCAAGTACTTCAACGGCAAGTACCACCTGTACTACGCCGGTTCCCTCTGGGGTACCAACTACGCCGTGATGGGCCTTGCCACCGCCACCAACATCGAGGGTCCCTGGACCGACCAGGGCATGGTCACCGACGTCAACTACCCGATCGACGCCAACGTCGACTGGGGACCGGACGGGCGGCTGTACATCTCCTGGGGCTCCTGGACCGGCTCCGGCACCTACATGCACGTCCTGGACCAGTCCACCGGCAAGCTGTCCACCACCGACCACAACCTCTGGCGCATCGCCGTCAACATCGAGAACCCGACGATCATCCTCAACGGCGGTTACTACTACCTCTTCGGCTCCAAGGGCACCTGCTGCAGCGGGACCAACAGCACGTACTACACCGTGGTCGGCCGGTCCACCAGCATCACGGGACCGTACCTCGACCAGAACGGTACGGACATGGCCGCCAACGGCGGCACCACCGTCCTGACTGGCGCCTACCCCAAGGTGGCCGCCGGCGGAGCCGACGCCTTCGACGACGGCGCGTCCAAGTTCCTCGCCTACCACTACTACGACGGCAACAACTCCGGACAGGAGACCCTCGACATCCGAAAGGTGACCTTCGCGAACGGCTGGCCGGTCGTCGCCGGCCCGCTGGGGGCCCCGAACAACCACCTGCTGAACCGGAACAGCGCCAAGTGCGCGGACGTCTGGAGCCTGAGCACGGCGGACGGGGCGGCGGTCAACTCAGGGAACTGCAACGCCGGAGCCAACCAGCAGTGGGAGCCCAAGGCCGTCGGCTCCAACTACAGGCTGGTCAACGTCAACAGCGGCAAATGTCTGCAGATTTCCGGCGCGTCCAAGGCCGACGGAGCGGTGGCAGTCCAGTCGACGTGCACCGGGGGATCGCACCAGCTGTGGAAGAGGACAGCGGTCATCGGCGGCTACGTCACCTTCACCAACGTGCGCAGCGGCAAGTGCCTCCAGGTCGCCGGGGCGTCGACCGCCAACGGCGCGGCAGTGGACCAGTCGACCTGCACCGCCGGCGCGAACCAGCAGTGGATGGCGGTCTGACGCGCGGGACAACCGCCGACCGGCGGGGACTCCGGGCGGGCCGTGCACCTCGGCCTGCCCGGAGTCGACACCTGCGCGATCACCAGCGCCACGTCGCGCGGCGAGCCGACTCCGTCGCCACAGCCGCTGGTTGAAGAGCTCCGAGGTGGAAGCCGTCTACGCCGAAGGAGGAGCGGAGGTCCGGCGCGGCACCAGAGTGGGGGAGAGCTTGACCTGTGTCGGTGCCTTCTGGCGGTCGGCGATCCGCTCGAGGAGGAGGCGGGCGGCGTTCGCGCCGATCTCGGTGCCCGCCTGGTCGACGCTCGTGAGCGAGATCGGGCCGAAGGAGGCGAAGGTCGTGTTGTCGTAGCCGGCCACCGAGATGTCCCCGGGAACGGACAGCCCGGCTTCGGTGAACGCCTCCAGCACGCCCATGGCAACGATGTCCGCACCGGCGAAGACCGCCGTGGGCCTCAGCGGCCGCGCGAGGAGTTCCTTCGCACCCTCGTACCCGCCCTGCTGGGTGTAGCTGGTGGAGACGATGTCGATCTCGTCCGCGAGGCCGAGGGACCGCATGGCCTGCCGATAGCCGTCCGCGCGCTGGGCGTTGGGCATCTCCGCGATGCGCGTCGGGTCGGTTTCGTGGTGCTCGATATGGGCGATCCGGCGGTGCCCGAGGCCGGCGAGGTGACGGACGACGAGGAACGCGCCTGCCACGTCGTCGTCCGTGACGGCGTCGTACACCGGGGAGTGCCCGTGCCGGCCGACGACCACGGTCGGGACGGCGGAGGCGACGCGTTCGAGATGGGCGCGCGGTGAGATGGGCGCGATCAGGATGAGCCCGTCCATCCCGCGGTCGATCATGGCTTCCGTGACGCGTGCCTCCGCCTTCTCGTCATTGCAGCCGCCAGGCCCCAGGAACACCTGGTAGTCGGTGTCCGCGAGCCAACCGGTGATTCCGTCGAGGATCTCGGGGAAGAAGGGATTGCGGATGTCGGGCAGCATCACACCGATGGTGTACGTCTGCCCGCGCAGCCCCCGAGCGGCCGCGAACGGCCGGTAGCCCAGCTCGTCGATCGCCCGGCGCACCTTCGCGCGCATCTCGGGGCTGGCGCCGTAGGCGTTGCGCAGCACCTTGGACACAGCGGTCGTGGACACCTGGGCGTGACGCGCGACGTCGACGATCGTGACGCGGCGCCGCGCTGCTGGCGGCTCCATTCGGGCGCCCTCCGACGTAGTGGGGAACGTTGCCGCAGAGTGTACGGACGAAGGCACAGATCAGTAAGGCGATGCTCATGGTCGAGCTGCCCTTGTCGCCGTAACGGCAGCGCAGTTTGCGCGGCATCTTGACGTCATGCGGGACGCTCTCTAGGGTCTGGCAGCACCCTGTGGGGAACGTTACCCACGAGCCGGGATCGGATCACCCGTACTCGGTACCGGACCACATCCCAAAGACATGACAGCCGGCTGGTCGCCCTACGGCGTCGAGTCGACCGAAGCTCTGATTGCGCCACTCTTTGAAACGTTTCAAGGAAGAAGTCCGCCTGTGACCCTGGCCCCGCACGAGCAACTGACGGACCACGACCGCACTTCTCGCACGACGCCGGTGGCCAAGGCGCACCGTCCCCGCAACAACCCGCCCTGGTGGTTCGCGCTGCCCGCCCTGCTGCTGTTCGCCTTCGTCGTCCTGGTGCCGAGCGTGCGCGGTGTGTACTACGCCTTCACCGACTGGGACGGCCTCGACCCCGACTTCTCCTTCGTCGGGCTGGACAACTTCGCCGACATGTTCGGCGACGCCGACGCCAAGCAGGCCATCTGGCACACCCTGCTGATCGCCGTGTCGATCACGGTCATCCAGAACGCGCTGGGTCTGGCGCTGGCTCTCGGGGTCAACGCGGCCATCAAGTCCCGCAACGTGCTGCGGGTGTTCCTGTTCGCCCCGGCCGTGATCACGCCGATCGTCACCGCCTACCTGTGGCGGAACCTGCTCGGCCCGGACGGGGCGGTCAACAGCCTGCTGGGCGCGGTGGGACTGGGCGGCTGGCGACAGGACTGGCTGGGCAGTCCGAGCCTTGCGCTGTGGTCCGTGGTCGCGGTGATCGTGTGGCAGTTCGCGGGCTACTCCATGGTCATCTTCCTGGCAGGGCTGCAGTCGGTGCCGAAGGAGATCCATGAGGCCGCGGAGATTGACGGAGCCGGTCCCGTACGGCGCTTCTGGTCGGTGACCCGGCCGCTGCTGGCTCCCGCGTTCACCGTCAACCTGATGCTGTCGATCATCGGTGGGCTCAAACTGTTCGACCAGGTCTACGCGCTGACGGGCGGCGGGCCCGGGCACGCCACCGACACCATCTCGACGTTGATCTTCAAAGACGCCTTCACCCTGGGCGAGTTCGGCTACAGCATCGCCCTCGCCGTGGTGCTGACGATCATCGTCGCGGTCGTGTCCAGCGGTCAGTACCTGCTGCTGTCCCGCAACGAGAGGGCCGTGTCATGAACCGCTACCGTCCCCGCACGCTCGCCCTCGAACTGGCGATGATCGCCGCCGCGCTCTTCGTGGGCTTCCCCGTGTACGTCCTCGTCAACCTCGCGGTTCGACCGACGTCGGACACCTCCTCGCCCATCGAACCGACCTCCTCCCCGACCCTGGACAACTTCTCGCAGGCCTGGCAACAGGGCGCGCTCGGCGGCGCGTTGGCCAACAGCGTGCTGGTGACGGTGTGCAGCGTCGTCATCGTGCTGGCCGTCTCCTCGCTCGCCGCCTATCCGCTGGCCCGCGTCACGGCACGCTGGTCACGCGGCACCTACCTGCTGGTCCTCCTGGGCCTGGTCCTGCCCTTCCAACTCGCCTCGCTGCCGCTCTACCAGACCATGCGCGACATGGGGCTGCTCGGCACCCCTTGGGCACTGGTCCTCTTCTACTCCGGTCTACAAGTGCCCTTCACCGTCTTCCTCTACGTCGGTTTCCTGCGCGCCCTGCCCCGCGACTTCGAGGACGCCGCCCTGATCGACGGCTGCACACCCTTGCAGGGCTTTCGGCACGTCGTGCTGCCGATGCTCAAGCCGGTCACCGTGACGGCTCTGGTGCTCAACACCGTCGCGGTCTGGAACGACTTCTTCACCCCGCTGCTGTACCTCAGCGGCAGCGCCCAGCAGACCCTGCCGGTCGCGATCGCCGGCTTCGTCGGCCAGTACGTCACCGACTGGAACCTCATCTTCGCCGCCCTGGTGATCAGCATCCTGCCCGTACTGATCGTCTACTTCCTGCTGCAGCGCAGCATCATCAACGGCTTCGCGGGAGGGCTGCGGGGATGACACACGACACCCGCCCCACACCCACGGCCGTGGCCTCTTCCCCGAGGGAGACATCATGAAGACACGCACACCAGCGGTCCTGCTGGCCGCGGTGACAGCCACCGCGCTCCTCGCCGCATGCAGCGGCGGCACCAAAGCGGGCGACTCGGGCGGCGGTGGTGGTTCCAAGACCCTGACGCTGGCCTCGGTCGACCAGGGCTCTGTCGAGGACGTGGTCAAGGCGTTCGAGAAGGCCAACCCCGGTGTCAAGGTCCGCTACACCACCAGCGGAGCCGACCAGTACCAGCAGCAGATCCGGACCCAGCTCTCCTCCGGCACGGCACCCGACGTGATGTCGGTCTGGCCGGGCAACGGCAACCCCGGCGCCACCCACGTCCTGGCCAAGCCGGGTTACCTGCGCGACCTCTCGGACCAGGACTGGGCCGCCAAGATGCCCGACGCGATCAAGACCGTCGCCCAGTACGAGGGGAAGACCTACAACGCCGTCTTCGGGCAGAACGGGATCGGCGCGGTCTACAACGAGCAGGCCATGGAGAAGGCCGGACTCACCCCGCCGGACACCTGGACGAAGCTGCTGTCCTTCTGCCGGGACGCGAAAGCCAAGGGAACTCCCGCCTTCGCGCTGGGCAACCAGGACAACTGGGTGACCCAACTCGTCCTGTACGCCCTGGTCGCCACGACCGTGTACGGGGACGACCGGGAATTCGACGAGAAGATGCAGGCCGGGCGGGCGACCTTCGCGCAGTCGCCGTGGACCACTGCCCTGGACAAGTACCTGACGATGGAGCGGACGGGGTGCTTCCAGGAGAATCCGCTGGGCACCAACTACGAAGCCAGCCAGCGGCTCGCCGCCACCGGCAAGACGCTCGGCATCGTCCAGGGCAACTGGGTGATCGCGCTGCTGAAGGGGCTGAACCCGCAGGGCACGTACACCTTCAAGGCGCTGCCGGCCACTGACGCCCCGTCCGCGACGCTCATCCCGGCCGCCGCGGGTGCCGGTTACGGAGTGAACGCCAAGGCCAAGAACGAGGATCTCGCCCTGAAGTTCGTGAACTTCGTGATGTCGCCCGAGGGTATGAACCTGTTCGTCAAGAAGCAGGGGGGTCTGCCCTCGCTCCCCGACACGGGGTTCGCGGTCGACCCGTCCCTGACCGAACTCTCCACGTTCATCCAGGACGGTCGCACGGTCCCGTTCATGGACCAGTTGTGGCCCAACGCCAAGGTCCAGCAGACCATGCTCAGCGGGCTCCAGGAGATCTTCAGCGACCAGTCCACGCCCGACAAGCTCCTCGGCGAAATGGACGCCGACTACAAAGCCGGAAGCTGACCTGAAACGTTCACATCAACGGAGGTTCTGGCATGTCCGATATCCCCAGCGTCGAGGTGAGCCGTAGACAGGTGGTGGGCACCATGGCCGTCTCCGCGGTAGGACTGGCCGGGCTGCCCGTGCATGCGGCCCACGCCGACGAGGAGGGTGACAGACACGGAGCGCGGGTCACCGGGCTCGCTGTCGACGGCCGCGAGGACAGCCCTCTCGGTGTCGACGACCCTGCCCCGCGGCTGAGTTGGCGGGTGGTCGGCGCCGGTGCCGGGTGGACGCAGTCCGCGTACCAGATCCACGCGGCGCGCACGGAGAAGGATCTCGACCGGGGCCGGCTGCTGTGGGACAGCGGCAAGGTCCGCTCCTCGGCCCAGACCGATGTGGCCTGGCGAGGCCCCGCGCCGGCCTCGCGCGACCGGGTGGTGTGGCGGGTGCGGGTCTGGAGCGCCGACGGGGACACGACGCCGTGGAGCCGGTCCGTCTCGTGGGAGGCGGGGCTCCTCAAGCGCTCCGACTGGGGCGAGGCCCGCTGGATCGAGTACCCGGGCCGCAGCGTCGACCAGCCGCTTCCCGTGTTCGCCCGCTCCTTCCGAACGGGCGGAAGGGTCGTCAGCGCGAGGCTGTATCTCTCCGGCGTCGGACTGCATGTGGCCCGGCTCAACGACAAGCCCGTCACCGACGAGGTGCTTGCTCCGGGCAACTCCAACTACCAACTCTCCACCGAGTACCGGGTCTACGACGTCACGCGCCTCGTCCGCTCCGGCGACAACACCCTGGGCGTCGAGCTGGGCCACGGGACGGCACTGGTGACCCGTTCCGTCACGTATCCCAGCGCCGGTCGCACCGCCCCGTACAGCTGGTGGCAGAGCCAGTTCAAGGGGAGCGGCACCCTCGTCGCGCCTGTCGCCCAGGGCGCCACCACCATCAACGTGAGCAGCGTGCAGGGCTACCACGTCGGCGGCACCGTCAACATCGACACCGGCGACGGCGGCGAGCGCCTGGAGTCCCGCACCATCACCGCGATCGGCAGCGCCGATATCAGCTTCCACCCCGGCCTCACCTCGGGACACGACAGCGGGGCAGCCGTCACCGCCTCCGGCAACTCCCTCGCGAGCACCGACCCGAGCGCAGGTGCCGCCGTCACGCCACGCCTGATCGCCCGTCTGGAAATCACCAAGGCCGACGGGACGGTCCAGACCGTCGTCAGTGACGGCTCGTGGCGTACGGCCCTCGGTCCGACCACCACGGCCAACTGGTACTCCGGCTCCGACTACGACGCCCGCCGCGAGCAGCCCGCCTGGACCGCCCCCGGGGCGGACCTCGGCGCGGCGGCGCGGCGGCGCGACGGCACGCCCATGGGCTGGACCGACGCCGGAATCGCCCCCCCACCCAACCTGACCACCGAACTGGTCTGGCGCGTGGCCGAGCCGCTCAAGGTCGCCGACAAGCTCCACCCGGTCGGCGTCACACAGCCCCAACCCGGCGTGTGGGTCTTCGACTTCGGGCAGAACTTCGCCGGCTGGCCGCTGCTCAGGCTCGACGGCCCGCTCCCGGCCGGAGCCACCGTCAAGCTGTACCCCGCCGAGTCGCTCAACGCCGACGGCACGGTCAACCAGGCGTCCATCATGGGTGGCGGCTCCGCCCGCGGCACCGACGTCTTCGCCTCCTACACGACATACGGCGATCAGCGTGGCGAGAGCTGGCACCCGCAGTTCCACTACTTCGGCATGCAGTGGCTCCAGGTGACCGGCCTGCCCGAGGGCTACGTACCGACCCGGGACACGGTCACCGGCCTGCAGATCCATGCGGACGTGCCGGAGGCCGGCTCCGTGCGGACCTCCGACGACCGGATCAACCGCATTCACCGGATGTCCCGTTACTCGATCATGAGCAACACCATGTCCACCTTCACGGACTGTCCCGGACGCGAAAAGCTCGCCTACCCCGCCGACTACGTGCAGCCCTTCGGATCCCTCCACCGCACCTTCGGATACGCGGCCTACCTGCGTACCATGCAGCGGCACTTGGCGGAGGGCCAGTCCAGGGCCGGCGACAACATCGGCAACGTGGCGCTCAAGGCCCCGGTCTACGACTGGGGTTACACCGGCAGGTTCGGCGACGAGATCAACTGGGGCAACGGCATCATCCTCGTGCCCTGGCTGCTGTACGAGACGTACGGCGACACCCAGACGATGAGCCGCTACTACCCGCAGATGCAGGCCTTCCTGAACTACATCAGGACCAGGAAGGCAGGCACCGGCGCGGACGCCTACATCGTCAACGCCGCGCTGGCCGACTGGATCGCCAGCGAGAACACCTCGGGCCGCATCACCGGAACCTGGGGCTACCACCAGATCGCCGACCGCATGGCCCGGATGGCAGCGCTGATCGGGCGCGACGCCGACGCCTCCGAGTACCGCAACCTCGCCGCCAACATCAAAGACGCCTTCAACGACGCCTTCTACAACGTGAGCCTCGGCCGCTACACCGCCGATGGCGAACAGGGCATTGCCGGGGCGACCCAGGCCGCGCAGGCGCTCGCGCTGGACGAGGGACTGGTACCGGAGGGCGAGCGGGGGAAGGTCCTCGACGCGCTGGTCGAACTGGTCCGTGCCCACCAGCCTTTCGGGGGCGGACCGCACTTCAGCGGCGGCACCATAGGCCTCGCGCCGATCGTCCGGGCGCTGCACGACGGCGGCCGCGACGACGTCCTGTGGGAGGTCCTCCAGCAGGACACCCGTCCCGGCTACGGCTACCTCATGACGCCCACGACAGCCAATCCCGGTGGCCTGACGACCATTCCCGAGCAGTGGGACATGGGCAACTCCAAGAACCACATGATCCTGCTCCAGATCGAGGAGTGGTTCCACAGCGGCCTGGCGGGCATCCGCCAGCCGCGTGGCAAGGCCGGCTATCGCGAGCTGGTCATCGACCCTCGTCCGGTCGGCGGACTCACCCATGTCGAGGGCAGCTACCGCACTCCGCACGGGCTGGTGTCCGCGGAGTGGACCCGTAAGGACGGCAGGTTCCGGCTGGACGTCGAGATCCCGCCCAACACCACGGCGGAGGTCCGGGTGCCCACCGGCGGACGCCGTGCCCAAGTGGCCTCAGACGGCGCGGAGTTTCGTGGCGTGCGGGGCGACCGTGCCACCTACGCCGTGTCCTCGGGTCGGTACACGTTCACAGCCCGCGAAATCGAGAGGAAGACGGCAAGACGCGGGATAAGCACGGCCGCAACAAGCGCTTCCGCCGACTGATCTCCCGCTTCCCCACCGCCCGGCTCAAGGCCCGGCTGGTGGCGATGGCCGTCGAGCAGGACATCGTGCTCGCCGCGGTCGATCCGGCGACGGACGGCACCGCCCCTACACGACCGGAGTGGTCGTGCGGGGCATCGGACCGCCCAGGCCGGACCGGAGGCCCGGCGGCGTGAGGGAAACCCGCCCCCCGCGTTCCCGGACCACGCACAGACGCGTGCCGCCCGGACGCGGGGCGGAAGCGGGCGACCAGCGTGCTCGACACCGTTCGGAGCACGCGGCTGAGCATGCGTCCTGGCAACAGGACTCGCTCCCGCTCAGTCCATAGGAACGGTTTCAGCGAGCAGCCCCAGCGAGCCGACGTGCAGCGCCGCGCCCAGGGGCAGCCCGCCACCGCCGGGAAGGGCGGCGAGGTGCTCCGGGCGTAGGTCACGGTCGGCGGGCGGCAGCGTTCGCATGGAAGGAGTGGACGGCCGGTCCGAGGGGCGCGCAGCGGATCGCCGAAGTGGTCGTCGCAGACGCAGGCGAGCAGCGCCGTGGGGACTTCGAGGCGGCCAGGTCCGGCGGCGACGTCGGGTCTGTCTGCGGATTCCGGTCTGGCACTCATGCGGGACTCCTTGGAGACGGCGGAGGCGCCCCGCACCCCCTCGCGAGACAGCTTGACGATAGATTCGCAGAAGTTTTCTCGCAAGATGTGTTAACAACGGCGCAGTCTCCTGATAATAATTCGGCCATCGATATCGCGCCCCACACCCCAGGGTCGCGTCCACACCCTCCCCAGCCGAGCTCAGTCAAGGTCCCGACGAGCGGCGCCGCGGCGGGAGCCCCTACGCAGTTTCCAGACCCACCCGCACGAGAGGTCCCTCATGCGATCCACCAGATACGCCCTCATAGCCGGCGCCGCCGCCACCGCTCTCCTCGCCACCGCCTGTTCCGGAGCCGGGGCCGGCGGCAGCGACAGCGGGGGCAAGAGCATCAACGTCCTGATGGTCGGCAACCCGCAGATGGAGGACATCGCGAAGCTGACCAAGAGCACCTTCACCAAGGACACCGGGATCAAGGTCAACTTCACGATCCTTCCCGAGAACGAGCTGCGCGACAAAGTCACCCAGGACATCGCCACCCAGGCCGGCCAGTACGACGTGGCCACCATCGGTGCCTACGAGGTGCCGATCTGGGAGAAGAACGGCTGGCTGCACGACCTGGGCTCGTACGCCGACAAGGACACCAGCTTCGACAAGGCCGACCTGCTCAAGCCGATGGTCCAGTCGCTCACCGGCTCGGACGGCAAGCTCTACGCCCTGCCGTTCTACGGCGAGTCCTCGATGC
Organism: Streptomyces sp. NBC_00457; assembly: GCF_036014015.1. Taxonomy (NCBI): domain Bacteria; kingdom Bacillati; phylum Actinomycetota; class Actinomycetes; order Kitasatosporales; family Streptomycetaceae; genus Streptomyces; species Streptomyces sp. NBC_00457. The sequence continues at coordinate 369,488 of NZ_CP107905.1, read as the reverse complement.
TCATGTACAACAAGGACGTCATGAAGGCGAAGGGCATCACGGTGCCCGAACGGCCGACCTGGCAGCAGATCGCCGACATCGCGGCCGAGGTCGACGGCGCCGAGCCCGGCATGAAGGGCATCTGCCTGCGCGGTCTGGCCGGCTGGGGGGAGCTGGGTGCGCCGCTGACGTCCATGGTCAACACCTTCGGCGGCACCTGGTTCACCAAGGACTGGAAGGCGCAGGTCAACAGCGGCGGCTTCAAGGAAGCCACAAAGTTCTACGTCGACCTGGTCCGCAAGCACGGAGAGTCGGGCGCCCCGCAGGCCGGGTTCACCGAGTGCCTCAACGCGCTGAGTCAGAAGAAGGTCGCGATGTGGTACGACGCGACCAGCGCGGCCGGTTCACTCGAGGACCCCGCCTCCAGCAAGATCGCCGGGAATGTCGGCTACGCCTACGCGCCGACCGTCGAGACCAAGAGCAGCGGCTGGCTGTGGGCCTGGGCCTGGGCCATGCCCAAGACCACCAAGAACGCCGACGCGGCCTCGCAGTTCATGCTGTGGGCCTCCAGCAAGAAGTACGAGCAGCTGGTCGGCGAGAAGCTCGGCTGGTCGCGTGTCCCGGCCGGCAAGCGGGCCAGCACATACGAGATCCCGCAGTACCAGAAGGCCGCCGGATCGTTCGGTGAGATCACCCTGAAGTCCATCGAGCAGGCCAACCCGGCCAACCCCGGCGTCCAGCCCAGGCCGACCGTGGGCATCCAGTACGTGGCCATCCCCGAGTTCCAGGACCTGGGTACCAAGGTCACCCAGGAGATCTCCGCCGCGATCGCCGGCAAGACCAGCGTGGACAAGGCACTCGACGACGGTCAGAAGCTCGCCGAGGAAGTCGCCAAGAACTACCAGTGACCCATACAAACCGCCCGGCCGGCCCTCCCCCCGGCCGGGCACCGCTTCCCCCTACCCGGCCGTCACTGGCGGAGGAACCATCGATGACCACGCTCACCGCACCCCCCAAGACCGCACCACCCCCCGCCCGAACCCAGAAGTCCTCGGGCATCAGCAAATGGAAGCGTCGCATCCCCCTGCTTCCGGCGCTGATCTTCACCATCGTCGTCACGCAACTGCCGTTCGTGGCCACGCTCGTGATCTCCACCTTCCAGTGGAACATCCTCAAGCCGGGCGAGAGGCACTTTGTCGGCCTGTCCAACTTCGCGTTCGTCTTCACCGACGAACGGCTGCGTACGGCGGTGCTCAACACCGTCGTCCTCACCGCGTCGGTGGTGGTCATCAGCGTGATCCTCGGCCTCGGCCTGGCGATGCTGCTCGACCGCCGGTTCGTCGGCCGTGGGCTGGCGCGCACCCTGCTCATCGCCCCGTTCCTGGTCATGCCGGTCGCCGCGGCGCTGCTGTGGAAGCACGCCATCTACAACCCCGACTACGGCCTGCTCAACGGCACACTCAACGCCGTATACCGACTGTTCGGAGCGGACAACGGCCCCACGGTCGACTGGATCTCCTCCTATCCCATGCCCGCCGTCGTGGTCTCACTGGTCTGGCAGTGGACCCCGTTCATGATGCTGATCCTGCTGGCCGGTCTGCAGGCGCAGCCCGGTGACGTCTTGGAGGCGGCCCGCATGGACGGCGCCTCCGCGCTGGCGACCTTCCGCTTCATCACGTTGCCGCACCTGCGCCAGTACATCGAGCTGGGTGTCCTGCTCGGCACGATCTACGTCGTGCAGACCTTCGACGCGGTCTTCACCATCACCCAGGGCGGGCCCGGCAAGCAGACGACCAACCTGCCCTACGAGATCTACCTGACCATGTTCCGCAAGTACGAGTACGGCGAGGCAGCCGCCGCCGGTGTTGTCGTCGTGCTCGGCGCGATCGTGATCGCGACGTTCGCGCTGCGCACCATCGCGTCGCTGTTCCGCGAGGAGGTGTCCCGATGACTCACGCAGCAGTCGCCGCGCCCGGGGCGAGGTTCAAGAAGTTCCTGCGCCGCAATCACGACCAGGGCGGTGCGCCGCGCCTTTCGCCGCTGTGGACGTTCGTCGCCTGGCTCGCCACGCTGGCGTTCTTCGCGCCGGTGGCGTGGATGGTGCTCACCTCCTTCCACCAGGAGGCCGACGCGGCGACGAACCCGCCGACCCCCTTCGCCGCCGTCACCTTCGACCAGTACAAGCTGCTGTTCAGCCGGGACATCACCCCGTTTCTCCTCAACTCGGCCATGGCCAGCGTCATTTCGACGGTGCTGGTGCTCGCCCTTGCGGTGCCGGCGGCCTACGCGCTGTCCATCAAGCCGGTCGAGAAGTGGACCGACGTGATGTTCTTCTTCCTGTCCACGAAGTTCCTCCCGGCCATCGCGGCCCTCCTGCCGGTGTACCTGATCGTCAAGGACGCCGGGATGCTGGACAACGTGTGGACGCTGATCGTGCTCTACACCGCCATGAACCTGCCGATCGCGGTGTGGATGATGCGTTCGTTCCTCGCCGAGGTCCCCAAGGAGATCCTGGAGGCGGCCGAGGTCGACGGGGCGGGACTGCTCACCGTGCTGTGGCGGGTCGTCGCGCCGGTTGCCATGCCCGGCCTCGCCGCCACCTCGCTGATCTGCTTCATCTTCAGCTGGAACGAGTTCATGTTCGCCGTGAACCTCACCGCGACGCAGGCTTCCACCGCGCCGGTCTTCCTGGTCGGGTTCATCACCAACGAGGGCCTGTTCCTGGCCCGGCTGTGCGCGGCGGCCACCCTCGTCTCGCTCCCGGTCCTGATCGCCGGCTTCGCCGCGCAGGACAAACTGGTCCGCGGCCTGTCCCTGGGAGCGGTGAAGTGACAGCCGTCGTCATCGCCCGGCCCATCGTCCCCGGCCACGAGTTCGCCGTCGGTGCGCGGGTCGCGGTCGGCCCGGGTATCGCCCACCCCGCGCCGCCGCCGAGTTCGTGGCCGCCCCGGTCGCCGACCGCGCGGTCCTGCCCGACGGCGTGCGCGGGCAAGATCCAGATTCAGCCCGGCCCGGCCTCCTCGTGAACGCCCCCCACCGAACGGAACCCGTCACCATGACCGAGCAGATCCGCCGCGTCCTCGTCCGCTCCCTCGATGACATCACCCTCGAGGAGGTGTCCGCCCCCGTCCCCGGGGACGACGAACTCCTCGTACGCACCACGGTCGTCGGGGTCTGCGGCTCCGACACCCATGCGGCGGCCGGCCACCATCCCTTCATCGACCTGCCCTACCGCCCCGGCCACGAGGCGGTCGGCGTCGTCGCCGCGGCAGGGAAGGGCGCCGAGGACTTCGCACCCGGCGACCGCGTGCTCATCGAGCCCAACCTGTACTGCGGACGGTGCCCACAGTGCCGCTCCGGCCGCTACAACATCTGCCAGGAGCTGAAGGTCTTCGGCTGCCAGACGCCCGGCGCCATGACCGACCTGTTCGCCATTGCGGCCGACCGCGTCCACCGCGTCCCCGACGGAATGACCGACATCGAGGCCGCCCTCGTCGAACCCCTGGCCACCCCCGTGCACGCCGTGGCGAAGGCCGGTGACCTCACCGGACGCACGGTCGTCGTGCTCGGCGCCGGGCCCATCGGTCTGCTCGTCCTCGCCGCCGCCCGGCACGCGGGCGCCGCGAAGATCGCCGTCACCGACCTGCTGCCGGGCAAGCGGGACCGCGCCCTGCGTCTCGGAGCCGACGCGGCCCTGCCCGCCGACGCCACCGACCTTGCCGACCAGGCCCGAGAAGCGCTCGGTGGACCGGTCGACGTCGTCTTCGACTGCGTGGCCAGGGAGCAGTCCATGGCCCAGGCCATCGACCTGGTCACCAAGGGCGGCACGATCATCGTCGTCGGCGTCGGAGCCGCGGGCACCACACCGATCCGCCTCGACCTGGTCCAGGACCGGGAGATCCGCGTCGAGGGCACCCTGATGTACACCGGCGACGACTACCGCACCGCGATGTCGCTGATCGCCGCGGGCGCCGTGGACACCGCCGAGATCGTCACCGCCACCTACCCGCTGGAGGAGGCCGCCAAGGCCTTCGCCGCATCCGTCGACCCCGAGCAGGTCAAGGTGCTGGTCACGGTGGACGGACCGTAGCCCGAGGCCCGACCCGCACCGGCCCGTGTGGGAAACTGCCAGACCGGAGCTACCGGGAAGGAGGGGCGCCGTGACCGCCCGTACGCGACTGTCACAGGTGGCCGTCGAGGAGCGGCGCCAAGCCGTGCTGCGGTATGTCGCCGACCATGGCGAGACGCGCATCGACGACCTCGCCCGGCACTTCGACGTCAGTCTGATGACGATGCACCGGGACCTGGACGACCTCACCGGGCGGCATCTGCTGCGCAAGGAGCGCGGGCGGGCCGTCGCGTTCCCCGCCCTCACCATGGAGACGGCCACCCGCTTCCGGGAGAACAGCGCCCTCGCGGCCAAGAACGCGCTGTGCGCGGCAGCCGCCGCCCGGATCAGGCCGGGTAATACGGTGCTCATGGAGGACTCGACCACCCTGTTCCCCCTGGTCCCGGCGCTGGCGGAGGTGGATCAGCTGCATGTCGTCACCAACTCCGTCGGCCTCGCACAGCGCCTCGGGTCCGCCGCCCCCGGGGTGCACGTCACCCTGCTGGGCGGCCACTACCGCGCCGACTTCAGCTCCTGCACCGGCCCCACCGTCACCCGCGCCCTGTCCCGGATCCGGGCCGACCTCGCCCTGATGTCCGCCACGGCCGTCCTGGAAGGACGCCTCTTCCACCCTCTGAACGACTACGTCGAGGTGAAGCTGGCCATGCTCGCCTCCGCCGAACAGGCGCTGCTCCTGGTGGACCACTCGAAGTTCGGCAAGACCGCCACGTACGCATACGGGTCCGTGGCCGACTACCACACCGTCATCACCGACACCGGCACCCCAGACGCGGAACTCGCGGCCATACGCGACCTCGGAGTCCCCGTCGAGACGGTCGAACCCGAAGAGCCCTCACTGTGATCCACACCCTGTTCGAAACGCCCAGCGCCTACCGCCCCAGCGACGTCGAGATGGCCGAGCCCGTACCCGCGGTCCAGGCCGTCCTGTTCGACTTCAGCAACACCATCTTCCAGATGATCGACCTGGAGACGTGGCTGCGCCGGGTCGGCTCCGCCACCGGCCGCCTCGCCTTGCTGGACGAGCCCTGCGCGGTGGCCGGAATCTCCGAGCAGTTGCGCGCCGCCTTCCGGCTGCCCTCCGTCGTCGCCCTCCAGGAAGGCCGGGATCTCTCTTCCGAACTGCACCGCCGCGCCATGTGGGGATGGTGGGGGCAGGTGGACTTCCTGCGCGGCGTGGAGGAGGCGGCCTACCGGGAACTCACCGCTCCGGACGCCTGGGTTCCGTATCCCGACACCGAACCGGTCCTGCGTGCCCTGCACCAGCGCGGACTGCGCATCGCCGTCGTCAGCGACTTCGCCTGGGACCTGCGCACCCACCTCGCCCACCACGGGCTCGACGCCTTGATCGACACCTGCGTGATCTCCTACGAGCAGGGCCGGGAAAAGCCCGACCCGCAGCTGTTCCTCAAAGCCTGCGCCGACCTCGGCGCGGACCCCCGCGCCACCCTCATGGTCGGCGACAACCCGGTCCGCGACGGCGGCGCGGCCGCCTGCGGTCTGCGCACCTACATCCTGCCGGCGGAACACCGCACGGGAGAGCGCGGCCTGATGGATGTGCAGCGGCTCGTGATCTGACCGAGCCGCCTTCATGGCGGCGGCCCGTCGCGGTCAGCCGGCGGGGGAGGAGGCCGGCAGGTTCTGGTCGGCGGCCCAGGAGGCGAGGATGCGGAGCCGTTCGTGGGTGGGGGAGCCGGGCCCCGCGGTCCAGACGGTGAGGTGCTGGTCGGGGTCGGTGTTGGCGGTGAGGGTGTCCCAGTCGAGGACGAGTTCGCCGACGACGGGATGGTTGAGGGTCTTGGTGCCCACGGTGCGGGCGGCGACCTTGTGTTCGCCCCACCACTTGGCGAACTGATGGTCACGCGTGGACAGTTCACCGACGAGCTCGATCAGGCGGGGGTCCTCGGGATATTTCGCGGCCTCCATGCGCAGTTGGGCGACGGCGATGTGCGCGGAGGTCTTCCAGTCGGCGTACAGGGTGCGCATGGCGGGGTCCGTGAAGATGAGCCGCGGGTAGTTGCGGTGTCTTTCCGGGATGCGGGAGAAGTCGGTGACCAGGGCGGCGGCCAGCGCGTTCCAGGCCAGAATGTCTCCGCGCCGGCCCTGCACGATGGCGGGGGTGGCGGTGAGGTCGTCCAGGACCCGCTGAAGCTGCGGCTGGACCTTCTGCCGGCCGCGGCGCCGGGTGCGCGTGGTGGTCTTGCCCGCGAGCTGGAAGAGGTAGCCGCGCTCGTCGTCATCCAGATGGAGTACGCGGGCGAGGACGTCCAGCACGGGCGCTGACGCCTGCATGCGGCCCTGTTCGAGCCGCGTGTAGTAGTCGGTGCTGATGCTGGCGAGCTGGGCGACCTCCTCGCGGCGCAACCCCTCCACCCGGCGGGGCCTGTCGCTCTCGGGCAGTCCGACCGTGCGCGGACTCAGCTCGGAGCGGCGCTTCTTGAGGAATTCTCCCAGCTCATTGAGGGGGACGTTGGCGGTCATGCTCCCCAGCATGACACCGATCCCACCCCTGAAAGGGGGGAGAATTTACTCCCAGGATGTTCCCCTCCCGGGATGAATTGCTCCGCTTTTCGCGCCTGCCCTCGCGTGTGAGGCTCGACGGTGAGCAGCCTTCCGACCTCGGCTGCGGCTCACCTACCCTCGCGCCGAAGGAGCACCCCATGCGCGGAGCAGTCATCTACGCCCCCGGCGACGTGCGCTTCGAGAACCTCGACGACCCGAAGATCGTCCAGCCGACCGACGCGGTGATCCGCACGGTGGCCACCTGTGTGTGCGGCTCGGACCTGTGGCCGTACCGCGGCGCGGAACCCATCGGCGACCCGCACCCGATGGGGCACGAGTACGTCGGCATCGTCGAGGAGGTGGGCAGCGCGGTCGCCAACGTCAGGCCGGGCCAGTTCGTCGTCGGCTCCTTCGCCACCTCGGACAACACCTGCGCCAACTGCCTGGCCGGCTGGCAGTCCAACTGCCTGCACCGCGAGTTCATGAGCACCTGCCAGGCCGATTACGTCCGCATCCCCAACGCCCACGGCACCCTGGTCGCCACCGACGAGCACCCGGGCGCCGAGATGGTGCCGAGCCTGCTCGCCGTGTCCGACGTGATGGGCACCGGCTGGTACGCCGCCCTCGCCGCAGAAGTGAAGCCCGGCTCCACGGCTGTCGTGGTCGGTGACGGCGCGGTCGGCCTGTGCGGTGTCATCGCCGCCAAGGAACTCGGCGCGGAGCGGATCATCGCCATGAGCCGTCATGAATCCCGGCAGGCGCTGGCTCTGGAGTTCGGCGCCACCGACATCGTGACCGAGCGCGGCGAGGACGGCGTCGCCCGCGTCAAGGACCTCACCGGAGGGATCGGGGCGGACGCGGTGCTGGAGTGCGTCGGCACCGCCGAGTCGATGCGGCAGGCGCTGCGCTCGGCCCGGCCCGGCGGCAACGTCGGTTTCGTCGGCGTCCCGCACGAGGTGCAGATCGACGGCCAGGAGCTGTTCTTCTCCCACGTCGGCCTGCGCGGCGGCCCCGCACCCGTCCGCCGCTACCTGCCCGACCTGATCGACCGCGTCCTGACCGGGCTGATCAACCCCGGCAAGGTCTTCGATCTCAGCCTGCCCCTGGACCAGGTCGCCGAGGGCTACCGGGCGATGGACGAGCGCCGCGCCATCAAGGCCCTGCTCAAGCCCTGAGCGCAGACGCGTCCACACCGGGGGCGCTCAGGGACGGTGCGGCCCTCGGACCGGAACCACCGGCACCACCCTCACTCACCCAAGGACTGACCATGACGACCTTCGCCCTTGTCGGCGCGGGCCCCGGCCTCGGGCTCGCCACGGCCCGCCGCTTCGGAGCCGCCGGCCACACCGTTGCCCTCATCGCCCGCAACGCGGAAAAGCTGGACGGCCTGACCGCCGACCTCGCCCGTGACGACATCCAGGCGCGCGGGTTCACCGCCGACGTCCTCGACCTCGAGTCGCTGACCGCGGCCCTGTACGCGGCTGCGGCCGCCCTGGGGCCCATCGAGATCCTCCAGTACAGCCCGGTGCCGCACGCCGACTTCATGAAGCCGGTCCTCGACACGAGCGCCGACGACCTCGACGCCCCGCTCGCCTTCTCCGTCAAGGGTGCCGTCGCCGGCGTGAACGCCGTACTGCCCGGCATGCGGGAACTCGGCCGCGGCACACTGCTGTTCGTCAACGGCTCCAGCGCCCTACGCCCCAATCCGAAGGTCGCCGGCACCTCGATCGCCTTCGCCGCCGAGAGCGCCTACGCCCGCATGCTCCACGACACGCTCGCCCCGGCGAACATCCACGCCGCCCAGCTGATCATCCCCGGAGCCATCCGGCCCGACACCGAGCACAGCAGCCCCGACGCCTTGGCTCAGCGCCTGTACGACATCCACACCAAGCGGGACGGCTTCCGCCACTACTCCGAGCCCCTGCCCGACTAGCTACAGGACGACCCCGTGAACCCCACCCCCCTCCGCGCTCTCGCCCGCGTGGTCCCGGCCGCGGCCCTGCTGCTGGTCATGACCGCCTGCGCCGACGATTCCCCACCCCCCTCCGCCTCCGCCGCCTCCTCATCCGAGCCTGCGTCGCCGCAGGCTTCGACGGCCCCGGCAGCCACCACACCGACCGGCAGGACAACCGCGATGAACATCCGGCTCACCCTCGACGGCCACCACATCGCCGCCACCCTGAACGACAGCCCCACGGCCCGCGACTTCGCCGCCCAGCTCCCCCTGACCCTCTCCCTGCGCGACCTCAACCAGGCTGAGAAGATCGCCGATCTGCCCCGGAAGCTGTCCACCTCCGGCGCCCCGGAAGGCGCCGACCCCCAGGTCGGTGACCTGGCGTACTACGCCCCCTGGAACCAGCTCGCCACCTACTACCGCGACGCCCCGTACGCGACCGGCCTGGTCATCCTCGGGCACATGGCCGACGGCGGCGCCGAGCAGCTCGCCACCGCCGACGAGATCACCATCGAAGCCGCGCCCTGACCCGCCCCACCGCTCGCCCGTGCATGAAGGGGGGAGGAGATCTTCCCCTTTTCGTCCGGTTCGCCGCATGGAACCGTCGAAGCCGTGGCCGCGCCGTCCGCTGTCTGCCGCGACGGCTTCACTCGCCACCATGATCCGCCGATTTCCACGCAAGGAGAGACCACACGTATGCCTTCCGCGTCCGGGACCACCCCCGGCAAGCTCCCCTTCGTCGTCTGGGTGCTCGCCGCCGGCACGTTCCTGATGGGGACCACCGAGTTCGTCGTCGCGGGACTGCTGCCGGAGTTGGCCGTTGACCTCGGAGTCAGCGTCTCCCACGCCGGCCTGCTGATCACCGCCTTCGCGATCGGCATGATCGTCGGCGCACCGACCATGGCCATGGCGACCCTGCGCCTTCCTCAGCGCCGGACGCTGATCCTGGCCCTGTCCGTGTTCTGCCTCGGACATCTGGTCGCCGCCCTCAGCACGTCCTTCACGGTCGTCCTCATCGCCCGCGCCGTCACGGCCCTGGCCACCGGAGCGTTCTGGTCCGTCGGCTTCGTCGTCGCCACCACCGCCGCGGGCCCGCGCAACGCCACCCGCGCGACGGGCGTCATGATCGGCGGCCTGACCCTGGCCAACGTCGTCGGCGTGCCGATCGGCTCCTTCGCCGGCCAGTTCACCGGCTGGCGCGGACCCTTCTGGGCCCTGGCCGCCCTCTCCGGGCTGGCAGCCGTGTTCATCGGCCGCTTCATCCCGGCCCAGGAGCAGCGCGTCGAGGTGTCCATCCGGGCCGAGGTCCGGGCTCTGAGGCAAGGCCGGCTGTGGCTGGCGCTCGGTGCCGCGATGCTGATCATGGGTGGCGTTCTGGCGACGTACACCTATGTCACGCCGCTGCTGACCGACCGCGCGGGCATCCCGGCGGGCGCCGTACCGCTCGTCCTCATCGCGTTCGGCGTCGGCGCCCTGGGCGGCACCACCATCGGAGGCGGCCTGGGCGACCGACGTCCGATGGTCACCACCATCGCGGCCGCCGCGGCCACCGCCCTGGTCCTGCTCCTGCTGATCCCGCTGTCCGCCAACGCGGTGACAGCCACTCTCCTCGTCTTTCTCATGGGCCTGACCGGCTTCACGGTCAACCCGGTCGTCACCGCCCTCGCCATGCGCTTCGCCGGCGACGCCCCCACCCTCACCTCGGCGCTGACCACCTCCGCCTTCAACACCGGCATCGCCGCCGGATCGGCGATCGCCGGTACGGCCCTGGACTCCTCCCTCGGCCTGACCGGCCCGCCCCTGGTAGGCACCGTCATCGCCGCCCTCACCCTGCTCCCGCTGATCGCCCTCGCCGTCCACGGCTCTTCTGACAAGGGCCGGATCGTGGCCCGGAGCGGCGCTCCGACGGACGTGCGACGCGACGAACCCGCGCAGGTGCCGTGACGGGAGCCGACTCCGGCAGCGTCATCCGCGTCAGCCTGACCGGGAGGCCTACGGCGTCATCGGCCTGACCCGCTCCACCGGGAACGCGGTCACCGTGCCGTGGCTCTGCCCGGACGCCGCGAGCCCGCCAGGGCGGCCCCGACACCCCTCGCGCCGCCACACCTCCGTTCTCGAAGGGACAACACGACGTGAATCCCACGTATGACTTCACCGGCCAGGTCGCGCTCGTCACCGGAGCCGGCGCCGGTATGGGCCTGGCGACGGCGCGCGCGTTCGCCGCGTCCGGAGCCGCCGTCGCCCTGACCGACATCGACGAAGCCGCCCTGAAGACAGCCGCGAAGGAACTCACCGACGCCGGCCACCAAGCCCTCGCCCTCACCTGCGACGTCAGCGACGAGGACCAGGTCGCCGCCGCGGTCGACCGCACCGTGGAGACCTTCGGCCGCCTGGACATGGCCTACAACAACGCCGGCATCCAGATCCCGCCCAGCGACGCCGCCGACGAACCCGCCGAACGGTTCGACCGCGTCAACGCCATCAACCTCCGGGGCGTATGGGCGTGCATGAAGCACGAGCTGCGGCACATGCGCGCCCAGGGCAGCGGCGCCATCGTCAACTGCTCCTCCCTCGGCGGCCTGGTCGGCCTGCCCGGCCGCGCCTCGTACCACGCCTCCAAACACGGAGTCATCGGCCTGACCACCAGCGCCGCGCTCGAATACGCCCCACGCGGCATCCGCATCAACGCCGTCTGCCCCGGCACCATCGACACCCCCATGGTCAGCGACATGATCGCCAAGGGGGAGCTCGACCGCGCCGAGGCCGAGGCCAACCAGCCCATCAACCGGCTCGGCACCGCCGAGGAAATCGCCCAGGCGGTGCTGTGGCTGTGCAGCCCCGGGGCGGGCTTCGTCGTCGGTGTCGCCCTCCCCGTCGACGGCGGCTACGTCGCCCGCTAGGGGCAGCCCCCGCGTACGAACGAGAGCTCAGAGAGACACCATGGAATTCATCGAGCAGCAGCCCAGCAGCAAGGCCCCGGCGGACTGGTTCACCGGTGACGTGTGGTGGGACGTCATCGTGGCCGGCCAGGAGCCCTCCCGGATGCGCGCCAACCTGGTCCGCTTCTCACCGGGCGCTCGCACCCACTGGCACTCCCACGCCCTCGGCCAGACCCTGCACATCGTTTCCGGCGTCGCCCTCATCGGCACCCGGGACGGCACCGTCTTCGAAGCCCACCCCGGCGAGACCGTCGCCTGCCCGCCGAACGAGGAGCACTGGCACGGAGCCGCCCCGGACCGGTTCATGGAGCACATCGCCCTGTGGGAGGGCACGGGCGACGGCACCCCCGAGACCGCCTGGGCCGAGCCGGTCACCGACCAGCAGTACAACGGCCCCCGCACCACCCGCAACCAGTAACCCCGGCTCACCAAGGGGGGAGAAAAGTCTCCCTGCCGCCAGCGTTGCCGGTGGTGCAAGACTCCCCATGCGACCAGTCGCCGCTGCAGAAGCGCGCGGTTGCCCGGTTCCCGCGGTGACGACGATCCAGTCTCCCGTCCCCCTGCTGTGTACGGCCGATCCGTCCGCGATACGAAGGCGTACGTATGTCTACCGAACTCCCTGAATCTGCCGCTCCACCCCCCACCGGAGCCGGCGAGTCCTCCCTGGCGCCCTCTCGGCGCACGTTCATCGCCACCAGTGCCGCGGTCGGCGGAGCCGTCGTGGCCGGAGGGGCCTTCATCGCCCTCCCGGAGGAGGCGACCGCCGCGGGGGCGCCGCCCTCCAGCCGCGTCTCTCTGACGGTCAACGGCACCCGTCGGACCGTGACGGTCGACAACCGCACCTCGCTGCTGGACCTGCTCCGCGAGCACCTCGGCCTCACGGGCTCGAAGAAGGGCTGCAACGCCGGGGCCTGTGGGGCGTGCACCGTCCTGGTCGACGACCGGCGCGTCAACTCCTGCCTGACGCTGGCGGCGCGTTTGGAAGGTGCTGAGGTCACCACGATCGAGGGCCTGGCCGACGGCGACGAACTGCACCCGTTGCAGCAGGCGTTCATCGACGAGGACGCCTTCCAGTGCGGCTACTGCACGCCCGGCCAGATCGTCTCCGGCGTCGGCTGCATCAAGGAGGGCCACACCGGATCGGCCGAGGAGATCCGGGAGTTCATGAGCGGCAACATCTGCCGCTGCGGCTGTTACGTGAAAATCGTGCGCGCGGTCGAACAGACCGCGGGCCGGAAGTGAGGATCGGCCGCCATGTATCCCTTCTCCTACACCAAGGTCTCCGACACCCGTGAGGCCGTCAATGCAGGCCGGAACGGCGGACGTTACATAGCCGGCGGCACCACGCTGGTCGACCTGATGCGCGAGACCGTCGAACGCCCCGAGACCCTGGTCGACATCGCCGGTCTGCCGCTGCGCGAAGTCAGGGTCACCGAACGCGGAGGCCTGCGCATCGGCGCGCTGGTGAGCATGGCCGAGACGGCCGCCCACCCCAAGGTGCGCACTCTGTATCCCGTCATCTCCGAGTCGCTGGAGCTGAGCGCGTCGGCCCAGTTGCGGAACATGGCCACCATCGGCGGCAACATCATGCAGCGCACCCGCTGCACGTACTTCCGTGATGTGACCGCCGACTGCAACAAGCGCGAACCCGGCTCGGGATGTGCCGCGCTGGAGGGCTTCAACCGTACGCACGCGATCCTCGGCACCTCCGACGCCTGCGTGGCCACCCACCCCTCCGATGTCGCCGTGGCGTTCGCGGCGCTGGAGGCGCAGGTGCATCTGCTGGGCCCGGACGGGGAGCGCCGCGTCCCCTTCGCCGACTTCCTGCTGCGACCGGGCAGCACCCCGAACCGTGAACAGGCCCTGCGCCGAGGCGAGTTGATCACCGCTGTCGAGATTCCGGCCCTTCCGCGTCCGCTGAAGTCCGGCTATCTGAAGGTGCGCGACCGGCAGTCCTACGAGTTCGCGCTGACCTCCGCGGCCGTCGCACTGCACGTACGCGGCGGAGTGATCCGGGACGCATACGTCGCCGCCGGAGGCGTGGGCACCGTCCCCTGGAAGCTGCCCGCCGTCGAAGAAGCCCTCGTCGGTGAACGCCCCTCGGACCGGCTCTGGGCCGAGGCCGCGAAGAAGGCTTCCGAAGGGGCCAGCCCGCTCCAACACAACCGTTTCAAGGTCGAGTTGCTCCAGCGCACCGTCGAACGCCAGCTGCGTACCGTAGGAGACAGCAAATGAGCCCCCAGCCGCAGGCAGCCGTCGGCGCCCCGCTCTCCCGGGTGGACGGTCGGCTGAAGGTCACCGGCAAGGCGCAATACGCCGCCGAACACGACATCGACGGGGCCGTGCACGCCGTGATCGTCGACGCGAGCATCGGGCTGGGCCGTATCACCTCCATCGATGCCGGTGACGCCGAGAAGCACCCGGGTGTGCTGCGGGTGATCCACCACCGCAACGCCCCGAAGCTGCCGTACCGCGACAACCCCGGGTCCAACAATCCTCCGGGGGGCCGGCGGCTGCGGGTCTTCCAGGACGACAAGGTCCTCTTCCACGGCCAGCCCGTCGCCGTCGTCGTGGCCACCACCCTGGAGGCCGCCCAGCACGGCGCGAGTCTGGTCAACGTCGAGTACGACGCTGAGCAGTCCTCGACGGACCTCGCCGAGGCCGAGCCGGGCGAGCCGACGAACTACGCGCGCGGCGACGCGGAGGCAGGCCTGCGCGACGCTCCCGTACGGCTGGATGCCACCTACGAGCTGGCGCGCAACCATCACAACCCGATGGAGCCGCACGCCACCCTCGCCCGTTGGGACGGCAACAAGCTCACCGTCTGGGACAAGACGCAATGGGTGATGGGCACCCACGACGAACTCGCCGCCGTGTTCGGCCTGCCCGCGGACGCGGTGCGCGTCATCAACCCGTTCGTCGGCGGCGGTTTCGGCAGCGGGCTGCGCTGCTGGCCGCACACCACCGTCGCCGCTCTGGCCGCGCGAGAGACGAAGCGCCCGGTCAAGCTGGTGCTCAGCCGACGGCAGATGTACTTCGGCACCGGCTACCGGCCGGCGTACGCGTACCGGCTGCGTCTCGGCAGTGACCGGCGCGGTCGGCTGACCGCGGCCATTCACGGTATCGACGCCGAGACCTCGTCGTACGAGACGTTCACTGAGGCCATCATGGGCGCGGGGCAGATGACCTACAGCATGCCCAACGTCAGCCAGGCGTACCGGCAGGTGCCGCTGGATGTGAACACCCCGATCTGGATGCGTGGCCCCGGCTTCGCCACGGCGTCGTTCGCGATCGAGTCGGCCATGGACGAGCTCGCGGACAAGCTCGGCATCGACCCGATCGAGCTGCGGCGGCGCAACGAGCCGGAAGAGGACGAGTCGAACAACCTGCCGTTCTCCACCCGCCGGCTGCGCGAGTGCTACACGGTCGGTGCCCGGGAGTTCGGCTGGCACCGGCGTTCGTCCCGGCCGCGTTCGCGGCGCGAGGGCGACTGGCTGATCGGCATGGGCATGGCCACCAGCGTGTACGACCCCGGGCGTTTTCCAGCGGAGGCCCGGGCCCGCCTGGATGCCGACGGCACCGCTGTGGTCGAGACGGCCACCAGTGACATGGGGCCGGGCACCTACACCTCGCAGACCCAGGTGGCCGCGGACGCGCTCGGACTGACCATGCGCACGGTGACCTTCCGGCTCGGCGACTCGCTGTATCCGCAGACCGGCCCGCACGGCGGCTCGGCGACCATGGCCAGCGTCGGCACCGCCGTTCTCGACGCCTGCGACAAGGTGCGGCAGCAGGCGATCGAGCTGGCCGTCGAGGACCGCGATTCGCCGCTGTACGGCGTGGACGCCGGCGATGTGGTGGTGCGCGGCGGCCGGCTGCATGTGAAGGGCAACCCGGCGCGCGGTGAGACGTACGGGCGGCTGCTGGCCCGCAACGACCGCTCCCACCTGGAAGCACGCGGCTCCTACGCCGGGCCGCCGACTCCCGCGCGGCGCTCCTACCACGCCTACGGCGCGGCCTTCGCCGAGATCGCCGTGGATGCGACCCTCGGTCTGGTGCGGGTGCGGCGCATGCTCGGCGTGTACGACGCCGGGCGGATCATCAGCCCCAAGCTGGCGGACAGTCAGGCGATCGGCGGCATCGTGGGCGGTATCGGCGGGGCCCTCCTTGAGCACACGGTCACCGACCACCGCGACGGCCGGATCGTCAACGCCAACCTCGCCGACTACCTCGTCCCCGTCAACGCCGACGTCCCCGAGGTCAGGGCGATCTACCTGGACGGCGAGGACAACGACGGCAACGAGCTCGGCGTCAAGGGGCTCGGCGAGGTCGTCCAGGTGGGTGTGGCGGCCGCGATCGCCAACGCGGTCTTCAACGCCACCGGCCGTCGGGTCCGCGAACTGCCCATCACGGCCGAGGCGTTGCTCTGACCCCAGCGCCCCACAGGCCGGTCCGGCAGTCGGTCCCCCGTCCGGCTGCCGGACCTACCAGGGCCGCCGCCGCCCATACGCTCCCCGTCGGCGCGGCGGCGGCCCGCCCCACCCTCACCGCGAACCACGAGAACAACGGAGAACAACGGCCGTGCTGAACATCGCGGAGACACTGCACCGTTGGTGCCGCGAAGGCCGTCCCTTCGCCCTGGCCACCGTCGTCGACGTCACCGGCAGCGCCCCTCTGCCCACCGGCACATCGGTCGCGGTGGACGCCGACGGCAACGCGGTCGGCAGCATCTCCGGCGGCTGCGTCGAAGGAGCCGTCTACGAACTGTGCCGGCAGGTGCTGCACGATCGTGGCGCACCTCAGCGCGCCTGGTTCGGGTACTCCGACGACGACGCCTTCGCCGTCGGCCTGACCTGCGGCGGCGAACTCGACGTGCTCGTCCGGCACGTCGATCCCGCCACCGACCCCCATTTCGGCGCCGCCCTGGACGACATCGTCCGAGGCAGGCCGACTGCCGTGGCGCAGGTCGTCGACGGCCCCCACGACCTGGTGGGCCGCACGCTGTGCGTCCTTGCCGACGGCACCGCCTCGTACGGAACCCTGGACGGAGGCCCGACGGACCGCGCGGTGACCGCACAGGCGGGCGCCCTCCTCCGGTCGGGACGTACCGCCCGGATCGAGCTCGGCGGAGACGCCGCCACCTGCCCGGACCGGCTCTCCGTCCTCGTCCACGTGGCCGCGTCCCGCCCCCGCATGCTGATCTTCGGCGCCGTCGACTTCGCCGCCGCGCTCAGCCGAGCCGGGGCCTTCCTGGGCTACCACGTCACCGTGTGCGACGCCCGCCCCGTCTTCGCCACCGAGGCACGCTTTCCGCATGCCGACGAGGTCGTGGTCGACTGGCCCCACCGCTACCTGAAGAACACGGCCGTGGACGCCCGTACCGCCGTCTGCGTCCTCACCCACGACGCCAAGTTCGACATTCCCCTGCTGCGCCTCGCCCTCGATCTGCCCGTCGGCTACGTCGGGGCCATGGGATCGCGGCGCACCCACGAACAGCGCCTTCGCCTCCTGCGCGAGGCGGGCATGTCCGACGAACACTTCGCCCGCTTGCACTCCCCGATCGGCCTGGACCTCGGAGCGCACACCCCTGAGGAGACGGCGGTCTCCATCGTGGCGGAGATCATCGCCTCCGCCAACCTCGCGAGCGGCACGCCCCTCTCCCGGGGAACGGGCCCGATCCACCGCCCGGTGCCCGTCCTGCCCGCCCCAGGGCTCGACGAGGCAGCGGTTCGTGTCTGCCCATTGCGCGAAGAAGAGCGAGGGTCCATCATCAGGAATCCTGTTAGTTAAACCTTGCATCGATTGGTGACCCAGCCATGCCATTGAGCCCGAAGATCCAGGCCAGAGGGGTCCAACTGCTGCTCGGTCGCATGATGGCGCGCGTCCACAAGGACCTGCGCTTCGCGGACATCCCGAAGCGCACCGAAGCACTCGTGGTGGAGACCGGCGCCGGCCCGGTGCCCTGCACGGTCTACCGCCCGTCGGCCGACACCACTACTCCTGCTCCCGTGTACGTCAACTTCCACGGCGGCGGTTTCGTGATCGGCCGCCCGGAGCAGGACGACCACATCTGCCGTTACATAGCCGCCACGGCCGGCTGTGTCGTGATCAACGTGGACTACGCCGTCGCCCCGCAGCGACCCTTCCCCGTGCCCGTCACCCAGGCGTACGACGTCACCGCGTGGGTCGCCGAGAACGGCCCCGCCCACGACTGGGACGGCTCGCGCCTCGCCGTGGGCGGACATAGCGCCGGGGCCAACCTGACGGCCGTGGTCTGCCGCATGGCCCGGGACCGCGGCACCTTCTCGCCCCGGCTCCAGATCATCGACTCCGCAGTGCTCGACCAGGTCGCCGACCCGGCCACCAAGCAGTCCCTCATCGCCAAGCCGCTGCTCAGCCCCCAGATCATGCGGATCTTCACGGCCGCCTACGTCCCCGACCCCGCCGACCGTGCCGACCCCCTCGCCTCGCCCGCCCTGGCCGACGACCTCGCCGGGCTCCCTCCCGCCCTGGTCATCACCGCGGAGAACGACCGTCTGCGCGACGAGGGCGACGCCTACGCCAAGGCTCTGGAGGCCGCCGGCGTTCCGGTCACCCACCGTGTCTTCGAGGGAGTCGATCACTACTTCACCCACACCGGTCCGGTACCGGAGGGGAAAGCGGCCATCGACATGATGGCCACCACCTTGCGCACCGCCCTCAGCGCCTGAGGCGGGTCAGCCGAGGCAGGCGTCCGAGGGGCCGCCCACCTGCCGGGCACGTCGGCATCTCCTCAACTGCCCAGCATTTTCAGTGTCTGACGGTGCCAGACGATCGGATTGTGGTCTTCGTCGGTCATCATGGCGAGCACGCGCAGCACGATGAGGTCGTGATCGCCGGCCGGATAGGTGTGCTCGACCGTGCACTCGAGCCAGACGGGCGCGCCGTCCAGGAAGATCGCGCCGGACGCTGTTTCCGTCGTGCCGAGGCCGGCGAAGCGGCCCTCCTTGGTGCGGGAGGCGAGTTGCCGGGCCTTGTCGCTGTGCTCCTCGCCCAGGACGGAGATTCCGATCGTCTGTGCGCGGGCCAGCACCGGCCAGGTCGTCGAGCTGTGCTGTGCGGCGAAGGAGACCATGGGCGGGTCGTGGGAGATCCCGACGGCGAACGACGACACGATCATGACGGTCGGATCGCCGTGGACGCGGGCCGCGAGGGCGGCGACTCCTGAAGGGAACGCGGAGAACGCCCTCTTCATATCGCCGGGGTCCGAGGTGAACCCTGTCGTTGTCGTCATCGCGCGGTCCTCGTCTTCGCGGCGTCGAGCACGATCCGACTCCATCGCCCGGCCCAGCGGGGGAGTGAGTCGTCCGTCGTGTAGGTGGAGTCGAGCTGGTAGAGGCCCTGCGCGGGGCAGGTCGCACCGAGTTCGACCAGTACTGGTTTGAGGGTGAGTTCGGGAGCGAGAGCGTGCGCGGGCCCCGCACCGAGCATGAGGGGCAGCGCCACTTGGCCGGCGAGGCCGGTCGCGGTGGGGAACTGGTCCAGGAAGAGCTTGAGCAGGCCGGTGTAGGTGCCCTTGTAGGTGGGGGATGCGGCGATCACGAGGTCGGCGGACCGGACCTGCTCGACGGCCGCGGTGACGCCCGGGTCCCCCCAGGTGAGCAGGCCGGGCCCGAGCGCGGTGACTTCGATGACCTCGCAGTCCAGTCCGAGGGCCGCGGCGAGACGTTCGGCGGCGTCGCGGGTGCGTGAGCCGGCTTTGGGGTTTCCGACGACGGCGACAGCCTTCATCAGGCGACTCCTGTGGGTAGCTGGGGTTCGACGGCCGACGCCGTGGGAGTGCCGGCCGCCCGATGGTCATGGCGCAGGCGGGCGGATGCGAGGAGGCAGAGCAGTCCTACGGCGGCGAGCGCGCCGAGGGTGGCGGCGTAGCCGAATCCGGCCAGGAGAACGGCACAGGCCGCGCTGCCCAGCACCGCGCCGAGTTGTTTCATGGCGTTGAAGGTTCCCGACGCCGCCCCGACCTCGTCCGGAGCGACTGAGGTCACCGCCGCGATCGACAGGGGTGACCAGACGAACGAGTTGGCCACTCCGTACACCGCGAAGGCAGCGGTCAGGGCGAGGATCGGTGCGTCGGTCGCGACGAGTACCGCCGACGCTCCGATGGACAGGACGAGCGCCGACGAGCCGATGACGGCGACCGCACGCGAGCCGATCCCGTTGTTGAGCCGGGCCGACACCGGAGCGCCGAGCAGGCACAGCACTCCCATGGGTACGAGGGTGAGCGCTGCCGCGCCGGGGGTGAGCCCGCGCTCCTGCTGGAGGTAGAGCATCAGGGGGATCATGGCCGAGCCCGCGCAGAAGGCCGCGGCGGCGCCGCCCCAGGCCGCGGTGACGAACCCGCGGCTGTGCAGCAACGCGATCGGCACGAGCGCCCGCCGCCCGTCGCGACGCTGCAGCCAGACGACGGCCGCGACGACCACCGCGCCGCCGGCGGCGAGCAGCCAGCGCGGTACGCCCCACGCGTCGGCGCTTGCGGCGTCCGTGCCCTGGATGCCGAGGGCGAGCGCGCCGACGCCGGTCGCGTTCGCGCAGATCGCCCACACCGGGATGGCCTCCTTCTGGCGGGGCAGGTCGGGTACGAACGCGGCCACCGCGGCCATCGCCGCAACGCCGATCGGGACGTTGACCCAGAACACCGCGGGCCAGCCGCCGACGGCGACGAGCAGCCCGCCGAGCAGCGGTCCGGCGGCCACCGCGGCTCCGCCGACCGCGCCCCAGGTGCCGAGCGCGACGGCGAGGCGAGGCGGCTGGAACAGCGCCTTGATGAGGGTGAGGCACTGCGGTGTCATCAGCGCGGCCCCGATGCCCTGGGCCACCCGCCATCCGATGAGAGCCGTGATGGTGGGGGCCAGCGCGCACAGGAGTGATCCGAGCGTGAAGGCCGCGAGCCCGACCAGGTGGATGCGGCGGTGGCCGTAGCGGTCGCCCAGCCGTCCCGCGATGATCAGCGGCACCGCGTAGGCGATGAGATAGCTGCTGTTGACCCAGATGGCGAGGGTCTCGGTGGTGTGCAGGCCGGTGATCAGTGCGGGCAGCGCGACCGAGGTGATCGTGCTGTCCAGCAGGAGCATGAAGAACCCCGCGCACAGGCTGCCGAGGGCCAGCCAGTGGCGTCGCTCGCTCGCTCCGGTCATCTCAGACCGCCAGGTTCTCGCGCAGCGTGCCGCCCGGGTAGGCAGGCGCGAGCGCGCCGCGGCGGCGCAGTTCGGGCAGAAGCAGCTCGCTGATCCCGGCGAAGCCCGAGGGCATGGCCAGCGGGCTGGAGAACATGTAGCCGCCGCGCGATCCGGTCGCGGCGAAGTTCTCCTCCAGCGCGTCGGCGACGGTGGCGGGGTCGCCGACGATGCTGTGGTCGAGGCCCGTCGCGCGCTCGCGGCCGTGCGCGAAGAACTCGTCGCGGCTCATGGTGTGGTCCGCGCCGAACTCCGCGATGAGCGAGCCGATGAGACCTGCGGGACTCGCGTTGGCCGCCACGATCGCGTCGCGCACCTCGGCCAGGCGGAAGGACCGCGGCAGTTTCGAGAGGTCGTAGCCGATGTTGTGCGACAGGTAGGTGGCGACGGCCTCCTCGTTCCAGAACTCGTGCACCGAGTCGCGCCGGGCCCGCGCCTCGGCCGTCGTGCGGCCGAGGATGACCTGTGTGGCCCAGAGGATGCCCACGTGCGCAGGGTCCCGCCCTTCGGCGAGGAGTGCCTCGTCGAGCAGTTTGCGGTGACGCTGCTGGCCCCCGAGGCTGCCGCCGAAGCCGAAGACGAGATCGGCGAACCGGGCCGACGCGGCGATGCCGCGGGGCGAGTTGCCCGCCTGCACGATGAGCGGGTGATGCTGTGGACTGGGTACCGACGCCAGCGGACCCTTGACGTTGAAGAAGCGCCCCTCGTGGTCGATCGGATGCACCTTCGCGGGGTCGGCGAACCGGCCCGTGTCCCGGTCGCGCACGATGGCGTCCGGGGCCACCGAGTCCCACAGCGCGCGGCAGACCGCGATGAACTCCTCCATCCGCTCGTAGCGCAGGTCGTGGTCCATCAGTTCGCCGAAGCCGTAGTTCGCCGCGTCCGCGCCGCGCGTCGAGGCGACCACGTTGAAGGCGATGCGCCCGCCGGTCACGTGGTCGAGCGAGTTCAGCAGCCGGGCGACGTAGAAGGGGTGCAGGAACGTCGAGGAGTACGTCAGCCCGAAGCCGACCTTCTCGGTCACCGTGGACATCGCCGCGATGACCGGCGACATGTCGTGCCGCGGCCACTGGATGCCCCACTCCACGGCCGGTTCGATGCTGCCCTGCCAGGTGCTGGGGATGCCGCTGCCGTCGCCGAAGAACAGCATGCCGACGCCGGCCCGCTCGGCGGTCCGCGCCAGTTCCATGTACATGCGTACGTCGGGGAAGTCCTGGCCGACCCAGGAGCCCTGGCGGGCCCACGCGCCCTCGGTATGGGTGAAGGAGAGGTCGTAGCCGATGTGCATGCCGTTCACCGCGCGCTCCTCTTCCACAGCTCGACGACTTCGCCGACGTCGCTGAGCAGGGCCACGTTGAGTCCCAACTGATGCAGGGCCGCGGCGTTGACATCCAGGTCGTAGGCGGCGGTCGCGTCCCGGGGGACGACCACGGGCCAGTCGAGTTGCACGGCGTCCTGGGCGGTCGCGTCGACACAGCACTCGCTCGTCAGGCCCACGATCGTGAGCCAGTCACAGCCCGCCGCGCGCAGCCGTGCGTCGAGATCGGTGCCGAGGAAGCCGCTGTATCCGCGCTTGACCACGCGTGGTTCGCCCTCGGCCGGCCGCATGCGGTACCACTCGGCCCCCGGCGTCCCGAGCACGCACGGCTCGGCCGGGCTCATGGGCGCGTCGTAGTCACCTCCGCGCAGCCAGTTGCTCGCCCGCCATGGCCGGGCGGGATCACTGCCCAACTCGACCCAGACGACCGGCACTTGAGCCCTCCGTGCGGCGTCCACCAGGTCGGCGATACGGGTGATGGCCTGGTCGAGCGCCGACAACTCGGCCTCCTTCAGGCCGTACTCCGCGAGGCGGTCGGGATCGGCGAAGTCCCGTTGTACGTCGACGACGACGAGCGCGGGCCTGCTGCCGGGCCGGGTGAGGTGGGCGAGTTGTCTGTCACGAAGGTCGGACATCAGGCCGGCACCTCGTCCCGGGCGCGCAGCACCGGCAGCACGGTCTCGCCGAACAGCAGCATGTCCTCGTCGTACTCCGGGAAGATCAGCATGAGCCCGTCGAGGTCGGCCTCGCGCACGATGTACTCGATGTGCTCGGTGACCGTCCGCGCCGATCCCGCGACATACGGGGTCTGGAACGCGGCCTCGCCGTCCGCGCCGTCGGCCCACGCGCGGGCCTGGTCCTCGGGGATGCCCCAGGTGTGGCGCATATGGGCGAGCGCCTCGCGGTCGAGGCCCGCGCCCCACTCCTTCACCTTCTTGGCGGCCAGTCCGTCGGTCTCGTCCTGGACGACGGTGAGCATCGAATACGTCTTGCAGACACGGCCGCCCGCCTTCGCCCGGCCATGGACGTCGGCCGACAGCATCCGCATCTCGTCGAGGCTCTCGGCGGCGAGGAAGGCACCGTCGGCGTACTTGGCCTGGAAGCGCCGGGCCTCCTCCGATCGGCCCGCGTTGATCAGGGTCGGGCGGACAGCAGGATGCGGGCGGGACTCGCAGTCGACGAGGTCGAAGTACGGCGTGCGCATGGTGACGGAGTCCTCGGTCCACAGCTGGGTGACCGCCTCGGTCCACAGTTCCGTCATCCGGTAGCGGTCCGCGTGGCTGAGCTGCGGGTCCCACTGCCCGAACTGCTCGAACTCGCCCGCGTAGGAGCCGTTGACGATGTTCATGCCGGCTCGGCCGCCGGAGATGTCCTGGAGGGTGGTGAACATCTTCGCGGCGAGGGCGGGGTTGTGGACGTTGGCGTGCAGGGTCGCCCAGATCTTGACCCGGCTGGTCGCCTCGGCGAGCGCCGCCATCATCGTCATCGACTCGAGCGAGCGGCCCCAGTGGTCGGTGCTGCCGCCGAAGCCGCGCCACTTCGCCATCGACATGACGAAGTCGAGGCCGATGGTCTCCGCGTGCAGGGCGGCTCGCTTGTTCCACTCGTAACTCGCCTCGGGATGCGGGGCGGTCGTGGAGAGCATCCATCCGCCGTTCCCGATGGGGAGGAAGATTCCGTATTCCTTCGCGGGCATGTGCGTGCGCCTTTCCGTGAGATTCCTGCGGGCTACGGGGCGGGCCAGACGAGCTTGTCGGCGGTGTGGACGTTCTTGACGAAGGACGTGTCGAACCACCCCTTGGCCTGGTCGGCGGTGACGCTGTCGGGCACCACCTGGAACTGGTGCAGCATGTCGACGAGCCCGGTGACGTTGTCGAGATCGATACCGCCGAGCGGTTGCCCGGGTGTCGGATTGTCCTTGGCGACCTGCGTCTCGGTCTTCCAGATGGTCGCGTTCAGTTTCTTGTCGTACGTCGGTCCGGCCAGCTCGGCGGCGTATCCCACGCACTCGGTGATGTGCTGCTCGCCGGCGGAGCAGTAGTCGTAGGCGTGCAGTGCGGCGCGCAGGATGTCCTCCACGGCGTGCGGGTGGGCCTTGGCGAAGGCGGGGTTCACGGCCATCGCGCCGAGCGAGCTCGGGACGCCGTAGTCGACGGGCTTCCACACGGTGACGTCGTCGCCGGCTGCCTTGAGCTGGTTGGGCTCGTTGGAGACGAACCCGGTGAGTGCTTCGAGGCCGCCCTGCCTGCGGGGCAGTACGGAGGGGTCGTAGCCCTGCTTGACCAGCTTGAGCGAGTCCCACTCGACTCCGGCCTTGACCATCATCGCCCTGACGGTGGCGGGTACGTAGCCCTTGTGGCCGACGACCTTGCCGTCGAGCTGGGTCAGCTTGGTGATGTCCTTGTTGGTCATCAGGATCTCCACTCCGGCGTCCGAGTACGAGGAGACGCCCGTGATGTCGACGCCGTTGGCGCGGGCCTGGATGACGTCCTGCTCGGAGACCGGGCTCACGGTCGCCTGGCCGCTGGCCAGCAGTTTGGTGTTCTGCGCCGTGTCGCCGGTGCCGGGTTTGAGGGTGACGGCGAGGCAGAGGTCCTTGAAGTAGCCGAGCTTGCTCGCGGCGATGTACTCCAGGATCGACACCGACGACTGGTACTGGTAGCCCGACAGGTAGGTGATCTTGCCGGCGGCCTTGTTCTCGGCGCAGCGGCCGGCGGAGATCGCGGAACCTTCCGAGCCGGCCGAGGCGCTGTCGGCGGAGTCCGAACCGCAGCCCGCGACGCAGGCCGTCAGGACGAGGGCGGCGAGGGTGGATGTGAAGAGACGTTGCTGCATGGGTGACTCCAAACTGGCGAGGGCCGCCGGGGAACGGTGCGGAAGAGGGCGTGGGTCGCCGGGCGCCCGGCCATGGCTGCCACGGGCGCGGTGAGGGGAAGCCGAGTCAGTTGTGCGCGCTGTCGTGCCAGTGCAGGACGCGGCGTTCGACCAGCGTCACGGCGAGGAGCAGCAGCACGCCCATGACCGCGAGGACGAGGATCGAGGCGTATACGACCGGCAGTTGGTTCATGGACGAGGCCACGCTGATCGCGGTGCCGAGGCCGCCGGTCGATCCCGACGCCGACATCTCGGCCACCACGGCGCCGACGATCGACAGCGGGAAGACGATGCGCAGCGCGGCGAACACGTACGGCAGCGCGTGGGGGATGCGCACGTGCCACAGCAGCTCGATACGGCCGGCGTCCATCGTCCGGTACACCTGCAGCACTTGTTGGGGCACGGACCGCAGTCCGGCCGCGGTGTTGATGAGGATCGGGAAGAAGCAGATCAGGCCGGCGATGAGGAGTTTGGGCAGCGGGCCGAAGCCGAAGGCCACGACCAGGGCCGGTGCGATCGCCACCAGCGGGGTGACGTTGAGGACGACGGCGATCGGCATGACGGCCCGGCGCACCAGCGGGAGTTCGCTGGTGAGCACCGCCAGGACGAACGCCGCGACGAACCCGATCGCGAGGCCGGCCGTCGCCTCGCCCAGGGTGATGAGGGCGTTGTCGACGTAGTAGCCGAACTGGGTGGTCAGTGAGCTGCCGATCTTCGGCAGCGGCGGCAGCAGGTATGGCAGCTCGTCGGCGCCCCACTGCCACAGCACGGCGAGGAACGCCAGCATCACGGTCAGGGGCAACCATGCGGAGGGGCGGATCCATGCGATCCGGGACCTCGGGTGCCTGAGGCTGAAGCGCGACGGTTCGACGGGTGTCTTCGTCTCGTTCGCCAGGGTGGTGCTGGTGCGTTCGTCGGTCACGGTCATCGCTCGCACCCCACTCACGCGGCCTCGCCGTGCCAGGCACGGCGCAGCCGGTCGCGGATCAGGTCCTCGTACTCGTGGAAGTGACGTTCCCCGAAGAGGCGATTGCCGCGCGGCCGGGGCAGGTCGACGTCGATGGTCTCCACGATGCGGCCTGGGTGCGGTGCCATGACGACCACGGTGTCCGAGAGCCGTACGGCCTCGGAGACGGAGTGGGTGACGAACAGGACCGTCGTCTTCAACTCGTCCCACAGGTCGAGCAGTTGGTCCTGCAGGCTCTCGCGGGTGAACTCGTCGAGGGCCGAGAAGGGCTCGTCCATGACGAGCATGTCGGGCCGCAGGCCGAAGGCCCGCACGATCGCGGCACGCTGCCGCATACCGCCGGACAGCTGTGCCGGGAGCTTGTGCATGGCCTCGCCGAGACCTGCCTTGAGGAGGAGATCCCGCATGTCCGGGGCGGCTTGCCGCTCTTCGAAGTCGGCGATGCGCTCGCGGCGCCTGGAGGCACCCTTGTTGATCTTCTGCGGCAGCGTGACGTTGCGCAGCACGGACAGCCACGGCAGCAACGCCGGGCTCTGCGGCACGAGGCCGATCATCTTGGCGGCGCACGCCTTGGCCGGGGGGACGCCGTGCACCTGGACCTCGCCGCGGTCGGGCTGTTCGAGGCCGGCCGCGAGGCGCAGCAGTGTCGACTTGCCGCAGCCGCTGGGCCCGATGAGGCTGACGAAGCGGCCGGGCGGCACCGTCAGAGAGACGTCGTCCAGGGCATTCGTCGCGGACGGCCCGAATCCGTAGACCCGGTGCACCGACCGTAGTTCAAGCGCTGGCGTACCAGTCACCTTCACGCTCCCATCCATGTAGCGAGCACGAAGGCCCGGTCCTGGAAGTCGGAGAGCGTGCGTAGCGAGTGCGGGTGACTGCGACGCGGAAATCCGCTTAGGTGTCGTCGACCGTAGGAGCCTTGTGTTACGGCCCTGCGGCGCTGTTTGTTTCGCGCGCTTTACGTTCAGCGCTCGAGTGTGACGACCGTGCTGCCGTCGAAGACGTAGATCTCGATCCCGAGGTCCGCCGCAGCGCGTGCCACCCAGCCGCCGAGCGCCTGCACGATCAGCTCGGTGACCAGAAGCACCGCACGCTCGGCGGTCGGCACGGAGTCGCGCAGCCAGAGCAACTTGAACATGTCCGCCATGACCTTGTTGCGGTAGGCGGGCTTGTAAGCGCCCTGATTGCTGACGAGTTGGACCAGCACCCTGCCCTCGGCGTCGATCCCCTCGACCTCGACACGGCTGCCGTCCGGAAGCATGAGCGGCTTCGGACGAAGCCCGGTGCCGAGCCGGTCGCCGAGGGCGAGCAGCATCCGGCGTTCGATGGAGCCCTCGGCGAACCGGCTCCACTCGGTGGGGGCGTCAAGGACGGTCAGGTGGCGCATGCGGCGGAGTGTAGGAAGCGCCCGTTTCCTGCGTGTTTCGGAGCCCATCCAGTCGGTGGGCCGGCATCGGCTCCTGGGCCCCGCACCACCAACCGGGTATGCGCCGGCCGGTGTTGTGCCGGAGGCCGACGGTCGGTCAGCCGGGCCAGGTGCCGGTCAGGCGGCGGGTGGCGGTGGCGCCGCCGCGGTCGACGACGGCTTTCACACCGGCGAAGATCGCTCCCTGCAGGACGGCTGCCGACACCACCTCGCGCCAGGTGCGGTGCTCGTCGGTGGCATCGGGGGCATCCTCCTCGTGCCCGAGCCGCTTCCAGACCTCCTTGAACATCGCGCCGGCCAGCGCACCGCTGAGGGCGCCCATGGCCATGCCGACCGGCTTGTAAGCGACTTTCGACGCTTTCATCGATGCCTCCGGGCGCGGCGGATGAGCAGCAGCGCGATGAGCGCACCGGCTGCGGTGAGCAGCGGAGTGCGGTTGGCGCGCGCCACCTGCATGCCCTGGCCGGCCTTCTCGCGTACCGGTTCCGGGGCCTTGTCCCGGGCCAGCTCCGCGACGTGTACGGCCTTGTCGTGGACCTGCTCCGTGGCCGCGGCGGCCTTCGCGCGCACCGGCTCGGGGGTCCTGTCCTGAACCACGTGGGCCGCGTGCGTGGCCTTGTCCTTCAGCTGCGTCCTGACCTGTGTGGTCTTCTCGGCGACCTGGTGCCTGACAGCCGCTGTCTTCTCCTGGGCGCGGGCTTTGACGTCGGTCTTCGCCGCGAGCGCCTCGACGGTCTCGCCGAGTTCCTCGCGGGTCGCCTCGACCTGCTCCCGCAGTTGCTCCGGGGAAGGTGCTGTCTCATCGCCCTTGTTCGGCTTGTCCTGGGTCATCGGTGTGCCTTCTCCTTGATCTCGGCCATATCGGCCTTGACGCTCTCCATGGTCTGCTCGGGCCTCGGCGGGGATGCCTGGCTGATCTGTCGCTTCCCGAGCGCCGCCATCAGCGCGGTGACGGCGGCCAGGACGCCGGTGACGATCAGAGCCGCCACCCACACATCCAGGGCGAGCGACAGAACGGCGATCACGGTGGCCACCAGCGCCTGCAGGGTGAGCACGCCCATCAGCCCGGCGCCGCCGAACAGGCCGCCGCCCCTGCCGAACCGCTTGCCCTTCTCGGTCATCTCCGCCTGCGCCAGGCGCATCTCGTCGCGGACCAGCTGAGACAGCTGCCGCGAGGCACGCTGGACCAGGTCACTCACCGGTTCCTGCGCTCCGCTGCCCGGGCGGGGGGAACCATCTGCTGTCATGAGTGCTCACCTTCCTTGGGGCTGTCCTTGGGGTGGGCTGCCCGGGGTGACCGAGCGGCCGGTTCTACTTCCACCGTCTGATCGGCTCTCCGGGTACCCCGGGTCAGCACGCATCACCTCCCGTCAGAGCAGCCGCCGCCACGGCAGATGAGGCACGGCCCGTACCAGGGCGGCCGCGGCCAGCCCGATCACGCCTCCGGCGGCCACGTCGGAGGGGTAGCGGGCACCGCTGTGCACCCGCTCGGCGGACACCACCACCGCCGACAGCCCACAGGCGGCACCGGCGGCCGGCCAGACCGGCGCGACGGCGCCCGCGAAGGCGACGGCCGCGGCGGTGTGCCCCGAGGGGAACGACGAGCTGTCCGGGCGCTCCCGGAGTTCCTCCGGCGGGACCCATTCCCGGGGCGGGCGGCGCCGTCGGTACAACTTCTTGGCGACCGCGTTCGACAGCACCTCGGACATCGTCATGGCAGTCACGCCCGCCGCCGCGGCCGTACTGCCGCGCCACCCGCCGAGCGCGGCCATGGCTCCGGCCGTCGCCCACCACAGCTTGGTGTGCTCGGCGGCCTCCTGCACCGCCGACGCGAGCCGGCGCACCCAGGGTGGCCCCGACCCGATCGTCCGTCTGGCCAGCCGGCGGTCCCCATCGTGAAGATCCGCCATCGTTCCCATGACCAGCCGACTTCCCGGTCAGGGCCAGGTCACACCGGTGTCGTGAGCGATTCGGCCCGGCACCCCTAAGAACCTGGAGCGGTCCTGAACGAGGCCCGCGGCGGTGCGGTCCCCGCCACGTCAGGATCCAAGACGGCGGCGATCCTCCTCGTCCCACTTGCGGGTGTCGCGCGGCTGTACGTACGGCTCTTCGTCGGCCGGCTGACCGCCTGCCACCGCGCGCTGGCGGGCCAGCTCCGCGTCGCACTCCAGGCCCAGCAGGATCGCCAGATTCGTGATCCACAGCCACACCAGGAAGATGATCACGCCCGCGAAGGTGCCGTAGGTCTTGTTGTACGAGGCGAAGTTCGCCACATACAAAGCGAACCCGGCCGAGGCGATCATCCAGATCACCAGTGCCAGGAAGCTGCCCGGCGTGATCCACCGGAACCCGCGCACCCGCGCGTTCGGCGTCGCCCAGTACAAGATCGCGATCATGGTGGTGACCAGGAGCGCCAGTACCGGCCACTTCGCGATCGACCACACCGTCAGCGCCGTGTCGCCGACACCCAGAGTGGAGCCGAGCTGCTGGGCCAGGCTGCCGGTGAACACGACGATCACCGCGCTGACCACGGCCAGGACCATCAGGACCACCGTCACGCCGACGCGGACGGGCAGTACCTTCCACACCGGCCGGCCCTCCGGGACGTCGTAGACCGCGTTGGCGGACCTGATGAACGCGGCGACATAGCCGGAGGCCGACCACACCGCGAGCAGCAGACCCACGATCGCCATGACCGAACCGATCCCGGCACTGCCCTGCATCTGCTGCACCGCACTGCTCAGGACATCCCGCGCCGCGCCCGGGGCCAGGTTCTGGATGTTGTCCAGCACCTGCTGCGACGCCGACTGCCCGACGACCCCGAGCAGTGAGATGAGTGCCAGCAGTGCCGGGAACAGCGCCAGAATGCTGTAGTAGGTCAGTGCCGCGGCCCGGTCGGTCAGCTCGTCCTTCTTGAACTCCTTCAGGGTGCCTTTCAGTACCGCTCCCCAGGAGCGCTTGGGCAGATCCGTCGGTTTGTCCGGCGCCTGCCGCTCCACCTGCTCATCCGGCCCGGCTTCAGGTGCCCGCACGGTCTCGGCCTTCTGGTCGGTCGCGCTGTGCCCGCCGTGCCTTCCATGCCGTTTCAACGTCCGTACCATTCCGACCGAGTATCCGGGCCGAGTGCCGCGTATACATGCACTCACGGCATACACGTCAAGTGTGTGTTGCCGTTGTCAGCCGACGAGGGCCTGGTTGATCTGCCTGGTGGTCTGCTCGGCGACCCGGGGGTCGACGGCGGCGTAGGAGGTGTAGGCGTTCAGGCCAGTGGCCAGGGCCCAGCCGCGGCCCCGCATCCAGGTGGCGTCGTCCACATCGAGCGCGTCGCGGAAGACGGCTCGGCTGTCGGCCGACATCAAGGTGAAAGCGATCATCAGGTCACGGGCCGGGTCACCGGTGCCGAGCTCGCCGAAGTCGATGACGGCGCTGAGGCGGCCGTCGACGGTGAGCAGGTTGCCGGTGTGGAAGTCGCCGTGAAACCACACCGGAGAACGGTCCCACCCGGGGGCGCTCAGTGCCGCGTCCCACAGTTCGGTCATCGCTGTTGCGTCGAACACGCCGTCGACCTGGGCGATGGCGGCCCGCGTCGCACGGTCCCGGTCGGACAACGGCCGGCCGGTGAGCTCTACCAGGGTGCTCTCGGCGTGGATGTCCTCGGGTGCGAATTGCTGCAAGGCAGTCAAGAACTGAGCCAGTTCAACGGCGGCCGTGGAGGAACCGGCCAGTGCCTCGACGGTCGCCACCTCACCGTCCAGCCAGCGGGACACCGCCCACGGCCACGGATAACCGAAGTCGGGCTCGCCCACCCTCACCGGTACCGGGACAGCCAGGGGAAGGTGCGGGGCGAGCCGGGGCAGCCACTGGAATTCCTTCCTGGCCTGCCCGATGGCTCCGGCATGGCGGGGCAGCCGGACGGACAGCTCCTCACCCAGCCGGTAGATCACATGGTCGGAGCCGGCGGGGTCGAGCAGCTTCAGGGGCAGCCCCGCCCACTGCGGGAACTGAGTGTCGATCAGGCGCCTGACCAGTGCATCATCGATCTGGGGGCGGGTGTCCACCGTTCTCACGGTTGCCAAGAGCAGCTCCTGTGGCCGGCCCGCTCCGTACGACGGGCACTCGGACCCATCACAGTGGTTCGCGGCTCCGCCTGTCGACCGAGTTTTGACCCGTTACTGACCGCCCCGATCGAATTCCTTCAACAGGCGCTTGGGAGCGGTCGCCCGCCACGCGGCCCGTACCCGTTCGTCCAGCTCCCCGACATCGATCCGGTCCAGGCGGAGCTGGACGACGTTGTAGCGGGAGTCGTGATCGGTATAGAAGAAGGTCTCCGGTGCGGACGCGACGAGCTCGTCGCGTTCTTCCTTGCCGTCGACCTTCACTCCGGCACAGAGCTCGTCTTCGGTGATCCAGGCGAAGATCTTTCCGCTCACCCGGAACGTCGGCTGGTTCCAGGTGACGCGCTCCTCTGTATCGGGCAGGGCGAGTGCGAGCGTCCGTACGTCTTCGGCTTCGGCCATGGAGGCACCTCGGTCCTTTGCCCGGGGAGTGGGGGAGTGGATTCCCGTGGTCCGCCAGCCCTGCGGCCGCCGGTCACGTCGAAGAACCGCGGCAGCAGCTTCGCCAGGGTGCTCTTGCCCGAGCCCGAGGGGCCCACCAGCGCGGTGACCGTGCCGGGCTCGAGAGCCAGATCCACGTCGTGCAGGACGCACGCCCCGCTGCGCAGGCTGGGTCGCCCCGACGACATCGTGGGCGTCACGACCTTCCTCGCCTCGCGCGGCGCCTCCTATCTCACCGGCCTCGTGCTGCCGGTCGACGGCGGCCTGACCACGACCGGATGACCAGGAGCTTGTGAGGCCATGCAGGGAAGCACGCAAGGCGGCACGCACGAACCGCGGGATGGGATCGCGCCGGAGTCGGCACTGGTGACGGAGGCCTCTCGCCATCGCTGGCGGACTCTCGCGGCCCTGTCGTTCGTACAGTTCATGATCGCGATCGACCTCACCATCGTGAACGTCGCGCTCCCCACGATCCGCAGGGAACTCGGCTTCACTCCCGAGGGCCTCACCTGGGTGGTGAACGCCTACATGCTGGCCGCCGGCGGGCTGATGCTCCTCGGCGGCCGGCTCGGCGACCTACTGGGGCGCCGCCGTATGTTCATGATCGGAACAGCTCTGTTCGGTGTCGCGTCGCTGACCGCCGGCCTGGCGGTCTCGCCCGGGATGCTCATCGCCTCCCGGTTCGCCCAGGGCATGGGGGAGGCCCTCGCCGTCCCGGCCGGCCTCGCGATCGTCGCGCTGATCTTCCCCGACGAGAAGGAACGGGCCCAGGCGCTGGGGATCTGGGGAGCCCTGTCCGGCCTGGGAGCGGTGGTCGGCGTGGTCCTCTCCGGGGTCCTGACCGGTCTGGTCGACTGGCGCTGGGTCTTCTTCATCAACCTCCCTCTCGCCGCGGTGCCGCTCCTCGTGATCCGTCGCCTGGTGCCCGAGAACAGGGCCCCGGGCCGCCGCCGCATCGATTGGACGGGCGCCGGTCTGCTCACCGTCGGCCTCATCGCGCTGGTGAACGGACTGCTCTCCTCCGGCTCGGGCGTACCGCTGTGGCAGTCCGGCGGTTCGATCGCGGTGGGTGCCACGCTCCTGGTGGTGTTCGTCGTGGCCCAGGCCAGAAGTACTCAGCCAACTCGCCCCCCTCGGCTTCTTCGCCGAACGCATCCGAGCCCTGGGCAACGGCCTGACGATCCTGCTGATCGGTGTCTCTGAGGCGGTCTTCTTCCTGGTGGTCCTCTACAACCAGGACGTCCTGGACTTCTCTCCGTTGGAGAGCGGCCTTGCCTGGCTCCCCTTCTGTCTGGCCTTCCTGCCCGGTGTCCTCGTGGCCGGTCAGCTCCTGCCCAGGGTGGGCATGCGGACCCTTCTCGTGGTCAGCATGCTCGTGATGGCCTGCGGCGTGCTGATGTTCAGCATGGTCGAGGAGGACTCCTCGTACGGCTCGCACATCATGCCCGCCATGATCGTCACCGGCCTCGGCTTCGCCGCCTCCCTGCCGGCCGTGCAGAACGCCGCCCTGCACGGCATCTCGGACCATGACGCGGGCCTCGGCTCGGGCGTGACCACCACGGTGCAGCAGGTGGGCGGCGCGCTCGGCCTCGCCACGTTCGCGGCGATCGCGCTCGGCGGGACGCACGGCTCCCACACCGTGGAATCGGCCGGCGCCTCGCCGTCGACGGCGTACGCCTCGCCTTCCGCGTGGCCGCCGTGACCTTGGTGGCGGGCGCGGCCCTCAATCTCTGGCTCATGCCCGGACGCCGCCGGGAGAAGGCAGGCAACTAAGGGCAACCAACGGTTGCGCATCCCGAAGGGAGGGTCTACAGTGATGTGCAACCAAAGGTTGCGAGATGGTGGGAGAGTGCGGTGGAGTACGGCAGCATCGAACGGGAGATCCACATCGAAGCCACGCCCGAGGTGGTCTACGAGGTCGTCAGCAGGCCCGAACATCTGCGGGAGTGGTGGCCGGACGAGGCAGAGCTGGAGCCGGTGCCCGGCGCCACCGGGGTCATCTCGTTCGGCGACAGTTCCACGCCGGAGGCGAAGGCCGTACCGATCACCGTGGTGGAGGCCGACCCACCCCGGCGGTTCTCCTTCCGGTGGGTGTACGACGAGAGTGAGGCCACGGCGCCGGACGACTCGCTCCTGGTGACCTTCGAGCTGGTCCCGTCGGGCGCGGGGACGCTGCTGCGCTTCACCGAGGAGGGGTTCAGGGAGAAGGGCTGGGAGGTCGCCGTCCTCGAGGAGCAGTACCGCGAACACGTCACCGGCTGGGACCACTTCCTGCCCCGCCTCGTCTCGTACGTCGCCCGGCTGGTGTCGACGCCATGAGCGTCACCATCGACGACGAGCTCTGGTCGGCGGTGGGAGACCCGACCCGGCGGCGGATGCTCGACCTGCTGCTGACCGACGGCGGCGGCACCGCGACCACGCTGAGCGAGCAACTGCCGGTCACGCGCCAGGCGGTCGCCAAACACCTCGGCGTACTCGACCGGGTCGGACTGGTGCACGTCACGCCGTCCGGACGTGAGCGCGTCTACCAGGTCGACGAGGCCCAACTCGCCCGCGCGGTCGCGCAGTTGTCGTCGGTCGGCGCCGCCTGGGATGCCCGGCTGCAGCGCATCAAGCGGATCGCCGAAGCAATTCAGCGCGGCCAGAAAGGCTGACCCGCACGAACGAGCGCGCCGCCTTATCCGGGGTGGCGCTGATGAACCGCGCCCGCATGCGGGCGCCTACCCGAAGAACGAGGTATCGAGATGGTGGACATCCTGCACAGGATCGGAGTCGAGTCGTCTCCCGGCGACGTCTACGAGGCCCTGACCACGGTCGACGGTCTGGCGGGCTGGTGGACGGAGGACACGGACGGCGACACCGACATCGGAGGAGTGATCCGGTTCCGCTTCGAGCCCGGCGGGTTCGACATGAAGGTACTGGAGGCCCGGCCCGCCGAGCGCGTGCTCTGGGAGGTCGTCGACGGTCCCGAGGAGTGGATCGGCACGCACATCCGCTTCGAGCTCAAGCAGGAGGACGGCTTCACGATCGTGCTGTTCCGACACGAGGGCTGGAAGGAGCCGGTGGAGTTCATGCACCACTGCAGCACCAAGTGGGCGACCTTCCTGATGAGCCTCAAGAGGCTGGTCGAAACCGGCAAGGGCGAGCCCGCGCCGCACGACGTCAAGATCAGCAACTGGCACTAGACGGATTCCGCGGGCATCCCGGCGGACACCGTCTGCCGTGTCCTTGCCGCTGGACGCGTTGTACTCCGATCGAAGGCCCGTACGGCCGTCATCCGCGTGTCCTCGGCAGGGGCGGCCCAGGGAACTGGCATGGTCCTTGACGCTCTCTGCCGCGAGTGCCTGAGGTCGCCACACTCAGGCCCTCGCGGCAGAGGCCGGCGTGACGCCGGCAGGGGAGGGGAGGCCGGCAAAGGGCGGAGTGGTGGCACGCCTACCGCGGGTGCACGGCGTAAGTCAGGTGCGTCACCCGCGACGACGGCTCCGAACGGACCGGCTCCAGCGCGACCCTGGACGCGTCCACGCCGTCGAACAGGCGGGTGCCGGCGCCGAGAAGCACCGGTGACAGCGTGATCGAGAACTCGTCGACCAGGCCGGCGTTCAGGTGCTCCAGGATCGTCGCGCCGCCGCCGGCGATGCGGACGTCGCGGTCCCCGGCGGCGATGCGGGCCTGGTCGAGGGCGTGCTCGATGCCGTCGTTGACGAAGTGGAACGTGGTGCCGCCGGGCCGCTCCCACGGGTCACGCTTGGTGTGCGTCACGACGAAGACCGGGGTGTGGAACGGCGCCTCCTCCGGCCAGGACAGCTCGCCGAGGTCGAACATGCGCTTGCCCATGACGCTCGCGCCGGTGCGCTCGAACGTCTCCCGCGCGATGTCGTTGTCGCGGCCCTCCTCGCCGCCCTCGCCCAGCTTCAGGTTCTCCCGGAAGAACCGCAGCGGGAAGGCCCACTGCTGCAGCTCCATCCACTGCGCCATCCAGCGCTGAACATCCGGGTCGTCCTGCTTGTCAGGCGCGAAGAGGAAGTCCTCATCGGGCACGGACTCGGGCGCGATGAAGCCGTCCAGCGACATCGACACACTGAAGAACACGTTCCCGGCCATCAGCCCGCCACCCCTTTCTGAAGGATCTCGGTGACGTAGGCCGCCAGGCTGCTCAGGGTCTGCCGGCCGCCCTCGATGGCGTGGTACTTCTCGACCGCCTCGTCGCGCAGTTCCTTGGTGGGGAACACTGTGCGCATCTCGATCCGGGTCGCCTCGCCGTCCGGCGCGAAGGTCAGGACCGATTCGAAGGCGTTCGGGTCGTCGCGGGACTCACCGTGCAGCAGCACGATCCGCTCCGGCGGGACGATCCGCAGCCAGCGGATCCACTCGGAGTAGTCGGTCCCGTCCGGCCCGTGGAGCACGAAGTCCCACTCCCCACCCTCACGGAACTCGAAGGACCGTGTGGTGGTGGTGAAGCCCTCCGGACCCCACCACCGCGACAGGTGCCGGACCTCGGTGAACGCCTCGAACACCAGCTCACGCGGGGCGTCGATGGCCCGGGAGATCACGATCTCCCGGTCGGCCGTAGCCGGCTCCGCCCGTGTTTCTCGCCCTGCCCCTGCCATCGGTCATTCCTCCTGTCGTGTCTGCTTGAGGTCCTGCACGTAGGTGTCCAGCCGGTCGAAACTCTCGTTCCAGAACCGCTCGAATCCGCCGACCCACTCGTGGACCGGCCGCAACCCACGGGCGTCCAAGCCGTAGAGGCGCTGCTTGCCCGCCTCGCGGACCCGCACCAGTCCCACCTCCCGGAGCACCCGCAGGTGCTTGGACGCCCGCGGCTGGCTCATCCCCAGCTCCTGGGCCAGGTCGGTCACCGGCCGCTCACCCGCCCGCAGCAGCGCCAGGATGTCCCGGCGCTGCGGCTCGGCGATCGCGTTGAACGCGTCCGACGTCGTCGCTGCTCGTGCCATGACAGCGATCATATTCCCATATCGGCATGCGTCAAGCCGGGGTCGAGCGGACGATCGACAGGCTCCAGACGCGTCCGGGTGCGAAGCCGACGTTCATCGGCGATGTGCTCGCGGTCGGGCCTTGTGGTCGTCAACTGCCCTCACCTGGACGGTGACCCGGTCGCGGGTGCTCGACGGTCGTACTGATGAAGCCGGGCCGCTGTGCCCGGCCGTAGGAAGATCCGCCGGACACGCCTACCGGTGTGTGAGGCCGTCGATGATCAGGGTGAGGGTGAAGTCGAAGCGGTCGTGGCTTTCGCCGGCGGTGAGTTCGGCAGCGTGGCAGGTGGTGTGGGGGAAGGTCTCGGCGGGCAGGGCGGTGAGCCGGCGCAGCAGTTCGTTCCGGTCGTGGACCCAGATGGCGTCGTCGTGTGCTGCCCGCTGGCGGGCGATGGATGCTTCGAGGCAGTGGGCGGCCACGTACAGCAGAAGGGTGTCGGTGGCCCAGGCGGCGGCCTGCGGGGGGATTCCGCCGGCGAGCAGGATCGCCAGCATGCCTTCACTGACCCGCAGGGTGTCGAGGCTGGTGGGCGCCATGGCGAGCGCGGCGCGGGAGATGCCGGGGTAGGCCAGGTACTGGTCGCGCAGCTGCGTGCAGACGCCGCGGATCTGCTCCCGCCAGGCCGCGGGATCGGGCTCGGGCAGGGCGAGTTGGGCGCACAGCCGGCCGATGAGCAGTTCGTCGAGGTCGGCCTTGTTGACCACGTGGGCGTAGAGCGAGGCGGGACCGGTGTCGAGGGCGCCGGCCAGGCGGCGCATGGTCAGTGCCTCGTAGCCCTCGGTGGCGATGACGGCCAGTGCGGTGTCGATGACCTGTTCCACGGTGATCGGGGCCTTGCGGCGCCGCGGCCTGGGGCCGGCTTCGGCCTCGGGGGTGGGCGGCTGGTGGCGTGCCGCGCGTCGCTCTCTGGGGTTCACCAGGCCACTATAACTTGACACGAACACCGTTCGTTTATAGAACACTGTTCGTGACAGAGGATATGGATCAGGATGTGGACGTGACCGTGTCCGGAGCCGGGCCGGTGGGCCTCGTACTCGCCGCGGAACTGGCGCTCTCAGGGGCGTCGGTGCAGATACTCGAGCGGCGGGCCGAGCCGGACGAGGCCATGAAGGCACAGTCGATCAACCTGCCGACGGCCGAGGCCCTCGACCGCCGCGGCCTGCTGCCGGCCGCCGAGGCGGTGCAGCGCGAACTGCTCGAACGTGTGGGGTCGTTCGCCCGCACGACCTACGATCCACCACCCGGTGGCGGTCGCGCGCCCGAGACACGGTTCACCGGGCACTTCGCGGGGATGGTCCTCGACGCCGACCTCGTCGACTGGTCGGATCCCGACCTAGCCGCGCACACCGTGGCCGAGGGCGCGAGGATGGTGCCGCAGCGCGAGCTGGAGGCGCTGCTCGCCGCGCACGTCGCGCGACTCGGCGTACCGGTGCGTCGCGGGGTGGAGGTCACCGCGCTGGACGACACCGGCGACGGGGTGCTCGTCGGCACGAGTGCCGGTACGGTGCGCACCGGGTGGCTGGTCGGGTGCGACGGCGGGCACAGCACCGTGCGTCGCCTCGTGGGCATCGGCTTTTCCGGCACCGATCCTGAACTCACCGGGTACCAGGCGGTCGTCGACATCGCCGACCCTTCGATGCTCGGACACGGCTGGACGTGGACGCCCCAGGGGGCCTACCGCTACGGGCCCCAGCCAGGCCGGGTGGCCACCGTCGAGTTCGACGGCGCTCCCCAAGCTCGGTTGCGCTCGCGCGGGACCCCCATGGAGCCGGTCACGCTCGAGGAGGTGCAGGGCAGCCTGCGTCGGGTCTCGGGCACCGACGTCACACTGACCGCACTGCGCGCCACCCCGACCCGCTGGACCGACAACGCCCGCCAGGCCGATACCTACCGGTCGGGACGGGTGCTGCTGGCCGGCGACGCCGCACACGTGCACCCGCCGTTCGGCGGTCAGGGGCTCAACCTCGGGGTCGGCGACGCGATGAACCTCGGCTGGAAACTCGGTGCCGTGACCGCCGGTCGGGCACCCGAAGAACTCCTCGACACCTACGACGCCGAGCGCCGTCCGCTCGGCGCCTGGGTGCTGGACTGGACGCGGGCCCAGACCGGGGTGATGCGCCCGGACGCCAAGTCGGCCGCGCTGCGCCAGGTCCTCGCCGATCTGCTGAGCACCCGGGCGGGCACGACGTACGCGGTCAAGAAGATCGCCGGCGTCACGCAATGCATCGACCTGCCCGGCGACCATCCGCTCATCGGCCGGTTCGTCCCCGACCTGTGGCTGAGCGACGGCTCCCGCCTGGCCGACCACAGCCACGGCGGCGGTTTTGTGCTCCTCGACCGCACCGCGGACGGCAGGTTCGCCCGCCTCGCCGCGGCCTGGGCCGGGCGCGTCAGCTGCGTGACCGATGACCACGCGACTCCGACCGCGGTGCTCGTACGCCCGGACGGGGTCGTCGCCTGGGCCTGCGACACCACCGGCATCGCAGCCGCCACCGGCCTCGAAACCGCCCTGCACCGGTGGGCCGGCACGCCGGAAACTGGTGCCGGGCGGCGGTGACCCGGGGATCCGTCCCAGGCAGGAGTTCACCCCACCTCGGGGGGCCACATTGACGAGGAGCGCAGCGACCCCCTGCAGCGCGGGGGGTGGCGACCGGATCCCATGCCCACCGGTGTCGAAACCGCGGGCGACGACAGCAC
Organism: Streptomyces sp. NBC_00457; assembly: GCF_036014015.1. Lineage (NCBI taxonomy): Bacteria > Bacillati > Actinomycetota > Actinomycetes > Kitasatosporales > Streptomycetaceae > Streptomyces > Streptomyces sp. NBC_00457. Next base: position 329,940 of record NZ_CP107905.1, on the reverse strand, counting down.
GGCCGGCCCCGACCCCGAGTAGACGCCCGGGTTGTGCTCAAGGGTTGGGCGTGTCACGCAGGCAGCGGGTTGGTGCGGAGGCTGGCCGCTGAGCGGACGAGTGATGCGACCGCCTGGGAACGGGTGCTCGGTGGCCAGGCGATCACCGTGGTGACGTTCGGTGCGTCGACGACGGGAACGGCGACGTGTTCGGGCCACTGCCAGGCTCGGCTTGAGGCGGGGATGACGAGCAGCGTCTTGCCGAGGGCCACGAGCTGAGCGAGCTTCGACTGGGTGCGTACCTCCGGTCCGGGCCCGTCCGGGTAGGACCCGTCGAGCCGGGGCCACCGGGCGATCGGCAGGTCAGGCACGTCGCGGACTTCCGCGAGCGTGAGCTGATCGCGTGACGCGAGCGGATGCCCCGCGGGAAGGATCGCAACCTGGCCTTCGACGCAGAGGTCTTCGGTGTCGAACCCGACGAGGTCGTCGTACGGGCGATGCATGAGTGCCACGTCGGCTTGCCCGTCGCGCAGCAGCCGTGCCTGCTCGCCGACCTCGCACAGGAGGACTTCGACCGGTGTCGCACCGGGTTCGTCCGCGTGTGTGTCGAGGAGCCGTCGCAGCAGTTCGTGGGACGCCCCCGCCTTCGTCGCGAGCACCAGCTGCCGCTTCGGATCCCCTGCGCGCCGCGTCCGACGCGCGGCGGCCGCGACCGTGTCGAGGGCCGCTCTGGCCTCGCGGAGCAGCACGCTGCCGGCATCGGTGAGTGCCACACCACGACGGTCCCGGTCAAGGAGCTGGACGCCGAGCCGCCGCTCCAACTGGCGGATCGCGCGCGAGAGCGGCGGTTGTGCGATTCCGAGCCGACCGGCGGCACGTCCGAAGTGCAATTCCTCGGCGACGGCTACGAAGTACCGGAGCTCGCGGGTCTCGAGATCGTCCACTCAAGCAGCTTATCGACTGATACCTGGGGAGTATCACAGCTGACTGATCCCGTATTGGACGACAAGTGCGCGGCTCGCCGAGCATGGACCGAGTGAACGACACGAAGACCGCGCTGGTAACCGGCGCGAACAAGGGAATCGGTTTCGCCATCGCACAGGGCCTCGGGGCGATCGGCTTCAGAGTCGCGGTGGGGGCTCGCGACGATGCCAGGCGCAAGGAGGCCGTCGAGCATCTGCGTGCCGCGGGCGTCGACGCGTTCGGGGTCGCCCTCGACGTCACCTCACATGACAGCGTCACCGCGGCGGCAGCGGCGATCGAGCAGATGGCAGGGCGGCTCGATGTGCTCGTCAACAACGCCGGCATCGCGGGCCGGACCGACGGTGGCGCGCAGGATCCGACGACGCTCGACCTCGACGTCGTCCGTACCGTCCTCGACACCAACGTGTTCGGGGTCGTTCGGGTGACGAACGCGATGCTCCCGCTGCTCCGCCGCGCGAACTCGCCGCGCATCGTCAACATGTCGAGCAACATGGGCTCGCTGACGCTGCAGACCGGCCCGATCATGGCCGCGTACGCACCGTCGAAGTCGATGCTCAACAGCGTCACGGCCCAGTACGCCCGCCAACTCTCCGACACGAACGTCATCGTGAACGCCTGCTGCCCCGGCTACGTCGCGACCGACTTCACCGGCTTCAACGCGCCGCGGACACCCGAGCAAGGTGCCGCGATCGCCATCCGGCTCGCCACCCTGCCGGATGACGGCCCGCGCGGCGGCTTCTTCGACGACGAGGGCGTCGTCCCCTGGTGATCCAGATGCCTGAGCCACTCGAACTTGACCATGCGAAAGGTGGGCTCGACGTCGAAGCGTCGGAGGAACCACTGCCGGCAGCGGTCGACATCTGCGGAGGTGGACCTGTGCTCGACCCCACCTACACAGCAGCACAGCTCGCGGCCTGCTCCGTGCTGGGCCTGTGGTCAGTTGATCGTGGTGGGGGAGGGGAGCCCAGCTCCCCGGGACGCCGCGACCGTCATCTGCCGCCGTACCGCCGCTGCGAATGGTGTTCCTGCGTTCGGCATACGGCAGCAAGGACCGCCAGGCGCACGTGCGCATCTCTCGGACGACCTCCTCGAACTGGCCGCGCCTACGCCGACTTCACCGCCGCCCTGGGTCTTCTCGGTGCCCCCGAAGCGGCTGCGATCTCCCACCAACGCGCCCACCACGATCACCAACATCCTGCGCTGGTGCATCACCCGAAACCGCCGTATCAGCTCCCGGAATCGGGTTTTCGGGCCAGGAAGCTGGCGACCGTCCTCTTCGCACCGTCGCCGGGTGCCTGTACGAGCCGCGCGGTGACGACGAGCCCGGCCTGCTCGAGCAGTTCGGCAAGCTGGTCTGCGGGCTGGAGATACGACGTGAACGACACCGGATGACCGCCGTATGCCGTCTCCGGCCGCAGCCGCTCACCGTCTCCCGCGTATCCGGCCATGAAGAGCCGGCCCCCGGGCGCGAGGGTGCGGTGGAACTCTGCGAACACGGTCGGCAGCAGCTCCGGCGGCGTGTGATGGGTGGAGTAGTAGGCGAGGATCCCCCCAAGCTCACCGTCCTCGATCTCGAGCGCGGTCATCGACCCCACCAGAAAACGGAGCCCCGGATACGCCTCACGGGCCACTTCGACCATCCTCGGCGACACATCGACACCGAACGCCGATACGCCCAGACCGGCCAGATACGCCGTCACCTTCCCGGGCCCGCACCCCAGATCCGCGACCGGCCCCCGCCCGCCGCCCTGCATCAACTCGGCGAAGACCCCCAGCATCGCCCGCGACAAAGGATCCAACTCACGCGGGTCCGGGACGCGTTCCGTATAGGCGGCGGCGACGGTGTCGTACGACTCCCGGACAGCAGCGAGGTAGGACGGCTCAGTCATGCGGCGAATCTAGGGCACTGCACTGACATCGGCCCGCCGCCCTCTGCCGGCCAGGTGGAACCAACGGCACGCCGTCCTCTTGTACGACGATCGCGAGGGGGGCGGGCGGTGACTCTGCGGGCTCCGAGATGGCGGCGGCCTCCGTGTCATCGCCTGCGGTGCACGCCTTGCGCATATAAAAGTATGGTCATAATATAAAACCGGCGTGCTGACGGAAGGACTCGACTGAACCGCAGTCGCTGTCCAGACACCCCAGGTAGAAGGGCACGGTCATGAACGACGCTCAAGGAGTACGAGGCGACGCGGTCACGTCGTACAAGAACGCACCCACCCACACCCTCACCGCGGGGGGAGTGACCTTCGCCTACCGCGACCTGGGCCCGAAGGCCGGCGTCCCGGTGGTCTTCCTCACTCACCTTGCCGCGGTCCTCGACAACTGGGACCCCCGGGTCGTCGACGGCATCGCCGCCAGACATCGCGTCATCACCTTCGACAACCGGGGTGTCGGAGCCTCCAGCGGTTCGACCCCGAAGACCATCGAGGAGATGGCGAAGGATGCCGTCACCTTCATCCGGGCGCTCGGGCTCGAGCAGGTCGACATGCACGGCTTCTCGATGGGCGGCATGATCGCCCAGGTGATCGCCCAGGACGAACCGCAGCTCGTCCGTAAGCTGATCCTCACGGGCACCGGCCCCGCGGGTGGGGAGGGCATCAAGAACGTGACCCGGCTGTCCCATCTCGACACCGTCCGGGGCCTGTTCACGCTCCAGGACCCGAAGCAGTTCCTCTTCTTCACCCGCACCGCGGGCGGGCGCCGAGCCGGGAAGCAGTTCCTGGCCCGTCTCAAGGAGCGCACCCACGACCGGGACAAGGCGATCTCCCTCACGTCGTACTTCGCCCAGCTCAAGGCGATCCACCGCTGGGGGCTCGCGCAGCCCCAGGACCTCTCCGTGATCCATCAGCCCGTGCTCGTCGCCAACGGCGAGAGTGACAGGATGGTGCCGACGAAGAACTCGTTCGACCTGGCCCGGCGACTGCCGGACGCCGACGTGGCCGTCTACCCTGACGCCGGCCACGGAGGCATTTTCCAGTTCCACGAGCAGTTCGTGGCGGAAGCCCTCGACTTCCTTGAGCGGTAGTGGGTGCCAGGGACGGGCGGTCGTGAGTCGAGGTCGCCCGGCAGAGGTCGACCACCACACTGCTGCGGCTCGGTCGTTCCTCTCGGTGCATGAACGCGTGGGCGTTCTCGATTCCCTGCTCGAGGACCTCGTCGGCGAACTTGTGGTCGGTGAGGGCGCGGGACAGTTGCAGCGTCCCCACCATCATGGTGAAGAGCCCGATGGCCTTGCCGCGAGCGGACTGCGGATCCGTAGGCGCCAGCCGGGCGGCGATCTCTGCCATGATGGCCTTCGCGCCTTCGGTGTACGCCTGCTTGGTGACGTCCGCGCAGCGGCCGATCTCGTCGAGCAGTGCGGCGGACGGGCATCCGGCGCCCGGCTGGTCACGATGCTCGGGCGACAGATAGTCGCGAACGAAGTCCTCGAATCCCTGTCGGCCGGGCCGCAGCGCGTCGTAGCTCTCCGCCTGCGTGCGCAGTTCCTCGGCGACGACGTTTGGCGACGAGGACGTCCTTGGAGGCGAAGTGGGCGTAGAAACGCTCCGTTGGTGAGCCCGGCGTCCGCCATCAGTGTCGAGATGCCCGAGCCGTCTATCCCGTCCTGCTTGAATCGGTGGCCGGCCTTCTCGCTGATCCGTTGCCGCGTCACCTGCTAGCTCATGATCTGACGCATATAATATTACCGATGGCTGAGTATCTGTAAGTAAACTCAAACGCGATTAGAATCGCTCCCATGGATGCGTGGACCGAAGTTCTCCAAGACACCGGCATGGACACCCGACTCGACCGGGACACGTCCAACTGCTCGATCGCGCGGACTCTTGAGATCGTGGGCGAGAAGTGGACGATCCTGATCCTGCGTGAAGTGTGGTACGGCTCGTCCCGGTTCGGTGACTTCGAACGTGTGCTGGGCTGTCCTCGTAACCTTCTGGCGACGCGGCTTCGGATGCTGGTGGGGGAAGGGATCCTGGCGACCGAGACGTACAAGGAGCCCGGTTCGCGGAGTCGGCCGAAGTATGTGATCACCCCGAAAGGCATGGATCTGGTGCCGGCCGTGATGGGGCTGCTGCAGTGGGGCGACCGCTATCGCGCAGACCCGGAGGGGCCGGCGGTAGTGGCGCGACACCGCGAGTGCGGCGCGCACGTCGGTGTCCAGATCGGCTGCGAACAAGGCCACCCGGTGCAAGTGAAGGACATCGAGAGCGTCCCCGGCCCCGCCTTTCGCATGAGACCGTCCGGATGACCTGAGGACTCTTCCGTCAGCTGCCGTGATCCCGCCGCTCTGTCGTGCACGCGTCTGGCGGAGGCGGACCGTGGTGCGGTTTCCGCAGCGGGACATGGCACACCAGCGGCGGTTGCGTGCCGGGGAGCGGTCCAGGAAGCGCAGTGCGCAGCGGTCCGCTCCGTGGCGACGGGGACGTACGTCTGGATGCAGTTCACCGCGTTCAGCAGTCGTTCGATCGGCGGCTGAGCGGCGGCGTCGTGGATGTGCCGTGGCGCGCGGAGACCGCCGGATGCGCTCGCCCACCGTCGGGCAGGGCTCCTACCAGCGGTTCAGAGGGTGTGACCGGCACGGCGAAGAACCGGGCGTAGGGCATCGATGACGCCGTGGTCGTCCACCGTGGAGGGGATGGGCTCGTCGCGGCCGTCGGCGATGCCGCGCATGGTCTTGCGGAGGATCTTTCCCGAGCGGGTCTTGGGGAGGGCGGCCACGACCGTGACGTCCTTGAGGGAGGCGACGGCGCCGATGCGTTCGCGGACGAGCTGGACGAGTTCGGCCTCGACCTGGCTCTGTTCGCGGTCGGTGCCGGCCTTCAGGACGACGAAGCCGCGCGGGATCTGGCCCTTGAGTTCGTCGGCGACGCCGATGACGGCGCATTCAGCGACGTCGGGGTGGGCGGCCAGGGCCTCTTCCATGCTGCCGGTGGACAGCCGGTGTCCGGCGACGTTGATGACGTCGTCGGTGCGGCCCATGACGAAGACATAGCCGTCCTCGTCGATGTGGCCGCTGTCGCCGGTGAGGTAGTAGCCGTCGTAGGCGGAGAGGTAGGAGGCGACGTAGCGGTCGTCGTCGTTCCAGAGGGTGGGCAGTGCGCCGGGCGGCAGGGGCAGCCTGACGACGATCGCGCCGTCGACGCCCCCGGGCGTCGGCTGGCCCGAAGGGTCGAGGACTCGGACGTCCCAGCCCGGCAGCGGGCGGGTGGGGGAGCCGGGCTTGACGGGCGCGGCTTCGATGCCGACGGGGTTGGCGACGATGGGCCAGCCGGTCTCGGTCTGCCACCAGTGGTCGATCACAGGGACGTCCAGGAGAGCGCTCGCCCAGTGGTACGTCTCGGGGTCGAGGCGCTCGCCGGCGAGGAAGAGGTAGCGCAGGTGGGAGAGGTCGTAGCCGGCGGTGAGCGCCCCCTTCGGGTCCTCCTTGCGGATGGCCCGGAAGGCGGTGGGTGCCGTGAACATGGTCTTGACCCGGTACTCGGCGGCGACGCGCCAGAACTGGCCCGCGTCCGGGGTGCCGACCGGCTTGCCCTCGTACAGAACCGTCGTCGCGCCGGCCAGCAGGGGCCCGTAGACGATGTACGAGTGCCCGACGACCCAGCCGACGTCGGAGCCGGTGAACATCGTCTCGCCCGGGCCCACGTCGTACACGGCGCCCATCGACCAGTGCAGGGCGACCGCGTAGCCGCCGCAGTCGCGCACGACACCCTTGGGTTTTCCGGTCGTTCCGGATGTGTAGAGGATGTACAGGGGATCGGTGGCGGCGACGGGAACACAGGCGGCCGGTGGTGCGGCGGCGACCAAATCGGCCCAGTCGAGATCGTCGGGCCCCAACTCGGCCGGTTCCTGCGGGCGTTGCAGGATCACGTTCTTCTCAGGCTTGTGGACCGCGAGTTCGATGGCCCGGTCGAGCAGGGGCTTGTACGCGATGACCCGCTTGCCCTCGATGCCGCAGGAGGCGGAGACGACCACCTTGGGGGCCGCGTCGTCGATGCGGAGGGCGAGTTCGCGCGGGGCGAAGCCACCGAAGACGACCGAGTGGACGGCGCCGATGCGTGCGCAGGCGAGCATGGCGACGGCGGCCTCGGGGACCATCGGCATGTAGATCACCACGCGGTCGCCGTGCCCCACGCCGAGCTGCGCGAGTGCTCCGGCGAAGGCCGCCACCTCTTTCCTCAGCTGCGTGTAGGTGTAGGTGCGCCGGGTGTCGGTCACGGGGGAGTCGTAGACGAGCGCGGGTTGTTCGCCTCGGCCGGCTTCGACGTGTCGGTCGAGCGCGTTGAAGCAGACGTTGAGCCGGCTGTCGGGAAACCAGCGGTAGAAGGGTGCGCCCGAGGAATCCAAGGCGCGTTGCGGAGCGACATCCCAGTCGATGCCCTCTGCCGCCTTCAGCCAGAAGCTCTCCGGGTCCTCGGTACTGGCGCGGAAGACATCCTCGTACGTTTCCATCGCGCACTCCTTTGTGGCATCGAGGGACGGTGGTAGGGCTGTGTACGGAGCAGTGTCGGACACAAGTACCGCATGCCGGCCGGCAGACCAAGCCGTCAGGTGCGGCTGCCGCTCACGCGCCGAGGTGCTGACGGAGCCAGTGCCCCATCTGCTGGATCGTCTGGTCCACCTCCGGTGAAGTCAGAACTCCTTACGGTCGTATCGGTCCGTCACGCCGAAGCCGAACACCGCGGCCGCCGTGAGGTCGGCGGCCATCGGCACCCAGCGGGGTCAGGGTCTGTGGGCGGCGCTGTCTCACTCGTTGTCGGGTGCCATCGAGACCACGACCTTGCCGGCCTTGGTGCGGCCCTGCTCGACGTGTGCCATCGCCTCGAGCGTGCGGTCGAACGGGAAGGTGGTGTCGATGACCGGGCGGAGCTTCCCGCTGTCGTAGAGGACGCCGAGTTTGCGCAGCTGGGAGCCGTTGGCCTGCATGAAGAAGAACTCGTAGCGCACGCCCAGCGCTTTCGCCTGTTTGCGGATCTTGCGGCTGAGTACGTTCATGACCAGGCCCAGGATGGAGGGGGCGCCGAGTTGCTTGGCAAAGGCGGGGTCCGGCGGGCCGACGACACTGACGGCCAGGCCGCCGGGCTTCAGTACGGTCAGGGATTTCTCGAGATTCTCTCCGCCCAGGGAGTCCAGCACCAGGTCGTAGCCGGACAGCACCTTCGCGAAGTCTTCCTTGGTGTAGTCGACGACGATGTCGGCGCCGAGGCTCCTGACCAGCTTCTCGGAATCGGTGCGCGCGGTCGTCGCCACCGTGGCGCCGAGGTGCTTGGCGAGCTGGATGACCGTCGAGCCGAGGCCACCGGCACCGGCGTGGATGAGCACCTTCTGGCCCGGCTTCACGTGGGCACGGTCGACGAGAACCTGCCAGGCGGCCAGGGCCACCAGCGGCACCGCGGCTGCCTCTTGGTGGGTCAGGGAGGCCGGCTTGGGCGCGACATCGTCCATGTCGATCGCGATGTACTCCGCGAAGCCTCCGATCCGCAGGTCGCGTGGCCGGGCGTAGACCTCGTCGCCGACTTCGAAGCCGTGTACGGCGTCGCCGACCCGGGTTACGACGCCGGCGAGGTCGTGGCCGAGCACGAACGGACGCTTGTGCTTGATGAGCTGTTTGAACTCCCCGTCGCGGATCATCTTGTCCAGCGGGTTGATGCTGGCGGCCCTCACTCTGACCAGGACGTCGCGGTCTCCGACGGTCGGCTCAGGTACCTCGGCGGCGCGCACTCCGTCCTTGCCGTACTTCTCGACGACGAATGCCTTCACGTCGGCCGCCTTTCTGCGTGGGTGTTCCGGTGGTCGATGTGATTCTTCGCGCAGGTCGCCCTGCGCGCCCGTTTCCTCGCGTGCGGCCGGGTTGATGTGCTGACCACGACGCTACTTTCTGAGTATAGAAAAGTAAACTCAGAGGTTGGAGTCCAGGGATCCTGGCCACCGAGACCTATAAGGAACCAGGATCGCGGCGCCGGCCGAAGTACGTGATCACGTCCAAGGGCATGGATCTGGTCCGGCCGTACTGGCGCGACACAGTGGATGGGGCGCGCGGGCTCGGCCTGCCGGGACGTGCTCACTCCGTCTGGCCCAGAGTGCGGACGTCGGCATGCTCGAACGCCGTCCCTACGGCGAAAGGCCCCGCCGCTACGAGTACCACCTCACCGACAAGGGCGAAGCCTTCGCCCCGGGGGGAGGGTGCCGTCCATCAGATCCACCCAGCACGCGGTCGCGAGCGCCACAACAGGAGCGCAGTCGCCAGGGGGGATACCGAGGGCCGTCCCGCCTGACGCCATACGGCTGCATCGAGGCGACCGGCCGATCGACCTACGCCTACGCCACCGCGACCGCCGACGAGATCGCCGCCACGTTCAGAGTTCGGTTCGGCGGCGCGCTGAAGTGGATCGTGCGCCGGCTCATGGCCGGAGGCGGGCGCCTGTTCCCAGCCGGGCGGTGACTTCACGGGGAGTGAGGGTGGAGTGCTCCGCGGAGCATTGGACGACGACGCGGACCGGCGCGTCGCAGTCGGCGTGGCGAACGTCCAGCGGGGGACCCTCGGGGCCGAGGGCGTACGCCTCGCCCCACTGGGTCAGTGCCATCAGGACGGGCCACAGGTCCCAGCCCTTGCGGGTCAGGCGGTATTCGTTGCGGGAGCGGCTGCCGGGCTCCTGGTAGGGGACGGTCTTGAGGATGCCGGCCGAGGTCAGCTTGCGGAGGCGGTCGCTGAGGACGGCCTCCGACAGGCCGATGTGACGGTGGAAGTCGTCGAAGCGGCGAACCCCGTTGACGGCGTCCCGCAGGATCAGCAGCGTCCATTTCTCCCCGATCACGTCGAGCGTGCGCTGGACGGGGCAGTTCTCCGTGCTCGCCTCAAGCCATTCCATCCCGCCATCGTAAGGGCCTGCCTTCGCCATTGACAGTCAGGTGAACGAAAGTCTAGCTTCACTGGAAAAAGTCAGCTGACAGTCAGAGGGAAGGGCGCTGGACCGTGGGGCGAACGCGTACGTATCAATGGGACGATCCCGCGATCTCGGCGGAGGCCGCCGGGCGCATGGCCGGCATCGACTTCCTGCGCGAGCTGCAGGCGGGGCGGCTGCCGGCGCCGCCGATCAACTACACCGTCGACTTCGCCCTGGACGAGGTGGAGCCCGGCAGGGCGGTCTTCTCGCTGACACCGGGCGAGGAGCACTACAACCCGATCGGCAGCGTGCACGGCGGCATCTTCGCCACCCTGCTCGACTCGGCGGCGGGCTGCGCAGTCCAGTCCACCCTCCCGCAGGGCATGGCGTACACCTCGCTCGACCTGACGGTGAAGTTCCTGCGGCGGATCACCGTGGACACGGGTACGGTGCGCGCCATCGGCACGGTCGTCAGCAAGGGCCGCCAAACCGCCCTCGCCCAGGCCCAGTTGGTCGACGCGAAGGACCGACTGCTCGCCCACGCCACCAGCAGCTGCATGCTCTTCCCGGTACCCCCACCTCGGGTGTGACTCCGCAGGCAGGCACCTCGGTCCGTTGGGGGCAGCCGGGACAACAGGGGGTGGCTCGTTCCGGGAACTCATCCGGGTTGTCGCTGGTGTAGGCGACGTGGCCGTTGTTGGAGGCGAGCAGGATGCGGCCGCCCTCGTGTCGCAGCCACCAGGTTGTGTGGGCGGCCATGGCCAGTCGCGGTAGCGCATGCGCTCAGGGAACTGCTCGTCGGGGAAGGCGTAGGCGGTGAAGCTCTGGGCGATGGCGGTGGCGTTCTGACGCACGCGAGTAGCCAGCTTGCGACCGAGGATGTCGGGAGGCACCCAGACCACACGGTGTTCGATGTTCACAGGACAGGGCAGCACCGCAATGTGGCCGCGCGTCACGGTCCCGGACCCTCTCGGCCGGTGGTCCGGGTCCCGGGCTACTCTTGCCAGCCCGCTGTCGCGGTGGCACGCATCTGCCACTGCTTCACACCCGGACCGTTCGGCTCCCACCGGTCGCAGAACTGCCGCAGCGTCTCGCATCTGGTCAGCATGGCGGCCCTGCGGACCGGCCAGGGCGGCACCTGCCCGTCGTAGGCCCGGAAGAAGTGGCCGAGTGCATCGCGGTATTCGGGGTGGTGCATCCGTACGACCCACTCACACCAGGCCAGGTCCTCGACCGGATCCCCGAGGTGCGCGAATTCCCAGTCGACCACTGCGGTGATCTCGAAAGTGCCGGGATCCAGCAGTACGTTGTTGGGGCCGAAGTCGCCGTGCACGAGCACCTTGCCCGCCCTGGGCGCGCCCACCCTCAGCGCGCTCGGTGCAGTTGCGTGGATACGGCACAGCAGTTTCCCGCAGCTCGCCAGGACCTCCACAGGGTGCCCGGCGTCCAGGAGTTCCTGGCCGGGCACACCAGCTACGAAGCCGAGCGTGAGGGTGGTCGCGGTCGCTGCGCGCACCGGCGGCACGGGCAACCGGTCCTGAAGCCGGGTCAGCAGCGTGTGTTCGCGACGGAGCCTGAGTTCGACGTCGGGACCCTCATAGGTCTTCTCCACGATGGCACCGTCGCCGACGGTGCGGTTGGTGTAGCCGTGCTTCAGCGGACGCATCCGCCGATCATCCGACACAGGCAGCACCCTGGGCGCCCCCACATCCGGACACGTCTGCCCTCGGCAACGGCCCTCGGCTGCGGTGCGAGAGGGCGCGGGCAGTGGCGTGTGCTCCGATATGCGCGTGGCGTGTGCGGGGTAGCTGACGGTGTGTGATGCAGAACACGGTCCGGATGCGGAGGGGTGTTCGCTGCCTACCTCGGGCGGGTTACGCCTGGCCAGAGGGCTACAGAGGGTGACTAGCGGTGCTTGTTGAAGGTTGCACAGCGCTCCATCCCGGGGACGCTGCGTGCCTTTCTCAAGGGGACGTGAGTGTTCCGCCCCGCACATCGCTTAGGTAGGGGACAGGCCCAACGGCCTGTCGGCGTCCGGTAGTTGGCGCCGGGTCCCTGATGACCTCGATGGAGAGGATCTTTGCTCATGTCCCCTGCCGACAGGAGCCTCGCGTGAGTTACGACGACGCCCGGGAGGGCGCCTCGCCGTCGGAGAACGGCGTGGGGCTGTCGCAGTCCATGTTCGTGCCGCTGGAGCTGCCGCTGGACTTCGAGGCCTTCTACCTCGGCCACCAGGAGCCCTTCCACGCGTACGCGGAGGTCCACTTCGGTACCCGGGCGGCCGCGGAAGAGGTCATACACGAGGTCTTCCTGGAGATCCATGCCGGATGGTCGCAGCTGCTGAGCGCCGGCAACCTCGAGCAGGGCGCGTGGGCGATCGTACGGCGGGCCGTGCACGACCGCCTTGAGCTGGAGGGGCGGGCGCCGGCGTTCGTCATCAACGGCCCCATCGCCCAGGCCCTGGACAAGGCGCTGGCCACCGCCCGGGACAAGCTGCAGAAGATGGAGTCGGCCAGCGGCCTGTACGAGGCGATCGCCGAACTGCCGGACCGTCAGTTCGAAGTGATCGTGCTCCGCTACGTTCTGGGCTACCCCACCGCCAAAGTCGCCTGGTACATCGGCATCGACGAACGCACCGTCGGCCACCACCTGCGCCGCGCCAAGGAGCGCCTGCGTATCAAGCTGGGCCTGCCCGCCCAGCGAAGGAAGCCCAAGCCCACGGGAGAAGGAGCATGACCGCCACCATCGAAACCCTCCTGACCGAGGCCCGGCTCCCGGTCTCCGCACCGCGGACGTTCGACGTCGCCGCCGGCCTGCGCCGGCTGGCCGCCGACGCCTCCCGCCGCACCCCCACCACCGAGGTCACCCGCGCCGCCCAGGCCGGCCAGCGCCTCGGGGTGGTGTGCCGGTGGGTGCTCAACGAGCCCGACGCCCCCTCGCACGTCGCAAAGATCGCCGAAGGGCCGGACCAGGGGCCGCTGTCGGAGGAGGAACTCGACGTCGACGGCGCGCTCGTCTTCGGCTGCCTGCTCTACCTGACCACGCATCCGGAGTCCGCGCAGTTCTGGTGGCAACTCGCCGCCGGTGCCGGCAGCCGCGCCGCCGCCTACTGCCTGCACTTGCACCACCTGTCCCTGGGCGAATCACGGCGGGCCTGGCACTGGCTGCACCAGCTCACCCACTCCATGGCCGACACCACCCCGCCCGACGCCGCTTTCCTGGAGGGCCTGGAGATCTTCGCACGGTACGTACGCGACAACGGCTCCCGCGCCCTCGCCCCCACGCGCCGCCTGGAGGGCGAGGTCGACCGGCTCGCCGCGCGCACACCCGGCTCCGGTGTCATCGTCGCCCGCCCCGACCGCCAACTGGTCGCCCGCCTGGAGGAGTTCACCGCAGGCCGCTGAAGAGGGCTTGAACCGAGGCGGAGGCCGACCTCGTCCACTGGACCGGCCGCGGTCGGCCCCGCCGCGCTGTGCGGCGGAGGACAGTACCGCGAGATCGCGAAAACTGGCTGTCAGGCTGGGAATCCTGTCCCGATCCCAGTCGTGATTTCCCCCGCCTGCAGCCCGGCCGGTCGCCGGGCTGCAAGGAGGCCACCGTCAGCCGCTCATTCACTGGCTTCCGACCGTGAACACGACGATGGGGAGCCCTCACCGGCCACGGTTCCGAAGCCACCGGCCGGGCGGACTCCCCGTCACGACGCCGTCCAGAAAGGGACGTCTCCCATGGACCCTAGCCCTCGTATGCCCCGGACGGGCCCCGAACGGTTGTCTGCCGCACGGAAGTGGATCGCACGCCGCCGGCGGATCGCCCTCTCCCACCTGCTGCGCGGCGCCTGCTACGGCGCCGGCACGGGGCTGATCGGCCTCGCCTTCGTATGGGTGGAACGCCTGCTGTGAGCGACAGATGGCCCACGTCCGGCGTCGCCGCGACAGCCGAAGCCGCCGGACGTGGCTCTGCGGCGGGACCGGACCAAGTGCACCGAGTCGTCCGGAGGGGCGATCGCGTCCCATGAAGTGGTGTAGTCGGGCGTCGTCCCGGAACGCGCGGGTGTCTGCCCGGGGCGTGCATCCGCTGAGCGTGCATGCTCCCTGAGCAAGGGCAGGCCATCGCGCAAGTCTCCCTGGTGAACGGGCAGTTCAACCGGAGGAGCACGCGATGGCCTTGTCTCAGTCTGAGCTGATGCGGCTGCTTGAGTCACTACGTCGGGCCGATGGAGTTGAGGCAATCAGGGTGGTGTGCGAGCGCATCCTGCAGGAGCTGATCGAGGCCGAGGCCACCGAGGTGATCGGTGCCGCGCCGGGCGAGCACTCCGACAAGCGCACGACCTGGCGCAACGGACACCGGGAGAGGCTGCTGACCACGCAGGCCGGCGACCTGGACCTGAAGATCCCGAAGGTGCGGAGCGGGTCATTCTTCCCGTCGCTTCTGGAACGTCGGCGGCGGATCGACCGGGCGCTGTTCGCCGTGGTGATGGAGGCATACGTGCACGGCGTCTCGACCCGCTCGGTCGATGACCTGGTCAAAGCACTCGGCGCGGACAGCGGGATCTCCAAGTCCGAGGTCTCCCGCATCTGCGGTGAGCTGGACGAGGAACTGACCGCGTTCAAGGAACGGCCGCTGGACCACACCGTCTTCCCCTACGTCTTCCTGGACGCCACCTACTGCAAGGCGAGGGTGAACCACCGGATCGTGTCCCAAGCCGTGGTCATCGCCACCGGGATCTCCGCCACCGGGCACCGCGAGATCCTCGGCCTGATGGTCGGCGACAGCGAGTCGAAGCCGTTCTGGACCAAGTTCCTGGGATCCTTACGGGCCCGCGGCCTGGAGAATGTCCAGTTGGTGATCTCCGACAGCCACAGCGGTCTGGTGGCCGCGATCCGCACCGTTTTCCTCGGCGCGGCCTGGCAAAGGTGCCGGGTTCACTTCGTCCGGGACGTGTTTTCGGTGATCGAGAGGGGCTCCGGGGAGATGGTCGCCGCCACCATCCGCACCATCTTCGCGCAGACCACCGGCGAGCAGGTGCGCACCCAACTGGACGTGGTCGCCGACATGCTCGGACGGCAGTTCCCGCAGGTCAAGAAGATGCTGCTGGATGCCGCAACGGACATCACGGCGTTCGCTGACTTCCCGTCGGCGCACTGGAAGAAGATCTGGTCGACCAACCCGCTGGAGCGGCTGAACCGGGAGATCAAACGTCGGGACGACGTCGTCCAGGTCTTTCCCAACCCCGCCGCCCTGGACCGGCTCGCCGCCGCGGTCCTGGCCGAACTCCACGACGAGTGGCAGGTCTTCGACCGCCGCTACCTCTCCGAAGCCTCCATGGCCGACCTCTTCACCACCAAGCCAGCCGAACCCGAACCGCAGATCACCCCACAACCGGAACCGAAACAGCTGCCCTGACTACACCACCCCACGGGACATGACCGGAGGGGCGGCCGCGATGCCGGGCTCGACATCACCAGGGACCCACTGCAGCGCCCCAACTCTTCGTTGTAGCTACGTTGGTGTTCCACCTGCGTCCGCTGGCACGGCCTGCGCACGGATCACCCGGTCACCGATCCGCCGTTCGTGGATGAGTCGCACATCCCGATCGAGAAGGCCCCCAGGCCATTGAGGCGGTCGGCCGCAACGCCGCTGAGGGCATGTGGGGCTGCTGGGCCGTGCGCTCGCCGTGGCCGGTCCGCGTCCAGCCTCAGGCGAGCTTGCAGCCAGGTCTATCCCCGAGCGGGATGATCAACTCTTCCAGGCTGCATGAATCGGTCCTGATCACGACTGCCGTAGAGCTGCCCAGTCCACCAGATCAGCATCCTTCACCCGCTGGTGGGCGAAGCATCGCGACTGCCGGTGAATCGACGCGAACTGACCGGCCGAGCACCCCACTCCGGCCGATTCTCCCCAGTGGCCGGCCCCCGACTACTGACCTGCGTCACCCGGCGACCCGGACTCAGGAGCCGGGCGCAAAGGCTGACGCGGTGTCGCTGGAGGTCGACTTCCGCAACCCGCACCGTGATCTGGTCGCCCTCGCTCACGAGTTGGTCTGGGCTTTCGACGGGTGAGTCGGTCATCTCGGAGATGTGCAGAAGTCCCTCGATGCCAGGGGGCAGTCGCACAAACACGCTGAATGGGACGATCTTCGTGACAGTTCCGTTGACGATCTGACCAGTTTGATCAGCGAACCGTACGAGGGGCGCTGCGCTCCCGGCGGGACGAGTGGATCGCCGCAGGAGTCTTCGAAGCCCTGCATCAGGCCCCGCTGAATGCCTATGACCAGGCCATCGGCCTGGATCTGGAGAATCTCGCCTTAGATGGGTGCATCGTGAAAGACCCCGGAGGCGGGGAGAACACGGGCCCCTCGCCTGTGGACCGCGGGAAGTCGGGGACCAAACGGTCGCTGCTGGTCGAAGGCGGCGGGCTCCCGATCGGATGCGCGCTGGCCGGTGCCAACCGGCACGACTCTCCGCTGTTACGCCCACCCTGGAGCCCCTTGGTCGCTTCGGCTTCCGTCTGCCCGACCGGATCACGGTGCACCTGGACTCGGGCTACGACTCGCGCGTGAGGCGCACGCTGCTTACCGAGCTGGGGTGCGGATGGCGGATCACCCCAAAGGGCGTGTTCCTGCCGATCATCCACACCCGCCGGTGGGTTGTCGAAAGGACGAACTCCCGGCACACACGGGGCTTTAAGTCACTGGCGATCGTCACGGACCGGCGTGCAGTGGTGCAGGCCGCGTGGGTAGCACTCGCCAGCGCGGTCATCGTGATCCGGCGCCTGATCCGCAAGGTATGGACGGCCTACCGATGGGACACGCGGACCGCCCGACGTCCATGACCTATCCGCGCGAACTCTTAGTCCCAATGCCGTTGTTCCAGTCTGTGGGCGTACGCTGCTGCGTAGTGCTTCCCGGGGGTGGTGCGGGTGTCTGCGGATGTCGGCGAGTTATCGGGGTTAGGGCTGCTGACCTAGGTGTATCGGCCCGGGTTGGTGGATCGTGTGGTGGCTGCCTGTGGTCGTGCGGAGCATCGCAGACGTTTGCTGCCGGCCCGGCTGGTGGTGCTTCCAACCCGACACCCGTACTGCGCGGGCCACTGACGGCGCAACTCCGTTCTGCCCTGCCCCTGCCGGTGCACCGGCAGGGGCAGAACAGGCGAATGCGGTCGTGGAACGGGTATCAGAAGGTCAGCTTCCAGCTGTCGATGTAGCCGATGTCGAGTGAGTACACGTCCTGGACGCGGAGCTTCCACGTGCCGTCGTCGGCCGGTTCGGCGGACGCGTCCACGGTGTATGTCGTGTGGATGTCGTTGCCCGAGTCACTGCTGAATTCCTTCAGCCGGTACGCCGTGCCGTCGGGGGCCACCAGGTCGATGACCAGGTCACCCCGGTAGGTGTGGATGATGTCCACCGTGACCTCAAGGTCGCTCGGCGCGTCGCCGTTGCGGCCGGTCACGATGAGCGGGGACTCCACCGGGTCGCCCGCGTCCGGGATGTCGACGTCGCCGGGGTTGACGAAGAAGTCGCCGCCGGACGGAATGACGGTCCAGGAGAACGATTTGGAGCTCTTGTCCGTCTGGCCGTCGACGCCGACCGTCACCGTGGGGGTGAAGTCGCCCTCTGCGGTCGGTGTGCCGGAGACGACCCCGGTGGCGGCGTCGATGGACAGCCCGTCGGGCAGCCCGGTGGCCGAGTAGGTCAGGTCTCCGGACCGGCTGGTGGTGGCGGAGATCCGGAGTGAGGCCGGCTGTCCGACGGCGGCCTCCTGGTCGCGCGGGGGCGTGAGCGCGATGTGGTTGACGAAGCGCGAGCCCACGTTCACGGCCGCCCAGGTGTTGCCCACGGCCTCGTACGCCTCGCTGGACCGGCCGAACAGGTCGGCGGCGGCCAGGAGGGTCGCCTCACGGGCATCCGCGTAGTCCGTGCTGGACGTCATGTACGTGGTCAGCGCCCGATACCAGACGTTGGTGGCGTTGTGCAGCCCGATGCCGGGGACGGGGAGACTGTCGTACGTCGGGCTGTCGTAAGCCACGCCGTTGACGGTCCTGCTGCCACTGCCCTCAGCGAGCAGATAGAAGAAGTGGTTCGCCACGCCGGAGGAGAAATGGACGTCGACGGTGTTGGTGGCGGGCGACCAGTAGTCCTGGGACAGCCCGTCCTTGGACGGCTCGTCCATGTAGCGCAGCGGTGTGCCGTCCCCGTTGATGTCGATCAGCTCGCCGACTTCGTAATCGGGAGTGTCCCCGGGGCTGTTGGCGAAGAACTCCGTCGCCGCCGCCATTATGTCGCTGGTGGCCTCGTTCAGCCCGCCGGACTCGCCCGCGTAGATGAGGCCTGCGGTGGTCTCGGTGACACCGTGGGACATCTCGTGGGCGGCGACGTCAAGGGAGGTCAGCGGGTTCGCGTTGCCCGCCCCGTCACCGTAGGTCATGCAGAAGCAACCCTGGTGGCCCCACAGCGCGTTGACGAAGTTGTCGCCGAAGTGGACTCGGGAGTACGCCTGTCGGCCGTCGTTGGCTATGCCGTTGCGGCCGAACCGGTCGTGGTAGAAGTTCCAGGTCTGCTGGGCTCCGTACGCGGCGTCCACGGCCGCGGTCTGGACGTTGCCCGGCGTTCCGTCGCCCCACGCGTCGTCGGCGTCGGTGAGGAGCGTGCCGGTGCCCACCATGCCGCCCGCCAGGTCGTACGTCTTGTGGTTGCGCTGCGTGTCGGACAGCTCGAATCCGTCGGCACCGCGGGTGGTGGCGACGTCGACCTTGCCGTTGAACTGGCCGTGGCCGGTTCCGGCCTGGACGCCCTCGAACTCGCGCAGGGTCTTGCCGCTCCTGGCGTCGGTGACGACGTGCAACTCGCTGGGCGTGCCGTCCTTCTGGACGCCGGTGACGACGGACTCCCAGGCGAGGGCGGGCGCTGCGTCGGCCGCCCACACGATCAGCCGAGGTGCTCCGTCCGCCTCGGTCTTGCGTGTGCCCTCGGCGTCGGCGGCCTTCAGGGCGGACTTCTCGGCCGCCGACGCCGACACGGCGGCCTTGGTGGTGGGCACGGTGATCGGGGCGTCGGTCGCCTTGGTGACGGTCCGGCCGCCGGGGCGCTGATGGACCACCAAGTCGCCGCCGATGACCGGGAGTCCGGCGAAGGTGCGCTCGTAGCGGGTGTGCACGCTGCCGTCGGCGTCCTTGATGACGTCCTTGGGCACCAACTCCTCCTTGGCGCCCAGGCCCAGGGCTTCGGAGGTGTCGTCACTGGCCTTCGTCGCGGACTTCAGCAGTTTGCCGCGCTGGGCGGGGGTGAGCGGGACGGGCGTCGCGCCCGGCCTCGGTTCGGCGGCGATCTTCGCGGGGCTCGCCGAGCCGGGATCCGGCTGGGCGCTCGCACCGGAGGCGGGAAGCCCCGCGACGAACAGCGCGGCGGTCACGACGAGGGCGCCCGCTGCTGCGCGATGGCGTAAAGAGGGGAGCGTGGTGGTTCTGTGAGGACGTCTGTCGCTCGTCACTCAATCTCCTTTGACCGCGATGTGGTGGTCCTGTGAAAGGTGCCGTGCGGTGTGAAGATGTTGGCATTGAAACGAATTAATTGTCAGCAGTGGATCAGACCATTGTCCGGAAACCGGGCCTTGCGCTTCTCGCACTCCGAGCACACGCGCGTGATCACATGCGCCTTTACACGGCTGGAACAATCGCGGCACACCTGCAACTTCAGCCACTTGGTGTTGGCCGTACCGCCGGGCTCGCCAACGAGGGCCCTGAGACGGCTGTCAGGATGCGCGGATGACCTCATCTCGCAACCTGCCGTGGTTCCCATGGCAAGCGTCTGCGCGCCCGGTTGTGGGATGCGGCTGTGCGCGAGTGCCGGGAAGAGCTGGGCATCTCGACGACTGCCTCGGTGGTCGCCGGGGAACGGCCCTTCTTCTGTGGCGTTCTGGGCGGTGACCGCTGAATGGCCTCCTCGGTCCATTCGATTTCCAAACAGCGGATCTGGCCACGGAGTTCGCTGATGCGGGTGCGTTGGGCGAGGATCTCGGGTGGGCGGCCTTGAGGGGCGTGCTCGGTTTCGGGACCCGCTCGGGCCAGGTCGCCCCACGTTCCTTGTTCTGGTCGGCGAGCAACTGTCCACGGCGTGCGCCTGAATCGGTCAGGGCGGCGGTGACTGCGGCTCTGGCCTCGGTATTGATGTCGTCGCGGCAATCGGACACTTGCGTTGTGTGAGGGGGTGCGGGTGCCCGCTGGCGGCCTAGCCTCGCGCTTTCACGGGGCGAGCTGTCCGCCTGGTGATGCTTCACCGACGCCGACGGCATGCGCCTGACCTGCTTCGCCACCAACACCCCAGGCGAAGCCATCGCCGGGCTCGAAGTGCGCCACCGCCGGCGCGCCCGCTGCGAGGACCGCATCCGAGACGCCCGCTCCACCGGCCTGAGCAATCTTCCCTTCCACGGCCTCGCCCAGAACCAGATCTGGCTGGAGATCGTCCAGCTCGCCCTGGCCCTGCTGGCCTGGATGCCGATGCTCGCCCTGACCGGCAAGACTCGCCACTGGGAACCCAAGAGGCTTCGCCTCCGCCTGTTCTCGGCCGCCGCACAACTCATCACCACCGGCCGCCGCCGCTGCCTCCGCCTCGCGGCGCACTGGCCCTGGACCGACGTGATCATCGCAGCGGCCAACCGGCTCCACGCCCTGCCGAACCCCGGCTGACCAGTACCTTCGAGTCCCTGCGGACAGCATCGCCCCACCGGAGCCGTGGAACCCGGCGCCCACCCGATGCGACAGCCGGGCCACCAGCATTCTCACGACCAACCCGCAACAGCAAAACGGCCCGACGGAAGAACCAACGGACCGCCATGCAAGATCGAGGCTAGTTCTGCGGTGCCAGGGCGCGCAGGACGCAGAACTCGTTTCCCTCGGGGTCTGCCATGACCACCCAGTTTCGGTCTGAGCCCTGGCCCACGTCCGTCTTGGTGGCGCCGAGGCCGAGCAGTCTGGTCACCTCGTCCTCGGTGCTGCCGTCGATCGGGCTGACGTCGAGGTGAAGCCGGTTCTTGACGGTCTTGCCCTCGGGTACCTGGATGAACTGCAGGGTGGGCGGCATCTGGCGGGCCCGGACATCCTCGACGGTCGGCACTCAGGAGCCGATCTCGACCTTGCCCTCGCTCCTGTCGATCACCTTGAAGTCGAGGACCTCGCACCAGAAGGCCGCGAGTCTCTCCGGATCGTGACAATCAACGGCCAACTCGGTGAACCTACTTGTCATGACTCTCCAGATAGGGCGGACGGGACTCAGAGTATTGACGGTGCCACCCGTCCGACGGATCCGAGATCTTCTTGGCCAGAGACATCAGACAGGCTTGACCCGGCATCAGGTCCACGAGAAGCCCCTGGTGGGAATGGGTCTACGAGGAACAGGCTCCGGGTACCGAGAGGTTTCGCGCGTGGACCAGTGTCACCTGCACCGGCGTGCTCCATGTCAGCCGGGCCACTGCTCAGGCCCTCGCGAAGCTGCTGCCCGAACACCGCGAGCGTCTCGGGACCGGTAAGGGCACCGTGCCCTGGGGACGTCAAACCGAGCGTGTTGATCCGCGCCGGTGCGTGGCGGGAGAGCTTGACCGCGGACACGACCAGGATCACGGCCCGAGGCGGGATGAGCACAAGGTCTGAGAAGACGCCGAGTAGCGGTCCGCCGCGCACCGCGCCGACGGTGGAGTCCGCGGCCATGACGACGGTGAAGCGGAGTTGGCGCCCGGTGATTGCTGTGCGGGGCAGGTGTGATGGGCATGCCTCGGAAGCCTCGCGAAGGCGAGGCGGCTGAACCCGCTGGGCGGCGGGACCGGCCAGCGACCGGCGTTGCGGTCGGTTGACCACCACGCCGGTGTTTGTACCTGCACCGGTATTTCTGCCCTGCGGAGGGTGCGTGCGCCTCCCACATGGCGGGATCGCCGCCGTGAGCGGTGCTGCCGGCAGGTCAGCGGTTTTCATGAACGTCGCGAGAGCCCCCGGAGCGCGATCGCTCGCGCCGAGACCGGCGGTCCTCACTGTCAGCACCGCGCGGGGGAGCGCCGGTGGAGCGGGCGGATTCCCGTGGCCGGCCGGTCCGGGCGCAGACGGCCCAGAACCCCTGTCGGCAGGCTGCCCGAGAGTCGGGCCGGGCACGGGGCGCCTTTTAGTAGCTGTCGTAGCTGGGCTTACCGTGTGGCCGGTAGACGCCGACGATGGTGCCGCCCTTCGTCGTCGAAACGCTGACCGGCTCCAGCGCGGTGGGGATAGCTCCGTCGGCGAACAGCCGCTTGCCGGTACCGATGATCACCGGGTGGATGGTCAGCCGGTACTCGTCGACGAGGCCGTGCTGCATGAGGGTCTGGGCGAGGTCGCCGCTGCCGACGACGTTGATGTTGCCGCCGTCGGACGCCTTCAACTTGCGTAGGGCATCGACGGTGTCGCCCTCCAGCAGCGTGGAGTTCTGCCACTCGACGGACGTCAGGGTCCGAGACGCCACGTACTTGTGCATGCTGTTCATCCGATGGGTGAACGGGTTGTCGGGATCGGCGGTCGGCCAGTACGAAGCGAAGATCTCGTACGTCTTGCGGCCGAGCAGCATCGCGTCGGAGTGCTCGTACCAGCCGGCGATGGCCATGCCGACCTCGTCGTCGGACACCGGTTTCTGCCAGCCGCCGTGCTCGAAGCCGCTCTCAGCGTCCTCGTCCGGACCGCCCGGCGCCTGCATGACGCCGTCCAGCGTCAGAAACGTGCACACGATGATCTTGCGCATGGTGCGCTCCCTTCGTTGACGGGTAGACGGCGCCACCGCCGGAAACTCATCGGCGGAACTTCCGCGGCGCGGCACCAGTCCCTAGCTGATGCTCACCCGGAAGATCTTGTCCGAGCCGTCCGCCTCGCCTCCGTTGTTGTCGCTGTTCGTCGTCGAGAGCCAGAGCTGGTCGGCGCCCGGCACCTTGGTGACCGTACGAAGGCGCCCGTACGTGCCCACGTAGTACGCCGTCGCCGTACCGACGTTCTCCGTGTCGCCGGTGATCGGGATCCGCCACAGCCGCTCCCCGCGCAGGGACGCCATGTAAATGACGTTGCGGACGATGGCGATACCGCTCGGAGAGGCCTCGGAGACGTTCCACGTCTTCTTCGGGTTGGTCATGCCGGACACATCACAGGTGCCCTCGCAGGTCGGCCAGCCGTAGTTGGCGCCCGGCTTGATGAGGTTCAGCTCGTCCTTGGAACTGTTGCCGAACTCCGCTTCCCACAGGCGCCCGTTGCGGTCGAAGGCGAGGCCCTGCGGATTGCGGTGGCCGTAGCTGTAGACGTAGTTGTTGAACGGGTTGCCGGGGGCGGCCTTTCCGTCCGTGGTCATGCGCAGGATCTTGCCGTTGAGCGAGTTCTTGTCCTGTGCGAGGTCGGGCGTCTGGGCGTCGCCGGTCGAGATGTACAGATAACCGTCGGGGCCGAAGGCGAGCCGGCCGCCGTTGTGGTAGCGGTTCTTCTTGATGCCCTGGAGGAGGACCGTATAGCCGGTCAGCGAGCCGCCGTTGTATGTCATGCGGACGACCCGGTTGCCCTCGGACGCCGTGTGCATGAAGTACACGTAGCGGTTGGTCTCCCACTTGGGGTCGACCGCCACGCCCAGCAGTCCGCCTTCGCCGTTGGTCGTGACGGCGTTCGGCACGGTACCGACCTGCGTCTTCGTTCCGTCCTTCGTCACCTTCCACACCCGGAAGTCGTCCCGCTCGGTGACCAACGCGGTCTGTCCGTCGGGCATCCAGTACGTGCCCCAGGGGATGGTCCAGCCGCTGGAGACGGTGGCGATCGACGAGGGAACACCGCCGTCCGTCACACACGCCTTCGTCGTGAAGCTGACGGTGTTGCTCTGCTCGGACACATTGCCCGCCGCGTCGCGCGCCACCACGTTCAGCGCGTACGGGCTGTTGCAGGCGAGCCCGGTCAGCGAGGTCGACGTACCCGTGACGGTCTTGTAGACGGTGGTGCCGCTGCGTACGTCATAGCCGACGACCGCTTTGTCGTCCGTCGAGGCGCCCCAGCTCAACTCGGCGCTGCCGGCGGTCACATTGGCGGCCAACAGTGTGCCGGGCCTGCTCGGCGCGGTGGTGTCGGTGCTCTTCGCTGTCGTGCAGTCCACGACCGGGCTGGCGGCCGAGGCGTTGCCGGCCGCGTCCCTGGCGATGACCGTCAGGTTGTAGGTGGTGTTCGGGCTCAGCCCGGTCAGCGCCTTGGAGGTCGCACTGCCCGCGGCCTCGCTGATCTTGTTGCCATGCTCGTAGATGTCGTACGCGGCCACGCCCACGTTGTCGGTCGAGGCACCCCAGGACAGGGTGAGCCCGTCCTCGGTGATCGCCGAGCAACTGGGCTGTCCCGGGCGGCTCGGCACCTGCGTGTCGGTGGAGGAGAGTTCGAAGTCGAGATAGTCGGTGTTGGCCAGGCCGCCCGAGCCGGTCGCGGTGAGCCGGATCTTGTTGCTGCCCGCGACGACCGGGACGGAGACCGTTGTCGTGGTCCAGGCGGACCAGGTGCTGGTGGACGGGAACGAGTAGCCGGACTTGACCACGGTGCCGTCGACCGCGATGTCGGCCGGGCGGTCCGCCGTCGTGCCGTTGGCGTACCGCAGGGCGAGCTTCGCGTTGCCCGCGCCCGCGGCGTTGACGGTGAACTCGACGTAACTGCCCGCCGAGTTCGGGGTGTTCACGAAGCCGGTTCCGGAGTAGCCGGCGAAGTCGTCGTCCACGGTGGAGCCCGAGACGTATGACGCGTTCTCCGCCTCGTAGCGGGTGGGGGCCGCCGCGGCGGCCCCCGGTACGGCCTGGAGGAGTCCGGCACCGAGCAGCACGGCCGTGCTCGCGGCGATCCGACGGAAGATCTTCATGGTTGACCCTCCCTTCAGCCCGTGTACTGGGCGAAGACCTTGAGGTAGTCGTACGGCTGCTGCGAGACGCCGCTGCACGCGTCACCGGCGGAGCCGGAGCCGCAGGCCCGGTCGCGGTTGACGGACCAGTACGTGAGGCGTGCGATGCGGTGCTGCTGGGCGTAGGCGAGCATGGTCTTGAAGTCCGCGACACGGACGAGTTCGCCCGAGACGTCGGTCTTGCCGTTCATGGACGACAGTCCGATGTGTGCGTACGTCACCGAGTCGCTGTAGCCATACGCGGACTTGACTCGCGCCTTGAGGCCCTCCATGGCCTGGGTGGTGATAGTGCCCATGTTGCTGGAGCCGCCCCCGAAGTCGAACGGCATGATGCACCAAATGTCGTTTGCCAGACCGGAATTGGCTCCGCGCCGGATCATGTCCACGCCGGTGGAGTCCGGGCCGCTGGTCGTAGTGCCGAAGGTGATGATGGTCTTCAGACCGGAGTTGTTCGCCTTCACGATCTTCAGCGCGTCGATCACCCGCTGCCGGACCGTCGCGTTGGACCACTCGGTGTTCTCGATGTCGATGTCGATGACCTTGAGGCCGTACGCGTTGATGACCTTCTGGTACGCACCGGCCAGCGCCGATGCGCTGGAGCACTTCTCGCCGAGTTTCGCCCCGCTCCAGCCGCCGACGGAGACGATGACGTCACCGCCGGCCGCCCGGATCGCGTTGATCGTCGACTGGTCTTTGCCGCCGGTCAGCGGGCGCGAGCCGTCCCACTTCGGGTTGCAGGAACCGTCGGAGAGGATGAAGGCGAGCGTGAACCATTTGACGCCGGTCGCGGACATCACCGAGGTCGGGTTCTGTGGGCTGCCCCAGCCGAGGTACTCGTACGGGGCGACGGCCATGCCGGGGGAGGCAAGGGGTCTCGCTGTGGCCGCGTGCGACGCCGGCGGCGTGGCGAACAGCAAGGACAGCAACAGCCCTAGCAGGGCAGCGAGGGCCACGCCGGGACTGTGCGGGCGTGTGGCGGTATGCACGTGGATCGTCCTCCTGGAGTGGGGGGCAAGCACTGGGGTTTCAGCGCTGTTGGGCGTTAGGAAAGCTTCCTGACGATCAGGGGGCACAGGCCTCCCGAAGCCGGAATACCTTGCCGCTCCTGCTGTTCAGCCCTGGGGTGTCACCGGATCAGTCGGGTCTCGCCGGGCCGGAGGGTTGCGCTGTACGAGCTGGTGATCGTGCCCTTGTCGGAGCCCGACCACAGGTCCGTGACGTCGCCGGAACCTGCGAACCCGACCTGCGACCAGTTCACACTGACCGTGGAGTTGCCCGGGGTGCCGGTGTGGAAGAGCGCCACGACGTAGTCGCCGCTGTTCACAGTGCATTTGGCCGCGACACCGTCCTGATCGACGGCGATGAGCCGGTCGTTCATCATCGCCTTGTCGACGGGGAGGGTTGGGTCAGGCCGAGCGCGATGGCGAACGCGAAGAACACGGTCGCCGCCCATCGCCTGCGCTGCTGTATGGGTCGGTTGCTTACACGAGTTGGTAGCCGCGCAGATTGCTGAGCAGGAGGTAGCAGTCCTGCAGAGACCCGGAGGTGTCGCCGAGGGAGCGGTAGATGCCCCACTTCGGGCGGACGCGGTCGGCGAGGAAGGTGTCGACGCCGGTCTTCGATTTGTCGATGACGGTGGTCGAGCCGTTCTTGAGGATCCAGCGGACCGAGCCCGTCGAGCCGTTTCCGACTTTGAGCTGGAAGTCGACGTCGATCCATTTGTTGTGCAGTGGCTCCAGATCCGTGCGGCCGACGAGGATGTCGTCCTCGAACAGCTTCAGCTCGATGGTCTGCACGCCGTTCACCCGGCGGAGCGACTGCACGACGATCGGGGCGCTTCCGGCGCCGGGCTGCTTCATCTGCATGATGTGGGTGAAGGTGGTGGTCGCCTTGAGCGAACTCGGTATGTACATCGAGTACGTGACCCGCCAGGTCTGGCCCTCGGTCCACTTGAGGTAGTTGCTGCCGCTGCCGTTGCGCAGGCCGGTGACCTCGTGGCGCTGGCGGTCCGTGGAGGTGTCCCGGTCGACGGTGTGCATGTTGAAGCGCCAGTTGTTGCCGGTGGCGTAGATGTGCGGGGCGGCGCTTGGGTGCGAGTCGGCTCGGTCGTCCTCGATGGTCTCGAACGCGCCGAGCTTGTCGCTGCTGGCCGAGGGTGCCCACTTCTGCTGCCAGGAGGCGGCGTGTGCGGTGGTGGCGGGCAGGCCGCCGACTGCGGCCCCTGCGCCGGCGCCGAGCGCCGCGCCCAGCAGAGTCCTTCTGGATGTGCTCATGGCTGACTCACCTCGTCCTGAGTGGGTGGGTTCCGGGCTTGTGTATTGAGCTGGTCGTTCGTGATCAGAAGGGCGTCGAGGTCGTGGTAGTCGTTGGTCTCCCGGGGCCGGGCGAGGTAGAGGGTGTAGTCGCTGACGTTGGTGCCGCTGGCGATGCCGGTGAGGTTGGTGCTCCAGGAGTCCTCCGACGGGCTGGGGTGTCGCTGTCGCGCGCAGAGGCTGTCGGCATGCTCGTTACCGGTCGCCGAGTGACCTCCAGGGCGGTCTCGACGACCAGATACCCGGGCGTCTCCCCACGCCATGTCCTCCGATGTCTCCTGAATGATCCGTTCCGTGTACCGGGTGCCGTACGCCACTTCGTTCATGTGTGCGCACTCGCTTTCCCGAGAGATGAGGTGTGGGGTCGGAAGAGAGATCCAGGCAGGAGCGAATGTTCACATGTGTGTACTGGGTTCAGCAATGTGCAATAGGGTTCCGGTGTGGACGGACGCGGTCAATGGTCCGGACCGATAAGGTCGGATCCATTTCTGGCCAATCTTCGGTACGCACGCCTACCCGATCGAGGCGCACTTCGGACCGCTGCGGCCGCGCTGGCGCAACGCCAACGCCCGCCAGCCCGACGTACTCGCCGCCCAGCGCAGGGAACGCGCCCCTATCCGAGGCGAGGATGCATCTGCTGGGGCGGACGCCCCCTCGCCGCCACAGCCTGACGGCCAGTGACTCAGAAGCCCCGGAAAACAGCGTCGTCGTCGACGGCACTGGCGAACTCCTCGAAGTCCATGTTCGCGCCCGAGAGGTTGTTCTCGATGCTCCACAGCTCGCCTGCCACCACGCGGACACCACACCCACGATCACACCGCAGGTCCACCACAAGGAGCGGCAGTTCGGCCGAGGTGACAGTCGTGGAGTCCGCCAGCACAAGAAGGGGATGCCGGTACGCGGGATGGATCAGGTCGATGACCCGGTCAGGCGTCAAGCCCTCGTACTTCCGGTCATCGACGAGCGCGACGTCGGCCAAGAAGCCGTCCTTGCTGGGCGAATACAACACCGCCCGAAGAGCGTCCCAGGCACCCTCAGCCGAGAAGTCAGTGCGCACAACAAGGGCTTCCAAAGTGCACGGGAGCTGCTTCATGCGCGGACAGTACCGCCAAGCCGGTGGACCATGCCGGGCACAGCGCTAGTGTCCTGCGCCAGTAGTTGATCGTTAGTTGGTGTGTGACTTCTACTGCTGGTGCGTCAGTTCCTCGTCGGGGCCCGAAGCTGCAGCCGTTGCTGCTGTCTGATGACGAGCGGGCGGTGTTGGAGCGGTGGACGCGTCGGGCAACATCGGCCCAGGCCCTGGCCCTGCGAGCGCGGATCGTGCTGGCGTGCGCGGGGCCGGAAGTACCGCCGATTGTCGCGGTCGCCCGCGAGTTGCGGGTGGCCGCGGACACGGTCCGCAAGTGGCGGCGGCGCTTCCTCACCCAGCGGCTGGACGGACTGGTCGACGAGCCCCGACCGGGCCGGCCGCCCACCATCAGCGTCGATCAGGTGGAAGCCGTCGTGGTCACCACGCTGGAACAACTGCCCAAGAACGCCACCCACTGGTCGCGGAAATCGATGGCGCAACACAGCGGCCTGTCGAAGTCCACGGTCGGCCGGATCTGGCGGCAGTTCCAGCTCAAGCCGCATCTGGCGGACACCTTCAAGTTGTCGACCGACCCGTTGTTCGTGGAGAAGGTCTACGACGTCGTGGGCCTGTACTTCAACCCGCCCGAGGGGGCGGTGGTGCTCTCGGTGGACGAGAAGTCGCAGATCCAGGCCCTGGACCGGTCCCAGCCGGTGCTGCCGATAATGCCGGGCATGCCCGAGCGGCGCACCCACGACTACGTGCGCAACGGGCTGACCACCCTCTTCGCTGCCTTCGACGTCGCCACCGGTGAAGTCATCACCGCCCTGCACCGTCGGCACCGGGCTGCGGAGTTCAAGAAGTTCCTGATCCGGATCGACAAGGAGGTGCCCGCACAGCTGCAGGTCCACCTGATCGTGGACAACTACGGCACCCACAAGACTCCAGCGATCAAGGCCTGGCTGGCGAGACACCCGCGCTTCGAGCTGCACTTCACCCCGACCGGCTCCTCCTGGATCAACCAGGTCGAGCGGTGGTTCGGCTACCTCGCGCACCAGATGATCCGCCGCGGCGCACACAAGAACATCCAAGCCCTCGAGGCCGACATCCGCGCCTGGGTCAAGGACTGGAACGAAGACCCCAAACCGTTCATCTGGACCAAGACCGCCGAAGAGATCCTCGACTCCCTCGCCCGCCTCTGCCGACGGATCTCTGGCGCAGGACACTAGGCGAGCGTTGGCGGTAGCTGGCGGCCGTGGTGGGGAACTTCTGGTGGGCCAGGAGCGCACCCAGCACGGTGATCCCGCCCCCGACGCCTGAATATGAGCCGGATACGCCGCCAACCGGCCAGTCCGCAGGCGCGCTTACCCACCGCCACTCCGTACACGCCACCCTCGCACATCGGATCTATCTTCGGCTCACTGTGAATGTTGACGGCCTGTGCGGCCAGTCCTACGCTGCACCGGACGATAGATCCGATGAATATGCAACGTCCTTGTGGTTTACCCGCTTGCCCCCCGACACGTATGTCGCCAACGGGAAGGATTGACATGCGCCCTACAAGACGTTCGGTTCTGGCTGCCGGTGGCTTACTCACCGGAGGTGCCGCCTGGGTGATGACCCCCTCGACCTCCTCCGCCGCAGCTGCCTCACCCACGGACGGCTGGAACAAGACCGCCTTCACCTACGGCATGCAGAAGCCGTGGAACCTGGATCTGAGCGACCGTTACAGCAACAGCGGCGGCGTCCACCGGATGTGGGTGTACAGCACCGACGAGCCCATGTCACAGGGCAGTTCCACCGACCCGCGCACCGAGATGCGATGGAGGCAGCAATACACCTCCGGACAGCACATGTGGGACGCCGACGTGTACATCCCGTCCGGCACGAACGGCGCGACCTTCGTGCAGATCCTCCGTGTGATCCACCCTGAGGGCACACCCGCCACGGACTTCATGCTCAACGCCTACAGCGCGAGCGGTGGCACGGTGCGGGCCTATGACCGCACGGTCCTGAAGACCAACGCATACGACACCTGGTTCAACGTCAAGCTCGCGCACAACGCCTCCAGCGGCAGCGTCAAGGTCTACTTCGACGACGAGCCGGTCCTGACGACCGAAGACCGGGGGCCCGCCACCCGCCACTTCAAGAACGGCGTCTACCACCACGGCAGCGGCCGCGCCGAGGCGCGCTTCCGCAACGTCACGTACTGGACGCGGTGAGCCATGCGCAGACGAAGGGTGATCACCGCGCTCGGCGGACTCGGCCTCGCCGGTGCCGGCGCCGGATTCCTGCCGGGTCGGGCGGAGGCCGCCGACGAGGTCTACTTCCAAAACCGTGGCAGCGTCGGGGGCTGGGACCGTGCCTACGCGCAGAAGGACGGCGTGATCGAGACCGTCGACTCACCCACGTACAAAGGCGCGCACGCCCTCGCGGCGACCCAGACGTACATCGGGGAGACCGGCGGCTACCACTCCGAGGTGATCCGACGCGGCGCGCAGAGCGTCGGCGAGGACCGCTACTACGGCCAGGCGATCCGCTTCGCGTCCGACTGGACGTTCCATAACCAGAACGTCACCTTCCAGCAGTGGTCGCCCGAAGACCCCGAAGGACCCTGGCTGTTGATGTTCGTCATCGGATCCACGATCCAGTTCGGCGGCTCCGGCGGCATCAAGGGCACGGCCGGGTCGATCAGCGGCCTGCGGGGCACCTGGATCAGGATCGTCACCCGGCTGAAGCTCGCCGGCGACGGCCAGGGCGCCTTCGAGGTGTGGCTGAACGGCACGAAGACAGTGAGCCGCACCGGCATCACCGTCTTGCCGTCCACCTCGCGGACGATCCGCTGGTCCAACGGGATCTACTGCACCGCCTGGCGCGACGGGACGCCGAGCGGCCCGCGGACGCTGACGATCCTGCATGACAACCACAGGATCGCCTCGTCCTACGCCCTTGCCGAACCGGCCAACTGGGCTTGACGCACATGTCGTTTGAGCTTTACCGCATCATCAGGCGTCTATTTCTCTCGTAGGCGACGGGGGATGTTCATGGTCTTGGCGAGGTTTTCGTGAGGCTGGGGGGTCACGTCCGCGGGAGTGGTGTATTGACGGCCGCTCGGCGATCTCGGTTTTGAGGCTATGCGGTGAGTTCGGTGGGCAGGGCGGTCTCGTCGGTTTGTGACTCGATCGGGTGGAGGCGGGCCTTGGCCAGCAGGTCGAGTCCCATGTAGCGGCGAGCTTCGGTCCATTCGTCGTTCTGCTCGGCCAGGACCGCGCCGACCAGGCGGATCAGGGCGGTGCGGTCGGGGAAGATGCCGACGACGTCGGTGCGACGCCTGATCTCCTTGTTCAGCCGCTCCTGGGGGTTGTTCGACCAGATCTGCCGCCAGCTCTCGCGTGGGAACGCGGTGAACGCGAGAAGGTCGTGCTGGGGGTGTCCAAGTGGGCTGCGGCCTTGGGGAACTTGGCCTCCAGGGCATCCAGGACGTGCCGCAGTTGGGCCTTCACGGCGTCGGTGTCGGGCTGTTCGAAGACGGTCCGCAGCAGCGTGGCCACCCACGGCTGGGCCGACTTCGGAACCTGGCTCAGCAACGCGCGGGCGTAGTGGGTGCGACAGCGCTGCCAGGAAGCGCCGGGCAGGGTGGCCCCGATCGCGTTGACCAGGCCGGCGTGGGTGTCGGAGACGACCAGCTGGACGCCGGACAGGCCGCGGGCGGTCAGGGAGCGCAGGAAGGCGAGCCAGCCTGCGCCGTCCTCGGCGGTGGCGACGTCGATGCCGAGGATCTCGCGATGGCCGTCGGCGTTGACTCCGACCGCGATCAGCGCGTGGACATTGATGATGCGGCCGCCCTCACGGACCTTCTGGGTCAGCGCGTCGACCCAGACGAACGCGTAAGGCCCTTGGTCCAGGGGGCGGTTGCGAAAGGCGGCGACTTGCGAGTCCAGGTGCTTGGCCATCGCGCTGACCTGGGACTTCGAAAGCTGGGTGACGCCGAGGGACTCGGCGAGTTTCTCGACTCTGCGGGTGGAGACGCCGAGCAGGTAGGCGGTGGCGACCACCGAGATGAGGGCCTGTTCGGCCCGGCGGCGGCGTTCGAGGAGCCAGTGCGGGAAGTAACTGCCCTGGCGCAGCTTGGGGATGGCCAGTTCGACGGTGCCGGCCCTGGTGTCCCACTCGCGCGGGCGATAGCCGTTGCGATGGTTGACGCGTTCGTCGCTGACCTGCCCGTATTCGGCGTTGCAGAGGGCGTCGGCCTCCGCGGACATGAGTGCGTCGGCGAATGTCTTGACCATTGCGCGCAGCAGATCGGGACTCGCCGCGCCGAGGTTTTCTTCGGCGAGGGCGTGCAGGGGCACACTGTCAGGTGCGGTCATCGTGCTGATCTCCTTCGAGGCTTCGACACTTCGAAGATCAGCCGGTGGCCGTTCATCTATGCGGGCACCATCCCGATGCCGGAGCAAACCCCCGGATCAGGTCGAACCCGTACACCACTTCCCTGGACGCAACCACCCGCGCTGGCCGATAGTCGCGGCTCCGGAAAGCCGCCGGGGCCAGTGGCAGGGATGGCCGGACAGACCAGATCGCCCCAGCAGGAACCACCCGACGAACCCGCGGGCACCAAGCCCCTCCCCGAGGTGGCGAAACAGGGTTTCAAGAACCAGAAGCAGGCCGACCGCAAGTCCCAGAAGGTCGAGGAGAAGGCGTCGAGGATCACGCGCGGTAGCAGCTGCGACGAGCTGAGGCGTGATCCGGCGAAACGCAAGGGCGGCGCGGTCTGTGTCGAGGAGAAGGAAGCCCCCGCCGCTGCCGCCGCCTCGGCCGCCGCCCTTCCCGTCTGGTGCGACGGCGGCACGGCCCTCATCCAGGTGACCCGCTTCAGCCTCTGCTCCGTCCGGTACTGGGGCGTCATCGTCTACAACACCGACGGCAGCGAGTTCGGCACCGCCGACATCACCACCGCGCAGGAGATCAATACCGCGCCCAGGGCGTCGGACTTCATGGAGGAGTTCTACATGCGGGTCGACCGCATGGACCCCGCCCTGGCCACCGTGACCGTCTCCGCCAACACGGAGTGCAACTACCTCTCCGGCTGCTCCGACGGCGGGCAGGACCCGTGGATCGGCGAGCTGCCGATGCCGGCGCCCGGCACCTGGTGGGAGGGGACCGTGCACCGCAGCTGGACCGGGGCGAACGGCCACGACGAGATCCTGATGCTGTGGACTCTGACCTTTACCAAGCCCCAAAGCGGCAAGAGCTCCACCGTCCAGTGGGGCGGACTCGACTATGAGCTCCGATGCGACGACGAGATCGGCGGCGCCGCGGGCTGTGTGGTCCCCAGTTACACCCCGACGATGGTCGTCGACGGCGCCACTTACCCCGGCGCCCGGAACTACATTGGCCGCGTCCAGGCGTCCATGAGCTCCCACCCCGGCTGGCTTGGTATGGGTGAGGCGCTGCATCGCGAGGCCGACTCGGCCGTACAGGAGGAGAATCGTCGGAAGGTCTGCTACGACGGCACATGGGTCAAGGAGGACCGGTTCGGCGGAAAGGCCTCGCCCGACCCCGACAGCATCGAGTGCGACGAGTTTCCCTTCGCCGCCACCAAGGAGAGCGGCGGCCAGTCGGGCATCTCTTCGGGCGCGGAATGCCAGCAGTGGACCGTCTGGCCGGGGGGTTCGGGATCCGGGTGGCCGACCACGGACTACGCCGTGCAGGCGTGGACCAAGTCCGGCACCGCCCAGTGTGCCCGCGCCAGCATGCCCAGGAGGCAGAACGGTGGCGTGGGCACCGGGCTCAGCAACTTCTACCAAAACCAACGCATCCTCGACAACGAGGACTTCTGGCTCGACTCCGGTGCGGCCGGAGTTTACAACCACCCGGGCCCGGTCAAAGCCCGCGAGGCGAAGAGCTGCTCCCTGAAGTCGCCGGTGTTCTCCGAGGTGACGCCCGGCGCAGCCCCGCAGAGCGCCTTCCTGAACTACGCGAGGACCACGCCGAATGGCTGGACCGGCGGCGACTCCACCTACTCGGTACGGCTACCTGACGGCCGTAACCTCTGGCTCTTCTCAGACACCTTCCTCGGCCCTCTCAACGCCAATGGCACCAGACCCACCAACGCCCCGCTGGTCAACAGCTCCTTCGTCATCCAGAACGGCTCCAACCTGACGACGATCACGGGCGGCACAGCGGCCAATCCGTCCGCCATCATGCCCAACAACGATGCCGGCCACTGGTACTGGCTCGGCGACGGAATGATCGCGGAACGCGGAGGGACCAAGTACCTCCAGGTGATCTTCCAGGAGTACTACCGCTTCGGCGACGGTCTGTGGGACTGGGGCTGGCACCACAGCGTGCTGGCCACCTTCTCCCTCTCCGACCTCAACTCCCCCTTGAGCGTCGTCCCGTTGCCCTCGGCCGGCGGTGTCACCTGGGGATCGGGCATCATGCCATCCAGCGAAAGCGGCGACGGATACACATACATCTACGGCGTGGACGACGCGCCCACGAAGAAATCGATGCGTGTCGCCCGCGTCCTGGGCAACGACCTCAACACCCGCTGGGAGTTCCTCGACCCCGCGAACAACCGATGGGCGCTCGACGAGCGGCGCACCTCCAACACGCTCACCGGCGTGGCCAACGAGTACAGCGTCACCCCCTGGAACGGCCAGTTCATGCTGCTCACCCAGGACAGCAACCTGGCCTTCAACGCCCAGGTGTACGCCTATTCCTCCTGCGATCCGGCAGGCGGCTGGTACAACCAGGCCGAGGTGTACAAGATGCCGGAGACCGGACTGTGGGGCACGTACGGCGACGAGAACGTCTTCGCCTACAACGCGCACATACACCCACAACTGCACTCCGACGGAACCCACTTCACCTTCAGTTACAACGTCAACACATTCGACAACCGGGTCTCCGCGGAAGGTTCGCACTACAAGGACCCCAGCATCTACAAACCCCGCTGGGTATCCTTCGCCGTTCACCCCAATCCCTGCCCACCCAGATGCTGACAGGATGACGCAATGACCGACGGACTCCGCTGGGTGTTCGAGGCGTACCCCTTCGGCTACAGCCTCATCTTTTGCGAGCGCCTCACACCAGAGGAGGTACTCGTACGACTCGGCGCCCGGCGCGAGTCCGTCTACCCGCTGACCCGGGAACAGGCCCAGGAGATCGAGCTGCGCAACGCGGCGGACGAGCCCTACGACCTGGACCACCTGGACGACCTCGATGTAGAGGCCGTGGAGGAGTTGGGCTTCCTCCAGCCCGAGGCGGACGCCGTGGTGCGGGCCGGTTCGATCGAGGGCTGGACGTTCGCGATCGAGGCTTCCACCTCCTACGTCTCCGCGCGCGCGTACCTCCCTGCGCTGTCCCGGGGCACCCGCGTCATCGCCATCAGCCGTGACGTGAACGCCACACAGCGGATGGAGTACGCCGTCGACGGGCGCATCCTGTCCTCCTTCGACCCCGGGATCCCCGCCTACAACGACGGCGCCGAGCCGTCGGCGCTCGCCTGGCCGTCATCCGCATCGGGGGGCATGACCTCACCGCAGGTGCTGGAACAACTGGAATCCGGATTCGGCCTGTGGATACCGAAGGCATCCGAGGGCCAGCCACTGCCCGCGGCAGCCCTGTCGACCATGCGATGAGTCTCCGGCACCGCTGGGCGGGCTGGGGAGAGCCGCCCCGCTGTCCGGTGGTTACGACGATCGACATGGGCTGCCCCTGCTCGACAGCCAAGTGCACTGGTTGCCGCATTCCAGCAGACACCGGGCCGTGGGGCCACCCGGTACGAGAAGGTGGCGGTCCGCTACGAGTCCACGTTCCGCGTCGCCGCCATCAATGAGTGGCTGTGACGTACCGGTCCGAAGACAATGCGAGGATCCGTACTCGTCGGCCGCAGCTGGGATCGACGGTCTCACGGAGCGGGTGCATTCCCAGTTTGGCCATGTTCCGTTCGGAAGCGCCGTTGCCCACCTGAGCAATGCTGACGATCCGGTCCAGCACGCAGTCTTGGAACCCGAACCGGACCGCAGCCGCAGCAGCCTCGGTGGCCAGGCTTTGTCCCCAGTGAGAACGTCCCAACCGCCAGCCGGTCTCGACGGCTGGCAGCACTTCCGGCAGATAGTGGGGAGTCGAAAGGCCGGTGAACCCGGCCGGCTCACCGGTGGAACGGACCTCCTCGGCGAACAGACCGAAGCCCTGGGCCTCCCACGCCCGCTCCATCGCTTCGACCCCGCTGCGGATCTGCTGTTTGTCACGGACGCTGCCGTCACCGACCCATCGCATGACCTCGGGGTCGGCACTGATGGCGGCCAGGGACCCAACATACTTCTCGCGTCAGCGGCGAAGGAGCAGGCGGGGAGTCTCAAGCATGACCATCCGAGCATTCTGGACCAGCCCCGGGCACTCCACCATGCGCACCAGTCGCATTCGATACACGACCTGGGGCCGCCGACCTCACGATCGACTGCCCCTCATGGACGCTCGCCCTCCCCCTTCTTGGGTACATCGTTCAAAACGGGATCAGGTCAGGGCGGAGGGAGTCCATCTGTGGCCGAGTCCAAGCATTACTGATCAGTGTGTTGCGGTCTCTCCCATCTGTGAGTTGACCGCTTCGGGGTTTCCGACTGCAGATGTCCTGGACAGGGGCTGGTTGGAGTCATGCCCTGCGCGTTCGCGGGCGTCGCGTATGGACGGTTTGTTGGCGGCGGCAGCGAGTAGAGCACGGATCTTGCGGGCGAACCCCGTCCCGGGCAGCGGTAGCTCCACTTCAGGCTGGCGTAGGTAGCCGGCCGCGACTGCAAGGGGAACGTAAGCCATGAGTTCAGCGACCACCGCCGGGCGAGGCCGGGCGGTGTGCTTGGCTGTGTGGAGCAGGACCCGCAGGATCGAGGTGGCGGAGGCGCCGGCGTCTTGCGCGAGCCATGAGCAGACGGGCTGCGCAGTCGATGAGTGCGCGCGGACGGGTGCCTCGGGTGGGAGTTGGACGTCGTCGGTCTGGCGGTGCCACCAAGCGGCGGCGGCTCTCTCGCCCAGGGCCAGGTGGTGCAGGTAGAGGCGGTACGCGGAGGCAGGTTGTCCGGCGCCGGCGGCGTACTGCCACCAGTAGCCGAGGACGCGATCATGCTGCTGACCGGCGCGAGGAAGCTGTCCGCAAGTACAGACCCGCGTGGCTGGCCACCCGGCACCGCGACCCGCGACCTCGGCGGTCACCGCGTGCCACGGGCGCCTACATCGTCTGGAGCCCCGAACTCCGCGCGCCCAGGCCATGGTGACCCACGAGCCCGACACGATGACCACGGCCTGCAGCAGCCAGCCCGAAATACCGGCTGCACCCGTGTCATGGACCCCCGCGGTTCCCAGAACCCGGAGCCGGAGGATCTGCTCCGCCACGTCGACGATCAGCCGCGGCCCACGAGCGCGGCACGCCTGTCCCCAGCCAGAGGCGTGCCATCTTCGATCAGGCGGTTGTGTACGCGGCGCAGCAGCCAGCACCTTGAGGTGCCTTGCAGCCGGCCACCACCGCGTTGGTGGTGGTGGCGGCCGGGAGCCGGACATGCCGGGCGGGTGGGGCGGGCCGGGCGGGTGTCTGTGCTGCCGTCAGCGGCGGTTCTTCTTGTGGGTGTCGGGGCGGGTGCGGTCGGTGTCGGGGGTGGCTGCGGCGCCGCGGGGGTTGTCGGGGGCTGGGGTGGGGCGGGTGTCGGTTGGTTTGTGGTGGGCGTGTGGGTGGGTGGGAATGGTGGCGGTGGTGTCGTGGTCGGGTGGGCGCGGGGGGTGGTGCGAGGGTTGGGTGCCGGTTCGTTTCGTTGTGGACTTGCTGCGCGTGGAGAGGTCATGGCGGTTGGTGGTGTGCGTGGGTGTTCCCCGCCCGCCCGGCGGGCGGGGAGCGACCACCAGTCAGCTCAAGGCACCGCTCGGCCTCCTCCCTCAGACTCACAGCGACACGGCACTACGGCAGACCCGCAGCAGCAGCTACCCCCACCGGGACGCCCACCCCGGCACCACCACCGCACCCGGGAGCCACCCCCCAACCAGACACCCAGCACCAAGCCGGCAGAGCGTTTGTTGTGGGGGTGCTGGGGTGGTGGGTGGCGGTGGTTTTCGTGGCCGGTGTCTGCGCCTGTGCTGCCGTGTACTGCTGTGCTCCGCGTCCGCTGGGACGCGTGTGCTGGTGTGGGGGATGGTCTGTGCCCGGTGGGGTGTTGTCCGTCGCCGGGGTCAGGTTCCGGAACCCGGCCGTGCGGGTGCCTGTGGGCAGCCGGCTTCATGAGGGTGCTGGTTCGGCGGTGTTCCGTCGTGCGGTTTGGGTTGTGATGCCGTTATCGGGTGGTGGCCATTTCGGTGTCTTCTGTCTTGTCGGGGGTGTTGGGGGTGTGGGGGGTGTTGGTGGGGGTGGTGTTGTGGGGGCCGCGTAGGAGGATGTAGGCGAGGAGTACGGCCATGATGGCGACGCCTGCCCACATGGACTGCTGCCATCCGTCGACGTAGGACTGCTGTGCGGCGTGGATGAGGTCTGGTGCGTGGGGGCCGGCGCTGGTGGATGCCTCGATGGCGTTGGCGATGCCGTCTTGGGCGGTGTCGGCGGTTTTTTCGGGGATGTTGTCGAGGCGGTCGTCGATGGCGTTGCGGTAGCCGGCTGTGAGGATGGCGCCGAGCAGGGCGACGCCGAGTGCGGTGCCGAATTCGCGGGTGACGTCGTTGAGGGCGGAGGCGACGCCTTGTTTTTCCTGGGGCAGTGAGCGGGTGAGGGCTTCGGTGGAGGGCACCATCGACAGGCCCATGCCGATGCCCATGAGGATGATGCCGGGCAGGATTTTCAGGTAGCCGTCGTCGACGGAGACGAACAGGGCCATGAGGGCGAGGCTGGCGCCGGTGAGTGCGATTCCGGTGGCCATGGTGGAGCGGGGGCCGATGCGTGCGGCCATTTTGGGGGCCACGTTGGCGGATGTCATGATCCCGATGGCCAGGGGCATCAGTGCCGCCGCGGACAGCAGTCCCGACCAGTCGAGCACGGCCTGGAGGTAGGGGAAGAGGACGACTTGGACGCCGCCCTGGACAGCGAAGACGACGACCAGGGTGATCGAGCCGCCGGACAGGCCGCGCTCGCGGAAGAGGCGTACGTCCAGCAGTGCGGCGCCTTGGCGGCGCAGTTCCCAGAACACGAATCCGGCCGCGGCGGTGAGGCCGACGGCGAGGCCG
This sequence comes from Streptomyces sp. NBC_00457, assembly GCF_036014015.1. Lineage (NCBI taxonomy): Bacteria > Bacillati > Actinomycetota > Actinomycetes > Kitasatosporales > Streptomycetaceae > Streptomyces > Streptomyces sp. NBC_00457. The sequence continues at coordinate 290,611 of NZ_CP107905.1, read as the reverse complement.
GCCAGGGTCAGAGGCTGGCTCCAGCCGCTCTCGGGTCCTTCCTGCAGGACGAAGATGAGGCCGACGACGGCGACGGTGGAGGTCACTGCGCCGACGGTGTCGAAGGCGTGGGGGGAGCGCTCGTGGGAGTTGGGCACCGATTTCAGGGTCAGGGCCAGGGCCACGGCCACCAGGGCGACGGGCAGGGCGAACAGCCAGCGCCAGTCGGCGACGTCGGTGAGGAAGGCGGAGAGGAACATGCCCAGGACGCCGCCGCCTCCGGCGACGCCGGTCCACACGCCGATCGCCTTGCCGCGCTGCTCCTCGGGGAACGTGGAGGTGATCACGGCCAGGGTGATGGGCATGATCATTGCTGCGCCGATGCCGGCGGCCAGACGCGCGGCGAGCATCAGCTCGGCGGTGGGGGCCAGGGCCCCGGCGATGCTGGCGAGGCCGAAGAGGGCCAGTCCGGCGATCAGCATGGGTTTGCGGCCCAGGCGGTCACCGATCGCGCCGAGCGGCAGCAGCAGCGCGGCCAGGGCCAGGGTGTAGATGTTGATGATCCACAGGACGGTGTCCTGCGAGGCGTCGAACTCGACGGCCATTTGCGTCTGGGCGACGATCAGTCCGGCCACGGACGCGATGACGGCCATCAGCGCTATCGAGACGGCGGTCAGGATCGCGCGCAGCTGACGTGCATCCGGCACGCCCCCGCCGCTCCCGTCAGGGGGTGCCGCCTGTGCAGGGTTCGTACTCATGGATTCCTCTCGAAAAGGGGCGTGCAGGATCGGTGCAGTCGGGTCGGGGTGGCGCCCTGTGGTGCGGCGCGAGCCGTGCCGGCGCCGGCGGTGCCGGCGCAGGGCGGCCGGGGTGCCGGCCTGGGGCGGTCGCGTCGGGGGTGTTTCCCCCGCCCCGGCGCCCCGCCTGTCGGTGGTGGCGGCCCTGCCGGGGCCGAAGCGGCGCCTGATGGTGTCGGGCAGCTCCTTTACCGGCAGGTTCGGGCCGTCCAGGCCCTGGGTGTGGGCCTGTACCGGGGCTGGGCACTCGCGCGGATGCGGGGGGCCGCGACTGCGCGGTCGGTGCGGGGTGCTCATGCGGTGCGGCCGCCCTGGCTGGTCACCGGCTTCGGGTGCCGAAGCCGGTGACGGGGATGCCGACCGCCCCATCCGTCCCACCTGTCAGACCCGTCAGGCCCGTCGGGCCCGTCGGCCCTGTCAGGCCCGTCAGTGCCGGCCGGCGATTTTTGACAGCCATAAGTAAATGGTAGTCAGTCTCGCTTGAGAGTCGGTGGAGATTGGGTGGAACTCGCCATTCCGCGGCCGGTGGGGGCCGGTGTGGCGCTGAAGGGAGCAGCAGGTCGGCGCCGTCCCGGCGCGCTGTTGGGTGAGGCGGAACCGCGGGATCCTCAACGCCCGCCGCGCCCGCCGCGCCCGCTGTGTGCGGAGTCCGGGCGGAGTCCGGATCGGGGCGGGCCGGCGGGTCGTGGGCTGTGGGGAGTTGATGTCCGCGGACCGGGCGTGGCCCGGGCGTCTTTCGCGGGACGGGGAGGGTCCGCTCGGCCGCCGGCGGGGCGGCCGTGGGCGGGGGGTCTTGTGCCGGCGCCGGCGCAAGGGGGGTCAGTTTTTGGTGTTGCCGTTGACGTGGCGCTGGATGAATTCGTGGGCGAGGTCGCCGAACTGTTCACCGAAGGCCAGGGACCTCTCGGTGGTCTCCCGGAAGTGGACGCCGCCGTCCACCCGGCTCCTGGCGCATGCCTTGTTGAATTGGGTGAAGGTGGCGAAGTGGACCGTGACGTTCTTGGCGGGGGTGATGGTCGGCTCGACCCGTGAGGTGCCGGCGGGGAAGTCGATCGTCCAGTCCAGGTCGTCGGAGCCGAAGTAGCGCCGTGCGGTTTGTGCCGCGGCGGCGCACAGCGAGGTGCTGCCCGAGGGGTATTCCGGGTGGTCGCTGGTGGGCAGGTAGCCGGCCCATTCGTGTGCCGGGAGGTCGTTGACGGTGCCCTTGCCCGGGCCGCCCCAGGCGGTCAGTTTGCTGCGGCCGTACACGTGCCTGACCGCGCTGATGGGCCGCACGGCGTCGAAGGCGGCCTTGTGGTGCCAGGCGGCGATCAGTGTGTCGAAGGTCGCCAGGATGTGCTGGAGCGACCACTGGACCCAGCCGTGCACGCCCATCTCGTTGTTCTGGTCGTGCTTGCGGGCCAGGACGAGGGAGTGGTGCCCGATGCCCCAGAGTTTGTTGTCCATGATCTCGGCGAGGGCTTTGCGTTCGTCGGTGAGGGAGGCGGATGCTTCCACGATCTCGTCCACCGCGCGTTTGTAGGCGCGGGCGTTGGTGTGGTCGCTGTAGCGGGGCGCGGCGAGCTTGAACTGGGCGGGGTGGCGGAAGATGTGGGGCTTGGTCAGCGCGATCTGCGGGGTCACGAAGTGCTGGGCGACGAAGATGCCCATGTCGCCTGGGCCGCCGCCGACGCGGCGGCCGTTGTGGGGGCCCAGCTGCGGCTGCCAGCGCGAGGGGTTGACCAGCTTGTAGGGCGAGTTGACGGGCACGTAGCCGGTGTAGTCCGCCCACGGCGCGGGGTGGTATTTGCGGCCGCCCTCGTGGCCGAGGACGTTCATGCCGTCGTTCTTCAGCGCCTCCCAGGTGGCCCTGGCCGCCGTATTGCCGATACCGACCGGGGTGGTGAGGTTCTCCGACGCGTCGTCGGGGTTCAGGCCGAGCCCGGTCATCAGCTCCCGCAGGCCGCCCGTGAACTGCGGCAGCAGGCGCTTCCAGATGCCGAGCTGGACGTAGAGGGTGGCGATGTTCAGGTTGCGGTTGGTGGCGGACTCGCTGGAGGGGCGGCGGGGGATCTGGGAGTAGATGCCGACCGCGGTCTCGTGGTAGGGCGCCAGCGCGTCGAAGGCCGCCAGCATCGCCACGCGGCTCGTCCACAGGAAGACGGTCACGTCCATCGGGCCGATGAGCGCCAGCCTGCCCTCCTGGCCGACCGGCGCTTCGGTGGGCTGGGACCACTTGACGTAGTTGTCCTTGTCGAGGTCGAAGTCGATGGCGGCCGTCTTCTCGCCGGTGGCGGCACCGGCGGTACGGGAGAAGGCCAGCATGGACAGCGCAGCCGCCGAAGCACCGCCGACCAGCAGCGGCCGGCGGCCCAGCGGGGAACGTAAGCCGGGAGTGTGTCCGGACGTCGTCATGATGATGCTCCTTGTCGGTCTCTCAAAAGGGGAAGGAAGAGGCATGGAGGTGGCATGGAGGGCGGTGCCGTGGGCCCTGTGGGCTTTCTGGGGGCCACAGGAGCGGGAGGAAGGTGAGCGCGGCGGCGGGCTGCGCTGCCGGTGCCCGCCGCCAGACACGCAGGCGGTGCCCCGCAGCGTGCGGCCGAAGAGCACCGACGAGCACCGTGTGCGCGTCGGTGAGTGAGGCCGGCGCCTGCCCGGTCTCGTCCACCGGGCGTCTGCCGGGCGCGGACGCGGGTGTGGCCGGTGGGAGCGGGCGGGCGCCGGGGGAACGGGGCGCGGGCCGGTGAGGGTGTATGGGCTGTCCGGCCGTGTCCGCGGGGCGGCGGACCGCCGGCCTGCCAGGATGCCCGGGTCCCTTGGTCCTGCGCCGGCGCGGCGGCCTGCGTGCGGGCCCCTCGCCGGCTGCCGGTGCGAGGCTGGGCAGCGAGGGTTCCGCAAGCACTACGGCCGCAAGCACTACGGCCGGCCGGCCTTTCGGGGGCATGCATGCCGTGCCTTGGCCGGGCCGTGACGGCGGCCGTGCCGGCGGCGCTGCCGGTGCCGGCCGGGCTGGCCGCACTCTCCGGCGCGTCCTTGGGGTCCAGGCCGGGCGCGGCCAACAGGTTCCGCACGCCCGGCACCTGCTGGTGCGCTCTTGCCCTGGTCACCTGGAGGGGGCAGGCGGACAGGCGGTGTTCATGGTCCGGTTGGTGGGCCCGCCGCAGGGGCGGCGGGGGATTGGGGCGGGCACGCCGGCGGCGGCCGGGTGGCAGGGCGCCACCGCGTCGCGCCACGGAACAAGGACGGCGTGGGCCCTGCAGAGGATGACGGTCCTGTCCAGGGGGCCGGCGATCTGCGCCAGGGCCCGTCCCCTGGGTGTCCTGGTCCTCTGCGCCGGGCCGGGTCCCTGCGGTGTGGCTGCCGGCGCCGGGACCGAAGCCGGTCTGGGGCGGCTTGTCGCCCTGTTGGGCGGCGGCCGTTTCGCCGGTCCCCAGGCTCAGCGCCGCGGCGCCGCCGGCGTCCCCGGGCAGAGGCGACCTGTGCGGTGGTGAAAAGGCTGATACGGGAGCGGGTCTTCGTCCGGATGCCGCCATGGTGCGCCTCCTTTCTTTGAGGAGCTGGATTTCCACCACGTGATGAGGAAACGCGTGCTGACCGGATGGCGGGGTCGCTGTGGCCGGTGTCCTGGCAGGGGCGCCCGTGAAGGATGCGGTCGCAGGCTCCTTTTGGCCTCAGCGGGCTTGAGCTTGTCAGGTACGGGCTTGAGGATGTCTTGGATAACGCTCACATTCCGTTGTCCCCGGTCAGGCGTGCCCGCGATGCTCGTTCAGGGGCGAATTGCCGCCTGCACTTTTCGAACTCGCGCCACGGGCCGGCCCGTCGGCCGGCTGACGCCGGAAACGCGCACCGCCGGCGATCCCGCAGCCAATTCAGTGCTTCCGTGCCAGGGTGTGTCACGATTTCCTGGCCGTGCTGTCCTGGAGACGGAAGATGACACCACGTGTGCCGACAATCCACCCTCGCAGGTGGACACCAATCGGTCAGGCCTTAGGGCGCGAAAACGTCGCACCGGCCGGTCGGGCTGTTTCCTCGATGGCCGTATGCATCTCTTTTCTCAATGCCTTCGGGCATCAAGCACTCCCAGCAGTCGATATCGATCATTCGTTCTAAGGAACCTCGTGTCCGTGACCCTATCAGCCGCCGCTCGAAAGTCACTCGGCATGCATTAGGGAAGGAATCTTCTCGGCATGCCGGCTGCCCGGCGCCTGAATTGCCGGGGTGGCGAAATTCGGGGGTGCCGTGCCCGTGCGGCTGGTCGCAGGTAAAAATAAATGTCAGACCGGCGTCGGTGATTCGCGTACCGGTAGTCCGGGGTTCGGGGTTCAGGTGGGGCGCCGGTTCGGGGTGGATTCGTGGGTGCGCTGCCGGATGGTGAGGCCGGTCATTGCGATGTGGAGGACGGCTTCACAGCGGTGGGGGCGGGTGGCGCGGGCGGGGCGGCGGTGGTGCAGGAGCCGGCCGGCAGTTGCGCTCGCCCTCCGGCGCCGGGGGATCACCGTGAACCCTGTGGCGCCGATCGCGTGGAACGCACCTGGACACCGGTGCCCAGACGGGCGCCGTGGCCGGTGGCTTCGGTGCGATGGCCGGTGCCGGCCCGCGCCTTGGTCACGCGCCTGTGGTGGCGGTCTGTGGGAGCGGGCGGATGCCGCCGGTGGTGTCGCGGACGCCGGCGGCGCTCACCCGGACGGCCGGCAGCAGGCCAGGGTGTCGGCGCCGAGGCGGCGCCCTCGGCCTCCTGTCTTCTGGCCGGCGTCGGTGCCCGGGCCGGCTGCGGGGACGCTGGCGGAGGTCTTGATGCTCCGCGCGTCCACCACGCAGGCGCTCGGCCCGGGGGGGTGCGGCCCCCGGCCTCGCGCACCGACCGGCGCAGGAGGCCGTCGGGTCGGTCGAAGATGCCTTCCTTGTGCCAGGCGGCGACGTGGCCGCAGAGGCGTTTCCCGCCGTGCGAAGCCGGGCGCCGGCACCCGCACGCCGCTCACGTGCGGGGTCCGTTTCCGCGGACGCGCCTGCGCGGGCTCGTACAGGACAGGACAGGACAGGACAGGGCAGGCCGGGCCGGGAGCCGGGTCCGGGTCCGTTTCGTGCTCCCGCCGCGGCCGTCGGATCGAGGACTGCCGCGCGGCGCCGGCCGCTGTGTGGGGCCTGCGGCCCGGCGTGCCTCTTTTGCCGGCGGGGCGGGACTGTGGTGCCGTCTGCCGGGGGGAGGGGAGGGGAGGGGAGGGGAGGGGAGGGGAGGGGAGGGGAGGGGAGGGGAGGGCGGGCCGGCGGGTGGCGGGGTGCTGGGTCCGTCTGCCTGGGGGCGGGGCGGGGTTGGGTGCCGTCCCCGGCGCAGGCGGTGGCGCGGGTGGTGTCATGGGTGGTGTTGCGCGTCCGCGTCCGGGTCCGGGTCCGGGTCCGGTGGTGGCGGGCCGGGCCGGCGGGGTGAGTGTTCCGGGCGTGTGGCCGGTGGGGGGCCGGCGGGTGGGGGTGGGGGTGTCAATGCCTTGCAAAGAACCGTCCAACCGGTATATTTCTTTTCGTTCGTGTGCATGGGTGAGCTGGGCAGCTCAACTCCCTGTGGGGGGTGCGGAGTTGTTCTGGACGGGGGCGGCCGCTTAAGTCTTCGTGCGCCGCGGCTGCTGTTTCCTTGGCTTGTGTGCTGGTCCGTGACTGGGGGAGGTCGTAGATGGTGCGGGGGATGCGGGCGCAGGTGGTGATCGTCGGCGGGGGGCCGGTGGGCATGGTCCTTGCGTGTGAGCTGGCGGGGTACGGGGTGCGGACGGTGGTGGTGGAGTCGCAGCGCGGGGTGTCGCGGTGGCCGAAGGCGACGACGTTGCATGCCCGTACGGTGCAGTGTCTGGTGCGGCGGGGTTATCTCGCCGGGCTGGTGAGCGCGGACCAGGGCGGCGGCGCGGACCAGGGCGGCGGTTCGGCGCGGGTGAGCAGTGCGTTTCATTTCGCGGGGATTGCGGGGCTGGCCATTTCGGCGCCGGCCGCGGAGCCGGAGCCGATCTTGAAGTGTGCGCAGGAGGAGCTGGAGCGCCATTTCGAGCAGCGGGCGCGGGCCGCCGGTGCGCGGATCCTGCGCGGGTACCGGGTGACGGGGGTGCGGCAGGGGCCGGGTGGGGTGCGGGTCACGGCCGCGGGGCCGCGCGGGCGGGTGATCTGCACGGGCGGGTATCTGGTGGGGGCGGACGGGGCGCGCAGTCTGGTGCGGGAGCAGGCGGGTTTCGCCTCCCGGACGTACCCGGCCACCGTGTCGGCGATGGCGGGCGATGTCCGTGTTCAGGGGGCGGGGGTTCTGGGGGCGGGGTGGCATCGCACGCCGCGCGGCTGGATCGTCGCCAAGGACGTGGCGTCGGGTGTGGTGCGTCTGCGGACGCTGAACTGTGAGGGCGCGGACCTTGAGCGGCGTGTGCCGCTCACTGTGGAGGAGCTGCGCCGGGAGGTGGGCTGGATCGCGGGCCGGGACATCGCGATGGGGGAGGCGAGGTGGCTGAGCCGGTTCAGTGACTTCTCCCGGCTGGCGGCGTCGTATCGCAGGGGGCGGGTCCTGCTGGCGGGGGATGCGGCGCATGTGCACTTCCCGATCGGCGGGCAGGGGCTGAGCACCGGTCTGCTGGACGCGGTCAATCTCGGCTGGAAGCTCGCGCTCACGGTGCGCGGCAGTGCGGGCGCAGGGCTGCTGGACACCTATGACGCCGAGCGCCGGCCCGCTGCCCGGCGGGTCATCGACTCCGCGCGGGCCCAGCTCGCCCTGATGCGGCCGGGGCCCGAACTGGATCCGCTGCGGGAGCTGTTCGGGGAGCTGCTGGCCGGCCAGGGGGAGAGCGGTGTGCTGGCGTCGATGGTCAGTGCGCAGGACACGGTGCTGCCGGGGCGCGGCGCGCAGGGCCCGCCGTGGGAGGGAAGGTTTCTGCACAATGTGGGGCTGGTGACCCGTCAGGGTCCGGCCGATGTCATCGGTCTGCTGGGCGGGGGGCGGCCGCTGCTGCTGCTCTTCGGTGAGCGGGGCGCCGGCCGGTATGCGGAGCAGGCCCGGGGGTGGGCCTCCCTGCTGCGGGTGGTGCATTGCGAGCCGGTGCCCCAGCTGTCGTGTGATGCGCTGCTGGTGCGGCCCGACGGCTATATCGCCTGGGCGTCGGGGGCGGGCGGGCCGGCCGCCGCCCTGACGGCGTACTTCGGTGCGGGGGCGGGGGCCGGGGGTGTGCTCGCCGGGGCGGTCAGCTGACCGGTGCCGGCTGCGGCCGGGGGCGCAGGGCCTCCAGTTCGGCCTGTACCGCAGCCCCCCTGCTCTCGGTGAGGTCGACGGCGGCGAGCACGGAGGGGACCACCACGCTGGGCAGCAGGTGCCGCAGCAGGGCGGCGACCCTGCGTGGCAGGTCCTGGTAGTTGTGCAGGGCCTGGGACATGGCCTGGACGCCGGCGAAGGCGCCCACCGCGACGTCGGCGGTCTCGGCCGGGATGACGTGGGGCATCAGTTCGCCCTGGGCCTGGGCCTTTTCCAGCAGTTCGATCCCGATGTCGCTCCAGCGCCTGAAGGGCCCGCTGCGGTCCAGGCCCTGGGCCTGCTGGTCGAGGGCGAGGCGTACGCCGGCCCGGACCATGGGGTCGGTCTGCAGGAGGTAGGCGTGCAGGACCATGGTGTCCACGAACTGCTGTACCTTGCAGGCGCGGTCGGGGATCGGCAGCCGCTGGTCCTGCTCGTGCAGGACGCCCTCGGCGAGGTGTTCCTTCGAGGGGAAGTGGAAGTACAGGGCTCCCTTGGTCACGCCGGCGGTGGCGAGGATCTCGCTGATGGTCGCGGCCTGGTAGCCGTGTTCCTCGAAGGCCTTGGCCGCCGCCGAGAGGATCACCTGCCGGGTCCGGATCGCCCGGTCCTGTTTCACCACGTTCGGCCTCCTTTGTTCGGTGAGCCCCGGAGGCCCAGAAAAAACCGCACAGTTTGTATCTTACAGCCGGTTGGGGGTTCTCGTACCCCCTCCAGCCGTACGGCATTCAATGAGGTGCTCAAAACCGTCGCGGCAGGAAGGCCAAGAGCGTTGAGTGGATCATGGTGTGCCGGGGGGCTGTCCCCCGGCCGGACGGGGGAGGGGCCGCGGTGATCCTGGTGACGGGCGGCACGGGGACGGTGGGGCGTCAAGTGGTGGGGCGGCTTCCGGCCGACCTGCCGGTGCGCATCATGGCCAGGGATCCCGCCAGGGTCACGGGGGCGGCGGCGACGGCGGAGACGGTCGCCGGGGACTACGGGGATCCGCGCTCGCTCGCCCGGGCTCTTGCGGGTGTACGGGCGGCGTTTCTTGTCACCACCCGCGTGGGCGGCGATGACGACGCCCGTTTCCTGCGCGCTGCCGAAATGGCCGGAGTGCAGCGGGTGGTGAAGCTCTCCGCGGCGGCCGTCCTGGACGGGCAGGCGGGTGATCTCATCACCCGGTGGCAGCGTGCCGGCGAGGAACGGCTGTGCGCCTCCGGCCTGGAGTGGACCCTGCTGCGTCCGCGCGCGTTCATGTCCAACTGCCTGTCCTGGGCGGCGTCCGTCCGCGCGGAGGGCACCGTCCGGGCGCTGTACGGGCAGTCGGCCCACGCCTGTGTGGATCCCGCGGACGTCGCGGAGGTGGCGGTGCGGGCGCTGGTGGAGGAGGGGCACGCCCAGCGCGCCTACACCCTGACCGGGCCGCAGGCGCTCACCGCGGCCGAGCAGGCGCGGCAGCTGGGCGAGCTGCTCGGTGTCGCGCTGAGGTTCGAGGAGCTCAGCCCCGGCCAGGCACGCGCCGCGCTGGCCGGGCGCTATCCGGCGCCGGTGGTCGAGGCGCTGCTTCAGAGCGCCGGGCGGCTCAGGGCGGGGGCCAAGGCCGGGGTGCAGGACACGGTCCGGCGGGTGACGGGCCGTGAGGCGGGCACCTTCCGTGCCTGGGCCCAGGCACATCTCGCGGCGTTCGGGCCGCTGCCCGCCTGAGCAGGCACGCGGGCACCGCGCCGCAGGCCCGCGGCCCGCAGCCGCGGGCCCGCGGCGCGCAGAACCCGCCCTCCGGCGGCGCGCAGAACCCGCGGGCCTGCGGCGCGCAGAACCCGCCCTCCGGCCGCGCGCAGAACCCGCCCTCCGGCGCGCAGAACCGTGCCGTCCGGCGGCGCGTAGAACCCGCCCTACGGCGCGCAGCCAGCCGTCCGGCGTGCCCGGGCCCGGCGGCGTGCCGGGCCCGGGCACGGGCGGCGGGTGTCTTAGGCGGGCAGCGGCGCCATGGTCACCGTGGACCGGAAGACGGCCGCCTCGTCCTGGTGGGCGGTCACGAGCACGGACTCCTCGCGGCCCGGGCCGGCCGCGGGCAGGCGGCGCGCTTCGATCACGCACGGTGTGTCCAGTTCGACGTACCGGTGGAATTCACTGGTGACGGCGAGTGGCAGGGAGGCATGTCCCAGGGTGGCGGCCGCGGCCTGGCGGGCGGCTTCGAAGAGCATCATGCCGGGCACGTGGTCGACCATGTGGTCGAAGAGCACCGGGTGGCGGGTGTCCACCCGCAGCTGCCAGCGGTTCGGCGTGCCGGTGGGGGACAGGACCACGTCGGTCGGCGACATGCGCCCGACGGTCTGCGGGGGCACCGGGGCCGTCAGCGCCATCACCGGGGGCCGGGTGCCGTCGGGGACGCGGGCGGCGCGCAGCCGCTGGTAGACCCGGGGGGTGATGCAGGTGTGCGCGCCGCCGCCGGTGGCGGCGAGGTGGCCGTCGCGGTAGATGTCCACCTCGATCCTGAATCCCTGCACCGTGCCGCCGCGCTGTTTGATGTCGCGGCACCTGACGTCGAGTTCGAGCGAGGCGGGTGCCGCGGCGACGCGCAGGTGCCGGGGGCGGACGGCCACGCTGAGATCGCTCACCAGGAAGTGGTGGCCGAGGGGGACCCCGTACTCGGTGTGCGCCAGGAGAATGCCGGCCTGGCGGATCGTTTCGGCAGCGATCAGCGGGTCGTGGCAGCCGTCCACGTTGACGAAGAAGCTGTGTCCGCGGGGCCACTGGGCCGCGAGGCGGAAGCGGTCCTCGCCTGCGCGCGCCCAGTCCGTCAGCATGACCTCGGCGACGCTCGCGCGGTGGACGAATTCCTTGGGGACCGTGGTGGTCAGGGACCGGTAGGGGAGGGCGCCGGCCCCGGTGGCAGTGGTGTCGTTCTCGGTGTGTGCCGCGCCGCGTATCGCGCGGTTCCTGTGGAACGTGCTCGCAGACATGATTCCCCCTGAGCCGCTTTGGCTTGAATGTCAGTGGCGGAGCCTCTCAGGACAGCGAAGATACATACCACCCGGTTTAATTTCTAGAAGGAACGCGGCACTCCGCCCGGTGCGATATGGAACGGTCCATTCCCACATGTGGAGCCGATCATCGGCGGCCTCGGGACCCGCCCGCAACGCGCAGGTCGTCCGCGCACGCCGGGCCGTGTGACGGCTGTGGTGTGCCGGTGCGGTGAGAGGGGCGGCCCGCCCGGTACCTCAAGTGAGCTCAAAGCCATTCTTGAGCGGTCTGTCCGACCGTGTCCTTGAGGCCCGAGGCGAAGGGGGAGCGGTCGGATGGACGGGAGGGAAGTCCTGATCAGGGTGGAGCGGGGCCGGCCCGACGAGGCGGAACTGGCCGCCGTGGTCGCGGTGCTGCTCGCGCTGCGGGCGGGTGCCGGGCAGGAGCCCGGGCAGCCGCCGGCGGCCGCCATGCGGTGGTGGCGCACGCCGGACGCCTATGCGGCGCCGGACGGCTGGCGCTGACGGCCGGTGGTGATCTCCTCCACGTGTTCACCGGATCCAAAATAGAAACCGCGCATGCGGTTTGTTATTATGCTGTCACGATCCGGGACGGGGCCTGACGGTCTTGTCCCAGGAAGGCACCTGACATGGCGATGACGACTGCCCCGGCCCCCGTCGGACCGGGGCCCACCGATCTGCGCGGGCGCGTGGCGGAACTGCACAGCATCCGTGAGCAGGCGCTGGCCGGGCCGAGCGAGAAGGCGAGCGCGGCGCAGCACGCCCGGGGCAAGCTGACCGCGAGGGAGCGCATCGAGCTGCTGCTGGACGAGGGTTCGTTCCGGGAGGTCGAGCAGCTGCGCCGGCACCGGGCGACCGGCTTCGGGCTGGAGCTGAAAAAGCCGTACACGGACGGTGTGGTCACCGGCTGGGGGACGGTGGAGGGCCGCACGGTCTTCGTCTACGCCCACGACTTCCGCATCTTCGGCGGCGCGCTGGGCGAGGCGCATGCCGAGAAGATCCACAAGATCATGGACATGGCCCTGGCCACCGGGGCGCCGCTGGTGTCGCTGAACGACGGCGCCGGCGCCCGCATCCAGGAGGGCGTCAGCGCGCTTGCCGGCTACGGCGGCATCTTCCAGCGCAACACCCGGGCCTCGGGGGTGATCCCGCAGATCTCGGTGATGCTGGGCCCGTGCGCGGGCGGCGCGGCCTACAGCCCGGCGCTGACCGACTTCGTGTTCATGGTCCGCGAGACCAGCCAGATGTTCATCACCGGCCCGGACGTGGTCAAGGCGGTCACCGGCGAGGAGATCACCCACAACGGCCTGGGCGGCGCGGACGTGCACGCCGAGACTTCCGGCGTGGCCCACTTCGCCTACGACGACGAGGAGACCTGTCTGGCGGAGGTGCGCTACCTGCTGTCGATGCTCCCGCAGAACAACCGTCAGGCCCCGCCGAAGGCGCCCGGCGGCGACCGGGCCGAGCGGCGCTCGGACGTGCTGCTGGACCTGGTGCCCGCCGACGGCAACCGGCCCTACGACATGGCCAAGGTGATCGAGGAGATCGTCGACGACGGTGAGTACCTCGAGGTCCACGAGCGCTGGGCCCGCAACATCATCTGCGCGCTGGCCCGGCTGGACGGCCAGGTCGTCGGCATCGTCGCCAACCAGCCGCAGAGCCTGGCCGGGGTGCTGGACATCGAGGCGTCGGAGAAGGCCGCACGCTTCGTCCAGATGTGCGACGCCTTCAACATCCCGCTCCTCACCCTGCTGGACGTCCCCGGATTTTTGCCCGGCGTCGGCCAGGAGCACGGCGGGATCATCCGGCACGGCGCGAAGCTGCTGTACGCCTACTGCAACGCGACCGTGCCGCGGATCTCGCTGATCCTGCGCAAGGCCTACGGCGGCGCGTACATCGTCATGGACTCGGCGTCCACCGGCGCCGACCTGACCTATGCCTGGCCGACGAACGAGATCGCCGTGATGGGCGCCGAGGGCGCCGCGAACGTCATCTTCCGCCGCCAGATCGCCGAGGCGGAGGACCCCGAGGCCATGCGGCACAAGATGGTCAAGGAGTACAAGGCCGAGCTGATGCACCCCTACTACGCGGCCGAGCGCGGGCTGGTCGACGACGTCATCGACCCGGCCGCCACCCGCGAGGTCCTGATCCGCTCCCTGGCCATGCTCCGCAGCAAGCACGCCGACCTGCCCTCCCGCAAGCACGGCAATCCCCCGCAGTAGCACTACGCCCACGGGACGTGGGACGCCGGTGCGGTGCCGGCTTTCGGCCTCCCGCCTTCTGTAGGAGACAGCACATGGTCAAACAGGAGCGAGCGGCCCGCACCCGGCACGCGCTGATCCAGGCCGCGGCCGCGGTGTTCGCCGAGGAGGGCTTTGTCGCCGCGTCGCTGAGCGCCATCAGCAGCCGGGCCGGTGTCAGCAACGGAGCGCTGCACTTCCACTTCGCCAGCAAGAACCGGCTCGCCGAAGCGGTCCGGGCCGAGGCCGCCGAGGCCGTCGGGCGGATCACCGAGGCGGCGCGGGCCCGCCACGGCGACTCCCTGCAGACGGTGGTGGACGCCACGCACGCTCTGATGGACAGCCTCGCCCGCGACATCGTGGTCCGCGCCGGCTTCGAACTCGCCGGCGACGTCGCGCGCCGGGGCGGGCCCTCCCTGCGCAGGCAGTGGCAGCGCTGGGTCGAGGACAGCCTTGGGCGGGCCGAGCGCAGCGGCGCTCTGGCGCCCGCCGTGTCCGCCGCGGACGGGGCCCGCGTCATCGTCGCCGCGACCGCGGGCTTCGAGATCCTCGGCGGCGAGGACGCCTCCTGGCTCTCCCGCCGCAGCGTCACCCGCTTGTGGGAGGTTCTCCTGCCGCTGCTCGCCGGCCGGCAGGCCAGGGACCAGCTGGTGTGCGCGGGCTCGAACCTGCTGAACGCCGTCCCCGCGCAGGAGCAGTCCGCGCAGGTGAACCCCCAAAATTTGCATACCAAGAGGTTTGTTTAATGCCCGGATCCCGGTCACGCCCTCCCTGCTTTCCCTTGAGAAGCCCTCGAGGATGCCCCGCGAACACCTTGAGTCCCGCCGGAGATCAAGCGTTTGCCCTGCTCAATGAGTGCATGACCTCGACTCGGGACCAAAGAGATACAGGACGCGCGGTTTGGTATTGACATACCGCGCGTGCTGTTTTTACCCTGGGTGAGGAGCCGGAGTGGCCTCCGCTGGCGGCCACGGAATGACCGGAGCTCGTGCATAAGACAGGGGAGATCGCGTGGACATCAAGGTACTCGGGGCACTGGCCGTCACGGAGAACGGCGTCTCCATAACGCCGACGGCTCCCAAGCCGCGCCAGGTTCTGGCCCTGCTGGCGCTGCACGCCGACCGGGTGGTGCCCGTGGCCGCCCTGATCGAGGAGCTCTGGGGCGTCACCCCGCCGCGCAGCGCCCGCACCACCTTGCAGACGTACGTCCTGCAGCTGCGCGAACTCATCGCCGTGGCCCTGGACCAGGACGAGCGCGGCGGTGCGCACGGACCCGGCGCACCGCGCACCGCCAAGGAGGTGCTGGTGACGATGCCCGGCGGCTATCTGCTGGCCAGCGGCGGCGGCCCCAGCGATGTCCGCCTGTTCGAGCGGCTCGCGGGCACGGGATACCGGGCCATGGACGCGGGTGACTTCCCCGGCGCCGCGCGCCAGCTGCGCGAAGCGCTCGCGCTGTGGTCCGGCACCGCCTTCGCGGACGTCCAGGTCGGGGAGCAGCTGGAGACGGAGATCAAGCGCCTCGAGGAGAGCCGGCTGTGCGCTCTCGACCAGCGCATCGAGGCCGACCTGCGGCTGGGGCGCCACCGTGAACTGCTGGCCGAGCTGACGGTCTTGGTGAACCGTTACCGCACCCACGAGAGCCTGCACGGCCAGTTCATGCTCGCGCTGTACCGCTCGGGGCGGCGCGGAGAGGCCCTGGAGGCCTATCAGCGGCTGCGGGTCACGCTCGTCCGCGACCTCGGCCTGGAGCCGTCCGCGGCGCTGCAGCGCCTGCAGCGGTCCGTCCTCACCGCCAGCCCCGAGCCGGCGGCAGCCGGCGCGGCCAAGGAGCGGCTCGTCGCGACGAGTTGAGTGAGGGCCCGTTCCCGGACGCCTGCGTGCTGCGGGGGAGCCCCGGTCCGCCGGCGCCCCGGACAGCGGCAGGCACCCGCCCTTAAGACCGCTGAGCTCTCCCTGCTCTCCCTGCCGCCCGGCCCGCGGGGGTCCGCCGCCGCCCCTGGCGCAACGGCCTGAACACGCCGGCCGCCGCACAGGATCCGGCAGTGGCCCGGAAGCTGCGGCCCGCACGGACCGTACGCCGGCTCTCACCCCGTGGCCGCCACCGTCTTCGCCGTCATGGTCCTGACCGCCCACAAGGACACCGCAGCCCGGCCCGCCCGACCCGCCGGGGGCCGCCTCGCCGCCGGCAAACGTCCCGGAGCGCCGAAGCCAGGACGCGCGCCGCGCCCGGCGTGCGCCGCCCTGCCCGTGCCGTGGCCGGGCGCCCCGCACCCGGGCCGCTGAGCACACCTGCGGGCCGTCACCGGCGGCGCCGAAACCGCGCGCTCTTCCCCTGACGCGTGCGCACCGGTGACACCCCTCCCCACGGGACATGCCCGCCAGACGGAATTTCGAGTTCCGCACATTCGGTTTCTCTGCAGTAAAAACTCCATGGGAAGGGCGGCCGGGAAGAGCATCCCGTGATACGCCGGACGCAATTGTGCGGATCCAGGTGTTCCGCTGAAACCTCCTCGAGCTCTGGTCGAAGAAAGGAGGGTGTGGCGCGATGTTGGCTAGTGTGCTGACGGTGACGGAATTCAGCCATGAGAGGAACTCGGCGAGCTACGGAGGAAAGCAGTGAAGATTCAGGTTCTGGGTCCGTTGAGTGCCGAGGTCAATGGGGGATCGATTGTCCCGACGGCCGGAAAGCCGCGGCAGATTCTTTCCCTGCTGGCCCTCTACCCCGGACGGGTGATGCCCGTTCCCATGCTCATGGAGGAAATCTGGGGAACCGAGCCGCCGCAGAGCGCGCTCACCACGCTGCAGACCTACATCCTCCAGCTGCGCCGGCGCCTGGGCACCGCGATGGGGCCCGACGCCCCCGGCACGGCCAAGGAAGTGCTCGCCACCCGCCACGGCGGCTATCTGCTGCAGATACCGCCCGAGAGCGTCGACGTGCACGAGTACGAACGCATGGTCACCGAAGGCAGGTCAGCCTTCGAGACCGGGGACGACGCGACCTCGGCTGCCCGTTTCCGTAAGGCGCTGGAGCTGTGGCGCGGGCCCGCGCTGGTCGACGTACGGGTCGGACCGATCCTCGCCATCGAGGTCATGCGCCTGGAGGAGAGCCGGCTCGGCACCGTCGAGCGGCGCATCGACGCCGACCTGCGGCTCGGCCGGCACGCCGAACTCATCGCGGAACTCGCCGAGCTGACGGCGCGCTACCCGCAGCACGAAGGGCTGCACTCGCAGGCCATGGTGGCCATGTACCGGTCGGGGCGGCAGGCCTCGGCCCTCGCCGTCTACCGGCAACTGCGCAACCGGCTGATCGACGAGCTGGGTGTCGAGCCCTCGCCGCAGGTGCAGCGCCTGCACCAGGCCATGCTGGCCGTCGACCCGCGACTGGATGTCGTCGCCGGAGAGCGGCGCAGCTCGACCTTCGACCTGTATGCCGCCTGAGGCCGGCCGGAGCGGGGGCCTGCGCCGTACTCAGCGCCTAGGAGTGATCCCGGAGTCAGAGGCCTGGCGGCCCGAGCACGGTGGGATCTGCGAGGAGGCCGGGCGTGCCTGCCCGGGCAGCGGCGAACGGCCGCAGCCCGGGCACCCGGTCTGACGCCCCGTACCGCCCGGCCGTGGTGGTGGGCGCACCGTCCATGTCCCGAGCCGGCGCGGCCCTTTGCCGCCGGGACGGTGGGCCACCCGCAGGGCGGCAGACGCGTGCGCGAGGCGGTGCACCGCAGGTTTCGGACGGGGCGCGGGCGCACTCGGACGGCTGCACCGGGTGACGGCCCTCGCGTGCCGGGACACCTGGGGGGATCCGTGCGCACCGCCGTCCCGATGACCTGCCGAGGTTTTCCGGGCTCATTCACTTGGTGGCCGGGTGGGCCAGTCGAAGCCGGCGAGCCGTAACAAGACGCTGCTGCGCGGAAGGTGCCGGCCGATCCCGGTGTCCAGGGACATGCGCGATCTGTGGTCACGAGGCGTTCGTTCCAGATGCTCGTTGGGCGTTCCACCGACACCGAGTCCCGTCTCCACCGTGGAAGGGCCGGTGAGCTACGCGTTCATGCGTGATCCTGGCGTGCTTCCCCCTGCTGAAGCGGACTACCCGACGGGTACGGGCTCCGGCGGCCGCACAAAACCAGGCTCCCGTCGGAATCGAGGGTCTCTCACGTCGCCTGGCACCGGAGGTCTTCGCGCCCGCTCGCCTTCGCGCGGGCCTCAGCCCGCTCTCCAGGGATGCTTGAGGCCCTCCGGCGATTCTCGAACCGCACCCCTGCGCCCCAGGGGGGAGGCCAAGGAGGATGCCATGTCGGACGAACAGCCCGTGCGACTGCACTGTTTCGCACACTCCGCAGGGGGTGTCTCCGTCTTCGACGGCTGGGCCGAGAGCACCGGACCCGGGGTGGAGGTGAGGGCGGTCTCCCTGCCGGGGGAGCAACGGCGGCGATCCGAACCCCGGGTGACCACGCATGAGGCGCTGCTCGCCGATCTGCTGCCCCCGTTCACCGGCCCGCGCTGCGGCCCGTACGTGCTGTACGGGCACGGTCTGGGCGCCCTGGTTGCCCTCACCGTGACGCGCGCCCTGCACGAGGCGGGGGTGCCCGGCCCCGCGCTCCTTGCCGTCAGTGCCTGCCCGCCGCCCCACACGCCCTCCGCGCTGCCGGATGTCCGCGGGGCGACGGACGCCGACGTGCTGCACCTGTTGGGCGGCCAGGGCGCCGTGCCGCCCGGCAGCGACGAAGGGATCGTGCTGCGGGCCATGCTGCCGGTGCTCCGCGCCGACCTGGAGCTCGCCAAGGCCCTGGAAGAGGCGGCCCGCACACCCTCTTCCACGGGCCCGCTCACCACACCGGTCCTCGTCGTCTCCTCGCAGGCGAACCCGCTCGCGCCGCCCACGATCACCGACGGCTGGTGGCAGTGGACCCAGGGGCCCGTCCGCTCGCGCACCGTCCCCGGGCGTCACTTCTTCGTACGCGGCGGCCGTGAACTGCCGCGGCTGCTGGGCCGGGCCTGCCGCGTCGCCGGCCGCCTCGCCCGCCAGCGCGTGCCCGTCGGCTGAACCCGCGCCGCGGTCACCCGGTGCGGGCCAGGGGCGCCTGCGACCCCCCTGCATCACCGTGCGAGGCACGTCAGCCGGCGGATACGGGGGCAGCGCTTCACCCCCTCGTGCATCAGCGGTGTCGTCCGGCCGTCTGAAAATTCTGTTTGCGTCCCCGTCGGCGTAAGGCAAGGAGAGGTGTTCAGATGTCTGCTGAGCTCGCGGACAAGACCGCGCACACGGTGCACGTGTCCGCACCCGCCGGTGTGGTCTACGCGCTGATTACCGACGCGGCGAAGTGGCCGCTGTATTTCTCCCCGGTCATCCATGTGGAGCAGCTGGAGTTCGACGGCGAACGGGGGTGGCTGAGGATGTGGTCCCTCATGAACGGCCAGCTGAAATCCTGGACCTCGTGGCGGCACCTGGACCCGGTGGAGCGCCGCGTGGAATTCCGGCAGGAACTGCCCGCGTCGCCGTTCAACTCGCTGGGCGGCACCTTGAACGTGCGTTCCCAAGGCCCGCACCGCAGCGAGCTGGAGCTGCGGTACGACTTCAGCGTCACCGGGGACCGGCCCGACGACGTGGCGTGGGCGCAGCGCGCCACCGGCGCGAACAGCCGCGCCCAGCTCGCCGACGTGAAGGCCTTCGCCGAGCGGTGGACGCGCCTGGACGAACTGGTCCTGTCCTTCGAGGACTCGGTGCGCATCCACGGCCCGGCCGAACTGGTCTACGACTTTCTCTACCGGGCCGAGGCCTGGCCCCAGCTGGTCCCGCACGTCACCCGGGTCGACCTGACCGAGGACGCGCCCGGAGTGCAGCGCATGCAAGTGAAGACGCTGACCGAGTCCGGTGCGCACAGCGCCGACTCGGTGCGGATCTGCTTCCCGCACGCGGGCCGCATCATCTACAAGGAGACCGCGGCCTCCCCCCTGCTGAAGGCACACACCGGCGAATGGTCCGTCGTCCCGGACGAGACGGGGGTGACCGTCCTCGCGCAGCACAGCGTCGTGCTGCGCGAGGAGAACATCGCCGCCGTGCTGGGCGAGGACGCGGGCCTGGCACACGCCCGCTGGCATGTGCGCCAGGCGCTCGGCCAGAACTGCCTGGCCCTGCTGACCCTGGCCAAGCAGCATGCGGAAAGCGCCGTCCGCATGCTGTGACGGCGACGAGGGGCGGGCGGCCGCGCCCCAAAGCAGCCCTGCGAACGGCGACGACCGCGATGTGCTGCGGGAATACTTGGAATGCAGTCGAGCCGCGGCGGAAAGAAAGCAGTGCCTCCTCGGCTACCCCGTACCGTGGCTTTTTGCCCGGACACGGCGAGGAGCTGCAATGTTCAATGACATAGGCGCGCTTGAGCTGGTGATGCTCGCGATTCTTGCCGTGCTCATCTTCGGCCCGGACAAGCTGCCGAAGGTAATCCAGGACGCGGCCAGGATCATCCGGAAGGTCCGTGCCTTCTCGGACCAGGCCCAGCAGGACATCCGCGAGGAACTCGGCCCCGAGTTCAAGGACGTCACCTTCGAGGACCTGAATCCCAAAACGTTCATCCGCAAGCAGCTGGGCAGCGACGAACTGGGGCTAAAGGAGATCCGCAACAGCTTCGACCTGCGCAAAGAAGCGGCAGACGTCGCCGACGCGGTGAACGGCCCCGAGAGCGAGCCGGCCCGCAGGCCCAGGCCCCCCTCACCGTAGCCGCCCCCTGAACGTCCACGTCCCCTGCCCCGGCCCTCGTGAGGCAACGCCCGACGGGCCGGGGCAGGCGTCGGCCCGCCCCCGCCCCGGCGGGTGGGTGCACCGGCCCTGCCGGCTGGGGCACCGCTCGGCCCCCGCTGCACACCCGCTTGGGAAAACGGACGCCGGGGCGGTGCGGCAACTAGCGTGCTGAACCCGACCGTTGTGGACGTCAGGCAGGCCAGGAGGCCGTCATGAGGCAGAGGCAGTACGGCCCGGCCCACGTATACGCCGCCTGGCGCCGCCCGCGCCGCATCCACCCCTGCCACCCCGCCTCGGGCCTGCGCGTGACCTTCCACAGTGCCGCCGCCCCGGGCACGGCGGGCACGGCGGCCGGGCCGTTCTAGGAGCCTGCCTGCCCGTTCAGCGCCCGCAGAAAGGAGAGAAGGGTACCCGGCCCCGCGACGGACCGCACACCCCGGCCACCATGACTGTTCACCGTTGCCCCCACGCGCCGATCTCCGTGCTCGTCGACCCCGGCCCCGCCCCGCAGGCGAGCCGGTGGGACCTCGAGCTGCGCGGGCCGCTCGACCGTGCCGCCCTGGACCACATCCTGGGCGAACTCATCGCCGACGGCCGGGAGCGGCCCGTGCCGCGGCACCAGCTGCTGCGGCACGGCCCCGACCACCACACGCTGCGGTTGTGGGCGGCGGAGGCAGGGCCCGCCGCCCTCGTCTCGGGCCGCATCGCCGACCGGCTCACCGAGCCGCCGCCCGCCGCCGACCACCCGCTGACCACCGCCCAGCGCGCCCTCCTCGCATCCGGCGGGGCGCACCGTTATGAGACGGTGCTGCTCGAAACGGACGCCGCACCGGACGCGGGCGCGCTGCGCGAGGCCCTGGGCGCCGTCCTGGCCGCCCACCCTCAGCTGCGCTCCCGCCTCGCCGCGGACGGCTGGCTCACCACCCGGGCCGGCAACGGGCCGGCCGGCCGGCCGGATCCGCTGGTGGAGAGGGAGTTCACCGACGAGGCCGGCTTCGGTGCGGCGGTGGACTTCACCGGCCGCACCCTCGACGTGCGCGCCGGCCTCCAGCTGCGGGCGCTGCTCGCCCGGGACCGCCGTCCGGCCGGACCGCGCGCCGACCGGCTTGCCCTGGTCGTGCATGAGCTCGCCGTGGACGCCGCGTCCTGGCCCGTCCTGCTCGACGACCTGAGCGCCGCCCTCGACGCGGCCGGCGCCGGACGTCCGGCGCGGCCCCGGCGCCGGCCCGGCCACCTGGCCGACTGGGTCGGCGAACTGCGGGAGCTGGCCCATGACCCCGCCGAGGCGCGGCACTGGAGCCTGGTCGCCGGGCGCAGGCTGCGGACGGGCGACTCCCACCGGCCCGCCCCGCCCGCCCCGCCCGCCCAGTCCGCCCCGCTCGGCCGGGCCGGGCGCCGGGCCCGGCCAGGTCCGCCACACCGGGTTCGTCCTGGACCAGGACCGCACCGAGCGGATCGTCCAGGTCCTGGCCCGGCGGCTCGCGCTGACCCCCGCACAGGTGCTGACCGGCGTGTTCGCGCTCGCCCTGGCCCGCTGGCAGGGATCCGACGAGGTCAGCTTCGACCTGCGCGGCGACCCCCGCAGCGGCCGGCCCGGCCTGCGCGAGCACGTGGGCCGGCTCGCCGACCCCTACCCGGTCCATCTCACACCGGACCCCGGCCTCGACGCCCTTGGCCAGCTCACCGCGCTGGCCGGCCCCCTGGCCGACTGCGCGGGCGGCGCCCCCGGCGGCGCCGGCTTCGGAGCCTGCCGCGAGTGGGGCCCCGATCCGCTGCTGCGGCGCCGGCTGCGTGAACTGCCGCCCGCCCCCACGTGTCTGAGCGTGCCCGGCCCCGGCGAACTGCTGCCCGGCTTCGCCCGGCCCGCGCACGGCAGCACACCGGGCCGGCCCGCACACCCCATCGAGGTCCGCGCCCAGGTCGCCCACGGCCGGCTGCACATCACTCTCGACTGGGCCACCGCCCCGGCGCACGGCGTCACCGACACGACGGTGGCCGCCCTCAAGGACCTGCTGCGAGAACTGCTGGGAGAGCTCGCCGACGCGCCCGCCGCCCCGGCTCCGCTCGTCCTGCGGGCCACCCCCCAGCAGTCGGCGCTGTACACCGGCGGCGCGGGACGGCCCGGCACCGGACGCCATGTCGAACAGCTCGTATGGCTCTGGCACGGCCCGCTCGACGCCGCCCGCTTCGCCGCGGCCTGGCAGTCGGTGTTCGACTGCGAGACGGTGCTGCGCACCGCGTTCACCGGCGGCGGCGAACCGCTGCTCGTGGTGCACGACCGGGTCGTGCCCGAGATCACCCGCCGGGCCGTCAGCGACGACGACTGGCACCCCTTCCTCGAGCGGGACCGGCTGCGCGGTTTCGACCTGCACTGCCCCGCACTGCTGCGCCTGACCCTGCTGGACGCGCAGCACACCCCGCCCGACACCACCCCCGCCCCCACCCGGATCCTGGTCAGCTACCACCGGGCCCTGCTCGACACCTGGAGCGCGCACCTGTTGCTGCGCGAGTTCTACCGCGCCTACCTCGCCGGCGGCACCCTGCCCGGCGGTGAGCGCCGCCCCGACCTGCGCGACTACACGGCCTGGGTCGCGGCCCAGAACCCGGAGCCCGCCCGCGGGTTCTGGGCGCGCAGCGCACCCCCCGACGGCGCGGCCTCACGGCCCGGCCGGCCCGCCGCCACCGGCCTGACCGGCGCCGGCCGTGCCCGGCTGCGCCTGGACCCCGCCGACACCGCCCGCCTCGCCCGCTGGGCCGGCACCTGGGGCACCGCCGAGAGCAGCGTGCTGCAGGCCGTCTGGGCCATGCTGATCTACTGGGCCTCCGGCGCCACCCAAGCGGCCCCCGTCTGTTTCGCGGTGACCGTGTCGGGGCGCGGCATACCGCTGGACGGCGCGGCCCGGATACCGGGGCCGCTGCGCAACCCGCTGCCCATGACCGTCGAGGTGGACCCGGCGGGCCCGGTGCCGCACCTGCTGCAACAACTGCGCGACCGCGCCCTGGAGATGTCCGCATACGAATGGGTACCCGCCGACTGGATCCGCGCCTGGAGCCACAGCAGCGCCCACGCCGACACCGTCATCGCCTTCGAGGACCCGCCCCATCCGGTGCAGGGCCTGGAGACCGAACTCGCCGCCCACGGCCTGGGGGCCGAGTTCCCGGGCATCCTGCCCGCCCACTCCGTACTCCCCGTCGGGCTGCTGGCCCACCACGACAGCGCGGGCGGCCTGGTCCTCACGGAGGTCCACGACCGGGCCCAGCTCGGGGAGGAGGCGGCCGGCGAACTGCTGGCGCACAGCGTCCTGCTGCTGCGGGAACTTCCCCTGTGGGCAGACGAGTCCACCACCGTCGACGAAGCCCTGCAGCTCCTCGAGTCCAGCACCGCCCCCCTCATGGCCGACGCCCTCCACGACGGCCAGGACACCCCCTGGATCACCCTGCGCGCGGCGCGCCAGGACCAGGCGGGAACGATCTGCCTGATACCGCCGCCGGGCGCCCCCCTCACCTGCTACGACCTGCTGGCCCACGCCTATGAGGGCCCCCAGGAACTGCTGGTGCTCCCCGCCGACGCCGGCCCGGGCGGCGCACCGGGCGCCCTCACCGCGCTCGGCCAGGGCCCCTTTCTGCTGCTCGGCGGATTCTCCGGAGCCGGTGCCCGCGCCTGTGACATCGCCCGGCGCATCGCGGCGGACGGCCACCGCCCGCCGCGGGTGGTACTCGCCGGTGCGACGGCAGACGAGTGGGAGCGGGCCCGCGAACTGGCCGCAGCCCTGAACGCCGCCACCGGCTGGCCCTTGGACGCCGACGGCGCGTAGCGCACCCCGCAGGAGGGCCGGGCCCGAGCACCGCGTGCCCTGCCGCCGCGGCATGCGGGGCAGCCGCACCCGCGGTGCGCCCGGTGGCCGGCGAGGCGGTGCCCGCCCGCCGTTTCCCCACCGTTCCTCGAGCGTTTCTCGTGCGACGTTGTGCAGGGTGGCTGATGCATGGGCGGCCCCGTCGGGAGTCTTAGGCACTGCCCCGCAGGTACGGCCCACCGCTGCCCCACAGGTGCGGCCCTCGGGGCCCACGCGGCCGCGGCGTACGCCCGGTGTGCGCCCCGCCGCCGGGCCCCAGGAGCAGGCCTGCTGCGCCGGCGTCACGGCCGAGGGCCCTACAGGCCCGGCCGCTGCCCCACGTGAGCCGGCCGGACAGGAGGATCAGATGTACGACACCGAAGAGGAGGGCAGCAGGATGCCCAACGAGCGCAGGGATCTTTCCCTGCCGCACGTGCCGCCGCTCCTGCTGGCCGGAATCGACGAGGACGACACCTGGGAGCCCCACGTCGTGCGCGGCATCGACTGACGTGCCGGGACGGCTCGCGCGGCGCGGCCCGCTGCTGCGGCCCGGGCATCCTCGACCGATGTGCGAGTGGACCTTGACAGCCTGCAAAGACAGCCGCGAGCGAAGGTACAGGGAGCGGTCATGAAACGGTTGTTGCGTCGCGGCCGGCAGGCGGTGGTGGACCATTGCCTGCGCCCGCTGTGGCGATCCCTGGTGACCTTCGGGGCCATGTACGCCAGCATCGAGGCCTATCACGCGGCGGGCGAATACTCTTTTGCCGCGTACACGCAGGATCCCTTCGCGCACGCCCGGCACGGGCCGCCGCCCGCCCACCCCGAGCGCGTGCGCGCGGACCTGCCGCTCTCTGCGACGGAGCGGCAGCTCGCCCGTGAGCTGTGGCCGGCGTACCCCGCCGAAGGGCGTGTCCCCGACGGCAGTTGACCGCCGCCGGGGCCGGCCGGTCAGACGGTGGTGATGACCTCGCCGATGTCCAGCCGCGGGGAGCGCGGCAACCAGGCGTCCGGGCCCGGCTTGCCGATGTTGACGATCATCAGCGGGCTGTGGTCGTCGTCCAGGAAGTCCTTTTGGACGCCGGCGAAGTCGAAACCGGTCATCGGGCCGGCGGCCAGGCCGGCGGCGCGGACGCCCATGATGAAGTACGCGGCCTGCAGGGCGCCGTTGACCAGGGCGGACCGCTCGCGGACCGGGCGCTCGGCGTAGAGCAGGTCCTTGACCTGCGGCAGGCGGGGGAGCAGCTTGGGCAGTTCCTCGTGGAACTCGTTGTCCACGGCCAGGACCGCGACCAGCGGGGCGGTGGCGGTCTTCGCGCGGTTGGCCTTGGCCATGTGCTCCACCAGGCGGCCGCGGGCCTCGGCGGAGCGGACCAGGGTGATGCGCAGCGGGGTCTGGTTGTAGGCGGTCGGACCGTACTTGACCAGGTCGTAGATCGCCTGGATCTGCTGCTCGGTCACCGGCTCGTCGGTGAACGTGTTCGCGGTCCGGGCCTCGCGGAACAGGAGGTTCTGGGCGGTGGTGTCAAGGACAAGCGACATGGCTGCAACCTTCGTGTCAGGGGCGGTGGACCGGCTTGCGCGCACGGCGCACAGCACGCTTCGACTCTCCAGGCGGCCAAAGCGGCCTTCACGCGCTTCGTGCCCGTGAGGTCTGCGTGCTCGGGCGGGCCGCCGTCTTCGCCCGGCCGCGAAGACCGCGGGACGCAGCACGGCGAACCCGGCGGTACAGGTCGTGACAGGTCGTGGCAGGGCGGCCGGGGCGGACGGCGTGACCCCCGGGGCCGCCCGGGCCCCGGGGCCGCCTGGCTCGTCTGCGCGCTGGGAGCTGCTCGGCACCGCTGCGGCCCGTCAGGTGACGTCGCCGTGAGCGGTCAGCCGCCGCCCCTGGTCCGGGCCGGCCTGCGCGGTGACGTGCGGTGCGGCACCGACCGGCTCGGCCGCGCCCACGTCCTGCGGGCCCGGGCCGAGGGGGGACGCTTCGTCGTCGCCGAGGCCGGCGTCGGGGTCGCTGCGGGCGCGGCGTCTGTCGTTGAGCAGGCAGATGACCAGCGCGATGACGCACAGGAGCGCGATCGGGGCGGCCAGCGACAGCATGGTCAGCGGGTCACCGGTCGGCGTGGCGAACGCGGAGAACAGGGCGATGCCCATGAGCATGCCGCGCCACCAGCCGGCCAGCCGCTTCCCGGTCAGCGCTCCGGTGATGTTGAGCAGCACGAGCAGCAGCGGCAGCTCGAAGGCGAGCCCGAAGACGATCACCATGCGGGTGATCAGGTCGAGGTAGTCGTCGACCGGGAGGAGATTCTTGGTGTCCTGGGGGGTGAAGCCCAAAAGGACGGTCGCGGTCTGCGGAAGAATCACGTAGGCGAGCACGGCACCGCCGAGGAACAACGGCACACCGGCGCCGACGAAGGTCAGCGCGTACGTCCTCTCGCGGGTGTGCAGGCCGGGAGCCAGGAAGGCCCACAGCTGGTACAGCCAGATCGGCGATGCCAGGACCACGCCGGACATGAGCGAGACCTTGAGCGCGATCGAGAAGGGCGCGATGAGGCCGTTGATCGTCATGTCGGCGCACGGCTCGCCGTTCGCCTGCCGCAGCGAGCCGTCCACACAGCCCACGGAGTCAAGGATCGGCCTCAGCAGGAAGTCGATCAGTTCCTGGTAGAAGACAGCGGCGACGACCGTGACGACCAGGACCGCCAGGAGGGACGTCAGCAGCCGGTTGCGCAGCTCACGCAGGTGCTCCGCGAGAGGCATCCGCCCCCCGGCGTTCTTCTGCTTGCGGGCAGTGGTGAGCACCCCGCGTTCCTCACTCTCGTGCGGCGGCCGTCGGTCGGCGTCAGCTGTGGACGGTGCGGTGCGGCTCGGTCACCGCAACCGAGCCCGTCACGTCCCTGGGCGCGGCCTTCAGGGTGCGAGGCGCGGCCTGTGCCGGATGGTGCGGGTCCGCCGTCGCCTCGTCGTCCTTCTTCATCGCCTTGGCCTCACTCCTGAGAATGCGAGCGGACTTGCCGAGCGACCGGGCCATTTCCGGGAGCTTCTTCGCGCCGAAAAGCAGCGCGATGAGAGCAATGATCAGAACGATCTCCAGGGGCTTCAGATTGCCTATCATGTGCCACTTCCTTTATGCCGAAGCAGGGATCCGTTGCGCATGTGGAGGTGCCGGCACCGAAGGGAGCACGACGAGAGGAGAATAGGACGCAACAAAGGCCGCCGGGCGCCCGTGCAACTGTCTCTTGAGCCGTTTTCCAGGGCCCTTTCACCATTCGACCAGCGCGAAACTCGCCGCCATGCCACCGCCGAAGCCGGCCAGGAGGATCAGCTCGCCCGGGCGGAAGGCGCCGGCGCGGGCGGCCGCGTCCAGGGTGATCGGGATGGAGGCGGCTCCCGTGTTGCCGTAGTGCGTCAGCGTGCGGTGCAGGGTGGCGCGGGGCATGGCCAGGTCCTCGACGACTTCGTCGAGCATGACGCCGTTGGCCTGGTGCGGGATGAAGTGGCTGATGTCGGCGGGCTCGACACCGGCCTCGTGGAGGAAGCCCTTGACCAGCTGCGGCAGTTGCTCCACGACGAAGCGGCGCACTTCCCGCCCGTCCATCGCGAAGTACTGCGCTCCCGCGTCGAGTCCGGCCTGGTCCAGGGGCAGCCGGCTGCCGCCCGCGGGCACCTGGATCAGGCTGGAGAGGTCACCGAACGTGTGCAGCGCGACATGCCGGACGAGCGGGCCCGTCTCTGTCGTGCCGAGGACCATCGCGCCGGCGCCGTCCCCGAACAGCACGACCGTCCTGCGGTCGGCCGGGTTCAGGATGCGCGAGTACACGTCCGCGCCGATGACCAGCGCATAGCCGCCCCGCCGCAGGATCACGCTGCCGACCGCGGAGAGCGCGAACACGGTGCCGGAACACACCGCGTTGACGTCGAACGCCGCGGTGCCGGACGCGCCGAGGTTTTGCTGGACATAGGCCGCCGTGGGCGGCTGGGGCCGGTCCGGCGTGGACGTGGCGACCGCGATCACGGACAACTGCTCGGCGGTGATGCCGGCCGACTCCATCGCGGCATGCGCCGCGGCCGTCGCCAGATCCGACGTGGCCTGCCCGCCGGCGGCCCAACGCCGCTCGCGGATCGCGGTCTTACGGGTGATCCAGGCGTCGTCCACCCCGGCCGGCGCACCGACTTCGTCGTTGGAGACGATCCTTTCCGGCACGTAGGCGCCCGTACCGAGAATCCTGACATCGATGGCGCCGACGATCCGGTCCGGCCCGTCGGCACCCGAACCGAGGTTCTTGACATCCCTCATGCGCGTGCCCTCCCTTCCATGGGTCTGTGAACACAAGGTGTGAAAGGCCGGCGGGTAGGCGGCCATGACTGACCCGTCACGGGGGCAGCCGACGCAGGCTGCCCACGCAACGCACGGGTGCGGAAGACGCCGCTAGCGCGTCTCGTAGAGGCGCTTGTGGCCGCTGAGCCCGGCCAGCCGGAAGGGTCCGGTGGTCTGCGCCTCGGTGGCGTGGTGGCCGCCGTCGGTCGGGAAGGACCGCTCGTGCAGCGCGCGGTAGCCGGTGTAGTCGACGGGCCTGCGCCGGGCGATCGTCTCGCGGTTGTGCTCGGTGCGCAGGTGCGTGCGGTAGCCGGCGACCACGGTGGCGGCGAAGAACTCGGCGACGCTGCCGGAGCCGTAGCTGAACATGCCGACGGACTTGCCGGTCAGGTCGCCGGCCTGGTCGAGCAGCGCGGCCAGCGCGAGGTACACCGACGCGGTGTAGCTGTTGCCGATCACGGTGTTGTAGGCCGTGGTCTGTGCGATGGCGCGCGCGATGTCGTTCTTGTCGGTGTCGTAGCCGCAGTAGTTCAGCAGGTGGCGGTGGGCCTTGTAGGCCATCTTGGTGAACGGCTGGTGGTAGCAGAACGCGGCGAACTCCTCCAGCGTGCGGCCGCCCTGCTCCGTGTAGTCCTTCCAGGTGCCCTCCACCGCCTGGAGATAGGCGTTGATGGACTCGTGGCCGTCGACCAGTGCCTCGTTGCGGTAGTTGGGCCGCCAGAAGTCCATGACGTCGGCGGTGAACAGGCCCGAGGGGTCCTCGATGCGCAGCAGGGCGGGATCCAGGCTGACCAGCATGGCCACCGCCGCCGCGCCCTGGGTGGCCTCACCGGGGCTGTCCAGCTCGTACTTGGAGACGTCGCTGGCGATCACGAGGACCTGCTGGGCGGGGTCGCGCTGTACCAGGCCGATGGCGAACTGGAGGGCCGCCGTCGCCCCGTAGCAGGCCTGCTTCAGCTCGACGACGCGGGTGGCCGACGGCAGCTGGAGCAGGGAATGGACGTACACACCGGCCGACTTCGCCTGGTCGATGGAGGACTCGGTGGCGAACACGACCGTGCGGATCCGGTCGCTGCCGTGCCGGGCGATGATGGGCGCGGCGGCCGCCGCCCCCATGGTCACGATGTCCTCGTCGGCGGCCGGGATGCTCATCGACTCCTGGCCGATGCCCACATGGTATTTGCCGATCTCGGTGCCGTTGTAGGCGGCCAGTGCCGTGTGCGGCAGGACGAACTCGGCTGTCGCGAACGACAGGTCGTGTATTCCGATGGAGAGGGACATGCCTATGCACCTACCTTTACGGTCGTGTTGTCGCGTTCCAGCGCCACGTGTGCGCGCATGAGTTCACCGGGGTTCGTCTGGGCCGCGAGCAGCGAGAGTTCACCGCACAGCACGGTGGCCGCGGCGAGGACGGCGAGCCGGCGGGCGTTCTCGCCGGGCGCGGCGTCGGCCCGGCAGCCGAGCCGGGTCAGGTTCGTCTCCACGAAGGCCAGGCCCTTGCCGTTGCCGACCGTGCCGACGATCAGGTTGGGCAGGGTGCAGGCGAAGTAGAGGTCGCCGTCGCGGTCCTCGGCCATGACGACGCCCTGGGAGCCTTCGATGATGTTGGCCGCGTCCTGGCCGGTGGCCAGGTAGAACGCGAGCAGCATGTTCGCGTAGTGGGCGTTGGCCGAGCGGATACCGCCGGCCAGCAGGGTCCCCAGCAGGTTCTTGCGGATGTTCAGCTCGACGATCTTCGCGGCACTCGTGTGCAGGACGCCGGCCACCACCTGGCGCGGTACGAGCAGTTCGGTGACCACGTTCTTGCCGCGGCCGAGGATGCCGTTGATCGCGGTGGCTTTCTTGTCCGTGCAGTAGTTGCCGGAGATCGATCCGTAGGAGATGCCCGGGACGGTCTGCAGCAGGTGCGCCAGCAGCGCGTCGGAGGCGAGGGTGGCCATGTTGTGCCCGGAGGCGTCGCCGGTGGAGAACTCGAACCGGATGAACAGCAGGTGGGCGTTGATCTCGTGCCGGATGCCGATCAGCTGGGCGAACCGGCTGCACCCGCGCACCACGTCGCGCAGCTCGTCGATGCGGGCCTCGATCATCCGCGCGGCCGTCAGCGCGGTCTGCGCGTCACGCGCCTCGACCAGCACCGAACGCGTCATCCGCTCATCGACGAGGGTGGCGACGATGCCCTTCTCGGCCAGCCGGGACACCTTCGCCCCCCGGCCCACCGACGGCCACAGCGGCGACTCGTAGGTGGCCAGCGGAACCTGGATCTCGGTGTCGGCGACGTTGCCCGAGACGCGAAGGGGCCCCACCCACCGCATCGGGACCCCGGCGATCGCGTGTGCTTCAGTCATGGTGTGCTTCCCGTCATCTCGGTAAGGGCGTCGATGGAGCTGGACCGCTGGGCGAGCCGCCGGGTGTCGATGCCCCGGTCGAGGCAGAAGTTCCTCAGCTCGCCGCGGACCAGCAGATCGCAGCGGGACAGGTCGGCCGGCGTGCGCGCGCCGAGCATGGTCTGCAGGGCGGCGAGCTGGTCGAGCCAGGTCGAGATCTGCGTGACGAGCGCGGCGACGTCGCCGTCGATCAGGGTGCGCAGGAATCCGCCGGAGGAGCCGACGGCGCGGGCGCCCAGGGCCAGGGCGCGGGCCACGTCGAGCGGGTTGCGGACCCCGCCGGAGGCCAGCACGGGGAGACCGGCGTCCTGCGCGTCCAGCAGACAGGCGACGGTGGACTGCCCCCAGTCGTGCAGGTAGGCGTAGTCGGCGAGTTCGCGCCGGCCGTTCTCGATGCGGGCGAAGTCCGTGCCGCCGCGGCCGCTGACATCCGCGACCCGCACGCCCAGGCCCGGCAGCGCGAGGACCGTCTCGCGGCTCAGGCCGTTGCCGACCTCCTTGACGATCACGGGGACGTCGACGTGTCCGGCGATCTTCTCGATCTGCGCCGCCCAGGACCCGAACGACCGGTCGCCTTCCGGCATCGGTGTCTCCTGGGCGGTGTTGAGGTGGATCTGCAGGGCGTTCGCCTCGATCAGGTCGATGGCGCGCCGCGCGTTGTCGACCGAGCAGGTGGCGTTGACGTTGGCGATGACGAACCCGTGCGGGTTCTCCTTGCGCAGGACCCGGAAGGTGTCCGCGCAGGAGGGGTCCTTGAAGTAGGCGTGCATGGAACCGGACGCGATGGCCACGCCGGTCTCGCGGGCGGCGGTGGCCAGGTCCCGGTTGATGGCGCCGGTCTGGGCGCTGCCGCCGGTCATCGCGTTGATGTAGAGCGGCGCCTGCCAGGTGATGCCGGCGAAGGTCGTCGCCAACGACACGTCCGGCCGGTCGATGCCGGCCAGGGCGTGGTGGACGAACGACACCTCGTCGAACTGGTTGCGTCCGCTGTGCGCGTGCTGCTGCTCCATGGCGAGCCGGACGTGGTCGTCCTTGCGTGAAGCGCTCATTCCTCGTTCCCTTCCAGGGCGGGACGCACCGGCAGGGGCAGCACCCCGGCCGCGGCCCACCGCCTGTGTACGTGCGCGATGTCGTTGGGGGCGCCGGCGTCCAGCAGGGCGATGCCGCAGTCGCCGCCGCCTGCCCCTGAGGGCTTGGCCGCACCGCCGACGCCCTCGGCGGCGTCGCACAGTGCCGTCAGTTCGGTGGTGAAGATGCCGAGGCCGACCTCGTCGTCGAGGCGGGCCAGCTCGTGGCGGGCCCGCCGGATCTGGTGCAGCAGGCCCGCACCGTCGCCGGCCTCGAGCGCGCCGATCGCGGCGCGCACCAGGTCGGTGGTGGTCTGGATGAACGTGCGGTGCAAGGCGCTGCCCCGCCAGGTGAGCTGGTGCAGGCCGGACACCAGGGACGCGGTGGAGGCCGGTTTTCCGCTCCAGCCGACCTCCAGGCACAGGCCGCTGGGGGGCGGCAGCCGGCGGACGGCGAAATGCGGCCAGGGGGCGGCGAGCGCTTCCTCGATGCCCCGGCGGCGGGCCAGGTCGAGCACCGCGTCCCGGTCGGGTGCCTGATACGCGATCCAGCCGCCCCAGGTGCCGGCGGCGAGATCACCGCCGGAGCCCTTCGGGTCGAGCCGGGCCGTGGCGAGCAGGGCCAGCTTGAACCGGGCCTCGCGCGAGAGGGCAAGACCGCAGTACGACGCCACGGCCGCCACACTCGCCACGGTCACCGCGCCGCTCGAGCCCAGGCCGTACTTCCGTCCCGCCTCGTGCAGGTCGCTGTGGACCGAGACGCTCAACGCGGGCATGGGCAGGCCGCGTTCGGCCAGCAGCGCGCCCACGGTCTCGATCGCGGACACCACATGGGCCAGCGCGCCACGCCCACGCCGGGCGTCGTCTTCTTTTTCTTCGCCGTGCACGTCGAGCCGGCCGGCGCGCCATTGCCAGCGCACCGCGCGCGGGCCGAGGTCGGAGGAGATCACGACGCCGGAGTGGGCCCGGCCGGACACGGTGACGGTCAGGTAGCGGTCGACCGCCACCAGGATCGCCGGGTTGCCGGGCTCCACCACCGCGTACTCGCCCGCGACGAACAGCTTGCCCGGCGCGCGCCGCACGACCGGTCGCCGGCCCGTCATCATCCGCCCTCGTTCAGCAGGCGGGCACCGGGCCCCGGCCCGGCGATGTGCACCGAACCTTGCGGGGCGGCGCCGCGCACCACCGCGGCCACCTTCTCCGCATCCGCGCGCCGGCACAGCACCTTGACGTTCGGCCCGGCGTCCATCGTCGCGTAGGCCGCGACACCGTCCCGCCGGAGCTGCCCCACGCTGTCCAGCACGGTGAGCGTGGCAGGCGACAGGTAGCGCACCGCCGGGCGCGCCGCCAGCATGGTCGCGTGCATCCCGAGCGCGTTGCGCTCCGCGATCTCCCCGACCGCCTCCAGGTCGCCGCGGCTCAGCGCCGCCCGCATGTCGGCCAGGTCGCCGGTGCTGGAGCGGGCCCACGGCTCGTACAGCGGGGAGGTGTCGACGGTCTGGCGCATCGCCGCACGGCTGGAGATGGCCTTGGGGCCGGCGTTGACCACCGCGATGACCAGCGCCGGGTCGAGGCCGGCGGCAGGCACCGGTTCGGCGTACGAGCTCAGGTCCGCCTCGGTGGCCGTGCCGGTGGCCGTCCCGGCGTGCCAGACGGCGAAGTCGCCGAAGATGGACCGCGAGGCCGACCCGGACCCGCGCCGGGCCAGGCGCGAGAGCGCGGTGGCGTCGAGGGTGAGCCCGTACGCGGCGGCGGCGGCGACGGCCAGAGCGGCGAACCCGCTGGCCGAGGAGGCGAGCCCGGCCCCGGTGGGGACGGTGTTCTCGGTGTCGACGACGGCCCGCCGGCTCAGCCCGGCGCGCTCGCGCACCAGGTCCAGGAACGCGACGATGCGCCGCTCGGCCTCACCCGTCGCGGGCCGGCCGCCGAGGGTGACCGCGTCCTGCTCCGCCTCGGGGGCGAGCCGGACGCGGGTGGTCGTGGGGAAGATGTCCAACGTCATCGACAGGCTGTCGGTTTGGGGCAGGAACAGCTGCTCGTCGCGCTTGCCCCAGTACTTGATCAGCGCGATGTTCGGGTGCGCGACGGCCGTGGCCGCCGGTGCGGCACCCTGTTCCTGCGGCGGCTTCAGCGTGGCCGGCTGTTCAGTGCGCATGGTCGGCGAGCCTCCTCAGCGGCACGACCCACGTCTGGACGGCGCCGGCGTCGTGCAGCTGCCGGGCGACCTGCCTGGCCTGCTCCGGCTGGGTCAGGGCCAGGACGCAGCCGCCCAGCCCGCCCCCGGTGATCTTGGCGCCGAGGCTGCCCGCGGTGAGCGCGGCCTTGACCATCGCGTCGATCCGGCCGGTGCTGAGGCCGGCCGCCCGCAGCAGCTCGTGGTAGCCGGTGAGCCGCAGGCCCAGTTCGGCCGCCTCGCCCGCGGCGAGAGCCTGCTCGGCCTCCTCGACGAGCTGCGCGGCGCGGCGCAGGAACCGCTCCCGCGCTCCTGCCCGGCGCTCGAATCCCGCCCGCAGCAGTTCGACCGCTTCCTTGGTGCTGCCCGCGGTGCCGCTGTCGGCGATGATGAACAGGCCGTCGCAGCCGATGCTCAACTCCCGTGCCCGGCCCGCCTGGAACCGCAGCGGGGCGGCGGCGCCGACGGTCATGGCATCGACGCCGCTGGCCCGGCCGTGCGTCACGTTCTCGGCCGTCTGCACCAGGTCGAACGCCGCGCTCTCGCTCACGCCCCGGCCGAAGAGATCGGCCAGGGCCAGGACGATCGCCCGCGAGTTCGCGGCGCTGGAGCCGAGCCCGCGGCCGGGCGGGATGGCGCCGTCGAGGATCACGTCGAGGTGGGGCCGGCCCGCCACGCCCATGCGGGCGGTGAAGGCGGCGGCCAGCCGCCGCAGCCCGTCGGAGGCCTGCGTCACCACCGCCCTTGACGCGGAGCCGGTCATCGTGAACGACAACTCGCCCCGCGCGCCAGAGGCGTGGGAGGACCAGCCGGCGCTCGCCGTGGCCGTGAGCTGCGGAACCGGCAGAGCGAGCGCCGCGGTCCCGTACACGACCGCGTGCTCACCCAAAAGGACGGCCTTGGCGTGGGCGCGGCCGGTGCCGACGGAGCGAGCCCGATGGTTTTCCGATACCCCCTCCACTGAGGTCGGTAGAGTCAACGCACTCAGCTCCCCTTGTTGTTTCTGCATTGAGATCGCATCGTCCAGATTTCTCGGAAGGAATGCAGCGGGACGTCATTCCTTGCATCAGGAGTTGCAGGGATCAGCACGCTCACCGGGCCGCACGCGGAGGCAGCCGCGGCGCGCAGCACGGAACGTGGTGAGGTGAAACGTGGTGAGGTGAGGAGGCATCGACGGCTTTTTCGGAAGAAAGCCGGTGCCGTACGCTCAGGGGCCCGGTCCCGCTGGTGCTCACGCGCGGACACGTCACCCAATCCACCGCCCCGTAACAGTTTTCGGGCAGGGGGGACGTGCGTTGATAGTGACACGGTGCCGCCCGCCCGCCAAGACCGCCAGAAAGTGACGTGGGTCACTTCGGGTGGGGTGGGCTCGCATGCGGGGGTTTCGCGGGGGATCACCGAAAAGAAGTCACTGCCCCGGCGGTGCTTTCGCCGGTGCCGGCTCCGGTCCATGCCCGGCCCTCTTTCGTTCGGATCGAGACCGCGGAAAGCGGGTGTGCTTTTGGCAGTTGCTGAATTCCGGCGGCCGGAAATACGCGGCTGCCCGGCCCGGTGGCGTCCGGGCCGGGGGTGTTTTCAGTGCCGAGCCGTCACCGGGCGGCGCGCGCCCGCTGCGGCGGGCTCGGGGTGACGTCGCTGGGCGATCTGGGTGAGCTCCTCGATGTCGAACTCCGAGGGGCAGTGCGGTGCGCCGTAGCGAGTGATCTTCCCGCGGCTCACCCACTTCCGGATGGTCGCCTCGGACACCCCCACGGCGAGCGCTGCCACATTCGTGGGAACGAGCCGGTGACGCGGCGGTTTCCTCATGCGTCGGCACCCTTTCGCTGCTGCTCCATGAGCTTCCTCAGGTTCAGCCATTCATGCATTTCCCATGAATGCCCGGCGGAGCACTCGATGTTCCTGCTCCGCGCATTCCTGCTGCTCTTCGAAAGGGCGCTGATCGTCCCGCCGCAGTTCTCCATCACGCACGTGCGGATCAGTGTGTGGAGGCTGGTGGGGTCGGGGTCCACCGTGCTGCGTAATTCAGCGACGAGGCCCTCGATCTCGTCGGCGAAGTCGGCCGCGGGAGGCTGGGATGCGAGCCACTGAAGGTGCCGTGCCAGAAACCGGGCCAACTGGGGTGCGGAACGCTCCGGGGCGGCGGTCGAGAGTTTTTCGGCGACCATTTCCGACCAGGACTCGAGCGTGGCGAGGATGTTGTACCGGGCGTCGAGCACCGAGAAGTTCAGATGATCCCGCCTGCGGCTGCCCGACACTTTCGTGGGGTTGCCCCGCCGGGATGTCGTCGATACCTGGTGCAGGCACTCCTGGTGGAGCCCGGGGATGGTGCGCAGGTTGCGTTCCGTCTGGCTGATACACGGGGCGCAGAGAAAGTACCCGGTGGCGGCGCTGCTTTCATGGGTGTGTTTTCTGAGGCACGGGTGAACCATTGAATCTCCTTCAGGGGGCGGCTCGCCCTCCGTTTTCCGCCCTGCCGGAACGGCTTTCAGTGATTCCGGCGTGTGTAGTCCCGCATGCGCAGCCGATCGCGGCCGCAAGGGAACTCAAGGTCCCTTCCCACGTCCCGATCACGTCGGCGTGACGGTGGCCCGAGGAAGGTCCGGTGATGCTTTTCGACGAACGTACAAACCGGTGCTGGAGTCCCGATACAGCCCCGTTCGCGGCCCGGCGGAGGTGGAATCGGGACCGCCCCCAGGACGCCGGCCCCGCTCCTCAAGCCGGTCTCCATCCGGGTCCAAGCCCTGGTTGAGCGCCTGCCTCCACCGTGGCGGAGGAAGGAGGCACTGTGGACGGTACGCATGGAGGCGAACGCGCAGTCAGCGTCGGACGCACCTCAGGGCCGCCCGTGACGGCGGCCGGTCAGTATGCCCTGGACGATCCGGTATCGGCGCACTTGGAGGTCTGCCTCGTCGGCGCAGGACCGCGGGGCCTTTCCGTACTGGAACGGCTCTGCGCGCAGGAACGCAAGTCGCCCCGCTGGGACACCGTCACCGTGCACGTCGTCGACCCGGATCCACCGGGTTCGGGACGGGTGTGGCGCCCTACGCAGTCCCGGCACCTGCTGATGAACACCGTGTCCTGCCAGGTCACGGTCTACACCGACGCCAGCGTCCGCATCGACGGCCCGCTGGACGAGGGGCCGAGCCTGTACGAGTGGGCCAAGGCCCTGGTCTCGCACACCCTGGAGGCCACCCCGCAGGCCGGCTACGACGACGGCGTCCTTGCCGAGGCACGCCGGCTGAGCCCCGACACCTACCCCACCCGTGCCCTGTACGGCTGCTATCTGACCTGGGCGTTCCAGCAGGTCGTCGCGAACGCCGCCGCGCACGTGAGGGTGCGCACGCACCCGGTGCGCGCCGTCGCCCTCGAGGACGACGCCGCCCGCGGCGGGCGGGCGGGATGGCAGAGCGTCGTCCTCGAGGACGGCACCCGGCTGACCGGCCTGTCCGCGGTCGTCCTGGCCCAGGGCCACGTACCGGTGCAGCCCTCGGACACCGAGCGGGAGCTGACCGAATACGCCGAAGCGAGCGGGCTGACCTACCTGGCCCCGTCCAACCCGGCCGACGCGGACCTGTCGGGCATCCGGCCCGGCGAGCCGGTGCTGCTGCGCGGACTCGGGCTCAACTTCTTCGACTACCTGGCCCTGTTCACCCACGGCCGGGGCGGCGTCTTCACCCGCACGGGCGGCCGGCTGGTCTACCGGCCCTCGGGCCGCGAGCCGCGCCTGTACGCGGGTTCGCGGCGCGGTGTGCCCTACCAGGCGCGCGGCGAGAACGAGAAGGGCGCCCACGGCCGCTACTACCCGCGGCTGCTGACCGCCGACTACATCAAGGCGCTGCGCGCCCGGACCCCCGACAGCGCGGCCATCGACTTCGCCGCCGACCTGTGGCCGCTCATCTCCAAGGAGGTGTGCGGTGTCTACTACGCGGCCCTGCTCGCGGCCCGCGGCGAACTGCCCGACCTCATCGACGACTTCACCGAGGACTACCTGGAGGCCGAACCGGGCCGGGAGGAGGACGCGCTCCTGGACGCGGCCGGGATCAAGGCCGCCGACCGCTGGGACTGGCAGCGCATCGCACGCCCCTACGGCAGCCGCGTCTTTAGTGACCAGGCCGCCTTCCGCGGCTGGCTGCGCGGCCATCTCGACGACGATGTCCGCCTGGCCCGCCAGGGCAACGTCAGCGGACCGGTCAAGGCCGCCCTCGACGTCCTGCGGGACCTGCGCAACGAGCTGCGGCTCGCCATCGACCACGCCGGCCTGACCGCCGCCTCCCACCGCGACGACCTCGACGGCTGGTACACACCGCTCAACGCCTATCTGTCCATCGGCCCCCCGGCCTTGCGCATCGAGGAGATGGCCGCGCTCATGGACGCCGGCATCCTCGACGTGACCGGACCCGGCCTGCGCGTCACCGCCGACCCGCACGACCCGCTCGGCCCCTGCTTCACCGGGACGTCGAGCGAGATACCGGACGTGGCCGTGCGGGCCACCGTCCTCATCGAGGCCCGCCTGCCCGAGATCGACCTGCGGCGCACCGCGGACCCGCTGATGAGCGAGCTGCTGCGCACCGGGCAGTGCCGCCCGTACCGCATCCCCGGCGCCGGCGCCGCGGGCGGCACGGACTACGAGACCGGTGGCCTGGCCGTGTCCGAGCGGCCCTACCACCTGATCGACGCCCGGGGCGTCCCGCATCCGCGGCGCTTCGCCTACGGGGTGCCCACCGAGTCCGTGCACTGGGTGACCGCCGCGGGCATCAGGCCCGGCGTCGGCTCGGTCACCCTCGAGGACTCCGACGCCATCGCCGCGGCCGTCCTCGCCCTGCCCGGGCTTCCTGTCGTCTCCGAACAGCCACAACAGTCACAGCAGCCAGAGCAGCCACAACAGCCAGAGCAGCCAGAACAGGCAGAGCAGTCAGAACAGTCGGAGCAGCCAGAGCAGTTGGGCATCTCTCCTGCAGACCGTGCGGCCCTGGCCGCCATCGCGGCCCCGAGCGTGAAGGCAGGCGCATGAGCGTGGTGCACGCATCCGCGCGGACCGGAACGCTGTCCGCCCATCTGGACGCCGGGCTGCTCTCACCGGTGCGGGCGGGCACCCCCGTCGAGGCGGCCGTGGGCGACAGCGCCTGGCTGCAGGCGATGCTCGACGCGGAGGCGGCCCTGGCCCGCGCCCAGGCCCGCTGCGGCACGGTGCCCGCCCACGCGGCCCGCGTCATCACGGCCGCCGCCCGCGCCGAGCTGCTGGACGTCCGCGAACTGGCGCTGGCCGCGCGGGAGACCGCGAACCCGGTGGTGGGCCTGGTCAAGGCGCTGACCGCGGTGGTCGCCGAGCGGTCCGAGCAGGCCGCCGAGTATGTGCACCGCGGCTCGACCAGCCAGGACGTCTTCGACACCGGGGCGATGCTGGTGGCCGCGCGGGCGCTGCGTCTGATCGTCGCGGACCTGCGGGCCGTGGCCGCCGCGCTGGCCGGCCTCGCGGCCGCGCACCGGGACACCGTGATGGCGGGCCGCACCCTGGCCCTGCACGCCGTGCCCACCACCTTCGGCCTCAAGGCGGCCGGCTGGCACCGGCTGGTCCTGGACGCCGCCGAGCGCCTCGAACGCATCGCCCACGGCGGGCTACCGGTGGCGCTCGGCGGCGCGGCCGGAACCCTGGCCGGCTATCTGCAGTACGCGGGAGCGGACGCGGACCCCGCGGCCGTCCTCGACGACCTGGGCGCCGCCTTCGCCGACGAGACGGGCCTGGCCGCCCCCGTCCTGCCCTGGCACGCCCTGCGCACCCCCGTCGCCGACCTGGGGGCCGCACTCGCCCACACGGCCGGGGCTCTTGGCAAGATCGCCGCGGATGTGCTGGTGCTCACCCGTACCGAGGTCGGTGAGGTGGCCGAGCCCCAGGTCGCCGGACGGGGCGCCTCGTCGGCGATGCCGCACAAGCGCAACCCCGTGCTCGCGACCCTGATCCGCTCGGCCGGCCTGCAAGTGCCCGCCCTGGCCACCGTACTGATGCAGTGTCTGCCCACCGAGGACGAGCGCTCGGCCGGGATGTGGCACGCCGAGTGGCAGCCGCTGCGCGAGGCCCTGCGGCTGACCGGCGGCGCCGCGCACACGGCCGTCGAACTCGCCCGGGGGCTCACCGTCCACCCGCAGCGGATGCGCGCCAACCTCGCGGCGACCGGCGGGCAGCTCGTCTCCGAGCGCGTCTCGGCCGTCCTGGCGCCGCGCCTGGGCAAGACGGCCGCCAGGGAACTGCTCACCCAGGCCTCGATGCTCGCCTCCCGCACCGGCCTGCCGCTGGCCGACGTGCTGGCCGGCCTGCCGCAGCTGGCCGGAGTGCTCAGCCGCGAGGAGGCGGCCGCCCTGCTCGACCCGGCCGGCTACACGGGCGCCGCCGGCCCGCTGGTGGACCGGGCACTGGGCGCACCGGGCACGGCCCGGCCCCCGGCGCCCTGACCGGCGGCCGGCCCGCAGGCGTCCGGCGTGCACCGGGCCGCCGGCCGGTGCACGCCGAACGCCTGGGGGCGGGCGGGCTGTGAGGGCCCGCGGGCCGGCTGTGCCGAGGGCACCGGCCGCTGCCCACGGCGGCCGGCGTCGTACGCACCGGCCCGGCCGGTGCCTGCCCGACGTGGAGCACGGGCGGGCGCGGGCCCGTCCGCCCTGGTCGCCCGCCCCAAAGGCGCCCGCCCGTGCGGCACCGTGCCCGGCGCCCCCGCTCGAGTCCTCCTCGCGGCCGCCTCGAAGGCCGCTCGAGGCGCCGCCGAACCCGGCCGCGCGGACCGCCCCGCGCCGCATGATGCAACCACAACACACAGGGGAGGCGGCCGAGTTGAAACGGGACGCACGTGTGGTCGGCGGGGGCGGCGGCCACGGCCACGCCGTGGTGATCGGCTCGAGCCTGGCGGGGCTCACCGCGGCGCGGGCCCTGGCCAACTTCATGGACCACGTCACCGTGATCGAGCGCGACTGGCTGCCCACCGGAGCGGGCCGCCGCCGCGGCGTACCCCAGGCACGGCACACCCACAGCCTCATGACCGCCGCCCACCAGGGCCTGGAGGAACTGTTCCCCGGCATCCGCGGTGACCTCACCCGCGCCGGAGCCGTCCACGTCCGCATCCCGAAGGACATGCTGCTGCTCGGCCCGGCCGGCTGGCTGCCCCGCTTCGACGCGGGCCTGTCGATGTACAGCGCCGGCCGCGACCTCATCGACGCGGCCATACGCGCCCGGCTGCGCGCCGACCCCAGGGTGACCTTCCTGCCGCAGCACGAGGTCGTCGCCCTGCAGGGCGGCCGCCAGGACACCGTCACCGGCGTCTGGGCACGCGGCCGGGACCGCACGGCCCCGGGCGGCTGGACGCCCCGGCGCCTGCTGCCGGCCGAGTTCGTGGTGGACGCCTCCGGACAAGGCTCCCGCGCCCCGCAATGGCTCGCCGAGCTCGGCTACGACCCGCCCGCCGAATCCGTGGCCGGCGCCGGGACCGCGTACGCCACCACCCTGTTCGCGGCGCCGGTCGGCCACGTCGCCGACTTCACCAGCCTGGTGCTCATGGCCGCGCCCGGCGACCCGCGCCAGGGCATGCTGCACCCCGTCGAAGGCGGCCGCTGGTCGGTGTCGCTGAGCACCGGCGACGGCACACCGCCGCCCACCAGCCACGCGGCACTGGTGCGCGCCGCAGGCAACCTGCGCCACCCGCTGCTGCGCGACCTCATCGAGGCGGCCACCCCACTCGGCCCCGTCTACGGCTGCAGCCGCACCGGGCAGCGCTGGCGCCACTACGAGAAGCTGCGCCGCTGGCCCGACCAGTTCCTCGTGGTCGGCGACGCCCTCGCCACCCTGGACCCGGCCCACGGCCACGGCATGACCCTCGCCGTGCAGGGCGCTCTCGTCCTGGACCACCTGCTCGCCGCGCACGGCACCGCGGTCGGCATCAGCCACCGCCTGCGCCGGGCCCTGGCCCACCGCCTCGCCCCCGCCTGGCAGGCGAGCGCCCGCACCCTGGGCCCGGCGGACACCGGCCAGGACCCGCCGGCCACCCTGCGCGCCCGGCTCGGCCGGCGCTACGCGTCCCGGCTCGCGGCCGCCGCGACCACCGACCCGCACGCGGCGGCCCTGCTGCTCCACCTGCAGCAGAGCCTCGCCCCGCCCGCCGCCCTGCGCCCGCGCGCGCTGCGGGCGGCGCTGCGCCCCCGCCGTGACACGCCGCCCGCGACGCCGTCCAGCGTCACCCACGGCCCCCAGGCACGCCCGCGCCGTCCCGCCACCCCGGCCACGCCCGCCCCCGCCGCCGGCCGGCCGGCAGCGGCCGTGAGCACGCCGCGCGTACGCCGCTTTTGAGCCTGTGGCGCGTCGGCGCCGTCGCGGGCCGATAAAGCACGGTCATACGCTCGCCGCATGGCAGAGGTGAGGCAACTGTCCGACGCAGCAGCTCACTTGAGCGGCCACGAGCGATCGCCCACCACCCAACGGGCTGAAAAACCGGGCCTGTTGCCTACCGGGAAGGCCGACTCGTCCTCGCACGTCCCACAACTCGCTCAAGAATCACTTGAGTTGCCACTTGAGTATGACTTGAGCGCGGTTGTTCGGCCCGGTCGCCCGTGGATAGCGTTTCACCCGCTCCAGGGCACGGGCCCGCTGACGCCGCGCAGGCCGCCCCCGCCCCCGGCCGTTCACCGGCCGGACGGGGTGTGCCTGTGACGGCCGAGCGGCGGGGGGAGGGCGCGCGGGTATGAGCACGACCGAAAGGGCGCCGCACACGGGGCGCACCACACCGCCGGCGGGCGAGCGCATCGCCGACTGGACGGACTCGCGGCTCGGGATCTACAACTTCCGGTTCCTGATCCGCAAGGTCTTTCCCGACCACTGGTCGTTCATGTTCGGCGAGATAGCGCTCTACAGCTTCATCGTCCTGCTTCTCACCGGTACCTGGCTCACCATGTTCTTCGACCCGAGCATGACCGAGACCGTCTACCACGGGTCACACGAAGCGCTGCACGGCATCCCGATGTCCCAGGCCTACGCCTCCACCCTGCGCATCAGCTTCGACGTGCGCGGCGGCCTGTTCATCCGCCAGCTGCACCACTGGTCGGCGCTGGTCATGATCGGTGCGCTGTGCATCCACACGCTGCGGCACTTCCTGACCGGATCGTTCCGCAGGCCGCGCGAGGCCAACTGGCTGATCGGCTTCACGCTGCTCGTGCTGGTCACCCTGGAGGGCTTCGTCGGGTACTCGCTCCCCGACGACCTGCTCTCGGGCACCGGTCTGCGCATCGCCGAAGGCGTCACGCTCGCCATCCCGGTGGTCGGGACCTATCTGACGCTGTTCCTGTTCGGCGGCGAATACCCGGGACACGACATCATTCCCCGGTTCTACAGCTTCCACATCCTGCTGATCCCGGGCATCATCGTCGCCCTGGTCACCGTCCACCTGATCTACGTCTTCTACCACAAGCACACCCAGTTCCGGGGACCGGGCCGCACCGAGAAGAACGTCGTCGGCCAGCCCCTGATGCCGGTGTACGCGGGCAAGGCCGGCGGGTTCTTCTTCCTCGTGTTCGGCGTGCTCGCGCTGATGGCCGGCATCGCCCAGATCAACCCCGTGTGGACCTACGGCCCCTACCGCGCCGACCAGATCTCCCAGGGCTCCCAGCCCGACTGGTACATGGGCTTCCTCGAGGGCGCCCTGCGGGCCATGCCCGCCTGGGAGTTCGTCGTCCCGGGCGGCTACACCGTCAACATGGGCGTCCTGCTGCCGGCCGTCATCCTGCCCACCGTCATGATGGCGGTGATCGCCCTGTGGCCGTTCCTGGAAGCCTGGGTCACCGGCGACAGACGCGAACACCACCTCCTGGACCGCCCCCGCGACCACCCCACCCGCACCGCGTTCGGCTGCGCCTTCGTCGCCCTCT
The DNA here is from genome assembly GCF_036014015.1 of Streptomyces sp. NBC_00457. NCBI lineage: Bacteria > Bacillati > Actinomycetota > Actinomycetes > Kitasatosporales > Streptomycetaceae > Streptomyces > Streptomyces sp. NBC_00457. The sequence goes on along the minus strand of NZ_CP107905.1, from coordinate 247,005 downwards.
ACCTGGTGCTGTTCTTCGGCGGCGCCAACGACGTCCTGGCCGAACGCTTCCATCTGTCCCTGAACCAGATCACCTGGGCGGTGCGGATCGGATTCTTCGTCGTCCCGGCACTGACCTACGTCCTCACCCGGCGGATCTGCCTCGGCCTGCAACGCCGCGACCGCGACAAGCTCCTGCACGGCCGCGAGACCGGAAAGATCAGAAGGCTGCCGCACGGCGAGTTCGTCGAGGTCCACGCGCCCCTCGACCGCCCCCAGGCCTACACCCTGCTGTCCAAGGAGGTGCGCGAGACAGTGCCGGCCCCCGCACCGGAGAACGGCGGCGTGCCCAACCCGCAGGCCCGCAAGGAGATGCTGCGCCACCGGCTCAGCCGCTGGCTGTACGGCAACCAGATCCCGCAGCCGACACCGCAGGACATGCGGCACGCCCTGGAACACTCCGGCCACTCGCCGGGCGGACATGGCCCGTCCAACGGACACGGCTCGTCCAACGGACACGGCCCGTCGGCAGGCGGGCCCCTGGACACCGGCAGGCAGGCCGCCGGCGAGGAGCGGGAGCCGGACCAGGAACCGCACTGACCCGGTCTGCGACGCACAGGACCGGGCCGGATACGGCGGCGCGGGTGATCAGGGGACGGTCACCCGCGCCGCCGTCGTTTCACCGCCGGCCCCGCCGGTTGCCCTCGTCCCGGCGGCCCATGCCCCAGCATCCACGGAGGCCCGATGAGCCCCACCCCATGGCGCCGGGACGGACCCCGCGCCGCATCCATCACCCGGGCACGCACCGGCCTGACGCAGGATCTGCGCGTGCGCCAGCGCCGCTACATCGTGGCGATGCTGGTGCGCACCGCCTGTGTGGTCCTGATGGCCCTCACCTGGAACCGCTGGCCCGCCGTCGGCGTCTGCGCCCTCGTCGGCGGGGTCGTCATCCCCTACGTCGCCGTGGTGGCCGCCCAGGCCGGGTGGCGCCAGCAGCGCGGCGTGAGGCCCGCGCTGACGCCGGCCGGCGACGAGCCCGCCACCCGCGTCGTCCTGGAACCCACCCTGATCCTGCCACCGGAACGCAACACGGCGGGCTGACCGGGCACACGCGTGGGCGCGCGCCGGGGCGCCGGAAGGGGCCGGGGGCTGGGGCGTCGGGGGTGGTGCCTAGGGCTTGCGGCGGCGGATCCGGTGCCGTGCGACCCTCCACCGCACCCGGCTGCCACCGCGGCGCCCCGTGCGGGGCCGGCCGCACCGTCCCGCCCAAGCTGCGGGCATGCGTGCCGCCTGGGGCGGCACGGGTGGGCGCAGGCGGCACCCCGTCAGCGCCGGGCTGCGCGACCCACCCCCGGGGCAGCCACCCCACGCACAGCTGCACCCCGCCCAGCGCAGCCAACGCCCGCCGGCCTCGGCGACGCCGTCGTCCAGGCGCACCCGCCGTCCCGCACTGCCGCCCTGCGTCGCCGGGGCCGCGGCCGGCGGACACGACAGGGCGCCGGGCCGTGCGGCATCCGCGGTCACCGTGCCCGGTCCCGTCACAAGGCCGCCTGCCGGAGCACCCGTGCTCCGGCAGGCGGTCAAGGTCACGCCCGCGCAGCGGCGGTCAGTGCGGTGCCTTCACCGCGGCCCGGTTCTGCCAGGGGCGGCACACCGCCAGGAAGCAGACCAACGCGGCCAGTGCGCTGCCCAGTTGGACCAAGGCCATCGGCACCGCCGTCTGCTTGCCCGCGATCCCCACGAGTGAGGAGGCGATCGCTCCCATGAGGAAGCACGACGTGCCGACCAGCGCGGAGGCGGACCCCGCGGCGTGCGGGGTGCGCATCAGCGCGAGCGCGTTGGTGTTGGGCAGGATCAGGCCCAGCGAGGAGATCATGACGAAGAGGCAGGCGGCGATCGGCACCGCCCCCGCGGTGCCGAAGGCGCCCTGCGTCACCAGCAGCAGCGCCGCCCCGGCGAGGGTGAGCAGCGCCAGTCCGCACCCGAGCGTCTTGTCCAGGCGGACCCGGCCGACGAGGATCTTGCCGTTGATCTGGCCGACGATCATCAGGCCGAGCGAGTTGAGGCCGAAGAGCAGCGAGAAGGTCTGCGGGGACGCCCCGTAGATGTCCTGGATCACGAACGGTGAGGCGGCGATGTAGGAGAACAGCGCTCCGTAGGCGAAGCCGTTGGTCAGCAGGTACCCGGTGAAGATCCGGTCGGCGCACAGCCCGTGCATGATCCACAGGGCCGCGCGTACCCCGCCGCTCTGCCGCCGCTCCGCGGGCAGGGTCTCCGGCAGCCGGCGCCAGACGAGCAGGGTGAGCGCGATGCCGATCACGGCGAGGACGAGGAAGATGCCGCGCCAGTTGGTGACGTGCAGGACCTGTCCGCCGATGACGGGCGCGACGATCGGGGCGATGCTGGATATCAGCAGCAGCGTGGAGAAGAACCGGGCCATGGCCAGGCCGTCGTAGAGGTCGCGTACGACGGCCCGGGCGATGACGATCCCGGCCGCCCCCGCCAGGCCCTGCAGCAGCCTGAAGGCGATGAGCACCTCGGCGGTGGGCGCGAAGGCGCACATCGTGGCGGCGACGATATAGACGAGCAGTCCGGCCAGCAAAGGCCTGCGCCGTCCCCACCTGTCGCTCATCGGGCCGACCACCAGCTGCCCGAGCGCCATGCCGGCCAGGCACGCGGTGAGGGTCAGCTGGACGGTCGTGGCGGTCGAGCCCAGGGTGCGGGTGACCTCCGGGAGGGCCGGGAGGTACATGTCCATCGACATCGGCGGCACCGCGGCGAGGGCGCCGAGGATGAACGTGACGAGGAGACCGGTCCGGCGCAGCGCCGGGCCCCCGCCGGCCGTATCGCGTCCCGTCGCCGGGGACGGCGCCCCGGGGGATCGCTTACGTCCGGCGGCGGCTTCCTCGGCTTGCTGAGACATGCGCCCTCCGCGTCCAGTCGTTGCATGGCTAACGGCGATGCTCTCAACCGGGCGCTACAGAACCGGCAGGGCACCGGTGGCGCAGGAGAAATCGACTTGTGCGCCACTTGAGCCCAACTCGGCGTGACCCACGTCACTTTGGGGCGGTCTTGGCGCGGAGAGTGCGCCCGTGTCACTATTCCAGCACGCCCTCCCTGCCCAAAAACTGTTCTGGGGCAGTGGATTGAGCATCGTAGTCACCGTTTCGTACGGGTGAGACCGACGTCCGTGCCAGGTGGCGGCACAGGTTCCCTCTCGCATCACATCCTCAACGCGCCGTGGCGCTTTGCGCCCTGCGGCTTTGCCTCAGTGCGCAAGCGCCGCCGGCGCTGATCCGGCATGCCCTGTGCCGCGCCTGTTGCCCAAGTGATCGCGGTGGTCGGCACGTTCTGTGCGGTGCGGCCTGCCCGCGGCCGCCCCGCACCCGCCTCCGCCGTAACGACCTGACGAGAACCGCTTCGGAAGCTGTGCGCGGATTCTGCACGCACAGAAGGCAGACTCTCGAGAAATGAGACCCCAGATATGCCAAGGCTATGCAAGCCCGCGGTGAGCGCGCCGGAACACGTCATCACGATGGAAGAGACGCTGGAGTTCGCCCAACAAGCTCATGCAGGAAAGCCGCAGCTTCCTCTGGCGCTCCGGCTGATCCGGAACACGGGGGTGCTGAAGCGGCATATCGTGCAGCCCATCGAGCAGACACTGCGCCACCCGGGGCTGACCGAACGCAACCGCATCTACGAGGCCGAATCCAAGAAGTGGTGCCCCCCGGTCATCGAACAGGCCCTTGAGAACGCCGATGTGGCGGCCCGTGACATCGACGCCATCATCTACGTGTCGTGCACCGGGTTCCTGATGCCGTCGCTGACCGCATGGCTGATCAACAGGATGGGACTGCGCTACGACACCCGGCAGATACCCATCGCCCAGCTGGGGTGCGCGGCAGGCGGCGCGGCGGTCAACCGCGCCCACGACTTCTGCGCGGCCCACCCGGGAAGCAACGTCCTGATCGTCAGTTGCGAGCTGTGCTCGCTGTGCTACCAGCCCGACGCCGACGACATCGGCTCGCTGCTGTCCGACGGGCTGTTCGGCGACGCGGTCGCGGCCGCCGTGGTGCGCGGCAGCGGCGGCGTCGGCATCGAACTGGAGCGCAACGCCTCCTACCTCATTCCCAACACCGAGGACTGGATCTCCTACGCGGTGCGCGACACCGGCTTCCACTTCCAGCTGGACCGGCGGGTGCCCGGCACGATGGAGCCGCTGGCCCCGGTGCTGCGGGAGTTCGCCAAGGACCACAGCTGGGACGCCGGCAACCTCGACTTCTACATCGTCCACGCCGGCGGCCCGCGGATCCTGGACGACCTCGCCAAGTTCCTCGAGGTCGACCGCACGGTGTTCCGTCACAGCTGGTCGACCCTGACCGAATACGGCAACATCGCCAGCGCGGTCGTGTTCGACGCGGCACGCAGGCTGTTCGAAGAGGACCCCCCGGCCCCCGACGCCACCGGTCTGATCGCGGGTTTCGGTCCCGGCATCACCGCCGAGATGGCGCTGGGCCGCTGGAGCGTCGACGCACCGGGCGAATTGGACTGAGCCCTGTATGACTGGTCTCATTCTCCCGCCCGGTCAGGGGCGAAAGCTGATCACCAAGGCGCAGGAAGTGACCTTCAAGGCCACCGAGGCGCACGGCTCCTCCATATCGATCTTCGAGGTGGTGGTGCCGCCCGGGTTCGATGTCGGGGCCCATGTCCACAGCGATGCGCAGGAGTTCTTCTACGTCCTTGAGGGGGAGCTGCAACTGCTGGCCTTCGAGCCCATCACGCGCACGCAGGAGAGCTGGCACGAGTGGGAGTCGCCCGAGGGGGACCGGGTCGTCCGGGCCACCGAGGGGGCCAGCATGTTCGTTCCCCCGGGAACGCCGCACGCGTTCAGGAACGCCTCGGACCAGCCGGCGCGCATGCTGTTCCAGTGCTTCCCCTCACCCATTCACGAGCTCTACTTCGACGAGATCGCCGAGATCTGGTCGGCCGGCGGGCCGCCGGACGCAGAGGCCATCGAGGAGATGCGCCGGCGCTATGACGTCAGTCAGATCACGCCGCTGCGCTTCGACCCGCCCCCTCTTCTCGATTCCCCGTCGGCAACGGAGCGCGGAGCGCAACGGAGATGAGCGACATGGACAAGATTTCCCTGGTGCACGCAAGCCTGGGGGAGCAGGAACTGGCCGCCGTCGCCGAGGTGTTCGCCTCCGGCTGGCCGGCCGGCCAGGGCCCCAAGGGCAAGGCTCTCGAGGCCCGGCTGAAGGAACGTTACGGTGCCGGTGACGCGGTCGCGGTCAGCAACTGCGGCGCCGCACTGCACCTGGCGATGCTCGCGTTCGGCGTCAAGCCGGGCGACGAAGTGATCGTCGCCGACTACACGTTCCCGGCACCCGCCCATGCGGTGCGGTACGTGGGCGCCACGCCGGTCTTCGCCGACGTACGCGCCGACACCGGCACCGTGGACCCCGAGGCGGTCGCGGATCTGGTCTCGGCGCGCACGGTGGGCATCATCGCCGTCGACACGGTGGGACTGCCCGCGGACTACACGCAGCTGCAGGCGATCGCCGACCGCCACGGGCTGTTCCTCGTCGAGGACGCCGCCTGCGCGGTGGGCGCCACCTACCAGGGGCGTGAGGCGGGCGCGCTGGCCGAGGTGGCCTGCCTGTCCTTCCACGGACGCAAGGGAGCCACCAGCGGGGAGGGCGGCGCCCTGATCGCCACCGACCCGGCCATCGGGGCGCACACGCGGCAGCTCTCCTCCTTCGGCATCGGCAGCATCTACGACCAGGCGCAGGTCATCGGCCTGCCGATCCCTCAGTTCACCGAGATCGGCTACAACTTCAAGCTGTCCGACATCGCCGCGGCGATCCTTGAGGTGCAGCTCGGCCGGATCGAGGAACTGCTGGAGCGCCGGCGCGCCGTCGCCGCGCGCTACGCCGAACTCTTCGCCGGCGAGGAACTCCTGACGGTGCCGCACGTACCGGCGGACCGTACCCACGCCTGGCAGTCCTACCTGGTGACGCTGGATCCGGGCGTGGACCGCGCGGCGGTCGCCACCGACCTGCGGGCCCAGGGAATCGGCTGCCTGCACGGCACCTGGGCCAGCCACCTGCAGCCCGCGTTCGGGGCCCAGCAGGTGTGCCCGGTCTCGGCGGATCTCTTCCGGCGCAATCTCGGCATACCCATGCACGCCGAGCTGACCATGGACCAGGTCGAACGGGTCGTGGAGGTGCTGCGTACCGCGGTGCGCACCCACGCACGGCCCGTCGGCCGCGCCGCCTAGGCCCCTGCGGCACAGGGGCGGGCCGTTGTTCCAGGCAGTTTTGACGAGCCGTCCGTACGCCCCCCGGGGGGGCCGGGCCTGTGGCCACCACAGGCCCGGCCCCCTTGCCCCGCATCGAGCACCGTGCGCCGTTGACCTCGCGACGTGCCCCCGAAGGAGACAGTCCCCATGAAGGGCTCCACAGCCTACAAATCGATACAGAAGCGCGGTCTGCACATCGGCCTGCTGCCGGAGATGGCCGCGGCCGTGAACCCCTCGACACCGATCAGCCTGGACCACGACCTGGACGTCCTGCCCGAGGCGGGGCGGCGCCTGACGGTGGCTCAGTACGCCGAGCACGTGGACGACCTGGCGGGCCGCCTGTGGGCGGCCGGTGTCCGGCCCGACGAGCGCGTCGTGCTCTACAAGAGGGCCAATGCCGACCACTGGATGCTCGCCGCCGCGGTGTCCCGCATCGGCGCGGTCGTGGTGAACCTGTCGCCGGCCCTGGACGCCGCGACCGTCGCCGTCCTGCTCGAGCGGGTCGGCCGGCCGACCCTGCTCACCGACGCGGCCAAGCTCGACGTCCTCGCCGAGGTGCCGCTGGAGGAGATCACCCAGCGGGTGATCTCCTCCAGCGGCCACCGGCCGGGGGCCCTGCCGCTCGCCGAGCTCGCCGGGGCGCCGCGGGTCAGGCCGGTGGTCCGGCCGATCGACGAGGCCGCCGTGATCACCCACACCTCCGGCACCACCGGGATTCCCAAGCTCGTGGTGCACACGCCCCGCACCCAGGGCATCCGCCTGGTACCGCAGTGGCGGCTGCTGTCCCTGATGCGGAAGAAGGAGACCGTCGCGATCCACGTGCCCTTCGTGCACTCGCGGATGGTCGCGGCGATGTCCCTGGCCCTGCTCAAGCAGTACCCGGTCCTGCTCATGCGGGAGTCGGACCCCGCCGACGTCGCCGAGCAGCTCATCGAGCACCGGCCGGCCTTCATCGAGGCGCTGCCCAACTCGCTGATGGAGTGGGAGGGGCTGGCCGAGGACCCGCGAGCGCCGTTCGGGTCGGTGAAGGTCTTCAGCAGCACCTTCGACGCGATCCACCCCGGGACGATGAGCCGGCTGCTGAAGGCCTCCGACCGGCGCGGGGCGCTGTTCTTCCAGATCTACGGGCAGAGCGAGGTCGGTCCGGCCGTCGGCCGCGCCTACTTCCGCCACTCCGCCCACAAGGCCAACGGGCGCTGCGTCGGCTGGGCCATGCCGCACGGCGCCGCGAGGATCCGCGTGGTGAGCCGGGACGGCAGGGCGCCGTCCGAGCAGAGCCCCGGCTTCATCGAGGTCGCCTGGGACGGCATCGCCAAGACCTACTTCGCCGAGCAGGACCGCTACGACGCCAACCGCAACGGCCAGTGGTGGCGCACCGGCGACGTCGGCTACCGCACCCGGTTCGGCTGTCTGCACATGCTCGACCGGGAGGTCGACATGATCCCCGGGGTGCGCAGCTCCCTGGAGATCGAGGACGTGGTGCTGGGCGAGCTGAGCGAACTGAGCGAGCTGGTCGTGGTGCAGGGCCCGGGCGGCGAGGCGGTCCCGGTGATCTGCACCGTCGACGACCAGCCGCTGGACCGGGGCCGCTGGCGCGCGGCCGTCGCCGGTTTCCCCCAGCTGGCCGACCCCGTCCAGATCCCGCAGGCCGAACTGCCGCGGACCGCCACCTTGAAGGTGCAGCGGCTCGCCCTGGCCCGCCGGCTCGAACAGGAGCGGGAGCGGCGGGCGTGACCCGCCACGCAGCCACCTGCCGGTCCGAGGCGGCGTAGGCGGACACCCAAGGACGCCGCCGGATTCTGCTGCCGGGCCGGCCTCGGGACCGCCGGCGTGCTGCTGAGCGGTGTTCCCAGGCCGGCCATCCGGCCCGGCTGCCGCTGCCATGGGGGAGGGAGGGCCCGGTGCAACGACGGTGTGCAAAGGGCACGGAACCGGACCCGCGCGGGTGCGCACCCGCGCGACCCGTGCGCCGACCCGGCCGGCCGCGGCGGCGTCGCGGACACGGCGCAGCCGGCCGGCCGGTGCGCCACTGCCGGCTCGCTGCCGATCGTTGCTCACCCCGCTGAAGCCGGCGTGAGCCGGGCCGCGGTGCAGAGCCCGGGGCCTGCCCGGCCGGCACGTCCTGCCCGGCCGGGCTCACTCATGCGCCGCACTCCGCACTCCGCCTCACGTGCTCATTCCTCCTGCCCAAGGAGATATTCAGTGACCGAGGTGACCTCCTGGCCCGGCACCGGTCAGGAGCCGGCTGCCTGCGTGCGCAGCATCACCGATGACCTGCTGCAGCGGGTGGAGCAGCGGCTGAGCTCGTTTCTCTCCGCCGAGCGCGCCCGCTACGCCGAGGTGGATGAACGGGCGGTGGTCGCGGTCGACGCGCTGTCCGATCTGGTCGCCGCGGGCGGCAAGCGGATCAGGCCCGCCTTCTGCATCACCGGCCATCTCGCCGCCGGCGGTGATCCGGGCGATCCCGGGATCGTGGCGGCGGCCGCGGGCCTGGAGATGCTGCACGTCTCCGCCCTCGTCCACGACGACGTCCTGGACGACTCCGGCCGGCGGCGCGGAAAGCCGACCGTGCACACGGTCTTCTCCCAGCGGCACCAGAGCCGGGGCTGGCAGGGCGAGTCACGCCGGTTCGGCGAGGGCGTGGCCATCCTCGTCGGCGACCTCGCGCTCGTCTACTCGGACGAGCTGGTGTCCCAGGCGCCGCCGGCACTGCTCGCGCAGTGGCACCGGCTGCGCTCCGACGTGACCATCGGCCAGTACCTGGACATCGCCGCGGCCGCCGAGTTCTCGGTCGATCCCCGGCTCTCCCGGCTGATCGCCCTGATCAAGACCGGCCGTTACACCATTCACCGGCCGCTGGTCATGGGGGCGAGCGCGGCGGGCCGGCCCGACCTCGCTGCCGCCTTCGCCGCGTACGGCGAGGCGGTGGGCGAAGCATTCCAGCTCCGTGACGACCTGCTGGACGCCTTCGGGGACGCCGCGCAGACCGGCAAGCCCGCCGGCCTCGACTTCCGCCGGCACAAGATGACGCTGCTGCTGGGGTGGGCCATGCAGCGCGACGAGCGCATCCGCTGTCTGATCACGCAAGGGGGACACAGCCCCGACGAGGTGCGCCGCCGCCTGCTGGACACCGGTGTTCCCGAGCACGTCGAGAAGCACATCGCCGGCCTCGTCGAGCGGGGCTGCGCGGCCCTCGCCGACGCGCCCGTCGCCCCGGTGTGGCGCCACGAACTGACAGACATGGCCGTGCGCGGCGCCTACCGGAACACCTGAGCCTGCACCAGACGCCGAGATCGACGCTTGGAGGAAGAATGTCGGGAACCGCGCAACTGGCAGATCTCTATGCGGACGTCGAAGAATCGGCCGGGCTCCTCGGCGTGACGTGCTCGCGTGACAAGATCTGGCCCGTCCTGACCGCGTACGAGGATGTACTCCCGCAGGCTCTGATTGCTTTCCGGGTGGCGACCGACAAGCGCCATGAAGGAGAGTTCGACTGCCGTTTCACGGTGCCCACGCACGTCGATCCGTATGTCCGCGCCCGGTCGTGCGGCCTGATCACCGAGACCGGGCATCCCGTGGAGCTGCTGGTCTCGGACATCGAGCAGCGATGCCCTGTCGACCTCTACGGCGTCGACTTCGGGGTCGTGGGCGGATTCAGGAAAATCTGGGTGTACTTCCCGGAGAGCGAGTATCAGAGCCTTCCGAAGCTCTGCGGCATTCCGTCGATGCCCCGCAGCCTGGCCGACAATGCCGGCTTCTTCGCCGACCGCGGCCTGGACGACAGGGTCGACGTGATAGGGATCGACTACCACAGCAGGACAGTCAATCTGTACTTCACCGAGTTCCCGGGCGAACTCCGCGAACCGCAGGCCCTCCTGTCGATGCACCGGGACATAGGAATCCCGGATCCGAGCGAACAGATGCTCACGTTCTGCGAGAAGGCATTCGGGTTCTATGCCACGCTGAACTGGGACACTTCAAAGATCGAGCGGATCGCCTTCAGCGTGAAGACCCAGGATCCGCTGTCGCTGCCCGCCCGGCTCGGCCCGAAGATCGAACGATTCGTGAAGAGCGTCCCGTACGGCGTGGACCACCCCAAGATGGTCTACGCGGCCATGACGAAGTCCGGCGAGGAGTACTACAAACTCCAGTCGTACTACCGGTTCCAGCCGCGCAGCCGACTGGATCTGATGCCGTCGGCCGACCCTGCCGCAGACGCCGCGTAGCCCGGGCCGTCACATGGAATCGGCAGTCTTTCACTTCAGCCGGCTGGAGCATCTCCTGCGGGGCCACTCGATCCGCACGGTGACGGTGGACGGCGCCCGCGCGGAGTTCGTCACGGACCCGGCCCTGGTCCACCGCATCCTGGTCAAGGACAGCAAGAACTACGGAAAGGGCGAACTCTTCCAGAAGGCCAGGAACCTCAGCAGGGCGGGGCTCCTCGCGCAGGACGAGTCCGTCCACCGGCACTACCGGCGACTGGCCCATCCGCACCTGCGGACCGCGGCGGTCGCCGACTACGCCCCGGTCATGCGGGAGATCGCCCGTGCCGCGGTGACCTCGTGGCGTCCCGGGCAGGCCGTGAACATCCAGGCCGAGATGTGCCGGGTTTCCGCCGGAATCGCCCTGAGCACTCTTCTCCACGGCCTGCCGCCGGACAGGTCGGCGGTTCTCGGTGAGCGTCTTGCCGCGCTGTCCTGGGAAATGATCAGGAGGCCGCTCCATGGAAAGGCGGCCGCGCGGGCACAGCGGCAGAGGTCGTCCGAGCGGCTTGGGCGGGCACGGGAGGACGTCCGCGCACTGCTCGCCTCCTGCATAGCCGGCCCGCTGCGCTCGCCGGGCTCCGGGACGGACTATCTGTCGGCACTTGTGTCGGACTCCGCAAAGGACGGCACCCCCCCGCTGACCGCGGAGCAGGTCTGCGCCGAGGCGGTCATGCTGCTGACGGCGGCCACGGTCACCACGGCATCGGTGATGTCCTGGGCGCTGTATGTGATGTCCGAGGAACCCCTGATCGAGGAGAAGGTCCTCAAGGACATGGCGCAGGCGGGAGGCGGAGGCGTCGCACCGGCTCATGGGCGGGGGCCGGCCAGTTACACCCTCCGGTTCCTGATGGAGGTGCTGCGGCTCTACCCGCCGGTGTGGATCACCTGCCGGCGGGCCCTTACGGCGGTCAGGCTGGGTGAGCGTTCATTCCCCGAGGGCACCCACGTGCTGTTCAGTTCGTATCTGCTGCACAGAGATCCCGTCCGTTACCCGGACCCGCACCGGTTCGATCCCGACCGGTGGCTCTCGACGCGGCCGGCCGCGGACGAAGCCTCGTACATCCCTTTCGGGACGGGTGCGAAAGGGTGCATCGGGGAATCGTTCGCCTGGAAAGAACTTGAAATCCTCCTGGGTGCGGTGGTGCAGGAATGGCAGCTGACCGTCGAGGCCGGCAGCCGGATCCGTAAAGCGGCGGAGACCACGCTTCATCCCCGCCGGCTTCTCATGGTCCCTCAGCCGCGGTAGTTCTCCAGGACACCGAAAAGGGACCGCCCACGGCTTTCGCCTCGGCCGCAGCGCGGGGTATGCCGCCCGGCAGGAGCCGGGCGGATTGCCGCTGGAGGCGGGCTCGACGTTCCCTCGCGCGTGAAGGGGCCGCACCTCCGGTGCCCTTGGCGCGAGATGGCCACCGTGTCACTGTTTCCGCACGCCTGGCCCGACCCGAGACCGCCGTGCGGCAGCCCAATGAGCGCCCCCGGACCAGCGCTGGGGCATCGCCGGCGGACACCGCGTCCGGCGGCGTCTGCGGTGGGCCGCCGGCCGGCCCCGACGCATCAGCCGGCGCGGACCGTTCACCCACCCGTCGTCGATGACCGGCGACGCGGCCTCACCCCTGCCGGGCCCCGCCGGAACCCGCGGTCACACGGCACGTGCGAAGGCCCTGTGCCGGCTGAGTTCAGCAGCAGAGCGTTGGATCGACACTTGGAGGACGAATGTCTGCAGTCACCGTGGTCGACGAGGTGTACTCGGCCATCGAGGAATCAGCCCGGCTGGTGGGGGCCGCCTGCTCACGGGAGAAGGTCGTGCCGATCCTGACCGCGTACTTTCCTGACGGGGAGGCACTGGCGCAGGCCGGGGTGGCGCTCACCGTGCAGACCGGCGAGCGCCACGCAGGGGAGCTCGACTACACCATCAACGTGCCTGCAGAGGTCGGCGATCCGTACGCCCTCGCTCTGGCGAAGGGCTTTGTCGCGGAGACCGGCCATCCCGTGGGGGCCCTGCTCTCGGAAGTCCAGCAGCGGTGCCCTGTCAACGAGTTCATGATCGACTGTGGAGTCGCCGGCGGCTTCAAGAAGATCTATGCGCACTTTCCTCATGACCTGCAGGCGGTGTCAAAACTTGCCGACATCCCGTCCATGCCGCCCGCCGTGGCCGGCAATCTCGGTTTCTTCGCCCGTCATGGACTGAATGACGTGGCGATGATCGCGTTCGACTACCGGCGCAACACCATCAATCTGTACTTCACCCGGCTCTCGGATGAATGCCGCGGACCGCAGAACATCCTGTCGATGCTTCGTGAAACCGGCCTGCCGGATCCGGACGAACGGATGCTGGAGTTCGCTCGGGGTGCGTTCAGGGTCAATGTGACCCTCGGCTGGGATTCTTCGAGGATCGTGCGGTTCTGCTTCGCCCCGCCGCCGGCCCGCGGCGTGGACCCGTCGACACTTCCCGTGCACGTCGAGCCGGGAATCCAGAAGTTCGCAAAGAACGCCCCGTATACCTACCCGGGCGGTCGGGTGAACCTCCTGGGTGTCAAATGGACGCCCGATGGAGAATGCCTTGATGTCGCGTCGTACTACCAGCTCTCGCCACTGCACCGGAAGGTTCTGTCGGCGATCCACAAGCAGGAGTTCTAGAGGGCTCGCCGGCCGATGAGTGTCTGAGTCCGGGGCGGCACCCCGGACCTTCTCGGGGTCCCGGACCGTTGGGGCGGACCGGGATCCGGCGGCGCGGCCGCCCCCGGACCTGCCGGCACGGCCCGGGGCGGATGGCGGGCGGGCCCGAATTAAAACCGACCGAGGCCCTGTTTATTGACCCCTGCGCGACGGCATTACTGCCTCTCGCCCGGTCCCGGGATCTGTGGAGGACGGCTCCGGGAACGCTCGAATATTGCTGGGAGCGCGGGGTGTGGGGGGCCGGTGGCCTGGTGTTGTGCCTGGTTTCCACGGCGGAGAAATACGGGGCGCGCGGTTTTGTATTGACAGACCGCTTGCGCTGTTTTTAGTGTTGTCGCCGCCGGACTGGCATCCGCTGATGTGCCGCGGAATGACCGGGCCAACTCGGATACAGGGCAGGGGAGTTCGCGTGGACGTCGGGGCACTGGGCACCTTGGACGGCAGGGGGAGCGTCGTCTCCGTGGCGTCTGTTGTGCCGTGTGCAGGTCGTTCGCCGCGTGCGTCGCGTTGTCCTGCGGGGGGTGCGGGAGTGAGCGGCCCGGCCGGGGGTTTCCAATTCCCGGCCGGTACGGGACGCGGGCATGACGCCGTGGATCAGTACGCCGCGGGGAGCTAGCCGGTCCGGGGCCCGTGTGCAGCGGGCCTGATCAACGTGTGTGGCGCACGAGCGGCCACAGCGCCGACCACCGCTTCGAGGCCGCGTGTCTCGACGCGGTGACCGGTGCCCGGGGCAGCAAGGACCCGGCTCGATCTCCAAGGCATGTCCTGCCTCAGCGGCGTCGCCTTGGACGTGCAGACCGCCCCTTCTTGAAGACAAGGACACAACGCATGACGACGTCCGGACGTTCTTCCGTCTCAGGCTTCTCGCCGCAGCGCAGGTCGCTGCTGATCGGTGGTGCCTCGGTCGCGGCGCTGGCCACCGTGGGTTCCACCGCAACGGCAGCCGCCGGCGCGTCCGCCGCCTCGGCAGCGGCGCCCATCGACTTCGACCTCGAGTCCGGCAACTTCATCCGGGACCTGATCGCCAGGTCCGACCGGAACACCTTCGAGGAACTCGTCGCCCCCATGGACGTGACCCTGCTGATGCGGTTCACCCATGCGACGTCGGTCGGGTGGTTCGACGCGGTGGCGCCGTACCACCCGACCGCGGTGGGTTTCTACTCCCGGCTCGGCCGCCGTCCTGCCGGCGAGGCCGCCACCAACAGGAACAAGAACATCGCCGGCCTGCACGCCACCTACCAGGTGGTCAAGGGCCTGATCCCGGACCGGCTTCCGGAGTTCCAGACCCTGTTCGAGGCGGTCGGCCTGAACCCCGGCGACGAGTCGCAGGACAAGACCAGCCCGGTCGGCATCGGCAACCTCGCCGGCAAGGCCGTCGTCGCGCACTTCCAGCGCGACGGCATGAACATGCTCGGCGACGAGGGCCGCGAGTACCACGGCCGGCCCTACGAGGACTACACCGGCTACGCGCCCGTGAACTCTGCCTACAAGCTGGTCCACCCCTCCCGCTGGCAGCCGCAGAGCGGGCCCCACCGCCGCCGCAACCTGCGCGAGGGCGCGGGCGACAAGGGCGTGTTCATCGTCCAGCAGTTCGTCACCCCGCAGATGAGACTGGTCAAGCCCCACTCCTACCAGGACCCGGGCAAGTACCGGCTCGCCCCGCCCAACCACATCGACCACACCAACATGCGCGCCTACAAGCGCTCGGTGGACGAGGTCGTGGAGGCGCAGGCCAATCTCACCGACGAGCAGAAGGTGAAGGCGGAGTTCTTCGACAACAAGCTGCTGGGCATCGGCCAGTCGGGGAAGGCGGCGGCCAGCGCGCACGAGCTGGACCTGGACGGCTGGGTCCACCTGTTCGCGACGAACTCGACGGCGATCTACGACGCGCTGATCGCCGCGTGGTACCAGAAGAACAAGTACGACGTCGTGCGGCCGTCCAGCGCGGTCCGGCACGTGTACGGCCGCAGCAAGCTGACCGCCTGGGGCGGACCCGGTGTGGGAACGGTCCGCAACATGCCCGGCAGCGAGTGGATGCCCTACCTGAACGTGGGGGACCACCCCGAGTACCCGTCCGGCTCCACGACGCTCTGCTCCGCCGAGGCGCAGGCGACACGGCGCTTCTTCGACGACGACGTCCTGGACTGGAGGCATGTCGCTCCCGCCGGCTCGACGGAGGTGGAGCGGGGGATCTCCCCGGCCAAGGACGTGGAGCTGTACTGGTCCACCTGGACCGATTTCGTCAAGGACTGTGCCATCAGCCGGGTGTGGGGCGGCGTGCACTTCAAGAAGACGATCGAGAGGTCCGTCGTCTTCGGCGAGCAGTTCGGCGATCTGGCCTACGAGTTCGTGCAGAAGCAGATCAAGGGCGACGTCAAGCACTGAGGCTCCTTGTCGGGGCGGCGGGTGCCGGTATACGGCCCGCCGCCCCGTCGCGTGCTTGGGGACCGGCGTGCGGCCGGCGACGCTCCGCGAGGCACGCCCTTCGAGCACCGCACCCCGTACCGGCTGCCGCCAGCCGCGTTGCACACAGCGTGCCGGAGCCCTCGGACCTTGGCCGCGAAGAGGTGACGAAGGGTGGCGCCCGGGTGCCGCAGCCGCTATTGTGACAGTCACTACCGAAAGAGTGCCGCCTATCTAAAAGTAGGCGACTCCCTAAAGATAGACACTCTCTCTGGAGGGGTGATGGTGGATTCGCAGAAGGCGAAGCGGTGGGCCCTCGTCGGCATCGTCGTCAGCGTGCTCGTCCTGGGGTTCGATCTGACGATCATGAACGTCGCGCTGCCGACGATGGCGGCGGACCTCGGGGCGAGCACGGGTGAACTGCAGTGGATCGTGGATTCGTACGCGGTGGTCTTTGCCGCCTGCATGCTTCCCGCGGGCCTGTTAGGCGACCGTTTCGGCCGGCGCAAGCTGCTGGTCACCGGACTGGTGATCTTCATGATCGGCAGTTGCATGGGCGTGTTCGCCGACAGCTCGGCCATGGTCATCGCTGCCCGTACGGTGATGGGCGCCGGCGGTGCGCTGATCATGCCGCTGTCGCTCGCCGTCATTCCCTCGCTCTTTGAGGGCGCGGAGCGGACGAAGGCGATCGGCGCGGTCACGGCGGGGGCGTCGATCGGCATGCCGCTCGGTCCGCTGCTGGGCGGCTGGCTGCTCGACAACTTCTGGTGGGGCTCGATCTTCGTGCTCAACATCCCGCTGGTCGCCATCGGTATCGCGGTCTGCATGCTGATCCCCGACACCCGGGATCCGTCGGCCCCGCGCGTCGACGTGTTCAGCACGGCGCTGGGTGTCCTCGGCCTCGGCGCGCTGGTGTTCGGCGTCATCGAGGCACCCTCCCGGGGCTGGGGTGACGCGCTGGTCGTGGCGACGCTGGTCGGCTCCGTGGTGCTCCTCGTCGGGCTGGTGCTGCGCGAGCGCCGGGCCGAGCGCCCGATGCTCGACCTTCGTCTGCTGGGCGACCGCGCCTTCGGCTGGAACACGCTCGTGGCCGTCCTGGCCACCCTCGTGGTCACCGGCCTGCTGTTCGTGACGCCGCAGTACCTGCAGGCGGTGATGGGCAACGACCCGTTCGGCACCGGGCTGCGGATCGCCCCGCTGATGATCGGGCTGATCGTGGTCGGGAAGCAGGCGCCGAAGCTGATGGAGCGGTTCGGCTCCCGGCCCTTGATCACCCTGGGCATGGTGCTGTTCGCCGTCGCCATGCTGCTCGGCAGCCGCACCGACGTCTCCGACGGCTACGGCTACACCGCCCTGTGGCTCACCATCACCGGCTTCGGCTTCGGCTTCGCGATGGTGCCGGCCATGGACGGCGCGATCGGCGCGCTGCCCCAGGACCGTGCGGGCAGCGGCACCGGGCTGCTCTCCACCCTGCGCCAGGTCGGCGGTGCCATCGGTGTCGCGGTCCTCGGCAGCGTGCTGAGCACCAGGTTCATCGACGGGATCGACACCGACGGGCTGCCCGCGGCGGCCGCCGACCGGGCCGAAGAGTCGGTGGTCGCCGCGCACGGTGTCGCCGACCAGCTGAGCCTGCCCCAGCTGACGGAGTCGGCGAACGAGGCCTACGTCTCCGGGATGAACACGGTGCTGCTCATCTGCGGCATCGCAGCGCTGCTGATCGCCGTGCTCGTCGCGGCCCGGCTCCCGGAACACAAGCAGCCGCAGCAGAAGAAGGAGGACGAGATGCCGGACGCCGCGGAGTTGGCCCCCGCGGACAGCAGTGGATGACAATGGCGCCCATGTCCTCCCCAGCAACTCGCCGCGCCGCCCGGTCCCCGAAGAATCCCGCCCCCGGCCAGGGGCGGGGAGCCGCAGCCGACGAGGCCGGCCTCGGCCTGCGCGAACGCAAGAAGGTGCGCACGCGCCAGGCCATCCGCGAGTCGGCCTACCGGCTCATCGCGGAGCAGGGCTACGACAGCACCACCGTCGAGCAGATCGCGGAGGGCGCGGAGGTCTCCCCGAGTACCGTCTTCCGGTACTTCGCCACCAAGGAGGACATCGTCCTCATGGCCGACGCCCTGGTGCTGGACCAGACCCTTCGTGAGCGCCCGGCGGCGGAGCCGCCCCTGGTCTCCCTGCGGGAGGCGATCGTCGGCTCGATGCGCATGCTGTCCCAGGAACTCACCGATGAGCTGCTGCTGCGGCGGCTGCAGCTCATCGGCCAGGTTCCGGCGCTGCGGGCGCAGATGCACGAGGGCATGGACCACAACGTCGAGCGTCTTTGCCGGGCGCTGGCGGAGCGGACCGGGCGGTCGGAGGACGACCTGGAGCTCAGGGTCGTGGTCGGCGCGATGGTCGGCGCACTCGCCCAAGTGATGCTGGACTGGGTCAACCGGGGCCAGGAGGGAGACCTGCTGGAGACCGTCGAACGGGCACTGGCAGTGCTGGAGCGCGGCATGACGCTGTGACGTGCCGAACCGCCGTGGTCCGGCGGAGTCGCTCTCAGGCGCCTCCCTGCTTGAGCTTGACGAGTGACCCAGGTCACTTTGAGGGCTCTTGGCATGGAGGCGTCACCCATGTCACTATTTCAGCAAGTTCTCCCTGCCCAAATTCTGTGCGGCATGGATTGAGCCCGTAGCCGCCGGCTTGTACCGGCGAGACCGAAGCCGTGCCGCGTATGGCACAGATTCTCTTCCTTGTTCAACATCCTCGTGCGGTGGCGTTTTCGCCCAGACCGCCCGGGAGCCGCGGCATGTGGCACTGTCCCGCCCGGCCGTGCCATGAGCAGGAACTGGTGAAAAACCCTTCCCGTAACCCGGTGCGCCGTACCCGGCCCAAATCGGGTCCAGCCGCAGCGGACCAGGACACCGGCGAAGGCCCCGGATACCGGCTGCGCCCGCGCAGGCCTCAATCCGCGCCCCCCGGCCTCAGGCCGGGGGGCGCCGTCGGCACGGCTCGGGTGCCCGCAGGAATCGGCCCCGGCCCGAGAGAACACCATTCAAAAACAGGCGTCGGATCGATAGTGGAGGACGAATGTCGGAATCCGCCGAGTTGGCAGACCTTTACTCGGTCATCGAGGAATCAGCTCGATTGGCGAACGTAACCTGCTCGAGCGACAAGGTCTGGCCCATCATGACCGCGTACGGGGATATGCTCGCGCAGTCCGTGATTGCTTTCAGGGTAGCGACCGGCGCACGCAATGCAGGAGATTTCGAGTGCCGCTTCACGATGCTCCCCAAGGAGCTCGACCCGTATGCGGTCGCCCTGTCGAACGGTCTCATCGCGGAGACGGGCCACCCCGTAGGATCTCTCCTGGGAGAAATCCACCGGAACTTCCCCATCGGCAGCTGCGGTATTGACTTCGGTGTCGTCGGCGGATTCAAGAAGACGTGGTCCTTCTTCCCTACGGGTGGCGTTCAGTCGCTGTCCGAGCTTGCCGGCCTCCCGTCGATGCCGCGCAGCCTGTCCGAGAACCTCGACTTCTTCACGAGGCACGGCCTGGCCGACATCGTCACCTTGATCGGGATCGACTACTCGCACCGATCGGTGAATCTGTACTTCGGCAGGATACCCGCTGAATGCTTCGAGCCGGACGGGATGCGGTCGATTCTCCGCGAGATCGGAATGCCGGATCCGAGCGAGCGGATGCTGCAGCTCGGCGGGCAGGGGTTCGGAATCTACACCACTCTGAGCTGGGATTCCCCGAAGATCGAACGGATCACGTACGCCGCCATGACGACGGATCCGATGACACTCCCCGTTCAGATCGAACCAGAAATCAAGCAGTTCGTGGAAAAGGCCCCGTACAGCACCGCCGACCGTCAGTTCGTCTACGCCATCACGGCGTCGCCGAACGGCGAGTACCACAAACTGCAGTCGTACTACCAGTGGCAGCCCGGCGTACAGCATTTCCTGCTCGCATCCGACCCCGGAGCGGACGCCGGGGCACCCGCCGGCACCACCGGATAGGGCGCACGGCAGGACGCGCCACGCCCCAGCGGGCGCGTGGCGCGTCCTGCCGTGCCACAGCGCAGACGTTGCGCAGATTCTCCCCAGAAGAAATCCAGCATCTTCGACCGAACAGTTCAGATCACGCCCAGGGGGCGTCAATCAGAATACATGCGAAAGGAGGCCTGGTGTTATGCGCATCTATGGAATTATTGTATGCTCTCTCGAGAGGTTTGGCGCCTCGTTCGGGATCGCTGCATTGCGGATCTCCATAGGGGTTATCTTCCTTTGGTTCGGAGCTCCTAAGCTTTTCCCGGGAATGAGTCCAGCGGAATCACTGGTCGAGGAGACCGTAGAGCGGCTGACGTTCGGAATCATCGAAGGAGGAGCCGCTTCCCTTCTGACCGGCGGGCTGGAATCGATTATCGGGATACTGCTCATAAGCGGGAAGGCGCTCAGGCCGACGATCGTGGTGCTGCTCGGGCATATGGCGGGAACATTCACTCCGCTGTTCATCTTCCCGGAACATACCTGGAAGGGGTATGCCATCGGCACGGTTGAGGGGCAGTACATTCTGAAGAACCTGGTGCTCATCGCGGCTGCGCTTGTGGTTATCGGCCACTCGAAGTCACGGATCGGCAAGGCGTCTGGGCCGGAAAGTCCGCTCCTGGGGGTGGCCGCCCCCCGCGCCACCGGCATGTTGCCGGCCGGCCGGCAGCTTCAGCCGGTGCCCGTCCACCGGGCCGAGTCACGCCGCCCGCTGGATGTGGGGCAGGTGGAGAAATAGCCGTACCTGATCGCCGTGAACCCGGCCAGACCGTCACGGCGGACGGCCACCACCCCTTCGCCGTTGTCCCGGCGCGCCGGCGCCCGGTCCCCGACGAGCAGGCCCGCAGACGCAGGGCCTTGCGTCAGACACCGGCGCTGATCCCTTCCGTCCGCAGCCGGTCCCCTTCGTCAGCGCCGATTAACCGCTTCCCCGGTGTGAGGCGGCACTGCCGCACACGGCACCGCCTGCACCACTGCCGCACCAGGAAATCACCGGAGCCGACCGGGCGATGAAGCCGAGGAGTCCCGCCGTGCCGAACCCGAAGCTGCCCGTGTGCAACGCCGAGATGGCCTCCGCGGCCTGGGCCGAGGCCCTTGCCATGACCTGCGCCGATCCAGGCCACTGCCACAGCCCGGCCGGCGAGTTGGCCGCTGCCGCGCTGCGCACGCACGGCGCGCTGTCGACGGGGTGGGGGCGCAGTGTCCCGGTCACCGGGTGGGGGCCGGGCGGTGGCGGGGTGCGGGGGCTGGCCGTCTTCCTCGCGGTGTACGCCGCCCAGCAGGAACAGCAGGACGTGCAAAGCCCCGGTGCGGCGGTGTGAGCTGGACCGCGACTGCCCGGCGGCCACAAGTCCCCTGGCCCGTACGGGACATGTGGCTCACCCCTGCCGGGGATGGAGCCTTCGGGTGTCCTCTCCGCGTCCGCATCCGCACCCGCCCGCCCTCATCCCCCGGGGTGCGTCGACGTGTGCGGGCCGTCGGGGTGGTTGCCGTGGTCCGGCTGTGTGCGCCGGGCAGCGGCCGATGCGGGTGCCCCCGTGACCTGGCGGGACTGGAGGAGTCCGGCGGGGAACTGCGTGGCTTCGTTGCGGCACCGGGATGCACCGGGATGCACCGGGATGTCAAGGGAGGAGAGCCGGTGTGAGCCGGGCCGGGGAGTCCGGGGAACTGCGTCCGCCGCTGATCGCGAGCGTCCACCGGATACCGGGCAGCGAGAGCGAGGCGCAGGAAGCGGTCCGGGAGGCCTGGCTGTGCTGGGCGGCTTCCCCGGCGTATCCCTCCCTCGCCCAGGGCTTGCCCGGCCGCCGTGGTCACCCTCCACGCAGCCGGACGCGCCGGGGGGACGGTGGGAGGAGCAGCTGGCCTGGTGGGCCAAGGCGTCGAGGGCCGTGGCTGGGGCCTGGGCGTGCCGGATGCCCGGTCCAGGGGGCGGCAGGGCCGGCCGATGTGATCGCTGGACGTGTGCTCGAGGACGCCGGGGGCGGCGTCATCGTGGCGGCGGGGCCCGTGAGGGCGAGGCCGTGAAGCCGGGCGAGGCGAGCGGGCACGGGTGGACAGTGCCGCCCCGGACCCGGCAAGCCGGTACCTGCCCGGCAGCCCCGGTGCCCCCCGGTCTCGTTCCGTGCAGGACGTCTTCCGACTGACTTGAACTCTGCTGGAAGGCAAGGGGTGTTGGTGCCCGGTGGCCGGTGATGCTCCCGGCCTCTGGGGCGATAAATACGGGGCGTGCGGTTTGGTATTGACAGACCGGCTGTCCTGTTTTTAGTGTTGTGGCCGCCGGACTGGCATCCGTTGACGCCTGCGGAGTGACCGGACCGCTCGGGCACGAGACAGGGGGAGTTCGCGTGAACGTCGAGGTGCTGGCCATCTCGGACGGCAGGGGGAGCGTCGTCTGTGTGGCGCCCGCGGTGCCGTGTGCTGGTCGTTCATCGCGTGGTTCGTATGGTCTTGCGAGTGGTGCGGGAGCACGTGGCCGGCTGGTGGGTTTCGGTTCACCGGCCGGTTCAGGAAGAGCGCAGAACGCCGTGGATCAGTACGTCGCAGGGAGCTAGTCGGTCCGGGGTCCGCGTGCAGCGGGCCTGATCAACGCTGTGTGGTGCAAGACGCAGTGCTCTCAGCCGCTTCGGGGCCGCCTTGTCTCGATGTGGTGAGGGGTGCCCGGGACAGCAAGGGGCCCGGCTTGATCTCCAGGGCATGGTCCGTTCTCAGCGGCCTCGCCTTGGACGTGTAGACCTCTCCTTCTTGAAGAAAAGGACACAACGCATGACGACGTCCGGACGTTCTTCCGTCCCCGGCTTCTCGCCGCAGCGCAGGTCGCTGCTGATCGGTGGTGCCTCGGTCGCGGCGCTGGCCACCGTGGGTTCCACCGCATCGGCAGCCGCCGGCTCGTCCACCGCGGCGGCGGCGCCCGTCGACTTCGACTTCGATACCGGCAACTACATCGAATTCTTCCAGCCCAGCGACGAGAACGCCGGCCAGTCGCCCGCAGCGGCCGTGTTCGCCCCGATGGACGTGACCATGTTCCTCTGGGTCAACCACCTGACGACGATCGCCTGGTTCGACGCGGTGGCGCCGTACCACCCGACCGCCGTCGGCGTGTACACCCGGGTCGGCCGCCGTCCCTCCAGCGAGTCCGCCACCAACCGGAACATGAACATCGCCCTCATCCACGCCACGTACCAAGTGGCCAAAGCCGTGGTGGCGGAGCGGGTGCCGGCCATCCGGCAGCTGATGACCACGCTCGGCCTGAACCCCGACGACGAGTCGGAGAACCCGACCAGTCCGGTCGGCATCGGCAACCTCGCCGGCAAGGGCGTCATCGCGGCCCGTAAGCGGGACGGCATGAACATGCTGGGCACCGAGGGCGGCCGCCGGTACAACCCCAGGCCCTACGCGGACTACACCGGCTACCGGCCCGTGAACACCGCCTTCGAACTGGTCAACCCCTCACGCTGGCAGCCGCAGGTGACCACTCATCGCCGCCGCCTCGGTGCGGGCTTGGGTGACATGGGCATCTTCACCGTCCAGAACTTCATCACCCCGCAGATACGCAAGGTCAAGCCCTACTCCTTCAAGGACCCGAGCCGGTTCGAGCTCGCCCCGCCGCTGCACATCGACCACACCCGGCCCCGCGCCTACAAGCAGTCGGTGGACGAGATCCTGGAGGCCTCCGCCAATCTCACCGACGAGCAGAAGGTGATGGCGGAGATCATGGACAACAAGGTGTGGGGCATCGGCCACTCGACGATCTTCATAGCGCGGCGCCACAACCGCGAGCTGGGCGTGCACGGCTGGGCTCACTTCTTCCTCACCCACCTGCTGTCGACGTTCGAACCGCTGATCGTCGCCTGGCACCAGAAGATCAAGTACGACGCCGTGCGGCCGATCAGCGCGGTCCGGCACGTGTACGGCAACCGCCGGGTGACGGCCTGGGGCGGCCCCGGCCAGGGGACGGTCAACGACATTCCCGCCAACGAGTGGATGCCCTACCTGAACGTGGGGGACCACGCCGAGTACCCGTCCGGCTCCACGACCATCTGCTCCGCCGAGGCGCAGGCGGCGCGGCGCTTCTTCGGCGATGACGAGCTGGACTGGCGATTCACCGTCAAGGCCGGCTCGACGCTGGTGGAGCCGGGGCTCTCTCCCGCCCGCGACCTCGAAATCTACTGGCCCACCTGGACCGAGTTCGTCAAGGACTGCGCCGCGAGCCGGGTGTGGGGCGGAGTGCACTTCCGCAAGACGGTCGAGCGGTCCGTCGAATTCGGTGAGCAGTTCGGCGACCTGGCCTACGAATTCGTGCAGCGGCACGTCAAGGGCGAGGTCAAGAACTGACCGTACTGCGGCGGGCGGGCGCCGGCACACGGCCCGCCCGCCGCAGCGGCGGACACCCCCGGTCACCGTCCGCGCCCTGCTCCCGGCCGGCGCCGGGCCGGGAGCGAAGGGGCAGGCACCGCCTGTTGGTGAGCGGGGCAGCGCTCGCCATACGGCCGGCCGCCTAGCCGGCCGCAACAGCACCCCGGGGCGCCGCGAAACCGGGCCCGGGGTGTGCGCTGCCGCAGGTGCGGGCCGGAGCCTGGCGGGCCCGGGCTCTCCCGGTCCGGTCGCCGGCCGGCGGTTGCCGGGTCCGAAACGACGGTCGCGGACGGCCGTTCCCGGTGGCCGGACCGTGGCCGGATCCGCGCCGGATCATCGGTGTGTGTGCAGGTCGAAGACCTGGTTCGGATGTCCGCTTCACCGTGCGGGTGATGCCGCTGCCTGTTTCCGGACGGCTCAGGCGCGCCCGCGGGGGACCGTTCCTAAAGACTGAGTGGGAGTGAGTCCTGGTGCCAGGACTCATGCTCAGCCGGGTGCCCCGAACGGTGCTGGGCACCCTGGTTCCCCGCTTTCGCTCCACCGCCGGGCGGCGCGCATCCGGTGGGTGGTCCGGGCAGGTGGGGGCGGGGTTCCTCACGCCTTCGGGTCTCCGGTCGGGCCTGGACGGTCCGATGCCCACCGCGATCACTCCGGTCGGGGTGGGGCGGTGCCGTCCGTCGCCGGATCGGATGCCCGAGGGCGCGTCGCCCGACCGCGATGCTTGCCGCATCGTGCCGGGAAATCTGTCGCGTTGGAGTGGTCAGGGGTTTCTGCCAGTGCTGGGCACCCCACCGACTGGTGTACGCCGGATCCACCGCGACGACGGCGATGTCCTGTTCGGCGGCCATCGAGATCAGCCGGGCCTTGAGTCTGGCGGTGGGGAGGCGGGAGAGCAGGCGGCGGAAGCGCTTGTTGCGGCCGTGCTTCTCCCGGCCCTTCTCCGTCGCGAAGTCGAGGTCCTCGATGGCGATCGCGGTGGCCCCGCAGCGTTGGGTGTGGTGCAGCAGCCGGGTCAGCGCATGCCGGATCTGGGCGTCCCGGTGGTCCGCGCTGCCCGAGAGGTCGTAGAAGAAGCGCTGTGGCTCCCCGACCGGGTTGCCGTGCCCATCGAGGTGCCAGGCGGCCAGGTGGTCGTCGTTCATGTCCACTCCCACCACCCCGCGGGCCAGCGCCGCCTGCAGCGGCAGGACCGGGGTGGCGGCGCGCTGCCAGGAGGCGGTCACATACCAGCGGCCACGGAGAACGTCGTGGTGGAGGCGGTAGGCCACCGCCCGGTTCGCGGTGATCCGGTCGCGCCACTCCTGCCCGCGATGCTGGAACCGTACGGTCGCGTCGAGCACGTACCGGCCGTGCGGGGCGTTGGCCCGGTGGGCCAGCTCGACTGGGAGCTTGAGGGAGAGCTGTCCGGTGTCGGTGACGCGGATTGTTTCGTTGCCGAACCGCTTGCCGGACTCCCCGTCCGCGGCCAGGAACATCCGCGCCGCCTGCCAGCGTGCCCGCCAGTCCTGTTCGCTCAGCCCCGCCGCCTGCAGGTGGTGACGGGTGTTCGCGAGTTGCTTGCCGCCGCGCACCACGCGCACCCGGCTCGCCGCCCAGTCCCCTTCCGCTACCGCCAGCCGGTCCTGCAAAGCGTGCAGGCGGCGGGACTTGGCATGCCACTCGGCACGGGAGGCATACCCGCGGGCCAGCCCTTCCCGCTTGTCCGCCTTGGCGCCCAGCGGGCGGGCCAGCCGGGCCTCGATGGCGGCGATCTGCCCGCGCAGCCAGGTCAGGTGGGCGGCCTGGCCGCGCCTCGCCAGCGCCCACTGGTCGTGGCTGGCCCTGGTGATGCTGCCCGCCCAGCGCGCCGATGACTTCCCCGTCAGCTCCCGCTTGCGCACCGCCCACCCGGCCGCATCGTGCGCCAGCCCCTGCCGGGACCGCTCCGCGAGATCACCCGCAGCCAGCGAACCAAGGAAGACACCGACCTCGGCCAGCACCGCCGCATCCGACTCGCTCACCCGCAGCCGGTCCCGGATGGCCACCCCGGCCGGACCGGGCGCCACGAACGACGCCGCCAGCTCCCGCAGCCCGCCCACCCGTTCACCCCTGCCCGGTCGAAGATCCGTCACGGCAGTCAACGAGCACCACCCGCAAAGGTCACCCATTCGACCCAGGAACTCCAGTTCCCCTCCCGACGAACGGAGACCGAGAACGCACCCCGAGGCAAGGAAGACCGTCCCCGCGCAGGCGCCGGGCGGCAGCCAGCCACATCCGGCCCCGGCACTCACTCACATTCACCAAAAGTCACTCCCGCTCAGTACACCGGCAGCAGTTCCCAACCCCACCCGCACCGGCCCGTGTGACCCACCTCATACCCGGCTCCTGTCAGGAATCGCTGCGCTGTCCCGCTCAAGGGGGCAAGCGATTCAGACAGGAGCCTCACCATGAAGCACCGCATCCTCGTCCTCGGCGCCGGCTACGCCGGGGCTTTCGCCGCCGGGAGCCTGGCCCGCCGCCTCTCGCCGGCCGACACGGAGATCACCGTCGTCAACGCTGCGCCGGTCTTCGTCGAGCGGATGCGCCTGCACCAGCTCGCGGCGGGCCGGGACCATGCGACCGTGCCGCTCGCCGACGTGTTCGCGGGCACCGGGGTACGGCTGCGCGTGGCGCGCGTCAGGGCGGTGGACCCGCAGCGCAGGACCGTCGCCGTGACCGGCGAGGACGGTGACGGCGAGCTCGGCTACGACACGCTGCTGTACACGCTCGGCAGCCGGGTCGCCGACCACGGTGTCCCCGGGGTGGCCGAGCACGCCTTCGACGTCGCGGGACGGGCCTCCGCGCTGCGGCTGCGGGCCCGCCTGGACAGTCTGGGCCCCGGCGGCACCGTGCTGGTCGTCGGCGAGGGCCTGACCGGCATCGAGACCGCCACCGAGATCGCCGAGTCGCGTCCCGGTCTGTGCGTGGCGCTCGCCGCCCGTGGCGAGCCGGGAGCCTGGCTCTGCCCGGGGGCCCGGCGCCACCTGCACGAAGCCTTCGACCGCCTCGGCATCACCGTCCACGAGCACACCACCATCGAAGCCGTCCAGGCGCGGTACGCGGTCGGCGGCGACGGCACCTCCTTCCCGGCCGACGCGACCGTGTGGACGGCCGGGTTCGCCGTCGACCCCCTCGCGGCCGCCGCCGGTCTTGAGGTCACCGAGGACGGCCGGATCATCGTCGACGACACCATGCGCTCGCTGTCGCACCCGGACGTCTACGCCGCGGGCGACAGCGCGTACGCGATCGGCGCGAACGGCCGGCCGCTGCCGATGTCCTGCGCCTCGGCGGGACATACCAACATGCAGGCGACGGACGCGATCGTGGCACGGCTGACCGGACGCCGGGTTCCGAGCGTCAAGAAGACCTACATCGGCAACCAGATCAGCCTCGGCCGGCACGACGCGATTTTCCAGATGGTCGACGGCGACGTACGGGCGAAGTCCTGGTTCATGGGCGGCCGCAAGGCCGCGCGGTTCAAGACGGGCGTCCTCAAGGCCAGCCTGTGGGGCGTTGCGCACCCGACCTTCGGCATGCCCAAGCGCAAGCGCCGCCTGACCGCCGCCACGACGGCCGCCGCCACCCCGGCCGCTGCCGCCGCGCCCGGGAATGCCGCCGCATAAGGCCGTCCGCAGGGACAGCGCCGTCGCTGACCGCTTCGAGGCCGGCCGCGGCCGGCCTCGCTCGCGTCCCGTCTGCCCGGCTCGGCGGCCGACGCCGTCGAGCCGGGCAGACGGGACGCGTCCCTGCACCGGCACGCCGCCGACCGGGAACGGATCAAGGTGCCGCAGGCGTGGCTGCCCCAAGCCGTCACCACCCTGTGCCTGGACCGGCTCCGCTCGGCGCCGGTGCGCCGGGAACGCGCGGCCGGCGCCTGGATGCCGAGCCGCTTGTCGACGGCGATCCGATGCCCGGCCCGGCCGACACCTTCGAGTAGCGCGCATCGGTGACGCTCGCGGCCTCGACCCTGGTGGAGCGGCTCTCCCCGGTGGAACGGGCAATCCTCGACATCTCGCAGTGGGCGAGCCGGCCGTACGTCCCCCGGGCCCGGCGCCGGATCGCCGCCGCGCGCCGCGGCGGCGGTGAGGTGGACCCGGCGTCCGCGCGCACGGTCCTCGAGGAGTTCCTTGCCGCCGCGTCCTCGGGGCGTACCGAACCTCTGGTGGCGCTCCTCACCGACGACGGGACCGCGGTCTTTGACGGCGCGGGCCTGTCCAGGACGCTGTGGCGCTACGAGAGCTCCGAGCGGGCCGCCACCATGATGCGGTCCGCTTTTAGGCCTACGCCCGCGAAGCGGCGCCTGGCCGGCGGCTCGCCCGCGATCCGCCTCGGGCAGGTCAACGGCCGGCCCGCCGTGCTCGTCGTGCCCGGGGGCCGGATCGTGGGCGCCACGGCGTTCGAGATCAGCGACGGCAAGGGTGGCGGCGCTGCACGGCTTCGCCGTCGCGCAGCGGCTTGCCCGCCTCACCGGGATGTGGCGGCAGCACGAGACAGGCGCGCCGGCCATCGGCCAGTGGTGAGCGGCTTTTTGCCGCGTCATGCGCGGTCTTTGCGGATGCGGAGACCGATCTGTACGCAGCCCTTTCTCCCCTCGCAAGCCGCCCGCCGTCTTTCACCGGCTCCCACACGGTCGGGCCACGCCGCGTTGACGGGGCCGTTGAGGATGCGGACGAACAAACCGTCGGCGGCGTGAACTCGAGTTCCGCTCCGAGGGAACTCGAGGTTCCGTAGGAGCTGCGGGAGGGGGTGTGGTGCCGCCCCTAGGGTGGTTCTGCACGATGCTGCGCTCGCTCGCCCCACACCCCCTCCGGGAGACGGGCGGGCGTCATTGCCTGCCCATGCCTAAGTTCCCGTCCTGTCGGGCTTCGCTCCCGTACGCCGCGCGCCGGCCGCGCGAAGCCGTGGCCGGCTGGTGCATGCGTGGGCGGGGGAGTGGTGGCCGAGGCGGATACCCCGCGGCGGGCCGGACAGGCCCTGGTGCGGCCGGCCGCGGGCGGCGGCGTGCACGGCGGACCGGAGCGCTTGCCGGGAGGTGCGGTGTCCGTCGCGGCGGCCTGGATTCAAGGAGGGGCGTGGGTGAGCCGGAATGAGGAGTTCAAGGAGCTGCGGCCCCTGCTGTTCTCGATCGCCCACCGGATCCTGGGCAGCCAGGCCGCGGCCGACGACGCGGTGCACGAGGCCTGGCTGCGCTACGAGGCTGCCCTCACGCTGCCCGTGCCGGGCAAGGCGTTCCTGTCGGGCGAGGTCACCCGGATCTCGGCCGGCTTGCTGGGCTCGGCCCGCGTCCAGCGGGACACGTCCGCCGGGCCGCGGCCGTTCGAGCCGCTGATGAGCGGCGCCGGCCAGGACCCGGATCAGCCGGTGGAGCCGGCCCAGTCGCTGTCGGCGGTGGCCGTGCTGCTGCTGGAACGTCTGCCCCCGCTCGAGCGGGCGGTCTTCGTCCTGCGGGAAGTCTTCGGGTGCGACCTGTCGCAGATCGCATCAGCCCTGGGGTGCTCGGAGGCGGCCTGCGACCAGCTCGCCGCCACCGTGTCGCGGGCGGGCGACGGCGGCGGCAGGGCTCTGCGCTGGCCGGGGCTCATCGTCGGCGCGGAGTATGTGGCCCGGGTGCTGGCCGCGATGACCCCCGCGCTGGTCCGTATCGGCGTCACCATGGAGCCGCAGCAGGTGCACCACGGCCCCGGCGCAGTCTTCCGCGACCGCCACGGCACGGTCCTCAGCGCCCTGGCGTTCGACTTCCTCGACGGCCAGATCCAGACGATCCGCTGGGTGAGCCGCCCCCGCGCTCCCCGCGGTCCGGCGGCACACGCCCCCGGCGCCATCTGACCCCCGGCACCACTGCGCACCACTGCCCGTCCGGGCGGCCCGCCGCATGTGCGTCGGACAGGGCCACCGCACTGGGGGCCCAGGAGCCGGCCACATCAACGACGGAAGGTGAAGCAGCATGACGACCAGTGCCCCCGCGGCGCACAGCGCTGCCCCTGGACGCCAGGTCCGGACGGCCGCCCAGGCCGGGACGACGATCAGTCGACTCCGCCGCGAACACGGCCGGCTGAACGTCAGGGCGATCGCCGAACGGGCGGTGTTCACCGCGTTCCCCTGCCAGGACAGCGACACCCGCGCACGGGTGACGGACGCGGTCGCAGGCAGCCACGGCCATCACGACGCCGAAGAGCAGCGGCACGACCTGCTCGAAGCGACCGGGCGCGAGCAAAAAGCCGGGCAGGAACTCAGACGCACCCGGCATGACCTCGAGCAGCGGCCGGGGACAGCCCGCTGCGGCCTTCGGTGTGCGGGCGAGCGCATCACCGGCCTCGAGGCCGAACTGCTCCGGGCCCGACTGCCTCTGGACTGCGCGGCATGATCCGCATCCTGCTCGCCGACGATCAGCCGCTCCTGCGCAGCGGATTGGGCGCGCTCCTGGACGCCGAGGACGACATCGAGGTGGTGGCCGAGGCCACCCACGGGCAGCAGACCCTGGAACTCGCACGCAGGCACCTGCCCGACATCGTCCTCACCGACATCCAGATGCCCGTCCTCGACGGCATCGAGGCGGCCCGCCGCATCGCCGCCGACCCGGCCCTGGCCCGGGTCCGTGTCGTCATCCTGACCAGCTACGGCCTCGACGACGACGTCTTCGACGCGCTGAGCGCCGGCGCCGCCGGATTCCTCGTCAAGGACATCGCGCCCGACGACCTCGTGCACGCCGTACGCGTCATCGCGCGCGGCGACGCCCTGCTCGCCCCCTGCGTCACCCGCACAGTGATCAACCGGCTCTTCGCCCAGCCGCACCGCATCCCCGCCGCAACCGGCCTGGCCGAGTTGACCGGGCGGGAACGCGAGGCCGTCACCCTGGTCGCGCAGGGGCTTTCCACCCGCCAGATCGCCGACCACATGGTGATCAGCCCGCTGACCGCGAAGTCCCATATCGAACGGGCCAAGTCCAAACTCCGCGCCCGCGGCCGCACCCAACTCGTGGCCCACGCCTACGAATCCGGCCTGGTCGCCCCACGCAGCCACTGACCCCGCACGCAGTCGGCCCAGCCTGCCCGCACACCCTGCTCACCCAGGTACGCGGCCGCCCGGTCTGGAACCGTGCCGCAACTGAGCTCGAAGTTCCGCAGCACGTACGGGACTTGCCGGCCTGCCGCTCCTAGGGTGGAGCCCGCAAGTCCCCCCTGGGCGTGCCCGTCGCTCTCATCCCCCGACGGCGGGCACGCCCGCCTTGAGCACCGGGGCGACGGCCGTCCACGACCCGTTTCCCCACTGCCTGCGCACCGCGTGGGACAGCCGTCCGGACCGCCTCCCCCCGGGGGCGGGCGCGATGCCCGGGCGACGGCGCAGCCCCTTCCGCGCGGCCGGCACAGACCGGATGACTGCGGCCGCCAGCGGCGGCCGGGAGCGAGCGGGAGCCCGCAGGAATGTCAAGGAGGAGCCGGTGTGAGACGGACCGAGGAGTTCGAGGAGCTGCGGCCGCTGCTGTTCGCGATCGCCCACCGGATCCTGGGCAGTGCGCGCGAGGCGGACGACGCCGTCCAGGCGACCTGGCTGCGCTGGGCCGCCACCCCGACGCGGCCCGCGTCGACCGAGGGCCATCTCGCGGCCGAGGTCACCCGGATCTGTACCGATGCCCTGCGCTCGGCCCGCCTGCGCCGGGAGGGGCACGGCGGGCCATGGCCCGCCGAGCCGCTGCCGGGTGGCTTTCGCCAGGACCCCGAGCGGCCGGTGGAGCTGGCCGACTCGTTGCTGACGGCGGCCCTGCTGGTGCTCGAGCGGCTCTCCCCGCTCGAGCGCGCGGTCTTCGTGCTGCGGGAGGCGTTCGGGTGCAGCATCCGCGAGATCGCATCGGCCCTAGGGTGCTCGCAGGCCGCCTGCCGCCAGCTCGTCGCCGCGATCGCCCTGGCCAGCGACGGTGGCCGCGAGCCACTGCCCTGGCCCACCTGCACCGCCGGCGCCCACAACGTGGCCCGGCTGCTCGCGGCGATCGTTCCTGCGCTGCTGCACGTCGGCGTCACGCTGGAAGAGCGCCTGGTCAACGGCCGGCCCGGTGCGGTCTTCCGCGACCGCAACGGCAAGATCCTCAACGCCCTGGCACTCGACGTCTTCGAAGGACGGGTCAAAGAGATCCACTTCGTCGTCAATCCCGACGAGCCCGGGCGCCCGGATCCCGTGGCCGAGGCCTACGCGATCATCCGCGAGGCGAACCAGGCCCGCTGAGCCGCCGCACGTCCCCCCGCGTCCGCTGAGGACACCGCAATCCAGCCGACGGCTCCTGACGCCCGCTTCGAACGCGGACCGCTCGCCGAGCGAAGCGAGGGGCGCCGACGGATGCGGCGTCAGGCTGCGGGCCGCCTGCTGGTGGGGAAGCTAGTGCCTGCGGCTCGTGGCGGAGGCGAAGCCCAGCCAGGTGTGGCGGTTGCCCCACCAGCACCAGCCGACCTTCGGGGCGTTACGCCGCTTCGATCCGTCCCGCCCTGTGCCGTTGCTGATCCAGATCGCCGGGGTGCGGGCGTCCAGGGTGCCGTTCGCCTTGCGCAGCCGGGAGCCGATGGTCATGAAGCAGCGGTTGCGTTCGAGGACGGCCGGCTGCTGGAGCACCCAGTGGATGCCTTCGGTGAGCAGCAGCGGGGTGCGGTCCTCCTTGGACAGGGCGGGCAGGGCCTCGTCGGGGCTCCAGTTGGCCAGGTGGTCGCCGCGGTCGAGGCCGGTGACGAGGTAGAGGGGAGCGTCGGGCAGCTCGACGGCGTGGGGGGCGAAGCGGTCGACGTCGGGCATGTCGGTGACGACGAAGCCGGGCTTGCCGTCGTGGCGGAGCAGCGGTGCGAGGACGGAGGCGGGGGCGCGGTCCGGGTGGACGGCGAGCAGGGCATCGCTGCCGGCACTGCCGGCGTCCTTGGTGAACGTACGCAGTGCGTCGGCGGGTATCCCCGCGAGCTCGTGCACCCCGAGCTCGATCAGGTGCTCTGCCTGGGCGGTGAGCGGCGGGAGAGGGGACACGGCGGCGGTGGATGACGTGTCGGGCAAGGCACTCCTCGGTTCGCGGTCTTCAGCAGCGGGACCTGAGATCAACGACTCTGACCTGCCGGCATGTTCCCAGCGCGGTGTGACGTCGCGCCAGACGCAGCTTTCAGCCGTCGGCGATGCCTGTACGGCCGGTGAGCCGGGGCCGGTGGCCCAGTTCCCGAGGGCAGCCCATGGCCCGCACCGGCGCGCGGCTGCGGCCGCTCTCCCGGACTGCGGACCCGCCTCTCACGGACCGGTGAGCCGGGTGAACTCACGCTGTGCGGCCCGTGGTTGCCTCCCGCGCAGATCCCGCTCGGCTCCGGGCGGACGGCGAGCCCGCCGGCGCGCGCTGGATCATGGCCAGGGCCGCCAGTGTTCTCAACTCGCTGCAGTGGGCGGTTCGATCGGCCTGGCGGCTTGTGTCACCGTCTTGTCGCACACCGGGGGGACGGCCTATGCCGCGAGGACGGGCGCGGCCACCGGCCCCTGCCGCGTCAGGGGCCGCCGCGTGGTCCGGCCGCGGCGGGCGGCGAAGACGTACAGGCGCAGGACGGCGAAGCGGGCCGTGCCGGCCAGGCCCGAGGCGCCGAGGTAGACGATCTGCTCGGTCAGCAGGCCGGGGGAGGGCTGCACCAGATGCAGGACGTACACGGCCATGCTGGTCGCCAGGTAGGCGGCGGCGGCCGAGCCCGCCGACTGCCCGTGCTCCCGCCAGCCGGCGCCGCGCCCTTGGGCGAAGGTGTAGCGGGCGTGGAGTTCGGTGCACAGCAGGGTGGAGGCGGCGGTGATGACCGCGTTCGAGACCGCCCAGGGCATAGCCAGGGCCAGCAGCGGTACCGCGAAGCTGCAGAGGACTCCGACGCCGCCCCCGAAGAGCGTGAACCGCAGGAACGAGGCGAGGGGTCCGGGACCGGCCGGCGTCGCCGGCCCGGGCCGGCGCGCGCGTGGCGACGTCATGGGCGTGCTCCTTTCCGGCGGGGCGTCAGGGGCCTTACAGGCTGCGGGCCGTGATGTCGCCGTGCTGGGTGGTGGCGTGGAGGGTGAAGCCGGCGCCGACGGTGATGCCGCCGGCTTGGAGGGTGAGGCGAGCGCCCTCGAAGGCGACGTCGCCGAGGCGTCCGGCGCCGCGGAACTCGGCGCCGGACGCCTTCGCCTCGCCGTGGGAGCCGGCGGGCAGCGGATGGTCACCTCGAGGGAGCCGGACGGTCCGAGGAGGCGGTTCTTCGCCGCCGCGGCCTTGACCCGCAGGACGCCGTCGCCGTAGCCGACCTCGGTCCGCTCCGCCGCGACGAGGCGGATGTGCCCGGCGGGGATGTCGAGGACAACGGAGACGGGGCCGGAGGTGGCGTACTGCTTCATGGAGTGATCCTTCGGCTCGCAGTTTCTGACGAAGGAAACGCTACGTTGCATTCAATAATCAGGCAACATAATAGTTGCGCACATTCGCAATCAGTGCAGGTAAAAGCCTAGAAATCGTTGCAACAACTCTGAACCTAATGCAACAGCGCCTGCTTCATTCATTGCAATGAATGGAAGTGAACGCTATGCCGGACCCCCGGGGCCGACCCCGGCAGCGCCCGCGTCCCGTCAGGACGCGGGCGAGGGGGCGGACGCGCTGCTCGCCCTCGGCGCGACCGCGGGCGCCCTGACACAGTTCGAGCATGCGCTGCTCACGGCGCACCCCGGTTCCGCACCGCCATCGACCTGGAATGCGTCGGCACCCCCATGCCATGCCTTGTGCGGCCCCCTCCTGGAGCGCCCCACCGAACGGGCCCACGCCATGGCGCGCCGCCTCAAGGGCTCCACGAGAAAGGTGTGATTGGCGGCCAGTGAGGTTGCCAAACCGAGTGAGAACAACCACCGACCACCACCTGGTCGGGAGCCGGTTCCACCTGATCCACCTGCTCTGCTGTACAACTTGCTGTACGCTCAGCGTATGTCGAAGTCAGTGACAATCCGGGTCCCTGAAGAGCTCCACGCCCAGCTGCAAGAACAGGCCGAAGCCGAGGGAACCACCGTAACCGCCCTCATCACCGAGGCCGCGCGAAACGCAGTCCGCGACCCCCGCCTGGACCGCGCCGCAGCGGTGTTCCGCACCTTCGTCGCCGCCAACGCGGACGCATTCGACGCCGCCTTCCCCGACGACACCCCAGCCCGGCTGGACGCCTCCGGACACCAGGAGCGGGCCGCCTGACGTGGAACTCCACATCGACATCCGCTGGCTCCTGGAACGCCAGGCGGAAGTGCTGCCCAAGCACCCCGAGGTCCACGATTTCTCCAACCTCGTGGCCGCCAGCGCCCGCCACCGCGTCAACACCCCACAAGTCGGCGTCACCGTGGACAACGCCTGGCGCGCAGCCGCCCTCATGCACGCCATCATCCGGCTGCGCCCGCTCCCCGCCCGCAACGCCCTGTACGGCGCCGCGATCGTCGTGGCGTATATGGACGCCGCTGCCGAAGCCATCGATGCGCCCTACGGCGCCCTGATCGACCTCGCCCGCGACATCGACGCCGGCCGCGCCGACGGGTACGATGCCGCCGACCGCATCCGCTCCTGGCGGATCTGACCGGCACGACGCAGCAGCGGCAACGTCGCCAGATCGGGGGACACACCCTGCGCAAGGCATAGGGGGATTCGGCTGCCGCCCGAACCCCGTTGCCGGTGCCAGCCTCGGCGTCGGTGACGTACGCGCGCATCCGCGTGACGCAGACCTGCCGCCCGCGAACTGTCCGGCATTGCGCCGGACCGGACGGTGGCCGGGCCTTTGATCAGCGTCTGCGACGGCACCTCCTGGGGCCGGAGGCCCGGTGACGTGATGTCGGGGTGCTCGTTGGTCACGGCGGCGCTCTCCCCGCCCACCGCCCAACGCAAAGAAGGCGCATGCCTGCCGGCCAGGCCGCTGCGCAGGAGGAAACCCCGTTATGCCAACGCCCCGTACTCATGACGAACGCCTCGCTGCCGCCCGCCTGCGGCTTCAGCAGGAGTCCCAGATGTGGCTGTCAACATGTGGGCGCCGCAGACCGCATCTGATCCCGGTGGCGTTCGTCGGCGACAACGACGCCATTGTCACGGCAACCGGCGCGAGCAGCAAAACCGTCCGAAACCTCCGGGAGACCGGGTGGGCACGCATGGCAGTGGGCACCACGTCCGATGTGGTGATGGTCGATACCGTTCTCGATGGTCTCGTGCCGGTTCCAGAGGTCGACACGGACGTCGCCGACCGCTACGCCGCTGTCTCTCATGACCCACGGAAGATGCCGGGCTACCTCTACATCCGGCTGCTCCCTCGCCGCATTCAGGTATGGAACGGATTTCACGAGTTTCCTGGCCGCACGGTGATGCGCAAAGGTGAGTGGCTGCCGGACCCGGTCGACTGAACTCGGCTGCGCATGCCGGCAACGCCCGGCAGACGGCTACAAGGGACCGCGGCGGCGCGTGCCTTCTGCAGGCCGTGCCGAAGAACGTCATCGGTACGGTGTAGGCGCGGTCCCTGGCACGCAGACTGCCCGCCGCAGCGCTGCGCGGGTTGGAGAACACCAGGCCGCCGTGCGCGGTACGAACCTCATTGGCGTGCTCGAACTGGGCGGTGGTCATCAAGACTTCGCCGCGCACCTCTACCGTGACCGAATCCGCCAGCTCCTGCGGCAGGCCGACGATCGTGCCGATGGCGTGTGAGACGTCCTCCCCGGCCATCCCGTCGCCGGCCGTGGGTGTAGCGGGCGGCGATCGCGAGCCCGTCCAGCTTCGGCTCGACACTGAACTGCGCCACGTCATGGCCGATCCGGCGGGCCAGCGAGGCGGTCCAGGCGGTGAACTCCTCCCGGGAGAACACGTTGTCCAGGCTCAGCATAGCCACCGTGTGCGGGACATCGCCCTCCACGGCGCCGCCAGCGACCTTCCCGATCGGCGAGCCGGGCAGCACCTGGTCGGCATGGTCGGCCTCCCAGGCGGCGATGCCGCGTACCAGCCGGTCGTAGGCGTCGTCGTCCAGCACCGAGGTACCGCCCAGGTAGTAGGCGGCCGACGCTTTCACCGCGTCCTCGACCGCCTGCGCGTAAGCGGCGGCATCCACGATCACTGCAGCTGGTGTCGTCATGCCGGTCATCCTGCCTGCCACCACTGACAACACCCCCCGCAAACCGTCCGGCACCTGCGACTCCGCAGCCCCTGTCCAGGCGGCGATGCAGCACCCGGTGGGTCCGAGGATGTCTCTGGTCGCCCCGGACCCTCGACTGAGGGCCATGCGCTACCTGGGTTCGGTCTTCTCAAGTACAACGTGCGTCTTGATCCCGCCAAGACCCATGGCGGAAACTCCCGCTCGCAACGGTGCCTTGGCAGGCCAAGCCTCGGCTCCGTGCAGCGCCCTCAAATTGGCCCGCTTGCCGGTGAGCAGCTCGCCCGGATTCGTAAAACCCATGGCCGGTGGAAGTATTTGTGCGTCCAGTGCCATGGCCGCCTTGATCAGACCAGCGATCCCGGCCGCAGCCTTGGTGTGGCCGATCGTTCCCTTGATGGAGCTGATGGCGGCGGACGGCGTGTGTGCTCCCGCGGCGGCCCGCGACTGCGACAGCGCCGTCAACTCGGTGCTGTCGCCGACACTGGTCCCGGTGCCGTCGACCTCGAAGAGAGGCACGGTTTCGATGCCGAACCCCGCCTGCTCATAGGCATGTTGCAATGTGCGGTGGTGACCGCTGACCTCGGGTCGGGTGATGTCGCCTTGGTCGTCGTAAGAAATCCCCCAGCCCGCGATGCTCGCGTAGATTCGGTTGCCGGCGGCGATCGCGTCCTCCTCACGCATGAGGACTACCATGCCGCAGCCTTCGCCCCGCCACAGCCCGTTTGAGTAGCGGTCGTACAGGCGCATCTCGTTCTTGACGAGCGCCCCAGCCCTGGCGAACTCGATGATCTCCAAAGGGTCGATGGACAGATTGATACCGCCCGCAACGACCACGTCGGCGACCCCGCTCAGCAGGACGGACCCAGCTGTGGTGACGGGAATCAGGGACGGGGAGCAGGCCTCACCGACGCTGTAGTCGCCGCCGTTGAAGTTGTAGTAGCTACAGATGCGTCCGGCGACGGCGTTGGACAGGCCGCTGGCCACGGTGTCCTGGCCGGTGGGCGGGAAGCGCCTGTGGTAGTGCGCCTCCAGGCGCGCTGTGAATTCCGCGATGCGAACGTTGTCCCAGCCCATCTCCTCGAGGGCGCCGACCACTAGCCGTCGCGCGTAGGGCCAAGGATGCCGCACTTCGTTGGCGCGGGAAGGTTCGCCGTTGTGCGTGCTGCCGATCACCACGCTGATGGTCTTGCGCGCGAGCGCCTCGCCCGCTGGGAGGTCCGCATCGAGAAACGCGCGGCCCAGGGCGTCGCGGGCGAGCCAGAAGGCGGAGTCGGGTGACCGGTACGCGGTGGTTGCCGGCGTGTGGGGGGTGCGGTTGGACGCGAAACCTTCGAGAGCGGCCGCATCGTGGGCGTAGAAGGGGTCTGGCAGTGCCGGATCGGAGCTGATGCAGTCCCAATGGCCCATACGCACATCGGGGAGCCAGCGGGAGGCACGAGGTCCGTCGACGGCAATCTCCCACAGCTCCTGGGGAGATGCCGCATCCGGATAGCGGCAGGCCATGCCAACGATGGCAATTCTGTTCATGCCAGCACCCTCTCCTTCTGCTAGCCGGGCAATTGCCCCTCTGGAGCAAGGCTTCCAGCGAAGAGACAAGAGGATCGGCGGGCATCTGCGGTCTAGCCGGGGCATGTTGTCGCCGCGCAGGGTGTACGTCTCGACCCGTGGGTACTGCCTGATCCTGCGCTCTCCTCATAAGCACGGTGATTCGGCTCCGGATCCCGCCCTGCGCATGGCGCACGTTCTTATGACCGGCCACGATGCTGCTCACGTCCCCAGCGTTGCCTATGTGGACGGTGCTAGGGGGCGTGAGCGGCACTTCGGCCGGAATGCGGTGGCAAAGCAATCTGGTGCATCCGGGGGCCTCGCTGCACGCTAGAGAACGCCTCTTAGGCTCAGGGACGGCGGCAGGAACCAAGGCCCTTGCTCCACTGCTCCCGCACTGGCCTCGATCGGTTGAGTCGGTGGAGTGAAGGGACCCCATGTGAAGGCAGGCAGCCAGGATTCGGGCGCCGAGCTCCAGGAAAGACCGCGGATCTGCGGGATGGTGCGCCTCCCGGTAAGGGAACGGAACACCTCCAGGCTCTCTCCGCGCACAGTCGCGGCAGGGTCGCCCGCGCCGACGAGCCATCTCTGGTCGGGCGTCTCGATGCGCAGCGCCGGGAGGCGATGCGCATTCACCGACATCGTGAAGCCCATCGTGGCCAGTTCCAGTGCGTCAGCCAAAGCGGGATGGTCGTCAGGCACGGGTATGCCCAGGGCGCCGCGGATGTCGAGCTCATGAGAGAACGCATCCAGCAGCAGCATGCCGCGGCGTAGCCAGGGGGTGCGCTCCAGTACCTGGGCCAGTACCCCGTCCAACTCCTCCCAGGCGGTGAGCAGGTGCACGAGAGGAGTGTTCGGCTGCGGAGCCACAGGTGGACTGATGTCACCGGGCACTTCTGCGACGACCCTCCGGCAGTTCTGGAGCAGGTGTGCGACCACGTCCCGCACGCTCCAGTCGGGGCAGGCGGGCACCGGCCATTCCGATTTCTCGGGATGTGCTCGTGCCAGCCGGGCTATGTTCTCGCGGCAGGAGCGGTAGGCGAGGCTGAAGAAGGGGTCGGGATGCTGATTCGCCGTCATGCCTAGGGCTCCTCAAGGATTTTGCTCGCCAGGCCGGCCTGTCGGGCCGACACATGCCCCGACTCGTACAGCCAGCGAACGCTGTCGGCTACGGTGTCGGCGATCGGCCGTGGGGCGATGCCGTACGTGGATGCATTCGCGTCAACGGGCGTGGCGTGTGCACAGGTATAGAGGGCGCCGTACTCAGCAGGGATGTGCCAGGGCCAGATTCGCTGCAGCAGGTCGGTGAGCATCCCGAACGGCAGCATCGGGCGAGCCGGCAGGAACTTCGCCGGGAGTGCACGGCCCGTTGCCTGCCGGAGAGCCTGAACATATTGACGGGTGGTCACATAGCGGTTTGGGCCGAAGTGCCGCTCCCGCACCCCGGCCGGCTTGGCAAGCAGGGCAGCAAGAACTTCGGCGGTGTCCCGGACATCGCCCACGGGAAAGCCGCCGCCTGGCCAGATGGGCAGCAAGCCGCGCAGGGCGTTTTGCAGCCGGGTGTTCTGGTCGCCCAGGCGCGGATCGTGTGGGCCGAGCAGCGCTGGCGGGTAGGTGATCACCACTGGTGCTCCCTCTTCCTGGTGCAGGCGGGCGATTGCCTCGGCAACCGACTTGCTTGCGAGGTATGCCTCGCGTGGCATGCCGAGCGGGGAGTCTGCCCGGATCACGCTGTCGGCGGTGGGGAACATTGCGCCGACGGTGGACACATAGACGATCGGGTCCACCCCGGCGCGCTGGGCGGAGCCCAGCACTAGCTGCGTGCCACGCACATTGGTCCTGCGTATCTCGGCACGCCGCCTGCTGTCGAAGGAGTACACCGCTGCCGCATGCAGCACCGCGTCAACTCCGTCCACTGCCTTGGCGACAGCGATCCGGTCGGTGACGTCACCGACCACCACCTCCAGGCTGGCTGGGGTCACGCCCAGCGGGCGCAGCGCCTGGTCCACTGTGGACGGGTTGCGGACCAGCAGCCGCATCCGTGCGCCGGTGCGGGCAATGGCCGCGACGGAGTGGGCGCCGACGAAGCCGGTGCCACCAGTTACGCAGATCAGCATCGATCACCCCTTCGTGGAACCGAGCGTGGGTCGTGTTGGCGTCGCAGCCGAGGACCGGCTGGCCCTCAAGTCGTGGCTGATGTCCTCGAGGCGACGCGCCTTGGTCTCCGAGCCGGCACACAGGAGTGCTACTGCCGCCAACGGCAGCGGGGCTGCGGCGATGGCCGCGGAGACGGCAGTCGACGGGACAGCCGTCGACCCGGCGGTGATCTCTTTGCTCCCGCGCGGGCACAAGGCAGTACAGCAGCACGAGCAGACCTGCGCCGATCAGTACCGTGCCGAGGGTCATCGGCAGGTCCGGCTCCATGCCGTCGAGGTAGTACCTCATTGCCGCGCCGGCCGGGTGCATCGGCAGATGTACCGGCACGCCGAAGGTGCACGTGAACGCACTGCCCGAGAAGGCCAGCGGGTGCTCGAATCCCAGTGGGCACCGGTGCTGGCCCGGTCTTCTGCAACGGCCATGATTTCCCCTGCTTCACACAAGTGGGCTCGCCGACCGCGGCTCACATTGGCTCCCACAGTGGTGGGCGGTGCCCTATTCGCACTTCTCGCGTGTTGCCCCATAGGATTCCTGGAAAGTCTTCTTCCGAACCAGGACTCCCTGCGGCCGCTGGCCGTCATCTATCTGCTTCGGGAGGTATCCTGGGAGCCGCCTATTCCGCTAGAACTATAGATTCCATTACTGACACGGTCTGTCTCTGCATTATGACAACCATGCGACCCGATGCCTTCTCCTGCCTTGCCAGGCTTAAGGCGCCGCCTCTGGCCGCCCACGGGGATGGGCAAGGAAAGAGAAGACGGTGCGCTGGTGGCTAACGCGCGCTCGAAAGGCGTTCAGCGCGTGCGTTATCGAGCCGCTGGTCTTCGGCACCAGGCTGGGTAACACTAGGTGAGTGCCCTCAGGAGGCCAGCGCGGGACCTCACCTCGATGCACGCCAGGTTCTAGGTAATCGCGGTGCACGGCAATATCGAAGAAGCCGTATCTCGATGAAGCGCCTAGGCTTCCGTTAGCGAAGAGACCGGCCTGAGGGGGCGCAACCTGCGCGGTGGGCCAGGACCTTCGGCACATCCGGCCGGGCGTGACCACGCCCAGCCGGCGCGCCCACCGCGTCGCGGTATTCGGCGCGGTAGCTGGCGTCTGGAGGAGCAATGGCGACACCGCCCGGAACAGCGCGAACGCATGCCCTACGCCGAGCCATCGAATGTGTCGCCGGCGCGGAGCGCTCATGAAACCGCCTCTCGATCGAGACCACGAAAAATTGCCAGCTCGACTAAGCGAGTTTCCAGGCGGGCGGCAGGCCATGTCGGATGATGCCTCATGGCTTGAGTGCTTAAGTCGAGAGGGGGAGGGGTCGAATGGGCAAGTATTTGGATTCGCATTCAAGGATCAGATTGATGAGCCGATTGGGCGAGCACTTGTTGTGATTCGGCAGCGTTATGGAGAGAAACTCTCACTCGCATATCTCGCAGAAATCGCCGGGTTGAGCAGTTATCATTTCTGTCGCGTATTCCAGCGTCAAGTAGGGATGTCTCCCATAAAATTTCTGTCCCTTGTGCGTATGCAGCGGGCCAAATATCTGCTTGAGTCCTCAACGCTGAGTGTCACAGAAATAACTCACCAGGTGGGGTATGGTAGCGTAACTACGTTTACGACCCGATTCTCGGCAATGTTCGGCGTCGCACCTAACCGGCTCCGGCGACAGCATGCACGCAAGTTGCAACGGATGACCGGATCCGCAGTAGGGGAGTCGCAGGGTGAAATTACCGGCGGCGAGATGCTGGATGTAGCAGGAGGTTGGATTCGGAAATGTTCCGACCCGCCTCAAGACATGGCCAACGATCATCACGCGCCGCGGTTAGCCGCCCTGTCCCACCGCGCGGATGAATTCATGGAGCAGGCGCAGGAAGCGGGCGCGAGCGGCGGCAGTCAGAGCGAAGCCACATGGTCAGGATGAGTGCAGAGGAGAGGCGCGAAAGTGTCATCCGCGAAGGCAATCTTTCTGGCGGCCGCCAAGCGGTGCATGGAGGACACCATCCGCACGCTCGAGGAGGCCGCCGGAGGGCTGGAGGGAGAAGAGGCCCTGCACGCCATGGCAAACGCGTACACCACGGTCATCGCGGAGCAGCCCGAGCGGCTGCTGGTGCAGATGCAGACGTACGTCACCGTGGCCGCTGCTGAGCAGGCCGGAGATCGCGAGCTCGGCGAGGCGGTGCGCAGCGGATGGATGCGGCTGTGGCACACGGTGCATCTGCCGCTCGGCGCCGACATCGACGAGACGACGACGTTCATGGCGCACGGGATGCTCATCAACTGCCTGGTGGCCATGGGGTTTACCTCCGAACACCAGGTCTGGGAGGGCATCTATCCGTCGGCGCAGCTTAAGGGCCGGCTGGATGCGTAGAAGGAGAGATGGGTGTCACAGGCGTCAAATCGTGCCCAGTGCTGATGCCCCCCGGCGGTCACGGTAGACACCTGCAGGGTGGCCAGGTGGGGCGCGCCGTCCTCATCACGTACCTAGGCGGCGGCGAGCGCAGGCTGCCCGTTGACGGCGCCGTGGACAGGGGCGCCGGGGTCGTCGCTGAGGGCGACAGGCCGGATGGGAACGGCGTGGGGCCGCGTGTGCCGAGCGCGTTGAGGCAGATGCTCGTCGCGATCCGGTAGAGCCGAGTCTGCAAGTCGGCCGCCTGCTCCTCGTACCGGTCGTCAAGGCCCGCCACGCCCGCAGCAGCGTCTCCTGCAACAGGTCCTTGCATCGTGGACCGAGCCGAGCATGCGGTGATGGTCTTGCACCGTCGGTGGGCGGGCCAATGAGAATGGAGTGGGTGCCATGAGGCTGGCCGAGCTCAGTCGGCGAAGCACGGTATCCATCGCGACCATCAAGTACTACCTGCGCAGCGGACTCCTCCTTCCCGGCGAACGGATCACAGCCACCTGGGCCGACTACGGCGAACACCATCTGCACCGGCTCCGGTTGATCCGTGCGCTCATTGGCGTTGGTCGCCTATCTGTCAGTGCCACCAAGGAGATCCTTGACGCCATTACCGTGGAGCAGAATGACCCCGATCACGTCATCGCGAAGGTGCTGAACGCAGGTTCCGCTGTCCAGGAGCACAAACAGGCGGAGGGGGCCGCGACGCCCGCGAAGCGGGACACAAACGGTCTCACAGACGCCCGAAGCCTCATCGCGGAGATGGGGTGGTGCGTGCCGCGCGCTGCACCGGCCGCCAAGGATCTCGGCGACATCCTGGACGCCCTGGCTGAGCTGGGCGTGGATATCGAGTGGCAGACCCTGCTGTCCTACGCACGACTCGCGGACGAGATCTCTAAGCTAGACAGCCATCAGATACACGGTGGGGCTGGCGCTTCGCTGCAGGCCCAGCGGGCGGCTCTGTCTTGTAGAGGCCGATCTGGGATTCCATGAGCGCGTTGTCCAGAGCATCGCCGACGGTGCCGATCGAGGCGTCGATGCCGGCCTCCAGGAGATGCGCGGTGAACGCGAAAGACGTGTACTGGCTGCCCGCGTCCGAATGATGAACCAGCCCCGGTCCAGCGGGGGTTCAGGCCCGGTCGCCGCGCCACAGCGCCATGTCGAGGGCGTCGAGGACGAGCTTGGCCCGCTTGCTAGTGCTGTGACCGCGTTGGTTCGCCGGGTTGGTGGTCGTGGCGGTTGGATGTGCGGGGATGTCGGATCCGACTGCTGGAGGCGCGGTGGCCGAGTCTGTCTGTGTGCGCAGACTGACCGACCAGG
Source organism: Streptomyces sp. NBC_00457 (assembly GCF_036014015.1). Taxonomy (NCBI): domain Bacteria; kingdom Bacillati; phylum Actinomycetota; class Actinomycetes; order Kitasatosporales; family Streptomycetaceae; genus Streptomyces; species Streptomyces sp. NBC_00457. The sequence continues at coordinate 202,444 of NZ_CP107905.1, read as the reverse complement.
AGGGGCAGAAGCTGCAGTAGACAGTGCGCCGGGGCAGTACCAACTCGGTGCGCTACCGACGGGCGATGATGCTGCTGGCTTCGGCCGGCGGGAACCGGGGGCCGGTGATCGCCCAGCTGGTGCAGGCCGATGAAGACACCGTCCGCGATGTGATCCACCGGTTCAACGAGATCGGCCTGACCTGTCTGGACCCTAGTGGGCGGGCGGCCGTCCCCGCCTGCTCAAGCCTGACGACGAGGACTTTGTCATCCGACGGCCACCACCCGCCCAGCCAATGTCAACCAGCCACAGCAGCGGGCTCAGGAGGCGTGGCCAGGAGTGCGGCGTTCTCGGCCCGCAGCCGCTTGATCTCCGCGGCCTCCTCGGACGTGACGCCAGGCCGCTGCCCGGCGTCGACTTCGGCCTTGCGGACCCATGTCCGCACCGTCTCAGCCGCACCGATCCCCAGCTTGGTTGCGACTGCTTTCATCGCGGCCCACTCGGTGGGGTAGCTCGGGCGGATCTCCGCGACCATGCGCACTGCGCGCTCACGAAGCTCGGGCGGGTAGGGGGACGGACGTGCCATCGATCCTCTCAGGGAATCGAGCCTCCAACAGACCCGGAGCGGTTCAGTGCCAGCGAGCCCGCCATGGGCGGGTGAGCCTCACGGACGATTACTCAACGCAGCCATGGCAATGAGCCTTAACCATCGCTCCGGGAAGCGACGCAGTTGGCACGTGCTGCCAGCCACGACCGATGTATGCACATCAACAAAAGTTACAGAGAGTGACTGTCAGTGATTGGCGATAGTGTTCTTTGCACGGGGCGAAGGGCGGCAGTCCTGCTGCTCTCGCTGTGTGATCGCAAGACATCTGCCACACTGGGTAGTGGTAGATGGGCCATGTCTGAGCCTTGCGCAGGGAGTTGCCAGCACATGAGAAGGGGCGGTGATGAAAGTGGGTGAGACGCTCGAACAGCGCTTCGCCGCGACTTTTCAGTCCCTAATTTCCGAAGCGAAGGCACCTCTTGCGCAACTGATCGAGCTTCTCGGATCGAAGGCTGATTTGGACGACCTCGTAACAGGTTCGCGGTTGCCTTCCCTGTACGAGGCAACCGCTCTTGGTGCGTTCTTCAAAGTGCCGCCCAGCACGTTGCTGCAAGCAAAGTCTCCTTCCATGGGAGTTAGCTTCAGATTGGGTCAACTAGAGGGAATTCGCGATGTCAGCAGCGATGTTGCACATGCCGCGAAGCTCCTTTCCGTCGATCGTCTGACACGTGATTGGGGCCACGAAGAACCTGTTATACCTCTACCTAAGTTCGCTCCGTCGAAATCTTGGAGCTATCGAGAAGCTGGTGAAAAAACCGCATCTCGCCTGCGGGCTTTCCTCGATATAGACGACCTGGAGCCGGTCGAGGACCTTACGGCCCTCGTTGAGAGCTTGGGTTATCCCGTGGAGTATCGTCCTCTCCCGACAGACGTGCATGGCATCTCAGTTCCTGAGGATTGGGATGGTTTCTCGGCATGGGTTGTCCTCATCAACTGCGAGGATAATTGGGCGCGGCAGCGATTCACTCTCGCTCACGAGCTGAGCCACATTCTGCAAAGGGACTCGGGGCACATCGTCATTGACCGTGCCGTTCTAGATGACGATAGGCGCGCTGAGCGCATTGCTGATTCCTTCGCGCGAAACTTCCTGCTCCCTGAAGAAGCGGTGCAGTGCGCTTACAGCAGAAGTGGAAAAGTCTCCCAATTTGAGCAGATGGCTTCACTCGTAACCAATCTTATGCTTACATACGGCGTCAGTCGCGATGCCTCGATGTATGCATTGCAGGAGACCATTAAGGACATTTCAATCAGTCCTGCTTTTGTGGCCTGCAGGGAAGCTAGAGTCTCCGATCTAATGCGCATCTCTGGTAACGAGAAAAACTGGTTCGAGGTCAAAGGTAACCAGGGAAATCCTTTCCCGTCTGACCGTCTTACACAGCAAGCCCTGAATGCTTATGCTGCGGGGTTGATCCCCCTGAGGGCAGTAGCCGATGTGATTGCTGATGGGGACCAGGCAGCGGCGATGGATCAGCTGCGATCAGCCGGATGGGACTTGGTCGGCACCTAAGGCTGGACGTCGCAGCGAGGGCACCTGTCGCCATCTCGGTGACAGGTGAAGAACTCGGCGTTGCTCGGTCGCACCTCTGCGGGAACAGTCGCGAAGCTTGACGTCATGTAGTTGAAGTCCGCAAGCAGTTCTCCGGGTGTCAAGAGCGGGTCTTGACACCCGAGTTCCGCAAGTAGCTGGCCCGTGTGCTTCCAAGCAACGTTATTTTGCTCCGCCACGCGCATCGCGCCGTTGTCGTTCGTGAGAAGGACGGTGCTTGCGCCGTGGCCGACCGTGAGCATGGCACTCACGATGCTGTGCGCCTCGCCAGTATGTTTCTGAGAAGAACGCACCGCGTCGTCGGTTCGGCCGAAGATGGAGTTCTGTCGCTCCTCGAATGCGTCCAGCTGGCCGAGCACGCGGTCGATCATCCGGACGGTCTCCTCGGTGAGGAGGAGGGGGTGCTCCGGGATGTCTCCGGCGTCCAGCATCGCGGCGATCGAGTCGGCGCTCTCGCACCGCTCACGGTTCTCATGGGTTCGCCGGGCACCACGAATATTCGCCATGGCCCGAATCTCCCGGGCCACGGCGTAGGTGACGACCAGCGTGGAACCGTAGAGCCCTCGCACCTTGTTGAGCGTGTCTGGCTGCCGGCCAAGAGACAGCAGGGTGCCGGTGTCGCACCAGGCCAGGGTCACGGGAGCGTAGCGCTTCGGACGGTTTTCTATCGCCTCGCGGCGCGACGGCTGAACCTTCGACCGCGGCTGGAGGTTCGGTCGACGATGGGCCATCGCCTTGGGGGAGGGGCGCTCCAGATCGTCCAACTCCCCCTCCTCGCTGTCCCGTTGCGTCCCGCACATGCACGGGAGTATCCGGACAAGCGTAGCCTCGCCAGGCAGCCTTCGCACCCGTCTCCGTGGAGGTGCCCAACACGGAGTGCCTCACTTTATGGTACTCACTCCAATGTATCGGCTTCCTCCACGTTTTCGCTGTCGGCTTCTGGGCACCAGCGCTTAACTGGGCACCAGGCGCAGTGCTTTCCCGGAGTGGCTTCCCAAGTGGTGTCTCTGTGCCAATCCTTGGCCCGTTGGCGAACCTCCTTCTTGGCCATGCGGAGAACACCTGAATCGTTCAGGTCCCACGTGAAGACTTTGCCATCATCTGCTGAGATCACCTCTAGTTCGAGGCGGGCCGAGGTGCTCTGGTAAGGCCCTCTATATCCACTGGCGAAAAGGTTAAGAAGCCAAGCAGATGCGAAAAATCGATCAAATGCTTCGGCGTCGTCCTCGGGAATATCTCGGTTAGTCGTCTTACTTTCCCGAATTACCAGAGAGCCGTCAGCGTCGACGAACACCATGTCAGGTGTGCTGGCGATCACTACATCGGCTGAAGCGTCATACCCGTATAGCGGTGCCTCGATCGAGATGATTTGACTCCCCGTTTCGACGGGACAGTTCTGTACATGTTGCGCGAGGAAGGGCTGAATTTCCCCGTACTCCTCCTCTGACATGCTGCCAGTGAAAGTGTTGGAGTCGCGGAACTCTCCAGCTTCTTCGGGGGTGCACTTTTTTGCTCTAGAGTGCGCGCTCGCGATCCATTCATGAACAAGTCGTCCGCGATTTGATGCGGGGCCGGAAGTGGGCTCCCGTGGCAAGAATTGCGAATGTGTAAGGAACCATTGGGTGGGGCAAGTTTCGTAGACCTCAATATCCCTAGCACTTACGGATCGAGTCGCTGCTCCGGGGGTCGCTTGCCCCAAAAAGCCGTCCCACTTATCTAGCGCTCCGCAGCAGCCAGCAATTTTGCAGTCCTTGCAGAAGGTGCCGGGGTGTGTGGTGTTAGCGCTGATGATCTTCAGTAGGTGAGGCAGTGCGAGTTCTGTGAAGCGGGACCGAACTACCTCAGGAGTGGCTTCGAAAAGAACTTGGTGTGAGGCGTCACTCAGCCCAATCTCTACGACTCGGATGCGCGACACTGCCCCTTGGGGAGGGAGGAGCCCAGCTACGTGCGCAGCTACGAGAGTCCAACGGTCCGGGCTCCGTGGCTTCTCCCTGATACTACCTAGGCGGAGCTTCCGAACTTCTCTTACGCCGTTTGGGGATTCGTACAGGGGGGCCCAAGCGGTGAGTGTTCCGTTGGGCTCGGGAAAGACTTTTGGGTCGAAACAACGAAACTCCAGGTTGGGAGTTTCGGACGCCAAGACATCGTGCGCTTCGAGGTAATTCGCGATGGCGTGTTCGACGTACGGGCGCGTCGCGGGATGCAAGGCCACAGCCGCCAGCTTTTCATGGATGGCGGTTTGTGTTCCCTCCCAAGTATCGACTCGTGGATCGCCGTGCAAGGCGCACGCGATCTCGCGAACTACCCGCCCAAGGAAAGGACGGCTGTAGTCTCCTCGACGTTGCCACTCTGGGCTGACAACGTCCGGACGTACTTTCAGGGCCCCGCCCATCCCGCAGGTAGTGGAGCGCTCCTGTATGTCGGTAGCGCTTACCTTTAGGACGTATGTGCGCCCAACCAAGTTTGGCCCCACAGCTTGAGTACCCACGACTGACTGGCCCCCGATCAAGCGACGATGCGTCAGTTTACGACTTTGGGGAGGGCGTGAGGCAGGGAATGCGTGGGGCGCTGATCAGAGGCACCGTGAGCCCGGCCGCCCGGAGCCAGACGGCCTATGTCACGGCGAAGTGCAGCTCGCGGTGCTGATCTGGTCGCCGCATGTCGCTCTCAACCAAACCGCTGGCGCTACCCCTCGCCTCGTCGACGACGTCGATGCTTCGACCCGGCTGCGGCCTGGGACATGGTGCTGGTTCCTATCACCTCGCAGGCATCGGTACCTGGGGCTTCGCCATGCACGACTTCACCTTGTTTGGCTTGGCCTCAGAGCTCGTCGCCCCTCGGGCCCAGGCAGCCAAGGCCTTGACCATCTTCAGCACCATCTTCTGCTGGGACACCGAGAGGAACACCCAGATTTGACGAACTACCGGTAGCCGCTCTTACAGGGGTGAAACTGAAGCATGAAGCCGCTGATCTGGCGATGGCAATGCCCGCCGGACACTGCGAATTCAACCTGAGTAAACCAACGCAATATTCTCTCCTCGGTGGTAAGCATCGGCTGCCGAAGAAGCTCCATCCCAGCCCATCAGTGCTGCCGAGCGCCACGTGGAATGCGGAAATCTCGACGAAGTCTTATCTCGATGGAGCGCCTAGGCTCCTATGTAGTGCAAAAAACCAGCACCCAGACGCGCACGCTGTGCGGTGAGCGAGGGCCGTCGGTGGATCCTGCCGACGTGCATGACCGGACTGCGTCGACACATCTGACGCATCGCAGGCGGAGTGCGTGAGCCGAAGCGGCAGTTGGGGATGAATAGGAGCGCTGATATGCGGAGTGGTGTGCTTGTCACCACGCACGGGCTGACGCTTGACGGCGTGGTCGGACAGGTCAGGGCGGCGGTGAAGGCGGGCGTGAGCACGGCGTGGCTGCCCCAGGTCTTCGGGGGCGACGCGCTGACCACGCTTGCCGTCACCGGTCGTGAGGTGCCGGGCATCAAGCTGGGCACCGCCGTCGTGCCGACCTACCCTCGGCACCCGCTGGCGCTGGCAGGGCAGGCACTCACAGTGCAGGGCGCGACGGGCGGGCGGCTGACGCTAGGCATCGGTCCGAGCCACCGTGCGACCATCGAGGGGATCTACGGATACTCCTACGCCCAGCCGGTGCGGCACGTGCGCGAGTACGTCACGGCCCTGGCGCCGCTGCTCCGCGGTGAGCCCGTCGAGTACCGCGGCGAGACACTGACGGCCGTCGGTGCGCTCGACGTGCCCGTTGCGACGCCGCCGTCGCTGATGGTAGCTGCGCTCGGTCCGGCGATGTTGCGGCTGGCGGGCGAGCTGGCGGACGGCACCGTCACGCAATTCACTGGGCCGCGCACCATCGCCGACCATGTGGTGCCGACGATCACCCGTGCTGCTGGCGAGGCCGGACGTCCGGCGCCGCGCGTCGTGGTCGGCCTGGCGGTCTGCGTGTCCGACGACCCGTCAGCGCGGCGCGAGTTGCTGGGCACCATCTACGCGGCCGTGGGCACCGGTGGCGAGCCGAGTTACCGGGCGATGCTCGACCGCGAGGGTGTCGCCACGGCGGTCGACGTCGCGATCGCCGGCGACGAGGCGACCGTGGAACGCGAGCTGCGGCGGTACGCCGACGCGGGCGCCACCGAGTTCATGGCGACGCTCTTCGGAACCGACGAGGAGAACGCGCGGACGCTGGAGCTCATCGCGTCGTTCGGCTGAGCGCGAACCCACGACGTCGCCGAGGACCACAATGTCCGGCAGCCGAATGCCAGCGGCCGCGACGTCCTCGGCGACACACGCTGGCCTGCTGAAGACGCGCCGCTCGTCCGGGGATGGGGGTTGCCCCCGACTGGGCGGCCCTCGCCGTCAGGGAGCAATTGCCAGTCCTGAAGGGGGTGCCGGTCATTGCTTCGCGGCGCCGGGCCGCACGGAACGGTGCGGCGTGCGGCAGGCAGGGGCAATCAAAACCGCGACCGCGCCGTGCCGCGGGGGAGTATGACGGCCCCGAAGGAGACCTGTTCCCAGCTCCGGTGCGGGTTCGGTGTTGTTGCAGCACCTGAACGAGTGGCAGAGACGTCTGCCTCTGGCGACGGAGGTCCGGCTGCTCGAGCACGGCGACCTGCGTACGTACGCAGTTGCCGCGGTCAGCGAGACCACCGGGCGCCGGGGTGTGGCAGAACTCGAGGCGGGCGCCGGGCCGTTGCTCTGCGGTCGTGTTCGGGCACCGGTGTCCGTATCGACGGTGGGCTGGCTGCTCGGGCAGGAAGGCTTCAGTCCGCAGGCGAACGTCAAGACCGTCGAGGGCAGCCAGCATCCCGACGGAGATGCCCAGTTCCGTTACATCAACGAGCAGGTCAAGCAGCACCGCCATGCCGACGGTGAGCCGGCGATCAGCGTGGATGCGAAGAAGCGAGAGCAGATCGGGCGGCCGCCTGTGGCCGGGCGGGTGGAGGTCATCCGCAACACCGGTTCGGGCAACGTAGGTGTCGACCACGACTCCGGTGCCGGCAGAACGACAGCAGCGGCGTCCCGCCTGACGGGGTGATCGGGATGCAACTGTCGCAGCATCCCGTTGGTGAAACGTTGGGCGGGCAGCTGGTGAGCGACGGCCGGCCGCTTGTTTGCGTCTGCCTGCCACACAAGTCGCCCCGGTGCCAGGCAAGTTGACGATCTTTCCTCGTGGCCAGCGACGGTCGCCGAAGTCGACTGCGCACCCACGAAGAAGCCCCTGCCTGCGTGGTGCTGCTGTGATGGCTTCGTCCCAGACTCAGAACTGGAGGATCACGCATGACGGCCAGCGCGCATGCCCACCAGGCACGCACTTTCGGTGCCCTCAACAGCAGACTTCACCGCACCGGATTGCGTGTGTTCCTGATCATCGTTCTCGTCCACTGGGCGGAGCACGTCGCCCAGGCGGTCCAGATCTACATCTGGGGCTGGTCGGCACCGCAAGCCCGCGGTGTGCTGGGCATTCCCTTTCCGTGGCTGGTCACTTCGGAGTGGATGCACTATGGCTACGCACTGATCATGCTGGCTGGCTTCGTGCTGCTACGGCCTGGATTTACCGGCACCGCCCGCACATGGTGGAACATCACGCTCGGAGTGCAGTTCTGGCATCACATCGAGCATCTGTTGCTGCTGATCCAGGCACTCACAGGCGCGTATCTGGCGGGGCGGGCGGTCCCGACGAGCATCATCCAACTGGTGGCACCCCGAGTGGAGCTTCACCTGTTCTATAACGCGGTGGTGACGATGCCGATGCTGGTTGCCATGATCCTGCACAGTAGGCCGGCGAAGGAGGCAGCCTCTGCTCCGCGCTGCACCTGCGCTGCGGAACCGGCATAGCGAGCCGTGGCCGCCACTGCAACCCGCCGAAGGCCTTCGCGGGTCACCTCCCTCGCGATCCTGGCGGCCGGCTGCCTGCTGCTGTACGTTTCGCTACCGAATCTTGGCAAGGCCCTCTTCGCCGCTACGGCCGACGGCAAACCAGGAACCTTCACCGCGGTCCGACTCGAATGCGTCAGCCACCCCGGGCATGAGAGCTGCGGCTGGTCGGGAACGTTCCGGTCGCGCGACGGCGCCGTCTGGCACACGAGGGTAACCCTCTCCAGCAGCGGACGCGGATCGCTCTACAACGGCCAGCAGGTCAAGGCCGTAGACATGGGAACTCCCGGCCGGGTTTTCCGCCCAGGGGGGTCCCAGGAATGGATTCTCACTGTTGTGCTGCTACTTGCGGGCTACGGCCTGCTGGCCCTGTTCGCCAAGCGGCACCTCATGCCTCCGTCCCGGCCTCGCCGTCACACCTCGAACCGCGTCGACCTCCTGCACCGCCCGGCCGGTTCCACTGGCTCGGGCCCCTCTGCCCGACAGGATCACGCGGAGATCTGAACTGCTTGCCGCCGTTAACCTGCGGCTGTCCGCTCCGACGACGGCGTCCGCTTTGACCGGCCGCGAGTCGATTCCCCCGGCGGTCGGCTCCGCGGCCCGGCCCCTTCGGCGTCGGTCAGTTCCGACGGATACCGGCCCGCCGTCTGTCGGGCCGGTCGGCCAGCGCTGCCGTACACGTGCGCAAGGCAATCACACAACAGAACGGCCGAGTTGGACCCCCGGACACCAGCACAGAAGACGGAGACAACAGGGCTGCCTGACACTCCATGGATTCGACACCCACGAGCTACGCAGCAGACCCTGCCCTCATGCCGCCGCCACGGCAAGATCACCCAACCGGGAACCCTCGCTCGACAGACACCGCTCAAGTCCGGCACGACAACAGCTACTCAAGTACGGCCTACGGGAGGCGGACCTTGCGGAGGAATGGGGCGAGGAGCCAGGGGCGCCGCCCCCAGACACGCAGTGAGCCGGTCATCGCTGCTTTGGCGCGGGGGATGCGGTGGAAGAGCATGAGGCTCAGGGCGGCGGGCTTGAAGTAGACGCGCACGTCGTTGTCGCGGCTCGGCTCTTCGATCCAGACTGCACCGGTATCCAGAACCATCGTGACGGGAGTTGTGTAGTCAGAGCGGAATTCCACTGCAATGCGACCCTGGTGCACCGGTCTGTCGTCGTCCAGGATGTGGCCGGCGCCGTTGCGGGCGATCTCGATGAGAAAGAGCTCAAAGAACTGCGCCGCGTACTCATGCGGAATACGCCAAGGCAGGTCGACGGCGCGGGCGATGTCGCGACCGTGCAGGAGCAGCTCGTTGGTCAGGTGGGCCACCAAGCCGGCGAGGGGGACTTTCGAACCGCCGAGCCAGCTTATGGTCCTGGTGGGGTCCGCGGTGGCGGTCAGACGCAGGATCTCGTCGATCGAGGAACGGAGCCTGCCCACGACCTCGCCGGGATCGCGTTCCGGGTAAGCGCGGAAGAGCGCCGAGTTCAGGCCGGCGTGGATGTTGTCGACCGTGGTCGCGGCGATCTGCTTTCGCATTCCCGGCATCGGGAATGGCGTGTCATCAGACACCACTGCGGAGGTGTTGAGCCAGGAGATGGCGGCGACGTGGGCCGCGGTATCCATCACGGTCCAGTCGGCCGTCGCCATGGCCTGCGGATCCGCGTACTCGACCAAGGCGCTGAAGCGGTCGGCGACGTCCTCGACCGCGGCGCGCGCCGCGCGCCACTTTTCGGGCGTGATCCTCGTCGCCCCGATGGCCCGGTGTGTCTGATACCGCGTTCCCATCACCCTCCCGCCCTCCCGTCGCGTGAAGCCCGCCAGTTCGTGAGGTCCAGTGTGGCGCGGCGGCAGGCGGCGCAGTTCTTCGAATGTGCCGCCGACGTCGTGCGCTACGGCCGTGCCGCGAAACCGGCGGACGGGCCGACGAGCGTGCTGGGCAGGGCACGCTCGGAGTAGTCGCTCACCTCCTCGCACGCCGACGATTTCCTACGTCAGCGATCGTGATGGGCCGCGCTTGTCCGTGCGGCTTACGTTGCCCATCGCGTGGGCGGGAGGGACAGACATGGCGAGATCGGCTGGATTTCTCGCGGAACTACCTGGCACGGCGCTTCGCGTTGTCCGGGTCGGTGGCACCGTGTTCGGCTATGCCGTGGTCTTCGGGCCCGCTGCACTCGGCGCGCGCCTGCGGCGGCGCCAGTGGGCGCGAGCGGGCGAGCGTCTCTCGTCGTTGTTGACCTCGCTCGGGCCGTCGTACATCAAGATCGGCCAGTTGCTCAGCACGCGACGAGATCTTCTGCCGGAGCACGTGTGCGCGGAATTGGGTCGGCTGGCGGACGCGACGCCTCCGCCTCGGTGGGCCCGCCTGCAGGGCGTTCTGCGCCGTGCGTACCAGGGTCGGGAATGGCCGTTCGCCGAATTCAGCTCGACGCCGGTGGCCACCGGGAGCATCGCGACGGTCCACCGCGCCGTCACCCTCGACGGCCGGCAGGTGGCGGTGAAGGTGCGCAGGCCGGGTATCAGCCGCGTGATGTGGCGGGACTTCCGGCTGACCGCGCTGGCCATGGGCGCCATGCAACAGCTGCCAGAGTTGCGGTCAATGCCCTTCAAGGTCATGCACGCGCAGGTGGGCGGTGCGATCCTGCGCCAGTTGGACTTCACGGCGGAGCGCGTGGCACTCGGCGACCTGCGCGCGAACCTGAGCGAGTTCGAGTGGATTCGGATCCCGGCACCGCTGCCTGAGCTGTGTTCCGAGGACGTGCTGGTGATGGAGTACGTGGAAGGGCTGGCCCGTACGGCGCCGGAGTCGCTCTCCGCGGACGCACGCAAGGTCGCCGCGCGCCGGGTCATGTCGGTGGTCTACGAGATGCTTTTCGTGGACGGACTGGTGCACTGCGACCTGATCCCAGGAAACCTCTACATCAACAACGACGGCTCCCTGGTCATCGTCGACGCTGGTTTTGTGATCAAGCTGTCGGGCCCGGTACGCGCCTCGTTCGCGGACTTCTTCATCAACATGGCCATGGGCAACGGCCCGCTCTGCGCCGAGATCATCATCGAGAGCGCGGCGAGTATCGCCGAGGGCTGCGATCTCGACGGATTCCGTGCGGGCCTCACCGAACTCGTCACAGAGTCGTCCGGGGCCCGGTCCGGTGAATTCAATCTGGCGAAGTTCGCCGGACGGCTCTTCGATCTCCAGCGGCGTTTCGGACTGTATCCGGTGCCCGAGTTCGCGTTCCCGCTGCTCTCGCTTCTGGTGGTCGAGGGAATCGTGCAGGGCCTCGATCCGGAACTCGACTTCCAGGCGGAGGCGATGCCCGTGCTCCGCCGAAGGAACATGCCACGCACTTCGGTTGGCTCATAAGAAGGAAGGTGTGCAGATGGATGGGAATTCGGGAGTCCGCGTTCCGCTGATCGACGAGGCGGACGCGACCGGACGTCTGGCAGAGCTCTACGAGCGTGCCAAGGAAGTCACCTCGCTGGACTTCGTGCCCGACATGTTCCGGCTGGTCTCGTCCAAGCCGGAACTGCTCGAGACCATGCTCGCCGGCTACGACGGCGTCTTCAACCACGGCAAGCTGCCCCGGCAGACCAGGGAATTGATCTCCGCCTGGACGTCGAAAGTGAACCAGTGCCCGTACTGTGTCGGCACGCACAACTTCTTCCTGCAGGTCTTCGGTGGTAGCGAGGAACTGGCCCATGCGATCGAGGCCGCGGACTCGCCCGACGACCTTCCGGTGGACGAGCGCACCCGGGTGCTGCTGCACCTGCTGACCAAGCTCAGCCACAGCGCTTACCGGATCACCGACAAGGACTGGCAGGTGGCGTTGGACGCCGGCTGGACCACCGACGAACTGCTCGAGGCGTTCTTCTGCGCGGCGCTGTTCAACTTCATCACCCGCCTGGTGGACGGTCTCGGGCTCGGCACCACGGTGACCAGAAGCCGCATATCCCAGCAGGAACTGCCGCACGACTCCGAATCGGCCGCGGCCGCCGCGGCCGACTGAGGCGGGGCCGACCATGAATCCGTCCCGCGCGGTTCTGATCACCGGCGTCTCCTCGCTGAGCGGGCTCTCGTCGGGTACCGGCAGGGCCCTCGCGCTCCGGCTGCACCGTGCAGGATGGCCGGTCTACGCAAGCGGCCGGAGCCTGGAGGGTCTCAAGGACCTGGCGCAGGAGGGCATCACCACCCTGCGGGTCGACGTGACCGACGAGGAGTCGATGATCGCGGCCGTCGACCGGATCACCGCCGAGCACGGCGCGGTCGGCGTGCTGATCAACAACGCCGCGTACAGCCTCAACGGCACGATCGAGCAGACCCCGATGGAGGAGGTCCGCCGCCAGTTCGAGACGAACGTTTTCGGGCTCTCCCGGATGACGCAACTGGTTCTGCCGGGCATGCGGGAGCAGGGATCGGGCCGCATCGTCATCATGTCCTCGATCTTCGGGCTTTTCGCGACCCCAGGGCGCGGCTACTACGAGGCCACCAAGCACGCCCTCGAGGCGATCGGCGACTCGCTCCGGTTGGAGGTGCGCCGCTTCGGCATCAAGGTCGTGGTCATCGAGCCCTCGCCCATCCTTGGCGCGTTCGTCCCGACCACCGTGGGTGACCTCGGGCTCGCTCCCGGTTCCACGGACAATGATCCGTACGGCGATTTCTGGGAGCGCTTCGTCGTCTGGCACGGCGCCTACCGGGAGGTCGAGCATCCGAAGGGCCGCGGCCGCCTGTCGCTGCGCTCAGGCGACGTCGCCGCCCTCGTCGAGAAGGCGATCACTGTGCGCCGTCCGCGGATCCGCTACCGCCTCGGCATACCGGTGCGGCTGCTGCGGCCACAGCGCGTGATCTTCGGGGAGCGGGCCTGGGAGAAGTTCGTCCGCACGTTCTTTCCGACGCCCTAGCCGACACGCGTCGGAATAACCGAATTCCCGTCGCGGCCCTTGTGGGCAAAACGAGAGAAGGCGGCTGCGCCCGGCATGAGGACACTTGAGACGAACACGAACCGCCAATAGGAACCCTTGCGTCACCGCGAGAAGAGAGAGGGTGGCTCGGTATGCGCAAAGTCCTGATCGTCGGCGCCGGGCAGTCTGGGCTGCAACTCGCCCTCGGACTGCAGCGGCACGACTACGACGTGACCGTGATGTCGGCGCGCACGGCTGACGAGATCGAGCACGGCAACATTATGTCGTCGCAGTTTCAGTTCGACAGCACGCTCAAGTTCGAGCGCGATCTCGGAATTTACTTCTGGGACGGACAGGCGCCCCGAACCCCCTTCACCCGCTTTATGGTGGGCGCCGAGGGACCCACGCCGGTCGTCGACTGGACCAGCCCGCTGAAGAAGCCCGGCGCCGACATCGACCAGCGGCTCAAGATGTCGCGCTGGCTGCGGCTGTTCGTGGAGAACGGCGGCAACCTGATCATCAAAACCGCCACTGCCGCGGACCTCGACACGTGGGCGGGCGTGTACGACCTCGTCATCGTCGCCGCCGGCAAGGACGGACTGGCCGAACAGTTCGAGCGCGACGCGTCCCGATCGCCGTATGCGGCGCCGCAGCGGATGCTCTCGGTCGTCTACGTCAACGGCTACCAGCCCGATCCGGCCGATCCCGGTGACCACACAGTGGAGTTCCACATGCTGCCGGGCAAGGGCGAGATGATCGTGATGCCGGCGCTGACCGTCTCAGGTCCCTGCCACATCCTGTTCTTCGAGGCCATACCCGGCGGGCCGCTGGACGTGTTCGGCGACGTCCAGTCGCCCCAGCAGCACCTGGAGCGCTTCGTCGAGCTGCTCGAGCTGCACGTGCCGTGGACGCGCGAGCAGTACAGCAAACTGGAACTCACCGACGCGGGCGCCACGCTGCGCGGCGGGTTCGCCCCCGTTGTCCGTCATCCGGTCGCGACGCTGCCCTCCGGCCGCCGCGTGCTGGGCATCGGAGACGTCGTCGTGGCCAACGACCCCATCACGGGGCAGGGGTCGAACATGGCCGCCAAGTTCGCTGCCGTCTACCTCGACGCCATCCTGGAGCACGGAGACCGGCCCTTCGACGGCGCGTTCATGGAGCGCGCCTTCGAGACGTTCTGGACGCAGCACGGGCGCGCGACCACCGAGTGGACGAACATCATGCTCCAGCCGCCGCCCCCGCACATGCTCGAGCTCCTAGGGGCCGCAAGCCAGTTCCCCGCGATCGCGAACCGCTACACCGAGGCCTTCGACGACCCCAACGACTTCCTCGAGTGGTTCACGGACCCCGACAAGGCCGCCGCTTACCTCGCCGAGGTCGTCGGCGCCGCGGCCGGATCAGCCCACTGAGACATGGGCATCACTGGTGCACGAGCAGCGGGATCTGTGACGAGGGGAGACTCCCGCCGCCGGTCCGATCGCCCCAAGGCCCGAAAACGTAACGGAGTTATGGTATAAGCATGAACAAGAAGCGCAGTTACGGCGAAGGGTGCCCGGTTTCCCACGCGCTGGACCTCGTGGGGGAGCGGTGGGCCCTTCTGGTGGTGCGTGAGCTGCTGCTCGGGCCGAAGCGCTTCAGCGACCTCAGGACCGCCCTCTGCGGCGCCAGTTCGAACATCCTCACGATCCGACTTCGCGACCTTGAGGAAATCGGTGTGCTGCGCAAGTACCGCGCGGGTGCCCCGGTGAGCGGCCCCGTGTATGAGCTGACCGACTGGGGCCGGTCCCTGGAGCCCGTTCTGTTCGCGCTGGGCAACTGGGCGGTGGAGTCGCCCTTCTGGGATCGGCATGCCCCTTCGACCCTGGATTCGCTCCTGCTGTCCCTGCGCTCCCAGGCCAAGTTCATCTTTGCTGCCGGGGCGCCGGTGACCGGCACCTGCGACATGCGCGTCGGGGACGATCGGTTCATCCTGCGCTTCAGCGACGCCGGGTTGGACGTCGCCCGCGCCGCCGCCTACGAGCCCGACGCGGTCGTCCAGACCGACGTCCGCACCCTCAAGATGCTGATCACCGGTGACGAAACGCTCGACGACGCCGTCGACGCGGGGCGTGTGACGCTCGGCGGCGACGAGCGCTTGATCAGATCCCTGATCAAGTAGCAAAGCCTGCAGATTTCGGTGCTGAACAGCAGGTGAAGCTCCACCTCTCCATGCTGCAGTCGGGTGGAACAGGTTGTGCGCGCTCCGGGGCACCCCTAGGCTGGCGGTTCAAAAATTGAATCAGCTGATCCAAATAAGTAGTGTGGTTGATAGCTGTCGCCGCAGGCCGCAGAGCCTCCAAAAGGAGTGAGCACACCCATGCAATCCGCCGAATCCGGGGCAGCAGCACCCCACAAAGGCTGGACGCTGGCCCTCAGCTCGGTGGGCGTCTTCATGGCCGCCCTGGACGCCCTCGTCGTGACCACCGCCCTGCCGGCGTTACGCACCAGCCTCAACGCGAACCTCGGCGACCTCACATGGACCATCAACGCCTACGTCCTCACCTTCGCCTGCCTCCTACTGCCCGCGGCCGCGCTGGCGGACCGCTTCGGGCGCGTTCGGGTGTTCGCAGTCGGCCTCGTCGTCTTTGCGCTGACGTCGGCGATGGCAGCGCTCGCCCCGAACGTCGGCGTGCTGATCGCGGCCCGCGCCGGCGAAGGGCTGGGCGCCGCCATCATCATGCCCATCTCGCTCACGCTGATCAGCGACGCCTTCCCGGTCGAGAAACGGGGCGCGGCTATCGGCATGTGGGGCGCGGTCTCGGGCTTCGCGGTCGCCATCGGGCCGGTCTTCGGCGGTGCGGTCGTCAACGGGCTCAGCTGGCACTGGATCTTCTGGTTCAACGTCCCCATCGGTGTGGCGGCAGGCCTGCTCTCGCTGTCGCGGCTGAAAGAGAGTTACGGTCCGCGCCAGCCCCTCGACCTCTACGGGCTGGCCCTGGCCTGCGTCGGCTTCTTCCTCCTGGCCTGGGGGCTGGTGCGGGTCAGCAGCGTCGGCTGGGGCAGCGCGCAGGTCATCCTTTCGCTGATCGCCGGAGCGGCCGTCGTGGCAGTGTTCCTGGTGGTCGAGAGCCGCAGGCGCATGCCGATGGTGCGCCTCGACCTGTTCCGCAACCGTGCCTTCAACGCGGCGAGCTGGGTCACCTTCTTCATGTACGCGGCACTGTTCGGCGCGCTGTTCCTGATGGCGCAGTTCCTCCAGGTCGGGCTCGGCGACACCCCGCTCGAGGCGGGCCTGCACTTGCTCGCCTGGACGGGTGTGTCGATGTTCATCGCCCCGGTCGTCGGCCCCATGGCCGACAAGTACGGCAACCGCCCGTTCATGGCCGTGGGCATGGCCCTGCAGGCGATCGGGTTCGGATGGGTGGCGATGGTCGCCGAGCCCGGCGTGAGCTTCGGCGAGGTCATCGGAGGGCTGCTCGTCGCCGGCGTGGGCATCGGCATCGTCTTCCCGACCGTTGCGAACGGAGTAATGACCTCGGTGGGTCCGAACGAGACCGGCATCGCCTCGGGTACCAGCGCGACGCTGCGCGAGCTGGGCGGCGTCTTCGGGGTCGCGTTCACCGCAACTGTCTTCGCCCACACGGGCAACTACACCTCCCAACAGACCTTCATCACCAACTTCAGCCATGCGCTCGGGCTGTGTGCGGCGTTCTCGGCGGTCGGCATCTTCGCGTCGCTGGCGTACCCGAGCCACCGCGCTCTCACCCCAGCCCCCGCCCCGGCCGTCCAGCCTGTGGAATCGGCCGTTCCGGCGGTCAACGACTGATTCACGCAGAAAGGAGACGAGGCCTGCGCCTTCCTCTACCGGCGACGCGAATCCTCTCCCACAGAGCGCCGGTGCACACGATCCCGTTCCACGTGGCCGGCCGCGATCGGTTCTCTGAGCCGTCGACCGCGGTGATCCGTAAGCACACACGAACGAAGCGAGGCAAGGATCTTGACTACGCAAGAGCAGAAGCTGGAAGAGGCCGCCATCCTCGACGTCGTCAAGGGCGTCTACGAGGCCTGGAACAACGCCGACCCGGACGCCTTCGTCGCCGAGTACTTCGAGGACGCCACTGCGGTCCTGCCCGGCTCGTACCTGAAGTCGCGCCAAGGCATCCGCGACGCCATGGCGTTCTCCTTCAACGGGCCGCTGAAGGGCACGCGGTCGTCCGACAAGGTGCTGGACGTCCGGCTCCTGAACGACGACGCGGCCGTGGTCATCAGCGAAACAGGCATTCTGATCCCCGGCGAGAGCGAGGCCCCGCCCGAGCGGACGGTGTACGCGACCTGGGTGCTTGCCAAGAAGGACGGCAAGTGGCTGCTCGCGGCCTACAGCAACAGCCCGTCGGTCGGGCCCGGCCAGTCGTAATCACGGGCTGATATGACTGTGCCCCGTCCCGGCCGACCGGGACGGGGCACAGCGTTTTCCGGCGGATCAGGCCGCCGCGGGTCAGGTCAGTTCGCCCGAGACCAGCCGGCAGCCGGGGTTCGGCCACGGGCCTGCCGTACCCGGTCTGTGGGTCGCGGCCGGCGTACACCCGCGTCTGCCAGCCGGATCCGGCCAGCCACAGACCGAGGTCGTCCCGCACTGACAGCCACTGCGCGCCCGAAGCCACCACAGCCTCGAGGAGTTCCCGGGCCTTCTACGGCAGGTGGTCCAGGAACATCCGGCTGCCGGGTGCGGACCGGCGGTGACCGTGGCCAGCAGCTCGTCCCCGGCCTGCTCGGTGAGGAAGCAGAGCAGCCCTTCGATGAGCCACGCCGTCGACGCCGACGAGTCAAAGCCGGCCTTGCGGAGCGCCGCGTCCCAGTCCTCGGTCAGAGACGCCTCCACGCCGTGCCGCTTGGCAGGTCGGAGTCAGCCGGGAACGCGCGAAGAGTTCGTTCCTGTAGGCCGTCACGTCCGGCAGAACGACCTTGTGCCTGTCGGTGCCCAGCGGGCGCGGCGTCCCTCCACTCCGTAGTCAAGGCAGCCGGTGGCTGTGGGCCGCAGGCGCGTCGAGGGTCACGGCACCATCCAGGACAGGAGGGTTGTGGATTGCAGACCGACGAGTAGGCACATTCCGATAAGCAGCAGAGCGCTCCAGCCCAGCATCTTGCGAAACAGGTCGCCTTCGCGTCCGGTCAGCCCTGCGGCGCCGGCAGCGATGGTCAGGTTCTGCAGTGAGATCATCTTGCCGATCACTCCTCCGGAGGCGTTGGCGGCCGTGACCAGGACTGGCGAGAGCCCGGTGTTCTGTGCAGCGGTGGCCTGAAGTGCGCCGAAGAGTGAGTTGGATGAGGTGTCGGAGCCGGTGAGGGCAACGCCGAGCCACCCCAGGACCGGTGCGAGTACCGCGAAGAACGGGCCGGCACCGGACATCCACGTGCCCAGTGTGGCGGCTTGCCCGCTGGCGTTCATGACGAAGGAGAGCCCAAGTAGCCCGGTTACGCAGAGGACTGCCTCGCGCAACTGGCCCAAGGTACGGACATAGGCGGAGCAAGCCGCCCGCGGGTGGATGCGGAGCACCATCATGGTCAGCAGGCCGGACACCAGGAGCAGGCTCCCCGGAGCGGAGAGCCAGTTGAGCTTGAATACCGACAGGGTGGAAGGGGCGCCCGAGGCGGTGCGCAGGTGCAGGCCCGGCCAGTCGATCGCGACGGTGGCGAACTCCAGCGCCCGTTTTACTGGCGGGAGTTGTGACAGCGTGAATGTCATCACGATGATCAGATACGGTGCGAAGGCGCGCAGAGCGGCCGTGCGATCGTGGGGCGGCCGCTGCCTCTCCGTGAACGCTGGGGGTGGAAGGTCGACCGCTCCTCCGGCGATGACCGGCACCGATGCGGGGGAGGTCACTTTGATCCGGGCGGTCACGATCACAGCGCCAGCGCCGGCCAGTGCGGCGGCGATGTCGGCCAGGGGCATCGAGACGTAATTCGAGGCGACGAACTGCGCGAGCGCGAAGGCTAGTCCGCAGGCCAGTGCGGGCCACCAGCGTTCGCCCAGTCCCCGGCGCCCGTCGACGATGCCCACTAACAGCAGCGGAACGAAGAGTGCGATGACGGGGACCTGCCGTCCAGCCATCGAGCCCAGGTCGTCCACAGGCAGTCCGGTGACTTTTGCAAGGGTGGTGATGGGCAGGCCCAGCGGCCCGAAGGCCGCCGGAACCGTGTTGGCCACCAGTGCGGTACTCGCCGCCCGGAATGGGCTGAATCCGACAGCCAGCAGCATCACCGTAGTGATCGCAACGGGTGTGCCCTGTCCCGCGAGTGCTTCCAGCAGCGACCCGAAACAGAACGCGATAAGCAAGGCCTGGATCCTACGGTCATCAGTGATCCGGACGAGGGCACGCCACTGCACCTGGAAGTGTCCGCTGTCAACGGTCATCTGGTAAATCCAGATCGCCGTGGTGAAGGTCCAAGCCAGCGGGAACAGCGCGAAGGCGACGCCCTGGCTCGCCGCCAAGGCGGTCTGTCCGACTGGCATGGTGTACACGAACAATGCGATGGCCAGGCTCACTGAGAGCCCACTGAACGTGGCTACCCACGCTCTGGTGCGGAAGACGCCGAGCAAGAGAAGGAGCGTGATGATCGGCATTGCGGCGATGAGAGCGCTCCAGCCGAGAGAGCCCGCGAAGGGAAGCAGATGTTGCTGGTACACCGCGATCTCCTCAGCTCGGGCTGCCGGGCACAGCGCAGGACATGCAAGTCCCGGGTCTCATGGAGGCTCTCCTTGCGGCCAGAGCCTCCTGGCGGGCTGGTGCTCATACTTGAGTGGTGAGCCGTTCGTAACCGGTTGATGACGGTCTGCCGCTGTACGGCGGCCTCGGCTACCGCAGCCTGCGTGCTCGGTGCTGGACAACGGGCGCAGAAATCCAACGAGCCCGCACTGCCCCTGCTGTGCTTGTATCGAGGATTCCGCTGTCTCCTCGGAGCCTGGTATCCGCATGACCGTGCAGCCGTCCGGCTACCGGGCGGCTGCACCGGGCTCGCTTCTTTCCCGCACGCGACTGACCGCACCGTCATCGGCATCCTGCCGGGCACTCCAGGCCGGTGACCGTCGCGGGCCGGCTACGCAAAGACCGGGGCGGGTTCCGGACGCGGCGCAGCATCCCTGGTCGCCTCGCCGATCGCGTCGACCGGCGTTATGGAAGCCTGAGTTCGGGGTGGTAGACGTCCAGCCACACGTCGAGGTCGAGGGCCCGCTCCAGGCCCAGCCGCGTCAGCCGGTCCATCGCGGCCGGGTCGCGCTCCGTCGCAGCCTTGAGCCAGCCCCGGTCCACCAACTCGAACACTTCGTGATCGCGGCGCGTCAGCAATTCCTTGCCCTGTAGCTGGAGCTCCCGGCTGTAATAGGGATCCTGAGTCGACGGATACGGGCTCTTCGGCCGCCAAGCGACCGACTCCGGAAGCATCTCTTTAATCGCTCCACGCAGCAGGCTCTTCTCCCTGCCGTCGTAGGTCTTCAACGACCAGGGCGCGTTGTAGACGTATTCGACGAGCCGATAGTCGCAGAACGGCACCCGGACCTCCAGTCCGACTGCCATGCTCATTCGGTCCTTGCGGTCGAGCATGTACCGCATAAAGCGGGTCAGGTGCAGATAGATCATGACCCGCATGCGGTACTCGAAGTCGTCCTCGGAGTCGAGCCGCCCGACTTCCCCGACGGCGCTTTCGTACCTGTCCAGCCGATACTCTTCGAGTTTCAGTTGCGACACCAGTTGCGGGTTCAGCCCGGTGGCGTCCTTGTCGAACGGGCCCACGCTGACGGCTATCCACGGAAACGCGCGTGCGCTCTGGATGGCGGGGATATGCATGTGCTTGTACCCGCCGAATATCTCGTCCGCCGCCTCGCCGGACAGGGCGACGGTCGATTTCTCACGAATCGACTTGAAGAGCAGGTACAGCGAGAAGTCCATGTCGCCGACCCCCATCGGCGTGTCCCGCGCGATGAGCGCGGCCTTGCGGACGTCGGGGTCGGCCAGCGCCTTCGGGTCGAGCACGATGTCGGTGTGCTCCGAGCCGACATGTTCGGCGACGTCGCGGATGAACGGTGTGTCCGGGGTGTCGCGCAGGTCGTCCGGCTTGAAGTTCTCTGCCTGACCCATGAAGTCGACCGCGAATGTCGACACCCGCTCGCCGCCGAGATGGGCCGCGGCCAGCGCGGTGAGCGTGCCGGAGTCGAGCCCGCCGGACAGCAGCACGCAGCGTGGCACGTCGGCGACGAGCTGCCGCCGCACAATGTCGTCCAGGAGTTCGCGAACCCGACCGACGGAGGTGTCCACGTCGTCGGTGTGCGGCCGGGTCTCCATCCGCCAATAGGTGCGCTCGTGCACGCCGGCGTCGTCGACGGTGACCATGGTGCCGGGCTCCACTTGCCGTATGTCCGTCCAGATCGCGTGTCCCGGCGTAAAGGCGTATGACAGTGTCTCGCGCAGCCCATCTGCGTCCACCACGCGTTTGGCGAGCGGGTTGGCCAGGATGGCCTTCTGCTCCGAACCGAAGATGACGCCGTCGGGCGTTCGGTAGTAGTAGAACGGTTTGATCCCCATGCGGTCGCGGATCATCACGAGCTTCTGGTCCCGCGCGTCCCAGATGGCGAACGCATACATACCGTTGATCCGATCGGCCAGCGCCGCTCCCCAGCGCAGGTAGCCGCGCAGGACCACTTCTGTGTCGCTGGAAGTGGTGAAGCGCTCTCCCTGCCGGGTCAGCTCCTCGCGCAGTTCGACGAAGTTGTAGACCTCGCCGCTGTAGACGAGCGTCACATCGCCCTGTTCGGTGTGTGCGGTCATCGGCTGCACCCCGCCGGCCAGATCGATCACGGCCAGCCTCCGGTGGCCGAGAGCGGCGTGCCGGTCGACCCACGTGCCGCAGGCGTCAGGACCCCGGCACTCCATGGTCTCGGTCATCGCATCCAGGACCTTGCGCTCGCGCGTGAGGTCGCGGTCGAACGCCACCCAGCCGGTAATTCCGCACATCTGCCCGCCTCCTGTGGCAATCAAAAGGTTCGGTCCTGCTTCGAATCACGCGGAGCCGCGCAACAGTGCGGCCGCCCGTTCACCGATCATGACGACGCTCAGGTGCGTGTTGGCGCAAACCATGCTGGGCATGATCGACGCGTCCACAACATGGAGGTTCTCGACCCCGTACACCGCACAGCGCTGATCGACAACCGCCCCCGGGTCGTCAGCCGGCCCCATGCGCACGGTGCCCACCGGGTTGTAGGCGCTGTCCACAGCCCTCTCGATGTAGTCGCGCAGGGCCTCGTCGTCGTCCATGACGCGCTCGTCCAGCCCGACCAGCTGCTCACCCTTGTTGAAGATCTTCGGTGAGCGCGCCAACTCCCAGCAGCCCCTGACGCCCTCCGCGAGCAGACGGTAGTCGCGCTCGTCGGAGAGATACCCCAGGTCGACGCGGGGAGCAGCGTACGGGCTCGACGACGCGAGGGTGACCCGGCCGCGCGAGTGCTGCCGACGGAGCACGACCATCACGCCGAACACCGCCCTGGCCCCGGCGACCCGCCGCAATTCGGGAAAGTGGAGCGTGAGATCGAAGCGGTTGACCATCGCGTAGTACTGGTCGTTGAACCGGTCGTCGGTCGTGCGGGTCACGATCTGCCCGGTCGACTTGCCCTCGTTCTCGTAGCCCGGCTTGGGCGTCATGAACACGCCGATGCGCGGCTGGTCAGTCAGCCCCGCACCCACGCCGGCCAGGTCCGCCCGCACGGGCACGCCCAGCGCGCGCAGGTCCTCCGCGGGCCCGATCCCCGAGCGGAGCAGGATCGCCGGCGATGCGACCGCCCCGGCCGCCAGGATCACCCTCCGCGCACGGATCGTCTGATACGGGCCGCCGTCTGCGAACAGGACCACGCCCGCCGCGCGCTCTCCCTCGAACAGGACCCGGTCGACGAGGGCGTGGGGCAGGATCGTGAGATTCTCCCGCGTGCTCGCCGGCCAGAGGTACGACATCGCCGTCGACACGCGGATCCGCGGATCGCGCCGATTCGACGGGATCGGTCCGACGCCGGTCGACTCGGGGTGGTTGTGGTCCTCGGCCCACGGGTGGCCGGCAGCGAGACAGACCTCGAGGAACGCCTGCTGAACGTCCGTCAGTTCCTCGGGGCGCCACCTCCTGACGGGCACCGGCCCGCCGCGGCCGTGGACGTCACGGTCGCCGAAGTCCAGATCGTCCTCGAGCGCGCGGAAAACCGGGAGTACGTGCTCCCAGCCCCACAGCGGGTTGCCGTGCTGCGCCCACTCGTCGTAGTCCTGCGGCGTTCCCCTGATCACGACCGTATTGCCCACGGCCGAGGAGCCGCCGGTGACCTTCCCGAGCGGAAACATGACGCGGCGGTTGCGCGTGAGCTGAGTAGTGAACCCCCAGCTGTGCTTCACGAGCGACATCGCGTTGGCGTCCAGGATGTCGTCCGGGGTCCTCGCCTGCGTGGCGTAGTGCCGCCCGGCCTCGACCAGCAGCACCCGCCGGCCGGGGTCCTCGCTGAGGCGGGCGGCCAGCACGGCGCCGGCACTGCCTGCCCCCACGATGATGTCGTCATAGATCTCCGGTGCCGACATGCCCGCCCCTCACCGCTTGCGGGCGAGGCCGCACCACATGGGCAGCGGCTTGGGCCCCGAGGCGCCCTGCGGCGGCCGCCAGAGCTCCGTCTCCACCACTCCGGGCGGCACGACATCCATGCCGTCGAAGAACCGCGAGACATCGGATCGGGTCCGGCGCACCACGGAATCGCCCGTCTGCTTGTCCATTTCAGTCAGCATCGCGTTCAACGCCGTGTCCTCGTCGTCCTTGGCGAAGTGGGAGAGCGCCAGATAGCTGCCGGAGGGAACGGCGGCGAGCAGCTCGGCCAGGATCCGCTCGGGCCCGTCGGCGTCGTCGATGAAATGGAGCACGCCGAACAGAATGAGCCCGACGGGCTGGGAGAAGTCGAGCGTCGCGGCGGCCCTGCGCAGGATGTCCTGTGGATCGCGGAAGTCCGCGTCGAGGAAGACGGTGTCCGGGTCGGAGGCAAGCAGGTGTTGCCCGTGGGACGCCACAGAGGGCTCGTTGTCGACGTAGACGACGCGGCAGCCGGGCGCGACCGCGCGCGCGGCCTCGTGCGTGTTGCCCATGGTCGGCAGCCCGGTGGCCAAGTCAAGGAACTGCCGTATCCCGCACTCGCCCGCGAGGTATCCGACGATGCGCCCGAGGGCGTTGCGCGCCGCGTGGAGGTCGATGCGCACTCCTTCGACACCGCCGGGCTCACCCGGCCAGTTGACGAACGCGTTGTCGCCGACGGCGCGGTCAGACGCGAAGTTCGCGGTCCCGCCGAGCAGGTAGTCCATGATCCGCGCCGTATTGGGGATCATGGCGTTCACCCCGACCGGCGCCTCCTCAAGACGTGTTGCCGTCGATGGGTTCTCTGACATGCTGCAGCCTCCTTCGAGCCACGGCACCGGAGCTCGCGGCGTTGTCGAGACCAGAGTGACGCCGCGGGCACGCCGGCGCTTCTCGCTCCGTGCCCCGCGGGCGAACAGTGCCGGGCAACTCCGGAGTAGTCCGCCGAGGCCGCCGACGCGACGCTTGACGAGAGGGATTCAGAACCTGCGTCCCTGGCGACGTGTGCCCGTGTCGCGTCGCGCTTCCCGCAGCCCATGTCAGCGAGGATCATGAATGACGCCTCAATACGATGACATCGTCGTCGGCGCCGGGTCGGCTGGCGCCGTGCTCGCCGCGCGACTGAGTGAGGACGCGTCGCGCCGTGTGCTTCTCATCGAGGCCGGCCCCGACTATCTGACGTCGCAGGAGACACCTGACGACATCCGCACCGGCAACGCGATGTCCTTTCAGGACCACGACTGGGAGTTCAAGGCGGACATCCACGAAGGGCGCAGGATCCGCTTTCCGCGCGGGAAGGTGACCGGCGGCTCCTCGGCCGTCGGCGCCACAGTCGCGCTGCGCGGTGTTCCCGCGGACTACGACGAGTGGGCGCGGGCCGGAAACCCGGCGTGGTCCTGGCGCGAGGTGCTCCCGTACTTCCGACGCCTGGAGGACGACCTCGACTTCGGCGGCGAGTACCACGGCCAGGGCGGCCCCTACCCGATCCGCCGCTGGCGCGCGGACGAGCTGGTGCCGGGGCAGGTCGCCTTCGTCGAGGCCTGCCTCGAAGCGGGCTTCCCCGAGGCCAAGGACCACAACCATCCCGAGGCGACCGGCGTCGGCCCGATCCCATCGAACCGACGTGACCGGGTGGACAGGGTCACCACCGCGATGGCCTACCTGACGCCAGCACGGGGCCGCCCCAACCTGGACATCAGGGCCCATACGGTCGTCGACCGGATCGTGTTCGAGGGGGCGCGCGCGGTCGGCGTCACGGCCTCGGTGGCCGGCAGCGCGTACGAGACGATCAGCGCGCGGCGTGTGATCCTTGCGGCCGGCGCCGTGGCCTCGCCGATGATCCTCATGCGATCCGGCATCGGTCCCGCCGCGGAGCTGCGACGGCTTGGCATCGACAGCCGCGCCGACCTGCCGGGCGTCGGCGCGAACCTCGTCGACCACCAGCGGACCGGCGCGTTCCTCGCGCCGCGCCCCGGAGTCTGCGACCCGTCGGGCCCGTTCCTACAGGAGATCCTGCGCACCACCGCGACGGGCTCCGACGAGACGAACGACCTGCAGTACTACATGGTGAACCACTTCGACCTGGCGCACTTCCCTGAGCTCCAGATGCTCTCGGGAACGACGATGATCCTCGGCGTCATGGTCGTGTCGCAGCGGCCGCGTTCCCGCGGAACACTCGCGCTGACCTCCACGGACCCGCTGGCACCGCCGCGGATCGAGCTGAACTTCCTTGCAGACGGCGGCCGGGAGCTCGACCTGCTCGTAGAGGGCGTGCGCACCTCGTGGCGCCTGGCCAACCATCCGGGCATCCGCGGGCTGGCGCAAGGCTTCGTCGTCCTGCGCGAGGCGGTGATCGACAACGACGACATGATCCGGCAGTACGTCAAGACGAGCATCGACAGCGCCTACCACCCGGTGGGGACGGTGCGCATGGGGCCGGCGGAGGATCCCTCGACCGTCGTCGACGAGCGGTGCGCGGTGCATGGGCTCCAGTCCCTGTATGTCTGCGACGCCTCGGTGATGCCCAACACCGTCCGCGCGAACACAAACCTCACCTCGATCATGATCGGCGAGCGTACGGCGGACTGGCTGCGCGCGTAGCCGCACGGCACGAACCGGCCGCAGCGGATGATCCGCTCCGGCCGGTTCCGTGTCTGCGAAGCCCCGTCAGGTCACCGCGCGCACCGTCATCGGCAAGCCGCCGCGGATGCGCAGGGTCAGCATCGCCTCACCGGCCACCCGGTATCCGGGTACCTTCGTCAGACGCAGATCGCGTGCAACCGTGGCGAGTACGACGGTGGCCTCCATCATGCCGAGGCTGTTGCCGACGCAGAACCTCGGTCCCGCGCCGAACGGGATGTAGGAGTAGCGGTTCCTGCCCGCCGACGCGGCGGGGGTGAACCGCTCCGGATCGAAGCGCGTGGGTTGCGTCCAGAACGACGGGTGCCGGTGGAGCAGGTACGGGCAGAGCAGCACGTCGGAGCCGGCGCCGACGGGGAATCCGCCGATCTCGTCATCCGCGCGGGCGATGCGCGGCAGCAGCCAGACCGGGGGATAGAGGCGGATGACCTCGTCGAGAACCTGCGTCGTATACGTGAGCCCGTGCATGCTCTCGATGGTCAACGGCCCGTGTCCGAACACCGCGACGGCCTCGTTGTGCAGGCGCTCCCACACCTCCGGGTGCTCGTCGAGCAAATGGAACGCCCAGCTCAGTGTGCTGGCCGTGGTCTCGTGGCCGGCGAGCAGCAGGGTGACCAGCTCGTCGCGCATACGTACCCGTCCGACGCGTCGGTCGGGTTCATGGCGGACCGACTCGATCAGCCGAGAGACGACATCGTCGCCTGCGGGCCGTGCGGCGCGATCGGCGGCCAGCCGGTCGACAACGCGCTGCAAATCCCGTCTCGCCCGCCGGAAGCGCATCTGCAGGGGCAGCGGAAGCCACAGCGGCACCGTGCCCAGCGTGATGGCGTCGAACATCGCCTGGTTTTGGACGGCCTCGAACGAGTCGCCGAGCGACTCGAATTCGCCGAGGTCAGCGTCGATCAGTGTGCGCCCCAGCACGCCGAGGGTGAACGCGGTCATCTCGGCGCGCATGTCCACCGGGCCCTGGCCGACCTGCGTGCTGAGCCGCGCGGCCAGCCGCTCTGCCTCGTCGCTGATGGCGCCGAGCTGGCCGGCAATCCGTTTCGGTTGGAAGACCGGCTGGATCGTCTTGCGTTGCCCGCGCCAGACCTCGCCGTCGCTGGTGAGTAGGCCGTCCCCGAGGGCGCGCCGGGCGTGGATCATGCCGAGACCCTTGGTGTAGTTCTCGGCGTTGTCGGCCAGGACGTGCTTGGCGTGGTCGGGGTGGTTGAAGAAGTAGAGCGTCTTGGGGCCCAGAGGCAGACGAACAGCATCGCCGTACTCGGCGGCGGCCCACGCCATGACATCGAGACGGCTCCGCACCATCCTGGCGAGGATGGGGAGTGTGGAGGCACGCGGCGGCCCCGGGATCCGACGGCCGGCCCGCCTGACCGCAGGCCTCATGGTCGTCACGAAACGGCCCGCCGGAGCTCGGCGAGCCCCAAGGTGATGCGCTGCCGCCAGAGTTCGTAGGTGGGGACGTCGGAGTCGCCGAAAGGCTCGGTGCGGCTGGTGTCGGCCAGGTCGGCCGCTTGAGCCGGCGTGACGCCGCAGAGCAGGTCGGTCGCCAGCCTGGTGTTCGCCGTCACAAGGCCGGCCTGGAGCCGGGCGGTTGCGGCGAACACAGCACCCTGCGCGACCTGCGGCATGTGGTTTCCGGCGCGCCGCATGAAGGCCTGCAGTTCCTCCTTGTCCACCCCACCCGCGTACGTCGCGGCGAGGCCGGCGCCACTGTAGAGGTCGGCCCGCCGGGTTTCGTCGAACGCGTCGATCAGGTCGGCGGCCATCTCAGGGTCGGCTCCGCCGACAAACCAGATCGCCCGCCCTATGCCCTGGTCGATCACCCGGCTCGCGTACGAGGACGGGCCGCCCGCCGGCCAGGGGAAGTTCGGCTCCTGATACTGCCGGCGCACGTACCGGTCGGTGTGGAAGTAGGCCTGGTGGAATCCATACCCGTCGAGGACGAGCCAGCGCAGCAGCGGATCAGCGGCGGCTGCGGACACCTTCGCCCATCGGAACCGCGGCAGTCGGGCCATGGCCCAGCCCACCCCGACGTAGACCATGTACACATGGTCCCTGGCCCTGCCCTCAAGGAACCGGCTCACGTTGCGGCCTCCGAACGGGAGGCCGTCGCGTATCGCGAAGCCCATGCCTGCGCCCTCGTAGGCGAAACCGCGGAACTGCCACGGCAACTCCTCGAGACGCTCCTCGGCCTCCGCCGGCACGCGCGCCTCGGCGGCATACGCGTACCCGGTGAGGAAGGTCTCGCCGACCGTCTCCAGCATCTGCCGCGCGGGCGGGCTCTTTACGTGGAAGCCACGGACCGAAAGACTCGCCTCCGACGTGCTCGGCGTCAGAACCCGCCTTCTGAGCGCTCGCCAACCACTGGCCATCGTTCTCTCCTCTGGGCGGATCGATACCTGGAGATCTGAGTGGGATCGTGTCAACCCGCCGGTTGGCGCGCCTACTCTCTGGTTGCCGTCATGACGCCGCGTCAACGCGCTGCGGTCTCCGGGGCCCGCTGAGGCGCCGGGTTCGGCTCGGGAAGGAGCCGGTTGTCGAGCTCTGGTAACGCCAGCAGGATCGGCAGGTCGGTCTTGTCCACGGCGCGCATCGGGATGCGGAGATTGACGTTCTGGTCGGCCCGCACGGCGATCGGCTTGCCCGCGCCCACTAAGAGGGGATAGCGGGCCCACGGGCGCGGGTCGACGTCGACCCAGCGCACCGCCACCGCGGCCGCGCGCACGTACCACTGACCGACGGGCACTCCGCTCAGTTGGTACTTCAGCACTCGGCAGCCGTAGGCGGGGCTCTCGAGGATGTCGCAGGAGACTGGCATCCCCTCGACGATGGGGCTGCCGAATGCGCCGACATAGACGCGCAGCGGCGTGCTGCTCGGTGGCAGCACCACCGTGCCCTGCACCGCGCCGGATCGGCGGCCCGCGTCCGTCTCGAAGCGCGGAAGTGGCGGCAGGCCGCTGTGTGACAGCGACCGGAAGCGGGTCGGCGAGACACCGACGCTCCGAGTGAACCGGGTGGTGAACGTTCCTAGGCTGTTGTAGCCCACCTGATAGGAGATGTCAGTTACGCTCTGCGACGTCTCCAGCAGCAAGTTCTTCGCGCTGTAGAGGCGGATCGCGGTCAGGAAGCGCCCCGGCGACGTGCCCGTGAGAGAGCGGAAAACCCGCGAAAAGTAGAACTTGCTTAATACGGCGGTGTCGGCAATCTCGTCTAAGGACAGTGGTTCACTGTAGTGATCCCACATCGTCGTTATCGCGCGTTCGACCGCCAGTCTCGATACCTCCATATGGAGCCCCCGTTGTCTCGATGCGGCTACCCCGTGATCGGCCGCTGATCCCATCCAGGGCAGCCTCTGAGATGCGGTTCGATGATGCGCATGTCACGCGCGACAACACTTCTTTGAAGTTGCCTGTATCGGATTTGCACCGTCGGGGTATTCAGGTGGTTCTTGTGAAGCGATTTACCGGAGTGTCCTATGTGACATTTGGTCAGATTGTTTTGCGAGCACCGCGAGTTGCTGCCGGGCTCGTGGCGCGCTTGGATCAGGACGCGCGGTTCGCCGAGCTGGCTCCGGAGCCACTTCATGAGAGACGAAGGTGGTCTCCGGGAAGCGGGAGACCTGTCGGGGTGCCCCGGGCCGCCGGTGTGCGGTGCCGTTGTGCGAGCTGCGCCCCGTGCGGCGCGCAGCGTCCCCGGATGCGCGTAGCGGCGTGCAAGCGCCGCTGCGCTTGGAGAGGCCGACCGAGGCCTCGATGCCGGAGGCGGGCGGTGGTGGCGAGCCCTCTTCCTTTGCGCCCGCGACCGGTTGTCCACCCCGGCGGGCAGTCGTATCGGGCCGCTGTCCAATTCGATCACCGCAAATGGCAAGTGGCTAATGGCGTGGCCGGGCAATCCGAATATGTGATTCCGGTGAGGAAATCAGGGCTGCCTTCACAAGCCACGGTGCCGACGCCTTCGGTGAGGAAAGGGAGAGGGAGTGATTCCGTTTGGTGAACCCATTACTCGGGCTCGTTCAGTCGTGGCAGGGAGGCAGAGTGAACGCCACCGACGGCGAGCCGGAACGGCCGTCCGGCCGAGATCCGTATACACCTGGCGCGAAATACGCGGCCGCGTGCGCTGTGGGGACGGCGAGGTTACCGACCGTCATCTCCAGTGCTTCCAGCGTCAGCGTCACCGCTTCGTCCA
Organism: Streptomyces sp. NBC_00457; assembly: GCF_036014015.1. NCBI lineage: Bacteria > Bacillati > Actinomycetota > Actinomycetes > Kitasatosporales > Streptomycetaceae > Streptomyces > Streptomyces sp. NBC_00457. Next base: position 172,075 of record NZ_CP107905.1, on the reverse strand, counting down.
GCTGTACGTCCCTCCCCGCCGTGTAATCCTGCGGGCGCTGCACGACCTCTACGTCCGGAGCCGCCCCGTGTTTTTCGCACCGCCGGAATGCCTGGTTTCGAACGGTACGTCCTCGCCTGCGCCCGGATCGTGCTCGACCGGCTCGGCGGAGGCATCGGGCAGATCCTGGCCGGCAAGGCGCGGCTCGGTGCCGATGAAGCCTTCCACGAGACGGGCGAGTGGCTCGATGCCTCCGCCAACTCCCTCTACTGCTCGGTCAAGAACGACCGCGACGGGCCTTCGCTCGCGGCCCGTCTCCGCGCCGCCGGCAGCATCCGGCTTTCTGCTGGATCTGCTCTTTGCTCTCGACCGTCGTCCCCGCCCCTCCAGTTACTAGCTGGAATGGGAGCTTGCCCGATTCCCACTGCCCGGCTGGAAGACACCGGCAACTGCTCGGCGCCGCGGATCGCATCTCAGGAATGGGCGAGGTGTCCACACAGCGTCGTCTTCCGCCCAGGTCGAGGTAGTGGCCCGCAGGCCGGCACGGCGCGGTGCTGGACGCATGTTGTGAGGACCTGGACTTCATGCTGCCGCAGGTAGGGGCACACTGCGGGACTCCCGAACCGTTAACAGGCCTGCCCTAGGCGGCGGTGCGCGGGCTGGTTGGCGACGTCATCGACCCGGTCGGGACCCGGGGGCCTCGGCCCGCACACTTCGGTTTCTGCGCGGCACGTGCGTCGGCCTAGTCGAGTGCAAGCACGGCAACCGACCGGGCTGAGCGCACCGCTCAACCACGGCGCGCGCCAGCGGCTTTCATCGACGCCGCCGCTTTGTCGCCGTCGTCGCCGGCGCCCACGAGCATGCTGCATACCACTGTCTGGAAGCAGGCGTCGGCGTCGTAGGGCTCGATGAGGTATCCGCCGAGTTCCAGCGTGACGAGCCCGTGGACCCCGATCCACATATGGTGCGCCACGCGAGTCGGGTCGTCGGCGCAGAACCGGCCCGCCGCCATGCATCTGTCCACGGCACCCACCAGCGTCTGCAGCGTGTAGCGGCCGTGCTGTCGTTCGTCGTCCGAGAGTGCGAAGCCGCCGAGGCTCGCTCCGCCGAACATGATCGAGTACAGGTACTGATGCTCGATCGCGTTGGCGCGGTACGCGTATCCGAGCGCCGCGACGTCGGCGACGGGGTCGTCGGTCTGCGCGACCTCGGTCATCCGGTCGTTCAGACGCCGGAAGCCTTCGTGCACCATGGCCCTGACCAGATCGTCCATGCCGCCGAAGTGGGTGTACACCGCGGTGGTGGAGGTGCCCACGGCAGCGGCGAGCCGCCGGGTGGACAGTGCGCTCGGTCCCTCCTCGCTCAGCAGGCGAGCCGCGGCCAGGATCAGGTTCGCGCTCACTTCAGGGTCGGCTTGTCGAGGGCTCACTCTTGACATGGTCGCACAGAAGGGTGAGTGTAACAATGTTACGTAACGCCGATGTGTAACGGAGGCGGGATGGGCGGCGCACCGTATACCCAGGTAGGCGGCTACCGGCCGGTCTCCCGTGAGGCCACCGTGTTCCAGCCGGAGGTGATGGGCACACTGCCGCCCGAGCTGAACGGCACGTTCGCCCGCATCGGACCGAATCCTCTGGGTGTGCCCGACGCGCGTCGCCACGCGTTCGAGGGGGCGCCCATGGTGCACGCGATCCGTATCCGGGACGGACGCGCGGAGTGGTACCGAAACAGATGGCTCCGGACCGACCGGGTCTGCGCCCATCTGGGAGAGCTGCCCGCGCCGGGACCGCGCCACGGCCTGTCTGACGACGCCGGGGGCAACCTCGTCCGGCACGCGGGCCGAATCCTCGCGCTGGGCGACGGGGGTGTGCTGCCGATCCAGATCGACCCCGATCTGGCCACCGCGGCCCGCGTCGACTTCGACGGGACGCTCTCGGCCGGGTTCTCCGCCCACCCGGAGATCGATCCGCTCACTGGGGAGATGTTCGCGGTCGCCTACTATCACGAGCCGCCGTACGTCCTCTACCTCGTCATCGGCGCGGACGGCACGGTACGCAGAACGCTGCCGATCGCGGTGAAGAGTCCGCCGATGATGCACGCCTTCTCGCTGACCGAACGCTACGCGATCTTCTACGACCTCCCCGTCGCCTATGATCCGGCCGCCGCAGCCGGCGGCTCGCGCGTCCCGTACAGGTGGCGACCGGATCACGAGGCCAGGATCGGTGTGCTGCCGCGCGAGGCCGATGCGCCCGATGTGCTCTGGATGAATGTCGATCCCTGCTACGTCTTCCATCCGGTCAACGCCTACGAGCGCGCGAACCGGATTGTCATCCACCTCGTCCGCCACGCGCGGGTCTTCGACCGCGAGCCGCTCCGGCCGGGCGAGTCGGCTCCCACGCTCTGGCGGTGGACGGTCGACCCGCGCAGCGGCACGGTCGTCGAGGAACAGCTCGAAGAGTACGTCGAGGAGTTCCCCAGGATCGACGACAGATATAAGGGCTCACACAATCGGTACGGCTTCGCTGTCGCCATGTCCCCGTGCGAGAGCGGCGGGTACCTCGCCGGCCCCGGACTCCTCCGTCACGACCTCATTGGCGGCCGTACGGAGACCCACCGGTTCGGGCCGGGCCACGAAACAGGCGAGGCGGTGTTCGTACCGCGCCGTCCCGACGCCGCCGAGGCGGACGGCTGGCTGCTGAGCTTCGTTTACGACGCGGCGGACGACCGCAGCGAACTGGTGGTTCTGGACACGGCCGACTTCACTGGAGAGCCGGCAGCGGTCGTGCGTCTGCCGGTGCGAGTGCCGCACGGTCTGCACGCGGCGTGGATCGCGGACTGACGGACACCGCGGCTCCTTTTCGCGATCGGGTCAATTTGGAAGAAGGCGCGGGCCGCCGCGGTCCTTAGTCTGCTCAGAAGTGTTCGACTGGCAGTGAGGAATGCTCATGGCGCTGAGGGTGCTCGGGCGTGCCCGGGGGGAGTTCGAGCACCCTGCGGTGTTCTGGTTCGGCGTGCTCGCGTGCACAGCGGGTGCCGCGCTGCACCTGCCGATGAACTTCGGCGCGCGACATGCAGAACCACATGTCCGGGATGCAGCCGGAAACGCCGCCGTGATCACAGAATTGGTGCTCATCGCCGTCGGACTGGTCGCGGTGCTGTACGGCGTGTTGCCCGCGCGGGGACGAGAATCAAGAAGTCGGCGCGGCGTATCCGTGTCACAGCCGTCGACGACGCCCCGATACGCGCTCAACACGTCGCGCCGCTCGTGGTCCGCGCCATCGCGATCACGATCGACGTCATGAAGCCGGCGACGCTGTCATTCGTCGCGCTGCGCTCGCGCGGTTCGGGCCTCGCGGCCAGCATGACCAAACTCGGCGAGGGTGCTGATCATCGCGACCGTCGTTGCCACGACCGTTCCCTCGATCGCGGTGACCGCGGTCGTCGGCGCGGTGCCGCTGCTCCTGGCGGCTGCCTGGTCCTGTGGATGGGACTCGCGACCAAGCGCCGCAGTCTGGAGGAGATCACCGGCGAGCTGCTGGCCACCGACGCCGCTTGGCCCGCTCACCGAAAGCCGGTAGCCGAACGCCCCGACGTCTGAGGGCGCCGGGCCGTTCCGCGTGCCGATCCGTGCCGGCGTGCTACGAGCACAACATCACCCCGGGGCTGTGAAACCGGCGCCCACCCGGCACGAGAGCCGGGCCATCAACCTGCCCACGAGCCGAAATCTCCGCTCTCAACGAAAGGGCTCATCAGCAAACTGACGGGCCCTCATGCATGATCGGGGTTAACGAACGGAGATGTTCCGGGCCGGGAATCACCGAGGGTTCGGTGACGGCATTGGGCATGTGTTCTTCCTGGAACGACGCATAGCGACCGCGCGGCGCGGTCGTCAATGGCGAATATCAAACGCATTCGCAAGGTCTGCTTCTCCGTTCCTGCCCTCGACCGGTTTTGCGAGGCTCGGCATCTTCAGGATTGCGCTGTTTCGGCGCCGGCGGCCTTAGCGACGGCAAGGCAAGAGAAGCCCCCACGCAGGTCCGGGGGCCATCCTGGTGACGGCGGGCAGGCGCTCTCACGGATACTCATCCACGGACACCGCGATTATGGGGAACCCATGGGCACTCAGCGATATGAAGTGGCAATCCTCGGGTCGGGAATCGGCGGCTCGATGCTCGCGTGCATCCTCGCCCGGCACGGAGTCTCGACTCTCCTGCTTGAGGGAGCGAGCCATCCGAGGTTCACCATCGGCGAGTCATTGATTCCGGAGACCGGCCTACGCCTGCGTATCGTCGCCAACAAATACGGCGTCCCGGAGATCGGGTGGATCGGCACGTTCCACAAGCTGCGCAAACACGTGAGCAGTAATTGCGGGGTGAAGCGCTCCTTCGGCTTCATGTATCACCGTGACGGCGAGGAGAACCGCCCCGAGGAGATCAACCAGTTCGGGACGCTGACACCGCCCGTCGGCCCTGACTCGCATCTGTTCCGCCAGGACACCGATGCCTTCCTCGCGGCGCTCTCGGTCAAGTACGGGGCGACGTTCCGCTCCCAGACGCGCATCTCCGACATCACCTTCGGGGACGACGAGGTCGAACTGCGCGCGGCCTCCGGCGAGACGTACCGCGCCAAGCTCCTGATCGACGCCTCGGGCATGCGGTCGATGGTCTCCGACCAGCTCGGCATGCGCGACGAAGTGCCGCGCTTCCGTACTGACACACGCACCATCTACACCCACATGATGGGCGTCAAGAGCGCGGATCTGCTGTTGGACCCCAAGGGTCGGCGCGGCCTGATCTCGCCGCTCGGTCAGTCCACCATGCATCACGTCTTTGACGGCGGCTGGATGTGGGTCATCCCGTTCAGCAACCACCGCGACGCCACTAACCCGCTGACCAGCGTGGGCCTGATGCTCGACCGGCGCAAGCACCCTGAGCCGCAGGGGACGCCGGAGGAGGAGTTCCGCCGGATCATCTCCGCCTACCCGACGATTGCACGGCACTTCGCCGAGGCGAACGCCGCACGGCCGTGGGTCAGGTCGGGCCGCATCCAGTACTCCTCGCCGCACCTGATCGCGCCCCGCCTGATCCAACTCCCGCACGCGGCCGCGTTCATCGACCCGCTCTACTCGAGCGGCATGTCGGTGCTCATCGCTGCGGTCGACCTGATCGCCGAGTCGCTGCTCAAAGCCGTCGAGGAGAACGACTACGCGGTCGAACGGTTCAAGTTCATGGAGGACGTGGTCAACCGCGGGTTCGACCACTACGACACGATCGTGTCAGGGTCGTACGACTCGTTCGCGAGCTACGACACCTGGAACGCGTGGAACCGCAACTGGGTGATGGGGAGCCTCCTCGGCACGTTCGGTCCGCTGTCGCTGCTGATGCGCTACCACAAGACGAAGGACCGCTCGTACCTGGAGAAGACCACCGAGCCGAGCCGCATGGGCGTGCTTGGCAGCCACCTGCCGGGCGTCGTCGACATGGCGCGGGCCTCGCGCGCAGACATGGACGCCGCGATCGCAGGCCAGATCACCCACCGGGAGGCGAGCGAGCGCATCTTCGCCCGGTTCCGCGCGATCGACTTCCTGCCGCCTTACATGGGCTTCGGCGACCCCAAGAAGACCGCCACGGCGACGTTCACGCTGATCCCCGGTGCCCGCCACGTCACGTGGTACCGGATGCACGGCGACCCGGTGTACCGGGACAACTGCACCTTCCCGCTGATGACGTACGCACGTGACGGTGCGGCCTTCGTGCTGGGCGAGGCGCGCGAAGGGTGGCGGCGCAGCTTCTCCGCCCTGCGCGACGTCTTCTTCGCCGACAACAGTGACTGGCGCCACGCCGCGCCGGCACTCGATGCGCACCGAGAGCTCGTGACGCCGGTTCCGGCGCTCGTGCCCTCCGTGGACGAACCGGCCGAGCTCGACGGCGTCGAGGCCCCCCGGAGCGCGGCCTCGCCGACCGGGATCGGCTGAGCGGGCCGTGCCGGGCGTGGACCGCGTGCGACGGAACACATTCGAGGCCTCACACCCAGCCTTATCCGACTGCGTGGTGTTCGGGCCACGTGTCCGGCTGCCCATCCGAGGAGACGCCCCGCACCTTATGACCGTTGTTTCGAGAGGAGAGCGCAGTGAGGCTGAGTAAGCGTCTTCGTCGGCTGGTGCCGGGAGTGCTGGCCTTTGTTGTCGGCGTGTCGCTGTTTTTCGGCGCAAGCAATGCGGTCACGGTGTCCGGCGGTCCGCAGACCGCCGCGCAGTACAAGTTCCAGGAACTGCCCATCGCGCTGCCGCCCGGTTACAACGACCAGCCCATGAACACGATCCGGGAGGTGAACCCGGCGTACCAGAAGATCCGTTCCTGGATCTCGGCGGTCGGGGCGAGCGTCGCTATCAACGACGTCACCGGCCACGGCCGCGCGAACGGCATGTGCATCGTAGACACCCGGACGAACTCGGTGATCGTGACGTACACGCCCACCGCGCCGGCGGCCGACCGGTTCACGCCGTTCACGCTGAACCCGGCGCCGCTGCCGTACGACAACACGATGGCGCCGACCGGCTGCGCGGCCGGCGACTTTACGGGCGACGGCCGTATCGGCTTCCTCGTGACGTACTGGGGACGGACCCCGATCCTGTTCCTGCCGAAGTCGACCGCCACGACGCCCTCGCCGAGCGCGTACGTGCGGCAGGAGCTCGTGCCCTCGCAGTCGTCCGACGGCAAGTACCACGGCCCGCGCTGGAACACCGACGCCGCTTACGTCGCGGACCTCGACGGCAGCGGGCACCCCTCGATCATCATCGGCAACTACTTCCCCGATTCGGACGTGCTGGACCCGAACGGCCTGAAGAACGTTTCGATGACCAACAGCCTCTCGTCCGGGGACAACGCCGGCGGTGACCACGTGCTGCGCTGGAACGGCGCGACCTCGGGCCCCCACCCGACCGTCGACTACGTCAAGGAGGAGGGTGCGATCCCGTTCGAGATATCGACGGGCTGGACGCTCGCGATCTCCGGGGCGGATCTCACCGGTGACGGCCTGCCGGAACCTTATATCGCCAACGACTTTGGCCACGGCCACCTCCTGTACAACGAATCGACCCCGGGCCACATCAAATTCAGCGAGGCCAAGGGCCGGCGCACGGGGACGACTCCCAAGTCGTTCGTGGTCGGAGACGGCTCCTTCAAGGGCATGGGCGTCGACTTCGCCGACTTGAACGGCGATGCCAGGTTCGACTTCTACGTCCCCAACATCAACGTCGCCTGGGGCCTGCAGGAGAGCAACCTGCTCTTCATCAACAAGGCCGCGAACGACGCCGACATGAGGCAGCAGCTCAGCAAGGGCGTCGCCCCGTTCACGCAGGAGGCCCAGCAGCACGGCCTGGCGTGGACCGGCTGGTGCTGGGACGTCAAGACGGGTGACTTCCGAAACGACGGCGAACAGGACGTGATCCAGACAACCGGCTTCATCAAAGGCACCGAGAATCGGTGGAACTGGCTGCAGGAGGCGGCCACCGAGAACGACGTCCTGCTGAGCAACCCGGCGATGTGGCCCAACTTCCAGCCCGGCGACGATGTCTCGGGCCACGAGGCCCTCGCCTTCTACGCCAAGAACTCCAGCGGCACCTACGTGAACATCAGTTCCGAGCTGGGCCTTGCGGTGCCGACCCCGACCCGCGCTGTCGCCACCGGCGACACGACCGGCACCGGCACCCTGGACTTCGCCGTGGCCCGGCAGTGGGGACCGCCGGCGTTCTACGCCAACCGGGCGCCGGAGCGCGGCAACTCGCTCGAGCTCAAGCTCTACCGTCCGTCTACCGATCCGGCCAAGGCCGGCAAGGGCCTCGCGGCCATCGGCACGCCCGCGTACGGCGCCCAGGTCAAGATCACGACGCCGCAGGGCACCCAGATCTCCCAGCTCGACGGCGGCGGCGGCCACGTCGGTTTCCGCAGCTTCGATGTCCACTTCGGGATCGGTTCGTACAGCGGCCCCGTGTCCGTCGACCTCCAGTGGCGTGACGTCGACGGAGGCCTCCACCAGCAGGCGCTGAAGCTCAAGCCCGGCGTCCACACCCTCATGCTCACCGACACCGCCCAGGAGGTTTCGAGCCGATGACCGCTGTCGCGCACCCCTCTCAGGCCGACACCGCTCCGTCGAGCGCGACGGCCAAGCCCGTAAAGCCGAAGCCTGATCCGCGGTATCTCGCGCTGCGCAACTTCGCTATGTCGATCACCGTCTTCAACGTGTTCGGCTACACCCTGCTCGGCTTCGAGCAGCCCTACCTGTGGCCGGTCTTCGCCCTGCTGACGGGCTACGCGACCGAGATCACGTTCGAATTGATCAGCGCGTGGGCGTACCAGCGGCGTCCGCGGTTCCTCGGCGGGGGAGTGCGCGGTCTGTACGAGTTCCTCCTACCGGCGCACATCACCGCCCTCGCCGTCAATATGCTGCTCTACGCCAACAACCAGATCCTGCCTGTCATCTTCGGCGTGTTCGTGGGCGTCGCAGGCAAGCACGCGTTCCAGGCGCCCATCAACGGGCGGATGCGGCACTTCATGAACCCGTCCAACTTCGGCATCACGATGGTCCTGGTCTGCTTCAGCTGGGTCAGCATTGCGCCGCCGTACCAATTCACTGAGAACGCGAACACGTTCTTCCGGGTGATGATCGCGCTCATCATCGCCACGGCCGGCACCGTCCTCAACACCATGCTCACCCGCAAGGTGCCGCTGATCGTCGGCTGGATGGGCGGCTTTGCCATCCAGGCCTTCGTGCGGCACGGCATCTGGGATGTCGCGCTGTTCTCCGCACTGGGCTCGATGACGGGCGTCGCGTTCGTCCTCTTCACCAACTACATGATCACCGACCCGGGCACGACGCCGATGTCAGGGCGCGCCCAGTTCATGTTCGGCGGCTCCGTCGCGTTCGTTTACGGGATCCTGATGGAACTCGACATCACCTACACCCTCTTCATCGCGCTCACGATCGTCTGCGCCGCCCGCGGCCTCGGCTGGTGGGGTGCCTCCTTCGTCCAGCGCCTGCGGTCCAGGCGTAAGCCCGACGCCACGACGGTGAACGGGGAGGTGCCGGCTCGGGTGCCGGAGACGACGGGGGCGATGCGGGCATGAGCGGTCACCGGATTGCCGTGGTCGGCATCGCCTGTAGATACCCCGACGCGGACTCGACCGAGCAGCTCTGGCAGAACGTCCTCGCCGGTCGGCGCGCGTTCCGCCGGCTGCCGGACGAGCGCATGAACCTCGACGACTACTACTCACCCGACCCGGCGGCGCCCGACCGTTTCTACACGCGCAAGGCCGCCGTCCTCGAGGGCTTCGAGTTCGACCGCATCCGGTACCGGGTCGCAGGCAGCACCTTCCGGTCCACGGACATGACCCACTGGCTGGCACTGGACACCGCGGCGCGCGCCCTGCAGGACGCGGGTTTCCCCGGCGCCGAAGGGCTGCCGCGGTCGGCCACCGGCGTCGTGATCGGCAACACCCTGACCGGTGAATTCAGCCGCGCCAACCTCATGCGGCTGCGCTGGCCGTACGTGCGCCGCACGGTCGGCGCCGCCCTGCGCGAGCAGGGCTGGGACGACGCCGCCCTCGGCACGTTCCTGGCCGGGCTCGAAACGCGCTACAAGAGCGCCTTCCCGCCTATCGATGAGGACACCCTGGCTGGCGGCCTCGCCAACACCATCGCGGGACGCGTCTGCAACCACTTTGACCTCCACGGCGGCGGCTTTACCGTCGACGGCGCCTGCTCCTCCTCGCTGCTCTCGGTGGCGACCGCGGCCAACGCCCTGGCGACCGGCCAGCTTGAGGTGGCCATCGCGGGCGGCGTGGACCTGAGTATCGACCCGTTCGAGGTCATCGGCTTCGCCAAGACCGGCGCCCTGGCGACCGGCGAGATGCGCGTGTACGACCGCGCCTCCAACGGGTTCTGGCCCGGCGAGGGCTGCGGCATGCTCGTGCTCATGCGCGACGAGGACGCAGTCGCGCGCGGCCTGCGCCGATACGCCACGCTCGCCGGCTGGGGCTACTCCTCCGACGGCAAGGGCGGCATCACCCGGCCCGAAGCCGCCGGACACCGGCTCGCGCTGCGGCGCGCCTACGACGCCGCCGGATACGGCATCGAGACCGTCGCCTACCTCGAGGGCCACGGCACTGGCACCGCCGTCGGCGACGCGACCGAACTGCGGGCGTTCAGCGAGGCGCGCCGCGCCGCCGACCCCGCGGCGCCGGCGGCGGCGATCAGCACCATCAAGGGGAACATCGGCCACACCAAGGCGGCTGCAGGCGTCGCCGGCCTCATCAAGGCGATCCTCGCCGTGCACCACGAGGTCATCCCGCCGGCCACCGGCCACCTCGACCCCCACCCTGAGCTGACGGGGGAGCGGCCCGCGTTGCGTGTGCCGCTCGAGCCGGAGCCGTGGCCGGTCGGCTACCCCGTCCGCTCCGGCGTCTCGTCGATGGGGTTCGGAGGCATCAACGCACACGTCGTCGTGGAGCACGCCGACCGCGCTCCCGACGCCGGGCTCGGGCCGACGGTCGAGACGCTGACGCGGTCCCGGCAGGACGTCGAGCTGCTCCTGGTCGACGCGGAGAATCTCTCGGCTCTGCGCGGTCGTGTCGCGCAGCTGGCCGAGCTGTGCGGCAGGCTCTCCTTCGCCGAACTCGGCGACCTCGCGGCCACACTCGAGCGCGAGCTGGGCGACCGTCCGCTCCGCGCCGCGATCGTGGCCGGCGATCCCGAGGAGGCAGGCCAGCGCTTCGCCACCCTGCTGACGATGCTCGACAACGGGGCCCGATCCGTCCTCGACGTCACGCGCGGCGTCTTCCTGGGCACCTCCGCGCGGCCGCCGCGGATCGGATTCCTCTTCCCCGGGCAGGGAGCAGGCCGACGCGGAGACGGCGGAGCGCTGCGGCGGCGGTTCGCCGACGTGGACGAGCTCTACCGCACCCTGCCGATGCCCTCCAGCGCCGACCTGGTCGCCACCGAGAACGCCCAGCCGAGGATCGTCACCTCGTCCGTCGCGGGCCTGCGCGTGCTGGCCAGCCTCGGCATCGAGGCCGTCACGGCCGCGGGCCACAGCCTCGGCGAGCTGACCGCACTTCACTGGGCGGGCGCGATGGACGAGGCCGGCCTGCTCCGCGCGGCTGCGGCGCGTGGCCGCATCATGGCGCAGGCGAGCGACGGCGGCGGCGCCATGGCGAGCGTCGTCGCGCCACCGGAGGCGGTCGTCCCACTTCTCATCGGCGAGCCGGTCGTGATCGCCGGTTACAACAGCCCCCGGCAGACGGTCGTCAGCGGACCGGCCGACGCCGTCAAGCGGGTCTGCGAACGCGCCGCCGGCCAGGGCTACTCGGCAACCGGGATTCCGGTCTCCCACGCGTTCCACTCACAGGCCGTCGCCCCGGCGGCCACCGCGTTCCGCGACCATCTGCGGGGCGAGTCCTTCGCACCGCTCGCCCGGACCGTGGTCTCCACGGTCACCGGCGCCGTCCTGCCGGCCGAGACCGAAGTATCCGCCCTGCTGACCCGTCAGGTTCTCGACCCGGTGCGTTTCACTGAAGCGGTCCGGGCGATGGCCGAAGAGGTCGACCTCCTCATCGAGGTCGGGCCCGGCAGGATCCTGCGAAGCCTTGCCGGAGAGATCGCACCCGGTGTGCCCGCGGTGTCGCTGGAGGCCGACAGCATGTCGCTCTCCGGACTGCTGCACGCGGTGGGCATCGCGTATGCGCTCGGCGCGCCCGTCCGCCACCATGTGCTCTTCCGCGACCGCTTCACGCGGCCGTTCCCGCTCGACAAGAAGTTGCGCTTCCTGGCCAGCCCCTGCGAATCGGCGCCGGAGAGCGATCTGCCGGGTCTCGATCTGCCAGTTCTCGCAGCACCTGACGCTGCGCAGGCTCCCGTGGCGCAGGTTCCCGACGCGCCGACAGCGGGAGACGGCGTCGACACGCTGGCCGTCCTGCGGCGACTCGCAGCTGAGCGGGCCGAGCTGCCTCTCGAGGCGGTGAGCGCGCAGAGCAACGCCATCGACGAACTCCACCTCAGCTCGATCACCGTCGGGCAGATCGTCACCCAGGCCTCCCGGGAACTCGGCCTGACGACGCCGCTGGCGACCTCGGCGTTCGCGACGTCGACGCTGGCGCAACTGGCCGAGATGCTCGATGAACTGCGCGAGACCGCGCGCGCCGGAGACGAGCACGCCACGACCGACATCACCGGCGCGGGCCCCTGGGTGCGCGCGTTCTCTGTCGATCTCGTCCCAGCCGAACCCGGGCCGGCGGTCACTGCGCCGGCCGACGGTGACTGGCAGCTGTTCGCCGCCGACAGGCACCCCCTCGCGCCGGCCCTCCACACCGCGCTGCGGCAGGCCAGGCTCGGTGGCGGGGTGCTGCTCTGCCTGCCGTACGGCTGCGACGAAAGCCACGTGCCAGTGATGCTCGCCGCCGCGCGCGGCGCCCTCTCACCCGGCGCGCCGGGACGCTTCGTCATCGTCGGCGACCGGCGGGGCGCGGCCGGTCTCGCCAAGACGCTCCACCTCGAGGCCCCCACCGTCGCCACGACCCTGGTCACCCTGCCCCTGCCGGAGCCGATGCCGGCCGAGCGTGTGGCGCAGATCGTGCCGCGCATCGTCGCCGACATCGCCGCGACCGCGGGCTTCAGCGAGACCGTGTACGACGAGGCCGGAACACGCCGCATCCCGCTGCTCCGCCCACTGCCGGCGCGGCACGGACCCGGCGGGCCGCCCGCCCTCGGCGCGCAGGACGTGCTGCTGGTGACCGGCGGCGGCAAAGGCATCACCGCCGAATGCGCGCTCGACCTGGCGCGTACCACCGGCACGGCGATCGCGCTCATGGGCCGCTCCGCCCCGGAGGCCGACCAGGAGCTCGCAGCGAACCTGGCCCGCATGACCGCCGCAGGCGTGAGTCACCGGTACGTGCGCGCCGACATCACCTCCGCGGACGAGGTCAAGTCAGCGGTCGATGAGGTCCGCCGGACGCTGGGGCCGGTGACGGCGATCCTGCACGGCGCCGGCCGCAACGTGCCACACGCGCTCGCCAACCTCGACGAGTCCTCCTTCCGGCGCACACTCGCGACGAAGATCACAGGGTTGGAAACCGTGCTCGCCGCCACGGACCCGGCCACGCTCCGGCTCCTGGTCACCTTCGGCAGCATCATCGGCCGAGCCGGACTGCGCGGTGAAGCGGACTACGCCACGGCCAACGACTGGCTCACCGACCTCACGTACCGGATCCGCGACGAGTACCCGAACTGCCGCTGCCTCGCACTGGAGTGGTCAGTCTGGTCGGGCACCGGCATGGGCGAGCGCCTCGGCGTGCTGGAGTCACTGATGCGCGAGGGCATCCGGCCGATCCCGCCCGATGAAGGCGTCGCCGTCCTCCGGCGACTGCTCGCCGACCCGCATGCGCCCACCTCGGTCGTGGTCATGGGCCGCGCCGAGAGCCTGCCCACCATCACGCTCGAGCCGCGCGAGCTGCCGCTGCTGCGCTTCGTCGACCGGCCCCGCGTGCACTATCCCGGCGTCGAGCTCGTCGTCGACGCGGACCTCTCCGCCGACGACGACCTCTACCTCGCCGACCACCTGCTCGACGGCGATCTGCTCTTCCCGGCAGTGTTCGGCATGGAGGCCATGGCCGAGGCGGCCGCTGCGCTGACCGGCCGACCCGGCCCCCCGGTGCTCGAGGATGTTGAGTTCCTCCGTCCCATCGTCGTCCCCGTCGACGGGAAAACCACGATCCGGATCGCCGCACTCGTCACCGAGGAGGGCACCGTGCAGGCGGTGATCCGCAGCGACGAGACCACCTTCCAGGCGGATCACTTCCGGGCGACCCTCCGTTTCGACGTGCCAGCACCGGACGACACGGCGCCCCCGGCGGCGCCCGCGGCGGTCCGGGTGCCGCTAGCGCCGATGGAGGATCTCTACGGCCCGGTGCTCTTCCAGGGCGACCGGTTCCAGCGGCTCCTGGGCTACCGAGACCTGGCCGCGAAGCGCTGCGTGGCCGACCTCTCCAACGCGGCGGCCAAGCCGTGGTTCGGCGGGTTCCTGCCGTCCAACCTCGTCCTCGCCGACCCGGGCACACGCGACGCGCTCATGCACGCGATCCAGTGCTGCGTGCCCGACGCGACCTTGCTGCCCGCCGCCATAGAGCGCCTCCACCTCGCCGATCCGGCCCGCATGCGCACGCTCGATCGGGTCACGCTCCACGCCGCCGAACGCTCCCGCGACGGTGACACGTACGTGTACGACCTCGACGTCCGCGACCCGGCGGGCGCGCTCGTCGAACGCTGGGAGGGACTGCGGCTCCAGGCCGTCCGCAAACAGGACGGCGCGGGACCATGGACGCCGGCGCTGCTGGGCCCGTACCTCGAGCGCCGGTCCGCAACGGTGCTGCCGACCGCGCTCCGCACGGCCGTCTGGCCGGACGGCGGCGAGGCCACCGGCGACGTGGCCGGTCGGCGCGGGAGGACCGTACGGGCGCTCGGCCTTGCGCTCGGCCGCGAGCCGTCCCTCAGCTACCGGCCGGACGGCAGGCCCGAGGCCGACGGAGGGATCGAGGTCTCCTCCTCGCACGGTGCGGGCGTGACATTCGCGGTGGCCGCGGAGCGGGTAGTCGGGTGCGACGTCGAGGAGGCCGTGGAGCGGTCGGCGCAGGAGTGGACCGACCTGCTCGGCGCGGAGGGATTCGCCCTGGCCGAACTCGTCGCCAGCGAGCGCGGCGAGGACCTGTCGATCGCCGCCACGCGCATCTGGGGCGCGCAGGAATGCCTGCGCAAGACCGGCCACGTGCGCGCCGGGTTGGTCGAGGTCTCCGAGCCGACGGCGGACCGTTGGGTCGTACTGCGCTCGGGTGCCGCCCGGATCGCGACGTTCCCCACGACGCTGCGCGGGCTCGCCCAACCTGTGGTCTTCACGATGCTGACGGAGTCGAAGGAGAGCGGTAAATGATCACGCGACCGTACTACGAATACCGGCATCTCGTCGGGTTCGAGGAGACCAACCTCGTCGGCAACGTCTACTACGTCAACTACCTGAGCTGGCAGGGGCGGTGCCGCGAGATGTTCCTGCGCGAGCACGCGCCCGACGTGCTCGACGAGATCCGCGACGATCTCAAGCTGTTCACTCTCAAGTGCGAATGCGAGTACCTGGCGGAGATCACCGCATTCGACGAACTGTCGATCCGGATGCGCCTGGAGGACCTCACGCAGACCCAGATCGGGTTCGCCTTCGACTACGTGCGACTGCGCGACGGGCTCGAGGACCTGGTCGCGCGGGGGCGGCAGCGGATCGCGTGCATGCGCGGCCCCAACACCGACACCCGTCCGGCCAAGGTGCCCGCCTCGCTGCGCAAGGCACTGGAGCCCTACAGCGCGGCCGCTCCCGCACCCCGGCCGCTCGTGCTCGCCGACGTCGTGAACAGTGACTGACGCCATGGCCCACTCCGACCAAGCGTCCGTCACGGGACTCGCGACATCTGGCGAACGAGTTCCGAGTGACGGGCTGGACCGGAATACTGAGCTGGATCGAAACGGCATGCGCCGCGTCCTCGGCCGGTTCACAACCGGCGTCACCGTCGTGACGACCGGCGGTGCCACGCCGCACGGCATGACCGCGAACTCGTTCACATCGGTGTCTCTGAACCCGCCGCTCGTGCTGATCTGCGTGCTCCGTGAGGCGGCCATGCACGAGGCCGTCCTCGATCGCAAGTCGTTCGCAGTGTCGGTGCTTTCAACGCACCAGGAGGATCTGGCGCGCTACTTCGCCGACCGCCGCCGCCCTCGCGGCATCCAACAGTTCGCCCCCATCGAATGGTCACCCGGCCGTTTCACCGGATCCCCCGTCGTGGCAGGCTCCCTCGCCTGGCTGGAGTGCTCCCTCACGGCCACTTACGACGGCGGCGATCACGCCATCTTCGTCGGCGAAGTCCTCGACATGGGCGTCCGGGACGAGCACGACGCCCTGCTGTTTTACGACGGCGGCTTCCACGCTCTGCGTACCAAGGAGGCGTGACACGCCGCCGGTCCACCCAGTACGTCGGCGGCGAGGTCGGGCCGCGCGAGTCGAGGACGTGATCGGCGCCCACGGCGCGCACCGTCTCGTGCTTGCCCGGCGAGGCGGTGGCGATCACCGTCGTGCCGTAGTGCTTGGCCATCTTCACCGCTGCCTGGCCAGTCCCGCCGACTGCCTACTGTAACTCCCTATTGCTGCGGTGATATCACGGCCGAGATGCCAGTTCGGACGATGCACGAGATCGCAGGGCAACTTGGTGTGAGCTTCGAGCGGCCCTCGTGTGTGCTACGGGTGCGGTCATTGACCGCGAGATGCCCGGTAGCCCCGCAACAGCGGGGGCCACCATCTACTGGACGAGTGTCAGCGAGCCTTTTCGTAGGCCTCGCGGACGGAGGCCGGAACACGACCGCGATCGCTGACCTCGAAGCCGTTTGCCTTCGCCCAAGCCCGGATCGCCGACGAGTCGTCCCTGCCGCCAGTCGACGCCTTGGACTTCCCTTTCAGCTTCGCGGCACCGCGAATCCTCCGAGCGCCGTCAGCATGGAGAAACGGATTCAAGAGCTCAAGGAGCTTCTCGTAGTTCTCATCCGTGAGGTCGATCTCGACCCCAGCTCCGTCGATGAGGATGCTGTGCGTGGCGATTTCCGACGATTCCTCGCCGGTCAAGTCATCCACATATGTTGTGACTACCTTCTGGGCCATGAAGGGGATCGTAGAGCACGTTCAGCCACATCCGGCAATCACAAGCGGTCGGGCTCCTGTACCGCTATTTCTCCGGACTGACACGAAGTCATCGAGGTGCTCAGGCTGCAGCCCCTCGCGTAACTCGATGATGGTGATCGTGCCGTTGGTTTCGTCGATACAGCGTTGCAAGTAGGGCTGGTACATGTCGAGGCGGCTGGGGCGGGAACTGCGTCCGGTAACCATGTCCTGCCGGCGGGCGGCGCGCGCATACTGCTGGACGGTATGCCGCCCTCAGTCAGGTGGCGGGCGATGACACGGAGCCCCATCCCCTTGCTCAACAGGCCGTGGACCAGGGCATGGTGGGCGCGCATCCGCTCTCCTCGCCGACCGGTAGGCGAGGAGAGCGAGTGCGGCTCGACAGCGAGTGGTGAAGCGCGCGTGCGAAACGGTCAGCTGCGCGAACGGCTCGGCAAAGGTGCGGCGCGAATCAGTTCGCGTCGCCGCAGATGAAGCGCCGGACCCGCAGATGACAACACCCTGCCCACCAAGCGGAAGATCCCTCAACTTGCGTTGGTAGGAGTCATGCACGCGTTCCGAGAACCCACCGCAGTCCGGACAGATTGCGCCCGCCGCCCGGTCTCTCGCTACTGCGTCGACGGCACTGAAGACAGCGTTCACCGCCTCGATGTCCACGTCGTCGATCCCGTCGAACAGCAGCGAGTCCCAGAACGATGAATCGGCCTGCATAACCAGCACAGTCACCGGTCGCAGTCGACGACCGTGAAGGCCCGGAGAGACCTGATGGAGCGTCACTACCGTCTGTCTGATGGCGAAGCGTACGCCGTCTCACGCGAGATCACCCCCTCGCAATCGAACACCGCGATGACCTTCCGTGTCCCCTCCCCAAGATCTGTGCCAGAGCCGGAACTACGACGTCATAGCCGCCCCAGTGGCTGCTCGTCGGCCCAGCCAGCCGGCACCGCCGCGGCTGCAGGCAGCACCATGGAGGGTGCCCGCGGCCGGGTGATATCCCGCCGATTATGGGTCAACGTCGCCGGCGTGGTCTGCTACCGCGCCGGATGCCGCTACCGGTTCTTCTTCAACCTGCATATCTGGCACGGGCGCCGGGACGAGCCGACGGCGTTCTCCCGGGCAAGTACTGCGACATGATCGTCATAAGTTCTCCGCCCGGCTGATTCCGTCGTCCTAATTCGCACACTCCTGTTGCGGATCATTGGTGGAGGGTGGCAGGCTGCAGCGGTCGAGGCAGCCATCACATCGGGGGATTCCATGGCGACGACGCAAAAGCCGTTAGATGACCGCATCAAGGTAGCGCTGATCACCGGCACCAGCAGCGGCTTCGGCTACTTAACCGCGCTCACCCTGGCCCGCGCGGGCCACCGCGTGTTCGCCTCCATGCGCGACACCCGCAACGGCAACGCTGGCCCCGCGCGGGAGCTGCGCACTGCTGCGGCCAAGGAGGACCTCGCCCTCGAGGTGGTCGATATCGACATCCGCGACGACCATTCCGTCGAGCGCGGCGTCCGCGAGGTCCTGCGGCGCGCCGGGAGGATCGACGTCCTCGCCAACAACGCAGGCATCTTCTATCCCGCGATCCTCGAGACGATGACGATCGACGACGTGCGTGCCGTCTTCGACACCAACGTCTTCGGCCAGCTGCGCATGTACCGCGCCGTGCTGCCGGCCATGCGCGCCCAAGGGGAGGGCTTGGTGGTCCAGACGACCTCAGCGCTCGGCCGGATCGTCCTCCCCTTCATCGGCGCCTACGTCGGCACGAAGTGGGCCATGGAGGCGATGGCCGAGACCAGCCGGTACGAGCTGCGCCGGTCCGGCGTGGACCTCGTCATCCTCGAGCCCGGAGCGTACGACACTGACCTCGCCGACCCCAACGGCGTGCGCTACTACCGCCGCTACCGCGACAAGCTCGGGCGAGAGGACGCCCGCCGCCTCGCCGAATACGGCGACCTGGCAGACCGCGCCGAGGGGCACCTCGTCGACGAGCCGGGCCTGCCGGACAACCAACAGGTCGCCGACGCGATAGCCGCCTTGGTCGACACCCCCAGCAGCGAGCGGCCGGTGCGCCTGCCCGTCGCCGGTGCGGCGGACTTCCTCGGCGAACTGCAGCGCGTGCACGCGGACCTCCAGCGCAAGGCGATGGTGAGCAACGGGTACGAGGACCTGCTGTCGGGCGGTACCACGTCCGGGTGACGCCTGGTTCCGTTCGCCCTCAGCCTGGAGCGCGCCCTCGGATCCCTGGCTCGACCATCACGCGTCACCTGGCTGCTGGAACGCTACGGATCCCCGGCCGCGCTGCGAAAAGGTGGCCGCCGCAGGCTCATCGAGGTGATCCGGCCCAAGGCGCCCCGGATGGCGAAGCGGCTGATCGACGACATCTCCGAGGCCCTCGACGAGCAGACCGTCGTCGTTCCGGGCACCGGCACACTCGACATCGTGATCCCCTCGCTGGTCCGCTCGCCCGGCGCGCGGTCCACGAACAGCGAAGGGCGACGGAAGCCCAGATCACAGCCTTGCTCCAACCACGAAGCCGTCGGGCACCTCGATCCACGGCGAACACGCCCCCCGAGGCGGCAACCGGCAACTCAATCGCTCGATGTTGTCCGCGTTCGCCGCTCTGCACGATCCCGCCGCCAGCACCTACTACGACAAGTGCCGGAGCAGAGGAAAGACTCACATACAGGCCAGCCTCCGGCTCGCCCGGCAACCGATCAACGTGCTGTTCGCGACACTCCGCGACAGCACCCGCCACGAACCCAGAACCCCACGCCTCGCTTGGCGAAGACATAGAGGTACCCCTGCTGCACTCTCGCGTCGGGTCCGGCCGATCGGGATTCAGGCAGGTTCGGAGTCAGGGTCGACACTTGGGCGCGGGTCGCGGAACACAGCCAGTGCCCGCCGCCGATCCCTCTCCTCCTCGGTCACCAGGATGTGCGGCATTGCACGGCGCAGGATCGGCGGTGCCATCAGCGAAGTGCTGATCGCCACGAGGATCACGATGGTGTATGTGGTCGTATCGAGGACGCCGACGTTGAGCCCGACCGTGGCCACGACGATCTGGATGACTCCGCGGGCGTTCATCCCGCCAGCGAGGGCCAGCGCCTCCCATCTGGTCAACTTGCTGGACAGCGCACCCAAGTACGCGCCGGCGAACTTGCCAGCCACCGCGATCAACAGCGCGACCACCGCGGCGAGCAGCGGGACCGGACGGGTGAGGATGGTCAGGTCTACCCGGAGGCCGGCGGTGGCGAAGAACAGGGGCGCGAACACCGACACCACCACCGCCCGTAACGGCGCCAGTCGGCCGAGGTCCGCGATCTTCGCCGAGCCGATCAACAGGCCGCCGAGGAAGGCGCCGAACACCGCCTCGAAGCCCATGGCTTGGGTCGCGGCCGCGCTCAGCACAATGACCAGGACGGCGGTCGCGATCGTCGGGCCATTCTCGGGTGAGCGCTGGCACCGTGCGAAGGCACCGCGGACGAGGGGGCGGGCGACGCTCGCGGTCACCAGGACGGCGAGCACGAGCAGGCCCACCGAGGACGCCACCGTCCAACCGCTCACGCCGGTCGTGGCCATCGCGGAGACGATCGAAAGAAGCAACCAGCCGACCACGTCGTCGATCACGCCCGCGGCAATGGTCAACTGCCCAATATTGCGGTGCAGCAGATTCATGTCCGAGAGCGTCTTCGCGATGACCGGCAGGGCACTTACACACATCGCCACGCCGACGAAGAGTGCGAAGGCCTCCCGATTCACCGAGCCGGTCAGCAGCGAACGCGGCGCCGCCAGCCCTGCGATGACTCCGGCGACCAGCGGGATCACCAGTCCGGCGACACCCACCCGGAGCGCGACGCTGCCCTTGCGCCGCACGAGCCGGAAATCGACCTCGATGCCGGTGACGCCGACGAGCAGCACCACACCGATCTGCCCAATCGCGTCCAGGAGGTGGAATTGCGAGGCGGTATGGGGAAGCAGCCACGCGGACACGGACGGCGCGAGATGGCCGAGCACCGTCGGCCCGAAGAACACCCCAGCACACAGCTCGCCCACGACGGCCGGCATGCCAAGGCGGTTGGCCAGTCGGCCGAGCAGCAGCGCGGCCGAGAGCAGCAGCCCGACCTGCAAGAGGAAGACGAGCAGCGCATGCGCGGCGATCGGCGGGGGTGGGGCCACGGTGGTCTCCGTACGCGGCGGGGTTCGGATGAGTGGTTGAAAGTGGTGCCGGGCTTGCTTCCGCGTACGGCGTGCCGGGTCGAGTGCTACATCGTTTCCACCATCCCGGTGCCGGGACCTGAGCCCGCTGCTGGGCCAGGATGTCGGCCCGGCCCGGGGACGGCGGCGGGGAAGCTGGTCGTCGGTCAACTCGCAGCGGAACAGCGTCGCGTCAAGGTCGAACAGGGCAGTCGACAGGGCCGGGACGGGCTGAGGCCACGGAATCGCTCAAAGCCATGTGCGGCTGGTGGTGTTGCCAGCACACCTCAGGTCACACACTTACGCAGCCCACGGAGCGATCGGATACCAAGGGATAATCTCTCGGCGCGCGAGCAAGCGGACGTCCCAATACAAGAACGTGAAGGCACCAGCAACGATAAGGGTGACCGCCATGAACACGGCCGCGCGCCCAGGCTTTGCCATCCACGTCTGCAAGCGGGCGCCTGAGGCCACGGCCAGTACGATGAAAATCACAGCCATGATCGCAATGTTCCCGACCGACTGCAGCATGAACGCCGCTGCGCCGTACAACGGGTTCCCACTCTCGGCTGCGTCCCGAAACAGTTGCCGAAAGAGTGGATAAGGGCGCCCGATGAGGAAGCCACCGATCAATGCGCCCATGAACACTGTCTGCGCATAGGGAAACCGACTGTGCAGGCGCAGGAACGGATCGCGGAGAAACCCAAGCGAGCTCAGCCCCATGTAGAGCATCGCCAATCCAACGATGCCGAACGCCACCATGCTCTGCACCGAACGGCCGGACAGGACTCCCGGCATGTTCTCGGCCTGAGAGAACTGCGGCATCGAAGTACCTACGATCCCGACCACCGCACCGTAGACAGCAGACACCGCGAGCATGCCAAGCGACATCCAGCCCAACGGCTTCAGCGACTGCACCAGACGACCCCACCGGCTACCAGCAGCGCCAAGAAGAGGGGCGACCGCACCGAAAGCTGCGATATTGCAAGCGGTGAACGTGCCAGCGAGTCCCGAAGTGAACGCGAAGACGATACCCGCCATCGCACCGGAGATCGGGGCTTCCGGGTCGTGCCCGAGCACGGTCCTTGCGACATTGCCACCGATCGTCTTGTCCACAAACTCTGCGGACCACACCACCGTCAGTAGAAATCCTGCACCAATGCTGAGTAGCAGGATAAGCCAGCGTTGTTCAATCGCCACTCCACCGACAGGATTTGCCTGCTTTCCAAGATCTTGGTGGGAGACCGATAGCTCTTCACTGCGCGCCACACTAGACTCCCTCGATTTCCGCCGTCAGATGAACGAGTCGCGCACAGGGGCACGTACGTCCCTCGCCCTCGGAGCGTAGGCGGCACCCGGGCAGGAGGTTTCTTTCAACTTGCTGAACCAACGGCAGCATCCATAGTCATTGCGCGATCGCGAGCTGCCTGGTTTGCCGGTCTTGGGTATGCCGTGACGACGATCATCTGCCTCCCCCGAGGCGTGCAGGGCCTACTGAGCGTTTGGTCCTGTGATTGGTGTTTGGTTCCGGATCAGGTTCCGTGCCAGTTGAGGAGGGCAGGTTGCCCTGGGACAGGCTGCTGGAGAAGGGCTCGGATCGGACACCGTCCGCGATGGCCGGCGCCCGTGCAACTCGGAGGCGAGTTGCACGCCGTGCCGGGTAGGGGACCACACCCGCATCGGTCCGGCCTGCGGCAGGGTGATCTGGTCGACCAGCATCTCGTCGTACACGCCCAGCGCCAGCCGGTCTTCGCTGCCCCCACTGATGACCCTCGGCGCCACCGACTTCACCGGTGGCCGGCTGCGGTGCAGCAGGTGCCGGTGCCCCCACGGTTTCGACGCGGCGTGGGCGGGCGTCTCAGGTCTCGGAGGCATACCCCTGGGCGACGATCAGCTTCGCACCCTCCTCGAAGTAGCCCGGATCGTCCGGAAGTTCGGTATCGAGGCAGGTGACGTAGCGGTTGTACATGCAGAACGCGGCGGCGATCAAGACGGTGTCGTGGATCTGCGCGTCGTCGCTGCCGGTCGCCCGCGCGGCGGCGACTGTGTCGGCCGTGAGGGGTCGTACCGGCCCGCATACCTCGGCTGCGATCCGCAACAGTGCCCGCAGTCGCGGTGTGATCGGCGCGGTGTCGGGATTTGCGAGCACGGCGTCGACGAGCTCGTGCCCGCCGTCGAGCTGGGCGGCGGCGAACGCCCCGTGCGAACCGGAGCAGAAGGGCGTGGAGTTGAGGTGGGACGCGTAAGCGGCGATCAACTCCCGCTCCCCGGGCGGAAGCGACAGGGGGGAGCGCAGGAGCGTCTCGGCTAACTGGCTGAGCGGGGCGGCGGTGTCCGGCCGCTGGATCATCAACCCGCGGATCCCGGGCTGATCGTTGTCGATGGCGATGTGCGGCATGGCGGATGTCCTCTCGCGAGCGGAACGGCGTGGCAGTGATATGGGTCCGCTCCATGTTCCGCCTCCGTAGGGGGAGTGGACTACTCCCTGAGTGTTTCGGGCATGTCCACGGGTCCGTGTCGAGGGCGGAGGGCCACAGGTGGGGTCAGGGCAGGCGGGGTGCTGGTGGTTGAGACCGTCGGGAGGAGCGGTCCGGGCGATGCGATGCGGCGAAGAGAGCGGGTCAGTGCCCGGCCGCATGCTGGACGAACTTCGTCACCGCGGCGGCGACGGCCTCTGGTGCGTCCATGAAGGGCCAGTGCCCGCTCTCATCGAGGATCACCAGTTCGGCGTCCGGGAAGGTACGTCGCTGGATCTCGGCCTGCGCGACGGGCAGGTACGGGTCGTGGGCACCCCAGATCACGAGTGCGGGGCGGCGCAACGGCCGCAGCACGGCGGAGAGCGGCCCTGTGGCTGCCGCGGCATCGGTCGCCCGGTAGAGGCGCAGTACGGCGCGGCGCGTGCGGCGGTCAAAGTCGTCGTACATGCGGTCCATGAACTCCCGCGGAAGGCCTCGCGGATTGCCGCGGCGCAAAAGGGCACGGAATGTGGGCCTGGTGGCGGTAGCCATGAAGAGCTCCCCCAACACCGGTGTGCGCCAGATCCGGGCCAGGGCGTGCCAGCGGTAGCCGAAGAGCACACCCGTATCGATCAGCACGGCGCTGGCGAAGCGCTCGGGGTGGGCGGCGGCCCACGTGAGGCCCCAGGGGCCGCCGAAGTCGTGGACGACGAGATGGGCGTGGTCAATGCCGAGGGTGTCGAGGGCCGTGCCAATGAAGGCGGCGTGCCCCTCGACAGCGTGCGGGAAGTCGCTCGGCTTGGCGGCTCGACCGAAGCCGGGGGCGTCCCATGCCACTGCGCGGCACTTGCCGCCGATGCTGTCGAGGAGTCCTATCCAGTCGGCGCTGGAGCCGGGGCTGCCGTGGAGGAAGACGACGGCCTCGCGATCGTCGGCCGGGCCGGACTCGCGCAAGACGGTGCGGATGCCGGCGACGCGGAGCTCACGTTCGCGAATGGACGAGGTCGTCATGGGGCCACCCTTTCGTTCGGTGTGACGGATATTCCCTGCGGGGCGGCTGTCGGCGAGCCTGCGGCGCAGTCGGCTGGGGGCAACCCGCAGCACCATGGCGGGCCGCCGCAGACGCCAAGGCGGATCGACCAGCGCGCCCACCCGCAGAACTGCTCGGTGACCGCGGGATCGTGGGCGCCCGCCGCCTGCAGCTGACCGACGTACGCGTTGACGACCCGCACCCGAGCGGGCGCGGCCCCGCCACCTCGGGCAGCGACAGGTCACCGCCCACGGCGAGCTGCCAGGCCACGGTGGTATTCCTGACGGCGATCCGGAAGAAGCGCCGGGCGAGGTTGGCGCCGCCGCGGCGAGGCATCGGCTCAGGGCTCGCGCCTCGAGCGCCTCAACCGATACGCCCTGCGTGGAGAGGGGGTTGAAGCTAGCTGCACAGCGCTTCCCCGGTGACCAGTAGGCGCGTGGGGGAGCCACCACCGTGTGGTCGCGCACTCTCCGCATCTCACACCTCCGACGCCGGATTCAGAGCGCGGGTCCTCCTGGGACTCAGCATCGCGCTCATATGCGCCCCAGGTGCCCGCCACCCCTGAACTTCCGCCATTTTTCCGTGTGTTGAGATGCCGACCGGGCCTGAGCAGTCGGGCGCCCTTGGCCTCCAGTGGTCCCCGGCCGAAGAACTGACGCCCAGTCGGATGCCGGGCTGCCTGCGTGACCGGCCACCGGGACGGCGAGCGCGAGCAGGCCCACCGAGGACGCCACCGTCCAACCGCTCACGCCGGTCGTGGCCATCGCGGAGACGATCGAAAGAAGCAACCATCCGACCACGTCGTCGATCACGCCCGCGGCAATGGTCAACTGCCCGATATTTCGGTGCAGCAGATTCATGTCCGAGGGGGCGTCTTGGCAATAGCCGGCAAGGGACTCATGCACATCGCCACACCGACGAAGAGTGCGAAGGCTCCCGATCGTTCCGCGCACATTCTTTGTCGATCGAACAAGATCTCCTTGACCCGCGCCAGAACGCCATGGGACGATTTGTTCGTCGATCGACAAAGAAAGTTGGCCCGGTCATACAGAACTCGCCTGCACGGCCATGTCGGCGAGCGGGTGCAGGACCAGGGGCCCTCAGGCCAGGCCCCACCACCGCACGCCACGGCATCTGACAGGGGAGAAGAGCATGGGCATCGAAGGCAAGACTGTGTTGGTGACAGGGGCCAATCGCGGCATCGGAAAGGCGCTGGTCGCCGAGGCCCTCGCTCGGGGGGCGGCACGGGTCTACGCCGGCACGCGCCAGCCCTTGGCCGACGCCGACGCGCGGGTGACGCCCCTGACGCTGGACATCACCGACGCCGCACAGATCCAGGCGGCCGCCGGACAGGTCGAGTCGCTCGACATCCTCATCAACAACGCCGGCATCATGCTTCCCGACATCCCGTTCGACCCCGCCATTCTCGAACGCCATATGGCGGTCAACTTTCACGGCACCAACGCCGTGACCCAGGCGTTCCAGCCCGCCCTGGTCCGTTCCGGCGGCGCCATCATCACCATGAACTCGGCGGCCGCGCTCTCACCCCTGCCGCCTTTCCCGTCCTACTCGATCTCGAAGTCGGCCCTGTTCTCCCTGACGAGGACGATGCGCGCGTTCCTGGCCGGGCAGGGCGTCAGTGTCCACGCGGTCCTGGCCGGCCCCATCGACACTGACATGACGCGCCAACTCCCCATCCCCAAGTCGTCCCCCGAATCTGCCGCCCAGGCCATCTTCGACGCGGTGGACAAGGGGGAGGAGGACATCTTCCCCGACGCCACGATGGCGCCCATGACCGACATGTGGCGCAACGGCCCGGACAAGATCCTTGAGCGCCAGTTCGCCGAACTCGCGCAGGGAGCGCCCCCGGCGTGAGCTGGGCAACAACGGCAGGGGGAAGCAGAGAGTCGTAACAACCGGACCGCCCCACCCCCCCCGGGGGGCGGTCCGCCCATCCCGGGCAAGCACGGGGTACGAACGAAGGATCTCCCGCGGGTGCCTGCGCCCGCCGGGCTGTGCCGGGCGTGGAGCAAGCAAGGGCACCGGTACCCGGTTGCGACGTCCCGGTCACCGGATGCGCCGTGGCCGTGAGCGGTCGCCAGCGATGATCGTGCAGCGTCCCGGTGTGGCGCCGGGCCGGCGGCACGGTGCGCTCCCTGGTCGGCTGCGAACCTCCCGGCTCCCCGCCGCTGCCGCTCCGAGGACCTGGGCATCACCTGTCAGCCCGATGAGACCGCTGCGGCCATATTTGGAAGCAACCATCGCCTCACCTGAGGCGATCGCGGCGATGAGCGCTCTTCCCGACCGTGGGGAAGAACGCGTCCGCTGCGTCTTGACGGCCCTCGGCGGGAAAGCAGGCCTGGGCTGCGGGTGCTCCCGCACCTCACCCAGCTTCCGACGCCGACCGGTCAACCGCCGAACTCCGGCGCGCACCGCGCCGTTGGCACCCGCCATCGGCACCGCCCGCAACTGCTCCTTCAGCCGAGCCCGCGTTCACATCACCTCAGCCCGCTCGGCGGGCTCCATCGGTTCTGCCGCGCCGCGCACCAGGCCACGCGGTCCACGTGCGCGGCGTCCGCCTGTAGTGGCCTGAAACCGCGAAACCGCTCCCGCACATGCACCTCTCACCAGCGACGGCATCTGCCGACACAACAACAAGCAACTCAGCAAAACGGGGGGATGGAACATGACAGACCGACCTGCATCGGCGACGAGAAGGTACGACACGCAACCACGATGGTGGCGCCGTCGAACTGGGATCTTCCTCGCGGTACTGGCCCTGGCGGCAGCGACGGTGTATAGCCTCCCGAAGACCACAGCGGACGCGGCCACCGCGGTGACAAAGGCCCAAGAATGGCCGATGTTCGGCCAAAATCCCAACAACACGGCGAGCGTCCCGGTCGATCAGCACAGCCAGATCACGACGACCAACGCAGGCACCCTCGCAAAGAAGTGGACGTTCACGACCGGCGGCGATGTGTCGGCGCGTGCCGCCGTGACCCGTGGCTCCGTGTACTTCCCCGACTGGTCCGGGCACCTGTACGCGGTCAAGGCCAACAGCGGCCGGCTCATCTGGTCCCGGGACATCCTGACGGACTATCTGCCGGGCGTTTTCCCCAATCCGCCCGCCAAGGTGGTCTCCCGCACCACGCCCTACGTCGACCCGAGCACCAACACGATGTACATCGGCACCCAGCAAGGCGCCTGGCTCCTCGCCATCGACATCACCACCGGTGCCCTCCGTTGGAAGACCCAACTCGACACCCATCCATACGCGATCGACACCGCATCACCGATCGTCTACCAGGGCGTGCTCTACGTCGGGGTCTCCTCGACCGAAGAGACCGCGGCCGACAACCCCAGCTACCCCTGCTGCAGCTTCCGCGGCAGCGTGGTCGCGCTGAACGCGAGCACGGGAGCCCTGAAGTGGAAGACCTCCACGGTACCGACCGGATACACCGGTGGCGCCGTCTGGAGCAGCACCGTCGTCCCGGACCCGGCCAGGGGTGTCGTGTACACCACCACCGGCAACAACTACAGCACGCCGACTGCGCCTGCCTACACGTCCTGCATCAGCAGCGGCGGCACTCAGGAATCGTGCCTGTCCCCGGACGACCATTTCGACTCAATCGTCGCCTTGCATATGACGGACGGGTCGGTCGCGTGGTCACAACGCCTGTCCAACGGTGACGACTGGAATCTGGCGTGCCTGTCCGGGCCCCCCGGACCGAACTGCCCTCAGCCGACAGGCTCCGACTACGACTTCGGCAGCGGCGTCAACCTCTTCACCATCCAAACGGCCAGCGGCCCCAAGACTGTCCTCGGCGCTGGCCAAAAGAGCGGCCTCTATGCCGCCTTCGACCCCGACCGCAACGGTGCGGTCCTGTGGGCCACCCAGGTTGGGCCAGGCGGGCCACTCGGCGGGATCCAGTGGGGTTCCGCTACGGACGGCAACCGGATCTACGTAGCCATATCCAACTACCAGGGCCAGACCTACACCCTCCAGCCATCGGGTCAGACAACCAGTCACGGCTCATGGAGCGCACTGGACCCGGCGACCGGGAGAATCCTCTGGCAGACCCCGGACCCGGGCGGAGCCTCGGATCAGGGGCCGCTGGCCGTGACTAACGGCGTCGTGTTCGCCCCCTCGATGGCCGGTGCCGGCAACAACATGTTCGCGCTCAACGCCGCCACCGGCACCATCCTCTGGAGCTTCGCCTCCGGCGGATCTGTGCTCGCGGGAGCCGCGATCGCCAACGGCACCGTCTTCTGGGGTTCCGGCTACAGCAACATCCCCGGATTCACCGGCAACAACAAGTTCTACGCATTTAAGACGTGTGCCGCGCGGCGGTGTTGACGGCGTCAGCCCGTCGAGGCCTCTGCGCGGCCGCCGACGCCATCACACCACCGGGGAAGGGCATGGAGAAAATCGTCCCCCTCGGGCGGGTCGCCTGGCACTCGGCTGACACCGACGCCCGCCGCACGAGCGGCTCCCGACGTCAGTGACGAAGGCGGCTCCAGGTCCGCAGGCGCCCACGCGCCGGCACCCGGAGCCGCCCTCCGCAGTCTTTGACCAGGTCGCCAGTCGAACGTTCCACATCCGGCCGAACCAGCTCTCACGGACCGCCGCAGTGCCCGCCACCGCTGCACGCTCGCCGCAGCTGCGACACGTGATGGCCGCCACCGGCCTCGACGGGGGCCGGTGGGCCGGAGCGACCGCTGGCGTGGATGAGCCCGTGGCGACGGGGGCGCGCCACGGGCAATGACGTAATCGTCGCATCTGCGGCACGGGCCGACACGCAGCCTGAGGCACCGGGCTAGATGGCAGCCTTGTCGCGAACCTGGCGAGCGCCTCAGGATGATCCCCGCGTATTGAGCTGGTGGGCACATGTCGAGGGACCCGGCGTTGGATGTCGGCGAAGTTGACGCCGGATGCGGTGGCCCGGATCAGGACCTCTCCCGGGCCTGGGCTCAGTACTGGCGCGTCGGCGATCAGGCGCAGGTCCTGCGGGCCGCTCAGCGACGTCTGCCGCACGCATGATCGTGGGAATGTTCATGATGATCGCCTCTGTTTTGTTTATCGAACGACCAGCCATGCGCTCATAGCCCCCGAAGCAGGTCAAGGTAAACTTGATCGAACGACAAAAATGAGGAAAAGGCATTCTGATGGCCACTCGCGGCAGGCCGCGCACATTCGACCCGGACACCGCCCTGCACCAGGCGCTGGAGCTGTTCTGGGAACGGGGCTACGAGGGCACCTCGCTCAACGACCTGGCCCAGGCCATGGGAATCGCCTCGGCCAGCATCTACGCGTGCTTCGGAAGCAAGGAGGACCTGTTCCGGCAGGTCATGGCGCTCTACGGCACGACCTCAGGTGAGCGGCCCAGGCGCGCGCTGCGCGAACAGCCGACCGCGCGCGCCGCGTTCCACGCCATGCTGCGCGCCGCCGCCGATGAGATCACCCGTCCGGACGCGCCGCCCGGCTGCATGCTCATCCTGGCCGCGCCCACCGGCGCCGTTGAGAACCACGCGGTCCGGGAGTTCCTGGCCGACCTCCGGCGCGACATGCTCAGCACCAACAAAGACCGGCTCGCCCGCGGCGTCACCGACGGCGACCTCGCCGTGCCGCCCGCCAGCCTCGACGCCATCGCCCGCTACTACACCACCGTGGTGCAAGGCCTATCCGTACAAGCCCGTGACGGCGCCACTCGCGCCGAGCTGGAAACGGTCATCACCTGCGCGATGGCCGCTTGGGACACGCTCACCTCCGCGCCGTCACACCCAGCGAGCTAGATATAACCACCGGCAAGCCGGACGACGTTGGCCCAGGCGGCTTGAGGCGGCCCCACTCTGTCCCCCGAGCCGGTCACGGACGGGGCCGACTGAAGACGCCTCGGAGCCGGCTTCACAAACCGGGGCCCGCTGGAGTCGCCTTGGTGGGGCCGGACGGATGAAGGCGCCGTAGCCACCCGCAGCGGCCGTCTACGCTCTCGGCATGCAGCGCAGCGATGTCACGCGGGACGGCGGCACGTGGATCGGCCTGTCCCTGGACATAGAGGACCGCCACCCGCCGGGGCTGTGCGTGTTCAGTGCCGGGCTGCGACTGCTGGTCTCCCAACTGTCGCAGCCTGTACTGCTCGCCATTGTCGACGAACACCTCCAGGGCGTGGACTTCTGGCGCACGGATGAGTACCGCTCCTTCGTCCCGCCGTTGCGTGCGGATGTGGGGCGCGCTCTGGCGGGCAGCCCGGAACGGTGGGCTCACCGATTCGCGCAGTACCTCATCGACTCGCCGGACAGCCCGTTGCACGAGGGCCGATGGCTGCTCTCGTGTGAGAGTCCGCTCCGGCGCTGGCGCCACGCTGACGCTTCCCATGCTGAGTACTGGAGCGCGATGCTCGTCGATGGCCATCCGGACGGATACATCGACTGGTTTCTTCATTCCCATTCATGGGAGGTCCTTCCGCTGCGCCCGATGCCCGGTCCCGGCGACAGCCGGGTCAAGGCGTACCGCAAACAGGCCCGTGAAGGGACGCTCCCGCCCGTCCTGTTGTGGTGGGTCAGCGGCCTTGACTGCCATCTGATCCTCGACGGTCACGCGCGGCTTGCAGCGGCGATCGCCGAGTCCGTCGAGCCTCCGCTGCTGCAGTTGCACCGCACGGTGCCGCGCGATGACCTGGCCGCGCGCATCGATGAATCCGTGGGCTTCTACGAGGACGAACTTGCACGCTTCGCCGAACTCCGAGCCGTCCACGGTCCCGCCGTCCCGGATGGCGCCGCCACCGCCGGCCCACAGCTCGTGCGCCTCCTCCACGACCTGAACACCGCGGAACAGCCCACCTGGGCCTGGCCCCTGCCCGGCCGGGAGGGCCAGTGGCGTCGCATCGCACGCGAGGTCACCGCCGGCCAGGACTGGCCTCGTATCTGAGCCCTGCCGAATCCTTCCCGCCAACCGTCACGTCCGGGCGTACCGCCGTACCGCCAGACCCGTGCACACCGCCACGAAGGGCCGCCTCGCCCAGGCAAGCCTCGTCCGTCACCAGAGCCATGACACCGATCGCATCGCCCGCGTCTGCGTCGGTGAGGGCCGTTGTCCGGGCGTGTGCTCGCAGGAGCGCGGGGTTTGAGGGAGGCGCCGTGCGGTCCCCTCTTGGGTCCTTCTTCAGCACAGGGGACCGCACGGTGGTGCGGCGTCGAGTGGCGCCCCAGGTTTCCATGATGCGGCATGCGCGACGGGGCGTGGGCAGAAGTGACGTTTCACCCTCAAAGGGTTGAAATATCTGTCGTTCTTGCCCGCGGGGTGAGGGTAGCGGGGCCCGGCTCTTTCCCTGCATTGTTCCGTAAGTCCATGATCACGTGGCGGGGTGCGGGGCGGGCACGTAATGCTGGCGTCGCCTTCCTGACGGCGCTTCAGCACCGCTGTCGGGGAGGGCTGTTGATGTGAACCCCGCTCACAGAAATCCGATGCGATGTCGAGTAAGAAGGTGGTGACCGTTGCTGTTCTGGTGGCGGTCCTCACGTGGAGCACGGTGATGACCGTGCTGGGACAGGTCGCGGCCGTGGCCGCTCTGCTCCCGTCCTTGGGCCTGCTCGTGCAGCAGATCGTTCAGGCCCTGACCGCGCCTGACGGGTCCGGGTCTCCCGCAGGGCCCGCCGCAGCAGGCGGCGGACAGGAGCCGCCCCGATGATCTGGTCCCCCGACGCCGGCGAGCCGCCCCCGCCGGAGGCCTACGGCAAGCGGGGCCGCAAGCCGGCCCCGATCTCCGAGGATGCGGGTCTGTCGCACCGGGCCTGGCTCGAGCCGGTGCGTGGCTTCCTCTTTGCCAGTGGCCTGACCCTGGGCGACCTGGTCGACCGCTCCGGCTATTCCAAGACCCGTATCAGCGAACTGCTGCGCGGCAACGGCTACTACCCTGCCTGGGAGATCACTTTCAGTGTGATCCGCGCGTTGGGGCTGCCTGTGCAGCCGATGCGCCGGCTGTGGAGCGCGGCGGCACGCGAGGCGGAGAAGCCGCCCGGCTGGATCGCACAGTGCATCGAGCAGGTCGCTGTGCAGCCGGAGGCCCCGCCGATAGCCCACCAGGCGTTCACCGAGGCGGTGGCCGACACCTACACCGCCTACGCGCGCGCCTTCCTGCTCACCGAACACCGCGCCCGCTGGGTGGTGGCGGAGACCTTCGACATCCTGTGGCTGTGCTGGAGTCAGGCCGCCACCAGCGAGAACATCAACCGCTACGCCTGGCACCTGCTGCGCTCACGCGTCATGGCGCGCGCCCACCGTCGCCCCGACGGCGCCCCCGACCTGCGCACCGCGGTCTTCTCCACCGCCGAGGTCCACGACGCGGCGCCCGACCACCTGGTCGTCCTGAGCGAACTTGTCGATCTCTTCGATGCGATCGGCCGGCTCCCGCACGACCAGATGGACGTGGCGGTGCTGCGCTACCTGTGCGAGATGCCCGACCACCAGATCCCCGACATCCTCGGCCTGAGCCCCGCCATCGCCCGCGCCGTGGACCACCACGCCCGCGCCGCCCTCGAATGCCTGCTCAGCCCACCCAGCACCCGGGAGTGAACCCAGCCGCCATGACCCCCGTCGACGCCCTCCTCGCCCGCGCCCGCCTCCACCACCACCCCCGCGTCCCCGCCGACACCGTCGCCTACGAGGACACCCCGTATCTCGATCCCGACCCCGAACAAGCCCCGCTGCCCGAGGACGCGGCCGGCGACCACGCCGCCACCCGGCATCTTGATGACCTCTGCGAAATCGTCGTCACCACCGTCGCCCCCGGCGCGCTGGAGTTCCTCACCGACCAGCTCCCCGAACCCTCCGGCGCCTGGCTGCTGGGCTGCGCACTCCACCTCGCCGGCGTCGACGACGGGGCCCGATTCTGGTGGCAGTACGCCGCCGGCGCCGGCAACACCCCCGCCGCTTACTGCCTCTCCCTGCACCACCACGCCCGCGGCGAAGCTCACGCCGCTGCCTTCTGGTACGACCAGACCGGCCTCGACGCGGCCACCGACTCCGACACCCTCACCGTCACCGGAGTCCCGCCCCTGCACCACTTCACCTTCGACGCCAGCGTCCACACCGTCCTGCGCATACTCAGTCACCTCACCGCCCCCGGCGAGCGCCGCCGCACCCACCGCGCCGACGCCATCACCAACTACGTCGCCCAAGCCGTCACCCGTGGCCAGCGCCGCCACCCCGGCGTCGAAATCCCCGTCCCCGAGCCCCGCTTCGCCGACCGCGTCACCTTCATCCTCGACGCCACCCCGCCCTGGACCCGCCGCGCCGCCCCCGTCTTCAACCCCGCTCTGCCCAGCCGGAGAGAGCACCACCGCACCGCCGGCATCCGCGCCCGCGATGCCGCTGTGGAAGGCGCCAAGGGATGAGTGCAGCCGCACACCAACAGCGGCTGTCGTGGCGGATGGATACGGTGAAGGTGCCTGGTGCCGGTGGTGCTTTTAGGCTGAGTGTAGGATCTCGCAACTCGCGTCCGATGCGTGTTCCCGTGACCTGCTACTTCAAGCGGTGTCTCACGCTGGGTCAAGCCCGCCAGTCTCAGGCGCGTGTCCAATTCCCCGGACCTCGAGTCACCCCCCCCGTGAAGGTGGGAAGCCCGCAAGGGCGCATGCGGTCGGCATAGATTCGCCGACCGCATGCACCACGGCACTTGAGAGGTGTCACCCGGCGCTCAATGGGCGTTCTGCGGCTGTTCGGAAGATTCTTGAGCCACCAGGTTCTTCGCGGGGATAGCGTCGATGATCCAGATGTTGCGCTGGCGGTCGGCCAGGAATGCCGCAAGTGCGAGTAGGAGTGCTCCCGTTGCGACGATGAGAACGACCAGGAGGGCACCTTCGACGCCGTGAGTTTCTGCAAGGCCGCCGGAGACGGCTTGTCCGGCGGCTGTGCCGAGGGGGCCTCCGGCGCACAGGATGGTCATGGCGACCGCGGCCCGTTCTGCGGGGGCGAGCCGTTCGGTCAACGCGTACAGGCTGATCATGTAGGGAGCGACGGTGAAGCTCGCCAACGCGACGGCTGCGGGCAGGGAGGCCAGTTGCGTGCCGAAGAAGAGGACCATCATGCCGACGAAGAGTGCCGCGGCGAAGCAGACGTAGCGGGCGCGCAGGGAGAACCGCTGCGGGAGCCAGGCGCAGGCGAAGCCGGCCAGGGCGCTGCCGATGCCGAACTCGGCGTACAGGAGACCCGCGGCGCCGGGCTCGTCGGTCGTGTCGGCGTACACGGTGACGGCCGTCTGGACGGCGCCGAAGATCGCTCCCATGGCGACCATCGCCAGGAACATGACGGCCAGCGGACGGCGTGGCAGGTGCGGCTTGTCCTGCTGTCCCGAGGGCTGCTGGTGGGTGGTGCGGTGGGCGTAGATCAGGGCGAAGGGGAGGGTGCTCGTTGCGATCAGAGCCATCGTCACGATGGCGGGTGCGAGGGGGCTGACCGCTGCGAGCAGCCCGACGAACGCGGGGCCGGCGACGAAGCTCAGTTCATCGGCGGATGCCTCGTAGGACAGAGCCGCGGACAACAGGTGGTGCTTGTTGCGGGACTGCACCAGTCGTGACCAGTGCACCCGGACGAGGGGGCCGACCTGAGGCTGGGTCAGGCCGACGAGAGCGGCCGCGGCGAACATGCTTTCCCGGCTGCCGTGGGTCGCGGCCAGTAGGGCGGCCCAGGCGGCGAAGTTGGCGATCGCGGCCACAGCTCCGACGGTCCGGTGACCGTACCGGTCGGCGAGGGCCCCGACGAGCGGGCCGCCGATGGCGATGGCGATGCTCTGGGCCGCGCTGGCGAGTCCGGCGAAGGCGTAGCTGTGGGTTGCTGCCTGGAGCAGGATGAGGGTGGAAAGGGCTGATGTCGCGTACGGCAGGCGGGCTAGGAATCCCAGGGGGAAGAAGCCGACGCCTGCTACACGCAGCAGAGAGCGGTAGGACACTGATGTCTCCATCGGGCACGTCGAGGAGACGCGCCACCCAGCCACCAACGCGTCGACGAGCCCGATTCTGATCATCAACGTAGCGGAGGCGGCTGAGGGCTGTACAGGTGCCTCGACCGAAGCGATTGGAACGATGCGGGCCGACAGTGGCCGCGTGGGGCCACAGCCAGGTGGGTGTCCCTGGATAGCCGGGTCAGTGCGTGTGTGGGCGGTTAGGAAAGGCCGCCGCTCAGCTTGTCGAGGAGGAGGTCGCGAAGTGTGTCGATGTCGGCGTCGAGCGCCACATCGATCTCGCGTCCGGTCCGTTCGTTGTCGTATCCGGAGCGGGTGTCGATGACGGTAGCGCCGCGTGCAGCCGGGGAGTTGCACACGACATCGACCGCCAGCCGTCGGCACTTCAGCGTGCCGGGCCAGATCGCCTCGGCTACGGCGACTGCATCATGCAGCACGAGGCCGTCCACACCGAGTTCCCGCTGGTAGTGGGTGCGGTAGGGGGTGGAGACGGAGACCAGGGAGGCACCGGCGGGGCCGGAAGCGGCGAGAGTCTTGAGCCAGCGGTCGTCCACCCAGGCCCGGTGTGTCAGGTCGATGGGCACCAGGGTCGTCGGCACGTCCGATTCGACCAGGACGCGTCGGGCTGCCTCGGGGTCGCTCCACACGTTGAATTCGGCTGTCGCGGTGACGTTGCCGCCTGATGCCGCCCCGCCCATCACAACGAGGCGGCCGATGCGGGAGCGGAGCTCGGGGTACACGGCCAGGAGCAGAGCGATGTTGGTCATGGGCCCGATTGCCGCGATCGTCACGGGTGTCTGTGCGGTTTTCAGGACGCCGGCCAGTACTTCGACGGCGGGGCGGGCCTGCTCGGTCCCTTGTGGGGCGGGAAGCGATTCTGATGCTCCTCCGAGGCCGTCCTTGCCGTGGGCGTATTCGGCGCAGTGGGGGTGCGGGTAGACGAGTGGGCATTCGGCTCCCCTGGCCACTCGTACGTCGTCGCGGCCGCACATTGCAAGCACTCTAAGGGCGTTGCGCGTGGTCTGGTCTACGGCCGCGTTCCCGAACACGGTGGTGACGGCGCGTAGGTCCACGTAGGGACTGCGGGCGGCCAGGGTGATTGCGAAAGCGTCATCTATGCCGGGGTCGGTGTCTATCACGAGGGGGACGCGCTCTGAGGTCACTGCATTCTCCATCCTGCCAGAGCTGGTGTCCTTCATCTTTTCGCGTGCTTCGAGGAGCTCCTGGTGGCTATCTGTCCGAGGCTACGAACTTCTCGTTCAGCCACGCGTTTGCTTTTTCCAGCGGCCGCCTGCGCATGGTCACGAACATTCTCTCCGAGAAGCTCATCTCGGCCAGGGTCTTTCCTGACCCTTCGACCTCAAATATGGGGGTCCAGCCTCCCAATTCACCACGCGGAGCAACGATCTTCCCCCGGATGCGGTCGGTCCATACCTGGACCTCCCCGTTGTATCCAACGCCGACCGAGCTTACGGCGTCAGCTCCGCAGTTTTCCCCTTTGAGTGCGGTCAAGCGCGCGATTTCGCGCGCCCCCATGCCGTCGACGAACCATTTCACGAGCGCACCTGGAAGTGAATTCCAGGAGTCGATCTCCAAACCCGTGTCTTCGACTATCACCGGATCGTCCCAGGACAGCTTGAGGACCTGCTCTAGCTTGTGTCTGACGACTTCGTCCGGGGTCAGGGCCTGGATCTCGTCTATTCCGATACCTATCCCATGTATCTGAGGGATGACCTCTTTGGCCTCTTCCAGCTTGATTGAATTCGTGCTAGCGAATAGAACTTTTCGCACTGTGTCAGTGGTCCTAACTATGCTTCGTCTACTTGATACCACTTCGGTGATTCGGCGCGACCGTCCTCGGCCTGCAGGAATCTTCCGGGTTCGGGTTCCTTGGAATTGTCGTACGGCTGGAATCCGTCCCGGAATCGCTGCCGTATCTGCCCTCGAATTTCACGCCCCTTTCCTCCCATCCGGCGATGAAATGAGCTGTTGGGCTGTAGGAGGATGAAGATCCTGTCTCGCACCTCGTAGG
This sequence comes from Streptomyces sp. NBC_00457, assembly GCF_036014015.1. NCBI lineage: Bacteria > Bacillati > Actinomycetota > Actinomycetes > Kitasatosporales > Streptomycetaceae > Streptomyces > Streptomyces sp. NBC_00457. The sequence continues at coordinate 134,673 of NZ_CP107905.1, read as the reverse complement.
TGAAACGGTTGTGGCCGGGGCCATAGAGAGGCGCGAACACCGGTACGAAGTAGTCCTCGCCGTCAAACGAGAAGCGCCACTTGTCCTTCAGGAAGTCCTCCTCCTGGAGGGACCGGGATTTTGCCTGGTCGCACTGCATCAAGGTTTCGATGACTGTGCGGAGAAGGCCGCCCAGCTGATTCATGTCCTGGCAGAAGCCGTCGGCGGGGAAAGAGTAGATGAACCCGTCCAGATTTTCACGGAGAGCGGCGCGAGTGAAGTGATGGAGCAACCCAACGGAAGACCTGATGTGTTCTGCCACCGATAACGATCGGTCGTACTCGGGAGCGCCCCACAGGTTGGCTGTGACAGCGAAAGGGCAGTAGGTGCGGTTAGCGATGGGGGCGAATTGTTTCACGGCCGCCGCATGCCTAGGGTTGTGCTCTCCTCCGGAGAACGCGTTGAGGGCGCGGTCGTGGAAACCGTTCTCAAGCACTTCTGCGAGATCCAGCTCAAGGCAGACGCCGATATCCAGCAGAGATATCTGGAATTCTGCTACCACCTCGGACAGGGGCTTGAGGGCGTCTTGCGTGGCGCTTCCGTAGCCGTAGCCGTACAGAGCGATGTTCCGCATGATGTCGGTCAACGACGTCCTGGCTAGCGTCAGGAGCGCTGCCGCCTTCTGGTTTCTCCCTGCCGACCTTCGGTCTTCGATTAGTTTACTGATGGTCGCATTGTGACCGAGGTCCTGATACGACTTTTTGAGGGTCACTCCGTAGACATCGGCTATCCGCGAACTCGTCGTGTAAAGGCCGGCAACCGACAGTCCCACGGCTGACAGGTCACGACAGTCGACGGCCCTCTCCAGGTTGGAGCACATGTCGAGGAGGTGGAAGGCTGCGGAGAGCGGACCGGCTCCGCGACCCTCACGCAGGGACACCCTCTCCACGGCGGCCTGAACCTGCGCCACATGGAGTTTGGATGACGGGCGGGATTCCGATTGAGATCCGGTGACGACAACCGAGCTTACGGCGGTCCGCCCCCCGTCGTCCCTGTTCACTGAATCCTCGTTCGCAACCACTGATTTTCCGCCCCTCGCCGCGTAGAACCTGATTGAAGTCGTTTCATCTCTGGCCGGTCGTGCTGGCTCTTCGCTAACACTCGAAGTGTTTGAGGATTTCCGGGAGGGTCCGGATGACTGGCACCGTGAGACGGTCGAATTGGCGCAGGTCCTGTAGGGCATTTAATGTGTCATGGAAGATGACACATCTCAGCCCTGCGCTCTGCGCGGCCAGTACGTCGTCAACGGTATCACCGATCAAGATCACGTCATCGGGAGAAGGATCCCCGAGGGCGGTAAGATGGGCCTTGAGGTGTTCTGCCTTTGTGTCCGCCCCGTAGCCCTTGTAACCATCGACGCGTATGAAGCGGTCACTGATCCCGTACCTTTCAATCTCCGGAATCAGTTTCTCGTGGGGATGCATCGACAGCAGAGACTGCGTCCGGCCGACTGCCGCCCACCTTTCAAGCACCTCGCTGGCGTGAGGCGACAATGTCAGATGGACCGCCAGCTCCCGATAAGCGGCCTCGAAAAACTGCTGGATAGCACGGTGGTCGGCGTCACTCAGGGGACGCTTCGCCAGTCTTTCGAAGAAGGTGGGTATCGGTCTCGTGAAGTGCTTGCGGTGATCCTCGATGGTGACAGCAGGGAGGCCGGCACAGGCGAAGGCCGCGATGACCGATCGCATCATGATGCGGCCGTCACCGAGTAAGGTGCCGTTCCAGTCCCACACGATATGAGGGGTGCGTATCATTCCCATTCCCTGCGCATGAGCGTTTCACCAACGAGGCGGCGAGGGCCCGGAGCGGTTACTCCAGGCCCTGGCTCTCTCCCTGGCCGATCGGACGAATCCCGGCTACTTCTCGATTGGCGCGGCCGTGGCGCAACGGCAGTGCACATGGGCATCGGAGCCGCTGTCGCGCAGCGACCGGGTCATCTCGGCCACGATCTGCCTGAACCGGGCGGCATGCTGCCTGCGCGGTTCGTGCCAGTCGTGCGCGCTCATGTCGTGGTCCGACAGACCCGCGCCGAGCGTGATCACGCCGGCGAAGGTCGCGAAGCACATGCCCGCCTCTCGCGCCATAATGCAGTCGGTCCCGTTGGTGTGGCCGATGACGTCGCCGCCGAGCTGCGCGAACATCCTCACCTCGGCCCGGGTTTCGAACCTCGGCCCGGGGACGCACACGCAGCAGCCCCGCGGGGCCATGTGGAGCCCCAGGCTTTCTCCTGCACGAATCATGTGTGCCCGCAGGTTTGGGCAGTAGGGCTCGGTCATGTCAGCGAAGCCGAACCGGTCATCCGAGAAGAAGGTGAACTGCCGGTCCTTCGTGAAGTCGATGAACTGATCCAGGACGAGCATGCTCCCGTTCGGGACCGAATGCCGCAGCGTCCCGACCATCGCCGTGGTGAGCACCATCCGGACGCCTGCCCGTGACAGCGCGTCCATGTTGGCTCGGTAGTCAATCGCATGCGGAGGAACGGGGCGTCCGGAACTGTTTCGGGGCATCACGATCAGCTCGTACCCGTTTAAGGTTCCGACGGTCGCCTTCACCGAACTGTCGCGCGTCGGCAGCTGGACTTCTCTGGCGTTGTCCAGCCACTCGCTGGCGTCGACATCCTGGCTTCCGACGATTGCAAGCTCGGCCATATTCTTTGCTCCTAGCGATGACTCGAATGAGCACAGAGTGATTCGTCAGATATTTCTGACGTGGAATGGAAGGTGCTAGGTGGCGCGTCATGGCAGAGGACACGGGTTAGAATTTCGGGTCCTCTGTAGCGGTCTATGAAGGCTTCCCCGACGTGATGACTTCCTCGTGCAGAACCCGGGCCCCCTCAGACCTGCATGCGCCAGCGGACGTGCCATCGCCCGGTAATGGAAATTCATCATCCCTGGGCGGTGTCTTTCGACTCAATCTTTCGACGCGGATCACGCTAACAAACATGATCCGCGCAAAGGCATGCGATTTTGAGCCTCCTTGCAACCCGCATGGCGGTGCCCGCAGTGCTTCAGCGCCGCTTCTGCCTCATGGGTCCCGATGGAGGGCGGTGGTAAGCGTTTTCCCTGCTCGCAGGCGCATTCGGGAGCACTGAGCGTCACCGACTGGTCACACAGGGGTCTCACAGGGTGAGACCCCCGCAATGGCTGGATAGGCCACGTTGACGGTGATCCGTATACAGGATCCAGATCGTCGATCTCTCCCGACACGACCGGGCGCGGGTCGTTGCAAGAGACATAGAGTTGCGCTCGCGGCAGGCCAAGTCCGGAGCGTGTGCTGGTCAGGGCAACCGAGAGCATGCACACCACCTGCAGCATCATCTTGTTCATGACTTCAGAGAGACGCGCAGGCTGCGGCTCACGGAGGTTCGGCTGCAGCGTCGACGGACCTTCGGTGAACGCTGGATTGCCAGTGCTTGGCGAGCATGTTTCAGGTCGTGGTGCCCGAGATGCCAGTGTCAGCTGCGAAGCGCGGGACGGGTTGCTCCAGCATCTGTCGGCGATGGGGCCCAGGGCCCGCGGCCTCGGGACCGTGCGGGCATGACTGCTTGTCCAAGTCCCCCGTTGCCGCTTCCAGTAGCAACGGGGCAGCCGCATCGCCGCCGCAGCTCCAGCAACCGACAGCCGAGGGGCACGCACCGCCGTCCCTCGCCCGGAAAGATCACCTCCGCCTCGGGCGGCCCGGATAGGACCCGGCGGGGCGGAGCTGAGTGCCGTCCTTGAGGAGTGCGAGACGAACGGTGGCGAGGCTGGTCCCCTCCCGGTCGGCGATGGCCTGGAGGGAGAGGCAGTCGCCTTCGTACCACCGGCGCCACTGTGCTGCCCGGGCGGCGGTGTGCTGGGTGCGGCGGAAGCGGGGCGGGCTCCAGTCGACCGGGTGCTCGGAGAGCAGGTGGACGACATGCGCGGTGGTCGTCTCCAGGGTGCGGGCGAGCTGGGCTATGGAGAAGTCGCTGCCGGGCACGGCCTGGTGGAGCCGTTCAGGGCTGATGCTGTGCGGGTCAGGCCCAGGCAGCTGGAGGCCGTGCAGCGCATGGTCGGGGAGCTGGGGCGCCCACTGGACGGGCTCGTCGATGCCGTGCTCGTCGAGGACGTGTCGTGCGGCGTGAGGGAGGAGTCGGGTCCCGTTCGAGTCGGTACTTCCGGTGCGGCGCTTCGCGTCCGGCCCGGGCCGTTTACCGGAATGCCGACGGCCGCGGCTGGTCGCAGCCGACTGGGGCCGGTTGCTGGTGGACGAGGTGGCGGATGGGCTGCCGGTCCGCGAGTTCCGCCGGTTATCGGCCGGAGGCACTGTTCGGGCTCGTAGGAGCCCTCCACCGGCTGCCGTTCACCCGCCCGCGCGGACGGACGGGAGGACTTCGTGCTCCAGGAACGTGCGCAGGTCGACGTCCACGTTCTCGTGACCCTCGCGGGTGTTCCCGGTGACCACCACGACGATGTCCTCTGCGGGCAGCAGGTAGATGTACTGGCCCCCGTGCCCCCAGGCGAACGGCGTGGCGCGGCCGCCGATCCGGCGGTTCCACCACCCGTGCGCGTAGGAGAACCCGTCGCCGGCGGAGGTGACCGGACGCATCGACTGCGCGGCTGTCTCCCGGGGGACTACCTGCCGGCCCTGCCACCGCCCCTTGTTCAGGTAGAGCAGTCCGAACTTTGCCAGCTCCCGTGGCGTCAGGTAGAGGTTGTAGCCACCCGAGTAGACCCCTTGAGGGTCCCGTCCCCAGTGCTCGGCGGTGATCCCGAGCGGATCGAACAGGTACCGCTGGGCGAACCCGCAGGTGCTGCTGCCGCTGGCCCGCTGGAGCACCGCGGAGAGCAGATGCGTGTTCCCCGAGCTGTAGTTGAACGCTTTGCCGGGCTCGTGCTCCAGGTCCCGGTCGACTATCGCCTTCACCCAGTCGCGCTGCTTCTCGACCGTGTACTCGGCCTCGTCCTCCTTCCACTGCCACCCGGCGGTCATGGTCAGCAGGTGCCGGAGCGTTATCCGCCGCTTGGCGGCCGGGGCGTCGGCGAAGTACTCCGGCAGGTACCGGCGCACGGGGTCGTCGACGCTGCCGATGAACCCCTGCCGCACAGCGATCCCGATCAGGGCTTGGAGCATGCTCTTGGACGACGAGTGGACGTTGTTGCTGTGGCCCCTGTGGCTGCCGTGGAAGTACCGCTCGGCCACCAGCCGGCCGTGCCGCACCACCAGCGCGCTGAACACCGACCGCTCCCGGCCGAGTCGGCGCAGCCCGGCGTCCAGCACCGCCGGGTCCATCCCGGCCGACTGCGGGGAGCCGACGCGCCAGCCGTGGCCGGGACGGGGATCGATGCGGGTGCGGTTGGTCTCGTAGAACGTGCCGTTGTCCTCCGGCGTCTGCCAGATCCGGTCACAGTCCACGCCGGACCCGGTGGTCGCGGTGCGGGCGGTCGACGGGCCCAGGACAGGCTGGGCGAGGACGAGCGCGGCACCGAGCAGGAGGGCCCGTGGCCGCAGGTAGCGCGTCATGGCGGTCTGCTCTCTCCGGGTTCGCGTGGTTCCCCCTGACAGTCGCGAGGGGGCACTCGGCCTACCGGTGATTCTGCCGCTATCGGGAGCGAGACTTCCGCGAAAGCCAAGTTGACTGAGAACACCGACCCGCGGCGATCTCAAACGACCTGGCACCCCAGCAGGTCAGCGGCTCTCCACCTGTCAGACGCCCTTCGACAGGACAACTCCTGTCCCGTCGTGCCTTGTCACCGAGCAGGGCCCAGGCGAGGCAGCCCAGGCACCACCACACCCACGCCTGCTCGCCGACGCGCACCAGGGAACCGGTCCACAGGAGCATCGTCGCCACCAGGAGGTAAGGGAGACCGCAGAACGCGGTGCCACGCCCGACGCCGATGTGTTCCCGGCGGCGCTGCCGGAGCGACAGGCGGCCCGCCCGGTTGGCCGCCAGGTCCTGCGGGGTAAAGCCGAGCGCCTAGGCCAGCCGGATACCGGGCGAGGCCCCCTGCTCGGTGACGGGCTCCGCTTCTTCGCTGTCGACCGGCTCCGCCGACAGCAGCAGCGGCCCCGCGCCGCGCCTGATCGGTTCCAGCCAGTAGAGCCGGTAGGGCCCCGGCGGCGGCAGCGGCGGCGCCCCCTCGGCCACCGGCACCGGCTGCTCGCCCACCCGCGCCTCGCGCCGCTCATCGGCCTGCTCCGCCACCTGGACGATCCGGCCCATCGCGGCGCCGATCCGCGGAGCGGCCAGGGCGGCGGCCCTGCGGCGGCGCCACCGACGGAGCTCACGGTGTTCACGGCGCTTCTCGCACCGCTTCCCGCCCTCGGCCACCAGCAACCCTCCCATCACCATCACCATCGCCGGAAGGAGGAGCACACAGATGACGACGAAGGCCAAGGCGAAGACGGAGCCGAGGAAGCCGCGGTCGTCGGCGTGGTCCATGGCGTTCACGGCCAGCACCGCCAGCACGAAGCCCGCGATGATCAATACCCACCCGGCCACGATCAGCAGAGGCCACCAGACGAGCGGGACACGGGAGTTGCCGATGATCATCGCCCGCTGAGCAGGCGTCACCCTACCCTCGGCGTTGGCCGCCACCAGGTCCGCGTCGGCCCAGTCGGTCCAGACAGTCCGGTCGGCTCTCTGCGACTCCCTGTCCATGTGTCCTCCGTCCCCCCCTCCCCCCCCCCGAACTCCCTTGGAGTTATGCCCCGAACTCCGGTGGAGACACTGAATATCGAGGCGCGGTGACGCAGAATCGAGGGAACCGCCCGGGGGCTGAGGGGCATCGATATAGGCGCGGGACTGCAGACGGAGCAACCGCGCCCGCGCGCCGGAACCGGCTGCCCGGTCTGCGTTGAGAATTTCCCCAGTCTTGCACCGTTCCTGGCCGATCTGGAAGCAGGGGATGAGACGAACCCCCGGGACAAGATCGTGAGACAGAATGCCGTGGCTCCTGAATGAGACAGCCGAGAGAAGCGCAGGTCGCCACGTCCGAACGGGACATTCCGAATGAGGGCCTACAACAAGGGACTTGCCCCGCCGGGACTGCAGAACGTGCCGGTGCAGTGGATGCACTGCACGGTCCTGCACGCCGTCGGCCTGAGCGTCACCAGCGTCGACGTGGACGCGCTCCTCGAGGAAGTCGGGAGCTACGCCCAGACAGTGCAGCCCTTCACCCTGACATTCGACCGGCCCGCCGTGGGCAACGTCGCTGTGGAGATCAGCGGATGGCCGGGACGCCCGTTCAACGAGATCGTGGAAACCCTCACCCAGGCGACAGCCCGCACCGGAGCCGCCTTCAAGGCCGCCCCGAGCCGCTACCCCCACATCTCCCTCGCCTACACCGCAGACGGCGCTGAAGACGTCGACGCGGCCACCCTCAAGGCCGCGCTCGCGGACATCGGGCACCCGCTGTCCGGGACCGTGGTCGCGGACCGGCTGCACCTCGTTGAACAGTGGCACGACGGCGCCCACATCGTGTGGAACCCGATCGCCGAAGTGCCTCTCGCGGGAGTGAGGGCATGAGAGCGTTTCCCGGACCCATCCCGATGCACGGTGACACCGTCCAGGTCACTACCGACATCACCACGGTGACCATCGCCGGGAGCATCACGTCCCAGGGCGTCGTGCGCGGCGGCAAAGGGTTCGTTGAGCTCACCCTGCCCGATGGCGACCCGCAACAGCGGCGCGACCTGGAGCGGGCCAAGTGGTACCAGTACAAGCTGTACCGCGGCAGTGAGCTGCTCTACCTGTCTCCGCTCCTGACACTCAGAGAGACCCGAAGGGCCGAAGACGGGGCCCTGGTGGTCACAGGATCTCCCTGACCGGCACCCGCCGCCGTTCCCGAACGACCAAGTCGTAGCCCGCCGCGCGGGCGCTTGGGCTGCCGGGACGCCACGTCGCCGGGCACCGGTGTTGGCCAGCACGACTCATGCGATCACCCTCCGCCGACCACCCACCTCAGCGCCAGCAGCACCCGGCCGCCCGTCGGCTTCCGGGAAGGGCTACAGCCCGCCCGGCCCGGTCCGTACGCTGAGCGGCGTGACGGATCTTCAGCACCTCGCCGACGCCCTGGCCACCGACTACCTGCACGGCCGGTGGCAACCGGAGCCGACCGAGGAACACCGCACGCGCATCCTGTCCGCCGGCGCCAGCGCGGACGGCGGCCTGGACCGCCTGGGCGACGGAGGCGTCATCACGGCCGCCGCGATCACGCAGATGCTCCGCCCGGCCCTCACCGAACGGGACGCGGAGCAGTGGCGCATAGCTGAAGTCCTGCGCGCCTACCCGGACGGCGATCCCCTCGCGCAGGCCCTCACCCGGGACCTGGTGCACGCGATCGCCGCCGACCACCACCCGGGCCTCACCCCGTACGCCGACCGCTACACCGAGGCCCCCGCCCCCTACACCGCCACCGCCCCCACGGTCTTCATCGCGGGCGGGATCACCGGCGTGCGGAACTGGCAGCTGTCCGCAGCCCTCCAGCTGCTCGCCACCAGCACGGCGCACATCCTCAACCCCCGCCGTTCCTCCTTCCCGGGCCACGAACCGGCCGCCGCGCGCGAGCAGATCGCCTGGGAACATGCCGCCCTCGCCGCCTCCGACGTGATCCTGTTCTGGTTCCCCGCAGGCGCCGTGCAGCCCATCGCCCTGTACGAGCTCGGAGCACACACCGCCCAGGGCGCGGCGATCGCGGTCGGCACCGACCCCGCCTACGAGCGGCGCCTGGACGTGGTCGAACAGCTCCGCCACGCCCGCCCCGAACTTGAGGTCCACGACTGCCTGCCCGCCACCGTGCGCGCCGCCACCGCCCTGCTCCCGGCCACCGCGCACCCGACACCCACGGGACGCTGACACGATGACCCGATCCACCAACACACCGCTGCCCAACGGGGCGTGGCGGCGCCGTGCACCCGCACCGCTCCGGATCGCTCTGCAGCTCACCGTGGGCGTCCTGGCCGCTGTGCTCGCGTACGCGGCGCCATAGAAGGAACGCCGCCGTCGACTTGGCCGCAACTGCAGCCAGCATCGGCGCTACTTAGGGCAACGGCCTGTCGGGGCAGAGGCCCCCGCAGAGGGTGGTGAACTCTCCGGCTTTGGCGGGGAGATGGGAGGCCTCCCAGGGCAGCGGCTTGGTGGGTGCGGTGCGGCCGGGCTCGGCTGCGGAGGCGCCGGATACGAAGCCCATGGTGAGTGCCACGGCGGCCAGCAGGCCGGCGGACAGACGAGCAACAGTGCGCATGAGTTATCCCCCTTGACTTAAAGCCGGGCAGCCAGGTCAGGCCGCCCCTGCGGTCATCCTCGCGGCCGGTAGCTTTCAGGGCTTCGCGATGGTGGTTTTCGTTCGGCTGGCGGGGCACGTCCGGCCGACCACCGTGCACAATCTGAACGTGGCCAATCAGAGGACACCTCCCGAGGTAGGCATCTCGGTCCGTGAGGCCGAGGTCCTTGCCGCACTCGGTGAACATTTGACCAACGCCGAGATCGGCGCTCGGTTGTTCATCTCTATCCGCACCGTTGAAAGTCATGTCTCCTCGTTGCTGCGCAAGCTACAGGTGGACGATCGCCGTGCCCTGGCTGCTGTATCGGCGAACCTGCTCTCTGATCCGGAGGGCGCGCCGGCCGCAGTCGCGGCGCTGCCCTCGCCGTTGACGCCGTTTGTCGGGCGGGTGGCCGAGCGGGCGGCGCTGAGCAAAGCGCTGCGCGAGCATCGGCTGGTCACGGTTGTGGGACCGGGCGGGGTCGGCAAGACCCGCCTGGCCCTGAGCGTCGCTGCTGAGGCGAACGATCGGTTCGCCGACGGCGTTTGGTACGTCAACCTGGTACCCGTAGTCGACCCATTGGTGATCGCGGCGGCGATTGCGGACGCGCTGGGCCTCGGGGAGAGTGCGGGCCGCTCAGCGACGGACAACGTCCTGGGCTGGACGGCCGGCCGGGAAACGCTGCTCGTGCTGGACAACTGCGAGCACCTGCTGGACGGCGTGGTGGTCCTGCTGGAACGGCTACTGGCCGGCAGCCCCCGGCTGGCGGTGCTCGCCACCAGCCGGGCCAGGTTGCTGGTGCCCTTCGAATGGGTGTTTGCGGTGCCCGGGATGTCCGTCGAAGCCGACGACAGCGGCCCCGGTGACGCGGTCGAGCTGTTTGTTGGGCGGGCCTCGGCCGGCGGGAGCCTGCTGACGTCCGACGACAACAAGCGCATCGCCGCCGTCTGCCGGTGCCTGGACGGCATGGCGCTGGCGATAGAACTGGCCGCTGCCCGGTACGCGTCGCTCGGACTTGATGGGCTCGAAGCCGGGTTGGCCAACCGGCTGCGGCTGCTGACCGGCGGACCACGGATCGATGACCGGCACCGTTCGTTGCGCGCGACGCTCGACTGGAGTTACGCGCTGCTGGCCCAACCCGATCAGGCGGTGCTGCGCCGGATCTCGGTTTTCGCCGGCCCGTTCACCGCCGGCGCTGCGGCGACGGTTCTGGCCGGTTGGCCGCCGGAGCCGGCCGGCTCCATGGCGACCATCCTGGCCGGGCTCGCCGACCAGAGCTTGCTGATCGCGATCGCGGAGCCGAGTGGAACTCGCTACCGCGCCTTGGAAACGATCTGTGAGTACGGCGCAGATCGGCTCGAAGACGCCGGCGAGTCGGACCAGGCACTCTCGCGCCACCTCAATTGGTGTCTGGATGAAAGCGCAGATCTCCAGGTCACCTCCCGCGAACTCGCCGGTTCCTGGAGAGGGGCGTTCGATCGGGTTGCCGACGAGTTGCGGGGTGCCCTGGCCTGGGCGGCCGGCAACACTGAATACCGTCCCGAGGGGTACCGGTTGGCGATCGGGTTGGCCGAGCTGGCCTTCACCCGGGGCATGCCCGGGGAGTCGCAGCGGTGCTACGAGCAGGCGGCCGAGCTCGCCGCGGACGACTTGCTGGCCGCCGGCGCCTTGCGCTGTGCGGCAGGTGCCGCCGAGTCTCGGCATTTCGGCAACGACGCGCTGCGGCTGCGCAGGGCTGCGGCCGACGCAGCGATACGAGCGGGTGATCGGGTTGGCGCGGCTGGTGACCTCGCCCGGAATGCCGAGTTCATCAACCGCGCCCCGGGGCTGATCGAGACCAAGCCCGCGGCCGGAGAGGTGGAGGCGCTGATCGCCGAGGCGTGGACGCTGGCCGACAGCGACCTGGCTGCGCAGGCGCGCCTGCTCACCGCCGAGGCGTGCAACGGCGCGATCGCCGATCCGGCCACCCTCGAGCTCATCGAGCGCGCGCTCACGCTGGCCCGCCGCATCGACGACCCACTGATCGAGAGCGCCGCGCTCGACCAGCTCACCGCGGTGCAGCTGGGCCGCGGCGAGGTCCGAGCCGCGGCGGCCAGCGCGATGCGGCGCACCGAGCTGCTGGCCCCGCTGCAGGTGACGGCCACGACCGGGTTGGAGTTCTTCGACGGGTTCGGCATGGCCGACCATTGCGCCGTCGCCGCCGGTGACCTACGAGCCGCGAGGAGACATGCCGAGCGCCTGCGGGACCTGCCGTTCTACCGTGAGGAGGGCCACTTGGCGACCAGGCGGATGCTCGTCGTCACGGCGCTCGCGGGCGACTGGGACGAGACGATCACGCTGGCGGAGCGTTTCCGCGAGGGGTGGGGCCGGGCCGGCCGGCCGCGTGCGGGCAATCTCAGGAGCGCCGCGTATGCGGCCGCGACGGTCCACGGACTGCGCGGGGACGACGACGCCCGTGCTGTGTGGCTGGACATCATCGATGCCCTCGGGACGCCGGGCCGCTCGCCGTCACCGCTTCGGTACGGCGAATTTTTCGACGCCTTGCTCCTGCTGCACCGCGGTCTGCCCCAGCAGGCGGTGCAGGTGTTGCACACGCCTCCGGGGCAGTTGACGGACTGGTACGACAGCGTGTGGCGTACCTGGTACGCCGCCGTGTGGGCCGAGGCAGCAGCCCTCAGCGGGCACCAGGACGCCGCCGCTCGCATACAGCGCGCGCGCCTGGTGACGGTGGGAAACCCGATCGCCACCGCCATCGTCGACCGAGCGGCGGTCTTGGCCTCAGGAGACGTCGGCCGCGACGGTTTGACCGCCGCGGCCGCTGCCCTGGAGGGTGCCGGCTGCCGCTACCAATGGGCCCGGGCGCTCGTCTTCCTCGGCGGGGAGCAACGAGCACGTGGCGAGTCCGAGCTGGCGAGGATGGGTGCGACGGCTATGGCCTGGCCTCCACAATGATGTTGAACGGGGTCTTGGTCGCCCGCCGCACGTGGCTGAACCCGACCTCGCGCAGCACGGCGGCCAGTCGGCGTTCACCGGCCTGCGCACCCAGTCCCAGTCCGACTTCCTGGGCCGGCGAGCCTGGCGTGCAGATCACCGTGGACGGGCCGTCATAGGTTCGTCCGACCGGGTTCAGGTTCTGCTCCAGTACGTCGCCGGCGTTCGGCTGGACCAGCAACAGCGTGCCGTCCGGTGATGGAGCGGTCATGCTCTGCCCAGCCGACGCCCGCGCCGGTGCGGAATGCGTCGACGAATACCTCGTGGTCGGCGTAGCACGACGTGATGGTCTCGAAGGTGCTGCCGAGGACGATCGGGCTGTCTTCGTTCGCGACGACCATGGCCTGTTCCGCCGGTTCATAGGTGCCGCCGCCAGCCAGGTTGTAGACGACATAGCCGCTGGCTGCCTGGTTGCCGAGCCACGCACGGACATGGCGCTCAGTGGTATCGACGCATTGCGCCAGCACGGACGAGGTGATCGGCCCGGCGCCGGCCATCGCCTTGTAAAGGCCCAGCCGGTCGCCGATGTGCAGCAGCAGCCGGGAGATGGCTGCCCTCATGTCAAGCACCGCCTGTCCGACGAACGCCTCGAGTTTCGCCTCGTCGATCGTCGCGGCGGCGGTTGCTGTGGTCATTGGTGTCCACGCTCTTGGGTGCAGGTCCCCGATGGATCTGCGTGAAGGAGCGTGCTCGCATGCCTGGGTGCAGCGCATCGGTGCCGAGCACGGATGCCACCACGCAATCCTCGGGTCCGTGGCGGGCACGGATGTCTGATAGCCCGCTCTGGCTCAGGGTTGGCACCAGCCACAAACGGTCGCTGGTTGAGCACCCTCGAAGGAGCATTGAAGCTGATCCCACACCACGCCGTTGCCGCCCTGGCAGCCGCTCAGCGCACCAGCATGCCGGCGCCAGGCGCGAGCCTCATGGCTGGCTGAGCACGCTCTTCGCCATCGGCAACGGACCCGCGCTTCGGCTACCCGACGGTCGCCGCTGCGCCAGTTCCAAGGACTGCTGTCCACACCACCCGAGCCGCCGGCAGCCATGACCACGGCTGACGTCAGGGGCTCTGTCCACAATCGGGCTCCCAGCAGCGAACGGCGGGCACGTTGATGCCCACACCGCCGGGATCGTCCGGGATTCCCTACCCATTCCGCCGCCGCGCAACGCTCATCAGCAGACCGACCGTAGCCACGGCTGCCGCCACCGGACGTAGCGCACCTGCGGCGCGCATGGACCCAGGCCAGACCCACCGGCCCGTTCGGTCCAGACCAATAGAGAGAAGGACATCGTGAAGGCACGCAGCAAGATCTTCGGGACGCTGGTGATGGCCGCATCGGCCGGCGCCTTGAACATTCGTTCAATGGGCGCGGGCCAGGCTCACGGCGTAGTTCGCCGCGGCTTTGGACGTAGAGGGCCTGGTAGACGGACTCGTGGACCACGTGCATCTCCGGCCGGTCGGGAGTATCCACCGCAGCCGGAGCGCCGCGCACGTCAAGAAGGGGGAATCATGGAACAACCATCGAATGTGGCACACCACCAGATGCCCGGGAGGATGGCCACCTGGCTGCGGAGGCGGGCAGGCCGGTGGGCGCGGTCGCCCAAGGCCGGGGTGCTGGTTGTGGTGGCGCTGCTGGCGACCGCCTTCGCCGTGACACCCGCGCACGCGGACGACCCGGGGCTGAACTGCGCGCTCACTGCGACCGCCTCGATCACGGTCGCGCCATCACCAGTGGTGTTCGGGCAGAACGCCCAAGTGCAGTGGAGCGCCACCGGCGTGAACTGCTCCTCCGAGAACGCGTTGCAGATCAGCGGACCGGGCTTCAACCCGTCGACGGAGATCTTCCCGGTCGCCGGCGGTTCGCGGTCGGTGCCCATCGGCTTCACCGGCACCGCCACCTGGGACGTGACCGTGCTCGACCTGTCGTCGGACACTGGTTTTTCCAGGCACCTGGCATCCCTCACGGCCTCGGTCACCGGCGTCACCTTCGTCCCGGACCTGACCGGCGACACCCGGGCTCAGGCCAGGCAGGCGCTGTCGAACGCGGGATACATGCTCGGCGGCGTGGGCAGTGCCGTCGACTGCAACAACGTACAAAGGGTGAGCAGTCAGAACCCCACCGCGGGTACCCCTCTGGTACGGGGGTCCTCGGTGTCGATCACGATCGGCACGACGCCCACGCCACCCAAAGTGTGCCCGTGACGGATCAACTGCCCTCCACAAGCGCCGGGACCGCGGAACTCGCGGTCCCGGCGCAGGCGTGTAAGGCCGCCTATGGTGCGCATGCGTCTCGCCGGAGCGGAGACACGGAGCCCGCCCCGGGGTGTCGACGAGCTGCAAACGGATTGTGGACGGCCCTCGCCGCCTGTCCCGCCCGCAGGAACTGACTCGACAGGGATGGCCCGCACCGTGACCCGTGGACCAGCCCTTCGAGGCTCTTGGCCATCTTGACGGCTCACCGGCCATGCCCGTGCCGTCGCCGCAATCTCACTGACGGCCGGGCTGTCGGTGCCCACCCGTACCCTGTCGCCCAAGCACGTGCGACAGGAGGGCAATGTGGCCCGCAGCGGGATCAATAAACGCGAGCTGGATAAGTGGACGGACAGCCTTGCTAAGGAGGCCAAGAAGACAGCCTGGAGCGCGCCCAACGACGGCACCCTGCTCGTATGTCTGCACAGCTCGATGCCACCGTCAGCGCGCTTTCCGGCGGTGAGTTGACCGAGAGCAGCGGCTATCTGGACCGGTTGCTGCTCGGCGATCTGCTGGTCGCGTGCCCAGCGCATGCGGTTGCTGCGGCTGCTGAGCACTGTGCCGGTCACCACGCCGATCAGCGTGGCGGCCACCCCGCCCACAGTGGTGACGGTGATCCTCCAGTCCAGTGACATCCAACTCCCCCTCGTGGCTGTCGTACTGGACGACTCTGCCCTCCGCGCTTGTGGGGGTATACGGAGGAGTCTGCGCAACGGCGGCCTTTCGGCCACCCCACGGTGGAGGTCAGCCGATAACACGGCGGCGGGCCACGGGCTGCCGGAGAGAAGGGTGAGCACTGCCGCGGAGACGGCAACATGGACGGCCAGTAGGAGGATCACGGCCGCGCGCAGGCTGACCAGCGGCTCCTGGGTGCGGTCGCATGCGGGGTTTATGGCGCTCCGAGGCGGCCAGCGTGCCCACTCGTGGCCGAGGTGCCGCTGCCGCCCACTCCGAGCGGCCCGCCGGACAACGCGCTCGGCCACGCCCCCATGGTCGCGTCCCTCGGGCTGCTGCAGCTGGGGCAGTGGTGGTTCCAGGAGCATTACGACTGCTTCGACGAGACGTACGGGACATCGCTGCCTCCACGGCCCGGCGGTGCGCCCTGGACTGCTACCACCCTGCTACCATGCTGGTGTGACTTCCACGAAGAAGCAGACACAGGTCCGGCTGGACGAGGACGTCCTCGCGGCTGGCAAGGCCGCCGCGCACGCCCGTCGGCTCGACTTCAACAAGTACGTGGAGCGCCTCATCATCGAGGACACCACGGGCGCCCGCGCCGCCGGCATGGCGGCCGCCCAGCGCCTCATCGACGAGCACGGCACATTCCTCGACGATCTGGAGCGGCAGCTCGACGCGCCGTACGCCGACCCGCAGTCGGGCGCCGCCGCGTGATCCTGCACGTCGACGAATCCTGGATCCTCGAAGTAGCGGAACGGGCCGGCCACCACGACCCCAGCGTCGACGACTACGGCGTCCCCATCGCTGCCGTCGCCCGCCACCGCGGCGAACTCCTCGACACCCCTGTCTACGACGGCGCCTACGCCCGCGCCGCCGCGCTGGTGCACACCCTGGGCCGCTGCCGCTGGCTGGAGCGCTCCAACCTCACCGTCGCCTGCGCCGTCGCCGTCATGTACCTCGAGGCCAGCAACATCCCCGTCAACCCCACCCGCGAACAACTCACTGCGCTCGCCCACGAGCTGAACAACCCGCGCTGCACCGCAGGCCGGATCACCTCCTTCCTGCGCACCTGGAAACCTTGATCCCGATCCGGGTGGTGATCGCCTCAGGCCACCGCGGCTCAGTGGGCCGGGGGAGAGTGGCGGCGTCGCTCGCGCTGATTGCCCGGCACGGCGCCACCAGAGGCCTCGCGACGTCAGTCAGGCCGCGCGTCAGCACTCCCCGCGCCACGTGACTCCCGTGATCACGACGCCTGGGGAGACATTGCCGCTGTACGTGCCGGGGCCGGGGTTGTAGTGGACGCAGAACTTGTCCTGCAGCCCCTGCCAGTCGTAGTGGATGTCGACGTGGTCGTAACCGGGGGACGGGTAGCCGTTGTTGAAGAACGACTGGTAGTACGCCCACCCGCTCCAGTTCCCCGCGGTCCGCACCACCATGGGGCCTGTGCGGTCCGGACCCTGCCAGGCACAGAAATAGCCCCGGGGGCAGCCCGGCGGGTCCGGTTCGGCCGAGGCGCTGGGCGCGGAAGCGAAGACCGCCGCGACGGCGGCGGAGACGGCGGCGATGCTCACAGTACGAACGCGCATGACTGGTCCTCGAAACCTGTTGCCGTGGTCGGTGGTGGTCGTGCTGTGCGGCCGGGTGGGGGAGGCGGGCGGCCTGCGTCGGCCTGCCCGCCTCCCCGGTCCGCACGTGCGGTGATGCATATGGCACCGCGGTGTTTCCGCTGTGTCATATGGCGGTGTCGACCGCCTTGGCGGACTGCCGTTGTGTGTCAGCAGTCCCCGACGTAGTGGGCGAAGTCGATGTCGTCGGTACTGCCGAGGTTGGTCTCACCCGGTCCGACGCATTGGTAGCGTTCGGTCGTGGTCCAGTCCAGATCGATCTCGATGATGATGCGATTGGTGCCGCAGTGGCCGTAGTAGGCGGTGCCCCCCGCCTCGTAGTAGCCGCATGCCATGGCGGAGACGTCTCCCGCGGGCGCGGCCTGGGCGGTTGAGGTGAGCGCCGTGCCGGCGAGGGCAACGGCGCTGACGACGGCCGCGGCGATGCGCAGCGGACTGCTGACTTTCTTACCCATGAAACTCCTTGACGACTGGTCCAACGGAACGATGTCCAGCTGGTGATGCTCTTCTCCTGTGGCGAGCACCGGTGTCGAGGCCGGGGCACGGGGTGCCGGAGGAACACGTGCGACATGCGAGATGCCCGGCAGACAGTGCCTGTTGCCGTCGTGCGGACATTGCAAGGACATCGCCCGTGTCCGCCGGTTCCTCCGGCGTTTCGGGCGACATCAGAAGGATGCAGGAGGGGGCCATGGTTGTCAGCGGGTTCGATCATGGAGATTCCTCGCCACACGATAAGGAGGACGTTATGGCGCCAGGCAGGGGGGCCAGAGCGAGGCTCGTGGGCGCCGCGGAACCCAGCGTTCACCAGTTACGGCTGTTTCTGACGCTGGGCGAGGAGCTGCACTTCGGCCGCGCCGCGGCGCGCGTGTTCATCTCCCAGTCCGCTCTCAGCCAGCAGATCCGCGACCTGGAGAAGCGGCTGGAGGTGCAACTCTTCCGCCGTACCAGTCGCACGGTCGAACTCACCACGGCCGGAGAGGCGCTGATTCCCGAAGCCCGGAAGGCCGTCGCGGGCATCGACCGGCTCCGCCGTGTCGCCGGTGCGCAGTCCCGTCAGCTCTCCGCCAGGCTCACCGTGGGAACCATCGGGGCCGAGGCCGCCATGCCGCACACGCGGGCCGTCCTGCGGATTCTGAAGGAACGGCAACCCGGGATGGAGATCCAGGTGGTCACTCCGAACTTCGTCGACCACATCGATGCACTCTTCCGTCAGGAAGTCGATGTGGTCTTCCTGCGCCCGCCCGTTCCGGACGGTATCGAGACCCATCACCTGGCCTCCGAACCACGGGTGGCCTGCCTGCCCGCCGACGACCCCCTGGCCGCCCTGCCGCGGGTCGCGCTGGAGCAGCTCGCCGACCGTCCCGTGGTCCGCATGCCACCGCGATTACCTCGGGTGTGGCGGGACTTCTGGGCGGTGGACCCACGCCCCGACGGCAGCCCCGTGAAGTACGGGCCGGTCGTCCCCGACATGGAAGCGCTGCTCCACACCGTGGCCGCCGGCGAGGCCATGTGCTTCCTCCCCGCCGCCGCCCGTGACTTCTTCCCCCGCCCCGGCGTCCGGTACGTGGACGTCGCCGGACTGTCCCCGTCCGCCTCGTCGTTGGCCTGGCTCGCCGCCCGCCGTAACGCGCCCACCATCACCGCCGCCCGGTACGCCGCCCGTACGTACTCCCAGCACCCTGGCCACTGACCCGCCGCACACTCCGGTGCTTCGGGACAGGGCACCCTGAAGGCGGCACTGGCCGGGCCGGCACCGCCCTGTTGTCAGTGCCCGCGTCTAGCGTTGTGCCGGCGGGATGGCCCAGCGGCGGAGGCGAACAGTCGACGAATCAGGCATCGCGGTGGTCCTGCTCTCACGGCGACTTCACCTCGCGCGGACTCCTCAACCGGCAGTACGGGGGCTCCCTCCGCAAGGGCATTGCCGCCTCTCCTGCTGGCAGCCACGTGCTGCTGTTCAACCGGGAGGTGGTCAGCATCAGCTCTGGCAGTGTTCACGTCACGCACTATGCCTTCCACCTTGCCCATCGGCCGCCCGGGTGACCGATGACCGGACCGGTCTTGGTCGGGCCGTGTCGGGCGAGAGGGGAACCTCCGACCATTCCGTCTCTAGCGGCGTCCACGGCTGGTCAGCCGGTCACCGGGTCAAGGTCGCCCTCCGTCTGGTGTCCGGAGTCGAGTTCCTGACGCAGGTCTAGGAAGCAGCGCATCGGCGGTCTGCGGATGTCGAGAACGTG
Organism: Streptomyces sp. NBC_00457; assembly: GCF_036014015.1. Classification (NCBI taxonomy): domain Bacteria; kingdom Bacillati; phylum Actinomycetota; class Actinomycetes; order Kitasatosporales; family Streptomycetaceae; genus Streptomyces; species Streptomyces sp. NBC_00457. Next base: position 115,633 of record NZ_CP107905.1, on the reverse strand, counting down.
CCACCGGCTCCGTCCCAGGGACATCAGCGGCCACCATCGGCCGCACGAGGAAGAAGGAGGAACCGGCATGGCGATTCAGCGGATGGACAACGTCGGCATCGTCGTCGAGGACATGGATGCCGCCATCGCGTTCTTCGTGGAACTCGGTATGGAGCTGGAGGGCAGGGCGGAGGTCGAGGGCCCAGTCGCCGACCAGTGCACCGGACTCGACGGCGTCCGCTGTGACATTGCGATGGTCCGGACCCCGGACGGTCACAGCCGACTCGAGCTGGCGAAGTACCGCAGCCCCGCGGTGATCAGCGCCGGGCCGCGCAACCGGCCGCACAACATTGCGGGCACGCACCGTGTCATGTTCGCCGTCGACGACCTCAAGGACACCGTTGCCCGCCTGCGCCCGCACGGCGCCGAACTCGTCGGCGAGATCGCCCGGTTCGAGGACAGCTATCTGCTCTGCTACGTCCGCGGCCCGGAGGGCATCATCGTCGGACTGGCCGAGCAACTGCGCTGAGAAGGAGGAACCGAGCCATGCAGCTGAACGAGATCATCGAGGTTCTGAACCGTCCGATCAGCTGGGAGCTGCTGGCCCGTGACGTGACCCGCCTGCCTACGCCGCGCTTTCGCACCGAAACAGGAAACGGGAGACCAGTTGTGATCGAGACGATTCGGCCTGCGCTCAAGGGTGCTGCGTCGCAGCCGGGCACCGCGTCCTGCGGGCCCAGCAGCCGGATGGGGTGCGGCTGCTGAGTGGCTTCAGCGGTCGGCGCCTTCGGGCTGCTCCTCGGCCGGAAGCGCAGCTGTCGGCTCCGGTGCCTCGGGGGAGGTGTAGAAGACCGAGCGGCCCTGCTTAGTGCGCTGAGCCAGGCTCTTGGCCACGAGCCCTTCGAGGGTGACGCGCACGACCTTGGGCTTGATTCCGCGCTCGGGATGGGCCTGGCTGAGCGCGGTGGAAATTTCCACCGCGGAGCGCGGTTCGCCCTGCTCGGTGAGGTGGCGTCGGATGAGTTCCACCAGGGTGGGCTGTGTTGTCTTCGCGGCGGCCGCAGCCTTGACCGGGGGCTTCTTGGCGGCGGACTTCCTGGCCGTCGGGCTTCCCTGCGCGGCCGTGGTCCTCCTGGCTTTCGGCTTGCCAATCTGCCCGGCGTCGGTCTTCTTCCGGGGAGAGGGCACTGCGGCGCTCTCGGGCGCGGCCGCGGGCTCAGCCGGTGCTTCCGGGATGCCGAGTGCCTGTTGCATGTTCACCAGCACGGTGTGGTCCTGCTGCAGGGCGGACAGTTGCTGCTGCAGGGCGGTGATTTCCGCACCGATGCGTTCCTGCTCCTTGAGGTTGCGCTCAAGGTCGCCGGTCACCTGGGCGATGTAGTGCGATGTCAGTTCAGTGGTGGTGGTCGTGCTCTCGGACATGGTGTTGACCCTTTCTCGGCTTGCGGCCGTGGTACAGGCTCTGCGGGACGGCTTCATGCCGTGCCGCATCCTCTTGGTTTGTGCTGGCGGCGCTGCAGGGGCGCCGTTGCTGCCGCAAGGTGCCTGGTGTTGAGATAGTACGGACAGGCGGAGCCGGTTGTTCCTCTCGCGTGATGCCCTCTGCCCGGGGCCAGCCTCAAAGCAGCGGGTCTGGTACCTGCCTGGCCCTACCGCAGGGCCGGTTCGTACACGGGGCTGGGGCACTTGCCAGAACGCATCGTCGGTCTCCCGGTTGTGATGCCAGGCCTTACTGGCCCTAACAAAGCCTCTGGACGTGCCGGTGGGTGATCAGGCAGACGGCAAGTCCGAGAAAGGCCTCGTGGATGTCGTCGCGTCGTTCCCAGCGGATCCGTAAGCGGCGGAAACCGTGCAGCCAGGAGGACGGGTCGGCCGCGCGGCGAGGTGTCTGCCGTGGCAGGTCCTTTTCCGCGCGGCCTCCCGCCGAACCGGACGTGATGGTTTCCCGATCATCCGGCTCTCCAGTGACGACAGCGTGAGCGATTCAGGCTGCTCGCGCAGGACACACAACGCCGTTGCGGCGATCTGCATTTCGCATACCTCCCGGGTCTGAGTGTCCGAGTCACCTGGCCCCCTTCGCCCTGTGGACGGCTTTCCCGTCCTCCCCGGCCGGTCGTTACTCCGGCGACTACTACGGGGCCTCCGTCGCCATAGGACTCGCGTCCCGTAGGCGATCCCACGTTCGTCTCTGTCTGTACGTTCTAGCGCGACGTAGGCGTCCCACTCATCTCCTTGAATGTCCTCGCTGGGCATCGCTCCGCACGCCGGAGGTGCACGAGGGCACGATCGAACCCCGTGCAGAGTGCGGCACCGGTTTCAGCTGTCCTTCCGGCGGATGAGAACTTGCATCTGCTGGAGATTGGGCTTCAAACAATCCAGTCTTCGCCATATCGCGCGGGCCTCCCCAGCACACCGTCTCTGACAACTGAGCCCAGTTGCTGGTTTGCTGACATGCTGTTGTCCCCTTCACCTTTCGGATCCAGGTAAGTCATCGGGCCCAGGAACCTCCTTCCGAGTTCCTCCCGGCTGAGCCGGGAATACAACAGAGCGCCTCGTGGCGCACATCGTCCGCTCAACGACCCAGCGGAAGGTGCCCAGTCCCGTCCCGTGCGGCTGGCCACGCTCGGCGATCGCGGGCGTGATGCCGCGCTGCCGCAAGAGCCGTCGGTACTTGTCGTGGTCGTAGCCGCGGTCGGCGAAGAGCATGTCCGGCCGTCTGCGCGGCCGACCGACGACTCCGGCCACTGCCGGGATCTTGTCCAACAGGGGCAGTAGTTGTGTGACATCGTTGCGGTTTCCGCCGGTCAGAGACACCGCGAGCGGGATCCCTTGGCCGTCGGTGATGATGTGGTGTTTGCTGCCCGGGCGTGCGCGGTCGACCGGGCTGGGGCCGCTTTTGGGCCCCTGCGTGCGGCCCGGACGTGGGAAGAGTCGATCACCGCCCGCGACCAGTCCAGCTGGTTCTTCGAGCGCAGCTTGTTCAGCAGTAGCTGGTGCAGTTGGCCCCACACGCCGGCCTCGTTCCAGGCCGCCAGGCGGCGCCAGCACGTCATGCCCGAGCCGAAGCCCAGTTCCTGCGGGAGGTACTCCCACTGGATGCCGGTGTGCAGGACGAACAAGATCCCGCACAGGGCTTGACGATCGGGCACTCGAGGTCTGCCCTCGACCTGCTTCGGGGGCGGCTCGGGCAGCAACGGCTTGATGAGCGACCACAGTTCATCCGACACGATCCAGGGTCGTGACTGACGCTTCCCCATGCCCACATCAACGAACGATCAAGCGGACAGTCACATGAACAACCCGCTTTTGTTAGAGCCAGTAAGCGCGTCTGGAGGCGCGGGCGGCATCTTGCGCCTGGCAGCTGGTCATGTCCCGCTGAGTGGTGTAGTCACGGCAGCTGTTTCGATTCCGGTTGCGACGTGATCTGCGGTTCGGGCGGGGTCGGCGTGGTGAGGAGATCGGCCATGGAGGCTTCGGAGAGGTAGCGGCGGTCGAAGACCTGCCACTCGTCGTGGAGTTCGGCCAGGACCGCAGCGGCGAGTCGGTCCAGGGCTGCGGGGTTGGGGAAGACCTGGACGACATCGGCCCGTCGTTTGATCTCCCGGTTCAGCCGTTCCAGCGGGTTGGTCGACCAGATCTTCTTCCAGTGCGCCGGCGGGAAGTCAGCGAACGCCGTGATGTCCGTCGCCGCCTCCAGCAGCATCTTCTTGACCTGCGGGAACTGCCGTCCGAGCATGTCGGCTACCACGTTGAGCTGGGTGCGGACCTGCTCGCCGGTGGTCTGGGCGAAGACGGTGCGGATGGTGGCGGCGACCATCTCCCCGGAGCCCCTCTCGATCACCGAGAACACGTCCCGGACGAAGTGAACCCGGCAGCGTTGCCACGCCGCACCCAGGAAGACGGTGCGGATCGCGGCCACCAGCCCGCTGTGGCTGTCGGAGATGACCAGCTGGACGTTCTCCAGGCCACGGGCCCGCAGTGAGCGCAGGAACTTGGTCCAGAACGGCTTCGACTCACTGTCGCCGACCATCAGGCCGAGGATCTCGCGGTGCCCGGTGGCAGAGATCCCGGTGGCGATGACCACGGCCTGCGAGGCGATCCGGTGATTCACCCTCGCCTTGCAGTACGTGGCGTCCAGAAATACGTAGGGGAAGACGGTGTGATCCAGCGGCCGTTCCTTGAACGCGGTCAGTTCCTCGTCCAGTTCGCCGCAGATGCGGGAGACCTCGGACTTGGAGATCCCGGAGTCCGCGCCGAGTGCCTTGACCAGGTCATCGACCGAGCGAGTCGACACTCCGTGCACGTATGCCTCCATCACCACGGCAAACAGCGCCCGGTCGATCCGGCGCCGGCGTTCCAGCAGGGAGGGGAAGAACGACCCGGTCCGCAGTTTCGGGATCTTCAGGTCCAGGTCGCCGGCCTGCGTGGTCAGCAGACGCTCACGGTGCCCGTTGCGCCAAGTGGTGCGCGTCGCCGTGTGCTCGCCCGGGGCCGCACCGATTGTCTCGGTGGCCTCGGCCTCGATGAGCTCCTGCAGGATGCGCTCGCACGCCACCCTGATTGCTTCAACTCCATCCGCCCGATGTAGTGACTCAAGCAGCCGCATGAGCTCAGACTGGGACAAGGCCATCGCGTGCTCCTCCGGTTGAACTGCCCGTTCACCAGGGAGACTTGCGCGATGGCCTGCCCTTGTTCAGGGAGCACGCACGGTCAGCGGATGCACGCCCCGGGGCGGACACCGCGCGTTCCGGACCACGGCTCGGCTACACCACTTCACGGGACACGATCTGGCAGCTCGGTACTGACGGCCGTATGGCCGTTTGCGCTGCTGCTGTCCCGGAACGGGGAGCGTGCGACGGACGCTGAGCCGAGCCTGTCCCCGGTGATCGGCGCGGTCGGCGTGCATGCTCGTCCCTGGCCGGCGCGAGCGGTCCGCCGCGGCGCCGCAACGGCCTCCCTCCCGCTCCAGGACCCGCGACGCCAGCGGCCAGTGTGCCCATGGCCTGGCGGCGCGACGGGTGGCGGGAGTGCAGTTTCCCCTCGCAGTCCGGACCGGCACCCCCCGCCTGTCAGTGCATCGCATCAGAGCTGATCGGGGCCCTCCTGCCAGTCCTCAGCCTCGGTGAGACTCGCGAGGCAGCCTGCCGTCCTTGACAAGCAGTCAGGTGATGATTCTGAGGTGGTGTCAACGTCCGACATGCTTCCGATGTTCCGACAGGGTGAAGGGCCGCCGGTTCTTTCACCGGCTTGGCTTAATCTCCTCGCCAAACTTCCTGCAATTGCAGCTATTTGACGAGGTATCAGGGAAGTTCGGACTGCTCGTCAGGTGCTTTCGCGTGCGTCCGGTTGGCGGCTGCGCGTCACACGTTAGTGATCTTCGAGATGCCGTCGGAAATTGACGTCCGTAGGTTCATTTCCAGATCGGCAGATCAGCCGATTTCCCTGCAAGAAGGAGAAAACTGATATGCAGACGCGTACCGTCGCCCTGATCGCAGCCTCTGCGGCTGCCGTGGCCGTGACTGTCACCGGCGTTACCTACGCCTCCGCGGACTCCCCCCAGTCCGCCTCGTCCGCCCGTCCTGCCTCGGCCCCCCTCGGTGGCGGCGGCGACCACGACTGGAAGGACGACGGCTACAAGAAGGACCACGACGGGCACAAGAAGGACGACGGCAAGATCCAGATCAACGAGCGGACGTACTCGGACGACCCGGGAGCCTGCGTCAGCGTGACCAACCTGAACACCCTCGCCACCGGCACCTTCAACATCGCCAACGACACCGACAGGGTCGTTGAGTTCTTCGACGGGACCAACTGCAACAATGGCAACCCCGTCGCCGTGGTCCTGCCTGGTGACTCCAGCTTCGGAGTTGGTGACGGAACTGGCGATGGCAGCTTCCGCGTGATCGACAACTAAGGGACCGCGCAGCGACCGACCCCGAAGTAGGCGCCGCGGGATGTGACCGTCCCACCGATGCGTCACCAGGAGCCCCGGCCCGCCGTAATCGGGCCGGGGCTCCGGCGCACAGTACTTCCTTCAGCTGAAAACACCCAGCTGGCTCGTTTCACACTATGCGCCCACCCCGCAGTGACCGCAAATGCACGCGGGCATACAGCTGATCGGCGGCTGGGAGCGTCCATTACCCGGGAACCGGCGCGTTGCATTGGAAAAGCGCGATCAACTGACGGCACTGTGGAATCACTACCGGACGAGTACGGGAGTGATTAATGTGCTGTTGACGTTTGTCAGACAACAGAAGAGTCGTGCCGCTGTACAGCATGTCGACGGCACGATCCTGCGCCAGCTCGACAGCAGCGCCGTACGTGCTCGTTACTGGGTGAAACGAACGCCGAGAGAATCGGTTCGTCTGCTGCACAGGGCGCGCGTGTACCACATCGCTGGGGCCACACTCAGCATCATCACAGGGCTCGCCGCCTGGCCGGTCATCGCCGACGGTTCCCGCTTCAGAGCACAGGTAGTGATTTCCGCACTGGCCTGCCTCGCCGCGGTGACCATCGCCGCGCCCTACGCAACTGGCCTGCACGACCGCGCCGAGGAATCCATCATGCTCTGCGGAAGGTACGGAGCCATCTACGGTGAACTCCTCCGCGCGCAGAGCCAGATCGGCACGCAAGCCACCACGCAACACCGTGTCAGGGAACTCATCCAACAGTTCGATGACGTCGCCACACGCAGGGACGCCCTCGGACTTGCTGCACCAGCACCAGATTCCGGCCAGGCATCCGGTGAGCATTCCCGGTCAGTCCAGTGAACGGAGTCTGTGGAGTTGTCAGGGTCCAGCGAGTCCTACGACTCAAGGCCCGGGCTCGTGTGCAGTGGCCTCAGGACGCTCCGTCTCTTCCGGAGGAGACGGTGGGCCGCGGAGCACGACGTCCTCGAGCATCCCCATCGCAAGCATCAAAGCCATCATCAGCGCGGGCAGGCACAGAGCTATGAGGGGCACAGCGCCTCCCAGGTGACTGGATGTCGCGTTCTCGGACCGGATCTCGCTGGAGGCTGCGGGAAAGACGCGTAGTCGGAGTGAACGTTCCCCCTTCCCGGCGGCTTCGGTCCCGGGGCGTTTCGTGAGGGACGGTCACAGCCTTCAGTGTGGAGCCGAATTGGTTACCGCGCCTGCCGGGACTCCCCTCGTGCAGGCGGCGGGTGAGCGTGCAAAGCCACGGACGTGCCGGTGGCCAGGGAGCGGGCACACCACCGCTCGGCCTGCCCCCTCCGCCGCGGAGCCGGGCTGCCGGTCCGTGCGCGTGGGCGGTGTCCTGACGATGCACCGATCAGCGCGCCGTCCTCAGTGCCCAACGAGATCACGAGAGCGCCCGCGCCTCCAGACGCGCTTACTGGCTCTAACAAAAGCGGGTTGTTCATGTGACTGTCCGCTTGATCGTTCGTTGATGTGGGCATGGGGAAGCGTCAGTCACGACCCTGGATCGTGTCGGATGAACTGTGGTCGCTCATCAAGCCGTTGCTGCCCGAGCCGCCCCCGAAGCAGGTCGAGGGCAGACCTCGAGTGCCCGATCGTCAAGCCCTGTGCGGGATCTTGTTCGTCCTGCACACCGGCATCCAGTGGGAGTACCTCCCGCAGGAACTGGGCTTCGGCTCGGGCATGACGTGCTGGCGCCGCCTGGCGGCCTGGAACGAGGCCGGCGTCTGGGACCAACTGCACCAGCTACTGCTGAACAAGCTGCGCTCGAAGAACCAGCTGGACTGGTCGCGGGCGGTGATCGACTCCTCCCACGTCCGGGCCGCACGCAGGGGCCCAAAAGCGGCCCCAGCCCGGTCGACCGCGCGCCCAGCGCCGCCGCAGTCATTCCGCGTGCGGCCACACATCCTTCTTCCACAGGCCCACAGCCTGCTCGTCACGCTCGAGGGCTCTGCGGGCGGGAGATTGCCAGGACCAGCCGTGCCGGTGCAGCAGCCGCCACACCGCCGCCGACGAGCAGTCCAGCCTGAACTTCCGGGCGATCAGCACTCTGATCCTGGCCAGGGTCCAGCGCCGGTCTTCCCAGCCGTGCACGGCCGGCCCCCGCGCCAGCTCTTTCTCCAACTCGGCGAACTGCTCATCGGTCAGCCGGGGCAGTTTCGGCGGTCCAGCGGAGGCGAGCGCGGCCATCCCGCCCTGCCGCCAGGCGCGACGCCAGCGTTCCACCGACCGCTCACTTACCCGCAGGTCCTTCGCGATCACCGCGGTTCTCTCACCACGAGCGAACTGCTCACCAGCCTCGAACCGGATCCGCTCGCGAAACCGCCGCCGCTCCGCGGTCAGCCCACCACCCTGTGCGTACCGCATACCACGGGCCTACCGCAGGGATCACCACACGTCACTGCCCCCGACAACAATCCGAAGAGCTCAGTAACGGCAGCGATGCCTGCTGGGAAAGTACTTGCCGGTTGGGAAACTCCACGCTACTTTCCTTGCAGGAAAGTACTGCGAGGAGGGCAAATGACTGACCAGGTACGGCCGGAAGAGGCCGCGCGCGCGCTCACCGAGATCGACCAGCGGCAGGAGCAGATCATCCGGATGGCCAGCCTTCCCCGCTGGTTCTGGGGGGCCATCGCCTTCCTGATGGTCGCGTTCGCAGCGGTCGTCGACACCACCCAAGGTGGTCTCGTCCAGGGGATGGCCACCGCCTTGTTCGTGGCCGGTGTGCTCACCACAGTTGGGTTGGTGGCGTTGCGCTCGGTCCGTAGCGCCCAGCCCCACAACAGCCTGTTCGGCCCCCGTATCATGGCCGCGGACCTAGCCTTCGCGGCGGTCATCGTCGGCGTATCGCTGGCGGCAACGCTCATCCTGAAGGCGTCCGGGGTTTCGTACGCCGCGACCATTGGTGCCTCGATCACCGCCGTGATCCTTGTCGTCGGTGGACCGACGTACACGCGGTACCGTCAGGGCCTCATGCTCGCGAACCGGTCCGGGAGCCGACGGTGATCACGCCCAAGTTCGACGAGCTGATCCACGCACCCACCCGGCTCTCGCTCGTCTCCCTGCTCGCGGCCACCGAGTGGGCGGACTTCCAGTTCCTGCGCGACAGCGCCGGCCTGTCGGACTCCGCCCTGTCGAAACAGCTCACGACGCTTGAGGGCGCCGGCTACATCGAGATCCGTAAGGGTTTCGTCGGAAAGCGGCCGCGCACGTCGGCGAGGCTCACCAGCGTCGGCCGGGCGGCCTTCGACCAGCACGTCGCGGCTCTGCAGGAGATCGTCGCCAAGGCGGGCGCGTCAGTGCTCCCCTCGACCTGAGAGGCGCAAGGAAGGCGCCCTTGACGGCAACAGCGGCTCCAGCCACTGCCCTTGGCCGCCCGTCAGATCACCCCGAGGCATTCCATGATCGCTTCACGACCTTGATCAACATCTCAAACACGGCCTAGTCGCAATGCCGTTGCGTTACGGGTTTGCGGGTTGGGGTCTTTGAATGCGGACTGCTCGGGTACCGGCCTGGGTGGGTTGGGGCCAGGTGCGGTGTCCGGCCCGTTTGAGCCGGTAGTTGGACATCTTGCGTTTGACGACGCGGGGCTGACTGCGCAGGCGTCTGGTCGGCAGGAGTCGTTCGAGTAGGTCGTGCTGGAGCAAGACAAGGGCTCTGACCAGCAGTTCAGGGGGAAAAACTGCCCGGCGTGACGGTCACACTGCGCCGGGCGGAGCGCAGGGTTTCGGTGAACGAGATCCGGTCGGCATCCAGGCCCCGGGTGGCCGCGGTTCTCACCATCAGCTCACGCAGCGCGTGGTGGACGAGCAGGTGGGCCCAGATCTGCTGCAGGATTCCGTCGGGTGTCTTGCTGGTGAGCACGACGTGGGCGCCGCGTTGATGAGTCTTGAGCTCTGCGAAGACAGCCTCCGCTTCCCAGCGTTCCTGATAGAGCGCAGCCAGCTGGCGGGCGGGGTAGCGACGGGCATCGAGCAGTGTGGTCACCAGCCGGTAGTTCTCGCCTTCGCGGCTGGTGCCGTGCAGCTGATAGGCCACCACCCGCACTGTGACCGGATCACGGTGCGCGGGGTCGGTGTGGGCGTGGATGCGGGAGATCCAGGATCCGTCCCGTAACTGCCGCTCGACGGGCAGGATGCGGTTGGCGGGCACCCGCCACAACAGATCGGCACCGCTGTCGGTGAAGGCCCGCCAAAGCGGCACGCCGAGGAACTCCCGGTCTGCCAGGACCAGTTCGCCGGGCTGGCAGGAGCGTGGAAGGCGGCCCACCAGGGTGACTTCACCGGTGCGGCAGCCGGCCAGTTCCGCGTCCAGGACGAGGTGGGTGCCCACCTCGATCAGACAGGCCATCCGCACCTGAGGAAAGGAGGATTTGTCGTGGCCGCGGCTGTTTCCGGGACGGCCGAAAGCGGCCTCATTGGCCGGACTGTCGGCCACGTCCCAGCAGGTGCCGTCCACTGCCAGCAGCCGCAGCCCTCGCCAGAAGCAACCCGGCGTGGTCTCGGTGCCCATCGGCTTCGCGGTCGTGGCAAACAGCACCCGCAGTGGCTCCGATCCCAGCCGCTGGCGAGCCCGAAACAGCGACGACTTCGCAGGGATGCGCCACTCGCCCAGCAGGCCCTGGCTCCGCAGGCCCTCGACCAGATGCCGCATCACCTCCAGATACGGGGCCGGCGAGAACAGGGCAAGGGCGAGCACGAAATACACCACCAATCGAGCTGGCAGCAGGCGTCTGCGCTGCTCGCCACGACCGCAAGCGGCCACCACACGATCCACCAACCCAGGCCGATACACCCAGGTCAGCAGCCCCAGCCCCGATAACTCGCCGACATCCGCAGACACCCGCACCACCCCCGGGAAGCACTACGCAGCAGCGTACGCCCGCAGGCTAAAGCAACGGCATTGGGCCTAGTCGCGGCCACCAGTGCTGGAGCAGCGACGACTTGCCTCGGCGGAGCCGTCACCTTCACGAAGCCGGACGGCGAGTACTACCAGCCGAGTTCCCCCACCGTCTACAAGACGACGAGTCGTTGCGCCGACATCAACCTCCGGCTCAACACCGGCAAGTCCGTCAAGGTCTGCTTCTACAAGAGCGATTACACACTCAACTACTGCCAGTCCAACTACACGCAGGTCCCGTGGGACAATTGGACGGTGGTCGCCAGTGACGTCAACGACGGCACCCTGTTCCGTTTCCGGTACCTGAGCGACCTCTCGTCGACCAACGCCAAGGCAGCCTTCTGAGCCTGAGGCCGCGTCGTCCTGACAGGTACGATCATCGGCCCCGCCGGGCGTCCCGGTGGGGCCGCAGTAGTTGGAGTTCACAGGCACCGCCTGCGCCTCACTGCTCGAATGGGGTCTCGGGTTGCCTGCTCTCCGAGCGGGCGGCCGCCGGTTCACGCTGAGAGGGCAGCGGACGGAGCACGGCCGTACGGTCTGTCAGCTGTAGGCGCAGGAGTTGGTTCTCGGCTGCCGCTTGGTGCAGGGCACCGACAAGGGCTTCGACGTCGGCTTTGAGCTGGGCGATCTCCTCCACGTCAGCAGCGCGTAGTTCCTTGAGCCGGCGGACCTGCTTGCGAAGGCGCTGTTCGCTGTCCGGGGTGCCGCCTCGGGCGCGGACCTTGTCGTAGAACTCGTTCTTCAGGTCGGTGTGCCGTTGTGTGAGTGCGTTGCGCGGGACACCGGCTTCGACCGCGAGCGCGACGATCGTCAGGGCGCCGTTGGAGTGCTCGGGGGTATCGCCCAGGATGCGTTCCATCGCGGCACGGATGCGGTCGCGTTCGTCTGGGGGCGGGGCTCATGATGTCGGCTCCTGGAAGTGGATGCGGTCCTGATCGTGGCGGTCGGCAAGTTTCCGTAGGCGCCCGGCGCGTTGGGTGAGCCGGTCGGCGAGCGGACCCGGCACCGTCTCTGGGGCGGCCTGTTTCTCCAAGGCCCGGGCGTGCCGCAGGAGTTCGTCGGCGTGCCGGCCACTGCGCGCGATGTTCGCGCAGGACGGTCGGCACCGGTTCAGGCTCGGGGTGTCAGCGATGTCCAAGCGGTGGCACAGGGCACGATCACGGTTGTAGACGCACATCAGGAACGCGTGCGGGTTGTCGTAGACGGTCAGGGCAGGGTTGTTGAGGATGTCCCGGGATTGGCGGTGCGTGCGGATGGACCCGGCGAACGTCGAGGCCTGGGCGGCGGCGTGGATCGCCGCCGGGCGGCCGTCCCCGAGACGCCCGCTCCGGTGGCGAGATCGTCGTGGAGGGTGGTGAGCGTGTCGGCGGTGGCCCGGGCGGTCTCGATGACGAGGAGCTCGTGGATGCCACCGCGGCCGCGAGCTGCGTAGCCGGCGCTCATCGTGGTGCGCATGTGCCCGTTAACGGGGACCGGGGTGGGTGGGCTGCGGGAGCTGGCGGCGCCGTTCGTGGTGCCCGGTGAGGTCTCGCTGTCGGTCTGACCGTCTGACGGTATGGCACCTGGTCCGCGGTGCCACGGTCCCCGCGTCCGCCCGTATTCTCTGATGGCCTGCCTACCGGTCGCTGCCGCCGATAGAGTCCGCCACGGAGGACTGACCGTGACGCGAATACCCAGACCGGCTGTAGCGCTCATGTTGGCTGCCTCGGCTGTCGCGATGACGGCGCTCGCCGGGTGCGGGGAGCAGAAGTCCGCGTCGGCGGTAAAGAGTCCGTCGGCGAGCGGGCCCACACCCGCACCTCACCCGGTCATTCATCTCAGTGCGGACGGCAACACCCTGGTCCCCGGGGGCCCGCCTCTGCCCCTCCACCTCTCCGTCGCGGGTCTCACCGCTGGGCAGGCCGAGCGACGCCATGTGGCGCTCTACATCGGGACCGTCCCTGACGAACTCCAGATCCGCGAGAACGGTTCCTGGCATGATGTGCCGTTGCAGTGGACCAACGAGCAGGACGACAACGGAGAGTTCGCCGCCATCGTGCCGCTGTCGTATCGCGGCAAGGCACGGACGGAGCTCGACTTCCGGCTGTTCACCGCTGACCAGCGCATCGACGACGTGGATGGAAAGGTTCCTGCCGTGACCACCACGGTGGCCGCGGAGATGGCCAAGGATGCCGGTTATGCGGATATCCACCCGGCAGCATCCGCGACGCGCCTGCGTTTTTCCGTCGACCCCACGCATCTCACCGTCAAGGTCCCGCAGATACTCCGGGCGACCGAGGGCGGGACGCCGGTGGAGTGGTACGTGCGGGTGCGCAACGCCGCGGGCAAGCTCACTCGCTCCCACCTCCGCATCGCGATCTCCCTCGCCCCCGGAGAGATCAGCCAATCCATGCGACAAGTGCACTGGTCGATCAACCGCGAGGGCCGTTGGGCCGACCTGACAGGCCAAACACACGTGGAGACGGACGAGTTCGAGCTCGAGCCCGGTCAATCGCGGACCGTGCGGATCCGCCTCGCTCTGCCGGCCGACGCCAAGCCAAGCAGGTCCGACGACGTCGGCGCCGTACTGCGGGCGGCGGTCACGGCTCCTTGGTGGCCCTCCGACCCGGATCAGCCGTCGGGGGTCACGCACGACGCGGTGGCCACGAACATTCTCATCGAACGCTGACCTGAGAACGACAACCCCTCGTGGGCCGACCTGGCGCCTTACCAGACTGACCGGGGCGCGGGCCCGGAAGAGCGAAACGACGCCGGGCACGCCGCGGCAGGCCGACCTTGGGTCTGCCCCCGGAGGGTCGGACTGCATCACAAGGGTCCGGTCATCCACGTCGTCTCGGAGGCAGGTCGTCGAAAAGACCCAACTCGTCATCGTCGGGCGCCTGAAAGAGCTTCACATACTCCTCGAGCAGCTCGCGGCTGACCGGGACGGTCCCTGGCTCACCCTCCCGGCTGCGGACTTCGAGGCAGCGGCACAGCTCATCGATCGACACGGCAAGGTAGTGGAGTTCAACGGGAACCCCGAGTGCGCGCGCCGCCAAACGCTTGTCATCCCGCTCAGAACGCCCCCAGAAACCGAACTCCAAAATCACCGTCTGTCCGAGCCTCAGCAGGTCCTGGGCATGCTCCCAAAACCGCCCCTCAAGCCGGTCGCGCGTTCGTTCATCGAACAGATCGACACCGAGATCCGCCAGCCATTCGTCCGGACACAGGCGCACCGCTGGAATCTCTCTCGCCAGGCGTTTGGCCAGCGTTGTCTTCCCGGAGCCAGGAAGCCCGCACAGCAAGATCAGCCTGGGCTCGGGACTCGCATCCGTCAGGCGCCTCCACAGCACCACAGCAAGGTCATTCCGGCTCTCCCCGCATGGGGCCACTTCTCAATCTTGAGGCCACGCCGTAGCTGGTGGCTGCGTCGAGGTCGCCGCTCTCTGCCGCTCGGCGGAGCCAGGCTTCGGCAATCTCGCCGCGTCCCCTGAGGACGTCTCCGAGGAGGGCCGCCCGGGCATGGCAGGCAGTCCCCTTCCTCATCGGCTCCGGCGTCAGGTCACTGCCTGCCGGGCCACGTCAGGTTGTCGATCAGCATTGCCAAGGCCGACGTCAACTCACATCAAAGAGCCTCATAAATGAGTTAGTTACCCCGAGAACGTTATGACTTAGCTGATCAAAATGAGTGGATTCTGGTATCATGGTGGGGAGTTGAGTATTTGGGAGGGTGCGTGAGTCAGGCGCCGCAGGCCGAGAACGCGGTGAACGCGACCGAGGCCCGTAAGGATCTCTACGCCCTGGTCAAGCGTGCCGAGGAACACGGGGTCACGACGCTGATCCATAAGCGGCAGGACCGCGCTCTGCTCGCGCCGTTGGACCGGCTTCCGGCAGCCCGGCAGGCCGAGGCGTTCCCGTCCCACGTGTTGAGCGCGGCGCAGAAGGACTTCGGGGACCTCATCACGCGGGCGGCTCAGGGGCAGCCGCAGGTGCTCCGGCGGAACACCACGCCGGTCGCGATACTGCTCCCCGTCGACACCGCCTCAGGTGCCCTCTCGTCCGACACGGCCGCGCACACCGGCGCGGCGCCCGCAGGAGGTGCGGTGAACAGCCAAGGCAACCCGGACCGCGACAGGACGCCCCGCAGGCTCGCCACGCTCGGCGACGCCATCGGCTCCGTACTCACCTCCAGCCCGAGCGGCCCCACGTTCGGGCTGCCCGGGCTGGACGCCGCGACGGGCGGTCTGCAGCCGGGCCGGCTGATGCTCGTCGCGGCCGCCCCGAACGTGGGCGGAAGCCTGCTGGGGCTGGCTGCCGCACGCCAGACCGCGCTGGTCGACCACCGCAAGGTCCTGTACGCGGCGTCGGGTCCGAACCGGGCCGACATCTTCCGCCGGGTCCTCGCCGCGGAGACCGGCGGCGACTACCCGCGCCTGAAGCAGGGTCACCTCACCGAGCACGAGCAGCAGGTTGCCCAGCAGCTGCGCCAGAAGGCCTCTGTGCTGCTGATCGACGACGGCAGCGACCTGACCGCTGAGGCCATCGCGGAGACCGCCCCACACGTCGAGGATCTGGCGCTCGTGGTCGTGGACCGGTTCCAGGCCGCCCACAACGCCCGCCTGCCGCTGTCCGGGAACCGCCTTCCTGACGCCTCCCAGGTCCTGGCCGGTCTCGCGCGCTCCCTGCACGTCCCCGTACTCGCCATTGTGGACAGCGACGATCCCACGCTCCTGAGCCTGTTGGACGCCGACATCCTGGTAACGCTCGCGCCGGCCGAGGACCCCTCCACGGTCCAGGTGACGGTCGCGGAACGCGACTTCGGGGCGATCGGCTCGGCGTACCTGCGCCCCGACCTGCTGCACGCCCGCTTCCTCGACGCCGGCATCGCCCCCGCCAGCGGTACGGGCGGCGAAGGCCCTGCGCGGAGCCTGGCCAGTGCGGTGGAGCAGGAGCTGGCCGAGGCGGCGCTTCCCTACACGTCCGGTGCCCAGCAGGGGCTGCCAGCCTCCGTCACCCATGTACTGGCCGCGCTGCGCACCGCACTGACCGATGGCGACCAGGAAGCCCTTACGGAACTCGGGCCGTCCCTGGCCCAAGTGGCTGCGCCGCCGCTGCAACTACCGGACACCGCCGAGGGACGCCGCCTCGCTGCCGCGCTGCGCGCCTACGCCACCGCCGGGAAGCCCGCCGCTGCCGCTCCCCAGTCCGGCGCGAGCACCGGGCACGTCCCGGACGACGCCAACGTAGAAGACACCGAGGAAGACGACGAGGACGGCCTGGCACCGGGGGACGAGGAAGACGAGCCCGAGGACGCGGTCTTCCCCGCCCTCAGGATCCTCAAGGACGCGGTGGACCGCTCGAAGATGCACCCGATCAAAGTCATCCGCCTTGAGGAGCGGGACAACGGTCCGTGGCCGCTGATCAGCGAGGACATGGACGGCGAGCCCCGCTGGGTCCACCCCGACGTCACCAGCACGCGCGTCGCCCACACCAGGGAAAACGGAAAGCGCGTCCGGCGCGACAGGCTCGACGTGCCCGACTCCTTCGGCGGCGGCGTGATGTGCCTGATCGACCGCAACGGCAGCTACCCGTCGGCCTGTTCGGCCGTCCCTCTCGCCCCGAACAAGCTCCTGCACACCGGCGCCCTCGAGGCGTTCGACAAGACCCACGCCGGCATCTACCTCATCGACATCCCGCAGTGGACCCGCACCGACATGCCGCACCCCCTGGGCCGGATCATCGAGCGGCCTGACGATCAGGGCCGCGTGTGGGTCACCACCCCCCACATCAAGCAGCTCGAGAAACTCGTCCGCGACGGCCACCTCGGCGCCGCGCCGACCATCCACGACTCATGGACCGGGAAGGCCAACGAGTCCCTCTTCAAGCCCTTCTACGAGGCCACCCGCAAGGCACGGACCGAGCTCGTCCAGGTCGGCGGTGACCCCTACAAGGCGTACAAGACCCGGCTGTCCATCGCCCTGCGGCTGCTGTGGCCCAAGCGGGAGGAACAACGCTCCCCGTTCTGGCGGCCCGACTGGCGCATGAGCATGGTCGCCGAGGCGTCCGTGCGTCACTGGGCGGTAGCCTTCCGGGCCGTCCAGGACGGGCACACGCTCATCGCCCTGCGCAACGTCGACGCGGCCGTCTTCTGGACGCCTGACGGCACGCCGCCCGCCACGTACACGATCGGGACCGGCTTCGGCGAAGTGAAGGCCAAGTACATCCAGCCCGGCGAGATCATCCCCGAAGGTGACGACTGATGGCCGGACCCACCGGCCGCGGAGGCTCCCTGGGCGCCGCCCTCAACGACCTCCTGCGCTCCCAAGTCACGCCCCGGCACCGGCTGTCGTCGTACACCGCCAAGCACTGGCACGCCCAGCTCAGCCAGCTCACCGGAACCCACCGCGGATACCAGGCCCTGGAAGAGGCCAGCCTCGACGTGACGCCCAAGACCCTGCTCAACTGGCTGTCCGATCCCGAGTACAACATCCGCCGCAGCTACCGCGACCTTATCCACACTGCGTACGAGAACGTCGCCATCGTCCCCGCTGACCCGATTCCGGACCACGTCAAGGACGGTCAGTTCGAGATCAGCGGCGTCGTCAAGACGGGCGACGACGAACGCGAGCGCGGCACACGGCGGGCCGCACCCCTGCGTATCGACGCGAGCAGGGGCGACTGGGGCGGGATCGAGGAACTCTGGGCTGCTGGCGAGCTCACCGACGACGAGTTCGAGGACCACTTCGTCGACGACGTCATTGTGGCGGACATCGGCGAAGGCACCGACGGATGGGAGTTCCCCGGAGGCTCGTACTCCGTCGAACTCAGGTGACACCGCCGCTCGCTGAGCGCTCGGTGGCCCAGGGCCTCACCTCGTTCGAGTCTAAGCCTGCCCTGGCAGGTCATACGGCCTGCCCCTCGACCTTGCCCTGGACTGTCCAGGTCTTGCGCACGCGCTGGGGGCCGTCGGTCTCTTCGATGAGCCGGATCACCACGCCCGGGTCGGTGCCGTAGAGCCCGACCCACTCCGTGTACCGGTCCTGGGCGGTGCCCGGGACGGCCCACTCGCCCTCGACGGCCGGGCCGTATTCCTCGTTCCCTGTCAAGTCAGTGTGTTGAGGTTGAGAAGCTGTGTCACAACTCTCGCTGCTGGTCATCGGGTTGAAGAAGCGTGACGGTTGGCGTGACGTTCGGCTGAGCGTCGCGGGAGGATCAACCCTTAAGCGGGACATGCGAACGGCCCGTGTCCTCAACCTGAGTGCTAGTGGTCGTCGCAACACCCCAGTTCAAGGGGTGCGATGGACTTCGAGATCCGCGAGGACAGGAAGTCGGGGGCTGCAAGCTGACCCAGGCCTCGATGCCGGCGCGCAGCACCAATCCCGGGTCGGGACCCGTCCCGGCAGGCTTGCGCTACACCTAGGGATGTCGCCTGAGGCGGGAAACATCCGCAGCTACCGGCGGCGTGGGTGCCGGGGAATCTCCCGTGGCTCAATTCCCCGGCGCACCGGTCCGTCCTCTCGGAAAGGAAACGATCGTGGCGCGAACTTCGCGAATTGCGTTATTCGTCATGGCCTTGCTCGGCGTGACCGTCCTCAGCACGCCGGGCAACGCCGTGGCGGTCCCGGCACCGACGGCCTACAACACCTACACCCAGTTTCTGACGCACGAGCCACGCAACGGCATGCCTGAAAGCTGCACCCAACGCCGGATCTATTTGGCAGACGGCGAGTACAGGTGGGGCGGGGAGATGAAGCCCGTGGCCTCCGGCGCCGCAGCCAGGGGCCTCTTCGTCGATGCGGGGTGGTACACCTGGCGGGACTGCCTGGACCCGAAACACAAGTACTACTCCCACAAGACGTCGCTGGCGCCCGAGGACTCCTCGGATTCGGGCCACACATACGGCTTCGAATGGCGCCTGCCGTTTTCCGGCACCTACACCTGGGGCTCGTCCCTCGAGCCGGTGGACATCGACCCGCGACCGAGCGCGGTGGCGCCGCGGTGATCCTGCACTCCCGGCGCCCCACCTGCTGACGGGTGGTCACTCGCCGCTTGGTGTCCGCCGTTGTAACCGTGGGACATCAGGCGGAAGGCATCTCCGTCCATGGGTGCACGCACAACGCTCGGCTGGGAAACCCCAGCCGAGCGTCTCCCTAAGCTCCTGGCCACGGCCAGTTGATCGCTTATGTTGCAACGACCCCTGGAATTCGCCAACCCACCGGCGGGGCGCTCGTGCGTCAGGCGGCGGTAACGAAGGATGCCGGCTGGCGGGCGTCCGCCCACTGCCGGAGGAGCCGTTCATAGGCCGCGGTGCGTTCGGCGGAGGGCGGCTGGTCCAGGAGACGGCGTATGCGGTCGTTGAGCTCATCGAGGGCAGGCGTCCTGGCCGTGAGGCCGGGGAGGGTGGGGCATGGCGTCCACGGTACGGCGCGGCACTGACACAGGGCCGAAGCCACGCTGTTCTATTCTGTTCGAGGCGATGCCCTCGCCTGAGCAGAACTGACGCACCCATGGCCACAGCCGTAGAAACCCCGGAGCAGCGCTACCCGTCGGCAGTGTGGGACTCCTCCGAGGAGGGGTTGTGCTGCAAGTGCTACGCGAAGTGCAAGCGCTACGGCAGCGGCGCCAATCCGCTCTGTCGCTCATGCTTCGTGGAGGCCGCGGCGAAGTGGGCACCGGGCGTGCGGCAGCAGGGGTACAACGCCTGACAGTCTGGACGGCCAGCCCCAGTGGGAGCGGGTTCGCTGTGGTGGCCGCGGGTGGTCAGGCAGGGCGGAGCTCTCGGAGCATGACGGCGAAGTTCGGAGAGTCCGGGAAGGGCTGGCGGTTGCCGACCTTCCGGTAGTTCCACGACTCGTAGAGGGTCTGCACCTTGGGGTGGTCGGGGTCGACCAGGAGGACGGCGAGGGCCTCCGGCCGGTTTTCCAGCAGGGCCATGTGCAGCCGCTCGGCCGTGCCGGTCTTTCGCCACTTCGGGCGCACCATGAGCTCAGACACGGAGAACGTCGAGTCATCCGCCGGCGCCGGGGCCACGTGCTCGCGCCACCACTCCCGGCCAGGGGTGGCCGGGGCGCCGTAGGCGAAGCCGACCGGTTCGCCGTCGTCGTAGCCGATGACGCAGGAGAACCCGGGGTTTCCGCCCCAATGGTCGACGAACCAGGGGAACCGCTGGTTGAACTCGTCTTCCATCTCATCCGCGTACGCGTCCGCGTGCACATCAAGCAGAGTCTGCCGGATCTGCGGTAGATCGTCGTGCCCGTAGTGGCGGAGTTCGACGGTTGCCGTGGTCAAGGGGTGCTCCATTCAGTCCGGTAGCGGTCGATCCATTCGTGCGCGATGTGCTCGGAGGGAGCCAGGGTGATGAGGTCGCGCTGGAAGTCGCCGAGGGTTTGACGCATGCGGCCGGGGATCGGGTCACCGGCCATGATCTCGAACACCTCACCACTGGTGGTGACTGCTTGCTCCACATCCCCTTGATGGAGTTGGGCGAGGGCGAGGCGCACGGTGGTGTTCGCGCGATTGCGGCGGTACCCCTCGGGCAAGGCAGCGAGCGCCCTGTAGGAAGCGGCCTCGGCTTCCGCCGCGTGCCCGACGACGTCCTGCACGATCGCGGTGATGGAGTACAGCTCCGCGGGCCCGTAGAAGGCCATCCAGATAGGCAGCGGGATCGACAAGTCCGCCTTGGCTATTGCGTCCTCGGCGTGGCCAAGGGAGCGCAGAGCTGCGCGGTGTTCCCCGGAGTGAGCGAGACCGATAGCAGTCCGGGCGTGGGCGAGGGAGGCATGCATCGGGCTGCGGCGGACGATGGACGTCGCCCGGGCTGCCTGGGCGGCGGCGACCGCTTCGGCGTAGTAGCCGCGCTGCCGGGCGAGCATGGCCCTCAGATTCCACACCTGCATGGTCATATCGGAGTCCTGGGCCATGCCTGCGAGGGTGAGCGCACGGTCGAGGTGTCGGCCAGCGTCGTCCGGCTGCCCGGCGTCGATCATGGACCAGGCGGCAGTTGCGGTGAAGTCCGAGGCGAGCGCGAAAAGACGTTGCCGCACGCGCTGTGTGGTGGACCGCTTCTGTAGGTCGATGGCTTCGTCAGCCCCCGCGAGGGCGGCCCGTTCGAGTGCGGTGTGTCCGCCGCGTTCCGCGTCCAGCTCGACGAGGTTCTCGACGGCGTCGCGGAGCCGGATCACGTCAGAGGTGCCGACGCGGGACGGGCGGGAGGCTGCACTGGCGAGGGGTACGGCGACGGCGGCGGCGGTGCCGGTGGCCGCCCCGACGAAACGGCGGCGGTGCACTGAAGGGTCCTCCGGTGGTGCGGGTGGGGGCGTTGAGACGGTCTTGGCTTTCCCCCGAGGCACGAACCCTAGGGCCGTGATGGTGAGGCCGGTGATCATCTCCAACGCGATGCGCTGGCGCTCCTGCGGCCATTTGTTCTCGCCGGATAGCCACCGGAACACAGTCCGCTCCGACGTGGCGCCGGGCTTGCCGGTGAGGTTTTGAACGGCGACATTGACGGCGTCGGTCAGCTCCGCGACCGACATTCCGTGAGCCTTGAGCCAGGCGGCTAAGGCTTCGTTTCGGGTCTCCCCCATGGATTCACGGTAGAAGGTGCCGACTGCGTCGGAGGGTAAAGGGCAAGTCAATTCGTCAGTCTCGGCGCAGGCAGCCCGACCAACTTCGTCATATACGACCCCTGGTGACGGTGGGTTAGCTGTTGTGCACGGCCCCGCAGAACTTCCCAACCTCACGTGCGATCTAGCGGGCACCGAGACGACGAAGAGGCCCCACCATGACCCAAGTAGGAACCTCGCGGGAGAACATCGCCGCTCAAGCCAACTCAGGTCCCACTGACGCCGGGCCGCACGAGGACGGCGGCGCGCTCGAGGCAAGAGGGCTGACGACCCTGGGGGAGCGGCAACTCGGCGTCACGCACTGGCTCCTCACGGCCGCGGAAGACCGCGCCCGCGCACGTGCGGAGTGGAAGGAGCAGGGGATCGCGCTCCTCACCTGCGGCGCCACCCTCTCCGCCGTACGCATCCCAGCCCACCTCGTGTGGGGCGCCGCGCGGACGGAGGAACTGGAGAAGGTGGACGCCTTCCTCCGCCGGTTCTTCGACGGCGGAGCGATGTTCATGGACATCCATGCCCACCACTACTACGCACTGGTGCCCGTGACCTCCGAATGGCGTTGGACCAACCGGAAGGCCCCCGGGGTGGAACGCCTCAGAGGCCGGACCTACTACCTCGGCGTCCCGCACATCGCCCTCACGGAGCCGAAGGGGCGCTCTTACTGGTCCCTTCCGATGGACACCGCCGGGGACCTCTGTTACCTGGACGAGGTGGAGAGCCTGGTCATCACCGGCCTGGCGGCTCGCGGTGAGGGAGTCGGTCGGTGACTGTTGAGGCCTTAGCGCCCTCACATTCCCCGCAGCTCGACGCGCAGACGATCCGCGCGGCGTACACCGGCGTTCTGGGGACGCCAGACCTCCCGACCGGGCAGCAGCTCGACGAGACGTGCGAGCAGATCACCGGGCACGTCGGACTGCTGGTCCCCAAGGTCACGGCGATCACGGCGCGGATGCGTTCGAGCATGCGGGTGGTGGCGGTTCACTGCCTGGTCCGCGCCCACCAGGCGCTCGCGATGGATCCGGGCGCCGGGAAACGCGAGCGCTACGTGTACGAGGTCGCCACGTGTGCTCGCGCGCTGCTGACGCTCCTCGAGCATCCGGGCCCGCTCGGCGAACCGACCGGCGCCGACGAGATCGAGCAGGTTGTCCGCCGGAAGATCTGCGGCGGCTGCTCCGGGTCGATAGAGGACGGCGAGGGCTTCGAAGAGGCGGTGTTCGCGTCGGAGGCGAGCGGAGGTACCCGCGGCTACCGGCACACCGACAGTTGCCCCGCCGTTGCCACCGAACGGCGCGGACTGCTCGCCATCGTCAAGGCGCCCGCCGAACACCCGGCGGGAGGTGCGTCCCCATGACGCAGCAATGGGTCATCGGTGACTGCTGGCTCGGCTGCGAGTGCACGGACCTGCCGGTGATCTGGCTCGGGCCGGTCACCTGGGACGGGCAACACGCACCGTTCAACGCGTGCCGCGACTGCCTGGACCGGCTGATGCGGCAAGCGCTCGCCTACTTCCTCGATCACCGCCCTGCCGACGCCGCGTCGTTGGCGGGATAGGACTCGCGGCCGGCCTCCCCTGCCGGTTGTGAGCCCCCTGGAGGCTCCACCCGCATCGTGCCTCCGGGGGTGTGGCCTCGGCTCGTCCGCGTCGCCCCCGTGGCGGATGAGCCGGGGCCACCACGGGGGATGGCGGGCACGCGCGGTTCTACGGGTGCGCGCCGCGCCGCGTCCCCAAGGCCCAAGCGCTCGCCCTCGAACTAAGCGGCCCTCTCCCGTCCCTTCGCCCCGAGGGGCGGGAGACCCGCGCGAGGCCCCACAAGCCCCCGGCCGGGGCGCCTCGTAGCTCCGCCCGCCCCGGCCGGGTTTGAAGATCCACTGTGACCGAGGAGGAGACCCATGCAGACCGAGCGAGACCACTTCACCGACCCACCCCCGCGCCGCCTGGGGGCGCTGGGCATCATCCGTAATCCCGCCGGTGCGGTACTTATGACCGAGAAGGCGAAAGCCGACCTCAGGGGCGAGGAGCGCACGCCCTGGTTCCACCCGGGCGGCTGTGTGGAGGAGAACGAGGCCATCCGCGACGGCCTCGTTCGCAACGTCCGCACCAAGCTGGGCATCAACCTCCAGCCCGGCCGCCTGCTGGGCGTGCACCACATGCCCGACGAGCAGCACGAGACGCATCTGTCGAAGGAGGGGGTGAACTTCCTCTTCGACTGCGGGGTCCTCGACGTAGACGCGCCGTTCATGTTCGGCGGCGGCAGCATCAAGGGCGTGCGGTGGATGCTCCCGGATGAGCTGGAGGAGCACCTGACACCGTTCACGGCGGCGCGTACGCACGCGGCGCTGCGGGCGCTGGCCGGCGGCGACGTAGAAGTGCTCACCGGGCATCCCGTGTAGCGCTGGCTTGCCGGTGCTGATGACCCCTGCCGCGTTCGCCGCGGCGGGGTGCTCCCCGCACCAACACCCCCGACAGCCTGTGCCTCGCCGCCCAAGGCCCAAGCGCTCGCCTTGGGCAGAACAGACACCCGGCGCGGGGAGAGCGGTTCCGACTGCTTCCCCACGGCAGGTCACTCACCTCGCACCGGGCCCTGTGCACTCGACCCACTACCCCAACTACCTCTCTGGACAGGACTTCAGTGACCCCGACCCGCTTCACCGTTCTTGACGACACCCGCGGCCACCCTGACCTGGCCGATCAGATCTCCGCGATTCTTCACCGGGTGGCGCCAACGGTGAAGGAGATAACCGACCTCCCTCTCCCCTCGGAGGGGGTCCGTTTCCGTCTGCTGACGCCGAAGGCGTGGCGGGAGGAGTACCGGCAGAACCTGCACCGCGTCCTCGCCCGCGACATCGCCGACCTGGACCTGTCGCCGAAACAGATCGATGCCGCCCGCACCGGGCTCAAGATCACGGGTTTCGTCCCGGCTCTGGTCTGGCCCATGGTGCTCGCCAGTACCCAGAAGGCCGCCGACGGCCAGTGCGGACGGTCATCGCCCCGAGGGCCCTGCATCACGGCGGCGCACTGGCCGACGAGCGCGTGCTCCTTCAGGTCGTCGCGCATGAACTGGTCCACCACCTCCAGGACGAAGCCCGCAGCGGCACGGTCTGGAAGAGCTTCTTCCCGCAGCAGCGGGAGATCCTTGCACCGCCGCGCAGTGTCTCAACTGTCCTGGAGGGGCACGCCACTTGGGTCGACCGGCAAGTCACCACGCGGCTTTTCGGCACGCCGGCCGATCACCGGCAAGCACGGAAGTCCTGGCGCTACCGCCTGCACAGCTCGTTCCCCGGCATCGGCCGCCTCGGCCCCAGCCGTGAAGGCTACGAGCAGGGGGCCCAGCTCATCGGCCACGCCATGGCGGCGCACGGCGTCGGCTTCGTCAACCGGATCTGGAAGGACCTGTCGCTCCTGCCCACAGCAGACGAGATCGCCGACCCCGAGGCATGGACCCTCCGCATCCATCCCCAGCCGTGACGAAGGGAAGACGACATGCACGAGCTCGTTGCGACACCGTTCGGAGAGCGGCGCCTCATCCTGCGACCGGGTAGTACCAAAGCCGTGCAGCTCCCGTATGCCAAGTTCGATGAGCTGCTCGCCCTGGCGTCGGTGCCCAGTACCGTGCCCCGGTGGCTTGTTGACGCCGTACGCGCGCAGTGGCAGATGGACTTGGCGGGCCGAAGGCTCGGCGAGGTCGTCCTGATGCGGGAGGCGTGCCTGTTCGAGTTCAGCCGGGCGACGTGGGAGATCAACCTGGGCTGTGACCTCGACTGCGTGATGTGCTACCTCGGCAGGAAGCGTTTCGAGGGCCTGGACATGGAGGGCAAGCGGAAGCTGCTGGCCGTCATGCGGGACGCGGGCGTGATCTGGCTCCAGATCACCGGCGGGGAACCGCTCATCGACCCGGACTTCCCCGAGTCGTATCGACTCGCGTACGAGCTGGGTATGCAGCTGGAGGTCCTGTCGAACGGTTCCCGGCTGCACAAGGACCACGTCCTGAACCTGTTGTGCACGTATCCGCCGGCCAAGCTGACGCTGAGCGTGTACGGCGCGACGGCCACGACCTATGACGCGGTGACACGCAGGCGCGGCGCATTCGGCCGCTTCCGGGCCGGCTTGCACAAGGCCGTCGACGCTGGTCTGAACATCGACCTGAGCCTGATCATCGTGCAGGGCAACGTGCACGAGCTCGACACGATGAGGGCCTGGGCGAAGCAGCTCGGCGTGCCGTATCGCGAGTACGCGAACATCTCGCCGACGATCCACGGAACCGCGGAGCCGCTGCCGTCGCAGTCACCCCAGTACCTCACCAACCGGGCCCCGTTCACCGGATGCCCGGCAGGCGTGACGTTCTTCCATGCCGACCCGTTCGGGCGGGCCTCGATCTGCAAGGTCGGCCGCGAACCGAACATCGACCTGATCGCCGAAGGCGTGGAGGGTCTGACCCGGCTCGGCGAGATAGCCGAGTCCCTGATGCTTCGCACCGGAGGATGCAGCGGCTGCACGCTGTCCGGCACGTGCCGGGTGTGCAGGCCGATGGCGAAGGTCTTCCAGGAGGCGAAGGCACCACTGAAGCACTACTGCCAACACGGAACGAGGTAGAGATGACCGCCGTCATGATCGAACTGATACGCAGGCCGGAGCCCGTCGTCGAGGACCCCGACGCGATCGTTCTCGTCGAGGACGTTGAAGCGCTGACCGTAGGCACCGTCCCGGGCTGCGGCGAAGACAACCCGTACAACTGACCCACTGTGTCGGGGCCGTGCTCACGCACGGCCCCGACCAGACCTCTTGGAGGATTGATGCCCACCCCGCGTCTGACCGAGCTACCGGACGCCGTGCTGCGGCTGATCGAAAAGGCCAGCGGTCCCATTGCCGGCGTCGAGACCGTGAGCACGGGTCGCAACAGCGCCATCGCCGCTCGCGTGCGCACGGCGGATCGCACGCTGTTCGTCAAAGGTCTCCCGCTCGATCACCCGTGGGTCTGGACGCAGAAGCGGGAAGCGGACGTCGGCCCGTACGTGAGGGACATCGCGCCTGAGCTCCACTGGCATGTGGAAGAGGACGGGTGGAGTGTCCTCGGCTTCGAACACATCGAGGGCGGACACGCCGACTTCACGCCCGGCTCCCCCGACCTGCCGGCGGTCATGGCCACCATGGCGAGGCTGGCCGACGTACCCGCCCCGGACGTCGACCTGAAGACCATGCCGCACCGGCTCAGGACCTACGTCGACGACCCCGCAGATCTGTCCTGGTTCACCGGAAACCGCCTGCTCCACAGCGAGTGGAACCCGCACAACGTCCTCATGACGGACCGCGGAGCCCTGTTCGTCGACTGGGGGTGGGCGTCGACCGGCGCGGCATGGATCGACCCCGCCTTGTGGCTGCTGTGGCTCATCGCCCATGGCCACACCCCCGGCCAGGCCGAGAGTGAGGCCGCCGCGCACTCAGCATGGCAGGACGCCCCGCCTGCCGGCCTTGACGCGCTCGCTCGCGTCCAGCGCCGACTGTGGGACTCGATCGCCGGCGAGAGCACAGACAACTGGGCCAAGCCGATGCAGCACGCGGCACAGGCCTGGGCCGAGCACCGGACCGCCAAGCCCTGACCGCCGTGGTTCATCGACGCGGCCAGCCACTGAGCACCCCCGAGCCCCCGCCCCTGGCGTCCAGAGGCGCGGACTTCCCGGCAAGACGGCCGCGCGGCCGGGGGCGGGCCCTTTTGCCGTCCTGACAGCACCAGGCGGCGAGTGCCACCGTAGGAGCGACCGAGACGAGGAGACCCATGCAGGCCATAGCGTCGGACGATCAGGTCACCCCCTGGGGCGTCAGCCGTATGAAGCCGTTCCCTCCCGCTGAAGTCCTGCCCGCGGCCCGCGCGGTCATCGACCCCGAGACGCAGACCGCCGCGTGGGTGGACCCCGACGGCACTCTGGTGCCGACGCTGGACAAGCACAAGCGGTCGGAGACGTCGAAGGAGACAACGACGAAGACCAGCATGGACGGCAACTCGGACCAGGGCAGCGACCAGCAGGGAGACTCCGACTGATGGCCACGGGTGGGCCGCCCGTCCTCGTCGTCACCCGCCTGGACGACGCAACAGCCGACGAGGTGATCACCGAACTCAACCGGCGCAGCGTGCCCGTGGTACGCCTGGACCCCGGAGACTTCCCCACGACGGTCACCGCGGCAGCAGTGTTCGACAGCAACGGGCCCGGCGGCACCCTGACCACTGAGACGCGCAGTCTCGACCTGGACAGCGTGCGCTCGGTGTACTGGCGGCGGCCCACCCCCTACACCGCCGACCTCGCCATGAGTGAGCAGACCGCCCGCTGGGCCGTGCAGGAGGCCCGCTATGGGCTCGGCGGCATCCTCGCCGCCCTCCCCGGCGCCCACTACCTGAATCACCCCTGGCGCAACCGGGACGCGGAGTACAAGCCGGCGCAGTTGGCGACGGCTGCCCGCTGCGGGCTGACCGTGCCTCCCACCCTGATCACCAACGACCCCGACCAGGCCCGCGCGTTCGCGGCCGAGCACGGGCCGGTCCTGTACAAGCCGCTGCGGGAAACCGACTACGACGACGGTGACGGCCGGGCGCTGACGGTGTGGATCGACGACGTCACCCCCGCCCAGATCGACGACCGGATACGGCACACCGCGCACCTCTTCCAGCAACGTGTGGCCAAGACCGCCGACATCCGCCTCACCGCCGTCGGCGAGCACCTGTTCGCCGTCCGGATCGACGGCTCGCCCGGTGTCGACTGGCGACGCCACTACGACCAGCTCACCTACACCCCCATCACCGTCCCGCCCGAGGTCGCCAAAGGGGTACGCGCTTACCTCGACGCCTTCGGCCTGGTCTTCGGCGCATTCGACTTCGGCCTCGACGCCCATGGCCGGTGGCACTGGTACGAGTGCAACCCCAACGGCCAATGGGCATGGTTCCCCGACCACATCACCGCACCGATCACCGTCGCCCTCGCCGATCAGCTTCAGCACGGAGGCCACACATGACCGACGACCCGGCCCAGCTCCGCCGCACCCTCGCCGCAGCCATCCCTGTCGAAGACTCCGCATGGCGTGATGCTCTCGAAGCGGTCCCACGCGAACTCTTCCTCGACGACACGGTGTTCCGCCCGTCCGGCACCCAGTGGGAGCCCGTACACCGCCATACGACCGGCGACGACGAATGGCTTCGCCTCGTCTACCAAGACACCACGTGGGTCACCCAGATCGACGGCACCGCCGCCGCGGACGCCCCCGGACCGCTGGCCGGCCGCCCCACCTCGTCCAGCACCCTGCCCTCACTGATCGTGCGCATGCTCGACCTCGCGCGCATCCGCGAGGATGACAAGGTGCTGGAGATCGGTACCGGCACCGGCTACTCCACCGCCATCCTCTGTCACCGCGTCGGCGACAAGAACGTGTACTCCATCGAATACGACCCGCACCTTGCCGCTGCCGCAGCCGACCACATCCACGCCGCCGGATACTCCCCGACGCTCATCACCGGCGACGGACTCGCCGGGCACCAGGACGCCGCTGACTACGACGCAATCGTTGCGACCTGCGCCGTCCGGCACATCCCTCCCGCCTGGCTGTACCAGGTACGCGACGGCGGAACCATCACCACCACCATCAGCGGGTGGATGCTCGCCTCCGGCCTCATCCGCCTCACCGTCCACGACGACGGCACCGCCACCGGCCACTTCGCCGGGGACCAGATCGGCTACATGCTCGCCCGCCCCCACGAACGCCCGCCACGCCCCACCTACTACCAGCACCCAGGCAACACCCGCCCCGCCCGCCTGGACCCCGGCCTTCTCGACGACTGGACCGGACAGTTCCTTGCTCAGCTCGCCGCGCCCTCCGCCGAACTCATGACCACCGGCGACGGCGTGATCCTCGTAGACGTCGCCACCGGCTCACAGGCATGGACCGAACCCGCCGGAAACGGGTGGCAGGTGCACCAGCACGGCCCCCTGCACCTGTGGGACGCCGTAGAGGACGCCCTCACCATCTGGCAGGCTGCCGGAGCACCCCCACAGTCCGAGTTCGGTATGACCGTGGGGGCCGACGGCACGCAACGTGTCTGGCTTGGGGAGCCCGACGGACCCGCTTGGTGCCTGCCGGTCTGACCAAACCGTAGGTGCGGAACCGGGCCCAGGCGGGGACGATCGACGAGTATTTCGAGGCCAAGCGACCGCTGCTGTTGCCGCTGCCGGAGGAGCCCGTTCGGGACCGGGTGGGTGTTTACGCCGCTCGTCGACCAGCTACGGCCAGATCGGGGGACGTCTCCCGCGTCCGCAAGTAGCTCAAACATGGGATTGGCCAGCGGTTGTTGCAACTTTGGTCGCGGCCCCCACCCCTGCATCATCCCTTGGTCGGGCGCCGTGCGACCGCCGACCGATATCGGGGCGTGTCAGGCCCTTTTTAGCGTGGGTCGTCGTTATCTAGTGCTGTCAAGTGTCTCTACAGGTCAACGTCTTGGAGAGGCGTAAGGCAAGTTAGGCATGTGGCTCTGCCCACGAGAACTAACAGCACTCGCGAGATGGAGGCGCCGAGCGCACCTGCCGCGACGAGCCCGTCGTGGTCCAGCGCCCCGAACCGGGGCACGAGGCACCGGCCGTCGAAGTCAGCGGACACGGAGTCGATATGTGACGCACGAAATGAAGGGCCCGCGTTGACGAGGCCCTCCATCATGGTGCCGATCGATCAGATGTACCGGTCGTCGGGTGTCGAACTTCGGCCGGGCACTTCCTGGGACACTCGGGTGCGACTACGAGGAGATGCCGGTGGCGGACCTGGAAAGTTTGATAGCGCAAGTCCGGAACCCGGACACGCGGCCGCTCGCAGAGGAAGCATGGCGCTGCTACAACTCCGGCGCCATCCGCGCAAGCATCGCCGCAACCTGGACGGCGGTCACGGCGGACATCATCACCAAACTCATCCAACTCGCCGACAACGGCGATGCCGGGGCAATCGCATTCCGCACCGAAATTATGAGTGCACGGGAAAAGGGCATCACGCCCGACGGCGTGCGCGCGATGCAAAACATCGAAGCCAGCTTGCTGACCCAGGCAGTTGACTTCGAGCTGATCGACTCGATCGGCCAGCGAGAACTCGAACGCATCCGCGAAGACCGCAACCTCTGCGTACACCCGTCACTACGCAGCTTCAGCGAGGTCTACGAGCCTCGCCCCGAAGTCGCCCGCGGACACCTCGCGGTCGCGCTGGCAACGCTGCTGACCCATCCCGCTACCCAGGGCGGGAAGATCTTGGACGCGTTTCTCGACTACACCTGCGACCCCTCGTTCGTACCGGTGGTGTCCCACATCCAGACCAACTTCTTCGACCGCGTACGCAAAGCTGCCCGCAGCAACATCGCCAAGCTCGCCGCGAAGCACGCCCTACGCGAACTCGATCCCAATGGACGTTTGGCGGCCATCGAGTACGCCAACAGGTCCGCCCTCGTGCTGTTCGCGTTCGCGCAACGCGACAGAGAGCTTGTCCGTTCCGCCATAGCTGGACAGCGTGAAAACTTCCAGACACTCGACGGCGAGACACAGCTTCGCGCACTCATCCGCCTCTGTGACCAGGATTTTTTCTGGGAAATGGTGGACGAACCACTCCGTGAGCGGCTTCAAGGTTTGCTGACCAGGAGCATTACTTCTGCCACCTGGGAACCTCTTCGCGCCGACATCGCAGCAAGCCTGGCGGTCGTCAGCAGCAGCTACGCGAGGGAACGAATTCCCGCGCTCGAACAACGCTTTGCTGACCTTCCCGAGCTGCATCGGATGAACGTGGTGGCAACGCGTCCCCACCCGTACTTCGTCCCCGCAGTGCTGAGGTTCATCGAGGTAGCCGGAAGCTGGCGTACCGGGGAGCAAGCTGGTCAACTCCTTGTCCAGCACGGCGTCTTCCTCGGCATCGACGATCTCCGGGCAGCGTTGACGACGTGGGCGGGCAACCACGAGTGCCGCACCGCCGCCCAGATGCCCGACCTTGCCGTGGCGCTCTTCCGTAACACGGCGCATCTGGGCTTGGCGCAGCCCGCGGAGTTTGTCTCCTTCCTCTCTAAGGTTCAGTCCATGGCCGAGGAGGGAGATAGCTTCTACCGGTACCCGGCGCTGGAGGCGGTCTTGCGCGCTGGTGGCCACATTCGGTGACACGCCTCCCGCGGACCTTCCGCGGCCGCGTCCCCAACGGCTTCCGGGACAACATCGAGCTCCGGGATGAACCGGAAGCTACGGCGGGCGTTGGGGCGATCGCCCGGCCTACGCCGCAGAGGGCGCGACAGCACGGCAGTATGGCGGCCATGGATGCGGGAATGGCGGCTGTCGCGGCCTCGGTGGTCACGGGCGTGGTGTCGCTGGCGGCAATCGGGGGCGGGCTGCTGACGTCCCGAATGAACACGAAAGCTATGCGGCAGCAGGCACTCGACCAGTCGGTGGCGGAACACGCTCACTGGCTGCGGGACAGACGGGCCGACGCCTGCCTCCGCTTCCTCCAGCAGGCCACCAAGACCCTCCTGAAGCTCGACGAGGTCGAAACGAGGGTGGACGCCGTCCGGGCGGACAGGGATGCGAGCACCCGCGTGCGCCACGACCTGCACGACAGCACCCGAGATGTGCTGTACCGCGGGATGACCGAGGATATGGCCGCCCTGGACAACACGGTCGCGCACATCCGGCTGATGGTGCCTGCCCTCGTGCCGGCCGCCACCGACTTCCAGAAGACCGTCCAGACGTACGTCCGGGCGATGTACGACGACATGACGCACAGGCTGGTGCCCGAGTCCGTGCCCCAGTACGAGCCCCTCGACATGGAGGGTTGGAACCACTTGAAGGACGAGTCCGGCGACCAGCTCCAGCGCTTCACCGACGCGGCGAACGCCGTTCTTGCCGAACTCCCCCGGCCGGCCGTCCGCCAGCATGACCTGTAGCTGTGGCACCGGGCTCGGCGGGAGCCCTGTACCCGCATCGGTGCCATGTTCCGCAACCGCGTGACCCAACTAGTCATATTAATACGGTCGTTCGAGCCTGACGGTTCACTCGGAATCTGGCATTCCTGTGTGAGATAGGCGACTCCTTCAAAGGGAACTGGCACTCCGTTCCGGACGTACGCCCAGGGGGCGTTGCAGGTAAGAGTGCCGTGATCGCGCGAAGTTGAGGATGCGTGCCCCGTGCAGCCGTCCGTCGCGGCACGCGGTGCCTCGCTCGCCTTGCGGCGAGGGGAAGTTGACGGCCCCACGGATTCCGCACCGTGCGGGTACGCTGCTCTGCAATCAGTCACCCCAGGGGTCCGCGAACACTCGTGCCTCCCGCGGAGTCCACGAAGGATGTGGACCCAACCACCGGACCTACGAAATCCGTAGGTCCCACGGAATGGGGTGATAGATCCCGATGGCCGACAAGAACGAGAAGCCAGAGGGGCACTGCCGCTGCTGCAGCAAGCGGATTCCGCCGCACCGACGGGCGGTCCGCTGGCTGGGGCCGGTCGTCTTCACGGTCTACAAGATCGTGCGGGACTACGGGCCGATGTAACGCGAAGAGCCCCGACCTAATGGTCGGGGCCGCGCTGCAGACGGAGTGCTGAGGGAGGGCCTCACTTGGATGCTTGGCCGGCGTCGGGTGGGGCCTTCCGTATTTCCGAATGCGGTTACCGCCGCGTACGCAAGCCAGAGGCCGCCTTTGTGGCGACGATCACACTCGGGTACGGCGATGCCCCCATCTTGCCTTGCGTTGTTGTGGTTGTGCATCGTGTAGCCACATGTTGATCTGCGTAGTTTGATCTTGCTTATCCGGTAACAGCCCAGGTTGGCACCCCTTTTTTACCCTTTGAGTGACGCACATCACACACTCTAGAGGGTGAGGGAAGGCACACCCGAGCGGTTAACTTTGGGTTGATTTGCCGGATGTTCACCCAGTGAAGTGGGCGGAATCCGTTGCCCCGCAAATGCGCGGGGGCACTGTACCCGCGCCCACTGACAGTCGATGGTCGCCGAGCCGTGGTTTCGTCCAGATGGACGGTGTGCTCACTGACCGTACGCTGCGGCACTGACAGCCTTCCCTGCCCGCGCTGTTGGTCACCCTTCGCGGAACGGCACGAAGTGGACAGGATCTTGGGTCCCTACGGGTGGGAGCCTATTCAACTTTCGTGAGAGCAGGCATGGCGGCAGTTGGCCCCCGGCGGTGGCCGGGCGACGGCGGAGACGAGTTCAGCACGTGGGCACAGACCACCCCACGGGGCGTTGCGCCCGCCCCGGCGGGCGCTCGGGCTGTCCTGGACCGTGTTCCACCGGGGCGAGCAGTCCCCTTGCCCGGACTCGAACTGGGGTCTCCCGCGTATGAATCTGTTCAAAGATCAATCCCAAGGAAGGGTTTGAGATTCACACACTTGGTGTTGCTCTTCCTGACTGAGCTACAAGGGGTTTGGCCCTCCCCCGCCCGGCGGGGATACGCAGGAGATTTGCGAACCGCGCGGGGGAGGGTGTCTAGCCTCGAAGTTTCGTGACGGTCCGCCGACGGAGTCGGTGGGCCGTTTTGTGCCGTGGGCTGAGGCTGTGCAGGCCGAAGACCCGAGTGTCGCCTTGGGATGGCGCCGGATTCCACTGCTCCGGGTGTTGAGGTGCTGTCGAAGGGACGGGGAATCTGCTGGTCAGCCAGGGTCGGGCAGTTGGGTGAGCCGATCGAGGGCTGCGGTGATGTGATCGGTCCAGGGCCAGTGCCGGGCCAGGCGGAGGATTCGCCGACGGCCGGTGGTCACGAGCTGTCCCGCTGCGGTGAACAGGCGGAGCCGTAGTCGGCGGGGCTCCCAGAGTCTGGTTTTGCCGGTCAGGGCGAGCATCGGCATCCAGGCCAGCAGGTCGAGAGCGATCTGCACGATCTCCAGCCATATCCGGTTCTGGGCCGTGCGGTGCAGGGGCAGGTTGCGCAGGCCGGTGGTTCGGGCGGCGCGGATGCGGTCCTCGGCCCGGGCCCGCAGCCGGTGACGGAGCTCGGGCTCGGCGATCGGTCGGCCCGAGGTGTTGGTGGCGAAACAGGTCAGCCGCATGCCGTCCGCATCCGTGAGCCGCAACTGGGCCCCGGGGTGCGGTCGTTCCTTCCTGACGATCAGCCGCATGCCCTTGGGCCAGCCGTCCAGAACGTCGCCGGTGAGTTCAGCGACCCAGGCGCCGTCGCGGATCTCGCCGTCCGTCTCGACGGCCGCCGTCCAGGCCGATGCCGGAACCTTCAGCACCTGCTGGTGGACCTGCTCGGTGATCACCATGCCGACCGAGTAGGACAGCCACCGTCCCCGCTGAGCGAGCCAGGCGACGAAGTCGTGAGTACCGCCCGCGGAGTCGGTGCGGATCAGGGTCCGGCGTCCGCGCCGGTACTTCTTCGGCAGCTGGGCCAGGGCCAGTTGGGCGGCGGTGATGTGGTCGGTGGCCGTGTTCGATCCCGCGTTGCCCGGTCTGAGCAGGGCCGCGACCGGTTCACCCGTGCCGCCGCTTCCGTGGTCGACGAACCCCATCAGCGGGTGGTGGCCGTAGGTTCGCTTCCACGTGGGTGCGGCGTCCTCCTTGTCCGAGTGCGCGATCACCAGCACCCCGTCGAGGTCCACGGTCACCGTCCCGCCCGCATCAGGCGCTTCCCTGTCGGCCAACCGCCAGACGTGCTGGCGGACTTCAGCCCGCGCGGCACGGATGGCCCGCAGGGCTTTCTCTCCGGAGGCTGCGAGGGTGTCGATGAGGCGGGAGACCGTCGGGTCGGAGGCCACCGGCCCGAACACGGCCGGCTCGGCCCGCAGCATGGCGACATCCGCGAGGCAGTCCCCGCCCA
Organism: Streptomyces sp. NBC_00457; assembly: GCF_036014015.1. NCBI lineage: Bacteria > Bacillati > Actinomycetota > Actinomycetes > Kitasatosporales > Streptomycetaceae > Streptomyces > Streptomyces sp. NBC_00457. Next base: position 80,409 of record NZ_CP107905.1, on the reverse strand, counting down.
GCGCGACCGCCAGGGCCATGTCCAGCAGGATCTTGCCCGGGTCGTGCACCGCCCGAGCCTTCCGCCACGGCGTCAGCACCGCTGATATCGCGGTGTCCAAACCGGCCTTGCGGACGGTCTCGACCAGCAGCACGCCCCGGCCTGCGAGACCACCGCCCGGCCGCCGCCCTCGATGCGGACGTGCGGGTACGACCCGATACGCTTCTTCACCTGGAGAGTGCTTCTTTCCGTGCAGCCAACAGGACCCTAGACAAGTCCCATCGTTGCAGGTCAGGAGCACTCTCCGCTTATTTGATCAAGCCTCGGACGCCCCACTTGGTGAAAGCGTGAGGCTAGACCGACTTGAGCACCAGGCCGCAGGGCGAACCGTCAGGATTGGCCCCGGTGACGTGGCCGTTGTCCGCAGCATGACGGACAAGATCGCCGATATCCTCGACGAACTCGGGGGCGCTCACGCGCGCCCGATGGCCGCCGCGTTCATCGTCAACTCTGTCTCCTCCTACCTGCGGGCAGACGGAACCGAAGCTGTCAAGAACGACATGCGCGCCGCAGCATCCGATGATCGTGTCCCGTGAAGTGGTGTAGCCGAGCCGTGGTCCGGAACGCGCGGTGTCCGCCCCGGGGCGTGCATCCGCTGACCGTGCGTGCTCCCTGAACAAGGGCAGGCCATCGCGCAAGTCTCCCTGGTGAACGGGCAGTTCAACCGGAGGAGCACGCGATGGCCTTGTCCCAGTCTGAGCTCATGCGGCTGCTTGAGTCACTACATCGGGCGGATGGAGTTGAAGCAATCAGGGTGGCGTGCGAGCGCATCCTGCAGGAGCTCATCGAGGCCGAGGCCACCGAGACAATCGGTGCGGCCCCGGGCGAGCACACGGCGACGCGCACCACTTGGCGCAACGGGCACCGTGAGCGTCTGCTGACCACGCAGGCCGGCGACCTGGACCTGAAGATCCCGAAACTGCGGACCGGGTCGTTCTTCCCCTCCCTGCTGGAACGCCGGCGCCGGATCGACCGGGCGCTGTTTGCCGTGGTGATGGAGGCATACGTGCACGGAGTGTCGACTCGCTCGGTCGATGACCTGGTCAAGGCACTCGGCGCGGACTCCGGGATCTCCAAGTCCGAGGTCTCCCGCATCTGCGGCGAACTGGACGAGGAACTGACCGCGTTCAAGGAACGGCCGCTGGATCACACCGTCTTCCCCTACGTATTTCTGGACGCCACGTACTGCAAGGCGAGGGTGAATCACCGGATCGCCTCGCAGGCCGTGGTCATCGCCACCGGGATCTCTGCCACCGGGCACCGCGAGATCCTCGGCCTGATGGTCGGCGACAGTGAGTCGAAGCCGTTCTGGACCAAGTTCCTGCGCTCACTGCGGGCCCGTGGCCTGGAGAACGTCCAGCTGGTCATCTCCGACAGCCACAGCGGGCTGGTGGCCGCGATCCGCACCGTCTTCCTGGGTGCGGCGTGGCAACGCTGCCGGGTTCACTTCGTCCGGGACGTGTTCTCGGTGATCGAGAGGGGCTCCGGGGAGATGGTCGCCGCCACCATCCGCACCGTCTTCGCCCAGACCACCGGCGAGCAGGTCCGCACCCAGCTCAACGTGGTAGCCGACATGCTCGGACGGCAGTTCCCGCAGGTCAAGAAGATGCTGCTGGAGGCGGCGACGGACATCACGGCGTTCGCTGACTTCCCGCCGGCGCACTGGAAGAAGATCTGGTCGACCAACCCGCTGGAACGGCTGAACCGGGAGATCAAACGACGGGCCGATGTCGTCCAGGTCTTCCCCAACCCCGCAGCCCTGGACCGACTCGCCGCTGCGGTCCTGGCCGAACTCCACGACGAGTGGCAGGTCTTCGACCGCCGCTACCTCTCCGAAGCCTCCATGGCCGATCTCCTCACCACGCCGACCCCGCCCGAACCGCAGATCACGTCGCAACCGGAATCGAAACAGCTGCCGTGACTACACCACTCAGCGGGACATGACCCATCCGATCTCGTCTACTTGACGGGTTGGATGGCCATGTACGAGAAGGCTCACGGCCTTGGACAGCGGTACTACCGCCAGGCCCTCGGCCTGGCCAGGGCGGGCAGCGACGAGGTCACCTACTGCCGGACCCTGCGCGGCATGGCCCTTCAGGCCGCCAACCTGAAGCACGCGAACAAGGCCCTCGAACTTGCCGATTCGGCTGCAGAAGCCGCACCTCAAGCCGGACCCCGACTGCAAGCCTTCCTGCGCGGGCAACAGGCGCATGGGGCCGCCCTGGTGGGGGACCGGCGGCTAGCCTTCGCGCGACTCCGAGAGACGGAAGACGCTCTGGCGAAGGCTGACAACAGGCGGGACGCTGTGGGCGGTTACGACCGGGCAGCGTATGAGTTCCACCGATCGAGCGTCCTGTACGCCCTCGGCGACGTGCCGGGTTCCATCGAGGCCATGAGGGCATCGAACCGCGCACGGCCCCCGATGGAGAAACAAGGCAGCGCGCACGCGAACGGCCTACTTGCGCAACGACAGTTGGAAATCGGGCACCTCGAAGCGGCATGCGAGACGTGGGGCTTGTTCCTCGACGACTACGCGGCCTTGTCGTCCGCGCGGGCAGACGAGCACTTTGGCATCATGCGCCGACGCATCCGGCCCTACCTGGGCAACCCGAGGGCGCGAGAGTTGAACGAGCGAGCGCGCGAGCTTGCTCGACAGAAGGCGGCTGCGTAGATCGCAAGCGTTTAAACGCCCTCCGTGGCCTGCCGACTTGGGGAAACGAGCCACTGCAGGCGCGTGTAAACGCCCAACGGGCCGAACACCACACCTGGCCCCAGCCCACCCACACCGGCACCCGCGCAGTCCGCATCCAACGACCCGAACCCCTCAACCACGTAAAGCAACCCGGGTCTCCGACTGGGTGTCCAGCAACCCCAGAACTCGCCGCCGTACCACGCGCTGTGCGCAGCCGTCGCATGACCCAGACAACATCACCAGTAGAGTCACGGCATTGGTACTAGGGCGCCTTGCTCAGCACGGTGATGACGAAACCGGCCAAAGACACCAGGAACGCGACTGCCGCCCAGCGCAGTACCCGGGCGGCGGAGCGCAGTCGGACGTAGCGGAGGCGGTGCTGGCGGATGCCGATCCAGAGTTCGACCTGTGCGGCTTCGAGCATCGCCGCATAGCCCTGGTCGGCGACGGCCGTCCTGAACGCGGCATATGTCTTCAACTCCCGCACCGTGTCTGACGGGTTGAAGGTCAGGGCGAGGGGCAGGTCGTGGCCGTCGGTGAAGGTCTCCCTGCTGGCCTTCGGGGTGACGAGGACGCCGGTGGCGAAGATAAGGGACAGGACAACGAGTCCGATGCTGGTCAGCAGGCCCGCGCCGAAGAGCAGGGCCACAGTAGTGTCGAGCGGGGGATCTGTCCCGTCGATGAGGCGTACCAGGACGACTGCATTTCCTGCCGACAGGATCGCGCCTGCGCTGAGTACGACTGACGCGCGGGATGCTGTGGAGGCGCGGAGCCGGTCGTACCGGTCAAGATGCCATCGTAAGAGAGCCAACTTCTCGCTGGGCTGCGGCATTTGCTCCCCTGAACCATTTCCGCGTCGCGTCGGTCGCGTCATGCGTTCCTCCTGCTGGGAGACCGCCGAGGGATGACGGTAGATCACGCCGAGCCGATTGTCAGGGGGCAGGGGGGTCGCGATACTCGGAGCCCTTGGGACGAGATCTTCAGACCGAGGGGGGCCGGTCCATGGTCAGGACCGACAGAATCGGCAGGCTCCAGGGGGGCGAGCGCTGGCGCTCGGAACACGGAGGCGACGACGAAGAGTTCCGTCACGTCATCCGGCAGCTTGAGTCCTGGCTCCATGATCAGACCTTCAACCTGCGCTACCAGCGCTCACTCTCCGGCGGGGGCAGCGGGGCCTACGTCGCCGTCGTGCACCGCACACCGCACCGGCAGCCGCGAAAATGGGATCGCCTGATCGTCAAGCTGGTGCCGCCTGATGATGCGCATGTGGAGACCAACAACGTTCGGGACGCCATGGGTTCGGGCCCTGAGGCCTTTCGCTCGGCTCATCTCGTGGAGCTGGAGGAGCCATCCGGCAGGCTGGCGGGCGAGGGATCGTGGTGGATCCACCTGCAACGGGTGGTGCTGGGCGATCTCACCCTTGAAAGGGCGCCCAGGCTCGTTGACCTCGTCGATGACGAGGAGTTCGACAGGTACTGCGCCACCCTCGTGACAGCGATCATCACTGAGTGGGGTTTGGGTTCAGACCCAGTGGACGAAATCCCCAGCAGGTTCCTCGAGAGATTCCTCGGCCAACGACTCGAGGACCCTGCCGTCCGCGCGTTCTTGTCCGAAGAGGGCATCGACACCGTCGCGCCGGCGGAACTGATCAGGATTCCCGGGCGGCAGACTCCGCTTCCCAATCCGTTCGCACTTCTCAAGGGGGCGAAACAGGACTGGCAGGCGTCCGTCCCCGTGTTCCTCGGCAGCAGCCACGGGGACCTGCACGTGCGCAACGTACTGCTGCCGAGAACGGAGGCTGGGCAGGTTGAGGAGCACGCATTCCAGCTCATCGATCTGGGCCGGTACTCGACCACTGGGCCGCTCTCGCTCGACCCCATGAGGCTCCTGCTGTCCATCGCCGCCGAGTGGTTGCCGTCTCTCGTGCCGCATTCCGCGATCCGCAGCGGGCTCGCCGAACTGATGGTGGCCCCCGGACGTTGTGCAGCATCGCCGCCCATGGTCGGGTACCGGACCGTCGCAAAGGCCATTCACACCGCGGCGGAGGACGGGTCAGCGCAGCACGGTGATCGCGAAGCGTGGAAGAAACAGAACCATCTCGTCCTTGTCGGATGCGCGTTGCGTTTCTTCGCCCGTCCTGGCATGGCTCACCATGACCGCTGGTGGTTCCTGGAAGTGGCTGCCCTTGCGACCCGCGCCTTCGTAGGCGGCACGGGCACGCCGAAAGAAGACTGGACCACATCTCCAACCGAGGCCTGCGCAACAGGCCGTGCCCCACTGGGCAAGGGCGAGCCAAAGACAGCGGTCTCCGACCGCCTGGCCGAAGTCATCCCGCTCACTCCGCCACCACCAGATAACCAAGCCGCGGCAGAACTGGCCGCACTCGTACGTGAAATCGAGCGCCTCCCGCACGACGCGTCCGCCGCGCGGCTGGGCTTCATGGCAGTGAGCCTGCGCCGGCAAGCCGAGGATCTTGCGGATGCTCTCACCGATCGACGCGCCACACTGCTGCGCAACCAACTGAGAGATGCCGGCGCCCTGTTGTCCCAGTTCGGCGATGCCTCATCGCCCGGCGAAACGCTTCGCCGCGTGCAGCAGGCCGGAAGACGACTGCGCATATACGGGCAGCGTTTGTGGCCGGACGAGGTTGGCTGACGTCATCCCACAGGGCGCGCAACATGGCCACCGGTGAAGTCCCGCTGTCTCAGTTCCTTGAGGGCCAACTGAGAGAGGTGGAGGAGGCACTCGACAACCTCGGATCTGCCATGCGCGCACGGGATTACCAAGTACTGCTCGATGGTGTTCAGGCGGCCGCTCACATGCTCGACGAGTGGCGTCAAGAATTGGAGGAGCGGCTGAGACAGGAGTCGAGATCCAAGAGCTGGGACGGAACGGCGGCTGAGCGGCTGGAGAAACTGCGCACGATGATAAAAGGGGGAATCAGACCAAAGCTCCGTACACTGCTGAGCATCGCTGGCATGGCTCAGGCAGGACGCCATGGAGTAACCGGGTCACAGCTGGTGAATGCCGACTTTCGCAAGATCGGTGCGGAGATCGTCGTAGCCGAGGACGCTGTTGAGACAGAGATGGAGCACATACGCGACAGCCTTGAGGAGGCGCTCGACAGTGTGAGGGACGCTCCGGAGACAGAGCGTCCCCCTGGCGGCCGCGAGAGCCGGGCGTCGACCGCCCGACGCGCTGAAGTCCGCCTCCTGCTGCCGCCTGAACGCGACGAGAGTGCGTGAGCCTTCGTGCTCGAAACGACGCTGATCAGCCTGATGCCGCGGAGGACCGCCCACCCGGGCGCCGTGCGCTGGCGGGTTTCCCTATGCGCCTGGCCGGCGGCCCGCATATGCAACAGGACGTGGTAGGCGTCGGTGCACTGCGCCCCGCGGTACGGCCGCGGGCGCGCACGGTGGTCATGCCAGGTCCGTCAGGTTGTGAAGGTCCCCGCGGATGAGGGTGTCGCGGTCCGCCGCACTCAGCCAGTGGGCCCGGGAGCCGTGGTGGTCCTTTTCGACCCACAGCACGTCGTGCACGGTCTCGGCGACCGGGCGCAGATGGCTGATGACGGCCAGCAGCTTGTCGCTGCCGACATGGGTGCGCAGGACCTGCAGGGCGCTGTCGAGGGAGGCGGTGTCCAGAGTGCCGAAGCCTTCGTCGAGGAAGAGGCTCTCCAGGCGGGTGCGGCTGCGGCCGTGCATCTCCATCAGAGCGAGGGAGAGGGCGAGTGAGGCCTGGAAGGTCTCCCCTCCGGAGAGGGTGCGCGAGCTGCGGCGGGCGTGGCTGGCGAGGTTGACGATGTCGAAGTTGGCGGCGAAGTCCAGCCGGCCGCCGGAGAGCTGTTGCAGCTGTGGACGATCGCGTAATTGGTTCTGGCCGCGATTCCGTGAATCCCCAGGTCGTCGTGCGACTGCGGGAACGTTTCTCGTGGGGATTGCCCAGGTATGGGGGCCGTGGCGATCGAGGATGTGCTGTTTCCCGGGATCGATGTGCGTGTCACCGCGGTGCACGTCACTGCGGAGAGAGTCTCTGTCGAGGCGTCGTCGTGCGGGCGGTCACCAGTCTGTCCGGACTGCGGCTAGCCCGGACGTCGCGTGCACTCTCGGTATGTGCGGCGGGTAGCTGAACGCCCTGTGATGGGGCGGACGTTGGCGATCTGGCTCAGCGTGCGCCGGTTCTTCTGCGACCGGGCCTCATGCCGTCGGAGGACATTCGTCGAGCAGGTCCCGGATCTGAGCGAGCGGTACCGTCGCCACAGCGTTGGCCTTCGGCGATGGATGCGGAGCATCGCGACGTTCCTGGGCGGCCGTCCCGGTGAACGCCTGTGCCGGGTCCTCCAGTTGCCTACCGGCCGTACCCACCTGCTGGGGCTACTCACGGCCCCGGTGGCGCCCGAACAGGCGCCTCGGGTGCTGGGAGTCGACGAGTTCGCCTTCCGGAAGGGCTGGCGTTACGGCACTGTCCTGGTCGACATTGAGGCGGCCCGGGTGGTGGACGTCCTGCCCGACCGGGACGCGGCGACCTTCGCCGCCTGGCTGCGCGAACACTCCGGCGCGGAGATCATCTGCAGGGACCGGGCCAGCGCCTACTCCAGCGCTGTGCGCGAAGCCGCGTCAGGCGCCCAAGAGGTCGCCGACCGCGGGCATTTGCTCAACAACCTCTCCTCCGCGGTCGAGAAGACGTGCCACCAGCACCGCTCCTGCCTGCGCAAACAGGCCGAAGGCGACCGCATTGCAGAGCCCCGGCGGATCATCAATCCCCTGCCTCCGCCGACTCTGCCACCCACGAAGATCGCTGTCCGCACCGTCGACCGTTACTCAGACATCCACCGTCTGCTCGGGCAAGAATGGTCCGTCTCCGAGATCTCCCGCCGCCTGCACCTGGACCGCAAGACCGTCCGCCACTTCCGCGACACCGGCCTCGACGAGCTGCTGGCTTCCGCCCGGATGGGGCGTCCCAAGGGCGTGCTGGAGCCCTTCACCGAGTACCTGACCGAGCGGTTCACCAGCGGCGTGACCAGCCCGACCGACCTCTACCGCGAGGTCCGGGAACGCGGCTACCAGGGCAGCGACTTGCCCGTGCGCCGCTACGCCGCCGGCCTTCGAACCGGCACCGTCGAACCCGCCCGCGGCGCTATCCCAAGCCCACGCAAGATCACCAAATGGATCATGCTGCCCCGCGGCACCCTGGAGCGCCACGAGGAAGACGAACTCCTGAGGGTTCGCCTGGCCTGCCCCGACATCGCCCGAGCCTGCGACCTTGCCCGCACCTTCCATGACCTGCTCCAACACCGCCGTGGCCATCAGCTGTTGGCGTGGGTTCGCGAGGTCGAACGAGACGCACCCGCCCCCGTCCTCGCTTTCGCGCAGGGCCTGTGCCTCGACCTCGATGCCGTCACCGCCGGCCTCACCCTCCCGTGGAGTTCGGGAATTCCCCATCATCGGCAGCTTGAGCGTCACGTTATTCCCCGCTGGGGCAACGTTTCCGTTGGTGCGGGTGAGTGGGCCGATGGGTTCGATGTCCTCATGGCGCTTGACCACCTGCGGGGCGGTGACGGTGCACTACGGGTGGCTGGGCATGCAAGGCTCCTACTTCTGCGGGGCGATGCCCAAGGAGCGGATGAGTTGGGCCAGTTCTTCGCGGAACAACTTCTCCGGGCTGAGGGCCTGCGCCTGTAGGTGGCCGTAGATCTCCAGTGACACCAGGCCGTGCAGGTGGCTCCAGATGCGCAGGGCCAGGGCCACGGCGGCCGGGGGCAGCTCGGGGAAGGCCGGGCGGACTTTGTCCAGTAGACCTGGGTCGAAGTCGGACCAGTCGAAGTCGCTGTCCGCGTAACGGAGTTCGGCCTGTGGCCAGGCGGCGGCCGCGAGGGCGGTGATCCCGGTGCAGACGCGGTGGGCGGCGTCCGGTGCGGCGCCCCCCTCGGGGGGCTGGTAGCCGGGGACGGGATCGCCGTAGATGAGGCGGAAGCCCTCGGGATTGGCCAGCGCCCAGTCCCTGAAGGCGCAGGCCCATGCCTGGATCCGGGTGGCCGGGTCATGCGCGGGGGCGGCCTCCCAAGCCGCGTCCACGGTGTCGGCCAGCGAGGTGTAGACGTTGTTGATCAGCGTGGTGACCAGGTCGTCACGAGTGGCGAAGTATCCGTAGATGGCGTTGGCCGTCATGCCCATCTCGCGCGCGATGGCCCTCAGGGTGATCGCGTTGGGCCCGCCCGAAGCCATCAGCTCCAGCGCGACCTTCTTGATCTCGGCGGTCGTCTCGGCGCGCAGCCGCTCGCGGCGCCCCTTGATGCTTCCCACGCTTCCCATGGCCGCTCACTCTACAGCGTCACAAACTTGAGCGCCGTATTTTTACTTCATGGCGTATAGTTTCCGCGTGCCGTGCAGTATGGTCAGCGGAACCTACCCAGGGGAGAGCTCATGCACCTAGGAGTCATCGGGGCCACGGGCACCATCGGCAGTCGTGTCGTCACCGAAGCCCTCGGCCGGGGCCACCAGGTCACGGCCTTCAGCCGCGACGCCACCCGGATCGAGGAGAACCGGAAGGACATCACCTGGAAGAGCCTCAACGTCCTTGATGCCGATGCAGTCGCCGCTGCCATACCCGGCCTCGACGTACTGATCAGCGGATTCCAGCCCGGAAACGCAGCCCAGGACATCGCTGACACCGTGGCCCGCTCCATCGCCGATCCCACGGTCTACGCCACGGCCGCGCAGGCACTCCTGAAGGCGCTGGAGACCCACTCCCGGACACGGCTCATCGTCATCGGCGGCGCCGGCAGCCTGGAGATCGAACCCGGAGTCGTACGAGCCGACTCCGACGAACTCCTGAACGAAGCCCTTGACGCGATCGGCCTGCCTCGGGAGTACGCCGCCGCAGTACGCGGCCACCGGGACGCCCTGAACGTCCTTCGCCTCTCCAACCGGCTATGGACCTACTTCAGCCCCGCGGAGGACATCGCACCCGGGGAACGTACGGGCCGGTTCCGCGTCGGCAGTGACCAGACGATCCTCGACGCGGACGGACGCAGCCGCATCTCCGCGGAGGACGCAGCCGTCGCCCTCGTCGACGAGGCGGAACTACCTCGCTTCGTCCAACGCCGCTTCACTGTCGGCTACTGAGCACCCCAGCGCACCAACCCCCAGCCATCGGATGGCCCTGAGAGTGTGTCACTACGTCTGCCGAGACCATTGCCCACGGAAGCGACTCCGGGATCCCCATGGGGAAGTTCATGAACTGTCCCATGGGGAATATCGTGACCGTTCACAACCGAGGCACTCGCAACACGATTCATCCCCTTCACGTCTCTCCCCACCGCTCCTCTGGACCCGTCCCGACCGACACATGGGGCAACTCCTCACCGCAGAACGGTGAGGAGCTGCGCAGGGTTGAGCCGCCTCAACGGCATCGGCTCAGTAGGAACCGTTGGCCTGCCAGAACAGCCAGGCATCGCACGGACTGCCATAGCGGTCGTTCATGTAGTTCAGGCCCCACTTGATCTGCGTGGCCGGATTGGTCTGCCAGTCGGCTCCGGCAGACGACATCTTGGAGCCGGGATAGGCCTGTACGAGACCGTAGGCCCCGGAAGAGGGGTTGACCGCCTTGTAATTCCAGCCGGACTCGTGGTCCACGATGTTGCTGAAGCACTGGAACTGATCGCTGGGCACCATCTGCTGCGCGATAGCCCGGACCTGGGCAGTGGTGTACGAGGACTGCGTCGCGAGGCTGGAGTTGTCCGTCGCCGAGGAGTCCGTCGACGATCGACTGGCCTTCTGCCGCGCCTCCTGGCGCTCCTTGGCGTCATTGAGGGCCTGCTGCTTGGCTGCCTGCTGCTTGGCGATCGCGGCCTTCGCGGCCTGCTTGCGGGCCGACTCCGCCGCGGTCTTCCTTGCGCTGTTGTCCGCGGCGATGGCCTGCGAGTCGGCCTGCTGAGCCAGAGCGGCCGTCTGCACCTGAACTTGCTGCCCCGCGGGTAAGTCCGCGAGGAGGGTCGAGTTGCTCGCTGTCGTTTCGGTGTCGTTCACCGACTGGCCGGTGCTGCTCTGGGCAGCTCCCGCAACGGCGCCGACAGTGGTGACCGCAGTGGCAGAGGCCACCGCTAATCCCCGCACCAAGTTCCCGCTCACACGGTTTCCTTCCAGCATCGCTAGATCAAAAGTTCGAGCGTCGCAAGATTAAACGGTTGAGCGGCCGAACTGGCGGCAACGACTCCGAGCGTTGCCCGGAAGAAACAGCCGCCAGCGTGGTCGTGACGCCGTTGAGGGCCCCATCGTGACGGCTTGAGATGACCCCGCCTATGGAGGGACGGCTGCAACCGGCCCCACCGGACTCGTGCTGTGGCTCGCGGTGGCTGCTTCGTACCGTCATTGATCTTCACCTTGATGCAGCCGATGCGCAGGCGGCGTGCGCTCGCGGACCTACCGTTGCGTGCTGGTGCGGTGGTGGGTGAGAGCTTGCCAGCGTCGTTCGAAGTCGTCGGCTTCGTGGGTGAGGTGATCGGTGGTGATGGTTTTGTTGTACTGACCGGTGATCCCGCGGGCTGCGCATTCCTGGGCGATGGCGTTGAGCGAGGGCTGTGGGCCGTGCGCCCGGTGCTGGGCCCAGACGTTGTACAGGCGGAAGGGCAGGAGGTAGCGGCGCAGGTTGGCGGGGCTGACCGGTTTTCGGCCGCGGCCGTACATGCCCTTCGCGGCGAGAGCGGCGGACAGCTGCTCGGCCGTGGGCTCCTCGCCCTGCCCGGCCTGGCACTCCATCCATACGAGGTAGTAGCGGTCGACGGTGGTGAGGGCCGCTCGTTTCGTGGCTACGTCGTCGTGGCCTGGCAGCGGAGCATCGATGGGGGTGTTCACCTGCAGGCCGCGCCGCTCCGTGGCGGCTTGCGCGCCCATACCGGCGGGTGCCGCCTCGGGATGCTCCTCCTGCGGGAGTTCGTCGGCGGCCTGCCCGCCGGGATCGGCGGCAGCCTCATCGGCGGGTGATCCGATGCCGGTGAACTCGCGCTCCTTGCCGCTCATGACGAAGTCTGCCTGTGGTTCTTCAGAGACGGCGATCTCTTCGGTCTGAGGAACAGCGCGCCGTGGGAGTACCCGGAGCAGGGGCTGGGTCTGTTCCTCGGAGAGCGGGGCACCGGCTGCGGTGGAGATGCCGTACGCGTCGCGGAGCCAGAGGGCCCACTGCGCGGCGGTCGGCTCGACGTGGAACTGCGCAATGTACGCCTGGTAGGACTCGGCGAACCGGTCGACGGCGTCCTCGGTCGACTCCTGAGGGGCAGGTGACCGCTTGGGCGCGGAGGCTGGGACGTGTCGCGGCCTTGCTCCGTCCGGCTTGGTCATTTGCTGGTCAGGGACCGCCGGTGTCTCGAGGGAGGCGTGTTCTGGCGGGGTGGAGGCGCCGGCGCGCTCGGCAGGGGGTCGGAAAGTCGGTGCGAGGCCTGCTGCAGCCAGTCCTGCGGGGGCTGTGTCTGCCAGGGGGACGCCGTACTTGGCGAGGCGTAGGGGCATCAGGGACTCGACCGGGGCCTTGCGGCGCCAGCCGCGGCCGAAGCGGGAGCGGAGGCGGGCCTGGTAGACGAGACGTTCCTGCTCGAGCTTGATGACCTGGTCGTAGGAGCGGAGCTCCCAGAGCTTCATACGGCGCCAGAGGAGGAACGTGGGCACGGGGGCCAGGAGCCAGCGCGTCATGCGGACCCCCTCCATGTGCTTGTCCGCCGTGATGTCCGCTATGCGGCCGATCGCGTGGCGGGCGGCCTCGACCGAGACCACGAACAGGACCGGGATCACCGCGTGCATGCCCACACCCAGCGGGTCCGGCCAGGCCGCCGCGCCGTTGAAGGCGATCGTCGCCACCGTCAGCACCCACGCCGTCTGGCGCAGGAGCGGGAAGGGTATGCGTATCCACGTGAGGAGCAGATCCAGGGCGAGCAGGACGCAGATGCCCGCGTCGATGCCGATCGGGAAGACGTAACTGAAGTCCCCGAAGCCCTTCTGGAGGGCCAGTTCGCGGACAGCGGCGTACGAACCCGCGAAACCGATGCCGGCGATGACGACGGCACCGAAGACGACCACGCCGATCAGAACCCGGTGCGTCCGTGTCAGCTGCACCGGCGCGGCCACCCGTACCCCTCTCCCACTACGTGCTGTACGTCGTGGTCGTCTCTTTCCGGCTGCGTGCGGGCAGCGGATCGTCCCCTGTTCGTCATTCATCTGCCCTGGGCTCGTGCAGGAGAGGTCCGGGTGAGGAGGGCGCGAATGAGGTCCTCGGTCTCCGTCTCGAGTGAGCAGTCCAGTGCCCGGTTGACCTGTTGGACGCGGGTGATTGCGGTGTGCAGCCCCTGCCGGTTCCCGGCAGCATGCTCGATCCGGAGCCAGTCCCGATACAGCAGTTCCGCCGTGTCGTCGACGTCGAGACCGGTCGCGACGGCCCGGCGGGCCGCGCTGAGGTCACGGTGGGGGCCGGCGGGGGTGCGGTAGGTGGCCACGGTGTGCGCGACGTCGATGATCCGCGTGATCATTTCCTGCTGGTAGGGCTCGGCCCAGGGCAGGGGTTTGCCGCCGAACGGTTTGCCGCGCACCAGAGTCAGCGCCCTCTCCAGGTCGGTGAGGCCTGACGGACCCATCGGCAGGGCCCTTTCGACGAGCTGCAGGAAGCGGATCCAGTCGCAGTGCACGCCGGGGGCGAGCCGGTAGGGGTCCTCGCCGGTTTTGCGGCGCGGTACGTAGGGGCTGCCGGCCGGATCGTTGCCCAGGGAGCGACGCAGGCCCTGCAGCCGGGCGTTGAGGGTGCTCGCCGTCCAGGGGCTGAGAGGGTCCATGTCGGCGCACAGTACGTCGGAGCTTCGCCCGGGTCGGAAGAACAGCAACGCGGCGAGCTGCGCCATCCGCGGGCCGTGGCCGGTGCTGTCCACGTCCGTCACCTCGACGGGGCCCAGCACGCGGATCTCCGGGGCGTGCAGGTCGTGCGCTTCGCACTCCTCTGCCTCCGCCGCCGTGGGTTCTTCGGCGGAGTCCTCCTGGTCGTCCGCCTCGGCGGCTTCCGCGGCCGCCGGGGGTGCGGGGGCCGGAGGCGCTGTTGCTTCGACGACTGCGTCGGGTTCGTCGGCAGGCATGGTCGACGACGCGGCGGAGGACAGGAGGCGGAGCCCGGACGGATCGGTGGTGGCGGCGAGCAAGGCCGGGAAGACCTCGCCGCTCGGGTCCGCCGACGCCGTCGCGCGACTGGTGGCAGCGGCGGCGGGCGCGGTGGACTCCTCCGGGACGGTCTGCTCGGGCTGCTGCAGGCTGTCGGGCTCGTCCGGGACGTCCTGCCAGGGGCCTTCGGCCGGGTGGGACGGCTGTCCGGACACCCTCAGGGCCGTGGTGATCTGCAGGTAGGCGGCGTGCTCCAGGCGCTGCACCGTGATGTCGGTGCCGGCGTAGTCGAGGCTTTGCGGTTCGCTGAGGGAGGCGTTGAGGATCTCCGCCTCGGGGAAGTGCGCGGCCGCCGTGCTCGCCGGGGCGATCAGCGTGACGGGGACCGTGCCCGCCTTGTCGATGACGTCGGCGAACTGCCAGGCCGTGTCCGTGTCCAGAGAGGACGCGCACAGCAGCAGATACGGCTGATGCTGGGTTTCGGGCATCTGGTGCGCTTCCAGCAGCCGTTCGCTCAGATCGCGCAGCGCGTGCGCGGCCTGCCGCATGTGGGCGATCCGCGCGGTGGGCAGCAACTGCGGCAGGTCCTCGCCGAACCCGACGGTGACGACTTCGATGTCGCCCGCCCACGGGCTCATCGCGAGCTCCAGGGCGAGCGAGGTGCACACCTCGGTGATGTGAAGCGGGTTGCCGTCCAGCAGCAGTGCGGGAAGTTGCGCGAGGTTGAGCAGCAGGAGGTCATCCGCCGCGGTGCGGCCGATCGTGACCAGCCCGGGATACGGCGCGGGCACCTCGCGGGCGGTCTCTTCGTCCAGGAGCACGGCATCGGCGGGCAGGACCCACCATCCGCCCTGCCCGGAGACGAAGGGCGCCTGCGGCTCGTGAGCGAGGTCCTCGGGCAGCACCTCCACCGTGCGGGCGCCGATCCGGGCCGCCCGCAACGGCGGCAGGAACACGGTGTCCTTCTCCTGCTGGGCCGCGTGGTGGGCCAGGGTCCGCAGCGCCGCGTCCGGGCGGGTTGCGCCGTCCGGCTCGGCGGCCGCCGCCAACTGCGCCTCTGCCGTGGACGTTTCCGAGGCGATGGCGATCGTCTCGCCGGGCTTGCGGCGGCGGCGCTGCAGTGTCCGGCGCAGGGCGAGGGCACCGGTGACGGCGGCGGCCAGCAGTGCGCTGGCGCCGAGCACGGTGCGCAGGTTCAGGTGGCTGTTGGCCGGAGCCGATGCTGGGGTCTCGGACGCCGTGGTGGCGGGGGAGGAGGCCACGGTGCCGGACGGTGCAGCTGGCGCCGACCGTGCGGGGGCAGATGATGCGGCACTGGGGTCGGGCGTCACGGCGGCGGCCGGAGCGGAAGGGGAGAGCTGTTCCTGCCCGGGCTGCTGGGCGGGGCGACTGGCCGGCGTGTCGGGGGCCGACGACTGCGGTGCAGGCGCGGTGCTCTGGCTCGGCGCGGGTGCCTGATCCGTGCCCGCGCCCGGCTGCTGTGTGTCGTCGGGCTTCTGGGCGGCCGGGGGAGTGGTCTCCTGGCTGCCCGGCTCATCACCCAGGTCACGGCCCTGGCCCAGCTGGTCGGACTGGGCTCCGGGCACAATGACCTGCTGCCCCGCGTAGATGACATCCGGGTCGGAGATGGCGGGCAGGCCGTGCGGCTGCGGCTTGCCCCGGCTGGCCTCGAACAGCTTCGGCCACTCGCTGCCGTCGCCGAGCTCCTCCTCTGCGATCTTCGACAGGTAGTCGCCCGAGTGGACCGTGACGGCGTGCCCGCTTGCGTCGGCAGCCGGGGTGCTGTCATCCAGCTGCGTACGAACTCCTCCCGCGGCTGTGGCGGTTGAGGGCATCTGAAGCTGCCAGCCGGGCTGCAGAAAGCCGTTGGCGTGGAAGACCTGGCCGTCGACCATGGGGCGGCCCTCGTTCAGGTCGGCGATCTCCCGCCACCGCTCGCCGTTGCCCAACTCCCGCTCGGCGATGCCCCACAGGCTCTCCGCTGGCCGCGTCTCGCGCACCGTGTACGTCGTGCGGGAGGCTGGCGTGCTCGCCGTCGATGCGGAGCTGGTGTCTGCCTCGGTCGTCTCTTGTGCTTGGGCTTGCCCGGGGACGTGGGTGGCGCTGACGGCTGGTGCGGCCTGGGCGGGGGAGGACGCAAGGGCCGAACTCGTCGGCAGGAGGACCAGGATGCTCCCGATCAGCGCGGCCGCGGCCCGCTGCGAGGAGCCCAGCCCCCGCGGTGCGTGCCAACTCCGGCCGCGCAACTGCGCGACCAGCTCCCGGATCGCGCAGAACGCGAACTGCCCCCAGCCGATCCACCCCACCACGATGAGCAGCATCAGGAAGGCTGCGCCGGTGTCCTGCCGGTCCAGCAGATGGGCCAGGTCGTCGCGGCCGGCATCCCAGACCACCGGACTGGCCCAGGCCAGCACGAGCGGCAGCCCGGCGACCGCGCCGGTCAGGACGAGCAGGCTGCACACGGCCTTGAGCACCCTGGCCAGGGTGCGACCTCGGGCGGCGGGGGAGTGGCTGGTGCGCATCATGGTCCTTAGGGAGCGGCGACGCCGTGCAGGAGGGTGGCCGTGGCGTGACCGGTCACCGGCATCGAGCCGACCCCGACCACGGGCAGGAACTTCGTGTCGTACGAGCCGTTGACGGTCACGGTGAGCGTTTTGCCGTCGGCGGACACGGCCACTGTGCCCGCAGCGTCGACGGAGCGCAGGTACGCCTGGGCTGCGGCCTGCGCATCCTGCGGATCGACGACGATCGCCTCGCCGGTGATGGCCTGGGCAGGGTCGATGGCCTGCCCACCCGCCCGGGCGGCCTCCCCCGCGACGAAGTCGGCTCGTTCGGTGGCGCGCATCTTGCCACCGCCGTCGACGGCCACGCCGACGATGCCGATCAGCGCGACCACGCACACCGCGACGAACACCGTGACCCCACCACGGTCGTCGAACCCGATGCGGGTGCGCCCCCGTACCTGCTGCAAGATCATCAGTTCCCCCGCTGCCGGTACTGGTCCACTACCGAGGTCGCGGTGGACTCCAAGGTGCGAGCCCCGGGCACGCCGGGTAGCAGGAGGTCGGACAGATTGACCGTGCAGTTCACGGTCACGGTGACGGTCCCTACCTGCCCGACGGGCACGTTGAGCCCGCCCGTGTTCACGGTGATGCTGCTGGAGGCGCACTTGATGCCCTGGTCGGTCAGTGACTCGTTCGCGGCCGAATGGGCTGCGTCCTGGGCGGCGGCCACGGTGCGGTGAATGGAGGCCTCTCGTGCGGCGTCCTCGGCCGCGGCGTTGATCTTCGCGCCGGAGGTGATGAGGCGGCCGCCGGCGATCGCCATACACACGAACATGATCAGCGCAGGGAAGATGATGGCCGCTTCGATCGCCACGCTGCCCGCATCCCCTTGGGCCACCCCCCACCGGGTCCTTGGCACGACGTTCACTCTCCCGGGGTCGTCCAGCGCTCCACGGCGCCGGAGGCCGACTGGCTGACCTGCAGGCCGTCGACGCCCGGGATCATCGACTGGGCCGTCCCAGTCACCTGGATCCGCACCCGCTCGGCGGTGCTGCCGGCCGTGGAGACGCCGGGGTTGATCAGGCTGTCCCCCGCCACGCGGCCCAGCACATCGCGGGCCCGGGCCGCGCCGTCGGCCGGGGTGGCCTGGTAGGAGCGGGCCGCGGTGGCACCTTCGCGGGCGGCCGTCAGGGCGATCTGCCGCGCGTAGTACCACATGGAGGCCTGGATGACCGCCATGGTGGCGAGCAGCACGAACGGGAAGACGATCGCCATCTGGATGGATGCGTCCCCGCGGTCGTCGCGCCATCGTCGCCCGCGCCACCAGTCCTTAAGCCGGCCGGAGACCATCAGATGCCGGACAGGCTGACGTTGTACTTGTTGATCACGATGGCGATGGTGCCGGCGATCGCCACAGCGCCGGCGACCGCGGCGACCCAGATGATGACGGTGGTGATGCTGATGTCGCCCCGGTCCGGCCGTCGGCCGGCTTCGCCAAGCCCGTCTTCCAGGCGGGACGTCAGCCAGCGGACGGCGCGTAAGCTGCGGGCTGCGGTGTGCTTCATGAGGGGAACCTCCACAGAGTTCGTGCTGTGCGTTGCATCAGTTCGGTCAGACGGTGAGCATGCGGATCACCGCGGGGAACGCCATCAGGAGCATGACCAGCACGGCGAGCAGGGCGCCGGGGGCGGTCATCTTTTCGCTGGCGGCGTTCGCCTCGGCGGCCTGCGCGGCGAGTAGTTCGGTGTTGAGCGCGGCGGTCCGTGCCCGCAGGGCTTTGTAGACGGCGGCGCCGTCGGTGGCCGAGCCGCGCATGATGTCGGCGACGTCCTCCAGGACCGGCAGGTCGTACTCGTGCGCCAGGTCCTCGAGTGCCTGATACGGCGGGATCTTCTCCAGCCGGGCGCGCCGCAGCGCTGCTTGCAGGTAGAGGAAGGGCCAGCCGCGGCCGACCGCGGCGGCCTTCTCCAGGGCCTCGGTTGGGCCCGCGTCCGCGGCCCGCTTGAGCGCCACCAGGTCCAGGTAGGCGGACAGCGCGTGGGCGAACTCCTCCCGGGCCCGCTTGGCCTGGTCCCGCACGACCAGATCGGGGGTGATGAACAGCAGCCCGGCGACGGCGAGCCCGGCGACGGCGGGCACGTAGAACGGCAGGGAAACACCCGCGATGATCCACGGAATGGAGACCAGCACCGGACAGAGCAGGCCGAGCCCGGCGAGCGCGGCCTTCTTCAGCATGAACGCTCCCGGCCCCTGCCCGAGCAGCGCCAGGTTCTTGGCGGGGATACGCACTGCGGGCAGGCGCCCCAGGCGGGTCAGCAGCCACCGGCCCCAGACCTCGTCCCGGTCCAGCTCCGGCTCCGGCTCCGGCATAGTCAACAGGCCCGGGGCACTGCGCTGCAGCGCCGCGGCCAAGGCGGGCTGTGGGCGCAGCAGTTCACGCACCAACAGGGCGACGCCGGCGCCCACTACGCCGCCGGTGACCACTGCAGGCAACAGGTTCACGAGCTCACCCCTTCAACCTCGCGCTCGCCCGGCACATCCGTCTCCACCAAGAGCGCGGGCAGGCGCACCGTGCTGCTTGGATCGGCCTCCAGGAAGCGCGCGATCCGGCGGAAGATGCCCAGCGACCTCATCAGGGCGAGCGTGCCGACGAACCCTGCGGTCAGGACCGCCAGCACCAGCTGCCCGAGTAGCGTGTTGTAGGGGCGGGTGAAGGAGGGCACGAAGAACCCGGCGACGACGATGCCGAGGGTGATGAAGGTCATCCAGCGCACCGTGGTGCGGGACTTGGCCCGGTCGGCCTCGACCTTCCGCTTGCCGGCGACTTCGTCGCGAACGGTCGCGGCGAGGTCCTCCAGTGCCTGGGCCAGGCCCGGGCCGCGGTCGTTGACGGACAGGATGAGCGCGGCCGCCACCTTGTCCGCGGTGATGTCGTCCAGCTCGTCTGCGAAGGCCCGCAACGCTTCCTCGGGCCGCCACCCCAGGCGCAGCCGGTCCGACAGGCCCGCGATCTGCTCGGCGAGCTCCTCCGGTGCCCCCTTCCGGCTGGTGATCATCGCTTGTTCCAGGCCCATGCCCAGTCGCAGCAGCCCGGCCAGGCGCTGCGTCCACTCGCTCAGGGCTTCCAGCTGGCCGATGCGTTCTTGCACGATTTGCGCTGGCGTGATCAGCCACGGCACGCCCACCACGGCTGCGCCGAGCATCGCACCGGCTACGAAGTTTCCCGAGACCAGCCACACCACAACGGACACCACGGCCCCGGCCGCCGCGAGCGTCCGCCGCCGCAGCCGGACATCCTCCGCCTGCCCCGCGCCCAGGACCTTCCACCGCTGCCTCAGCGACGGCCTGCGCGGCGCCGTGGTGCCCACGACGCCTGCCACCACACCGATCAGCCCGCCCATGACAGCCATGCCGCTCAGCAGTGCCAACAACAGCGTCATCGGCCCGCCCCCACCTTCAACGGCAGCGGCGCCGCCCACGCCCCGTACGGGTGCTGCAGCAGCGTGGAGTCGAAGCCGACCCGGCGCAGATCGTCGATGCAGCCCGGGTCCATGCGTGGCACTGCCCGCAGTTCGCCGAACTCCCGGCCGGGGGAGAAGATCTCGTTTGTCGCCGGACGGCCGGACTCGCCGATCCCGGTGAGCTCCAGGACGTGCGAGACGTAGCGGTGGCGGCGGCCGCCGATCTGCGTCTCGTCCGTCATGTCGACGTACACGATGAAGTCGAGACCGTTGGCGGTCTGCCGGTAGGCGAGCTGCTCGGACAGGTTGCCTTGGGCGAGCGCGTACAGCTCGGCGATCCGGTCGAAGATGATGTCGGGGCGACGCGCGTGGATGGTGCACAGGTTGCCGCCCGACCCGTTCGTCAGTGCCTGCATCATGGCGACGACTTCGGGACCACGGACCTCGCCGACCACGATCCGCTCCAGCGACATCCGCAGCGCCGGGTGCATCAGGTCCAGCAGCGTGACCTCACCGGCGCCGCGGCCGGTGACGTCCTTCTCACCGTTGGACTCGCGGCCCACCAGGGAGACGACTTGGCGGTGGTAGCCGTTGGCGTGGGCGAACAGTTCGTCCTCGGTCTGGACGGTGGCGAAGCGGCACTCCGGGTCGAACTCCTTGAGCATCGCCCGCAGCAGCGTGGTCTTCCCGGCCTTCTGCTTCCCCGCGATCATGATGTTCTTCTCGGCGCGTACACAGGCGCCGAGGAACTCCCGCAGGATCGGGTCGATCGTGCCCAGCCGGACCAGGTCGTCGAGATCGGCGTGGGAGACCCGGTGCCGGCGGATGACCGCGTAGGTCATCGGCCCGAGCCCTGTGATCGCCTGGAGGCGGGAGCCGTCCTGCAGCGACAGTGCGAGCGTCGGGTTCGCCGTGGAGATCGTGCGCTCGCTGTGCCCGGAGCCCCGGGCCAACTCCCGCAGCAGCTCCAGCAGTTCCTCCTCGGAATCCGCGATGGGGCCGACCATGCGGCGCTCGCCGTCGCCGTAGTCGAGCCACACCTGGTCCGGGCCCTGGATGATGATGTCCTCAACCCGTTCGTCGTCCAGATACGGCTGCAACCGGCCGGCCCTGAAGAGCAGGTCATAGGCAGCGCGTCGCAGGGCTTCGTCCTCGTGCGGGGCCATCGCCTGGGCGTCCGACCACAGCGCGACCGCCTCGTTGATCCAGTCCAGGCAGCGCTGCTCCTCGCTGGCCCGGTCCACGTCCGGCGTGGTCTTCAGCCACTCCTCGCGCTGTTTGGCGACCTGGGCAGCGATGTGCCGGGCGACCTTGTAATCCACGCTGACCTGCGGAGCCGCGGCGCCGAGCGCGTGCGCACTCGAGGCAGCTCCGGCCGGTGTTCCGTTCGCCGGACGGGGCCAGGCCTGCTGGGGGCGGCCGGGCGGCGGAGCGACGGTCGGATCGGCGTGCAGAGGCCTACCGCGCACGGGTCACCTCCCCCGTGGCAAAGGCGCCGCGCGGATCGAGGCGGGCCCGCCGCATCGCGGCCCGCTGGACCAGCACGCTGCTGGCTGTCCGGGCCGCCTTCATCAGCGGCGACTTGGTGAAGTGACGCGTCTGCTCGGCGCCGTCGGACAGCACGCGGGCATCCTTCGGCGCATACGGCAGGGTCGCCACCACCGGCACCTGCAGAACCCGCTGCACCTCGCCCGCGGGGTAGGGCCCCTCATCGATCACAATCAGCCCGACGTCGCCGACGCGCTCCTCCAGCTCGCTCACCCGGGCCTGAGCGGCCTGCAGGCAGCGCAGAGTGTTGCGGATCACCACCAAAACGGCGTCGGACTGCTCGGCCAGGACACCGGACGGCCCATACGCCCCCCGGCGGCCGAGGTCGATCAGGACGTCGTGGCCGGTTTCGGCATCGATGCCGCGGAACATCTGCGCCAGCACCTTCCACACCGAGCCCAGGCTCGCCGCCTGTGCAGGGTCGGTGATGCCCGGCAGCAGCAACCGGTCGCGCGGCGAGACCTGTTTGCCGTCCTCGCTGCTCAAGTCGATCAGCTGACGCCAGAACGCGTCGCTGAACTCGCCCTTGCGGGCAGCGACCGAGATGTTGCGCAGCCCGTACCGGTCACCGAGCGTGCCCTGCAGCAGACCGTGCAACACAGCCCCGCCGTCCGGGTCGCACTCGGCCAGGATCATCCTCCGGCCCGGCTCCAGCGGCCACGACAACAGCAGAGCGAGCGCGCTCGTGGTCACGCCAGGAGCGCCGCTGCACCCGGCCAGCGCGATGACAGCCATCAGCTGCCGTCCGGGGCCGCGAGGTTCAGGCGCAGGGTGCCGGCCGCCACCCACGCGGCGGCCGTCGGCCCCTCCTGCGCGGTGGTGGCGACGTCGACGACTACGATCCCCGTGCCGGGGGCGGCGCTGGAGGCCTTCACGACCCGTCCGGTGATGGTCTCCCGCAGGGTGCCGGACGTCTTACCTGTGTCCGCCTGGCCCTGGGCCGGGACGTGCACCAGATCCACCTTCTGGCCCGGAATCAGTGCCGTGGCCGGCACCTGCTCCGGCTTCAGCCCGATCGGCACCAACTGCTCACCAGCCTTCACCAGCGAGTCCTTCGTCACCTGGGACGGGGCGAGCAGGGAACCGGGCTTGAGCTCAACAGCGGCCCGCTTCCCCACCATCGAGTCCAGGTCGGTGCCGCGCACCGACTTGACGGCCGGGTCCAGGGCCACCGAAGCCGTGCCCAGGTCGTCTTCGGTCACGACCTGGCCGACCTGGACGGTGCGGACCACGGTTACCACCTCGGTGCGGTGGCCGACCTGCAGCAGCAGGACGGCAACCCCCGCTCCTCCGGCGGCGATCAGAGCCAGTGACAGGGCGATGACACCTGGTCGGCGACGGCGGGCCGACACCCGTGGGGGAGCGACGGGCCCGGCCCCACGTCCCTGGTGGGGGACCCCGTTCGAGCTGACTGCCTCTACACGATCCTGGGTCCTGCTCAACGTCTCGTCCTTCCGCGGCGCTACCTGACGACCTGCAGCTCGCCGATCGCCACCTGCACGTTGGTTTGCCGGATCTCGGTGAGCTGGCCGGCCGCTCCGCCGCCCTGCCAGTCGATCGTCCACGTCGAGGTCGCCGTGACCGGGTACTTGCCGCCCTGGGAGCCGCCCGAGGTCTTGGAGTACACGTGTCCGCAGGTCGGCGACTGGGTCATGCCTTCCGATGCCTCGTAGGGCGTGCCCGGGCCGTTGCAGGTCACGGAGGAGCCGTCGCCCATCTGCCACACGATCTTCGACACCTTTGCGGTCGCGGTGACGGTGATCCCGCCCGCCGTGGCCGACGCGGTGTTCGGTCCAAACGTCGTGGCGCTTTGGTTGACCCACATCCACATCGGGACGCCCACGGTGTACTTGCCGGCCGCCTTGGGGCTGGCGATGTCCGGGCGGAGCAGCGTCATGGAGTCGACTGCCTGCTGCGCCAGCTCCTGAGGATTCGCCTGCTGCTGAGGGGGCTGGCCGTTCGGCACGGTGATGAATCCGTCGGGGTTGTTCTGGCCGCCGTCCGAACAGGAGTAGAAGTACAGGTCGCTCTTCTTCGGGTCGGCGCCCTTCCAGAGCTCCTTCGCACTGACCGGCGGTTCCGGGTCGATCTTTGTGTACCCGCACTTCAACTTGCTCTCGCCGCCGCTGCCCTGCGAGCTGGCCTGCTGGTTTTCCCCGCCGGTCTCGCCGGGCACGCTGACATCGACACAGAACTTGACGACTTGGCACTTGCCCGCACCGACATCGGGACCGTCGTCGGCCTGGGCGGTGCCCGCGGCGGCCAAGACGAGAGCGGCACCGAGTAGGGCGGGGCGCCGTATCAGCAGGTCTGCGGTTGAGCGGTCAACTCTGTGACCATCCACTTCGTTCCCCACTTCTCGAGCTTTGCGGTGCTGACGTATTTGACGAGCCGCGTTGACGGCAGTGGGACCTTCTTCTTCGTGGCCTTGTCGATCAGCGTCCAGTTCGTGGTGTCGACGCAGTCCGTGAGGGTGGCCTTGGGAATCTCACCGTCGGTCATCTTGGGATCCCGCGGGCGGATCATCGGCTTCCCGATCGTCACCTGCCCGGCCTTCCGCATGGTCTTCAGGTCCTGCTCGATGAGCCCCAGGGCTCGCAGAGTGGTGGTCTTCCTCAAGTCGGTGCCTGCGGAAGACGCCTTGGCGTAGGCCTTGGTCTGGGCTTCCCAGGACTGGGTGTACGCGGCGAGGACCGCGGTCTCCTCCGGATCAGCGCTGGCAGAAGCTGTCGGCGACTGCGTGACCGTCGGTGACTCGTCGCTCGCCTCGTCTTTCCCGTCGGATGAGCTGCACGCGGTCAGTGCGAGCGCGGCGCACAGTGCGAGGGACGCGGTGGCGGTCTTTCGGAAGTGAACAGCGGAGTGGTGTGCGCGGCGTTTCACGAAGCCTCCCCGTGGAGCGCGGTATGACATGGCCGCTGTTGCCACCGGTGCACGGCAGCCCGGATCCGCGGCACGGTCAAGCCGCGGTGGTGCGTTTGCGTAGCGAGAAGATTACGCATATGCCAGGCAACTTCCCAGTGCGCTAGGCGAGTTGATCTCAGTGACTTGGATGCCTCCGCTCACCTGCCGAGCAAGGCCGTCAGCGGGTCGATCGGCGGCTTGGTTGCGGCGGGATGGAAGGACAGTTCCCACTCGGGATGGCCGGCCCAGATACTGTGAGCGACGCTGCGCAACGCCCAGCCAAGGGTGCTGACCTGGTTAAGGTGCAGGTCGTCGGTGTCCTCGGTGGCGAGGTCGCGTTGGGCGAGCCATTCGGCGAAGACGTCTTGCACGCCGGCCAGGGCCTTGAGTTCTGCGAGGCAGCAGCCGAGTGCCTCGGCCTCGGCCAGCCGTTTGGTGAGGAACCGTGCGAAGCGCTGGTCGCGGTTGTGGGCCCACTCGTCGAGGGTCGCGAACGTTTGCCTCAGCGATTGCGGGATGCGCGGCGAGGATGTCTGGGCGGGTCTCATCGGGAGTTCGCCATCGTGTACCTGTGGGTGAGCACCTTTGGCTTGCCCGTCAGGGTCAGTGTCGCGAGGGCCTGGCCCTGATACTCGTCCGTGATCAGGGGCCGCCGCTCGCTGTTGTAGACCGCCTCCGCCGGGCCCGGGATGATCCTGCCGCCGTTCATGAACCGCTTGTGGAGGTATTCGATGGTGTAGGCGCTCGGGAACAGCGCGAGGACGCCGCCGTCGGCCAGGCGCAGCGCGTACACCTTCGGGTGCGCCGGTTTCCCGTCGAAGTGCTTGACCGTGGCGAAGCTGGCCTCTTTGACCTTGGTGCGGTTCGTGTAGTTCTTGGTGAACTCCTTGGTGGGGGCCAGCTGCTGGCCCTCCTTCTTGCCGCCGGTCTCCACCAGGTCCTCGAAGGTGTTGCCCAGTTGGTGGTTCGGGGAGTGCACGGAGGGGACGTCAGCTTCCCGCAGTGCGTGCCGAGCTCTGGCCGGGGCTTGGCATGTGGCGACGGCTGCAGGGGAGTTGCCGGGCAGGCCCAGGTGCTGGGGCAGGTGGGCGGCGAGCCTGGCATGGCGGGGCTCGTTAGTGACGGGCCCGCCGACGGAGTGGTCGACGAGGCGTGTTGTCGTGTGCACGGTTACGCCCTCCGGACGTCAGGGTGCGTCGGCTGGATGACCGTCGGTCACCGCGGCGCGGCAAGCCGGCTGCCGGGCGAGCAAAGGCTGGTATGAGCTGCGGCTGTGCACCGAAGTCACCGGTCGGTGCCGGTCGGTGGCCTCTTAGGGGGCTGTGGCGTGGGCCGGAGGGCCGGGGCGCGGCGTGCAGTGCCGGGAGCGGCGGGCGGGGGATGGCCCGCAGCACTCGAGTGTGTAGTGTGCATGTCACATCCTTGGGTGAGGGCAGGGCACCCCGGGCTCAGAATCGGGATCCGGCCGGACGGCACAGGACGTCGCGATCCTGTGCGTGAGCCGGTCTATCCTGAGCCCAGCGGCGTGCCGCGAACACGCCGACCGGAGCACCCCAGTGATGGATGGGTCTGTACCTGGTGTGCCTGACTCGGATGAGTCGCCAGGTGGCCGTTCCCTCCGAGGGCGGCCACCTCTGTGCGTGTTACATCGTGCAGGCGCGCATAGCCGCCGAACCGGATCCGGCGCCGTCGTCCCTCCTGCTGACGGAAGTCCCTCCAGGGGCCGACTGCCGCAGATCACGTCTGTCCATGCGTCCTCCCGATCCTGTCCCCATAGACGTCGACCGCACCCGACTTACTCCCGGGCCGGTGCGACGGCACGTATGTGAACGGAGCCCCCGTCGGCGGCCGACCGCGATCTCGCGGCATGCCGTCGCCTACCAACTGCGCGCCGGCTGCGGCGGGTTAGACATACTCAAAGGGTTGTGAACGGAGATTGCAAGGTACAGAGTTTGCACTACCCGCAGGTTGTAGAAAGTGCCGGAAGGGGATGCTGTGGCTCGCGCAAGGTCTGGAAGGACCGTCGCGCACCTGGTTCTAGCCACCCGGCTCAAAACGTTGCGTGAGGCGGCCGGGATGTCCCGGGGCGAGGCCGCCCATGCACTTGGGGCCCACACCGCAACAGTGCGCCGCATTGAGCAGGCCGAGACCTCCCTGGACGAAGGTCAGGTCCATGCCCTGCTCACGGCGTACGGCGCGGGCACGGCCGAAATCGAAGCGTTCCTCGGGCAGCTCGCGGCTGCCAACCTCCCCGGGTGGTGGCATCCGTGGCGGTCTGTCATGGACTCATGGCAGCTGGACCTCATGAGCGTGGAATCCGCGGCCCGGATCATCCGCGTGTGGGAGCCGGCCCTCGTCCCTGCCCTGCTACGTACGCCGTCCTATGCCCGCGCCGTCGAAAACGTCCGCAGACCTGACCTGTCCCCCGCGGACAAGGACCGACGGACTGAGCTGCTCATAGAACGCCAGAAGCGGTTGCGTCACCAGGACACCCGCATCTGGGCCATCATGTCCGCCGCGGCGCTGCATACGTCCGTAGGCGACGAAGATGTGATGGCCGAGCAGCGGCAGGCACTGAGGGCAGCCGTCGAGCGCCCCGATGTGACCTTGCAGATTCACCCACTCGACGGTCGTTGCCACCCCATGACCGGCATGCCGACCGTGACCCTGTACCGGGTCGACGTACCGGAGATCCCCGACCACGTAGTCCGTGAAGGAGATCTCCGCGGAACAGCCGAAGTCTTGAACAGCCTGCACGCGGTGTCAGCATATCACTTGTTGATGGACCACACCTGCGTCATCGCACCCCATCCCAACGAATCGAAAGACGTACTGACATGACCGAACCGACTCGCCCGCATCAGCCGATCGACACGTCCGTCGCGCACAGTGCGCGCGTCTGGAACTACTGGCTGGGCGGAAAAGACCACTACCCCGCCGACCAGGCCGCCGGTGACGCCTACAGCAGCAAGTACCCCAACATCGTCCCGTTCGCCAAGGAATCGCGGGACTTCCTCCGACGTACCACCGCCTTCCTCGCCAAGGCAGGGATCCGGCAGTTCATCGACCTGGGTGCCGGGCTGCCGACCAGTAACAACACTCACGAAGTCGCACAGCGGATCTCGCCCGACTGCCGCGTGGTCTACATCGACCACGACCCGATCGTGCTGCTGCACGTCCATGCGCTGCTCACCAGCACCCCCGAGGGCGCCACCGCCTATGTGCAGGCGGACATGCGCGACACGGACGCCGTCTTAACCGGCGCGGCCAAGACGCTGGACAGGACCCAGCCCACTGCCCTGGTCATCAACGACGTGCTGGGCCACATCGAGGACTGGACCGAAGCCAGGGGTCTGGTGCGCCGGCTGGTCGAGCAGCTTCCCCCAGGCAGCTACCTGTCACTGAGCCACTCCACCGCCGCAGACCAGGAACACCAAGCGGTGCAGGACGAGTACAACAGCTCCGGTGCGATCCCCTACATCTTCCGGGAGCCGTCGGTGGCCGTCGAACTCTTCGAAGGCACCGAACTGGTCGAACCCGGGTTCACGAGCTGGCCGCGCTGGCGCCCCGACGCGAACACCGGCACGCTCACCGACCGCGCGGGCTGGGGCGGGGTCGCACGGATCCGATGACGACGAGCCGTGCCGGGCCGCCCATGCCTGCCCGCCCCGTGAAGCTGACCCGATACCAGGTGGTGCGACGACTCACCCGGGCAGCAGCCCACTCGGACGCCCAGCTCATTGCCGAAGCCGCAGTCCTGGCCGAGGGCTCGGCGGTCCTGGCGGACCTCACGGGCGGCGTCGTCTGCAGCACCCCAGACACCGCCGGACCTGAAGGGGTGCGTGCCGCCGCGCACCCCCGCCTGCACCCGCACCTGACGATCCGCAAGATGACCGGTGGCGTCCTCGTTATCCGTCCCGGCCCGGCATCGCCCGTATCGCGCATTGACCTGATCGCGCGGACCTGCGTCGATCTGCTCAGAATGCGGGCGCGGGTTCGCCGGGCGGAGGACACCCGCCACGCTGAGCAGAGACTGCACACCGCCGTCCTGCATCTCCTGCTGAGCGGCCAGCCCCATCTGGCGACCGACGTGCTGGGCACCGCCGCCACCCACGCGACGGTGTTCCGGCTGGCCGGTCCGCAGATGCATGCCGCCTATCAGACTCATTGGCGAGCAGCGCAGCCCAGCGTGACTTCCAAAGCCCCCCGCATGCTGGTGTGTATGGAGGGAACCGAGGTGGCGGTCGTCGCGCTCCACGGCCTCGGCCACGACCGCCACGTGGCCCGCCCTTACGTCGCGCGCATCGTAGAGCGCCATCAACTGGTCGGCGGCGTCTCGGACCCATTGCCGCTGGACATGGTCGCCACGGCATGGGCCGAGGCCGGCAACGCGCGGCACGGCGCAACTCCCGGCTGCCTGGCGTCCGCGACCTTCCTGGGTTCGCACGGGCTGCTCCGCGCCGTGCCCGCCGACCGGCTCGCCCGCTGGTCCGCCGCCGTCCTTACGCCCCTCACCCGCGAGCAGCACCGGACGCTGGAGGCATACCTGCGGTCGGGGTCCGCTCAGGCCGCCGCAGCAGTGCTCGACGTGTCCGAAGGCACGGTTCGTGCACGCCTGCGCTGGATCGGCACTGCCCTGGCTGCCGACCTGGACAACCCCACCGTGCAGGCACAACTCCTGCTGGCGTTGCGGGCCCCGGTACCTTCCCCACAAGTCAGCACATCCGTACGCCTTGTTCCCGACCCCCCGCTGCCCACCGATCTACTCGGCCCCGACGACGCCCATCACTGGGCTACCGCCCTCCTCAGACCTCTGGACAAGCCGCTGCGTATCGCCCTTCGCTGCTGGCTCCAACACCGCGGCCGCACAGCGCCCGCTGCCTCCGAGCTAGGCCTGAGCCGCAGTACGCTCACCGACCGGCTCAGCAAGTGCGGCAGGGCACTATCCCTGGATCTGTCGTCCGCGACCGTGCGGGCCGAACTCCACCTGGCCGCCGAGACGATCGCGACCCCCGAGGACACCCCGGCCCGGTTGCCGCGGCGAGGAGGCAGAACCTACCGGGGACAACTGCCCTGAAAAGAGCGTTCTTCTCTGCAGCCAACCGGAGCGGGGATGTCACTGTTCGGTCCAGGACCGTCGTCCCCCGCCGGCCAGCGGCACCCACACGTCAGAGGTGGGGCCGTGCTCTTCGAGGTCGTTCAGGACGACCGCTCCGAGCGGCACCTCGCGGGCCATCTCGGCCACGAGTGGATGGTGGTCGACCATGGCCTGCAAGTCGTTTGGCCTGCCTGATGTCGGTGATCTGCGGCCTTTCGTGAGCGTCGAGACTCCGGAACGGGGTCCGACGTTTGCGGGGCAGCGGCGTACACCGAAAGGATGTCGACTCACTGTGACGTTCTTGGATTAACTTGAGTACCGCCAGGTACGGGTTGGATTAGGGATACCAGGGGGACATCCCGGATACCCGGGGTACGAGGCCGTCGGCAGCATGAGCTCCATGAACTCTCAGTCGATCTCCCGACGTTCTCTGGCCCGTGGTTTTGTGGCCGGTGCCGTGCTGGTCGCGGCCGGAAGTGCGGCTTCCCGGGCGGCGGCGGACTCCGCCAGGTCTGAGGAGTTGGACGCCGGCTTGGACACCGGCGCCTTACAGGCGGCGATCTCCGACCTCTCCCACCCGCCGGCCACCTCCGCCCAACTACGTGCCGCCCACGGCACGGACCACTGGTACGGCACCACAGGCATGGCCGACCTCACCACCGGGCGTGCCGCACGCCCCGACGACAAGTTCCGCGCGGGCAGCGTCACCAAGGCCTTCGTGGCCACGGTCGTACTCCAGCTGTGGACAGAGCGCCGCGTGGAGCTGAACGCACCGATCGGGCGCTACCTTCCGGGGCTGCTCCCCTCCGACTTCCCTCGCATCACCGTCACCCAACTCCTCAACCACACCAGCGGAATCCCCGACCACCAGGGCATCCCTGACACGAGCACGCCGGAGGCTGCCCTGAGGCACCGGTTCGACCGCTGGACGCCGCACGAGTGGGTGCGGACAGTGACGCACGGTCCGCTGAAGTTCCGCCCGGGCACCAAACAGGAATACCGGGGCATCAACTACGTACTCCTCGCCCTCCTCATCGAAAAGCTGACCGGACAACGCTACGGCGAGGCGATCGGCTGCCGCGTCCTGCGACCGCTCGGCCTCACGCGCACGCTGCTACCGGGCGACGACCCCCGCCTGCACGGTCCGCATGTCCACGGCTATCTACGGATGACCGACGGCTCCCTGCGCGACGCCACCGTCTACAACCCCTCCAGCACATGGGGCGAGGGCGAACTGGTCTCCACCGTCGACGATCTCTTCAGTTTCCAACAGGCGTTGTTCTCCGGCGACTTGCTGCCGCCCCGGGCGATGGACAAGCTGTGCACACTTCCCCCGGCCGAGGTCCGCATGCTGAAGGACGGCAGTCCCGCCCGCTACAGCATGGGCCTGCAGACGGCCACGGTGAACGGCGTGACGTTCTGGGGAAAGACCGGCGAGATGTACGGCTACCGCACCCGCGTGTTCTCCACTCTCGACCTCCGGCTCCGCTTCGTCCTGTCCTACACCCCGACCCCGTTGACCACGGACGAGGACATGATCAACCGGGTGGTCGCCGCACTCACCTCCGACAACTCCTGACCTCGCCCAAAAGGGAAGGCCGAATGTGTCTGTGACGACCACGCCGGCGAGCTGAGCACACTGGGCTGCGACCGAACCGGACAAGAGGAGCACGCATTCGAACATGATCATTGGGTGGGCATGAAGTCCGTCGCGAGTCGCCCCGGTGGGTCGAGCCTGTGACTCGGTAGCTCCGCCGTACTCCGGAACGTTAAGACTCAATCCATGGGCTGCGAGCGGGCCGACAGAGCAGGATGGCGGCATGGAACGCGTGACAGGCATCGGCGGCATCTTCTTCCGTGCTAGCGACCCCGAGGCACTGGCCAGTTGGTATGAGACTCACCTCGGCGTAGGACGCCCACCGGATACCTACGATGAGCGGTCCTGGGAGACCGAGACTGGGCCGACTGTGTTCGCCCCGCTCCCGAGCGGATCGGAGCATTTCCGCACCCCCGAACAGCAGTGGGCGATCAACTTCCGGGTTCGCGATCTCGATGCCATGGTGGCCCAGCTGCGCAGCGCGGGCATCCAGGTCGATGTCCATGAGCAGGACTACCCCAATGGCCGGTTCGCCGAGCTCAGCGACCCGGAGGGCACCCCGATCCAGCTCTGGGAACCCGCCGGTGCGGACGCCGTATGAGCATCCGAGACAGGATCAACGCTCAGTAAGACCTCGTTTCCTCCCGATGTTTCATCCCGAGATGGATCTTTGACGAACTATCAGAGCCCTCGCCAGGTTGGTGCAGATTCCTTGGTGAGGCGGCGGGCCATCAGGGCGATCATCGCGATGTAGATTATGGCGGTGGAGTGGGTCGGGAGGGCTTCGTAGTCGCAGGCCAGGCGGCGGTGGAGCATCAGCCAGCCGAGCGTGGAGGTCTTGATGCTCTGCGCGTCGATCACCATCGCGGTCGGTTCGGGCCAGCGGCCTTCGTCCTCGCGGACGCGGCGCCCAGCAGGGCGTTGAGATGCTGGAAGATGCCGGCCTTTTTCTGACCGGAGCGGACCGTCCCACAGGACCTGTCGCACGGGATTGGGATCACTGATATCCGTCCGAGTGCTTGCTCATTCGTACGTCCGCTGTGGCAGCGGGAGCGCGCTGGGCGAGGAATGCGCTGACACGGCCTTGCTGGTCGGCAGCGGTGGCGGTGAGCTCGCCGAGCGGCACTGCCCCGGCGGTGGTGCGGGCAGCACGCTCCAGGGCGGCGACATCGCCGGGTCGGGCGTAGTCGGCGAACACCTCGTCCAGGTGCGGACCGGTGATCCGGACCGGCCCAACACGGCGGCCGTCGACGGTGAGCGTCATGTAGTGCTCGAACCGGTCGAGTGCGGCGACCTCGTCCGCGCTCGGCTTGTCCCCCCACTCCGCGGTGATCGGAGCGATCGCGGTCTTGGAACCGGCCGTGGACGCCAGCGTGGACGCGTTCTGCGTCAACGACATCCGCACCGGCGCCGGCAGACGGCCCAGCAGCTGCGTCATGCCGTGCACGGTGACCCTGAACTTGCGGAAGTCTTCGAACATCGACGCGATGGTCTCCGGAGCCGCACCGGTCAGGGTGATCAGCTCGTCGAAGTACAGCCGGAACAGCCGCCGTTGCTCCTCGGGCGTGTCCCGGCGCGAGCGCACCGCCCGCAGCAGGTCCCGCGCGAGGAGCGCGGTCAGCAGCCGGTCGGTGGGGCCGTTCCCGGCCGGGCACACCCACACGATCAGCCCGTTGTCCATGGCGGCCCGGCTGTTGTAGACGCCGACCGGCTGGCCGAGAAAGGCACGGGTGACCGGGTTGGCGGCCAGCCGGGCGAGCGGGTTGAGGACGACGGCGAACGCGTCCGGAGGGAAGGTCGGAAACACCGTCCGCCACCACGCCCGTGTCTCCTCGTCCAGCCGGTCCGCCATGGCGGCCAGCGCCGCAGCCCGGAAGCCGGGGTCGGAGATCAGGGACCGCACATGGAAGACGGTGGTCTGGTCTTCGCGGCGTCCGGCCTGGCAGGCGGCCTGGTTGATGGCGACCAGCACGGCCAGGCACGAGGTGAGGATGGTCAGCGCGCGGGGAGCGGCGGCGTCGTCCCAGCCGAGGATGGAGGCGAAGGCGTCGGTGACCGCCTCGACGACGTCGTGCGGAGCCGGCCCGTGGTGCATGGCGATCGGATTCCACGAGCTCAACATCGGTGAGGGCCCTGCTGCGTTGAGGTCGATCAGCGCGATCTTCTGCATTAGGTGGTCGTGGGCGAGGAACGTCGCGGCGCGCGGCCAGGAGTCGCGGTGTGGGTCGAGGAACATCAATCCGCCGCCGGCGTGCGCCCACCCGATCGCCTGCGCCAGCGCGCGTTCCGTCTTCCCGCCACCGGCTTTGCCCACTCCGCACTCGAACAGCGTCTGGGCCGTGTAGGTGGCGACCAGACGCCTGCGGCCGTCCGGTCCCCGGTAGATGCCCTGCAGCAACAGCTCAGGATTCCCGAACTCGAACGTCGGCAAGTCACCGGGAAGCAGCGGCAGCCGGCAGTGGACGGTCGGCGGCTTGAGCAGTCCGGTCAATTCCTCCAGCCGCACCCAGTTCGCGCGGGGCGGCTGGCACTGCCCCAAGTCCCAGCGGCGTTCGAAGCTGCGCCGGGTGGGCCAGTGATCGGCACCGAACCGCCACGGTCCCAGCCGCCAGCCGCGCATGGCCCACCGAGAGCGGCCGCCGAACACATCGAACCCCGCTTGGAGTTGGGCGAGACGGGCCTGGGCGCGGCCTTCGACGTTCGACGCGCACATCACGAGCAGCTGCACGCGGACGAGGTGGTCGTCCTCGGCGAGCTTGCCGAGGGCCTGGGACCGGTCAACCCGGCGCGGCACCGGGGGCATCACCAGTCGCCGCCCGGCTGAGTGGTCCTTGCCGGTGACTAGCGCCTGCAGGTTCCAGGCCAGCGAGTCTTCGATCCCGGTGGCGTCCTGGCGCACCCAGCGCGCCGCGCGCTGGGTCTCCCGGCGCTCCTGGCGGCGTGCGGTACTCATGAGCTGCAGACGGCGAGCGCGCAGGGCCCACTTGGGGGCGCGCTGGATGTCGAGGCGGATCTCGGCGAGGTCGCCCAGTTCGGCCCGCAGGTCGGACACGGCGTCGACCAGGGGCTGCAGCGGGTCGGGCTCCAGTGGCACCTCCCGCAGGGGAGCGGTGAGTCTGCCGCGCAGGATGAACTCCGCCCGCACCACGTGATCGCGTGGCTTGTCCACGATCGGGCGGGCGCGGTCGACGGTGACGTTCGGCCCGAACGGGGTGATAGACAGCAGCCGTTCGCCCCCAGCGGGGCCCTCGATGCGGTAGCGCAGCGTGCTGGAGCCGTCCGCGCGCAGCCTGATCTGCACGGTCTTCGACCGGCGCGGCGCCCACCACGGCATGCTCGTCGAGGCCCGGGCCAGCTGCACACCGCGGCGGAAGATCTCCTCCAAGCCCGGGTCGAAGTGCCGGGCGGGGGTGAGCTCCAGGGCCATCCGCTCGGCAACGGCCCGCTCCGCCAGGCGCCGTACCACCATCTCGCCCACACCCCAGGGAGCGGCGACGGCGAGGGCGAGCAGGTACCAGTGGTCGTAGAGCCAGGCGACGGCTTCGACGAGCCCGGTGATCAGGCCGAATACTTGGCCCGTGGCCCCGTCGAAGGCCTGTTCCCTCAGATATGAGGCTGCGGAGTCCACGTCGGCTCCCCCTTCCGGACGGTGCGGGTGAAGAACAGATCGGTGATGCGGCCGTCGGTGTAGGTGCCGCCGCGGTCGGCACCCGCCCACACCAGGTGCACGACCGCCGTGTCCGGGCTGCCGTCGCGGCGGGCGATCGCGGCCTGGATTCGGAAGCGGGCCGTGGCGAAGGCCGGAGCGACCGCCCGCCCGGAGCCGCGGAACATGCCGGGCCACCTGGCGCGGCCGATCCCGGTGGCGTCCGCGCGCAGCAGGGCGCGGCCGGCGGTGAGCAACTGACGCTCGTCGACGGCGGGAAGGTCGGCGGGCCAGGCCCTCTCCAGCACTTGCTGGATGGCTCGGTCGCCAGCCGGGCCTTCGCCGTGCGGCGGCAGCGCGGACTCGGGTGCCGCCGGCGTCGTGGGCGCGGAGCGCGTACGGTTCGGAACCGGCGCGGACGAAGCCCTGGACGGGGAATCCGCTGACGCGGTCACGCTGGGCGGTGTCGCCGAGACTGGCACCGTCCTGCCGTGGGGGAGGGCCAGGAGAACGACCCCGCCAGCGGCGAGCGCGACGGTGATGATCAGCAGCAGGCGTGGGGAGCGTGGGGTGGAGGTCACAGCAGTCTGGCTCCTCCCGCGTATCCCGACATTGCGTCGACCGCGTCCAGGCGGACGACCGTGTTCGGGCGGGCGGCGTTGGTCATCTGTCCGCCGCCGGTGTAGAGGCCGACGTGGTAGATCGTGGAATCGCGGCCGGGTGCGTAGGCGAAGAAGACCAAGTCGCCGGGCTTGAGGGCGGATGTGCCCAGGCGGGCGGGGATCCGCTGGCCAGCACCGGCCTGGGCGGATGCGACCCGCGGCAGCCGGATGCCGACTTTGGCGTACGCGTACTGGGTTAGCCCAGAGCAGTCGAAGCCGTTGATGTGCTCGCCGCTGGACCCGTTGGGCGAGCAGCAGATCCCGGTCGATTTGCCGTTCGTGTTGCCGCCACCCCATGAGTAGGGCACGCCCCGCTGGGACAGAGCCGCATCAAGCACGGTGCGGATCTTTCTGGACACGTTCTTGAGGCCTGGGTCCTTGGCGGCCGCCGTGTACTGGTCGATCCAGCCCAGCACGTTCGAGAGGTACGTGTTGGAGTGGTTGTACTGCAGGATCGCCGCCTTGAGCTGGTCACGCTGGGTCAGGTCCCGGCCGTTGCCGCACAGATAGATCGCGGCGCCGAGGGCGGCGTCGTCGGCGTTGTGCGGGTCGGCGGTCTTGTCGCCGCCGATGTCCTCGCCGACGGTCGACCAGGTGGACGGCAGGAACTGGAAGGGGCCAACGGCGCGCTCGCCCTGAGAGGTGCCGTCCCATTTGCCGCCGTCGGTGTCCGGGAAGACGGTGGTGTTGCCACCGGCCCCGGACCCGTTGAGGAGCACCCCGTAGATCTTCGGGCGGATGTCTCCGTTGCCGGCGACGTTGCGGCCCACGGCGTGGTTGGACTCGACCTTGGCGATCCCGGCGAGGATCGGCCAGCGCATGCCCTGACACTTCGGCACATAGTTCCCGACCTGCTGGACCGCCTTCTTGTAGGCGGTGAGCATGCGCGGTGGGATGTCCGCTGCCGTGCCGCCTTCGGCGATCCCGCCGTCGCCGGTGCCTGCACCCGTCTTCAGCGCGACGTACGCGCTGATCGCGTTCCCTGCCGGCACGGCGCAGCACACGGCGGCGAACATCAGCAGTGCGACGATACATACCCACCGCCTCATGCGACGGCCAGGCGGCCTCACTCGTCGTCACCGTCCTCGGAGCGCCACCGTTCGCGCATCTCACCCAATGCCTCTGCTTGTCGCATCCGCTCCTGGTTGGTGATGCCAGCGGAACCGTCTGCGTCACTGCCGCCAGTGCGGCGAGGCGGGCCGGCAGGCGGCGTGGCCGCAGTGCGGTTGGTGCGCGAAGACGGTGCGCTGGGCCGTGCGGTGCGAGGGGAGGCATCGGGCCGGTGAGGAGACGCCGCCGGGGCGGCGGTCGCCGACGATGTCCTGGTCAGGCGGCGGCTGATGAAGGGGCCTGGCCCGCCGCGGTCATCGCTCTCCCGCACAACCCGGGCCACATGACGCCCCGTGTCACCCCAGGCGCGGCCGTCTTCGCGGACAGTGTTGCCCCACACCCGCACCTGCTGCCGGGCATCTTGGGCATAGCGCGAGCCGCCCGACCGTGCCCGGCGGACGCCTGCGGGCAGGCCGTACGTCGCTCCGTACGCGGTCCGGCCGCCGCGGTTCAGGATGCGGTAGCCGCGGAAGCGGACCAGCCGGTTGTGGGCGCGCGTCGACAGCAGCGTGCGGTCGGTGTCCTGGTCGTGCAGCACCTGGCCGGTGTTGCGGTCGACGACCTGGCCCTGCTCGTTGCGGTAGCGGTCGGGCGGACCTCCCGGCCGGCGCGGCCCCGCACCGCCGGGACCACCGTCGCCGCCATCCGGCGGGCCGCCCGAACTCGGGTCCCCGCCGGCGGTGGGCTTGCGCCACTTGGCCAGCTGCTCTCTGTCCGGCCGACGGCCGATCAGCAGCCAGTGCGCACCCTTCGCGCCGAGCCGTGCGCCCAGCCCGCCCACGGCCGCCGCCGCGGTGAGCGGGGCCAGACCACGTCCGGCTTCGGCGGTGGCATCGGCGAGGACGCCGCCGGTGTCCACCGGCATCCCCGCGCCATCGACGAAGGAGGCGAGCGCGCCCATCAGCCGCTGGCGGGTACCGAGCATCCCGTACCGGCCGCCTCCACCGCCCGTGAAGGCACGCAGCCCGCCGCCGTAACCGCCCATCGCAGCTGGGGAGTTCATGGCAAGCGCGGCGCCGAGCTCGGAGGTGTCACCGGGCAGGTGGGTGCCGCCGACCTTGGCGTAGCGCATCCGCATGGCCATGCGACGGCCGAACGAGCCGATGCCGGTCAGCAGGCGGCGGTGGCCGGCCGCGCCCGCGATGGCCAGCACGTCGATCAGCAGGATCCGCTCGACCATCAGGTCCGGGCCGTCGGTGATCGTGGCGTCGATGGCGATGCCGAAGAACGGGATGAAGGCGCAGATGCCGACCATGGCGAGGATCGCAATGCCCCAGATCGACAGCCACCTCCACACCGACTGCCGTGGGGGCCCGGGCAGCATGGCGGCGACGAACGTGACGCCGCCGGCGGCTGCGGCCGCGGCGCAGACACCCTGGGTACCGAGCAGGACGATCGCGGACGACAGCAGCATGCCGCAGACGAACAGTGCGGCGAGCAGCATCAGCAAGGCGCCGCCGACCCGCCACCAGGTGGGCTGCTTGGCGTACGCGGCGCAGGCCTTGCCGACGTCGCCGGAGTCGCTCAAATCGCCGAGGAATGCCTCGAACTCGCGGTCCTCCTTGCTGACCACAGCGTTGGTCGAGTTCAGCAGCTCGCCGCCGGGGGTGAGTTCGGGCAGATCGTCCGCAGCGACTCCGCCGCCGCGCTCGCAGTAGGCTTTGGCCGGCCCTTTGATCCGGTTGCAGGGATCGTCGCCTCCACTGCCCCCGCCGGTGTCCCGCATACAGACTTCGTAGGCTTGGCCGTCCAGGAGGCTGCAGGTGTTCTTCTCTTCCTCCTTTTCGTTCCGTTCTTCGCAGTATTTCTGGGCGGGTGGGGCGAGTTGGTCACATCCGTTGTCCTCATCGCCGCTGGCGTCGCTGTCCTTGGTGGCCTGGTAGCCGCCGGTGACCCACTTCAGGTGGACGGCGTAGGCCTGGCGGTCGGACTTCTTGGCCGGGTCGAGGATGCGCCCGTACTGCAGCAGCATGTAGGGCTTGACGATCATTGCGTTGGTGACCGAGTCCTGGAGCGGGCGGGCCACGTCTTGTGCCGACACCGGCTTTGCGGCCTGAAGCTCCTCGCACTTGATTTCCTGCATGCCGGCCATGCCGTCGCACGGACTCAAGGTGGCGAGCTTGCCGCCCCAGTCGTAGGAGTTGACGCTCTCCTGGGCGACCTCGGCGGCCACCTGCTGAGTTTGCCCCAGCGGTCCGTTCTGGGTGAGCAGGTAGTCGGGGCGGACGAAGGTGGACGCGGCGAACGCCGCGATCAGCAGGGTCAGGAAGATCTCGCCCAGCCCGCGGCCGACCCGGCCGCGCACGATCATGAAGCCGGCGAAGACGAAACCCCAGGCCAGCAGCAGCCCCTTGAGACCGAGGGCGTCGACGACCACGGTGTTGTAGGCGTCGGCGACCTTCTGCGCCGGAGCGGTGAGGATCTTCAGCAGCGGGAACCGGAAGGCGACCTCGATGGCCCACCCCGCCAGTCCGACCAGGAGCCGGATGAGGGTGAACAGGCCGGACAGGGCGAAGGCGAGGGACTGCGTCTTGAAGCTGACGATGGAGCCGCCCTGGGCGTTCAGCTCGTAGCCGTTGATCGGCACCCCTTCGGAGGAGGTGATGTTCAGCGGCGCGAGGAGGTCTCCGGTCTCGCTGTTGCTGCTCGCCGCGTATACGACCTGGCTGTTGACCAGGAGGAACACGCCGGTGAGCAGGACGACGACACCGGCCGAGCGGAGTGTGCCGCGGTCTGGGCGCCACATTCAGCGCCGCCCGTGTCCGGCAGTGCCCCGGCGCCGCCACACGACGACGGCAGCCAGTCCTGCAGCGGGTGGAATCAGCATCCAAGCCGCGCTCGCGCCGTCGCGGGAAGCCGCGTTCGCCGAAGACGTGGCGGAGTTGGCGCCGCGCTCGCAGTACTCCTTGGCCGG
This sequence comes from Streptomyces sp. NBC_00457, assembly GCF_036014015.1. NCBI lineage: Bacteria > Bacillati > Actinomycetota > Actinomycetes > Kitasatosporales > Streptomycetaceae > Streptomyces > Streptomyces sp. NBC_00457. Next base: position 41,105 of record NZ_CP107905.1, on the reverse strand, counting down.
GCCCGCGATCAGATCGCACGGATCCTGGCGTGCGGATGCGGAGTGAGTGTCGGCGGCGAAGGCCTGTTCGGTGCGCGGCCACCACGGCTCCGGCACGCCTGCCCCCACAACCAGGGCGAGCAGGGCGGCCGGTAGGACGATGGCTATCAGGACACTCGCCGCGGTGGCGAGGAGCCGGGCGCGGGATGCGGAGAAAGAAGACGCGGTCATGAGACGTGTTCCTTCGGTCGTGCCGTGGCGGGATCGCTGGAGGCATGCGCAGCGCGCGCGGCAGTACGGCGGCCCGGTGTGGTGGCGATGGACGTGGTGATCCGCTCGATGCGGGGGATGACGGCCTTGATCCGGCCCGTGTTCTGCCGTGGGCAGGCCAGCAGGAACTCCCCCTCGCGGCCGCGCTGGCCGACGGGGGACAGGCCAGTGGTAACCAGCCGCAGCAGCTCGGCGTCGTTCGGGTCGAGGCCGACGAACTCAAGTCCGCGGCGGGCGCGTCCACGGTCGGCCGTGCGTGCGAGCGCCCGGTAGGCCATCAGCCCGCGGTCGGGGCCGAGTTCCTCGGCGTCGTGGGAGGCGGCGAGCAGGCCGGCACCGTGCTTGCGGCCGTCATGGAGGATCTCGTGGACCAGCGCGGTGCCCTCGGCCGACGAGGTGAGCCAGTACAACTCGTCCGCGACAACCGCGGTGAACCGCTCGGGGTCCTCGAACGCGGTCTGCCGGGCGAGCGCCGCGATCAGGTAGAGCACGGCACGCCCGATCAGGGCTTCCAGCGGTTGCTGGTGCAGGACCTCCGGGTTGGCGAACGCAGCCTTGGGCGGCAGCTTCAGACCCGCGGTCGTGATCACGATCATGTCGGAGGTGCTTGAGGCGTCCAACCGCACCGGGGGCAGGGTGGGATCGAACACCATCGCCGCCAGGGAGTTGGTGGCCACGACGCGGACGAGTCCGGCGAGCGCGGACGCCGCGTCCTGCCGCTTGCCCACCTCGCGTACGGCCATCTCCTCCAGGACCTTCAGCACGCGGCGCATGGAGGGGGCATCGCTGGCGGCGGCCTTCTCGACGGCGTGGTGCAGGACCTCGCCGTTGGTGCTCATCGGGCCGATGCCGAGCTGCAAGGTCAGGTACGACAGGGCGTAGTGGCGGCCCTCGGGCCCGTCGAACATCCTCAAGGGGTCGATGGACACCTCGGCCTGGGCGGCGTCGATGATCTGGACACGGCCCTTCGCGGCGGTACGGGCGAAGGTCGCCCACTCGCGGATGGGGGTGCGGTCGATGCAGATCGCGCAGCCGCCGCGCGCCCACACCGCCTCCGCGATCAGCTTCTGCAGGACGCTCTTCCCGGCCCCCAGATCACCGACGATGCCCAGGGAGGCGCTGGCGTCGTGCTTCGGCGCGTCCGCCACGTTGATCATGACGGGGCGGGTGGTGCCGCAGTCCAGGTCGATGCCGAGGAACATGCCGTTGGGGTCGCCGACCTCACCGATGGTGAAGGCGCCGCCCAACGCCCAGTCCTCGGAGACCTGGTGCTGCGTGAACTCCCGCACTACGCCCGGCCGTGTGGTGCCCGGCAGCCCGAGCATGAAAAGCGCCTCCTGCAGTCCGGCCGGGCGTACGGCCCGGTAGTCGGCGCCGCCGAGCAGGGCCGCCAAGGCCCGGGCGCGGGCGTCGCAGATCGCGGCGGTCGGCCCCCACACCGTGAGGACGGTCACGGACTGCACCTCGACCTCGACCGAGGTGCGCGACAGGCGGGCGTCCAGCTCGCCCAGGTCGCGGGCGGCGTCCGTGAGCGAGGCGGGCATGCCGGTCGGCCGGGCGTCGTACTGGTCGGCCTGGTCGACGAGTTCATTCCGCTTGCGCCGCACTTGGTCCCGCGCCTTCTCCGCAGGCACGAGCGTCAGGTCGACGGTGTAGTCGACAGGAAAATCGAGCGTCTCCAGCTGAGCGAACAGATCGGCGGCATCCACGCTGACCGCGGGCGGGCACTCAGCCAGCGCCAACTGCGCCTGGTAGCCGGTGCCGGCGTCGGACTCGATCTGCAGCCATCGGCGGCGCAGCGGCGAGGCCGTGTTCACTCGCCACCACGCCTTGCGTCCCGACCGGGTGAGCTGGTCGGTGCTCTTGAGCTCGTCGACGTCGTCGAGGTCCGGGTCGATGCCGCCCTCCTGGAGGCGGACCTGCCCGAGATCGGCGTAGCTGGGGGAGTGCAGAACCCCCTCGCGTACCTGCCCGCCGAACAGCTCGCTGCTCTCGGCTTCGGCCAGCAGCGGCTCGTCCATCCCGCGGTGCAGCGCGTGCTGGACCATCCACACGATCTCCGCCGGGCGGGCGGGGCGGAACGCGGCGCCGTCGGCGAGGGCGGCCTCCACCCGTGCAGCCTGCTCCTGGTACGCGGTCACTTCCCGCCGCGCCACTGGCGTCGGCCGCATGCCCAGCGCCGGGGCGATCTCGGCCCACAGCGCGCCGAACTGAGCGGTCATCTGCAAGCCGGCGCCGTCGGTCTGGAGCGGGACCGCCAGCCACAGGGTGCGGCGGTGCATCTCCTGCCCGTCCAGCAGATCCAGCGTGGCCTCGACGTTCTCCACCCACGGGTGCATCTGGCCCCGCGGTGCATCCGCGGGTTCGATGCCCTCGATCATGCGGAGCGCGACCTCACCCGGATCGACCCGGGCGCACAGGCCGAACAGCCGCGGCGCCCCCGACAGGGACCGCACCAAATGGGTGATCTTGGCAAGCTGCTCCTCCCGTACAGCGGCCGGCACATAGGTGCCCTGCACGGTCTCCTCATGGCGGCCCTGACGGTCCGGGCCCGGGTGCAGCCGGTAGACGGCCCACACGCTGCCGTGCGTCGACCACACCAGATGCCCGGCGATGTGACGGATCGGCACCCTCACCGCGCACCCCCCTGTTCGGCGAGCGCGAGCAACTGCTGCACACCCGATGCCGGCCTCACCGGCGCCGGGCCGACGGCCACCGGGCGATCGCCCGACCGAGACCGTGCCGGTGCCCGGCGCGGCGAACGCCCGGCCGACGATCGCGGCTGCGGAGCCGTGGCGAGGGGCGCGGCCGGGGCGGCGCCCTCGATGACGAAGCCGCCGATCAGAGGGCGGGCGGCGTGGTCGCGGGCCGCGCGGCCGCCGATCCGGCCCCCGCGCGGCTGCCAGCACAGCAGCAGCCAGCCCAGGGCCGCTGGGATCGGGGCACGCCCTTTGATCTTCTGGCGACGCACCGCCCAAATGGCCAGCAGCCAGGCGGCGATGGGGACCGGCCCCATCCACGACCACCACGGAATCGTCTTGACCAGAACGAAGCCGCCGACGACGGCGAGGAGAATCTGCGCGGGTGTGAACGGGCCGAGCGGGATACGCCAGTCGGCCACCTTGCCCAGCACCCACGGGTGGCGGCGGGCTGCGGTGTAGAAGCGGCCCATCCGTACGGCGGTGGTGGCGCTCACAGCCAGCCTCCGACGCCTGCGGAGTGTTCACGGGCGGCCGGCGGCTCACCCTGCTCGATGCCGGGAACTGTGGGCGCCGATTTGGACGGATTCTTGACCTCGTCTTCGAACATGTCGGCGAGGTCGTTGCGCGAGTTGTACAGGCCGAGCGCGATCACCATCAGAATCAGCGCACCGATCCCGGCCTTCAGGCTGAACTTCTGGACCATGATCACGACGACGAGGACGAGCAATCCGGCCTGCAGGCCCTTGGTCGCCCAGTTCTCGAACATCGTGATCCACGAGTCACCGAGGTCGTCGAGCCTCCCAGCGAGCACCACACCGGTCATGACCCGGCACCCCCCGCCCGGGCGGTGCCGGACTCCAGAGCGGCGACTTCCCAGCGGCCCGAGCGGGCCTTAAGCGTCAACTCGTACGCCAGCGGCCACCGCCCTGAACTGTCACGGGCCTCCACCTGGGCCATCACCCGCACCCGGGTCCCGTCCGCCGGGACGGACTCGGCAGCTGCCGCCTGGTCGGCGGCAAGGATCTGCTGGACCGTGACCGTCTGGTACGGGGCGGGGGAGACGGGCCACAGACTCACGCCGGGCGCGAGGTAGCGGTCGACCTCACCGGCACCCGCCAGATACGCGGCGAGGAATTCCCCAGCCGCGGACGACAGATCGCTGTCCGTCGGGACGGTCACCGTGTACGGCGACTGCGCCTCCTGGGCGCGGGCCGGGCCGGAGACCACCCCGGGGGCGCCGGACACGGTGAACGAGGCGCCGCCGGAGTCGGCGACGACGGGCACCGCGAAGTAGCGCACCGAGCCGTCGGCGTACTGCGCAGCGAGCGTCACCGACCACGCCCTGCCGGTCTGCTGCGCACTGCGCACCGCCACGACCGACTCCGGGCCGGGCTGCGCATCCGACGCCTCGGGCAGATCAACGTCCGGGCCCATCGACTGCGCAAGCCGGGCCTGCGCAGTGCTCTCGGCGCCTGCGCGGCTGCGCAGCCACGCGTCGAGGAACACCGTGGCATACCCGGCCGGGTTGGCCGCCCCGGTCGTCTTCACGGTGGTGGCCGGCTTCGCCGCGGAGGCGGCACGGACCACGGTCGCTGGGGTAGCCACAGCAACGGCCAGCGCGATGGGGCCGGCCGCCACGGCGGCCCACACGCCCAGGCGGCCCAGACGGACCCGACGCCGCATCTGCTGCAGCCGAGCCCCCGCAGCGGTCGGAGGAGCGGCGTGCTCCTCCGCTGCCTGCTTGGCAGGAGACATTCCAAACTCCCAGGTCAGAGCGAGTTGTTGCTTCTGACCCGAGGCAACCGGCCGACCCCGACCCGACCACCGACCACAAGTCCCCGACCACGGTCACGATGGGGACACGAAGGCCATGGTCGGGGTCATGGTCGGCCCGACCATGACCCCGACCATGGGTCAGCTGCGAGCTGGCAACCGCTCACCCTGTCTGGCACGAGCCCTACTGCTGGCGCCTGCTGCGTGGCGTTCATGCCGCGCGGCCGTCGGATCCGTACACCGATGCGCAGACGGCATTCGCCCGGGACGGTTGCGGAGTTGCGCGCTGCGCCATCCAGACCTGCGCACCCGAACGTCAGGAACCCTCGGGCGGACTGCGCAGCCGCTTAGCGCCACGCGACTGCGCACGACCCTCGACCGGTTGCGCACCCGTGCGCACTGCTCGTTCGGGGCTGCGCAATCGGGCGTGCGCACCGGGTGCCCGCCGGGTCTGACCCCGCGTGGTCGGCCCGACCATGAACCCGACCACGGCAGCTAGACGGCTGCGTTGCCGGATCGTGACCGATGGTCGGGGCTGGTGGCCGCCAGCTTGGTCGGGGTCGGCCGGTGAGCTGGCGGCATGGCACACACGCCCGCCTCCACGCCCAGGCTCACCGGCTGCCCCACCTCGGCGAGTCCGGTGCGCCGTCCTGGCTACCGCGCGCAGCCGGCGTCGGGGGCACGGCGGTGAGCCGCTTCGGGGCGGGGATCCGCCGGGGTGTGATGGCCGGTGATCAGTTCACCCAGATCGCCAACGCGCTGTTCCGCGACGCCCAGCTGTCGTTCAAAGCCAAGGGGATCTTCGGGTACGTCAGTACGCACCGGAGCGGCTGGCAGGTGACGATCGCCGACCTCGTCCGCCTGGGCCCGGACGGACGGGAAGCGGTCCGCACCGCCCTGAAGGAGCTGGAGGCGCACGGCTACCTGATCCGTGAGCGCCTGCGTCGCCCGGACGGCACCCTCGGCGAGATCGTCTACTGCATCACCGACCGCCCGGCCACCCTGGACATCGCGCTGATCGAAGCCGACGTGGTGGTCACGGCCCCCGAGACCGAGGCGGCCGGCCGCTTCGGGGCGGGGATCCGCCGGGGGGTGATGGCCGGCGATCAGTTCACCCAGATCGCCAACGCGTTGTTCCGCGACGCCCAGTTGTCCTTCAAGGCCAAGGGCCTGTTCGGACTGCTCTCCACGCACCGGGAGGGCTGGCGGATGACCGTCACCGACATCGCCCGCCGGGGCCGCGACGGCGAGTCAGCCGTCAAGAGCGGGCTGAAGGAACTGGAGAAGCACGGCTTCCTCGTCCGCGAACGCGAGCGCGACCTGGACGGCACCCTCGGTGCGGCCGCGTACTTCATCACCGATCTGCCCGCCCTGCAAAACACCAGGTCCGGGCCAGAGTCGGGTTTTCCACCATTGGATGACCCTACGTTGGCTGATCGGTCCACTAAGAACACCAACAGTAAGAAGACCACTCAGCAGAAGACCAGACCCCTCCCTCCCGGCGCCTGCGCACCACGACCGCGCCGCGCGGCGCCGTCGGCGCCGCGGACGGCCCCGACCGCATCGGAGCCCGCGGACCTCGAACCGGGCGTTCGCCTGCTGCTGGCGATCGGCGCACGGCGCCCCGAGCTGCTGCTGACCGACCAGGTCCTCACCGAGCAGGGCCGGACCGTCACCGCGATGCTGGACGCCGGCTGGACGCGCGAGCAGCTCGAGCACGTCATCAGCGGCCGCCCTCTGCCACAGCCGGTCCGCACCACCGTCGGCGCGATCATCGCCGCCCGCCTGCGCGCCGCCCAGGCATACCCACCGCCCGCCACGGTCGCCGATCACCACGACATGCCCGTGTGGCGTGACATGCCGCCGCGATCGGCGAGGTCCGCGGCCGCGCGCACGGTGAGCGAGGCCCTGACCTACCGGGCCCTCGTCGAATGCGCCGGCTGCGGCAGGCCCGGCACCGCCCCCGGCGAGGACCTCTGCCCGGCCTGCCTCGGCTGGTCGCCGTGCCGCACCTGCCCCGGCCCCACCGCCCGCCGGGCTCACCCCGACGGCGACGGCCGCTGCACCACATGCGCCTCAGCCCTGATCGATCCTCTGGAAGCGAGCACTTCATGACGGACACGCTCCACACACCGCGCACGGCACCCCAGCAGCCTCTCCGTCCCTTCGCCCGCGATCCGCGACGGTGGGAGGAAGAACGATCCCGCGCGCTGCTGACCGGCCACGTCTGCCGCGACACCGCGTGCACCGGCACGTGCGAGCCCGTGCTCGTGTGCGAGCGCACCGGGTGGGGCTGGCTGACCTGGACCGTGCCCGGTGACGGCACTCTGCCCGACCTCCCTCGACAGATCGGGGTGCTCACCCCGGGCGCGACGATGACACAACGGCTGGCCGTGCGCTGGCTGACCAGGCGCCCCGCCCTGACCAGTACAAGCCCCGCATCCCTGCGGCTCTCCGCGGTTCTCGTGGCCGTCATCAGCCTCTTCGCCGCCCTGTTCGCCCTCAACCGCGGCATCCCCACCGACCTCGTGCTGCCGGCGATGCTGCTTGCCCCGCTGCTCACCGAGCACCTGCCCGACCGGCTCGACGACCGGGCCCGCGAACACGTCCGCAGCGTCGAAGGAGACGCCGCCTGCCAGTACCTCCAGCGCCTCGCTGCCCTGCACACCTACATCGTCCAGGCTGCCGCTGGCAGGGACCGCTACGACCTGCGCCGGGCGGCCGAGATCGGCCACCACCTGTTGTGGGACGCCGCCGACCTGCTCCAGAACCAGGACACCCGCTCGGCCTCGACTCGCCTTAGCGACCGGGAACGGCTGATGGTCCAGCTCGCCGACCAAGTCGCCCAGACCGTGGAGCGCACCCGCGCCGAGCTGGCTTCCGGCGAGGCCGACCAGCCCCACGGTGGCGACGGCCCGTTGGGCCCGCTCCCGCCCGGCTTCGAACCAGCGACACGGCCAACACCTTCACCCGCACCCGACACTTCACCGCTGAAGGGATTCCGACCCATGACGCAAACCCAGGCCGACGACGCCGTCCGCACCACGGACGTCTACCTGCTCTTCGCCCACGAGCCGTACTACCCTGGCGATGGCGCACGGGAGATCAACACCACCGTGGTCGCCGCCGCCTCCCTGCTCCACCCCCAGGTGCAACAGCCCGACGGCGCCCGGATTCACGAACGCCTCACCCGGAGACGCAAGCCGGGCGAGATCATCCCGCTCTCGACCCTCACCCACGAACTGGGCGGCGGCGCCGACTGGCCGAAGGTCGGCGATTGGGAGAAGGTCACCACCGACCTCCTGCAGCTCGTCCACGCCAGGGAGTGCGACGCCCTCAGCCTCGGCCTCCCCGAGATCGCGCGCGCCCTCATCATCGCCGGGCCGAACAACCACGTGCGCGCCTACGACACCGCAGCCGACCAGTCGACCACTTACGGGCCGACGGACCGCGCCGCCGTCCTGGCCGAGGTCACCAAGTTCCTCACCGGCCTCGTAGCCGAGCAGGACCTCTGGCCGGGCGATGGCCTGCTGCCCCCGCGCTTCCACCAGGCGTAAAAGCCCGGTTCTGACCCCTGGCCCGGCGGCAATGTCGGTGCGCTGCGCCAGTTATCACGTTCAACCCTGCGTCGTCGGCTGCGAATGCCGCCCGAAGACAAGCTCAGAGGCCGTGTCACAACGGTTGCGTCCATGGAGATGGTGTACGGGTTCGACCTGATCCGGGGGTTTGCTCCGGCATTGGGGATGGTGCCCGCATAGATGAACGGCCACCGGCTGATCTTCGAAGTGAGATCACCGAGTGGCCGTCAACACACCACTCCCGCGGACGTGACCGCGGTGGCAGTACTTGGGGCGATTCCTCATCGCTCTGGTGGCTGGCGAGGATGGCCCCGACCTCATCATCCGCATCGACCATTGCAATCGAACATCCAGAACAAACCGCAGTCGGAGGGAATAACGGTGCAACCTCCGCGCAAGCAGTAGTAGCCGCCGGCGCAGCAAACGCAGTCCTGGGTTGAACAATCACAATAGGCAGACGGGCCCCGGATTGCTGGCGGGTCAGCAGGACCGATACGCATGGCCATAGCTTCAGCTTCCTGCAAACCTAGTGTCTCCTTGGCCCGCTTACTGAGTCTGCGCATCTCCTCGGTGTGATCGCCGGGTGACACGAAGACGCGAGCAGCGAGGGCGGAAACATCATCCATGACCTGGAGTTGAGCGGCTGTCGCGTGGGGGTGATCTCGGCGGTAGTGATCGATGTTCCTGAGCCAGACCGCGGTTCGTTCCTCGGGGGACAGGGCTTTTACGATTGCCTTCCGGTAAGGGACTGTGTGCCGGACGATCTCCTCGTACGTGCGCGGCAGACGGTCCATGTTTGCTGTAACCCAGGCGTCGGCCGCGGTACGTTTCGATTGGGCGAAGGCGGGAGTCCGACCGGTCAGGGTCAGCCCAATTGCGACGCCCAAGCCACCACTCAGCTGAAGGAATCGCTTGCGCCCCATTTCGGGGCCAGATGCCTCTGAAGGCTTCCCACTGGTTCCCTGGCGTTGTCTTCCCAGTGCTCGCAGCACCCGTACCGTCACCTGGGGACCGAGATGCCTGGCCAGTGTGAATGACATGGCGGTGCCTGTCCAGGCTTTTACTTTGTCGCCGTTCACTCGCAGCAATGTAGGCGCCCATTTCGGGTCCGCGCCCATTCTCCTGTGTCGCCAACGCTGGACGTCGTCATGTTCCAGTGGCATCACCTCAAGCTTCCCGGCGCTTGCCTCTGACACAGATGCGGAGATGGCAGAGCATGTATTACATGCCCCGTCGAAGGCTAGAACCCATCGCGTCTGATCTAATTGAGGTTTCATTCTCTCCCTGTTCTGCTTGCAGGAACTTCACTAAGTGAGGGACAGTGATTTTCTGGTCAGCGTTGTTCTCATGCATTCGATGGCCCATCAGCGGCGTCCTAGCCTCGGTCTTGCGTTTTTCAATTCCCTGCAGAGTCATGATGGACAGGCCGGTGGCTTGACAATCGCGTCGGGTGGTCGCAGGTTCCACTGTTCCGGGGCAGGACCTGTTGCGGTGCCGCCGACTACGCTTTCCGGCGGCACCGCGACAGGCGTCGGAGAGCATGGCGACTTCCCGGCAGCGGTAGATGAAGGACTTAGCGCTGACGCCCCAGAATCTATGCAGGTCGGCGAGCGTGCCAGGTCAAGGCGGCGCAGCAGGGGGCGATCCTCGTGGAGGGGGTGAGGAACTCCTTAGCGAACGCGTCGGCCTGGCTCCTGCCGGCGTCGCAGTGCGGTACGAGGGAGCCCAACGGGACTACCTGGAGCGCCACACAAGGCAGGCCACTACGCCAGGCTGCCTCACCTTTTTAGTATTCCCACTCCGACCAAATATCGCTGGCGTATTCCAAATTCGGACACGTAGCCCTAGACCTGCTGGTGCTACCCACCCATGGTCCTGTCACCACGTGGTCGCCGGTTCGGGGGTTGAGACAGTAGACCTTTACTCGGTGAGAAATGCCCCATGAGCCAGAAATGCAGCGAGACTCGCCTGTGACCTGATTGACCCGATAGCCCGAGCAAGGTGCGGCAGCTGAAGGGGCGGAAGCCGACGACGGGAGCACAGCTGCTTGTGCCGCGGCGGGGGCGCAGAGGGCTACGATCGCAGCGGCGCCAGTAGCGGCGGCTGCTAGGCGTATGCGCATCAGATCTTCTCCTATGCATCGTGTTGCGGGATTCGCTTATCAGGGCAGGCTTGCAACGCCCCGAAGGCAGAGGCTGATGACAAGCCGTAAGGCTGGCTGGCGCCCACGGCCGGGGCAACGGCCATCGGTTGTCCCGGACAGACATGGGCTGTCCGGGCAGGTCAGGGCCTTGTCTGAATCGTGTCCCGGACAGCCGGGCATGGCGGATTCCGCCGTTGTCCCTCCTGCCAAAGCCACAGCAAGATGACGTTCATGGGGAACCTGGGGGAGTTGTCGCCGTACGAAGCCCGAGACGCTGCCGGTTTCATCCAGTCGATGCAGCAGCTCAAGGAGCGTTCAGGGCTGACCTATCGCGAATTGGAGGAGCAGGCCGCCCGAAACGGCGACGTGCTGGCGCGCAGCACGCTGGCCGACATCCTCAGACGGACAAGCCTGCCGCGACCCGACCTGCTGGCCGCATTCGTCCGCGCCTGCGGGGACGGCGAGCGGGTCGACGCCTGGCTGGACGCCAGGGACCGGATCGCCACCACACACACGACTGCCGCGCCTGTCCCTGCGCCCGACTTCGAAACCGATGCTCATCCGCAAGCCGAAGCGGCTGCGATCGTGCGGCCCCGCCGGACCAGGACCCGCACAGCCGCCGCCGCGACCGCGCTCCCGCTCCTGGCCCTGGCCGCCTGGGGATTGCTCCCCGGCGACTCCGACGAGCCAAAGACACCGGCTTCTCCCGCCGACGGCTGGGTCACCATCCACCCCGTCCGCACGCCCGATCTCTGCCTGACCGACGGACGCGACCGCGACGGCGCCTACGACAGCGCCGTAGCCGTCCAACTCCCCTGTGCCCAGGCCCCCGTGCCGCGCACCTACCTCGAACCGACAGGTGCGGGGCTCTACCGCATCCAGTGGCACCATCCCCAGCTGGGAAAGGGATGCCTGACGGTCATGGGCGAGGACCAGCTCAAAGGCATGCTCGAACCCCGCCGGAACTGTGCGCAGGGCACCCTCTTCCGCCTGGAACCCACTGCCGGGACCTTCCGGCTGCGTCCGGCCACCAGCAGCGGGTGCATCGGCATCGTCGACAACGACACCACTGCGGGCGCCGAGGCGATCGAGGAACGCTGCACCGGCGCGGCGGATCAGCGTTTCCTGGTCCGGGCGGGCTGATAGCCCCGTGCACCTGAGCCTTCGCAGGCGGCGACCCTGCCCCTGTCCTGGCCGCACGGGCGGCTCCTTCAACGACACTGAGAGGCGAGTCGTCGCACGAGGCAATGAGTGGTGTGCATCGTGAAGTCGCAGGTCGCGGGTCTGGTGTGCGTGACGAGTGGGGTACTCGTGCTGGTCGGCGGCCGATGACCACGACCTAGATCATCGGGCATGTCCGGTTCAGGCGGGATGCTGGGTTCGACTGCGACCACCACCGGCCCCCGCAGGGGGCCGGCGTGTTCCTGCTGTGCGGGGAAGGTTCCCGCATCTTCGGTAGTCACGTGCTCACCCCTCCGTCGCCGTCTGCAGGTGTATACCGGCGTATCCAGGCCCAGTTGGACCGCTGGGCGTCGCCGCGGGCCCGGAGCTGGTCCGCCGCCTCATACGTGAATTGGGCCTGGTGCCCTGCCAGCCGCGGCCGAGGAGGTTCGGCCTCACGCAGGCCGCAGCCGGCCAGGTGCCGGACCTCGTCGGCCACGACTTCACGGCGGATGCGTCCGGCGCAAAGCTCGTCAGACAGGATCCGGACAGGATCCGGACAAGGCGAGTGACCAGGCCGGACAGAGTGTCAGCTGTCCGGGACAGAAAACTCTGATTGCGCCGCCTGGCATTCCCCCGTCAGTCTTTGTCTCGCTGTCCGGTCCGCATGTCCCCCGCTTCCATCCGCACACGGAGCGGCCGGGCCGACTATCCGAGCGACTGCCCGAATACCAGACTGGAGAAGGTCGTTGCGAGCCCTCCAGGGCTTATGACAACCCGATCATGGGAAAACGGGCGATCTGAAACCGTTACGACCCAGAAGAGGGGAATGCCTATGCGTGCGCGCAGTGTTGGTCGCCGTCTAGCCACCGTCTGTGTTTCTGCTGCTGCTCTCACACTCGTGATCAGTAGTGCGCCGGCCAACGCAGCCGACGACTACAACCAGGCTGTGCCAGGCTCACCGCCGTCGGGCATGAGCTGTTACTCCAACTCCTACCTGGATGCCTGCTTCAAGAAGTACGGCGATCAGCTGTGGGTGAGAAACCACAGCGCCAGTTCGCCCGCCTACATGCAGTGGGAGAACTGGTTGTACATGACCAACGGCGGGTGGGAACTGTACCGCCAAGGCAACTGCACGACTACGCAACTCAATGTCGGGCAGTGGGGTGTGTGCAACAAAGACTTCTACGAGAACACCACCGAACGGTGGGACGGTACCGGCAGTATGCTGCGGTGGCGCATCATCTCTGGGGCTTCCATCTCGTCCTGGGGCCCGTATTACCTGAACGATCAGTAATCTGGAGTCGCCCGCCGGGGACGAGGCCCGTGGCCCTGGAACCACCTTTCCAGGGCCACGCCGCATGTCGGTGCAAACCTGGGTGAACCATCATCGTTTTCTCTTCATCCGCCGATAGGTGCGATGGCCTAATCGAACTCGGGAAGACCTTCGGCGGCCCCGAGGGCTGGTACGTGAAACGCGTCTCGGGGAACGCCCGGCGTCTGGTCGGCCAGTGGCCCACCGCGGAGCAGTTCGTCGACGAATTGGCCCAGCGTCTCGGCCAAGCAGCGGATGACGAGCCGGATGAGGAGCGCCCGTCCCGACTGCGAGAGCTGGCAAGTTCAGCTGGGGACGTGGCCCGCAACGTCTTCGTCGACGTGGGGCTGTCCCGAGTCGACGCCGAATCTTTGGCGTGGTTCGGACTCGGTGTTGTGCGTCCAGTCAGGCGATCGGAGAGGGACCCCGTACTGCTCATAGCCCGATGGCTGACTTGGGTCCCATGTAGGAACCGGCTCCCGGGATCCATCCCGGCACAGCTTGACGCATAGCTCGCTGAATCCGATGCCGGTCAGGGAGTCGAGCGGGACCAACTCGAGTGCGTGGATCGGCCGGGTGTCAGTGCCTTCGTAGACCGGGCATCAGGGTGGGGCGTCAAGAGTCGGGTTCCTCGACGACTCGGACGGCGGCAGCGCGGTCGCCGAACATGGCCCGCGGCTGGGTGCGGAACAGCCATCCAGAGCAGGGAGGGCGCTGGTGTCGCCGATGGCGACCGGGGTTCGCCGTGGCCAGCGCTCCCCCTCAGTCGGTGCCGCTCCGCCCCGCAAGATGGGGCGGCTGTCTCCTTCAGGCGCCCAACCAACGCACCCACATTGTCAGGGCCTACCTGCGACGCGCCTGTGTTGTCAGTTATCAACTGACCGTCGATGCGAGACCAGCGTTTGCCGGAACGGTCGGCGAAGCGCAGGCGGACAGATCGGACGACGAGCGTTGCTTCCTTGGGAAGCTCGTTGAGTTCGTGCCCCCCGGCGTTGTCGGTTCTGGGAAGCACCATTCTCAGTTGACGGGCTTCGACTGTCTTCACAGTGCAGGGGGGAACACTCGTCAGTTTGATCTCGTAGGACAGGGAGTCGATGTCGCCTCCGTGTTCACCGTGCACATCCAGAGCGAAGTAGAGGGTCACAGTGGTGACGGGGTCTGCCGAACGATTCATCACGCTCACGCGCGGTTGCTCACCTTGAGGTGCCTCGTCCCAGGCGGCCACCTGAACAGCCTGGGCTTTCGCCTGCTGATCGGCGGCCTTCTCTGACTGTTCAAGCTGATCACTAGCCACCACCGCGCTGAAGTACGTGGCAACGCCCGTGAACGCCAGGCTGCCGATCGCAGTGATCGCGCCCGAGACGGCCCCAACGTGCACCCATGGCACGCGCCGCCTCCACCTGCCGACGCGCTCCGCCACGCGCCGCCACCACCTATTTCGCGCCGATCGCGGTTCCGGCTCAGGCCGAGACTCCGGCTGGGGCTCCGGCTCGGTGTCAGGCTGGGGCTGGAGTGGCTCCTGTCGCACCCGCGCTCGTACCCGGTCCGGCGTGGTGCGACGGCGGGCCAGTCGTAGCCTGACCCGCCGTTGTTCCTCGTTGGTCATTCGCCCCCCTGTGTCCTCAGAGCCCTAGACGCTGACACAGCACACATGGATCCCACAGCTCACTTTGCCAATACGGCGCCCTTACGCCGCGGCCGTGCCGTTCGCTGGTCTGGCGGTACCCTCCTGTTCCGCAGGGGGACGTGATTACCGACCTTGAATGCGTGATGTCGTCATGGCGGGGTGGGGCGAAGTCCGGTGCCGGTGAGGCAGCCGTCGAGTGCGTCGCTGCGGTATTGGAGTAGGCGTAGGCCCTGCCGGACAGCGGCGATGAGGTCCTCCGGGTCGGCGAACGCGCGGTTGGCCAGTGTCGTCCGGCGGAGGATGGACCAGATTCCTTCGACTGGGTTGAGGTCAGGCGCATAGGCAGGCAGCTGGTAGACGGTGAGCCAGTCGCGCTCGGCGATGTAGCGGCGCATCCCCGCTGTCAGGTGCGTGTTGAGGTTGTCCCACACCAGCACGATCGGGCCACCGAGCTGGTGGTGAGCGGCCTGGACGAGATCGCGGTAGTCGGTCCAGGCGAAGCTCTTGCGTCCGTCCGGCCGGGTGTCGGGGCGGGGTCGGTAGATCAGCCGGGACGCCCGCCCGGGTTTGTAGCAGGCCAGGGCGGCGACCGATAAGCGGCGGCGGGAACGGCCACGGACCCGCACGATCGGCGTGTGCCCGCGTCGGGACCAGGTGCGGGTGGTGGGCGGCGTCATCGAGAAGCCGGCCTCGTCCTCGAACACGAGCCAGGCGTCGAGCGCCGCCGCGGTCATTCCACGCGCGGCCAGGTCTCTTTCACCCAGCCGGCCACCGCTTCCTCGTCCCGCTCAAGCGCCCGGCGGGCGGGGACCTGGCAGGTCCAGCCGTGCCGCTTGAGCAGGGCCGCGACGCCCTGGACCGTGTAGCTCTTGTGGAACCGGCGCCCGATCAGGGTCTTGATGCGCGACAGAGTCCAGGTCTGGTCCGGCCAGCCATGCGCGACCGGTCCCTTGTCCAACTCACGTTCCAGCACCACGAACAGTTCGTCGCTCAGCAGCGGCAGCGACGCCGGGCCCTTCGACGCCAGTGCTCGCGGACCTTCTTCGGCCCACGCTTTCCGCCAGCGTTGCACCGAGCGGACGGTGACCCGCAGATCACGGGCGACGACGGCATTGTCGTCACCCCGGACGAAGCGTTCGGCGGCCTCTCTCCGTAACCGCTCACGAAACGCCCGACGTTCAGCGGTCAGCCCGCCACCCTGCGCGTACCTCATAAAGACGGCATACCGCTGGGATCACCAGCCGTCAGCCCTCACGACACCACGCTTTCAAGGTCAGTAGACGTGATTACAGGTCGGTCCATGGGCGAGGTTCGCCCCCGGTCAATGGCACCCACACGGACCCGGACGGGCCGCGCTCCTCGATGTCGTCCAGCATGCAGGCGCCAAGTGGGACTTCGCGGGAGAGGGCTGCAACGAGCGGGTGTTGGGCGACCATCGCCTTCAGGTCGCTGATCCGGTGTTCCAGCCTGGTGCGGGAGGCGCCGGTGAGGATGAAGAGCACGCGGGGAAAGACGGGGTACCAGCGGAGCCATGCCGGGCCGGTGGTGGTCGGCCTGCGGCGGCCGACGGGCTGCGCTTCGTACTGGAACAGCCTGGCGTACTCGATCAGCTTCACGGCCAGGCGCTCGCTGCTCATGGTGGTGCGATCGACTTCCACGAACGCGCGCAGCTTCCGTCGGTGTTCGCCGTCGACGACGGTGTAGTGCATGACGGCGTCAGCCACAAGCCGCTCGCCCTCACCGATGGAGTGAGCAACCTCAGGGGTCCAGTCCCACGGGCCGTGCTCATGCCCGAGCCGACGGGCTTCTGCCGCGAAGGGCAGGTGGGCGCGCACGACCGTGAGCGTGTGCGGTGTCTTCAGCGACGCTGCGGTTGTCGAGGTGATGGGGTACGGCGGCCGCCCCCGCAGGATGGGGAGATCGCGGGTCAGACGCGCCCCCTCCGGGGTGAGGTACCAGGCGTGCGTACGCGACCGGTCCGAGTCCGGCAGCGGGGTGAGGTCGACGAAGCCCGTGGAACGCAGCTTGTTCAGCCCGCGGGAGACCAGTTGGCGGGAACTGTCCGGCCGCAGCATCTGGCGCAACTGGCCGGTCGTGGCCATGCGGTGCAGGGCGAGCGCGGTCAGGACTTGCAGACGCAGCGGTTCAGCGGGGCTGGGGGCCAACTCGGCGGCCGCAGCAGCACCTGATGTGGGACGGGTCATGGAGAAGAGGCAACCCTCAGCCCTCGACCCAACCCCCGACCACGAGACCCCGACCACGGTCACAACACAGGAACACTCTCGTGGTCGGGGCTCCACAGCCCTGACCACGCGACTGCGCGAGCGCTCAGGAGGACCCGCGATCGTGTCAGAGCTCAACGACAGGTGCTGGAAGATGAGCGATGGCCGGTCCGCATTGCTGCTGCGGGGCGTGGTGGCGAACCACGCCATGCCGGCCATCGTGCGACACCCGGCCCGCAAGGGACCAACTCCCAAAACCAGGCGCCGCGTTCATGGGGCGGTGCGCGGAGGTCCGCTCACCGCCGGGTACTACTTCTTGGACCGCTGGGCGGCCTGCTGGAGGATGCGCCGGCGCGTCCACCGCCGACGTCCGTTCTGGCGCCCGGCATTCTCGGCAACCCCGTCCGTGGTCTTCAGCAGCGGAAGGTTGCCCTGGGACAGGCTGCTAGAGAAGGAGCCGACGCTCTTGTACCCCAGCAGCGCGGCCGCCTGGCTCGCCCCCAGCAGCTCGTCGGGATCACCGTCGGCGGAGACCTCGGGCAGGGGCGGCGCCTGCTTGGCTCCGGCTCGCCTTCCGCGGCCGGGCCGGCTGGCCATCCACTCCTGCAGGGTCGCCACCTTCCAGAGCTGCCGGCGGTAGGGGTTCTCGGCCGTGCCCATCTCTTCGATGGCGTCCGGCTCGGGGAAGTAACCGGGGTGGTCGCGCACGAAGGTGGTGACCTGGTTGGGGTTCTTGTAGCCGAGGAACCTCGAGGCGTCCGCCGCGTTCAGCAGCTCCTCCGGATCACGGGCGGGCGGCTTGTGCCCCTGGAGGCGTGCCGGCGCGCGGTGGGCGAACCACTTCGTGACCGCCGCGTGGTCCCACAGACGGGCGCGGCCGCGCATGTCGACAGGCTCCGGGAACGTCATGCCGACCGAGTTCTCCGCACGCTCGGTGTAGAGGCCGGTGATCCTCGCGGAAGTCAGGCCGTGTTCAGCCGCGATCTCGGCAGCGTCGGCCAGGCGAGGCACACGGCGCGAGGTCATGGCAGAACCGTCCGTCCTGTCAGCAGCGAGCCGGCCTGCCCGGCGCGCAAAACAAATAATGGCAGGAGTTCGGGTTGGGGGTCCAGTACGCGGACCAAGGGTTCTCCCTGACGGCCCGCCTCACGGACCACGGCTACTCCTCGGGGATCAGGCAGACACCCCGGCGTGCGGCGGCCTCGGCCATCTCCGTGTACGCCATGGCGGCCGGCGTCATCTCCCACTCGACCAGGGCCAGCAGCAGGATCACCTCGTCGCGGCCCTGCGAGGCATCACATGGCATGCCGGCGGTGTCCGCGGCGGACATCAGGTCCGCGGTGGCCAGCCCGTCGAGACGTGCTGCCACTTCCCGGTGCAGATCCTGCAGGCCCTGTTGGTACAGCTCGTTCGCCTCGCCCAGGAGCAGCACCAGGTCCTCGCCGTGGCTGGCCGGTGCCGCAGCAGCGAGGTCGAGGATGCGCTGGGTCGTCGTCATCGTCATTGAGTATCCCTCCCCGGATGGGGGTGAGCGCCGGCCTGGTGGTTCAGCTGCAGCCATCGCACCCGGCGGCGCTGTGCAGGAGCTCGCCCGGCCCGGTACGGGCCTTGGAGTCCCATGTGGGCGGCTTGCGCAGGGCAGCGTGGACGTCGCGCTCCATCCGCTCGAAGTCCTCGGTCTCCTCAACCTCGACGCCAGGGTCCGGGGCGTCGCGCCGACGGGACAGCGCGATGAGCTCGGCCATGGTGATGTTCGGATTGAACGGCACCTGGCGGACGCGTTCGACCAGCGCGCACAGCTCGGCGAGCCGCGGGCGGCGCCCGACGGTCAGCAGCAGATCGCGGTGGTTGGCCAGGGTGCAGGCCGAGCACGAACAGCGACTGGAACCACGCCGGTCCTTGGCGCCGGGGTACGAGTCGTAGCACCAGTGGTAGGGCAGCCCCGCACTGATCGTGCATTCCCAGACCTCCTCGGTGCTCACCTGGTGGGCGGGCAGCCACTCGTCGACGACCCGGGCCGAGTTGTCGGTCGTACGGCGCCACACCTCCCGATTGCGCCGGTCCGGGCTCTCCTCGGCCCGCATCCCGAGCACGTTGGCGAACATCAGCGGGCCGTCCGTCTCTTTCCTGAGCGCGCGGACCTGCGGGGTGAGCGCCTGGTACACCATCCTCGTCTTCCACGGGCCCGTGCACGTGCGGGCACGGCCGAGCCAGGGCCAGTCGCCCCGCTCCGCGATGACGCTGAGAAGTGGACCAAAGAGGCTGGTTCAACCCGAGCTGACTACGCTGCCGAGATTTCCCGTCGCAGCACTGCCGCCCCGATTTAGGAGGAGGATCGCGGCCCATTGGTCGCTCCCCTCCATAACCGAGATGAGTTGGCGCCCTAATGGGCGCGGAACTGATAAGGAATGGAGCCAAATAGGCTCATTTCGATGAAGCCGTCACTTCGGAGCTCGGGGATTATCGAGGGATCACGCAAGAATTCGCCCGTCGCCTCCCGGAAGTCCTCTTTGCGGTTCTTGATTTTTTTCGCCCTTTTCAAAGTAAAAAGGGTCAGAGCTGCACCCACGGACGCGCCAGTCCCATAACCAAGCAGATGTGCGCTATCCGGAATTGCCTGACTTAGTTCATTTACCCTGGCGGCGATAGTTCCGACCGCTCCAGGGATGGGAACCCGAGTGAGCTGACCTTTCGGCGTCTCCCACAGCCAGCTTACTCTTTGATGATCCCATTCCGTTAGAAACTCGCCCGTACTCACCTCCAGAGAGTCCCTGAATTCTTGCATGGCTCGGTCGATGCGAAATGCGGCAGAATCGCTCTCTTCTTGGCTGTGCTTTTGGAGGTCTCTGAGGAATTTCTGATGCTCCGACCTGCGGCGTATTTTGGAGATTTCATCTGCGCCTAGAAGTGCTGCTATCTCATGAATGTTACGTTCCTCGTCAAGGCGTCTCGGAGATTTCTCCTCGAACGGCTCCAGTAGTTCCATCTTCCCGTCGGAAGGTCGATGCCGCCATGGAGTGTGTGTGCCGTAGAGCCGGTCAACGCTTCGTCCGTAAGCCGCAGGAAAGGTTGGAGGCAGTCCCATTCCTTTAGCCATAGTGCCCAGGGATGCGATAGTCATGTATACGCGAATTTGTTGCGCCAGTGCCACTTGATCAGGCCTGACGAGGCTGTCGCGAACGTACTCCCAAAATTCGGTTTGCCGTATAGACCCAATGTGGCGCTCTTCAATTTTCCGGCTGACGATATCGATCATTTCAGTTGCTACTTGCTCGGGTACGCCAAGGGATACCCAGTACTCCGGTTTCAGGAGATATTCGTCCCCTATCGCTCGCATCTTGTCGCGAGTGTCAGTACGGATGATTTGCGGATTGAGACTGTCTAGGAGGGCTGCCGATTCTCGTATCCTTTCCTTCTCCATCTCGGCGACGAAGTGGCGCCTCTCTATTACTATCTCGGCGACTTCCGCATAGTTATTGGCCTCCGCCCGCAGGGCGGTCACTATCAGCCCATCGCGGAACAGTTGTTGATAGCCAGAGCCGTAGCGCTCATCGCGAAGAAGGGTGAACATTGAAGGGCTCACCAACATACTTGTGTCTGCGAGAAACAGGCGGCGATGCAGAAGAAGATTATGGTTGATATTCGCGCGCAAGCGGGATGTTCGCTTCTCGCCTGGTGGTTCCAGAAGTTGGTATGCTTCGTCGCCGGCGGCCCAATAGGTATCGGGGTACTCGGGAGGATTGCTTATCTCACGGAGTTCCATCCTGTGCCCCCAAGATGCTGCGGAGCGATGGTTGAAGAACGAGAACGGCTTCCTCGAAAGAGTGAGAGTGCCTTCTTAGTCAGTCTACGGAAGCTGACCCTGTGTTGTCGCGGCATCCGACAGTCCTGGATCCCTGTGTAGCCGCCATGGTGCGCTATCCGCAGGGCGGCGCGAGGTACGTTTACGCCTGTCTCATCAGGGCCGCGACGGCCTCGCCGGTTCTGCCCGGTCCGTGGTCGACGAACCCATCGGCGGGTGGTGCCGTAGGTCTCCTTCCAGGTCGAGGGTGGCGTCCTGCTTGTCCGAGTGCGCGACGACCAGCACTCCGCCTAGGTCCACGGTTACCCGCCCGTCGGCGTCCGGAGCCCGACCCCGACCTGCAGCCAACTACCAGATGTGGCCGCGGACTTCGGCCCGAGCGGCTCGCATCACGGTCAGTGCCTTCCCGCCGACGGTGGCGAGGGTGTCGATCAGGCGGGAGACCGCCGGGTCGGAGGCCACCGGTCCGAACACGGCCGGCTCGGGCCGCAGCAGCGCGACGTCGGCGAGGCAGTCCCCGCCGAGCGCGACCGCCAGGTCCAGGTCCAGGAGGACCTTGCCCGGGTCGTGGACGGCTAAGCAAGATGTCTGTAGGTCTGGGGGCATGCAACTTGAAGGTGCGAAACATACCATCAAGGGATGAGTGGGAACTTTCTAGAAGAGACTCTGCACTCGATCGCCCAACGCATGAAGGAAGACTTCCAGCTATCTGGAGGATTCAGTCATAACACGGGAAAGGGGACTGCCCGCGAAGGCGTCTTCCATGACTTCACGGAGAGCTACCTGCCGGGCCACCTTCGCGCCTTCCACAACGCCGAGATCATCTCAGTCGACGGCAAAAGGTCAGGTCAGTGCGACATCCTCATTTGCGACCGAAGCACGCCGCCTTTGCTCGACATGAACAACTACCGGATCGTGCCGAACGAGTGCGTATACGGACTCATCGAAGTCAAGTCCTTCCTTGACGGCAAGCAACTGGTCCAGGACTGCGAAAAGATCAAGAAGGCTAAGGCCCTCAAAAAATCCGCATACCAGAAGAGCCCAGGCGCCCAGAACCGACTGATGCCAGCCGACTTCAAGCCCTTCCCGACGGTCGGCATGATCTTCGCCTTCGACAGCATCGCACCAGAGACTCTCGGCACCCACTTCGCTGAGTGGTGCGACGATCACGATCCTGCAGAGCGGCCCGACGCCATCTGGCTTCTCAACAAGGGTTACCTCGGTTGGGTCAGCCCTGACGGGCAGGCTCTCCGGCCATCCCGACAAGGAACGAACCTTCACCTGGTCGATCCGATGCCACAGGGCGACATCATTTTCCCCCTCACGATCTACATGAACGCTGCCTTCGCTTCTGCCTGGATGCCACCGTTCGAGCTCTTGGACTACGCCTCCGGCAACCTGGGAGAAAGCCGCAAATACTGGGGCGAGCAGGAAGAGGGAGAAGGCATTCCGGGCGCAACGGGCGACTAGCACCTGTCGCATCTCGCAGAAGGCCCCCCACCCTCCATTCCGCAAGATTCAATAGCCGGGATTACCGATATCGGCCAGGAGCCGGGTTTCGGGCCACTCGCTGCCGGCTGCCATGTAGAGGACGGCGGTACGGTCGAGGTCGATCCCGTGGGCCTCCGGGGCGGTGAGCATCTTGGTGATGTAGGCCGTGCTGTCGGCGCCGGCACCCCAGTTGATGACGGTGTCCAGGTTGTCGTCGGAGCTGAGGCCGGGCAGCGGCGGCGTGTAGGTCGGACGGGGCATGGCGGCTCTCACTCCTCGAGGGGCCGGCCGGTCAGCCGCTGGGCGGAGACGATGAGCAGGAGGTCGTCGGCGGGCCACGGATCGCAGGACTCCCAGGGATCGCCCTGGGACAGCACCACCACCTCGCCGGGTTCCGTGACGAGGCAGCACACGCCGCAGCCGCACGACGGGTCGAAAGGCTCGGGGTGGGCGATGTAGGGGGTGTTGAAGTAGTCGGCTCCCTGCTCCCCGACCGCGGCCAGGAGCAGGTCGCCGTCCGCGACGTCGCCGGCGCGGGCCACACGCGCGTGGGGCAGAGCGAGCGGGAGACGGGGGTCCGGGCTGTTCACGGCGAGCTGCCCGTCGATGAGGCGGGCGTTGCCGCTGGAGCGGACATCGCCGGTGGCGGGCGCGGCGAGCAGGGGCCGGTGGAGGTCGACGGCCGTCTCGGCCGCGTACATCGCCTCGACGTGGTCCAGGGCCTCGACGAGGATCACTGCCCGGGCGAGCGCCGCCAGCACGACGGCGCTGGCCTTCAGCGTCGCGCCGCTGGCTGCTGTGCCGGGCCGGTAGAGGCTGACCGCCGCGCCGCCGCCGTCGAGGACGGAGCGCAGCAGCGGGGCGTGCGCGTGGGGGTGGGTGCCGTCCAGGCCGCGCGGCAGGACGGTGAGGGATGCCCGGCCCGCCTCGGCGGCGGCCTGGTGGGCGGTGGAGTCGACGCCGTAGGCGAGCGTGGCGGTGACCGTGTGACCGGCCTCGGCGAGGGCGGTGGCGAAGTCGTGCGCGCGGGTGACGGCCTGCTCGGTGGGGACCCGGTTGCCGGTCACGACGACGGCATTGCCGGTCGGCCGCGGCAGTCGCTCGCGGCCGCGGACCCACAGGCCCAGCGGGCAGGCAGGCCCCAGGTCGGCGAGGGCGGTGGGCCACTCCTCGTCCGAAGGGATGACGAACGGGCAGGTCAGCTCTGCTTGGGCGAGCTCCTCGCGCGGCCGGTAGGAGGCAAGGAGCCCGTTGCCGTCGTCGCGGACGCGCCGGTCCCACGCCTCGGCCGGTATGTACTTATCGAGGTCGGCGGCGAGTTGGCCGGGGGCGAAGTGGGCAGCGAGCGCGGCGCGTGTGGCTCGTTCGGACACGGCGCGTGCGGGCATGGGCGGCCGGCCTTTCGGGCAGGGCGCGGCACTGGCAGGCGAACCGGTGCCGCGCCGGGGCGGGCGAAGGGAGAAGGGACCAGCGGCCGACGGGAAGGGGAGTGCCGTCGGCGGCTGCCGTGGACGGGCCGGGCTAGGACCAGTTGGCGGACGGCTTCTGCTCCCACCAGGCGGGCGGGCCGCCCGGCCCGGTGGCCGGTCGGGACGCGGCGGCGGGCTGAGGCGCCGGCGGTGCCGTGTACCTGCGGGCGGCGATCGGACTGGGCAGGCTGGTCTCGGTGTAGGCGATGCGCTTGCGCAGGCTGATGCCGAGGTCGTCGATGCTCAGGTAGAGAGAGTCGTCCTTGACCCCGGTGATGCGCCCCTTGACCAGGACGTTGACCCCGTCGGCGAGCGACTCGGCGGCGTTGCTGGCCAGGTCCCGCCAGGCGGTGCAGATGTAGGGAATCGGGTCCAGATCACGCCACTTCTGCGCGGCGGCATCCCACTGCGTGGGGGTCTCGGTGAGACGGAACCGGCAGACAGCAATGCCGTCTTGGGTGAACCGGACTTCCACGCCACCGGCGATGGTGCCGGTCACGTGCGTGACGGACGGGGCCATGCGAACACCTCCTGTTCAAAATAATAGTGTTTCTCGGGGGATGGTCAACCCCCCTGCCGGCACTTACCGCCGCCGGAGAGAGCGGTACGGCGGGTGAGGTGCCGGAAGCGGGCTTTCCACCCGGTCGGCGGCGCTGGGGCCGGCGGCGGGGTGAGGTTGTCGAACACCGTGGCGTCCTCGATCTCCACCAGCAGCGGCACCGTGCCGTCGGCCCGGACCAGCTGCTCGTCGGTGGTGTCCAGATGAACGGAGACCCGTACGGCCCCGCGGTCGGCGTCGAGGTAGACGAACACGAGGATGCCCGCGATCTCCATGCAGGGCAGGCCCTCGTCGTCAGGCCCCCGCATCGCGTGGAACACCGCCGCGCTGTTCGCCTCCGCGCACTCCTCGGCGTCCGAGAGGCTGGGATTTCGGGGCGCGATCACGCAGCGGGAGATGTCCGCGTCGTACAGCGTGTAGCCCTCGATGTCCTCCCTCGACTCGTAGAACAGGTCCACGGCCGTACGGTCGTCGGCGGGCGGACGGAACGGGACGCCGTCCTCGCCCGCCACGTCGTCCCAGGCATTGCGCACGTGCTGCGCCAGCGAGGCAAGGGCGGAAGCCTCGTCAGACCAGAGCGTGACATCGTCGCTGTGCCGGTCCCACTGGCGCAGCACCCACGCGCGGCCTGTCACCTGCGGGGCGAGGTTCTCGTCGACGGCGAAGCTGAAGCGGCTCAGCCACCCTTCGAGGATGCTGACGGTGTCCGCCCCCGGCCATTCGCCGGTGCGCTCCTGGAGGCCGTCCATCAGGTCGGCCAGGTCGATGATGGCCCCGCCTGCGGGCGTGGCCGGGTCCGGTTTGATCGGCATGGCGGTTTCCTTCCGTGTGGAACGGGGCGGTCAGGACCCGTCCATCAGGGCGTTCCAGAGGTCCATCAGGTGTTGCTGGTCGGGGGTGAGAGTCGCGGTGCGCAGCACGCGCTGGCGCAGGACAGGCACGTCGAGGCTGATGCCGGAGGGCACATCGGGCCGCTCGGGCAGCGTGACCAGCTGGTAGTTCCGGGTGTGGATCATCCAGGCCTCGTACCGGTCGGCAGGGCTTCCGCTGCGGGCGGTGGGGCCCTCGCCCGTCGTGCGCGACAGGCAGAGGCAGGAGGGATCGGTGCAGGGCCGTCCGGCGGGGTGGCTGGCCAGGACCGGGCTGCGGCGGTAGTGCGTGGCGGTGCCGTTCAGCATCGGGCAGTGGTCGGCGGTGTACGGCAGGCACTCGGGGTGCAGTGCCGGTTCCGGGGAGCGTCCCTTGAGGACGTCGGCCGGGCGGACGAGCAGGAAGCACCGTTCGTCCAGCGGGTGTTCGCAGATCTGGCACAGGCGGCGCCGGAAGGCGTTGATGGTCTTGTCGGCGTCGAGGACACCGAAGGCCGCGTGGCCGTCGTTGATCAGGGTCACGTACGGCACCACCAGCCCGCCCGCCAGCGGCCGGTGGGCACAGCGTTGGGGTATCGCGTGCATGGGTCAGTTCCTTCGGATCGCGGGAGTGCGCGGCGGGGCCCGGGCGCCCGGCGTCAGTTGCTGGCCGGTGGGGGAGGGTCGGCGGGGCCGCCGGCCAGGAGCGCTTCCCAGTGGGCGTAGCGGCATTCGGTGGCGTCGTGCAGGCGCAGGTGCAGCCAGCTGAGGTTGTCTCCGGCCCGGATGACGGCCTCGGCCCCGATGGCGGCGGCCCGGGGGTAGATGGTGCCGTCGTCGGGGTCGACCAGGACGACGATCAGTCCCCGGCGGTGCGGCACGTGGCGGAGCGTGAAGTCGCTGTAGCTGCGGTCGTCCAGGAGCACGAGCGGGGCACGCCGGTACTCCTCGGCGCTGAAAAGGGGCGACGGCAGATGCAGGCGGGGGACCGGGCACGTCCGCAGGCCGACCGGATCGTCGTCGGTGCTGTCGCTGATGACCAGCACCGGGGCCTGCGGTCCTTCCCTGGGGGCTAGTGCTGGGGCGGACATGGCGGTGACACATCGCTTTCGTGAATACCGAGACCAGAAAAGGGCCCCGGGCAAAGGGGAGTTGGCGGCCTGCGGGCGAGGGGCGTCCGGATGCGGGCGCCCCCGCCCGTGGGCGTTCGCTCAGCCGAGCGGGAAGAGCACCAGCGCGGGGACGGCGGTGTCGGGGATGCGGTCCGCGTACAACTCGCGCAGGTCCTCGTCCTCCTTCAGCTCTTCCGGCATCGGGTAGACGTCGCCCAGGCGGTCGGTGTGGGTCGGCGCGTACCGGGAGCGGGTGTAGTAGGAGAAGGGCGAGAAGAGGTTGCCCTCGGCGTCCTGGGAGAGCACGACGAGCGTGTCTCCGGGCAGGTGCTTCCAGTCTGTCCGGACCAGGTCGCGCAGCACGGCGAGGGTCACGGGGCTGTCCGGGGCGTCGCTGTCCGGCCCGGGGGAGGGTGCCTGCTGGTCAGTCATGACGGCCTTTCACGTGCGGGCCGGGCTGGGAGGGGCCCGGCCGGTTGATCGGCGGGTGGCGGGCGCCGCCCCGATGCCGGGGCGGCGCCGTCAGGCCCGGTCAGTCGTCCTCGATCTCGTCCAGGCAGGCGACGGGGATGCCGCTGCCCGGGAGCCGGAAGCGCGTCATGTCCTCGGGGATGCGGTACTTGGTGTTGCGCGGGTCGCGGCGCAGGATGCGGGTGGATTCCTCGTCCAGCAGGAAGCCCGCCCGGGTGCCGGTGCGGTTGCGCTCCTGCACGGTGCCGGTGAGACCGCGCAGCAGGGCCGGGCGCAGCGACTCGTTGATGCGGGCCCGGCGTCCGGCCACGAGTCCGGCGAACGCCTCCTTGTCGATCGCGCGGAGCCGCCTCGCGGAGGCCTCCTGGACCTTCGAGACCTTGATCGCATCCGGCAACTGGCCGATGAAGTCGAGGACTTCGTCCATGGTGACGGTCATGCTGGTTCGCCTCTCTGTGACGCGGGGATGGGGGAACCGGCCGGGCAGGGGCGTGCCCGGCCGGAGCTTGCGGGGAGGTTCGGTCAGGCGGCGGGGGCGGGCCGGTGGCGGGCGACCGCCTCGTCCTCGACCTCGGACAGCCGGTAGCTGCCGTTGTCGTCCTGACCGAGCGCTTCGAGGAGCAGCAGGTAGCGGGCCTGCCGCACGGTGAGGTTCGACCACGTCTTGGGCTCGCGGATGTCGTACTCGCAGGCGGCGGCGACGTGCGCGAACAGCGCGTTGACGACGCGTGCCTTGGGCAGCTGCACCGCCGTATCCGTCAGGTCCGCGTGCTCGGGCTCCTTGATGCCCAGGAAGCGGGCGACGGTCTCGGACTCGTGCTTGTCGGTCCAGGAGCTGTAGAAGTACGGGAGGGTGAGCACGACCTCCTGCGCGAAGACGCGGGCCGCATCCGGCAGGGTCTTCTGGCGCACCAGGCGGGCGACGAAGTCCTGACGGGGACCGGCGGCGGCCTTCCAGGCCCGGTTGCAGGCGATGACCTTGCGGCGCTCCTCCGCCCTGGCCTCGTCCTCCTCCGTCCTGGGCTTCTTCGGCTGCGGGCGGACCTTGTGACCGTGCGCGGCAGGGTCGGAGCAGTGCCACACGGGCTGGTGCTCGTCATCGAGCCGGGCGCTGTGGCCGGGGCAGTTCCTGTGGTTGTCCTCGGTGAGCGGATTGCCCAGCCCGGTGGTCAGCTCGACCAGCGGCTTGGACGTGTCCTTCTGCCCCCACCCCGGCTGCCCCAGCAGCGGGATGTCCGCCGTCTTGAGGGCTTCCTCGGCCTTGGTCCGGGCGTCGTCGTCGGCCTGCTCGGCCTTGAGCAGCGCCATCTCCTGGTCCCAGTGGCCGCGCCCGCCGTTGCCCTCCTCACGGTCGCGCTCCAGCGCGCGCAGCAAACGGCGCTCCGCGCCGCGCACGTTCTCGACCTCCGCCAGCTGGGCGATCTGCTCCAGGTCCATGCCTCCGGCCGTTGCCCGGCGAAGGGTGGCGTCGTCGAGCTTCTGCGCCGCCTTGGCCTGCTTGGCGGCGTTCCGGCCGACGCCGAGAGCCCTGGTGGCCCGGCGGCGCTCGACGTCGCTCATGTCGATCAGGGCCAGCTCCTGCGACTTCAGGATGTCGCGCTCGCTCATCTCCTCGCGGTGCGTGTTCTCGACCAGGGACAGGAACCGGGTCCAGCCGTCCTTGCCAACCAGGTCTTCCCGCACGTGCGCCTTGATCCTGCGCACCTGGCGGCCGTCCTGTTCGGCGGTGTCGTTGGCGATCTGCTGTGCCTGCGCGCGCCGCCAGCCCTTGAAAGCGCCGTACGTGCCGTCGGGCCGGGGCCGGACACTGATGGCCTCCTCGACACCGATCTCCTTGACGGAGGCGATCAGCTCCTCGTCCGGTTCGGTGTCGGTTTCGCGGGCGTTCTGCTCGTCACGCACCACCTGCGCCGGGTCGAGCAGGACGATCTGCGGCGCGTCTTCCTCCTCGTGCGTGACGGGTTCGGTGGGCTGGGTCGAGACGGCGGTGGCCATGGGGCTCTCCTTCTCCTTGCCTGTTCGGCGCATTGGGGCGGTTGAGGGTGCGCGGCGGGGTGGGGCCCGTACGGCGGGGCGGCGGCCCCGCCGTACGGGGTGTTCCGCAGGACCAACAACATCAATAATAGTGTCTTTCAGGGTGAGGTGAACCCACCCCTGACCTGCCGCTTTACGGCCAGTCGTGCTCTCGGCGGGGCGGCAGCGGGAAGGTGCGCCGGGGGTCCATGCGCACGCAGCGCTCGCAGTAGGCCGTGACGCGGTTGGCGGTGCACTCGCCCCACTGGCACTCGAAGCGCTCGCGCGGCCCGCAGATCAGGCACCGCCACAGCCTGATCCCGTGCGCCTCGCACGGCTCGTAGCGCTTGCGCGCGGGCAGCAACTCCAGGGCGGGGCGGGGGCGTTCGAGGCGGGCGGCGTCGGCGGCCGGGAACGACTCGTCACCGTCCCGTATCCAGCGGGGCGACAGCTGGGCGTACCGCTCGGGAGTGGTGTAGTACGGCAGACCGGCCGGGCTGAACACCATGGCCAGATGGCCGCCGGAGATCAGCGTCTCCAGTCGGTCATGGCTGAACTCCCCGCGCAGGGACAGCATTTCGTCCTGGCGCAGGCTCCAGGCGTACCCGTACCGGCGCAGGATCCGGCGCTCGCGGGCGGCCGGGCCCGTCTGGGCGGCGTCGAGCTCCTCGACGGCTTCGATCGCGGCCGTCGGGTTGGTGGTCAGCTCGTGCACCGCCTCCTCGGCGGCCGCGCGGGTAGCGTGGCTGCTGAGCGCGTACCCGTGGAGCTGGTCAACGACCTGGTGGCGTCCCTCGTGCTCTGCGGCGGCATACCGGACGGGCCGCTGCGGCTGGGTGCGGCGTCGGGACATGGCGGAACTCCATCTGCACAAGGGAGGGTTGCGGGACGGGGGCCGGCCGGGGCGGCGGTCAGCTCCTGGGCAGCGGCTTGTGGGAGGAGAAGACGTAGTGGCCGAGCTCGCGCAGCATGCCGGCGGTGTCGTCCACGGCCGCGGGGTTGTGGCCGGTCTGGCGGGTGTACGCCTCGATCTCGCTGTTCCAGGTGAACCCCTGGTCGGCGAGGGACTGTTCGGTGGCGGGTGTGAGGTCGTCAGAGGACTGCGGGGCGGCGACGAGTCCGTGAGCGGGGTCGGGTACGACGAGGAACACCGGGCTCCTTCCGTGTGGGCCGCCCTGGTCGGGGCGGCCCACGGCCGGGGCGGGCAGCTGGTCAGCGGGTGACGGTGACGGTGTAGTCGGCGTCCAGGACGGCGAGCGCGGCACGGATGGACGCGCGGGTCTCCGCGCTCGGGACCGAGTAGGGGAAGTCCAGGGCGAGCACCGCGTCGTCCAGCTCGTCGTCGGTCATCGGCAGCGTGTATCCGCTGCGGTAGAGGGCGACGGCGGTCGCGGTGGCGACACGGACGCGGTTGTAGGCGATGGCTTCCCCGGCCGTGACGTCGGTGCCGAGTGCTTCGCGCGCGGTGGGCGGCAGTTCCGCGATCCCGGCGGCGAACCGGCGGGCGGGCATGCGCAGACGTGCCGGTCGCAGGGCGCGGCGCAGCGTTCGAAGCATGG
This sequence comes from Streptomyces sp. NBC_00457, assembly GCF_036014015.1. NCBI lineage: Bacteria > Bacillati > Actinomycetota > Actinomycetes > Kitasatosporales > Streptomycetaceae > Streptomyces > Streptomyces sp. NBC_00457. The sequence continues at coordinate 11,011 of NZ_CP107905.1, read as the reverse complement.
CAACTCCTGGGGCTGGAAGTGGGGAGGGTGCCGTCGCCTGGTGAAGGAAGTGGGGGAGGTGACGGCACCCCGGGCTCACTACTAATAATAGTGTAAGCGGGGAGGGTGTGAACCCACCCCTGACCTGCGCAAATGGGGAGGCGTGCGCGTCCGCGCGCGGTAGGTCAGAGCTGCGGTGCGTGCGCGGCCAGCGACTTCGGTGCCGCGCTGGTGTAGATGCCTTCCAGGCCGGACGGGGCGATCAGGCCCCAGGTGAAGGTGGCGGTGTCGGCGTAGAACTGCCCGCGCCGGGGGTGCGGCGGGGTGAAGGCGCGCAGGGCGCCGACGCCGTAGACCTCCAGCGTGCCGTCGCGGAACGCGTCGCGCTGCTCCCCGGTCACGTCCGGTCCGTACTTGTTGCACTGCTCGTCGGCGACGACGGCGAGGACGGGGCTGAGGTCGTCCTCGATGGGGCCGAACATACTGCGCCAGTGGGCGAGGTCGGCCATGGCCTCGGCGCGGCTCGCGCGGGTGCTGCGGTAGAGCACACGGTCGCGGTGGTCGGCGAACTCGTCCGTGTCGTACAGCCACGCCTCGAACTGATGCTCCGTGTACATCCCGACGCCGTTGTGGCGGCAGCGCAGGAACCCGAAGGGCTCGCCGTCGACGAGTACAGGGTGGCGCTCCGTGCAGAACTCGCAGGTGACGCCGACGTGGCGCAGGAGGCGTTGCAGACGGGGGAAGCGGGCGAAGCGGGTGGCGCAGTTGCAGCAGGTGTACACCTCCCAGCGGGAGGGGCTCGCGACCGTGTCGTGGCGGCAACGCGGGCACTGGTAGGCCTTGTTGCTGTACCAGTCGATGACCGGCATCGGGTTCCCTTGCACGGCAAGCTCCTGAGAACTGGAAACGGGGGAAGAGGGCGGGCCGTCACCCTGGCGGGTGGGATACCGGCGCGGCGACGACCCGGGCTCACCCTCCATAATAGTGTGAGTTGAGTTGGCGTGAACCCCCCTCTGACTTGCTCGTTTACGGTGTGCCTGGGCCTCTCAGTGCCGGTGGGTCGGCGGCGTGGCGTCCGGCCCGAGGTCCGGCGGCACGCAGTAGTCGACGTCGGATTCCGGGGAGACCAGGCCGCCGGATTCGGCGTCGGTGCAGTAGGCGTCGAAGACCTCGCCCGCGGTGAGGGGTTGCAAGTCTCCTGTGCGCAGTCGCCAGCCGTAGACCTGGTCCGGGGCGCTCGGGGCGGTGGTCCGCACGACGAGCCCGCCGGGGCTCCCGGTCGCCAGACCGAGGGCGAGGACCGTGGTGAATTCGAGGGCCTCGGCCTCGTCGAGCTGGCTCGCGCCGTCCGGGTCCGTGTCCGCGTGAAGGACGGCGACCAGGGTTTCGGGTGCCGCCGAGACGCTGCAGACGAGGTGTCGGTGGCCCGGTCGGGCCGTGTCGAGGATGCGGGCCAGCAGGCTAGAGGACCGGGCGAAGGCCGTTCGACCGATGTCCTCGCCGCAGCAGGTGCAGGCGCCGAGACGGGCCAGAAGCATGGAGGCGTACTCCCAAGTGGCCTGGCGGACGGCTTCGTCGGCCAGGGCCGGGATCAGGTCGGCCAAAGGCTGGCCGTCGTACGGGAGGGCCGGGCCCATGGTGGCGAGTTCGGCGGTGAAGCGGGCGCGGCTGGACGGGCTGTCGGGGTCGAGACCGGTGTCGGCGCAGAAGTCGGCGTACTCCTGCGGGTCGAAGTGAGCGACCGTGGTGTGGGCGCCCTGGGACGCGCGGCTCCTGAGAAGGTCTTCGACCGCTTCCAGGTAGGTCGCGAAGTCGGCGAAGGCGAAGGTGCGGTAATGCCGCATGGCACGGAAGTCGTGTTCGTCGGTGAGCAGGCCGATCGTGCCGGCGACTTCGCGCCGCAGAACGCGGCGCGTGGTCTGGCGGTCGGTGTGTGTCCTGTCTCCCGCGCACGATCGAGCAGCGTGGGGCTCGTCCCGGCTGCACTGGGAGGGCTGAGGTGTGTGGGTCACGTGCACGCCTTTCTCGTGGGCGGACTGAAGGGATTCGTCCTGGGTGTCGGCAGGGGCGGGGCTCCAGTGCATCCCGTCGGCCGCGAGCGAGGCGCCTGCGGGCACGGTCCCCTGAAAGTGGTGGTCGCCCGGCTCGTCGTCCTCGGCGTGGGCGTCGATCCATTCGTCGGCGGCCTGCTCGGCACCGAGGGCACGGAGCACGTCGGCGAGGGTGTCGGCTTCGGTGCATCCGAGGCTGGCGGCGACGTCGGACGTGATGACGCTGTTGCACCAGGCGTCGGTGAACGCCTCGGCGACTTCGGACGGGATGCTGACGGTGTCGGCCATCGCGGCCTCCAGGGGCGGTCAGGTAGGTGCGTGCCTGCGAGGGGATTTGAACCCCTGACCACCCACAAGTGGAGCCGCTCTACCGCTGAGCTACGCAGGCTTGGGGCCGCCGGTGCGGTGGCCGGGTGATGGTGGGTCAGCGTCCGGCGATCTCGCGCAGCCGCTTCAAGGCGGTGGGCGCGTCGACGTACCAGAACGTCTCGTTGGGCTTCAGGCCGAGCGCCTTGGCGGCAACGTCGCAGATCAGGCGGCGCTCCTCGCCTCGCTCCGCGTAGACGCTGGCCAGCGTCTCGTACTCGTCACCGTCGTCGTCCGTGCCGGTGACCTCCGTCTGTTCCTCGTCGGGCAGGGACACGAGCGTCCAGCCGGTGAGGCGCGCCGTCCATCCGGCCGCGCACAGTTGGGAACCGCACGCCGGAGCCTCTTCGGGGGCCAGCCGGAGGGCCTCGGGCAGATATGCCCAGTGGTCCATGCTGAAGACATTGGGCTGCGCCTCGATGGCGTCCAGGACGGCAGACGCCACGTTGGCGGGCGTCTCGGGTTTCTTGGTGACCTCGGTGTCGGTCATCACAACTCCAGTCATGTGGAACGGCGTTGGAGTAGTGCTGGCGGGACTCGAACCCACGACCTCAAGACTTATAAGATCCGCGCTCTACCAACTGAGCTACAGCACCTCGGTGTGCGGTTGTGAGGGCCGCGCCCTTCGGCCCGGTCGGGCGGGGCGCGGCCTCGTTCTGGGGGCCGGGCTGGGAGGGTCTGCGGAGGCTGGACGGGACCCGATGGGGCGGCAACCGCTCTCGACTTCTAATAATAGTGTCAATTGGTTTAAGGGGAACCCACCCCTGACCTGCGCTTCTTACTCCCGGACCGCCTGGGTGAACGCGGTCAGCATGGAAATCACGGAGCTGGGGCGCCCGGACACTTCGGCCTGCGCCCCCTCACCAGAGGGGCCGACGACCACGGTGACGCTGTCGACCTGGACGGGGCCGCGCTCGTCGGGCGGCCTGGTGTCGTGCTGCCAGATGATCCGGGTGCGCCTGTACTGCTCGTCGACCCGGGCCCCGGGGAGTGCGGCGGCCACGGCTTCGGTGACGGCGCGTCGGCTGCTCTCCTCCGCCTCCTGCCGTGCGGCGAGTTCGGCGGCCTGCTGCGCGGCCTCGGCGTGCAAGGGATACAGCCGCCGGGTGATCTCGCGTGCCACGTGGCGGGCGCTGCTGGCTGTGACTCCGATCGACGGCGCGATCATCTTGGTCTCGTCCGTGGCGTGGATCTTCAGGCGATCGGGGCGGCGGTCGTCGGGCTGGCACAGGCGCAGGGCGCGGCCCTCGCCGTCGATGATGAGCCGTCCCATGCCGCGTACGTAGCCCGTGAGTTTGGCCGTCCGGCAGTGCGTACCCAGCTCCCGCGCCACTTCGGCGGCGAAAGCGTCCACCTGCTCCTGCGTAGTCAACTCGCGTGTCATGGCAGTCTGTTCACTCCTTCGGCTGGCTGGAGGTGGTGCCGGGCGCGTGGTTCCTCGCGCCCTGGTCGCGGAGCTCGGCCTCCCGGCGGGGTCCTCGGCGGTATATCCGGTGTCGCACCCTGGGCGGCACAGCTGGCCTGGGGGTGCGCCGCAGGTCTCGGACTGGTCGTCGAAGTCCTCCGGGCGCCACGGGTGCAGCTGGCCGCTCACGCGGGGCTCTCCCGGATGTGGTCGGCCAGGGCTCGGGCGGACATGACGGGGCTCTGGTAGGGCGGGGTGGCGCGGACGGCGCGCCACAGATTCGAGGGCTGCCACGGGTCGAAGTCGATTCCGGGGACGGGCCGGATGGACCACTGGCGGCCGCGGGGGCCGGTGACGGTGTAGGTCAGACGCCGTGGGGTGGCCCGGTGTCCGTTGTCGGCCCAGGAAAGGCCGGCGGCCGTGAGCACGCTGCCCAGCTCGTTGCAGCGCGACCGGGTGATGTGCTCGAACTCGGCCGGGATCAGGTGGAAGTCGGCCATGTCGTGGCCCCGCCACTCTTCCTTGTGACCGTCTTCACGGGTGACGACATACACGCAGGCCTGCTGCTGGAGGCGGCGCCCTCCCCAGGTCCAGACCCGCCGGAAGCTGGTGACCTCCCACACGCCCTCCGGGCTGCGCAGCTGCTCACCCACCCGGAGTGGACGGGGCGGCTGAGTGTGGAAGCTGCGGGGGCCAGGCGTCAGGCCGTTGTCCTTCAGGTCGGTGCACCCCGAGCACATCCACACCGTCTCGCCGTGAAGCCGGTAGATGGCCCAGCAGTCCGTGTAGCAGGTCGAGCACACGAACCGGCAGTCCGCAGAGGCGAGGACCGTTGCCGCGTACGTCAGGCGGGGCATGCGGCTGATGACCAGGCCGAAGTGGCGTCCGGCGGACACGGTTTCTCCTTCCAAGGGGGTGGTGAGCAGCGCGGGCGGCCTGCCGGACGGGTCAGGGGGCGGCGGTCCACAGGGGGAGCCCGGTGGTGGTGCGGGCGCTGACGCCCGGGCGCACAGGAACGTCGCGGTAGTCGGACACCTTCACGTAGCCGCCCCGCTCGGTGTCGAGGCGGACCGGGGCGCCCTCCCATTCCCACTGCTCGATGAGTTCCGCGGGGAGGTTCTCGACGTCGTCGGCCTCCACCTGTACGGCCCAGGCGGTCAGTTCCTCGCCGTATTCCTGGCGCCACTCCTTCAGGACGGTGAAGAGGTGGGCGAAGTCGTCGACCAGGGCCAGGGCGCGCGCCTGGTCGGGGGCGGGGGCCTCGGCGTAGGTCGGTGCGTCGGGGCGGGTGCGCTCACCAAGGCTCATCAGCCAACGCATGGTCAGAACATCTCCCTCGTCGGGCTGGCGGTGTCGGTCTGGGGTGCGGGGCGGTGGGTCAGGGGCGCCCGGACGGCTCGGGCTTGCGGTAGCGGTAGAGGAAGCGCGCGGCCCACGTGCGGCTGGCGAAGCCGGGGATGCCGCCGCCGCTGCCGGGGCGGTTGCCGGGATACTCGGCCACCCATGCCCGGCAGTCCGCGTGGTACCAGGCGACCCCGTAGCAGGTGGCGCGCTCTCGGCGGTCGAGGACGCGGTAGCCGTACGAGCCGGTGTTGGCGGTGAACGTGAACTCCTCAGGCACGGTGGCTCCTTCGGCTCGGCTTCCGGGTGCGAGAGGGGGCGGGGCGATCCGGGTCGCCCCCTCTCGCACTACTAATAATAGTGTCTTTTGGGGTGACGTGAACCCACCCCTGACCTGCGCTTCTTTTCGGGTGTCAGGGAGTGCCGACCAGGTACGGGCGGTGGCCGCGCGGGCGCCTGCGCTGCTGGGCGCGCAGAGAGTCGGCTTCCTCCTGGGTGCGGTGGGCGCGCTCGCGCTCTTCAGCGGCTGCGTCGACGCAGTAGGGGGCCCACCACTGCAATCCCCTGACCTTCTGGGTCAGTGAGTCGGGACGGTCGGCCAGCACCAGCAGCAGGACCGGGTGCGGGGAGAGAGCGAGCCACTGTGCGGCGGTCCGCCAGGCGGCTTCGGCGGCTTTCCGTGCGGGGAGCGCGGCACGGGCTTCGCGCTCCAGGCGGACGGCTTCGGCCTGGTGGTAGGAGGCGGACCAGGTGAGGAAGCGCAGCAGGCCGGGAGTATCGCGCTGCCGGGAGGCCTCCAGAATCGCGGGCAGGTCGGCGCGCTGCTCGACGTGCTCGGCGCACCCGCGCAAGACGGCGGTGAGTACCGCGGCCGTCTTCTGCGACGGTGGGTGATCTGCGGCGGAGAACAGCGGGTATACCGAGACCTCGGGGCGGTCGAGGCTGTCGCGGTAGAGGGTAAGGCTGCCGTGGTAGCCGGTGCGGCCGTTGGCGAGTCGCGGGAGGTCCTCGTCGGGGGCGGTGGTCTTGAAGGCGTTCACGGGGCCGAGACAGGCGCGTACGGCGGTGAACTGGTCCCAGTGGTGGGGGTCGGTGGTGCCGGTGACGTGCACGCTGCCGCGCATCGCTCCGCCCAGCTCGAACACGACGGCGTCGGCGTCGCGGGGGCCGGCGGTGGCGCGCACGGGGCCGGCGGGCGTGTCGATGGTCAGGCTCAGGCTGGTCATGGGCTGCGACTCCTCGGGGCTCGACGGGGTGGGCCGGGGGGCCTGCCGCCCCGCGCTCGGCGAAGGGGAGGGGGCGAGCGTCGGGGCGGCAGTCGGCCAGTGGCGCGCTGGCCGGGGCGGGCCGTCCACGCCCCCGTACCGGGGAGGAGCGTGGACGGCGTCTGTGGGGCTATTCCTGCGGCTGCTTGTGTCGGCGGAGGTTGCCCCGGTCGGTCAGGCGGCCACACGGACAGTCCGCGTAGCGGCGGCCGTGCATCTTGACGAACTTCCCGCCGAGTGCGAGGCCGTTGACTTGCTCGGTCGTGCCGGAAACCGGCTCGGTGTTGGTGCAGTAGCCGTCCGGCGTGGCAGCGGGCTTGTCGCTCATGAGCGCTCCCCGGTGGATCGGTGGGGGTGGCGCAGTACGGGGGCATGGCAGACCAGCACGGGCGGCGCGGGGTCGTCTGCGGAGCAGGAAGTGACTGCTACGTGGAACTCGTGGGTGTCCATGGGGTGCAGCCATCCGGCCCGTACGTCCCAGCCGCACGCGCGTAGGCCAGCGTCGGCGGTCGTAGCGACGAGGACGGCGTCACGGACGCTGTTGTCCAGGGCGAACGTCAGCAGCATGAAGAACTGCACGAACTCCTCATCGGAGTGATCCACGCGCAATGATCCCGGCTCGACGGAGACGTACAGGTCGGCGCTCGCTTCCGTGCCGTCCGTACGGTCGGCCGTGATGTTGAGTTCGTGGCTCCCCTCGCCCAGGGCCGGGAGTAACGCGGTCAGTGCGTGCAGGGCGCGGCCCATGGCGGCCCCGGACGCCGGGGCGTCGTCGTCGGGCCGCGGAACCTCCGGCTCAGGCATGCGGGTCCTCCAAGTCGGAGTCGGGGAGCTGGAGGAGAACGGGGGCGGGGTAGACCTCGCGCTTGACAGCGGCGACGTCGGGGCACGGAATGACGGCCTCCTGGAGCGCGGCCGTGTCCATGGGGTGAAGCCACCCGTCCCGTATGGACCAGCCGCACGCACGGGGGTTGGGGTCGGCGGCCGTGGTGGCGATCAGGACGGCGCTGCGCATCGTGCTGCCCTCCAGCGCGAACACCAGCAGCATGCGCAGGGCGCAGAACTCTTCTTCGTCCAGGACGGCCAGGCGGAGCGGCTCCATGCCGATGGAGAGATCGGTTCGGCCCGTGACGAATGCGTGGTCGGTCCGCTCGGCCACGAGGTTGAGTGTGTGCTCACCGTCTCCGAGTGCCTGGAACACGGCGGAAAGGGCGGTGAGGGTGCGACTCATGGCGGCTGCGATGGCGTCGTCTCCGGGGTGGGTGAGCTCCGGGCGTGCAGGCATGAGGACTCCTTGCATGGCGGGCGGTGGGCGGTGGGCGCCGGAGGCCGGCCGCACTGCGCCCCTGGGCACAACGGGTGTCCTGGGCGCGCGGGCGGCTGCGCCGACGCATCGTGCTGCCGCTACGCGGCAGGGGCCGGGGCGGGAGCGCTCGGCGCTCCCTGCGGGGCTGGGGCGCTGCTCCGGGCTCTGGGTCGGTCGGGCCCGTGCGGGCCGGGCTGGGGGAGTTGCCCGGCCCGCACGGGGGTCTGTCAGCCGTGCGCGGCGGCGGCCGCGAGGGCGGGTACCGCGAGTGCTTCCAGGGCGGCGGCCTGGTCGGCGTCGGCGAGCGTCTGCGCGGTCGACGTGACGGCCTGCATCACACCCCCGGCCGTCATCTGCCCGCCCCGGACGAAGTGGGCAAGGATCATGTCCTTGGCCTCGTTGCCGATGCTGAGCGACTTGGTGACGTGCTCGATCGTCTTCGTCGGCTCGTCCAGCGTCTTACCGGCGGCGGCCTCCATCTCGTACACCTTGGCCTCGACGTACTCCTGTGACAGGAACGTGCGCACGGCGTCGGTGGTCTTGGATGTGATCAGCTCCAGCGTCTTGCGCTGGGTCTGGCCGGACCAGGACACAACGCCCTCGTCCTGCTTGCCTCCGAGGTGCACAGCGCGCATGACGTCCTTGGTCTGGGTCAGACCGTTGCGGCAGACCTGGATGACCGCACGCGGGGTGATGGTGTACGCCCCCGCTCCGACTTCGCTGTTGGTGATGACGAACCCCGCCGAGATCATCGGGAGTTCGTCACCGCTGCGGCCGTCGAACGGGGAGCGGTAGCCGCGCAGCAGGTTGCGGGCCTGGATCGCGACCGCTTCGGACTCGACGCGCACGTACATGCGGCGGTCGGTGAGGTCGCACCCCGTGATCCGGGTGGGGTGGCCGGACTTCTGCACCCCGTCCAGGGCGGCCAGCAGCATGTCAAGGTTGTCCATCAGCTTGTAGCTGTCGGACAGCAGCGCGCGGGCCACGCCCTCACCGGGCATGCCGGGGCCGTTCTCGCCCCGGAACGCGCGGAGCATGAAACGGCGCTCCGGCCCCTCACGAAGCCACGCGTTGACGTTCTCGTCCAGCAGCGGGACGTTTTCCGCGCGCATGCGGCGCAGGTACGCCAGCGGGATGCGGAGCTTGTCAGAGATCCCCTCGTCGGCAACGGCGGTGGGCCGGTAGATGCCGTCTACGGCCGTCACGCCGCGCGCGCTGAGTTGGGCCTCAACGCCTTCGACGTGCACGTTTCCCTCGCGCATCCGCAGCGCGGACGCGGGGGCGATGACGTCCAGCTTCCGGCGCTGTCCGTCCTCCAGGATGCTGACCAGGTCGGACAGGTCGGCGTTACGGGCGCTTGTGGGGGCGACGTTCGTAGCGCGCTCGGCGAACTGCTGAGTCATGCGGTGTTCCCTTTCGCTGTTGGTCTCTGCGGGTCGGAGGGCGGGGCCACCGCCCCCCGAACAACTGCAATAATAGTGTGTTTTAGGGGTGAGTGAACCCACCCCTGACCTGCACACTTAGACCATCGGCGCGCGGAACTCGGGAAGCGGCGTCAGGCTCTGCCGTCGTACGTTCGTGACAGCGGGCACCGGCATGGCGCCGATCACCTTGCACAGGTCGTAGCGGACGGTGTGAGCCGCTCCCACCGGTCCGGCCTGCGCCTTGATCGCCTGTACCCAGTAGAGGCCGTGACGCCGTGTCAGGCTCCCGTGATACCTGACCTTCTGCCACAGGACCGGTCCGGCGTCCTGTGGGTCAAGGATCTGAGCTACTGAGAGCGCAAGCTGATTCGCCACCCGCTCAGACAGCAGCAGCTCCATGAACGCGCGGTCAACCGTCGCCCGGTCGACCGGCACATCGGCCATGGCGGGGCCGGTGTGGCCGGTGCGCACACCCATCGCCCAACCCAACTCGAAGAACGACCCGACCACGTCCAGCTGTTCGGGAGACACCCTCAGAGCGTCCGGGTCCCTCTCGCTGCGCGCCATCTCCCGCAGCGCGTAACGGGCCTGCTCCTTCTCGGCGTCCGTGAGCGGGGCTCCGGCTTCCCGGGCCTGCTCTGCAATCCGCGTGTTCTCCATGGTCCCTTCCTCTTTCCTTGATGCCGGGTGGAAGGGGGCGCCCCAACCGGGCGCCCCCGTGCGGATTACTTCAGGAATCCGTTCGACCGGAGGAATTCGGCCGTGATGTGCGCGATTCCGTGGGGCTTGTAGATCTGCGGGAATCGCCGCAACTCAACTTCCATGCGCCCCGACTCGTCCGGGTCGATGAATTCCTGAACCAGGCGGTACGGCTCCTCACCCGTCGGCATTTCCAGCACGACCGGACCGGCGGCCTTGGTCTCGAACCGAATTCCGGTGTAATTCCGGTCGCAGTTGTGCACGATCGTCACTCCTGCTCGCGAGCACAGCAGGGGCAGGAAGTTAGCGATCGTGCGGGCCTGCACTGCAAGCCCAGTCATGGGCGCGTCTGCGCCTCGCACCCCGCGCACGATCCCGTCAGTGATCGTCAGTTCCACGTCTTTCCCCTTCGTTGGTCCCTTGCGGTTCCCGGGGGTCGCCTCCCCCAGGACTTCAAATAATAGTGTCTCTTTCGCTCGGATGGAACCCTGTTGCGCTGCGGGTTGCGCTGGATGTTGCGCCATGGTGTTGCGGTAGAGGTTGCGCTGGGTGTTGCGCGGCCTCCTGGGGGTCTCCGCGTCACCCCTGGTCATCCCAACAATCAGGCGTGGTGCGTCTGCTGACATCCCCTCTGCTGCCGCTGCTCCCTGCCCGAATGAGAAGAGAAGGGGGGTGGGGGCGGGCGTGGTCGGCGCGGCGGCTTCGGGGATCGGGCGCGGCTGGTGTCTTGTGCGGCGCGTCGGCCTGTGGCCGTCGCGCGGGGTGGGGGAGTGGGCGGGGTGCTGCCGGAGGCAGCCCCAACCCTCCATCCGCACACGGGCAATTGGGCCCCGGAGGGGCTCTGTTGCCTTTCCCTGGTATTCCGTGATTTACTTTTCCTCACGGAATACAAATCAAATGCCTTATCTTTAAGGGAATCGGAGATTCCCCTAAGCCCGCTCATTCGAAGGTATATGACCAACCGTCAACTAAAACCCCAACACTCCACCCATAAAACAAAATAGACACCCTCGATTTGTGCCGGAGGCACAAACCCCTTTCCCGCTCTTTTCCGTGCCGGAGGCACGCCGTTATGGAAAATGGCCGGAGGCCAATTTCCATAACACCCGCCGGAGGCGGGGCAATTCGCGCGGGGACGCGCGAAACGAGCGAAGCGAGTATTCGGCTGCCGGAGG